>CAXXJJ010000001.1:0-2844554 GCA_963667015.2 Desulfatiglandales bacterium
AAAGCGTCCCTCTATGCATACCAGTCCATTTTAATCTAAAGTCGTTTTTTCACCTTGATAACAAGGGAGGAAACGATGCATGAGGAGAAGGTTTTAAAGAAGCGACCGTGCAGGATCTGTAGGCGCTGGTTTGTGCCGAACCCAAGGTTGAAAGACCGTCAAATGACCTGTGGTGACCCTGGATGTAAGAAGGAATGGCATAGAAGGAAGTGTAGAGAGTGGAACAGGAAAAACACCGACTATTTTAGATCCAATTACCTTCAAAAGAAACTCAGTGCAGCTTGTCAGTCCGGAACTTCTCCTTTGTTACAGCCGAAGACCCGGTTAAAGTCCGGACTACCCCATTTGTTAGTTCAAGAGGTGATAAGCATTCAACATCTTATAATCGTTGAGTATTTCGGACAACTACTCTTCAGACGATTTCAAGAGGTGTTAAGACGTCAACCGGTTGTTATAACAAGGAAAATAGAACGACTTCCCCCTTAGATGCTTTCAAGATGTGATCGACTCTTTCCGGGATTTGCAGATATATTTACCTGTAAAACTCAGGAGTTGACCATGATAAAGAAAAAGATTCTCAATCCGAATCGGATCAGACATATTGAAGGAGGTTTCGGTTTTTTACCTCACCGACTTCTGACTGATGAGTTTCTTGCATCCCTGGAACAGGTAGAGATCCTGTTATACTCCTTCCTCATACTTGCTGCAGATAGATATGGGTTATCTTTCTACTCCTATGATGCCATTTGTTCTTTGCTCCGGCTTTCTATGGATGAGTATATTGAAGCCCGGGATGGGCTCTTAAAGAAAGATTTAATTGCCTTTGACGGAACACTTTATCAGGTACTTTCCCTGCCTCCGAAACCATTATGGGAAAAAACTTCACATAAAAGCCAGAGTAATCCCGGGATCAGCGGGCTGATACAGGAATCACTTTTGGAGGTTCAAAGTGATCCTTGAAGACAGCCGGAGATTAATGGACTCGATCCGGGATTATATGCATTGGGTCAAATCAATTGAGAAGGAAAAGGGGAGCAGATCCCATAAGCGTTACAAGCATATCCTGATCGACTTTCTCTTCTATGTAATCCATAAAGATATAATATGGGAAAACATATTTACTAATGGTACTGCAGAAGCCTTTCAAATATATAGCGGTTATAAGAATGCCTATTCTGCACTTAGGTCGTTATCAGACTATCTTTTCAGCCGGGGAGTTATCGATCATACCCTGAATCAAAAAAATGCTGCGCCACCTTTACCGGATATTTATGAAGAATACCTCCTTCATCACTCTCAATCTCTTGACAGTTCTCCTACACACATCAAACGGATCAGGAGGGTTTTAAGACCATTCCATGAGTATCTGGAAAAAAATGCCATCTCCCTTTCAAAACTCAAAATCGAACATTGTGATGCCTTCATGGCAACATTCAAGGTGTCGGACTATAGCCGCAGGCTCTATCGTTATTGCCTCAGAGGTTTTTTAAAGCATCTCTATCATGAAAAGAAGATTATCAAAAGGGATCTGGCCTCGTTTCTTGTCGGCCCTCCTCAGTTTGCCCAGAAAAGGCTGCCAAGGTTTTTACGTCCAAAGCAGGTAAAAGAACTCTTTGCCTCCCTGGAGCTTTCCACACCCACACAAATGAGAACCTATGCCCTGATACACATAGCTTACTCCCTGGGGCTCAGGCCTGCGGAGATCAGTAAGATTACGTTAGATGATATCTCTTTCCAGCAGAAAGAACTCACCCTCAAGGAAAGAAAAGGAGGGGATGTCATCATCCTGCCTGTACCTGAAGACACCATTAAGGCTATTGCTCTTTATGTCAGTAAGGGAAGACCTCATGGATCATCAAAATATCTGTTTCTTAATCATCACTTTCCCTTTCATCCTATGAAAGCCAATAACGTTGTGGGGTCTATAGCAAGGGCCATGAAACAGGCCGGGCTCTCTTCATCTGCATACTGGCTCAGGCATACTTATGCACAGAACCTTCTCCATATGGGCCAATCCATTTATGAGGTGAAAGAAATGATGGGCCACCAGAACATACAGTCAACTCACAGATATCTTCATATCAGCACAGAGTTTATGAGAAAGGTTATCTTTAATGAAGAACTTTGAAAGTTTTCTTGCTCCGCAACTAAATGATTATCTTGCTTATCGTCAAGGCCTGGGATACAGCATAAAATTATCCCGGGCTAATCTTCTGGTCCTTGATCGATATTTAAAAGAGACAAACGCTGACTGGCATTCTCTTCACTCTTTCTACTTTCTTGAGATGAGAGCCAGCCTGGAGTTAGAGCCACGTGGTGTCAACAGTGTATTCTCCTCAGTTAGAGTCTTTTTAAATTACCTCTTACGACAGGAGTACCTGGTTGAAAATCCCATTCAGGACATTCCCCCTCTTAAGGAGAACAGCATCATTCCTTTTGTTTTCTCCTGTGAGCAAACCGATCAATTACTAAATGCCGCATGTAATAGATTAAGAAAAAAAAATCAGTATTTTCTGGCAGACCTTGCGGAATACCTTGTTATTCTTTTATTGGCACGATGCGGTATGAGGATATCAGAACCACTGAAACTTATGAGACATCATTACAACAGGGATGACGCTACCCTGTATATTAAAAAGACCAAGTTTAAGAAACAGAGGTTGATCCCCATACCAGGTACTGTAAAATCGGAGATAGAAAACTATCTTGCTGTGCGCGGGCATGCATGCCCCAATGATGAGAATCCATATCTACTTGCAGGGAAAGGCCTCAAAGCCATAAGAGACTATCGTATACGCAATTTATTCCATAAAGCCGTAGAAGATATCGGGCTTGACCAGCCAAGAAAAATCATAGGCAATGTGAACTTCAGTCAGCCCACACCTCATAGCCTCAGACACAGTTTCGCAGTAAATACCCTGCTGAACGTTAAAAAACGAGGACAATCTCCGCAGAATGCCCTTCCGGTGCTTGCTGCTTATATGGGCCATGCGGAATACAAATACACCAGTGTTTATCTCAGGGTCATGGATGCGATCAGCCGTAAAAATCTGGTGGATTTTTCTTTATGGCAGAAGAGGAAGGAATGAAGATATCTACTGCTGTCCATAAGTTCTTTGAACAATACCTTCCCCACATCAAGGGAGTAAGTCATAATACTGTCAAATCCTACCGTGATACCTTCAGACTTTTTCTGCCTTTTATTGCAAAATATTATGACAATAAAATAAGCTCTCTCAAGGTGGAGCATATCTCGTCTGAGATAATTATTGCATTCCTGAACGAGCTGCAGGTTGAGCGTAATAATATTGCAAAGACCCGGAATCAAAGACTGGCTGCCATTAAGTCCTTTGCTAAAATGATCCGGTTTATGAGTCCTGAATACAGGGAACTGGCTGACAGGATACTCAATATCCCCCAGAAGCGTACTCGGAAAACTCTGGTAGGCTTTCTCTATCAGGATGAGATACTAAAGGTCTTTCAATGTGTAGATATCAAGAGGAGAGACGGCTTTCGGGATTATACCCTGCTTCATCTTCTCTATGACTCAGGGGCAAGAGCGAGTGAGATTACAGCCCTTAATATCGATTACTTCGATCCTGACCATAATACACTTGCCATCCTGGGAAAGGGAGATCGTTTCCGTATTATCCCCCTTGAAAAAAGAACATCACAGCTCATGCAGCTTTATATAAAAAAATATCGTGTAGAGCCGAAAGCGCAATACAAACACCGTATCTTTATCAATCAAAGAAGAGAAGAGCTTACAAGGCATGGTATTTATCGTCTCTGTAAAAAATACCTTTCTATGGCCATTCCTGAAAAACGACTGAAGTACATCAATCCCGCTCACAGTTTCCGTCATTCCAGGGCAGTGGATCTCCTTTACCGTGGTGAATCCATCACGGATATCAAAAACCGTTTAGGGCATGACAACATCCAGTCAACAACTATTTATCTCCATCTCGATCTCAAACATAAGCGCGAGATACAAAAGCATTTTATCAGATATATGAAATCGGTAATCATATCCGATTCAAAAATACAAGACCTACTTCAATGGGAGAGTGACAAAGATATGATGGCATGGCTTGATAGTTTATAGACCGGGAGAACATCCTGCCGGTTAAAGGAATAAGTATAATAGGCGGAATATTATTATGTTATCAGTTCTATCTCTGTCATCATCAAAAAGCAGGATAACTCATTGCTTTTTATGGTTATTTGAAATATCCAAAGACTTGTTCTGATAACTTCCTTTTTTCAATGGGTTAAGTGAACTCGCAACATAAGGCAAGATATCTGTAGCCAGGGTGGTGGATTGTTTTGGATAACCCAACACCCTGATTCTCAACTCTCACTTTAAAGCGTCACAGTCAAGGGCTGAGCTCGTGTTTGTCCGTAAGCGACTAAAAGGGAGCGTCCAAGATATGTCATGGCTGCACCCGGAGGAAGTGGAAGTCCGAAGGGCTGGAATCCAAGGATGCAGACAATCTGCCTCTTATTTTATTGCATAAGCCTTGTCATGAGGTCCGACAGTTAAGAAAACAACTGTCTTACTGTCCAGGCCCTCACAAAAGCAATACTCACATTCCGGTATGTTCCTGCATTCTTCGCAGATCACAAAAATAATCCGGAAGTTTCTGTCAACCCGTGCACTTCGTAGGCCTCTCAGGTTAAGCTTTCCGCTGGCGTCTGTAAGGGCTTCGGTGTTCTGGTATGGATCGGATAAAACTCTTTCAACATGGCGTTTAATATTTTTTCGTATTGAACTGTACCGGCGTAAATTACTGACAAATTTATCTTCATAAACAGCGTTATAATCAGTCACCCCATACCTCTTCATGAGAATGCAGACTGATATTATCCTGTGCTTTGCGCTGGCTTATATCTTCCATATCATCATAAAGGGGCATATCCGGTGTAAGCTGAAAAATCTCCGGATTCTTTTTTAATATATTTAACAGCTCTTCCCTGACAACCCGCCTGATCATGGGTTCCAGAGTACTGGCAAGATCTTTTGTATTTATTTTTTCGGTTTGAGACATAGTATCCCCCTTTATTAACCCTGGGCGTTCTGTTTTAGTTGTTCCTTTTCAATGAATGTATCCAGTAACTGTATAATTTGCCTTTTTTCTTTGATGTCCAGTTTTTCTATATAATTAAAACGTCTCCATAGACGCATATCCTTCTTTTTCCTGCTTCTCATAAAAAGATTTTATCACCGATTTTCATTTTGTCACCCAAAAATAATAAAGACATGGGGACGCCCATAAGATCATAAGTTGAACATATTACAGCTTAAGATTCATTTCTTTAATAAGTTTTTCTCCTCTTTCAACTGCCTGACTTACCGCTGGCTGTGAAATACCTATCTTTCTCGCAAGATTTGTTGCGCTCTCGCCAAGTTCACGAACCGCCCAGTAACAGAAAATACTTCTTGCCATTACTCTTTTCTTGTACTTACCTGGAGAATAGATCTCTTCAGGATCTACATTTAATATCTCAGCAACTTTTTCGCAAAGGGTTTCAAGAGTATATCCTTGTGCTGCCAGCTCATATCTTCGTTCAAATTTCTCCTGAGTTTCTTTCAGAACTTCAAGAACATAGTCATTATCCCCGAGTATCCTTTCATCGCTTTTCATCCGAATATCCGATTTTTGAAGCTTTCTTACTTCAGCCCAGCCGCCCAGACTTCGTATAAGACCTCCTCCTGTAAGATCCGGTCTTTTCCCAATTTCTATACCTTTACTAACGTGCTCAAGATACCTTTTTATAGAGGTCTTTTGCCTTTTAGCAAATAATCTCAAAACATAATCAACGTCCTGCCAGTCATTTTTATTATTCCCTAAAATGTAGCTGTGTCCACAGTATTTGTATTGGCCAAGTTTATCATAATCTTTTATTAAATCTGCCCTCAGAGGATTAAGATGTATATATCTTACAAGTTCAAGAAGGTATGGATCTTCCTGACACAAAATAGATTTATACCTGTTTTGAAAAAGTTTCCCGTAACGTTTGTGTCTTCGATTGAATTTAACTGCATACCCTGTGAGCAACCTTCTCATTACTTGAGCTACTGGCACTAGACCAGTTCGTAATAACAGGTGAACATGGTTTGACATCAAAGCAAAAGCATAACATGGGGTTGATGTATCAGATAGTATATTTCCAAGACGTTCAATAAAATCATCACGGTCTTTATTGTCCTTAAAAATATTCTTCCCCTCAATCCCTCTGATCATAATGTGATGCAGGGCTCCGGGGGTATCTATTCTGGATTGTCTGGGCATCGGATAAGGTTAAATAATATCAATTCTGTTGTCAACTTATAATCTTATGGGCGTCCCCATTTACACATAGCAGGTTTGAAGAAGAGGGGCAAAATCCGAATTATTAATGAATGACCTCTTCCATTACATAGTAAAGATCAGTGTTATCAAGCGCCTTGCCCAGCTTTTCACTTCCCGGACCCTGGCTGTATATTATGGTGTCAACTGCTGTATGGTTACCGCTGGTCCAGCCGTCTTCCACGATGTCTCCGGCCTCCGAAAGAAAACCGTAGGGACCATTAACTGCAAAACCGCCTGTTTCATGGTCAGCTACAACTATAATAAGAGTATCATTTTTGCGTGATGGTTTTTCATCTATCCAGTCAAGCACAACTTTAACTGCCTCGTCAAAACCAAGGGATTCGGCAATCTGTCCTTCTACATCTCCATCGTGGTCTTCCCAGTCCACCTGGCTGCCTTCCACCATAAGAAAAAGACCGTCCCTGTCTTTTTCAAGAATATCCAGTGCAGCGGAGGTCATTTCTGCAAGTGTGGGCTCTCCGTCAGGATATTCAACTGAGGGATCAACTCTGAACAACTCAACGCTTTTGCCTTCGCCTTCACCCAGCTGTTCAAACATACCCAGAATTTTTTTAGTCTTTTTATTTGAGGCGGCAGTATCCATTTCGTCTTCATCGGTTATATAGGCATATCCGTTTTCAAGTGCCAGATCGATCATATACTGTCTCCTGTCAGCGGGGGTATAGGACTCTTCATAAACATCACAATAAGCTGGCGCATTTGTCTTGTATATGCCTCCGCCTAAGATAACATCGACACCTGCATCCATAATATACTGCCTTGCTATCTCTACGCCGCAGTTTCTGGAAAATACATGCGCACCAAAGGCCGCAGGGGTTGCGTGAGAAATCTGTGATGTTGCTACCAGGCCTGTTGCCTTACCCATAGCTCCGGCCAGCTCAAGTATGGTAGGAACCTGATTGATACATTCTCCATTGTCTCCGCCATGACAGGAAATTTCGCCGTTTAAAAATTTTTCTCCTACGGCCCATGCTGATGCGGCAGCGGCTGAATCCGTCACTGTGCTGTTCGCAGAGTGTGTTCTCTGGTATCCAATGTTATCAAGGGTTTCCTGATAAAGGGGATCACCGTCCGGACCATTCTTAAAAATGCGGGCAGCGGTTACATTTGAAAGCCCCTGTCCGTCCGGAACCATGAAAATAATATTTTTTGCCTTTTGGGGGCAGTGTTGATGTTCCTGATGAAACTTTTTAAAAAAATTAAATATTGTCCTGTGATAATTTTTAGCATTGCCTGCCATTGCCGGTGTGGTTAATAATGTTAAACCGACCGCAAAAGAAACTCCCATTGCCATAGCTTTCTTCAAGTTGCTCATTTTGAACTCTCCTTTTTAAGAATTTCAGTTTATTGATGAGTAATGGTTTTGAAAGAAAGCTTAACGGGTATTTATTTCGTTTTAATGATAAAAGCGTTAGAAATAAATTACTTTGCAGGCGTATTAAGGTTTGTATATCCAGGTGGTGAAAAAAAATAATTTTTAATAGGATATTTGATTACCCCGATTAAATATTCAGCTCAATCCATGCAGGATCATGATCGCTGCCATCTCCTGAATGATTTTTTCTTCTGTTAATCCATGAACCCATCTGTTTAACTGCCAGAGACGGGCTCAACCAGATCTGATCAAACAGCTCATATTCGGCCGGCAGACCGGTTGGTTTATAGCGATGGGTCCATGCTGTTGTTGCAGGCGGAGGGGCATCAGCTTTAGCCGGTCTTGTTTCAACAGGGTTTTGTAAGGCATTAATGAGTTCAGGCTGTTGATGGATCATCGGCGCTAGCCATGGAGAGTCAGGCGGATCGTTCATGTCTCCCAGAACAATATAACGGCTGTCGGGCCGCATACGAGCCTGAACGATTTTAGCAATTGATTCAGCCTGTTGCTTTCTGCGTTCATTTGCCTTTTGTGCGCCATCTTCCTGATCTTCTGAAAAATGAACAAAGTGACTTTTCAGGTGATTATTGTATACAGTAAAGAGCTTTTTTGTACGGGTATGGTTATATATTAACCCGGCAACAAAATACTTAACAAATGGATCGTATTTTGTTATAACACGATCATGGAAAAAATAGACGCAAGGAAACTCAGCACTGATGCCCAACAACAAATTCGTAATCAAGTCATTCGACTCCGAAAACAGGGACGAACGCATAATGAGATTAGTGCCATTACAGGAGTGAGCCGATCCATTTGCAGTACATGGTGGGCTCTTTATCAAAAAGAAGGTAATAAAGCCCTTAAAATTAAAAAGCGTGGCCGTCCAAAGGGCAGTTGCCGCACGTTGACACCTGATCAGGAAAAAGAATTGCAAAAAGCTATACAAGACAAATGCCCTGACCAAATGAAATTACCATTTGCTTTGTGGACACGCATTGCCGTACAGCAACTCATCAAACAATTGTGGAATATAGATATGCCGATCAGAACTGTTGGCGAGTATCTGAACAGATGGAATTTTACTCCACAAAAACCACTGAAGAAAGCCTATAAACAAAATCCAAAAGCAGTCAAAGCTTGGTTGGAGACAGAATACTCGGATATTTCCAAACGTGCAAAAAAAGAGACCGCGGAAATTCATTGGGGGGATGAGACTGGATTGTGTAACGACAGTTACCATGGAAGAAGTTACGCTCCTCGTGGTGAAACACCGGCGATTAGGCTTCATCCCAGGTGCCAGCGCGTCAACCTGATTTCCTCTGTCACCAATCAAGGTAAAGTTCGTTTTATGGTTTATAAAAACAAGATGAATTCCCAAACGATGATCAAATTCATGGAACGATTGATCAAAGATGCTGATAAAAAAATCTTTTTGATTGTAGATAATTTGAAAGTCCATCATAGCTATATTGTCAAAGACTGGCTGAAAGAACATGAAGACAAAATTGAGTTGTTCTTTCTTCCATCATATTCACCGGAATTAAATCCTGATGAATACCTAAACTGCGACCTAAAGGTCGGTGTACATTCTGGTATTCCAGCCAGAACAAAAAAAGAACTCAAGCAAAAAGCTATTTCTCATTTGAGAAAGCTTCAAAAACTACCTGGACGTGTTAAAAAATATTTTAAACACCCTAAGATTGCTTATGCTGCTTGATAGTCTCCTATTTAATTGCCGGGTTAATATATCAACCTCCAGCAGATCACGTCCAAACACGGGATTTTTTTCATCATCCGGATGTACAGCATGCCGCCAGGAGGTCACGCCACCTACTGGCAGTTTGGAAAGCAGGCCCACATCTATCAACCTTGGATCGTTTCCCTCCACAAGTACCCTGTAGGGATATAAATTATCCAGGTCTTCTCTGACGAATTGTTCCAGGATGTTAATATCCTCAACCTCCTGAACCGCAAGCACATCCACGTTCATATCAAGAATGCGCTGTGATATTAAAAGGCGCTCAGACTCGGGTTTTGCCTTTACCAGCCCGCCCATAAATTTTCTGATTTTATACATTTGAGGCTTGTCAAAATTGTATAACTCAACTGATCCCATCTCCGTATCACCATTTTTAATGGCCTCAATTTCTCCTTTAAAGTTATACCGGGAAAACAGATTGTTTAAATTGAATGTTCCTACTGTGACACGCATTTGATATCCTTTCTATTTTCCGGTTTGTTAGAAGTTTTTTCTCCATATTAAAGATGCAGTGAAAGGTATAATGTATTGGTGTTGAAGAAGGTTAAATATTCTACTAATCAATCGGAAACTTGTACAGGTATTTGTTGTTATAAAGAAGAGACGAGGCAGGACCTGGAAACATATGTCCCAGGCCGTTTCACCGGGAGGTAAAAAGAAAATCTTACGGGGAATTTAAAAAATCTTTCCTAAGGTAAATCCTGTCGATACACGGCCTTCAGCTTTTCATTTTCAAATCCTAAAATCTCAATTCTGGTGATTTTATAGGTAACGTTGGAAAACATCGCATTGAGATCCATCTCAATCAGACCTTCCGTAACATTTATAGAGCCCTGGGGGCGGTCATTGAAGATGAAGTCAAGCCGGTTGAGGTTCAGGGTTTTTATTCTTACATGTGAGAATTTATTACTCTCATCCATATTTTCAATTTCAATGGAATATATTTTTTTTGATGCCAGAATTTCCCCTGCCTTTTCTATCAGGTCTGCATTACCGTCCAGCAGATCACGTTTAGTCATAAAGTGTGTATGATCAGGTTTTATGCCAAGGTCCTCAACAGGAACTCCGGAATTTTTTCCAACTCGTAATGTCCGCCGAATGGCTACCCTTATATCACTTCCAAGGGGAAGGTCAGTATAGGGGGAGTCGGATTGGTTTACGGATGAAGTGTTTTCAAAAAGGGATTTGAGCAGACGGTGGGACCATACATTGGCTCCGCCTGCACCGGTGTTGTCACCTGTTCCCAGAATATCGCCGATATTGTGATCCTTAAAACCCGAAGCAAAAATATCCGTTGCACTGTAACAGAGAGCATCGATTATAAGAAGCACAGGGCCATAGTATTTTTGTCCCGTATTATTGCAGGTCTTTTCAGGTGTAATGGGATACCCGAGACTGTATACTGCGCCTGTCTCAACAGACTGTTTTATAGACTGAATCCAGGGTTCAAGATCAAGCTCCGGTAAAAGTTTTTGCCTGCATAACTGAAGATTAACGGTTGAATTAATAAACTGTGAGCGCTGCGGCTCAATATGGTGCGGTGTAAGAGCCTGGAGCAACCTTTCTGCCGCATGGATATGTCCGCCGGGATTTCCCCGCACATCAATGATTAAGCCGGATTCAGGCATCATGTCCAGCAGTCGGATAAACTCATCGACAAAACTGTCGGGATCGGACACATTGAAAGAAAAAATACGGATGTAACCGAATGTTCCACTGGAAGTATTAACCTCTCTTGCTCGGAATACAGAAGGTAAAAAAGTTGATATGCCATCTTTTGTGTTATTAATGGCATTGTATTTTCCCTCTGCAGCAGCCTGATTTTCTTTCAGCCAGATGTTTCCTGTATAGATAATTCTTTTTGCCTCTCTTATATTGTCTGTTTTTTCATCAAGGCCTATGAACGCGGTTTCGGTAATAAGCCCCTCCGGGTCAAGACTCCGGGCGCCTGTTCCCGGCTCAAACACCAGCCAGTTTTGAGTATACTCGTGAATCTCTTCATCCTTTCCAAGGTATTTAAGGGTCACCCATTCTTCATCAGGCGGAAATCCATAGGCAAGGGGGCGTATGGTCAGGGCATCTATGCCTCTGGAATGCCTGGCCGCAAGGTTGCTTCCTGCTCTTCGGTCGGCATTCTGAGTAACCGCCTGATGGATTGACATCCCGTTCCAGTATAAAATCTCGACTCCAGGTTCGAAGGTATCAGGGCCGACACCGGGCATCACCTTGGAAACCATGTATTTACGATGGTCATGTTCACGGTATTCCTCAATGATATATGGAAGCCATGCTGTCTTTCCCTTAAAAGGACGGGGAAGTTGATAACTTGTGTGTAAGTCCCGAAGGGAGTTAAATATATCGGTCAACTCATTATGGAATTCTATTTCCGGCCTCAGGTCAGATTGTTTAAGCTCTTCCAGACGGTGCAGAAACAGTTTCAATCTTTGTACAGGGTCAACCGCGTGCATTGCTCGTTTCATGGGCAGATGCACATAATTTTCTTCTATCACAAGCAGAGCCTGCTTAACTATTGTCTTTCTATCGGCAAGGGAGAGTTCTCCCCATGTCCTTAAGAAGGTTCTAAGCTCCTGCGTTGTAGAAATAAGGGGTGACGGGAGAGGCTCGCCGGGCTGATTTAAAAAATCCGCACTTTCAGGTAATGGAATGGTTTTACCATAAAGAGGAGGAAGGCCGGTTTTAACAAATTCAGGCAGGTTGCGGGCAGCCACCAGGCGGGGTAATAAATCCTTGTCATCAGCCACTGTAATCTCTTCTAGTATCATTGGCGACACATAGGATGCCAGCGGCTGGGCAGCAAGCGCTGCCTCATCTGTATCTTCTTCTTCAATATCCATGAATACCCGCCAGGCAGATCCACCTGCATCTTTACTGCCCCCTAAAAAGCCAGACAGGCTGCCGTTGTCCAGATCTTCTGCAAGCTCTGGCAGCCGGTTCATTGCATCTGCAAGACGTTTTGTTGCCTCCTTTAATGTAAGATCACGGACAAGGGGGTGTGTTGTTTCCTGCGCAAGGTTTAATACACGCGTTGAACGGCTAATCTTTATTTCTTCCGTTCCCGCGCCGAAGGATTCCATAAGTCGTTTCTGCCCCAGTCTCGGAAAGCCGTTAATTATCACAAGCGTCAGAGATGTTTCTCTTGCTTCAATAAGCCGCAAATAGTCATCTCCTTTCTGGCCGTTTATCACGATCAGATCTGCCCGCTTGCCAGGTTCAATAGAACCTAACAATCCGTCCCATTTGAGAATTTTTGCAGCATTGATCGTAGCCATCTCAACAAGTTCCTTTGCTGTAAAAACCGGGACCTGTTCTTCTCCCTGCGCATTGCTTGCAAGCCATGCGACCTTTAATTCTCCAAGCATATTCTTGCTGCCGCTGGGTGCCCAGTCCGAACCCATTCCCATAAGAATACCGCTTTTTTTTGCTGCGTGCAGATCCACAGTTTGCCCGTATAGCAGGTAATTACTCAAAGGGGACCATACCATTGATCCGCCTTTCTGATGAATAATATCAAAATCCTGTTCATTTAATGCAGTACTGTGGATTCCGCAAAAGGCATCATTAAGTGCCCAGTTGTCATCATCTATCTTAAGACGCAAAAACCAGCTGCGTGCTGTATCATCTGTTCCTTCACTGATGTGCTGAAGATAACATGTATGTTTATTAAGATTTGTCAGATATTTTTCAGCGCCGCTGGTAGAAGGGTTGGCGATTTTCGTTCCTGCCTGTGGAAGAAGATCATCTTTTGTCTGTTCCACATTACGCACAATCCCCTGGTAATAGGTTTTAATCCCGGGGGCAGAAGCCAGTGTAATTCCCTGGGAGGTAGTGGTTCCGCCTAAAAGACATTTACATTCTACAAAACGAACCAGCGCCTCAACAACACCATCAGTACGGCCGAGCACCTGAGATGGTTTTGTTATCATTCGCCTGTAGTCTTCATGATTTTTCCACTGGCCGTTATTGGTGTATTTTTGAGGGACATCCCACAGGGGCATGGCGTTGTAGCAGAGATGATTATGCAGCTCAATCAGGCCCGGATAAATTGTATCTCCTGTATTGATATGCGGAGCGTCTTCAAAACCAGAAGGCGGAGCCTTGCTGGCCTTTTGTACGGCCCTGATTTCTCCTTTATCAATATAGATGGCCCCTCTTGAGATTACTCCTTGAAGTCCCATGGTAACAATCTTTCCCTCAAGAACATATTTGGGACCTGTCATGGGATCAATAATAACATCTGGCATATGAAACCTCTCTTTTTTATCCTGTAAAGTTAATTAAATTCCTCCGAAAATCTATCCACTGCTTATCAACAATCATGAAATTTCTTCTTCTCATTGAAATTGAATTAACCTTCACATTTTCCAAAACAATGCGGGTTCCTATCAAAAAACGCCGGCGTACCTGATTAAGGGACATGTAAGCACCGGAAGCGGACGTTCTTTGCAGAAAAAGAGGTGTTTTATCTTTTGAACCTGTTAAAGATCTTGGATAACAACTGGAGGACTCATCTGTATTGTTTTTCTGCTGCCGGCTGTTTTTAATGGATTTTATTAACTCTGAAAATGACATGTTTTACACCATCAAAATAGATGAAGCGTATTCTCTAAATCATAAATAAAACAAGATCAGGTTGTGACACGTGCGGAATTTATTTAACTAAAAATTACGGTATAGCACTGCCTCCGCCACTACAATAATTTGTGCCTCTAAGCTGATCTATCGTTGGACTGCCGACACAGTCCGTTTGCTGAATTGTAAACAGGCGTGCTCTGTCAAGATAGTCATTGAGGTCATGCCTGTAGAGGGAAATAGCTGCAAGGAAGACAAATCGCGTATCTCCATCGCGACCGGAAAAAGTAGGAAGCTGATGACTTCCTAAATAACCCAGCAAGTCATCATAATGACAGTGTTCGTGGAATCCCAGAGTTGTATTGCCTGCCCGAATATCGTCGGGTGTAGTTCCTCTGCCATAACCGGCACGGATCGTTCTGAAAGCATTTGGACCATAATTCGTTTGGAGAGTTACTGTAGCCTGGCCGGGAGGACTAATTAACCGGACCCGTCCCCCTTCTCCCAGCTCATATTCAACTCCTTCATTTTGCAAACTAAACCCTGTTATTGCATCTCCAGTCAGACTTTGATCGCTAGATGTACCATCAGGGAGAACTATCACCTGAAATTGACCGACGCTCAATTGATAACCGCCACCAGGGGCTCTTCGAGCTCCGCGACTAGGGGGCCTGGTATACTGTGGTATCTGTTCTCGCTGGATTCGGGCTGTCTGCCCATTCTGTTGAATTATATGCGTTAATTCATGTGCAAGCAGCCTTTTTCCTTCACCGGTTTCAGGATGGTACTGATCTGATCCAAAAAAAATATCCCGCCCGGTAGTGAATGCTCTTGCATTAATGGCTCTTGCAGCACTGGCAGCTTCCGGGTTTGAATGAACCCTGACAGTGTTAAAATTGTATCCAAAGCGAGATTTAAAAAATGAGAGATTTGGTTTGGATATTTGCACCCCTCCGCTTTTTAGGGATTGGATATTTGATGAAACAACAGAAGGAATCATTGAGATTGCTCTTTGATTGGCTTTGGTCTGAACTGGTTCCTCTTCATCCTCGTCAGTATCAGACTGTCTTTGAATCAGTGGGGAGGCCCTGTCGGAAATCGGCCTGCTTTGTATTTCTTCTTTATCCCCACAAGAGGAACCACTGGCGAATGGTCATGATGAACGTTGAACATCAGGCTCCGGCATTCTCATCACCTGATCGGCAACCCGGTCAGCTTCCTGTTCATAAATATCATCCGGTTGTCCGACTATCAGCTTAGTTTGAATAAGCTCTTCCTCATCTTCCTCCACCTGTCTCTGAATTATATTTGAGGATAAAGTAGAAGATGCTCCTGATTTTAAAAACAAAGGAATACCATTTTTATGATTATGGATATTCGATGGGTTTTGAGCTGATACAATAGCATTTTTTTGCTGATGTGATTTTAATCTTTCTGGTCTTTCTGTAAAGAATGATGGCATCTTGATTCCTTTATAAAAAAATTTATTTGACTTCCTATCTGTTTCTATTGCAGGCCCATTCAGGCAAAAAAATATGAGTTAAAAGACTTTTAAAAGTTACATAAGAACTTTACGAAGACCCTGTCTATTTTCAACAATTCGCATTTCACCGACTTCTATACCAAACTTTAGTATTGTTTCCGGTATTTTCAAAAATACAAGAGAAGAGCCTATAATACCCCCTAACAATGGAATTTCCTCACCTAGCTCTGCTAATGCTCTAAATATCCGGGCCGCTGCTTGGACTCCTTTCTCACCGCCGGGCATTGTCTTTGAACCCTCCTGAAGTTCATATATCAGTATTCCAATTTTGCTTATTTTTTTTTGTGCGTCCAGTGTCTGACTTAGGGGTCTAGATATTTTCTGTAACCCAGACCTGAGATTTAATACCTTTTGTTTCGTTTCGCCTTTTGTAATATATTCAGCCTTTTCCAGCCAGGAATCGACACTTTCCAAAATATCAGAAGAGTCTTCAATCTTAGCCAGTATTTCTTCCGATGTAAGGGGCTTATTGCTTTTGAGTTCTTCTTCTGGAATTATTATTCCCTCTGGAATTTTTGTAAGAGAAGGGGAAACAAGTTTTGTAGAAATTGGTCCTACAGTACCAGTGGGAGAAATATGAAATTCTATTTTATATTTATATTTTTTGTTTAATACTGCTCGTGCTGGTAAACCATACCATTTATCCAGGAGATAAAGATGATCTGCAAGTTTAAGGGATACCTGCATAACATTAAATTTGACACCTTTCTTTTTCTGTAAAGTCCATAACCAATGTTGAAGCTTTTCAGTGCGGAATGGCAACCAAAAATCTTTATCCTTACATGTATATACAAAATCTTTTTTCATATGAAACATATTGGAAGAAGTTGCTTTTTCATCAGCTCCAGATTCTTTCTCACGCTGAATAATATCAGGCGATAAGCGAGAGCCGGTCCTGGGCAGCAGAAAACCGGGTATTCCATTTTGGGGATCTTTATCTGATGACAAAATTATTTTAGAAGAAGTTCCGGTTTTAACTCTTTGGTGAGATGTTAATCTGTCCGATTTTTTTGTCCAGGATAATGGCATTTTTTTATCCTTAAAAAAGGTGAGGAAATGTTTAAAAGTAGGAGATTAAAAAATGAAACATCTTTTTATAATGAGTAGGGTTCCATCATTATGGTGTCTGCAGCCCTCTCAAGCCCCTGGTAACTCTCACATCTCTAAAGAACAGTAGGTGTTCTCGCAGGATCTGCGGATCAGGAGTACGGACTCCGAGTTGCTGCCACTCTCTTGATATTCTTTCGGCAATCAGTAACCATTCAAAAAGGTGCATTGCTCTCCGACCCTGTGGTGTGAGAGTAACTTCATTACTGGATTGATTTGTCGTATAAAGGGCAGGGGGCAATGTCTGGAACCATGTCCAGAAGATGTTGCTGGTCTGTTGGGCTATTTGAGCAGCGCTGGTACCGTATATAGTTCCAAAATGAGTAGTTGGGCCTGCAGGACGAGCACCTCCAGCCCGGCGACGATGAAAATTGACCATAGTATTGTCATAGTTAAAATAGCTTTGATTACTCACACGGACCGAATTAATCATCTGGGTTGCTACCATGTTTCGGGCGGCTAGTGCAGCGCTTACCTGATCCACTCCAGGAACCTGATAACCTGATGTCATTTGTTGGACAATAAAGGATTCCTCATATGTGAGTTTGGGTAAACCACTCATAAAGGAAGCCCTGACCTCAGCATCCCGTGCGGCCCACCAACGGTTACGTGCTCTTTGACCTGATGGCGGCCTGATCCCGCTCGCCGGTGTAGGATGTGTGATATTGTGCGCCTGCCCAGCTGGGCTTGCTGCAATTTCATCCATAATTTCATCTTCGAGTTGTCTCGTTTGAGCTTCTTCTCTGACGCGTCCTCTAACAATCCGCTTAACACGACCTCCACTTCCCATTAATCCCGGGGCTTTGTGACTGGCATGCACCATTTCGTGGACAGTTCGACGGAGAACTTCACGCAGTGTAGCGGAAGTTACATCAACTTCTACAAGATCTACCGTTCGGGTACCCAGTCTATGCCCAGGGCGGAAATGACTTCCTCTAGCGGGGGTCTGATGAAAGTCAATATGAAAGGGTGTAACTCTTGGTCTGGCCTGACCTCGGTTTCGGGAACGTGGAGCTGTTACGAAGTAGTGCTGTTCGACTCTCCGTGCAACATATCGGAAGCAATTGGATGCGGATAGCAGGTCAATGACAGTGTTCGGATTAAATCGAGGTACAGGTGTGGATGTTGGGTGTTGTCGGTAAGTAATTCGGCTCAGGTCCTGACGAAGCTGTTGAGCTATAGCGCTAGCAGAAAAGTTGAAAACTGTATTTCGACATCTTCGTTGTATGGTTGGAATACTTTTTCTATTATGTTGTTGTACAACGTGGGTCATTTCATGAGCCAATAAACTCCTGCCATGATTGCTTTGAGGCTGGTATTCGTTAGCGCCAAACACGATGTCTTTACCTGTCGTAAAAGCACGGGCATTAAAAGTGTGAGCCATATCCTGGGCTATTTCATTAGTATGTATGCGAATACCTGAAAAATCATACCCGAAACGTCTTTCCATTTGACCTCGTACAGGATCTGGTAGTGGAAGTCCAGTGCCCCGAAGCGACTGAAGATTTAATTCTAGATCATCTGTTCTTTCCACCGGGGCATCACATGTGCTCTGACGTTGCAGAAACATAGGGATTCCTGACTCAGGAATCTTTTCTTTCTCTAGATCCACGATATTCTCCTGGACAAGAGAATTTGACAGTGTTGTTCTATTTTCTGAATCTTTTTGTGGTAACGCTGGCGCTGTTTTCATGTTTTTGGGAAAGAAGAGGTTTTTAGGATTAGTCTGATTGTTTAGTATGCTTCAATTCGGGCGGCATTTGTTTACCCAGCTTTCGGTATTCATCAGAAAGAGCCTGTATCATATCTTTAAGATATATTTTTCTTTCCTTACTTTTAGCAATGACTGCTGCGGTAAGCACTATGTTTCGTATATGCCCTCCCGTCAGGTTGCACTGCACGGCAAGCTGGTTGATATTGGCAAGGCTTAGCTCATGATATGAGCCAAGATGGCTGAGCCATATTGCCCGGCGTTCCTCAGGATTCGGCAGAGGAAATTCAATCATCATGTCCAGTCTTCTGGTAAAGGCGGAATCAAACCGTGCTTTACTGTTGCTTGTGAGTATCACCACACCGCTGTAGGTTTCTATTCGCTGTAAGAGATAGTTGGTCTGGGCATTGGCGAACCGGTCGTTTGAATCTTTAATGTCGGTTCGTTTTCCGAAAATTGAATCGGCTTCATCGAAAAGCAGCATTACTTCTTCCTGCTCGGCCTGCCCCAGGAGTTTGGCCAGATTTTTTTCTGTTTCTCCGATGTATTTACTGGTGATTGATGCAAGATCTACTCTGTAGAGGGGGATTCCAAGCCGGTTTGCAAGCCAGCTTGTTGCAAGGGTTTTTCCGGTTCCTGAAGGCCCCAAAAAGAGGGCTTTAACACCCATCTGATATCTTGCTGTTATAGTTGCTCCAAGGTCTTCTCCCAGCCTTTCTCTGAGATTGCACCGTTTTTCAAGCAGATCCAGCTGCTGCCTTGTGAAAGGGCGAACAACAAGGGCATCATCATTTACTTCTGCCTTTACGGGCTGTGCCAGGGCTGAAAGTCCGCTGTTTTCACTCAGCCATGCAGCTTGTCTTATATCTTCTATCTCTACCGCTTCTTTATTTTGATTGATGCTTTCACGTTTTGCCAGACCGGTAAGTTCAATGATTCGTGATGTACTGTGTATATGATCACCTGCCATTTTGGCTGAAAGAATTGAATCTTCAAGTTGAGCTTTCCAGATTTCTTTGCGTTCTTCAAGGGTTGGGTATGGAATTATCCAGCTGCTTAAAGATCCTTTGCTGCTTTCAAAAGAACCTTCAAGGCCGGCCATAACTAGTATCGGGCCGTTATAACCTTTTATTATTGGCAGGTCGATTATTTCACCGGGGCCGCAGTAGTAGCTGAAAACAGGTAAAAGACTTTTTGCCCGGCATACAGGCCCGAGTGCTGGCAGGGCCTTTTGATCATCATTTATGAATATGGGTTTGCTGCCGCAAAAAGCAGCAATAGAATCTGCTGTTACTGCTGATTCTTTTTTTGACCCGCATCGCAGAACCAGTATGCTGTCCGGGAGAGCCGTAAGGGCGCGTGCATGTGTTTGAGCCTGTGACCGGATGGATTCCGGAAGTTCAAAGGCAGTACAGCTGATCTGTGTGGTGGCTCCGGGCCATACAATGTTTTCACCGGAAATGCACAGCGCCAGTTCCGAAGGAATTTTTACTGCCTGCTCAGGTAATGGCGCGGTCTCGTTCAATAATTGTAATAATCCCAGTTCTACTGACCTGCTGTTTACAATAGAGGCAAAAAAGTTTGTTTCATATTGCGGAGATACTGCAATAAAAAGAGAATTCAGAAGGCTTAAACTCGGTCGGGAACTGCCGATTGGTTTTTGCAGGTAGGCGATACATCTTCCCAGCATTGGATCCTGTTCAACCTCGTAACACAGGCCAAGCGAAAACAGTTCGGGAAAAGAGAGCTGCTGCTCATCTGAAAGCCGGGCAAGGCCTTGTTCATTTGAGCCTTGAACCTGAAATGTTTTAAGGAAAATATCCTGCAATGAGGACAGCTGAAGTTCTGTAAAGGAATTTCTAAAAGATGCCAGATACTGTGCTTCCGGTTCATTTTTAGCAAAAACCTCTTCAGGTATAAGCCCTGACATCAAAGTGAAAAAAAAGTCAGTCAGTCCAATTTTGCCACCTTGATTTTCCCCTGTATCCGCATAGTTGTTTATATTGAGAGCTTCAGACATAATCAGATTACTTCCTCTGTATAATGAATCTGGAAAACACGACCGAGCCATGGAATCCAGCCGGGGTTGATATCCAGACCTGCTGATCTGATATGAATATCTATCGTCCTGATAGATGCTGTAATATCCATGTGGGTTTCGGTAATTGCTATATAAGCGGGTCGTTTTATAAAATCACTAACAGACATTCCGCCTGATCGCTTGAGAACATACCTGGAAACAGCAGTAAGAAAAAGATTAAGCATCTGTTTTAAATTCAAAGGCTTCATTGGACTGCGCGACAGGGGTGAGTTGAAATACTCCTGATTATGAGGGTGTATTTTTTCAATAATATTGCTGTAAGTGAAAGGGAAATGAGCTGATTCTATTTCATTCATTATATCCTTAAAATTACTTAAAAACCCTGCGGCAATATCTTTTTGAGGAATCTTCTGCCATCCGGCAATACTCCACAGAATTGCTTCCTGAAGGGAGCCTGCCGGATAGTCAGGATGACCTGTAAAAACAGCTTTTATATTAAGCCGTTCCAGGACGTTGATTAATAATGGAAATCCGGAATATGAAGAAAACGTGCCTGCAAATGGATGACAAGGAGTTTGCTGGTCAGGCAGTTGAATATCTGTATCGTCTGTTATGCCATACTCTAAAACTGCTAAATTCTGTGTAGGTTCAGAAAATGCATTTGATCTATCAGAAACCGGGTCTTTTTCTATTCGGGTATTATCAGGTGGGATTCCTTCATGATGAGGGGTTTTAAAAAAAGATTCAGTAGAGGATGGATAGTCCTGTTTTTCTTCAGTAAGTTTATGTGAAGTGGGGGATGTTGATTTTATTGGGTGTACGGTAGAATTGTTAATCGATATTTGATTCAGAATCTCTGACAGCTTCCTGTTCAGGGCGCTATGTGTTATTTTCTGATCGTTCCTCACAAGTACAAGAGAGGCAAAAAATACAGTGCGGCTGTCTTTTATGCCCCACCTGCATATAGCCTTCTCTATAATACGATCAACTGCATCCGGGAAATATAGGTGATCATCCTTTTTTATATTATCAGGTGTATTCTCAGCTTGGCCAATATTTTTAAAAGGTTCAAGCTCCAGAAATGAGAGCAGTGTGCTGCACTGTTTTTCTTCAAGATAATCAATAATCTCTAATATATTTTCATCATGAAAACACTCATCCAGAACGTAAGCAAGCCCTGATATTCCGTTTTTTTTCTGTATAACCTGAGAAATAATATTCTGGATATTTTTTTGAATCGGCTCTTCAGCAGAATATCCTTTTACAGCAGCCTGCCAGAACCATTCATCCGGCAGATGTCCGCTGATCAGTTTTTGGGTAAGGATACGGCAGGGTTCAAGCTCGTCAGGAAACCATACTGCTGTATAATGACCCTGTGGTTCTGATCCAGTACCTATGCGAACCAGGCGGAGGTTTCTTGTGAAGGATTCTATTCTGGCTGCAAGAAAAGAGGCGTTGACACTGCCCGAAAACCTTCCGAGGTCCATGGACTTGATATATACAACGCCGTTGGGAGGAATGCCCTGAAAGGAGGCGGTTCTCAGTGAATCCTCAATCAGGAATGTTATGCGGGTAAGGAGACTCTTTTCTCCGGTTCGAATCCTGAGCTTCCGGACAAGGCAGTCTGTATGCATTGGAAACTCCCGGGGCCCTTAAAATAGTGTATGGATGAGCGCTAACTAAAAAATACCTGTTTGCTTTGAGTAATAGACTTGTAAAACTTGACCTGTGCTCCCTGTTCAAGTGAAAAGATATTCGCTGCACCTGAAATATTGGTCACTTTTATTCGGGCTGACCCATGCGAGATATCTTCAACCTTTCCCTGGACCGCAACCTTGTTATTGTTGAAAACAGTTGCAAGCATTCCGATTTTAATATCACCCTTATCAACAACCATATCTACCATGTCGCCGGAACGGCCCTGTGCAGGCGCAGAAAGGTGACCGCTTATGAGACTGCTAACCGGTGCATGGCTGGCAAGCAGGATACAGACTCTCACCAGATCATTCATGAGTTCTTCTGCCTTTGGAATGTTAATATCGATCTGTTGAAAGAGCCAGTCCACCAAATTCTGCAGATCTCTGCGCATAACTGCTTCGACCTTATCCCAGGCCGGGAGAGTATCAAGATGCTGCAGTTTGATCGGATCATCAAATATACTGATCTTATTGGCCCATTGGAGCCGGATAGCCGGTTTTAACTCACAGCATCTGTTGTATAGACAGACAGCAATGTCTTCCATGTCTTCAAGGATTGCGGCAGCCCTGCTGGCAATAGCAGATTTTCCCTTTCCGGATGAAATAAGATCAGCAAGGGAAAGTTCATTTTCTGCTTTTTTCTTAATCGCCTGCCAGGGTAATATTGATATTTTTTGTATATCAATATTGGCCTTTACAAGGCTTGCCTGTTTTTTTGTCTGCTGATGGGTGTAAACAACCTTTTTTGCGGCCATTGAAAATTGTCTAGAGCTGTATACCCTTGTAGCAAAATCGGAAGCCGGTAACCGAATAGAAGCAATATTCTTTGAACGAAGCGAGGCCTGCTTATAAATGCTTATAAAATGGGTAACAGAGGTAATGGACAACAAAAGAGGCATGGCGCGGCTAAGCCAGGATACAGGAATTTCACGGAAGGTATCGAGCATATCTTCAAGATCATCTGTCGCTTCATAGTCTTCTTCCAGGCAGGCTGCGACCGGACTTTCATAAACACCGTAAAGCTTTACTGATGGAGTGTCACAACGCGCCTCAACCAGCCGCGGGCGCACATATGCAAGGACATTTACATATTCATCAAGGATCTTCATACGCCGGGCATTGATGTTGTCTATGCGGCTTTTTTCCTCCTCGAACAAAGAACGGGTAACCAGGGCATCATGCCGCAGCACGGCAAGCTTATCTTCTATTTCACTGATTGCATCTTTCCATTTTTTTGAATTTATAGCCAGTTTGTTTAATGCAGTCTGGCATTGTGTTACTGCAAGCCTGTATTGACTAAGTTTTTGATCAACCACCCGCATTGCTTCAAGTGCATGTTCAAGGGCTGAAACTCCGGCCGAAAAATATCCGGCTTCATCATCATCAGTAGGGTCAGGATCAAACAACCCTTCACGTATATTTTTGCTCAGCACCGCCTTTTTTAAAGAAACCTTATTGTGCCCTGCTTCATTTTTTAACGCCGCGTTCAGGCTGTTGATCTGGGCCTGAGTTATATCGTTTTCAGTAAGTGTGGTTTTCTCTTCTTCTGTTAAAGGAGTTATTATAAGTGCGATAAACTGGTCCGAATTAACCTCGAAATTTACCGGTTTTCTTGCGCGTTTTTCAATAATTTCAGTCCGTATTACAGGATCGAATTTATCTCGAAAAGTTTCGTAGCTTGAGCCGAAAAATACTGCCGTATCTGTGGGCGCTATTGTAACCTCATCAATTATCTGCAAAGGAATTTTACGGAGGGCTTCAAATATATCCGCCTTGGTAGCTACGGCTTTTCGTTTGATCTCCATGGCCGGAGATTCGTATACTCTTTCAATTATTTTTTTATCCCTAAGGATGCCTTTCCATTTAAAGGTGTTGGCCGGAACAATGTAATTGGTTTTTACATAAAGGGGCAAGGTATTGTACAGCAGGTTATTAGGTGATGCTGCACCAGTAACGATATTGGGCTGGGCAAGCATTGAGATTGCCTTGTTATCTGCACTTCCCCGCAGTGTGATGCTGTCTGTGTTAAGATCATCATTGTTTGATACAACATTATCCGTATTATTAACTGCTTCAGCCGCAAGATTTGTAAAATATTTTTCAACATCATCCACCGTCGGGGTGCGTGTCTGGCCTTCCACAATCATGCCCATGGCAGGAGATGTGGCAAGACGTGAGGCCTTAATGTTTCCGAGCATCAACTGTCGAAGCCTGTATATCTCCGCTTCGGTTTTAACATATTTCGCGCTCACATATTCTTCTGATGTATCAATGTCATTTATCAGACTCTGTATATAATCTTCCAGGCCATCGAATGCGTCAGTTCCGACATTATCAGGGGCAATTTCCTGGTAATCTTTCCAGTAAATAGTTGTATTGTCTTCAAGCCAGTTTCTGAGCTTGCTGATTATTATATCTGCGGAATTACCATAATCAGTTATTCCTTCTTCATGGGGAACAACAGCAGGAAATTTTTGCTCATCCGGTATTGCATCAGGATCTGATGCATCAAAGACCGGAACATCAAGAATATTTATAGCTCCAATTACATGGCTCGCCTGATTTCTCAGATAGAGCCTGTCTGCTTTTTCAATCCTGATTTGATGAATCAGTTTCCGGAGGGTTTCAAGGAAGATCGGGTCCGGAATCTCTTTTTTAAGTAGATCCGGTTCATATACAGCCTGCGGGACAGGGACAAGCAGTTTGATTTTTTCCGGCATGTGGAGGTCAAATGGAGTCAGACCCGCTGAGGCGTTTAATGTAACCTCAAGCTGTTCTTCCGGCACAGGAACAGCGTTTACAATGAACTGGCTCGGAAAAAAGCCTGTGCTCATAGTAGTAAAATCCATAATCTGTTTTGGCAGCAGTCCTGCGGGGGGGAGTACTTCAAAATAATCATTTGAAGAGGGTATGTCGGGTTTTAGCTCTTTGATATCATACAGGTGTTCAACAAGTTGTTGAATCCTTGCATTCCATAATATAGGGGTCCCGTTGGTCATGAGGATGGGTCGGACACTCATTGGCGCTCCGCCCTGCCGTACAACCGCATAACGGTCGATAAACGAGACATGACCTTCTTCGGAAATGTAAGCAAGGCCCAGGGCTATACCAGTTTCATCCCATGGCATACCGGAAAGGGGGTTTGACTGTTCGTGGTCAAATATAAGATAAGCAAGCTGATTTCGGAGCTGTGGACCTGTAACCGGGGGAATAATCCCAAGTTCCGTTGGCCATGGATAAAAGACAAGACGGCAGCTGTCAATGATCTGTTCATCCTCCAGGGCATCTCTTTCTTTGTCCCATGGACACTGGCTTTCGTTATCTGTTAAAACTTCGTCAAATATCTCGATGGGTTCAAGAACGAAAATGCCTACGCCCCGTGCCGGGGCGTCGCTTCCATGTAAAGTGACATTATCAAGAAGGATATCTGTTGTCCTGGAAAGGCTGATATCGTCTCCGTATACGGTAAGTCCAAGTCCTTCACCTATCCTCAGCCATTGTTTGGTTTCTATGACAGATCCTTCTGAAATAAATGGCTTTTGAAAAGGTGATAGCTCAAGACCCCTGATTACTCCGGCAGAGAGTTGCCGTCCGAACAGAATAAGGTGGCGTAAACGGTGTTTTGTGGAACGTATCAGGCTGGTATCGGTAAGTGGTCGGCCTGTGTAAAGATATGGTCTTTGTAAATAAGTATCTTCGATCCGCCGCTGTTTTTCGGGTTCTATGCGGACAATACGTTCGCCTTCAAACCATTCTCTTTTTTTGGAAAGGATCATGATTCCAGTTCCTCTTTTTTAGATAATACAAATGAGGCAATCTCTTTGGGGGATATCGTTGTGCTGGCGAGCATTCCTCCCAGATCCGAGGCAAAGGTTTCCAGTTCGGTATCATTAAGGGAATAGGAGATCTTATCAAGTTCAGGGACGCAAAGCGCCTCGGCAAGTTTTGTTGCCTTTTCGGTCTTCTGATTTGCATTCCCGGTTATGATAAGGCCTTCAATTTTTTCTATGCCTTTTCCCATCTCCCGCCCGGCAAAACGCAGACTCACACCTGCAGCATGTTTTTCATCCAGCTTTTTGGTATTTCCCAATTCTTTAAGAACCGCCCGCATTAAGACCTGTGGTGCATTATCTCCTGCAGTTCGTTTATTCGTAAATTTTGGTATGGTCAGCAACCTGACCATTTCAAGATCTGCTGCAGCACTTCCTCTAACCTTCAGGTGCGTAAAATCATCATAAAGATTCAGCCTTCTCTGGAATCGGCGCATATCGGTTTCATCCTCAAATTCATTTGTCATTACATTCACGGCTGTTCCTGTAACCTCATCCTTGTAATTCAGGTTTCTGCGGCGTACGAACCAGAGTTGGGTTTGAGCAGAAATAAGAGAATTCCAGCTTACTTCGGAAAGGGCTTTTTCATTACTTCGATCAGGAATGGTAAAATCCGGCAGTTTGGAACGGTACATCTCAATGTAATCCCGGGGTTTAAACATGGATCTAATAGGTTTTATCCTGAGGCCAACAGACTCAGGCACCTTTTTGAGGGTTTTTGTCATACCATAAAAGATCTGTCTGGGTACCGGCAGAAAAATCATTACAGAGTGCGCCGCGAGCTCATCTTCACTCCCGATAATGGGTATGGGCGGTAAAAGCAGGCTCTCTTCCACCAGTGTGGCGAGCTCGTCTTCAGGGATAACCGATATTTCAACATCCATTGATTCCGGAAAATAATATTGTGTAAGTGTGCTGATATCAACACTGGCAGACGGCATACGACCGGCAGAAGGCAATGATATAAAATACTCGGAGGCGGCAAATCTTACCCCGGGTCTTTCATTGAGGATTTCACCAATCATTTCATCGTACTGGTTAAAATGGGCACGTCTTAAATGTCTTGGCACAAAGCTGAAACCAAGGACATCGCTGTAGACAGAGCCCATATCCCTTCGAACCATATTATTATCAACCCAGTGAACTGAACCCCTGCGAAGGTCAAGCATTGCAAGAGGCAGAGTGGAGGATGGAAGAGTGTTTTCCGAAAGCTCCGTAAAAATACTGTGTGCTATTTGAGCACGACGCTGATATGAAAGTATTGACTGATTCGTTCCTTTTGCAAAAAGACTGACGCCCATGGGATAATCATAGGGCACAAGGGTAATAGCAGTTGCCTCGATAATATCTCCATCTTTTAATGATCTTTTTCCTTCTATATCCACGGGATAGGAGGCAGTGGGATTTGCGGTAAATGATAAAGAACGCAATGCCACTATATAAATGCCGCTCAGGGATCGCGTAGACGGCGCAGGCTTTCTGCTCAATCCCAGCTCTGCATTAAGCTGTTCTGCAAGGGGAATATTGCGGATATCTATATCTACATCATTGGGCAGAAATACGCGTTCTCCGTCAAAGGTCATACCATAGCCTTTGCTTATCCGAATACGTGTGCCCCCGCAGTCGGATACATTAAGACCTTCGCCTACTCCTGTTCCGCTGGAAACCGCAAGGTCTGCCTGGCGGGTTAAAAAATATTCACTTTCCCGGTTTAAATCATCGGCCTTTAAAAACCTGCCGTCAAACCAGCGGGGCCGTGTCCGCCTGTAATCAATTAAGATGGAGCCACCGTTCGTGAATCGATCCAATGCGCTTACATGCACCTTGGTTCGTTCCTTGTTATAGGGTCTCAGTGTCATGGTTGATCACCTCGCATTGCATTGATGAGCCAGAATAACTCGGTTGTCGATAAACTTAACAAACGGACAGAATCATCAAACAGGATATTTCCGTTTGTGTCATAGGTCATGGGGCCTTCCGTGCAGGGCAGCTGGATACGGGTCAGCAGCACACGGTTATCGGAAGTTCCGTTTAAAACATCTTCATCCCATGTTTCAGTGTATTTATGCTGCCTTATTTCGGTTAATGCATCCTGCAGGTTGAGAGAAGTTTCAGGCTCAATCGGGGGAAGACCGCGAAATGGGTCAGGGACAGGGATGTCTGCCGGCAGTTCGGTCCGTATTTCCAATTCAAAGGCGGCACTGTCCAGCAGGCGGTGATAGGTGAAGGCATCTGTTCCCTCTGTCTTTCCTCCCCCGAGGTATGGGGTCATCCCCTGTGGACATACATTGAAACTGATGAACAAATCCACAAGAACACGGTTGATCCCACTGTTGGCAAAGCTCTCTGAAAGATCCTGCTGATTTTGACCAATAAACCATTCAGGCGTTCTGATGCAATAAGGCATAGGCAGTTCAATCAACCGTCCGATGGGATCAAGAGCAAGCCCGGGCATAACAACTATAACATGCGGCTGGGATTCGGATGTGGTAACCTGAAGTCCCGAGACAGTGCCGCTGCCATGTAAAAAGGCAAGTGCCCTGCCTAGCCTGCCCCGTAAATAGGTCTGTTCATCCTTGAAGTCATTTTCATCCAGTAAAACACCGTTTTCATAATTTACGCGCTCGGGATAGATGCGCTTTTCCAGCGGGTCAGGAAAAGTTGAATCCATTATTTGCCTCCTGCTCTCTAAATGCTAATCTTTTATTTTTTTTGGTTTTAAAAATAGTCTTATTTGACAGGATATTTCTATGGTTCCAGCCGGTCATCAAGCACCGGCAGTTTTTTGATAAAGTCGTTACGTCCCAGGCAGCTGCTGCCAACACGCGCAATATTGCGTCCCGGTTCTTCCTGTAAATAGGTATCGATTTTTAACATGGAGTAGAGGCCGATAAGCAGAGGCTTACTGGCTGCAACTATTCTAAAATCAATGTGGGCAGGTATCTCATTTGTAACAATTCGGCGGATAAGGGCAAGATCTTCTTCACCGGTGTTTTTATGAACAAGGACGGTCAATCGGTTTGCAAGCTGAGCGTAAAAGTTATCTATAATGCCTTGCTCATTTCCAAATTTATTTAAATCATCCGAGTATAATGCCAGGAATTCCTTTTTTGATTCTTCGCCTAATATGAGTGTTTCGCCGATATATGAGTTGGCATTCGGGAGTTTACCCATTAAAAGAGGATCGTTTTCGACCGACAGGTCTGCTCCCAGGATAGTGGCAAATGTACGTCTGAGTCTGAAATCTTCAAGAAGAACAATTTCTCCTTTTTGTGCTCGATTATCCGTTGCCAGATCCAGAGCAAGTGAAAGGCCTTTGATGGTGCCTCGAAGACGGTGCAGCCTTGTGGCTTCTTTGATATAGCGGCGTTTCCGTATTTCCGGATAACCTGTGTCTGTTTCTGCAGCGATCCATCCTGAAAGCCAGTCAAGGGCTTCCGGGGGTGCAGATATGGGATTTGTTATAATATGTGCAGCAGCAACCTTGTCTTCCAGGGGAGTTAACAGGCTTTCGAACAGACACAAAAAGCGTCCAAGAAAATCAGGGCCTGTTGCAGGCGCTATTTCATTGGCGGCATTACCGAAGATTGTTTCTCTATAGAGTTCGGGCAGATACTTATCAAGATAGGAAAACCGCGGACTGTATATTCGAATGGCGGCTATTTCAGGAGTTTCATGACCCGAACCCAGTAACTCAAGCCTCACCTTGAGATAACGTCCCTTAAGGCTTCGTACTTTATATCCCGGTCTTTGAATAAGAACTGTAAACAGTCCCGAACGGTCTTTGACCGGCGAACAATGAAGTAATCCTTTATGAAAAGGAATCTCCGATGGATCTTTGATCCATACCCCCTTTGGTATGTCAGGATTAGCTTCCATAATGCCAAATTGATGTTCCATCCAGCGGGAATCATTATTTTCTGTAAGTTCGTCAAGTTCGGAGGCATTTTCTGCAGATGCCAGTAATATTCTGAGTCCGGTACCCCTGGGAAGGTGGGCTTCAAGATAGATACGGTGCCAGGTCGTTCCCGGCTCTTTACTGTCTATGATATCTTTAGCATCAACAAATGTGCTTAAAGGGTATGCCGGGTATGACAGATGATGCAGAGGTCTGGGAAGAAGAATCCCTTTTTTCCTGGAAGAGGGATAGCATACAGGATTTGAAAGGGCATTTACAAAAGGCCGGTTCCTGAATTCCTCCTCAACCCCGAAATTAAGCGGATAACGTAATCCAAGGGGTTTCTGCTGGTTTTGAGTCTTAGTTACAGAAAAATTAACAGGGTAGGCAATAGCCTCCCTGAGATCCGGAAACATAAATGCCCATATATTATCTCCTGCCCATCCAATGGAAAAGGGAGTACCTGTAAAGGCCAGTGACACCGGGGCGCTCATAATATTGTTTCTTATCAGAACAACTTTTGCTGAATCTTCAGCATCATCAGGAAAAATCAGGACAGCAACATCACCGGAAAGACTGGATGCCATTGCTACAGCACTGTGGTTTTCGGGTAAAAGTAATTCAGAGAGTTGAATAAGTTTCTGCACAGGTGCAAAATCATCGCAGGGTCTCGGTGTTTCCAATGAGTGAATTCCTGCGGGCTGGTCCCTGTATGGTTCACCTGTTACCTGAAAAAAGGACTTTCTCTCACGGTCAAGTAAAAGAGCTCCTCCGCCAGGCAGGGCAACAACACGGTCAGGCTGAGCCAGGGTCTTGGTGTGTAAAGTCCTGACAGCCGAGGTCTCATAAAATTCGGCATTATAACCTTCTGCCTCGATCTTGCCTTCTTCCTTTGAACCGGATCTGTTTATTAAGTAGATGGTCGATATCTCATCGGTGTTGCGGCTGACAGCATAAAGGACGCCATCGGTACCCATGGCCATATCGACAACTGTTTCCCCCTCCGGCAGGACAAGAAGGATGGCAGGATTTTCAAATACTCCTCCTGCAATTATAGTATTTCCAGGCATGTTGACAGTTGCCCATGTACCAAAAGCGTCCATTGTTACCGGCGCCTGATTTGTGATTTCAAAGGCCCTTGCCCTGTCATTGCGCAGATTATCTATTGTGCGGGAACTCCGGAATCGCAATACATTATGCTTATCATCCCAGGTCACTCCGGCCTGGTCCGGGGATATTAGGAAGTCAGATTCACCAGCAAGCTGCCAGGATCTTTGTTCGTTTGCGTCTAGCATCTGCAGATCTCGGGGACAACAGGAATTGGGATCTTTTTCCGGCTGTCATCACCTGTTTCATCACCGGAACCGTATTCATCATAAAGGGCAGTCTGTGCATTGTCACCATCTGTCACAACCACAGTTAAAAGTTCCGGAAGCTGCCAGGATTCAAGGTTAAGGCTCCGGACATTCCCCTGCAGCATCTCCCATTTTTTAAGCTCGTTCAGTTTAAACATGTTAATGTCATTAACCGTCAGTATTCCCTTAACCCTTGCAATAACTACCTCCAGCTCATGATCAATAACAGATCGGCCAAGCTGCCATCCGGTTTGCTGATGTCCTCCCGGAGTTAATGACCATAGAAATTCTCTTAAGGAATTCTGGACATCCTGCATGACCTGCTGGCGGGGAAAACCGTCTCTTATACTTACGGCTACGCTTAATCCCAGAGATATATATTCCGTGCCTATAACATACAGTTCAACGCCTATGGGCCGGCGCTCTTCGAGGTAGGCGTAAACCCGTGAAAGGATGTTTCGGTCAGGTTTTGGGTTGGGCGGCATGAATTCGGATTTTTTAGGGAGAACCATGACAGAAATTATACCCGGAAGATCTTCCATACGCTGCTGAGGTTTAAATCTGGGTAATACTTCAACCCTTGCCAGTTCAACGCCCGGTGTATCCATGGCAATACTTGCATAATCATCTCTGGTAACTGCACGATGACAGTGTTTTAATACCCGGGGAATTCTCTTTTCCGCATTGCTTAATGTTTCGGCTTCCACACCGCCGGAAGTTTCAAGAGGCTGCACCAGCTTAAGGTGGGGAAATGAAATGGATGAAAGGTTTCTCTGAGAGATATTTCCGGATTTTCCTCCGCCGTATCGCATGGTTTGTATTCGTATGCGACTGTTTGCTTCGGGTATCTTTCCCCGAACGCCGTCTCCGAACTTTATGATACCGGCTTCAGCATCAAGTTCATAAAAACGATCATTGCGATCAGCAGAAAGAAGCTGCCGGTTATACCACCTCTGATAGCCGGTGCCGATTTCTTCAACCTGCAGTTCAAAACTGTCCGGGTCAACAGAGCTCCCCGGGAGCTGCACCTGTAGATCAGCTGCCCCGCTCGCTGCAGCAACCACAACATTCTGGATAGTTTTTCTCTGATCAATAGATACCGCGTTAACCCCCAGCCATCTGACTGGCAGGGTTTCACTGAGCTGTTTGGGGCTGAGGCGAATCCATGTCACGAGACGACCGGCCTCTTCTTCATTGTCGATACGCGGGGGAAGGTTTCCTGTTCCGGCAAAAATGTTAATATCCACACTGTTATCGGGCAATGCAATACGATCTGGAGATGGGAGGGCAAGTTTAACTATGCCCTGTCCTGTAAAACACTTTGTGCTGTCTGACACTACTTTCAGATTAAGGTAGGGTATTTCAAAGGAGATTCCATCCTTATCTGTTCTTGCCGAAGGCATCTCCCACTGCCATATCTCTTTGTTATTTACGGGTTCACTTATATCTTCATCAAAATTGGGGACAGATAAACGTGGAGCAAATCCTATATTAATGATCTTTTCTCCATATTCGTTGGAATGAAATGAGTTTTTTGCAGTCTCAACACTGGCGGCATCTGGTGCAAGAATGGCGATCCACAGACTCTGATCTATAGTTTCTCTGGAAACATCAATACCATCCGGATCATTAACCGCTTCCTGAAACATTGGAGTGGTAACATAGGGTTCGCTCTGATCAATGTCATAAATTCCTTCAAGGTGAAGCTGAATCTCTGCAAAGATCTTTTTTTCCGCTTCAGTCGGGCGGCGCTTGATGTATACTTTTCCGGTGATTGGAAAGACTGTAATTTCTTCACTGGTCTCAAAAGAAACAGGACCCTTTATTGCAGTATGTAAAGGAACGTTTACACTATGATTATATTTTCCCTTTACAGGTTCCAGGACCACCAGGCCTGTGGCTGCGATTGCCGGCTGCATGGGGATATTCAGAAGCCTCAGGAATTCCAGTCGCTGACGCTCCGGAATAAGGTTAACCCTGTAAAGAAGGGTATCTGCAAGCCAGGCAAACAGATCAATAATGGTATGTCCCGGGTCACCCTCCTGTGGATTGGTCCATTCCGGGGTATGTGCGGGAATACGGGCAATCATTTCCTGAACCAGATCCTGGAAATTGCGGTCATCTAATTCATATCGTGGTATTGGCATAATTAGCTTCCTAAATTCATTTTTAACATCATAGCGGCCTGCGCACCGCTGCGTTTAATCCGGTAGGCTAATTCGATCCTTAGACTGTCCGGGGTTCTGTCTTCAAAGACCTCCACCCGGTCAACAATTATTCTTTTTTCATACTGATCAAGAACCTGGAATATGAGATCCTGAATTTCCTGCCGGACATCAAGAGTATTTGACTGATGTAAAAACCTTGATAATCCGGCCCCAAACCAGGGGCGCATAAGCTGCTCCCGTGGCCTGGTAAGTAACAGAATCCTGATATATTCCTTAATGCTCTCTTCAAGAGCAGGATATTTCAGGCTTCCATTCTGCGGAACCGGCAGGAGAGGCCAGCCAACAGGTGGATATGGTATATTTTTGTTTGTTTTTTTATCAGTCATTATCTTTCCCTTTAAAGCCGGGTATGGGTAGGCACATGAACAGATAGGGTATCCATCCGAAAAAGATGTTGAACAGGTTAACAATAATAATCATGAGAATAAGTGCACACAGTGTAACAATGGGGATAGATATGGAACAGAACATGCCTATTGTTTTACCTTTACTTTTACAGGGGCCGGTGGGGCCCATAGAAGGAAGATTCTTGTGAAATGGCCATGGAAGTACAGATAGAACAAGATCTGCGAATGTGATTTTCTTGATCTTTTTGATTTTTCCACAGAGCATGTCTGAGATCAGGAACATTGCATTTTTTTTGTACTTGCGAAGTCCGGAAGGAGAGATATCCATTGGTAAGGATATTCGAACCTGTCTTGCAGGCGCATCAGGATCAAAAAAAGGAGCCATTTCAAGCATTCGACTTGGCCTGCTTAAAACCGCCGGGAACATGGGGCCGCAGTTAGGTCTCTCAAACACGCAGCGGATTACAAAGCGGGTATCTCTATGATCAAGAAGGGGGTTGAAGCTTAAGTCCGTTTCCCGTTCAGGGGATATCTCAGGCGCCGGTAAAAGAGAATCCACGAGATCTGTAAATACTTCGAGTTTTTCGGCCATGATGTCAAGTGGCTGTAAATTTTCTGTTGATACTGTAACCGGAGGAAGAACAGCAGACTCTTCTGTCTCAAGCCCGGTATCAGGATCAGCCAGGGGGAATATAAAATCAGGCCATAAAGGATCAACTGCCTCATCCATAACATCGTCAGCAGGCAAATCCTCCGGCGGAGTTTCACGGGTGAATGGTACGGTGAGGATGCCTAGGTTCTCTTCATGATTTTTTATCTCTGTCAGGGCCTCGGCCAGAGAGTTTTTGATGGTGATTCTTTTGAAGAATAAATCCTCAACACCTATTGCATCAATAAGATTGTCCAGGTCCGTACGGAGTAAACCTGTAAATATTGTTTTAAGTTTTTTTTCAGCGCTGATCAGCCGGCTGGCTGGAAGTATGTTAAGGGCATTTTTTACCAGGTCGGGTAAATACTTTTTTATATATTCAGAAATATCAAGCAGGGTAAGCCATATTTTTGTTTTTTGAATATCTCTAATCTTATAAAAGAGCGATCGGTCGCTAATGTCAAAGGCTTCGCCGTTAATCCATTCAGGCAGAACATCCGTATATTTATCCCATGAAAAATTCGTGTCCGAATCATCTATCTTTTCTTCCAGCGTCCAGAGGGCTTTTAATTCGTCCCACATGCTGTTTTCAGTGATCGGGTTTTTTGAAGATGCACAATGATCTATGGCCAGGGCCGCCATGTTTGCCGGAGGAAGAGTTGTATCTTCGAGCAGATCAATGAATTGCTGTTCTGTAGCATTCAGCCCGGATTTCTGATTTTCTTTGGTAAGCACTTTCCATATCTGAGGCAGATTTGTTTCTATAAAATTTGCAAAATCAAGCAGGATATACCATGATCCGGTCTGGATCTGGTCTCTTGCGGTTTTAAGGGATCTTGCCCTGTCCGCTGCCGCTAAATCTTCCTTATACCGATCTGAAAAATTCGGAAAGCTGTCAGAATCTGTACTTAGTGATGTTTTAACGTTAAAGGCCTGTTCAATCAGTGTTCTCCAGGGCACTATTATATCAGCATAAAAGATATTTTTAAGGTGTCCGGCTCCGCCCTCTACTGAAGGAACAGGGTTAACAATGTTATCCTTCATTATCCCTGAAGCCTCCGGGGCACCCATCCATTCTTCACGTTTTCCAACCGGGATAAATCCTGCGAGAAGCTGTCGATTGTTATTGCAATAGTCTGCATAGTGCATTGGAAACATGGAGTGCTGTTCTTCATTTGAAATCAGGACACGGTTTTGATCGTCCGAAGGATTTTTAGAAGAAACCTTTTTCCAGGCCTTGCCTGCAGAAGTTGTAATAAATGCATATTCGCCGTTTTTTTCTTCATCTTTTCCTGACACATAAGCCCGGACAACAAAGGTAGCCTTTTCGCTGTTCCTTAATTTAAGCCTGTAATCAGGGAAACCTGTTGTTTTAGAAATAAGAGAAGACGCCACAAGGTAATACCTGCTCTGAGCCGGCTGATATAACTTGAGGGTCGGAAGAAGGTCTGAAGTTTTGCGGCTTATTTTTGATAACTGCGCTGACGGTAGTCTATTGTTTTTATTCAGCATAGTCTGATTATTGATAATAAGTTTGCTTCCGTTATAAAGCCTTTTCTGGAACTGATTTGGTTTTTCCTTAAAAACAGGCTGGGGTGACGGCATCGGATTCCGCCATGTTTCAGGCTGTGCCTCCCACTCAGTAATACGGTAAGGACACTGGTCCAGCATTGCCAGGAGTTCTTCCATAAAATTATCGTTTTCAAATCTCAGAATCATGGGTGTCTGGATCTGAGACTGTTCCGGCAGTTTTATCCAGCGGCTGTAGTCTCCCCACAGGGGTGAAGGTTCCATCCATTGTATGGGGCAGCACTTTTCAGAAGACATTACCATATATTCCCTGCTCCAGGCGTATAGGAAGAGCTTATTACACTGTTTGTTATAACTGTATCAGCCCTTACTACACCGTTGAACTGTGACATTGGCGCATTCACGGTAACTGTTGACGCAGACACATTAACCTGTGATGCCTGTACTCTTACGCTCATTGGCGTGTCAACAGTTACACCTTGCGGATCAATGGTTACTGTTGTTCCCGCTGTTCTGAACTCAATCTTTCCTCCTCCTGCGTCAGTCAGTTCACCGCTGGTACCGTTTGGCGTTGTAAATTTTATGGTCGCGGTTGAGGGGGATTCCTCTTCAATTGCAATCCGGGTACCTGCTTTACCTTTTATAGTCCACCGATCGACGGAATCACCGCTTCCGCCCAGGGTTTCGGGTGCAGAATCCGAACCGTTCCACATAGAGCCGAGTATGATCGGATACCGGCTGTCTCCATTGACAAAAGAAACCACTACTTCATCATTTACATCCGGAAGGAAAAAAGCACCCTTATTATCTCCTGCAAAAGGGGCGGCAACCCGTGCCCACAGTCTTCCTTCCTGCCGGGGGGAGCCGCTGTGGGAAAACAGTTCAATCTGGATACGGTTCAAACGATCCGGATCATTTACTGATGTCACCTTTGCCAGCTGGAGGTCCTGTGTGATCGGGGCTGATTCAGTTAAGGCATGCAAATTATCATTCTCCAAGATAGGCACACTGAGCATTAAAACCGGTTTCATACCCTGATGTGCCCGAATACATGTGATGGGTAGCAGTTACATAATAGGTATTGCTGAAACGCGGCCCAAGACCGTTGAGTGTCAGGTGGGAGCCTACTCTCAAATTGGGATTGCCCAGAGCAAGGCCCTCTGCGCAGACAAATCTTCTTGCCCTGTCTGAAAAAGATGCGTTAACAAGTGCATCTGCCTCTGCCTGATTCTGAGCACATACATGTGACATGTGTTCAGTGCGTTCACTAAAGTGTTCCTCCATGAACCCTGAGCCCGGCCGTCCTCTTCCAGGGCCTAGATCCGCCCCACTGCCGGATTCAGCCTGGAAATCCTGACCGGCTCTCACATCAAATCCTGAACAGGTTATCCTGTTTACCTGATGTGCAAGGTCAGCAAGTATACGGACACTTTTAAGCTGGCTTCCGAACTCAAGAGATATCTCGTTTCTCCGAATATCGCTTCGCGGAGAGATGGTAAGCTCTTCATCTATTATCTGTAAATCAGCATCAAACCGGTTAACAAGCTTTCTTATAAAGGCAAGGTCCGACTGATTCAACTGCATCTGCGGGTCAACACTTTGATCAAGGCCGCTGATATTGCACCTTATACCAAGATCTCCGGCAATTGCTTCCACTATGGAACTAACAGTGCCGCCTTCGTGAAGTTTTGTATGCCTTGTAAGCCTAGCCTTTTGCAGAGAATCTTCTGCAAGGACAATCAGCCCAGGCTGCCTGTCTTCACTCATAATCATCTCGATGGCACTGATCCTTCCTGTGAAAAGCTCCTGTGGAGCATTGGCGTCACCCGCAAGGACAGAAATTCTTTTACCTAAAGAGAGCAGGTCGTTGTCACTGTATTCAAATGCAAAGTCATTCCCATGCTCACCTACAGTTGCGGAGTTTTCAAAGCTTAACTCAAGTGAAGACATTCCCTGATCTGATTCAGACATGTCCATTCCTGTAAAAAGGCTCTGGATCATCTCGTTTCTCTGTCCATCTATTTCAATGACAGGGCGTGTGCTGTAAATCTGGTTTGGAGTTAACTGTATTTCGTCAGTCATTATCAGTCAGCCATTAAACGCAGTTTTCTTATTTCGGCATGTCTCAATAATTTTTGGAGATCGGCCTGAGACACAGCTCTCTCTTCACTCTGTTCACTGTTTTGAATCTGATCACTGCTGCTTCTCCGGGTATCCGGTGCGGAGACTTCTGATACTATTTCATCAAAAACAATTCCCAATTTTTATTCCTCAAACTTAATCCCCAGCTCAATGTCGGAATTCAGGCCTACATCTGCTGTCATACCGGCTCCTGCCTCAAACCCGGCCTGTATACCTCCGACATTCAGGGAAAGTTTTGCTCTTGAAGTAAGATTTGCTTTTATACCGGCCTCTGTCCGCAGGTTTGAAAACCGTGACTCTGTTTCTCCCAGTGAACCGGAAGAGTTTGCCCTTAAAGAACTCCGGGCTGACGCCATATTTCCTGATATTTGAGAGCCCACTACAACTGCATTCACTTCAGGAAGACGAAGGTTTTCTATTCCATTCGCCCTTGCAAGAGATCTTCCCGCATTTGAATCTCCGGCAAGCCTGGCGATATCTGTTAAATTATCATTCTGACCCAGTGAGCGTATCGGATCGTTTGATCCCAGTGCCTGGTTAAGATTCTGTTGGCCAGGTAGTCTGTTTCCGCTTCTTTCAGCAGGACTGAAACTTCTCTGCTGCTGTGACAGAGAAATGGTAACTGCTGCCCTTAATGGAACGCCCTCCTGAGAAAAGAGTTCTACCCGTTCCCTGTAGGTATCTATATATCCTTCAAAGAGAATGGTTCCCCATCTGAATATGACAATGGACGGCACTTTGACTGCATTGGCATTTCGCCTTCGCGGTGTCTGCTGAGCCGGGTCCATCATTCTGGCAATTTCATTTGTTTTTATTCTTACATCCGTTCCATCCAGGGTTGTGTCAAAAACAAGCTCCATGTTTAGCTTGGCAGTGGCTTCGTTAACCACCTGTGCGGGCAGATTGCGGTTTCCCTTTTGAACGGTGTTGGTAAAAGTAATATCCAGCGTTTCAGGGTTAAAATGAACCTCTATTTCAGTGCGTTCGCTTTCAGGTATTTCTCTGCCGTCCTGATCGGTCTTTGCAATAAATACTGCTCGTGAAGGTTCAGGCATTTTCAGGTCCCTGTTTTACACATTTATTGTTGTAAGATACTTTTGAAGTATCCCTATAAAAGCTCATGGGTTAACCCCTCATGGACAAAGTGAAGCTCTTCAATAGCGATCTGTGTAAATGTTGAGTTATAGTCTGCGGTTCTGAATTTTGTGGGGAGAGCATTTTTCATACGCCAGGCCATCACCGGAACCCGTCCCTTGTTTTTGTTGTAGGCGATCTGAATTATTTCAGCATCCAGGCGATAGGAGTAGGCACCCTCTGCAACAAGGTGAAACCATTTCCACAGATCCCTGTTTTTACTGACTCCTCTTTTTAAAACCACAGTTGCGAAACTGGTTCTGCCGACACGCTGTATTCCACCGTAATTCCGGCCGCCTTCTTTTATTGTTTTTGGTTCCATGGTGGCTTCAAGACCGGTACACTCGGAAAACGCACCGGCACAAAGGCTTCGTTCTTCGCCGGATGAGCTTTCCCTTGCAAGAGAAAAATTAACCTCAAAATTAAATACACCGAGGGGATAATCCAGTATTGATTCCTGTGGCATGAGTGTATATGTCCCTGTTCTGTATCTTCTATCCGGTTATGATTTTCCGGTTTTTATCTATCATCATGTTTACTGTTATGCGTTCAATAGGCAGTGCAGGCTGTAGACTGATATTGACAATAAACCTGCCGTTATCAATATCCTGCCTTGTCATGGTTGAATGGCCGCACTCAACGGAAAAAGCATCTTTTGGGGATGCTCCTCCCAGACCTTTATTATTGTAAATTTTCATCAATAGCGCTGTCATGGTATCTGTAATTAATTTCCAGGTACGCTGACCGTTTGTTTCAAATACTGTGTTCAGCCCCAGTATCCTGGCTGATTTGTGAATAAGAACCATTATCCGTCTGACCACGGCATACCTGTGGGAAATGCTGCGGGATGCCGTAACATCAGACTGCAAAAAAATGCCGGTAGGTTCAAAACCAAAAAATGAAACACGGTTATAAAATGAAGTTTCTGCAGAACCCCGGGGATTGTATGCATCAATTCTTTCTGGAAAAAGATCATAACACTGGTGAACCTGCTGCTCTGCGATACTTCGGTACGCTCCCTTAAAAAGTGCGGAGCCGGCAAGAAGCCCTGCCAATGCACCTTCAGGCGGTTCAATGGATTCCGGTAATCCGGCCGACATATCGGTTTTAAGCCATGGAAAGGCAAGCTGCAGTCTTCTGTAAAAGAGATCGTTTTCCGACCTGTCAGGAAAAAGGTCAGTAACAACGAAATCTTCAAAGTTATTGCCTGCTGCTGTATCAGGTAAAGGCAGGGACGCAATCAGCTGGTAATCCGGAGCAGAAGTTTCTATAAAGCTGAGAGCAAGGTCAATAAATCTCTTCCATATACGGTATTCAGTGAATGAATTCCTGGGCGCCTTAAACTGCTCTGCGTAATACCATGGTTTATATGTCTCTTCTGTACTGCACTGCACAAAGGTTTCCGGCTTTTCCTGCTCCGGTACTTCTTTCATTGGCGTTATATCTGCGGTAAAAAATTCAACAAGATCCGGAAGACAGAGATAAGCCGCATCCGATAAATCCGGCAAACAGGCAATGCCGTGTTTTTCTGAATTCGGGCTGTTGCCAGATATCGCTGGAAGGTAACAGTCCGAAAGAGATGTAATTTTCAGATTGACCTGATTTTCCGGAATAAAATCAGCAGAGTCGCCGTAAAAAAGCCTGTAAACCTGTATGGTGCGATCTCCTTCACCGGAATAGCAGGGAAGGGGATTTCCCGTTGAAACAACATAACACTTCTGACCGCCTTCCCGAAAAAAACTGCGCACCGCTGCTGCAAGATAATTATCCTGGAGTGAATCATCATCCTGCATGGTCTTAAAAAAACCCAGACTCTTATTCGGGTATACTGTAAGCTCTCCCGGTATCTGAAGGTTTGTCCGTTTAAGAACAATGTGAGATGAAACAGAGCCTTCAAGCAGCTTTGCTTCAATAAGGCCGTCACATGATAATCTGAAATGATCGTTCAGCTGATCCACTAAAGATGTACATGAAATGTTCCCGCCAGCGGTAGTGATCTCAAGATCATATTCCAGGCGGTCAACAATAAAATGCAAATGTGCATCTGCTGATGGTATTGAAAGATCAGCCGGTATACCTGTTCCATGTATCTGTGCCTGATGAGATAATCTTCCGGGATTGAAGATACTCTTAAAACTGTCCCATGATTCAACAGGCACCGGAAGATTTACGATATCATCATTAATTTGATACCCTGTCTCTTTCCACCATTGCTTAAGTGATTCGGGCAAAGATATCCCGCTGTTTTTAGAAACAAACCCGACAAAACATACAACATCCATTCTTGTCGGCTCTACTTCAGTAACAGGAGCCCTGTAATTAAATGTGATGCCGCGCATCAGGATTAATCCTCGGAATATGATATTCCTTCGGCGGTCAGCACAAGTTCTTCCATGGCAACATCAGTTCCGCCTTTGGCGTTGAGGCTCGGACCTGTATACTTGTTCGGCGCTACGTTGTGTAAGGTCCATTTGCCGACCTGGTTTTCATGGGCTTCATCCTGCAGAACAATTGTTACGCTTTTCTTCTGGGCAACCCAGCCAAGCCTGCGAATATCATTGATCCATTCCCACCAGTCCTTTGAACTTATGATGCCGCGTTTTAAAGTGACGTCAGGGACCTTATTGATGTTCGGAATTTTCCGTACCTGATTTTCCTTGTCATTTCCATTCCTGTATTCAGCCATGGTTATTTCTACTCCCAGGCCGGTTACTTCGGAAAATCCTCCGGCATCCTGACCATCGAACTGAACCAGGAAGTTAAAAGCACTGTAAGGAGAAGTTCTATTTTCTGGCATTGTGATTACTCCTTTTTAAAGTTATTCAATATTTAGGATATTTTTTTATGTTAATTTGTTTCTGCTGTTTTCTGGCCGATTCGGAATATGACAAATTCCGCAGGTTTGATTGCCGCCACACCTATCTCACAGATCATTCTTCCATTATCTATGTCTGCCTGTGTCATGGTAGAACGGTCGCACCGGACAAAAAATGCTTCATTCGGTGTTGAACCGAGAAGAGCACCGTTTCGCCATTCATTGTACAGAAAGGCAGTAATTGTATCAGTAATGTTTGACCACAGGCGTGGGCCGTTTGGCTCAAATACCGCCCACTGGGTTGAGCGGTCAATGGAATGTTCGAGGTAAATAAAATACCTGCGGACATTTACATATTTCCATTCAGGGTCTGAACTTGCAGTGCGTGCTCCCCATACTCGGTTGCCTCTTCCAAAAAAGAAACGCAGACAGTTGATGCCTTCCGGGTTTAAAATTTCCTGCATTCTGTGATTGATCTCACGTTCAAACCTTAGTGCTCCGCGAACTATTTCATTTGCCGGAGGTTTCCATACTCCACGGTTGATATCAGTACGTGCATATATGCCTGCAACAAATCCTGATGGAGGAACAGCTATTTCTTTAGGTATTGTTTCATTTCCCTGGCGTGCAAGGGGGTTGGGTACGACAACCCAGGGGTAATAGAGGGCTGCATAGGTAGTGTCTATACGGCCACGGGTTTCTCTTGCATCGGTTATTGTCTGGTCTTCTTCCGTATCAAGAACTGCAATGCGGTATTTCATTCTTTCCGCATGGCTGATCAGTGCATCCTGGACACTTTCAAAATTTGATCCTGAAGTAAGCGCAGAATGTCCCGGAGCAGCAATGATTGAGATGTCGTCAATATCTTCCAGTAATTCAAGAGCATCACTATAGGATGCCCCGCCGGTTACTGTTGTTATGGGGGCAGGCTCTGCGCCATCATTTCCGCCTGTCATTGAAAAGCTGTTTTCAGGCTGAACGCTGAACATGGCGTTATACATCTGAAGGGTGGTAACTGTGCCTGTTATGTTGAAATAGAAAGGATTCTGCAGTGCATCAGATCTATTTGTCGGATTCTGAAGAAGGACCTGACCTATGTATTTTGGATGAGTTGAGCTGAAGCTCAGGTCATCATAAACGATCCTGCACCCGTCGCTGTCTATTGCCTCAAGGTTAAAGGATATAATCTCGGCATTGGTAACAGCGGTAGTATCCAGAACAGTGATTCCGTCAGCGCCGCCAACCCAGTTTGATCCCTGTTTTTCATAGAACAGCAGTGTTGCCCCGTCCTGTCCTGCGGCTGCAGTTGTTGGCAGACCAAGGGCAATCCTGGTGCTGTTGTCACCGATCCGCAATGTTGCTGCAGCACCGGTATCAGTTGTTGAAAGGGTCAGCATCCCCGTTGAAGGGGGCAGCGAAGCAAACACAGGAATATCTGCATTTTCAAGCAATACATTTATTTCTGCAACGCTTACGGCATTGAGGTCATTAACATCGGCTGCAGCAAAAGTTATAGTTTCTGTGCCGCCTGCCAGGACCAGTTCAAGCTGATCACCTTCATTTACTGCAAAGGTAGGTTTTGCTCCGGCAATAACTGCAGGCTGTGCATTATCGCCGGCTGCGCTTGCAACACACAAAAAAGAGCCCTGGGGCGCAGAAGCCATCCTGCTTGAGGCTATCCTGCGTCTTTTCTGGTATATGCGGATTTCGCCGTTATATCCGCTGCCCGGTGAGCGAGATATAATACTCGCCTCATTCGCTCCGTTTGAATAGATAGAAACTGACGCAGTTCCATCAGAGGTAACATTGCCTCCGCCGTCTGTTCGGGTAATAAATGTACGGCCGATATAGAGGCGTTTTCCACCATTGTCAAAAAAAGCCCTTACCGCATGGGCCATGTAATTAATAAATCCAGGGATTGAATCTGTATTGGCGGAAAAAGACAGGTTTTGAAAACCTCCGTAAATCCGTTCGAATTCTCCAAAACTGGTTATGATTTCAGGCGTACCTGTAACAGGTCCTTTTCTTGCCGGTCCCACAAATGCACAGGTACTCGTACTTACGCCCTCTATGGATTTAGGTCTGAAACTGACCTCCTCTACATATACACCCGGTGCTAGATATTCAGGCATGTCTTGTCCTCCGTTTATTATTTATTCTTAAGTTAAATCTATGAAAAGTTTAATTGATTGTGTATTTGCGGTTTTCAGTTCCAGGGAATACTCGTCTGTGTTTTCACCGCTTCCTTCAACCCTAAAAGACCTTCGCCACGTTTCATGATTTTCTTCCATAAGAGATGGATTGACCGGCCATGGCGTATCAGGAGTAACAATAACCTCCAGGGTTGCCTGGGTCTGAGTCTCTACAACCGAACCGGTTGCAGTCCAGTCATCATCTTCGTGACCATGACCGTGGGGCAGTTCAGTACCCTGTGAAAATGTGGTTATCGGAATTCCGGGAATGATAACAGCTGCCTCTCCCCGTAAATCACTGATACCGCTCATTAATAGATCCCCTTCCGTGTTTTTTATTCTCATCATTGCACCCTGAACCGGAATTTGAGCCGTCATATCTTCCATACTGTACAGTGATGCCCGTATAATACTCCAGTTGGGACTTAAATGTGCTGCAGGTGCAGGAAACACAGGTATGTCAAGAGGATTGAATACGCAGGATTCATCTTCAGGATTCAGGCTTCGGGGCAGATTTATGACAACTGATCTTTCGAGATATTCTCCCAGAGGATCTGTAACTGTAAATGTGAATTCAAGATCTTCTGTGTCAGGGATATAGGGGTCAGCTGATGGTTCAGGAGAATTTTCAAATGCATCTGTATACGTTTTCAGACCTGTCCCGGAAGATATCACATGAAGAAAGGATCTGTTTGTAAAGAAGGTCAAATCGTCTGATTTTATACGGAAGGTCCGTTTGACCTGGTTTCCGGTTATCTGATCGATTATTCGCAATGCTCCGGGGTAGCGGTGACCGATCTTTTCTTTTGCTTTAATCTGTTTCATCAGGTGTAATAATTTCTCCGTAACCATATTGTGTTGCAACCACCGGTCTGCCGGCTTCGATCCTGTCCGGATCAATACGGACAACACGCGCAACATAGGGCAGTGATATCCTGTAGTTGGGTGTAATTACATCCCAGAGACGCATCAGGTCCTCGTTGCTCATTTCCATGGGAACAATATGTATGCGGTCGCCTGGGTCCCAGTCCCCTGAAGATGACAGATTTGATTTATCAAAAATCGGATGCTGATGAAGCTGCAGCATTGTCCATGCTGCAATTGTATGTTCAGCAAGGGCAGAATCGCCCCATATAACAAGCAGGTAATGGAGGGCAAGAGACAGTGGATTTTCTAAATCTTTTCCCCCACGTGAATATGGCATGTTTCGTGTAGCCGCATCATTTTCTACGCGGTACAGGTAGAGGGTTACGGCTGTTCCGAAGTCTTCGGTTTCTGACAGTTCACCGCTTGAGACCAGCCTGAATTCACACGGGTATTCACTGCGTAAAGGTTCAGGGTAGGTGTTACGCAGAAAAGTGATCAATGAATCACCTACCGAATAAATACTGTAAACGCCAGCCATTGATTTTTCTCTTTATTTGATTTTATTGAGGACAATGATTTTTTATACTTGTAATTGATGTTTTGCATTGCACAAGATACAGCTCCGCTTCCTCACTTACAGCAGCCTTTGCATTAAAATACGGCAGGCTTCTGAAGGGAAAACTGATAATACTGAGGTTTTTGAAATATTTGAGCTGATTCTTATCTATATGTTTATAGCGCCGTGTTTTTCTTCATACTGACCAATGGTCTTTTGAAGAAGCTCTAAAAAGGCTTTGATATCTTCAGGACTGGTTATGATCCTGGTGTGGATATGCTCTTTTTCTTCATCCATGAAAGACTGCTCAAAATCCAGCACAAATACGGATGATCGATAGCCTACATGAAAACGGTCAGCGAAGCGGCCCTCCAGTTCCAAGGCCGGTTGAGCATTAGAGTTGTTCTGTTCCATATCCAGTCCTTTAGTTGTTTTCCTACAACCTCAGCAAAAGAGGTGCCATGGGAGGTCACAGAGATGGAATAGTTTATAAGTGTATGATATTGCGGTTGATATGCGGTACTTTTTATTTAGGAAGGCTGTTTTTAGCACTGAAGATATAATGAAGCAAATGAACACATTTAACATTTTCAGGCGGGAAGATTTAAAAAATGAAGATTAATAAATATCTTCAGGAAAGGAATAAACCTAAATAAAACAACCATTTTTATATTCCGGATGTTTTGTATATGAAGGGATTTAAAGTGTAACTCATTAAGTGTACAGTATGATATTACAATAACACATTATCTTTCAGGGCTTCTGCTTTCTACAACATTGTACTCGAATATTTTTCTGTAAAGCGTTGTCCTGCTCCAGTTCAGCTTTTCTGCAGCTTTGCTTTTATTCCAGCTTGTTTCAAGCAGGGCAGATACCAGGCGTCTCCGCTCATCCTGTGACACTTTCTCTGATATGTCCAGACGCTGCTTAAGTTGTTTCGGGAAGTCCATATAGGCAACATAGGCTTTACATTGAACTGACATTATTTAATTTTTTTATACCTGAGTTTGATCATTAAACATAAGACATGCAGGAGTAGGGTATGTCACACCATGAAAAACAGCATTATGATCATATAATTTTATAAGGAATCGATTGTATAAATTTAAAAGCTATTCTTCAGGACGATCGGGGATCATTTTACAGGCATGAACTGCAATACGCACAGGTTTTTGAATCGTTATCCATGCTATACTTGCTGAACTATCTTCCCAGCTAATTTCAGCGTTTGGCAACGTTGGTGCCGAGGCATTCAAATATACATCGTCCATCAATAATTCCTCACCCGTTTCGGTATCTGTATTCCACAAGTCTTGTATATGCCCCCAGCTGATGGCATTCCAATCTGCAGGATCACTTGTTTCAGGAGCAGTTGCCATATCCATTCCAAATCGTGATTCAGAGACCCTTTCTTCAATTACAAAGTACCAACCGGCTGAGTTATCAGTCGGATTCATATTACCCTTTGCCATTGAATCCTTAATATCAAAACCAAGGAATGTCACATCGGGCGGAAGCTGACCGCTGAAAATTGGATTTTTAATATCTCCCGGCCATTCTTCCTCTGATATATCCACAAGAGAATTATCATCGGGATAATGTTCCGGCAGGGTAGGAACCCGCTTGGGTTGGCCCTGCTTATCTGTTATCCAGCGACCCTCTACAGCATAAATCATAGTATTAGGGTATTTCCTGAGGAGATCACCTCTGATAATCAAAACAACTTTTTCATCCTCTTCCCCGGTCGGAATTTTCCTGCTATCGTTATTCCCCAGCTTGTTTTTTTCCCATGAATGAATCTTTTTAATATCTCTAAGTTTATCTTCCAGGAGATCTTCTGTTAATAATTCTTCGATTAAAGTATTGAGGTCTTCTTCGGATAATTCTGACACGTCGCCTGTTAGTTTTTCATGTCTCAAGAGGATCAACCTCTTTTCATCATCAGTTAAATCAGCGACACTATCAACAGGCTTTTCATTAAAATATTCTTCTAACAAAGTTTCGAGTTCATCTTCTTTTGGTATATAATTGCTGACATCCCAGAATTGCCTGAAGTAGGATCCACGCTGATCTGTGGGGTATTCCCGCCAGCGAAGTTCCCGGGCCATTTCATGATTTAAACCCACCATATAAGATTCCACAAACCTGCTATTGGTCTTTAAAAGGGCAAGAGTATTTTGCGGTACGGTCTCAAGGCCCGGAAGAAGCAGATCCTGGGAAATGGCCTGTAATGGTTCATACATTGGCCAGTCAAATTCCGGTGCAGCCATGATCTGATCAAGCGGATCAGCATCCTGTTTACGCTCATGCTTGTTCAAAAAGCGCAGACGTTGCCAGATCCTGGCTGTTATTGTTTTCTCCGGTTTAAGCTCTTCTAACAGTAATTTTCGGATGTCCTCAAGGTCAATGGAATAACCTTCTTCTATTTTCTCCTCTGGCTCCAGCTTTTCACAAACCGCCAATAGGGCATCCCAAAAATGAGCTGCCTTTTTGTTGTTTTCACCCTCCGGTGGGCCATGGCTGTCTAAATCTTTTATATTGCCGGTAAAATCAGGACGTCCCGGCAATTTCTTTATTGTTTCACATGTTATGTTAGCAGGACAAAACAGATTTAATGCCTCTACAATTTCTTCTTTATCCTTAATATCTACCTCGGGGTACAATTTTTTAGTTGCCTTCAGAATCTTATACTTTTGCAACAGTCTGAAGGTCATACCGCAGACACTTAAAGCTCCATCAGGATCAGGGTGCCTCCCGGCTGCGCTCAGTGAACCGTTATTCAGCCGCTCTAAAATATCCTGTGATGGGGTATTATCAGTTCTTTTTTGTCGCTTACGTAAAGGACCACGTCGGCGTCCAATCCTGTAAAATGCCGGGTCCAATGCGGCGGAAGGGATTCTCGAATCCTTTAAGTATGCGCTGATCGTTCTTGATGGATTAAAGCGAATCTGATTGTGAACAGGAGATGTCACCCGGATTAATTCGCTCGCTGACATCCTCCCCAACCGTTCCTTGTGAATACTAATAGATGCTTCTCTTCCCATCTGAGCACGATTAAGGATCTCGTTTGCTTCGTCAACCGGTCCGATCTGATCCCAGGCAGAAGCCATTAGCTGCTCCTGCTGTTTCTGGACCACATTTGTTCCAAAGGCAGCTACCATGCGATGACGGGGATCAAGGTTCAAGGTATCGAGCCATGAATCATTTGTAGGGATTACTTCCTTTCGAGCAGCGTGCCAGCGGCCATAAATGGGTGGAACAATTTTGGGAATTACTGTTCCTTCCTCAATATCTGCCCTTGGTTGATTCACCAGCATTTGCAGGCTTTTCTGAAATGAGTTGACAGGTGTTTCATCGGTCCATCCTGGTACATCATGCCCCCATGATGTTGGTTCCCTATCAAGTGACATGAGGGCACCTTCCAATCCCAGAACAAGGGGCACAGGTTCCAATTCCCCGTCAGGTGCATCACGTTTAACGTCATACCCTGGATTTGTGCAATCAACATCCTTAATCCCAAGACCAGTTAGCTTGCGGGGCTCCAGCCGCCTTACAAGTGCCTCAAAGTCTCCGCGCAGTCCTGTGCGGAACTGCCAGGTGTAATAATAGGGGAGAGCAATACCCGATTCAGTGTAATAAAGCTCATCTCCTGGATTGAAACCTTCATGCTCCCAGGCCGGCACACTTGCACTGATATCAGAAGACAGCTCCAGGCCGAGTCCGGCCAGCACACCCAGTTTAAAGGAAGGGACAACAAAGGCCTGGTATAATGTTCCTGTGCGCAGACGCCTTGCGCACATGAGCTGCGAAACAACACTGCTTGGATCGTTCCTGATAAGATCCTTTAATTTGTTTTCCTGATCTGATCCGGAGAAACGTGCCTCTGCGGTCATCTGTAAATGAGCCCACCGCCAGGCTTCACCCAGGTCCGGTAAAGAAGCTAAATCCGTTTTGGTGATAAAAGGCGACCTGGCATCCGGAAAGCTTGAAGCTGGACCTTCTTCAAATTCCTTGTTGTCACCTTCTGCAATTAAAACAATTAACGTAATCCAGGGTGTCAGGCGTCTATTTTCATCTGGTTTACATGCAGTAAAGCGCCATGGGAAATCATGTTGTTCAAATTCTAAAAATGGAAAATAATTGGGCTCAAAATCACCCACATCTTTTTTAGGTTCACATCGGGTAATCACAGTGTCACTAAATCCAATTATATCTCCGGGACCATACATCTCAACCGTTCGAGGAATGGGAGACGAAGTATCCGAACCCGCTCCATTATGACCAGTCGGCTGTATTTCAATGTTTACAGACACGCGTTGACCGGATGCGCAGACAGTAACATCATCCAGAACATCATCGATGAGGGTTGCCAGCCCTTCACGTACCCATGGAAGGAAATAATAATGCCCCAGAATCTCGTTATCTTCTGTCATGCTGCTACCTCATAGGATGGAACAATCTGGATCTTTTGTTCAAGTGCGGGTTTAGCCTTAATAGCATCTTCTAATGCCTGGTCAGCGGCCATGCGTGACATTTTACCGTCATTACCTTCTATCTCCGTTTCTGCTTTCATATCAATACTTCGAACAATAGTATATCCTTCCTCAAAGACCGAGACATTTGATGCAATACCGTTACGCTGATATTTTTTAAGACCTCCAGTACGAAGCGCGCTATTTCTTGAAGCTGCCCCTTTCAGAAGACGCCTCACCATTGAACCGGCCAGGCGTGCTTTGTCAGGTTTATCTGCTGTTCGTGTAATATATTCATCATCAATATATTCAGATTCATATTTGAGATCATATGCCTGAACTTTTTCATTATCAAAAGATGCTGAAACCGGTCTGAATGCAATACCGTTTTTTAAAAGCTCGTAGGACGGTTTTGACAATTTATCTTTGTCCGACCATTTTTCAAATTGTCCCCGTGCAAAATAGTCTTTCAGATCATCGACTATAAAATTATTCCCTGTTCCGGAGGGCACTATGCTATAAATATGGTATCCGCCAATAGGCGCATTACCATATCTTGAAAGACGAATATCAAGGGGCAACACTTTCTGGCGCACTTCAAGTGTCCCCGCAGGATGGGCAAGGAGAGGAGTAGTTCCTTCTGCCTGTGATTCTCCATCGCCATTGGCTGCTCTGTTAGAATCTTCATCTGGTGCCCGTTCAACAGAGCGCAGCGATTCCACCATTTCCCGGCCTGCCGGCAGAGTTGTTCCCCAGCTTTCCGGGCGTTCAAGGGCCGCTACAAAATCGTTCCAGGGATTGACCGGCGGCAGCTCTTTTTTATCTCTCCTGCCCCAGGTTTTACTGAAATGAACTTCGATCTCCCACCACAGGATCTCGAAGCTCGCTTCGCCTTCTGCATGCCAGGGTGTTGTTCCGGCAAGCTGAAGATAAAGCCTGATCGCCATCAAATTGATACCTTCAAAACTGATAGAAATACCAGCCTTGATAGACACATCAAACCCAAAAGGGGAGAAATAGAACAGGGCATCAAAACCCAGGTAACCATGGACCTTGCATCCACAGGCCTCGGCCTTTAGTTCTGCCAGTGCTCCGAATTGAAATGAATTAGAAGTCAGCGCCAAATAGACTTCACACGAAAGCCGGGGATTGTTGCCCGACCCGATGCTTAAACAAAGTCGTCTGAGGGGTGGAAATTGAGGAGGTCTGTTAAACCGCGGATGAAACCCTCCAAGTGAGATGCCGAAATGTGGAATATCTCCCCACCCCAGCCTGAGAGCAGCATCACCGCTTAAGGACATTGCAAGTACATGTGAATTATATAAACACGCGTCAATGGCAAGGGTCTTTTTTTCAAAATCAATTGCTCCAAATACATCGAGATGCAGTTCTATAAGGGCTAAATCTTCATCCGGAAAGGCGGCGGAAAAAAGACCGAGGATAACAATGCGCACCGGACTCGGCAGGGCTATGAAGAAACCAAGCTCCGCTGTAATTATTGTAGGGCTGCCCCAGCCGACGCGAAGCATGGGCCCAACAACAAACCGGTCATCTTCCGGCGGAAACACCGCCCTTAAATTACTTATTATTGTTGGTGCATTCCTGATTGGATCTACCGGAAACAGGATAGAGTCCATTGTGTGTTGACGTATTTCTGTCCGTAAAACATCGACCAGCATATCCCGGTTGATGCCAATCAAGCCGCCAACAGCGGAGAGTGTAAAACCGAATGAAAGCTGAATGGCAGGAGTAAACTCAACGCCAATACTCACCAGCATAGAAAATCCATCCGATCCATCCGGCATTTTCGTTGTAATAAGCCCTATAGCCGTAAGTCCAATATCACCCATTTTAAGTTGCAGAATACCAGCATATCGCTTGTTGATATTATCAAAATCAAGAAATCCTCCTCCTTCGATTAGGCCTGCTTTGATAGCAAGGCCGGCACCTTTTGGTGGGAGGAATCCAAGTGAAACATCAAAAATGCCAATATTCCCTGAACCATCAGAAGTAGGCTTAAATCCTAATTTAATCCCAACATTGTTAATCGATGCAGTAATAGGGCCTAGCTTTAAGCAGGCAACAATACCAGCATTAAAATTAGTCTTAAAGTCTTCAGAATCTGTACCCAGTTTAATCTTTACACAATCAATAATAATAGTATCAAACAGTGTTTTATGAACAGGGATAGTTAAATCTAACACAGCTCCGCCTGATATATGAAATCCTCCCTGACTAGACCAGCCAACTGTTAATTCAGCATTTATACATTGAGGTGAATCTCCAAAAACCTTTTTAAGCAATCCATCACTTGAAGAAAAGTCAATAACTACTGTTGCCTTATCTAAAGCGGCTTTAATAGCAAAAATAGGATGTTGAATAGTACCTGTTAAAGCGGCTTCTACATGAGCTTTAGAAACTTCAAAACGTGGACCATCAGATGTTCCTATTATTACCCATGGTGAAGTCTCATTCTCAATTTCTACTATTGCTGAAGCTGACAATGAATCTTCACTTGATCCTGTTAGTTCTATTGAAACCGAATCAGGGAGTATTTTCGCATTAACAGGTGATGATGCATAGTTGCCATTTAAAAAAAGGGTAATACCATCACCAAGAGAATAGCTTGTTTGAACGTTTCCTGATACTATCGGAAAAATAACAATTCCAAAAGGGGGGCCGGTGTTTGTGCCTTCAGCTGGTATAGGAATAGCATTTAATGAAATTTTCAACAGATCTAGAGGATCACCATTTAAATCTCTTAGGATGTAGGGCATTATAGAAAGCATTTCAATTTTTTCAGGAGATGTTGGTAAGGAATTGTCATAATATTTTTCATATAAATCTTCAGGCACATCCATGACAATTGATGCAACCGGGAGCATCTCAAACATAGCACCAATTGCTTTCAATAAAGTTTTTGCTGAAAAGTCATCTGTTGAGCTATTCCAATTATACGCTGTCTTAAAAGCGTTTTCAGGGTTTGCTAAAAAGCTTACAAACTGTTCCCAGTCAATGGTTCGATTTAAATAACTTAATCTGAGAGGCTCATCACCGTTACTTTCTATGGCATCTTGCTCAACTTCATTAAATACGGATCCAAAACGCAATAATGCATATACTAAGGATGAACTATTTTTAACAATATTCCATATGATAGAATTTAATATTTGCTGAGGATATTCAGACCAAAATAAAGAGGTATTTAAAGGGGTTGGCCAACTTGTATCAGGATTGTGGTTAGTCATCAAACACGTTATTAGACCCGATGCTGCTATTGCCCTCTGAGTATCATCACCATTCATTTGCTCAAGAAAGGTAATTTCAGTCTCAAAGGCTTCATGTACTTTAATAAAACCTGTTTCGTCAATATTTGGATCTAACTCCCAGCCAAAATTTGAAAGGAAAAAACGAAAAGAATCTATATTTTCAAAAGAAACATAAAAAGAAGATGTGCTTTTTGCAAATGCATTTAATGCATCTGTTATGAACTTGATGTTTGACATTACCAATTAATCTCCAACATACAATCTGTTATTGGTCTATTAGTAGTACTATCATCTGTTGTAATAGCAAAGTCAATTTCAAAGCCAGTTTTATATTTTATATTGATCTTATATTGCCACACTCTCACTGTTGCATCTGGATACCTATTGTGTTTAATAGTGCCAAAATTTGGTATATTAGTTTTTACAATTTCCTCTGTTGCATCATAAGCACTTATACCAGAAGCTCCTGACTCATCTTCTTCAAAAATTACTCCAGGAGGACGGGGATTCCATGGAGTCATCAAGGCATAACATCTTGGCATGTTATCGTCATTGAAAATATCCTGTATTTCACTTAACCAAGGGCCATCGATATCCATGGCACAATAGATACATGGTAAAAAAGCTTGTGTCTGCAGTTTGTTGCCCACCTCGCCTAGATAAGCAGGATAAGTCAATATAGTATCCGCCCATCCTTGCCAAAATTTTTTATGAAGTTTTGTCTGAGGTTCTACATCAAGAAACACAAATATTTTTTTTGCTATCGGAAGTCGATAATCTCCTCTTGTTGATCTTGGGCGTGACCACGGCCCCCATTCTTTTAAACGAGTAACAATATTAAAACAAGTTGCCATTGCAGCCTTCTTTCCTTTTTCATAGATTTTTGTATTTGAAATTCTAATACCATCACGTGTTGTGCCAGCTTGTTCAAAAAAGTACACAAAGCCATTATTTACAAAATCACCATATATATTGACTTGTTTGTTGCTAGTCCAATACCCAGGTGGACTAAATGGGACTATGTACTGAAAATTATCAAAATTATTTTGTACCAAAGTTTTTAAATTACTTGGCACTTCACCAGTGACCCAATTATTGTCTGTTCTACCAAAATACCTTCCAGCAAAAATTGGTTTCTGGTTCCATTTATTAAAAAATTCTATCCAATCTGTTGTCCGATCTGAAATATTGGATGGATCCACGATAGGATCTGCCATATCAAAGCCAAGAGTCATCTTATACCTCCATATTCATCGCCACAGTATTCATCACATTATAAATCTTACAATGATTCCAGCATCGAATGGTTAAAGATAATTCTTTCTGGAAATATTAACCTTAAAATTACCAGCAATCATTTTATTATTTATCTCATATGCCATCTGTTCTGTTCTTCACAATATCAAACCTCAATCCACTACTCCCTTCACCTCTACCAGTTATTACTTTTCTTCCTACCCATACATAAGTTTTTCCATCAACCCATCTAACCCGCTGACGGGTCATCTGAACCTTCTGGCCTGCACGAGGAACCGCCTCTTCATTAAGTCGCTCAAGCTCTCCCAAATCATTAACGGCAGACAGTAGTCGACTCATCGATTTAATTTCCACAGGGATTTGATTTTCCTCATTGCGTACCATTCGGGCCTGACGCAGATACACTTCAGGACTGTCATGTGAGATGCTGACAGGAACAAAGGGAATCCAGTTGTCGGGTACTGTTGTAGAGAGGCGATACTTCGGTAAACCTGTTTCTTCCTCTGTTGTAGTATCGGGTTGCGGACCAAGACCTGCTGCGGCTATGTCTGCCTGTAATTGTTTTATCTGCTCTTCCAGTTCTTTAACTTTTGTCTGCAACGATTCACGAGTTTGTACAATTAACTCATTTTGAACAGTCGCCTGCCCACCTAATTGCTGTAGCAACTGTTCTTTTAATCTCAACAGCCTTGCAAGTTTTTCTCGTAAATCTGCTTCCTGTTCTCTTGCGTGTAGTTCGCTCTGGGCATCAAATCCCTGGACTGGCTCTCCAAGGCCATTAGGAACAATGTGCTCAATTCCCCACACCATGTTAGCCATTTCATCCCTGATGAAATGCACATCCTCAAGAGGTGATGATTCTTCGCCAAAGCGTACTGTAGGCGGAAGGTATAAAAAGTCACCCACTTCATTTGGCTTGTCCTGATAAGACATCCCGAATATCTGCCAGATCTCCCATGGATTTTCACTTGTGGATCTGGCAGGATGGATTTCGGTCGGCTGGCCGAATACATCAGTGACCGTGAGTTTTTCATCTCTGATCCTGGTGATGGTATTGGTCTTTGTTTGAATCGGAATGATAAACCAGTCATCACCATAGAGTATGGAAAAATTCATGATCATGAGTTTGGCAAGGTCTGTAGTGGCAGCTTCAACATTGCCGAAATCTACCTGGTTGTCTTCGAACGCCCACCACCTTGCATGGGGCATACCGGGAAAACTTACGCGGGTGGGTATGCGCTTGTGATTTTTTAATTCAGGGTTTATGCGGAGACTATTTTTTAGAATGCGAAATGTATACCAGTCCAATTCACCGTTACGGTAATGAGGAGCTATCAGGGTGGTCCTAATACCTTCAGCTTTGCTTGTATGCAGCTTAAAGGTGTATTCAAGATCTTCGTGCACCCAGGCTGGAGATTGAGAAGGAACAAGTGCCTCCAGGGGACCATAGATGGATACATACCATTTAAGCAGCTTATCGATCGCGTGATTAACTACTGCCTCATCATCTCCCAGCCAGGTTGACCAACCGACTGGCAGTTGGATGTCTCCTTCTGTGGTATGTCCAATGGCTTTCATCAATTCTTTACCATTTATGGCACGGCCTGCAATGACAGACAGGAAACGTTGTGTTGCCCGGTCCATGCTTTCATAATCATCCGGACCAGGTTTGATTACTTTATATTTTTGACGAAGGTGATAAATGATATTGTTTACATCAATCCCGGTTTCAGAATTCAGTATTCTTTCAAGCTGCTGTCCGATTCTGACACTGGCTCGACAATCTAATTCTATGTACTCGCGTTCAACAAGCATCTCGAGAGGCGGTGAATTCTCATCCACCTTTATATTCACTCTATTACTTCCGCCAAGTGCAGCATGGGTAATGTTTTGACTTATAGTGGTAAAATCGACATTTATGGGAGATCCTGTGTCCTCACCCTGAAACTCGCCGACCTGCCATTGCCGCGCTATCAACCAGAGCGGATCCGCACTTGCTGTTTTTAGTCCAGGGGCAAAGTTATTATTCCGACATCGAGGTTCAATGCGCCGCCAAAATGGAATATAGGGAGCAGCTTGCTGCCCCATTTCAACCATCACCTCGGTAGTACTGTATCCCGGCATCAACATTTTTTTTGGATCTCCTATGCTGGTTTAATATCCATTCGCCTGCGGTCTCTTTTTTTGAGTTCAGGCAAATCCGGCGATAGATACAGCGCCGGTAAAAAGTGCCCCACTTCACGCAGGGCATCCAGATCAACGGTTCGTATTTTCATCAGGTCCATGGTATCAAGGACCGTTTCGAATAAATCAGATATGCGCCAATTGTCTTTTTTCTCGACATGCCAATGGCTCGGTACAGCCAGCAGCATTGTCTGGGGTGCCTGTGAATTTGGCTGGTCATAATTAAAAGTGAGACCTGTAACCACTTCATTGTTTGGAATTCTTTCTTCCCACTGATCAATCAAGATACCGCCGATATGCTTTTCAGGGTTTAACGAATCTGGGGCATGGATCACAATGGAGAGATATCCTTCCGGCGGATCTTTAAAATCCTGTTCCTCGTCCTGGTTATTCGAAATCTCATCTTTTGAGAGGGCAATCCAGTTATCATTCTCCCTGTATGGGAGTTGGGTTACATGAAGCGTCAGGGGCTGATTTATAGAAAAAAGAATATCTGCTCCCTGGTCGCTGGCCATTACCTGGTTGACAGGATTGCTCCTCCAGGCATCCGCCATCATCGCTGCTGTTTCAAAACGCCTTAATGAGGGATGGGTCTCCGCTGCCTGCTGCAGCCACAGCCAGATTCTGTCGGAATTTGACGTGCCAGTTATGTCGGCATTAAATGCTTTTAAAAATTCATCATTGTTTGGTATCTTAAACGTGGGCAAAACGGAAAAGGAACCGCCGAATATTTCTTTCATAGCTTCGCATAATTTTTGTATCCCTCGATCAAAATCGAAATCTTTATACGGTTTGTCATCCTCAGGATCATCAGGTGGAACAGTCAGAGTTTCAAGTATATTTTCGGTCTTTTTTTCCTGTTTAATTACCTCTGTGAGAGTATTTTTGACACGGTTTTCAAGTAATGCATCTCCTATGGAAGAGGCAGGAATAGTCCCCTGTATGCCAAATTTATTTGCTCGATCCAGGGCATCACACATAAGCCCAGGGGTAGCTGCATCGATCAAATCTTGTTTGACGGAATTGGTTGATCCATAGAGGCTGTTTTTTGCAGCACTCACACGTTGCCACATTTTCTCATAGTCTTCTTGAATAAAAACTCCTGTAAGAGTTGGCTCTTCCTCGGTAACATCCTCTCCGGTCCCCGCCTCCTCGGGAAGGCAAAGCATGGAAGGATGCATATAAGTTGCATTTCCGATAATATCAAGCAGGCTGTGTGCAACCTCAAAGGATTCTGAAATTCTTCGAGGCAACTCCGATGCCGGTTCAATGCTTTGATTATCGATATAATCCAGATCGAGTTCCACTGCTACGTCTGCGCTCAGAGATTTATCCTGCCGAACCCTGTAGCGTATGAGCTGCTCAACTTAAGACTCTTCTCCACTTGGCGGAGTAGTTGCCATGTAAATAAAATCCAGAGGCGAGATACCGAGATCTCCAAGGCTGGTAACTACCTCCTGCGGTTCTAATCCAGATAATTGTATTTTTGCCATGCATTTAATATCGGACAGGTTCCCGAGTACTCTTGAAGCCCAATCATTCAATAAAGGTTCGGCTTTTTCCCTTGAATCGATTATTGACGGAACTGCCAGATCATTAAAAAGAACACTCATTCTGTGGCTATGGCTTATACAGCTTTGCGGTGTGCGCATACTCTGGATTTCCGGGATAGGGCCAGCGCCTGCAGCGGCATCGTGTATAGCGGCCATATGCTCATATTTACCCTGGGCTCCCTGGAACACTGATTCTGCAAAAAAGAGGTCATTCACGGCATCCAGGGCATTTACTAAAAGATCGAGCTCTGTTTCAAGATCGGGAACTAATTGAAGGTCCGACAATTGATCCGAAAGGGCTGCAAGCGTGCGGGAATCCTCATTAAGTTCACGCCATTTGGAAGCAAGTTTAAGACCGTCGACAACGTCTCTTGCAGCGACATTTTCTGCAGATTCTCCATCAGCAAGCTCTGTTTCCTTTCCGGCCTGAATGGGAAAGGCCTTTCGAAACTCGTCCTTGCAGGAATCCAACCCGTGTTCATGAAGTCCCCGTTCGAACTGATACCCAAGCAAAGCACCCAGCATCTGTCCCTCGCGAACACCATTGATCAGTCTCAGGGCCAAACTGATGCGCTCAGAGGTTAAATTCAATTTTGCGGCTGCGGGAACTCCTTCTTCTGTATAGGAGAGATAGGCGCTTCTTAACACGGCAGCAGCATTGGCCTGCGCAATGGAGGGAGCATGGATATACCCTCCTTCTGACACCAAAGCTCGGGAATTTTCTGACTGTATACTTGGCGGCAATCTGCCGGAAGATATGGCTTTGCTTTTAATTTCGGAGCCCTCTATTTTTTCTGTTTTAATCGGAACTTTGTCCAAAGCCCTGGATAGAATCGATGTTGTTTCCGCTTCACGTACCGACCGGTCTGAATCCGAAAGACGAGGGCGAAGATCCTCAACCCAGCCAAAGGCACCTATATAGAGACCTCTCTCACATTTATTATCCGCCTGGCGCATTGCTGCGAGACGCCGGGTAGACAGTGATGTTATATAGGCATCGAGTCGATGGGAGGACAGATCAAGACAATCGCGACAGAGCCTATGCGCTATTTCGTTATTATCTAATTTGTTAAGCGCATCAAGAGCATTATTGATTCTATCTATTTCTATATCCGCACGTAGGTATTCTGCAAGCCTCTTTCCCTGCGATATCAAGGCTGGGAAAATCCCTGCATCGTCGGAAGTTATTTCATCACTTTCTGACGATGAAACAAGTAAAGGCGCAGATGAAGTTGTAAGGAGCCATTGTATCAAACGGAGCAACATCGGCTTTGGTTTATTAATGTCTGGATTGGCTTCAATATTTGTAATTTCGTGCAGTAGAGCTGCATTTTCCTCAAGACCTTCCTGCCATACAGATTTCAGTTCTTCAATCCATGAATAGGCGGTCATATTCAAAATATCAAAAACGCTTTCCTGACCGAAAAAGAAAGGGGAAGAGAACCAGGCAAGCTGTTCCAGAAACTCATCAATAACAGCAAGTCGCAGGCCATGGGTTATGGCATTTGGCTCCATTGCCAGAATTCGCAACAATTCCTGATCCGGATCATTTGTTTTGCCGGCACGTGGAACGGCTTCAGGGTCAGCAGCATATCCTTGGAATTTTGTATATAATTTTTTCAGAATACTTAAGATATAATCATCTATTCTGAGAAGTTTTTTACCTTCAGCAGGATCTTTTCCCAATGCAATCCAATCGGAAGAGGAACATTCCCATTTTGGGAATGTTGAAACCGGAAGTATACCATAGGGAAGATTACCGATACGAAGAGCAGAAAAAGGCCCCCTTGGGCGAACAAAATTGACATAATGTTCACGGAATTGTGAAGCTTCTTTTAATGGTGACTGTCCTAAAGCCATGAGATAATCACCCCAGGTTCCGAACCATAATGTTTCCAGCATCTCAAGGGTATAGGAGTTCTCTTCGTTCCCGGCATTTTCAATATTCTTAAATATCGAATCTTTCTCCTTGTTATCAATACCCAGTGCCTTTGTCAGACAGAATGCATCACCCCTTTCTTTCTCTTTTGTATATTGTTCCTCGGTCTCTATACTATAAGAGTGATCCAGATCTCGCTTTGTTTTTGAGTGTCCTGCAGGGGTCTCGCAGGTGTTATTTGTGGGAGTCTTATATTTAAGAAATGAAATACCATCTGCGTAATGATGTGAGTTAATAAGTTCTTCAACCAGTTCAGCACCGCGTTCGGGATCAGCACTTGTTTTTACTCCTATTGCAATGACTTTTGAGAATCCATTGTTCAGATCTTCCTGGCTTAAATGATTTAATTTAACTTCAACAGCCATTCCATTTTTTAATGCTGATTTAAAATCAACGACCCAGCGTGAAGCCTCGTCAAAAAGTTCATCGCCGGTTTTTTTTGTGGAAATATCCCAGAGCACCGGCAGTTCATCCGGAATTTGTTCTCCTGATCCTTCAGCAACGCATTCTTCACCTTGATATAGACGTACTATGAAGTAATCAGGCATCACACGTACTTTTGGTGTTTCAGGAGATGAAGCAGATAAGTTTTCCCGATTATTATGTATCCAGGCTGCACGGGTTGGGCCGACTTCACCTGCGAGTGCAATCCATGCTTTTCGTAATTTTTCTATCTTCTCTTCTGTAGGAAGATCATCAGGTACTTTTAAGCGTTCAATATATAAATTCTTAGCGTCAGTTTCATCTTCTTGAAGCCCCGGACTATGGCTGTCTATGCTAATTTGATCCGGGTATATCCGCACACATAATTTTCTACTTCCCGGGTCACCCATAAACCGGGTTTCAAGACGTACAGGAAATAAAAGAATGGGGTAACGATCGGAAAGTTGAGGATGTGATTTTTCAATAGAAGGTTCCAATCCTTCGAGCTGCTTGCGTAATTGCTTAATGCTCTTATCAAGTTTTTTAAGTTCATTGAGTTTATTTTCACGCTCGGAATAAAGCTCTTCAAGATGTTTTAAGGATTCTTCAGCATCCGCTTTTAGAAAGCCTGATCGACGCATGTTTTCTATTTTATTTTCAAGTAAACGGATCTCTGCGTATAATTCCTTAATTTCACTTTCAAGCGTTCGTTTAGCTTGTAATGCTTCCGAATATGCCTTATAGATTTCTTCAGATTTCTCCATATGTCGTTATACCTTTGCCATCTTCTATTCTATTATTTGAACAGGGGCTAACACATGATTCTAATTTATTATGGTGCAATAAATCCATTCTCTTTTGTTAAAAATATTAACATGTTATGCTGGAAAGGGTGCGGTGGTGTGCTCTTGTGTTGATATAGATATAGCACCATGCTTTTTTTCATACTGATCAATTGTCTTTTGAAGAAGCTCTAAAAATGCCTTAGCATCTTCCGAACTGGTGATGATCCTGGTGTGAATATGCTCTTTTTCTTCATCCATGAAAGACTGTTCAAAATCCAGCACGAACACGGATGATCGATAACCAACACGGAAACGATCAGCGTAACGTCCTTCGGGCTCTGCTGCCGGATTAGTTTTTGAGTCCTCCATATTCATCCAGTCCTTTTAGTTGTTTTCTACTACTTCAGCAAAAGAGGTGCCATGGCAGGATTCAGGGATGGATTAGTTTGTAACTGTGTGATATTGCGGTTGATATGCGGTACTTTTTATTTAGGAAGGCTGTTTTTAGCACTGAAGATATAATGAAGCAAATGAACACATTTAACATTTTCAGGCGGGAAGATTTAAAAAATGAAGATTAATAAATATCTTCAGGAAAGGAATAAACCTAAATAAAACAACCATTTTTATATTCCGGATGTTTTGTATATGAAGGGATTTAAAGTGTAACTCATTAAGTGTACAGTATGATATTACAATAACACATTATCTTTCAGGGCTTCTGCTTTCTACAACATTGTACTCGAATATTTTTCTGTAAAGCGTTGTCCTGCTCCAGTTCAGCTTTTCTGCAGCTTTGCTTTTATTCCAGCTTGTTTCAAGCAGGGCAGATACCAGGCGTTTCCGTTCATCCTTTGATACTTTCTCCGATATGTCGAGGCGCTGTTTCAGTTGTTTAGGCAGGTCCATAAAATTAACATGGCATGAAGGAAGGTGAATAAAAGCTGCTTCTATCAGGTTCATCAGTTCGCGGACATTCCCCGGCCAGTCATAGCGGAAAAGTATATTCTGTGCATCATCGGTCAATCCTTTAACGTTTCGCCCGAAACGGGAATTCATTTTTGAGATCGCATGGGAGATCAAAAGGGAAATATCTTCTTTTCTTTCACGTAATGGCGGCATGTGAACCCTTGCAACGTTAAGGCGATAATAGAGATCTTCACGAAACTTACCTTCTGCCATGATTTCTTCCGGATCTTTGTTGGTTGCGGCCATTATCCTTATATTAAGTGGGACAATTTTTGTTGATCCTAATGGATATATTTCTCTTGTTTCAATACATCGTAGAATCTTGGCCTGGGCATAATGGCCCATATCGCCTATTTCATCAAGGAATATGCTGCCTCCCTGAGCCATCACAAATTTGCCGGGTTTGCTTGAGATTGCCCCGGTAAACGCCCCGCGGTCATAACCAAATAATTCACTTTCAATAAGGTTCTCCGGCAACGCCGCGCAGTTAACACAGATAAAAGGTTTTTTATTTCGGGAGCTGTTATTATGTATCGATTTCGCCACAAGTTCTTTGCCTGTTCCGGATTCGCCTGTTATTAGAACCGGGCTGTCTGTCTTTGCAATTTTAATAAGGTATTCTTTGAGTTCCTGCATGCATGAGCTGTTACTCACCATGGATTTGTTTTCAATCTGCGATTCAATTTCAGGGTCTGTATCTGATTTTTGATTCCCTGAATTAGCTGCAGACGCATAATAATTTATACTCTTCAGAAAAGCCTCATTGGAAAAAGGAATTTTAAAATAGTCATTTATTCCCGCTTTTATGGCGGCAATCGCTAAATCCTCCGAACTGTATCTGGCTATGAGGATAATTGGAATATGTATTCCGCATCTTCTGATTTCTTTTGCCGCTGCAAGGGCATCATCCGCCTCTTTGTGATTTAAACAGCTGATAATTATGTCAACCTGACTGTTTTGTATTGACCTTATAATGCTGTCGGTTTCGTGAATTTCAAAAACAGTAAAGGAGCCGTAAAGCAGATTTTCTATCCTTGTAGTATTTAGAATATCCCTGCTCCCGGTAATCAGGATTCTTGTATTATTCATAATTGGCTCCCCGTTTGATAATTAATACATTACCGAAACAGGATTTTTATTTCGGTAATTAATCAAACAATGGTTATAAAAGCATTTCTGGGAAAAAATATTGTTTGTATCAGATGATTATAGAGAAAAATAACTGTGCGTTTAGGGTCACATGCTTCTATTCGTTGATAGTAATGCCGTTAGCGGCTGATTTTTTCGGTAGATACAACAACAGGAATACAACGGCTATTCAAGATTTTGTTCAATTAGTAAAGAGGATTAGCTCGAAAACATTCATTTTAATAGGAGTTTTATATAGAGCATGATTATATGCACCGGTATCTGATTATTTGATAAATTCTGAAGACTTATACTAAAAAAATCAATACTTTTTTTAGAAATTGGAAAAAGAATGTTTCAATTGATACATGTAAGTTACATGAAAAAACACTGTTTCTACAGTTTTAGATATCAGTTTTCATACCAAAGTGAAAAAATAGCAAATTAATCCAATTTGATATTAATTAAGTAAATAATTTGTAGCTTGTGCTGTTATGTGGTATTTTATGGAAATGGAAACCACATCATACCAATACCGGATTAAGGTCATAAACAGAGTTGCAAGGGAAGGCCTGGTTTTATTTGGTGACAAATACCAGGTCGATCCTGATGAGAAAATACCCCATGGCATAATAGTCAGGAGTTCAACCGTAGATACGGAGATGTACCCGGGCCTCCTCGCGGTTGCCCGTGCCGGTGCAGGGGTGAACAATATTACTGTGGATAAGGCAACTGAAAGGGGTGTCTGTGTTTTTAATACGCCCGGGGCAAATGCAAACGCGGTTTCTGAGCTGGTTTTTACAATGCTGGGAATCTGGGTCCGGAACCTACAGCAGGGTATGAAATTCTGTGCGGATCTGGCGGGAAAAACCGACAGGGATATCCATGAATCAGTTGAAAAGGAAAAAGCAGCTTTTAAGGGCGTTGAGCTCGCTGGCAAGACACTGGGTATTGTCGGGCTTGGAAAGATAGGCGTTACAGTAGCAAACAGCGGCCTGCACAGATACATGAACGTAATCGGTTTTGACCCCTATCCCTTGCTTGAAAATATTCATGTCCTTTCTCCAGGGGTTGAGCTTGCACGCTCCATAGGAGAAGTGATTAAAAAGGCTGATATATTAAGTATTCATATACCCTTAAATAAAAAGACAGAGGGGTATATCAATGCGGAAAAGCTGCGAGAGATGAAAAAGGGCGGAGTACTGATCAACTATGCAAGGGGGCCGATTGTTGATGAAAAGGCGGTTCTGGAATATCTGGAAAGCGGTCAGCTGGACGGATACATCACAGACTTTCCAAGTGCCGGGATTGTCGGGCACCCGCAGGTACTGATTTCTCCTCATCTTGGCGCAAGCACCGAGGAATCGGAAGAAAACTGTGCCACCATGGCTGCAAAGGAATTAATTGATTACCTGGAATTCGGCAATATCACCCATAGTGTTAATTTTCCAAACGTTGAGTCTATCCCCGGAGGAAATGTCCATACACGGCTTATAATGATAAACAGGGATATCCCCGGAATGATAGGCTTTGCCACACGCCTTTTAGGGGAAAATAATATTAATATTATAAGTTACCTGAATGAGAGTAACGGAAATGTGGGATATAATATAATTGATCTTGAAACACCGGTCCCCTATGAAGTGGTGGCCGAGATAGAGGCAAACCCCGATGTGATCAGGACAAGGACAATAAGCTATTAAGCTGAAAGATCGGGATATAAAAATTTAAAAACATTTCTCTCACAGAGCCCACAGAGATCGCAGAGAAAAGCAAATGCATTTTTAATATCTAAAAGTATTTTCTCTGTGTCCTCTGCGTGCTCTAGTGACCGTAGGGAGCGGGCGAGAGAAAACGCAGCTTTTTATTTCTTTTCGACATATTCCAATATCGCATTCAAAAGAGAGGCACTGTAGCTCACCTGCCTGTAAGCCTCTTCCTCTGTCATCATCCTGTTTTCATCTACCAGCCTGAAGCCAAGCTGCATGGATATATTTGCTATTATAGCTATCTCCCTTACCAAATCATCTTCTGAATTTATTGATATTTTTTTTATCTCTATTTTTGAGTAATTATCCAGGATTTCTCTATCGATAGTTCCATCCATCGTCATGTGATACTTTTTATTGAATTCATTGAATTCAATATTGTGAAGAGGCATGGACAGGTCTCCCACATAATGAACACAATAGGCCATTTGATCTTCAGGATACCTGCCTTCCTTTTTATCATCTATGTATTTCCTGATGGAGGCAACAATGGCGCCATAAAGATGACCGTCCCGGTCATTCGGGTCATTGTATTTTTCTGCCTGACTTAGTATCATTTCAGCTGTAACGACTTGGCCCTTGTGATTGTTTACATAATGATTGAACTTTTCCATATCGCCAGCCTTGACTTTGGCGATATCGGCCGCTGCAGCATTGTACCAGTTTCTGTAACCGGCGGCCTTTGCGACGGCAAGATGAGTTTTAGTAAACCACGCAGAAGCCGATCCACTAAAAAAAATCATAATTAAAATCTGCAATAGAAGGTTAATACATAGCTTTTTATTTATAGCTGTCATACAGATCTCCGTTAAAGTTTAAAAATATAGTTTGTAGGGGCGATGTACTGCTGAGTTAAAACGTAATCAGAAATTAATGAGCTCAATAAGTTCTTCTCTTGAAAAACTTTTTAACAGGCCCGGGTCATCTTCCCTGACAACACTGTCCATTAAATCTTTTTTCCTGCTGATAATAGCAGAAATCTTTTCTTCCAGGGTTCCTTTAGTAACAAGCTTGAAAACCTGCACCCCCCGCTTTTGACCTATTCTGTGAACACGGTCTGTTGCCTGGTCTTCCTTTGCTGCATTCCACCATCTATCGTAATGTATTACAACCGAGGCTGCGATAAGGTCTATCCCTACACCTCCTGCCTTGAGGCTTCCAATAAAAACCCTGCAGTCAGAATCCTCGCTGAATCTTTTTATAATTTCTCCCCGGTTTCTGCTTTTTCCTGTGAGGGAAACAAAATCTGTACCGGATTTTTTCAGATGTTGTTCCATGATATTTATCATGTCAAGATACTGGCTGTACACAACCACCTTCTGGCCGTTGTCAATGCTTTCACTCAAGATCTCCTTAAAGAGTTCCCATTTACCGGATTCATATTCTTCATATTTTTCAGGGCTTTTTTCAACAAGAGCTGGGTGGTTACATATCTGTTTAAGGAGATTAAGAAGTGCAAATATATGAATATATGGAACGGGCTGCGCCTCTTTCTTCAAGGTCTCAAGGAGACCCTGGCCTCTTGATCTAATTGCCTCCTTGTAGAGTTTTATCTGATCAGCACTGAGAGAACAGCTCAGAACATCCTCGATTTTTTCAGGGAGCTCGTGCAGCACGCTTTTTTTCAGCCGGCGAAGAATGAATGGTGAGATAACCCTTGCGAGTTCCTCCTGTTTTTCCTGGCTTCCATGTTCCTGTATGGGCTTAATGTAGCCTGACGAAAAATCCCTGTCAGCGCCCAGGTAACCGGTTATGGTAAGATCAAACAATGCCTTGAGCTCTTCCAGCCTGTTTTCTATGGGTGTTCCGGTCAGGCCGATCTTCATGTTCGAGTCTATATCACGGGCCGCCCTGTAAGCCTTTGTATCGGGGTTTTTGATGTGCTGTACTTCATCAAATACGGCAACAGGAAATTGCGTCTCTTTCAGTTTTTCAATATCCCTGGTTAATATCCCATATGAAGTAAGTATCAGATTTCCCTTTTTCAGTGCCTTTTCAAGATTTCGATCCCCGCCATGATATATCAGCCCCTTTAGAGATGGCGCATGTTCCCGGATCTTCATCTCCCAGTGACTCAGCACTGTCATGGGGCATACAACAAGAAATGGCGCTGTTATTTTCTGATGTTCTCTTAATGTGAGTAAAAAGGCCATTATCTGATGAGTCTTTCCAAGTCCCATGTCATCACACAGAAGACCGCCGAAAAGATTCTCAAACAGATAATAGAGCCATTCTGTTCCAAGTTTCTGGTATCCTCTGAGGGTTGATTTTAATCCTACGGGCACAGGTACAGGCCCTGATGGTTTGAGATCCAGTATATTTTTAAGCAGATCAATGTTTTCTGCTTCATTGCCGGTAATATTAAAGTTTCTGCTGACTGTTTTAAGGCGAATCATATCCAGCCTTGTCAGCTTTAGACTACCTGAATCGCTTGAAATATCTAAATCCCTAAAAAAATCTGCAATTTTTCGTATATCCGGAGATCTTGTATCTACCCAGCCATTGTCTGTCTCTATATATCGCTGTCCGTTTTTAACTGCCTGCAGGATGCTGTTAAGAGAAAGGTCATTGTTTCCAAAACGGTAGCTCATTGAAATGCAGCACCAGTCGCGGTCAATGGCCTCAGGTATTATATCTATCCTTTCATATTCCTTTAGTATCTTAACTGCCCTGACATCATGTGAAAGGATATCTGATTCGGCAGCGGGCGAACGTTCTTTTTCATCTGCAAAATCCGGAACCTGATATTTTTTAAGGGCCATTCGTAAAGGCGCCTTGAATTTTCTTTCCTTTCCGGGTTTTTCAAGCTCAGCTATTATACCAAGTTCGGGGATATATATGAGGTCATCATATTTAAAACGATCTATTTCCTCACCCTTTATAAAACCTGATTCTCCCTTCTTTTGAAGACTTTCAATCTGCGGACGCAGTTCAAGATCAAGCTCGGTACTGCTTGTTATATTAAAGATAGATTTAAGCGGCACAGGTTGTATGGGCAGGCCGTGCTGGTTCAGTAAATGGTCTTTGAATGAGGTTATGAACCTCCTGACAATCTTTTTAGGGACGATATACCTGAAGACAGGTATATCATCTTTATTACAGCATGTAACCGTGAAGTCGCCCGAGCCTTTATCAATGGCAGGACTAAAGGTGAAAGAATCATTTCCCAGTTCCCTGAATGCATGATAGGCAAAACGAAACCAGAAGCTTTCTTCCAGCATATGCCCTCGTGTCTTGAAACCCTGCTCCAGGAGCATCCATGCGTTTTTTGTCATGGATTGATGATACAGGTTGCTTAGAACAGTATTTCTGGCGGGAATGATTTCTCCTTCCGTATTTTGAGGCCTTCCAATGCAGCGTTCTATGAACCTTTCCGAATCATTATCCCGGGAAAAATAACGTAACAGTTCATTTTCTTTAGCATCCACTACAAGAAGGATAATATCTCCGGATTTTCCCCGAAGCTTTTTAATGCTGATATTATTAAGGGAGGTATTGTTTCCCTCAATAAGCACTGAGGCAAGCCTGTACCAGATGCCTGACCTGAAAAGTTCATCAAAATGTTCTCTTGAAAGAATCGGGGAGATTTCTTTCAGCTCCTGCATATGGCTGCAAACGCCCTCTTGCAGAAGCATACAGGAGCAGAATATTTTTTCAGAGGAATTGTCTTCCTTCTTTATAAAAAAGGCGACACCCGGGCTTTTATCGGATTGTGCAGGTAAAAGAGCCATTGAATTTCTATGAAATTCGACTCGTTCGAGCAATCCGCTTATATCAGAATTTAATGAGGGCATGTTATATGGTTTTGTTTAATATTTTTAATTCTACCAAAATATGGCATAAAGACTGTAATTGTTTTGTGAAAGAGGGATTCTTTATAATATATTCCCTCTTTGTGCAACAGGTAGATTGGAAAATTATGTGGAATATAAGGCTATATATGGAAAATATAATGAACGGGGAAATAAAATCGAAGTCTCTTTTACCCAGAAAGCTTGAGAATGGCCAGGAGGGAATAGATATCCTGAAGGTTCTGGATAGTCATTTAAGGCCGGTAACGCATTGGAATAATCTGGTTTTACCTTCATTCCGGATTTCTGAAGCAATAATAAATTCCCTTTATTCATCCAGAAGAACAGGCAAATTGATACGGGGCTTTGAAGATTCGGAGAAAAAACTGAATGCAGAAAGAAAAGGGATTGCAGATGTTGATATTAAAACAGGCGCCGAAAGAAAGGAACGCATTTCCCGGCTGATTATTATTACAAATGACGGAAGTGAACGGTTTTACCGCCAGACAAAACGGCTTGTTGAACAGAACAGGCCGAGGGTCCTGGCAATACACCTGGACATTACCTCCTTTGAACTTGGCGAAAGGCTATTCGGCCCGGGAAAAAGGGTGCTTTTTCTACTCATCAATCATAAAGACGCTGTTATTGATTTTTTGACTTCCCTTGTAAAAAACCACTAAAGGACATGGTCAATTTTACCGATGCCCTTCTATGAAAATTTTTTTCAGGCATCAAAGAATTATAGATTGTTGAGTATTGACAGAATGAATGTTTTTAGAAGTAATTGCAGTACCCGTAATTGTTTAGCAGTTCGGTCCTTTATTTTATTTTTACTGTTCTTTTCAGGATTTTCTTTTCCGGCAGAGAGTCTTCCGTCCCGGCCGTCAGAAAATGTGTACAGCAGGCAGAATATTTTTGTTGAAAAATTTTTTCTGAATATTGACAATGGATTAATAACTCTCATTGCAAGAAGCAACCCTCTTGGACCGATATTGGAAGAAATCAGCAGAAGATCAGGTGAAAAAATTATAGTCAGCCCCGGTCTCAGGTCAAAGAAGATAAATGCCAGATGGAAAGATCTTCCTCTTGAAGAAGGTCTTAAAAAGATTGCCGAGGAGTCAGGCCTGTTATCCGGAAGGGATGAAACCGGTAATATATATTTATCAGAATTCCGTGATTTTTCTAAAAACAGGGGGCAGGCTGTTATCAGTCCGAAAAACAACAATATACCGGTACTCTCAAAAAATGAGAGTCTGGCAGATCCTTCAGGCATTCATCCAGTAGACGGTGTTTCGACCGGGGAGATTCTTTCTCAGAATAAAGATTCAGGAAATGTTGCCCTGCTGAATGAAATGGTTATACGCTTTAAGCCGGATATTGCAGAGCAGGATATTACTCAGATTCTTGCGGATGCAAATATTAAGATAAAGAAATATATTGCACCTCTCAAATGCCATATTCTTTCCCTTCCTGATGGAATGACCTCCTATGATGCCATGGTGCTGTTCAAGAATAAAAAGATGCTGTATCAGGCAGAGCCTGATTACCTTATAACTGTTAAATAGCCAATGGAAAATGAATAAAACCATAATCCTCATCATTCTTCTGCTAAGTATTTCTCTTGTTTCAGAAGCCGGACCATCTCTTCCTGCGAGGATTGGCGGTTCTGTTACTGTTGACGGGCTTGAACTGACCCATGCGACCTCTGACGGATATGTTTTCAGTGTCACGGGAAAAGACGGAAAGGTTCTTACTCCCCCTGCAGAAGACAGGGATGGCCTTAACAAAAGAAGAAAATATATTATTGATATTCCGATTCATGATCCGGCAGGTCAGCCGGAAGGTGCCAGGCCTGGAAGCACGGCCACTATTCATGTTTTTTTTAAGGGTGTTGAGTTGAGAGTTGTAAAACCCTTCCGCGGGGAATTCGTAGTCGGAAAGGAAGGAACAATAACTCCTGTTGATCTTGTTGTAATAGACAAAAATAAATAGAAAAGGGGCGGAGAATTCTCCGTCCCTTTTTTACTTAATGTTAATTATCGGTTCTTAATCTCTACAATATTCTGCAAAACCGGATATCACACTGTTTAATTATTCCTGAACGGATTCTTCGCCCGGTTCATCTTCAAAGTTTACCCTGTGCGGAGCTACTGCCTTTCCCTGTTGTTCCAGGGCCTTAAATTCTTCAATACTTATTGTAGTATCGGCATAGGCATCAGTTTTAAGTTTTTCAGCTCCAACTATATCCAGGTAGTATTCTGCAATTTTTCCAAGCACTGGAAATGAATATGTGCCGACCCGGTACAGGATGCCATCTTTATTGCTCTCTGCCTTTTGTTCAAAAAATTCAAAACCACGCCTTATAAATGATGCAATATTTGGGGCAAAGCCTTCAACATGTGTCTGTGCACCCTTCAGGGCTTTATATGCATTGGTAACCGGCATATATACCCCTGTCCCATCAGATCTGTTACCATCGTAATGGTAGCCGAGAACATCTCTGATACTTATTTCACCAAATATTCCACCGCCGCCACCGCCGCCGCCACCATCGCTATCATCGTCGTCACTATCGTCAGGGGCAGCAGTAAAATTTGGAGTAACGGTCTTGTCTTCATCCATTGTAATAGTTGTTGAGCGAGATGATGAATTTGCTACATCGCCGGTCCAGCTGGAAAATACATACCCGCTGCCGGGGTTTGCTGTGATTGAAACTACCGCACCTTCTCCATATTCATGGTCTCCCGCTACAGGAGTGGTTGTGCCGTTACCAGAGGTTCCCATAGTAAGGGTGTAGGAGATTTCAACAAAATTCGCTGTAACGGACTTGTCCTCATCCATTGTAACGGTTGTTGATTGAGCATCAGGATCTTCTATGCCTTCACTACCGGTCCAGTTTACAAAATAATATCCTTCTTCCGGTGTCGCATTAATTGGCACTATCTCGTCACATGTCCGGTCGGTTTCTCCGGACGGGGTTGTGCTTCCCATCAAGGAGTCATTAACTGCCATGGTGAGAGTTGTTCTGCATTCAAAAAAGGTTGCTCCAATAGTTTTATCATCGTCCATCGTAATGGTGGTCGGTGACACGGAACCTGTAAGGTCTCCGGACCATTCTAAGAACAGATAATATGGATCCGGTGAGGCTGTCACTGTAACTACTGCATTTTCACCATACACATTGCCTGCTGAAGTCGGATTAAGAGAAATTGTTCCATTGCTGGGGGACTGGACATCTAGTGTATAGGTTATAGCAGTAAAATTTGCAGTGACGGACTTGTCCTCATCCATTGTAACGGTTGTTGTTGCAGATGTGGAATCTTCTACGTCACCTGTCCAACCGACAAAATAATATCCATCTTCCGGTGTTGCAGTTATCGTTACATCAGAGCCGCATGACTGGTCGGTTTCTCCGGACGGGGTTGTGCTTCCCATCAAGGAGTCATTAACTTCCATGGTGAGTTTTTTTGTGCATTCAACAAAGGTTGCTCCAATAGTTTTATCATCGTCCATTGTAATGGTTGTTGGTGATACTGAGCCTGTGAGGTCGCCAGTCCAGCCGGTAAACAGGTAATTTGAAGCAGGTACAGCCGTTACTGTAACAACCGAATCTTCACCATACACATTGCCTGTTGAAGCAGGGTTGAGGACGATTGTTCCATTGCTGGGGTCTTCTACTGTCAGGGTATAGGTTGTTGCTGTAAAGTTTGCTGTAACCGTCTGGTCATCATCCATGATAATGGTTGTTGTGGCAGAATGGGCGTCTGTTACATCTCCTGTCCAGCTATCAAAGACATAGTAGATATCTGGTTCTGCTTTAAGGGTAACCTCTGTTCCATAGGCATAGGTATTATCTGCTGATGAAGGGCTGGCAGTGATTGAACCGTTATCAGGTTCCTGTATGGTTAATTCTTTCGGGCTGTATGCAACCAAATCGATGCGGATTTGTGAACCGTCTGCACCAACTCCACCGGGGATAAGCCCATCTGTTGGTGAAGTAATGGTAAGTTCAGTGTCTCCAATATATAAATGAATTATTGCCACTTCACCAGTGGTTGCTCCCTCGGGTTGTTCTGTCGCATCATATTTGGGAATATTTAAGCTATAGCCGGATGTAAATCCGTTTGTATCCTCAGCTGCAGGAATATATGCTGTACCATCCTCTTTTGTTACGACAACGGTATAACCATCATCGTTAGCAGAAGTAATCGCTTCACCATCAACGGAAACTGACCCATAAATGTTTGCAGGCATAGGTGGAACCGCCCAGGATAAAGATGGTGTCATAAGTAGAAATGTTAAAAAAGAAACCAAATATAAAAATTTTTTCATTAAAAAGCCTCCTGAAAAAGAGAATTAATATTTTAGTTATTTATAATCCCGGGGGCATAGGCGGCCGTTCAAGTCCGATGCCTTTTTCCTCTTCCGGTTCTTCCGGCGGGGGGGCAGTATTATTTGCCTCCTCCTCTTCACCTGTTTCATCATCTGTTTCAGAGTTTTGATCATCTATTACAGCCCGTCGCATATTTGCCGAAACCCTTGATGAACCAGATGCCGTATTTCCACCGGTATTTGTCCTGCCTGATGTGCCGTATGTGGTACTGCTTCCAGAAGTTGTATTTCCGGAGGTGCCTCTTTGAGCCGATGTGCGTGAAGAGGATAGGGATCTGTTTGATCTGCTGCTGTTACTACTTAAAGATCTGTTTCTGATTTGATTAATCTCACGGGTATTTCTGTTCACGAAAGAAGTGTTACTGTTTGACCTGCTGATTGAAGCTGACCCTGTCCTTTTCACATCATTTTCATCAAAGGTGTAAAGGTCGATTGAAAGCAGGCTTCCCTCATTATAGTTCCATACAACCGCACAGTTTTCTCCCCTGAGGAGATCGTTAATTATTGAATCAAGTCGCCTGTTAACATAGGATTTACTGGCGATCTCCATTTTTAAGGCGCTTTTTGCGGTTATATCTATGCCGATCTTTGCTGAAATCTCGCTCAGGGCATCGGAGACGGTGCAGTTTTCAAAACGAAACGAAAACCTTTTGCTGCTGTCATCTGACAGGGCAGAAACAGGTGTACAGAAAATAGCGAAGAGAATTACTGCTGCACAGGTTGTAAAAAAAAGATTATGTTTTTTATTATCCATTCGTTTCAAATTAAGAGATTAAAAACACGTTAATTAAGATATAAAAGAATCCACTCCATTGAGGAGGGCGGATAAAAGCCCGTACAGTCGAATTATGCAATAATCATACCTTTGATAATATAGGGCCCGGTGATGCAATAAAAGGAGGTTATAAACGCTGAATACGTGTATCGAAAGGGTAAATAATGTAATATTATGTATTTTCGCATTGAAACAACGATCTGTTTAATTATGAATTAAGCCCCTATCGGCAACAAAAATATGACAGGGTGTACATTTTTTGTTGTTTATTTGCCGTTCACCCGTCATTCGGCTGACTATAGATTCAACTGCTGCTCTCCTGCCTTGGAAAATATTGCCAGATATTTCATGTCTGATTGCCAAAATATGCAAATCGAATATGCAAAAATTGTATGGCCTTCCCCTGGGTCTAATCTTTTTTAAAATTCCTAATATTTTAATAATCTAATTATATCAGGTTGTTATAGAGGTGCTAAATCGCTGGTCTGTATCTTGCTCTTCTAATATTTCAGATTTTATAACTGGAAGGTCAAAAGGACTATATTCTGAAAGGAGAGTAAATATTATGAAAAATAAAAAACTTGTAAATTTCGCTCTGTTTATTTGCCTCTTTATTTTTGGAGGCAGTGTATGGGCTGATTATGTAACTCTTGGTGGTAAACCGGTTACACAGGGGCAGATGCTTATAGCTTCGAGCAGTATGGACCGGCTGGAATCTTCTTCTGTACAGCCGGTAAATACAGACAGGTTTATACTGAGAAAGACAAATGTTGAGGTTGAAATAACCGGTGTAATTGCGCGGGTAAGGGTTCAGCAGCTTTTTACCAATCCCTTTAATGACAGGTTGGAAACAACCTATGTATTTCCTTTGCCGGAAAATTCGGCTGTAGATGCCTATTCCTTTAAGATCGGTGAAAAGGTAATCAAGGGAGTGGTAAAGGAAAAGGAAGAGGCAAGAAGAGAATATGAGCAGGCAAAAAATGATGGAAGAAAGGCCGGGCTTTTAGAACAGGAAAGGCCGGATATATTTACTCAGTCCCTGGTAAATATCCCTCCAGGCGCACCCGTTACTGCAAATATCGAATATGTTCACACTCTTAAAATAGACGGGGCGCATTATCTGTTCAGTTTCCCTATGGTTGTTGCTCCCCGCTATATACCCGGGAACCAGGTAAGCAGAAGCAATGTCGGCCGAGGCTGGGCAAATGATACCGATCAGGTACTGGATGCATCCAGAATTACACCTGTTACAGTGCCTCCGGGTATGCGAACCGGTCATGATGTTGAAATTACGGTCAAGGTTGATGCCGGTATGCCAGTTACAGATATTACCGGCGTAACCCATGAGCTTGATGTTGTAAATTCCTCAGACACCACTGCGGTTGTGAAGCTCAAAAACGGACCTGTCATACCTAACAAGGATTTCATTCTGGAGTACAGGGTAGGCGGTGACAAAACAATGCTGGCCTTTATGTCTCATCGGTCCGGATCTGATGACGGGTATTTCAGCATGGTGATCCAGCCTAAACACAATATTGAAAGAAGTGAGGTCTCTCCAAGAGAGGTTATTCTTCTTCTTGATACCAGCGGATCAATGCAGGGAGTTCCCCTTAACCAGTTAAAGCTTTTTTCAGAACAGGTACTGGCGACTCTCAATCCACAGGATTATTTCAATATATGTGCCTTTAGCAGTGACCTGAAAAAAATGTCTCAGGACTCAATAGCGGCTACTGAATCCAATATCAACATGGGAAGAAATTATATCAGCAACCTGCACTCAAACGGGGGAACAGAGATGCTTCCTGCCATAAAAGAAATCTTGAGGCCTGACCCCCGGGAACTGAATCTGCACAGATATATAGTCATGGTTACAGATGCCCTGGTCGGTAACGACAGAACTATCCTCAAGTATCTGAACAAACCCGAATATTCTCACCTGAGAATTTATCCTGTTGCCATGGGAGTTGCACCAAATAATTTCCTTATAGAAAGAGCAGCAGAGATCGGTCGAGGTTTTTCAATGAGGGTAACAAACCAGGACAATGCCGCAGAAATGGCCAGGAGATTTACCTCAAAAATATCATACCCCATCATGACGGACCTCGTGATTGACTGGGGAAAACTTAGGGTAAAGGATATTCTTCCATCTCCTCTTCCGGATCTTTATGCAGACAGGCCCTTAATCATTATCGGCAGGTATGAAAAACCGGGTGTATCTGAGGTGCGTTTGACAGGAAATATCCTGGGTCAAAAAATGGAGACAAAATTCGATGTTGATCTGCCGGAAAAGCAGAAGGAGCATGACAGTCTGCCGGTATTGTGGGCGCGTGCCCGTGTAAGGCATCTTATTAATGCAGAGATTGGAAACGTTTCCAGTGGAACACGTAATGAGATAACGGATATAGGGCTAAAATACCAGATCGTTACTGACTATACATCATTTATTGCGGTTGAACATGACATTCCTGAAAATATTTCCGGCAGACTCATTACGCAGGATGTATTAACTGCTATCCCCGAAGGAATGGAGCATCTGTTTGATGGAAAAGGCCAGGCCTCAGGCCAGTATATCCGGCCAAAAAACAATCCTGCTGTTCAACCGGCTAGAAATAGGGATATTCAGCAATCGCCTCCCCATACGGTTTTCGCTTCAAGCCGGCCGTCTTCAGGGGCCTATTCGGGTTCCCGCAGCAGTTCGGGCGGAGGAGGATCAGTTGGTATCCTGACCATTATATTTGCACCATTATTAATGCTGATACGTCTTGCAGAGCGCAAATTGAACAGGAAAAGGAATCCTTCATATAATGGATGACATATGAAATCCTGCGGCCGCCTTTGATTCCGGTCATATATTCTCCCTCCCTTATAACCGGAATCAACGGCTGCAGAATTAAATTTACAGGATTTTGTGATGAATGAATCAAATTTAAAAACTGATATTCTTAATTCAAGAATAACCATAATATCAGGGATTATCCTGATTATTTTTAATGCAGGTTTTATTCTTTCATTTTCCGGCAGCAGATGGTTTTCTATCTTTTGTTCTGTAATGGAATATGACCGGGCATTGATAATAAAGGGTGAAATCTGGCGGTTTTTTACATGCCATCTTGTGCACTGGAGCCCTGCACATTTTTTGCTGGATAGTGTTGTGTTTATTTTTCAGGGAATAACCTTTGAGCAGAAGATTGGAAAAAAATACTGGATGGTCCTGTTTCTTTCCTCATTATTTATAGGCGTTTCATTACTGATATTTCGAAGTGACCTGATGTACTACCGCGGTATTTCAGGAATCATAAACACACAGCTTGTACTTGGATCCGGCCTTTTTATTTTTGATAAAACCCTGAGTAAAAACATGAGGGGTATGTTTGGTATATGTTTTTTAATCCATATGATTAAAATCATCTATGAGTCAATCAACCGTGCCCCGTTTTTTTCCACACACCTTCTCGGAGACATGGGCCTCTTTACGCCTGTTGCACATCTAAGCGGGGTGGTGCTGGGGTTTTTACTTCTTGCAGCTTATCTGCTGATGCCTTTTTCAGGGAAAAGACAAACGCATGAAAAAGATAAAGACGATCTCTCGCCTGCCTCGCTGGAACTCTCAGAGGGCGCAGAGAAAAGCATTTTTTGTTTTTGAAAATAAATGGTTTTTGTCTTTCTCTGTGATCTCTGCGGACTCTAGTTAACGAAGTGAACGGGCGAGAAAAAAATGTTTTATTACTCCTCTTCCGATTCTTCTTCATCAAACTGATCAAGCTTCTCAGTCTGCTGATCAACAATATTATCAATATCCTTCTCCATCTTTTTCATCTGATCAACCTGCTTTTTCCCTGCCAGCGTTTCAACGGTATCATCCACCTTTTCGCGGCTGTCTGAACCTTTGCAGCCGGATAACAGGGGTAGAGCAAGCAGAAGAACTAAAATACCTGTTCCAAAAATCATTTTCACTGATTTTAACATCGTATTCTCCTATTTTATGGTCAATGAAATGGTACTATTGTATTCACTTTTTTCGCTAAAAAGGATACAACATATTATTCGTAAAAACACTATTTTTATATATCAAAAAACAGGGAGTGACGTATTATGATAAAGGCAAAAGATATTATGACTACCAGTCCCATAACCGTTATGCCGGATATGGAGATTGTCAATGCGGCTAAAACTCTTCTTGAAAATAAAATCAATGGAGTTCCTGTTATTGAAAAAGGAAAACTTGTCGGGATTCTCTGCCAGAGTGATCTGATCAGCCAGCAAAAACGGTTTCCCATGCCATCGATATTTACCTTTCTGGATGGTTTTATTCCCCTGCAGTCAAATAAGGATCTGGAAAAAACAGTCAAAAAAATTGCGGCTACTGTCGTAAGGGATGCCATGACTCCTGATCCTGTAACGGTTGGACCGGACACGGATATTGAAGAAATAGCAGGCCTCATGATTGATAAAAACTTCCATACCCTTCCTGTTGTGAAGTCAGGTAAACTTGTCGGGATTATCGGTAAGGAAGATATTCTTAAAACGCTTATCTCCTGACAGGGTTGAGCAGGATTAAGGAGCCAAGGCATGAATGAGAACGAAGTGCTTGATAATGTAATGGACCCGGCAGGGCAGCCCACCGGAATTTTCGGAAGGGTTTCTGATCCTTCCAATAAAAACATGGGTATTGTACTTGATCCGTTCCGCCAGCCCACAGAGAGTGTCGATTCCATGCATGGGCAACTAATGGCAGACAGGCTTGATACCCTGGACGGGAAGGTTCTTTACCTTGTTGAAACAGGCTTTCACGGGGCCAAAGATTTCATGAACCTGGTTGAAAAATGGTTCAATAATAATATGCCCGAGGTGAAAACCATTCAAAAATCGACACAGGGGATGATATTTACCGATGACCCTGCACTGTGGGCAGAGATCCAGGAAAAGGGGGATGCGGTTATCCTGGGTGTTGGCGGGTGAGATGGCTGTTCTGCGAGTATCGCAGAGTTTAGCAGGACACTTGAACATATCCATCATGTCCCGGTCTGCCCGATTGTAACCGCCCGTTTTCAGCGATATATTGAACGTGACACAGAGAATCATGGCATGCCTCTCAGATTTGCCTTTCCTCCCTATCCCGTCGGATGGGTTTCTCTTGAAGTTCTTCAGGGCTATATTGACGGTAATGATCCTGTAACAGGAAAACCCCTTATGCAGGAGATGATTGATGCCCTTACCCTGCCCCTTGCGGAAGAAGAAAAAAATCCCAAGGTAATCAAAAGACCAAAAAGACCAAGATTTTTAAAGAAGGATACAATCGCCAATTATAAGCGAATGTTTATTGAAAACGGCTGGACAGACGGCCTGCCCATTGAGCTTCCGACAGAAGAAAAGGTTGAGGAGATGCTGACAGGCACAGACGCCCCGCGTGACATGGTTGTCGGTAAGATGTCTGTAACAACCCATGAAGAGCGGCTGGAATATACCGTGGAAAAGGTGGCAGTAAATGCCGTAATGGCAGGTGCGAGGCCCGAGCATTTTCCCGTCATTCTCGCGCTTGCGGCCAGTCAGGAACCTTCCATGCACAGCTCCACAACATCCTTCGGAAGGATGGTGATCGTAAACGGGCCGATACGTAATCAGATTGGGATAAACTGTGCTGCCGGGGCCTTCAGTCCCTTTAGTTTTGCCAATTCAGTAATCGGCAGGGCATATACGCTGATGAGTTTTACCTTTGGTAATGCAAGAATCGGTGAAAATTTTACCGCTACTTTTGGAAACGTCACAAATTATAACAACATGTTTGCCGGAGAAAATGAGGAGGAATCACCGTGGACTCCCTTTCATGTAGAGCAGGGTTTTAAACAGAATGAAAACACGGTAAGCCTTTTCAGGGGATGGAACGTAAATCACATTGGGATGGGTAATTCAGATGCCATGGTAAGATCGATGAAGGGCCTGGCATGCATGACCATGTTCGGCCAGCCGGGCGGAACCTTTGTCATGGATCCCCTTACCGCTAAAAACCTGAGGGACAAGGAAGGCTTCAGCACCAAGGAAGAATTCCGTAACTGGTTTGAAGAGCAGGTAAAAACAGAACATCACGGGCCTTTTCCTCCCAGGCCGTTCAGCCTGAACCTTATTGTTGTAGGAGGGGAGTGGAATCCCATGTACACAACAACGGATTTTTATCATACCCAGACAGTTTCTATCGATAAATGGATTCCAAAGGGCGGACCAAAAATAGATAAAAACCCAATAAGGATACCCCACACATCAGTATGTAAGGACGGTACTTGTGGTATTATCTGATCTGACGGCTAAAGTAAGTTTCTTTCCCGTATCTACCGAATATCGTAATTTTACAGGAGATATATTGTATTTGCATGTCAGCTACAAATATAACAGGGGAAAATCAAAAGGATTTTCCCCTGCTATATTAACGCCTGACGGATTGAAGTCGTTTAGAAATCCTCCATAAGCTGGATTCCTACCTGATAATGACCCCGAAGACGATCTGAATCGGATTTTGTTATATGCATAATTCTGGTTTTTAAAATTTTGGGCGCTTCAGCCTCATTTTCCGGATAATATTTCATTTCCAGTTCCATGTCCTCTTCCAGGTGTTCGAGTATTGCAGAACCTTCCTTGATAAGTATGCTCATCCCTGATGTTGAAGTTTCAAGGATTTTAAACTGGTAGGCCAGCGCAAATGTGTTTACGCAGAATTCAACGCTGGATAATTCGGCATTAGTTCGATCTTCTTTTCTCTTTTCGTTATTATTTTCCATCAGTAACAGATCCTGTAATTGTTTAGATATGCTCGCCGGACGCGAAAGAATGTAAAATCTTAATCCAATTTTTTACTAAATTCAACCAGTAACAGACAATGATTATTTATTCTGTCCCATAAAATTATGCAGCCTTGTAATAAATTCTCCCGCATCCCCGTTTACAGAAATGGATTTTTCCTTTATCTGAACGGGTATCTGGGGGTGTCCGGTGTTGGCGTAATCGCGGTATGAACGGTTTACCCGGATAAAAAGCACGTTGTCATGGGAATAGACCAGGTATTCAAAGGGGCGACGGATTACCCCGGGGGTGTTAAACCCGACCCCGAATTCCATGACAGTCAGTTTTTTATCCATGATGCCGTTTATCCAGGTTTCATAGTTCTCTACCCACTGTTCATAATCTTCTCTTGTCCTGAATGCCACGGTCATGGCTCCCCCGCATTCCGGACACAGCGGGATTGCGGAATCTGATACGCTGAAGGTCTCATGATCTATACCGGCTATTGCCTTATCAATAAAAGGTTTTGTATGCCAGGTTTTGCCTGTACAGCGCTTCATACACATCAACCGGTCATAGTTGCCCTGGGCCTGAAACACACGGTCCGGATCAAACCCGCTTTTAATGAACATCCCGTCTGCATTTGATGTGATTACATAATGGTCTCTGTCCTTGACTATTTCATGGAGTTTTTTATATTCCGGGCTGGGAGGATATTCATAAAAAACATGATTCATGTGTGTTGCCCAGTATGCCCACCTTTCCCCCTCTGTCCAGTTTTCAAATCCAATGAATTCATACTGCATCCTGTAGCCCTTTTCTACCCACCTTGGAAAGAGTCTGGAAAAGGTAATCGTGTCTGTATAGTCAATTCCAATGGATGCTGAAAGTCCGGCACCGCCCCCGATCAATATACGTTCACTGGTTTTTATGGAATCTGCAATGAGTTCAATTACTCTATCCCCTGAATATTCGGGCATAACAGGAAAAATCCTCCTCAAGAAAAACATTAAATATAATTTTGGTGAATGGATTTTCATTATTTTCTAGCCATTCATCCACCGTTTTTACCGCAATTTCAGCAGCAGGCCCCTGGGGAAAATTAAACACTCCTGTTGAGATGCAGGGGAATGCAATGGATTTTATCCCTTTTACCTGTGCTGCAAGTGAAAGACAGCTTTTGTAACAGGATGCGAGCTGCTCAATCTGATATTCAGAAACTTCCCTTTCTTTTATTATAGGACCGACAGTATGCAGCACATATCGGGAGGGCAGATTATATGCCCGGGTTATCTTTGCGTCTCCTGTCCGCTCTTTTGATCCCTGGATATCCATTATTATTCTGCAGTCCTCCCGAAGAAGCGGACCTGCCGCACTGTGGATCACATTGTCAATGCAGTTATGAAGGGGCTGAAAACAGCCAAGCATCCCGTCATTTGCCGCATTCACAATTGCATCGGCCCTGAGACAGGAGATATCCCCCTTCCATAAATAAAGGTTTTCCGAATGGTTTAGTCTGCTCTCAGGAAATATTTCAGAAACCGGAGAAAGAGTATCGAAGTCCTTAAGATTTTTTTTCCCGAGTTCATCCTGGAGTAACCGGTCTATTTTATCAGTTAAAGATTTTTTCAACCTGGATGGAGGGCGTATATTAAGCAGTGCCCTTAAAAGATCTCTTTTACCATGATAATCATGGGGAATTTGATTATAGTCATATAACTCTTCTTCAAGAGACAGAACCTTGAGAATGAAGTCAAGTATTTCATTCCTTTCTTTACTAGAGGATATTTGATCAGTCTTTGCGGTATATTCTTCAAGCAGCTTTATCTGATCACTATAACTGGCAAGAGAAAGGCCCCAGGGCAATAATTCAATTGACATTTTTCTGGTTTGACAGCTCCTTTATCCAAAGAGGGATATTCCTTTTTGTCCACCGTGCAAAACGATATTTGTATTCCTCATTTAATGCTTTGGCAAGTTTTTTGAGCCAGAGAAAGTTATCATATGAATGCTCAGCCCATATGACACATGGATGCTTCTAGCGTGTGGGTTTGTAGAGTGTTTGAAAACCATGCTTATATAAAGCGGTACACAGGATTTGTACACTCTCAAGTATCATTTTAATGACATGCTGATCGCAGTGGTATTTGGCACATTTTTTTATGTTGTAATCAAGAATGAAGATGTTCATTTTTCGGAATAAAAAAACAGGGCCTTTATGACCCTGTTTAATCACAAAATATATTTTTTATTTTTTTAATCGCCAATCGGAATAGCCATTGATGCATCATCCATACAGTTTTTAAGATCCGCCTCATCTACTTTTTTAGGATCTTTGAGGTCTTCAATCCGGCAAACAAACTCGTTTCCTGCCTTGTCCTTAACCCAAACAAATCTTTGTTCATGTTCTGACATTGTGAATCCTCCTTTTTTTTGGTTGTTTAAAAAAATTTAAAGCCTTATCAAAAGTTGTCAATTTCTGTAACTATTAAAAGGCACCCGATAAACATTCTTCTTTCTTTTATACAAACAAATTTATTCAAAAATATGCGCCTATTGACCTGTCCCGACAAGGGGTAGTTCTTTGGTTATTTCAAAAAAAACCAGGTATCTGTTCTCACCGGCCTCTGAAGTATAACCTCTCCTCTGGAGTTCCTTTATTAAAGGGCTGTTTTCTTCCTCCTTTAACTTCTTGAGAAATAACCTTTTACCCTTGTAACCTTTTCCATCTTCAATAAACAGATAAACCGCGTTTGGATTTGAATTAAGGTTATGGTGGGTGAGGCGGTCACGCATTATAAAGGCCAGAGACCCATCATCCATGAAATGAGGCTTGGCATATATTGCAGAATCGACATTTCCTGAAGAATCAGAGGTTGAAAGAACGCCTTTTCCACTGGTTGAACTGAAATATTCTTTAATAGTCATATTTTTCCTCCAAACAATTATACTGTCAAATTATTATCAGGTTATTTTATTGTTAACTAAAATATGTACGATCAGGAATTTGTCCAGCCAATCTTAATAATAAGCCCGGGAGAAATTTAAAAAAATTATTAATATATATCCTGTTGTATTCTTTTCTGATCCTCAACCAATTTAACTCCAAGATTAAATGCATTTTCACAGTCAACAGGAAATATCTCTTCACGGCGTTTTTTCTTTTTTGATTCATCAATGCCTTCAGCAACAACCATTGAGTAATCCTCAAACTGATAAGTATCATAACTCATAAGGGACTCGGCTTTACCCAAAACCATGCCCATTATCTCTTCATTGCTTTTAAAAAGCCTGTCATATCCTACTTTGGTACTGAACTCTTCAGGGCAGTTCATTGTATATATCAATCCAATACTTATTTTTCGGGGATAAAGGGTTTGAGGAGGCATGGTGTATATTAGATAGGGGAAAAGCAGTCGTTCAATAAAGGATCTCAATTCTCCAGTCACATCACCAAAATAAATCGGTGATCCAAGAAAAAGAACATCTATATCCTTTATTTTCTCATAGACCTGTGTCATACCGTCCTTTAAAACACAATTTCCGTAGCTTTTGCCACCCTTTGTTTTACAGGAGAAGCAACTTATACAGCCCTTATATTCATAATCATAAAGGTGGATGATTTCAGTCTCTGCTCCTTTTGACATTGCACCTTCGAGAGCTTTATTTAAAAGAGTCCCTGTGTTCCATTCCTTTCTGGGGCTACCATTAATGGCAATTGCCTTCATTAGAATCCCTCCACTTTAAGTTGTAAGCAAAATTAGATGGTTGTATCATCTTAAAATCAAAACACTATTCCATCATTTTTCATTAAAAGGCCTGCTGAGATTTTACCAGATTCATAAATTGTGGGTAGTCCGCTTCCCGGATGTGTGCCTCCGCCCACAAGGTAGCAGTTATCAAACTCTTCAAATTTGTTATGCGGCCTGAAATAAAGCATCTGCCTCATACTGTGGGCAAGGTTGAAGGTCGCACCAAGGTAAACCGAATGCTCATCTTCCCAGTCATCCGGGGTAACAATTTTTTCCTCTTCAATGTTATCCGCCAACCCGGTGTAATTACCCTTTGTCTCAAGTGCTTCAATAACTTTATTTCTAAAGTCAACTTTTTCCCTGTTCCAGTCAATTTTTCCCTTATTGTTCGGAACAGGAACCAGGACATATATAGTACTTTTTCCTTCAGGGGCTATAGTTGAATCAGTTACAGATGCGTTTTGTACGTAGAATGAAAAGTCTTCGGAAAGGACCTTGTCCTGGGTGATCTCGTCAATATTTCGTTTATAATCCTCCGCAAAAATGATGCTGTGGTGGGGAAGATTCCTGTATTCCTTATTAACCCCCAGGTAGAGCATATAGGTAGAGCATGAATAGTCCTTGCTCATAAGTTTTTCATCGGTCCACTTTTGCCTGTCATTTTTATCCACAATATTTGTCATGGCATGTGCAAAGTCTGCATTTATTATCAAATAGTCAGCCTTTTCAATTTTTCCGTTTTCAAGCTCGACACCAACAGCTTTTCTGTTTTCTATAATAATCTTTTTTACAGGAGTTTTCAGGTGAATTCTGCCACCTGAATGTTTAAATGCTTCAGCCATGCCATGAGACAACCTGTTTAAACCTCCTGTAACATGATAAATACCCCCTCCATGTTCAATGTAGGAGATGATGCTGAAGAGCCCGGGAGCACTCCATGGAGACATTCCTATATATTTTGCCTGAAAAGTGAAGGCTATTCTAATATCAGGATCATCAAAATATCTTGAAAGAACTCCGTAAAGATTTGTATGAACATCAAGGTAGGGCAGGGCCTGAAGTAAATTTTTTGAAAAAAAATCACTTATTTTTCCATAGGGAATGGAAAGGCATGGTACAAGCCTCTGGTATTTTTTTTCTTCTTTTTCCAGATATTTAAGGTAACCATTGAAGCTTCCGGGGGAAAAGCTTTCCATAGTCTGTTTCATCTTCTCCCTGTCCGGTGAGGGGTAAAGTTCTCTTCCGTCGGCAAATTTTAAACGGTACATGGGGTCAAGCCTTATCGTTTCGACAAAATCCTCAAGCCTTTTTCCTGATTTTTCAAAGACATCTTCAAGTACATCCTTCATCATTAAAAAGGTAGGGCCGATATCAAATGTATATTCTCCGAGCTTGAAGTAAGAATTTCTTCCTCCGACCCTGTCCTCTTTTTCGTAGATATCCACGGAATATCCTTTTGCGGCAAGCAACATGGCTGCAGAAAGACCTCCGGGTCCTGCACCTATTATTATAATTCTTTTATCTGCTGATGAGTTGTTTTTCGGGGATCGAGAAACCACAGGCCTTCTCCTTTTCAGTATTGAAGATAAGGTATGAGATCATGGATCAACAAAACAATAGATTTTAGTATACATTATTTGAGTTAAAATTTCATTTTATTGTGAAGCGCGAGGTCTAATATCTCGTAGCTTGTGACGATTCAACAGATTTATTCCTTATTTGATACCCCGCTGCTTGCGGCGGGATATTCATTAAGGCTGTTCATGCACACATTCATCCCCCTGGAATGGAAAAACCTTGAACTCTTCAGGTTTTAGAGATCGTTTTATGGAAAGCACGATATTTTTCAGCATTCCTTTAAAGACAATATTGTGAAAAGGATAAACGAGGTACCAGTAAAAAAGCCCTGCAAGACCGCGGGGACTGAATCGTGCAATTATTCTGAGTTCGACTTTCCCCTCCGGTTTATCCAGGATGTGAAACTCCAGCATTGCCTCTCCGGGCAGCTTCATCTCAGAAAACAGTCTCAAAAGTATTGGTTCCCTCATGTTGAGCACCCTGAAAAAATCAAGAGTATCCCCTTCTCCCAGATCAACCGGGTGGCGCCGTCCCCTGTTTAATCCGGCTCCTCCGATCATACGGTCAAAAAAACCGCGAAGTTTCCACAGGAAACTGCCGTAAAAATAACCGGTCTCACCACCTATGCTTATTAAGCGGTTCCAGATTTCTTCCCTTGTTATTCCTTTAAAGGATATTGCATATCCTGCCTCCTTTAAACTTCCTCCGGCATAGGGGGCATCTCCGCAATGAAGCCATTCCGGTACATCAATAAAACCTGAGTCGCTCCAGCATGATTCTACACAGTTATCCCTAGCTCTGCCCAGTGCCAGATTAATTGCTGTCCTGCAGTCAATCAGTTCCTGGGGAATTATTTTCTGTATTTCAGATTCCCGGCACACTACCGGATTTCTAAGTCCTTCAGCAAGAGGTCTTGCAATATATGATGGAACAGGTGTTATCAGGTTTATCCAGTAGGAACTCAACCTGGGGGAGAGCACGGGGACAGGAATTATAAAACGGTGTTTAATTCCGGCCTCTTTCGCATAGATTTTCATAAGGCTGCCGTATGTTAGGATATCCGGACCCCCAATATCAAATACCCGGCCGGTTGTTTCATCATTTTCCAGGCACCCTTCAAGATATTTCAGTACGTTTCTTATGGCAATGGGCTGGACCGGGTTATGGACCCACCGCGGGGTTATCATAACAGGCAGTCTTTCCACAAGGTATCTTAATATCTCAAATGAGGCGCTGCCTGAACCAAGAATCATTGCAGCTCGAAGAACAGTGACCGGGACGGATCCCGAGCTGAGAATTTCCGCCACTTCTGCCCTTGATCTGAGGTGTTTACTCAGGCCTGAATCCTTTTCTCCCAGGCCGCTCAGATATATTATCTTCTCCAGTCTGTTTTTCTCCGCCGCCTTAACCATATTTTGCGCCGCGATTCTGTCGGTTTCAGAAAAGTCTCTGCTTTGAGGATTCATGGAATGGACAAGATAATAGGCGGCCCTGCAGTTTTTAAGAGCATTTTCCAGAGAGTTGTATTCAAGCATGTCTGCCTGAACTACTTCTACCCGGGGATTTTTTGCCCAGGGACGTGATTTTATCTTATCAATAGACCTGCCGGCTACCTTTACACTGTATCCTGAAGAAAGGAGGCGGTTTACCAGCCTTCCTCCCACATATCCGGTCGAGCCTGTAACCATAATTTGTCCTGATTTCATGATGAAGTTCCTTTTACAAATAATAAAAATTTTAATACTGTAAAAACTGACCGCATACCTGCAGGAAAAAAAATAGTATATACATTGTTTATAAGTTATGATGTATGGCGACAAAAACAAGTGGTGATAAAAAAATGATTGAAAAAATGAAGCAAATAGTAATGGATGAAAAATATTGTGTCCTTGCAACTGCCATGAATAACAAGCCCCATTGCTCCCTTATGGCGTATACGGTTGGAGAAGATTGTAAAAGGTTATACATGGTTACACATAAAGATTCTGATAAATATCGGAATCTCCAGACAAATGAGTCGGTAAGCCTGCTTATTGACACCAGGGGAAACACAAAAGAAAAATCAGCAAAAGCCTTAACTGTAAACGGCCGTTTTTTTGAAGTAACTGATGAAGATACTCTTAATCGTGTTAAGAGGGATCTTGCAGACCGCCATCCCGGGCTGCAGGTTTTTCTTAATGATGACTCATCATGTGTATTTTCCATAGAGATAGAGTCTTTACTGCTGCTTGACGGGTTCACTGATTCCTATTATGAGCGCTTTGTTTAAATTATTACTTCCCTGAATCAGCTGAATCATTGTCCTGATGTAAAATTTCATCCAGGAAACGATCCACCGCGTCAATATAGTTTTTTGAATCATACTCAAGGCCCTTTGCATGGGGTCCCGATATTAATACCTTCTTCTTTTTCACTGTTACGGCCTTTAACAGATCTTCGGCATCAGAAAGGGGTATGGCCCTGTCCTCATTGCTGTGTATGACAAGGGTCGGGCACCTGATGTTTTTCAGAAATGTACGGGTTTCAAATCTGGACCTTGTAAGGAGTCTTAAAGGCAGCCATTTCACAGCTCGGGATGCAACCTTTACAATAGAGGGAAAACCGCCTTCAAGTATAAGGGCAAAAGGGTTATAGTTTTGTGCAGTATGAGAGGCCATGGCGCATCCCAGCGACTGGCCAAGAAAAATTATTTTTTTTCCGGGATTTTTTTTCTCCCTTAACAGATATTCGCAGGCAGCCTCACTGTCTTTATAGACACCTTCTTCTGTCGGCCATTTTTTCTGACTCTTTCCAAAACCCCGGTATCCGAATAAAAAGACATTAAATCCAATTCCTGTCAGTTGTTTCATCTGAGGTAAAAAATCAGACATGGTACCCTTATTTCCTGAAAACAGAAGGATAGTGAATCCCCTCCATTTTCCCTTCGGTTCTCCTTTTATCAACCATCCGTTAAGGAGCACCCTGTCCACGGTAGAAAAATATACATCCTCATATTGCAGATGAAAATCGGAAGGCGCTGCAGAGAGTTTTCGGGACGGGAAGATTATAAAGAATCTGTGAAAAACAAGATATCCAGTACATGTCATAATGTAGAATATCAGCAGAAAAACAGACAAGTATATCACTATTGTTTCCCAGGACATGTGTTGTTCTCTTTTTCAGTTAAAGATCCGATAGATTTTTTTTAACCATTTTATGGAATCTCCATATGGCGGGTAATGGAACCGTGGACCCCTGTATCCTGAACTCATAATACTTCTATATTGTGAAAAACAGTCAAAGGAGGCCTTTCCGTGATATACACCCATGCCGCTTTCACCAACACCCCCAAAGGGAAGGTAATGTGTTGCCCCCTGTTTAACAGTCTCGTTGATGCCCACTGAACCCGATGGTATTGCCTGCATGATTTTTATTTGAAGAGCTTTATTTTTTGTAAACATATAGAGGGCAAGGGGATCAGTTCCATTTGCAAGTCTGGTTATAAGTGCATCAACATCTTTGAACTTTATGACAGGTAAGACAGGACCAAAAATTTCTTCCTTCATAATGTCAGCGTTTTCGGGAATATCTTCTACTACAGTCGGTTCAAAATAGAGACTCTTTTCATTGTATCGGCCGCCCGTGACAATTTTACAGCCTTTGCTTAAATATGAAGCAAGTCTTTTTACATGGTCCTGGTTGATGATCCTCCCGTAATCCGGACTTTTCTCCGGGTCAGGACCATAGAAACGAAAAATAACTTCCTTAAGAGCGTCGATAAATTCATTATGTATGTTTTCATGGCAGTATACTGTGTCCGGTGCAATACATGTCTGTCCGGCATTCAGAAATTTTCCCCATGCGATACGCTCTGCAGAAACCCTGATGTCCGCATCATCGGAAACAATACAGGGGTTCTTTCCCCCCAGTTCAAGGGTAACAGGTGTCAGGTTTTCAGCCGCTCTGCCCATTACTTTTTTACCCACCTTCGTGCTGCCGGTAAAAAAGATATGGTCCCATTTCAAATCAATCAGTTCTCTTGCTCCTTTATCTCTTCCGGGTACAACAGTGCAGTGGGAAGGATCAAATATGTTTTTTACCATGCTTTCAATTATCTTTGAGATTTCCGGGGTATGCTGCGACGGTTTTAACACTGCACAGTTTCCGGCTGCAAGGGCACCCACCAGCGGGACCATTATCAGCTGAAATGGATAATTCCATGGCCCCAGAATGAGCACAACTCCTTTGGGAAAGGGTTTGATGTAACTTTTAGCAGGCCAGAAAATCAGGGGTGTTTTTACTTTTCTCTTTTTAATCCAGCTGTGAATATTTTTGAGCGCATACCTGATTTCACTCAGGACATATCCAAGTTCCGATGCATAGGCTTCAGCTGCAGGTTTTCCAAGGTCGCTGTGCAGGGCATTGATAATTTCACCTTCACTTTTGATTATTTCATCCTTAAATTTTTCGAGACATTTTATTCTGAAGGACACTGGTATTGTAATTCCGGTATTGTAGAATTCTCTTAAAGAGTGGAGCATTGACCGTCTCCTCTTAGAAAGTGCTATTCATAAACAGCTTGTTATGACATAATACTTTATCAACGGTAATAAAATCCACCATTCATTATGATAAATCGCAATATTTACATAATATCTGTTTTTTTTATTCTGCTGTCAGTCGGCCTTTTTGTTTCTGCAGACGAATCAAGTGACCTTATGGTAAGGGGGATTGATTGTTTCAACAGTGCCTACAACCACTGGGATGAAAAAGAATTCCTTTCAAGTCTTGATTTGTTTAAAGAGGCTTCCAGGGCAGGCCAGAATGACGGACTGGCAGAATACTGGTCAGGCGCTGTCTACTTTTTTCTGGCCCAGTATAACCTGTTTACATATGAAAAACCCACATACAAAAAACAGGGAATTGAAAATGTAAAAAAGGGCATTGAGGCCCTGACACGATCCATTGAGCTGGCCCCCGATTTCAGTGAGAGCTATGCGCTGCGCGGTGTATTAAGGGGTATACTTATTAAGATGAAACCTTCGTCAGTATTTACACAGGGGCGCAAAGTGGGTAAAGACCGCGACAAAGCCCTTGCTCTTGACAGGTTCAACCCCCGAGTTCATTACCTGACCGGTGTCAGTTTCTGGCATGCCCCTGAAATTCTGGGCGGGCGTGATAAGGCCCTGAAGCCTCTTCTTGAGGCAGAAAAATTATTTGAAAAGGAAAAAAAGAAGGCAAAAGGAAAGCTTCTTCCCAGTTGGGGGCAGAGCACATGTCTGGCATTTATCGGCGATATGTATCTGGAACAGAATAAAATCAGTAATGCCAGTGAGTATTACAACAAGGCACTGGAAATAAATCCGGAAGATCCCCTGGCAAAGAGAGGATTAAAGAAACTGGGGTCATTAAAATAATATAGATGAAAGGATCAGTTTATGGCTGATAAAAACAGTAAACAGGTCATAGTAATAGGTGCAGGCCTGGGAGGCCTTTCTGCGGCCATATCTCTTGCAGTCAAAGGGTATTCCGTACATTTATATGAAAAAAATGACAAAGTCGGGGGAAAGCTTAACGTCCTGAAAAAGGATGGATTTTCATTTGATATGGGCCCTTCCATTCTCACCCTTCCTCACTATTTTCGAAGACTCTGGACAAGGGCCGGGAGACGAATGGAGGAAGATGTGACCCTGGAACCCGTCACTCCCCACTGGAGAAATTTTTTTGAGGACGGGACAGTAATTGACCTTCATATGGATCCCTCTGAAATGAAGAATGAGTTATTGAAACTGGGAGATCCTGAACTTGAAAAACATTTCACTGAATTCATGAAATATTCAGCGAAACAGTATGATCTTATTGAAGAGGGATATTTTGAAAAGGGTCTTGATACAAAAAAGGATTTCATATCATTCTATGACTGGAAGAATATACTTAAAATAGACTACTGGACAACCATGCACAGGCGAGTGAAAAAGCGCCTTAAGAATCCATACCTTGTGGATATAATGGACTACTTCATAAAATACGTCGGCTCCTCCGCCCTGAAGGCCCCCGCATTTATGAATCTTATGCCCACCATACAGTTCCGGTATGACCTCTGGTATGTAAAGGGAGGTATGTACAATCTTGCCCTTGGTATGGAAACTCTCGCAAAATCCCTTGGTATAGAAATAAACCTGAACGCAGAAGTGGCGTCGATTGAAAAAGAGGATAATCAGGTTCGGGGAATTCGTCTTGTCGATGGAGCCTTTCATGCCTCGGATATTCTTGTTTCCAACATGGAGGTAATCCCTGCCTATGAAAGGCTTCTTAAGGAAGATGATGAATTTCTGAATGAACTTAAACCCTTTGAGCCAGCATGCTCAGGTCTGGTGCTCCATATCGGAACGGACCGACCCTTTCCTCAGCTTGCCCATCACAACTTCTTTTTTGCCAGGGATCAGGAAAGGCATTTTCAATCGGTTTTCGAAGAGGGGAAGATACCGGAAGATCCCACCCTCTATGTTGTTGCTCCCTCCAGAACAGACCCCTCGGTATGTCCTCAAGGGTGCGACAATATAAAAATTCTTCCCCATATTCCTCATTTAAAAAAACAGGATAATCCTTCCCATGAGGACTATCTTGCATTGAGAGATCGCATACTTGAAAAGATGGAAAGGACAGGGCTCAAGGGATTGAGGGAGAGTATCATCACAGAGGACATGTGGACTCCGGTGGATATTGAGAGGCATTATTATTCAAATGGAGGCTCGATTTACGGCGTTGTTTCAGACAGAAAAAAGAATTTTGCCCTCAAATGCCCCAAAAAGAGCATAAAATACAGCAATCTTTTTTTTACAGGCGGTTCGGTAAACCCGGGCGGAGGAATGCCCATGGTGGTTCTTTCAGGTCAGAATGTTGCAGATATGATACATGAAGAATTTACCGGCGGAGCCGTATAGAAATGTTCTGGTTCGGCCTTCCTGTTATTGTTTCTGTTTTTATCGGATTTATACTGTTTTATCGATTTCCTGTCCTGGAATTAAAAGAAAAAAAATCTGACACCCCTCCAAAAATAAGCATTATCATTCCTGCAAGGGATGAGGAATATAACCTGCCTGCGCTTTTATCTTCGCTGAAAAATCAGACGGTTTTGCCCCATGAAATAATTGTGGTTGATGACAATTCTAATGATGGAACAGTCCGCACAGCAAAAGAACATGGCGCGAAGGTTTTTTCTTCCGGACCATTGCCGGAAGGGTGGATGGGAAAACCGTGGAGCTGCTTTCAGGGGGCTGGCAGGGCAAAGGGAGATCTGTTTGTCTTCCTTGATGCAGATACATTTCTGGCACCTGATGCCCTTGAGAAGATTGCATGTAATTTTTCTAAAGGGGCGGGTGCTGTTTCTATTTTCCCCTTTCACCGAATAAAAAAAATCCATGAATCCTTTTCGGCAATTTTTAACCTTATGCAGCTTGCGGGAATGTATAAAGTTTCTATTAAAAGAAATCCTGATCCCTGCGGGATGTTCGGCCCGTGCCTGGTAATCTCACGTAAAGATTATTTTAAAATCCAAGGGCACAAATCTGTACGCGGTGAAGTACTGGAACATTATATTATGGCTGCTGTTTTAATAGAAAATAATGTACCGGTCCGCCTTTTCAGGGGAAAGGGTTGTATAAATGTGAGGATGTATCCGGAGGGATGGATGTCCGTAATAAAGGGATGGAGTAAATCCTTTACCCGGGGGGCTGATCAGACCCCGGGCCTGAACATGTCCCTCAGCGTCATGTGGATATCAGGACTGACTGTTTCATCTGTATTTTTTACCTGTTCATTATTATTTTCAGGTAATATGTTTGGCATATATTTCTGGACGGCTGTTTACCTTATCTGTGTAATACAGGTCTTTATCCTTCTTCGTAGTATCGGTAATTTTCCTTTATGGTCTGCTCTTTTATACCCTTTAAACCTTATTTTTTTTCTAACTGTTTTTACCTTTTCCTCATACCGATCATCTAAAAACAGGAATGTTGAGTGGAAAGGAAGAAAAATTAACTAGTGTTTAGTTGCTTAAATTACCGACAGTATTTTTAAGTTGTGCCCCTTTGACGTCTCGCTTTCGCCAAATAAAAGGTTTGGGGGATTTATTATAGTATTTAATATATGATTCAATTGCATCTTTGAGTTTGGTAGTATTTTCAAAGCCAGCACCCCTAAGGACTTTTCGGGTAAAAATACCAAACCAGATTTCAATTTGATTCAACCAGCTTGCTGATGTCGGCGTAAAGTGAAAGTATACATTTGGATGTTTTTGCAACCATTCTTCATTTTTCTTATGGGTGCAATAATTATCCAGAATGACATGAACTTCTCTATTACTTGGTAAGTCAATGACGATATCATCCATGAATGCAATAAAGTCAGATCTTTTTTTCTCTTTCGTCACTTTACCAAGGACTTTACCGGTCGCAATTTCTAAAGCCGCAAAAAGGTTGAGTGTGCCATGTCGTTTATAAGTACTTTTATACGCCTGAACTATTTTACCATTATTAACTTTTATATATCCGGTCTGCCTTTCAAGAGCTTGAATACTTGGTTTTTCATCCACCGAAATTACAATAGCATTTAGTGGTGGATTAAGATACAGGCCGATAATATCGGTTGATTTTGTAACAAACTGTGGATCGGTGCTTATGCACCAACTACGTTTTCTACTTAACTGTATGCCTTCTTCACGCAAAAGTCGCCATACTGCATGGGTAGAAGTTTTTAAATTTTCAGCAATTAGTGGGCCATCCCAGCTTGCGTGCCCGCTAGGCGGCTTGGTTTCCAGTAGTTCCAGCACTCTATTGCGGAAGTTTTTATCATATGTTTTTGGTTTTCCGGATCTGGGTTTATCATAAAGGCCCAAAATTCCATTTTCATTAAACCTTTTTCTAATATCGGAAACAGTATTTGCGCGGATGCTAAATCGTTTTGCTATATCTTTGTTTTGCGTACCATCAAGGCTTAATAGCAATATTTTTGCTTTGTCCACCAACCGCGATTCAGATGTGCGGCTTGATGCGAGTTTTTCTAATTCGGCTCTTTGGTTATCGCTACAACTGATACTCATTGCTTTCTTGGGCATTTTATTCTCCATGGAAGGTTGATATGTGCCCAAGTACATATATTAACGATTATTATTGCAAGTAAACACTAGTAATAAGAAAACTGTTTATATACTTATAATAACAGATAAAAATAGTGGCAACAATAAAACACATCAAATAAACCGGTGAAGGTGCAACCCTCTATCAAGGCATGCCCGATAAACAACAAGTTAATTATTGTAAAAAAAAATGAGATTGGTTAATCTTCTATCAGTTATACACAAGATCCATCTTTCATACACACTGCAAAGATGATAATAATATGAAGCATTTTATTACAGGCTGCGCCTGTGAAAATTGAGGTCTCCTCCATGAACCATTCCGGACTTTCCAGTGCCACTATCTGGGGATCCATATGGAGCTATACAGCGTTTTCACTTGGTAAATTCGCTGTTTTTTTGACAACTGTTATTCTTGCCCGAATCCTGCAACCGGAGGATTTCGGGTTAATGGCCATGGCCCTGGTTGTGATCAATTTTCTAAAAAGGATTCAGAATCTTGGGGTCGGGGATGCATTTATCTATCATCAGGACCAATCTGGCATATTTGCAAACACCGCATTTCTAATCAGTATCTTAGCGGGCGGACTCTTTTCAATCCTGGTATTTTTTTCTGCTCCGGTAGTCGCAGCTTTTTTTCATGAACCAAAAGCAGTACCGGTAATTCAGGTTCTGTCCGTGTGGTTTATTATTATCAACCTGGGCGCCATTCATGAGTCCACACTCAGAAAAGCAATGAATTTCCGTAAACGGTTTTTTCCCCAGCTTGCCCAATCCTTTTCAAAAGGCGGATGTGCCATTGCTCTGGCTTTCCTTGGGTTCGGTGTCTGGAGCCTTGTAATTGGTCAACTGGCCGGTGAAATTACTGCAACCGTTATGTTATGGATCATTTTGACCTGGCGACCGAAGCTGCAATTCAATTTAGGTGCTGCACAGGCCCTTATCGGATACGGCACCCGGACAATCCTGATGAAGTTCCTGCAGGGTATTTTCAAAAATATAGACTACCTTTTTATCGGTCGTCGGATGGATGCCACGCAGCTTGGACTCTATACTATTGCCTTTCGGCTACCGGATATAGTGATCCAGGGCATTCAATCTGCTCTTACACCGGTCATTTTTTCAGCATATGTTAAAGTACAGGATGACATGGCTGTTCTTAAGCGGGGCTTTTTAAAGACATTAAATTTTGTATCTGTTTTCAGCATGCCCATCAGCCTGGGAATGTATATAATTGCACCGGAGTTTGTGGAGGTCTTTTATACAAATCGCTGGGAACCTGTAGTTCCTGTTATGCGTGCCCTGTCTGTTTATGCGATTATCAATACCTTTGATTCTCAGGCCAGTATTATTTACAGGGCAACAGATAAGATAACACTTGCCAATAAAATTGAATTCTTCAAAATGATAAGTGCAGTACCTGTTTTATGGATCGCTGCAGGATACAGTATCCTTATTGTGTCGATTGTCCAGATTATACTGGCCCTGATAACAGCTGTTATTCAGGTTTACATGATTAGCCGTATTCTTGGTATTGGATATACAGACATCCTTAAAAGCCTGAAACCCTGTATCACAGCGGCTGCAGTGATGATAGCCGGCATCTGGTTATTAAACTTCTGGATCATTCCTTTTCCCGCAATAGCCAGAATGGCCATAGTCATTGCATGGGGGAGCATACTCTATGCCGGTGCATTAAGGATGATTAGCCCCGACATTTTCCAGCAACTTGTAGATATTTTAAAAAAACGGAAACAGGCATCATGACAGATTCAATCCGGGTTGCAATGATTATTCACAACTATTTTCCCGTGATCGGCGGCGCTGAACGGGTGCTGGCGGCATTGAGTCCGGAATTAAAGAAAAATAACATTGATGTGCATATATTAACACGACGACTACCGGGCACCCCGGCGTTTGAACTAATTTCAGGTATCCCGGTATACCGGCTGCCTGCAAAGGGCCCAAAGGCATTTGCCTCACTGTCCTTTACAATGTCAGCACTGTGGAAAATAAAAAAAATGCGGCCGGATATTGTTCACTGCCACATCATGTTTTCACCAGCAAACATTGGCCTGATTGCAAGATGGCTCTTAAAGATACCCTTTGTGATTACAGTCCACAGGAGCGGCCCGGCACCACTGGGTGAAACTGAACGACTAAAGCAATTATTCCTGGGGAAGTTCAGGCTGGCTCTTTTCCGTAAATTTGCAAAAAGATTCATTGTTATCTCCAGTGAAATAGACACTGAACTGGCTGCTGAAGGCATCCATGAAACCCGGAGAATACTCATTCCAAATGCTGTTGATACAGACTCATTTTACCCCCTGTCACCTGAAGACAAACATTCGCTGCGACAGAAGCTTGGACTAGACAGCAGTCGGATTGCTGTTTTTACGGGAAGACTCAGCCCCGAAAAACAGGTGCATATACTGTTATCCATCTGGCCGGAGATACGAAAATCAATTCCTGGCGCATTACTGCTTATAGTGGGAGATGGGTCCGAGTTGGAAAAACTAAAAAACAAAGCCCCGAATGGTGTACAGTTTACAGGAGCAATTGCAGATGTCCGCCCCTTTTTACAGGCCGCAGATGTTTTTGTACTGCCGTCTGCTGCAGAAGGATTGTCTATAGCCATGCTCGAAGCAATGGCTTCAGAGTTGCCGCCTGTTGTAACAAACCTGGCAGGAGCAAAAGATGTAATTACGCACAAGATAAACGGATGGCTTATTCCCCCTGATGATGTCCAAGTGCTGCAACAAGGTCTTGTTACACTCTTTAATGATGATAAACTCAGAGACAGCATTGGGAAACAGGCACGCAGTGATGTCCAAAAGTACTACAGTCTCGGAGCAATAGAAAAGCAGCTACGAAATTTATATCTCAGTATTATAAAGAGAAAACCCATATCAGGAACATAAAGAGATTGATTGTATGAAATCTATTTTACTGAACATTTTTGCCTCTGTATTTTCGTTCCTTGACCGGCGCTGGAGGCGCCAGGCAATATGGATCGGTACCGGGCCAATGATCATCGGGTTGATCAGCAAGAGCATAACTGCAGCCATTATTCTGTTGATTCCTGCAACATTAATTTACCTGCTATGGATAACACTGGGAACCCGGATACTGACAGAAAAGCGAACAAAATCATTGCTGCGGGATGCTGCTTTCGACAGGACAATAGACCTTCCAGATGTATCAGTGAATCAGAATTTTAAAAATTCCGAATCACTTCTGGGAATTTATACAAAAGCTGGTTATATGACGAAACATGCAGAAGAACCTCCTGCATTTCAAGGTGTGCCTGCCTTCTTCAGAAGACTCTCCCTTGATACCAGATTCCAGGTTGCACTGGTGGAGATTCGGGGTAAAAAACTCATCAGGAAACAGTATACCTCCTCTGATTACAAATTCTTTCAGGCATTGAGAAATGACATCATAGTCAGAAAGCTTGGTATTGCACCGCAACTCAAATATATTAGTGTGCCTGACAGGAGCACCTGGACAGAGTATGTGGATGGACAAAGCCTGCATCATTTATGTACAGAGGACCTGATCACCCATACGGAAAAATCAGAGTTTGCTGAAAAACTGATTGAATATATGAATTTATTGCATCAGCTTGGACTTTGCAACCTGGACCTGCATCGCGGAAATATAATTGTAAGACATCATGACAACAAGGCAATGCTGGTTGACATTGATGAGGCTAAACAATACCCTTTAAACAGCTTTATATACCAATTGTACTGTATTAGAGATCAAAAAAGAGTTGTCAGACAAGTGAATCTAATCACCGGTAGCAACACAATAAAAGGTAATTAAACATGCTTCTCTGGCTTTGTATCGGAATTATATTATATGTCTATGCAGGATACCCGACATTGTTGTTTCTTATTTCAAGAGTAAAGGCCTATCCTGAGTCATATGCTTTTACAGAACCTTCTGTCACCCTGCTGATTGCAGCCTTTAACGAAGCAGTAACAATCAAGAAAAAAATAGAAAACAGTCTTAAAATCGATTATCCGCGGGAAAAACTTCAGATTATCGTGGTGGCGGATGGTTCGAATGACGGGACAGATGACATCGTCAGACAATATGAGAATGAAGGGATTGATCTGATGTATGACCCTGTTCGCTCCGGTAAAATGGCAGCCATTAATCGCGCCATACCCGGGGCAAAGGGGAAAATAGTGGTTTTTTCAGATGCCAATAATATGTTCGATCCGGAGGCAATCCGCAAACTGGCTGCTCCATTATCTGATCTTGAAGTGGGGTGTGCAACAGGCAAAAAAATTATTTTAAAGGGCGATGGGCTTCTTGGAACATCTGAAGGCCTGTACTGGAAATATGAATCCTTCATCCGGAAACATGAGACAGTCACAGGTAGTTGTACGGGTGTCAACGGCGAGATCATGGCCATCAGGCGTGATTTATTTGAAGCACCGCCGGCAAATATTATAAATGATGATTTTTACATGGCATTACAGATTATTAAGAAAGGTTTTCGCGTTGTATATGTTCCGGAAGCACGATCCTATGAACGGATATCTGAAAGTACAGCGGATGAGGTTGAACGCCGGGCACGCATTGTTGCGGGCCGTTATCAGATTATGACATCGGGTTGGCGCCTTATGCCCATAAAAAGGCCCTTAATTCTATGGCAGATTATCTCCCACAAATTTCTGCGGCCCTTTATACCTTTTGTTATGATTCTTGCTCTCATTGTAAATATTATCGCTGTACTGCCCGGTGTCTCATACAGTTCTTTTCTCTGGAATATAGTATTTCCGATAAACTGGATATTGTTGATTTGTCAGTGTCTGTTTTACTTTGTGGCATTTATCGGTAATCATGTTAAGCTTAAGGGATTTACAGGCAAACTATTGTATGTGCCAACGTTTCTGTTTAACAGCAACTTTGCCGCGATTACCGGACTCTATAGGTTTATTTTTGGAAAACAGAGTGTCACCTGGAAACAGGCACCTCGACAGGATTAAAAAACAGGTATCACAAATTATTTTATAGGAATGCCATGTTAACATATATACAGGATTTTCAAGTATGAGAATTCTTCAGCTGACAGGAATGACCAGCACCCATTACGGTGCAAAGGAGAATTATTTTGTGGAATTTTCTAGGGCATGTCAACAAAAAGGTGCGCAGTGCGTTCTTCAGTTTGAAGATTTACCCCGAAGTCAGGAGTATCTGGAAGATCTTAAAAACGCAGGTGTAAAGGTTGTTACCCTGAATACAGGCGCTAATTTCCTGATGACTATTCTGAAAATTGCACGGTTAATTTATACCCTGCGACCTGAGATTATTGAGACCCATTTTGTCAACCGGATGATCCGTATCCTTGTACCTGTTGTTGCTCGGTCACTGGGCACCCGAAAATGCGTTGCTTTTGTGAGGAACATGCCGCGCCGTCGCAAGCTGTTTTTCAGGCAATGCTTCAATCAGTATGATCTTGTATTTACAGTTTCCAGGGCTGTTGCAGATTATATTACCCGTATAGGTGTCCGTCATGAAATAGTTCATCCACACTACTGGGGGCTTTTAGGTGAGCGGGAAAATTCTTTAAAACTCAGGTCCAGATTCCGGAAAGAACTCGGCATACCCGGAGATGCTGTTGTTATCAGTATCATCGCCTTTGATACACCATTCAAGGGCCTTGATGTTTTATTGGACGCGTTCTCACGCATTACAAAAAATTATCCTGAAGCTCATTTACTTGTGATAGGTGTGGAGCCTGAAAAATCTAATTTACCGGAAATGGCAGTAACTCTAGGCGTTGGCATTGATAAAATTCACTGGGCAGGGATAAGGGATGAAGGATGGAAACTGCTGAATGCAGCGGACATATATACGCAGCCCTCTATAGATTCAGAAGGGCTCCCCAATGCGGTTGTTGAGGCAATGGCAATGAAACTGCCGACAGTCGGGACCAGGGTCAGCGGAATCCCTGAAGCTATTATTGATGGAAAAACCGGCATTCTCGTGGAGCCTGGTAATGCAGAACGCCTGGCAGATGCATTTGAAAATCTTTTTAAAAATCCATCCTTATGGAAAACTCAGGGTGATGCCGGATATAAAAGGTATCTTGATATGTTTGATGGAAAGGTTTCGATAAATAAACTTATCGGGCACTATTTTTAAATGAAAAAATATACACTGTCTCCGGCATAAGATCTTTCTGAAAAATAAATGTCTTTCCTTTAACAGTTACCGGAGGACAATCAGGTATAGTTGAAGGTTCATTCATCGTTTCATCTAACAAGGAACCGGTTAACTGCCATACCAGGTCCTGCATCTTTTCCGGCAGGTCAACACTTATATTGAGCCTGTTGATACGCGGAAATTTATTGACCACAATAAGTCCTGCTGTTTGCCGGTCATCACTGACTGTCAGGAGGGCATCCACTTCCGGGGAATCGGAATCCAGCACAATAACTTCATCCAGAACGGTTTTATTTATCATTGCCAGTGCATGTCCCATGGGCTTGAGTTCATATGGTGTTTTTTCAGCCTGGTAAGGTAGTGCCGGTGGGAGCATATCGGAATAAATAAGCCCTTTCATGTGACGATCATCATCCACTGTTGTAAAATAGTGAAAGGCGTTCAGACGGCCCGAAGCAAAGGCATTGCAGATTGCTCCGGTAAGCCAGAGTGCTCCAAAATGGTTGTTAACATCATATGCGCTGGAACCTGTTCCCGAACTCATACTTGTCTGGTTGATTACAATCTGCTCGACCCTGTTTCCATCAGTATCATTTTTTGCCATAATGTCTTCAGCAAGAAAAACCGCAGCTCTAAATTGCCGGGAATCGATCAGATCGCGTTTGTCCCACAGGTCAAAGGCAATCCCGTCAACCAGTTCATCGTAACTTGCATACAGTTTTTCAGCCCAGCCTCTTCCAATGCGATTCCTTCCGCTATTTGTACTTTCAAAACCGCTGCTGCTGATGGCCATTATGTTTGAGCCCCTTACTGACCGGGGATTACCAGAAGCTTTTACACGCGTTGCCACTTCTCTCAGAAGCCCGGCATATTCAGCATAGGTAAAGGTCTTTAAATTGGGCTCATCCCATAGTGAAAACCATTGTATTCCAAGCGGGTTTTCGCTGTTAAAATGGGTAACATAAGCCAGAACAAATTCTGCAAACTCTTTTTGTTTTTCAAGCGTAAGCGGGATGCCGAGCCAGCTGTTTTTAGAGTTGAAAATCACACTGATCTCAGTACCCAGATCTTTCCGGAAAAATTCCATACGCTGATCTTCCCAGTTGAAGCCATTTTTTACGATGACTGAAGGATCGTCATTGTCGCCGCCCATGGGATATTTTTCATTATAGTGTTCCCGCCACTCATGATTTGCATAGTAATTCAGGGACTTAATCCCCATATACCGGATATGCTCAAAAATTTTACTATTTTCAGACGGAAGCACACTGTATGCGCCTATAAACCCCATTGGACCTGTACGCCCAGTACCCGTAAAATCTGCATTGCCCTTTTTAAGCTCAGGCACAAAAAGATCCTCCGGATGCTGTGCAAACAGGTTCGGTATGCCATCCACCCAGAAAGATATTTTTCCTGCTTCTTTAAACTGGATATTCCATGTTCCGGGAACAGGTGAGTCTATTTTCAGGCGATCAAACCAGAGAGTTTCACGGGAATCTTTCAGGTTCAAAATGCCTTTCAGATTATTCCCAGGATCAAAAAGATAAACAGTGTCCGGTCCTTTATAATATTTCCCGCAAAGGGTAAGTGATGATGTGCCTTGTGGAACATTAAAATACAAAGGTACTTTTTGAACGTGCATGGAAAAATGGGACTTTGCAGGCTCCATTACCATTGACATATTCCCAGGTGAATCAACCCGGGCTTTTCTGTGGAAATACCCGGGGATTTCAAGCCGGTAATCTCCATCCCCTTCTGAAAAATTAAGGCCCTGGCTGCCGCCCGGGTCCCCGGGACCGATCTTTATTTTACTTAATAATTTTCCATCAGGTGCCTGAAAATAAATATGGTCTGTTGTACTGTCAGAGGCATACAGATTTTTCCAGCTTACAGTTACAGTCTCATTTGATTTTACACGCAGCCAGACAACACAATCCCTTAAATCTTTTAATGATTTTGCAAAGCCATTTTCAGGAAAGAAAGACAGTAGTAGAAAAAAAAGGAATGAATAGCAAGTTATGTGCCTGTTAAAATATTTTGTGTTCATCAAACCGTCTCCACTGGATCAGTCTGATTCCTTTTTATATCCAAGCACTGGTCAAACAGTTTTGACAGGCGCTGTACATTTTGTTCAAGATTAAATTCTTCTAATACAAGCCTTCGCCCTCTGGCAGCCCTGGCCGCGGCCTCGGCAGGATCTCTATAGACTTTTTCAATTGCATCTGCCAACTGATATTTATCTGCTGCATTAACAAGATATCCTGTATCACCCTCTTTAACCAGTTCCGGTATTCCGGAAATCGCCGAAGCAATGACCGGGAGCTCTGCAGCCATTGCTTCCATAATCGAAACCGGCACTCCTTCCATTTTCCCGGAAGGCATAATAATACTAGGCTGAACATAGCAGTGTGCTGTCTTTAAAAGTTCTGCAACTTCCAGTTGTGTCCTGGCTCCCAGTAACACTATATGGTCTTTAAGCTTTAAATCGTCGATAAGATCCATTAAACGACTTTGTTCTTCACCACCGCCGATAATTCTTAAAAAAAATGGAATACCTTTATCCCGCAGCAGGGCACATGCCTCAATAAGATATTTCTGTCCCTTGTATGGCTGAAGACTACCGATCGAAATCAGTTCCAGTTTTTCTCCGGTCTTATGGACTTCGGAATGCCTGCTATAGTTTTCCGGTGTTATCCCGCATCGTACAATATAAATCTTCTTTCTTACCCACTCACCAAGCTTTGTCACCAGGTATTCCCTGTTAAACTCTGAAATCGCCACAATAAATGAAGCATTGCGCATCTTGGTTTCCATCATGGCAGTATGTACAAAGATATCGTGCGCATGGACAGTCATACTGTAGGATATATTTGTAAGGCGGTGAATTACCCACGCGGCAAGCGCAGGATGAGTGGCATAATGGGCGTGGATATGAGTAATATTATCCACTTTCATTAATTCCGCTGCATAAACTGCTTTTGGAATAACCACTAATGCGCGGGTCAATAGATTGAAGCTGCCAAGGTTTTCAAAAAGGGCCTGTTTCCAGACAGCTATATATGTACCTGTTTTTATTATCAGTGTGCGAAAATTCGCTTTTATTATGGCCCATGATAGAAAGGGCAGGCGGCGTACTTTTTTCATCCATGACCGGGCTTCAGGATGAACAATGTCCAGCTGCTGAATTATAAGAGGATAAAGAGCCAGATCATATCCCTGCCTGCACAGTTCCTCCATTTCACGCAAAATAAAAACTTCCGGCAAATGCGGAAACCTTGACATCATGTAGGCAATTTTAGGTTGGGCAGGATTATCGGCCATCTCAGTCAACAGGCTCTAAATTCATCAAAGATTTGGGTTATTTTTTTTGGGGGAAATTCGCAGACAAACCTGTGAAATGCCCAGTGAAAGCCAAAAATATTTATGAAAATTGATGGACAGAAATAAAGATGCACTCAGAATGACCCAGAAGCCAATAGAATAGGCTATAATCAGGTTTTCCATTTCAGGGTCTCCTTCCTGTCTGGAATGTTTCCAGGCACTATAAAAATTCCTTATTGCAGTAATTATCATCAGCATAAAAAAACAAAGACCGATAAGCCCTGTACCGGCCAGCACTTCCACATATGCATTATGGGCGACACGTTTCGGGGATTCATCCTCCCGGGCATATTTTACCGTCCACTTGGATTCACCATACACATCTCTAAATGTTCCGGGACCGGTTCCGAGTATTGGATGTTCCTTGAAATTATCATAGGCAACTATCAGGTATGAAAATCTTCTGCCCACTGAAAAATCCGTTTCACGGTCTGTCATGGTTTTCTGGCGATCCCAGTAGGAATCAGGAACAAATACAGCTATGCAGATAATAGCAACAGTTACCCCCATTAAAATAAAACCAAAAAATTTAGGTCTGAGAAAGCGTATGTACTGAATCGCTATCAGAATCAACGTCCCCAGCAAAATTACCGCACCGGTCCTTGAATATGTGTTAATGACAGCAACCATGCATAATCCGAAAAATAACATTATAATGAATTTTTTTAAACGTGCCTTTTTTCTGTGTATTATAAAGGCAAAGATCGGTAACGCAAAGGCCATCATTATGGCAAATTCATTGGGATCCCCGGCACCGCCGGTAATCCTGCTGAATTCTGAACGGACGCTCAATAAAAAAAGCGGGCTTCGTGTAAAATATCCAAACAGCGACAGAAGTACACTGACGGATGTGGAAAAAACGATCAGGGCCGGTAACGTGTATTTGAATTCCTTTTTAGAAACAAATGCAAGTGCCATTAAGAAAAACACAAATCCGGTAATATAACGACGGAGTGTATTGTATGAATCAAAATGATACTCTGACATCATTGCTGAAACCAGACAGACAAGCCAGAATATCAGAAGCCATTTCCAGAGGTTGGATCTAAAATCATAATTGTGATCGCGATAGAGTATATAGTGAAGAATTAAAACAACCACAGTCAGGACACCTATCAATTTGGGAATAGTCAAAAACCGGTAGGTTTCAGAAAGAACGGTGAACTCGTTAAAAGGTGTCAAAAATAAAATAGCATAAAATCCGATATGTGGTTTTTTCCATATTAAAAATATAAACGGAAGGGAGAGTGCCGGAACCACGGCGAATTTGTAATTCGGGCCGGTCAGGAGCAGCATAGATACTGAAACAAGGAAAGCCATTGTTATACTCAAGCCCGGGTTGGCTAACATAAACTGTGTCAGTTTGTTATCCTTAAAATGATACAATATAAATCCTTTCATATTGTTTACTGCAGACAGCTATGCGAAGCTTTTTTTAAGAAAATACCTGTCAATCATATGCCCGTTCAATTCTGTTAAAGGCTTATAGCTTACAATATAGTTATATTTATAGTTCGGGTTATCAGATGCAAACTGCTTCACAACCTGCCCTTCGCATCGGGCTCTTTTTAATTTAACTCTCTTTTTTTTTCGGATCTCCGTCTCCAGAAGAAAATGCTGAGTTCCGTCTTCGATAACCTGGTTTGAATACATCCTGAAATGAAAATCATTTATGTCAAATAGAGTTATATCTCCGGTGTATTTATGTGCTGTATCCGCTGACTCTTTATCTTTAATGTATACCCTAGCTCTTTCATGTCTTATTCTCTCGACAAGTCGTTTTTCTTTATATTTTTTTAATATTCTGGACTCGACAAGACTCATCCAGATGAAACTTCCTGTTTTGGTAACGACCATCCAGCTCATCTTATAGCCAGTGAAAATAATTGTATTAATATCTTTAATCAAACTTCTGGAGCGAAGAATCTGGCGATTATCAATCAGGGTCCTGAGCCTTTTTGATGTGCTGTGTGGTGTAAAAAGCTGGGAATAACCTATCATTCCAGGTTTTACAAGAAAGCGAACATCATAATTGGGAATTTGCCTGCATTGCTTTTCATAAATTTCAGGTCGTTCAGGCCTTGGCCCAATAAAATCCATATCACCTTTGAGAATATTAAATAGCTGGGGTAATTCGTCCAGCCGCGTATCTCTTAATATTTTACTGTGATAATCGATTTTGATAATGCCTGGAGTAAGCAGGCGGGATCCAATAATCTTATCCGAATCCAAAGGTAATGTTCTAAACTTATACATAATATAAGGACGTTTTCCACAGCCAAGCCTGGTACCCTTATATAAAATAGGGCCGCCATCTTTTAATTTTATTATCAAGGACACGGCAATAAGCAACGGGCTTGATACCGCAATCAGCACAAGTGAAAGAACAAAATTGAAAAGAGTAATTGAACATCTGGTTTTGGGCGCGTACCCGCCAATGCAGGTGCGGCTGTTCCTGGACATTGATTTGGGGCAATTAGGCATTTCTCTATCATTTTGTTTTTGGATCATAGAGAATACCCGCTTAAATAACATGTTCGAATCAATTTTAAATATTCAGGAACCACCAGGTTACAGAGCCAATCCTTTAGGGAATAATGCAACATATAAAATAATGAAGATAAAAAAAATAATAAAAAAAATCTTTGTATCATGCCATTCCCGGTGTCTGAAAATAACAATCTAACAGTTGTTTTCCCATCGCTTTATAGAGAAAATTACAGGCAACTGTGTAATCCGATTGACATCTTCCGGATGCTTAAATGTATGATCGAAATATTCTTGCATGAATCCAAGACTGCATCCAATTAGAAGACCAATGATAAGCCCCATGACAACAACCAGTTTCCTTTTCGGAAAAACCGGACCATCCGATGGAAACGCCCTGCTTATAACCGAAACCGGAGACAATGCGCCGCCTGAGGTATCATACAATTTTATTTCTTCTGTACGTTTATAAAATGCCTCGTAGGAATTCTGGAAAAGGTTCAGTTCCCGCTGGATCCTATTCATGTCAACGAGTTGTTTATGAAGAGTGACATTTTGCGTGTTTATAGATTTAATCTGATTTTCAATTCGTAAAATTTTCTTTTGAACACTTTCCAATTCTTTATTTATAATCCATTGTTGAATCTTCACTTCCGCTTTGTATTTTTTATATGTAGATTCGATCTGTTTTTCGATCAAAGCGACTTTTTCACTTTTTTGATGATACTTTCGTAAAATATTACCTTTTTCAATAAAAAGCTCCTGAAGCTTCAAGCCCATCGTTTCCAGGACACCGTTCCCTGGAAACGAAAAAGACTGAATGGCATCATTCTTCAACAATATAACAAGGTTGTCAGCTATCAGCTTCTTATCTGCTTTCTCATTCTGCAACAGATTCAGCTGCTGCTCAAGCTGAATTTTTAAAGTGAGGTTGTTGACTATCTCCTTTTCAGGGTCAGATACCCTATTTTTATTAACCACGTCCGTCAACTCACTGGTTTTAAGCTCCATTCCCTCTCTGAATTTTTCTGTGTTATCTTTAAAAAACTTTTGCTTGACCGGATTGTAGACATCTGCACGATAGATGATATATTGATCAAGAAGTGCGTTTAATATTTTGACTGCACTCTCCGGGTTCCTGTCAAGCAACGCTATTTCAATGACATTAGAGGCCGGAACTATCTTGGTTCTGAGTTTTGACTTAATCTTATAAATTTCATTATAGGCAAAAGACTGTGAATCACCTTTTTCCCAGAACTTCAACGTCCTGAAAAAGCCGCCTTTTTGAAGGTCATCATAAAATCCGGCAGCCTCAAGCTGTTTATAGGTTCTTTCAATCACTTCAAAGGATGTCAATGTCTCAATTTCAGAAGACAGATCTTCCTTACTCAGTTCAAATCGGTTAATCTGTTCCCTTACCTCTTCCAGCGCTGCCTGGTTTTTCTCAACACTTTTTTCTCTGACAAGAATAGAGGCAGTTGCAGAAAAAGTAGATGGCCAGAACAGCGCGATCAGGATAGACAGGCAGAAGATTATTACTGTTGTGGTGATAATCAGTTTCTGCTGTGCAAAAACAATATTGAGAATTTCCCGTTTGATATCTTCTGTTTGCATGTTAGCTGTTCTCTACTTTACAAATATAATAAGGTTATCGGTTTAGTTATCTGTGTCAGGAGCTTCATCATGCAACTCCCATGATAGACTGCCGCTCCACCCTCTGAAGAACAGTATATCTCCAATCTGCTGGGAGACTTCGGACGCCTTTGCTATCCATGTTTTTGGGACAAATATAACATCATCCGGTTGAAGATAGAAAAGATCGCCTGTGTCGTTAAAAGACAGTGCTTCGGAGACATCAATCCTGGTTGCAATGATTTTGCCCTTCTGTTTTCGGGCTACAATCACACTGTTAAGATTTGCACCCGGGGAATATCCTCCGGCCATGGTCAATGCCTTCAACACGGAAACAGGTCTTGTAATGGCATAATTGCCAGGTTTATTAACCTGCCCAACGATATATATCAGGCTTCCGGAATGCTTTTCCAGGAAGAGATCACAATTAAGTCCATGCATAATCAATGCATACTTATCATTCAGAATCTTCCCTACCGCAGGAATAGTGTTCCCTGCGACCATAACATCACCCACCATGGGGAACGTGGCACAGCCATCCGGTCTTACTGTTACAAGACGGCTGAGCCCCCTGGGGGCTGTGTGCAGATCATTTTTCAATTCCTTTATAGCTGAACGGAAATCTCCTACTACAATATAGAGCTCAGGTATCTGGAGAACCTCTTTCTCCCGGTATAGACTTTCCAATTCTTCAGTCAGTTCGTCAACTGTTTTACCGATAACATAAATATTACCAATATAGGGCAATGATATTGTCCCGTCCGGACGGACATTTTGTGTCTCATCCAATTCGGGAGTATTTTCAAACTTGACGGTAATTTCCTGGTCCACGGCAAGAGTGAAGCGTTCGTTAGGCTTCCATGTTTGTATTTGAAATAGCACATCCAGGACATCTCCCGGTGCAATATGATATTCTGTAAAAAGGTCTTCAGAGTGAGGCAATTCTCCCTCCGAAGAGATTTCTGTGAACTCCTTCGTTGTCATGGTTGCATTGTATTTTGAACAACCATTTATTAACAATGGGAGAGAAATGGCTGCAATAAATGTGACTTGTATTAAAATTCGCTTTAACAGGATATGAAATTGATTATTTGTTACCATAAAAAACCTTTGGAATATAATATCTTCGTTCATTCATAACAACACCCAAAACATTGGTGCCTATGTTTTTCAGTTTCTCAATTGCATAAAGTGCAACTTCCCATTTTGTCTTCTCACATGCAACCGTCATTACAGCGGCATCAAAATATTTTGAAATAAGGATTGAGTCTGAACTTCCCAGTATCGAGTTGCCATCAAAAATGACATAATCAAACTCATCGATAAGAGTTTCAAACTTGCGGAAGTCAGACTCATTTATGGAAAATCGTTTTTCAGAGGTTATATTACCCATGGTTAAAAGATTCAGGTTATCATACGCTGTATTACGCAGGATTAATTCCGAACCTATATCCGAATTAAAAAAATCAGAAAGGCCCGGTGAACTCTGAATTCCGAAAAGTGAGTGAAGCATCGGTGAACGGGGGTTTCCGTCCACGAGCAACACACTGGACCGTTCATTGATTGTCAGGGCATATGCCATTTGTATAGCTGTCGTGCTTTTACCTTCCGAATTGTTGCAGCTTGTGACGTAAATAGTTTTGATGTCATTGCCGGCGCCACGGATATTGCTTTCTACCATTGCAAGCTCTGTCAGATTGTCCTTCATCCGCTCTTCAAAATCTGTAGGAAGCCTGGGAATCAACTCCTGCGAAGAATCATCTATGGGTTCCATGATTTCCTTTTCTAATTCATCATTATTATCATTTGTTTTCATAATATAGTTCAAAGAAAGAATTATTAAATATCGCTTATATTAATTTTAAAAAGAATGATAAATTTTTATAAAACCATCAATAACAATTTTTATTTATTTCAAGATCTATGCCAAAATTGCTCTACTAATATACATCCAGTTATCTTACACATTAATATCGGTTAGTTAGCTAGAATTAATAAATTAATTATCAAATATAGTTACCATACACCATATCTGCCTGATATTTTCTTCCGATCCAAAGACAATTTTTTGACTCAATTTACAAGCTTTTTTTAGAAGAGTGAAAAAATACCTATAGCGAAAGCAGCATATCTTATAAATTTGATTGAAAGAAAAGAAGGGCACGATGCGTTCGCCCCACCATAGCTTTAGCTACGGTTGATCGTACCTCTGCTATTCTAAACGAGGATGTTTCCTGGAATTATTTTCATGCTTTTTGCGGAAGTCGAGATTACACTAACTTCCTGCAGCTATCCTGATAGATGATTCCATTGACTTATTCGCTTCTTTTGCCGAATCAGCCTCGATATTCAGTTTTTCCCGTATCCTTTCGATGGAGACAAGCTTGTTATTTCTTAAAGACGGGGTGAGGAAAGATTTCAGCTTTACCTCGAGCATTCTTGGATGCATTTTGCTCTTAATGGCAAGGATTCCTGATAGGATCATTTTCTGGAGAAGCAGTTCCTGGTTGGTCCTTTCACGGATATTTGCGGCAAATGGCAGCAAAAAAAAGTTTGAAAAGATTACGCCATAAAGGGTGGATGTCAGGGCAATAGGTATTGTTTTTATAATGACGGAAGTATCTCCTATGCCTGCGATCATGCCGATTAATCCGACTATACTGCCAATAAGTCCGAATGCAGGACATATCTCGGCAATTGTCCTTAATATCCTTTCTGATTCCTCCCGGCGTATTTTGAAGAAGGCCATTTCAGTATGTAAAATCTCTGTCATCTCCCTGTCCGGATACCCGTCTACGAGAAACCCCAGGGCACGTCTCAGGAAAAGAATGGATGTTTCCTCTTCTTCCTGAAGAGACAGGAGCCCCTTTATTCTGCTTTTGACTGAAATATCTATCATTATCTCAACAATCTCTTCAGGTTTTTTAGCAGGCTGACAGTTGGATCTTTTTATTACCTGCCACAAATTCATCAGGCTCTCGATCTTAAAACTGATCAGTGTGGCACCCAGTGTACCGCCAATGACAATGCACAGGGCCGCCAGGTTAAAATACAGGCTTACATGCCCGTTAAATGCAAAACCAACAAAGATCAAAACACCGCAGCAAATCAGCCCTATAAATTTTTTTCTTTCCATTGCCTGCCCTTAATATTCTTTTATTCCATTAATGTTGTTTGCCGGTTAAAACCTTTTCATCTCGCTTTATAGAGGATTCAGGTTATCCGAAATATGTTCCCTTGAAATAATTACCTCGACACGCCGATTAGCGCTGCGTCCCTCGGGGGTTTCATTGGTTTCAATCGGACTGTTCTCAGCATATCCTGTTACCTGAATCTGTGCTGGAGGAATATCCGTTTCTTCGATTAAAAACCTGGCTGCAACACTTGCCCGGGCCGTTGATAATTCCCAGTTGGATGGAAATCTGTCCGTTTGAATCGGTATATTATCAGTGTGCCCTGCTACTGTCACAGCATAATTTGTACCCTGGATTAATTGACCTATTGCCATTAGAGAACCAATCGCATCCGATTTAAGTTCTGCCTCCGCCGTATCAAACAGTACATCACTGGGGAGAATAATTTTTACGGCCTTTTCTCTGGTAAGTTCTACAGAGGCAATATCCTTGATATCTTCTATCCTTAAGGTTTGCGTGTTTATTTCCCGGTCTGTGGATATATCCTCTGTCCGGACTGTTTGTATCTCCACCTGATAGCTGATGCCCGGTTCTGCAGATGAAGCCTTTACCTCTTTGTTGGTTGTGTGATAAACATAAAGCAATGCAAAAAGAACAAACATCGTCATCATAAGATCGGACCATGGAACAGACCAGTGGGAAGCCTTTTTTGTTTCCCTGTTAAAAAATATACCGGCCCCCTGCAGGGGCTCAAGGTATGCGGCTATTCCGTCGTCTATGTTATTTTCAGGCAGTGAAAGATTTTCTTTAAAAGGATACAAACGTTTCTCCTCTTCGCGGTATTCTTAAATAATGTTCAGCCTTTTTGATTACTATTTTCTGCTTAATTTTTCTAATTTTCCAATATGCAATAGGACCCTCTCGGGAAAATATTCTGCTAAAACCATGCCAATCTTTATTCATGGGCTATCCTACTGATTTTATGGCGTTTATGTTTTTTCTGTTCTCAAAGGCAAGCGTTTAAGGAATGTTTTTCCTGTTATGAGAGGGAAAATTTAACCTAGTTTAAGCCCCAATGTTGTTGATTTAAGCATTGATTTTTAACCGCATCGCGGTGATATATTAATAGCCACAATATTACATAAATATTTAGCCCCGGAGGGGTGACATAGTTTTCATGTGCCGCTCCTACAGAGCTTATCATTTTATATGCATCTGTGTTTCTATTAATATATCGCATCCAGGGATGCTTTTTGGATGCAACTTCCATAATTCAACAACATTGAGTTTATGCCCCCTCCCACCAGGCAGGGAAAACTGTTTAGACATAGAATTTTCCAGTTACAATATTGGGATTCATAAAAGATATTATCTTTTATGAATCCCAGATGATGATCTCCGGGAAATCTGTGGCTGTCAGGTCTTTTGCAAGGGTCCGGGGAATAATCTCGGCCAGTTCTTCGGATGTCCAGCCCTCTTTTTTCCGAACAATATCCTTCACGGGTGGCGGATCCATAAAAATGCCGACATGTCCCTTCCACACCTCAAATATCTGTCCGTTAATGTTTCCTGCCGGTTCGCTTGCAAGATACACTACAAGACTTGCTACATCTTCAGGACGGTTAGCCGCTACCAGGGGAATGTCTTCCTTGGTTCCGCGCCATGCCGCAATTGGTCGGATGGCGTTAACCGTGATTCCAAACTCTGCAACATCCCTTGCCACTGTCCTTGTCATTCCGACAATACCTTCCTTGGCAGCACTGTAGTCAGCAAACCCGCGCCATCCAAAGGCAGTGTGAGAGGCAGTATTTATGATCCTGCCATATTTCTGCTTCTTCATATATGAGCAGGCCTTCCTTAATGTAAAGAACATGCCGTAGAGATGTGTCCTGAGTACAATGTCCCAGTCCTCAAAGGACACCTCATCTATATCACGGGGTTCCCGAACGACACCCGCATTGTTTACAAGGATATCGATACGTCCGAAGTGCTCCACTGCTGTATCGATGATTGCCGCAGCACCTTCTTCTGTTGCAACCGAATCATAGCTGGCCACAGCTTCCCCGCCCGCTTCCAATATTTCTGCAATTACCTTATCAGCAGGTGCCGTTGATGTTCCCGTTCCATCTGTTGAGGTGCCTATGTCATTAACCACCACCTTTGCACCCTGTTCAGCCATCGCTATTGCATGGGCGCGCCCGATACCGCTGCCGGCGCCTGTTATTACTGCAACACGATCTTTCAGCATTTCCCCCATGGATTCCCCCTTTAAAAAAGATCAAGATCCACTGTTTCCGCCATCATTCTGTGTCCTGTCTCATTAGGGTGGAGATGATCACCTGTGTCAGCAGCAGGTAACATGTGAGAGGCGTTTTCAGGGTCCTCAAGAGCCTTATCCAGATCAATAACAGCATCAAACCGCTTACTGTTTCTAATCCAGTCATTCACGGTCTGCCGTGCTGATTCACGCCACTTACCATCGTAGAATGACCCTCCAAAGGGCAGTAATGTGGCTCCGTATACAAGAATACCCTTGTTATGCGAAAGATCGATCATCTGTTCATAGGCGGCAATAAGATTTTCTGCTACCTCTGCTGCGGCTTCTTCTCCCTGTGCCTGACCAATGTCATTGATTCCTTCAAGTATTATCAGCCAGCGTACACCCTCCTGCTCAATTACATCATTATTGAAACGTGTAAGGGCAGCAAGACCAAGGCAGTCACTGAGTACACAGTTTCCTCCTATACCCATATTAAGAACCGCTGTATTTGAGGTCTTTGGATTTTTACGAAACCTTTCGGCAAGCTCATCCGGCCATCGATTCTGCCTGTTTGTTCCGGATCCACGTCCATCGGTAATAGAATCGCCGATCACAACAACTGCCTTTGCAGGCTCCGGCGCCAGTACTTCAATCGTGTCTATTGTGTACCAGTGATCAGTCCGGGCGGCTCCGGGTAAATCTACTGCTGTAACCCTGTCACCCTTTTCCAAAAAAGATGTGGTTCGGGATCCGGGATGTCCGGTCACATCCGGAGATGTATTACCAAAATGAATTGTTATGGCAACATCAGAGCGAGGTTTTAAGGTAAAGGTAAAAGGATCTGAGGTTACTGTCGAACCCGGTTCAATTGTGATTGAAGGGTTTTCAGCAAACCTCAATTCAACATCTGTCTCAGGATCAATGGCGCTTCCTCCGGCGGAAGCGGCTACATGGACCGCGTTTAAATCAACCGGCTTTGTGCTGTGTTCATTGGAAAATCTCATCCTGAGCTGGTCTCCCCCGATGGAGACACGGACAACCTGCCTTAATGTATTGCCTCCCAGACCCGGTTCCGGCGGCATATTGTGAGGCTCAACAAGCTGCTGTGCCGTGCCCCAGGTGCCGATCCAGACAGTTGAAGATTTGTCTTCCCGGTTATAGCAGGCAGTTAAAAAAAATGCCGAGAGTAAAAGTGTTAGAGATATCGATAAAATAATCCGGCGATGAGAAATGTTCTTAAAATTCAGGAATTGATAACGCACTATAAACTCCAGGTATAAGGTTTATCGGTAAAATTATTCAGGCCATAAAAACATCATCCATCATCTATTTATATACTAAAGTTTCGCAGTTGATAAATTAATAGGTTTAACAATAGTATCTTCAATCATATCAAGTAAATGCAAAACAATATCGGGCTCTATTTTATAGCAAATTACATGACTTGATCTGATTATGAGTTCTTTGATATAGGCCCAGAGTTTTTCAACCATTGATAGCAGGAGGTTTTCATCCGACAGCTCTCTGAACAAAGGACCTATGGGTCCCATCACCATTCTTTTACCCAGGATATATACCAATAGTAGGTAACGGATCATAACCATGCTGTAGCTGGTGATAACCGCATCAAAAGTATTGCTTTGTTCTTTTCCCATATAAAGCATTTGCTTTGCATCCTTAAAGAAGACTTCAATGGCCCAGCGGCGGGCATAGTAACTCAGCATATCAGATGCTGCTATCTCTGTGTCCGTTGATAAAAGAGCATGCCAGTCTTTTTTACCGTCAGACAGGAACAGAAGACGAACATTCCCCGTCTTTGGAAGCTTAACATTAAGGCAGGCTGCCTTCACATTGTAGCCGGGAAGCAAAACAGTCTGTTTCTTTGCCACCTTCTGCCATAGTTGCTTCAATGTATACTTTTGCCCGTGGTATTCATACTTCACCCGGTTCCTTTTTAGCCTGCATATAACACCGTAACCTATTGAGTATATCTGGCTGATAACATCATCGTGAGCGAACCAACTGTCAAATAGTACAAAGCTTGCATCAATACCGGATTTCCAGGCTCTGTCAATCATGCTGATTAAAGTTTCTGTCTTCTTACTTAGAGCTTCCTTACGTCTGCGCCATCCGATGGTTCTTTTATCTATGTCCCTGAGTTTGTTATTGGGACGTTTGCTAGATGTATTTAGAGAAGCATCCAGAGGGAAAAAGTTGATGCCATTATGATATCCAAGCTGCAGACATTGGATTCCTAAAATAGAACGATTCGTCTTATGATCAAAGTGATAACTTGCAAGCTCTATATCTTTTCCTGTTTTGGGCATCAATGAATCATCAGCAATCAAAACCTTTTGCGTCAAAGGGACATCATTGCTGCATTCTATTATTTTTAAAGCGAGGAGATATACAAACTTACGCCAATTAAATCTTTCATGGTTCAGAAATCTGTAAAAAACATCCTTTTGTGCGTTGGTAGCATTATTAAGGTACTCTGAATTCCAGATATCAGTAAGGGTTCTTTTCAAAAATGGAAGCAGGACAATAAGGAAAAGCAGTGTAATAGTTTTATATCCTCTTATTTTTCTTATCCCGCTTCGATTAAGAAGTGACCTGAATTTGAGTTCCTTGAATGCGCTGTTTATCTCCGAATCGATAACAACATTTTTATTTGAAATCTGTTTTTGCAATGAGAGGGAAAATGTATTATTAAGTTTCATGAGGTGGCTCCTTTTTGTTAGTAAATTTAATATCTTAGCCGATTCAAATATACTAATTTAGGGGCCGCCTTTCAACTATTTTATCAATATTTTCAAACTTTTATCCCTCTTTTTTTTATAAAATTTAACTGCGAAACTTTAGTTATATATTTAGATATATATAAATTCAAACAGATACGGTGTCTTCAGGCTCGTTAATCAAAAAAAACTGCACCTGCTCTTTAGAGACAGGCTTATTGAGGATGTGGTGGTTGGGTCGGATAATACTTCTAATTATCATTCTGCTGATTTAAATTATCCCTTATATTTAATGAAGGTTCCATCTTTATACTCTTCAAATGCGGTTTCAAGCTCCTCCTGTGTATTCATAACAATCGGCCCATACCAGGCAACCGACTCTTTAAGGGGTTTACCCGAAATCAGAAGAAATCTTACACCCTGTCCTTCGGTGAATACCTTTATTTCTTCTCCATCATCAAATAATACAAGCTCTCCGTTCTGGATAAATGGTTCGCGTTTAATATCAAAATAGTTTGTTCCGGCAACTTCATAGTTAAAAGGATTTTTCTCTTTACAGAAATATCCCCTGCCATCGATAACATAGGCAAAAACCCTGTGACCCCGCTTTGTCGGGTGAATAAAATCGCTATTTGCTGGAACTGAGACATCTAGATACTCGGGATCGATCACAATATCATTAACAGGCCCTTTCACTCCGGCTACTTCGCCGGAAATTATCCTCACAGATGTGCCGTTTGAAAGTTTAACCTCGGGTATCTGACTGCTCACGACATCTCTATATTTAGGATTTATCATTTTTTCGTCGGCTGGCAGATTAGCCCAGAGTTGAAATCCGTACATCCTTCCCTTTGCGTCACCCTTTGGCATTTCCTGGTGGATGATCCCGCTTCCTGCAGTCATCCACTGCACATCACCAGCCCCTATAACCCCGCTGTTTCCCAGGCTGTCACCATGCTCCACATCCCCTGCAAGGACGTAGGTTATTGTTTCGATACCGCGATGCGGGTGCCACGGAAACCCCTTAAGATAATGATCCGGATTATCGGATCGAAAGTCATCAAGCATCAAAAAGGGATCGAACATTGGCACTTCGCTGTATCCGAAAACCCTCTTCAGGTGAACACCTGCGCCTTCCATGGTTGGTTTACTTTTTAAAACCCTGCTTATTTTACGAGTCTCAGCCATCTATGGATACTTCTCCCTGTGATATTTATTTTCTTACTCTGCTTCACTCTGATTCCAGGTATTGTAACAGATGACCTGTGATTCAGGTTTCCGATCCCGCTGACTATGCTCAAGCTGCCTGTGCATTTTTAAACCAGTAATTCCCGCCTGACAGGGCGTCGAAGATCTTTGCCAGGGCATCCTCTTCAGTGGCTACCAGAAATCGCCATGACTGATTATTAAAACAGGAAGGCGCATAGGTTGCCGCAGTCATGATTCTCTGAATGACCTCGCCGGATATCTTTTTATCACTGAACGCCCGGTAGGCTCTGCGAATGTTGATTTCATGAATCAGTTCACCCATAATAGTTCTCCTTCGTGTGGTATTTAAATTTAAAGTACATTCTACTAAAACAGCAATTTCGCCGTTAATGGGTGCAATCATTTATTTTTGTGATTATTTTTGCTGTATCAGAAATTGCGGCGGAGAAAATTATCCAGAGCGTCTGCTGCAGCCTCCCTGACTTCCTGAGGAAAGGGGCCATTTATTAACGATTTTATAAAAGGGATCATAGACTGATCTCCAGACTCACCAAGAAGATAAATTATATCCCCCTTTACACGATCATCCTGATCCGGAAACCTGTTACATAATTCAATATTAATCCTGCGGCAGAGATCCTGGCTTTTTTCAATAAGATATTCGAAAACCGCCATGGCCCCCAGCCGAACATTCCATTTAATATCAGTCAGCACTTCAAGAAATGCCGGGAAGATCTCCCCCCTTGCAGCCATCATTTCTGCCAGCTCTTCCGCCTGTCCCTCATGGATAATATTCTTTATAGTTTCGACACCAAGAAGCACCGGGTCCCGTTGTTCAATTACATTTATCAGTTCTTCAAGATCTACCGCTCCGGTCCACCTGAAGCTGTCATCCAGGATAAGTGTCGGCACCGAACGGATACTATCCTTTGCGGCCTGTTCGGGAAACAGGCAGCCATCAATTACAGAAACATTTATGGCGTGGTTCATTCTGGCTATTGCCAGGCATCGGGTAACGACCTGCGGACAGAAGGGGCAGTCGGGTGATACATATATCTTAAGCGCTGCAGGCGTTGTGATTTGGGAAAGAATGGATCTTAACTCGCCGGACATATTTTCCGATGGAAATGAGGTCGATGACAAAGCTCTTAGGAAGGGCATGAATTCGTTGGAAAGGGGGACCGCGTGATAGCTTATATTCTGCCCGATCATTATCCAGGATAGCGCATCTTCTTCTTTTTCATGCTTCAGGGTAATTTCAGGGACATGCCCTGCAAGCTCAGAGCAAAACATCTGCATCTGGCGTCCTGCATCGTCATCCTTTATGGACAGTCTTAAAAGAGTGTTATTTTTGAGTCCCTGTCGCCAGTTCCCAATCTCTGTTTTTTCCCTGTCTGTCAGCATCATATGTGTTTCTATATCAAAATGACATCCATATAAAAACAGATATCTTAATTCAGGGAGTATTTATTCAAAGCTTTGTAATGTCTACCCCTCAACGCTTACAAATTCCTTAAAAGCCCCTTCAGTTACAAGCAGTGCTAAAAGATTCTTTTTAAGGGTCTTGATTGCCTCATATTTGTTTCCTTTATACAGGTAGGGATAAAAACCACTGAACATTCCTGAGGTGGCCACAATCTGCCCATGAGATATGGCATGAATCCGGCTGAATTTGCTGATTCTTCCTCCGTTCATTGAATCATACCCGAAATCACTGACATGCAGAAGACCGGGACATGGTTCTGAAAGACGTGTAATATACATATCTCCGCCCCGCATAATAAAAAGGATAGTATATTGATCAAGGATATTTATGTTGTCAATTCGACTAATTGTCAGTTCATTAACCGGTGCTCCAAGATATTTTTCAGCAAGGGTTACCTGTGATATTGATTTATCAGTCATATCTTTTGTGTCAGAAGCACTTTGCGTCCATAACATGTTATTTCCGACAACAAGGCCCAGGACGTTAAGCGCAGTTATAACATCCCGTGCGGGGTCTTCCTTGACTATTTCAGATTTATGCTCTTCATCAGCCATTTCAACTGACTGACTTTTTTTATCCTGCACAGGTATGGATATTTTTTCTGCCCGGATCAATTTATCCGGCTCCCCGATATTGACTTGAGTCTTTGATGCCTGGACGGTTTTTTCGATAGGAGATGACTCTTCATCAAATGTGCTGGTCAGTGATTTTTCAGAAAAAGAAATCTCCTTTTCCTGTCCGGCTGGTTCTCTTTTAGATGTTGCATCCGCCTGAATATCAATATTCATGGGGTTCTGTAGATCAAATGTCTTATCCTGAAGCGGGACGGGCGGAGAAATGCTTAAAAGTAAAATTGAAGGAAAAACCATTAAAATAAAAAGCACCGTGATTCTATCGCGCATATGCATAAAAGGTGTCGGTCTTGCATTTTCCAGGATTGAGTGAATCCGTGTTGTTGTCTTTGATACAACAGAAACAAAAGGCAGGGTAAGGGCAGGATTTCTGCCTGAATTATGCTGCCAGATCTGGTTAAGTAGAAAGTCCGCATAGGAGACGGATTTATTGGTTATATGAATAACATGATTATCACAGATATATTCCAGCTCTTCATGTATTTTTCTTTTTGCCCAGTGAAAAACCGGATGAAAAAAATAGGCTGCACCAATAATTGATTCAATAAGGAGCCACCAGTTATGGTGCTGCTGAAGATGCTTCAATTCATGAAGCAGTGCAAATCTTAATCCTTCCCGGAATTCAAGCCTCAAAAGATGACGGGGGATTACAATTGCGGGATTAAAAAATCCCATGACCATCGGAGTCGAAATCCCCTCAACCATTAAAAACCTCGGTGTATATCTTAATCCGGTCTCCGATACACTCTTTTGGAGCAATTTAAGAATTTCCGGATTGGTAACAGGGTCTGCAAGCCTTAATAACCTGTTTGTTTTATAGCCTGCAGCAATTACACGAGCCAGGAAAAAGGAAAAAATTACCACCCATATTATTGCGGCGGCCAGTTTCCAGTTTCGAATCAGACCAAACATGGTTGCCATGAGCCGGTCCCTTAAACCCTGGGTTGACACCTCATTTTTAATATATTCTTCTCCATTTACTCTGTTCCCGGCTGAGGCCTCAGGATTATTTGGAATAAAAGGCTCAATTGTAGAGATTGTTTTTTCAGCGGCACTATTATGCAGCTGAAGATAATTTAACTCCAGGCGCACCGGAATTTTAAGGGATTCAGGAAATAATGTCTTTAAGGGATAAACAAGCGGCAGGACAACAACCAGGGTGCATATGCATAGTTTTGCCTTGCCCTGTATCTTCAGGGATCTGATCGATAAAAAACTCAACAGCCCCAGAATAAGCAGCAGGACAGATGATATCGATAGATATTCAACAATTGTTTCAGTTGGAATTATTATTTCCATCTTCGCTCTCCTCTTTCTGAAGTGCGAGTATATCGTTTCTAAGCTTTTCAAACTCTGATTTACTTAGTTTTTCAGAATCAAATAATGTGCTGGCAAGCTGAACAGGCGATCCTCCAAAGGCCTTCTTCAGGAGCTCATTTACCAGGCGCTTTTGAGTTTTCTGTTTCGAGCAGCTGGGAATGTATACATGGGCATGGTTTGATTCATCACGCTTAACGAGCCTTTTCTGGGTCATGATCTGAAGCATTTTCAGAACAGTGGTATAACCTGCGTTTCGTGTTTCATTAAGGATATTCTGCACCTCACGAACAGTACTTGGCCCTGCTTCCCATAACACATTCAGTATTGCTAGCTCCACTTCTGTCGGGATAGGAGTTTCATCTTTTTTCATTTCTACCTCATACCGAATTAATGAAGTACCGGCTGATTATTTGATGTCCGGTACTTCAAGTATAAAATCAAAAAACACTAAACAAAAACTACATTGATTTAAGACGTTTCTTGATTTCCCTTTTCTGCACCTCGTCCTTGAACTTATACATCTTGTGAATAATATATGATTCCGTTCCGTGGGAATCTGCAACAATTATATTATCAAAGCCGGACTTTACCCGGTTGATGGTCACTGTAATACCTATGCTCTCGCTAGCGGGTAATGAAATAGCAGGACGCTGCAGGACAACCAGGTAAAACTCATTGAAATTACTTCTAATTATTAGCGACTGATGATCTATGGATTCCCAGCTGTCTATCCGAAAGTTGCTGATTTCCTTTTGTTCCTGAAGCTCATTATCAAAGTTATATTTATCCGCCACCTTAAATGGCGCTGTCGCACATGCGATTGCCAGAAGCGATAGTATTAAAATACCTGAAAGTTTTGTTATCGCCTTCATTTTCTCATCTCCTTATTATTACAGGTTATACATGATAATTATTAATTTTCATTATCATTTACTGAAATAAATATACGAACTATTTCGTAAGTGTCAACGAATTTATTCGTAGAATTGGAAATTAAATTTTATATGTTCCTATCTTAATGATTTTATTATATTTATTAGTATTGATTTGCACTTACTGGGGTTTTGAGACAGGTTATAAACCTGATAAAATGAGAAAGATGGTCTCCTTTAAGGAATAACTTCAACTGTGTTATAAGTAATCGCCCAAAACAACTTAAACACAGCAAAGGAGACCACGATGGATGATACCATTTATGATCACTATATAGCAATTGATTGGTCAGAAATAAATATGGCAATTGCCAGAATGACAAAGAAATCAAATAAAATAACAGTAGTAGGTGTACCATCAGACATTAAAGAGCTTCAGGTATATTTAAAGGTTTTAAGTAGTAAAAAGGTATTGGTAATAGAGGAAACAACAGTATCCCAATGGCTTTATACCGAATTAAATGATTATGTTGATAAATTGATAATCTGTGATCCCCATAACTGAGTTTTCAGAAATGTCATATGAAGAGGTTGGTAAAATATTGGGTATTCCTTCGGGGACAGTAGGTTCAAGAAGGAATAAAGCAGTAAGTATTATGAAAGAAAAATTCAATAAGATATATGGTTAGTTATTATGAGTGAGAAAATCAATTTTGACAGTCTATTTAAAAACTATGACCCTCCAGAGGGAGGTATTCATGCCCTGAGAGAAAAGTTGGATAAAGTGGAAAGAAAAGGTAACCTTTCTTCTATTCCCAAAATTGCATTTGCATCTACATTTGCTGCAGTTATCTTCCTTGCTGTGTTGCTTATTCCCGGTCTGTTAAAGCCGAAAAGGAATTTATTTGTTGATCTTGTAAACAAGTCAGGCAACCCTGTGTTTATAAAATATGGTTATATATACGCAGCGACATAATTAATTGCGCAAATTAAACAAGTATGTTATGATGCTTTCATGAAAGCATCCAAAATAACAGACACAGAAAATATTATTTTCATCCTCCAAGATGAAATACGCCGGACAGATGAGGCGCGCTACGATCATAGGCTTCATGCCATACTTCTTGTAGCTCAAGGTATGAGCAGCAGACAAGCCGCACAGTATCTTGGTGATTCTCCAAGGACTGTAGCATACTGGGTTCAAAGATTCGAAGCTGAAGGTCTTTCAGGGCTTGCTGATGCAGATAGACCCGGAAGAACTAAAAAGCTGAATCAGGTGCAGATGAATAAAATAGAGATTGCTTTACGTAATTCACCTATTGATTACGGATTATCAGGCAATCTATGGGACGGCAAAACATTATCTGCCCACATCCAAAAAGAATTTGGAGTCCAGTTAGGTGTACGTCAATGTCAGCGCATGTTCAGGCAATTAGGTTTTCGGCTAAGGAAACCACGTTCAAAAATCGCTAATGCTGACGCCTCTCGAAAAGAGGACTTTAAAAAAAATTCTAAAACTTATGAAGGATGATAAATACGACATTTGGGCAATTGATGAAGTTCACTTCCAACAATATGGTTCATGCTGCCGTATGTGGATACCTCCAGAAGTCAAAGAACCTATCCTATTGCATCATCCTACACGTGCCAGCGTTGGTTACTATGGAGCAGTAAGACTTCGTGATGGTAAGTTTGCATATAAGCCTGAATGGGATAAATTTAATGGTGAAACATTTTTTTCCTTTCTTAAGTATTTAAGAAGGATCAGTTCCCATTCAGGTCGAAAAGTGATTATTATTAGTGACAATGCCAGATATCATCATGCCAAACTGCATAAAAACTGGCGTGATCAATGTTCAAAACAATTTGAATTAATGTATTTGCCTCCATATAGTCCGGAGTTAAACCCTATTGAACGTGTCTGGAAACTTACAAGAAGGATGGCCGTACATAACAGTTATTTTCCTTCTTTACAAAGTGTAGCTGATGCTATTGAATCATTGTTTGATACTTGGTCTTGTGGCAACAATACATTATTAAAGTTATGCGCATTTATTTAAGTCGCACAGTATAAAAAAAGGGAATGAAGCGGTAACCATTTCTGCTGATGCAAGATCACATCTTGCGGCATTACGTGTTGAAACATCAAACGAAAAGGTAAAATTTTATTTGATTGAGAGTACTATGTAAGCAAGGGCAAAATAAAAGGGCGAAAAATTTTTCGCCCCTACAAAAGCCCGACCAGGAGATATAAATAGTAATGAATTCCTCCGGACATAGACGATCCATTCGACTAAAAGGATATGATTATTCCACGAAAGGGGCATATTTTATAACGGTTTGTGCATTGGATCGAAAATGTCTGTTTGGAAATATCGAATACGGGGAAATGAGACTTAACAAGGTTGGGGAAACAGTCAAAAAATATTGGGAAGAAATTCCCTTGCATTTTCCTCATGTCAAGCTGAATGATTACATAATCATGCCGAATCATATCCATGGAATACTGGTTATCGAAGATGAAATTGTAGGGGCGAATAATTATTCGCCCTCAAAGGTTGGGTTATCGAAAGGTACATCTAAAACAATCGGATCAGTTATCCGTGGTTTCAAGATTGGCGTAACAAAATGGATCAGGCAGCATACCAAAATAGAACATATATGGCAGCGCAATTTTTATGAGCATGTTATCCGGAATGAAGATGAATTAAACCTTGTGAGGGAATACATACAAAACAATCCAAAACAATGGGAAATGGACAGGGAAAACCCTGATGCTGTTGATCCATCGGATGAATTGGTTTTTTAGGGTGAAAAATTTTTCACCCCTACAATGACATGGGATCTTCGACAAGCCAGTGAATGACGGAAGAGGATTTTTGTGCTTTAACCTTCAACATTTTTTATGGGTTTTCTCTGTGTCCTCTGCGGGCTCTAGTGACCAAAGGGAACGGGCGAGAGAATTAGGATTCTTTTTTTGTTTTGCCTCTCTTGCCGGAGTTTAGATCCATTCTTTTCTTGATCTCTCTTTCCATTCCCCTGTCCGTGGGATGATAGAAAACAGTGTTTTTGATCTGTTCCGGCAGATATTCCTGGTCGACCTTTGCATCAGGGTAGTTATGGGGATAAAGGTACCCCCGGCTGTAGCCCAGTTCTTTCATAAGTTTTGTGGGGGCGTTTCTTATATGAAGGGGAACCGCCAGTGCCCCTGATTTTTTAATCTCCTTTTTAACCGCCATTTCTGCAACATACAATGCATTGCTCTTCGGCGCGGTAGCGAGATAGACTGCGGCCTCAACAAGGGCAAGCTCCGCCTCCGGGGGCCCGATCTTTTCCCAGGCCTCAAAGGCGTTTAACGCAACCTGCAGGGCGCTGGTGTCGGCTATCCCGATATCCTCCGACGCAAACCTTATCATCCTTCTTGCAATATAAAGGGGGTCTTCTCCAGCCACAAGCATCCTGTACAGCCAGTAGACAGATGCCTGCACATCGCTTCCCCTAAGGCTCTTATGAAAGGCAGAAATAATGTTGTAGTGTTCTTCACCGTCCTTGTCATAGGGAAGAGATTTTTTATCAAGGGCCGCCTCTACCAGTTCAACGGTTATCTCGTTATTGCTGTCTTTATCTTCAACAGTATAATGGGCGGCTATCTCAAGGTTGTTAAGGGCGGATCTTGCATCACCGCCTGAAATATCAATTATATGATCAAGGGCCTTTGGGTGCAGCTTGAGCCCAAGTTCGCCGAGACCTTTTTCTCTGTCAATAACAGCCCTGTTGATTATCTTTTTTAATCCCTCCTCATCAAGGGATTTGAGGACCATTACCCTTGCCCTTGAAAGGAGGGGCGGGATTACCTCAAAGGAGGGATTCTGTGTTGTAGCACCAACCAGGATGATAAGACCGCTTTCTATATGGGGAAGGAAGGCATCCTGCTGTGCCTTGTTGAACCGGTGTATTTCATCAACAAAAAGGATCGTGGATTCCCCGGTTTCAGCTCTTTCTTTTTCCGCTTCTCCAAGAATTTCGCGAAGATCCTTTAGCCCGGATGTAACCGCAGAAAATGCTCTGAAGGATTTTTTTGTATACCTTGCTATGAGTCTTGCAAGGGTAGTTTTTCCTGTCCCCGGGGGGCCCCAGAATATTACTGAAAAAATTCTCCCCGAATCCAGCGCCCTCCTTAAGGCACATTTAGGACCAAGGAGATGTTCCTGTCCTACTATGAGGTCAATATTATCCGGCCTTATTCTTTCAGCAAGAGGAGTCTCGGGTTGTGCTGTTTTGTCTGCCATCAGTATTCAACCATGAAAATCTCACAAACCCTTTTAACCGCACTTTTTAAGTCAAAGGGTTTTGAAATAATATGATCCGGGCCTGTTTCTTCTGAACGCCCATGGTCCTTGATATGTGATCCATTCTTTAAACCAACAGTGATAAGCCCGGGATTTATCTGCCGGCATTTTTTCCAGAATGCCCTGTTATTCACTCCCAGGCCTTCAACATCAGCTATAAGCAGGTTAATCTTTTTCTTTTTGATTGCAGCAAGACCATCAATAGTACTCCCGGTTTTATCAACCCGGCACCCCTTTTCAGTAAGTAAATGGGCGAATAGTTCCTTTGCGATATCTTCGGGCTGAATTATAAGTATTCTGGCCTTTTTCAGTTTATTTAGATCTACCTTCTTTCTTTTTGGCGGTTCTTTATAAACCGGCAGGATTATCTGAAAAATATTACCCTGTCCCCCGCCCGGAAGATATTCAATCTCGCCATGATGTTTCTCAATAACTGCCCTTGCATATCTCATCCCGAGTTCGTGAACGCGAGATGGACCATCCACGGCAAATGGCTCGAAAATACTTTCTATCCTGTTTTCCCTGACACTCAGGCCGCTGTCCTGGATATAGATGTATATTTTTTCCGCATTTTCTTCTGTCGTAATATGAATCTCTCCTGCGCCGGAGACATTTGAAATCGAGTTCAGGAATAACTGGGTAATTGCATCTGTTAATTCGACGGGATTTCCATTCAGGGAGGATGACGCCCTTAAATATGTCTTTATATCTATCTCCTCTGCCTCTTCGATGCTGCTGACCCGGCCTACTGCCTCATCAATTATCCGGTTTATTCCGGTGACTTTTTTATCTCTGTATTCATTCTTTTCAGCTGTTATGGATTCCAGCATGCCAATATCCCTGAGGATATTTTTCTGTTCAGCATTTAATTTTTCGATTGCATGATCAAGGTTTATGTTATCCAATCCACTGAAACCCTTGAAGATCTTCAATATACCGGGGATAGCCTCTGTCCTTTTTTCTAAAAGGGATTTAAATCCATAGGCCATTTTTATCTCTGTGCTGTTTTTTATCTCATATTTTTCTTTTTTCCTGATCTGTTCTCTTTCCTCAAGTCTTGTAATATTAAGGAGATAGGATGCCCTGCCCCTGTACCGTATCCTTCGCGCCTCTATACTGCAAAATATTGCTTCATCACTTTCGGTAAGCAGCCGTGTATCATATTGCCCTTTGGTGACTTTGCCGGCGCTCCACTTGTTGTGAATAAATCTGACTTCCGAGAGGTTGTCGGGATGGATAAAATTGAGGAAGTTCCTGTTTATCATCTCATCCGCCTTATAACCCATATACCCTAGAAATGTGTCATTAACCTCCAGAATTCTCCCATGCCAGATAAGAACTATCCCGGAAGGGGTGTTTCCAAACAGGATATTTTTATCCTTAAACTCTTTTTTAAGGCGGGCATTTTCCTTTTTCAGGAGGGAGACAGTTTCTTTCTCTTTTTTATATTTTTCTTTAAGTTGTTGATTCTTCTTTTCAAATTCTTCAAGCTTATTCATTTAAACTGTTTCCCTGAACAGGTATTTTGTTATAGGTACGTTTCCATGGATCTTTAGTCCTGGAAATCCGGAAAATGCTCTTGATGATGTATGTTATTTACCGTATCATAACCACCTTATTGCCTACAATAAAGAATGTTTTAAAATTAATCGAGGTAACAATTTGTCAGACAACTCATCCTTTGTAAACCTTCATGTTCACACGGAATTCAGCCTTCTGGACGGGGCTATCACAATAAAAAAACTGATAAGCAAGGCAGCCAGCCTCAATATGCCGGGCGTTGCGGTTACCGACCATGGTAATATGTTCGGAGCTGTGCAGCTTTTTACTCATTCGGCAAAGACCGACGTCAGGCCGGTTATCGGTTGTGAGCTTTATGTGGCCCCGGGAGATCGCCGGGAACATGCCCCTTCAAAGGATGGCCAGCCAAACAATTATCACCTTGTTCTCCTTGTAATGAATGAAACCGGTTACAGAAACCTGAGCAGGCTTGTAACAATGGGCTACCTTGAGGGCTTTTACTACAAGCCAAGGATCGATATGGAAATACTCAGGGAATATAATGAAGGCCTTATAGCCCTTTCAGCCTGCATGAAGGGAATTGTCCCATATAACATCAGAAAAGGCCGCATGGATATTGCCGCTCAAAAGGCCAGGGAGTTTGAATCCATATTCGATGACGGAAGGTTTTATCTTGAGGTTCAGGCGAACGGCATGCCTGAACAGAATGATTTAAACAGAAAGATCAGGGAATTATCCAACGAGTTATCTATACCCCTTGTAGGCACAAATGACTGCCATTATCTAAACAGGGAAGATTCAGAGGCCCATGATGCGCTGCTCTGCATCCAGACAGGCAAGATAGTTGATGACCCTAACAGGATGAGGTTCTCAACAAATGAGTTCTATTTCAAGTCCAGAAAGGAGATGGAAGAAACCTTTGACGGTGATTACTCCGATGCTCTGGACAACACGGTTGAAATTGCTAACCGATGTGAATATCAAATGGAATTCGGGAAATATAAATATCCCGTATATGACACGGCTCCGGGAAAAACCCTTGATGATATGGTAAGGGAGCAGGCCCGGGACGGCCTTAAAGAAAGGCTGGCACAGAGAGAAAAGGAAGACGGTCCTTTAAGTGAAGAGCTTATCAGGGAATATGAAGAAAGGCTCGAGTATGAGCTGGATATAATAGTCAAGATGGGCTTCTCCGGTTATTTCCTTATCGTAGGTGATTTTATCGAATATGCCCGGAATGCGGACATTCCGGTTGGCCCAGGTAGAGGTTCGGCCGCGGGATCCCTTGCGGTTTACTGCCTTGGCATCACAAACCTTGACCCCATAAAATATGACCTGATTTTTGAAAGATTTCTCAATCCCGAAAGAATAAGCATGCCTGATATTGATATCGACTTCTGCATGAACGGCCGGGATGATGTAATAAAATACGTGTCGGACAAATACGGGTATGAGAACGTGGGCTACATTGTCACCTTTGGTACCATGAAGGCCCGCGGAGTTATAAGGGATGTGGGAAGGGTGCTTAATATCCCCTATAACGATGTGGATAAAATCGCCAAGATGGTTCCCGAAGGGCCGAAGGTTACATTGGAAAAGGCCATGGAAGAGGAGCCGGACTTAAAGAAGCTTGAAAACGGCCAGCCGACCGAACGGACCCTTCTCAAAGTTGCCAGATCACTGGAAGGCATCTCCAGGCACTCATCAACCCATGCATCGGGAATTGTTATCTCGGATAAGCCACTTGTGGAATACCTGCCTGTTATCAAGGGGTCAAGCGATGAAATCATTACCCAGTATACAATGGACCAGGTCGAAAAGATCGGTCTTATCAAGTTTGACTTTCTGGGACTTAAAACCCTTACCGTTATAAAACACGCCCTTAAACTCATAAAAGATTCAACCGGCGATGATATAGATATTGATAATATTTCTCTAAAAGATCAGAAAACCTTCCAGCTCTCACAGGAAGGAAGAACCACAGGTGTTTTCCAGCTTGAAAGTGACGGCATGAAAGACCTGCTGCGGCGCCTAAAACCAGAGGATTTTGAGGATTTTGTCGCCCTTGTTGCCCTTTACAGGCCGGGGCCAATGGACTGGATACCTGATTACATTGACGGAAAACATGGAAAGAGAACGCCGAAATACCTTCATCCCAAGCTCGAGCCCATCCTTGGAAAGACCTATGGAGTAGCTGTATACCAGGAGCAGGTAATGCAGATAGCAAGGGATCTGGCAGGTTTTTCCATGGGAGAAGCTGATGTTCTCAGAAAGGCCATGGGAAAAAAGAAGGTTGACCTCCTGGCAGAGCAAAAGGAAAAATTTCTTAACGGCTGTGAAAAAAATAATATCAGCAAAAAGCTTGGCGAACAGATCTTTGCGTTTATTGAACCCTTTGCAGGATACGGTTTTAACCGGTCACATGCTGCATGTTATGCACTCATAGGTTACCAGACCGCCTATCTCAAGGCACATTATCCTGTCCAGTTTATGGCGGCTCTACTGACCAATGACATGGGCAGCCCGGACAAAACCATTAAGAATATCGCGGAATGCCGCGAGATGGGTATAAAGATACTGCCCCCGGATGTAAACGAAAGTATGGCGGACTTTACTGTTATTGACGATGCCATACGATTCGGCCTTGCTGCGGTAAAAAATGTCGGATTAAAGGCCGTTGAATCAATTATTGATATGAGGAACAAAGACGGCAAATTCAAGGACCTGTTTGATTTTTGTGAAAGGGTTGACGGGTCAAAGGTAAACAAGAGAGTTCTTGAAGGTCTTATTCAGTGCGGGGCACTGGATTTTGCAGGAATAAACAGATCAGTCCTTTATGCCTCTGTCGATGACCTTATCCGGATGGCCGGAGCAAACCATGATCCAAACCAGCTTACAATCTTCAGCACCATGAAGGATGACAATAAAGGTATGATGGCCCTTTTCCAGTTTCCCGAACTGGATGAATGGAGCGATAAGGAAAAACTGAAAAAAGAAAAGGAATCCCTCGGGTTTTATATTACCGGCCATCCGCTCAATGAATATCAGCAGGCGGTTGAGCGGTTTACAACGTCTTCTATTCACGGAATGCTTGAACTCGAAGACCGTTCAGAGGTCAAGATAGCCGGCGTGATCGCGAGTGTCAGTATGAAGCGGACAAAAAGGGGTGACAGGATGGCCATTGTTTCCCTTGAGGACCAGACAGGGTCCGCAGAGGCCGTCTTTTTTCCAGAGGCCTTTTCCAATTTTTCTCACCTGCTTGTGGGAGATGATCCGCTGCTTGTAACAGGCATTGCAGAACTGAGCGACAACAGGGCCAAAATTATCGCCAAAGAGGTGGAATCACTGGAAGTAAAAAGACAGAAATCCATACGGACAATTAAATTCAATCTTGATGAAAAAAAGATCAACAAAGAATATCTCGAAGAACTTAGAGATATCTTTTTCAAGTATACAGGAGAGAGCAGTGTTGAGTTCAGACTGGAAGTGGATAATGGAGAGGTATTCCATATATCTGCAAATGACCACTACCGGGTGCTCCCATGCGAAGAAATGATGTGCGAGATAGAGGAAAGGACAGGAAAAAGAATTCCCTGCACCTACCATTAACCAGAAGATATTTTATATGACCAGTAAACGAACAATAATCGTTTCTTTAATAATTTTCTTTTCACTGCTTTTTACAGGTCTTGCTGCACTATCATGCTTTTTTTTGTTTGTCCCAGGATATATTGAATCCGAAATCCTTCCTTCCATAAGCAAAGATACCGGCATTGAGATTTCTTCTCTGAAAGTCCGAAGTGTGGGACTGCGGGGAGCAGAAATAAGTGATGTAAAACTCGGGCCGAATAATAATGAAGGACTCGTAATAGACTCCATTCGCCTTGATTATTCCATTTCCGGCCTGCTCGATCGAAAACTCGAAGGGGTTGCGTTAAGCGGGATATCAGTAACCCTTGAATACAAAGATAATCAGGTATCGGTTAAAGGCCTTGACGCGTTAATGACAAATCAGGAGCCCGATACAAAAAGTGGCAGTGATAAATCCAAACCTTTTAGGGTTAATAAAATATCAATAACAAATTCGGTATTGTCCTTAAATGTGAATGAAAAGGGATTAAGGGTTCCATTTGACCTGACAGCAACCGCCTTTGATCAATATCATCTGCCGGATAAATTCATGCTGGAGATATTTCCTGGTGACAACAGGGCTGTCATTGAGGGTAATATCACTGGCAATAATGATATTTTATTAAAACTTACCTCCCATGCCCTTTCTCTGAAGATGTTCGAAGATGTTATAAATGAGATAGCCCCGCTTAATATTAAAGGACAGGCAGATATTGAAGTCTCTGCAAAACTTTCACAGGACCCGATTTCCATCACTGACATCTCTGCATCCTGCAGTCTGGAAAAAACAACCGTTGAATACCCTGGCGCTGCGGTAAGGAATCCGGTTAACCCTGACAAAAGTGAACAGCCGATAACTATACAGGCTGAGTCAAAGGATCTGGAACACTGGGAGTATAATGTTTCACAAACCTTATTGGATACCGAAACATTTCCCATAATACTTGAACTTTCCGGAACAGCAGAAATTTCCGGTGAGGCAATGAAAGGAAATATTAAGGCCGTAACCGGGTTTATAACCGGAAGTGACCAGTTTGAAATGATATGGAGTATAGCAGGAGAGGGACTGAAAGATTCCGATTACTATAAAGTAGTTATCAATGGCAGGACTGAAACAACAGGTGATAAAGCATTGCCGGCTAAAGTTCATTTTGATGACATGCTGTATATCGCCTTTTCTCCCGAGGTCAATATTCAGTCAGAATACCGTAATGGCGCTATATCCGGGTCATATATTGTCAGTTTAAAAAATATTGAATCAGCATACAATGAGATGAACATATCAATGCCGATACTGTCTATCGAAGGTAATGTCGATCAATCGGAGGGCAGTAAAGAAAAATTCGTTTCAATCTTTTCTGTTGAAGGTAAAGATATTGTATATACTGGGTTTGATGTCATAATGAACATCCCGGACTACCGGATAAAAGGTTCCATGCAGTATGATATGAAAGAGTTTATTAATGCCGGCGCCATGATTTCTTTCAAAAACGGGAGACTTTCCATGGCAGAGAACTCATTGAATGTTAATAAAATCTCTGCAGACATTCCTCTTCATCTGCCCCTCTCTGAAAAAAGTCAGAAAGGAAAGCTGTCTATTGAAAAAATAAAATACGAAGACTACTCTCTGGGTCCGGTTAATATTGATATTTCACAAGAGGGCGGTAACGTACCATTTTCCGGAAATGTAATCTTTCCTGCTTTGCCTGATATGGCAGTCAATATATCCGGAAACGCGGCAATAGAACCCGTACCGGGTGAGGGAAAAATTATCATTGATGTTCCCGCGTACACACCCAAATCCAGAATTGATTTAGGTAAATTTTTACCTGACCTGAAAGGTTTTTATTACAGGGGCAACCTTAAAGGCAGCGCGGATGTTGGTTTTTCAGATTCAGGGCTGCAGTCGCAATTGAACCTTGAAATAGACAACGGCACAATAGAAAACAGCGAAAATGATCTCAGCCTTGAAAATATAAGGTTATCTCTACGCCTTGAAGACCTGTTATCCATGAAAAGCCCCTTTGGGCAGAGGCTGAAGATTGATAAAATCACCATTGGGGATATTAAGGCAGAAGATTTTACACTGGATTTCAAGGTAGATGGGGCCTCACTTCTTTTTGTTGAGAAGGGAAGTTTTAAATGGTGCGGGGGACATATCAATATTCAGTCATTTCGGATAAATCCTGAAAAGGAAGAATATGATCTTATCCTTTTCTGTGACAGGTTAAAGCTTTCCGAGATACTTGCCCAGTTTGGAGTAGCCAATGCCTCCGGAGGAGGAACCGTCAATGGTAAACTCCCAATAAAACTTTCAAAAAATAAAATCAGTTTCGAGGACGGATTTCTCTATTCAACACCCGGTGGCGGCGGAAAAATAAATATCACGGATACCGAAATCCTCACCAAGGGTCTTAATCCTGATTCTGCCGAATATGCACAGATGGATATAGCAAGGGAGGCCCTGAAGGCTTTCGAATATACCTGGGTAAAAATGTCATTTGCGACTGAAAAGAATGAACTGGTGCTAAAACTGCAATTTGATGGCAAACCCGAAAACAGGCTCCCTTTTACATATAATGAACGTGTCAAACGATTCGTTCGAGTTCAAAACATTGCTGAAGGTTCCGATTTTGAAGGAATCAGCCTTGATGTCAATTTCAGGGTTCCCATTGATAGAGTCTTGAATATTAAAGATGTGTTAGATATGATGGAGTAATAAATTTAAGTGAATTGATCCCCTGCATTTTTACTGTTTTTTTGTGATATTTTGAGTTTTTTATAAGTTGGGTTGTCTATTAGTATGAATCATTTAAAGGAGATTATTATGGCAAGGATTCTTTCAAGGGCAGTTATTTTCACAGGACTGTTGCTGTGTCTTAATGCCTGCAATACAAAACACGCTATTGAGGTGGCACCGATTGAGACAAGGCATGTTGTCGAACCGATTCATATAACGATAGATATAAATGTCCGGATAGATAAGGACCTGGACGACTTTTTCGGCGACCTTGATGAAGCTGAGGAACAGTTGTAACATCCTGTAGAAAAATAAAAATACTTAAACTGGCAAATAGGGAGAGATAAAAATGAATATAAAAAAATCCAGATTAATATTAATTTTAATAACATTAATAATATTGCTCGCGCAGAATGTCTTTGCTAAAAGCATTAAGGAAATTCAGGATAATATGAAAGATCGCCTGCCTGCTATTGTTGAACTTAAACAGGCTGGAATTGTCGGAGAGAACAATCTCGGGTACCTTGAATATGTTGGGGCAAGCAAAAAGAATGAAGATATCGTTTCAGCCGAAAACAATGACAGAAAAATAGTATATGAAGCACTGGCTAAAAAAAACAATACCTCGGCAGAACTAGTCGGAAAGAGAAGGGCACTGCAGATAGCCGAAAAGGCTGATCCTGGAGAATGGTTAAAGAACGAAAGCGGTCAATGGTATCAAAAAAAATAACCTCATAGCCTTCCTAAGGCTTTGATTTTTTAGGATTACGAATAATATCTTCTGTAGAGACGGGTTTCAAACCCGTCTCCAGGATCAAAATCCATCCAGCTAAATCCAAAAACAACTGCTTTATTTTAAGATAAACTGGTGTATTAAGCCTTCACCTCGGCAGGAGTGTCCGGTTTATCCAGTATTTCCCTGATCAATTTTGTCAATTCACTCATTACAACAGGCTTGGATATATAGTGAACTCCCATATCTGTTGCGATTTCATTATTGATCTGGTCACTGTAACCGCTGCAGATGATTACAGGTTTACCGGGATCAACCTCCCGCACTTTTCCTGCCAGCTCAAGGCCGGACATCTCGGGCATTGTCATATCCGTAATAATCAGATCATACCAGTCACTATTTTTGTGGATCTCTTCATAGGCCGATATGCTCTTGTTAAACACGGTAATATTATATCCATATTCGGAAAGAATCTTACTGGTTATATTGGTTATTCCGATTTCGTCATCAATAACAAGTATTCGTTCATTACCTTCTCTTGGGGGATCCGGATGTGTTGAAACAGCATCGGCTTCTGTTTCTTTCACTGCCGTTGGGAAATAGATATGAAAGGTGGTTCCTGATCCCGCTCCGCTGGATACAGAAATATATCCATTATGGTGGGTGATTATTCCGTGTACAATAGCCAGACCAAGACCTGTACCCTCTCCTATTTCCTTGGTTGTAAAATAGGGGTCAAATATCTTTTCCAGCGTTTCATCATCCATACCATGTCCCGTATCGGTCACATCCAGCCTGACATATTCCCCTGGCGGCATGTCCAGCTCTGAAGCAGAGTCGTCTTTTAAAATTTCAACATCCTTCAATGAAACGGTCAACTTTCCTCCGGATTTTTTCATGGCATGATATGCATTTGTACAAAGGTTTATCACAACCTGGTGGATTTGCGACGAATCTGCAAGTACTGTTTTCTTTGAATCAATATCTATATTTATGGCAATTGATGAGGGGATGGTAGATTTAAGCAGGTTGACGGCCTCTTTAATGACAAGGTCTATCTGGATAAACTGCTTTTTATGTTCGGTTCTCTGGCTGACTGTAAGTATGTGGTTTATCAGATCCTTGGCCCTGTTGGCCGCTTGTTTCATTTCTTCCAGGTCCTCCATGATTTTATTCGTATCCGCAAGATCAAAGGAGGCAAGGTCAATGTATCCGAATATTATTGACAATATATTATTAAAATCATGGGCAATGCCGCCTGCCAGCGTCCCCAGGGCTTCCATTTTTTGAGTCTGAAGGAGTTGTTTTTCCAGAAGCCTTTTTTCTTCTTCAGCTTTTTTTCTGTATGTAATATCTGTATAAATTGTTGCGAACTGACCGGATCCTGGGCTGTAAACCAGTATTTCAAAATATTTATCCAGTTGTTCAGAATAATGTTCGAAATATTCCGAGTCCCCTTTCAAGGCGACCTTTCCATATGGTTCTATCAGAGAAGCATCCATTCCGGGAATTAGTTCAAAGGCTGTTTTTCCAATGATTTTATCCTTTTTAATACCGGTCATCTCCTCAAAGGCGGCATTTACATCAAGAAACCTGAAGTCACAGGGATTGCCATTTTCATCACATATTATTTCCTGAAGGGCAAAGGCATTAATCATTCTGGTAATCAGTGTACGATAGCGCTCTTCACTTTCCTTTAATTTTTTAGTACGCTGATCTACAAGTTTTTCAAGTGTTTCTTTGTATTTTTTAAGCTCATCTTCAGCCTTTCTGCGTTCAATTGCGTTCCTCACTGTCAGGGATAATGTTTTAAGATAAAAGCCGTCAGGGTCCTTTATAAGATAATCACTTGCACCCATCTTCATAGCCATTACAGCTGTTTCTTCGTTACCGCTTCCGGTAACAACGATTATCGGGGTATCGGTGATATCACTGAAAACATCCAGCGAGTTACCGTCACCAAGCACGTAATCGGAGAGTATTACATCAAAGGATTGTGATGCTATTATTTTTCGTGCTGATTCAGCAGAGTTGGCAAAGACATACTCATAATTAAGAGATTCCTTTTTAATAAATCTCTCATATGCCATCTTGTCTTCCTGGTCATCCTCGATTATCAAGACACGGATTTTATTCCCGTCCATCACATCTCCTAGTCGTATATTTCGCTTAACGTCCAGTAGAGGCCTATTTTGCTTATAGTTGAAATGAACAAAAATTAAATTATAAAATAACTGAGAACAAATAACAGAGGATTAGGCTGATTGTTTTTTTAAAACATTGCGGCTCTAAGTTCAGTCCTTGAACCTTTATTGACTTTAGGGTTAGCGGTTGTTATATTTTTCAATCTATCACAAGCGAAATTTATCATATTATTATCAAATATTCAATGGAGGAAAATCATGGGAAATCAGTCTTTTAAAAATCTGGCGGAGGCCTTTTCAGGTGAATCACAGGCAAACAGACGATACCTGGCGTTTGCAAAAAAGGCAGAAGAAGATGGATATCCTAATATTGCAAGGCTTTTCAGGGTTGCTGCTGAATCCGAAACCATCCATGCCATGAACCATCTGAAGGCGATGGACGGAATCAAATCTACCCTTGAAAATGCAAAAGAGGCGTACCAGGGTGAGAAGGATGAATTTACTGATATGTACCCCATGTTTATGGATCAGGCCAAAAGGGATCAGAATAATGCTGCCTTAAAAAGCTTTTTCTGGGCCAATGAGGCGGAAAAGGTCCATGGAGAATATTATGAAAAGGCCGTGAAGGCATTAGAGGGCGGCGGTGACATGGAGCTCGGGGATGTCTACGTCTGCGGCGTATGCGGTTTTACTGTTGAAGGAGCTCCGCCGGAAAAATGTCCCACATGCGGCCAGGGAAAAGAGAATTTCTCAATTGTAAAATAATTTTACTTACAGAAACCTGCTCCGGCTTTTATGCCGGGGCGGCAAATCAATTTAAACCTAATTAACAGGTTGTATATTATGGATATTTCTCCTTCAAAGGCATGCCAGTATATTGACAGACAAAAGGAAAGGGATCGGATTGGGGTATGGGGATTCGGGAATGTATCAAGAGATGTTGTTCTGAATCTTGTAGAAGAAGGCCTTGGTAAAGAGATCGTCTTTTACGGCAGACCAAAGGAAGGATTTCCCAACAGGGCAAACGCATGGATTGAGGATCTTAAGGCAAACAGCATACACCGTCCCAGGATAAAGGGTACCAGCGATATTGATGATATGGCAGGGCTGGATGCAATATTTATAGGTGTAGGCGCCCCGAGAAAACCCGGCCAGACACGCAGTGACCTCCTGGAAATCAATACAAACGTGATAGCAAAAACCTCTATCCAGATAAAAGAGCTTTATGATGGATGTTCTCCGGATGATCGGCCCATACTTATTTATATGGGCAATCCTGTAACAGCCATGACATGGATCGGGTACAAGGCAACCGGTTTTCCCAGGGAAAATATAATGGGACAGGCCGGCAATCTTGATTCCCGAAGGATCTGCCATGCCATCTCTCTCTTAATGAATCGGTCTGCAAAGGATATGAAGGGGATTGTCTTTGGTGAGCACGGGGATTCCATGGTTGCCAGCTCCCGTTATTTTTCGATTGGCGGGATTCCCCTTAATGATTTTATCCATGCCGAAGGGGTTGATCCGGAAGAGGTTAATGCAGCAATAGCGGAAGCCAAAAAGGGCGGAACCCACTTTGTCAATGAAACCGGCCAGAGCGCTTCTGCAGGCCCGGCAAGGGCAGCGGTCGAGATGCTCCGATGTATAATAACCGGTGAATCCGAGACACAGCCGGTCATTTCTATAATTGAAAAGGAATACAACCTTATTACGCCATCGGATGGTCTTGATTCAATGGCCTTCGGGGTACCTGCCAGAATAGGACCCAATGGTGTGGAAAAGATATATGAACTTCCTGTGGAAGATATAAGAGACCAGATTGAAAGATCCGCTGGTTTTATAAAGGAAGATATCAAGGCGGCAAAAAAGATACTGAAGGATAAATTTCAGATTTCCTGATTTGATGATTTTCTCAAAGCCCTTCTTGATTCCCTGTCCACAAGTGTAAATAGCTTATCGATCTCATTTTTTTTATGGGAAGCGATATGCCCCTGAACCTTAATAAATTCACAGTTAAGACTGTCAGTAATTTTATAGAATTGAATATACAGGTCAGAGTTCTTTAAATGTTTGCCTTTGCCGGATTGAAATTTCGTTCTTTCAAGCCTTTCACGTCTTTCCTTAAGCCCGATAATGTTTTGAGAGTCCGTGTAAACAATAATCTTGTCAGCCGTTTTCGTTACTTCCCCTAGAGCCCAGATTATTGTTTCAAGTTCCAGCCTGGTTGATGATGTATTCTCAAACCTCCTGACCTTTATCTGTCCGCTCAATGATTTCACTGAAGCCAGTGTGTCAGTTACAGAAAGACAGACGCCATAACCCGTTTTTGACTTTGTGTCTACACTCCCGTCAGTAAATAAAAACAGCTTATCCATAGGTTAACTTTTCCAGATATGTCTCTATAACAACACGTGTGTAATGCTCAACCGGGAGTTTAAGCGCCTCTTCCACTGATACCCATGTATATTCCTCTGCCTCTTCGTTCAAAATAACATCACTGGAATCAGTCCTGCACAGATAATCAAAGAAGATATAATGATCCTTTTTCCAGAAGGATTTATCATAGATAAACTCCTGAAAGATGAGAAATTCAATATGAGAAATATCAAGGTTTGTTTCTTCCTTTACCTCACGCCTTAATGCCTCTTCCATGGTCTCGCCAAGTTCTATATGCCCTCCGGGGATAACATATTGCCCATGCCACTTGTGTGATTTCATCAAGAATATTTTTTCTTCCGCATTGATTATGAGTGCACCGACCGCGGGTTCAGGGTATTTCTGACGGCTCATAACAGATTCTCCTCTTTGATTGCCATCATCGGCATCATTGCAACCCCAATCGAAACCTTCGATTAGCACCATCGAAATATTCCGCTTGACCAAATATTTAGATTGACTATTCTTGTTTATAAACTCTGAACTTGTCAAATATTTTAGATGAAAAGACGCTGCTGAATAACTGATCTTAAAAGGAGAGAGATAACAATGACAAAATCTGAACTTGCAAAAAAACGTTTTAAAGAAGGATATCACTGCTCCCAGGCCGTACTGGAGGCATTTTCAGGAGAATATGGACTGGACCCCGTTCTTGCACGCAAAATCGCCACTCCCCTTGCAGGCGGGTCCGGACAGGGTGGAGAATGCGGGGCTGTCGCCGGAGCACTTATTGCCCTGGGGATGGAATATGGTATGGCAGATCCAGGAGACCATGAGGCCTTCAATAATACCTTTAAAAAGGTCGGTATTTTTATTGAACGATTCAGGGAGATCCATGGCAATATCAACTGTAACCAGCTTATCGGGATTGACATCTTCAGCGAAGAAGGGCTGAGAGAATTCAGAGAAAAAAACATCAAACTGACGCAGTGTATACAATATGTTGAAGATGCAGTCGAAATAGTGGAAGAAATAATATGCCAGGACAGGATGGCAGAATGACCTTAACGGCGAAGGCGAGGAGAAATTAAACAACTTCCTGATATGAGAAAAGGTTGAAATTCCCTTTCCCTTGTATTACATATTTTGATCGGACTTTATCAGTTAAAAAGAAAGAGGGGGAAAAATGGCACCCGCAAAAGGTCTTAGAATAGAAAAAATTGGCGGAACCTCTATGTCGAGGTTTCCCGAGATAATAAAAAATATTATTTTATATGATATGGATGATATCTATAACCGGGTTTATGTTGTATCCGCATACGATGGTATAACCAATATGCTGCTGGAACATAAAAAGACCCGTATACCCGGGATATATCAAAAGTTCAGGGATCATGAAAAATACAATTCCGCATTAGATGAGTTAAAAAATCATTTATTCAGGATTAATGAAGGCCTTGTTGAGGCAGGACTGAACCTTGATGAAGCAAACCTGTTTATCTCCGAGCGAATTGATGCGTCAGTCAGGCTGCTCAAAAGTATGGATACCGTGCTGGCTTCAGGGTATGTCAACAGGCTCGAGGTACTTCTTGCGGCACGAGAGCTGCTGGCATCCCTGGGAGAGATGCACAGCGCCTACAATTCCGCCAGCATCCTGAAAAACCTCGGCTATGACACAACATTTGTCGATCTGAGCGGATGGCAGGATGACAGGGAGCTGACAATTGATGAGCGGATAAAAGAGGCCTTTTCCACCCTGGATCCATCAAAGAGTATCTGCTTTGCTACAGGGTACACAAAGGGCATTGAAGGCATTATGCGTGAATTTGACAGGGGGTATTCTGAAGTGACCTTCTCTAAAATTGCCGTAATACTCCATGCGGAAGAGGCGATCATTCATAAAGAATACCATCTGAGTTCCGGAGACCCCAAAGTTATAGGGGCAGAAAAAATTCATCCAGTATGCAATACCAATTTTGATGTAGCTGACCAGCTTGCTGATGTCGGAATGGAGGCAATCCATCCCAAGGCATCAAAACCCCTCGAGAACATGAATATCCCCATACGTATAAAAAATGCCTTTCAGCCCGAACATGACGGGACATTAATTACAAACAGCTATATTGGCCTTGAATCAAAGATTGAGATTATTGCCGGTTCGGACAGCGTATCCTGTCTGGAGGTGCATGAAACCCAGATGGTTGGAGAGGTTGGTTTTGACCTTAAAATCATGCAGGTTCTCAAGAGTCATAACGTATCCTATATCAGTAAAATGACAAATGCCAATACCATTGACATCATTATCAATGACAGTGACTGCACCGAAGCACTCATAAAAGATCTTGCAGAAAAATTCCAGGTGGTAACATCTTTTAAGGCCGCTATTGTATGCGCCATCGGGTCCAATATTGCCAAACCGGGTATTATAGCCGCAGCAACAAAGGCCCTGGCAGACGAGAAGATTAATGTAATGGCAATCTCTCAGACCAGCAGACAGACAAATATGCAGTTTATCCTAGAAAGGGCGGATTTTAACAGGGCCCAGAGGGCACTGCATCGCGCTGTATGTGAATAACCTCTTATCAGGGGAGAAAAATGACGCTTTTTCTTGTTCAGCACGGTAAAAATCTGCCAAAGGAACAGGACCCTGAAAAAGGTCTTTCCCCTGAAGGGAAAAAAGCCGTTGAACAGATCGCTGGGGAGTTAAAAAGTTATGGGGTGACCGTTAACGAAATATGGCACAGCGGGTTGAAACGGGCCAGAGAGACTGCTGAAATTTTTGGTGCATATATTGGAAAGAGAATAGAACCCATCAGTAAGAACGGTCTTGCACCCCTTGATGATGTTACCATGTTTGACCCTGAGCCCGAAGAAAACATCATGATTGTTGGCCATCTCCCATTTATGGAAAAATTTGTATCTTACCTGATAACCGGTTCACCGGAACATTCACCTGTTGTTAAATTTCAGAATGGCGGAATAGTCGCACTTGATAAAAATAATGAAACAGCTTCATGGTTTATTAAATGGACATTGTTTCCAAATATTTATTAAAATCAATGCGCCGATAAACACCATGCCTTTGTGATAGCAGCCTCTTTTTCAACCTGTTCTTTAGATCTAAAATCATCCTTGCCGCATACATTATAATGCAGCATATCCTTTACCTCCCTCACCTCTTTGGAAACCGGCGGCACAGCAGGATAACCAAGCACCATCAGGTCATATATCTTTAAATCATCAGGAATGCCGATCACATTTCGTATTTCCTTTTCAACAGCGGAACTTCCGGCTGCCGAATACCACTGGGACGATAGACCAAGGGATGCCGTCGCAAGATGCATTAAAAGAAATGTGCTCGCCATACTGGAACTGAATATTTTGTCCACAATGGGATTTTCTTTTTCAACGTTCATGGGCAGGCCCACGTATGCCCTGTAGTCACATAAAGCGAAAATAAAGGCTGGGGCATCACGAAAACTTGCATTTGAAGTATCATCATGATCATCAGGGTTTTTGATCGGTGGGCTTTTTTTATCAAGCAAAGATACAATCTTTTTTCTTACAACCCTGTCAGTAATTGCAACAAACTCCCACGGCTGGGTATGAAAACCTGAAGGAGCCCACCTAGCAACCTCGATTATCTTTTCGATGTATCCTTCAGGGATGGGATCGGATTTAAATTTTCGGTTATTTCGCCTTTTTTGGGCAACTTCAAGCAGGTTGTCGTACAGGGCTGAGTCAGGCATACGGAGTCTCCTTTTTAAAGGTTCTGTTTTTTGATGAGGAATAAGATAAATATGCATGTTATTATTCGGAAAGTCAAAATAATGCATACTTTTATCAACGAGACTGCTGCGATAGCAGTCCCGTTTTTAAAGCCTTTGGCGACTTCTTAAACCTGCAGATTACTTTTGCCAGAATCTTCCGTTAAGTGTTCTGATTATTTTTATTCTGCCCTTTTCATCTATTCCAACTTCTTCACTCACGCTTGATTTTTCTTCATGTTTTAGATTTCTGGAAAACATCCTGCTTGTTATGTTGATATCATATGTCACCATAACCATATTAATTGATTAGCGGTCCGTCTCGCTCCTTAATATATCAACGTGCCTTTTGGCTCGTAGGTAAGGTTCTGCCCCTCCCCGATCCTGTAACTAACTGGTGATGCAGTTTATCAACCATTAGTTTTGACTAGGACGGTATGAGGGCACGGTATTATTTCTAGGTCGCATTCATATTTATATGTTTGCAGCGGTCTGTAACCCTTGGGCCGCAGGAACATCATTTACGCTCCGACGAGGTAACTCAGACCCATTCTCGCGCAAATGATATTCCTGCTGATCAGTAGCAAGGCTGGACAACCTTTGGATTATAAGACTGTTGAACCTCAATGATGCCTCATCCACTGGGTAACTATAGCCAATTTTATCCTGCTTAAAGGAATCCCATTGCTCCGAGTTTAGCTCGGCACGATGAACTGCATGGTTAGAAAATCATTGTGGTGTAGGATTCCGGTTTAAAGTGCCAAGTAATTTCTGATTAAAATGTGTCAAAATTTATAAAATGGCTTTTTTAAAAATATATCTTTTGCTGAATCCTTTTAAAAAAGTAATAAAAACAAATTAAATTGAAAAAGACTCTCTAGAAGGAGTGTGTACTTGCTAATTAATTTAGTCCATATTTTCACAAAAATGGTTCAAGATTCGCACAATAAATATTACATGTAAAATCATTCATCGTGTAATATTTATTACGGTATACGCCTAAAATGCGGCCCCATCTAAGACTTTAAAATATAGAAAGGTTCCTCGGATAAAGTTATCTTATTAAATTTCAAATAACAATACATTGTGAAATAGATAATATTATTTGAAAGCATTTTATCCTGGCAACAGCTTCAAAAGCATGTTGACTAAAACCTATTGCTAATTACTTTGACTATAAAACAACTCCTAAGATATTAAAAACAATTGAATCCTTTAAGAATACATTGTTATTTTATTTTGATAGATTACTGATACTGTATATTTTAATTTGCTGAATTTGGCTGTTTTTCAGTTCATATAAAATGAAATTTTACAGTGGGGATCTTTCTAATGAGCATCCATCCCAAGAATGATTTGGATCTGGCATGAATGTCACTCCAAGTCCAGCACCAGCCCTTACTGTTATCAACCATCCACCAGGGACTTTACAACGAGATGCGTAGAAGCCCTGATCACTACTAAGTTTTTCCCATTTAAGCTTAGATTTTTTGCTGCTAAACAACCCCATTGTTATCTCCTCTTAAATATTTCTAAAAGCATTACAGGCCGCGGTGCACACCAACTTACCTTGCTAAATACTCGAAGGTTGATAGTTGTAGAGAGTAAAAAAAGCGTGAAAAATAGCCCGGTCGTAATAGATGCGATTGTTAAATTTTATCATTTTGCACTAGTTCTCTTACCTTTGGTTTGAGAAGTATTTGTTTTTGTCTACCAACTACTGATGCCCAAAGAACTCCTATAATAGGGCTAGCTAGAAATAGCCAATTTGTCTTTAATTCAAATAATGATGATATTAAGCATAGGATAAAAAAACCAATTGTAACAATCAAAACTAAAACTAAAAGTGGTATTGGTGTTCTCCAAAAGAGAGATGAATTCTCTTTATCAAATATTTCATGTCTGGCTTTTTCTATGATTTTAAGTTGGACATTATATGGAAAACCTTTTAATTCAGGGTAGGCTTTTTCAATATTATTTTTCCACATTGACCTGAACATGACCTCTCCTTGAAAATTTAACGGTGAAGTTATACTAAATCTCCGTTTAGCTCATTAATGTATTTTGCTCATTTCTACTTATTTTTATCTTCGATATCTTATCAATTTACAACTATTTTTTACCCCTATTCATTACTTATAAGCCAATGAGCTATTAGGAGACTTGATGAACCCTTTATAGTGGCATTCTCTGAATTTGTTAGAGATAAATGGTTCCCCCATGGAGTTCCTGCAAATGTTGAGCTACACAATAGGGCAAATAATAAAATTGTATATCTTAGTTTTTTCATATCTTGTAACATATTGTTTAACCGGCAAGGCGGAACGCCTTGTCGGCGTTGAAACTTTTAGGGATTGTTTAAAAAAAGTATTCTAATGATACACCAAACACATCTGGTTCAATCCCTGCCTCAAGGCTCGGTGACACAATAGTATCTGAAGCGTCAATATTGTAATGTTCCCATTGAATACGGATTTTGAGATGATCTGACATCTTATATCTTAATCCTATGCCATAGAGAATATCTCCCTCTGAATTTGAAGAGGAATAGGATAACATATTTGTCCCTGGGCCAGTACTGCCAAGATACACATCACTGTCTACGTCAAGGTAAGAAAAACCAATTGTTCCAAATACGCTAAATTTTTCACTTATTGGATACACAAGTAAAGAGGAAATAGTAAAGCCATTGCTTTCAATAGAAATTGTGTCATTAGGGGCGACAATAGAGGTAATGTCCGGGTTAAGGCTGTATTTTTTACTTACCCGCCCAAAGTCAGCATATCCCACTTCAAACGAAAGATATTTATTTAATTGATACCCAAAGTAAATGTTGTAATATCCAGTGTCATCATCAAGTTTCTGCCCTGACAGGAAAATTACATCATTTATTACATCTCCATTAAATTGAGCTGAACCTCCACCAATTCCGAAATATATCGATGAGTCTTTTGCTTCAGCATTTGTAATTATCAGAGATACGAGCAAAATTATAAAAACACCAAATAATATTCTTTTCATAATTTACCTCCATTTCTTTGTTGTTGACTCAACCGGGATAGGAGCAGCCTCTCGACTACCCTCCTCCAACACCACCGTGTAATAATGCAATTAGTAATGCAATCAGGAACAATCCTATAGCATTCCGGGGAATATACAATCTTTCCAGTGTACTAATACTTCGGTAGGTCTCAGCTCTACCCATCTATATCCAAACGATGCCCGTCCAAAAGATATCCGAATTGTACGTATGAGCGCCCACAATGAGAAAAAAGCAAATCCAAGTGCAAAAATTTAAAAAACAAAAACTGTAGCAAGTTGTATGGATTTATTGTGCCTAAAAAGCGCTTTAACTCCGAATCCTGCACCTGAAAACATGACAAATGAAGTGCACACTAAAAAGCAATATACAAAAATCTCTGTTATTTTAGTTTTTCTTGTGAATCTCATTGGAATAACCGAACCCCCTGGCTAACCGGCTTGTCGAAAACGCGCGAGCGTTTTTGGCAAGTCCGCCGTTGAGTCAGATGTTTTTCTAATGTTTTTTAGAATGTATAACGTGGCAAGCCACAATTAAAAGTAAAATAATAACCCTATAGATAATAAAAGGATGCTTCCAATAAAAAATAAAAAGATATAGATACTTCTTTTCTTTCTGAAGCGCTTTCATCTCTATACTTTTCACGTATACCATCTATAAAGCCTTTTTTTGATATTAATTTTTTATACAACATTGCAAAAGCAAAAAAGGCAATCAAGAGAGATATTTCGGGTACTTTATTAGTAAAGTCTAATGGAGGAAAAAATTTAATTAATATGAATGAAATCCCTAGTAGCTGGGCAAAATGAACAATTGTCATGGAATATGAAACGGTAGTTAATGCCCCTTTAGAATCTTCATTCTTTGTAAATAAATTATATAAGCGATAGATTGTGTATTTATAAAATATCATAGTAACTACCTCCTATAATTTAAAAACACAACGCCTGGCTTCACAGGAAGCCTGCATATCATCAGGCTTTCCGGTGGAAGCAGTTGCTATCGAAACGGTATTTTGTCATTCTACATTTAAATACTTATTTAGATAAAAAGAAAAATTTGCACAGGCTATTAATAGCGTAAATTTGTCAATGGAGAATAAAAGAAGAGTATTGCAGCCTAATTCTTCTACACACCGTTTGACAATATCTCATATTCTCAATAGTAAAACCCATTATAAAACTACCAATCAAGCACCGAATATTCTTTACGATCTATTTTACCATCTCTGTTTAGATCACCATGAGTCCCATCTTGCTTTGCAACATTAAAAATTTCACCTATAGGTGCATTGATTTGTTTTAATACTTCCAATTGGTACTTCACGCATTTTCTTTCAGTTTCAAAATTTGCCCAGATTTTTCTTGGAACCGGCCAAAACCGCCATGGATGCTTTCGTCTGTAGTCATGATAGAGTTTAGAGTGAAAAGCTTCGTGCGCAATAGTCCCGGCACACCATGTTAAAGAAAAATATGTAGATTTATCAGCCATGGACATTCTAGGCGGCATTTTTTGTGCGCCCATTGAAGTTCTTTTTCGCTGCTCAATCGTTCCGACATATTCATTAACCATATCGTATGCCTCAGGCGCCTTTTCTTTAAGCAAGTCCAATGCCTGCGAGATCTGATTCTTAAACTCTGAAGTGCCTTTAATAACTAACTCTTTGCTGTTAAGATTTTTCACAACCAATATTTTATAATAATTAATCATAATTAAGATGATTAAACTGAAAAATAAAACACCTAAAACAAATATTAATTTTTTCATAATTTTTTCTAATCGTTTTGACTATCTCTATTTACTTAATTATTGCTGAATAAGGAACCGGCATATCAGCCGTTGCTTTTTGTAGAAGCTGTTAAAGGTAGCTTCTGTGATGCTTTTATGCTTTCTGGTAAAAGCGAAGTATAAATTCCTCACGATAACGTTCGGGCTCACCAGCCCCGCCATGATTTTTCATATGAAGCAAGGTACCCTGCGGGGTCTGGTGTAGCAGTTTGTTAACGATTTTTTTATTTAAATTCTTTTACCTTTTCCTTAAGACAAAGGACTTCTTTTTGACAATCCTGCCAATCATGTTCCCAACAAATGATCAGGTCACATTGGTTTGGATCGTGTTTATGGGACTTGAAATTAGATGATTTATACTCAAACTCAGCTTTGCAACTATTCCAAGTACCTTTCGTGTTCCGCCTCCTTAATAACGCATCAGGGAAAGCACTACGAATGGCTTCTATCATAAACCCCAAGTCATGGCATAAAGCCGCAAATAATAGAATTACACCCTGTTCATTTATTGGTTCGTAAACAATGCCTCGAACACCAAGTATGCCACCAGTCTCATGTATTTGAGTTTTTTCTATTCTGTTAAAGCCTTCTTTTGGAGAGATGTTCTCTTCTAACAAAGATGAGTCTACACCCAATAATGGAGCTAACCCTTCATCAGGATCTTTTTTTGTTTGTTTGAAATGAGCTAACCTTTCTTTTCCAATTGGAGTTATTTTCCATATACCTCGTTCTGACCCATCTAATTGATTTTTCCGCTTCAAATATTCACGTGCCCAAGCAGTTTTATTTTGCCACTTAATTACTTTGCTTTTATATTTTTCATATTCTTCTGGAAAATCTTTTGGATTCAATTTCATTATTTTTTCCACCACAGGGTATACTTCTCTCGGTTTTGCTTTTCCACCAAGTTTGACAAGGGCTTGAAGCAATGGGATTTCGAAGTCCATGAAATTTAGATCCATTTTAGTTTCCTTTTTTCATCGTTAACGTTGCTGCATAAGAGGCTTGGCGTGCTTTTCGCCAAGTCGGCTTGATGCAAATGTTCGGCTTTAATTTTCCGGCCATATTGTTTTACCGCTTTTGACGTTTGAGCGGTATCGTTCGTGCGTAACAATAAGTTTCTGTATTTCAACTGGTAATTTTGTTCTAAGCTCTTCAAAAAGTGATTTTGTTTTTTCCCATTGATTTACATCGACTTCCGTTCTTGAAAGATCATTCGGATACCTTAGTGCATTGCACCCATTGAGATAGTTGAGCCATTTCTTATTTTTGTCTGATATAACAATGCCTCTTTTTTTTAATATAGAAAATAATCTTTTAAGATCGTGTATAGGAGGAAATTCATTTTCGTAATGAAGCAAACAAGATTTTAGCAGCAGTTCTATAGATAAATGAGATAAAAATGCTGCTGAATGTAAATACTCCCAAGTCCATCGCCCAGATAATTCATATAGTTTTTCTGCTGTTTTAAGGTGATCTACACAGTACTGAATTAGATCCGACTCTGAACAATCATCCCTTGTAAATGCTTTCTTCGTTTTTTTTAAGTTAAATATATTTAGCAATTTCATAAGTTTTATGGAGCCGAACGGCCAGCTCACAAGCCACGCCGAGATGCACAGCAAAAATTGAAAGAAGCCCCTCGTGGTCTTGTGAAGCGACAGGTTAAAAGCCGATTTTGCCCGCTATTTACCGACCTTGTATTTTTGATAACCAGTTATTATTACAACAATATTTTGATTCTTATTTTCTATTTACAACTTTTGGCAAGATTGCCAATTTTTGTAAATAGACATCAATTCAGCCCGGAATTTTATTTTAATACTGCCATTTGGGGATTCAGGAAATATTTCCTATTTCCCCAAATACCTTAAATTACCTTCTTTATTATGTCCTTTAAGCTTTTAACGACCGAATTAACGAGCAGGCGGTGCCTGCCACCATAAGCCTGTTTAAAAGATTGATTGCCAACAACCTTTAAAGGTTGATTTGGCAAGATAATAGCCTGTCACGTTGAATGATATGTTGGGCTAATATCTCAAGAGCAGAACATTAAAAACGTATATTGTTTTATGCATTAAACCGGTCTGTTATTTTTTTGCAATTGTTTCCAATGCACCAGCAATCCTCTCAAATGCTTTTATAAAGCGCAATAAAATGAGTATAATATAAATAATCACAACCAATTTGAGAACGAGTGGGGAAATAGCAAGAAGCAATTGATTCGTACTAAGACCAAACATAATTTTTACCTCCATATTTTTCTTGTTTGCAGAAATAAATTCAAATCAGCCCAACGATTAGCATAACAGGCCGCGCCGTGATGCTGGAATCTGGCAAGATATACACGCGGTCCTGTTGATGCTTTGGTTAAAATCTTTTTTTTTATAGTAGATTCTTTTTTGCTAAATAATCACGACCTTTTACTGAAAGCCAGTATATTGTATCTTCTCCAAAGGGTGTTTCTCTCATCAGAAAATCGTAGCTACATAAATTATCTATCGCATATTGGGTTTGGTTGTATTTAGACCCAAAGTGTTGCGATAAATCATTGGCTGTAAGTGATCTATCGTCTGGTAATTGACCAAAGCATATTAGGATATCCAAGTCCAATTTTGATAATTTAATTTTATTTCTATCGTTTGGGAAGCTATATGATCGGAATTTTAAATGAATATATAAAAAATACAGAAGACCCATTATTATGGTTATCCATAGTGGTGTTGGTTTTGTTAGTATGGTGTGAACATAGTTTAGTCCCTTTTTCCAAAAAGCTAAAACAGCTACAGAGCCACCCAATAAACCGAGAACAATTACTTGAGTTATTGTCGATTCAATATTCTCGCCGAGTTTTTTTATTCTGTTTGTCAGCCATACTTGCATGGTGTCTCTTTTTTAGATTAGGATTTTAACATTTAAATAACCTGCCGTGCGGTACATTGTTATAAATATTTGCCAACAGCAATTGTTTCTATGTTGCACTCAACTCCGATCTGGCAAGAGAGTAGCACGGTCTGAGTTAATTTGATGGTTGGGCAGTATTGTATATAGATTCAGTTATGACACCTACTGCAACAATTTTTGAACCTTCGCGCAGTGCGAACTGCCTACCAATATTAAAACCATCCTTTTTCCCTAACTCCAATATTGTACCTGTTAACCTAATTTTAACTTTACACGATTTTCCAGGCTCCAACGAGTCACCCTCAAAGTAAGTTTCAGCCAGCCAATCAGTACATGGTTCATTGTTGATGTGCCAGAAAAATTGACCACGATAACCAGAAAAAGCAGAAGTGCTCCTACCACCATATTCAGTGGGGATCATGAATACAATGCCCTCAAGTTCATTATCTGTTACTGATTCGTATGTTCTCATTTTATTGATGCCCAACGGTCAGGTTAACCGCGTGAGCGAAGCGAATCCGGTTGAACCTGATGTTATAAAAAATTTTAATTAAGGAGTTTTATTATGTATAATGAAAACGAATTACGTATATTTATCCACAATAAAGTTGACAAATTTAATAATAGAGTTGCACAGTTCATATACGATTCAGTAGAACATATAGAACTTATTGATGATGAAATATTTAAAGAAAAATATTTAAAACTTATAGATTCTATTCAAGATTACGAGTCTAGTCGTAAAGAAATTGATATTACGTTACAGTGTTCTGAATTTAATTCTATATGTGATCGGATTAGGGCTGACGTATGCGATCACAGATAACTTTAAAATCATTGTTACTATATTCCGCGCCATGATGACTTGAAGAATAAATTATAGAACCTGCTATTCTTATTTGTAGTTCTTTAATTTCTTTAGTCAGTTTTATATTTGAATAAGTTAAGTACGCTATTACTCCTGTAGAAATTGCAGATATAAACGAGGCAATGATTATAAGTATGTCTGACATTTTAAATTTCTCCTTCCATGGGGAATTGGGTTTATAACGGCCAGCTCACAAGCCACGCCGAGATGCTCAGCAAAAATTGAAAGAAGCCCCTCGTGGTCTTGTGAAGCGACAGGTTAAAAGCCGATTTCGCCTGCTATTTACCGACTTTGTATTTTTGATAACCAGTTATTATTACAACAATATTTTGATTCTTATTTTCTATTTACAACTTTTGGCAAGATTGCCAATTTTTGTAAATAGACATCAATTCAGCCCGGAATTTTATTTTTATACTGCTATTTGGGGATTTGGGAAATATTTCCTACTTCCCCAAATACCGTAAATGATGCTTTCTTCATTATAGCCTTTCAGCTTTTAACGACTATGCTTACCGGCCAGGCGGCGTTTTATCGCCTGGTCGGGTAGAGCATTTTGTTAAATTTTATCTTGTGCTAATTCTCTGACCTTCGACTTAAGATATTTTTGATTGCGTTTGCTTATAAGCGAAAGACAAAGCCCTATTACTATTATAAAAATTAATGTCCCTGCCCAACTGTATGGTCCAAAATTGGAAGAGAGAATAAGATGGATAAGTACTGTCATTCCTATACATCCTATATAAAGTCGAGGCCCTAAAATTAAAAATTTTCTCACCCTGAAATTTTCATTCATCGCTTTTCGTAAGATATTGTTCTGTTCATCACGAGATAAGCCTTTTAATTCAGGATAAATCTTTTCTATTTTAGATGAGTTCATTGGGCTCTCCTTTTGAATTTAACGCGCTAAATAACGAGCAGGCGGTGCCTACCAATAAATTAAATTTAAAAGACTGAGTGCCGTGAACCTTAGAAGGTTGATTCGGCAAGATAGTAGCCTGTCACGTTAATTTTGATGTTATCATTTGATTTGTATACTACTTGTTTTTGTCCTCACTATTTATCCGCCACATTGTAAACGTGCCGTCAATTGGCCCCTTGTAGTATCCCTCAAAATTATTTTTGTTCAGTGTGCCATTACCTTTATATTGCCCTTCATCAGCAGTATATGGGAATTTATTATTTTCCAGTACTCCATCCATAATGTGTAATGGTTCGTTCTCATTATCTAGATCGGTTAGAATTAACATTCGATATTTGTTTTCACCTAAATGACTTACCTTTGCAAAAAAATTAAATGGGTTGCCTTCAGAGTCAGCTCCTTTACCTTCCCAGTTTCCGATGAATAAATAATTTGCCTGGCTACTGTCTGAATTTTCGTTGGGATTTGTACATGAAGTCAAGGCTAAACACAAAGATAGTAAAGCGATTGATTTGTAGTTCATTAGAGCACCCTCTTGTACATTATCTTAATTTTTCAAGGGCATCACCAATTGATGGTGCCATGGATATAAAATTGTTCAATGTTTCACACTGATATTGGCTGCACTTAGCACAGTGAGGTGTATTTTTTTCAATGTTGCATTTACGTAAAGGACACGTGGTTTCAGTGAAATAAAATTTAATACCTTCGGACTTACATCCTGTACAGTTGATTTGTTTCGGTTTAATGTCTGCGCTATATTGCTGACTCCATTTTTCTGCAACTTCAGCCCTTAATGTATCATTGTTTTCCTTGGTTGCCAGATAGCCTTCGCATTTTTTACAGTCCATTCCACAATAAGCAATCATATTTACCTCCTTAAAATGTTATAATTCAATAATAAGCCCGAAGATAACTAAATTTGGTTTTACTGTATTGGAAGAATGGAACATTTACGTATTTTTTAAGAATATTTGTGGGGTAACCCCTGTGATTTTCTTAAAATCATTAGTCATGTGTGCCTGGTCAAAATATCCGCCGATTTGAGCCAGGTCGCCGAGACCATGATACATATTATCCTTATAGATTTTTATGATCCGATTGACTCTGATGACCTGTGAAAAGAATTTTGGTGTTAATCCGGTATTTTTTAGAAATCTTCTGGTAAAATGTTGGCGACTCCATCCGATCATATTGATAATTTCTTGAATATTTATCATGCCATTTGCTAGTTCGATAGCACCGATAGCATATTGAATCGGTTTTTCGAGTGATGGCTGGCCTGAAAGTAATTTTTCAAAAATTGAGTTCAGAAGGAATATTCTTTTATTTGAGCAATTATTATTTGCTAAATGGTCAGCAATATCATCAATTCTCAATTTACCTATACTATTAATTGTGAATGTTTGATCTGTCATTTCCTGAAGGGGTGCATTAAAAAATGAAGCTGCCTTTCCCGGTTTGAACCTGACACCAAATAAGTTGTTTTTTGAATTTTGCATCGGCTTCGTCATTGGCCCCACCACAAAACACTGGGATTGAGTAGGGAGGTTTAAATCAAAAATTATATCCACACATCCGTCAGGAATAACCGGATTTATGTCAACAGGTACTCCGGTTGAAAAATCAGCAGAATACGACCAGTAGCAATGAAAAAAGGACTGTAACCTCAAAGAATGCTCATATTCTTTATATTTGTTTTTATACACAGCCATTTATTGATATTCACCCTGATGATTATTATTTGATGATAACGCGCTGCATAAGCGGTTTGGCGAGCTTTTTGCCAAATCCGACTTAATGCAAATGTTGTGCGGTTTGTTTTCATATATCAAATCGAATTTATATAATGTTTTTTAGATAATAGCCTGTGATTTTCTATTAGTTTTTTTACTGCAGGTATGACTTCCTTTTTTGATAGACCCCGTTTTTTTAAATCTTTGATTAAGTTTTTTTCCCATAATTTATCCCAATTCTGCTCAAAACCAGTGTGTGGTATCTCAATTACTATTCTCTCTTCATCTATTGTATCACAAAGTCTTTGGTTTTTAGTTCCAGGTTGGAGATATAAAGCTTTTGAATTTAAAATGAAATCAACTATTATTCCTTGTTTTATAATATCAAACTCCAAGCATACAACTAATTGTGCTGGCCTCTTAAAATCTAAAATTAATGTAATACTATTTTTTGTTTTTTTATTTATGTGTCCCCATGAGCTATCAGCATCTCCGCTTGGAATCTCTTTATGCATTTTGATTAACGCGTTAATATCGGGTCTTTTTGAAGTATCAATTATCAGCAAAGGTATGAGTTTGCCTTCACCGACCCCAACAGACGCGATAGCAGCGTCAGATATAATTGGGACAGGGTTTTCTTCCTCTTTGTTTTTTGTTTTTATCTCAATTTTTCTGAATTTCATTTTCGTCGATTATCTCTTTTATTATAATAGGACGAACAATACTTATATTTCCGCGTGAGTCGTATAGTTTTAGTTGGTAATTTTCTATACTCAAATTTGTCAGTTGTTCTCTTCTTATTTTGAATACAAACCACCCTGATATAGTATGACGAATATCAATCTGAGCTGGCAAAATAATTGGAACAATTGAAACAGCATTAGATTCTATAATGTTATCGTCAGAGTGAGGTAATAAAATATTTGTGATAAGATCATTCTGGTAACGATATGAGATTGATAGCTCCGCTCTAGATAAAGTATTGGGCATATCGGATTTATTATTTACTAATATTGAAAAAGCATAAATTCTGTACAGATCATCTTCTGTCTTACATGTAAAACTTTCTGACAAATATGGCTCTAGATTAGGCGATCTATCTTGTTCTTGGTTTTCCGAAATAGCAAGACTTCTCTTTGCAATCCTGCTAGATCTATATGCCAGCAAAGCAGCTACCCATGCAGCGATAGCAGAACATATTGAAATTATATCTGAATAATTAATCTTCATTTTCCTCTTTGTGTAGCACAACATAGAGTACCGGGCAAATTTTCCGATATGAGACATTTTGGATTTACCCGACACTCCTTCATATTGTTAATAATTTAAACCAGTTATTTTGAATAGTGCAACCATAAAAAAATGGAAAAATCAGGTTTATAACTTATTTATAAAATGTAAGGCGTTAATACGATATTATTGTAAATAAATCAATTAGTTAAGCGAAATATGATGATATTAGAGGTTCGAACCTCTGCAAATTTCGGAAAATTTGCCCGATATACAATTTTTCAATACTTTCCTAAAAATATATCTATTTGAAATAATTCAAATTAATTGAAAGACAGTGAGAAAACTGCAACACAAGAGCGGAAAATGTTGACAAATATAAACATTCCGTTTATCATTAGGGCACTTCGCAAGTAATAGTGATTTAAAAGTCATAAAACCACATTCTATAAGTCTTGTCAAAAATTTTAAGGAGGCAATAATGAAACTTCTTGATCAGGTAAGGCAGGTTATGAGGAAAAGGCAGGCTATTAGACTGAAGGCTGAAGGCTGTTAGGGTAAAAGATGTATAAAAGCGAGAGAGGATAACAGGCTGAAGACTGTTAGCCTGAAGGCTGTTAGGAGAAATAGAGGTCAGATGTCAGAGGTCGGTGCATCAGGAAACTTAAAATCTACGCAGAGCGTCAGAAGAGAACGTTCCCACGGTGGACTTAGGAACGAGAAATACCGGGCTAAAGAAGCTAGTTAGCCGAAGGCTGGCAGTGAAAGAGGGCGAAAGATTTTTCGCCACTACGAAAGACAAAAAAATCTGGATTCCGCGGTCGGGGCAGTGGAATGACGGCGGGGTTGTGGATTCCACTGTCCCCGAAACAGTATCGGGATCTTCGACAAGCCGTGGAATGACGAATGATTTACAGGGTTCGGCAGGTCCAGATAATGCGGCCTATTATGCGCATACTGTTTATGCCTTCACCTTCAACAACGATGGGTTCGTACTCTTTGTTATCACTCCTTAAAAGTATCTTCCCGGGGTGCTTTTCTATACGTTTTATCATTATTGTATCGTCTATGCCCACTGCGTAGACAAGGCCGGGTATTATGCTGTTCTGAGAGCTGTCAACAAGGACAGTGTCACCTGATTTCAACTCAGGCTCCATGCTGTTGCCGAAGACCTCCATTAATACCATTTTATCCGGCTGTCCCTTTCGTTTGAGCCATTCGCTCTGAAAGAGATATCTGTTGTTTGTTCCTTCATCTGTTTCAAATGAGCCGTCACCCGCACACAGCCTTGCCTTCACCTTTGTGATGCCCATGAATTCAGGCTGCGTCAGCCCTGTTTCTTTTATTTTTAAAAACACGGGACCTGTTCCTGTTTCTATCCAGTCGGGACTTACCCCATGCTTTGAAAACAGAATTAAGAGCCATTTGTCAGGAACAACTCCCTTTTTTTTGGCCTGGGTAATGGCTGAGCGGTTAAGGTCAAGTACTGCTGCAAGATCGATCTGGGAGTCTATACCCAGTGCCTCAAAGGCCCTTTTGCAGAATGTTTTGAATTTTATTTCAGGCATTTTGTTTCCTTTCTTCCTCAACCCCTTCAGTCAGTAGAGAGGAATCAGTTTATATCTTTATTTAACATGTTGATTATAAAATGCAACAATGGGTGAGTAAAGTCAAGATTTTGATGTATAGACACTGTGGACTGAATAGGCTCCTGCATTAAAAAGTGTATAATCCTGAATACTTAAAGGTTGTGTGGCAGATTAATAAATGGTAAAAAGGGCTTTAAAAAACTTCCACTAAAAAGGAAAGGGCTAACCGTGAGTGAACTTAACAATGAAGTGCGTTTTGGTAAAGTAGCGGCTGATATGGGTTTTATTACTATGGATCAGATGCTTAAGGCCATAGAAATCCAGGTTAGAGAAAACATCGCTTTTGGAACCCATAGAAAAATAGGTATGATTTTACTCGAAGAGGGGCATATCACCAATGCGCAGATAGATGAAGTGCTGATGGTGATGGAAGCACGAAACCAGATTGATTAATCCCTCCGTTGTTTTTCACAGCAGGTACTCAGTCTTAACATTCTGAAGGGCATGAAATATATTGCCCTTTATTTTTCTGCTGGTTTTATATAATGCATGGAGCATTGTTTTAATCTCCTCCCGCTTGGACTTTCCGGATGTCGGGCATCCTGTTTTTATTACAGGAAATTCCATTATCCTGGCATATCTTTTAATGATGTGCTCATCCGTCATAAAGAGAGGCCTTATTACCTGCAGGGAACCTTCAAAAAAGTCCTGTACTGGCAGCATTGTACTTAGTGATCCGCCATAAAACATGTTGATAAACAGGGTTTCTATGATGTCATCCTTGTGATGGCCAAGGGCTACCTTGTTGCATTTCAGTTCTCCTGCCAGTTCAAACACATATTTCCTCCTGACCCTTGAACACAAAAAACATGGGTTTTCAAGGTTTTCCGGACTGTGTGCCTTTGGTCCGAAATCACCTGTGAGGATTTTATAATCAAACCCGTGCTCTTCAAAATAGGCCTTCATCAGGGCGGCGTTATCACCGCCAAAGCCGGGGTCCACATGAACGGCAGTTATTTTGTATTTTATGGGAAGCCTCCTCAGGCGTTCATGTAAAAGCCACAGGAGGGACATGCTGTCCTTTCCTCCGGAAACAGAAACAAGGATGTTATCCCCTTCTTCGGTCATGTTGTACTTGTGTATGGCCTGGCCCATGAGCCGGCGCATTTCTTTATGCACATACTTTGTCATGCGTAATGCCGTTCCCCGAAAAGCCTTGTTCCTATTCTTACAAGATTGGCGCCTTCTTCAATGGCTACCTTGTATGAATCCGACATGCCCATGGAGAGATATTTCATCTCAACCCCTTCAATGCCTGCCTTTCTGATGAAGTCAAACAGTTCACCTGTTTTTTTATAATAGGGCCTTGAATCCTCCGGATCATCACTGAAGGGTCCCATGGTCATGAGTCCCATTACCCTGATACTGGAAAGGGCGGTCATTTCCTTTATGAGGGGGATGACATCATCCGGCATTACGCCTGCCTTCTGTTCTTCTTCTCCGCTGTTTATCTCTAAAAGTACGGGCATTACCCTGCCGGCGTCCGAACACGCTTTATCAATGAGCCTGCAGAGTTTTATGGAATCCACTGTCTCGATCATGTCGAATATGTTAACGGCCTTTTTGACCTTGTTTTTTTGAAGATGGCCTATCATGTGCCACTTTGCCCTATGGCCTATTTTTTCAAAGGCCTGCTCTGCCTCCTGAACATAGTTCTCTCCCACAATCTCGAGCCCTGCATCAATAGCCTCCAGGACCTCTTCCGGGGTCCTGGTCTTTGCTGCGCCTACCAGTTTTACCCCTTCTGGCAGTTCTTCAAGTATATTCTTTACTGATTCTTTAATCATTAAACTCTCCTGATCTTTTATATCTCGCCCGCTCCCGCTGGTCGCTAGAGCTCTCAGAGGACACAGAGAAAAACTTTTTATGTTTTTAAGTATATAAACTGTTTTTGCATTTCTCTGCGCTCTCTGCGGGCTCTGCGAGAGACATGCTTTTTGTCTTACCTATAAATCCTTCCAGAACGCCCTGTGTATGTCCAGAGCCGGTTTGATTGCAAAATCCACTATGCGTTCATTGGCCCCGGCTAAAAGGTCCGGAATGCCGGCCCTGTTAACGTCAGCCAGTTCCTGAAGCACCGCCTTAACCGAATCCCGCTGCCCGTTAATATGATACCCTCCCTCGAGGGTAATGACCAGCCTGCCTTTGCAGCATTCATCCGCAAGGTCCATCAGCAGCCTGGTAAGACCTGCAAAGCCATCCGGTGTTACATTCATGCTGCTCAGCGGATCTTTATAATAAATGTCAAAACCTGCCGAGACAAGTATAAGGTCCGGTTTGTATTCAAGGGCAACAGGTTTAAGCACCCTGTTATAGATGGACACAAAATCACCGTCGCTGTACCCTGTGGGCAGGGGAATATTTAACGTGTATCCCTCTCCCTCTCCTGCCCCTGCTTCACCATATGAACCGGTCCCCGGATAATGGGGATACTGGTGAGTGGAAAAATAAAGTATGGAGCTGTCCCGGTAAAATGAATGCTGCGTTCCATTGCCATGATGCACATCCCAGTCCACGATAAGGACGCGATCATATCCGAGATCTTTTCTGGCATACATGGCCGCAATTGCTGCATTATTAAATATACAGAAGCCCATTGCCCTTGATTTTTCGGCATGATGCCCGGGTGGCCGCACCAGTGCGAATGCATTATCTATTTCACCGGCATCTACCATCCTCACGGCCTCACAGACTCCCCCTGCCGCAAGAAGCGCTGCCCTGTAAGAGCCGGCTGATGCCTGGGTGTCCGCATCCAGATACGTCAGATCAACTCCTTCGGTTGCAGCGATATGATCTATATAATGAGGAGAATGAACATAGAGAAGCTCGGATTCTTCAGCCTCCCGGACAGGCACATTTACAAGGATATCCTTCATATCCTGATCAAGCATTTGATAAATCGCCTCAAGTCGTTCAGGACATTCCGGATGACCTTCACCCATAAAATGTTCCATATACCTGTTATCCCGCACAATCCCGGTCTTTCTCATTTCACGCCCCCATGTCAGAAATTTGATATAATACCTGAATTTTGCCCCGGACATCCAATTCGGCAAAGACGGGTTTTATCCCCCGTCGTTGCCTGGGCTTCACTGCGATAAGAACCTGTATCTATGAACTTGATTCCCTTTAACCAATTCTGATACCATACCCCGCACAAAACATTAATAAAAAAGGTTTATTTCCATGTTTTTTTTCATCGGAGGGATTCAGCCGAAAACGGTTGATATAGATAAAATGCCGGTGCTCTGCCCCTCATGCGGCCTGCTTCGCGCCAGGTATAAAAGGGTTGACCATTACCTTTCCCTGTTTTTTATTCCGGTTTTCCCGGTTAAAAAGGGGGAGCCATTTTTACATTGCGACAGATGCGGTGTACAGTCCGGTAATGGTCATATAAACAGCAGGGACCAATTCTGTAAAAATTGCGGAAGAAAACTGGAATCTGATTTTACATTTTGCCCTTTTTGCGGTAAATCATTATAAAAAGACAAAGGCAGATAAATGAAAAAAAAGAAAAATACACAGAGTGAAGAGATACTTGGCCAGCTGGAAGAACTGGCAGAGAACCTTGATGTAAAAGTCAGGTATGAGAAGATCCTTAAGGAAAGCGCGTTTTTCCCGGGGGGCTACTGCAAGGTAAAGGGAAAAGACTTCATAATAATTAATAAAATGGCTTCGCTGGATGACAAGGTGGAGATCATTGCCCGCGCACTACGGCTGTTTGACCTCGGCCAGATATATGTGCTTCCGGCGGTCCGGGAGCTGATCGACAGTTTCAGCAGCGACTAGCCTTTACTCTTACCTTTTTTCTTTTTTCTATAATTGGTTCTCTGGTAAAGCTCCAGGTATCTTGCCAGGGCCTGCTTCATATCTTTTCTTTCGCATATCTCCTGAATACCCCTTATATCGTGGTAATAATCAAGATTATCATAAATGCCTGCTGAAATATTATGCAGGGCCTGTGATCTTACCAGGTTTTCATCAACCTCAAAACCCCTGGATTTCATTACCCTTGGTCCTGTGAAGATAACAAGGGCACCCGGTTCGGCGATTGTTACATCACCAAGCGCTGCATAGCTCGCTATGGCGCCGCCTGTAGAAGGATCTGCGAGGATAGATATATAGGGGAGGCCATGTTTTTTAAGACGGTCTACCGACTCGATGGTCTTTACCATCTGCATAAGCGCGGATATACCCTCGTAAAGCCTTGCGCCGCCCGAACAGCAGACGCTTATAAACGGCATGTTTTCCTGGATTGCATAATCCACGGCCCTTCTGAACTTTTCACCAAATACAACACCCATTGACCCGCCGCAGAAGTAGAATTCACTTATTCCCATGACAACCGGGATGTGATGTATTCTGGCGCTGCCGACAACAAGCGACTCCTTAAACCTTGACCGGCCCTCCTGTCTCTGAAGAAAATCCTTGTAATAGTCAGTAAGAGATTCCTTTTCGAGCAGTTCATCCACCGTAAGGTTTCTGTAGAGTTCATGAAAGGTGCCCGTATCCGCAAGGCAGTCTATCCATCCCTCGGCACCCAGGGTATATGTAAATCCGCACTTGGGGCAGACGAGAAAATTATTAAAAAAATCTTCAAGAGGTATAAGCTCGCCGCATCCGCCGCTGTTCCTGTCCTTTCCGGGAACACCCCCGCATTCTATAAATTCCTTGCCTGTATTCTCATACTGGTTGCCGTAATCATCGAATATTTCCGTCATGCCGGAATGGTTGACTATCTTGATGCTCGGCGGGACCTTCTGAAACAGGTGTTTCAGCGGATTTTCTATATATCGCTTTATATCGTGGAGTGTGCCGCCGCCCTTTAACAGCCCAAAATTTTTGGCCTTTATCTGGCGTTTTTTAAGAAGCTTTTTGATTCTTGATTTGGAGAGATCCTTTATTGATTTAACAAGAAACTGGTTAACATTCTCAGCCATCTCTTCAAGGTTTGTAACGGTTTCAGTGGAAGGAACAATTCGGTCAATGACTCCCAGTTTTTTAAGTTCCTTTGCAGTCGGCTTCAATATTGTGAGGGCATCACTGATTCTTTCCGCGTCTCTGAAGAGTATCGAGGCAGTGCTTTCGGGCGGGGCTGTTGCATAAAGTGCATCATCCATTTGGCCTCTTATATCCGTATACTGGACCGCAAGGGCACCGCCGCTTCCGCCCTCGCCTATTACAAGGGATATTGTCCTCACGGGAATAGTAAGGAATTCCCTGATGAGATGGGATATAAAGAATGCCTGAAAATGTCGGGCGGATTCCATAGAGATATCCGCACCATAGGTGTCAACCATACAGAATATGTATGTTTTTTCAGGATTGCCTGCGCGTGCCTTTTTAAGGATATTCAGAATCAGCGAATGATCATCAGCGGTCAGCATGCCGTAATTAAGCTTGTTCAGATCGGACTGGCTCTGCAGATCGGCAAGCCTGGGCTTTTGCTGTCCTATTACATAAAGATCCTTTTCCATAAAGGAACAGGTTCCTGCTACCAGAGAACCTTCGCCGCTTTCTATTTTATTAAATCCCGGGAAGAGTCTCTCAATAATATCAGAGCTTCTGGGACGCATGGGGTGCCTGGTACGCTTCTTAAAAATATCTACAAGATCCATTTTTGCCATAGGGACCAGCCTTTCACTTTATAAAAACAAGAAACAGGGTTTAGCATGCTTTTAAATTTGGATCAAGCCCCTGTGTTATTTCCTGATATTTTCAAATTTATCACGATTTATCAAGACGTTAAGGTTTTTCTTCCTCTGTCGGCGCCTTTTCTTCCGTCGTCTCATTACCGTCTAATACTTCAGGTTCGGTTTTTTTCATGCTCTTTTTTGACGCATTGCCTATATTTTCTATTAACCTTACAGGGGTAAGAATAGCCCTCTTTAACAATTGGCCCAGGCTCTTCAGATTTTCACTGGGGACAAGATCCATGTCAGGCTTGCTCCATGTGCCTTTCACATCATATCCTACTGTAAAGATAGTTTCATTTTCATCATCATCGGACAAGATTGGGCCTACAACAGGTATCTTGCTTATGATATAATCCAGGTTTGTCAGGGGCTGGAGCAGCAGCCGTATCTTATGGGTCTGCGTGTACAGGTTTTCCTCACCCGAGCCTACTGCATTAAAGGCAGGACTTTTAATTATAAAATTGTCGGTCTTAAGTATCCCCTTTTCTATTACCCCGGCGCCCTCAATAGAGTGAAAATAAAACCCTTCCTCTCCCCTCATGTCTTCAGGCCTCTGCCTGAATTTATCGGGTATATTCAATCCGTCCAGGATCTTGAGAAAAACCCTGGAGTTTCTGATCAACCCCCTGGTAACATGAATGCTGTCTATGTTACCTGATAGATTTTTAAGCAGGCCATTTTTTTTAGGCCCCTGGATATTAACAGATGCCTTCAGCGAGAGGGTTCCCTTGATGCCCATGTCACCAAAGCCTGTATCCGAAATCAGTTTCTCAACGGACTGATTATCAAGATTTATTCTGCCTTCAATATCGACTTTTCCGGAACCGGTTCGCCCGATGGTTCCGTTTACAGCTATATCACCGGTTTCAAGCTCGGCCTGGGCGTTTTTTATTTTAATATTTTTATCTGAAATATTTATATCGGTAACCAGTCTTTTAAACTCCAGCTTTCTCCAGATGCCACCGGAAGCGTTCAGCTTCAGGTCCATATCATATGTCTTTAACAGGGCTTTTTCAGGGCGGGCGGTTTTTCCGGCAGATACTCTCCTGTCCTTCATGACTATGTCAGTAAGGTCAAAATAATCGGCTGTTGCGAGCAGTTCACCTTTTAGATTGTCCCATCCCTGCAGAATTCCCTTCAGGTGCAGGGGATGTTCTCCGAACTTCATGTCCAGCCGGTCAATGAAGCCATTTTTACCCGAGAGGTCCAGGCGAAATGAACACCCGCTTATTGGCAGGGGTAAAAAACCGGGAATAAAAGATATATCGTCACCCGTAAGGTTCCCGTTTATCTGCATCCCTTTCATGCCTTTGCCCTGGAAATCAAAATCCAGGGTTCCCTTCAGTCTGCCGAAAAGGACATTCTCCGATCCTTTAAATCTGATACCCAGGTCTCCGATCGAGAGATCACTGCTCATGATCCTGAGGGTATTTAATTTTTGATCTGTCAGACTGTATTTTCCTGACAGCAATACGCTGGAATTTCCAAGCCTGGCATTAATGCTGTTTATATCCAGTTTACCGGTACTGTGCCTTAAGAGGTCGAAGGACACACTGTTTCCCCTGCCTGCTGCATGGTAGATAATGTCTTCCGACTCCAGGACGAGCCTTTCCGCATCAAGGCTGCCCCTGTATGCGTATGCCTCTTCCTGTCTGTCAATGGTTATATCGACGGGAAGGGATTCCCTGAATTTATATTTATCCGATTTAAGGCCTCTCTGAACCAGTTGATTCATATCTGCGTCGGCTGTAATCCCGGCATGTTTGATCAGGAGCCTGCTTTCGGAAAACTCCGTTATGCCTGTTATACCGAACTGTGTATTACCAAGTGATCCCTGTCCTGAAAAGGTATTGCTTCCCTCCTCCGGGAAATGAAAGTCAATCTGAGTGAACCGCAGGGGAAGATCCAAAAACCTTTTGTGGAAAAGGGTGTCACTGAAGGAAAAATCTCCCCCAATGGTCCACGGGGATTCCAAACCCTTTTGGTAGCCGATGGTAGCGCTTGTCGTGAGTCTCCCGTTCAGTCCGCTGTATTCTTCTATCCTCAGCCTGGCTTTTTCGGGCATTACGTTCAGGCTGCGCTGGCTCATCAACTCCCGGATATCAAAATCGCCGGCTGCAAACACCGTGAATACAGGGGGCCCGCCTATCATTCTGTCAACATTAAGCGATCCCTCTTTTATTTCCGATTCTCCGAATATCCCGCTCAGCCCGGAAATCTTAAGGCTGCCATTCGAGATGTCAACAGCAGCCGTGACCCCTGTAACAGGGATTTGTAAGCCCATGTTTGCTACAGTGAAATCCTTACATGTAAGGTGCATCTCAAATATAGAATGGTTTTCCTTTGCCCTTATGTGTCTGAACTGATCAACCCTGCCGTCCAGGACAAGTTTATCCATTCTTACAATCCCGTCTTCAAACATGGGGAAGAGGGTATCTTCAAGCCATGACTTTGTTAATGGAAAAGGATAATTATCATTAAAGGTATGAACAGACATGAACTTACTTTTGGCAGCCATTCTAAAATAAGGGTCAGCCCGGTTGGTCAGGTCAATTATCATATCCAGATCAATATCGAGATCAGGTTTTTTCACATTAAGTGAATCGATCCGGATTACCTGATCCTTCATTGAGGCATAAAGAACACAATCGAGTTTAGGGACGTTGAATTTCTTTGATTGTCCCATATGTGTCAGGGTGAAGGCTGCGGAACTGAAATTCAGGGTTCCTCCAAGCCTTATGCCCTGTGCCGGATCGCCTATTATGTTCAGATCGCAGTTCACGAGTCCTTTATTAAAATCTATTTTTTTACTGGACTCCGGGACCCAGGCAAGGGGGGTGTTCTCAGTTTTGAGCGCGGCGCTGAATACGCTATTGAGGATGTCATCCGGATTAACGTCTATTGTACTTTTTATGCTGAATTCGGATTTTTCATCTTTGCAGGTTACCCTGCCGCTGCCTGATACTTTGAATGTATTTGATGTCTCTTCAACATGCTCCAGTATTGCGGAAAACCTGTTCACTCTAAAACCCGAAGGCCCATCGATCAACAGTTCCCCGTCTTTAATATTAAACCTGTTCACACCGCTTCTGCATAAAACAGGCATCCTGCGGCTTCCGCCCTCACCCTTATTTAAAAAAGATTTTATGTCCGTTTCGGATATTTTTATTACAGGGTGCTCTATATCAACGCTGACAGGTATTAATTTACCCGTTAACAGGCGCAGTTTGCTGAAGTTGATGGTCAGACTTGAGGCCGTAACACTGCATTTCTTATCCGTCCGGCACGTATCCACATCATGAATCTTAACCCCGCAGGCGCCGAAGATATCCAGCTCCACCTTGCCGGTACTGGTTTCCAGACCATAACCGATACACACCTTTTGTAAAAGATACTGCTGGACCCCGGGTTTATGGATGAGTGCCGTTGCCAGGGCAAAGAGGGAAATTATCAGCAGGAAAAAAACACCTGACAGGATAATATATTTACGGATATCTTTTATGAATTTCATTTGAACTGCTTAAATCAACAGGGTTATTCAGGCTTCTCAGGGTGCGAAAAATAATCCGTGCAGATTTTTCTATGATCAAAGGCCATATTATCTGGCAGGTTCTCCGATGTAAAAACCTTCGCGGACAAAGCATCATCCGCAGCCACGGGCATACCGTCTGCCTCGGCAATAAAGACCACGGATAATGTATGATGTCTTGGATCTCTGTCAGGGTCGGAATAGGCCCCCAGTTGCGATATGAGCCTGACATCCAGGGAGGTTTCCTCCTTTGCCTCTCTCACTGCGGCGGTTTCAAGGCTTTCTCCATAATCAACAAATCCGCCCGGCAATGACCAGCCGTATGGCGGATTTTTTCTGTCTATTAATACAATACCTCCCTGTACACGGATTATTATATCCACGGTAGGAAAGGGATTCCGGTATTTTTGGACCGTCGCACCGCAGGCAGGACATTTGAGCGAATCTTGCATTATGATTGTCTCTTTTACAGATTATATTGTGAGATCAGTCTTGACAGATAGGTCCTTTGAATATCCATGATCTTGGCAGCCTTGCTCCTGTTTCCGCCTGTGTGTTCAAGGTTGACCTTTACAAATTCCTTTTTGAATTTATCAAGGGCATCCTTAAGTGTCAATCCTACTTCCAAACCAGGCTGTTCCACTTCGTGTGCGCCGATAGGAAGGTCTTCAGGCATTATTTCCTTCCTGTTTCCCATTACAACTGCGCGTTCCATGGCATTCCTGAGTTCCCTTACATTGCCGGGCCAGCTATACCTGACCATCTTATCAAGGGCATCCTTTGATATGCCCAGTTTATGAATACCTGTTTCCGCCCTGAACATGTCTAGAAAATAGTCTGCAAGGAGAGGTATATCGTCTTTTCGTTCACGCAGGGGAGGCATCTCAAGCTGGACTACATTAAGTCTGTAAAAAAGATCCTCTCTGAACCTTTCCTTTGTGATCTCCTTGGGGATATCCCTGTTGGTTGCCGCTATAATCCGGACATCTACGGTGATAGACTCTGTGCCTCCCACCCTGTAGAAAACACCTTCCTGCAATACCCGGAGAAGTTTTGCCTGCATGCCCGGAGACATCTCTGCTATCTCATCGAGGAATATGGTGCCCCTGTCTGCCAGTTCAAATTTACCAACCTTTCTTCCTGTAGCGCCGGTGAATGCCCCCTTTTCATGGCCGAAGAGTTCATCTTCGAGCAGTGTTTCGGGCAATGCTGCGCAGTTGAGGATGATAAGGGGCTTGGTCTTTCTTTGCCCGGCCTGATGTATGAGTCTTGCCAGGAGCTCTTTTCCTGTGCCGCTTTCCCCCAGAATCAGAGTAGTTGTCTTTGAGTTCGCGACCTTCAGGGCATCATATATGACTGTCTTAAGTCGTTTTGACTCTCCGACTATCTGATACTTACCGCTTAGTTCTTCCTTTAAATTTCTGTTTTCCCGTTTGAAATGGTCCATTTCCCTGGCATTGTGAATAGCCATGGATGCCAGATCGGCAATGCTTGAAAGCATCTTCATATCCTCGGGAGTGAAAGAGGACCCGTCTTCCTTGTCAATTATCTCGACAACCCCTATTACCCTGTCATCTACCTTCATGGGGACACAGGCAAGGGACCTGGTCTTAAAGCCCGTGTGTTCACTTATTTTTTTATCCCATCTCGGGTCAAGGCTTACATCAGGGATCAGGAGTGGTTCACCTGACTGGGCAACATAGCCGACTATGCCGTCTCCCAGATCGATCTGGAACTGCCTGACCTCGCTTCCCTTTTCACCCGTGGCCACCTTGAAAAAGAGCTTTTGTGTCTTTTCATCCAGCAAAAGAAGAGAGCTTGCTTTTGCTGACATCATTCTTGTGGCGCTGTTAATGATAAGTTCCAGCAACTCATCCTGATCAAGCACCGAGTGGAGCCAGCTTGATATTTCCTTGAAATATTCTAATGGAAGACCGCCCGTGTTCTTTACATCCATAGTTACTCTCCTCAACTGACCGGTTTATTTTCTGTAATTCGTGTAATTCGATTTGCCTGTTAATTATTCGGTAAATTATAGCATTTCTTTAGCAATTGTGTATATTTTTTTTTACAACAATGCAAATAATGATTTTCGTGTATATTATTTTGCATTTTATTCATAAAATCAATACATAAAAGATAAGGTCCTATAAAATTATTTGATTAATATTAATAATAAATACAGCGTGTTATCATATAATTTCAGGTAATTCCGGTATGGAACAGGTCTTGCACCTGAAGATAAAAGCATAATTATACATCATATTGAGGTGACCCGTGAAAATAAAGATTTTAGAGGGCAAGCTTGAAGGCCATTCCTTTGAAATTAACAGCGATAATTTTCTTATAGGCCGCGCATCGGAAAGTGATATCCAGATTCCCGATTCCTCTATTTCAAGGCTTCATGCAAAAATATTCAGGAGCGGCAAGAAATATTTTATCAAAGACCTGAAAAGCTGCAATGGGACCTGGGTAGACGGACGACTGATATGGCCCGGTGATAAGGTTGAACTGCGGCCGGGCCTGAGGCTTTCTGTCGGAGATACCCTTCTTTCTCTGGACAATCTTGATTCGGGCAGCAGCAGTGCTGTCGGTTATTCTATTGATCTTTCATCAGTAAAAGAGCGCGGAAGTGTTGATTTTTTATTCAGGGACCGCAGGATAGCAAACAGGAAGAACCTGGAGCTTATCTGTGAAATTTCCGAAGCCCTGCTGCACCCGCTTGAACTTGATGCCCTGTGCGAGAAGATTCTTGATTACATCCTGTACAACCTGAGAAGGGTCAGCAGCTGTTCAATCCTTATGATCGATAAAAACAGTGATAATATATACAAACTCATGGACAGGACAAGAGACAGCCATCGTGGGAGTGATGTGAACTACAGCCTCAGCATTGTCAGGCAGGTCGTAGACGAGGGCAATGCAACTATGATCGCGGACCTTGATGATCTGGATATAGAGCCGACGGAAAGTATGGAACTGATGAATATCAAATCGATCATTTGTGTTCCCCTTATATCAAATGGCGAAATAACCGGTGTGATATATGCGCATTCAGTTGATGAGCCCAGCGGCTTTCGAAAAGAAGATCTCTACATGCTTGTTGCCCTGAGCAGTTATGTTTCAATAGCAATAGACAATGCAACGCAGCATACCCTGAAAAGACGGGGACGTCACAATATGGATATCCAGTCTATCCTGAGGCACAAACTGGAAGGCATAAAAAGCCTTACCGGGGTTATCTCCCACGAGTTCAATAACCTGCTTATGTGCATACAGGGTGAAACATCTCTCCTGTTATATGAAACCCCGAAGGAAGATCCCAGATATGAAAGACTGAAGCAGATAGAAAAATATATAGGAAAGGGTGCAGAGCTGTCCGCGCTGACATGCGGATTTCCTCTTGCTCCGCAGGATCTGAAGAGGTGCCCTGATCTAAGCAGGGTGGTTACTGATTCAGTGAATAAATCTGTCAGTCTGCCCTGTAACACCTTTAACCTGGAAAAGGCATCTGGTCTGTGGACGGTAAATATTGACGAGGAACAGATACTTCATGCCCTTTCAAATCTATATTCCTTTTTTCTGTCTTTCAGGGACCAGGGCATAATGCATATCAGGTGTGAAAACCTTATTCCCGACAGCCTCATGCAGGAACTTGCAGGCATTGAAAGGGACAGGTTTGTAATGATTTCTGTCAGGGACGAAAAAATTTCCCTTGATAAAAACGACTTGCTGGAGATATTTACACCCGGAACAGGACCCGGGAAGAGCGGAAAATCGAGTACAGGCACAGGGCTTATTACCGCCTACTGGATTATTGAAAAGAATATGGGAAGGCTTGTTGTTACGAGTGATAAGGAAAGAGGCACTGAGTTCCGTATATATCTGCCGGCTGAGGAAAAACAGGCTGACGAAAAACAGACTGCCGCCTTCGCTTAAGCTATGGCGTGCGAGGGAAGGGGTTCAGGCTTAAGAAAAGACTGAAAAGCTAAAAACCTTCAGGCTGTCTTTTTCCTTCGCCTTATACCTGCTGCCCTCATTTTTTTTGAATTGCTCAATTCACATCCAAATTTCCTAAGAACATATCAGCTGGAAGATCGGCTTGATAATGAGGTTAATCCTCTAAAGATTCCGAATGCTTAATGATCCTTGACAAATACATATGCGGTTGTACAATTGTCAATATTAATACCGATGGAGACACATATGGATATAATCATTGATACATCAGCATTAATAGCAGTTATTGTTGGAGAACCTGAAAGGGATCACATTATAGATATTACCTCGGGGAATAATCTTATCGGCCCGGGTTCAATTCCCTGGGAGATGGGGAACGCTTTTTCGGCAATGTTTAAGCAAAACAGGCTTACCCTTAAAGAAGCTGAAAAAGGGTATGCAATATTCAGAGGCATTCCTATCCGTTTTGTAGAGCCGGATTTCATAAATGCACTAAAGTTATCGAAAAAAACCAATATGTATGCCTATGATGCTTATCTTCTTGATTGCGCAATTAGATATAAAGCTCCTATACTGACACTTGACAAGAAGTTATTAACAGTTGCCAGTAATATAAATATAGAAACACTGGAGGTTTAAAATGCAAATATATACTTATTCAGAAGCCAGGCAAAAACTTGCTTCAGTGCTTGAGCAGGCTGAAAATACAGGAAAAGTTTTAATACAGAGAAAGGATGGACGTACTTTTGCTTTGATCCCCGAGAAAAAAAATGCATCACCTTTAGATGTACCAACGATTAAAGCTAAAATTACTACAAAAGAAATTATTGATATTGTCAGGGAAGGAAGGGAAAGATAGGAGAGATAGGAACGATAAAAATACAGAGATGATGTAAAATTGAGGACGCAGGTAAAAAGGTAAAAGCTCTATGTAGTTAATAGGGGAATAGGGGGACGTAGGTAAAAAGATAAATTAAATTGACATGCAGATCGTGTAGTGTTAAGAAGGCAGCATGCCAAGAAAATCACGTATAGACGCTCCCGGTGCGTTGCATCACATCATGGTCAGAGGTATTGACCGGAAGGATATCTTTACAGATCAAAAAGATTATTCCGATTTCATAAAACGTCTTGGCGACCTGCTGATAGAAACAAGAACATCATGCTATGCATGGGCCTTAATACCTAACCACTTTCACCTGTTGCTCAAGACTGGAAATGTCCCTATCTCCCATCTTATGAAAAGGCTTTTAACAGGATATGCGGTTGTTTTTAACAGACGCCATGGCCGTTCAGGTCATCTTTTTCAAAATCGTTACAAATCAATACTATGCCAGGAAGACTCCTACCTACTGGAGCTCGTTCGCTATATCCATTTGAATCCTTTAAGGGCAAAGCTTATAGAAGAATATAAAAATCTGTCGGGTTTTTTATATTGCGGTCATGGTGCAATAATGGGGCGCAGAACAGTTGAGTGGCAGGATACAGAATATGTACTTAGACTCTTTGGAAAAAAAGAAGGCGGGGCAAGGAGAGAGTACAGCACATTTGTACGCAAAGGAATAAAAGAGGGTAGCAGGCCTGATTTAACCGGAGGAGGTTTATTACGAAGTTATGGAGGGTGGACCGGAGTAAAAGTATTAAGAGAAACTGGAGAGTATCAGAAAGGTGATGAGAGGATACTGGGTGATGGGAGATTTGTTAGGGAAATACTTGGCAATGCTGACGAGAAGTTAAAAAAGAAATATCAGATGAAGGCAGAAGGCTATGATCTGAAAAAACTGACAGAGCGTGTGTCAGAAATTACAGGCATAAGTACAAAAGAAATATTTGAAAGCCAGAGGGACAAAAATCGTACAGATGCGAGGAGTATATTATGCTTCTGGGCAAAAGAAGAATTAGAAATGACACAGCGTGAACTTGCAATTCTCCTGAAACTGACGCCTCCTGCGGTCAGCTATGCTGTTAAAAGGGGCAAGGTGATAGTCGAAAAGAACTTATATTCGATTAAGGCTAAATAGATTTACTTTTTTACCTACGTCCCCTAAAATATTATCAATATTCTTTGTTAGTGACATAGCTTTTCCATTGCTTTAATGTGTTGCTAATAGAAAGCATAATTTTACAGTGGTACAAGTAGTAGCTTGTAAAATTCATTATAATCTAAAAAGTCATCCATCTATCCATTTCCCAACAGCAAAATGGTATTCAACTACATCTGATCCATGGTCTTCCACTTCACCATTAGTAATTATTCTCGTTATATCTAAAACACATTGATTACCTTTAATTATATCATCAATTTGCCCATGGACTTCAGCGCGAAAATAATTGCGGCCATCTTTCGTTTGGAGAATAGTACGATGTTCAGATGCTATGGAGTGAGCAATATAATTTCTTGCATTTCGAGCATTATGAATAATTTTATCGACATGTTGTGGTAACGAATGGCTATCAACCAGTCTATTAATTTTTTGATACAAAGTGCCTTTCTGCATCGCTAAATATACAATCAACGAAAAGTCTGGTTCAGTAGTATCTAATTCAGTCAGATGGGCTAACTTTCGGCAATTATTTTCAAATTCAGTTGCATAAGCCATTTATTGTTCCTTTTTTTATTTTAGGATAGTTTTCTTCAAACCAATTTAGGATTTCTTTCCTGCTGAAATAACCACCTTCTTGCAATGTCTTTCGCTCTATAAGTCCAAATCCTTCCGATTTAGGTGGCGTAAAAGAATTTATAAAATCAGTGATCAACTCTTTCGTTGACTTGGAATAAATTGACATGTGGAATATCCTTATTTAAATTTGAATGGTTAAACACGCTATACGACAACCCATTCCGCTTGGCCATCCCTGAACGAAAATCTCAAGTCAAATCCTAAATTCACTCCTGCCCCTCCAAAGGAGAGGGTTTCTGGGTACTTCGCAAGGAATTTTTCAAACCAATCACGCATCGTCTTAGGAGATACCCCTCCTTCTCCATTCCTTGAATACGAAAAAACTGCGGTAGATAAGTTTATCTTAGCGATCTCATAAGCCGCTTCTGATGGAGCGACTCCGATACCTTCAATAAACACTTCCGATGCCCCCCAAAGTAATTGGCCTGAAGGTGTTGAGCAGATACACAAGCAGTGGGTCCATCCTTGTGAGTCAGCTTGTGCGAAATACGATGGTGTTGGTGTCGAGATAACACCCTGTTCGAATAACCGATGTAAATTTCCGGTAGCTTGGAGTGAGAGCCACAGAGGAAATCGATGTTCCGAGATCACTGAATCGGACATCGTAAGCATTGGGTCAAAAACTTCTTCTTGAGGCAAATAGCCAGAGTCTTGTGCTTCTACGATAATTTGCTGAGCAAAAAACATCCGCACGAACCAAACCAGGTAGTTTTTCTTGTTTGCCGAGGTAATGATATGCTTGTCCCGAACTCGAATTAATGGTAACCCCAGATCGCTGCAGATTTTGTTCTTCTTCCGATCGTTTATGCATGCTCGTTCATCGTTCCAGTGTGTGGGTCCGTCAAATTCCACTGCGAAAAGCGGTAATGTACTCTCGTCGGCAATGACGAAGTCAAGATGAGACGACAAAGCATATTTGTAATGTTCATTATCCAATCCAGAGTTAGTAATATCCAACGCATCCGCCACCCTAACTTTGGGGGATATTCGAACGCTCCGGTCCTGACAAGCGAACTTCAGAACGTTCTCTGTAGTCTCCTCACTTCGATTCAATAGTTTCTTTCTATGGTCCATCAAAGGCATCTCCTCAAAATATTCTGTCACGCGAAGCGACCCAACGCCCGGCGTCATGGGCGGCGCGGTTTTCGCCGTCCCTTGCACGCCGATGTTAGCCTCCAATTAAAATATTTATGATTCATATCTTCGAATGGTATATCTCTAATTCATAACGATTTTGGATAATTCGGGCCTCTTTTAACTCGACATTAATGCCAGAATTCGAAATGAGAGAACTTACTATATCTTTATTTGCATCTGTCATCTGACACCCGAGAATAACTGATTTCAAAGCACCGTCAGGTAATGGAACAAAACCCTTTTCGGATGTAGGAATATTTGGGAAAACATACGGTAGCTCCGCTGTGACGAGACGAAATTCATCTTCATAGCTCCATATGATAGATTTTGAGATTAAAGGCTTTAGATTTTCAAATACGCCTTGCTCATATAAATTAAAAATTGGATATTTCTTCATGTATTGAATTTGTAGAGCACCACAGAAAAGGCTATTCTTCACCGAAAACTCAAGACAAACACCTTGGTGCTTGTCACCATAGTGTGACCACATGAGATGTGAATCAGGATGGATGCTCATACAAAAAACTCGATACTGAGATTGAATAGCCTTTTCCATTTCTGAGGTCATCTGATCTATTAGGGATTCAAGCAATCTGTAATTCGATCTTAACTCTTGCTCTCGATGTAGATGTTCCTTCTCTGGCAAAGATGGATTGTTTTTTCTGTCGCAGTGCGCAAACCAATCCACTATACGGTCGTATTCTTTTGGGTCTTTTAACTCCTCCTTGTTGAAACATGGACGGCAATCCCAAGGATCATTGAAATCTTTTGGATTTGAGCAATATACTGATTTTTCAGTAAAGACCCGTGCGAGACGTTCAGGTTTTGTGAACGGTGTATAGTGGAACAGGCTATCAATTTTAAGTTCAGTTGCTGTTTTAAATTTCACTTTGTTCCTTGATCGACACCACCGAAATAAAAACCGTCGGATAATACAATTTGAATGCATGATGGATTACCCGGATAACGCGCTGCATAAGCGGTTTGGCAAGTTTTTCGCCAAATCCGACTTGATGCTGATGTTAGGGCTTTTTTCTTTATCTATCACGCCACTCCAGTGAACTTTGTTCTTTAAGGTAGTGTGCACCTGCAAACTTTTTGAAGTATGGACCAGTTCTAATATTATTCATCAATCTCCAAAACCATTGCCTTGGGATTTCCTTTGTTACATCTACAGGATATTCATAACGATATCTTATGTCGTTTGGGTCATCTTTTGTGTAAGATACTCTATATGTTGGCTGTAGGTAGCTTTGGATGCTCCAGCGTATGTTGTTTAGCATCTCACCAAGCCAGGTTCCGTAATAAATAAAATAATTTTCCTGCAAATGACCCCGAAAATCATCTAATGCCAATGGGATTTGTTCTAAAGGTACTGAATATCCATTGCTTTCTAAAATTGAATGAATCTGCTTTGATACGCCAGTTAATCTTGAAAGATTATGTTTACAATGATTCCCAGATATTGAAATGAAATCTAACCGGCTAACTTCTATATCTGCTTCAATGTCAAGAGTTGGTAGCCATAGTTTGATTGTGGTTTTATAGTTTAACCATTCATCCAACTCCTTTACTGATATTTGCAAAGATTCAATACTATTATCTTGATCGAAAGAGCGAGTATCACATGCAGATTGTAGCACTTTTAAACAAGAGCCAGATACTCCAATTAGCCTGCTATCACCACTTTCTTTTACAAAATCAAGGAGCCGAATTATGAATAAGTCTCGGTGAATATGCGAATGGAAATAAACTTCAACTTCCCCTGGATACGCTGAAACGTCTCTGAGCTCTAACAATGCATGATTTGCAATATCTCCAACTGCTTCAAGAGATATACATAGGCCAATAGTTTCTTTTTCAGCAGTATTGTATCTCATCTCGATCCCTAACAAGTTATTCTAAAGATCCGTCTATCTTCACAATTTGAAGGTTATACGGAAAGATAGCGGATAATTATCTTGGGATTATATTTAAAAATGCCATTTTTTTGTGAGACTTGTGGATATTACACATTTTTGTATAAGTGATCAAGAAGGATAAATTCGGACGTCATTTCTCCTGAGTCCAGCTTTCGGGGAAAGGTTTTTGCATTAAAAAATGTGCATCGTGCACATGGTGTTGTGCATCTTTAATTTTTTTTAAATCATCAAAACAAAACAGATTAATACCTTTTCATATCTATCAATGAGATCGAATGCCCTGCCATTACTGCCTTTTACTAATTTTCATCTTTGTCCGCATCAATATGGCATGAAGATTGTAATATCAAAAGCAGTCTGAAGCGGTTTAGGCTAAAGGCTGTTAGGAAATGCAAAATACACTTAATAGTTTTCAACCTATTAAACAGCTTCATACTGTTTTTATAGCACCTCTGAATTAAAATAAATTCAAATTTATAAGTTTTATCAGCATTGCCATAGGCCATGTAAAAACCCTGTCAGCAATCCATGGACCGGCAAAGCCCTGGTGACGGCGGCAGTCCAACAGCATTCTTCCTAACAGTCTTCAGACTAACAGCCTTCAGTCTGATTCAAAGAGAAAGGAAACGATCATGAGCAAAGCAGAAACAGTAAAGATTGAAGACATTATCCTGGATTATTCTATCTATCCCAGAAACAGCATAGATCACAAACGGGTCTCAATGTTTGAAGAAAATATGAGAGATGGTTTCGAGTTTGACCCAATTCATTTACAGGCGCACCCTGATGAACCGGGCAAATACCGCATTCTGGATGGCGCTCACAGGTTTCAGGCATATAAAAGTATCGGTGAAAAAGATGTTTGTGCAGAGATTATAAACCTAAATGGAAAGTCCCCCCTGCTCTATGCCGCACAAAAGGCCATAGGTCCGAGGCAGCTCAATGATGATGAAGCCAGAATAACTGCGAGACGTGCATATCTGGAAAATCCGAAACTTAGTTCGGAAGAGATAGGTAAAGATGTCGGACGATCAAGACAGACTGTTGATGGTTATATCTCCGATCTGAGGGCAACGAATCTGGCTAAAACCGATTTAAAGATATTTCATATGACAAAATTAGGTCTGCCCCAGGAAAGAATTGCAAATATTCTCTCAACTCCAAGAAAAACTGTTAATAACCATTTGGCCAAAATGCCGATACTGGCAAAATGGCCAAATAGCGATCTTGAAGCCGGGTTCACTGTTCCTCAGGTCGCCGAAAAGCACGGCTGGCCTGAACCTCTGGTCTGGGCGCTTAAACTCGAAGGAAAAGATGACATGACCAGATACCAGAAATTACAGTGGGGAATCAGGACCTGGGATGACTGGAAATGGACCGATTGTGATAAAAGATTCGGAAATGAATGGCCCGGAAGGATACCTGCACAACTTGTTGCTCACATTCTTTATTTTTTCTCCGGACAGAATGATCTTGTATTTGATCCAATGGCAGGCGGAGGGGTAGTGGCTGATACATGCCTGGCATTCAATCGACGCTGCTGGAGTTTCGATATGGTGGATAGAATGGATGAGCGGCCGGAGATAGAACAACATTTCTGGGACAGGCATAATCTCAAATGGCCGGTCAACGGAAAGACAAAACCGGACCTTATAATATTTGATCCGCCTTACTTCAGTAAAAAGGCAAAGGAATACGAAGAGGAAAGCATATCGAATCTTTCAAAGGAAGATTACCTGGACTTTCTGGAAAGGTTCTTTAGATTAGCCCATGAGAATAGTAAAAAAGATACAAGGCTTGCCATGATAAACGCGGACTGGAGGGATTTTCAGGGCACACCTGCAATGGATGAAGTGAGGAAGAATTCCATCCTTATAAATGACTATCTTAATGTAATGGCAAAATCAGGCTGGGAAGAAATCCATATCATGTGGGCTCCAATGTCATCGGAGAGGTTTCATGCGGGTGTTGTGGCTTCTATGCAGAAAAAGAAGATACTGGGTGTTACGAATCGCTACGTCATCGTAGCTAGAAAAGCAGGCTGACGAAAAACAGACTGAAGGGGTTTAGGCTATAGGCTGTAGCAAATGCAATATAAAAACTAACAGCCTTCAGTCTAAAAAGCTTCAGCCTGTCTTTTAACTCTCCCTGTATCCCCCAGGTACCGGCACACCATCAACATAAACCCTGTTCCGGTCATCAAATGCAAACCTTCCTTCTGCTATCATCTCTATTGTCTTAGGAAAAATAACCCAGTCGCCCTTTTCCTTTAGTTTTTCCTGGTGTTCATCAACCACCCTGTTCAGAAGATCCTTATCTTTTTTAAGGGAATCAATGGGCCCGGGCAGGTTTACTTCAACCGGGTCCGAGACCATGAGGAGCGGGCCGGTGTCAACGCCCTGATCCGTCCACAGGGTTGAAGCCCTGAGACTCGTCTCCCCGTCTACTATGGCGTCCAGTACCGCATGGTCACCCGTATATTTCCTTTTGTTATCAGATGTTAAAACGGAAAGATCTGCAGGATGAACATTAACGCATCTTTCGATTGTTGTCACACTCATATATCCGCCCAGGGCGATCAGGTTGATATCAAATGCATCAACAAGGGTTTGTGCAATCCTGTCATATTTTCTCCTGGTCTCAAGGCCCTCAGGAGAAGCAACTGTCCTGCCTGCTCCGCGAATGCTGTGAAATTTGCGTATATCATAACTGAAATATGGCAGCCCGTTTTCAAGGGCGATTTTTTCTCCCTGACATTTACCGTCTGACCTGTCGCTGAATATGAATACAACATGAAAGGGAGATTTTCCCTTCTCTCTGATCAGCTCATTTTCCCTTTTTAAAAGCATCCTTATATTGCTTCCGGAGCCTGACATAAAGGCTGCGACCTTCATAGGTCCTTCATTCTGTTCAGGGTTATAAAAGGGCTTAAGATCCATGGCATACCTCATTTCATTTTGTGGACAGGCCTGAAGCCATCCGATTTTATTAAACATTTTGACATTAAAGCCAAAGTATTAATATATTGTTTCTTTTTCTTTATCAACCCCGTTTAAGTCACTTTATATTTATTAAAAAAAAGCTATAATGGGCGAAATTTTCAGGCGTACACAATTTTTAAAATTAATGTTAATAAGAAGATAAATGTATCTAGATTACTGGCGATTCAAAAAATTCCCATTTGAAAATGTGCCTGATCCGGACTTTTTCTATCTCTCAAACTCTCATGAAGAGGGGCTCACACGATTTATTTATGCTGCCCGGATGAGAAAAGGCAGTGCCATGCTGTCCGGTGAGATAGGATGCGGTAAAACAACCCTTTCAATGCTCTTTGTCAGGGACCTCCCTGAAGACAAGTATGATATAGGAATAGTCATAAACCCCAAACTTGATTCCAATGAGTTCATCCAGGAAATTTTATATCAGTTCGGCATCCCGGAAATCCCTGATTCAAAGGTAAAATGCCTGAGACTGCTCAATGAAAAAATGCTGGCAAATCTGGATGCCGGTAAGGAAACACTCCTGATAATTGATGAGGCGCAGCTGCTCGATGAATCAACCTTTGAAGATCTGAGGCTGCTGCTCAATTTCCAGCTGAACAACAGGTTTCTAATGACCATAATTCTTATAGGTCAGCCTGAACTGGTACGCAAGGTGAAAAACATAGAACAGCTGGATCAAAGAATCGCAATAAAATACCACCTTACACCCTTTGATTTTAAAGAGACTGAGAGGTATATTGTCTTCAGACAGCAGAAGGCAGGAGGGAGAGACAATGTTTTCTCTGATGAGGCAATAGAAAAAATATTTGAACACACAGGGGGTGTTCCAAGAAAAATTAACAACCTGTGTGATCTGTCTCTTTTGATAGGCTCCAGCGCAGGGGAAAATATAATAAATAAAAAAATTGTGGAGAGAATAATCAGCGATGGTGCGATTTTCTGACATAATAAAGACAAAGGGTAAAAAGGGTGAGACAGGAAAGCCGCCCGAACCTGCAAAGCAGGGAAAGGGTTTCAGGCTTAGTGATTCCTGGTTTTTCAAATCCCGCAACCTGGATACCCTTTCTCCTAAAAAGGTCCTGAGAAGAGCAAGCTCCTTCGAGGCTGAGAGCTTTTACCACTCCTTTGTAGACAGGGCCAGGGAAACAGGCCAGTGGGTAAAAAATGATATGCAGATCAGCCCCTCTCCGATCCTTTCCGATCTGCACGCGGTTGTGGAGAAGGATCTCATTGACAGTCTCTATAAATATGTCATGTCAGTAAAAAATGAGGCGGAGGATATATTTACCCATACTGTGGATGTTACATTCACATCACTCAAGATAGGAAAGGGCATGAATTATGACATCAAGATGATGTTAAAACTTGGTCTTGCCGCTTTTCTGGAAAATGTGGGGATGTATAAAATTCCGGAAGATATTCTTTCAGTCAAAGGAAAATTATCGGAAAGTGATCTCACGCTCATCAGAAAACATCCTGAAACCAGTTATGATCTTCTGATGACTCTTGGCGACAGATATACATGGCTTGCTGAAGCGGCTCTCAGTACACATGAGAGAGCTGATGGTTCGGGATATCCCTCCGGATTAAAGGAGGCTGAAATTCCTGAACTCTCAGCAGTTATCGGGCTTGCCGATATCTACTGCGCCATGATCAGGAACAGACCTTACAGAGATAAGTTCACCCGGACAGATGCAGTAAATTCCATAATACAGGCAGACAGATGGAAATTTCCTTCGAAGATCCTGAAGATTTTTTTAAAACAGATCTCACTGTTTCCCGTTAACTCATGGGTAAAACTCAACAATGGCCAGATAGGGAGGGTCCTGTTTACTGACAGGCGTCACCCCCTTAGCCCTGTGATTGAAATATTATATAACGATAAACAGGAAAAACTGGATGAAAGGAAGGAGATATCCCTGACAGATGATCCCTTATTGTATATAGAGGGCTGGATTGACCCGGATGAACTGGTACAGGAAGGAGGTCCTATTGAGTAAGCTCAACCTGATTATTGCGAGATTGTGGCGAATCGTAGAAAAAAGAAGGCGCATGATTATTTACACAGCGGCCGTGCTGCTTATTTTAAGTGCCGCCTATTCCGCCCGGAAGATCTTCTCCCCTCTCTACAAATCCACATGCAGCATTAAGTTTGAAAAAGAGGCTGCTGTTGGGGGCCTTTTTTCAAAGATATTATCATCGCCCGAGGCTGATGATATAGAGACACAACAGGTGATAATTACAAGTTATGACCTGCTGGTCGAGGTTGCAGGAAATCTTTCATTATTACCCCGGGCAGGATCAATAAATGCGCCGGAAGTGTATGCTGTTATTGGTGACCTGAGATCAAAGGTAACCTTTGAAAAGGAAGATGCCTCAAATATAATCCATATAAGTGTAACAGACAAAGACCCCGCCTTTGCACAGAAACTGGCAAATGAACTGGCAGAGACCTACATCAGGCAGCAGTCCGGGCAACAGCAAAGCCGCCTGAAAGAGGTTATTAAATATATTGAAGAGCAGCTGAAAACAACAAAAGAAAACCTTGAAAAATCAGAGGAACAGTTAAACCGCTTCAGCCAGGATAACCAGATTATATTAATCGATCACCAGAGTGGAAATCTTCTTTTACGTAAAAAGGAACTGGAAGACGCGATTCGTATTGAAAAAGATTCTGGGGAAAAAGACAAACTTGAACAGAATATCCAGGAAGTTGATTCAAAAATCAATGACCTGATGGATAAGCAGCTAGAATTTAACCGGCTGAAAAAAGAGGTTGATGATTCCGGAAGCATGGCCTCCTTTCTTGAAGAAAAAAAACAGGATGCCATGATCAGGCTTGCTGAAAAACCGAACGTGGTCGAGATTGTAAAACGGGCACAGCTTCCATCCGAACCTGTTAATCCGCCGGACATTGTGAAGACATGCCTGGCAGGATTGATTGCAGGGGCTCTCCTTGGACTGATATTAGCCCTGTTATCAGAGATCTTTTCGGGTCAGGTCAGACTTATTGATGAAATTGAAAAAAACCTCGGGCTCAAGGTTCTTGGAGTTATTCCTCAGACATTCAGGAAAAAAGTAATTGAGGGTCTCAAGAAAGAACCGGATGAGTCAGCCGGCAGAATGTATATCAACCTGGTATCACATTTTGCCCCGAAAACCATGATCTCGGAGAGTGTCAGGGCACTGAGGACCAATGTCCTGATTGCCGGAGGGCATGAAAAGGCAAAGACAATAGTTATTACGAGCAGTTATCCCCGGGAAGGCAAGTCTATGGTTTCGGCCAACCTGGCAATTAGCCTTGCTCAGGCAGGTTTAAAGACGCTCCTTGTGGAGGCAGACTTTAGAAGTCCTGTACTGGGTAGTATATTTTCCATAGAAGATGGTCAGGGCCTGACAGAGATTCTCCTCGGTTACTGCCCCTGGGAGGATGCCCTGAATACTGTTACCGACATGATCATGGGGCAAATGACCATGGACGATCTTATGCTGACTCCCGGCTTTGATAACCTGAATATTATAACGAGCGGTTCAATTCCCGCCAATCCTGCCGAGCTGATCAATTCTCAGCGGTTTATCGAGTTTATTGAAGAGGTTAAAGAAGAGTATGACATTATCGTCCTTGACTCTGCCCCGGTTCTTACCACTGCTGATACAGCAATCCTGGGAGTTCAGGTAGACGCACTTCTTGTTGTATACAGGCCCGAACTGGTATCCCGGGAAGTGCTGAAAAGAACATCCGATCAGCTTAAGCAGGCAAAATGTAATATACTGGGTGTTATCCTTAATGGTGTTAAGGCTGAGCTTATTCCTGACGCCCTTAGAAATAAATACTCCCGGAGAAATACTGCCAGTGCTTTAGCCGTGAAACAGGAAACAACAGCAGCGGTAAATAAAAAGAAAAACAGGATAAGTAAGGCAATCATCTCCCTTGCAGTAATAATACTGATAGCATCAGGAATATTGTGGCAGACGGGAATTATTTTCCCTGAAAATAATTCACTCCCGGAATCTGACATAAGTATGAGTCAGGAAATCCCTGAAAAAATCGAACCTGTAGAAAAAGAGACATTGCCTGAGAAAGAAGAAAACACATTTGAAGGCGAAAATATTTCGGTTGACGAAGAAATAGAGAAAGAGTCTCCTTCTCCGGCAGTCGAATCAATAGAAACAGCGGAAGAGAAAAAGAGCGCACCGGAAGAGGTCATACCCGAATACAGGGAAGGAAGTTATCCATACTCTGTTTATCTTGGTTCCTATAAAACTATGGAAAGGGCAGAAACTGCTGTCCGCATATATGCCGACAGGGGGATCGACTCATATCCCGTGAAACTGGATTTTGCTGAAAAGGGCATATGGTACAGAGTCTATTCCGGCTATTACCCTGATGCGGAGAGCGCCAGGATATTTATAGAAGAAAATGATATAGAGGACGCTGAGGTAAAAAAGACCGCATATGCATGTTATATTGGCAGCTTTACTGATGATGAAGCACTTCAGAACACCATGAATCTTCTGACGCAAAAAAAATATTTTCCCTATGTCATAACAACAGACCATACTGACAATGTTCGTTTCCTCTTTGCCGGTGGATTTTACTCCGGAAATGATGCAGATAATTTGAGTAAAGAGTTAAGCGGGGATAGCATTGAGAACAGGGTGGTGGAACGGTAACAAACGAAGGGTTCAAGGTTTCAAGGGGTCGAGTGAAAGACTCAATGCTTCAACAAACAAACACCTGAACCCTCGGCCCCTCGAACCCTTTCTTTTCTTACTTCTCCTCAACCTCCAGCCCAAGCTGCTTTATCATTTCCAGGTCATCATCAAGTGATCTGCCGTCAGTGGTCAGATAGTTACCGGTCATTGTCCCGCTGGCACCTGCATAAAAAATGAGAGGATGCAGCTCCTTAAGATTCTTCTCTCTACCGCCGCAGATAATAATCTGCTTATGTGGCAGGAAATACCTGAAAAAGGCAGTTATCTTAAGGCATTTTGACGGGGAAAGCGTATGAACTGTCCCGTAGGGCGTCCCCTTTATGGGTACTAAAAAATTGATCGGAACAGCATCAACATCCAGCGCCTTTATATCAAGGGCTATCTCAAGTATCTGCTCGTCTGTCTCACCAACACCGAATATGCCTCCGACACATATTTCCATGCCCTGATTTTTCGCTGCCCTTATTGTATCGATTCTCTCATCATAGGTGTGTGTGGTGCATACCTCTTTAAAAAGACTCCGGCTTGTCTCAAGGTTGTGATGATACCTGGTTATGCCTGCATCCTTAAGAAGCTTTAGTTCTTCATCCTTTAGAATACCAAGGGAGACACATTTTTTTATCTTTGTATCATCAAGCTCTCTCATGGCATCCGCAACCGCCTCTACATCTTTGCGCGGGAGCCCTCTGCCCGTGGTAACTATTGAGTACCTGTTTATGGGTTTGTCCTGGGAAAACAGTCCGCCCTTCAGCAGTTCTTCCTTTTCAAGGATGGGATATACCGGGGCCTCGGTTTTGGAAAAGGAAGACTGAGAGCAGAACTTACAGTCCTCCGAACATTTTCCGGATTTGCCGTTGCATATTGTACAGAGATGAATCTTTCTTCCGAAATAATTTTCTCTCAGCATACCTGCACCGGTAAGGATGCCCGGAAGATCGGCGTCAGGCGCCGACAGGATTTCCAGATATACCGAATTATCCGGAAGATCGCCTTCCAGCACCTCTTCTGCCAGATCAATATAGTATTTGCTGTTTTTCATAATCATTATCCAAAGTGCTTTCTGAAGCCCTCTTTCAGGCTTTCAGGACTAATATCTTCAATGTTTTCAATTTCGGCAATCACCTTCACTTTACCAAAGGCCTCGATTGCATCACGGTTGCTGCGGCTCCTGGGTCCGTTCATTACAACACCAAGGATTTCTATCCCGTCAATTCTAAGCTGATTGACTGTTAAAAGTGTATGGTTGATTGTTCCGAGACCGCTTCTCGCTACAATAAGTGCAGGGGCATTGAACCTTTTTATAAGATCTATCATCAGTTCCCTTTCATTAAGGGGAACCAGCAGGCCTCCGGCACCTTCTATTATTAATGTTTCATCATCCCCTGTTTCAGGAATTTTAAAATCATTCAGCTCAATACGGACGCCGTCCGCCTCGGCAGAGGCATGTGGTGACAGGGGCTGTTTGAGCCTGTAGGTTTCCGGAAAAAAGCGAGAATCATCAAGCCCTGTTTTTTCTTTGACCCAGTCCGTATCGGTAATATCCTCAAGTCCGCTCTGAACCGGCTTCCAGTATTTTGCCTCAAGACCCGTAAGAAGCATTGCAGATACAAGTGTTTTACCTATGCCAGTGTCTGTCCCTGTAATAAATATCCTGCCCGGAAATATCATCCTTTGTGCCACCTCCCGAACAGGTCCAGCAGCAGATCAACATGCTTTTCGTTATGTGCGGCTGTGAGTGCTATCCTTATCCTTGACTGTCCCCTGGGTACTGTGGGCGGACGGAATGTAGTTGCCAGCACATTGTTTTCTTCCAGCCAGCCCGATAACCTTAATGCCTCTTTTTCTTCACCTATTATTACAGGAATGATGTGCATTGTTGATTTTCCCGTATCATAGCCCATTTTACTCAATCCGCTTCGAAGTCTGTCAGAGTTGGCCATGAGCTCTTTTCGTTCTTTGTCCATTCCGGGTATCAGTTCAAGCGCAGCATCAATGGCACCTATTACTGCAGGCGGAAGGGCAGTCGTATAGATAAACCCGTTGCAGAAATTGATGAGGTAGTCTCTTATCATATTGTTTGATGAGATATATGCGCCAAAGGAACCAACCCCCTTTGAAAATGTCCCCATAACCATGTCCACATTTTTATTGCTGCTTATGCCCATGCCGTTTTTGCCGACGACACCAGTGGCATGGGCCTCGTCAACAAACAGCAGTGCATTATATTTTTCTGACAGGGATATCAGGGTATCAATATCGCATACATCGCCGTCCATGCTGAAGATGGATTCCGTAACAATAAAATTTCTGGGATGATTTCCTGCGCTGGCTTTAAGAAGGTCCTCCAGGTGATCAAGATCATTATGGCGAAAGGTATTCACGTAGCATCGCGAAAGTTTGCAGCCCTGAATAATGCTGTTATGATTCAGGAAGTCAGAAAAGATAAGGGTGTCCGAGTCAGCCAGTGCAGGCAGCAGCGATACATTTGCCTGAAATCCCGAGTTGAATACAATGGCTCCCTCGTGCCCGGTCAGGCGGGCAAGTTTATCTTCCAGTTTTTCAAAACAGTCGTAATTTCCGCATACGAGTCTTGATGCCGTTGAGCCGGCACCATATTTTTCGGTGTATTCGATTGCTCTTTGCTTAAGAAGGGGATGTGCTGCAAGCCCGAGATAATCATTGGAACAGAAGTTAATCATCTTCCGCCCGTTTACGTCAATCTCTGTATCCGCAAGAGGAACAACGGTCTTAAGGCTGCGGAAAAGATGATTGTTTTTGCGTTCTTCCAGTGCTGAGGTTATGAAATCATATTTATCCATTTTTACTGTCTCTGCCCGCTCACAATTTTTCTCATTGCACCGGTGATTTTATCAAGATCCTCATCAGAGATGATATATGGCGGCATGGTATATATAAGCCTTCCAAAGGGTCTGAGCCATACTCCCTCTTCTACCAGCAGGCGCTGTATGGATTCCATGTCAACCGGCTCTTTCATCTCAATAACCCCTATGGCCCCAAGAGCCCTAACATCTGCTACCGCAGGTGAGTCAGTGCACCCGGCCAGACCTTCTCTAAGCCGTTTCTCTATCTCAGCTACCCTTCTTTTCCAGGGCATGGAGAGCAGGAGCTTTACGCTGGCAAGGGCAACGGAGCATGCAAGGGGATTTGCCATAAATGTAGGCCCGTGCATAAAGGCGCCTTCTTTACCCGATGATATGGTATCGCTGACATGGCTGGCTGCAATTGTGGCGGCCATACTCATGTAACCACCTGTAAGGGCCTTTCCCACGCACATGATATCAGGGGATATCTTTGCCTTTTCACAGGCAAAGAGGCTGCCTGACCTTCCAAAACCTGTTGCTATCTCATCGGCAATAAGAAGCACATTGTATTCACGTGAAAGTTCATGCGCCCTCTTAAGATATTCCGGGGAGTAGAACCTCATTCCGCCGGCGCCCTGTACGACAGGTTCAAGGATAATGGCGGCTATTTCATTATTATGGTCATGAAGGATTTTTTCCATGCCCTTTATATCTTCTTCGTCCCATTCATCATTATAGCCTGTGCGCGGGGCATCCACAAAAAACTGCTCGGTAAGGACACCCTTAAAGAGATGGTGCATCCCGGTAACAGGATCGCAGACCGACATGGCTGCGAATGTATCACCATGATACCCGGACCTGATGGTAAGCAGTTTCTTTTTTTCCGGTTGCCCTGCTGCATACCAGTACTGGATGGCCATCTTTATGGCGACCTCAACGGACACAGAACCTGAATCACAGAAAAAGACCTTTTCAAGATTTTCAGGGGTAATTTCTACGAGGAGAGATGCCAGTTCAACCGCCGGCGCATGTGTAAGCCCGCCGAACATGACGTGCGCAACTTTATTGACCTGGTTTTCAATTGCCCTGTTCAGAACAGGATGATTATAGCCATGGATTGCTGCCCACCAGGAAGACATGCCGTCCACCAGCTCCCGGCCGTCCAGAAGTTTCAGCCTGACCCCGCTCGCAGATGCAACAGGATAAACAGGCAGCGGATCTTTCATGGAGGAGTAGGGGTGCCAGATATGTTCTCTATCAAACTCAAGAATATTTTCTTCGGATTTGCTGCTCATTAAATAAAAACCGCCTTGCTTCTTCACTTAGTTTTACAAGGTTACAATACTTAAGCCCTGATTCATGTGAAGTCAACAATTATATACCCAGGTCTCCCCACTCATACTGTATTATTGTTGAAAGGGCTATGGCCGCAGTTTCAGCCCTTAGAATTCTTGTTCCAAGGGAAACGGGTATAATGCCAGCTTCCCTAAGCTGATCGATTTCATTTTCTGTAAATCCCCCTTCAGGTCCGATGATGCCGGTAATGTCTCCGGAGGGGGGCACAGACCGGAGCTGTTCTTTAAGATCTGTGTTATTTTCACTTTCCCAGAGCACAACTTTAAATCCATCGGATTCATGAATCAACTTTAACAAATCATTGAACATCAACGGATCGGATATCTCAACAGGAGAGGGGCGGCCAGACTGTTTTACCGCACTTCGGGCTATCTCTTTCCAGTGTCTTGTTTTATTTGAAGCATTATTTTCATCAAATTTGATTACTGTTCTCCCTGAATAAAAGGGTGTTATACGGGATACACCAAGTTCCGATGTCTTTTCTACCATATAGTCCATCATGCGGGGTTTAAGTACAGCCTGGCAGATATTTATTGCAACCGGGGATGAGGACAATTCCGGCAATTCCATGGTTATTCTTGCAGAGGCCTCATGCCGGGAAATATGCTCTATCACCGATTCGAAACGACGACCTTTCCCATCCATTAAGATAACACGGTCCCCCTGTTTCATTCGCAGGACTTTTATCATGTGCCTCACTTCCTTTTCAGGAAGAGAACATACTCCGTCTTCAGGATTTATTTCATCGATAAAAAAGCGTCTCATATATACCTTATGTAAAAACCTTATCCCCCTGATATCAAAATCAAAATATTAAGTTAACATTTGAAGCAGGTCAAGTGTACTCCATATTTTCCACCTTGTAAAAAGCCTTTACATCAATAAGAGAAATTTAAATTAAAATATTTGCTGTCTCATATTTAAATCTAATAATAACAATGTGTTATAGTTGTTAAATATTTCACAAGGTTGGCATGAGCTTTGCCTTGTATCTATATAAAATATAAGGGCTGGAAGAGATAACCATTTTCAAAATAAAATAATAAAATAATCAGGGGGCAATTCTTATGGAATTCAAACTTAATGAAGAACATCAGATGATAAAGGATATGTGCAGGAAGTTTGCCGACAAGGAATTAAAGCCAATAGCAACTGAATATAACAGGCAGAAAAAATTTCCAATGGAGCAGGTAAAAAAGCTGGGTGAAATGGGAATAATGGGGATCGTGTATCCCGAGGAGTATAACGGGGCCGGCATGGATTATATTTCCTATGCAATAGCTGTTGAAGAGATCTCGCGGGGCGGGGCCTCCACCGGTGTTACTGTATCAGCACATAATTCACTCTGTCTTTCACCGATCTATTATTTTGGAACTGAAGAACAAAAGAAGAGATTCATGCCAAAATTGTGCACGGGCGAACATATAGGCTGCTTCGGTATTACAGAACCGGGAGCGGGTTCTGATGCGTCCGGAACGATTACAAGGGCGGAGCGAAAAAACGGAAAATATGTACTTAACGGTTCCAAGACCTTTATTACAAACGGCGGGGTTGCTGATATAGCCGTCATTATGGCCAAGACAGAAAAGGATGCAGGTCACAAGGGTTTATCCATGTTTATAGTTGAAAAAGGAACACCCGGATTTTCCGTAGGAAAAACTGAAGGGAAAATGGGACTGATGTCTTCCTCTACCACGGAGTTAATTTTTGAAGACTGTGAAATTCCTGAAGAAAACCTGCTTGGTGGAGAAGGAAAGGGATTTAAGATAGCAATGCATACATTGGATGGCGGTCGTGTCGGTATTGCCGCCCAGGCAGTTGGCATTTCTCAGGCGGCAATGGAAGAGGCTATTGCCTATTCAAAGGAAAGAAGACAATTCAATCAGTCAATATCCTCCTTTCAGGCCATACAATGGATGATCGCTGACATGGCTACGGATATAGAAGCCGCGAGATTACTGACATTTCAGGCAGCGGATATGATGAATGGCGACGACAGGCAGAAATACTCCAAACAGTGCGCAATGGCAAAACTGTTTGCTTCGGAGGCTTCTCATCGTGTTACACACAAGGCACTGCAGATATTTGGAGGCTACGGCTATACAACTGAATACCCGATGGAAAGACATTGCCGCGATGCCAGGATTACTGAAATTTATGAGGGTACATCAGAGATAATGAGGCTTGTTATAGCGACCAATATGCTGAAATCTTCTTAATTGTAAAAGCGGCCGTTTTTTAAAATGGCTTTTTATATAACTTGAGAAAGAGGAGGTTAATCAGAGGAAAATCATTTTTATATGCAAACCAACAATTCCATATGAAAACGATATATGTGTTGAAATAGGCTTTAATATCGATGGATTAGATAGACATTAAGTGCTGCTGACTGGTTATTTTATAAAAAGTGTAACTATTTCCAGATGATAAAATAAAGAAAAACCAATAAAAATGGTTGCCAGTTTGATATCTCTAATATATGGTGTTTTATCATACAGGGATGATATTAAGGTCATCCCTGTGTAATTATCTCAATTTACAGAAGGGGAACAGAGTTATAGATTTATAACGTTATTGAGTCATAGATAGTCAGTCAGCCTACCATATATTCTTCTAAATAATGGTAACCTGGAATAACAGGTTAGCATGAATAGCAGTTTCCAGATTTTCCACGTTGTAAAAAGCCTTTACACATAAAAGAAAAGTTCGGATCAGATAATATTTTGGTATGCAATTATATCTGTAATATCAGTGTATTACAGGGTAAGGTAGTTCGTAGGCACTCATTCAAATGCATGTCATGAGATATGCAAAAGCCTGAACAGGCTTATTAATCTTAAAAAAATATATTTTATCAATATGGAGATAGTATGGATTTTCAGTTAAGTGAAGAACAGCAAATGATTAGAGATATGTGCAGGAAGTTTGCAGAAAAAGAAATAAAACCAAATGTTGCAGAATATAACAAACAGCATAAGTTTCCGATGAAAGTCATTAAAATGCTTGGCGAAATGGGAATAATGGGGATTGTTTATCCTGAAGAATATAATGGTGCGGGTATGGATTACGTTTCATATGCCATAGCCGTTGAAGAGATTTCACGTGGCGGCGCCTCTACAGGTGTTACGGTATCCGCTCATAACTCACTCTGCCTTTCACCGATCTATTATTTTGGAACCGAAGAGCAGAAAAAGAAATTTTTGCCCAAATTATGCACGGGCGAACATATCGGATGTTTCGGAATTACAGAACCCGGAGCAGGTTCCGATGCATCAGGAACAGCAACAAGGGCAGAACTTAAGGGCGGAAAATATATCCTTAACGGCCAGAAGACATTTATAACAAACGGCGGTGTAGCCGACATCGCGGTAGTAATGGCAAAGACGGACAAGGATGCAGGCCATAAGGGCCTTTCCATGTTTATCGTAGAAAAAGGAACCCCGGGGTTTTCTGTAGGCAAGGCCGAAGGAAAGATGGGGCTGCTCTCTTCTTCAACCACGGAACTTATCTTTGAAGACTGTGAAGTTCCGGCAGAAAACCTGCTCGGAGGAGAAGGCAAAGGCTTCAAGATTGCCATGCATACGCTGGATGGCGGTCGCGTAGGGATCGCTGCACAGGCACTTGGTATTTCACAGGCAGCCATGGAAGAGGCAGTTGCATATTCTAAAGAAAGAAAACAATTTAATGCATCAATTTCAAACTTCCAGGCCATACAGTGGATGATTGCGGATATGGCAACAGATATAGAGGCCGCAAGGTTGCTGACATATCAGGCAGCAGAAATGATGAACGATGGTCAGAACAGGCAGAAGTACTCAAAACAGTGTGCAATGGCAAAGCTGTTTGCATCCGAGGCATCACATCGTGTTACTCACAAGGCCCTGCAGATACTGGGAGGCTATGGCTATACCACAGAATATCCTATGGAGAGACATTGCCGCGATGCCAGAATTACGGAAATTTATGAAGGTACCTCTGAAATCATGAGACTCGTTATTGCAACCAATGTAATCAAATCCCTTTAATGAGGAGGTGCGCATCATGAAGAATAAGGTTGTTAGTCTGGATGACGTAATCGATAAAATAAATGACGGCGCCTCAATAATGGTCGGGGGCTTTCTTTCAGTAGGAGCCCCTCTGGCAATTGTCGAGGCTATTCTTGAAAAAGGTGTAAAAGATTTAACAATTATTGCCAATGATACCAGCATAACCGGTCTCGGCATTTCCAAACTTATTGCCGCAAAACTTGTTAAAAAGGTCATAGCTTCACACATAGGGACAAATCCTGAAACCGGAAAGCAGATGATGGAAGGCACCCTTGAGGTGGAGCTTGTTCCCCAGGGCAGCCTTGCCGAGAAGATAAGGGCCGCAGGCGCAGGTCTTGGCGGGGTACTTACCCCTACAGGGGTGGGCACTGAAGCCGCTGAAGGCAAGCAGACAATGGTAATCGAAGGCAAAGAATACCTTGTTGAATTACCAATAAAGGCCGATTTTGCAATCCTTGGAGGAAGCATTGTTGATACCTTCGGAAATACCTTCTACAATAAGACAACACAGAATTTTAATCCGGTCATGGCTACCGCTGCAGATACAGTGATTGTTCAGGCAAAAAAACTTGTTGAAGAAGGCGAGCTGGATCCCAATCAGGTAATGACACCCGGTATATTCGTGGACTATATAATAAGGAGCAATCCAGATGAGTAATGTAAAGGAAATTATTGCAAAAAGAATTGCCCAGGAATTAAGTGACGGAGATGTAGTTAATCTTGGTATTGGTTTACCAACTCTTGTAGCAAATTATCTTCCTGAGGGAGTGGATATAATTCTTCAGTCTGAAAACGGCATGCTCGGAGTAGATGCAGCACCGGAAAAGGGAAAAGAAGATTATGATCTTATAAACGCAGGCGGAGCACACGTTACGGCTACAAAGAGGGCATCCTATTTTGACAGTGCCACATCATTTGCAATTATCCGCGGCGGGCATGTTGATGCTGCAGTTCTCGGAGCACTTGAGGTTGATGAAAAAGGCAACCTGGCAAGTCATAAGGTGCCCGGAAAAATGATACCCGGAATGGGCGGTGCCATGGACCTGGCTACAGGTGCAAAGAAGATAATCATAGCAACAGTGCATACAAATAAGGGCGTGCCAAAAATACTGAAAAAATTGACACTTCCTGTAACCGCTGTTGGTGTTGTCAAAATGATAGTTACTGAATTGGCGGTTATAGAAGTTACTCCCGAAGGGCTTGTATTGAAAGAAATCTCTGAAGATACAACCGTTGAGGAAGTTCTGAACTCTACCGAGGCAGAGCTTATAATAAGCCCTGAATTGAAAACTTCATTTAAAAAAGCAGCGTAGAATCTGATTAATAATTGTAATATACATATGTTAAATGCCTGTGTGTTGCCGCAGAACTCTGGGCAGCATGCAGGTATTTTATAATCGGAGTTTAATAAAATGTCGGAATTATATTTTCAGGATTTTTATCCGGATAATTACTCGCATTGTTACGGATGCGGAAAACTGAATGAAAAAGGGATGCAGATTAAAAGCCGTTGGGACGGGGATGAGGGCGTATGCTATTACACCCCTGACGATAGTAAAACCGGAGGTTTCCCTGATTTCTTATACGGGGGAATTATCGCCTCCCTGGTTGACTGCCACTGTGCAGGTACTGCTGCAGCCGCAAAACTGAAACAGGACGGTTTTGAGGTAGGGCAGGTGCTCATGCCCAGGTTTGTTACTGCATCACTTAAAGTGGACTATCTTAAACCGACCCCGGTTGGTGAAGAACTTGAAATACGGGCCTCTGTCAGGGAGATAAAGGGCAGAAAGGTTATTTTAAGCGCTACAGTATCTGCTGCAGGAAACGTTACTGCAAAAGGAGAAGCTGTAATGGTTTTGATACCCGAAGAAAAAAAGGATTAAAAAAGTAAAAAAATTTAGGCTGTTACCCTTAACCTTAAATTAGTATTGCTTTACTATTCCCAAAAATTCTGCTAGGTTCCCCAAAAATATCCTGGAAAACCTGTTGATCCGGGGTGTCCGGAATCGTATAATCCAGGCCAGTAAAAAAGTAGAATTTAGGGAATCATATTAAAAAAAAATTACAGGGAGAGATTGTAATGGAAAAAAGAAATACCAATAACCTGATTATTTCGTGCTGCCTTTCCGGCGCCGGAACCTCAAGGGCAATGGCCCCGGCAGTTCCCATACACCCTAATGAAATCGCAGCCGATGTTGTTAAAGTTGTAAAGGCCGGTGCCGCCATCGTGCATATCCATGTACGTAATGACGATGAGTCTAAATCAATGTCTCTGGACAAGTTCACAGAGGCGATTGAGCTTACAAGAGAGTCATGTAAAAAAGAAGATCTGGATGTTATCATCAACCTGACAACATCCGGAGGATCATATATTGACGAAGAACGTATCCAGCATCTTGAAAAACTCCGCCCGGAAATGTGCTCATTTGACGCAGGAACCCTTAACTGGGCAAACAGCTTTGTCTTTGAAAACCACCCGCGTCTACTGGAAAAACTGACAAAGGCCTGCCTTGAGTATGATGTAAAACCCGAGGTTGAGGTGTTTGATTCCGGTTTTATGGGAAACACGGCCTTTTATATCAAAAAACACGGGCTCAAGACCCCCACACATTATCAGTTTATCATGAACGTCCCCGGCGGTATGCCCGGTACAGTTAAAAACCTGGCCTTCCTGGTAGAGATGCTGCCCGAGGGTTCAACATGGTCTGTATCCGGTATAGGCGGATCTCATATGTCCATGATGCTGGCTGCCCTGGCAATGGGAGCAGACGGTGTACGTGTAGGCCTTGAAGACAACATCGTTTATGATGTCAAGAATGGTGAAAAGATCATAGGCACAAACGAGCAGTTTGTGAAACGAGCTGTTGATATTGCAAAGCTGGCCGGCCGCGGAATCGCCACAGCAGAAGAGGCACGCAAGCTTCTCGGCATTACAAGGAAGTGTCTGTAAGAGATTCATCTCACATACCATGCGGTGGCGGTATAAAATCCCACCCTGCTGACAACTGGAATCGTAGGGGCGAAAAATTTTTCGCCCCTTTTTTATCTTAGGATCAACGTTGCTGATCCGGCATTCCTTTCGGTAACTCCACTGAAAACTCAATAAGCCCCATCACCTCACCATTCCGGCTTTGACATGATTAAGGTGAATATATCAGCTAAGTTCCAACAGGTAACTGTCTTTTTCAATGAGAAGGGCCTTAAACCTTCTCTGGAATAGAAGTCCGTTCATCCAGAGCTCACATGATTTGTTTCTATCTTGATTTCTATTAATGTATCGCTTTCTATTTCAATATTATTGCCCCCTGGAACCGGAACAGATCCTGAATCGTTTCAACATAGGTATCATCGATATCAGGTAAGTTATTGATATAGAAAAAACCTGCATCAGATATTTCTTCTGTTGATTCTAAAAGACTCCCTGAAAAGTCCTCGGTTAAAAAGGCCATTGTATATTGCTGAAACTTTTCCCCATCGGGGGATTCCATTTGATATACCGGGTCTGAGTAGTAGGCAAAGGGTTTTAATGAACCGACACTCAGGCCTGTTATGTCGAAAACCTCACGCCGCGCCGCCTCTGTGATACTTTCATCAGGCTCGACACGTCCCGCAGGAATACTCCATCTCTTTTTGTCCATCTGCCTGACCAGCAGGATTCTCCCGGCAGAATCCCTTACAATAATCCTGACGCCAGGTTCGATTGTCATGCCATGCCCATATCTGACCTGAATTTGACCGATATAGGAATCATTCAGTGAGTTCATATTCATTCCCCCTGTTTAGGTTTTTGAAAGAATTATGAACTCACAATATGAAATTAATATGAATGAAGAATGAATTACGCGCGAAAAAACAGTGGTGTTTGGACAGATATGGGCCTACTTAACCAGAAATGCAACACCCGGTGTCTCGGATTTTTTTGTATTCTTCTCTGAAAAAACCCTTGCCATAACAGTATGGCTTCCCTTGCTCATGGGCCACAGATAGTCGCCCGAGTCAGTAACAGCCTCCATTTCATTATCCACATACCACTCCACCTTTGAATTGCCAGGGACACCCGACAGGCTGAACAAAAACGACTCATGGTCATCAGGGATACGCGGGTCCATTGCCAGCCTTAGTCCCGGGGAGGGCTGAATCATCTCTAACTTTTTAACCGGGGTTGACTGTTTTTCTGCAGCCATGCCCGGACCGGTTCCGGGTACAAACCATTCACTGTACGCAGGGCACTCTTCATCTGCAGGTAGGCCAGTGCCCCTGCATACATCCATCTGAACAAGTTTAGGGCTCAGGTAAAGGGGCCTTGTTTCACGATTGCGGTTGAGCTCTGCAAATATGGACCTGAGAACTATTCCCGGGCCCTTTGCCCCGGTTATCCTGTCCATCGCAGTTCTGTCGAGATTCCCCATCCACACCCCCACTGTATAGTCATTGTTGTACCCAACTGCCCAGGCATCCCTGTAGTCATTTGATGTACCTGTCTTAACTGCAGTCTGTATTGGAAAATCAAGCACACCTCCGGCGCCAAATTCAAGCAGTCTGGCGCTTTTATCGGAGAGTATATTGCCTATCAGTGACGTAACCCCGGGAGAGAACACCCTTTCCTGATATCCGGCCGGTCCCGGATCTTCACTCATAAGAACCCTGAGGGGCTGATAAACTCCCCTGCCTGCAAGCGCTGCATATGCCTGCACAAGCTCAAACAGGGTAATCTCACCGTTTCCAAGGACAAGGCCGTCACCATAAAATTCCGGGAACTGATGAAGACTCTGCATTCCCATACCCTGCAGGCAGGAAAGAAAATTCTCGACTCCGATGTGCTGAAGGGTTTTTACTGCCGGTACATTCAGTGAATTTCCAAGACATTGTCTTAGGGGAAGTTTTCCGTAATGGATCCTGCTGTAGTTATTGTATGAATGCAGTCCTGTGCCCACAGGTTCTGCAAGGGGAGAGTCATCTATAACAGATGCTGCCGTCCATCCTTTTTCGAGAGCAAGGGCATATACAAAGGGTTTAAGTGTGGAGCCCGGCTGGCGCGGAGTTGTGACCGCATCGATCCAGCTTCCCGGTACATCTTCTGCCCTTGTTCCGCTTACTGCCCATGCAAGCACCTCTCTTGTTTTATTGTCAACTATCAGGACCGCGCCATTCTTAACGCCTTTTCCGGAGAGCGCCTTTACCCGGCTGTCCAGGATGCTCTTTGCCATTATCTGCATGGACGAATCCAGGGTTGTTATGATCTGCCCGCCGGACTGAGCTAAAGAAGCGCCGCTGCTGCCGAAGATAAAATCCACAAAATGACCGGCATCTACATCAATATCCTGAGCCTGCACTCGTATATTTTCCTTAAGGATATCTTCGGATGCCTTTGTGTCTATCAAGCCGTCTTTAACGGCCAGATCAGCAAGCCTGGCTACACGCCCGGCTACCCTGTCAGTACCTTTCCGGATATCAAATCTTGACGGCGCCCTTACCATAACAGCAAGCGCAAGGATTTCTTTTCTGCTCAGGGTATCAAGGTCACGGTCAAAGAAGAGACGCGCTGCCTGGACAACGCCTCTCCTGTTTGATGCATAGGGAACTTCGTTGAGATAAAATTCCAGTATTTCTGCCTTTGAAAAAAATCTTTCAAGATTTCGGGCCTCAAAACCCTCGATCCATCGTGTCCAGACACCTCTTTTCCGGGGATGAAGCATCTTGACAACCTGTTCTGAAATAGTACTTGCCCCTCTCACACCCCCCATTGCCCGAAGGTTCTGCCACGCGGCATTAAACCGGGCAATCCAGTCCACACCCGAATGACTGAAAAATCTCTTGTCCTCAGATATTATAAAGACCTGCTGCAGAAATTCGGGTATCTCATAAAGAGGGATATAGTCATGGGTATTCCACTGGTTCCGGTATGTAATATTAAGGGGAGAATAGTTACGATCAAGGATACGAACCCTGCTTATATCGGTCGTTGCCGGGACAAGGCTGCGCGGTATTGGTTTAATGTCTGCAAGGGTTTTCCAGACTGTGACGAATGCCACAAGTGAGATTATGACAGCAGCAGTTTTTATTATCCTGTTATTAAAAAATACCCGGATATATCTGATGATGTGTTTCATATTATTCAACCTTTTCTACTTCCAGCATACCCGGAGCACTTTTTCCGAATACATCCGGATCATACATCTCTTCCGAATGTGTCGGCATGACAGTAAACTCACCGGTCGCAATCGCCTGGGCCGTATAGGACAGGTGATAGTTCCCAGCCGGCAGATATTCCGAATAAAATCTTGCGGCGTGATGGCGCAGCTCTTTATGGTAAAAACTCCATCGGGACATGCCGTAATATGACCATTCACCATAGTGAAAAAACCAGGAGTCTTCTGCATAGTCTGATTTTGCCTTATCCGCATCCACTGCTGAAGCGGTAGCAAGATCCCTGTTTACAGGTTCAAGCCCTCCCGGGACAGGATCATCCACAACCAGAAAGTTCCTGGCACCGGGGATGGAAACATACAGGTCAACTCTGACAAGTTCTCCTCTCCTGATCTTCATGGGGCTTTTTAAAAGAACCCATTTACCGTCCCGCTCCACGCTGTATTCCCTTCTTATATCTATCCCTGCGTTTATGCTGTCCTTTCTCAATTCCTCCGGGGCATAGGACATGCCCACCGTGTAATAGTATCTGCCCTTTCCTTGCTTTTTTATTGCTGCTGTTGTGTGAGTTCCCGGATCATCATCTTCAACAGGCCTTGCCAGGGCAGCAGGAGTATCTGTCATATTTTTAAATTCCGCCTTTCCGAGCGGAACTTCACCAATGGATGCGGTAATAACCATATCAGGGCTCACAGATTCATATATTCGGCTGTATTCAACCAGCGCATTCATGCAGAAGACATTTTCCTGAGTGTTCTCCCAGCGGCCGCTCTGCTTACGGGTTTGTGTGATATACCTGACCATCCTGAATGGAATATCCTTTGTAAGCAGTTTTCCATCATCTGTACTGCCATAGCTGAGGATGGCGCTCAGCACTGCCGCGTTTGTTCTTAAGGGTGATGTGAGAATTCTCGAGTAACCGTCATCAAAGGTGTCATTTATGATAAACTTACCTCCGGTCTGGTCGGCCTGTGATATGATCATTTTAAATACATCCTTTGCCATTTCACCTGCGCCCTTTACCTTTGATGCGGCCATAAGAAAATGGGCCTTTCCGAATGTATCCATCTCCTTTACATGTGGATAATAACGTCTGAGATCATCCAGTGTTATCCTGTTGTTTTCAGCCAGGGCTGCCAGGGCAACGGCCCTTACCGTAGAGGCCATCCCCCTGGTATAGAAACCGGGTGACACATCTTTCCTGAGCATAACAGTAAGATATTCATGGAGCCTTTCTTCGACCGTGGATGGAACAGCGTACCCATGTTCCTTCAGCCAGTTGAAGGCAATGGCCGTGTAGGCGCTCAGAAAGGGGGATACAAAGCGGTCATCAGGGACATAATAACACATACCGCCGTTTGGGGCCTGGTAATTTGATGCCAGACCGGGTAATGTGCCCGGAAGTTCAGAGGCATCCTCCCAGGTAAAATCTTCCGGCATATATTTTTTAAGGTTTGTAAAATGTGACGCCATAACAGCCCTTGTAATCTTCTGCTCCCAGCATGGGTATGGGTAATCCCTCAGGTATTTAAATGCACCTTCAAGGTTTCCGATAACCGTGGGAGATAGGTTGACAAATACGCTTCCCACATCCGTTCTTATATTGTCCGGATACTTTAATGATTCTGTAACTGATTCCGCGTCTGTAGATCCGTAGGTGGCCGCGGTCTCAAGACTTGCCATCTTATGTACCTCAAGCTCATATACGGTCCCGTCCCGGTCAATGGAGTCCCCCCCTCTTGCAGTGAACTCTATTTTACCATCTCCCCTGCTCTGAACAGGAAGCCACAGGGTAACACGTTTATAGGGCTTTACATTTACCTTTTGGGTTGTCTCTATCCGGCCGCTTTTGTCATCAGTTTCAATTGCCCCTTCAGCCGTAATGGTAAATTCAATATTCCGCTCTTTGTCTGTCCTGTTCATAACACTGAAGCCCGCCTCAAACCTGTCTCCCCCGGTAACCTGGTTGGGCATGACAGGCCTTATCTCGGTGGGCCTGTTTATATTAAAACGGCCCTGCCCAAGTCCCATCCTGTCCCCCGGTGTCACGGCCATGGCAAGCACACGCCACCCGGTCAGGTTGTCGGGTAATTCAAATTCAAAATCTGCCTCCCCATTTGAATCAGCCCTTAAAGCCGGATTCCAGTAACTTAGGAATTTGAATATTGTCCTTAAACTTATGTCTCCCCCTCCGTCACCTGCAGGATCTGCACCCTTTTTTTCAAACTTCTGCCTTCCTACAAGCTGCATGAGCAGGCTGTAGTTAAGCATGTCAAGGGTGTCTGCCTGATAAAAACCCCTGTAGGGATTAAAATAGTCTGTACCGGTGCTTAGAAGGTCCAGGACCGCTTCATCAAGAACTGCCACCGCAAATTCAACCGGCTCATCATTGGATCGGTCCCTGTATGAAGCCTGTAATTTGATCTTTACCTTTTCTCCCGGCTTATAGGTCTCTTTGTCAGACTTTACCTCGGTTATGATCGTCTTATATGGATCAGTTACAATCCCCGGTACATAGCCCATACGAAATGCCGGTTTTCCAAGATCAACACCATTGTCCTGGGGTGGTTTTTCAATGCGCGGGGACATCACAACAACCGAGAGATAGTACCCGGGGATAAACTCTTGTTCTATTTTAAACTCTATAACCGGTGTGGCAGTATCAAGGGTCTGCACCCAGTGTTTAATGGTTCCATATCTTTCGATCGTGACAAGCGCCTTTGCCCCTGGAAAGGGATTTTTGACCATATACCTGGCCGTCTCACCGACTTTAAATTCATTCTTTTCAGCTATGATATCCAGGGCGTTTTTATTTTCGTCATCCCAGATAACCACTCCCTTGCCTGCAACCCATTTTGAAAGCTCTGTGCTGTGCTCCCGTCCCATGGAATCGCTTATACCGGCGGTTATCCGGTATAAACCGGAATGTTTTGGTGTAAATTTAAATTCAACAGCCTCATTTCCGGATTTTATTTTTTTCGCTTCCTCCTTTACCCATTGGTTATTAAGCTTTGTCAGGTAGGCGTTGCCTGCTCCCTTAACCCTGGCCGCTTTAGTCTCCTGATGTTCCACTGTAATCCGGATGGTTTCATCCATGACAGGTTTACCCTGCTGGTTCACAACAATAACATCGATTTTTGCCGGTTCGTTTTCCCTGAAAATCCATGTATCAGACCTGAGCCCCACAAATTTATCCCTGGATGCATAGTTGGCGAAGGCCCTTCCTGCAATGTATTTTCCCCGGTCATCCCGCACAGCGCTTTCCATCTCCAGCCGGCCAAAGTATATACCAGTTTCCGGCACAGTGAGGCCTGTTGTGAGATTTCCCCTGTCATCAATATTGTCTTCCTTCTGGAGGAGTGTCTGACTGTCACTGCTTTCAGGAGAATAACTGTTAAAGAAAAATCCTTTAGCCGCAGGATCGTTTGAAGAGAAATTTGTACTTCTCAGGTTGACTGTAATCCTTGTGGATGCATCGGTATATGGGCCTCCGCCATGGAGTCTCGCCTGTGTGGCAATCTCAATCTGATCCCCGGGCAGAAAATCCTTTCCGTTTATGTCGGTGGTAACCTTAAAGGGTGAGGGTGTAAAATCACTCACAAGAACCCTCATCGGATGCCACTCGCTATCCGTATATGATGCATAAAGGTTAAAACTGTACCATCCGACTGCACCGGTTTGTGGAACAGTGAATTCACCTTGCATGGCCCCGAACTCGGAGAGTTTAATATCCTTTACCTCATGAACTGTCTTGTTCATGGGATCAGTTACTTTAAGGGTATACTTATCCCTGGGGGCCGGGACAATTTTTTCGTTATCCTGATTCCTCACATATATCTTGTACTGGACAGTGTCCCCTGCCTTATACACTCCCTGTGCAGTTGTGCCCCATGATCTTATAAAGCCGTATTCCTTTCTCTTGTATGAATATACTGTTTCATGGGATGCAGAGTATGTATTCATTATAAAATCGTCGTCCATGGGTAAAAGCGCCATATCACCGGCCTTTTCAACCTTTGTAAAAAGCATGGGCTCATTTTTGCGATACACATACAGATACTCGTTGTTCGGGTCCAGTTTGTCCGAACCGGCAAGAATGACTAGGCCATCCGAATCGGTTATTCCCTGTACCAAGGGCCTGGGAGATTCCGAGAGGACGCTGTATGTATCGACGAAAATACTTACCTTTGCATCTTTCACAGATTCGCCTGTTGTGAGGTCAGTAACCCATACCAGGGTATTGAAATGACCAAGCTTTACATGCACCTGGAATGGCGTCACCTCCCCGAAGAAAAACTTTCCATCCCCATATTTTCTTACAAAGGGCAGTGAATCCACAGAGCCTTTTACAACCCCTGATTCTCCCTCCAGCATCTTCCTTATACCCATGGGAATTCTTAATGCCGCGTCCCTTGTTGGCGGCAATGGCAGATCACGCCCCTGCATTGATATTTTTCCATTTGAGGTAAGTCTATCGTAGAACAGGTTCATTCTATCTATGTTGGTAACAACTACAGGCATATCCGTATCAACATTTTTTTCAAGTATGGAAACAGGATTGGTAAGATCAAAATCCGGCGGCATGTGATCTGTTGCAAAGCTTATATTCATTGGTTCTTTCAGTTTACGGCCAAACTCATCGGAGAGCGCCCTTCGACCTGTGACGGTATACGTTTGAGCAGGACCTAAAGTCCTTGGCAGATAGACATAATATTTCGTGCTCCTGCGGTGTGGTGAGTTAAGCCTGGAATAATCATTTATGTTGTCCCATGAGACAGATGGCTCAAACCTGATGTTCTCCTTGATTTCGGAATTAAGGACAGGGGAGGTAAAAGCCAGCATAACAGACTGGGTTGGATTACATAGCCCTCTGTTTTCAGAGAGGTCACCCGGATTAATATGAATCCTTTTACGCTGGTTATCAAAACACTCTATACCCTCAAAATTGAACTCCGGAAAGGTATAAAAACTTACCAGTTCACGCCTCTCTGCACCATTTTCCGGGCCAAGTGACGATTCCAGACCGGGTTCCACCATTAGGGATGCGGTCGCATCATCCGGCAGCTCCTTTTCCGGATATACCAGCCATACCCTCCTTGCTTCCCTGCCGGCTTTATCCTTCTGTTTGACATCAGCTTCATCCTGCGAAAACAGGCCTCCAATGGATTTAAACAGCTTTTCAAAAAAGGATTCATCTTCGGCAGGTTCAGTTTTCTGCTTTTCGGAAATATTGACAAGAGCCATGTTTTCTCCGGGAAGGGGCAGAAACATGGGCGTTTCCCTGTCTTCGTCATCGGGCTCCGCATTGAGTTTTACTCTTCTTTGCCCCTGCCATGGAATGTCAATAAACAGATGATTTTCAACTGAAGCCCTGGATACGGGCTGGTTAAATGTAACCCTTATGACCGGCAGGGATGGAGAGCGCCATGTTCTGAACCATGAATGAACAACCCCTGGCCTTTCGGTTATAAAATGATGTGTTACGGGTTTTTCCATGGTCGTTCCATCTTCTGTCATAATCCCGGGATTCACCTGCACTTTATACCCTGTTGCGGGTTTGAGGGATGAGCCTTCATCAAGAATCCACGCCAGGGTGGAGGTATTAAGCCAGCGCCACTGGCCCTTAATCTCGGGATCAATCGTGATGGGAATCTCGGAGGCCTTCCTGTCCATGGCACCCACTGGGACGACCGGTCGGTTGAACTGGAATACTATTTTATTACCTGCCCGCACATCTTCACCTGCCGGCGTGATGTTTAATATTAACCCGGCAACAAAATACTTAACAAATGGATCGTATTTTGTTATAACACGATCATGGAAAAAATAGACGCAAGGAAACTCAGCACTGATGCCCAACAACAAATTCGTAATCAAGTCATTCGACTCCGAAAACAGGGACGAACGCATAATGAGATCAGTGCCATTACAGGAGTGAGCCGATCCATTTGCAGTACATGGTGGGCTCTTTATCAAAAAGAAGGTAATAAAGCCCTTAAAATTAAAAAGCGTGGCCGTCCAAAGGGCAGTTGCCGCACGTTGACACCTGATCAGGAAAAAGAATTGCAAAAAGCTATACAAGACAAATGCCCTGACCAAATGAAATTACCATTTGCTTTGTGGACACGCATTGCCGTACAGCAACTCATCAAACAATTGTGGAATATAGATATGCCGATCAGAACTGTTGGCGAGTATCTGAACAGATGGAATTTTACTCCACAAAAACCACTGAAGAAAGCCTATAAACAAAATCCAAAAGCAGTCAAAGCTTGGTTGGAGACAGAATACTCGGATATTTCCAAACGTGCAAAAAAAGAGACCGCGGAAATTCATTGGGGGGATGAGACTGGATTGTGTAACGACAGTTACCATGGAAGAAGTTACGCTCCTCGTGGTGAAACACCGGCGATTAGGCTTCATCCCAGGTGCCAGCGCGTCAACCTGATTTCCTCTGTCACCAATCAAGGTAAAGTTCGTTTTATGGTTTATAAAAACAAGATGAATTCCCAAACGATGATCAAATTCATGGAACGATTGATCAAAGATGCTGATAAAAAAATCTTTTTGATTGTAGATAATTTGAAAGTCCATCATAGCTATATTGTCAAAGACTGGCTGAAAGAACATGAAGACAAAATTGAGTTGTTCTTTCTTCCATCATATTCACCGGAATTAAATCCTGATGAATACCTAAACTGCGACCTAAAGGTCGGTGTACATTCTGGTATTCCAGCCAGAACAAAAAAAGAACTCAAGCAAAAAGCTATTTCTCATTTGAGAAAGCTTCAAAAACTACCTGGACGTGTTAAAAAATATTTTAAACACCCTAAGATTGCTTATGCTGCTTGATAGTCTCCTATTTAATTGCCGGGTTAATATCTCAAGAGAAAGACCGGAACCCGTTGACCCGGATGTCAGGGTGCCCCCCAGCAGAAATGCAACAATCGCACAGACAATAGTGAAAAGAGTTACTCTAATATCTTTGGCCATATCTCCTCCTGAGATCTATAAAAAAAGTGACCGAAAACCGTCTCCGTTTTTATTAATGTTTATCAAATCAAACAGTTGGGTTAATCTTAAATGCCTGCGGTGAAGTGAGTATGAACATAAAATGAAATATGTGTGAAAAATTTTAAAACAGTTATATTCAAAAGGTTTTCTTAAATCATATGGGTTTCAGGGATCACCCGGTAATTATACCAGCAGATTTTGTTACCGGGGCGAAATAATTTTGTCCCGGTATTGTCGGAAAAATTAATATTGCCGTCAATATACTTACAGCATCTTATTAAGATCAACATGACCTGCCCCGCTCCAGACCTCCCGTTCCTCTTCATAGACGGCTTTTTCAACATGAGAGTCTCCTGATATTATCATGGTCTTTCTTTCGATTCCATATTCCGGCCATTCACCCATGCTTTCACATGATGGGTTACCTGTATGTGCAAATGCTGTCCAGGCATCCTGCATCTGTTGGGAGATCTTTTCAACAACAGGGCCTTTCCCACAGAGTGCTTCATCCATTGACCCGAATAAAAAGCCGAGCTCCAGTGCATGGGCTGCTCCCAGTGCGCCGCCCATAGCCGGGGATTTCCAGGTAAACAGGTAATTATATGCAGGTACACCTTGGTCACGCCGGGCTTCAATAATGTGCAGTACTATATTCCGGAACATAATGTCGGTGTTTATGGCCGAATAGAGTTCAAAGGGTGTTACTATCTCCCCTCTTCCCTGCTTCGCATTTTTATAGACATCAATAATCATTTCAATATTTTCTTCAGGAACATTCCTTGCCAGGAGTTTCTTAAGCATGGGCTCATCCATTGTTTTATGCATCGGGTTCATCAGGGAGAACAGCTTTTGCTCGTCAAGATTTGAACCAATCAGGGTAGGAACTTTTGCGGCCATTCCCTTTGAAAATGCCTCAAGGGGCATTAAAGGCATGATTACTCCATCAGCCACAGGGATGCATGGTGCTTCGCCCTGATCCGTTTCAATCGCTACCTCCGGTTGTATTTTCAATATTTTTTCAGGAGGAAGGTTTAGCAGGCCGGGGGTATCATCAGCAGATATACCGGCAATCCTGAGAAATGTTTCTGCTGTATATATGGAGTTTTCAAGGGGACGTGCTATTGCACCCACTGCACTTTCAATTATGGCCTTGTGAAAAAGGCCCCGGGCTGCCGGTAGTGCCATAAGACAGGAAACACTCATGCCCCCGGCTGATTCACCAAATATGGTTACATTATCAGGATCACCACCAAAACCTTCAATATTATCCCTTACCCATTCAAGGGCTGCCACCTGGTCGAGCAGTCCTTCATTGCCTGTAGAAGGAATCTTCCCTCCGGTAATCTTATCAAGGTTTAAAAATCCGAGGGCGCCAAGACGGTAATTTAATGTAACCAGAACAACATTACCCCTTTCGGCAATCCTTCCCGATCGAAACATATGCTCTGAGCCGGACCCCATTGAAAAGGCCCCGCCATGAATCCAGACCATTACCGGCCTTTTTTCATTATCAAGGCCCGGTGTATATACATTCAAATAAAGACAGTCCTCGCTCTGTGGTTCCGGTTCTCCACGTAAAAAAGGCGCCCCCATGGGCATCAGGATCTGGGGTGCAATATTCCCATACCTTAAGGCAGGGCGGATGTTCTCCCACGCAGGGGCAGGTTGAGGAGGCATCCACCGAAGCTTTCCGACAGGAGGTTCAGCAAATGGAATCCCTTTAAAAAGATAAAGGTTATTTTCCCTTGAACCCTGAAGTTTTCCCTGTTTTGTGTTGACTATGTTTTTCTCTATGTCGGACATGATATCCTCCTGTATGAAGATATGGGTTGTTTGTCATATCTGATTATATTTTGTTTTCTGTTTTATCACAAACGTAGGGGCACGGCGTGTCGTGCCCTTGCTGGTACAATACCATTTTCATGGGCACGGCGCACCGTGCCCCTACAATATCACACCAGAATGATATGATAATAAAGTCCTGTTATTTAAAAATAAATTTTACTGCCGCCACTGCACAGTTTTCACCATCAATGGCAGCAGACACTATTCCCCCGGCATGTCCTGCCCCCTCCCCGCAGGGGAAAAGGCCTTTAACATCCGCGTTCATAAAGGTTTCCCTGTCTCGTGGTATCCTTACAGGTGAACTGGTCCTGGTTTCAAGCCCGATAAGCTGTGCATCATTTGATGAAAATCCGGGCATTTTTTTATTAAAATGAATCAGGGCCTCACGCAGGCCTTTTACCATGAATCCGGGTAATTGCTCATGCAGCGGCACAGACATAATTCCCGGGATATAAGATGAGGCATTTAATGACCCGCTTTGCCTATTCCTGATAAAATCCCCTGCCCTCTGGGCAGGGGCTGTCTGGGATTTACCTCCCAGCTCAAAGGCCAGTTTCTCCAGTTCCGTGCGCAGCCTTAAACCAGCAAATTCATTTTCATTTTTATATGGAGCCCAGTCCCTTTCATCTACAGTAACAACAAACCCGCTGTTAGCAAAAGGAGAATCACGCCTTGAAACAGACATTCCGTTTACAACCTGCTCATCAGGGGCCGTAGCGGCAGGGACTATTATTCCGCCAGGGCACATGCAGAATGAAAATGCCCCTCTTTCACCGGTCCGGCAGGTAAGGGAATATGCCGCAGCAGGTAAATGTTTACTGTAGTTTTTCGAATGATACTGTATTTCATTAATAAACCCCTGGGGATGTTCCAGCCGGACCCCCATGGCAAAGGGTTTTGCTTCGAGTCTGATATTATGCCCTTTAAGCATGTAATATATATCGGCAGCCGAATGACCTGTGGCAAGAATGAGGGCATCCCCGGAAAACTCCTGGGAATTGTTTACTATAACTCCTGAGATTTTCCTGTCCCTTATAATGAGGTCTGTGACACGGCTCTCAAAATGAATTTCTCCGCCATTATCGAGGATGGTTTTTCTTATTGCTGATACGATTCTGGGAAGTTTATTTGAGCCGATATGAGGGTGTGCGTCAATAAGGATATCAGGGTCGGCCCCATGCTGGACCAGTATACGCAAAATTCTTTTTACGTCTCCCCGCTTGGTGGAGCGGGTATAAAGCTTGCCGTCACTGTATGCCCCTGCTCCCCCCTCGCCGAAACAGTAATTGGAATCAGGATTTACGATGTGTTTTTTCTGGATGGCACTTATATCAAAACGACGGGCAGTAACATCCTTTCCCCGTTCCAGCACAACAGGTTTTATACCAGCCTCAATCAGCTTTAATGCCGCATACATTCCGCCAGGACCAAAGCCTACGATTATTACGCTTTTATCGCCCTTAACCGGATGATAATCAATCCTGTCTTCAGAAAAAACAGGCTGCTCATTCAAGTATACATCACAGAGGATTCTGTAGACCGGGGTCTTCCGGGAATCAATGGATCGCCTGATAGGGATGATGGCACTTATGTCATTGACATCTGCACGCAGTTTCTGGGCGGCAAGTTTTTTATGAAAGTCCCTGTCTAAAAGCCTGTCAGGGTAAATGGCAAGTTCAATCTGTTTTTTCATTGTGTCCCCTGTTATGAGGAAAAAATATTATATATTCAATTAAAGAGAATCTGAGAAATATATAAATCCATAAAACCCGGAAGTAGTTTAATGAAATGTATGTAAGTATTCAAGGCAATATAATAAATATTTATCAGCTGTTGAGATCGATCTTATCAAAACCAGGCCGAATAAATTTCCGTGCATCTGGGAATGTTTTTTCTGCTTTTCTTCTGAGTTCATCAAGATGAACCAGTATGTTTTTGATACTATTGGCATGGAAACCCGGTAACAGCCTATAGAGACTTCCCCAGGCGGCAATGGAACGATCAATGCCAATCAACGCAACCTTGGCTGAACCATCAGAATCACTTGCATAATGATTATCCTCATCAAGGTTCGAATCTTCTATTAAACCGGATACAGCCCTCATAAGTTTTACATATATCTGATGCTGATACCATAGTATAACATCAATTAAATCATTATTTGATTCTGTTTCAATATTACCTTCATATAAGCTAGACACTTCATCTCTCGAAGGACCAAACAAATCTTCAGCCCCATCAACCCAGTCACCTGCCATATCAGCATATTCCCTGGCCATCATGCAAACCACATGATTATCAGCAGCCTCACCAAGAGCCTGTTCTGACAGATATTCATCATTATTATCAATCTGTTCAGGATCAACTCCTGCCGAAATCATCATGTCATTAAGCATTTCAAGAGTGGTCTGAAAAATTTCAGACATTTTTTTCCAGTAGGCTTCATTATTGATATCCCGTGTTTCTGGATCAGAGAATTCCTCTTCTCCTATATGATAGTTAAGGCATCTTGAAGTCTGGGGGCACCGCTCACACCACCTGTCACAGTAGTTATAAATACTGCTTATAAATTTTTCATCCTGGGCCAGATTTTTTAGTTTTTCTTTATCCAACGCTAATACCTGCCCCTTCTATGCTTTTTAGGCCATGAAAATCTTTCCTTCAGCATTTCATAAACATTAAACACAATAGGGCATATTTCATAATTTCCTACTACCCCCCCAAGCCTGAATACAAATTCATCCTTATGCAGGTGGGGGAAGGATCGACATGCTTCGGGCCGGTGCTCATAGCATGTGCAAAGATTGCCCTTAAGAAAGGAGCAGGGTAGACTTTTAAAAATCAGGTCATCTGAAAATTCGTCATCATCTTCAACAAGATACTGACTTTCAAATTCTGAAGGGCTTATTTTAAGTCCCTTTGCCATTCTTTCAATATCGCCATCTTCAAAAGCGGGGGATATTTCACGGCAGCAGTTACCGCATTCCCTGCAGTCAATCTCCTGTATTACCTGCTCATAAAAGTCATGAACAATCTCATCCAGTTCCTCCATATCCATTGGATATCCCTTGAGGAAAATACGAAATTCCCAATTCTCATCTTCCCCTTTTTCTGCCAGTTCTTTTATTTTGTTTAAATCAGTAATAATCTTCATCTATATAGTTCTCTATTTATTGGTATATCTTGAACGATGTTATTCAGGTAATTATTGAATAATGTCGCTTTAAATATGCTTTAAAAGTGTACACACCTGTTTAAAATACTAATGATCAGGTTTTTGACAGTCTCCATCTCATCCGGTTTACTGACCGCAACAAACAATGTCAGGCTTGCAAGTGCCTCATTGCTGATTGCCAGGCTCTCTTTATCAGGATTAAGACGGTTGTTCCTTTCCAGAAACAGCAGAAAACATGTTGCTGCAATTCGTTTGTTGCCATCAATAAAGGCATGGTTTTTTACAATCATGTAAAGAAGTGTAGCGGCCTTTTCTTCAAAGGAGGGGTACAGTTCTTTTTTGCCAAATGACTGACGAATCTGATCAATGGCGCTTTTAAAACCGCCACCCCGCTCCTGACCAAAAATATTGGAGTTAAAGTCAGCCCGCATTTCACTGACCATTGCCATGTATTCATCATAAGCAGGATAAATTACAGGCTTTTTTTAATTACCCTTCCTGTCCAAAGTTTCGTGGTCATAATCATCGAGGAGCCTGAGTCCTTCCGAATAGAGCTTAAGCCACTTAAAATCGGAACTTTCAATCTTATCTTCAACTGCGCGGCTCAAGATACGTATCCCGTCTTTAAGGTGCCTTATCTCCTGCTGTTTCTGCTCAAGCCGCTTTTCGTTGATTGCGTATCCCTGCACAAGATAATCTTTAAGTCGTTTTGTGGCCCATTGGCGGAACTGTGTACCCCTTTTTGATTTTACCCTATAACCGAGAGAGATGATTACATCGAGATTATAGAATTGTATATTCCTGCTAATGTCTCTGTTGCCTTCTTCTTGAACTGTTGCAAATTTTGCAACTGTTGACACTTTTTGAAGTTCCTTTTCTTTATATATATTACCAATATGCCTGGATATTACTGATTTATCCCGCTGGAAAAGTTCTGACATCTGATTCAGAGAAAGCCATACAGTTTCTTTTTCAAACCGCACTTCAACGGCAGTTTCTTTATCCTTTGTTGTATATATCTCAATCTGGTTTTTCATCTGCTTTTAACGGATTACTCCACGCCTGCACTGACAATTATATTGTGGGTTATAATCTCTTCCGGCTTTCTTGCTTCATCATTGAGGCTATTCAAATTCTGTTTGTTCATAAATTTATTTAAAATATCGGTGAGTTATTTCTTAATGGAATAGTTTTTTGTAACAGAAAAACGGTAGTCAGGCAATTGTTTTGTCGGAAATGAAATAATCCCAGTCCTGATACCCTGTAGCCTGTATTTTGGCTAAAAATGGTACTTATAATTATTATAAAAATATATGTCCTGACTTATGTGTCCAGTTGTAAAAGTTGACCTCTATACCTTGACCTCATTATATAACTCACATATATTCCCCCCTTTAGATTTTTATTATGATTGGAAAGAGTTATGAAAAAAGTATCAGTAATTGCCACATTTGTTTTAATCCTGTTTACATCGATCAGTGCCCTTGCAGACCTGTATGATTTTGAAGGTACATGGCGAAACAATAATCCGAAAACCGAGGGCATCAGCTCTCTTAAGATTGAGCTCAATGTTTACACACCTGCAATTGAGGCATCGGCGCAATGCTGCCTGCCTGAGCAGCATAAATGGGGCACGGTTGATGCCATGGTCTATGGGCCGAAAGGGGCTGAAAACCTCTGGGAATCTGCGGACACGCTGTCTGCACTATTCAGGACAAAACACGGCCAGCACGTGGTGATAATCAGGATGCCGGAGATTAATACCCTCCAGGTGGAAGTCCTGACACATTACACGGATAAGAGTAAAAAAACCGATTTCAGAGAGGTGCACAGGTTTCAGCGTATAATGGAGCGGCAGCCTGCAGGCGCACCCAAACTCATTTCTCCTGCAAACCATACGGCCTTTTTCCATTATCCCCGCAAAACCACCCTGCGATGGGATAAAAAATATAATGCCGCCGGATACATTGTGGAAATTGACTGCTTTGAGTGCTGCAAAGCAGGCAAATGGTGCTCGGAAACAGGTTCTCCCTGGAAGACAGTCACCCTGGACAAAGATTCAACCAGCTTCACCTTTAATTTTCCGGGCGCCCAGGAGGGCAGGTGGAGGGTGAAAACAATAGATGAAAGGGGTGAATCTGGGCCGGAAAGCCGCTGGTGGGATTTCAGGTATGCCCGGTAAAACGCATTTACAGGCATTCAGAAATCTATTGATACTGATTTTTCTCCCAGGTCTTATGCTCCTCCAGGGATGTGCCGATTCCCATATTCTTCATCACAGGGAAGATGTAAGCAGAAATTGGATCTATATAGATTTTTCCACAAACCAGCACCCGTATGAGACAGAATCGGCAATTGGCGGGGAACACATGACTTTTTATAAGGTCCTTGGTTTTGAGAATGATGAATTTATCGTGACGGTTAAAAATCTCGAAGGACGTGTGGATTGGGGGATAACTGGTGATGGGATTCGTATCGAATCTCTTCCTGACGCTGAAAAAAAGAGGGTTTTTGTTGATGCCTCGGAAGCAATTTTTACTTTAGATTTCTCAGCTCATCCCTTTGGGAGATATAAACTACGGGTAGAGAAAAAATAGGGGTATTACTATGGAAAACACAATCAGGCAGAATGATATAATTGGAAAACTTCCGGAAATACAGGAGCTGATCCAGGATATGGCCGCTGAACTGAGGTTCAGGGGGTGCGATGAAAATCACAAACTGATAAAGCAGGCCTATATTGTTAATGGATGGCTGCATAAGGCTGGAGACAACAAATAGCACGGCCCTGACGACATATTAGATCAATAATCAAATACAGTTTATTTAAACCTGTTTATCCTTCCATTTTCCCATTGAAAATAAAATAACATATCCGCATGTAAGCATCACAAAACTCAGGGCCATAGCCCATCTGACACCAAGTACCTCCAGGCCCCACAATTTTGGAAATATTATTGCCATTGGCAGAAGCAGGCACCATGTGGTTCCGACCTCAAATGTCATTGGAACGGTTGTGTCTCCGACACCCGTAAAAAAATTAAGGAACACAGGCTCAAGGCCGCACATGAGATATCCCACTACTCCGATCCTTAAAAACACGGTCGTAACCTTTATAAGTTCAGGATCCTTTGTAAATATTGAGATTACAGCTTCAGGGAAGATAAAGACAAGAGTACAGACTGTAATTACAAATGATTCGGCTATTCCAATTGCATATAATCCGCTCTTTCGAGCCCTTTCAGGCTGTCCCGCCCCCAGGTTCTGCCCTGCAAGTACTCCTGCGGCTGAACCCATTCCTACCCCTGCCATAAAGAAAATCATCTCAACCCTCTGGAGAACGGTATGTGCTGCAACTGCCAGTGTGCCGTAGTTGACTATTATTTTCATTACAATCAGGTTGCTCAGATTTTTCTGTGCCATCATCACAACACCGGGAACCCCTATTTTTACAATTCGCCACATAAGGGACGGATCAATACGCATTCCCCTGAGATGCAGATGAAGCTGGGTTTTTCCGGTGAAAAGGACATACAGATTCGCCATGAGCCCGATCATCAGGGCCACAACGTTTGCAAGTGCTGCACCAACCACACCAAATCCGGGCACGAAGAGCCATCCGAAAATAAAGATTGGGCTGAGTGAGACATGAAATACCTTGCTTATTATGCCTACCATCATAGGCCTGATTGTGTCTCCTGAAGACTGCATTATGTTTTCACATATCATTCCAAGGCTCATAATGACGGCACCGCAGAAATTTACCTTAAGATAGGCACTGCCGAGCCTGAGTACCTCCGGCTCCACACCCATAAGGAGAAGTATGGTATCGGATGATAAAACCCCTATGGTCGCGATAAATACAGACACGGCCATGGCGATTATAAAGGCCTGTCTCGCCACCCTAACAGCATCGTCCGGTTGTTTCATGCCTATAAACCGGGCTATCAGAGCCCTTGCTCCGATACCAATACCCATCATGGCCGTCATGACGAACATTACAACCATTCCGGATACGCCAACCGCTGCAATAGCATCAGGACCCAGCCTTCCCACCCATATCATATCAATGGTCGGTCCTATCATTGCCATGGTATTGCTTATTATCATTGGCCATGAAAGAAGCAGCAGGTTTTTAAAAATATTCCCGCTGGTCCAGTCTTTTACCGGTCTATTCCTTGCACCAGCCGGCCCTGATTCAGGTTTTTGCATATATTTTCCTTTTATCTTTCATTTATACCTGTTCGGCTAAATGCAGATGATACTAAACTTTTAATTTTTTTTAGCTAAAACCAAATTAAAGACGAACCGGGCTTTTCCGGGGTATTGTACCGGTAATACCTGAACTGACTTTATCCAATTAACTCTATCATTTTTTCAGGGCTCACAACAGGGGCAGAACATGAGTTGTTGCGGCAGACATATGCAGTTGCCTTTGATTCTATACATTTATAGTCTTTAAGATATTCTGCGATCAGATCAATCTCGGGATTTTTCTCCGACGGCCTGAAAACAGTTACCTGTTCTGGGTTAAACTTTTTGTTAAGAGCCTTTATCATTTCAGCCGTATCATCGTTGTCCCTGATACCTGTAATAACTATTTCACAGGACAGGCCCTCAATAAATTCCAATGCGCACATCAGAAAGGTATGAGCAGAAGGCATCTTTTTTACTGCTTCTGAAAAGGCCGCGGCAGTATCCTCTGCATATTTCTCAAGATCCGATCGTCCTGTGATCCGCGCAAGCCTTATAAGGTTGAGCATTGCAGTGGAATTGGCAGAGGGAACTGCCCCGTCATAGACCTCCCTTTTTCTTATCAGCAGGGCTTCACCGTCATCCGGTGTAAAAAAGAACCCGCCCCTGCCGCTGTCATGAAACCTTTTAATAAAAAGATCGGTCAATTCCACTGCATGTTTCAGATATTTGACCTCAAAGGTTGCTTCGTACAGTTCTATCAGCCCCCATATGAAAAAGGCATAGTCATCGGCATTGCTATCGATTGCTGCCTCTTTTTCCCTGTACCTGTGAAGCAGTCTTCCATTATTTCCTCTCATTTTTTCGAGGATGAAATCCGCGGCTTTTTTTGCTGCCTCAGAATATTTTATATTATCAAAGGCCCTTGAGCCAAGGGCAAGGGCTGCGATCATGAGACCGTTCCAGTCAGTAAGAATCTTGTCATCCTTGTAGGGGTGAATTCTTTTTTCCCGTTCTCTGAATAACATGTCCCTGGCAGATAAAATCATATCTTCCAGTTCCCGTAGAGGTATATTCCTGTCTTTTGCAGTCTCTGCCGGAGATCTTGAAAGGTGCAGAATATTGTCTCCGGTATTTTTACCGGTAGCCTCTTCCTTGAAATTTCCTTCTTTTTTAATATTGAAGAGATCAACCAGTTGATCGGCTCCATCTCCCAGAATTTCTCTTATCTCTTCTTCCTTCCACACATAGAACTTTCCCTCTTCTCCTTCACTGTCCGCGTCTTCGGCAGAATAGAATCCTCCTTCAGGAGAAGTCATGTCCCGCAGGACATAGGTAAAAATCTCCTCTACTGTTGATGCATACTCCTTTTTACCGGTTGCAAGGTATGTCTCAATATAGGCTATGGCAAGCATAGCCTGGTCATACAGCATCTTTTCAAAATGGGGCAAAAGCCATTCCCTGTCCGTTGAGTAACGGTGGAATCCGTAACCTATATGATCATAGATGCCTCCCTGTCTCATCATGGACAGGGTTTTTTCAACCATATCGAGCGCCTTTTCATAACCCGTTCTTTTCCAGTATCGCAGTAAAAACAAAAAATTATGGGGGCTGGGAAACTTGGGCGCACTGCCGAACCCTCCCAGATCTTCATCATATCTGCTCTCAAGTTCATCAAATGCCTTATCCAGTATTGATTTATCCATCCTGTGGCCCGGGGTCAGATTATCAACATCTTTAAGGACAGCCTGAATTTTTTTTGCAGATTCCAGCACTTCGCTGTTTCTGTTTTCCCATATATCCTTAATCCTCGGAATAAGGTCCATCATGCCGACTCTTCCAAAACGGGTGTTTTTAGGGATATATGTGCCGGCGAAAAACGGAATCCTGTCAGGTGTCATAATTATGGTAAGAGGCCATCCCCCGCTCTGAGTAAGCATCTGACATACTGTCATGTATACATTATCGAGATCAGGGCGTTCCTCCCGGTCAACCTTTATGGCTATCATCTCATTATTCATTAACTCGGCAACTTCAGTATCTTCAAAGGATTCCCTTTCCATCACGTGACACCAGTGGCATGTTGAGTATCCGATTGACAGGAATATGGGTCTGTTCAGCTCTGCCGCCTTCTCAAAGGCCTCATCAGACCAGGGATACCAGTCAACAGGATTATGTGCATGCTGAAGGAGGTAGGGGCTTTTTTCTTTGATCAGCCTGTTTGCTTTTTTTTCCATGATTTATCTCAGTCAATTGTTATTATCTGTCAGCGGTATTTTAAAAACTATAAGCACTGAGAATGGTTAGGCAACCTGAGGGGCAGGGTTTATTCTATTGGAGCAGTCGGAATCTTCAGGGTTACCGTTGTTCCCGAACCCGTCTCACTTTCTATATGGATTGTCCCTTTATGCTTTTCAAGGACTTCTCTTGCAACCGTGAGGCCTAAGCCCACGCCAAAACGCTTTGTACTGAATAAAGGTTCAAAGATCCTTGGAAGTATGTCATCAGGGATTCCATTTCCGGTATCAGATATGCTGATTGTTATTGATTCTTCTTCCATTGAGGAGCGGATAGTCAGTTTGTTTTCTTTCGAATTACCTTCGTTCATTGCCTGCAATGCATTTTTTATAATAAAGGAAAAGGCACGCCTGAGGTTGTCCGGGTCAATTGATACCGCGTGATTGCAATTCAAATCATATACACATTCTATTGAGGGCGGCATGTTCTGTTCTTCAAGAAAGCCCCTGATCCACGCATCTATAATTACCGGTATTGTATTGATTTCCACATCCTGAGTAATGTCTATAAATTCAGCAAGAATATTGTCACACCTTGTAATATTGCGTTCGGCAAGCCTGATAGCTCTTTCTATCCTTTCCGGCTGATTTTTCTTTATGGCTGTTTTTATTGAAAAGATAGATGTGTTAATAGTGCCGAGCGGATTCCTGATATCATGTGCAATGCTTGCTGTAAGCCTTCCCAGAATCGTCAGCTTTTCCTTTAATGATGGATCTTTTGCCAGCTGAGTATCCTTTTTATCTGGCATCAATAACCTCTCTTATCTCTCTTAACATGTTTTTAACATTATAGGGCTTCTGGATAAAACCCTTTGCACCCGAATCCATGGCTGATTTTGCATCGCCGTCAGGAGAATAACCGCTTGCTATGACAACCTTTACATCAGTATCCCTTTTCAGGAATTCATCAAGACATTTCTTTCCTCCCATGCCGGGCATAATCAGGTCAAGTATGACAAGTGATATTTTTTCATTACCATTAAAATACATCTCAAGCGCGGTCTCTCCGTCAGAAGCGGTGATGACATTATACCCGAATTTGGATAATATCTGCACCCCGAGATCCCTGACAAATACCTCATCATCAACAATAAGGATGGTTTCGGTCCCGCCTGTCGGCATATCACCTTCTTTTTTTTCGGAAGCCTCAGGTAAAACCTGTTTAATTGCAGGAAGATAGATCTGAAAGGTTGTCCCTACACCGCTCTGGCTTTTACATACGATATGGCCGTTGTGTTTACTGACAAGACCATAGACCATGGACAATCCGAGACCTGTTCCCTTTCCCAATTCCTTTGTTGTAAAAAAGGGTTCAAAAATCCTTTCCGATTCTTCAGGTGTCATGCCTTTGCCATTGTCTGTCATAGAAAGGACTACATAATTGCCTGGAGCCAGTCCGGGCATATTTTTACAATCATTCTCATTAAGGACAGTATTTTCGGTCCTGATTATTATCTTTCCCTCCTCTCCTATCGCATCCCTCGCGTTTACAGCCAGGTTCATCATTATCTGCTCAATCTGTGAGGGATCTGCATTGACGATCTGCAGATTTTTATCCAGTTCCAGTTCTAAAACGATCATCTTTGGAATTGTTCTTTCGAGAAGGTTCTTGACGTCTCTGACCTCATTATTCAGGTCCACAGGTTTCATTTTGCTTTCAACCTTCCGGCTGAAGGCAAGTAGCTGCTGTGTCAGTTCACTCGCTCTTTTTGCTGCCCTTTCTATGCTTGTGAGCTTTGTATAATCCGGACTCTCTTCAGTCATATCCATAAGGAGGATCTGCGTGTAGCCGAGAATAGCCTGAAGAGAATTATTGAAGTCATGGGATATGCCCCCTGCAAGGGTTCCTATACTCTCCATTTTCTGGGCCTGCTGAAGATGCTGTTCCATATTTCTTTTTTCTTCTTCAGCTATTTTTCTTTCTGTTATATCCGTTACTACAGCAAAGCATCCTTTAGGCTGCCCCTGGGGGTCAACTATAGATTGCGGGGAAACAATAGTAGGAAGCTCTGCTCCATCCTTTTTAATCCATGTAAGTTCATAGGGCGAAATATCGCCTATGCTGCAATTTTCTGCAAACCATGAATAGATTCTTAAGTTTTCACCATCAAGAAAATCCGAAGCCTTTTTACCCAGCAGCTCATCCTCATCATATCCTGTCATTTTCATGAATTTATGGTTTACATATGTAATGGTTCCCTCAGGATTTTCCATGATAAGACCATCGTTCATTGTTTCAACAAGCAGGCGGTAACGTTCTTCACTCTCCTTAAGCCTTGTATTTATTTCCTCAAGTTCGATGTTCCTTTTGCTCAGGGCCTCCTGCGCATCAAGCTTTTCTTTTTCGAGCTGAAGTTTTTCAAAGCATCGTTCAAGGGTTTTAAGAAGCTGAGGAGGATTAAGGGGTTTTCTTAGATAATCATAGGCCCCTTCCTGAAATGCCTCTATGGCAGAATCGGCCTCTGCAAAGGCAGTCATAATAACAGGAACAATATTGGGACAGGTTTCTTTGAATTTTGTGATAAGGTTAAGCCCGTTTTCATGGCCAAGCCTCACATCCAGAAGGACAACGTCTGCATAAAAAGATTCTATTTTCTCTACAGCCTCATTCTCATTGTGGGCCATCCCGACATCATATCCATATGTCTCAAGAATATCTGTCAGGCTTAGAACAAAATCTCTTTCATCGTCGACAATCAGGATTTTCCTTATGTCACTTGAAACACTATTCATAATATTCACTCCGGTAAAAACCGTTTCAGCAAAACAGGCAGCAGCCGCTATGCCTGTTGGCTCTTAATGGGCCTTTACTGAACTCAAAGGCCTTGATCTTATAACCCATTAATAAACCGACTATTTATCCCTGTATTATGCTATTCGGTTTTTTTAATTAATAGCTAAAATAATCTTTTCTACAAAAGTGATATTAAGAAAAATAAAGTTAAAAAATAAGAAACAAGTTGCAAAAACCGGTCGAACTGAAGATGAAAAAATAATACAAATTAATAAAGACTCAGAAGGATCCAGGCTGATAAATTGCCGTTTTTAAGCTGTTACTGACAAAGTATATGTATAACCGACAGTTATGTCAACAAAAGCAGACTTAAGTAACTTATTTAATATTAAGTATAACAGGGTTCATTTTTTAATTATTGTATATTTATTAATCATATGATGAGGAAGGTAGGATTCCTTTGCCTTCCTGAGCCCCTCCACTCCCAGATCCTGCTCCCGGTTGATAAATTCGATTTCAGACCATGCATTGCTGCAGAACATCTGGTTTATGGCAGTATAAAGCCCCGGAATTTCAGGATTCGCCTTTTCAATATGTATTACCCCCGTATTTCCGTTCAATACCTCGCCCAGCGAAAAGGCCTCTATTCGCCCGTTAATCTTAATGGCGCCCCCCCGATAATCAAGATCCTCAAAGTAGGTCAGTGCCATGCGTACGGCATAATCTTCGGATAGAAGGTCCGGTATCTCCATACACTCTCTCATTTTGCACCACTCCTCCTGCATATCGATGAAACACTCTACCAGTTCCAGGTCAAGCTCGCGATATTCATACTGATAACTTTTTACAAACTGATTGAGGAGATTTTTTTTCCGGTGATATTTCCTGCCGGAGAGCTGAACAAGGTCGAGGGTTGAATAGACATAGTCACTGTTATCCCTGTCAGGCAGGCATGAGAACCTATTTTGATCCACCACTTCGGAAACAAATCTTTCACCTGCCCTGCAGATCTTTGGCTCCCCGGTTTGCCAGCCAAGGTATTCCAGCAGTTTATCCAGGGCAGCAGATTTATCACCCAGTCCGACAGGCTGAAGTCCAAAAGGTGTCTTCCCTTCGGGGTTGAGGATTATCAGCAGGACATTATCCAGCTCTGTCCACACAGGATGATAAAGTCCCCGCCACATGAACAGATTTGTGAAGGTCAATTCCGAAATATCAGGAGGATCTTCTTTAAGATATCTATTGAAAATTTTCCTGTCTTCAATCTCAACCGGTTTAAAATCAAGAGACATACTTGTTATCCTTTCAATATAAAAAACCCTTTATCCAGATACAAGATGAGTGATAAGGACCTTAACACCTATCCCTATAAGGACAATGCCTGCAGCCACCTCCATCTTTTTCTCAAAAAAATGTGTCCCCCTGTCACCTATCCATACCCCTATAAAGGACATGATAAATGTAATAACACCGATAATTAGAACAGGAGTAACGACAGATACATTAAGCAGCGCAAAGCTCACACCGGCAGCAAACGCATCAATACTTGTGGCTATTGACAGGGCAAAAAGCACACCTATATCCATGGGATCACACCTGTCTTCAGCACATTCAATCTTAAATGCCTCATAAATCATTTTACACCCGATGAACAGAAGCATACCAAACACTATCCAGTGGTCAATATGGGCAATATGGGCCTGAAGTTTCACTCCCCCAAGCCAGCCCAGAAGAGGCATGATTGCCTGAAAAAAACCAAACCATGCGGCAATAATAAGAGAATGTTTAATGCGCAGATCTTTTATAGCTATGCCACTGGCAATGGATACGGCAAATGCATCCATTCCCAGGGCAACAGCAAGAAGAATTATTGTTATAAGATTCATTTATTTTTAAAGCACCTGGATTTTTTATTAATCATTATTATTGTAATATAGTTTACAATAGTCCAATTCATTAAACATGACAAGGTCTCATCAGAAAAGGAAATTGCTGAATAATTTTATGAGAGGTCAAAAACAATGGGAAATGACAGCATAATAATAAAATGCACAAACTGCGGAACAAAAAACCGGGTCCCGGTTTCAAAAAAAGGAGCAAACCCGGTATGCGGAAAATGCAAGACGCCCCTGTCAACAGATTTCGGCCCCGGAGTTCCGGTTGATATAACAGACCATACATTCGAGTCAGAGGTTGTCTCAAGCCCCGGTCCTGTACTTGTAGACTGCTGGGCACCATGGTGCGGACCATGCAGAAGCCTTGGCCCGGTACTGGAGCAGCTTGCTTCCGAGTATAAAGGAAGGCTGAAAATAGCAAAGCTTAACACTGATGATAATCCGAAGATATCCATGAAATATAATATAAGGAGTATCCCTACAATGCTTCTTTTTAATAATGGTAATTTAGTGGATACACTGGTGGGAGCCCTGCCCAAGCAGGAGATTGAGAGAAAGCTTGCAGCGATTGTTTAAAAACAGATACTTGATGCTGGATACTGGTTTCCGGATTTTTGATACTGGAAAAAACAAGAAAAACCAGTATCCGGTATCTACTTAAATCAACTAATAAACGCTTCCATTTCTTCCAAAACACCCTTTCTATAGCTCACAATGCACTACAAAAATGAGTTATAGAATGATAATCTATAACTCACAAAATGAAGCGAATTCTGTTAATCCAATTGACAACTGTAACGTGACAACTTACAATGCCTTAATGATAAAAACATTTGCCAATAAAGAAACACAACAACTTTATATCAAGGGTAAATCGAAACACGTGCCTTCGGATTTAATAAGAAGAGCTGTAAGACGACTTGAGTATATTAACCTGGCAAAAAAGATTGAAGACCTCAGGGTACCTCCCAGTAATCGTTTACATGCTCTCAAAGGCAATAGAGAAGGTCAATTTTCTATATCAATCAATAATCAATGGCGTATCTGTTTTCGTTACATCGATGGCGATGCATATGATGTAGAAATAGCGGATTACCATTAAGGAGTAAAAATGGCTATTAAGAACAATAAAAAGCGTGTAATACCACCGACTCATCCGGGAGAAATGCTCAGGGAAGATTTCATGCCCGATTTTGATCTAAATGCTACTTCAATGGCAAGTGCGTTAGGAGTATCAAGACAAACAATTAATGAACTGCTCAGAGAGCGGAGGTCGATAACTTCTTTAATGGCATTGAGGCTATCCAGACTTTTCGGAAATTCTCCTGATTTCTGGCTTAATGCTCAACATGCAAGGGATCTATGGGAATCTGAACAGCTTTATTATAAAGAATTAGTAAAAATCCAACCCTTAAATGCTGCATAATTTTTTTGCTGAAGGTTAGGGAAATACCGGAGTTTAATTCCATTTACATTAATCAGCAATACCGAATTTGTTTAATATGGGAGGAAGGCTATGCCTGTGTAATTGAAATCACAAATTGCCACTAATGATTCAGTAGGATGTCGGCTGCCCCGTGTATTGAGCATGTCTGCAGATTTCTGGCTGGGCCTGCAGCAGGATTGGGATCTCTGGCATACAATGAACCACCCGGAAGCAAAACAATTCAAACGCCTGAAACCAATTCCAAGAGATCAACATTCTTTTTCATAACAATATCAAGCCACTAAACCAGTCCAGGCTATAAAACGTCCGGATTTTTTCTTTATTACCCAACATCAGAAAACCTGCCCTGTTGAATAGGGTTCCCCACGGGGGAATTAAACTTGGTAAGCACCAAGCTCGTTGGATGATAAAACATCATCACTTAAGTGAGATTGTGAACAAGACTGTTTGATGCCCTTATATTCAAAAAAATCGAAAGATCTATTATAGGGAGAAGATGCGTTAATAAATTTGTATTACTGCTATGCCTGTTTGTGAGCTGTATCTTCTTGCGGCCCTGTCATCAGTAACAAAAATAAATCCCTGCTCTGCTGTCGATATGCATGATGCCTCACCTTTGCCAAGGTATCCGCATAAATCAATGTAGGCCGGGTGTTCTTTCCTGCTCAGAATGCATATACCAAATATCTTTTTTTCAATGAAGTTGTCTATTATAAAATCCGGATGGTTATGGGAAGTTAAGTTTAAATAATAAGCAGATTAGCTTGGCTCGTCCCCATTACAATTTCATAAAACACGCTTTTAGATGTTTGTTTTATGATCCTTTAGGTGGTACGCTTAGACGTACAAAAGGAGACTGATATGAATAAATTAACAAATATAATCCCTGTAAGTGATTTAAGGCAAGATGCAGCAAAGCTTCTGAAGCAATTGAATAAAAATAAAGATCCTTTGATTATTACTCAAAGAGGACGTGCTGCTGCTGTAATGATTGGTGTTGAAGCTTATGAGGAATCCGAACAGAAAAAAGAGCTCCTTCGGCTTTTGGTCAAAGGAGATAAAGAAATTGAAATGGGTGAAGGGTATGATTTAGATACTGTCCTCGGTGATGCTGACGCCCTTTTAGCCATGGAAACATAATGAAGGTAAAATTCACCCCTTCTGCGCGGAATCAATTTTTATCAGCCATTAAATACATTCAAAGGGATAAACCATCAGCAGCGAAAAACTTTCGAAACAAGGCAGAAACAATTTTACTAAGACTTGAAGAGTTTCCAGACTCCGGAAGAGTGATATCTGAATTCCCGGAAATTACATATCGTGAAATTATTGTGCCGCCCTACCGATTTTTTTATAAAATAAAGGATGAACATTATCTGGATCGCCGCAGTATGGCATGGCGCACAACTTCCAAAGAAACCTAATCCTGACACCAAAAAATCCGCTACAGGAAAAAGCTTAAAACCACGCTGAACAACATGTTACATGGTATAGACTTCTGCAATAAGCAACAATTATTGTCAAAGCAATAAAAAAGCCCCGTTGTCGCTACATTAAATATCCTAAGCGGTACTTAAGACTTCACGACACATAGGGTTTATTTTTTTGTTCTTTTCCCGTATCCGGAAACAAGAAACCAGTATCTCAAAAAATGCTAATCCCCCATCTCAGCAAGATAATCATCAAGCATGGTTTCGAGCCTGAGTTTATGTTTTGACTCTTCCTGGGCCAGTGCCTTAAACACCTTTTTATGGCCTTCGTCATCAGCCCTGTCAGCAAAATCCGAATAAAATTTAAAAGCCTTTTCTTCACGCTTTGCTGCAAGTCTTAAAATATCATCATATAACATGTCCGGTCTGTATTCCAGCTCAACAGTGTAATCACTTATTTTCAGATCCGGTATCTTCTTTTCCTTATAGTGCGCAAAATTGTCCTTTGAGAAATTTTCCAGCAGTTTCTGATGCCCGCGTTCTTCAAGGGCAAAACTCAAAAAAAGTTCCTTTGCCCCTGAAAAAGATGATTTTTCAGCTGCCTCGTTATAAAATTTTTCCGCATCCTTTTCCTTGTTTATGGCGTATTCCATGATATCTTCGAATGTTTCAAAATACATTGCGCTCTCCTTTACAGTGTGGACCTGATGGTGACTCCCTGTTAATATCGATTTGAAAAAAATTATAAAGCAATTGATCTCCCGGGTCAAGACCGGCTATAGGGTGTCAGATGAAATTATCTCACCCTGCCGGCTTATGACTACCCTGGTTATAGGTATCTGTTTTCCGGATTGTTCAAGGGCCTTTTTAACTATTACAGGCAATCCCTTGCAGCATGGTACCTCCATAACCGGGATTGTAATGCTTTTTATATCGGCAGTGTTAAAAATATCCGTAAATTTCTGTATATACTCCTGGGCATTGTCAAACTTCGGGCACCCCATCATAACGGCCTTTCCGGTTATAAAATCCCTGTGAAGGCTCGCATAGGCAAGGGCTGCGCAGTCTGCAACAACGAGCAGATCAGCGCCCTTAAGAAATGGGGCATTGGGCGGAACCAGCCTTATCTGGACCGGCCAGTGTGAAAGGGCAGAAACAACACTTTGCTGGTTTACCGGTTCATTTGCCTTTTTACAGCCTGTACCGGTTGTGAGGATCTGAGGTGCGGCAGAAGGGCATAGTACTTTGTTTTCCCCGGTATCTTCGCTGTCCAGCTCCCTGAGTCTTTCCTCAACCGCCTTTTCATCAAAATCATCGGCTTCACGTTCTATTATTTTAAGGGCGCCGGTAGGGCATTCCCCAAGACATGCGCCAAGTCCGTCACAATAGACCTCAGCTACCAGCTTTGCCTTTCCGTCTATAATCTGCAGCGCACCTTCCGCGCACGAGGGGACGCACTGACCGCATCCATCACAGAGTTCTTCGTCTATTTCTATTATCTTCCTGTTTACCTTCATAATTATCTCCTTCTAATTTAAAAGAACCCTCTGTGCCAGGTTTCTTCCTGATTCAGTCAGGAATGAGGTTTCAATTATTTTTTGTATTCTCTCCGGATCCGACGCCACTTCCTTTTGGTTTTCTTCAAGGTTCGTGATCAGATCAGCGTCATGAAGCACCCTGAAATTAACTGTTTCTGTTTCCATGGGATGATGGTGATGCCCTACGATATCGCATACTTCGTCAATCAGATCCTCTCCGGCACCGAGCCTTTCCAGTATCTCCCTTGCAACAGGAGGACCTTCCAGCTCCTGAAACCTCGCCGCGCTGCTGTTGTGCTTTCTCTCTGCTTCCTTGATTCCAATATCATGCAGATAGGCTGAGGGGAGTATAACCGAAAGATTTCCGCCCTCATTTTTTCCTATTTTTTCAGCATACCTGGCCACCCGGGTTGCATGCCCGATCCTTTTAAAATCACGATTAAAATATCGCTTCATCTCTATCGCCACGCGATCCTTCAAAAGATCTTCCTTCTGCGCTATAAGTTCGGGAGGAAGATTTCCTATACACTGTTCTGCATATTTGCAGTACGAGGCACAGCCAAAATCCATCCCCGGGTTTAAAAACCTGTGTCCGCATTTTTTGCATTTTCTTGAGGTATCATCCTTAAAAAATTCAACATCCGCACCGCATTCAGGGCATTTTGTCTCAAAGATCGCATCATGCTGCCAGTATCTGCTATCCTGTCCGGGACATTTCATATCAAACCTCCTGATCATCAATTTATATGCATAATAATCTATCCAGGATTTCCTGTCCTTGATTCAGGTCAAAAACCTCGCTTTTTTCCAGGATTTCCTCAATGCCGAAGGTCTCCGGGATTTCCACAGCCAGCCTCGGATGCCGGCCCAGTTTTCCCACTATCAGAATCTTGAACCCTTTTTATATTTATAATCATTTATTTCCAAAGATACATTGATCTGAGTCAAATTGTCCCTGACCTGCAGATTAGCTGATTAATAATCTTATCCCTTTAATTTGACCTACTTACACTCTAATGCTATATTGACTCGCCTACATAACAAAGCGGAATATCTTTAGCATTTGGTATAAATATGAGACCAGTAACTGAACTTCTTGACTCCAACGATTTCCTTAAGAACCTTTTTGAATCCCTCCCGTGCGGGGTCCTGATAATGGACAGGGAAAGAAGAGTTCAGGCAGTAAATAATACCCTTGAACGCGCATTCGGGATTCGTCTTTCCGAAGTTATCAACCGAAGAGGCGGTGAGATTCTGAAATGTGTCCATGCATCTGCCACTGATAAAGGATGCGGATATTCGGATGAATGCAGTGAATGCGGGATACGCCTTACAGCGCTGGAAGCTATCTCAGGACGTAAGATAGAAAGGAACAGGGCCAGGACACGGTTATATCTCAATAATGTTGAAACAAACCTTGATTTCCTGATAAGCGCTGCCCCCCTTGATCATGACGGCGAACGTCTTGCAATAGTAATCCTTGAAGATATAACCGAACTGAATGAACTTAAAAAACGTTTAAAGGCAGAGACAAGTTTTGCCGGCATCATAAGCCGCGACTCGCTTATGAACGACCTTTTCAGTACCATCAAGGATGTTGCAGATGTCAATGTACCTGTACTTATTCAGGGCGAGAGCGGCACAGGAAAGGAACTTGTGGCCTCTGCCATACACACCGAGGGAAACAGGTCCAAAAAATCCTTTGTTCCGGTCAACTGCGCAGCCCTTCCCGAAGGCATTCTTGAAAGTGAATTGTTCGGTCATGAAAAAGGTGCCTTTACAGGGGCCATAAAGGACAAGAAGGGCAGGTTTGAACTTGCCGACGGGGGCACCCTTTTTCTGGATGAGGTGGGAGAACTGCCCAGAACCGTACAGGCAAAATTGTTGAGAGTCCTGCAGGAAGGCCGGTTTGAAAGGGTAGGGGCCGAAAGATCCAAAAAGGTTGATGTAAGGATTATCAGTGCAACAAACCGTGACCTCAAAACCGAGGTAAAAAAAGGAAATTTCAGGCAGGACCTTTACTATCGTCTTGCTGTTGTGCCCGTGATTCTGCCTCCGCTTAAACAGCGAAGAGATGATATTCCTCTCCTTGTGGACCACTTTCTCAACCTCTTTACCGAGGATGGCAGGACGTACAGGGCCAGTATTTCAGATAATGCCCTTTCCATATTGATGGATTATCCCTGGCCCGGGAATGTGAGGGAACTCCAAAGTGCTGTAAGGTTTGCCCTTGTTAAATCAAGAGGTAAACAGATTCGCGCTAATCATCTGCCCTTTGAACTTCAGGAGTGGCAAAACCCGGGACCGGCAAGGGGTCCTTCCAGAAAACTTGATATGGACAGGGTAAAAGATGCCCTGGAAAAAAGCGGGGGAAACAAGGCAAAGGCGGCCAGATTTCTGGGAGTGGGCCGGGCAACTCTTTATCGTTTCCTGATGGATTTTAAAAATGTCTCATGATACAATACCGTCTCAAATTATAATTTGAGACGGTTCATTCTAGATTAAAAATACTTGCTCTATTTTTAAAAAATAAAGTCTTTACCTGATTCCAATTCTTTTCAGCAATCTATATCCTACTAACATTCTGTTTTATTAAATGTTTTTAATTTTATTTGCTGCGATATTTTTTAAATTGTAACTTCATCTTCCAGCGGTTTTTAGTCCTGTCAGTTATTTACAGGAAAAATGAGGCCTAAAAGTGTCTCAGGTTTTTTCACATGAAGAGACATGAATATTTCAGCTGAAAATATAACGCTCTGATATTATAAGGTATTTTTTGTAAGGTATTTTAAGCTGATTCTGGCACACATATTGATATTAGTATAGGGAAAAATCAAATAAAGGTGCCCTTTATGAAGCCATGTGATGAAAGTATTAAAAAGGTAATTGAACTGGCAGATAAAATGCTCAACCTTTCGGATGAGGGAGACGCTGTCAGGGAGGATACCAATTGCGGGGTACTCTATGGAGTCATAAGAGATTCCGCATACAGGATAAAAAGAATGGCTGAAGATGAAAGGGATGCCCATATAAAAAAGGGCTGGTGGAAATAGAATAACGAGCGGGAGGAATCGATGTCTCAACCGAAAGATATGTGGCAATGCCAGACAACCAACTGCGGATATATTTATGATCCGGACAGAGGAGACAGGAAAGGGAAGATTCAGAAAGGTGTAAAATTTGAAGATCTTCCTGATGACTGGAAATGTCCTGTCTGCGGAGCGAGTAAAAAATGTTTCAAATCATTGGCAGTAGATGGGGCTTACGATAGCGAGGCCTGCGAGAGATAAACCATTAGCTTTTCTTGACACAGATTATTATGTGATTACTAGTAATATTCTATAATATTTAAAATCCCATAATTTTAAAAATAAAACTAACAATTTAAACGAACAAATTAAAGGAGGAAAGAATGACAAGTTTAAAAGGAACCAGAACCGAGAAAAACCTGCTCACAGCATTTGCAGGCGAATCACAGGCGAGAAACCGCTACACCTTTTTTGCAAGCAAGGCAAAAAAAGAGGGCTATGAACAGATGTCCTTTATTTTTACAGAAACAGCAAACCAGGAAAAGGAACATGCCGAAAGGCTTTTCAAATTTCTTGAAGGTGGAGAGGTTGAGATCTCGGCGGGTTTTCCAGCAGGTGTTATCGGGACCACTCTTGAGAACCTGAAGGCTTCGGCAGCCGGTGAACATTATGAACAGACAGAGATGTACCCTGAGTTTGCAAAGATCGCGGATGAAGAAGGATTCAAGGAGATTGCGGTTGTCTTCAGAAACATCGCAGTTGCAGAAAGGCAGCATGAAAAGAGATATAATGATCTGGCAGCAAATATTGAAAATGACAGGGTCTTTAAAAGAGACGAAGAAGTGGTCTGGCGCTGCAGAAACTGCGGGTTCCTTTATACCTCAACAAAGGCCCCTGAAGAATGCCCGGCCTGCGCCCATCCCAAGGCCTATTTTGAACTGCTTGGCGAAAACTATTAATTCAAGTGTCCACTGCTGCTTTATGCGTTTTATAGGGGGCAGCAGACATAATTAATTTTATCGAAAGGAATTTCAAATGTCTGAACGCACCGGAATCATCACCATGCACGGAAAGCCCCTTATCCTTAAAGGAAATGAAGTTAAGGCAGGAGACCCTGCGCCGGACGCAACCCTGCTAGATAACGACTTAAACCCGGTAACAATTTCATCTTACAGGGGAAAGGTATGCGTTATTTCATCCGTTCCCTCACTTGATACCCCTGTCTGTGATCTCGAAACCAGGAGATTTAACCAGGAGGCAGAAGCTTTGGGAAATGATGTTGTGATCCTTACAGTCAGCATGGATCTGCCCTTTGCCCAGAAGAGATGGTGCGGAGCAGCCGGTGTGGAGAGGGTTATCACATTGTCGGACCATCGTGATGCCTCTTTCGGAGAGGCCTATGGAATGCTGGTCAAGGAACTGCGCCTGCTTGCCAGGGCTGTTCACGTGATAGACCGGGAAGGAGTGGTCAGGTATATTCAGATTGTTAATGAAATGTCTGAAGAACCTGATTACGCTGAGGTAATCAATGAAATTAAGAAGCTGGTTTAAACATACTTTAATACTTAACAATATTACAAAAGGAGGATTATAGAATGGCTGAAAAATTGGAAATTTATAAATGTGAAGCGTGCGGAAATATCGTTGAAGTATTACATGGCGGAGCGGGAGAACTGGTATGCTGCGGAGAGCCCATGAAGCTGTACACAGAGAACACGGTTGATGCAGCCAAGGAAAAACATGTACCCGTGATAGAAAAAATAGACGGTGGTTACAAGGTATCCGTAGGAAGCGTGGCACACCCCATGGAAGAAAAACACTACATTGAATGGATCGAAATTATAGCAGACGGCAAGGCATACAGGAAGTTCCTTAATCCGGGAGATGCACCGGAGGCCACCTTCATGATAGATGCAGCACAAATTACGGCAAGGGAATACTGCAATATGCACGGATTATGGAAGGCATAATAAAACATTAAGAGATTCGGAGGTATAAAAGCATGGCAAGAGTCCTGATAGTATATGCTACCCGAAGCGGAGAAACAGAAGCAATTGCAAAACTTGTTGCCGAGGGAATAAGATTTACCGGAGCAGAGGCAAAACTCGTCAATGTCACGGATATAAAAAAGGAAGCCGACCTGGAAGGATATGACGGCTATCTGTTTGGTTCTGCCACATACCACGGCGGTATGATGCAGGGTATGAAAACAATGCTGTTTCTTGCGGAAAAGGCAAATCTTGAGGGAAAGGCTGGCGGTGCCTTTGGCGCCTTCGGATGGAGCGGAGAAGCTCCCGACCGTATCTTTGATACCATGAAAAATATCTTTAAGATGGATATGGTCAAGGAACCTCTCCGATTAAAATCAGCATCCCTGGGAGGGGGAACACAGATGGCCCAGGATTATGGCCGTGAGATAGGAAAAAAACTTTAATAATAGAGAATGAGGAGACCTGTTATGACAACACCACAGCATTGTCCCGGTTTTAATGACATAAAAAATCTTAAGTCATTTGTCTGTAAATGTCCAAATTGCGGAAAGGAAAAGGAAATCTTTTCTGATGAGTTCAACAGGACACACGTCTGCTCAGGATGCGACAAGGAGATTGATTTTACTCAATGTACACTTGAGTCAGAGGCCTAGTTTTTATTTGTAATAACCAATTATTACCGGTGTAAGAATGAAAAAATTTGAATACAGGATAACAAAACATCCGGCAGATGAGTTTAAGCATGTTGGTTTTTTCTGCACTGATCAGGGGGATTGCAGCCTTGAACAATTGCCTGAAGATCAGCTTTCTGTACTTGGCGGCATACTCAATGAAAACGGTGCTCAGGGGTGGGAGCTGGTGCAGTTGAATTTTGGCAGTGACGGGGTAATAGGCTTCTGGAAAAAGGAGATATAAACCGGAGAATATTACTCTGCAGGGGTCTGGCAAAAAGGAGGGCCAATCTTAAATTTAAGGAGATAACGGCGCATGGATAATGAAAAAAAAGAAAAAGATAAACAGGTGCTGCTGAACATCAGGGACGTAACAGCCTGTGACGCAACCGCACAGATGTTAAAGAAGGCTGAGAGGGATGGCGTCGAAACCGCCTTTCACAGGGCTGCCACCATGAAGGCGTGCCCTATTGGCGCTGATTCGGCCTGCTGTAAACATTGCTCCATGGGACCCTGCAGACTTGTCTCAAAGGATCCCTATGGTAAAGTGGGTGTTTGCGGGGCAACGATTGATACGATTCAGGCAAGAAATTTTGCCAGGATGGTTGCAAGCGGGGCCGCGGCACACACGGATCATGGCATGAGCATGCTGGATCTGTTCAGGGAAGTAGTAAGCGGCAAAATAAAGGAATACACGATAAAGGACAGCTTCAAGCTTGAGGCGGTTGCCGAGGAAATCGGCATTGATGTAAAAGGTAGAGACGTGGAAGACATTGCCATGGACCTCTACAAGGAGCTTGAAAGGACCTACACCCAGGTTGAAGGGGAAATCCCCTTTGCAAAAAGGGTTCCTGAAAAGACCCTTGAAACATGGAGAAAGAACGGGGTTGTCCCGAGGGGCGCAATGCGGGAAATAATGGAGCTTATGCACCGAACACACATGGGTGTGGACCAGGATTATAACAATATAACAAAGCAGTGCAGCCGAACAGCCCTCTCAGACGGTTGGGGGGGGTCAATGGTGGCCACTGAAATTTCCGATATCCTTTTCGGGACACCTACACCGGTAAAGGCTGAAGTAAATATGGGCTGCCTCAAGGAAAAAGAGGTAAACATCATTATTCACGGCCATGAACCCAACCTCTTTGAATCAATGCTTTCCTCGGTTAATGATCCCGGGCTTATTGAGGCTGCAAAGGAGGCCGGTGCCGAAGGAATCAACCTGGTAGGTATGTGCTGTTCCGGCGCAGAAATGATTTCACGTCATGGTATCCCTCATGCAGGCAACTTCATGTCTACCGAGACAATCCTTGTAACAGGTGCTGTTGATGCAATGGGTGTTGATGTGCAGTGTATAAAACAGGGGCTTGCCAAGGTCGCTGACTGTTACGGGACCAAGCTTTTTACAACCAATCCCAGGTGCCATATTGAAGGTGTTGAGCACATAGAGTTCCATGAACATGTACCCAGGGAATGTACTGATGCAATAGTAGAAAATGCTATTATCAGATTTAAAAACCGCAGCATGCCCATTGAGATCCCCAATATCAGAAATGCCGGTATACACGGCTTTTCACACGAATATATCAACTATATGCTTGGCGGTACTTTCAGGGGATCATATACACCTCTTAATGATAACATAATAAACGGCAGAATACGCGGTGTAGCAGGGGTTGTGGGATGTACCAATCCCAGGGTAAAACAGGATTATGTCCATGTGGAGCTGGTCAAGGAACTGATAAAAAATGATGTTCTTGTTGTCCAGACAGGTTGTTCACAGATAGCCCTTGCAAAGGCAGGGCTCTATACACCTGAGGCAGCTCATCTCGCTGGACCCGGCCTGAGCGAGGTATGTGAAACAGTCGGTATGCCGCCGGTGCTTGGCCTTGGCTCATGCGTTGATAACAGCAGGATACTTATTGCATGCTCTGAGATGGTCAGGGCAGGAGGTCTTGGGGAGAGCATAGCCGATCTTCCGGTTGCGGGTGCCGCCCCCGAATGGATGAGCGAAAAGGCGATTTCCATCGGACATTACTTTGTTGCATCCGGCGTATATACTGTTTTTGGCGTCACATATCCGATTATTGAAGGGACAAAATTTCAAAAGTTGCTTTTTGATGGTCTTGAGGAGATGGGTTTCGGGAAGTGGGGTTTTGCAGTTGATCCATATGAAATGGCACATATGATGATCGCTCATATCGATAAAAAGAGAAAGGCTCTGGGTATTGACAAGGCAAGAGGCAGGGTGCTTATGGATATGGCTGACAGGCAGAAACTTGATGCAGGGTAAAAACATATGAGCTGTCCCCGATAAACTGCGGGGCAGCAAACCCTGAGTTTTACAATAAAATAGTTGATCTTAATTTAAATTATAAATAGTATTTATTAATCATAAACCCAAAATATGGAGGATGACTTGTATGGATAAATATGAATGCACGGTATGCGGGTATGTTTATGATCCTGAAGACGGAGACCCTGATAATGGAATAGATCCCGGAACATCTTTTGCTGATCTTCCTGATGACTGGACATGCCCGGTATGTGGCGCATCCAAGGATCAATTCGAAAAAGCTTAAAAATTTTCGTTTTTTTTACTTCATTTCACGCCCTTTTTTTAAAGGGCTGTGAAATGATATTTTTTTACCTGAAAAGGAACTGCAATGAAACCGATAGAGATAGCAAAAGATATTTACTGGATTGGCGCCAAAGACTGGAATATCAGGGATTTTCACGGCTATTCCACCTACGATGGAACAACTTACAATGCCTACCTGATAATAGATGAAAAGGTCACCCTGATCGACACGGTAAAAAAGGAGTTTGCTTCGGAACTCCTGAACAAGGTTAGCCAGATAATAGATCCTAAAAAGATAGACTATGTTATCAGCAATCATACAGAGATGGATCATTCAGGCGGCCTTCCCGAGATCATGAACGCAGTGGGTGAGGACAAGACTCTCTATTGTTCAAAGGTCGGCCATAAAAACCTTTCATTGCATTATCCCGACAAATGGAATTACCAGCCGGTGGAAAACAACGGTCAGCTAAAACTTGGCAAACGCACCCTTTCCTTTATGGAAACACGCATGATCCACTGGCCTGACAGCATGTTTACCTATGCGGTGGAAGATCAGATACTTTTTTCCAGTGACGGATTCGGTCAGCATTACGCCGGCGTAAATATGTTTGATGATCTTGTCAGTGATGAAGAGATCATGCCCCATGCAAAGAAATATTTTGCAAATATTCTTCTGCTCTATGCACCCCTGATCCTGAAACTTCTGAAACAGGTAACGCAGTCCGGCCTCCAGATTAAAATGATCTGCCCTGATCACGGCATTATCTGGAGAAAGGACCCTGCTAAAATAATAAATAAATATGCAGAATGGTCCAGCCAGGAGCCAAAAAGAAAGGCGGTCGTTGTATATGACAGCATGTGGCACTCAACCGAAAAAATGGCACTTACAATTGTTGAAAGCCTTGGTGAAGAAGGTGTTGATGTCAAACCCATGCACCTGAGAAAATGGCATCGCAGTGACATAATGACCGAGGTCCTGGATGCGGGCGCGGTAATTGTAGGGTCTCCAACCCTGAACAACAACATCTTCCCTACAATAGGAGATTTTTTGACCTATTTTAAGGGGCTTAAGCCTCAGAACAAACTTGCTGCCGCCTTTGGTTCCTATGGATGGAGCGGAGAATCTGTAAAATTCATAAACAATACCTTTGAGGAAATGAAGCTTGAGATTATTGACCCGGGTGTCAGAGTACAGTATGTGCCTGATGAAGAATCGCTCAACGCCTGCAGGGCCCTGGGTAAAAAGATTGCGGAGAAACTGCCGCAATAAGAGGCATTGAAGCTGCCGAATTATTAAGTATGCTTTTCATGCTTTTGCTCAAATAATTGAGATTAAAAGCAGGAGCAAGAGTAAGAAAAAATTAATGCCTGAAACGGCCAAAAAACAAAAATGTCCGGACTGTGATTACTGCCAGATGTGCAGTGAAAGCCGGTGCAGGTTATGCAGAAACGATAATACCTGCTGCAGAAAATCGGAACTGGGTTCAGCCTTTACCTATGGCCAGTACCAGGAATGGCAGGAAAAAAGATCAATGAAAAAGATACCGGTTATTGATATTTCGAGATGTACGGATTGCGAGTCCTGTCTTGAGATATGCCCTGATGTATTCCAGAGAAATATGGAAACAGGGCTTATTGAGGTGGCGGACCTGCCCGATTATCCTGAAGAAGCAGTAGATCAGGCAATCAATATCTGCCCTGTTGACTGCATTTCCTGGGAGGAAATCTGATCACAGGAAAACCTTCAGGTAACAGTAAAGGCTCCATAAGGGCGATTAAAAAGCAGCTTCTCGTATTTCTCGAATCATCCGGTAACTGTCATGATCTGCAGGAATCAACCGGAGAGTCTTTATTACGAATAATAAACACCCTCTTTTCTTTTCTGTATCATAAAAATCCTGTTATAAAATGGAATGCGGTCACTGCCATGGGTTCGGCTGTTTCCACCCTGGCAGAAAACGATATGGAGGCAGCAAGAAACATTATCCGAAGGCTCATGTGGAACCTTAATGATGAATCCGGAGGCATAGGCTGGGGCAGTGCAGAGGCAATGGGGGATATACTGGCAAAAAACAGAGATCTTGCCATGGAATACTGGCCGGTACTTCTCTCCTATGCGAGAAAAGACGGGAATTTTCAGGAGCATGAACTGATGCAGAGGGGTGTCCTCTGGGCCATTGGCAGATTATGTATGGAATGCCCGGATATTCCGGAAGCCGATACATCCAGACATATTATGCCTTTTCTTGCATCGAATGATGCCCATGTTCGTGGTCATGCAGCATGGGTCATGGGAAACCTCAGGGCAGAGGAATCAGTACCCTGGCTTGAAAAACTAAAAGCGGATGAAAATATTCTTCAGATATATTATAAAGAGAAGCATATTGATAAACGGGTAAAGGACCTTGCACAGGAGGCATTGACCCTGATAGGACAGGACCTTAAATAACAGGAGTATATAATGAAAAAGAAACTTATTTCGTTTTTAGGTATATCCACCCTGATAATTCTAATATACAGCAATCCCGCATTTTCTCAGGAGCCGGTGATCAGCGATGACACGCAGACATGTATTGACTGCCATTCCACGCTTCATCCCGGAATAGTTGAGGAGTGGAAGAGAAGTGCTCACAGTAAAATCTCTCCCTCAGAGGCGTCAAAAAAAGAGGGGCTCCAGCGGCTTGTATCTGCCGAGAAAATACCCGAATATCTTCTGAATAATACCGTGGGATGTGCAGAGTGTCACTTAATGAACCCCGATACCCATAAGGATACCTTTGACCATGCCGACTACAGTGTCCACACGGTTGTAACCCCGAAGGACTGTGCTGTCTGCCACAGTGTTGAAGAAAAAGAATATGATAAAAATATAATGTCCCATGCCTACGGCAACCTGATGAACAATCCCGTGTTTACAGACCTTGTCAATTCCATAAACGGAATGCAGGATTTCGAAAATATGACATCAACACTGAAACCGGCGGATGATAAAACCAATGCCGATTCCTGTCTTTCATGTCATGGAACGGATCTTAAGGTAAAGGGAACGGAAACAAGAGAAACGGACCTCGGAGAGATGGATTTCCCTGTTATCGAAGGATGGCCCAACCAGGGTGTAGGCAGAATCAACCCTGACTGGTCAAAGGGTTCATGCACCTCGTGCCATAGCAGGCACCAGTTCAGCATGGAAATGGCAAGAAAACCGGATACATGCTCCCAGTGCCACAAGGGGCCTGATGTCCCGGCCTATCCGGTGTATAAGGTAAGCAAGCATGGAAATATCTATGCATCAAACTCAAAGGAATGGGATTTCAAATCCGTGCCATGGACCGTTGGAAAGGATTTTACAGCCCCGACCTGTGCCTCATGCCATGCAAGTCTCCTGGTAAATACCGAAGGCGACGTAATAGCTGAAAGGACGCACCGGATGAATGACAGGCTGTACAAAAGAATATTCGGGGTAATATATGCGCATCCTCATCCCGTATCTCCTGACACGACGATTATAAAAAACAAATCTGATCTTCCCCTTCCCACGGAACTGACCGGAGAACCAGTGGACGGATTCCTTATTAACAAGGCAGAGCAGAAAAAAAGAAAGGCCATCATGCAGAATGTATGCCTGTCATGTCATTCAAAGGGATGGGTGGACGGTCATTTCGACCGGTTTGAAAATTCTGTGGAACAGTCTAACCACATGACACTTTCCGCCACAAAGATTCTCTTGACTGCCTGGGCAGAAGGAGCGGCAAAGGGTCTTGACCAAAAGGACAGCATCTTTAATGAGGGAATTGAAAAAAAATGGATAGAGCAGTGGCTCTTTTATGCAAACTCGGTGAGGTTTGCATCAGCCATGGCAGGATCGGATTATGGTGCATTTGCCAATGGAAGATACTTTTTATCCAAAAACATTCAGGATATGATAGACTGGCTGAAATTAAGAACTGAGAAAAAAGATTAACATTTAGATATCTTAAGGAGATTGAATATGGCAGATAATGAAGATGTAAAAATCTATACACTAAGCACATGCAGTCACTGCAAGGCAACCAAGCAATTTCTAAATGAATGCAAAATAAAATATGACTTTACAGACGTAGATGTACTCCAGGGAGAAGAAAGAAAGGCTGTTCTGGATGATATAAGAAAGATCAATCCCAAATGTTCCTTTCCTACGATCATTATTGGAGACAAGGTGATTGTCGGGTTCAAGGAAGATGAAATCAGGGAGGCTCTTGGAATATGACAAAGGAAGAACTCTATGAAATGCTGAAAAAGGCCCAGGAGCCCAAGGGTTACTTTTTCAGCAACGACAGTGAAAGGGTCATGGAACTCATTGAAGCTCTTCTCACAAACAAGGAGCGGTATGGCTATATGTGCTGCCCGTGCAGGCTTTCAGCAGGTGACAGGGAGCAGGACGCAGACATCATCTGCCCTTGCATATACAGGGAAGAGGATGTAAAGGAGTTCGGCAGCTGCTACTGCAACCTCTATGTTACAAAGGACTGGAATGAAGGCAAGATTCCGCATGAATATGTCCCCGAAAGGAGACCGCCTGAAAAAATGTGGTAGCAGTATAGCGTTGTTCATGGGCTGACAGGAACAAGAGTGAAAGGGCCGCCTTGTTTAAACAAATTATATCAATAATATGTCTGGTTTACCTCTCACTCTTTTTATGTTCCTGCGGCACCGCCCTTAAAAAGAAAGAATATAATGAAAACATTTCCCGTTTATATAAACTGGAATCAGAAACTGCCCTGATCGGAAATGAAGAAATACAGATCAGGTACCGGAACGGGGAAAGTAATGGCTGTATTTATGCCTCATGGAACAGTTCTAAACATTCAGATAATGAATATTCTCACGGCCTGTCCGAAATAATCTTTTCAAAAAAAACATTCTTAAAACCTGGTAAAAACGCAAGGTCTATACCTGTCATTGGAAGTGACAAATGGAATAAACTGCTTGACAGGGTCAAAAATGCCCTGGCACCGGAAAAGCCGTGTCAGGGCGTTTCTATAGTAATAAACTACCATGAACTGGTGCTTTACCGAGACCCTGATAATGTTATTCAATTTAAAAAAATCTGTGACATCCCGTCCTGTGTTACAGTTATCCGATTTTTGCAGGAAGAGGTAATCGCCACTGAAATAATAAAACTTCTTGAAAAAGAAACAACAGAGGGCACTATCGATAAGGGAACGTTTTTATATAGAACAGGCGATACCTATCATGGCGGCGTTGTATATGTTCTGATTGATTTAAATAAAAAAGAGTCCATATTTTTAACCACACCCTATCATCCCGAATTCTCCTATGATTCCGGCATTCATCCTGTTATGTACTCGGCCCGCTGGCTATACAGATCAGGAGTATTGACAGTTATCAAAAATCCGGTTACCACCATGTACCGGCTTTACTGCAGGCTCAGGCACAGTGTATCGGTTATTCTTACCAGAGGTGACCCTGTTAATAAAACGCTGTTTTTAACAGATCCCGAATCAAAAGGAATGGATTTGGACGAATGGGAAAACCGGTTAGACAGGATGTTTCCCCGAAATCAGTCCTTCAAGGGAAACGTAAAATTCCTCATAGACGGAAAAAGTTTTTTCCCCCGGCTCGTTCAGGGCCTGAGAGAGGCTGAAAAATCCATATGGCTCCGGACATATATCTTTGATAATGATGATTATGCCGTGAAGATAGCGGATATCCTTAAGAAAAAGTCTCAGGATATCAGGGTCCGTGTTCTTGCGGACCATATGGGTTGCATGAGCGCCGCAACATCGCTTCCTTCTTCCCCCATACCGCCCGGATTCGAATTCCCGCCGGATATATTTGACTATCTTAAAAAGGATTCAATGATAAAAGTCCGGACAACCACCAACCCCTGGTTCACTGCTGATCATACAAAGACGATTATAATAGACAGCAGCACGGCCTTTATCGGGGGCATGAATATAGGAAGGGAATATCGTTATGAGTGGCATGACATGATGATGGAGGTACAGGGTCCGGTTGTTGGCAGGTTAAAAAAGGATTTTCGCCGCGCATGGTCACATGCAGGCCCCTTCGGAGACATTGCCTATCTATTTTCCGGGGCATCTACTACAAAGACGGAACAGGCAAAGGAACAGCCTGATTTTTATAATATAAGGCCGCTTTACACAAAGGCAGGAAGCACCCAGATATTTGATGCCCAGCTCGCTGCAATTAAAAGTGCAAAGAGATATATCTACATACAAAACCCCTATTTTACAGAAAATAAAATCCTTAACGAGCTCATCCGTGCCAGGGGCCGCGGTGTAGACGTACGCGTAATTCTTCCTTCCACAAGTGATTACGGCTTTATGGACAGCAGCAATATCGTTACCACAAATATAATGATAAAAAACGGGATAAGGGTTTATCACTATCCCAAAATATCGCACATCAAGGCAGCAATTTACGACGGCTGGGCATGTCTGGGATCCGCCAATTTTGATGCCCTGAGCCTCCGAATCAACCTGGAAACCAACCTGGGATTCTCTGATCCTGAAGCAGTAGAAAGATTAAAAACCGAATTGTTTGAAAAGGATTTTTCCATCTCAAGGGAGATAATGGTTCCTGTAAAGGTTACTCTCCTGGATTATTTTGGCGAGATGATTTCGAATCAGTTGTAAAAAAAGGTTCGATTCCTAAGACAATATTATTACAAGTGCGTCTGGAAATTTATTAAACATTGATTATCTTATAAAGATATTTATCAGATTGTACTAACCACTTTTAAATACAAGATTTACAAACCTAAAAAATAAGGAGGAACAATTATGAAAAGATTATCCCTTCAACTTTCTGTATTACTGGCGATTTTATTTCTTTATTCAGGCATTATATATGCCCACTGTGAAATACCCTGCGGTATCTATGATGATGAGATGCGTGTAAAGATGATAAGCGAGCATATCCAGACAATTGAAAAATCAATGAATGAGATAGACAAGCTTGAAAATGCCGGCCTTTCTCATCACTCCAATCAGCTTGTAAGGTGGATCATGAACAAGGAGGATCACGCCAATCAGCTGCAGGAGATCGTAACACAGTATTTCATGACCCAGAGAATAAAGTTTGACACAAAAAATTATGATAAAAAATTAAACCTCCTGCATCATATGCTGGTCTATGCCATGAAGTGCAAACAGACAACCGACCTGGAAAATGTTGAGGCACTTAAAAAACTGGTAAAAGAGTTCAGTGACAGCTATTTCCAGAAATAGGAACAAAAATTAAAACATAAATATCTGTCTTACTGTAGGGGCACGGCGCACCGTGCCCTTTCGTTTTTCCCCAATTTATATATTACCTACTCAAACACGGAATCAAAAAAGAGCTCCATCTGCCTGCAGTAATATACTCCATACTTTTTAAATGTGGCCTTTGTAACTTCATCAGGTTTCCAGTCAAAAAATGCATGGCTCGCACCGCCAACCTGCACGTATTCCGCCCTCTGTCCAGCCTTAACAAGGGCATCTGTGTAGGCCTTTACAGCTTCGTCCTTAATAAGGAAATCACCGGTGCCACGTGTAAGGTAATGGGGAACTGCCCTTTCCTTTACATCAGGAATATTATTTATCGGAGATATTGCCTCTTTCCATGTTTCATCTGCGGCCGGGTCATCAGAATAATGGTTTAATGAATCACTGCTGAATACGCCATAGCTTGGCGCCGCGGCCTTTATTGCACTCATCATTTCTGTCCTGACCTGTTCAACACTTTTGTTTTTGGGAATATAGGAAGGCATGAATTCAAAAACGCCCGGAGTCTTGCCGAATCCGCCTTTGCCGATCTTATCGGCCATAACTGCTGCAGCGGCTGACAGATGACCGCCCGCACTGTCGCCTGTCACAGCGATCCTGGTCGGGTCGCCACTGTACTCAGCAGCATGTTCCATGATATGGGCGATTGCGCCATAAACATCACCTATAATATCTGCCATCGTGTTATTTACTGCATCACCATCTCTTTTTTCCGCCCAGCGGTAATCGATGCTGCATACAACATACTTTTTATCTCTTGTCAGTTCCCTGGCCATACCGCGCATAATGTCTTCGGTGTTTGAGGCCCACCCTCCCCCGTGGATGATAACAATAATGGGAAGATTTTTGGCGCCTTTAGGTGTAAACACATCATACTTCAAAGTCTTTACACCGGGCCTTGCATACACAACATCCTGAATAACATCAACATGATCGACTGCACTTTTTTCAATGAAGGATGCCCCGATATGCTTTTCCTGATCCACTGTTACCCTGAATGTCGTGGTCATTGATTCATGATACATCTGCCCCCACATCCCCTTTACAGAGTAATACCCCGAATCAAGCACATAACCTTTATCGGGAGTGGTTTTTACCGTGATAACAGTCCCTGCAGTATATTTGCCGTCAGCAGGAGGCGCAGGATCAAGGCTTATTTTTCCGTTTAAAATCTTGTCTACTGTCACAGTAAATTTATCTTCCTGCGCACTCAGGTTGCCAAAGGATAAAACCAGTAACCCGGCTAAAACAATGAATCCTGTTAATGTCTTGTTCATGGGAGATCCTCCTCAAACTTATAATTTAGGGCATGAATTAATTAATTATCTTTTGCGTAGATACCAGTAAAGAGGTTAATAATCAACCGATATCAAATAAAGATCTTTCCCCGCCTTTTTTCGAGCAGCATCATATAATCTCTTTTCATTTCATCCGGTAAAAAGCTGATGTTGATAAGTCTATCCCATACAGGTGCGGTTTCTTTAAGGTTATTTAAAATGGTTGAGATAATTTTTTCATTCAGTCCCAGCCGGTCTCTTCCGAAATAATCAATCAAAATCTCCGAATCCAGCTTGTTTTTCTTTCCTTTAATCGGCAGGGCTATCTCCTCTTTGGGGTCAGACAGTACTATTGAGGTATTCAGTAAATCATAGGCCGGTGTCAGCTCAGTTTTACCCTCCCTGGTCATGAGAGAAAAATTTTTCACATGCATATCTTCATTGCCGATTAAAAAATTTACCAGGGTCAGCCTGAAAAGTTTTATTTTTTCTATTGCCGGAAAGGTACAATATTCATCTATTACCCTTGCGATTTTTTCCATAGAAGAGTCGTATTTTGTGTCCCGGCTCAGCCCCATAAGCTGAGAGAAGTCCTCTACTGCAATTTTCTTTTTACCTGACCTGTCAAAACGCCTGATAAAATATGTCATGGAGCCGTCTTTTGAATAAACCATGCCGTGAAGCGGTACGGGAACTCCGGCTCAGGCTAGTAGAGGACTTCTCTCAGAGGCATGCCGTGAAGCGGTACGGGAACTCCGGCAGCTCCGGCAAGCCGCATAGACAGGTCTTCATTTTCAGGGAGGCTCCTGTATTGCGGATTTTGTGGTTTCAGAATATACCGGCCTCCGGTATCCACAAATTCAAAACCGTTTTTGCGGGTATTCAAAACAGCGCTGAGTTTGGGCTGAACGCCCTGAATTGACATTTTGGGAGCGCGGGCTGCCGCTTCTATAACCTGATCCAATGCGGTATAGGGCAGGTCATGCAGTTCTCTCAGGCTCCGCGACAGCATCTGCAGGCCTCCGGGTGAATATTTCCCTTCGCACACCTCATAGGTAATGGGGCAGATGCTCATACCCTCTCCTTAACTGTCAATGCGCCAACCAGATCATTTCCTACTGCCAGCAGCTGGCTGAAATTGTCCTGCCGGTCTATTTTCAGGGCTCTCAGGAGAGCCTCCAGGTTATATCCTTCGGGCAGAAGTCCTTCCAGAAAAGGCGGCAGGGTATCATATTCGTATGGTTCAGGCCGTACAGGCGCGGTCAGAGAAACCGGGGGGCCGTTATATTCAGGGGCATAGGTAAACCTGAAGGCCTTGTGTGGTGAGATTTCCTCCAGAATCCCGGCATGTATGTCATGCATAAAAACATCAGCTTTTCGCATTCTCTCCCGCCTTGTACTGGTTCATTAAAGGACTGTCCAGGGATATGGATATATTCAGGGCACCCAGAATACTTAACAGGGTTTTTAACCGGACCGTCTCCTTACAGTTTTCAATATCATAAATAACCGTTTTCCCCACTCCCGCAATATCTGCCAGATCTACCCGGGACAGCCCTGCCTGCTTCCGGTGAAACTTAACAATAGCGCCTATTTCCTGTATTGATTCTACATTTATTTTTACCGCCATAGCAGCACTTTCTTTATTAAAAGGTCCAAATCTCCAAAATATTTTATTATAGATTAGATATTTACCGCTTTAGCAGTATTTTTGTCAAGCAATATTATATAATGCCAGCATTAGCTATATGAACACCCTATAATTACCGCTGCCGCGGCATTTTAAGTAAAATAAATCTTCTCAAATACCTGGAGATTCTTTAACGCATTTTACCGGGCGGTTATTATTCCGGCCCATAAATCACCCATGCAGCCTTCATACCTGTTGACATTAAAATCTCCTTTTTTCATAATGCAAAGGCCTCATCAAATGAATTCACTATACGGCAGGAAGCACGGGCAGAGTTGATTCAGCAAGCCCGGAATACCGCTTGTGATGCCGGTCGTTGAAAAGAAATATAACAACTAAAATATGCCATTTGGCTGATCCGGCAATATTGCCAAAATGGCCAAATACAAGATTAAAACCAAAGTTGTTTTGCAAATACAGTCAGTTATTAAAATTACATTTTCCCCAAATAGCAATCAGGATGGTTTTATAAGTCAAGGGGAACCGACCCCTGTTTTGATTATTATAAAACGAGTTTTAAAATCAGGATATTTTGAAATGTTTCTAAATATAGAAATATTTTGTCGAGACTTTCTATATGTAGAAACAAATGCCTATATATAGAAACTTATGAACTGGTCGCTAGACCGCTTAATAATATGTTGTGTGAATAAATAGAGGTAGTAAAATGGGAAAAAGTTTTGATCAAAAAGAAGTTGGCAATCTACTGGCTCAATGCCATAGGCGTTGTTGTATTTGCCACAGATTTTGTGGCATTAAGCTTGAAACTGATCATATCCTACCTAAATCAGAAGGCGGCACAGATGACATTGAGAATGCAATACTTGTTTGTTTTGAATGTCATGCCGAGATCCATAGTTATAATGATAAACACCCTAGAGGTCGTAAGTTTCGACCAGAAGAGTTAAAAGAACATAAAAAACAATGGCTAGAAATCTGTAAAAATAAACCAGAGGCTTTCATTTCTTCGCCGTGGGAATCAGATGTAGGCCCTCTTCAGGCAATGATTGATGAGTTAGAATTCAATGAAAGGCTATCACAAAAAACTGATCCTAAGGAATTGGGGTGCTTATTTCTTGATAATCAATTCCATAAAGCTATTAACGAAGGGGCTATATCTATATTAGTTGATGAATTAAAAAATCTAATTATTGAAGCATATGCGGCTATCGGATTGTCTAATCAATCAATTTTAAGCGCACTTACTCAGCCACTAGGGAATTCAAGAAGTACTTTAAAAAACTCAGCTCAAGATAATATTAGATTGTCACAAGAAAAAATTAAAAAAGCAAAAGACGAACTCCTGACTTTTTTGTCCGGATCGAGGTAAACCTAAAATTCACACAACCATGCAATTAAGAGCGACTTGCTGGTTTTTCTTGCCGATTGGAATTCAACAGTTTCAATGGTATTCATGCTTAATCGATCATCGGCCCCATTAACCATAGGCAAGCCCCTTATTGCGGGCGTTATAATGAAAGCATATGAAACAAGATTACGATAACTTATCGTTAGTTGCGACACGATGTCGCATAATCATATGTGTTGACCATGAGGTTACACCATACATGGCAACACCTGGAGCGTCCCCTCCAGTCCCCTACACGGGCATGCTGCTGTTGCGCGTATGACAGAGTGTGAAGCCCCGTGGACAAAGTACCGAAACGGGTTCAAATGGTGACAGGCGAACCCATCCCGGAGCTCTACCGGGTTAAGGGCGAGGGCTGGATAATATGGTGAGATTAATCAAAGACCTTAAGCGTCGTCATAAAAGTCTAGACCTACGAGAGCTAACTTCCTGACTTCAGGATAAAGGTCGAAGATCTATCCCTCTGGGCGGATAGATGTGGTGTGGTCATGGGTTTCTAACGTGCCCATGCGGGAACACAAGCCATCGGCGTACAGGTACCACCTAAGTTATTCATTTAAGGTGATTATGCGGAACGTGGAAAAGCCGGCAGTCCGCCATGTCACGCAATGCATGGCAAGCTAACCGTATAAGGCAAGCCCATGGAGGGTCGGCAATGAGAGGTCGGAACAAGCAAATGCCTTCCTGTAGCGGGAAGGATACTGCATGAAACATGGCAGTCCTAAAAGGTAGAAGGAGTCAAAGGAATACCGAAATGGGGGCAGACATCCGACTGGTGTTTCCTTGCGAGATAATCTGGAGAACCGTTGTAGATGAGAAAGCAAAAGACAGCTTCGGCTGGTGCACTCAAAAGCCAAGATAAGAAGTCAGACTCCGCATGCTGGAACAGCGTGGACTGGACAGCAGAGCGGAAAAAGGTTAGACGGCTGCAGATGCGTATCGCAAAGGCTACGCAGGAAGGCAGATGGAATAAGGTTAAATCATTACAATATCTGCTCACACGCTCAAGAGCTGCCAAGCTTCTGGCAGTAAAAAGAGTGACTACTAATAAGGGTAAGAAAACACCCGGCATTGACGGCATCTTATGGAAAGGCGCCAAAACCAAATGGCAGGCTGCTAACAGCCTGCACAAAAGAGGTTACAGACCTCAACCGCTTAGAAGGACGTATATTTCTAAAAAGAGAAGTAAAAAGAAACGTCCTTTAAGTATACCTACAATGTATGACAGGGCAATGCAGGCATTGTACAAACTTGCTTTAGCTCCTATAGCAGAAACATTAGCTGACCGCAACTCATATGGATTTAGAGAGGGGCGGAGCTGTGCCGATGCAGTAGGAGCGGCATTCAATGCCTTAAACAAGCCAAACTCCGCAACGTGGGTGCTTGAAGCCGACATTGAAGGATGTTTTGACAACATATCGCATGAGTGGATGCTGGCAAACATCCCAATGGATAAAGAAATACTGGCCAAGTGGTTGAAGGCAGGATTTGTGGAAAAAGGGATAAGATATCCAACCCGAAGAGGAACACCACAGGGAGGTATTATAAGCCCTACGTTAATGAATATGGTTCTGGACGGACTGGAAGAAGCTGTACATAAATCAGTCCCGCGTAGATCCAGAGTAAATTTTATTCGTTATGCGGATGATTTTATCATCACAGGGAAATCCAGAAGGCTTTTAGAAAAACAGGTAAAGCCGGCGGTCGTAGAATTCTTAAGAGAAAGAGGATTAAATCTCTCTGAGCAAAAGACTGCCATCACACATATCCGGGACAGTTTTATGTTTCTGGGACAAACATTCCGGAAACACGGCAAGACATTGCACATAAGGCCTTCAAAAGAGGGCGTAGAATCATTGATACAACGCCTCGGCGGAATAATCCGCAAATACGTCAGTGCACCAATGCCTGCCATGATAAAGGAACTGAACTCTGTACTTCGAGGTTGGGGCAACTACCATCGTCATGTAGTAGCCGGAGCATCATTTTATCGTATTGACGGTTATGTCTATGACCAGTTATGGAGAATGCTCAGAAAACGCCATCCAAGAAAGTCAAAGAAATGGCTTGTTAAGAAGTACTGGATGGTAGATGGTAAAAAATGGGTATTTTCCGCAGTAGGTAAAACTACGCTGGGGAAGAAAGTCTACAGCGTTTTACGCTTAGGCCATTTGGGCATTAAAAGGCATATTAAAATCAAGGCAGACGCTAATCCTTACCTTAAGAAGTACGCCGGTTACTTTTGGCAACGCAGGCATGATAAGGAGAAGCGATTATTACCAGCCTTGACGGCAAAAGCCAATCGTGCGATTTTATACGCTAATTAGTGGGAAACGTAGTCGGGGCGTTCCAGAAGATCGTCCTTGTGAAATGCTTGAGCCGTATGATGGGAAACTATCACGTACGTTTCTTAGGGGGGGAAGGGGCTGAGAAGCCCTTGCCCTACCCGGTCCAAAAGAATGGATATAAAAATGAAAAAGTTAATCACATTGATCTTATTAGCGATAATCATTACTGATTGCAATGATCAGAAAGTAATTGATGTTAAAGTCCCAGAAATAGGCACTCCTCTCATTTCAACAACTAAAGAATACTCAATGGATACACACATAACGATGGGGGAGGCTGCCAAAGATATTCCAACTGTATATCATGAGTATATAGTATCACGGCGAAAAAATGATATATTTGAGAGATTGATTGCTGTTCACGATTTTGGAGATCGAAAGACTTTATATGTTTATAATCCTCCAAAAAGTAGCAAGAGACATTTTGCCGCTGCTGCCATTGTTAAAAGCAACTCAGGTAATATACTTGCTGTGGCAAAGTTTCTTGAGGACGTCAAGCTATATGGAATTAGGATTGAAGAATTCCATTTGAATGAAAACTCTCAACCATATTACTACTGTAAAAGCTTGATTGGATTCAGTGGTAAGAAGCAATCGGAATCAAATCAAATGGGAAAAAAGAAGACGGAGTATTTTGCCCTTTGGGGTCGCGATAAATTTTAAAATTGCAACCTTGGAAAAGGAGTAATCCATGGGACAGTATAAAATATCAAATTTTGGCTAACAAAATGCTCTACCCGACTGGGCGATAAAACGCCGCCCAGCCGGTAAGCATCACCGTTAGTGCGCCAAGCGCAGCTTGGTGCTTCTTATAGAGTGACCTGTCACACTCAAGTAGTAAGGTATGACAGGAAGTCTTTATCGGGCAAAGCCTAGCCAGCAGCCCGTACCGAGTGTTGCGTGATTGGGAAGGATAGGCAGTATTATGATGCTGAACGACTCACACGAAGCGTACACAGGGAACACTATAGGCCGCAGGGAGGACGTACCCTCCTTAAGCAATTCAGCCCCGTTAGTTGCAATAGAGCAGTTGGCGACAGCCTTAACGAGTTGGAAGCCTGAATAATTGAATCGCAATGGCAAGATTCATGAGAGGCTGCCGGGGTCCGAGAGCGTGGCATGTAGTGAGAGAAGCATCAGGAACTTGGGAGACCCTTAACGTCTCCTCCTTTAGAGAGGTAGGGAGTTACAACCAAAAGAAGGACAACCGAAGGACTTAAGGGAGTCAGATCATCTCATAGTACTCTGAGACGGTAGGGCCGATCACAGGAGCCTGCTTGGCAGGCCGGGGAAGGGGATGACGGTATTACGCAGTCCGCAAAGGAAACATATGCAGATAAGAAAGGCTGAACAACATATGCAAACCTCACTGCGGGGAATAGCAAAGAAAGCGAAGGAAGATCCTAAACACAAGTTCGGAAACCTCTACAGTCTCCTGAACGAGAGAAACCTAAAATGGAGCTTTCCTCAGCTAAACAGGAAAGCTGCCCCCGGAATAGATGACGTTGACTATAAAGAATTCAAATCCAATCTGGATGAGAATATCAGGAATATAGTCATGGATTTGAAGGGTAAGAGGTATAAGGCAAAGCTTGTACGTCGTCGTTATATACCCAAATCCGGGGGAAGAAGACCTCTGGGGATACCTGTTGTAGGAGACAAGACATTACAAACGGCAGCAGCCTCGATACTATCAGCAATATATGAGGCAGATTTTATGCCGTTCAGTCATGGATACCGGAGAGGAAGAGGACCTCAGAAAGCGGCATTGAAACTAAGTGAACTGATCCACAGAGGAAAGTTCCGGTGGATAGTTGATGCTGATATCAAGGGGTTCTTTGACAATCTAAATCATGACTGGCTGATCCGCATGTTGTCTGAGCGAATCAAAGATAAATCATTTCTTGGACTAATAAGGAAATGGTTAAAGGCAGGGATACTGGAGGAAGATGGTCAGGTGATATATCCTGTAACCGGAACTCCACAGGGCGGCACAGTATCGGCAGTTCTTGCAAATATTTATCTTCATTATGCGCTGGATATATGGTTTGAGAAAGTAGTAAAGTCACGGTGCGATGGAGATGTAATACTGATGAGATATGCTGATGATTTTGTTGTCTGTTTTCAGTATCACCGGGATGCTCGAAGATTTTATAATGAACTGGGCGGAAGGCTCGGAAAGTTTGGTCTTGAGTTATCACAGGAAAAGACAAGAATGATTGAATTTACAAGGTTTATAACCGAAGGGAGTAATGTATTTACCTTTCTGGGTTTTGAATACCGCTGGGGCGTGAGCAGGAAAGGAAAGCCTTTAGTAAAGATGCGAACGTCAAAGGGTAAATTCAAGGCAGCAATAGCCAACTTCTTATCCTGGATCAAGAAAGAGCGCAGTAAGCTTGGAACAAGGGCATTGTTCGTGAAGATGAGGCAGAAACTGCAGGGACACTTTAACTACTATGGAGTAAGTGGCAATATTGAAATGCTTATGAAATATTACCATGAAGCCTTGGAGATAATGTTTAAGTGGCTGAACCGCAGGAGCCAACGGAAAAGCTGTACGTTTAAAAGGTTCATAGGGATGGTTGAATATTTTAAAATACCCCGTCCCCGAATAATAGGATATTGGGATTAACCGATCGCTTTTGTACGAAGCGAGTAATACTGAGGAGCCTTGTGCGGGAAAACCGCACGCAGGGATCTGCGAGGGGACGGTCAGGTAACTGGCCGTTCTACCTTGATGCAGCAATGATGTGAACTGAACAGTAACTTTATCAAAACAGGAGATGTTCTTATGAAAAAAATCATGATTACACTTTCTATCTCGTTATTGATTTCATTTTTAGGCGGAATTGCACTGCTTATGTTAAATGGTTTAGGCTTTTCTGATGCTTTAGTTTCGATGTTCACTGTAGGCTTTTCTCAGATTAACGTGAAATTATCAAAGCTCGTTGTATACATTTACCAAGTATTAAATTTAATTTTCGCACTATCTTTTTATTTAATGATTTTTTGTACGTTCATATATGGAGTAGTACGTATTGCGAAATTAGCATGGAATTCAGCACAAGGAAATAAAGCAAAAAACTGCTAACATCTAAATAAACTCAGACAGTGCTACTCTCTTGCCAGTTCGAAGTTGAGTACACCATAGAAACATTGATATTTGCAAACATTTATAATTGTAAACCGCCCGGCTGGTTATCGGGCGTGTTAAAAGCTGAAAGGCTATAATGAAGAAAGCATCATTTACGGTATTTGGGGAAGTAGGAAATATTTCCCAAATCCCCAAATAGCAGTATAAAAATAAAATTCCGGGCTGAATTGATGTCTATTTACAAAAATTGGCAATCTTGCCAAAAGTTGTAAATAGAAAATAAGAATCAAAATATTGTTGTAATAATAACTGGTTATCAAAAATACAAGGTCGGTAAATAGCGGGCAAAATCGGCTTTTAACCTGTCGCTTCACAAGACCACGAGGGGCTTCTTTCAATTTTTGCTGAGCATCTCGGCGTGGCTTGTGAGCTGGCCGTTAGTGCGCCAAGCGCAGCTTGGTGCTTCTTATAGAGTGACCTGTCACACTCAAGTAGTAAGGTATGACAGGAAGTCTTTATCGGGCAAAGCCTAGCCAGCAGCCCGTACCGAGTGTTGCGTGATTGGGAAGGATAGGCAGTATTATGATGCTGAACGACTCACACGAAGCGTACACAGGGAACACTATAGGCCGCAGGGAGGACGTACCCTCCTTAAGCAATTCAGCCCCGTTAGTTGCAATAGAGCAGTTGGCGACAGCCTTAACGAGTTGGAAGCCTGAATAATTGAATCGCAATGGCAAGATTCATGAGAGGCTGCCGGGGTCCGAGAGCGTGGCATGTAGTGAGAGAAGCATCAGGAACTTGGGAGACCCTTAACGTCTCCTCCTTTAGAGAGGTAGGGAGTTACAACCAAAAGAAGGACAACCGAAGGACTTAAGGGAGTCAGATCATCTCATAGTACTCTGAGACGGTAGGGCCGATCACAGGAGCCTGCTTGGCAGGCCGGGGAAGGGGATGACGGTATTACGCAGTCCGCAAAGGAAACATATGCAGATAAGAAAGGCTGAACAACATATGCAAACCTCACTGCGGGGAATAGCAAAGAAAGCGAAGGAAGATCCTAAACACAAGTTCGGAAACCTCTACAGTCTCCTGAACGAGAGAAACCTAAAATGGAGCTTTCCTCAGCTAAACAGGAAAGCTGCCCCCGGAATAGATGACGTTGACTATAAAGAATTCAAATCCAATCTGGATGAGAATATCAGGAATATAGTCATGGATTTGAAGGGTAAGAGGTATAAGGCAAAGCTTGTACGTCGTCGTTATATACCCAAATCCGGGGGAAGAAGACCTCTGGGGATACCTGTTGTAGGAGACAAGACATTACAAACGGCAGCAGCCTCGATACTATCAGCAATATATGAGGCAGATTTTATGCCGTTCAGTCATGGATACCGGAGAGGAAGAGGACCTCAGAAAGCGGCATTGAAACTAAGTGAACTGATCCACAGAGGAAAGTTCCGGTGGATAGTTGATGCTGATATCAAGGGGTTCTTTGACAATCTAAATCATGACTGGCTGATCCGCATGTTGTCTGAGCGAATCAAAGATAAATCATTTCTTGGACTAATAAGGAAATGGTTAAAGGCAGGGATACTGGAGGAAGATGGTCAGGTGATATATCCTGTAACCGGAACTCCACAGGGCGGCACAGTATCGGCAGTTCTTGCAAATATTTATCTTCATTATGCGCTGGATATATGGTTTGAGAAAGTAGTAAAGTCACGGTGCGATGGAGATGTAATACTGATGAGATATGCTGATGATTTTGTTGTCTGTTTTCAGTATCACCGGGATGCTCGAAGATTTTATAATGAACTGGGCGGAAGGCTCGGAAAGTTTGGTCTTGAGTTATCACAGGAAAAGACAAGAATGATTGAATTTACAAGGTTTATAACCGAAGGGAGTAATGTATTTACCTTTCTGGGTTTTGAATACCGCTGGGGCGTGAGCAGGAAAGGAAAGCCTTTAGTAAAGATGCGAACGTCAAAGGGTAAATTCAAGGCAGCAATAGCCAACTTCTTATCCTGGATCAAGAAAGAGCGCAGTAAGCTTGGAACAAGGGCATTGTTCGTGAAGATGAGGCAGAAACTGCAGGGACACTTTAACTACTATGGAGTAAGTGGCAATATTGAAATGCTTATGAAATATTACCATGAAGCCTTGGAGATAATGTTTAAGTGGCTGAACCGCAGGAGCCAACGGAAAAGCTGTACGTTTAAAAGGTTCATAGGGATGGTTGAATATTTTAAAATACCCCGTCCCCGAATAATAGGATATTGGGATTAACCGATCGCTTTTGTACGAAGCGAGTAATACTGAGGAGCCTTGTGCGGGAAAACCGCACGCAGGGATCTGCGAGGGGACGGTCAGGTAACTGGCCGTTCTACCTTGATGCCCAAAAGGAAGAAAACATGACACCAAATACCAAAGCGCATAAAGCATACTGTATATCGTTCCGTTCGTTAATTCCATTTCTTCTAATCTCGTTCGGCTTAGCTTGGGGTATCCTGGGTTTATATATCTTTCTTTCGGAGAGAATGGTATCGGTGTTTGGGCAACTCACGGGCAACCACCCACTATTTTTCCTGGCGGTGTATGCTCCTGCATTAGCGGCATTCATTCTTGTTGCCAGAAGCAGTGGACTCACCGGCCTGCGTAGATTTCTCGCAAGGGCTTTGCTCTGGCGCTGTAACGCTGCTTGGTATACCTTTCTGATTATTGGGATACCCCTAATTTTCATTGTCGGCTCTGGCATCAGAGGAAACCTTTTTTCGGAACCATTTCCATTTGCGTCCCTTCAAGCGTTATTTATTGGGTTGCTTTTAGCTGCCATGAAAGGCCCGATGGAAGAGTTCGGCTGGCGAGGTCTTGCACTTCCTCTCTTGCAAAGGAAATTTGCTCCAATCTGGGCCGGGTTGATTCTTGGTATCATATGGGGGCTGTGGCATTTCCCTGCCTTCCTCTTAAGCGGAACCCAGCAAAGCAAGTGGTCATTCACGGCGTTCTTTGCTGGGTGCTTGGCAATAAGCGTTATCGTGACGGCATTGTTCAATAGGTCACATGGCAGCATTCTGCTGTCAGCATTTTTCCACTTTCAGCTGATGAACCCGATCTTTCCAGATGCACAACCTTACGACACATACATTTTAATCGCCGTTGCCAGCCTAATTGTTTGGTTGAACCGCAAGGATATGTTTACAAAGGAAGGGGTAGTCACGGACGTCATTCCAAATCAGAGGAAAGTGACCGATGTCTAAATCAAAATCAACGTGACCGGCGGAAAAGCTCGCCGGCTCGTTATTTAGCGCGTTATTGCCGAATGAAGAACCATGAAGATACGAAAAGTTAAACAGTCAGACTTTGCAGAATGGCTTCGGCTACGCAAACTGTTATTCACGGAATGTGAATCAGAAGAATTGATGCGTGAAATACGCGCCATATATTTCGATAGAAATGTGGTTGGGGAACTGGATTACGTTGTTTATGTTGTTGATAATGAAAAATCGAAACTGTGTGGATTTTGCGAAACTTCTCTTCGAAAGCATGATCCGGTTTCCCAAGGTGGCCCGGTCGGATATGTTGAAAGCTTGTTTGTTGATGCAGAATTTCGCATGAAGAGATTTGCAAAAGGTATGCTCATTGAATGTGAAAAATGGGTAAGAAATCAAGACTGTCATGAATTTTGGGTAGATACCGAGGATAGATATCCCGAAGCATTGCGATGTTATCAAAACTTCGGATTTACAGTTGTGAATAGAAATAGTTCAGGGATTCTTTTAAATAAAAAACTGCGATAGCAAGCATTTGCACAAGGACAACCAACCGCGCTTTCGCGCTACCGGTCGCCTGTGAAACTTTTCGTTATTTTTAAAATCATGAGAACCGGAATCAGAATAATTGGCCATAGAGGCCATCCAGAAGTCACAAGAGGAGGCTTTGTTCTTATGGGAAGGAGTTACATATTATCTTAAACCTGAATCAAAAAGCTTTGAGATAGTGGAGCATTTAGATAATACTGAGATGGAAAACTTTTTCTTTTAAATGAAAATCAAACATTATTGGGCCATATTATTGCTGCTTTTCGATTTGTACTAGCTAAACCAGTGTAACTTAAAATACTTATAAAATTTTAATAAATGCTAACAAACAATGATCAAACCGACTGAAATATTTCGCAATTTTGTGAAACTTGTAATGGGAAATACCATATCTGCACTGATTTGCATTGTCGTGGCATTCATCCTGTTTTTTTCTTCAGCCAATTTCGTTTCTGTCATCTACCATGCCGATCACGAAATCTCATATTCGGGACGGATCATCGTCAGTGACTGTAACCCCCAATTCCAGAACCTCATCAAGAAGGATTCTAAAGACGATTGGAAGTCATCGTGCATGACGATTTACCAGATTAAGCTCGGAAATACGGGGGCATCCGACCAAGAAAATATCCGCATCCGCATGCCCCGGATTTCATTTCTGGTTCCACCGGACATCTCTGTTCAAGATCTCATCGCCAGCAATGAAAAGAAACAGACACCCGAAATTAAGGACAGTTCTCAGAATGACGGCGTCGTGGTGTATGACATTTCACCGCTGCCGCAAAATACGCTCGTGACCATCAAGTTTAGCGCGGTCGGTATGGAAAACGCCCGCATGCTGGAATCCATGGAGATTCATGTGGAGGCTTATGGTCGTATAGTCGAAAGCGATCCTCAAGCAACTGTTTTTGCTAGATTCCTGCACGAAATGTTTGGCTGGTTGCGAATATTCTAAAGTGCAGCGCCGGATAGAATGACAATGCTGCAATGCCCAACCTGCAATTTAACGCGGACTGGCCTACCTCTCTCACTCACTCTCGTCCATCCGGTTAATTGCGGCGTGTTAGCGGAGAATACTATGAAATTTTTTTTATCCTATCAGTCATAATTTATGCTTTATTTACATGCGAAATATGGAAGCTTAATATCAGCACTTAACGAATCTGCTTCAGGTGACAGCGTAAAAACCACGTTGCTCCTGAGCAACACGTTAGGTCAAAGGAGGAACCAAATGAAATGGTTTAAAATACTAATAATGTTTATACTTTTTCAGTTCTTTTTTATTCCATATTCCGAATGCTCTGATGCGGATGACATTAAATCACTCGAAACTCACATGGTACAAAAATTAAAGGAAGTTGAGATCAAAGGTAGTGGACATCATTTAGTAGGTACAAAAAATCTATTGGCCTACAAAACAAGTTATGATCAATGGATATATATAAAAACCATCAAAACAAAAGATACGCGACAACATGTTTATCTGTTTAAAGAAGGCAATGACCTTAGAGCTATTGTTTGGGTTGATAAGGATGGCACCCCAATCAAAGTACCTCCTTATCCAGAAGGGGAACGCAACAAGTATACTATGGAGCCATCGTTTACAGTCATTACGCAGGATATTAATACGTATTCAGAAGTAATACCTGATCACGGTCTTATTCTTCTTATGTATCCTACAGACAAATGGATTGATGACCTAAAACAATAAAAACATACAAACTGAGCCTGTAAAGGACCCTGACCCATCACAGGCCGGGTATATGGGTGAAAATTAGACCGTGTGGAATCAGCGATGAAAGTCAGTGATTATTTAGAGGAAGAATAAGGCATGGACAATAAGTCTTATTACCGCTTAACTGTGACCGGGCGATAAAACGCAGCCCTTTGTTTGTTATACTAATCAAGGAGGAGTTTTAAATGGAATTACCTATTACAGGCGGGTGTATGTGTAAATCAATACGATATAAATGCATGGCTGAATTTTTTATGATGGGAAATTGTCACTGTCGGGATTGCCAGTATTCAAGCGGCAATGGCCACTCTTCATTATTTTCAGCGCCTGTCAGCGCACTAAAAATCACCGTAAACCCCAAATACTATGAGTCGCTTTCAGACGACGGGATTAAAGTCTGGCGTGGATTTTGCCCCGAGTGTGGCAGCCCTCTTTTTTCCATGAATGATACCTATAAAGAAAAATTTATTAATATCAAACAAAATGCTGGATGTTTAATAGTACGAAAAGGAGTATAAAATATGAAGAAAGCTATTCTTGTTTTACTTTTCTCATTTGTCACCCATAGCCTTGTGTTTGCCCAGACTCAAACAAGCGTTGTTGAAACAGGGGCTAAACTCGTTAAACTCTCCGGGGAATTTAAATTTACAGAGGGCCCTGCTGTTGACAAAGTCGGCAATATTTATTTTACAGACCAGCCCAATGACCGGATAATGAAGTGGAGCATAGATGAAAAGCTGACGACATTCATGCAGCCAAGCGGTCGATCAAACGGTCTATATTTCGACCTGCAGGGAAAACTAATTGCCTGCGCTGACAATAATAACGAACTCTGGATAATAGATTTAAATGGAAACAGGAAAACCATTCTCAATAATTATGAGGGAAAGCTGCTCAATGGTCCAAACGATGCATGGGTCAGACCTCAAGATAATGCTATATACTTTACAGATCCTTTTTATAAGCGTGATTACTGGAAACGGGGTCCAATGGAGCAGGATGGACAGCATGTTTACTATGTGTCTCCTGATCGAAAGACAGTAAAACGTGTCGCCAGTGATCTTACACAGCCGAACGGAATCATTGGAACGCCCGACGGTTCTACTTTGTACATCGCTGATATCGGTGCATGGACAACCTTTGTTTTCGATATTAATAAGGACGGCACATTAGATAATAAGCGGATCTTCTGCTCCATGGGTTCGGATGGCATGACAATCGACAGTGATGGGAATATCTACTTAACCGGACAGGGAGTTACTGTTTTTAACAGGGAAGGCAATAAGATCAGTACAATATCTGTCCCCGAGGAATGGACCGGTAACGTATGCATCGGTGGCAAAGACCGTAAAACCCTTTTCATAACAGCAAGTACGGGGCTGTATGCAATTAAACTACGAGTCAAGGGTGCCTATTGAACGCCTGGCATTTTTCACTGTAAAGAAGATACGGAAGAGCTTACAGTTACTTTAAATGAGGAAACAAATGGAGCAAATTAATAATGCTGTAAATAAATTTAATCAAGGGTATGCCTGCTCTCAGGCCATTCTTTCTGAATATTGTGAACTGTTCAATATGGACATTGAAACAGCTCTGAAACTGGCTGCCGGATTTGCCGGTGGTATGCGTTTTGGCGGGACCTGCGGCGCTGTTACAGGTGCATTTATGGTGCTAGGCTTGAGACATGGCACTCAAAATTGCGAAAAACCTGATGAGCGTAAAAATGTGTATGATGCAGTGTGTGAATTTACAAAAAGCTTTAAAGAAATACACGGCTCAACAAGTTGTGAAACCCTGCTTGGTTGTAATATAGGTACGCCGGATGGTATGCAGAAAGCAAAAGAAGATAATTTATTCCATACTCTCTGCCCTGAATATATAAAAAGCTCGGCTGAACTGCTGGAAATTATCCTCAGTAAAAAATAAAAACGTTACTCAGGTTAATATTTAAATCCGGTACTTTGTATTCTTTAAAAGTGCTATACTTAGGGTTTCAAAGGGTACTAACCAAGTTTTATGTTTAATGGTCTCTTTTTATTGATAAAATGATTGGACACAATCACCTGATAACCCCTTGAGTTTCTAGTCCCTTTCTCCATGCTAACTGGGAGAAGAACCTATTTTAGTTAAGGATAATAAAGGAGGTAAATATGGATCGCTATTTTAAGATGTTGATTTTTATAGCGGCTGTCATCATATCCACAGTCTTTAATCCGGTTCTCCTCCAGGCCGATGATTCGAAGCAGATCACTACACCGGCGCAGGCCGCAAAACATGCAGCAAAACTCGCAAATGAAAAATGCCGGATGGAATTTGGCTGCTCACCATTTAAGCCTGAATCATACAAGGCTGAGCTGGCAGGCTCAAAATGGCGCTGGGGTAAGATTGAGCCGATAGGCATTCATGGTTATTCTGCAAAAGTTGAATTCTGTAAGGATGGTTCGGATGAAGATGTGAGGGTTGTTTTTCATACGGATGTAATTGATGACAAATACAGGGCCCAAGAGAATGAGATTCCGATAGAAAAGAGGAAAAAGATAAAAAAGCTGGAAAACCTGTTACCCTGAACCATATAAGGATTTTTCGCTGTATATTAAAAAAGGAATAAATATGCCCATAAAGATTGATCAGCCAATGATTATAGAAGCAGCAGGAAATAAATTCAAAAGAATTGAAGAATATATCGGTCGTGTAAATTCCCAAACACCGGAAGTCAGCATAGCACGCATGGTAAGCCCTTCCGGGTGGATTGAGCCGGGCCAGAAGGCGCAATTCACCGAGTATACAGTCGTATTAAAAGGGATATTACAGGTTAAGACAGGATCTGAAGTGTTTAATGTCAGTGCTGGTGAAGCTATTACAGTAAATGCAGGTGAGTGGGTTCAATACAGCACCCCCGGTGATGACGGTGCGGAATATATCTCGGTCTGTATCCCGGCATTTTCACAAAACACGGTTCACAGGGATGAATAAAAAATAGTATAATCCACTGCCCGGCCGGAACCGCCTAATACGCCTGCCGGTTATCATAAACGGTTTGATTGGCAAAGGAGCCTAAATGATGGAAAGCCTCATATCACTTGTCTGCCTTTACTTATATGGAACAGTCATTGTGGTTGGCCTTGGCATCGCTATCCAATTGATACGGAACAATAGATCAAAGAAGCAAAAGGAGGAGCCAGTGCCCGGAAGCACGGATAACTCCCCTCGTGAGGAATAACAGACTGATGACCAGTATTAAATATTACAATATTGGAAATCTATTCTAACTAAGTTAACATTTTCAGGAGGAGAAAATGATTGAGGTATGCTTATTGTTTAACATGTATAAAGATGTAGATGAAGACCAGTATGCAGCATGGGCAAAAAAGGCTATTGTGCCGCTCCTCAAATCACCGGGTATTGTTGAATTCAAGGCGCACCGCAATATTCTGGGAACACCTCAGGTCCGGCTTACTACAATCTGGAAAAGCCTGAATGACTGGGCAGTGTTTGCGGAATCTCCGGCATGGCCTGATCTGACGGGAGAGCTGTCCAAAAAATTTGCTGCAAATATTGAAATGACCATCTGGAGGCCATCTCACATTGCTCCTGAACCGCTGCGACCGGCCAGATAAGAAGGCCAATAATTTCTGTTCTGCTGTGCCATGTATCATACGGTATTTTTCCTTAAAGATATTTTTGCATTTTTTCGATGTTATATTAAACAGATAGAAATACCCCTCGACCTTTAGCAAGGTTATTAATGATAAAATACCGGGTCTATATAAAATCAAAAAACAGTAAAAATGCCCTAATTGAAGGCGCTGAAAAACTCGGCATTGACCCTTCTCTTGCCCGGGTTTGTGAAGAAGATGGTGAGAATTTCGTCATTTCCAAAATCAACTCACCGGGCGAGTTCGAGATAGATACCAGGGATGACAGGCTGGCGGCTGTCTTAAGAACAATTACACCTCCATCAGGAACCGGCAAACCTGTTACGGTTGAAGACATTGAAAAGTCTCTTTCGGAAATGGGAATAGTATTCGGTATTGATAAGGAGATTATTTCCGCAACCGTAAGAGAGGTAAAGGAAACAGGAAAAACCAGGAAAAATATTATTATCGCAAAAGGGAATCCTCCTGAAAAAGGTAAAAAGGCAATAATAGAATTAAAGACAGGAAGAGATGCCCTGAACAAAGATCCAAAGGCATCCGTCATGGTAAAACCGGGACAGGTTGTTGCAGTTAAGATTCCAGCCACACCGGGAAACCCCGGGAAGGATATTTTCGGCGAAGAGCTCCCCCCCATCCCCGGTGAAGATGTTGAATATCTTCCGGGTGAAAATGTCTTTATAAAGGACAACAGCTACATCTCTGTGGCCTATGGCGCTGCCAGGGGTACATGGCAGGGAATATCAGTTACTGATTATGTCAGGATAAGCAGGGACAATATGTATGTGGAAATGACCCTGTTTCCTGTGCTCGCGGATAACAGCAGCCTTTCCCCTGATGAGATAGAAGGAATTCTTAAGGGAAGGGGAATAAAATACGGCATAAAGACTGAAGCTATACGGGAGATACTTGAAAAGAGTGAACCGATTGAAAATTTCAGGGTTGCCGAGGCTGTTCCGGCAAAAGACGGTACTGATGTAAAAATTAACTATGAGTTTAAATTAAACGGTATTGATCCGGAAGAGGTGGATAAACAAAGAATTGAAGGAACCATTGATCCTCTTACGGTCACGAGGGATATTTTTATGGGGGGGGAGATCCTTGCCAGGAAGATTCCTGCAGTGAAACCGGAAGACGGAAGGTCTGTAACAGGCGAAGTGCTGAAAGGCGCTAAACCAAAGGACAGGAAGATCAGGGCCGGCGATAATGTTGAGTCAAGGGATAATGGAATGATGTTTGTAGTAAGTGAAGGAATCACGGCAGGATATGCAGACTATTCCGGAGAAACAATATCTGTTGAGAATCCCTTATCCCTTGCAGAAGAAAATTTATCCGCCAGCATAAAGGTGTATCCCTCATCCTCAAAAAAAAGAATGCTCACGATTGACATGATAAAAAATATTGTTACACAGTCAGGCATACGATACGGGATAGATTTCGAGGAGATAGAAAAATTTTTAACGTCAGCCATAAAAAACACATTCCCTCCCAAGAGCTTTAATATCGCAAGAGGCAAGGCGCCTGATGATGGAAAGGACGCTGCGATCGATATCATGTTTGACAAAGACAAACATGCCGGCTCTCTTGTTGGCAAAACAGATCGCATGGATTTCAGGGAACAGTCATTTATACATAATGTAAAAAAAGGCGATAACCTTGCAAAAAAAATCCTGCTGACAAAAGGAACTGATGGAAAAAACATTTTTGGTGAAGTAATTCCTTCATCTCCGGGCAGGGACATAAAGCTTGATCCTGGAGCAAATGTGCATCTTTATGATGATGTTCTGATCGCTGACATGGATGGGATGGTATTTGTTTCGGATGGAAACAAGGTATCCGTCCTGCAAAGCACCGAGATTCCGGGTGACATCGACATGCACACCGGAAACCTCACCATGGAAGGTTCGCTCGTTATTAAGGGCTGGGTCTGCACAGGATTTGTTGTGCGTGCCAGCGGAGAGGTTCACGTAGGCAGGGGAATCGAGCAGGCATCAGTAGACGCGGGCAAAGGGCTGTATATACATGGCGGAATACTGGGAAATGACAGCGCAAATATCCTTTCAGGCGGAAAACTCACAGCCTTTTTTATCGAAAATGCCCGTGTTTATGCAAAGGGAGACATAGTAATCCGTGATGATATAAGAAACAGCAGCGTCTCAACCAGCAGCTCTATTGATGCCACCGGAGGAAAAGGCCGCATTATTGGTGGGACTGTCACTGCATTCAGGGGGATAAAGGTAAATGAAACAGGTTCCGCAGCAGGGGTGAAAACCAGCATAGTTGTGGGGGTTGACCCGGAGACAGCAAGGCGGATGGAAAAAATATCAAAAAGCCTTGAGGACTTTAAACGCCAGAGGGCTAAAATAGACATGTATCTTGTCAGGTTTTCAAATAAGAGGAAGCTGGCCGAACTTCCTAAAAGCATCAGGTTCAGGCTGGAAAAACTTATTACACAGAGACGTAATATTGTGCAGATGGAGGCAAAGCTTACAAAATACAGAGAGAAGCTTATAAAAAAGGAAAATGTGAGAGAATCTAAACCGCCTTCTCTTACAGTAAATAAAACAGTATATGCAGGTACAAGAATAACAATAGAGAACTCCGTTCTTGAAATTAAGGAAGATATTTCAGGAAAGGTAAAATTTTATCTGGATGAAAATAACCGGATAACCTATAGATAAAAATCCCTGAGAGGAGGATATAAGTATGAATGCAAAATCAGTAAGGGTTGGTGATTTGATGAACAGGAATGTAAAATCCATCGATAAAAACACCACAATCATCTCCGCAGGAAAACAGATGATGGAGAAACATGTTTCCAGTTTTATTATAGAGCCCGATAATCAACTCGATACATTCGGGATAATTACACGAAAGGATGTGGTTGAGACCCTTATAATGGCAGGTGCCGGAGAGACCGCTATCCTTGTTAAGGATGTGATGACAAAACCTTCTATTACAGTGAGCCCTGCGCTGTCCATATATAACTGCCATCAGATGATGCTTATGGTTGGCGTAAGGCGAATGCCTGTTGTTGAAGGAAACAAACTGGTAGGGATCATCAGCAACAGCGACATATTAAAGAATATTGTAGGTGGGGATTTATGATAATGGATGTTTTTCCATTTTTGACAAAACGGTTGATGAACCTGCACCGCAGCTTATTATGGATCTCATAGCCTCTTCTATGGGAACCCTGACCGGATGCACAAGACGCTGCGGCAGATGATATATCAGGCCGGAGGTCGGATTGGGGCCAGTGGGGATAAAGACCGTGCACATTCCGTCTTCGTGCTCATCGGTTATAAACCCGGTTGCAAGAACTTCGTTATCAAATAACTGGACAAGGGCAACTGAAGAGAATGGCGGCTTACTTTTACCCAGAAACTGAAATATCGTCTCTTTTATCAGCATGTACCCCGGGGCCTTAAGAAAGATTTTTGATTCCAGGAGTGAATGCATCCACTTGCCTGCCTTTGTTCGAACAATGACCCCCACTATAAAACAGGTTAAAATTAAAAGAGCGATTACAAGTATATCTGCAACCAGCCCCTGGATTGGAGATTTCTCCATTACAATAATTGTTAAAGGACTTATGACCTTTCTGATAAACCCGAAAATCCAGGTTAGAATAAACAGGAATATTGTCACGGGGAGAATAACGATAAGTCCACCCACGATGGCATTTTTAAGGAATAACTTCAGTCTTGTCATTTTTTAAACCCGTCTCTGTTAATCTATTTTAAAAACATGATAGGAATGGGGTTTTACAGTGAGCTCAAATGCCTTTTCCATTGAAGGCCTGCCCCAGAAGCCGGGAATATCCCTGCCTTCAAGTGTTTTTCCGGATGGGATATTTTCTATTCTCTTTCCTTTTTCTGTAACAAGCTTTATATCAACCGGCTCATCATTAAAGGAATGAACAACCGCAGTATTGTTGTCGTACAAAAACATTGAAACCTTTGCAGGTCCCTGCAGCCTGACAAACTGTTTCTTACAGAGCGTGTCCCTGAATTTATTTAAAACTTCTTCAGGTAAATTGTAGAGATCCCCGAAATTATCCGGGATGGTTAATATATACAGCTTTCCACTTCCGTAATCAGCCATGTGAAGCATTGGCCAGCCTAAACCGCCGTCAAGGGCAGACACCTGCTCCCATGAGTCATTGGTGTAATACTGGATCTGGGGGATCATCACCTCTTCTTTCCCAATGATCATCCCTCCCCAGCCGGCCTTGTAGCTTTTGACTATGGCCTTTCTGTCTGTGTACTGAAGTTCAACAATATCCTCAAGCCCGTTTCCTTCAAGTGCACGTACAAGGCCTGATGTAATGACAACCTCTTTACCGTCTATGAGCTGTTTTTTAATTTTTGCTATTATATCAGGATCAAATTTTGCTGATTCGGTTAAGAATATAATATCTTCTTCTGCCGGGAACTCTGGGTAAAGATCAACAGGGATGCCGATCATGCCTATAAAGTTATGCAGAAAATCCTCGCCTGTAGAATAATGGGGCCTGTAGCTTTTTAAGCCTGTTGGAGTTCCGAGATACTCCAGCACCTTGTCTATTTGCTCAAGGGCGGTTGCGGCAACAAGTGCCATATTGGCTTCGTTTTTATATTTATCACCGCTCAGATATGGTTTAATCATTGTATCGAAATCGAAGCTTGTGCCCGTCCCCTGCCAGGCCCCTCTTAAATTTTTTGTAACCGATCGTCCCATCTGCATGTAATCGAACATGGTCATTTCAGGGGCTTTTGCCAGAAGCGTAAGCCAGAGCTGTTCGGCATACCTGTCGGCAGTATTGGAACCATAGGTATCGACCCATCCGCCACCGTTTCTTCCGGGAGCAATGTTTTCAAAATATCTTATGATCTGGTAGCCCTGGTATTCCTGAAGATGCTGGTCGGTCATCACACTGTCCCGAGTTTCTGTACCGGTATAGATTCCATCAAATATTTTCGGACCCCGGTCAAGATCGAAGCCCAGACCATGGAAATGCTCATACCAGTTGGGATATTTGATAACGACCTTTATTTTGGGATTTACTGCTTTTGCCGGTCCGACAACCAGGTTTTTTGCTGCCTCGGCCAGCAGGTCCATCCTGAACTGTGACCAGCTTCTGCCTCCCTTTGCAACGATACATTTCTCACACTTGCAGCTTGTATAAAAAAAATCGTCGAGTATCAGTTCATCGAAATGCCTGGCAGTCATTTCAACTATCTGTTTCAGTTTTTTGCGGTGTTCCTCATTTGTGTAGCAGTAGGTCTCGAAATTATTCGGTTCGCTAACGGTTATTGTTATACCGCCTGCAGTTCTGATTCCCCTGTCTTTAAAGAATTTTATTATGGTTTCGAGTGCTTCTTCATCGATCACCGTCATATCCCGATGGGTTTCGAGGTAGATCTTGTCTATTTTAAGGTGCTGATTCATCTGTTCAAATGTTGACTTCAACCATGCAGGGTCTTTCATCTTAATAACCTCAAAGACCCTTGTATAAACTGAAACATCAAAGTTTTTATAACCTTCACCGGCAAATACAGACAGTGAACAGACAGACATAAGTATTACGAAAAACAGAGATTGAACCGCTTTCATTTAAACCCCCATGAACTCAATATACGCCGTATTCCTTGGTTACATCAATAAACGCCTTTACATTTTCTGCCTTTGCTTCATCAAAAAATGCCCCGTTACACATAATATAACCGCCGTCTCCGGCACAGTAGTCTATTATTCTCCTGGTATAGTCCTTTACCTCTTCCACCGATACCAGGCCCAGCATTGATGACGGGATATTCCCTGCGATGCAGGCATTCTGACCGATTGTGTCCTTGACCTTCCTGATATCAGACTGGTCAACCATCCAGACGGTTTTACCCTTTGGTATATCCTTCATGATATCAAGGCGGGTATCCCAGTGTCCTTCAAGGGCAGGGAAGGGTATGCACCCGCCTTCGATCAGCCCAAGGATTACCTTCTGCAGTGTAGGCCAGTAGAATTTTTTAAACTGATCCTCGGACATCATTCCGTCGGCCCCTTTATGGAGAGGCATAAATACCAGTGGATTTCCATTCGTTCGCATTGCCCCAAGGCCGACTTCAATCATCACCGGCACCAGGGCGTCCATTGCCGCCAGAAGCTTTTCAGGCCTGCGGAACATATCCATTACAATTTCTCTTGTTCCCCTGAGTGTATCGCCTAATGTGTCAAAGGGTGCCTTGCTGAATCCTGCACCGAGGATATTAACATATCCCAGGCTGGTCAACTCGGCGTTTAAGCCTCCCATGGCAATAGCCCATTTCAGTGCTTCTTCACCCGCCTCAGCAAGTTTTTTAAACATTTCAATCACCGGGGGCAGGCCGAATGGAATAAAATCACCGGCAACGCCGTATATCTCCTGAATGCCGGTGAAATTCGGCAGCATCGGGAATCCGTTAAAAACACCGAATACACGCGGCAGGTAAGTATTCATGAAAAAACGAGAAGGATCTGATATGAGCATATCATATTCTTCAGCCTTCATGTATTCACCTTCCTTCATCTGAAAACAATGTTCTTTTTTTACTCCATGACCCGGCCAGGCATATAGTTTATAGTCTACCATCTCAAAGAATTTACCGGGACCTGCCTGGGCCGCACCGATATGCATATCAGGATCCATTTCCGTAATGAAATTTTTAAACGCAGTTGTAGCTTTCTCATAATCATACATTGCGTCATAGGGAGTAATGCCTGCATGAAGAAAGGGGAACATGCTGGGAAGGACCAATATTGGCAATCTATCAGGCGTTTTTTTCATCTGAATCGCGTCTCTAACCCTGGTTAAGGACGCCAAATACTTTTCTTTGGCTTCAGGACCCTGGAATTGTATATCGTTACCCTCGGCATCTTTCAAGGAAAGCAATTCCTGAAATTTAGCATCCTGTTTTTCATCCGCATTCATTTGTTCCCAAGATTTTTCCATTGCAACCTCCTGTAAATTTGTTTTAAAGTTTATTGATTCCGTATGATGCAACCGGAAACATTAGATTTAAAATACTATTAAAACAGGGTAGATCAATTAAACATTATAGGAAAAACAAGGCAGGGATCAGGCGTCCTTATCAGGAAAATCCCTTCCTTTTATTTGATAATGAGAACACTTCTGGTTGATTACCGAACAGCAAAGATAATCTGTTTTTGCCGGACAAGAATACTGCGTCAGGCAAAAGATCTTCGTCAAGCCAGTGTATTTTGCTAATATGCAATAAAAACCGGTTAAGGGCAATCAAAATAGAACAATTGTTTTCTGTTGATGGCCATAAAAAATCTCTAAATAAAAAGCTATTCATTGCCGGCTGATGCAAACTGACCGAAGTATCCAATACACACATCCCGCCATTCTTCTGCATTTTCAAATTGCATATTGAGCCTTTCCTTTACATGATCAAACCGTTCAGCATCTATCCTGCCCTTAAGGGAATTCCATTCCTTCTGCATTGCAGCAACCTCATCAACTCCCCGGCTGTAACGAAACTGAAGCTCTTCCCAGAGCGTCCTGCCTGATGCCATCCGGTAAGTCCATGGCAGGTGATGGAACCACAGCAGATATTTCTCCGGGCAGGTGTCGGGTGAATCCCATAGGGTCCTGAGCGGTTCTGCATATTGTCCCGTGCCATTGGTTCCTGTGGAACTCCGGTTGAAGCCGACTCCTTTAAAATCAGCCTTATGATAATATGTTGAGCTCCAGTCATCTCTAACAGGGTTTTTATAGTCCGGGCCGGGTCCGTAATGGTGACCTTCAGCCATAAGGTGGTGAAGCCCCAGGGGTGTCATGTAGTCAATGCATGCCTCCCATGAACCGGCCATGATATTTTCGATTACGTTGACTGTTTTCGTATCATTGGACCATGTCATCCTGATCCATTCATCTGCAATATCTTTTGATGTTAATGCGGGGTCCCAGGCCAATCTTCCGAATGCATACCAGTTTGCCTGGGAAAAATGATGACCTGACCAGTTTCGATCCGTACCGATCCCGGAAACACCGGCTATGCCTGTAAGGGTATGATGTTCAGCTGAACCGTCTACAATATTTGCCACCAGTGTGCCCGGACCTTTTGCATATGTGTCCGTATCAAGCACCTCCTTCCACATGGGAGCCTGGTAGACAAGATGCTTGGCCTGACCTGTATATTCCTGGGTAATCTGAAGTTCCATCATTATGGGTGTTTTCGGCATTGCCCCGAATATGGAGTTGAAAGGCTCCCTGGGTTGAAAGTCTACTGGACCGTTCTTTGTCTGTATCAGTACATTCGGTAAAAATTTACCATCGAGGGGAACAAACTCCAGGTAGCCGCACTTTGTACGATCGGAATCGATGGAAAGATCATAGACAAATGAACGCCACATAACAATGCCGTCATGGGGAGCTACTGCTTCGGCAAGCATGTTTGCGCCGTCGGCATGTGTCCTGCCGTAGATCTGGGGCCCCGGCTGTCCCTCGGAGTATGCCTTGACAAGAAAACCGCCAAAATCAGGGATCTTTTTATATATCTCCTCAGCCTTGTCATTCCACCATTTGCGTACACCAGGATCAAGTGGATCAGATGTCGAAAGCCCTCCTATCTCCATGGGCGATGTAAATTTTATGCTGAAGTAGACCTGTATACCGTATGGCCTCAGTACATCCGCGACAGCCGCGGCTTTAATGATGTAATCTTTGGTGAGGAGTTCCGCCTGGCTGTTAACATTATTAATGGAGGTACCATTGATGCCTATGGATGCATTGGCACGTGCATAATCCTTATACCTTGGGTCTACTTTTTCCGGAAGTTCATCCCATTTCCAGATGGACATTCCCGCATACCCACGTTCTACTGTTCCATTGAGGTTGTCCCAGTGATTTAAAAGACGTTTTCGGATTCGCGGTTTATTTCTGATTGACAGCCTGTCTATTGTTTGTCGTGTCTGCATAAGCCTGAGCAGGTGAAATGTTCCATAGAGAACGCCATCAGGTCTGTTGGCTGCGATAACAGTAACCGGGAGATTGTTATACTGCAAAGAGCGAATAAGATATCCTTCCTCGCCAAGGGATGTCAGTTCCTGTGCCTGAACAAGCTGCTTTATTACAGGAGACATTTCCGGCGTTCCTGCAATGATTGCACCGCCCTTTGTAACCCTGCTGTTTATAGGAATGTCTTTGTCAAGCATGCCTCTAAGGCCATTCTGCAGTTCTTCCTGAACAGCCTTTAAAACCGGATATGACTGCTGGATAACAACCTCTGTTATCCCTTCCCTGTATGCGGATAAAAGTTCAGGCTCCATGACCTTATCATAGCGAAGCCACAACCTATATCCATCCTCTGCCATGAGTGTGCCTGAAAAAATAATAACAATGATCCCTATAAACCATTTTAAACAATGAAGATTTGAAAGTTTCATTTTTTTACCTTTTAATCTGATTATAGCAGGAGGGTCAGGTCTCCAGATGTTGAAGACCGCACTTAACATAAATATTATGAGTCACTTTTATTGGCTGCATATCATATTTTCGGAGTTATCCATTGTCAAGCTCTTGAATTTTACCTTAAAGAGTCTGAACGTTGATGAAAGTGGATTAAAGGATTAGATTAATTAGTTAGCCCATACATAAACAAAAATTAGTCGCTAAATATCGTCTCTGATTATATCAAGAATCCGTTTGTAATATGTCTTTCGTTTCTCATCCCAGGAGAGGTCTATTGCGTTGTCCATGTTAATCTTAGCCTTCCTGTTTTCACCTGTTTTCAGGTAGGCAAGTGCCAGACCATAATAAAACAGATGTTCGTCGTCCTTTAAACTGATCGCTTTTTTGAACAGTCCGACCGATTTTTCAAAAAGCTTCTCATCATATGCGGTTTTACCCGCTACATACTGGTAGTAGGGATTTTTTTCTCTGAATGATGCAAGCCGGGTCTTATATAATTCAGCCTTTTCCTTTTCTCCTGTCGTATTATAGAGGTTTGTCAGATTATTCATGATAGTCAGAACACTGGTATCACTGGAACCCTGAGTGACGGCAAATCCCTGTAAATATGCCGCCTCGGCAGCATCAGGCTGATTATTCCTCCGGTAGACAACGCCAAGATTTGACCATGCAAAGCTAAGTTCCGGATCGGTTTTTATGGCCTTTATAAAATACCGATATGCCTCGGGTATATTTCCTTCTGCAAGATTCTTGCTGCCAATATTATTATAATACTGAGCAAATGCACGGTTATCCGTGATATTCGTAAATCTGAAGGTGCTTAATCTTGAAATGTCCGGAGAAAGCTCCGAAGGAGCAAAATAGTACCTGATGCTGTTGTCCATTGTTATTATTCTGTTTCTGCCGTCTAAAACTTCCAGTTGAATTACCTGTGCAGCCGGATTAGGAACATTAATAGACGCACCTATATGCCGGGTAAAAAACAGTACCTCTCCATCACGGATCCAGTTGGGGAGGGTAGGTATTTCGGAGAATTTTGATTTAAACCCTGCAAATCTTGCCATTGCGATAAACAGGTTTGTAAAGGAAAGGCAGTTTCCTGTCCCCGTGTCAAATGTTTCCTGGGCTGTTTTAACACCATAACCGTCATCCATGGTGTCATATGATATCTTCTGGACCAGTATTTTTGACATCATTTTAAGACGCGCCTGGGGATCCCTTATTTTTTTTACCTCTTCATTGATCAGGTCCTTTATTTCGTCATTTATTGCAAGAACATCAACATCCGGGATGGTGTCATCAATTGATGAGGGATATATCTTCGTATCGTCCGGCATTTCATAGGCTGGAAACATGTCAACATGCATAGATTCCACTTTTGGTATGGGAATGGATGCACATCCGGAAATAAGGCTGAAAATAAAAAAGGCAGACAGGATTCTCAATCCTTTCCATCTTTTGGAAAAGTAATGATAACAAATATGATTATCCTTCTTTTTTAAATTATTCCAGTACATTACATAAACCTCTCGATAGCCTTCCGTTCTTTTTCATTAATATAAGTCCTGTTTACAGGGTTTCAATTATCTCTTCTCAGCATATTGAGGGTTAAATGGAAAAGGCCTGCATACTTAATGAGCTTCCGGCTATGAAATTTGAGTGTATGAAAACCAGGAGTACAACTTTAATTATAATTACAACTGTAATTTAGCGTCAAGGTATAAATTTCATTTGCTTACAAAGACTCGATCATTTTCAGTTTCCTGTAGCTGAATATGGTTCACAGGTGGGATTGATTCATTCAGGCGAGACTATAATATAAAACAAGGCAGTTAAGTTTTTTAACTTAACTGCCTTGATAATGTTATAAATTGTTATTCGTTGATTCTATAGATATCCTGTTATTCCAGCCTTTTAAACACGTACTTTACAGCCATATCACCATAGCCCATCTTGCCGTCAGATGAAGGTTTTATACTCCCCATTCCGGGCATTTTCATTTTATCGTACTGGGGCTCCAGAATCAGGGTATTATCGTCTTCCATGGAACACTTGAAGGTCATTGTTCCCTTAAAGGGAAATGCAGTTAATACATGATGTACGACTATTTCTTTTCCGTCAAATTCATATGTACCGGCATCAGCCGCAAATGAGCGGTTAGCCTGTGGACCGGATTCACCAGGCGCCTTTTTTTCCGTTAAATCACGGATGGCGCTGTAGTGTTTTTTCATTATGAATATCATGAACTCAGCGTCATCTCTGTTCCTTCTGTTTTCTCCGACTCCCACATCCATGTTGTCGAGTGCCCATGCACCCTGGATTTTTTTTGCATCAGCTTTAAACGCCTTTTTTGACTCTCCTGCACCGGCAGTTGAAAAAGAAAAAACAATCAATAGAAATAAAATAAACATATAGCGTTTCATTATTTTCCTCCCTTCTTTTACAAATATTAAAATGGATTAATAGAAAAAGATTATGATTCCTTACTACATACACCTTAATCAAATCAGAAGGAAGGATTTTTTTTAAAGAAAGGCTTTGGTCAAAGCACGTATCTGATCAATATCAGGCCTCAAACCAAAGTCACTGCGGTGTTATAGACAAGATGGAGGGCAACAGAGGTCCCAAGGTTTCCGGTTTTCTTGAACATAATCGCACTGGCAATACCCAGCAGCCCTACCGGTATCCATGCAACAGGCGGGTGATAGATGGCAAAAAAGGCGGCACTCCCGAGAACGGCACGCCAGCCTCCCCACTCTCTATCAAGTGCCCTGTATAGAAGCCCCCTGAAAAGATACTCCTCTGCAAAGGGAGCAATACATATAGCCATGAATGCATAGATGGTTCTTATATTAGCACTTTTTGCGAGCTGAGCCTGGGACTTTTCCAGTATTTCAGCGGCTTCAGGAAAGTGTTGAAGGATTGCAATGTATCCCATACCAAACAGGCCAAGTATAAGCCCTGCTGCGGCTCCCGGGAGAAAATCCTTTATAATTCTGCTCAGGTTTTTTTTAAACTGGTTTAATGGTGATCCTGTTTTTATCAGCGGTGGCTGTCCCCAGAAAATAATGTCTTTCAGTAATACACCCCGCTCTTCTAAAAAGGTCGCGACCCCGAAGGATACCCCCCCTGCACATATTGTATATGAAAATGCCCTTGCTATTATTATACTGTCAGGGCCAAAGATACTGAATGGTATCGAGATAACCGCTGTTGCTTCAACCATAATGGTAATTGCAATCATGGCATGCATAAGTGTCGGAGGTGGCGGGACTTCTTCGGACCATGGGTCATAGAGATAGGGCAGCCGGGCGCGGAAGTTCTGCCACATTGCAGCAGCCGTAAGGTACGAGAAAACAATGCCTATAATGGCGAGATGCCACTGGCGGGTAATAATCCCAATTGAAAAGGTCAGCATGCCCAGGCTTGTGGCCCAGCGGCGGCCGAAGGGAATTTTTTCCTGTTCCCCTGACGATGATGTCACAGTAACAAGTGTAACCGATTTTTCAGCCATGCTCCTGCTGAACAGGTACCAGCCAGTTCCCACAAGGGCGATTTTCCAGATACTCTCTGGAAATACGTATATGGCGTACAGCATAATCAGCCCTACTATTGCCGATGATATCAGGGACCAGAGCCATGCCTTGGCCTTTAGCAGGCTTTCCAGCCCTCTTGGCCAGGTGAGCGAAATCCACAAGGCCTGACCTTCAGATGTCAGTGATCTGGGACCAAGAACCCACAGGAAATATGTCCCGATAAGGATTGCTATACCGCAAAGAAAATTCCAGGAATCATGGGCATGTTTTAACAAAAAACGAAAATTAAAGGCCTGAGCTGCCGCTATGGTAACGGGTATAAGGATTGCCTGAACAATCGCACCGCGGTCCCTGATAAACCATAAAAATTCCTTCCTGTAAAGCGGATCCTTGCCAAAACGAAGGGCTTTTGTTTTTGCACCAGAAGGTGCTGTGTTGGCCGAAGCGTTGTTGCTGACAAGACCTTTTTGCGCTGCCCATATGCTGAACCATATGGCTCCGGCAATAGTAATTACAGATCCTGCCAGGCATGTAACCATTCCGGCTGAAAAAGAAAATGAACCATCTACCCTTCCCCCTAAAAAAAGATGCAGCCACGGCCATGGCATGTTTAAAATTGTTTCCGGCAGTCCTGCAAAAACAGGTAATATTTTTTTTATAAACATCATTAAGAAAATCAGTATCATGGATAGATATCCAACCCAGCTCATAAGTCCGATCATAGCGCCACGGGATCGGGGTGAAAATCTTAACATGACAGCGATTTCGAAGGCCTTTCCCAGACATGCAAGGGCAATGGACATTGGCACACCTATTATAAATGCAGCAAAAACACCTGCTCCAAAACTGTATACGGTGGCATATAAAAATCCCACGAACAGAGGGGCACTCCAGTATATGGGGTTTGCAGCGACAGGGGCCAGCATTTCAGCCAGAAAGATTGCGCCATGGGGGGCAGGATGAGAGAACAGCCATTCCCACATGGGGTGTTTTCTGCGCTGTGTGTCCAGTTCAAGTCCTTCACCCTGGAAAACCAGCATTAAAATCCATAAAATGAGAACCAGTGATCCGATCATCTGTGGAAGCGTACCTGTTCCAAGTGCCCTAAGTCCAGGCGCAGCCTCCTGTATACTCACAAGATCACGGGGTCCGTGAGATAGAATTTCCTGCCTGAGCCTTTGTTCTATTACTTTTTCTGATTCACTGTTCCACTTGGATATTCTGTGAGCTTCAGACTGGTAGAGTTTTTTATCAATAGCGTTTTCTAATGATAACTGGGTGAAGTCATGGTTTGCTTCCTTTTGTTTAACTGTATTCAGAAAACGACTGCTGACAACAATCCTGCCATGTGATTCCACCTCTATGCACTGGGCGGATTTTACTGTCATATTTATTGAAAAGGCTGCCAGGGCATTTAGAAAGGCGAAAAACAAAACCGCCATAACAAAACCGAATGAACTCCAGTCAATTGCCTTATCAGATGCCCTGCTGCGTAATAACTGTTTCTGACGGCGTCTTCGTCCTGCAGCGCGCGTCCGGGCTGCTTTAAGAAGTATCAGGACCGTTTTTATAAAACCGGTGGATGATTGGGCGTTACTCATGGGAATGAATTTGCCTTGCAGTCAGTTTAAGAAAAATGTCTTCAAGGCTCTCCATACCGGAATCGAATCGTAATTGTTCCAGTGATCCTTTTGTAACCAGTTTTCCATGGTTGATAATAACAGTATGAGAACACAGCCTTGTTACCTGATCCAGAAGGTGGGTTGAAAAAAGGATGGTTGTACCCTGACGGCTGATCTCCTTGATAAGATCATAAAAAAGATGTGTGGATTCAACATCGAGCCCGTTGGTCGGCTCATCAAGCACAAGCAGCTTTGGCTCGTGCAGCAGAGCAAGAAGCAGCCCGAGCTTTTTTTTCATTCCCCGTGAATATTCTTCGGCATAGTTGTGGATTTCATCCTTAAGGCGCAGGTTTTCTATAAGCGGATCAATCCTTGACATTGTCTGCCCTACATCAAGACCATGCATTGCTGCGCTGAGCGCCAGGACCTCGCTGCCTGACATATAGGAATAAAAAACCGGTTCGTCAGGTAAAAAACCTATGAGTCTTTTAACTTCTACGCGATCATCAAAGGCATCCAACCCGTCAACAGTCAGCTTCCCTTTTGTTGCCTTGAGGATACCCATAATGAGCCTGAAAAGGGTCGTTTTCCCGGCGCCATTGGGCCCGAGAAGGCCGCAGATCTGACCTGGCGGGACAGAAAAGGAGATATCTTCCAGTGCTGTTTTTTCTCCAAAGGTTTTTGTAATTCCATGTATTTCGACAAGGGGCTGTAACCTGCCTGCCGAATCTTCCTTATTTACAGGCATTGATTCATATTCAGTTTGAGCATAAGCTTCGGACATTGTAAATAACCTGATAAAGATAAAAAGCAATGTTTATCAACAAGAACACAAAAGTCTTTCTTAAAAATCACATCAATGAATTGAAATCAAAAATCTAGAAAACCCGGATGGAAAAATAAAACATTATGAAGATGATATTGCCTGGAGATATTAGTGTGACATCACTGTATTGTCAAGTTTCCTGTAAATGGAGGAAGGCTCCATCATGCCCCTCACCACCGGCCTTAGCTATAGCTTTTGCCTGGCAGGCAAGGGGGAGGGGTCCGGGAATATCTATCGTCTTATATAGAACAGCAATTGAAAATTATTTTTCCTCATCTTTAATATAAAGTTTTCCCGGCACAGTAGTGAAATGAAATATAGGCCGGTCAACCCTTTTAAGTATCAGGGGGCAGTGTTTCATGTGGGCCGGCACAAACAGCATGGCGCTCTTTGTGATAATATGCCTTTCATCCTCAAGCCATATCTCTATTTCTCCGCCCAGATCGTAGGGATCATCAGGGTTGATCCCGAAAAATCCGATGATCTCGTCAGCATCATGGACATGGGGCACATCTTCAAGGGTTTCGGCAGCCTTAAGGTACCATGCGGTATTCATATGAAAGGCTCCTTCAACAACATTCTCATCCATCCACAGGACCCTCTTTGCATACTTTGAATAGTCCGCTTCTATGCTTTTCTTTTCTTCAGGAACCTTAAGGTCGGTTACAATATATTTTCCATATTTTGTGTCGCTCATTTGTTATCCTTCTCTTCTTTTTCTCTTCCCTGTGTTCCTCCCAGGGTCCATACTGCCGCTCCTTTGCTGATACCAAAATCAGGACGGGAGCCATCCGCAGCAGGAATTGTAAACATGTAATTAGGGCCGGCGTCCACCGGCGATTCCCGTGGTTTTTCAAGCTGAGGCACCCATTCATAGGGCATGCGGTAAGAACGGTAGACAAGTGTTCGGGTCATCGGCATATCAGTATCCCACAGGTATGGATTCATGTATTCCCATACGATCTCATAATCCCGGGTGATCTCTATGATACGCCCCTGTGCGCCCTCTGTAATCAGAGTGTTTCCGTTGGGCAGCCGCTGAGCAGAAGAGACATTTACACTGTATAATTTATGTCCGTATACTGCATCGGGTTTTCTGGAAGAATTGGGAGAGTATTCCCACACAATCTCCTTTGTAACCGGATTAAATTCAACCACCCTGGAATAATCCCTGCGCATGACGCCTATACCATCCGGGGCAGAATCGGTGGGAGCCCCGTAACCTGAATTGCCCCCGTTATCAAAAACCATAATATTGCCTGCTCCGGGCAGTCCTTTGGGGATCATGTGTGTGTGGTGAATACCTATCATCCATCCGAGTTTTTTGTCATCTCCTTCTCTGTAATAGGGCCCTGCACGCCATACAATTTTGCCGCTTTTGTGCTCTATAATTGCAAGGAGTCCTGCTTCACGGCTGTCTATTATGATGTTGTCGGGATGGAACCTCTTATCTCCGCTGTCATACCATTTGTTGGGGCCAAGGTAGGATGCACAGTTTTCATGAAACCAGTCAAATCCATCCCCTTCACTCATGGCCTTACGCTTATATGTCTGCATGGCCTTTAATGCGGCATCATCAAAACCCATTTCATCAAGATGCTCTGATGCCTTCCAGGTCCAGGTGATCTTTCCGGTTGCAATATCCACTTCATAAAGTGCATCATCAATCAGCTGAACTTCTTTATTTATCTTTTCATTCTTTACATTGTAATGGGCAAGGGCAAGGACAGTCCCTTTTTTCGTGTCCACAGGAGGGGCATCCGGTATGTAGTAACCCACAGGATTTCCCTTTAGCTGGAGGTCATGATGCTGCCTTGAAATCCACATGGTTCCGTCGCCTTCATTGGCCTTTCCCTCCACCCATTTATCGAATCCCCACAGGACATTATCATCGAAATCCCTGATCTGAATCTGTATGGCGTCCTGCCTTCCATGTTTCCATGGGGAAGTTGCAGATAACAGATAGCCCCCGGGATATACCTTGTTGGGATGATGGAGTTTTCCTTTCCATAGGTGAACCAGGTTGCCGTTCATATCAATAAGCAGACCTTTATCAGCAGAAAGTATAGTAAAACCATTCCAGCATTTATCAGGTTTGTAGATAGTTGTTCCAAGCGGATAGACGCTCGGGTGGGCATGGATGACAACCGGAACAAAAAACATGAGAGCAAGAGCAAGATATCCTGTAATACGTTTCATTTACAGACCTCCCTGGACAAAAAAGTTAGCATGGCATATTAATCCGGGCTCTTTAAATTTTTATAAGAAGATTGTTGAGATAATGATAGATCCGCTTTTAAATGGCATCTAAGGCGGTGAAATGTCAAGATGAAAAAGTCCGGAAGGAATAAGCTTTTATCATTCCTTCCGGATTGATTATAAAGGATTAATAACTCGCATAATTGGGGACGATGTTACTGTACTTTTTAACAAGACTGTCCCAGTTTTTGGGAAGGTTTATTTTTACAGTAACAAATTCGTTCTCAATGCCTCCCACGCTTCTAAGAAGGCCTGTCCATGCACCGGGTCCTCCGGCGACTATAATCATCAGGCTGTCTGTGTCCACTGCCTCAGGCGGTTTTGAGAGAATATCCTTTGCCTCTGTCTTGCCGCCCTGGCTCTCCCGGTATGCATCCATGGGATTTTCTGACCCCTTCATCAGGAACTCCTTGAGGCTCTTCTTTGTCCACCCTTCACTTGCCAGGGTCTCTGCATGTGACGGAATAACAATAAAACATGACATGCTCCATGGATCCATATTCTTCATACCTTCGGCAATACCCTTTGCATCGGTTCCCAGCGGCACTGCCTGCAGGTAGTTATTGGGAAAAAATACCGTAAGTGTATTGTCCTCTTTCCTGAATCCCCGTTCCACATGAAGAGGCTCCCATGGACTTTTCTCTTCGTCCTCACCTATAACCAGGGTATATTTCATGGGATTACCTATAACTCCCATGTCCTCAATTGCCTTACGGGCTCCGCCGATATTTTTTATAACCAAACCTATGGCACGTCCGATGGCTGCGTTTGCTATGTCACCTGGGCTGAGAGCTCCGGAGCTGTAGTTGATATGGACCTGATCCCGTATGGGCCCATTGATGGCAAAGAAGGGGGCCCATGAACCGGTACTTACCTCAAAGGTATCAAACCTCGTTTTCTGATCTGCCAGGGCCTCGATTGCTGCTATTATCACTGGCATATGGGTTGGAAGAGCTCCGGCCATTACTGCATTGACTGCTATTTTTTCAATGGTTGCCTTGCCCTTTCTCGGAATAACCTTTGCAACAACATGATCAGGAGGCAGGTCCGTTCCAAGCATCATTTCCTTAACCGCCTCTTCTGTCGGCGGCACGATGGGCAGGCCGTCTGTCCAGCCGTTCCTGTAAAAGAACATGTTTACATCTTTATAGCTGCCCTTGAATGCAATCCTTGGAGGCTGTTCCGTTGACCATTTTGGTGCCTTTTCATGTTCGGTCAATGGTTTTGTTAACGCCTCAACAATAGCGGGCATTGCCTCGGCCGTACCGGCATCAATATCTTCAGGGACAGTTGATTCACATTCCACATTCAATGGCAGGCTTCTTAAAACAGGCATGCCCTTGTTGGATGAGGCGGACTGTGCATCCTTTAAAAACCCGGGATTCACCAGTAACACGACTGGTGTTCCAAGCTCCTCGATCGACATTCCGTTGTAGACGAGAAACTTGGTGCAGGAACCTCAATCCCCTACCATGAGAATAACAGCATCATTACCTTCTACCCATTTTTTAAAGGTCTCGCTCTTTTCGGTTTCTATTTCGGTAGCATTCCACTTATCAGAATGATAAATGCTGAACTGTGATTCAGGATAAGCTGATTCCAGCTTCTCCTTAAGTGATACGGCTATTGGAATAGCTGCACGTTTGTAGTTGGCAAAAAGGCCGATTTTTTTCCCTGAAAGATTTTGCAGTCTCTCCGAAATTCCCTTAAGCGGCCTGGGGTCAGCTTCTCCCCAGGGACTAAGGGCTTCGTATTGAACTGCGGATTTAATACCGGATGAATCTTTTCCAGAGTCGACACAGGCTGACAACCAAAATAAGGCCGGTATGGCAAAGATCCCCATCATTCGTAAAAAACGGAATCTGTGCATAGGTTCCCCCCTTTCAATCATTAAAAGGTTTAAAGATTTTATAACAGTGAATCATAAATTATATATCTTTTATATATTAATGGAGTTTAGAAAATTAAAAGAATTGTGTCAATGATAGGGATTGTTATATCGCAGATTGATTGATGAGTTGAATGGTTCCTTTTCTTCATCCTCCCTGCGCCTCAATTCCGCTCTTTACTGTAACTGCTTTCCGGGTGCCACAGGAGAAGGTAGCCGGGTAATCCCCTTTCAAAGGGATGGCCTGGAAAGAAAAAACCGTGACCCCTTTATCAGGTTCACGGTTTTTATCTTTAGAACCGGTATCTATACCGGTTGATGATCAGATCAGGACTGATTAATTACCTCCAGTCATCAATTTTGATACTGCGGCCGGCACGCATACCGCCTGCGCTCCAGTAGTTATTATTACTTGCACCGGTGACAATAACAGGAATGCTTTCCATGTTACCCATTGACGGCATTTTCGGCATAGGTTTTCTTGGAGGTGCGTCGCCTCCTGCAGCTGGTTTCGGTTTCATCTTTGCAAAACCGCCAAAGGACGGAGCCGGCGCTATAAACTTTTGAAGGTCTGCAATAGTGTCATAATCCTGTTTTACAAAATTGGCGATCGGAGGGCTCAATACAAAAATTGTTCCGAATAAAAAACCCTGCTGCGCTGCAATATCCTTCATAATCTGGGGGTAATTCATCTCTTTGCCCCAGGAGTTTGCAGCCCAGTTTGCCGCTGAGAGAATTCCCCATCCTGTAAAGAGGGTAGCCACATTCTCACCCTTTTCAAAACCCCTTCGAACTGAAAAGGGTTGGAACGGGGATTTTTCTTCGTTCTCGGCAATAACTATGTTGATCAGGTTCCCGTGATTTCCAATAACACCCATGTAGGTCGTGCCAACTTTTCCATTATTTCCGACATTAATAGATGCGAGGCTCCATGCCCTTCCAATAGTTGTATTTGCATGGGCAAAGGGACCTACTGCACCAACATCATAATTAAGACCGATTTCATCCCGAATATTACCATTGATGACAACTGCACTCATAAAGCCGTTATCAGAAATAGATATTGCTTCCATTGAGATACCGGTATTTGGATCACCCGACAACATTGCCAGAAGTACCGGCATATATTCCGGTTTACATCCAGCCATTACCGCGTTCACTGCTACATCTCTAACTGTAAAAGTCCAGAATTCAAAGTAATGTCCTGTATTGGTAGGTGACATTTTGCCGACGACTTTATCTGGATCATGACTTGTTCCCATCAACATTTCATCTACTCTTTCTTTTGTTGGAAGGACAATAGGAAGAAAATCTGTAAATCTTTTATCCAGAAATAATTTATGCAGTTCGTCTCGTGTTCCAGTATAGGTCTCGGGCCCTCTGTCCCGTTTGATTTCGCCTGTTTTTTGCTCTTCAGCGGTTAAAGGTTTTGTAAATTTTTCAACAATCTCCTTCATTACAGGTTGGCCTGAAATCGGGTTATTACCGTTAATTACATCCCTGCGTAACTGCTCACGTGTTTTTGCCCAGACCGGTCCCTGTATCCATTGAGTCCTTATTCCAGGCATACCACACTGTAATGCCTTATCCATCTCCTGTTCGTAAAACTCTGAAATTACGACAGGAACAGCAGGGATACCCATATTTGCTTCAAAATTGATTGAGTGCTCGACAACTGCCGGCGCGCACTGGCTTCAATGGCCGAGGGCGATGATTATGCCATCTGCCTTTTCCTTTATCTCTGCCCATAATGCCGGGTCTTCTGCCTCAAATCCTCCACCGCCTTTTCTTTTATAGAGGACATTAGTCTTGGGGTGGTTTGCCTTGAACCAGTCGATCATTTCATACAGAAGATTATCTCCCCCTATAAAGCCGTCATCGACAAAATAGATGGTCTTTCCATCAAGGGTGTCAAGACGAGTAGCCATTTTTTTTAACTTGATATTTGGCGGATGCCCAAGTGGAGTCAGCACCGTTATTTTTTCTTCAGCCGATGCTGTCTGAACCTGAATGCCCAGGAAAAGTCCCAGGCATAGCGCTGCAATCAAAGCAGCCGATAAACTCTTCTTCATACTAAAGCCTCCTTTAAAAAATTAATAGTTAATTCTCGGTCAACGATTAATTGTACCATCCCGTCTCCGGGAAATGCTTTCCCCGCCAGTCCCGTGGTTTCACGGGTTATTTTAAGGTATTTAAACCCTGATATATGGCATGGTCTGCAAATGATGGTTTAATAAAAAAGCCCGTTTAGGCTCCCGGGCAAAAACGAACTAACCAGCCGCAAGCAGCAGGATATCAACCCAGGAAAAAATCTATTTAATTATCGCAAATAGCGAGATACTAGACTCTGCGCTTTACAATAAAGTTGCTATTATATTTCTTAAAACATAGGCGACAATTTTATTTTAGCTTCGAATTTTTGTCAATGTTCAGGTTTCATATTTAATTGTTTATTTTTGGACAATTTTATCACTTTTTTAATACATACGGCCATAACTGAATAATACCTCTTTTAAAAAAATCTACGGCAAAATTATGGATTCCGTGCAATTATCTTTTTTAAAATCAAACAGAAAATATGACTTTTGATATGAAATTAATGGGTTATAAAGCTTCCGACACGCTGGAATCAGATATTTTAAATATATAAGCAGCGATCAGCATCAGCTAAAACCCCGTTTTAAAGGCATTTTGCTGAAAGCCGAACGCTCACAGCTGACCGAGTCCATTCAAAAAGAGCCGTTTATTGATGGGCTAAAACCGTTTGTGTGTTTTTAAAATGAGGTAAAAGCAAAACAGGGCGAATTTAAATTCGCCCTGTTTTTCAATAACTATTTCAGCTTTTTAGCAACTACTTTCATAGGAGGCATTCCGCCACCGCCACCGGGGCCGCCGCCCATGCCGCCTTCAAAACCCATAGAAAAAGTAATCTGATCACCTTCAATAGTCCCATCCCACTTGATTGTCATCTCATTTCCCTGCATTCCCTGTGTTTTATAGGAAAAAGAAAGTTTGTTGCCCTCAATCTTGCCATCGGTAAACTCATTTGCAGTGTCACCAAACGAACTCTTTACAGATCCGCTCAGCTTGGTGCCGTTTTGTTTTAAGTTATAGGTAAACTTCATGGGGGGCATACCGCCGCCACCGGGGCCACCGCCACCAGGGCCACCACCGGGACCGCCCTCCATTTTCATCTCGCCTTCATAAGTTCCTGTTATATCAGCGGCAAATGATGGGACGGCAAAAAGACAAAAAGCTGCTACTAAAAAAACGATCATTTTTAAACGCATAATCTTTTCTCCTTCTTTTGATAGGTAAATTGGGGTTTATTTGTGAGACCGGATTTTGAAATTCTTGTCTTTTACTGAAGAGACATATTATTTTGGCTTCCAGTCTTTGTCAAGTTTTGTGTGTGAAAAGCAGAACAAATAATGCAAAAAAAACAAATGTATGAGCAAAAAAGCAACTTTTACCAAAAATGTGTTGTCTTTGACAGCAGTTTACAGATTTCTATTCAATGTCCTTATTATTTTTATTCATGGCAATTTTCAGGTAAGCCTGCCATTAACTATAAAAAATGTTATTGAGTAAAAATGAAGCAAAAATATAAAAAAATTGAAATTTACAGATTAAAATCCAATAATGATCGGCAAGCCATTTTAGATTATGAGCTCAACAGGGAAAAATCAATAAAATTCATTTGCAGATATTCAGGCTTTGACCTTATAAGAGTCGTTAGTTACCTTTATATGGTTACAACCAGCTTCAACTGAATTTGAGTATTGAGTAATTGTTAATTCAAAAGAATGAGGAGCCCAATGAAGACATACAATTTCAAGATTTATGCGATTATCCTGTTTTCCTCCCTTTTCGCTTTATTTTCCTGCAGCAGTGAACCGGAGAGTATCGAGGAGGCAAAATATGAGTTTGCCTTTCAAAACCCGGACCTTCCCCGTGATGCAAGAATTAATGACCTGATTAATCGCATGACGCTGGAAGAAAAGGTTTCTCAGCTTTCCAATACTTCTCCCGCAATTGAGAGGTTAGGGGTACCGGAATATAACTGGTGGAATGAGGCCCTGCATGGTGTTGCCCGTGCCGGCCATGCAACGGTTTTCCCGCAGGCCATTGGGCTGGCTGCCACATGGAATTCCGATCTTATATATGAAGTCGCAGATGTAATCTCCACAGAAGCCCGAGCCAAGCATCACGAGGCATTAAGGAATAACGATCGCGGAAAGTATAAGGGCCTGACATTCTGGTCCCCAAACATAAATATTTTTCGTGACCCCAGATGGGGAAGAGGCCAGGAAACCTATGGCGAAGATCCTTATCTGACTTCACGTATTGGAGTAGCCTTTGTTAAAGGGCTCCAGGGAGACGACCCCAAGTTTATGAAGGTTGCCGCCTGTGCGAAACATTTCGCTGTTCACAACGGCCCCGAGCATTTGCGCCATGAATTTGATGTTACGGTCAGTGAACGGGATTTGTGGGAGACCTATCTTCCCGCCTTTAAGGCACTTGTCACGGAAGCAGATGTAGAAGCCGTTATGTGTGCCTATAATCGATATGACGGAGAGGCCTGTTGTGGAAGTGACCGGCTGCTTCGCAATATTTTGAGAGATCAATGGGGTTTTGACGGGCACATTGTCTCTGACTGTGGTGCGGTTGCCGATATCTACGCTAATCATAAGATTGTAGAAACTGCGCCTGAAGCGATCGCTCTTGCTATAAAAAGCGGTACCGATGTCAGATGCGGATGGGCTGATCCTCAATTAATGGAAGCGGTTAACGAGGGTTTGATTGCTGAAGATGATATCAATATTGCTTTAACTCACCTTTTAAATACAAGGTTTAAACTTGGCATGTTTGACCCGCCCGAGATGGTGCCCTATGCCCGGATACCCTATGAAAAAAATAACGCACCGGAGCATAGTCAACTAGCCCTTAAGACGACACGGCAATCTATTGTCCTGCTTAAAAATGAGAACTCTATCCTGCCATTATCAAAGAATCTGAAAAAGGTCGCAGTAATCGGACCAAACGCCGATAATTATGATTCTCTGCTTGGAAATTATAATGGTACGCCTGTGGAGTATTCAACTGTCCTCACAGGAATTAAAAAGATCCTTCCGGAATCAACGGAAGTGGTCCATTCAATCGGAGTCAATTATCTTGGTGAAAAATATGTCCTGATGCCCATACCGAAAGAATCCTTTTTCTATAACGGTGAAAACGGGATCAGGGCATCCTACTATTCAAATACCGAGCTCAAGGGGGAACCCTTTAAGGTCAAAATCGATAAAGATATAAACACTGTTTACGCCTACGGCCCGCCTCTGGAGGGCATGCCCCAGGATGGTTTTTCCATCCGCTGGGAAGGAGAGATCAAGGCGGGCACTACCGGGAAGTATTATATCGGCCTGAGAGGTGATGACGGTTTCAGGCTCTATATCGGGGACAAACTTGTGATTGATGCCTGGGAGGGGAGCGGTAAAAAATCGGAGTCCATTGAGCTGGACTTTGAGAAAGATAAATTCTACCCTTTTAAACTGGAATACTATGATGAAATGAACAATGCCCTGATAATGTTTGGATGGCATGAACCCGGCTACGATTTACATGATCGTGCAATTCAGGCGGCCTCAGATGCAGATGCCATAATATTTGTTGGCGGAATAACTCCGCGCCTGGAAGGTGAAGAAATGGGAGAGCAGGTTAAATTTGAAGGCTTTTACCGCGGTGATCGAACAAAAATATCCCTGCCGGCCCCCCAGACGGAAATGTTAAAGGATCTCGCGAAACTAAATAAACCGCTTGTATTTGTTAATATGAGCGGAGGAGCTGTTTCAATGAACTGGGAAAATGAACATGTCCCTGCAATCCTGCAGGCATGGTACCCGGGACAGGCGGGAGGCGAGGCAATCGCCGATATAATTTTTGGAGATTACAATCCTGCCGGCAGACTACCGGTTACCGTATATAAATCCGTAGACCAGCTCCCCGATTATGAAAATTATGACATGGAAGGTCATACCTATCGTTATTTTAATGGTGACCCTCTCTATCCCTTTGGTTATGGTCTGAGTTATTCCGATTTTGAATACGGCAATCTCAGTGTAACACCAGGGGTAATAGAAAAAGACAAAAATATCTCAGTTTCAGTTGACGTGAAAAACACATCAAAAGTTGACGGAGATGAGGTTATTCAGGTTTATATAACTGATAATAAGGCTTCGTTCCCTGTACCGATAAAATCATTAAAGGCGTTTAAAAGAATACATCTTAAGGCAGGCCAAAAAGAGACTGTGACCTTTAGTTTAACGCCTGATGATTTTGGGTTGTATGATGATGCCATGAAACGCATTGTTGAACCAGGAGATTTCACTGTAATGGTTGGAGGGAATTCCAGCAGTGGAATAAAGGCTACAATTGCAGCAGAAACCAAAATAGATATTTAAGAATTAACACTTTAAATTTAAGTAATCCGAAAAGGCAGGGGCAGACACACAGGTCTGCCCCTGCAATTATTATGCATCCTCTCTCATTTTTTCAGCAGCTTCAATAATCTGTGAAGCGGCAGCTTTTATCTGTTCCCTGTCATTGAGTCTCCCGAGGGTCAATCTTAACGTACCCATTCCTACCTCCGGACTTACCCCCATTGCGGAAAGAACATGGGACAATTTAACAGTCCTGTCATGGCAGGCAGCCCCGGTAGAAGCCACAACATATTCCAGCATGCCAAGAAGCTTTCCCCCGTCTATACCCGGAATGGAAACATTCAATGTATTAGGAAGCCTTTCTTCCGGGTGCCCGTTTAACATAAGGTCATCAATACCTTTAAAAAGAAGTTCCTGAAGAAGATCCCTCAATTCCTTTATTTCTTTGATCTCTGCAGCCAGCCCTTCTTTTGCCACCCTGCAGGCAGCACCAAGACCTGCAGCTAGAATTACATTTTCTGTCCCTGCCCGTTTTCCCATTTCCTGGCCAGCCCCATGTATAAGCGGTGTAAGACTCATTCCTTCCTTAATATAGAGAGCGCCGATACCTTTAGGCCCATACAGTTTGTGCCCCGCAACACTCATGAAATCAACTCCGAGTTCCGCCACATTCACCTTTATCTTTCCCACTGCCTGGGCCGCATCGGTATGCAGTGGAATGGAATACTGCTTAGCAATTTCTGATATTTCCTTTACAGGTTGAAGGGTCCCTGTTTCATTATTGGCAAGCATAATGGATATCAGCACAGTCTTCCTGTTAATCGCCTTCTTTACGTCATCCGGGTTTACCATGCCATATTTACCCACCGGCAGAAAGGTAACATCCGCCCCGAGTTCCATAAGGTACATGGCTGGATTAACAATCGCAGGGTGCTCAACACTGCCTGTTATTATATGTTTCCCCTTAATACTTCCAGGCTCTGTAATGCCCTTGAGCACCATATTGTTAGACTCGCTTCCTCCCGAGGTAAAGATAAGCTCGCCGGCATTACAGTTAATCAGGTCCGCAACCTCCTGCCTGGCCTTTTCCACGGCCTCTTTTGCCCTGACACCAAGGTCGTAACCGCTTGAAGGGTTACCAAACTCACTGGTCATATATAATGTCATGATTTTTGCCGCTTCTTTGTCAACGGGTGTTGTTGCGTTATGATCAAGGTATATAAGTTTATCATCATGAGTATTCATTTCACTTCTCCTGAATTCATAAACCTTATGTATAGTTTAATTGTAAGCTGCCATTAAAATGTCCGGTTTTCCATTAAAACAAGTATCAACTTATGCTACTGATTTAACGTGACAAATGGTCATATTTCTTGAAATTCAATATAATCACCATATAATTTTAATAATGTACGACAAGTCAAATATAGCTTAAATTTTTCTTATTTGGCAAATGTAAAACCAGAATAGAGGAGCGAGATATGCCAAAGTATGTTTATTCTTTCGGAAAGACAAAGACAGATGGAAAAGCGGAAATGAAAAACCTGCTGGGCGGTAAAGGTGCCAACCTTGCCGAGATGAGCAGGCTTGGCATTCCGGTTCCTTCAGGCTTTACCATCTCAACAGACTGCTGTAACGATTTTTTAAAGAACAACGGAACGTTTCCTCCGGGGATGAAAACAGAAGTACAAAAGGCCCTGAAGCGAATTGAGGATGAAATGGGCATGAAATTCGGCGACCCTGAAAATCCGCTTCTTGTTTCATCACGATCCGGAGCCCGACAATCAATGCCCGGAATGATGGAAACGGTGCTGAATATAGGATTATGTTCAAAAACCATTCCCGGTCTTATCAAAAAGACGAACAATGAGCGCTTTGTCTATGACTCCTACAGAAGACTTATAAGCATGTATTCCGACGTGGTAATGGAAAAAGCGGAGGGAATAGAACCTGAAGAGGGTAAAGGCATCCGTGTTCAGCTTGACGGCCTTATGCAAAAGCTTAAGGTGAAAAAGGGATATGTAAATGACATTGAATTAAATAGTAAAGACCTGAAGCATCTTTGTGATGAATTTAAAAAAATGGTCAAAAGGGTACTAGGGAAACCCTTTCCCGATGATCCCATGGATCAGCTCTGGGGAAGCATTTCCGCTGTTTTCAAGAGCTGGAACGGCAAGCGTGCTGTTGCCTACAGAAGAATAGAAGGCCTTCCCGATGACTGGGGCACAGCCACGAATGTCCAGACAATGGTCTTCGGTAACATGGGAGATACATCAGCAACAGGAGTCGCATTTACAAGAAACCCGGCCACAGGTGAAAACAGATTTTATGGCGAGTGGCTGCCCAATGCCCAGGGAGAAGATGTTGTAGCGGGGATCAGGACACCAAATCCATTAAATGAAGAGACAAAAAATAATCAGAATAAACACCTTGCCTCTCTGCAAAAGGCAATGCCGAAAATTTACAAACAGCTTTTTGCAATAAGGAATATACTGGAGAAACACTACCGCGATATGCAGGATATCGAGTTTACCATACAGGAAGGAACCCTTTATATGCTGCAGACCAGGGTCGGAAAGCGCACAGGAACTGCTGCATTAAACATGGCTACCGATATGCTGAAGGAGAAACTCATAACCGAAGAAATGGCGGTCATGAGGGTTAAGCCCGAACAGCTCGATGAACTCCTGCATCCCATTGTTGACCCTGCGGCAGAAAAGAAAGCAAAGGAAATAGCAAGAGGCCTTCCGGCCGGACCTGGAGGGGCCGCGGGACAGATTGTTTTTACTGCTGACGAGGCAGTCGAATGGGCGCAGGAAGGGAAAAAGGTAATCCTGGTCAGGGAGGAAACAAATCCGGAAGATGTCTCCGGCATGAGGGCGGCTAAAGGCATCCTTACAGTCAGGGGCGGAATGACAAGTCACGCCGCCCTTGTGGCCAGGGGATGGGGTAAATGCTGCATCGTGGGTGCAGGCATGATAGAGGTAGACGCCTCTGCAGGAAGGATGAGAGTGAACGGAAAGACCTATAAAAGGGGTGACGTAATAACCCTCAACGGTACAAGGGGGCATGTGTATGAAGGCGAACTGGAAATGATCGACGCCACTGAAAATCCCCATTTTAAAAAATTCATGAAGCTTGTAGACAAATACTGCAACATAGGCGTAAGGGCTAATGCAGATACCCCGAAGGATGCGCAGATTGCTCAGAGTTTCGGGGCGGAAGGAATTGGTCTTTTCAGAACGGAACATATGTTCTACGGCGACAAAAGCGATAAACCCCGTTTTTATTTGCGCCAGATGATCCTGAGCAGCACAGAAAAAGAGAGAAAGAGAGCACTTAAAAATCTGTTCGGCTTTGTAAAAAAGGATGTAAAGGCCACACTTGAAGTAATGAAGGGACTGCCGGTAACATTTAGGCTTCTGGACCCGCCGCTGCATGAGTTTATACCCCAGGGGGCATGGAAGCTTCAGGAAATCGCAACCAGTCTTCATATAAGCGTAAATGAGATACGGAGACGAAAAGAGTTTCTGCACGAGGTCAACCCGATGATGGGCCATCGCGGCGTGAGGCTCGGGATTACCTATCCTGAAGTAACTGAAATGCAGGTCCGTGCAATTTTTGAATCCGTCGCTGAGCTGCACAAGGCCGGAAAAAAGGCTCACCCTGAGATAATGGTGCCTGTGATCTGCGACGCAGGAGAACTGAAAGACCAGAAAAAGATAGTGGACCGGGTCTATCAGGAAGTTATTACAAAATATAAAATAAAGGGCATAGACTATAAGTTCGGGACGATGATAGAGATACCAAGGGCCTGCCTTATAGCCGATGAAATGGCTGAAGTGGCAGATTTTTTCAGTTTCGGTACAAATGACCTGACACAGATGGGAATGGGCATGAGCCGTGATGATATAGGCAGTTTTATAGATGAATATCTCAATAAAAATATTCTGAAAGCCGATCCGTTTCAGACAATAGATCAGAAGGGGATAGGTCAGCTTATTGAAACGGGTATCTCAAAGGGGCGTTCAACAAACAGAAATCTCAAGGTTGGTATATGCGGTGAGCATGGAGGAGACCCTGCATCAGTTGCCTATTGTAATAAAGTGGGAATGAACTACGTAAGCTGCTCACCCTTCAGGGTACCTATTGCAAGGCTGGCAGTAGCACAATCCGCCCTGGAATTAAAATTAATTAAAAAAGGCCAAAAAAGAAAATAATTATTCATACCGAGTACAATACCTAAGGCCTCGTCGCTTGCGGCGAGGCAGGCCACTTTTAATTTTTATTTTATCCGAAATATTTTCCTCCATAACCTAAATATAAAGGTTCATTTACTGACATGCTTTATAAGGTTAAATTATATATAATTTAGTTTTTTCCGATAGAATAGACCTGATAAAAAGCATTATGACTTGACACTCTGTCAAAAGCCGTGTTAGTGAATAAATCCTTATTTCGATAATAAAATGATAGTGTTATAGGATTTTTCAGACGGCAGCCGGATATTTTTGTCTGCCGGGGTTATTTATAGTATATCGAAAATTAAATAATGTTAGGTTTTCTATCATTAAAACGTTAAAGGAGGAACAAAGTGAATATTATTGTATGCATAAAACAGGTCCCGGATACTGAAGCGCAGATAAAGATAGGTCCGGACGGAAAATCAATCGCTGAGAGCGATATCAAATGGATAATGAATCCCTATGATGAATTTGGCGTTGAAGAAGCATTAAAATTAAAGGAAAAATTTGGTGGCGAAGTGACTGTAGTGGGTCTCGGCCCCAAAAGGGTTACCGAATCAATACGAACTGCCCTGGCCATGGGGGCTGACAAGGGAGTGCTTGTTACTGACGATGCGCTTAACGGAAGTGATTCTATAGCCGTAGCAAAGGCCCTTGCCGCCGCAATTAAAGGTCTTGAATATGATATTATCTTTACCGGTCAGAGGGGTGTTGATGATGACAGCGGTCTGGTTGGCGCTGCCCTGGCAGAATATCTTGATATCCCTCAGGTATCGGTTATTACAAAGCTTGAAGTATCAGATGACGGAAAAACAGTAAAGGCGAACAGGCCTGTTGAAGGTGAAACCCTTGTTGTTGAGGCAAACACACCTGTACTGCTCACTACCCAGAAGGGTCTCAACGAACCCAGATATGCATCTCTGCCGGGCATTATGAAGGCAAAGAAAAAACCTCTCGAAGAAAAAAGCCTTGCTGATCTTGGTCTCGATGCCTCAGAATTCGGTACAGACGCCAGGAAACTCAAAATTGTTGAACTCACTCCGCCACCCGAAAGGGCTGCAGGCAAGATTATCGATGGTGATTCGCCTGAGGCAAAAGCGGCAGAACTGGCAAAGCTTTTACACGAAGAAGCGAAGGTTATTTAGTCTAACCGCCTTATGATACAATAAACAGGATATAAAAAAGAAGGAGATATAAATATGGCTCAAGGAGTAATGATCATCGCTGAACAGAGAGATGGAGACATAAGAAAGATATCATATGAACTGGTAAGCGAAGGAAAAAGGCTTGCCGATGCCTCCGGTCAGGAGCTGACAGCGGTATTGCTTGGTTCAAATATAAAAGATAAAGCAGCAGAGCTTGGTAAATACGGTGCACCAAAGGTACTGGTTGCCGACGATCCAAGACTTGAAAAATATACAACAGACGCATACGCAGCAGTAATAGCAGAAATAGTCAAGGCCAATGATCCGGCTATTCTCCTGCTTGGTGCGTCATCTCAGGGCAAAGATCTTGCCGGTCGCCTTGCAGCAAAACTTGGTGTTGGCATGGCACAGGATTGCACCCAGTTTTCAGTAGATGGCGGCAAACTTGTAGCAATAAGGCCTATTTATGCCGGCAAGGCATATGCAAAGGTAACATATGATGACAGTTATCCGAACATGGCAACAGCCAGACCAAATGTTATGGCAATCAATGAACCCGGTGACTCATCAGCAGAAATTGCTGATGCCTCTTTCACTCTCGATGATGCAGCAATAAAGACAAAGGTTGCAGAAGAGATCAAGGATGAAAGCGGAAAGGTCGACCTTACGGAAGCAGACAAGATTGTTGCCGGCGGTCGAGGAGTAAAGGGCCCTGAGGGCTTTGAAGTACTTGAAAAACTGGCTGAGGCAATTGGCGCCTCGGTTGGTGCATCACGTTCAGCCGTTGACGCAGGCTGGAGAACACACACTGATCAGGTAGGACAGACAGGTAAGGTTGTTTCACCTAACCTTTATATTGCATGCGGTATTTCAGGCGCCATCCAGCATCTGGCAGGTATGTCAACTTCAAAATATGTTGTTGCCATAAATAAGGATCCGGAGGCCCCGATATTCCAGAAGGCCGATTATGGTATAGTCGACGATCTGTTTAATGTTGTCCCTGCACTGGCAGAAGAAGTAAAAAAAGTAATGTAATTTACAGTTATATATAAATAAAAAAGGCCGGAAGCTGTTTAAGTTTCCGGCCTTTTTTTATTCCCCTTGATACGAAAGCCCCGGCAGAATGCTCCGGGGCGGCTCCGAATATGCCGTTACTGCTTTTTTTCTGTTCTTCCTCCTAGAAGGAAGTCCCCATGAATGCAACGGGCACTCCAGATACCTGAAATTAATAATTGCAATAGCTATGCCTGTTTCAGATTATAAAATTTAGCCTAATTTAACATAATAATAAAAATATCATATTTTAAAATGTAGCATTCCAGCCACAGCAGTATGTCAAATTATACACAGTATCTTGTATCATTACATCTGAGCAACCACAATTTTACGTCCAGATAAAAATCAGGATAAGAAATATTTTCTGCCAGACAGGTTATTATTTGATTGACAAAATAAAAGATTTGGATAAATTAGGGGATTCATTGGCGATGTAGCTCAGATGGTCAGAGCATACGGCTCATATCCGTAGGGTCACTGGTTCAACTCCAGTCATCGCCACTATAAAAAAGTCAAAGAGGTGTTGACAATCTTGAAATCCGGTTTATTTTCACCGTGTGAAATATATCAAGAGAGTTTCGTAATGACCGATTTGGCATTTAAGGATGATAATATCGATACCATCAGCGAGGCTCTTCTAATAGCTGAGGATAAGATCGGTGATTATTACAAATTTTCTTCGAGGCAGTGGAGGCGGCATCAATATGATGTTAAAACCCTTGCAAATCTTGAAGAAGATGAAATAACATCCTTCGCTTTTGCCTTGCTCAGTAAACGCTCAAGGGTTATTGAAGGTTTCGATTCAAGCACAAAAAAACGTGACTTCTACTATATATGCCTTCAGGATCATCTTATATTAAATGCCCTTCAAAGAGATAAAAAGCTGACCTTGTTACCACTCCTTGTATATATATTCACACACGAACTGGTTCATATTGTCAGGTTTTGTAATTTTTTACAGCGGTATGAAATAACAGGAAAAAACAGGGAATGTGAAGAAGGCCTGGTCCATGAGACCACATTCGATATTCTGAAACGAACTTCCCTGGGAAACATGGATTATATACTGAATTCATACAAACAGCACAGGCCCTGCAATCTGGCTGTGCAAAATTTTTAGACGAGAGGTGAATCAAAATGCCTTTTTACGAATACGAATGTACAAAATGTCACTTTCACACAGAAGTATTACAGAAGATATCCGATCCTCCGGTAACCAAATGTGAAAAATGCAAAGGCAAAATGAAAAAACTGATATCCCAGAGCACTTTTCATTTGAAGGGTTCAGGATGGTATGTTACTGACTATGCGTCAAAATCAGGCGGATATGACGGCAAATCCGGATCGGGCGATTCCGGCATCGGTACGGAGTCCGCCAAAGAGACAAAAAGCAGCAGCCCTGATACTAAATCAAAGAAGAAAGAGACCAAGGCTGCCAAGGCAAAGGATTAGTGATTATTGTTTATATTTTTTTTAATGGCCTAGTTGCCCCTTTAAAAAAGTAAGAATATGAAACATTTAAATACCGGTAAAGAACACAATAAAGTGATCAAGAGGCTGGAGAGGCAGGAAAAGAAACAATCTCTTCAGAGGGACAAATTCCTGAGATATAAACTGAACGAAATACATTCAGGCCTGACTCAGGAGTTACTGATGCAGGAGATTGTAGAAACGGATAACTCCGGTGCTTTTTCGGAGTTATTACTTAAGGGCCTTAAAAAACTTTCACGAACCAACGAGTTTGACTATAAATATTTTATAGCACCCATACGCGGGCTTGTTCCCCGCCCCAATCCCATTTCTCTATACATGACCCAGTACATTCTTGAAGATGTACTTAATGCGCCCTGTGTTATAGATGTTTATGGCACTGATGTTGAAATATACAAGGCTGTAAATAAGGTCGTCTCAAACCTGAACCTGAAGTTTGAACAGGCAGAAGAAAAAATTATGAAGCAGCTTGCCAGTAATAAATCCCTGACTCCCGGTTCAAGACAGTATGATATCGCCTTTGATGAGCTTTTTCACAAAGCCATGGGCGATGCTCAGACTGAAAGCAATCCCCATTAGAAATTAAATAAAGAAAAAATCCGGCAACCCCTTTAGCAAAAAAGGGGTTGTTCATTTAAGGAGAAATATATGTACGATAATATCGCTTTTTTATTTCCCGGGCAGAATTCACAGGTAATAGGCATGGGACAGGACCTTGCAAATGAATTCCCTGAGGCGCGGGAGATATTCAGACAACTGGATGAGATATGTGAAAAACCAATGTCAAAACTTTGCTTTGAAGGGCCCGGTGAAGAGCTTATCCTTACAGTAAACCAGCAACCGGCCATCACTGCAGTAAATCTTGCCTGTTTAAAGGTTTTAAACCTTAAGGGTGTAAAGGCATCCGTATCTGCCGGGCACAGCCTTGGTGAGTTTCCGGCACTTGTTTCATCAGGGGTATTATCAGAATATGATGCCCTTAAGATTGTAAAAAAACGCGGTGAACTTATGCACAGGGAATCCCTTTCTCACCCCGGAGTAATGGCAGCGGTTATGAAGCTTTCAATAGACAAGGTGACCGAAATCGTAGAAAAGGCAAAGAGCAAAGGGCTACTTGCAGTTGCCAATCATAATTCGGAAGCACAGATAGTTATCACTGGCGAATCAGCACCAATGGATTATGCCCTCACACTTGTAAAGGAAGAAAAGGGAAAGGCCATACCCCTGAAGGTAAGCGGCGCATGGCATTGCGACCTTATGAAGGGCGCGGTTAATGAATTCCGGGAATACATGGAGGGTTTCACCTTTAACAGCCCAATATCCACCATCCTGTTTAATGCAACTGCTGCAACAGAAAATGATCCGGAAAAAATAAAGGATATAATGGCCAATCAGTTAACGAGCCCGGTCAGATGGTATGATATTATCTGTCGTATGATTGAAGACAGGGTAGATACCATGGTTGACGTAGGCCCCCAGAAGCAGATGATGGGCCTGGTTGGAAGGATACTTCCAAAGGACAGCAATATAACCACATCAAGCGTGGAGGATGTTGAAACCCTTAATGAATTCCTGCGGGCAAACGATTAAACCAGTTGCAGGGATTTTCTTATAATAAGACGATCAATAAAAAAATAACAGGCAGCGGTACTGCCTGTTATCAAAATTATTAAAGCAGCCTGTATTTCTGTTCAGGCTGTTTTATTTTACCTCAAATTCTTTACTGCCAAGAAGGGTACCATCCGGTGTTTCAATATCAATTCTCCATTTCCCTGTCCATGAAGGTAATATCTTTTTAGATGACCATGTCCTCCAGACCTTTGCCTTTGTAGACAGTTCTATCCTGGCCATAACACGGTCATTGTAGAGCCACACGTGAAAGATTGAACCTTCGTCCTTATTGCTTACTATCTTTGTAAAACAGTAGAGTTTTTCCACATCGGCTGAAAAACTGGTGTCTACACCAACAGGCACTCTTTCTTCAATGGAAGTGCAGACTTCCAGATCTTCAACACTGATTTCCGGGGCCTGCTGGGCAAATGACACAGCGGATACTAATAAAACAATAAACATAATAAAAAATAACTTTGTTTTCATAATCATCTCCTCCTGATTTGGATGAAAAAATTATATAAGACCCTTTAAATATTTTTGTCTTTCCTTTTCCTCAAATTTTTCAATTGCATAGCGAAGCATTGTTCTGGGCATATCCTTATAATGTTTATCAAGGAAGTTCTTTTCTGCTGAAATGTCTCTTTTTCCTATCTCCCGGAGCATCCATCCAACGGCCTTATGGATGAGGTCTTCGTTATCCTTTAGGAGTGCTTCGGAAATATTGAGTGTATCCTTAAATATATTTTTCTTTATCAGGTGGAAAGTAGACATTACTGCAATGCGCCTTTCCCAGAGATTTTCAGATCCAGCCATCTTATAGAGTATATCCCTGTTTCGATTTTCCAGGTATACCCCCACAATATAATGTGCAGAACTGTCTACAAGATCCCAGTTGTTGATCTTTTCAATGCTGCCAAGGTATAAGTTGTAGATAGCGGCCCTCTCTTCTTCTGTTCCTTTTGAAAATTTTTGAACAAGTATTATCAGGGCACATAGCCGTTCTTCATGAAATGAGGATTGTAAAAGCTTTTTTATAGCTGATAAATCGATATCCCGGTATTTTTTTGCCAACTGCCTTAAAACCGGCACCCTGATGCCCAAAAACCTGTCACCCTCACCATATTCTCCTTTTCCCGTTTTAAAAAAGCCCATGGAATGGGCAGCAATTTCAGGATCAGCTAATCCTTGAAGACTTTTTTGAAGGGCTTTCAGCGACATTTGTAATATCCGGATTTCACGTTCAGGGAGTATAACAACTCCACCGCCACAAGCAGCGGGGCATCAACCAGGGACTATTTCTCTTTAATCGCCGCAATTAACAAGATTATAGACACTGCGCTTCGCAATAAAAAAGAACCATAAAGATATCATAAGTTTCCAGTGACATCAAAAAATAAAAAAAGAAAAGAAGAAGCCTGTTTTAGCGTGAAAGGGATCAATGTCCATATCGGGCAGTTAAAAACCTTCGCTTGCAGGCTAAGATAACTTAGTTCAGTTTTTTACTTAAGCATTATCCTCGAATCAAGCACGACATATCCCTGCCCCTCCGGAAGAACCGCTACTGGATTAAGGTCCATTTCAGTGATCTGCGGAATTTCCTCAACCATTGCGGAAATTCTCAGGAGCAGTTCTTCAAGCGCCCTGATGTCCATTGGGGGAGCACCTCTGTATCCCTTGAGCAGTTCAATCATCCTTACAGAATGGATCATCTCTTTTGCATCATGGTCACTTAACGGGTGAAGTCGCGTTGCCGTATCCTTTAGTAATTCAGCATATGTTCCGCCCAGACCAAACATGATTACATGACCCAGATACCTGTCCTCATTGACTCCCGCAATTATCTCCACACCTCCTGCAATCATCTTCTGAAGGATAACTCCTGACATCTCATCAGTGAGACCTTGTCTATCAAGGTTTTCCCTGATCCGGTTAAAGGCCGCCTTTGTTTCTTCTGCACTCTCAACACCAAGAATAACTCCGCCTACATCACTCTTGTGTGTAATTGTAGAGGACTCCAGTTTTACTGCAACCGGAAAGCCAATCTTTTCTGCAGCCTTCGCTGCCTCCTCGGCGGTTTTAACCGCTGCGGTCTCTACGGTCCTGATACCATAGTATGCAAAAAGGCGGTTAATCTTATTGTTCGGCATCCATATGGGGCGATGAGATGAAGTTGAAAGTACAGATTTAATCAGGCTTTTAGCTGCCCTGGAATCAATATCCGAAAATTCAGGTATTGTACCCTGGGCAGTGCGGAGCATGTCTCCGTATTTTACTGCATTAGTCAGGGCCTTAACAGCATCTTCCGGAAAAGGAAAGTAGGGAACAAACAGGTCTTCGCTTACATATCCTCCCTTCAGATCGGTTTGCCCGACAAAACAGGCCATAATCGGTTTGCCGGCCCTTCCGGCATCAGGGGCGATCCTTCTGATGACTGCCTCGATATGACTTACACCCTCACCTGCAGGGGGGATATAGATAACGATAATGGAATCATTTTCAGGGCTGTCCACCAGGATACGCAGACATGCCTCGAACTCCGTATCAGGAGAGCCTGCCGTGAGATCCAGTGGGTTACTGATTTTGATATCCCTTATTACCTTTTCCTTTAGCTTTTTCAGAAGGGTATCTGAAAAGGATGGGACAATAAGTTTATTGCTGGATGCGGCATCTGCAGCAAGTGTGCCCGGACCACCGCCGTTTGTTATGATTGCAACCCTTCTGCCTTTTGGTACAGGCTGACTGGAAAGGAGAACAGCTGACTGGAACATGTCCTGCAGGCTGTCCACCCGTATAATACCTGCATGATGGAAGAGCGCTTCTGATACTTCACCGGGAGTAGCCATTGCCCCTGTGTGGGATTGGGCAGCGCGTGATCCTGCATCGGTTGACCCGCCTTTAAGGGCAAGGATAGGTTTTTTAAGGGCAGCTCTCTTGCATATCCTGCTGAACTTGTCAGGATTGTCAAATGATTCAAGGTAAAGAAGAATCACCTTAGTGGCATCATCATTTTCCCAGTACTGCACCATATCAGTAGAGGCAATATCAGCCCTGTTTCCCACACTCATAAAGCACGAAAAACCCGTTTCCTGCTTCCTGGCATACTGGAGAACACCGGCGCAAAGGGCGCCGCTCTGTGAAATAAAGGCAATATTTCCCCGCTTAGGTGATGTAAGAGAGAATGTTGCATTTAAGGATATTTCAGGATCCGTGTTTATAAATCCCATACAGTTGGGGCCTATTATTCGCATACCATAACCAAAGGCGGTTTCACGCAGCGCCTTTTCCAGGGCGGCGCCTTCATGCCCGATCTCTTTAAATCCGTCTGAAATAACAACCATGCCCTTTACCCTTTTTCTGCCGCATTGATCCACAATCTGAAGGACATTTCCAGAGGGCACAACGATTATGGCAAGGTCAATCGGGCACTCTATTTCGAGGATGGTCTTATATGCCTTTACCGACATTACAACACTGGAAGTAGGTGACACAGGATAAACAACGCCTGTAAAGCCGTTCTGGATAACAGATCGGAATACAAGATTTCCAATAGAACCGTTTCTGTTTGATGCGCCTATTACTGCAATGGATTTTGGTCTTATGATATTACTGAGGGATTTGATCGTAGCTTCCCTGGCCCGGTCGTCCTTCTTGAGCTCTACTTCCGGTGTTTTTGAAATGGAAAAGGATATATGTACGATATTATCCTTAATCTCCCGTTTTGTACTGAAGCCGTAGTTCTGGAATACAGTCAGCATACCTGTATTTTCTTGCATAACATAGGCTTCAAAGGTATCGATATCGTTCTGACGTGCAACAGAGGCAAGCCATTCTATCAACTTGTTACCGATGCCCCTTTCCTGATATTTATCATCAATAACAAATGCTATTTCTGCGGTGCTTCCGGATGGAAGACGGTTGTATCGGCCAAAGGCAACAATCCTGTCTTTCCCATCCTCTTTTGCCTCAGCAACAAATGCATATGAGTTTTTATAGTCAACCTTGCAGTATCTTACGGCATCATCCCTTTTCATATCCTCAGGTATATAGTGCAGGCGCAGGTATTTGGTCCTGTAACTGAGACCACTGTAGAATTCGAACCATGCGTCGCAGTCATCCATTGTTATGGGCCGGAAAAGAATGGTCGACCCATCCATCAGGACCTCCCGGGCCTTGTATTCTTCAGGATTAAGTATTTTATTTTCTGCCATTTTTTCTTTCCTTATATATCAGGTCCATATAAACTGAGCGTCTAAAACTGCCGGATACTGAAATCAGATGGCTTTAACACTGTCCTGCAATATAATAGTTTTAAAAAGAAACATCTGAAAATAAAATCATAATAAAAAAAGCAGGAGATAGTAAGCTTTTATTTTCAGTATTAACCGGCATACATCCCTGTTTAAATGTAGTTACTTTTTAGCATGCAACATATTTTGATACATATACTTGAATGAAGAAAAGACAGCCTAAAAAAAACCAGGTGAATTATATTTTCAGGCCGGAGGATTACCCTTCTGAACCCGGATGTTATCTCATGAAAGACAGCAAAGGGCAGGTCATTTATGTTGGCAAAGCCAAGAACCTCCGGCGAAGACTGTCCTATTATTTTCGTACACGCAGACAGTATTACAAGACAAAACGAATGGTCCCGAGGATATATGATGTTGAGGTTATCCTGGTTAATAATGAGACCGAAAGCCTGGTCCTGGAAAACAACCTGATAAAACATTATAAACCCAGGTATAACAGCATGCTTATGGAAGATGATGTCGGATATCCCTTTATTGTTCTGACAGGAGAGGAATATCCACGGCTCCTGCCATACCGCAGAAACTGGTCTAATAAACAGTGGTCGGAGACAAAAGGACAGAACCAGGGTAAAAGGTTCGGGCCGTATCTTTCTAAAATTTTTCGTGATGCAGTAATGAATCTTGCTATTGAGACCTTCGGGCTTCGTATATGCAGAAACCTTCCTGATAAAATCTGTTTCAGATATCAGCTGAAAAAATGCTGCGGTATTTGTGAAGGCCGTGTATCTCCGGAAGAATACGGATATGCTGTAAGACTGGCTGTTGAACTGCTTGAATACCGCTATTCGGATATACTTAAAATATTCCGGGATCGGATGGCATCCTGTGCTGAAAACCTTGATTATGAATCCGCTGCAAAACTCAGAGACCGGATCATGCTTATTGAGAATTTTCTTGAAAAACAGGTTGTGGAAAGGGATGAAAAATTTGATCAGGATGTCCTGTTTTTCGGGGACAGCCATGTTATGGTAATGGAAATCAAAAAAGGAATGCTTCTCAAAGGCACCCTTTTCGACCTGCCGGAGGGCGGTGATTATAATAATACCTGCAGGGAATTCCTTTCATCCCGATACCGGGAAAACAGCCCTGATGAACTTATTATGAATACCCCGGAAAACACAGAAGTAAATGAAAGACTATCCTTTTCAAATAACAGGACCACTGTTCGAATCACTGTTCCTGATCAGGGCATTAAGATGGATCTTTTAATGCTGTGCAAAAAAAATTATGAGTATCGGATAAAAAACAAGGAGGCAAAATGGGAGACATGCTGAAGGACAGGGTAGCGGTAATAACCGGATCAGGTAACGGGCTTGGAAGGGCAGAGGCAATAGCAATGGCTGCCCAGGGCGCAAAGGTAGTGGTAAACGATCTGGGGACAAGTCATGACGGGAAGGGGGCATCTTCCGAAGATGCGGACAGGGTCGTTGAAACCATAAAAAAGGCCGGAGGTGAAGCTGTTGCCAGCTATGACAGTGTTGCTTCAGAAGAAGGAGCTGAAAATATCATTAAAACGGCTGTTGATAACTATGGCCGCCTGGATATCCTTGTAAATAATGCAGGAATAATACGCACCGATGTTGTCTGGGAGATAAAGACAGAAGACTGGGACGCCATGATAAAGACTCATCTCTATGGAACATTTTTCTGCACAAGGGCCGCCACAGCCATAATGAAGGAACAGGGTTATGGCAGGATTGTCTGCACATCATCCCATATAGGGTTTGGGTTCTTCGGTCAGGCCGCTTATTCCTGTGTAAAGGAGGGGATAACAGGTTTTGCACGCACAGTTGCCAGGGATATGGGAAAATTCGGTGCCACATGCAACATTATACGTCCCCTGGCGGCATGGCGCGGCGTGGAAGATAAGGTCGGCATAATGGAAGAAAACAGGCCAGAAGATGTTGCATCTTTTGTTACCTACCTGGTAAGTGAATCAGCCGGGAATATAAACGGTTGCATATTTGAAGTGTTCAAAAACAGGGTGGGTATTTTTACGGAACCGCAGCCGCTTGAGCAGGTCCTGTGGAAGGACGGTCGCTGGACACCGGAAGATTTTGCAAGGGTAATGCCTGAAACGCTTACAAGGGGAAAGAAGCGGGAGGTGTACCCGAAGACCCTTCCATATATTTTTGATTAGAATATAACAGAAAGGTTTTTATTTTGCATATATCTGAAGGAAAAGAGCTTGTAAGTGGAAAGACCAATGAGAATGGGGATTTTTCCTTTAAGATTCCAGTAGTTGCAGATCTTAAAATTGTCACTGAGAGAGGGCAAGGGGCCGGGTGCTACAGAAATTATAGGCGGGAAATGTCTTTCAGGGGATTGTCCTTGTGGCTGGCAAAACCTTCCCAGCCCGACTTTCGCTATTAGAGGGCTATAAAAAAATAACCCATTGAAAACAGGGGGTAAAATTTAAAAAGTCTTCACTACAGACGTATCTGATCCCATCGATATTTCAGGTGGAGGCTGGGGAGGTAATTTAAATTTGAGCCTGTCCAGAAGGAGTTGTTGGGCCTTGTCAGGTCTGGTATACCTGGACATTCTCAACTCTCGGCCATCGGTGGTTGGAACATGCACATCTATCATCTGAATGACTTTCAGCTGTTCCAGAATCGATCGAGGTGTCAGGCCAGGTGCGTATGTCCGGGCCAGCTTACGAAGAGTCACATGCAGGCAATATGCAAGAAATGATACAAATATATGAGCATCTATTCGTTCTTCAAGCTGGTGATATATTGGCCGAACCGATAAGTCTCCTTTCAAATTACGAAAAGCTTCCTCCACTTCCGTCAACAATATGTACTGCTCCCACAACTTCCCAGGCTCAGCACCACTCTGGTTGGTCCGCAAGAGGTATCTTCCATCTCGCCTGTAAAGCTTACGATATCTGCTGAGATTAATCCTCCAGAAAAATGTATCTTCATTGACTGGCTCGTTTATACCGGGAATCGTTATATCCAGCACACGTGCAAAACGGCCTGCATCCTTTTCTGCGGCTCCTATCTTTTTAAGCAGTTTATCCCTGTCTATTGTTTTTTGACTCCTTAACTCTTTCAGCCTGGATATAAAACGCATTAGTTTGCCCAGACGGATACCCCTTTCCTTTTTACGACGATCATCACTTTCTGCAAGGATGTAGAGATCTTTGTCTTCTGATAAGAACTTTACCCTTACCTTTTCTCTTACTTTATTCCATAGCTTTTCCGAAAGCGCTGTTTCATACCGGGACAGATGTCCCCGGGGTGTCCCTACCAGATAATATACCGGAGACTCTGATTCACGCATCTCCTTTAGAACCTCTTCGGTTGGTATCCCTCTGTCCATAATCCAGATGCGGTCAGCAGTTCCATAGCACCTGCCTATGTGTTCAAGCATCCCGCGTAATGTCTGTTTGTCCTGTGTATTTCCGGGCAACACTTCATATGCAAGGGGAAATCCTTCAGGTGTAACCACCAGGGCTATGACTACCTGCACGCAATCATTACGTTTGTCTCTGCTATAACCAAACTGTCTCTTTCCCTGAAAGGGCGGATTACTTTCAAAATATGTACTGGTCAGATCGTACAAAAGAATTTCAAATTTTGTATCAAACAGATTTTCCCATTTCTTTCTTAAATGCCTGAACAGCTCATCTTTATGTTCCAAAAGCTTATCATGACATCTGTACAATGTATCTTTTCCTGCTATCCTGAAGTCTTCTCCCAGCAGATCCCCCATGGCGCTATTATCATACCAATATCTGTGAAGACGCCATTCGCTGCCAGGGTCAATTAAACGGTATGTTACTAGGGTTTGGAGTACATTGCGCCACCTTGTACCTTTTCTACTTATACCTAATCGATCTTTCCAGAACTCCGATAATCCTAAAAGCTTCCATAATTCACAGGCAAGCCAACAGGCTCCCCATTGCCTTGGACGGCTAAGCTCCAGCTTGCTCATTATTAACTGAACGCTGTTTTCAACTCCTTCCGGGATTTCTCTGTCCTCAGGAAACAAGGACATCTGCCGGTTCTCTTTGCCTTCAACAATTTCTATAGCCCTGGTCCATCCGGTTTTCTGACTGTCGTTGATTTCTCCCAGGTACAATAAAGTCTTTTGCACACTTCTGCCATCTCTTACTCGTCGGCTTTCGACAACGCTGTAATATCGGTGTGTCTTTCCGTCTTTTCTTCGGTTTGTTGATCTTAGGTACATACCCACATTCTCGCAACCATTATCATATATTGCAAGGGGGTAGGTCTTCACTACAACCGGTTTTCAAATCCTCACTATCGTGTTTTCAATTACTTACAGCTTAAAATATCGTGCTTTTTGTCAATTTCTTCCCCGAATAGCGAAAGTCGGGCCAGGAACGGATGTTGAAATAGGCGCAGTTCTCTGGATCGAGTTTAAGGAAATAAAATAGCAGGCCGAGCCTGTTAAGGATTTTTATCTATAAATATTCTAACTGCCTGAAGCAATTCACATGAAGGGCACGGTGCGCTTGTCACGTCATAGCTTTAGCGAAGGCGGACCGTGCCCCTGCAGGTTATAAAGCTACCTGTCTATCTTTTTTTCATCTGTTCATCAAATATCTCATACCGGTCAAGGTCCAGCCAGTATTGGATTGAAAGCTCCCTGACATCTTTAAAATATGCCTTGTTCATGCCTCCATGTTTATCGACCAGTTTTCGGATGTCCTTCTTTACCCTTTCCCATACCTCATTTTTAAGGGTCAGTGTGAGGATGACGTCTCCATAAAAAAATACTGCCGATGGTGCCGGCTTTCCTGTAATAACCTCTATAGTCCCGCGGCCAAGACTTGCGCCTGTGGAAACCTGAAGGCCGTCATTCAGACAGCTGAGGGGAGGTTTGTTTCCTGCGCTGGATGTTACCTCAAGGGTATCAAAGGGCGCCTCAAGTATCTCTCTTGCCCTCACACCCATCTTGGCCCCTACAAGGGAATATATCCCCAGATGCCTGTGTAATTCATTTGTCAGCAGGCATGCCTTCCATTCCTCTATCCCGTATATATCTATTACCTTATTAACGATTGGCCGTACATCCTCCCTGAAAAATGAAGAGGCCCTGGGAATTTCTGAAAAAACAACCATTGTCCGCGGGCTCAGATGATAATCACCCGGCAGTCCCAGGGCAAGGAGATATGCATTTTCAATTCCTTCTGCATCTATCTCCTTAAGAACCATCACCTTTTCATTGTCCTCTGAAGGAGAAAACCTGAACAGGGATGAATCATTAAAGAATATTGCAGTCAACTCGTCCCAAACATAAAAATGATCTTCATCAAGTAATTTCATAATATCATCAGGTTCATGTACCTTTTCAATCATGCCGGAGGCCCGGGTTCCCAGCCCTTTTATCCTGTCAAAGAGATTGGCATTAAAACCTATAAGTTTTTCTGCGGGCAGTGTAATCGAATATATCTTCAGCCCCGAGGAAAAGACCGAACGGGCGGCATCAATGTCCCGAAGGCTGTTCCAGCCCGGATCACTTTCATCCGGGCCGGCGCCGTAATAGACAAGAGAGGCGATCCTGTTTTTGATTTCAGGATCGATCCTGAGGGCCTCTGCAAGATTAGTAAGCGGACCAAGGCAGAGGTAGATCACGGGTTCATCCATTGATTTTATTTTTGAGACGATTATTTCAGCCGCGGGGTTTTTATCTACATCCTCCCCATTAATCGACCTGCTTCCCGGAACTCTTATCTCCCTTATAAAACTCCTGACCTCAGGTTCAGGTTTGTTAAGGCTCTTCCCTTCTATTACCGGAATATCACTCCTGCTGAAATAATTGAGAAGGGCTTTAAGGTTTTTAATACCTTCCTCCGGTGACCTGACACCGTCGGAGGCGATAAAAACCGGGACCTGGACCACGTCGCTGTTTAGCAGCATTGTGATGGCCCTTATGTCATCCAGTGCCATGTCCGTATCAACTATTACAGGAAGTGCAGCATCATGGGCAGAGACCGGAATTTGAGGTAAAACAAATAAAAAAAGTACTGATAAAAATATTTTTAGTAATCTGGTCATGTTTTTCTCTTACTCTCCCTAAAAGGTTACGGCAAACCCTGCCATGAAGTTTAAATCCGGCATAGGATAGCCTTTTTTCTGTTCATAATATGTGTCAGTAACGTTTTCAACTGCCAGGTATACCTGGCAGTCCATATCGGTATCAGGCAGTAAAAGGTCATAGCTTATTTTCCCGTTAACAAGAAAATAGGAATCGACCTGATCTACATTGACGGTATTTTCCATCCTTGCCCTGGATGTAACAAACTGTTTATCAACATATTGTGTATCTATACTGATCTGGAAATTCCTCATGAACCGGTAATTTACACCTGTGCTGAAGGTCCACTCCGGTGCATAGGGAAGGTCGAACGGATCAGTGTCCAGGTATGTGAAGCCACCAAAAACCGAAAGCCCTGTTACAGGTATAAAGGAGACGTTGCCTTCAACCCCACTGTGTTTATATTCACCGATATTTGCAAGAACAGGCGGAAATGGAGGCGGCGGAGAAACGACTATCCTGTCCTTTCCATCGTCATAAAACCATGTAAGATCTGCGATGAAATACCTGTTGAATTTATGCTCAATTCCTATTTCAAAATGATCAAGTATTTCTGCATTAAGCGCCTTCCACCGGTTTTCTCCAGGCATCCAGAGTGTATCCTGTATCTTCGCATAAATACCGGGGTAATTGATACCTTTACCATATGATGCATGAAGTTTGGTTTCTTTATGGCCAATGACCAGGCCAAGCTGTGGAGCGGTTTCGCTTTCAAAAATACTGTGGTTCAGGTATCTGACACCTATGGATGGTGTGAAATAAAAATCCTCGCTGTTTCCAAACATATGGCTTATCGCCATGTAGGGAGATACTATGCGGAAGGTCTCTTCCGGAAATTCACTGTCACCGGCATCAGGATCATGGAACCTGGCCTTCCCGCTTATATAATCGAGGTCCATGCCCAGGATGATCTCTCCATTTTCCCAGAATGACACTGTTTCACGGGCCTTTATTCCGTAATTTTGGTAATCGGTCAATGTATCCAGACCCCGAGTTCCTTCCTGATTTACCCAGTCTATATCTCCGCTGTCATTATAAAGCTTGATATATCCATTTCCCCGGTCGTGGCTGTTTGATATTGTTGCCACGGCAAATGTATCTTCATTGTTAAATCTTCCGTCAGGGGGTACTGAGCCGTCAGCCGGCCCTGAGCCGTCAGCCGGCCCCGGATCATCTGCCCAGTTATCTGTGTGGATGAGGGTAAAATCAAAACGCCATTCGGTAGTAAAATCGTAGCCTAAATGACAGAAAATGTCCTGGAGTTCTCCATCTGCATTTTTTCTGTGTCCTTCCGAACCCCGGTATCCCCCAAGAAGGTAATAATCAAATTTCTCAAATTTCCCGCCGTTTTCCAGAGAACTTGAAACAGTGCTGTTTGAGCCGTATGATGATTGAATCCGGGTGTAATAACCTTTATCTTTCACACGTTTTGACCGGATGTCCACTGCCCCGAATGCCATATTACCGAAAAGCACCGGCTGCGCACCTTTATAGACATCAATCGTGTCAACGATGTCCACATTCAGGACGTCCATGAGCGGATGCGTCCATACACTGACAAATTTGGGGATACCATCTATCAGGGTCTGGATCTCTGCTCCCGGACGTGAACTGCCTTTTCCCCTAATGAAAAGTGCACCGCCCTCTCCACCTCCAAAGCTTCCAACAAGGTTATGTCTTGAGATTACAACCCCCGGAACTCTTCGCAGGGCGGAAGTAAGATCCATGGCATTAAGATTCACAATCTGTTCCTGTGTCACATGAGTGATTTGACTGCCGAGTCTGTTCACCGCGTTTTCATCAATTATTGCCCGGGTTGTTACGACTATATCATCAAACTGATAGACTTTGATTTCATCTGCATCGTCTTCTGCAAGGGTATACTGGCTAAAAATCAACAGGTTAATCAATATCAGGTACAGAAATTTCCGCTTAACTTTCATTGTCTCTTTCCTCCTCTAATCCCTGCTTTACATTCATGCTTCAGCATGACTAAGGCTTAAAGACCATAGCTCCGATATCTGCTGTAAAATCCGGATCAAATAAAAAAAGCCAGGAATTCTTAGCCGGTATACTGACCGGTTAAGCCTTCTTGGCTTTAATAGTTAAATTATTCTGCTGTTCTTTCTTTTTTAACGGGCGTAATTTCGTATTACGTCATATTGATTATAACAGCTATAAAAAATTAAGATTTTTGTCAACTCTATATTATGTCTATTCCGAGTCCAGCCCCCAGGATTTGAACATATCCTTGTAAAATTGTGGACGTTCAAAATCAGGTTTTAATGACATGTGCTGTTCCCTGTGGGAATACATCTTTCCCCTCTGTTTCAGGCTTGCCATCAGGGCATCCATTCTTTGTCGGGGAACCGCAAGTATCATTTCATCCTCCCTGGCCAGTCCCCTTTGATATTCTCCGGGATCAGGGAGAACTACAACATATTTTCCCGTCTTCATCGGATCAACAACCGCATGCCCGCAGGAAGGCAGAAACAATTCTGTACTCACATCAGATGCACCTCCGCCAAAGGACAGCGGCAGCAACGTGCCCCTGAGCTGGGCGGGGTTCATATAGATAAGGACAACATCGGGCATAAAGGCGGCACTCTTAAGAGGAGCTGAAACTATGCCGACATATTTACCGGTCTCGAAACTCATATAGGATTCTGTATAACCACCCACTGATTTTGATTTTTCAACCATGCCATAGGCCATAAGTGCAGTAGGACACCAGTGATCTTCCTTTAACATGGCAACTGTTTTTCCTTCCATGCGCGACAGACTGAATGCCTGACACTGGGCCAGGTGGTAGCCGCCGTCCCTTTTCGGCCGAAAGGAGCCCTGTGGAATATCCGCTTCCTTTTCAAGCATTTTTACTGCAAGCGGATATGTCCTGAGAAGCAGACCGGTTTCCAGATCTTCTCCATATTTATTAAATGTATTCAAATTGGTTCCGGAATTTTCTTCGCCCGTTGCTGCATGTGCGGCAGTAGCAGTAGAAATAGCCGTACCCGCTGTTGCAAGGGCTACGGCACCCAGTCCAACTCCCAAAACTTCACGCCTTGTAAATTCATTTTTCACGATCAATCCTCCTGTGTTCAGGGTTATTATTCTATGTTAATCACTGTATTATGACTTTCAAATACTAATTGGAATCCGGTACTCCTGGTCCTTCGGGAACGACCAGGGGTTTATCTGTCAGGTTAACGCTAAGCGTATGAATCCATTTATAATTACCTTTTACCAGCCTGAAGGTATGTGAATCGGGCATACCGTTTTTCATGTTGCCAAATTTGCAGAATACGTTAACAGATCCCATATCTTCATCAACTACAAATGTGCGGCCTACAATGGGAAGTTCCCCAAGAGGAGCAGGTATCCAGCAGGTGTCCTTTTCTTCATTTTTCGTGTTAGTATACATCCCCCCCTCAAGCCTTGCGCAGGGAACACCTCCAAAAGGCGGGCGGATGCCTTTATCCATAAAAACAAAATCAAAATACTGGTTGGCCGCATCAACAAGATCCTGACGGCTTACACGGTCATCAGGAGCAAGCACCGGCCAGTCTTCCGCCGTTGAATACTTGAGGTAATCATCGGCATTAAACAGCCAGTCCTTTTTGCTGGTAACCAGGCTGTCGATCTCTTTAACCTTTCCCTTGTCAACCTTAAGGCGTGTGCCAAGGACATATTTTTCAGGACCTTCGGTTACTATTACTTCCGTAAAGGTCTTGCAGCGAACCGTATCGTAAATACTTTTGTGATGGGCTATTTTCAGGGGAGTGTTCCACATGCCTTTGTCCTGTGTGGTCTCACTCATGTCCTCCATATATTTGACTTTTTCAGCAAGTGCCATTTTGGAAAGATCGCCTGCCTCCTGGGCTGCAATATAACTGTCAGTTGCCGCCATCAGCATGGCCCTGTCACACTCGGGGTCTGGGTCTGGTTTGTATTCGGGCACTTCTACTTCTTTTCCGGATATATTAACGCTCAGGGTATGAATGTTTCGGTATTTCCCGTTTACAAGCCTGAATGTATGTGAGTCCGGCATGCCTTTGGCATTGTCTTCAAACAGGCAGTATATATTTACAACACCCATTTCTTCATCAACTACAAATGTACGGTTCGAGACAAACATCTCTCCGAGCGGGGCAGGAATCTGACAGGTGTCCTTGTCTTCCATTTTTTCGTTGGTATAGGCTCCACCCTCGAGCCTTGCACATGGGCTGCCCCATGGCGGTCTTATTCCCTTATCCAGGAAGATAAAATCAAAATACTGGTTGGCTGCATCGACAAGTTCCTGCCTGCTGACACGGTCGTCAAGTGGAAGGATAGGCCAGTCTTCAGCCTTTGAATATTTGAGATAAGCGTCGGCATCAAACAACCAGTCTTCCTTGTCTGTTACAAGGCTGTCGACCTCGGTAATATTTCCGTCGTCTACCGTAAGGCGGGTTCCTACAACATACTGGTGATCGCCTTCGGTGACTATCACTTCGGTAAATGTCTTGCAGCGGGCAGTATCAAAAATACTACGGTGAAAGGCAATGGGTAATGCCTTATTTATAAGGCTCCTGTCCTTTGTAATCCTGCTGAAATCCTCTTTAAACTTCGCATCCGCTGAGAGAGACATTTTAGACAGATCTCCAGTTTCCTGGGCGGCAATATAACTTTCGGTAGCGTCTATAAGCATAAACCTTGTACATTCACGTGATGGCGGGGTATAGGCAAATGGATCTGGCGCTGGTTCTGCCGCCTCTTCTGCCGCAATTGCCTTTGCGGTAAAAGTGCTGTACAGTGAACCGCCATACATTACTGCACCCAGAAGGCAACCGCATAACAAGGCTGATATATTCTTTGTTGCTCTGATCATATGTCCTCCATATCTATTTGTTGAGGTGAAATCCCTTCACCGGGATTCAATTTGAAAAAACACAGATGTGTCAATGAAACTGGCTGTACATAGTATTTTGGCTACCTGCCTTTGTCAAGGATTTCACACCTGCATTCAATTATACATAGTAACTTTTCGCCTGAAATATTCTTAAATGAGCTGATTTTTGTATTTTAGGAGAAAAGAAATAGAAAAATTGACTTTTATGGATTCTTGACTACTTTATTCTAATTAGAGTTTCAATATTGTTTCATGGAGGCTGAACATGAAAAATTTTCTAATTATTTTTATTGCAGTGCTTTTAATCTCCGGTATCACATATGCGTCAGGTGAAACATATGACTCATTAAAAGGATCTTTCGGGATGTATGATGTTTCGGCTCAAATGGTTGTTCTAAACAAGATAGAATCACAGACAGATCCGGAGACGGAAAAAATGACCCTTGGCGGACTGACTCTTAAATTTGATTTTTTCGAAGATGAGCTGGCCCAGGAAAATGGATTACAGGTAGCATATGTTCATTTTACAGATAATAAAGATAACTATATTCTGACATATCATGTGGATGGAAATAATGTTGTTAAAATTATACTTTTCTCAAAAAACGGCGACTTTATAAATAAAGAATTATATCCGGACAAAGACCCTGATAAAAAAGAAACCAGCCCTGAGGAGAAAAAACAAGGCCAGTGATAATATATGCTCTTATTTCAGCATTGATCTGGCTTGCGGTTACACTGCTCAGCCATGGTTATCTTGAAACAGGCGGTTTTTTCTTTGACCTCCCAAATGGACAAATGCCCTTTGGGAGGTTTTTTATTTTATATGTACTGGCGTTCATACTTTATCTGATCACTGTTATCAAGGTTTCAAGACTTCCGGCAGACAGGCGAAACATATTTATTGTTATTTCCGGGGCAATTGTCTTCCGCCTGATTCTACTGCCCGGCATTCCAGTCCATGAAAACGACATATATAGATATATCTGGGATGGCAAGGTCTCTAATGCCGGTATCAACCCCTATAAATATCCACCGATTCAGGCGAGTATAAAGCCTAATGTCTCTGACTTGGAATCAATGACAGATTCTTCTGCCCTGGAGACAGGTTTAAAACCTGTCTCTACAGTGATAAGCTCTGATTTTGAAAAACTAAAAAAGACAAGAGATGACAATTCGAAATTTTACCGGCGTATAAGCTTTAAGGATATTCCTACTGTCTATCCCCCTTTTGCCCAGGCTGTATTTGCCCTTTCTACCTTTATTGCTCCCGGTTCAATATTTTTTATGAAGTTTCTGTTTGTACTCTTTGATACAGCAGTAATTTTTCTGCTGTATATGATTCTGAAAGAGATGAAACAAAATCCCCTTTACGTTGTTGTATATGCGTGGAACCCCCTTGTTCTGAAGGAGTTTGCCAATTCCGGGCATTATGATTCTCTTGCCATTTGCTGTGTTATGCTTGCGGTGTACCTGATGTTAAAAAAGAGATATATTTTTTCTTCTATCTCGCTGGGGCTCGGGGTTTTGTCAAAGTTTTACCCGATAATTTTTATTCCTTTTTTCCTGATTAAAAAACAATATAAAGCTGTTCCTGTCAGCCTGGCTGTTATTGGAGCAGGGTACCTGCCTTTCTTTATCTGGGGAAAAACTGGTCTGAGGTCAGTTTTTGCTGGCTTTGGCACATATACCCGGGAGTGGGCAAATAATGGATTTATCTTTAGTATCATCCACGCACTGACTGCAATCTTTGTTTATGATCCTTACATTTTATCAAGAATCTTATGCGGCACTATTTTCGTGATTATCTGGATATTCATTTATTTCAATAAACAGGATCTTCCGGGAAAGATGTTTTGGGCCCTGACTGCAATGTTTCTTCTTTCTCCTGTCGGCGATCCCTGGTACTTCTGCTGGGTGATTCCATTTTTGTGTATCTACAGACAGTTCAGCCTGATTATCCTTTCAGGTCTGCTGATATTGCATTACTTTATTTTTACCCGTGATTTTGGTGCAGTTCATATCGGGAGCTTTAAAATTGTTAACCTGCTTCTGATGCAGTATGTGCCGTTTTTTCTGTTTTTTATAATTGAGGGGCGCTTCAAATATGGTATTTATAGTAAATTAAATCACATGAAACCGAAATCACTGTAGGGGCACGCCGCAGTGTGCCCCTACAAAATCATTTTCCGCCAAAACTATAATACAGTACTTCTTAAAATTTATATGAATAATAAACTCCAAAACAAAAAACGACGTTCCATTCGCCTAAAAGGATATGATTATTCAGCGTCAGGTTTGTATTTTATTACCATATGCACATGGAAACATTTGCATCTGTTCGGTGAGATAGAAGATGATCTGATGGTCTTATATAGATATGGCAAAACAGCTGAACATGAATGGCAAAGAACAGACGAATTAAGGAATAATATAAAATTACATGAATTTGTAATTATGCCAAACCATTTGCATGGCATAATCGAAATAATTAATTACCACGGCGTAGATCGTAGGGGCACGGCGCACCGTGCCCAAATAACAGGAGGATGCACACCACAAAAAGAACAATTTGGAAAGCCATCCCCAAATTCCATCCCAACCATTATCCGAAGTTACAAGAGTGCAGTTACAAAAAATATCAGGGAACAGGAAAATAATCCCGATTTAAATATATGGCAGAGAAATTACTATGAACACATAATTCGAAATGAAGAATCATATCTGAAAATTTCCGAATATATTTTGACCAATCCTTTGAAATGGAGATTGGATAAATATTTTGGATGAACGGTCATGGTGGTTTGACACTTAATGGGCACAGCGCGCTGTGCCCCTACTGTGGATAGGCAAACCTAATTAGATATTTGCAGAACCATTGTAGGGGCACTACGCATCGTGCTCTTTCGGGTAGATAGCAACAAAATAATCATAAAGCGTAATGACAATACATCAGTCCGGGACCTGCAATGTATAAAAACAATAAAATATCAGTAATAATCCCTGCATTAAACGAAGAAAAGTCTATCCAACTGGCAATAAATGATCTACCGAAGGATATTGTGGATGAGATCATTGTGGTGGATAACGGCAGCAGTGACAACACACTACTTGTTGCAGAAAAGGCAGGCGCAAAGGTTGTAAGGGAAAATATTAAAGGTTATGGTGCAGCCTGCCAGAGGGGGATTAGCAGCGCCGAATCCCCGGATATAATCGTTATCCTGGATGCTGATTACAGTGATTATCCTGACAGAATAAGCCTGCTGCTTGATCCCATTGTGGACCATGGTTTTGATATGGTCCTGGGGTCGAGAACCCTGGGGAATGTTGAAAAAGGCTCGCTGACTTTCCCTCAAATTTTTGGAAACAGGCTTGCAACATTTTTGATCGCCATAGTCACAGGCTTTAAATACACGGACATGGGGCCTTTCCGGGCGATCAGGGCACAAAAACTGAAAATTCTCCATATGACAGATAAAAATTACGGCTGGAATGTTGAAATGCAGATAAAGGCCGTAAAACAGGGATTGAAAATTAAAGAGGTCCCTGTGGATTACAGAAACCGTATAGGAACCTCGAAAATAAGCGGTACAGTATCAGGAGTAATAAAGGCCGGATTCAAGATTATCTATTCTGTTTTCAAATATGCTATTAAAAAATAGATATGAGAGATATGTATTATTCTTACCATAACCGGAAATAGCTTACACAGTTTTTAGGCATTAGTTTACACACTTTATTTTTATTTCCAAATATCTTTGATATTACCTCAAGCAATACACAGGTATAACTAATTGATATTTATTGATATTAATTTTTAATTGAAATTATTTCACGCTCTGTAATAATTGGCATCACTCTTGCTTTATACTTCTTTAAAATTTGATAACCGATATAAAAACTCCTCCAAGGTTAAGTGTTGGCCTGTCAAATTTTAAAAAGTAATTATTGATCTGATCAATCAATAAAAACCCGAAAAAGCAGGGTCTTTTAGACCCTGCTTTTTTTATGATTCCTGTAATACAAAATCATGTTTAATTCCGGATGTATGATGAATATGAGAAGCCTGATTTTTAGAATATACCCGCAATAATGAGATGGAAAATGTATGTATTTTCCTTACCATATGGGAAACGGATTACATAGTTTTTTGGTAAAGTTTTACAAAGTGCGGTTTGTAATTTAAAAGCATTCGATTTCCCTGTAAATAACACAGCTGTAACATATTGGATTTTATTGATAAATATATTTTATTAAATTAATTAAGTCCCTGTAATAATTGGCATCTCTCTTGCTTTATCAAGAACCAAATGAAAGTAATCAACAACAGTAGTTGGTGAATATTATAAACATGTAGCAAGCTTTGGGGAGGAATATTATGAAAAAATTTTTATTGTTTTTATTTTGTATATTTTTATTGTTATCGTTTAATGCCAGCGCCCTAACCATAGATCCATCGCTCGATGATGAGGAATATTGCTGGGATCTACTTATGACTGGAACTGAAACAAGCGTACCCAAAATTTATGATGAGATTGGAAATACTGCTGTCTCCGCAGATACTGAGCTCTATAAAATCGAGATAGAAGAAGGAGCGTTCACAGAATCAGGTTCATTAGCAGGTAACTACTCCGGCGAATTGGTAGACGATTCTAGCTGGGCTAATATCACTTATGATGAAGGGATAGCTGCTGATTTTGCGACATACCTCCTAGTGAAAGACGGCAATCATAGTCCAGCTTGGTATTTATATGACATATCATGTTGGAACGGCATTGACTCTCTTAATCTAACAGGATTTTGGCCTGATGGTGGTGGAATTTCGCATGTTTCCCTTTATGGAACTGGGGCACCAGTCCCTGAACCAGCAACAATGCTTCTTCTTGGCTCAGGGTTAGTTGGCCTCGCAGGATTTAGAAGAAAATTTAAAAAGTAAATATTGATCTGATCAATCAATAAAACCCGAAAAAGCAGGGTCTTTGAGACCCTGCTTTTTTTGTTTAAAACTTCCTTTTTCTATACCCCGGGTTTAAAATCATTGACATGACAGTTGTGTGAAAGCTAACCTGTTTTTATATTGCCTCTCAACAGAATCAAACCGCGTTAGCGGTGAAATATTAATAGAAACCATTGTTCTAACACAATTAAAATCCCTGCGGGACGACACAAATTATTTAAGCAACAATAAAAAATCCACACCGTAGAAAGAACGTTTACAATAAAATAATATATGTCGCTGTTAAGGAGCTTTCTATTTATACCTATCCGATATTCTATTAATATGCCGCATCCTTCGGATGCTCTACTGAAAAGCGCATTCTCAAACGGACAGGATATTTACGCATCCTTAAGTAAAAGGAGCATTCAAATATGAAAAGATCATTGAGTTGAAAGGTTGAGTATTAAATATAAATAGTGTAAAAAAGACCTCCCGGTATGGCACCTTTACAGCTTCATGATCCATAATTACATACTAATTTTAAAATGCATTTTCTCCTGCGAGGGAATGACAATACACGTGAAACTCTAACTGATTAATAATATGACAATATTCTATCAGCAGGTTTACGAAAATATCGCTACTATGTTGAATGCCGGTATTGATCTTAAAAAAACCCTTCATACCTCGGTAAATGGTGCACATCAAAAACTTCATGATGCTGTCATTGCCATAGAAAAATCCGTCAGCAGAGGTAATACCTTAACCATAGCCTTTTCAAGGCATCCTGAAATGTTTCCTCCTTTTGACAGGGCCATGATCGAGGCAGGAGAAAGATCAGGCAAACTGCCTGAAATATTTAACTCCCTGGCCGACTGGTACAGGTTAAAGTCACGCATGATGATGATCATAAGGTCAGGTCTGATAAAACCGCTTTTGACCCTGACTGCTGCGGCATTTATTATGCCTGCGCCGGTGATTATGACATCAGCAGGTAGATATCTATTTTATGTTATCCTCTTACTCGTGATCTTTTATATTCCACCGCTAACACTGGTAATCCTTTACAAAAAACTTCACAAAAAGGGATCTTTCAGAGTATTTCTTGAAAAGGGATTATTAAAAATTCCGGTAGCCGGAAAGGCCATACGGAACATGGAGCTTGGCAGGTACAGTTTTGGTTTTTGGATGTTATATGAAAGCGGTGTTCCTGTAGATAAATGCGCGCAGATTGCCGCTGACCTCTGCGGAAATAGCGTGATCGCAGATATGTTTTCAGGCGGACAGGAGAGAGCCCAAGAGGGGAACCCTGTTTCAGCCGGGTTTTCCCGGGATCTGCCGGAAGATTTTTTATCCATATGGAAAGTTGGGGAAGAAAGCGGTCGGCTGGGTGAAACATTAAAAAGAATTCATGAAAAGCTCCTGGAAAGGGCGGAATATAATTTCATAGAACTTTCCCGCTGGATCCCGCGTATTGTTTCCGGATTGATTGCCATATTTTTTATATGGTACATACTGAAAAGCTGGAATATCTTTTTGCCAGGGATATAATTATATGCCCTTATCCATTTTCCAGATCCCCCAGCAAAAAAAGATTCTTCAGGCCGAGTTCCATCCCCGGAATAATTCAATATTCATTTTATACTCAAACGGTGATCTGCATTCCATCTCTTCTGAAGGAAAGGAAAGCCGTGTTATCAGCTTTGACTGTGAACCCATTTCCTTCAGGATAAATGCTGCCGGTGATTTGATGGCCATCCTGGCAAGGGGCAAACTGTTTTTTTACAGTCTCCTTACCCTGAAGATCTCAAGTATAGATGTGGACGAAAAAATACAGCTCCTGAAATTTTATAAGGATTCTGTCTTATTAAGCGGGTTTCAGAAAAACATCATCCTTATGAAACAGAACGGCAGTATTCTGAAAAATATTGAGTTTGATTCACTCATCAGGCAGTTCAGTCCGGTCCCGGCAACTGACAGCCTGATCATATACAACCAGGACCGAAGGCTCCTTTGCGCTGATATGGATGGCAAAATCCTGTGGCACATAGAGAATCTTATTATCCATAAGGAAATACAGATATCCCGAAATGGATATACCGGATACCTCATCCTGGACCCGAATGATCTGCTGCAGTTTGATGTTACGGGCGAGTCTTTTTTTGAAGTGGGCGATGAGCTCAGGATTAAATCATTTTCCATATCATGGGATGGAAATAGACTGCTTGTTCTTAATTCGGAGAATGAACTTGTCATGTTAGATAAGGCCGGACTTATATTATGGGAGTACGGACTGGAGCATGACATAAACCGTATAAGACTTTCTCCCGGAGGAAATTTCTTTTTTACGATTGATAATGATAATGTCCTGAGCCTTTACTCCGCTGATTCTGTCGAAAAAGAACGTGAAGAGTTCTTTGAGATTACTGATAATAAGAGGATTCATGACAAAGAGGCTGCATGGGTGATCAGACCAGGCGGATATAATGACGCGGCAGGACCGAACCTTTTAACAGTCAGCCAGGACGGCACCGTGTTTGGCCTGACAGGTGTTGACGGATGTATCTATTTTTATGATGAATCGGGGAAAATAAGATATCAGACATCCTTTACATCAACTTTAAAAGATTTAGGAATAAGTGATAACGCCCTTTATGGATATATTTATGGCGGTAATGAAATCACGATAGTAGATTTTGAGAGCGATAAGAAGAAATATATTTTGTTCGAAAAATCCGTAAAGGGAGGTCCCATAATCAATTACCATCATCGTAAAATCTTTACCTTATCAAGGGAAAAGGAGCTACTCATATATGATTTTGACGGCCATTTGATAAAAACTGTTTTTCTTAATAAAGAATATCAAAATGGGATAAGCAGTGAACCGCATGGAATCATATTGTTAAATGAACAGGAGGTAACCGGATATTCCGCGTCAGGAAAGGTCTTTTTAAATTTCCCGGTTGAAATGGGGATTGCAGATATCTGTTATCTTGATTCCCTATTGATCGCTTCTGCCGAAGACAACGCTATTTTAAGAATGGATCTCTCCACGCTAAAAGGAAAGAAAACATCTATCAAGGTCAAAGAGGGAAATTCAGAAATCGTTTCAGCCGATCCCCTGCTGATTGTTACAGGGGATAAAATCCTTTATCATGTGGATTCAAGCCTTTCCATTATCTCAGCATGCCGGGTAGAATCCCCTGATTCCCACTTCTATATGGAAGATGGCATGTTATATGAGATTGTAAAAAACTATAACGGCTTTTACTGCTACAATGATAAAAGGGAAATGATCTGGAGATATGCTCAGGAAGACAGGATAATAGAATCAGCCCTGATGAGAAACGGCCTTGTTTTCAGCACGGGAGATTCGGTAAATTATATTGAAATAAGAAAAAAAGCGTATTCAAAAAAAGATTTTTCAGGATATCTGGAGATTTAAAATTTAAACTCGAGGAAAGCATGGACGATCTTCTCAGGGAAATCAGCGTTTATATCAAGGCCCGCTACCCTATTGTATATCTTGTAACATCAGAGGAAAGCAGGGCGGAAAAACTGCTTGAAAAGGCGGGTGAAATAAACAAAAAGCAGTTTTATTTCTGGAGCGCCACAGGCGGATATTACAATACCAATAAATTCGGTAAAGACCCCGCTCCTCTAAATGCACTGAATACTATCATGGACTATGCCGACCCCGGTTTGTTCATACTTAAGGATTTTCATCACTACCTTGAAGAACCTTTAATAATAAGAAAACTAAGGGATATTGTCGCAAACCTCAAGAAAAGCTACAAAACACTTTTTATTATTTCACCTGTACTTGCCCTTCCGCCGGGTCTCGAAAAGGATATAACCCCGGTTGATATTCCTCTGCCTTCAACAAAGGAAATAAAACAGATCCTAACACGTCTGATAACCCCCTTTAAAGAATCAAAGAAAATAACAATCAATCTTGACGAGGAACTGATAGAAAAGGTTGTCAATGCATCCAGGGGGCTTACCGAAGGCGAGCTTGAAAACCTTTATGCAAAGCTTATTGTCAGTAACCACTCATTTGATGAGAAAGACCTCCCGGTGGTTGTTGCTGAAAAGAAAAAACTGATACGAAAATCAGGCCTGCTTGAATACTATGATTTCTCGGAAAGCATTGAGTCTGTTGGCGGACTGGATAAATTAAAAAACTGGCTTAATCAGCGGGGCATGGCATTTTCTCAAAAGGCAAGGGATTTCGGCCTTCCGGAACCAAAGGGCATGCTGCTTCTGGGCGTACAGGGATGCGGTAAATCACTTGCAGCCAAGGCCACGTCTTCTTTATGGAGACTACCCCTTTTAAAACTGGACATGGGAAAAATATTTGATGCATACCTCGGGTCTTCTGAAAAGAATATTCGGGAGGCAATTAAAACAGCCGAGGCCCTGTCACCCAATATCCTATGGCTTGATGAAATAGACAAGGCCTTTTCAGGTATGGGATCAAAGCAGTCAGGTGACTTCGGTGTTTCTGCAAGGGTTCTGGGGACCTTTCTGACCTGGATGCAGGAAAAGACCGCCCCGGTATTTGTGCTGGCAACAGCCAACAATATTGAGAATCTTCCTCCCGAACTTCTCAGAAAAGGGAGATTTGATGAAATCTTTTTTATTGATCTTCCGACAGGTGATGAACGTAAAAACATCTTTAAAATTCATTTCAGCAAAAGAAAACGTAATCCCGACAACTTCGACATTCCGGGTCTTGTTGATAAAACAGAAGGGTTTACAGGCGCAGAGATTGAACAGCTGATTATATCGGGCCTGTACCGTGCCTTTGCAGAAGACAGGGAGCTCGAAGATGGAGACGTTTATAACGAGATAGAAGAGACTGTTCCCCTGTCCGAAACCTATAAAGAAAAGATTGCGGCCCTCAGGGCATGGGCTGAGAATAGGGCGAGGGCGACTACATAAACCGGATTAAACCATAATGAAAACGATGTGTTAAGGCCTGAAAACGCCTGTAATGTCAGCATCCTTCCAATTGTAGGGGTGAAAAATCTTTCGCCCTTTATTTCTGCCATTATGCATCTGCGACTGGGAACAACAAATTTTTTCAGGCTGCTCAATATGGCACGGCTTTTTCGTTTTTTGCCTGCACATTCAGTATTACCGTATATGATTGCTTTCTTTTTTATAAACTTTAAAACTTAACAGCGTCACACTTTACACCCTTTACTCAAATCCGTCCCTCATGTTTTTCTCAAACAATGCGACTCTTTTATGATCAATATTTGATCTTGGAGAGATACTGCTGTCCACAAAAATGCCCGTGGTTTTAATGGATTTAAGTTTGCTTATAGTTGTCACATTTTGTGTTAAATAAGTGGGAAGCAAATATTCTTGTCACATGGATCATGTCAGAAAATGAAATAATGACCTGCTGGAATTAGAAAAAGCGAAAAGCAAGGAATAGTAAAGGTCTCCACTATGTTGGCATTCATGAAGAAGGATTGGTATGAATTGATTTATTTAAAAACTATGGCAAACGCACATTTTTTTGTGCAAAGCATCTATGGTATTTATTTTTGAGCGATACCATGTGCAGATCATCTTTAAAAAGGCAGAATTGATAAATACAACTTGTTGGTATATAAGAAAAAATACATTGTTAGAGATTGCAGTGAAGCGAGATATAACACAAAAATGAATCGGAAATCAGGTTTGAAAATCCGCATACATAACCGTATAGATAAAAGCCGTGCCAATGGTCCTGGAACGAGGGCTGTGTTATGGCTTCAGGGCTGCCCCTTTGAGTGCCCGGGTTGTTTCAATCCGGAACTAAGGGATTTCAGCGGGGGAGATGAACTGCCGGTTGATGAACTCGTTAAATGGGCAATCTCACTTAAAGGTATAGATGGAATCTCCATAAGCGGAGGAGAGCCGACAGAACAGATTAAACCGCTTAACCGCTTTTTATCCGCCATAAAAAAAAATACAGACCTGTCTGTGTTATTGTTTTCCGGGAGGACCGAAGAAGAAATCATTAAATTAACCGGCAGCAGGGAATTAATGGCTATGACAGATGTGCTTGTTGAAGGGCGATACATCCGGGAGCTGGCGAATCCGCCGGGAATGTGGCCTTCATCATCCAACCAGAAAATCAGGATTTTGACAGACAGGTATAACATGGACAATTTTTTAGGCTTGCCTGAAACTGAAATTATTATTACTGAACAGGGTGATATTGTTGAAAGCGGACTGGGATCTTTAAATATTGCCTAGATCATTAATTTAGCGGTAATAATAGAAAGATCTGATCTTTCAGGTCTTAATATTGAATCTTGAATATTGAACCAAAATAAGAACATGACCAGCAAAATTCCATGCTATTACATAAATCCCAAAGACGGTGCAGAAATGGTCCTTGTGCCGGGCGGCTGGTTCCGGATGGGCTCGGATGACAGTGATCCGGAAGCAGAGAACCGGGAAAAACCGTGTCACCTGCACTGGCTTGATCCATTTTATATCAGCATAACAAGTGTTACAGTCGGGCAGTTCAAACAGTTTGTTAAGGAAACAGGGTATGCCAATGATAAGGATTGGGATACAGATCCGCCTGAACACCCTGTAAAACATATAAACTGGCACGATGCAAAGGACTATTGTGAATGGGCCGGACTCAGGCTGCCCACAGAGGCCGAGTGGGAATTATGTGCCAGGGGATATGAGGCCCTGAAATATCCCTGGGGAAACGAATGGGAGGATGGCAACAGGGTATGCTGGGATAAGCCCGTTGAGTCAGAGGGAAATACAGTACCGGTATTTGACCACCCCGAAGGTGTAAGCAGCATGGGAACATTTCAGCAGAGCGGCAATGTATGGGAATGGTGTAAAGATAACTGGGATGAAGATGTCTATAAAAGATATGCAGAAGGTGATTTTGACCCACCTGCCAAATCAGACTTTCGTGTTTTGCGGGGAGGTTCATGGAGTTTTAACAGCCCCAGGCTCTTCCGCGGCGCCTTCCGATACGACTACCCGGAATTTCGCAGCCTCAATATCGGCTTCCGTTCCGCAAGGACAATAACCTTTTGATTTTTTTTACATTTATTGATTTTGAGAACAGACTATGGACAGGGTAACCGCAAAGGTTATTAAACATCTGAAAAACAGATTCCCCCATATTGGTGCATTAATAAGAAAAAAAGGGGCTGAACATCTCTATGGAACATCGGAAAAAGAGGCTGTTGAACCGCTGCTGGAGCTTTTACAGGATAAAAATAAAAAGGTCCGGGAAACTGCATACAATACGCTTACGCATTTAAGCGGCAATGCCATGAACCATTTTTGTACATTATGGTCTGAAACAAGGGCTGAGGATCTGGAAGAAATATTAATGGATGCGATTTACATTGCCACCTCATCCCTTAAGCTTCAATATGTTACAAGCCTTATACAGGGAGAACTGGAGCTCCCTGCAAGTTCGGAAATAGAAGGTATTACAATACTGCTGGAACTGATAAACGATCCTGATTCCACCGTAGCAGCCAATGCTAAAAAGAAGCTTCATTTGCTTAAAAATCAGGAAGGGATAGATTATTTATGCAGAAAATGGGAAAAATCACGTGAGGCAAATCTTGAGGCAGTTATTACCGCTGCGGGTTATATTGCCGCTTCTCCTCTCAGGCTTCGGTATCTTACAGGTCTTAAACTGGAGGAATTGGATGGTCCTGTGAATTCGGGAATAGAAGGTATTGCAATTCTGCTGGAACTGATAAATGACCCTGATTCCACTGTTGCCGCAAATGCTGTAAAAGCGCTTCATTCGCTTAAAAATCAGGAAGGGATAAATCATCTCTGTTTTCTCTGGGAAAAAAATCGGGATGCTGAACTTGGTAAAATAATTAAAGACAGTGGATATACTGCAACATATCCCGAACTGCTGCATGCCCTCACCTTTTTCCTGCAGGATAAAAATCCTGCTGAAAAACCGGGCAGCAATACAATAAGGGAGTGCCTTCTTGATCAGGATATTGCAATTGTCGAAAATACAGTAAAATATATCCTTAACACCTATGGGAAAAACAGCCATCATAAACTTATGGATTTTATCAGGAAAAAACCTGAATCCGGGGTGGCTTTCTGCCTTAATAAAATGAACTGGCTTCCTCATGATCCGGCAGAACGGGCGCTTTTATATTTTCTGGCAGATGATCTTAATGCATATCATGACATTGATTTTGAGCAGTCCTATCTCCGGTACTGGTATGAGTCGGGACCAGGCAACCTGAAGAATGCGATCAGCTCAAGGATAAGAAAAAGCGGTGACCGGCGTTTGTTATCCGTCTTTAAAACCGCCAGGGGCAGCCGAAAATATTATCTGGATAAAAAAGACGTTGATATCCAGATTGAAATCCTTTTTAAAAACAGGGAATATTCCGAGGCTTTTGATCTGCTGCCCGTGGCAACCTATGCCCAGGGTCGTCGTATTATCCGCGGCATCAGGGCGGCCGGCTGGGAGCAACCTGAAACCATTGGCAGAGAACTCCAGGAGCGGCTGGAAGGAATTTTTCCGGAAAAAGAAACCGACCAGGACCTCATATCTTCCTATGCGATGTCCATTTTTCAGGATTTCAGACCAATGTTTATGGGGCAGGAAGAAATACCTGAGGATGAAATAACGCTCATTTCATGGCTTGATGACAGTGAAAATTTCCGACATCGGAGTGCTGCCCTTATAACACTGGCTGAAAGAGGATATGATCACCTGTCAGATGCTGTAAACAGGGCATGTGCGGACGTGTACTGGCAGGTCCGCATGGCGGCAGCCGGTGCAGAGCTTTTAAAACCCGGGAGTCTCAGCCCTGCAAACAGGGCTCTTCTGGAAAAGGATCATGTGTATTGGGTTCAGTCATTATTAAAAATGCCAAAACCGGGTTGCCTGATTGATCTCGGCCCCCGGGGGCTCGAAGAACTTAAAAAAGAGGAAATCAGGAGTGACCCTGAAAACAAACCGGATGGTCCGGATGATTTCTTTGATCTGATCAGGCAAAGTATTCCCTTTAATGAAAAGGAGTATTTACTTGCACTGGGTGAATACCTTGGCACAGACAGTACATGGAGTGATGATGAGACCTATGATGCCGGAGAAGCGGATGTTGAGATTGAGTTTGAGTAGAAGTAAAAAACATGTATCTCGCGGAACCCGCAGAGAAAAACAAAACCTTTTTTTGTAAAAAGCCAAAAATAAAAAGCTTTTCTCTGTTGCCTCTGTGTGCTCCAGTGACCGAAGGGAACGGGCGAGGGATAATCTTTTTGTCTTTTTAATTATTATTTCAGGATATAATGGTGTCAAGGAACGGATGGAGAAATAAAATGAAGAAGGTAATTTTATCCGTTTGACTCTCAGAAGGTTAGTGTATTTGGTTTTCAACTTTGAACCCAGAACCAGAAACCTGGAACCGGTTTATTGCAGAAAGGAGATATAATGCAGGAAAGGCACACACCAGTTTCTGCCGCTTATCCCCAAAGGGACACAGTTTCCGACAAAACGTATGACCATGAAGGCAACACGGGACGGTCAGTTTTCGTGTGGGCCCGAATAAGGCCCTCAGGGTAACTGTCAGGGACATCCTCACACAGAAGCTTCTTTATGAAGAATATCCGGTAGTCAGATTAAAATGATGTTTTACTTTTGAGATATTTTCAATATATCCCAACTATGATGTAAGTGTGAATACTGGCAAGCTATGTTGTGAGATTGGTTATGTTGTGTGTTTTAATTCCCTCCATATAATTCATCATTTAATTCCAAAAGAAAGTTTATGTATACCGGATGAATAGATGATTTTTGCTGTATTCAAGTATTATGCAAGAATACTTAAACGGTGCAAAAAACAGGAAAGGCAGTCACAATAACCCTGTCCGATTAATTTGCGGATCACCTGTTATCAGTCAAAATTATTTTTTACCTGAGGAATATTTGAAAGCCTTAGGATTTCACCCTGAATATCATAATATCCTGTTTTCCTTATCGGTATATCCAGTTGTTGTATTTCAAGGTTGCTGCCAATGGCTAAAATAATAAATACTCGCCCGTTTGCAAATGAGTATTCATGCTCGGAAATCTTGATAGAAGTAAAATCTACTGACCAAGTGACCCTTACACTGTGGCCAGATTCTGTTGAGCCCGCTTGATAAAATGAAAAATCAAATGAATTCGAATCCACTGATTGTCCTTTGCTCATACTGCTGAAAACAACAAATTCTAAACCGTCTTCACCTGTTTCCCACATAGTAACGCCCTGAATGATCGGGTCTCTAGTGGTGACCACTACTGATACATTTTCCTGCTTAAGGCCTTCAACTGAACCTGAAACAAGATTGCGTATCTCCTGCATCTGTCTGGTGGTCAACGATTTTCCTGGATAAAGTCCCACAACAACAGATGCTAATTCTTCCGCGAAGATTGAATCCCCTGAGGTCACAATATTGACTCTGGCATGATCGATAGAGTCAAATTCTCTTCTTATTGTTTTTGCCAATTCACCCTGGAGAACCTGTTTTTGTTCTAATTCAGTTTTTTGAAATTTTAACTTCAATAAATCTGCTATTTTTGTTGCAATATTTTCTTGAATAGCAAATACATCTTTCAGCTCTCTATCATATGTCTCAGACCAAATGTGAGAACCGTCATCTGTTTTAATCAACTGAACAGTAATGCGTAGAGTATTTCCAGATTTTCTCACACTACCCATAAGAATATGATCAACGCTAAGTAGGCTTGCTATCTCCTTAATAGATTTATGCGATCCTTTATAAGAAAATGATGCTGTACTTGAAGTAACCTTGAGTCCTTGTATTTTAGATATATTAGAGATGATTTCATCTGATAATCCATCTACAAAGTATCCTTGATCTTTGTCTGGTGATAAATCCTCAAACGGTAAGACAGCAATGGTCTTTGGGCCAACTTTCAAAGCTTCAACAGGTGGTTGCTCAGACAACATGGAAGACTGTTTTATTGATTGATGAGAGTAAATACTCCAGCAAAGTGCTCCTGCTGATATAATGATTATAACGATGACAGCTGCGGCAGTAATTTTACGGGGTATTTTACCAAAGAATCCTGTCGGAGTTACAGCTAATTGTGCTGCATCTTCAGTATAACTTTTTTCCGCAAACGATTCCGGTGGACCAAGGATTTCCAATACTCCAGCCATTTGAGAAAGTGTCACCTCTTCTTCCGGTAATTCCGAAACTGCATCTTCAATATGCCGATGCACCTCCTGAATAATTTCATCAACATCCTTGTCTGGTATCCCGGTCAAAGCTTCTCTTAGACGCGAAAGATAATCAAGCTCAAGCTTTTGAGCCTCATGGTTCTTACGTTTCATTATTTTTTATCTCCCTGTCAGTTTTTAGTTTTGATCATCAAGTTTGCCACATGCCTATTAATTTCATTCCACGTTTTGTTGATTTCCTGAACTCTTTCCTTCCCTTCGGGAGTCAGGCTATATTTGCGTCTGGGCGGTCCGCTGGGAGACTCTTCTATCACACTACTAAGCAAATCCTCCCGCTTTAAGCGGTTCAACAGAGGATAAATCGTCCCAACTGTAACCATCAACCCGGGAATTGCAGTTAAACGTTTTACCAGTTCATATCCGTGCATCTGTTCCCGGGCAAGAAGATTTAATAGGCAAAGCTCCAGCAAGCCTTTCTTTACCTGGGTCAGCCATTTTGAATCGCTCAAATTCATACTCCTGCTAATTAGTTATACATGGTATTATGTACTACAAGATACCTTGTTGTCAATAGCTTGTTTGGTTTTTGTTGATTTTTGAGATTTTTTTTAACAAATAATGCGGGGATAGGAAAGAATCACACGGGTTAAAAGTTATAACTAATAATAGTTATATACATTTTAATAAGGAATTCGAATTCAAGTATTATTATCCAATACTTGAATTATTAGCACTCTTATATGATTCAAGAATACCATTACAATACATCAATATGTTGTATTTCCAGAAATAGGGGTTAAACCTTGAATATCTGCTATTGATCATAGGTTTTTGAAGTGCTCAAAAACTTGTGATATCTCTATTGTATCTGATTAGTATTTGGGATGAGAAAACAAAGATAAGGAAGTTATCAATCCAGGCCCTCCGTGCACTGACCTCTCGGATGAAACTTCATTTAAAATTAAGGGACACAGATTTACACAGATGAACACAGATCTTTTGTTTTTTAAAAAATCCTAATAATCCGTGTTAATCCGTGTCCAATTATATGCTTTTAGTTTTTAGTAAAAAAATAAATGTTTTTCTCTGCGTCCTCTGCGTCCTCTGTGAGAGATATGTATTTTCTTTTAGCTTTTCTCCCTGTGATCATACTCTAAATAATAGCGGTAAAATGCCGCGAGTATAAGCGAGTGTGATATCTCCCCATCTTTAATAAGTTTCGGGATGTCTGCAAGGGGTCTTAATATAACTTCAATGTCCTCCTTGTCATCCAGCTCCTGGGGACCGTCAGGAAAGCAGTCCAGGGCAAGGTATGAATGGCACCTGTTGTTTAAAAAGGCAGGGTTGGCATATACCATGCCGAGGTAAACCATTTCCGACGGGCTGTAACCGGTCTCCTCTTTCAGTTCCCTTACTGCCGCATCAAGGGGTGTATCTCCTTCCTCAACAATGCCTCCGGGGATTTCAAGTACTATATCGCTTACTCCATGCCTGTACTGCCTTATGAGTACAACCTCCTTATTCTTTGTAACAGGTATGATATTGACCCACTCCTTTGATTCAAACACATAAAATTCATGCTCCCTGCCGGTTCTGGGGGAAACTGCACGGTCAATGCGCAGATCAAAAATTCTGAATGATTTTTCTATTGTGCTTGATACCAGTTTCCAGGGTTTAACTTTCAAAATCTTTCCTCCATTGATTTATCATTAATCTATAAAACCATAAAGGTCTTCCAGTTGGTTGCTTATTCTCATTTCGGGCAGGCTGTTGATAAAAAACCTGCCGTAGCCGCTTCTAATTATTCGCTTGTCAAGGACCGCAAGGATGCCCCGGTCGCTGCTTTTCCTGATTAGCCGTCCAAGTCCCTGCTTGAGCGCTATTATAGCCGATGGAACCTGATATTCCATAAAGGGGTTTCCCTCCCTCCTGTTTATCACATCGATGCGGGCCGCTACAAGGGGGTCTCCCGGTGAGTCAAAGGGCAGCTTGTCTATAATAAGGCAGCTTAATGTTTCTCCCGGCACATCCACTCCCTGCCAGAATGATCCGGTTGCCAGGAGGACCGAATGTGTATCATCCCTGAATTTTTCCAGGAGAATGGTCCTTGGCGCCTCCCCCTGTCTGAATATTCTGTATGGGAGAGTATCTTTTAGCGATTCATAAACAGAATTGAGGTTATAGTAACTGGTAAAGAGGATCAGGGCGCGCCCTGAAGAGAGTTTAAGGATTTCTGCAATTCTGCCTGTGATGCCGGCAACAAATTCCCCGTTGTTGGGTAATGGCAGATCATTGGGAATATAAAGCATAACCTGTTCCCTGAAATCAAAATGTGACGGGCATATTGTTTCCAGGGCATTCTCATGTATCCCGAGTCTTGACCTTATATAGTCGAATGTCCCGTTCACCGAAAGGGTAGCAGATGTAAACACTATCGATTTTACCCGTGAGTAGAGCTGTTCACGCATATACCCGGCCACATCAAGGGGTGACGCATGAAAGGCAATCCCCCTTTTTCTTTTCTCATACCACTCCAGCCAATCTCCTTTACCCGCGCTGAAGATTATACCCAGGCTGTTTTCCAGCTCCTGGGCCCGCATGGAGAGAGGATTTTCAAATACACCCTGGATAAACCTGAGCCCTTTCCTGATTTTGTCCAGCGCATCTTTATATTTGGATTCTTCTTCCGCAATATCTATTCTTCCCTTGTCAGGAGATTCCGAAAAGAGTGTGTTCAGATGTGCAATACCTGTTTTTAAGGCGGCGAGACTCAGTTTTAATTTGTCCGGATCGTCCAACTTATTTTCTTCGGCCTCCTTCTGGGCATCGGACGCCAGATCCAGCAGCTGGCCGCTGCTCAATCCTGCCCCGAAATAGATCGTGGCTATCTCCTCCACCTTGTGAGCCTCATCAAATACCGCGACCTCAAACCTTGGAATTACCTCTCCAAAGCCGTCGGACTTGAGCATCAGGTCTGCAAAAAAAAGGTGATGGTTCACGATTATTATATCCGCCTTTGCTGCAAGTCTCCTAAGGTTCATGATAAAACAATCGTCCCTGTGAGGACAATCGGTGCCCCTGCACCGGTCAGAGGATGATGAGATCAAATCCCAGGTCGAGTCATCATCTCCCATCCATCCGAGTTCTGACCTGTCCCCTGTCCTGGTCTTAAGAAGCCATGAATCAATGAGCTGTCTCTGTTTTGCCATTTCAGGTTTTAAAAAGGATGTTGTGTCAAAGTGCTGATGATACCTGTTGAGGCATATGTAGTTTGTCCTTCCCTTCATCAGCAGGGTGTTTATCTTAAGGCCCATGGCCCCGGTGATTGCAGGAAGATCCTTAAAAAATATCTGTTCCTGAAGATTCTTTGTACCGGTTGAGATGACCGTCTTTTTCCCGCTCAGTATCACCGGTACAAGGTACCCCATGGTTTTTCCAACTCCTGTGCCTGCCTCGATTATAACCTGATTGCTGCAATCAATGGCGTCTTTGATAAGACGGGCCATTTGAATCTGGGCCGGCCGGTATTCAAAGTCGCTGAGTGCCCTGGATAACAGCCCGTCATCTCCAAGTATTTTTTCTATTATCTGAGTTTTTGAATTCATGGCCTGAATAATAGGGCTATAGATTGATAAGGTCAATGAAGAACAGTTATCTAACCTTCCTCTGTTTTGACGCATAGTCAAAATACTAAACAAATATCAGAAAGACTGGTGGCGTCTGTATCTTAAAACAGGTTCTTCTAAATCGGGATTAATCATTTTTTTAAATAATTTTGCATAATAAACCGTCAAAACTGCACATCCTGCCTGCACAGACCTCTATTTAGTACTCGATTTTATTTAATAGATGGATGATATTGCCGATATATAGTCATATCCTGAAAATAATGGATGATATGGACGTCGAAGTTGAAAGTATGGGTGTTATGGCACAGAAAATGCAAAATGATAATGATGTCCTGAATATATTAAGGCTTGCAAGGAGAGTATTATGGAAAAAGAGATTTTAACCATAGAAGAAGCTGCAGCTTATTTACAGATAGGTAAAAGATCAATATACAAACTTGTAAAAGACGGGAAGATCCCGGGCAAAAAAGTATTAAACAAGTGGCGTTTTGAAAAAGAGAGCCTGCGGGAATGGGTAAGCAAGGGCGAAGAGGCATCGATGTAGGGGCATGCCTGAGGTGGGTATTATTATAGGTTAAAAACAAACGTTTAAAAACTTCCCATATAATCACCAATTCAAAATTTAAAATTCGTCTTCCATCCGGATATGATGTTTATCCGGTATTAGAACATGGAACTGTCGCAGAGGTGTTTTTTCAATGATTGAATCACCACAGGCCTGAGGCCGGGATTTATTTGACTTGTGCGATAATTCAACCGACCTTCTCTGCCTCCGGCGGTTCTTCGGTTTTCTCCTCATTTAATTCAAGTACCCTGTTCATGCTGCCAGATTTAAAGCCTTCCAGGTCAAGGGCTATATGCCTGAAGCCGATCTTTTTCAGCTCCGCGATTATCTTGTTACGAAGCAGGGAATCCGTCAACCTGGGGATCTCATCCTCTTCTATCTCTATCCTTGCAACTATGCCGTGGTGCCTCACCCTGTACTGCCTGAAACCTTCGTCAGCAAGAATCTCCTCGGCACAGCCTACCATTGAAATATTTTCTTCGGTTATTGGTGTCCCGTAGGGAATTCGTGAAGCAAGGCATGCCATTGAGGGTCTGTCCCATGTTGAAAGCCCCAGTTCTTTTGACAGGTATCGTATTTCATCCTTGCTGAGCTGTGCGTCAACAAGGGGCGCAATTAATCCCACCTCCTCAGCCGCCTTTATACCTGGTCTGTAGTCCCCAAGGTCATCAATGTTGATTGCATGTGCGATATTGGCAATTCCCTTTTCCTGTGCTATCTGGCGGAGCTTAAGGCACAGGGCCTTCTTGCAGTGGTAACACCGGTCAGGCGCGTTTGCCGCAAACTCAGGTATGCTTTTTTCATCTGAATGAAAAACTATATGTTCTATTGATGTTTCCTTTGTAAACTGCGTTGCACTTTTCCTGTCTGTCAACGGCTGAACCGCGGAGCTTGCGGTAGCAGCCGTAACCCTGTCTCCCAGCGTATCGGCCGCGACAGCAAGAAGGAAGGTACTGTCAACACCACCTGAAAAGGCCACCAGCAGAGACGGCAGTTTTTCCAGTGCCTTGACAAGTGCATCCTTCTTTTTTACTGCGAGCAATCTATCCATGGACCATGTAAATAAAAGGTTAACAGGATTTTTCTAAAACCAGCAGGGCATACAGCGTAACAGATTTGATGCAAATAGCATAGCCGTAATAGAGAGTCAACAGGACCGTTGCCCTGATAACAGGAATTAAGAACAATTACCCGGTAAAAATAGCCACCACCATGCCTTTCCAGATATAAAAACGCTCAAAGGTAATAATAGCGTGGAAAAAAGTGATATTCATCATATTTTATGCTTGATATTTGCTTTTCATTGCTTTATTGTCCCAAGTACTTTCGATTTTAACATCATATCATTTTTGAAAGGAGGAATAGAATGAATAAGGGTGATCTAGTTAATGAGGTAGCAAAGGTAGTTGCAACAAAGAAAGAGGCTCAGGCCGCAGTTGACTGTGTATTTGATTCAATTACAAAGGCTCTCAAAAAGAAAGACTCAGTTACACTGGTGGGGTTCGGTACATTTAAGGTAGACAAGAGAAAAGCAAGAAAGGGTAGGAACCCGCAGACTGGCGAAGAGATCAAAATCAAAGCCAAAAAAGTGCCAAAGTTTGTTGCTGGAAAAGGTCTTAAAGACGCTGTTAAGTAAGCCTGTCTTCTACTTACACACCGAAACCCCCTCAGGTAATTTCCTGCGGGGGTTTTTTATTGGCGTATTTACCATGAAAAAAATTTTTATCCCCCTTATTATACTCATGCTGTTTATAACAGTATGTCATGCAGAGGATCTTAATTCCGTCAGGCAAAATGAGGTGACAATAGTCTTTGATGACGGCCTTGAAAACGCTGCATTAGCCGCTGCCCGGATCTACCCGGAGATTAAAAGTGGTCTTGAAATGATCATTGGATGGAAAATTGATTTTTATCCCACGGTCTACCTTGTAAAAGATCATAAGCGCTTTCAGCTTATGGCAGGACATCCCCTTGTTGTAGGTTATGCAGTGCCCGAAAAGATGCTTATTGTGATTGATTATTCAAAGTTGCTGTCTGATCCCCTCTCTCTATCTTCAATAATAAAACACGAGCTGTGTCATCTCCTGCTGCACAAATATATAAATGAAACGAATCTTCCCAAGTGGTTCGATGAAGGCATATCGCAGTGGGTAAGCGGCGGGCTTGCGGATATCATGATGGCAAATCGATCCCCTCTCGACAGGGCAATCGTGACTGGCAGGCTGATACCCTTCAGGTATCTTTCCCGGAGATTCCCCGGGGATAATGAATCCCTTATGCTCGCCTATGCCCAGAGCAGAAGCCTTGTAGAATATATGGTGAATAAATTTAACCCCGATGGATTACAGGCGCTGTTAAACAGCCTGAGGAGCGGGAAGGATATGGAAAGCGCACTTTACCGGACCTTCATGATCACCTTTGATGAACTGGAAAAAAACTGGTATAGTGCCATGAAAGAAAAGGGAGCATGGCTGACCCTTCTTATAAGTCATCTCTATGAAATTATATTTTTCCTTGGGGCCTTATCACTTGTAGCTGCCTATGTGAAGATAGCGATAAGGAAAAGGGCAATGAGATATAGTGAGGATGACGACGATTATATGGGATAGCCTACGCAGTCCCGGGAAGATCTCTCTGTTGAGTGATCAACAGCAATATATTGATTAACGTTCAGGTAATAATTTATGAAAAACGATAATGCAGATCATGTAGATGAGTATTCAATCAGGTGCCCTCGACTCGGGCATGCCATTACCTTTGCCTACTGCCGCAGGGAAAATAATGGGATTCCATGTTTTAAGACCCTCGATTGCTGGTTCCAGTATTTTCCTGTTGAAGACTACCTGCGGGAAAAGCTTACCCCGGAAGAATGGGAAAAGGCCTTTAAACGGAAGGGGGCTACAAAGGTCCAGTCTCTCCTTGAGCTGATAGAGGAGGCAAAGAAAAGGGCCGGGACATAATGTCCTGTGACAGGTGTGTCAGTTTACGGGCCTTAAAAATGCCTTAATTAGTGAGGAGAAAAAATGGAGTGTAAAAGGGAAAGAAATCTTGAGAAATGTACATGCACCTACAGCTCATGCAATAAACAGGGTATATGCTGCGATTGCATTTCCTACCACCTTCGCATGAGGCAGCTTCCGGGGTGCTGTTTTTCAAAATCAGCGGAAGCTACCTATGACAGGTCATTTGAACACTTTGCAAGGCTTGTAGAATCAGGAGAGTTATGAATTTATAGTTTAATTCCCATAGGTCTTTAAATAATTATCAAAGAGGGCCTTTGTCTTTTCATCCATGGCCCTTTTGCTGCCCTTTATAAGTACCGGGATTTTTTCTTCGTAAAGATATTCAACCACTTCCCTGATCCCTGCGATGGAATATACTGGAATACCAGTCTTTTCTGTAAAGAGTTTTATGGTGTTTTCTCCCTTTACCTCCGGGATATACATCCCACTGTCATCATAGACTGCTGTGCTTTGCTCTCTGTCTATGGCTATGCCGATTCCGGCAATATTGATCCTGATCCCTTTTGAGGCAGCTTCATCGTTAAGCCTATCAATCAGTTCATATTTTGTGCCCATGGTCGTCGTAACGTCATCAACAATAAATATCCTGCAGCCGTCATACAGGGTCCTGTTGACCATCAGACTTTTTGATGTGCTTCCTTCACCATGGCTTTTTACTTCTTTTCTGTCATATTCAAAAAAGAGATCATGGCCGTATTTTTCATAGAGGCCTATTGCCGTTGTAATGGCAATAGCACTCCCCTTGTATGACGGACCAAGGATAATGTCGGTTTTTTCGATCAGGCCTGATTCCATGATCATGTCGGCATAGAGAGAGCCCAGTTCCCTGCTCAGTCTGGCTGTTCTGAACATTCCGAAATTAACAAAATAGGGGGTAGGCCTTGTATCCTTCAGGACAAGATTGTCATCAAAAAAAAGCGCCCCGGTTTCGGTTAAAAGCTTTGCAAGTCTTTGTTTGTATTCTTCCATATATAACCACCTTATTAAGATAATATATTAAGGGCCTCAGGTATCAGTCTCCTGATAAGCTCCTCTTTTTCAAAAAGATTTTTTGATATGTATTCATTATAGCATGGATGGCTTTGGCTGAGGACCGGAGGCCTGGCCTGAATGTCCGGGGCCAGGTCATGAAAATTCATGACCAGTTCAACAACAGGGCATTCCTCTCCGGGGTATTCGATGAGCCATCCGAGTCTTTTCATGTATTCATATCTTGACCTGTCCAGGAGGAAAAGATGTATATCTATTACAGCCATCTTTTCCGCAGGTTCAAGTTCGTTAAAGCCGGAATCTTGCCCCAGGCCTTTCAGTCCCATGATGAGATCATAAAAAAGACCGGTACTTTTCCGGTTTCCTGCGGCAATGAAACCAAGAGCTCTTTCAGGGATATCTTCCATTCGTGTGGAAATCCCGAAATGATACCCAAACTGGCTGGTCCAGTTCTTAAAGCTTTTTTGGGCTTTGATTTCACGCCGAGCCTTTTCAATCTCCACGATTTCTGACATCAGATGTCTCCGGATGATCTGCTAGCCTTTGATTAGCCGGGTCAAAATAAAACCACATCTCACGCACAGTTCTTTTTTCGGCTGCCTGTGTCCGCACTGAGGACATTGTGTAAAGCTAGACATTCCGGGTATTACGCCTGTCTCAGTTTTTTTATCGGCCGTGAAATCGTATGTTCTGATAGTAACATTCCCTCCGGCACGGGTGATTGCCATGGCATATTTTTTAATATACTCAATAGATTCTGCCTCTTTTAAAACAACAGGCGCCTTTTTAAGTATTTTGTCCGCCTTTTCCGGTGACACTCCCAGTCTGGATATCCGGGTCTTAAAATATTCTTCAGTCTGGAGCAGACCTGTGAAGACAACCCTGTACTTTTTATTCATTTGTCACCCGTTTCTGTGGGGCCTGCAGGAGAGAGAGCAGGTCACATGCTACTGAACAGAAAGCGCGAGTTATAGAATGGAGTTTGCGAAGAACAGTTCTACAGGTATCTTGCATAACCAGGGGGTGCTGAAAGTTCAGTATGTTCATTGTCTGTAACAGTTATAATGATGGAGCTCTATTTACCCAGACAAGCCTTGATAAAGCCATAAAACAACGGCGCAGGTGTTTCCATTCTGGATTTCAATTCGGGATGTGCCTGGGTTGCAACAAAAAACTTGTGATTCGGGAGTTCGATAAATTCCACCAGTCTTCCGTCCTGGGAAGATCCTGAGAAGACCATACCTTTTTCTTTCAGTATGCTATGGTACTCAGGGTTCACCTCATACCTGTGCCTATGTCTCTCCGATGCCTCATCTTTGCCATATAAAGACCTTGTAAGGGAGCCTTCCTTCAGGACGGCCCTGTAAGCCCCAAGCCTCATTGTCCCTCCTTTTTCGGTGATTGTTTTCTGTTCCGGCAGTATGTCTATGACCGGATGAGGGGTATCTGGATCCATCTCTGTAGAATTGGCATTTTCGAGTCCGCAGACATTTCTTGAAAATTCAATAACCGCCATATGAAGTCCGAGGCACAGTCCAAGGAAAGGAATATTTTTTTCTCTGGCAATTCTGATTGCCTCTATTTTCCCTTCTGCGCCCCTTGATCCGAAACCGCCCGGGACAACAATACCATCGACCTCCTTCATAAAGGATGTATCTACAAGGTCTGTTGTTTCAATCCATTTAAGGTTTATTTTGCATTCAAGGTGGGCCGAACAGTGGTTAAAAGATTCGATAATCGAGGCATATGAATCTTCCAGTTTTGTGTATTTACCGCACATGGCCACGGTGATTTCTTTTTTTGGGGCCTTCAGGTTGTTAACGAGCTGCTTCCATTTCCTGAGGTCCGGAGGGCTGTAAATGTTCAGTTTTTTGTGAAGAATTCCCGGAAGACCTTCTTCCTCAAAAACAATGGGTATCTCATAGATGTCATCTACATCAAGCCCGGTAATAACCGCTTCAGGATCAACATCGCAGAAGTTCGAGATCTTTGTTTTTACCTCTTTTGTCAGGTATTCGGGACCGCGGCCTATAATAATATCAGGAAAGATGCCCCTCTGTTTAAGAAGATTGACACTCTGCTGTGTCGGCTTTGATTTCTGTTCGTTTACACCATAGGGAACAGGAACATAGGTGAGGTGAACATAAGCAATATTCTCCCTGCCCACATCTTCCTTCATCTGCCTCATAGCTTCAAGAAACAGTTCGTTTTCAATGTCACCAACCGTGCCTCCGATCTCAACGATCACAAGGTCCGCAGATTCATCCCTGGCTACTTTAAATATATGATTCTTTATTACATCTGTGACGTGCGGGATGTACTGGACAGTTTTACCAAGGTAATCGCCCTTTCTTTCTTTCTTCCTCACTATGTCAAACACTTTTCCCATGGTGAGGTTCCAGGTCGATTTGCAGGTGGCGCCGAGGAATCTTTCATAATGGCCGAAGTCCATATCGACCTCACCGCCATCATCAAGCACAAAGACTTCTCCATGCTCGTAGGGATTCATTGTCCCGGGATCCACATTAAGATACCCGTCACATTTTACGGGTATTATTTTTAATCTTGTTGATAGAAGGTGACCTATTGATGCAGCAGCAATGCCTTTCCCCAGGCCCGATAAAACTCCACCTGTAACGATAATAAATTTGGTAGCCATATTTTCCGAATTACTTATATTTATTTTTGGAGATCTTCATTAAAATTAAGACAAAAAGTAACTATCCGCATTATCTTTTTTAGTCAAGTCAAAAAGAAAAATAACGTGAACAAACACTTTGTTGAATTGTCTAAAACAGATATATCCATTTGAAATTCATATGAAAAAAATATTTACTATTGTTGAAAATACAATATGTATTATATTATTTTATATAGATACAAGATGTTGTTGTTTTTTGTTGACATAAAAGCAAACTAAAAATATGATTTCCGGAATTCTAAAGAGGAAAAAAGATAATGTTACGCAAAAAAGTTCTCATCGTTGATGATGAAAAAAGCCTGTCCGAACTTATCATGGAATCATTAAATATGGTGGGTGGTTTCGAGGTGGAAAGGGCCTTCAACGGCAAGGAGGCGGTCGAGAAATACAGGGTCTTCGCGCCTGATATTGTTGTTATGGACGTTGAAATGCCTGTAATGGACGGTTATGAATCATCCTCCCGAATAAAGTCAATGGACCCTGATGCCAGGATTCTTGTCCTCACTGGTAATCCGGGTGATATCCGTGCAAAGAAGACCATAAATGAAGGCCTGGCCCTGAGACTCCTGAAAAAACCTGTTAGATTAATGGATCTTAACCGTACAATAAATGACAACCTCGCCGCCTGTGCCTGATCTATTAACGCGCAGTCTTACGATCAATCAAGATTTTACTTTCAATATATAGTCAAATAATATATCCATTCATATTGTTATGAGTTCGATAATAGCCATAGTTGGACGTCCTAATGTAGGCAAGTCCACACTCTTCAACCGTCTTTCAAGGTCAAGGGGCTCCCTTGTGGACGATCAGCCGGGTATTACCAGGGACCGCATCTATGCCAATGTTAACTGGGAAGGTAAAACATTTGTGCTTGTTGACACCGGCGGCTTTGATGAACAGGATCAGGGACCTTTTTCAGGTCAGATAAAACAGCAGGTATTAAATGCAGTGGATGAGGCTGACCAGATTATTTTCATGATGGACGGGCGCAAGGGACTTTTGCCTGCTGACGAAGAGGTGGCGTCCATACTCAGGCCTTATGATAAAAAGATATATACAGTTGTAAACAAGATCGATGGCCCGGAAAAGGAAGATCTGCTCTATGAGTTTTACAAGCTGGGTGTAGGCACTATTTATCCCCTTTCATCTGCTCATGGTTACGGCTTAAAAGGGCTTATGACCGATATTGCAGAGTCCGTAACAGGGGAGTCTTCTGTGCCGGACAGCCCGGACCAGATCAGGGTAGCCGTCCTCGGAAGGCCAAATGCAGGAAAGTCTTCCCTTGTAAACAAGATTCTTGGTCTTGACAGGCTTCTTGTGAGTGAACTTCCCGGCACGACAAGAGACTCAATCGACATCCGGTTTATCCGTAATAACCAGGAGTACCTTTTTATAGATACTGCGGGGATAAGAAGAAAGAGCAAGGTAAAGGATAAGATTGATAAATTTTCAATGATAAAGGCAATCCGCACCATCGAACGCTGTCATATAGCTATTATCATGATTGATGCAGATGCAGGCATATCAGAACAGGATGCCAGAATCTGCGGATACGCCCTTGAACGTATGAGGGGTGTTATCCTTGCTGTCAACAAATGGGACCTGGTCAAGGGGGATACCGAACGAATTAAGAAACTTGACCTTGCTTTAGAACGACAGCTGAATTTTGTTTCCTATGCACCCCGAATAAATATATCTGCGCTTACAGGCGAGCGGGTAGTTAAGATATTCAATAAGATCAATACTGTGTTTGAGCAGTTCGATATGCGGATCAACACAGGGGCGGTGAACAAGTTGATTGAGGAGATGATTTTAAAAAGACCTCCCCCTCTTGTTGGCCGAACCCGATTGAAATTTTATTATGCTACCCAGACAGGTACCAGGCCGCCGACCTTTGTGGTTTTTGTTAACCGTCCAAAGGCGGTTCATTTTTCATACGAAAGGTTTATTGTTAACCAGATAAGGGAAAAATTCGGACTGGATAATATTCCTGTAAGGGTGGTTTTCAGGGAAAGAAAGAGAAATCAAAAGTAGGTTTTACCTTTAAAAATCATCTCAACGCGCCTGTTTTGATCCCTCCCCGAGGGGCTGTCATTGCCTGCAATCGGGTGTTTTTCTCCGTATCCGCCAAGGGCAATAAAATCCGAGCCGACCCCCCCTTCTTCAATAAGATAATGCATGACGTTGTATGCCCTGGTTAGAGACAGGCTTGTGTTTGAAGGGAATTCCCTGCTGTTGATAGGTATGTTATCGGTGTGACCGTCAACATATACCTGGAATGAAGAAGACTTGATGAATTTTGCAACCTGGTCAAGAATCGGCTTCATCTCTTCCTTTATTTCCGCCCTGCCGGATTCAAACATGAGTTTGTGACCGAATGTGAGCTTAAATCCTCCCTCCACCTCCTGCATTACGATCTGGCCGCCGGTCTCCTGCAGGAAATTCTCATCAGATTCAGAAGGTATCTCTACCGGATCATCCGAACGCTTGATAACAAGAGATTCCTTTAGCTGCTGGTATATCCCGTCTATCATTACGTCTTTTGGCCGATAGACCTCTCCAAGTTCCTTAAAATTTAGGATGCCGCAGGAGGCGGTGAAGTTTGTGAAAAGACTTTTAAGTGACTTGTCATCCATGGAAGACATGGACAGGAGAAGAACAAAAAATGTCAGGAGAAGGGTGGCCAGATCCGAAAAGGTAACCATCCAGCTTGGGACTTCTCCAATTTTTTCTTCTACTGTTATAACTTTATCTTTTGACATCAATATCCCGTGATGTTCTGAAAAAGAACCCCTTAAAATCCAGAAAGCTGTCTTTTGCAGTTTTCTTCCGCATACTGTAGGGAATCCTTTCCCGGTTATCCAGTATAATTTCAACCTGCCGGTTCAGAGCCGGTTCCTTTGATTTCCCCGGATAATTAAGCCCGAATCCATGGGCTACAATTGTCTCGGGAGGCAAACCCTTTTCCACAAAAAAATCAAACATGGCTATTGCCCGTTTTGATGATAAAATCATTGATGATTTATATGGATCGTCTTTCAGAATGGATTCGGAAGAGTCGCTGTACCCGCGCAATTCAATCAGTTGATCTCCTTCCTTGAGAATCTCTGCAATTTCTGAAAGAAAGTCTGAATTTTCTTCTGCCAGTACTGATGAGTTATGCTTAAAAAGGACCTTGTTTTTCAGTACTATCACTGTCCGTTCAAGCTGATTTTTTATAGTCAATTGCGATTCCAGGCCATGCTTGAGTGCCACATTACGCAGTCGTTCGAACTGGATATCTTCTTCAACAAGGGGCGGGGAATTGGTGGTGATGTTTACCCCGGTCCGTTTCCCAAGGATTGACTGCCCTCCCGGTTTAAATCCGAAAGCACCCACAAGAGAGTTGAGGGCAAGACGTTTTTTCTTTTTATCAATAGTTGAAAGGCTGAGTAAAAGCACAAAAAAGGTAAGCAGCAGGGTCATAAGGTCCGTGTAGGTCGACATCCATGCATTAGTATCGAGAGAATAGTTAATTTTCTTTTTTGCGGCCATATGGGTTTCCAATAAAAAACGTCAAATATTTGTCAATATTCTTTTGCTTTATGGAGGATACACTGCCGGTGCCCTCTTTTTTAAAGAATGCCATGGGTGAAGAAGCTATTTAACTAATGTTATTTTTTCCTGTTTCAGCTCAATTAACAATTTTTAACTAAGTGATAGAGCGGTTGTCTCTCTAACCCTTCCTGTTGCATCCTTATTTTCAATTATTGAATAGAGCAAATCCTGTGCCATTGTATTTCACTCTTGCTGCGAAATACAAATTCAATATTCCATATTCAAAATTCAAGATTGGAAAGACAGGCTGTTAGGCTGCAGGTTGATGGTTGTCAGGAAAAGCGGAAGGCAATTCAGGTAAATTGAAGTTAGAGACATGTTTATCTGAACAATGGAGTTTTTGCTTATTCTCTCCTCCTTGTGAGAAGGGACCGAAAGTGTGGATTAGATTGACTTTTATCAGGAATCCTGAAATTCTCCTCATAAAAAAACAGGGAATATCCATGAAAATAAATATCAGTATAGGTCATCTTTCTGTCAGGGCTGAGCTTAATGATATACCATAAAATAAAAGCCAGATACCGCGACTACAACAGTTATCTGAAGGAAAAATTCGGCCAGAGGGTTCAAAAGATATCCCTTGACGCAGGGCTCGGGTGCCCGAACAGGGATGGCGGTATATCAGGCAGGGGCTGTATCTACTGTGACCATAAGGGATCGGGAACCGGTGCGAAGACCCTTCATGACATATCTATCGGGGAGCAGCTTTCAAAGGGCATAGAGTGGGCAAAAAGGAGATACGGGGCAGAAAAATATATTGCTTATTTTCAGTCATACTCCAATACCTATGCCCCTGTGGAGATATTAAAGGAACTGTATGACCAGGCCCTGTCATATGAGGGAATGGTCGGTCTTTCTATCGGCACAAGACCTGACTGCATTGACCGTGAAAAGCTGGATCTCATAAATTCTTATACTGAAAAATATCTGGTATGGATTGAATACGGGCTTCAGTCTTCACATGATACAACCCTTACAGCCATTAACAGGGGGCATGATGTAAAGGCATTTGTTGATGCGGTTAACATGACAGCGAAATATGGCATAGATGTCTGTGCCCATGTCATCCTCGGCCTTCCAGGCGAGACAGGGGATATGATGATGGAGACTGCGAAGTTTCTTGCAGATCAGCCCATAAAGGGCGTCAAGATTCATTCCCTGTATGTGAGCAGGGGGACTCAACTGACAAAGATGTATCTTGATGGTGAATTTCCATGCATGGAAAGGGATGAATATATTGAGACCCTTATTGATTTTCTTGAACTGCTTTCCCCTGAATTTATCATTCAACGGGTAACGGGCGACCCGAACAGGGAAGAACTTGTTGCCCCGGCATGGACACTTGAAAAAACAAATAATCTCAATCTTTTTAAAAAGAGACTAGAAGAAAGAGATACATGGCAGGGGAAGAAATGCAGAAGTCAGAAAGCATTTTTCACTGACCTCTGATCTCTGATTTCTGCCCTCTGTATTTCCCGCTCAACTGCCCGCATGCTGCCAGTATATCCTGCCCCTTGCTTTTCCTTATTATTACCGTGTACTGTTTATCCGCCAGTATATCCTGGAACCTGATTATATCGTCCCAAGAGGGCGCCATCATCTCAGGATCAGGGCCAGGGTTAAGGGGTATCAGGTTTATCTTTGCCCTTACCCCCCTAAGCAGTTTTGCCACCATGAGAGCATCTTCATCCCGGTCGTTTACACCCTTTATGAGAATATATTCAAAGGTTATCATCCTGCGGTTCGGAAGGGGAAATTCTTTACACGCATCGATGAGGCTTTTCAGGTTATATGTTTTGTTTACAGGCATGATACGGTTTCTGGTTTCATCATCCCCTGCATTAAGGGACACCGCAAGGTTTACAGGTGAGTCTTTGCCCAACCTTCTTATAAATGGAACCAGACCGGATGTTGAAAGGGTTATCTTCCTGCGTGAAAAATTGAGGGCATTATCGTCAATCATGTTGTTCATTGCCGTTATAACAGCATCATAGTTCGCAAGAGGTTCCCCCATTCCCATGAGCACAATATTTGTAAGCTTATCGGGATCAGCCATGGATTTCCTGGTCTCAATAACCTGTTCGCAGATTTCAGCAGGGGTAAGATTCCTCTTGAGTCCCTGGCGCGCGGTGTGGCAAAAGGCACATCCCATTGCACATCCTGCCTGGGACGATATACACAATGTAAAATGATCCTTTTCCGGTATAAGAACAGACTCTATTAAATGGCCGTCATGAAGTTTAAACAGATATTTTTCAGTAGTGTCTTCGGAAACCTGGGTTTTAATCTTTTCTATACGGCTGATAAAGGCCTTTTCCTTCAGCAGTTCCCTGATGGAAATGGAAACATTGGTCATTTCATCAAAGGATGTTACCATTTTTTTAAAGAGCCATTGCCTTATCTGCCCGGCCCTGTAGGATTCGAGACCAAGCTCCTTTACCCAATCACCGGTTTCAGCCGAGGAAAGCGATTTTAAATCCGTCTTCATTGTAAGTCTATCTGCCTTCCTTCATTGTCCTGAGTTTTGCCAGCTCCCAGACATAATCATAGAGGTGGAGCCCCTTGCTTGATGCAATTATCTCACCATCATCAACTCCGATACTTGAGGCCATATACTCCTTTAACAGCTGGATACCGCCAAGATTGGCCGGAAAACCGTTCCACAGGTCCCATGACCTGAAATAGACAATAAAATGAAGCTTGTTATCCCTTACCCGGGTATCAATACCCCTGAGGCACGGCGGATCATTAAGGAAAATAGCGTCAGGTTCACCAACGGTCATGTAGGCCTGGTTTGTGCCGTGACCGTCTTCCCTGTACATGCGGATAACCTCGTCGATCTGTTTTTCAAGATACTGCCCGTATGTGTAATCCTCCCCTTCCTTTTTGGCTGAGGTCATAAGATAGGGAAGATATTCTTCTATGTATCCCTCTGCAACAGGATTTGGAATACCAAGTCCCGGGGGAATATCAGGGATCAGGGGCCTTACACCGGGATGTTTTATATGAACGGTTATGTAGTCATATTCAAGCCTTTTCTGGCCCTCAAAGCTGCCCCTGTCAATAACGTATTCTGATCCTGCCTCAAGTATCCTGTATACACACTGAAACCATGCATCAGGAAGGTCACGTGCCTCAATAGTCTCCAGTTTCATAATATGCTCCTTATTTACCAGCCAAAGATATTTTCATATGAGTAAATTACCTATGAAGCCGTTTTTGTCAATAATAAGAGTTTTTTATTTTATTACACCCCAAAAACCTCGCTACAGCTTTGGTTGAAGTATTCACAGGCATCAGTGAAGGCATAGGGTTTCCCGATAAAAATAAGTATATCCCCGGCATTGATAACAAAACTGCTTTCAGGATTGCTGACAGTGCTTCCGCCTCTTTGAACTGCCAGCAGGGTTATTCCAAACTGATTTCGAAGCTGCAGCTCGCTGAGAGACCTGCCGGCTACAGTTGAATCAGGGTCTATTCTGAATGTCCCTATCTCTATATCCGGCAGCTGGTATTTCAGATCTGCAAAACTGTTGGATGCCTTTTCCCTGGATCTGAGCATCTGATAGCCTCCGGTGCGTATGTCACTGACATGTTTGTCAATCTCACTTTTAGGAATAAGGTACTTGGAAAGTGCCCTGCTGAATATCTCTATGGAGGTTTCAAATTCTTCAGGTATTATCTCATTTGCCCCCAGCCGGGCCAGTTCCTCAACCTCTGACATAAATCTCGTACGGGCAATTATATATATCTTCGGATTTATTTTTCTTGCCGTATCCACAACCCTTTGAGTCGCTGCCGGATCGGCAATAACAACAACCAGTATCCTTGCTTCTGAAATACCCGCTCCTTTAAGCACCTCTTCCCTGGTTGCATCACCGAAAAATATGGGTTCTCCCTTTTTCCTCTCGGCTGAGACGGTGTCAGGGTTTGTCTCAACTACCCTGTAGCTAATGCCCGAGGCCTTCAATGTCTTTGCCAGATTCCTGCCGTTGAGTCCGAAGCCGATAATGATGATATGATCCGTAATCTTATTATCAATAATCCCGGCTGTCAGATCATTTCGCCACCCGGTTAAAAGACGGTTTCTTATCTGGATTTTGTCCACCTTTGATGCGATCAGGTGGGAAAGGTATATCATAGCAGGTGTCAGGCCCATGGAGATTACCGCAATATTTAAAAACAACTGGTAGTATTCGCCCCTGAAAAGTCCCAGATCTACACCCTTCATAAAGAGTATAAAGCTGAATTCACCTACCTGGCACAGAGAAAGCCCTGTCAGTAAGGCGATGCGGAGGGGCAACCCGACAATTAGCACTGCAATTATAACCACAAGACATTTAATCAGTATAATGGACAGAGTCATTAAGGTTACCTGAAGAGGGTGTTCCAGAAGAAAGCCCAAATTCAGGAGCATGCCCATGGATACAAAGAAGATGCTCGTGAAAATATCCTTAAAAGGGAGAATGCTTCCAAGCGTTTCATGGCTGAACTCTGTTTCCGAGATAATAAGCCCGGCAAGAAACGCGCCAAGGGAAAGTGACAGGCCGACATAGTATGTCAAAAATGCTACTGAAAAGCATATAAAGATGATACTTAAAAGAAAAAGCTCCCGGCTTCTTACCCTTGCTATTAAAAAAAGGACCTTGGGGACAATCCACCTTGCACTTAATATTACCAGTACAATTATTCCTCCACCCTTAAGAAGACCGAGTGCGGCACCTAATATATTTTCCGATGAACCTCCTGCCATGAGAGGGAGTATGATCATCATGGGTACGACAATAATATCCTGAAAAATCAGGAGAGCAAGAGAGGTCCGACCCTGGGGAGTTTCTATCTCGGCCCTGTCCTGGAATATCTTAAGGACAATTGCCGTACTGCTCAATGCCACAAGAAACCCGGCGAACAATCCGTGGATAACAGGCATCCCTGCCTTTAAGGCAATAAAAAAGGTTATAAGAATGGTAATCAGTACCTGGGCTGAGCCTCCAAGCAGGACAGTCCTCTTCACACGAAGCAGGTTTTCCATTGAAAATTCAATGCCTATTGTAAAGAGCAGCAGGACAACCCCTATTTCTGCAAGGATCTCAACCTCATCGACTGAATGAATCAGACCCAGGCCATGGGGACCGGCAATAATGCCGGTTATTAAAAGCCCCACGGTTGCGGGGATGTATATCCTGGAGCATATAAAAATAACAACGATTGCCAGCCCGAATATAATGATGATGTCTTTAAGGATCGGTATTTCCATGGTTTTCTGTTTATAAAATAGTGTATTAAGCTGCCTGAACATGAAAACGAATGGATGCCAGATTACCATATTGTATGGCTATATTAAACCAGGTTTTTAAAGCTGTCGGCACAACCGGGTTTCCCGCATCTCCTCAAAATGACAGCAGGATAAAATCTTACGGGGCAGATCAATTCAGGGGAATGAAAAAAACATTTGTGTTTAGCCCCCGGGATATCGTAACTTTATCTCATTCCATAATAGTTAAACAGACAGGGAGAAATTTAAAATGGTAATGCCCGAAATACAAAAAAGAAGGAGTATAAGAAAGTTCAACGACCAGCCTGTTGAGCCGGAAAAAATAGACATAATAATCGAGGCCGCTCTAAGATCCCCTTCTTCCATGGGAAGAGACCCGTGGGAATTCATTGTTGTTGATGACAAAGAGATGCTTGAAAAACTCTCAAAGGCCAAACCCCATGGCTCCGCATTTTTAAAGGGCGCGGCCCTGGGCATTGTGGTTTGTGCAGATAAAAACAAGAGTGATGTGTGGATCGAGGACACCTCAATCGCCTCCACGCATATCTATCTCGCCGCAGAATCACTGGGGCTTGGCGCCTGCTGGATACAATTGCGAAAGAGGAATTTTTCGTATGATATGACCGCAGGGCAGTATGCCGCATCGCTCTTAAGCCTTCCGGAAGGAATGGAGGTTCTTTCAATAATGGCAATAGGCTACGCAGCAGAAGAAAAAAGCCCCCATAAAAAGGAAAGCCTCAAATATGATCGTATTCATAAAAATATGTATGGGATTAAGATACAGGATTAAAACCGGGAAAAGGCAGAAAAAATCCTCTAACCCGGATAATTAACCCGATAAACCGGCTATTAAAAGTCACAGTGAAGCAGAGGAAGGAAAAACCATGCCAATCACCATTAAATCCATATCGGAATATAACCTGGTTATTATCACTCATACAGGTGAGATTAAAGATGATGAGTTCCTTGAATTTTATTCACGACATTTCAAAGGAGAAATATATGGTCCATCTAAAAAAGCGTTGATCGATTTACGTGAAGCTGACAGCCGACCCAGAAACCCGGAGACCCTCCGTCAATTAGCCGGTTTTGTGATGGAGCACTTCAACAACTCCTCTGAGCCTCCAAAAGTCGCGGTAATTGCACCAAAATCTCTTACCTTTGGGCTCGCAAGAATGTACCAGTCCTATACTGATTCCATGCCCTGGGAGTTTGTCGTATTTCGAGCTGTTGACGCTGCTCTTGCATGGCTCAATGTGCCCGAGGATATAATTGCCTGTGAGGGATGATAGCCCTGAGCTGATTTTACAGTTGATTTTGTATATTTTGAAAAAAGGTGCTATTTAAGGAATGCTTACAGAGATTATCTTTTCGGAGGAAGGGCATGAAATTACTGTTTATCTTTTTGACACTCATCCTGGTGATTTCACCGGGCAAAACAAATGTATATTCTGCCGATAAAAAATCTGTTGATGAGATTTCGAATCAGCAAAAGCTGTGTGCCCTGACCTTTGATGACGGTCCCGGTTCGGATCCCGAATTAACTCCGCTGGTTCTGGATAAGCTTAAGGCCTATGGGATAAGGGCGACATTTTTTCTGGTCGGACAGAATATAAATGATGCCACAAAGGGTGTTGTTGAACGTATGGTTTCCGATGGCCATGAGATTGGTAATCATTCCTGGACATATGACGATATGGCCGGGATGAGCGCTGATGAGATAAAGAAATCTGTAAATGATACTGCTAGAGTTATTAAGAAATACGCCGGAGTTGCGCCGGTTTTTTTCCGGCCTCCAAATCTTTCAACAAGCAGCACCATGTATAAGGCCATTGATATGCCCTTTGCAGGGGGTATTGTTGCCGGAGACTGGCCGGGCGGAGGTGGTGATACGGTTGAGCATATCATGCAGAAACTTGAGCCCGGGATAAGAGACGGCGCCATAATCCTCCTTCATGATGTTCAGCCAAAACCGCATCCGACTCCTGAGGCGCTTGATACATTAATCCCGAAGCTTTTAAAAGAGGGGTATGAGTTTGTGACATTAAGTGAACTCTTTAAAAGAAAAGGCGCTGTACCGGATTCTGAAACACAAGACATGTATGTATATGTAGAATAACCGGAAATGGAGGTCCTGCTCAAATGAGTGAAGCAAAACAGAAAATAGCATTATTCATAGACGCGGATAACGCACCGGCAAACAAGTTTGAAGACGTCCTGAGCGAGGTTGCCAAATATGGAGTTGTAACAATAAGGAAGGCATACGGGAACTGGAAGTCTCCAACGCTGAAACCATGGGAAGATATTTTACATGAATATGCAATCCAGCCGGTGCAGCAGTTTGACATAATCAAGGGCAAAAATGCCTCGGATATAGCCCTGGTTATTGACGCAATGGATGTCATGTATACAAAGGATATTGATGTAATGGGATTTGTTTCTTCTGACTGTGATTTTACCCCGCTTGTTACACGCGCCATTGCCGAGGGTAAGGTTGCCCTGGGATTCGGCGAACGTAAGACCCCTTCACCCTTTGTGGCGGCATGCTCAAAATTTCTGTTTCTGGATGAGGAACCCAAACAGAACGGAGAGGCCCAGGAAAAACCTAAAAATTTAAAATCCGATACAAAGCTTATTAATCTGCTGCGCCAGGCAGTTGAAGCAACAGAGGAAGAAAACGGCTGGGCAGGTCTTGGTCCGGTTGGAGCCCATATATCCAATAAAACATCATTTGACAGCAGGAATTACGGTTACGCAAAATTAAGCAGTCTTTTTAAGGCTATTGACCTGTTCGAGATCAAGAGAAATTCGGATAATTCCTATATAGTAAGGGATGCACGGAAGAAAAAGATAACTTAATTTTGGAATAATTAAAAAGGACTTTATTGTAAATGAATACCCATGATCTCTTAAGATTAATTGAAGATTCAAACACCATTCTCGGTGAAGGAGCGGTTATAGAACGTTTAAGGCGGGACAGCAGTTTTGAACTTGACCCCCATATTGTAAATTCCGCTTTTATCTATGATGAGCATAAACGGGCTGCCATGGAGAAAATCTACCGCGGCTATATGGACACAGGGCATGAATATGATCTTCCTCTTATCCTGTCCACTCCGACATGGCGGGCCAGCCGGAGCAGGATAAAGGATGCCGGGTATGATGCATATGATGTAAATGCCGATAATTACAGGTTTCTGGATGAGCTGCGCAAAGGCTATGGAGACTATGGAAATAAAATCATCATATGCGGTCTTATGAGCTGTAAGGGTGATGCCTATACCCCGGAAGATGCCTTAAGCCTTGATGATGCAAGGGAGTTTCACATGTGGCAGGCAGAAAAACTGGCAGGAGCAGGGGTGGATTTTACACTCGCTGCGACCTTACCGGCCCTTGATGAGGCAAAGGGCCTGGCCTTTGCCCTGGCAGCTGCAGGAAGCCCCTATGTAATAAGTTTTGTTGCACGGCCGGAAGGAACCATGCTCGATGGAACCCCGTTAAAAAGAGCAATAGCCGAGATTGACAGTGCGGTCAGCCCTAAACCCCTGGCGTTTATGCTCAACTGCACCCATGCATCCTTTGCAAAGGCAGCGCTGATGCACGAAACAAACTCTTCCCCCATGGTAAGAGAACGCATTATCGGACTTTTTGCAAATACCGCTGCTCTCAGTCCCGAAGATCTTAACAACAGCGCAGAACTTGTGGAGGAAGATCCCGAAATATTCGGCAAATCAGTTGCAGCCCTGAACCGAATCCCTGGCCTTAAAATGCTGGGAGGCTGCTGCGGTACAGATGACAGGCATATAAGGGCACTGGCCTCAGAGCTTGCTGAAAAGGAGATCCCATGAAAGTCTTTAACAAGGGATATTACAAATATTCGATTTTTCTTCTGGCATTATATTTTTTATTCCCCGGATGCAGTCCTGATAAGGAATTTAAATTCACCTTCAACAGAAAGGATGGGGAGGCATATATTCAGAGATTGTCGGTCACCAGGGAAAGGCAGACCGGAGAGACCGGCATTCAAATGGATGATACCCTTTCCGTTACACGGGTTACATGCAAAAAGACCAGCGAAGGATGGGATATAGATTCCAAACCGCAGAGCAGGGTAATGATGAGAAACGGGAAGGAAGTAACAAATCCGCTGCTTGCCCTGCTCTCTGATTTTGTAATTACTTATAAACTCGATAAGGATGGAGAAATAAAGGATATTGCAGGATATGAAAAAGTGCTGGAAGCAATTAAATCGCAGTATCATCCTGGAATAGCAGAAGATATCGCATCATCCCTTGATATAGATACTCTCAAACAGAGAGAATTTACTGAATGGGACGGAAGAATTGGAAATTATATTAATAAGGAATTTTCTATAGGGGATGTCTGGGAGTCCGAAACACCTTTTATCCTGCCAAATGGAGCAAAGCTGACCTATAAGGTAAAAACACATTTTAAGGAAATGGTTCAGTATAAAAATGTCAAATGTGTGGTGATTGAGCAGACATACGGCGATACGGGCGAAGGCATAACTGATCTGGTAAATGATGTAGCAGAATCAGTCTCAACGGAAGAAGAAAACAGGAATGATAAATCCATTAAGTCAGGCAAAATAAGCTCTTCAATAACAGGGAAGGTTACACGCCTTATAGATCCGTCAACAATGAATATCTATAAGGAAGATGCGGAAAGAATTATCCGCATGGAAATGGATGTGCCTGGAGCCAAAGGAATCCCTGTTAAAATAACAGAAACCCGGTCCTATGAATATGAGTATGAAAATTAGAAATGCCGGAAAACCGGTCCGGCTGCCCATATCTTAAAGTAAGAATTTCAAAAAAGATAGTTATGTGATATACACAGTCTGAGACCGGGGATAATAGAATATAAATTCCGGAAATATGCACCTGTCTTTAAAAAATCTTCTCCGCGGGGCAAAAATTGACGAAATCATTAAAAATCAGATCTCAAAAAGTTATTCTTGAGGGCCTGGACGCATTGTGCTGTATCTTCTGGGGTCCGGATCCGGATCAATGCAGGACACTTCTGGATGGGTCTTTTTCTGAAGTTTTTGAGTCCGTTGAAAATGATCTGGATATTGATATCCACCAGGGGCTTGAAAAATTCAGGTCTATTTTAGACGCGTATGATGATCCGGAAAATCTATTCCTGAAGCTGAATGAAGAGTATGTGAGATTATTCATCAGCAATCTGAATGGAATTACAGCACCACTGTTTGAGTCCTGCTATGAGTATGAAAACGCACCGCTGATGGGGCCGGCTGCAATGAGGATGAAGGAATTTCTTGATTCCGCCGGGCTTGATATATCCGATGATTTTAACGAACCCCCGGATCATCTGTGTATCGAGCTTGAAATGCTCTATTTTATCCTGGAAAAGGGATGGAAAAGTAAAAAGAACGCTCAGTTAAAGGAGGCTGAAGCCTTTATATCAAAGGTGATGCTTCCATGGATAGATACCTTTTATAACAGGCTGGCTTTTGAATATCCGGACTGTTTTTATACCATTTCGGCCTATATGCTGCTGGAGCTTTTACAATCTGTCAGAAAATCACTTGCCCTGCTTCTCAAGAGGTAAACCCGCGTCCCTCCACTTAAAAAAACCCTGTGGAAACCTGCTTACATTTTTATACCCGAGGCGCACGGCCCATGAAGCGGCAATCCCGCTCTTGAGTCACCTGAAACCGCGGCAGTAGATAATGATTTTATTGTCTTTATCTGTGCCCAGGAGCTTTAAAAAGATCTCTTTTTTTTCCGGTTTGAGCTGAAGTTTATCTCCCAGGTCAAACTCCAGATTTACTGCATCCGGCAGGTGTCCGTCATTAAATTCATACTCTGTCCTGGTATCCAGGATCAGAAAGGGATGTTTTGACTCATAAAGCTTCTTAAGTTCATCCAGTGTTACAAGGCGGTAGTCATCTCTTTCTGCCTCAGCCGCCAGCTGCTTCCACCAGACAGGGCGCTCACCCGCCAGAGCACTGGAAGAGATAAAAATGAAAATATAAAGAATTATAAGGATGAGTCTCATCATTAGTGCCTAAAATAAAGTGTATCTTTAATAAAAAAGCGCCCCCGGCAAAGGCCGGGGGCAAGGACACTTTTTAAATACAGACACCCCTCCCGATAAGGAAAACCTCAAAGCCTGATAAAAGTGTCCTTATCGACCCGGATTTCACAATAAAAAGCGTATGTTAGGTTGCCGCGAAAACTTTCATCCCGCGGTTACGCTAAGGTGTGACTGCTCCATCCGGGTCTAGCTTTTTATCCTGTCATACCAGAGCTTATGGTGATGTTCCGCATAATCCTCCGGTACCTTTCCTGTAAACATGGAGGTAAATGCAGGCTTTTCCCCTGCAGCAATACCTGCCATGTAAACGTGTATAAACAATCCCGCAAAAACCAGCATAACTGTCACAAAGTGGATGAGTATTGCCCATTGCACTATGCCCGTGTCAGTAATCCATTTGTCAGAGACTGCCATGATAAAACCTGTCACAGCGATAATAATGCCTCCGAACAGCGATGGTATTGCAAAGATCTTCTGCCCGACATTATAGAATCCCTGGTCCGGCAGACGGGGATCAAGACCCAGTTTTTTCAACGCCTTGTTCCCCAGAACCATGTAAATTCCTTTTTTAATGAGCCACATTGTGTCCTGATAGGGAGAAACCGTCATGACTTCCTTTACAAAGGGAATAACATGTTTTTTACAGAAGATTATGCTGTACAGTATAAACCCTCCGCTCCATATAAATCCTGCGATTATATGGGCTGCCAGAAGTGCTTCGCCGCTCCCGAAAACACTATGCATCAGGTTTGCCCACCCGCCCCCGGCGATCTGAAGATCCGGGTTTTTTATAAGCCCCAGGCCGGTGAGGAGGAGAAAAATCCAGCAAACTGCGTTAAACCAGTGCATAAAGATGTTTATTTTGTCATGTCGTTTTATCTGCATGTTAATTGTCTCCTTCCTCTTTTCTCTCCTGGTCAGCGGGGTCGTCCTTTACCAGAAGCTGTTTCCCAAGCATGACCAGGGCGCCAAGGATATTCAAGCCGACAATACCCCACATAAAGGGATTGATTGCCTTCCAGATCTGCATGGCCGCAGGCATCTCTGCCTTTACCGGCCAGTTCAGAGGGGCAGTAGCCGACATATAATAGATATTCGGTTTTGTATCTGTTTCAGGATTTATGACCCTTACAAAACTGTTTTTTTGCAACAGTCGGCGTACGTCACTTTCAGGATCATTGATATCCCCGAATACTCTTGCCTTTGTGGGGCAGGTAACAACACAGGCGGGTAATTCGCCTCTCTCGCGTCTGTCCTGGCAGAAGTCGCATTTGTCTACCTTTTTCTTTTCAACATGACGATACCTGGCGCCATAGGGGCATGCTGGTATGCAGTTTCCGCAGCCTATGCACAATTCCTCGTTAACAAGTACTGTACCGTCTTCAGGGCTCTTGTAAGTGGCGCCTGTAGGGCATGCCTGTACGCATGTGGCATTGTCGCAATGCATGCAGTTTCCCGGCTGGAAATGGGCGGAACCGGCTTTTTTTAATCTTCCCTGGTCATCAAAGTCAGGTTCCTGACCCTTTACCCAGTTTCTCCAGTGACCTTCGGATACATTGTTTTCAACCTTGCATGCAGCCATGCACGCCTTGCAGTCAATACAGGAAGAAGAATCTATCACCATGGCAAGTTGTGTATTTTTCATGACTGGCTCCTTGATATGCTGACAAATGTTTCGTGCATGGCCATATTTCCGGAAAGAAGATCCGCCTTATCCTCCAGAATCTCTGAGATACATCCGCCCTTCCCGTATATCTTTGTCAGGCCTTTTGAAAGCACACCAAAACCGCTTGCCATATAGACCGTATCCGGCCGGATTCCCTTTTTAAATGCTGCCTTGAGCTCAGTCTTTCCTGCATCGCTCTTTACTAAAACCATGTCCCCGTCTTTAATACCAAGCCGTTCTGCGGAAACAGGATTTATCCAGAGACCGTTTTCAGGCATAAACTCATATAAGAGCCGGTTGTTGTGGTTGGTACAATGGGTAAAATATGCATTCCTGCCAAGGACCATTCGAAACCGGTCCGAAGGGATTTCTTCAGGGGCGTGATATACCGGCATTGGATCAAGCCCGAGGTCTCCGTAGCGTTCATTGTGAAGCTCTATCTTTTTTGACCGGGTCCTGAAGAGCTTGCCTTCATATACCCCGTATAGCTGACCGGGATTATAATAAACACCATCCTCCTTCAGCGCCTTAGGCGCATCCGGCAGATTGCTTAACTGCTCGTTTCTGTAAGATTCTATTGTAAAATCAAAATATTCACCGAGATCCATCCTCTTTGCCAGCTCCTTTACAATCCAGAATGCCGGCTTTGACTCAAAAAGCTCGGGTACGACAGGATCGCGTGTTACAACACATGCACATGCCGACGATCCCTGAAGTCCGCTCGCACAGTCCTGTCTTTCAAGATAGCTGGGGGCAGGCAGCACAAGGTCCGAAACCCATGCCGTATCACTCATGGTGATGTCTATGGTCATCATGAAATCCAGTTTATCTATCATTTCCAGGGTCTTGCTACGGTTGGCAACCGACTGCAGCGGATTATATTTGTATACAAACCATCCCCTAACAGGGTAAGGCTCCTGGGCAATGATTCCGTCACGCATGTGTTTGAAAGATCCCTCTTCTTCAAAAAGCATATGGGCCTTTCCATAGTCGATGCGATCCTCCGGGTTGTCATCATAAAAAGGCGCTTCCGGAAGCTGCACGGACTTGAGCCCGACCTGCCTGGCCGCCACGAGTCCGCCCGGCTGATCCCAGTTCCCCAGAAGGGCGTTAACAATAGCCATGGCCCTTCTGATCTGTGTGGAGTTTGTATAATCCGAGGTTCGCCTTCCAGGGTAAACCATGGCAGAGGGGGCGGCATCCGCAAGTTCCCTTGCTATACGCCTGATGTTTTCTGCCGGGATTTCGCATTCCTTTGATGCCCATTCGGGGGTATACGGCTTTACATGTTCGGTCAGCTCCTCCAGACCGTAAAGTTTTTCATCCGCAAACTTCTGGTCATAGAGTTTTTCCTGGGTAATCACATGGGCAAGGGCCAGAAAAAAGGCCATGTCGGTACCCGGCTTTACAGGATACCACTCATCGGCCATTGCCGCGGTTTTTGTATAACGAGGGTCAAGAACTACAAGTTTGCACCCATTCTTCCTGGCGGTCATTAAATCGATACTGTCAGGAGTAATAAGTGCCTCGAATGGATTTGCGCCCGAGGTGATGATATATCTGGTATAAAGTACATCGGCAGAAGGGACTTCACCAAACGTATCAAGGTAGGCGCGGTTCCTGCTTAAAAGACAGCTGGATTCATGGGTGCAAACATTGTAAGACCCGAAAACCTCGGCAAAACGGTGAACAAAGGTTGACTGAAGATCAGACCCGGGGGTAAACAATACCCCGCATCTGCTGTATTTCTCAGCTATCTTTTTTAATTCTCCTGCAGCATGGTCAAGAGCCTCTTCCCAGGAAATGCGCTTCCATTTTCCCTCGCCTCTTTTACCTGTTCTAAGCAACGGGTATTTAAGCCGGTCAGGGTCATAGAGCTGCTGAATTCCTGCATTGCCTTTTGCGCAGAGCATCCCCCTTGATTTTAAAAATTTGGGATTAGGATCGAGTTTTTTTACAACTCCGTCTTCCACCCTTGCAATAAGACCGCACTTGTTAAGGCACATGTCGCAGGCTGAATATTTATGTTCAACATTTCTATTTTTTTTCTTCTTTTTATCAGCAGGAACCAGTGCATGAAGAACAGGGGACTGTGAACCGGTTACTGCTGCGGCTCCCGCCGCACCGGTCCACTTGAGAAAGCTTCGTCGTGTTACGGGTCTATCTATAAATTTTGCCATTAGAGGCTCCCTTTATCAGCTATTTACACTTCGCCGGTGACGGTGAATCAAACGCATGCCCGTGAAGGTAACTCAGTATATCTTTGAGCTCGTCTTCTGACAGGGCTTTCCATGCATCTTCACAGCCAAAAACTTCCCAGTCCTTTTTCTCAAAAACCCTTTCCCACTGGGCCTGAGTCTTTGAATCAGGGCTTACCGGTATAGCCTCTTCTCCATGACATGCCTTGTACGTTGTGCGGTAAAGATGTTTACCCTTTCGTTTGTTGCCTTCTTTTCCTGCTATTGCAGGGGATATAAAGGTAAAAACCAGAATAAGTGATATTAAGGTAATCCATGTTCTTTTTTTCATTTTAATCCTCCATTATTTTTTAAAAGACCACGTAACGGTCACAGTTTTTAAAAATCTCAGCATGTTTTGCCTGTGTTTCAAAAATGGCCGGCTCTATTTCCGGCAGGCCATTCAACCCCAGTGAACGGCAGCTGAAATCACACACAGCAATATTTGCCTTTCCCTTTAATTTTTTAAAATCACCTGATTCGATCAGCTTTACAGCCCTTCCGGTAAAAAATATCCTGATATCTTTCCCCTTGTTAAAGGCTGTTTCAGTAAGGCTGATCACATAATCCAGATGTTTATCCGATGTAACCAGAATCCCCAGAGTACCTGTCATAGTAAATCCCCTTTTACAGAAATTCGGGATAAATTGTTAACCCTGCTACCACCAGCATATAACCTTGTCATATGAAAATATGTCATCAACAAGCCTGCTCCAGTCAACATCTCCCTGATACAGGGCCTCCACGGCACTTTCCTCTTCATCGGAAAAACACTCGATAAATCTCTCAACACTAATGCTGGGCTCCGTTCGAAGCAGATGCAGTACCCTCATAAAGGATTCCTCTAAAAAGGAATAACCCGGTCTATCTCTTTAAGCCCCGCGCCAACTTCCCTGAGGCTCCGGAATGTGAAGCCGTATTCCTCCACATTAACCTGGTTATTCGAATAACATTCGCCCCCAACCTCTTTGAAAAACATCATGTTTTCCCGATAGGCCTCATCCATGTTTTCAATTTCACTGTTGAGGACGAACATTTTCACCTGGATATCATTCAGCTGTAATCCTATGCAGGTCATCAACCCGTCATACTGGCGATTACTGTCGATAATGATTACAGCCGCTTTCATCATTATCTTGCCTACCACCTGAGAGTGGCTGAGGCATAGGCTCCCCACACCTTGTCAACTATGGCGTTAAGAGAATCCAGTGCCATGGCATCTTCGATCTTTACCGGTGCGCCAAGCGGGTTTCCGCTTCCTGTATAGTCATAGTCATAATATCTGGCTCCGACTTTAAAGAAGAAGGTATCACCGAAGACTGGCTGGATATAATAGCCTTCATAAACCTGTCCTCTTGTTGCCGCCTTGCTTCCGATAAGTGAATCTTCCGCACCTGTAAAACTGAACCAGTATTTTGATCCCCGGTTATATTCGAAACCAAACCTTGCATCTTTGGGCATGGGGAAAACAACACCGGCCCATATACCGTAGCCACTGTGTGACTCCAGGATTCCGTTTGAGCTCAGAAGACCCTGGCCCATCATCTCATAGAATGGGTTTGTAGATATTCGTGAAGGCTTCGTATGAGTCCATGAACCGGAAAGGAACATGTCGATATCCGGAAGGTCATCCGAGAACTCGGCCAGGTTTGCCCTTAAAAGCAGCGACAAAGCATCCCAGTCCCCGATGTTTGTCATGGGCTCGATTCGGCTGATATACCCGCCTGTATTGGCCTCAAAATAGTATTCAGGTATAAGGTCACCATCAGTGTCCTGCTTTGATACAATAAATGGCATAACGGTTGTTCCGGTAAATCCGTCTGTAATCTTGGATGCATGGGCATAATTGACGCCAGCGCTCATCCTGCCGTCATCGAACAATGTGGTAATGAATCCAAACAGGTGAACATCATCAACATCCGGCCTGGTATCATTAAGCGATGAGCTGTTACCCCAGTCTCCTTCAAAGCCTACGCCGTAACAGAGTTTGAAATCAAAACCCGGAATTCCGGTTGCATCTTCAAGGCCAAAGGCCAGTGATGCCCCGTCAAACTGCCAGTTTATGATTGGTGTATAGGGTGAACCTCCCTCAAGACTGTAATTGCCATACTCCATTGGAGGGCCGTCTGTTGAGGGACGACGTCCAAGTGAAAAATTGACCGGTACATTCCCCATCCTGCCTTTATAATTAAAATAGGCGCGTTCCAGGTGAATTGTGTCGCCATGGGGCAGGCTGGTGCTGTTTCCGTCAAAGGTAACATCTCCCAGGCTTCCTCCGTTAAATTTAACACCCGTACTGTCTCCCCAGACCTTGTAGGCTGCAAGTCTTGCGGCAAAATCCAGCTGGCTGTTAATCTTTGCCTTCATGTTTAAACGGAATTTTGAGGTATAGATTATATCATTGTCTGATGAGACCTTTTCTGCCGGGATGCCCATGGAGGCAAATCCGCCCATAATGGCAGGAACCATATTTGCAGGGATTCCGTTAAGGCCGCCACTCATTGGATCCGAACCATTGAAAGGCATAAAAAACATGTTGACCAGCCAGTCAGGTGCAAAGAGTGTATCGTCATAATGTATGCTCTCTGCATTTGTTCTGAGCTCCACGCTCCAAGACAGCTTGTCCGATGCAGTGTGAAGTTCGGCCTTATTGAGCCTTTCATCGATCTCATCGATCTCATCATCCTTTTCCGAGTTTGCATTTTCCAGTTTTTCCAGCTTCTCCTGAAGCATCATCATCTGCTGGTTCATCTGCTTCAGCTGAGCCTTTAACTCGTCGACATCATCCGAAGCAAAGGCCTGGGGTGGTATGGTAAAAACCATGAAAAACAAAAAACCCGAGAAAATAAAACCCGGCCACTTTAATTTATTCATTTTTGCCTCCTAAAATATTTTGCATGTTATAAAATCAAACCCTTCTGTTTTTTAATGAATGAAATAAATATGATTCTGCCCGGGTTTTTGCGAGGATTGTGCCAAAATTAAATAATTTATATCTCATTGATATTATGGTATATTTCATGGCACTCTTCATTGACATACCCATTTACAGGTGTTAACTTAACACTATTTAGGTTAACAGGTTAACAGCCCTTAACACAGGGAGATGCCCATGAATTTTGAAAAATACTGGAAGACAATCGTTGATACCCTTCATGACGGTTTAATGGTGGTTGATGATGAGGGAAAAATACGGCTTGTAAATTCTGCGGCAGAGAAACTTACCGGCTACTCTGCCGAAGAACTAATCGGTAAATCATGCACCGTGCTAAACTGTACCGGCTGCAAGGTTATCGGCAAAGGACCGGGAACGGAATACTGCAGGCTTTTTACTATTGGCAAGATGAGAGATAAAAAATGCCTGATAACCACCAAGGACCGGCGAACAACCCATATCCTTAAAAGTGCCTGTATGCTGCAGGACGAAAAGGGCAATATCATCGGTGCGGTGGAGACACTAACCGACATGTCAGAGGTTATCCGCAAACAGAACGAGATCCAGGAATTACGCAAGACCTTTCATCTTGATGACGGCTATCACGGCATGCTCGGGAAATCCGATATCATGCGTAACCTCTTCGAGCTGATTGAAAATGTTGCCCAGTCAGAGGCGCCTGTCATGATCCTTGGGCCCAGCGGAGCAGGCAAGGAATTGGTTGCCAGGGCAATCCACGAGGCAAGCCCCCGGAGCAATATGCCCTTTATAAAGGTTAACTGTGCGGCCCTGAATGAAAACCTGCTTGAAAGCGAACTTTTCGGACATGTAAAGGGGGCATTTACAGGTGCAGACCGCGACAGGGAAGGTCGCTTTGAGGCTGCACACGGAGGAACAATATTTCTGGATGAAATCGGGGATGTTCCCCTGTCCACCCAGGTAAAGCTTTTAAGGATACTGGAGGATAAAAAAGTGGAACGGGTTGGCGACAATAAACCCATTTCCATTGATGTAAGGATAGTGACTGCCACCAATAAAAATCTTGAAGAAATGGTATCCGAAGGACAGTTTCGTGAAGACCTGTTCTTCAGGATAAATGTCTTTCCCCTTTTCAGTCCCGCACTTACCGAGCGCAGGGAGGATATCCCGCTGATAGTGCAGAGTTTTATAAAACGGATCGATCCGAAACAGGGGAAAAGGATACTGGGCTGTACCCCGGAGGCCATGGAAAAACTTACATCCTACTCATGGCCCGGTAATATCAGGGAACTCAGAAACGCTGTTGAGTATGCGTCCGTGCTCTGTCCTGGCGGGGCCATAGATGTGCATCATCTGCCGGTAAAGGTTAAACAGCAGGGCAGCAGAATGGAAAAAGGTGCTGTTAAAAAGCCGCTCAATGAGTCACAGGATAAGGAAAACCTGGTTACTGCCCTTAAAAAGGCGGAAGGCAATCAATCGGAGGCCGCCAGGATACTGGGCGTAAGCCGTGTCACTGTATGGAAAAAGATGAAGAAGTACGGGATAGATTCCAATTAGAGAACAAAAAAGAAATGTCCGGGCAGAAAAACACTTATCAGGAATATGCGCCTTCTTGGAGTTTGCAGCCTTTTTTAAATTGCTTCTGGTCCTATTCCGCAGATTTTTCACTGGAAAGCAAGGATAACAAAAACACGTTATCTTCAGAAAAATAATCAATTTATAATATTTTAAGGAGGCAGACATGATTGCTTATTGTGGTATGGATTGTGAAAAATGCGAGTGCTATGTGGCGACAAAGGAAAACGATGATGCATTAAGGGCAGAAGTTGCAGAAAAATGGAGCAGAAAATATAACGCAGACATTAAATCTGAACAGATCAACTGTTCAGGATGTAAATCCAAAGGTATCAAATTTTACTTTACTGAAACCGTTTGCCCGATACGAAAATGCAACATTGAAAAGAATACACCTCACTGTGCAGGATGCGAACAGTACAGATGTGAGACGCTGGACAGTTTTATTTCAATGGCACCGGAAATTGGTGAGGCCCTTGAAAAATTAAGGTGATATGAAAACAATGTCATTTAAATGGGATAGCAGGAAGGCAGAGGAAAATCTTGAAAAGCATAATATATCCTTTGAAGAAGCCAAAACAGTTTTCTCTGACCCAAATGCACGAATGATATTTGATACAGAGCATTCCGGAGATGAAGAACGATTTATTATTCTTGGAATCAGCTCTGCCCTTAGATTGCTGGTTGTGTGTCATTGTTATAGAGAAAATGACATGATCAATAAGGATAATTTCTGCTCGTAAAGCAACCAGGAAAGAGCAGAAACAGTATGGGAGTTTTTTGTCATGAAAAAAGAATACGATTTCTCAAAATCAGTAAAAAATCCTTATGCCAAACACCTTAAGAAGCAGGTAACTCTGAGGCTTAACGTTGATGTGGTGGAATATTTTAAAAAACAATCTGAGGAAACCGGGGTTCCCTATCAGAATCTAATTAATCTTTATTTACAGGATTGTGCTCATTCTCAAAAGAAACTGAAATTGAATTGGGTATCTTAACCATCCATTAGAGAAACAGGGCATTCATGCTGTGCGGGCATTAATCCCCAATCATTTTGAGTGACATATCCTGATTCGAAGTAGTGTAGAGACAGGTTTTAAACCTTTCTCAAAGATAAAGGCATCAATTAAAAATCTCAAATATCCTGCAATCCTTTAAATCCTGTCCAAACAAAAGCCAAATCCATAATCTGTTGACATCCATAAGGCCCTGAACCATAATGAAAAATCAGTGTATCTTCCGACTTAGTTTTCTTTATGAGCAATTATAAAGCCAAAATAAACACATATTTTTTATAAAAGTTTTTCCATAAAATTATATGTTTTATTAATTAATATTGTTAACAATTAACCTAAACATTCTATACTATGAGGAATCCCGTTTTACCCTACAAAACGAGAATCCCCATAATATCTGTTAGACCAAGAGGTATCGAAAATGTCTAATGCAATTTTCTATTATTACCTAGACGCATCTGCATTGATAAAGTTAGTTGTTGATGAGCCTGGATCGAAGAGCATTCATAATTACTATAATTCAACTCCGAATGCATGTATTACATTGATTTCTTTCATTGAATCATTAGGTGTCTTAAAACGAAAGTGGAAAGGGCAATGGGATAAACCAGATTATCATAAGGCAGTTGAGGATTTGCTAATTATGATTTATGGAGGTAAGCCCGAAGTCGATAACATGACATTAGCTGATCCTGCTACATTCAAAAATGTAAGTAAGATGGCAAAACAATATAATCTTGACTTTGCTGATGCTTTACAATTATTCGCTATATTAAAAGGTAAATATTCACAATTTAACTTGGGTTCACAGACTAGATTTGTATCAGCAGATAAAGGGCTAGTAAAAGCTGCTCGTGATCAAGGTGTTTTAACTTGGCTATGTACAAAAAATACAGATCCTAAATGGGTCTAACAAAAGTTTCAACGCCGACAAGGCGTTCCGCCTTGCCGGTTAAACTTGGCGTTAAGAATAAAATGAGAACTAAATTTATTATCTTATCTATTTCTATATTATTGTTAATTGGGTGTACAAGTATCGGCAAAATCGTTGAAGGCCATATGGTTAACAATATAAATGGTGAAAAGATACAACTTACTCAGGATCAATTAAAAAGTCTTAATTCTATTATTGAAGACTCGAATAGAGTTTTAGAAAAAAAATTGCAGGTTGGTAACTGGATAGTTGTAAAAAATTCAAACGGCAAAAATGTAACAATATTTTCATACAGTGATCGATTTTTCTGTGTTGACGATTCAAGTTATTGTTACAAAGTAAAAGAAAAAGATCTTGGTAAATTTACAACTGTATTTGGATCACAACCTTAAAAATATTCTTAACGATGCAGTCAAGAGCGACCGGGCTATTTTTTCGCCTTTTTTAATGTCTGGTAATTGGCAACCTTTCTCGCCATAAATGAGTGAGTTGGCTTGCATCGCCCGGCCCCTTACCGCCACGTTAAAAGCTGAAAAGGGATGGGTGAAAAATGGTATTTGGTAAAAATGCCAGTGGTGATGGACTCGCAAAAAGTCGAATAATCGTTATAACCCAAAAAATCGAGTCTCCTATTTGCCTCAGAATCGACGATTACATGATTAGACATGGGTTAAAGGCCATCAAAATAGTATTCTTTTTGCTGACGCTGACTTTTTGCGAGATCATCAGTGGTAGCATATTTACCAAATGGCAGTATTAAAATAAAATTCTGGGCTGAATTGATGTCTATTTACAAAAATTGGCAATCTTGCCAAAAGTTGAAAATAGAAAATAAGAATCAAAATATTGTTGTAATAATAACTGGTTATCAAAAATACAAGGTCGGTAAATAGCGGGCAAAATCGGCTTTTAACCTGTCGCGTCACAAGACCACGAGGGGCTTCTTTCAATTTTTGCTGAGCATCTCGGCGTGGCTTGTGAGCTGGCCGTTATGCATCCCAACGGGTAGAGAAACAGTGAACATCTATCAAGGTAATTTAAATGACGATTGAAATAGACAGCCTTTATCAGCTTACACCTGTTGAGTTTGAGAAACTTTGTGCCGCGATACTGAAGGCTCAGGGACTCGAGCGTGTTGAACTTGTGGGTGGGCCTGGTGATCAAGGTGTTGACATAATTGGAGAGGCCGAGGGGCAACAAGTTGCGGTTCAAGTTAAACATACGCGACAATTGTCTGTCTCAATGGTCCGGAGAATTATCGATCAAGTTCAGTCAAGCTCATATAAGCCGAAACAGCTTATTATAATGTCCTCCGCCAATCTCACCCCTTCACTTAGAAATTCAATTCAAGAATTACCGAAAAACTTGAACATCAGGCTCATCGACCAGAATGAAATCCTAAAAGTTCTAAATGATCATCCTGAGATCCAGCGTTTACAAGTTGCGCCAGCACAGCGACGAACCATTCGACAACGTTGGGAACTGCTATTTGGGATAGCCGCTGCATTATCATCAATTTTAGGATTGTTGTTTTCTGGGATATCATTTTTCGTACAACCCGAAAAGCCACAACTCCAAGAACGCATTGAAACTGTAGAACGAGCGATTGGAAGCTTAAAAGATCTTGAAAAGCAGTTGATAAACATAAAGGGAGACATGGTTGAAACTGAAAAGGCAAAAAAAGTCATTGAGGAAGAGTACGCTAAAGCAAAGGAACTTGAAAAACTGACACATGAACAGTTTGAAGCGGTCAAGAGTGCTTTACGAACTCAGTCATGGCAGAAAACAGCGTTCAACTACCTGCTTGGCTTTGTTCTCGGTATCGCTTCATCATTGATTGCAAGTGTCATTTATTCGCGAATCCGTCAGCATCAAGCACTAAGAGAAGATAGCAATTCTGCATAACCACAGCATTAAGGGCGACGGCAAAAAGCCGCCGCGCCTTATGCTGAACGTTGTACTTCAATATGTAACAAGGCAAAAGGAGGTACTATGAATTATATAAATCCAAATCAAGTTATTAGTCCCCAAGAATATATTTCAAATATAAGGATTTTACATGATGGGGGAAACGACTCATTTTCATTGGCAAGAGTTGAATGGGAAGGTGAGGATTGTTTTGCTATAAGGTGGAATATTGCAAGAAGAGAATGGGACGATCCTGAAAAACAAATTGACAGAAAGCAATGTATTGGGATGCCTTCTTCTCATGGTTACCCTATTTGGTTTATTCTCCCAGAGGAATTAATTGATCAGGATTCTGAAATTTGGAGAATCATCAATGAGCAAAGATCGAAGGGATAAAAGCAACGTACAACCTGTCATTCAACAAGACGTGCTATTATATCGCCGAATCGGGCTTACAAGGTTTGCGAAATTTATACTTTTAATAATCTTCAGTGGCAGATTGCCGCACGCGTGTTAATTTTTCGTTGGGGGGCGACACGATGTCGCCTGATTGAGTGTACTGAGGGATAATCCCTTGAGTACTCGGTATGTTCCTACCGATTCCCTACGCGGGCATGCTACTGTTGCGCTGCATGACAGGGTGTGAAGCCCCGCTGACAAAGTACCGAAACGGGTTTGAATGGTGACAGGAGAACCCATCGGAGAATCCTCCTCCGTTAAGGGCTAGGGACGGATGATATGGTGAAATTAATTGAATGTCTGTAAGCGTCGTAACTAAGTGCGGACCTACTGAGGATTAATAGGTCTAAGACCGCACCCCTGTGTGTGCGGTGAGTGGTCAGGTTGCAGGTCTCGTAACTGCCTGCACGGAACTGTTTGACCACCGGCGTAGAGGGCGCACCTAAGTCATCCAAAGGATCAATTGGGTGGAACGTGGTAACCCCGTCCCTCCGCCTGTAGCAATTACAGGCAAGTGAAACCGTAAGGCACACCGTTGGAGTGGCGGGTGAGAGAGGTTGGAAGAAGCAAATGCCTCCGGGAAAGCCGGGGGATAGAGCATGAAACATGGCTTATCGCTGAAAGCGTGAACATCCGTTCCGTTGAGAAGGCGTGCAGACGTCCAACTGGTGTCTCGTTGCGAGAGAATCCGGAGAACTTTTAAAGATGGGAAAGCAAAAGATAGCCATAAGAGCTAGTGCGCCTGTCGACGACGCAAAGAAATGGAATTCCATAGACTGGAAATATATGAGGCGTCAGGTCAGAAAGCTACAGATGCGTATCGCAAAGGCTGTGCAAGAAGGTAAATGGAACAAAGTAAAAGTATTACAGTATCTATTAACCCGCTCGTTCTACGCCAAGCTGTTGGCTGTGAAACGGGTGACGACAAACAAAGGTAAAAATACTCCCGGCGTGGATGGTGTCCTGTGGAAGGGTGCCGGAAGAAAATGGCGGGAGGCATTAAACCTTAAGCGACGTGGATACAGGCCGCAACCTCTTCGGAGGATTTATATACCAAAGAAGAACGGAAAGAAAAGACCCTTATCAATACCCACAATGCATGACAGGGCAATGCAGGCGTTATACAAGCTTGCACTGGCTCCGGTGGCAGAAACTACAGCAGACCGAAACTCATATGGATTTAGGGAGGGGCGGAGCTGTGCAGATGCCATTGCTGCCGCTTTTAATGCCCTGAACAAGCCAAACTCTGCAACGTGGGTATTGGAGCTGGACATACTCGGACATTACGATAATATCGCAAAGGAATGGATTCTTGAAAATATTCCAATGGATAAAGAAGTGCTTCGGAAATGGCTTGAGGCTGGTTACATTGAAAATAACAAAATGTACTCGTCCCGCAAAGGGGTTCCGCAGGGAGGAATAATTAGTCCAACGCTGGCAAACATGGCTCTGGATGGACTGGAAGAAGTTATTAGAAAATCAGTCCCCAGAAGATCTCGCGTAAACTTCATTAGATATGCCGATGATGGTGTAGTTACAGGCAAATCAAAGAAGATACTGGAAGAAAATGTAATGCCAGCCATAATACAGCTCCTTGCGGAACGTGGTCTGGAACTCTCAAAAGAGAAAACCTTTATTACTTACATAAAGGACGGGTTTACGTTCCTCGGGCAAAGTTTCAAAAAGCATGGCAGAGTATTACACATTACGCCATCTAAGGAGGGAGTTCTCGCCCTCAAACTGAAACTGGGAACATTGATCCGCAAACACGTCGGTGCACCGATGCCGGTCCTGATCAAGAAGCTGAATGACGCGCTTCGAGGTTGGGGCAACTACCATAAACATATAGTGGCATCGGAAGCTTTTGATCATGTTGACAAGTATGTATATGATCGATTATGGAAAATGCTTAAACGCAGACACAGAAAGAAATCCACAGAATGGCTAAAGGTAAATTACTGGTCAGCCGGTGGAAATAAAGTTGTGTTTGCGGTAAAAGCCAAAACAAAGAAAGAACCCAAAAAGATTTACAAGGTCTTTCGAGTCAGTTCCATTAAGATCAGAAGATACGTCAAAATCAAAGCTGATGCAAATCCTTATTTGCCGGAATATGCATACTATTATTATAGAAGAAGGCATGATAAGGAAAGTAAGCTGCTTGGGGCCAGGAGTTCAAGAGAGTATCTGGCACTAAAAGCAGCCAAATGTTAACACAGCCGGGCCACCCAATAAGGGTTGCCTTTGAGATGCTTGAGCCGTCGGATTGGAAACTTTCCCGCTCGGTTCTTAGGGGGCGATGGGGTGGTAACACCCCTGACCTACCCGATCGAATAGATAAAAATGGAGGTTTGTAAAATATGTCACTTACATCAAGTCGCTATGATATATTTTTGAGCTACACTCATCGGGATACAGAAACTCTTACCAGTCAAATCGGCCATATTCTTGATCGTCGCGGTCTGAAAGTCTTCTTAGATGACATAGAAATACTGCCCGGTGATGTTATTATGGAGCATATAACAGATGCAGTACACGATTGCAGATATTTTGTTGCAATTATTTCCCCAGCGTATTCAGAATCAGGTTGGTGTAAACACGAGATGTTACATATGCTGGTCAATGAGGCAAACCGAAATCAAGTCGGTATTTTACCGTTTAGAATTGATGATGCTGAAGTTCCAAGACTTCTTGCTACTCGAAAATATGGGCGGTATGCCAATGACTTGGAAAGTGCTGAGCAAATAGCCAAGACAATCCTCAGAATAGTCGAAAGGGATTACTCTGATTCGCCAGTAATTCGTTCTGCTGTGAATGTGCCAGTATGGTTGGAACGGATGTGTCAGTTAGCATCACTTGCCCGTAGATGCACCTCTCATCTAATACGTGGAGATCAATCAGAAGATTATAACGCGAAGATGGAGGAAATATATTACGAGATTGCCAAGATACGAACTGAATATACTGCTCAAATTGGAAACGATTATTATGATGTATTTGAACAATTGCAAAATGGAGTTTGCAGGGGAGCGAGGTCCCCTGAAGAAGAAAGAGAAAGGATTGAGCGCACTCATCGAGAAATTGTTGAGATGACACAAAAAAAATATGGGGTTGATAAAAACATCTGGAATTCAGAGTGACCATCGCCCAACAAAAAAATCCAGCGGACGCAAAAAGCTGCGCCGCTGATTTAAACGTTGACTGTAAAATCGAAAGGAGAATCCCCATGTTACAAATCATTTTGATGATCATCGGAATTGTTATCGCTGTAAGGCGACCAAGACTCAAAAGACTTACCCCTCAGGATTATCCAGGCCTTGATCCAGAAAAATTCACCGAGTGGCATAACGCACAACTTTCTGCAACAAACACGTTTTTGTGGGCCTCGTGGGGTTCATTTGTTATAGGAATCATCCTTGTCCTCATAGTTGCTAGTATGGGAGGACTTCCTTTTGAGGGGTATATTGCTTTTAGAGTCTTCATCATAGTCGGAACCATAGTGTGGTTTATTGTTGCTGGCGTTAAGAGTAGCTCAGCCCGAAAGCTTAGAGAAGAATTAGGAATTCAATGGCCAATAAGTTCAGGTAAACCAGAAAATCAATGTAGCAATGCTTCTATACATAGTATAACTTCAGACGACAATCTCATTTCTGCTGAAGATTTTGCAAAACAAAAAGGAATGTCAACAGATGAGGTAGTTGAAAATATTAGAGAAGGTAAATTAGCAGGCAAAATCGATGGCGGTCAATGGTATGTCAATCTTAAGCTATCAATGAATATACAGAAATAGCTTTAAAAACCAGTAATTGAAAGTACGCAGGCAAAAATAATCTAAACAGGTTGGCGGCAGCCAACAATGGTATCTACTAAGACCGGGCTATCCTCTTGCCAGATCGGGATTGAGATCAATTAAGTAATTATTGATGTTGGCAAATATTTTTCAAACTAAACCGCCCGGCTTGTAATGCCTGGCGTTATATTCATAAAAACCCCATAGAGAGGAATGGAATGAAGAAAATTATTATAATACTAATGCTTATCGCTGTATCAATTTCTGTATCGGCAGATCCTGAGATTAAAGGGACGCCCGAAGAACTCCGTCAATTTCTACATCCTAACGAAAATACAGTGGCTATAACAGGTGAAGCTGAGGAAAAAGCGTATTCTGATAAAGCAATTGTTGACCTTGTTATCACAACTAAAGATAAGATGCTTTCTACTTCATTAGAACAAAACAGTAAATTGCGTGAGACAATTAGAGCAGAGTTAATAAAAACAGGTTTAAGTGAAGATGCCATAAAAAGCTCAAAATTTTCTTCATCACCGCAGTATGGATGGTTTGGAAAAAAACCGGATAGCTATCAGGTCAATAATCATATGGCAATTACTATCACTGAGGAGTCCCAGTTACAGGCAATTGCTTTTATCGCCGATTCGAATAAAGAAATAGAGCTTGCCAGCACTATCTTTGAACATTCTAAAAAGGATGAATACAAAGAAAGGGTAAAGAAAAAAGCCTTTGATGAGATATTAAAGCAAAAGGAAATTTACGAAAAGAGCCTGGGACTAAAACTCGTTCCTGTAGGGCTTAGACTGGGGTATGTAGGTCAAATACGTCAGGGAGAAACTGGAACTGGCCCTGAAGAATTTACGCTGGAGGAGATAGTTGTAACGTCAGAGAAAAGGTATAGTTCGTATGGACCAATGTCGAGATCCAAGGACTTAGAAAAAATCCCGATACCTTCTTTTGATGAAATCAAATATAAAGCAACAGTAATAGTTGAATATAATTTTGATAAAACGGAGTAATACAAACCAATAAACTCAGACCGGGCTACTCTTTCGCCAGACCGGGATTGAGTTTAACATAGTAGCAATTGGGGTTGGCAAATATTTGTAATATTAAACCGCCCGGCAGGTTATCGGGCGCGTTGGGTGTAGAATCATAAAACATTTACTGTGATGACTATGGATGAAAAACCTTATCTCATAGAAATATCTCTTAAGGAGGAAGATTTAAAAAAGACAGAAGTCTACCCATTTAATATCCCGGCTGTAGCGGGTCTTCATAAATTGTCATTTCATCCTGACGTAACATTTATAATTGGTGAGAACGGTACCGGAAAATCAACTCTTATTGAAGCTATAGCCCTATCCATGGGATTCGGCCCAGAAGGCGGCACAAGAAATGTTCAGTTTGCAACGGCGGATACAGTTTCTGATTTACATGAAAAGCTTAGAATTTCCAAGAGCTATAAAAAACCTAGTGATTATTATTTTTTGAGAGCAGAAAGCTTCTATAATGTTGCTACCTATATGGACAGCACCGGCTACTTAGGAGGTTATGGAGGTAAATCTCTCCATCATAGATCCCACGGAGAATCTTTTATGGCAACTTTAACTAAGAAGTTAAGAGGAAATGGTTTTTATATTTTTGATGAGCCTGAAGCAGCGTTGTCACCAACACGACAGATGTCTGCAATTACTGCGATTCATGATTTGGTGCAAAATGGGTCTCAATTCATTATAGCCACGCATTCTCCTATTTTGCTTGCATATCCAAATTCAAAGATTCTTCAGCTTGATAGTGAGGGGTTTAATGAAGTTAAATACGAAGACACAGAACATTATAAAGTCACTCATGATTTTTTGAATAAATATAAACAAATGATTAATATCCTAATTTCAAAATAGAACAGCACACAACAAAAGCATTAAGTGCGACGGCAAAAAGTCGCCGCGCCTTATGCTTGGCGTTGGGAGGAAAGAAATGGATAAAGATATGAAAATAAAATTACACAATGGCTTAAAGGAAAGTAGTATCGGCTTTCTATTAGCTGTAGCGTATGTAATTTTAAAATATTTTTATTGGCCTAATATTTTTATTTGGTTGGCTGAAATTATTTTTGTCATTTTTTGCATGGTTTTATTCTTTATCAGAGGTTATCGGAAAGGGGGCTCAATAACGAACTTTAAGCAGGAAATGCAAAAGAAGAAAGAAGATATATTAAATTCAAGGTTTTCTGAAGATCTTAAGTGTTATAAATGCTCAAGTATAATAAAGCCCAATGATAAGAGTTGCCCATCTTGTGGGTGGACTTGGAAGTTATAAAGACTCCCAACCATTGCATCTACAAGGACCGTGCTATTTTTTTCGCTTTTTTTAATGGTCTGGCAGTATTCAAAATAATAACCATCAATGAGTGTTTTGGCCTGCACGGCACGGCCTCTTAATGCCACCTTAGGAGTTAGGAGTACATCATGAAAACACTTGAAGAAAGAGATATTAAACTACTTTCAAAAAAAGGATTGATATGTCTTATTCACCAAAATTGAGTTCCGGATTTACTTTTGCAAAAAACCGGAGTGTTTTTATATCTCCCCAATCGGGAATGTGTTCATTCTGCACTCAAGACTGTAACGGCACATGTGAACTGGCACAGGCGGCTGTTTTGGGGGCACAAACAGTATACCCTACAACAACCGGAAACAACCAGATTGCATCTGAAAAAGATTATCCAATTGATTTTTCACACTTCAATATCAACGGTCATGTATTCGGTGCCCAGGGAGCCAATGAAACCTCGGAAGAGGCCACCATTTTTAATGTAAAACTTGAGCGGGTCTATGGTTTTATGCATCCGGTAAGGCTGGCAATGCCTGTTATACTGCCTGCATTGATAAAACTTAACTGGCAGGACTACTTTTCCGGAGCTGCAATGGCCGGTGTAACCTGTGTGATAGGTGAACATGCAAGAAACAATGAGCCTAATCTAAAAATCGACAATGGAAGGGTCTCGGACTTTCCATTGTTAAAAAAGGCTCTTGACTGTTTTCGTCGATATGACAGGGGATATGGGCAGATTGTGCTGCAATGTAATGTGGATGACGATCTCATGGGTGTCCCGGAAATTGCCATAGAAAAATATGGGGCCAATGCCATTGAAATTAAATTCGGACAAGCGGCAAAGGGCACTCAGCCGGCCATACGGGTAAAGGATCTTGAAACAGCACTTGTAAAACAACAGCAGGGTAATCTGGTTTACCCCGATCCCGGTGATGCATTAGTACAGGAGGCTTACAATAAAGGTGTCTGCCCGAATTTTTACACGTATGGCAGGTTGCCCCTGTGGACAGAAAAATCCCTTATGGCCCATATCACAAAGCTTCGAGACATGGGTGCCGAAAACATCTATTTTAAGATGGCCGGGTATGACAGGCTGGATATTGAACGGGTGATCAGGCTGGCCTGTGAAGCACAGGTGGATATGATAACCTTTGACGGAGCAGGCGGAGGTTCAGGATACAGCCCCTCAAAAATGATGAACGAGTGGTCACTGCCAACGGTCTGCCTGGAGGATGCAGTGGTCCGCATTTGTGAACAATTGAAATCTGAAGGATTGACCCTGCCTGCCATGGTTATGACCGGCGGGTTTGCCAGTGAGGATCAAGTATTTAAGGCCCTGGCCTATGGGGATGGTCATGTTTTGGGAATAGGTTTATGCAGGGCGGCAATGGCTGCGGCCATGACCGGAAAAACAATCGGTGAACAGATAAAGACTGGAAACGTGCCGGAAAGATTTGCACTATATGGTTCAACAATTGAAGAAATATTTTGCGACCTTCCTGATTTGCGTGCTATTTACGGTACAAAAGCAAATCAATTCCCTGCCGGGGCTATCGGGGTCTTTTCTTATCTCAATAAAATTGCATTTGGGTTAAAGCATTTTGCTGCCCTGAATAGGAAATTTAACATAGACCTTCTAAACAAAAGTGACCTCATTCCCCTTACATCCGAAGCAAGGGCACTGATGGCTGATAAGTGGTTTACACCGCTAAATAAATAGGCGGCCTGAAAACAGCTTTGCCGCTTCAAAATACAACGGGGATAAGGTTCTATGTTTGATAATTGTTTAAATAGGTTCCGACAATGAACATGCTGACTTGTATTGATCTGGTAAAAGATGAACCATTTGACAAATAGCTCCGGCGGAAATCGCATAAGACACTGCTTCCGCTCAACTAATCATCATTGATGACACAAAAGTTAACAACAATATAGCGGGGTACTATTTTTGGGGAATCCTTGCAGCCGGGAATTGACAGCTTATGGCATGACACAGAAAGAATTTTCAAGGTAGAAAAAAAATGATAAAGACATATAAAGGCAATTTAAAAAAGCCTCTGACGAACTGACCTCTAAATTAAAGGAGCGACAAAATGACAGTTAAAAGAATATGGCATGCATGGACGACAAAGGAAAACGCAGATAAATATCAGGATATTTTAAACAAAGTAGTTCTACCGGGCATTGAGGCAAAGAAAATACCAGGTTACAGAAGGATGGAGGTGTTGAGAATTGACCTGAAGAGTGAGGTTGAATTTTTAACTATTATGACATTTGATTCACTGGAGAATGTATACACCTTTCAGGGTGAGGATTATAAAAAAAGTTACGTCCCCGAAGAGACACATAGCTTAATTAAAAGATGGGACCGCGAATCAACACATTATACTCTGGTAGAGACGAGAGAATATTAAAGACCCGATAATCTGTCTATTTTGAAAGCAGTATATGGAAATAAGAAAGACCACGCAAAACGATATTGAGGAAATTTTCAAGATTTACGAGTCCGCCAGACAGTTCATGGCAGAAAACGGCAATCCGAATCAATGGAGCAATATTCACCCTGAAGAAAAAATAATTCTAATGGATATTGATAAGGGTAAATTTTTGTCAGCAATCAGAGAATATAATAAATTTAATCTTTATCTTTTAGATTTTAAAATAAGGAATCGTATATTAAATTTTTTATTATTTCTGGTGTTCATATTAACCCCGGGGTGCAGTTCCACAAAATCCTCAATGCCGATAAGCCTTGAAATAAAGCCCTTTGAAAAGATCATGGAGGATAAATATAAAAAACTCCGGGTCGCCAGAGAGATGATACTGGAAACAGAGATTTCCTCACAGGTAATAGTTTCAAGAGGAAACCCCGATTATTTTGTTGAATATCTGAATGCAGATCTTAAGATTTTACCTCTGTCTGACAGCCGGCAGGAGGTATCTGATCTTGATATAACACCCGAAGCAAAAATTTCGGGCAACTCCCTTGCGTTCAGGCTGGACTCCCCATCTCCAGGGCCTCATGTATTTAAATTAAAGGCAAAGGCTGTATTAAGGCGTGAGTTTGTGCAGGTCAAGGAGAAGATACCATTTCCGCTGCATGACATTCCAATAGAGCATATCAAATATACAAGTCCAAGTTCCCTGATTGATTCGGAAGATGAGGAAATAGGAAAACTCGCCTCATCCATAGCGCAGGGGGAAGACGACCTTTACAGGGTTGTTTTTAAAGTGAGCGAATGGGTGGCGGAAAACGTAAGTTCTCAGATTGACAGTTCAACAATTTACACATCACAGACTGCATCGTGGGTTCTTGAAAACCGGAAAGGCGTCTGTGATGAAAAGACCAATCTGCTCATAGGGCTCCTCCGTTCATTAAAAATCCCGGCTAAATTTGTCATAGGCTTAGTGGGCGTAAATTATAACGGAAAGATAAATTTCAAGCCGCATGGCTGGGCAGAGGTCTATTTCCCTTCCGCAGGCTGGATCCCCTTTGATGTGGCTTACAACCAGCTGGGTTTTATTGATGCCTCCCATATGAAACTCTCGGAATCCGTTGATGTTTCAGAGCCCATTACCTCATATGAATGGAAATCTATTGATATCAGGGATCCTTTAAAATCGAATGAAGGGAAATCGGATAATGCTCTTCTCTCCATTAAAGATCTGGAAATAAATGCAAGGATAAAGCAGATAACAGGGACAATTCAGCCACTTTTAGAATTAGAACCAGGTGTATGGTACAGTAAAATAGAAACAGGATCTTATAATGTAATAGAGGCCACCATAATCAATCCTCACGATTTCTATGTGATCACAGACATATACCTCCAGGTTCCTGAAAATCTGGAAATCATGGAACAGAACAGTAAAATGTTTCTTATGGAACCGAAGACAGAAAAAACAGTTTACTGGATTGTAAAGCCAGAGGTTGACAGGAATGAAAATATAACCACCCTCTTTCCTGTTGATGTTGTCATTCCGGGGGGAGGTTCTTCCAGTGTTGAATTTTCTGTGGCAAAGGCTCCGGGATACGCAATGCACAGTCTCAAAAAAATTGAGAACGATATTGAAAAGAAAAGCAAAGGTGAAAAGATTCGTAGATAAATATGATAATCAGACCGGAAACAGAATCCGACGTACAGGCGATAACCAATGTTACAGTAGAGGCATTTAAAACAGTAGAAACCTGTTGTTCTGTTCATATGACGCATCCTTCGGATGCTCTCAGTTATCAGTATCTCAACCCAATGAATCCTGCCTTTCCAGGTAAATCCAAATTATAGAAAAACAGGCGATCCTTCGGGATGACAAGGGATCTTTGACAGATCTGATATGACGAAGCGGCAGGACAGGTAATCAAAAATTAAGAGTTGCAATGACACCTGCATTTTTTTAAAGTGCCGGGGATTAAATCCACAGGAAAAAAGGAGAGGTTTTAGATTTGAGGCAGAGAAAAGTTAAGAATGTAGCAGCAAGAATTGTCGAACACAGTCAATATATGATTGAAGACCCCAGGGATAAAAAGGGGAAGTGGCGGCAGGTTTTTGAAAACGATAATCCGATTTTTGCGGAATTCGGCTGCGGAAAGGGCAAGTTTATAATGACCCTGGCTGAACAGAATCCGGATCGCAATTATATTGCCATTGAGTGCAGAGAGAGCATTGTATTGAGGGTCCTTGAAAAAGCCAGGGAGAAGGATCTTAAAAATCTGTATGTTGTTTATGAAAACATAATAGGTGTGAATGAATATTTTGAGCAGAATGAACTTTCAGGGATTTATCTGAATTTCAGTGATCCGTGGCCAAAGACTCGCCATGCCAAGAGGAGACTGACCTTCATCAAATACCTGGAAGGATATCAGCGGATACTGAAACCGGGATGCTGCATTGAATTTAAGACCGATAGAAACGACCTCTTTTCCTTTACTGTCGATCAATTTCAAAAAACCGACATGAAGGTTCTTGAGATGACCGATGATCTTCATGGTACTGACCTTGACGCAAGGCTGGTGACAACCGAGTACGAGGACAGGTTCCATGGCGGCGGAAAGAAGATCAATTACTGTAAGCTGCAGGTGGGGAGTAAGCATAAAGGGTTCCAGGTTTCAAGGGGCCGAGGGGTCAAGTGAAAGGCCTGAAAACCCTTGAACCCATGAACCCCGGGACCCTCGAACCCTTTCCTCCAAAACCTCCCATGCATAATACTCTCTGCATTTTTTAATAAAACCAAAATACGCCTCTTCCCAATAAACTTTTTTCACACTTTATTCATATTCCGTTCTTAATAAATACACACTTTAGGCTCACAATTGGAAAATAAAAATTCCATGGTTTGCTTAAGGAGGGCAAAATGACAGGTATTCAGGACGGTATTGACAGGACAGTAAAATATATTTCACGGTCGGTTACACTAAAGATAATGGCAATAGGCATATTGATTCTGCTGCTTCTCATCCCTACGGTTATGATCCAGAACCTTATTCGGGAGAGGCAGTTTCGGCGTGATTCGGTTATTGCAGAGATAAATCAGAAATGGGGAGGAAGTCAGACAATAACCGGACCGTTTATTACCGTGCCATACAAGGTTTTTTACAAGGACAGGGATGGTGAGACTCAGTTTAATCTTAAATATCTCCATATACTGCCTCAGACATTGTCAATAGCGGGTGAAATAGCCCCGGAAAAACGGCATCGAAGCCTCTTTGAAACGGTTGTTTATGATGCAAATCTCAACTTAAGCGGAGATTTCAGGATTCCCCAGGCCGCCCTTCTCAATATCGAATCTGGTAATATCCTGTGGGACAAGGCAAGCCTGTCTGTCGGAATTACAGATATGAGGGGCATTGAAAACAAAATCGATATTAACTTTAATGAGGCTGTTTATAACACCAATCCCGGCCTTAAAACTGCAGACATTGCTCCGGCAGGAGTCAGTACACAGGTTGATCTCTCGACCCCGGGGGAGACAAAAGGCTTTTCATTCAATTTGAATCTAAAGGGAAGTGATGAAATAGCCTTTATTCCTGTGGGAGAATTAAATACTGTCAATATAAAGTCAAAATGGCCTTCTCCCAGCTTTGATGGGGCATTCCTGCCGGATAAATCGGAAATAAAAAAAGACGGGTTTTCTGCCGGGTGGAAGGTTCTTCATCTTAACAGAAATTATCCGCAATTCTGGGAAGGAAGTCAGTATGAGGTATGTTCATCATCATTCGGAGTAAAACTGATACTTACTGCTGACATTTATCAAAAATCCATGAGGCTTGCCAAATATGCTGTAATGTTTCTCTTTTTCACATTTGCATCCTTTTTCTTCTCCGAGATAATAAACAAACAGAAGATCCATCCGATCCAGTACATACTTATCGGTATTGCAATACTGATTTTTTACACCCTTGTGCTGTCCCTTTCAGAACATATGGGTTTTAACCTCGCATATATCCTGTCTGCAGTGTCAGTAACCCTGATTATCTCAGGCTATGCAAAGGCAATCGTAGAAAGCAAACAGTTTGCACTTATGATAATGGGGGTGCTGGCGGTCCTCTATGGATACCTGTTTATAGTACTTCAACTGGAAGAGTACTCTCTTTTAATGGGCAGTATCGGGCTTCTGGCAATAATCGCTGTGGTAATGTTTATGACCCGAAAGATCAACTGGTACAAAATTGAGGCAGGGCGGGGAGAGAATCTTGATGTTTAAATTAGACAAGAAAAAGATGATTAGATGGAAGGTCTATTTCGACAGATCCAGAATGTATATTGGTTATGCACAGTTTTTTCTTATTATTTTCGTTTTTATAAAGTCCCTCGGTAACAATTCTTTTTTTGATTATCTGTTCAAACATTCGCTGGTAACCTTGCCTGTCATGCTATTATTGTTTCTACTTCTATCACTGGTGATTGGTTATATAGATTCCAAATTGGGTTTGCGGGAGGAAGAGCTTAGAAACTTTTCAAGGTCTAATCCTGTTTTGATGGATATTCAGAAATCATTAAAGGAACTTCGAGATCACATAGACAATCAATCTCAGGGAGGAAGTCGATGAGATCATTTCATGAAGAAGGCGGAGAAATAACTGAGGCATGCCGACGATAATAACCCATTCTTTTACCGGTATAGCATGTGGTTCGGCAGTTTATAAAAAATCCTTGCCTCGCGGTTTCCTGCCGCTGTCGGTTATCTGTTCAGTAATTCCTGACGCGGATGTCATATGTTTTAGACTGGGTATTCCCTATTCAAGTTTCTGGGGGCATAGGGGCTTTTTTCATTCAATATTATTTGCATGCGTCCTTGGATCTGTCGCAGGGTTTTTACTTTTGATGACAGGGAAACGAAAATGGAAGGAAGGACTGTTTTTTGCCGGGTATTTTTCTATTGTTATGTCCCTGCACGGTGTTCTTGATGCATTTACAAACGGAGGGTTAGGCATTGCCCTTTTTTCTCCCTTTATAAAGGAACGGTATTTTTTTCCTTTTACTCCCATAGAAGTCTCTCCAATCAGCGTTCAGGCCTTCCTGGATGGAAGAGGATTTCGGATTTTACATAATGAAATACTCTGGGTCTGGATACCATGTATGGGATTTGCATTTCTCTTACGTGTTGTATCCAGGCTTGTTAAGTAGGGGCACGACGCATCGTGCCCTTATTGTCTGGAATTCTGTTAATGCCCATTTCGGGCACGGTGCGCCGTGCCCCTACACAAACCCCGATGGGAATAAATCTTGGCCCTACTGTTTACTTTTTCGGAATAACAGAAAACGATAATTTGCGGTTATGGAATTTCCTCTGTATAATGCATTCCCGTTCGGTAAAGTAACAGAATGTAAAAAGGAGCAGTATAAAATGGAAGATAATACAGACAATAATGAGCAGATAGCAATCAATGAAGTTCAGCTCATTCTGGCCGAAAAACGTACCTCTCTGTCCGTGCTCCGCACAGGTATAGCTGTCCTGGCCCTGCCGCTCTCGGTGATGAGTGTTCTTATTGCTACGTCCAAGTATTATGATATCCTCCATGTATTACATTTTTTTATTCCTCTGGCCCTGCTGAACCTTGCCCTGATCTTTTTTGGCGGCTACCTGATTATACGTTCTGTAATGCGCATGAGGCATTACGATCGTTTTATACGTGAGATAAAACTAAAACACAGCATAATCAGCCAGTTTATTGAATGAGGATTCAGGTTTTATGAATCTGCAGGGTTTGACAGAAACGCCAAACAGGCGTTTGTGATTAAGAGACTGGGTTGAATTTTGCTCTACAGAACTTTTTCGGATTTTTGGCCCAAATCCGGCATAAAAAGAAAAAAATCTTTATAAAAAATAACATTCGGGGTAAAAAATGTTGAATAAACACCCCTGAATAATTTACCTTGTCGTACATTTCTGATATTAGATTAAAAAACAGCTCTTATGTAGAAAGGAAAAGATAATAATATGGCGGATGACGGCATAAAGAAAATTCGCACTACCACATGGTCCGGAGGACCCGGCTGCCACGGCGGATGCGGGGTTATTGCCCATATCAAGGACAACAAACTCATTAAAATAGAAGGTGATCCGGATCACCCGATGAACCGGGGCAGGCTTTGTTCCAGATGCCTGGCTATGACCCAGTTTGTACATCATCCCGAAAGGATTACCAAACCCATGAGACGGGTTGGCGAGAGGGGAGAAAACAAGTGGGAAGAGATCTCATGGGCCGAGGCATATGATTACATCGAAGAAAAGATGAATAAAATCAAGGCAGAATACGGCCCGGAGAGCATGACCTTTTCCATGGGCACAGGCCGTGATGTAGGCGCCTGGATATGTATGCTTGCCTATGCCTTCGGAAGTCCTAATGTGTCATTCGCCATGAGCGGAAACGGCTGTTACTCACCAAGGATAGCTGCAACCGAAACCGTCATCGGTGATTACTGTGTTTTTGACGGCGGACAATGGCTCCCCCAGGGTCATGATGACCCGGGATACCAGGTCCCCGAATGTATAGTAATATGGGGATATAATATCCCTGCCTCCTGTCCTGACAATATCTTTGGCCACTGGGTTACCGACCTGATGAAAAAGGGAGCCAAGCTTATTACCATAGATCCAAGGCTCAGCTTTTTTGCATCACGTTCCGAGAAATGGCTCCAGCTCAGGCCTGGCACCGACGGCGCTCTTGCAATGGGTTTTTTAAATATAGTCATCAAGGAAGAACTGTATGACAGGGATTTTGTAAAGAACTGGACAAATGCCCCGCACCTGATCAGAAAAGACAACGGAAAGCTCTTAAGGGAAAGTGATCTTGATGAAGTCGGTGCAAAGGAAAACTTTGTCGTATGGGATACAAAGGCTAATAAAACCGTTATCTGGGATTCAGGATGCGCAGGTTATAAAGGAGATGTCGGTGAGGCAGCGCTTGAAGGTGAATTTGATATAACACTTGCCGACGGAACAGCAATAAAGGCAACCACTGTATGGACACAGTTCTGTGCAAGGGCGGCAGAATATCCGGTTGAAAAGGTGGCAGAGATTACCTGGCTCAAGGAAAAGGATATTATTGAGGCGGCGCATCTCTATGCAAAGAGCAAACCCGCGTCAATCCAGTGGGGTCTTGCAATCGACTCCACGCCTGCAATAACACCAACCGCAACGGCCATTGCGTCACTGTGGAGCATTATGGGCAACCTGGATGTTCCCGGCGGAAATCCAATTGCCAGGTATGCCTATAACGCGGTTGCCTACGCGCTTCCCGGTGCAAAGGGAGTAATAAGGCTGGACTCCAAGGAGATGGATAAAAAGCGTATAGGCTATGATGATTACGGCCCGTTCAGGGAGTTCATCTGGCGTACGCAGACCGACAAGATGCTCGATCAGATATTGTCCGAGGATCCCTATCCGGTTAAGGGTATGTGGCTCCAGTGCTGTAATCTTATAGGCGGTACAGGGTATGATCCTAAAAAATGGATCGAGGCGCTCAAGAAACTGGACTTTGTAGCGGTTACTGATATCTTTATGACTCCTACATGCCAGATGGCGGATATCGTACTGCCCTCTACATCTTTTCTTGAAAAGGACAGCATTCGAAGCTGGTGGGTTCCGTTACAGACCATCAACAAGGCCATGTCAGTGGGAGAATGCAAGTCTCTTATAGAGAGTAATTTTGAGATGGCAAAGAGATTTGATCCTAATTTCAGGTGGGAAACCATATACGACCTGTTTGATGAAATACTGGCGCCTTCAGGCATGACCTTCAGGGAACTGCAGGACAATGGCGGATGGTCAATACCTCCGGATGGTAATTCCAGCGCACCATATCACCGTCATAAAAGGGGCCTTTTAAGGCAGGACAAGAATCCAGGATTTCAGACCCGGTCCGGAAAGGTAGAGCTTTATTCTACCCTGAGAGAAGAATGGGGGCATGATCCGATCCCCTGCTATGAAGAACCTCCCTTTACTCCCATCAGCAGGCCCGATCTTGCTGAAGAGTATCCCCTTATTCTTTCAACCGGAAGGCGTTCACCGGTATTTTTCCTGTCAGAGCACAGGAACATACCATGGCTGAGAGACGCAGATCCTGATCCTGTTGTAGAGATTCATCCTGATACTGCCAGGTCTCTCGGGGTAGGTGCAGGCGAATGGGTATGGGTGGAAAACTGGATGGGTAAATGTAAGCTCAAGGCAAAGGTTTCACCGATTGTTCCCAGATGGATGGTAATGGCTGCCCATGGATGGTGGTTCCCGGAAAAAGACGGCGCAGAGCCTTCACTTTACGGCATGTGGGAATCCAACATCAATCAGCTTATGCCCATGGGTGCAGTCGGAAAAGACGGCCTGGGTACAATTACAAAACACCTGCTTTGTAAGGTTTACAAGGTAGACAGCAATAACTGCTGATCCTTTGATCAGCATGATAAAAAGATCAGATTGGACAAAATATTATGAGTAAAAAACCTGAATACGGACTTCTTATAGATTATGAATACTGCACCGGGTGTTATGCATGCCAGGTTGCATGTGCCCAGGAATACAAATGGCCGGCCGGGATGGGCGGCATTAGGGTAACAGAGATTGTTGAAGACCTGCCCAATGACAGGCACTATTTAAAATTCATACCCATGCCTACAGAGCTGTGCATCCTCTGTGCCCCAAGGACCAAAAGAGGTGAAAAACCGGCCTGCGTTCAGACCTGTATGGCGGCCTGCATGAAATACGGGAAGATAGAGGATCTTGCGAAGGAAATAACAAAACCCAGGATGGTTCTCTGGGTGCCCAAGGCGGGGTAAATTTAACGTCATGAGATAATTATAATTATCTCATGACGTTAATTCCTTATATTTATAGATAACTGTCCCGACACGTTCCCCGGCCAGGGCCTTTGTTGTAATATTGCCGGGTACCATTCCGTTGATTATCCGGACGCTTTCAATAACTTCACTGTTTTCTATTATATCAAGGCACGGCCTTTCGATTACCAGGTCGTCCTTATCCCGAACAAGTGACATTTTTTACTCCTTATTGCGAAGCGCAAGGTTAATATCTCGTCGCTTGCTGCGATTAAACAGATTTATTCCTTATTTGATGCTTCGCTTCCTGTGGCCTGGCAGTTCATTTATTCTTTTTCTCTTTTTTGCCGCCTTTACGAAGCAGTATCAATTCCGAACCTGTTTCTTCTGAAATATGCTCCAGCTCGCTCATCCTCAAATGATCGGTGAACACCTTGATATTTGCATCAGCAACCGCAACAATCCGAAATCTTGATTTTTTCTCTCCATCAGCTACCTTTCTGCGTTCTCTGTAAAATATTTTCCCTGACATAAAAACCTCCTTCAAGAATTATATTGTTACCGCCTATATATAAATGATGGCATTATACTAAATAAAAATGAAGGGTTAAAGTATTAAAAAGCTGTAATATCAATTAATTACACTGGTTGTTTTTCTCTTTGGGGGTTACCCCTGTCATTTTAAAGCCCTGTTTTGTATCCATTGGGTTGGCGCGTCTTAAAATTACCATAAAAGAACTAATTCGCAGCAAACGAAGATGTATTAGACCTTACGCTTTGCAATAAATTCTATTCTCTTTCTAGCCTTAATCTTTTCTTCATTTATCACCTGCTACAATTCGGGGCATAGTATAAATTTCAATATAAATAGAGGATGAATAATGAGAGAAAATTTTTTGCCTTTCTCAAGACCTTCAATTTCAGAAAATGAAATCTCCGCAGTATCTGAAGTCATCAGGTCGGGATGGATTACAACCGGAGCAAAGGCAGCGGAGTTTGAAGATGCCTTCATGAAATATTGCGGTGCCGGGAACGCAGTGGCTTTGTCCTCAGCCACTGCCGGAATGCATCTGGCGCTAAAAGCACTTGGTATAGGCCCCGGCGACGAGGTAATTACCCCTTCCATGACCTGGGTTTCAACAGTGAATCTAATTGTGCTTTCGGGTGCGACTCCGGTGTTTGCTGATATTGATTTCGATACACTTATGATTTCCGCGGAAAATATTGAACATCTCATCACGGATCGTACAAAACTGATTATCCCGGTACATTTTGCAGGTGCCCCTGTGGACATGGAGCCGATCAGACAACTCGCTTCTAAAAAAGGAATACACCTTCTTGAAGATGCTGCCCATGCTGTTGGCACAGAATACATGGGTAATAAAATTGGAAAAAATGGTACATCCATTTTTTCATTTCACCCTATAAAAAATATTACCTGTGGCGAAGGCGGGATGTTCTGCTCTGATAATGCCGGACTTATTGAACGTATCCGCCGGTTAAAATTCCATGGACTTGGTGTGGATGCCTACGACCGGACTACCCAGGGACGCAGCCCCCAGGCAGAGGTGCTGGAACCGGGATTCAAGTATAACCTGACTGATATAGCTGCAGTACTGGGTATTAGCCAGTTGAACAGACTGGATGAGTTTAATAAAAAAAGAAACCAGTTAGCCATGCTTTATCGTGAATTATTGTCTAATATAGATGAAATTCTTCCTCTTTCGCTTCCCATATATCCCATGAAACATGCCTGGCATCTTTTCATCATTAGACTGGATACAAAACGTGCAGGTATGGACAGGGATACTTTCATGATGAAATTAAAAGAGAAAAATATAGGGACGGGTATCCATTTTAAGGCGGTTCATACGCAGAAATACTACAGGGAAACAATGAATCTTACTTCTGGAACTCTGCCTGCTACAGAATGGAATTCGGATAGAATCTGCTCTCTTCCCCTGTTCCCTGGCATGACTGTTGAAGATGTGGATGATGTTGTAAATGCCATCAAGGAGGTGCTCCAATGAATCCGGTGGAACTTTCAATAGTTATCCCTGTTTTTAACGAAAAGGAAAACCTTCCTGAGCTTATTGAGCGATGTCTTGCTGCATGCAAAAAAACCGGAAAGATATTTGAAATCATTCTTGTTGACGACGGCAGCAGGGATGGTTCCGGAAGTTTTATTTGTAATGCAGCAGATGCGCACACCGAGGTGGTAGCTGTTACTCTAAATAGAAATTATGGACAGCATGCGGCTGTAGTCGCAGGCCTGGTGCAGACCGGTGGTGAAATCATCATTACCCTGGATGCGGATCTCCAGAATCCGCCGGAAGAGATATCGAACCTCGTAATTGAGATGGAGCGGGGAGTTGATGTGGTTGGTACTGTTCGCCGGAACAGGCAGGACTCTGTTTTTCGCAGGGCTGCTTCATCTATCGTAAACCGTATGGTCAGGAGGACAACCGGTGTAATGATGCATGATTACGGCTGTATGCTGAGGGCCTATAGACGATCAGTTGTTGATGCCATGCTTCAATGCCGGGAACATTCCGTGTTTATACCGATACTGGCTAACAGTTTTGCAGGAAGCACATCCGAAATTGCTGTTAAACATGCTCCCCGTAAAAAAGGCGAATCAAAATACAGTTTTTTAAAGCTGATTTCGCTTCATTTTGATCTTCTTACCTCAATGTCAACCTCTCCATTGCGTCTGCTTTCCTATCTGGGCGCTGTAATCTCAATCTGCGGTATCGGTTTTGGAGTGATACTTCTGCTCCTTCGCATTCTGTATGGTGCAGAGTGGGCCGCAGGAGGAGTGTTCACACTCTTTTCACTGCTTTTTGTATTCATTGGCGCCCAGTTTATAGGGCTTGGTCTGCTGGGTGAGTATATCGGCAGAATTTATCATGATGTAAGGAGCCGCCCGCGTTTTTTTATTAAAGAAATACGCGGAGCAGATAAATCTTCCGACGAAAATAAATCAGTTGAAAAGCAGCATTCGGACAGGAAGATTTATCAATTATAATTTGATTCAGGAGAATACAATGAAAACAATTGTACTTGCCTATCATAATATCGGATATGCCGGGATAAAGACACTTTTATCCAATGGATATGACATCAAAGCGATATTTACTCATAAAGATGATCCAAATGAGAATATATGGTTTGACTCGGTGGCGGAACTGGCAGCGGCCAATAATATCCCTGTCTACGCGCCCGAAGATATCAACCATCCCCTATGGGTGGAAAGGATCAGAGACCTTGGACCGGATATTCTCTTTTCTTTTTATTATCGGGATATGGTGGGAAAAGATATCCTCGGGATACCGCCTCAGGGATGTCTGAACCTTCACGGTTCACTCCTGCCTCGTTACAGAGGCAGATGCCCTGTGAACTGGGTATTGATTAATGGTGAAAAAGAGACAGGTGTGACACTGCATTATATGACACCTAAGCCCGATGACGGGGATATTGTGGGGCAAAGGCCAGTCCTGATAACTAATAACGATAATGCCATGAGTCTGTTTACAAAACTTACCACTGTGACAGCGGAGCTGCTCGCAGAACTGCTTCCAATGATCAAAGAGAAATGCGCCCCTCGTAATCCTCAGGACAATTCGCGGGCGACCTATTATGGGGGACGAAGACCGGAAGATGGAGAAATTGACTGGAGGCAGGATGCCTCAACTGTCAGAAACCTGGTGCGGGCTGTAACAAGGCCATACCCCGGGGCATTTTCATATCTTGGAAATCGCAAATGTTTTTTCTGGCAGGTCAGCGCGCTCTCAACATCACAGAATGAATCTCCCGGTACGATATTATCCATTGATCCCCTGACAATATCCTGTGGTGATGGCGAAGTGACTGTTCAATTCTGCCAGATTGAAAACGGTGTGTATACCAGTGGAAGGCAGCTTGCTACAGAGTTAAATCTGGCTCCCGGTATGTATTTTGATGGTCAGACGGCTGTGATCAATGAACAACATCGGAAGAAAAATGTCCTTATACTTGGAGCAAACGGATTTATCGGAAATCACCTTAGTGAAAGGCTGCTTAAAAGCGGTAAATATGAAGTATATGGCATGGATTTATGTTCAAATACACTGACACGCCTTATGGATCATCCGGACTTTCATTTTCAGGAAGGCGATATTTCAATTATGCGTGAGTGGATAGAATATCATGTCAGGAAGTGTGATATTATTTTACCCCTGGTAGCCATTGCAACCCCTATAGAATATGTAAGGAATCCTTTAAGGGTTTTTGAGCTGGATTTTGAGGAAAACCTGCGAATCATACGTTACTGTGTAAAATATGGAAAAAGGCTTATCTTCCCATCCACGTCAGAGGTCTACGGCATGTGCGATGACCCGGAATTTAACGAACAGGATTCAAACTTTGTCCTTGGACCAATACATAAGCAGCGCTGGATCTATTCCTGCAGTAAACAGATGCTGGACCGCGTAATCTGGGCATATGGCAAACAGCATGGTTTAAATTTTTCACTTTTCAGGCCATTTAACTGGGTCGGCCCAAGGCTGGATTCCCTGGAATCCGCGAGGATAGGAAGTTCCAGGGTGATAACCCAGTTTATTCTGAACCTGGTAGAAGGGACACCCATTCGTCTTGTTGACGGGGGAAAACAGAAACGATGCTTTACAGATGTCAAGGATGGGATCGAATGCCTCTTTAGAATTATTGAAAATAAAAACGACTTATGTAACGGGGAGATTTTTAATATTGGAAATCCTGATAACGAATACAGCATGGAGGAGCTTTCCAGCCTTCTTATTAAAAAGTTTTCAGTTCATCCTCTTCGTTCTCACTTCCCTCCCGATGGCGGGATTCAGCATGTCGAAGCGCATGCCTATTACGGATCAGGGTACCAGGATGTCCAGCATAGAAGACCATCTGTCAAACAGGCTCATAGTATCCTGGGATGGAAGCCAAATGTGTCCTTTGAGCAATCTGTGAGCGAGACCCTGGATTTTTTCCTGGATGATTTTATAAGCTGTACAATGGGGGATTCATGCAATCAGTCGGCCTGCGCGTAGATGTTGACACCCTGAGGGGAACCAGAATCGGGGTGCCAAACCTGGTCAGACTTTTAGGAAAGAACGATATAAAGGCAACATTCTTCTTTTCCGTTGGTCCTGACAATATGGGACGGCATCTTTGGCGTCTTATAAGACCCGCGTTTCTGATTAAAATGCTCAGGACAAGGGCAGCCAGTCTTTATGGATGGGATATTTTGTTAAGGGGAACCATATGGCCAGGTCCTATAATCGGCGAACAATGTTCAACTCAGATCAGGGGAGTTTCAGATGCAGGGCATGAAACAGGCCTTCACGCCTGGGACCATCATAAATGGCAGAAGAAGATAGAATCGATGGCTCAAGCCGAGGTATATAAGGAAATACGGAAGGGCTTTAACCTGCTCAAAGATATCCTGGGCAAGCCTCCGGAATGTTTTGCCTCTCCTGCCTGGAAAATCACTCCTGAAGCTCTTTCTGTAATTGACCAGTTTCCCTTCAGGTTTCAATCTGATTGTCGCGGTCACAGTGTCTATCGCCCGATACACAATGGCAGGAAATTATTTCATGTCCAGGTGCCTGCAACACTCCCAACATATGATGAACTGGTCGGTCGGAAATGCAGCGTAGAGACATATAACGATTATCTTCTGGATATGATGCAGCCTGACTCCTTAAATGTATTGACGATACATGCAGAAGTCGAAGGAAACTCCTGTTTACCTCTGTTTGAGGATTTCTTAAATAAGGCAGGAAAGCGGGATTTTGAATTTATTCCTCTTGGAACGCTTTTTACAGGCACTGAAAACATAGGCACGTCAGAAATAGTGTCTGGTAAGGCGCCGGGGCGGGACGGATGGATCTCATGCCAGAGACAGTAAACTTCATCAAGGTTTTAAAATTGTGGATAATATGAAAAAATATCTAATTATACTTTTACTTTGCTTTTATTTTCTGTGTTATATTCTTCCTCTCGGATCTGCCAGTCTTTTTACTCCAGATGAAACACGCTATGCAGAGATTCCGCGTGAGGTGATAACCGGCGGTGACTGGATTGTTCCTCATCTAAACGGCCTGCGCTATTTTGAAAAGCCCGTATTTGGCTATTGGGCGCATGCTGTTTCACAGATGATCTTTGGTGAAAACAATTTTGCAGTGCGTCTTCCGTCTGCAGTTTCTGTAGGTCTTTCCGCCCTATTAATATTTCTGCTGGTCCGACATATATCCTGTAATGAAAAGGAAAAAATGGGCCGTACAGCGGCACTGGCTGCCCTGATCTTTTTATCCTGTTTGGGGGTGTTCGGTGTTGGTAATATTGCCGTACTCGACAACCTGTTTTCATTTTTTCTAACTGCGTCGATAGCTTCCTTTTATTTTGCCTCCGAAGAACAGTCGGGATCTATTAAAGAAAATATCTTTCTTATTCTTTCAGGAATTGCCTGTGGCCTTGCTTTCCTTACAAAGGGATTTCTTGCCTTCGCGATCCCGGTTTTAACCATTGCGCCATATCTGATATGGGAAAAAAGATACAGGGATTTGCTTCGCATGAGCTGGTTGCCGATTTTGATAGCCTTAATAGTAGTTTTACCCTGGGGTATCCTGGTCCATATGAGAGAACCGGATTTCTGGAATTTCTTTTTCTGGAATGAACATATACGACGCTTCATGAAAAGTAATGCCCAGCATAAAGAATCATTCTGGTTTTTCTTTAAGGCGGCGCCGGGAATGTTTCTGCCATGGACATTCCTGATTCCTGCAGCAGTCGCCGGCGTGAAACCGGTTATAACCGGCGATTCCGATCGATCAAGATTGATACGGTTTTCACTGTGCTGGCTCGTGCTGCCGTTTTTATTCTTTTCGGCTTCAAGCGGTAAACTGCTTACATATATTCTTCCATGTTTTCCGCCATTTGCAATTCTCATGTTTTTGGGACTAATCAACATCCTGAATAAAGAGCGTAAAAATATTTTTAAATGGGGAGTCACAGGCACAGGCATATTTTTTGGTTTGATACTTCTTGCCCTGATATATTTTCAGTTAGCCGGTTTTAACGATTTTCGACTGTTCAAACACTCCTGGAAGGCAATCATGCTTGCCAACAGCCTGATTGTTATCATTTTATTCTGTTTCCTGGCAAATAAAAGCATTAAAGCAACGGGTAAAATTCTGATGCTCGGGCTTTCGCCATTTCTGTTTTTTATTGTGATCCATTATACTATCCCCAATCAGAGTACCGCTTCAAAAATACCCGGAATAGTACTGGAAAGACATAGAAACATAAGCAATGATACAATTATCATTTCAGATGAAAGTACGATTGCTGCAGCATGCTGGTATATGCACCGTAACGACATTTACCTGCTTGAAGGTGGCGGTGAGTTGAATTACGGGTTAACATATCCCGATGCATCTGAAAGACTGATTGACTTAAATTCGGTTGCAGATTTTATTCAGAAAAACAGGGGTAAAATAGTCCTCACAGGTAGAGTCAGAAATCTGAAAAAATGGAAGGAGTTTCTACCCGCTCCTGATTTTCAGGATGACAGCGGACCTAAAGGATATGCTTTATGGACGTATTGAAACGGATTTTTAATGCAGATATTTCAAGCCCCTATATTTTAACAGGTCTATTATGTTATGCTGTCAGCGTGGTGGTCTGGCTGATGGTTCTTTCAAGGGTTGAAGTCAGCTATGCATATCCCCTCCTTTCAATTGGTTACATAGTTACAGCATTTGCAGGGTATTATTTTTTTAATGAATCGATTAACATCACACGCTGGTCAGGTATATTAATAATCTGTTTTGGAGTATGGCTGATCACTAAAACAGGGTAAAAGATCAGCTTCTTATACTATCTGATCAGCGTGAAAAATCGGAGATTCCATGAGAATTCTAATTGTCGATGATGAACTCTCCTTGCTTCAGCAGTTGCAGCAGATTTTACTTGGCGAACGCTATACCGTTGAAACGGCATCTGATGGAGAAAAGGCCCTGGATAAGATATTCGAGTCGGCATTTGACCTGATTATACTGGATATAATGATGCCTAAAATTGACGGGATGACTGTTCTGGAACATGCCCGAGAGGCAGGTATAGATACTCCGGTCCTGATGCTGACAGCAAAGGGTGATGTGGAAGACAGGATCAGGGGTCTTGATCTTGGGGCGGATGATTATATGCCTAAGCCTTTCTCTCTGGATGAATTGCTGGCGCGCGTACGTGCACTTTTAAGAAGGACAGGAAGTCAGAGTGATTCACTGTTGAAAATTCATGACCTCCAGCTTGATACAGTAAGCCGGGAAGTTACAAAGGGGGGAAACACGGTTGAACTTACCCCCAGAGAGTTCTCAATACTCGAATTTCTTCTCTATAACAAAAACAGGGCTGTGTCGCGATTTAATCTGGCAGAACATGTATGGGGTGATGATTATGATTCATTCAGCATGTCGAATTTTATGGATGTTCATATTAAAAACCTGCGCCAGAAAATAGGAGATACGGGTAAAGGAAACATCATCCGCACTATTCGGGGTGTCGGGTACATAATCGAGGATTCCGAATAATGTCTATCAAATACAGGATTGCCATACTTGTTACTGCTGCCGGTTTTATCGCCAGCCTGCTTTTTTCCCTGGTAGTATTTTATGAGTTGATTGAACAGCCATTTGAAATTCTGGATATGGAATTGAAAGAGGAGGCAAATCGTGCTGTTAACATCATCAAAATAAATCAGGGACAGTCAGAATCTGAAATAATGGATACTCAAATCCTTGAATTTCCTACCTGGCTAAAAATATTTGAAAATAATTCAGACAGGGAACTCTGGCACTCAAAGGCAGCAGATCAGATTGGTATTCCAACAGTAAACCCGGGTCCCTCAGCAACTGTAGATGCTGTTGTTCTTGATGATGAAATTAATTTTGGACAGGATAGCGATAAAAAAGCTGCCTTCCGGACCAGGTCTTTCGAACTCATGGCAGGCGGGAAAAAAGTGAGAGTGCAGGTAGCTCTGCCCATGGTTAAGCTTAAAAACGAGATACATGAGTTGATCTTTGGTCTTATTGCAGGGTTGATTTTTTCTACCCTGGTTCTGATAGTTATCAGTTATTTTGTGGCAGGCAAAATATTAAAGCCAATCGGGAGAATGAAAGATCTGGCGCACAGTATCAGCGCAAAAAATCTGGATCAAAGGATACCGGTTAAGAATGGAAAAGATGAATTTAATGAACTTGCCCGGACCGTAAATGTCATGCTGGACCGACTTCAATTTTCCTTTGTCAGGCAGCGGGATTTTCTCTTTGACACTTCCCATGAATTGAAAACACCGCTTACAACAATACGGCTTGCATTGGATGCCATCTGCTCTTCCGAATATATGGAAAAAGTAAATCCCTCATCAAAGGAGAGTCTTTTAAGGGTAAATGAGCAGGTGGCCCGTATGGAAAAACTGGTAAGGGATCTGCTGAATCTTTCTTCACTGGAAATATTGAACAAAATAGATCCGGAACCGGTTAATTTGAAAAAAATATTATTGTTTTTGATAGAAGATTATCAAATTCTGGCAGCAGCAAAAAATATCCATATAGATGTTAGTTCTCCGGAAGATCAGGCAATTCGGGGAGATAAAGAAAAAATTAAACGCGCACTCTCAAATATACTGGATAATGCCATTAAGTATAATGTTGACGGGGGACGGGTCCAGATAACTGTGAGTTCTACCGATACTGAAGTAACTGTAGTTATTGCCAACACTGGACCTGGTATTCCGGAAGATGAAATTCCAAAGGTTTTTGATCAGTTTTACCGGGCGGAAAAATCCAGATCAGCCGGTCTTGGCGGTTCCGGCCTGGGGTTGACAATAGTGAAACGTATTATCGAACTGCATGGAGGTAAGGTCAGTTTTAATAGCCGGCAAGGAGATTGGACAAGGGTAACTGTAACATTTTCAAGGCCGGTGTAGAATCTAATTTAAAGTGAAGCGGCTATTATTGCTCTTATAAAAAGACACCTGATTACTTATTCCTTCTCGCTTAATCCTTTCTTCATCTTTCATTTGTTACTATTCCATCCACAAACGATTTATAAAGGAGGAATATATGAAAAAATTAAGCATATTTATATCTATCATCTCAATTATTTTTTGCCTGACATTATATGCCGAAGAGGAAAGAATCGTAAATTTCAGGATATTACCGGCATCGGTTCAGAAAACCGTCCTGGAATATGTAAATCGTAATGATATTACAAAAGTCGAATTAATTAAGGATGAAGGTGTGACTAAATATGAAATTGAAAGTGTCACAAACGGAAAAACACTGGATATTACTGTGGCAGAAAACGGTATTCCGCTTGAAATAGAAAAGGGGGTCTCTTTCTCTGAATTACCTTTGGAGGCACAAAGGGAAATAAACAAGGATTATCCGACGATAAAAACCAGTGATATAGAGAGTGTTAATCTGTTCTATTATGATGTTGAAGGACAGGTTGACGGGAAGAAAGTTAAATTTAAGGTGCTTCCATCCGGTGATATAGAGGATCTTGCTCCGGATAAAGATGACGGGAAATGAAAATAACTGGGACAGATTTCCATCGGAAACGCTGAAATACACGAATTAAGGTTTTGAATAATTATGAGAAAGAATTCCAGGAATACACCGGAGAGAGAAATAACTGCAGATTTAAGAAATATCAGGGAAATGTCCAGTTTAAGACTGATTTTTTTAACGGCAATATTTTTTACGCTGTTTGACAACTTCGCATTTTTCAGGAGTCTCACGGCTACATACCCTGTTTCTCCTGGAAACATCCCCTTTCTGATATCGCTGGTAACATTTTTGGTTTTTCTAATTGTGATTCTGTTTTCACTTTTCTGCTTCAGGTACACAACAAAACCTATCCTGATTACCGTTCTAATAATATCTTCCATTGCCGCCTACTACATGGATACTTACAACATTGTTATTGACAGTACGATGATTCAGAATATTATGGAAACGGATACAGGAGAAGTCAGGGACCTGTTAACTGCAAGAATGTTTTTGTATCTGTTTTTCGCAGGAATATTACCTTCCATAATTATCTATAAAATAAAAATCAGATATAAACCCCTGATAAAAGAATTACTTACAAAGCTTATAGTTGTTATAACTTCAATTTTAATTATTCTAGTACTGGTCCTTTCAATGAGTGATTTTTATACCTCTTTTATAAGGGCGCATCAGAAAATAAGGCGATATACAAACCCTGTTACCTATATCTATTATACAGGCAGATATATCTCTGAAAATATGGATAAAGGTGAAGTCCAGGTGAACCCTATAGGCACCGATGCAAAAATATCAGAAACCGATAATGACAGGGAATTGGTTATACTGGTGGTTGGTGAGGCTGCCAGGGCAGATAGATTTTCACTAAACGGCTACCATAAGGAAACCAACCCGCTGCTTGAAAAAGAAGATGTTATAAACTTTCCTGACATGCACTCCTGCGGAACATCCACTGCCGTTTCCGTTCCCTGTATGTTTTCTATTTTTAAAAGGGCGGAATATTCTGAGAACAGGGCAAAGCATACATACAATATTTTAGATGTGTTACAAAAGGCAGGTGTAAATATCCTCTGGAGAGAAAACAATTCCAGTTCAAAGGGTGTAGCAGACAGGATTCCTTTTGAAAACTATAAAACTCCTGAAAATAATACTGTTTGCGATGTCGAATGCAGGGATGAAGGAATGCTAGTCGGGCTGCAGGAATATATCAACAGTAAAAAAACAGGAGATATATTGATTGTCCTTCATCAGCGGGGTAATCACGGCCCCCTCTACTATAAAAGATATCCTCAATCCTTTGAAAAATTCAAACCTGCCTGCAGAAGCAATGAACTCCAGGAATGCACCCGTGAAGAGCTCGATAATGTCTATGATAACGCAATCCTTTATACCGATTATTTCCTCTCAAAGGTAATAGCCCTGTTAAAACAGAATTCTCAATTTGAAACAGCCATGTTCTACGTCAGTGATCACGGTGAATCTCTTGGTGAAAATAACCTGTACCTGCATGGCATACCCTATTTTATGGCGCCGGAAACACAGACGCATATACCGGCCATAATGTGGTTAGGGCAGAACTTTGAGATAAACAGAGAAATTTTAAAGAAAATCGCAAAAGAAGGGTATTCACATGATAATCTTTTTCATACCTTGCTTGGATTGATGGAAGTTGACACATCACTTTATGATAAGAATATGGATATGTTAAAGCCTGCGAAAGACATCTCATTAGCTGAAGAGAGCGGTAGTTTAAAAAACAATGAAGAATGATATTATAATAATTTATTGGATACCAATATTTAGTGCCTTTATGAAACTCGTAATTTCTCATTGTTTCGGAGGATGACAATATGATTATACATCCCAGACTGTTAGTAATGGTTCTGGTGATTTCACTTGCAGGTTTTATCTTTAATGGATGTACACATTTTGAGGCCAAACCGCTGGTTGCATCAGAGAATCTTGCCAGAATGGAACAGCGTTCTTTAATGGATTCGGATCTTCGCAAATTTGTGGAGACAAACATGCATAAAACATTCACTGAATGGCCGCCCGATCCTATAGATTTCGAAATCTTGACGCTCGTAGCCCTGTACTTAAACCCTGAACTGAATGTGGCCAGGGCAAAAAGCTATGAAGCCCTTTCCGCAGAGATTTCTGCCGGGGAACGGCCTCAACCCTCAATTTCTTTTAGTCCCGCATATAACAGTTCAACACCTTCAGGAGGAGGATCTCCATGGGTTCTGGGGTTAAGCTTCGACCTTCCCATAGAGCTTTTCAGAAAAAGAAGTTACAGAATATCCGAAGCCCGGCATCTTACAGATGCTGCAAAACTGGCAATTGCTGAAAAAGCATGGGAAATAAGAACAGACCTGAAAAAAAATATGATAGCCCTGTGGCAGGCCAGAGAGGAAGAGCTGCTTGCAAGACAAAAATCGGAAACCATGGACGAACTTGTCCGGATCATGTCTGCCCGATTTGAGGCAGGAGATATAAGTAAAAATGAACTGATACCTGTGCAGCTTTCAGCACAACAGGCTCATATTGAATATTCGGCTGTAAAAGGTGGTACAGCTGGTATCCTTATCAACCTGGAAGGGGTGGCGGGACTGGCGCCCCATGCGCTGGATGGATTGAATATCGAGCTCTCATGCTTTGAGCAGGCTCCTCCGGAAATCCCCTCATCATCAGCCAGACGCATGGCCCTTTTAAATAGGGCTGATGTTTTGAGTTCCATTGCAGAGTATGAAGCCATTGAATCTTTATTGCGGTTTGAGATTGCAAAGCAGTACCCTGACCTTAATTTAAGCCCGGGCTATGAATATGATCAGGGTGACAATAAATGGCAACTCGGATTTCAACTGACGCTGCCGTTATTCAACCGCAACCGTGGCGCAATTGCAGAGGCGGAGGCCAGAAGAACTACGGCATCCGCAAAGTTCAATGCCCTGCAGGCGAACATCTTGAATGATATAGAGTATTCAATAGCCGTATTCAGGAGTGAACAGGATAAACTTGAAGGCGCGGTGTCAGCCCTTGATAGTTACAAAAAACAGGCGGAATTTGTCAAAAAGCAATATGAGGTTGGGGAGGTTGATAAACAGGCCGTGATTTCATCACGCCTGGAGGTTATAAATGCGGCATCAATTAAACTCGATTCCCAGATTAAGATGCAGGAATCTCTGGCAGATATTGAACAAACGCTCCAGACGCCCTTAAACGCATCAGCCTTACCGATTGCTTCTATACTAACGGAGGTAAAATGAAGATCAGATTAAAAATCATAGCAACCATTTTGGCAGGGGCTGTTTTCTCACTGGTATTCCTCCAAAACGTGGAAAGTGAGGATGAAAATACTGAGCCTCAGGTAGATGTATCTGTCTCAAAAATCCAGAAAGCTACCTTACGGTCATATGTTACCGGTTACGGACATGTTGAAGCAGAACCCGCGATAGAGGGTCGATCATCGGCAGGAGCTAAAATAACTTCGTCTGTTGCCGGGATAATTACAGAGATCAAATGCTATGAAGGTCTTGTTGTTAAAAAGGGGGCCGTATTATTTTTGCTGGACAGTCGTATTGCCGAGGCTGAACTCAAGAAGGCAAAACAGGCTATGGCATTTGCTGAAAAGTCATTTCAACGACAGAAGGAGCTTCAACAATCAGATGCGACTTCTGACAAGATTTTTCAGGAAATGGAGAACCAGCTTGCAGTTGCAAAGAACGATCTTGCCGCAGCGCAGACAAATCTTTCATATTACAGAGTTTCCGCACCATTTTCCGGAACCATAATCAGCCTCATGGTCAGCCCTGGAGAATATATCGATTCAAACATGATTATGGCTGAAGTTATAGACCTGTCACGTCTTGTGGCGGTTGTTAATATCCCTGTTTCAGAGGCATCCGATTTAAGGTCCGGGCAATCTGTCGAAATCAAGACAGATAACAGCAGTTTACCTGTGTCCGGCAGGCTGTTATTTTTATCACCTGGTGTTGACGCTGCTTCCGGCTCAGTGACTGCTTATATCAGTCTCCCTCCGAATTCGGGCCTAAAACCGGGCCGGTTTGTAAGCGCCAGGATCATATCAAATGAGCGGGACTGTCTTGCTGTCCCCACAGAGAGCCTGGTCAGGGACCCTGAGGATGGATGGATAATCTCAGTTGTGGCGGAGGGCAGATCAAAACGCATAAAGGTAAAGACCGGATTGCGCGATAATGGAAAGGTCCAAGTGGATGCGGAAGGACTCAAAGATGATATGACTGTAATTACCCTTGGGACATATGCCCTTCCCGATGACACAAAGGTTAATATTATTGAAAAGGTGGCAGGGGAGAAATAATAATGACGATTATCAGGACCTCGCTATTAGGCCGCCTGGCAGTTCATCATGCTAAAGCTCTTATTTTTGGCATCCTGATATTGTGTCTGGCCGGTGTATATTCTGCATGGAACATACCGTCTTCAGTGTTTCCTCAGACCAATTTCCCCCGTGTGGTTATTCTTGTTGATAATGGAGTAATGCCCGGAGATGAAATGATGGCAACGATCACACGCCCCATTGAAGAAGCCATGAAAGATATACCCGGGGCAAAAGAGATTAAGTCCGTGACCGGCAGAGGCTCTGCTGAAATCAGCATCTTTTTTAACTGGCAGGTAGATATGATTCAATCCGAATTATATGTGCTCGGGCGTCTCAGTGAAATAAGGGCCACACTGCCTGCTGAAGCCAGTACCACGGTATGGAGATTGACCTTTTCAGCCTTTCCCATAATAGGCGTAAGTCTCACCAGCCCGGATAGGGATATAATTGAGGTATGGGAGACTGCCCGCTACATGATGAAGCCTAGGTTTTTACGCATACAGGGAGTTGCAAGGGTAGACCTTGTAGGTGGACGGGCTCCTGAATATCATGTGGTTGTTGATCCAATAAAGTTGAATTCAGCCGGCATCGGTTTGAATCAGGTGACCGATGCACTGGAAAAAAATAACCTGATCGCGCCGGCAGGTATGCACGAGGAAAACTACACCCTCTACCTGACGGTTGTTGACGGGCGTGTTCGAACACAGGAGGAGGTAGAAAACCTAAGTATTGGTGTGGTTAACGGAAGACAGTTTTTCATTAAAGATTTTGCATCTGTTAAAAGAGGGCCGGAACCGGTATTTAATGTTGTTACAGCCGAGGGTGTTCCAGCGGTTTTGCTTAATATCCGGAGTCAGCCTGACGGCAGCACCCTGGATATAGCCGGAGATCTTCAGGAAGAAATCGCACAATTAAAAAAGGATCTTCCCCCTGATTATAAGATTGCCTATTATTATGATCAGTCTCAATTTGTCCGGGCATCGGTCGGATCAGTATGGGAATGCATCATTATGGGCCTGATATTTTCAGTGTTTATTCTCTTTATGTTTCTAAAAAAGCTGGGCAGCACCTTTGTGGCAATCCTGGTAATTCCCATTACAATCCTGACAACTTTTGTTGTCATGCACATATTAGGATTGAGTTATAACCTGATGACCCTTGGAGGAATAGCCGCGGGGATAGGACTGATTATAGATGATGCCATTGTCGTGGTGGAGGCGATTCACACTAAAATGATCAGCGGGCTGAATAGTTCGGATGCTATTATTCAGGGGTTGGGGGAGATATTAAAACCGCTTACTGCATCAACTCTTACACCTGTTGTTGTATTCATCCCCCTTGCCTTCCTGAGCGGAATCACCGGCGTATTTTTTAGGGCACTGGCTTTAACCATGGTTGTTTCATTGCTCATGTCTCTGGTCCTGGCTGTAACAATAACGCCAAGCCTTGCAGCATGGCTGATGAGAGGAAAGTCGAAAGTTGAGGGTAAACCCCATTTATCTGACGAAGGATTCATTCTTAAACGCGCCATCATTCTATACGAAAAGGCCATCCGTCTCGTCCTTCGTCATTATTTGAAGGTTTTAACGGTCTGCCTTCTTGTAATGCTTGGCGGGTATTTCATGTTTTCCGGGTTGGAGACTAACTTTCTTCCCCATATGGATGAAGGCGGTTTTGTCATTGATTATGTCGCACCATGGGGCACAAGCCTGACTGAGACAGACCGTCAGCTCCGTCAGGCCGAGGAGATCATAAGGGCTACCCCGGAAGTGGAAAGCTATTCGCGCAGGACAGGTGCCCGTCTCGCCCTGGCGATTGCCGAGCCTAATACAGGGGATTATCTGGTAAAATTAAAGAACGATCGCAAAAGAAGCACTGAGGAGGTAATTTCATATCTCAGATCAAATTTTAATTCCAAAGTGCCGGGCATCGAATGGGAATTTCCAGGGATATTGGGCGACCTTATCGGTGATTTAACATGGTCACCTGAACCCATTGAGATAAAACTGTTTTCCACGGATCAGGAGTTTCTTATTAATAAAGCCCCGGTCATTGAAGAAAGGCTGGCAGGAATAAAGGGTGTTGTCGACAGTAATAACGGGTTAGTTTACACGGGCCCTTCAATAAGCCTTAAGGTGTGTTCAGTCGATGCTCAGAGATTCGGCATGACTTCAAAGGACATTTCCGATGCAGTTAACGTTGCCATGCTGGGAAAGACTTCCTCAAGCGTTCTTGAAGGAGACAGGATTGTAGATATAAGGGTTATTGTTGATTCAGTTAGCATTAACACCATCGATGCATTAAAAACCCTTCCTCTGCGCACATCCACAGGTGTACTTGTCAAGCTCTCGCAGGTCGCCGATGTGGTTGAGACACCTGGACAGCTTGAGCTTAGAAGGGAGGATCTAAGGCAGGATGTCGCCATTACCGCCAGGCTTGAAGGGCGCGATCTGGGAAGTGCAATGAAGGAAATTCAACAGATCCTCAGTGAGGACAAATCGATTCCACCCGGAACAATTGAATTCGGGGGACTCTATCAGCAGCAGCAGGAATCCTTCCGAAACCTCCTGATGGTTCTTTTAATGGCAATACTCCTGGTTTTTGTTGTTCTTCTGGTTGAGTTCAGGTCTTTCATGCAGGCATTTTCTATTATTATCGGTGCTGTTCTGGCTACATTTGGTTCGGTTTTCGCACTCTGGATAACAAAAACCGATCTGAATGTTGTGTCATTTCTTGGAATTATCATAGGTATAGGTATTGTGGCAAAGAACGGGATACTTATGCTGGACCGGGTTGATTGTCTTCTCGCAGAGAATATGACAATCGAGGAAGCCCTTGTGCAGTCAGGCAGGAGAAGACTGCGGCCGGTCCTCATGACGTCATTCGCCGCCATGCTTGGAATGCTTCCCCTGGCATGGGGAGTAGGGATCGGCTCAGACATGCTAAGGCCCATGGCGATCACAGTAATAGGTGCTCTCTTTATATCGGTATTGTTATCCCTGGTGGCAACACCGGCGATCTATTATTTTATGATAAAGGTAAGGTTGGGATTTTCTTTTTATAAGGAATAAAGGGCTGATCACAAGAATGATTCTGAAAGCTGATACTAAATATATGCGGGCGGGAATACTTATTCCTCCATTCTATAGCCTTATACAATTATTTATTGATGTGAGACAAGGAGGCGAAATGCATTGTTTGCAAAAAAAGAGTAGATTCCTGATTAAACCTGTAAAAGGCAGAGCCCTGACTGCGGCTGTTTCAACAGTTATTTTCCTTTTCGCTCTCTCGGTAGATGGGCAGGACAATCCGTCTCCGACCTCAGAATTAGATGTTTCGGAGAGTGTGAGCCCTGAGATACCAGTGTCTCAAGATGCCATAATCGGAAAGATATTAATAGAAAACCAGAATGTTTTTGACCTTGATAATCCATTGGAAGACAGATGGCTTTTTAGATTAGCAAATTTTTTGCATATCAGGACCAGGCCAAAGGTTATCCGCAGGCAGCTGCTGTTTAAAGAGGGCGACCCATACTCCATAAGGGATATTGAGGAAAGTGCCCGTATACTTCGCAGCAATCATTATATTGGAGACGCTGAGATTGAACCCATCCGATATGAGGACGGCGTTGTTGATTTAAAGGTTAAAACGAGAGATGTATGGACTATCAGCGGAGGCCCTTCATACGGAAGACGTGGCGGGACCAATACCGGCGGATTATCGCTGGAGGAAAAAAACCTGCTGGGCACCGGTACCATACTTGGCTTTAGATACAAGTCGACACTTGATCGTGATATAAAGGCCATAAATGTCGAGAATAATCATTTAGGAGGGAGTCTTTACGAGGCCGCCATTGCATATGCTGACAACAGTGATGGTTATGAGCGTTATCTGCGATTCGGTCAGCCATTTTTTTCACTCGACAGCAGAGGTTCTATTGGCGGTTCTTATCTCTCAGTAGAGAGGACTGATTCGCTCTACGACCGGGGAGAGATTGTTGCAGAGTTTGATCATAAACTTGCCCATTATGAAATGAATTTCGGATGGTCAAAGGGGCTCAGGGACGGATGGACCCGTCGCCTCACAACCGGTGTTATATATGATGATCACAGGTTTTCAGCAATCCCTGACGATGCCCTGTCCGAAACCGTTTTACCGCAGGACAGGGAATACCTGTTTCCTTACCTGGGATTGGAGATAATAGAGGACAGTTATGAGACTATCAAAAACTTCAACCGCATTCAGGAGACTGAAGACCTTCATCTGGGCACACGGTTCTACGCGAAACTGGGGTATTCGAACGAATCCGCAGGATCTTCCGCAAGCGGATTCCATTTTAATGCGGAGTTAAGTGATGGTTTGAGGCTCCACGAAAAAGGTACCATACTGCTGGGATGGAAGCTTGGCGGGCGTTTAATGTCAGGCAGCAGTGAAGATGTCAGGTTTTCAGCTTACTCGAATTACCACTGGCGTCAATCCCCTCGCTGGATGTTTTATGCCGGTCTCAATGGTACAGTCGGCCACAATCTGGATCAGGACAATCAATTGCTTCTGGGAGGCGATAACGGGCTGCGGGGCTACCCTATAAGGTACCAGGGCGGGGAAGCCACAGCATTATTAACTGTTGAAGAAAGAATGTTTACTGACTGGTATCCATTCCGGCTGTTTCGTATAGGCGGTGCTGTATTTTTTGATGCAGGCCGGGCCTGGGGAAATAATTCGGTTGGTGCTGAGAACCTGGGACTGTTAAAGGATGTGGGCATCGGGCTCAGAATCGGAAATTCCCGTTCAGGTGTCGGGCGCATGGTCCATATTGATCTTGCATTTCCTCTGGATGGTGAATCGAGCATAGACAGTATGCAGCTTGTAGTGGAAGCAAAGATCGGATTTTAAACGGCATTCAGGTACAAGTCTAAAGCCTGTTTAATATAGATACAGTTTAAGCTCTTCTTATTCAGAAGTAAAGGAATGGTAAAGGAAATGAAAATCAGATCATCTAAAAGACCTGATGCGGTAAAGACCGGGGAAATCAATAACAATTGGGAAATAACTCATTTTTTGCTGATAATCTCTGCGGCAATGTTTTTAGTGCTGTTTGATAATTTTGCCTTTTTTAAAAACCTCACTGGAATCTATCCTGTTTTACTTAGCAACCTGGTTTTCCTGATTTCCGTGGCAGTTTTATTATATTTAGCCATTATCCTTCTGTTCTCTATCTTATGTTTCAAATATACGACAAAGCCGATCCTGATTACCATTCTTCTGGTCTCTTCCCTTACCAGTTATTACATGAATAATTACAACATTGTTATTGATGAAACAATGTTCCAGAATATTATTGAAACTGACGCCAGTGAGACCTTCGACCTTCTTAGCTTTAAGCTGTTTATCTACCTGGCATTAGCCGGAATTTTACCATCAGTAATTATCTATAAAATAAAAATCAGATATAAATCATTTAAAAAAGAACTTATTCTAAAATTTGTGACTATTGCAGTCACACTTCTAATTATTATTGTAATGGGGCTTTCCCTGAGTGATTTTTACTTTTCTTTATTCAGGGAACATAAAGCGATTTTAAAGTATAATGCAAACCCGGTATGTTATATATATTCCGGTATTAAATATTTCTCAAAAAATTTTAAAAACAGAAATATTGTAGTAAAGCAGATTGGTGCAGATGCAAAAATACCGGAAGATGATGATGACAGGGAATTGATAATATTAGTGGTTGGAGAAGCTGCAAGGGCGGACAGGTTTTCTCTTAATGGGTATTTAAAAGAGACCAATCCGCTGCTTGAAAAGGAGGATGTTATTAGTTTTCCTGATATGCATTCCTGCGGGACTTCGACCGTTGTTTCAGTACCATGTATGTTTTCTATCTTTACCAGGGATGAATATTCTGCCAACAAAGCGGAAGCCACCTATAATATTCTTGATATATTGAATAACGCAGGTGTGAATATCCTGTGGCGGGACAATAACTCCAGTTCCAAAGGGGTTGCGGCAAGGGTCTCCTATGAAGATTATCAGACGCCGGAAACTAATACTATTTGTGATACAGAGTGCCGTGATGAGGGGATGCTGGTTGGCCTGCAGGAGTATATTGACAGTAATAAGGTCGGGGACATATTAATCGTCCTGCACCAGATGGGCAATCATGGTCCGGCTTATTATAAGAGATATCCTGAAGGATTTGAAAGATTTACACCTGTATGTGAAACCAATCAGCTTGAAAAATGTTCAAGCGAGGAGATTGATAATGCATATGATAATGCTATCCTTTATACTGATTATTTTCTTTCAAAGGTGATAACATTGTTAAAGCAGTATTCGCAGTTCGAGACAGCCATGTTTTATATCAGTGACCATGGTGAATCTCTTGGTGAGAATAATCTCTATCTGCATGGAATGCCATATTTTATGGCCCCGGAGGCCCAGACTCATATACCTGCAATTATGTGGTTTGGTGATGGCTTTAAAATAAGTAAGGATGCTCTTAAGAAAAATTCATCAAGGGCCTATTCTCAGGATAATATTTTCCATACCCTGCTTGGCTTGATGGAAGTTGAAACAACACTTTATGACAAGGACAAGGATATTGTAAAACTGGCTCTAGATGCCGTCCCTGAAGAAGATATTGGCGGTTGAGACCATAAAATTAATTTCAGAACCTGGACGAGAAAATGAAAAAAAAATCGCGTAAAGTATCTGCGGGCGAAATCGGAGGAAGTTCAAAATCCTGCTGGGAGATTACCAGCTTCAGGTTGATTATTTTAACGGCCCTGTTCCTGGTATTGTTTGATAATTTTGCCTTTTTCAGGAATGTTACTGATATTTACCCGGTTTCTGCAGACAATATATGGTTTTTGATCTCAATAACGATAGTGTTATTCTCTGTGATAGTCCTGTTATTTTCTATTTTCTGTTTTAAGTATACATCAAAAACAATCCTGATTACCATTTTGCTGGTCTCCTCGCTGGTCAGTTATTTCATGAATCACTACAATATTGTTATCGATGAGACCATGCTTCAAAATACTCTGGAAACAGATACCCATGAAGTCTTCGATCTTCTTAATCTTAAGCTGTTTATCTACCTGTTTTTTGCCGGGATTCTTCCGTCAGTAATTGTCTTTAAGTTAAAGATTAAATATAAATCATTTAAAAGAGAACTGTTTTCAAGGTTTATAATCGCAGTATCCGCACTAGTTGTTATTTTAATTACAGCCTTTCCAGTAAGCGATTTTTACACATCCTTTTTAAGAGAACATAAGCCCTTAAGGTATTACACAAATCCGACCTATTATATTTTCAGTATGGGTAAATATATCGGTAAAAATTATTTTAAAAAAGAAATGGTAATAAAACCTATTGGTACGGATGCAAAAAATACGGACAGGGATACTGACAGGGAGTTGATTATACTGGTTGTGGGTGAAGCCGTAAGGGCGGACAGGATGTCCATCAACGGATATGAAAGAAATACCAATCCGTTGATTGCAGAAGAGGATATTATCAATTTCCCAGAGATGTATTCCTGTGGAACCACGACGTCCGTTTCCATTCCCTGCATGTTTTCAATCTTTCCGAGAGATAAATATTCCTCCAGAAAGGCCAGATCAACCTATAATGTTCTGGATGTGCTAAACACTGCAGGCGTTAATATCCTCTGGAGGGACAATAATTCGAGCTCAAAGGGTGTGGCAGACAGGGTGACCTATGAAGATTATAGAAACCCGGAAAATAATACGATCTGTAACCCTGAATGCAGGGACGAAGGAATGCTTGTTGGTCTGCCCGAGTACATTGAAAGCCACAAAAGCGGGGATATATTGATAGTCCTCCACCAGATGGGCAACCATGGGCCCGCTTACTATAAAAGATACCCTGAAGAATTTGAGAAGTTTAAACCCGTCTGCAGGACCTCTGAACTGGGAGAATGTTCCAGGGAAGAGATCAGCAATGCCTATGATAATGCCATTCTTTATACCGACTATTTCCTGTCTAAAGTTATAGCCCTGTTGAAAAAGTATCCGCAGTTTGAGTCTGCCATGCTGTATATCAGTGATCATGGTGAATCACTTGGTGAAGGCGGCGTGTATCTGCACGGGTTACCTTATTTTATGGCCCCGGAAAACCAGAAACATGTTCCTGCGCTCATGTGGTTTGGAGAGGGCTTTAAGATAGACAGGGAAAAACTGAGGGATGCAGCCGTAAAGGAATATTCGCAGGATAACCTTTTCCATACCCTGCTCGGAATGATGGAGATAGAGACATCAGTTTATGATAAAGATATGGATATCCTGAAATATGCTACAGATACTGTATCCGTACCGGATATTAAATAGAAATGCGGCAGGATAACTAATGGTTTAAAAAAAGGAGGTTGTTATGAAAATACGTTTATTCAGTGTTTCGGCAATTTTATTCCTTGCAATATCTTTAAGCATACCTGAAATATCTGTGGCTCAACAAAGAGGCTGGTTTGGAAGAGGAAGGGGGCCGGCTCCAAGCGATACATTACCCGTGCCAAGGGAGGGGCAGGAGAAAAAGATTACTGATGTGCTTGAGGATATGGCCGCAACCCAGGGCGGAATGCTCAATGTCCCAATGGATGACGGAAGACTTTTACGTCTTCTGGCAGAGACAATGGGGGCAAAGCATGTAGTAGAAATTGGTACTTCAAACGGATATTCCGGCCTCTGGATATTAATGGCCCTGCGCACTACAGGGGGAAAACTTACAACGTTTGAGATAGATCCTGAAAAGGTCAGGCTTGCCGCAGGTAATTTTAAAAAGGCAGGTGTTGACAGGCTTGTAACTATTATAGAAGGCGATGCCCATGAAGAGATAAAAAAACTTAAGGGACCAATTGATCTCCTTTTTATAGATGCTGACAAGGAAGGATATCTGGATTACCTGAACAAGCTTCTTCCCCTTATTCGTCCCGGAGGTATTGTTGTATCCCATAATATTAACCCGGCAACAAAATACTTAACAAATGGATCGTATTTTGTTATAACACGATCATGGAAAAAATAGACGCAAGGAAACTCAGCACTGATGCCCAACAACAAATTCGTAATCAAGTCATTCGACTCCGAAAACAGGGACGAACGCATAATGAGATCAGTGCCATTACAGGAGTGAGCCGATCCATTTGCAGTACATGGTGGGCTCTTTATCAAAAAGAAGGTAATAAAGCCCTTAAAATTAAAAAGCGTGGCCGTCCAAAGGGCAGTTGCCGCACGTTGACACCTGATCAGGAAAAAGAATTGCAAAAAGCTATACAAGACAAATGCCCTGACCAAATGAAATTGCCATTTGCTTTGTGGACACGCATTGCCGTACAGCAACTCATCAAACAATTGTGGAATATAGATATGCCGATCAGAACTGTTGGCGAGTATCTGAACAGATGGAATTTTACTCCACAAAAACCACTGAAGAAAGCCTATAAACAAAATCCAAAAGCAGTTAAAGCTTGGTTGGAGACAGAATACTCGGATATTTCCAAACGTGCAAAAAAAGAGACCGCGGAAATTCATTGGGGGGATGAGACTGGATTGTGTAACGACAGTTACCATGGAAGAAGTTACGCTCCTCGTGGTGAAACACCGGCGATTAGGCTTCATCCCAGGTGCCAGCGCGTCAACCTGATTTCCTCTGTCACCAATCAAGGTAAAGTTCGCTTTATGGTTTATAAAAACAAGATGAATTCCCAAACGATGATCAAGTTCATGGAACGATTGATCAAAGATGCTGATAAAAAAATCTTTTTGATTGTAGATAATTTGAAAGTCCATCATAGCTATATTGTCAAAGACTGGCTGAAAGAACATGAAGACAAAATTGAGTTGTTCTTTCTTCCATCATATTCACCGGAATTAAATCCTGATGAATACCTAAACTGCGACCTAAAGGGCGGTGTACATTCTGGTATTCCAGCCAGAACACAAAAAGAACTCAAGCAAAAAGCTATTTCTCATTTGAGAAAGCTTCAAAAACTACCTGGACGTGTTAAAAAATATTTTAAACACCCTAAGATTGCTTATGCTGCTTGACAGTCTCCTATTTAAATGCCGGGTTAATATAAATCAGATGGATCAGGATTACATAGATGCAATTACAAAAAATCCGGATCTCGAAACTCTTATTCAGAATATACAGCTTGGAGGGATTGGCGTAACACTGAAAAAGAGGTAATAAATATTCAATTATACTGACGGGCTGAATTTAGTGTTTACCCGGGGACTATATCAATGCGTATTCTATTAATTGAAGATGATAAAAAAATTGCTTCTTTCATAACAAAAGGAATGAAAGAAGCAGGCTTTACAGTGGATCATGCATCAGATGGCGAGACAGGTCTTGATCTTGCTTTGAGTGAATCCTATGATGCTGCGATTGTAGACATAATGCTTCCAAAGCTTGACGGCCTCACGCTCATAAATCAGCTGAGATCAAGTAATATAAAGACGCCGGTCCTCATTCTAAGTGCAAAGCATTCAGTGGAGGATCGCGTAAAGGGACTGCAGACCGGAAGTGATGACTATCTGACCAAACCTTTTGCCTTTTCCGAACTCCTTGCACGTATTCATGCGCTTATCAGAAGGGGCATTAATTTATCTGATTCGCGAATCATGGAGATAGCGGATCTCACTGTCAACCTTCTTACCCATGAAGTCATAAGAAATAATGAAAAGATTGATCTGCAGCCCCGTGAATATGCCCTTCTTGTGTACCTGCTGCGAAATAAAAACAGAATAGTCTCAAAGACTATGATTATGGAAAATGTCTGGGAGTATAACTTTGATCCCCAGACAAATGTAGTTGAGGCCCGTATATGCAAGTTAAGGGACAAGCTCGACAAACCCTTTGAAAGAAAATTGATTCATACTGTTCATGGAGTAGGGTATGTCATTAAAGAATAAACTCCGTCTTCATAAAACTCTCTCCTTTAGACTGACTTTATACTATTTGATTATTTTTTCCTTTTCCATCCTTCTAGGATTTTTCTTTTTTAATTATCTTTTGTCTTCAAAACTTCATGATCAACTGGACCAGGATTTAACTAATGAAGCCAGGGAGATTTCTCTCCTCATGGAAAGAAAGGGTGTTCGGGGAATCATGACAGCAATGATGCTCGATGCCGAGTCGGAAGGAGTAGAAAAGGCATTTTTCCGCCTGATGAATCAAAAGGGTGAGGTCATTACTGCTACAGATGATACTCATTGGAAAATAGGTCCGGGAAGAAAGGCTATAAATACTATTTTAGAGGGGCAGACACATTTTTTTGAAACAATATCCGTTCCCCGGCGCCAGTATAAAGTTCGCGCTCTATATATTCCGGTTGGTAAGGAGTATATTCTTCAGATAATGGTATCTCTGGAGGATATTGATAAGTTTCTCACAGTTTTCAGGCATATTTTTATTATCACTATGGGTTTTTTGTTTGTTGTCTCAGCTCTTGCCGGCTGGTTTATGGCGAGGCGTGCGCTTACCGGTGTGGAGGAAGTGACCAGAACAGCTATGCAGGTTTCGGAAGGTGAATTTGATAAAAGGGTAAAGGTAAAGGGGCATGGTGAGGAAATAGACCGTCTTGCCATGACCTTTAACAATATGCTTGAAAAGCTTCATTTGCTCATCAGGGATATAAAGGAGATAAACGATAATATTGCCCATGATCTACGAAGTCCTGTTACCAGAATCAGAGGAATCGCTGAAACTACATTGCTGGCAGCCGATGCGGATACTGAATTTGGGGTGATGGCCGGAAGCATCATTGAGGAATGTGACGGCTTGCTGGCAATGATAAACACCATGTTGTATATTTCCGAGGCCGAAGCAGGTGTGTCTAAACTGAATGTCTCAGATATGGATTTAACAAAGGTCATAGATGAGGCATGTGAGCTTTTTCAACCGGTAGCTGAAGAAAAAAACATAAAAATATTACAGGAATCAGAGGAAACGGTATCAGTTAAGGCCGATGAAGAGAAAATCCAGAGAGTGGTTGCAAATCTGCTGGATAACGCCCTGAAGTATACGCCTGAAAATGGAACTGTCATTTTCTCCATTAAAGCAGATCAAAATGAAGCGGCAGTTTCAGTAAAGGATACAGGTATCGGAATATCTGAAGAGGATCTTCCAAAAATTTTCAACAGGTTCTACAGGTGTGACCGCAGCAGGTCCCTTCAGGGCATAGGGCTTGGACTCAGTCTCGCCAGGGCAATAGTTCAGTCTCATCATGGGGATATAAATGTGTCGAGTGAACCCGATAAAGGCAGCATATTTACATTTACACTTCCCCGCACTCCTTTTTAAAGACCGGCAGCATTCCTTCCCAAATATTACCAAATGATAATCTTTTAGTCATTTTCCGGTTAGGTTTATTTTATATACTCAGACCGAATCGTTCAGGACAGGAACTGAGGAGACAATACAGAACTATGCCCTTAATATCTAATTTTACAGGATTACTGAAAAAACATTCAAAAATATGTCTGTTTGTATCCCTGTGCATTGTCTTTTTCATATTTATAAAAATTTTTCATCATACTTTGCCCTTACCGGCAAAAAAATGGATAGATACAAATCTGGAAAATATTCAGGTAAAGGATCCTGCAGATTTTTCCTTTGCTGTTTTCGGCGGCACTAAGGTCAGCAGACTTGTTTTCGGGGGCCTCCTTGAGCAGGTTGACCATGACCCGGATATTGCCTTTACAGTTGATCTCGGTGATGCGGTCCTGAAAGGGAGAAAACCGAATTATCATTATTTTATCAAACAGATAGACAGTAATCTGGGAATACCTCTTCTCCCTGTCATAGGAGATAATGAACTTTCAGGCGAAGGAAGAGATTTATACAGTAAAATATTCGGACCTTTTTATTATTCATTCAGGATTGGCAGCAGCTGTTTTATTGTACTTGATAATGCGGGTGAAAACGGGCCTGATAATGAACAGCTTGAGTGGCTTGAAAATGAACTTAAAGTATCCGGAGATTATGATAATCGTTTTATTTTCCTGCACAGGCCTTTTTATGATCCGGACAGGATTAAGACCAGTCAATCCATGCCGGAAGAGATTACATTAAAACTTATTGATCTTTTCCGGAAATATCATGTGAGTCATATCTTTGCATCACAGGTAAACGGTTTTTTTGAAGGGGATTTTAAAGGGGTCCCATATACACTTACAGGAGGCGCAGGGAGAGGTTTTCACGGCAAACACTGGAATCAGGGTTTTTTTCATTTTCTCAAGGTGAATGTGAGGAAAAATAATATTGATGTTGAATTTAAAAAGGAGTTTTCACCGGGATTTTATAAAAAGAAATATGTTAAATACGGCACAATAGCTTTTGGGGATCATATACTCCGGGTTCACTGGATGGAGTTATCTGTAATAACCTTGATTCTGCTTACCGGTGTGTTTTTTTTACTCCGGATCCGGAAGAATGCAAAAAAAAGTTAAGAACAGATCATCTAAAATGAAAATATAGAAAGGAAATGTAAATGAATTATAAGTTTTTAAGTAAATACAGACAGCGATTAAAATTATTTCAAATAGTATTAATATTTTTTATGTGCAGTATCAGCCTTGCTGAAGAAGAAAATTCAGCCGGAAAGATAAATAATGGGAATATATTTACTGCCGAGGACATTAACAGGATGAATGTTTCAAGTATTACTGATGTTCTTGAGATGGTCCCGGGTGTATCCACTGTCGGTAATGATGATATTTCAATAAACGGTTCCCAGGAGATACTGGTTTTACTTGACGGGCGCAATATTAAAGACCCGATATCCGGGCATATCAAATGGGATCAGGTCTCACTTAACAATGTGGGCCGAATAGAGGTCATCAAGGGGGGAGGAGCCGGCTATGGTGAAAATTCCAGCGGCGGGGTTATAATCATTACCTCCAAACTGGCTGATACATTCAGCGGAAATCTTGAGGCTGCCGCAGGAAATATGAATTATAAAGAGTACAGCGGTGATATCCAGACCCGGGTAAAAGGTGTAAAGATCGGGGTAATGGGAGGATATGAGTCTGATGATGGATGGCGCGCCAATGAGCATAAAAAAATTACAAGGGGAGGCATAAACCTTTCCTATGCGCCCCGGCATGATCTGGTCTTTTCACCCTCCCTCAATTACTATAAAGATATAAAAGGGCTGGGCGGACCATATTTTGCCCCTACACTCTATAATGAAGCCACCTATGAAAGTTATTCAGCCACATTTTTTATAAAGATCAACGGGCTGAACATCAAATCCATTTATACTGATTCAATGGACCAGAGTGTTGATGCTCCTCCGGCTCCGATCCCTCATATTATTAAAATAACACCTGAAATCTTCAATCAGGAGATCACAGCGGATTTTTCTTTCTCGGAATTCGGGACCATGAATGTTGGAGTTGGCTATGAACGCGCAAATGTGGGTATTGAAACAAACATAGATAACGTACAGCTGCCCTATGCAGTTCACAATGAAAAAAAAGAATGGGTATTTGCAACCTTCAAGCGTGAATCAGCGGATAATCCCTATTCGATTTACCTTGGACTGAGGGGAACCCGCTATAATAATTTCGAAAACAGCCTGAATCCGGAGCTGAATCTGGGATACAAAAAAGATAATTACGGGGCTGTTTTTGTGTATAATTTTACTGATAAGCTCCCGGGTTACAAAGACCGGTATAGATCAGACGCCTTTGTTATAGCAAATCCGGATCTGAAAAAAGAGGAATATACAAACTACAAACTGACATTGTTCTATTCTCCACTTGATGTTCTTTCATTCAACGTCACTCCATATTATACGGAAATCAAAGACCTTATCAGCATGGATTCCCTCATGACTGAAAGCGGATTGAAACGCACCTTTGTAAATGTGGGGAGCGTTACAGAAAAGGGATTTGACAGCTCCGTGTCCTGGTCTCCTGACAAAATATTCAACCTATCATTGTCTTACACCTACAAATCGGCAAAGGATGATGCTACAGATTTATGGGTTCCCATGAGGGCGAAGCACAGGTTCCAGGGAAGAATATCCAGTTCTCCCATGGAGAGGCTTTCCATAAGCACAACTGTAAGCTATTCATCTGAAGAATTCAGCAACAGTGAAAATACCATGGGTGTGGCAAGCCATTATGAAGTCGATGCAAGGATTGAATATGATATCAATAAATACAAGCTCTTTTTTCAGGTCGATAACCTGCTTGACAAGGAATATATTCAGCCTTTCCTGATTCCCGGCAGAACAAGGTTTTTTTACGCCGGCCTGAGGTATATATTTTAGGCATGGGTATATGTTGACATGACCCGTTTATCTTTGCTAATGATCTTTTTAAATCGTCCGCGAGAATAGCGTATATGTCTTTCCCCGGACGATTATTTTTTTACGATACTTATTAATCAAAGAGGAGAAATCACATGGGTTTAATAAGCGGGTCATGCAGCCTTACACGATTTATCGTGGAAGATCCGGTTCCTGCCAACTATCTTGAGACATTCCCCGAACTGATTCAGCGGTATTCATTTAAAGGTTTTGATGAATCGTCGGATGCTGAAAGGTCCCTGGGCTGGGTAAATATAATGGATATGTTTGACAGCAGTTTCAACCGGATGCAGTATCTGAAGGAACCTTATCTGGCCCTGACGTGGCGGATTGATGCGAGAAATGTCCCAGGCAAGGCCCTTAAGCAGTATTCCCTGGAGGCTGAAAGAAAGGTCATGGAGATGGAGGACCTGGAATTCATGCCAAAGGGAAAAAGAAAAGAGATCAAAGAGATGACCCGGCTTGATTTGCTGAAGCGCGCAATCCCGACCTCTAAAATCTATGATATGATCTGGAACCTTGATAAAGGATATGTCCTCTTCGGCGGCGCCAGTCGAAAATTATGTGATGAATTTTCCACCTTTTTTCATAAGTGTTTTAATCTGAGGCTGGGAAGTGTTTACCCCTGGCTGACCGCGTCAAGTTTTATGGAGCGGGAAGGCAGAAGGCCTGAAGAGCTTGAAGGACTCACCTATTCCATAACAGGAGTAAAAAAATAATCATGCAGCTGATAGAACGGGTAAGAGATACGGAATTCCTGGGCAGAGAGTTTTTATTATGGCTCTGGTATAACAGTGAGGTAAGGGGCGGGACATATAAGCTGGCAGACGGCGATGTCGAGTTGTGGGTCGATAAAAAAATAGTGTTAAGACACGACGATGATGAAGGGACCGAAAAGATAACCTGTACAGGAGATAATCTCCTCCTGAAGGAAGCCAGGTTTGCCCTGAGTGAAAACAAGCAGGTGACGGAAACTCAGCTCAGGTTGAAGATAGAGGATAATGAATTCTCCTTTACCCTTGATTCTGAATGGATGAATTTTAAGGCATTTAAGACCCCCAAGGTAATGCAGGATACGGATGACGATCCTGATGGTATCTTTTATGAAAAGATGTTTCTTATTGAGCAGGCCATAGCAACTGTTGATACCATATTCGCGGAATTTATAAAGCTTCGCACATCTCCTGAGTGGGAGGGCTCTGTAAAACCGGCACTTCTGAACTGGATATCAGAGGTGAAAATTTAGTATTATCACTTTTTATAACTCTATAACCGGGAACCATAGATTGATTTATTTCATCTGGTGACAGTTGATGTTATACTTGTAACTATAAATATTCTCAATTTCTTCCTGATCTACTCATATACTGATTTTAATGGCTGAAATGGATAAACGTAACCGAATTTGTCTGTTTTACCTGTCGAAATGACTGAATAAATTAATTTTCTTGCTAACCTTGGATGATATGGTATTATTGGCCTTATTTAATTTTAACCTAAAATTAATTGGATTTCAGAGAATCAATTGTAACCAGAACATTCATTAACCATATTCAGGCGGGTAACTTAAGCAGGTCTTTAACATAAGGAATGGGATATATGGCGCTTACAGGAAAAAGAAAAATAGCAATCATTCTGGCAACCATACTTATCATTGCCTTTGTATGGCAAGTCATCTCTCGCATCAGGGAGCAGGGAGGCAGTAATGGCTTCCGGGGCCAAATGGGAGCCCAGGCGGTTCCGGTAGAGGTGGCGGAGATCAAAGTCGGGTCTATTGAACGGAGAAAAACATTCAGCGGTACACTGGAGTCCCCTTCCGAATTTGTGATCGCACCTAAAATAGGCGGTCGTGTGAAACTTCTTAATGTTGATATAGGCGATACCATAAAACGAAATCAGGTGGTTGCCAGGCTGGATGATGCGGAATATGAACAGGCTGTTCTTCTGGCAAAGGCGGATCTGGCGGTTGCAAAGGCCAATCTGATTGAGGCACAAAGCGCTGATGAAATAGCAGAAAGGGAATTAAAAAGAATAAGTGAATTACTCAAGGCGGGATTGGCTTCGGATTCGGAATATGATTCGGCAAGGGCTGACCACCTGGCAAAGCAGGCAAGGCTTGCGGTCTCGGAAGCCCAGGTAAAGAGGGCAGAGGCATCCCTTGAGACAGCAAAAATACGACAAAATTACACTGAGATAATGGCCGGCTGGACAGGCGGGGATGACAACAGGACAGTAGCCGAACGATTCGTCAATGAAGGGGATATGGTATCCACAAATACCCCTCTTCTTTCCATTGTTGAGCTTGATCCGCTTCTTGGTATTCTATATGTGTCTGAAAAGGATTATGTTTATCTCAAAATCGGGCAGCAGGCCTTTTTAACCACAGATGCCCATCCCGATGAGGTCTTTCCCGGCCGGATAAGCCGTATTGCCCCTGTTTTCAGGCAGGCAACAAGGCAGGCAAGAGTCGAAATTACCTTAGACAACCATGAATTAAGGCTGAAACCGGGTATGTTCATTCGCACTACGATTGTATTCGAAAAGCTTATGAACGCCATGATTGTTCCCGAGCAGGCCCTCACAAAAAGGGAATATAAGGATGGTATCTTTGTTGTGAACAATGATCGTAAGACTGTCAGGTGGTGCCCTGTAAAGGTAGGAATTCGTGATAATGAAGAGGTTCAGATTGAGTGTGAAGGTCTGACAAAAGGGCTTGTAGTTACCCTTGGACAGCAGCTTCTTGATGACGGATCAGAGATCTTTATTTCAGGGGATAGCAATCAGTCAGGCACTGATAATAAAATGGAGGCCGACAAATGACCCTAGCGGAATTCAGTGTAAAACGCCCCATAGTTATCACGATGGTTACGCTTATAGTAATCATACTGGGAGCAGTATCATTGAGCCGGCTTCGAATAGATATGCTTCCCAGTGTTGAAATGCCTACCCTGAGCGTGCGTACATCATACGCAGGTGCAAGCCCGGAGGTAATGGAACGGCTTGTCACCCAGCCACTTGAGGAGATAATAGCCACAGTCCCCGGTGTTGAAGAAATGACCTCCAACTCATCGGAAGGTAACAGTCAAATACGGGTAACCTTTGTATGGGGAACCGACATTAATACTATTGCAATTGATCTTCAGGGTAAAATCGAAGATGGAATGAATGATTTGCCTGAGGACGTTATAAGACCAAGAGTCGACAAGTTTGATATATCAAGTATGCCGGTGGTGATACTGGGAATATCCAGTAAGCTTGATCCCATTGAACTGACAGAACTGGTTGAAGACCAGATCAGATACAGGTTTGCAAGGATATCGGGTGTTGCCCAGGTTGATATCTGGGGAGGTTATAACAGGGAGGTCAGGGTAGAGCTGAATCCCCAGAGCCTGAAGGCCCTGAATATACCCCTTGACCGGATTTTACAGGCTATACGTGACGCCAATCTTGACAGGCCTGCCGGAAAGATAGAGGAGGGAAAGTATGATATTGCCCTGAGGGCGCCCGCTGAATTTACGAGCCTGGATCAGATAAAAAATACGGTTCTTCTCACACATGACGGCGCAGCCGTGACCCTTGGTCAGATCGCAGAGGTTAAGGACACCTATCAAAAGCTCGAAAGGATTGTAAGGGTAAATAGAGAGCTCGGAATGAGGCTCGGAATCCGGAAGGAGGCTGATGAAAACACGGTAGAGGTCTCAAAACGTGTACTGGCGGAAATTGAGAAGGTCAACAGGGATTTTCCCCAGGTCCATATTATCCCTGTAATAAATCAGGGAAACTTTATTGAAAGATCCATCCAGAACGTGGCAAATTCGGTCCTCTACGGTGGGGCTCTTGCAATTGTTGTGCTGCTGTTTTTCCTGAGAAATGTGAGGAGCACCATTGTCATTTCCCTTGCCATACCCATTTCCATTATCGCCACCTTCACACTCCTTTACTTTGGCAATTTTACGCTCAACCTGATGACACTGGGAGGGCTGGCCCTGGGGGTAGGAATGATGGTTGACGGCTCCATTGTTGTTCTTGAAAACACCTTCCGGCACAGGGATGAAAACAATGAAACGCCCTATTATGCTGCCATCAATGGCACAAAAGAGGTCGGAGGGGCAATTATCGCGAGCACTATCACTACACTTGTAATTTTTTTACCCCTTATTTTCGTGAAAGGCATTTCAGGCATACTTTTTAAAGAACTGGCATATGTTATTATATTTTCACTTATCTGTTCCCTTATGGTGTCCCTGAGCCTGGTTCCAATGCTTGCCTCCAGGCTTCTTGAGGCTGCGGAGCATAAAACAAAGGAAAAGAAGCAGCTGGTCGCCCGGTTTCTGGATATTTCTTCAGTCCTTTTGAATTCACTGAACAATTCCTACAGAAAACTAATCGGTCTTGCCCTGGCCCACAGGGGTAGAACCATATTTATTTCAGCCATGTTACTCCTCCTCAGCTTTCTCCTTTACCCGCTTATAGGGACGGAACTGCTTCCTCCCAGTGACGAGGGAGAAGTCCGTGTCAATGGAGAGATGGAGGTAGGTCTCAGGCTTGAAATTGCTGATGAACAGACAAAAAAAATGGAGGATATTGTCTACCCCGCTGTGCCGGAACTTGTCTCATCTGTTGTGAGTATAGGATCCTCCTGGCGCGGAGGAGGAGGTTCCAGGGGAGAAATAAATATCTCCCTGACGCCGCTTAAAGAACGCAGCAGGTCCAATGTTGAGATAGCAAATGATCTGAGGAAACGGCTTAGCGGAAAAATCCCCGGAATGGATATAAGGGTCCAGGCACCCCAGGGACAGTTCATTCTGAACCGGCTTATCGGCAGCGGCCAGGAAGGCCTTTCAATAGAAATACGGGGATATGACCTTGAAACCCTCGATCTCTTAGCGGACAGGGTGCTCGATGCAATAAAGGATGTGCCCGGAATTACGGATACGGATTTAAGCAGGAAAGCCGGTGTTCCCCAGAAGGAAATCCATGTGGACAGGGATAAGGCGGCTGACCTGGGTTTAAGTATGAGAGATGTTTCAAGGGTTCTTGAAACCGCTATTGCCGGCTCAAAGACCGGAGAATACCGCACCGGCGGTAATTCCTACAGGATACTTGTTCAGCTCAAGGATGCCGAAAAGATGTCTATTGATGAAATACTGAACCTGACACTTACAACCGGCTCCGGAGAGCTTGTTACCCTGAGAAATGTGGTGAGGGAGGAGTCGGGCAGGGGGCCGGTTCTCATAGAAAGAAAAGATCAGCAGCGCATAGCCTATGTAACTGCAAATATTGCCAACAGGGATGTAGGTTCTGTTGCAAAGGATGTACAGGAGCGATTGTACAGGATAGCAAAACCCATTGGTTACGATTTGAAGGTGGCGGGCAATTTTGAAGAACAGAAGGATGCCTTTCATGAACTTATAATTTCCCTCGCGCTTGCCCTTGTGCTTGTCTACATGGTCCTTGCCTGTCAGTATGAATCCCTTAAAAACCCCCTTGTAGTTATGTTTTCTGTGCCGGTTGGAGCGGTGGGGGTACTTGTAACACTTTTTCTTACGAACACTACCCTGAACATACAATCCTACATAGGGTGTATTATGCTGGGGGGGATTGCTGTTAATAACGCCATTCTTCTTGTTGACCAGGCAGGGCAGCTTGCCAGAGACGGTATGCCTGTGAATGAGGCGGTTATGGAGGCAGGCCGAAGAAGGCTCAGGCCCATTCTCATGACAACACTTACAACAATATTCGGCCTCCTGCCCCTTGCACTTGGCATCGGAGAGGGCGCCGAAGCACAGGCCCCTCTCGCCAGGGCGGTTGTTGGCGGGCTTACGGCCTCTACACTGATAACCCTGGTTCTTATTCCTGTGATATATACATTATTTCATCGAGAGGGTAATAAACAATGATCGCGAAATACAGGTTCAGAGAAGGTATGCTGATGTTTATGTTCGCATGCATATTTCTTACACCTCTTTCTTCATTATCCGCATCAGATGAAGAGGCGGCAGAAACCCAGGGGATATCCATAACAGAAGCAACCCTGCGTGCGCTTGAAAATAATCAGGCATTTCAGATCGAACGGTTAAATCCCGAGATCCGGAAAACCTATGAAAGCGAAGAAAAGGCTGTTTTTGATCCGGCCCTAACCTTTGAGAGTACCCAGTCAAAAAGTACACTAGCCAGCGGGATCGTAGATCTTACCAAGATCGAGAGAAAAAATAATAATCTGGAGGTCTCAAAGACATTTTCAACCGGTACGGAACTATCCCTGGGAGTCGAGACACAGCGTATTGATTCGGAAAGATCGGGATTTTCATCTATTCAGACCAGTGCAGCAGGTGTGCTTTCACTCAACCAGCCCATTTTAAAGGGATTTGGAAGAGGCGCAAATCTGGCGAACCTGAGGAAGGCTCAACTTGCGCTCCTTGCCTCCGAATACGAGCTCAGGGGGTTTGCAGAAAACCTGGTTGCAGATGTGGAAAAAACATGCTGGGATTATGTTCTGTCCCAGAGGAGGATTTCAATCTTTCAGGAATCACTGAAGCTTGCAGAAGACCAGCTTGACGAAACCCGGAAGAGAATAACGATTGGCAAGCTTGCCAAGGTAGAACTTTATGCTGCTGAAGCCGAGGTGGCACTGCGTAAAGAGGCGCTTATAAATGCCAGAAGTAATCTTGAGCTTACCAGGCTTAAACTGCAGCGCCTCCTTAACAATCCTGACAGTAACCCGCTGGAATCGGAAATAAACATCTCTGATATTCCTGTTGCTGTTGAAGCAGATATAACTGCAATATCGGAGCATATAAGCAGGGCACTTAAAATGAGACCCGAAATAAACCAGGCAAGGCTTGACCTGGAACAGGATGAAATTGAAATTGTACGCACAAAAAACGGGCTTTTACCGGTGCTGGATTTTTTTATTACCCTTGGCAAAACAGGGTATGCAGACTCCTTTGGAGAGGCATTCAAAAGTATTGATGATGCGAAGTACGATGTTTCAGCCGGGATTACATTTCATTTCCCCATAAAAAAAAGGGCAGACAAGGCAAGGTATGACAGGTCGGTTCTATACAGGAAGCAGTCCGAAGAGGCACTTAAAAACCTGGAACAGCTGGTTGAAATGGATGTGCGTCTGGCTGTAATCGAAATTAATCGTGCAAAGGAACAGGTCTCTGCCACTGCCGCCACAAGGAAGCTTCAGGAGGAATCCTTAAGGGCAGAGACTGAAAAATTTCGGGTAGGTAAGTCAACTGCCCTCCTGGTTGCACGGGCACAGAGAGATTTTGTGGAAAGCAAGATAACAGAGATTGATGCCCTGATAACCTATCTTAAGGCAACGATCAATCTTTATCAGGAGGAAGGAACCCTTCTTACGAGAAGAGGGATAACCGCTCCAGGGGATGATCCGGTGACATTAAGCGTTGTTGACTAAATCCTCTACGGAAAAGAGAAAAACATGTATCTCGCAGCCGCCGTCGTCCAGGGCTATGGCGTGCCAGGGAGCCCGCAGAGTTCGCAAATAAAGATAATATATAAACCATGAAAAATAGCTTTTCTCTGTACGCTCTAGTGATCGAAGGGAGCGGGCGAGAGATATGAAATCTTTCGGCAGATTATGACTTATGGAAAGCACTTCTTGGTGAAGAGATAATCTCCTTGATTCTTGCTTCCCTTATTTTATCCTCATGCTCGGTTTTTTTCTTGTAGGCATTGTTTAGCTTCTGCGTAAGATCGTCCGTCTCGCATGGCTTCATGAGGTAGTCATAGGCCCCGAGTTTCATGCCTTCAATGGCAGTTTCAACCGTTGCGTTTCCAGTAAGCATAATGACCTCGGTCAGCGGTTTTATGGTCTTTATCTCCTTTAATACATCTATGCCATTGGTTCCCGGCATTTTTACATCCAGGATAACAATATCATAATTATGCTCTTTTATTTTATCCAGTGCATCCTGTCCCGAATATGATGTGGCAACATTATATTCACGGATGGTCAGCCTTTCAGCCAGAGCATTTACAAAATCCTCTTCATCATCGACAATAAGTATTCGTGGTGTCATAATAAGCCTCCCTGTTTATATTGCTATGCTCCCGATCCGACCGGTATATCCAGTATAAATGAATCGGAACCTTCTTTACACATAATTTTTGCTTTAAGCTTCTCAATAATACCCGCTGATCCGGATAATAAATTATTTTCTATTTCTTTTCCGGAAGATATTCTCCTGAACTCTACTCTGAGACGCTCTTCTTCCCTGTGAGCTGACATTAATATGGTTTTTTCTTCACCCGGGTATTGCATTGCCTGGTCAAGGCAAAGATAGATTATATTTTCAAAGAGAAAAGGGAAAGTGGTAATTTCCAGTGGTTCAGCCGGAAGCTCCGGTTTGATAATTACACCCTTCATGGCTGCAAATCTCTCTGACAGCCTAACCATAAATTCTATATATTCGCATGCATTAATCTTCATGAAGGTATTGTCGACACTGTGAGCAAATCTGTTCATGTTGTTAACTATATTGTCAGACCGTTTTACCTGCTCAAGAACCTTTTCCACCCTGCCTGCTATCCTGCCCAGATCAAGCGGATGTCCCTTTTCCGACATCATTATTAAATCCTTTATAAGGCCGGCATTTTCATTGATGACTGCAAGGGTATTTCTTATTTCATGGGAGATTGAGGCATTCATCTTTCCAAAGAACTTTAATCCGTCATATTCAGTAGATTCATCATGATGGGTCATTTTGCCCCTCCGGCAGCAGACATTACTTCATTCATTTTTTTTATCAGGTCTTCAATGTTTACAGGTTTTACCAGATAATATTCCGAACCTGCCTCCATGGAGCCGGCCTTGAAATCAGCTTCGGATCCATGACCTGTCATAAAGATAAATTTCATCCCCGGATGTTTCTGCTCCATAAGCTTCTTAAGTGCTATCCCGCTTATTCCCGGCATTTTAACATCCAGTACCGCAATATCGTATGGATTTCTATCTGCCTTATACAGTGCTTCTTCCGCACCGGTGGCCCAGTCAGCCTGAATGTCCCTCATTATCAGCCTTTCTGCAAGTGTATCGACCAGTTCGGCTTCGTCATCAACAAGAAGCACCTTTATATTTTCCACTTCTATTTCTCCCTGTTTAAAGGTATAGAAATTGTAAATATCGTTCCCTTATTTAATTCGCTTGAAACCTGGATTTTCCCACCGATCTCCTGCGTGAGGTTATATGTAATAGACAGACCAAGTCCGGTTCCGCCCTGTCCGGTTTTGGTAGAATAAAATGGTTCAAAGATCTTTTTCAGATCTTCCCTGGCGATCCCGCATCCGTTATCTGCAACCATGATTGACACAAAGCCATTTTCCTCCATTTTTGCTTTAATTTCAATCATTCCGCTGTCATTTACCGCGGCAAATGCATTATTTATCAGATTAAGAAATATCTGCTGAAGTTTTCCTCTGTCACTTTTAAAGACTGGTATATCTTCATCTATTTCAAGGATGATATTAATCTGCCGATACTGGGCTTCTTTATCCATGAAACCCAGGACCTCCTGGATGGTCTCCTTAAGATTGACCGGCTCGATGCTTGCCTGGAGATTACGGGCAAATGAAAGAAGCCTTTTCGTAATTGTGCCGGTTCTTTTTACTGATTTAAGGATGGAATCAACAAGTCTCATCAGTTTTTCATCATCTTGATACTGTTTTTTTATTACAAAAAGATCTTTTATAAGCCCGGCCTTTTCATTGATAATCGCAAGGGGATTATTGATTTCATGGGCAACACTGGCAGCGAGACGACCGATAGATGCCATCTTGTTTGCATATTCCGCCTGATGGAATGTGCTTAGTCGCCTTTCGTCGGCAATCCTCATTTTCCTTATCAAGTAGGTGCCAGTCCCGAGTATAACCGTGCTTATGACGGTTATACTGAAGATAAGAAACAGGATAAGCTGGAGCCTGGTGCGGGACCAGGGCTTCATCAACTCCCGTTTATCCTTGACAACCATGAGGATAAAGGGTGATTGATCAATAAATCTGTAACCGATCACCAGCGCCTTTCCTGCCCTTGTTACTGTTTCATATACCTTGCTTTCGGGTGAGAACACAGGGACGTCCAGGGGTAATTTATCCAGAACCTCCCCGTAGTATCTGGAACTTGTCTGCAGTATGCCCTCATGATTAATCATAAAGGCATCACCGTTTCCTGCCAGTTCAAGGTTTGAGAGCAGGGATTCAAACAGCTCTATGCCTATGGCGGAGCGCAGGATAAAGAATGATCCGTCTGACGACTCTTTTTTTACAGCGATTACCATGTGAGGAACGTTCCGGTATCCCAGGAATACATCACTTATATGCACTCCATTCTCAACAACCTGTTTGTACCATTCCTGGCCATTGTAATCCTTTCCCTTGAGGTTATATGGCCCCTCATAAATTTTCTGGACCCCTTTGTCGTCAATTACGCCAAGATCCACAAAACCTCCGCCGAAACTTTTTTTCAGATCGGTCAGAATCTTCTCCAGCCTGTTTCCTCTGGCCAGATCATTAAAGCTGTTTTCATGGACAATAAAGTCAAGGGCTGATTTCCTTTCGGAAAGCAGAAACGCGATATTCCTGTTATTGTTTGAAACAATCCGGGTTGTTCGAAGCAGGAATTCAGATTCAATGGCCTCCTGAGTGACCTGATAGTCTGTGACAGTGATAACAATAAGAGGAAGCAGGGCAACACTGCCCATAAGCAGTACTGCCACCCACCAGATTCGTCGGTAATTGAACAGGTACCTGGATCTTATGGGTTGAGTCATCGACTTGTCTCTCTCAGGAGATGTTATTTTATCCCATAGACTCATTTTGTATCCGTTTATTATTTGGTGTCAGACTTCCTGCCCTGTATCTTTTCGTTAGCCTGTTTTATTGTCTCACTTAAAAGATCAATATCGACAGGCTTATGGAGATAGGCAAAGGCCCCCAGATCCATACAAACCTCTCTATCCGCTTCTGAGCCGTGCCCGGTGAGTATTATTACCTCAATCTCGGGCTGGGTTTCCTTTACCTTTCTTAGTACCTCAATTCCATCGATGCCTGGCATTCTCAGGTCAAGAATCATTACCTCGGGCTCATCTTCCTTGATGAGTTCCAGAGCAGATTCGCCATCATAGGCAACAGCAGAGCCCATATCCCTCATTAAAAGTCTTTCCGAAAGTGTCTGAACAAACTCCCTTTCATCATCAACAAGAAGGACCTTTGAAGGCATTTCAAAATCATATTTTCGATATATGTCAGCCTGATGGAATTCGGGACCGACCTTTGTGATCACACTCTTTACATCAGGAATTTTAGAGGCGATACTCTTTAATTCCTCCTCCAGCCTTGAAAGCATGAGGACATTCTTGTTTATGGTAAGTGTGATCTCGCCGTTGTCAGCGGTTACCTCAACATTGTGACCTGACCTTGTAAGGGCGGCCTCTATTTTTGCCGCAAGTTCAAAGTCCCTGACAGCCTTTTTGGTGGAATCATTATAGGCAAGTGCATCCTTATTTATAACCCTGGATATCAGAGCGGTAATTTCATCATCCTTCATTTTATCGGTTGGAACAATGACATCATATAAAACGGGGTCCCAGGGATCATTCCGGTGAAACAGGCCGTTTATCCATGCTGCACGGTCTTCATCGGTTTTTCTGATAATCTTGACCGCTTCATTTTCGGATATTGAATCCTTTTCCATGGCCAGGGCTATACGGGATTTCATGTCTGCGATAAGGCAGACCTTCAATACGTGGTTTACGCTCTGAGGCAGCAGCAGGCCAGAAAAACCTTCTATTATGATTTTGTCCTGTGAGAGCTTTCCGGCCAGTGCTAGCTTGAGATGTGCGACTGATCGTTCCTTTTCATGGGTAAATTTATTGAACACGGATGCCTTTGCAGAAAAGGAGCGTTCAATCTTGCCGGAGGGTATACCTGAAATCCTGCTTGCTTCACTGATAATCTCATTATCTTTTACCAGCTGATAGCCTGTACTTTCCGCAATTTTATTTGTAAGGGAGGTCTCCCTGCAAAAAATGCCGCCAAATAAGCTTATTATTGACATAGTTCTATTTCCTCCATTATTAGGAAATGCCATCAGAAAGATAGCATACGTTCTTCAAAGGACATACTGTTTCTTCACTCTGTTTATGGGTGCGGTCATATATTTTTTCAATAGCCTTTTCCATGGTAGAAAAGACATTCTCTTCGCCTATCTTTTCCATGAAGTGTGTTCGTTTCAGGACCGTCATGACCGTTTCATTTACACCGCTTACTGATATATCTAATCCGGCACTCCTGATCCTGTCAACAAGAAGTGTCAGGGTTTCCTGCCCTGATGCATCTATATCATTTATTCCGTTAGAAACAATTATTATGTGTCTCAGATTCGGTTTGGCCTTCATTATTTTCATTATTTCGTCTTCAAGATAGCTTTCGTTGGCAAAGAAAAGAGGGCCGTCGAACCTGATCATTGCAATATATTCGCATTCCTTGAGCCCGTGTGTCTCTGCACACCTGAATGCCTGATCTTCGGACCTTGCAAGAGTTGCTACTCCGGGCCGCATGCTTTTATACAGGAATACAAGCAGTGAAAGGACTACTCCAATCATTATTCCGTAGCCAAGGTGTGGAGCGAAAATTAAAGTACATACAAAGGTGATTATTGAGATAAGGCCGTCATACCACTGGGCCTGCCATGCATGGACAAATCCGGATACGTTGACAAGCCCTATTACGGCCATCATAATTATTGAGGCAAGTACCGGTTGGGGCAGGTGGTAAAGAAGCGGTGTGAAAAAAAGGAGAACTATCACAACCACCAGACTGGTGAATACACTTGAAAGACCGGTCACGGCTCCTGACTGGAGGTTTACCGCAGATCTTGAAAATGAGCCTGAGGTGGGATAACTTTTTCCAATGGCTCCCAGAATATTGGCAAGTCCCTGGCCTATGAGCTCCCTGTCGGGATTGAGACGCTGTCCTGTCTTACCTGCCATGGCCTTGGCAATTGAGATTGCCTCCATAAAACCCAGAAGGGATATAATTACTACATAGGGAAACAGGTGCCCGATAACCCGAAGGTCAATTTTAGGAATGGTCAGAGACGGCAGTCCCTTTGGAATTGTGCCCACGACAGCACCCCCGCCGGTCATTGTAATGCTGTTCAGATCCAGGGCAGTATTGCCTAACTTGATTCTCCATGTATGACCTTCAGCTTCAGAACCCTCAGGAGCTTCATCCTTAAGGTAAAAACTGAGAGAGCCATCCGCAGAGGGTACTGCCATGAAGAGGGACTCTCTTAGCCGGGTTCGGTAAAGGTGGGATTTTTCCTTTGCCTCCTCAATTTCCATATCGGCTATGCTTACTTCATGTTCGGATTTAAGTGCCCTGAAATTTTCATGGTTTTTATGAGCCTCTTCAATCTCATTGAAAAAGAGAGCTTTATTTTCCGCCAGGGCATTGATTTTATTAGTCTCTTCGTTGAAATTTTTTAAGATCTCAACCGTGGCAGGGGAGTTTATCTGGCTGATATCTATTTTTTTGTTGTTTTCAAAATTAAATCCCCATGAAATTAAAGTTGTTATTACAACCGCAACAAGTACATTGGGGATCTTGGGTGAAAACCATTTCAGCCCATACATCATGGCAAAGGCAACGGCCCCCATTAAAAGCGTAGGCCAATGGGTATAATGAAATGCTGCCTGTATGACCCTGATAATAGTCTCATAATGATGCGTGCCGCTGTCAACATAAACTCCAAAAAGTTTTGAGAGCTGGGATGATGCTATAATTATTGCGCCTGCATTTGTAAAACCGTTGACCACCGGGTGAGATAGAAAGTTGACAACAAGGCCGAGTCTGAGCACGCCCAGTAAAAACTGGAATATTCCAACCATCAGGGCAAGAAGTATTGCATAGGCTATAAATCCCGGGCTTCCGGTTGCGGCCAGGGGTTCAAGGCTGGCCTGGGTCATGAGAGAAACAATGGCAACCGGTCCTGTTGCAAGCTGCCGGCTTGACCCGAATAGGGCAGCAATCATGGGCGGCAAAAATGATGCATACAATCCGTAATAGGGTGGAAGACCTGCAAGCTGAGCATATGCCATTGACTGAGGGATAAGAACAAGGGCAACCGTGAGGCCGGAAATAATGTCGAGTCGAAAACTGTTAAAGGAATAATCCTTGAACCAGCTTAGAAAGGGGAAAATTTTATTTAACATGATAATCACCTGCTAATTGATTTTTCTGCCTTAAGAATTCGTCGGCATGAATTGATAAGTTCATCATAAAGTGCTCCGGCATCATAAAGGTTATATGTGTTGAATCGTACAAGGGCATCAACCATACCGAAAATAATCATAGCTGTTTTCCTCGGGTGGACCTCCCTGTCGATAGAACCATCTTCCTGCCCGAGTGATATTGCTTTTTCAAAGATATCAATAAGGCAGTTGTAGATTGCTTCAAGATATTCCCTGCATTTGGGATTGTTTTTGGAGAGTTCATAGGCGTCATGTCTGTGGAGCAGTAAAAACCTGTCTTCCATTGATCCGGAAAGATAGAGGTAAAAGGAAATAATGTCCTCCATCATCCGGATACCGCTGTCGAATTTCTGCTCCTCGATGTAGCGCTGGAATTCTTCAACAATACTGTCCCTGAATCCTTTCAGTATTGCCAGAAAGAGGCCTTCCTTGGTTTTGTAATGGTAAAAGATCGTCCCTTCGGCAGCGCCTGTTAACCTTGAAATTTCGGAGATAGGGGTCTCATTAAAGCCTTTTTGTGAAAAAAGGCCTGCAGCGACATCGAGTATTATCTGTTTTTTATTCATTTTTTTTCTCCATAATTAAACTGAGCGCTCAGTCAGTTTTTTATAGTATCAATATTTCTGGTTCTGTCAACAAAAAAAGGGTAGCAAAGCACTCTTAATCTGCTAAAAAAAGATAGAAAATGTAATACGTTTGATATATAATTTGGACTCTTAATCAGATTTGAGTAAATTGGACAGCTATATTAATTTTATAAAAATATTTTTTGGTAAAATATGGGTGAAAAGGCAGAAAAAAGACAGATAAAAAATAATCCTGACATAATTGATTACCGTGGGGATTGCTGACGCGCATACCAGGACGTAGGTTTATGTCTAAGGATTCTTCCTCCGGGTAGGGCTTTTGAGTTTATACTTGAAAGGGAAAAGTATAATAACATCAAAAAGATAATTGACAGAAACGGCGGCAGGATTATTTCGGAATCAAACCTGGAAAATGGAGTTCAACTTAAGGTTTTAAAGGAATCAAGAACTGCCTGATTTATTTCACCACGAACCACACGAAATTCACCCGGCTATAAAAACATCAGGATGAGCGAGGTGACAATACCTCCCCAAATTAACGCAATAATGCAGTATCCCATAATATCCCGAATACCAAGACCTGCAATCCCCAATAGTGGCAGTGCCCAGAAGGGCTGTATCATATTTGTCCAGGCATCTCCCCAGGAAACAGCCATGGCAGCCTTACCCAGATCGACACCCAGTTCCTTTGCCGCAGGCATGACAATCGGCCCCTGGACTGCCCATTGTCCGCCACCGGAAGGTACGAAGAAGTTAACGATTCCTGCGCTCAGGTAGGTGAAGAAAGGAAAGGTGGTTGGAGTAGAAATTTCCACAAACCATTCTGAAATAGAAGCTGCTAATCCGGAATTAACCATCATGCCCATAATTCCAGCATAAAGCGGAAACTGCAGAACAATACCACCTGTATTTTTGATAGCATCGTTCAGGGCTCTAAGATAGTTGGCAGGGGTTTTGTGCAGGATAATTCCTGCAAATAGGAAAATCAGGTTTACACTATCTAAACCAAGGCTGCCTCCTCTAACAAAATAGATGATAATATAAATGATACCAAAAATTCCAAGCAAGATGGAGATGATCATGCTGTTTTCCAGCTTTTCAGCCGGGGTCATATTGGCTTTATCCCTGACCTCAAACCCGGTAGAATCTTCTTCCAGCAATGCGGGGTCCACTTCTATGACATTTTCTTTTACCGGCATCATCATTTTATTGATAAGCGGTAAGGTGATCAGCAATATCACGCAAATTAAAATGTTCTGCCAGGCAAAAATGGTTTCAGAAACAGGTATTACGGTGCCGCCTGTAATTTCCTTCATGAAGCTGGCTGATGTTTCGGCAACTTTCAATGGAATGGAACCTGAAAGGCCCGCATGCCACACTATAAATCCTGTATAAGCGGATGCCACCAGCAAACCGTAATGAATACCTCTGACCTTTTTAGCCATCTCTCTGGCTAGCAAGGCGCCGACTATCAATCCAAACCCCCAGTTGATCCAGCAGGCCAGCAAAGCCACAAAGGTGGTAATCACAATAGCCTGCTCCGGGCTTTTAGCTAATCCTGCAATGGATTTTAAGCCGGATTCTATAATCTTTGTTTTTGCCAGTGTATGCCCGGTTACCAGAACCAGCACCATCTGCATTGCAAAAGACAGCAGTTTCCAAAAGCCATCTCCCCAGTATTTGATCATCTCCACAGGGGTCTGGGCCTCAAAGACCATCCCAAGAACAAAGACCGCAAATGTTAAAATGACAGCAAATAAAAATGCGTCAGGCAGCCACCTACGGACAATTTTACTGAATAAATCGGCAATTTTTCTGATCATATATCTCTCCGGTTGTTAATACTTTTTGTGTCACGAGTTTGTCACAGTAATTGTCATAGTAATGTCACAGCTCGGTTTCACAGCTTGTCATAGCTTAGACAAAACATAATGTCGCGTTGGATCTGTCTGCCCAGTTCCTGTCTCATTTACTAACCTCTTTTCCAATAAGCCATTAAGGTCGCGTTGTAAACTGCGGCGATTAACCTCAGGGCAAAGCTTTTCATAGTCCTGAATAGTCAATCTCCCATACTGTAATATGTGGCCAACTGCTTTGCTCTGCCGTTCGTTTAAATTATATTTACCAGTCAAAACATCCAGACGAATTATTAACTCTCCCAGCTCCTTTACTTCAACCATCTGAGTCTGTAAACCGGTAACAAAATATTCGAGCCATCCTGTCATATCCATATCGTTTTTACGAACGCTCTGAATTGTCTTGTAGAAAGTCGGCCTGTCACGATCATAATATTCACTGATGGTAAACAGGCGTTTAAAATCATAACCGGCTTTATAAAGACAGAGGGTTGAAAGTAATCTTGAGGTTCTGCCATTACCGTCCAGAAAAGGGTGAATATGGACAAGCTGAAATTGTGCAATGCCGCTAATCAAAACCGGATGAATTTCGATATCATCATTAAGCCATTTTACCAGTTGAGACATCATCATTGGAATATCTACTGCTGAAGGCGGTGTATAAATCGTTTCACCTGTCACAGAATTTACAACATAATTTTGTATTCGTCGATATTCTCCCGGAGCAGCTTTTCCTCCCCTGACACCTTCAACAAGCTTTCGATGTATTTCCCGGATCATACCTTCTGTAATCGGGTCTCCACTGTCCAGACAATCAGAAACAAACTCAAAGGCATCCCGATAATTTAAAAGTTCCCTTGTGTCATCCGGATCTGCTTCAGGAACAGCTTTCCCGTTCCACAGCCGCTCCGCCTGCTCAATGGTCAAGCGTGTCCCCTCAATATGGGTTGTATGATGTGCTTCTTTAAGGAGGGCTTTGTTGCTCATTTCCTTAACCCAGTCATCGGATAGTTTTGCAGCCTCCAGAAATCCACGGGCTCGTTCTATTTGGGTGATAGCCGATGTCATGGGGTTGGTTATGGTGAATTTAGGGGTAAAGGTTATCATGATTTATTCCTCCGTTTGGCGCTACGAACTCGATAAAGACGTTCGGTAAAACCACCTTCATTTTCAAAATCATACGCCAGCCGCTGGACCTGTCGGTCAAGTAAATAGCATGACAGGTTCAGCAAAGACAGCGCTGCATTGGCAGCCAGGCAAACGGAAGTCAGGGACTGACACGGACCTTCACAGACAGACACAGATGCACGGACCTGGTTGGGCACGGCAAAGTCATTGCTGGTCCGTGACAGTCCGTGTGTGTCCGTGCATTTTATTCTTTCACTCGCCACCCACTTTGCAAATTCCTTTACAGTCTGGGGTTTTTGCCTTTTAAAACGCGCTAACACCGGATGGTCCGGTTCCAGCATTGGCAAATCCCGCTGTCTCAAAAAATCCTCATAATCGAGTTTCAATTCTTCCAGACTGGCCCGGGCTACCTGGATCAGTTTCAGTTCTGTTTTCTTGGAAGTTGCAGAAGCCTGAGAGCCCTCGGCAATATTCTGAACCCCGGATCTTGCAGCCTGTACCATCTGATCTTTTGTCCGGCTGAACTTATCCACGTAGCGATCACAAAAACGAACAGTCACATCATAGACTAACTGCGCCACCTGAAAACTTTTCAGTTTTCGGTAGCCACCGTGTTTTGGAATAAGTTCGGATATTTATTTTTCTCAGTTTTGGTCATAGGGCTATAATGTCTTTAATGGTTTGTTTGTTCAAAAAGAATTTCCTCATTTTTTTCAAACCGCGTAGCTATCTTTCAATATTTTCTGAATTATATCAACACGTTTCTCGGTTCAAAATATTTTTATTTTTTACTGAAATTTTCAGGATTTGCTTATTTTTTATTAACAGAAAAAGAGTAGGCGGGCAAATAATTAAAATAATACTTTTTTATTGGCTGTTTTGCCTATCCGGGTTATCAAGCACCTTTCTGATGGCAAAGGCAATATCATTCACATTGATGGGTTTAATCATAAATTCGTTAATCCCGGCTTTTTGAGCTTCTTCCTCATTTATCTGATCGCTGTAGCCCGTACAGAGAATTACCGGGATATCGGGTCTTATACCTCTTATCTCCTCTACAAGGTTTTTTCCGGTCATTTCCGGCATGGTCATATCCGTTATTACAAGGTCAAATGACCCGGAATTATTGCGGAATATTTCCAGGGCTTCAGGACTGCTGGTTGTTGTAGTCGTATTATAGCCGAGTCTTGTAAGGATTTTTTCCATGGCAGCTACTGCGGCCTTTTCATCGTCCACAAAAAGAACATGCTCTGTTCCCTTCGGGTGCTCTATTTTTATCTCTTTCTGGGTAATAAAAGGTTCATCAACCAGAGGAAGATATACTGTGAAGGTTGCGCCATGGCCTAGCTCACTCTTAACCGCTATATCCCCATCATAATTTTTTACAATGCCATGTATAATCGCCAGGCCAAGTCCGGTCCCCTCACCCGATTTTTTGGTTGTAAAATAAGGCTCGAATATTTTATCCAGTATCTCCGGTGCGATACCTGATCCTGAATCGCTTACTGTAAGAGTAAGATATTTCCCCTTCTTTAAATTTGTAATTCCATTTTTTCTGTCCTTTTTGATATCTACAGTGTCAAGAATAATATCAATAGCGCCGCCATTCTCCTTAATGGAATGAGCAGCGTTTGTACAGAGATTCATTACAATCTGGTTTATCTGGGTAGGATTGGCATATATGACGTCATGATCTGTTTTGTTTTCATACCTGATATCAACAGTGGTTGGAATAGTTGAGCGTAGAAATTTTATTGCCTCTTTGATAACCATAGAAGCTCTTAATGTTATTCTGTTATCCTTTCCCTTTCTGGCAAATGTCAGTATCTGTTTAACCAGGTCCCTTGCCCTTTTGGCTGCTTTATGGATTTCATTGATGCTCATTTGCAGCGGATTGTTTGGTGAAATATCTTCCAGCGCCATTTGAGAATGCAGAATAATCGGGGCAAGGATGTTGTTAAAATCATGAGCAATTCCTCCTGCCAGGGTGCCTATCCCCTCCATTTTTTGCGTCTGCTGAAGTTGGGCCTCGAGTTTTTTCTTCTCAGTAAGATCTTTCATAATACTGATACTCCCGGTGATTTCTCCAGCGTCATTGTAGACAGGTGAGGCGGTTAATAAAGCTGGAAAGACCTTGCCGGATTGATTCTGGACGTTTACCTCTCCAGACCAGCTTTGACCCTGCCGTATTTCCTTATGGGTTCTGGTCGCATCTGCAATGCTGCTTTCAGGTATAATGAGGTTTAGTAGATTACGGCCGATAACTTCAGAATTTTTCCAGTCGAACATTTTTTCCGAGTAGGGATTCCAGTAGAGTATTTTTCCTTTAAAGTCTGTGGCAATAACAGATTGATCAACTGCATCAAGCAGCTTTGCCTGAAACTTGAGCTGTTCCTCTGTATGATTAGCTCTTCGATACTGTTTACCAAGGATATAAAAGGTTCCAATCAGAGTAAAAAGTCCCAAAATACAAATGAAAGAATATGCAAGGAGGATTTTCTTTATTGTAGTCGCATTTAAGCTTTTATATGGCTCCAGAGGAACAGTAACGCTTATACCTCCGATCAGATCACCTTCTTTATAACCCTGTTTCGCATGACATTTGAGACATGATTTTTCCGTAAACATAGGCTGCATAAACCTCAGGTATTCTACATTCCCGGCAGTAAATACACTCAGGAATTCTGACTTGCCCTTTTTAAATGATTCAAGAGCCTCAACCTCCCATGAGACCGGAGCATTGTCTGGCCTTAGCGGGTTCAGGCTGGTAAGGTGCCCCTTTACCCTATTATTTTTTTCGGTCAGTTCATAAGCCTGTCTTGTCATGTATGATGGATTTATCAGGGTCAGCAGTCTTCCGGATGGCGTGGAAATATCACGTTCCTCAATACCTTCAAGATATAAATTCGGTTTTGTAGTTTCAGTGACAGGGGCATAGGTTCCGCCATGTATGGACGACCATCGGCGATAGACAATGTCTTTATCATAGTGTGCCGATGCCTCTACCCTGGCGAGTTCTAATGGGATATTATGCTGATTTTTTATTGCAAAAAAACAGGACGTGCCCATGACTAATATCCAGATGGCACAAAGCAGTATACAAATCCTGAGTATCCAGTTTCTCCCTTTCTTATGTTTTTCACTCATCTGTTGATCTGCTCCCTGTTTGATTGCTGTATAGCCCTATCTGTATGGAACGATCACAAGCTGTTCTCAGTTAAAAGGCAATAAAAAATATTTTATGCTGATAAGTCCTGTAAGCCCTGTAATGCGAATGAATGGAAATATAAAAATCAGTTTTGGATAGTATAAACCTGAATTCTTCACCGAATATCTGTTATAGTTATAAAATCCTTATCAGGGCATCGAATGAAAAATTTAGGGGATAAAAATTAGTGTTCCGGTAAAAAAATATTTTTCTTCTCAGGATCTTGCTGTTCTCTGTACAGGATAGCTATATGTCCGATAGTTCCTGCTATTTCTGCCTTTGTCCTTTTGCAGAGTTCTTCGGTTATTTCCGCTTTTTGATCCTTTTCCTTAAATTCATTGAATTTTACCTTTATCAATTCATGCCTTTCGAGTGCCTGATCTGAGGATTTGACAAGATCGTCAGTGAGCCCTTTCTGGCCGATCAGTACAACCGGTTTTATATTATGAGCCAGTCCCCTGAGATATTTTTTTTGAAAACCTTTTAATTTACCCATTTATTTATACCTTCTATTTTACTTGATCAGGGTAGCATTTTATCAGGAATGTCTTTGCGATATTGCTGGTGTAAACAATAATCTGCTTGAGAATATCCATGAGTTCCATGTGGATTTCATGTGTCTGTATTGAATCAATCCTTTCACGGCGTACCCTTTCAAGATGCTTTATCCTGTATTGGGCTTCAAGGTCAAGATATTTTCGTTCCCTGTTCATTATCCGTATTGCCTTATCGATGTCCAGTTCCGCAAAGGCCTCGGCAAGGCGATCTATCTGGCGGCAGACCTTGTCATGATAAATCATCAGCTCCTCTTTTCCCTCAATGGAAAAATCCTTATTTAAAACATTTTTTTTCTCGATAAGTTTTACCAGATTTCGATGAATGAGGTCTCCGATACTCTCCATGTCACTGGAAATAGATATCATGCCGTAGAGTTCATTAGCCTGTGCCTCTGATGATTCATATCTTGAGATCCTGATCAGAAACTCATGTATCCTGTCATTAAGAAAATCAATATATTCCTCCCTCATATCAAGCGCTTCATGAAGCGAAAGGCTGGGATGGCGTTCATCCCTTACCGGTATCTCCCTGATCAGCTCCTCCTTTTCCTCCTCTGACAGGTCCTCACTCTGAATCCATTTTTTATCGGATATAAAGGGGATTATAATCCCTCTCACCATGCGGCCCAGGATTTCCGCCATGTAGGATAACTCTCTTCGTGCAAGCTCGATGGCAAGCGCAGGGGATGTGATAGCGCTGTCATCAAGATATTTTGTTTTAATCTCAATGCTTACAGGTTCTCCTTTAATCGGGAGTATCTTTAATATCACGCGCGAGAAGAGAGAAGTAAAAGGCAGGAAAAGGATGGCAAGGCTTACATTGAATATTGTATGGGCATTGGCAATCTGGCGGGCAACGTCACTGCCGAATCTTTCGGAAAGGAGTCGTACAAAGTCAGCAAATCCCGGCACCCAGAAGATAAACAGTAAAACCCCGGCAACCTTAAAAATAACATGGGCAACCGCAACCCGTTTTGCCTCTCTTGTTGCATTAATTGATGCAAGACCTGCCGTTACACAGGTTCCTATATTGGCACCGAAAATAATCGGTATGCCTATTACAAGGCTTATTAAACCCTGCTGCGCAAGTACAATAACAATTCCTGTTGTAGCGGCACTGCTCTGGACAAGCCCTGTAAAAACAGTCCCTACCAGAAGCCCCATCCAGGGATTTTTAAGCTGGCCCATCACATCTATGAAAAGCGGATAATCGCGCAGAGGAGACATTGTGTCGCTCATGAGCTTCATGCCGTAGAAGAGGAGCCCGAATCCAAGTAGTATTTCGCCGATATTTTTTATCTTATCCTTCTGTGCGATCATGTTCATGCCAAAACCTATGGCAATCATGAGCAGTGCATAATCGGTTAGTTTAAATGCAATCAGCTGGGCTGTTACTGTTGTACCTATGTCAGCTCCAAGGATAACACCCAGTGACTGGGTAAAATTCATTAATCCTGCCTGGACAAAACTCACAAGCATAACCGTGGTAGCGCTGCTTGACTGGATAATCATCGTTACAATGGCGCCCACTGTCATTGCCATGAACCTGTTTTTTGAAAGGATTCCAAGGATATCCCTCAGTTTGCTGCCGGCAGTCTTCTTCATGCCGTCGCTCATTTTTCCCATTCCATATAGAAAGAGGGCAAGTCCTCCAAGCATGCCTATAATAAGCATGCCCCAGTGAATTCCTGATGAATGGTCGCTTCCGGCGATGCAGAGGGGGGACATGATAAATGTGGTTATGAAGACCAGAACAATTATTCCGTGATTAGTCTTGCTGCGCAATTTCATAAAAACTCCTTACCGGGCACATTACTGAAAATCAGAGTAAATACGGATGATTTTAAAAATAATGGTGCCATTTCAGGATGATGAAATCAAATATTTTTTAAAATAAAAAGGAGTTATAAACATAACTCCTTTTTATTTTATCTTATAACCACCTTGTTAAAACGCTTATTGAGGAGATTCCTCGGGCATGAGGGTAACCTGAATGTAGTTTTCAAAGTCGTAATATCTTTGAAAATTATCCCTGGTTTTATCAGCATCTATGGTCTTTACCGCGTCCGCGTATAAAAGAATCTGGCTTGCATCCGGATGAACGCCGGCAAAGTAACATGAATTAAGGCGTGTCAGCCAGTACGCGTTTTGCGTAAGATTAGTCTCATTGGTGCGTAAAAAGGCCTCCTTTACATCGGCCAGTTCACTCTCTGCAGGCCCGGACTCCTTAAATGACCTTATCTCCGAAAATATGGCATCAGTGAGCTCATCAACACGCTCAGGGTCTGAAGAAAAATCAATTGTAATAATATAACAGCCGACCGGGAGCCATATTAAGTTACAATTGACACTTATATTATATGTTCCCCCCATGGATTCTCTTATTACATCATGCAAACGGTTTTGCAGCAATGGGGCTGTTACTCTGAGGTGTTCACGTTTTTCAATGTCATAGATCCCATTGAAATCACCGGTAAATGCAATACGTGTGCTGCTTTTGGGTTCTTTCCCTGCCCGCACGGTCTCTTTAATGATCCCTCCTGGATTTGTCCGAATCCCCAGGTCCTTCCATTTTTCTTCGCGGCCTGTATTGGGAAGAGCGCCAAGATATGTCTCCACCAGTGGTTTCATCTTTTCCAGGTCCATGCTTCCAACAAAAATAAATGTAAAATCGCCTGCATCTGAAAACCGGTCTTTATAAAAGGCAAAAGATTTATCCAGATCCATATTGTCAAGCATTTCCAGGGTAGGAGGCTGCTGCCGGGGATGATCCGAATAGAGTAACCGGTTGAATGTGTCGTTAAATACAGTAGCCGGGTTTGAGCTTCGATTCTCTATCATCTGTTTTGCCTGTGCCTTCACAATATTGAAGATTGTTTTATCTGCACGTGGTTCTGTCATTCTCAGATAAATTAACTGGAACATTGTCTCCAGATCAACGGATGAGCCGTTGCCTGATACGCCTTCCGTGTACTCGGTGATTTGAGGTGCAACGTTTGCGACCTTGCCGGTTAGCTTTTTGCGCAGTTCCATGAGATTAAACTTGCCAACTCCGCTGTTTGCGATAAGAGAACTGGCGGTTTTTGCCGGGATATAATCTTCATCACTGACTAATGATGATCCTCCGGGACTGAATCCGATAAATATAATTTCGTCTTTTTTAAAATCTGTGGGCTTCAGGACCACCTTTATTCCGTTTGCAAGTTTCCATTCAGTCAGGCCGCCTTCAAGTTCATTGGTCGATGTAATTTTGGAACCCTCCGGTATCTTGTCAAGCAGAGGACCTTCTGTCACGGTTGCTTTATAGGGCTCTATAACCTCTTTTGTGGCAGATGCCAGGATGTTTTTCAGATCGGATTCAGTAGGAATGGTCAGTCCATTCTTTTCAGGTGCAGTTAAGATGATTACCCTGTTCGAATCACTAATCCATTTTTTGCCCACCTGGTTAACTTCTGCCAGGGTGATTCTTTCTAGAAAACGTTTCTGTAAGGGTGTTTCATACTCAAGACCGGGGATGGATTCCCCTGTCAGGTAGGATCGTGTCATTTCGGCTGCATGAGAACTTGAAGTACGGCTGTCTTTATTTGCATACATTTGGTCCAGTGCGCGCAGGAAGGTAGTCTTTACACGTTCCAGTTCTTCAGGTGTAAAACCGTATCGCGCAACCCGTTCAGATTCAATGAGCAGAGCTTTAAGCCCGCGCCCGATTCCTGTTTCCTGAACAGATGCCTGCAGAACATAAACACCTTCCGGCCTTACAAGTGATGACCGGGAGGAGGCGGCCCCCATGAATGGAGGGTCTGTTTTTACACTGAGCTCATTAAAGCGTTCATTCAGCATGGCGTTGTACAGTGACTCTACCATTTTTTGCCTGAAACCTCCAACCGTCCAGTCGTAGTCATTGGGGAATTTATGGTATATGGATATCGTAGTCCCCTGCAGTTCGGGATCAGTTGCAATTGCAAAGAGTGTCTCATCATGTTCCGGTATTGTATAAGTTTTTCGTTCCCTTGGATTTTTCGGTTCGGGTATGGAGTCAAACTGTTCATGAATATATTTTTCGATTGCTGCTGTATTAAAATCACCAACTGCTATCACTGCCATAAGGTCCGGCCTGTACCAGTCCCTGTAAAAACGAATCAGATCGTCATGTTTGAAATTCTGTAGATTTTCAAGGGTGCCTATAGGCAGACGATCTGCATAAAGAGAGTCTTTCAGGATGACAGGAATTATTTTATCCCTGATACGATTACCGGCCCCCTGGCCCTGTCGCCACTCCTCAATAACGACCTTTCGTTCGGATTCGATTTCTTCGGGCTCAAATTTTATTCCTGTGGCCCAGTCCCTCAGTATCCGAAAGGCGGTTTTTAGATTCTCTTCATTATCTGTTGGCAGTTGAAGCATATAATAGGTCTCGTCAATGCCCGTGGCTGCATTGATTCCTGACCCCATCTGCATGCCGATCGATTCCATAAAATCTATTATGGTCTGTTTTTCAAAATGCTCCGTGCCCTGAAAGGCCATATGTTCCAGAAAATGTGCAAGTCCAAGCTGCTTTTCATCCTCAAGGATAGATCCGGAGTTGATAATCAGCCTGATATCGGCGCGGTTAGCCGGTTCAGTGTTATTGCGTATATAATAGGTTATGCCATTGTCTAATTTACCAATGGTTACCCTCGGATCAGTGGGGATTTCACTGTCGAGCGGATAGTGGCCGGATCTGTTGCCGCAGAAAACTGTTGTGATACTGCCTCCGGTGCAGATGAGGTCTTTTGAGCCTGAGGCTGAGTGTGAGTACAGGCAGAGATAAAAAGAAAAAGAGATAGAATGATCGTTGAGATACTGATACGATATTTAAGGGCAATACGTGAAAAAAAGGTCATAAACATATTTATCTCCTTCATTAACAAAATCTCAATATTTGATAGATGCAAATCACATGTAAGTAAATTTACGGGTAATGCCTGAGTATAATCCGGTGGAAATCTTGTGAAAAAGTATAGTTCAAAGAGTTGAATTATAAGATGTTGCCTTTTCGATGGGTGAGATTAGTGCAATAGTCTCTTTTTGTCAACATGAATGCCTTTATGAAATCCGGCCAGCAGACGAGAGCTGAACCGGAATAAACAGGCTCTGTTTAATTATGACTTGCTCATATAACTGCCTTATCCATATAATAAAGATCTTCAACCTATTATGAGGAGGATTTGTTGAATTCTATCCCGGATATAAGAATCAGGAATGGAAACAATAATGGAATAAATCCTGACGGCAGGTTTGTCCTTTACTGGATGACCGCAAACAGGCGCCTTAAGTGGAACTACAGCCTGGACAGGGCTCTTGACTGGGCTGTGGAACTTGACAAGCCGCTTGTGGTGCTTGAAGCCCTCGATTGTGATTATGAATGGGCCAGTGACAGGTTTCATGGATTTATTCTCGAAGGTATGAAAGAAAACCTCAGATCTGCCGATGAAAAGAATATTCTCTATTATCCATATGTCGAGCCGGAGGCAGGAAAGGGAAGCGGTCTTGTCCGGGAACTTGCAGAATACGCTGCTGTTATTGTAACGGATGATTTCCCGGCATTTTTTATACCCGGTATGCTGAAGCGAATATCGGGAAAACTCCCTGTTCTGCTCGAACAGGTCGATTCAAACGGGCTGTTACCCATGGATGCCGCTCAGAGGGAGTTTACCACTGCATATTCGTTCAGGAGATTTTTACAGAAGACGCTCCCGGATTATCTTATGGATATGCCGCGAATAGAACCTCTTAATGATATTAAGCTGAAGAAGATTAAAAAGCTGCCCGGAAAAATATCAGAAAAGTGGCCTCCAGTTTCTCCGGGATTACTTGAAAAAATGCCTGAGAATTTAGAAAAATTTCCAATAGACCACAGTGTAAAAAGAATAGAAAACGCGGGAGGGTATAAGAAAGGAAAGAGGCTCTTAAAAAAGTTCATCACAGAAAAACTGACTGATTATGACGAAAAGAGAAATCATCCCGAAGAAGACGCAGCAAGCAGCCTTTCACCCTGGCTCCATTTCGGTCATATATCCGCACATGAAATATTTTACAGGCTGCAGGAACATGAAAAATGGCACCCCGGCAAACTGGATGAGAAAACAAACGGAAGAAGAGAAGGATGGTGGGGAATGAGTAAATCCGCCGAAGCCTTTTTAGATCAATTAATCACCTGGCGTGAGATAGGCTTTAACATGTGCCGGTATAACAGGGATTATGACAAATACAAATCTCTGCCGGGCTGGGCAAAGGAAACACTAAAAAAACATGAACCGGATGAAAGAGAATATATCTATTCAATGGAGCAGTTTGAGAATTCAAAAACCCATGATAAGTTATGGAACGCTGCACAGGTTCAGCTTGTAAGAGAAGGAATTATCCATAACTATTTAAGAATGCTGTGGGGAAAAAAGATTCTTGAATGGTCAAGGACTCCCGGAGATGCCCTTAAGGTAATGATTCACCTGAACAACAAATATGCCCTGGATGGCCGTGACCCCAATTCCTACAGCGGCATTTTCTGGACACTGGGACGATATGACCGGGCCTGGGGTGAACGGGATATATTCGGCAAGGTGCGTTATATGAGTTCAAAGAATACTGCCAGAAAGGTGAAAGTTACTGAATATCTAAAGAAATATTCATGATTGACATGTTTTGCACATGAAATTATAATTTATGCATGTCAAAAATGATCCAAATAAGAAATGTGCCGGATTCTCTACACCGGGAACTAAAGGCAAGAGCAGCCATGGAAGGGATGTCTCTTTCAGATTATCTGATGGCAGAAATTTGTAGAAGTGCGGAACGACCTTCTATAAAAAAACTTCGGGAACAACTTGGTAAAAGGACTCCAGTATCTTCGAAAATGTCACCTTCTGAAGCAGTGCGTGTTGAGCGGGACTTGAATTGATTGTTGTCGATTCCTCAGCCATCCTCGAAGTTCTCTTCAGAAGTCCGGTTGGTCTAGAGATTGAAGATTTTATTTTCTCCCCTTTTAAAAATTTATGTGCCCCCCATCTCATTGATCTTGAAATTGCTCAAGTCCTTCGGCGCTATTGTACATCCGGGGATATTTCACCTGAACGTGCACAAACTGCCCTTGATGACTTTAAAGACATGCCAATTAACCGATATCCTCATGATATTTTTTTACAGAGAATTTGGGAACTCCGAAACAATATAACTGCCTATGATGCATCCTATGTTGCTTTGGCAGAAGCATTGCCGGCAACTCTTCTTACCTGTGATAAACGCCTCGCTTCTGCACCAATCTTAGATGCTGATATAAAAGTTTTTTAGCGGAAAGCGCGTGGTGACAGGTCTTTATTTTTAACGATGATTTATAATAAAATGGAGATTCAAAGGAATAAATATGGAAATTAAAACTCTTATAGATAATCTGGTATCAACTGATGACTTTAAATACCGGCGAAATGAAATCGATGAGGCCTTAAGCAGACGTGAAGAAGTAATCCCCTTTTTTATGGATATACTTAAAAAGGTGTTTGAAAATCCCGAAAAATTTATTGAGGATGAAAAGTACCTGGGACACATGTATGCATTAATGCTGCTGGGATACTTTAAGGAAAAGAGCGCACATGACATTATTCTGAAGCTTTTCAATCTTCCCGGGAATATACCATATGAGCTGTTCGGAGATATTACAACCGAGAATTTACCCGCCATCCTGCTTAATACCAGTGGCGGTTGTTTTGACGGCATCAAAGAACTTGCATTGAATACAAAGGCCGATGAATACTGTCGAGGCTCCGCATTAAAGGCAATGATGTATGGCGTGGTAAATGGTTCTATCTCCAGGGAGGAGGTGCTGACATTCTATAGAGGCATTCTGGAAAACAGAAATTCGGAACCTCGTTCAGATTTTTTTAACGAGCTTGCCTCCTGTGTATGCGATCTTTTCCCGCAGGAATTAATGGATATCATAAAAGAATGTTATGAAGACGATTATATCGATCCATGGTATATCGATATGCATTCATTTGACAATGCCTTAAGCGCCGGAGAAGAAAAATGTCTGGAAAAAATTAAACGGGATGCGGAACACAGTTTTCCGGAAGATATACATTCCGCAATGTCATGGTGGGCATGTTTTGAAGAGAATCAGTCAAATGAATGGGCAGTCGGCGATTACAATACCGGGAATGTTTTTTATAATGCTGACAGTCAGAAAAAAAAGAAGAAAAAAAGAAAGATAAGCAAGGCAAGTAAAAAGAAAAACAGAAAGAAAAAATAATCAAATCCTTGTACTATTATTTGATACTTAAGGTTCACGAACAGGGAATGTGGTATTTTTTAATGCTGATTTTATGAACTTTTTATCAAATGTAACAAATGCATCAGCGCCACTTGAATGGGCCAGATGTATTGCATCGGCAAAATCCATTCCCTGTTGATACCAATGGATAGCATTTGAGATTGTAAGAGGATTTTCTAACTGGACATTTGACAGGCCAAATAAGGCTTGAAAAGCATTTGATATTTGGGATTGCTCAAGCTGATAGGCATACCTCAAAACCCATTCGCATTCGAGAATTACGGTTGTTGTAATGAATATGTTTTCGTTGGAAAAAAGAGATTTGGCTTTTTTAAGTTGTACCTGATCATCTCCGGTCAGTAAGCGGATAATAACATTGGTATCTACTGAAATCATTACTTATGCTCCATGACTCCCTTTTCTATCGCCTTATTCATCTGATCGATCGATATTTTTTTGCCCGAATATTTTAAGATTCCGGCGACTTCTTCAAGGTCAGTGTTTTTAAAAGGTTGCGAGGTCTTTAATAAAATACCTTCTCCGGTATCGATTACAGACAGCTTTTGACCGACATTCCAATTATATCGGCTTCTTAATGTCTTTGGTATAATGACCTGGCCTTTGCTTGATAACTTTGTTTGCATTGCCCTTTCTCCTAAAAAAAAGTAAGAATTATGTAAGATTATATTGCTCAACCCATAAAAGGTCAATGGTTTAAACCCGGATTTCAATTATTCAATAAACCCATATTGATCGAAATCCTTTAACCCAAAATTTTCTTGCTATTATCCCGTATTAATTATTAAAATACGATGTTATATCAATCTGTATATAACGACTTACCGCATTACAGTGCATCTATCGCACATTTTCTTAAGAATCTATAAATCAAATTGTTCTATTTCCTGCTGGAATTGATCTGAAAATTTAAAATTAACTTGTCAGAAAAAAGGAGGTTACTATGGCTACTGGGAACTCCAGGATAAAGCAGTCACAAAATTAGCCGGTTTTCACGGTATTTTACCGAACATGAATATGCTGCATCGTCTGATTGTAAGATTTTTTACCGGCAAGGGTGACAAATATAAAAACACCTGGGGACGACCAGCGCCTGGTGTTGATAAACAGAACTGGGATCCACCGATTAAAGGTTTAAAACCGCGTTAGTTTTATTGGGTGAATAGGGATAGGCTTAAAATACATTACTTAAATTTATCTATTAAATATAGGGGGTTAAAATGGCTAATGTATTTGTAGAACTTAAAGAAGGCATTGCAGATTTGACTGAATTGAATGTACAGACCTTTTCAGGGGATTTAACAAGTGTAATAGATGGAAGTGATAGCGGTAGTGTAATTGACTGGACCAAACTGCTTAAGGATGCAAAAACTTCAGGAAAAGTAAAATTAAAGGCGTCAACCAAAATAAAGTTTGATGGAGATTCGGATGCATTTTTTGCCGATGATATTTCCGGAGACATGCTGAAAGCTCATATGACAGCGATTGAGAGCGGACAGAAAGTAAGAGAAGGTCTTATTGCCATGTTCAAAGGTGCATTAGGTTTAGAATAATGGCAGATGTTCATGCGCTGGATAAATATCAGTTACCGAAGCTGGATGTATTACCTGCTCCGGAAAGATATGATAAATTATTAGATGTTATAGAAAAAGCTGATGAAGAAGGGGCAATTGCGCCCCTTCCTGAAGCTCAGGAATTTGTGCACAGTGAGGACCTGCTGGAGTCAAGGGTTTTAACTATTCGCACACGTCTTTATCTGATGGGGTATCTTGGTCGTGATAACAAAAGCAGTAAGATAGATGCAAAACTCAGAGAAGCGATATTGAATTTCCAGGCGGAAGCAGGTCTTAAACAGGACAGTTGGGTTGGACGAAAAACCTGGACTGCTCTACAGGAGTTAGTAAGTTTTGAACATCCAAGTAATCTGGAAAAATGGTTTAACAACGATGGGGTTTCTCCTGTCTTAGTGCGGGCGGCAAAACTTCGTCTTTTTGTGCTAGGGTTTCTGCCGAGCAAGCAGTCAAAAGATGAATCAAAATTAAAGGAGGCGCTTAAAAAGTTTTCTCTTGTTTCCGGTATTTTGAATCTGCATCATGAACCTGTGGCCTCGGATTTATCATTAAAAACTTTAAAAGTACTTTTTGATCAGGACAAAATTGTTAATGCGCTGGCGGATATGAGTGAAAGTTTTACTGTACGTCTGCCGAATGACATTTCAAAAAAAGAAGCAGTTATGACAGTTAAACGTTTTATCATCTGCTGCGCAAAGGTGGAACTCTGGTTGTTAGGGCACCAGATTCCTCTTGATGGAAAGGCAAATTTTGAGATTCCAGGACGGTTAAATTGCAATTCTTTAGACTATCCACTCTATCACGCCTTATATACATTCTGGCGTGAACAGGGGCAGTCCCGAAATTATGCTGAAAAGCATTCTGAAAAAATAACAGGTTATTTTTTTAAGACTCTTCAGGATATTCAGTCTGAGGGGGAAAACATTGATGACCCAAATCTTAGTGATAAAATTTATCAGGAACTGGTCAAAAAGAGTAATAAGGAAATTACCAGCCAGGTATGGAGTCATATAAAATCACTTGGCAGTAGAATCTGGGATGGAATTAAAAGAGTCTGGCGATGGATGAAGTCACTGTTTAGTAAAATAATAAAAAAGGTTTCTACATGGGCAATTAATACTGCCCGACTGGTATACCAGTATGCGGTAAATGCATTTCCGATAGTAAAGAAATTAGCAAAAATAACAGCCTCAACTTTTTCGGTATTATTTAACAGGACTTTCCCGGATTCCGATATTAAGCATCTTGTTATCAGCAGAGATTTAGATTTTGATTATAATTTATACTTGAATCCTGCAAGAGATCCTAAAAAGGTTTTACAGATTTTAGAAAAATTTTCGAGGCAAACATCTCTTTTTAATAAAGGCGCGCATATCCTTGCCTTCCTGCTTCGTACACTTATTTATTTAATAAAAAATGTCGCCGCTGCCGGCGGCTGGTTTGGTTTGATTTTAGCTATTGTTAAAATATATCCAGATCTCAAGAAGCTGGATGATATACTTGATGAAAAAGAAGCATTTCTTGCGGTGGCATGATAATGCACAATTAATGATGTGAAAGAGCTAATGACCTTAATCCTCCTGTATCAACTTGCAAGGCAAATATATAATGAGGCTCTAGGACTAATTTCTTAATTGTAAATATACTTTTTGGGGAACTTGGGGCGAGCTAGGCTAATTCATTGAAATAGCCTTAGTTCTTCCTTTCAACTTTTTATGCAGGAGTAAAAAATGGCATATGATTGGCAGGAAATCGACTGGAATGACCTTAATTCAAAGATAGGCCCACATTTTAGAGTCCACGAAGCATTGTGGCTTCCTTCATGGCGGATTTACCATATCGCCTCAGACGAAGAGAAGGCGAATATCGTCCAAATAACTGATTCTATGGAATTAATAAGGGACCTTTTCGGTTCGGCAATTATTATACACTGCTGGATACGTCCATTAAAAGTCAATGCCCCTGACACCCCTCATCACGGAAAAAATTATAACCGGCACATCGGATCCAGATCAACTAAATCAGCGCATATATTCGGCAGAGCCGTCGACTTCCACGTCTCAGGTCATTCAGGTCCTGAAGAATGTGCCATGGTGAGACAAGAGATCCTGCCGCATCTTGAAGAATGGAATATCAGGATGGAAGATATAGAGGGCGGCTGGATTCATATTGATGACTATCCTGTTGTGCATCAGAGATTCTTTAAACCCTGACAGTTTAACAGCATTACCTTTAGAACCTTGAATCTTTCACCCAGCTAAATCCGCAAAGCGGCATGCGGTGCATCAACACGCTTGGTATTTGTTTAACCAGGGGCAGACCCCAGTTGTTCATGGCCATGGGGACGTTAAAATAGTTAAAAATTTAAGTTTCATTATTTCTTTTCCGATATAAGCAATATCTGTTCATTAATATTGAAAACTTGTGTTACAAAAAACTGAGATTCATACTAAATACTGGTCTTCGGGAGGGACAAACGGTTTAGGATATTACTCATGCTGCAGATTTTTATACTTTTTTGCTCCTTCAAACCCTTATTGGCAATTTCCCTTGGTTGTAGCCTGTCTTCTTACCTTGCAGAAACCAATGCTGAATATACATTGTTAAATACTAATTGAACTACTGGAGATTTATTATGAAGTGGACGCTGATTTTTCGTGATGATGGGATACTGGAGATAAAGGCATTTGGAAATTTTTCAAACATGGATTTAATATTTATGGCCGAACAGATCATTACCGACCCCAGATGGAAACCGGGTATCGATGCTGTGGCGGATTTCAGATTTGTCAGCAGTTACGGCATAAAGTTGAGCGATCTTTTTTTATCCAGCAATATACATAAACAGTTTGAGAGTATGGCTGGCAAAGGAAGAATTGCCGTGATCCTGAGTGACAAAACGAGTATGCTCTTAAGCCATGCCTATAAAATAATAGCATTCATGTACATGAAAATTAAATTAAGATCTTTTAACGATTATGACGCGGCTTTCAAGTGGCTTGCAGGCGAAAAGGATTATACAAGCGTATTGGAAATGAACGAAGAAGTTACCGGACCTTTCAAGTACAATTAAAAAGTCGAAAGGCCGGATTTTGTGGCCGAGAATGGTAACGCTAGTTGAATCCGGCCTTTCTAAAGGGGATTACCCCTGTAGTCAAAGAATATGAGGAGAAGCCTCATATGTCAATATAGATATCTTAAATATGTGTAAAATTATTGTAAAAGATTTGTAAAGATAAACATAATAAACTGTGGTATCGAATTTTTTTATTTCTATTAAAGTAAAGACACTGCATCTATGGTTTTCACTGACTTCCGGCTTTTAGTAATCTTGGATATTTCACCCAGTTAAATCCGCATGGCGGGTTGTGAAGCAACATTTAACAGGGGTGAATTTTGAATCAATACCCCTCTAACCGCCTTTCGCCTAAAACGCTTCCCTGGCCCGGCAAAGCCTTGGCGACGACGGGGCAGCTTTTCCTGACCTCCGACCTCCGATATCTGACCTCTGGCTTTTCTTTTCTTGTATTTTTCATAAAAAAGCCTTAAAAATAAATAATTGTATCTTTTCGGGTATAATGAATTCATGCACGTAACCGCCATAGCTTTCAAGCGAAGGTGGATTAAAGTCTTTTCAATATTAGCTGCTTTAAAATCATTATTAATTGATAACTGTTTATTGATAATTGTTTCAAACTTATGAACTTATGGGTGTCCCAATATTCCACCAATATTCCATTATTAGTTCGAACCGTTTATATTCAGAGTGAAGATAAATGAAAAATGAACGTAGAAAATATACTCCAGCAGAAGAATTATGTTTAACCACTCAAGTAGATGGAAGGTGTCCTTTGTGTGGATCAAACCTTTTTTACCAAAAAAAATCTAGCTCATATAAGAACTATCAATTAGCTCATATCTACCCGCTTAACCCAACGCCTTCTGAGATTGAAGAATTAAAGGATGAAGAATTATTACACGCGGATATAAATCACCCGGATAATATATTACCATTGTGTCTTTTATGTCACGGGAAATTCGACAAACCAAGAACTAAGGAAGAATATCGTAAATTAGCATCACTAAAAAAAATATTCTTAACACGTTCGAAGCAACAAGAACTGCATAAATCCTATCAAATTGAGAGTGATGTACTAAAAATTATAGAAGGTTTATATTCAGATGATCCGAAATTGCATGGCCTTGATCTTGAATATGATCCTAAAAGGTTAAGAGATAAATTTGACAACACTCTCACCCTGCCAACGCAAATGAAAATTAAACATAATGTTGCTGATTATTATCGATATATTAAAGCTAAATTTTTAGAAATTGAACAAGAAAACCCAAATTCATCAGTATTAATTTACTCACAGGTTCGCACTTTTTATTTAAAACAAAAAGGTCTAGCCATCTCACAACAGGAAATATTTTCAAACATTGTGGATTGGTTAAATGAAAAGACCAACCCAGAAACTATAGAAGCTGCTGAGATTGTTACCTCATTTTTTATTCAAAATTGCGAGGTGTTTGAATGATTACACCCAATAAAGTTGTGTCCATTGAAAAATCCGCACTAGGTTTAGTTTCAACTATACTAAACCAAGGACCTGCGCCTTTGAAACTATTAAATCTTTATCAAAATGTATCAAAAAACTTTGAAAGCATTGACCAATTTTTACTTGCTATAGATCTGCTCTTTGTTCTTGGACGTATAGAGGTTAACTTTCAGACAGGAGTTATTCATTATGTTGGTTGAAATTCAGTGTGATAAATTTCGAACTCAGAGCATAACATTTCATAAAGGACTTAATGCTATTTTAGGCGATGAGAATGCAACCAATTCGATTGGAAAATCTTCTTTATTAATGGTTATCGACTTTGTGTACGGGGGAAAAACTTTATTGACTTACAATAAAGATATCGTCGAAGAGTTGGGACATCACGATTATTTTATGTCTTTTAAATTCGATGAAGAAATTTATAGGTTTCGACGTGGAACGTATGAACCCGATATTGTTTACAAGTGCGGTGTCGATTATACCCCTATTACACCTATCACTATTGAACAATATACAGCTTTTTTAAAAGCCGCATATGAAATAAATATAGATGATATATCCTTCCGCTCATTTGTTGGATTATATCTCCGTGTTTGGGGTAAAGAAAACCTTAATGTACGTAAACCACTTCATATCGTCCAATCAATGTCTGGAAAAAATTGTGTAGATAATCTTATCAAAACTTTTGGTCGTTATAGCACATTAAAAGAATTGACGGGGAATTTGAAAAAGAAAGAAGAGGAAAATAAATCTTTAAAATCTGCAATTAAAAATCAGATAATACCGAAAATTAATAAGCGACATTACAAGGATAATGAAGAAAAAATTGATCTTCTTGAATCTGAGATCAATGATATCAAAGTACATCTAGCAAAATATGCTACAAATATTGCAGAGGTTGTTAACCGAGAGATTCTAGAACTTAAAATTCAAAAAGATGATCTCTTGGAAACCAAATTAAAGATCCAAAGTAAGTTATCCCGAATAAAGCGGAACATAAATGAAAATAGGCACATTAAAAGTAAACATTTTGATGGATTAATACATTTTTTTCCGGAAATAAATAAAGAGAAACTGACAAACATCGAAGAATTTCATAGCAAAGTTTCAAAGCTACTACGAATAGAGCTTCTCGAAACTGAAAAAGAGATTGAGGATCAATTATCTTTAATCAATGGTGAGCTTTCAGAAATAGACTTTAAAATGGCAAAGTCTTTAACTTCTGTTGATTCGCCTGACCAAATTATTGATCGTGTATATGATATATCAAAGTCTTTATACACCGCAAAAAACGAAAATACTTATTACAAAAATGAGGACGCATTAAAAAATGATATAAAAGCATTAAAAGAGGAGCTTTCAAATGAAAAGACAACAGTGATTAATCTATTACAGAAAACTATAAATGATAAAATAAAACGTATTGTCACTGCTGTTTTTAGTCCTGTCAGAAAAAGTCCTACCATTATGCTTAAAGAATCTAACTATTCTTATGAAGTCTTTGAAGATACTGGTACGGGAACAGCCTATGCTAGTTTGATAGTTTTAGATTTGGCTATTTTCGACCTAACAATCATGCCTTTTATTGCTCATGACTCATTGTTGTTTAAAAATATCGAAAATGATTCTGTCGCAGAACTTTTTAAAGTTTATTCAGGTACTGAAAAGCAATCTTTTGTTGCAATTGATGAAGTAGATAAATATGGAGATAAAACGTCATCATTATTGCGCTCAAATAGTGTCATTCAATTGGATGATAAAAATGTTTTATATGTAAAAGATTGGCGTAAATAGAGATAGATATTTGGTGTCGTTAGAAGAAAAATATGAACCTCTAGAATAGTGGAGGGGGGCGACCTTAAAAAATAAAATTCACAATTTAGAAAGGTCGATTTTTTATATTATCAAGAGTATCAAGTGGGACGGTATCAAGTGGGACTTCCACAAATAAGTAAATAACTTCCTAAAACACATGACTTATTTACTTTTTTATGGTCGTCCCTGTGAACGTGTATGGTCGTCCCTGTGAACGTGTAAAAGTGAAACCTTAAAAACCATTTCTACTTATTCTCAGGAGTATAAAATGCCATGGGATATTAAAAAACTCATTCAAAAAAAATGTCAGGTGTCAGGCCTACACAGTTCACATACATATCAACAATAGACTATTCCCTGTCAATTGTGTAGGCCTGACACCCTTGTTTTCAGGATATTGGGATTAACCATCGCTTTTGTACGAAGCGAGTAATACTGAGGAGCCTTGTGCGGGAAAACTGCACGTAGGGAACTGCGAGGGGGCGGTCAGGTAACTGGCCGTTCTACCTTGATGGTCAAGATAGGAGGAACTGAATGACATCACAGGGCTATCTTGAAGGAGTAAGAGTTTGTGAAGAATTAGAGAAGACAGGGCAAGATGCTGAATTGATTTTTTGTTTGCAAGGTCTCAAATCGTCCGAACAAGGTCAGGAGAGATTGTCAAAAGGGGATTTTGATGGCGTATTGAAATACTCTATAGAGGCAGAAAGTATATTCAGCAAAATTCCTGAAGCAAAATACCTCTTGGCAATATGTAAGGCTGATATTTCTGCCGCTTATGGCGGACTGAAAAATTATGAACAGGTTGCGCGTTATGCGAAGGAGGCAATAGCTCTCGTCGAGGGATACGAGATGCTAATCTTCACCGAAGGCACAGCATATATGAATCTTGGGATGGCGCAAGTTCAATTAGATCAAGCTCAAGCTGCTCTCTCTAGTTTCGAAAAAGCATATAATTTGTTAAAAAAAGCACCAAATGGTACCAGATATCTTGATGCATTAAGAAACAATATCGAAATATTAAAAGAAACTAAAACTGATTCGGCGCCAGCCTCAAGTGGTTGCATGGTTTCAGTGCTCTTTATATTTGGGGGATTCCTTGGCGGTGCATACCTGTTATCAAGAATCTTTGTGGTTTAAAAGGCCTTAGCTGATGATCGGGGCGCGGTTGCCCCAGACTTATAACCCGAATTGCCCCGCCTGCTACGGGATACAGTTTCAGGTGCCTATATATAAGGAGATTGCATGATGAAATATAAATCCGATAGTCTTGGTTTTTCCTTTGAACTACCAGAGGGTTGGCACCGCGACGAACACAATCTAACATTAACGTTTTTCGGCCCCAATGGTCGCATCGGCTATATGTCAGAGTTAATACAAGTGCAATTTGGAACTATTCTCCCTCAGTATCATAGTCCATCAAGCAGAGAAAGGTTTATGGCCGAACCTGGAGCGAAAATCTTCCGGAGTAAACTTGGAGATGAATCAAATGTAGTAGTTCTCAAGAAGCCTACTGATACAGAAATTACTGCTGTACACGATGGAGTGCATTACACAATAGCACATTCTAATGACGAAATAACGCAGAAGGCTGTTGAAAGATTGAAAGAATCTTTCAAATTTCCATCAGCGGAAGAGGCAATAGAAGCCATTCAACGATCTAGTGTTCCTCAAAAGCAAGCTATCATGCGGGCCTTAAAAGCAGGTCCACCTGAACAAGCCAGACGTGAGCTCAGCGAAGCTGGAATGCCACCAGTGGTTGATCGCCCAGGCTACACGATACACCAGGCAGGAACAATAAAACAATCCAATATTCCAAGATCAAATACAAAGAATCCCAAATCTTGTGAATCAAAAACGGGTATGTCTGTTAACAACCTGGACTCAATTCACAAAAAAGCAGCAAGAGCAGGAGAGCTATGGAGAAATAAAGATTATATAGAAGCCCGTATTCTATACCAAGAAATAGAAAATATTATTTCGTTGCCTTTAGATAGGGCGAAAATCATTGGAAATATAGCGCAACTCTACGGTGAAGAGGGAAATAAAACGAATGCAATCAACACAGCAAACGCAGCTATACAGATGATTAATGATAATGAACTATACAAAACGCTAGAAGGAACTCATTTGCGTGGTTATCTAAACGGGTTTATAAATCGGCAGCAAGGCAAGGGCACTTGGGAGCCTCTACCGTACGATGTGAATATCCCAATTGAATTGAATCTGAATGTTTTCGATAGAGTCCGAGCGCATTTTTCGGTAGCCGTAATCTCTGGGGTTATTTTTTCTATTTTAAGCTCAGAATTGAATATTCCCACGATTGACATATCCTTATTCCATAAAAAAATAATAGTGTTTTCCTTGGCTGGATTTTTGTTCAGCATTTTTTTTACATCTGGAATGTTGCAGCAATCAATAGTAACGATAATGGCAATATCCAAAAGAGATGTGAAAAATAGTCTAAAGCCAGCGGTGAACTTGTTGACCGTTATTGCTTTATTGTATCTGATTGTTTTTTCATCTGCATTCTGGAGTATGGCAAGTGAAATAGTATTTTTTATCCTGACCGGGGTTCTTGGTGTTTGGATGTTTTACGGATTCATATATAGACGCCATTGTAGAAAGATTGATGAATAGACCTAACATCAGCATCTACAAGGACATGCTATTATTTCGCCGAATCAATCTATAAAGGTTCGCGATTAACTCTAATAATAATCTTTAAAGGTATGCACCGCATGCCTGTAATGCAGCGCGTTGTGCCCATGAAGACAAATGATGAAATGTATTTATTGCCTCCAAGATAAACCGCCTAGTGCCTATAAAAAGCGTGAGCATGTAATGCCGCAATGCTTTGGACGTTTTTCCCCTGATAATTTAATTCTTTACAGGTCTGTATGCGATGACTGCAATCAATATTTTGGCGATAAATTAGAACTTTTTCTTGGTAGGGATAGCTTCGAAAGCATAGAGAGAATAAAGCATGGTATTAATCCTAAAAAGCCACTAAAAAATAAAAGGAGAGTAAAAAGTAAAATTAAAGATGGCGAATGGAAAGGTACTATTGTAGAAGAAACCAAACCTGATGAGCCAGGACAAATTGGGATTAGAAATTCAATCCAAGCAGGCTTCTATAATAAATATAAAGATGAATATGTATACTATGAGCCCAAAGATATTCCGACTGCGGAACAATTAGAAAAAGAAGGTTTCGACCTGAAAAAAACTATTTGGATGTTCGCCGATGATGCAGAACTCCCTGAACTTATTGAAGTCCTTAAAAACAAAGGAATTAATATTTCGAAAGAAAACGATTTTATACAACCTAGTAAACCACTTGGTTCAGTTCTCGTTGAAAGTGAAGTGACAATTGATAAGACAATTTATCGAGCGTTATCAAAAATTGCATTTAACTATTTGGCATATGTAATTGGAAGTAGCTTTCTATTGCGAGTTGATTTTAATGATGTTCGTAAATTTATTAGGTTTGGTGAAGGTGACTCAAATAAATTTTTTGCTGTAAATGTTTCTCCGATACTATATGAGGACCAAAAAATAAAAAAATTAAAAGCAAAAACTACACAAGGTCACTTAGTAAATGTTGAATGGAGGAAAAATGCCATAGTGTCCAAAATAAGTCCTTTTAATTCTCAGACTTATGCTGTTATGCTCTGCCCCAGCTATAAAGGTATATGGTTTCCAATAAAATCAGGGCACCATTTTGATATAAAATCAAAAACTGTGAGTAAACTTAATTCTATAAGTAAAAGACTACTTATTTGAGATATGAAAACAAAACATGAAAAAGGTGACGTTGTTAAGTTTTAAAGTTTATTGTGAAAAGCGGGGCCATCCATTAGAGGATAAGCCAGAATTTGGGTTTGAGCAGATGGTAGAGAGGAAAGGGGTCAGATCTCCTATTAGCTCTTGTTTGAAAAAGTAGATGTTGTGCCTTGAATCTTGAATAGAATAGAAGCCAATGTGGTTGATGGGACTTCCTCTCGACTTACAGACTCAAATGTCAAATAGGGGTCGTATTTCAAAATCTTATTTAGAAAAAATGGTAGAATCAAATCTTCAATTTTAATGGCGAAGTAATTGAAACCATAAAAAAGGCATAGGCTATAGCGGATTAGACTGTAGGCTAAAGGAAAAACGAAAATACTAACAGCCCTCAGCCTTTACCCCTGTTAAATCCGCATGGCGGGCTGTAAATCAGCATTTAACGGGGTGAAATACTCCAGCCTATTCTAAAACCAACGAAAGGTGACAATATGGGTAAAGAACAGAACATAAAAATCTCCGACATTATCCTGGATAACAGGATCTATCCGCGAAGCAGCATCGATCACAAAAGAGTCTCAATGTTTGAAGAAAACATGCGGGATGGATTTGAGTTTGACCCCATTCATCTGGAGGTCCATCCTGATGAACCGGGAAAGTATCGCATCCTGGATGGTGCTCACCGGTTTAATGCCTGTAAAGGCATTGGTAAAAAAGAAATTACAGCAGAAATTATAGAACTAAATGGAAAGGACCCGCTCCTTTATGCTGCGAGACAGGCAATAGGCCCAAGGCTCCTCAATGATGAAGATGCCAGGAATACTGCGAGAAGGGCATATCAGAATAATCCGAAACTTAGTTCGGAAGAGATAAGTAAAGATGTCGGGCGATCGAGACAGTCAGTGGATAATTACATTGCTGATCTAAGGGCTTCTTTTCAACAGGATATTAATCAAAAAATATTTAATATGATCCATTTAGGTATTCCTCAACAAAGGATATCTGATCGTTTGAACATCCTTCAGAGCAAAATCTCGGGCTATTTATCGGATATGCTAATATTGGCAAATCCGATAAATAGCGATCTGGAAAGAGGTTTCACAGTCGCCCAGGTTGCCGAAAAGCACGGCTGGCCTGAACCTCTGGTGTGGTCTCTTAAACTGGAGGGGAAAAATGACCTGGATAAATGTGATGAATTAAAATGGGAAATCAGACCCTGGAACTACTGGGAATGGTTTGAACCTGATAAAAGATTCGGTGACGAATGGCCGGAAAGATTGCCCGCACAGATCATAGCCAATATACTTTATTTCTTCTCAAAAGAGGGTGATCTGGTTTTTGATCCCATGGCAGGCGGCGGGGTAGTGGCGGATACCTGCCTTGCCCTTAACCGCCGCTGCTGGAGCTTTGATATGGTGGACCGGCCTGATGACAGGCCCGAGATCGAACCCTACTGCTGGGACATTAGCAATCCTGAATGGCCTGTAATTGGAAAGACAAAACCGGATCTCATATTCTTTGACCCTCCATATTACAAAGGTGAAGGAGAAGATGATATATCGAAACTGGAAAAAGAAGAGTATCTGAAGTTCCTTGAAACATTCCTGAAACTCGCCAGTGAGAACAGCAAAAAGAATACGAAGCTTGCCATGATTTGTGCTGACTGGAGAGACTTCTGGGATACCCCTGCAGTGGATGAAAACCCTGATAAATCTATATTGATAAACGATTATGCAGAAAGAATTGAAAAATGCGGGCTGGCATATTTCCGATCTGATCCAGGCGCCCAGATCACCGGAGAAGTATCAGGGAGATGCTGCCGCTGAAATGGAAAAAAAGAAGATACTGGGGGTAACAGGCAGGCATGTAAGTGGTGGCTGGAAAAGCAGGCTGAAGCATGTTCGGCTGAAGGCTGTTTCTCATAGAGCCTAAAAGAGCTACACAGCGATCTGTGTAATTCATCCGCTGGTTTATTAATCACTTGTTCATGAACACTTCTATCCCATAATTTCTCATCCTCTTTTTAGGAGAAATGTGTTACCCTTATATCCTTAAAATATTTGTAATTCTTACTATCGGCTATCATAAACAATTATTGTTCTTTTATTAATTTGTATAATTTTAATTTGATCCACACACAAAAAATAAACGATGGCATTTATAAAATGGGCTGATCCATCTTAAAACCAGGAAAGAATTTAAAAGATGAATACTAATATTTTAGATTTTATCGATTTTGAGAAGGTGAATACACTTCTTGAAGGGTTCAACCAAACAACAGGTTTTGTAACAGCCATTTTAGACCTTGAAGGAAACGTCTTATCGAAATCAGGATGGAGACAAATTTGTACCGAATTTCATCGTATTAATCCTGGAACCGCTAAAAGATGTACAGTTAGCGACACTGCCTTAGCCAATAAAATGAGAGAGGGTGAAAAATATCATTTTTATAAATGCTTAAATGGATTGGTTGATGTAGCGGTACCGATTATAATAGCTGGGGACCATGTCGCCAACCTTTTTTCCGGACAATTTTTTTTTGAAAAACCGGACGTCTCTTTTTTCAAAAAACAGGCAGAGATATATGACTTCGAAGAAAATTCCTATCTTAAAGCGCTCGAAAAAGTACCAATAATTTCGCAGGAGAAAGTTAAAACTGCGATGGAATTTTTGCTGAACATGACCGATATGATCAGTGAAATGACATTTCAAAAGTTAGAGCAGATAGAACTGAATGAAGAGAGAAAAAAAAATGAGGAGGCATTGCGGCATAGCGAGGAAGATTTAAAAGAAACACAGCGAATTGCCCATGTGGGCAGTTGGCGTTTGGATGTTCTGAGCAATCAGGTCGTTTGGTCGGATGAGCTTTACAGAATGTATGGTTTTGATCCGTCACTTCCTCCACCGCCTTTCACTGAACATCAGAAACTATTTACCCCTGAGAGTTGGAACAAATTGAGCATGGCCCTAAATAAAACTACAGATACTGGAATCCCTTACGAGCTTGAGTTGGAAACATTGCGAGAGGATGGGACGCGAGGCTGGATGTGGGTTCACGGTGAGGTAGTTCGTGATGCAAGAGGTGTCACTGTCGGACTAAGAGGAGCTGCTCAGGATATCACAGAGCGCAAACAGGCAGATGAAGCTCTGAAGGCCAGTGAAAAAAAGTACCAATCTTTGTTTAAGAATGCCCAGGTAGCGCTGTTCAGGAATAGACTTTCTGACGGCAAGGTCATTGAGATAAATGAACGATATGCAAAAATGGCAGGTTATTCAAATATTCAAGACTGTATGGCTGAGTTTAATGCAGCAGATGCATGGGTTGAGCCAAATAAGCGCAAGAAATTTTTGGAGATTTTACAGGAAAAAGGATTTGTAAGCGATTACGAGACTGAAATTATTCGCAGGGATGGAACCACTATCTGGATATCTTTTTCGGCGACGATTTTTCCTGAACATGGGTTTCTTGAAGGATCAATAGTGGACATCACCGAACGTAAGCGATCCGAGATTGAGCGAGAGAAATTGCAGGCCCAGTTGATGCAGGCCCAAAAAATAGAATCCGTCGGACGTTTGGCCGGAGGTGTGGCCCATGATTTTAACAATATGCTTAGTATCATCCTTGGTAATGCAGAAATAATCATGGAGGATATTGACCCGTCAAATCCTTTTGTCACAAATCTGGAAGAGATCTATAAGGCTGCCGAGCGTTCTGCCGACTTGACCAGACAATTGTTAGCCTTTGCACGCAAACAGACGATAGATCCCAGGATACTAAACCTGAACCATGTCCTTGATAATATGCTTAAAATGCTAAAACGTCTTATCGGAGAGGACATCGATTTGATTTGGCAGCCTTTCCAAAACCTTTGGTCTGTCAAAATCGATCCTTCTCAGATTGATCAGATATTGGCTAACCTCTGTGTTAATGCCCGGGATGCAATCAAGAGTGTCGGTAAAGTCACCATTGAGACAAGCAATATTTCCTTTGATGAAGCCTATTGCAAAGAACATGCGGGTTTTAATCCCGGTGACTATGTTATGATGGCAGTCAGTGATAATGGTTCCGGTATGGATAAAAAAAACCCTTGATAATCTTTTCGAACCCTTTTTTACCACAAAAGATATCGGCCAGGGAACCGGCCTTGGGCTGGCAACAGTATATGGCATTGTAAAACAAAACGATGGTTTTATAAACGTTTACAGCGAACCAGGTCAGGGGACTATTTTTAAAATTTATCTTCCTGTTCATTCAGAAACATCAGTTTCCTACCAAAAAGAATTTACCAGGGCAACCCTGAAAGGTAATGAAACAATCCTATTGGTGGAGGATGAAAAGGCCATCCTGAGGATGACCAAGTTGATGCTTGAGCGACTGGGCTACACCGTATTGACAGCTTCTTCACCGAATGAAGCCATATCAATTGTGGAAGACTCCAATAATAATGCAATTCATCTGCTTATGACCGACGTTGTCATGCCCGAAATGAACGGACGAGATCTGTCGAAAAAACTCCTCAGTATATATCCTGGCCTTAAATGTCTGTTTATGTCGGGTTACACTGCCAACGTTATTGCCCATCATGGTGTTCTGGATACAGGGGTACAGTTTATAAATAAACCATTTTCGAAGCAAGATTTGGCAGCTAAAGTGAGAGAAGTGCTTGATGAGGGGAAGTAAAAGGCGACGTAGGTTCCAAAAAACCAGAGGTGTCAGACCTTCATAAAAAGAAACGGTGTCTGGTCTGTACTTTTTACACATGACATAGCAGGAAAAGAAAACCGTAAATTTCCTTAAAGAAAGATGTATCAGATAATTTCTCCCTTCCATAATTTTTCTAAAAAGATTTTCCAGGGAAAAATGGTGATGTTGTCCTGTGTAACCCTTTCATAGCGGTCACAGCTGACAACAGCATAATTCCGGATGATTCCTTCTTCCTTCAAGGCCCTGATACCTTTGAGGTGTTTATCCTGTACTGATACAGCGCTTTTCATCTCTATAGCCCATTGATTATCCAGTATTACATCCACTTCAAATTGCGAAGTAGATCTCCAATAGTACATCCTGGTGTCCCTACGTAAATAAGATATAAATGCCCTTATCTCCAGCATGATAAAATGCTCGAAGGCCTTGCCAAACAGTTCCGAACCTTCAAGAATCTCTCCCCTGTTTGCCAGGGAATTTGTCACACCAATATCGAAAAAATAAAGTTTAGGGCGGGAGATGGCTTTTCGCTTCCTGGTTTTAATGAAGCCTGTCAGTTGAAATGCAACGAGAGTATCTTCAAGGACCTGAATATAATTTTTAATTGTATTGGCAGAAACACCGCAGTCGCCGGCAAGTGACTGATAGCTTATTTCTTCACCGTTGCTCAGGGCCATCAGATCTAAAAACTCGGAAAACTGGACTACCTTTCTGCTTAAGGCTTCGTTCTGGATTTCTTCTTTTAAATACAGTGCGGCGTACGCCTTTAACTCTTCAAGCGGATAAGTGTTGTCTTTCCTGTTCCTCTTGGCCCAAATAAAAAAAATGACTTTTTATCCAGTAACTCAGGCAGGTTAAGTACTCTTTTATACATGTTTTCCTCACTGCTAATTCAGATTGTCATGATAATCCGCAATAGAGTTGCATTTTATAACTAATTATTTATTTTTTCAACTCTGTTTTAAACTACTGTTATTTCAAATTATATAAAATATACAATTTTGAGATCCTCTTGCAAAAAGTGCGGGGGTTTCTCGAAAAATAAAAAGTGTCTTCGCCATAGGGCTTGATTTTACCTCCCGCTTCATGTATGCTTCCTCTCTTGTTTTGATAAAATCAACATAATCTATAAATAGATACAGAATATTATGTGCAGGATGAAGGATTAAATTATGAAATTCTGGCGTGAACCATTTGACACAGATGTAATTGAAATTGCAAAAGGAAAAGTCGTTATTATTGAAGACCGGTGCAAGGGCTGTGGGTATTGCATAGAGTTTTGCCCGCGTCTGATACTGGCCTTTTCAAAGGGATTCAATAAAAAAGGGTATCACCCTCCCGAGGTCCAGAAACCGGATGAGTGTGTCAACTGCCACTATTGTGAGATAATCTGTCCCGAATTCGCAATCTATTCTGAAGAGATAAAATAAACCTAATTTTGGAATGAGAAAATATGAGACCAGCAGTATTAACAGGTGAACATTACATAACAGGCGATGAAGCGTGTGCTGAAGGAGCCATGGCCGCGGGATGCATGTTTTTTGGAGGGTATCCCATTACCCCTGCAACAGAGGTTGCAGAGCATATGTCAGTGCGGCTCCCCGAAGTCGGTGGCACCTTTATACAGATGGAAGATGAAATAGCCGCCATGGCATCCATACTCGGTGCCTCATGGGCCGGCCAGAAAAGCATGACATCCACTTCCGGGCCGGGTTTCAGCCTTATGATGGAAAATATCGGCCTCGGCGTCTGTACCGAAACCCCCTGCGTTGTTGTTAACGTTCAGCGTGCAGGGCCATCAACCGGTCTTCCGACCATGGGTGCCCAGGGAGATATGATGCAGGCGCGCTGGGGCTCTCACGGGCATTATGAACTGATTGCCCTGGCACCGTCATCAGCACAGGAAATTTTCAGCCAGACCATTACGGCCTTTAACCTTGCAGAAAAATACCGGACACCGGTAATGCTCATGACAGACGAGGTAATCGGCCATATGAGCGAAAAGGTGGTTATTCCGGATGCCTCTGAAATAAAGACAATTTCGAGAACCAAACCAAAGGGCCGGAAGGATCGTTTCAGGCTCTATCAGCCGGGTGAAAACGGTGTTGCACCGATGCCTGCGGCCGGTGACGGATACAAGATTCATGTTACAGGTCTGACCCATGACGAAAGGGGCTACCCGACAATGACAGTGGAGGCCCAGGCGGAGATGATGGACCGGATTGTGAGGAAGATCCGGGACAACAGGGACGATATTATAATGACAGAGTCCCATAATCTGGAAGATGCTGAAATTATTCTTGTTTCCTATGGCATATCAGCCAGAACCAGCCTTGCGGCCATGCATCAGGCCCGTTCAATGGGCATGAAGGTGGGTTTTTTAAAGCTTGCTACAATCTGGCCCTTTGCGGAAGAAAAAATAAGGGAGCTGGCCGAAAGGGCAAAGGCCCTTATTACTGTGGAGATAAATCTGGGTCAGATTCACCTCGAGGTGACGCGCAGTGCTGCGGGCAGGGCGGAGTGTCATCTGGTCGGTCACGCAGGGGGCACGGTAATTACCCCGGAGCAGGTCATGGCAAAAATCAAGGAGGTTTACTGATGGTTGCAAATACTCAATCACCTATAGAGCAAACTCATCCGCTGGACAGCCTTATCAGGACAGACAGGATACCGCACATATGGTGTACGGGCTGCGGAATCGGTACGGTCTTTTCCTCCTGTCTGAAGGCAATGGTTTCAAGCGGTATTGATCTCGAAAAAACATGCATGGTTTCAGGTATCGGGTGTACAGGACGCGGCGCGGGTTACCTGAACCTTGACTCGTTTCATACAACCCATGGAAGGGCCATTCCCTTTGCTACAGGGCTCAAGCTTGGAAATCCGGACCTTAATGTGATTGTCTTCAGCGGTGACGGCGACCTTTTTGCCATAGGAGGGAATCACTTTATACACGGTGCACGCAGAAATATCGATATGACGGTTATATGCGTAAACAACCTTATATACGGCATGACGGGCGGGCAGGTCGCCGCGACAACTCCTGTCAACGCAAAGACGACCACTACCCAGTCAGGAAACCCTGATGCGCCCTTTAATCTGCCCCTGATGGCATGGGCGTCCGGCGCAACATATGTGGCACGCTGGACAATGCTGCATATAAGGGAACTGACGGTATCCATAGAAAAGGCCATCACAAAGAGCGGGTTTTCCTTTATAGAGGTCCTGGCTCCCTGCCCGACCAACTATGGCAGGAGAAACAAGGAAAAATCCCTGGAAACACTCAAACTATACAGGGATAAGACAATAATCAAAAATAATGCGGACCCCACAGAGCTCGACGTGGATTTCCAGAAGGGTGTTGTCCTTGGTGAGTTTGTGGACAGGGAACGCCCTACATGTATAGAGAATTATGACAGGACCTGCAGGGCATTCTAATTCAGGAAGAAAATTATGCAAAAAAAGATAATCATAACAGGTTTCGGCGGCCAGGGGGTAATCATGGCCGGCCGGATAGTGGGAAAATCAGCAGCGCTTGGGGACAAACTTGAAAGTTCGCTTGTCCAGTCTTACGGACCCGAATCAAGGGGCGGCGCCTGCAGTGTCCAGGTTACAATAGCTGATGAGCAGATATATTATCCCTATATTAATGTCCCTGACATCCTGGTCTGTATGTCACAGGCAGGATTTGACAAGTATGCGGATATACTTACCGATGATACTGTCCTTATAATAGATCAGGATCTTGTAAAACAGTCTATTGACCGTGATTATTATGCCATCCCTGCCACAAGATTCGCGGAGGAGATGGGCCTGAAGATGATGGCCAACATAATAATGATCGGCTTTTTGACCGGTATAACAGAGGCGGTTTCCCTGGATTCGGCAAGGGACACAGTCGCCAAATCAGTCCCTCCCAAAACAATTGAAATAAATACCAAAGCATTTAACCGTGGCTGGGAGTTTGCCCAGGCCACTCTGAAGAGTCGCCGGAAAAAGGCTGCCGGCAATATAGGAGTTGTTAAATGAAAAGTGCGAAGAACAGGCTGCACAGTGTAATGATAATGGGGGCAACTCCTGCCGGAATCGCAGCCGCCAACAAGCTTGGAGAGCTCGGTGTTCCGGTTACACTTGTGGATAAAGACTCTGACCTCAATGAAAAACTATCAGATGACAACTATCGTCTGGAATCCGGAGTAACATATAACTACGCAAACCGGCCAGGCCTGATAAGGATCCTGCGGAATTCAAACATCCGCTGTATTCTGCCTGCAGAGGTTAACAGGATACGTCACAGCCAGCAGGGATTTAATGTCAAACTGGAAAGACCCCAAACCTATGTTGATCCGGAAAGGTGTACCCTCTGCGGTAAATGTATTGAAATATGTCCTGTAAAAAACGAAGACGGATCAGCTCCCATTCATATCAACAGCCGATTGAGCCTGCCCGGCAGGGCCAGGATAGACAAACGCATGGAGCCTCTTTGTCAGGCAAGCTGTCCCCTCGGAGTAAACGCTCAGGGTTACATAGCCCTTGCAAAGGCCGGCAAATATAAGGAAGCCCTTGATATTATAAGGAATGACAATGTGCTTCCCGCCATATGCGGAAGGGTATGCACACACCCCTGCGAAGATGCCTGCCGCAGGGCCGAGGTGGATGATGCCCTTGCCATCAGGGATATAAAGAGGTTTGTTTCCGATGCTGCCTGTGACGAGAATGAAAAACTGCCGGAGCCACAGGCCCCCCAAAGGGATGAAAAAGTAGCCGTAATAGGTTCCGGACCTGCCGGTATAGCTGCAGCCGCAGATCTTGCACGCCAGGGTTTTTCCGTAACAATATTTGAAAAGGAGAAAGAGGCCGGAGGTCTTCTGCGATACGGAATAGGTCCTCACAGGCTTCCGAGGAAGGTGCTGGACAGGGAACTGAAGGTATTGAAATCGGAAGGCGTAAATATAGTAACTGGCCGCCATGTGCATATTCCACGCGATCTGGAAGAACTAAGGAAAAAATATAATGCAGTGCTTCTTGCAACGGGCTCATGGGCCGACCGCAAAATAGGTGCGCCGGGCGAAGAGCTCAAGGGTGTGTCGGGATGTATTTCATTCCTGGGAAAAATCTACAGAAATGAAAATCCTCCTCCGGGTAAAAAGGTTGCTGTTGTAGGAGACGGGAATGCGGCCTTTGACATGGCGCGAGTACTTAAACGCATGGGTTCCGATGTGACTATACTTTCATGGTTTAAAAAGGACAGCATTCCGGCAGACCCGCACGAGGTAAAAGGCGCTATTGAGGAAGGAGTAAATATAAAGGATGAGTGTCAGGTTATTGAGTTTCTGGGTGCAGACGGCAAACTCCAGGGCGTAAGGCTTAAACCCACTCAGCCCGGACCCGAGGATGAAAATGGTATAGCCTGGCCCAGGATAATACCGGGGAGCAAATCCTTTGAAGAATCCTTTGACCAGGTATTTGTCGCAATCGGGCAGACAGGGGTCTATCAGAATATCCAGGCCGGAACAGACCTGAAGTTTACCGATTACGGCTATATTGATATAGATAAAAACAATTCAACAGGAATGAAAAATGTATATGCCGCAGGTGATGCCGTTACCGGGGCAACATCGGTTGTAAAGGCCATGGCCAGCGGCAGATCCGCTGCGGCCAGGATGATGAAGTCCCTTGCAGGTATAACATCCCCCTGGAAAATTAAACCCGAAAGACCCGAAAGTGCGGATTACAGGCCGTTACCTGAGATACTGGAAAAGGATCCGAGGGAGGAGATGTCGGAAATTTCTCCTGCTGCAAGAGAGAATAATTTTGATGAAGTTTCCCTCGGCTTTACAGAGGATCAACTGCTTCATGAGGCATCCCGCTGTCTTCAGTGCGGCCATTGCTCCCAGTGCCTTGAATGTATCACCGCATGTGCTGCCAACAATGCCATCGTGCATGATGAAACAGTAAAAAGGATAACTGAAAACGCGGGTGTTTTGATTGTTGCAGATCCCTCAATGGCAAAGGATATAAAGGGTGAAGATGTTATCCGGGCCTATGGACCCAGTTCGGCCAGAGGCGATGTTCATGCGATGATCCAGAGGGGGTTTGCCTCGGCCGCAAAGGCCCTGCTTCTACTCAGGGAGGCATCTCCCAGGCATAAAGGCCATGGTACATCCTATATTCCCTTTGATACCGGATTGACCGATGAAATCAGGATAGGTGTTTTTGCCTGCAGGTGTAACGATTCATTCGGGTGGTCGGATAAAATGACAGGCTACCTTGACAGCCTTGTTGCAAAGCCGGAGATAGCCCATGCAGAGGCCCTTAATTCGGCCTGTATCCCCGAAGGCGTTACCAGGATTCTTGATGTTGTCCGCGAAAAAGCACTTACAAGGATTGTTCTGGCATCATGTGTGTGCTGCCCCCTGGACTATGTCTGCAGTGCGTGTACTGACCAGAGGAGCCGGCTTAAGGACGGTCTTTTTAACGGTACTGGAATCAGCCGCTCGATGGTTCAGACATGCAACCTGCGGGGAGAAGTATTAAGGTTGATGGAGCAGGATGAACATCTTGCAGTGGAATCCTTCAAGGGCCTTATTGACAGGAGCATAGGAAGATCCGGAAAGCTTTTTGCCTTTCCAGCACCTGTACGTAATTTTAACTTTACGACTGCTGTTATAGGCCAGACGGAAGCAGCCCTCATAAGCGCGGAAACACTGGCACAGCTCGGGTTTGAGGTCTATATGTTCGGGACAGAAAAACGCCCCTTAAAGAGTTGTCCAAAACATTCAAATATACACGGTTTTATAGGGTCCGAAGTAACTGCCATAAGCGGCACACTGGGTGAATTCAGCGTAAATGTAAGTACCGGAGATGTTGACAGAACTTTTACGGTAGGGAGCGTGATACTGGGTGAAAAATCACGTAACATCGCCCTGTATCACACTCATGGTGACCTCCCTGGAAAGACAGTACAGTCCAAAATGCAGAAGGAACACGAGACGGATGTTCCTTTCTTAAATCCCGGATCAACTTCCATCTCAGGGCTTTACCTTGCTGACCCGCCGGGCATCCAGATATCGAAACATACACAGGGGTTGGCAGCGGCTACTCTTGCAGCGGTTGCAATACCCAGGGGGCCCCGCCAGTACAGGGGTTTTCTTGTAACAATAAACCAGGAGCTTTGCCGCAGTTGCGGACGCTGTCTGCAGGTATGCCCATATCAGGCAATATCACTTAAGCCCAATGATGTGGGAGCCTATGTCGCAACAGTGGATTCAATGCTGTGCAAGGGATGCGGAAACTGTATTTCGGTTTGTCCCAGCAATGCTGCCGACAGCCCGTTCAGGGATCAGGCCTATCTGGAACAGACTCTTGAAGAACTGCTGCTGGATTACCGGCTTGATAATTAATAATACCGGAAGAGGTTTACTCTGTAGAATCTTTTCCTGAACTTTTTCAATCGGAAAATATATGGAAGATTATAAAATAATTCTTTTTTGCTGTAACTGGGGTCCACATGCCGCCTTTTTAAACCTGCAGGACAGGCGCGCGGACATTCCCAATGAAATTAAAATGGTTCGAATACCCTGCAGCGGCAGAATAAGCAAGGCGCTGCTTTTTAAACCCTTTGAGATGGGTGCGGACGGGGTTATCCTTCTGGGATGCGGTTCCGGAACTTGCCGGTACGGAAGCGGAACTGCAACTGCCCTGCAGAATACAACCGAGACCAGGGAAATAATTTCGCTGATCGGACTTGGCGAAAATAGACTTCGTCTTGAAAATTTTCTTCCTGATCAGGCAGATGAGCTTCTTGCCTTCCTCAAGGATTTTGTAGCCGAAATAAAAGAGATGGGAAAAAGCCCGATAGAGGTATCCGAAACCTTGTGGGAGGAAAACAAGGCCCCTGAAACGCCCGAAGAAATTATTGCAGCCCATGATGTGTATTCATGTCAGGACTGCGGCAAATGTACATCTGCCTGTTCTCTGGCCCTGGCCGGTAAAGCATTCTCTCCCCGGGCTGTTGCCAGTGATATTATTGCAGGGCGGGCAGATACAAAGGCAGTCCGGGATTCAGTTAACGCATGCCTGACCTGCGGAGTCTGTTACGAACGCTGCCCATCGGCTGTAAATTTCCCGGAATTCATCAAGGATATGCGTGCCTACTATCACAGGCGCAATATGACAAAGGAACCTTCCCACGGCGGGTTTTTCCAGAGCATGATGAGAGCAATGACCTCCGAAAAACTTAAACCCCAGAGATGGACATATCTTTCGGATAAAATAAAAACAAGCAAGGACAGCAAGGTCCTCTTTTTTGGAGGATGTGCGGTATATTTTGATCTTTTTTTCGGGGAGTTTTTAAAGACCAAGACCAGAAGGATTTTAAGGGACAGTATACGTCTTTTAAATTTCTTTGATATCGAGCCCATGGTGCTTGATGATGAAAAGTGCTGCGGACATGACCTGTTATGGTCCGGAGACCGGGACAACTTTATAAAGCTTGCCCGTTTGAATGCAAAGGCCATTGAAGAGTCCGGGGTCGAGGAGGTTATAACTGCATGCCCTGAATGTTTCCATACACTTAAGAATGAATATGCAAAGTTTGGAATTGAGATCCCGGTAAAAATAACCCATATACACGATTTCCTGGACAAGGAAATCAGTAAGGGCGCTGTGGGTTTCAAGCAGATGGATACAAAGGTGACATTTCAGGATTCATGCCGTCAGAGCAGGTTTAACGGCGATGGCGATCTTCCCCGCAAGCTGATAAACAATTTTGCAACGGAGAACTCAGGAGAGATGCCCCCGTCGCTTTCCAACTGCTGCGGCAACAGCGCGTGGACAGGCTGCGATGGTTTCAGCAAGGCAATGCAGGTGCAAAGGCTCAGGCAGGTCAAGGACACGGGAAGCGAGTTGCTTATAACCGCGTGTCCGAAATGTCAGATCCACCTTCGCTGTGCCATGGAAGATGCCATGCGCGGCGATGAGCTCAAGATGGAGATGATGGATTTAACAACTGCGATGGCAAATACGATCTTTTGGGAATAATTTTTTAAATCCAGACGCTGCCGGAAAATTAAATAGTGAGTAACTATCTCAGTTAAAGAGTATTAAATCCGGCGCAATGAAATAATAAATATAACAGGAAATAAAAATGAGTATGACAAAAAACAAAACGTCAGGCAAACATCCTGCCGGGGATTCAGCAGAAGAGATACGTACAGGTGTCTATGTATGTCACTGCGGGTTGAACATTGCCCAGAGTGTTGACTGTGAAGGGGTTGCGGAAAAGGCGTCGCATCTGCCCAATGTCTGCGTCTCAAAGGGCATCGGTTATGCCTGCAGCGAGCCGGGCCAGAAGGAGATCCGAAAGGATATTGAAGAAAACAATCTTAACAGGGTTGTTGTTGCATCCTGTTCTCCAAGGCTTCATGAACCTACCTTCAGGCAGATGCTGCAGGATGCGGGGCTTAACCCCTATCTCCTTGAAATGGCAAATCTGCGTGAACAGTGCAGCTGGGTTCATATGCACGAAAAGGAAGCTGCAACAGACAAGGCCTATGATCTTGTTAAGATGGCTGTTTCCAGAGTAGCCCAAAATGAGGCACTTACAGAGGACAAGCTGCCCATGACCCAGAGGGCTATGGTAATCGGCGGAGGTGCTGCCGGCATACAGACCGCCCTTGATCTGGCGGATAATGGAATAGAGGTGGTCCTGGTGGAAAAACGGCCGTCCATAGGGGGTGTAATGGCCCAGCTGGACAAGACGTTTCCCACAATGGACTGTTCCATTTGAATACTCGGTCCTAAAATGACGGATGCCGGTCGGCATCCAAACATAACGATACACACGCTGAGCGAGGTTGCGGACGTTAAGGGTTATGTCGGCAACTTTGATGTAAAGATAGTTAAAAAGGCCCGCTATGTGGATGAAAAGGAGTGCACGGCCTGCGGTGATTGTGCAAAGGTATGCCCTGTGGTGCGGCCCGATGAGTTCAATATGGGGCTTTCATCAAGAAAGGCCATATATTCTCCCTTTCCACAGGCAGTCCCGTCAGCCTATGTGCTGAATCCCAATGAGTGCCTCGGTAACAATCCGACGGTGTGTAACAAGTGTTTTGAGGCATGTGAGAAAAAATGCATCGATTTTCACATGTCCGATGAAACCATAACCGAGCGTGTGGGGACTATTATTGTCGCAACAGGGCTTGAACCCTATGATCCCACGGCAATGGACGAGTATGGATATACAAGGTTTGAAAATGTCCTTACAAGCCTTGAGTTTGAAAGGCTGGTTAACGCCGGAGGTCCCACACAGGGTAAGCTGTTAAGGCCTACTGACCGTAAAAAACCAAAATCAATCGGTTTTATTCAGTGCGTGGGCTCACGTTCTGCGCGCCGCGGGAAATCATATTGCTCAAATATCTGCTGCATGAACACAATAAAAAGTTCGCTGGTATTAAAAGAGCACTATCCTGACATGGATGTTAAGGTCTTTTATATTGATATAAGGGCCTTTGGAAAGGGCTTTGAAGATCTTTATACCAGGAGCAGACGTGCCGGCACTCAATATATTAGAGGCCTTCCCGGAAACGTAGAGGAACTGCCTGATGGCAGCCTGAGGGTGGCTGTTGAAAATACTGCCACCGGAATGCTTGAATATCATGAACTGGATATGCTGGTTCTGGCCATAGGTGTGGAGCCTGCTCCTTCAACACAGAGACTCCAGGAGATGCTTGGTCTTCAGCTTACATCGGATGGCTTTTATCTTGAGGCTCACCCTAAACTTCAGCCGGTTGATGCTGCAACAAGGGGTGTCTTTTACGCCGGCTGTGCCGAAGGGCCGAAGGATATCAAGGAAAGCGTCACTCAGGCCTCTGCTGCGGCAGCACGGTCACTGCGCCTTATGCAGAAGAGCGAAATTTCTGCCGAGGCAATTACCTCGGAGGTAGACCCAGATCTGTGTAAATCCTGCGGTATATGTGCAGAGGTTTGCCCATATAATGCCATCACTGTAGATAAAAAGAAAAAACTGCCCGCGCATGTGGCAACAGCCGCATGTGCCGGCTGTGGTACCTGCGCTGCAGAATGTCCCTTTGGCGCGATTACAATGCATCATTTCACAGATGGCCAGATTGTGGGTCAGATAGATGCCATGCTGGAAGAAAAACCCGAGGACAAAATCCTTACCTTTGCCTGCAACTGGTGCTCATATGCCGGCGCTGATTATGCAGGTGTATCAAGGATACAGTATCCTCCAAACGCAAGGCTCATTAGAACCATGTGTTCGGGCAGGGTGGATGACAGTTTTATATGGGAAGGATTTAAAAACGGCGCACCCGTAATTCTGGTAAGCGGATGTCATATAGGTGACTGTCACTACATAGATGCCAACCATTGGACGGAAAAGCGGGTTGAAAAGGTCCGTAAAAAAATGGAAAAACTGGGAATTAGACCGGAAAGGCTTCAGCTGGAGTGGATAAGTGCTGCAGAGGGCGTGCGGTTTGCCGAGGTCATGACAAAGATGGAAGAATTAAGGAAAAGTGTTTCAAGACAGGAGATTGCAGAGACAATAGCTATCCTTGAAAAATAATTCCTGATAAAACATGACCCGTAGACAGATAATAAAAAGACTGCACGATGACGGATGGCAGGTTCATCATACAAAGGGTGATCATCAACAATTCAAACATCCTGTGAAGCCGGGAAAAGTAACTGTTCCCCATCCCCGGAATGATATCGCTTTAGGGACACTGCACAGCATATTCAGACAGGCGGGATGGGTATGGGGGCAATCATGAAATATCCCATTGCAATACATAAAGATGCGGATTCCGATTACAGTGTCGCAATTCCTGATCTTCCGGGATGTTTTTCTGCCGGTGCCACAATGGATGAGGCAATAGAAATGGCAAGGGAGGCTGCGGAATGCCATATCGAAGGACTGTTAATTGATTGCGAGCCTGTCCCCGAGCCGTCGGAAATTGAAGAGCTTAAGGCAAATCCGGATTTTCAGAATGCTGTATGGGCTGCGGTTGAAATAGATATATGTTAGCTCCGCTCTAATTCCAAGACTATGAATTTTTTAATTTCTTAAACCTTACCCATACTCCCTATATGGTAAAGATATCCCAACTTTTACCTTCTTTTAAAAATTTTGGATACATAGCAGATATATGCAATTTTTATATAAATCACTTAAGCGAAAAGGAATTCAATCCCATTGAACTGTTTTATAGATTTAACTATGAACATTGCGCCTGCCTTTTTAAATATCTATTCTAAAAAAGCCCATAAAAACAATATTATATAAATATAATTAAAAAAATGTATTTTTTTATTGACATTGTTTACACGTGTAAATATTATAGTGTTTACGATCGTAAACAAATGAAAAGGAAATCAAATGGAAAAATTGCCGGAGATATCAGAGGCTGAACATCAGGTTATGAAAATTATTTGGAGAGATAATCCTATTACCGGTACTGAGATTATCAATGAATTGATGAAAATAACAGACTGGAAACCAAACACTATCAAAACATTCATAAACAGGTTGTTGAACAAAGGTGCCATCGGATATGAGAAATCCGGAAGAGGGTACAGTTACTATCCTGTTATAGAAGAAAAAGATTTTGTTAAGACCGAAAGCCGTTTATTTTTAAATCGTATCTTTAACGGATCACTAAGGCCAATGCTCGCAACGATGGTTGAAAATGAAGACTTATCCCTTGGTGATATTGAATACCTGAAACAACGAATACTTGCGAAGGAAAAAGAGGAATAAGCATGGAACAATTGTCCTTTCAAAGCTCAGGTGTGCTTAGCTGGCTTTTTGAGTCAACCATATACATAAGCATATTGATCTGCCTCATATTCATCATAAAGGTCGTTTTTAAGAAAAAGTTGCCTGCATGGTGGAGTTACTGCCTGTGGCTTCTCCTGCTTGTCAGGATGTTGATACCCTTTGGAGTTGAGACGCCGGTAAGTGTTTATAACTATGTTCCTGCCGTGTCTTCGAACAGTTCCTATATGCCCTACCTGGTGCAGCATAAAATAAATACTACTTCTATTCAGTATGCCCCTGAGGTTCCAACTGATTTTTCATTCGATGCTGTTCCTGCTCAGTCTGGTTTCTCAGACGGACCGATCAATGAGCAGCATGATGCCCATGAAAGTGCTTCAACTGTAATAGACACATTATCCGGCCTTAATTTATCATTTGAGGGTGCATTGTTCCTCTTATGGATTACAGGTGTTCTGGCTTTCGGTATTGCGGCTGTATATAAAAATTGTAAGTTCTGGCTGATTGTAAGACGGGAGCAACCGGTAACAGATAAAGATGTTTTTGATCTCTTTAATGAGTGCAGGTCAACACTCGGGTTACAAAAGAATGTGGAAATAATTGTAACCGAAAGTGTGAAAAGCCCGGCTATTTTTGGCTATTTCAGACCTCAATTACTGCTCCCGGCCAATTTTTTAAACACCCTTAAAAAAGATGACCTGTACTGTGTTTTTCTGCATGAACTTGGGCATGTAAAGCGTCATGACATCGGTGTTTCCTGGCTTGCGACCCTGTTTCAGGTTGTTTACTGGTTTAATCCCCTTGTCTGGTACGCGTTTCATTACCTGAGGGCTGATCAGGAAGCAGCCTGTGATGCCTATGTGCTGTCAAAAATAAAACAGTCCCGGCCGACCGATTATGCAAGGACAATAGTCCATCTGCTGGAGCGCTTTGTTCAGAACCGTCAGTTGCCTTCTCTCGCTGGAATAATAGAAAACAGATCACAGATAGACAGGAGAATCAGCATGATACTTGAATATAAAAGGCTTTCCATAAAAACGACCATTGCTTCTGTTTTTATGCTTTTAATAGTTGCCTGTGTTTTCTTCGCCTGTTCAAACGGACTAGCGGCAAATAAACCAGACGGACCGGCAGCAGACAAACCAGACAGATCGGTACAAGACAATTCAGCAGAACTATTAGAAGGCAAACCGATTAAACTGGCAGCAAACAAACCCGCAGGGGATGACTTTAAGAAAGGACTTAGCCTCAAATATGATTTCAAGAACAATAAAAGTCTTAATTACAGGAGAACTTCAGAGTCAACACTTTTCATGCTGGTACCAGGGCAAACTGCTAAATTCCTGATGAAAGACCGTGCAGACTATGTGATTAAGGGAAACGGAACTGATGAGAAGGGCAACCTCATAACCCGGGTTACTATAAATGACTGGGATTTTAGTATTGATAATCCTCAGGTGCATCTTTATCCTGACACATCAAGGGTTGAGGGTAAAAATTTTAATGTAATATATTCCCCTGAAGGAAAAGAAATTGAGAATTTGGAAATTGATGATCTGCCTGATGTAAGTATGGGCATGATAAGCTCGGCACCACTGATCCCAAAAAGATTCTTTTCCGACCTGCTGCCTGAATTACCTGATGATAATGTTAAAATAGGTGATACATGGACTCTGGAAGACGTGAAAAGGTGGTCTGCTGATCAGTTAAAATTTAATACCAAGGCGGAATCGATTAATACCTTCGATGGATTTGAGACTGTACAGGGTATGGAATGTGTCAGAATTAAAAGCCAGGTAGTAGGAGGTGGCTTCCATGGAACAGGTAAACTGGAAGGGAAGGATTTTAGAGCAACTAGCGGAGACTCAGATACTACAATGACATGGTATTTTGCCTATAAGAAGGGAATATTTGTCAAATCAATAATGGAAAGTATCGGAACCATGGAGGTTACTCATGGCCCTCTGGAGGCGCCGTTAATGAGTAAGGCAAAGACAACTGTCGAGCTTGTACAGTAGGATAAAGGGATTTTTTAACCTGGTTCCGGCGGTCTCCGTGGGAACCATGTTTTATAATACTCCGTATTAGCAGAACTCAACTATATCCATCACAGTCAAGTCCATAGTATCAATACGTCCATGCAATTATGATAAAAAATGATAATGGAATTATTTCATGGACGTTATATAACAAAAAGATAAAAGGTTACACGACCCCGTTGACCGGAGTAGCAATCGCCAGGTATGTTTTCGGCCTGGTGGCAGTAACAATGATGGAAAAGAAAGACGACCAGATCGGGATGGTATATCAGTCGTTTAATCGCTTTGAGCATTATCCCCATGGAGAAAGGAAAAAGGATGATATTCCTGATTTAAGCAACAACATACGTTTTTCATATTCCATTTTTGGTACTACCTATTAATATTTTATGACGATTGAAGACTGAAGAGGTTCAGGACAAGCGATTTTACTCTAACAGCGCATATACTGGATCGAGTTCTGTTGGGACTAACAAATACACTGTAACCCCTTGATTTTACATTGTAGAGTCAAGGGGTTATTACTTTGATTTGTGGTTGTTTTCGTTCATTTTGGTAGTAGTGGAGCTATAATTTTAATCATTATAATTCCTTTCAAGACATACCTGAAATCTCATCTCATAAGAATTACTTCTGAACTGAAAATAATCCACAAGAACTAATATTCAAAAAAAGAGAGCCCAAGAGGTTGCCCATTTTATCGTCCGGCAAATCGACCGTTTTATCGATCTGTAAAATCCATATAATATCAAGAGGTTGGACGATGGGACGATCTGAGCGATATCTTACTCATAAAGGAAGAATTTGGGATATTGGGGAGATGCATTGAGAGAGGTTACTAAAACTTTGAATACATAGCAGCTATACGTAATTATGGTTTATTGGGCAGTCTCTGCTTGAATATAACCCATACCTATGGCATTTAATATTTACTTATCTTATTATTTAATAACAAGCTTTCTGCAAAACATTACATAAGCGGAGTTATACAGTTCTTCAGAATAACTTGTTGTGGGCGTATAAGGAGACAGATATGAAATCATCGAAATACTTGAAACATCCTGCATATTCTTTTTTCCCTTTATTTTTAATTTTATCCTCTCTTTATTCGTATGCTTTTGCATCCCCGCAAATCTTCCCTACAAATGGTTGGCAGATAACCATACCGGAAGATCAAGGTATGCAATCATCCAAACTCGCCGACATGATGGATTATATCCAAAGAGAACAGTACAATATTGACAACATAACGATCGTCCGAAATGGGCACCTTGTTTTGGATGCTTACTTTTCACCTTATAAAAAGGGGCAAAAGCATAATATTGCTTCGTGTACCAAGAGTATCATATCGGCATTGATGGGTATTGCTATAGATAAGGGTTTTATTGCCAATTTAGACCAGTCCGTCCTCGAATTTTTTCCAGATAAGACATTTACGAATATTGATAACCGTAAAAAATCAATGACTATTGAACATCTGTTGACAATGGCATCGGGTTTGGAGTGCAAAGATACCTATCTCGATCAATGGCAGGGCTTGTATGATATGCGAAATAGCGGTGACTGGATTAAATATGTTCTTGACCTACCCATGTCCCGTATTCCTGGAGAAAAATTTGAATATTGCAATGGAGCTGCCTTTCTCATGTCGGCTATTATTCAAGATGCATCTGGAATGAGTACATTAGATTTTGCAAAACAGTATTTATTCGCGCCTCTTGATATTTCTGATGTCGATTGGGAGACAAGTCCGCAAGGCTACCACCTCGGATATGGAGAAATGTGGTTGACCCCTCATGACATGGTCAAAATCGGGTGGCTTTATTTAAACAAGGGGAAGTGGGGTAATAAACAAGTCATACCTTCATCCTGGATTGAGGCATCGACGCGAAGGCATATCGACGCAAATCTTTTTGATTATTATGGATATTATTGGTGGATTGACTCTGTTGAGAAGGGCAATTCGGTTGATTATTATGTGGCTGTTGGCAACGAGGGGCAACGCATTTTCGTTGTACCAGAAAAGAATATGGTAATTGTATTTACAGGGCGACTTACAGGCAAGGATAGCTTTGTTCCTAAAAAATTACTTAACTCTTATATTGTTCCAGCTTTATCGTCATCTGACACTTTACCGCAAAATAAAAAGGAACAAATCCGCCTTAACATGCTGGTAAATCAAGTTGCCAAATCAAATACCTATATCTGGTCATCAGAAAGTGAAGGAATAGCTAAAAACTATACTTTTCAGCGCACCGCATTACCTGCCTTCCAATTTAAATATCCTATAGGAAGTGAAAAAGCTGAAACAGACGGACCCGGTCAGATTATGAGGATGAAAAGTCCCGGGAATGTCGTAATTAGGGCAGGTATTGTTGATATCCCCGAAGGCATACCGATAGAAGAATTCGGGTCAAAATATTTTATTATGCGCCTAAAAGAGGGCGGCTCAGATTTCAAGATTATTTCGAATAAAGAAATCACGCTTCAATGCGGCACAAAAGCATATCGAACCGATATTAAATGGCTTTGGGATAAAAATGTATCTATGACGACCTTCCTTGTATCGGTTTATAAGGATGGGAAATGCATATTTTTAAACACTCTTACATGGAGTGATCCAGAAAGATGTGAACCAATTGTAAACAGCTTAACTTTTAATTAGATCAGATAAAGACATAACTTTTTTGTACAGGTTGCCAAACAACTGGTGCCTGTGATTTTCACGTTAAAAGTACAGATATCTTATTCAAACTTTTCAACCAGTAGGGATATTATGAGATTATCTCAACTTCAATCGTTTATCATATTAATGCTTTTCACCTGGCATATTTCAACTCAATCATATCCTTGACACACAGGATGATCCCAAATATATTATCAAGTGCGTTAATCTTAAAAAAATGGAGATTTTTATCAAAGATTTTCGAAAAGCTGCTTTTTTTATTCTTTTTGACCACAGTTTTGGATTAGAGAAAAAGAATGGATGTAAAGGTATTCTGATTTTATAAAACAACAATGTGGGGGGAGAGAAGGAGAGTAAAACAGTGAGTACTAGAATTTTCATAAAAGGATTTTGTGGATTTGCCTTACTGGCGGCGATTATGGTCGTATCAATGTCAGTGTACGCGGCAACCGGGAATAGCAAATCTACACACCCAAACATCCTGCTGATCATCGGTGATGATATAGGAATAGATATGTCATCTGATATGTATCCGGGCCTGATTGAAAGTTTGAGTAAGCAATATGGCCCTGATGGACATAATCATCCGAAATATAAAGATATCGATGGTCACCCTTCGTCCACCCCTGTCCTCGACAAACTTGCAAAAGGGGGGATGAGGTTTTCTCAGGCATGGGCTCAACCGTTTTGTTCACCCACGCGTACATCCCTAATCACGGGACTCTATTCTGCCAAGACCGGAGTACTGGATTATTATGGGTCTTTGTCTAAAAAGCATCATTCATTTGTCAATGATCTGAAGGAAAAGGGTGGTTACAGCACAGCGGTTTTCGGCAAATGGCATATAGCAGGACTGGGTAATTTCAACGGTATGATGCCCAAGGAAGCCGGTTTTGATCTATATAAGGGTAACCTTAGCGGCGGTGTCAGGACGTACTGGGATTATGACTACCATATTCAGGATGCAGATACCCCTCCAGGCGAGTACCGCACGGAAAAACCGCCTGAGGTTTCACTCCCCGGTATTGCGCCAACTACCTTTGCACCGGTCGTGAAAACCTACAACACCATTAACTGGATCAAGGAACAGGAAGAGAAGAATCCTGACAAACCATGGTTTGCCTATCTGGCCTTTAACCTGTCCCATATCACCGGACAGATGCGACCGAGTGCCATGGTTATTCCGAATAAAGAAACTTTAGACGAGAAAACTCTCAAAGAAGTGGAAGGATGCATGGGGCCTGACGGTCAATTCGGATCAGCGAATGTAGGTTCCTGTTCCGATGGCGCCCTAATGAGGGCAATGACCAACACACTGGACACCATGGTAGGCAAGGTAATTGAAACAGTTGACAAGCTGGACCCCAATACTTACATAATTTATCTCGGTGATAACGGCACATGGGTGTTCATGGGGATGAACTTTATAGACAATATGTACATCACCAAAGAGGGGCGAAGCAAAGGTACTGCCTATGAAAGCGGTGTCCGGGTCTCCATGGCAATTAGAGGCCCCGGTATCAAGGCAGGCTCAAAAAGCGACGAATGGGTGTGCAGCACAGATCTGTTCTCCACAATACTTGAACTTGCGGGCCTTGAAGTTCCCAAAATGGTTCCCAACAAGGAAGGTAATGGTATGGTAGAAGTTGATGCTGTTTCACTTAAACCAATTCTTCTTGATGGCGCCAGGAATGTACGTGATCCTAATAAAGGCTATATGCTTGCTGAGACCATAAACCCTACCAAGGATAATCTGATGCACGTAGCAGCACGGAATGCAACCTATAAACTGGTTTGTTCAAACAGCGCCAAAACAGAAAGTTGTGAATTTTACAACCTTGTTGATGATCCACTCGAAGAGTATCCTCTTGAAAAGCCTAGGAGCAATGAAAAGTTCAAGAACGGGACATGGACACCCAAAGACCAGGAATGGCATTTCTGTCACCTGCAGGAGGTCATAGCCAAGAAATCATTCCTGGCAGATCCTCCCAAACCAAAAGCCAAACCCCGCATGGGTATGCCTAAAAGAAAGATACAGCAATAAATAAAAAACAGGGGCAAACGATTCATGGTCGATTGCTCCTGTAAAACAGGATACTTTTTAATTATTCAATAGCATCCGGAAACAATTAATATCAAGGCGGTGGAAGTATATCTTTTACCGCCTTACTTTTTTTCATCTGAAGTATGGGCTTAAAATCTTTAATTATAATAGTAAAGGTATCGTGCAATATATTGAGAACTAAGTAGAATAAATTACACATATCGAGCATTGAACTCTATTCCTTGACACACGACTCTCCCCTGCATATACTCATTTTTTAAGAAACATCTTATAGAAGATTTTTTTGAATGGCCGTTTTTTACGGCAGCCAGTTATTTATGAAGAAGGATTTTTAACAACAACTAACTGGGGGGAGAAGGGGTAAAATTGTGAGGAATAGAACCATTTTAAAAACATTGAGTGTATTTGCAATGCTGGTTCTGCTTTTGTTTGGAGCCGCCTGCAAGGACAAGGTTAAGGAGGCAGATGTAAAAGAGTCAAATGCAAAAGAAGCAGAGGCTCCTGCCAAGCGTCCAAACATCCTGCTGATCATAGGTGATGACATCGGGATAGACGTTACAACCAATATGTATCCGGGCATGATAGAAGATCTGACAAAGCAGTATGGCCCATCCGGGCATAATCACCCCCAATACAGAGAAATCGATGGCAGGCCTGCATCAACCCCTGTTCTCGATACTCTTGCAAAAGGGGGTATGAGATTTACCCATGCATGGGCACAGCCATTTTGTTCACCAACGCGAACATCGCTCCTTACCGGGCTTTTTTCCGCCAAGACAGGCGTGCTTGATTACATGGACTGGCTTTCCCAGAATCATCACTCCTTTGTTCAGGACCTGAAGGATAAAGGCGGTTACAGCACTGCAATATTCGGTAAATGGCATATAGCAGGCCTGGGGCAGTACCCAGGGATGAAGCCGAAGGAGGCTGGATTTGATCTTTTCCAGGGCAATATGCATGGTGGTGTTACCACATATTTTAAATGGGACTATCAAATCCAGGACGATACTTCTCCACCGGACCAGTTTCGTACCGAAGAGGCACCTGTAAGATCACTGCCCGGGATTGAGCCGACCACTTTTGCACCGGTAGTAAAAACTGCAGATGCTATTAAATGGATAACTGAACAGGAAACCGACAATCCCGACAAGCCATGGTTTGCATGGTTTGCATTCAACCTGTCCCATATCACCGGGCAGCAGAATCCTAATCCCATGGTTATTCCGAATGCCGACACCATGAACGAAGTGGCGCGCAAAGAGATGGAAGAATGTATGGGGCCGGATGGTCAGTTCGGTTCTGCAAATGTAGGCTCCTGTTCTTCAGAGGCCCTAATGAGGGCGATGACCAATACAATGGATACCATGATCGGCCGGCTGATCGAGACCGTAGACAAGCTTGATCCCAATACCTACATCATTTACCTGGGTGACAACGGAACATGGATGTTCGGTCCCAAGCGCGAGTTCATCGATAACATGTATATCACCAAGCAGGGACGCAGCAAGGGCACAGCCTATGAAAGCGGCGTTCGTGTCTCAATGGCGATCCGGGGACCCGGTATAAAGGCTGACTCACAGAGTGATGAATGGATACATAATGTGGATCTGTTCCCTACCATCCTGAAACTGGCCGGTCTTGACGTTCCCAAAATGGTTCCCAACAGGGCAGGAGACAGTGTAGAGGTGGACGGCGTCTCATTAACACCCATACTCTTTGATGGAGCCAAAGGCCTGCGCGACCCGGACAAAGGATATCTGCTTGCGGAAACAGTTAACCCTGTTAAAAACAACCTGATGGAAGTAGGGGCAAGGAACGCAACATACAAAGTCATCTGTGACAATAATGCTGAAACGGATAGTTGTGTGTTTTACAACCTGATTGATGACCCGATCGAAGAGTACCCACTGTCAAAGCCTGAAAGCTGTGATAATTATAAGAACGGGACCTGGACCCCGAAGGATCCGGAGTGGAACTTCTGTTACCTGCAGGAGACAATAGCCCAGAAATCATTCCTGGTGAATCCTGAGAAAATTAAGGCTACCCCGTTCACGAGGATGGGACCGGCTCCTAAACCGCAACCAAAACAATAAAAATAATCCTTTTAATATAAATGCAGGGGCAGCCGAATCAAATCGGCTGCCTCTTTTTTATTTATCTCCCATCCACAGGGAAAAAGCCCTGAGATTTTATTGAATAGTCAACCTTTTTGGCTTAAAGTATCTCCATGATTTTGAAAAGGAGAGTCATATGAAAAAAGATATGGGGACTGATTCCTCGGGGGAGGACAGAGATAAAATCCCGGACCTGGAGTTAGAGTCAATAGATGATATTATTGAGAGACTTGAGAGTCTTTCATATGAAGGCCGCCGTCATATTATTGCCTACCTGAAGGCGAAGATGGCAAAGAATAAAAAAGAATAATGATTTCTAGGAGCTGGTATCAACCCTTATTCTGTCTCTTATATCTGATTCTGTAATAGCATACAGCATATCAAGAAAACGCATCTGAAAACTTCCCGGCCCCTTGACTCCTTCTCCTGCAAGCTCTCCTGTAATCCCCATAACAGCCATTGCATGAGCCGTTGCAGCCAGGGCGGAAGAATTAACCGCAAGAAATGCCCCGCAGAGTGCGGAGGCAGTACAGCCCAGACCAGTCACACGGGGCATCAGGGGGTGCCCGTTATGACATGTTATCAGGTTAACCCCCTGCACAATGAGGTCTTCTTTCCCGCTTATGCACACCACACATCCGTGGTCTTCTGAAAGCTGCCGGGCCGCTTCCAGGGCCGACTCTGAAGATGCGGTACTGTCAACGCCCTTTGTTCGTGATTCCGCGCCTGCCACGGCAAGAATCTCAGAGGCGTTACCTCTTATAACGGTTGGATCCGCGATATCCAGAAGAGCTGTCAGCGTCTTTGTCCGATATGGTGTTGCCCCTGCACCTACCGGGTCGATTACTATGGGTACGCCAAGCTCCTTTGCCCTTTTTAATGCCTTTTCCATTGCTTCAATCCAGGGATCGCTTAAGGTCCCGATATTTACTACCAGTGCCCCTGCAAGCGAAACCATATCAGCAACCTCCTCCCGGGCATGGGCCATAACCGGTGACGCTCCAAGTGAAAGAAGCGCGTTGGCGGTGTTGTTCATTACCACATAATTGGTGATATTGTGAATTAGCGGGGCCTTTTCCCGGATCGCCAGTATATCCGACCATATTGTCTGTTCATTTATTTCCATTTTCTGTTCCCTTTTTTATGTAACTATATCCCTGAAGCCTTTTTAAATCAAGGTGTTCCAGCCGTGCATTTTATTGTCAGCGTATGTTGTTGAGTCAGTTATCCGGCTGGTGCTTCCTCCTTATCATGGTGAAGATAGTGAATTGCTTTTAATATAAGGATCTGAAATAATCCGTGGCAAGTAAATAACATCCTGGTCACAGGATATCCGGTGTCATGCTCAGATAAATTATATCCAAGGAAATTCCAATGTTTAACTGGTTTCGTAACCGCCGCAGAAAAAAACTTACACAGGCCCCTTTCCCTTCCGCATGGGAAGAGATCCTTTATCGTAATGTCGCCCACTACTGTATGCTAGATGATTCCGAGCGCGCAAAGCTGCATGCACTTATCCAGGTGTTTATTGCCGAGAAATACTGGGAAGGAGCCGGCGGGCTGGAGCCTGACGACGAGATTCGCGTCACAATCTCTGCCCAGGCCTGCATGCTTCTCCTGGGTATACCTCATAACTATTACCGGAATGTAATGTCCATCATCATCTATCCCTCTACAGTGATCCCTCCAAAACGCAGGCAGGGTTTTTTTGAAAATTCAATGAAACCGGAGAATATTGAGCAGCCTATTCTCGGGCAGGCGGTAATGCAGGGCCCGGTGATAATTATATGGGATGCGGCCCTGCATGGAAGCCGTCATCCTGAGCTGGGGCACAATGTCATATATCATGAATTTGCACATAAGCTGGACATGCTCGATGGCGCTCCAGACGGAACCCCGCCCTTACGGGACAGGGATGAATACCGCGACTGGATTGCTGTATGTACAAGGGAATTTAAGCGTCTCAGACAGGATGCCGCAAAGGGGCGAAGATCATTTCTCAATCTGTATGGCGCAACAAACGAGGCGGAGTTTTTTGCGGTTGCCACAGAACAGTTTTTTGATCAGCCGCTGTTGATGGTTGACCAGTCACCGGATCTCTATCGTGTTTTACAGGAATACTACCACCAGGATCCGGCAGAACGGGTAAACAGGAAAAGCTGCAATTAACAGTGATCAACAGGTAATTGCAAATAAAAATAGACAGTAAATAGTAGAGAAGAGCTCTTCTCCCTTCAGCAATAAATATTGACTTAGAAAACCTCTTGAAATAACCTGCTTTTTTGTAATGTGATAAAAGATGTAATAAAAGCTACCCGCCATGTCCATGCATCGGGTAGCTTCATTATTAAAAGATTATCAATCTGTCTTTTCGATCAACGGGCAGCTCAATAAGATTTCTCAGCTATTGATTCGAAATGACATTGCAAAACATCATGCGCTGGAATGACGAAAAAAGCATAGAATCACTGATCAGCAATGAAAATGAAAACTTTTCTTAAACGACGGGTAATACTATGGAGCCTTATTTCATGCTCAATAGTCCTGCTGGCAGCAATAATTTCAGTTGCCCTGTACATGACTTCCCTTTCCAAAGAGATTGACCGACGCTTCAGCAGCCGCCCCTGGGACATCCCTTCCAGGGTATATTCCGATACAACCCTTTTATATGAAGGCCAGAAAATCAATTTTGATCTTCTTGTTAAAAAACTGGGCAGGCTGGGATACAGAAATTCGGATCGTGTGCCCGATAAGCAGGGGGAGATGTCTGTTTCACCTGACACCATTTCTGTCTACCTCCATGATTTCCATACTCCGACCTATAACCAGGAAAGCAGACCGGTTATTATTAAGGTCAAAAACGGGCAGATATCCGGTATTAAAGATATGAAGGCAAATGCTCCTGTAGCCCTTCTGGAGCTGGAACCCGAGGAGCTGATGCTCTATTTCGGTCCAAAATGGGAGCGCCGCCAGTTTCTTGCCATTCGAACATTACCGCCGCATGTGGTCCATGCAATCCTGGCGGCAGAAGATCACGACTATTACAAACATCAGGGGATTTCTTTCAGGGGTATACTCAGGGCATTTATCCAGAATATCCGGGCGGGCAGGATCAGCCAGGGGGCATCCACAATTACCCAGCAGGTTGCAAGGATGTTTTTCCTGACCCAGGAGGTGTCATTTCGCCGGAAAATCAAGGAGCAGATGATAGCCGTAGTGCTGGAACTAAAATTCTCCAAGGCGGATATCCTTGAAATTTTTATCAACGAAACCAACTGGGGGCAGCAGGGATCAGCGGCAATTGTCGGTCTGGCTGAGGCGGCCCGGTTTTATTTTGACAAAAAGGCGGCTGATCTCTCTGTGGCCGAGGCTGCAGCCCTTGGCGTGATTATTCGTAATGCATCATATTACTCCCCCTACCGGCATCCTGATAAACTTATGGAAAGACGGAACCAGGTTTTATCAATTATGCATAAGGAAGGGTGGCTGGATGATACAGGTCTTGCCGATGCCGTTGCAGCACCCCTGGGTGCGGTTGAGTATACAACCCGTTCACGGCATGCAAGATATTTTACTGACTATCTGACCGGTCAGCTCTCCGAACTGTATCCCCGGGACACGCTCACCGGCGAAGGGCTTTCCATCTTCACAACAATCGACACCCAGGTTCAGCAGGCTGCAGAAGAGGCGCTTGTCAGGGGGCTGGCAAGACTCGAGTCCGCAGACAGGAGACTCAAGAGGAAAGACCCCGGTGAGAGCCTTCAGGGGGCGGTTGTGGTTATGCAGCCTAAAACCGGCTATATTCTTGCCATGGCAGGGGGCCGTAATTACGGAATAAGCCAGTTTAACCGGGCCACTGATGCAATGCGACAGCCGGGAAGCGCCTTCAAACCCTTTGTATATTTATCTGCCCTGGACAGGTTGACACCTGTATCCAGGCTTTCCAACTCTCCCCAGACATACATAATTGACGGAAAAGAATGGATACCAAAAAATTATGAGGAAGATGCCCCGGCAGAACTCACCCTCCGGGAGGCCCTTGCCTATTCACAAAATGTTGCCACTGTAAACCTGGCATTTGCCGACGGTTTTACATGGAGCCCGGATATTACTTCCATCAACCTCTCGTTCGTGATGGGGTTAAAGCGACTGCAGAATGTTACAGAGTCCTTTCACCTGCCCACTGCAGAAAATCCCTATCCCTCAATGGTGCTGGGAGCCCAGGAGCTGACTCCGCTCATGCTGGCCAGGGCCTATTGTGCCTTTGCCGCAGACGGTGTTTTGCCATATCCGCTCTCTGTCAGCTCGGTTGTTGATGAAGGCGGTAATATACTGGAAAGAAGACATGCCCTTATAGAGCGGGTAATCAGCCCGGCCAAGGCCTATCTTATGAGTGATCTTCTGCACAGTGTGGTGGAGTTAGGAACCGCGCGATCCCTGAAAAACTATGGAGTTGACTGGCCTGCGGCCGGTAAAACAGGCACAACCAACGGGACGCGGGATGCATGGTTTGTAGGATATACTCCTAATATTCTGGCCGTAGTATGGGTCGGGTTTGATAATAATGATCCGGTCTATTTTACAGGCGGCCGGGCCGCCCTGCCTATCTGGGCCGAGATGATGAAGGCGCTGCCGCAGTATGTGTCCGGAGAATGGTTTGTTATGCCGGCCGGAATAGAAAAACACACTGTATGTAAAGAAAGTGGTATGCTTGCAGGTGCATGCTGCCCGGAACCCATAGAAGAAATTTTTTTAAGTGAGACCTCTCCAAAGGAAATATGCAGCCAGCATGAGTGTCAGGATTAAAAATATATTGAAAGGAATAACTGCATTGCAAAAGTATGTAATAAAAATATTAATACCCTGTATATTTATAATCCTTGCAGGTTGTGCAGGCAGGCAGCCTGTCAGAATACCACCTGATGACGTGTCTGAGCCCGAATCTCCATCTCCCCTTATCCGGGATGAAGGCGAGACATCCTATCCGCCGGAGCCCGAAGAACCTGTACGCCGGCCGACTCCAAGGGATCAGGCCAGCCTGAATTTAATGGATAAGGCCATGGTGTTTCTTGATGAGAACAGACCGGATGAATCAATCCGGACCCTGGAAAAGGCTGTAACCATCTCGCCCGGAAGAGGAGAAAATTACTATTATCTTGCAGAGGCCTGGTTAATGAAGGGAAATTATTCCCAGGCAAAGGAATATAATTCTCTGGCGGCCATTTATCTGAAGGATGATGCCCGATGGATGGACCGGGTTGAAGAACAGAAAATACGTATTGAGGAGGAGTGATACATGAAAAAATCATTTGGAGCAAAAACACTAATCTTTCCTGCACCCGTATGGTGCGTGGGTACCTATGATGCCGGAGATGTGCCCAACATAATGACCATCGCCTGGGGAGGCATATGGTATTGGAAAGGGTCTGATGAAGTAATATTTATATGCATTAATTCTGTGTCTTTTCAATAATGCAAAAAACAATGTCAATTGATTTCTCTCTGTCAATGGACCCATGTGATTTTAGGGCTCTCTTTTAAAAATTATTTTAAGTTTTGCGTCTGAATTTTTAGTGTGGCAAGCTTATTTTCTGCTCATATTATCTTAAGAAAAAGCAAAGAAAATTCAGATATTAGTTAATCACTCATCAATATAAACATTTTGAGTTTCCCTGTATTTTTTTAAACGGTGGCGCAGTGTATTTCTACTGATTCCAAGCATATCGGCTGCCCTTACCTGATTGTTTCCGCACTCTTCAAGGACCTTTAAAATGATTGTCTCTTCAACTGTTTCAACAATATTCGCGTGAATACCTTCCTTGAAAAGCTGAATTATTTCCGGCATTATGCTTTCTATCTTGTCCCTTAAGCGGCTTATCACCCTCTCCCGGTTCAAGGTCTGGGCGTCATACTCCTTCTGTTTATCAAGGAAATCTATATGGTCTGCGGTTATAATATTTCCGTTACATACAATAATTGCCCTGTGAAGACAGTTTTCCAGTTCTCTGATGTTACCTGGCCAGGAATATGATTTAAACTGATTTATAACCTCTTCATCCACACCGTGGATTGTCTTGTTATACTCTGCCCCGAACCTTTTTAAAAAGTAATCTACAAGCTCAGGCATATCTTCTGCTCTTCTTCTTAAGGGAGGAAGATCAATGGATATGACCTTAAGCCGCCAGTAAAGGTCTTCCCTGAACAGACCATCCCTGACTGCCAGGGAAAGGTCCTTATTGGTCGCGGCAATTATGCGCACATCAACCTTTACTGTCTTGACTCCTCCAAGTCTTTCAAGCTCTCCCTCCTGAAGTACACGTAAAAGTTTAGCCTGAAGGGGTATGGACATGTCGCCGATTTCATCCAGAAAACAGGTGCCGCCATTCGCCCTTTCAATCTTTCCTATTTTTGTATGGCGGGCTCCTGTAAATGCGCCGGGTTCATAGCCGAAAATCTCGCTTTCAAAAAGGTGTTCGGGTATTGCAGCACAATTAATAGCAAGGAAAGGCTTTTTATTACGCATACTGTGGTGGAAAATAGCCTTTGCCGCCAGTTCCTTTCCTGTACCGCTTTCACCGGTAAGGAGCACGGCCACATTTTTTTCTGCTATCTGGCCTATGGTTTTATAGACCTCCTGCATCGCCTTGCTTCTGCCCACCATTTTGAGGGTGTTTTTCGTAATTACGTCTTCTTCTGAAGCAACCGTGTCAGGAATCCATACAACTTCCTTCATCCGGCGGTTAAGTTCAAGTGCCTCGCTTACTATACGGCTCAGCTCTTTTCTCTCAAATGGTTTCCTAAGATAGTCATAGGCCCCGCGTTTCATGGCTTCAATGGCGGTATCAGTGCTTCCGTATGCGGTCATTATAATGACAGGTGTTTTAACCTGCGCATTCTTGATTTCCGTTAATGTATCAAGTCCGTTAAGACCCGGCATCTTGTAATCCAGCAGGATCAGATCAAAGGTCTTTTCGTTGATTGTTCCGACAGCATCTTCGCCTGTCAGGCAGGTTGTTACTTCATACCCTTTCCTGCTGAAAAACCTGGTAAGAAAATGGTTCAGGCCTTCGTCATCATCAATCAGTAGGATTTTGTCTGTTTGCATGATTTTTTTCCGTTTTTAGAGGGAGAAAAAGTGAAAAAACAGCTCCTCTTTCTTCCCTGTTTGTTATCCGCATTTCTCCATTATGTCGTTTGATGGTGTTAAATACCATGGGCAACCCAAGGCCTGTTCCCGAAGACTTGGTTGTGAAAAAGGGATCAAAAATATAAGCAATATTCTCAGGGGAGATCCCGGGGCCTGAATCAGCTATATCAATGCGGACCGCAGGAATTCTCTGTTTACCCTCTTCAATTGATTCCATTGTATCATGTTCAGCCCTGATCCATATTCTTCCCTTTTCATTCATGGCTTCAAGGGCATTAATAAAGAGATTTATAAATGCCTCCTCAAGCAGCTTTTTATCACCTGTTATTTCGGGAAGATTATCAGCAACTGAAATTTCAACAAAACATTCCTGTTTATTGGCCATGGGGCGTACAAGTGAAACAACATCACTGATGAGAGTTCCAACAGAAAATTCTGAAAAGACCATATCCTTGGGCTTGGTATAATCAAGAAAGTGATTTATGGCCACCTCGATACGTGATATCTGTCCCATGGCTATATTGAAGTCCTCTGCATATTCCGGTGATATCTCAATCTCACTCTGAATAGATTCAAGAAACAGCTTGAGCGATGTAAGCGGTGTCCGGATTTCATGGGCGACCGCTGCACCCAGCCGTCCAAGAGCTGCAAATTTTTCAGACCTTTCGGCAATGATTTTAAATTCTCTTAGAGTCTGGTCTGTCTTCCTGAGCTCTGCAGCCTTAAGGTTAAACTGTTCTTCAAGGTTATTTTGCCTCTGCTGTATCTTCCGGGCCATATCGGCAAAGGCACGGTACAATAAACCTATTTCATCACGACGACGGGTATCGATTCCTTCGGGGTTGAACCCGGCAGTAGCGAGATTTTTTGCCGAGCGGCTGAGATTTATTACTGGTCTGATAACATGATATGAAATAACCCAGGTCAGGATAAGGGCACTTCCTATTGCAAGAAAAACCATAAACCCTATAAGGTGCTTCATGCTGTCAACGCTTCTGAAGGCTTCATCCCTGTCCTGTTCCACCACGATATACCAGTCTGTTTCCCCTACCTTCCGCGATGTGCCGAGAACCTCAATATTGCGATAGTCCAGATAGGTGTTTTTCAGTTCCCTGCTTCCAAAGATATTTTTAAAACTTTCGGACTGGGAAATATTCTCTGTTAAAATGCGTCCCGGTTCCTTATGTGCAAGGAAGGTCCCGTTTCTGTCTACAAGATAGCATTCACCTGTTTCTCCCAGTGATACACGCAAAAGTATGCTGATTATGTTGTGAGTGCCGACAGTGCCCAGGACGCTGCCGATCTGGTTCCCGTTTTCAAAAATCGGTGCAGTAATCCTGAATGTTGACTCCCTTTCTTCAGGAAGGTAGGTAATGGGTGAAAAAACAAGGGGTTCATCTTTGCTTCCGGACTGAAGAGGGCCTTCTCTATTATTTTCCGAACCTCCGGTACTGTAGACAAGCCCATCCTGATCTGACAGCACCGAAATCTTGTTGTATACACCATAATGGGTTCGGATCAGATCAATGTAAGGGGCAATCTGTTTCGGGTCCATGGTTTTTACCAGTGATGTGCCGGCAATAACCTGCATATCCTGTTTTCTTTCTTCCAGCCACCGTTCAAGTATTGCGGCCTTATCAGATGCAATATTTTCAAGTTGACGCAGAACCAGGTTTTTTATAAGGGATTCGGTTGAATTTATTGAAAACAGACCCACTACTGCAAGGGGAACAAGGGTAAGTACCAGAAACAAAAAGACCAGCTTGTTTTTCAGGGTAAGTATATTTTTTAAAAATTCCAAATTTTAAGCACCATGTTTTAAAATTTCCGTGGTCAAAAAGAATCGAACAGTTTATACTCCTCAATGAACAGAAATTGAATAAAAATAAGTAACAATCATTTTTCCTTTTTTACAGCCAGTAGCAGACAAGCTCCTGTGTAACAACATCGGACTGAATAATCAGCTCCTGATTTTTTAATACATACAACTTTACAATGTGTGAAAGTCTCTCGTCCTGCGGACGTATTTCGGCAAGCATGTTTGGCAGTGCTGAAAGTTTTTCAGGCCTGAAGGTCACCCCCGGTTTTTCAGGGTATATGGCAGCGTAAAAAATACTTGTTTCTGTGAGATCATGAAAAAAATGGGTCCCGAATGAAAGATCGGGAATCATGCTGCCGGCCTGATAGCTTATTTCCATGAGCGCGGTTATTTTGTTTATCTCTGAAAAGGTTACCGGAACACCCATAGCCGGCGTCTGTGTTCCCCACCTGCCCGGTCCCATGAGCAGGGCAGGGTTTTCTTTCGGATCGGCAATCTCCCGGTTAAGCTTTCCTATCAGCCTGGCCACACTGTATTTATCCGACAGCGAAGCGTCTGCATAGTTTGCCGGGTCAATCCAGATAATTTTATTTACAGGCAGTGCCACATTTCCCCCCATAAAATGCCCTTCCATGCGTATAAAGATTTTATCGGGATCTATTTTTTCGGGAAGAGGAAAATCAACGGTATTGTAGATTGTCTGGAAAGGGCGGCACTGAAGGAGGTTTACCTGGATGTTTCCTGCAGAATTATGATTGACTGTAAATTCAATCTCTACAGGTGTATTGTATACCCGTTCAATTGTCTTGAGCATTCGATTCATTATATTGATGAAATCCGTACTGCTGAGAAAATTATCAAAGGTTAAAACCCATCGCCCCCCAGGCTCTTTACCGTAGCTGACAGAATCAGTATCTCTGACCGCTATCATATTCATATCCAGATCCGGAGCATTCTCAGTAAGTTCATTCAGGAGAATACTCTTTAGAATATTTTCGGAAAGATCCAGGTAATCCACATAATGCTGTGAATATTTTTTTATTTCATGTATGCCCGCCAGTGGTTTTACCAGGGGATCATCCATGGGAACAATCCGCGGATAATCTGTCTCAACCCTGTTAACTGCCCTGGTCCCCAGCCCCATAACAAGGCGCAGCATTCCGGCCTCCGGGTCAAGATCCTTTTTCCAGACATAGGGATTGCGCGAAAGGCCTACTCCTGCAAGTTCCGGGAAAAAATACTTATGGTGATCAGAGCCGGAAACCCTCTGCACCATGATAGCCATCTGTTCATCCACCCGGTCCAGGCCCCTCTCCACCCTGTATGCCAGGGCCTCCTCATTCATTGTCCCGGCATATATTCGTTTGACTGCTTCTTCAAACATCTCATAACGTTTTTCCGGAGATGCCTGGTTCACGCAGAAAAAACTGTCATATCTTCCGGCAAAGGCGCTGCCGAAGGCATCCTCAAGGAGACTGCTTGACCTCACGATAATAGGTGACTGGCCGAAATATTCGAGCATGAGCTGAAACTTTTCCCGTATGGGTTCTGGAAATGTCCCGGAAAGGATTTTATCCTTAAGTTCCTCTGCCTTTTTAAAATATCCTTCAGGAGTTTTGTGGGCCATAAAAAGTTTCCACCACACATTTCTGACGATATATGTGTAAAACACATCAGACCCGATATAAAAGGAATCATGGGGCTCAAGGGCATGGTTCCAGTCATACCCAGTGTCTTTTTGCAGTATCTTTCTGGCCAGGAGCATGCCAAGGGCCTTTCCGCCTATGAACCCTGTCCCTATAAGTTTCTCCTTGATCATAAGCAGGTCTTCAAGAGACATGAACTGCCTGATCATGGCCAGTACTCTTTTATTTCTGCTCAGGACAAGACGGCCCAGCTGTTCAACCTTGTCCTCCTTTTCAGTCCGTGCAGCACCTGACTCTTTAAGTTCGTTGGCCTGTATAAAAAGATGATCCCAGTAATCCAGAATGAGCTGTGAGTTTACCACCTTTTCTTTCATGAGGTGCGAAAACAGCCTTGATGCATCTATGCTGTTGATTACCGGTACCAGATCCGACTGCTCTTTTATATGCGGGAAAAACATGGTGGAGGAATAGCGCCCCTGGATTTTTATAGGGTGAACACATAACTTTCGCTCATAGGTATAGAGGTCAATAAGTATCTGGGTGGTTTCTCTGATGGCGGCAATGGCCCTGTATGAGTGATGATTTCTTAAAATTGCAAAATAGGCAATAGTGTTCAGTTCATAGAGATAGGGGCAGGTAACAAAAAAGAAGTTTACAATCATCATGTCTGTTGCCCATTCGAAAAGCAGGTCGGAAAGAGAATCAAATACATAAAATGTGTCTCTTCCTTCTTTTGTGATTATACTGTGAATCCGGGTTGTAAAGGACTCAAAACCCTCTGAAACATCAAGTGTATAAACACGGACATTCCTGCGGGGAGGAATAAGGGGAGCGTGCCGTGCAAACCTTATATAGACCAGCCGCTCGCCGGCTGTGAGGGCATTATTAACAAAGAAGGAAACAAGTTTCCTGTATGCATCAATATCATCAACCTGCCATACCACATTGTCGCCCCTTCGCAGATAATCGATGATATTGTCAAGACTTTCCCAACCCGTACTGACGTGCGAGTAATAGGCCATTGTTTATTTTACATGCCCCCTGCCGATATAACAATGGATGAGCCGTGGGGATTTTACCCTTAGGTTCATCCATTGACCGGCTTTTGCTTTAATCAAGGTTTACACAATACCGTAAGCCAGCATGGCCCTTGCTACCTTCATAAATCCTGCCGTATTGGCACCTGTAACATAATCACCCTTTTTGCCATAGGTTTCAGCAGCATCCAGACAGGACTTGTGGATGCTCTTCATGATTATGAGGAGCCGCTGGTCCACTTCTTCTCTGGTCCATGACAGCTTCAGGCTGTTCTGGCTCATCTCAAGACCCGATGTAGCCACACCGCCAGCGTTTGCTGCCTTTCCGGGACCATAGAGGATTTTGTTCTCCCTGAAAACCCTTACAGCTTCAGGTGTTGAGGGCATATTAGCGCCTTCTGCAACGCAGATGCAACCGTTTTTAACGAGTGCCTCCGCATCCTCGGCATTTAATTCATTCTGTGTAGCACAGGGAAGGGCAATATCCACCCTGATCCCCTGCCTGCGAATTACTTCCCATACATTTTCACCTTCACAGCACATGCATTCATACTCGCCTGCATATTCGGAAATCCGGCCGCGGCGGTTGTTTTTAAGGTCCATGATATAACTGCATTTATCCCGGTCAATGCCCTTTTCATCGACAATCGTTGCATTGGAGTCACAGGCAGTGATCACCTTTGCACCCATTTCGGTCGCCTTTTCAATAGCATACTGGGCCACATTTCCCGAACCGCTGACTGCTACGATTTTACCATTAAAATCCAGTCCCCTGGTTGCAAGCATTTCTGCTGCGAAATACACGGTTCCATATCCTGTTGCCTCAGGCCTGACCAGACTTCCGCCATATTCCAGACCTTTACCGGTAAGCACCCCTGTGTGGGTGTTGGTTAATTTTTTGTAATATCCGTAAAGGTAACCGATTTCTCTGCCTCCTACACCGATATCTCCGGCCGGAACATCAGTTTCAGGACCGATATGCCTGAAAAGTTCACGCATAAATGCCTGGCAGAAACGCATGATCTCAGCATCGGACTTTCCCTTGGGATCAAAATCAGAGCCGCCCTTTCCACCCCCCATGGGAAGGGTAGTGAGTGCATTTTTAAAAATCTGCTCAAATCCCAGAAATTTGATAATGCTCAGGTTTACAGAGGGATGAAAGCGGAGACCTCCCTTGAAGGGGCCGATGGCATTGTTAAACTGCACCCTGAATCCCCTGTTTACGTGAACATTACCCTTGTCATCCATCCACGGAACGCGGAAGATAACCGCGCGTTCGGGTTCAACTATCCTGTCATAAATACAAGCCTTTACCAGCTCCGGATGGCGTTCCGCCGTAGGTTCCAGGGTTTCAAGAACCTCTGTTACCGCCTGCTGAAATTCAATTTGTTCTCTGTCTATCTGCTTAACACGAGCAATGGTATCCTGAATGATTGACACAAACTTTTCCTCCTTTATTAATTAGCGTATTTATATTCCAAAACATCATATTCTCCATCATCCCTGATGGTATATATCTTTGCGACTTTATCCTTTTGACGTATCAGTCGTTTCCACTTGTAGTATGTGATATCCTCTTCTTTAAAACCGTCAATTCCGACAAATTCACTTTTCAGCTCCTCAAAACTGTCAAACCCGCTGCCGAAAAAGGGGAGTTTTGAAAAATAAGGCCGGCCGCTCTGCATATCAGTTACGACAGCAAAGTGGGTTGGAAACAGAGGGTCTCCGAATACAAGCAGATACCTGTCTCTGGACCTGGTGAAATGATAGTCTGAGGGAATATCTTCTTTTTCGATTCTATCAAAATGTTCCTGCAGAATTACACCTGCCTCCACATTATCGATATCATCAACAGACAGAAGATCTGGAGAAGAGAGATATCCGAACACATAAAGAGCAATGCTGAAATTGCTGATCTGCTCGTAAACAGGCTGTTCCCTGTCGCACATTCTCATTGTTTCATCAATTCTTTCCCTTACAAGAATCCCATCACTGTTCATAATACACCTCCTTTAAAATACAATTAAACATCTTGGCCTTATTTAGTGGTATGCTTCCGAATCCGGTTTTTTAATTGCATATTATTTAAGGCAAAGACTGTGCCGAAATGCCGGGAACTGAAAAAAATCTTTAATCACCTGAATTTATTAAATAATATTTGGCAGAGTATAATCCTGAATAATGAGAGGTGGTGAATTATCAGCTGTAATTTTTTATGTCAGAATGCTTTTTATTGGCTGACAGGCATCAAAACCCCTTATACGGCAGGCCGAATGGTTACATTGTTCAAAGTTTGAACAGCGGTGGTGATATTGAAGCATAGATTCAGGTACAGTTTTATTTTCAGTTATGATATCAAAGATTAAAAGACCAGATATCGGTACCCAAAAATGAAGAATAAACTAAATAACGATTATTGCAAACCGCTGGAGGTTACCACTGCCTCGAATGCACTTACTGAACGGATCAAGGAGCTCAATTGTCTGTATGGGATCTCCAATCTGTTCGAAAACCAGGATGTATCTCTAGCATGGATTATGCAGCGGGCAGTCGAACTCATTCCTGCGGCCTGGCAGTACCCTGAAATAGCATGTGCAAGAATATGTATAGATGGTGCTGAATACAAATCCCTTAATTTTAAAGAGACCGACTATAAACAGAATGCCAGAATTATTCTGAATGACCAGCATGTGGGTGACATAGATGTATTTTACGCACAAATCCCTCAGGATGGGTCGCAAGAGCCTTTTCTTGAGGAGGAATACCGGCTTTTAAGGGCCATCTGCGAACGATTAAGTAAGGTATTATGGCTTAAACGTTCCGAAGAAGCCCTTAAAGAGAGCGAAGAACGCTATCGGGTTCTTACAGAAAAGGTTGCCGAAGGAGTGGCGTTGGTTCAGGATTCACAGTTTTACTATGTAAATCCAGCATTTTGCATGATGTTCAATATTTCATCTTCGGAAGTAATGATCGATGAAATGGTATACAATCCTTCAGCAGTTGAGGGAAATGAAATCGCCATGCTCTACAGATCGACTTTAGAGGGTATTAACGAAGATACCATTGAAGAAGTCCACTCCCTGATGCGTCCTGATAAAACTATCTGGGTGCAGGTATGTCACAGCAGGATCACCTTCAAGGGGCAGCCGGCCATATTATCCACTTTTAAGGACATTACAGAGATAAAAGAGCAGCAGATGACTGCCCAGCGCATGGCAGAGCAGCTGGACAAAGAGAATCGTGTGCTGAGGTCTTCACTACAGGAACGATACCGGCTTGGAGAAATCATTGGACGTTCGCCTGCAATGCAAACAGTATATGAACTGATCATTAAAGCTGCATCAACAGATGCAAGTGTTGCGATATTCGGAGAGTCCGGATCAGGTAAAGAGCTTGTTGCCCATGCAATACACAATAATAGCCCAAGGAAGAACAAGAGATTTGTGGCGGTCAACTGCGGGGCAATTCAGGAGTCTCTGTTTGAAAGAGAATTCTTTGGACATAGAAAAGGGGCATTTTCCGGTGCCCATGCAGATTCTCCAGGCTATCTGGACATGGCCGACGGCGGAACACTGTTTCTTGATGAGGTAAGCGAATTGACAGTTAACATGCAGGCCAAACTGCTCAGGGCTATAGAAGGCGGGGGGCATCGGCCAATAGGCGGGACGGAAGTTATATCCCGGAATTTTCGTGTTATATCGGCATCAAATGTGCTGTTAGGAGACAAGGTCTCGGGCGGCGAAATTCGCAAGGATTTTTTCTACCGCATACAGGTAATACAAATCCAGATACCGCCCTTACGTGACCGAAAACAGGATATTCCTCTGCTGGTTGAATATTTTTTTCGCAGGATGAAGGCTCCCTCCGGTATCACTAAAGTGCCCGGCAAAATTCTGGATGACCTGATTGAATATGACTGGCCCGGTAATGTTCGGGAGTTGCGTAACGTATTGCAGCGCTATATCACTTTAGGCCATGTTGAATTTCTTTCACCAGGCCCTGAGTCCGGGACATCGCCAATCACAAAAGATATTAATCTGCGTGAAGCAGTCCAGGACCTTGAAAAATCTCTTATTACAAAGGCTTTGAATCAGGCGGGAGGAAACCGGACCCTGGCCGCAAAAATGCTAGGTATTTCCCGAAGAGCCCTTTTTCGAAAGATGTCTATATAATGGGTGCCTTAATCGCCCATCTTTTGGGCACTATCGCCCACTAAAATAATTTCAATTATTTCAAAATCATATATCATGTTACATTAATTAATCCGGGCGTTTTTTTCCCACCTGCTTTTTCTCCCATAACTCCATATAGCTTATTTTGTCTAAGTATATCAAGAGTGTACGTTAATTCAACAAGTCTGGCACCAACCTTGCTAAATAGTATGATTATTAATGGACAGAATACAGCAGAATTCATTGATTGCATGAACTGTTATATGAGTGAGGTTATTAGTAGTTATGATTCTGGTTAAAAACAAAGCATCCGGTAAATTCTTTATAGTCCTTGATGACAACGCAGAAAATTATTTGCACCTTATCACACCTGAAGGCAGGATCAAACGCCTTGAACGACACCTGTTCAGTCCCATAGTTAGGATTGATCACAGGAATTTAAGCCTGAAGGAAAATCTTACTCCTGCACAGATGGATACCTACATGGACCATGAAGAATATGCTGATTATTGATCAACTAATAATTCGGTATTAGGAAAATATTATTTTTATCAGAAACAAAAAAACCTGTAATTACAGGCAAGGAGCAACTCAATGAAGGAAGACCCATTTGGAAACCTTACTAATTGGGGTGATGTTCTGGATATCATTGAAAGACTGGCAGAAGAAGGAAAACTGTCTGAGTGTCAGCCTGGTCTTATTCGTATACTGCGGTACAAAGGAAACTGGCAGCTCAGAGAGGAAGTGCTTAAACGGGCAGGTGATATTAAAGAACCATCCAGTGAATTAATCAGCCAGGTACTTGAAATAGTGGATGATGACAATACTTACTACGATGCAAGAATCCTTGCCGGTGATGCATTAATCCGCATGTTGAAAAATAATCGTGACGGTTTCGAAGGTAATGTGAATGCATCAGTAAGGAAAGTAGCCGAAAGATTAAGGGCAACACCTGCTCCGCCTATTTTTTATAACACATTAACGAAACTTTATTTGGAGATTTGCCTTTTAGAAAGATAAAAAGAAAAGGAATATTCTAACTATGCGGATTGGAATACCAAGAGAGATTCTGCCTGCAGAAAAGAGAGTGGCTACTATACCAAAGACTGTAGCAAAATACATTCAGAATGACGTAATTGTAAAGAACTGTCTCGTCACATACAGAGGGCAGATCTTAAACCATTAAGGCTTTTAACTTTTAATATTTTTAAAGTGAAAAAGAGATGACAAAAAAAAACCTTTTTTATGATAGATACGCTGGAACGAAGAAAAAGCTCTTTATTTTTTTTCTGGTAATGGCTCTAGTGTCTTTTGGTGCCGGATTAGGAATCCTGAAAATTAGCAATGCGAAGAATATGGCCATGGGGATTGAGACAATCTATAAAGACCGCGTTAAGCCTTTGGAACAGCTCAAAATGCTTGCAGACACATACAAAATGGCAGTAGATACTGCAAATAGAGTCCAAAACAATATTCTATCATGGCATGAAGGTCGCAAAAATATAACAGAAGCCACAAAAAGAGTTCCATACTTGTGGAGTGAATACATAAAGACCCACCTTGTTGAAGAAGAAATTAAAATAGTCGATGAACTTAGAATACTTTTTAAGTTCAGTGATGCAGCCTTGATAAAATTCAATAAAATCCTTTTGCAGGAAGACAGTAATGAACTTTCAGAATTCGTCAATAATGACCTTTACCAGAGTGTGGAACCGGTTATAACCAAAATAGATGAATTGTTTCAGATGCAGGTACATATTGTTAATAATATACATGAACAGGAACAAAAACGTATAAAGCTTGTATTAAACATCGGAATGGCAAGTATTTTGATGAGCATCGTTTTAAGCGTTATTGTTGTTCTGCAATGGAGAAAGGTTCGGGCTTTAATTGAGTATTTGTAAGGAAAGAAAAAAATGACACCTTATTTTTTTTCATCCATTATGAGAACAATTTTGACACCCAGGCGACTATGCCCAAAATGTAACCGCTAGAATGCAATATATTATGTTTTGTTTTTAGAAATTTATAATGTTATTTTAAAATTTATTAACACGGAGGGAATTAATGAATGGTTACTTCAATTTTGCTGATAAATGCAGAGAGAATGAAAATTAATGAAGTGGCTCAACAACTGGCGGATATTAAAGGTATCTCCGAAGTATATTCAGTGAGCGGCAGGTATGACATAATTGCAATAGCACGAGTAAAAACAAATGATGATCTAGCTGATCTCGTAACAAACGAGTTAATCAAAATAAACTCAATAATAAAAACAGAGACAAACCTGGCATTCAAAACAGTTTCAAGGCATGACCTGGAAGCTATGTTTTCAATTGGTATGTAGGTAGTAAATTACTATAAATATACCAAAAATAACTCAGTAAAGCATTTTACAGTGCACGCTCCAGCTATTGGATGAAAATAACATGGCGCGAAAAATTGAAAAAGCTTCTCTCGCTCATGTTGATTTAAGTGATTTCAGGTTCAGTAGTTTTTTTCTGCCTTAAAAACAAGATACAATTCCATAATCGAAGCTGAGCAAACAGAATCCGGCGGTTCACGAAAATGATCAAGAATAATTGTTAACTCATTATTGCTGTAGCTGTGATCAGAGTAGTCAAAATATTCCGGGCAATCAGGACCTCTTATGAAAAAATATGTGTAAATATCCAGATCATCAAGAGATGCCTGTTCGTTTGCGTTCAGTGTCTGGTTGAAGGTATCAAGGTCTAATTCGCTTTCAATTATATAGGCTTCGTCTCGTGCAGCAATTTCAGTATCATATATTATAAAGCTGTCTTCCTGTATTATTGTTGCGGGATCAATGACAGTGTTAAAAGTGAAATCTCTGGAACCTAAAAATTCGTCATTTGCATCATCACTGTCCGAACAGCCGCATAAAGCAAAAAATAATAAAATTATAATGGAATAAATGGTCTTTGTTTTCATAGCTACTTCCTCCTGACTGTGCAGATTACAGGCCTTGCAGGCGTCTCAGGCAGGACCTGTAGGTTTGAGGGTTAACAGATATTCTTTCCTTGATCCGAAGTCCATGCTAATTTCGCAATACGCTTTATACCATTGGTGATGGTACATTGCCACCTGTACCTGAAGTAGCTGCTCCACCACTCCCACCTGAACCGGATGCCCCAATCACAAAACCAAAATTATACCAGCCACCATTATTATTTGTTTCGTATATTCCCACATCAGGGTTAAACAAACTAACAATAAATGTGATGGGCATGATAATCCCATGCCATAGACCAATCCAAAATCCTGCAGGTTCTATCCCTGGCTGCTGGAATATTGAATCAGAGCCAGCGACATATAATCTATTTGGCATTTATTGATCCTCCAAACATTAAACAGTTGTTAAAGATTTTCAAAGAAAGGGGACATCTGCCATTGACCATTGGCGATTTTATCAATTAATAATCCAACTCGTTTTTTAAACCTTTATCAAGCCTCATATACTCTTTTACTTTAATGATAAAATAACATGCCGGGCGGCGTTTTATCGCCCGGTCACTGTAGATGCGCTTGATATGTGATTATTAATGTGGCCCCCAATAATATCTATTGGGAACTAATCCTTCTTCCTCAAGCTTGAAAAGCAATTGTCTATTTTCTTTTGCTAATAATTTTATTCGACCTTTCTTGGTTGCTTTAATCATAGCAACTTCTAATACTAATTTTGCCAGCTTCGATATTTTAATATTTTCCGAATTTACTAATTCTTTTAACCTTATTTTATTTTTCTTTGAGATATTTGATTGATCCATGAAATTGAATATTTCTTCCAAATGATCAATTTTCTCAATTTCTTCTTTTGGCTTTCGGCTGCATTCTTTACAGATATGGTTTTTATGACCTTTTCCCGAAAAACTTTCATTTGATTTTGTTGCGCCACAAATGCGACACCAATGTCCCATGATACTTATTCCTATATTTTATTTCACACATATCGACACAATAACAGGCGTGCGATGCTCGCCAATAAAGCCATTTAGAAGATTGAATGTTACGAACCTTTAAAGGCCGATCTGGCAAGATAGTAAGCACGTCGTGTTGAATGATTTGTTAAAGTCCGATTTCTTTTTTAATAGTTTCAACGCAGAATTTATTTAGGCTTTCACCTCTTTTAAGAGCGTTGATTGCGATCTGTTCATGCAATTCTTTGCCGACTCTTAAATTAAATTTCCCTGAGTATTCCTTATTTGCTGTCGCTGTAGGTAATGGGGCACCGTCATTTTCATAGATCTTAATCCATTCCTCAACAGCCGCACAAAGATCCTTATATACTTTTGCCTCATCATCGCCGTGAACACCCCCTAACATTAATCCTGGAGCACGACCAATATAGCAATTATCTTCTTCAGACCATTCAACTATTTTTAAGTACTGATTGGATATTCCGGGTCTGATTTCCCCATGAGTCCGGCCATTGGCCCCAATCGATCCGGTAAAAAGTCCCAACCAATCCGGGGTAGTTCCCATCCAATTATGAGTCTCTATAATGAGTAAATGCATCAAGATTTGATGTAAATTCATTATAGAGGAGGTCACCTAAATGACCAAATATCGAGAGATCCTTAGACTAAATAGTCTTGGGATCAACCAAAGCAGTACAGCCAAAGGCTGTGGATGCTCAAGAAAGACAGTACGTAAAGTGCTTAATCGAGCAAAGGAACTACAAATTGAATGGCCTTTAAAAGCTGAGACCACAGATGTTGAACTGAAGAAGCAACTATTCCGGGAAGAAACCTCCAGAGAACCATCACGTAAACACCCTGATTATGATTACTTAGCCAGGGAAATGATGCGGAACGGAGTAACCCTAAAGCTTCTGTGGAATGAGTACTGTGAGGAATGTAGACAGAGCAATGAGCTACCCCTCATGTACTCTCAGTTCTGTTTTCATTATCAGAAGTATTCTGAAAAAAAGCGTGCTACCATGCATATCCCTAGAAAACCGGGGGATCTTACAGAAGTTGACTGGGCAGGAGATACAGCCTCTGTTATCGACAGAGATACAGGGGAGATTATCCCTGCATATATCTTTGTAGGAGTTCTTTCCTATAGCCTGTACACTTATGTAGAAGCCTTCTTCAAACAGGATATGGAAAGCTGGATAACTGCCCATGTTAACATGTATAACTTCTTTGGAGGGACAACACGTATGCTTGTTCCCGACAATCTTAAAGCAGGGGTTGAACTGAGCGACTGGTATACTCCGGTAATAAACAAAACCTACCGTGAAATGGCCGAACACTATGATACTGCAGTAATTCCCGCACGGGTTAAAAAGCCCAAAGATAAACCGAATGCTGAAGGCTCTGTAAAGGTGGTATCAGCATGGATTATCGCAGCTCTTCGTAATGAAAAGTTTTTTACTCTGGAAGAGTTGAACAGGGAAATAAGCTTTAAACTGAACGGGTATAACCGCCGTAGCTTTCAAAAGAAAGAAGGCAGCCGATACAGTTTCTTTGAGGAAGAAAAGCCATTTATGGCACCGCTACCTGCTGCCTCCTATGAACTGGCAACCTGGAAACAGGCCACAGTCCAGTTCAATTATCATATATCTGTAGATAAGATGCAATACTCCGTGCCTTACGAATATATTAAGCAGAAGGTCGATGTGAGGCTAACAAAAAACATTGTAGAGGTGTTTTATCGCAACACCCGAATCTGTTCCCATATGCGTCTATATGGGCGTCCTGGCCAGTACAGCAGCATCGAGGCTCATATGCCTGAAGATCATCAGAAATACCTGAAATGGGACAAAAGCCGTTTCATAGCATGGGCAGAAAAGATAGGTCCAAATACTGTTATTGCTATAAAATCCATACTCAACTCCTATAAGGTTGAACAGCAGGGTTATAAAAGCTGTATGGGGATTTTAAAGCTTGCAGATAAATACTCCCTGAATCGTCTGGAAGGTGCCTGTAAGAAGGCTTTATTTTATACTCCTCATCCGAGTTATAAGATAATTAAAAACATACTGACTACAGGTCAGGACAAGGTTCCGGATAAAAAACAAAAAGAATCTTCAGCCCCGAATGAGCATGGCTTTACCCGCGGCGCCAAATATTACAGGAGGTAAAGCCATGATAAATACAGCAACCATCAACAAGTTGATTGAAATGCGCATGTCAGCCATGGCAAACGCTTTACGTACACAGATGCAGGATAACTCAATGTATGATTTATCCTTTGAAGAGCGTATCGGAATGCTTGTGGACATTGAATACGACACTCGTAAAACCAACCGTCTGCATAGGTTGATAAGGAATGCTTCCTTTGACCAGCCTTCAGCCTCTATTGCTGATATAAATTACAGTTCAGGAAGAAAGCTCAATAAAAGTCTTATTAAACGTTTATCTACCTGTAACTACATTACTGATAGGCACAATGTTATGGTCCTTGGAGCTACCGGTGCAGGAAAGTCCTATATTGCATGTGCATTAGGTATGGAGGCATGCAAACACCACTACACTGTGAAATACATCCGCCTCCCGGAATTGCTTGCGGAACTGGCAATAGCCAGAGGTGAAGGGTGCTTCAAGAAGGTCGTTAATCAGTATAAAAAATACAGGCTTTTAATTTTGGATGAATGGATGCTTGTTTCTTTAATCGAAACTGAGGCAAGGGATCTCCTGGAAATAATCCATGCCCGTCATAAAAATGCATCCACTATTTTTTGTTCTCAGTTTGCACCTGCTGGCTGGTATAAGAAAATAGCAGAATCAACTTTAGCTGATGCCATCCTTGACCGAATTGTTCACGACTCTTACACCATTGAAATACAGTACATTGATAAAGATAACGACAAATCCATGAGGGAAGTTTACGGCATTAACAATAAAAAGAAAAATTAGAAAAAACCTTTAAACTGGTTCCTCTCCGGAACCAATGGGACATCCTGTCCGGATTCGTTGGGACCAACTATCCGGACAGGGTGGATTTTTTAACCGGTATATCCATACTGATCACTCTTTTTCATTTTTTAACCCTTTCCAATGCCTTTTTTACATCCTTTTCTTGGTATGGTTTTGCATCGCTATTAAGTTTGCCACTTACTGTGATATTAATACCTTCAGGATGTTTATAATTCCGATGACTGCCTTTTCCTCCTCTGTTTATGAATCCGGCAGTTTCTAATCTTTAATTAGTTTCCATCCATAAACGGCTCTTTTTCACAATCTCTGCGTCAATCTGCGGAATGACTTTGAAGATTATTATATAGAAAAACTTCGCGAACCTTTGAAGTACGATTTGGCAAGATGATAGCCAGTCGCACTTAATTGTGTTATTTGTTGTTTTTGTCCAAATATTTATTAAAAAGTTTAAAAATTCTCGGTTGCTCATCAAATGTTGCAAAATTAGCGCTGGTATTAATAATGCGTACACACTTGCCTTCTAACTCACTAAATGTGTAATCCTTTTCGTCCAGTATAATTAGGCCCATTTTTCTTTTTATTGCTGATATCCTACTTGAATAGCATTCTTCACTCAGACTGTAATAGTAATAGTGGTCTTCTAAACTAGGTGCTTGTTTTATGCTCTTAATGACTTGAGTTTTATTCACTTTATTATCTGTTTTTTCTTCCTGATAACTTTGAGTTTGATAACCCCATTTTTCGATTTCTTTCTCTTCGACAAGCTGAGCATTGCCCGCAAAAATCGAGTACGAAGCCAAGAAAATGAATAATGTAGATATTATATATTTCATATTACAATGTAACGAAAAGCATTACAGGCCGTGCGGTGCAAACCAACTTACCATGTTAAATGCTTGAATGTTTATAGTTGGCAGACAGTTTAAAAAAGGCGATAAAATAGCACGGTCGTAGTAGATGCAATTGTTATGAAAATTATAATTCATTTAAGAATAGACACATAATGAACAGTATTGGCGGTGTAATAAATACTGCCGCATTACTGAACGCACCATATTTGAACAACTTATTTTTATCAATTTCCGATTTATCGCGCCTAAGCCATAGATATATTAATGGAAACAAAAGCCAAGTAATTACAGGTGCCATCAAAGCCAACCAGTTTTCATTAAAATGAAAATAGAATCCCATATGAACATTATTACTCTTAAATAAAGAAGTAGATATTATAAAACCAATTACAATGAGGACGTATAGCGCTATTATTGTAGATCCGATAGCCGATACCCGACAAGTTCACAGGCCGGGCGGCGTTTTATCGCCCGGTCATGTGAAACGCAAGGTTCTGCATGATTTACTTAATGTTGTGAGATTAGGGAACGAAGTGCTTTATTTACCGATTCAGAATTAGGAAAGTGAAGTTTCAAATCAGGATCAAGCATAACAGCTCCATCCTCTTCTTTAAAATACTGAATCGATTGTGTTCCATCGTCTTTGTTCACAATGACTGTATGTCCTTCGCGATAAGACTTATAGTGCTTTCCCCTAACGCCTTTTGAAAAATCATACTCATCACGCATGGTTTTTTTATCTTCTTTATTATTCTTTTTCATATTGCTCTCTCTCGAACCGGTTTGCTTTTCGGCATCCAATAATTCTTATATTGTCATTTCGTTCAGTATACCACACAATCAAAATCCGTCCCTTTGACGAGATGCCGATATCAATATACTGTTCTTCTAAATCTGAATGATCCGGATCATCAATTGTAATAGCAAAGGGATCGTTAAAAATTGTTTTACCTTCTCTAAAATCAATCCCATGCTTTTTTAGGTTAAGTTTGGATTTATTCTCATCCCATTCAAATTTTAATGACATTTATTATATCCTATTAACATTTTACCTTCAACTACCTTATTTTTAGACAAATTTCAAATCCAGAACGCCAGGTATTACAAGCCGGGCGGATTAATATGAAAAATGTTTGCCAATGTAAATAATGATTTAATTGTGCGAAGATCGATCTGGCAAGATGGTAGCCCGGTCTTAGTAGATACCCTTGTTGGGAGCCTAATACTCCTCCTCATCATCATATTCATCCTTTTCATCATCAGTAATATATTCCCACATTTCATTTTCATGCAAACCGATTGGACTAGCGTTTCTTCTTATAAATTCATCAATAGGTATACCATCAATTGTCGATCGTTTTACTCTCTTCTGTTTTCCATTTCTGAATATTGTTTCATATTCTTTTTTCCGGCGCTTCTTCTCAGCTTTTTCAGCGTCAGTAAGTTTTCGTTTACGTTTTGCCATTATGTTTATTCTCTATTCACTCCCAACGCCGATGCTTACCGGCTGGCGGGTTTTTTCGCCAGTCGGGTAGAGCATTTTGTTGTGGATTTTTATTGTTTAAACTTCCCTAAGTAAAAGTTTTATTTTGCCTGTTACTATTTTTTGTAATGTCTTTGGAAAAAGGATGTGTTCTTGCTTTAAAACTCTTGCTGCCAGCGTTTCTGCTGTATCCGCCGTTTCGACAGGTACACGAGACTGAGCAATAACAGGACCAGTATCGTAGTTACCATCAACAATATGAATAGATACACCACTTTCTTTTTCCCCTGATGCAATTACTGCTTCATGAACATTCATTCCATACATTCCTTTGCCACCATGTTTTGGTAGCAATCCAGGATGGATATTTAATATTTTCCCTTTGTAATGCTCTAATGTTTTTGACCCAAGTTTTTTCATGTAACCGGCCAGAACGATTATATCCACTGAGTGTTTGATCATTGTATTTAATATGTTGCGGTCTAATTCAATTGGATCAGGATAATGTTTTCCACTTAGATGATAATTAGGGATCCCTTCCTTTATTGCACGTTCTATAGCTCCTGACTTACTATTATTGCTGATCACTACAACTGGAGATGCGTTCAAAGAACCAGAGCTACAGGCATCAATTATTGCCTGCATATTACTCCCATTATGTGATGCTAGAAATCCTATATTCATTTTATTATTCCGATCCACAACGTGGTGCATTACAAGCCGGGCGGTGCAAACCAATTTACCTTGTTAAAGACTCGAAGGTTAGTCGTTTGCAGAGATTAAAAAAAGCGTAAAAAATAGCCCGGTCTTAGTAAATGCAATGGTTCTGTGATTCCCTATTTCTTGGGGCGTTTAAAAATAATTACTATATCACGAGTTTCGCCATAGCTTTTGTTTGTATCAAAACCAGTAATTAATTCCCATCCTTCAGAGCCAAGCTGATTCATACTTTCATTGAGTGTAGCTTCATCAAACTTTCCACCTAGAAAGCCTTTTGCTGGGAGTTTAATTGTTCTATATTCCCACTGCATATCTAGTCTCCTTATTATTTACACAGAACGTTGGCGGTAAGGGCGGTGCAAACTAACGCGCTTCATTGATTGCTCGAAATTTTGCTAATTGCCAGGGCATTAAAAAAGGCGAAAAAATAGCCCGGTCGCTCTTGACTGCGTTGTTCGGCTTAAACATAAAGCATACTTTGAATAACAATGCTCACAAATTGATAAATAGTGTAATTACAATAAAAATTATGTTTAGCCAATGTTAACTAAAAATATCCGCAGCTAGTTTTAAACCAAAAAAAATACCAATACAAAATGAAAATATTATTAATATTCCAAAGAATAATGCATTACGAGAAATATTAAATTTACCATTTTTACAGCTCCCCTGATTCATAGTAATTCTCCTTTGTTTATTAGCCGAACGGCCCGATAACCTGCCGGGCGGCTTAGTATTATGATATTTGCCAACCCCAATTGTTACAATGTTGAACTCAACTTCGGTCTGGCAAGAGAGTAGCCCGGTCTGCGTTTATTGGTTTGTTGGGCATTAACGACAATAACCATGACGTTTGTCGAATTCCAACCCGTTTTGAATATCGAAATCTCCATGAAGATAGTATTGTTGCGATTTACCTTCGCCCTTAGATACGAGTTTGCAACCAAGACGTTCAACCATCGGACTGATATACCCATGATCTTCTAGCCATTCCTTGTAACCTTGAATAGATGGACCACCAATATTGATTACAAACTCCATTCCATAGAGGCAGAACACGAATAACGTTTCATGGTGTTTTGAAGTAAAAAGAGAGCACCCAAACCCTACCTGAACCCACGCGTTTGTGCCAGGATGTTTCATCAATGTCTTTTCTGGATAAATACGACGCTGGTAGTATGGCCATTCTGAAAAGTTGTTTCCGTAACGCGCGTAGTTGCGGATATTGTCAAAGAAGATCTCATCTACGACTTCTTCTGATCCGCTTTCGTTTTGCTCAAATACTTCTGCAATAGTTTCAAGCGCCATCTTGCAAAGAAATCGAGACATCTCCCGTTTTGGTGGGTCCATTTCAATTAAGAAAAGAAAACCATTTGGGAGGCCGGCATCAAGTTCGGCTTTCACGTTTTCTGTATTGCGTAGGCATTCTGGCTCAATTTTTAGTTTCCCATCAGAATTACGACGAAAGCCGACCGAAATATCAGTTCCGCCTATGTGACCCAGAAGGGATGGGATTTTCCCGCGTTTACTTGGGACTTGATGCCATGCTCTGAGATTCCTCATTGATGGATGACTAAGCAATGGTTCCTCGACTTTTCGTGCAAAGTAGTTATTGCATTTGTCACATACGACACAGCGAGGCAGTATTCTCTTCTTGCTGCCTATGGACTCAGGTATGATATGTTCCAAACTCTGAGAAGACGAAGAGTCTTGCTTACAGAAAATACAGCGCATGACTAAACTCCAATGTCTCAACTATTGCCCAACGGCCAGCTCACAAGCCACGCCGAGATGCTCAGCAAAAATTGGATATACCGGTTAAAAAATCCACCCTGTCCGGATAGTTGGTCCCAACGAATCCGGACAGGATGTCCCATTGGTTCCGGAGAGGAACCAGTTTAAAGGTTTTTTCTAATTTTTCTTTTTATTGTTAATGCCGTAAACTTCCCTCATGGATTTGTCGTTATCTTTATCAATGTACTGTATTTCAATGGTGTAAGAGTCGTGAACAATTCGGTCAAGGATGGCATCAGCTAAAGTTGATTCTGCTATTTTCTTATACCAGCCAGCAGGTGCAAACTGAGAACAAAAAATAGTGGATGCATTTTTATGACGGGCATGGATTATTTCCAGGAGATCCCTTGCCTCAGTTTCGATTAAAGAAACAAGCATCCATTCATCCAAAATTAAAAGCCTGTATTTTTTATACTGATTAACAACCTTCTTGAAGCACCCTTCACCTCTGGCTATTGCCAGTTCCGCAAGCAATTCCGGGAGGCGGATGTATTTCACAGTGTAGTGGTGTTTGCATGCCTCCATACCTAATGCACATGCAATATAGGACTTTCCTGCACCGGTAGCTCCAAGGACCATAACATTGTGCCTATCAGTAATGTAGTTACAGGTAGATAAACGTTTAATAAGACTTTTATTGAGCTTTCTTCCTGAACTGTAATTTATATCAGCAATAGAGGCTGAAGGCTGGTCAAAGGAAGCATTCCTTATCAACCTATGCAGACGGTTGGTTTTACGAGTGTCGTATTCAATGTCCACAAGCATTCCGATACGCTCTTCAAAGGATAAATCATACATTGAGTTATCCTGCATCTGTGTACGTAAAGCGTTTGCCATGGCTGACATGCGCATTTCAATCAACTTGTTGATGGTTGCTGTATTTATCATGGCTTTACCTCCTGTAATATTTGGCGCCGCGGGTAAAGCCATGCTCATTCGGGGCTGAAGATTCTTTTTGTTTTTTATCCGGAACCTTGTCCTGACCTGTAGTCAGTATGTTTTTAATTATCTTATAACTCGGATGAGGAGTATAAAATAAAGCCTTCTTACAGGCACCTTCCAGACGATTCAGGGAGTATTTATCTGCAAGCTTTAAAATCCCCATACAGCTTTTATAACCCTGCTGTTCAACCTTATAGGAGTTGAGTATGGATTTTATAGCAATAACAGTATTTGGACCTATCTTTTCTGCCCATGCTATGAAACGGCTTTTGTCCCATTTCAGGTATTTCTGATGATCTTCAGGCATATGAGCCTCGATGCTGCTGTACTGGCCAGGACGCCCATATAGACGCATATGGGAACAGATTCGGGTGTTGCGATAAAACACCTCTACAATGTTTTTTGTTAGCCTCACATCGACCTTCTGCTTAATATATTCGTAAGGCACGGAGTATTGCATCTTATCTACAGATATATGATAATTGAACTGGACTGTGGCCTGTTTCCAGGTTGCCAGTTCATAGGAGGCAGCAGGTAGCGGTGCCATAAATGGCTTTTCTTCCTCAAAGAAACTGTATCGGCTGCCTTCTTTCTTTTGAAAGCTACGGCGGTTATACCCGTTCAGTTTAAAGCTTATTTCCCTGTTCAACTCTTCCAGAGTAAAAAACTTTTCATTACGAAGAGCTGCGATAATCCATGCTGATACCACCTTTACAGAGCCTTCAGCATTCGGTTTATCTTTGGGCTTTTTAACCCGTGCGGGAATTACTGCAGTATCATAGTGTTCGGCCATTTCACGGTAGGTTTTGTTTATTACCGGAGTATACCAGTCGCTCCGTTCAACCCCTGCTTTAAGATTGTCGGGAACAAGCATACGTGTTGTCCCTCCAAAGAAGTTATACATGTTAACATGGGCAGTTATCCAGCTTTCCATATCCTGTTTGAAGAAGGCTTCTACATAAGTGTACAGGCTATAGGAAAGAACTCCTACAAAGATATATGCAGGGATAATCTCCCCTGTATCTCTGTCGATAACAGAGGCTGTATCTCCTGCCCAGTCAACTTCTGTAAGATCCCCCGGTTTTCTAGGGATATGCATGGTAGCACGCTTTTTTTCAGAATACTTCTGATAATGAAAACAGAACTGAGAGTACATGAGGGGTAGCTCATTGCTCTGTCTACATTCCTCACAGTACTCATTCCACAGAAGCTTTAGGGTTACTCCGTTCCGCATCATTTCCCTGGCTAAGTAATCATAATCAGGGTGTTTACGTGATGGTTCTCTGGAGGTTTCTTCCCGGAATAGTTGCTTCTTCAGTTCAACATCTGTGGTCTCAGCTTTTAAAGGCCATTCAATTTGTAGTTCCTTTGCTCGATTAAGCACTTTACGTACTGTCTTTCTTGAGCATCCACAGCCTTTGGCTGTACTGCTTTGGTTGATCCCAAGACTATTTAGTCTAAGGATCTCTCGATATTTGGTCATTTAGGTGACCTCCTCTATAATGAATTTACATCAAATCTTGATGCATTTACTCATTATAGAGACTCATAATTGGATGGGAACTACCCCGGATTGGTTGGGACTTTTTACCGGATCGATTGGGGCCAATGGCCGGACTCATGGGGAAATCAGACCCGGAATATCCAAAAATTGAAAGAAGCCCCTCGTGGTCTTGTGAAGCGACAGGTTAAAAGCCGATTTTGCCCGCTATTTACCGACCTTGTATTTTTGATAACCAGTTATTATTACAACAATATTTTGATTCTTATTTTCTATTTTCAACTTTTGGCAAGATTGCCAATTTTTGTAAATAGACATCAATTCAGCCCGGAATTTTATTTTAATACTGCCATTTGGTAAATATGCTACCACGAGCATTTTTACCAAATACCATTTTTCACCCATCCCTTTTCAGCTTTTAACGCCGCTCTTCAGCTGGCGCGGTTTTTTGCGATCCGCTGAAAGAGCATGTTAAGTTTTGATTTCAGGCAGTTCGTATTTTAGCGACTAAATAATTTTATGTATTTTGTATAGTTGCCCCTGTATCCTATCACACATATCGGTTGTGGATGCCAACTCTGTCTCATCCACTTGATCAAGCATTTTCTCTCCTTCAAAATATTCAATCCAAACAGAAAAGTCGCTCGCATCGACATATATTTTACCATGAGCAAAACGATTACGAAGAGCGATAAGTTTGTGTAGCTCCTGCTTTAATGTTTTCATTTCTGCTTTATCAAGGTCAATTTCGGAACAATAAATATCAAGCAATTGGCGCAAAATTTTCCATTTCTGAAAAAAAGTACAGAATTCGGCATCAAATACAAGATTTCTTAAAATTGTACGACGTTGCAATGCGGGATAAGAGAAAAAATCTAGTAGTACATTCGTGAGAAAATTTTCTACGAATAAAGCGGCCTCGATTATTTCGCCGCGATAGTTTTTGAATTGGTCGTAAGTCGATTTCGCTTCATCCCAAAAAGAATTATCCTTCCTTTGTTCAGGTGTCTCATTTCTTACTTGAAATGTTGGCCATTCCATATTTTTGTCTCCAAACTTAACGCCTGCGATAAGGGGTTCGCCTATGAGAAAGTAAGTCAAGAAAAAATACTTCACCATTAACAGGGAAATCTGTTTTTCTTGCTTACGGTCTCCTTGTTTTCGCCTACCTGCATTGCTTATCGAAGCCTTTAATCATTTTCTATTTTTTACAGGATCTTTCTTTATCTATTATAATCCAAAGGATGTATCATTATTCCTTACGCGCCTATTTGAGCTCTCTATCAGTGATCTTATACTCACATGATCATGAACGGGCTATTATAAATTTCAGGAATAAGTGGGGGGCTAATCGCGGGATAACTATCATATGTTTTACTAAATGTGTTAAAACCCCTTCTGAGCTCTCTCCCACAACCTACAAGACTGTTTATAGAAAAATGTATCTCATAAACAATGATCGTAGGCTTGATTATTACCTGAATTTTGCACACAATTGATCACTCCAAGAATAAAAAAATAAATTTCTATCTTAGCTTATTGAGAGTTGAACTAAGCGCGTTTGATATTTCGCCTGTTATTCAACTCGTCACAACATTTAATTTCAATCATTTTTCATTTTTTCTTAATATTTTTTCAGCATGGTATTTCTCATGCAAGAAATTTTATGCACGCATATTGTTTAATGAAAAACGACAATTCCAGGGGCTACCTTCAACCCATGGTTTTATTTTCTCTCTCGCTCTATCAAGGTAACACATAAAATGCATTAGCCCTGGTGTTCGCATATCGTGGATAGAATACTTTACTTTATCCTTCGAATGATAAACTACTTTTGCGGCTATTAATAAAAGCCTTAATCTAGCAATTCGAACCTGATTGTTTGCAAGTCCACTTAAAGAAGGATAGGGAGTTGCATTCCTATCATCTGAAGATGTAACTTCCTGGTTACTCAGTTGGGCCATCATTTTATAGTAGCGCCAGATATTATAGGCCAGCATTACAATCTGAAAATAGGCATAGTTATTTTTAAATTTAGCTGAAGGAATTGCTTCAAGCCCTTCTCTTTTTGCTTCTCCAACCAGGTTCTCTACATCAGCTCTTTTATCATACTCTGCTATTACTTTATGGGCTTTCTTTGTAAGGCTTGTGCAGAAAATCCGATATGTGTATCTATCATCCTCGAACAATTCGTATTGTACAGGTTCATCAGGAGAACTATTTTGATCTTTAGGAAACCTCATTGCAACAAACCTGCATGGACACTCCCAGCCTATGGGCTGGTATACACAACTGCTATATTCAACCAGTTGCTTTTTATTAGGTTTGTACCATGCTTTTGGATCAAAAGGCGGATTGGCCCCTTTATTGGCAATAATGTAATCAAAGAAAACTTCAATGCATGCTTCAACGCTTTCCCATCCGAAAAACTCTCCGTCTCCACGAAAGAGAACTTCTTCAACACAGCCCGGTAAATGCTCTTTGATTTTTTTTATAAACTTACCTACTTCCACACTGCTCATTGTTTCACCTTTTCGGAGTTTGCCAATAAGATATTCTCTTGTCTCATCGATAAAACATAGTACAGGTCGATAGCCCTTTTTCCCTCTATTTTTTGTGTTATGGCCTTTCCTGCTTCCTTGTTGATTTCCATATACCGTTTCAACTGTCGTGTCTGTGCTTATATGTATCTGCTTATATTTAAGGCCGCATAACAACCAAACACGTTCCCTTAACACCCTCATGATACTTAACAGCGCATTGGCTTGATTTATACCCAGACTGTTCACATAACGCCAGAAGGTACTTGCCACCGGTAATGCCTCAACCTGAAAATATCCGCATACCATTGCATCAAGTCGAATATACGTAAAATGCCATAATCTGTTGAACCCTATAAAGAGTAGCGTTAATACCCCCACTACCATATGATAATTGCCCAGCTTGGTTTTCCGGTCTGGCGCAATATATTTATTTTTGAATATCTCTTCAAACTCAATCAGATCAAAAAACTTGATTAGCCCAAGAAGCCCTCCAAATGCACTTAACTGCTCGGTGCATGTTTCATAAACCGTGGAAGCATTGATTTTTCTAGCTCTCCCGCCCTCAGATCCAGAACCTTTACCTACAACCTTTTCCGTGCTATTGTCTTTTTGTTTCTTTACCATCTGGGTTTCCTCCTGTTATTTATTTTGGTTCCTCAAAACCCTTTAATAACAGGTTACCCAGATGGTTTTTCAAGCTTTTTTTATTTAATCATGCAAAATTCAGGTATTAATTCGTATCCTTTTGCCTTTCTCTCCTGTAAGGTTGATATTTCTTGCCGCTTTTAAATACTCCTAAACTCAATGTAGCCAGTCTGCGACATGTTTTATGTCTTGCATTATATTCAGGGTATCCTTTTTCTTTAATCAGATACTCATAATAGTCATTTATTGGATTATTCCCGCCTATCGCTGCTATTACTGCTGATTTATAAACACCTTTTAATAGGCGGCAATACCGGGGACTTCTTTTACCATAGCTCCTCCCACCACTCATCTTTTCATGCTTTATTAATCCACAATAGCTATGGAAATGTCCCTGACTTGCAAATCTGTATGGTGTCACTACTCTGGATACTATCTTTACTGCATTTATTAACCCTATACCAGGGAGGCTTTTTTGATTTCTTATTTCAGGGTATTTTTTTGCCAGTTTAGAAAACTCCATTTCATAACCCATTTTTTCTTCTTCACAGTGCAGTATTTGTCTGCTTAGACATTCCAATACATATTGATCTGTATTGGAGTTAAGATTTATATCTCCTTTCTCCTTACTTCTCTTTCCACATGCTCTCAGAAGGGCAGAGCGCTGGTTCTTTAATCTTACTACTGCTTTTACTAGATCCTCATAACCGCTTACCAAGCGTCTGAGATATAATAAATTATCTGTTGAGTGATAAACTTCTTTTAGAAGTCCAGATTTTAAAAGCTGTACTAGCTTACTTGCATCGATCTTATCAGTCTTCGGACCTTCACTCAGCAATCTATTTCTATAGGGATCACATATAATTATTCGATCAACATAATCATGTAACTCGGCGTAAAGCCATTGTGAGGTAGTTGTTTCTTCAACTACCAGAACTTTTGATCCTTTCAGATTTTTCAAGTATACTTGTAAATCTTTTATATCAGAAGGTACATCTCTTGCTGTTATTTTGCTCGATTTCTTTGTCATCCTGGCAATTGCCATATTAATCTGTGACCAATCAATTGCTATATAGTGATCATAAATGGTATCATCCATCTCGGTCTCCTTTCTGTGTTTAAGTTTATTGACATGATTCACTTATAACACAGTTGAGGTTATTCCTTAAAGGAGACCATCTTTCTCATTTTATCGCGGGTTAATAGTACCAATGATCGATTAAGTATGAAGACCATTGAAACTGATGAATTCCAATCGGTAAGAAAAACCAGCAAATCACGTTGATTGCATTGTTAACTGCGTTTGTATTAATCATGCGCTAAAAACGAAGCTGGAATTTCTACTATATGAGTTTTACCGTTACTGTCTTTAACCAATTTAGCGCCAAAGCTATAGTACCATATGTCATTTCTAAACATTATTTTTATTATATTTCCTTTTCTTTGTAAGAATAATATATATAATTTGTTTTTATCTTCTACTGCACGATCAGATATCCAATCATACCTGTGCCCAATTTTAAAAACTTTTATCGTATCCTGGCTGCATTCTTTGATAATGCCCTGATCAAATAGATACATATGTTTTATTTTACCATACCATGTACCTTTACGTGTTGGAATGCGATCCTTCCACTCTTGTTCAATAATAATTAAGTCATGGTTTATGCCTGAATAGGTATTTTCACTATTGATAATAGTTTCTATACGCAGCGACATAATTAATTGCGCAAATTAAACAAGTATGTTATGATGCTTTCATGAAAGCATCCAAAATAACAGACACAGAAAATATTATTTTCATCCTCCAAGATGAAATACGCCGGACAGATGAGGCGCGCTACGATCATAGGCTTCATGCCATACTTCTTGTAGCTCAAGGTATGAGCAGCAGACAAGCCGCACAGTATCTTGGTGATTCTCCAAGGACTGTAGCATACTGGGTTCAAAGATTCGAAGCTGAAGGTCTTTCAGGGCTTGCTGATGCAGATAGACCCGGAAGAACTAAAAAGCTGAATCAGGTGCAGATGAATAAAATAGAGATTGCTTTACGTAATTCACCTATTGATTACGGATTATCAGGCAATCTATGGGACGGCAAAACATTATCTGCCCACATCCAAAAAGAATTTGGAGTCCAGTTAGGTGTACGTCAATGTCAGCGCATGTTCAGGCAATTAGGTTTTCGGCTAAGGAAACCACGTTCAAAAATCGCTAATGCTGACGCCTCTCGAAAAGAGGACTTTAAAAAAAATTCTAAAACTTATGAAGGATGATAAATACGACATTTGGGCAATTGATGAAGTTCACTTCCAACAATATGGTTCATGCTGCCGTATGTGGATACCTCCAGAAGTCAAAGAACCTATCCTATTGCATCATCCTACACGTGCCAGCGTTGGTTACTATGGAGCAGTAAGACTTCGTGATGGTAAGTTTGCATATAAGCCTGAATGGGATAAATTTAATGGTGAAACATTTTTTTCCTTTCTTAAGTATTTAAGAAGGATCAGTTCCCATTCAGGTCGAAAAGTGATTATTATTAGTGACAATGCCAGATATCATCATGCCAAACTGCATAAAAACTGGCGTGATCAATGTTCAAAACAATTTGAATTAATGTATTTGCCTCCATATAGTCCGGAGTTAAACCCTATTGAACGTGTCTGGAAACTTACAAGAAGGATGGCCGTACATAACAGTTATTTTCCTTCTTTACAAAGTGTAGCTGATGCTATTGAATCATTGTTTGATACTTGGTCTTGTGGCAACAATACATTATTAAAGTTATGCGCATTTATTTAAGTCGCACAGTATAATAAATGAATATATGATTCAATATCTTTTGAAAAGACTTCATAACTCTGTGCCAAAGTGGAATTAGATATTAAGAATAATAACGATAATGAATAAAAAAACACCTTCATATTTATCTCCTATACCTATTTTAATTTGAGCAGTTAACGGTGCTGATTACCGGCCTGGCAAGCGTTTCAGCCAGGTCCGGTAGATTAGCGGGTTATATTACTATTTATTAATTTCCTTTTGATGTTACCACTTAAAATATTTCGACAAGTTCAAAGCATTCACAAACTAATTCCATTTGGAGCTCAAACCCACCATTTCTTTCAAAGTAGTTTTTATGGTCTTCTTGCCATCCACTTAATGTCTCATTTTCTCCTTCTAATAAAGCAAACTCCTCAGTCACATCACAGAACCTAATAATTTCGACAGATTTCGTTCTTATTGCAAGAGCTGGCGTACCATCCCAATTCAATACTATATCCACCCTCCCTATAGTTGGCATAGCTTCATTTCCGCTTTCGATATCTCGAAGTGCGCCACATGTTGCAGTTTTATTCCCTATACGTACTAACTCTATCAACTCAGTACATAATTTATCATTATCACCAAATTTGAACTTTTCACTATGGGGATATTTATCTTCTATGTATTGACTACTCATCTTCCTATTTCTATTCAAATATAACGACGTGCATTACAAGCCGGGCGGCGCAAACCTACTTACCATTTAAAACCTAAAAAAATGATACTTGTAAGATGATACATAAAAAGCAAAGAAAATAGCCCGGTCTTAGTAAATGCATTTGTTCTGTGATCAAAGGTCATATTCAAACTCAAGACTTGTGCTTTGATCAACATTAAACAGGTTTTTTATAAAACTTTTTATGGTATTTGAAATTTCATTTGCATTTCCATTAATGTCTATATCTAAAAACCTTGAACCATCTGAACCTTTATTTTCGATAACTTTTAAATTCAATTTTTTGGAGACATTATTAAAAGCTGCTTCATGTTGTTTTTGTTCCTCAGTAATTAAAGGGAAATTTAATTGGACACCTTTTGTATCACCTGTAAATTGAATGAAGTCATAAGTGCCTTGAATTTTAATTATGAGAAAAGAATATTCATTGGTACTTTGCATTAAATTTCTAATGTGATTTTCAGTATCATTAATGCCACCGATAGCATTTTTTGTATTTTTTGATTTGCTAGAAAAAATATAAATAACAACTGCTATTAGAATAATTAAAATATGATTATAGTTGTTTTCATTTTCTTTACCCAGAACGTGCCCGATAACCTGCCGGGCGGTTTAATATTACAAATATTTGCCAACCCCAATTGTTACTATGTTGCACTCAACCCCGATCTGGCAAGAGAGTAGCCCGGTCTTAGTAGATACCATTGTTATGTGATGCTTGGTGCCTGCTGTAGGAATCGAACCTACAATCTCCCCTTCACAAACCAACTAAAATAATTGGCTTGTGGAGGGGACGCTTTAACCATTAAGCTAGCAAGCATTTCAATTCTAAAATTACCTCCTCCATGTCTTTACTGCTAAATCTACCAAATGAACTAATGGCAAAGCTCTTTAAAGCGTTTTCATATCTAGGGATGTTGTTTTTAAGTTTTTTTAGGCCTTTATATGTTGCCTTATTGTTTTCTTTTGACAAGTTAAATAATATTTCGGCAATTCTTTTATTACTTGGCTTTGCGTTTTGACAAAGGATATAGGCAATGTGTTTAACAATGTTCGTTAATAGTAAGAAGTCATTAAAGTCAATATTTTCAAGTGAGTTTGGAAAACAATCAAGATGCATGTCATTTAAAAATCTATTTTCGTTTTTCTCTATTTTTTTGTATCGTATTTTTAATTCTTTAATGTCCCTATCTGTGTGAGCCATGTAGTTTCTTATTAACCGATAATACTCATACATTTCTATTATATCAGAATCGAAAGTTGTGTTTGTATTTCGAGCCATATACTGCAACTTGGTTTCACCTTTTTCTATATCCCCCCATTCGGTATCACATACGTATTGTTTGCACTCTTCTTTAAAGTCTTTCAAAAATTGTTCGGATTGTTGAAAAACAGAAGCAACATAATAGTGTCTTATTCTTGACCCAAATTTTACAAAATTGACTTCATCTACTTTTATTTTATGTTTCGCTGATAGTTCTTGAATGTACTTCCCTACTTCTTCACCTTGGGATTTTTCGATAAATTCTCGAATCGCAATCTCATTGCATTCTACTACAGCATCAAATTCACCAAGGTTTTTTTTTAGTTTTCCATACGAAGAATATGAAAACTTCGTTATATCTAAATGTCTGTCTGACATATTTGATTTTCTCACATAACGCCAGGTATTACAAGCCGGGCGGTGCAAACCAACTCACCTCGTTAATGCCTTTAAGGATGGTAGCTGGTAGAGAATTAAAAAATGCGTAAAAAATAGCCCGGTCTTAGTAGATACCCTTGTTGGCTGCCGCCAACCCGTTTAGTTTGTTTTTTGCTGCTTACTTTCAATGAACGTCTTTAAATTAAAGACTTCCTTAAAAAGGTATATCATCATATTCAGGATTAGAGTCCGGAACATGCTCAATTGTTTCTTTAGCTTTTTCCTGCATTTTGCGTTCTTTTCTTTCCGCATTTTTTTGTTTTTTTAATTTTACATGTTGCTCAATAGATAATGAGTTTTTTAGCGGTTCCTTTTTAAAATGTTTGAAATATAGTTCTTCAATATATTCCGGAAGTGGTAATTTCCAAGGTTCCTGTTTATGATTTGCCAGCTTCCCAAATTTTTTTGGATTTAAACCTAATTCCCTCGCCATCCTAATATGATCATGAGAAAGGTGAAACCGTTTTCTTGCATCAATCCATACTTGATATTTTGGTGATAAATTCTTTTTCTTTGCCATTTTATCCTGATTCTATTGACAGCCAACGTGTGCATTACGGGCCGTGCGGTGCAGACCAACTTACCTTTTTAAAGGTGCGATGACACTGAGTTGGCAGATAGTTTAAAAAAAGCGAAAAAATAGCACGGTCCTTGTAGATGCAATGGTTGGCTGCCGCCAACCTGTTTAGTTTATTTTTGACTGCTTACTTTCAATTACTGATTTTTAAAGATTTGATGCTTTTTGAATACTATGTTTATTGATTTTTCTTTTTTATGCTTTTTCAATTTTCTTTTCAAAAGAATTTTCGGGGAGCAAAAGACTTCCGGATTTAGTTATTTGCTTTTGTTCATTAAAATATTTATGAAGAATGCTCACGTTTTTGAGTTACATGTTTTTGCAACTTCACTTCCGATTTCACCGGGATATTTTTATTATGCACTATTCAACTGCCAACGTTTGCATTACAGGCCGGGCGGTGCAAATCGATTTACTTTGTTAAATACTCGAATGTTGATAGTTTGCAGACAGTTAAAAAAAAGCGTAAAAAATAGCCCGGTCGTAGTAGATGCGATTGTTAAATTTTATAATTTTGCACTAGTTCTCTTACCTTTGGTTTGAGAAGTATTTGTTTTTGTCTACTAACTACTGATGCCCAAAGAACTCCTATAATAGGGCTAGCTAGAAGAAGCCGATTTGTCTTTAATTCAAATAATGATGATATTAAGCATAGGATAAAAAAAACAATTGTAACAATCAAAACTAAAACTAAAAGTGGTATTGGTGTTCTCCAAAAGAGAGATGAATTCTCTTTATCAAATATTTCATGTCTGGCTTTTTCTATGATTTTAAGTTGGACATCATATGGAAACCCTTTTAATTCAGGGTAGGCTTTTTCAATATTATTTTTCCACGTTGACCTGAACATGACCTCTCCTTGAAAATTTAACGGTGCTGATAACCGGTTTGGCAAGCTTTTCGCCAAATCCGGTTGATTAGCGGGTTATGGGTTTTCTTTGTCACGTTTTATGTCCTGGATTATCTTTTCAATATATTTACGATCACTTTCAGGCATTTCCATTTCTATTGTTACCTTTCGAAATTTGGGTTCATTATGAATTACTTTATCTTTACTCAAAGCGACTTGAACATTTTTGTCTGAACCATCTTTACAGAACTCAACTTTTGCAGAATATCCATAAATGCCTATTGGACCGATTTTCCCCCAATGCCATTTGGAGTCAATAAATTCAGCTTTATATGATTCAGGTTTAAATGGTGAGTGACCAAAATCTTTTTGACATTTCTCATTGGCGAGGTTAGCAGCATGTTTTGCTGCCTGCTCTTGGGAAATGATTTGACTCTCATTTTTTGCGTTATTATTCTTGAGAGCACATGAAGTAAAAGCTATGGATAGAATTATTGTTACTATAAAAACAAACATTTTATTTTTACGAACCATAATTTACCTCCTGAATTAAACCCATAACGGCCAGCTCACAAGCCACGCCGAGATGCTCAGCAAAAATTGAAAGAAGCCCCTCGTGGTCTTGTGAAGCGACAGGTTAAAAGCCGATTTTGCCCGCTATTTACCGACCTTGTATTTTTGATAACCAGTTATTATTACAACAATATTTTGATTCTTATTTTCTATTTACAACTTTTGGCAAGATTGCCAATTTTTGTAAATAGACATCAATTCAGCCCGGAATTTTATTTTTATACTGCTATTTGGGGATTTGGGAAATATTTCCTACTTCCCCAAATACCGTAAATGATGCTTTCTTCATTATAGCCTTTCAGCTTTTAACGGCCAGCTCACAAGCCCCGCCGTGATGTTGCGCGAAAAACAAAAGAGACCCTCCGGGGTCTTGTGGAGCGACAGGTTAAGTTTTTGTTAAAGCACTTTCCTAAATAAAATTAACAAAGTGTGTCTTTAAGTCATTTTTTTTAATGTATTTTAAATATTTATAGGACACTATTCCCATCGGAAGTGTCGGTAGCATTAGATACAATAATGATTTGAATATATAGTATCCCCATACAGTTTTACGCAATATGCCAATTACAATTAAGATGTAGTATAGCGAGACTATTGTAACAAACCATATAAATTCCTGCTCTCCTTGTTCAATAAATATATAAGCAAAAAATATTATTCCTGTTACCGATAGAATGAGCAACACAATGCCAAATAATTTTATGGGTTGATAAATGCTGGTGTCGTAATCTTTCATTGCAGTATGTACTTTATCCTTTTAAACTTAACGACCACACTAACAGGCAGGCGGGGCAAACCTTTGAAGGTTATTGCTAGAAATAACTTCGTGAACCTTTATGGTTCGATTTGGCAAGAAAAACAGCCTGTCCTTGTTTAGTGTTTTGTTGGCTGCCGCCAACCTGTTTAGTTTGTTTTTAACTGCTTACTTTCAATTGCTGATTTTTAAAGATTTGATGCTTTTGAATACTATGTTTTTATATTGTTTTGATTTTAATTTCAAAGATTTTCCGGGGAATGGATTTCCTTTATTTTGTTACCTTTTTATTTTCAGATCAATTCTCGCGCCCTTGAGTCACTTGTTATTTGCAACTTCGCTTCCGATTCTGCCGTGATTCTTTTTTCTGCTCTATTGACAGCCAACGCCCACAATAAGGGGCTGGCGTATTTATGGCAACCAATGTCATGCAAGTAGAAATGTTCCGAAGCCTAAGAACTCTGCCCGGCAAGATAGTAGCCAGTCGCACTTAATTGTGATGTTAGCCCATCAAATATTTTTTTTACCCGAAAGTTCCTGTAAACGATCATGATATTCGACAAGCAATTTATTTTATTGATTGTCTATAGCAAAACCCTGAATAAATTTCGCAATGCAAATACCGCCCAAAATACCAAATGTAGCGCAGGTAAAACTGAGAGAAAAACCTGCAATGAAGCCAGCGGTTATTTGCTCAAGGCCAAGTTGATCTAATTTTTTAATTAATATTGAAAGTGCGTAGAAGCAAACCCCCAGAAAAATACTTCCTAAAACTAAAACAATCCATCGTATTTCAGTTTCTTTCTGCAACTGTTTCCGAGCAGTTTCAATTATTTCTTCTTCAATATTTTTAATTTTATCATTCATATTTCTGAGGGCTAACGAAAAGTTAAGGAGCCCGGCGGTTTAATGGCGACTGGCCTCATGCTCCTAAGATAGTTGTTAATATTGACTCTGCTCGCCCGGCGATATAGTAGCCGGGTCCCCTTGAACGCCAGGTTAAAAGCCGATTTTGCCCGCTATTTACCGACTTTGTATTTTTGATAACCAGTTATTATTACAACAATATTTTGATTCTTATTTTCTATTTACAACTTTTGGCAAGATTGCCAATTTTTGTAAATAGACATCAATTCAGCCCGGAATTTTATTTTTGATACTGCCATTTGGGGATTCAGGAAATATTTCCTATTTCCCCAAATACCTTAAATTACCTTCTTTATTATGTCCTTTAAGCTTTTAACGGCGACGATAAGGAGCTTGCGGTTTAATGGTGCCGATGGTCGATAAAGTATGAAGACCGTTGATACTGTTGAATTTCAATCGGCAAGAAAAACTAGCAAGTCACCTTGATTGCCTGGTTATTTGCTGTGATATAATACCAGCTTATTCATAAAATATTGAGACAACAACTTTAGGCGCAGCAATACTGCCACCAGACATAGATTGTTTTATATCATGGATTTTAATATTTGGTTTTTGTGCAAGCCATTCATGTATTTCATTTTCCAATTCGGTATGGAGCGGTTCACTTAATCGTCTTTTTGCAAAACCTGTAACTTTTCCATAAAGGATTGTAGAAAACATCTTAATTTTCATTATTTTTATTCCTCCTTAACTGTTCACAGCAAGAAAAAGTGATATACCTTAAATACAAATAACGAAAAGCATTACAGGCCGGCGGTGCAGGCCAACTTACCATGTTAAATGCACGAAGGTTTATGGTTGGCAGATAGTTTAAAAAAAGCGAAAAAAATAGCACGGTCCTTGTAGATGCAATGGTTGGCTGCCGCCAACCTGTTTAGTTTGTTTTTGTCTGCTTACTTTATTATGAGATTTCTTTTTTAGGATTTATAACAAAATAACAAATGGGTCCAACAATTGGAGTCCATGTGAAAAAAGCCGCCCATAAAACTTTTGAGATATTATCAATTTCTTTTTTACTTAAACTTATAACTGCTATAACCCATAAAATAAACCCAATGATTATTAATAGTGCAGGCATACGGAGTCCAAGTCCGAACATATTATGATTCTCCTTTCGAGCATGATTATCTGTCAATGAATCTTAAATATTTGAAAGCCAACGCCTAAATAACAGGCATGCGGTGCCTGCCTTTGAAGATTATTTAATGTATTATATTTTGCGAACCACGAAAGCCCGATTCGGCAAGATAATAGCATGTCCTTGTTGATTTAAATGTTATCTTTAATTTACTTTAAAAACGGGATTATCCGCGTCTGTCATTGCGATTTTAATATCTAAAACTTCGCCAAAGGATGTTTTGTAGATTTCTTTAATTGAGTTTTCAATATCAATATAATTTTGAGGGACAAAGTCATGCCAAGCTATGGCCACATGACCTTCTTTGTTCCTAAACACTTTTGATATTTTTAATCCATTGAGAATAATATTTATATCCTGATATCCTTGTTCAACTATGGTCAATTTCCCAATCAATTGGTTTAAACTAAGAGTATCATCGTCTTTGAAGTCTTGACGATTTATGTTAGCTAATTGAAAAGGATATTGATTTGGATTAATAGTGCCAGGCTTTGGTTTGTTTATGCAATACCCATTTTTTAAATATACTGCTTTTAAAAGTAATTCAGAACCAATACCAATGTACAATCTTTTAGATGTGTTCCGTCTTAAAAGTTTATATTGTTCGGGGCCAAATTTAATATCTTTAGTCAATAAGAATGCAGAAGTTTCAAAAAAATAATCGGCAGCTTTCTTAAATGTTGTCCAATCACATTCTTCGAAAAATTTAGCAAATTGATTTTTTATTTCTCTCTCTATTGAAATTGGCATAATTATAGTTCTCCTAAAAGATAACGAAAAGCATTACAGGCCGGGCAGTGCAAACCTACTTGCCATATTAAATGCAAGAAAGTTCATGGATGGCAGATAGTTTAAAAAAGGCGAAAAAAATAGCACGGTCCTTGTAGATGCAATGGTTGGCTGCCGCCAACCTGTTTAGTTTGTTTTTGACTGCTTACTTTCAATTACTGTTTTTTAAAGATTTGATGCTTTTTGAATACTATGTTTTTTGATTATTCTTTTTATATTGTTCTGAATTATTTTTCAAAGAATTTCCGAGGAATGGATTTCCTTGATATTTTTTTACCTTCTTATTTCCAGATCAATTCTCGCGCCCTTGAGTTACATGTTATTGGCAACTTTATTTCCGATTTCCCTGTAATTTCATTCTTTCTACTTTCAAGCACGCCAACGAAAAGCATTACAGGCCGTGCGGTGCAAACCTACTTGCCATTTTAAATGCACTAAAGTTTATGGCTGGCAGATAGATTAAAAAAGGCGAAAAAAATAGCACGGTCCTTGTAGATGCACTGGTTGGCTGCCGCCAACCTGTTTAGTTTGTTTTTGACTGCTTACTTTCAATTACTGATTTTTAAAGATTTGATGCTTTTTGAATACTATATTTTTTGATTCTTCTTTTTATATTGTTCTGAATTATTTTTCAAAAGAATTTCCGGGGAATGGATTTCCTTTGTTTTTTTGTTACTTTTTTATTTTAGATCAATTCTCGCGCCCTTGAGTTACATGTAATTGCAACTTCATTTCCGTTTCCAGTGAAATTCCCTTTGCTCTATTCTATTGACAGCCAACATAGGAGTACCGGGCCCATTTTCCCATATCCGCTCTTTGAAAATTGCCCGAAAATACTCGTTAATAATTATAAATTCAATAATTTATCTTATTATTGGCTCCATATTGAAAGCGGAAAAACAGGCAACGCATAATATAAAAACCAATATACTTAAAAACACAATAAAATCAATAATAACATTATAAATCAATAGGTTGTAAGAATATTACGTATGAGTGAAGATGGCCCTGGTCTATATGGACAAATTTTCCTGTATCAGGGTTCTTGTATTTTTTATTATTTGCTATATGGCTGATATTACACAAATATCTAAATATATCAGCCATATTGGAAAACAAAAATACGGAAAAAGTTGATAAAAATAAACAAGTAGTTTATTATCTGGCAATTCAAGCTTCTCATAAATAAAGCCAGGAAAAAAGCATTTAAAACTACTGGATTCCCTGTTCGGAGCCGGGAATGACGTTCGTTGCATGGATTTCCTGATCCCCCGTAAACAACACGGGATCTTCGAGTAGTCGGGGAATGATAAGAAGTATTTAATTCTATCGATTAAATGATCAGGCAATGGCTGTAAATCAACCATAATTATAAAATGATGTCAAAACAATTATAAGGAGGTTTATCATGAAACTTCTTGATCAGGTAAAACAGGTTATGAGGAAAAGGCAGGCTATTAGACTGAAGGCTGAAGGCTGTTAGGGTAAGAGATGTAAAAGCGAGAGAGGATAACAGGCTGAAGACTGTTAGCCTGAAGGCTGTTAGGAGAAATAGAGGTCAGATGTCAGAGTTCGGTGCATCAGGAAACTTAAAATCTACGCAGAGCGTCAGAAGATAGCGTTCATACGGTGGGCCATTGGAACGAGGAAATACCGGGCTAAAGAAGCTGGTTAGCCGAAGGCTGGCAGGGAAAGAGGGCGAAAGATTTTTCGCCACTACGAAAGACAAAAAAACTGGATTCCGCGGTCGGGGCAGTGGAATGACGAATGATTTACAGGGTTCGGCAGGTCCAGATAATGCGGCCTATTATGCGCATACTGTTTATGCCTTCACCTTCAACAACGATGGGTTCGTACTCTTTGTTATCACTCCTTAAAAGTATCTTCCCTGGGTGCTTTTCTATACGTTTTATCATTATTGTATCATCTATGCCCACTGCGTAGACAAGGCCGGGTATTATGCTGTTCTGAGAGCTGTCGACAAGAACAGTGTCACCTGATTTCAACTCAGGCTCCATACTGTTTCCAAATACCTCCATTAATACCATTTTATCCGGCTGTCCCTTTCGTTTGAGCCATTCGCTCTGAAAGAGATATCTGTTGTTTGTTCCTTCATCTGTTTCAAATGAGCCGTCACCCGCACACAGCCTTGCCTTCACCTTTGTGATGCCCATGAATTCAGGCTGCGTCAGCCCTGTTTCCTTTCTTCTCCCTTTCCCAACCCCTTCAGTCAGTAGAGAGGAATCAGTTTATATCTTTATTTAACATGTTGATTATAAAATGCAACAATGGGTGAGTAAAGTCAAGATTTTGATGTTCGCCCTGATCCACCATCAAAATGTCATCTGCTAAGGAAGACGGCAGCCAATCCTCCCTGAGTCGGACCTTTTATAAGCCTCAGCCGGCGCTCCTTCGGCGCCTTGTATCTGAAACTGATACCCAAAATCCACTGTTATTGTTGCCTAAGATAAATTTGGCGGTGGATTTTTTATATTAGAGGCGGGATGCTTAGGGATGACTCAGAAATAAATTAACAGATTAAAGATGAACTATACCATAAAGCTTGAAAGCGTCTGACATGGCGATAGATATATTACATTGTAATATTAGCAGGTTAAATATTGACAGGATTGAAAATAATTTGATATAGTTCCCCCTATTATCAATTTAATAGGGGGAACTATATCAAATGTACGCTCAAAAACCTCGGTTAAACGAAGCCTTGGAATTCTTTAAAAGCAATAAAATCGGAAGGTTAGACAATCTAAAACATGCACTTCATACCAATAGTACAATGACTGTTTTTCGATCACTCAAAGAGCTTAACTATCTTTCAAGTTATTCTCACAGGGGAAAGTACTACACCTTGCAGAACATTCCAAAATTTGATGAACTTGGTTTATGGTCCTTTCAATCGGTGTGGTTTTCCCAATATGGCAATCTCGTTGAAACGGCAAAAGAGTTTGTGGAAAACTCAAACGCCGGCTATACAACTCACGAACTTGAAGATATCCTTCATGTTGAAACCAAACACCCCCTTCTGAGTCTTTATAAGCAAGGACGAATCAACCGAGAGAAATTCGGGGGATACTATGTGTATCTTTCCAGTGAAGTGCATGATAAAAAAAGGCAGATTGCAGTTCGTAAAACAGGCGCTGAAAAATTTGAGGTTGACCTCTCATATGAAATTAAACTGCTCTCTGAGGAGCTGAAAGCAGCGATAATATTGTTTTTCAGTCTATTAGATGAAAAGCAGCGACGACTGTATGCTGGTTTGGAATCCTATAAATTGGGACATGGCGGAGATAACCAAATCGCAAAATTATTGGGATTGGATGTTCATACTGTTTCCAAAGGGCGTAGAGAATTATTCAGCCAGGATATAAAAGTCGATCGTATCCGCGAGAAAGGAGCCGGCAGAAAACCTGTGGAAAAAAAATTCCGCAGGTCACCGAAAGGATAAGAAAGCTTTTGAAATACGAAACAGCAGGCCATCCAATAAGCGGACTGAAGTGGACACGAAAAACCACGGAAAAAATATCCAGCGAACTGGAGTCTATTGGAATTATTGTTTCCGCAAATACAGTATGCAGGCTTTTAAAACAAATGGGCTTTTCCTTGAAAGTGAATTGTAAAAAAATAGAATCCGGGATAAGCAATCCGCCGGACCCGAAAAAAAGAGACCAGCAATTTGGCTATATTGCCGATTTACGCGAAAAATTTACGAAACGACAACTTCCTGTTATCAGTGTTGATACCAAGAAAAAAGAGTTGATTGGGAACTTTAAAAACTGGGGAGATTCCTGGCAGGAATCTCCCATTGAAGTTAAAGATCATGACTTCCCTAGTGATGCCAAAGGGAAAGCTATTCCATACGGTATCTATGATACACAAAAAAATATCGGTACAGTTTTTCTGGGTGTTACACGGGATACGCCCTCTTTTGCTGTTGATTCCATTGAGACCTGGTGGAAGACCGAAGGGAAAGCCAATTATCCGGATGTCAAAGAGCTGCTTATACTGGCTGATTCAGGCGGTAGCAACAGCTGCCGATCAAGGGTGTGGAAATATAAAATCCAAAAAAATATTTGTAACCGGTATGGATTATCCATCAGAGTCAGCCACTATCCTCCCGGTTCGTCAAAATGGAACCCTATCGAACATAGACTGTTTTCAGAGGTCAGCAAAAACTGGGCTGGACGTCCGCTTGAATCGTATGAGACTGTGCTAAAATATATCCGTACTACAAAAACATCTACAGGCCTCAAGGTGAAAGCACATTTTGTCAGAAAAAATTATAAAACAGGAGAGAAAGTTTCTAACAAACAAATGGATCAAATAGCCATCAAAAATGGCCTATTACCTGAGTGGAATTATATTTTACATCCAACTAAAATGTGATTTTATTTTTGAGTCATCCCTTAGTATTTTATTCAAATACTTATCAAATTTAATAACCAAAAATAGCTTTTGCCGGCTAAAAAGTATTACTGTTCAATCTGAAGAGGGTGAAACATCAAAAAGAGCACCGGAATTAGAATAATATAAGGAATCAAAAATTGACAAATAGCTGTAACCTCAATATGATACAACACAATTGCGTATTGGTTTGAAGGCTTAATTTTGTTTGCTTTCCTGAAGAGGTAATCCCTATCGATACTTCAACTCGCCATCTTTATATTTCCAAAAAGAAACATGTCAGCATCTGTTCTATTATCATCATCTATTAAGGAGGTTTTGAGTGATGAAAATTAAAATATTACGAGTGCAACTTTTATCTTTTGTCATCCTCTCATTTATGCTGTTTGCCTGCGGGCCAAAATGGACCGAGACAGAGAAGGACGGGGTAAAGACAGTCCGCAACAAAGGAGGGCAGACCCTTGCCTATTCTCCATCCTCAGGAGTTACGATTTTAACTGTGGACGGATTCGGTTTCAAGGATCTAAACAGGAATGGAACCCTTGAGCCATATGAAGACTGGCGGTTATCTGCTGACAAAAGGGCAAAGGACCTTTCATCCCGAATGTCCTTTTACCAGATAGCAGGGTTAATGCTCTACAGCGGGCACCAGGCAATACCCGGAGGCGGGATATACCAGGGAGATACATACAGCGGAAAATCCTACAGTGAGAGCGGGGCTAAACCGTCCGATCTTTCGGACGGGCAGATTGATTTTCTCACAAACGATAACCTCCGGCATGTACTGATTACCAGCGTGGAAAGCCCGGAGGCGGCAGCAGGGTGGAATAACAATGCCCAGGCACTTGCAGAGAGCCTGGGCATTGGAATCCCCATAAATACAAGCAGTGATCCAAGGCATGAGGCTGCATCTGATGCGGAATACACACTCGGGGCAGGGGGCGAGATATCAAGGTGGCCAGGCTCCATAGGTCTTGCCGCCAGCTTTGATCCGCAACTGGTTAGAAGGTTCGGAGAGATCGCCTCTATTGAATATCGGGCACTGGGGCTTGCTACTGCTCTCTCTCCCCAGATAGATATAGCAACAGACCCGAGGTGGTATCGTTTCAAGGGCACATTCGGACCGAGCCCCAGACTTTCGACGGATATGGCAAGGGCCTATATTGACGGGTTTCAGACCTCAACCGGTACAAAGGTGATTTCAGATGGATGGGGCTATGAAAGTGTAAATGCCATGGCCAAGCACTGGCCCGGAGGCGGTGCCGGTGAAGGCGGACGTGATGCTCACTTCGGTTTTGGAAAATTTGCTGTTTATCCCGGAAACAATATACAGGAACATATTGATGTTTTTGTAAATGGCGCCTTTAAACTTGATGAAGGAACCAAAACAACTTCAGCTATTATGCCGTACTATACAATTTCATTTAACCAGAACCCTGAAGGTGAAAATGTTGGCAATGCCTTCAGCAAATATTTCATTACAGATCTTCTCCGGAATAAATACGGTTTTGATGGTGTTGTATGTACTGACTGGGGCGTTACAAAGGATGATGGGGGCATGGCGGTTTTTGGTCAGACCCCATGGGGGGTGGAAAACCTGTCTGTCATGGAGAGGCATTACAGGGTTATCATGGCCGGAGGTGATCAGTTTGGCGGGAACAATGATTCCGGTCCGGTAATTGAGGCCTATGAGAAAGGCGTAAAGGAGCATGGCGAAGAATTTATGCGTGCCAGGTTTGAAAAATCGGCCGTAAGATTATTAAGAAATATCTTCAGGACAGGGCTTTTTGAAAACCCCTATCTTAATGTTGATGAAACAAAAAACACGGTAGGAAAGCCTGAATTTATGAAAGAAGGTTATGAGGCCCAGGTCAGGTCTGTTGTTATGCTGAAGAATGTCAATAACACCCTGCCTGTTGATAAAGAAAAGACAGTTTATATACCGAAAAGATATGTCCCATCGTCAACAGATTTCTGGGGACAGAAAAGTCCTGAAAAGTGGGAATATCCGATAAACCCTGAAATCGCAGAAAGATATTTTAATGTTACTGATGATCCGGATGCAGCGGATATGGCCATTGTCATGATCAACAGTCCGGATAATGGCGCAGCGCAGGGATACAGCAAAGAGGATGCAGAGAAGGGCGGTAATGGATTTGTTCCCATAAGCCTGCAGTATGGCGAGTATAGTGCAGCAGAGGCCAGGGACCCGAGTATTGCCGGTGATAAAAGGGATTCCGATGTGCTCAACAGAACATATAAAGGAAAGGCGGTTATTGCCAATAACAGCAGTGACCTTAAACTGGTAATGGACACAAAGGCAGCCATGGGGGATAAGCCTGTTGTAGTTATAATAAAGATGTCAAATCCGACAATAGTTAAGGAGTTTGAAAGGGATATTGATGCCCTGCTGATCAATTTTGATGTCCAGGACCAGGCTGTTCTTGAAATCATATCAGGCAGGGCCGAGCCGTCAGGTCTTTTGCCTCTTCAGATGCCCTTTGATATGAATACAGTTGAAACACAGATGGAGGATGTGCCTCTTGATATGAAGGTTCATGTTGACAGTGAAGGCAATGCCTATGATTTTTGTTTCGGCTTGAACTGGCAGGGCGTTATTACGGATGAGAGGACTGGAAAATACTGTTTATAAAAATAAATAAAAAATTAAAATTTCTGCTGAGGGCAATGCCTGTCTGTAGCCATACAGATACTCACAATATTTCCTGCTTATAGGCTGATTGATCATTTTAAAGACCTTTAGCCTGCGCCAGGTATTTTATTGTCCCTAAATTCTATTTTGTTCTAGCCTAAAATAAATAGGCATGTTAAAAATAATCAACTTGTTTAATTGGTTTTATTATTGTGAGGTATGGCATAATCATGGCAGAATCAGAAATTGTTGAAATTGAAAAGAAAAGGAAACGCACATTTGCCTACTTTTGTATAGCGATCTGCATTCCAATTGTAACTATCTTTACAATAGTTGATATCATTGAAAATCAGTTCCTGGAAATACTGTCCAATGTGCTTATGTTCGTGGTTCTGATTGCCGGATTTATCGGGATAAAAAAATTTAATTTGGATCTTCTTATCTACCGGCTGGTACTTTCCCTGATGTCCATAATTTTTCTATATAATATTGTAATAGGTTCCGGGGAAGGAACGGCAGTTTTCTGGATTTTCCCCTTTCCGCTGGTTTATATGTATCTCCTGGGAAAAAGGGAGGGAAGTGTATACAATACGGTTTTCTTCTGTATCCTGCTGTTTTTACTGCTAAATCCATTTTCATTGAGTATCTATAAATATGAGATCGGTATCAGTCTGCGGTTTTTACTTTCATTAGCACTGGTTACCTTTATGACCTTTGGCCTGGAGGCTTCCAGAGAAAGGTATGGAAATCTACTGACCAGAAAAAATATTATTTTGAATAAGGAAAAGCAGAACCTGGAGAAGGCGATGAGAGAAATTAAATCCCTGTCCGGGTTGATACCCATCTGCTGCAGCTGTAAAAATGTCAGGAATGATGAAGGCTACTGGGAACAGGTTGAAACCTATGTAAAAAACCGGTCTTCAGCAGAGTTCAGTCATGGTATTTGCCCTGAGTGCTACAAAAAACTTTATCCTGAGTTAACCTATCCGGGGAGATAATTATTCTGATTTTCTTAAAAACCTTTTACGGCCAGTTGCAGGGGCAAGGCGTCATCCGACATTAAGCTCGTCGAAAGGCGCCGTGCCCTTTTTGTGTTTGGTTAGTAAGAAGAGAAATCCCCCGGGTGCAGGTCTTTCCATCTGCGCTGGAAAACACCAGGTTTAAAGGTGAATTTTTCAAGTGTTTTTTCTGCGTTTTTATAGTTCAATACATTTTCACAGGGAATAACTGGTTTTGCAGGTTCCAGTTTCTGAAACATTTCCCGGACCTCTGCAGGCGGTATCTCTATCTCCCGGATTTTTCCCTGGGGTTTGATGCTTATGCCGGTCGGCTGAAAAAGATTTATGTAACTGCCCAGATCTTCATCGTATATATCTATAAATATCCCTGTAAAACTTGCAAAGCCATATGGCATAAAGGCTTCACTCCGGACGCTGTCTGTCAGTTTGTTGTACTCGATGTTGGTATTTGTTACTGCGCATTTCAGCTGATAGGGGGCAAGTTTTGATGCCAGGATCCACTTCATATATGGCAGCAGCCTGTCTACCGGTGATCCATCTCCGCCCAGTTCGGCCTGGCTGTCGAATATATCAAAATATTCGGCTGTAAGTTCAGTTCCTATGGGTGTCATGTCCGGGGAGCGGAACCTGTCTGCCTTTTCAGGATGGATGTATGAAAGAAATTCCTCGCTCAGCCTGAAGAGTGTCCTGCCTGCGACCTTGTGTGTATAGGGCTTGCTTATGTCGTATTCAACAAGGCTTGTTGTCAGGAGTTCAATATTCACGAGCAGTTTGATGCGGTGGCTTGACCAGCCTGGCTGGAGATATTCATTTGGAATAGAAATAAAAACACTGTCTTCGCCCTCTACCGAGAATATAAGGATATTTTCACGTGCATCATCATATGTCTGTTTAAAGGGGGCAATAAAGGACATCAGATATCCGCAGTCAGAAGAATGCTCTGTTTTATGAAGGGGCCTGCGCACATTTCCGAACCTCCCTCCTTCCGGACCCGGGATGTAGCCTACGTGAGATCCGCCGAAATCAAGATTGATTGCGGCATGATGAACCGCGGCACCAAGAGAACCCTCGTTATACATGCCGCCGATCTTGCCCTTGTCAAAGGGGTACTGTCCCGTAAAGGCATAGAGACAAAGATCAACACCAAAGAGAGATTCATCCGAACACTTCCATTTGCAGGGAAGTGATGCTGCACGATCATATTTAAATCCCATTTTACTTACCATGTCGCTTTCAAGAAAGCTCATGGCTCGGGCAACAAAATCCTGAAAAAGAAAGGGAGGCTCTTTAAACAGGATAACACATTCCTGTGCAGCGGGATGAAATGCTCCGGGATCAAGGTAAGGGGGAAGCCAGCTTCGGTTACTCGGGGTCATTTTCTCCTCCTGTATTCAAATATAGATTTGGAATAGGATTACTTTTTGTTCAAAACACGATACCGGGAGAAGAGTATATTGAGAAATTACCTCTGGATCAATAAAAATATATATGCCTGATATAAGATTGATCCGGCTCTCCCGGTTAATCGGGGGCAGGGCATTCTTCGTGTGCCATCCTGCCTATCTCCTTTATCGCGTCCCTGAGATCATCAATATCCTTTTCCGATGGGTCCATACGCTGATTTTGTCGACGGCGTAAATGGTTTAATAGTCTTCCTGTATTCAATGATATCCTGAATGGTTACCATCGGGATTTGGTATTTTTCCGAGAAAGCCTCAAGCTCCGGAAACCTTGCCATTGTGCCGTCCGGATTTGTTATTTCACATAATACTCCGCATGGCTTAAGACCCGCCATCTCCATGAGATCCACTGTTGCCTCAGTGTGCCCGGCTCTTTCCAGAACACCGCCTTTACGCGCCTTAAGTGGAAATACATGGCCCGGGCTGTGAATATCTCCAGGTACGGCATTATCTGCTATTGCCTTTTTTACTGTCGTGACGCGGTCGGCTGCGGATACGCCGGTTGTTACTCCTTCTGCCGCCTCAATGGATATTGTAAATGCAGTTTTGTATACGCTTTTATTGTGTTCAACCATCATGGGAAGATTCAATTTATCAACGATCTGCGCCTGTAAACAGAGACAGACTATACCGCTGCATTCACGGATAAGCATGGCCATCTGCTCATTTGTCAATGACTCAGCAGAAAATATAAGGTCTCCCTCATTTTCCCGGTCCTCATCATCCGTGACAATCACCCCGTTTCCGCTCTTTAGTGAGTTGAGACACCGCTCTACTTTTGACTGAAAATGTTCTCCTGTTAAAATTGTTTTACTCTGATTCATGACTTTCTCCTTGAAAAATAAAGTTTGTTGAATCAGGGCATAGGAAATACGAAAAGCATCAGGCAGGCAGAGCTATAGATCCCATAGAAATAAAGGATCTGCTCTGTGCATATCGGCTCATCCTCTTCCATCCGGACTGTAACCGTCGGCCCTGGCATCGCACCAGATCTGCTGACCTTCCATTTATATGAAAGCGCTCGCGGGCTCCCCGTGGAATTACGGGATACCGCCGGTGGGGAATTTCACCCCGCCCTGAGAATTAGGGAAGTTTTATAATGTGATTGGAGAAATGTCAACCCTGCTCCCGGTTTTCGCCCCCATTGCTAAAACATGTCTCTTATGTTAAATTCTGCAACATTATTAATATTTTACTGAAAAACTTCTATGGCCCCTGAAATAAGCAAAGAAAACATAACAGGCCGCATTATCGTTGTGGATGATGAAAACATTGTGCTTAAAAACCTGAGAAGGATACTTGAAAAGTCAGGACACACTGTTTCCACATGTATAAATCCTGTGAAGGCTCTGGAACAAATAGGGAGTGAGTCATATGATATTGTAATAAGCGATATTAAAATGCCGTATATGGATGGGCTTAGCTTTCTCAACCGCGTTAAATCCATTGCCCCGGAAATTGAAGTCATTCTGATTACAGGTTATGCATCACTCGACGGGGCAATTGAAGCCACAAAATACGGTGCATACCACTATCTGTCAAAACCCTTCACTCCTGACGAAATTCGTAACAGGGTAGAAAATGCCCTTAAAGAAAAAAAATTAAGGGAAGAAGGCCGAAATTCCAAAAAGAGTGCAGCTAACCCCGGACAGCCTGTGATAATAGGAAAGAGTCCTGCGATTCAGCGTATCAAGGAAATAATCTACCAGATAGCGCCGACTGACTGCAATGTCCTTATTTCAGGAGAATCAGGTACGGGAAAAGAGCTTGCAGCAAGGCTGATTCATACATGCAGTAACAGAGGCAAATCACCGTTTATTGCCTTTAACTGTGCGGCCTTTAATGAAGAGCTTATTGATAATGAACTCTTTGGTCATGAAAAGGATGCCTTCACCGGGGCAACGGCGCAAAAGGCAGGTCTGCTTGAAACAGCCAATGGCGGCACGGTATTTCTGGATGAAATAGGAGACATGCCTCTTTCCATGCAGATAAAACTCCTGCGTGTTATCCAGGAGAGAGAAATTATGCGGGTTGGAGGTACAACGCAAATACCTATTGATGTCAGGATAATTGCTGCAACAGCAAAAGATCTCAAGGCTGCAGCCGATGCAGGTGATTTCCGGTCCGACCTTTTTTTCCGCCTTAATGTCGTAAATATTATACTGCCGGGGTTGGCCGAACACAGGGAAGATATACCTCTTCTGTCTTATCATATGCTTGAAAAATGCCTGAAAAAGACAAAGAAAAAGATCAGGGCAATATCTGAAGAGGCAATGGACCTGATAAAAAATTATACCTTCCCCGGCAACATAAGAGAGCTTGAAAATATAATTGAACATGCAGTGGCCATGTGCAGGACGGATATCATACATGTGCATGACCTTCCATTTGATCTCTCCCAGTTTAAGTTCTATTCCTACCAGAAATCTCCTGATGCCCTCCTTAATCTGGAAGAACTTGAACATGAATATATATCTCATATCCTCCAGATAACAGGAGGGGCCAAGAAAGCCACGGCAGAAATCCTCGGGATAGACCGTGCCTCACTCTGGCGTAAAATAAAAAAATATGGTCTTGAGTAGATCAGAATAATCAGTGATTTTTTGCAACATGATCGTTCGTTTTTGCAACATTTTAAACTTTATGCATTCGTGCTGTCTCTAAGGCGGTCCCAGCCTTATTGTGTTTCATAATGCAACAATCAAGTCCTCCACAGATATCCGATAAAATCAAATTATTCCAGTAATATCAGGCAGAAATCAATTGAGCTTGCCTGGCACGAAAGATGCTCTGTCAATTTCATCAAATCAGCATATTCTATAAAAAACTCTATTTTATCCGACAAAAGGCACGGACAGGGACACCGGCAATGTTTAAAAATATACTCGTAATATTTGAAAATGAAAGAGTATGCGATCATGCAGTAAAATACTCATGTGAACTGGCCCATCGCATGGATTCGGATGTCACATTCCTTATGCTGATGGAGATGTCATTTCCAGGTCGCCTGTCAATTGATTCAAAAAGAAAAGCCATTAAAAAAATAGAGACGCGGATCAGTAAAATTCTTGGCGAAATGTCCTCAGATCTGTTGAAGCAGGGGATACCTGTCAGTGTCGCAATAAGGGTGGGTGATGCATCTGTCGAACTCCTGAAATTTCTTGCAGAGAGAGATTCCTTTCAAACTGTTATCTGGGGAAGCGATGAGAAACTGCCTTATGCAAGTCATGGGCGTAAAACGCACTGGATGGCAAAGATCGCTGATATCCTGGAGTGCCCTTTAATTGCTGCCGGCAGTCAAAGTACAGAAGATAAAGGCGGATGATTGAGATTTGTATTGAAAATATTACAGGTATAAAGCCCCGGTATTTTATCCCTGTTGAGAGTCAGAGACAACCTGAACTGAAAAGGAAAGATATTAATGAATAGCCTAACACCTGAAATGATTCTTGTAATATCAATGATTGCTGTTGCTGTATTCCTGTTTATCACTGAATGGATAAGGCTTGATGTAGTTGCGATCCTGATGATGGTTACACTCCCCCTGCTGCATCTGGTAACTCCTGCAGAGGCTATTGGCGGTTTAAGCAGTAACGCGGTGGTATCTATCATAGCGGTTATAATAATCGGAGCAGGTCTTGATAAGACAGGCCTTATAAACAAGCTTGTAAAACCCATCCTTAAAATCGCAGGTAAAAGTCAGTCTAACATTATTATCGCTATATCGATGGCTATTGCGGTTATTTCAAGCTTCATGCAGAATATAGGTGCAGCCGCTCTTTTTCTTCCTGCAATCCAGCGTATAAGTAAATCATTCAACATACCCATAAGCAGACTTTTGATGCCGATAGGTTTCAGCGCTATACTTGGGGGAACCATAACCCTTGTCGGATCAAGCCCGCTTATCCTTCTAAACGATCTGATAATTCCATTTAACCTGAAACCCTTCTCTTTATTTGATGTAACTCCGGTTGGGCTTTCTCTTGTGGTATGCGGAATAATTTATTTTATTATTTTCGGCAGATTTGTTCTTCCCCAGGGTTCAAAAAATATCCAGGAGGAGATTAATTCTACAGCACAAATATCTGACAGTCCCATTGATGAGATAGGCACCCCCTACGAACTCAGGACCCCTGAAAACTTTACCGATTACCGTGAACCGGTAAGGGTGGATGACCTCAGGAAAAACTACCTGGTAAATGTTGTGGCCATTACTGAACCGCCTGACATCAAGGTTAAATCACCATCGGGCGACACAATTATCCGGTCAAAGGTAGATCTGGTAGTTTTCGGTAAGAAAAAGGATGTTGAGAGGATGGCAAAGGTGGAGGACATGATCCTCAAGGAAAACCTGCAGACCTTTGTAAATGATATTGATTCACAGAACAGCGGGACAGTTGAGGCGGTTGTTGCACCAAGATCTTCATTTGCAGGTAAAAATATAAACAGGGTCAACCTCCAGGAGAAATATTCGGTAACGCCCATGGCAATATACCGGCAGGGTGAAATATATCGATCTCATATTGATGAACTTCCTCTCCAGGTCGGAGATTCAATTTTGATACACGGAACATGGACAAAACTGAAAATGCTTCATGATGAAGGCGATCTGCTTTTTACGACTCCTGTGGATGTTGAACTGATGAGGCCTGAAAAGGCTGCCCTGGCCGGAATATGGCTGGCGATATCGCTTACAATGATACTCGTCTTTAAAATTCAGCTTTCCATATGTCTTTTGACAGGGGCTGTAGGCATGGTCATTACCAAGGTGCTTAACATTGATGAGGCATATGATTCGGTTGACTGGCGGACAGTTTTCCTGCTTGCCGGGCTCATTCCCTTGGGCGCGGCAACCGAAAAGACAGGTACTGCAGCATGGATAGCAAAGACAGTATTATCTGCCACCGGAGAGGTAGAGCCTATAGTACTCATGAGCATTATTGCTGTCCTTTCCACTGTCTTTACACTTGTTATTTCAAATGTGGGTGCAACAGTGCTTCTTGTGCCCCTTGTAGTAAACATGGCATCAGAGGTTGGCGCTGATCCGCGTATGGCAGCGCTTATAGTCGGTATTGCCACCAGTAACTCCTTCCTGCTTCCGACGCACCAGGTTAACGCCCTTTACATGGGGCCGGGCAGGTATCGGAGTGTGGATTTCATGAAGGCCGGCGGTATCATGAGCGTACTTTTCATTCTGGTAATGATAGGGTCCATTTATGTCTTTTACGGTTTTTAAAATAAAAAATAACAGGGAGCAAAAATGTCAATAATTACAATATCACGCGGTTCCTACAGTATGGGCAAGGAAGTAGCCGAAAAGGTAGCTGAAAAACTCGGGTACCAGTGCCTGAGCCGGGAGGTAATCCTGGATGCAAGCGACCTTTACCAGATTCCTGAGATAAAACTGGTTAAGGCAATACATGATTCCCCAGGTATACTGGATCGTATCGGGGGAAGCAAAAAGGCCTATGTTGCATATTATCAGAGTGCCCTGGCGGGCAGGATCAAAAATGATAATGTTGTATATCATGGCCTTGCAGGGCATGTCCTGTTAAAGGGAATACCTCATGTACTCAAGGTAAGAATTATCGCGGATCTTGAAGACCGTGTTGCCATAGAGATGAAAAGAGAAAATGTCACCAGGCAGGAGGCTCTGGATATAATAAAGAAGGATGACGAGGAACGCCGGAAATGGACCCAGAGCCTTTATGGAGTCGATCCCTGGGACAGCCATCTTTATGACCTTGTTGTGCATATTCATAAATTCACGGTGGACGATGCAGTAAATTTAATCTGTGAGGCAGCAAATCTCAATCAGTTCAAGGCAACAAATGAGAGTCAGAAAAAGATGAATGATCTGGCACTTGCAAGCAGGGTCAAGGCATTTCTCATAGAAAAACATTTTGATGTATCGGTGTTAAGCGAATCCGGAAACATCGTTATATATGCAAAGGGAGATGACCGCCTAACCGGTAAAATTGATGAGGCACTTAAAAAGCTGTCTGAAACGGTTGAGGGGATAAATAATATTGAAATTCACCAGAATATTTCGCCCCATGAAAAGGCAATATAATTTTATTGTGAAAGGATAATCCATGTCCATTATAATTATTTCATCAGATTCACCGGAGATTGAAAAGAAGACTGCCGGATTGATTGCCGAATCCCTTGGTTATGAGGTCCTAGATAGAGAGAGCATTCTTCCCAAAATAGCCGAAAAGCATGGGACTTCCGCTGATGATCTTATCAAAGTCCTTGAAAAACGGCCTTCTGTATTCAGATCATCAGTCAGACAGTGGAACCTGCTTCTTTCCTATATACAGGAGGCGACAGTTGAAGAACTTCGGAGAGACAATCTGGTATGCCATGGGCTGGCAGCTCATTTATATGTTCTTGGCGTATCCCATGTTTTAAGGGTCAGGATATTGTCAAAGGAGGATGAAAAACTGCGCGAGGTTATGGCTCATACAGGTATAACAAGGCAGGCAGCCCGGAAACTTCTTGATAAAGAAAAAAAATATCGTTCACGATGGTCTTCGGATCTGTATGATCTGGATGAAACCGATTCATCAAGGTACGATTTTTCCATAAGCCTGGATAATATTGATCTGGAAGATGCAATTAAAATGATTGAGGAAACAATATCCTACAGGCGTTTCAGGGCTATGACCTATTCAATAAGATGTATGGAGGATCTTGCCATTGTTTCCAGGGCGCGTGCCATCCTGATAAAACGTTTTCCGGATGTTAGAATTCAGGCCAGTGGAGGAAGGCTTATAATTTCACTGCTTTCACTTAAAAGAGAAAAAGTGAAAAAGACCAAAATAATAAAGGAAATGACAAATGATATAGAGGGCGTTGACTATGTAGAGGTGCATGTTTTTAATGATTATTTTGGTCAGGCAGCAGAAAGCTTCCGGTAATGATTTGTCGGGTAAAAATATAATCCGTTTTTACAGGATTGAAAAAGTGTTAATATAGTTAATGTCATGGCAGAAACAATAAAAGACAACAGGAGAAAAAAATGAGTGAAAATCTCGAGGTCTTGCTTTTGGATGACGAGCCAATTGTGGGTAAAAGACTGAAACCGGCCCTTGAAAAGATCGGATGCAGTGTAGAGGTTTTTATAAATCCTCATACTGCGCTTGAGAGAATTGACGAAAAGTTGTTCGATATAGTAGTAAGTGATATACGCATGGATGATATCGACGGAATACAGGTGCTTGACCATGTTATGAATAAATCGCAACATACTAAAGTCATTCTTATTACCGGTTATGCAATGATGTCCCTTGCGCGGGAGGCAATGGAAAAGGGCGCCTTTGATTTTATTGCCAAACCTTTCCAGCCCGATGACCTGAGGGCGGTTATTGCAAAGGCTGCAAAGGCACTGGGTTCATCTGTAAATTTCGAGAATAATTAAGGTCAGAATGCCGATTAAGCCGGAAATATTTGATGAAGATAACAGGGCTGTCCCGATATTGCCCCCGCGGGATGATACAGAGAGAACAGAATCTGTTCACGACGCACTCTTAAGAAGGCGTTATTTAAGTGTCAGGCTTCAGTTATTTATTGGTTTCCTTGTTGTTTTTCTTTTTGCAGCGGGTGTTGCCGGGTTATTTTTTTTATATACCAATAAGGTTGAAGAAAAGCTAAGGATACTGGAGATTGTAGATGACTTTGTAATAGAAATTCAGCAGGCCCGTCGCGATGAAAAAAATTATTTTCTTCATGGAACCAACCTGAGTGATGCCCTTGAAAACGCATACAGGGCAAAAGATATTTTTGAGAGAAATACAAAGGAGTTGATGGAACTCCGGAAAGATACAGATCAAAAACCAATTTCTTCTGATATAAATCTCTATGAGGAATCTCTAAAAAAGCTGGTAGAGCTTGACGAAAGAAACCTGGATACACGTGAATATGAAAAGAAAAAGAAACAGATTGAGCTTGAACTGAGGAAACACGGACAAAAAATGGTCTCCTTTGCTGAAGAACTGATGAAGCAGGAGAAATCAGCTTTAGAAAAAACACTCAAAAATTCAAAGGACATCCAGTTATATTCTCTGGCTGTACTGCTTATTATTGTTATTTTTAACACCTATGTTCTCGCAGGACGAATACTAAGTGCCATTAAAAGATTCACCGCTTATACAAGACGGATTGCTTCGGGAGACTTTACCCCTATTAGGCCTGAACGTCCTTTTCGTGATGAATTCACGGACCTTGCCGTCAGCATTAATCAGATGATGAGAGAGATTGAAAAGCACGGAACCGTTCTCATTCAGTCACATAAAATGAGAGCGATCGGCACCCTGACAGCAGGGGTTGCACATGAATTGAACAATCCTCTGAACAATATCACCCTGACTGCACATATGCTGCTGGAAGATTATGGTGTCCTGTCGGACGATGATCGCAAAGAAATGGTGCAGGATATAGTATCCGAATCAAAAAGATCCACCAACATCATCAGTAACCTTCTTGACTTTGCAAGGGAAAGCGGATCACAACTGGAACCGCTGGAACTGAAGCAGCTTCTGGAAGACACAATAAACCTGGCGGTTAACCAGATTAAATTATCCGGAATTAGTATCGAGTTTCAGGCAACTGACAATCTTCCAAGAATACATGGAGACAGCCAGCAGTTAAGGCAGGTATTTCTTAATCTTATATTAAATGCCATAGACGCATCTTCAAAAGGAAGTGTTATTAAGGTGATTGTCCTGCCTGCGGATGAACCGAATTTTGTTGCTGTCAAAATTATAGATAATGGAAAAGGCATCCCGGAGCATATCCTGGGTTCGATATTTGATCCCTTTTTTACTACAAAGGAAAAGGGAAAGGGTACAGGCCTTGGTTTAAGCGTGTCCCAGGGGATAGTGGTAAAGCATGGCGGTAAAATCAGGGTAAGCAGCATGGTAGATCAGGGTACAACCTTTACTGTTACCCTTCCCGTAACAACCATCCCGGCGGAGATATCCTCAGAGAAGAAGGTATAAAAGACAGGGCTTAAGGCGCTAGGAAAAAACATCGGGCAGAGCCATCTCTTACTCATGCTCCTGCTCTTTCTCTTAATCCCTTTTTTAAAGCAGAGTAAGAGTATGATCAAGAGCAAGAGCTTTGTTCTGCGATAGCCATTAATTCTGTGGCTATTTTTTGTCTTTCTCCCTGAACCTTGTACCTTGAGCCCTGCGCCTCGTCTTTATCTTTATCCCTGCTTCAACGCCACAGTAAGAGAACTTATCTTCTGTCTTGCATCATTAAACACCCCTGACAGATTCAGGGAATGGTTGGCAAAGATGCTGTCCGGATCACCGTTAAAGACTATCAACGGTTCGAAATTGCACCTGCCGAGATTTTCTATTATTTTGTCAATCATGCCCAGAGAATTTTTGTCCTGAAGCACGGAATAAAAATCCTTTCTTATCGCCTGGAATGACAGGTGCAGCGCATATGCCACGCCCTGGGCATAATAAAAATTGTCATCTATCTCACTCCAGGGGATCTCAAGTTCAGTTTCTCTTTCCTCTGCCTCGTCCGCAGTATCCATTTTGACTGAAGGTGGAGTAATGGATCCCTGGGTAGCACTCACAAGTTTTGTGTTTACACCGCCCATAAGCGAAAGGTACTGGTCCAGGAGCTGAACCAGGTTATCGGCTCTCGGATAGAATGTTGATTTTCCGGAAATAAGATTGTCGTAGTACAGCCCAAGACTGTCATAGCCTTCTTTCCATTTGCTCTCCGCCGAAGGGAACAAGAATTTATATGGATCATTAGATAATGAGGTGAAGGCCTTTTCTGCAAAGGGATCTATCTTATCGGTTGTTCTCATCCGGGTAAGGTTGTCTCTTAAAACCCTTATGTTGTACCTGATTACCTCAAGCTCACCAAGCTGGAAGTTTGGCATATTGTCCAGAAAAATAGTAGGCCAGAATATATCATTGGGGAGCCAGTTGGCTTCCATCTGTTTTATAAGCGCCTGATTGGCCTTTACAAAATATGCACCCTTTTTATTTTCAGTAATACTGGTCAAATCTATCGGGTCAGGTTTAAAGGAGTTCTTAACCATCACAAAAAGGGAGAAAAGTATGAAGATTACAGCAATAACTGCGCCTATAAATGCCTTACCTTTTGAAGATTTACTATCGGTCCCTTTAACAGAATTTTTATCAGACATTATTTCCTCCATGACCGGTTTTATAATTTTACATTAGTAGGTTTCGATTTATATTAAAAAATCATTATACCTTAAATTCCCGGGGCTAGGGAAGCGGTTCAACAGCTATTCCGCGATCTTTTTTTTAGCCCGCTTTTTACTTTTTTTAGCAGGGATCAAATCCTTGAGTGTTATTCTTTTACCAAAACATAATAAAATATCTCCAGGCAGGATCTCACGATCACCCCTGGGGTTTGGAATAGAAATGCTTCCTCTTATAATGTTCAGTATCAGTATGTCCCTTTCCCTGAGGCTGCTGTCTCTAATGGTTTTATGAGCCAGTCCTGATTTCTTGCCCACGGGTATCTCAGCTATGGAATAACCTGCTTTCAGTGTTAATCTCTGTCTTATATCAACCTCGGGAAATAATGCAGCGTCTTCGAGGAATTCAATAACCGCATCCGCTACATCAATGCCCGTTGCTTTTTCTATACCTTCTAAACCGGGCGAAGAGTTGACTTCCATTACCTGCGGCCCCTCTTTGCTCTCAAGAAGATCCACGCCTGCCACATTCAACCCGAGGATTTGTGCTGCATGAATGGCTGTGTTTTCGTATTGAGAATCAAGTTCCACGGCCTCGACCCTTCCTCCCCTGTGAACATTGCTCCTGAATTCATCTCCTGATGCTATTCTCCGCATAGCTGCTACAACCCGCCCTCCAACAACAAAACAGCGGATATCTCTTCCTTTGCTTTCTTTAATAAATTTTTGTATCAGGACGTTATGTCTTGTGCTTTGCAGAGTTTCCACAATCGCCTGGGCGGTTTTTTCAGTATCCGCCAGTATAACCCCCACCCCCTGTGTTCCTTCCAGAAGTTTTATTATAACCGGTGCACCCCCAACTTTTTTAATTGCAGGGAGAATTGAGTCTCTCCTGTTAACAAAGGCGCTTGTTGGTGTGCCGATATTGTGCCTGCTTAAAATCTGACTGGCCCTGAGCTTATCCCTTGAAATTCTGATTGCCTGGGATGAATTAAGGGTTACAATTCCCATCTGCTCAAGATGGCGAACAACAGCTGTGCCATAAAAGGTTATTGATGAGCCAATCCTTGGTATTGCAGCATCATATCGGCCAAGGGGTTTATTGCTGTAATAAAGGTCGGGCCCCTCCTGGTCCACGAGAATTGAAAACTTTAATGTGTCAAGGATGCGTACTTCATGACCTCTCGTCTTTGCAGCCTCCTTTAGACGAGCAGTGCTGTATGCCCTGGGGCTTCTTGAAAGGATAGCAATTTTCATAATTAAACCTTTTATAATTAATTGATTTGTTAATTAAATTGAGGGTATATCTCTTCGGGATTCCACTCTTCTGTGAATGAAAAGTCATCCTGTTCACCCTCATTACCTTTGAAACGGGCGACATGAAACAGTGCGTCACCTTTATTCACAAGGGGAAGACGTAAGTTGGAAATTACAATACCTTCTGCCGGGGATTTTACGATTATTTCATCTTCACCCATGGGGCCGGAAATCCGGGCGAGCTGTTCTCCTGTTGTTACATGTGCTCCAAGGGGGCAGTCCAGTTTTAGTATTCCACTCTGGGGTGCCCGTACCCATGTAGTTGAGTTGGCTGTAAAAGTGTTAAATTTTGATTTATAGGGTCTTCCCTTCAACATCCCAAGTATTCTCATAACAGACAGTATTCCTGCCACACCAAGCCTGATGGAAAACTCATCAAAACGCAGAACTTCTCCGGCTTCATACAGCAGGAAGGGTTTTCCGTTCTCAACAACAGACTGACGCAGTGAGCCGTCCCTCAGATTTGAATTCAAAATTACCGGTGCACCAAAGGCGTTGGCAAGTCTTACTGTTTCGTCATTATCCAGGCATGCCCTGATCTGGGGAAGGTTGAACTTGTGACCCGATGCCGTGTGAAGATCAATTCCATGTGTGCATTTTTTTACTATTTCATCTGTAAAAAGCCTTGCTAGGCGTGAAGCAAGAGATCCTTCTTCATTTCCCGGAAATGACCTGTTAAGGTCTCTGCGGTCAGGGAGATATCGATTGTGTGTTATAAAACCGTGGACATTTACCACAGGCACGGCAATCAATGTGCCTCTCAGTTTTGAAAGTGAATTATGTGCAAGGAGGCGGCGTATTATTTCAACACCGTTTATCTCGTCACCATGAATAACCCCTGACACAAAAAGCCTGGGCCCCCTGGTTTTGCCGGAAATTACCCTTACCGGAATGGTTATGGGTGTATGTGTGTAAAGTTCGCCTGCCTGAAGTTCAATTATTTTTGATTCTCCGGGCTTTACGATATTTCCGGCAATCTCGAAATTATCATTTTTTTTACCTGTCTTCATTTTTACACTGCTTTTAAAACTTTCTTTATAGGTTTTCCAAGGGTAAAGCTGAACTGCGGATCTATAATCAATTTATCAGATAATGCAGAACGGCCTATAAGAAGTCTGAACCGCATCTGTTCCCGATTTGTCAGGCTTAAATCAATGGGCCACATTCTGCCTGCCGCCATGAGAGATGTCCTAATTATATACCTGAGTTCAGGGTGCCCCCCGGAATCCACTATGCGACGCTGATCAATAATGTCAGCAGTGCATATGATCCCTTTTTTATCACTTTTCTGCCTGGGGTGAACACCGAATCTGACCATCGGCCTGTCGGAACTATCGACAGGTTCTATAAAATATGTATGCAGAGCGGATGTCCTTGCACCTGTGTCCATCTTGGCTTTTATTGATTTAATACCAAGATCCGGAAGAGAAATCCACTCGCGCCATCCAACAATCAGTTTTTTTTCATTACCGCCTGAATCTGACATGAAATCAGTTCTAAACCTTTCCTGAAATAACTTCTACAGAGAAAAATGTTTTTTGTTCTGTGTTAAAGCCGAAGAAAATAAGTATACCTTCTTTTTAAGGGGCTTTGCAATGTTTTGAAGTAGTCTCTCAGAATTGAATTCTAGAGATGCTGTTAAAATCACAAATATCATTAGCGTCCAGCAGCTTGGCATGTAATGCCGGCAGTTGAAATCCATGGCAATTCATGGATTCGGGTGTTCAATCAGCCGGAGAGCCTGAAACAGGCTGGGTATCCCGATATAAGCTGTGACCGGGCGAGAAAAAACCGGCCGGGTTCGCTATGCTATGCTGCTGGGACATGGAGGCCTCTTAACCCGGCTGCAACACTCGTTTCATGATTTTGATCCTCAACCGATTTATGAATATGCTTCCGGGTCAAAATCATTCCAACTTCGTGTTTCACTTATGTTTATCAACCCTCGCTACGACGTCTACTGTAAAATCCGGGTTAAAGGATGAATGACACTCTTTCGCATTTAATAAAAATATTGGAAACCTACAAAAAAGACTGGTTGTCAATATTTATAACTTAAAACCTATAATCATATTAGCAGATATACCTTGAAATATATTGTGTTCCTGTTGTAGCAAATAAAAGTATAGATATCGCCATGAACAGGGTGAGCCGGGCTTGAATTTGTTTATACTTAAAACTACACATTGATCATTGAAATTTCCCTTGCATTTTTGTGGTACGCACTTAATAATAAATAGCTATCTAACATACTATATTTATTGAGGTAAAATATGACAAAAACACAAGACTTGATTGATGAAGCAATTTCTCTCCCTATAGAGGAAAGGGCCTTACTGGTAGATTATCTGCTTCGAAGCATGAATCCTTTGGATAAGGAAAACGATAAGAAATGGGCTGCAGAAGCCAAAAGGCGCCTGGAAGATCTGCGAACCGGTAAAGTAGCACCTGTATCAGGTGAAGAGGTATTTAATAAAATACGCAGCCGGTTTGAAAAATGAACTATTTTTTTCATCCGGAAGCAGAGGCAGAATTCGTTGCGGCCATTGATTATTATGAGGAAAAACAATCAGGGCCTGGCTATGATTTTGCCCGAGAAGTCTATACAGGCATAAAAAGTATAATTGAACACCCTCAAACATGGCCGGTACTCGATGGGAAATTCGTCGCAGATTAATTGACCGCTTTCCTTATGGTATCCTTTACAGTGATGAAGGACAAACTGTATACATCCTGGCAGTCATGCACCTACACCGTGAACCGAATTATTGGAAAAAAAGAATAATATAGTCAGTCAAGGTCACTAATCTTCGATTTTTTAATTTCTGGCGTTCCATTGCTTTCCCTAACAGCCTACAGTCTTTACCCTGTTAAATCCGCAAAGCGGGTTGCGAAGCAACATTTAACAGGGTGAACCGCTTCAGCCTGCATTTCCTCGCCTGCATTTCCCCTTGACTAAACCCAATCCCAGGAGTAAACAAATAAGAATAATAAAGACTTACCAAGATATACAAACATTAAAATTGAACTGATTTATGAACTTTAGCTGTCGCGCCGAAGCTTGAACGTTTTGCGAAGGCGGAAACTTTGAATTTTGAATTTATAAACGTTGAATTTGCCTTTATTCTCCTGGACCTGACACCGTCGAAAGTTTGTAAGTTTTTTAAATGCATATCCAAAACGCTGCCAGCTCCAGCACTAAAAGTAACTGCTGGAAGAAAAAACAATGATTCGAAGAAATATATATAACCCCACTTTCTCAAATTGAGAGGTGGGGTTTTGTGTTTTGTGTCAAGAGTCAAGACCTGACACTAATTCTTTTCTTTTGTTTCATGTCAGAGTCAAGACCTGACACCGATTCTTTTCTTAATGGCCCCATTTAATTAAACACAATATCAATGGTTTATCTCGTAAGTCTCATGAACTTATAAATGTCTCATAAATCAATTTTAAAGGAGTTTATAGAATGTCAAAGGACGAATCAATTGATGCTATAAAAAAAAGGTTAGAAAAAATCAGGTTAGATAAAATTGAGGTTGATCAAAGTAAAAATATCATAGTTGAGGTAGAAGATTTTCCGACATTTATAACTGTGGCAAGAGAATTAAGAATACCTGATACAGGTCAAGAATATTGGTCTTTCAGAGGACAAAGAGATTGCGATAATATATTGGGAATATCTAGAAAATTTAAATCTACTTTTGATCTTAAGTTTATAAAAAAAAATAAAAATGAAATTAACACAAGAATAGATGCATTATTCAATGTTTTTTGTAAAAGGTGTCAAGAGTTTCCACAACCTGATTATCTGCATGAGGAAAATACTTGGAACTGGTTGTTTTATGCTCAGCACTATGGTTTAAAGACACGACTAGTAGACTGGTCCACTAACCCTTTAGTCGCACTTTATTTTGCTGTATCTAGTAATCCTCATAATAGGGATACAAAAGATAAAAAGGATGGAGTTGTATGGGCTCTAAAAGTTGAAAATAATAAAGTTTTAAAGACAGAAGAATTAAAAGAGTGTAAACCAGGTTTATTAAAGGAGTGGACCTTAGTGGCTCCTCCCCCAATTACTTCGAGATTGGCGAGGCAATCAGGAAAATTTACATACCATCCAGACCCTTTTCTCGATATAGCTACTGAAAAAAGAGAAGATGTTATTTTTGTGAAGATAAAAATAAAAAAACCTAAGAAAAAAGATAATGAAAAACCTAATTATGATAGAATAAAAAAACAATTAGGAATAATGAATATCCACCAGGCATCATTATTTCCAGATGCAGATGGTGTCGCGAGATTTGTAAACAATGAATGGCATAAAATCGTTATCTGGGATGAACATCATATAATTAAAGAGGAATAATATGAAAATCCTATATATAGCAGCAGAATGTAAGCCTTTTTCAAAAACAGGTGGAGTAGGAGATGTCACAGGCGAGTTGCCTCCTGCTATAGTGCAGGCAGATCCGTCTATTAAGATTGAGATTGTTACACCATATTATGGGAAAATAAAATCAGGCCCTTCACAAAAACCGGTAAATTCATATTCAGTTAAGTTTCAGGATAAAGATGAGATCGTTGAAATATATACCGGTGCATTAAAAGGTGTCCCTGTTACTTTTGTAAAAAATCCAACTTATTTTGAAGGAGACTATTCTGATCCATATATAAACAGTGAAAAAATTCCCTTTTATGATGATATACTTCGGTTCTCCTTTTTTTCTAAGGCCTGTCTTGAGTTAATACGATCAAAAAATCCTGATATAGTTCATATCAATGACTGGGTTCTAGGCTATCTTTTTGGATGGATGGCTATAGAAAAAATGCCACAGAAACGGGTGCTTACCGTACACAACGTCGGATACCAGGGGAATATCGGCCAGGATACCATTAAAGGCTGGGATATTGAGGAGATCCTTAATAATGAAACAACCGGAAAATTATTTCTAGACCCACGGTCAGAATGGAATAGTGTTAATGCCCTTCGTCTTGGATTAGAATTTTCAGATATTGTCAACACGGTCAGCCCCAACTACTGTAAGGAGATGACTGAACCTGAAGATAATCAGAGGTTTTTCGAAGGTGGAAAGGGGTTACATGAGATAGCGAAAACATTATTTCAAGATAAAAAGCTGATCGGTATTACAAATGGATTTGAGTATTCTATTAAGGCTACAAAAAAAACATTTGTGGACACAATAAAGCAAAAAATTAAAATGAAAAAAGCTCTGTCAAAAGATTTTGCTAATCCGAGTACTTTCCTTTTAGGTTTTGTTGGAAGAGCTGTGGAACAAAAATTCAAACTGTTGACTGAGATCATTGATGGGAAAAGCGTTTTAGCACATCTACTCGATATTCCGGATCTTAATATAGCAATACTTGCGACCGGACTTGAAGAGTATGAAAAATTTATCGCAGAGTTTATTGGAAAGCCGAATTATTCGGCGACAATCGCATTTGATAAAGATAAAGCTCAGCAAATAAGTCTTGGGAGTGATGTTTTTCTCATGCCCAGTTTGTTTGAGCCTTGTGGTATAACACAGATGGAATCTATGAGTAATGCTACTCCCGCTTTAGTTAGGTGGACTGGTGGTCTGGTAGATACAGTTGTTTCACATACTCTACAAAGTGGTACCGGATTTGGATTTGATGGAGCAAGCAGGGATGAAGTTTTAAGAAATCTGATAGATACAGTGAAAGAATCCTTATCGTTCTTCAAAAATAATCATGATTCATTTTTAAAACTACAAGCCAGAGCATTTAAGAAGAGATTTTTATGGTCTGATGCTGCTGGTGAATATATCGAAAAAATCTATAAACCTTTAATGCAGAATTAAAAAACGAGAGTCTTTTCAGCTTGGCTGTCTCAGCCGCGCTGAGCTCATAACGCTTTAAGCTTTTCATCTTTTTCTTTAACCGTCTTAAGCATACAGTCTTCAGTCTGTTTTACTCCGAACCCTACTTTTTATCTGTCATTCTGCGGCTTGACCGGAGAATCCAGCTTTCCCTCTTTGCACTTTACTGATTTCTGATTTCTAGTTTTTCATTGTTTTCCCTAACAGTCTACAGCCTAAACCGCTTCAGCCTATATTTCTTTCCCCTTGACTAAACCCAATCCCGGGAGTAAACAAATAAGGATAATAAAGACTTACCACGGTATACTCGCGAAAGCGTTTCATAATAATTGTATATATTTTCCTAACAGCCTTTAGCCTTTACCCTGTTAAATCCGCAAAGCGGGTTGCGAAGCAACATTTAACAGGGTGAAAAGCTTCAGCCTGTTTATAATCTCCTGGACCTGACACCGTCGAAAGTTTGTAAGGCTTACCAATGCATATCCAAAGCGCTGCCAGTTCCAGCACTTAAAAGAATTTGCTGGAAAAAACAATGATTTGAATAAAAAAAATATATAACCTCCACTTGTTCAAATAGAGATGGGGGGTGTGTTTTATATGTCCAATTTCAAGGGCAGACTCCGCTATTTTTTTAGACGTTACAATTTTATTTAATAAGGAGAAATCATAATGACAATAAAATTACCAGACAAAGGTTTTGTATTCTGGCCTGTTGGAACTGGGGATAGCTCCACGATAGTAGTCAAAAAGGATGAGATTGTATTGCAAATTGACCTCCATCATTTATCAAAATCAGATAACGATAACGATCCTCATTGCGCAATTGTGGACGAGTTGGTTGATTGCCTACCTAAAAAGGATGGGAAGCCGTTTTTATCTGTATTTGCACTGACCCATCCCGATGAGGACCATATCAAAGGATTCAAAGATCTTTTAGATAAAGTGACCATTGGTGAAATATGGCAGACACCTAGAATATTCCGGGAGTACAAAAAAGACCTTTGTGATGATGCGATCACATTTAAGAATGAGGTTACTAGACGACGGGACAAAACTATAAAAGATAAAGGGAATGTGGGACTTGGTGATATGATACGTGTAATTGGCCATGATTTGATCTTTGAATCTGGTAATTACAAGGATTTCCCTGATTATTGGAGGACCTATCCAGGTAACACCATCATCGAAATTAATCATGAATCGGTCGAAGATGATTTTGCAGCATTTGTACATGCGCCCTTCAAGGACGATAGCGCTTCGGAAAGAAACGATACCAGTCTTGCCCTACAAATTGAGGTTAAAGATGGAGATGGAGTCGGGAAAGCTCTTTTCTTTGGCGACAGAGCCTACCCAACCATCAAAAAGATATTCGATAAAACGAAGGAAAAGGATCGAACTGAATACCTTGAATGGAATGTAATGTTATCGTCTCATCATTGCTCAAAAAAAGTGATGTACTGGAAAGGCGAGGAAGACAAAGCCGAGACATTGAAACGAGATATATTAGATGATTTTGAGGAATATAGATTAGACGGAGCTTATATTATTGCCAGCAGTGAATCTGATTTCTCCGATGAAGAGGGAAAAAACCCACCTCACTTGTAAAAAAGCAAGGGTGTCATAAAAAGCAAAAGTGTCAGGTCTTTACTTTTGACAGACCATAATATTCGCAAGCAATGAAAACTAGGGGACGCAACTCAAAATATCAAAACTCAATTGAATTGATAAATTGAAGAACGTTAATTCTTACACAGGTTAAACCAATCATTATACGAGAGGACTATATGAAAAAAAGCATATCAATTACCATACTGTTTTTCTTTATATTAATTTCGAATAGCTTCGCGACAAATGATGATTTTAAACCTGTTTCGAATACCGGAATTTATTTATACGCTGATATGAATAATGCAGATGCTGCAACCTGGGTAGTATATGCTTATAGTCTTATTAAGTGGGATAAAGAACATCCGGAAAAGCGATGTAATTTTGAAAAAGAATTTTATGCACGCAATCAAGCTATGACATTTGTTAAAGAATATTGTGTATTCCCCGGAATCCGGTTAACTACTCCACAGGAATCAGGATAATGATTCCATATTAAAACGGATGGCTATTCCACGGCAAAGCGGATAGCGCAGCTAAAAAAAATAACAAAAAGATAAAACGTAAGACGCCAACGTCAACAAATTTACCTAATTTTCAGATTTAGTCAATGTAGACTTTTTCTTTCTCATGGTATTTCCTTTTAATTCTATTTTATAAGCGGAATGAACCAACCTGTCTAGAATGGCATCAGCGAGAGTAGGATCACCTATCAAGTCATGCCATGTATCAACAGGGAACTGGCTCGTGATCATGGTGGAAGATATGGAGTTTCTGTCTTCCAGTATTTCCAGTAAATCACGTCTGCTTTCATCGGTCATTTTAGCAAGACCCCAGTCATCAAAAAGCAGAAGATTTGTTTTTGCAAAGTCTCTCATAATTTTTCCATATCTACCATCTCCCTTTGCAATAAGTAGTTCATGGAAGATCCTGGGTGTCCGGATATATTGCACAGTGTAACCTTCTCTGCATGCCTTTTGGGCGAGCGCACAGGCGATATAGGTTTTGCCTGTTCCGGTAGGTCCTGTGATAATGAGATTATTGGCGCTTTTTATCCAGTCACAGGAAAAGAGTTTTGCCATCAAGGATTTATCCAGGCCCCTTGGGTGCTTAAAGTCAATATCCTCTACGCAGGCATTCTGTCTCAGTTTTGCTTTTTTAAGCCGTGTTTTGAGTCTTCGGTTTTCCCTGTATGTGGCTTCTCTATCTACAATAAGCCCCAGACGCTCTTCAAAGGAAAGGGATTCAATATCCGTCATTTGCATCTGTTCCTGAAGTGTGAGAGCCATACCATTTAGTCTTAAAGATTTGAGTTGATCAATAATCGGATGAATCAGCATAAGTATTTTCTCCTTCTTTAGTTTGATAATATTTAGGACCTCTGATATTAGAATGAGTTATAAAAGAGGTCTGTTGCGGGCCTTCTTTTTGAGGGGGCAGCCTGTCAAGGCCCTTCTCAAGGATGGCGCGGATGCTTTTATACGAGGGGCTTCCAATCGCCAGAGCTCTTGAACAGGCGGCCTCCAATCTTTCCTGTGTGTAATCTTTGCCAAGACTTATTATCCCAAGGCAGGACCTGAAACCCTGTTGAGGATGCATCCTGCTTCCCATAATAACCTCTACTGTCCTGGCAGTGGATTTACCTGTTTTAGCTGCCCAGTCGATAATCCTCTGGGGTGTCCATTCAGCATGTTTTTTGTGAGCCTCAGGCATATGTTCAGGAAGTGTGGTAAATCTTATTGCGGGATCATGCTTGTGGCTGGCTACGCGTTTTCCCTTGTAAAGTACCTCAATAATATTTTGCGTGATCCTGGCATCCATTTTTCTTCCAGCAAGCTGATACGGGACAGAGTAATAATATCCCTTAACCTCAATGTGGTAATCAGGGCCAGGCCTTACTATTTTCCATTCTGCGTAGGTATATGGTTCAAGAGGTAATGGCTTTAAGGCCGGTTTGTCCAGTTCCTCAAAGGTTGACTGCCTTGTCCCGGGAAGTTTCTGAAAAGGTCTGGTGTTTAAATCCTTAAGCAGATTTTTTATTGTTGAGTTGAGATCATACAGACTGAAGAATTTAATATTGCGCAGCCTCGCCAGTATCCACTGTTCAACTATCTTTACCCCTGTTTCCACCTTGGACTTGTCCTTTGGTTTTCTAACTCTGGCAGGTATAACAGCACACCTGTAATGTGATGCCATTGCGTGATACGTAGGATTAATATCAGGCTCATATCTACAGGATTTATCAACTCCTGATTTGAGATTGTCAGGGACTATTATCTCAGGAACTCCACCCAGAAACTTAAATGCTCTGACATGAGATGATATCCAGTCGGGAAGAGATTGGCTCCAGGTTGCTTCAGCGTATGTGTAATTACTGGCTCCCATGGTTGCAACAAATATCTGGGCGTCTTTTATCTCTCCGGTATTTTTGTCAATAATAGGTACTGTTTGACCTGCATAATCAACAAAAAGCTTCTCTCCAGCCCTGTGATTGAATCGCATTGTAACATCTATTTTTCCGGACCACTCTTTGTAGTTCCGGCAGAACCAGCTGTACTCATATCCATCAGGGTATGTTTCCTTATATTCCTGCCATAAAAGAAAAAGCGTTACGCTCTTTTTCTTGAGTTCTTTATGTATATAGCTCCAGTCAGGTATAGGCTTTTGTGGATCTTTGTTCTCAGGCTGTTTATATAGTAACTGTTCCAGTTGGTTATCATCCATCTCATCCGGCAAGGGCCATTTTAAACCCGCTTTTTTTGCCCGATTGATATACTCTCCAACTGTGGTGTGACCAATATTACAGCTTCGACCTATTTCCTCATATGACAGGTCAGCTTCGTATTTTAAACGCAGAACTTCCTTTATCTTTCTCATTGTAATCCTCTTTCTTGACATCTGTTCCTCCAAATTCTGTATTTGGGGCACAGATTATCATCTTTTTTCTGCGTCTTATTTTTGTTATTATTTGGCCGGGTTGACCTGGGTAGCTTATCCGCTTTGGCGGAGAATCACCATCCGGATTACCGTGGAATCCTTATCCGGATAACTTTGGAATCGCCATCCGCTTTCCCGTGGAATCGGCATCCGGATTGGCGGGCATTATACAAAGAATATAGAGAAAGCGACACAAAAAAAGATGATATCGAGGACAAGCAAATAATTGCAATGGAACTTGCTTATGATCAGAATTTGTTACGTGAATTTGTATGGCATTATTTTGACAATTCAAATTGCGAAAAACCAGATGAACTTAATTTAGAAATTTATAATAAATGGAAAGAAAAGAATCTTGCAGATTTCAAACCTGAACTTCGTGCATATTTCGAAGCTCCAAAGGTTACAAATCAACCTGCACCTGAAAAAGTCAAAAATGAACAGATATCTGAAAAGTCAGCAAATCAATCTATTCCTGCCGATCTTGAAGAGAAATATGGGGAATTAGTCAAAGAGGGATATAATAAACTGATTTCCAGGCATGCAAAAGAATCTATTGATAAATATTTTAATCCTACGATTGAAGCCTTCAATTCCTACTATGGCTGCAAACAGGTATATTGCGCCCGTGTACGGGAAGAAATGTTATTTTACCTTCTTAAGTCTGCTGAAAAAAAAGAAGAAGCCGAAGTACTTCCTCAATTATGGGCTGATGCTTTTTATCTTAAAGGGTGTGCAAGTGTGGAATTGGGAAAAATTGAAGATGCTAAAACCTTTATTAAAAAAGCATTAGAGCTTTCCCCCTCAAATTCAATGTACTTGGCTGAGCTTGGACATATCTATCAGGGAGAGAAAAAACTGGTTGAAGCCATGGAACTTTTTAAAAGGGCTGAAGAATCAGCAAGTGCCTATTCGCCTGAAAACGTAAAAAACACGGAATTGACAAGAGCAATGCGTGGAGTTGGGTATAGTTTAATTGAGCTTGGAAGGTTAGATGAGGCTGAAGAGAAATATAAAAAATGTCTCGAAATTAATAAGGACGATAAAACAGCCTTAGGTGAACTTAGCTACATACAGAGACTGAAGAATAAAAACAATCATTAACATTTGCACCAATTTGAAAAACAATGGGGTCAAGAAAAACAATGAAGCGGTACGCTGTTAAGTTTTAAAGTTGATATTAGAAGGAAAATAAAAGAACAGCGCGACATGGGACACACGAGGAACCGGGAATCTGAAAATAATGAATGAGAATAAAGAAAAATCAGGTGTAATATATGATAAAAATGATTATGCCGGTTTAATAAAACGTATAATCATTGCTGTGGTTGATATTCTGATAATTTTAATAGTTATGAGTGCCGTTTTATATTTATCGGACTACATAATAAATGATGAAATAACTTATATTAAATTCAATTTCATTTTCTTTTTTATTTTTTCTATTTGTTATTTAGGGCTACTAAAACGCTCAAAAATAAGGACCTTGGGCTACATTCTTACAGGCGTTAAAATAGTGGATCTCAGAGGAAACAAGCCCTCAGTATTCAATATGGTATTTAGAACAATTTTATTACTCGTTGGACCATTTGAACTTATCTTCGATATTATTTGGCTTATGCACGAATCGACCAAACAAACACTGCGAGATAAATACGTTGGCACTTATGTAATAAATAAAAATGCAAATCCTGTTGGTTCAGGTCTCCTACAAAGTGTTACTCTTAATGTATTAGGATACAACCTGGTTTATAGAGAAGTAAAAGACGAATATTTTAAAACCGAAAAACACACAACGATTTAATAACCACGGATTTGGCGAAAAGCCTGCCAAACCAGTTATCAACGCGCTGGATAAAATGAAAGAACTACAATTTAAAATATTTACAAGAGGCTCTTCTGGGTTAAAAGCAACGGAGTCGCGTCTTGACATTTGACAGATCCTGTCCATGTAAAAACAGAAGGGTCAGGTCTGGACAATTGACAGAGTATTTTGTTTTTGTCCAATGTCCAGACCTGACCCCTATATTTTTGTGATATTAATAACAGCACAGGGTTAAACAAATACACTACCGGGTCGCAGCTCAATCTTTACAAATTGTAAAGAATGATCTATGATGCCTCAATGATTACCAGAACAATATCAAAAAAACTACTGGAACTATCAACCCAGTATCCGGTTGTAGCCATTAATGGGCCAAGACAATCAGGAAAAACAACTCTTGTGAGGCATGTATTTCCAGACATGAAATACATGTCGCTTGAAGATCCCGATACCAGAGAGTTTGCAATCACCGACCCAAGGGGCTTTCTATCCATCTGTTCCGAAGGTGCAATACTTGATGAAGTTCAACGTTCACCGGATCTGTTTTCATACATCCAGACAATAGTAGACGAAAAAAAGGAAGAAGGGCTATTCATTCTTACAGGGTCTTTTAATTTTGGCTTAATGGAGGGTATTACTCAATCTCTTGCCGGCAGAACCGGATTGTTGACCCTGCTCCCTTTTTCATACCATGAATTGGAAACGGCTTCGATGGCTCCTTCTACCCTGGAAACGCTATTATACAAAGGATATTATCCACGTATTTATGATAAAAACTTACCGCCATCTGAATGGTATGCAAACTATTTAACAACATATCTTGAGCGGGATGTCAGAGCTCTAAAAAAAATACCGGACCTTGACCAGTTTCAAAAATTTATAAAAATGTGTGCGGGACGCTGTGGTCAGCTTTTGAATTTATCATCACTGGGAAATGATTGCGGGATCACACATAATACAGCAAAGGCATGGTTGTCTGTGCTAAGAGCAAGCTATGTCATTTTTACGCTGCAGCCGCATCATAAAAATTTTAACAAGCGTCTGGTTAAAAGCCCAAAATTGTATTTCAATGATACAGGTCTATTATGTTACCTTTTAGGAATCTCAAAAGCAGAAGATCTTAAAACACACTCTTTAAGAGGTTCAATCTTTGAGTCATGGGTAATTTCAGAATTGTTAAAAGGAAGATACAATCGTGGATTAAAGGAAAACCTTTATTTTTGGCGAGATAATACAGGTAATGAAGTGGATTGTATTATAGAGCAGGGAAACAGTCTGATCCCGTTAGAAATAAAATCAGGAGAAACAATATCAAAAGACTTTTTTAAAGGTCTTAGCTACTGGTCAAAAATATCCGGGGCAAGTCAATCAGAAGCATACCTGATTTATGGTGGAGATTTGTCACAAAAAAGAAGCGATGGTGTTGTTGAGGGATGGAAATCATTTGCAGAAAAGCTTTCCTTGACAATCTGATCATAGAACAGCACGGGAAAACAACGGGGTCGCGTCTTGACATTTAAAGCTTAAAGCGCTCTTCATTATTTCAGTTGACCTTAATGAATTACTGAAGAGCGCTTTAAGCTTTATGATCCCTTTTTCTTTTTTTCATTTATTGTAATACTTATCTTCTTTTATAACTTAATCAATTTTTCAACTAAGGTATCCACATCTGTATAAGGGTTAAGGTTATAGATTTTTTCACCATTCGCAATATCGACTTTCCAGTGTTTTCTTATCTTTTTAGCATTTTGAATAGCAACCGCAGTATTTGTCTTTAATTTATTATAATTGTCATCATTCTTTTCATAATTTTTTATATACTTACTGGATAAATATTTTATTAAGTCATCTGATTTTTCATACGCTCGACTTGTGAATTCAAAGTGAAGCAAAAACCAATATTCGAATGAGATACTTGAGAAAATAATATTTATATTTTTCCCTTCAGCTAAATTGAAAGATTCTGGATGTTTTGTATATCCATCTTTATCAAATACAACCCAAACATCATCATATGGGTTATTTTCACTTTCGGCTATTTTTTTTAACTCTTCTGCCTCAATTACTAATTCCTTTGCAGTATTTTTCCCAGAATCATAAATTTCTACTCTTAATGCTGACAACTTGCTTCTATTTCTTACATCACTTTTTAAGCCATTAAAATAGTATGGTTCAGTTTTCTTGCCTTCACATAATATTAAAATTCTATCTTTTACTTTTCTTCTATTAGTGTTTCTTTTCTTTGGCATTTTTCATCATTTCGCTAAAACTCCCAAATATCGGCAATGCCCCAAATCTACCACTCAAATACCATTTATCATAAGGTATATTAGCCCTTACCTTATCATAATCGAACTCACTCATTGAATATATAGTTGTTGCTCCGAATTCATCTTTTTCAGTAAACCATATTTGATCTCTTCTAAATAATTCAGGAGATAACAATGTAGCATCATGAGTGGCAAAAATTAATTGAGCATTATATTTGTTAATTTTGGGATCATTAAAAAAATTAATTAGGAATCTAGTCATTAATGGGTGCAAACTGTTATTTAATTCATCAATTATTATTACAGCCCCACTTTGTAAAATATATAGGAGGCGACCAGCTAAATCATATAGTCTTTTTGTTCCATTAGATTCTTCATCTATATCAAAACCAACCGTACCGACTTCAGATCCATCATCATATAACTTGTGATGCATTTCAGTCTTATAGGTTAAGTGATCTAAAAAATCTTCTTTTAACTCATCAGGTAATTCAGTAAATGGGCCTGACTTAAAAAAACTATCATCAACACTTACTTTTTTAATATTGAAATGATCTATCCCGGTATCAGCAATTTTCAAAAAAGAACTAATATTTTTTTTCATTATTCCAGATTCATCATCTTTGCACAATCCAGTCGTAAAATCTCTGGAGAAGGGACTAGAAATATCAGCAGGAGCATAAAACCTAACATCATTTCTAAAGTACAAATACACCTCTCTCAATATTTCATTATTACTGTTAGCACCTTTTGATAAAAATAAATTATTTTCCAATAATTGTTTTTCGATCGTTCTTTTGGGTCCCTGGAAATAATCACCAAATTTAATAGGTGCCCCCTTTTTTCTGTGAAATAAAGTTGCTTCTTGACCTTTTGGATAATATACCAATGATTCTTCGAGAATTTCTTCTAAATTGAAATAGACTGAATATTTATATCTGGTAGTTTTATCAACAATAAACTCTATTTCAAAAAAGGTAGGTTTACTAATCCATTTTTTATCTAAAGCGAACGGTTTGTAATGCCTTATTTGTTCGCCTAATTTTGTGTCAGTAGAAGTAACAATAAACTCTTGCAATGAGTCAATAGCCTTAAGTAAATTACTTTTTCCAGAAGCATTTGCTCCATATACAACCGCAGATTTGAGTATGCCAATGTCTTTCTCATTTTCTGAACGATATACGCTATCATTTAGCTCTTTGAGTCCTGTTGCATACATACTTAAAGTAACGGGTTCTTTTATTGATTTATAATTACTGACAGTGAAATCAATTATCATTTTTTCATCCGATATTTATAAGTTTTTCGTATTTTTTATACAATAATAGCCAATTTTTAGGATAAGTCAAATTAAAATGGAGATCATCAAAGTTTTACAGGATACAACTACGCTTACATATAGTCATCATGCAGTAGAAGGAATGGGGCCGGTGAACACGAAGGGAGACAGATCTGTTGGTCTGTTGGTTCATGATACCATGGCTTTTACAGAAGATGGTGTTCCATTAGGTCTTCTTGATGTTCAATGCTGGTCGAGAAAAGAGGAGGAAGCTGGTAAAAGGGAGTTTCGCGCGCGCCTGCCGATTGATCAAAAGGAAAGCATAAAATGGCTTAAGAGTTATCGGGCAGTGGAAGAAGTTCAGGGTCTTTGTCCGGATACTACGCTTGTGAGTGTTGGTGATCGAGAAGCCGATATATATGAGTTTTTCGAAGAAGCCGGCAGGAATGTATCGGGTCCGAAGCTGCTGGTTCGAGCCAAGCGTGGAGGAGGGAAGAAATCAGAAGAAGCGAGTCTTTTGGAAAAACTTTTAGAGGCTCCTTTGTCAGGCACACAGGAGCTTTTTATACCCCGAAAAGGATCACGTCGAGCTAGAACTGCTAAGTTAGGGATACGCTTTATCGAGATAGAGAAAAGGGCGCCCAGAAAAAAAGCCAACAGGCCGTCTATAAGGATGTGGGCGGTTCTTGCCAAGGAAATCGAAGCTGGTGAAAATGTTAAGGACCCGCTTGAATGGATATTGTTGACAACAGTTAAGACAGAAACATTTGAAGACGCTTGTAAAAGAATAGCCTGGTACAGCAAACGTTGGGGAATAGAAACATATCACCGGACATTAAAAAGCGGATGCCGGATAGAAGACCGAAGACTGGAAAATGCAGACAGGTTAGAAGCCTGCCTGGCAATTGATTTTGTAGTTGCCTGGAGAATATTCTGGATGACAAAACAAGGTCGAGAGATCCCCGACATTCCTTGTGATGTATTTTTAAGTGAAGACGAGTGGCAGGTTTTATGGATCAAGATAAATAAAGGTCCGATTCCAGCCAAACCGCCATCTATAGGTCAAGTGCTTCCAATGATTGGAGCGCTGGGTGGATACCTCAACAGAAAGGGGGATGGTCCTCCTGGTACCACAAGTATGTGGAGAGGTCTTACGCGGCTTCAGTCTATGGCCGAAGGTTACGCACTTGCTAAAAGACACATGCAACGAGCAGGACCTTAAACATCTGTGTCAAGTGTGGGTAATAGTCAGGATCAAGTCGGGGAATGACGGCGCGGGGTTGGATTCCCTGATTCCGCTATCCAATGATTATGAGACCTGACCAAAATCCACCATCAAATTTTTGTTCGCCAATAGTAACAGTGGATTTTGGATAACCCTGGGCACCAGTAAGATGTTAGATGCAAGGCACCGAAGGAGTGAAGGTACGCCGCAGGGAGAAACGACTGAAGGTAATCCCGCCATGGCGGGACAGATGACATTTTGATGGTGGATCAGACCAGATGATTTGACTTGATAATATTGCCAAATAGATATACTTTCACGGCCTGTCTTCAGCGGATATAATGATCTTAAGGCAGTTAAAAGATCTAAAATATGATTTAAATTATGAAAAGTTTATAAAATAGATGCAGTTATGGATAAGGCTTCTAAAACGAGGTTAAACAGTGCTGAAAATACTGGAGATATCCTGGATATATTAAATGATATGACCTCCAGTATCGATATCATTCCGCTGGCAAATCTTCTCTGGAAAGAGGAGCAGGAGCTCTGTTTTTTTCCTGACAACAGGTTTGTTGAGATGTGGGACAGGGAAATTAAAAAGATACAGAAAGTATGTAAAGATGATCTCGCAAAATTTGAAAGCAGGTTGCTGGAGCTCGATATCTTCTCAGAAAGATTTCTGAACTCTCTTGACAGCTGCTTCCAGGGCACAGCATCGTCACTTATGGGATCACTATCCAGGCTGCAGGAGTCCATACACACTGAATGGAAATCCCGGATGTCCGGAAACGCCTTTTTCCCGCTGTTTGAGAAAACATTCCGGGAAGGTGAGTCCGGGAAACTCTGTAATATGCTTCATGATTGCAAGGCAGAAGCAAAAAGATCTCTTGAATCTGTACACGCTGCTGCTGAAGGCTGTTTGCCTGGAGAGCAGGGCATTTTATGTGAGGAACTCAGGCAGCAGTATCTTAAAAAAGCCCTGCTGGCATCAGCGGTGCTGCGGGAGTCAATAAACAGGATTATTTCCTTTTATGATAAAAAATGGAGACTTTTTCTGTCTCCTAAATAAGAGCAGCTATAAAGGAATTATTATATGAGTAGAATTAAAAGGGCTGATATTATCAGCCTTGTATTGATGATATGCATCCCGGTACCATGTTTTTTTTATTTTGCGCTGCGTTTTTATACAGGTTTTGAAAAGAGTAATATTACAGGCCAGAATGTCTGCCTTATAATTGCAGCCGCCTTTGTATGGGGCATGGCAGACATTGTCCGGCATTACATCTCCATTTCCGGAGAGAATGACTCTCTTGAACGCTTCAGCATAAAATTTACAGCTGATGAAAATGCGGATCTCAGCAGTGAGTTCAAAGATTCTATAATAAATCATCGTTACAATATCATCCTTTCACTCAGAAATTCCATTTCGGACATCAGGCATGAAGCATTGTCTGAAATAATCAGTTCAAAGGAGTCAGGCAGAGCCGTCATGGCCAGGTATTTTATAGGTGCATGTGTCATGCTCGGGCTCCTCGGCAGTTTCCTCGGTCTCCTGGAGACAGTGGGCGGCGCTTACAGTGCCATAGAAAGTGTGAGTAATTCAACCCAGCTTCTCACAAATCTCCATTCACCGTTGAGTGGAATGTCCCTGGCCTTTTCAACCAGTATTGTCGGTATTATCGCTTCCCTCTCCCTTGGCTTTGCCTTTATTTTCCTGAATCGAAGACAGATGACCTTCCTCGCTGACCTGGAGGAGTTCACACAGACTGCCCTGATACCCGGACTTAGTACCTCTTCCGGAAAAAGAATTGAGGATCTTCTTGAACGGCTTGTAAAGATAGAGGAGAACACCGGGGCATTTGTCAGCATGAGAACAGAAATAGGTTCAGAGGCAAAAAGGATGATTTCCAGCATTGACGGTTACTATTCAAGGCTTTCTGATTCAATCCTGGAGAGGATGGAGAGCAGTATGCTTTCCCTGGGAAATAATATTTCCGATTCTTTTGCATCACTTTCGGACTCAACATCCCTGTCAATAAAATCTCTTAACAGTTCTGTCGACAGTTCAGTGAAAGATATGACCTCAAACCTTCAGTCAGGTCTCAAAGAGTTTCTTGATAATTTGAGCACGAGAGGCCAACAGGGCATTAAAGAGGCTCACTCCCTTATGGAGAGTCATTCAGAAAAAAGCATGAAACAAATGGCGGGTCTTCTTACTTCAAACATGGATGCATACCGGGATTCTGTTGATTCTTTTATGGAGAAATGGAGCACTGTTCTTGAGTCGCGTATGGACACGTCCGCTAAAGAGATGCAGGAGAACACGAATCGTGTGTATAAAGATGCTCTTGACAGGAATGAGTCTATCATTTCTCAGAACCTGGATCTGTTTGAGAAGACATCCGGAGAGTTTCATGAGCTGGGGACCGGTCTGAAGCAGATGCATGAAGTTTACCAAGAAAGCCTCGATCAGACAGCACAGGTCATAGACCAGGCTGTCAGGGGGTTCAGGGATATGCTTGAAAAGGAGCATGAAACCAATGAAGAGCTGTCGGAGAAAAATATTAAGGCCGGGGAACTGCTTGAAGAGGTTGCAGTGCTGCTTCAGAGCAATCAGGCTGAGATGAATGCTTCTTTGTCCATGTTTGTACAGGGGATAGACAGCCTGCTTCAGGGTTTCCAGGTTAAAGCCGGAGAAAAGGATAAAGAGCAGACTCTTGTGAAGAACCTTGAAAAATCCCTTAATGAGCTTACGGAAAAGAGCGGCAGTGTGCTTCATGAATATGTGGCAAGGAGCAGGGAGATCTATTCAGGTCTCCTTGAAAATCAGCTCCACCTGACCCGGAAGATTGAAGAGATGACAGGCAGGCAGAACTGATGTCAGTCAAATATCAGGACCCGTTCAAAATGGTTTTCTGGCCGGCTTTTACAGACCTTGTTATCGGGCTTTTTGCCATCCTTGTGTTTACGCTTATTATCTCCCTAATTCAGCAGACAGGCCAGGCAAGACAGATAGAGATACAGAAGGAGAAGATCGAAGAGATCTCCAGGCAGAATGAAAAGCTGGAAGAAGATCTCCAGGATGCAATCAATGCAGGTCTGATCTCAGTAAAAGACGGCCATATCGACATAATGACAAATATCCTGTTTGCTACCGGAAGCAGCGAGATCAATACCCATGGCAGGGAGCTCCTGAAAAGCCTTGTTGTTCCCCTGAGGAATTTCATTTCCAATAATGCTGACATACTTATGATAAGCGGTTTTACAGACGACAAACCCATACATACAGATCAGTTTCCTTCAAACTGGGAGCTGTCCACAGCAAGGGCCACAGAGGTTGTAAGGCAGCTTACTGACCATGGATTTCCTTCGAACCGGATTTTTGCGGCCGGTTTCGGAGAACACCACCCAATTGTCGCCAATTCCGATAACCGGAACAGGCAGCGAAACAGGAGGGTTGAGATAAGCAGGATCTCAATTGAACTTCCCGAGATGCATGCAGAGGGACAATGACCGAGATATTATCTGCTCATCAGAAAGACATAAAAATTATACTTGATGCCGCTCTAAAGTTCTCATGTTCTGTTCAGCCGTGGAGAGGTGAATACCTGAAAGGTCTTGTCCTTAAGATTGAAGAAGCCCTGTCTGCTGAAAAGGAAAATGTCTGCAGATCAATGCTTCAAACCTGTCGTAAAATCATTAAAGAGTGGGATATAAACACCCTGCAGCAGGATCAGGAGAAGCAGGATTTATGCACATCTCCTGAAGATAACAATATATGCAGGGATATTGCGGAATATCTTGAGCAGGAGAAAGCCTTTTTTAGAAACCGCCCCGGGGCAGAGGAGTCTTTACCCGGACAGCCTGATTATCCTATTCCGAAAGGTGAAGCAGAAGAAGGTGATAAAAATGGGATATGGGAACAGTACCGCAGGTGGTCTGAAACAGAGATCTCAGCATGGGATGAACTCTGCTCCGATTATCTTGCCAGGATCAGGTTTTCCCGGAACCTGGATTTTTCTGAATACGTTTCTGAAACCTGGGGACCTTACAACACAAAATTCAATATTATAAAGGCGCTGGAACTGCTCAAGGAATTCGACCGTGAATGGCTCGAATCATACCTTATGCTCTACAGTTCTATTGGAAAGGAACAGCTATGAAATTATCGGTCATTCAGCCTTTTTTATGAGATCAAGTTTTCGGGTGATATTGTTCTTTATCCAGCGGGCATCCCACCACTCCAGCGGGTTTACAAAAATACCATGCACAAGAATACTGAAATGCAGGTGATCACCGTTTGCAAGACCTGTCCGGCCTGAGTAGGCAATGACATCCCCTTTTTAACAACAGAGCCCTGGGCAACACTAAAGCTGCTGAGATGCCCGTAAAGTGATGCCAGACCCTGCCCATGGTCAACCCCCATGTGATTCTGGTCATCTATTTTTTCATCATTGTAGAAATAGCGGGTGCTCTTTAAGGGGCCTACCATTTGGTGGGAATTATTTTTTATCCCACCGGCTGGTAGGATATCCGCGGCACAAATTCGCCATCCTAAATGACTGAGACAGCATTAAAGTTAAATGAAAACAACATGTTATAATTTATATTTGCTCTTCTCCAATGTTTGGCATCTTCCTTGTATTATAGGTAATCATAAATTTCACAATGAAAATTCAGGAGAAAGAACAATGAGAAAAATAGCAATTTACGGTAAGGGCGGCATTGGAAAATCAACGACGACTCAGAATACAGTAGCCGGCCTCGTTGAGATGGGACATAACATTATGGTTGTTGGTTGTGACCCCAAGGCAGATTCAACAAGACTGCTTCTGGGCGGACTTGCACAGAGAACAGTTCTTGATACCCTTAGAGAAGAAGGCGAAGACGTTGAGCTTGAAGATGTAAGAAAGGCCGGTTTCGGCGGAACACTTTGTGTTGAGTCCGGTGGTCCTGAGCCAGGAGTTGGATGCGCAGGTCGTGGGATTATCACTTCTATCAACCTTTTGGAACAGCTTGGCGCCTATTCAGGTGAAAACGAGCTTGATTATGCCTTTTACGATGTTCTTGGTGACGTTGTCTGCGGTGGTTTTGCAATGCCCATCAGGGAAGGAAAAGCACAGGAGATATACATCGTTGTTTCCGGCGAGATGATGGCCATGTACGCGGCAAACAATATCTGCAAAGGTATCGTTAAGTTTGCAGAGGCAGGCGGTGTAAGGCTCGGCGGCCTTATCTGTAACAGCAGAAAGGTTGATAACGAACAGGAAATGATCGAAAAGCTTGCTGAAAAGCTTGGAACCCAGATGATCCACTTTGTCCCCAGGGATAACATGGTTCAGAAGGCAGAGATAAACAGGAAGACTGTTATCGAGTTTGCACCCGATCATCCCCAGGCTGATGAATACAGGGCACTGGCTAAGAAGATAAATGATAACCAGATGCATGTAATTCCCAAACCGCTTGAAATAGAGGAACTTGAGACCCTTCTCATTGAATACGGTATCGGGTCATAAATAACAGAGGCCGGAATAAAAACAGGCTGCCGTCGTCACCAAGGCTATGCCGAGCCAGGGAAGCAGTTCTCCCTGTTAAATGTTGCCCGCTCTGCGGATTTAACTGGGCAAAGACTGCAGGCTGTTAGGAAAAACATAAAAACGACGCGGAGCGTCTAAAAACTTGGATTCCCACGCAGAGCGCAGGAACCAGAGATCAGAAGACAGTAAAAAAACAGATAACTAAATAAAAAATATTTGGAGAATGTAAAATGTTGATGATTAGATCCATTATAAGACCTGAAAAAGTTGATGATACCCTTGCAGCCCTTATGGAGGCAGGATTCCCGGCCGTTACAAAGATGTCAGTTGTCGGTCGTGGTAAGCAGCGGGGTATAAAGATCGGAGAAATCACCTATGATGAAATTCCAAAGGAACTTCTCATAACAGTGATACCGTCAAAGGATAAAGACTTTGTAATAAGGACAATAATAAAGGCTGCAAAGACCGGTGAAAAGGGTGCCTTTGGTGATGGAAAGATATTTATAACACCGGTAGAGGAAGTCTACACAATAAGCTCGGGTGTTAAGGAGACCCCGGATGGAGAGCTGGAAGAGGTGACTATATGAGAGAGGTAATGGCCATTGTGCGTATGAACGCCATAAACAAGACCAAACGGGCCCTTGCCGATGCAGGAATCTCTTCGATAACGGCCAGGGATGCCCTTGGAAGAGGAAAGGGACTGGTTGATCTTCAACTGCTGGAAGGTGCGGAAAAGGGTTATGAAGAGGCCATCTCCCAGCTTGGAGGCAGTCAGAGGCTTATACCGAAACGCATACTATTTATTGTTGTGCCGGAAAAGCTGGTGGCAAAGACTGTAAAGACAATTATTAAAGTTAACCAGACGGGTAAGGCCGGAGACGGTAAAATATTTGTAAGCCCGGTTATGGATTCTATAAGTGTCCGAACAGGCGTGAGTGGAGATCCTACTCTTGATGAAGCTGAATAGGAAGACACTTTGAACCTGATGAAAGGAGAATAAAATAATGCCAGATCCAGTTAAAGAAGAATATGTAGAAGGAGTGGATCCGGAGGCCTTGAAAAAGGAGATATTGAGTAAATATCCCACAAAGGTAGCAAGGAAGAGAGCAAAACAGATAACCATCAACAAGGTTGATGAAAATGAGAGCGTACCGGAAATAGGTGCAAATGTAAGGACCGTCCCCGGTATCATAACGCAGAGAGGCTGCTGTTATGCTGGGTGTAAGGGAGTTGTTCTTGGTCCTACAAGAGATATAATCAATCTTACTCATGGCCCAATTGGATGCGGGTTTTACAGCTGGCTTACAAGACGAAACCAGACTGATCCGGAAACAACCGAAGACGCTCATCAGTTTATGACCTACTGTTTTTCCACTGATATGCAGGATGAGGAAATTATTTTCGGCGGAGAGAAAAAGCTTAAAAAGGCTATTCAAGAGGCATATGACATTTTTCATCCAAAGGCCATATCAGTTTTCTCAACATGTCCGGTAGGACTTATTGGTGATGATGTTCATGCCGTTACCAGAGAGATGAAGGAAAAACTTGGTATCAATATTTTCGGGTTCAGCTGTGAGGGCTACAAAGGTGTAAGCCAGTCTGCGGGCCACCACATTGCCAATAACGGGCTCTTCACCCATATAATAGGTAATGATGATACTATAAAAGAAGGTAAATATAAGGTTAATCTGCTTGGTGAATACAATATCGGTGGTGATGCCTTTGAAATAGACAGGATTTTTGAGAAATGCGGTATCACGGTGATTTCAACCTTTAGCGGTAATTCAAGTATAGATACCTTTGCCAACTCTCATACTGCAGACCTCAATATGATCATGTGCCACAGATCAATAAACTATGTGGCCGAGATGATGGAAACGAAATTCGGAATTCCGTGGATAAAGGTAAATTTTATCGGTGCCGGGGCAACCGCCAAGTCACTCAGAAAGATAGCCCGGTATTATGAAGACCAGGAGCTTATTGACAGGGTTGAGGAGGTTATAGCCGAGGAAATGCCCGAGGTGGAAAAGGTTGCTGCTGATGTGAGAACAAGGACCGAAGGAAAACTTGCAATGCTTTTTGTAGGAGGTTCAAGAGCACATCACTACCAGGAACTGTTTAAAGAGATGGGCATGAAAACCATGGCAGCTGGTTATGAGTTTGCACACAGGGATGACTATGAAGGCAGAGTTGTGCTCCCCAATGTCAAGATAGATGCGGACAGCAGAAATATTGAAGAGCTTGATGTGAAAGCCGATCCTGAAAGGTACAGCCCGAGGAAAAGCCCTGAGGCCATGGAAAAACTGGAAAAAGAAGGTCTGAACTTCAAGGACTACAAGGGCATGATGCAGGAAATGGATGATAACACATTTGTAGTGGATGATATCAGCCAGTTTGAAACTGAAACGCTTATCGAAAAATATAAACCTGCAGTATTCTGCGCAGGGATTAAAGAGAAATATGCGATTCAGAAAAAGGGCGTTCCAATGAAACAGCTTCACAGTTATGACTCAGGTGGGCCATATGCCGGATTTAAAGGTGCCGTTAACTTCTATAATGAAATAGACAGGATGGTGAACAGCAAGGTATGGTCATACGTTAAACCACCCTGGAAGAAGAATCCAGAACTGTCGGCCAGATACGCTTTTATGCCGTAGATAATAACCTTTTGATAAATAGAAATGGAATAGTGACCAATGGAAGCAATAGATAAAACCAAACTGTTGAGACATACTTCTCACGAAATAAAAGAGCGAAGCGCGCTTACGGTAAACCCGGCAAAAACATGCCAGCCTATAGGTGCCATGTACGCAGCTCTTGGTATCAAGGGCTGCCTGCCCCACAGTCACGGTTCGCAGGGGTGCTGTGCATATCACAGAAGTGCCCTGACACGGCATTACAAGGAACCGGTTATGGCAGCTACCAGTTCCTTCACAGAAGGTGCTTCGGTATTCGGAGGACAGGCAAATCTCCTTCAGGCAATTGATAATATATTTACTATTTATGACCCCGATCTGATAGCAGTGCATACAACCTGTCTCTCGGAGACCATAGGTGATGACATTCCGCAGATCGTGGCCAAGGCACAGGCGGACGGTAAGATCCCGAAGGGGAAACGCGTTATTCACACAAATACCCCAAGCTATGTCGGGTCCCACGTTACCGGATTTTCCAATATGGTTAAATCCATGGTGGATTATTTTTCTGCCAAAACCGGTGAACAGAAAAACCAGGTCAACATAATCCCGGGATGGGTTGAACCTTCGGACATGGAAGAGATCAAGAGGCTTGCCGGAATGATGGGTATAAACACCGTAATGTTCCCTGATACATCCAATATCCTTAATGGTCCTCTCACCGGAAAGTATTCAATGTATCCTGACGGCGGTGTAACCGTTGACGAGCTGAAGAGCACGGGTGACAGCATCGGAACAATAGCTCTTGGCAAGTGGGGATCAGAGGCCGCTGCCAAGGCCCTGGATACAAAGTGCAAAGTACCATATGAACTGCTGGATCTTCCCATGGGCCTTCACGCGACAGACCGTTTCATCGAGGCCATGAGGAAAATGACCGGGCTAAATGTACCCGGGTCCATTGACAGGGAAAGAGGCCAGATGATGGATATTATAACAGATATGCATCAGTACTTTTACAATAAAAGAGTGGGTCTGGCAGGTGATCCGGATCAGCTGATTTCCCTGGCTGAATTTCTGGTATCAATTGATATGTGGCCGGTATATGCAGTTACAGGAACACCGGGAAAGGCCTTTGAACGGAGAATGAAGGAAATATTAAAAGACTGTCCTTATGAAGTAAAGATCAAGGGCGGTGCCAATGCGGATATGTTTCTTTTTCACCAGTGGATCAAGAATGAACCGGTTGATTTGATGATCGGTAATACATACCTGAAATATATCGCAAGGGATGAAGATATTCCTCTGATCCGTCACGGATTTCCGATCCTGGATCGAGTGGGGCACAGTTACTTCCCGACAGTAGGTTACAGGGGTGGAATGAGGCTCCTTGAAAAAATACTTGACGTACTCCTTGACAGAAAAGACAGGGATGCTGATGTAAAAACCTTTGAACTTGTGCTTTGAAAAACATGTATCTCGCAGAGTCCGCAGAGAAAAACAGAAAACATTATTACTGTTTTAAGATCAAAACAAAAGCTTTTCTCTGTGCCCTCTGTGAGCTCGAATGACCGAAGGGAACGGGCGATAGATATTCTTTTCAGTTGATGTCTCTATAATAATTCATATGTTTGCCAAGGCGGATAGAGAGTTAAGAAATTAAAATGGAAGCTATAAGCGTACTGGAACAACGTAAAAAACATATATATGAAAAAGGCAATGAAAACTTTGAGATGAGCTGTGACAAGGTCAGTCTGGCCGGATCTGTCAGTCAGAGGGCCTGCGTGTTTTGCGGATCCAGGGTTGTGCTCTATCCCATAGCCGATGCCCTTCATCTTATTCATGGACCAATAGGTTGTGCTGCTTATACATGGGATATCAGGGGTTCATTGTCCTCCGGCCCAGAGCTTCACCGCCTCAGTTTTTCAACGGATTTGTCTGAGATGGATGTAATCTATGGAGGTGAAAAGAAACTTGAAAGGGCCCTCAATGAGCTGATTGACAGATATAAACCAAAAGCAGCATTTATTTATTCAACCTGTATTGTCGGAATTATCGGTGATGATGTTGAATCCGTATGTAAAAAGGTTTCAAAAGAAAAGGGAATTCCCGTACTGCCGGTACATTCCGAAGGTTTTAAGGGCACAAAAAAAGATGGATACAAGGCAGCCTGCCATGCACTTTTCAAGCTGATAGGCAGGGAACCCACCGAAGGAATAAGCAAACACAGTATCAATATACTTGGTGAATTCAATATAGGCGGAGAGGCATGGACCATTAAAGACTATTACAAACGGATGGGTGTAGAGGTTGTGTCTGTTATGACCGGTGACGGCCGTGTTGAAGATATCGGCAGGTCCCACGGGGCTTCCCTCAATGTTGTTCAGTGCTCAGGGTCTATGACGCACCTGGCCAAACTGATGGAAGAAGAATACGGCATTCCCTATATCAGGGTGTCTTATTTCGGTATAGAAGACATGTCGGCCGCGCTTTATGATGTTGCATCGTTTTTTAACGATAAACCGGAAATAATGAAAAAAACCCGTGAACTTGTACGTGAAGAGATAGGAGCAATATACCCCGAACTCCAGAGAATGAAAAAAGATCTGCAAGGGAAAAAGGCAGCCCTTTATGTGGGCGGAACTTTTAAGGCATTTTCCCTAATAAAGGCACTTAGACATCTCGGTATGGATGTTGTGCTTGCAGGATCACAGACGGGCGGTCCTGAAGATTATGAAATTTTAAGGGAAATGTGTGATGAGGGAACGGTCATACTTGATGATGCGAATCCCCTTGAACTGTCAAAATACATAATTGAAAAAGGGGCCGATTTCTTTATAGGAGGAGTCAAGGAACGTCCAATAGCCTTTAAACTGGGCCTGGGATTTTGCGATCATAATCATGAAAGAAAAATATCTCTTGCGGGATACAGCGGAATGCTCAATTTCGCAAAGGAAGTGTATGGATCGGTTATGAGCCCGGTCTGGAAATTCACTCCCCGGAAGGAAATTAGAAATGAAAAATAAAAGTGTAAATTTTACAGCAACACGTAACGCATGCAAACTATGCACCCCCCTGGGGGCCGCACTGGCATTTGAAGGTATCGAAAACAGTGTTCCTCTCCTACATGGCTCCCAGGGGTGCTCCACATATATAAGAAGATATATGATCAGCCATTTCAAGGAGCCGATCGATATTGCCTCAACAAATTTTTCCGAAGAGACTGCTGTTTTCGGCGGCGGGCAGAATCTCAAGGTTGCACTGGACAACATTATAGCCCAGTATCATCCGGAAATGATAGGTGTCGCAACAACATGCCTGAGCGAGACAATAGGCGATGATGTCCCAATGTTTTTAAGGGAGTATAAAAATAATAATAAAGATAAAGATCTTCCGGGAATAGTACATGTTTCAACCCCGAGCTATAAGGGCACTCATGCAGACGGGTTTCATAACGCAATAAGGTCAACGGTCGATACCCTTCTGCCTGAGGCACTGGAGAGCGCGGGGTGTCTTGAAAGCAGTGAAGTTCCGGCAGAAAAGACTGTGAATATTTTTCCGGGCATGGTTTCACCTGAAGACCTCAGGCACATAAAGGACATGATATACGCATTTGGACTCAAAAGCATAATGCTTTCGGATTATTCCGAAAGACTTGACGGGACCCTCTGGTCAGAGTTTGAGAGAATTCCTGCCGGCGGCACAAAGCTGGCTGATATTAAAAGAATGCCATACTCAGAAGGCTCGATTGAGTTCGGGAAGATCCTGGGCCGCCAGGAAAGCGCCGGAAAACTCTTGAGGGAAAGGTTTGGCGTATCCCTTTACAGCTCAGGGTTGCCAATAGGGGTAGAGGAAAGTGACAGATTTTTTGCCGCACTTGAAGAGATAAGCGGTATTGAGACCCCTGATTTCATTAAAAAGGAAAGAGGCAGACTGATTGACTCATATGTTGACGGTCATAAATATGTGGCCAGGGCCAAAGCGGTTGTATACGGAGAAGAGGATCTTGTTGCGGGTATTGTTTCATTTTTATCGGAAATAGGGGTTATACCGGTAATATGCGCCTCCGGAGGAAAAAGCGGTCAACTGGAATCGGTCCTTAAAGATGTAAATCCGGACCTGGATCCATCGGAAACAATAATTATGCCCGAGGCTGATTTTATAGACATAGAAGAGATGGCAAGAAAGGTTTCACCTGATATTATTATCGGGCACAGCAAGGGGTACAGTGTCGCAAGGAAACTGGGCATCCCCATAGTAAGAATAGGTTTTCCCATACATGACAGATTTGGAGGAGCCAGAATACAACACCTTGGATACAGGGGCACCCAGCAGCTGTTTGACAGAATAGTAAACAGTATTATGGAAAAAAGACAGGAATCATCCGGTGTAGGATATTCGTATATTTAGGAGATTAACCATGAATCTTGAAAATCATCCATGCTTTAATGAAGGGGCATGTAAATCATTCGGCAGAATACATTTACCTGTTGCACCAAGATGCAATATTCAATGCAATTTTTGTAACAGAAAGTTTGACTGTGTTAACGAAAGCCGACCTGGAGTGACAAGCGGAGTGCTTTCCCCTGATCAAGCCATACGGTATCTTGATGATGTCATGAGTACAAGAAAGGATATCAGTGTTGTGGGCATTGCAGGCCCCGGGGACCCTTTTGCAAATCCTTTTGAAACAATAAGGACTCTTGAACTTGTAAGGGAAAAATATCCTGATATGATCCTCTGTCTTGCTTCAAACGGTTTAAATGTGCTTCCCTATGTAAAAGATATTGTCAGGCTCAATGTCAGCCATGTGAGTATAACTGTTAATGCCGTTGATCCGGAAGTGGGCGCAAAGATCTATGCCTGGGTCCGGGATGGAAAGCGTTCAATAGGGCCGCAGGAAGGTGCGAAACTTATGCTTGAAAAACAGCTTGCTGCAATAAAGTGCCTCAGAGAAAACAATGTCCTTGTCAAGGTGAACTGTGTTGTTGTTCCTGGTATCAATTCTCATCATGTTGTTGAAGTTGCAAAAAAAATGGGAGAGCTGGGTGTTGAGATCTTTAACTGTATGCCATATTACCCGAATCCGGGCTCCAATTTTGAGCATATCGGGGAACCGGAAAAGGATGAGATTAATGCCATGCGTAAAGAGAGTGAAAAATATGTAAAACAGATGCGTCATTGTAGGCGATGCAGGTCAGATGCCGTTGGGCTTCTTGGAGAAATAGAGACTCCGGAAGCCATGGAAAAGCTGAGAAGTTATGAAAAAGGGTTAACCCTTGTTTCAAAAATAGAAAAGCCCGCACCTGAAAGGCCCTTTGTGGCCGTAGCAAGCATGGAAGGCATGCTGGTTAATCTTCACCTTGGTGAAGCAACACAGCTCTTTATTTATAACATGCGGGGCATAGATGTTGTACTTGAAGATGTGCGGGAAGTCCCGGAGCCGGGCGGCGGTATTAAACGATGGGAAGAGCTCTCCGAGGTAATAAACGACTGCGGAAGCCTGCTGGTGAGCAGCGCGGGAAATACCCCAAAGACTGTCCTTGGCAGAAACGGCATAACTGTTTATGAAGTGGAAGGCGTAATTGAAGAGGCTGTGTACAGGGTATTTGAAGGCAAGAGTCTGAATCATATGATTAAACGCAAACCAAAGAAATGCGGGTCCGAATGCGAAGGAACCGGAATGGGATGCCTTTAAAAGAAAGGAGAAATACTAATGGAAAAACCAAGATATCATATTTTTTTGTGTGCAAGTTTCAGGGCAGGTGGTGATGCAAAGGGCGTGTGTAATAAAAAAGGTGCCCTTGAATTTCTTCCCTATATAGAAAATGAAATACTGGACAGGGATTTGAATGCCCAGATTACATCAACGGGCTGTATGAAGGGATGTGACCACGGGCCGGTAATGGTTATCTATCCGGATAACTTCTGGTACGGGGAAGTAGACAGTGAAGATAAGATAGATGAAATACTTGATGCGCTTGAAGAAGGTGAATCTGTAGAAGAATATTTAATCGCATAGAGGTAAAAAATGGAATCAAAAAGAATAGCAGTTGTTTCAACAGACAGTGTAAATGTAAATGATCATTTTGGAATGGCAGAGGCCTTTCTTATTTATGACTATACTGAAGAACTCAAGTTTGTTGAAAAGAGAACCTCTGAAAAACTTTCGGTTGGCGACCCTAATCATCCCTTTGATGCCGATAAATTCAACAGGGTGTATGAGACAATAAAAGACTGTTCAAATGTATATGTCACTAAAATCGGGGAAGGTCCGGCCAGAAAACTTAAAGAACTGGGAATAGAACCGGTTATTTATGAGGGCGCAATAAGCGGGATAGTAAAATCGTAATTCAATAGATCGGTGGGGTATAAGAGCTCCACCGGGATAGATTTAATCATGGGAACTTCACAACCTGACAATATATGGATAATCGATACAACCCTGCGGGACGGCGAACAGTCTCCCGGTGTGTACTTTAAAGCCGAAGCAAGAGTTGAATTAGCTAAAATGCTGGCAGGTGCAGGCGTCAATGAACTTGAGGCAGGCATACCGGCAATGGGGGAGCGTGCAAGAAAAAACCTGAGAAATATTATCAACCTTGGGTTAGACTGCCGGATTACCGGGTGGTGCAGGGCAGATAAAAAGGATATTGAGCTGGCTGAACAGTGCGGGCTCAACAGTGTTCATATCAGCTTTCCGGTTTCCGAAAGACAGCTAAATTCTTTTGGCAAGGATGAGGCATGGGTATTAAAATCTATTGAAGAGATCATGCCTCTGGCATGTGATAAATTTGAATATGTATCTGTAGGAGCCCAGGATGCAACAAGGTGTGATGAAGATTTCCTGATTGAATTTACACAAAAAGTATATGACTTTGGTGCCTATCGTATGAGACTTGCTGACACGGTTGGAGTTTCAACGCCGTCTTATATTTATCGACTGGTCAAAAAGATACATAACTCATGTGATATCGAAATAGAATTTCACGGTCATAACGACCTTGGCATGGCCACGGCCAATGCCTTTTCGGCTGTTGAAGCAGGGGCCTCTGCGGTAAGCGTCACAGTAAACGGCCTTGGTGAAAGAAGCGGAAATGCAACTCTTGAGCAGGTTGCAGTGGCAATGAATCTATCAGGAAAATTCAATACCACAATAGATACAGCGCATCTGATGAACCTGTGTACCTGTGTGGCAGAGGCTTCGAGCAGGCCGATTCCGTCGGATAAACCCATTACAGGGTCAGGGGCCTTTCTGCATGAATCGGGAATTCACTGTGCAGGGCTTTTAAAGGACCCCCTGTCCTATCAGCCCTTTCTTCCGGAAACCGTAGGCAGGAAAGGTTTCAGGTTTACACTCGGAAGACAGTCGGGATCACATTCCATAATGCATATGCTCGGAAAGGCAGGGATAGAAATATCCAGGGATGAAGCCTTAAGACTCAAAGAAATATTATGCAGTGGTGAGATGTAATTGGAATGCAGGGATTGTCTGTCATAGTGTTTATGCGGCACCCGATAATTAATAGTTGGTAAACCCTGAGTGAATGTTAACCCCGGGGATAAAGGCATTTTCCTCACACAACTTACACAAAACTCAATGTAAAATAGCTTAATTCAATGGCAGCAATTGCAACTATTATTAGTTGCAATTGCTGCCATTATATTTTATATTACTCTTCACAGCAGGAGGATAGATGGGGCGAAATCAAAAATTGCTGGCAAAGTTAAAGAAACGTCCAAAGGATTTTACATGGGGAGAATTGACAGTCCTGTTGAAAAGCCTGGGATATAATGAAAAGAGGAGCGGAAAAACAGGAGGCTCCAGAAGAAGGTTTATCCATGCCACTGCTCCGACAATCACATTACATAAACCCCATCCTGGAAGCATTGTAAAAAGATACGTGATAAATGATATTTTAGAATTCCTTGAGAGAGAGGGAATAATATGAAAGATATGATGAGATATAAGGAATACTACGGGTCAGTTCATTATAGCGATGATGATCAGGTATTCCATGGTAAAATTGAATTTATTCGAAATCTTGTGACCTATGAAGGCACAGATGTAAAAAATTTGAGGGCAGCCTTTGAGGAAGCTGTTGATGATTATCTTGAGTTATGCAAAGAAGAGGGCAAAGAGCCAGAGACATCTTTGAAAGGCAGTTTTAATATTCGAACAGGTCCTGATTTGCACCGAAAAGCCATGCTTCTTGCTAAATCAAAAGGAACTAATCTGAATACAGTTGTTACAGAAGCATTGGAAAAATATATATCAAGCCAGGAAAATTATTAATAGTTATTTATTAAATCTCAAAAGGTTAAAAAATGCAGGAACTGAAAAATCCTTCGCCCTTTAAGGTTACTAAAACCTCAATGTAAAAACAGTTCCCTCATCTACTTTTGATTTCACCTTAATGGTGCCCTTATGCATCCTTACAATCCGTCTTGAAAGGCTCAGACCTATCCCTGAGCCCTTTTCCTTTGTTGTAAAGAATGGAATAAATATCTTATCAAGGGCCTCCTCTACAATACCCATTCCATTATCCTCAACCGTGATCAGGATTGTACCTTCGGCCCCAAGAAATGCCCTGAGGGTAATGGCCGGGTCTTTTTTTCCTGTTACCGCATAAATGGCATTGAGAAGCAGGTTGATCATAACCTGCTCCATGAGATCGGGATCAGCCGATAATTCAAGGGATTCCGGTTCAACCGACCAGTTGAATGTTATTCCATTATTATAAAGCTTATCACCCATGAGCCTTTCGAGATTTTGAAAAAAGTCTGATAAAGACAGGATTTTTAATTTCGGATCAGGGATAAGTGTCATGTTCCTGTAGTTGCCTACAAAGTTCATGAGCCCCTGACTTCTCTGGTAGATTGTCTGCAGCGCACCGGTAATGTCATCCATTTCGTCCGGAGTGATACTAATATCGTCTCCTGTTTCTTCATTTTCCTTAGGCTCAAATATGTCCAGAAGGGAAGATGACATGGAAGATATGGGTGTGATAGAGTTCATGATCTCATGCGTAAGAACTCTTATGAGGTTCTGCCATGCCTCCATCTCCTTGGCCTCAAGTTCCTCCTGGATGTTTTGTATGGATATGAGGATATTTTTATCTTCCTTTAAAACAAAAGGATGGCTGTAGATTGAAAGGTATCCGGTTTCATTATCCATCTGAAGGTTAACGAGTTTTTTTTCATTGTGCTTAAGATTTAACAGGATATCAGCAAGCTTTGGATACTTTGACTGCAGATCCTGTATGTTTTTTAAAAGACTCAGTTTAAAGATCTTTTTGGCGGCGTTGTTAACAAGTTCCACAGTGCCGTCCGCTTTGTAGACGATAATGCCGGTCCCGATATGCTGCAGTATGGTTTTAAGGTATCTGGAGTGCACCTCGCTTTGGGAACGTGTTTCCCGGAGTTTGCGCATTACCTCGCCAAAGGCCTTTTTGAGTTCGCTGAAGGAGGAGCCAAGCCCCTCGCTGGTAAAGGCCTGGGAGGTATCATCGTACTTAATGGAGAGAAGAAATCTGCTCAAATCCCTGTTTGTTTTCTCTGCAAAGTGAATAAGTGAAAAGACCTGTGCAATCGCCAAAAGACCTACAGTGATTGTTACGAATATAAAATTCATTTTAAAGACAAGATAAGCAAACAATAGAATTGTAGCTGTAAGGAGCAGTATCCGAAAAATGATTTTGGACCTGAAAGATTTTGTGAGCATATCACCACCTAGATCCCATATTTTTCCATGCGCCTGTATACCGACGCCCTGGTCAACCCCAGTTCCAGGGCTGCCTGGCTGACATTTCCCCTGTGTTTATCCAGGGCCTTTTGAATTACTATCTTTTCAACAAATTCAAGGTTGTAATTCTCAAAAATTATGGCGTCACCATTTGCAGGTGATGTTGATAAAAAGAAATCTTCAGGCTGAAGAACCTTTGATTCACTTAAAATAACTGCCCGTTCCATACAGTGCTGAAGTTCTCTTACGTTTCCGGGCCAGTTGTATGCCATGAGTTTGTTCATTGTTAAGGTGCCTATACTCTTTTCCGGCTTATTGTATTTCCTGCAATAGGTCTTTAAAAAATACTCGGACAACTGGCTAAGATCTTCTCCTCTTTCTCTCAACGGGGGAAGATGTATTTCCACCGTGTTGATTCTGTAAAGCAGATCCTGTCTGAATTTATTGTTTCCCACCATCTCAGGTATATTTCCATTAGTGGCGCATATTAACCTGATGTCTATGGGGATATTCCTGTTTGATCCGACCCTTACTACCTGCTTCTGCTCAATCGCGCGGAGAATTTTAGACTGCATGGCCATGGGAAGGTTTGCTATCTCATCCATAAACAGTGTTCCGCCTGATGCCACTTCAAACCGGCCCACGCGTTCTGACTTGGCGTCTGTAAAGGCGCCTTTAATGTGCCCGAACAGTTCACTTTCAAAAAGCGATTCACTTATTGCCCCCATGTCAACGCTAATGAAGACCTCCTTTTTGCGGGGGGAGTGACGATGAAGGGAACGTGCTACAAGTTCCTTGCCAGTCCCGTTTTCACCAAGTATCAAAACATTCGCATCGGTTTTGGCAACTTTCAGGATGGTGTCATAAACCTTCTGCATTGCCGGGGATGAACCGATAAATTCACTGAAGGGCTGATTCATGTCAGCGCTTAACTGTTCCTGTCTTGATTTCAGGCTGGCTACCTCAAGCCTTGTTTTGTGAAGATTTCCGGCAGCAGTTACTGTTGCCAGAAGTTTTTCATTCTGCCATGGTTTAAGGACAAAATCGGTCGCCCCATGTTTTACAGCAGTTACGGCCAGGTTTACATCACCGAATGCAGTAATCATAATAACAACAGCAGAAGGATCAATTTCAATTATTTTCGAAAGCCAGTGCAGTCCCTCCTGACCGCTGGTGACATCCCTTGAGTAGTTCATATCAAGTAAAATTACATCATAGACATTATTTGCCAGGAGAGCGGGTATATTTTCGGGGTTCTGTTCAGTATGGATAGATGATACATGTTTCTTAAGAAATAACCGGGCAGCCTTGAGTACATCTTCATCATCATCAACAATAAGTATTTTATCGATCTTCTCTGACATCAATAGCCTCGTTTATTGCCTTTTATATGGAACGACTTTTTTTGGGGTGAATCGCGACAGAACTCCTGATGATATACAATTCTTAATAGATCATATCAATATTAAATTAGTAAAATCGGGTAGACATATAGGTCTACCCATGCATTGCAATATCAATTATTCACATTAATTGGAAATATATCGTTTTTTACGTAGGGGCGGACCTGTGTGTCCGCCCGGATTAACATTGGTTAAATGTGGTGAAAATCACAATATTCGTTGGAATAATGTGGTTGGCATCGCAAAAAAGGTTGGTAAAATGTGAATATAGTTGTGGAAAAATAGTATGGATATAGCCCATCCATAAAGACGCAGAGCATAGGAGCCAGTGTATAAAAAGTTTAGAAGGATAGATGTCAAGTGCCGATGTAGGGTGCGAATAATTATTCGCCCTCTTTTCTAAAGTTCGGATTTGAAAGGCCTAAGGTATCTGGCGTTCCCCCATTCCAGTGCAGACGGGAATATTGAGTTAACAACAAACAAATATGTATCAACTGCCCAGGAACCAGCTCACAGGAAAAGAAGTAATTTTGCAGTCTATTTTATTAATTGATGGATCATTTGAAATTATAAATGAATGCAGTATTTTTAATAGCCTTATAATGGAGTAATATTATGACATAATGACTGCATATTACGCCAATAAATGGTTTATAAATTAGGGTTGGATGTTTTCCATTATCACAGGGTTAAAGGAGTGCTTACATATTAAGGGTGTTCATATGCGGGCACCATATGTCCGCTGGTGAACACCATTTTAAAATTACTTCAAATAGTTATATCTCTGAATTATTTAAAACCCTTATCAAATAAGGATCTGGGAGTTATAGGTAGTCTGGCACAAGCCTTGCTTTATTCTTTATCCAGAAGAGCTATCACCTTCTTTTTTACCGCTATATTAATCACCAGAATTATCAGATTGAAAAAAGAATTGATTTTTTAAAGGCAATGCCCTCTGCTTTTATTCCTCCTCCCAGGACAGAGGGCAAAGCCTGTATAAAAATGAGTTGTTAAAATATTAAGTATTAACAACAAACTACAAACAACGGACAACAAACAAATATGTTATTAAACTACATCAAAATAGCAATTAGAAACATACTCAGAAACAAGCTTCATTCTTTTATCAATATTTTGGGACTGTCAATAGGTCTTGCCTGCACTATTTTGATTCTACTATATGTGCTGGATGAGTTTTCATATGACCGCTATAACTCTAAAAGTGACCGCATATATATTGCAGAGACAATTTATAATAATGGCATTGCCTCCCCCTGGACAGCAGTTCTCCTGGGAAAGGCCCTGGAAAATGAATATCCTGTTGTTGAAGAGACTGCCAGAATCTATTCTCCGGGAAGAATTTCCTTTATTGATCAGAAAAACGAAGTGATAAGAGAAGATTATATCTATTGTGCTGATACTGAGATTTTTAGCATTTTTGATTATCAATTCATATATGGTTCCCCGGAGCATGTCCTTGATTCACCTCATACAATAGTTCTAAGCGAGAAACTCGCAAAAAAATATTTTGGCAGCCAGAATCCTGTTGGTAGGATTCTTAGTCGTTATGGTGGGATTGATTATAAGGTCAAAGGGGTATTTAAAGATTTACCAAGGAATGTTTCCTTCCCTCATGACGGATTGATTTCAATGTATGATTACAGGGAAATGGTTGGACCTGAGCAATTCAGGCGCTACACCTCCAATTATACTTTTGCCGAAGTTAGTACTTTTATTCTTCTAAAAGAAAAAAGTGATGTGAAAGTATTATTGGACGATTTAAAACGCTTTAAGGCCAAGTATATGCCCGGCCTTGCTCAAAGAACAGACTTGGACCTGAATCTCAATTATAAACTCCTTACGGATTATCATCTTGGTGATATCGTTTCCTATGATTTGAATATAACAAGGCTTGAACGTATTTATTTTATAACAGCGCTCGGATTTCTTATCCTTATCATTGCATGTATCAATTATATGAATCTTGCTACTGCGAGATCTATGGGAAGGGCAAAAGAGGTAGGTGTAAGAAAAGTCCTTGGCGCGAACAGGGGATCTTTAATAAGGCAGTTTTTAAGCGAGTCTGTCATTATTACAATTTTTGCCATGTTGATTGCCATTGCTCTTGCTGAAATTCTGCTGCCTTCCTTAAACAATCTGGTATCTCTAAAATTAAGTATAATTGCTTCGGATGCCGTCGCACTGTTTACAAGTGTCCTAATTATAATATTAATTACAGGGATAGCTGCAGGGAGTTACCCGGCTGTATTTTTATCAAAATATTCCCCGGCAATAGTGCTTGGGAAAAGTTCCGGGGCTAGAGCCGGCAAAGGTCTTATGAGAAAAGTGCTCGTAATTATCCAGTATTCCATATCAATTATAATGATTTTCTGCATAACGCTTTCTTTAAAGCAAATGAACTATGTCGCAAAAATAGATCCTGGATTTAATATGGAAAATGTTTTTTGTGTGCTTTCTGGCAACGATGAAGGAAGAAGGTTAATCCCGGTTCTGAAAGATACTCTTTCCAAATACACCGGAGTATCAGGAACAGCAATGACCTCCTTAATGTTAGAATCGATTAATAGCTCGTCAGGTAGTCCGGTATACACATGCAAAGTGGAAGGTCCGAAGGGTGAACTGATAGAACAAAAAACAAAACTTGGGAAAGTAGATAGTAATTATATTAACCTCATGGAGATGGAAATAATTGAGGGTCGATCTTTTAAAATTGATGATGGACAAAACAATCATGGGGAAGTGTTAATCAATGAGGCTTTTGTAAAATCCCTGGGGTGGAATGAATCAGTTATTGGAAAACAGATAGTAATTGATGACAGCCGAACTAATGTAGGAGGTTTTTCAGGTGAGATAAGAGTAATAACATTTAATGGTATTTATACTGTTGCAGGAGTTGTAAAAGATATCCGATCCGATCCTCTTTATAATCGTGTTCAACCTTTAATAATTATACCCGAAAATAAGGGCAATACAGATATTGCAGATATTTTGACCATTAAAGTGAACCCCGATAGATTAAATGAAACGATTAAATATATTAAAAAGAATATGTTTGAAATTTATCCTTCCGACCGCTTTGCCTTGCTATTATTATCGCTGGAAGAAGATTTCAATAAAAAATATCAAACAGAAAAAATGGTGAACAGTTTTCTTATCTGGTCCGCGTTTCTGTGTGTTTCCATTTCTTGTCTTGGCCTTTTCGGTCTTTCCTCATTTATAGCAGAGAACAAAACAAAGGAGATCGGTATACGAAAGGTAAATGGTGCCTCAGTAAAAAGCATAGTGATTACTCTGACAGGACAATTTTTAAAGCTTGTATTTTTATCAAGTCTAATAGCGTACCCGATTGCCTATTATATAATGAGCAGATGGTTTGAAAATTTTGTTTTAAGGGTTGGAATGGGACCATGGGATTTCATTTTTGCCATATGTATTGCAGTGGTTATCGCATGGCTGACTGTGAGTTATCATTCAATAAAAGCCGCTATGGCTGATCCGGTTAAGGCGCTTAGGTATGAGTAAAAACAGGCTAAAGCAGTATAGACTGAAGGCTGTTAGGAAAAACAAAATAACTAATAGTCTTCAGCCTAAAACGCTTCAGTCTATTAGCAATAAACAACATACAACGGGCAACAAACAATTATGCTCCTGAACTACATCAAAATAGCCATTAGACATATCCTGAGAAACAAGCTCTATTCAATAATCAACATCCTCGGTTTATCCATTGGTATGGCATGTACAATTCTGCTGTTCCTTTTCATCCGGGATGAACTTTCCTGGGACAAGTATCATTCAAAACATGATCGGATTTATATGGTCCAGACATGTGTCAAATCAGAAACTGAAGAAAAATACGGTATTTATTCTCCACTTGCATTAGGTCCGGCATTAAAAGATGAATATCCTGTTATAGAGGAAAGTGTCAGGACATACAGATCAGGAGGCCTTCAGTTAATTGAACCAAAGGGTGAAGTTATTACTGAAAATGGCATTTACTATGCCGATCCGGGTATATTTCGGGTCTTTGATTTTGAATTCATCTATGGTGCGCCTGACGGAACTCTTGATTCCCCAGATACAATTGTACTAAGCCGCTCACTTGCCGAAAAATATTTTGGGGATGAAAACCCGGTCGGCAAGATAATTAAAAGAAATACCGGCAGTGCCTTCAGGGTGAAGGGTGTATATGAAGACCTTCCACGAAATTCTTTCAGACAATACAGGGGACTGATAAGCATCAAAAATCTGAAGGAATTATTCGGAAATGAAGATTTCCAGGGTGACAGAACTCCAGAAGCTTTTTTTTCACGTATAGGGTCTATCTATACGTATATTCTTCTCTCTGAAAACGCTTCAATAGAAAGCATTACATCCGATTTAAACCGTTTTAAAGAAAAATATTATGCAGAACTTGGAAGAAAAACCGGCAGGGAACTGGAAGCAGTTTTTGTACCTCTGGACAGGGTTTATCTTCAGGGCGGGGCGCCTCCGGGCACAGCTTCTCCTGTACTGAACCGTATCTACATTTTATCTGCATTAGCTCTGTTTATACTAATAATTGCCTGTATTAATTATATGAATCTTACAACTGCAAGCTCTGCAGGCAGGGCAAAGGAAGTGGGAGTGAGAAAAACTCTCGGAGCTGATAGAGCATCCCTTACACGGCTTTATTTAAGTGAATCCATGATGACTTCCATGATTGCGCTTATAATTTCACTCGTAATTGTAGAGCTTTTTTTATCCCCATTCAATGACCTCACAAATAAACAAATAGTCTTTAGTGCCTTCGGAGATTCGGACATATTGACAGGATTGGCAGTTATCCTGCTGACAGTCGGTCTTTTGTCAGGCAGCTACCCGGCCTTTGCCCTGTCTTCATATAATCCGGCAGAAGTCATTAAAGGGGAGGTTAAATTGAAAACCGGAAGAGATCTGCTGAGAAAATCTCTTGTCATTGTTCAGTTTGCTATTTCCATTTCAGTTATTACAAGTGCAATGCTGCTCAGCGATCAGATGGATTATATCAGGCATATGGACCTGGGTTTTAATAAGGAGAACATCCTTACATTAATGCCTGGAAGTGAAAAGTTTACGCCGGGCGATTCAAGTGAAAACGGCAGGACGAACACCTTCATGAACGAGATCAGGAGCGACAGCAACATACTTTCAGTCACCCGGTCTTCAGTTTCTACTGCTGCGCTTGGTATCTGGACAACCAATGGTAAGGTAGAAGACTCAAAGGGTGAAATGATAAGTAAAATATTCCATTATACATTTATTGACTATGACTATATTGACCTTATGCAGATGAAGATTCTGCAGGGCCGGTCCTTCAGCCGGGAGATGGATACTGACGAAAGTTCGGCAGTTATTGTTAATGAAACCTTTGTAAACCAGGTGGGGTGTGGTGATTCTGCAATTGGAAAAAAGATAATCGTTGGTGAAGAACAAAATGTAAAGGTGATTGGTGTTTTAAAGGATTTTTATTTTCAGTCCCTGCACAATGAAATAGCTCCACAGGTTATGATCCTGGATACGGATGCGAGCCAGATAGTGATGCCTGTTATTAGCGTGAAACTAAGACCAGAAAATCGAAATGAAGCTATGGAATTTATCGAGTCTAAATGGCGTAAAATTTACCCTATGGAGCCTTTTGAATACACCTATCTGGAAGACAGGATAGAAAATCAGTACATGAATGAAGAACATCTGATTATTGTTTTTAATTATTTCCTGTATCTCTGTATTTCCATCTCATGCCTTGGTCTCTTTGCATTGTCCTCTTTTATTGCTGAGAAAAAAACCAAAGAAATAGGAATCCGTAAAATCCATGGTGCTTCTGTGCTTGAAATTACATATAAGCTGGCTTTTGATTTTATTAAACTGGTAATCATATCAGGTGTAATAGCATGTCCGATAGCTTATTACATAATGGAGGAATATCTTTCAAGCCTTTTTCTGTACAGGACAGCTGCAGATCCATGGATATTTATAGTTACAGCGTGCATAGCGATAATTATAGCTCTTGTTACGATCAGTTTCCATGTAGTCAGGGCTGCCATGGCAGATCCGGTTAAGGCGCTTCGATACGAATAGAAAGGATGAACGCCCAACATTGAACTTTCAACATCCAATGTTGAATGAAAAGAAAAAAGAAAAGACTGGATTCCGGATCAGGTCCGGAATGACGATATAAAACAAACAAATAAACAGGAGATCAAAAAATGATTCAGACAAGCAACTTAAAGAAGATTTATCGGACAGAGGAAGTGGAAACAACAGCACTGGATAATGTGAACCTGAATGTGGATGAGGGAGAGTTTGTTGCAATCATGGGTCCTTCAGGATGCGGAAAATCTACACTGCTCAATATCCTTGGACTCCTGGATAATCCTTCAGAAGGATCTTACAATTTCCTGGGGCATGAGGTTGCAGGAAGATCAGAAAGGCAGAGAGCAGATCTCAGGAAGGGCAATATAGGTTTTGTGTTTCAGAGTTTTAACCTTATCGATGAACTCACAGTATACGAAAACATTGAGCTTCCGCTCCTGTATTTAAAGACGCCTGCAAAGGAAAGAAAGGAAAAGGTAAATGAGGCAATGGAACAGATGAAGATGACACACAGGCAGGGCCATTTTCCACAGCAGCTTTCAGGTGGTCAGCAGCAGAGGGTGGCGGTTGCCAGGGCAATAGTAGGAAAGCCGAAACTTATACTTGCTGATGAGCCTACCGGTAATCTTGACTCCAGCAATGGTGATGAAGTTATGGGGCTTTTGTCAAGTCTGCATGAACAGGGCACAAGTATAATCATGGTAACTCACTCCCCGACATACGCAGAATATGCCCAGAGGATTATCAACCTTTTTGACGGGCATGTTGTTGGGGAGAATATGGCAGCGTAAAAGATAGAAGTCAGAAATCAGTAGCCAGAAGTCAGTGATCAAAAACCAATACTGAACCGCAAAGATACAAAGAACGCTAAGTTATTGTTTTAATAAGGCTGGACATTTTCAGGATTTTGTTTTCTTTAAATCCTGAAAAATAAATAACCCCTTTGCGAGCTTTGCGTCTTGAGAGAGCGCAGCAAGCGGGCGGTTAAATATTTTAATTCGGAGATTTAATTTGGATCGAAAAATTGAAAAAAAAGGAATACCTCTTAAAAGACTTATCCCTCTTATTGCAGTTGTTCTTATAATAGCTTTTTTGGCCTTTGAGGTGATCTCCCGGTCAGGAACAACCAGGCTTAAAGTCCCTTCGGGCAGGATGACGATATCAGAGGTTAAATATGGAGAGTTTCAGGAATACTATCCCTTTGACGGTGTAGTTGTGCCAGTTACTTCCGTGTACCTGGATGTGGACCGGGGTGGAAGGGTAGAAGAGATTTATGCTGAAGGCGGCAAATTTATAAATAAAGGAGACCCTATTCTTCGTTTTTCTAACCCGAGCCTGCAGCAGCAGCTCATTACCAGTGAAACAGGCCTGCTTGAAAACCTGGACACCTACCAGAATACCCAGCTGAATCTGGCCCAGCAGAAAACAACCAGGGAAGAGGCCTTGCTGCAGTTGAAACACACGCTGAGCGGTCTGGAAAGGAAGTATAAACGATACGAAGTGTTGAAAAAGGAAAATATCGTAATCTCTGAAGAGGAGTATCAGCAGGTAATAGATGATCTGGAATTAAATAGGGCCAGGTTGAAGCTAAAGATAGAGTCGAATAAAAGAGATGATCTCCTGAGTGAAAGACAGCTTGAGAAGGCAAACAACGCCATTGAGCGTATCACCCTGGGTCTGGAGCTTATTGAGAAACAGATGGAAAGCCTTGAGCTCAAGGCGCCGATATCAGGACAGCTTTCGAGCATAAACGCAGAGATTGGACAAAATATTAACCCTGGTATGCGAATTGGACAGATAGACATTCTGGACAAGCTTAAGATTAATGCAGGAATAGATCAGTATTACAATGCCAAGGTTGCTGTAGGCACAAAAGGAAAATTCACTCTCGACGGGCAGAAGTATGAAGTGGAAGTGATAAAAATATATCCGGAGGTCCTGAACAATCAGTTTAAAGTGGATATGGCATTTGTTGGCGCCCCTCCTGAAGGAGTTAAACGCGGCCAGACGCTGACCACAGAACTGAGCTTCAGCGAACCCGGGCAAAGCCTTATGGTTAAAAAGGGCGGTTTTTATCAGCAGACAAGCGGTCGATGGGCCTACATTATTTCGGAAGACGGAAAGACCGCACACCGGATTGACATGCGCCTTGGCCGGCAGAATCCGCGATATGTTGAGGTCCTTGAAGGACTTAATGAAGGGGACTGGGTAATCACATCCGGTTATGACACATTCAAGGAAGCGGATGAGCTGATATTTGATGAAGCGGTGAAACTAAAAGAGTGAACGTCCAACATCGAACTTCGAACATCGAATGATGAATGAAAAGCAAAGAAGAAAAGACTGGATTCCGGATCAAGTCCGGAATGACAGACTAAAACATAAAAGCACTAATCGTTATTCCCCGGCTTTCCTGTCAGGGTATATGTTGAACGTTCGTCTTTTTTAATTTTTAGGAGATACTTAATTCATGTGTACAAAAGTAAAATCGAAATTAGTTTTATATATGTTATCAGGGCTAATATTGTTGTGTTGTATTCCAGTTTCAGGGTGTTATCAATTTTTCTCCTTCAAAAACAACAACACATACAAAGAGACTCAGGAGAAACTTCAGCAAATAGACACACTGGAATTGATTGAAGCAAAAGAAGCTGAGACTGAGGTAGATAAAACAGTTAATGAGGATATGGACGAAAAAGCTCCAGCCGAAGTCAAGTTGTCTCTTGAAGAATGCCGGGCTCTCACTCTTGAAAACAACCTCGATCTCAAGGTTCAGCTGATTAACCCTGCAATCTCGGCAGAAAATGTTACCCAGGAGGTGGCGCGTTTTGAGGCTGTTTTTACTGCCAATGCATACTATTATGAATATAACACACCGATTGCCTCATACCTTGATGAGATCTCGGGCTATAGCGGTAACACAATAAATACAGACCTTGGTGTGAAAATTCCTCTGCGATCCGGAGGAACCATAAAATTTAATCTGGTTGATGAAAAAACGAAATCGCTTAATTTAATAAACAACCCATCATTCAGCTCCGATTTTACGGCATCTATAAGTCAACCTCTTCTTCGTAACGCGGGGAGAAAAGTCAATGAGCACGGTATTCGTCTGGCTGAATATAATAAGCAGATTGTGGATTCAACGACCAAACTTGCGGTTATACGAATATTAGCCGATGTGGATCGGGCATACTGGAACCTTTATGCCGCCAGAAGATTAATGGATGTGCGTAAACAGCAATATAATCTTGCCAGTGATCTTGCCAAACAGACGGAACGTCTCGTGGAGGTTGGGATTAATCCGGAGATTGAACTGGTTAGAACAAGGGCAGGAGTGGCTGCAAGACTAGAGGATATTATAACCGCTGAAAACAGCGTTAGAGACATGGAAAGATATCTGAAACGTGCTCTTAATAAGGTCGGCCTTGGAATGAAGACTGAAACGGAGTTAATCCTGACAACGGGTCCTGATCCTGTACGTTATAAATTTGAAAAAGAAAAAACAGTTGCAAAGGCCCTGGAAAACCGAATGGAGATGCTTGAACTTGAACTGCAGCTGGCCCGGGATAGCAGCGTTGTGGACTACAGCAGGAACAAACTTCTGCCTCTTGTGACCATGGATTATCAATATAATATGAGGGGACTCGGACCGGATAGAGGTGAATCGTATGACCTGCTGAGAGAAAATGATTTTCATAATCATTACATAGGACTGAGTGTGAATATACCATTAGGTAATAAAGCAGCCAGGAGCCAGCTTAATCAGGCGATATATCAACGGGCCCAGCGCCTTGCCAGCAGGGAAAGCAAGGAAAAACAGATAGAATATGAGGTGCTCCAGCAGATTGATGAACTTGAATCGTGCTGGCAGCATATTATGGCAAGCCGCCAAACGACAATTCTTCGTGACCAGGAGTATAAGGCGGAAAAGCGTCAGTATGAACTGGGTATGCAGACATCCAGGGATGTACTCCAGTCTCAGACTGACCTGGCAGATGCCCAGCAAATGGAAATTTTGGCTGTTACGCAATACCAGATAGCGCTGGTTGACCTGGCCTATGCCACTGGCACATTGCTTGGGTCCGCCAGGGTGGAGTGGGAACCGATTGTGCCGGAATAGAAAAAAGGTGTGAGGTTCGCGGCATACGGTATGCGGAAAGGCCAATTAGCGGGCATGTACTGTGCAATAACCTTCTTGCTCCTACTCATACTCTTACTCTGTTTTTTTAAGCGAGATTAAGAGAAAGAGCAAGAGTATGAGCAAGATTATAAGAGGTGGGTAGGGGATTCAAAAGGATAAGGTTTTTTACAACCAACAACATACAAAGGACGACAAACGATGCTTTTGAATTTTATTAAAATAACGCTGCGGAAACTATACAGGGAAAAGCTTTATACAGTTATCAATGTTGCAGGGCTGTCTCTTGGAATGGCATGCTGTCTGATCCTGGGACTTTTTCTGCACAGTGAGCTGACCTATGACCAGTATCATGTAAACCATAAACGGATCTACCGGGTTGAAACCGAACTTACCTCAAAGGGCGTCAGCAATAAACTTGCTCTGACTTCAGCGGCATTGGGATCTGAGCTAAAGAAGGAAAATCCGGATGTAATAGATTACTGCCGGTTCGCTGTTATAAATGACCCGGATGCCTCAAAGGGATGGCCTTTTTACTCAGGCGAGGATACCTTCTTCTGGAAAGATATCTACTCAGCAGATGATAATGTATTTGAGCTATTCAACTATGACATAATTTATGGCGATCCTAAAACCGCTCTGGTTGATCCGAATTTTATAGCTGTAAGTGAGACCTTTGCAAAAACACATTTTGGTGATGAGTATCCTATAGGGAAAACTGTCAGCACAGATATAGCCAGCGTCAAAATCAGCCTGGTTTTTGCTGATCAGCCCAATAATACTCATCTGAAAACAGATGTGCTCATCTCCCACAATTATACGGCGTTAAGGTTGAACCCGTCCAATCTAAGGAATGACCTATGGGACCTCAGCGATTATACGTATCTGGTCCTCCCGGAGAATTATCCTCAGGCCTCTTTTAAGAAAATGACCGATGCTTTATATCAGAAATACATGAGAGAAATGGGTGAACAGCAAAACATGCAAATGAACTTTTGGATACAGCCTCTGAAAGATATTCATTATAAATCCGATGTGCAATATGACGAGGCTAATGGCAATATATTATACCTCTATGGTTCTGTCGCAATCGGTCTGTTGATCCTGCTGGTGGCCTGCATCAATTATATGAACCTGGCAACCGCACGATCTTTGAAGCGCGGAAAAGAAGTTGGAATGTATAAGGTTCTTGGCGCAGGGAAATCACAGTTGATTTTGCAGTTTATGGGAGAGTCTGTTTTGATTGCTGTCATGTCCCTTTGCCTCGGCATGTTTATCGCAGAACTGATACTGACATTTACTCCGGTAAATGAAATTATAGGCAACCAGCAGCTGACCGATTATATAACCAGGCCCGTACTGTTATGGTGGCTGCTGGGATCGACTTTATTTACAGGTGTGTTATCCGGCGTATATCCGGCTTTTTATCTGTCTTCGATTCCTCCCATTGCCGCTCTGGCAGCAAACAAAAGAGCTGCTACAGCTCAATTTAAGCTGCGTCAGATCCTTGTACTTGCACAATTCATTATCTCCATAGGGGTCATTTCGAGTACGTTTCTGATGGTATCTCAAATGAGATATATAACCAATAAACCGCTGGGGTTCGACAAACAGAACAGAGTGGTATTTCGATTATATGGTGCAGATGCACTTGATAAGCGGCAGGTCTTAAAAAGTGAATTGCTTAAAAATCCAAATGTGCTTGGTGTGACAGTCTGCAGTGAAATACCAGGCAGAACAAATAATTTTAATATGGGTGATGTGGAAAAAAACGATGGAACCATGGAGCAGCAAACATACAGCATGATGCTGGCACACAATGATGATTATCTGCATGTCATGGGGATGGAACTCCTGGAAGGTCGGGATTTTTCTAAAAAATTACTCACGGATGTGGGTGCATCAGTCATTGTCAATGAAGCAATGGTAAAAAAGATGGCCTGGAATGAACCCCTGGGGAAGCGGATTCAGATAGGAAACAATGTGAGCAGAGTAATCGGTGTGGTGAAGGATTTTAATTTTAAATCAATGCATTCTCCGGTTGAACCGCTCGTACTGTTGAGAAACGATCCGGATTTCTCCGGGTTAGACGATGATCACAGGGCAAGGCAGAGTCGAATGATGGTAATCCATATCAACGGGGAAGATGTACCCCGGACACTGGATCATATCAGGGATGTGATGGGTGAGTTCGATCCCAGGCACGCCCTGGAGTATGACTTTCTGGATGATACCCTCGATCAGCTTTATGTATCTGAAAACCAGATAATAGCCTTAACCGGATTATTCGCCGGTATATGTGTGGTTATTAGTTGCCTTGGGCTATTTGGTCTTTCCGCATTTATTACAGAGCGAAGAACCAAGGAGATTGGCGTACGCAAAGTCCTTGGGGCATCGAGCACCCAGATAATTTTTATGCTCTCGGTTCCATCACTGATCCTGGTGCTTATAGCATCGGTGATTGCATCAACCTCTGCATATCTTGCAATAGGTGAGTGGCTCGCAGGTTTTGCTTACAGGGCTGATATAAATCCGCTGGTATTTGTGATGGCAACTGCACTTGTCATAATTGTTGCCTTTGTGACTATTGCTTTACAGTCATTAAAGACGGCGCAGGCTAATCCGGTTAAGGCGCTGAGGTATGAGTAAAAAGCAGGTTGAAGCAATTTAGACTGTTAAATGTTGCTACGCAACCCGCTTTGCGGATTTAAGAGGGTAAAGACTTTAGGTTGAAAGCAAAAGACACTTGGCAGGCTGTGTACCCCTCTTGCTCTTGATCATACTCGTACTCTTACTCTGTTTTTAAAAAAGCGAGATTAAGAGAAAGAGCAGGAGCAAGAATAAGAGAAAATCTATGGACTATAGCCTACAGCCTATTGACTGTAGTTTTAACAACCAACCACAAACAACGGACAACAAACAATGTTTTTAAACTTTCTAAAAGTAACACTACGTACTCTATATCGTGAAAAGGTATACGCCATTATTAATATTGCCGGCCTTTCAATTGCTATTGCATGTTGTACTATTCTCGGGCTCTGGCTCAAAGGTGAACTTACGTATGATCAGCATAATAAAAAGTATAAGCAGATTTTTAGAGTAGAATGTGAATACGTCGAAGAAGATGGTAAAACAAATGCAACTGCCATGACAACAAGGCTGCTTGGCCCTATACTGACAGAAGAGTACGATGAGGTTAAGGGATTCGTAAGATTTGCGGTTATTGAGCAAAAGTTATTATTACGACATGAAGATAAGGCCTTTTACTGGGATCATACGGCGATTGCAAGTAACAGTGTATTTGAAATATTTGATCATGATTTTATTTATGGAGATCCGGAGACGGCAAAGACCAAACCCTTCTATGCCGTGAGTGAAACATTTGCAAAAAAATACTGGGGCAATGAAAACCCTGTAGGTAAAATAATAACAAGGGAGGGCTACCCGGCTATTATAACGCATGTTTTTGCAGACCTGCCTGAAAACTCCCATCTCAGGTATGATGTGCTTTGTTCGGAGGAGATACCTTTTTTTACAGAAAAGCAGGATGCGGCCGAGCGTGATATATCACTGTGGTGGACCGGCTATTATACATATTTATTAATGCCGAAAGATTATAATGTCCATGATTTTAAAGATATTGCTGACTCATTTTATAAACGTCATATGGTAGCGTCAGGGAAAGCAGTGCATGGCGGGACATTGGGGTGGGATGTCTGGCTGCAGCCTCTGGCTGATATTCATTATAATTCTAATTCTGGTCTCAAACACGATCTGCCTACAGGAAACAAAAATTATTTATATGGATTTGCTGCAGTTGCGATTTTTATTTTACTTGTTGCCTGTATAAATTACATGAATCTCGCGACAGCCCGGGCAGCGAAAAGGGCTAAAGAAGTGGGGTTGCGGAAGATTCTTGGATCAGACCGGTTACGCCTGATGCTTCAGTTCATCGGAGAATCATTATTTTTTGTTTTTATCGCAATGTTTATTGGACTTGTTATAGTGGAAGTTGTGTTGAAGTTGACACCTCTAAGTCAACTGTTAGGAAAAAATCTCTCGTTGGACTTCAGCCAGCAGCCTTTGCTTATAGCATGGGTAATTATCTTCAGCTTTCTCTTTGGTTTAATGTCAGGAATATATCCAGCTATATACCTTTCTTCACTCGTTCCTGTGTCGACCCTTATGAGCGACAGTAGATCTGGGAAAGGCAGTGTCAGGATGAGAGAATTACTGGTACTGGTCCAGTTCGCGATCTCTATTTGTGTCATAGTCTGCACTTTGATCATGTCTCTTCAAATGCAATATCTTTACAGTAAAAGCCTTGGATTTAAAAAAGAGAACCGGGTGATAGTCCCTCTCAGGACCGGTAATGTAATTGATAGATACCCGGTTATGAAAAAGGAGATGTTAAAGAACAGCAGTATTCTGGTTGTATCAACATGTACTAAAGTGATTGGTGATGTGCTTGATGGTGTTATGATTCCAATAGAGAATAATAATGGTACTTCTCCGTTAACAGACGTAAATTATATGGATGTGGGCAACGATTTTATTAATGTAATGGGAATAGAGATGGCGGAGGGCAGAGATTATTCAAAAAGACTTATAACGGATGTGGGAAACGCGATAATCGTTAATGAAGCCCTGGTAAAAGAAATGGGCTGGGACCAGCCATTGAGCAGACGTGTTGCAGGCAACCGTGTTATCGGTGTTGTAAAAGATTTTAATTTTGGTTCTCTACATAGGTTGGTTTCTCCCCTCATTATAAATAAGCTTCCAAATAAAATTGGGAATTATACTCAGGATCGAGATAAAATGATTCAGTATCTGGTTGTAAATATCACCGGAGAGGAAATGCCCCAAACATTGAGTTTTATAGAAGATACAATGGCAGAGTTTGACCCGATTCACCCTTTTGAATTTAAGTTCCTGGATGACTATTTAAATGAACTGTATTTTTCTGAGCAGCGGTTGATGAAACTGGTAGGTATTTTCGCTGCTGTTTGTATTTTTATTTCCTGCCTTGGGCTTTTTGGTCTTGCAGCATTTACAACAGAACAGCGCACAAAGGAAATAGGAGTAAGAAAGGTAATGGGAGCATCCACTATGCAATTAATCGCCATGCTTGTTCGAAATATGTTTTACCTTGTTATGGTGGGGGCGGTGGTAGCCTCATTGGCCGCATATTATGCCATGGATGAATGGTTGAGCGATTTTGCATACAGGATAAATATAAATAGTGAATTGTGGGTATTTCTTGTATCAGCTTTGATTGTGGTTTTTGTTGCTCTGGTAACAATAGCCGCGCAATCATTTAAAACAGCGCAGTCTGATCCTGTTAAGGCGCTTCGGTATGAGTGAAAAGCAGGCTGAAGCATTTTAGGCTATAGGCTGAAAGGGAAAGACAATTGACGGATGACGTAACTCTCTTGCCCTTGCTTATACTCTTACTCTGATTTTTAATCAGGATTAAGATTAAATTTTTCGTAGGGTGGTACTTTATGTGCCACCTTGGCATTAAGCTTTTTTAATCTTGATTTCTATTCAAAGGAGCAAATGATGAAAAGGTTCATAAAATTATCAATCCTGCTAATTGTTCTTATGCAGATAAATAACAGTCTGGCCAGCGAAAACATTGACGGCACCTGGCAGGGTACGCTTGAATCAGAACCTGGTCAGAAAATGCTTTTACAATTTATTATTACCCAGAATCCTGATGGATCATACTCAGCAGTTTTAAATTCACCTGGCATGGATGCCATAAAAAATATAAAGGCCGACTCAGCATCCTATAATTCCGGGGAATTGACTATAGATGTTACGGACTTCAATGGTTTGTATGAAGGTGTGTTAAAAGAGGGGAAACTTGAAGGGAACTGGAAGCAGGAAGGGACTTCAATTCCTCTTAACTTAAGTTTGTTAAACCTCGAAGAGCTGGAAAAATACTGTGGCACATGGCATGGGGAGATAAAGTTATCACCTGCGCATCCTTTTGTTTTGGAATTTCACTTTGGGAAAGATGAAAAAGGTGAGTTCACAGGATATTGTGATGATTTAACCCAGGGAAATATGCACTCACCATGTAATAATCTCAGGTTCATAAACGATACTCTTATCTTTAATGTGTCCGGAATTCGGTTTGATTTGAAACACACAGGTTATTTAATAGCTGGCGAATATAGAACTTGGGGTGAACCTGTCCCTATAACTCTCAAAAAAGGAGAATATGTCCCACCGGTACAAAGTTTAAACCTGCCAGAAGATGCCGTTAAAAAAATATCCGGTGAATGGTATGGCGATATTAATACATCCGATGGTGGCGTGAATACAGCTGTAATAAGATTTGAAAAAACTCAAAAAGGTGAATTCTTTGGGAATTATAAAGATGAAACTCCTCAAAGCCGGGAAGTCCCCATCATAGAAGCTGTTCTTATTGATAAGGCAATCATTTTAAAATTGAAAAATAAAACTGAGTTAAAAGCCAAATTTGCAGGCGATGAATTAGTCGGTGAATTGATAGCAGGCAATAAGAGTGAACCTTTAACATTAAAAAAAGGAAAGTACGTACCTCCGGATTATAATCTGAACCTCCCTGATGAAATAGAGTCTCAATTATCGGGAGATTGGCAGGGGAGAATAGGGACTGCTGACATTGTATTAAGCTTTATTAAATCAGACAAAAATGAGTTCTATGGTTTTATGGATATCCAGAGTTCGAACTACACAAGAAATGGTTTACGAATCACCGAAGCATATCTAAAAGAGAACAATCTTATACTAAAAATAAAATTAAACGGCGTACTGATTGAGGGGATATTAGCCGATAATCTTTTTGAAGGGGAAATCAAAAAGGGAGAAAAAATTAATCCTTTAATAATGGAGAAGGAGAAGAAATGATGGGAGAAAGGGTTCAAGGCTTTTAACAACCAACCACAAACAACGGACAAAAAACTATGTTTTTAAATTTCATAAAAGTAACACTACGTACTCTACACCGTGAAAAGGTGTATGCAATTATTAATATTGCTGGCCTTTCAATTGCCATTGCATGCTGTCTGATCCTTGGCCTCTGGCTGCGCAGCGAACTTACCTATGATCTGCATCATAAAAAACACAGACAAATCTACAGGGTTGCAAGTGATTACATCTTTGATGGTAAATCAACCCTTACAGCAGTGACCTCCCGTTACCTTGGGCCTATGCTTGCCGAAGAATACCCTGAGGTCAGAGGGTTTGTGAGATTTAGAAAGTTCCCCGGTTTTAAACTTTTAATGCGCCATGAAGAAAAAGCCTATTTCTGGGGAACTGTTTTTGTTGCCAGCGACAATGTATTTGATGTCTTTACTCATGATATTATCTATGGTGATCCTGAGACCGCCCTTGTTGATCCTAGTTCTATGGCGGTGAGTGAAACATTTGCAAGTATGTATTTCGGTGATGCCAATCCCATAGGAAAAACAATTGAAAGTAATGGAAAGGTAAGAAAGATAACACTGGTTTTCGCTGATTTACCGGAAAACTCTCACCTTAGATACGATGCCCTTTTTTCATTTAACGATAAAGAATTTGCCGGAGAGGACAGTGTTACTGCCCGACAAAATGGGTTATGGTCTCCGAATGACTATACATATCTATTAATGTCCGAAGATTATAATATCAGTGACTTTAAACATATCTCAGATTCCTTTTTTAAGAAGCATATGGCAGAAGTCGGAAAGACCTTCAATGGAACATGGAACGGCTGGCTACAGCCTCTGAAAGACGTTCATTTCAATTCCAGATTATTATATGATGAGCCTGCGGGAAACAGGATTTATGTTTATGGCTTTTTAGCGGTTGCTGTTTTTATCCTGCTGGTTGCCTGCATTAATTATATGAATCTGGCTACTGCGAGGGCGGCAAAAAGGGCTAAAGAAGTGGGAATGCGAAAGATTCTCGGTTCCGGAAGATCGCGCCTTATGTTCCAGTTTATTGGGGAGTCACTGTTTTTTTCAATTATATCCTTATTTTTAGGTCTGGTTCTGGTTGAAGTTGTTTTAAAACTGACGCCCATTAATCAGCTGATGGGTAAAAATATATCATTGAATCTCACCGGCGAACCTTTACTTTCAGGTGCAATAATTGCTTTCGGTCTCATCCTTGGTTTACTTTCAGGGCTGTATCCAGCCATTCAACTTTCTGCGATGAAACCTTTAACTGTTCTTATAGGCAATCATAAGACAGGAAAAGGAAGTTCATTTTTGCGCCAGCTGCTTGTTCTGATTCAATTCATTGTTTCGGTTTCTGTTATCGCATGTACGCTGCTCATGGCTATACAGATGCAATATGTTTCAAATAAATCACTGGGTTTTAATAAAGAGAACCGATTGATAGTTACCCTGCGGGGCGCTGACCTTGTAGAGAATATGCCGACCATAAAAAAGGAGTTGTTAAAAAACCGCAATGTGCTCGGAATGGCCTTTTCTACCCATAAGATCAATAATACTCCCATAGCTTATTTAAACATAAACAATAATGACAATGTCACTAAAACGTTATCCGCAAATATTATGGCTGTGAGTCAGGATTTCATAGATGTGATAGGAATGGAACTTACAGCAGGAAGAGATTTTTCAAAGGAACAGATAACTGACAAAAGATTTTCTTTCATTGTCAGTGAGACAGTGGCCAATAAATTGGAGTGGGAACAGCCGCTTGGAAAGAGTATTGAGTATGGTGGAGCGGACGCAAAGGTAATTGGTGTTGTGAAGGACTTTCATCATGAAAGTCTCAAGAGTAAAATTCAGCCTTTTGTTTTAAGGATGTTTTCCGGTGTTGAGCAGGACAAGGTAGGTGACCAGGCCCGTGAAGCCATGATTTATTATCTCTACATTAATATCACTGGAAATGAGATAGCTCAGACGCTGGATTTTATTAAAACTAAATTTGAAGAATTTGACCCTGAACATCCTTTTGAATTTGAATTTTTGGATGATACTCTGAATGAAATGTACTTGTCTGAAACCCGCCTTATGAGCCTGATCGGTATTTTTGCAGGTGTCTGTATATTTATTTCATGTCTTGGATTGTTTGGACTTGCCGCTTTTACGACAGAACAACGAACAAAAGAAATTGGAATAAGAAAAGTCTTGGGCGCTTCCACCTGGAAAATAATAATATTGCTTGCCAGCCGGATTTTACTGCTTGTTTTAAGCGGTTCTGTAATTGCATCTTTGATTGCCTGGTATGCAATGGATGAATGGCTGGCAGATTTTGCCTACAGGATAAATATATTTAAGGATATCTGGGTCTTTTTTATCGCTGCAGCTGTTGCTGCCTGTGTGGCGTTTGCCACAATTGCATTACAGTCATTCAAGACAGCGCAAGCTAATCCGGTGAAGGCGCTTCGTTATGAATAAAAGATGAACGCTCAACATCGAACATCCAACGCTTAACTTTGAATGAAAGGCAAAGAACAATGAAAAACAAACTCGCAACATAATTATCGGAACTGGCAATGTTGCCAAATCCGATAAATAGAAAAAATAAAATAAAAATTATGTGTAATAAAAGGCAGTTAACCATTTTAGACATTTAATAAATAGCAGAATCAGAAATAAAATCCGAGGGGAGTTCATTCCTATTTGGCGAATATGGCAATATCGCCATATTCGCCAAATAGAAATATAAAATTAAAATTAAGTCGTAATAATAGATAGTTATCAAAAAAAACCGTTCCCCAAATACCAATAAAAATCGGCTTTTAAGCAGGTTGTATAAATAAAAGATTGGAGAAGTACACAAGGCGTAATGGTTTATTAAATTAACAACCAACAACAAACGACGGCCAACAAACAATGTTTTTAAATTACATCAAAATTACTCTACGCAATCTCTACAAAGAAAAGATGTATGCCGCTATTAATATAGCTGGATTATCCATTGGTATAGCCTGCTGCATCATTCTCGGTTTATTTTTAAGAAGTGAACTTACATATGATCGGTATAATCTGAAACACAAGCGAATTTTTGAAATCGAAAGTGAGTTCAATACCAATGGTAAAATAAGTTACTTATCAACCTCGTCACGAGTATTAGCACCTCTATTGGCCAGAGATTATCCGGAGATAGAGTCCTATGTCAGATTTAAGCTCATCGGCCGGACGCTGGTTCGATATGAAGAAGAAAGCTTTTATTCGACAAGAGTAGCTCTGGCAGATGACACCGTGTTTGACATCTTCACTTATGATATTATTTATGGTGACCCGAAGACGGCCCTCTCGGATCCCCATTCGATGGCAATCAGCGAGAGCTTTGCAAAAAAGATTTTTGGTGACATCAACCCTATTGGAAAGGTTATTGCCACTGATTCGGATCTCAATAAGATTACACTTGTGTTTGCCGATTTGCCGGAAAACAGTTTTAGGAGATACGACGCGCTCCTTTCCATTAATCGACTTCAGGATGATGAAGACCAGTTCAAAGATCTACTGAAATTACCTTTTAGCACAACCTATTTGTTGATGCCGGAAGGTTATAAGGCAGAATCTTTTCAGGGAAAGGTGGAGTCAATATACTCTAAGTATGCAGGAGAATCAATGGAAACCGAAGGTGTGTCTGTTAGAGGATGGTTGCAACCTATTGCAGAAATTCATCAAAACCCGGAGGTGCCAGTATTTACAGCAGTGGCCATTTTCATCCTTCTGGTGGCTTGTATAAATTACATAAATCTTGCCACAGCCCGGTCCATGAAACGGGATAGAGAAGTGGGGATGCGAAAAGTGCTGGGCGCAACAAGGCCTCAATTAATTGCTCAGTTTCTTGGGGAATCAATCTTTCTTACGATGATTGCCCTGTTAATCGGGTTGGTCATTGTAGAGGCAGTTACTGCATTCTCTCCAGTCAACGATTTATTGGGCAGGCAGGAGTTAATGAATTTTTATGATGAGCCGAACCTGTTATTGTGGATGATGTGTTTCGGTCTTGTTGTCGGGTTGATCTCAGGGATTTATCCGGCATTTTACCTCTCTTCAGTTCAACCTCTCTCCACCTTAACTGGAACGACCCGTTCAGGCAAGCATAGTTTTCGCATGCGGCAATCCCTGATGCTAATCCAGTTTATCATTTCAATGGCTGTCATCATCTCTATGATCCTCATGGTCCTTCAAATGCAGTATGTGTCCAATAAGCCTTTAGGGTTTAAAAAAGAAAATAAAGCTGAAATCAGATTGCAGGGTGCAGAATTAATTGGAAAGTATCCGATCATAAAAAACGAGCTATTAAAAGACAGCCGCATTTTGGATGTATCCGGATCCAGAACCGGAACTGTTGCGGCTGTGCCCAGTAGATCCTATATAGAGGATAATGACGGTGTTATTGGAGAGCCACAGGTTTTAAATTTTAAGGAAGTAAAAGAGGATTTCATAAAGACCATGGGAATGGAGATAGTCAGAGGTAGAGACTTTTCCAGTGACCTGTCGACCAATATTGGAAATTCTGCTCTTGTTACTGAGTCCCTTGTGAAGAAAATGGGATGGGAGGAGCCCCTTGGTAAACGTATAGAGAATGATCTAGGGATGTTTAAGGTCATTGGTGTCGTAAAAGACTTCCATTATAGATCACTGCATGAACAGATGGAACCGCTTGTCATTATTAATGTTCAGATAGATTCACTCAACTTAAGTTCTCTTTTAAAGTTAAGGCCAACAGAATACCTTGTAGCCCATATCTCTAACAAGGATATATCCGGAGCGTTAAAATATATAGAAAATGTATTTAAAAATATTAATCCAAAAAGCCTATTTGAATATGAGTTTCTTGAGGACTATCTTGATGGGCGCTACAGGCGAGAGTCGCGACTAATGAAACTGATAGGTATTTTTGCAGGTATCTGCATCCTTATCTCATGTCTTGGTCTGTTCGGACTGGCCGCATTGGACACGGAGCAGCGTACCAAGGAGATTGGGGTTAGGAAGGTATTGGGCTCATCAACTTTTCAGATAATAGTAATGTTGTCACGAGGTATTCTGCTTATTGTTCTGGCAGCTTCTGTAATAGCGTCATTGATTGCTTACTATATCATCGATGAATGGCTGACCAATTTTGCCTATCATATAGGGATTAACCCAATAGTGTTTGTACTGTCTGTCGCTATAGCAATAGCAGTAGCCTTCGGGACGGTAGCGTTGCAGTCGTTTAAGACTGCTAACGAGAATCCGGTTAAGGCGCTGAGGTATGAGTAAAAAGCAGGCTGAAGCATTTCACCCTGTTAAATGTTGCTACGCAACCCGCTCTGCGGATTTAACAGGGTAAAGACTGAAGGCTGTTAGGAAAAGCTATTAAGGCGAGATTAAGAGAAAGAGCAAGAGCAGGAGCAAGATTCAAAATGACAATTAAGTTTTTCAGTTTTTGTCTGTCATTCCTCGACTTGCTTGTCTGGACGTAGCCTTTGTGCGAAGACTGAATCTGAAATCCAGTTTTTCTTTTATTTTTATGTTTTCATTGGATGTTGAAAATTCATCTTTAAAAAGAATTTTTATATTTGCAATCTATCCAAAAATCACACTGCTTGCAATTTGATGAAAATTGCATTAAAATTGTCTTCACTTCGAATAATAGAAAAGGAGTCAATATGCCATCTTTACAGGTCAGAGAATTACCCGATCAGATTTATCTGAAATTGCAGGAAGAAGCGAAAAAGGAGCATCGAAGCCTTGCTCAGCAGGCTGTTGCGACTCTTGCAAAAGGCCTTGATCTGGAGATAAATCCCCAAAAAAGAAGAGAAGATCTTTTAAAAAAATTAAACAAAGAGCTAATAATCAATAACAAATCAAGCCTTCCGGATCCAGTTCAACTTATTCGAGAGGACAGGGAAAGATGATTCTTATTCTTGACGCGAATGCTGCGACTGAAATCGTTCTTCAGAGAAAAAAATATAAGTCCTTTGAAAATTATATTACTGAGGCTGACTGGATAACTTCTCCCGGACTTTTTATTGCAGAAGTCAACAATGTATTTTGGAAATATCATAAACTGGCTGACATGCCACTGGATCAATGCGAGAAGGCAATAGAGTTCGCAATGAGTTTGCCCGATGAATTTTGCGATGACCAGAAATTATACAAGGAGGCATTTTCATTAAGCTGCAAGGTCGGAAAACCAGTATATGATATGTTTTACCTTGTACTTGCCAGGAGGAATAGCGGTTACCTGTTGACTCTTGATAAATCGCTCGCCACTGAAGCAAAGAAACAATCTGTAAGGGTCATTTCCTGATTACATTAAAAATGAGCTGGGCCGATTCGATTGAGGCACTTCGATATGAATAAAAACACGGTGTAGGGTCTACGGTTTGTGGCGTAAGGAAAGGCTTTAAAACCTTAAACCTTATACCTCATACCTTAAACCTTTCTTTTCCCCTGTAACAATTTCTTAAATCACAACTATTATATATTAATCCCATTCTGTTTTATTTAACGTTCGTTCAGAAAAAGGAGCTTATAAATGGTGCCAATAACCATTTGTAGGTTTATTATGCCACCTGGTAAATTGCTCCTGGATTTGTAACTGTCTGTATATTAAGGGTAAATAGCAATTTAATCGTTTGGTATGGTTTATGCTTTTATGTAGTGCAACTGAACGGCAAAATTCGGATAATGATCCAAATGTTGTTCAGGATCATTTTTTTAAAAATACCAGCATAAACAAATCAAATGAAATAATTGCAGACAGGGAGGAATAATCATGGATTCTTTTTTTTCTCAATATAGTGCAGTAGAAACATTCTTTTTTATATGCGCTGTTGTTGGGGGATTTTTTGTTCTTATGAAATTCGCCATGATGTTTATGGGTTTTGATCATGATGTCTCTCATGATTTTGATTCCGGCGGACATGGCATTGATGCCCATCATTCCGATTCGGACACAGGTTTTCATGCGCTTTCCCTTCAAGGGATATCATCATTTTTAATGATGTTTGGCCTGGTTGGTCTGGCGATGTACAGGCAGAGCGGCTTCGGCTCCTTTATTTCGTTATTCGCGGCTATTATAGCCGGCTGTATTTCCGTGTGGATCATCGGGAAATTATTTTTTATGTTCAATAAGCTGAAATCCAGCGGAACAATATCAATAGACAGCACAGTTGGGGCACAGGGAAAGGTCTATATGAAGATCCCGGAAAAGGGGACGGGCCGTGTGCTGATTAACGCAAAAAACAGCCTCAGGGAGTATGATGCCTCAACCAATAATGGTGCTGGTATTGAAACAGGGGCGGCCATCAGGGTTATCTGGGTTGACGGCAATGTGCTGGTAGTGGAAAGAATATAAAATTCAGGGAAAGGAGTCGAGTATAAATCTCGGGAAATAAAAAGGGTGAAAAATTAAGGAAGTTTATCGATAAATATGTGGACCTTTCACTGGAAAAATATGGAAGCAGGGCTGTGTTAAAAAGCAGGATTGATTCCCCTCATTTTTCTTTCTTTTTTATGAGCAATAATAACAGTCGCGTAGATTTGACAGTTCAAATCCCCAGGGATGTGGATATTGCTGAATCCGGAAGCGGTGGCGTGCAGCTAACAGATGTAAGGGGAAATGTAAGCGGGGATTTATAAAAAATCTGAAGGGAGATAAACGCAATGAACAAATTTAAAAAATCCTTAACGATATGCATATTTGTATTGATGGCATTTTTATCTGTACCAGGATCCATGGTTCTGGCTGACAACTGGGAGAAGGTTGATGACAGTTCATGGTGCAGAGAGCACTCATCATTTTTTAACAAATCCGCATGTGAGGTAAGGGAGCTTAACATCGATGAAACATGGGAAAAAATTACCGTGGATGCAAATCCCAATGGAGGTATAAAGGTTGAGGGCTGGGATAAGGACAGCATCCGGATACTGGCCAGGGTGCAGGCTAATGCCAGATCAGAAAGAGATGCAGAGGAGATTATTTCAGAAATAGATATTGAAACAGGCGGAAATATAATTTCTGCCGATGGCCCGAAATATTTCGGCTCAAAAAAATCATGGTCTGTAAGTTATTCTCTTATGGTGCCCATAAAATCGAATCTTAAGCTGTCGGCATTGAATGGCGGAATTTCAATTGATGATGTCAGCGGAGACATAAACGCAAAAACAGTAAACGGTGGAATAGCCTTAAAAAGGGTTTCCGGTGATGTTGAGGTGGATACTCTTAACGGGGGTATAACCGCAGAACTTGACGGCGAAAGATGGAAGGGAAGGGGCTTTGAAGCACGGACTACCAATGGCGGTATAAAGGTGGAAGTGCCCGAAGGTTATTCCGCTGATTTGAGGGCGAGTACCCTTAATGGCGGGATACACGTTGATTTCCCCGTAAAGGTCCAGGGATGGATAAAAAAGAACATAGAGACCACACTGGGCGATGGAGGTGCTCCCATTGTATTGAAAACAGTGAACGGCGGGGTGAGTATTGAAAGGAAATAGAAAAAATGAACGTCCAACATCCAACGCTCAACTTTCAATGTCCAATTAAAAACGAAAAGCCAATCTTTAATACTAAATGCTGGGTAATAATTTCAGTAAATGATTAGATATTTAAAATTGGTTGGATCCAGGTTTTCTTCAAACTGCTATTAAAATAAAAGGCGGTTTTCAGTATGAATTATTTTTAGTTGCCTTTTATTAAAAGTTGGATGTTTAAAGTTTAAAGTTGGACGTTCATTTTTTTCTTTATTTATACTGCCCCACATCAATCTCATACTTCCTCACCCTCAAGGCAATCACCCTTTCCGTGCTTGCCAGAATCCTTGCCGCCTCTGCAATATTTCCTCCTGAAGATTTTAAGGCCTCTATTATCATATCCCTTTCAAATGCCTCCAGAGCGGCTGAAAGAGATCCTGTATTTTGTGTGTCAGAAATTTCAGGGGTCTGCAGGGTAAAGGGAAGATGATTCCCTCTTATTACTGTATCCCTGCACAGAATCACAGCCCTTTCTATGCAGTTTTCAAGTTCCCTTACATTTCCAGGCCAGTGATATCTCATGAGCGCATCAATGGCAGGCGTGGAGATTCTCCTGATATCCTTTTTATATTTTTTTGCGTAGGATTCCACGAAGTAGTCTGCCAGAAGAAGGACATCGGTTTTTCTTTCCCTCAGCGGCGGCATAAATATTGGAAAGATATTCAACCGGTAGTAAAGATCCTCCCTGAAGTTTCCTTCTTTGATTGAATTTTCAAGGTCCTTGTTTGTTGCTGCAATAATGCGCACATCAACCCGTATGGTTTTTGAGCCTCCTACTCTTTCAAGTTCCATCTCCTGCAGTACCCTGAGAAGCTTTGCCTGGGCACCCGGTTTAAGTGTTCCGATTTCATCGAGGAAGATGGTTCCATTGTTGGCACGTTCGAATTTACCTATTCTTCTTTCAGTTGCGCCGGTAAAAGAACCTTTTTCGTGTCCGAACAGTTCACTTTCAATAAGGGTTTCGGGAATGGCCGCGCAATTGATTTTAATAAAGGGGCCCTCGGCCCTGGGGCTGTTATAATGTATGGCGTTGGCTGCAAGCTCTTTCCCTGTACCGCTTTCTCCCCGGATAATTACCGTGGCGTCACTTTCGCAGACCTGCTCTATCATGCTGAAGACTTCACGCATCTTGTTGCTGCGGCCTACAATGTTATACTGGCTGTATCGCTCCCTGAGCTGTTCCCTAAGGGTCGTATTTTCTTCCATCAGGCGCTTTTGTTCATCAGCCGCCATCCGGCTTATTTTTACTGCCTGAGCGATATTTGAAGAGAGTATGGAGAGGAAACGCACATCCTCTTCAAGGGAAATCTCGTTGTTGAAAATCCTGTCAACACTTAACGCCCCGTAGGTAATGGCCCCTATTTTTATTGGTACACAGATAAAGGATATACTGTTTTTAGGGATTTCATGTCTTGCTCCGGTCCTGTCAAGAAAGAGAGGATTATCGCCTACCCTTGGGATTATTATTGGCTCTCCCTTTTCTACAACTGTACCGGTTACGCCTTCACCCAGTTTATAATGTCCCTTTTTCATCTCCTCTCTGGTGAGGCCATGGGCAACCTCAATCATTAGTTCATGTGATTCCGTATCAATAAGGGTAAGTGTGCCCCTTTCCATGCCCATTTTGGAATGGAGTATGTCAAGGACCGGTCCCACAACCTCTTTTGGTTCAGAATGGGAAATTAGAAGCTGACTGATTTCGTATAGAACAGTCAACTCGAGGATTTTTCTTTCTAAATTGCTGCTGTCTTTTACGTTCATAAATATAGAGCCTTAATAATGTATAAAACACCCGATACGGGCAGATTTTTGACCTGGCATTGCATGCCATAACTTAAACCGCATTCCATATATTAAGCAATTAATGGGCCATTCTAAATAATTAGTAATATCAGACAGATATGAAGTATTGTAATATGGGGAGTGTAGCAAATGGAACAATATTGTAGTAATTAGGGAAGGTGTTGACGAAAATGTATTAAAGGGATTTATTGGTAAAGCAGCAGTAATATATTGTTCCAAATATCCCCTTCACCTTCGACGAGGGTTTCTTTATGCCAGCTTTTCAGCGCAGGGAATACATACCTTTTTGCCTTTAATATCCCTTATCCTTGTTTCCATTACATTCTCGCCACAGGCATCACATTTTACAGATTTATGAATCCGTGCCTGTTCCGGTTCTTTTATTTTGACGGTTTCAAGAGTGAGGATTTCCGATTCATCGGCCCTCAAGAGGTATTCTATCATTTGTTCCCTGCTTATCTCCCGGGGCACTCCCTTTCCGTGATAGTTTACCCTTATACCTTTACCGTTTTTTCTGGAGTAGAGGGTATAAACATGTTTTCCATAATCACGAAAAATAAGGTTTCCTTTCCCGAATGTGCAGCCTGTCACGCATTGAAGTGCGTCAACTCCGCAGGCGTTGTTTTCAACAATCGCAACAACCTCTTCATCTTCCGAACGAATAATGCTTAGCGCATTCAGGGCTGCGGTGGCCATCCGATAGCCTATTACGAGACCCGGGCATTCATGCCCATGAAACTCAACAATGTTTTTATAATCCATTCCATCTCCTCAGCATAATACCGGATAAAGGGGCTGTTCGTCTAATACAGGACTATTCAAAGCATATCTCTATGGTAAATTCCCCGCCTGCAGTGACAAAGGGCAGGGCGATTATCGGCTGTTTGGTAAGATGAGATATCTTATGGTCCTTTCCCATTACAACAGAAGGGATCGCTGCCTGCAGGTTTGTTCCCTGGATTTCAAGTTTTTGCCGTGCCTGGCCGGAAATCATGTTTGCAATTTCTCCGACAGCATCACCTATCTCGTCATTTAATTCTTTCATCTCCTCTCCGAACATCCCGGATACTATATGAAGAATGCATTTTTCCGTAAAGGTGACAGATATTATTCCGTTCATATCTCCCGCAAGTCCAATAACGCCGGATACATCTCCTCTGGCTGTATTATCTTTTTTAAGAAATGGTTTCCCTTTTTCTGCGTTGATACCTGCAATTGTCTGAAGAACATGTACTGTTGATTCGAGAAAAGGGTTGATTAAATTTGCATCCATAATATAAGCTCCTTTTAGTATAATCGGTCGCATAAACGTAACATAACTAATCGGAATATCATAGAAAAACCTTAATGATAAAAAAAATAAATTGCCTGACAGATCTCTGTTATTATAAGACTGCTTTTATTGACTTAATCCGGGGCTATTGTTAAAAAGTCTTTTTCAGTCTCAGGTTATTCAGGCCGCAGGATGAAAAAGAAAAGGGCTCAGCCCGGTCTGTTGCAAAAGAATCTTTTTATAAGGAAATTAAACATGACAATAGCTTATCTTGACTGCTTTTCAGGTATCAGCGGAGATATGTTCCTGGGGGCACTTCTCGATACAGGGCTGCCCTTTGAAGAACTGGAAAAGGCAATAGGATCTCTTCCCTTCCACGGATATTCCATTGACCGGAAAAAAGAGATGAAAAACGGGCTCAGTGCCACCAGGTTTTTAGTTACAGTTGAAGAGCATCACCATCACCGCAAACTGCCGGATATTGAAAAAATCATAGAGGCAGGTGATCTGAATAATGATGTGAAGCAGAGAAGCATGAGGATATTCAGGGCTATCGCCGAGGTGGAGGGGAGCATCCATAATCATCCGCCTGAAGAGGTTCATTTTCATGAGGTGGGTGCAGTGGATTCAATAATAGATATTGTTGGCGCCGTCTTTGGTGCTGACTACCTGGGAATTTCTTCCTTTAATGCATCCCGAATCCCGCTGGGGGCCGGATTTATCAAGAGCGGCCATGGAATAATTCCAGTTCCGGCACCCGCAACCATTGCCCTTTTAAAGGGAATCCCGGTCTATAATTCGGGGCTGGAGTATGAACTTGTAACACCCACCGGAGCTGCGCTGCTTAAAGAGTTTGTAGATGCCTTTGAAGGGATGCCCTCCATGGTTATTAATAATATCGGCTATGGTGCAGGGACAAGAGATCTTCCTGACAGGCCCAATCTTTTAAGGATTATAACCGGGACAGATCCGGGCGGGAGCGATACAGACACAATAGCTGTGCTTGAGGCCAACATCGATGATACAAACCCTGAATGGCTTGGTTTTATAATGGAAAGGCTTTTTGAAGAGGGGGCGCTTGATGTCATATTTACCCCTGTTTATATGAAGAAAAACCGGCCCGGCATTCAGGTTGAGGTTATAGGCCGCCCCGAATCAAAGGATAAACTTTCTGAGGTGCTGTTTAATGAAAGCACAACAATCGGGATTAGATACCGGCTCAGCCAGAGGAAGATTCTTAAAAGGGAAGAGACAATGGTTGAAACTCCATGGGGAAGTCTTTCGGCAAAAAAGATAATTCGTCCTGACGGCAGCGCGTTCATACAGCCTGAGTTTGAATCATGTAAAAAAACAGCCAGGGAACAGGGTATTCCGATCAAAGATGTTTACACACGGATATTGTCTGTAAACAACCGCCCATAGACGAAGGGAGAGGCTATACTTCTTATGAAGGGGGATAAAAAAAAAGAACCTGCCCCGGGTGTTTTAAAGGGGGCAAAAGCTTTAGATAAACTGATATTGTTATTTGCCACATGGTTCGGTACGGGGCTTATCCCCTTCGCTCCAGGTACATGGGGCAGCCTTGCGGCATTGCCATTTGCAGCAGGTGCATACAGTCTTGGGATTATTTTCTCCTTCCTGTCGCTTGCTGCAATATTTTTCTTTGCCATTCCTGTTTCGGGCAGGGCCTCAAAAATAATGAACACTGAAGATCCTTCATCCGTGGTAATCGACGAGGTGGCTGGTATTTTTGTCACACTTTTTCTGATCCCTGTTTCATGGACAGCCATTGCAGCCGGATTTATGCTGTTCAGAATCTTTGATATTATAAAACCATTTCCTGTCGGCCTGATAGATAAAAGAGTTAAAGGCGGGGCAGGTATTGTGCTTGATGATATTATGGCGGGTGTTTATGCGAATGTGTGTCTAAGAGTAATTTTAATTCTTACAAATTAAAATCGGCTCAGGGTTCAAGGCACAGGACGACGCCGGGGCAGAAGGCTAAGGACGCAATGCAGGATATTCCTGAAATTCTTCTCCCCTGCTGGTCGAAGTGGTTTTTTAATTGTAGAGACAGGTTTTAAACCTGTCTCCCGGGGACCATAGAAACCAGAAAAAATTTGACGTCTCCTGTTCCACCATCTTTTAATCTTAATCATGCCCTTGCTCTTTACCTTAATCCCGTGTTTTAAAAGCTGAGTAAGAGTAAGATTATGAGCAAGAGCAGGAGGGCTGTCATCAAATCAGATGGCCATAGCGGATAACCCTTTTTAAAAAGGATGTTATTATGAAAAACAGACTCAGTGATCTCCTTATATCCAGATCACTCACCATCTCAACAGCCGAATCATGCACCGGCGGACTTATTGGACACATCATAACAAGTGCTCCCGGAAGTTCGGAATATTTTATGGGCGGGATAATAAGCTACAGCAATCAGGCAAAGTGTGACCTGCTGGGTGTATCTCCTGATACACTTGAAAAATTCGGTGCGGTGAGTGACCAGACCGCCAAAGAAATGGCCGCAGGTGTAAAGGAAAGATTTAAATCAGATATCGGGCTTTCTGTAACCGGGGTAGCCGGACCGGACGGTGGAAGTATTGAAAAGCCGGTTGGTACAGTCTTTATTGGGTTTTCATTTGATAATGAACCGTTTTCAATAAAATATCTGTTCCGGGGAAACAGGTCCGAGATAAAACAGCAGACCGCGGAAACAGCTTTAGAAAACATTAGAAGGTACCTGAATGGCGATACGTTCATTCCTGGCATTTGAACTTCCCCCTGGTATAAAGCAGGAAGTAACACGAATTTCAGGGGAGATTAAAAGATCAGGCCTTGAGGCAGGGTGGGTGAAACCCGGTAATATTCATCTGACAGTTGTCTTCCTGGGCGATGTAAATGAAAAGGATATTCCAGATATAATTTCAAACATAGATAATGTCACAGTCAAATACGAATCATTTGGTATCTCACTGGGAGGCATGGGTCTGTTCCCTGATATCAGGAGACCCAGGGTCTTATGGCTCGGGCTGGACGGCGAGATTGAAAGACTTGGCTCCCTTAAAGACGACCTGCAAAGATCCCTCGAGGCTTTTGGTATTGAGCAGGAAAAAAGATTATTCAAACCACACCTGACCCTGGGGAGATTCCGCAGACCGGTAAAAGACAGGAATCTTTTAGGAAAGGTAATTGATGAATTCAGTGATATCTCAGGTTTCAATGGAAAACTGTATGAATTAATACTCTTTAAAAGCGAACTTAAACCTGGCGGTTCGGTTTATACAAAAATTCACTCATGGCCGCTTAAGATCAGAAAATAAATAGATGCAGTAAAGTGTGATACAACCGATTAGGTTGATTCCTTATGGCTAATTACTAAAAGCTGCAGGTTATTAAAATGATGAATTCCATGAACAGGAAAACAATAAAATCGACACCCTATGGACAGGTAAGCACCTACACGTTTATAGCATCACATCTGGGTGTGCCAAAGGGTGCACGGGCTGTTGGTAATGCCCTGGCAAACAATCCTTTTCCGCTTATCATGCCCTGCCACCGGGCAATAAGGTCGGATCTGACCCTTGGCGGTTACCAGGGAGGGCTTGAGATGAAACAGACTCTTCTGGCCAGTGAGGGCATTCACTTTGATGATTCGGGGAGAGTTAAATATCCGGCATTTTATTACAACTAGTTTTTTATACCTGAAACCACCGTTTTTTAAAGTGGGCAATTGATTTTATTGATTTGTTTATAGTATAAGGGTGGACTTGTTTGATACATTTTTAACAAGATGTTAACTATATTAATTTAAAAGAATTTTCGTTAATTTTTCATATAAACAGGCAAACCATAAGGGGGCAAATTATGGCAGAGACAGCAGAAAGAAACAAGGCGGTTGAACAGGCTATTTCTCAGATAGAAAAGCAGTTTGGCAAGGGGTCCATCATGAAGATGAGTGATGATAACGTCATCAATATTCCTGCTATTCCGACCGGTTCACTCGCTCTTGATCTTGCCCTTGGGGTAGGCGGCGTTCCCAGGGGAAGGGTTGTCGAGATATACGGGCCTGAATCCTCAGGTAAAACCACCCTGGCCCTTCATATTACCGCCGAGGCACAGAAAAGAGAAGGCATGGTTGCCTTTGTTGATGCAGAACATGCCCTTGATATGACCTATGCCAGAAAACTTGGTGTTGATGTTGACAGCCTCCTTGTTTCACAGCCTGATACCGGCGAGCAGGGACTTGATATAGCTGAAATACTTGTAAGGAGCGGGGCGATTGATGTCCTGATAGTAGATTCGGTTGCCGCCCTTGTGCCCAGGGCAGAGATAGAGGGAGATATGGGGGATTCCCATATGGGGCTTCAGGCAAGACTTATGTCCCAGGCACTGAGAAAATTGACCGGAACTATCAGCAAATCAAAGACCTGCGTAATTTTTATCAACCAGATCAGGATGAAAATAGGTGTAATGTTTGGAAACCCTGAGACAACCACAGGCGGGAATGCTCTCAAATTCTACGCCAGTCAGCGTCTTGATATTCGCCGCACCGGTGCAATAAAGGATGGAGCAGACGTAGTCGGCAACAGGACAAAGGTAAAGGTAGTTAAGAATAAAATTGCCCCGCCCTTTAAGGAAGCTGAATTCGATATCATATACGGCCAGGGCATTTCAAAGGAAGGTGATATCCTTGATCTTGGTGTTTCCATGGATCTTGTTGAAAAAAGCGGTGCATGGTACTCCTTTGAAGGTGAGAGAATCGGCCAGGGCAGGGAGAATGTTAAGAAATTCCTGTCGGAGAATACTGACATATTAGACAGAATTGCTGAACTCGTAAGGGAGAAGGCCGGTCTCTTTAAAGCAAAACCTTCTGAAGTAACAGAGGAACAGGAATAGGATAAGGATTAAATAATAAATGGATCACAAGGAAATAAGACAAAAGTACCTGGATTTTTTTAAAGACAAGGCACACACAATTGTACCAAGCTCATCTCTAATCCCGAGGGATGATCCAACACTCCTCTTCACAAACGCTGGAATGGTTCAATTCAAGGGGCTGTTTCTGGGAGAAGAGAAAAGAGACTATACAAGGGCGGTTACCTCCCAGAAGTGCGTAAGGGCAGGCGGAAAACATAATGACCTTGAAAACGTAGGCTATACCGCAAGGCACCATACCTTTTTTGAGATGCTTGGAAACTTTTCCTTTGGCGACTATTTTAAGGAAGAGGCGATCGAATGGGCGTGGGAGCTTCTTCTTGAGGGATACAGGCTTGACAGAGATAGACTATACATCACCATTTACAACGATGATGATGAAGCACATGATATCTGGGAAAACAAAATGGGTGTGCCTGCCTCAAGGATAATGAGGCTTGGCGAAAAGGATAATTTCTGGGCAATGGGTGATACCGGACCATGCGGGCCATGCTCTGAAATTCATTTTGACCAGGGGGAAGCGGCAGGATGCGGTAATCCTGACTGCGGACCGGATTGTGACTGCGACAGGTATCTTGAAATCTGGAACCTTGTGTTTACACAGTTTGACAGAGATATTTCCGGTAAACTTACGCCTCTCCCTAATCCAAACATTGATACCGGTATGGGGCTCGAAAGAATCACTGCGGTTATTCAGGGCGTAAAAAACAATTATGACACAGACATCTTTGCCACTCCTATAAGGCGTATTGAAGACCTTTCATCAAAAAAATACGGTGAAAATGAAAAGTTTGATCTTTCCTTCAGGGTAATATCCGATCACGCCAGGGCGGCAGCCTTTCTTATTGGTGACGGCATCATGCCCTCAAATGAAGGCCGCGGGTATGTGCTTAGGAGGATTATAAGAAGGGCCATAAGATACGGCCAGGTCCTGGGCCTTAAGGATTCCTTTTTCTTTAATGTCGCTGACAGCGTGATCGATGCAATGGGCGATCATTACCATGAGCTTGAAGCCTCAAGGTCATATATAAAGGGGGTGCTTGTAAACGAAGAGAGAAGATTTGCAGATACCCTCTTCTACAGCATGAAGATGCTGAATGATGAAATTGAAAAGATTAAGGCTGATAAAGGAACCGTGATACCGGGTGAGCTGGCCTTCAAGCTGTATGACACCTATGGATTGTCTGTTGATATAGTTGAAGATGTTGCAAGGGATGAAGGGCTCAGGATAGATATGGAAGCATATGAGACCTCCATGTCTTCCCAGAGAAACCAGTCCAGGGAATCATGGAAGGGAAGCGGGGAAGAAAAAATCCCTGAAATCTATAAGAAGCTTACATCAGATGGTGTTTCCAGTACTTTTACCAGGCATCATGACGGAGATTGCCGGTCAAGAGTAGCTTCAATACTCAAGGACGGGAAAGTAATACCTGAAGCCGGTGAAGGAGATGACGTAGAGATCATCCTTGATTCAACACCCTTTTATGGGGAAAGCGGCGGCCAGGTTGGAGATAAGGGAAGAATGAGCAGTGCCGGCTCAGAAATCAGGGTGTCCAATACAAAAAAAATCGGTGACCTGATTGTGCATATATGTAAAGTGGAAAGCGGCAGCCTGAATACCGGCGATGATGTGGATGCACAGGTAGATTACGAGAGACGAAAGGCCATTCAGGCAAACCATACGGCTACACACCTGCTTCATAGCGCCCTCAGGGAAGTTCTGGGTGACCATGTCAAACAGGCCGGTTCACTTGTCTCCCCCGAAAGGCTGCGTTTTGATTTCAGTCATTTTACCCAGGTGGAAAAGGAAAAGCTTATGGATGTAGAGTCTCTGGTAAATTCACATATCAGGGATAATCATCCGGTCGGTACTGAGGAAATGACAAGAGAAGAGGCCTCAAAAACAGGGGCTATGGCCATATTTGAAGAACGGTATGGTTCAAAGGTTCGGGTTGTAAGTGTAGGTAATGGTGTAAGCATGGAGTTATGCGGTGGTACGCATACTCACTCGACCGGGGAAATAGGTTTTTTTAAAATAGTATCCGAAGGCGCTGTAGCAGCAAATGTGCGGAGGATTGAGGCTGTTACCGGGAAGGCGGCTGTTGAGTACGTCCAGTCACTTGATAATGTAATCAAGGAGACTGCCGGTATCCTTAAGGCCGCACCTGATCAGGTCAGGGATAAAATCAACCAGATATTAAAGGATTTGAAGCAGAAAGATACTGAAATAGAGTCTCTTAAATCAAAACTTCTTGCAAAGGAATCAGGGGATATTCTTTCAGGTTTGCAGGAGATCAACGGCATAAAGATCCTGACAAAGGAACTTGATTCCCTGTCACCAAAGGAACTGCGTGATTATGTAGATAAGATCAAGGATAAACTGGAATCAGGTATAATTGTTCTCGGTTCAAAAAATGAAGATAAGGTTATGCTCATATGCGCTGTCACAGATGATCTGACAAAGCAGTATAATGCAGGGAAGATAATCAAAGAGATGTCCGAGATAGTCGGTGGAAAGGGCGGCGGCAGACCTGATATGGCCCAAGGTGGGGGCAATAACCCCCAAAAGCTTACTCAGGCCCTTGAATCAATCAGTGAAATAATAAAATAATATCCGGCAGAACTACTTCTCCTCGGTGGTCAAAGGCTCTATACCGAGTTCTGCCATTTTTACTTTACACATGCTTATTTTTTCCAGTGCCTCATGGTACTGACCCACATCAGGAAAATTTTCAATCGCATATGTATACCTCTGGAGTGCGGCAAGGTACTTTTTCTGGTTAAAGTAAAAATTTCCGGTATACATTTCGAATTTCGAACGATTTAAGAGACATTTCCGGTAATATCTTCTAGCCTTTTCCGAATACTCATTATCCGGGTACTCAACAACAAGTTTTGCAAACTCTATTGATGCCCCGAGGGCGTGCTTCTGTTCCCTGTCAAAGCCTCTTATCTGTTTATAATAGCACAAGCCCCTTTGAAATTTTACATAAGGGATATTTTCATCATCAGGATGATATCTTTCAAATTCAGCATATAACTCATAGGCAGTGGCATATTCTCCCATGCTAAAATATGTATCAGCCAGCTTTAAACTGGCTGTAATTGCTGATTCAGTGTAGGGATATCGGTCTTTAACCAGCAGGAGTGACTGCAGTGCCCGTGCCATGTTTCCTTCATCCAGCTGCTTGAGCCCTTTTTCTAAAAGTTCAGCATGACCCATATCTTCAAGCTTTCGTGCTTTATTGGATGCGCATCCGGCAGCTGAAAAAATGAGGCAGGATATGAGAATAATACATTTTGTATATGAAAGATATTTAGCCATTATATTATTATCCTAAAAAAATCAGTGTGGTATCCATATTATGATATGGACTGCCGGGAGAAGTTCAGGCTGTTCTTATTAGAAGGAGACCACACTTGTTGTTTTGTAATGAAGAACTATAAAAGTTTTTTAAGTTCTTCCTCAATTGATGTCTTTGGCTGAGCACCAACTATTGTATTCACTACTTCACCACCCTTAAAAAGGATAAGGGTAGGTATATTTCGAATGCCGAATTTTGCAGGGGTTTGTCTGTTGCTGTCCACATCCATTTTAGCGATTTTGATTTTCCCTTCGTATTCTGCGGCCAGTTCTTCAACAACAGGGCCTACTTTTTTACAGGGCCCGCACCATTCAGCCCAGAAATCAACCATTGAAGGCATTTCGGAATTAACAATCTCCGACTCAAAAGTATCATCGGAAACTTCAAGAATATCTCCCATCTTTTTCTCCTTTCATTACATTCCTTTAAAGTGGATTAACACGCGACTTTTTATTTGTCAATACAAACAACCAAGTCATTCATTGTGTAAAACTGTTTAAGTCATTGAAATACAAACTAAAAGATGTTTAAGCCTTTGCCTTGTCAAGAAAACGTTCGGCCGCTATGGCTGCCTTGCATCCCGTACCTGCAGCTGCTATTGCCTGACGAAACATCGGATCTCTTACATCTCCTGCCGCAAAGACACCCTCTACACTGGTCTTTGCCCCGTCATGGCAGATAATATAACCGCCCTCATCAAGATCAAGCTGTCCCGTGAATAATTCTGTTGCCGGGGAATGCCCGATGCCCATGAACACTCCGTCTGCCTGATGCTCGGTAATTTCTCCTGTCTTTACATTTTTCAACAGAATACTCTTTACCCCGCCTTCATCTGTTCCCTTTATTTCTTGGACAACTGAATCCCATAAAAGGTTCACTTTCGGGTTATTAAAAAGTTTTTCCTGCATGTATTTTTCAGTACGGAGTTTATCTCTTCTGTGGACGATATTTACTTCCCGTGCGAATTTGCTTAAAAACATGGCCTCTTCCGCAGCAGTATCTCCGCCGCCGATAACATAAACAATGCTGTCCCTGAAGAAAAAACCATCACATGTGGCACAGGCCGAGATGCCTTTTCCCTTGAATGCGTTGACAGATGGAAGATCCAGATATTTTGCCTTTGCGCCGGTGGCAATAATAAGGCTTTTTGCCGCATATTCCGTATCCTCTGCCGTTATCCTGAAGGGATAAACCGATAGATCGACCCCGGTTACATCCTTCATAGCGAATTGTGTCCCGAATTTTTCAGCCTGTTTTCTCATATTTTCAACGAGTTCGGGGCCTGTTATTCCTTCGGGAAAGCCCGGATAATTTTCAACATCGGTTGTAATCAGAAGCTGACCGCCAGCAGGAACTCCTTCGATTACCAGAGGAACATAACCGGATCTTGATGCATATATTGCTGCAGTCAATCCGGCAGGACCTGATCCTATAATGATAATATCTTTTTCTTCCAACATGTTCTCCTTTTAAAATGGTATATATGTATTTTGCTGAATACCTAAAACCTCTGGATTTCAAAATGTCATTATGCTAATTGAGAATTATAATAACATCAAATATAATATCTCAAATGATTTTAGGCAAGGATATCATTTTATAATTTTAATATTATTCAGTATGCCATGACAGAAGACAGCAGAGAAGGACATATAATAGAAGGAATTACCGGCATAATTTTAGCCGGTGGAAAAAGCAGCCGTTTTGGAAGCAACAAAGCTCTTGCAAAGTTCAACGGAACTCCCCTTATCGAGCGGGCGGCCGGTGTTCTGGGCCGGATATTTAAGAATCTGATGATAATAACAAACAGCCCCCTTGAATATTCATATCTTAAAATTCCGCTTTATCAGGATATTGTAAAAGGGCTGGGCCCGGTGGGAGGGATTTATACAGGTCTCGATGCCCTGGATGACGGATGGGCCTTTTTTTGTGCATGCGATATGCCCTTTATCAACGAGGGCCTGGTAAGATATATTGCCGGAGTAAGAGACGGGTATGATGCTGTTGTTCCAAAGGTGGACTGGAAGATAGAACCTCTTCATGCCCTGTACAGCAAGCGCTGCCTGCCTGCCATAAAGGAGCTCATTTACAAAAAAGAATACCAGACCATAAAGGCATTTAATAATCTAAATGTAAGGTTTGTTGAAGAGGAAGAAATAATAACCTGTGATCCTGAACTGAAGACATTTTTAAATGTGAATAAACAGGATGAACTGGAAAAAATAACAAAAATGGAATAGGGTCAGTTATCGAATCTTCTATAATCCTTAAAATATCATACCGATGGATTCCCATACTAAAAATATTTCACATGAGGTAGACATAAAATGACCGCATTAATCCTGGCTGTTGGGGTTGTTGTAATCATATCCGCAGGGTGTTCCATGTTTGAGGCAGTACTGTATTCAGTGCCTCTCAGGCACCTTGAAACAATGGCACGCTCAGGAAAAAAGTGCGGAATTATTTTAAAAAAACTGCGGAAAAATGTTGATAAACCCATAACCGCTATTCTGACCTTGAATACAGTCTCAAACACTGCAGGTGCAGCGATAGCGGGGGCAATGGCGGCTACAGTCTTTGGCAATGAACTGGTGGGATATTTTTCCGTATTTTTTACCCTTGCAATACTGATTTTTTCAGAGGTCATTCCCAAAACGGCCGGGGTGGTGTACTCAAGGCAGCTTGCCCCCTTTGTGGCATATCCTCTTGGCTGGCTCGTTTCAATAATGAAACCTGTTATCTGGATGATAAGTCTTCTTACCGGGATAATCTCAAGAAATAAGCCGGATGATTCGGTTTCACCCGATGAAATAAAGATAATGGCACAGGCCAGCCTGAGGACCGGGGCTATTGAGAGATACCAGGAGATGGTAATTGCGAATGTCCTGTCCCTCGGGAACAGGCATATCAAGGATGTAATGACTCCAAGAACCGTTGTGTTTTCCCTGAACCAGGATCTTACAGTGGCTGAGGCATACAGTGAAACCAAACAATGGGAACACAGCCGGATACCAATCTATGACAAGGGAGCCGAGGATATAGTCGGGATTGTATTAACCAAGGAGCTTTTCAAAGTCCTTGCAGAGGACAGGGGAAACCTGACATTGAAAGAACTTATGCGTCCGGTCAAGTTTGTTGTCGAGGCGGCAAGGCTTAACAATGTGCTGATGGATTTTATCAATTCAAGGGAAAAACTGTTTGCGGTTATTGACGAATATGGCGGTCTTTCAGGGGTTGTTACTCTTGAAGATATCCTTGAGGAGATCCTTGGCCGGGAAATTCTTGATGAGTTCGATCAGGTGGATGACAAAAGAAAACTGGCAAAACTGAAGAGGCAGATGCTGTTTTCCGACTCCTTTGGGAATGACGAGTGATGCTCTCATCGCTCTGTTTTCCTGACAGTTCAAAAAGCTGCTTTGCATGCTGCCCCCCCATACGCCCGGCAGGGTATGATCACTCTGACCACAGGAATATAATAAAAAGGGTTTTACGTGAAAATACTTCAGCCTACAATCCTGAAGACAGAAACATCAGACCTGTTACCGGTTTCAGCTGCTGGGCCATGGGTTATCTGGACCCTGACTTCAGGCAGCCGGGCTGTCTCCTCCATCCATCCCAAAATAATGGAAAGGATCTCAGGTACAGGATAGACTATGGCACCAAATGCCTGAGGGAGGCCTGCTATGAAGCAAGGGAGTTTGAGAGGTTGAATGAAGACCAGAAAAAATTCTGGCTCGTTCTTACTGATGGTATGGACAGTTTTGAATACTCAAGCAGAAAGACCAATATTCTATTTAATATTTTAGGCTGGGGTAATAAAGTCCTGGCAATATTAGCCGATAAGGAGTCAGGAAAATTTTTAGACAGAATACATTTTTTAAAGGCATACCCATTTTTTGAAATCAATATTTCACCAAAGGGTTATGCCTATCTGCTTACATATATTCTTAATGAAACAGGCCCGGAGGTTCTAAAGGAACCGGGGTTTAAAAGAACCTTTAAAATTTTTTCAGATAATCTTATAAACCGGATAAAGGAACGGTTTGACATGTCAGGAGGCCCTGTTTATGTGCATAAAATGGAGACTGATATTTTGTTTACAGATTTTTTAAGGCTTTCTTTACAAATAAAAAAATCGGAATATTCAAGCGTAGAAAAAATAATGCAGTACACTGATGACCGGCTGAAGGTCTTTTGCGGAAATTTATAACATGACGGATACAGAAAACAAAATTATAGAGATTATTAAGGAAAAAGGTCCGCTTACAGGAGCAGAGCTGTCTCCGCATTTTGATATGGATCCACTTCTCCTGCTAAGGGAATGCCGGCTGTCAATGGCCCTGACCGTGCAGATCATCGGGACAAGGTATCTTCGCCTGGACAGAAGGATAGAGGGTTTTGCAAGATTATCACCTTCCATATTACGGGAATTCCTTACTTATTCTATTGTGGGGCTTTCGGATGATCCTGTCCCCGTCCAGGAAAAGGCTCAAGAACTCAATAAAAAAATAGAGGGTATAAGCAGAAGCAAATGCGACCTGGCCTTTAATATCGTTTCCGGTTTAATGACCCGCCTGGAATATGGTTCAAAGGACAAGGCCTGTTTTATTATTGCCGGCGATATAGTTTTTAACATGGCCCATGATGTTCCGCGTCCTGAAAGAAGTACCAAAAAACTTGTTAAGGGCTCTGATATGGACATTGTAGTGATAGTCAGGGATGAAGATGCAGAGCATCTTGTCGACAGGCTGGATGAAGAGATATACAAAGAAAAGTACAGTCTTCTGATCAGCCCCTATGAGAAGGAAGAGATAGACTATATTGTTAAGAGCGTCTCAAAGGTTAAGGAGCAGCTAAAATTTGATACCTTTAAACACATGGTTGCATGCAAAATACTGTGTGAAGGAACATTCCTTTTCGGCAATGAAGAGCTGTTTAACAATATCAAGCAGATGCTGAAGGATGAAGGTATAGGTGATAAGATCAATGCAATGGAGGAAAATGCCCTCCGGTTCAGGAAGAGAGCCGAAGAGCGTCTTCTTGGAGGCGATCCTGAAAAGGCATTGCAGGATAATGAATTCCTTTTTTATCCGACAGAAGAGTCTGAGGAGTTTGAGTAGCGATAATCGGGTGTCCCTAGGCTTTTTTCTGCATTGCCCTTGCTTCTGCGAGGAGTTCGATCAGGAGCGCCTTTAATATCCATGCCTCACTGGTTGGAGTCAGGGAGGCCCAGATCTGGCTGACAAATCCCTCTTTCCTGTATGCCCCCATCAGGATGTGCAGTTCATTCTGGCTTAATCCTGACATTATAACTGCCCTTGGCAGTTCTGAAGGGCCTGTTATGCCGGCCATGTGTTCATGAGTGAACAGTTCACCAAGTGTTTTTCCTACGTCCTCGTTAACAGCGAATATGACAGATACATCACTAATCTCTGCTTTGACGATGAAATCGAGAAAAGTGCTGCGTTCCTCTTCCGTATAACCGCAGACAAGAAGTCCCCTCGGACCATACATCCTTTTATCGGATTTATCTATTTTGTTGAAATCTCCCTTTTGTTCCATCCTCTTCTCCCTGTTATTTCGCGTTAATATATTGTTTCCTGCATGTTGCGGTAAAAGAGATTTATACCTAAAATACACCAATATTAAAAGAACTTTAATATGTTGAAATTATTATCATATATCATTATAAAAGAATGCTTGAGCAAATTCGAAATAAAAAACGAAGGAAAAAAGTTAATATTTTATGATCAAGTATCTACTGCTCGACTGGGACGGATGCCTTGTCGATACGTTGCCAATATGGTATCAGGGCATGAAGAGAGGACTTTTATATTACGGGATAGAAGCCTCTGACAGAGAAATAAAGATGGGCTTTCAGTCATGGAACTCTTTTATTGAAATGGGAGTACCGGATCTCGACCTCTTTACCGGAATTGTTTATGAATATGTCACTGGCTGCCTGAACGATGTCAGATTCAATGACGGGGTGATTGAATTGCTTGAACGGGCAAAGAGCAGAAATATCAGGACAGCCATAGTCACATCCACTGAGAGATCAAACGTTCTACCTGTCCTGTCCCGTCTGGATGCGGCGGAATATTTTGATTGTATTGTTGCAAGGCTGGATGTAAAAAATCTTAAACCTCATCCGGACCCTGTTAACATGGCGATTGACATGCTCGGAGGCAAAAGGGAAAATTCCCTTATGGTCGGCGATTCACTTGGAGATATCCAGTCAGGGAAAAATGCAGGAGTCAAAACCGCCTGGTATCTGCCCGAATATAATCGTGAATACCATCTTAACAGGGAGGAGATATCTGATGCCTCTCCGGATATGATCATCTCCGGCATGATCGATCTGATAAACCTGATATAGCGAAGGAAGATTTATTGATGTCAGACATAACAAATTTTCCGGGTCTCTGGCAGGAAGACCCTTTCGGAATCATTAAACCTGACGAATATGAATTGTTCGGAATCGATCCTTCCGATATCCCCCCCGGTACAGTGGCCGCCCACAGGCATCCTCCTCTTTTATCGAGTCGTTATGGAGGTAATGCCTATGGATTTGGTTTTTTTGAGATATACGGCCGTTTAAGCAAGGCGGATCAGAGTTTTATCAATTCCATAGATTTCAAACACGTTGATGAAATAAAGGCTAACTACCGGGGAATAAATAATATCTACAAAAAAATCAGCCTTTTGATCAGGTTTTCAAGCCTTGGAAAACCCTATTACCTTATCCCCAGCCATATGCTGGCCACATCCCTGATCAATATCAAAAGCAAGGCTGATGAAATAACCAAGATAATTAAAGGGCATCGTAAAAAATATCTTCTGGAGAGTCACAGGATAGGTATCTTTACACACATGAATGATCCCATTGTTGATGATCTTGCCCTCAGATTCAAGGAGCATGAGTTCATTACCATTGACTCCCAGGAAAAACTGAGGGATCTCAGGAAGACCCTTGATATTGTAATAATTACCAGAGATCTTTACAAGGCCGTCAAGCTGGAGATGACATCCCGTTCAATAAATTTACAGAGCAAAGCCAGGCAGGAAAATTACATCCTCTATACCCTTGATAAGATTTACCGAATGCTTAAACCGGGCGGGGAGTTATTTGTCGTTGCCAACCGATATACACAAAAGACAAACCAGGATACACCTCTGACATTTAAATCAATGGATGAACAGAAGAATTTTTTGGTCTTCTCGCATATATATAAAACAGAAAAAAAATATGACAGCAGCGAATCTACCATTAAAGTAAATATTTTTGATTTTGAAAAGTACCTTGAACAGGCATATTTAGGACAGGAGCACCGGGAAAAACTGTTAAAGGGTAAAAAGACCGCAGATCTCTCTCTTGAAGAAATAAATAATCTCCCTTATATGAATATCCCGCTTGCCAATGACTATTCAGCAGGCCAGGAAAAATCCTGGATGAGGCTTATATCGGTCTACTTTAATGAAATATTCTTTAAATCCGTTTTGCCGGATATAGTGAAGGCAGAATGGGACCGGAAATTTGAACTAAAAGAGTACACCCCGGATTATCTGCTTATCTGTCTGGCCCAGAAAAGAGAGATGGGCAAAAAAATAATTGAGTTAAAAAATGATGTCTCGGTGTCCGAGCTTGCAGGATGCCCCTTGCCTCTTATAGCCGAATACAGAGACTCCTTTGCCTACCTCATAAGAACCCTCAAGGTCCTGAAGGAGATTAAACATAAAACATATCCGGCCCTTGCCGAGAGTTTTCTGGAACGGATAAGAGAGCCCTTTGAAAGTAAAAAGATGCGATACGGGGGCGTTAATCAGGTTATAAAACTGATCGGTAAGATCAGCAGGCTTGAAAAGATCAGGACACAGCTTAATCCTGACGAGATAGAGGGGCCAAGAACCAAGGTATTAAAAAACCTGGAAGCCCTTAGTTTTTATGGTTTCAGTTACGAAGAGCTGAAGGAAATCTGCCTGATAATAGTCGGTCATACAACCGGCGGGAGAATTCTCGCCGGCAAGATGAGTGAAAAGACACTTAAGCCCATGACCGACCTTGCCCGGACATACAGCCAGGAAGAGGCGATTAACCTTTTGCGGTACTGCCGCCTGATGACTATGGCCGAGATTGTAGCATCCAGAAGGGCGGATATGGACCCGGTACAGGTAACAGAGCTTTTTGATCTTTTTGAATCTGCCCTCAGGATTACCACAAACAGGGAAATCGACTGGGAGCGGCTTCTTGACGAAAAGATATCAGCAATGGGGGGTATTCATAACCGGCTGATAAAAAAATTCCTTATGATGATGAAGCACTTCCAGTTTATTGATAGCTGGCAGGAACTCAGCCTTAAAGGAGAAATGGAAAAGGAGTCCCTGGCCGATTATGATGATGATAAACTCGCAAGGATTGAAAATATAATTGCCCTTGTTAAAAATGTTGAACATTTTGAAGAAAAATTCCTGAGTGACAACCCCCTGCAACGTCCAGTTATCTTCAGGAAATTCCTGAATATGGAGTTCCATGGCACCGGGCACCTTTTTGAAAGGCTCGGAAGTCAGCCGGCCTTTATTCTTTTGTGGTTTACGGTTAATGTTACAAGGGGGAGTATCATTAATTTTAATCCCATACTCGGTGACCTGATCTATGCTGATATTGCCGCCAGGGTTAAAAGGGTTGAAGAAGAGGCGAGTATTATAAATACAGAGTATCTTTCTCCGGATGTATTAAATCAGTTCACAGAACAGCTTTATGAAAATAAGATGCTGTTTGTTTTAAACACGGGTTTTAAATTTTATCTCAGCCAGAACGACCAGAGCCTGGATATAGCCTATATCGATATTGACAGTACGATCGAAAGCCTTGATATTCTGAATAAAAAATATAAAAATATCAGTGTTTCCGATATCCCTCTTGAAAAGCTTGAGGAAATGGAAAAACAGCTTTCCGAACTTGAAGATTTTTATCAAAGTCATCAAAGGCTCGTGTATAAGGATATTATAGAATTAAAAATACCCAGGCGCCAGGCAGGATGGATAAAAAGGATTGACGGGCTCAGGCAGTTTATCCGGGCAAATTTCAAAAAAGTTTTTTTTAAGCCGGACAGCCTGTTTAATGATCTGGACAGGCTCTTTAATTATTCACCTACTATTCTTGATCTGGTTCTCCCCGAACTGAGCGATCTGCGTGACCTGGGCAGGGAAGGCAACCTCTACAGAAAATCAGCGGTAATTGATCATCTTTTGATCTGCACAAAAAAATTTCAGGCGCTTATAAACGGTAATCTCAAGGGATTCCAGGATCTTGACGCCCTTCACAAACTTGCCAGGAGGGAGTTCGGCCCCAGTGCCGCCGGTATAGTCGGACTGAATGAATCACAGGTTGAAGAGCTTGCCCGAATATCCGCCGATCTTAGAAAAAGGAGCAATATCTTTGATGCACTTATAAAAACCTTTATTCTTCAGGACATAGGCATGAGCCCTGCCCTGAGAGAGAAATATAAAGACGTCATCAATATTGCAGATCAGGCGCAGGCCGGTGCCCTCTTTTTGAATAGGGAAAATATCCCTGAAAAATATGCTATGAACAGTGAGGCCGAGAGAATTCTTCTGTTTCTCATTACTCACCATGACCGCCTGCATCATATAATAAGGGGCGAATATACCCTTCTTACGCTTCAGGAAATAATTGACACCGGGGATCCTGACCTTTTTAATGCCTTTTTTCTCTGCTCGGTGATAATGATCTCTGCACTTGGCGAGGACCAGATTCTTGAGGATCTTGCCAGCAGGCTGTTTATTCTGAAGGAGTTATGCCTCCGTATAATAAATGGTGAGGGCACTTTTGATGAATACTTTAAGGGCCTTTACAGGGAAAAAGGAAGACTGTTCTTCGCTGTTGAAGAATTCCACAAAAAAGGACTCCCTGAAAATGAAACCCCTGCAACTTATATCTCTTCCTGGGGGAAGCAGTTCAAAGATTCCGAGAGATTCTGCGAGGCTGGAAAGCTTATTTTTTCCCTGGAACGTTTTTTCAAGCTGAGAGGCCTGAGATATGTTGATTTTCAGGACCTGTCACGAATGATCACACATGTTCCCCTGCAATATATTTATCAGGAGAGGAAATACTACAGTGTAGGATATGCCACATTTGAAAAGGACCTTTATGAGGCATTGAGAACCTATAACTATATCAGGAAACTGCCCGAGGCGGTGAGACACTTTATCCTGAATTACCTGGGAGATGACAATGTCAGGCTTTACGGCTTTGAGAATGTAAGCATCTATCTTAGTTATGATAACCTTATGAAGCTGCTTCTTTTATCTTTCCTTGGTGCAAAGCGTTTTAAGAGTAATGACAAGCGGCCTGTCTGTCTGAGCTACCTGAGCATTATCAGGGATATAGGAAAGAGATATGAGACAGTAAATGATGCCCTGAGCCGAATATCCCTTGAAGATATCTGGTATGACAGGAAAAAGCTGGACCATTTATTCAAGGCAAAAACTGGGATCATCCTGGAAAAGGATGAAGAGAAAAAGGTCCTGTCAGTCCACTTTGTAGATGAGATCAATATGCCCAGAAGGATTTCCCGTATGGAAAACATAGATGATGTGGACCAGTTGAAGAGTTACTTTCACTACAGCCTGCAGTTCCTGAGGAAAAACAGCTATTATACCGATGATTATGAGGATCTCCTTGAAAGCGCCTATGAAAAGCGCTTCAGTGAAATCATTGATATGATGCTTGAACAGATAAAAAAACGTATGATGCATGTACATGACTTCAGGGAGGTTCATGCCATTTATACTGACCTGGTGAACAGATCTCTTGAAATAGGATTCAGAGAGGACCACCTGCACCGGTTAAATGACCTTTATGAATTGCGTAATGACAGTCTGAGAAGGAGCAAGCTTGAAGAGATAAACAGTCTGATAGAAAAGATCACTGATCCCCTTGAGCTGAGAGAATACTGGAACAGTACCAAATGGTACCTCTATAACAACCGTCAGTTTCTCGGGAAGGAATTTGAAACCCTGATTGCCAAAAACTTTGATATGGCTGCCTCGAAATTTACCAGGCGCCCCAGCTGACAGCATACACTCTTCTAAAATCCCGAAACAAAAATATTTTCCCGGTAATATTTAAGTTCACCGATTGACTCCCTGATATCGCTTAAGGCCAGGTGATCCTTTTTCTTCTGGTAAACAGGAAAATCCGGATACCATCTCGTTACCAGTTCCTTAATGGTACTCACGTCAATAAGCCTGTAATGAAAATAGTCTTCAAGAAGTGGCATATGTTTAACCAGAAAACGCCTGTCCTGCCAGATGGTATTTCCGCATAGAGGCGATTCCCCCTTTTCACAGTGGGTAGATACAAATTTAAGGGTCTCCTGTTCTGCGGATGAACAGTCCCAGCCGGAAGACCTTACTCGATCCAGAAGGCCGGATGCCTCATGATGGGTGCGGCTCCATTCCTCCATATTATCAAGAACACCTTCAGGGTAATTTATTGCCAAATGGGGGCCTTCAGCAATTACATTAAGGTCTGCATCGGTCACGATTGATGCTATTTCCAGTATTACCATTGTCTCGGGATCAAGGCCCGTCATTTCAAGGTCTATCCAGATCAGGTTGCTGCCCATCAGGTGGCCTCCTTTTTGCATGTAATTTTACGGGCAGACAGGTATCCAGGGGGCTGCAGGGGGGTAGTCTTCCTCCCTGTGCCATTATTGTCGCCTCTATAAATATCTCACTGATTTGTAAAAGTACAATTCAACGATAGAAAACTTATAGGTTAAATCCCTGACACTGTCAAAAAAAACCTGTAATATACGAAAGTGAGATTATTTACATTTGGTTAAACGGATAGCGGTTCGGTTATTTTTATACAGGTCCGGATCCGGGAGTATGAAATATATTTCACAGGGCTTTTGAGTTCCGTTGGCCCTGCATGCTGTGCTGTCGAATATTTTTAGTTGATTTTTCCTCTCCTATCTGTTTAGTTATCGGCAATTTGATAACAGGAATTTTAATTAATAATCATTCTAAGAACTCCTATGATATTTAATTTGGGAACACACAAAAAATCAGGCTTTTTTCTCTCATTAATAATTATCCTATTTATATTAAGCCCATCCTTTGCTGACAAGGTAAAGCAGTCGATTGATGCAAAAAAGCTTGTTCCGGCGTGTCTTCTGGACTGGAAAAGCGGGCCCGAATATGCTGTGCTTGTTGATAAATCCAGGCAGAAGGTGTTTGTCTACAAAAGGGATAATCTATATGATCCATATAAGGTGTATGACTGCTCTACAGGAGAAAATGACGGGCGTAAACAGAAAAGAAATGACAGAAAAACACCTGAAGGAATATATTATTTTATAAAATCCTATGAAGACAGATATCTTGCACCTGTATACGGGACAAAGGCACTGCCCCTTGATTATCCTAATGTTATTGACAAGCGGGATAGAAGGGGAGGGTATGGCATCTGGTTTCATGGAACAAACAAAGATTTGGTGCCAAAGGATACAAATGGCTGTGTCGCCCTGAGGAACAGGGATATAGAGGAACTGGCCGGAATTGTAAGTCTTTTTGATACTCCTGTCATAATAAGCTCAGAGATTGAACTGGTGCCCGAAGGCCGGAATGAGGAACAAAAGAGACTTATTGCTGATATAGTAGAGGAATGGCGAAACTCATGGGAAGGCAAAGACATTGATAAATATATGTCTTTTTACAGTAAAAAATTTAAATCAGGCTGGAAAGACTGGGAAAAGTGGAAGTCCTATAAAAAACAGCTTGCAAAAAAATACAGCAGTATTGAAGTTGATGTGAGCGACCTGAATCTGTTTTCCCACGATGGAGTGATAATAGCATCATTTGAACAGGATTACCGGACACCAGGTTTTGACAGCCTTGGAACCAAAAAATTATACCTTACCCAGAACAGCATAGAATGGAAAATCATTGCTGAAACCTTTGTCGGCTATGACAAGGCAAAGGTCATAGCAAAAAAATCTTCCGATTTCAATAAAGAGGAAATTAAAGATTTTCTTTTCACCTGGAGGGATGCCTGGGAAAAAAAGGATATCACCGGGTATATTTCATGTTATGATAAAGACTTTGAATCCCGGGGCATGAATCTGAATGCCTGGGAGCTTCACAGGCGAAGGCTGAATGATAAATATAATACAATAAATGTTGATATGAGCAACATTAAGATTGAATCCCTGTCATCAGGTAAAAAGGCGAGAGTAAGTTTTATTCAGAAATATAAGGCCGACAGGTACAGTGATAAAGGGACAAAGAAAATTCTTCTCGTGAGGAAAGGTAAAGATTGGAAGATAATGGAAGAGAATTGGACCCGGATCAGGTAAGTCCTCCTCCGGTGAAAGATGGGCACCAAAGCAGCAACAAAGAATTAACAGTAATGCTGATCGGGAGCGTTGGTAAAATGCGTTCCTTTAAAATATCCCGAAAGTTTATATGGTTTTTATCGGTCTTCTTTTCTCTGTATATCATAATCTCTCTTCTTCTTTTCTATTTATACTTTAATTTGTATGTCGCCCATGCAGCCAGATCAGATCGTCTTAAAAACCTTGAAATTGAACTTAGTGATAAAACAGAGATCCTGAAGAAAAACAAACTCTATATCAAAAGTCTTGAGGATTTTTATAATGCGGCACATAAGGGGATTGATGAAAGCGCAGATGCGGGCATAACAGGCAAAAAAACACCTGAACCCCGCATCCCGGAGGTTTCGGTTCCTGATGCGAAAAAGACTGAGAGAACTGTCCCAAAGAAAATAGAAGAAAAAACGGATGACGGAACAATCCGGAATGAAACCCCTGAAACTGAAACCTCAGGTGAAGCAGAGAATCAGGATGCCATCCCAAAAGGTGCGGTTGATGATTCCATGGAAATAAAAGATATTCAATTCAAGAGAACCGATTCCGATTTGACTCTTGATTTTAAGCTGACAAACATGCGGGCTGAGCAAAAGGCTGCTGAAGGGTTTATCCATATAATTGTCATGGATAAAGATAGGCAATGTCCTCCTGAATGGAACAGCGCCTACAATAAACTTTCAGATGGGGTTCCAGTAGATTTTAAGCATGGCCAGGAGTTTTTAATACAGAGATTCAGGCCATACCAGCGACAATATAAACCAGACCCTGATTCAGAACTGCCTTCTTTTATAAGGATTATAGTTTATGATCGATCAGGTCAGCAAATCCTTGAAAAGGAGTTCTCTGTAACAGATGAATCCGCAAATGACCAAAGCTAGAGGATATTGCTATCCATCCTTTATTTTATTTATAGCACTCATTGCTATATTCCCATCCCGTGTCTTTGCCCAGAGGGAACATACTGTTTATTTCCAGAATACTGCCTATGAACTTAATATCTACAAGATATATGGCGAGGAACCCGGAAAAACACTCATGCTTATAGGCGGTATTCAGGGGAATGAGCCGGGCGGCTTTTTATCTGCCGACTCCTATGCTGATATGAAGCTTAAAAAAGGCAACCTGATAGTTGTTCCAAGGGCAAATTTTTATTCTATCATCATGAACGACAGGGGCCCCAACGGGGACATGAACCGAAAGTTTACCCATGAAGACAGCTCCAGGAGTATGGAAGACAAGATAGTCACCATACTGAAAAAGCTAATAAGTGAAAGCGATTACCTGTTAAACCTGCACGATGGAGCAGGATATTTCAATCCTACCTATATAAGCAAGTGGCGTAATCCATCAAGGTTCGGGCAGTCCATCATTGCCGACTGCGAAACCTTTAACATTCCTGGAACAGACAAGGTTCTTCCTCTGGGTGAGATCGTGCAGAGAGTCATTGCCAAGGTTAACCCGCATATAGTCAATGACCTGTACAAGTTTCATTTTATGGATACACAGACAAGCGCAACAAACAGTGCTCATAAGGAACAGCGAAAATCCGCAACATACTATGCCCTTAATGTGCATCATATTCCTGCCTTTGGGGTTGAAACCTCAAAATTTCTCCCTACAATTGACCTGAAGGTATCACTTCACAATCTTGTTATTAATGCCTTTATGGAAGAATTTGGTATTGTTCCTCACTCTCCGGGCGTTACACTTGATACTCCTTCTTTAAAGTACCTGGTCGTCTCAGTAAACAACGAGATTCCGATTGTAGTGAAAAAAGGTGAAAGACTAAATGTTTCAAAGGGCGACTCAATAAATATATCCCATATCGAATCCAATTATGAAAGAGGACTGAGTCTTGATGTCCTAGGATTCGGGGACATCAACGATTATCGTAAAGATATAACAATAGAAAAAGATACGGTAATGATTGTCAGAAAGGATAATGAAAAATTCGGTGAGATCCCTATAAAGGTGGGTGAAAGATCACTGTCCCAGTCACATCGATCCTCAAAAATAACAGTCCCCGAAAAGGTGGAATACTTTTCCTTTTACCTGAATGGAAGAGAGATTCTTCTGCTCGAGGGAAGCACATATGATGTGGTCAAAGGGGATATTATAAAAATCGTTGATATCTTTCCCCCTGCGCTCAGAGGCAGTACGGTTAATTTTAAGGGTTTTGTGGGCGATAAAGTAAATAATACCGGTGAAGACAGGGGATATGATATCGATACCGGCAGGGATCTTCTTGAGAGATATTCAACCGGTGAAGAAGGCAATATCTACCAGGTAGTGGTAACAATGGATGAAAAGGAGATAGGCAATCTGAATATCAGGCTGATGGAGCCTGAGATGGAGTACCTGATTTTTAAGATTGACAAGGACAGGCATGTCCTGCTGAGACCGGATGAGTCAGTCTCCCTGTCACCCGGTGACAGGGTCCTGCTTGAGGCAGTTGATACAAATCTTTTTAATAATGACGGTGTTTACCTGGAGATCAACGGGCATAGGATCAGACCTGGAGAGGCGGGTGTTGCCGGGGAATTATGCAAGGCCGGGCGCAACGAGGTCAATGTGAAACGAGGCGGGCTTCACATCTCCAGAATAATAGTTAACCTGGGGGCATAATTAGTCTTAATCCTTAACATATTCCAGTTTGAGGATGCCGTTCCAGGCATCCGCCCTGGTTATTCTCACCTTTATCTGATCCCCTGATGAAAGTTTGATGTCCTTCTCCCGTTTCATTTCTACTGAGATATAAAAGTCTGTCAGTATAATCCTGTACCTGCTTTTTAGAACATCTAGAACAATGGCCGGAAAAACATTGCCGACCTGTTTTTCAAGATACCTGTTAATCCAGTAGTTTTGCCGGTTCCTCCTTACCATGTTGAGGTCCTTTATTGACGCTGTCACCTGCATCCTGATCTTTTCAAGCTCTTCCCTGTTATAAAAGGATACGCCCTTGAACATAAAGTTAAGCATCTGGCGCTGGCTTATCAGGTCAAAATATCTCCTGATGGGAGAGGTGACATTTATATAGCTGTCAAGACCAAGACCCGCATGGGGGTGTGGCTCTACATCAATAATCAGGGGATTAAGTTTTCTCCTCTGCCGGAACACATAATAGACATATCCAGTCTCTTCAAGGGTAAGCTTTTCGCTTGGCTCCTTCTGTCCGCGGTATATTGTCGGGATATGATTGTCGCGGCAGTACCTTGCCGCAAGCCAGTTATAGAGTATCATCATTTCAGCCACCATGGTACGTGAAGGCGTTTCCTGGCTTACAAGCTTCATATCGATTGAAGAGTCTTCATTAACCGAAATATTCAATTCGGGCAGTGAAAGGATTAATGCACCCTGTTCAATCCTGTATCTTGTTCTTTTCTGGGCAAGCCTGAAAAGGCGGTGGTATATGGTATCCTTTTCGTTCTCGTATATTGAGTTTACCTGATCATAGGTAAGCCGTTCCTTTACCTTTATGATGCTTGGGACAAACCTGTAATCAAATATGTCGCAGTTCATGTCAAAATTGACAAGCAGCGAAAGGGCCTGCCTTTCGGTATCTTTTTTAAGACTCAGTCTTTCATGTGACAGGTCGGGCGGAAACATGGGGACCTGTCTTCTCGGCAGGTAGAGCGAAGAACCCCGTAAAAGGGCCTCGTCTTCAAGTATGCTGCCAGGGTCTACTACAGCTGAAACATCGGTAATATGAATACCCACCTGCATAAAATCATCCTGAAAATCAACGCTCAATGCATCATCAAAATCAAGGCTGTCAGCGCCGTCAATCGTAAATACATTCAGGTGGCATAAATCCTCGTAGCCGTTACAGTTAACAGCCTTTTTATTCAGCATACCTGCCTGCTCAAGCTGTTCACTACTGAATGCCTGTCTTATTTTGTAACGGATCAGGTCAAGGGGCTCATCCCTTTCCCATATTCCCAGCCTGATCAGTATTCGCCTGGCCTCTCCGATATCAGTGATGCCTGCCCTGTCAAGCAGTTCTTTTCCGAATTTATATTCATTCGCATCCCTGCCGTTTATGGCAAGGTCTATGAGTGTATCAACTATGACCTGATCACAGGTGTCAGTGGTGTCGGCGCCTTCCTTTAACGCCTTTTTAAGCCAGTCGCTGCCGCTGGAGAGCTTTTCTTCCTTTTTTGTCTCTTCATCCTGCTGTCTTATAATCAGTTCAATTTTTTCTTCCGGGTTGGGGATAAACTGACTGTCTTTCATCTTGAAGTAGAGCTTATCCTCAAAAAGGGCCCTTATCAGTGCGGATATATGGTCATCAGTTACGTCCTCACCAAAACAGAGCTGTGCGAGATATTTGTAGTTGAAGCTTTCACTCTCATCCTTTATCAGTTCCCAGAGATCCTTTACGTCTATTTCATCTTTCAGGCCTTCCCTCTTTGAGTCAATCTCCCTGAGCCTGTTGAGTAATTCCTCTCTTGGCCGGTCGATTGAAATGTTGGAAGGAGATATGAAGGTTGCGCGTTTTGAGGGCAGGTTGACAAGTCTGTTAAGAGGCGTCAGCAGGTGCAGTCTTGTCCCCTTATCCTGGAGGCAAAGAGCACAGAGCAGTTTACCCTGCTCTATATATTCTATAATTTTACCCTCAGACATGGAGAAACTTTCTATCAAACAGGTTATCTATTACCTGATTTAGATTAACCGGTTTATATGCTTAAAACTAATGAGTGAAAAAATGAAGCTACTGGGCTAAAGACCGGAGCGCTGATCAGGTTATGTAAATAAATCAAGCTGCTATGTTTAGCAAGGGAATGAGTATATGTCAACAAAGCTTGACATATTTATTTGGCTCTATTACTTAAATTTAAATGATTTTTCTTATCATATGCAGACTGACACTTTCATGCCCATAACATTCAATGGAGGAAAAATATGAAGGCCTCTCCCTGTAAAAACAGGATAAAAACCCTGAGAAAAAGATTTACAGATAAATCACCCGACATGCTGTGGATAGCGCAGCCTGAAAACAGGAGATACCTGTCAGGGTTCAAGGCATCTGATCTCCAGCTCAATGAATCGTCCGGATCGCTCTTTATTACCAATAAAAAGGCCTTTTTAATTACAGACTCGAGGTACACCCTTGAGGCGGAACATGAAGCTACCGATTTCAGTGTCATCACACAAAAAGGAACCTTTCAGGATGAACTTTTAAAACAGGCAGAAAAGGCAAAGGGAAGATGTCTGGGATTTGAAGGCGATAACGTTACATGGACTCTTCATAAAGAGCTAAGTTCAAAACTCAGGAAACTTCCGTCTCCAGTTCAGATGAAGCCGCTAAATGGTCTGATCGAAAAAATGCGGGAGATAAAGGATAAAACAGAAATAGCCATCATGAAAAAGGCCTCGGATATGATGTCAAAGGTGCTGAACCGGGTCCTTGATACACTGGAACCCGGGCAGACCGAAAAGGAGCTTGCCCGCAGTATAGAGGCCCTTTCCCTTGAGGCCGGGGCCGAAGGCATGGCATTTGACTCGATTGTTGCCTCGGGTCCCAATGCAGCACTGCCCCATGCGGTTCCCACGGATAGAAAAATCAGAAAAAGGGATCACGTCACATTTGATGTGGGGCTCAAGTTTGATGGATACTGCTGTGATATGACAAGAACGGTTTTTGTGGGGACTCCTGACCGGAAAATAAAGGAGATCTATAAAATAGTAAGGGAAGCACAGCTTGCGGCCCTTGAATATGTGAAGCCGGGCGAAATAAGTACAAAGCCTGATTCAATTGCAAGGGGCATAATAAAAGAGGCCGGCTATGGGGAGTATTTCGGGCATTCTCTTGGTCATGGTGTTGGGCTTGCAACCCATGAGGCCCCCAGGCTCAGTCCGCGTGATCCTGTTAAACTGGAGGAAGGCATGATCGTCACGGTTGAACCCGGCATCTATCTTCCGGGCAAAGGCGGTGTGCGCCTTGAAGAAATGGTTGCCATAGAAAAAAATGGTCCGAATATTTTAACAAAAAATGACAGATATTATGATTTTTAACAGGCATTATTCATAATGATGCACAAAGAATCAGACAGCAACAGGCTCCTTGATCAGTTCATAAGTCACTTGAGGGTTGAGCGGGGGCTTTCGGAAAATACTGTTTCTTCATACAGCAGTGACCTGGTAAAATATTTTAACTACCTTGAAAAAAAGAAGATATCTCCTCCTGTCGCCGGCAGAGAGGACATTGCCGAATATGTCGGTTCAATTAAAAAAAATAATGGTTATTCCGCAAGGACCATTGCCAGAAATATTTCCGCAATAAAGATGTTTTACCGGTTTCTTATCAGCGAAGGCAGATTGACTGATAATCCTGCAAGGCTGCTCGATCCGGTAAAACTTCCGGGCCGGCTGCCCGGAACCCTCAGTCATGATGAAGTGGAAAGGCTTCTGGCCGTCCCTGATTACACAACGAGCCTTGGTCAGAGGGACAGCGCAATGCTTGAACTGCTCTACGCAACGGGATTGAGGGTGTCGGAGCTTGTGGGCCTTCATCTCGTTAATGTAAACCTGGAGCCCGGATTTATCAGGACTGTAGGAAAGGGTTCAAAGGAAAGACTCGTTCCAATGGGTGACAAGGCAATGGATGCCATAAAGCTGTATTTGAAATACGGCCGGCCCGACCTGATTAAGGAAAAGAATGCCCCTTACCTTTTTCTTAATTCAAGGGGATCTTCAATTTCCAGGCAGGGTTTCTGGAAAATTATTAAAAAATATGGCATAATGGCCGGCATAACAAAGAAGATAACGCCTCACAGCCTGAGACATTCCTTTGCCACCCATTTGCTTGAAGGCGGTGCGGATCTCAGGTCTGTACAGATAATGCTGGGGCATTCGGACATTTCTACAACTCAGATTTATACCCATGTTAGCAGGGAAAGGCTCAAAAAGATACATGGTAAATATCATCCAAGGCCGTAACTGCCCTGTAATAAACGGTTTTCTTTTACACAGATACAGAATCTTATCCTGAAACAGCCCTTGTTTAAATATTGCTCTATATCTTTCTCCCGGATTTTTTAGGAAGCGGCACTTTTTATGGTTTAATACACTGTTTGCCTGTTGAAGATTAACGTCTGCACGGACGGCTGTTTTTTAGAAATCCCCTTTTCCCTGCGGGAGAGGCAGGAAAAGAGTCTCATGGAGGTTCAGAGGAAATGATAAAATCGTATGATAGCAAGAAGATTGAAAATCTGGAATCCAGTCTGGAGAAGAAAAGGCGTGAAATAAGGGAGTTGAAAAAGGTTAACATGTTTTTAAACTACCTTTATGACGGCATAAGTGAGGAGATCGTGGTAATTGACCAGGATTTTATTATTAATGATGCCAACAGGGCATTTCTGGATAAATGCGGCCTGACTAAAAAGGATGTTGTGGGCAAGAAATGTTATGAGCTTAAAGAACGGGAATGGCTTCCCTGTATAACCGGTAAAGGTCAGTGTCCGGCTGAAAAGGCGGCAAACTCGGGCGAATCAGTCGAGGCAACTGTCACCTATGAAGATGGAAATGGCAATACCCGTGAATATATCATGATCATGTATCCCCTGAAGACAGAAGATGACGGCAAAAAGTATTTTCTGGAAATAACAAGGGATGTCACTGAATACCGCCATCTTATACTGAAACTCCAGAGGTCTGAAAAGAGGTTCAAGGCCATACTTGATACTGCCACAGATGCCATCATCAGTATTGATGAAAACCACCGGATTATACTCTTTAATAATGCGGCACAGAGGATATTCGGCTACACTGGCCAGGAGGTGATCGGCGAAGACCTGGCCATTTTAATTCCCCCGGGATACGGGCCTTACCAGGTTTATCTCGAGCGTTTCCTTCGGGACAGTAATTCGGATATCACAGGAAAGTCTATTTCGCTTAATGCAATGCGAAAAAATGGCGAGATATTTCCTGTTGATTTCAGCTTGTCTCTTCTCAATATGGGAGGTAAAGTAACCTTTACAGCAATAATCAGGGATGTAACCCTTCAGCGCCAGATGGAAAGGAAGATGCTTCAGTCCGAGCGCCTTGCAGCGGTGGGGCAGGCCGTAGCCCATGTTGCCCATGAAATTAAAAATCCCCTTATGATTATCGGAGGTTTTACGGGCCAGATAAGATCAGTCCTTGAAAGAGAAAAGGATATAAACAAGATAGATATGGTCCTTGATGAAGTCGCACGGCTCGAAAGGCTTATAGCCAACCTGGGCGATTTCACAAAGGAATATAAGCTTGTGATGAGGCCTGCCGGATTAAATTCGGTAATAGGGGATGTTCTTAGTATAATGTCTGGAATTTACAGTGATGAAAAATATCGTTTTGAGAGAGATCTTTCGGATGAGGTTACAGAGATTAACTGTGATCCGGACAAATTAAAACAGGTATTCATAAACATTATTTCAAACGGAACAGAGGCCATGCCCGCAGGCGGTGCAATAACGATAAGGACGGAAAAAACGAGTGAAGGAGTGGAAATCAGCATAGGTGACGAAGGCAGGGGCATGACCAGCGAAGAATTAAAGGATATTTTTGAACCCTTTTACACTACAAGAGAAAAGGGAACCGGATTGGGGCTGGCAATCTCGTATAAGATTGTCCAGGCCCATAATGGAGATATATGGGCGAAAAGTGAGCTCGGGAAAGGGACCACATTTGTTATCCAGATCCCGGATTCATAAAAAAATAGAAAAATTTATTCAAAATATCCATTGACTAGGGTAATGAGTAGTGCTATATAACGGGGCTTACTTTGACGCGGGGTGGAGCAGTCAGGTAGCTCGTCGGGCTCATAACCCGAAGGCCAGAGGTTCGAATCCTCTCCCCGCTACCAATAAAAATTAATATATTCAGATAGTTATAATGACTTGCACTTTTTAGGGTGTAGGTCTTTTTTGTTTGTGGGCCACATTTGGGGCTCTTTTTTCAGGTAAAATTAGCTCATACGGGCTAGTTTATTTACAAGTATGGAAATTAGTCGGTTAGTAATTTTTCTAAAAGAAATGGAGTATTATTGGACTTATCTAAGTACATACCCCTTTGTCATTAACCTGTTTTAATGATTGCTTAATAATTATTATTCATTACTCATTGTCCGATTCCGTCCCATGTAGACGGGCTGTTGATGCACGTTGATTTTGCATGACTTTCTGACAAATCGATTAGAATGAGTAAAGTATGTAAAAGTTTACCAATAGCGGCGAACTTTTTCACATAGATATTGGTAAGTCTTTACACATCTTTTCTTAGTATCCTTCTGTTTATCCTGTATCTAGCTGATATGCTTATAAAATAAAAATATTCCCATTCTATTTTTATCGGCATGCTTTTTGTAATCCTTTTTATACATTGTTAATTTTATTCAAATCCCTGGTAGGATGTCTGAATGAGCATCTTTACTTTTGATTTGTATCGTAAAGTTTTATTTATTCATGGAGGTTTATTGATTATGAAAAAATTGATAGTTGTTGCATTTATGAGTTTATTTTTATTTTCTGGAATGGCCCACGCAACTCTCTATGATCGAGGGGGAGGCTTGATTTATGACGATGTTTTGGACATTACTTGGCTTCAGGATGCCAATTATGCCAAGACAAATAATGATGATACTGATGGACTAATGAGTTGGAATGATGCAAATGCTTGGGTTCAAGGACTTGATTATGGTGGATATGATGACTGGCGTTTGCCCGATGCTTATATTTATGAAGATACCAATGGGCCTGAGTATGGACTAAATGTAATCACTAGTGAATTGGGATATATGTTTAATATTAATCTTGAAGGAGACCTTAGCAATAATAATATCTTTGAAGGAATCGATACTTGGTTCTATTGGACGGATACGCCTATAACCGTTACGTGGAGTAGTACTCCACGTGCATGGGCATTTTCTGCCGGTAATTTCAGTCAGTCTTATTACACTCAAAACAACATTATGGCTGCCTGGGCAGTAAGGGGTGGTGATGTGGGTTCCGCCCCCGTTCCAGAACCAACTACAATGCTCCTACTTGGTTCTGGTATAGTCGGACTTGCAGGTTTTCGCAGAAAATTCAAAAAGTCATAATAGATTATTGCATATAAAGTCATACACAGGCAGGGTCTTTAATTGATTGACCTTGCCTTTATATTTTTACCGATTATAGGATATCTATAGCAACCGCACTGCCCAAACTCTCCAACTGCCCGACATCCCAACATCATTGATTGTGGCACTACCGCCAACTACCCTGATATGCACATCCATTATTTTCAGTTCATTTCAATTCATTTGAGTGAATTTCAGTGCGTTTCGATTACAAATCAACCCAGATTAAGTGCGCCCTCATTTGTGCCCTTTCAGTCGGATATTAGATATAAAATAAAGGAAAAAGTATCTTTGTAGGAATATGACTTATCGCTTTTAACTTCGGGGGTTTGGTGGATATTTGATGATGGTGTTTGTTTCACAAACAAAACCCTCATAACCCGAAGGCCAGAGGTTCGAATCCGCTCCCCGCTACCAATAAAAATTAAGTATATTCAAGTTGTTATATCAGCTTACACTTTTTTGGAGTGTAGGCTTTTTTTGTTTATGCCACCCTAATCTTCAAAAGAGAAGGGATTAAGGAACTGGCGTTTCCATAGATGTCTCTTATCTATCTCACTAAGCTGTGCCTCTTCGCATACTTCATCCCAGTTTTTTCTGATAACATTCTCAATATGGTCAAGTATCGACAGGGTATCTTCTTTGGACAAAAGGAAGTGGTGCGCGGCTTCCCTGTTTTGTCTGCTAGAAGTCATCATGAACTTCCCTTACTCTTTTCCGGATTCGTCCCGGAAGCAAAGCAATTTTACTTTTTGCAAGATCAATGCTGGTTTCAAGGGGCTGGCGGTTCTGTTCAAACAGGTTTATTCCAACCAGCGCAGCAGTCTCAAATACAAGTCCTATAGCAGGGGTCATTTCACCCGCTTCTATTTTTTGAAGTGTTGTCCTTGAAATACCGGCTCTGTCAGCAAGGTCTTGCTCGGTCCATTTACGTTCCTTGCGCCCAAGCCTTATTTGCTGGCCAAGGAGTAAAACAGCTTCTTTTGTGTATTTTGAATAAGTTCTTTTTATTGACATGAATATAAACCTGATGATTAATGATTATTATATTAATCATAAAATAATTTAATGACCATTATATTGATCATTTAATAAATTTTCAAGGGGAATTTTATAACCGGGGCTTATTTGGCTCTTATATCTATTATATCGATAGGGCGTAATGTCGTGTCATGTATCAACTGTCATCTCGACTGCAAGGAGAGATCTTGCTTTTAAAAGAATAAAAAGAATTCTCCCAGAGTTTACCCGGCATAGCATTTACCAGTGCCTGCCCCTGAGTTTTTTACGTATCGGTGCATATCAACAGAATCTTGATTTAAACTGAAATTACAGTAAAATTAGCCCGATTTATCTGATACAAATATTTCAATAAAGTTAATTTAATATATGGAGAAAATTTTGAGCACTTATACAGCCATAATTCATAAAGAAGACGACCTTTACAGAATGCCCTGAAATTGGTACTGCAAGTCAGGGAGAAACTATTGAGGAGGCAGTTAAAAATCTGCAGGAAGAACAGAACTTTATCTTGAAGAGTTTCCGATAAATCAAATCTCCCGGTCTATTCTCACCTTTCAATAACATCCGACTTCTGGACTCAGACCTCCGTGGCAAGGCATAACCTTAATGAGACGCCGACTGGTTTTTACTAATCTTGAATATTGAATATTGAACTTTGAATCAACACATCTAACCGCCTATAGACTAAACCGCTTTAACTTGTATTTCACTGTGTTTTCTGATCACTGACCTCCCTCTTTTTCCCTTGCTTTTTAAGTCTATTAGTCTTAAATCTAACCCCATTATACCTATCGTGGTATAAAAAAATTCTGCTATAAAGCGCCTTGGCGCTTCATCATATATAGTAATTTTGTCGTCATTCCACTGCGTGACTGTGGAATCCAGTTGTTTTTAATTTGAAATTATTTGGGAACTGTCAAATGTCAAGGGCAGACCCCGATTTGTTCATTGATTTACAAACAAGTCATCTTGCCTTAATTATTTTTGCTAAAATTATAATATTGCTTTTATGGGGCATTTCTATGAAGAAATATATGGACCAAGAGCAGTTTGATTATTGTGTTTGTTTTATAGCGTTATCATCATTAATTACTGAGCATACTGAAACTGAATTAATAGAAATGGTTTGGCAGGAATATGAGAAATACATTCTCGATGACCATATACAGTTTAAAATAGATGCTTCACTCGCAACAACAAAAGCTAAACAAAAACTTACAGAATTAGAGGTTTCTTCTTATCCGGCCTTTCTTAAAGCCTTCCAGGGCTATATCGAGAATTACAATTTAGACGGTACAAAAAAATCTTCATTAAAAAAGATGCTTTCCGGTGCACTGTTCCAAAAATCTAAACAAAACCCAAATCGTGTTGAAGATTTCATAAAGCGGATGACTTTATTTTACGCAAAAATTATTACGGGAGCATACACACCTTAAGTTATAGAGAAAAAATCATGAAAATTATTAACGGAAAAAGTGAAATAGAGCATTCGACAGAACGAATAATTGAGGCGATAAAAGCAGAGCATGCGAAAGAGAATCGTACAGAATCTTTCTTTCATAAAATTAAAAACAATAAGATACTATCTATTATTATAATTTTTGGAATAATTGTAATAGGCGTTGGCACATTCACAGATTCATTAGATAAAATTTTTATCCCTCTGAAAAAAGCATATAGAATATTTATCAATGAAAAAAAGACTATTCAAATGAATGCTACTCATAACAAAAATTTAGAACTTCCAATCATCTCTTCCTGGGAACCTTCTAATAATCTCATGACCTATACCTTAATAGGGAAAAATTTTGGGAAAACACCTGGGAAAATATCATTGTTATTAAAAGTATCTCATCCACCTGATTCGATGAATTCTGAAAGCTATGAGACTGAAGAAGTGATTAGATTTCAATCGAGTGATATAAAAAAGTGGACTGACTCAATGGTTGTTTGTCAAAAAGAAAAAATATTGGACTCAATAGGGCAAGGAGTTATTGTTGATGTGGACTTTTACCTTGAAAGGCCTGATAGTAAATATTCCTACACAAGTAAATGGAATCCGAATATATCACCTTAAATAATTATAGCTAAATATGGGCGCAATCATAATTATATTTCCTATTGGTATTATAACGATTATAGCATATTTCATTGTATCACCTGAAATTGCTGTTTGGATTACTTTATGTTGTTTGATGGTATGGAATATCTTTTCTCTTATTAAAAGTTTCACCCTTTATAGGTCTTTTGTTAGAGGGGCACCTATTAAAGTGAACATACCGGGGTTAACCCTTGACATTGAGAAGCGCCGATTAAAACCGGCAGGTAACAGGGGATGAAAGTTCCCTATGGTGAAGGGATAACTACCCACACCAGCCCCGAGTCATGCGGCGATAATGGTATCATTATAACCGAAGCGTTGACAGGGGAAAGTGCAGGCTGAGTATTGAGCCTCGTAATAGGGCTAAGTTCAAGTGTCGATGTGATTCATTGCAACAGAAGACAACATCTTATGATCCGAAATGGTGAGGATTATAAGAACTTGGCGGGGTTGGAGACCTCATGCATGAAAAGCTCGGGGTCAGCCCTTGACATTGACATTTTTATCACTTGAACATGGTACAATCGCAAGAGCTGATCCCGGATCAGCTGCGTTAAATGCCTCAAGATTCTGGGTGGATATCGCTATTTATCGGAAATGCTCATGTTGGCAAATCCGATAAATGGAAAAATAAATTTTAAAAACATGCGTAATAAAAAGCACTTATCTAATTTTATAGGTGATAAATATCTGTGAAAAAACAGATATCCGGACCATAAAATCCCTATTTGGGGAAAATGCCAATATCAGCAAAATCCCCAAATGGAATTTAGGTTATTAAGTCATGCGATATTTAGGTTTTTGGGTTGTTTTTAATGCTTCCTGGCAGATTATCTAAGATATTTAAAAGCTCCTGTTTAACCTCTTGATATAAAATAAATGCTCAATATTTTATAATTATATGTTCGTATATATTCTTAGATAATATATAAGCATATGAAATATATTGAGATTTTAGCTTGAAATATAATGTATAATGTCGTATATTGGTAAGCATTCATGTCGTATTTTTGTGAGGAAGTAATATGCCGGTTAAAGATACATTAGAAGGGAAAATAACTTACCGTGTAAAGCGCAGTAAGAACCCTGTTTTTGTACGTGATGACTTCAAGGATATTGGAGGCTATGACCAGGTCGGACGCATTTTAAGAGGTCTTGTCAAAGAAGGTCTTCTTATTAGTCTCGGTTATGGCGCATATGCACGTTCTAAAAGGTCAAGTGTCAGCGGCAACGTTGTTCCTGAAAGGCCATTGCCGGAACTTGCCAAAAGACTTCTAAAAAAACTTGATGTTAAAATTGCCCCGTCCTCTGCTGAAAGGGCCTATAACTCTGGAACAACAACCCAGGTTCCGACTGGACGAGTGATTGGCGTTAAGAGCAGAATTGTGCGGCGTATCGGCTACAACGGAAGGTATATTTCTTTTGAAAAAGTCGCTGGATAAGACTCTTATTGAGGATGTTGCCCTGGAATTGGGTATTGATCCATCTTTTATAGAGAAGGATTGGTACGCGGTGCAGCTTCTTGTTCTTCTATCTGAGTTGAAAGGTAGCAGAGATGTGAGAATGGTATTTTCTGGTGGAACGAGTCTTGCCAAGGGATATGGTTTAATAAAAAGATTTTCAGAAGATTTGGATTTTATATTAACCCTTCCCAAAGGTGTTTCATTATCTACCGGACAACGACGAGGATTCCGCAAAGAGATAGTTGCTGCCATACAAGACGATGAACGTTTTTCTATTGATGAAAATAAAGTTTTGCGCGGTGATAGTCATCGTTTCTTTAAAATACCTATTCAATACGATAGAGCATTTGATGGCGCTATTCTTAGGCCCCACCTGCAACTGGAAATGACCTTTATGAAGCTCAAGAGACCTGTTGAGACACAGGCTATTCTTTCGATAGTTTCAGATGTAACAAAAACCGAACCGGAACTTGAAATTGACTGTGTCGCGGCTATTGAAACTGCGGGTGACAAATTAAGTGCGTTAACCTGGCGTGTCCTTATGCGTGATAGGGAGAATGAGAAAGATGATCCCACAATAATACGACACCTTCATGACCTTGCCGTATTAGAAAATATGATAACAGTTGCGGAAGGTGATTTTGTTTCATCGGCCAAGGAGTCTCTGGAACAAGATCAAATTCGCAGAGGTGGAGGTAACTTTGCACATATGTCAATTGTTGATAGATTGGCGAATGCGTTGCAAACCTTAAGAACGGATGCATTATATCGAGAAGAATATGAACTGTTTGTCGAAAGCATGTCCTATGCTGCCGAGGAAGAGCTGATAAATTTTAAAGAGGCAGTTCAAGCGCTTGAGAGAATAATTGGTATTTATAATCAAAAAAAATTCTTTATGTGAAGATCATCGACATCCTCATATTTTTTATCAGGCCACCTTAAATTCGTTAATTATGTCGTTAAGATGTTTTGCAAGTCCGGATAATCCCTCCGCACTTGTTTGAACATGGCCGCTGCTATGGTTGTTACTATTTTGTCAATGTCTCTGATGACTTTGTAAATCGCAGTAATTTCGGAAATTGTTACGCCCGTTGAATTCTGGATAGTCTTTATCATCAGGTTGATTTCAGCTGTTGCCTCTGCAGTCTGCTTTGCCGGTGATGATTATTATTGACATGAGCCATTGAGTGGACCTGATAGAGACAAATGTTTCCGATTAATCAATCTTTGCTGCAGATCTGTATTTTGACATGCATGAACCGTCATTCACTCTGTGCGCAATGGCATGCTGCTCCGGAATAAATTAAAAATGTCTTGACGCACAAAGGGCAAATTTTTATCATCCCAGCTACCTGAGCACATAAATTAATATATAAAGAGGTATACCAAATGGGTGAATATGACGGGTTGTTCTACAGGTTTGAAAAAAAAGAGACTCACGCCGGAGGCATGCTGCCGCCGGTTCAGGCCTATTTTCGTGGTGAGTCCTGCATACCCGGCTCCCAGATATATCTGCCCTATCGGGCATATATGAAACCCGGTATAATTGACCCTGAGCCCCATTCCCACCGTGACGAAGAATATCTTGCCTTTGTTGGGCATGATTTACGAAATGCCTTTACATCCTTTGACGCGGAAATCGAGATGTGGCTTGGTGAAGACCTGGATTGCATGGAAAAGATCGTGATCACAAAACCTACGATGGTTCGCGTGCCGCAGTTCTACTGGCATGGACCTGTTGAGATCAAACGCCTCGGAAAGCCTCTGTTCTTTCAGCCGGTGCTGTTCAATAGCAGGTACAATGCCATAAGGAAAAGAGAGGACTCATCGGGGAAAACATATTATGAGACTATAGTCGAGGGAATAACCCCCTGCAGGCTGGACGATTCAGCCCTATGCAGCTTTTGCGGCAAATGCAGTGAAACAATGAAGGAGAGCTAAAAAATGTCCAGCTATGATCACCTGATTCATGAATTCGAAAAACAGTATAATTTCTGGGGTGATTTCATGCCTCCCTATCAGGCATATTTCCGGGGTCACGACTGTATGCCCGATTCAAGCCTCTATGCCAGTTACCGCTGTTATATGAAGGAGGCCTTTGTGGATCTCTGGCCCAACTTTCATTCTGAAGAAGAGTATCTGTGCTTCACCGGGTATGATATGGTCGACCCATGGGGGTCCTTTGATGCGGAGATCGAGTTCTGGATCGGGAAAGAGCTTCATAAACTGGAAAAACACATAATCACCGAACCGACCATTGTCAGGATACCGCCATACACCTGGCACTGCCCGCTTGAGTATAAGCGTGTTACCAAACCTGTATATCTTCAGGTCCTGAGCATGAGGGGAAAATTCGGTGCGTTTTTTCACAGAACGAACGCGGATGGCAGAACATATATCGAGTATGTCGGATCAAAAGGGCATAAACCCTGTTCGCTGGATACCTCAAAACAATGCACCTTCTGTGGTAAGTGTTTTAAGGATTCGCTGCCGCCTGACTCGCCTAAAAGTGCCACAGAGGCAGCTGAAAGGTATAAAAGATAAGGTAGATGGAAATCTAAATACTCTGTTTCTGCACCAGGTTGATAGTTTGAAAAGTTATTTGTAATATATTCGATGGCCCACATTCGGAGTTATTTTTTTCGATTTTGATTGTTATTATTGTATCTAATACTATTATTTTTGAATGAAAAAATGATAACTTGTTGAAATAATGGGTATATATTGTGGTATTGGCAAGTTAGGTATTTTAGATCAATTATGTTCATAACCCGAAGGGCTGCGGTTCAAATCTCTTCCCCCCCCCCCACCACCATAAAAAAAGGACTTATGCCAGAATGGTTTAAGCCTTTTTTGTTCCTTTAAAATGGTAACTGTATGTATAAATTTTTCTGAATTTATGTTGACAATCATTGCCCCCCTTCCCTGGCTTTAATTATGGCATGTGTAAAAGAATGCAGAATTAAAGCAAAATATTACATATAAAAATGGTATTTTTTTACATATAGTATCTGGACTATTTCGAACCCTTTATAACCAATGGATATTTATATGTATTTGGTGTGTGGTGTCATTGCTGTTTTGGCACTTTTTTTGCTTTAACAATTAGAGTAAAATTCTACTTACTTTCTTTAAGAATCGGAAAATCTAAAATTATATTACCTGAACATAGCTAAACGTCAATTCTTCTTACTCTACCTGTCATTTGATCTGGAATCACTTATTGAAAAGCATTGATAATCAGAAAGATGGAATTTGTTTATTTTTTAACATTTAACCCAGACTTTTATTATCACTAAATGTTTTTTAGGCCTATCTATAACTTTAGCCATTGAAAGGAGGTGTTCCTAAGTCAGGATTTCAAAACAATGTAATTCAGAGGTAGTGTGTCAATTATTCATGCTTATTAAATAGTTTTTTAATATCAGGAAGGGGGAATTGATATGAAAAAAAATTTTTGCGTTGTAATGATATTTATTTGCAGTTTATTTTTTATAAATGGTGAGATTTTTGCAGATAATATTTTATTAACCCAATTTGACGAACCATACGGTTATGCACAAATGGAAGCCAACCTTGAAAGCCTTGGTCACACGGTTGATATTGTTGATGGCACAACCGATGGTAATATTGCTGCTGCTTTAAATACCGGAGAATATGATCAGGTTTTTCTGTGGGATCTTGCATGGAAAGGCTATATCTCTGCGGGTGATGTAGGTGCAATTAGTACTTTTTTTTCTGACCATAGTTCTCTGGTGGTTGACAGCCGTTCTTACGCATATTATTATCAACCAGATAATGCTTCCGAAATTGCTCTTCTTCAAAATATTGCCACAGAATTTGCAGCAAGGGGAGGAGGCGTCTGGGTTGGAACAGATCACGACCCATATTGGACATACAATAGCAATCCATTTCTTGCGTCCATCGGTGTAGAAACGGTTACCGGAATTTATTCTACTCCAGTTAATGATTATGATCCCAACTCTGTCCTGCTGGATGGCGTAAACGTAAATGAACTTTGGGCTGGAGGCGCATCTGTTGGGGCCGCCCCCTTAGGAATTCAGCCTAACGGGATGGATATGCGTTTTCATTTCGGGTATTCAGATGGCCAGTATGGCGCAGTCCCGTATATTACTGCCAGCTTTGGAGACTATATTACTGATGATGAAGATCCTGATGACCACTATAATGACACCCCCCCTGTTCCAGAACCAGCGACTATGCTTCTTCTCGGCACGGGTCTGGCAGGGCTTGCCGGTTTTAGACGTAAGTTTAAGAAATAATAATTAAATGTATCTACTTAGTAAATAATCTAAAGGCAGGGCCTTTATAGGCGCTGCCTTTTTTCCTCACTGTCGGTAAACCGGGTTTCCCTGAAGAGTTAATAGGAAGGTACTTTTCATGTCAATTGAAATCAGGTATGACCAAAACCGAAGGATGCTTAATATTGCAATATCCGGCACATCGGATTTTGAAGAATATTCCTCCGCTCTGGAATCAATAACCCACTCAGGGAATTATCCGCCAAATATAAGAACCCTGTGGGATCTTCGTGAGGCAGATTTTTCTCCTGAAAATTTCACATCCATTAAAAAATTTGTGGGAATCGGGATACGTTTTAAACAGCGCAATAACTGCAGGGTAGCCCTGGTAGCTTCCAGTAACCTGCAGTATGGCATTTGCAGAATGTTTCAAATGCTTTTAGAGAGTAAAATGCCCCATGAACTTGAGGTTTTTCGTGATTATGAAGAAGGAGAGCAATGGCTTCTTGAAGGTCATGTACACTAAACCGAAGTATTTCTTTTACTAATTCAATCTGCGAAAACAGGAAGTTCAACAATAAACCTTGCCCCTTCAGCAGTATTCCCCACAAAGATATTTCCGCCATAGCCTTTTACTATCTCAAAGCAGATACTCAAACCGAGGCCTGTGCCTTTACCCTTAGGTTTAGTTGTGAACAGCGGTTCAAATATCTTTTTGAGGTTTTCTTCCGGGATGCCCGGACCATTATCCTGAAATATAATACGAACCATATTTTCACGGGTTTCGGTTTTAATGGTAATTCTTCCTGCCTTTTCCCTGTTCTCGCTTACCGCATGGCATGAATTGCCGATGATATTCAAAAAAACCTGCTGCAGTTCAAAGGAGTTGGCTATGATTGACGGGGTATAGGAGGCTGGCTCGAATATGAGTTTTATCCCGTTCTTTTTTAATTCAAATTCAACAAGGTCAATACTGTTTTCAATAACAGAATGTATTTCAACCGCAGCCTTTTCACCTTTACTTTTTCTCGAAAAGGAGAGCAGTTTTTCGACTATACTCCTGCATAAAAGGGCGCTTGTCTTAATTTTATTATTATAATTTTCAATCCTGGGAGTGGCCTCTTCAGTCAATTCAATTAATTCGGAAAAACCGATGATTGATGTCAGAGGGTTGTTGATTTCATGCGCAACACCTGCGACAAGCTGCCCTATTATAGAAAATTTTTCCGATTCAATCAGCTGAGCCCTGACCATGGCCAGTTCCTCCGATGCCTCCTTTGCCTCGGAAAACTTCCTGTTTCGTTTGACACCCCTGTGAACCGCATCTTTAAGTTCTTCATTTACAAAGGGCTTGTCAATATAGTCATATGCCCCGTATCTAAGGGCATTTCTGGCGGATTTGACATCGGAGTGGGCGGTCAGGATCAGGACCTCAATGTCAGGATTTATTTTTTTTATTTCAACCAGGGTTTCGATGCCTGACCTTCCGGGCATCTGCAGGTCAAGGGTAACAACATTAAATTCATGGTCATGGCTTAAAATCTCAAGTGCATGATCGCCGCTTTCCGCCTGCGTAATACTGTAGTCATCTCCCAGGACGCTGGCCACGGCAATCCTGACACTGGCGTTATCGTCAATAACCATTACTTTATAATTCCTGTCCAATGAAACTCTCTCTATATTTAGCTGATATTTTTATCTGAATTTCGGTTTACTGTATGATTTTAATAAACCGGTTAAATAAAATCAATCGTGTCCTGTTTTAGTGCAAAAGTTGTTCCAAGAATATTATGGACAGAGGGGATAGATAATGCTATTAAAGTCATCTTTTCCAAGAAGAAATAATCGGAGGACAGAATAAAATGCTGCTCAGTTTGATGCGAAAACACGCCCAGTCATGGATAATAAAATTCATGATTGCTTTGATTGTTGTAGTTTTTATCTTTTTCTATGGATACTCTTTCAGGTCCGATGACCGGATTAAGGTGGCAGAGGTAAATGGAGAACCGATAAGCAGGGTCGATTACGAGCGTGCCTACAATAACATGCTTAATAATCTCCGGAATGAGTATAAGAGTGTGTGGAATGATAAACTGATTGATGCATTTGATTTAAAAAACAGGGCACTTGAGGCACTTATTGAACAGAAAATTGTAAGCCAGGAAGCTGAAAAATTAGGTCTTATGGTTACAAAAAATGAAATCCGTGACCAGATACTTAAAGTACCCGCATTTCTTACTGATGGCATGTTTGATGAAAACAGATACCGATCCCTCCTTTCCTACAGCCGGACCACACCCGAGGCCTTTGAGGAAAACCTTTCAAATGACCTGCTGCAGCAGAAGCTTATGCAGTTTCTGATGACATTTCTTGTCCCCAGTAATCAGGAAATTCTTGATAATTACCGGTTTGCAAATGAGAAGATAAAGCTGAGTTTTGTTAAATTTACACCGGATGAATATAAAGCCTCTGTTGAAAAGGAAAGGGAGCCCATTAACACCTTTTTTGAAGAACGGAAGGAAGACTACCGAATCCCCGGGAAGATAAAAATTGGTTATATTAAAATCAGTCCCGAGCAGTTCAATGATAAGGTCGAACTGGAAGAAAACCAGCTCATGGGATATTATGAAGATAATATCAGCATGTATACCCAGGATGAGCAGGTAAGGGCAAGGCATATCCTGTTTAAAGTCGATCCGGACACTTCTCCCGAGGATCAGGCAAAAATAGCGGAAAAGGCAGCCTCGGTACTTGAGAGGGCAAAAAAGGGAGAAGATTTTGCTGAACTTGCAAAGGAATTCTCCGATGATACATCAAAGTCAGAGGGCGGAGATCTTGGATATTTTTCAAGGGGCAGTATGGTAAAGGAATTTGAGAATGCTGCCTTCAGCCTTAAGAAAGGCGAGATAAGCGACCTGGTAAAAACTGCCTATGGCTATCACATTATAAAGGTTGAGGATGTTAAAGAGGGGTCTGTTAAACCATATGCCGAGGTCAGGGATCAGATAGAAAGCACCATGAAAAAGAACGTCACTATGGACATGGCAAAGTCAAGGGCATTGGATCTTATTGACCAGATGCCCTATGATATTGAGCTCAGGGAATATGCTGCAGATCATGAAGTTCCTTACAGTGAGACGGATTTTTTCTCACAGTCAGAGCCGATCCCGGTAATCACGGGTAACAGCAAACTCAAAGAAACCCTTTTCACCCTTCAGAAGGGTGAGGTAACTGAACTGATGGAACTCAATAACGATAACTATATTATCCAGGTTACAGATAAAAAGGATTCCTACCTGCCTGAACTGGATGAGGTTTATGCATCGGTCGAGACAGACTATGTCGATCATATGGCACTTGAGAGCGCCAGGGCGGACGCAGAAAAATACCTGCAGGCACTCAGAGACGGCGGTAACTGGGAAGAACTTGCCAAAGAGAAAAACAGAACCATTGAATCAACAGAGTTCTTCACAAGAAGAGGGACACCTAAAGAGATCGGTTCTGCCAGCGGTCTTCAGGAAGCGGTGTTCAAGCTGAATGCAGATAATGCATTTCCGGAAACAATTTTTGACAATGCAGGCGGTGCATTTGTCGTCAAATGGGCCGAGAAACAGGATATAGATGAAGCAAAATATAATGAAGAAAAGGAAATGTATGCAGAATCTCTGACCCGGATGAAACAGCAGGAAGCCTATTTGGATTGGATTGAAAATATGAAGGCAAAATCGGATATCGATATGAGCTTTTTTGAGAAATACAGATAATCAGAATTTTATATAGTATTTTTTATTATTAAGAGGGAGATAATATTTATCTCCCTCTTCTTTTATGAGGGAGGCGAGCTGATAATAGGCCGCCCTGCTGAAACGGGTCTTAAAGGTGTTGTCCTTAATCCGGCAATAGAGGACATTTTGTTCTCCCACGCTGAGGGTGTCAGGATCAAGGTTTTCCTGCGTATCATCAATCAGATAGAGAATTATCTGCTCTTTATCTGTTTTTTCTGCCCTGTCAAGCTCTACCCTGTTAACTATAAATGGTGTATCCTCAACCTCTACAAGACATTTTTCTTCGCCCAGGACTATAATGTAGGCCCCATGGGAATCTGTTATCATGTTCCTGTAGAATTCATTGACAATACCCCTGTGAATCATCTCAGCGCCTTTATGAAACCATTTGCCGTTCTTATCTATATAAATCATGCATGGGGGGATAGTTTTTTCTGGCATTCTCATTATTCCCTTAAAAGTTTTTCGAAAATGAGAAATATTTACACATCATAACTGTTGTTTTCAAGGCCGTTTTTAAAAGTTGTCAGAAAAAACGATTTTAGGTAAGCTTAACTTGTTCATATCAGGAAGCAATTTCAGTGGTTTATTTCTATCCCGGATATATTTTCAAGCGAGGCATTGATGAAAAATCGTACAGTGCTTTTTGTTGATGATGAGGAAAACATCAGGAAGTCCATCGAAAGGGCTCTAAGGCGTGAACAGTTCCAGCGCATCTATGCATCAAACGGGATTGAGGCGCAGGAGATAATACAGAAAGACAATATCAGTATTATTGTAACCGATATGCAGATGCCCGGGATGGACGGTCTTGCGCTTCTAAAATGGGTGGAAAAGGAAAAACCGGATATTATCAGACTGGTATTATCCATGAAGGCCGATACCGGAACCATACTTGAAGCCATTAACAGCGGGAATATCTATCGCTATATCATAAAGCCATGGGATGAAGGCGAACTTGTTTCATCAATAAGGCAGGGGCTGGAGTTGTATGACCTGAGAGAAGAAAAACAGCAGCTTTTGGACGAGCTTGAGGAGTATAACCGGACTCTCGAACAAAAAGTGGAAGAACGCACTAATCAGCTGCTGGCAATAAACAGCGAGGCAGAGATAGGCAAGCATACTTCTCAGATTGTTCATAATCTCAATAATTTTTTAAACAATATTCGGGGAGCCCTTGGCATACTGGGTTCTGCTATTTCCGGAAAAAACCCCGATATTGATAAGGCCAGAGAGTTTTTTAATATTACTGTATCGAACGTTGATTCGCTGGCACAAATAATCGCGGAGATCCTTGTAAGATCCGGGGATAAGGATAGCAGGATAAAAGATGAAGATATCGATATGAACCAGTTGATAGAAAAGGAGATGCTCTTCTGGGATCTAAATCCGTTTTATAAATACAAGATAAAAAAAGAGTTTCATTTTGATAAAAATCTTCCTGCTTTCAGGGGCAGCCAGATACAGATTAAGCAGATCCTTGATAACCTGATAAAAAATTCAATTGATTCAATGGAAAAGGTTGAGTTTAGACAGCTGAGTATATGCACAGAACACAGGGATAATTTTATTTCGATTGCTGTTTCCGACACGGGAGAGGGGATACCTGAGGAGAATATATCAAGGGTCTTTTCACCGGACTATACAACCAAGCCTGTAGGAAAGGGGACCGGTCTTGGTCTGGCAAGCGTAAAGGCCATGGTGGAGGCATATTCCGGTATAATAGAAATTGATTCGACCGCAGGTGAAGGGACAACCGTATCCATTCAATTGCCTGTTCAGTAGCTTTCAGGATATTTTAATTTCCAAGAACCCTGTAAAAAGCAAAACTGCCAACCGGTTTATTATCCATCATAATAGGGGTAATATGGCCCAGTACCCCGACTTTTCTGCCGTTTTTCCTGCTCTTTATTATTTTCCCCTTATTGTTTTTGGCGCCAAAGGAGCTGTGTCTGGATTTTCTTAAGTCTGCCACGGTTTGTTCCTGTATAATAAGGTCGCTTACAGGTTTTCCCAGCGCCTCTTCCTCTGTATATCCGAAAAGTCTTGTGAAGCCGGGATTGATCATCTCGACAATGGATCTGTTATCTGTAACAACAACAGCATCTTCCCTGTTTTCACTGACTCTTTCTCTGATCTGATTTTTATCCAGGAACTCATACACCTTTTTTCCATTTATCCAGGATCTCATTTTTATCTTCCCCTAAACAGGCCTTATTTTTTTATTCTTACTAAAGATAAAAAATGCAACAGCTGTGCCACAAAACCTTTGCGGCCAGCATGCTGATTTGTCTGTATTTTTAAAGGGTTGAGCCTTCAGGCAAGTAGTAAAAACCAACGGCGTGCATAAAAAGGCAATATTTTGACATAGAAGTCTACTTTACTGCAGCCCCTACATGGCAGGGGAGGCCTTCATGTTCTCCAAGGGCATCGATTGTATCCTTCAGGTCCCTGAGTGCCTCTTCGGATAGTGCGCCTATCGTTGATGTTTTGATCATGTCCTTGCATGTAATACCGCTAAAGGCCCTTGCAAAGCCGTTTGTGGGCAGTACCGCTGTAATGCCAATGGCATAGTTGGCTGCGGAAAAGGGTGTATTGTGCCCCAGGAGGATTTCACCGGTATTGCGTATTTGGGAAAGAATTTCTTTCTGAGTGTCTTCACTGCATGCAACCATAAGGTGTTCCGGGGCAAACTCATCGATAATTTTACAGGCGCTTTTTACATCCGGGACAACAGCGACAGCGCCCATGCCATCCTTTCCGAATACCTTTGATAGAATCGTGCTTCTTTTTTCTTCAACTCCGGGAATACGGTCGAGAAGCGCTCCAGCAACCTTTTCAGCCAGTTCTCCGGAAGTGGTCGCCAGAAGAACCGAAGAATCGGGCCCATGCTCTGCCTCACACATCAGGTTGCGGGCAACCCAGTCCGGGTCTGCACTGTTATCCGCAATAACAGCGCAGTCAGTCGGACCGATACCAACCACTGTCTTTTTCCCGTATGAAAAGGCAACGCTCATGGCTGCAGCAATCCCTGCCGGGCCAGGGCCGAACATGCCGTCAACTTCGGGGATCGATTCTGTCCCGACGGTCATACCGGCCAGGACTGCCACACCATTTCCAATGACAATCCTGTCAGCTCCTGCGATAGTTGCTGCTGCAACTGTTGAGGGGTTTGCTGAACCATTTTCCTGGGGAGGCATTCCTACCACAATGTTGGATACACCGGCCACCTTTGCCGCGGTTACGAGCATTAGGGCGGTTGATACTAGAGGTCCTTTCCTGGCGGGGATATAGAGCCCGACCGATTCAAGGGGACTTATTTTTTCGCCGATTATTGTCCCGGGCCGTATTTCTTTTCTCCAGTCAGGCTCGGGCATGAGCGCCTCATTTACCTCTCTGATATTTCTGATTGCCTTTTCTACTGCACTTCTGAATTTAGGTGAAAGACCATCAAGGCATCTGTGGATATATTCATCCGATACCCTGACCGAGTCAATTTTTATGGAATCAAATTTTTCCGTTGCCTCAATAACGTATTTATCACCTGAGGCCGCCACATTGTTAAAGATTGCGGTTATATCCGCTATAAGTGAACTGTCCAGGAGATTTTTCCGGGGAGAGAGCCTTTTTCTTAATATTTCTTCATCATCTGGAAGTTTAAATAAAAAATCTATCATCTGTTTTCTTTCTATACATATTAATCTTTAATATGTTCAATAAGAACGCAGGCCTGCCCTACATAATCTGCCGGCGTGAGGGCAAGGAGCCTGTTTTTGTCTTCATCGGGAAGCTTAAGACTGTTAATAAATGAATGGAGATCATCCCTGGTTATTTTTTTACCCCTGGACAGCTCCTTCATTTTTTCATAGGGATTTTCTATCCCTGCCTTTCTCATGACGGTCTGTACCGGTTCAGCCAGTACTTCCCATGCATTTTCAAGGTCTCTTGTAATGGTATCCCTGTCAACTGATACCCTTCCGATGCCCCTAATGGCAGACTTTATTGCCAGGTATGAATGACCCACAGCGTTACCCATATTCCGGATGGCTGACGAATCGGTCAGGTCCCTCTGGAGCCGGGATATTGGCAGCTTGGATGCAAGGTGGTCAAGGAGGGCGTTGCTTATGCCCAGGTTTGCCTCGGAATTTTCAAAGTCTATGGGATTTACCTTGTGCGGCATAACAGAAGAACCCACCTCTGTACTTACAACCTTCTGTTTGAAATAACCAAGAGAGATATATGTCCACATGTCCCTGTCAAAATCCATGGTTATATTGTTAAACCTCATGATGGCATGAAAAAGCTCCGCCATATAGTCATGGGATTCTATCTGGGTTGTAAGAGGGTTAAAGGTCAGGCCAAGCCCTTCGATAAATGCCCTGGAAATATCTTCCCATGGGGCATCCGGGTATGATGCGCAGTGTGCATTGTAACAGCCCACAGCACCGTTGAATTTCCCAAGGTATTCTATTGCCCTGATCTGGGAAAGCTGTCTTTTCCATCTGTGGATGAAAACTGCCAGCTCTTTACCCGTAGTTGTAGGTGTGGCGGCCTGACCATGGGTTCTTGCAAGCATGGGGATCTCTTTAGACTCTTCAGCTATGGACCCGAGCTTGCTCAGCATTTCCCCGGCAAGGGGAAGCCATTCATTATTTATCCCTTCCCTGAGCATAAGCGCATGGGAAAGATTGTTGATGTCTTCCGATGTGCAGCAGAAATGGATGGATTCGCCCAGGTCTTCTATTGACGTGCCCTTGATTGCATCCTTAATATAATACTCAACAGCCTTAACGTCATGCCTTGTCCGGTCTTCAATTTCCTTAACTGCCGCAGCCTTTTGATCATCAAAGTAGGCAACTATCTTTCGAAGATATTCCTTTTCGGAATCGGAAAGCTCTCTTACATGGGAGATCTCCGGCCGTTCGGACATCATGATGAGCCACTCTATTTCAACATGGATTCTGTATTTTATTAATCCCCATTCTGAGAAATATGCTGTCAGGGGTTCCAGATTTTTACTGTAGCGCCCGTCAAGGGGGGATATTGATTTTATTGCCATGAAGGCCTCCGCAATTGGTATTAAACAGCAATTTCCGTGAATCAGGTCTGATTAGCACGGAAATTGCTATATAAATACCTGATTAAATTTAAAAAGTAAAGGAAATGGAGCGAACATAAAAGTATTGTAAAGAGTTAATGTGTCATGTAAAATGCACAAAATCCAATCAAAACCTAATAATACCTAAAGGAGTGTTACAATGAAAAAGGCGGGTGTAATTCGTTTTACTGCAATATCTCTGTTTCTTATCTCTCTATTTATTTTTTCATGTCAGTCTCAAACAACCGATGTAGCCGATCAGGCAGCCGCTGTGAAAGGTTTTAAGGCCTTTGATGCCCAGGCAAAAGAAATCCTGAGTCAAATGACCCTTGAAGAAAAATTAGGGCAGATGACCCAGCCTGAACAGGACAAGGTTCTGGGTAATCCCGGCGATATGCAGAAGTATTTTATCGGATCGGTATTGAGCGGAGGCGGTTCCGACCCTGCAGAAGGTAACAGCCTCGAGGCATGGACCGATCTTTATGACCGTGTGCAGGATGAGGCGATGAAGACACGGCTTGCCATACCCGTTCTCTATGGAATAGATGCCGTACACGGACACAGCAATGTGCTCGGCGCCGTCATGTTTCCCCACAATATTGCCCTCGGATGCACCCGGGATGCAGAGCTTGTTGAAAAGATCGGTCGCATTACTGCAAAGGAGATGCGCGCTACAGGTATTCACTGGACCTTTGCACCGGCAGTTACTGTGCCTCAGGATATTCGATGGGGCCGAACCTATGAAGGATTTTCAGAAGATCCTAATATAGTAAAGGAGCTGGGAAAGGCAATGATAATGGGCCTCCAGGGTACAGACCTGTCTGATCCGCTGTCTGTGGTTGCATGTGCAAAGCATTATCTGGCTGACGGGGGTACTGAGGCGACAACTTCTTCACAGCCCGGTCCTTTTGGTGACCAGGCAGGCCGCATGTGGCTTGACCAGGGCGATTCAAAGATGGATGAAGCTACATTGCGCAGGATTCACCTTCCCGGATATATCTCAGCTATCGAAGCGGGTGTGGGCACTATCATGCCATCATACAGTTCATGGAACGGGGTCAAGTGTTCAGCCAGCAAACATCTTCTTACAGAGATACTAAAGGAAGAGCTTGGTTTTGACGGTTTTCTGATCTCGGATTACAATGCAATTCACCAGATTGATCCGACTGATCTCAAAATGTCAATCATGATCTCAATCAATGCCGGTATGGACATGGCAATGGAGCCGGCTGGATACGGCGAATTTTATGAAAAACTGAAGGAGCTTGTAGAAGAAGGCAAGGTTCCCATGTCCCGTATTGACGATGCTGTTACACGCATCTTAAGGGTGAAGATTGCAATGGGCCTTATGGATAAAACGCGGTCACATAAGGCCGACCGTTCTTTACATAAAGACTTTGGCTCAAAGGAACATCGTGCGGTTGCAAGAGAAGCGGTCAGGAAATCGCTTGTCCTCCTTAAAAACGAAAATGGTATTTTACCTTTATCAAAAGATATTGCCAGTATCCATGTAGCCGGAAAGAGCGCGGACAATATAGGTAATCAGTGCGGCGGCTGGACCGTCCAGTGGCAGGGCCAGACAGGCGAGGTTACACCGGGCGGAACAACGGTTCTTTCGGCTGTAAGGGCTGCCGTATCAAAGGATACCGAAGTGACCTACTCTTTCGACGGAAATGGCGCAGAAGGGGCAGCGCTTGGTATCGTGGTGGTGGGTGAGAAGCCCTATGCCGAGGGACCTGGCGACCGCTCAGATCTGTCGCTCGATGATGAGGATGTGGCGGCCGTTAATAATATGAAAAAGGCCGGAATTCCTGTGGTTGTGCTGGTTATAGCCGGACGGCCCATGATTGTTAATGATATCCTTCCCCAGTCAGACGCCCTGTTAGCGGCATTCCTTCCCGGTACAGAAGGGGACGGTATTGCGGATGTCCTTTTCGGTGATTACAGTCCGACCGGAAAACTGTCCTTTTCCTGGCCAAGGTCCAATGATCAGCTTCCGCTTAATATAAATATGCCGAAAGAAAAGTATGATCCGCTTTATCCTCTGGGATACGGATTAAGCTATTAAAATGCCGGCAGTGTGAATCTAAAAACCACTGTTTTTGGATTCACACTATTTATCCAAATGTCAGGCAGTTTCTGCCGGAAGACTTGCTTTTGTATAAAAGCTCATCCGCCCTCTTTATAAGGCTGTCGACGTTATCCTGTTCATTGGCCATTGTAGCACCGATTGAAATAGTCACCTGCAGAGTCTGGTTCAGGTTGTTGACTATGTATGAACTGGCTACAAGTTCACGTACCCTGTTTCCAAGGTTTATGAGGTCATCCCTGTTAATGTTCCGGATTACGCCGATAAACTCCTCTCCGCCCCAGCGTCCATAAAAATCAAAGGGTCTTGAGTTTGATGCAAATGTTTTTGCTACAAACCGCAGAACAAGATCACCAACATCATGCCCGTATTCGTCATTAAAATTTTTAAAATGATCAATATCCATAAATAAAATTCCAAAAGGAAGATTATATCGTTTAATCTCTTCAAACCTGTTCTGGAGTTCTCTCTGAATAAAATTCCTGTTGGCTAGTTTTGTCAGGTTATCAAGGAATGCCATTTTTTCGAGCTCTTTGACCCTGAGCATGTTGACTTCCTGATTGCTGATATCTGTAAACAATTCGATTCCCCCAATAATTTCTCCTTCAGTATCAGTCATGGTACTGAGACGGACAGAAACCGGAACTCGATGACCATCCTTGTGATGCAGGTAAATCTGGGCTTCCCGGGGAATATTATCAGCCATGGTGGCGGCAAGAGGGCATACAGTGGTGCACATACGGTTCCCCTCTTTATCTACGTGGGTCAGAATATTGTCTGAACACGGTCTTCCTATAACTTCATCTGCCCTGTATCCGGTAATCTTTTCCGCAGCCCTGTTCCAGTATGTTATTACCCTGTTTGTATCTACCAGGTATAAGCCGTCATGGAGATTTTCTATGATGCTTTTATAAGATCCCTGTTCCAGTTTCATTGAACATTATCCTCCCTGAAAAAGTTCCCTATACTGCACTCTTTAAATGCTGTTTATCCACTTATCTATGGGGACTGCCCTGTAATTATTAAACCTGGTTATTAATTTTTCCGGATCAGTATCGACAAGCAGCATATCTTTATGTTCCTGTCTTACAAACTGCTGTTTTACCGCATTTTCCAAAAAGGCAAGGATGCTGTCATAATAGCCGCAGATATTCAGCAGGCCGCAGGGTTTTGTATGAAACCCCAGTTGAGCCCATGTGAGTATCTCAAATACTTCTTCAATGGTGCCCATTCCTCCTGGTAATGCTATAAATGCATCGGAAAGATCAAACATAATAGTTTTTCTTTCATGCATTGTAGATACTATATGAAGCTCAGTCAGATTGTCATGGCCAACCCTGTCTGCAAATGATTCGGGTATTACACCGATCACATCTCCCCCGTTTTCCATGGCAGAGGACGCAACTGCTCCCATAAGACCAACGCCTGCGCCCCCATAAACAAGGCCGATATTGTTTTCAGCAAGATATCTTCCGAGCTCTACAGCAGCCTTCATGTATTCAGGCCTTGTTCCCGTGTTAGATCCGCAATTTACACAGATATTTTTAATTTTCATGATTGATTCCCTGTTCATTGGAAGAGCATAAATTAATAAATAACATTTTTTTTTGTAAAATCCTATAGATAAAGATTTTCCATTCTATATATTGCATTATACTTTAATGAATGTATTATATTCCGCTGAAAGTAAATATTTAAAGAGAGGAACCTGATTTATGCCCCAGAAGACAATTCCCGAAAGAAAAAATATCCCGGAAAACCACAGGTGGGATCTTTCTCCCATGTTCATTTCAGATGAGGAATGGGATTCGCTTTACAGTGAAATTGAAAAGAAACTGCCGGAATACGAAACATATCGAGGCAGACTGGGAGAATCCGCAAAGTTCCTTTCAGGGGCAATAGAATTCAGTCTTGAGACGGGCAGAGATATTGAGAAACTGTATGTATATGCACATTTAAGAAGTGATGAGGATAAATCAAATCAGAAGTATCTCGGGATGTATCAGAGAGCAATTAGCCTTTATACTCAGGCCGCAGAGCTGGCAAGTTTTTTTACTCCTGAGATCCAGAAGATTGATGATGACAGGATGAAGGCATTCCTTGACGAAGAGAGCCTCAGAGAATACAGGTTCTATCTCGAAAAGATACTCAGGTACAAACCCCATACACATGATGAAAAAATAGAACAGATACTGGCAATGAGCCAGGATTTTGCCCAGGGAGCATCGCAGGTATTTAGCCAGCTTGACAATGTGGACCTGAAATTCGGTGATATCACGGATGAAGCCGGCGGCTCTATTGAGCTCTCCCATGGCAATTTTTCTACATTTTTAATAAATCCCGACCGGGAAATAAGAAAAAAGGCATTTCATCAGTATTACAGAGAATATAAAGATCACGAAAACACAATAGCCTCCACCCTTTCATACAGTAATAAAAAGGATATCTTTTATTCTCGGGTACGGAATTTTGAGTCAGCCAGATCAGCAGCCCTTTTCTCTGATGATGTTCCGAAAGATGTATATGATAACCTTATCTCCACAGTTCATGATAACCTTGATCCGCTGTTTGACTATTTCCGGTTCCGCAAAGAAATGCTTGGACTGGATGAACTGCATTTTTATGACACATATGTTCCAATCGTGCCGGATATAAAATTCAGCATGCCCTATGAAGATGCCGTTGATGTATGTGTCAGGGCGCTTGCTCCTCTTGGAGATGATTACACCAATATATTGAAAAAAGGGCTTATGGGCGGATGGGTTGACCGCTATGAAAACAGGGGAAAGAGAAGCGGCGCATATTCCTCCGGGTGTTATGATTCACCGCCTTATATCCTTATGAATTATGAAGACAAAAATATAAACAGCCTTTATACCCTGATACATGAGGCCGGTCATTCCATGCATTCATTTCTATCCATAAAAAATCAGCCATATGTAGATTATGAATACACGATTTTTGTGGCAGAGGTTGCATCCACATTGAATGAAACCCTTTTAAGCGGATATCTCCTTGACCTTTATAAGGATGATCCAGCCATGAAGGCCTATGTACTTAACCGTGAAGTGGATAACTTCAGGGCAACACTTTACAGGCAGACAATGTTTGCGGAGTTTGAGAAGGTGGCCCATGCCATGCTTGAACAGAACCAGCCACTTACCCTTGAGGTAATAAAGGCTGAATACCGGAAACTTCTTGATATATATTTCGGTGATATAATGGTTATCGACCCTGACCTGGAACTCGAGTGCCTTAGAATACCGCATTTTTATTCTGCCTTCTATGTGTACAAGTATGCAACCGGTCTTTCTGCGGCAATAGCACTTGCAGACATGGTGGTAAAGGGCGGCGAAAAGGCGAGGGTCTCATATTTGAATTTTCTAAAACTCGGAGGATCAAAATTCCCCCTTGATGAACTTATGGAGGCGGGAGTGGATATGAGGACTCCGGACCCGGTCAAAAAGGCGATAGCCCATTTTGAAAAAAGGGCAGGTCAATTAAAAGAAGAGATTGGTTAACTATATAGATAATAGAAAGAGAGAGGAATTAAAATGCACAAGTCCAGTTTTGATAAATTTGCAGTAAGGACACCGGGAAGAGAGGCCTTTCCCGGAGTAAAGGGCCGCCAGTCGCCAACCATGACATTGATGAGCAGTGAAATTGTACCTGAGTGCCCGTATTATATTGAGGTTGGGTGGATCACTGATGTGCCTGAACCTCACATATTTGAGCACAGAATCGATTATGACAGGATAATACTGCTCTGGAGCGGGGACTATAAAAAGCCTCAGGACCTTGGCGGCACGGTAGAACTTTATATAGGCGGCCAGAAGATTATTCCGCTCACTACAACAACAGGTATGTATATTCCCAAGGGGACATCCATCGGCCCCATAACATGGAAGGAGTTCAGACACCCCCATGTAATGATGAATTTTATCCTGGGTTCAGGTGATCCCAATGTCTGGGCAAAAAACAGTGATGTAACTTCGCCTAAGGATAGTCTTCCGGTCAAAAAAGAAGGTGATAATTTTGATTATGAGCAGTATGTAATAAGGAGTCCCATGAGACAGGCCGGTATGCCGGCCCACGCGCCGCACCGCCAGCAGCCAACAATGACATATATGAGCAGGGACCAAATCACCATTGCAAATACATATATTGAGTTTGGGTGGTGCTGGGATATTGTTAAACCTGACCTTCCGAGGATGGTTCATAATAATTTTGATGAGATAGTCCTTCATGTGGGATGTGACCCTGATAACCCCGAAGATCTGGGTGCAACAATAGATTTTGGTATGGGAGATGAATATGTCAGGTCAAGCAGCACCTTTGGAGTGTGGGTGCCAAAGGAACTGAAACACGGCCCCCTGGTATGGAGAGAATACAGGAAGCCCCATATTGAAATGGCAATAATGCTCGGTGCAGGAACCGTAAAGGAAGGGTGGGCGGACAGCTTTTTCAGTAAAGATGCGGCGGATAATCCCCCATTGCCGGTCTTTCCTGAAGAGTAAAAAAATAATAGAGAAAACAGGAAAGAGTATATAGGAAAAATAGAGATGACAGACGCCGGAGATTATGTCTGATACCTCCTTCTATTTCCTCTTTACTAATTCCTGTTTTCTGACCTCAATCCCTAAAAGGCGGCAATTAACTGCCATCTTATAAAATATGTGAGATCCCTTGAATTCCTTCCATAGTAATTCCCAGGATTGAACAGCTCCGTGAGAAAATCTGTCGAGATATTTTTACTGAAATTGTATTTTATACAGTTTGTCAGTAAATGCCCCCTTACCTTTCCTGTCTCAGAAAATTCAAGGCCATCAGAAGGCCCTGTGGCAACCGGCATATTATTCTCATCTGCAAGCAGGAAGTGATAATCAGTATCAATTTGCCATTTTTTAGCAGGCCTGAAGGAGTGCCCTATATTGAATCTGCTGAAGTTTGTTATGTCCCCAAGCGATGTCTCGGAGGTATACACATAAAGATTCAGGGTCGACCATCGGGCCCATTTTCCCCAGAGCGGATCGAACTGTTCATTGTCTGCAGTATCGGGATCATCCCCTGACAAATGCTCAAATAAAAAATGTATTTTATTGGAATAGCTGTCATTGAAGGATCTGCAGATACGCGAGATAATGCCCCATGCCTTCAGGTTATCCATTTGACCGGTTTCCTTGTTTTCCTTATCGCCGGTCTGCAAAGCTCCTTCGACACGAAAGTCCCATCTGTCATTAATTCTTTCCTCAACCACCCCTCCAATAGTGAATATCCCGGCCTTTTTACTTGCAGCGGGGATTATTTCCCTGTCAACAGGGTTGTCGTTTTTATATATTGTATAGGCCTCCAGGCTGCTTTTATCATCAGGTCTGTTAGTCAGGTAGAAAATAAATCCGCGTTCTTCTGCAGGCATCAGGTCCCTGTGTTCATCTTTAATCGGATTGATCCAGCGGTCGGCTTCCGGTTTCTGATCTATATATATTAAGTCAAGAGTGGTCCTGCCTGCCTGAAGGCTGAAGGTAAATCTTGCCGCATCAAAAAACAGGGTCCTTGAGGCGTCGTAGGGGGTGCCTTCAAATATCAGCCATCCTTTACTGATGGTAATATCCTGTCTTCCTATTGTTGCCTTTAGCGGTAAATCAAAGGGATTCATAAAAGTAAAACTGAACTTATCAAACAGTATTTCATTTTTATCTGCATAATTGCCGGGTTTTTGCCAGTCAAACAGCTCCCAGACCAGTCTTGCGTCAAAATCAATATCATGCCGAAGATTAAGGCCGGTCCATATCCTGGCCCTGTAACGGTTATATTGCCAGTTATTGTTTAATTTATTATTGCTAAGGGCCGGTAAATTTTCGGCTGAAGCGACTCTAAGCCTGAGATCCGCCCCGTTATGCATCCATGAAAAAGGGGTATGTAAGTAATCAGATAATGTTTTTTCGTTGCTTGACTGATTTTCTTCGGATAGCGCTGTTAGGGGAGAACAAATGAGAAATATAAATACAGTAAATAAAATAAAACACTTTTTCATAAAAAATCCTTTTGAGGCCGCAGTAATAGGGCCTCTTGAATAATAAGAGTAAAAATAATACGGGATAAGATTAAAAGAAATTTTATGGAGTAAAGCCGGTTAGAGTTTCATGGGTTTTATTGCCAGTGAAACTGAGGAGGTATTTACTTTAGATAATGCCCCTGTATGCAAACAATGATGCGAGTAACCTGTAATCCAAACACAAATATTCTTCCCGTTAAATCTGTAAAAAAACTTAACACTCTATTCAAAATAATTGAATAGAGTGTTAAGTTTGGTGATTAATACTATAATCCGGCAGGCATGTCTATTCGATTTTAATCGCTATCTGCCTGTATTTGATGGGTTTAGTTTTTCCTGTGCTGCCTTGAGTTCATTGAATTTCCCGGCATTGATTACATTTGAATAGCCCATTTCTTTTAGTTTTCTTTCGGCTGCGCCCGCCCTCTTTCCGCTGTGGCAATAAAGAACAATAGTCTGTTCCTTGTCAGGGACCAGTTTTTCTATTTCTGCTTTGACCCGTTCATATGGGATATTAACCGCATTTTTCAGATGCCCTGCCTTATATTCTGAAGGTGTTCTTACATCAATCAGGACATTTTCCCTGGAAAATATTTTTTCGTAATCATTTGCATTGACCTGTCCGCAGACAGTGACAAAAAAAGATAACAGCAGCAGTGTAATCAGTTTTTTCATAGAGGACCTCTTTCATGATTTATTTATTGATTGTCAGCTTAGAATTTTGCATTGGCGTTGTAAAACGCTACTATAAATTTATGACTAAAATTAATAGTATTCCAATATTTTTGTGTCCAATAAAATTGTTCTTTTTTGACTGAAAAGTCAAATAATCTATCTCTTTTTAGGGAAGAAAATTTCTATAACGGGAAAAATTAAGTTGACATATGGAATATTTTAAATAGGATAAATAACATCCTATTTATCCTAAAAGGTTGGTCGATGAGAATAACAAGAGCTGGAGAATATGCTGTAAGGTGTGTCCTGTACATGGCAGGAAGAGAAAAAAATCAGGTAGTAAGCCGAAAAGATGTTTCCAGGGAGATGGATATACCGGATCAGTTTCTTGGCAAAATAGCCCAGCAGCTTGCCCGGTCGGGTTTTATGGAAATTATCCAGGGGGCAAAAGGCGGATACCGTCTGCTTCTGAATCCCGAAAAAATAACACTCCTGGATGTGGTTGAGGCTGTTTCAGGTGAAATTTTTTTAAATGACTGCATTATGAATCCTGAATCCTGCACAAGAAGCAGTTTCTGTGCGGTTAATGAGGTATGGGAAAAGGCGAGGGAGCAATTAAGGACTACCCTCAGGGAAGCAACATTTGATAAACTGTTAAAGGAAGATTTATGCATCAGCAGGTCAATTGGTGGGTGATGTTTAAAATATTAAAATAAAGGAGGAATGCCATGGATGTCCTGTTTTTATCAAGGCTTCAGTTTGCGGCAGCCACAATGTTCCATTTTTTGTTTGTCCCTCTTACATTGGGACTTACGATCATGGTGGCAGTCATGGAAACGAAGTATGTCAGCACAGGTGATGAAACATATCTGAAAATGACCAGATTCTGGGGGAAGTTATTTTTAATTAATTTTGCCCTGGGCATAGTTACAGGTATCACTCTGGAGTTCCAGTTCGGTACCAACTGGTCAAGGTATTCCGAGTTTGTGGGTGATGTTTTTGGTTCGCTCCTGGCCATTGAGGCAACAGCCGCATTTTTCCTGGAATCCACCCTTATCGGTGTATGGATCTTTGGATGGAAAAAGCTTTCTGCAAAGGCCCATGCAGTTGTCATGTGGCTGATTGCCGGGGCATCAACGCTTTCAGCCGTATGGATACTGATTGCCAACTCATGGATGCAGCATCCTGTAGGATATGTAATCAGGAATGGCAGGGCAGAACTGGATAACTTTATGGAAGTTGTAACCCAGCCCTGGGCAATCCTTGAATTTATACACACGGTAAGCGGTGCCTATATATTGAGCGCATTTTTTGTCATGGGAATAAGCGCATACCACCTGCTTAAAAAACAGCATTTAGAGTTTTTTACTCGATCATTTCGCATTGCCCTGGCATTTGGCCTGATTTTTTCGATCATTGAAGTAGCAGAAGGGCATATGCACGGGGCGGATCTTGCAGAAAAACAGCCGACCAAACTTGCTGCAATGGAGTCACACTGGGAAACTCAGAAAAGTGCCCCCATATATATGTTTGTTATTCCCGATGAAAAAAATGAAAAAAACATGGTTGAAATACTTCCAATCCCGGGTATGCTGAGCCTGCTGGCCAAACATAATCCGGGTGCAGAGGTGAAAGGGCTTAAGGATTTTCCAGCCGATGAAAGACCCCCGGTACTTATCAACTTTATTTCATTCAGGCTTATGGTCGGACTTGGAGTATTTTTCGTTCTGGTAACATTTATCGGATTTTTGATCAGAAAACGACTTATGGATTTTCCCCTGTATTTGAAGGTCATGCTCTTTTCCATACCTTTGCCCTATATAGCCATACAGGCAGGATGGGTTTTAGCAGAGGTGGGCCGACAGCCATGGATAGTATACGGTCTCATGAAAACATCTGATGCGGTATCTCCGATAGATACATCTCAGGTCTTTATATCCTTCCTGGCCTTTTTAATCGTTTACGGTCTTCTGGGGATTATGGGATTTTATCTGATTGTAAAGAACACCAAAAAAGGTCCGGAAGCGATTATTGAATAACAGCAAACAGTAAACCTTCATTTAAGGGGGGTATATAAAAATGGAATTACAAAATATCTGGTTTTTTCTCTGGGGCCTGCTCTGGGCCGTATATTTTATATCGGATGGCTTTGACCTAGGTGTTGGTATACTTCTTCCATTTATTGCAAAAACCGATGATGAAAAGCGCGTTATCTATAACTCCATGGGGCCCCTGTGGGATGGTAATGAGGTGTGGCTCCTTACCGCAGGCGGTGTAACATTTGCCGCCTTCCCAAGGGTATATGCGGTTATGTTCAGCTCTCTCTATTCCGCACTTATGCTTATTCTGTTTGCCCTGATTATAAGGGGAGTTTCATTTGAGTTCCGGCACCAGATCGAATGCTCCGGATGGAAAAAGATATGGGATTTATGCATGTTTGTGGGCAGTCTTTTGCCTGCTATTCTTTTCGGGGCTGCATTTGCAAATATCTTCAGGGGTATCCCGATAGATCAGGAGGGGGTGTATCACGGAACACTGCTTACACTTCTTAATCCCTATGGACTTTTAGGCGGGGTTCTATTTTTACTTTTATTCCTTGTTCATGGAGCAATATGGCTGGCAATAAAGAGTGAAGGAGATCTTCACAAAAGGGCAAAGGCAGTTGCATCCAGGCTCTGGATTGTTCTGCTGGCAGCTGCGGTAGGATTTCTGATCGCGTCATATTCTGCCACGAACCTTTATGATAACTATCTAAAAAGCCCTGCACTTTTCATTGTAATTATTATAACCGTGTTTGCTCTTTTAGGGATTAAATTATTCCTGGCAAAAGAGGCTTTGTGGAAGGCATGGTTTTCATCCGCGGTTACAATTATCGGTGCGACCTTTTATGGTGTTATAGGCCTGTTCCCCAATATGTTTCCTTCAAGCATGGATCCTCAGTTCAGCCTGACCGCTCACAATGCATCGTCAAGCCCCATGACATTAAAGATAATGCTGGTTGTGGCCCTTATATTTGTTCCTATTGTTCTTATTTACCAGGTATGGGCATATAATATGTTTAAGGGAAAGGTTGGAGCAGGGGATTACGAAAAGGTTTATTGAGCTTGAAAGCTCTCAGCTATCGGCTTTCAGCAAAAAAGTAGAGACAGGTTCCTATCGCGCAATAGCAAAAAACGCCGGCGGATTAAACCTGTCTCTACGGGGCGTCCTTTCTCTACGGCAGGTCGCGAGTTGCAGGTTTATTTTTTTAATTGACGGGTTACTTTTATCAAACGGTCAATTGTCCTGTGGATCGTCTTTATACCTTCATCATCCGCTTCCACCCCTTCAGCCTTTTTATCCTTTGACCAGAAGGTCATACCCAGATTAGCGCCAAAGGAACTTCCGCCTACGGGTATCATTTCGTTAATTATAAAAAAATCAATCATGGTCCTTATGACAGGCTCCTGTCCGCCTACCCTGTCGCCTCCCACTGCAAGGCCTGCTCCGACCTTGCCTGCAAAAATGCTCTTCTTTCGTGCAACAGATGCCCTTAACCGGTCCAGAACTGTTTTAAGCTGTCCACTGACAGCACCATGGTAGACAGGGCTCCCTAGAATCCAGGCATCGGCCCATTCAAGTTTGGGATACAGTTCAGCCAAATCATCCTCGTGGATACATCCCTGTTTCTTCCTGACACAGTAATCACAGTGAATGCAGAAGCTGATCTGCTTTTTGTGTACTGAAAAAAAATCTGTCTCAGCTCCATGTTTTTCTTCAGCATAGCTTAATGCCTTTTTAACCGCGTAATCTGTGGAAGCGATGCGTGGACTTCCTGAAATACCAATGAGTTTTAGTTTTTTTTCAGTCATGTTTACTCCTGATTGTTTTTGTCTGCAAGCAATTCATCAAGATCTATACCGCACATCTTGGAAAGTTCCCGGTGTAACGCAACACACCTTTTTGCCCCTTCAATAACTCCCTGGCGCAGCATGTTCTGCTCGTGCTGCCTGATTGTCTGAAGGCGGTCACCAAAGGCAAGATTATCGGCTGCCGCAACGATTTTATCTTCCATTGAAAGAGGAATATAGTCCCGGGCCGGTAAACCTATCTCTTGGGCCTCTTCCCTTGTGATGCCGGCTCCTATATGGTTTTGTATTATAGAAATAATATCACTGGAAAGGCCAAGTCTCCGGGTAATTTTACACCCTTCAACAGCATGAAAGAGATCATGTCTCTTTGATCTTCCTATGTCATGAAGAAGCGCCCCGGCCTCAAGCAGGGCCATATTTATTTTGTACCCTTTTTTACAGAGACACCTTCCAATAATAACAGAAAACCGGTGTACTGCTTTCACATGTTTAATGACGCCGTCACTGACTCCTTCATTTTTTAGTAGTGAAAGAGAGGTATTGTAATCAGGATAATATATAATGTTATTCATATAAGGCTAAGCTGTTAAACCGGCTTCAATTCAATCTGCTTGCAACATTGTAGATCCCCTCTGCATCGAGGATCGTGTCATTCTGTTCAAAGAGAATGGAGATGCATTCCCTGTGGACCTTCATTTTTAAACCGCCTATTCCCAAAGCCCCGAAGACAAGTTTTCCATCTTTTTCCTTTGCTGACCAGTGCGATTTAATCCCTTCAATGCCAAGAGGAGGTATTGCATTTACATCAGCCATGACCTTAATGGAAGAGTTTTGCTTCCAGCCTGATTCAGAAAGCATGGTGACTCCATAGGCACCTGCAGAAAGGACAGCATAGCTGTCATTTATGATTTCATCTGTTTCATAGATTTCATTCACGCAGGCATATGAAACGTCAGCACCAAAACGTTTTGCTATCAGCTCGCATGCATCATTTGCCTTTTCCGGATTTCGGGATGTGATGGTAACAATGGCCCCTTCCTTTGCAAGAAGACCCGCAGCCCTTATTCCCACCGGTCCTGTCCCGCCAAGAACCGTTGCATTTTTCCCTCTGATATTTCCGCATGAAATGATTTTTCTGACAGCCGCAGCAGCAGTTGTATTGCACCCGTTGGCATCCATCATTACAGAGATTCTTGTGTTTTCAAAAAAACATTCCATCGCCTCTTTTAACATTATTTCACCGACAGGTACATTCGATCCGCCTATAAAGACAGCACTGTTTTTAAGATCATTCTCCCCCCTTGTAAACATTGCGCCATATACTATATCACTAACTTCTCCGGGCAGGACCCCTCCATAGTGTAAAATATGATCAACCCCGGCATCAAGGGCGGTAATGCTGTCAACGGAGCTGGGGATTTTATCGCTGTCAATCTGGATTAAAATCTTTTTCATGTTATTCCTCCTTAATTTGCCATATTATATCACAGGATAATTTTTCAGGATAGCTGACTCCTCGAAAAGCTAATAATACGAATCGGCTTTTTTACGTTTTTGTTATTGTATTTCTTTAATGGCGCTGCTGAGAGTACTGTACTGACCGGGGCATGATCAGGTCAGCAGTTCTATAATTCCTGTAATATCTTCAAGTTCTTCAAGTTTATCAAGCATTGAATAGAGCTTTTCACCTTTAGAGCGGTCTATCTTTTTTGAGTATTCCAGATTTGAGAAAAATTTGTCAACAATCTCACCCCTTGACAGTGGATTTCCCACGGGTTCTCCCTTTGGGGATTCTATAAGTTTTTCATAGGAGTCTCCGTTTTTCATGGTGACCTTGAGCCTTGCGCATAAAAGTTCCCTTTCTACACCCGGAAGCTGTTCAAGTTTAATCCTGTTTATTAAATTATGAATTTCTGGATCTTTCAGATTATCTTCTGAAAAATGTTCGGGTTTAACGGATTTTTTTATCAATGCAGCAGCCACGGGATATCGGTAATTGAAAGCCGCTTTTATATGAGTAAAATCTTCAGTTTCGATTGGCTGTGCAAGAAAACTGTTCAAGCCGGATGTGGAAACATAGAGGACAATTTGATCTATGTCACTGCAGTTAAAATCATAATTATTGGCTATAAATACTGCGCAGTCAACTGCTGCATGGCTTACTGCGCAGCATGGGTGAATCTTGAAGTGTGCATCGCTGTAATATTTTTTGCCAAGGTTTCTGGTCAGTATATCAGGGTTTCCGCATCCACCGCTAAAGAGATTAAAATAGCCCTGCCTGCCAAATAGCGGATCATCCGGGCCTGCCCACCCGGCCCTTGCGAGCTGGGCGGATATAATGCCATTCCGAGCTGACAGCCCCTGCAGAAGTTTAAAGGCAGGAACTCCATCCATTATATTCTGCATTGATCCCGACATTTGGTTAAATACGAGACCAAGGGCATTTTTAATCTGTTCTTTGTTAAGTCCCATTATTTTTGAAGCTATTGCAGCAGATCCAAAACTGTTTGTCGTGCCAACGCTGTCCCAGCCCGGAGGAAGTCCTCCGGTGCTTTCAGACGCCACAATCCTGGCTGTAAGGTTGTCACCGGAAAGAAGGACCGTAATCAGTTCTTTCCCTGATATCCCATATGCCTCTGCCATGGTGACTGCAGTTATTACAGTTGTTCCGCTTATATGTGCGGGCATGCACTTATCTTCAACAAGCGGGCCGAGGGATTCAAAGTCAAAGGATCGGGCCATAACACTGTTTGCAAGGGCGGCGTTATGAGCGACGGTTTTGCCGCCATGTATTAAAATGCTGGACTTGGCCTTGCCTCCCCAGTCCTTTATCAATTGAATCAATTCAGGATTGCTCTCCGCATTTGCGCCTGCTGCAACACACCCGAGGACATCGATAATCCTGTTCTTTGCATTTATAACATTTGACTCATCAAGGTCTTCAAACCTTGTGTCAGCGATATTTTGACAGAGGGCATCAGTGATATCAATATTTTGAACTGGCATTAAATTTCTCCTGTAGGTAAGATCGAGTAGATTTTTATTTAACATGGTTATTGTGTCAAGCTGTAAATAAAAAATACCCCTTTAAATATTGAAGTATGTGTATACCAAGGCTGCACCCCTAAAGTTCTTGACAAGAAAGCAAAATAACCATAAGTTGTAAACCGAACGTTCGGTAAAGTTTATTTCTGAAGCAAATCCTGCCTGTTTTAAGGCAGAAAATGTGATTTTCTTATGTCTTGTCTACTGATTATTTGCAGTAGTGATTAGCCCGGACAATTACACTGAGTGTCCATTTTTGAGCATGGAAAATGAATAAAAAAGAACAGATTCTTCAGGATATAGCTGAATTATTTTATATTAATGGTTACGAAAAGACCTCTATAAGGGATATTTCAAAGTCGCTCAATATAAGTAAACCTGGCCTTTATTACCATTTTACCAACAAGCAGGAGATGCTTTTTGACATGATCTATGATTTCATGGAAAAAACCAATCTCCATCTTTTTAATGAATTATCAAAGCTGGATACACCCGAAGATAAACTGCTTTGCATAATACGAAATCATATAGGTTTTTTCATAAAATATCCTGCCCAGATGAGAGTGCTTATTTATGAGGCCCATTCCCTTGAAGATGAGTATTATCAGAAGTTTAAGCATAAGCAGCTTGAATATAAGGTTGTTATAAAAGAGATTCTGCAGGAAATTCTGAAAAAGAACAATTCAAAGAGGAATATTAATGTAGTTACCTTTATGCTGCTTGGCATGCTTAACTGGATCATACAGTGGTACGAGCCCAAAGGTATAGTTTCACCTGATAATCTGGCTGAAGAGATGTATTCTTTTTTTATAAACGGACTAAAGGAAAACTAAATTATTTCAATAAATTAATTACTATTAAAGGAAATTTATATGGAACAGTGGACTCTCCCCAAGGTCTTTTTCGATCAGTTGAATCGGCTTCAGGATAAAACATTTCTCATTCACAAAAAAGACGGCCAGTGGCAGCACGTATTCTGGGCGGAAGTGGGGGAAAAGGTCCGAAACCTTGCACTCGGTCTCATGAAACTTGGAGTAAAAAAGGGAGATCGTGTATCGGTTATATCTGAAACAAGGCCCGATTATGCCTATACTGTTACCGCAATCGCCAATTCGGGTGCAATATTTGCCGGTATTTATCAGACTAACAGCCTCAAAGAATGCATCCATGTCATAAATGATTCAGGTGCAAAGATTGTTTTTGCAGAAAATAAAGAACAGTGTGATAAAATACTGAAGGTATCTGAAAGCTGTCCCCAGATTGAAAAGATTATTGTATTTGATCCCTTTCCTGCAATGGATAATTCCAAACTCATGACACTGGATGACCTGTATGCACTTGGAAAAGAGGAATATCGTCAAAAGGGCGAGAGAGAGTACCTGGAAAGGCTTAATCGGGTGGAGCCTGAAGACGTAACAGCTATCATCTATACCTCAGGTACAACCGGTCCCCCCAAGGGTGTTCTGGATACTAACCGCGGTATATTGATGAATTTGAGAGAGTATACGAAGTTTTTCCCTGTTAGTGAAACTGACAGGGGTTTAAGCTTTTTGCCAATGGCCCATGCCCTTGAGCTGCGAAATGGTCACTGGCTGCATATTACTTTTGGTATCGAGCAGGTGTATGCTGAAGGGATGAGGCAGCTTTTTGATAATGTCAGGGAGATGAATCCCACGTTCTTTTTCACTACACCAAGGTTTTTTGAAAAACATTATAATAACATCTCTGCGGAAATTGAAAATGCACCGGGATGGAAGAAGGCAATAATTAAGTGGTGCCTGAAGATCGGGGCAAAATACAATGACGATTCATGGAATGTGAAAGGAACAACGCCGGATATTCTTACCAGTATAAAATATGTCCTGGCAATGAGTCTGTTTATTAACAGTGTTCGTGAACGTGTCGGACGCAAGCTCAGGTATGGCGGTGTGGGCGGCGCTCCCATGACTGCTGATATGCTCAATTTTTTCCGTGCCTGCGGATTTCCCCTTTATGAGGGCTATGGCCTTACAGAAGGCTGCGGGCAGCTCGCCATTAACAGGCCGGGTGTTTTCAAGTTCGGTACGGTTGGTAAACCTCTGGATGGAATAGAGGTAAAACTGAAGGATGACGGTGAAATCATTGCTAAGGGCTGGCTCTGCACACCGGGGTACTGGAACAATAAAGCTGCAACCGATGAACTGTATGAAGACGGCTGGCTTAATACAGGGGATATTGGCACTTTTGACGAGGATGGTTTTCTGAAAATAACCGGACGAAAAAAGGAGATTATCATTACATCAGGCGGGAAAAACGTATCCCCATCTTACATAGAAAATATTCTTAAGCTGAGTGCCTTTATCAGCCAGGCTGTTGTCTTTGGGGAAGGGAAGGATTATATTACCGCTCTACTCACCCTCAATCAGGAAGAGGTGGAAAGATACGCCAAAAAGAATGATATCCTGTATACCGATTATGCGGATCTCATATCAAAAAAAGAGATACTGGATCTTGTTCAGCGGGAAATAGATACTCAGAATAAAGAACTGGCAAAGATTGAAAATATACGCAGGTTCACCATCCTAAAGGATGAATTCAGCCAGGAAAGAGAAGAAGTAACCCCGACTTTTAAGATAAAGAGAAGGGTTATCAACGAGAGATATGCAGATCTTGTTGCAAAGATGTATGAATAAAAGCGCGGTATAAGGTTTACGGTATACGGTACGCGGTTAAAGAAACATATAAATATAGATTGAAAACAAGTATAAAAATACCAGGTAATTGGAGGTAAAAATGTCTGAATATGAAACCATTATTTATGAAGTAAAAGATCATGTAGCAAAGTTAACGCTTAACAGGCCGGATAAACTGAATGCAATGACCGGTACAACCTTTCAGGAAATAACCGATGCCCTGAATGAAGCTGAAAAAGACAATAATGTAAGGGTACTGATAATTACTGGAAACGGAAGGGCCTTCTGTGCAGGCGTTGATCTTAAGTTCGCAGCAAAGGAACTGACAAACCTTAAATCCCAGACAGACTTTCTTACAGTTGGAAAGGAACTGCTGGTTAAGATTGAAAGCCTTTCAAAGCCGGTTATCGCGGCTATTAACGGCCTTGCCCTTGCCGGCGGATTTGAACTGCTGCTTGCGGCGGATCTGGCTGTTGCAGTTGAAGACGCCATGATCGGTGATCAGCACATGAAGGTCGGAATGTTCGGCGCCGGCGGTACCCCATACAGGCTTCCTTTGCTTGTTGGTCTCAGGAAGGCAAAGGAACTTTTACTTACAGGTAAATGGGTGTCAGGCAAGGAAGCTGAAAAGATAGGCCTGGTAAACAAGGCTGTTCCGGCAGCCGAGTTTGAGAAGGCTGTTGATGAAATGGCAGCAGAACTGGCGGATAAGAGCCCGACAGCCATGAGACTGACAAAGTCATATATCAATAAATCAATAATGGCTGATGCCGATGTAAGGCTTGAAGCAGCAATGCTTTCAGCAATTGTAAACGATACATCGGAAGATCATGAAGAGGCTCTTAAGGCCTTTGGTGAAAAGAGAAAACCGGAGTTTACGGGGAAATAATACTCAAGCATTCAGCGGTCAGCTATCAGCGGTCAGTAAAGGCTTTTTAAAAAGCTAAAACTGATAGCCAGAATAGAACTCTCAGATTTTCAATCTGGGTTTAAAAAATAAAAGGAGTATGAATTTATGCAAGCCTTATCAGGCCTAAAAGTCCTTGATTTAAGCAGATTTGCTCCAGGACCGTTCTGTACGGGTATCCTTGGTGATATGGGTGCAGATATAATAAAGATTGAGGAGGCAGGTAAACCTACCGGAAGACGTGCCGGCGGTCCGGCTGTCCCGGTCGTCAGGGAGTTTGCTCCGCCAGATTCACCCTTTGATCCTTTAAACAGAAACAAGAGAAGCATTGGTTTGAACCTGAAAAGTGATGAGGGAAAAGATATCTTTTATAGACTTGCAAAGGATGCTGACATTGTAGTTGAGGGATTCAGGCCCGGCGTTACAGACAGGCTTGGTATCGGGTATGAAAAACTGAAGGTGATCAACAGGGGCATCATATACTGCGCAATAACAGGTTATGGGCAGGATGGGCCATACAGATTTTTACCGGGTCATGATGTAAACTATATTTCACAGGCTGGTTACTTCAATATATTGAAAAAGCCGATCCCGCCCGGCAATCTTGTCGGTGATATTGCAGGCGGCGGCATGCAGGCCGTTATAGGAATACTCGCAGCAGTGATCGCAAGGCAGAAGACAGGTGCAGGCCAGCTTGTGGACATATCAATAACCGACGGAGTCGTCTCCCAGCTTGGGCCCTACTTTGCCGCCTACTCCATGAACAATAATAACATGCCTGATGAAACGGACATGGTAAGCACGGGTACTGTTCCTTTTTACAATATATATGAGGCAAAGGACGGTAAAAAACTGAGCCTTGGCTGCTCGGAACCGTGGTTTTTTGTGAATCTCTGCAAGGCCCTTGATTGCGAAGACATGATTCCTTTACAGAATGAAATTGATAAATTTGATGAGGTAACAAAAATATTTACGGAAAAATTCCTCACCAAAACAAGGGATGAGTGGTTTGATATCCTGACACAGTCGGATGTTGCTGTAAGCAAGCTCCTCGAGTTTGATGAGCTGGCTGATGACCCGCAGCTGAAACACCGGAACATGATAGTTGAGCTGGAACATCCCGAATTGGGAAGAGTGAAACAGGCCGGTATCTCAATCAAGCTTTCAGAGACTCCCGGCAGCATAAAGAAATTTGCCCCTAAAAGGGGAGAGGATGCTGTAGATATCCTGATGGAAATAGGATACAGCAAAGAGGAAATAGAAAGGTTTGAAGAGAAGGATGTGATATATGCCGGAAGGCTTTAAATATAGAAAAATGTAAAGACGGGTCCTTGTCCAGCATAGCCTTCGGGCGACTGCGGATTAAACCTGTCTTTACGAAAGGAAATTCGAAAAAACGGAGAAAAATATGACAGATAATAAGATACCAATACAGGAAGGTTTGTTTGTTGAGGAGGATGGGAAGGCATACCTGCTCGGTAATAAATGCAAAAAATGCGGTCTTACGGCATTCCAGAAAACACCGGTCTGTCCGACATGCCAGGTGCCGGACACAATGGAAGATACGAAATTCGAGGGAAAGGGAACGCTTGACAGTTTCAGTATAGTTCAGGCCGCCCTTCCGGGATTTGCAATGCCTTCTATCCAGGCCTATGTCAACCTTGAAAACGGCCCGAAGATATGGACCCTCATAACCGGCTGTGAACCGACCGAAGACTCCCTGAAGCTGGGTATGAAAATGGAAATGGTCATAGACAAGGTAAGGGTAGATGAAGAAGGCAACGAACTGATCAGTTATCAATTTAAACCTGCTGGTCAATAAGGAAGGAGGATAGCCGTGAGAGAAGTATCAATTATTGGGGTCGGGATGACCCGTTTTGGAAAGTTTGAAGATCGCGACATGAAGGACCTGGGCCGTGAGGCAACATGGAAGGCCTTGGAAGATTCGGGTGTAGCGATTAAAGATATAGATGTAGCATATGTAGCCAATGCAGTAGGACAGCAGCTTACTGAACTTAAGGGAACCATTGGACAGCATGTTTTAACATCTGCCGGCATGTTCGGTACCCCTATAATAAATGTTGAAAACGCATGCAGCGGTGGTTCAACTGCCCTAAGAGGCGCCTATATGGAAGTTGCTTCAGGCAATGCAGATGTTGCCCTTGCCCTTGGTGTTGAGAAGCTTTTCTGCGGCGACTCTGCAAAATCCGCACAGACAATGGCTGCCGGAACAGTATATGCCAAGTTCGGGTTTATGTTTGTAGCTCTTTATGCCATGCAGCTTAAAAAATGGATGGCAGCATCAGGTGCAACAAAAGAGCATTTTGCAAAGGTTGCAGCAAAGAATAAGTATAACGGATCTCTTAATCCCTATGCACAGTTCCAGAAGGCAATGACCGTTGAGCAGATCCTGGAGTCACGTGTTGTTGCAGAGCCTTTAACACAGTTCATGTGTTCAACCATGGCTGACGGTGCTGCCGCAGCAATCGTATGCAGCAAAGAGATGGCTTCCAAGTTTAAACAGAAACAGCCTGTAAATATTGCTGCATGTGAACTTGTATCCGGTACATACAATGTTCCGGGGCAGGAACATGAAGAAATTACAACAAGGGCTGCCAAAAAGGCATACGAAAAGGCCGGTATTGGTCCTGAGGATGTACAGGTAGTAGAGGTGCACGATGCCATGTCTCCTGCAGAGCTTAGAATGTATGAAGAACTTCTTCTCTGTAAACCGGGTGAAGCAGGAATGATGATCGATGAAGGTCATACAACACTTACCGGAAGAATACCTGTAAATCCGAGCGGCGGTCTTGCCGCTAAAGGTCATCCTATTTCAGCAACCGGTCTGGCGCAGATATATGAAATAGTAACCCAGCTCAGGGGCGAAGCAGGAGAAAGACAGGTAATAAATAATCCCAGGATTGGTCTTACAGAAAATGCCGGCGGCTGGACAATGGATGACAATGCTGCCTGTGCCGTTACGATTCTTAAAAAATAGAATAGAAGGAGATAAATTATGGAAATAAAAAAAGTCGGCGTTGTGGGTTGCGGTATCATGGGCTGTGGAATTGCCCAGGTATGTGCACAGGCAGGTTATGATGTAATAGTAATGGATACCAAAGACGAGTACCTTGATAAAGGTTTTGCCACGATAGAAAAGGTCCTTACCCGGTCTGTGGAAAAGGAAAGAATTACCGCTGATGAAAAAACTGCTATCCAGTCAAGGATAAATAGGACCCTGACCCTGGATGAATTTTCGGATGTTGATTATGTTGTTGAAGCAGTTGTGGAAAATCTTGAAATCAAACAGGATGTATTTAAAGCACTGGATAAGGCCTGTCCGGAACATACAATCCTTGCTTCAAATACATCGACAATCAGTGTTATTAATATTGCAGCAGCAACCAACAGGCCCCACAAGGTGATTGGTACCCATTTTTCAAATCCTGTACCTCTCATGAAGGTTGTTGAGGTTATTAATGCAATTTCAACAGAAGAAGAGACAACCAATGTTACAAGACAATTCCTTGAATCAATAGAAAAGACAATGGTTGTATCAAAGGATGTTCCCGGATTCCTTTCAAACAGGATACTTACACCATTCCTGTTAAACGCGGTGCGTATGGTTGAGGCCGGCGTCGGTACAAAGGAAGATATTGATACCCTTATTACACAGGGACTTAGACACCCAATGGGTCCTTTGACACTTCTGGACCTTATTGGAATCGACACAGTTTATCGCGGTGCAATGACCATTTATGAAGAAATCAAAGATCCCCAGTATCTGCCTCCTACACTGATGAAACAGATGGTAATTGCCGGGTGGCATGGTCGCAAGACAGGAAAAGGTTTTTACGAATATAAATAACCAGGAGAGTGTTATGGAAAATTCCGAATTAGTTGCCAAATTATCGGCAAGAGTAGAAGAGCTTGAAAAAAGGCTTCAAAACCTTGAGGATGTGGAAGCTATTAAAAAGCTCCAGAGGGCATATGGATATTATCTGGATAAAATGATGTGGGATGAACTGGTTGATTGCTTTTCTGAAGACGGTTCTCTTGAACTTGCCCAGAGGGGTGTTTACATAGGCAAAAAGAACATAAGGAAACTGATGGATCTTATGCCTGATGGCCAGAACGGTATTCAGTACGGGCTGCTCATGAACCACATGAACCTGCAGGGTATAGTAAATGTTGACCCTGACGGCAAAACCGCCAAGGCAAGGTGGCGCATGTTCGGACAGGTAGGAAAATGGAAGGAAAAGGCCTTCTGGGCCGAGGGTACATATGAGAATACATATGTAAAAGAGGACGGGATCTGGAAGGCCAAATCCATGCATGTCTATACAACCTACATGACACCCTTTGACAAGGGCTGGGGCGTGGAATACGAAAATTTTATTCCAAAGCCGGATCCAAACTGTCCGCCGGATCTGCCGCCCACAGAAGTATTTGGCGATTTCCCGAATGTTTATATCCCGCCTTTCCATTATGTACACCCGGTTACAGGTAAACCGGTTGACACAAGGATAAAGGGGCAGGATAAATAGCGCTGTGCCGTCAACGGAGTTGTTTGATAAAACATTGATTTTAATATATGTTATATTAATAAATTAACTTGATATTGAGGTTTGTTAAAAATGAAAGAACAGGAAAAACAGGTTGTAAATATTTCAGAGGCGGCAAGTAATGACAGCCCAGAAACAAAGGAAGAAGATATCTTCAACACCACAGAGATCAAGCTTGAAGAGATGGCGATTGATGGTATCTGCGGAGTTTATTAGCCTGTATGTCTGAATTAAAGTACAAACTGGCAGTGGGTTCTCAGGTCAGGGAAGAGGATTTTGGTCTTCTTTTCTATAGAATGAACGGGCCCCGGCTTTATTTTATCTCTTCGGGTGATCTCATCTCTCCTGATTTTTTTGAAGGGACAATGACACTTGAAGAATGGATAGAAAAGAATAATAAAAGGGGTGTTGGCGAGGCAGGAATTTCCGAACTGGTGAAGATTCTCGCTCAGTTATCGGAAAAAGGAGTTATCGTTGAGTGCTGAAATGGCAAAAAACGGCCTGAGGGCGCCGGTTAATGTTACCTGGGAAATTACTCTTAAGTGCAATCTGCGCTGTGTACACTGTCTTTCAAATTCAGGGGATAGCTCAAAAGACGAGTTGAATACATCAGAGTGTATGAATCTCATCGATGACCTGACAGCCCTTAAGGTTTTTCAGGTCAATATAGGCGGCGGCGAACCCTTTATCAGGGACGATTTCCCTGATCTCCTTGACTACAGCCATAAAAAAGGTCTTGTTACCTGTGTGAGTACAAATGGCGTTGCACTTGATAACAGCATTGCCAAACGGCTTTCGGCAATGAATATGCTTTATCTGCAGGTAAGCCTGGATGGTGCTGATGAGGAAACAAATGACCGTATCCGCGGCAATGGGACATATAAAAAGGTCCTCAATGCAATAGAAACCCTTACTTCCAATAACGTAAAATTCAGTATAAATACAGTTCTTACCCGTACTAATTTTGAACAGCTTGAAACACTAAGGAATATGGCAGGTGAGTATGGCGCTGAACTCCGCGTTTCAAGATTCAGGCCGGCAGGCAGGGGAAAATCGAGCAAGGCCGATCTTGGACCAACCCCGGAACAGCTTGAGTATTTTGCCGAATGGCTTGAAAATAACGATCTTGTCAGGACAGGTGATTCATTCTTCTGCCTTACCTCTGATCACAGAAGGCAGAAGGGTCTTGATATGTGCGGTGCCGCAAAAATGACCTGCTGTATATCACCCGACGGAAATGTTTATCCCTGCGCCTTTCTTCAGGAGCCTCCTTTTCTGTCCGGGAATGTCCGTGAAAAAACCTTTAAAGAAATATGGGACACCTCGCCCGTACTTGATCAGTTCAGAAATATCAATGTGAAGTCATGTGTTGACTGCTACCGGTTTGATGTCTGCAGGGGGGGCTGTCCGGCCATGGCCTATCACACATATCATGATATCAATATGCCCGATCCGGAATGCCTTGTTAACCTGAAAATAGGCACTAAAAGTGTCGGGTAAGACCGAACAGACATGTATGATAATCTCTTTAAATCCATTCAATTTGGTAAAATAACCGTTCCAAACCGGGCATGTTTTCTTGCCCACAGGACCAATTTATCAAAACGCGGTGAACTTAATAACAGGCACATTGCCTATTATGCCAGAAGGGCAATGGGCGGCTGCGGTCTGATTATTCTGGGTGAGTTGTGTATTCACCCTGATAACCGGCCCTGGGAATCTCTGATCAATTTCTATGATTCAAAATCGGTAAAGGACTTCCGGAGATTTACTGATACAATCCATAAAAATGGCACTCGTATCTTTGCACAACTCAATCACCATGGTTTTCAAAGCAGCGGTGCCATAACGAGAAAAGAGGTATGGGGACCCTCGGCAAATTCCGATATCAGTTTTGGTGAGGTGTCAAAACCGATGGAGCCCGAAGATTTCCGGGTGGTAATCGATTCTTTTGCCAGATCTACAGAGATAGCTCGAAAGGCAGGTTTCGATGGGGTAGAGATAGATATGGGCTCAGAATCCCTGCTGCGACAGTTTTTATCGCCCCTCACGAACCAGCGACAGGATGAATATGGCGGCAGTCTAGAAAACAGGATGCGGTTTCCTGTTCAGGTACTTGAAGCGGTAAAGGCATCAACAGGTGATGATTTTACCACTGGGATCAGGCTGTGTGTTGATGAAAAATTCTGGGGGGCCATTGAACCGGAAGAGGCAAAACAGTTTGCAAAGGTCTTTGAAGAAAAGAAGCTTGCGGACTTTATAAGCACAACAGTCGGCACATACTATAATCTGCATCTTTACATGGCGTCAATGCATACACCCTATGGCTTTACAATAGATGCATCGGAACACCTTAAGGAGGCAGTTGATATTCCTGTTATCGCAAGTCACCAGATAGGTTCGCCACAGATGGCAGAAGAAATCCTCGAAAAGGGGCAGGCTGATGCAGTCGGGTTTATTCGCAACCTGATCTGTGACCCTGACATGATTAAAAAGGCCAGGGAAGGCCGCATTAAGGATATCCGCTACTGTGTAAGGGATAATAAAGGCTGTATAGGCAGGGTTAATAATAAAAAGAAGATCGGCTGTATACAGAATCCGGAAGTTGGGTTTGAAAAACTGAACGTGGAATCAGAGTATCCCAAAGCTGGAGCGAGTAAAAAGGTTATTGTAATCGGGGCAGGACCTGCGGGACTTGAGGCTGCAAGAACAGCGGCCGAAAGAGGGCACAATGTAAAGATATTTGAAAAGGGTAAGAAGATCGGAGGTCAGATCAATCTCATTAAAAAGAGACCCAGGCGACAGGGGATGGGCGCCATTGTAACATACCTTTCGCGTATGATTGAAGGTCTTGGTATCCCGGTGATAACAGAAGCAGAGGCGACCGTGGAATCGGTGCTGGATGAAAACCCGGATGCTGTTATTGTTGCCACCGGATCTCTGCCAAAAAAAAAGCCTGTCCCCGGTGACTACGAACCACCTAAAGTTCTTAATGTGTGGGAAGTCCTTCAGGGTTTTTACCCTGTAGGTGATAAAATACTTTTTATCGATGAAAACGGCGGTCACCATGCTGCTGCCACGGTTGAATATCTTGCTGACCAGGGCAAAAAGGTCCACATGATCACCAGCGAACTCTTTATAGGCCTGGAACTTTCTCCCCTGGGAGACCTTTCTCTTACAAGGCAGAGGCTGCTTCAAGGCGGTGTGACCTTTGCCTCTGATTTAAGAGTCGAAAAGATAGAATCAACAAGGGTCAAATGTATAGATATCTATACCAATAAGCCGGTTATTCTTGAAGGTTACGATACCATTGTCCTGGATATGGGTAACCAGTCTGATGATAAGTTGTACAAAGACCTTAAGGGTAAAGTGAAAGAACTTTACCGGATCGGCGATTGTGTTGCGCCCAGGGGTATTGACATGGCATTCCTTGAGGCAAGAAGGGTCGGTGAACTGATATGAGCGAATTCAGATATCTATTCAGCCCCCTTAAGATCGGAAACCTGGTTGTGCCTAACCGCATACATTTTGCCGCCCATATGACCAACTTTGGTGAAGACCAGAAGATAAGCGACCGCCATGTCTATTATTACTCCGATAGGGCAAAGGGGGGGTGCGGTCTCATAACAACAGAAGAGTTAACCGTGCATCCATCGGATCATGCCTATGACAAGCTTGTTGATGCCTTTGAACCGGAAGTTGTTCACGGATACAAAAAACTCACCCACTCCGTGCACCAGTATGACACCAAAATATTCGCACAGCTCAACCATAACGGAATGCAGGCGGATGGCACCATATCAAGGCTGCCTGTCTGGGGACCTTCCCCGGGATCTGATCCCCTGTTCCGTGAAGTTGCAAAAGAGATGGAAATAGAAGACATAAAGGAGTGCTGTGAATATTACGCCAGGAGCGCCATCTATGCTGCTGAAGGGGGATTTGACGGCATTGAACTTCAGGTGGGACACAGCTCCCTTATAAGGCAGTTTCTTTCTACTGCGACCAACTCTAGAAAAGATGAATATGGCGGGAGCTTTGAAAACCGCATGCGATTCTGCCTTGAGGTAATTGATTCGGTCAGACGGGCCGTAGGGGATGATTTTCCGCTGGGTATCCGGCTTAATGCAGATGAGATGCACCCAAAGGGCGGAATTACCCTTGAAGATGCCAAAAGGATAGCTGCCCGTGTTGAAGAGACAGGTCAGCTGGATTTTATGGATCTAAGTATCGGGACCTTTTATAACCTTTTTCTTGTTGAAGGCTCCATGCACACACCGCTTGCCTATACTGTTCCCCTTGCCTCAGGAATACGCTCGGTTATTGATCTGCCTGTTTTCTGCACAAACAGGATCAATGACCCGCACCTTGCTGAAAACATACTGGCTGCCGGTCAGGCAGACATGATCGGAATGGTAAGGGCGCTTATCTGTGACCCTGAACTCCCCAACAAGGCCATGGAAGGAAGGTCGGATGATATAAGACACTGTATTGCCTGCAACCAGGGATGCATTGCCCGAATGGGGCTGGGATATACACTCGGGTGCCTCCAGAACCCGGCAGTAGGCCGCGAAGAACAAATGGGGATCGGGAAGTTAAGGACATGTGAAAAACAGAAAAAGGTAGTTATAGTGGGCGGGGGACCTGCAGGACTTGAGGCAGCACGAACCGCAGCCATTAGAAAACATAGGGTCGTACTGTTTGAAAAAAATGAAGACCCGGGAGGCCAGAATCTTATAGCAGGTAAGGCCGCAGGAAGGCAGGAGATAACCGGTGTTACAAGGTGGCTTTTAAGCCAGGTCAATAAACTTGATATTGATTTCAGGCTCGGTGTAGAGGCTGATGCCGACACCGTCCTTGCAGAAAATCCTGATGCCGTAATAATTGCCACCGGATCGGTCCCAAAGACTAATCCCTTTCCGGGAGAATACTCATCGCCGCAGGTAGTCAGCACTGTGCAGGTATTAAAAGATGAAGTAGAGGTTGGCAAAAAAGCGCTGCTCGTGGATAATGACGGCCATCATCAGGCAACAGGTACTGCAGAGTTTCTTGCGGACAGGGATAAAGAAGTCCACATTATAACATCATCTCTCTTTACAGGTGGTAATCTTGGGCCTCTGCAGGATCTCTATCTAACAAGAAAAAGACTTGCCGAAAAGGGGGTAACCTTTACGCCGGATATTGCAGTACTTGAAATACAGGGGACTACTGTCAAAGGCCTTCAGGTATACTCCAATGAAATGATAGATTTTGAAGGATACGATACAATTGTCCTGGCAGTGGGAAATGTTTCATGCGATCATTTATATTTTGAACTTAAGGGGAAAGTAAAAGAAGTTTATCGCGCGGGTGATTGTGTTGCCGCCAGAAAAACGGATATGGCCATTGTGGAAGGCCACAGGGTGGGAAGAAAGGTTTGAAAGTTTCTAATAATATATGGATACTCGTCCTGTCTGATGGTGATGCGGTCGAGGAATCGACCTTCGGTTTAATCGCAGAGGCCAGGCGTATCATAAAAGATACCGGAGGGATTGGATCTCTAGCCGCGGTTATCATTGGCCCTGTCCATGATGATGCTCTCGCTTCATTGAAACAGGGTGGTGCTGACAGGATTATCCATATAAAACATGACTTGCTTGAAAGATATCATGGTGAATTATTCGCAAAGGTATTTTTCGAGGTGGCTGATAAAAATACTGTATCCTGTATCCTTGTTTCACAGGATGGAGGCACTTCTGATTTCAGTGCACGTGTTGCAGCAATGATGAATGCCTCCCTGGTTACAAAGGTTATGGATTTTGGTTTTGATGAAAAAGGCAGGGGAGTAGCTGTAAGGCCTGTATCCAACGGTTACCAGTTTGAAAGAGTAATAATCGATGAAGGAAATTTAGCGGTTATTTCTTTCCTCCCGTCTGTATTGAGCGCAGTCAGTGATTTTAAAAATAATAATTTTACAAAGAATAATGACACACTTGTTGAGGTGATTATTCCTGATATTGATGAAGGCAGTCTGAATACAAAAATAGTAAATATAATTGAAGCCGAACCTGAAGAGCTTGATATCGAAGATGCCGAGATTGTTGTTGCAGGCGGAAGAGGCGCTGGAAAGGGAGAGGCTTTTGATATTATTAATGAACTGGCAAAGGCAATAGGCGGTTCAGTGGCAGGCACAAGGCCTGTAATAGATGCACAGATACTGCCTTTTGAACGTCAGATAGGGCAGACGGGCAAAACCATTAATCCGGGCCTTATAATAAACTGCGGAATATCCGGGGCAAACGAATACAGCGCCGGAATGGAGAAATCAAAAAACGTGATTTCCATAAACAATGATCCGCGTGCAAGGATCTTCCGGTTTTCGGATCTCGGGGTTGTTGGAGATTTAAGGGAGATTATTCCTCTATTGGTTGAGAGGATAAGGGCGATTAAAAAAGAGGGTTCAAGGGATCAAGGATTCAAGGGTTCGAGTGAAAATCAAAAATAAATATAATATGAACTTTTTCAGCCTAAAAAAAATATATTTACTGGCAGTTATTTTTTGCCTTTTTCCATGCGGGCTCTTTGCCTATGAAATGGATGAATGTATACTGTGTCACACTGATAATTCTGGTGAAGGCATTCCCCAGATGTCCCTTGATGATTACCGGTCTTCTGTTCACGGAGGCATGATGGAATGCACGGTTTGCCATTCATATATTGAGGAGGGCCACGAAGGCGGAGACGTGACAGGAAGAGTTAACTGCGGTAACTGCCACTCCCATGAAAACCTTCATGGCCTTTCATCCGGTAAAGACAATAAGCCAGAATGTTATACCTGTCATACAACACATAAAATTCTTCCGGAATCTGCTGAAAATTCGTCCATAAATATATTGCAGTTTAAAAATACATGCAGAAAATGTCACCCTGCAAAGTGGGGTGAACAGGGTTATATGAAGTGGTTTACATCCTTCAGGGTAAAGTCCCATAAAAAACAGGATTTCAGCAGGGATTTTGACGAAACAAACTGCATTGGCTGTCATCAGGGCATGGCCGTCCATGGAACTCCAGATAAAATATCTGATGATGAATGTTTCAAATGCCACATGAAAGATAACAAGAATGCCATGATCGGGAAATTTCATGCCGCAGATAATTCGTTATCATCCATCACTGGTTTTTCGATCATCACTCAAATATTGATCCTGATGATTTTAATTTTTGCGGTCCGGTTTTTTATTAAACCCCTGAGAAAATCCGGAAAAGGGAAGGAATGATCAGGTGCTTATGTCCTTAGATCTTTTACTGGTATGTCTGGCCATATTAATAATGGCCTTGGGACTTTCAAAGACATTGAGTCTTTTAAGGTCCGGTATGCCTGAAAGGTGTCCGGGAGACAGGATATTTCTTCTGAAATATCTGCTGGGACATAAGAAAATACTGAAGAACCCTGTTGCCGGGGTCCTGCATATTATGGTTTTCTGGGGATGTATACTTCCTCTTATAGTTATAATTCTTGCACAGACATGCCTTACACTGCCCCAGGTTTTATCATCGGTTCTTTCTCTTTTACTCGATATTATCGGTTTATTATTTCTGGCAGCCACTGTTGTATTTTTAATAAGAAGATTAAAATCAAAGGACCCGCTTGGTCCTCAAAAGAGCCTTTTGCCCCTTTTAGTCTTGATTATCATTCTGTTGACGGGTTTTCTTGCCGAAGGATACAGGCTCAGAATTACCGGCTTTGTAACTATATGGGCCTCTCCCGTCGGATACATTGCTTCATCATTTCTGCCATCGTCGCCAGTCATGATGCAGTTGATGATAAGAATTCATTTTTATGCAATACTGTTACTGGTGGCAATAATCCCCTGTACATATTTTCGTCACCTCGCTATGGCCCCCCTGAACATATTATATAAGAGGAAGGGAAATGCCGGCGAGTTCAGAAATATGTCATTAAACAAAGATCACCCAGGCGTAAACCGGATTAATGATTTTACATGGAAGCAGCTTCTTGACTCCGAGGCCTGTGTTTCATGCGGACGCTGCGAAGAAAACTGTCCTGCCTTTATTTCAGGAAAGCCCCTGTCACCCCGAAAAATTGTCAGGAAATTATATGAGCTGGCACATCGTGCTGACAGGAATACTGCTATTGATTCACGCATAACAGAAGATGAAATCTGGAACTGCACAACCTGTATGGCCTGTGTAGAGACCTGCCCGGTTTTTGTCTCACCGCTCGAAAAGATAGTCGATATAAGGCGTCATCTGACACTGGGAAAAGGAGCCCTTCCTTCTGAAGCGGCGGCAATGATAAGGAACCTGGAGATATATGGTGATGTAAACGGAAAGGGCCCGTCCTATAGAGCAGACTGGGCAATGAACCGGGGAGTCAGGGTGACGAGGCCTGATGAAAGAGACGTGGAGATAGTGATATGGACAGGGTGTTCAGGTTCCTTCCACCCTCGATATCAGGAGGTTTCAAGGGCACTGGTTAATATCCTGCAAAAGGCAGGGATAAACTTCAGGATACTTGGCAGCAATGAATTGTGCTGCGGAGACCCGGCACGAAGGCTTGGTGAAGAGGAACTATTCATAAGCCTTGCCAGTAAAAATCTGAAAACATTCAGGGAACATAATGTGCACAGGATAATCACACTGTGTCCCCACTGTTACAATACCCTTAAGAATGAATACCCAAAGATGGAGCAGGAGGATTATCATGACCTTGAGGTAGTCCATGCCTCCCGGTATGTTATGGATCTTATCAGTAAAAAGGTTATTGCCCCTGAGTTCCCTCTCTCGAAAAGTGTTACAATACATGATCCCTGTTATCTGGGGAGGGGTAATAACATCTATGAACCTCTAAGAGATATTATACACAATGTACCTGACGCCAGTTTGAAAGAGCTGAAAAGGTCACGTGAAAAGGGATTCTGCTGCGGGGCCGGAGGAGGCGGGATGTGGCTCCATGAGCATTCCGGAAAAAGGATCAATGTTATAAGGTCGGAAGAGATTGCGGAGAAGAATGTCGATATAGTCTGTACCGCTTGCCCCTACTGCCAGACAATGATTAATGACGGTATTAACGGCCTGGAGCTGGATGATCCTCCTGAGGTTCTGGATATAATCGAGATTGTTAAGAGGGTGCTAAGGTAAGGGAAGGGTATACGGTATAAGGTTTGAGGTGTAAGGGAAAACCTTTGGAGTTCTACTATGAAAATAGTTGTTTGTGCTAAACAGGTAAAATTTATATATTCGAGAACAGGACGTGATCCTTTAAAAAATTATATCGCGCCTGAAGATAATATATTTTGTATTAATCCATGGGATGAAGCGGCACTTGATATTGCTTTGAAGCTTAAGGAAAAAGACCCGTCGGTTGAAGTTACTGTACTGACGCTCGGGCCTGTTATCTCCGAAAAGGAGCTGAGGAGATTCATCGCTCTTGGGGCTGATGCAATATACAGGGTTGATACGGAAGCAGAACATGACTCCTGGTCAAAGTCAATTCTGCTTGCCCTGGGAATAATGGCATTGGACGCAGACCTTGTATTTTGTGGAAAAGAATCTGTGGATAAACAAAACGGCCAGGTTGGAGCCTTTATTGCCCATCATCTCAATATGCCATTTGTTTCCAATGTTATTAATGTAGAGACGGGTTTTAACCCCGTCTTTGCCAAGGCTGCAAGGAATGCCGGTAAAGGTGTAAGGGAAGAAATAGAGTGCTCTTTGCCGGCTGTTTTCAGTATCTCCAGGGAAGGCATTGAGGCACGGCTTCCAACCTATGAGCAAAAACAAAAGGCATTGACTTCTCCCTTCAGAATACTTGAGATTGATTCACAAAAGGCAAAAAGAAAACTTATAAGTGATGGGGTATACACTCCAAGGCCAAGACCGAAAAAGGTCATTACTCCTGACAGTAATCTGCCCGCATTTGACAGGATCAATCAGTTGCTGTCCGGCAGCAATGTCCAAAAGAAGGGAGCCATGCTTGTCGGTGATCCGGAATCTCAGGTGGAAGGAATAATTTCATATCTTGTTGAAAACGGATTTTTAATAACTGAAGACTCTCCTTCGGATGAGCAGGCCTGAGGTCATGGGTACTGACACGAAAATCATAAAGGGGAAGATCGAAAAGGCAGGCCTTAGAGCACCAGAGATCCTCACCCTTATGATCACCGATGCGTGCAACCTGAGCTGTCCTCATTGTCTCCTGAACTGCAAAAATCTGGATCCTACTCCTGTCAAAAAAGAAATTATTATCGGAATTATTAAGGAATTTGCAGATCTCGGAGGCGAAGTCCTTTTCCTTACAGGAGGTGAACCGCTGTCTCATCCTGACTGGTTTGAGATACTTGCTCATGCATGCAGTTTAAGCACTCTTTCGGAAATTATACTGCAGACCAACGGTTCAATGGTTACCGGCGAAGATGTCGAAAAAATAAAATCACTAAACTCCGAAAAATTAAAGATACAGGTCAGTCTTGACGGGGCAACACCTGAAGTAAACGACATGATAAGAGGGAAGGGTAATTTTGAAGCTGCGGTTAAGGGAATCAGGCTTTTTGCTGCTGCCGGGATGGGAAAAAGAATAAGAATAGCCTTTACGGAAATGAGACATAACTTTGACCAGATCCCTAAAATACTTGAACTTGCAAATGACCTTGGTGTCGGCCAGTTTACAGCCGGTACACTTGTTAAAGGGGGCAGGGCAAAAAATACGGATTGGATAGAGCTTCCTGATAGATACCAGATTAGAAGCCTGATTGAGCTGTATGAGTCAGATCCAAAATTCAGGGCATTTTATGAGAAAATGGGGAATATCTCCGCGATAGAATGGTACAAAGGAAGAAATATACCTTCGGATCATGTGTGTAACTGTATAAGTACACCATTTATTAATGCTGCCGGGAAAATGTACCCCTGTGTGATGAATCTTAATGATGAACATGCAGTGGATAATGTACATGAAAAAGGGATGAAAGAGGGGATACTGAAAGGGATTGAGAAATGGGCACTTCTCCCACGGCTTGATAAAGAGCGGAGTGAATCACTGGTTAGGTGTAAGGATTGTGCCGGCAGAGAACACTGCAGAGGAGGGTGTATGGGAAGGGCTCAGACCGTAAACGGGGATGTGATATCGGTAGAGGACAGGTGCGAATTGAGACGGGAAGTGTATTACTGTGGGAGAGGTGAACAATAGGCCGGATATCAGCATAAAATGAATAATTACAATATAAATATCGTAGGTCATAATGGACTTTCCTACAAACTACCCAAAGGTATAACCTTTACCGAAAAAGAATCTACTCTTTATCTGATTCGTAAAAATCCACTCACGACTATTACCTTGAATCCTATATGGAAATCCGCCCTTGAGCTGTTGAACCAAGATGAATTTGTTCCGTTTGACCGGATATGTACCCTTGTAAATACGGATCCCGAGAAAACAGAAATCTATCTCAACATGCTTGTGCGAAAGGGTTTTCTGGAGAGCCGAGGATACAGGGAGCCTTCTGAATATCCATTTGTAACCATTATTGTTCCGGTTCGAAACCGGCCTGATGAGATATTCCATTGTCTTGCATCCCTTGCAGAGCTTGATTACCCGCCTGATAAATTAGAAATATTTGTGGTAGATGACGCATCTGATGATAATACCGCGGAAGTTGTTTCAGGCTTTCCGGTGAGGCTGATAAAAAATTCAGAAAGAATGCAGGCCTCCTGTTCCAGAAACCTGGCGGCAAGTGAGGCAAGGGGAGATATCCTTGCCTTTATTGATTCTGACTGTGCGGCGCACTCTTTGTGGCTCAAGGAGCTTGTCCCAGCCTTTAATGATGAGTCCAACGGTGCAGCCGGGGGTAAGGTTGATTCCTGGTTTGATAAAAAGGCACTGGACCGGTATGAAAAAGTGGCATCTTCTCTCAATATGGGCGTGTGTTCTAAAAGCTCAAAGGAAGAAGGCAGTTTTTTTTATCTCCCGACCTGTAATCTTCTCGTTAAAAAGGAGATTTTTCTGAAACTGGGCGGATTCAATATAGATATGACTGTGGGGGAGGATGTGGATCTATGCTGGAGAGTGAAAAACAGCGGATATGAAATAGAATACAGACCTGCAGGTGTTGTTTTTCATAAACATAGAAATAAAATTTCGGCATTTTTTCTCCGCAGGCTGCAATATGGGACATCCGAGCCATTCCTTCAGAAAAAGCACCCTGATCGATTCAAAAAGATGTTTTACATGCCTCTGACCATACTGCAGTGGGTTATAGTGGCTGCCGCCCTGTTAACAGGCCAATACTTCCTTCTACTGTTATGTGGTATTCTTCTTTTTATTGATACACATACAAAATGGCGGCAGGTTAAAGAAAAGGAGCTTCCCATAAAATACAGCCAGGTTCTATCGGCTGTTTTCAGGGGATATTTTGTGTCCATCTATTACTGGTGTGCCTTTTTTTCAAGGTATTACCTTGTTATGGCGTTTTTATTCTTTCCACTGATCCCGAAGTTATGCCTCATTCTCCTTATCAATCATTTTATCGTATCCCTATGCGAGTTTTTTTTGAAAAAACCTTTATCGAATATCTTTGTCTTTATATTTTTTTTCAGCATCGATCAGGTGGCCTATCAGGTGGGGGTTTGGTACGGGTGCTTCAGATATGCCGCCTTTAATCCGGTGAACCCGAAGATAACAAGGTGGATATCATGACAGATATGTCCAGGTTAGAAATCGCTGCAAAACTCCTTTTTAACGGCCTGCGCTACAGGTGCAAAAAAATAACAGGCAGGCCCGAAAAGCCACAGGCATTGAGCCTTGAGATAACCCACAAATGCATAGCAAGGTGTATAATGTGCAATATCTGGAGGATCCCCTGGGACGAACCGGAGCTGTCAGCCGATGAGTGGCTTAAGTTATTGTCAGATAACATATTCTCTGATCTAAGGGAACTTGATATAACCGGCGGCGAGCCTTTTTTACTTGATGATATTGACTATCTGTTTTCAGGGATCGCCAGGCTGAAGAGTAAAAATTTGAAAAATCTTCGATCGGTTGCTGTTACAACAAATGGTTTTTTGACCGCCAGGGTACTGGAAAAAACAGAGATAATCCTCAGGCAGTTTAAAGAAGCTGGTCTTGATCTGGTTATCGTGTGTGCCATGGATGCTGTCGGTGATATACATGAGCAGATCAGAAATGTTAAAGATGCATGGCAGAAGGTGAACAATACCATAAAAGGGTTATTAAAACTCAGGGATAAGTATCCGAATCTTATTACAGGTATTAAAACAACAATACTGCCCATAAACATAGATGAACTTGAAGATATCTCACAATATGCAGAGGAAAGGGGTTTGTTCACTATAATATCCCCCTGCATTATTACCGGAGCAAGGTATCTGAATCTGGACACAAAGAATAATCATACCTTCTCAGATGATGACAGGGAGAAGATGATCAGGTTCTTTAAAGGCAGTCGTTTTAAATGGAGTTTTCATGCTGAGAGCCTGGCAGAATACTTTGAAACCGGGCGTATTAAAAAACCATGTTCCTGCGGGTTTAATTATTTTTTTATCAGGAGCAGCGGGGATCTTTTTCCATGTCCTTTAATCGATAGCTGTATTGGCAATATCAGGGTAAAACCGCTTAAAGACCTTTTCTCATCTCATTATGCCCGAAAAATACGCAAAAAGCTGGGTAGATTTCCTGAATGCAGGGATTGTACAGAGCCCGGACTTGAGCGCTATGCGCTCCCCTGTGAAGGATTTATGTATTTAAACCTGCTGCTTAAAAATAACAAAAATGATTTTATTGAACTTCACAATCACCTCGGTCTGGATAAATATTTTTAACCCTCATAATATTTTGAATAACCCGGATTTAAAGGGTTTTTAATGTCTTAAAATAACTTATTTTTTTCTTGATTTTTAAACAATTTGGTTTTAGGATCAAAACAAAAATAGTATTGCTACGAAAACTAAATTGTGGCGAATTAGCTCTCCCTCATTCTGATTGTCATGTAAATTTACTGCGAAAAAAGCTCTCGTGACGATTGGCTGCAATTTTAAAACTGATTGGTATTAAGTTTTAAAGTCTTTAATTTTTACAACAGAAAAACTGTCTTACAGAAGTAAATTGGTAGTTAGATCGATAAATTATTAAGAATATTATCACAATGTTACTGATTTCATCTGAATTATAAAGAAAAGTGCTTTTGAACTCTGGTTAAGAAAGTTGTTTCAATTTTTTTACGTGTTTGCAGCGAATGATTTACGCATGATTATAGCTTTTTATATGGTCGCATATGAATGGTTATTAAGGTGAGAATATAAGTTTTCAAAAGGTATATTCTTATCTTTTTAATGTAAACATTTTAAACACAGGAGGAATTATGGGAGGAAAAAGTGGGTTATTGTTTAAATTATGGATTTTTAGTGTATTACTAATCTTTATTTCATCAGCACTGGTTATTTCAGGTCCGGTATTTGCCCAGGATGACCAGGAAGAGTTCACACTTGAAGAAATCGTTGTTACAGGTTCACGTATCGCACGTAACAACAATGATGCAACCAGCCCGATTGTAACAGTTGACGAGAGTATGTTTGATCAGGCGTCAACATCATCGATCGAGACACAACTTAACAAACTGCCGCAGTTCACCCCGACAATGGACGTTCCGCAGGTTGCAGGCCAGGATATTCAGCCAACTGCAACAAACACACCTGGTGAAGCAACTGTTTCACTTCGCGGTATCGGTTCCAACCGCACACTCGTACTCATTAATGGCCGACGCGGTACGCCGTCGAACGCCATGGGGGTTCTGGATATCAATACGATCCCGACGGGTGCTATTCAGTATGTTGAAACCATTTCCGGCGGCGCATCCTCAACCTACGGTGCCGATGCTATGGCTGGTGTTCTCAACTTTATCATGAAGGACAGGTTTGAAGGATTTGAGATTGATCTCAATGGGAGCATAACCCAGGAAGGAGATAATGAAGAATATACGGTCTCCGGCGTTATGGGAACCAATTTTGCCGACGACCGCGGCAATATCATGATGGCATTTGCTTACAACGATCGTAAGGGCGTACATCAGCGTGACCGTTCATGGTTCAGAGACAACTGGCGTAATCCTGAAATAAGTGGTACACAATTCTTTGCTCCGCTTTCCGGTTTTAGTTTAGGATACAGCAATCTTCCCGATGTGGACACGATGAATTCTGTGCTTGACGGCGCAACTTTCACAGCTCCGCCTGCTGGCGTAACAATCTATTACGATCCGGTTTCTGACAGTGCTGTTACCGGTTTTGAAGCAGCCAGTATTCCGGGTATATCCTCTGCAGAAGCTGCAGGTATCGTTGACGGATATAATATCAAACTGCTTAACAGCGGAAATCTTTCATCCAATAATACCAGAACCTGGCTGATCTTTCCCCTGGAACGTTATAATTTCTATACCCAGGGTAACTACGAGATCAACGACCATGTTGGTGTATTCGGACAGGCTTACTTCAGCAAGACCAGGGCCACAACAATCCAGGAACCTGGCGTATTAAGCGGCGGCTGGACTGTTACTATAGATCCCACTATTAACCGCAATTCGATTCCTACCGAGATCCTGACACTTCTTGATGCAAGAAGAAGGTCTGTTAGGCCAGGTGAGGAAGGATATATTACTCCTACTGAAGAAGTGCCAAATCCCGTTCAGCCTACAGTATCCGGTGCTGATGAGACTTTCGATTTTGGACCGGCCCTTCTGTCCGAGCCTCGTGTTGGTAATACAGACACATTTACCTTTAACATGACCGCAGGCATCGAGGGTGATATTCCCGGAATCGATTGGACCTATGAAGTATTTATTTCTCATGGTGAGGCAGAGACCACCTCAAATATGACTGGTTTTTATTCTCTGGAACGTATGAGGGCGATCATGACCCTGCCTGATTTCGGTGCTGGAGCTGAAATTACAGGTAATGAAGAGTATAATAACTTCGGAGCAGCAACAGCCACATGTGCCAGCGGTATAAATCCCTATGACTGGGCATCTGTAACACAGGATTGCTGGGATGCCGTATCAGCCCCTGTCAAGAGCAGGCAGATAATGGAGCAGACCATATGGGAAGCAAACACACAGGGTCCTATTGCTGATCTGCCCATGGGTGAGATGCGCGGCGCAGCTGGTATCAGCCGTCGTGAGAACAATTATGAATTTCTCAGCGATAATGTAAACACTCAGGGAAGATCTTTTAACGATCAGATCCTGGGGCTCTATCCTGCAGGCGAATCAAGAGGAAAAATTGTAGCTGAAGAAGCCTACGCAGAACTTCTTGTTCCGGTGCTGAGGGACCTTCCTTTCGTAAAACAACTCGAATTTAACCTTGGTGGACGTCGTTCGGATTATAATACGACCGGTGTCAGCTATACATACAAGGCTGAACTTAACTGGAGGACTACAGATTTCCTTCGTTTCCGCGGCGGTTACAACCGTGCGGAACGTGCTCCTAACATTGCCGAGCTGTATCTCGCCCGGACATCGACATTCGGAGCTATGAGCAATGGCGACGCCTGTTCCATGAAGAACCGTTTGTCCTATTCTGCAAATCCTGTATACAACGATGACTGGGCAGATATTGTCAACCTTTGCAGCGGCATGATGAACGAACAGTCTCTCGCAGATGATGATCCTGATTATGAATTCTATGGGGCACAGGCAGCCGATATTATAGCCTATGGTAACGCAAATCCTGTACCTACAGATGCGGCAGGAAAAGAAGCCTATGTTACTGCCATGCGCGATGCATTAGGCATTACAGTTGCCGACTGGGATCAGCAGCCTAACCCGGGATTTGGGTGGATATGGCCTGTGGATGTAGGTAATCCGACTCTTACACCGGAAACTGCCGATACCTGGACCTTTGGATTTGTACTGGATTCCTTTGTTGAAAATATTCCGGCGCTTATGGACTGGAGAGTTTCACTCGACTACTATTCCATTGAAATCGAAGATGCAATCGGTCTGCAGACTGGTGATGTTGTGGTACAGCAGTGTCTTGATCCTACATTTAACCCGACAGCTGATTATACCTCTTCCTTTTGTGATGGCTACAAACGCAATCCTGAAACAGGCGCCCTGGCCACTTTAGAGCGTACATATTTTAATAACGGCCGTTTCAAGACCTCGGGTATCGATATGCAGATTAACTGGGGCATGGAGGCAGGACCGGGACGCGTTAGTGTAAGCACACTTATTAACTATCTGCTTAAAATGGAATCATCTGAGCTTCCTACCAACCCGCTGGTTGATTATGTCGGCACATTTGGTCCGAGTGGAAACGGGCTTAATGGTAACAGCTTTGAATGGCGTGCACTGACCACGATTACTTATTCCATGAGCGACTGGGATGTTTCTTTCAGATGGCAGTATATGGATAAGCTTGAACAGACAAGCGGGACCAATACTCCCCTGCCAGCATACAACATGTTTGATCTGATGGGTAACTACAGGTTGAAGGATAACGTATCTTTCCGTTTTGGAATAGAGAATTTATTCAACAAGGCACCGTCTCTTTATAACAGGAATATGAGCAGTGAAACCGGTATGTACGGCGGATCTTTCAGTAATCAGCTTAATGATGTTAATGGCCGTCGTTTCTATGTTGGAACCAAGTTGTATTTCTAATAAGAAGTTTTAATCTTTCCAGAAGTATGGAAAGACAATCGTAGCAGGGATAAGGGAGGCATTGCCTCCCTTATTCTTTTTTTAACAGTCATTAATCAAATTAAGTTATCCAGGCTGATGGATCGATAAAATCTTAATAAAATATATTTTTAAATTCTAGTAATATCAGTATATTAGTATACCATTCTGCTTTTTTTCATATTTTAATAGTGATTAGCCTTGATTTTTTTAAGCCTTAATTATAAGTTTCAATAAATTCTCTTAATGTTAGCTTTCATCTTCACTCTCGTAATGGATGATTGGAATCTCGTTCGGTAACTTATTCTCATGTTGAGGCTGGTTTTTCATTTTTTAAATGAGTATTACCGGCATCGCTTTAAGGTTATGGTGCTGTGATTTATAGTTTTACGGAATTACATTTTTTTGTTTTAAGAAATCTGCAGAAACCTAACGTCCTTGTCTCAAGAGGCGACGGATAGTGGTGTCTGCAGATTTTTTTTTTGCTTCTATGAGGAAGCGCTTACTGGCAAATACGCCAAAAACATTATATTTGGGGGTAGTTTTATGGGAGGAAAAAGAGATTTAAGTTTTAAAAAATGGCTTTTATTTTGTTTTATCCTGAGCCTTGTTACATCCGGACTGGTGATTTCGAGCCCGGTTCTGGCACAGGATGACGCGGATGAGTTTACACTTGAAGAAATCGTTGTTACCGGTTCACGTATTGCCCGTAACAACAATCAGTCAACCAGCCCGATCGTAACTGTTGACAAGGATATGTTTGATCAGGCCTCCACATCGTCGATCGAGACTCAGCTTAACAAGTTGCCGCAGTTCACCCCGACAATGGACGTTCCGCAGATCGCAGGCCAGGACATTCAGCCGACTGCAACAAACACACCGGGTGAAGCAACAGTAGCGCTCCGCGGTATCGGCGCCAACCGTACTCTTGTACTCATTAATGGACGCCGCGGTACACCGTCGAACGCTATGGGTGTATTGGATATCAATACCATCCCTACAGCAGCAATTCAGTATGTTGAAGCGATTTCAGGCGGTGCATCCTCAACCTACGGTGCCGATGCTATGGCAGGTGTTCTCAACTTTATCATGAAGGACAGATTTGAAGGCTTCCAGATTGATGCTACCGGCAGTATAACTCAGGAAGGAGATAATGAAGAATATACAATCTCCGGCGTTATGGGAACCAATTTTGCCGACGACCGTGGTAACATCATGATGGCATTTGCTTACAACGATCGTAAGGGCGCCAGGCAGCGGGACCGTTCATGGTTCAGGGATAACTGGCGTAATCCTGAAATAGGCGGTACACAGTTCTTCGCACCGCTTAGCGGTTTTAGTCTGGGATACAGCAATCTCCCTGATGTGGAGACGATGAATTCAGTACTTGACGGTGCAACTTTCACCGCACCTCCTGCTGGTGCTGTAATCTATTATGACCCGGCTTCTGACAGCGCAGTTACCGGTTTTGAAAGAGCCAGTATTCCCGGTATCTCTTCTGCGGAAGCTGCCGGCCTTGTTGACGGATACTCAATCAAAATGAGAAACGACGGCTATCTTGCAGCCAACAATACCGAAACTTATCTGATCTTCCCTCTGGAACGTTATAATTTCTATACCCAGGGTAATTACGAGATCAACGACCATGTTGGTGTATTCGGCCAGGCTTACTTCAACAAGACCAGGGCCAGAACGATCCAGGAACCTGGTGTATTAAGCGGCGGCTGGACAGTTACTATAGATCCTACTATCAACCGAAATTCGATTCCTACCGAAATCCTGACAATTCTCGATGCAAGAAGAAGGCCTGTTGGGCCAGGTGAGGAAGGATATATTACTCCTACCGAAGAAGTGCCAAATCCCGTTCAGCCGACAGTATCCGGTGCTGCTGAAACATTTGATTTTGGAACCGCTCTTCTGTCAGAGCCCCGTGTTGGTAATACAGACACATTTACCTTTAACATGACCACAGGTCTCGAGGGTGATATTCCCGGAATCGACTGGACCTATGAAGTATTTGTTTCACATGGCGAGGCAGAGACCACTTCAAATATGACAGGTTTTTATTCACTGGAACGTATGAGGGCGATCATGACCCTGCCTGATTTCGGTGCTGGAGCTGAAATTACAGGTAATGAAGAGTATGCGAATTTTGGGGCAGCAACAGCCACATGTACCAGCGGTATAAATCCCTATGACTGGGCATCTGTAACACAGGATTGCTGGGAGGCCGTAGCAGCACCTGTTAAGACAAGACAGATAATGGAGCAGACCATCTGGGAAGCAAACACCCAGGGTGCTATTGTTGATCTGCCAATGGGCGAGATGCGTGGTTCATTAGGTGTCAGCTATCGTGAAAACAATTACCAGTTTCTTAGCGATAATATCAATACCCAGGGAAGATCTTTCAACGATCAGGTCCTTGGCCTCTATCCCAGCGGTGAATCAGAAGGAACCATTAAGGCAAAGGAAGCCTATGCAGAACTTCTTGTTCCTGTACTGAAAGACATTCCTTTTGTTGAGCAGCTTGAAGTTAATCTGGGCGGACGTCGTTCAGACTACAATACTACCGGTGTCAGCTATACATATAAGGCTGAACTTAACTGGAAAACCACTGAATTCCTCCGTTTCCGCGGCGGTTATAACCGTGCAGAACGTGCACCAAATATTGCAGAGCTTTATCTTGCACGGACATCATCCTTTGGCGCTATGAGTTATGGCGACGCATGTTCCATGAAAAACCGTTTGTCCTATTCGGCAAATCCTGTATACAACGATGACTGGGCAGATATTGTCAACCTTTGCAGCGGCTTGATGAACCTGCAGTCTCTCGCTGATGATGAACCTGATTATGAATTCTATGGGGCACAGGCAGCCGATATAGTAGCCTATGGCAATGCAAATCCTGTACCTACAGATGCGGCAGCAAAAGAAGCCTATGTTACTACCATGCGCACTGCATTAGGCATTTCAGATGACGATTGGGATCAGCAGCCCAATGCGGGATTCAGCTGGATCTGGCCTGTTGATATAGGAAATTCAACCCTTAAACCGGAAATCGCTGATACCTGGACCTTTGGTTTTGTTCTCGATTCCTTTGTTGAAGGTATTCCTGCACTTATGGACTGGAGAATTTCACTGGATTACTACACCATTGAAATCTCTGATGCAATCGGTCTGCAGACCGGTGATGTTGTGGTACAGCAGTGTCTTGATCCAACATTTAATCCGACAGCCGATTATCAGTCTGCCTACTGTGCAGGCTATACCCGTAATCCTGAATCAGGAGCCCTGGCCACATTAGAGCGTTCATATTATAATAACGGCCGTTTCCAGACCTCTGGTATCGATATGCAGATCAACTGGGGAATGGAGGCAGGACCGGGCCGTGTTAGTGTTAGTACGCTGGTTAATTATCTGTTAGAAATGAAATCGGCTGAGCTTCCGACCAACCCGCTGGTTGATTATGTTGGAACCTTTGGCCCGAGCGGAAACGGTCTTAACGGTAACAGCTTTGAGTGGCGTTCATTGACCACGGTTACTTATTCAATGAGCGACTGGGATGTTTCTCTAAGGTGGCAGCATCTTGATAAACTGGAGAATATAACAGGGACTAATACACCCCTGCCATCATACGACATGTTTGATCTGCTCGGTAATTACAGGTTGAAGGACAATATCTCTTTCCGTTTTGGAATAGAGAACCTGTTCAATACAGCACCGAAGCTTTATAACAGGGATTATACCAATACTTCCGGTTTCTACGGCGGATCTTTCAGCTCCGCGAATCACGATCTTAATGGTCGTCGTTTCTATGTTGGAACCAAGGTATATTTCTAAAAAGGCTTGACGGTATTTCCGTTGTTATGGAAAGACAAGTCGAGGGGTGGGGGAATCTTAACAGTTTCTCTCATCCCGGTTTGACAGATGTATCGCTTTAATTATTATGCTGGTTTTTATTCAATAATCACATAATAAATCAGCTTTAAAAAAGGGTCGGCAGATTTTTACCGGCCCTTTTTATGTCTGTCTGCTTTCTAAATAAAAGGATCAGGAGCCAAGCTTTCCTTTGCCAGCCATAATGTCTGCGACCTTATTCATTCCCAGTCCTTCCAGTGTCTTTCTGGTAGGCCACCCCTTGTCTTCACTCCAGCCTTCCAGTTTGTAAAAATTGGTTTTGAACTGCTCCACACCTTTTCTGTCCAGATAAAGATCGTTCTGACTTTCAAAGCTCCATTTACCGTTGGTGTAAACGGGTTTAGGACCGCTTATGGGGAATGTCGCACCCGGCATATGCATGAACGGAGCAAATTTTTCCTGATCACGATGCCTTCCGGCCATTACTCTTATTGCACGTTCCATATTCCAGATCTTTCTGCCCGTCTCCATTGTATCTGCAAAGGAGTGATTTTTCCCTGTCACGGCCTTATAGTAGCGATATTCAAGTTCAGGGCTCGGGCCAGCGATATCGTCAGATCCGCTGTTCATGAATACCGGAAGAAGCATCTCGCAGATAGACATTGCTTCGTTATAAAATCCTGCAAACCGTCTTGCCCACGCGAGCATTTTTGCCTTGTATGGCGAATAAATACCGGTTTTATATGCATCGTCCCCCTTCCATGAATTGCTGAATATTATCGGTTCGCCATCAAATGGAACAACCTTTTTGGCCATCATCTCAACAAGCTCTTCAGCTGTATAGTTGGCAGGACCACCGAAACCTCCTCCTCCGCTGAGGCCGAAAAAACCATGCCACACCGGATCCCCCGACATGAAGATATAGCTGTATGCCCATTCAACACCCGGTAGCGCATGATGCCAGCTTGCTCCCCATGCAGGGAGTCTCAAGGTCCCTTCGTTAAGATCTTTTTCAAGCCTTCCCCATTTATGGGCGGCTTCCATGACACCATCCGCAAGATCTGCGCCAATGCCCACTCTTCTTGTAATTGCATCGCAGAAGATCTCCCGGAATTTAAGAGTGTCCCATTGATCCATCGGCAGGGGATAGGACTCTATTTTTTTGCCGGGGCCAAGTTCACCGATTTCATAAAGGTATTTAATATACCATCCCATCCCGGGTTCCATGGGGACCATCCCCTTAAAGGCTGGTGGTGCGTCTTTAACGGGCATAGTTACAGCTCCGCCGAATTTTGTCGCCCATGTGCAGATTCCCCATCTAACTGCAATGTCTGCCCCCCGCATCCTGATATTTGGGTCTCCGCCACCTAGCTGGCCGGGAGTTTGTTTGCCCATGTACCAGTATTCATCTGCACACATGGATTCTCCGCCATAATAGGAGTTCCTTCTGCGGTCGTTATTTATACATGGCATACACGCGGATTTGCCGGGCTGTGCCATCGTAATCTTGGGGAAATTTCTTGTGTGCCAGAGCCTTGTATCCACCAGCCCGGCAGGGTCGGCAACTTCAATGCTTCCGGTACCTATTACACTTATTGCCTTTAGATTTTTTGAACCGAAGACACCGCCAAACCCGCCGGTCCTGGCGCTGACACCGCTTCCGTGAATCAGGGCTGCAACCTTTGTCATAGTTTCCCCTATGGGACCAATGCAGACAATCTGCGGCATCGCGGTTGTGTAATCTTTTTCTATTTCCTTCCATTGCTGTCCGAAACGTACACGGCCTGAAACAGCAGAGTTTATTTCATCCTGAGTCTCGAAGGTATCAAGCCCCCATAAACGCGTGCCATCCTCAATGGTGACCCTTTCATTCACTATGTTTATCCACACGGGCTTGTCTGATCGTCCCTGTACTGCAATTCCGTCCCATCCGGCGAGTTTGAGCATGGTTCCAAATCTGCCGCCGAAGCTCGTCCTGTGAAACAGCGGTGCGGGATATGTTTCGGGAGCAATACCGCTGACACTGGTTCTTCCTGCGCCCGGAACACCTGTGGCTGCCAGCGGTCCGGTCATAAGAGAGATGACATTGCGCGGATCAAATGCATCCTGCATATCCCAGTCTCCGGGAACAACGGCGAGGTCCCAGAATATGGCTGCGCCCATTCCAACACCTCCTCCAAATTCTTCATACTTCACAGTATCGATAGTCCTGACTTCTTTGGTGGTCAGGTTAACAAATAAGATTTTACCAGCGTATCCGTTTGCCATTTTTATGCTCCTCCCTTATTCTTATTCGATTCGGGCGCTGCCTTGGGCATGCCCATTCCCGGGAAACCCGTTTTGGGGGGCGGTGGTGCGAGATCCACATCATATCCGTCAATATCCCTCTGCGGCGGTGTCTTTGTAACAAGCTTAAGGGCCTTTACCGGACATGTTTCAACGCATGCCTGCTTACCATCGGGGCCGCCTTTTTCATTCCAGTATGGGGCGCTTTCGCACAGGTCGCATTTTGCCGATTTCTTTTTTACAGAATTCCAGATTGTCCTGTGGGGTTTCTGCGGACAGGCCTGGATACATCTTTTACACCCGATGCATTTGTTCTGATCGATACGCCGTATGTTTCCATTTGCCTCGTCAATATGACATGCACCTGTCGGGCATGCCTCAACGCAAAGAGGTGTGACGCACTGCCTGCATACCGACATGACAATATCGTAGGGATACTTTGTAAAGGAAGGCGCATCACGTATGATTTGAATCCTGGAGAGAGATGGGTTCGCAATACCTTCATGGGTAAGGGAGCAGGCGAACATACAACTCTGACAGCCAAGGCAAAGCCTGCTGTCATAAACCAGGTATGCGCTGGATTTAGGGTGAGAGACTTTTTGGGGTTCCGGTGCGGGAACTTCGACATTTTTTGCGCAGCCGGGGGTTACAGCCAGCGCCCCTGCAGCCAGTGCTGCACTGCTGCCGACCAGAAACTGGCGTCTATCCATTTTCTTTTTCTTTTCTTCGGGTTTTTCAGATTCAGCCATAAAGCATTCTCCTTGTGGTAAATTTTTATCTCATTTACATAATATAAACAAACTACCTCATCATAAGGAGTGACGGATCAACTGAGGAGTAAATCTTTTAAATCGTCACAGACGACGAGGAATTAAACCTTATGTCAGATATGATATAGTTCCTTACACTTTTATAGAATAAAATATCAGTGTCAATAAAAAAATAATATGCCGGTCATTGCGCAGGATGAGGAGTTCACACTTGAAGAGATCACGGTAACAGCGGAGAAGAGGGAAGCCGAGTTACAAAAGATTCCGATGTCCATCGATGTTGTAAGAGAACAGGAAATGCGAATTTATAATGTAAACCAGATAAACGATATCCAGAAGATTATGCCGGATGTCACTGTTAACACCCAAATCGGGTCATTTCAACAGATCAGTATCCGCGAAGTTCAAATGATACAGTTTAACCCGATTTTTGAAACAACAGTCGCAACCCACCTTGCCTCTATGCATGTCTCTAGAGTAAATAAAGATCGTTTAATGCCTCAAACATTTTTGCCCTTGCATTTTCAAACTCGACCATAAGCAGTTCTACCTGCTCGTTTTCTCCTTTATTTACAACATCAACCAGTTCCTGAGCAATTGCATGTACTTTTTCATGGTGACGGCCTACATCCTTAAAAAGAGAGATGTCCTTCAGTTTTTGTCCATCCGGCCCATCATACCACTTCCCGAAATCGCAGGCATGATGATTGGTAACCTCTTCGGGTTCCAATGAAGGATTTCCATGAAGAAGGGCCTCAAACCTTGACCTCCACTTGAGGTGTGTGCCTTTTACTGAGCCTATATCAAAGGGTGAGGCGGGAAGTTTAACCTGTTCCAGGATACCGGAAAGGCGTTTTACTATCCTCTGTAAATCCTGTGAGCTTATGTCTACCTGTGAACTGGAGGCCTTCATCTCATCGGAGGATTGATGAACGCCGGAAATCTCTGATGAGATATCTGTAGCGACTATATAACTTTGTGATACATTATCATCCACATTTTGGATACCTTCAGAGGCCTGTGCAATATTCCGTGCGATCTCCTGGGTAGATACGGTCTGCTCTTCAACGGCATTGGCAATAGCGGTTACAATCTCGCTGACCTCGTTATTGATTTTTGAAATATCCTTTATCCTGCCTATTGTTTCTTTTGTTGACGCCTGGATACCGCCTATCTTTTGTTTGATTTCCTTTGTTGCCTGGGCTGTCTGTTTTGCAAGTTCTTTTATTTCATTTGCAACAACTGCAAAACCTTTACCTGCCTCACCTGCCCTTGCCGCCTCAATAGTGGCATTAAGGGCCAGAAGGTTGGTCTGTTCCGAGATATCATTAATAACCTCGGTAACCTTATTAATGTCCTCTGCTGCCTGCCCTAAACGATCAACCTTCTCCGATGTGTCCTGAGTCTGGGCAAGGGCATTGTCAGTTATAACACGTGCCTTTTCGGTATTTTGTGCAATTTCGCTTATGGTAGCACTCATTTCCTCTGCTGCGGCAGCAACCATATTTACATTGGCTGCTGTCTGCTCACTCTCAGTTGTTACCATACTCATATTGTAGCTCATTAATTCCCCGGCTGCTGCAACCGTATCGGCGCGTATTGAGGATGTCTCTGCTCCCAGCTTCATATGCTCTGAAATTGAACTCAGGTTTGATGATGAGGCGCTTAATGTATATGATCCGTTTTTTATTTCCCTTAACATCTTTCCAAGGTTGGTCACCATGTTATTCAATGCAATGGAAAGAAGGCCAACCTCATCCTTCTGAGTTATGGCCAGTTTATTCATAAAATCCCCCCTGGCTATCTGTTCGGCAAAGGCGGTTGCCTTTTCGATAGGCCTGGAGATGGTTGAAGCAGTGAATAATGCAAGTAAAATACCTGCTGTAATTGCAATTAAAGATATTATCGCTATGGTACGGCGGATTTTTTGAACATTTTTTACCATTTCTTCATCTGAAGTCTTGTTCCTATCTGATTCCCTGTGAAGGGATTCATTCTCCTTTTGAGCAAACAATGAATCTGTTTGATGGTTCCGGATGATTTCCCTGGCCTGGTTTTCGATGGTTCCGACACCGTTATAGGAAAGAATTGATACAGCTGAGAGTAATAAAAGAATGAGGCTGAATCCCAAAAAGAGTTTGGCGCGTACTTTAATATTTTTCCAGAACAATTTCTCCCCCCTCCCAAGGGTCGATCACGTGAATTTATGATTTTCGAAATATTTATCAAGAATTAATGCGCTGGCATTAGCATAAATAGTGAACGCTCTAGCTGAACATAAGTATTCAATAATTATGCCAGAAAGAGCAGCGATATCAAAAATATGGATTATTCCTATTGACTGCTCTGCATATATTTCACGGTCTTAATTAATATTCTGATACTCCTGCCTGTAACTTGATGTCAAAATATTGGCATTTTGATGGCTGGCCAACTTAGATCTTTATTGATATATGCATTTTCTGAATTTCTATTTTTATCGTCAACAGGTGAATATATCTGGTGATAAACAGGTTGGATAATACATAAAAAAGAAGAGTTATACGGAGTTAAACGGAAAGAAATCAGTTGATGCAGGGGGCTTCAGGGAGTAGCGAAAAACCGAAACAATACATATCTGATAATTTAAAACTATAATTTTCTGATTCCTTCAGCCAGCTCTTTAACCACATCCCGATCAAGTATTCGAATTTTCCTCCCGTCGGATTCAATGATTCTCTGTTCTGTCATCCTGGTAAGAATTCGGGACAGTGTTTCGGGGATTGTTCCCAGCAGGCTTGCAAGCTGACCTTTGGTTATATTAAGCTCAAGGTCGTGTGAATTCTGCTTTTGTTCGCTTAGATACAGGAGATGTCTGGCAAGACGCCCAGGAACTTCCCTGAGAGACAGGTCATCAATCATTGAAGTAAAGCTGCGCAGTCTCATGGAAAGGACGGCAAGCATATTAAGGGCAATGGAAGGATTTTTTTCTATAAGCCAGATCAGTGAGTCCCTCGGGAAAAACAGTGTCCGGCCCTGTTCCAGGGCATCTGCACTGGCAGGATATTTTTTACCGGCAAATACCGGGACCTCACCGAATACCTCTCCCGGTCCGAAGATATGAAGTATCTGTTCTCTTCCCTCAGATGACAGTTTAAAAACCTTTACTCTTCCGGCAATGACAACATAAAAACCTGTTGCCTGTTCATCTTCCGAGAAGATGTTTTCACCCTTTATGAAAGAGTTTTCAATGGCAATCATTGCCAGGGCTTCGATCTGGTCGGAGGGCAAGCCGTTAAACAGTGATATTGCGGCTATCTGGTCGGTTAATGTGGTCATTTTTTACCCATTCACCAGTCTTACCAGTACATTATCAGGGTAATAATCCAGAATATTAAGACATCCATAGTCCTGTTGAATATTAAAAAGCTTGTTTATATCCATTTCAAGGGCATCACAGAGGATGGTCCGGTTTACCCCTCCATGTGCAACAATAAGGATCTTTTTCCCGGTATGTTTTTTGATAATGCCTTTAAGGCATTTAAGAATCCTTTTGGATACATCCTCCATATTTTCACCGTTCCCCGGAGGTCTGTACCCTGCGATGTCGGCAAATCGCTTATCCAGTTCGCCCGGATAGACCTTTTCTATTTCTTCAAGAGACATGCCTTCCCAGTCTCCAAAAAATATCTCCTTCATATCAGGTTCGGATATAATGGGGATGTTATGGTATTGGCCAATAATCCTGGCGCCTTTTTCGGTTCTCATTAATCCTGTGGCATAAATAGCATTCAATTCCACCAGGCGTAACCTTTCGGCCAGGGTATTCATCTGGATGACACCTGTTTCGGTGATATCAACATCAGTATGTCCGTTGGCCACTAATTTATCAAAGCCGACTACCTGCCCGTGTCTTGCCAGATATAATCTTGTATGTTTTTCCATAGCTTTAAATACTATTGATAAGTCTAGTATAAGTCAATGAATTTACTCTTTAAATATTACGGCTAATAATGTATAAGACTGGCTGGTTATAAAGCTATGGAAAAGAAAAAATGTTACGGAGTCCTGGATGTGGTTTTTCCCTTTGGAAAAGAAGGGCTGAGAGAGGTGCCTCCGGATTGTTTCAAATGCCCGGACAGGCTGCCATGCCTTAAGACCGCTATAAACACAAAGGAAGGCTGTGAGATGAGAAGTGACAATCTGAGGAAGATTCCCGCCAGGGGGCTTATGGATAGAGTAAAAAGATGGTCACAGAAAAAAGAATTAAGCCGCCTTGCAGGTGAAAAAAGAAAAAATGATAATTAATATTACATGTCCGAACTGTGATTTTTCCAAGAAGGTTCCCAGTGAGAAAATCCCGGAAGGGATAAAGCTCGTAAAATGTCCCCGTTGCAGCAATACTTTTGAATTGCCACCAATGGGTGCCTCTGATACTGAATCTCAGCAGGATTTAAACAGCGAAATTACTGACCGGGAGAGGATACATAGAAGCGCGATCAGTGCGGATGAAGGGCCGGATTTTTTTACAGTCTTATGGCAGGCATTCAAAGGCGTTTTGTTTTCTCCTGCCGAATTTTTCGCTGAAAAGAGGCGCGAACCGGGTATTGGGCAATCCTTTGCATTTGGTCTGCTGCTGGGATCTCTAGGCGCAATGTTCGACATTTTTTGGGCATCTATTTTAGGGTCACCTGTAATTAACTTCATACTCAAGATGTTTCCTGAATTCCCTAATCTTAATTATCTTTCTGATAATCATTTTTCCAGTATGGATCTGATTTTTATTGTTTTTTATGTTCTTATATTCATGTTTATTGCATCAGCAGTTCTTCACGCCTGTCTTTTTATTATTGGCGGAGCAAAAAGTGGATTTTCCGGAACTTTTAAGGTCTTTGCATACTCAAATGCTACTTCAATATTCAGCCTGATACCTTTTGTCGGTGGATTTATTGGTTGGATCTGGGGCCTTGTGATTATGGTAATAGGCCTAAGTGAAATTCATGAAACTTCTACTGTAAGGGCTGTTTTCGCCCTGCTCATACCTGTTTTTTTATTAATTATTCTCGGGATTATTCTTGGATTTATAGCCTTTTTTATTTTTTCATCCCAAATCATTTAAAACGCAGGTGTTATCCTGCAGCTGGAAGGTCAATAGTCTTTTGGAAAACAGTATCAATTATAATGAAGTTTTAAACCCTTCACAGCTTGAAGCGGTTATGACCCTGAACGGACCTGTTCAGGTAATAGCCGGCGCCGGAAGCGGTAAGACCCGGACGCTGGTCTACAGGGTCGCAAGGCTTGTTGAATCGGGCATCCCTCCGGAGAACATTCTGCTATTGACATTTACCCGCAAGGCCTCAGGGGAGATGCTTGAAAGGGCCGCAGGCCTGATGGATGAAAGGTGTCATAATGTTGCAGGAGGAACCTTTCACTCCCTGGCCCACCGGGTGCTGCGCAGGAATGCGCACCTTCTGGGATTTGAAGCGACCTTTACTATACTTGACCGACAGGATATGGAAGAGATTGTAAAGGCACTGGTCAAGGAGGTGAATCCGGACAACAATGTAACAAGGTTTCCCAAGAAAGGAACAATCACCTCGATCATCAGCAAGGCAGCCAACCTGGAAAGGCCGATCGACTGGCTCATGACAGATGAATACAGCCAGTTCCTTGAACATGCGGCCAAAATTACAAAGATCTCTGAACTCTATAGAACGTATAAAAAGAATAACCAGTTGATGGACTATGATGACCTGCTCATCCTGTTCAGGCAGCTCCTTGCTGACAATGAATCCATAAGGGATGACCTGAGCAGAAGGTATGGCTACATCATGGTCGATGAGTATCAGGACACAAACGGCATACAGGCTGATATTGTAAAATGGCTCGCCTCAAGTCACCATAATGTTATGGTTGTTGGCGATGACTCCCAGTCCATATATTCCTTCAGGGGCGCCAACTACAGGAATATGTTCGAGTTCCAGGATATTTTTCCGGAAGTAAAGACCATCAAACTGGAGCAGAATTACAGGTCAACACAGCCGATCCTGAAACTTACAAATGCCATAATGGATTATGCCACTGAAAAGTTCACTAAGTGCCTGTTTACCAAACGCGAGGGAGGCGAAAAACCAAAGGTAGTTGATGTAAAGTCTGATCCTGAACAGGCCATGTTTATATCCTCCTCCATAAAGAATTACCTGGAGCAGGGATATACCTATAAGGATATGGCCATACTTTTCAGAGCGGCTCACCATTCCTTTGAGCTTGAGCTCGAGCTTGTGAGGCAGGATGTTCCATTTGTAAAATACGGCGGGTTCAAATTTCTTGAGTCTTCACACATTAAAGATCTGCTTTCCCATTTGAGGGTAATTGCAAATAAAAATGATACAATAAGCTGGGGAAGAATTTTAAGGCTTGTGAAAAATATCGGCCAAAAGAAGAGCCAGTCAATAATAAAGTGGCTCAGGGATCAGCCTGATGACTCCTTTGACCTTGGGAAGTGGCCGGGTCTTGGTAAACGATATGAAGGATTAAAAGACCTGGCAGAGCTCCTTAAAAAACTGTCTGTGCCGGATATCAAGCCTGCAAAGGCCGTTGAACTTGCCTACAAATATTATGAGCCAATCCTCAAGGAGAATTTTGATAATTACCCTAAACGGCAGAAGGACCTTGATCAGTTGATACCCATGGCCGAACGCTTTAAAAGCCTGGGACCTTTTCTTGATGAACTGGTGTTAGATCCGCCTTCAAGTACGATTGATATTGAACCTGAATCAGATGATAATTTTGTTACATTATCCACTGTGCACTCTTCCAAAGGACTTGAGTGGCCGATTGTTTTTATCATCTGGGTAATGGAGGGATATTTCCCTTCCGCAAGGGCACACTCAAGTGCGGAATCCATTGAAGAAGAACGCCGTTTAATGTATGTTGCCACAACCAGGGCAAAGGACAGGCTGATAATGTGTTACCCCGGCATGGAGTCTCTTCCGTCATGGCAGCTCGCGGATATGGGTTTTAGAACTGGTCTGTCCTCCTTTATAAAAGATGTACCTGAAGATATTGTTGAGCATAAGTCTAACGGGAATACATGGCCCTTTGCAAAACAATCATGGCCTTCAAAGCCCCGGAAGATATATAAAAGGCCGGGTGCCGTTGAAATGCCTTCTGCAAAAAGCAGTTCGGGAGATCTCCGAACAGGTGATCGGGTCATGCATCCGGCCTTTGGAAAAGGTGTTGTCTCAAAGTTTGTTGACGGCAACAAGGTTGAGGTGCTTTTCAGCAGTGTGGGAAGAAAACTTCTGCACCTGGAACATACGACGCTAACAAGGATTTAAAAATATGACTTACAAACAGGCATTAAATTATCTATATGGTCTTCAGAAGTACGGAGTAAAATTCGGACTTTCAAAGACATCGAATATTATGAAAAAAATGGGTAATCCCCATAAAGGCCAAAAATATATCCATATTGCCGGCACAAACGGCAAAGGTTCTGTCTCAGCCATGATAGAATCGGTGCTTATGAAATCCGGGCTTAAAGTCGGATTCTATTCCTCTCCTCATCTTGTCAGATTTACCGAACGCTTTCGCATCAATCGTAAAGAGATAAGTAAAAAAAAGGTTGTTGAGTTAACCGAAGAAATAAAAAGTATAATAAATCCGGCGGAGCCGCCTACTTATTTTGAGGCTACTACAGCCATGGCCCTGGCCTATTTTGCCAGGGAGAATACCGATATTGCCATCATGGAAGTCGGCATGGGGGGCAGGCTGGACGCGACAAATATAATCAGGCCCCTTGTCTCAGCCATTACAAATATCTCCATGGAACACCAGGCATTCCTGGGCAACACACTTAATGAGATAGCCGGTGAAAAGGCAGGGATAATTAAAAAAGGCGTTAATACGATAGCTTCAGCCACACAACCCGGTGTATCAAATCTTTTCAGGAAGGTGTGCGAGGAAAGGAAAGCTCCTTTTTTCCAGGTCGGAAAGGATGTAAGGTATCGTAATTCGGACAATGGTTTTAACTATTATGGTCTTAACAGGAAAATCAGCAATATAAATCTTACATTAAAGGGAGAGTTTCAGCACAGGAATACGGCGCTCGCCATAGGCATACTGGAACTGCTTGAGAAAAAAGGCTATAAATTAAAAGATCAGGATATAAAATCGGGTGTTGAAGAAACCACCTGGACAGGAAGGATTCAGGTCCTGTCGGAAAAACCTTTAATAGTAGTTGACGGGGCGCATAATCCGGGGGCAGCCCGGGTTCTTGTGGATGCAGTCAAAAATGATTTCGACTATAAAAGGCTCATTCTTATCCTTGGTGTAATGGCGGATAAGGATATAAACAGTATTGTAAAGGAAATTGCAGGAATGGCTGATCAGGTTATATGCTCGAGTCCTGAATACTTTCGTTCTGCTACACCTGAAGAACTGCACAAAATAGTGTCACATTACAATAAAAAGACTGAAATGATAAAAACATTGCCTGAGGCTATTAAAAAAGCAAAAGGAATCGCTAAACCTGATGATATGATTCTTATTACCGGATCACTTTTTACTGTGGGAGAGGCATTGACTGCCATTGATCCAGTCAAGTACAAATCTGATGGGATATAAAACTACATTTGATAAATATCAAAGATGCCGGTTTCATTGAAAAATGGAGGCTCACCATATCAGTTAAAATTAAAATATTTACCATGTTGCTTTTCTGGATGTTACTTTCTTTCCAGGTGCTCGATGCACAGGAGACAATAAAGAACAGGTTTAAACTGGGCAAAGATTCTACCCTTGATATAGAGTCTATAGATTTTAAGGGGCAGCTGAAAGAGGATTTATACATCGCCACAGGCGATGCAACACTCAGGTCTGAAAAATTCACACTTTCAGCACAAAAAGCCATTTATAATGACAAGACTAAAACAGCGGAAGTATCGGGCGGCTTTTTATTTGAGTCAGAAGAGGACACTTTAGCCGGTGAAAGCGCGACCTTCAACCTTGCCGAGCAGACAGGAGTTATTAATGATGCCAGGCTTTTTTTCAATGAATATAATTTTTATTTTTACGGTGGAAGAATAGATAAATACGGTGAAAAAAATTATGTAATAAAAGATTTTAAACTTACGACCTGTGACGGTGAGTCCCCGGAATGGAGTATAACCGGATCTGAAATAAGGTTAACAGTTGAAGGATACGGCATTCTGCATAAAGGGGTTTTCAGGCTGAAAGATATACCTGTAGCATATCTGCCCTATCTGCCATTCCCCGCAAAGACAAAGAGACAGTCCGGTGTACTGACACCGCAGGCCGGTTATTCCAGCCGGAACGGAGTGGAGTTTGAGGTGCCGATATTCTGGGCCGTTTCAGACAGTGCAGATATGACATTTTATGAAAGATATATGACTGACAGGGGGTTGATGCAGGGGCTGGAGCTGAGGTACGTATCCGGTATGGATTCAAAAGGGTCATTTAATCTTGATATCCTTTCGGACAGGATTGAAGAGAAAAATATGGATGATCCGGATCAGCTTAAAATAAGTCCTTACCAGAGAAAAAACAGCGGCCGTTACTGGTTTCGCGGAAGGATAGACCAGCAGCTCCCGTCAGGAATAAAGGCACGTCTTAATGCAGATGTTGTAAGTGATCAGGATTATTTGAGGGAGTTTGAAACAGATCTTGCCGGCTTTAATAAACGTCCGGATTATGAAGAAGAGTTCGGCCGTCCCATTGAAGAGTTTAACTCACCTCTGAGGGCATCTACCCTGAGACTGTCACGGGACAATGAAAACTACAGCCTGCAGGCTCTCTCATCATTCTACCAGAGACCTGAAGGATATATTAATGATACAACACCGGAACCATTGGCCGGGGTTGCTTTTTCCATGCTTCCCCGGCTTCTGAAAAAGGTACCCTTGTCCTTTTCTTTGAAAAGCGATTATGACTATATATGGCGTGATTATGGGCAGAAAGGGCATACTCTTTCTGTGTCACCGGAGGTGTCATACCCCCTGTGGTTTGGAAACTATCTTCAGCTGGAAACAAGCGCAGGTTATACCCGTGATACCCAGTGGCTTGAAAATACTGCGGGTAATGGCACCGGCAGTCAGTCCCGGGATGTGTTTTATGGAGAAGTAAGGCTTTCGACATTGCTTGAGCGGGTGTTTGAAGTTGATTCGAAACATGCTCAAAAAATTAAACACAAGATCGTTCCCAGCCTGGCCTATGAATACAGGAGCCATAAAGATGAAGACAGGTATCAGCCCTGGTTTGAATCAATTGATGAAGATGGCAGTGCAAACAGGGTTGTGTTTTCCCTGGACAATTCCATCGATGCCAAAAAGGTTGATACTAATGGTAGTATAACCTATTCACAGTGGGGAACCTTCAGGCTGACCCAGGGATACGATATTGATGAGTCCAGAAGGGATATAGATCCCGGACAAAAACATGAGCCCTTTGAACCCCTGACCGCAGAGCTTAGGTTAATGCCCTATTCAAAGATAAAAATGAATACCGAGGTCAGGTGGGATCATTATAAGGATGATTTTTCCTATGCCGATGTTGCATTTAAATTTGATGTGAATAGAGCAAATAACAGGACCGATATCTACAGGCTTGATTATGTCTACAATGATGACGGGAATAAGGGACTAAGTTATTACATGAATATAAACCTGACAGAGGATTTTGCCCTGGGAAGTTCACTCCGGAGGGATATTGAATCTGATAACGATATTGAAAAAAGCTACTGGCTGGAATATCACTCCCAGTGCTTGCGCATAAGGCTTGGAGTTCAACAGTATGATGAAGAATCAAGAGTTATGCTTAGTTTTAAATTATTTGGTTTCAGTGACTGACACGATTATTTATCGTCAAATCAAGACAACAGGAAAGGGAAACAATGTACTCAGTTATCATGGCCGGTGGTTCTGGCACAAGATTCTGGCCATACAGCCGCAAACAGAGACCTAAACAACTTTTAAATATTACTGGCAATAAGCCCATGATAGTAGAAACCTGTGACCGGCTTTTACCTGCTTCAAAGGATCAGGAGATGATAATTATTCTGGGAGAAAGCCACTATGAGGAAACAGTGTCGCTCTTTTCCGGGAGGGATATAAACATACTTGCTGAACCGGTTGGCAGGAATACGGCCCCATGTATTGGTCTTGGTGCCCTTTATGCCCGTTACCTGGGCTGTGAAGGCGCACTCGCCTTTTTGCCTGCAGATCACTTTATTGGCAATGAGCCCGCGTTTCTTGAATGTCTCACGATGGCAGGAAAGGCAAGTGAACAGGGCGGGATTGTAACTCTTGGCATCATCCCTTCACGACCTGAGACAGGATATGGGTATATTCAAAAATCTGATGAGAATATAGACGCAGGTAATGACAAATATAAGGTTTCTAAGTTTGTCGAAAAGCCTCACCTGGAAAAGGCTATGGAATATATCAGTAGTGGTAATTATTACTGGAATGCAGGTATTTTTGTCGCCACCCCTGAAACCATATTGAAAGAAATGAAGATATGCATGCCTGATACATATGACAGTTTATTGAAGCTGGAACCATATTTCAGTTCCGGGGATTTTAAAGAAAAATTTGCAGAAGTCTATTCCGAAATAGCGTCAGAATCCTTTGATTTTGGTGTTATGGAAAAGACAGAGGCTGACGTATTTGTGATACCGTGCGAATGTGGCTGGAGTGATGTCGGATCATGGGAATCGCTCTACGAACTCAGATCGGTTGAATATGATAGTAATAATAATCTCCAGGATGGTGATACATTTCTGAGCGGGTGTGAAGGGAGTTATGTCTCATCTATGGGTAACAGGTTTGTTGCATGCTTAGGGCTTAAAAACTGCATCGTAATAGACAGGGATGACGCCCTGCTTGTCGCAGACATGAAGAAATCCCAGGAGATACGTAAAATTGTTGATGAGCTTAAAAAAAGGAAGAGAGAGGATCTGCTTTGAACGCAGCTATCTTCAGAGAATATGACATTCGCGGAAAATTTCCCGATGATTTGAATAATGAAACAGCTTATGAACTGGGTAAATCATTCGGAACCTATTTTCAGTCAAATGGTGCAGTAAAAATATCAGTAGGTCATGACTGCAGGGAAAGCTCCCCTGTTCTCAAGGATGCCCTTATAAAAGGCCTTCTTGAAACCGGAATGGAAGTAACCTGTATAGGTATGGTTCCTACTCCACTTTCATATTTTTCAATTCATGAGTTGAAACTGGATGGCGCAGTTATGGTTACAGGAAGTCATAATCCTCCTGAATACAACGGTTTCAAAATAAGTCTCGGGAAATCAACAATACATGGTGAAGAGATACAGAAGATAAGGAAAATCCAGGAAGCAGGCAGTTTTAAAACAGGGAAGGGGACACTCGCTGAGGCGGATGTTAAAAGGCCATATCTGAATTATCTTGCAGACAATCTTAGGCCCGGCAGTATTAAAAGGAAAGTTATTGTGGATGCAGGAAACGGGGTCGGCGGCATTGTTGCCCCTGATGCGTATAGAGCAATGGGTGTCGATGTAGAAACCCTTTTCTGCGAGCCCGACGGCAGGTTTCCCAACCATCATCCTGATCCTACAATTCCTGAAAACCTGGTGGAACTTAAAAAATATGTAGATGAAAAAGATGCGGATCTGGGTATTTCCTTTGACGGTGACGCAGACAGGATAGGTGTTGTCGACAAAGAGGGAAACATTATCTGGGGTGATCAGCTGATGATAATCTTTTCAAGGGATATCCTGAGTAGAAATCCCGGTGCACCGATCATAGGTGAAGTTAAATGCTCCCAGGTGCTTTACGATGATATTGCAAAACAGGGCGGTAAACCAGTCATGTGGAAGGCCGGCCATTCCCTTATTAAAAGTAAAATGAAGGAAACAGGTGCACTGTTTGCAGGGGAGATGAGCGGTCACCTCTTTTTCAATGACAGGTATTTCGGGTTTGATGATGCAGTATACGCCGGGGCCAGGCTCCTTGAAATAATGACAACGCAGGACAAAAGCGTAAGGGATCTCCTTTCGGGAATACCTGAAATGGTTAATACACCGGAAATTAGAATGGACTGCCCTGATGATAAAAAATTTAATGTGGTCAAAAAGCTGGTAGAGGAATTTAAAAAAGAATATGATGTGATTGATGTTGACGGCGCCAGGGTCCTCTTTGATGGCGGGTGGGGTCTTATAAGATCCTCAAACACCCAGCCGGTTCTTGTGCTCAGGTTTGAAGCGACCGATGAAAAACGCCTTGAAGAGATAAGATCCGTTTTTATGGAAAAACTCGAAAGGGCATTGGCAGATTGATTAATAATAGAAATAAATATGAGTAAAGAGGTTTATGAAGATGAGTGATAATGTAAGAGTACGATTTGCCCCGAGCCCGACCGGGTATCTCCATGTGGGCGGTGCAAGGACAGCAGTATATAACTGGCTGTATGCAAAAAAGACCGGCGGAAAATTTATACTTAGGATAGAGGACACGGATGCCGAACGGTCAACTGAAGATTCCATAACAGGTATCCTTGAAGGTCTTGAATGGCTGGGGCTTAAATGGGACGAAGGTCCCTTCTATCAGTCCGGCTTTATTAATGAGCATATTGATACAGCCAAAAAACTTCTTGCGTCCGGCAAGGCGTATAAGTGTTTCTGTACCAAAGAAGAGCTTGATGCAAAGAGAGAGGAAGCAACCAGGAACAAGGCTGACATGAAATATGATGGTACATGCCGGAACCTTACTCCTGAAGAAATTTCAGAAAAAGAGGCAGCAGGCATTCCATATACAGTTCGTCTGAAGGTGCCAGGTGATGGCGGATCGGTTAAGTTCAAGGATGAGGTGTATGGTCATATTGAGAAAAGATATGAAGACATAGAGGATTTTATAATCCTGAGATCAAACGGTCAGCCTCTTTATATTCTTTCAAACGCAGTTGATGACATTCGTGATGGTATAACTCATATAATCCGCGGGCAGGATGGTCTTGCCAATACTCCCAAACAGATTCTGATCTACGAGGCCCTGGGGGCAAAAATACCGGCATTTGCGCATATATCTCTTACCCTTGATACCAAAAAGGCAAAGATATCCAAACGCAAGCATGGTGAGCAGGTTGCAGTTCATTTCTACAGGGAGCATGGATTTATTCCCTGGGCCTTTGTGAACTTTCTTGTGCTGCTTGGATGGTCAACATCCGAGTCGACCCAGATATTTTCAAAAGATGAGTTGATTGAACAGTTTTCTCTGGACGGTCTTAATAAATCCAATTCAATCTTTGATATAAGGATAGATGATCCGAAATTTTTTACAGATCCCAAGGCCATTAGTATTAATGCACACTATATAAAGAACATGCCGGTTGAAGAGCTCGCACCGTACGTAAAAGCAGAGTTTGAAAAAGATGGTATATGGGATGCGGAATATGAAGGCAGTAAAAAGGACTGGTTTTATGGGACAATAAATCTGTTAAGAGAAAGATACCATTACACCACGGATTTTACATCCCTTGGCCGCGCATTCTTTTCTGATGATTTTGAGTTTGAAGAAAAGGCTGTACAGAAAAACCTGCTGAAGAACGATATCCTCAAGACCATGCTTCCAGAGCTTGCAGACAAATTTGCCGCCATGGAAGGATTTGACGAAAAAGAGATAGAAGATATCATGCGCGCAATGATTGAAGAGCAGGGAGTAAAAGCCGGGGTTCTTATCAATGGCGTCCGCACAGCAGTAACCGGGCAGGCCGTAGGCCCCGGAATATTTGAGCTGCTTACAGCCATTGGAAAAGAAAGGGTTATAGATCGGCTCAAAAAGGTTGGCCAATTATATTAAAGTTAAATATCGGTTATTAAAATAATTTGCACAAAAAAGTGTGCATCAATGTACATGAAATTGTGCAAATTTATATTTTTTTAGATAAGCATTCCCGCCATGAAGCGAATAGAAAAAATTTTAAACCAGTGAATATCCTCATTATTTAAGGATCTTAACTGTTTCATTTGTAACTGAATAAAGATTACTTGCGTCTGGCACAATCCTTGTATTAAGTCCTTTCAACCTGCCGGAAATGCAGTCTGAAGCTTTTCACCCTGTTAAATAAGATTTGAGTATTCTCCTATACAAAATTACCTTTGGTATTTAACGGGGTAAAGGCTGAGGACTGAAGAAAAAGCCTTAAAAACCTAACAACCCTCAGGCGAAACCGCTTCCTTGACACGCCATTTTTTCAGGGCGTAGCCTTGGCGGAGACTGAAGCTACAGCGAAGGCGGCAGCCTGTTTTTAAAGGAGACATCTATGAGCAAAATACAATCCATAAAAACCACTGACATTGTTCTGGACAAAAGTATTTATCCCAGAAACAGCATTGACCACAAAAGGGTTGCAATGTTTGAAGAAAACATGAGAGATGGCTTCGAATTTGATCCCATACACTTGCAGGCACATCCGGATGAACCGGAGAAATGAGTGTAAAGTGGGACGTCCATAAATAAGTAAATAACTTGACAATTGTTAATAATATTATACTATTTCGAACTATGCCAAGATTAGCACGATTAGACGCACCTGGTATTTTACACCACGTAATGATCAGGGGGATCGAGCGTCGCAAAATATTTAGAGATGATAAGGACAGAGAGAATATTCTGGAACGACTATCTATTCTTCTGTCTGAAACGAAAACTACATGCTATGCATGGGCTCTTATGCCCAATCATGCACATTTTTTATTCCGAAGTGGCGATTCCGGTATATCAACTTTAATGATGAAATTACTGACGGGGTATGCTGTAAGTTTTAACAGGAGACATAAACGTCATGGTCAGCTTTTTCAGAACAGATATAAGTCAATTATTTGTCAGGAAGATCAATATCTAATTGAACTGGTAAGGTATATCCACTTAAATCCTCTTAGGGCGAAACTGGTTAAGGACATGACCGCTCTTAATAAATATCCCTATTGTGGTCATAGTGCTTTAACCGAAAAGTATAAAAGAGAATGGCAGGATGTAAAATATATATTAAGCCTATTTGGAAGAGGATTAGGAGACGCAAAAAAAAGATATTTGGAGTATATAAAAAAAGGAATAGAACAAGGTCGTCGCCCTGAACTCGTTGGAGGGGGATTGATAAGAAGTTTAGGAGGATGGGAAGCAGTTAAGAAAATCCGGATGAGTGGCCAGGATCGCATAAAAAGCGATCAGCGTATTCTTGGTGAAAGTGATTTTGTAATGGAAATATTGGAAGAAGCCAATGAGAAATACGAGCGGTTTTATGAGCTCAAAAGAAAAGGTTACAATCTTGAAAAGATAGAGCAGAGAATTACAGAGATATATGATATTGATAAATCTGATATATATTCCAGGGGCCGTCGAAAAGTTCAGGCAGAGGCAAGGAGTTTATTTTGTTATTGGGCAGTTTGTGAATTGGGCATAAGCAGAACGTTTTTAGCAGGGCGACTCGGCATGACACAACCTGGTGTTGGGTATGCGGTAAACAGGGGAGAAAAGTTATCAAAGGAAAATGATTTTAAATTGATACCTTGACTTATTTACTTTTTTATGGTCGTCCCCCTTTTCATGGTGAAGGTCTTATACATATTGAGCTTATTAACCTTGGTCCCGTTCACTGCGCGTGTAATCCTGTCCGGAGCACTCTTCCATATCAGGAAGTGATGAACGTATCTCGATGAAATGATCAAAATATTCCTTAAAAATATCAAAAATATCAGGATCAAAGTGCTCGCCGCGTTCCTGTTGCATGATATCAAAGGCAACTTCAGGTGGGTATGGGGCTTTATAGGGGCGTCTGGAAGTCAATGCATCGAAGGTGTCGGCAAGAGCAACGATTTTTCCGCACAGCGGGATGTTTGCTCCCTTGAGCTGATTGGGATATCCTTTCCCGTTAAAACGTTCGTGATGGTTTAGGGCAATGTCATGTCCCATCTGGAGAATTTTAGATTTTGAATTTGAAAGGAGGTTGGCCCCGATCACGGTGTGGGTTTTTATTTTATCAAACTCAACATCGGTCAATTTTCCTGGCTTTAGCAGGATTTTATCCGGTATGCCGATTTTCCCGATATCATGCATGGGGGATGCATAAAAAATAGTCTCGCAGTAATCTTCATCCTGGTTTAATTTTTCTGCCATAAATCGGGAGTAATTACCTATCCTGATGATATGAGTCCCGGTATCTTCATCCTTGTATTCCGCTGCCATGACGAGGCGGTGGATGGAGTCAATATAGGAGGCTTTGAGTTCTTTGTGAGCTTTTTGTGCTTCTTTTTTTAAAATTCTTTCACGAATGACCCGGTCAATCCTGAGGATCATCTCCCTTGGTGAAAAAGGCTTTTCAACAAAGTCACTTGCACCGATGTTGATCATTTCATCATAATGATAATTCTGGGTCTGGCCGGTCATAACAATGATATCAGCTTTATATTGGGACCTGGTAATTTTTGCCAGCTCAATCCCGCCCATTACAGGCATGTCGATATCAGTGACAACGATGTCATATTCTTTTTCAGCCAGCAGTTTTATCGCTTCTTCACCATTTTGTGCGATAGAGCAGTTATAGGTAGTCCTCTCAATTGTTGACTTAAGCATAGACCTTAACATGGGTTCATCATCAACTATCAAGATCATACCATTTCTTGAATTGGGTGGTTTGTCCATAATTTATTATCCTGATTTATATTTTAACTCAAGAATATCATACCTATTAGAAAAAAATACCAATGAGAATGCAAGACTATTTTATCCAGCAGGTCGTTAAGTGCCTGTGAACCAGTGAAAAAAAGCATTATTTTTATGGGGGATTAATGAGTGGATTGAAAAAATATATTCCCCGGTCGGAGACAAAACCGGGGAATAATAATCTGCCTGTATTTTAAAGCGCCAATCCTATAACTTTATTTAAACGTTTTGCAAATTCTACAGGTTTTTCAAGTTCGGCTCCTTCAACCAGCATGGCCTGTTCAAGGAGGAGATAACTTATATCTGAAATAAGGTCTTTATCATCAGATTTTTCGAGCTTTTTTACGATCTCATGATCCGGGTTAATCTCAAGTATCGGCTTGAACCCGGTAATATCTTTCTGGCCCATGGCCTTGAGCATATGCTGCATCTGGACCGTAGGATCACTTTCGCCTGCTACAATACAGGCAGGACTTTCACTCAACCGGCTGCTTGCAACAACATCCTTTACACTTTCTCCAAGGGCTTCTTTCATTTTATCCAGGAGCGGTTTGAGTTCTTTTTCCTTTTCCCTGTCTTTTTCGTCTTTCAGTTCATCGGATGTCCCGCTCCTGTTAACAGCCTTCAACTCCATGTCCTGATACTTGCCAATAGAGGGAACAACAATCTCATCTATCTCGTCATCCATGATGAGTACTTCAATATCTTTCTTTTTATAGGCTTCGATAAGCGGTGAATTGCGAAGGGTATCTTCCTTGTCTCCGGTGATGAAATAGATAGCCTTCTGATCGTCCTTCATTCTCTCCTTATATTCCGCCAGGCCTGTAAGCCCCTCAACCTTTGTTGATTTGAACCTGACAAGTTCCAGCAGGGTCTCTCTGTTTACAAAATCCGAATAGAGCCCTTCCTTTAGAGGCCGGTTGTACTGGGTGATAAATTCATTAAAAAGATCCTTGTTGTCTTCACTCATTTTTTTCAACTCGGCCAGGAGCTTCTTTACAGAAGCAGATCTGATATTGGCAAGTATCCTGTTTTTCTGCAGTATTTCACGGCTTACATTCAGGGGCAGATCCTGGGAATCGATGATCCCTCGCATAAAGCGTAGATATACAGGTAACAGCTCTTTCCCGTCATCCATGATAAACACCCGTTTTACATAGAGCTTGACCCCGGGGGCATAATCAGCGTTATACAGATCAAAGGGAGCTTTTTGGGGGATGTAGAAAAGTGTAGTATATTCCTGTGCCCCTTCGGCTTTTGTGTGGAGGTAATAAAGAGGATCCTCAGTGTCATGAAATGAGGTCTTATAAAACTCGTTATAGTCTTCTTCCTTTAATTCCGACTTCTGGCGGGTCCACAGGGCAGAGGCGCTGTTTACCTGTTCTGTTTTTGTCTCTTTTTCTGCCTTTTTATTACCTTTCTCATCATATGGTGTTTCCGTATATTCAAGATAGATCGGAAAAGGTATGTGGTTGGAATATTTTTTAATAATCTCTTCTATCTGCCAGCGGCTGGCATACTCTTTCCCCTCATCATTCAGATAAACCATGACTGTTGTACCGTGGGTTTCTCTCTCTGCCTCAGTGACAGCGTATCCGCTTTTTCCGTCGCTTTCCCATTTCCAGGCCTTTTCCTCTCCGGCCTTTCTGGTGATTACCTCAACCTTGTCGGCAATCATGAAGGCCGAGTAAAAGCCCACTCCGAACTGTCCAATAAGATTGATATCATCAGCGGGCTTTTCATTAAGCCGGCTGATAAAATTTTTTGTGCCGGAACTTGCTATTGTTCCAATCTGGTTGTTAAGGTCATCCTCGTTCATGCCTATGCCGGAATCGGATATCTTCAGGAATTTCTTGTCCTCACCGTCAAAGGATATATCAATCCTGGGTTCAAAGGGGATTGCCTTATAGGCCTCATCTGTAAGCGTCAGGTATTTCAGCTTGTCCAGCGCATCAGATGAGTTGGAAATAAGCTCCCTGATGGCGATTTCCTTGTGTGAATAAAGTGAATGGATAATCAGCTGCAGCAGTTGATCGACTTCTGTTTTAAATTTACGTTTGGACATCTTTCCTCCAGTCAGAATTTTATTTTAAAATATAGTTGTTTTATCCGGTAATCGCGGATCTGATAATTTTGAAGGTATTTTAACGGTGAAAAAATAAGTTTGATTAACAATTTGTCAAGCCTGTGCCCCCTGGTTTCTGGTCTCTGGTCTCAGGTTTTTCTTGCTTTTCCAATCTTGAATCTTTAATGTTTATCCTGTTAAATCCGCATAGCGGTTGGCACACTTAACCGGATGAACCGTATATACATTTATAATATATGACATACGATCACTGGGCAGCAAAACCTGTAAACCTGCAAAGGATGACCTATCCACAAATGGGGCACCCGAAGCCAAATGGTCTCTGGTTTGATGTTGACGGAAGCTGGAAGCAATGGTGTGAGGCGGTAAAGTTCCGACCGGAAGGTCTTTGTCGCCGCCACACAGTTTTCCTTCAGGATACGTCAAGAATACTTTTCCTGCAAAATATCGAAGATATCGATTTATTTACCAGCCAATACGGTCAGGATATTTCCGGCTATATCCAGCCAATTCAAAATTCCGAAGATCTCGATACGTTTGCATGCCAGTATGGCAAGGACCTTTTCCGCGATATTCTCGGGCAATTCTCAAATTATATCATGTGGGGGGAGGTTGCCGGGAAATACAGCGGTATCATTGTCGATCCTTATCTCCCTGAGAGAAGAGATACCTACCTGTGGTACTACGGCTGGAACTGTGCGGGTGGGTGTATCTGGGACACAAGCGTGGTTCGCCTGGGTAAGCCGTGCCCGGAGGAGTCTCACCCATGAGATTTTAACCCGGATTTAACATTAATAATCCACTTCGGCCTTCACACACATAACTGCTTTAGCTAAAAGCCTTTTCAGCTAAGGGATTCTTTCCTGTAAATAGTCACCTTTTCGTGCCTTTTTATCCGACATTCAGGGGCAGTATTTTCCTCTTTTTTTTCTAAATCTATACGAACGATTTCATAGCCCTTTTCAAGATGTTGCGAAAGCATTTTGTTGAAAATATTTTCAAGGTTTATGTCATCCTTTAACGCAATTTTTTTGTGGCTGTTGATTGTCTCTTCAACTTCCATATTATATTGCAGGGATTCCCAGTCAATTTTTTCGATGTCCTCCTCATTGTCAGCTTCAGATGCAACAAGTGGCTCAAAGTAGCGGCAATACTTCGCGTAACCCGGCATGATCGACTTTAAAAACAATTCTCCATTTTCTTCGTTTTTAAAAGAAAATATTTTGCACTTGAGCGGGTCCGAGCCCTGTTCTATCACATGGAGGCATGCTGAACATGATTCATCCCGAACAGGTGTTGATAAAAAAATGGGAGATGATTCATCTGGTAATGATTCCTCTTCCGGTGTCATAAACATACGGGAAATATCTACCAGCCCCCTCCCCAGACTCTTTTGCCCCATCCCGATCTTCCCCTCCCTTTCTGTAATAGCCGAAAATATTCGGGATTAAAGTATTCCTGTTTTGAAAAATATGCCTTCTAATAATTATCTTCCGGGTCAGAGAAAGAATATGCAGAAGGATTGACTGCAATGGCCTCAATCATTTCAGAAAAACTTGATTCAGGAGAATCATAAGTAGTGTCGTACTGGCCTTCGTATCCGTATTCTGTCGAGGCCTGTCTTGAACCGGGTGCCATGAAGCCTTCTGTCTTTTCGAGAATTTCGTAAGCCGAACCCGTTGAGTTGATGCTCTTGCCGGTGCCTGATGCATCGGAGCGAATCAATTCTTCTGCCAGGTTTTCATAGTCCGCATGACCAATAGCGTGCTTGTCATAATCTCCCACAGGCTGGCCGTAATCAACGGATTCTCTCAATCGGATATTGTAACGGATAACCGTTTCAAAGACATGCTTTCCGAATTCCGATTTGACTTTGTCCAGAACAATTTCGGAGTACCGTGTTCTGGCATCATACATGGTGATCAGAGCACGGGATTTGATTTCGTTGTCGAGTTTTTCATTCAGCATCACAATGATTTCAGTCAGTTTAGCGACTCCCCGTAGTGAGAACAGACTCATATCGATTGGAATAATCACTTCATCCGCTGCACGAAGGGCATTGAAGCAAAGATGGCCGATGCTTGGCGGGCAGTCTATGATGATATACTCATAAATTGCATCAAGATCCTGGATGGCATTAAAAAGGCGATCTTCTCTTCCTTTCAGACCGGAAAGTTCCTGCTCAACAACACTCAGGATAATACTTGAAGGGGCCAGATCAAAGTTTTCTTTGATTGGAATCAGGATGTCATCCAGCGTTACATCCCCGTCCTGTTTTGGTGTTATTACGTCATAAATGGTTTTTTCAAGATCAGAAGGCAATACATTCAATCCCATGGTAGCATGGGCCTGGGGGTCAAAATCGATCAGAAGCACTCTCTGCCCTCTAAGTGCCAAAGAAGATGCAAGATTAATAGCAGTTGTTGTTTTACCACAACCCCCTTTTTGGTTTGCGCTGGCAATAATCCTCATATGTCCCTACCTCCTCTGCTTCAATATTTTGATGTTTATAATACAGATTGAGATCCACGTCCTTTGGTCGGGGTATTTTACTCATTAATTTTACATATCAGAGGAAACGTTATTCTTCAAGATAAAATACCACATATTGTATTTTGATTGCTCTTAAAACTATTTATTGTGGAATTTTTTTATAATCCGACCTCTGCAAGGTCAGGCCCGAGATAAGCTCTTTCGTTTTCACCGAGGCAGCCTAATGCGAGGCATATGATCGTCCAGAGGTGGATAGTATGATATCCGCCTTCATAATGCTCGTTAAGGTCACGGATCTGGGTGTGACAGTTATGACATGGGGTGATGCAGTATTTCGCTCCCGTTGCTTTTATCTGTTGGAATTTTATCTCCCCGAACCGGTATCGGGCATCAGTATATCCTGACTGCAGATAACCGCCTCCGCCTCCGCAGCAGTAATTGGCAGAACGGTTCGGTGTCATATCAATAAAATTTTCGTCACCAACCACGGATTTGACAACAAACCTGAGATCATCGGCAACCGAATCTCCAAGCGATTTTCTAACGAGCTGGCATGGGTCCTGAAGAGTGAATTTGATATTAAGCTCTTTGTTCCAGTCGGAATTCACCCTGAGTTTTTCTTCTCTGATCCACTGCGCGTAATACTGTACAATGCTTTTGATTTCAAAGTTGTGCGGGATATTGAATCTTTTAAGTCCTTCCAGGACCGCATACATCTCGTGGCCTCACTCGGTATTGAGCCAGATACCGCATCCGAGGTCATCTACTGCCTTTGCCTTGACCCTGGTAATATGCTCCCAGCTTTCCAGGTCCTGTGCAAACATGCAGTAATTTTCAGCTCCCCAGCCCTTTGTACCGTATGTCCAGTCCGATCCAGCAAGGTGAAGGATTTTCCACAGTGGAACCATTTCATCGGGTTCCATGGCCGGTTCTCTTGAGTTCTGGTTAAGAAAGAAACAGGCACCTTTTTTATTAATGGGTGCCTTGAGGTCTTCCCATCCTTCCTGTTCCTCCTGTACTTCTTCGAGCATATCTTCGATAGCAAACCGGAAGTCTTCTTCGGATATCCCCATGGCGCTGCATGTGTCGTTTTTCAATGCCATGTCGCAGGAGCCGGTAATTCCCCTGGGTTTTTTATCTTTTGGCCATGCCTGTCTAGCGAGCCCGACCAAAGCGGCAATATCCGCATTTGCCGGACAGACAGCTTTACACCTCTGGCACATGCTGCACATCCACGCCCAGGGTGTTGTGATTACCTCTTCATCCATACCATCAGCGATCATTCGTATGAATTTCTTTGGATCCAAGTTTTCAAGGCCTGTTGCAGGGCAGGCCTCCGCGCATGCATTACAGGTAAGGCAGAGGTCAAGATCACATTCTTGAAGCAGTTCATTGGCTTCCTTCCTGAATTCAGCTTTCTGTTCTGTTGAATTGTTCGTTTCTTCAGTCATAAATTTCCTGATCGATTGTAATATGCTTCGTAAAAAACAGGTCGGATATAAAATCCGACCCTGCTAACGACTTGAATAGTATCTTTTTTCACGGCGTGTGAAATGACAGATATCGGAGGATGCTTTTCACTCAGACCTCAAACCATGAACTGTGAACCTTAAACCACGTTTTTACCCCACACACCCCAGGCTTGGGTCCTGAACCACAATGGTCCGCTGTCGCCGTTTCTTTTTGACCTGGCACATCAGGGTCTTGTAGGTCGGAAACCCTGAAATAGGATCAAGCTGCCTGAGGTCGGTCAGGGCATTTACATTTGCTTTTCTCCAGGCATCTGTCCCCTGCGGACCTCCCCCTCCCACCGGCGCATAGACATATCCTTCCATAATGTCTTCTGTTACATTTGCAGTCATCTCAACAAAACCTCTGACGGTTTTCACAACTACCGAATCACCTGTTTCAATACCTCTCTCGCCGGCATCTGCAGGATTTATCTGGACCATGGGGTGCGGATATCGTTCCATGAAATCGGGTATGGCCCTTAAACAGGATTTCATATCCGGTTTAAAGGGGCCTGTGCCGAGTAACAGGGGAAACCGTTTGGTCATTTGCGGTTGACTTAAGGGGGTTTCATAGGATTCTTCATATCTGGGGAGACCGTCATATCCCATCTCTACAAGGATTGTGGATTTGATCTCGAATTTTCCGCTTGGTGTCTCAAAGCCGGGTTGTCCGTCTCTTCTAAGCAGGCCTGTCTCCCATTTCCTGTATCTCATGGGCTCCGGATTTTTTCGGACTGTGAATCTTTCGGCCTGTTCCATATCCTCCCTGGTGATGCCCGTACCTTTAAGAACATTATTGAGGAGATCCATCTCTGTAGCCGGGAAACTGTCTCCATACCCGAGTTTTTCGGCGAGTTCGGTGAGGATGGTAAAGCATGGTTTGCTGTCACCTACCGGATCTATCATTCTTTCCCGCAGTCGTATGGCATTGCCGTAAAAGCAGTAGGAAGATTGCTCAAAGGCGGTGGTGGCGGGCAGTACAATATCGGCCCAGGCAGCATCACGTGTAAACTGCAGGTCTATTGAGACCATGAAATCCAGTTCGTTAAATGCCTTCTGCCACAGGATCGGATCAGGCCATGCCGTGAGGATCGAGGCGCCCATTATAAAGAGCCCATGGATCCTGTAGGGATCGGAATGCATGATGGCCCGGGGAAGCCGGCTTGCATGAGGTTCACCGCCGCAGAAATGCGCATAGATGGGGAAATGATCCTTGCCGATGGATTTGTCAAATCCAGGGGTTGCAAGCTGGTGATCCCTGTTCAGTTCGATCCGGTTTTCTCGGGGAACAAAGCAGCGTCCTCCTTCAACGTCAAGCTGACCTGCCAGTGCCCAGAGGACCATTACAGCCCTAATGTTCTGCACTCCTGATTTGGTATATTCAAGCCCGGTGTACATCACATAGCTGGCACCTTCTGCATCTGCAATCTCCCCGGCCAACTCCTCTATGATCTCCTCAGAGACCCCGGTGATACCCGATACCTTTTCCGGGGTAAACTCTTTGACATATTCTGAAAACTCATCATATCCCAGTGTCCAGTTCTCCACAAATTCATCATCCACCAGCCCGTCCCTGATAAGGATATGTGAAAGTCCCAGGGCAAGTGCTCCATCGGTTCCAGGCCGGATCGGCACCCACAGGCTTCCCGGCAGTTTTGCAGAGGCAGTCTGCCTGGGATCAATAACAATTATCCGGGCGCCTTCATTTGCTGCCCTCGCAATGCGGTGATACATTTCAGGCGGGGTGGAGGTAGAGGGATCTGTGCCCCATACGACTATCAGGTCCGAATTATCAACATCGGAAAACATGTCAATATGCAGGTTTCCCATGGTGACCTGGGGCGCCAGAACTCCGAGAGATGTGTAACATGGGGCTCCAACACCGAAGGTGTTGGGCGATCCGAACGGGAAGAGGATGCTTGAAGCAAGGTAAATCTCTGATCCGCCCAGCTGGAAGGCATCTTTAAATGCCCGTTCATATGTTCCGGTACCGGCGTAAAAGCCTATGGATTCAGGACCATAGGCGTCTTTTAACTCTTCCATCCTGCCTGCAATGATTTCATAGGCCTCATCCCAGGAGATGGGCTCGAAATCGAGTTTCCCCTTTGGGCCTTTCCGTTTCATGGGCTGTTTGATCCGGCTTTCAGAATAGATAATCTGCCTGGCGCTCGCAGCCATAGGACAGAGTACATTGCCCATGGGGGCATCCGGGTCAGGTGTAAGCCTGTCTATTTTTCCTTCGTCATCAAAGTGAACTATGACCCCGCAACCGGGGCTGTGAAAGCATATTCCGCAAATTCCCTGTTTTTCTTTTTTCAAACCGTGCCGCTCCTCTTATACCTGCTCTCTCTGTGCTATAACAAACTGGGAGGTGATGTGTTCCCAGAGGTTCTGTGTTTTCCTGATTTTCCACTGTACCCGGCCTGTTTCCTGAATACTGAATCCCGGAGAAAATATCCCGCTGCCTTCCTGGAGCATGCGACAGACATTATCTATGCCAAAGCCCTTAAAGGGGCCGTCATTCCTGCCACCCAGCCATAGATTAGGACTGCTGACAGTTTCATCCCAGGAAAAAGGATCGGAAAACAGGAACCGGGCATTTGTCCTGTTCATGACCCGATTGGCCTCTAAAAAATGTTGAGAAGGATCCGGCACCTTTTCCAGGATATTCACTGAGCTTGCGGTAGCAAACCGGTTCGAGCGGAAGGGCAGCGCCATGGCATCCGCCACGATGAATTCAGCCTTTTCATACTCAAAGTCCTGATCCAGGTTGCTGGACTTTTTTTCTGTTATCTCTCCCTCTATCATCAGATCAAATTCAAGGCGCTGTTTGGCCATGAGGTTTCTGGCTGACCTGATAAAGGAGAGGGAGGTGTCGATACCTACAGCCCTGTCATGGGTTTTGGTCATTTCAAGTGTAAGCCTTCCCACCGCACAACCGATATCCAGGGCCCAGCCTTTACGCGGGTTGAAGGCGGCAGCCCACTTTTTATAGGCATCCGTTGCATCCGGGCCATTAAAAAATTCTGAATAATGGCTCCATAAATAGGACTGAAGCATGGAAAATGAACCGTATCCTGCCTGGTGCCAGGTTATGGGCAGTGTCTCTTCCGGCACAACAACAGCAGTACCGTCACTTATTTCATACTGCCTGCCGCAGTCCGGGCATTTCAACCGGCCCTCAATAATTTCTTTATCTGTTTCACTTCGAATATCTACTGTCAGCGGGACCTCATTACTTGCATCTTTGTTCAGGCATTCCGGGCAAATCAGCTCGCTGGTAAGCCATTTTTTCATGTCAGCTCCTTCATTTTTTTCCGGTTTTAAGAATTTTCTGAGTAAGCTAATCACATTTTAGTAATTTGGCAATAATTCTTCCGTGTTTTTAATTAATGTATTTTATAAAAAATATTTTGACAAGAATATTGCCTTTTGTATGCTTATGCATTAAGCGATCTTTCAGGAGTTGATCTTATGAGTGATAGACTGATAATATTTCCGGACGCTGACTTCATTGCCGAATTGACAAAGGATTTCAAAAAAGATGACCCCAAACCGGATACCCTTTATGTGGATGGTCACATAGACCTGCCGTTTTTTATGGCGGCCCATGCACCGGATATGATTTTTGATGATCTGGATACGGGCCCTGTAACACCTGATACCGTAAAAAGGTCTGGTGTCCGTCTTTTTAATACGGCTATCTATTGTCAGGATATCTATAATGGCGGAAAGGCCCGTATACATTTTCAGAATAATCTGGATCATGCAAATAGAATCCTTGAGAATGTGATACATATTAGATCCGGTAACGATATCCAGGAAATAAAAAACAGTGAAGATGCAATGGGTACTGTCTTTCTGCTTGAAAATGCAGATGCTCTCACAAACAACACCTCTCTTGCCATGTCATTGAGAGATCAGGGTGTTTATATCGTCGGACTTACACACAAGGGGACCAATCGGCTTGCAGACGGAAATGAGGTCATGCACTCGGACGGTATAACCCCGGAGTGCAGGGAAGTGGTTCATGTCCTGCTGGATAATAATATTCTCATCGATGTGGCACATCTTCATCCGTCGTGCTTCTGGCAGCTAATGGATCTTGTTGAAGGACCATGCGTATCTTCCCATACAGGGATCAGGGAAAGGTGTAATATACCTAGAAATCTGGATTTAGAGCAGGTAAGACAGATATATGATCGTAATGGACTAATTGGTATAGCGTATGACCCGAAAATGTTGGCACCTGATGCTGAAGCTGACATTGAGGATATATTTATTCATCTGGACATAGTCGTCCAAAAATTCGGGCCTGATTGTGTGGCCCTGGGATCGGATTTCTGCGGTTATAAAAAAGTCACAACAGGTATGGAAGATCTCATGGGTGTGAATACTTTAAAGGGTATTATGGAAGGGAACGGTTATTCAAAGGAAGCTGTTGACAAAATAATGGGGATCAATTGGCTCAGGATCTATGAAGGGCTTCTTTAATAACTATAATTCATAAACCATATCCATTCCCACGGCAAAACATTCCAGGTCTGCACCCTTTTCTGATATTATCCTGTTGCAGTGTTCTACAATCATGTCAACCTCAGAATCTGACCGTCTATGGTCTAAATGGAAAAGGCCGAATCGTTTAACACCTGCCTTTATGGCTAAATCCAGGGCATCTGTATAGGTCGAATGGCCCCATTGCCTTACCGCCGGATATTCTTCTGGTGTATATTCCGCATCGTGAAAAAGTATGTCGGCATCCTTGCAGAATTTCAGGTAATCTTTGTATTGTAATCCGCCATTGTGCTGATATGTCAATTCGTTATCCGTCAGGAACACAAAGGTTTTACCTTTTTCAGTAAATTTAAATCCATTCCCCCTGTTTGGATGACTTATGGGGATTGTGAGAACATCAACTGAGCCTATCTGAAATGAGATGGGGCATTCCGGTATAAATTCAAAGGATGCCTTAAGTTCCGAATATTCTACTGGAAAATTAGGTTGAGACATGACCTTGCCAAGCATTGACTCTATGAATTCCTGTGCAAAGGGGCAGCCCTGCATCATGATTTCAAAATTTTCATCATAAATAGGTGCAAAAAAAGGAAAACCCATCAAATGATCCCAGTGGGCGTGTGTAAAAAGAAGATCAAAAGAAAAACGTTTTTCATTGAGAAGTTCAATGCCAAGCCGTCTGATACCTGTTCCTGCATCAACAATAATCAGGTCATTTTCATTTGACCTTATTTCTACACAGGTTGTATCACCACCGTATTTTAAATATTCCCTCCCTGATACAGGTACTGAACCTCTTGATCCCCAGCATTTTATAAGCATTTTTTACACCTTTCAAAAGAATGCATTCAGGATTTAAAATATGCATAAAAATAGCATAAAATAATTAATTGCGCTTAAAATATCATATTTGAACTTATTGATCAACATCAGGTTTAATTATTTTACCTTTTTGGCTTTTTTATACGATTTCGGTGATCATTAATTGTAACTTTTTTCTTTGTCAGAGATTTTACATCTGTGATCGGAATATGATAATATCCCCGATATTTCCTGTCAGTATAATAAAAAAAGAAAGGAACAGATTATGGCTGATGTAATAGATTATGTCATCCACGGGGATGATATGCAGATTGTTGAAGTAGAACTGGATCCCGGTGAAGGGATCCGTGCCGAAGCAGGTGCAATGATGTTTATGGAAGATGGCATAGAGATGCAGACATCAACCGGCGGGGGTATCTTCAGCGGATTCAAGAGGATGATAACCGGTGAGAGTTTTTTTATAACCACTTTTTTATACAGCGGCAGGGGCAAAGGGCATGTTGCCTTTGGTGCGCCCTATCCGGGAAAGATCATTCCTCTTGAGCTTGACAAGATAGGCGGGAGTTTTTTATGTCAGAAGGATGCCTTTTTGTGTGCTGCAAGGGGAATAGAGATTGAAGTGGCATTTACAAAAAAAATCGGGGCAGGCCTGTTCGGCGGCGAGGGGTTTATCCTTCAGAGGCTGACCGGTGACGGCATGGCCTTTGTTCACGCGGGAGGGACTATTATAAAAAAAGAGCTGAAACCCGGAGAGAACCTGCGTCTTGATACCGGCTGCCTTGTGGCCTTTTCGCCCACAGTAAATTATGATATCCGGTTTGTCGGCGGTTTTAAAAACGCCCTCTTCGGCGGAGAAGGACTTTTCCTGGCAGAGATGACCGGTCCAGGTACGGTCTATATGCAGAGCCTTCCCTTTTCAAGGCTGGCTGATCGCATATTTGCCGCTTCACGGTATCAGCATAAGGGAGAACAAAAGGGTGTAGCCGGCATCGGAGGAGGTATCCTGGGCGGACTGCTCGGCGGTGACAACGATTAATATATCTTGCATCTGAGCACAACTGTTTTATACTACTGCTTAAGCACTTTATTTCTTAATAACAAGGACGTTGATATGAATATTTTTCATCTTTTATCCTCTATTCCGGCTACTTTTTCCACTGGTGCAGGTTTTGGAAGTGACATTATTCAGAGGTTTTTTGATGCGGGGCCGGTTGTCAAAATGGTCCTGTTCATACTGATAGGTTTTTCTGTTACCTCCTGGACAATTATTTTTATCAAATTCAGGTTTTTCAGAAATGCAAGACTGGAAACGGATTATTTCCTTGATCTTTTCTGGGACACCACAGAGCTTACAAATATTTACAAGGAAAGTCAGGACCTGCCATACAGTCCGATTGCGCAGATGTTCAAAAGGGGGTATGCGGAGCTTATCAGGATCAAAAAACTGCAGCAGGGTAATGGCGGTACAAAGGGCACTGAACATAATGGCATATCCGAAACCGTTGAAAGAGCACTCAGGAGGGCTACCATTCATGAAAACAGCAGGATGGCAAAGGCCGTTGCCTTCCTGGCCACTACCGGCAACACTGCCCCTTTTATAGGTCTGTTCGGTACCGTATGGGGTATCATGGATTCTTTCAATGAAATAGCCCTTATGAAATCTGTCAGCCTCGCCGTTGTTGCACCCGGTATTGCAGAGGCGCTTATTGCAACCGCAGTCGGTCTGGTCGCTGCCATACCCGCTGTAATTGCATTTAACTTCTTCAGCAGCAAGTCAGAGGCCCTGGGCGCCGAGATGGAGATCTTTTCGGCAGACTTTATTTCCCTTGTTGTGAGACAGTCCATCAAGGGTAAGATCGTTACTGATGAAGAGTAATAATACGGGGAGCAAGTTTAACGATGATGACCGGTAATGGCGGAAAAAAAAGATTGATGTCGGATATAAATGTAACACCCTTTGTCGATGTAATGCTGGTGTTGTTGATTATTTTTATGGTCACTGCCCCCATGATGATACAGGGAGAGGATATCAACCTTCCAAAGACCGTATCCAAGCCTATAAAGACAAAGGATGATCCCCTTATTTTAAATGTAAACAAAAAACAGGAAATCAGTATTGAAAAAACTAAAATCCCGCTTGACGAACTGGACGAGAAACTAAAGAGCCTGTTTAAATACAGGGACAATAAAGAACTGCTCCTGAGGGGCGATGAAAGCCTTTCATATGGCTTTATTCTTCAGCTTGCAGCAAGAATAAATAGGGCAGGCATAGAAAAGCTGAGCCTTATTACAGAGCCGGAACAATAGGGGAAAATATAAAATCAGTGTCAGGAACCATGGCCATAAACAATAATTACGACCAGGAAGGATTCAGATGGCGCTTTATGTTTATGCTTTCGTTATTACTGCATGGCGTGCTCTTTTTTGCGCTTTTCTGGGTGCCGGGGAGTGGTTCCGGCCTCAAAATGAATGAGGCTGTTGAAGTAACTATTGCCGATGCATCAAAGATAAGCCAGGCCGGGGGTAAGCCTGCATCTCAAAAAAATACTGCAAGGACATCGCCCGCTGATAACAGGCAGGCCCGAAGAATCTCTCCATCTTCCAGCAAAAAAAATGCAGTTACTGTGGCAAAAAGAACAGTCGAAAGAAGCAGGTCAAAACCGAAAAATGACCAGGTTTCTTCTGACCAGTTGCTGAATAAGGCGATCTCAAAAATAGAAAAAAAGGTAACTGCAGAAAAAAACGATGATTATTATGATAAGGCTATTGCTGCTCTGGAGAAAAAAACAGGCTCAACAGGGGGAAGAAAAACCGGAGGAGGGGCTTTGGGCAGCCTTGCCATGAATGTTTATAAGATGCAGGTGGAGACATATATAAAAGAACAGTGGTCATATCCTGATGCCCTTGGCAGCAATTACGAAGCCGTCGTTTTATTGAAGATCATGAAGGATGGAACCGTCCTGAAAACCGATTTTGTAAAACCCTCAAGAAATAAACTTTTTGATGAATCAGTTCTAAAGGCAATAGAAAAGGCCGGATCTCTGCCCCCATTACCCGAAGGATACAATGAAAATTATGAAGAAATTGAAATCAGATTTAATCTGGATCTTGAGTAGCATCAATATATTAATACTAACACTGCTTATCTTTTTTACGTCTTCTCTTCCTTCTTTTGCTCGTCTGGAGATCGTCATTGATGATGTCGGGGAAAGAAGGTTGAAGGTTGCCATCCCCGATTTTAAGAATTTTTCATCGGAAAATGAGTTTCCGGAATTGTCCGGCCAGCTGGCTAAGGTTATTTCAGGCGACCTGGATCTCAGCGGCTATTTTCTACCCATGGACAAGAACTCATTTCTGGATGAAGACGGAACAGGAATAACATCAGACAATATCAATTTCAGAAACTGGACCCTGATAGGAACCGAGGCCCTGATAAAGGGAACATATAAATGCATAGGCAGGAACCTTGAGCTGAATGTAAGGGTATATGATCCCTATATGGCTAAACAGCTCTTTGGGAAAAGGTTTTACGGGAAGACAGATGAGTACCGTCAGCTCATGCACCGGGTAGGCGACGAAATAATTGAGAAACTTCTACCTGTAAAGGGAATATTTTCAACCAAATTTCTTTTTGTAAATAATTCCACCGGAAACAAGGAAATATATATGTGTGATTTTGACGGGCACAATATTAAAAAGATTACCTCCGACAAGAGTATTGCTCTGTTCCCGAGATGGTCGCCAAAGGGAGAAGGCTTTGCATTTACCTCCTACAGGGAAGGGAATATGAAACTGTATTATATGGATCTTGTCTCGGAAAAGATAAGGAGGATTTCGGGCCGGCAGGAAGGGTTAAGCGCAAGCTGGACTCATGACGGAAAGAGTCTTGATATTGTTATGAGAGATTATGGAAATGCAGATATATATAATGTTGATCCGGATGGAAAGATTGTTAATAAACTGACAAGGCACTCAGGTGATGATATTTCACCGTCAAGGTCACCTGATGGTAAAAAAATTGTTTTTGCCTCAAACAGGTCAGGTAATACTCCACAGATTTATATAAAGGACCTGGTTACCCAGAGTGAAGAGCGGATTACCTTTGGTGACTTTAAAGAATGCGCGAGTCCGGTATGGTCGGCCCGGAATAGAATTGCCTTTGTTGCAATAACCGAAGGCATACATGATATATATACCATGAACCCGGATGGTTCGGGCATAAAAAGGCTTACCGAAGGCAGCGGAAACAACGAAGACCCTTGCTGGTCGCCTGACGGAGGATATATTGCCTTTAGTTCCAGCAGGTCAGACGGATATCATCTGTACCTGATGAATGCCAATGGGTACAATCAGCGGAGGATTACCTATTTTAAAGGGGAAGAATGGGAACCCTCATGGTCCCCTTTAGAGCCGGCGCTGGACTAGCTGTTTAGGATGTATTGATTCTTGTACATAGTATGATTCAAAAATGTGCTGATTATTATACACATTTATATCTTTTTCAAAGTGCCTGGATCGTACCAGGGTCAGTGAAAATTTGTAACTGTTTAATATTACAGGTGATGATGCGTTCGGATTTATTTGGCACTGTAATTGCTTGCATGGAAAGGGATAGTGTGTGTTTTGTCAGGCCTGGAAGTATTCAATAGCTTTAACAAGATGAAGATTATTTTGAATAAATACTAAATATTTATTGTTTGACTATAATTGTTAAATCAAATATAAATATGTATCAATTATCTCCATCTTTGAAATATTGATTTCAGGATGATAAAAAATATTCGTTTTTTCTTTATTGTATCAACATAAAAAATAGTCAGGGGGATAAAATGATTAAAAAATCCATGATCGGTCTGTTTCTAGTAGGGTTCATTACTGCATGTCTCTTATTCACCTCTTCATGTCAAAAGCAACCACCGGCACCAACTGGGCCTTCACAGGAAGAAATAGACGCTCAGAAGGCTAAGGAAGAAGCTGAAAGATTAGCTAAAGCGGAAGAAGAAAGGCGGAAGGCTCAGGAAGCAGCCGACGCAGCAGCACAGGAAAAAATCAGGCGAGAAAAGGCCCGTGCTGAGGAAGCCGCACAGGCTGCGAAAGATGCAATGACATCTGAAAGAGTCTATTTTGATTATGACAGTTCAGAGCTGAAGTCCGAATCACAGGAAATTCTTACCAGAAAGGCCACATGGCTGAAGGCCAATAGAGGTTATAAACTTAAAATTGAAGGTAACTGTGATGACAGGGGCAGCACAGAATACAACCTGGCACTTGGCGCAAGAAGAGCTGAAGCCGCTGCCAAATTCTTAAACGCCCTTGGGGTACCATCTGACAGGATCACCACAGTAAGTTATGGTGAAGAAAAACCGGCAGTAGAAGGCAAAAACGAAGCAGCATGGTCCAAGAACCGTCGTGATGAGTTTGTATTAATTCAGTAAGATAAAATCTTATTTATATTAAATTTTTAAAACCTGATCTGCGGGGTCATCTGCAGGTCAGGTTTATTTACCATTCTGAGTTATATATCGATGAATCTGCTATCCTTAAATAAAAACAGTCTGGCAGCCGGGGGAATATTAGTATCCCTTCTCCTTTTCGGTGCTTCATGTGCAACCGATCAGGAATATATAAAATATACGACAGATCAGATTAACGCCCTCCAGAAGGCAACTGCCGAGTTAAAGGAATCTACCGGTGCCAGTATTGATACTGTAAATTCAAGCCAGGCAGCGATTATGGTGGAGATCGAGACGCTTAAAAGTGACCTAAGGGAGCTGGCCGGAAGGGTAGAGGATAACGAACATCTGATAAAATATAACCTTGAAAAGGAGCTCGGTGAAAAGGGTGATGCTAAGGCAGATCTAAATGTGATTGCTGAAAAGGTTGAACGCCTTGAGAAGGTGGTTAACTATCAGCAGCAGTATCTGAACCTTGAGCCCTTTGAGTATATTAATAAAGATACTGGCGAGGTAACACCTTCCCCGCAGGGAAATGCAACCACCCTGAATACAGTCAACGGTGTTGAAAAGCAATCGGATGTTCTCCTTTATGAGTCCAGTCTCGACTTGTTTAATGACGAAAAATATGATCAGGCCTTAAACAGTTTTAAGTCATTCCTTGGTACCTATCCAAAATCTGATCTTGCAGATAATGCGCAGTTCTGGATCGGTGAATGCTATATGGGGCTCAAGCAATATGAGCATGCAATCCTCGAATTCGATAAAGTTATCAAGAACTATCCCAATGAAAATAAGGTCCCTAATGCCATGTACCGCCAGGCAATTGCATGGCTGAAAACCGATAATCCGGCTGTCGCCAAGAATGTCTTAGAAAATCTTATTAAAACCTATCCTAAATCACCTGAGGCAGCAGATGCAGAAAAAAAGCTGGCTGCAATGAAGTGATTCCTTCCCAATCATCGATTCTTTGCCGGTTATTTAAGGATTGGCCATATCAAGATGTAAAATATACCATTTTGCTTCAACAAATTTTTTATTAGACTGTAAATTATAATCATTTCCATAAGATATAGCCTTTAATTGAGGTTTGGACAGGCATTTTTCCTTTATAATTATTAAATTTATAATATTATTTATATAATTATCATTAATTATACAGAAACTAATGTATAACATAAAAGACAAATAAAATATATGAATATAGGATAACTATACCCACTGTTGACCATTTATTGTATTGACTTTCCAGCTTTGAGGTATTATAAGTAATAATACGGATTTTTCGATTATTTTATTAATCTATATCATAAAGAGGGAGTTTACCATGCCACAGATAATGACAACAAAAGAATTAGCAAAATATCTTAAGCTGCACGAGATTACCATATGCAAATATGCTGCAGAAGATAAGATACCTGCTATTAGAATAGGCCGCGTATGGCGATTTGATAAGAATGCAATTGATGAATGGATAGCCAGTGGTGGTAAAAAGAAGATCGACTAGCGCTATGAAGAAACAATTAAGGTTTGTCCGTCTGACAATAATTAAGAAAGCAGCACACATTAGTAATGCAGGATAAAAAGGAAACTTAACCGGAAAAATAAGTAATGCCGGTTAAAGGTTCTGAAGAAACTTGAGATTCAATATCAGGAGAGACATTAAAAGTCTGCTTAAGGCAACGGGGGGGAATTAAGCCGGCTTAAATATAAAAACAACAAATTTCAATTTTATTTAGTTCAATATAAAAGATATGGCCTGCGCAGTTCATTAAAATGTTTATACTCTGAAAGCCATATTTTCATTATCTCAAGCATCCCCTCCCCCTCCTGAATCGCCTTCCTTAAATCAGAATTACCCAGAATAAGATCTATCGGTAATTTTTCATATTCGTATTCATATGGCGGGTTTTTCCATTCAAAGTCTTCTTTATGGATATCTATAACAGTTTTTAAAAGGGCAATTGCTGTATCGAATGATCTGAAGGTGTGTTTGTCCAGGATATGAATCATAAATCCCTTGCAAATTTTATCCTGCCATTTATTGAATGTCGGCCGAAAGGATACCTCCCTAAGAAAACACCCTGCCAGGAATTCCTTTGGAATGTTTTTCAGTATGCGTTCTGTATCAAGATAAGGGGCTCCGAATATTTCAAAGGGACGGCATGTTCCTCTGCCTTCGGACAGGTTTGTGCCCTCCCATATCACCTGTCCGGGATAGACAAAGGCGGTTTCTGGAACAGGCATGTTCGGTGAAGGGATGGCCCAGGGAAGACCTGTTTCTTCCCAGAGCATTGATCTTCTCCATCCTTCCATTTTTATTATCTCCAGTTCACAATTGATTGATAGTTCCTTGTTGAACAGGAGTGCAAGTTCGCCCATGGTCAGGCCGTGTCTCATGGGGATTTTCCATGGCCCTACAAAGGAGTACAGTTCCGGAACAAGCAGGTTACCTTCCATCACATCTCCTCCAACAGGATTTGGCCTGTCAAGAATAACGACTTTTTTCCCGTAATTAGCCGCAGCCTTCATGCAGTTGAGCATGGTTGATGCAAAGGTATATACTCGGGTCCCCACATCCTGCATGTCTATCATGAGGACATCAATCAGGTCCATCATCTCAGGAGCGGGTTCTCTCAGTTCACTGTAGAGGCTGAATACAGGGACACGCAGGTGATTATCTGCCGAATGTCCTGTTTCAATCATATTATCCTGGTCTTCACCGGCATAGCCGTGTTGAGGGCCAAACAGGGCCTTCAGGTCACCCGGACATAGGCTTGATATAACAGTACCTGCATGAATTAAATCACGTGATACTGATGCTTGATTTGAAAGAAGACCTAGGCGGCATCCCCTGTATTTTTTATGGTGCTTTAGCTTAAATAGATCCAGGCCTGATAATACGGGCATTATTTATATCCCTTTAATGTGATTAGTAATCAATCCTCGGAAGTATACGATTAAGCAAGATGCTTATAAGCTTTTATTCCCGCAGCGTCTGGTATATAGACTGGAAAATCTACTGTGGGATTACCTTCACTTCCTGCCCTGGAAAGATTGTGCTGTTAGCTGTAAGGTTATTCAATTTTAGAAAGTCGTAGAGATTCATACTGTGTCTTTTAGCAATCAGGTATGGGGAATCCCCGCTCTTTACAGTATAACTGTGGCCATCCCCTGTACTGGTCTGAGTTACACCGCTGGATATCACGAGTTTCTGTCCAATCTTAAGCCAGTTACTCTGAAGACCGTTGATTGCCTTTATTGATTGGACTGTAGTGTTAAAACTATCGGCTATCTTCCAAAGGGAGTCGCCTTTCCGGACAATATATTCAATCTTTTCTCCGGATGACACAGTAAGGGCAGGTGCAGATGTATATTTACCCGTAGGTATTTTAAGTTTCCAGCCGGCTCTCAGGAAATTTCTGCTCTTGAGCCCGTTCATGTTCATGATCGATTTTATAGAGGTGTTATACTTTTCGGCGATAACAGATAAAGATTCGCCACTTCGTACTCTATGGGTAACGTATGCCGGCACAGGGGGAACATATACAGGAATATCATTTAATTTAGCTATCAGGATTTCGCCTTTTCCCTCCGGGACCTTTAGTTCATATGTTGTATTTGGTGTTACGTTCTGACGCAGTTCGGAGTTCAGTTCCTTTAAACGGTCATACTCAATATCCATTTCCTTTGAGAGGGTCTTTAATAGCATTTGTTTGTTTATATTGACTTTTTCATATTTGAGTTCTTCTTCCAGAGGTGGAAGCTCAATTCCATATGCAGCAGGATCATTAAGGATATACTGGACAGCCATAAATTTGGGCACATAAAAGGCAGTTTCTCTGGGCAGTTTTTCATAAAGGTCCCAGAAGTTGTCCATATAACTTATTTTCTGCTGGCGGATTACCCTTAAAACTCTTGCTTCGCCGCAGTTATATGCAGCCAGTGCGGTTGTCCATTCACCGAAAATCTGATGCAGCTCTTTCAGGTATGCGATAGCGGCATTTGTGGATTTTTCAGCGTCCATCCTTTCATCTATCCAGTTATCCCTTTCCAGGCCGTATTTGTAACCTGTAGATGCAATAAACTGCCACATTCCAAGGGCACGTGCGCTTGAGTAGGCTCCCGTGCTGAATCCGCTTTCTATGAAGGGAAGCCATGATAATTCCTCCGGCAGGCCAGCCTCTTTAAGCTTTCTCACAATTGCCGGTCTGTATTTACCTGACCTGGCATAAACCTTGAGAAACCATTTTTTTTCCTTTCCCTTGAAAAGGTTAATGGCCTTCTGCACATGGCTGTTAATTTCTGAGGGCAGAGGAATTGCCTTATGAAAGCCATTGGCAGTCGTATATCGTGATGAATATACCTCAAGTGTCTTTTTTGCAATTGCAATACGCACGTCTTCAAGCTGCTGGATGATTTCGGGACCGGTATTATTGTTAATATCCAATGCAAAGGAATATGCTCTATCGAGGCAGACGATTGCATTGTCCAGGTCTCCCTGTTCCCAGTAGGTATTTGATGTCTGCAAAAGTTCGAGGGCGCTGTCAATGAGCTCCTGATCGCTAGGTTTGTCTTCCTGAATCTTTTGTGTGACAGCAGTTGAATTCCCGGCCTCTTCAGGCATTTTCTCTATTACTTCGGCAATATTATTTCCCTCGTTTTTCTCCGAAGCCGATGTTTCTGCGGCCGGATCGGGTGTTTGTTCTTCTTGAACTACCGGGCTTTCAAGTGTTAAAGGGGTGTTTTTATCAGTTGTTGTGCATCCTGCAAGAGAGAAAACAACAATAAGCAGGAGGTGGGCTGGGGTTTTGCGACTAAAAAACATTTTTTATTTCCTTTCAGACTCAGACCATTGTAACAATCTCTTACTGTTACCAGAAATTATTCAGTGATATATGAGGCAGATGAGATAGCTACAAGTACATTATCGGTCCGTTGTTATTGAGTCTTGAGCAAATTATACTGTTAATATTTTCCGGTAGTGTTGGGGAAGTATAAAAAAACCTTAATGATTGGTCAATAGAATATGAGGGCTGCCGGCTGATCAGGGTTGATTATTCAAATATGAACAGGTATTATTCCATTACTGTTCAACGTAACAGGGACAGCAATGATTTTAAAAGGAGAGATATATCCCGTATCGTCTAATAAGATGTCAAAGCTTGAACTCGTAAAACAGGGTAATTCTGGCATTAAAAAGAAAAAATGCCTTGCCTGCGGAAAACCGGACCTCGATGCAAGAAGAAGATACTGCTCAACCGAATGCCGAAAGCAGATCATGTGGGTCCTTTCCCTTTCAAACGGGCTTTTAAGTACTTTCAATGCACGGTATGCCTCATTTTCCTTTAACAGGAGTTATGTAATCCTCGATATTTTACCTGTTTACTCAAAGGAGATCTCCAGGTTTACCCATAAGAGAACAACCGGAAAAAAGCCTGCTGATGACCTTAAAAAACTTATACTCGACTCCGGCAGTGAGTGGTACTCGATAATCAGTAATAAAAACTCAAGGAGCTATGCAAGTCTTTCGCTCCTTAAGAAAAATTGCAACAGTGCTTTGCCCGCAAAGGCAATCAGGCCCGACAGCAAAAAAAAACCCCGTTTTTCAAAGGCAGAAAGAGAATCAATAAAATGTCTTAAACTGAAACTGGAGGAGCTTATCTCCGAGGAAAAGGCCTCCAGGATAAAATCGGCCTATAAAAAGATGGCAAGGATACATCACCCGGATGTGGGCGGTGATGCTGAAGAATTCAGAAGGGTAAAGGATGCCCATGAGCAGATGCTCATGTGGGCACAAAACCCGCAGTTTACCTCCAGGAAGGCCCTGGCAGACTGCTGGTCCTATGATGCCTCTACCAACAGGTGGGCACCTCCTCTATAAAAAGGTTAATGTATGCCTGCTGATATCTCTGTAAAAGAAGTCCTGAAAAGCAATAATGTTAAAGCCTCTGCTCCATGCAGAATAGACGCAGGCGGAACCTGGGATATAAAGGCAATGTCTCTTCCCTTTGAGAGATACAGGCCATCTACCTTCAATATAGCCCTGAGCCTCAGGACAACAGTTGCTCTTTTACCCTACAGGGATGGTATGGTGAGGATAACATCAGAGGGATTTCCTGACGGGGTAAGCTGTAATGCCAGGAATATGAACCTTTCAGGTCCATTTGCCATTTTTTTTGCGGCGGTCAATTATTTTGGATTCACGGGACTTGAGATAAAAATTCATTCCCAATCACCTGTCAAGTCAGCCCTTGGCGGTTCAAGTACCGCACTGGTGGCGCTTTTGAAGGCACTGGCAAAGCTCAGTGAGCAGATATCCGGCAAACGGCAATTATCAAAAAAAGATATCCTTTATCTGGGTTATCACCTGGAAGACGGGATAAGTGGTGGTAATTGCGGCATGCAGGACCAGGCTGCAGCTGTCTATGGCGGTGTGAATGGATGGTTATGGAATTACAGTAAAAGGGAGATGCCGGTTAAAAGAGAAAAACTGCTTGATAATAAGGGTATGAGTCAACTTTCAAAGAAAATCCTGGTCGCATACAGCGGGAAGTGGCATGTTTCTGCCAGTACCAACAGGGCATGGTTAAAAAATTTTCTTGAAGGCAGGACAAGGAGCGGCTGGATGGAGGCAAATAATGTTGTGCGGGAACTTATAAAATCGGTTAAGGCAATGGCGTGGCCGGAATCAGTAAGGTGTATAAAGGAAGAAATGAAAATCAGGCGCAGGATTACACCGGACGCATTGATACCAGAAACGTCGAGACTTATTAAGGATGCTGAAATAACAGGGTGCGGGGCACGATTTGCAGGGGCCGGGGCTGGAGGGTCTGTCTGGGCTCTTGGTGAAGCTGATGATATTAACCGGCTAAAAACCAGATGGAATAAAAATCTTTCAAGGATAAAAGGTGCGTATATACTTCAATGTACTGTCGATCCAAAAGGGGTATTATAACCTGACCTCAAGCCATTTTTAAAACCGTAAAATCTTTACAGTATAAACATTGTTTTAAAAGGGCGTTATCGCTTGTTGGCGATTCCTACATCTTGCCTTCCTCTTCAAGGATATTTAGAAATACCTTGTAGAACCTCTGATAATCCAGGAGTCCGCGTTTCAGCAGCATGGAAAAACTTCCAAGATCCCTGGGATTAATCACCATGTTGGCACTTAATGCATAAGCCATCATCTCGTCCATTGTCTTAAACCTGTCTCCTATCAATGTAACAAAGATTCTTCTTCTGCTGGACATGGACATGTGATTTAGATAATTCATAATAGGCCCGCCAAAGATCTCCTGTCCGTCAAAGCCATCAGCAAGTACCATCAGATCAAAATGGTTAAATCTTAATTTTTGGAGTGTGTCTCTTGTGTTCGGAGAAGTGACAAATCTATAACCCTTTTCTTCAACGGCCTCCCTGACTTTGTTGCATATACTGTCATCAGCCATTACAAGGGCAAGTTTTGATTCATCATAATATTCGAGAGAATCATCGTCCGTTTGAGCTTCTGCACGCGTTACATTGTCGATATTCTGCGGTTCAATAGTGATCTTGTTTTTACACCTTGGGCAGTTGATCCTGACTGTCTGATCCATCGGAACCTTGTCGTCAGGTATGTTTAATTTTGTATTGCAACCGGAGCAGGTTACTTCCATCTCAGCCTCCTGAATGCTATTTTCTAATGTTTTTTATGACCATATTGTTCATCAATCTTAAGACCTTCAATCTCTGTTGTCTTCTCACCCCGTTCCGATTTTACCGTATCAATCATCCTGCCGACTATGCCCTTTCTTGATGCATAGCTCATGGCAGTATCCTCAGAGATTTTTCCTGCCTTGTAAAGATCAACTATACACTGGTCAAATGTCATCATTCCAAAGGGGCGGTTTCCTTCAATTATTTCGTAAAAGGTCTTGCCCTCTGATTCCCCGTTTAAAATCGTATCCTTTACCCTCAGGTTGGAACCCATTATTTCATGGGCAGCCTGACGGCCTCCGCCTACCTTTGGAAGAAGTCTCTGACATACAATCCAGCGTACAGTATCAGAGAGTCTTACCCTGATCTGTTTTTCCTCTTCCTGTTCAAACATGCCGACAATCCTGTTTATTGTCTGCCCGGCATCAACGGTATGAAGTGTGGTCAGGACAAGATGGCCTGTTTCAGCGGCAGCCAGACCAATCTCAACGGTCTCTCTGTCCCTCATCTCGCCGACAAGGATGACTTTTGGCGCCTGCCTGAGAGCGGCCCTCAGGCCTGAAGAAAAGGAATCAAAATCATGTCCCATTTCTCTCTGGTTAAAGGTTGCCTTTTTCTGTGAATGTACAAATTCAACGGGGTCTTCAAGTGTTACGACATGCACTGACTGGGATTCATTGATCTCGTTTAATACTGCTGCCAGGGATGTTGATTTACCGCTGCCTGTTGCGCCCGTAACAAGGATTATCCCGTTTCGCTCCTTTGGCATTTTTTTAAATGCCAAAGGAAGTCCCAGTTCTTCTACAGTCGGTATCCTTGTGGCAAGCTGCCTCATTACTGTAGAGTATAATCCTTTTTGAGAAAATATATTCACCCTGAAACGCGCCTTTCCTGCAAGCTGGTAGGATGTGTCACATGAGCCCTCCCGGATCAGGGTTTTTGTCAAACGTCTATCGGAGTTAATGATGTTAAGGGCAAGTATCTCTGCCTGAAACGGGGTCAGTGCCTCTACAGGAGGATTAAGGTTTACCCGCTTCAATACCCCGTCTGATTCTACCTGAAATGGTTTTTCCACTGTCATCAGAAGGTCCGATACGTTTTCATGGGACTCAAGCATTGAAGTTAATATGTTGTCGATCTGCTGTTTTTTCATTTTCTTTAACTCCTCTTATATCCGGTATAAGGCGGCAATAAAAACATATCCTGATCATGCATCGGTAAAATCGGTTGGCGGATTTTTCAGGTAAGGCCTGAAGGTTTCTTTATTATTACACTTTGCATAGGCATCATCGGGGCTGATACGTTTTGCCGTAAGATGGGCCATAATAGCATCATCAAGGGTCTGCATGCCGTATTTTTTACCTGTCTGCATGGCTGAAGGTATCTGGAAGGTCTTGGCTTCCCGTATGAGGTTTCTTATGGCAGGGATAGCGATCATGATTTCGAGCGCGGCGATTCTACCTTTTCTGTCTGACCGCTTAAAAAGATTCTGGGCGATAACAGCCCTTAGTCCATCCGAAAGCGTGCTCCTTATCTGCTCCTGCTGGTTTGCCGGAAATACCTCAATAACACGGTCAACGGTTTTTGCCGCACTGCTTGTATGCAGGGTCCCAAATACAAGATGACCGGTAGAAGCGGCTTCAATGGCAAGGCTGATTGTTTCGAGGTCGCGCATTTCCCCAACGAGTATAATATCCGGGTCCTCTCTCAATGCGCCCCTCAGGGCCGCGGCAAAGGATCTTGTGTGCAGGCCGACCTCTCTGTGATTTACAACCGCCTCCTTGCTTTTATGAACAAATTCAATAGGATCTTCTACGGTGAGGATATGATCCTTTCGTGTCCTGTTTGCTTCATCGATTATTGCGGCAAGTGTGGTTGATTTACCGCTTCCGGTAGGTCCGGTAACCAGGACAAGTCCCCTTGGAAGAGATGCAAGTTTTTGAACAACAGGTGGAAGGCCAAGCTGTTCACAGGTAAGAATTTCTGACGGGATTTCCCTGAATACAGCAGCAATTCCATATTTCTGATCAAAAAAGTTTGCCCTGTAACGTGCAAGCCCCGGAATTTCATAGGCAAAATCTATATCTCCTGTTTCTTCAAAGAGTTTGACCTTGTCTTCAGGGGCTATTTCATAAAGCATTTCCTTCAGAGGGTCATTCTCAAGAATTTTATATTTTATCCTGGTTAATTCGCCATTGATACGGATAACCGGCTGCTGGCCTGTGACAAGATGAAGGTCGGATGCACCCTGTTCATTCATAAGTTTAAAAAAGGCGTCTATCTGTGCCATACCTTATAATTCCTCCAATAATAAGCGCAGTATTATTAAAATAATAAAAAGTAAAAGAAAAACTAACTTTTAAATATACATAAACATGTCACTGCACCGTCAGATTATCAACATTTAAAAGATGACTGTTTGAATAATATTTGCTTAATTCTATCAATATTAAATTATATTAATTAAATATTTAGTGTTTAGTAAATATCTATCTATATAATTAAAAGTTTTTTTGCCATAACACAGGCATCCTGTCCCTCGGGATAGAAATTATTTTTAATCTGCCAGATACTGTATCCTGAATCCGAAAACAGTTTCCGGGCATTTCTATTTTCTACAGCCGTATGCAGAAACATCGTTGTTATTCCTGTTTCAGATGCCGCCTTCTCGATTCCGGTTAAGAGAAGCTTTCCTACTCCTTTGCCCTGCCAGTCGGTTTCTATGGCAATTGCCAGTAATTCGCTTGAATTACTCAGATCATACCTGCTGAAGGGTTTACTTACCATGGCAAAGCCGAGCAGCAGGTCTTCACGAAAGGCAATTATTGTTATGCTGTTCCCGGACAGATGCCACTTTTGTACTACATCGCCATATTCTCCAAAAGGCTTAAATGCTTTTGAACTCAGATCCCTGATAAAAAACGAATCGGTGATCGCAGAATCGCGAATCTGTATTTCAGGGGTATTATTCATTCCAATATTTTCCTATTTATGCAATAAATGTACCTTAAATTATCACAAAATAAATCAATCAGCTTTTCAGGAGAAAAAATGTCCTATAAGGTTACCCCGATAGGTTTTATAAGATCAGAAAAAGAATTCACATCAGTTGAGATATTACCAGCCTATGAAGAAGCTGTCCATGGGCTTGAGCTCTATTCCCATATAATTATTCTTTTATGGTTCCATAATAGCGATAATGAATCCGACCGGCAGCTTCTAAAGGTACATCCCAGGCATAATAAAAAGAATCCTTTAACAGGAATATTCGCCACGCGATCGCCTGTCAGGCCTAATCCTGTGGCGATATTTATCCCTTCTATTATTTCAATAGAAAGGAATGTGATAAATATAAATAGTATTGATGCCTTTGATGGCACTCCCGTAATCGATATCAAGCCATACATCCCGTCACTTGATTCTATTCCGGAGGCTAAAACTCCAAAGTTTTTATAGATGTTTGAGAATATAATCCTGATTTTTTTATTTTTTACTTCTAAAAAATTTATTTTATGTATTACGTAATTGACTGTTTTTAAGTGTAGGATATTGTGATGGAAAGCTATTAAGAAAAGATATCGATGGTCATCGTCAATTTTTAACAAGGATAATTAGGATTGATAAGGAGGCCCCTAAAGGGGCCCACCGAAACCAGTAAAATAAATGTTACTGATGATTTCTATACTTAAGAAAAAATTTAAAGTTGTTTTTTATTAAAATAACCACGATTATTTTTAGTTTTTTTAATAGATAAAATCCGACAAGAATAATGATAATAAAAATAATGTAACCAGAATGTCCGTTCTCATTAGCGATATATTTAATAATCGTTCCTAATATCTCTTCCATATTAACCCTCCTCTTGGTTATAAGGAAGGCTGAATCCGTATAAAAAGGTTTTAGGGCGGAAGAAACTATTGGTTTGACATTTATCTCAACTCAAATATAATAATACCCTTAACCTAATAGAGGGCATTCAGCCTTCTAGTGGAAATTGCGAAAATCCCGTTTAATGGTTTCCAGGCCCTTGGCGGGATTTTCCATTTTTATGTTTCTGTTTCTAAATATTTAAATTAAAATCATACTTATTTCTCAGTATTGATTAGAATATAATGATAGCCTGATTTCAAACAATATCCTCATTTTATATTTAGCTATCAGTGTCTAGATACCCTGAACAAGCTGATCAACAGATACTATAGATCCATATTTTTCCTTAAAGGCCAGAAGACCTTTCTTTTGTTCAGCATATATATCAAAGAGTTTCTGCGGAATATTTTCCTCTTTCCTGTATTCTTCTTCCTGAAGATCAATACGGGAGACAATGTTATCTATATAGAAGGCGAACTGTTTATTGTAGAGTTCCACAGGATAATCCTTGTCTATTTCGCTGAAAAGTTCTTTCAGGTCCTCATATTTCGGGATAAATCCTATTGGTGTATCAATAGCCTCCACATCACCGTTTGCCCTCTTTTCAAGCCATCCCAGCCAGACCTTGACGTCGCGTTTTTCGCCCAGCAGACCGTTTCCTTCTCCACCCCTTGCACTGTGGGTGAGAAAATAGTTGAGGCCGGACATTATAGGTTTCTGTTTTAATTTTGAAGAATTGAAAAAGACAAACTGGGCATTCATGTAATCTGCCAGGGGGCCGGGTATAAAAGGCTGATTTGCCCAGGGCTGTCTTCTCACACCGGAAACACCTACCTCGGTTGCAGTTGCCGCAGACAGTACTGATGCCCCGATTATTACACCCTGATCAGGATTTTTTGCCACCCATACAGGGGGCATGGTATCTGCATCACGTCCGCTGTAGGTTATCACCTTGACCTCAACACCATCCGGATCTTCCCCGGCCACCGGGTTATAGTTACCTATTTCGGTGTTGGAAAGTGTACATCTTGAATTTGGATGACTCAGTGGTACAGGTTTTCCGTTCTTATCGGTCTTACCCTCAAACCATTCTCCCTGGAAGTTAATACCCTTTTTGGGGGCCTCTTCCCCGTTTCCCACCCAGTGGGGCACGTTGTTTTCATCTATAAGCACGTTAGACCAGATAACCTCGGCACCTTCTTCTCTCAGGCATTTCATGAGATAGGGGTCTCCTTCGCGGTTAACATCCTGTACAATTCCGAAAATACCGCATTCCGGGTTTATGGCCCTCAGTGTGCCGTCTTCGGCAATCCACAACTGGGCCAGGTCGTCACCAATAAAGTCGGTCCCCACCATGGCGGTGGTTGTTTTTCCGCAGCCGGATGGGGCTGCCCCGGCAAAGTAGGTTTTCCTGCCGTCCCTGCCTGTCATACCGGTAATGAACATATGCTCGGAAAGTTCTTCTTCTTTGTAGTAATATGTTGCCAGGTCAACTGCAAAGCGGTGATTCCCCTTTTTAAGGAGCAGTGTATTTCCGGCATAGGTGCAGAACATTGAATATGTCGTAAGCCAGCTCCTGTCCATATATACCCGGGCATTTGGTAAGTCTTCAGGTCTGTTTGGGCCCTCACTGTGGACGTTTGTAAGCATATAGCCCTTTCTTGCGACCTCTTCATCAAATTTCTCATAGACATTCCTGTACAGAATATTACCTGAATGCATAACATAGGTTGATGTAGTCATTTCTATTGCAGGAAGTGCAGCCGGCGCCCCAACAGGTCCCCTGCTGAAGAAACCTATAAGCAGGGTCTTACCCTTTCCAAGGCCTGCCATATATGTCTTTATATGTTCCATTGCATTGTTTCTTGCAACTTTTTTAGCCAGGGTACTGGTACTTTCGTCTTCATTGACTATGTAGAATGTCCTGTCAACAATCCTTCCCTGTTCTTCGGCCAGATCAAAATGGATAGTATGGTCTTTCATGGCAAGGGGTTTTTCCTCTCCCTTTTCAAGACTCATCTCTCTGATTTTCTGAATATCGGCTTCGTTTCCTGTATTCACAAAGACTGCATCGGGCCTCATCATTGAGATGGCATTCGCAATTTTCAGGCGGGCATCTTCATTCGTTATTTTAGTCAGTTTAGAAATAGTATCTTTGTCACAATACTTATTGAAGACTTCTTCGGCTTCCTTCAGGCTGCTGATTCCACCTATTGTAGAAAGGATATCAGCGCCCTTCTTGAGTTCTAACATAACTTCCCCCTTTATGGTTATTAATAGTTTCAGCTTTGCCCAGGAAAGAAAACCGCGCCTCATTACGGTTTTGAATGGTAAAGCTAAAAGGTCTTATATAATCATCGGTTATCGATTCTAAAAAGTATAAAAAAAAATGATGTTTCGAGTCAACTATAATAAATCAGGGTAAAATCCTGCTGTGAGTTAATAAAATACCGATTTCAAAAGATCTGTTCATATCCATTGTAGAGGGAAAATATTAATTGGTTGACCGGCGTTAAAAAATAATATTTTATATTCAGCATTAAAAAGAATAGATAAAAAGGAGAATTTCATTGGAATCTAATATAATATCCTTTTCTGAAGGAAAGCTTATTGTCCCCGACAAACCTGTTATTCCATACATAGAGGGCGACGGGATTGGTCCTGATATATGGAAGGCAGCTTCCATGGTGATAGACCGGGCAGTGGAAATCTGCTGGCACAGCAAACGAAAAATAGAGTGGAAGGAAATACTGGCCGGTGAGAAGGCCTATAATAATACCGGTGAATGGCTTCCTGAAGAAACTCTTGATGCCTTTAGAGAGTTCCGGGTGGGTATAAAGGGGCCTTTAACCACTCCTGTGGGCGGAGGAATCAGGAGCCTTAATGTGACCCTTAGGCAGGTTCTGGATCTTTTTGCCTGTGTCAGGCCTGTAAGGTATTTTCCGGGGGTACCAAGCCCCGTGAAGGAACCTCAAAGGGTAAATATGGTGATCTTCAGGGAAAATACAGAAGATGTCTACGCAGGCCTGGAACTGGAATCCGGCAGCGGTGAAGTTAAAAAGCTGATAGATTACCTTAATGACGAATTCGGGTGGAAAATACGTTCCGACTCGGGTATCGGGGTAAAACCCATAAGCAAGACCGGGAGCCTGCGGTTGATAAAGGCAGCAATTGAATATGCAAAAAGGTATCATCGTTCAAGCGTAACCCTTGTGCATAAGGGAAACATACAGAAATACACAGAGGGGGCCTTTAGAAAGTGGGGTTATGAACTTGCAAAGGAGGCATATCCGGAAGACACCGTGGCATGGGATGACTTTGATGAAAATACCACGGATAACAGGATACTCATAAAGGATGCTATTGCAGATATCTTTTTCCAGCAGGCCCTTACGCGACCTGATGAATTCGATGTAATTGCAACAATGAATCTGAACGGGGACTATATATCCGATGCTCTTGCTGCCCAGGTCGGAGGGATAGGTATGGCTCCCGGTGCAAACATTAACTACGAAAACGGTTATGCAATATTTGAGGCTACCCATGGAACAGCGCCTAAATATGCAGGCATGGACAAGGTAAATCCCGGGTCTCTGATCCTGAGCGGAGCGATGCTTCTTGATTATATCGGCTGGTCCGAGGCTTCAAAAAGAATAGAAGCCGGTCTTGAAAAGACATTTGCATCAAAAAGGGTTACCTATGATCTTGCAAGGCTGATGGATGGAGCAGAAGAGGTTTCATGTTCCGGATTTGCCGGGCTTGTTTGCGAAAATATGGAGTGATATCTTTTAGTATATAAAATAAATGTATCTGATTTCCGAAAACGGTCTTTGATTTCCGGTGCGATCTTTGCGATAATACTAACCCAGTACTTCTTCACAAAAAGGAGGCGGATGCCATGTCGGACGGTTTAAACGTTATTATTGTTGATGATAATAAAGAGGTTTGCCAGGTCGTATTTGATATTATCAAAAGATTTTATACATGGGGTGAAGTCATCGCCTTTACTGATATTGAAGAGGCGATTGTATACTGCAAAAGTCAGAAATCCAGTGTTGCAATTTTTGTGGTTGATGTATTCCTGAACAATTCTACCGGTTTTATCTTCCTTGACAGCATTTCCGACAGATATCCCATGGCCTATGAGGATGCCATAATGATGTCAGGCAATGCAAGTGATGATGTTGTTAATATGTGTGTGGCGGCAAACATAACATACCTGCTTGAAAAACCCGTTAAGGCCTATGCACTGCAGCTTGCAGTGCGGGCAATAGTCAACAAGTATATCAATTTTGCCAAAAGACTGATAGACGACCCCGATTTTGCAGAGGATATATATAATTTTTAAAACTGGATAAAGCACTCTATATGAATTAATGCATGCATAAAAAAATGTGCATCATGCACATGATATTGTGCACTCCAAATGTATTTATTTTGAAATTAAACCAGCCTAATACCTATCCCGGAAATATAAGCTCTTAATAACTACCTGTTATTCTGGCGGATACACGGTTTTATAAATAATAGATAGTAATCATCTTACTATGGCATGATGCTTGTATTATACATGTTTGGCCTTCCATGTTTTATAACCATAAATAAATATCATTTCACGTAAAAAAATACAGGTGATTGCTATGGGCAAAGTGCACACTATTAAAATTGAAAATATCGTTCTGGACAGCAGTATTTATCCACGTAGCAGCATAGACCATAAAAGGGTGTCTATGTTTGAAGAAAACATGAGGGATGGTTTTGAGTTTGATCCAATTCATCTGCAGGCGCATCCGAATGAGCCGGGAAAATACCGCATCCTGGATGGAGCCCATAGATTTACTGCTTATAAGGGCATTGGCGAAGAAGAAATTCCCGCACAAATAATAAAGCTCAATGGAACGCATCCTTTGCTGTATGCTGCAAAACAGGCCATAGGGCCGAGGCAGCTTAATGATGAAGAGGCCAGAAGTGCTGCAAGAAGGGCATATCAGGATGATCCGAAGTTGAGTTCAAAAGAAATTGCCGGATGGGTTGGCCGTGCAAGAAGAACGGTAGATGAGTATATCGCAGATTTAAGGGCTGCTTCACAGATGGCACTTGATCTGAAGATATTCAGGATGAATCTTCTTGGAATCCCACAAGAACGCATTGCTGAAAGTTTGAAAGAAAAAAGAGAACGAATCAGAGATCATTTGGCGAATTTGGCGATGCTGCCAAATCCGCCAAATAGCGATTTAGGAAAAGGGTTTACAGTCCCGCAGACTGCTGAAAAGCACGGCTGGCCTGAACCTCTGGTGTGGGCACTGAAATTGGCAGGGAAAAATGACGCCGCCAAATACAAAGAATTACAATGGGGAATCAGGGCCTGGGACTACTGGAGCTGGAATGATTGCGACAGAAGATTCGGTGATGACTGGCCCGGAAGAATTCCCGCACAACTCATAGCACATATACTTTATTACTTCTCAAAACAGGGTGATCTGGTTATTGATCCCATGGCCGGTGGCGGTGTTACTGCCGACACATGCCTGGCATTCAATCGGCGATGCTGGAGCTTTGACATGGTGGATAGAACGGATGAAAGACCGGAAATAGAACACCATTTCTGGGACATTAATAATCTCAAATGGCCGGTCAATGGCAAGACAAAACCTGACCTTATCATCTTTGACCCTCCCTATTTCAGTAAGAAGGCGAAGGAGTATGAGGAAGAGAGCATATCGAACCTTACAAGGGAAGAGTATATGGACTTTCTGGAAAGATTTTTCAGTCTGGCCCTTGAGAACAGTAAAAAAGGTACCAGGCTTGTGATGATAAATGCAGACTGGAGAGACTTTCAGGGGACACCTGCTCTTGAGGAAAATGAGGAAGCAGCCATCCTGATAATTGATTACGGCAATTTGATGAGGAAAGCAGGGTGGGCGGTTACACATGTTATGCAGGCTCCAATGTCATCAGAGAGGTTCCAGGGTGGCACAGTTGCCGCGATGCAGAAAAAGAAAATACTTGGGGTTACAAGTCGCTACGTTGTAGTTGCTAAAAAACAAGGCTGAAGCTTTTTAGACTGATGGCTGTTAGTAATAGCAGTAAACCTAATAGTCTTCAGCCTTAACCGCTTCAGCCTATTTTAAATGCAGATCGGTTCCCGGAGGATTTTATGTTCCAATTGACAAAAGAAGAATATGAAGGGCTCCTCCAGGCAACCGACTTGAAGTCGCAAATTGCGATTTCAAGTTATGGGCACGGCGGAAGGAGGAAGGCTCCATATGCCTTCACTGAATATGGGGCAATCATGGCGGCAAATGTTCTCAAAACTTCCAAGGCGATCCACATGAGTGTCTTTGTGGTTCGGGCTTTTGTAAGACTACGTGAGATGGTAGCAGCCCATAGGGAATTGGCGTTAAAACTCGATGAGCTCGAACAACGTCTCGAAAATCATGATGAAAAAATAGAAGTAATCTTTGAAGCCATTCGACAACTCATGGCACCACCTGAGAAAAAGAAAAATAAGATTGGCTTCGAAGTTAATGAAGGGGAAATTAAATATGGCATGAAAAAAAAATGATTGAGGTGGAGATAAAGACAGGCTGAAGCTTTTTAGACTGATGGCTGTTAGTAAAAGCAGTAAACCTAATAGTCTTCAGCCTTAACCGCTTCAGCCTATTTTATTAACAGGCTTCAGACTAATTTCAATGGAGGAATTGAAATGAAATTAATTGAATGGAAAGTGAAAGAGGATGATTATCAGGAGCAGATTAACATTCCAAGCGAGCAGAGAAAATTAGCGTCAGAAGAAGGAATGAGGAAAGCAGGCTGAAGCATTATAGACTGAGGGCTGTCAGGAAAATCAAATTAAAACTAATAGTCTTCAGCCTTAACCGCTTCAGTCTGTCTTCCTGATTCTGAAGGATTCGCATCCAGATTTTGGGTGGGTAGTTATACTTTTAGGGTTAGAGAATAACACAAGGGCAAATTCGGCTTTGAGAATTTGCCCTTTGTTTTAAAATGATAAAAATTCTGTCAATGGTCAAAGGCAGTCTTGACCCCTTTCCATAACAACGTTCTCATGTTCTTCCACATTCAACCTCATTATTACAGGAGTAGACCTGAACCCTCTGCTTGAACTTACTAAATTTGCAAGCAGTCAAAGAGATCAGATCTTTATTTTGTAGGATTCATAAAGTGAAGATCTGGTCCTGTTACCTTGATCTATACACTAGCCTCAATTTGGACTGTAATGGGTTCCACATCCCTGCACTTCTGATCAAGCTGGTGTAGTATTCTCTGGATCATACTGTCAGAGAGGGGTTTTTCTTTTTTGCTTTTAAGAAATTTTATTATTTCAGTAGGGTTTAATACATTTACTCCTCTGGGTGCAGCTTTCCTTTCAACATACCAGCCGGGTATTGTCAGTATAGCCTCAACATTTACCTGTTCACCAACTGCGCTGGTTATCCACTTTTGAAGTGTTAAGGCGTTAAGTCTTGCCTGTTTAAGAGAGGCAGTATCTGAGTAATGAGGAAAGTTAAGGGCGTTTCCATCATAGATAACATTGGCTGATTCATTCTTCTTTTTTATTCGGGATTTTGATCGTGTCTTTGTTTCAACCGCATAAACACCGGAGCTGCCAACAATAATATGATCTATGTTGAATTTTTTAATCCTGTCTATCACCAGATCATGAAACACATGGTAACCATCCAGCATTAGAAGATTAAGTTCCTGCCCGACAGCAATTTCACCATCATAACCTAATCGTAGGCTTCTTCTCTTGTTCAGATACTTCCATAATTTTGTAAAGAAGAATAACTCAAATAGAATAATAATGACGACATAATAAGTTAATCCTTGATTGAAGATAATAGCAACAGATAGCGCAAACATAGGAAATATCATTAAAAAGCTTGAATATACAGTGATCTCATCACTTACTAATTGTATTTGTTCATTGAGAGATTGGCCGGGGCTGCGTAAGAATTTATCGGTAAATGGTGCACGTTTATTTTCTCTAGAATGATGCCACCTATAGAATGAAAAAAATAAAAGAGGTATTATGAAAAAGCAAATTGCTATAGCAAAGTATAAAAATGGCATTGTTTATTCTCAATTAATTAGGTTCTTGAAGCTTTTAGATATAGTTGACTCTGTCAATAATGAAGGTCTGACCCTGATGTTTTTCCATTAATTTTATCAACAAACCTTTTTCAAAAAAAGAATTAGCCCACAAGGTAAGAGACATCTTGGATAAATAAACTTTTAAAATATTTATTGAATATATTTTTTGAAACTGCCGATATAACGAATGATAGTATTGACGATGTCCAAGTTGATAACTCATCTAACACCTAACTCATTCTACCTTCCAATTCTGTTTATTTACTATCTTTAAAACGATAATGATCATGTCATATGGTTTGATGTTAAGGCTATTCAGAAAAGGTGAGGAAAATTAAATTATATAATTCAGTGATATTTTTGACAATGATCATATAAGGAGAAAAAATGAATTCAATATTACATGAACAAGTTCTTGATAATTTTCCTGATGGTATAACAATTCAAGACATGGATTTTAAGATTATTTATCAAAACAAAGCAATGGTAAGCGCTTTTGGAGAACATAAAGGCGAATATTGCTATAAAGTCTATGAAAAAAGAAACAGAATATGTGAAGGATGTGGAGTCCAAAAAGCATTCTTGACAGGAAAATCCATTATGACTCTCAGAGTGGCAGAAGATATTAATAATACCTCTTCATACTGGGAAAATTCTTGTTTTCCCCTATTTAATGATAAGGAGAATATTATAGCAGGTGTAGAAGTTTGTCGAAATATAACTGATAGAGTTACTCTCGAAGAAGAAGTTAAAGAAAGAAATATAGAATTATCTCAGCTAAATAATCAATTAAGCCAAAAGACAAACCAACTGCAAACGTCATTGGTTGAGAGAGGAGTGATAGAGGATAAATTACGAAAGGAAATTAAAATACGGGAAAATACTGAACAAGAGCTTCATAAGTCACATGGTGAATTAAGAAAGACATTAGAGAAATTAAAACAGACACAAGTTAAAATGCTTCAGTCAGAAAAAATGGCATCAATCGGCCAATTAGCAGCAGGAATAGCCCATGAGATAAATAATCCTACAGGATTTGTAAGTAGTAATTTATTCACTCTTGGTAATTATAGTGAAGATTTAATTAATATGATTAAACATTATAAAGAAGTTATCAATCAAATAAAGAAAACTAATCAAGATAAAGATAAAAAAATAGGATTATCAAAAGAAATTGATGAAATTGAAGCACTCGAATTAACATTAGATATAAATTTTATGCTCAACGATATTGATAATTTGATAAAAGAGTCACAGGATGGAGTATTAAGAATAAAAAAAATAGTTGATGATTTAAAAGGCTTTGCACATCCGGGAAAAGATAAACCGGAATATTCAAATATTAATGAAAATCTTGATTCAACATTAAATGTGATTTGGAATGAAATAAAACTCAAAGCCACAGTAGTAAAAAAATACGGTAATATTCCGGAAATAATGTGCTATCCACAAAAACTCAACCAGGTATTCATGAATATCTTGTTTAATGCAGTACAGTGTATGGAAAGTGAGGGTGAAATTAGAATTGGAACAGATGTACGAGATGAATATCTGGAAATTAAAATAAGTGACACAGGGCCAGGTATATCTAAAGATAACATTACTAAAATTTTTGATCCCTTTTTTACGACTAAAGAGATTGGGAAAGGTACAGGCCTTGGACTTAACATTGCTTATAATATTATTGAAGAGCACAATGGCTCTATTTCAGTAGAAAGTGAAGAAGGATGTGGAACAATGTTTACAATAATTCTACCGGTAGGCAATACAGATGAAAGTTTGAGTTCAAGCAAAAAAATGGATAATATTGAGTATTAAATTCACCTATTAATGGAAAAATACAATCAAAATATCTCTTTAAATTGTTAGCAGTCTGTTGGTAAAAAAGAGGATGTAAAAGTTATGGACAACAATGAGTTAAGGTGTCATTTGGATAGAGTTGAAGATTTGCCTACACTTCCGACAATAGCAATGGAGGTAAACCATTTATTACAGGATTACAACACATCAATTAAAAAATTAAGCGATGTGATGGAAAATGATCAGGCAATTGCCGCGAAGATATTGAAGCTGGTTAATTCTGCTTTTTTCGGACTAAGGTCAAAAGTTGGAAACATTCCTCATGCTATTACATTATTGGGTTTTAATACTGTGCGTAACGCAGTACTTTCAGTATCTGTCATAAAAGCATTTTCGAATATCTCGGACATGGAAGGTTTCAAGATAACCGACTTTTGGACACACTCGGTTTCTGTTGCGGTTGCCAGCAAACATATAGCGAACACAACCCGTCTCCATAGCCCTGATGATTGTTTTATTGGAGGGCTCCTTCATGATATTGGCAAATTAATTTTGATAAATAACTTCGAATCTCTTTTCATAGAGATATGGAGAATAAAGAAAGAAGAAAGCATTTCATTTTTTGAAGCTGAAAAGAAGATAGGCTTAATGAATCATGCTCAAATCGGGGGGTATTTGGCCTCTAAATGGAAACTCCCTATGGCCTTATCCGATACTATTGCGAGACATCACTCTCTTTCCAATATGGCTAATGATGTAGATTTATTAAAAATAATTTGTACTGCAGATATCATTATAAACAATCTTGATTTAGTAGAAGCAGATTCATATGAGGATTTAATACTTCCTGATGATATAGTGACAAAGATTAGAAGTGATTGCCAGTCATCAGATGGATGGTTTAAGCGACTGTTGGTGGATATTGATGAAGCTTGCCGTTTTTTTACAGAAGGAGATAAATCTGTTGGAAAGTAAAAATACAATCTAATCGTTGATGATGAAGAATATATTATGAAAAGTCTCAAACGGCTATTGTCCAGGACCAGTTACTGAATAATGACAGCATTGAGCCAAATTGAAATATTTCTGAATATGGAAGTATCATGCTTGAAAGAATAATCACTCCGATAAGAAATATTCCCTTTTTAACAAGAGCATTAGACTGTTTATTATTGGGATTCTTTATTATAAATCCTATTAGTATGCTGATTTTTGATGAAGCTCATAAATTAATGACTGAAGAACAATTAAAATTAATGCATGAATCCGTATATATTAGACTAGTGGATAGTTTAAGACCGGAATTTTTAATATTTTCAATATCAATAACTCTGGTGACAATTCTAGTCGGAATTAGTTTAAAGTATAAAGACCAGAAAAAAGAAAGGTTATTAAAAGAATTATTTCAGACAAGACTGCGCATTAATACTCAGACTCTAAATTCAGTCAATCATCCCATTTTTCAAATAGATTTGGACTTAAATTATAAAGCACTTAATACATACTATTTAAACCTGTTAGGGTATAAGGATACCAGCCAAATTATTGGAAAAAATTATCGGGAATTTTATGATGAGGCTAGTGTAACTGAGTTCGGAACCCAGGTTAATAATGTTGCAAACTCAGGATATCCGGTTGAATATATATTGGACTCGTCAATAGCTGAGACTGGTAAAGTAAGGAGAATCTTAAATCCTGTGAAAGATATTTCCGGAAATATAAAAGGAATTGTTGTTGAATCAACTGAAGTTATAAAAAAAGAAGCTCGAGATATTGTATCGATATGCTCCTATTGTAAGGCTATAAAGATTGATGATAATTTTGTTCGAGTTGAAAAAATATTGCCATATGGCCTAGGTTATGAACCAAAATTTTCTCATAGTGTTTGCCCTGAATGTTATGAAAAAGTAATAGAAAATCTTGAAAATGAAAATTGGTAAAATAAATAAATCAGATAAATCAGATAAATCTTAACCTTCCTCAAGAGTATACATCTTATCTGTAATATCTTTTAGAATAAGGCAAAAGTTGAAACTCCCTTTACAAATATATGAACCATCTTTTCTTTTAGCACTCGGAATATTAAAGTTTCTAATTTCTTTCACATATCTTCTCAAAGTACTAACGCCTGCTTTTAATTTATCCATAATATCATTAGCGTCTCTAACATCAGATTCATATTCGGCACCGCCCTTAAATGCACAATGATACAATGAAAGAAAGGGAAGCTTTTCATCTTTATATTTAATAAATAGTATTAGCAGGCTTAAAATGTTTGCATACATTTCAACGGGCGCAAAAGATACGGTCTCGACATCACTCTTTTCAAAGACAGACTTAATCTCTACATTCTCATTATAAATAATAATATCATACTGTTGTTTATCAGATAGGTAACGGGAATGAACCTCATTCTCTCTAACAAAATACTTTTCTGATCCATATCCGCTTGGACGCGAAAGGTATACCACGAGATGTCCTTCATCGCTATTGCAGTGCATAAAATGCATGAAAAGAAAAACAGCGAAAAGGAAATACGTAGTAAATTAAATAGGTTATAGATTGTTTTGCATTGTAAAATCTCTGCTTTGGGAGCAGGATGCCATAGGGTAATTTTATTAAAAATAGATTATGATAGCTCTAATAATATAGTATTGATTAGACATTCCAATATTTTTATTAGTAATGGAAATCTCTAAATATCACTGACCATAGCAGATAACTTTTTAGCTAAGGACGCTAATTCTTCTGCCTTGGATGTCAATTTGGAGCTATTTTGGGCAATCTGGCTCGCAGACTCATGCACAACAGTAATATCTTCAGCAATTTCTGTTGATACCGAAGAACTCTGGTTTATGTTGTCGTTTATCTCGGCGAACCTGGAAGAGGCATTCGCGACATTTTTGGATATTTCCTGACTTGTAACAGACTGCTCTTCAACAGCAGAAGCAATAGAAGAAACAATATCATTAATATCATTTATCCCATCTGATATGTTCTCAATTTCAGAGACGGTACCGTCGGTTGAAGTCTGAATACCTTCAACTGTTCGTTTGATTTCTTCAGTAGCATCAGATGTTTGCTTTGCAAGTTCTTTTATCTCGGCGGCAACAATAGCAAACCCTTTACCGGATTCTCCTGCTCTGGCGGCTTCAATGGTGGCATTTAATGCCAACAAATTTGTTTGATCTGAAATGTCTGAGATGATTTCGGTAACACTGGCTATCTTATTTGCTGATTCTCCAAGTTTGCTTACTTGAACAGACGCATTCTTCCCCTGCTCCACAGCAAGGTTTGTCATACTTCGTGCGTTTTCAGAATTTTTTGCAATTTCACCAATGGTTGCATTCATTTCTTCAACTGCTGAGGCTACATGGTTCATGTTCATCGTTGTTTCTTCCATGGCGCTGGACATGGATTGCATATTTGAACTCATCTCTTCAGATGCTGCCGCCACAGAATCAGATCTTTGTGACATATCAAAAGAATTTTGTTCAAACTGCTTTGATACTTCAAGCAAAGACTCAGAGGATGGTGTTAAGATCTTAGCAGTTTCTGATAATTGTTTAATTGAATCGACATTGGTGACCAATTCCACATGACCAATATTTTTCCCAGTGTCATCCTTGATATAGTGTGTATCGACCTGCATATATGTGCTGGGTGCATCAGGATACTCTTGATTATAATGAGTCGTCTGCTGCCCATTCCGAAGGCAGCTGATCCCACAGTTTTCTGTCTCACAGATATCGGCTTGCCAATTTGAACAATGTTTACCAATTACACTTCTTTTATCCAAATTATGTTGGGCTAATAATGTTTCCGTAACCTTGTTAATAAATACCCATTTCATATTCATATCTGTCGTAGTCACTGGGAAAGCCATTGCATCCAATGATCCTTCCAAGTAGAAAATCAATCGTTGCTTGTTGTAATTCAGCTTTAGAAGGATGAGGTTCATCACACTTAATATAATGGCAAGATAAAATAGCTTCTGTGCTTTTTCAGAATATTGGGCATCGCCATTGAAAATCTGAACCACGAAAAATCCTGTTATCACGAGGGCACAGATCCAAAGGACCAGTTTGATTTTATGCGGGATATTTAACATGTTCATCTCCTCATAATTGTTACGAATTTATGATAACACTCCGGAAATACTTAGATTATATACGATTTGGATATAAAAAGCAAAAGTTACCTGCTATAGGCTGTATTGGAATTATATTGTTTAATAAATGAGTAATACCAAGCCGATCACTTAATTTATTCGCTTCATCAGAATTATTAATGGTATAGGTATCTGAAATTTGCCCTGGCTTAGGTTCTTTTGGTTGGTTTGATGCTTTTTGAAAAAAATGATTCGTATAAACATTTTGTGATGAGTGGACACTTGAAAGACTCATAGGAAACTCTCCTCATATTCAATTATCAGTTATCCCTCTCTTGATATATGGTTATGCAAATAAGGTAGCATGGTAAAAAAGAGTATAATAACAGTCAATTAATGAAATGCAGAGCTCGATAATAATGTAAGGAAAGGAAAAAATTTCCGGATAAAAGGAAAATTAAGGACTATTACTATATGCTTAGATTAATGAAACAGAATTAAAATGTAATTACTTAGATCTTTCCAGCTACCAAATAGCTACCTTGCAAAACTTAATGCATGTTAAGTATCTGATTTTAAAAATCTTATGTATGCGCTATCCCTGAAACCCACCCAACGCATCACGTACCTTGTCACCAAGTTCTTTCAGGGAAAAAGGTTTTTGTATATAATTTACACCTTTATCCAAAATCCCCTGGTGTGCAATAATATTAGCTGTATATCCAGACATATACAATTGCTTAATATCAGGATGGATGGATAGAACGACTTGGGTAAGGTCTCGCCCATTCATTTCAGGCATTACCAAATCAGTAAGCAGCAGATCTATTTCTCTACCGTGATTCCGGGCACACTTTATGGCTTCCCCCGGTGTTCCGGCAGTCAATACTTTGTAACCAAGGTCTTTAAGCATTCTCTCAATCACTTCAAGAATGGCTCGTTCATCCTCTACAACCAGGATCGTTTCTTGACCTCCAACAACAGGCTGATCTTTTCTCGTATCCAGTAAGTCGATATCTTTTAGCCGGTACCGTGGGAGATAGATTTTAAATGTTGTGCCATGATTTAACTCGCTATAAACGTAAATAAATCCATTATTTTGTTTTACAATTCCGTAGACAGTTGCCAATCCCAATCCGGTTCCCTTTCCGGATTCTTTTGTTGTAAAAAATGGATCAAAAATATTATTCATAGTCTCAGTGTCCATTCCACAGCCGTTGTCACTTACTATTAAAAACACATATTCTCCCGGTATAAATCCAGCATGATCCTTACAGTAGGACTCGTCAAACTCAACATTTCCGGTTTCTATCGTAATTTTACCCACATCCACAAGCGCATCCCGGGCATTGACACAAAGGTTGGCCAGAATCTGATCAATCTGTGCGGGATCTATCATCACAGGCCATACAGTCTCATTCGGAAGCCATAAAAGATCTATATCTTCTCCAATTAGACGCTGCAAAATCTTGTGCATGTTTGATATTGTTTTGTTTATGTCTGTTAATTTGGGTGATATTGTCTGTTTTCGTGCAAAGGCCAGCAGCTGGCGAGTAATTTCAGCAGAACGTTCAGCTGCTTTCATAATTTCCTGTAAAGAGTCCTTCAGTTTGTTAGTAATTCCGGGTTGCCACAATGACATTTCGCAGTTTCCGAGAATTACACTAAGCATGTTGTTGAAATCATGTGCAACTCCGCCGGCTAGGCGACCAATGGATTCCATTTTTTGGGCTTGTCGCAGTTGAGATTCAAGAGAATGTCGCTCGGTGATATCCATTATGTAACCAATGACACGATTATCTCCATTTTGATTTTTCACGCGTTTTGCACTTGTTTGTATCCAAATTTTTCGATCTTTTTTTGTAGTAAATGGAAATTCAAAAGTATAAGGGACGCCTTCTTCTGCACATTTACTAAGAGCATTCCAAATTACCCGCCTATCTTCATCGCTAAAACAGGATAAACTATTTTCCATGGTTGAATCTATATCATGATCTTCCTTATCAGGTTCCATGTCGTGTATTCGGTATACTTCCTCTGTCCAGAAAACTTTCTTGCTGGCAATATCCCACTCCCAAGCGCCAATTTTTCCTAAACGCTGAATGGAATTAGAAAGCTCTTCGCTTTGTTTTAGTTTAGTTTCAGCAAGTATACGTTCCGAAATGTCTATGATAAAACCTTCCAGAGCTTTAACATTTCCGTTCTCATCAAAAATACCCTGGCCTTGCTCCCATACCCACTTCTCAAGCCCATTGGCGTCTGTTATGCGGTATACAAACTTAAATGGTACTTTATTTTTAAGTGCATCTTGCACATCATTCCAGACAGATAGTCGATCTTCCGGATTTATTAGGTCGGCATAGGGGATTTCCGAGCTGCTTACAAGCTCATCAGCACTATATCCGGTAAGAGGCATGCACCCATCACTGACAAACTCCATTGTCCAGTTGTTATCATTTTTACACCGGTATGCCATCCCCGGCAGATTGCTCATGAGGGTGAATAACTTACGCTGGCTCTCAAAAAGAGCATCCTCGACCATTTTACGTTTTGTAATATCTCGGGCGACTCCCAACACTCCGATCAGTTGCCCTTTATTATCACGCATAGGTGTTTTTATGGTCTCCAGCAACACTCGTTTTCCATCATCGGCAAAAGTCACCCACTCTTCATTGATGGAAGGTTTTCCGGCAGTAACAGCTTTACGATCATATTCGCGAAAGAAATCTGCCATATCTTTATCCATAAGATCATAATCGGTCTTGCCTACTATATCTTCTTCTTTATTTCCGATAAAACGCTCAAACGCCTCATTGCATGCCAAAAATACACCTTTTGTATCCTTCAACCATATCAGATCGGGGATAGTCTGAAGTAATGAGCGTAAAAAGCCTTCACTCTCCTTTAAAGAATTTTCCATTTTTATACGATCAGTAATGTCTGTTACAAAGGCACAGTTGTATTCTTTATCGCCAAAGGCTACATAGTTTGCCCTGATTTCCACAGGATATACATGACCATCTTTCCTACGATGAAAAGATTCAAAAGTGACTGATCCTTTTTTCTTTAAATTGGGCCAGTGTTCGGAATACTTTTCAAAAGATGAAGTTGGATCGATATCTGATATTGACAAATTTAGAAGTTCTTCTTGTGTATAACCTAGTGCTTTGCACGCAGCGTCGTTGACATAAAAGAGATGGGCATCCTTTGTTGTCCAGAATGCCTGATCAATGGTTTTATCAATTGTGTACTGAGTAAACCTTAACGCTTCTTCTGTCTTTATTCGAGCATCGATATCACGCACAATCGCGATTACACATTCATGATCTTTAAAGGTGACTATTTTCAAATTCACCTCAACCCAGAACAGCTTGCCATTTTTCTTTTTGGCTCTCCATTCAAAAAGGTGTTGTTCACCCATTGCTGCTTTCTTAATATTCTTTTCAATTTCAGATTTGCTATAGGGAGCTACCCCCAGGCTAAGAGATTCAATATCTAATTTTATTATTTCTTTTTTAGTGTATCCGTACATATCTGCTACTCGCTGGTTCACATCGAGTATACGACCATCTTGAGCATCATGAATAAAAATACCATCGTTAACCGCTTCAAATATATCTCGATAGCTGAAATTTCTTGTGTCAAGCATATCCAACTTTTGTCTGTACTCTGACTCAGCCTTTTCCAACTCTTGAATCCGGTCTCCTAAATCTTTATATGTTGGTTTTTGAGACATATTTTTCACCTTTACACTAAATAAAAAAATTTTGGTTTGTCTGCATAATCCTTGAATTCCTATATATTCAATAAGATATCCAAATTTAATGTTAATATGAAATATCCCTATTTTACATGAAATGCATGTAGGTTTCAAATGTGAAAAGCCCGGGGTCAGTGAAAAGCCCGTGAAAAGCCCGGGTCTGAAAAGCCCGTGAAAAGCCCGGGGTCAGCCCTTGACATTGGACATTGTTGTGAAAAGAAGCAGGGTCAGACCTTCATTCTTCACTGATTGATTTTTTTATCTTTAATCGCCTTTGTTTTTTGGGGCGGTCCCGAATACAGCGTCGGGATCTTCGAGTGGCGTGGGGTTTTTGCACGCTCTTACATAATGTTGATTATCAGATAGTCGCTAGATAAAGCGTCTGGCAAGGTCATTATCAATAACATATATACATACCTCTTTGGCCCCCTGCTCAGTATAGCCGCTTTTATCAGCAAGGTTCTTCATAAGGTATGATACCTCTTCTCTTATCCTGCGGTCATAAGTCTTAAAGGCATCTGTGGAGAAATCCTTTACAGCCCTCCTGAAGTTTGCATTGTTCAGAAAGGGTTCCAGAACCTTTTCCTTGAGATTGTGTACATACCTTTCATGCAATGATTTAAAGACCTTTGTTTCATGTATCTTCCTGTTCTCAACCATTACTTCCTGGGTGAGTGTTGTTGAGGTATACTGCCCCTGTATATCCTTTCTGAATATGTGTCGCTGTTCATCACTCACGAGTGCTCCCAGCAACCTTTGTTCAATGGACTGGAGAAAGCCTTCGGTAATTTCAAGCGTCTCACCCGTGTAGATGCACTTTTCAACAACACCGGTGTCAAAGTTAATTGCAAAAAGATAGTTCTGGATATCCCTGGAAATGCGTTCTTCGTTGTAGTAATAAAGCGCCTCCTTCACCTCCTGAAGCACCGTGTAATCATAGAGTTGAACCAGTGAATCAAGGAATCCGTAGGGGATATATTTTACAAGGCTGCTGTTGTGTTTTTTAAAGAAGCTGTAAACCATCCCCATGTTGATAAGCTTGTCTTTGTTGCCATAGGCAGAATAGAATTCATTAAATATCTTGAGGGAATCCCTCCCCGAAAATCCTGAATCCCCTTCATATTCGGATTCTGCAATGATCCTTTTCCTTCTCCTGGCATTGAAGTTTTTCCTGTCTGCCTCCCTGAGCCATGGAGGAATGATCCCCGCGTATATTTCCATTTTTAAAAGATGGAGGTTGCTGTCGCAGTATAACTGGTAGTTCTCCGGGACGGCTATCCATTCCATTAAGGCCTCTGAACGGGGTTTAAGTCTCGTGGCAATTATTACCCTTGCGAAGTTCTCAAGTGTTTTGGGTAAAAAATCTTTTCTGATCTGTTCGCCAAAGGCGTTAAGATAGATCTTTACCTCTGTATTGTAGTCAAGGACATAAGGTATCTTGATGTAGGTTATCCTGTCCATAAATGACTGGGTATCCGTCATATCGGAATCTTCCGGATTCATGAGTGCAAGGAAGAGGGAGTTTACATTTTCTTCCATATCTTCCACCTTATGGACTCCCTCGCTGATTATTCCATGAAGGTTGGTAAATCTTTCCCTGTTGTTTGACTTTATATCCATCAGTGCATAGATGCCGTTATTGGTTTTGGCATACCTGGAATATAGGTATCTTACACGGTTGCTGTCCTTTAGAAGGGTGTTCAACTGATTCTGAAGAATCTGGTTGGTCATGACCCTTGCCTTTATGGTCTTGTCACCGGGGTTAAATACGCTTATGCCTTCTCCAAGCCTCCGGTTGAAGTTGTACTTCCTTACATAGATCATATCGAATATCTCGGACGGCGATTCCAGTTTGTCCAGAAGGGTCTGGTAAAGGGATACACATATGGTGCATGGGTTATACCTGAAAATCCAGTCATATTTTTTTTCTGTGAAAAGCTTCTCTTTAAAATTCTTATCCTTTATAAGGCCATCAAACATCTCACGCCTGTTACCCTTGGGAATTATAAGCAGGGGATGATCATGGCTGGGGCAGGGGACTTCAAGGTAGTTTTTTTCCGCAAGCTGGATATTGTTTCTTGCTATTCTGCCTGCTCCCTGGGTCGTGTCTACAAGGGAACGAAGCTGGGTTAATATGGTGTGAGTCTCCTGTTCCGAACTTCGCCCCAGTTTTTCCTTGTCGAGCCTCCATACAATTTCATAACTGACACCCGAGGGAGTTCTGGTGTATTTTTCGAATTTTGTCAGTAGATTGTTCAGAAATGTACTTTTACCGGAGCCGTGAGGGCCTTCAAAGATATATATACGGTTCTGCTGACTGCCATGATAAACGGAAGATGCAAGGTTGATAAGGCGGTTGGCGAAAAGCCGGTCTGCAAAAAACGGGTGATCCGAGTCGTCAACAAACAGCTGGCTGCAGTCATAATTTGCATAATCAATTGACTCAGGATCATCAGGGTATTCGTTTTGTCCCTGTCCAACGTATGTATGGATCATGTCAAAAAACAGATGGAATATGTTTCTGAATATTATTTCCGGCTGATCTGCAGTCAGGCTGATATACTCATTGAATGACAGGGCCGGCTGCTGATCCTTTTCGCTTATTCTCCGGTAAAGGTCTTCAAGTGCCTTGTTGACATTTTCCATTTTAGACGCTCCCCTCTAAGGGGGTTCTTGTGAGTTTTCTATCTTCCATGATGTACAGTACGCGCTGATATTTTGCTTTTTCAGCCTCCGTCTGAATGTTGGGATGGGCATAGTAAAAAACAAACTGTGCAGGACTTTTGGGTTTTGCCTCAAGTTCCGTGGTCTCAAGCATTACAGGGCCTCCCCATAGATACTCTATACCCATCATTGTGTTTTCAATGTATTCCCTCACAAGCGGTTTACCTTCAAATGTATGATTCAGGTACAGGCAGCCGTTCTGTGTCTTTGATTCATCGATATTTATTATGGGAGGATGGTAAAGGGAATTTAATATCATCTGTTTATAATCAAACGCCTTACGGCTCTTGACATAATATTCGTATACACCTTTTTTCTCATTCAGGCGTTTACCGGCCAGGAATATACGGTGCCTGTCAATAAGCTCCTGGTCAACAAAATCATTTATGAACATAAAATCGCTGTAATTCTCCCTGACCTTAAATATAAAGTCTTCCCCTGTGCCTGTTTTCTGATCATATTCCTTTCGTTTCTGTGCATCCATGATTTTAAAGTATTCAAAGGAGATCTTTCCTTTATCTGCCATTTCCTCAATATGAAAAAAAAGCCTCATCCCGAGGGCATAGGGATTAAGACCAATCCTTGGCAGGGCCGTGACCTTTGCATTAACCCTTGCAAAGGCGACCTCATTCCCCTTTATTCTGTCATCAATGAGAAACAGTTTTTCATGCCAGTAGCTTGCCCATCCCTCATTAAGGATCTTTGTCCTGATCTGAGGCTGAAAGTAAAGGCTTGTATTCCTGATGATCTGCATTACGCTTTCAATCCACCTGTTTTCATCTTTCCTGATAAAATTGGAGTTTTCCTGGATGTACTGCATCAGGTCCCTTGGCTGGCGGCGGTAAAGACGTTTATGTTTTTCATAGAGTGATTCGAATTCAGGATACTTCTTCTGAACATCCGAAAAGAATACCGATTCGGCCATCTCATTGAATTTTTTATGGATCGAATTGTACCGGTCAATCTCCTTTTGATATTCATGAAACCTGACCTTGATCTTCTGCTGAAGGAAAATATCAAAATAATAATCAAGACGGTCTGATGTCTTTATCTCGGGAGGAAAGTTAATTTCTGCCAGTTCGGGATAATAGCCTACCAGGTTATCGATCCCTCTGGCAAATTCTATTACATAATCAACCTGCCTTCCCTTTTCGGAGCGGAGCCGGGCAATCAGGCGTTTATCGGAAAGTGCCTGTCCTTCAAAGTCGCTGCCCCATGTATGCTTAAACATCATGTTGTTCTGAAAAAAATCAATATGTCCCAGGACATGGTAAAATATCATCACATTAAGCCAGTCAGGATTATTGTCATTATAGAATGAAATAGGAGGATGGGTGTTTATGACAGTTTCGTAGGGGTTATTGGGGTAAAGCTCGTATCTTCCCCGTTCTTTTAATACCTCGATATCATGGACCCAGTAATCATAAAGGGTAGGGATCATATTTTTAGGGCCAAGATCAATAAGATCTCTGTTGGTTACAATATACTCCAGGCTTTCATCCTGAAAACTTAACCCTGCATCCCTTGCCCTTTCCTTGCAGCCTTCCATTATTTTTTTTGTGTGCTGATCAATGAGTTCCATTTTTTATGACCAATTTCCATCAAAATGAGTTAACAGTCTTTTATAAAAGATGGTTAACGGCATATAGACTTGCAATCAACTGATCAAATTCCTTATTCCGTTTATCAGCCTTTCTTCTGAGTCACTTTCGCTTATGGTATCCATCCTTAACAGTTTTGGATATTCTGTCAGAAGCCGTGAATTTGCCATGTATCTCTCTATTGTTGATGCATACACACCATAGGAAGGCATCCTGGCGACTGTGATGCCTATCCTGCTGCTGTATACAAGGGCCTTTCTAATTTCAGGTATTGTATTTGATCCGTCGGAATCCCAGTCATCCCCGTCAGTGCCGTGGAAGATATAAATATTGTAATCTCTTGCAAGATTCTCCTTTTCAACGATCTCGTTTACCAGCCTGAAGGCCGAAGCAACCCTTGTTCCTCCTGCTACGGTTGAATTGTAATATGTGTAAAAATCAGGGACTTCCTTTGCCTCTTCATCATGGAGTATAAAACGTGTCTCAACCTGCCTGTCATACTGGTAAATCAGCCAGCTGTAGATAAGGACATGCTGATTCACGATCATTTCCGTAGGGCCGCCGCCCATGGAACCGGAGTAATCTCTGAGAAGAAAAACCATTGCCTGTGATTCGTAATCCTTTTCCTTTGATAATATCCTGTAAACCCTGTCACCGGGTGAGATAAGAAGCTCGGTAGGATCGATAGGCTTCTCTGCAGATACCCTTTCCAGGTTTATGTTTGTCTCAATTATCTTTTTTAGCGTGGCCTTTTTGTCTATTATCTGACCTGCCCCGTGTGCCCTGTCGGTAAGGTTATATGTGTATTTTGACAGTGACCGCTTTTTCCCCTTTTCCTGGAGATTTGGAAGCTGGAATTTTTCGGTAAGAATCTTGCCAAGATCATAGGCGCTTGATTCAATCTCATGTTCGCCGGGTTCTCCCTGTCCTGCTCCGGCGCCGCTCTCTCCCTCAGCCTCATGGGCCGATTCCTCACCTATTACCTCTCCTTCTTCACCTTCGCCCGATCCTCCTGAACTGCTTTCCTGCTCTTCCTGTGGCTGAGGTCTTGTGTCGTGCACAAATTTTTCTTCAATTGTAGAGGGGACTACAACAATTTTGTTTTTGCCGCCGCGGCCGGGTTTGACAAATCTTCCAAGCCTTATCTTTTTGGGGAACCCGTCTTCACCACGCTGCTTGTCACGTTCAAGCAGTTCATCTATAGTACTGAGGCTGCTTGTGTAATTGCCGCTGACAGGACCCTTTTCCTGAAGAAATATCAGGTCAGCATAATCATAGACGGTTTGATAGAAATCTTTTGCAACGCTTCCTGTGGCATCTCTATTCTTTTCAGAGACAGGCAGGTAATGCCTGTCGTGCAGCCCCTGTTCGGTCTGCATATCCCCTAATTTTTCTTTTTCATCAGACATATTAATCCGCTAAAAAAAGAATGTTATCAGTAAAGTAAGCAGTCTAATTTTCATCATTCTGGGTGCAGAAATATTCAATGGTCTTTTGAGCGCAGGTATTGCAGTAACCAAGTTTGTTCAGCATGGTGTCAACCATCCTGTCATAAAGCTTCTGGTTTTCTTCATTTGTCCGGTTTGCAAGTGCCCCTATGAGGCTTCCCGCACCCGCTATGTCAGACTTCAGCCTCACGTCCGTTACGGCTTTGACCAGTTCAATGTTGTCCATAAAATCATATTCTGCATCTACAGACATCTTCTGCCCGTATATTTTCCTGATGCTTGTCCTGAATGTTTCGCATTGTTCCCTTGTCTTGAGCCCGAGCCTTTCCTCGACGCTCTGTATATACTTTTCATCAATCTTAAGGGCCTTTAACTCACCTGTCTGGGGGTCCTTGTATTTCCACATCCTGTCGGTCCCGAGGTTTTCCGCATCTATGCCTATAATCATATTAACGTAGTTCATAACATCCTTTTTTACAGCCTGGGGTTCATCCATGTATGCATTGAACATCTCCGTCATAATCCTCTCACGATAAAGGCCCCTTGCTATCTTCAGATCTTCAAAATATTTTTTCCGGTCATCTGCCTCTGTGACATAATCAAGCGTCACCCTCTCAAGGGCCTTAAATATATCCTCGGCAAACATGCATCTCCCTTCATTGGTTTCCGAGCTTTCCATAAGAAATTGAATGGACCGTCCCAGGTCTCTCTGCCCCAGTCCCTTTTGACCGTATCTCTTTGTTATGTCAGGCTCATGGTTAAGGTTGTCTATTACCTCTGCAAGGGTCTTTATACCCTTTTCACCGGCAACTTCACCGGCTGAGAGTTTCATGGTTTCAATGGGGGTAAGCTTTTCGGATCTGGGAAGCCTGGAAAGGGCCACGGCAACGGACGCCGCATAATTCAGGTTGGGATCCCTGTGGAGGCTTTCCTTGGTGAGTGTGGTTTTTGACTCGCTGCCGATGGCATAGTTTGTAAGGTCTTCCTGCAGCCGGTAGTCCGTATTGTGTGCGACATAACAGATCCTGCATCTGTCGACAATCGGGGCTTCTTCCCTTTCGGAAAGGAACCTGTTGAATTCCGAATTGTTGCTTGTGGCAATGATAAGGGTATCAATAGGCCATCTGAAACCGTCTATTTCTATATTCCTGTTCTGGATAACCCCAAGGTAAACCTGAACAAGGTCCTTTTTGTTCTTTAAGATTTCATCGCTGAAATGGATACCGCCCCCTGCCACCCGTGCCAGAGCACCTCTTCTCAGATCAAACCTGTAGGGATTATTCTGGTCGGAAATATGCAGAAGCCTCTGGATGGATTCTTCCCCCAGAAGGTCCACGGCGGATGATGTAATCTTGTCCTTTGCCGAATATTTACCCGTAACTGTACCAAGGCTCTCGCTAAGAGGGACAGGAGAAATTTCAATAAAGTTCAGGAGCTCTTTTATGTTGCCGTTTACAAAGCTCCTGATATCCCTGATTATATAGTCACTGCATGCCCCGAGAGGTCTGTAGTTTTCATAAAGTTTATCAACGGTTTTGGTCTTGAATCCATGGTTTTTAACAAGGTATTCTCTGCTCTTGTCAACTGTCTCGCACAGGTTCATTGCAAGTATCATCGGGTCTTCAAAGGTCTGTGACTGGATGCGGTTGATCTTTCCATAGGTGCCCAGTTTATCCAGGCCGGTAAAGGTGAAGGTATATCGGCGGTTTTCGTCTCTGGCAAGGAAGTTCCGGTAGAGGGCACAGAGATAGTCTACAAAAAATGTTTTTCCGTTCCCGGGTTCGCCAACGAGGACAAAGGCCATCTCCTTTGAAGAACCGCCTTCGGAGGCGTCTTTTACAAAGGAAACAAAACTGTTTATTTCATCAAACATACCTATTACATGTTTGCTTCCCTGTCGGAAAAGTTTAAAGTCATATGTACTTTTGCTGTGTACTGTTACCTTTTCTATGGCTTTACTGTCTTCAAGTATCATCCTTGCTACAGTCTGAAAGGCATTCTCAAAACATCTTTTTCCTGATTTTACTTCATTTACATGTGTCCCCAGTGTGTTATCGCCGTTCGTTCCCATTTTATCCTCCGGCTTTTGTGGTTAACAGTGTATTGAAAAAAGTCATAATGATATGTCATGAACAGTGCAGTTTATTCGGGGGCCAGGGCAAAGCAGCTGCCATTCGGATACAATACATAGTAGCCGGCAGGCAGTGCAACACTGCCCTGAACCCCTTTTATCAGATCACCAGGAACCTTTTCCGAACACAATTCCAGCAAAACCCTGATATCACCAGAATGGTCTTAAGGAACCGAATGATCTGATATCGCTCAAAATCCGAACAACAACAAAAGACAGGAGCAGAAATTATGTTTCCCGCTAAGATTAATGATAACATGAAAAAGCATATGAAAAATCAGCGTCAGATAGTCTGTTTGAACTATATATAGATGAGAGCCACTAGAGCAATAAGGATAACACCATTTTAATGATCATACAAGGCAAAAAACAGGTACGTAAAATCTGAAACCGGGGTGCGGCAATATGTTAAGTATCCGAGAAATATGGTCCGGAGTTAAAAAAGTGAATAAAATTAACAGGGATATTTTCAGGTTACTGCATCCAGGTATGAATTAAAGATTCATATCCGTTGAATGATCATTTATGCCGGCAAGGATCAGGTCGTTTATTTTCTGTTCCTCTGCATCCTCAATAATCTCAAGGCTGATGAGATAGTGCCCCTTGAGCCTGCCGCATTCCTGCAGGCTTATATCCCTGATCTCGGTTACAAGTTCCTGGTAGGGATAAAGAAAATCATCAGAGTAGAATTTCATATTAAATTTTGAATTGACCTCAATAAAGGAAAGAAATCTTGAATTTTCTTTAACCAGGATTGACATGAGCAGCGGCCCTGTCTGCCAGATCTTGAACTGGTAGACCAGTTTGGCCTTTACGGGAATTTCTACGCAATAGAACTGGTCAAGTTCCCTGGCGTTTTCCAATAATACGGCTTCGAGCAGATTATTCTCAAAGGCATGTTCGTACATATTACCCTCCCGCATTTTACTGTTGTTTTTTATCTTTAATTCCTGCCATCCGGAAATACCCTGTTTTTGTCCCGCAGCTTGTACCCCAGCGCCAGTATTATCTTCCTCATTGTTGCTACACGGCAGCTCATTCCCTTTTCTATCCGGTCGATTGTCAATGCGGAGATATCAGCCTTTCGTGCGAGCTCAGATTTGCTCATGAGGAGCTCTTCCCTGATTTTCTTTACATTGTTATTTATTTTGTCGGTCAATTATTATCCTGTTTATGGTGCAATATTATATATAATTATGCATAAATAATGCAATTAGTCAATTAATTTTTTACTTATTAACATTAAAAAGTATAATTAATAATATATAGTCATTATATTATTATATATTAAATGGTAATTTTAAAAATAAATGTATGATAAATTCATTCTGTTTTCTATTAATAGTCTTAAAAAGGTAATTTATTCAGCCTCTGTTAAAGGGGATTTGCGCCATATTTCTGACGTGGTGTAGAATATTCTATTCAAATGATCACCCTGATAACCCCGATATTCAACAATACTAGCAGTTTTGATGGATGCTCAGCTTTGGCACAATTCCTGCTTATCTTATATTCGGTAAATTGATTCCGATTCATATTTGAAGAATGCAGTATAAGTCCATTCGGAGCTAAAAATGAAGGTTGAATGTTCAACATGCAAGGTACAGTTCAATATTCCGGATGAAAGATTACCCCGGGGCAGGAAAATCGCATTTCCATGCCCGAGGTGTAAAGGGATTATTGAGTTGGATTTAGATGCTCAGGAAGATATAGCATCAGATCAAAACGATGTCAGCCAGCAGGACTTCTTAAAGGGTGAGGCCCTGAAAAAGAAGATTCTGAGGAGCGTTAAGGATCTTCCCCCAATGCCCCAGACTGTTATCAAGGCAAGGGAAATAATGGGAGATCCCAATTCGGATTTTAAATCATTGGCAAAATTGTTTGAGACCGACCAGGCGATTGCCACCAAGGTACTTAAGCTGGCAAATTCACCCTATTATGGTATGGGAGGGAAGGTCTCCTCAATACAGCACGCCTCGGTTGTGCTTGGCCATAAAACCCTGGGGGAGCTCATAACAATGGGAGGGACTTCAAGCCTCCTTGGAAAAAGCCTGGAAGGATATGGTCTGGATGCCGGAGCCCTGTGGAAACACTCCCTGGCTGTAGCCTTCGGGGCAAAGATGATAGCCGAGATGAAAGAGCCGTCTTTATCAAATGATGCCTTTACATCGGGATTAATACATGATGCGGGCAAGCTTATCCTTGATAAGTATATTGCAGAAAGGTGGCAGCTCATAGAGGATTTTATGGGTAATGAAGGCGTCACATTCCTGGATGCCGAAAAATCAATACTTGAACTTGATCATTCGGAGGCTGCCTTTGAGGTATGCGGAGTCTGGAATATCCCCAAGGCATTGACAACAGCCATAAGGTATCATCATCATCCTGCCAGGTCTCATGAAAATATGCTGGCATACATCATTCATGTTGCAGATGCTATCGCCATGATGACCGGTCTGGGGCTCGGGATTGACAGTACCTTTTATGTAATGGATGACCGGGCAATGGAATTTATCGGCCTTAATGAAGATGACGTTAATAAAGTCATGGCCGGAATTATTGAATCAGTTAAAAAAATATCTGAATAGAGGTTTTTTATGCTCTCTCTCGTTTCGATTAAAATAAGATATTCACTCTTATCGTTTTACACTAGGTTATAAGGATATTTTTTATGGGTAAAATCAATGAGCAGCACCTGCTCGATGAAATTCGATTCGATATAAAACAGAAGGATATTATTAAGGCAAGACTTGTCCTGGCTGAGCTTGACGGTGTTGGCGCTGAAACGCAAAAAAAGGTTCTTTTTGAAGTGAGTCGGGCCGAGGATGATTTTTCCATACCTTTGCTTGCAGGTGTAATTGCCAATAACATGGCGCTTGTAGAGACCTTCCCGCAGATCAAGGAAACAATGGTATCAAAAATCCTTGACAGCCCTGATGTGTTTATTGCTCTGCTCGCTGGTGGAAATGAGGCAAAGGCCAGGCTGATACTGATTGAAGCTGCCGGTGAAATACAGCTTAAAAAATCGGGTTCTATCCTGCTTGACATACTTAAGGAAGAAAAGGATCTGGTGATAATCAGGTCTGTTATCGAGGCACTGGGGATGATAGCTGATCCGGCTGCGGTCGAGGCTGTCAGTGAGTATCTCTATTCCAGCTCACGGGACGTTATTGTAGCCGCAGTAAACGCCCTCGGACGAATTGGAAACGCTGCATCGGTTGACAAGTTATACGACAGGCTTGGAGGGGAGACAGATCTGGACCTGCTGATACTTAATACAATATCCGGTTTTCAGATAAATGAGGCATATGAAAGGCTGAATGATATCCTTAGCTCGGAGTTTGTCCATTTAAGAACCGCTGCAAAGAAAAAACTTGTTGAGATCGGCTCAATGAGTGTCAGGTACATGATAAAGAATCTGACACACAAAGTGCCTGATATAGTCATACATTCACTGAACGTGATCGGTGACCTGGGCGACGCTTCAGCCATCGCGCCTATAAGAAAACTGCTCTTTAATGAGCCTGAAGATCCCAATATCAGGTTTGCCGCCTATGAGGCGCTTGGAAGGCTGCCTCTTGACAAAGGGGCATTTGCCCTGGCAACGGGCCTGGAAGACCCTGTGGATAATGTTAAGGTCGCGGCAGCAAAGGCTATCGAAAAAAATTATAATGCGGTTCTTTCCGGTGGTATCAGGAACATGATAAAATCCGGTGATGTCCATGCCCTTAAAATAATAACAACATTAATAGATGCCCAGTGCGAGAATGTCTTTCTTGATCTCCTGGAGGATGATTTTTTTAGAAACCCGGCAATGCAGTACCTCACCAAGAAGGCCCACCCTGATGTAAAGACATGTTTTTCAAAACTTCTTCTGGAGTCAGGTTATGAAGATCTTGCCGCGAAAATAGCCCCTGACATGGAAAAGAAGGGAAAAGGCAAACTCAAGGTATTTGCCGTGGATGACTCAAGGATGATACTTAACATCTACAGAACTGTCCTTTATAACCTTGGATGCGAGGCGCTCCTTTTTGAATTTCCGGCAAGTGCTATTGAATCTGTTCAAAAGGAAAAACCGGATATAATACTTACCGATCTTAACATGCCGGATATAACAGGTATTGACCTGACCAGGGCGATAAGAAAGAGATACAGCAAGGAAAAATTACCTATTGTCATGGTCACTACACAGGATGAAAGCAAAGACTATGGCTCAGCCCAGGAAGCAGGGATAAATGATATAATGAGGAAACCCTTTACAGAGGGGCAGGTCGGGGAGATGCTTAAAAAAATTACAGGGTATAAGATTCCTTCCTGATCGGGGTGCTTAATTTATTGAACCGGTCTTGAAGGCACATACTGAATCTTAAACTGGACCGGGACCACTTTTTTCAGGCCGATCCTCGCCAGGTATTTATAGGCCTCCCTTAAATCAAGTGTTATCTTGGTCTCATTTGCTTCGTTGTGATATTCGAAATCCTTGAATACCCGGTGTGTCCGATAACCTTTTACTGCCCTTCTTTTTACCATCTTGGGATAGATCATTACCACCTTTATTTCTGTGCCGGGTTTAGGTTCCACCGGGAGATGAATGCTGAAATGAGAGAATCCTCCCATTTCATGCATCTTTAGTGTCTTGTATATGGTATGCCAGTTATCTTCGACCATTGGCGTTAGAAATGCCTCGGAGATCCTGACGTAGTCTTCAAGATAAAAAATGCCGTATGGTTTTTCTTCCGAGATGCTGCGGATGAACACATCAGCCCTTTTAAAGGAACCCCGTAATTCTTCAGGTATTATTTCGTGCATGAAGCTGCTGTCAATCACTATCCCGCTGGGCCTTGCCATGTCCATAAGGCGTGATGCAAGGTTTAGGAGGTGACCCGAATAATCGATTATCTCATCCTCTGTATAGAGGCAGCATACCGTGCCTCTTGCAATGCCGAAACCGATGTTTTCGGGGGTCTTGAAGTTTATCATGGGGTCTCCTGCGCATATTTCGGGAAACTCCACAAGGCACTGGAGGCAGTTGCTTATGACATAATCGGAAACTTCCTGAAGGTTTGATTCGGAATAGGGGAATGTCATCAGGAGTCCGTCACCTTTTGTCTTGAAAAAGCCTGCCTTTGCAAAATAATCGTCCATCAGTCTCATGTAAAATCTTTTTATGAACATGGCAATGTCTGTGGATTCGTGGTTTTTACAGAATGTGGAAAAGCCCCGTACATCGGCAACGACGGCGATCACAAATTCAGATTTTCCCTGGGCCTCGGCCAGCTGGTCTCTTAAGGACATAATATCTCCTGTTGATACGAGAAGTTAAAATATCTAATTTTACTGTCCAAAAATAATGCCATTAATATTATTTAATGTAAAATTTAAAATTGATTTGAACCCCTGTTTTTAAATGAAAAAGATGGGGCTTGATTTGGAACAGGAGATTATGCGATTATTAATAGCTTATAGTTTTGCGAGATCAACCCAGGAGCTAAATTTATGTCAGAAGAAACAACAAAATTACCGACTAATTTTATTAGAGATGCAATAAATGAAGATATTGAGAGCAAGAGGTTTGAAAAACCTGTCCATACCCGGTTTCCTCCCGAGCCGAACGGATTTCTGCATATCGGGCACGCAAAGGGTATATGCATCAGCTACGGGCTGGCAGAAGAATTCGGCGGTCTTTATAACCTTCGTTTTGATGATACCAACCCTGTAAAAGAAGAAGAACGATATGTCGACAGCCAGATGGCTGACATCCGGTGGCTGGGGTTTGACTGGGGCGACAGGCTTTATTATGCCTCTGATTATTTCGAGCAGTTGTATGAATGGGCAGTTCAACTGATAAAGGACGGCAAGGCCTATGTCGATCACCTGAGTCCAGATGAAATAAGGGAGTTCCGAGGGACATTGACCGAACCCGGGAAAAATAGCCCATACAGAGACCGTTCGGTCGAGGAAAACCTGGACCTCTTCAGTCGTATGCGCGACGGTGAGTTCAAAGAGGGTACATGTGTGCTTCGCGCAAAAATAGATATGGCCTCGGGCAATATCAATATGCGTGATCCTGTCATGTACCGGATATTGCACGCATCCCACCACCGCACAGGGGACAAATGGTGCATATACCCCATGTACGACTGGACACACGGGCAGAGTGATTCGATCGAAGGAATTACACATTCTATCTGCGACCTTGGGTATGAAGACCACAGGCCCCTGTATGACTGGTTTCTGGATCAGCTGGGGATATACCACCCGAGACAGATAGAATATGCTAGGCTGAACCTCAGCTACACGGTATTAAGCAAACGATGGCTGATGAAGCTTGTAAATGAGGGTCATGTCAGCGGGTGGAATGATCCAAGGATGCCTACCCTCTCGGGACTCAGGCGAAGGGGCTATACCTCCGAATCAATAAGAAAATTTATTGAACGGATAGGTGTCGCAAAAAGGGAAAGCATGGTCGATATTGCACTCCTGGATCATTGTGTCCGGGAGGACCTGAATAAAAAGGCTCCAAGGGTAATGGCGGTCATTCGCCCCCTGAAGGTGATAATAGAGAATTATCCCGAAGGAGAGACCGAGGAGCTTGACGCGGTCAATAATCCTGAAGATCCTTCCATGGGAACAAGAAAGGTTCCCTTTTCAAAGGTGTTGTATATTGAGAGGGATGATTTTATGGAGGATCCGCCTAAAAAATTCTATCGCCTTGGCCCCGGACGGGAGGTCAGGCTGCGTTATGCCTACTTTATAACCTGCGTTGACGTTGTTAAAGACCCTGATACAGGAGAGATCCTGGAGCTGCACTGCACATATGATCCCGAGACAAAGGGTGGAGATGCACCTGACGGAAGAAAGGTCAAGGCAACACTTCACTGGGTTTCCGCCGAACACGCCATTGAGGCAAAAGTAAGGCTCTATGATCATCTTTTTACAAAGGAAGATCCCATGGATGTAGAGGAGGGCGGAGATTTTACAGAATCATTAAATCCGGACAGCCTGGAGGAACTTGCTTCATGCAGGCTTGAGCCATGCCTTGAATCAGCTAAAGAGGGCACAGGGTACCAGTTTGAAAGACTGGGCTATTTCTGCATTGATGCAGAGGATTCCGTGCCCGGTGCACCGGTATTTAACAGGACTGTCAACCTGAGGGATACCTGGGGCAAGATTCAAAAGTCGCAGAAAAAGTGATGCAGGGATTGAGTCAATAATGAATGAAAATAAAATAAAGCCGCATATCGATCCACCGGGTAAAGTCCCGGCAGAGGCAGTGTTGAGGCATAAAAACATATGGCAATCAATCGCCTATATTATTATACTTGCCATCATAGTGCTTTCTCTTATGCCGAATCCTGACAGGCTGACCCCTTTTTCTGCCTCTGACAAGCTTATGCATACGCTTGCCTATGCTGTTGCCATGCTCTGGTTCGGTTTATGCTTCAATCGTAATAAATTATTTATCATAGGCGGCGGCCTGGTTCTCCTGGGGATTGTCCTTGAATTTATACAGGGACAGACAGGGTATCGTACCATGAGCCTCAATGATATAATTGCCAATTGTGTCGGTGTATTTGCAGGGTTGCTGATTTCCTTTTCCCCGCTTTCAAGGTCGCTTCAATATATAGAACAGAGATTGCTTAGATAAGAGGTAATATGTCATTTTCGCTCAGAGATATTATTCGTTTCCTGAATGAGGATGTCTGGAAGGTAAGCCTTAAGGATCTTTCTGCTAGAAAATCTATCTTAATTAAAAATCTCAGGATAATTCTCCTTGCCCTCAAGGGATTCAATGAAGACAAATGTGTCCTGAGGGCACAGGCACTTACCTTCTATTCACTTTTATCCCTTGTTCCCCTGGTAGCCTTTGTCTTTGGTATTGCCAAGGGGTTCGATATGCAGAAAGTTTTAGAGGACCAGCTTGCAAAAAGCCTGCAGGGACAGGATCAGGTAGTATCATTTATCATCGATGCCGCGGAGAAACAGCTTTTGCAGGCAAAGGGCGGGCTTATCGCAGGAATCGGTATAATCGTACTCCTTTATACTGTTTTCAAACTTATGCAGAGTATAGAAAGATCATTTAACGAAATATGGGGAGCGCCCCATTCAAGGAGCTTCGGGCGTAAATTCAGCGACTACCTGACGGTTCTTTTTGTGGCTCCGATTCTTTTTATACTTTCCAGCGGGGTAACGGTTTTTGTTAAAACCTCTATCACTCCAATTATGTCCAGGGTAATGCTGTTAGGCCCCTTTATCAGCAAGCTGATCTTTTTGTCTCTAAAACTGTCACCCTTTTTTGTTTTCTGGCTCCTTTTAAACTTCCTCTACATCTTTATGCCCAACACAAGGGTAAGGTTTCGATCCGCGTTTATGGGAGGAATTGTCGCCGGTACTATATATGTCATCTGGCAGACCCTTTATATAACCCTGCAGATAGGTTTCGCAAAGGCCGGGGCAATCTACGGAAGCCTTGCAGCACTTCCCCTTTTTATGTTCTGGCTGCAGGTAAGCTGGCTGATCGTGCTGTTCGGCACAGAGATAGCCTTTGCACATCAGAATGTTGACACATATGAAATGGAACCGCTATCTGAAACTGTAAGCATTTCACTTAAAAAAATACTTTCATTAAGGATTGCAAATATATGCGTTAAGAATTTCGTCAGGGGGGAAAATCCCTGGTCAGCCCAGATGATTGCAGAATTTCTCGAACTGCCCGTAAGGCTGACAAATATACTTCTGTCGGATCTGGTTAAATGTCATGTCCTTTCCGAAACGGGCGGCAAAGATGAAAAGATAAGTTATTATCAGCCGGCAAGGGATGTAAATGCCCTCACCATCCATTATGTTGCCAGCTCCCTTGAGAAGCTGGGTGATGATGAAAATATCTCATTCGCGGAATCGGAAGAGATAGAAAAGATTAAGAAGTGTTATGAGAAACTTGATAATATTTACAGTGAATCCGATGCGAATATTCTTCTCAAGGATATCTAGCCAATGAGTCCTTTTAATCTTCCGGATAAGCACAGAATCACCCTCCGGTCCGAAACAGAGGAAGTCATGGTTGCAGGGATTTCCGATGTGGGCTGCCTGAGAGAATTAAATGAAGATCAGATATGGATACATGATTCGGGTAAGGTCCTTTTGCTTGCTGATGGCATGGGCGGGCATGACAGAGGAGCCGATGCAAGCCGTATTGCCCTCGAGACACTGAGCGGTCTGCTCCTGCCTGAAAAAATTAACACCCAGCTTGACGACATAACCCTTCCGGAGGGTATCTCTGCAGACGTAGCCCCTGTATTTGCGATAATACACCGGGCAGTCAAAGAAGCGGCAGAGGTAATGGCCGAGCGGAACTACGAATTGAATCTCTCAAGGTATATGGGGACAACCATTGCCGGGTTTGTACTTACAGGAAATAACCATGTGTGCTGGTTTCATGTAGGGGACAGCCGTGTGTATCGGTTACGAGACGGTATGCTGACCTGCCTTACCGTTGACCATTCTCTCTATGCGGAATGGGAAAAGGCCGGCTCGCTGGGGATAGCCCCTGCAAGGCACCTGGTCACGAGGGTGCTCGGGAATAATCCCGAGGTTGAAGCCGATATTTCCTGTGATGAAAGAAAAAAGGGAGATATCTATCTTCTATGCAGCGACGGCCTGAATGATATGATGTCTGACAGGGATATCGAGGAGGTATTGAAGGGAGAGAAGGATGTCCCGGAGCTGGCGGAAATGCTTGTAAATGAGGCCCTGTCTGCGGGGGGCACAGACAACGTCAGTGTAATTCTCTGTAAGATATTAAAAGCCTAAATAATCCCGCTTTTGCTCGATAGCTCTTCAAGTCTCTTTACATGTTTTTTTTCTTCCCTGATAATCCTGTCGATACCGGCAAGGACCTTTCCGTCATCAATAAAATCCTTTATCATCTCATAAAACAGTATGGTGTCCTTTTCAAACTCAAGAGATATCTCAAAAAGGGTTTCAATATCTTTTATCCTTGAAAAATCGGCATCGGCCATAGAAAAGGTCTGCTCTCCCAGTACAGTGTTAAGTATTTCCCTGCCCATCTCCTCTAGTTTCGGGTCCTCGATTTTTTCATCTATCTCCCTTTTCATATTGATAAACCATTTTTCATGATCTTTCTCGTCATTCGCAAGCCATTCCAGTATTGATGCCAGTTCCCGGCTCTTTACCTCTTGTTGGGCCTTCCGATATGACCTTTCCCCGTTTTTTTCTACTTGTATCGCGAGATCGATTATTTCACCGAGACTGAACATTGTATTTGCCCTCAGTTCATTGATATGTTCTGTATTTCATCTTCACAGGGCAGGTGAAAGATCTGCCTGGGAATTGTTTCAATTACATTTGAAAATCTTCCGGTCTCTATCCCGAGGGTATGGAGACTTTTTTTCAGGTGATCGGTATCGAGCCTTTCAAGCTCCTGGCCCACAAGAAACCTGGACATGAGCAGGTCAGCAAGGTAAACGATGCTTACCAGCACCTTGTCTGAATCGGCATTATCAGGATTATGATGGTTTTTTATTGCATCAATCAGAGAATCATGCAGTGACCATTGTTCGGCAAGCATTGCACCTATGTCATCGTGTGTAATGCCGAATGTTTCCCTTTCCGCCGTAAAAAGATTTTCATTGCCTATCTGAGTCTTCCTGTAAAAAAACGGGTATGCCCGGTCCATGTGCTGATCAAGAACAACTTTGCCTATATCATGGAGGAGGCCGGCAGTATATGCCGTATCAGACGGAACGCATTGTGTTATCCGGGCAAGTTTTTCACTTATGAGCGCGGTTCCCAGGGCGTGATTATAAAGACCTCCCTTGCACTGGGAATATCCCTTACTTTTACCCCTGAAAAAGTCTTCAAATGCCGCTGACATCACAACCTGGAGCAGCTGTTTTTCCCCCAGCAATACCAGGACCCTGTCAATGGAGTCGGCCTTGATCCGTTTATTGAAAAATGCCGAATTGCAGAGCTTGAGCAGTTTTGCAGATATTACCTGGTCCTGTTTTACCTCTTCGGCAATGTCCTGAAGGCTGCATCTTCCTTCCCGCAGCATTCTAAGGATCTTGAAGACAATCTGGGGGATTGAACGAACCCTGCTGATGGCTTCCCTGAGCTGGCCTGCATCAGGTCTTTCGATTTCCGCATCAGGGATGTCCGGGGCCTCATAGATAGGATGGATATCGGTTTCCATGGTTCCCAGGTTAAGACTTAAACGGCAGCTGAAATATCCCCCTGTCTCTCTCCTTATAACAGATATTCCGGCATTACGGAGAATCCTCTCCGTTATGTCGACGGTCCTTCCTCCTATATCGAGGTCCATATCCGTTTCAGAGATATCTCCGACAATTGCCCCTCCTGCAATTGTTGCTTCGAGCTGGGAGATCCCCGAGCCCCTGTCACACATCTCCTTTATAAAGAGCGGAAGCCCTGTAAGGGCATAATTACCCGGATTTCCCAGGTGATCGCTTCCATTGGGTTCCGGCAGGAGCATGTGTATGAGTCCGCCCACCTTTGCCTTTTTATCCCGCAGTGTCATGCCTACACATGTCCCGAGGTAGGCATTTAATATCTCGTTCCTGCTTTCACTTACCTTATATATCCCGGCTGGAACCGGGTATGCAGGAAATCTACTGTTCCTTGACATATTACTTTTACTCCGTTCAGCCAATTCATTAAACTATAATTATAAAATTTTTGGTTATCAGACTTATGATGAACTCAGTACATTTTTTACCGCCTTTAGCATTTTATTTAATTCATAGGGTTTGCTTATAAAATCCTTTGCACCCCATTCCTTTGCCTGCTGTGCTGTCTCCTGAACATTATATCCGCTTGCTACAATGATTTTCGCCTCCGGCTTCATGGTAAGTATGGTCTCTACAAGTTTTTTACCGCCTATGCCTGGCATGATAAGGTCTGAGATTATCAGATCGATATTATCATGGTTTTCCGAGTATAAATTGATGGCTGTTTCACAATCCGAGGCTGTGATTACCTTATAACCGAATTGTGACAGCAGCTCTTCTCCGACCTCCCTGGTTACCCTGTCATCTTCAACAAAGAGGATATTTTCACTGCCTCCTTCAGGGGTGGGTTCAACTACCGAGTTCAGATCCTTTTCCCTGGCATTCTTAAAGGCAGGAAAGTAAATCTTAAAGGATGTTCCCTTTCCGGGCCGGCTGCTGCATGTTATATAACCCCCATGGCTTCTTACAATACCATATACCATTGAAAGTCCAAGCCCGGTTCCCTCACCGACCTTCTTTGTCGTGAAAAAGGGCTCAAAAATATGTTCCAGCGTATCGCTGTCCATGCCTGTCCCGGTATCTGTTATTGTGAGCAGGGTATATTCACCCGGAACGACACCCGGAGTCCTGGCACAGGCTGCTTCATCGATAACTGCCGTTTCCGTTTTAAACTCCAGCTCTCCGCCGTCCGGCATGGCATCCCTGGCGTTTATCCCCATGTTCATGAGTATCTGTTCAAGCTGGTTTGAATCTGCATTTATATGGCTGACTCCTATGTCCAGATTCAGCCTGATCTCGATCATTTTCGGGATGGTGCGTTTGAGAATCTGTGATATCTGATCTATTTCATTATTCAGATTGACGGGCTGTGTCTCATTCTCCATCTTCCGGCCGAAGATGAGCAGTCTTTTTGTCAGCTTGCTTGCCCGCTGGATTGCCTTCTCAATGGTGGTCAGTTTGGAAAAATCCCGGTCCCCCTCTTTTTTGCCCAGCAGGAGCATTTCAGTACAACCGAAAATGGCCTGCAGGCTGTTGTTAAAGTCATGGGCAATACCGCCTGCAAGGGTTCCTATGGCCTCCATCTTCTGTGCCTGGATCAGTTGTGCCTCGAGCTGTTTTCTCTCGCTGATATCCCTTAGAAGATACAATATGCCGGCAGGGTTGCCCTCATGATCATCATACCTTGAAACGCTCAGGCTTACCTCCAGCAGGCGATGATCCTTTGTGTACCTTCTTGTCTCGATGTCCTGGCAGGCATTCCCTGATTTTACAATCTCCGATATCATGTAGTCATGCTCGGCTTGAACAGTCCTGGGCATAAAAGGTATTTCCTGTCCCTGGATTTCATCAAGGGACCACCCGAAGACCTCTGTGAACGACGGGCTGACATAGCTGGTTTTCCCGTTCAGGTCTGATATGACGATGGCATCGGCAGAAGAATTGATAAGAGAACGATATACCTCCTCTGCCTTTTTTGATTCTTCATAGAGATTTTTGTAGTTTTTCTCGCTTCTGGCCAGGGCCTCAAGCATGTTTTTTCTTTCCCAGTAGGTGCCTATCATACCGGAAATAACGTGAAAGGTCTGCACCTCCTCACCCAGCCATTCTCTCGGATTCTCGATGTCTTCAAATGAGATTGCTCCGAAAAACGAGTTGGAAGGCGAGTTGATGGGCACTGCCAGTGTCGACCGGATGTTTTTTGCCTTCAGGACGTTTTTTTCTTTTTCATTCTCCAGGGGCAGGGCAGCGACATCGGGGATCATGACGATATTTTCACGCCTGAGCCTTTTATAAAGCCATTTATAGAAGTGGCTGTCAGTGTCCTTTATTTCATGTTTTATCAGGATCGAGGCACTGCACCATTCATGTATCTCCATGATTTCATCAGTGTCGTCTTTGAAACATATGATTCTTGTGCAGCTTACAGAGGAGGCCTTGCCAATAATAGACAGGACCTCTTTCAGGTCAACGCTGTCAGAGGACAGAAATATCCTTGAAATTTTGGATACTGCCTTCTCGATAGCAAGTCGATCTTTTAACCATTCTTTCGTAAGGGCGCTTCCGGACAACATTTCAACCTCAGAAAAAGCAAAATCAATAAAAATTCTGGTTTATGAGCTGTCTGCTAAAAACACAAAAGCCAGATTTCCCTATCAACATGAGTCGTAGCATAAATTTTAACGCAAAATACTACTTCAAATAGTGTGCCATTCCTGACAATGAGAAATATTCGGTATGTATTTTAATTGTTTGACTGTTTGATGTTTGTTAACCATCTGAAATAAAAAGAAAAGTAGTAGGTGTTCAAGCCCGGAAGAGGTGGGTGGCGATGAATCCGGGTGTTCTGTTTCAGGGATGCAAAATGTAACATGTGTAACATTTTAATTGATGTGTAATGTTACACATGTTACATATCACGGCACGTTTTCCCGGATATTTTTTTCTTTCATCTTTCTGTAAAGTGTCTGCCTGCTTATGCCCAAATCCCTGGCTGCCTTTGCCTTGTTCCAGTCTGCCTTTTTGAGGGCATCAATGATCAATAGGGCTTCATTGGATTTATCAGATCTGATAGTCCTGTTTGCAGGTTCTCTGAGTTCTTTTATCTCGGAAGGGATATGATCCATTGATATCACATTTTCATGGCACAGGACAAAGGCATGTTCTATAGCATGCTCAAGTTCCCTGATATTTCCCGGCCACGGATACTGCATGAATACATTAAGGACATCATCCGTAACCCCTTCGATATTCTTGCCGAATTTAGTATTAAAGAGATCACAGAAATGTATGACCAGAAGTTCAATATCTTCCCTTCTCTCCCTCAGGGGAGGAAGAATTACCTCAACGACCTTGAGCCGGTAGTACAGGTCTTCCCTGAATTCTCCCTTTTCAACCTTCTGCTTCAGGGGCTGATTGGTGCTTGTAATGATCCTCACGTCTACCTTCATGGGAGATGAGTCTCCGACCCGTTCCAGTTCCTTTTCCTGGATAACCCTTAAAAGTTTTAACTGCACGGAAGGAGCAATATCGCCTATTTCATCCAGGAACATGGTGCCCTGGTTTGCTGCCTGAAAGCGGCCTATTTTGTTATTCAGGGCACCGGTGAATGCACCCTTTACATGTCCGAACAATTCACTTTCAAGCAGGTTTTCTGCCAGGGCCGAACAGTTCACAGTGACCATGGGCTTGAATGACCTGGGGCCGCTGTAATGAAGAGCCTTTGCGATAAGCTCCTTTCCAGTACCGCTTTCCCCCGTGATTAAAACAGTGGTGTCAGTCTGTGCAAGGTCCTCGAGCAGCCTGTATATCCCCTGCATCTTACTGCTTTTGCCTATTATATTATGAAACTGATGCCTTTCCCTCAGTTCGTTTTCAAGGTCATTGAGCCTTGTTACATCCCTGACCACAAGCACGGCGCCGATGGATTCATTGTTTTTATTTATAAGCGGTGAGCTGGTAACTGACACGACCTGGTGGACATTTTCAAGCTGGCCGCAGTCTATGCGCGTGTCACGGATGGTTGTCTGGCTTTTTAATGTCTCTCTAAGGATATTTTCGCAGGCATTGTTACATCGGTTGTATATAGGGGGCATCTTTTTCCCGATCAGTTCTCTGGGACTCATACCGCATATCTTTTCAACCGCATCGTTGGCCTCGATAACTGTCATGTCCCTTGTGAAGGTTATTATCGCATCGTTAACACTCCTGAATATCGCCTCCAGGTTATTCCTGATCCTCTCGTTTTCCTCTTCAACTGTCCTTTTTAAGTCTATCAGGGCCTTATGGTCCAGGGCAATCTTTGTCGCCCTCAGGAGCGGGTCCTTGTAGATCGGCTTAAGAAGATAGTCAAATGCCCCAAGCCTTACGGCCTCTGTTGTTGTCTGTATGCTGGGGTTTCCGGTCATCATGATCACCGGGCAGTATAGGCCCAGTTCCTTAACCTTGCTCAGTATCTCTATGCCTGTATGTCCTTTGAGTATAAGATCCGCAAAGATCAGGTCCAGATTGTTATTTTCAATTATATCGATGGCAGATGAATAATCCTTGGAGGTGAACACCTCGTGTCCTTCATTGGAAAGATGGGTTTTAAAGGTGAATCTTATGCTCTCTTCATCATCTATTACGAGTATTTTTGCTCCCATGTTATTCTGCCTTTATAGCCGGTTTTATAAAGAAGATATTGTCGACCATGGATGTTAAAAAACCGGAGATATCAGCGGGAAGATTAACAGATGTAAAAAAATTGGTCTGTCCTTTAGAATCCCTGAAGAGTATTCCGGGTATTATGATCTTTACATTTTCCCTTTGGTTTCCCGAAACAGCATAAAAGGTATGTTTTTTACTGTCGAATGCAACACCTAAAAAATCGAGGGTTTTTGCTGTAAGATCATAGGCGTTTGTCTGGTCCGACGCAGACAGTACGGTAAAGCCGCGTTCCTTAAGGAGGTTGATTATATCTGTTCCTGGTCCGTGCAGGTCAATAATACAGTCCTTGCCGTTTCTCCTGAAAAAGTAATCCGCCTTTATGGTAAGGTTGAAATCCGAATCTTCTCCCTGGTAGATAGGGATATCCTCCCTGGCAGAAAAGTCCTGGCCTGCAAGCTCAAGGATCTTCTCTATTATGCTGTTTTTGTTTTCATCAATATCGACCGTACTGGAAGCTTCCGGAATGTCTTTTTCATCCGGGGCTCCCTGCGGGTACTCGATGATCTTTATGCCATGGCCTGTAAGAAACCTTTTTATTAAAGGAGAAACCGTGCCGCGGTCCTCATCTTTCAGGTTCAGGCATATGATATTGTCTTTTGTGCCTGAAGATTCGGGCCGCAGCTTTATTATCCAGTCGGCGTTCAGTTCTATCTTGATGGCATCGTCAAATACCAGGCTTTCATCCTCGGCATAGATCCTGGCATAGTTGCATTCCGGAAGGACCTTTGCTACTGCACTTTTCAGATCATCTTTTTCCTTTATATGGACTATATGGTAGTTCTCCCAGTTGGATTTTATAAGCTTCGCCATTTTATCGGGCAGGCTGTCAAACAGATCCACTATGATCTTATCGCCGTCTCTCAGGTTTATTATGGGGTATGTTTCGGTATTGAGGTCAATCTGCCCGCCTGTTTTCAGGGGAATATAGTGCTTTCCCTGCTGGATGCATTCTTCTCCTATCAGGGTAAATATTCGGCCCAGGTGATCTCCGATCTCCTTTGCCTCAGGTCTTTCAACGGCGGTTTCCTGTTTCGTTTCTGCGGGTTTTTCCTCAATGGTGCCCCTGGCAATTGTCGGGGAATATATGGGCAGCCTTATTCTCTGCCCTGGAACTATGTTATTAAGGTCTTTGAGGTCGGGATTGAGTTTTCTCAACTGGTCCAGGTATTCGTTATACAGTTTATGCCTGGGCACTGAATATTTGTCATTAATTACCTTAATAAGGCTGTCCCCCTTGCTCACGGTGTAATATTCGATGTTTTCAAGGTCGCTCAGGGAAACGGTTTCGATTTCCGTAATATCTTCGGGTGGTTCTTTGTTTATTATCGGGGTTATAATCAGGGGAATGATAATCTTTTCACCGGGATGGATCATGTCGATATTTGTAAGGGAGGGGTTCAGTTTTTTCAGGACGGAAAGTACTTCCCCCAGCTTGTTTTTACTGGTTAGATCCCTGTTCCTGAGTATCTTCCAGATATAATCTCCCTCCTTTGTTGTATAGGCCTCGGTGAGTACCTTTTTATCCTCCACCTCAACTATTTCCTTCGCAACTTCAGCAGTTTGCACCAGATCTATGGAATATGTATCTTCGTTTTCCTCTTCTGCGGTCGAGATGGGTGCCGCAATCAGACTAAACAGAATCGCGGCCATGGATATAGATACAGGGCAGTAATTTTTATGTATTCTAATTTTCAATTTGATCTCCGGAAGATAATTGGAACCTGTTCAATGCAACTAAAAAAGATATATAGCACTTATTGCATATAATGCCTGCTGAAATATATCAGTCAAAACAGAAGTTTAATATATTTTTTGCATTCTAGATAGTTAATTTGAAATATGTCAACGTTTTTCTCAATTTAGATAAAAATAATACTATATATAGGCAGTTAGATATTTTGTTGCACATTATGTTGTATTTTCTCCTTTACAATTAATCCTATTGATGATAATTTTTTCATCACCTTTTAAGGTCATATTTCCAGTCATTACAGGAGTCCCACATGAAAATAAAACGGCTCTCAATCATGGGCTTTAAATCCTTCAAGGATAAGGTCGATATCCCGTTTCCCGGCGGCATCAGTGCGGTTGTCGGGCCGAACGGCTGCGGGAAAAGTAATATCGTTGATGCCATCCGGTGGGCAATGGGAGAACAGAGCGCAAAACAGCTGCGCGGGCGCAATATGGAAGATATCATCTTCAGCGGCGCCGGCGATTTTAAACCTCTCGGAATGGCAGAGGTATCCCTTGTCTTTGAAAACGGCAACGGGTCCTTTCCCGCAGAATTCGCGAGCGAGCATGAGCTCTCGGTCACCAGGCGCCTGTTTCGTTCCGGAGAGAGTGAATACCTGCTCAATAATGTCCCCTGCAGGCTCAAGGATATCCATGAGATATTTATGGATACCGGTCTCGGGAACAAGAGCTATTCAATTATAGGCCAGGGAAGGATCGGCTCCATTGTCGAGCAGAAGCCCGAAGAGACAAGGATGATGATTGAAGAGGCCGCCGGTATAACAAGGTTTAAAAAGAAAGAGGCCGAGGCCCGCAGGAAGCTGGAACTCACAAAGGACAACCTGAACAGGGTTGAAGATATTCTGTCCGAGGTCCAGACACAGATGCGCTCTCTCAAGCGACAGGCCGGAAAGGCAATAAGATACAAGGCCATAGGCCAGGAGATCAGGAGGCTGGAGCTTGTTCTGAATTCCAACCTTTACAACGAGCTTATCGCGGCCTCTGGCGAAAATAAAAAATCCTCTGACGATCTTATCGAGAATGAGGTCACTCTCACGACCACCCTTTCGTCATTACACGGTAAGATAGAAAGCATGAACCTTGAGCTTGATGAAAAGGATCAGATAATATCGAGGTTGAATAATACATACCAGGAGTTAAAGGAAGACTTTGCAAGAAAGGAATCCACCCTGGAATCCCTGGCAAAAGAGAAGGAGATGCAGGCAGGCCTGGAGGAAAGACATAACCGGGAGATAGAGGATATCAGGAGAAAGCTGGTTAGCCTCGGGGAAGAAAAGACACTGCTCGAAGAAAGGATTGAACAGCTCAGGGAGGATGCCCGGAAGAGCGAGGAGGAGGTCGCGGTTATTGAAGGCAGGATGAAGGGCCGCAAAGAGCTGCTTACCGAGATAAAGGAAGAGTATGAAGTTGCCCGCACCAGGGTAAATACCGGTGTGTCAAAGGAGGCAGGACTTGCCAAGGAACTGGATTATCTCAACAAGAGGATAACTGAGATAACTGACAGGAAGGCAAGGCTGGAAAACGAGAAAAAGGACATAGATGCCAACATCGAGACCCTTGTTGAAACCTCGGGAAAAAAGGGTGAACTAAGAGATGCCCTTTCCATCAAGCTGATCGACATAGAAAAGGATATCCAGGAAAAGGAAGAAAACAGCCAGGAGCTGGAGGCCATCAAGAGGACAGCGGAAAACGAACTTAAAACCGTTGATAATGAACTGAATATCACAAAGACCAGGCTTTCCAGCCTGAAGTCCTGGAATGAAAATTACGAGGGCTACCAGGTGGGCGTAAGAACCATAATGAAGGCCCAGGACCTTACTGCCAAAAATGAAGGCAGGGTACTTGGCCTTGTTGCGGATGTACTTCAGGTTGACAGCCGGTATGAACAGGCCGTGGAGGCGGTCCTGTCCGACAGGCTGCAGTATATACTGGTTGAGAACCAGGATGACGGCAAGGATGCGGTCAGGTATCTGAAGGAAAAGGCAAGGGGCAGGGGAAGCTTTATTTCTGTAAGTGATGTAAACGGGAATAACAACGGCCATGCCCATCCCGGATTCCCCCTGCTCAAGGACCTTATTACCGTATCAGAAAAATACAAACCCATGGTAGATGCCCTTATGGGTGATATTGCCCTTGCCGAGAACCTTGATCAGGCGGTCAATGCCTGGAGAAGCAACGGTCGGAATACCGCCCTTGTTACGCCTGAAGGGGACCTGGTTGACAGAAACGGCATTATCAGCGGCGGTAAACTGGGTTCTAACGGCCTCCTGGCCAAAAAAAGGGAGATAAGCGAGCTCGAAGAAAAGGTGACCGCATTAAGCCGGAAGGTTGCCGAAACAAACGATCGCCTGGAAGGGATAATCATTGAAGAGGAAGAAATGAAGGTCAGCCTCTCCAGGCTGAGGGAAGAAAAAGGTAAATGCCAGGATGAAATGAATGAGCTGGACAAGGTTATCTTCCAGCTGAGCAATAAACTGGACCAGTTTGAAAGGCTCTCCGAGAGACTTGCAAAGGAACTCGAAGAAAGGCTGACAGAAGAGGCAAGGCATAACGATGCCCTTAACAGGAACAGGAGCGAACTGCTGCAGTGCGAGGAGAAAAAGCAGAAGGAAGAGGAATTCCTGCTCCAGAAAAAGAGAGAGCTCGATGAATGCGAAAGGGAGTTTGATGAGATCCGGGAAGAACTTGAAACAGTAAAGATGAAATACCGTGTCTCAATGGAAGAGAGCAAGGGACTTGTACGTGAAATCGAGAGAATCGACAACTACTATGATGAGTCCCAGGACAAGCTTGACAGGATAGCCGGGGATATCAAGGAGTGCCAGGCAAAGCAGAGACATTTTGCCGAGAGGGAAGAGGTCCTCAGGGAAAACATCAGCAAGTACTATGAAAAACTCAGGGATGCCAAGGAAATGGTGGATGACGCTCAGCAGGAGAGGAACCTCTTCCATGCAGAGATCCGTGAGAATGAAAGGAAGCTGGAGAACATCAGGGAAGAACTGAATTTTCTCAAGGAAAAGATCAGTATCACCAGGATGGAGCAGTCAAAGATAGAGGTAAGGATAGAGACCCTGGTGGAGCAGGTAAGGGAGAAGTCAAACCTGAACCTCACCGAGATATACAGGGAATACCTTGCCGAAGAATATGATGAGCAGGAAACCAGGCATGAGCTGGAACGCCAGAAGGAACAGCGTGAAAAGCTAGGAGAGGTAAACCTCATGGCAATCCAGGAACACGAGGCCCAGACCGAACGCTATGAGTTTATACTGAAGCAGAAGGAGGACCTTGTGACCTCGATCGAGTCCATCATGCAGGCCATCCGGAAGATCAACAGGACATGCCTTGAACGGTTTACGAGCACATTTGCCGATGTTAACAACCAGCTGCAGAATGTGTTCCCGATCCTTTTTAACGGGGGCCAGGCCAGCCTGAAGCTTACGGATGAATCCAATCCGCTGGAGAGCGGTATCCTCGTAGAGGTTCGTCCCCCGGGCAAAAAGGTGAGTCACATGGGGCTGCTTTCAGGCGGGGAAAAGGCCCTTGTTGCAATGGCCCTGCTGTTTGCCATATACCTGATTAAGCCAAGCCCCTTCTGCCTCCTGGACGAGGTAGACGCACCCCTTGATGAGGCAAATGTGGACAGGTTCAATGATCTCTTAAAGGAGATAAAGAAGTACTCACAGGTACTTATGATTACCCATAACCGGCGCTCGATGGAAATCGTGGACAGCCTTTTCGGCGTCACCATGGAAAACGCCGGTGTCTCCAAGATGGTAGCCGTTAACCTCAACGGAAATATCAATAATTAAAAAACAAACAGGCAGTCATGCGTTATTGCATGGCTGCCTGTTTGTTTTATGGAATAATTCAAAATTCAAGATTAGTTTTTGTCTTCAGCCTTCAGATTGGCAACTAATAAGCTGTCTTTTAACGAATATCATTTCAGGCGATCTTTGCGCCCATTCCTTTCATCATATTAATTGTCATATTTATCCCTGTCTTTTTTCTTCTTCATCTTTTTCATCGGCATTCGGGAGAAAAACAAGACAAAAAAAATATATTTATTTTTTATAAAAATCTTGACCGGGCAGCCGGAGTATAATAATTAATAGTTCATAACTGGAAATAAAACAATTCAAGGTGCAAAATTAGTTAATACAGATTGCGCTGGCCAACACAGCCCTGGATATAACAGCGGCCCGGAAAGCCTTAATCCCTTTTAATAATTGATCATTGATTATTGTTTTTTACCCATTAAAAAAGATCTTAAAACCGGATTTTTATTTAAATAAATCAATCTATGTGCCGATATGAATATCACATACATTTTAGTTCAATATCCCATTTTTTATCATGGATAAAATCCGGAAAACCCTGAAAAAAATCTAAAACGCAAGAAGGAATAACAGTGGAAGAAGGAAAACGAAGAGATTTAGAAGAACAGCTTAAAAAAATGATTGATAATTCCAACCAGCAGAAAGACAGAAAAGAGCAGCGTAAAACCAGAACCGGAACAGGTAATGTGATTCGCCGCAGGGCCGGTGAAAAAGACAAACGATTTTCTGCCTAAAATCTCAAGGCAACCCCGTAATCATTCAGATAGAATCTCCCCTCTGCAAAGGCACCCGGTAAACAGGGACCTCTTCGGGCAATGGAGAACTGTTTCCGGTTTTAAATAAGGTTCATGGTTTATGCCTTACCCTGTCAGGCTCTTATCATTAATGCATTAGATCACGATTTTAATTTATCCTGGACATTAATGATTCAAAATCAGGTTTTGCTAACAGCCTTCCGCCTTCAGCAACTAATAAGCTGTCTTTTAACCGCAAATCATAAAATATGAACCGGAAACCGACCTTCCTGGTGATCCCGAATAATCGGTTTGACACAGGTATGTCTTAATAGTATTTCTTATTATCATACCAGTATGGTGACTTACCCGGAAATGTATCCCTCAAAAAAGGTGAGGCGAATATGTCCGGAGCGTGTGTAATAAATGTAACCCGGTTTAAATCAGTAGATAAAGGAAGCATAATGGAGAAACACCCTTAACAGGAAAAAAATGATTGAGGTTATGGACGGAATTAGACTTGTCATAAATATACAGTAAACATTGGATATTATTGACTGATAATTGATCATTGTTAACGGCTAACTTAAAACCGGGGGTGATATGAGCTCAGGAAAAAAAAGAACCGGATTGCTGGCGCAGGTGGGGGCCTTTCCACAGGCATACTGGATGCTCAATACCATGGAGATGCTGGAAAGGCTTGCATATTATGGTGTAAGAGTCGTTATCCCAATTTACATCGCCCAGGCGGATGAGGTTAACGGGCTGCATTTCACCCAGATTCAGAAGGGTGAGATCTTCATGTGGTGGGCTGTTGTGCAGAGCCTTGTGCCTATGTTTTCCGGGGGATTTGCAGACAGGTACGGTTATAAAAAGACAATTGCCTTTTCAATAATCTTCAAGGCCCTCGGTTATATCCTGATGGCAACACAGACGTCCTATTACCCCTTTCTCATGGGAGCAGTTACACTGGCTTTTGGCACGGCCATATTCAAGCCCGGAATCCAGGGAGCAATGGTTCAGACCCTTGATGTAAGGCATTCGTCGGTAGGCTGGGGAATGTTCTATATGATTGTCAATATCGGCGGATTTTTAGGCCCGCCCCTTGCCCATTTCCTCTACGGTATTTCATGGCCTGCCGTATTCTTCGGATGCGCCGTTATCGTGTGCCTTAATTTCTTTGTCCTTCTCACCTACAAAGAGATCCCCGCAGGCGGGATACAGACCATGGGGCCGCTTGATATCATGAAGAAGACCTTCAGGAATGTGATGAAACCAAGGCTCGGGCTTTTTATCATTATCATGTCCGGTTTCTGGCTGATGTTCAATCAGCTGTTCGACATGCTTCCAAATTTTATAGTCGACTGGGTGGATACATCCAGCCTTGTGGCGCAGTTCCATTTGCCGGGCTGGATGACGGTTGAAACCGAGCGCGGGACAATGATCACACAGGAATGGATGATCAATGCCAACTCAGGCCTCATTATTATCGCTGTCGTATTCATATCCTGGCTTGTTTCCCGCATGCGCCGGGTGACATCAATCTTTTTAGGGATTGCCGTCTGTTCCATAGGGCTTGTGGCGGCTGGATTCACCATGAACGGGATATACGTTATTTTAGGTATCCTTATGTTTTCAGTAGGCGAGATGCTGGCCTCACCCAAAATGAATGAATACCTGGGGGTCATCGCACCTCCCGGAGAAAAGGGGCTGTATATGGGTTATGCGAATATCCCACTGGCAGTAGGCTGGGGTTACGGGTCGGTCATGGGCGGTAAGATTTATGACCAGATGGGCGACAAGGCAAACCTGGCGATTCGTTACATGCAGGAGCAGCTGAATGTCGTGGGCGAAATCCCGAGGAATGAGGCCTTTACAAAACTCATGGAAGTGACCGGAAAAAATGCGGTTGATGCTACGAACCTGCTCTGGAGTGCATATCATCCCTATGAATTGTGGTACCAGTTTGCCGCCATAGGAATTGTATCCGCAATCGGTATATTCATATACTCACAGGTCGTGAAAAAGAGTGAAGGGAAGATTTGAGACGAAAGGAGTCACCATGCTGACAAAGAGACAGAATTTTTTAGAAACTATCAACGGCGGAAATCCTGACAGGTTTGTAAAGCAGTACGAACCATTTGGTTTTATCTTTGCAAACCCTGTTTCAACGGCTTACCCTTATCCAAAACCAGGTGGTCCGGAGATCGTAAACGGGTGGGGGGTTACCATAAGATTCCAGGAAAACACACCCGGGCCCTTTCCCGTGCATGATGATGAACACAGGGTGGTAAAGGATATCACAAAATGGAAAGAGACGGCAAAGGCGCCTAACCTTGACTATCCTCAGGAGGCATGGGATCAGTTTAAACCTCCTGCAGAGGCAATCGACCGCAATGAACTCTTTGCAACCTGCCTTATTGCGCCGGGTGTATTTGAACAGCTTCATTACCTGATGGGCATGGAAGACTGCCTGATAAATTTCTACCAGGAACCGGAGGCAGTGAAGGAGCTCATCAATTACATAACGCAGTATGAACTCGATTACGCAAAACTGCTCTGTGATAATTTCCATCCTGATGCGCTTCTGCACCATGACGATTGGGGCAGCCATCGTTCATCATTCCTGTCTCCGCAGATGTTTGAAGAGTTTATTGTCCCGGCATACAAAAAGATATACGGGTTCTACAAGGCAAACGGTGTAGAGATAATTGTTCACCACAGCGATTCATATGCCGCAAACCTTGTCCCGTACATGATAGATATGGGCATAGACGTGTTCCAGGGATGCGTTACAACAAATAATGTTCCGGAGCTGGTGAGGGAATACGGCGGAAGGATCTCCTTCATGGGGGATATAGACAACGGCGTGGTGGACTGTGCAGGCTGGACACAGGAACTTATCGCAGGGGAGGTAAGGAGGGCATGCGAAACCAACGGCAAACTGTACTTTATCCCGTGTCTTGCAGCAGGGGGCCCGGGCAGCACATTTCCCGGGGTTTATGATGCAGTAAGCGCAGAAATAGATAAGATGAGCAATGAGTTGTTTTAACCTTGAATCTTGAATATTGAATTCATTTTCACTAACAGCCGGACAGCATTATCCGGCACCAAATACAGAAAGGGGTAACAAAATGAAAAAAACAGATACATACAAAAAATTCAAACTGATCGCTATCCTGGCTCTCCTGGGGCTTATGACTGCCTGCTCCCAGGCACCTCAACAGACAACACCGCCCGAGCTGACACAGCTTATGGAGCGCATCGCAATCGAGGATCTCTTTATCGATTACTATGCCCAGTTCAGGCCGGACAGCAAGCATGATTTTAAGGCCTTCTTTACTGAAGACGGCAGGCTAGAGGTTAACGGCCTGGTCTATGACGGCCTGGAAGAGATCAAGGCCATATATGGTCAGCTCAATGCCGATGACGATGAGGAAACAGAGCCGAAGGCTGAAAATGCCGTACCTGAGGGTGTCTCAGAGATGATGCTGACAAACATGAAGATCGATGTGCAGGGTGACACTGCTGTTGCAACATTTCTCTGGCACAGCATCAAGGCAGATCTGCTGACAACACAGGGTAAGATTACAGAGTACGGTCGTGAAAGGACCGAACTGGTCAAGAAGGACGGGCGCTGGCTCATCAAAAACCGTGTGGTTTTAACAGAAGGGGGTATGCCCGAGGCGCTCCTGCCAACCTATCCGAAAAAAAAGGTTCTATAATCTTTACCCTGTTAAACTCTGGCTTAAGGCCTTCAGTGGGGGTTTAACAGGGTGAATTTTAAATTGATAACTGAAAATATATCATCGTGCCGTGCGCAGGGTGTCATCTCTAAACTGCAGGGAGAGATCCTGCTTTCAGGGTAGGGGCACGACGCATCGTGCCCTTACAGTAAAAACGTCGAAATTGACATATAGGCATTACATCGGTGACAGGATACTATGGCCATCTATTCGGCTTAAGCTGCAGTAGAAAATCCTTAACCGGCCAGCAGGTTATTCCATCTATAGCCAGTTTCTCTGTACCACGATAAAGAAGTATCGCACTGGACTCGGGATAATCCACCAGGAATGTTTTTAGCGATCTCAGGCTCTGGGGATGTATCTGCATACTGTTTTTTACCTCAATTGCATGGAAGTTGTTTTCACCATACAGGATAAAATCGACCTCAGAGCCGCCTCTTGTCCTCCAGAAATAGCAGTTCACCTGATCATCAGTATAGTCACACCATGCCTTTAGATGTTGAAGCACCAGACCTTCCAGAGCGATACCTCCTGTTTCATCAGGACTGTCAAGAGGTCCCCTGGGCCGCAGGTGATAATAGACTCCTGCGTCAAACAAATAAAATTTTTCCTGTGCAGTCATTGCACGTTTAGCCCGTTTATTAAAAACAGGTATTTTATATCCAACTAAAAGATCTTCAATAATGGACATGTAGTTTTCAACCACCTTTCGTGATACCTGGCATTCCCTGGCAATATTGCTAAGGTTTAAAATGCTGCCATGAGAAAAACTGACAGTCTCCAGAAATCGGGCGAACGCTCCGATATCTCTTACCAATCCTTCTTCTTTTACTTCCTCCTTGAGGTAAAGGGTAATATAGGCATCCAGTGTCTTGCCCGGTGTTTCCGAAGATACGACTAACGGGATAAGCCCGTATTTAAGTGCTGTATCAAGTGAAAAGTTCTCATTCAACTCAGAGGCAATGAAAGGATGAAAATGATTCAACAAGGCACGACCGGCAAGCAGGTTAACTCCCCCGCGGCGAAGTTTACGGGCACTGGAGCCGGTCAGAATAAACTGATGTGTTTTGTATTTCTCGATCAGGCTATGGACAGTGTCAAGTAATGCCGGCGCTTTTTGTACTTCGTCTATGATATAACACCTTGTATCAGGATTTGCCTCTACTACCTGCTTTATTCTCTCCGGATGTGCAATATATTCTCTAAAGGTCTTCTCATCCAGCAGATCAATGAGGTACGCATCCTGAAAATTTTTTTTAAGCCATGTAGACTTGCCCGTTCCTCTTGGGCCGAATATAAAGAAGCTGCCGCCGGGTGAATTAAAAAATCTTTTTGTATATTTTTCCATTTAAATTTCTCCAAAAATATATCGCAATATTTACCTTTAAGGTTAAATTTGCGACCTAATTTTATCCTGTCAGGTTATTTTTGCAACATTTTTTTAACATCCTCCAGCAACAGACAGCAAACCATCCACTGCAAACGCTTGTTTTTTAAATAAGAGTTTGCTAAAAAATCCTACCAGAAAGAGAGGAAAAGTCGGCCTTTTAAAAAAGACTTCACCCGATTAAATCCTTAATATTATTCTCTTCCCGCACCGGAGACCGTAATGAAAAGATATTTTATCATCATCCCTATACTGGTCCTGTTTTCCTGCACTGTCTTTGCCGCGCAAAAGAAGAGAGGCCTTTCGGACAGCGAAATATCCGGACTGCTGACAAGCAAATGGCGGGTAATGCTGAGTGAGGACAATACAAAGCTGGATGCGGTAAATGAATACCGGTCCGATGGAACCATGGTCCAGGAAGGCAGATTGACAGTCTCCGGCAAACGAATGAATATACATATTGAATCAACATGGAAGGTTGAAAAGGGCAAACTGATATCTACACTGGTATCCATAAGTCCCCGGGGCATACTTCCGGCAGGTTTAACAACAACTGATACGGTAATTTCGATCGATAAAACGGAGTATGTTTTCCGGGATGACAAAACAGGTAAACGGCAGACCTACTACCGAATGAAATAACATGCTGCTAATCCTGAACCAGGAACCGTTTTAAAATCTTTAATCTTGAATTTTGAATCTATATTCATTCTGTCAGGAGAGCAGATGGAGTGTCCAAAGTGCGGATTTGATCAGGCAGTAGGAGTTGATGAATGCCCCAGGTGCGGAATAGTGTATTCAAAAATCCGGAAGTCCCTGGAACCGGCTGCAGCGCCGGTTATTCCTGATGAGGAAGATGAGGTTAAAGAACCTCAGGGTATCTTTGAGGTTATCAGGGAGCTGCTTTTTGATGTCAGGTTTGAGATAAACCCCTTTGTATTCGGAGGAAGGGTACTGTTTTTTATTGTCATGATTGTCTGGGGAGTGGTCCTGATGAGCGCATCAATAGAAAGCAACGATGTGGCACAGTCCTTCTGGCATCTTGTCAATCTGCCCTTTCATGAGGCAGGGCATGTTGTCTTCAGGGCATTCGGGAGGATCATGCATTCACTGGGAGGCAGCCTGGGTCAACTGCTCATGCCTGTAATCTGTTTCTTGGTATTCCTGTTAAAGACAAGGGATCAGTTTGCTGCATCCTTTTCCATATGGTGGCTTGGTGAAAACTTTCTTGATATGGCACCATATATCAATGATGCAAGGTCTCTCTCACTTCCGCTGCTGGGCGGAAATACCGGGTACTCATCCCCATACGGTTTTCATGACTGGGAGTTCATCTTAACCGAACTCGGCCTGGCCCGGCATGATCATCTTCTGGCAGGATGCTCAAGGTTGACCGGCATATTTTTAATGGCCCTTTCATTTATCTGGTGTGCCTATGTACTGATCATGCAGTATAGGCATTTGAAATGAAATGTTTTTATGATATGGCTGTAAAATATAGATGATATAGCTTGCCTCCAGGATCGAGAGCCAATTCCCGGCGGTTGTATGGGAAATACCTGTGTAGTTTGCCGGGCTGTTAAGACTCAATAACTGCAATGGCTTCTGCTCCCTTACTTCTTGTTTTCCATTGCTTTTCTAACCATAAACCACGTACTATAAACCTTATTTGAATTTGCTCTCAGCGTTTGCCTTTGCGTAAAAAGCCGTAAAAAGCGCCGATAGATCCGCCGACAAGATGGCTGAACTGTGAAATCCGGTCAATCTTTAAGGTTGCCGCCACCTCATTTCCGATAAAAAGAACCGCAATAATTATAAAGGTCAGAGGAATCTCTTTTGACTTAATATTGGCAAAGGAACCGAGCAGAATCAGCATAAAGGCCAGACCGCTGCCGCCAACCAGGGAATTGGAAAATATGGCGGCATTTAATATGGCAGTTGTCACGGCAGTAATAAAAAACATCTCCACAAGCCTTGCAGAACCGTATTTTTCTTCAATCAAAGGTCCGATAAGCAGGATAATCATCAGGTTCCCCATCAGGTGGGGCCACCCTGCATGGCCGACAGCATAGGAAAACAGCCTGAAATAAAATAACGGGTCAAAAAAAGAAAGGCTTGCCGGAGAAGTAAATAATCCGGCAACAGCGCTTGAAAAGGAGAGGAATAAAACAGTAATGGAAATTATCGTATAGGTCAGAATAACTGGTGAATTATATTTTATTTTCATTTCAGGGATATCCTGGTTAAATACATGATATACGGGATGTTTTTTTACAGTACCCGATATGCCATCAAAAAAAGATAAAGGTCTTCAACAGGAAATTCCGCAACCCGAACAGCACTTTGTCGAATACATTCCATAATCCCGGCATGTTTATTACAATAATCAAAATTATGAAACCCACGCCTGACCGGCCGAGTTTTTCATAACCGCGCCGCAATTCCTGCGGCAGCAGATATTTAAAAAGATGGCTGCCGTCAAGCGGCGGTATGGGAATCAGATTGAACATGGCAAGAACAATATTAAGGAGTGCCACTTTCAGCAGCACTGTAACTGCCAGCTTTGCCAGCGAATCGCCGAAAATCAATACAACGACATTGAGCAGCAGGATCATTGCCACTGCTATCAAAAAGTTTACCGCGACGCCTGCGACCGAAACGCAGATATCTCCCAGGACAGGCCGCTGGTAATTATATGGGTTTACCGGAACAGGCTTTGCCCCGCCTATGATAAACGTCCCCTTGGAAAGGATATAGGCAACGACCGGTATAACTACAGTCCACATCGGGTCAATATGGGGGATCGGGTTTAATGTGAGGCGACCCCGGTCTTTGGCTGTCCGGTCTCCGAAAAGCAGGGCAACATAGCCGTGCGCCATCTCGTGGAGAACGATACTTTCCACCAGCAATGCGATTACAAAAATGTTTACTATCATTTCACTCCTTTTAACAAGGTGAATGTTCTATGGTTTATAAGCATAAACCAGATACCAGGAACCATAAACTGCCTTTTCCCTGCCCGCTTACCCTGGCCGGCATAACCCGGGCAACAAGGGAAATATTGAATCCTGAATATATCCTGGATTGTTTATTGATAACTGTTCATTGAAAAGAGTTATTTGGTTAATAAGGAATTGTCCTCTACTACGACTCACTGCGAATTCAAAAAAACGATTACAGCGGGCAAGAGAGGACTTACCCTTTTTTTGATTTACTTAAGTTTCCGGATGTCTCCACCTGTATTGCCTGCAACCGCTTCATACTCTTCCAGAATTTTTTTAAATTCCGGTACTCCCGAAGAAATATCAGTATTTCTTAATTTTCTTTTCCTGTCTCTCAAAGGGTACAGATCTCGCCCCAGGCCCAGGTCAATGGCTTTTTGGTTCAACAATTCTGAAACTTTCATTCTTCAACCCTTTTATAAATCAAGGCATCTCCGCTACCACTGGTACGACTACCCCGGTTTTAAAGTTGCTTAATTTATTTCCCTCCTGTTCCATCTTTTGTATATAAGCTTCACACTGATTAGAGGCATAATCTGAGTAATCGGCATAGGCTTATGATAACACAGCCAGATTTATCATGAATAAAAGTAAAAAGTAAACATGATCTTCTCATGAAATATCTCTCTTGTTGATCCTTTATTTATGCCGAAGCAAGTTTTTTATAAAGCAGATTCGCAGCATATTTCAGGCCGAGCTCTTCGAGGGTCTTCCTCTCAGGATAACCCGAATCCTCATCCCAGCCTTCAATCTCATAAAAATAGCTCTTCCACTGTTCCACACCATCTTCGGTCAGATAGAGTTCTTTGCAGTCCTTCCATTCCCAGTTTTTTCCATCGTATACCGGTTTTATGTTGTAAAATCCGCAATAGGAGGCTCCGGGTCTATACATGTACCCGTTAAATTTTTCCATCTTTCTGTGCCGGCCCTGAAGGGCAAAAATTACCCGTTTTAAATTCCAGGCACGTCTCCCCATTTCAAGCCCATCCTCAAAGGTGTGATTTCTTCCGGTGATTGTATTGAGCCAGCGCGGTTCGGCCTCGGGAGTATAGCCATGGCCCTTAGGGTGATCTGCATTAAACAGTTTGGTATAACCCCAGTCGCAGAATCCAACCGATTCCTTGTAATAGGTCCAGTAATGCATGCGCCATGCTACAAATTCTGCCTTATGTTTTGAAAAGACACCCGTCTTGTGTGCCTGCTTACCCTCCCAGCTGAAGTCAAACCAGAAGGGGTTATTGCGTGTAGTACGTTCTGCATGAACCTTTACAAAATCCTCACATGACCATTTGTTTTCACTTTTACCGCCCAGCCCCATTAAACCCACTGCCGGGTTTGCCAGGTCTATATCATGACTGTTGATGTCCCTTGAATCCATAAGGTTGCCGTAGGCCCAGTCAACCCCGGGCATGGACCAGTGATCCACGTAACCCCAGTTGGTCAGCCTGGCCAGGGTATTGAAGTCATCTGTCCGGCCAAGTATATCGGCCATGCGCGCGGTTCCCTCGGCCAGCAGGTCGCCTATTCCAAAACGGTTTGCAAGGGCGATTCCATAGATCTCCATGAATTCCTGCGTGGCGCGCTTTTTCATATCGAGAGGAGACATGTCATATTTTGTGCCCGGGCCGATAACTCCCAGGTCATACATTCTATTCATATACCAGCCAAGGGCAGTATAGGCGGGTACCTCCGGCTGGATCGGGAAATCAGGATTATGATCGGTTTTAAATGTGAGGGGCCCCATAAAACATGTTTCCATACCGTTTATACCGAGCTGCTGGACAAGGTCAGTCCCCTTTGCATTAATCCTGAATTTTTCCGCATCGGTCATTCCCCCTGCATCCTGGGGCGTAAGGTAGAACCATCCGGCCTCTGCACAGCCATCCGATTCATGGCCGTGAACCTTATCCCGGTTATGACACTTTCTCACCTGCCCGCAGCCGATACAGCATGACGATACCCCCTGACCGGCGAAAGGGGGAGGTCCGGGCGGCCACTCCCGGTCATACCAGTCCCTGGTATCCTTCAATCCTTTCGGATCTGCTATTTTAATGCCCTTTGTTCCCAGGAAGGCAATTGCCTTGAGGTTCTTGGATCCGAACACTCCGCCGAATCCGCCCTGTCCTGCGCCGCTTCCGCCTCCGTGAATCAGGGAAGCCACCCTGGTCATGTTTTCACCTGCAGCGCCTATAGTTACAATGGCAGGTCTCTGGAGTGTATACCTGTCTTCAATTCTCTGCCACTCCTCGCCGTATCTAACGCCGGATCTCTTCCAGATCTCCTCCTGGCATTCCCATGTAGTAAGACCCCACAAATCCCTGGCATCTTCAATGGTAACGTGATCATCTACTACATTGATATATACCGGGGATTCGGCCCTGCCAATGACCGCCACACCGTCCCAGCCGGCCATCTTCATAAAGGCCCCGAACATGCCGCCGAAATTGCTGTGCCCGAACCACTGTATGGGATAACACTGGGGCGACAGCCCCGAAACACTGGTCCTTGCCGCCCATGGCACCCCTGTCCCGCTTACCGGACCGGTCACCAGGGCAACCATATTTTTCGGGTGAAAGGCATCCTGCATATCCCAGTCTCCCGGCGCCACGCAGTAATCCCAGAAAAGTGCCGTGGCTATTCCATGCCCGCCGCCGAATTGTTCATATTTTTCCGTGTCCAGCGCGGTTATCTGTTTATTTGTCAGATTAACTAAAAGTAATTTTCCGCCAAATCCGGGTGTAGCCATAATAGTACTCCTTTCCTTTACTCATGGTTAGTCTTTGCCTTTGGGGCCCCAAAACTTTTTGGTATGGGTTTATATTTAAATCTGCGGGTCAGGAAATCACGCCTCGAATAATTCTTTTTTCCGGATTTTTCAGGGGTGGCTTTTTCGTCTTGAGCCATTGTCATAAACGGTACCTCCATTACTTTAAAAGTTAATGTGGTCATCGCCGCTGTCGGTACAAAATCAGCAGAACCTGTAACAATGTTATTCGATGTAATATGTTATCTTAAACATAATAAGCAGATATTTAATTTTTGTAAATAATAAAGAATCCACCCCTTCCGGGGACGGCATTGTGATTTCAGCAGACCCACCCCCGATTCACTAACACCTGTTCTATTAAACCACGAACCACACGAAAAAAAACGTTATGAAAATAAATGTTTCAGGGCCGTCATTCCCGCGGACAGACTGTGTCGTGTACTATTATCGTTTTCAAGCTTTATAAACTTTATCAGGCTGATTGGCTTGTTAAGATCAACAAGAAGATCCATATCACTTTTTTGATTGCGAAGCGCAAGGTTTAATACCTCGTCGCTTGCGGCGATTAAACAGATTTATTCATTATTTGATACCCCGCTGCTTGCAGCGGGGCAGTTCATTTTGCTTTTTTCCTTTTTTTTATGTGCTATGCTATCTTCCCGCTTTTCACAATATCGCGTGATTCTGTTTTCTTGACATCCTGATAAAAACTCTCCTATACTCACATCTCAAAAAGTGACTTCTCATAAATTCAAATGGCATTTGAAGTACCTGTATTCATTATTGTTACAGGCTTGGTAATCAGGCGCCTTTATCGACGCTACGATACCGGGTCGGAGGAGGAATCTTGAAACCCTGTTTAATTATCACAATCTTCATACTTGCTGTTTCATTATCAGGCAGGGCCGCTGAACTTTCCCTTGAAAGCTGCGCTGCTATCGAAGATCCGGGAGAGCGCTTTACCTGCTACGACACCCTGGCAGGCCGTTTGCCTGCTGACAAGCCGAAGGCAAATGACACTGCCCCCGCGGCAGTTAACCCGGTAAAACCCGGGGCCAGCGTCATTGCGCCGGCTGCCCCTGCTGAAACACAAACTGTCACCGCAGTTGACCCGGCACCGGATGCAGAATCAATCTTCGGTTTAGAGTATAAACAGAAGCCGAAAGAGGATAAGCTGCAGTTCAGGTGGACCAGGAAAGAGAAAGATGCCCACGGCAAGTGGATCATCTTCCTTGAAAACGGACAGGTCTGGCGTCAGACCGATACCAGGCGTATTGACTTCAATAATTCCGAGCAAAGGGTAGTTGTCTCCCGGGGCTTTGCCGGTGGATTCTTTCTGGCAGAACCGGATAGCCGCATTCGGATTCGTGTAAAAAGGGTCAAATAAAATGATTCGTGGTTTTTGGTTTGTAGTATATAGTTTTTAAACCAGGAACCATGAACTGTTTTTTCTTCCTGACAGCCTCCAGCCTTTACCCTGTTAAATCCGCATAGCGGGTTGCAAAGCAACATTTAATAGGGTGAAAAGCTTCAGCCTGTTTTTTATGAAAAAGCCAGCAGGATCACGCCCGCAACGGCAATGACCGTGCCGGCTATGGCGCGGGATGCCGGGCGGTCCCCTTCAAGGAAATAGCTCATGGGCATTACAACCAGTGGGGTCATGGCAATGATCGGCTGGACAATGGCACTTGGTGTTGTGGCAAGCGCCCACTGGAAACAGATGATGCCCAGGATGGGACCTGTAGCCGCGTGCAGAATCACGTTTTTTATCTTACCTGTAAATGAATCCTTACGCCTCTCTTCCAGGGGTGGCGTTCGCCAGGGGGCGTGCCAGCGGCTTATAAGCCAGAACGATCCCGCAATGAGAATTCCGCCCAGCAGCCGCTCATAGCCCGCGGTTGTTCCCAGGAGTATGTAGTCGCCCACCCCTTTACCCCGCATGATGGATGATCCCCCATCCAGCACGCTGAATGCCTTGCGGCTGAAGACTGCGCCCATACTCTGACCCAGGGCTGCCAGCAGCCCGAATAGAATTCCCGAGGCATATTTTCTCTGTACGGCCTGTTCCTTCACCTGTTCCGGAAACAGGGCCAGGGTGGTTCCAAACAGGATAATCGTTATGGCGATAATCTGAAAAATATTGATGCCTGTGCCAAGCCAGAGCCACTCTGCCAGACCTGCAAGCGGGGCAGCAACACATTGCGACATCAGAAGCGTTAAACGCGACCCGATGCGCGGCAGCGCAAAAAAGACCCCCACATCACCAAAGCCGAAACCGATGATACCGCTGACAAAAAACCAGGCAAAGACCTCGCTCCCGAAATGCAGTCCGCCCCATTGCGCCATGGCACCGGTGACAGCAACCGCAAGCAGCAGACGCCAGAAATTAGCCGCGTTTTCCCCTATCTGTGCGATCGACTGCCGCGCCGGGAGCAGGCAGTAACTCCATAACAGGGTTGTAATAATGGCTGGAAGCATTTCAATTCACCTCTTTTAAGCGGCGGGAAAAACTTTCAATATCCCCTTTCGGGGTGTTACATTTACTGAATCCTGAACACTAACGCGGTTCCGGATCATTTTATTATCAGGGGAGCAGACTTTTTATCATTTGTCTCCCCGCTTTTAACTTCTGCACTTATGGCATAGGCGCCAGCCCTGGGCACCGCATTCATTTTCGCCTGGTAATGTATCATGGTCCTGTTTTTCCCCTGGATTTTGATCTCCTTTGACCGAAAGAGTGTATTGCCGTCCCTGCTGATGATAAAGGAAAAGAGAACCTCTATTTCGGATTCAGTATAGGAAAGATCCGGGGTGAAGCTCAGGTTGATTTTAAAAGGCTTGTTTACAGGAACCTCTGCAGGTGTTGTATTCAGGGCGTTGATCTCAAGGGAGGGCTCCCAGCTCTCCCGTTCAACTGCTGCAGGTGTTTTTCCTGTGCTGGTATACAGTTCGGCTGTTGCATATTGATCCTCGTAAAACGCCCTGGTTGGGGAGGATACGGGAATCATGTTCATCAGATTTTTTTTTCGATTCAATACCCTGTCCTTATCAAGAGAAACGGCCTTTTGAAAATATTCCAGGGCCTTTTCCTGTTTATCAGTTAAATGGTAAAGGTATGCCAGGCTCATAAAGAGGGATGCATCTTCTTTTTCCGAAAGCAGGTTCTCCAGTGCCTGGACAGCCTCTTTTTTCTGTCCTGCCAGCCAGTAGCTTATACCCAGCATTATCTTAAAAACGTAATCAGATGAATCCATGCGTATTGCATTTTCACAAAACTTTATCGCCCGGGAGTAATTTCCCTGGTAAAACTCGGTAACTCCAAGTGTTTTAGTCGCCTGCAAAGACTGCGGATCAATGTCAAGCGCCTTTCTGGAGGCAGCAGAAGCCTTTTCAAGCTGTTTCAAAGCCAGATAAAGATAGCCGCTTAAGGCGTAATAACTGCTGTTACCGGTTTTCATGGGCCATGCATCAATAGCAGCGGTAATATCCTTAAGTGCTTTATCATAGTCCCCTTTATCAACGTACAGTTTGCTTCTTATGTATAACATATGCGCTTCTGCAGCCAGCTTGTCCGGTATAGGGGGAGTCCCCAAAGACTCACGAAAATCGGAAAATCTCGTTTCTACATCTTCCTTTAAAACATCACGGCTCGCATTCCATCCCATTTTTACGTACACATTGCCTATCTGGTCCTCTGTTTTAGGGAAAGAAGATAAGTCAAAAGAGCGGTTGACATCTTTAAAGGCCTGTTCAATGTTTCCCAGGTTTCCATAGGCAAGCCCCCTGTAAAAGAAGGCATCCCCTCTCCCATTGCTCAACTGGACTGCCCGGCTGAAAGAATCAATTGCCTTTCGGTTCTCCCCTTTCCAGAACCAGGCCAGCCCTTCTAAAAACAGGGCATAATCCCTGTACTTTTTCTTTTTTTTAAGTTTTTGGCTCTTTCTGATGGCCTCATCATAGTTTTTGTTCTTAAGCTCATCAAATATGGAAGAAACCCTGGTCGAATTTATTACTTTTCCTGCATCAACAGGCAATGGTGTGATCATCAAAATAAAAAAGCATAAAAAATATATAAGCAGGAACCGTCTTTTCATCATTATTATCTCCTATCGGCCGTGGGCAGGCCTTTAACAAATACAGCATAGCAGTTGTTCCATTGTTCCCAGTTCTTTTTATGACGCTCCTGTTTCTCGGCAGGCATATATCTTATACCCAGGTCATAAAACGGTTTTACCTCTTCCCTGGTGCAGCCTGCTGTCAGAAGATTTTCAGCTATATGCATGGAGTGAAATAAAATTTCATCTTTCAGGTCATATTGATTGCCATATTTCAAAAGCAGGTTTAAGGCATCCCTGGCTATTTTCATGTATTCACTTTTGTTGGTGAAGACCATTAACTGCATATTTGCCCGGCTCATAAGCGCATAGGCAAGGGCCTTCACTTCAAGCTGGTTATTCGGTTTTTTCTCCCATGAATACTGCACATCTATCCTTCTGGCCAGTGGTTCCAGTGCCATCCCAAAACTCTGGTAAGCCTCATCATAGCGGCCAAGGTTGCACAGGGACAGGGCCTGCTGAACCAGCAGTTCTGCATATTTTCCGGCGCTCTCGTCGATGTCGCCCAGTTTTTTTTCAGGCGCCGTCAGGGCACTCTCATATGCCTGCTTTCTCCTTGCCAGCTCATTTCCGCTCTGAGGTGAAATAAATTTTTTCGATTCATTCAACCCCCTTGAAAAATCTTCACTCGTAAAATTACTGTCTATATTTATTTCGCCCAGTTTCGGGTGTCCCGGACATGTAATTTTAATCCTTGTTCTCCCAATGCTTCTGTATGGAATACTGGACTCAAAAGCCTTATTCAACACGCTGTAATTATAGAAATAATAGTCTTTGCCGTTGATATCAGCCTTGAGATATAATTTTTTATTCAGAATCGTTTCAGGTGCCATATTTTCAATAATAACATGTGGCATCCAATGGCTTTGATAGACGCGCCATACGACAATAGTGTTCCGCCTGGAACCCATAGGAGCTATATCGTCAAATTTCAGGTTTAATTTCGGAGCCGCACCCTCAAATGTATTGGCTGTTGTCGAAGTATTTTCCTGGGCAACTGCCTGCGCCTGCTCTTCCTGCTCCATGCCTAATTCTACTCCAAGCAGTGAAATATCCTGGCCGCTGTCATCGGTTTTAATTTCTGCAACAGTCTCTCCCCCTTCCATGCTGAAAAGAGAATCTGCACCGCCTGAATTTTCTACTGTTTCGTCTTCTTCTATACTAAAGGGTGGATCTGTATCACCAAAATCTTCTACTGTTTCGCCTCCTTCCATACTGAAAAGGGACTCTTCACCGCCTGAATCATCCTGAGCGGGTTTAATGGTAACATCGAGCCAGGCTGTCATTCCTTTATATTTAACCAGGATCATACAGATGCCAGGTTTAAATGCAGATGCACCGGCCGGGTTACCGGACCGGGAAATCGTCATAAGGCTTTCCATGGTTGTCTTCCAGACAAAACCGCCGTCGTCTGACGGATAGGGTCTACCCGCTGCATCCACAGCCGTAAATGCAGTCCGTTTATCAACATATATGGTGGTTGGACCGGCAATTCTTAATCCGCCATAGATTTCTTTCTGAGCGTCCGCTTCGGCCCCGGAATTATTATTGTCTTCTGTTTTATCTGCGACCTTGTCCGGCCCTGCATCCGGAGTATCCGGCTGCTGAACTTTTGGCTCTTTTCTCTGGCATCCGCCGGCAAGCCCCTCATTGGCCCTGACCTCCGTCAGCGCCCTTAAGAAAGAATCATCTGCGGCTTTATAATCATCCAGGGATGTATCCTTTACATGGCATCGAACCACGGGCGGCGGCCCTGAATATATATCCGGTCGTTGACCTCGTGTAACAAAACCTGTTTTTTCCGCCTCAATTAACTTGCCTTCCAGCTCATAGATGTATTGAGGGTAAACAGGTTCCGGCAGACTCAGTGCATTCAAATCAAATTCAAGATTGTTGAATTCTCTTTTCGATTGAGGAAACAGAGGCTCGTAATGTTTTCTGGCATCCCCTAACTCTTGTTTCAATTTTTTCCGATCACTGTCCAGATCCCTGATTTCCGCCGGCAGCTTATTAAGCCAGGCTATCATGGTTTTTGTCTGATCCAGCCTTAACTGGTATTCATCTCTTTCTACTGCCCAGGCACTTCCATCATGTTTTGCCATCAGGTTTTCATTGATCTTCTCCAGTTGTTTATTAAGGATGGCCAATTCAACCCAAGCCTCCTCGATGCCATCCATGGCCTGCTTCATTATGGACAGACCTGCTTTGGCTGATGCATAGGCCTGTTTTACAGCCGCCACATCAGCCGCGCTTTCGCATGCTTTGGCTTTTTCCCGGGCGCTGGCAATACGGCCCTGAACCAGGCTCTCGCCCCCCTGAATCTCATCACGAAGGGCGGCAATCTTCTTTAATTGTTTTTTTATTTCAGTGCAGAGCTGATTTCCTCTATCCACAGATGCCCTGGTTATTGCTTCATGCTGCTGGATTCCATACTTTGCTTTGGGTAAATAGCTTAGATTTGCGCCTATGCCTGCAAGGTTTCCCCTTTTCTCACTATTTATCCGATCTATTTTTTCTTTCAGCTCTTCAATCTTTGTCCTATAGTGCCTGAACTGCCATTTAAGATTGTCTTCCTGCTCTGCCCTCTCCTCTTTTTGCTGCTTAAGCCGACGTTCTTTTTCCCTTTTCTTTTTGAATTCAGTATAACGCTCAAGGGATTCAGGATTACCGTTCAGGGCATTGAAAATCGCCTGGTTCCGGTCCAGGGCATCTTCCAGTTCCGCCACCCTGTCCGCAGGCGGATGAGTATCGAGTTCCAGTACAATATTCTGCATATTGACTTCGCACTTTTTCATCTGGGATGATTTTATGACAGATGGAGCGGCACTAAGAAGAGAAGCCATGCCTGGGTCAGGCAGTTGTGTGCTTGCAGCAGCGAGGAAGTGGTCGATGACATCCTGAACCTGGCCTGCCTTAGAGTGAACGGGAAGAGAAATAATGAATCCAATAACAGCAAATAGCAGGGCATTTTTTAATTTTTTCATGGGTGATTTCCGTTGTCACATCAGTTTTTATCAATAGGAGATGTCCGGTTTTGATATGGCTATCAAAATTTAAATGAAATAGCAACGGGTGACCGGGAATCTTGAGGCTGAGCCGTATAAAACAGTACCTCTGCAGTTATGAATGATATAGTTGTGAACCATATCTTGGCCCTTTTTTCCATATCAAGCAAGGGAATAACAAGAAGCAGTGCAAAGAAAATTAATGACGATAAAACCATTAATAATCCCAGCTTAAACTTCCGGTTTTTCTTTTTCCAGTTCAGTTGAGGCAAAATTAACTGCATTCCTTTCTCTATAGTAAACAATCCCATGTTGTTTATAAATTATTATTGTAACCATTCAATTTATTCAAACTATATATTTATAAGACAGTGATTTTCATCATTACTTTTATATATTTTCATTATTCAGGAGGTATGAAAAATGCAATCGTACATTAAAAAATCGTTGTGCCCTTTTATACTATTGTTCATATTGGCGCTGACAATACCCGCCTATGCAAAAACAGAGAAAATCGAAAAAACTTTTTCAGTGGGGAAAGGCGGAACGCTGGTTATAGAATGTGACCTTGGTTCTATTAATGTCGTAACCAGGGACGAAGATGAAGTTTTTGTATCAGTTCAAAAGCGTGCCGCAAACCTGAAACAGCTTAAGAGCTTTGGAATAGAGATTGAACAGAGAGGCAACGATATTTATGTTAAAGGGAAAAACAGAAACCGTAGCGATGTCGGGGTTGTATTTTCAGTTGACGTTCCAAGAGAATACAATGTGATCCTGAATACGGGTAAAGGGCACATCTATGTTGCTGATATAAAAGGCACTGTAGATGCACATACATCCGGAGGAAACATAAAAGTTATCGGCATGGATGGTGACCTTAAAGCCGATGCACGGGGAGGAAAAATTCTCCTGGAAAATAAACGGTAAATCTCCTATTCAAAAAAATCAACGGAGTCAGATCCCGACACTGGACATCATCAATAGTTGGGATCTGAAATATATTTTATAAAATTGAAAGACAATAAAATATTGGGAAAGGTATATAGAGATTGCGCGCAGGAGCCATTCAGGATTCATCCTGTTAAATCTTTCAGGGAAGATTTAAGAAATATCTTGGTAACAGGATCGGCCAGAATCGGCTCCGATTCCAGACAAGGTTAATCTTGCTGCAGATTTTACCAGATGAATGGCAAAAGCCGCCAGCGTGTTTTTTCTGCATATTCATTATAGCCGGGCAGCTCATTTTTAAGGGTTTTGTCTTCAAGGGCAGTTCTGACTGCCATAACCATGACAAAGACAATACCTGCCCCTAAGGCCGGAAATGAACCCAGCAGCACGGGAGAGGCCAGATTAAACATAATGGAGCCGGTGTATCCCGGATGCCTGATCCATTGGTAGGGGCCACCGGTTACAACATAATGGCCCCGGTCTGCCTGAATCCGGACATGGCTGGAAAAGAAACGGTTCACACGCATTGCCCAGGTGGTGAGTGCACTGCCGGCTGTCATCACTGCCAGTGCCGTAATCATCGCCGGCGTACCCAAATCATCTGTCCAGCCGAAACGGTGATCAAGCCCGGCTAAAATGACAGCCAGGAGCGGCAGTACAATTGCCAGAACAGGAACAATAGCCCGGTCCCATGATTTGGCTTTGCGTGATGCATCCATCCGTTCCTTTACCAGTTCCGGTGATGAACGGAAAACCAGCCCTGTCAATGTTATCAGCACAAGCACATATGCAATCATGAATATTACAGTAATCAAAGACTGAAAGGGATTGGCAGTTTATTATATGCATCCCCGGTTTTAGCTGATGGGAAGATTTACATTACAAGCAGGAACGGTTCGACGGTGGTAATAAAACAGGGGCCTCAGTTTGAGGTTCTGGCCACCAACAAACTTGACGATTGTTTTTCCGCATCGCCGGTGATTGTTGACAACGAGTTATTTTTACGTGGTGATAAATACCTCTATTGTTTAACAGAAAAATAGATTAACTGCGGGAAATGGGGCGCTGTATAACCTAACAGCGTCCTCATCTTCAAACATTGCAGCTAATAGGATTGCACACCATGTTTTAACAGCAGTCTTGGAAGAACATCGTCAATGTTAAGGACATCATCATCTGTAAGTTCAATCAGGTTAAAACCATATTTTTGATAGATGTCCTGTTTTTCTTTTTTCCTTTTAAGATATTTCTCATTATTCTCGTAGCCCCAGAATTCGATATACACTTTTCCGGTCGGGATATAGAAATCAGAATACACATCTTCTTCTATTGGTAATTTTCTTTCATAGGCATGAACTATCTCTGCCATATAAAGCCAGTTGTCTATAATCATTTCTGCTTTTGATCTCACAAAGTGGCCGTCAGTTGAACGATGCTTTGCTTCAAATTTTTCTCTGAAGCCGTTATCTTTTGTGGTGGACTCTTCTTGAGTTTCTGTTGGTTCGTTTTTTTTAGTTCCTTTTATATCCTGAATTGAACTAAACAGAATTTTAGACTCAATGATAGATTCGGGCCACCGTACATAAGGTATACCTGACTTCTTGTCCTCATCCTGAAGTCCTCCCTGCTTCGCCCCTTGAATGGTCACCTGCCATCCCTTAATTGCTTTTTGGGTCCAGCCCAGTTCTGAAAGGATAAAATTTATTTTATTAGCGGAAAGCCCGAAATGCTTGCCAATTGCAGTCGATGTAAGGTGTTTTTCTACCGAGACATCAAGACTGAGATCTTCAGGCCATGTAATATATTTGCCATATTTTTCATGTGTCACAAATTTACCGCCAAGTGAAACCCCTTTATCTGTTAAAGACCAGACATCTCCTTTCTTTTCAATAAATCCTTTTTGAAGTAATTGGGCAAACATATCATTTGTCGGAATATTAAATTTTTTTGATAATGCAGTTGTTGATATTTGTTTAATCTCATTCATAATGCACTAATCCTCTGTAATTTAAATGATAAGTAAAAGAATTTTAAAAAAGGATAAGATGTAATTCTAATGCTAAAATTGATTAATTTAGCTATCTGAATATATATCGGCAGGTAATGGAATTAATATAATTTTTAATTTTTTAATTTTTCGGCATTATTTGCATAGCTCATCTTCCAGTCGTTATTTTAAAAAAATAAATAATTTGCGCTTAAAACTTGTACCTCATACACATGGTATTGTTCATATCCATTTTTTGAAACCAGACTAAAGCGGTTTAGACTATAGGCTGTCAGGTTTTTCTGTCTTTACTACAGACTACAGTCTAACAGCCTAAAGCCTGTTTTATTATCACTTTGATTCAGCCATTTTACCTTCCACCAGCCCGATGTTGTGCTGGATCAGCTCAACCAGTGAATCCTCTCCCTGAACTATTTCCAATGCCTTTCGGTAATCCTCCAGAGCCAGTTCGTTCTGTCCGGATATATAGTAAGCCGTACCTCGTGTGTTAAGCGCCTGCCATAAAGAGGGGTTAAGCTTTACCGCCCGGCTGCATGCGTCAACAGCCTTTTTTATTTCGCCTTTGCTGGTAAGGGCAGCACACAATGCATTGAAAGCAAAGTATCGAAGCCGTTTTGCATCTGCACCAGACACATTTTTAAGACTTGCGACATATTCGCGCGCCTTAATAACTGCGAGCTCCTTTTTCCCCTCCTGCAGCAGTGAACGTATCGCAATTATTTCGTTGGGTTCGGAAAACCATACAACAGATGTCGGGTAATTACTGTCCACGCCCTTTATCCTGGTACCAGTGGATTCTTCCGCTGCCGCATACAGCCCTGAAAAAACGAATAAAATCGATATGATAACTATTGATATTTTCCTTTTCATAGAAGCACCTCCTGTAAAAACAGTGTCTATCAGACAAAAACGTTTAAATTGTTTTAATTTAAGGATGATTTGCAGGCAAGTCAATACAGGTACAGGGGACAGTCAATTGACATACAACGCAAATCTTCCTATACTTCATTTCTCAAAGAATTTTTATCATCTGAAGATATGAAGAAAAAGTGAGACAAGCAGGTTTAAAAATTATTTTCTATTTCTCTTTATATGGATAATATAGATAGAAGAAAATTTATCGGAATGTTCGCTAAGGGCGGAACAGCTCTAATATTACCATCCCTGTTTGCCTGTAATAATAATCCTGAAAATAACAGAGAGAATACTCCGGCAAACTCCAGGAAAAAATCTAAAAAAGAACTGGAGATAGAATTATTAAATGATTTTTTAGAGCCTTCGGAAGCTTATTTAAATAAAAAAGATATTACAGAAACTCTTTATGAGATTCAGCTTTCCTGTGAATTTGGCAGAGAAACCGTTTCAAGGGCTACATACCTCGGGGATAATCTATTTATTACCTCTTATCATGTTGTTGACGAGGGTCCGGAAGATCTGGTCTTAATCCCTCAATGGAAAAGAAATTATGGATCAGACTTTCAACGAAAATTCATAGTAGTTGAATATGATCCGGTTTCTGACCTGGCATTATTAAAAACAACTGAAGAGAATAATAAAGGAAAAGCAAAACTGCATCTTAACAGGATAATCCCATCCTTGAATGACAGAGTATCATCTTTTTCATGGCTGACAGGAAAAACATCAAAAAAAACCTTTGAGGTAAAATGTGACGGCAGAGATTTATATGATCAGACTAAAATAATCAGAAATCTTGGAAAACTTATACTGCCTGCAAATTCACATCTATTTGAAAGTGAAGGAAAGGTTCTGAAATATAATAAAGAATATGCGGAGAAGAATTTTTCCCGAAGAAGATACACTGATCCGGAGAATAATATTATTACCTCAATCAAGGGTGATCATGGTTCAAGCGGACAGCCTGTTTTTTTAAAAAAGGATAAAGATAAATATCAGTTTATAGGTATTACCAGGGGAGGGTTCCCCCTGGACTATTGCACCCCTGTGTCTAATCACCCGTTAGGGGAGCGTGAAATAGTTCAAACCATTGCCTTTGTCGTACATAGAGGCCCTATTGAAAAGCTGGTCAGGGGGTATATTAAAAGAACGTCACGATATATATAATCAGCTTACATTCGGAAAGAATAAAATCCGGATGTAGTTTTTGGCACTCAGCTATCAGCAATCAGCCCCCCCTCCCGATTAAATAACAGGCCGTTTGATGCCTTATTTCCCCCCTTTTGGATAGGTCTCCAGTGACGCCTCCGGCATGCCGCCCTCACTGCGGATAATACGGTCCTTGAAGAGCCAGCGCCCATCCTCCTTTACCATTTCATCCCGTTCGGTCCCGTACTCCGTCACCCTGGGCGATGATGTCAGCAGCTCCGAACCTATGGTCAGCCAGATCATATTTACAACGGCTTTATCACCCTGCAGCTCAATATCCAGGTTCGTGTACAATGTCTCTCCCACCCCCTTTGGAACCGCGCCTTCGGCCCTGGGGGCTTTTTCATCGTCACCGATAAACCCGGCCTGGGAATACATACCCTTTATCCCGTCACGGCCGCTGACAATCCAGCCGTTGACGTCAAGCCTGGCATCATCGGTGTAGAAAGATTCAAAATCCTGCACACCATCCCTCCGGAATTGACCATAGTAATCGTTGATAAGGTCATTGATAGCGGCACGGTCCGCCAGCGCGGTCAGTTCAGGCGATACCTGCACTTCAGCGGGCGTATTGGAGCAGCCTGCCATTAATCCCGTAACTGCAAGGACAGCAAACAGCCTCAGGCTAACTTTAATAATGCGGCGATGATTGATTCTGGTCATGGTTAATCCTCCCTGTTGGTTTATTGCGAAGCGCAAGGTCTATACCTCGTCGCTTGCGACGATTAAACAGATTTATTCCTTATTTGATACCCCGCTGCTTGCGGCGGGTTAGTTCATTCTGAATTTAAAATTAGTTTTTATCCGTCATACCCGAGCATTGCGTTATTCATCCCCGCCAACATTCATACCCGAGTATCGCGGTATCCATCCCCACCACAGTCATACCACGACTTGATCGCGGTATCCATTCTGTTTTTTAATTTTGCTCGTAGAGACAGGTTTTAAACCTGTCTCCCTGTATTTAGATTTTTAAAATAAAAAAATCAGTTTCGTGTATTTCGTGTATTTCGTGTGGTTCGTGGTTAAATAAAGGTTTTAAATATTGTATTCAGCTTTCCCTGATAGTCTTCAGCCTACAGCCCGCTTTAAATGTTCTAAAAAATCAGTCACTGACAAAAAGGAGAATAACAATCAGAATGTAAAAAAAACCAAAAGCATATATCTCTCGCCCGTTCGCTTTGCTCACTAGAGACGCAGAGTACACAGAGAAAAGCATTTTTATATTTCTAAAACACAAATCAGTTTTTGCTTTTGTTTTTCTCTGCGGCCTCTGTGCGCTCTGTGAGAGGCATGTTTTTGTCTTTTGTTTTTAGTGGTTAACAATATCCCCTATTATTTCAATGCCTTTTGCCTTGACGCCAATGCGCGCAGGCGGGGATCCATTTTTATTTTGTTCTTCAGACAGCAGGAATCAAAGGTAGACCTGATCGCTTTATGATGTGAGACTATCCTTCAGTTGCAAACTAATTTAGAGCGTTGTGACAAATGGATCGTCAATGATACAAATTTAATTTTATGGCATCGACATCCCAGCCGATGGTGCGACAGGAGGAAATAGATCATTACTGTCAGTGCGGGTCGCATCGTTTGCGTCGCGTAAATACCCCTGCGCATTTTCCCTCTTTTTTTTATCCCATTCGGCCCACTGTTCTTTTGTACCGCAGATTCTCTTCGGGATACGTGATCCTGCTCTCTTTTCTTTGCGACACTCTATTTCCTGATCGTCACCGGTTTTATCATTTTCTGATTTGGCCTGTACTGATTCCTGGCCGGATTTATTCGCGATAGATGATGACTGATTTTTATATCCGCCGCCACATGCACATGTCAGAAAGGCAATCATAATAAAACAAATCAGAAATGTTACAAACCTGCAGTTTTCCTTTAATTCCTTAAAAATTAAAATTTTCTTCATCTTCATATCCTCTTATTATTGATTTATAAGCATATAGGAGAACACTAAAATAAAGCTGATTGAATAATCTGTACTATTATGAATATAACAAGTCAATCTCAAAACCCGTGGAAAAAACAGGGGATATCAATCTAAAAAGTGGTAAAGGGATCTCAGGATGTAATTCTCTTTATTCCAAAAAGCCTGCCCTGTTAAATACCGCAGGTAAGATTTGATCAAATCTTATTTAACATGGGTTAGCCTGGCCCGACCCCCATTTAACAACTTATAATCTTATGGGCATCCCACCTTCTTTTTATAAAAGGTAGTTATTTATTTATGATCCTGTTTAAGACGATTTAAAGGAGATTTTGCACCCTTTATTAATCAACTTTCATATAACCTATCTCTTCATCATTTTTACCGGATAATGACATAAACTTATCATCCAAAAATAATATTCTATTCTTTTTTTTCTTTCCAGTAGGGAACAGATCTTCATTATCGCTTGACCTAACTGTCAGGGATAAATATCCGTCTTCAATTTTCCATTGGCTCCTGATAACACAATCTGTTTTTGTATTTGATATTTTAATATCACCATTGTGCCATGCTTCTCCATCGGATAGGAATGTATCTACACCATACAGGTTTTCCCCATCAGCGGGTAGGATTTTCCATGAGCCAACAATTGTTTTTTTAAAATATTCATCTTTCTTAACAGGATCATCTACCAGGTTTGACCAGTAGTCCCCGGGAAAATATTTTTTCATAATTTCAACAAGCCACTCCTGTTCCCTTTGCTCCTCTGATATTTCACCAAGTCGTCTTCGATCCTCAATTTCATAGTATTTTCTCATTTTTTCCGGATAATATTTTCTGATAATTTTTACGAAGTTTTCATGAGGGTAAAACATTCTGGAATCATTTCCACTGTCAAACCTTTCGTCAAGGACCCCGCCGCCATGTTTTAAACGAAATTTAAGTTCCGTTCCATCGGTTAAAGTAAAATATAGATCCCCGTTCCCGGAGCAAAGGCAGAAATCATTGTCGTAACCGGTTTCTTTTTTGAGCTCATCCAGGATTGCTTTTTGATCTTTATTATCAATTATTACTTTTTTAAGAGGAACATCTCTTGTATTGTCCGGTCCGATTTCTACGGTTTTTTCCATCTGGATTACAATTCTGCTCGTTTTATATAAATTATAATATTCATATGGATTCATTACTCTGGTTTCATCATCAGCCTGACTGTTATTACCGACATCCGATTCTTTGATTGTTACACTGCTGCTTACGCAGCCTGACAGCAAAAAGCATAGAATTAAAAAGAAGATCAGTTTTTTCATAGTGATACTCTCCTTATGCTCGATTTTCTTTTACATGAGTCGGCTAGTTAATTTACCGGCATACCGGTTTCTGAAGTCCGGCATAACCATCTGCCCTGTTAAATTTCCAGGATGGAACACTATTTAACAGGGAGAAATCGGGTATTCATTTTATTGTTTTGCTTTCGTATTCTCGAATCAAAATATCAGTTAACTGCTTTAAGGCCCCTGCAGGTCGGAAACCGTTTACAGCCCCAAAATTGATTCCCTGCATTGAGACCTTTTTTTGTTATTCTTAAAACCATTGCTCCGCCGCATTTAGGACAACCGGGTGTCCCAGGACTTTCCTTTTCTCTGATAATGGCTTTAACATTCTGCACATGCATTCGGCTTGTTTTAAATAAAGGAGCAAGCCTTTCACTTTTTATCTTATCTACTATTTCATAATACCTTCGTGCAGAGCGTGACTTTAAATAGCTATGCACGAACGTCCTTTTTTAGTCCCCTAATAAAAAACGCTTTTACCATTCCCCCTGGTCCGGCATTGAAATCCATGGTTCAGCGGGATCAAGGGGCTCTCCTTCCTGAAGAAGTTCAACTGAAATGTTATCCGGGGAGCGGACAAAAGCCATCTTGCCGTCTCTAGGAGGCACAAGTATCGCTACACCCTGGTCCTGGAGACTTTGACAGACCTTATATACATTTTCTACACTGAATGCCAGGTGCCCAAAAGAACGTCCTGCAGTGTATGGTTCTTCCTGTTCCCAGTTATAGGTCAGTTCAACTGCCGGTTCATCAGGCCCTGTGGCCAGAAAAACCAGAGTGAATTTACCTTCGGGAAACTCCATTCTATCAATTTCAGACAGTCCCAGTTTATTGACAAAAAAATCCAGGGCCTTATCCAGGTCAAAAACACGAATCATTGTATGTAGAAATTTAATTTTTACTCTCCCTGCTATTGAGGCATTAAAGGACTGACTCCGATTCCAATGGGTTTACCCTGTTAAACATTCTTTGCATTTGTTGAACCAGTGTCCAACCCCGATTCAATTCCAAAGCCACCTGAAAAAATGAATTAAATAAAAATATAATTAAAGGTCTTCTATGATTTGACAAATTAAGTCTTTAAGGGGAAGAATGTTTTCTATTTCTCTGCCTTTATTGTCATGAGACATATTTTATATCTTCCAGGATTCTTTTTCCTATGGCTGGCTTCAAGGCATTTTTCATAACAAGATCAACTTTTATCCCGATGATTCTGGATAGATCATTTTCAAGCCTTATAAATTTTATCAGGCTGATTGGCTTTTTAAAATCAACAAGGATATCCAAATCACTATTTGTTTTTTGCTCACCTCTTAAATATGACCCAAATATACCTACACTATTCAGGTTGTAATCTTTTTTTAGGCTTTCCAGATTGCTTTTCAGAATTTTTTCTATGTCAGCCGATGTCTTCATATATTCACCCTGTAATATAAATATAGTATGAGAATATTATTTTTGCTTTTCTTTGTCAATTTCTACACGTAACAGCATTCACTCTGTTTTCTAAACAGTGTACCCCTATATCCATTCCCTTATTGACCTGCTGGCCCCCATAAACAGTAACATCCTCACTCAACGATTGTATCTGTTTTAAACCCTCTGCGTTGATTGACCTGTTTTATAATAATTATAGGTTTTGTTTTTCACTAAGACGAAAGACTGGACGCTGTTAGGTTATTAGGTTAAATAGCGTCAACCTTATAACCTGACAGGGTCCCCTTTTAATACGCTATTTATATTCCGGCCAATCAAGTGTATCATCAGCATCCAGACCCCAGGATTTAAAAGACTGTTTATAAAAATCGGGTCTTGGAAAATCCGGTCGAATGTAGGGATGATGATGACGATAGGAAAAATATCCATTCGCACCTTTCCTCAAACTGGTAATCATGGTCTCCATTTTGGCAGCCGGGACAGCGAACATCATCTCGTCTTCCGTACCAACTCCCCTTTCCAACTCTCCGGGATCAGGCAGTACAACCCAGTATTTACCGTCCTGTATGGGATTGACCACGGCATAAGAACAGGAAGGGGGAAGGTAACGGCTGTTTATTTGAGAGCTTTCCTGTCTGTCCATGGACATAATAAGTCCCCTCAGCTGGGCGTTGTTGGACCACATGATAACCACATCAGGTATAAAATTCGCGTTTTTCAACGGGGCGGTGACAATACCTATATATTTTCCATAGGGAAAGCAGTCATAGCCCTCGCTCTGCTGATTCGGCGGAACATTCCCATAGGCAAGGGGTGCCGCCGGACACCAGTGATCCTCCTTCAGCATGGCGACCGTGATTCCGTTCCTGCGAGACAGAGCAAAGGCCTGGCACTGGGCATAATGTTCCCCACGGTCCTTTTTGGGTCTGAATGCTCCTTCAGGAATATCGGATTCACTTTTCAGCATCTTGGCGGCAATGGGAGATGTTCGAAGCATCAGGTGATACTCGAGATCCTCTCCGTATTTATTAAATTTCTTCAAAGGTGTCTGTTCTTTCGGTTGCTCAGAAGATGCTTCGTTTTTAGTTGCAGAATTAACAAGGCTGGATGCCCCTAAAACTGCTGCACCGGCTCCAACCAGTCCCAATACTTCACGTCGAGTGTATTTGTTTCCCATGGAAAAATCCTCCTTTAAAAAGATTTAGATTGGTTTTCGCGTTCCTACGGTCCGCGTGGGAACGCATGCTTTCACACGCTCTGCATTTAAGGCCGCTAAGGTATTTCCTATTAATATCATTTGACAGGAAAAAAATAAATAGCCCCGGCAGGGCCACATAACTTTTTAGAAACTGGCTCACTAAGCAATCGATAATTAAGAAAGATAAAAGATCAAATATTATATTGTGAGTTCGTACTTCTGCTGCTTATTCCTGATTTGTTTTCATACTTTCATGTACGCCCCGTATTCCACTACTGGAATCCTTCACTTTATTTCACCAATAAACCTTATAATCCAGAAGCAGCGCAGTGTACAAAAAAATAAAATTATAGATATCCTGACAGGCTTTGGATTGATCTTCAATTTTATCTCCTTCCCTGTGACAATCTCGATGGAAAACTTTATTAAAACAAATAACAGTACGGCATAGATAAACGGCCCCAGCAAATGGAATCTAAAGGAATCCTTAAAATCCATATGAGATAAGGCATGAAAGGAGCGGGTTAATCCACAGGTAGGACAACTGTAACCTGTTAGTTGTTTAAACCGGCATGAGAGGAGGTGTGTTTCCTGCGGATTTATAAACATGGAAATCAGTAATGCAGACAATATAAATAATACAATAATAGCTTTAGCAAAAATATTGTTTGCAGGTATCTGGCATATGGCGTAGATTTTTTCCATGGATCAGCAGTTTCTACAACCCATAAACTCCATTGAAACCATCATCATACTTCTCCGGAAATGTCTTATACTCAGGGCCGAATTGTTCCAGAAACTCTACACTCATTGCCCTGAAGGTGTATTGGATTGGCAGCAGTATAACTGTTCCGATATAGGGAATGGCTAATATAAAAAAACCAATACAGCATGTAAATAATCCGAAAATTATGACACAGATGACTATCAGGAGATGCAGTAATAATATTATTATTCCATAAAAGATAAACTGCAGCATGTATCCGCTGAACAGGGTTATGAAGCGTCTCCATGCCTCAACGGTACCAATATTGTTTTTATACATGATCGGCACAACAAAATGGGAAAGGAATAAAGTAATGTATCCTGCAATAATACATATTGCTAAAAACCAGAGAACCATTCCGGCAATAATCAGACCAATGGCTAAACCTGATAAATCGTTACTCTGGAAATAAAACACAACAAAAAGTATGGCAGCTAAAAACAGCATAATCACTGCAAACATAATAATGCTGAAACAGAGCCGCCACATGAAGAGTGAGTCTCCCAGGATTTTAAATTGATTCCAGGGCTTTGATACCAGTGCCCGATTATGAACAACATTATCCAGGAACATAAATTTTCCCCGTGAACTCAACCATAGCAAAAGTACGCCAAGTGCGATAATAAATAATGTGCCCAGGCCAATAAGCATAAACCAGAAAGGGTGATTTAAAAGCCATTCCCATGCCATACCGGGAAAATCTGAGATTTTTTCAATGTTCCAGTCATTTTTCCCTGACCTGTTAAAGGAACCGTTGCCAGAGGATCCATCTACCAGGCTTGCGAGAAAGGCAGTAAATCCGACCGAAAACCATTTGCCCAGATCAAAGGGATTAAACAGGGCATTTTTCATCCGACCCCAGCCATTGGACAATGCTTTTCCATAGCTTATATCCATGATTCCTCCATGAAATTAAATGTGCAATTAGAAAGTCTCTTGAGTCTTATTACTGTTATAATGCTGTAAGTTTATTAAATAGAGAAGGACGAAGAATACAGAAAATTTAAATTTTCTATTCTGTGAAAATAACCTGAAGATTCGGAGATGTCTATTAAAATTTGGGGCTCAAGACCCCTCTGTCTTTTCTATTACCCTCCATAATAAGATAACATTGACAGCAATCTCATATTGAAATACTTTCTATCTATGCATATCATCACTAGAAAGCGCTTACTTGAATTCGCCAAAAAACATCCGGATTGTTCTTCCGCACTCGGATACTGGTACCGAATTGTAAAAAGAACTGACTTTAATTCGTTTAACGAACTCCGGCAGACTTTTCCTGGTGCTGATAATGTTGGCAATTTAACGGTTTTTAATATCGGTGTTAATAAAGCTCGTTTGATTGGTGCTATACATTACAATACGCATCGAATTTATATTAGGCATATTTTAACTCATAAAGAATATGACCGGGGAGCATGGAGGGAATAATGGATAACCAACTTAAAGAAATTGCGAAAGTCTGGCCTGATATTCAGCCTGTATTTTCCGTTCCGCATAATAAAAAAGAGTATGATAGATTAGTAAATATCCTTGATAGCCTTATTGACGAAGTGGGGAATAATGAGAAACATCCATTATCTTCCATGATGGAAACAATTGGAAGTCTTATTGAGATATATGAAACACAACATGTTATTGAGATGGAAGGAGACCCTGTTAAAGCATTGAACACTTTAATGGTAGAGCACGGTTTAAAGCAATCCGATCTAACTGAGATCGGTAGTCAGGGTGTTGTATCAGAAATATTATCCGGCAGGCGTCAGTTAAATGTCCGACAAATTAAGCTGTTAAGCAAACGATTTAAGGTTTCCCCTGCTGTTTTTTTATAATAAGAATGAAAACAACAGGGGCATCAGACCTTCATTCATGACAAACAAGGATAGCCATGATAGATGTTTTTGCATAAAAATATATGAGGAAGTCAATCACTGCCCGACCTTTAAAAATATCCTATCCAGGAGCGTTTAACATGTAACCCCCAGGAAAGGCATTAAAGGATGAGCTTAAAGGTTTAAGAAGTTTTCGGGTAAAAAGATTCAGGATTATTTATCAGGTTATCGGAAAAAAAGAGATACAAATTATCGCACTTGGCCCCAGGTCCTGCATTTATGAAGAAACATACAGGTTGCTAAAAAAAGAAGAAAAATCCGGGTAATAATTTTTCCCTGCTATAACTGCAGGTAAAAAAATTATGGAACAGGATATCTTTTATATTTATTTAACAGGGACCTTACACCTATTGTTTTTTATTTCAATTACAGTAGTTATTTGATTATTGAAGGATGTCCCTCTCTACCCATTTTAATCCCCAGCACCCTTCATACCCGAGCAGTCGGGTATCCATTTTGCTATTGTCTTTCGTGTTGCCGGCATTAATCGTAGAGACGGGTTTCAAACCCGTCTTTTTCTCTTGCTCCCATGGTCCCCGTGGGAGCCCTACCGTTGGATGGATATACCGGTTAAAAAATCCACCCTGTCCGGATAGTTGGTCCCAACGAATCCGGACAGGATGTCCCATTGGTTCCGGAGAGGAACCAGTTTAAAGGTTTTTTCTAATTTTTCTTTTTATTGTTAATGCCGTAAACTTCCCTCATGGATTTGTCGTTATCTTTATCAATGTACTGTATTTCAATGGTGTAAGAGTCGTGAACAATTCGGTCAAGGATGGCATCAGCTAAAGTTGATTCTGCTATTTTCTTATACCAGCCAGCAGGTGCAAACTGAGAACAAAAAATAGTGGATGCATTTTTATGACGGGCATGGATTATTTCCAGGAGATCCCTTGCCTCAGTTTCGATTAAAGAAACAAGCATCCATTCATCCAAAATTAAAAGCCTGTATTTTTTATACTGATTAACGACCTTCTTGAAGCACCCTTCACCTCTGGCTATTGCCAGTTCCGCAAGCAATTCCGGGAGGCGGATGTATTTCACAGTGTAGTGGTGTTTGCATGCCTCCATACCTAATGCACATGCAATATAGGACTTTCCTGCACCGGTAGCTCCAAGGACCATAACATTGTGCCTATCAGTAATGTAGTTACAGGTAGATAAACGTTTAATAAGACTTTTATTGAGCTTTCTTCCTGAACTGTAATTTATATCAGCAATAGAGGCTGAAGGCTGGTCAAAGGAAGCATTCCTTATCAACCTATGCAGACGGTTGGTTTTACGAGTGTCGTATTCAATGTCCACAAGCATTCCGATACGCTCTTCAAAGGATAAATCATACATTGAGTTATCCTGCATCTGTGTACGTAAAGCGTTTGCCATGGCTGACATGCGCATTTCAATCAACTTGTTGATGGTTGCTGTATTTATCATGGCTTTACCTCCTGTAATATTTGGCGCCGCGGGTAAAGCCATGCTCATTCGGGGCTGAAGATTCTTTTTGTTTTTTATCCGGAACCTTGTCCTGACCTGTAGTCAGTATGTTTTTAATTATCTTATAACTCGGATGAGGAGTATAAAATAAAGCCTTCTTACAGGCACCTTCCAGACGATTCAGGGAGTATTTATCTGCAAGCTTTAAAATCCCCATACAGCTTTTATAACCCTGCTGTTCAACCTTATAGGAGTTGAGTATGGATTTTATAGCAATAACAGTATTTGGACCTATCTTTTCTGCCCATGCTATGAAACGGCTTTTGTCCCATTTCAGGTATTTCTGATGATCTTCAGGCATATGAGCCTCGATGCTGCTGTACTGGCCAGGACGCCCATATAGACGCATATGGGAACAGATTCGGGTGTTGCGATAAAACACCTCTACAATGTTTTTTGTTAGCCTCACATCGACCTTCTGCTTAATATATTCGTAAGGCACGGAGTATTGCATCTTATCTACAGATATATGATAATTGAACTGGACTGTGGCCTGTTTCCAGGTTGCCAGTTCATAGGAGGCAGCAGGTAGCGGTGCCATAAATGGCTTTTCTTCCTCAAAGAAACTGTATCGGCTGCCTTCTTTCTTTTGAAAGCTACGGCGGTTATACCCGTTCAGTTTAAAGCTTATTTCCCTGTTCAACTCTTCCAGAGTAAAAAACTTTTCATTACGAAGAGCTGCGATAATCCATGCTGATACCACCTTTACAGAGCCTTCAGCATTCGGTTTATCTTTGGGCTTTTTAACCCGTGCGGGAATTACTGCAGTATCATAGTGTTCGGCCATTTCACGGTAGGTTTTGTTTATTACCGGAGTATACCAGTCGCTCCGTTCAACCCCTGCTTTAAGATTGTCGGGAACAAGCATACGTGTTGTCCCTCCAAAGAAGTTATACATGTTAACATGGGCAGTTATCCAGCTTTCCATATCCTGTTTGAAGAAGGCTTCTACATAAGTGTACAGGCTATAGGAAAGAACTCCTACAAAGATATATGCAGGGATAATCTCCCCTGTATCTCTGTCGATAACAGAGGCTGTATCTCCTGCCCAGTCAACTTCTGTAAGATCCCCCGGTTTTCTAGGGATATGCATGGTAGCACGCTTTTTTTCAGAATACTTCTGATAATGAAAACAGAACTGAGAGTACATGAGGGGTAGCTCATTGCTCTGTCTACATTCCTCACAGTACTCATTCCACAGAAGCTTTAGGGTTACTCCGTTCCGCATCATTTCCCTGGCTAAGTAATCATAATCAGGGTGTTTACGTGATGGTTCTCTGGAGGTTTCTTCCCGGAATAGTTGCTTCTTCAGTTCAACATCTGTGGTCTCAGCTTTTAAAGGCCATTCAATTTGTAGTTCCTTTGCTCGATTAAGCACTTTACGTACTGTCTTTCTTGAGCATCCACAGCCTTTGGCTGTACTGCTTTGGTTGATCCCAAGACTATTTAGTCTAAGGATCTCTCGATATTTGGTCATTTAGGTGACCTCCTCTATAATGAATTTACATCAAATCTTGATGCATTTACTCATTATAGAGACTCATAATTGGATGGGAACTACCCCGGATTGGTTGGGACTTTTTACCGGATCGATTGGGGCCAATGGCCGGACTCATGGGGAAATCAGACCCGGAATATCCATTGGACGCTCTGCGTCAGATGAGCTATTGAATTTTGTATCAGCAACCCAGTTAACTAATGAAACTTATAAACTTATGGGCATCCCCCATTATTTCCTCTGTTAAATATCTTTTGAATTTATTTAACAGGGACCTGATACCATTTGCTTTACCATTGACAGGAGACTATAGGATTGTCCCCTTTTACACAAACTATCCCATATTCAGGTTACTCATTCTTTTTCTGTAATTATTACCTTAGGGCTGGAAAGTTTTAAAGAACATGCATCGACATCAGGAAATTTTTCGTGTGTATAGTTTCTTGTAATATACACTTTGCCAATATAGTTATTAGATGCCCATTCATTTTTATCAGGAAATAAATTTATAAAGCTATTCCACTCTTCTGGGTCTATTGTAATGCATCCTATACTATCTCGATTTGCATCATCATACTCTTCTTGTCCCTTATGTATCCATATATTTGAAGCTTTTAAAGAATTAGACCATTTACCATCCCTATAATATTTATTTAGTGTATCAATTCCATTTCCATCATTTACCATTAATAGAGCTTTTCCAGAGAATTGATTATACTGGAGCCATTTAATAGTGAAATTATATTTGCCAGAAGCGATTATAGGCTTTTTCTTATCATAAAATAAAATATTATATATTTCTCCTGAGGGGATGCTATTTAAATCTGACTCACCAATTTCAGTAAATTTTTCTTTTAATTTTTCATCATTAATCAATATATTATTATTTTCATCATTATATTTCGTGTAAGGATTTGGCAAAGTACGACCATGAAATTGGCTTGTTTCACCTACGTTTGTCCCATCTATCGACTTGCAAACATTTACTAAGGCATTATATCCATTTGAGTCTTCTGAAAAGTATGTTTCGGAAATTACAATATTATATGCAATAGGTGGTGAAATAGATTTTTCACTCACCGTAATATTCTTTATACAATATGATTCTAATTTTATGTCTTCCCAAAGCACAGGTTGATGAGGGATTGATATTGACCAATTATCCCAATTATCAGTCGTTGCAGCAGTTCCGGATTTATCACCATATATCCATTTTAAGTTTGTAATAATTGATTTATAGTAGGATTTATAACCTTTCGGAAGGGAGGATAAACTACCTTGTATTTTAATATCATTATTATTCCAAGAGATATTCTTAATAAGAATATCTCTAATATAGGAAATATAAGAATCTCCTGTTTTTAGAACTGATCCTGTTGAGCGATCAACAATCACTTCCTGGGGATCAAAGTATACTTTGCCATAAACATCGTCTTTTTGATATATGCAATAATGCACATGATCTCTCATTGCCTTATTTTGGGGATCAGTATTACCTAAATAACCTATTAATTCGCCCTTTTTTATTGTTTTTCTATCAAACGTTCCTAATGAATTATCTGGCCTAAATGGGATCGGTATTTCATCAATTTCAAAAATTTGATGATGTAATAGTTTATGATAAAAATTACTATCGTCTCGAATTATTATTGTCCCATACTCTCCTGGTCCTGGAACTATAATAGTTCCACTTACTGGTGAGTAGACTCCTATATTAAATTCAGGAATTTCATTAATGTGCCTTTGCTCAGTTTCAACCCCTACAAAATCAATATCAATCCCAGGAGATCCTGATCTTTTTAGATGGCCTGTAAAATCGTTATCTAGCACTAATGCTACATCACACTCTTCAGGATACGGTAGTATGTCTTTAAGCCTTATGTTTCCTCTGTTACTTGCCAGATCGTTTGAGTATGTGCAAACGCAAATAAGGGAAAATGATAGGATAATGAATACATATTTTTTAATTAGCTTTTTCATTTTAATAGCCTCCTAAAAATGTAGTATTTAAAAATCCTTACAGATATAAATAAGATAATTTCTTATCATCGTCAAAAAACTAAAAGCTGGTTCATTTATACCGAAAAACTTGCGGCGAAGGGATTAAAGAACTGATATCTTTCACGCGGGAGGCCGGCCTCTAGGTTTTGTGGCCCAATTATGTTATGCTATCAGAATATTAAATCGATAAGGTATTCATCAACTCATCAGTGCCAAAATTCAAAAGGAATTCTGCATAATGGCTTGAAAAGATATCTTTTAAAAACTCTGTTAAGTCTTTTTCTTCTTCGCCTTGAGTTAAAGTATATTTTTTTTGTTTGGCGATAGTAAACAAGAAGAGGGCATGAAAATATACTGAGCTTAGATATTTTTTGTCTGCTAATTCTATTTGTTCTTCAGTAATTGATTTGTATTTTGCCTTGTATGCTTTTAATACTCTACTATCCATGTTTATAAAAAGGGTATCTAACATTTCGCCTTCAACATAGGGATGCATTATAGTGTCAATATCCATATCTTCCCCACATTTATCCTCAAACTCATCCCACGTTAGATACTCATCCTTCTTTTCTTTATAGACCAATTGATATTGAGGTAGCCCCCAAGATGAATCGTCATCCTCTTCTTTTTGTTTTATATCCTTTGGTAGTTTTTCTTTATCTACTACTTGAATCCAAAACTTTTCTTCAAATTCTTCTCCAGCCCCATTTAGTATTGCATTAACTTGGACCATATCGCCAACGTTTAAAATATTATTCGGACTAAAATTAATTTTTATTGTCCCATTATTCGGACTTGATCTTTGTATATTGAAAATATCAGATAGCTGTTTGGGGACCCCTTGTTTATTCCCTCCCTCTGTTTCATTTGGCTTAAAACTTAGAAGAGAAATTGAAAGATCTCCCGGATCTTCAGTTCTATCAAAATATTGGTTTTCAACATCAGTTGCGAACCTTACAGTTCGACTACTACCTAAAGGTATTTTTGCAGCAGGTTTCTCTTCTGTACCTGAATGTTTTAGGGTGAAAAAGGATGGGAATCTTTGGGGATGAAATTGTTCTTTTTTTTCTTCCTTCTTTTCTTTTTTGTTTTTAATCCTTTGATCTATTCCTTTCTTTGGAATATCGATCTTAAATGTATTTTGCAGTAGTTTAAATAGTTCGCTATCCAGAGGCATTGACTTTGTAAAAGACTTTAGAAGTTCACTTGTATCTTTACTATCAAACGCAATCGAGTTTTTCCTATCTTTATGTATTTCTTTTAATTTTCCTTTTACCAAGGTCTCGGCGAGTGATTTACGTAATTTACTCGTCTCGTCTGAACCTTTCAGACGATCTCTGGATGCCATAAAAAGTTCTTTTCTAAATAAATAATGCATCCTTGTACAGTCAACGTGGACTAACAAATGATTTTTCAACAAAGGCATTTTTAATGCACGAGAGATAAATTCGGAGGTGTAATGTCCATGTACTTGCCCATTTAATGAGAAAAGAATAGCCATATTATTCTTAAAAAATTCCCTCGAAATAGTATCTCTCGTTTCCCTAGCTGATCTACCATTGACTTTATTCCTGAAAACATAACAAGTTACTTTCGCCTTCCCTATTTCTTCATAATCTATTTCTTCCGAAAAATAATCCTCAACATATTTTGAATCTTCTTGTTCAAGTCTTCTTTTTAATCCAAAAAGGTCTCTTGCAAGATTTTTATCATTCGGATAGCGTTCTGGGATGTCTATTGTATAGACAGGTAGTGCGGGATGAAAAAGGTATTCATTTATACTTTGATTTAAATCTCTTGATATTACAGAACGTGAACCTGGTGGTAGATTGTAACTATAAAGTTTTATTATGGAGCCAGTTACAAATTTTCGACCATTAAGACCTAAATCAAGAGAGTCAATTGGGAAGCTGGGAATTTGATTATCAATCTTCATATATTCATACCAGGTATTTTTTAAAGTACCTGATTCTAGCAATTGTTGTTCATGCTCGTTTAAAGGATGCTCTCTAACTAATGTAAAACCAAAATTTCCTGTTCCATCATATCTTTTTGATGCAATCAACTGGTAGCGTTTCTTACCACAAAAGACAATTGCCCCAGTGCCACCCATATTGTATTTACCTTGCACAAAAGGTATCTCAGCTTTATTTCCTTTGAGTAAGGATAAAAAAGTATTTTCAAAGTTTTCTGGATGCTGACCTTCCCCATTATCATATATTGTTAATGAGGTTTCCATGCGCGGTCCACTTGCTGTTATTTGTATTTCTTCGGCTTGAGTTTGTCTATATCCAGGAAGGTTCCAGTCTTCATGGCAATTCTTTGATGCTCTATCAAAAAAATTTTCGACAGCTTCTGTCATATTTCGAGGAGAGCTAGATCCTTTAGGATTTATTCCCGACTCAAGACATTTCCGCATTAATATTGCATCAATAGAATTTGTAATTTTTTCGATTAAAGCAGCGATAGGGGATGATTGTTGGTTTTCTATAACGCCAAAATTGTTTTCATTACCATCAAGAGGGTACCAATTTGTATTTTTAAATGTCTGCGAGTAAGAATTTAAGGCACTATCAACTTCTTTTTCAGTAGAAGCCTTATAGAGTTTTAAAAAGAAATGCTCTTTATCTATACATGTTGACATTAATCATATACCGAATAAGACATGGTTGAATAAAATTTAAATTTAAATTGATTATTATAATTGTAGCTGGAAAATTATCCTAAAGCGTTTATCGCTTCGATAAAATCGATATAAATATTTTCATCCCACTGAATATCTTCTGTGTCATCATCTAAGGTGTATAAATAATAAAAACCTTTATATCCTGATTCCAAAGCATTCTTTTTTAAATTTTCAATCGATTTTATAGGACAACATTCAGCCATCAGAAAAATATTTTCCAATTTGTATTTTTTAAAGTCCTCACAATAATTTTTATCTACTGACTTTGCATATGATTTGCAGCTAATAACTGCCACTGCATTTTTTGCTTCAATAAATTTAAAATGCATAATAGGGTTTGATGTCCCGTTCCATTCAAGGATATGACCTGGTTTATGTATAATAATATCACATTCCGGGGAGCATGATTCGCCGCTATCATCAACTAAATGTCCCCAGCTGACTTCTAAGTTTTTTGATGAGACAATTGTTCTTAATATATACAGAATGCGGGCAGATAGCCGGAGACCCTTTACAAATCCTAACATCCTGCCTTTGTCTTTTGTGGAGTCCATTAGTCGTATACGTGGATCGAGTCTCCACTGAGCGAGTTCTTGCATTAGCCCAAAAAAAGGTTCCGTCTTAAGTCGCAGCTCCATCCTACCCTTTAAGGTGCTAGAGTGAATTTTACTCATTTAATTGATATCTCCTTTTGCAATCAAAGAAACTGCTTGAGCCTTAGTTAAACCATTTTTTGAGGAGTATTTTTGAAGCAACTGTTTCCCTTCACTACTCATAGTAATCTCACAAAAAAGATCATCCTTTTTCATTTTTATAATATTCTCATCCTTTATTACTTTAGAGAAATTATCCCTGAGCTGTTCTTCAGACACATTTTGGGATGTAATGATGAATTCGGCGATGTATTGTTTAATGTTCCTACTCGATTTCACTCTTTTTATTATTTCATTGATTCCTAAAGTTGGTGCATCCTTTCTTAATTCCCTAATTGCCCTAACATCAGCTGAATTTAACTTTTTTTTTGCTACTTCCTTTGCAACAATAAGCTGTTCATGGTTTTCGAACATACTTAGGTGCACAGCTATATCAATACTATCAATATCCCTTTTCCTAAAAAGCTCTTTAACCTCCGGTATAAGTTTATTGATATAAGTAAATTGCCTTATCATCTTATTTGAAAGGCCTATCATATCTGCTACTTTTTTTAAGCTTCCGATACCTTTGACTGCAATTTTCAACCAATCTGATATTTCAACCAAGGATATGTGCCGTTTTGTGGTTCTTGTATTCTTTATAAGCGCAGCGATTGCCTTATCAATTACTTTCTCAGAAAAGTGTTCTTGATTTATTTCTAATTTATCATTCATCTAAGAATCCTTGCTCATAAAGCCATGTCTCTATTATTTCTGGTACAATTTCTTCAACTTCTTTTGCGTACTCTTTTGTTGCGCTTTCTAAACCTTTTCTAATTTCTTCAGGAAGGCTTATCATCAAGTTTTTTTCAACTCTGGGTTTTATTGCTTCTTCAAATATTTTTTCTGCTGACGCCTTCGGATATTTTTTCCCGTATTCGTTTACTCGTTGTTTTTGATATTTTGTTAACTTATATTCTTCCATTAATTCAAGCAATGCTTCTGCCTTCTTTATATTTCCTTGTGCTGCCTGCAGAGCTCTTTTTACATCTGCGGGTGACACTTTTTTATTTTTTAACTTTTTCTTCATTTTTGGTGAAGCTTGTGCTTCAATATTAATGTACTCTCTGACTTTTCTTAATGAGAGTCCTGTCTCTCTTTGGACTTTCCTCTCATCATGGTCATACTCTTCATACAATTCAGTAATTGCTTTAGCTGTGTCTGCATGGTTCAAATCAACCCGTTGAACATTTTCAATAAGTGATCTTAAAAGAGCTTCTTGTTCCGATAAATCTCCGGCAAAAACTGCTAATATCGTTTTTTCCTTTAATTTATTATGAGCTAAATATCTTCTTTGACCTGCTATTAACTCATATGGTGGTTCACCATAACTACCTAACAAGACAACTGGTTGTAACAAACCATGTTTTTTAATACTAGCAGCGAGTTCATCTAGTTCTTGTGTTTGACGTGTCAATCGCACATTCTGATCGCTTATTTTAATATCACTAAGCTGTATTTTATATATTCGATCATCAGCCATTATTTTATTTCTCCTTTTTCATTATAATTGACATATCAAACATGCTCTAAATCTATACTCCTCTTCTTCCATCCCAGCTAAAACCTCTACAAGCTTTTTATTTCCCCTCTTTTTCCTGAACTGCTCTGCTCGGATTTCATGCTGCTCTTTTATTTTTTTAATATTTTTAGATTTACATAATTCGCTTAAAGGTAAACCTTCAATCCATGTAAAGGTCTTTCCCATTTCATTACTTATTTTTTCAAAATTCTGTGCTTTTTCAAAATCATCCGGATATTTTTCTAACAACCTTACCCATTCAATTTTTTTCTGAAAAAAACAAAAGTAACACCCTGAATGTGTTCTACCCCAAGCCATATAAGGAGGCATTCCAATACCACTATCTCTGAGTATCTTTATAACACCATCATAATCAATACCATCTTCTTTAAAAGGGTATATTGTTTTAATGTTATCCTTTCCACTTATATAGCCAACTCTATCTTCATCAGCTCTAATACCGACATAGCTGATTATCTGGTCTTCTCCGATCTCCTTTTCAAATGGTTTAAGTTTCAACATTTTAGTACACCATCTCATTCTCGGACCAGGAAGATATCCACCAAACACCTTTAGCCAATGCTCAAACCCCGCTCGATCATTAAGTCGTTTTATTTTTTTTCCTAAATATACTTCGACTTGATCCAAGTATTCATATGTTTCTTTAAGCTCTTCGCCGGTGTCGCAGAAGATATATTCCATATCTGGAACTTTATCTCTCATATGAATAGCTAGAGCAGTGCTGTCTTTCCCTCCGGATAGACTTAATATGTGACGTATCTTTTTACTCATTCCACTTCCTTATTATCTTTTGGAATATTTTCCCATAATGCTTTAAAAGCAGCAGCAAAGCCAATCTGTTTATGTTTTTTTATTATCATACTTATTTCTTTTTGCAGTTCTTCTGCTTTATAAGATTCACTCTCTCCTAAATAAAATACATTTTCTTTTTCGTTGCCATCTGACCTCGTTAAAGAAAGTCTCATACCAATGCTATTCGAGATATTCCCTTCTTCAGAGAAAAGAACACTTTCTATACGAAAAAACCTTGATACATATTCAATTAATCTTTGATTGAATTGTATTTCATCATCATCTTTCCATTTGTCAGGTGGTTTAGAAACAAGATAGCTTGCAATTGACTCAACCCACTCATGTTCAGGTAGACTCTCATCCATCAACCTCAAACAAAATGCCTTCAGTTTTGGTTCGCTGATTTTAATAGCTATTATCTCCGCTCTATCAGAAATGTTTTTTCGAAACATTTTCAACGATTCTGAACTTATGAAAGCATCTAAAATTTGTTTTTTCAGTCGTTCATTGAAACTTTGATAGGACATCTTTAATTCATTTATTGAATCTTTCAAAATGCCCACAAATTTATTTACTGCGTCAGCATTGAACTCGGTATCTGTCTTAAATTCTTCTAAGCCACAGGCTTTTGGCAGGTTATAAAAAAGTAATTTAATTGGTTCCTGTGCTGAAAGAATGGCTTCCCGCACTTTTAGAGCTTCTTTTGATAACAATTTAGTATTGTGAACGTATAAGGGTAGGTTTGCTACAAATACACATAAAGGTTGAACAATATCTAATAACTCCGGTTCATGAGCTTTACTATCAGTTAGGCCAAGTGCTGCAGTTAATTTGTGAAAGATATCGGTTCTAAGCCCTTCTATTTTACAATACTGAAGTTCAAAGGTTTCCGGAGCTTTTATAAGCCTTAAGAATTCTTCCCCTGCCATTACTCTTGCAAAAGTTCCATTTTCGTAAAATGCAATTTCATGTTCAAATATAATTTTATATGCGGCTAAAAGAATAGGGATAATACCTTCTCTGAGTCCATAGGGCGGTTTCTGCAATTCTAAAATTATATGATTAACACTTACTCTATTATCATTGTTATCTTTAAGGATACTTTTTATTTTATCAAACACAGGCAGAAAGTTACATTTGTCTTGTTCTTTGATTGGCAAACAAATAGACCAAATTCCATCTTTTAATTGGTGGAGGTTCGATTGTTTTAATATTGACAGGTATGCTGACATTTCAGGAGGTTTTTTATTCGGATCCATCCCAAGGAATGGTTTATCAGGATCATTAATCATTCTTTCAATTAATCTCATGCGAGCTGCGGCGGCAGCCGAACTGAGTGATGACCTATTAATAAGTTCGTTTTTTATTATCGGAGCTTCAGTATATAGGTTATCGCAAAGCTCTGATAATTTTGAGAGCAATTCACGCCCTGTGCTGATATTAAGTAGTTGCCCCTGCTGGTACCACTCTAAATCCATCTGACCAGTAAATTGCCTTAATCCTATAAAAGTGTTTATCTGTTTTAAAAGTGTAGATCTAGTGAAGTCAATTTGACGTTCAACCTCTGATCTCGCGAATCTATCTCCTGCTAGTTCAGAAATATTTCTAAAAACCCATTGCCATTTTTGTGCTTCATATACAAGGCCTGAAAGTACATTAAGGTATGGAGGAACTGCGATCAAAATATTTGGCTTCAAGTGAAGTTCTGTCGCCTGCTTGATAAAAGATAATGCTTTTGAACGTTCTGCCTTTGTTTCACAAAGAGGAATAATAATAGCGTTATCGCCCTTTATATTTTTAACTATTGCAGATAAATCGAATACTGAACAATAGAATACATCAAAATGGCGAAGGTTACCTGTTTGTATATAATGCCTTCTTGCAACGAGCGGGGTCGGGTCTATGTGGTCTTCTATTACTCTTGTAATACTTTTTGATGTGCTAATTGCTTTCTTTGCCTTCTCAACTGCTTGATCAAGGTCTACACTTGTATGAGGCCATAGACAGTATCCCCCAGCTGCACCTCGATGATAAAGGACATGTCTCTTTTTATGCAATATTTCAAGGGCGTTTGAAATATCATCTGAATTGTACTTTGAATTGTTTAATGATAAGGCTACTGTCTTTGAAGTTGCCAATAAATCATTTTGATTGATAAGGTTTATAATTCCTACAGTTTTTAATATATTTAGCTCTAGTTCACTATTGGTAGCAAAGCTATCAATCATTGATTGAATATGGTTCCAATGACTCCTATAATTTTGTGCGCTCAACTGATAACCAAAATTAAACCGAACATAATCATATAAATCATGAAGCTGGTAGAAGGTATCATTCCTGATAAAATTTTTCTCAGCGAATTCTTGTAGGCCAAAGGGTTCATTTGAAAGTAAGAAACTGAATAAAGACCGTTCATTTTGCCCAAAGCGATTAAATATTCTAATCAACACAGGTACTACACTGGGGTGCAAAGGGAATAGATTTTTAGCATTTTCTTTTAATTTCTTTTCAGCAGGTGCAACACCAAACCACCCCAACTTTATGGCGGTTTCCATTTCTTTATTAATATTTTTTATATGGGATTCAGTTAATTTAGAGCTTTTGACCTTTAGTGCAGATGAAATCAATGAAGCCATTTGTTCAATAGGCTGATTAAAAATAACTTCATCAAACCGAGCTGCTACTTTTTCCCATTCACGTTGACCAGCATGTGATAATTGATCTGCATAAGAACTAAAGCCTTGATGTAGTATTCCAATAATGAAAAGAGGTTCTTTACCGCTTCTCGATGCAACTTCTGCTAATTTTTGAAGAAGGAAAACATCCTGTTGCTCAGGATGTTGTGCAGCATATTCAAGAAACTTACCAAGTTCATCAATAATAATAAGTAAACCTGTACCTTTATTTGATGAGGTAATATGCTTATTGGCATCAATAATATAATTTAGAACCTGATCATCAGTAATTGTTTCTTCGGAGTTTAGCGCTCTCTCCAGTTCATTAAATATTTTTAGTTTAGCACCACGTTTCTGCAAACTGTTAAGGCAGTTATATAAAGATTTCAGTAAAGCAAAGCGGAGCGGTAATCGTGAACCTGTTACCAAAATTGGTATAAAGTTTAAATTATCTTTATTAATAATGGCTTTAAAATCTATCTTCTTTTTAATGGGCTGTGGTAAATCACCTATCTCGCCATTAAACCAGTGTGCCAAGAATAGCGCAAAACTCGATTTTCCACTCCCGTAATCCCCAGTAATACGCCATGCTCTTTGACTCGAGTTAGCATTTATCCCTTTTGTCAATCGTTTTAGGCAATCTAGAGAAAAATCACTTATAATGTAATCATTTAATGCACTAGGATCATTGAAATCACGCTCTAAATGCGTAGAACGTAAATATCTATTTCCTATCTTAAAAAGATCTGAAACCTTAATATCTGGCACAGTAATAAATCTCCATTTAATATATTTGCTCTAATAATTGGATTAAGTTTAAATCGTTATTTTTTCTAACTTGCTGAATATTTGAAGATTCAATATAAGACAAGTAACCATCTGTCAGTTCAGCTAATCCTTCGAGGCGATGCCTTATATCAGTTTCAGGAAGCTTAAAAACTTGGCCAGGACTATTATGGCCATGGGCTATTTCACGAAAAGCTATAGTTGACTCATGAGGATATTCTCTTGTTATAAAATCATATAGGCAAAATAAAAACAATTCCTCTGATATTTCGGTTTTTTCTTCTCTTCTGAATTTATAGGCTGGTTCAAGTTTTCCGGTATCATCTATGCTTTCTCTCGAACCACTTTTCTGTAGCAGTTCTATTTCTGTTAGTGGACTATCCAAATTTTCTTCTTTTATTTCACCCTTATTACCTCGTGTTGGAAAATATGTATGAATAAATACACTTAAATGATCTCTGAGTGTAGTTTCTGAAGGTTTTGGATCGGCATTTTCCAAATGCTCTAAAATAGCCTTTAATACAAAGGATGGTGAAATTTCAGGTTCATGCCACCGATTTAATAAAAAATCCCAGGCCAAAAGGGGTGAAGAATTAACAACCGAAAGATTCCAATGTAAGAGCCATAAAGTCTTTATGTCTTCAAGATAAGGATCAAGACCATCTTCATTAAATAATGTTTTTCCAAAATCCGTAGCAACGTAACCATTTGTACCATTTTTTTCGATAACACCAGTAGAAGTAGCCCAGAACTTAATTGACCTGACCATATTTTTTCCAACACCCATTTCTACTATTGCCTGGTCCTCATCAGAAAAAATACATGGATTTATATTAAGCGCAACAATCGCCTTGGGTAACCAAGGATACCGTAATGAAAATTTTTCATGGCCGGAAATGGTGTATTTCATTTAAAACTCACATTGTGATTTCGAATTAATGATTGCTTGTTTTTGCATTAAAGATTGCCTTATCTAGATGAGATGATAACTTGCTCAGATATTAAAATATTTCACTTTAAAAATCCACATCATATTGTGTATTTAAGGTATTAATAGTCATAAATATTGTATTTAGACAATTCCAAGGCCATATCTCAGATTTTTCTAGTTTAATCGGTTTATTATTGGTTAATTTATTTTATTATTCCTTTTAATTTAAATTAAATATTTATAATCCAAACCTATCAAACACCTCTTTTTTATGCCATTCAATTGCTTCTGGATGAGGGTAATAATTTTCATCTTCTGGTAGATTTATTTGCATACCATTCATATCTAATATTGGGAACTTATTTGTGTTGGCGTTTTTGGCTTTTGGGTGAACGATAATTTCGTATTGATCCGAGATAGTGAACATCCCTACATCAAAAGCCCAATGAGCAGTTCTTGAAAGAGTGATTCCATTCCTGGGATCATCTGATCCATTCTTGCTTTTTGATATTATATGTGCCGCCTGTGCTTCTGTGAGATTTTCGGAATGATACTTAACTCCAGTCACAGCACATTTATAGCCATATTGTTCCAGAACTACCCTTGTAAAGGCTTGGTCTCGCTTTTCTTTTGCTACTTTATATATTGCTTTATCTTCTGCAATGAATGGGCTGAATGTGTCTAACGAGGATTCTCTTAAGGCTGTTTCATAAAGCAATTCATTATTAACGCCATTGCTGACCATCTCCATAGTTTTAAAATCAACATGGCAAATATTAAAAACATTCATTTCCGGGTCATAATCCTCAATCAGTCCCAAACCCATTAAGCGGTATCTTGTCCCTTGCTTACTGGTCTTATCTGAAACTTGCTCCAGAACAATGATTGGTTCTTTGTCTGTCATGCAGTTGAACAAGCTGGTATTTACTGCACTATCCAGAGCACCTTTTTTGGGAGAATATTTTATTCGCCATCTACCATCAGGTAGCGGAGTTATCTTGTCTGCATATGGGTTGGTTTTCATGCTGGCAATACTTAGTGCATGTTCACTCCATGCTGGTTTAAAAATGCCTTCAATAAGGGGATGAATTCTTTCTATGGAAGGGATGTAAAGTGAGGTCTTACGAAGAAACTCCGGCGTAACGAGTTTTCCATAGTATGGAAGCAGGTCACGAAAAATACTCCAGCGTTGCTTTAGGAGCGGTATGTGGTTCATCGTTTATGGTTCCTGGTTTATCTTTAGAAAACAAATTCAATATTCAAAATTCAAGAATCAAGGTTTTGAAAACAGGCGCTGGTTTCAAGTCCTATAGAATCCTCACACCCTTCTTTTTAACCTTTTTCCCAATTTTCTCGATCGCCCCATACAGATTTTACGGGTTGGCCAAGTTAACTAATTGGAATTAAATAATATACTCTTAAAATACCCCTTTAATTTAAGCCTATATGTACGTTTTTAGGGGCAAAAATCTCGATATAGAGCCTGAAAACACCTGTTTTAAGGATGCTATTCAATAGAAATAAATAGGTTGTTTTGACCAACCCTTGACCAGCTCAGACGAGTAAACAGATTATATTGCAGTTCATTATCAAATTCGGCACTCACTGAGTGCCATTTTTCGTTGCTGATTCCGGCACTCTGTGGGTGCCATAAGTTTTCAAAAGGAAATGTAAGGTAGAATTGCCGAATTTCCCGAATTCGTCTTTCATCAAGACCTTTATCAAAATCTTTACTGAGTTCTTCTGCAATTCGTTTAAGAATCTGTTTGCCGTATTCCGCACGAAAATTTCCGTTTTGTTCTTCAACAACAATTCGTCTTCCAACAAGCCAGTATGCCCGAACCATGATGAAGTTTACTGCTGAATAGGCCTGTATCCTTGCCTGAGAAAGAATTTCCCTGATGTCGTTAACAACACTGCTTTCTATAAAATCTGTTTCGCTTAACTTATTATTTTCAGATTTTGATTTCATAGCCCAACTCACTAAAAACTTTCAAAAGTTCTTTTTTGATGTCTCTTCTTCTTTCAGCAACGCCTCAACAACTTCTTTGATTCTACCAATTATCACATTTTCCAATGTTAAATAGTTTTTATAAATTTATTTCCGCACATCCTTAAGATACATAGCCTTGCCATCTTTTCTCATCTCAATATCAAACAGTTCACTTACTTTTATTAAATCACTGGGCTTTTTATAGCCGTAGTTAATAGATGAAAAAGAGCTGTTGTTTGATATGTAATTGGCGACCTTGCTCATATCCGCCCAGCCGTCATCATCGGATGTCTGTTCAACCGCGGTTCTGAGCAGCCGGACCAGGGAAGTGTCCTGCCGCAGTTCTTTCTTACTTTTCTTTACCGGATTTTGAGGGGTGTCTGTTTTGTGCTCATCTTCAGAAACAAGATTTTCTGTGTAAATAAACGGTGAACAGGCATCGACAAACGCTTTTGGTGTTTTCTTTTCGCCAAACCCATAAACCGGCAGTCCGCTTTCAAGTATTCTCATTACCAGGGGAGTGAAGTCACTGTCACTTGTCATTAATGCAAAGGCATCAACATTTTTACTGTACAGCAAATCCATGGCGTCGATAATCATCGCAGAATCTGTGGCATTTTTTCCTTTTGTATAAGCAAACTGCTGCATGGGCCGAATAGCATTGGGCTGCAGCTTTTCTATCCAGCCGGATAAGGATTGATTATTCCAGTCTCCGTGTGCATGCCGGACATTTACCGTGCCGTATTTAGCCAGTTCTTCTAAAACCCCTTCTATTGAAGTATGACTGACATTGTCGCAGTCAATGAGAAGGGCTATTCGTTTTCTTTCTGCCACTATAGTCTCCTGGATTTATGACTTTTAATAAAAAATATTAGGGATGGGTTCGGTTAAATAAACAAAAATGTCTAACTGGATTCACCACGTTAAAACAATGCTCTGTTCCAATCTTACCTTCGGTTTTTAACAGGGTGAACCATGTTAAATAAAATTTTTTACCTTCAAATTTCACCTTCAGTATTTAACTCGGCAAACTTGATCAATTTTTATATTTTATCAGCTATATGTAATCATATTGGTGGAAATTTTCTCTCTTTGTGGAGTTTTTAGCAAACTCTTTTTGTAAAGGCAAGAGAGTAAAACAGCAGAGCGCAGAGAGCAGAGTGCATAGAGTGAAAGCAGGGAAATGGGTAAAATCCAGAAGTCAGAGATCTGAGGTCGGAGGGCAGGAAAAGATCGAGATCGGATGTCAGTGGTCAGAGGTCGGGGGAAAATAGGCTGAAGCAGTTTAGGCTGTAGACTGATGGGGAAAGCAATAAAAACCAGAGATCTGAGGTCGGAGGTCGGATATCAGGGAAAGGCAGCTTCAATTCTCTACATCCGCAGGATGTTATGGACCTAGGATATTGCTCACGCCCTTTCATTTGTTTGACTTAGTATTTTTTTCCTATATAATTAAAGAAATTGTTAAGTAAAAAAGCCAAATAGAGAGTAATTATCCATGCCCGACTGTAAAATAAAATTGCCGCAGGACAAGATTAAGGCATTTTGTAAAAAATATCAGATTATTGAATTTTCACTTTTTGGTTCTGTGCTTACAGATCAATTCAACTATGATAGTGATGTTGACATACTTGTGAGCTTTGATGAAAATGCTAAACATACTCTCTTTGATCTGGCCAGAATGAAAAATGAACTCGAACAATTGCTGGGTTATGAAGTGGATCTTGTCAGTAGACGGGGTATTGAAACCAGCAGAAACCTTATCCGCAAAAACGCTATCCTTAACTCAGCCGAGCCGATATATGCTGCGGGATAAAGAATATCTAACTGGTGCCCATCCATAAACTATATTTTAGGCACTACTTGGTTTCCAATTCATAAACGAGATATTTTTTACAAGATCAAGGAAATCAAGGAATGGCGCGGAGATGTACTTTAGTACATCGCACAAGTCATTCCGCAGATTGACGCAGAAATTGTGAAAAAAAGCCGTTTATGGATGGAAACTAACTGATATCCTTGAATCATGTAAGCTCATCGTATCCCATACATCCAATATTGCGAAAAATGAATTTCTTGATGATGTAAAATGTCAGGATGCTGTTATACGCAGATTTGAAATTATAGGTGAAGCCGCACGACGAATATCTGATGAAATGAAGTCTAAATATCCCGAAATACCATGGTTAGAAATGACCGGTATGAGAAATGCTATGATACATGAGTATGACGATGTTGATATGGTAATTGTCTGGGAGACAGTGAAAAGTGATATTCCCGCGCTGGTAACTGCTATAAATAAAATAATCTGATTAAAAAACTTCTATCTTTCAAAAACAATATTCCTTTTCATAACCCTGACTAAAATCAATTCCTATTAGCTCTTTCTGCCATATGATTTATCTGTAAACGCGAAACGCGTCCGCCTTCGTAAAAGACATTCATACTTCGGTCTTCGCTATGAAGCTTCCGTCTTCGCCAAGGCTACGCGGGGACAAGACGCCCCGACAAGATGGCGGAGGGCAGGAATAAAAAAGCAGACTGAAGCAGTTCACCCTGTTAAATGCTGCCTCGCAGCCCGCCTTGCGGATTTAACAGGGTAAAGGCTGCCGTCGTCGCCAGGGCTATGCCGTGCCACGGTAGGCTGTTAGGGATAAATTCAAATTGACTTCTTGTAGCCATGTGGCTACACTATTATCATGATCGAAATTCGGAAAACAGACACATTCGCAAAGTGGATTGATGGGCTGAAAGATATTCGTGCTCGTGCCCGCATACTTGCTTGATAGTATAGGAGTTTATCATGGCTAAAACAAAAACCACTAAATATGATGTTGCTGAACATCTTCGTACGCCTGAAGAAATGGCGGCCTATCTTGAAGCATGTATTGAAGATGCAGATGGAGATGCCGCATTTATTGCTAAAGCACTGGGAGATATTGCACGTGCCAAAGGCATGACACAGGTTGCGCGTGGTTCAGGTCTTTCCCGTGAAAGTCTTTATAAGGCCCTCTCCGGTGAACGGAGCCCGGGTTTTGATACGATTCTTAAAGTAATCAGTGCACTTGGTCTGAAACTACATGCAGAAGCAGCCCACATACCAACCCCTGAATGGCATGCAAACACATTGGAATCAGGGGAACTGGAAATCAGGGAAGAGGGGAAAAGCCAGTGGTCGGAGGGCAGAGGGCAGAGGGCAGAAGTCAGGGAAAAGATAGAGGTCGGAGGTCAGGAATAAAAGCAGGCTGAAGCAGTTTAGGCTATAGGCTGTTAGGGAAAACGACAAACAAGCAGTCATAGATCAGATGTTTTACCGAAAATAGCTCAAGGCTAAAATCAGTAATTTAATACTGAGTTCAGAGGGAAGAAATCAGAGGGCGGAGAGCAGTGCGGGACGGGTAAAAATTTTTATTTTTATACTAAATTTGCCGATATTCAGAAATAAGAATAGCAAACACCTACAATCGCATAACATTTAAAGCTTTCAGGAGAAACTGTGCCTTTAGACGACCTGGTTAATGAAGTATACAGAAAAATCGGCAGAAACGTGGTGCTTTTCCAGGTGCTGGAGTCTTATTTAAAGTACATTGTAGCGAATGGTTCTATTTCCGGTTATGCAAGTGAAATAAAAGCAAAGCAGGCTGAGCATATATCCTGTGTTAAGAAAAAAACTATGGGGACACTGGTTGGAAAGTATGTTGAGCATATCGATCCGGATTATGAAAAACCTCCTGAACCTGAAGTACTCACCGAGCCCCATTTTTCAATCAATTTTCGTTTAGAACCTGACCAAAGTTTTTACGAAACTAAAAAACAGGACCTGGCTGAGCTGGTCGATGAAAGAAACGAGTTGGTACATAACCTGCTTCCGGAATTTAATAAAAACTCTGAAGAAAGCTGCAGGATGCTTGAAGAGAAACTGGATAGGCAGTGTGAAAAGATACGTTCAGAGATAGGCCAGATTGAACCTGTTGCCAGAACTATTAAAGAGACAAGAAAGAAAATGGCTGATTTCTTTAACTCCGAGGAGGGTGAAAAACAGTTCTATTTATTATACTTGAAATCAAACTCAATAGTCTTTTTACTTGCGGATATTACAACCCGGACTAATCGTACAGACGGGTGGACCTCAATGTCATGGGCAGCTAATCTTATACAAAAGGAAGCACCTGAAGAATATTCAGCTATAAAGAAAGATTATGGATTAAAGAGTCTTATGCTCGCGACGGGGTTATTTGATATTTGTGAAGAAAAGACTGAGAATGGCGGGAGCAGGATTTTGTACAGGTTGAATGAAAACTGTGAAATCAGGGACCAGTCGGCTTCGTAAAAAAGGGCAAAAGATTTTTTGCCTCTACAACGCCGTGCCAGGGAGATCAGTGATAAAAGCAGGCTGAAGCAGTTCACCCTGTTAAATGCTGCCTCGTAGCCCGCCTTGCGGATTTAACAGGGTAAAGGCTGTAGACTGTTAGGAAAAGAAGGGGAAAACCAGAAGTCGGAAGTCTTACCGAAAATGGCTCAAGGCTAAAATAGGTAATTGAATACTGAGTTCAGAGGGCAGTCGGCATCATGTTTTACGCAGTGCCAGGGAAGCTTTTTTAGCTTTTAAATTTCCTATTTGAATATATCTTCTGTAATATCCTCCTGAGTCTGCTGCATTGCGTCTCCAGTTTACCTGGATTGACATCTGTAAACAAATTGTTTATAGTGTCTGTTATGATCAAAACATTTGTGGATACTGAAACGGAAAGGTTTTATGCTACTGGAAAATCCAAACGATTTCCCCCGGATATTCAGAAACGGGCAGCAATGCGTCTGAATCAGCTTGATGCAGCAACCGCTCCAGACGACCTTCGTATGCCTCCATCAAATCATCTGGAATTATTAAAAGGTGATAGAAAAGGCAGATACAGTATCCGTATTAACGATCAATGGCGACTCTGTTTTCAGTTTGAAAACGGCAGCGCCTGTGATGTCGAAATTATAGATTATCATTAAGGAGTTTTCATCATGGTTCAAAAAGGTTTACCCCCGATTCATCCGGGCGAATATTTAAAAGAGATCCTTGAGGAATTAGGGATTTCACAGGCGGATTTTTCACGCAGTACCGGACTTTCAACTATGAGAGTTTCTCATGTTATTCATGGAAAACGGCCCGTTACAGCTGAAATGGCCTTGATCTTAGGTAAGGCTTTCGGTCAGACACCACAATACTGGCTTAATCTGCAATCTGCATATGATCTTAAAACTGCTGAAATGTCTATTGGATCCAGACTTACGAAGGTTCAATCGTTTGCTCATGCTTAGAGCCCACTGACGTAATTCTTATTTAAACATCTCTTCGTAAAAAAAAGGGCAAAAGATTTTTTGCCCCTGCAACGCCGTGCTACGGAAGTCGGAGGTCAGTGATAAAAGCAGACTGAAGCAGTTCACCCTGTTAAATGCTGCCTCGCAGCCCGCCTTGCGGATTTAACAGGGTAAAGGCTGTAGGCTGATAGTAAAACCTGGATTCTCCGGTCAAGCCGCAGAATGACACGAAAAAGATATCACTCAGAGGTCAGGGAAAGCAGGGTAATACAGGAAATCAGGAATAAGAAAAGAGAAAATAGGAAAGAGAGGTAAAGCTAAAACTGACATTTGAGGCAGAATTAAAATTAACTATTCATTGGCTGCCTGGTTGTTCTCATCTTCGATATACTGCAGAATTATTTTTCCATTTTTATTTAGAACAAGAGGAGTCCTTGTATCTTTTGCAATTTTCCTGGCATTCTGAGCTGCTCGTTTAAGCGCATCTTCAACCTTGGCAAGGTCAGGGTCCTGAATTATTTTTTTTGTTTTAGTCATATATTGTTTCCTTCATCAATCAGCTTCGGACTTTCATCTGAATTATCATATAGTACCCAGCTGTCTACCAGTTTTTTGTAAACATTATGAAAGTTATTTAAGCCTTTGTCAAACCTTCTTCGAATAACAGATTCATCAATATTATGCCCGCCCTGGGCAACACGAAATTTTACTCTTTCAATGGCCATGTCAACATCCGGGAGACTTAAGAATATCAGTTTAGTCCTGTATCCGATTTCCCGCCATTCCCGGATATACCGGGTATAGATAAGATAAGTCCACTTAACGTGGTTTCAAAGGCAAAATTTTCTCTTCGCTTTGTAAATTCATTTATCTCTTCAATCATCAGGCGCCCCGCCTTTATGGCTGCCTGTTCCGGTGTAAAAGGAGACAATCCGTCTGCTATTAGATCTGCATTAACAAAAAAAGGACAGTCCGCATCTTTAACCAGAAACTACCTCGCGAATGTAGTTTTACCTGCACCGTTTGGACCAGCAATGATTACTATTTTATTTTCCATGCTCATAGTCGATCTTATGTTTGGATAATACTTAACTAACGAGAATTGTGTCGTTTTTTTATTCTTCGTTTTTAGCAGAAAAGATATGAGGGGGCAATTGAAAAGCAGGCTGAAGGCTTTTAGGGAAAACAGGATAAGACAGGAAATCAGGAATAAGAAAAGAGAAAATAGGAAAGAGGAGAAATAAAATCGAAATTATGGGAAGAATTTGTATATCTCTTTTCTGTGCAAAACACTTTCTTAGAAAGCTCTTTTAAAAAACGTTTACGATATGCCGTATTCATCAGGATTTTTCCAGTTGTTCGTAATGCGCCTTCGCTTCATTTATACTTAATACCTCTTCACCCTTGTTTCCTTTCATCAATTCTAGAAGCGCATAGTCCTCCAAAAGCTCTTCCATCTTTTCAAATGTCTCGATTGGAATCTTGACTGCAACCTTCCTGTTGTTTTCATCCATGATATATCTTCGGTCTATTACATTCATTCTTCAAACTCCATTTATAATTAGTTCTAAATATTTTACAATAATCCGTACAAAACTCAAAGGATAATGTTGGTTGCTAGATTCGCTACTCCTTACATTTTTCAAGGATAATCAGATTGTGGGACCATGCAATTTCTGCAACCAGTGGTTGCAGTTTTGAATCCTCCTCATAGCAAAGATAAAAACTCCGCATGTACCAGATATTTCTGGCAGAAAATCCTTTACCGAAAATGGCTCAAGGCTTTAATCGGTATTTAAAGGCTGAGTTCAGAGGGCAGGGAAGACAGGCTGTTAGACTGTAGGCTTCCGCCGTCGCTAAAGCTTCCGCCGTCGCATTAAGCTATGGCGTGATAAAATGGCGGGACAGGGAAGGCTGTTAGGGAAAGCAATAAAAACCCGAGATCGGAGAAAAACAGGCTGAAGCAGTTTAGGCTGTTGACTGATAGTAAAAGCTGGATTCTCCGGTCAAGCCGCAGAATGACACAAAAAAGATAGCACTTAGAGGTCAGGGAAAGCGGGGAGAAATCTTTATTTTTATACTAAATTTGCCGATATTCAGAGATAAGAATAGCAAACACCTGCAATCGCATAACATTTAAAGCTTTCAGGAGAAACTGTGCCTTTAGAGGACCTGGTTAATGAAGTATTAAGAAAAATCGGCAGAAACGTGGTGCTGTTTCAACAGCTTGAGTATTATCTGAAATACATCGAAGCGTATAACTTTACATGAATTGTTGCTTAACAGATGAGATTGCTTCTTCGAGTAAGGAAGATTTTATAAACAAAGTGGATTTTTCAGGTAACTGATACAAAATATCAACAACTTCCTGAGGGGTAAGTAAATCTCTTCTGATGGCACGAATTAAAAGACCTATTGTTCCATGCACTTTAATTCCAGTCTCTTTTGCAACCAGTCTTGCTGCTGCATCATCTGTCAGAAATAAATAATCAGGTTTTTCAGATATCACTGCCAGTGCTTCCATTTCACCCAGGTCAAGTGAGAACGTCTTGCACAGGATTCTTAGGGATTCATCCATTATTGGAATTTCACTGACAATCTTTAAATCTATTTCAGGCTCAAGCGGAGCATGTTTAAGTATTTCATTATAAACCCCGTTTGGAACTAAAACTGTTTGAAAATCGTTTAAGATATATAGCTAATTTAATTCTGAGAGATGAATTACCGGGCCTGCATCACATACAACACAGGTGGTTGATTTACTCTTCTCCATGGATTCCCCATTCAATATCTTCGCGGATGAATTTGCTCATCAGCTCGGATTGATGGGATTCGAGAAAGCGGCGGATGGCTTCGGAAAAAACTTCGTTTTCATCTTTGAACCATCCCTCTTTTACCAGCCGGGAAGCTCCTTTAAACAACTCTTCAGGGAGTTCGGTCTGAATAGTTTTCATTGTTTTTCCTTAAATGATATATTTATTAACTTTAAAGCAATTGCTGTAACTACCTGAAAAATGTTCATATATTAGATAATAATTACTGAACAGTCAAGAAAGCCGTTTTCAATGATCAGGCATTAATAGGGGCAAGGTTCAAGAAGTGATAAAATCAGACTGAAGCTTTTTAGGCTATAGGCTGTTAGGAAAAGAAGGGGAAAACCGGAAGTCAGATGTCAGAGGTCGATAGCTCCAGTTTGTATTCTGGCTTCTGACTTCTCTTTCCTTATTTTTAATGTTATATAAGCTGAATAAATATCCCGGAACAGAAAAATGTCGCCATATCGCATCAAGAAAAATATACCGGAAGTAAAACCCTTCAGGCTGGCCAAGTATTTTGCCGTAACCAGCTTTATTGTTATTATTGCAATCAGTATTCCATTTGCAGTGTTTATCTCGCAGAAGGCAAAGGAAGACCTGATCGATAATTCTCAGAAATATGTCCGGGAGATCGCAGAAAATATTAATCACCAGTTGTTTATAAATTTTTATTTCCCCGTGTTATACGACTATGGGGAGATAAAGCTCAGTCTTAAACCCCAAATGGAACTCCTTGACAAGGTAGTAAAAAACGCTATTGAAAGCCTTAATCTCGATCTTTTCAACCTGTATTCCCCTGAAGAAGGATTTATCGTTTACAGTACAGATCCTTCGTTGATCAAAAAGAAAACAGAAAAAACAGAGGGATACCTTAAGGCTCTGAAAGGGGAGATATCATTTGAACTGATTTCAGATGAAAAAGATTTCTGGGGAGACATAGAAGGAATAGGGGGGCAAAAAAAGGCAAGTGCGTATATTCCTCTTAAAGGGCCTGAAACAGTTACCGGGATAGTTGAGATAGTGCTTGATATGACCACGCAGTATAACTCGATAATAAAGAGGCAGTATACAACTTTTGGAGTATTTGCCATTATTATGTTCACCATCTTTTTTGCCATGCTTTTGATCGTAAGAAAGGCCGAAGGGATAATCGAGAACAGGTCAATTGAACAGCGAAAACTGGTTGAACAGCTTAACCTCGCAGAACGGCTTGCCGCCCTTGGAGAAATGGTAGCCGGTGTTTCCCATGAGATTAAAAATCCTTTGGGAATAATCCAGAGCACTTCCGAGCTCCTTAACAGCATGCCCAATGCCGATGAGACCCAGAAGCGGCTGTCAGGGGTTATAGCTGAGGAATCCATAAGGCTGAACAGGATTGTGACGGAATTTCTGGATTTTGCCAAACCCCATGAATTGAATGTACATGAATTTGATTTAAAGGAAGTCATAGATAAAAACATAGATTTTCTCAGGCCTGAAATTGAAAAAAAGGATATTATTGTTGAATCAAATCTTGACGGCAGAAGTTATATGATAGAGGCAGACCAGGATCTGCTACACAGGGTCTTAATGAACCTGATTATAAACGCCATTCAGGCTATCCCGGAATCAGGAAAGATCATTGTGCATGTCGGAGAAGAAAAAGGGGCATATAAAATAGAAATCAGGGATACGGGAAGCGGTATAAGCAATGAAAATATTTCCAAAATTTTTAATCCCTTTTTCACTACCAAGGAAAAGGGCAGCGGTCTGGGCCTGCCTATTGTCAGGAAAATAATAGAAGGGCACGGCGGGACAATTGATATTGAAAGCCGCCATGGTGTTGGAACCGGAGTTACTATACGCCTGAACAGGAAATTACGAAAATAAATATAGAATGAGGCAGGTATGGATACAGTCCTTGTTGTCGATGATGAAAAAAATTACCTCATAGTTCTTGAAGCCCTCCTCGCACCCGAAGGCTATGAGGTAATAACGGCAGATAATCCGGAGACGGCTCTGAGGTATATCAGGGAATCGGATCTTGATCTGGTGATTACCGATATGAAGATGCCCGGGATCAGCGGTATGACCATTCTTGAAGAGACCCGGAAGATAAACCCGGATTTACCGATAATAATCATGACTGCCTTTGGGTCGATCGAAATGGCTGTTGAGGCCATGAAAAAACATGCCTATGATTATATAGAAAAACCCTTTAAGAATGAGGCATTAAAGCTAACTGTAAAAAAGGCCCTTCAGAATTACCAGCTTGTAAAGGAGAACCGGCTTTTAAGCGAGGCCCTTTCCGACCGGTACAGGTTTGGGAATATTATAGGCAAGAGCAGGCCGATGCAGGAAATATACGGGCTGATCAGCAAGGTGGCCCAGTCTAAAACATCGGTATTGATTACAGGTGATTCAGGCACCGGTAAGGAGCTGATTGCAAATGCCATCCATTACAACAGCCCGAGAAAAGACAGGCCTTTCGTATCCATTAACTGCGGCGCCTTAACTGAAACACTGCTTGAAAGTGAACTGTTTGGTCATGAAAAAGGCGCGTTTACAGGAGCCGTTGCAATGAAAAAGGGCCGGTTTGAAATGGCAGACGGAGGGACCTTATTCCTCGATGAGGTGACTGAGATGTCTCCGGCCCTTCAGGTAAAACTGCTGAGGGTTCTCCAGGAGATGGAATTTGAAAGAGTCGGCGGTACAAGAACAATTGATGTGGATGTAAGGATACTGTCAGCATCTAACAGGGATATAAAGGCTGATATATCAGACGGGCGATTCAGAGAGGATCTTTTTTACAGGCTTAATGTAATTCATATAGAGGTTCCGTCCCTGAGGGAAAGGGGAGAGGATATCCGGCTGCTTGTTGAGCATTTTATAAATAAATACCGTCGTGTGGATAATGATGAAAAGCCTGAGTTGAGCCCGGAAGCCTGGAAAATACTGTTCAACCATAACTGGCCCGGTAACATCAGGGAGCTTGAAAACGTTATTGAAAGGGCTGTTGTCCTGAACAGCGGAGGGCTTATTACCCCCGATGACATGCCTGCATATCTGCTTGAAGGGGAAGATGAAATAAATGTAGAAAAATTTATACCTGCCGGTGCGCCTCTTCAGAAAACACTTGAGAACATAGAAGAGCAGCTGATAAGGCGTGCATTGAAAAGCTGTAATAATGTGCAGTCCCATGCCGCTGATATGATAGGTATAACTAAAAGCCTGTTTCAGCATAAGATGAAGAAGTACAATATATCCATTTAAGGGTTTAATATTTTATACTTCCAAAATCATTGTAATAACAGTGTATTACAATTGTTTTCATGCAATGAGATGAAATTAGGGTACAAAATATTGTACTCTGTTCAGGTGTAAATGTTCAGACGTCTTAATAAAATAATTGAAAATATCTGAAAAAACAGATAGATAAGATTATTGGATAAGTACCCGCTTTGCTGGCAGGATTATTGCATTAATGATAATCATTGAAAAGCTTTTTCAAGCTTTTTCCTCCTAGAAGGAAGCCAGCCTATTCCCCGGGTTGGCTTTCCTGTTTTTAGCGGCTCCTAATACCCCAGTTTCTTTAATGCCTTTGTATCCCTGCTCCAGTTTTTATCAACCTTTGCCTGTAATTCCAGAAAAACATGTATTCCGTATAACTTTTCAAGTTCTATCCGGGCAGCCTCGCCGATTTTTTTTATCATGGCACCACGCTTCCCGATTATGATTCCCTTCTGTGAATCGGTCTCAACATGAATTTTTGCATAGATCGATAATATCTTTTTTTTAGGATTTTCTTTCATCGAGGTAACTGATACAGCAGAAGAGTATGGTATCTCCCTCTTTGTATTAAGGTATATCTTTTCTCTTATAATCTCAGCAGCAAGAAATTCATCAGGCTGATCCGTGGTCATGTCTGCCGGAAAATATTCAGGGCCGGCTGTCAGGCATTCTTGCAGTTCAGCTATCAGGCCTTCAATGCCATCGCCTGTCAGTGCAGAAACGGGGACAATGGCTTTAAAGGGGAATAATTCGGAAAAATGTTTTATAACCGGCAGTATCTTTTCATGCGTTGTCCTGTCGATTTTATTTATCACAAGCACGGCCGGTATCTTTCTTTTCTCTTGTGCTTTTAATATTGATTCTGCCTCTTCATCAAAGGGGTAGGTCACATCGATAACAAATACCAGTATATCAACCTCGGAAACGGTTTCCATGGCAGAGGCAACCATGCTTTTATGGAGCACTGTTTTAGTTTTATGAATGCCCGGTGTATCCATAAAGGCTATCTGAAAATTATCACCATGATATACACCCAGAATCCGGTTTCGGGTGGTCTGGGGTTTGGGGCTAACGATTGCGAGTTTTTCTCCAAGCATTTTATTCAGCAGGGTGGACTTCCCCACGTTGGGAGCCCCTATTATTGCGGCAAAACCTGATTTAAATGTATTATCTTCCATGTTTTTCATTCTATCACATCCACTTCTATATGTCCGAATGGAATATTATTATCCGGCCTTATATATTTGATTTTAAAATTGCAGGCTATCTCTATTTTTTGCATTCCTTTATTTTCATATCCCCTTAAAAGGGGAATTTCCCTTTCAGGCATCCTTATACCGATCTCGGCTGCAGTTCCCGCCGCAGGCAGGAGGGGCATAATCTTTTTCAGGTATATATCCGATCTTACCAGAAAGCCAAAGGCATTGTGCCACGGGCCTGCTGTAATTTCTCCCTCTTCAAGGAGCGAAGGGGACGACATAAGACCTATCCTTATTACATTAATACCGGCCTTTTCAAGGTGGGTGCAGCTATAGGAACATATTTTAACGGCTTCATCAATAGAAAGCGGTTTGAACTTTCCTGCCTTATATAATTTCGCAAGGCCTGTGCCCTTGATGACTATGGCAGGGTAGAGCCTGGCAATATCAGGGGCAAGTTCTAGAACCTTATCTATGGTGGCCTTAAATATTTCCTCAGAGTCCCCGGGAAGGCCGGGCATCAGTTGAACCCCGGTTTTAAATCCAAGCTTTTTTAAGAGATGGATAGCAGTCACTGTGTGTTCGGCATTGTGTCCCCTGCCGGATTTTCTTAAGACATCGTTATTCATTGACTGGACCCCCAGCTCTACTGTCGTAACACCAAAGGATTTTATCAGCTCAAGGCGCCTTTCATCGATTTCATCGGGTCTTGTTGATATCCTTATAGAATCGATTGATTTTTCTTTTATACAGCCGGACACCGCACCAAGGAGTTCAGTCATATGTTCCGACCCAAGACTCGTAAATGTGCCGCCGTAAAAGGCAACTTCTCTGGTATCGGCGGCCTTGAATTTTTGTGATTTTTTTGCCTGCTCGATTACCCGGACAACATCCTCTGCATGGACTGTATCTTCAGGTTGTCCGGTTATCTTGTCCTGCCTGCAGTATATACATTTGTGGGGACATCCCAGGTAGGGTATAAATACAGGGATGATCAGATGTTTTCTTTTTGGTTCTGTAGACAAGAAAATGCTTCCCTGGCAGCCTTCTGTTCTGCCTCTTTTTTGCTTCTTCCGATTCCTTCGGCCAACAGCTCTTCACCAATTTTTACTGCTACTTTAAAGGTTTTTTTATGAGGAAGACCGCTTTCATCAACAAGCAGATACTCCGGCAGAATTTTAAGGTAGTTTTGAGTGTATTCCTGAAGTGTGCTCTTATGATCGTTACTGCTTTTTTTGGATTTAATGTTATTGATGAGCGGCATAAACAGAACAGCTATGATCTCTCTGGCCTTTTCAAACCCTCCATCCAGATATAATGCCCCGATCACAGCCTCCATTGTGTTGGCCAGTATCGATGGCTTTTCCCGGCCGTTTGTCAGCTCCTCTCCCTTTCCAAGCAGGATATGGTTCCCCAGATTGAGCTCTTTCGCAACCCTGCAAAGACCGTTTTCATTAACAACCGTTGCCCTGCATTTGGACAGATCCCCCTCTTTAAGGTCTGAAAATCTTTCCATTAGAATATGGCTTACAGCCAGGTCAAGAACCGCATCACCCAGAAACTCGAGCCTCTCATTATCATTCAGGTTAAGGTCTCTGTTTTCATTTACATATGAGGAATGTCTTAATGCCTCTTCAAGAGAATCAGTGCTGGTGAAATTATAATTAAGTTTTTTACAGAGTTCTTCAATAGTTTTCATAATATCGGATATTAACTGATAGCCTGATGGATATCAAGGCTTGAAATCTCAAAATGTTTTGCTTTTTGGTATATACCGTGTTAAATTTTTTTATTATATTCTATCTGGTCGATGAGTAATTAATCTCACTTAAATTTTTTACTGATGGATATTATTATGGACGCAAATGAAACCGTGAAAAAGGTTATTCTTCAGAAAAATGAAATTGAATACGCCCTCAAGCGAATCGCTGCCGAGATTATTGAAAATAATGTAGACAATACAAAAAATGTTGTTCTCATAGGCATCAGGACCGGAGGCGCCTATCTGGCCAAAAGAATTCAGGCATTGCTTGAAGATTTAACCGGGCAGAAATTTTTAACCGGTATACTCGATATCTCACTTTACAGGGATGACTGGACCAGGATAGGCCCGGCCCCAAGGATCGGAAAGACAGAAATAAGCTTTTCAATTGATGATAAAAAAATAATCCTGGTTGATGATGTACTGTTTACCGGCAGAACAATCAGGGCCGCCATGGATGCGCTTATGGACCTGGGGCGTCCAAAAAAGATAGAGCTTGTGGCCCTTGTTGACAGGGGAAACAAATACAGGGAACTCCCGATTCAGGCCAATTATCTTGGGGGGGTATGGAAAATAGCTGCTGATGAAACCATAAATGTCTACCTTGAAGAAGGCGGATATGAAGATCATGTTGCTATTGAAACGAATGAGAGTTTTTAGTAGTGACACTAAAGATCAGCATAAAAAGCAGCTCAAGATCTGAGATGATAGATATAACTTCATTGATAAAGAATGAAGTTACAAAAGCTGGAGCTAATCAAGGCCTGTGTGTGGTTTATGTTCCCCATACGACTGCAGGTGTAACTATCAATGAAGGTGCTGATCCTTCCGTGTGTGATGATATTCTTAATAAACTGGACAGATTAATCCCGAGGGATGAAGGCTACAGGCATATGGAAGGAAATTCAGACAGCCATATCAAGGCATCTTTAATGGGCAGTTCTGTATCGGTAATTATTGAAAATAACAGCCTTCTTCTTGGAACCTGGCAGAAAATCTTCTTTTGCGAATTTGACGGGCCCAGGTCCAGAAGTGTAAATTTAAAAATAATACAGTGAATTACAGGTAGTTGCTGAGCATATCCCTGATAATCCTTTTATCCTCTTCGGATAGATCCACAAGACAGATCCCCAGCCCGTAAACATCAGACTCGCCAGACCCGTCAATACCATACAGGTCTGATCTGATCACCTCACCATTTAAGCCAATGGCCTGATGGTCAGGAGGATTGATCGATATTCTGAAGTTCTTTTTTAATGGCAGAGGGTTTTCAGTGTGAATAAATAATCCCTCTGCAGAAATATTCATGGTTTCCCCTTCAATCTCTCCATCTTCAAAATAAATGGTCAACGGCCAGTTTACTTCCACCCTTGGAAATTTCCGTTTTTCATTCTCCAATTTTTTATCTCCTGATTAATTGGGTAGACATTTATTTGCATCCGGATATTCAATATATACTGCATGATAAATATTTTTTCTACTATATTTATGGTTTATGGCCATAAAAGGCAATATTTCTTATTGACAAAAACTCCTGTTCAAAATAGGATCGCGTTCAAAACTGAACATGCCATTAATTTTCTGACAGAGAGTTTAAAGCAGGCATGAAGCATACCGAAAAGACATTTCAAATTCTTGATGCCCTGGACAGGGAAGAGATATCCACCCAGCGACAACTGGCGGATAACTCAGGGATAAGTCTGGGCCAGGTAAATTATATATTAAAGAGTTTATTGGATAAAGGACTTGTTAAGGTCAGTAATTTTAAACATAATCCAAATAAAATTAGTTATGCTTATTTGATTACCCCAAAAGGGATCGAAGAAAAATCAAAACTTGCAGTAAGATTTGTTTTAAGAAAACTCAGAGAATATGAGTTTTTAAGGGCCAGGCTAACAGAAAGACTCAGTCAGATAGAAACCGAAGATTATGAAAGAATTATTTTTATCGGCCCTTTACTTGTTAAAGAATTTATCGAAAAGATCATAAAAGAAAACAAAATAAATTTGATTCTTGTTGATCACCTTGAAGATATATCATTAGCCATGGGCTTAAATAAAAACACATTTGATATTGCTGTGCTGTTTGATGAAGGCCATAACTCTGAAGAAAAAATAAAGCAGGCTTTGGAGCTGCCGGAAGAGCGGCTGATAAATCTTTTGTAATTCTGAACCGCGAAGACGCAAAGGCCGCAAAGATTTATTTTTTATTGCGAAGCGCAAAATCTAATACCTCGTCGCTTGCGGCGATTAAACAGATTTATTCATTATTTGATACCCTGCTGCTTGCGGCGGGGTAGTTCATTAGTTTTTAAATTTAAATAGTTTTGTTTTACCTGGCGCACTTAGCGTCTTTGAGATTTAAGTTTCAGAGTTTTATGTAACTCAAAGGCCGGAGGCGTGCCCGGGGCAGGCACCCTGAACAGACGAAAATATTCCAGTAAATCATACAAGGGAATAGAAATTATGAATCATACAAATAAACGAATCCTGGTAACAGGAGGCGGAGGATTTCTCGGCTCACATCTTTGTGACCGCCTTGTCTCTGAAGGGCACGATGTTATTTGTCTTGATAATTTTTTCACCGGATCAAAGAAGAATATCAGTCATCTTATAGGGAAGTCTAATTTCGAATTAATTCGGCATGATATAGTCCAGCCTATTCTTCTGGAGGCGGATGAAATATATAATCTGGCATGCCCTGCATCGCCTGTTCATTATCAGTTTAATCCTGTAAAAACTGTAAAAACAAGTGTCATGGGCGCCATTAACATGCTTGGGTTAGCTAAAAGGGTCAAGGCAAAAATCCTTCAGGCTTCTACTAGTGAAGTATATGGCGACCCAAGAGTTCATCCTCAAAAAGAGGACTACTGGGGCAATGTCAATCCAATTGGTATAAGATCATGCTATGATGAAGGCAAACGCTGCGCTGAAACCCTGTTTTTTGATTATCATCGGCAAAACAATGTGAAAATAAAGGTTGTCAGAATCTTCAATACATATGGCCCCAGAATGCATCCAAATGACGGCAGGGTTGTCAGTAATTTTATTGTCCAGGCCTTGGACAATGAAGATATCACAATATATGGAGATGGATCGCAGACTCGCTCTTTCTGCTATGTAGATGATTTAATTGATGGAATGATTCGAATGATGAACAGTCCGGATGATTTTACAGGGCCGGTAAATATTGGTAATCCCAACGAGTTTACAATCCTGGAGTTGGCCCAAAAAACCATTGAGATGACATCATCTAAATCAAAGATTATTTATCAGACATTGCCTCAGGATGACCCATTGCAGAGACAACCGGATATATCACTTGCATTGGATAAACTTGATTGGAAACCGAAGGTAGAGCTTAAAGAAGGATTGTTAAAAACGATAGCCTATTTTAAGATTTAATTTCTTTTTAACTGGAACGTTTTTTGAGTTACGAGAACGACGGCATGAATAATGAGAAAATATTTTCTGATCAACTGAATGAGCATAAAAATCTTTTCCTGGAAATAGATAAATATGAATCAGTAATTCTTGAGGCAGGGCAATTAATATGCAGTTCTCTTTCCGGGGGCAATAAATTATTAGTCTGCGGCAATGGTGGAAGCGCAGCTGATGCTCAGCACTTTTCTGCAGAACTGATAGGCCGGTTCGAGAAAGAGAGGAAAGCTTTACCGGCAATAGCGTTGACGACTGACACTTCAATCATTACAGCACTCAGTAATGATTACAGCTATGATACGGTTTTTTCCAGACAGGTAGAAGCATTGGGTGAAGAAGGAGATATTTTTGTCGGTATTTCGACCTCGGGAAATTCGAGGAACATATTAGCCGCGAATGAAGCGGCACAAAAAAAAAGGCTTAAAACTATCGGATTACTCGGCCGTGACGGCGGCCTACTCTCTTCTCAGATGGACATATCGGTAGTAATTTCACATAAAAATACTGCCCGCATACAGGAATCCCATATTTTTATAATTCATTTCTGGGCTTCTCTGATTGAAAAATCGCTTTTCAGTATAGACCATTAATAATATGAAAATTGAAAATAGCGCCGGTAGTAGTTTAAATTTAAATTCATTTAAAGACAGTCATGTTATGGTTGTTGGTGACGTGATGCTTGACTGTTATTTATGGGGTGATGTTAACCGAATTTCATCTGAAGCACCGGTTCCGGTTTTTAATGTTAAAAAAAAATCGGATGTAGCAGGCGGCGCAGGCAATGTCCTTTCCAACCTGTCCGGACTGGGTTGCGAGGTGACTATTATAGGCCTGTGCGGCAAGGATGAGCCCGGTAAAAGGCTACGGACCCTGTTAAGTAACGAAAGGGTTCACGCCAGCCTTATAGAAGATTCTCAAAGACCGACTATTGTCAAAACAAGGGTTGTCTCCAACAGTCAGCAGCTTATCAGGCTTGATGAAGAGATCGTATTCCCGGTTTTAGATGACATCAGAAAAAACCTGACAGACATTATTGAAGAAAAAATAAAATCATGCCACACCCTGATTATATCTGATTATGGAAAAGGGATTTTCCAGACAGATGGGGTAACAGAGCAGATCATAGAAATAGCTAAAAAAAATAATACACCTGTGTTCGTCGATCCAAAGGGAAAAAATTGGGAGAGATATAAGTCTGCAACATGTATCACACCCAATACAAAAGAGCTTGAGACAGTCTATGGGAAATCAATCGAATCCAAAGAAGAACTAATAGAAGTTATGGAAAATACGATTAGAGAATTTGATCTTTCAAGCCTTCTTGTGACCCAGGGTGCCCGGGGGATGTGTCTGTTACAGAAAGGTGGAAATCCCCAATTTATACCAGCGCTGGCTAAAGAGGTATTTGATGTGTCCGGGGCCGGAGACACCGTAATATCAACATTTACCGCATGTATTTCGATAGGTATGGATACAGATGATGCTGCAAAATTATCAAATATTGCAGCAGGAATAGTTGTGGGGAAAGTAGGAACCCAACCAATAAATATCTTTGAGCTGAAAACCTCTGCGGATATGGATAGTGAATCCATTAGCGGCGGCTATATTTACAAAATTGCCTCAAGGTCTGCAGCAAAACTGCATATACAATTATGGCAGGCAAATGGCGAAAGAGTGGTCTTTACCAATGGATGTTTTGACCTGTTGCATCCAGGCCACATTCACCTGCTTAATAAGGCCAGGGAGCTGGGAGACAGGCTGGTAGTCGGGTTAAACGATGATGCATCAATAAAAAGACTTAAAGGCTCAAGCCGCCCTATTTTAAATGAGCACGACAGGGCATCGATATTGGCATCGCTTGAATGTGTGGATTCAGTAATAATCTTCAGTGAAGATACTCCTGAATCCCTGATAGACACAATCAGGCCCGACATACTTGTTAAGGGGGCTGATTATAGAATTGACGAGGTTGTAGGAAAAGATATTGTTGAATCATACGGGGGTGAAGTTAAGCTCGTTAATACATTGGAAGGTTATAGTACAACAAATATTGCACAAAAAGTTCTGGATACACATAACAGAAATAATAATTCTACACAGGACTAAATAAATATCAGATAAGCAATAGAGAGATGAGAAATAAATGAAAAGGATTATTGTTACAGGTGGTGCAGGCTTTATTGGAAGTGCCTTCATTTGGAAATTAAACAAAGAGGGGATAGAGGATATCCTTGTCGTTGATAACCTGAAAGAAAATCCCAAATGGCGTAATCTTGTCGGATTAAGATATTCAGACTATCTCCATAAAGACATATTTATAAAAAAAGTTTTTAACAACGAATTGGAATATCAGCCGGATGCAATCGTCCATATGGGCGCCTGCTCTTCCACAACAGAGGCTGATGCAGATTATTTAATGGAGAACAATTATCGCTACACACGGATACTGGCTGAATGGGCGGTTTCCAGAGGAATTCGTTTTATCTATGCAAGCAGTGCAGCTACATACGGCGATGGGGAAAAAGGATTCTCCGACACTGCTGTCCTGGATGCATTACGTCCAATTAACCGGTATGGTTACTCAAAACATTTATTTGACTTATATGCTGAACGTAATGGCCTTCTTAAGAATATAGCCGGAATAAAATTTTTTAACGTATTCGGCCCTAATGAATATCATAAGGGTGATATGACAAGCATGGTTTTTAAGGCCTTTCACCAAATCCGGAAATCCGGTTCTGTAAAACTCTTTAAATCCTATAGAGATGCTTATAAAGACGGTGAGCAGAAGCGGGATTTTGTATATATAAAAGACTGCATAGATGTGATGTGGTGGATTTTAAATAATAATGAAATAAACGGTCTTCTTAATCTGGGAACAGGTATTGCAAGATCATGGAACGACCTGGTTAATCCGATTTTTACGGCAATGGATATTCCTCTTAATATCGAATATATCGATATGCCTGAAAATTTAAAAAACAGTTATCAATATTTTACACAGGCAGAGATGGATCACGTAAAAGGTCTTGGCTGTCCAATCAGCTTTCGATCTCTTGAAGATTCAGTGAGTGACTATGTTGCCAATCACCTTAAGTCCAGTTTTCCCTGGCTGACATAAACACTGTAATTATTTTTTGTGTTTTATTGAACTTTGATATTACTCTTTCTCACTTTCATCAGGAAAGAGAAAAAAAGGAATCCTGGAATTCTTGTCCATAAAACCAAAAAACGCTTTGCGCCTTACTCTATGCAATATGCTTTATTCATTAATAACCTATTACCCCCAGACTACCATGCCAAAAATAAAAAAAATAAAAAATCTATTTTATCTGTTCCCCGTATTGCTACTATTGCTATTCTCCTGTCAGAATGCTGAGAAAGTAAATATCGACTATAACATTACATGCTATACAGCTACCTATGGAGAGGGGATTTATAAGAGCAATAATGGGGGAAAAAGCTGGTACCCCTTGAAGATGGAGCAGAGAGATCTTTATCTCTATTTTAAACGCCTGTTTCTTGATCCAGGAGAAGATACTCTCTATGTAGCAACTACAGGTGCAGGTCTTTTTACTATTGACCTTAAGAAGAATACTCTCCAGGGCATTGAACAATATAAGGGACAGAATGTAAGAACTGTAACCTTCACAGATAACATTGAGAGCGGAAAACATGATGTTATCGTGGGAATGTTTGAAGAAGGGATTTCAAGGGGTGGGGTAGGAGAAAGAAATTATCTGAATGAAGGTCTTGTATACAGGGATGTTAATACAATTATTACAAGTGGCAATGATATATTTGCTGGTACAGTACAGGATGTTTTTAAATGGGATAGTAAAAACAAGGTATGGGTATCATCATCCGAAGGAATAAAAAACAAAAATATAATCTCAATGGCTGCTGCACCCAAAGGTGATGTTATTTATGCCGGATCAGGCGGGTATTATAACAAAAAAGGATGGCTTGAGTCTATACCATGCCTTTATATAAGCAATGATAATGGTAAAACTTGGGAAGAGACAGATGACGGCCTTCCTGATGATACACTTATATATACTATAGCGGTTAACCCTGAAAACCCTGAAAGAATTTATCTCGGCACATCCGATGGCATTTATATGTCGGATGACAGCGGGAAAGACTGGTCAAAGATAGATGATGGCCTACCGGATGATTTCAGAGTGTTTGATATCAGGATAAAACATATGCCTGATGGTAACGATGTCGTATATGCCGCCGGATCAAAGGGTGTTTTTATGACTGTAGATAGTGATAACCCGGTTTGGATTAGTAAAAATTATGGGTTGCCGAAGACAAACATAACCGGGGTTGTACTTAAATAATCCTGAACCGCCAAGTCACAAAGAACGCGAAGAAAAATAAAATGCCAATGATTAAAAAAAAGATATCGCCAAACAGCTGCCAGGAAGCTTAAGCCATTCCTGTAAATTTAATATAATAAAACTCCTAGCAACCTTAGTGTCTTAGCGGTTCAATTTTTATCCAGTATATCCCGTTGAAATATCCTTGAATAATTTGATAATTTTATTTGAGGTGAAATAATGACATCTATACATACAAAAATATTCAAAAGTAATCGAAGTCAAGCTGTCAGGATCCCAAAGGAAATAGCCTTTCCCGAATCTGTTAAGGAAATTGAAATTACAGCTATTGGGAATAAACGCATAATATCGCCTGCCGGGCAATCATGGGATGACTGGTTCGATGGGCCGGGAGTATCTGCTGATTTTATGAATGACCGGAAGCAACCTCAAGATCAGATCAGAGAAGACCTTTTATGATATGATGACTGCGGGTCACGCAAGGGCAGCAGGATTAATTCTTGTAACAAACAACACGAAAGAATTTAAAAGAGTCCCTGGACTGCTGATCGAAAACTGGGTAAAAGACTGAAAGACAGTTATAAAACTGAACCGCGAAGACACTAAGAACGCGAAGAAAATAAAAACTGTTAATAAAATTGAAAATGAATTGAATATCATCTTTTTGCAGAGTTAAAGTCTTTATTGATTCTGGATTTTCTTACAGAATCAATAAAATAAATCTCTTAGCGGCCTTGGCGTCTTGAGAGAGCGAACAGGCGGTTCAATCTTTTAAAATGGATATTGAAACCATAGCATCAAAAATTATCGATTCATCAATTAAAGTCCACAAAGCATTAGGTCCAGGTCTATTGGAATCTGTTTACCAAAAATGTCTTGCCCATGAGCTACAAAATGAAGGTTTAGATGTTAGATGTGAAGTCCCTGTACCTGTAATATATAATGATGTAACAATGGATACAGGCTTTCGGGCGGATATGATTATTAATAACACAATAATAATTGAGAATAAAACAGTCGAAAAGATCCTTCCCATCCATGAAGCACAATTACTTACATACTTAAAAGTCACGAATATTCAGTTAGGTTTTCTATTAAATTGGAATGTGACTCTGATGAAAAATGGCATTAAGCGAATGGTGTATAACTACAAACAATAAAACTGAACTTCGACGGCGGAAAGTTTGAACCGCGAAGACACAAAGTGCGCGAAGAAAACAGCTATTTTAATATTTATAATCCTGAACATACCCAACCCATTGGAAAAAAAGTTAAGACCTTAGTGGCCCCAGGAATCGCTTGAGTCTTTATTGATTTTCATATTTCTTAGAAAATCAATAAAAATAAAACTCTTAGCGAACTTGGCGTCTTGAGAAGGCGAAGCAAACGGGCGGTTCACTCTTAAAGTTTTAAATCTTTCAAAGGATTTTTCCCATGTCCCAAAAACCAGACAACACAAGCAAATACCAGCGGAAGATAAAAGATGGCAAACCTGTATACTGCTTTGATAGCTTGAATTTTGACACAATGGTTATTAAATGATATTTTAAAAACAATTTTATTTAATTACTCACTTTAAGGAGGCAGATAATGCCACAAATAACCTTGAAAGAGACCATAACGAAAAAAATAGAAATTCCAATGGATACGTTGTATGAAATTATCGATAGTCTTTCGGATGAAGAGCGAAAAGAAATACTAAAAAGACTTAAAACAAAGGCAATTGACTTGAAACCTTTCAAAAAAGACAAGATTGCCTCGATTCTGGCCGATTTTTCTTCAACAGAATTATATGAAGAAGGTTTTCTGAGAGATCTGGAAGAGGGTTTAAAAAAATTCTCTATCAATGAATAAAAAAAATGCCTTCCATTCTCGAACTGAGAGATGATATCCGGGACTATCTTAAAAAAGCATGCCCTTAGGAAGAAATGGGAAAAGGCCAAAAAGCTTTTTGAGAATAACCCGTCACATCCTTCATTAAACACTGAATTACTGTAACCTAAACATCGAAATATATATTCATTTCGTCTTGACAAAAAATACAGAGCTATTTTTATTTGTCTACCAGAAGATGAAATAGAAATAATTGCTGTTACAAAGCATTATCGTAAATGATTATTAGAAAGGGCAATTAATCTCAGCAAACAAATATCCAACTTTATGTCCTATTTAAGGAATAGTAACTACTAAGCAGTTTTAGGTGATGAGTTGTAGGTGTTGGGTTTAAATTCAATCTTACTATTAACACAAAACTCAACACCCAAAACTCATTAAGAAACCCAAAACTTAAAACCCAACACCCCTTTTAAACTTAAAAGGAAAAAATATGTACCAAACACCACAAAATAATCGATGATCTTGACTGAATAATACTTTTTTCTTAAAATTATTAAAATATCTTAGGAGAATATATATGGCAAATCTAACACTTGAGTATTGGGAAGACGATGGATGGTATGTCGGTCGCATTGTAGAGATTCCGGGTGTTATCAGTCAGGGAGAAACAATCGATGAGTTGAAAGAGAATATTCAGGATGCCTATAAATTAATGTTGGAAAGTGAACCTGACAGCACTTTTCCAGTTCAACGGAATCGTATTCCATTTGAGGTGCGAGTTTGAAAAGACGCGAATTTATTCGCCAATTGATTGATAAAGGATGTTATTTGTTACGCAGTGGTTCCAGGCATGATATTTACATGAATCCTTCCAACGGGAAAAATCTCCTGTTCCCAGGCATAAGGAAATCAAAAATACCCTTTGTATATTGATTAAAAATCAGCTAGGCCTCCCAAAGGACTAAAAATTAAAACTCATCAAGTAAGTTAATACTAAATTTTAATTTTAAGTTGTTGAATTTTAAACCCTTAAATCTTTGAACCTTTGAATCTCGCGAAGCGAGCATCCAGTAACGCTGAGCGCCTTGAATCCTTGAACCGTTGAACTTTGAATAACTTTTTATAGGTACCAACACCATGACCAAGTCTCCTAATGATCAAAATCCTAATATACCACCAGAAGAATGTTAAGACGATGACGAAAAACTACATCGATCTTTTTTACACAATACTACTTTTTTTGTCGCAATATTAGCATGTTTTCATTAATTGATAATTTTATAACCCTCTGTAATAATTTATAAATAAGCTATATTAAAAGTGAGGTATAAAAAATGCACACTGAAAACAAATATGAAGAGATGTTAATCAAGGAAATAAGAGGGCTTCCAAAAATATCACAATATAAAATTGTCCAGATGCTTCGTACTCTGAGACATCGAAAAAGGATTTCCCGTGCCCACATACCTAAAAGTTGCTACGCTAATATAATCGTGAGAATTATATAAGATGAACTGATATTAAGACAAGACCTATTCATTTCTTATACCAATTGTCTGTATATAAACTAGATATTTTCATAATATTCTTTATTCTTCAATAACGCATATTACTCCACAATAATAATGACTTTTGTATCTCTAATATTTCTGCTCTTTTTTTCATGTGTTTTCATCATTTACTGTTCTTTAGCAGGGCGCTTCAGATGGATATTGCTACTGGGGGCCAGTTATCTTTTTTATAGTTATTGGAATTGGCGTTATCTGCCTTTATTATTGGGTTCAACTCTTGTCGACTATATGTGTGCAATCCAGATGGGTAAACATGAGACTAGGCAGAAGCGAAGGATCTGGTTATGGCTCTCATTAATCGTTAATCTAGGTGTTTTGTTTACTTTTAAATATTGGAATTTTGTTGGGGAAAACCTTAATTTTCTTTTTCAAAGTAATATTACACTTCATCATATGTTATTGCCAATTGGACTATCTTTTTATACTCTTCAAACTTTAGGCTACAGTTTTGATGTATATCTAGGTAAAGAAAAACCGGAACAGCATCTCGGCTTTTTTTCTCTATATGTCTGCTTTTTCCCCCAACTTGTAGCAGGCCCAATTGAGAGAAGCAAAAATTTATTACCTCAATTAAAAATGCTTCGTCTTGCTACTATTGGGGAGTTTCGGTATGGAGTATTACTAATTATTTGGGGTTTTTTTTTAAAGCTGGTTATTGCTGATAATATAACTCTTTTTATTGATTCAATTTTTTTTAGCAATGTCATTTTTCCTTTTTGGCTATACTGGATAGCAGGCGCCCTGGCACTGATAAAGATTTATTGCGATTTTATGGGGTATTCGGAAATTGCCCGTGGACTGGCTATGTTATTCGGAATAAAGCTAACGCTTAATTTTCGTCGTCCTCTTTTTGCCTCTACTCTGCGGGAATTCTGGCTACGATGGCATATCAGTCTTACTCGTTGGATCAGAGATTTTATTCAAATTCCTATGCTTAAACGTTTCCGCTCTGGGTCTATACGACCTTTCGTGACCATTTTTACATTGTTTGTAATAGGTGTTTGGCATGGGGCAAGTTGGAATTTTGTTTTATTTGGATTACTGCATGGAATAATTCTTGTTATCTGGTCTCCATTATCCAATCTTTTTAGGCAAATTCTTCCTTTGAGTCTTGCAGTTCGAAAGCAATTGGGAAGGGTAGTACTGGCTATGGTATTGAGTCTTACAGTGGCAATATTTTATGTATCTGATTCAAAGGTGCTCTTTCAAGTTTTAACTCGTATGTTTGATTTTCATACTTCGTTTATGCAGGCGTCTGTTTTAGCTATTAATGGTACAAGGCCTTTATTAAAAGCCTTATTTGGGATAATCATATTACTTGTGTATAGTTCTATTGGGGAGTTCAAAGAGGTAGAGCCTGCCGCTTACCTTGTAAAAAGTCATTCTATTTATCGATGGATATCGGTTATTATAATTTTTTTATTAATTATTATATTGGGAAATTTTGCGAGTGAAAACTTCGTCTACTTTGAATTTTAAATATCTATTGCGAGTGTCTTTTTTAGCGATTTTTATATCTTTAAGTATGCTTTATTTATTAACTTTAATTTTACCTGCTGGTGTCATTCACCCTTATAAGGATAAAATGGCAATTTATGAGCAACAACGTGAAGCTATTGAAGCAATAACTGTGGGCAATTCACATTCAAGGGGGATTCATTTTTCTTCTCTGGGCCTGAAAGGATATCATTTTTTTGACAGTGGCGGTGACATTGAAACAGCATGTTTTAAGGCGAGGTATATAACAAAAGAAACTCCCAAACTAAAATATGTCTTTTTGACAATATCGCCTGTTATGCTTTTTCATTCCAAGCGGTATTCCGTTGATAATTATCATGCATGGTTGTCAAGAGCTTTTAAAAATATGCCAATTTGTAGAGAACTCTTTTTATCAAATTTTGAAGCTTCCATTAATGCTATTGCAGACAGGATTATTTCCTTTGAAGCTTTACAGAAAATTGTTGAAAATGCAATTTCCTCACTTAGGCCGAGTAAGGAATATTCTTACCTTGCATCTACCACCCAGATAAACAAGTTTAATCCCGTTATTATTGAAGACGGCATAATTAAAGGGTATTATAAAAAACTAATAAAGCCTTTATATATTCAGAAACATGCAGATCGAAGTCTTTCTCATCACATGAGGGTAATACATGAAGTACTCAAAAAAAAGCCTGAGATTGTAAAACTAAATATGTCAGAAATAGTTGAGCTTGCCGGCATGCTTTTTGAGCAGAAATGTAAACTTATTCTTGTCACAACACCTTTGACCAGGGAATATTATGAATCAGATCAAATTCAGTCCCTAATCCCGCAATACTCCTTCTGTTTGAAAAAGCTTAGTAAACATCCCAATATAGAAATTTATGACTTCCATGATTATTTTTATAATTCTATGGACAGGGGCATAAATAATTTTTTTTATGATGATGATCACCTTGCGCTACCAGGTGCCCAAAAATTTAGTAAAGCGCTTGGAGAAATGATGAATATTTTATAGATGAGTAGAGAAGTGCTGAAAAGGAAATATATAGTTAATTTAGTAAAAAAATCTATGCTGTTTATTTTAGATACCCGACTTTTTAAGCTGGACTGTATCTCAATGTTGTTAGCTGAAGCACTGTAGACTCCTGAAAAATATCCTACATAGACTTAAGAATTGCCCATAAGGAACGAGTGTTTATAGATCCTGATTTTTCTTGCGTAATCAATTATAATTAAAATTTAAGACGCTCTTAGTGTTTTAGCTGGTCATGTATACCTACAAAAAGGTTTCATTTTTAGAGGAAATCCTATGCCACAAATATCGGAAAATAATAATCCCATAACACCTGAAGACATTTACCACGATGAGATAAATATCATCGAAGTTATTTACCCAGTATATAAAAGACGAAAGTTTCTTATTATATTCTGTTTAACCATTACATTTCTTGTAGGTATTATAAGTGTGTTTTCAGAAAAAATATATGAGGCAAAAACTGTAATTCTTCCAGAGACAGGTGAAAGAGTCAATAGCGCTGTTGCAGTACCTTCTGTTCTTGAAGAATTTGCTGCTGCTAGGTTAGGTAGATCCTCATCAGCTCCTGCTGCGATATTCGGAGCAGTCCTAAAGAGTAATGAACTGGCTGGACATGTTTTAAAACGTTATGACTATTATTCTATAATGGGAATATCACAGTATAATAGTAAAGAAGAAATAGCAAAAGCATTTGCAGCTCAGATTAAAGTATCAGAATCCAATAATGATCCATCAATATCTATTTCGATAAACTCCAGCGATCCTGTATTGGCTTCTGATTTGGCAAATTCATATGTTCATGCTCTTGATGAATATAATCTTACTAATTCATACACCTCAACCCAAAGACTTAGGGAGTATATTGTAAGGCGTTTGTCTGTTGCGGAAGAAGAATTGGATAAGGCTCAGAAAGAGCTTCGTGAATTTCAGGAGCAAAATAAAGCGATTTCAATAGGCAAACAGACAGAAGCCACCTTGGAGGTTCTTGCTGAAATGGAGAGCCAGAAGGTTGCCCTTGAAGTTGCAAAAGCCGCAAAAGAAAAGTTTTATAAGGGACCATCAAACGAGCTCGAACAAATTGACGCGCAGATAGCTGCTATAAACAAAAATATTACGCGTCTGACGAATTCCCAGGAAACCAGTGTGCCTATTGAACTGGATAATGGCAAGGTTAATTTTTACATACCTCTCACAAGAATTCCGGCCCTTAATTATGACGAAAGCAAACTTCTTTTAAAGGTCAAGGCAAAAACAGGTGTTATTACAATGCTGACAACACAACTTGAACAGGTAAAATTGGATGAAACAAAGGATATGCCAACTATTAATACTTTGGAAATAGCCGATCCGCCGCAGAAAGCAGTAAAACCAAAAGTTAAAATTAATGTGATTCTAGGTTTTATTGTAAGCATATTTTTAGGAATATTAATTGTATTTTTCATGGAATTTAATGAACGGCTAGATAAAGATCCTGAATCTGCTTTAAAATGGAAAGAAATGAAACTGGGATTTAAGCATCTTCTCTGGCTTAAAAGAAAAAAAGATTAAATGAAAAGAGTGCGCCTATTTCAGTAGGGATAAGATATTAAAAGGCTGCGAAATTTTTATCTTGAAGTTAACAGCGAATACCCACCAGATAACATTATTTTAGTATTTACACCTTAGTTGATCTGAAGAAATTATCTGACGAATCCAATATCTAAAATATTGAATAACGGTATTCACGATACCATATTAAAACTTTATTATAACATTAATAAAATAGAGAGGAATATATGCAATTTATCGATTTAGCAAAACAACAATCTAGGATTAAAAACTATATTTATGAAAATATTCAAAATGTATTATTTCATGGGAAATACATAATGGGTCCTGAAGTAAAGGAACTTGAAAATCAGTTAGCACAATATGTCGGAGTGAAGCATGCTATAGCTTGTGCATCCGGAACTGACTCATTATTATTAGCTCTAATGTCATATGGTATTGGGCCAGGTGACGCAATATTTACAACACCTTTTACATTTATTGCTACTGCAGAAGTCATTAGTCTTTTAGGTGCGACTCCAATCTTTGTTGATATTGATCCTGATACATTTAATATTGATCCTGAAAAACTGGAGCTGGCAATCAAAGCCTTTGAATCTAAGGATTCGTCTGTCCATCCATTACCAAACATTGAACATGGAACATTGAATCTTGAACACACACCAAAAGGCATAATTCCAGTTGATCTTTTTGGATTACCGGCTGATTACAATAAAATTAACGCTATTGCTGAAAAACACAATTTATTTGTCATTGAGGATGGTGCACAATCATTTGGTGCAGAGTATAATGGGAAGAAATCCTGTTCTCTTGCAGATATAGGCTGTACTTCCTTTTTTCCTGCCAAACCTTTGGGGTGCTATGGTGATGGTGGCATGTGCTTTACAGATGATAATGAAAAGGCAGAGATTTTACGATCACTATTGGTTCATGGAAAAGGATCTCATAAATATGATAATACACGAATAGGGATAAATGGTCGTTTAGATACAATGCAGGCAGCAATTCTTCTGGCTAAGTTTGAGATTTTTCCTGAAGAAGTTGAGTTAAGAAACAAAGTTGCTCAACGATATGCTGAGTTATTATCACCATGCTCCATGCTTCATGCACCACACGTACCCGATGAGTACAAAAGCGTCTGGGCACAATACTCTATACTTGCACGAGATGAAAATCATCGTTCAGAAATACAAGATACTTTAAAAAAGAAAGATATTCCAACTGCCATATATTATCCAAAACCATTACATTTACAATCTGCCTTTAATACCCTGGGATACAGCGATGGGGATTTTCCTGTAAGTGAAGATTCTGCAAAACGTATATTTAGCATACCAATGCATCCTTATCTAACAGAACAGGATCAGGAAATTATATCGGAAGCCTTTAAGAGTTTGGAAGTATAATGAAAATCATCACTATTATTGGCGCTCGTCCACAATTTATCAAGGCTGCTGTCATATCAAGAAGAATTTCCGAACTGAACAGTAAAAATTCATCACATGTAATAGATGAAGTAATCGTTCACACTGGGCAGCACTATGATGAAGAGATGTCAGGATTGTTCTTCCGGGAGTTAGAAATTCCGGAGCCAAAATATAACCTTGAGATAGGATCAGGAAATCATGGCTATCAAACTGGCAAGATGCTTATTGCGTTAGAAGAAGTTCTTCAAAAGGAAGAACCTGATTGGGTTCTTGTTTATGGAGATACCAATTCCACATTGGCTGGTGCATTAGCAGCAACAAAACTTCATATTCCCATAGTACATGTTGAAGCCGGTCTGCGCAGTTATAATCGTAGGATGCCGGAAGAAATAAACCGTGTTTTGGCAGATCAAGTTTCTAAACTTTTATTTTGCCCCAGTCAGACCGCTGTTGATAATCTTGCTCTGGAAGGTATTAAAAAAGGGGTTCACATCACCGGGGATGTTATGATGGAGGCTGTAAAATTTGCAGAAGATAAGATCCCTGAAAATCCTGAAATATTGGCACAATTGGGTATAAAGCCTAAAAAATATCTCCTGGCTACCGTCCATCGTGCAGAAAATACTGATGATATTCATAGACTGAAAGATATTTTAGCTGCTTTTGGAACAATAGATAGTACTATTGTTTTTCCTGTCCACCCAAGAACTCGAAAGCTATTGGAAACAACAAAATATTCTTCCCCTGAAAATGTAATATTGATTGATCCATTGGGATATTTTGAAATCATAACTCTCGAAAAAAACGCACAAATGATTCTTACTGATTCGGGTGGAATACAGAAAGAAGCATATTGGTTGAAAGTTCCCTGCATAACTCTTCGTGAAGAGACGGAATGGGTTGAAACAGTCTCCAACGGTTGGAATGTCTTAACTGGAGCTGATAAGGATAAAATAATTGGGGCGGTTAAATCATTTAAAATGCCTGAAAATCACCCACCTCTTTATGGCGATGGAAGCACATCTCTATATTGTATTCAAAAAATATTAGAAGCGAAAATATAAAAGTTAAGGATAAAATAATGTCAGATAATAAAGTCGCGGTTATAGGATCAGGTTACTGGGGAAAAAATCTTGTAAGAAATTTTCATAAGATTGGAGCCTTAAAATTAATATGTGATAAAAATGAAACCGTGCTGGAGAGTTTCAAACAACAGTACCCGGATGTTGAAACTTGTATTGCCCTTAATGAAGTTTTAGCTCGAGAAGATATAGGTGGTTTGGTTATAGCAACTCCTGCTGAAACGCATTACAGGATTGCTCGTGAGGCTCTTCTTGCTGGTAAACATGTATATGTTGAAAAACCCCTGGTATTGGATGAAGCAGAAGGCAAGGAACTTATTGCCCTGGCGAAAAACAAAAATATGGTTCTTATGGTTGGGCATCTTCTCCAATATCATCCTGTTTTTATTAAGCTTAAAGAAATGGCTTCTAGTGGTGAATTAGGCAGGATCAATTATATATATTCCAACCGCCTTAATCTTGGAAAAATCCGTAGAGAAGAAAATATTCTCTGGTCTTTTGCTCCCCATGATATTTCAATGATACTCACTCTAGCCGGCGAAGAACCTGATAATGTTTATGCTACAGGAGGAAACTATCTTCATCAGAAAATTGCGGATGTAACAACAACTCATATGACTTTCCCTTCAGGGTTAAGGGCTCATATATTTGTGTCATGGCTTCATCCTTTTAAAGAGCAAAAACTTGTTGTTGTAGGAGATAAAAAAATGGCAGTATTTGATGATACACAATCATGGAATGATAAACTGCTTTTATACCCCCATAAGATTAACTGGGAAAACAATGCACCCGTTCCTGTAAAAGGGGAAGCAGAAAGAGTAGATATCCCGGAATCCGAACCGCTAAGACAGGAATGTGAGCACTTTCTTAATTGTATAGCTAATGGACAGCAACCCATCACAGACGGTAATGAAGGTCTTAGGGTGCTAAAGATACTTAATTCCGCCCAACGCTCCCTTGATGGGGTTAGTAAATCCCCAGTTGCAGACATTGACAAAAAGAAGAACATTGAATCGCGTTCACCAAATCACCAATTAACTTCAAATTATTTTGCACATGATACAGCAATAGTTGATGAAAACGTATCTATCGGTGAGGGAACGCGTATATGGCATTTTTCACATATTCTTTCAGGGTCAAAAATAGGTGAAAAATGTAACATTGGGCAAAATGTTGTTATAGGTCCTGATGTGGTAATCGGGAATAATTGTAAGATTCAAAATAATGTAAGTGTCTATAAAGGTGTAGAACTTGAGGATGGTGTTTTCTGCGGTCCGTCCATGGTTTTTACTAATGTTTATAATCCTCGAGCTGAAATTAAAAAGATGGATCAGGCTCGGAATACTCTGGTTAAGAAAGGTGCAACTCTTGGGGCTAACTGTACGATTGTTTGCGGTCATACAATTGGTCGCTATGCTTTTATTGGAGCGGGGGCGGTAGTGACAAAAGATGTTCCAGGGCACGCTTTGATGGTAGGGAACCCGGCTCGACAGATAGGCTTTATGTGTATTTGTGGGGAAAGGCTTAACGATTTGATGGTATGCCCATCATGTAACTGGGTATATGATAAAAAGAATAATTATTAAAATTATAGATTGGTTAGCAATGTAACCCCTCTAATACTTTTTTGTTACCAATCTTTTAATTTCAATGGAGCGTTGAAAAACAATTGCCTTGAAATATTAAGCTAGGTTAGGTGATCATTATTTTAACAGGAGAAATAGTAATGCGAAGTGATAAATCATATTTGATGTCGCTTGATGACTTTCAAGTCGGAGATACTTACAGACATTATCCGAACAAAACTGTTACTGAAAGCGATAACAATTTATTTTGTCTGTTGACACTAAATCATCACCCCATCCACAGTGACATAGAATTTTCAAAACGAAGTCAGCATGGAAAAATACTCGTCGTTGGTACATATGTCTTAAGTTTGGTAGTAGGCCTGTCTGTTCCTCATATTTCTGGTGCAGCTATTGCAAATTTAGAATATGAAAAAGTCGTTCACAACGGCCCGGTATTTATCGGAGATACGATTAGTGCCGAATCGACTATCCTTGAAGTTAAGCCATCATCCAGTAAACCAGATAGAGGGATTATATATGTTGAGACAGTAGCTTTCAACCAACATGGTGAAAAAGTTTTAACTTTTAGACGACGGGTATTGTTGCCGAAATAATCTTATTTTGGGGGAGAATAAAATGATAAAACCTTATAAAGGGCCTTGGGTAATAAGGACATTTCTATTTGTACCTGGCCATAATGAGAAATTACTCATTAAGGGAAGTCAATCTGAAGCAGATTGCGTAGCATTATGTCTTGAAGATGCTGTACCTTTTAATAAAAAAGAAGATGCAAGACAAAAGGTAAAAAATGTTTTAGCTGATGGTCTTTTTAAGGATAAACCTGTTTTTGTTAGAATTAACTCTATGGATACAGGTCTTACACTGCCGGATCTTGATGCTGTTGCCTGTAAAGAGTTGGATGGGTTTGTTTATCCAATGGCATATACCGCAGATGATATTAAGAACTTTGATGCTCAGCTTAGTTTAATGGAAACGCACAAGGGTTTGAAAAAAGGACATTTTTCAATTATCGTTTTGATAGAGACACCGTTGGCAATAATAAATGCATATGAAATAGCTAGGGCCTCAGATCGCGTTGTAGCATTGCTTTTTGGTTGTGAAGATTATATGGCTGAAATGGAAAGTAGATATTCAGAGGAAGAAAGAACTCTTTTTGTACCCAGAAGTATGATTGCAATTGCGGCACATGCTGCCGGTGTTGTAGCTCTTGATACGCCATATGTAAAAGTACATGATCTAGATGGATTAAAAAGATTTGCAACTTTGGGCAGAGATTTAGGTATGGCCGGAATGTTGGTTATGTCGCCAAGACAGATTGAAATTGCGCGAGATTGTTATACTCCGAATGAAGAAGAAGTGAAATATGCTTCTGATGTTGTACTAGCAGCTGATGAGGCAAAGAAGGAAGGAAAAGGGATTACAATTGTGAATGGAAAGTTTATTTCTCCCCCCACTCTGAAACAGGCGAAAAGACTTCTAAACCATTATGAGTCAATTAAAATGTTCGAAAAATCTCTTATCGATTAATTAAATTAATACCCAATTGGACATTTGTTTTTCAACTGGAGAATGGACGATATGCTTAAAATGTATACAAAGAAAGATTTAATTAATGATTTTGAAAAGGCAGGCGTTTGTAAAGGTGACCTATTGAATGTTAAATGTTCGTTAAAGTCGATCGGTTATCAAATTGATGGCGGGGTGAAAACTCTTATTGAGGCATTGCTTGAATCAATTGGAGAAGAGGGAACTATTGTTACAGATTCTTTTATCTCCTCAGTACCTATGTATAAGTTAAAAAAGGATAAGTCTTTTATTAGTACTGATAGCTCACCATCATATGCGGGTGCTTTAGCTAATGCAATGATCAAATTCCCAAAAAGATATAGAAGCTCGCATCCTATACAAAGGTTCGTTAGTATTGGAAGAATGGCAAAGTGGCTAACAGAGGGGCATCAACCTGAATCCTACGCATATGATGTATTAAGAGTTATGGCCGAAAATGGAGGGAAAAATCTTAAAATAGGCACTGATGAAAAAGTCGTAGGAGTTGGAACGACACATGTGGCTATCGGGGAGCTAGGCTTTAAACAGAAGCGTTTGGATGCGGGGATATGGTATTATAATGAAAATGGACAACTACAGTTATTCAAGAGGAATTGGGCAGGGGCATGTCATGATGGGTTAATTAATTTCCTGCCATTCTATAGTAAGAACGGGGGGATTTTATCAACCGGAAATATAGGAAAAGCAGAATGTAAAATAACTGACATGAAAAAAACATTAGAAATGGAAATAAGTATCTTAAAAAAAGACCCATCATTTTTTATGTGTAAGTCAAAATTTTGTACAGGCTGTCAATTAACATGGAATTTTAAAAAAACAAATATTGGCAAATTTGCCTTTACACTAATTGCTAATAATAAGTGGAGAGAATTTAAACAGGTATTAAAATACTTTGTTATGCATTATCAGCCTTCTGCAACGCATTGAGTAAATATGAGTCTATTCGTTTAATGAAAAATGAAAAGATTTCGAGGTGTTAACCAATCGATATTAGATTAGACATATTTTTAAGAGGATTATCGGAGAAGATTAAATGTTTCCTGCCAAAGAATCGTTTTACCCGTGACACAATGACTCTTGCCGGAGGGACAGTTCTTGTTCAAGCTCTCGGAGTAATCTCTTCACCTATCTTAACACGTATATACACCACAGATGAATTTGGCCTTCTCGCCGTTTTTGCGTCGGTTCTTGCCCTGGCATCAAGTATCCTGTCTTTTAAATATGAGTATGCTATTCCTCTTCCTGATTGCAAGAAAGAGGTAATCAATTTAGTTATCCTTTGCATTACTCTTGTGATTATTACAAGCTCCATATTTGCAATAATTTCTTACTTCTTTTATGACGAATTATTACAGCTTAAAAAGATCCGCTTGATTGGTAAATATATCTGGCTTTTACCTGTTGGTTTTTTATTTACGGGTTTTTATAATGTTTTCAATCTATGGGCTGTGCGGGAAAGAATTTATCCTACTATTGCACGAACAAAAATATCCCAGGGTGTAACCAGTTTATCAACTCAATTAGGGTTAGGGCTTTTAAAATTTGGCCCCTTAGGATTGCTGTTTGGACAAGTTTTAGGGCAAAGTGCAGGGGTCGGTACGCTTGTCAGAAAATTCTGGAGTAAAAATAAGGCTGATCTTAGTTCTGTATCATTTCTTACAATTCGTCATGTGGCATACCGCTATAAAAGCTTTCCTCTCTACCAAAGCATTGCTTCTTTAATGATTAGTGCAGGGTCTCAAGTTCCTTCATTATTATTGGCGGCTTATTACGGTGTGGAGATAGCTGGGTTGTATTTTCTTACCCAGAAGGTGCTTGCCGTTCCTATAAGCTTGATAGGTACTTCTGTTTCAAAAGTGTTTTGGGGAGAAGCTGCACGCTTGACTAATGAACCTAAAAAACTTCAGAGATTATATAAATCATTAAACAAGAGACTGTTATTATATGCTTTTCCTCCAACAATATTTTTAGTGATAGGTGGACAATGGATTTTTAAATTTGTTTTTGGCCCGGAATGGATACAAAGTGGTTTATTTATTCAGGTGATGGCTTTTCAGTTTTTACTTAAATTTACAACGGACTCAGCTATAAGTTTTTTTATTATAAATAGGCAGGATATATCATTTTCATGGGCATTGTTGCGCCTTTTTCTTGCTGTATTCAGCATCATGGCTGCAGTATGGTATGGTTTACCAGCATTCTGGGCAGTCGTATTCATGTCTGCTGCGATGTCAATTTCTTATATAGTCAAGTATTGCTTATGGGGCTTTGCTATAAAGCAAATGATCATTAATCATAAAAAAGCAAAATAAATGTCAACATCAAGTAAATACCTGGATGGTTCATTCAGTATATTGCTACTATTTTAGAACGGTTTTTTATGGCACTAACTATTAAGGTTCCTTTCTCCTATCCAAAAGAACGGGCGTATATTATAGATGTTTTATTTGGAAAATTTCTGGGGCTTGACTATCGAATAAAAACAGAAGATCGTTCAAATATATTGATATCGTTGGATGGTGTTAAGAGCATTATTCTTCCTGATATATTATTTAAATGCCCTGAAGAGAAATGGTTAACCTTAGATTCGTTACCCGAACAACCTTTGCATATTTGGGATGCTCATTCATTGGGTTTAAATTGCCGTTTAACCTCCTATCAAATTCCAATTATCTATGGGTACCATAATGAAAAATCATCCCCTTTTTTAAAGATAAAAGATACTGGAAGTATAAAACTTCCTATTGATATCTTAGGGTCGGCTTTTTTTATGCTTACACGATATGAAGAGATCGCGAATAGAAAACGAGATAGTTATAATCGTTTTCAAGCACAATCGTCAATTGCGTATCAAGAAGGGTTTCTTGATCGTCCAATTGTAAATGAATATCTTGAAATATTGTGGTCATGTTTGTCACATTTATGGCAGGGCTTAAAGCGTGTACCACGTAAATATAACCTGTTTCTTTCTCATGATGTTGACATCCCTCTAATATCAAATAAAGCGACATTCTCTCAATACATTAAGGGGTGTGTTGGTGATCTTATTAAACGGAAATCCTTTTCTCTTGCTAAAAAAAGATTAATTGCGCGCATTGATAGTAAACATGGTAAGTATGACAGAGACCCTTTTAATACTTTTGAATTTATGATGAATATTTCTGAAAGAAAAGGAGTCAAAAGTACTTTTAACTTTATGTGCGTAGTTGAAGATCTAGAAATAAAGCTGAGATACGATCTTGAAAATCAGTGGATTCAAAACTTAATATCTACAATTAATTTGCGTGGGCACAAAATAGGCTTTCACCCCAATTTAAATACATATAAGAATATTAAAAAGACTAGCGCAGAGTTTACAAAATTACATAGTATGTGCCTTAAACTTGGTATTTCCCAAAAAAAGTGGGGAGGGAGGCAACATCGGCTCCAATGGGAAAATCCGGTAACTTGGCAGATATGGAATGACCTAGGTTTAGATTATGACTCAACATTGACATTTGCTGAGAAACCGGGTTTTCGTTGCGGTGTTTGTTATGAGTATCCTGTTTTTAACTTATTAAAGCGTGATAGATTAAAATTAAATGAACGACCGCTTATTGTTATGGAAGGTAGTTTGTTTTCATACATGAAAGTCAACTTAACGACTGCTTATAACTTAATCTTAGCCTTATCTCAAAAATGTAAAATGTTCGATGGTGATTTTTCCTTTCTTTGTCACAATAGTCAATTACTATCACCTAAACAACAAAGTTGGTACAAGCGGGTAATGGATCAGATTATTTGATAAATTCAAACAATAGACACTACGAAGGAGTGTGCTCATCTGATGAATAAAAAATACAAATTTGCTTATATAACAGAAGTTGATATTTCAATTGATAATGGCCCAGGTATTAATGAAAGAGGGTTTGTTAATGAATTACTAAACAGTTATGATACTGACGTATTGTGTGTACTGCCCTATCCCGCCTTTCCAGAAATTTATTATGATGAAAGGATAGAGTATGTTTTTAATCATAAAAAATTTAATCCCTTTTTTTACGTTATTTATAATGTGGTTTTATTTTTTAAGATGGCAAAATTATGCAAAAAAAATACTTTTAATGCCGTGATATTTAGATTAGGGGTAATACCTTTTATTCCTTTTCTTGTTCACTACTTTTTTAAAATGCCTGTTATGTTGAAAACATTGGCTGGTTATACAATGTTTTCAAATATTGCCGGTGGTAAATACAGTCTAATAGCAAAAATAGCTTTTCCCTTTTATAAATATATTATCAACAGAGCCCTTTTTGCGGATACTGTAAGCCTTCCGTATATTGAATGGTTAAATGAAAAATTTGGGATATCAAAGGAAAGGATGGAACTCATACCAAACGGTACAAATATAGAAATGTTTATACCTCAGGAGAAGAAGTTGTATAGGGATGAGTTTGGGGTAGATAAATTCGACTACATAATAGGCTATGTCGGTGCACTTGATACAATTCGACATATCGACCTTCTCATTAAAGCATTAAAAAAAATTCAGACAAATATGAAAGTTGGTCTTGTTCTTGTCGGAAAAGGGAAAGATCAGAAATTACTTGAAATACTTGCAGATGAGCTGGACCTAAGAGAAAAAATCGTGTTCACTGGTTTTGTTCCTTTTTCCGAAATACCTAAAATAATGAGCACTTTTGATATTGCAGTTGATATAACAAAAGTGCCTATGAAAATTAATGGGAAGACTATTGATGCGTCATATTCACAAAAGATCCCTCAATATTTGTCCTGCGGACGTCCGGTAGTTGCATGGGAAGTAGATGATAATAAATTTTTAGAAGAAGAAGACATAGGAAGGCTTGTGAAAAATTGTAAAGATGTCACAGATGGAGAATTAGCTAATGCTATACAGTATCTACTTAACTTAGATGATGATGAAAGAAGTAAGATGGAGATAAAATCAAGAAGGTATGCTGAATCATATCTTTCTATCCAAAGCCTTACAAAAAAACGAATTAGCATTTGGAATTCTTCTGTTAAATGAAAATGAACGATTTTCTTTTTTTACACCAATCCTGGAAAATAAATCTAGCTCAATGACTATAGTAATCAGCATATTATTGTCGTTTATTTGTATTGTATTGTTTTTAAGGATTTGGAGGATGGATAGTAATTATTCTATTATATTGACTCCAATTATGTTGTTGATGATTAACGAATTTGTCCGTGTTGCACCAGGTTTTATTTATGGTGCTGTCAGTGGAATATCAAAGGATCATTATCCTTTACTAGTTTTTTTTGCTGGTTTTATTGCTTTATTGACTGGATTTGTATTTTCTGCAGGATATTTGAAATCTAGCACTTCTACTCCTGTTAACTTTCAACAAAAAAAAATATCTATTAAGAGTGAGCAAGAAATATTTCTGGCAATATTAGCGGGCTCACTGCTACTCATTTTAGCTGGTCTTTATCTATTTCAAGGTGTCCCATCAGTGACGCGTGCGTTGTTGGGATTAGTCTTAGGGGATGATGGAGGACAAATTTCGCAGTATATCTCTTTAAGTAGGATGGAGGTAACAAAGGGGCATTATTTTGGCGGAGCGTATCGTGGACAGGGAATAATAACCGTATTATCCAAAATAGGTTGGCCTTTTTTAAGTTCAATGGCTTTGGTTGTTTTCTTAAAAACCCGAAAGTATAAGTGGTTGTTACTTTTTTGCCTATTATTTCTTTTATGTTTTATATTTGTCGCAGGAAACGGAACTCGCGGGCCGTTTATGAATACAATAATAATTTATATTATTCTTTATTCATTTACCCGTAGGATAAGCATTAAGTTTGTTTGTGTTGCCTTTCTTTCTATTCTTTTATTAGGAATACTTTTAAGCTCATACAGCAATAAGATGCACTCCATGCTGAATTCAGGTAATGTAATCGTAGCTGCAACCACAAGTATATTAGACCGAATACTACTCGGAAACGCAATGAACGATGTAGCCGCTATCGGTTTTGTAAGAGATGGGAGTATTGAACTGAGGATGGGAGCAATTCATATGAGGGATATACAAGCTGCGCTCCCCGGTGCATCAGGTGGGCTTCCGTTTTCCAATGAATTAGCTCAACTCCTTAACCCAGGAAGAGTTGTAACAACTTTTGCCACAGGTACTTATATCACAAAACCATATGTAGATTTTGGAATAATTGGTGTTGGGTTGATTTTTCTTTTGCTCGGCATATTGGCGGGGATAAGTCAGAAATTTATCTTTACAAAAATTAGGAAAGATCCAATTCACTTAACTATGGCTGCTATGCTTACTTACTATACAGGTATCATGGTTATGACTTCGCTTATGAGCATCACTAGTTCTCTTATTATTTTAATGTCTTTTTATATATTTATTCAAATTGTGCTAAAGTTTTATCGAACAATAATACGAAAACCGTATCATTATAGACTTTCTAAACAAGTTTTATAGTTGTTAAATTGATGGTATTTATAAGTAAAAATTGCGAAAAATATTTAATAAAATAGAAAATCTATTCACTGCTCGACTGTATTATCTCAGTATAATTGCAACAATATTTTCAATTATTATAATATCATTGTTTTGTGCTGATTTTTTCACGGAAGAAAGCAGAGATAAAAATCTTATTTCTGGCAATTCCCAAAATGTGAATACTCCTTTCTCTGCTTCGAATAATGAAGGCGTCCTTTTCCAAGAAAAAGGTACTTATGCCTTTTTTGCCAATCACTATATAGGGATGGAGTTTTCGACAGCAGGACAAAAGCTTCTCATGTCACGTCTCTATGGTTTTGAACAAAATCAAGATTTTATCTCCCCCAAAACATCCTTAAGTTTGAATCTATGGACTCTCATATTACGTAAAGATGGGGGCAGGGATAAAAAAGAAGTTGCTCTTTCCTCTCTCGATGATGCAGCAACATCGCTTTCCATAATAGGATCAAAAGCAGGAGAACGTACGCTTATTCTGAACTGGAAGGGGTTGAGTATCAACAATGAAAAAAATATCATTGATGTTGATGTTAAAATTACTCTTAAAGCAAATGATCCTAATTCATTATGGAGGATAAATGTAAACAACCGGAGCAAAGATTATGGCCTCTGGAATGTGTACTTTCCGGTTTTAAAATTGGTTCCGATTGGAACTAATGCTGAAGATAATTATTTTGTAGTGGGAAAATCCAGAGGTGTTCTTGTGAAAGATCCTTTCCGCTCTAATCCGAAGCGTGCATTTGGTTTTGCTTCGAAAGGCGGTGTTACCTGGCCTGGAGGGCTCAATATGCAATTCCAGGCTCTATACAATGCTGATCGTAATGGTTTATATATAGCAACACATGATGGAGGGGGGTATAAAAAAAAGTTTTATTTTTTTCCTGATCCGAAAAATTTAGCCATGGAATACAAAATTGGCCATTTCCCGCCCAATATGGGATTTCCTGCTGAAGATTATCATATGAGTTATGATGTGGTGGTAAGACCTTTCATTGGGGATTGGTATGATGCAGCTCAGATATACAGATCCTGGGCTTTGAAGCAATCATGGTGCAAAAATGGCAACCTTAAAACTCGCCAGGATATACCTCAATGGTTTAAGGAGACTCCAATTATGCTGAAGGTTACTTCAAAAAAAGGGAGTCGTGATCTTTCTAGACTGAAAAAAAGAATAATTGATTTTATTGATTTTATTGATATCGATCTGCCAGTTAATTGGTACACTTGGAAAAAATACATGCCGGGAAAAACTGCGTTTAACAGTATTAAAGCCAAATTGCAGATGTTTAAGCGGCCAACTAACCCTGTATCTAATATTCATGATGGAAATTATCCTGAGCTTCCTGCCTTGTCAGGATTCCAGTCTGTATGTGATGATATTTCAAAAGTTGGAGGTCATGTCCTTCCATATATGTGTGCTCGTATTTTCGATCCCGGAATCGATGAAAATTCTCCATTTGCAAAAGACGCAAAGCCTAACTCAATGAAGAGCTTAGACGGTGATATCACATATGCGAATGGAGGTCTAACATGGAAGATGTGTTACCATTCAAAATGGTGGCAGGATCGACTAAAGGAAACTGTTTCTGAATTGATGAATAAGGAGCATGCAAGTGGAATATATTTTGATGCCTTCTATGGCGGCTATGTGCAATGTTTTGATACAAATCATGGGCATACTCATGGAGGAGGAAATAGTCCTTATATTGGTGCAAAAAAAATTGCTACGGTTATAAGAAAAACCATGAAAAATATTGATAAAGAATCTGTTATGACAGGAGAAAGCCCATCTGAAACTGCAATAGATCTTCTTGATGGATTCCTTTATCGATGGACTACTTGGCCTGATATGTTACCACTTTTTGCGACAGTTTATGGAGATTATATCCCACGTTATGGAATGGAAATTAATCCCAAATCTGATGGGTTTTACATTCAGAGTGCAGTATTATTCCTTGAAGGTGCTATTATGGGTAGATTATCTCTGCATGGAGATGATTTATTAAAGGATTTTGATAATGGGTCTGTTTACACAGAAGAGATGAAATTTTTAAGAAAACTTGCAAGATATCGAAGCACAGAAATGGGGAAAAAATATTTAGCCTATGGTCAGCTTCTTAGGCCTTTAAGTACTTTGAAAATGAATCCGGATTTGTCTGTTTCTTATAAGGAATCTAATCAGAGGTATAAAAATGGAGAGATCACGTCAAAAGCTTTGCAGTCTGGGGTTTTTAAAGCAAAGGATGGGAGTATTGGCATCTTTGTTGTTAATGTTTCAGTAACTCCGGTTTCTTTTAGCTTCAATCTTAATTCGGATGAATATCCTCTATTAAATAAACAATTTAAGAAAGTAATAACCATTGATGAGTATGGGCAGATGCTAAACGAGGAAGAATATAAGATCGATCGTTTAAAAATTGAAAAAAAGATGGAAAGCCATGATGTTTTATTTTTATGTATAAGACCAAAAAAGCAATAGTATATGATGTTTAGTGAGCTTATGGAGACTCCTCGCAAAGTAATTGAGTTAACAGGTGCCCCTGGCAGTGGTAAAACAACATTTATAGAAAAAAACTACCCAGATAGATTTGTATTGTTGGGTGGTTTACCCCTGTCGTTTAGGACGGGAAAAAGAGTACTGTATTCTATTGTCTTATTCTTATATGCAATACGAATAAGGGCATTGAGTTTGGGGCAAATTTGGTGGCTGGTTAAAAAGGCGGTAACTTATGATGAGACTCTATTTGCTAAAATTAATGCTTTGCGTAATAGTATTACCAAGTTTGGTTATAATTTTTTCGAAAGACATACAGATGCGTCATTGATAATAGATGAAGGTATTAGCCATATCCCATTTATACTAGGTCTGGAAAATAAAGAGATTTCTGATTTTATCTATCAATTTAACCAGCACCTAGCGGAAATAAGAATTATTTTTATTGATTCCCTCCCGAAAGAAATTTTAGAAAAAAGAATTATTAAACGTGGGCATAAACGTGTTAGAGCTGGAAGAGATGTGGAAAGATTTGTAGCTAAAAATACTAGGATTGCTGAATATTACAAAAGAGCACTTATTGATGCCGGTTTTGATATTACATTAGTGTAGGAAAATACTATGTTAGAATTATATAAGAAACTTTTTAGACAACTAAACCAGGATACAGTTTATGCCATATGGAAAGCTTGCCATGATTTGCACGCGTCCATAGATGGAAAGGGAGATATAGATCTTTTAGTTGATTCTAAAAGTGAAATGCAGTTTGAAGAAATATTGCATCAGTATGGTTTTATTCATGCAACTTTTAAATCTTTGACGTTCCCTTTTGTCAAACATTACTATGGATATGATGAAGATACGGGTCAAATCTGTCATTTGCATATTTACTATAAAATAATAACTGGTGAAACTCACCTTAAATCCTATCATATTCCTATTGAGGCCGAAGTTCTAAGTAATAGATTCCTGAATGCCATGAATATCTATGAGGCTTCTTATATTGATCAAGCTCTTATATATTCAATGCGTCATTATATGAAACGATCCAGTTTATTTGGGTATTTTTTTTGGATTTATGAAAAATCAGACTACCTAAAGGAATACCAATACATTAAAAAAGGTTTGAATACTGCAAGAGATGAGGATAATTGCAATCCTAATAATAGTATACACTCAAAGTTCAATTTTTTTAATATCGATATGAATACAGGTTTATCTGGTTATCAAAAGGCCAAAGCTGAGGTATTAAAAATCAGTGATTTTCGGAGGCTTACCTCAACAGAAGCTATATGGAAGAGTCTTTATTATTTTTTACTCAGGGTATGGTATAAATTTTTTAAAATAAGAAAAAGGCTTGATAATGGTATTGTTTTAGCAATATCAGGTATTGATGCATCAGGAAAATCCAGCATGGTTAAGGAACTTCATGCATGGTTAGGCAAAAACTTTGATGTTGAGACTTTCCATCTTGGCAAACCTTCGCCTGTCCTTAGTACGTTTCCACTCAGGTTTTTTTTGCTTTTATACCGGTTTATTAATAGGAAAAAAAGGAATGAACGATTTGAGTCATCAGGTTTTTTTGGGGAGAGCTCTCTAAAACAAAAGAATGGATTTGTATGGGGGTTGAGATATCTTTGTCTAGGTTATGAACGGTATAAGCATGCATGTGTGGCTAGAGGTCTGGCAGCCAAAGGTAAAATTATCATTTGTGATCGTTATCCGACAAATACACATGGTAAAATGGATTCTCCAAGAATTGTGCCCGGGGGCTCAAAGCTTGTTGGGAAAATGAGTCATTATGAACTCATGCTCTATAAAAAACTACCTAAAACAAATGCTCTGATATTCCTTGAAGTGTCAATGTCAGAGGCAATTAAAAGGAACAGAGACCGAATTAAAAAAGACAAAGAAACGGATGATGGAATTGTCTTTAGGCATAAAAATAATCAGGGACTTGATTTTCACGCCAACAAGATATTTTTTGTTGATGCTAACCTTGAATACAAAAATGTACTTAAGAATATAAAACAGATAACTTGGAAATGTATATTGAAAATGGCATATAGGTGATCATGCTTTGTTCGTTCCCTGCTCTAGTCTAGTAGATAAGGTATATAATAATGTTAATTAGAAGACATAAAATTCGAATAGCTCTTATAGCCAATAGTGATTTAGCCGTTTTTCATTGGAGAGGTGGGTTAATCAAGGAGCTTGTAAGTAGGGGCTTAGATGTTACGGTTGTGGCACCTGATGGGAAATATGTTAGTAAGATTGAAAAGCTTGGAGTGAAATACATCCCTGTTCCTGTAAGTCGTTTTTTAAATCCGCTTGGTGACATCGCATTTTTTTTGCGACTATACTATATTTTTCGAAAGAATCGCTTTGATTTAGTGCATACCATGTCGGTAAAGCCAAATGTTTATGGGACAATCGCCGCATGGCTTGCAAGGGTGGACAGGATTGTTTGTTTACTTTCCGGTACGGGGTTTGCGTTTGCAGATCTTCCGGGAATAAAGCAAAAGCTACTTCGTTGGTTTGTTACCTGGCTTTATAGAGTTGCACTTAGAGTTAGCGATAGAGCATGGTTTCAAAATCCTGATGATCTGGATTATTTTTTTAAAAAAAGAATTATTCAGGGAAATAAAGGAGTTGTTATCCGTGGCAGTGGTGTTGATACATTAGAGTATTCTAAAGCGTCTGTTTCTAATAAAGAAAGATCATCATTAATGAAAGAACTCCAACTCCCTGAAAAAGCACATTGTGTACTTATGGTTGTCGCACGCATGATTTGGAGTAAAGGGATTCGTGAATTTTTAGAAGCTGCTTCAATACTAAAGGAGAAGCACCCTGAGTGGTTTTTCATATTAGTTGCTCCGGTGGATCAAGGAACTCCTGACGCTGTTTCAGAGTCGGATATTGAATTGTTCCAAAAAAATGAGTGCGTACGGATAATAAAAATGTTTAGGCATGATATTAAAGTTTTTGAGGCTATTTCAGATATTATGGTCCTTCCATCTTTTTATCCTGAAGGTGTCCCTAGGGTTTTGATAGAGGGGCTTGCCATGTCTCTACCCCTTATCACTACAAATCGTCCTGGTTGTAAGGAAACAGTTAAGCATGGTAAGAATGGTTATCTTATCCCCCCACAAGATACTTCTGCCTTGGTAAAAAAACTCAGTATCCTTATACAAGATAAAAATAAGAGGAAAGAATTTGGGGACTATTCTCGATTGATGGCTGAAAAAGAATTTGACGAAAAAATAGTCTTGGAAAGAGTTATTAAAGAGGTTTATGGAATTTGAATTGATAAACCAAGACGGTTAAAGAGTATTCAGAAAAGCTAAATGATAAGTGCCTTTTAATATATATTAAGGCTTGCTGACTACGTAAAGATTTTATAAATATAGGCCTTTAAATAAGGGGATTATAAATGCAGTTGGAAGAACGAAAATTAAAAGAAATTGAACACTCCGATCAAAGGAGATCAATAGTTAGGGCATATGAATATCATACTGATGCATCAAAAGATAATAGTAAGCGAGAATTCATTACAACTGATGAAGAATATAATTATCATTTCTCAAATATGAAGTTTTATAGTATTACCCGATCAAGTTTTGCATATCGCGACAGGCTTCTTTTTCATGATATTGTGAATAAAAAAACACTGGATTATTGTTGCGGGAATGGTGAGATAGCCATCGAAATGGGAAAAAAAGGTGCGGGAAATGTTACGGGCATAGATATATCTCAGGTTGCTGTAAATAATGCTAATAAAATTGCTCAAAATGAAAATCTTGATAAGGTATGTTCTTTTAAAGTAATGGATGCAGAACATACTGAGTTTGCAGACAATTCTTTTGATACCATCCATGAATATGGAGCCTTACATCACCTTGATCTTGATGCGGCATTCAAGGAACTTGCCCGTATTTTAAAACCAGATGGTAGATTAATTTGTACTGAAGCTCTTAGACATAATCCATTAATAAGCGCTTACAGAAAAAAGACACCACATCTAAGAACAGAATGGGAAGCAGAACATATTCTAGGGGTTCCTGAAATAATGTCTGGAAAGAAATACTTTCAGACTGTAAATTTGAAATTTTTCCATTTATGCGCTCTTTTTGCGGTACCTATCCGGAATACATCTTTTTTTAAACCTTTGCTTTCTATTTTTGAAAAGGTTGATGATGTACTTCTAAGAATACCTTACATTCAGAAGATGGCATGGATTGCAGTTGTACAGTATGGTAATCCTAAAAAATAGTTATCTTTTCTGTTTTAAAATTTAATGTGAACTGAATAATAGAAAATGCATTATTATAAAACTCCTTTGTTGTATAATGTCTTCAAACGTTCTATGGATTTATTATTAGCTTTTTGTGCCCTCATCTTACTATCTCCATTATTAATAATAATCTCATTATTGATAAAACTAGGTTCACCTGGCCCCATTTTATATAAAGGTGTACGGTCAGGTTTGAAAGGAAAGTCATTTCAAATATATAAATTCCGATCTATGGTTGTTAATGCCGAGCAGATTGGAGGTCCATCAACAGCCCTTGATGATCCAAGGTTAACAGGGATAGGCAAATTTATACGTAAATATAAAATCGATGAACTTCCTCAATTAATAAATATCCTTAAAGGGGAAATGAGTCTAGTTGGCCCTAGACCCCAGGTCAAAAAATATACAAAGTTATATAGTGACGAAGAAAAGATTATATTAACTGTAAAGCCAGGTTTGTCAGACTATGCATCAATAAAATTTATTAATCTTGATCAAATTTTGGGTAATGAGTCAGTTGATGAAATATATTTAAGAGAAATAGAACCGGCAAAGAATAGGCTAAGGATTAAATATGTAAATGAAGCATCTTTCCTAACGGATTTAAAGATAATATTCATGACACTTTTTCAGTTGATGAGGATAAAAAAGGTTTGGAATATCAAAAACTAAATTCTTCACTTCAGGAGGTATCATCGCTCGGTTTTGGATGTTGGGCGATTGGTGGCCATGGATATGGCACTGTTGATGATAATGAATCAAAAAAAGCCATAGCAAAGGCGATAGAAAGTGGGGTTAATTTTTTTGATACTGCTGATGTGTATGGGTTTGGTAAATCCGAAAGTCTTCTTGCTGAAGCTTTGGGCAATAAAATTAAAAATGTAATTGTTGCCAGTAAAGGTGGAGTTCGTTGGAATGCTAAAGGTGAGACAGTGAAAGACTGTTCGCCCAAGTATTTACGTCAGGCTGTGGAACGAAGCCTTTCTAGATTAAGACTTGAATGTATTCCACTTTATTATATACACTGGCCAGATGAAAAAACACCTGTTGAGGATTCTGTTGGTGAACTCGGGCTTTTAAAAAAGGAAGGCAAAATAGGCGCAATAGGAGTTTCCAATTTTTCTTCTGAACAGATTAAAAGAGCATTATCATCTCAAAAAATTGAAGCTGCACAGGTCCAGTACAATATGCTCCAAAGAGAAAAAGCGCTTGATATAATAAGAGTATGCAAAGAAAATAATATATTAATTGTTGCATGGGGTGCGTTGGGGGATGGCCTGCTTACCGGTAAGTTTACTTCCGATTCAAGGTTTAGTGAAGGTGATCATCGTAGGAAAAGCTCTGAATTTCAAGGTGAAAAATTTATTACAAATCTTGAAATAGTAGAAAAAATAAATGAATTATCCCTCGAAATGGGAATAAAAAACAGTCAGCTTGCTCTAAGGTGGATACTTGATACGATCGGTTTTTCTTGTGCTTTATTTGGTGCTAAAACAGAAAAACAGGTGACTGAGAACCTGGGTGCGGTAGGTTGGTCTTTAAATGAAAATGACTTACAGAAAATTGAATTAATCCTAAATGGAAAAAATTAGTTATAGACACAAAACAATCTTTAATCAGAAGGGAAAATTTGGAAAAAAATCTTTTAATAAACATGTTTAAGCAAATGGTGAAGATTCGTTATTGTGAGGAGAGTCTGGTTGAATATATTCTTGACGGATCTATTTGCTGTCCAGTTCATCTTACATCAGGAGAGGAGGCTGTCGCTGTTGGTATTTGTTCTGTGCTAGAAAAAAATGATTATATTTTTGGCAATCATCGCTCCCATGGTCATTACATAGCAAAAGGAGGCGATCTTGCTGCTATGATTGCTGAAATTTTTTGTAAGGAAGATGGCTGCTCAAAAGGAAGAGGAGGCTCCATGCATCTAATTGATCCGAGTGTTGGGATGCTTGGCTCTGCTCCAATTGTTGCCGGAACGATTTCTTTGGCAGTTGGCGCAGCATTAGCTTGTAAGATTCGTAATAGTGGCCAAATTGCAGTGTCTTTTTTTGGTGATGGGGCTACTAATGAAGGAGTCCTATATGAATCTTTGAATTTTGTTTCAGTAAATAAGCTACCAATGATTTTTGTTTGTGAAAATAATTTCTATTCAACTCATATGCCTATAAAAGAGTGTCGACCAAATGATGAAATATATAGGATTGCTGAACCTTTTGATATTCCTTCCTCAAGGATTGATGGGAATGATGTTTTGGCAGTATATGAAATAGCTAAAGAAGCTGTGGGAAATTGCAGAAGAGGCAACGGACCTTATTTTATTGAATGTTTAACATACAGGCAAAGAGGGCACGTTGGACCTGATGATAATATCCAGGGCACTCATACAGATATACGGCCCCCTGACGAAGTTGAAGAATGGATGAAAAATGACCCAATAATTAGATTTGAAAAATATCTAATTAATAAAAAAATAATATCATCTGATGAAATAGATCAAATAAAATCTAATATAAATATTGAAATAGGTGATGCATATAAATATGCGAAAGATTCGAATGATCCCAGAGAGCAAGAGTTGAAGAATTATGTCTACAAATAATAGAAAATTGCAGTATAGTTTAGCCTTAAATGAAGCCCTTCACCAAACTATGGAAGATGATCCTAGTGTTTTTTTAATTGGTCAGGGTGTGAAAAGCCCATGGTATGTTGGTAATACAGCTACAGGCCTTCTTGATAGATTTGGTGAAGAGCGTGTAATCGATACCCCTGTATCTGAGAATGCTGTGACAGGTGCAGCTGTTGGTGCTGCTATAGCAGGGATGAAACCTGTTGTTGTGCATCCAAGAATGGATTTTATGCTGTTTGCCTTTGACCCGATTATTAATCAGGCAGCTAACTGGTATTATATGAATGGCGGTAAACAAAGTGTCCCGGTTGTGTTTTGGGGAATCATTAATCGTGGTGGTGAGCAAGGAGCTCAACATTCTCAGGCTATACATGCTTTATTTTCACATATCCCTGGTTTAAAAGTGGTTATGCCATATACTCCATATGATGCAAAAGGCCTCATGATATCGGCTATTAAAGACCCAAATCCTGTAGTATATATCGATGACAGATGGCTTTACGCTAATGAAGGTATTGTTCCAGAAGAAATGTATGAAACTCCTATTGGAAAAGGGACAGTGCTGCGTGAGGGAAAAGATCTCAGTATAATAGCTATTTCTTATTCCTGCCATCTGGCAATCCAGGCCGCAGATAGATTGGAAAAGGACGGAATTGATGTTGAGGTGATTGACCTGCGTTCTGCCAAACCTTTGGATAAAGAGATAATTAAGAAATCCATTAGTAAAACTGGAAGAGCATTAATCATTGATGTGGGTTGGCAGACTTGTGGCTTATCTGCAGAAATAAGTGCAATAATTGCTGAGAGTGCATTATTATATTTAAAAACCCCTATAAATCGTCTTGCTTTACCGGATGCACCTGCACCCGCTAATAGAAACCTTGAAGCTTGTTATTATCTGAATGTCGAAAAGGTAATACATTCTGTAAAGGCGATCCTTTAATAAAAACTTATAATTTTATGGCTACTATTTATTAATGAAGAAATGTTGAAGAAGCATTTTCGGAATATTTGGTAATAGACTAGTTTTCACAAAATCATAGACTAGGCGCTCTTATATAGATAAGAATAAAATCGATTGTTTTTCTTCATATAATATATTTATTTAGATAACTTATCGAATTTACTTTTTCCCAATTGTCATTGTCATTTGCTTTAAACGCTTGCATTTATTCAACTCCATATCATAAAAAAATTCTGTGATTAGAAAGTAAAATGAAAATAAAAAAATCTATTCTGTTTCAACTGCTACTTGTTATAGCGTTAATGCTGTTGTTTGATACTGAATGTTCTATGGCTTCCGATCGCCCATTTAATAATACTGCCAACTGGGGTGGTACAGGGCTTATGGAGATACCTAATGCCAGGATCCTGGAAGATGGAGAGGTAAGATTTGGTGCAGCTCAGGCATTACCATTCAGGTGGTATTATGGAGGTATGGGGATACTTCCTGGCTTAGAGTTTACGGCAAGAGTTACTGAAATGACAAATATTTTTCCTGATTCTGATAGTGTATTTACTCCCGATTACGGTGGTAACAAAGATAAAGCAGTCCATTTAAAATATCAAATAATACCGGAATCAAAAGAAATACCTGCGATTGCGATTGGTTTTGATGATTTTTGGGGTACAGGTCAGTTTACAAATGAGTATTTGGTAATGAGTCGCCAGGTATATCCGATCGACATTACATTAGGTATTGGTAGCAAAAGATTAAGTGGTGGTTCAATACAGTTTTTTTCTGATGATTACAGCCTATTCGGCGGTTTCGAAATGGTTTTAAGTGATCGTTTTATATTTATGGCAGAATATAACCCCATTAAATATGAAAATGATCCCATTAGTTTTAGAGGTATTCCTCAAGGAGCAAAAACTCCTGTAAATGTCGGTCTAAGAACAAAGATCACTCAAGGAATTGAAATGGGATTATCATTTCAGCGTGGTGATGTTTTTGGTATATCTCTTAGTGTAACATCACTTCTAGGTGAGCAAATTCTCCCACAGGCCCCTGATCCTGCACCCCTGTTACCAGTGGACAGAAGATCTTTTGAGGAAAGAGAAAATAAAGAAATAATCCAGAGTGTTTATGACGCAGTTAAAAAGGCAGGCTTTGAAGGCGTTGCAGTTTATACAGACGGATATGATGTCATTTGTGAATTCAAAAATAACAAATATTTATCTAACCAGAAGGCTGTGGACAGAGTGTTAAGATTTTTGCTTTTCTATTCTCCAGAAGATACTGAACTTCTAACAGCCGTAGTAAAAAATGACAAATTCCCAATCCTTAAAGTATCAGTAAAGCCTGATCATATGGATAAATATATACTTGGTGATATTTCTGAAGAGACCTTTACAAAAAAGCTCCTGAAGATAGATATTGCCAATGAAATTATAGTAGACGAGAATAGTAATTATTTGAGTATATCAGATGATAATGGCTATAATTTTGAGTATGGCATTAAACCCGACATCGATATTTACTGGAACGATCCATCAGGATTTTTAAAATTTGCTGTAGGTGTTGCTCCATATTTTGGTATGGATTTGTGGAAAGGGGCTTCAGCCTATGCTCGTTTTAATGTCCCCATATATTCAAATATTACGTCCCCTTCAACCGAAGAATTGCCGCTGGATGTTGTAAGGAGTGATATAGCTAAATACAAGAAAGATAACTACACTTTTGAGAGATTACAGATAGACCAGATTTTTCACCTCTCTGACAGACTTTTCAGCCGGTTGAGTATCGGATTTTTTGAAACAATGTATGCCGGGATTGGCGGCGAAGCTCTGTATTTTGTTGGTGATGGAAAGCTGGCACTTGGTCTTGAAGGTGACTGGGTTAAAAAACGAGTTCCTAAAAAATTATTTGAGTTAATGGATGTGGATCGCCATACTCTCCTAGGAAGTGCCTATTATCACTATTCCGGCCTGGATATAACATTTAAAACACAATACGGAAGATTCCTTGCCGGGGATGTGGGCTGGAAAATTGATGTAAGCCGGAGATATAAAACAGGCGCTGTTCTTGGGATGTTTATTGCCTATACAGATACTGATAATATAGACCAGCCTTCGTTTAATGATGATTATAATCACAAGGGTGTATACTTAAGGCTGCCAGTCAGAATGTTTTATACCAGGGATTCAACGAAATTCCTCAATTATAACATATCCCCATGGACCAGGGATGTTGGACAGACGATATCCCACTTGAAAAATCTATACAGCATTGCCGGAGAACTCATGCCGGCAAAGTTTAAAGCTGAACCTGATGAGATTAAGAACTGATATCTATTTAGCTTTACTTGGATGATGCGTTTTGATAGAAAATTCAAAGTTGACCACAAAGACTCAAAGTACACTAAGAAAAACAGTATCCAAAGTTTGTAAGTTTATAAAGATTTGGCGCCTTTAATCCCTTGGCGGTTAAATCATAATTTATTAAATATATATTTATAGAAAAATATATGCCGAAATTTTTAAATAAAAATTTTTTTCTTATTTTTATCCTTGATGTTGTGCTGGTGGCATTTTCCTGGTATTTTGCCCATCTGCTCAGGTTTAATTTCAACATCCCCGACAGCTCTCGTTATATTTTTCTGCATTTTTTACCCCTGATTATATTAACCAAGATAATAATTTTTTATCTGTTTGATCTTTATAAGGGTATGTGGCGGTATACCAGCCTTTCCGATTTATTATCTATACTTAAAGCAGGTAGCATAGCATCGCTTGTTGTTATTCTGATGACTTTTTTTGTTCACAGGCTTGGCGGATTCTCTCGGTCCATATTTATTATAGACTGGTTACTGACTCTTATTTTTGTCGCAGGGACAAGAGTTGCTATCAGACTTTCTTTTTGGATAGTCGCAGGAGATGAGTCGGCGCGTTTAGGTAAACGAAAATTTGTAAAAGCTCTTTTTACAAAAAATCAGAGGGGTAAAAGGCTGATCGTGATCGGGGCAGGAGACTGCGGTGAAAAGATCAGTAGAGAGATTCACGATAACCCCGGACTCGGTTATCGGATTGTTGGATTTATCGATGATGATCCTGTTAAGTCCAAGAGAAATATCCACGGTATTCCAATTGTGGGAAACAGAGACGAGATCAAGTTTTACTCACAGCAGTTAAATGCCCAGGAAATTCTCATCGCTATGCCATCCATATCATCAAGGGATATGCGGACTATTGTGAAGCTTTGCGAAGGGGCAGGTATTCCTTTTAAGACAGTTCCGGGCATGGGCGAACTCATAAATGGAAAGGTTACTATAAAAGCTATAAGGGATGTTTCATATAAGGACCTCCTTGGAAGGGCTCAGATTAAACTCGATGAAGGGCAGATAGAGGCATATCTAAAAGGGAAACGGATACTGATTACAGGTGCTGGAGGCTCAATCGGTTCTGAATTATGTCGGCAGGTATGCAGGTTTTCACCGGAAAGCCTTATTCTGTTTGAACGTGCGGAAAGTCCTCTTTATGAGATTGAACTCGAATTAAGAGAGCATTTTCCAGATCTAAATATTATTCCCAGACTTGCGGATATACTTAATACACGGAAACTGGATAAAATATTTGAAGATACAAGACCTGAAGTAGTGTTCCATGCCGCCGCCTACAAGCATGTCCCCATGCTTGAGCATAATCCATGGGAGGCAATTGGTAATAATATCCTTGGTACAAGAAATGTCGTAACAGCATCGAATAATCATAATGTAAAAAGATTTGTGCTTGTATCAACCGATAAGGCCGTGAGACCTGCAAACGTGATGGGTTCCTCAAAAAGGGTTGCAGAGTTGATAGTTCAGGCGCAGAACAGTTGCGGTCTTTCTGAAACCAAGTATATTACAGTAAGATTCGGGAATGTTGTCGGCAGTGTTGGAAGTGTAATCCCGCTTTTTAAAAGACAGATTGAAAAAGGCGGCCCGGTCACTGTAACCCACCCTGAAATTACCAGATTTTTCATGACTATCCCCGAGGCATGCCAGCTTATTTTACAGGCAGGATCCATGGGGAATGGCGGTGAAATATTCATACTCGATATGGGTGTTCCGATAAAGATAGCAGATATGGCAGAGGACCTGATTCGTCTTTCTGGTTTTGAGCCATATGAAGATATAGATATCAAGTTTGTGGGGCTGAGACCCGGGGAAAAGCTTTATGAGGAATTAATTACAGAGGGCGAAGGGATAGTCAACACGTCTCATGAAAAGATCATGGTCTTAAAGGGTACAGCCTGTGAGATGAATATACTCAACGGAAGACTCGAACGGATGAAGAGGTTGATGGAAGCGCAGGATGGTACAGGGATAAGATCAGCCTTGAAGGAAATTCTTCCGGAATATAAAGAAGCGGAAATAGTTAATAGTAAAGAGAATACAGAAAAGAGCAACTAAAAGCCAATTAGAATGCTGTGAACCGCTAAGATGCAAAGAACGCGAAGAAAAACAATTATTGTTTTTTTAACAATTAAAAGAAAACTTAGCGTCTTTGCTGTTAATCTTTCTTAATACATTGGAGATAGATGTAATGACAAGTGGGAAAACAAAACTGATTATAGGAATAGTTATAGGAATAATCCTTTCCTTTTTGTATTTTCATTTTTTCGCCCCAAGATACGAGATTCAAAAGACTGCTGTTTTTACAGTAAAGATTGACAAATGGACTGGAGAATCCTGGCGGTTAGTTGATAACAACTGGAAAAAAATGATTGATATGGATGAAGACTGGCAATTGGTCGATAAGACTCTGGGTGAAGCAATCAATATTAATATCCCGGAGGCCCAGGTTGATTCCGGGGCCGCCCTTAAAAGACTCAGAGACCGGTATCCGGTATTAAAAGACATTCCTGATTATGATTTGCTTGAAAGAATCAAGCTGGTCTACTCCAAAGAATTACTTGTAAATCTGTACCTTAAAGGTTTTATGAACGTGGAAAAAGCAAAAGAGACAACATATCAGGAATAGCTTAGATTTATTTTATAAAAGCTTTAGTAAGCCGATGATGCGGAAAGTTATTTTGCATCATCGGTTTTTTGTTTTCCGTCACCAGAACACCTAGGGAAATATCATCTCTCTATGCTCTGCCTTTGCCGAAAAAACGGGTTTTGAGATTGTTGAGAGGCAAGATAGAAGGAGAATATGTGGCTATTCATTGAGAGATTGATGAAGTATTGCGATGAAAGTTGATAGTTTGATTATTTCAATGCTTTCATAACTTTTTAAATTGAGCAAATGCTTATCTCCGGTGACAATATATTTTGCATTTGCTTTTAAGGCACATTCCAGGATTCGGTTATCAGGCTCATCCGATACAATGTGCAGCGGTGGTTGGGTTTTTAATACTATTGCCAGATTGCTTATGGATTTGATCAATTGTTCAATTTTATTTTTTTCCCATCCAAATTTTTCGTCCAGTTTATTTGCAAGTTCTGCCAGAATTGCTAATGAAGTATATAATTCAAAATCACCTTCAATGGCTTTTAGATAAGCTTTTTCAGCATTTCCACCAGGTATAACAAAGGCTGAGATATAGATATTGGTGTCGAAGACAACCTTCAATTTTATCGTCCTTCGAAAACAAGCTTTTCAACGTCAGACTCAGTAAATATTCCTTTTTGTTTGGCCTGTTCGGATCCGTATGCCTGAAGCTCTTTTAGCTCCTCTTTCAAGTTTTGCTTCTTATATGCAATGAACATCTCCCTGAAAAGTACGCTCCTGTTTTTTGACATCTTTTTTGCCATCTTCTCATATTCTTCCGCCATTTCCTGTGGCATGGATATTGTTAGGGCTTTTCGTTTTTCACTGCTTCTCATATGATTACCCCCCCCCAAATAGTATGACAAAATCATACAATTTAGTGAGGCAATAGGTCAAGGTGTATTTGTAAGAGATGAGAGCGTTTGGGGGCTGGAAAAGCCACATGAAAAACTGGATGACTGGAAACTCTTGATGGAATGAGCAAAGAGAGTATATGAACTGACTGGCTCATTTCCTCAACATAGCTCTATGGTTTACCTAATTGGCTTCACAGATGTTTGATTGTAATCATGAAAAGAAATTATTTTAAGATATTATTGTCAAAGTTAATCCAAAACGGAAATCAACAATAAATATTTTACCTATTGCAGCCTTGGGCTAAAAACGGTAAAATTATAACTATGGATCTTGATGAATTAATACAGAAGGGTAAAATAAAGAGAATTTTCAGGGCTAAGAGGAAAATTACCCAGCCCAATCTTATTTCTCATATTACCCAGCGGGCCGCCGGAAAAGAGCCTCTTTTTGTTGAAGATTCCGATTATCTATTTATGCTCGCTAATCTTAAAGATATCTCCAAAAGACGATCCCTTGATGTGTATGCATTTTGTCTTATGCCTAATCATATACATTTGCTTGTCAGTCCACGCAAGTACGAGCTGCATGAGCCCATGAGAGATCTTTTTTCCCGATATGCCATGTGGTTTAATAATAAATACGAAAGAAAAGGACATCTTTTTGCAGGGCCATACAGGCAAGCTGTATGCCTTGATGATTCCTACCTGCTTGCTGCTTCCTTATATATACATATGAATCCGGTTCGTGCCGGTCTGGTCAATGAGCCCTCTGAATACAGGTGGTCTTCTATTGTTCTTTATCTTGACGAAAATAACTTACCTTCATTTGTGAGACCTGGTTTTGTACTTGGTTTATTATCAAATGAAAAAAATAAGCGAAAGCTTTGCTATAAAGAGTTACTGGAAAAGAGTGTATCTTTATTGCATACAGATGTAATGGAGGATAAAAATGCGGTGCAGAGCCTTAAGGTGCTCCTGTCAAAGGCATTTTCTTCTATATTTTCCGGGGTTGAAAAAGGCAGAAGGGTTGCAACGCAAACCGGAATGGATTTTCTTGATGAAGAAGAACTTGATCGACAGGTCAATGCTTTTAAGAAAGGCATTTCTGTCAGGTCACCGGAAACAATAAAGGCCCGTCGTTTTCTTATTAAACAGCTTATTGCGCGTGGCTATAAAAGAGATGAAATAGCTGTAAGGCTTGGTATATCGGTAAAAACTGTCTACAATATTTTAAACGCGGAGATATAATATTTAAACAAATATTTTTGAAAACTTGTATTACCTTTTTTAGCCTTGAGCCTTTTTCGGTAAAAATAATGGCAATGATTTATTTTTGTAAATTAATATGATGAGTTGGAATTTGAATACACGTTCAGAAAAACAGTTGATCTTAATCAAAATGGGAAATACCCTGTTTTTAAAAGAGTAAAAATTAATCCTGAAAATTATAAATGCTGGTAATAACATGAATGTTAAAAAAAAATATGATTTATTAAACGAACAGGATATCCCTGAATTAAATGCCAGGACCTTTCTCTATCGACATATCAAAACCGGGGCTGAGGTATTTTCCCTGGTTAATAATGATGAAAACAAGGTGTTTGGTATTACATTTCGTACTCCTCCTGAGGATTCCACAGGTCTCCCTCACATACTTGAGCATTCCGTGCTTTGCGGTTCAAGAAAATATCCTGTAAAGGAACCGTTTGTTGAATTGATGAAGAGTTCTCTTCAGACATTTTTAAATGCAATGACATTTCCTGATAAGACATGCTACCCGGTTGCAAGCCAGAACCTGCAGGATTTTTACAACCTGGTTGATGTGTACCTTGATGCAGTCTTTTTCCCCAGTCTTACACCATATCTGCTTATGCAGGAAGGATGGCATTATGATCTTAAAAGTCCTGATGAGCGGCTTACTATAAAGGGCGTTGTATACAGTGAAATGAAGGGATACTACTCCTCACCTGACAGTCTTTTGTATGACTATACAATGAGATCACTTTTTCCTGATAATGCCTATGTCTTTGACTCGGGCGGTGATCCAAAGAAAATCCCTGATCTTACCTTTGAAAAATTTAAAGAGTTTCATGAAAAATATTACCATCCTTCCAACTCCAGGATCTTTTTCTCTGGTGACGATGATCCTGAAAAGCGGCTTGAAATAATCGATGAGTATCTGAACAGCTTTGAAAAGATTGAAATCGAATCATACGTTGCACCTCAAAAATCATTTGAAAAACCGCTCAGGATAATACGTTCATTTGATCCGGGAGAGCAGGGCTCTGAACCGAAGGGCAGGTTTACACTCAGCTGGTTATTTCCTCAGAATAATGATCCTGTCTTTGTGTTTTCCATGTATCTCCTCGAGTATATTCTTATAGGTATGCCAGGTTCTCCATTGAGAAAAGCGCTTATTGAATCCGGTCTGGGTGAAGATCTTGCGGGTGTTGGCCTTGAGAATGATCTGTTACAGATGTATTTTTCCACAGGCCTCAAGGGGATAAGCCCGGAAAAGATAGACCAGGCCCAGAACCTGATTATTCAAACCCTTAGAAATCTTACCATAAGGGGGATTGATAAAAAGGACATTGAGGCCGCTATTAACAGTATGGAGTTTTTATTCAGGGAAAACAATACAGGCAGTTACCCAAGGGGATTGATGATCATGTTAAGAGCATTAAATTTCTGGCTTTATGATGAAGATCCCCTGGCCCTGGTTGCATTTGAAAAGCCTTTAAACTCTATTAAAGCTGCTTTGGATGAGAATGATCGCTATTTTGAGGAACTGATTGAAAAATATTTCATTAATAATAACCACAGGACAACAGTTATATTAAGGCCTGAAAAGGGGCTGCTCGAAAAGGAAAATAAATCTGAAGAAAAAAAACTTGCTGATCATTTGGAAAAATTGAATGACTCTGAAGTTGAGGGGATTATTAACAATACCCACATACTGAAAGATCTTCAGGAAAAACCTGATTCTCCTGAGAACCTTGCATCTATCCCTGTTCTTAAGCTCTCTGACATGGAAAAACTAAACAGGATATTTCCATGTGAAGAGATGGAAGAAAGCGGGACCAGGGTTATGTATCATGATCTGTTCACTAATGGTATTGTCTATTTTGATATTGGCTTTAACCTGCATTTGCTTCCGCAAAAATATCTCCCCTATTCACGTCTACTGGGGCGGTCACTTCTGGAAATAGGGACTTCAAGGGAAGATTATATTTCACTGACCCAGCGCATCAGCAGAAAGACAGGTGGTATCAGGCCGGTATTTCATACATCAAGCATAAAAGACAGCAGAGAGAGCGGTACCTACATGTTCCTGCGGGGAAAGGCAATGCAGGAAAACACCTCTGAATTGCTGGATATAATACGAGATGTACTGCTTGATGTGAAACTGGATAATATTGAAAGGTTTAAGCAGATAGTTCTTGAATCAAAGGCCCGGGAAGAGCAGAAACTGTTGTCATCAGGCCATCAGATAGCCAATCTTCGCCTTAAAGCAAATTTTAATGAGGCTGACTGGGCTGCAGAACAGATGAACGGAATGAGCTACCTTTTCTTTTTAAGAGAACTGGCCGAACGGATCGAAAATGACTGGTCCGGTGTTCTGGAAGATCTTATGAAAATCCGTGAACTGCTGGTTAACAGAGACCATATGATTGTCAATATTACTTTAAATAGGGAAGGCCGGGAGAAGATATATCCGGAGACTGTAAAGTTTATCAGTGAAATCCCTTCAGCAGTTAGTGATACAGAGAAGTGGCAGTGCAGTAACCTGGCAGAATATGAAGGGATTATTGTCCCTTCACAGGTAAATTATGTTGCCAAAGGTACCGATATTAACGCACATGGATATAGACCTCATGGATCTGTTCATGTGATCACAAGGTTTCTGAGGTCGGCCTGGTTATGGGAACAGGTGAGGGTAAGGGGCGGAGCCTATGGTGTGTTTTGTACATTTGATCGTTTGTCAGGCATGTTGACATTTTTATCATACCGTGACCCGAATATTCTGGCCACGCTAAATGCCTTTGATGACACAGCGGATTTTTTAAAAACACTGGATATCAGTAGTGATGAAATTACTAAATCCATCATTGGAACCATAGGCAATATGGACAGCTACCTGCTGCCGGATGCAAAGGGTTATATTTCGATGCTTCGGCATCTTTCAGGCGAAACCGACGAAGAGCGCCAGCATATAAGGGATGAAATATTGAGTACAGGCCTGGATGATTTCAGGGCGTTCGCAGAGTTTCTAAAAACTGTAAAAGATAAAGGGATTGTAAAAATAGTCGGATCTGATGCAGGCATTAACCAGGCAATGAAGGAGAAGCCCGGATGGCTTGAGATCATTAAGCCTCTATAGTAAAAAGAAAAAGGGCACAGTGCACTGTGCCCCTACATTAGAATCATAACTGATCCACCATTGTGAATGTAAATGTGAAAAGTTATTCTCTCAATCCCCTGATAAAATCCCCCACCGCATCAATTCCTGATTCTTCCATTACCTTTATGGACTGTGTGCCAACTACCGCAATATCCACCTTGCCTTTTAAAAAATCCACATCCTTCTTCTGCTTTATGCCAAAGCCAAGTGCAAGCGGCAGTGACGTGGCATTGCGGCATCTTTTCAGATAGTCTGATAAATCATTCGAAAAATCTGTATCCTTACCTGTCACACCTTTTCTTGCCACACAATATATAAACCCCTTTGCATAGGAATTGAGATATTCCATTCGCGCATCAGACGTAGTAGGTGAAAACAGCATAATTGGATCAAGGCTGTTCCTGCTCATGGCATTATAAAAATCACCGCCTTCTTCAGGAGGAAGATCAGGAATAATGGTGCCTTTCAGGCTGCTCTTTGCCATCTTTGATGTGAAGTCATTAATCCCATATTTGTATGGTACATTATAGTATGTCATTATCAGAAAAGGGATATCAAACTCATCGGCAGCTTTTGCAGCAAGTTCCATGCACCCCTCAACTGTAGTCCCATTGTCCAGCGCACACTGGTTTGCCTTCACTATAACCGGCCCGTCAGCCGTAGGCTCTGAAAAGGGTATCTGGAGTTCCATAATATCCACCCCGGCCTCAACCATTGTTTTAATAATCCTGTAGCTGTCATCCAGTGAAGGATATCCCAGTACAATGTGCGTCATAAGCAGGATATCTTTATTTTCGAGCCGAGTTTTTATATAGTTTTCAAGCGCCATAGTCTTCCGCCTTTTTCTTAATAAATTTTAACCATTCAGGGTCAGCAAATGCATCAGCCACGGTAAAGATGTCCTTATCACCCCTTCCTGACTGGTTAATAATAATGATGTCCTCCCTGTCCAGATCAGGAGCCTCCTTGTATGCCTGTACAAAGGCATGCGAGGATTCAAGAGCAGGAATAAGCCCTTCTTTTTTAAGGGTAAGAGAGAATGCTTCAAGTACCTCTGCATCCGTGGCAGCTTCAAAGCGAACTCTTCCGGTTTCCTTGAGATTCGCAAGAATCGGTGAAACTCCAACATAATCAAGACCTGCAGAAACGCTGTGTGTTTCTCTCATCTGCCCATCCTGATTCTGAAGAAAATATGTCTTGTATCCCTGTGCGATGCCAGGTGTGCCGTCTTTGCTTGCGAGCCTGGATGCATGCAATCCCGAATCAAGCCCTTTTCCGCCTGCCTCAACCCCTACTAGCGCTACTGGATCATCAAGAAATCCACTGAAAATTCCAAGGGCATTTGAGCCGCCGCCAACACAGGCATATACCCTTTCAGGGAGGCGGCCTTCTTTTTCCATGATTTGTTTTTTTGCCTCTTTACCGATTATGGATTGAAAAAACATTACCATCTCTGGGAAGGGATGTGCCCCGCAGGCAGTCCCTATAACATAATGGGTGTTGTCCATGTTTGCAGCCCAGTCTCTGAATGCCTCGTTCATTGCGTCTTTTAATATTCTTGATCCGTCTGTAACCGGGACGACTTTAGCCCCCAGACGTTCCATCCAGAAGACATTGGGCCTCTGTCTTTCAACATCTTTTTCACCCATATAAATAGTGCAGTCAAAGCCGAACTTTGCGGCCATTGTTGCTGTTGCAACACCGTGCTGACCTGCTCCTGTTTCTGCAATTACGCGGGTTTTTCCCATCCTCTTAACCAGAAGGCCCTGTCCCATTACATTGTTTGCCTTATGAGCGCCTGTGTGATTCAGATCCTCTCTCTTTATATATATTTTAGCACCGCCAAAGTAGCTGGTAAGGTTGGCGGCATAGGTTAGAGGTGTAGGGCGACAGGAGTATTCGGACATTATGTCCGTGTATTCCTTCCAGAATGCAGGATCTGTCCTGATCTCTTCAAAGACCTTTACGATCTGCTCGAAAGTAGAAACAAGAATCTCGGGGATATAGGCTCCCCCGTATTCTCCAAAGTATTTTGTTGTTATCATTTTAAAATCTCCAAAAATATATAGAAGCATAAACCAAATAATTTATACACCGCAAAGACGCAAAGGTCGCAAAGTATTTCATTTTAAAGATTCTGTAAGAAAGCTCAGAATCTTTAACTATATTATCTTGATAATTATAATCAATATGCCGTTAACTTCATTCTCCGACTCTTGATCGTGAATCCATAAGTTTTTAAGAATAATCAGGCCTTTCTTCGCGCTCTTAGTGTCTTAGCGGTTCAGCTTATCTTTTTAAATTTTCGAAAAACTCTTTCATCAGTGAATGGTCCTTCTTGCCCGGTCGTTCTTCAAGCCCGCTGCTTACATCTACCGCATAGGGCTTCACTTTTTCGATCGCCTCCCGGATATTCAAAGGATTCAGTCCTCCTGCCAGTATTACAGGTACGCCCATTTTTTTAAAGTTTAAAGCCACATCCCAGTTAAATGTCTTTCCTGTTCCTCCCGCAACTTTTTCAGAATAGGTGTCCAGTAAGAATGCCTTTACCTTTCCCTTGTATTCTGCATAATCCTCAGGAAGGCTATTATCCCTGATTTTTACTGATTTAATAGCTCGGGGCATAAGGCGCCTGCAAATCTCAGGGGATTCATCCCCATGAAGCTGGATATTATCAAGATCGCAATATTCGGTAATATCAATTATTTTTTTTATATTTTCATTAACAAAGACCCCCACGCTTTTAACAAAGGGTGGCAGTTTTTTTATAATTTCCATAGCCCTGTCAGCGTCTATTTTACGCGGGCTGGATGCAAAAATGAAACCCAGCGCATCCGCGCCAAGGTCTGCAGCCATTGCCGCATCATCATAATTTGTAATTCCGCAGATTTTTATTTTGGTCATAAAGGAACCTGATTTTATCTTAATATACCCTTAAAGATGTATCCTGACTTCCGCCTACTGATCTCTGACTTCTAATTATTTTTTCCTGCTTCAACCAGTTCTCTTACTTTTTCTGCCGGGTTGCCGCTCGACATCAATGCTGACCCTACGAGAACGGTGTTGATTCCTTTTCCCTTAAGACTCTTAATATCATCACCGCTGCTTATACCGCTTTCACTTACAAGTATACATGATTCAGGTACAAGCCTAGCAAGTTTAGCGGTTGTGTTAATATCCACATGAAAAGTATCAAGGTCCCGGTTGTTTATACCTATAACATCCGCACCGCATTCAATAGCCATATCAAGGTCAGCTTTATCATGGACCTCTGTTAAGGCTGATAACCCCACTTTACCGCATAATGCCAGTAAATCCTTTAACTGGGTTTCAGTAAGGATTCTGGCAATTAAAAGCACTGCATCCGCGCCATAAACCACCGCTTCCCTTACCTGGAGTTCATCAATGATAAAATCCTTCCTCAATATCGGAACGGAGATAGCCCTTTTTACTATGGGTAGATTTTTTATTTCACCCTGAAAAAACAATTTGTCTGTCAGAAATGATATTGCAGATGCACCGGCCTTTTCATATACAAGCCCGATTTCAACAGGATCGCATTCTTCACGAATAGTACCTGCTGAAGGTGAAGCAAATTTAATCTCAGATATGAGGTTTATTTTGCCGGGTACTGAAATTGCCTTTTTGAAATCGCGCAAAGGGGGAACATCAATATCAATTTCCGGGATACCATTTTTTCTCAGGATATCTACTTCTTTATGTTTCTGTGCGATTATTTCTTTTAATTTTTCATGCATGGGTTTTATCTCATCAAATGATTTCACCGCGAAGTTGCAAAGGTCGCAAAGTCTTAATCGTTTTTTAATAATAATGTTTTCCTTGGTGTTTGTTGCGCCTTTGCGGTTCAGCCCTGTTTTTTACAGATTATTCGTGTATTTTATCAATTCCTCCAGCTTGGCCTTTGCCCTGCCCGAATCAATCGTATCTTCTCCAAGTTTCACACCTTCCTTAAAATCCCCTGCATAACCTGCCGCTACAAATGCTGCTGCCGCATTTATAAGGATCATATCCCTTTTGGGACCCTGTTTCCCATCAAGAATATCCCTGATGATGTTTGCGTTTTCTACTGCATCCCCACCTTCAATATCCCTGATGTCAGCTCTTTTTATGCCCATCTCCTCTGGAGATATCTCAAAGGTATCTACCTTGTTATCTTTAACATGTGATACCCGGGTCGGGCCGCTGATGCTAATTTCATCCATGTTTCCCTCTCCGCAGACAACAAAGGCCTCCCTGGTTTCAAGCCTGTTAAGAACCATAGCCAGTTTTTCTGTCAGGCCCATGTCATACACTCCCATTAAAAGCACTGTAGCGCCTGCAGGGTTTGTTAAAGGCCCCAGCACATTAAAGACACTTCTTATGCCTATCTCTTTTCTTGGACCTGCTGCATATTTCATGGCACCGTGAAACACAGGCGCAAATAAAAATCCTATACCGATTTCATTGATACAGTTCTCAACATCTCTACTGCTGATGTTTAGATTGACACCAAGATTTTCCAGCACATCGGCTGCGCCGCACTTGCTTGACACCGCCCTGTTGCCGTGTTTGGCAACGGTAATACCGGCACCTGCCGTAACAAAGGCCGTGGTGGTTGATACATTAAATGTTTTTGCTCCGTCTCCGCCGGTGCCCACTACATCCAGAATTATATCATCTTTAATTTTAGCCTGGTCAATGGAAATCCTTGTTGCCTTTTTTCTCATGACCCTGGCTGCCCCGGTTATTTCGTCAACCGTCTCTCCCTTAAGCCTCAGTGCTGTAATAAATGATCCAATCTGTGCAGGAGTTGCCTCTCCGGACATAATTTCATCCATTGCCGTTACCATTTCAGATTCCGATAAATCCACGCTTTCTACAAGTTTGGATATTAATTCCTTGATCATTATCTGCTTCCCCCAAAGGTCAAAAAATTTCTTAAGAGTGATGCTCCAGCGTCAGTGAGTATGGATTCAGGATGAAACTGGACCCCATAAACCGGATGTTCTTTGTGTCTTAAACCCATTATTTCACCTTCCTTGGTCCATGCTGTTATTTCAAAGCAGTCGGGAAGTGATTCCTTTTCTACAATGAGGGAATGATACCTTACCGCCTCAAAGGGGTTGGGCAATCCCCTGAATACTCCCTTGCCGTCATGGGATATCATTGATGTCTTGCCATGCATGATCCTGTCTGCCCTGATAACCTTTCCGCCATAGGCCTCGCCAATTGCCTGATGCCCAAGGCACACGCCGAGTGTGGGAATCTTTTTCCCAAACTCCTGAATTGCCTTGATTGAGATACCTGCCTTTGCAGGTGTGCATGGCCCAGGTGATATCATCAGGTGCGCAGGTTTATGTTTATTGATAGCAGAAATATCTATTTCATCATTCCTGAAAACCTTAACCTCCTGCCCCATGGGTTCAATCATCTGGACAAGGTTGTAGGTAAAGCTGTCGTAATTGTCTATTAGCAGTATCATTCTTCCTTTACCCTTTCTATTGCGTTAAATGTGGCGCTGGCCTTTCTTATAGTTTCCCTGTATTCTTCTTCGGGGTCCGAATCCGCTACTATACCTGCCCCGGCCTGTATAAAAATCCGGTTATTTGTAATTGTAATGGTCCTTATTGTAATACAGAAATCCATGTTTCCATTAAAACCAAAATAACCGACCGCCCCGGCATAGGGGCCTCTTTCACCGGGTTCAAGCTCGCTGATTATCTCCATTGCCCTGATTTTGGGTGCCCCGCTGACGGTCCCGGCGGGAAATGCCGACATGAACAGGTCAAAGCAGTCTTTATCATCCTTCAATATTCCTTCTACGCGAGAGACGATATGCATAACATGAGAATAACGCTCTATTTCCATCAGCCTCGGGATATGTACTGACCCGGGTGCAGCAACCTTGCCTGCATCATTTCTTCCCAGGTCAACAAGCATTATATGCTCTGCCCTTTCCTTGGGATCAGCTATCAGGTCCTTTTCAAGGGCCAAATCTTCTTCATCCGTTTCACCCCTTGGCCTTGTTCCGGCTATGGGTCTTAATTCGATTTTTCCATCATTTAGCCGTACCAGTATTTCAGGTGAGGCGCCTATGAATTTCACCTCGCCATAATCAAGATAAAACATGTAGGGAGAAGGGTTTACGCTCCTGAGCTGCCGGTAAATCTGGAAATCCTGTCCATGCACTTCACCTGAAAACTGCTGGGATATAACTACCTGTATTACATCCCCTGCAACTATATATTCCTTTGCCTTTCGAACCGCCTCTTTAAAATCTTCCTTTTCAAAATTGGATTCCAGCTCTGATATTGTAACACTGGCGTCAGTTTCAGTATCCCTTACAGGTTTTTTGAGGTCTGCGATGGTTCTGTCCACCTCATGGCACGCCCTTGCGTAACATTCCTTGAGGTCGCAGCCTTCTTCTATATGGGCAAAGGAGATTACCTTCATCATATGGGTAAGGTGATCAAAGACAATCAGATTTTTACAGGCCGTAAAGAGCAGTTCAGGCTGCTTTCTGTCAAGTGGCTTTATATCAGGAAGACGTTCCCATTTTCTGATAAGGTCATAGTTTACATAACCGACCAGGCCGCCCTGGAAAGGAGGCAGATCATCGGACATTACCGGAATATATTTTTTGCTTACTTCCTTGAGTATGTCGAAGGGATTTTTTACATCCTTTATAATCTCCTTTTTTTCACCGGTATGAATTTCAACATTATTATCCCGGGAAAGGATACTTAAAAAGGGTTTGTATCCTATAAAGCTGTATCTTCCCCACCTGCTGCCCCCGTCCGCACTTTCAAGAAGATAGGAGTATGAATTTCCTCTCACCTTTAGATAGGCGGACACAGGAGTTTCAATGTCGGCAAGTAATTCCTGGTACACAGGGATCAGGTTGCCCTGCTTTGACATTTCGCTAAAATCGGAAAATAAAGGTTTCTTTTTCACGTTATTGCTCCGGAATAAAAAAAGGCCGTGAGTTCTTAAACCCACGGCCTGATAGAGTTTTAACCGCGGGCCTTTTCGGGAATGCCCCCGGTTGTAAATATTTGTACTATACTGGCAGGCACCCCTCTCTTCTGAAAGCGCGCCACCACCAGTTGCTGTTTAAGATATGTTTTATTTCTTTATTCATGGTGCAGTAGACTATTAGTCCGGTAAATAATTGTCAAGACTATTTTTTATCTTGACAATAAAAAAACAGTTGCAATATAATTTAAAACTAAATTTCAAGAAGGATATTAAATTTATATGAAACAAAATCGATCATGGCAGGCATTTTTCTTTTTCTTTTTTAGCACCAGAGGTCTGCTCATGGTTTGATTCCCGTTTGTTTTTTAAATTTCAAAGCCGTGAGTAGAAAAACTCACGGCTTTTTTTGTTTTTGCGGGGAATAACATGAACATTGTTCTTATTGGCTATCGCTGTTGCGGAAAGACATCGATCGGAAAGATTATTGCTGAACGGCTGGATAAAAAGTTTGTTGATACTGATGAATTGATTATTGATAAGGCCGGGTGCAGTATTGACAGGATAGTATCAAATCACGGGTGGCAGTCTTTTCGCAATATAGAAGCTGAAATTATAAAAGAAGTTTCGGCTTTGGATAATCTTGTGATCGCGACAGGCGGTGGTGCTGTAATCCAAGAAGATAATATTTCCAATCTCAAAAGGAACGGATTTGTTGTCTGGCTGTATGCGAATATAGATATTATCAGGAAAAGATTAATTGAAGATACTGTTTCTAATGAAAATCGGCCTTCTCTAACTGGTGATGAGCCTTCTGATGAAATAAAGGCAGTCCTTGAAGAAAGGGAAGCCCTTTATAAAGGTGCAAGTGATGTTGCCATTGATACAGGTAAATTGAACATAAATGAAGTGGCGGATGTAATAATTGGTGAAATAAAAAACAGAGGTCAGAGGTCGGAAGTCTGAGATCAGAAAACAAAAGCAATTCTGAACCGCTAAGACGCAAAGTACGCTAAGAAAAACATTTTTTGTTTCTTGAAGACGAAAACTTTTTAATGATTTTTTAAAAATAAAAACATTACGATCTTTGCGCCTTTGCGGTTCAATCTTTTACTTAAAATACTGGAGAACTAATGGCTGGAAATTCTTTTGGTGAAATGTTCAGGATTACAACATTTGGAGAATCCCACGGAAAGGGAATCGGTGCGGTTGTTGACGGGTGTCCGCCCATGATAAGTCTCAATGATGAAGACTTTGAACAAGAGATGGCAAGAAGAAGGCCCGGAGGCAGTGAGTTTGATACACCCAGGAGAGAGGAAGACAGGGTTGAAGTCCTTTCAGGTGTTTTTGATGGTTTAACAACCGGTGCACCCATTGCCCTTTTCATTAAAAACAAGGATGCCAGAAGCAAATCATATGATCATATTAAAAACTTATACCGGCCCGGTCATGGCGACTTTACCTATCATAGAAAATACGGGCACTATGATTACCGTGGTGCGGGAAGGTACTCTGCACGGGAAACGGCTGCCAGGGTTGCCGCCGGTGTTATAGCAGGGAAAATAATATCAAAGGCGGGAATAGATGTAACTGCCTACACAATCGAAATAGGCGGAATCAGGGCTGAAACGATAAATCTTTCAATGATAAATAATAATCCCCTGTGCTGTCCTGATATAAAAAAATATGAAGAAATGGCAATGGCCCTTTCAGAGGCAAAAGAACATGGCGACTCACTTGGAGGTATTGTTGAAGCCAGGGTAAAAGGGTGCCCTCCGGGTCTGGGTGAACCTGTTTTTGATAAACTGAGCGCTGACCTGGCCAAGGCTGTTATGTCAATAGGGGCGGTCAAGGGCTTTGAAATAGGTGCTGGGTTTGAGGCGGCGAGATTGAAGGGATCAGCAAATAATGATCCCATTACCGGGGACGGTTTTGTTACAAACAATGCAGGCGGAATACTGGCGGGGATTTCCAATGGCGATGATATTGTTTTAAGGGCGGCAGTTAAACCCATTCCATCCATTGGAATTGAACAGGATACAATCGATAAAACCGGAAGCCCAACCAGCATCAGAACAGCGGGAAGATTTGATGTTACTGCTATACCAAGGGTGATTCCTGTGATCGAGGCCATGGTGAAGATAGTTCTTGCAGACCATTATTTAAGAAACAGCATTATGGCCATGTTCAGATAGATACCGGGTAAAAAATGGAAATAGATATTATCAGCAACAATTTCGGAAGCAGCAGGTTAGAGACCATTACATCCGTCGGGTATCTTGGCCCTGAAGCAACCTTCAGTCATCAGGCGGCAACTTTATTATACAGTGAGCATACAGAGCTCAAGGGGGCTGAGACAATAGAAGATGTTTTTATTATGGTCAAAAACGGGCAGTGTGAAGAAGGGATTGTGCCTATTGAAAATTCATATGAGGGTTCAATAAATATCACACAGGATCTGCTTAATAAGTATGATACAAACATTTGCGCGGAGGTCTATTTGAGAATCAGGCATAACCTGTTGAGTTATGAAAGGGATATCAGGAATATTAAACGTGTTTATTCTCACCCCCAGGCAGTCGCCCAGTGCAGATCATGGCTGAAAAATAACCTGCCGGATGTTTCCGTGGCTGAATTATCCAGCACATCACTTGCCGCAAAAATGGCTTCAAAGGAAAAAAATACAGCAGCTATCGGCAGCGCTTTTGCGGCTTCAACATATGGCCTGAATATTCTTAAGAAAAACATCGAAGACAATCAGGAGAATGCAACGAGGTTTTTTGTTATTGGAGACCACAAGCCTCAACCAACCGGAAAGGATAAAACATCAATAATATTTTTTCTTAAACATGAGCCGGGCTCCCTCTATAGGTGTTTATCTGTTCTTGCGGAAAAAGAAATAAATCTGACAAGGATCGAGTCAAGGCCGGCAAAGACAAAAAAATGGGAGTATCTGTTTTTTGTGGACCTGGAAGGTCATGAGAAGGACCACAACGTTAATGAGGCGATTGAGGCTATGGAAAAGCATTGTGTGTTTTTAAAAAAACTGGGTTCATATCCCAGAGGTGATATTTAAGATAAGAAAATATTATAAAAAGGTTAAATGGCTAGAAAATGAAAAATTTAAAATTAACAACCATAAAAGGAAGAACACAGGAACGTACCCGCATTAAAGTTAGAGAGTTGACTATTGGTGAGGGGTTTACTGTTATTGCCGGACCCTGCAGCATAGAAAGTGAGGAGCAGACAATAGAAACTGCCCTTAAAGCTAAAGAAGCAGGGGCTGATATGATCAGAGGCGGCGCCTTTAAGCCAAGGACTTCTCCATATTCATTTCAGGGACTGGGCATCAAGGGACTGCAGATTCTTGAAAAGGCCGGGAAGGAGACCGGACTTCCTGTTGTTACCGAGGTTCTTGATCCCAGAGATGTATCATGGGTGTGTGAATATGTTGATGTCCTCCAGGTCGGTACGAGAAATATGCAGAATTATTCACTGTTAAAGGAGGTCGGCAAGGCTGGAAAACCAGTGCTTTTAAAGAGAGGAATGTTTTCTACTCTCAGTGAATGGCTGAGCTGTGCAGAATATGTTTTGGCTGAAGGGAACCCTAATGTAATTCTTTGTGAAAGGGGTATAAGAACCTTTGAATCCTATACGAGAAATACCCTTGATCTGGCGGTTGTTCCTTCTATTAAGGAAGTATCCCATCTTCCTGTTATTGTTGATCCTTCTCATGGAACCGGAAGACTCAGCCTGATAGAACAGATGAGTCTTGCATCGGTTGCAGCCGGGGCAGATGGAGTCATGGTTGAGGTACACAGGAATCCCGCAGAAGCAATGTGTGACGGGGATCAGAGTCTTACTCCTCCCATGTTTGCGAGGATGATGAAGAAAATAAGGTTGTTGCAGGAGTGTATGACTAAGGTAAATGCATTAAAGTAGGGGAAAAGAAAGAAAATAGAAAACAGGAGTCAGGAAAGAGAAGAGAATAAATCAGATGTCAGAGACCGGAGGTCAGAGATCAGAAGGTTTACTTCTGACTTCTATATCCTTTTTCCTCTTTTCTTTCTTATATTTGCATATTACACTGCAAATTTACATAAAAAGGTAATTATATAAAAACCTTTAAATAGAGGTAAACAATGGAGCTTAACGAGATAAGAAAAAAAATAGACCTTCTTGATTCAAGAATCCTCAGAATATTAAATGACCGAATGGAACTGGCCCTGATGGCCAAAAAATTAAAGACCACGATTGAGGATAAAGACAGAGAGAAGGAGATAATAGAAAGGATCCGGTTAAATTCTACCGGCCTGATAAACTCGGAATTTATAGAAAAGGTCTATTCCGAGGTGCTAAAGGAAAGCAAAGGCCTTCAAAAGAAGGAACACAAGTTGATCGGGTTTCAGGGAGAACACGGTGCCTATGGTGAGGTAGCCTTAAGGGAGTGGAACAGGGAATGGGTATCTGTTCCGTGTAAAGGATTTGCAGCAGTGTTTGAAGGGATTAAGAAGGGCCTGTTTGATTATGGTATTGTCGGGGTTGAGAACACACTGGGTGGTGTTGTGGGTGAAGTGAATGAGTTACTGGTAAACACAGACCTCTATGTGGCAGGTGCAGTGGAACTCCCTATTGAACTTTGCCTGCTGGCACTTCCGGGAACTGATCACCGGGACATAAGGACAGTCTATTCGCAGTCACAGGCACTGGGGCAGTGCAGGAATTTTTTAAAAAGGAATCATCTTGAGCCGGTCCAGTATTACGATTCTGCAGGCGCAGCAAAGATGCTTGCAGAGGAAACCCCCAGGGCCTCTGCTGTTATAGCCAGTAAACTGGCCTCTGAAATATATGACCTGGAAGTTATTAAAGAAGGTATTGATGACTTTGAAAGAAATATGACGAGGTTCCTTATCCTGTCCGGAAAGGAAAATAAAGAAGATGGGGATAAATGTTCTATACTGTTTTCAACGGCACATCGCGCGGGAACCCTTTTTAATGTGCTGGAGGTGTTTGCCAGGGAAAAGATTAATCTCACCCGGATCGGATCAATCCAGAGTGGAGCCGGAAATTATACTTTCTTTCTGGACTTTATAGGCTCTAATAAGGATGAAAAGATAATTAAGGCCCTGGAAAAAATAAAGAAGGTAGCTACTAATCTGAGGTTTATGGGCTGCTATAAAGAGATTAAGGTGAATTAAATTATGTTCAAAACGACTGTTTTGAATAAAAGCCATCAGCTTTCAGCGGTCAGCTGTCAGCCAAAGTGTGAAAGAAAGAGGCGATAATTTGCTCTGTATTCCCGTGATTGCTAATGATACTGAAGGTGCAGTAAGTAAAATCTCCGAAGCTGAAAAATATGCTGATATTTGTGAGATCCGTCTTGACTTGATGGCCTCCTATAATCTGGATGAGATTATTAAGGCAGCTCAAAAACCTGTTATTGTGACATATCGATCTGAAAAGGAGGGCGGGAAGGGAGTTGTTGATCCTTCTGCAGTTGCCGATCTGCTCATTACGGCAGCTCAAAAAAACGCCGAGTATATTGACGTTGAATTGACTATGCCGGATGAGTTGCGTGATAGGGTGATCAGAAACAAGGGAAACAGCCAAATAATAATATCAACCCATAATATGGAGAATACCCCATCCGGTGATGACTTGAATATCCTTTTAGAAGAGAGCATAAGGGCAAAGGCCGATATTGTAAAGATCGTTACAATGGCTATCAGTCCGGATGATAATCTGAGGATGCTTGATCTTGTTTCCAGGGCGAACAAAAGAGGATTTAAAATAATTGCCTTTTGTATGGGTGCTGAAGGAAGGATGAGCAGGGTGTTCAGTTTGCTTTTGGGAGGTTATCTTACTTTTACTTCTCTTGAAACCGGTGAGGAGTCAGCTCCCGGACAGATTCCGGTAAATGAAATGAAGCGTCTGCTGGAGTATTTTGCAGTCTAGCCTGAGGGGTGTAAAACTCCACACTACAATATGCAGTGAAGATTTTCGTAGGGTGGCATTTTTTTATGCCACCTTTTTTAAATATTGTGTCGGACAAATGAATGGTGAATTAAATGAGTCTGAAGATTAATCAAAATACCGAACTATATGGAGTACTTGGAAATCCTGTCAGGCATTCCCTGAGCCCGTTGATGTTTAATGCCGTCTTCACTCATAAAAACATCAATGCGGTATATCTTGCTTTTGAATCGGATGATGTGGAAGGTTCGATTAATGGAATGCGGGCTCTTGGCATTAAAGGTATGAGTGTAACTATTCCTCACAAGTCATCTGTTATTCCTCTGCTTGATGAAATAGACCCGCTGGCAAATGATATTGGTGCTGTAAATACTGTTGTTAATAAAGGTGGCAGGTTGATCGGTTATAATACAGATGCTGCAGGTGCGTTGATGGCCCTTGAGGAAGCAGTTGAAGTGACTGGAAAGAACTGCATCATTGTTGGAGCCGGGGGAGCTGCCAGGGCAATAGGGTATATCCTTAAAAAACATGATGTGAATATTGCTGTTGCCAATCGCTCTGAGGAAAGAGGCCGGATGTTAGCCAATTCTCTTGGTTCAAGATATATAAACCTGGAACAGCTTGAGGATGAAAACCCTGATATACTGATAAATACAACCCCTGTCGGCATGACGCCCAATGCCGGTTCCTGCCCTGTCACTGAAAAAATTTTAAAGCAGGGTATGACACTAATGGATATAATCTATAATCCCAGGAGAACAAAGCTTCTCAATATTGCTTATGACAGGGGCTGCAGGGTTGTCGATGGTCTTGGGATGTTTATTTATCAGGGTGCAGAACAGTTCAGGCTGTGGACCGGACAGGAAGCACCGGTTAAGCTGATGAAAAAGAAAGTTGAAGAAGCCCTCTATGGTTAGATCATGAAGCCTATAATACAAAAAGACAATATTAATTGTACTGTAAATATTCCAGGATCAAAAAGTATCACACATCGTGCACTTATTGCTGCCGGTCTTGCAAAGGGCCAGAGCACACTAAAATCATTCCTCGCATGTGACGATACACTTTATACTGCCGGCGCCATTCAAAAGCTGGGGATTGATATAGCGATAAATGAAGATACAGTTCATGTGAGTGGAAACGGAGGATTCTTCAATCCTGTATCCGAAAAACTGGAAATAGACCTTGGGAATTCAGGGACATCATACAGACTGCTTCTTTCTGTCGCAGCGCTTGCTAACGGGCCGTTTATTTTTACCGGAACCAAGAGAATGAAGGAAAGACCTGTAGCATATCTGGCTGATGCGTTAAAAAAACTTGGTGTGGATGCCCGCTATCTGGAAAAGGAAGGTTACCCACCGGTATTGATTAATGCTTCGGGTATTAAAGGCGGCAGGGTAATAATCCCGGGAGATATCAGCAGTCAGTACATATCCTCCCTTTTGCTCTCAGGGCCGTATGCCGGGTCCGATCTAACAGTTGAGGTGTCCGGAGAGCTGGTTTCAAGGCCGTATATTGATCTTACTATGGATGTCATGAAATCCTTTGGGGTTAATATTGAAAATAAAAATTACAGGATTTTTAATGTGCCGTCAGGGCAGTCATATACTGCGCGGGAATTTGTTATTGATGGAGATGCATCGTCCGCTTCCTATTTCTGGGGTGCCGCAGCGATAACGGGCGGGACTGTAAAAACCACAAATATTCATCCATTTAAAAACAGACAGGGCGATATGGGGCTTTTGGATATCCTTGAAAGAATGGGATGTAATATTAAACGGGAAGAAAGCAGCGTCACAGTAAGCGGTAGAACTCTAACCGGCGTATGTGTTGATATGGGCAGCATGCCCGATATGGCACCTACTCTTGCAGTTATTGCTCTTTTTGCAGAAGGAAAAACAACTATAACAAATGTCTCCCATCTGAGACATAAGGAAAGTGATAGAATAGCTGATACTGCAAATGAAATAAGACGTGTCGGGGGCAGGGTTGAAGAACGTGATGACGGTCTTGTTGTTTATGGAGAAGAAAAGCTTTCAGGCGCTGAGATTGATTCCCACGATGATCATCGCCTTGCAATGAGTTTTGCAATGGCAGGGATCAGAGTTCCGGATATTATCATTAAGAATGAAAGCTGTGTAAATAAATCATTCCCCTCCTTCTGGAAATTATGGGAAACATTATAACCGATATAAAAGGAAATTAAGATGCAGGATATACTGAAAGGTTTTTATCCCCGTTTTACATTACACAGCGACCCTTTAATTAATTCAGCAGCAAATGTGCTTATTATACTGATGCTGGGGCTGATTGCCTGGTGGATACTTAATTTTGTGGTGTCTCGTTTTGAAAAACGAAAAGAGATAAGCCCTTTTTTAAAAGCCAATGAAAACATTTTTGTGCTGATAAAAAAAGCCGGCCATTCTGTAATTTTCCTGATGATTGGTGTAGGGTTGATAAGTTTTATCAACCTGCCGGTCTTCGAACGTATTTTTTATGCCATAATGGTAATATTGATTGCATCCTTTGCAAATAGTCTTGCAAAGGATCTCATTCCATATCTGGAACAAAAGCTTGTATCGAAAACATCAACAAAGATTGATGATGTAATTTTTGACCTGTTGAAACGTTTTTCTACAGTGATCATTTATGTTACAGCAATAATCCTTGCCCTGGATGTTGTCGGGGTTAATATAGTGCCATTCGTGGCAGGTGCCGGGGTGGCTGGAATAGCCATAGGTTTTGCTGCAAAAGATACACTCTCTAATATTATCGCAGGTGTTCTGCTTTTAATAGACCGCCCGTTTGAGGTTGGAGACAGGATAGAGGTATGGTCTGCTCCAGCAAACTCGGCTACCTGGGGAGATGTAATCGACGTAGGATTAAGGGCTACAAGGATAAAAACAACTGATAATATTGTAATAGTTATTCCCAATAATGAAATCATGATGAGGGATATTATAAACTATACTACAATAACTGATGAAATCAGGGTAAGGATACCGGTCGGAATAGCCTATGATGCCGATGTGAAAAAGGCTAAAGAAATTATAAGTAAAGTAAGTCTTGAGCTTGAATGGGTCATGAAAGAACCTGCTCCCAAGGTGGTGGTTAAAACATTCGGAGATTCCGCTGTTAACCTTGAGGCAAGGGTATGGATTGCGGATCCCAGGAAAAGGATGGATACTATTAACCCGGCAACAAAATACTTAACAAATGGATCGTATTTTGTTATAACACGATCATGGAAAAAATAGACGCAAGGAAACTCAGCACTGATGCCCAACAACAAATTCGTAATCAAGTCATTCGACTCCGAAAACAGGGACGAACGCATAATGAGATCAGTGCCATTACAGGAGTGAGCCGATCCATTTGCAGTACATGGTGGGCTCTTTATCAAAAAGAAGGTAATAAAGCCCTTAAAATTAAAAAGCGTGGCCGTCCAAAGGGCAGTTGCCGCACGTTGACACCTGATCAGGAAAAAGAATTGCAAAAAGCTATACAAGACAAATGCCCTGACCAAATGAAATTACCATTTGCTTTGTGGACACGCATTGCCGTACAGCAACTCATCAAACAATTGTGGAATATAGATATGCCGATCAGAACTGTTGGCGAGTATCTGAACAGATGGAATTTTACTCCACAAAAACCACTGAAGAAAGCCTATAAACAAAATCCAAAAGCAGTCAAAGCTTGGTTGGAGACAGAATACTCGGATATTTCCAAACGTGCAAAAAAAGAGACCGCGGAAATTCATTGGGGGGATGAGACTGGATTGTGTAACGACAGTTACCATGGAAGAAGTTACGCTCCTCGTGGTGAAACACCGGCGATTAGGCTTCATCCCAGGTGCCAGCGCGTCAACCTGATTTCCTCTGTCACCAATCAAGGTAAAGTTCGTTTTATGGTTTATAAAAACAAGATGAATTCCCAAACGATGATCAAATTCATGGAACGATTGATCAAAGATGCTGATAAAAAAATCTTTTTGATTGTAGATAATTTGAAAGTCCATCATAGCTATATTGTCAAAGACTGGCTGAAAGAACATGAAGACAAAATTGAGTTGTTCTTTCTTCCATCATATTCACCGGAATTAAATCCTGATGAATACCTAAACTGCGACCTAAAGGTCGGTGTACATTCTGGTATTCCAGCCAGAACAAAAAAAGAACTCAAGCAAAAAGCTATTTCTCATTTGAGAAAGCTTCAAAAACTACCTGGACGTGTTAAAAAATATTTTAAACACCCTAAGATTGCTTATGCTGCTTGATAGTCTCCTATTTAATTGCCGGGTTAATATTTCCTATATAACCGATCGCGTAAAGGAAGAGTTCCAGAAGAACGGGATAGAGATTCCCTATCCTAAAAGGGATATTTATATTAAAAGAGAGGTTCAGGGCTAAGGTTTAGCCTGCCACAAAGGTACAAAGACACAAAGGATTTTATTTTAAATCTTAATACTTTTTTGCATTTCTTAGTGACTTAGTGTCTTCGTGACTCTTTAATGGTTTTAAAAAAAACTAAAATAGACCAAGCCATTTTTTATAAAAAAAAGTGCAAATAAGAAAAGTACAACTCCTAAAAATCTTATTATATACAGATAATATCTGCTGCTGAGAAAATATTTTGCCTTTCCGGTAATAATAGCAATCACTATCTTTGATCCTACCAGGACAGAATAAAATACAACTATAAAGAGTGCTGCGTTTATAAAGCTTTCGCTAAATGCCTTTATTATTGTTGGGGCTCCGATTGTAAACCAGAAGACATAAGGGCTTGGATTAAGCAGATTGGCGATGATTCCTTTTTTAAGGAGATTATCCGAAATATTTTTGTCAGCAATGGCACCCCTGAATGAAAAACTTTCAAAGGCAAGATATATCAGAAAGATACTTCCTCCAAAGGCAATGGTCCCTAATATGTAATCTGTGTTCGCAAATCTGGACATAATAAGAATGGTAATGAGTATGATTGGCAGGTCGGTTATCAGGGGAGATGCAGCAACCTTGATACCTGCTTTTGTATCATGCTTAATAGATTCGGATATTACCAGTGTTAATAATGGGCCAGGGATTAATCCGGTCAGGCCAAGTAAAAATCCAGTTGTTACATATGTCAAGCTCGTTGGCATTTCCTATGCTGAGCCATAACTGTGAAGTCCTGAAAGCAAAAGGTTTACACCGAGGTATGTGAAAATTACACAAAAAAAGCCCACAATAGAAAATAAAGCCATCTTTTTGCCTCTCCATCCTGAAACCAGGCGTGAGTGAAGCATTGCAGCGTAGATGAACCAGGTTATCAAAGACCATGTTTCCTTCGGGTCCCAGCTCCAGTAGGTCCCCCAGGCTGAATTGGCCCATACTGCCCCTGTGATAATCCCCAGGGTCAACATAAGGAAACCTATAACAACCATCTGGTAGCTGAGTTCTTCCAGAATAGCATGGTTGGGAAAGATCTTAAGAAGACGGGACCTGGAATCATTATAATATTTATCGTGAATCCCGTAGTTATTCTCTTCCTCATTTCCTTTGCTGAACAGCAGAAAACAATTGTAGATGGGTATCAGTAGTGAAAATCCTTTTTTTCCAACGTCGTGCATTCTGCGGATGGACTGACAAATAAAAATAAGGACAGTTACAATGACACATGTGTAAAAAAGGTCTAAGGCGATTGCGGCCAACAGACTATTATAGTTGATGATATTGAGGTGAATGTCTGCAATTTGTATGTCCTTGATAACAAAAAAATAGATAAGGAATAAAAATATCATGTTGATAAGCAAGATAGTACATAAATCCGAATATTTGCTGCGGCTCAGGCGTCCTTTTATTGAAAAGGGATTCAACCTGTTCAGGCCTCTGATAATGTACATATAGCTAAGACCGAATGAAAGCGCAAAGGCAGCATAACCGACAAAGCAGGTTATTACATGGGATGTAAGCCAGTTACTTTGAAGTGCAGGGATAAGGGGTTCTATTGCATCGTTTGAAAAAGAAGAATAGGCCATTGCAAGAAAGGCCAGTGGCGTAACAAAGGCACCAATACTTTTATTGCCTACTCTCCACTCAACCAGCAAATAAAGCAGGATGATTGTCCAGGAGAAGAAGATCAATGATTCATATAAATTTGAAAGGGGTGCATGGCCAATACCAAGCTGGTATGACTCAATCCATCTTAAAATGAGCCCGGCAGTATGTCCGATAAATCCGATGACAGTAATGACTGTGGCGGCCTTTCCGAATATTTTCTTATCAAAACACATCATAAGCAGGTAGGCGAGAAAGGCTAAAAAATATATAAAGGTAATGTAATTTAAGATTATTCCATTATTCATCAGTCATGTTTCCTGTCTAATTTTGTTTTAATTTTATCTGTAAGATGGTCAAGTTCTCTTTCCATTCCAACCGGATTTTTATTTGCCATTCCTGCAATGACTATTCTCGTATTTTTTCCATCTTCCCTGATTTTTATCCACACCCGTCTGTGAGCTGAGAAGAAGGTTATAAAAAGTCCGATAATAATCATAATAAAGCCTGTATAAATATAAACAATGCCAGGGTCTTTGCTAACCTGTAGTCCCGTGTAATAGAGTTGCTCAATGTCGTCAAGCGCAAAGGTATAGGGCGCAACAGCTGAAGGATTAAATTTGGGGAACTGCTCGAATGATGAAAACTGACGCATTATTCTTTCATGGTGTTGAAATAACCAGATCTGCGTAGCGTCAGCATTTGCAGGCTTTATGTTGAGTAAAACGGCCGGCCCCATTCTCATGAAGTCTTCTCTGATCTCCTCAAGAATTACTTCTCCGTTTTTATCAGGTAAAGCGATGGGTTTGCCTGTCTCAGCGATAAAGGTAACAGGCTCATTGCTCTCCTTCAGCTTTACGGTGATTCGCGCTTCGTCTCCTGCGATTGACCCGTAACTGGCCTGATAAAAGGTGATACCCCTGAAGGTAAGGGGGTGGTTCACCCGAAGGTGTCCCTGCTTGACAGTCTCTCCATTTAACGAAAATCTTATATCACTTTTATATTCCCTGGGCCTTCCACCTTCATAAAAGTCTACAGAGAATTTGTCACAGCTTACGACAAAACCAAGATCAATGTGTTTGTGATTGTTTTGGCCGCTTGTTGATATGTAGTCAACCGAATCGCCTTCAAGAATATTTACATAACCATCAAATCCGTAAAGAGATCCGATTATTGCACCAATTAAAATAAGCAAAATACTGAAATGAACAAGATATACTCCAAAGAGCGAATACCTTCCTTTGTCACAATAGAGATAAACTGATGAATCACTTTTTTTATCAATTGCTCTTGAGTATTGTTTTTTAATAATCTCTTTTATTACTGGTAAAGTTTCAGACTTACTTTTCCTGCTTTTAATTATTCTGTGGGCAGGAGCGTCAGTAAAAATCTTTTCTCTGTCGGGAGAGGGTATTTTTTTATATAATTTGAATGTACCGGGTAACTTGTTTAAAGAGCAGGCTGTTAAATTCAGGGTTAAAAGGAAAATGATCCCCTGGAACCAGACAGAATGATACATGTCATCCAATTGAAGTGATAAAACAATCTTCACAAAAATCGGTCCCAGATTTCTGGTAAACTGCCCTCCTGCTTCTTCCTGAGGGATTATTGTACCTATTATTGATGTTGCGGCTAATATGACAAGAATGAAGATGGTCAGTTTTACCGAACAGAGGAAATTCCATATGCTGTTTTGCGATTTATTATTCATGTCTTCCAAATTTTTTTAATATAAGTCGATACCTGATATTGTCAAATTCTCGCTTTATAACATGGATTTAAAACATCCGCAATTGGCAAAAAGGCATTTGACCACACGGCTTAATTCATGGTAAAAATTGACAAAAATGTTAAGAGGGGAAAAGATGCTTGATCTAAAATATATCCGTAATAACATCGAAACAATTAAAACCATGCTTAAAAACAGGAATAATGACCTTGATATTTCTGTTTTTGAATCAATTGATGCTGAAAGAAGAGAAAAGCTTTCTGAGGTCGAAGCCCTTAGGTCCAGAAGAAACACCGTAAGCGAAGAGATCGCTGTCATGAAAAAAAATGGCGAAGACGCATCCTCTCTTATTTCCGATATGAAAGAAGTTTCAGCAAGAATTAAGGAAATTGAGACAGGAATGGGAGAAATCCAGGAAAAGCTGGATCAGCTGGTCATGGTAATTCCCAATGTCCCCCATGAAACAGTTCCTGTCGGGCGTGATGAAAATGACAATCCTGTTGTCCGTATCTGGGGCGAAAAAAGAGATTTTGATTTTGAGCCTTTGTCTCACTGGGATATTGGTGAAAATCTGGGCATACTCGATTTTAACAGGGCTGCAAAGCTGGCAGGTGCAAGGTTCGCACTTTATAAAGGAGCGGGTTCAAGGCTTGAAAGGGCCCTGATCAATTTTATGCTTGATATCCATACAACGGAACACGGCTATACTGAAATACTTCCTCCTTTTATGGTGAATTCTGCAAGCATGACGGGCACAGGGCAGCTCCCTAAATTCGAGGAAGATCTTTTTAAGATACAGGGATCGGATCATTACCTTATTCCTACTGCCGAGGTCCCTGTTACAAACATACACAGGGACGAGATACTCAGGGAAGAAGAACTGCCCATATATTATACTGCCTATACTCCATGTTTCAGGTCCGAGGCAGGGTCGTACGGAAAAGATACCAGGGGGCTTATAAGGAATCATCAGTTCAATAAAGTTGAGCTGGTTAAATTTTGCAGACCTGACAATTCATATGATGAGCTTGAGAAACTCACCCTGAATGCCGAAGAAATACTTAAACGCCTTGAACTTCCATACAGGGTTATAACCCTTTGCACAGGAGATATGGGTTTTTCTTCCGCAAAGACCTACGACCTTGAAGTATGGCTTCCCGGGCAGCAGCTCTACCGAGAGATATCCTCATGCAGTAACTTTGAGGATTTTCAGGCAAGGCGTGCGGGCATCAGGTTTAAACGTAAAGGAGAAAAGGGAACCGAACTTGTTCATACGCTTAACGGGTCCGGGCTGGCGGTTGGAAGGACTTTTGTTGCAATCCTGGAAAATTATCAGCAGAAAGACGGCAGCGTTGTAATACCAAAGGCGCTTCAGCCTTATATGGGTGGAATGGAAGTAATCAGATAACATAAAAGATAGGAGATAAGGCATGTGTGGAATAGTCTGTTATGTGGGTAATAATAAGGCAAAACCTCTTCTGATAGAGGGTCTGAAAAGACTGGAATACAGAGGCTACGATTCTTCAGGTATAGCTGTGCAGGATACAGACAAGATGGATTACTACCGTGCCCTGGGAAAGATTGCGGAGCTTGAAAAGAAGACCCATGGGCTTGAGATAAACGGTACAACAGGTATTGCACATACCAGGTGGGCTACCCATGGTGAGCCTTCTGAAAAGAATGCCCATCCTCACTGTGATATGGATGAAAAGATTTTTGTTATCCATAATGGGATTATTGAAAATTATCAGGCAATAAAGAAAAAACTAGGGAAAAAAGGAGTGGTATTCAAAAGTGAAACAGATACCGAAGTCCTTGCCCATTTAATATCCGATTATTTTGATGGCGATCTCAGTGAAGCCGTACGAAAGGCCATGTCAAAGGTAGAAGGTACCTTCGGAATGGCAATTTTACACAAGGATATTCCCGGCCAGATTGTTGTGGCAAGGAGAGGAAGTCCTTTGGTAATCGGTGTCGGCGAAGACGGTAATTTTGCCGCCTCTGATGTGTCCGCCATGGTGAGATATACCAAAAACGTTATCCACCTTGATGACAACGAACTTGCGGTCATAACCAGGGATAATGTATCCATTTCTACTGCCCAGGCTACTGCTGTTACAAGAGAGGCAGAAACCGTTGAATGGTCAGCCGAAGATGTTGAACTGGACGGGTTTCCCCATTTTATGTTGAAGGAGATATTCGAACAGCCTGAAACAATCAGGAATGCCATGAGAGGCAGGCTTGAAAAGGGAGAGGGTGTACCGAAACTTGGCGGAATAATGCCCGTATGGGAGAAGCTAAAAGATTCCAGGCACATAGTAATCGTTGCCTGCGGAACATCATATTATTCCGGATGTGTGGGAAGGTATGTGTTTGAAAAATTGACGGAGATTGATGTAGAGGTTGAACTGGCATCAGAATTCCGTTACCGAAAACTGAATTTTCCTCCCAATACATTTATTATTGCCATGAGCCAGTCCGGAGAAACAGCTGACACCCTTGCGGCCATGAGGGAAGCAAGGCGAAAAGGCGCCAATCTTTTAGGAATAGTCAATGTGGTTGACAGTTCCATCGCCCGTGAGACAGATGCCGGCGTTTACAACCATGCAGGTCCTGAAATAGGTGTTGCGTCCACTAAAATATTTATATCTCAGCTTACCATACTGACACTTCTGGCTATTCTGCTCGGCCGGCACCAGAATTTATCTCTTACCGATGGTGTAGAAGCAATCAGGGCCATGGAGGCACTGCCCGAACAGGTACAATGGATACTCTCCAAGGCAAACCTGATTGAGGCGATTGCTGAAAAATATCACCAAAAAAGCAACTGGCTTTACCTTGGAAGAAAGTATGAATATCCAATCGCCATGGAAGGCGCGCTTAAGCTGAAAGAAATTTCATACATACATGCAGAAGGTTATGCTGCCGGTGAAATGAAGCATGGCCCCATAGCCCTTATAAATCCTGAGATGCCTACAGTGGCAATTGCTCCAAGGGACTCCATGTATGAAAAGATGATCAGCAATATCCAGGAGATAAAGAGCCGGAGAGGTCCGATCATTGCAATAGGTACAGAGGGAGATACATTGCTCAAAGAGATGGTTGATGATTTTATAGAGATACCTGAAACACTGGATTTTCTTTACCCCATCCTCGCTGTTGTTCCCTGTCAGCTGCTGTCCTATTATTGCGCGCTGCTCCTGAAAAGGGACATTGATAAACCGAGAAACCTTGCAAAGAGCGTGACGGTTGAATAGGTAGCCGAATCAGCTCTGATGCATACATCAGCAATTCCGGAAAGGAACCGCCTGGCTGTAAGTATTGTTAAACTGGCGTCCAGGGCCTTCCTTTCCCCTTTCTTTAAATTAAACATCAGGGGGATAGAAAATATTCCCGCAAACAAATCATTTGTTCTGCTTCCCAAGCATCAGCGCTGGGAAGATATTCCCCTGATTGCCATATCAATTGAAAGACCATTATACTTTGTTGCCAAACAGGAATTGTTTAATAATTTCCTTTCTAAAAGGATAATTGCAATGCTTGGAGGGCTCCCCCTGAATAGAGAAAAACCGAATAGAAGCCGGTTTACTTTTTCAACGGTTTTACATAAGCTTGAGCAGAAAGAAGGTGTGGTAGTTTTTCCTGAGGGCACATATTATAAAAACCATATGGGGTCGGGGCATACAGGTTTTATCAGGATGATCTATACAAATGTAAAAACAGTATTTTTGCCGGCAGGTATCAAATACAGTAATGCCTTTGGGAGAAAATTGGTTGATATTACCTTTGGCAAACCCGTAGGGAATAATAATTTCAATAATCCAAAGGAATTGCTGGATTATATAATGAATGAAATTGCCGGGTTATCCAGCTTATAAGGTAATTAATATATTGAAGAGCCAGTTTCAAAACGCCCGATTTTGAGCAATATCTGTGTCAGGCTCAAATTATAATCCTCAAAATACTACGTGTATTCCTGTGGTTATAATTTTCGTCTTCCTTGCTCTTGCTCAAACTTAAACGTTTTGAAACTACCTCTGAATATCTTCCGGTAAACCATAAATGTTATAAGGGAGTTTATTATGGCTGATGATGTTAAGGTATCTAAAATAATAGATGGGTATAAGGATGAAATAATCTCTTTACAGTCCGAGCTGACGGAAAAAGTTGCCCTTTGCCCTGAAAATGGGGGAACGGGTGAGCATGAAAAGGCCGAATATCTTAAGAAACTGTTTGAAGGAATGAATCCTGACAGCATGCTGGAGATTAATGCCCCTGATGACAGGGCGCAGGATGGGTACCGGCCGAATATCGTAGCCAGATGGGGTAAAGATGATAATAAACCTGTTATATGGGTTTTAAGCCATATGGATATTGTTCCCCCAGGGGATCTGTCTCTCTGGGACAGTGATCCTTATATAGTAAGGGTGGATGGCGATAAAATAATAGGACGTGGTGTTGAGGACAATCAGCATGGTATTGTCACTTCCTGCCTGGCTCTAAAGGCGGTTCTGGAATCCGGCCAGGAACATAATAATATCGGCCTCATTATGGTAGCCGACGAGGAGACAGGCAGTAAATACGGTCTGGATTATATTGTTAAAAACCATAAGGGAATATTTAAAGAAAGCGACCTTATTATAGTGCCGGACTGGGGTGTTGAGGATGGATCAATGATAGAAGTAGCTGAGAAATCCATGCTGTGGCTCAAGTTTACAGTGAAAGGACTGCAATGTCATGCAAGTACGCCGGAAAGGGGAAATAACAGTCTTTTTGGCTCCGCAAGGCTCATCATAGAGCTTGATCAGTTAAAAAGAAAATATGGTATAACTGATGAACTTTTTTCACCGCCCGTTTCGACCTTTGAATGCACAAAAATAGAAGCCAATGTTCCTAATGTAAATACTATTCCCGGTAAAGACGTGTTTTATATGGACTGCAGGATTCTTCCTACCTATAAAGTTGATGAAATACTCAAGTCTGTAAAAGAAATTACCGATAGGGTCGGTGAAGAGTTAAATCTTGGCATATCAATCGAGACAGTAAACAGAGAAGATGCATCTAATCCGACCCCCACTGATGCCCCTGTGGTAAAGGCGTTAATAAGGGCAATAAAGAAGGTAAAGGGAGTTGATGCCTCAACCATGGGAATAGGGGGAGGAACGGTCTCATCCTTTTTCCGCAGGGCCGGATTCAATGCCGCGGTATGGAGCACATGTTTCGATGTTGCACATCAGCCAAATGAATATTGCAGGATAACTGATATTATTGAAGATACGAAGGTGTTTGCATCAATTTTTCTGGATGGCAGTATTTAATAAAAAAGACGAAGGCCGAATAACTGACCTGCTCAATCTGGGAGTGGATACAAATGTATTTCCCGGAGCGGTGCTATTGATTGCACAGGGAGGTCAAATTATATTTTTAAAGGCTGCAGGGTTTCTATCTACCGTATCGCCTCAAATAGAAACAAAGACAGACAGTATATATGACCTTGCATCATTAACAAAGCCATTTGCAACGACGCTCGCGATTATGGGACTGGTGGATCAGGGAATTATCCGGCTTGATACGAGGCTGGGCGAAATAATCCCTGTCCCTGATGATAAACAGGATATTTCAATTCGTTTGTTATTATGTCATTCATCAGGTCTTCCTGACTGGAAACCATATTACTATGAACTGCTGAAGCATGCACCTGATGACAGAAAAAATATTTTGAGGCAATGGGTCTTAAATGAAGCACTTGAATACTCTCCCGGTACAAACTCAAAATACAGTGATCTTGGCTTTATGCTGCTTGAGTGGATAATTGAAGAATCATCAGGGATGAAAATGCATGAACTGCTGTCGGAATACTACTATAGTCCCTTGAGTTTAAAACGTACTTTTTTCACAAATAAAAAGGTTCCATTCAGTCTAAAAGAGATGGCCGCAACAGAGGACTGCCCCTGGAGAAAAAGGATTATACATGGAGAGGTGCATGACGAAAATGCATATGCCCTTGGGGGGTATTCCGGCCATGCCGGCCTCTTCGGATGTGCTGAAGATGTTTTTACATTATTAAATATGTTGAGGGAGCACTATTATTTTAAAAGAAGTGATTTCTTCAAGCCTGAAACAGTAAGGCAGTTTTTCAGTAGACAAAATGTTTACAGGGACAGTACCTGGGCGCTTGGCTGGGACACTCCCTCGTCTGAAGGATCCAGTTCCGGCGAATATTTTTCTCCTGAGAGTATTGGTCACCTTGGTTTTACCGGGACCTCGGTTTGGGCGGATCTGGAGAAGGATGTAATGGTTGTTTTACTCTCAAACCGGGTACACAGGTCAAGAGAAAATATAAAAATCAGGGTGTTCAGGCCGGAACTTCATAATTTGATTATGGAGAGTATTATGAGTAAAAAAAACTGAATTTTAATCGGTTTGACATTATATTAAATTGCCTGTTATATTAAAAACTTATTAGCCTTATAACAAAGATATAAAGTCAGCTGTATTATGTAAATACTATCTGAGGAGACAGCTAAAAAATGGAAATGAAAAGTTCAAACATTAAAAAGCATTACTTAAAATTATTGATGGCTCTTATTCTTGCGGTATTCGTGTCCGGATGCGGAAGCAAAGAAGAAAAGATGGAAAAGCATCTGGCAAAGGCAAAAGAATACATAGCCAGTAATGAACTGAAAAAGGCGGTAATTGAGCTGAAAAATGTTATTCAGCTGGAGCCTAAAAACGATGCCGCCCACTATGAACTGGGCGAAACCTATCTGAAGCTGAATGAGGCTAGAGAGGCATTTCAGTCATTTTCAAGGGCAGTCTCAATCAATCCTGAAAACCTTGAAGCTCAATTGAAAGTCGGGCAGATCCTGTTGCTGAGCAAACAGACAAAAGAGGCAAAGGAAAAAGCCGGGATAGTACTGGCTAAAAATCCGGAAAGTGTAGAGGCCTTAAGTCTGATGGCTGGAGCCTGCATGCAGGAAAAGGATCTGGACTCGGCGCTGTCAACCCTTTTAAAGGCGGCAGAAGTGGATCCCAGTCATTTTAATACTCAGATCTCTCTTGGAAGGATTTACCTGTTAAAAAAAGATCTGGAAAATTCCGAGAAGTCCTTTGAGGCGGCTAAAAGTCTGGATCCAAAGGACAGGCTGTCCTATGTAGAGCTTTCAAGAATCTACGGCAGAAAAGGAGAATGGCAAAAAGCGGAACAGCAATTGCTTGAGATGCTGGAATCAGTGGATTCCAGATATCAGAGCCTTAATGTGCTGGCGGGATTTTACGAGAGCAGAGACAGGATAGCTGATGCCGAAAAGAGATATATGGAAGCTGTTGAGCTGGCGCCTGCAGAGGATGTAGTTCCGCTTATGAACCTGGGTGCCTTTTATGCCCGCCAAAAATCATACGAAAAGTCTCTAGAAACACTTGAAAAGGCCTATGCCATTAAAAAAGACGACATAAATATCCTAATGAATATTGCTCGGCTGAATTTTGACTTTTCTAAACTCGATGCTGCAGAGGAAACAGTAAATAAGATACTTGAAATTGATTCAGGTCATATCGGAGCCAATTACCTCAAGGGCCGGCTCTATCTGGTAAAAAGAGATTTTGAAAACGCCCTGGAGAAATTTGAGATCGTTCTGAATGATCAGCCCGATAATGCGGCTGCTCATTATTTAAAGGGATTATGCCTTATAGGTAAAGGTGAACTGACGCTGGCAAAGAGCAGCCTGCTGAAGGCTGTTGAGCTTAATCCGAGGCTCGTGGAGGCCCGGCTCATCCTTGCAGATTTTTATATAAGGGAGAGAGATAAAGAGCTCGCAAAGACACAAATAGACAGTGTCCTGGAAATCCTTCCTGAAAATATACAGGCATTAACCCTTCTCGGAAACCTTAAAATACTTGAAAGGGATGCAAAGGGCGCTGAAGAGGCATATAAAAAGGTAATTGAGTTAACACCTGACAGTGCTGCCGCATATATGAGACTGGGAATGCTCTATAATGTATCCGGCAGGCTGGAAGATGCAAAAAAGAATTTAGTCAAAACAATGGAACTTGATCCTGAAAGTATAGATGCCCTTGGCATGCTGGTCGGGATTCATGTTAAGGAGAAAAACTACAAAAAGGCGATGGATCTTTGTTCCGAGTATAAAAAACAGAACAGCGGCAATAAATCTTTACTGGCAAGGGTTGAATATCTGCAGGGCAGTATTTATCTGCAGCAGGAAAATTTTAATGAGGCAAGAACGCATTTTGAAAAGGCAGTTGAGATAGAACCGAATCTTCTTGCACCATATGAAACACTCGCAAAACTGTCCCTGCGCGAAAAGAATTATGAAGATGCAATATCCAGGTACGAGACAATACTGGCAAAAAATCCGGAGTTTCTGGCTGGATATATGGCCATTGGTACCATTTATGACCAGCAGGGAAATAAAGAAAAGGCGGAAGAGTATTACAGGAAGGCTTTAAAGATTAAAGAGGATTTTGGAGCTGCAGCCAATAACCTTGCCTGGAGACTGGCAGAAAAAGGTGAGAATATAGATGAGGCCTTGAAGTATGCAAGAATTGCAAAGGAACAGATGCCTAAAAATCCATCGGTTATGGATACGCTGGGTTGGATCTATTATCTTAAGGGCAGCTATCTGAACGCAATTTCGGAACTTCGGGACAGTGTCGAACTTGTTCCGGATAACCCGATTATTAATTATCACCTGGGTATGGCCTTTTACAAAAATAATAAACCGGATGGGGCAGGTGAATATCTGAAAAAGGCATTGGAGCTGGATCCGGAGTTTAGCGGGGCGGATGAAGCAAAAAAGGTGCTGAAAGAGATTGAAACAACTCCTTGATCAGGAATATCTTAATAAAGATACTGGCCGCTGGATGCTTGATACTTGTGAAAACTTGAAAATAAGACAGATCATGATTCCCCGGCTTGCCTGCCGGGGAATCCAGTGTTTTAAGTAAGAAGAATGATATGGTATAAGGTGCTCAAGTTTGAATATTATATCCCGTTTTACATTTTCGGTTTTATGTTTGGCGGCTCTAAAATTCAATTGCCTGCTAACATTGATTAAAATATGAAAAATTTCCCTTTTAAAATACTATTTCTTTGTATCTTTTTACCCCCGGTATTATATATTTTTACCATTGACGGGCTTGAATATTATTTGTTTAAAAATGCTCAGGCTAAAATTGAGGCCATAATCATACAGAATGACGATGAATTATATGCAGGAAAATATTCTGTAAGGGAAGAAATAAATCATAATATCCGTTCTTACATTGAGAACAAGTCATTCTGGTATGATCTGGGAATAAGTACTGATATTCTAATTAAAACAAAGAATAATAAAATCTTGTATCCGCCGGATTTAAGCGAGATACAAGATGAATTTCAGCAGGGCATGTCTCATAATCCAAATTATATGGATGTTGCTGAGGAAAATTATAAAATACTGGATGGTCTTGTGCCTGTTATCGATGTCAGGATAAGACAGAACAGCTGGCTTGCAAACGGAATACTTGTTTTTTACATCGTAATAGCGTTAATAATCCTTAGGTTCTTCATCAAAAAGAATATAAAGCTCAATGAAGAAATAGAGGAAGAGCATATTAAAAAAATAAAAGAATTGTCAGATGAACTTCTTTCATTTGAAAATGAGTTATCAAAGATAAAAGATAAAGAGAGGGATTACTCTGAAAATATAGAAAAATTAAACCTGGAAAAGAAAACACTTTCATCGGATATAGATGAACTTCTGGAAGAGATGGAAAGGCTGGAAGATGGCCTTAAGTCACAGAAAGAGCTGAGAGAAAAAAGGGAGGATGAGATTAACTCCCTTAAGAATGAGATTGAAAGTGTCAGGCTTAAGAGTGAAAAGCCAAAAAAGAAATCGAAAAAACAGGAGACAGTAGATAAGAGATTCAGGGTATTATATAAAAATGTTATATTTACTGAAAAGGCAATAGATGGTTTTTTATCCCTTTCCGATGAGTTTCAGCTTAAGGCAGAAGAAATTATCCACCGGATAAATGCGGACGATTCAACTGTGAATATTAAAAGAAAAGTCTTCAGTAAAGGCGGAAAAATAAATGTTCTGGAAGTTGATTTTGCATATTCAGGGAGAATATATTACCAGAAGGATAAGACAAAAAGCACAATAGCCGTAATCGGCACAAAAAAAACACAACCTCAGGACCTCGCTTTTTTAGAAAGAGAATATAATTGATTGTTTCAACATGCAAAGAAGGAAAAATAAAATGGGCACAGAAGCAAAAACTATTTTAATAATTGAGGATGATCTTGATGTTTTGTCTGCCTTTGTTAAACATTTTAAATACCTTGGATATGATGTAATTATTGCGACAGATGGCATGGACGGCCTGAAAAAAATAGAAGCCGGTGGATATGATCTTGTTATAACTGATATTGTAATGCCGTTTGTCAGTGGCGTAGGGGTTGTTACAACTCTAAAGGAAAAGAAACCGGAAATCCCTGTAATAGCTATTACAGGTTATGGCAAAGAGCCTGAGTCCGCAGTCATGGAAAAAAAAGCGGATATTGTTTTGCCTAAACCGGTAAAAATGGCCGTGTTGAAAGAACATGTTGAGAAACTTCTAAAAAGATAGTTAAGCATGCCGAAAATATTTTTTTTAAACGGAGAGAAAAAAGGAAAAAGCCAGGAATTTTTTGGCAACACTGTTTATATAGGTCGCCTGACTGATAATGACATCCAGATTATGGATAGGACAGTGTCACGGAAACATCTGCGTGTCACTGTCTCCGGCAATAAGTATATTCTCAAAGATTTAAGAAGCAAAAACGGGACATTCCTGAAAGGGCAGCAGCTGCTTCCTGATATGGATTACGAGATAGAAGAGGGAACACCCTTTGCCGTCGGAAATGTTGCATTATCCCTTGGCGTAAAATCTACCGAAGATATTTTCAGTTCACATGAACTGGCAGATCTTTCCGGTCAATTCTCCAGTACGGCTATGTTTACCGCCTTTAGGGACCGTCCTATGACACCCCCTAAAAACATGGATTTTCTCTTCAAGATATCCAACATTATTAACCAGTCTCTTAATATCAATGAAATAATGCAGAAGGTTCTGGATTATCTTTTTGAATTACTAAAGAGGATAGACAGGGGATTTGTTATCCTTGTTGATACCGAGACAGGCGATTTTGCCAATGTGATATCTCGTTTTGCTAAATCGGCAGGTGATGGCTCAATGTCCTACAGCTACAGCAAAACGATTGTTGACGCTGTGATCAGGAGCGGCAAACCCCTGACAATACTTGATACGTTCGGACAGGAAGATGCTGATATTTCCGAGAGCATGGAACTTATGCAGGTCAAGTCAGTTATGTGTGTACCTCTCATATGCAAGGAAAAGGTGCTGGGAGTATTGTACGTTGATTCTGTAAAAATTCCCTATGGATTTAGAGAAGAAGACCTTGCCCTTGTTTCGGCATTATGCAGTACGGCGTCAATTGCAATCGAAAACGCCACGCTTTACCGGAATCTTGAATCTGTTGTTGAAAAAAGAACCAGTGCGCTTAATGATGTCGAAAAAATGCTGAGTGAAAGCGAGAAACGTTTCAGGGCTATGTTTAACAATCTCAGCAGTGGAGTCATTATATTAAAGGTACTTGATGACGGGAACGACTTTGTTATCCTTGATATCAACAGGGCAGACTCGAGAATAGATAAAGTAAATAAAAAGAATGCAGTAGGCAGGAGGTTCCTTGACGTTTTCCCTGAGATCGAAAGTACCGGATTTATCGAAAAATTGACAAAGGTCTGGAAAACAGGAAAAGCAGAAAGATGCTCGATAATTATAGAAAAGGATGAAAACAGAAAAAGCTGGAGAGAATACTATATTTATACCCTCCCTGATAACGAACTTGTCGCGATTTTTGATGATATAACCGAGAAAAAACAGGCAGAGTTTGAGCAGAAAGCCCTTCAGGAACAGCTTTTTGCCTCCCAGAAAATGGAGTCCATCGGTGCCTTTGCAGGAGGAACCGCACATAACTTCAGGAACATACTTCAGGCGATATCAGGCAATGTTGAATATCTTGAGGTCGTTTATGGTGACAAACCCGAGGTAAGGGAGCTGACAAAAAATATCTATGGTTCCATTGACAGAGGTGTAGGCCTGATAAATAATCTCCTGCATTTTGCCAAGCAGGGGTGGAAGCTTGAGATGGAAGAGCTTGACCTTGCTGAAGTTATCATGAGAATCCATGAGATAGTAGAGAAGGTTTTCAGTAAAAATATTAAAATTAAAATGATACTCGAGGACGGTCTCCAGGTAAGAGGTAATTCGTCTCTGCTCAGCCAGTCATTCATGAACCTTTTTACAAACGCGAGGGATGCAATGCCCAACGGTGGTGAACTCACTGTAAAGGCAAAAAAGGTTAATAATAAGGTTGTAGCATATATCACTGATACGGGTCATGGTATAGAAAGTGAAGTAATAGATAAAATATTTGATCCTTTTTTTACATTAAAGGAAGTTGGGTCAGGAACCGGGCTGGGGTTGTCTACAACTCATGGTATTATTGAGCAGCATAAAGGATCTATTACCGTTTCATCAAAAGTGGATAAAGGGACTACGTTTAAAATAACCTTGCCTGTCTCCAAAGGTAAGCTTAATAAAAAACAGGAGCTGAGAGGCCAGCTTGTAAAAGGGGATGGTCAGAAAATTCTAATTATTGATGATGAAGAATCAGTTTTAGAATCTATTTCCAATCTGGTAACACAGCTGGGGTATACTGCAAACGCAATAAGCATGCCGACTGAGGGTATAGAGGTTTATAAAATATGGCGCCCCGATCTTGTTTTGATCGATAGAAACATGCCTGAAATGGATGGAATCCAGTGTATAGAACATCTGTTAAAGCTGGACCCTGATGCAAAGATAATAATTATTTCGGGCTATGAAAGTGATGGTTCAAACGGTATCAGTGATGATATCCGAAAAACAATTAAGGGATATTTAACCAAGCCGTGCAATGCCATAGAGTTAAGCAATATGGTCTATGACGTGCTTGAGTCTTGAAGTGAGGAAGGAACAATATGATCCCTGACATTAATATCATTATACTTAAGTCAGAAAATCCCGAACAGGCAAAGACGATTGAAAGCAGTCTTAATGCCCTGACTGAGCGACCATGTATATCTGTTGATCACAGCGAAAGTATAGAGCAGTTGGATGCTCTGAAGCCTGATATGGTTATACTTGATCCATCGCTTGATCCGGATTTTTCCCTTAAGGTAATTCAGAAAATAAAGATACTTGATCCAACTACTCCAGTACTTACTTCGTCCTGCGAGTGTTTACCTGATGGAGAATTTTTTGCTGCCTTTCAGGGTGTTCACTTTCTCGAAGCCGATTGTGATCAAAAGATTCTGGAAAAGGCTGTTAATGGGGCACTTTCCTATAAGGCGAAATATAGTCAATCAGCAGACTCCTCTTTTATCATCGGTAAAAGTAAGGGGATTGTCGACGTAAGAAGAAAAATAAAAAAAATTGCAGGTAAAGATATCACTGTTCTGGTTACAGGCGAAACAGGTACCGGCAAGGAACTGGTCGCCCGTTCAATTCATTTTCACAGCAATAGGTGTAGAGGCCCTCTTGTCAAGGTAGACTGCACCTCTCTACCTGATGAACTGCTCGAAAGCGAGATCTTCGGCTACCAGAAAGGTGCATTTACCGATGCCTACCGTGATAAACCCGGTCGTCTTGAAATGGCAAACGAGGGCACACTGTTTGTTGATGAAATCGGGGATATTTCATTTTCACTGCAGGTAAAATTTTTACAGATATTTGAAGAAAAGGAGTTCTCAAGACTCGGTGCAACAGCCCAGAAGGTTATTGATACAAGGGTTGTTGCAGCAACAAATGCTGATCTGTGGCAAAAGGTCCAAAAAGGAACCTTCAGAAATGATCTTTATTACCGCCTCAACATCATGCAGATAAAAATTCCACCTTTGCGGGAAAGAAGAGATGATATCCCTCTGCTTATTCACTTTTTTCTGAATAAATATTGTTTCGAATTTAAAAGGAAGGTCCCTAAAATTCCCGATAAAGTCCTGGATTTTTTGGTGTCATACAACTGGCCCGGCAACATCAGAGAGCTTGAAAATGTAATGCGAAGGGCAATAGCTGTTTCAGACTGGGACTTTGTGCTTCAGGAACTGGATCAGACTAACAGGAATAATGATGCTGAATCCGGCCCGGGAAAAAACATAGGATCAGCGGAACAGGATCAGGAAATCGCAGTACTTTTTAAACTGTTCAAGGAACATGAGTATGTTTTAAAAAAAATAAGCAAGGCGTATGTCTCCGAAAAGGAAAAGGAGGCTATCCTTAAGACCCTCAATTCGACCCAGTGGAACAGGACAAAGGCAGCAGACCTCCTGGGTGTGAGTTACAAGACGCTTATCAATAGATTGCAGGAGTTTGAGTTAAAACCGTAGGGCAGAGGTCAGGAAAAAGCTAGAGGTCAGAAGTCAGAGATCAGAAACTGGAAATCCAATCTGAACCACAAAGACGCAAAGAACGCTAAGAAAGCAGATATAGTTTATTAAACAGAAAAGTTAACATAAAGACTGAAGAGTTATTTTCGTCTTCCTGCTTTTATCTTGTGTATTCTGACTTCTGATCTGTGATTTCTGACTTCCAGTCTTTACCCGATGGCATTGTATCTTTCTGATATTTATCTAATAACCCAACAAACCCAAGTAACTCAATCAACCCTATCAACCCAAGTAACCCAATCTATCATAACAGTACTACTCCCGGGATCTTTGAAAAATGAGGATCAAGTGTGAATATCTTACTGTTAGATTCCAAAGCAAGGGATACTATAATAAGGTCAGTGGTCGGTATCGTAATACCTTTTCTGTGCAGATCGAATGAAATCTTTCCTGACATGATCCATGTATTTATATTGGCTTCCAGTAATGGGAGTGCGGTGTAGTTGTTTAGAATTGCATCAAATTCTTTTTGATTTTTGCACCTTGCAATAGTTCGGTCAGAATTATTCCAGCGCCCAGAACTTTATTTTCAATAAGCATATTCTCGAGTCGGGCTCCTGTTTTTGATTCGGCTTTGTTAAAATATTCTATCCATACAGACGTATCCGCGAGAATGTCAGCTTTCATCAATCTCCATCTCCCTTAATGCTTTCAGGTTATCTTCGAGATGCAGCTGACCTTTAAGCGCAAGAAGGTTTTTTACCTGTTTCTGTTTTATATATTCCTCAAGAATTATATTAACAGCCTGAGATTGATTTTTTGCACCGGAAAGCTCAACAGCTTTTTCAATTATCTCTTTTTTTAAATTAAGAGTTGTGCGCATATTGTACTCCTTATAAATTATGATAAAATATTATGATTATTATTTATGCAGTGTCAAGTATAATGATTATGTTTTATATGTTCCCGACTTTCATAGCCTGATATATGTAGGTATGTTTCTTCACTCTTCGCTTTTTTAAATTTATCCAGTTCTTGGTACAGCGAAGATAATATGGAAATCCAACCTGAACCGCAAAGACGCAAAGAACGCTAAGAAAACAGGTATAGTTTATTAAACAGAAAGGTTAGCATAAAGACTGAAGTGTTATTTTCGTCTTCCTTCTTTTATCTCGTGTATTCTGACTTCTGATCTGTGATTTCTGACTTCAAGTCTATACCCGATGGCATTGTATCTTTGCGGCATTTATCTGATAACCTAATAAACCCGACAAACCCAAGCAACCCAAATAACCGCCTTCCTTCCAGCTTTGAGCCCTGACTTACGATTTTATCCCTTTTACCTCTACCATAATAGTTTCCCTGGCACGGCGAAGATAATAAACGAAGCCGGCTGACTTCCGGTCTCCGATCTCTTTTTTTTCTTTTCCTAATAGCCTCCAGTCTAAACCCCTACAGCCTGACTTTATAACTGTGTAATGTTTTACCATTATATGGAGTTGTTTTACATTTTTATTGGGAAAAGTTTTACATATGAAGCTATAGGTGAAAAATAAATATCTTTTTTTTAAAAAAACAAAATTACTAACAGCTTGGTAATAAAGGATAAATTGGGTTATTTAGGAATGTTCCAGTTTTATTTGGTAGCTGGCACGGCAGTTGCTATATCAGAAGATACATAAAAAATAGTAATTTTTTCTTCAACAAAAATAACTATATTTTTAAAATTTTATTGGTTTTAGAAACTGATTTATTAAACATATTTTATAATTTTAAAAGGAGGAATGAGATGAAAAAAATTGTATTTTTATTAATATTATTTGCGTTTTTAATAGGTGTTGTTTCTATAGCGAATGCAACCCCTACCGAGTATGAATACTATGAAACTCCCGCAGGTTGGAATGTTATAGCATCTGTATCACCTGAATCGGACTCAGCTACTCTTAATCTTTCCCATGATCATTATTATACCTGGGAGATCGAAGATATCACACCACCACCCTACCAAATAGAATCTATCAGGATTGTTTTTGATAATATATATAATGATGTTCTTAACGATAATACTGATTCTTTAAGTGTTTTTATTTTTGATAATGTTGATCCATATAATATGTATGATTTCCTTCCTATATGGCCAGGCTTTACTATACATGGAGATGGTAGCAACACTGCTTATCCCCTGTGGGATACGATGTATAATGCTACTTTTGTTGATGTTTGGCATGATCCTACTGATAGCCCCAATAACACATATGATGTTGTATTTGAAATAACTAATTCTGATTTGATTAGCTATATTACCAACGGGAATAGTTTTGGGATTGGTATTGATCCCGATTGTGCATATAAGGTAAGTGAAATTCGTGTCGAGGCTCCAGTACCCGAACCAACTACAATGCTTCTTCTTGGTTCTGGCTTAGTAGGTCTGGCAGGATTTGGACGTAAAAGATTTTTCAAAAAAGGTTAATGTTTAACTGATATGAGGAAGAGATATTCTCTTCCTCATATTTTCCTGAAACCCTATAAACTATAGACTATTAGACTAAAGCCATGACATCAGCTATCCAACACTATTTGAATCCCCTTCATATTTACTGCCGTCTCAGGAATATCGGCCTGGGCAAAAGACAGGCAGCATTTATCTGTAAAATATATGAGAATATTATATTTCGGGCTTTTATATTAAAAGAACGGGTTGGGTAAGCGTTGTTGGTTTCTATTATGTGGAGTGTAAATAAAGTGAGTAACTCTGGAGAAATGCTGGAAATCAGGGATAATGGCGGCAGACGCTCAGGCATAGACAGAAGATACTATTCATATTCAGGCCACATACCGGAGCGCCGCTGTGGATTTGATCGTCGCAAATTGGAAGATAGACGTCAATCTGCTCCGGAACAGCAGGATCTGGAGAGAAGGAAAGCGTTTAATTAGTCTGATAGGCTGTAGGCTATAGACTGTTAGTTTAAAACAAAGACTTCCCAAATACCTTGAAATAACACCCTTCGATGATTACTGTTTTCAGCAATACATAATACCCAATAACAAAATTTTTTATCTGTATGCTGGTGTTCACTGATCGCTGACTTCTGCTCTCTGACATCTATTATTTTTATGTTCTTTGACATCGGGCTTTTCTTCGTGTCTTTGAGACTTAGTGGCCCCCAATCTAACATCTAATAAATATTGACAAAATATAATAACTATGTAAATCTTTGCCACATTATGGAATATCCATTTATAGGCAATCATCCTTCAATACAAAAGATCAGGGAACTTGTTTCCATGGTTTCCGGCATGGCTTTAAATGTCCTTCTGCTTGGTGAAACCGGAACTGGCAAGGATGTTGTTGCCCGATTCCTTCACAACTCTTCACCACGTAAAAACAAAAAATTCATCAAGGTCAACTGCGCTGCCCTTCCGCAGTCTCTTCTTGAAAGTGAACTTTTTGGATATGAAAAAGGCGCATTTACAGGTGCTGACAAATTAAAGCCCGGGCGCTTTGAACAGGCCTCTGATGGTGTGATGTTTCTCGATGAAATAGGAGATATGCCTCTTCCACTCCAGGCAAAACTGCTGAATGTTCTCCAGAGCGGTGAATACAACAGGCTTGGCGGCTCCGAAAGTGTAAAGGTGAACTCCTGGGTCATAAGCTCAACAAATCATGATCTGAGTAAAGATATAAAAGAAGGGCTCTTCAGGGAAGATCTCTTCTATCGTCTTAATGTGATAAAAATAGAGATGCTGCCCTTAAGGGAAAGGATGGATGATATTCCGCTGCTTACAGAATATTTCATCAGAAAAAATCAACTGGATCTGGATATCGGAAGCTTCAAAATAAACCCTGAACTTGAAAAGATTTTTTTACAGTATCCCTGGCCTGGAAATGTAAGAGAGCTTTCAACTGTTATCTTAAGGCTCATGATGGGCGATGATACTGATGCGATTAAAAATGAATTTCTCAGAAATATGGAGATGAGTTCTTCCGGGGATTCGATCGCTTTAGAAGGGGAGATGATTACTGGCCCTTCAACTGAAAATGGGCTCACAAATAATCAAAATATTTCTCTCAAAGATATAAAGGCTGAAGCGGCTGCATATATAGAGAAAAGAGCAATCAACCATGTTCTTAACATGACACATGGCAATAAAATCCAGACTGCAAAGATACTTAAGATAAGCTATAAGACGCTTTTTAATAAGATGAATGAATTGGGGATGTAAGATGCTGCAGATGTCGGAAATCTGAAGTCAGAGATCAGATAATGCTGAACCGCAAAGAACGTTAATAAAATATTTAGACAGGATCAACAGGATAAATATTTTTTTCTCCCGGAAGAAGAACAAAATGATATCATTATTTTAATTAATTTTTGATAAATATAAATATTGGGGAGCTTATTAAGTCTTCAATTTTCTTGCGGGTTATTGGATTCATCTTTCTCACTTTCATCCGGAAAGTGTGAAAAAATAAAATCATGAAGATCATGTAAATCCTGTCTGAGAATAATTGTTCAGCGATTAGATAAAAAAATCTCCTGGAGGAGCAAAGATGAGAATAAGAACCATCATAACAATAGTAAGCTTGATCACAATATGCGTTTTTATATTCAGCAATCTGTCGTTGGCACAGGATAGCAAGGCTGATTCAAAATCAAATGAGTCACAGGAGTATTATAAGGTCGGCGCCAACGATGTACTCAATATCTTTGTCTGGAATGAACCTGATCTGACACAGGATATCTCAGTTATGCCGGATGGCAGAATAATATTTCCTATGATCGGTGAAGTGATGGCAAAGGGAAGATCTGTAATTGACCTTAAGAAAATCATCACGGAAAAACTAAAAGATTATGTAAGCAATCCCGAAGTAACAGTTATGGTTCGTCAGAGCAACAGCAGGCAGATCTACACAATCGGCAAATTAAATGCTCCCGGTCCTTACCCCCTTGCTCCTGATATGACGGTACTGCAGGCATTATCAACTGCCGGAGGCTTTACTGAATGGGCGGACACAAAACATGTAATGGTTGTACGCAGGGGAAATGATAAGGAGACAATGTTACCTTTTAATTATCAGGATTTTATCGAGGGTAAAAACCCTGCGCAAAATATACTGCTGGAACCCGGAGATACAATTGTAGTACCGTAGCGTTGCGCATAGGGCAGAGAGCATGGTGCATAGAGTTTAAATTCTAAAATCATTAGACAGGATTTACAGGATTGACTGGATATAATTTTTGCTTTTCCAGAAGAAAAGCAAAAAGGTATCATTCCTCATTTAAGGAGTTGGTGAACCAATACTTTATCCTGTAAAAAATATTGTAAGTAACCATTTTCTCTGTAACATGGAGGGTTATTCTTTCTCACTTTCATCCGGAAAGTGAGAAAAAACAAAAATCCTGAAAATCCCTGGCCTAGACCTGGTATTGTCATAAGAGGTTTAATATTAAGGATTTTGAATAAAATATCTGAGTGGAAATTTAATTTAAAGTCACGCCAGGGCAGGCATGTTGATCCTGTCTAGTAGAGTTTTATGAGTTTTTAGAAGGCATTGATATTGTTTTTCTTTGTGACTTAGTGCCTTCGTGGTAATTGGTATAAAAATTGCTTTTATGGTTAAAAAGCCCATAACATGGAAAGAAAGACGTATTTTTATTATTAAATGTGTCAATATTAAAACAAAATGCCGGATTGTCGACAAGTAAATCGGTGTCTTTTAAAGCTTTTATATGTAAGGTTAGATACAATGAAAAATAAAATAATCATATCAATTATCGGATTAATGTTGTTGGCTTCTCATCAATTATTTGCAGCGCATGAAACAGTTTTCACTCCTTCTGTTTCAATAAGCGAGACCTATGATGATAATATTGATCTGGACAACACCGATGAAATAAGCGACTGGATGACAGCACTTACCCTGGGACTAAACCTTAATATTTCTTCTCAAAAAAATAGTTTTATTCTTAATTATTCTCCATCCTTTGTCCGATACAAAGATAGAGATGAAAATGATACTACACGGCATGCGTTGTCTTTTTCATCTAACATGGCAGTTTCTCAGCATTTTGATTTCATTATATCTGATACGTACCTCAAGTCGGATGATCCGCTCGAGGATACAGCGGATATTATTGGTGTGAGAAATACACGGAACACCTATCAGCGTAACAGCGGGGATGCAAATATTCGATTTACTTTCGGACCTTCAAATTTGTTTATCCTGGGTTACAGGCACTCGTGGCTTGAAAATGATGATGTGACCATTGATGATGGTACTATAGCAGATCCCTATGCAAGTTACTCGTACTGGTTTAACGTTAAGCATGGTATTGAGCTTAATGGCGGTTATACAGAAGCGGATTTTTCAAGGGATGACAATACCCCTCCGGAAGATGATTACTCAGGCTTTACAGAAGGAATAGGGTATAGATATCGTCCTGATACCCGTTCAACTGTTTCCGTGGATTTTGATTTTACCAGTAGGGATTTCGAAGGCGATACAACAGATTATGAAGTTTATGAAGGCACGGTTGGTTATGCAAAGAACATTTCGGAAAATATATCATACAATATTTCTGCCGGTTATTTCATTCGGCAGAATGACCTGGACGAGGATGACGGCGGGTTTAATGCAGATATCTCACTGACAAAAGATATTAATAGAGGCTCATTCACCTTCAGCGGCAGAAGCGGATGGGGTGAGGCATACCTGGAATCGGAAAGAAGGGGATTTACTAAATTTCAGAGTGTAACCTCGGCTTTTAATTACCAGGTAACAGAAAACCTCAGTAATAATGTATCTCTCACATACAGACAGGATAAGGATGAATCATCAAGAAAATCAAAATCATTAAGGGCAGGTTATGGATGGAGCTGGTCATTCTTAAGATACTATTCAATGTCGCTTAATTATACCTGTGCCGTAAGGGATGATGATATGGATGCGGATGATTATCTGGTTAATAGAGTGATGTTCAGCCTGAGATGGAGTAAACCTTATAGGTAGGCTAAAAGCAGATAGGTAGGCTAAAAGCAGAGAGCATAGCGCAGAGCGCAGAGCGCAAAGAGTAAAAGTAAAAAGCTTTCAAATCAATTCGATCCCTATGCACTATGCGCCATGCGCTTTGCTATTTAAAAGGTAGTTATGGAAAATTTCGACTTATCAAAATATATAAATATAGCCTTAAGGCGCAAATACTGGATTATCATTTCTTTCCTGCTTGTTTTATTAGCCGGCTTAACCTATCTGCTAAAAGCCCCCAAAATATATGAGTCAAAAACCCTGATTCTGGTTCAGGAGCAAAAGGTGCCACAGGAGTTTGTACGTTCGATTGTATCGAGCGATGCAGAGGATCGTCTGCGCACGATTACCCAGCAGGTAACGAGCAGGACAAATCTTGAAAAGATAATCTCGGAAAATAAGCTTTATAATGAAGAAACGGAAATGCTGCTTGAAGAGAAGGTGGCTCTTCTTAGTAAGAATGTCAATATTGATGTCGCCAGAGGCGGTAGAGGGGGCGGAAGCGCTTTCTCCATATCCTTTCAGGGAAAAGAACCAAGAAAAGTCATGCAGGTTACAAATGACCTGGCCTATAACTTTATCGATGCTAACATAAAAATCAGAGAAACCCAGGCAATGGGGACATCGGAGTTTTTAGCTGATGAGTTGAAAGATGTCAGACAGCGACTTCAGGAAAAGGAAGAGTTGCTAAAAGATTATAAAGAAAAACACAGAGGAGGGCTTCCGGAACAACTCCAAACCAACCTGAGTATACTTGGGAGGCTGCAGGCTCAACTGGAACAGTTAAACAGTAATCTCAGGGATGCTGAAAATAGAAAATTAATTTTACAGCAGGGAATTTCATCAAATATTTCAGGAGAGCCGGGTGTATCCGGTTCCGCTTTTAGTTCTCCATTGACTGAATTGGAAAGATTAAAAAACGAGCTTGAAGCATTGTCTTCAAAATATACAGAAAAACATCCTGATATTATAAGCCTTAAAAAACGTATTGCCGCTCTCGAGGCATCAGGAGAGGCGGTTCAGGAAACAGAGCCTGACCAAGGCACAAACGAACAGATAAATGAGCCGGTAACTGTTAATCAGGCATTAAGGCTGCAATTGAAAAATATTGATCTGGAAATTGCAGGAATCAGGGAAGAGATCAATGAGGTCAATAAAAAAATAAATTATTATGACAGGATGGTGGCGGAAACACCAAAAAGAGAACAGGAATTACTGTCTTTAAACAGGGATTATGCCAGCCTTAATGAACAATATCAGTCCATGCTTGACAGACAATGGGACGCTGAAATATCCGTAAGCATGGAGCGAAAACAAAAAGGTGAACAGTTCAAGGTTATTGATCCTGCACAAATACCATTGAAACCAATAAAACCTGATGCCAAAAAAATAATGCTGATGACCCTGGCACTTGGTTTGGGACTTGGTTGCGGAATCGCTTATCTTCTCGAATTGATGGATACATCCTATAAAACACCGGATGAAGCCGGAAATGACCTTAATATACCCGTACTGGCTAGTATCCCTTTACTTGTTACTGAGTATGAATTGCGATCGAAAAAACGAAAAGAGATATTCAAAGGCATTTCAATAGCCCTGGGATTTTTTATAGCTGCGTCAGGAATAGTCATAGCCGCAAAAGGTTTTGATAAAACACTGGAGTTTGTTAAAGGATTAATTGGCGGGTAACAAAAATGCATAGAGCAAAGCGCAAAGAGAAAAAGCTTGAAAAATTATTAGACAGGATTAACAGGATAGACATGATTTATATTTTGTTCTTCCGGAAGAAGAACAAAATGGTATCCTCTTTTAAAAAAATCATACAGATCATGTGAATCCTGTCAAACAGCCTTTGCTTTTTGTTTTATTTGTCTCTAACCTTGAACTCTAAACCTTAAACCCGGTTTTTAATACATGTACACCGAATTCTACAACCTTAAAGAAAAACCCTTTACCCTCTCACCATCATCAAAATACCTTTATCTGGGTGATATCCATAAAGAAGCCCTGGCATTACTCACATATGGCGTTATTGAGCGTATGGGCTTTATCCTTTTGACAGGAGAGGTCGGGACCGGTAAGACAACCATGGTCCATGCCCTGCTTAACAGCCTGGGAGATGATGTCCAACATGTCTATCTTTCAAATCCCCTGTTCTCTGTTAATGATTTCATGGATTACCTGGCATTCTCAGCATTCAAAAAGAAAGTACATTTCCAGTCAAAGGCAGATTTTCTTATTCAGTTTGAGGCTTTCCTCAAGGAGCAGCTGCAGAATCAGAAAAATTTTATTCTGATAATAGATGAGGCTCAGAAACTTTCTATTGAACTGCTTGAAGAGATTCGACTGCTGTCGAATATGGAAACTGCAGATGAAAAACTTATTAATATATTCCTCATCGGCCAACCGGAGCTTAACGATACCCTTAATAGCATGGAGTGCCGCCCTCTTCTCCAGAGAATAAGTGTCCGCTACCATATCAAACCGCTGGATCAGAAAGGTACAGGTGATTATATCCTTGCCCGTCTGAGAATGGCAGGTGTTGAAGACGGCACCAGAATATTTTCCCGAAACACCATAAAAGAGATTTACAAGTGTTCTGGTGGGTTTCCGCGTATGATTAACATCCTTGCGGATAATATTCTTCTTTTAGGATATTCGAGAGGTGAGAAAAAACTTACACCCGGTATGGTTAAAGAATGCTATAACGATCTGCAGCTTTCAGGTTCTCCTCTTGGAAGACCCGAAATTGTTGAAGCGGGACAGAGGCCAAATGAATTACCAGTAGACTCCAATAAATCCGGAAGAACAAGGAGTATAATTTTTCTTATCCTTATTATTATAGCAGCTGTTTTCGGTGGTATCTTTGGAAAGAGTATATATTTACATTTATCAGATATTTCATCTGTTGATAAGAGTACAACTCAAAGTGATAGAATAGAGGTGCAATCGCCATCTCAGCAACAAGAAAAAATTACAGAGGAAAGTTCCCCTGTTAAAATAGTAAATGATAGTCCTATTAGAAGTGCTTCATCCAATAATGAAGGAAACAAAATCAGGACAGAAAATAACAGTCTCCAAGACAATGATGGATTATCGAATGAGCTTAATGATTATGAAAGAATAGATGAAACAATAACTACTGATATCCCATCTTCTCTGGACGATTCAATCATTGTTCCTGAACCTGAAGTGAAAACAATAACTGTAACTGAGGGAGCGACCCTGGAGGGTCTGGCAATGAAGGTATATGGCTATGCAAATGACAGTGTACTTGACCTGATAAAGGAAAATAATCCTGAAATAACAAATATAAATTTAATAGCAACCGGCCAGATAATAAAATTTCCTCCTTTGGAAGAATCATCCTCAAATCAGATTTTTACAGTTCATATTGCTTCCTTCACTCCCTTTGAAAGCGCAAGAGACCTGTTTAATGATCTTATCAGTAAGGGTTATGAGGCGTATATCATACCTGTTTATAATAAGGATAAAGAAAAGGTTTTTCGGGTCACGGTGGGCAGCTTTAATAATAAAAACAAAGCTGGTGAACTGGCGCGTGAAATAAAAGAAAAAGGCATATCAAGTTATACAAATGTGATAAAACTTGAAACGCAGTAAATTTGCCACGAAGACACAAAGAAAAACATTATCAGACAGGATCAACAGGATAGGCAGGATTATTTTTTTTGCTTAAGGGTAATGTGAAGACCTTATCACATACAGGCAAAAAGATGGGACATATGAGATTTATTTTTGTTTTAAAGAAGATTTCTCTTTATCACTTTCGTCCGGAAAGTGATAAAAAACAAAATCCTGAAAATCCCTGGCCTAGACCTGATATTGCCATAATAAAGTTTACAATATCCGGTTGGGCTGAGACATCTGAGTGGTTCTCTAATATTTAGTCACGCCAGGGCAGGCATGTTAATCCTGTCTACCAAAAAAAATGGAACACGATATAATAACTCACAAAATAATAGGATGCTCATATCAGGTTTTTAATCAGCTGGGTTTTGGCTTTCTGGAAAAGATTTACAAGAAAGCCCTGGTCATGGAGCTTAATAAAAATGGCCTTAAAGTTGAAGGGGAAAAACCTCTGAAGGTTTATTATGATGGTCAGGTTATAGGTGAGTTTTATATAGATCTATACGTCGAAAATAATATTATTGTTGAGCTGAAATCAGTTAATACCATTGTGAAAGAACATGAAGTTCAACTTGTAAATTATCTGAACGCGCTGAAGAAGGATATCGGATTACTTATAAACTTTGGGCCTTCAGGGGTGGAAGTAAAACGAAAATACAGGGAGTTTAGACAGGATTAACAGGATGTTCAAGATAAAAAACAAAATCCTGAAAATCATGTAAATCCTGTCTAAAAAGCTTTAAAAAAATGTCAGGCAGGATCAACAGGATCTACAAGATATTAATATTAAGTCCTGGTATGTAATATTTTGCAAAGATATGTGTAAAATAATCTCCAAAAAAGGAATGAAAATACATAATAAAAATATGAAAAAAGATTTAAGCTTTTATTCTAATTTGCCGATAATATAGCTGTTTCAAATACTTGATCATTAGTTTCAGGGATAGCCAGTTATTGGCATTTTTTTTGCATTCTGAAACTTAAAGTTAGACTTAGCTCTAATTTTTGTTATAGTATTTGACGGTTCATATCATTATTTTCTTAATAAAACATTAAAGTAACATTGATTAAAAAAAATTTATCATCTTTTCCAACAGCAAATGGGAAGCACCATGTAACCCAAAGGGGCGGAGCCTGCTCCATCGCATAGAGCAGAGGGCTTAGCGCATAGTGAAAAAAGAAAAGCAAATCACGAAAGACAGTGTGTGACAGGATCAACAAGATAGATAGGATAATTTTTTTTGCTTTTCCGGAAGAAAAGCAAAAAGTATCACTCCAAAGCTATTAAATGATGTATCTTTCTTACTTTTATCTGGAAAGTAAGAAAAAATAAAATCTTGAAAATCATGTAAATCCTGTCTAACAGTTTTTGTTGTTACACTCTATACTCTACCATGATTGAAACCTACTCCATACAGGAAGTCAGCAGAATGGCGAGTGTGTCAAAACACACACTACGTTTCTGGGAAAAATCTCTTAATGGTGTTATCGTACCTCTCCGGACTAAAGGCGGACAGAGGAGATACACAAAGCACCATATGCAGATTATTGCCGAAATCAAACAGATGAAAAAAAGCGGTTTTTCTCTCAATGATATTAAAAATAAAATGGAAAAGAATGACTCCAAAGAAGGAAAAGATGAGAAAACAAATAAAATTGATCTCCTGGCAAACCAGATTGCTGAAGTAGTAAAGGAATCGATATATAATTTTTTGTCCGATGACAAAGAAAGATGAAAATCATAGAAACCATTATTCGACAGGATCAACAGGATTGATATGATATAATTTTTGCTTTTCCTGAAGAAAAGCAAAAAGGTATTATCCTTTTTAAAAAAAGAAATCCTGAAAATCATGTAAATCCTGTCAAAAAAGTCTTTTATGTTTTATATTTAGTCTCAAGCTTAAAAAGGTATATCATGGGAAAAATATTTGACGCACTGGAAAAATCCAAAAAGGAAAAGGTTATTAAATCCGAAGTGATTCCTACTTCCCGACCTGAGCCTATGGTATCGGCTCCACCTGTCGCACCTGTGATTGAAACGATCAAATCCAATAATGTAAATAACAAGCTTATAGTCTTAACCGCGCCTGACTCCTTTGAGGCGGAAAGCTTTAAACTTTTAAGGGCCCAGATACTGTTTTCCAAAGACAAACCAAGACCAAGGACAATAATGGTGACGAGCGCCATGCCCGGTGACGGCAAAACCTTTGTTGCTGCCAATCTTGCTGCCAGCATAGCTATGGGTATTGATGACCATGTCCTTCTTGTCGACTGTGATCTGCGCAGATCAAGTCTCCACCATATGTTTGGTCTTTCAAACAGAAATGGCCTGCATGAATATCTTAAAAATGAGAAGGCGTTGCCTGAGCTTCTGATTAAAACCTCTATCAACAAATTGTCATTTCTGCCGGCAGGAAGTATTCCGCACAATCCATCGGAACTTTTAGCCTCAGGCGATATGAAGTCCTTCCTGGAAGAGGTAAGGGATCGTTATGATGATCGTTTTATATTACTTGATACTCCCCCGAGCCAGATAATGGCTGAATCAAATATAATATCCAACTTTGTCGATGGGGTTATATTTGTTATCCGGGAAAATGTTACTCCCAGTGATATGGTAAAAAAGGCTGTAGCATCCTTCAGCAAAGAAAAGATGCTCGGAATAGTGGTTAATGCCCATACCCAGCTTCAAAAGAAACACGCTTATTATTATAAAAATTATTATCAATAAATTTGCCACCAAGGCACAAAGTCACCAAGAAAAGCATTATTAGACAGGATCAACAAGATAGACATGATTAATTTTGTGCTTTTCCGGAAGAAAAGCACAAATGAGTCACTTAATAATTGAGTTATAATTTATTACTATTCACACAATAATAAGTATCCAGTAGATGTTACCTATTATTTAAATTAAAACAGATTGCTCTTTATCACTTTCATCAGGAAAGTGATAAAAAATAAAATCGTGAAAATCCCTGGCCTAGACCTGACATTGCCATAATAAGGTTAACGTTATGCATTTGGTCTGAAATATCTAGGTGGTAATTTAATATTAAGTCACGCCAGGGCAGGCATGTAAATCCTGTCAGATAGTCTTTTTCTTTAAACCTTGAACATTAAACTTTGAATCTTCTTTTTCAGCCATGATTAAACTATTCAACCAATACATCTCATTCCATAAACTGATATTCATTATAGGTGAAGGCCTCTTAATCCTCCTGGCTGCTTTGCTGGCAACCTATTTTACCCTCGGAAGAGGCGTAGGTCTTGTCTTAACATTTGAAATGGTCTGGCCAAAGCTCCTGCTTGTAACAGTTATTACTCAATTGAGTCTTTACTTTAATGATCTATATGAAATTAAAGTGACTGACAGTGCACTTGATCTTACTTCTCGGCTTGTTCAGGCTATAGGCATAACATCCATCTCACTTGCATTAGTATATTTTATATGGCCTGAAATGCTCATTGGTCAATGGATCTTTTTTATCAGCCTGGTTTTCCTTTTGATGTTCATCTCATCCTGGAGGCTGTTGTATTCCATTGTCATAAGAAAGCGGCTGTTTACTGAAAAGGCCATACTGCTTGGTGCCGGCGAGTTGTCACATGATCTGCTGGAGGAACTGAAATCCAGGCGTGATATAGGATATAATATTGTTCTTGCATTGTGTGCAAAAGACAATGATAACCCTGAATTGACGGGAGATATTCCTGTAAAGAAGGGGTTTGAAAACCTGTGTGAACTTGCCGAATTGGAAGGCGTATCAAGTATTATAGTTTCTCTTGACCAGAAAAGAGGCGTAATGCCCTATAAGGAACTGCTTAACTGTAAGGTCAAGGGAATTAATATAATAGATGGTGAAAGCTTCTATGAAAAGATATCTGAAAAAATACTTGTAGAAAAAATCAACCCGAGCTGGCTTATTTTTTCCGAGGGCTTTAAAAAATCTAAATTTACCAGGTTAATAAAAAGATTAAGCGATTTTATACTGTCTGCCATTTTACTTATTTTACTGCTTCCTTTTCTAATAATATTTGCAGTCATTATTAAGCTTGAATCCCCCGGCCCTGCACTCTTTTCACAGGAAAGAACAGGTGAGAACGGAAACCCCTTCATACTATACAAGTTCAGGTCCATGAGAGCGGATGCTGAAAAACTGAGCGGTCCTGTATGGGCAGATGAAGATGATCCCAGGGTGACAAAGGTAGGAAAAATATTCAGAAAGCTCAGGATTGATGAATTACCGCAGTTGTGGAATGTTTTTCGGGGGGAGATGTCATTTGTAGGCCCAAGACCTGAAAGACAGTTTTTTATAGATCGGCTTTTAAAGACTGTTCCCTATTACAATGAAAGATTCAGTGTCAAACCGGGAGTAACCGGATGGGCGCAGATAAGATACCCCTATGGCTCAACAGAACAAGATGCTCTGGAAAAACTTAAATACGATCTTTATTACATCAAAAATATGTCCTTTGCCTTTGACCTCACAATAATTTTTCATACTATTAAGATTATGCTGTTAGGCAGAGGTGCGAGATAGATCTGGAAAAAACAAAAACAGTTAGACAGGATCAACAGGATGAACATGATTTAATTATTATGCTTTTCCGGATGAAAAGCATAATGTTATCATTTTATTAGAGACGGTATGGTTATTAAAATATATTCAATGCATAAGAATATAACAGCGAAGACCTACTCATATAAGCAGATTGCTATTTCTCAATTTCATCTGGAAATTGAGAAAATAAAAAATCCTGAAAATCATGTAAATCCTGTCAAACAGTCTTCTTCTTTAGATTTTATGTTTTGAGTTTTAACCGAAAACCATAAACCTCAAACCTTAAAAACTCATGTGCGGAATAGCCGGAATAATAGATTACAAATCCAGTGAGGATTACATACCTGTCCTTGGACGAATGCTTGGCAGCATTCGTCACAGGGGACCTGACTCCTTTGGTATATACAAGGATCGTGGAACCTGGCTTGCCTCAACGCGTTTGAGCATCATCGATCTTAACACTGGAGATCAGCCAATACATAATGAAGACAAAACAGTATGGGTTGTGTTGAATGGTGAGATCTTCAACTACCCTGAACTTCGTAAAGAACTCCAGGATAAAGGCCATCAGTTTTACACCACCACCGATACAGAGGTCCTTGTTCATCTCTATGAAGAATATGATTATGATTTTCTCAATATGCTCAATGGTCAGTATGCCTTTGCGATATGGGATCATAAAAAAGAATCTCTTCTTTTAGGACGTGACCGAGTTGGGATACATCCTCTGTTTTATCACTACACGAACAACCGCATGGTATTTGGTTCAGAAATAAAAGCCATATTCATGGACACTGGCATAAACAGGCGTCTTAATACTCAGACCCTCTCGGACATATTTACATGCTGGACACCGGTATCCCCTGATACGGTTTTTGAGGGAGTAAAACAACTGCCTCCGGCACACTATGCGGTTTTATCAAAGCATGGCATGGATATTAAACGTTACTGGGATTTTTCATTTAATGAAGAGTTTTCCTCAAACAAAACACTAAATGAATCAATCGAGGAACTGAATGTCCTGCTTAAGGATGCCATTCGAATAAGGCTCAGAGCGGACGTCCCTGTTGGAGCCTATTTGAGCGGAGGTCTGGACAGCACATTTACTACATCCCTTGTAAAAAAGCATTTCAATAACCAGCTTAAGACATTTTCTGTAAGCTTTGCGGACAGCCGGTTTGATGAGGCCAGGTTTCAGGAACAGGCAGTTCGTGCACTTGAGACAGACCATAAAATTGTAAAATGTCATGAAAATGATATAGGTGAGATCTATCCTGATATTATCTGGCATGCAGAAGTACCATTGCTTCGTACCGGTCCGGCTCCCCTGTTTCTGCTTTCAAAACTTGTAAGGCAGAACAACTTCAAGGTGGTGCTTACCGGAGAAGGTGCAGATGAGTTCTTTGCCGGCTACAATATATTCAAGGAAGACCGAATCAGGAGGTTCTGGGCTAAGCAACCCGAATCCGAAATAAGGCCCCTGCTTCTAAAGAAACTCTACCCCTATATTTTCAGTGATGATGGAAAGACAAACGCATTTCACAGGGCATTCTTTAAGAAGTATCTTACAGATACTGAAAACCATGCTTATTCACACATGCTGAGATGGAACAATACTTCATCAGTTAAAAACTTTTTTTCTGACGATTTCAGGAGTCAGACAGAGAATCTGGAAAGCTTTGTAAACAGGTTCACAAACAGTCTGCCCTCAGATTTTCAATCATGGGCGCCTTTATCCCGTGCCCAGTACATAGAAGCATCCTTGTTTCTTTCGAACTACCTGCTCTCAAGCCAGGGAGATAGAATGGCAATGGGTAACTCGGTGGAAGGAAGATTCCCGTTCCTGGATCATCGTGTTATCGAATTCGCTTCGAGAATACCACCGCGGTTTCGTTTGAACGGGTTGACAGAAAAATTTATATTAAAGAAGGCTGCCAGTAATATCATTCCTGACGAATTGAGAGACCGCCCCAAACAGCCATACAGGGCGCCGATAGTATCCTGTTTTATGGGGCAGAATTCACCGGAATACGTGAAAGAGATGTTGTCTGAGAGAATGATTGTTGAGAAAGGATATTTTGATCCTAAACGTGTATCAGTTCTTTTCAATAAGTGCGAAAGAGGGCAGGGGCAAATATTAAGTGAAAGGGAAAATATGGCGCTCGTGGGCATTCTTTCAACACAATTGCTTGATCATATGTTCCTGCAGGAATTTCCGTCAAGGCAGATAGATGTACCGGATAATATAAGAATTTTAAAACAACCGAAAATCTAGAGGTCGGTGGTCCGAAATCAGATGTAAGTATAAAAAATCTGAACCGCTAAGAAACAAAGGACGCAAAGAGAAAAGCCATTCAGGACACGGATGAGCACAGATTACACGGATTAAAAAAAACATAGTTAGAGACGGATATTTTTATTTCAAAGATTCAAAATATTAAATCTTGTTGATATATCTACAAGATCTGGCAGTAGATCAATTTATAAAAATAAGCTGGCTTGTTTTTATAATTATCTTCCGCCTAGCCTTTGAAAGAAAAAAATCCGTGTTAATCCTTTAAATCCGTGTCCCAATATAAGAAGCATAATCATGGAACGTATCTGCAACAAAGCAAAGAATTATAAAGAAGCCGAGGAATGGGATATAAAGCAGCAGCTGAGTATGACTCCCGAGGAGCGACAGGATGCTGCAAAGGAGCTTCGTGAAAGAGTGTATGGTCGGGAGAACATTGATATAAAAGACTCAATCAGAAAAATATGAAATCAACCTATTTCTCAAAGGATGTTCAAGAATTTTTATTCCTTCTTGATAAATACCATGTTCGGTATGTTATCGTTGGAGGTGAAGCTGTAATATACTATGGATATGTAAGGTTGACTGGAGATATAGATATATTTTTTGATTCTGGACAGGATAACACGACAAAACTATATGATACATTAATAGAATTTTGGGAAGGTGAAATACCTGGAATAAAAAATGTAGATGAACTTGCAGAACCTGGAGTTATTATCCAATTTGGTGTGCCACCAAATCGAATTGACCTGATAAACAAAATAGAAGGAGTTATATTTCATGAAGCGTGGGAAGAAAAGGTCATAGAGACAATCACTATCAATAATCAGGTTATTTCAATTTATTATATCGGGATTAATCAACTAGTAAAAAACAAATCATCTCTTGATAGACCGAAGGACCTGGATGATTTAAAATATCTCAGAAAAAGAATAGATATGGATAATTTCTGACATCTGATCTCTGATATCAGACCTCTGCACTTTATGAACCCATAACCTAAGTAACCCAAAAACACAATAAACTACAGCAATGAAAATAAAACATACTATTATAATTGTCGCCATAATGCTCTTCACCATGGTCTTTTTACGCTACATCAACCACAGTGAAGACATGAAACCGAATAAACCTTTTTCAACATTTCCAAAAGAGATAGGAGAATGGAAAGGCACAGAAGGCAGGTTTGATCAGCAGGTATATGATGTTCTGGGAGTAGATGATTCCTTTCTTGCGGGTTACCGAACTCTTGATGGTCGATATGTTCAGCTTTATATAGGCTTTCACCAGAGCCAAAAAGAAGGGGATCTTATGCATTCCCCTAAAAACTGTATGCCTGGCGGTGGTTGGAATATTACTGATATAGAAATAGAAGAGTTAATAATTCCAAATAATTCACCGTCTAAAATTAACACAATAAAACTCGACCTTTCAAACGGGAGGGATAAACAGGTTGTGCTGTACTGGTACCAGTCAAGAGGCAGATTTATTTCATCAGAGTACTGCAGAAAATATATCTTGTAATAGATTCAATCACAAAGAAAAGAACAGACGGATCTTTTGTAAGGCTCATTGCTCCAGTGGAAAACGGCAATGAAGAAAAAGCACTGACCGATCTGAAGGATTTTGCACGTCTTCTTGTTCCAGTATTGCAGGAGTATTTGCCGAATTAGCGCGGAGCGCTAATAACAGAGGTCAGAAGTCTGAGATCAGATATCAGGAAAAACTAGAGGTCCGTAATCTGAAGTCAGAAATCAGAAAGTATATAATACTCAGATAAACGTAAATATTTTAAATGATAATTAATTCCGCCAAAGAACTTAAAGTATATAAAGCCGCATACGAACAAGCGATGGAGATTTTTCAACTTAGTAAGGAATGGCCTGCTGAAGAGAAATATTCATTAACTGATCAGATAAGAAGATCTTCCCGTTCAGTATGCAGTAATTTGAGAGAGGCATGGTCAAAGAGAAGATACGAGGCACATTTTATTAGTAAACTGACCGATTCTGATGGAGAAAATAGTGAAACGGATACATGGTTGGATTTTGCTCATAATTGCGAGTATCTTAATGAAAAGGATCATAAACGTTTAACTAACAAGTGTTCAGAGGTTGGTAAGATGCTGGGAGCAATGCTCAAAAATCCCCAAAAATTCCTTTTAAAATTTTAGATTTTGTCTTTAAAGGTCTCAGATCTCTGATGTCCGACTTCTGACATCTGATATCTGACCTCTGATTTCTACAAGGCATAACAGTAATAAACTAATTATTTCTATGAAATTTAAAAATTATATCCAAATTGCGTTAACCGCGGGCGCCTTCCTCGCCCTCTACAACCACACAATTATCAAGCTGGTAGGTGACTGGTCCAGTGATCCAAATTTTTCACACGGATTTCTGATTCCTGTTATTGCCGCTTATATGATCTGGCATAAAAAGGATGAATTGGCGAGTTTAACAGTTGAAAAAAATAACTGGGGATTATTATTTATTGCTGTCGGAATGGTTTTTCATGTCCTCGGTAATATCGGATCCGAACTGTTCATAATGCGAAGTTCAATAATATTTACCGTATTCGGAGTTGTGCTTTATATTACTGGCAGTAATGTATCTAAAAAGATTATTATTCCGATCATCTATCTTTTTTTCATGATACCCATCCCGGCAATAATATGGAACAAGATAGCCTTTCCCCTGCAGCTTTTTGCAGCCGGTCTTTCAGCAAATGTTGTTGATCTGATAGGTATATCGGTATTAAGGGAAGGGAATGTGCTTCATCTTGCAAACACTTCTCTTGAAGTGGTGGATGCATGTTCCGGACTGCGTTCTCTCACATCGCTCCTTGCGCTGGGTGGAGCATTTGCCTATATCTCAAATCTTAAAAATATTTCAAAGTGGATACTCTTTGTTTCCGCTGTTCCTATTGCGGTTACTGTGAATATTTTTCGTCTTACAATTACCGCAATTATGGCTGAAAAGATTGGTCCGGAGACAGCACAGGGATTCCTTCATGATGCATCCGGGCTGATTATTTTTGTACTGGCTTTTATTCTACTGTTTTTGGCGTATATCCTTTTATCGAAAGTTGAAAAGAAAATTGCCAAAGACTCATAAAAATAATTAATAAATTTTCGACAGGATCAACAGGATAGACAGGATATAAATTTTTGCTTTTCCGGACGAAAAGCAAAAAGTAGATGTCCTCTTTTATAAAAGTTTAACAGTTGCAGGAATGTTATATATAAGTACTTATAATTTTCAATTTCCAACACAACAAAAGGATTGCTCTTTATCACTTTCGTCCGGAAAGTGATAAAAAACAAAATCCTGAAAATCATGTAAATCCTGTCTAATATTAATCTTTCTTAACGTTCTTCTTGGCGCGCCGTAGTCCTGGACGAAGGCGGATACATCTCGAGTGAGCAATGCGAACGGGCGGAGAAAAATAAAAAACAGTCTGTGTAAGTCTGTGTGGGTCTGTGGCTAATAAAAAAGGAGTTGGCTATGAAAATTTGTAAAAAATGCATCCTCCCGGAAACCTTCCCCGGCATCAAATTCAATGACCAGGGTATCTGTAACCACTGCCTTCGTGCAGAGGCTTCAAATGTGGATACAGATGAAAAAAAATCAGAATACCATGACCGTCTTGACAAATTGATAGAATCTGTAAAAGGAACATCAGGTTCTTATGACGCGATCATGGCCTATAGCGGAGGTAAAGATTCAAGCTATACCCTTAAGCTTTTAATGGAACGGTATGATTTAAAGATACTGGCATTTACCTTTGACAACCATTTTGTATCTCCCGGTGCATGGACGAATATAGATACTATCGTTGATACACTCTCTGTTGATCTGATAAAGCTCAGGCCCCCGTGGGCTGTCGTAAAAAATATGTTCTGTGTAACTTCACAGGAAGATATCTTCTCAAAGGCAACACTTCTTCGCGCAAGCTCTGTTTGCACAGCATGTATTGGAATAGTAAAAAGCTTTGCTCTAAAAACCGCGGTGGAAATGAATATACCGCTTGTTGCGTTCGGCTGGTCTCCGGGGCAGGCCCCTATTCAGTCTGCAATAATGAAGACAAATCCGGCCCTTATAAAGCAGAACCAGGAATCTATAAAAAAATCTTTTCCAGCGGATATCTATAATTCAATTTCACAATATTTTCTGCCAACAGAATATTTTGACAATTATAAGGATCGATTCCCTTATAATATCCATCCATTGGCCTTTTTTGATTACAATGAATCGGCAATTATGGATGAACTGAAAAAAATGGGATGGAAAGCCCCGGATGATACGGACACAAACTCATCAAACTGTCTTATTAATGCCTTTGCAAACCACTGTCATTTGGAACGCCATAAGTTCCACCCATATGTATGGGAAATAGCAAATATGGTAAGGCAGGGTGTAATGGACAGAGAAGAGGGTATGGAAAAGATTTATTCTGATCAGAATCAGAATATGGTTGAATATGCGAAAAATAAACTTGGGCTTTAGCCACTGACTCGTACAAATTCATATAATATAAAAAGAAAAAACAATATTCGCCACAGACCCACACGGACACACATGGACGTTAAAAATTAATTTTATTTTATGTTTCAAAACCTTAATATATTAAGAAATCTTGACAATTTATTGTCAAGACTTGGCAGAAGGCCATGGTGTTAAAAATAAGCAAACTTGTTTTTACTTCAAATGTCTTTCTGCCGGAGCTTTGAAACATAATCGGTTTTAATAGAGTTATGATTATCTGTTTGTGTAAGTCTGTGTGTGTCCGTGGCGAAAAATTATTAAGGGGTGATTGAAGTGAAAGAAAAAATACGAACATTTATAGTTGAGAATTTTTTATTTGGTCAGGATGAAGGTTTAAAAGATGATTCTTCATTTCTGGATGAAGGCATTATTGATTCAACAGGAATCTTGGAACTTGTGAATTTTCTTGAAGAAGAGTTTTCGGTAACGGTGGATGATGAGGAGCTTATTCCTGAAAATCTTGATTCGATAAGTAATGTTGTTGGCTATCTTGAGAAAAAGCTCAATTAGCCACTGACCCACACAGACACACATGGACAAAAAAGAATAAACTGTAGACAGGATCAACAGGATGAACATGATTTATATATTATGCTCTTCTGGAAGAAGAGCATAATGGAATCGTCTTGTTAGGTAATTAAACTGAAAGTTAGTTATTTTAGACCGCACTAAAAATTCTCATATCTCCAGGAACAAGTGGATTCTCTTTTTCACTTTCGTCCGGAAAGTGAGAAAAAATAAAATCCTGAAAATCATGTAAATCCTGTCAAATAGCTTTTCGTTTTAAAATCTTAAATTCTTTGAATCATGGAACCAACACTAATCCATCATTTTCTCGAAAACAGCGCCGAAAAATATCCGGACAAAATTGCTCTTATCCACGAAGATACCCGTGCGACCTATTCTCAGATCAACAACATGGCCAACAACCTCGCTTATTGGTTGATAGATTCAGGGATACAGAACGGAGATCGTGTAACCTTTATCCTGGAAAACAGCCTTGAATATGTTGTCACTTACTACGGTATATTTAAAGCAGGAGCAGTCGCAGTCCCTCTTAGTACAGACCTCAAGCCTGACAGTCTGAACAAACTGTTAGTCGAACTTGAACCAATAGTATTAATCTCATCAACGAAGTTTGAACGACTACTTAAGTCAACAGACTTATCAATTCCTGGTCTTACTAGAATAGTTATCAGCAAACCCAGGCTTTCTTTGGATTCTAATAGTTTTAAGGTTTTTTCTTTTGAAGAATTGGTAAGTGATGCTTTTATCCTGAATCCAGAACCTTCAGCCAGTGAAATTCACGATAGTGACAGCGAAGCGCATTTCACCGGGCCGATTTATTTCGCCATGCGCCCTGCGCCATGCACTATGCAGATGGACGATTTGTCGTCCATCATCTACACCTCCGGCTCCACAGGAAAACCAAAAGGCGTAATGCTGTCACACAAAAACATTGCCTCAAATACTCAATCAATATGCGAGTATCTGGAACTTACATCTGAAGATATACAAATGGTGGTGCTCCCGTTCTTCTATGTGATGGGGAAGTCACTACTTAATACACATTTTGCTGTCGGTGGTTCTGTTGTAATAAATAATAAGTTTGCATATCCGGCCACTGTTATAAACCAGATGATAGAAGAAAATGTTACCGGGTTTTCAGGCGTACCTTCAACATATGCATATCTTCTTCACAGGTCGCCTCTTGAAAAACATCGTGATGACCTCGTTTCCCTGAGGTACTGCTCGCAGGCGGGCGGTCACATGTCAAGGCAGGTTAAGGTTGATCTCAGAAGGGCCTTACCCGATCATACAAAAATCTATGTTATGTATGGTGCAACAGAGGCCTCGGCACGACTTACCTGGCTTGATCCTGATTATTTTGAAGACAAAATGGACTCCATAGGCAAGGCCATTCCAGGTGTCACTGTGAAAGTCATTGGAAAGAATGGAGATGAGCTTAATGTGGGTGAAGAAGGTCAGCTGGTTGGTTATGGTGAAAACATAATGCAGGGGTACTGGAAGGATAAAGCTTCAACAGATAAGGTGCTTATAAATCGCGGTTACCATACAGGCGACCTTGGCTATAAAGACAGGGATGGATTCTTCTTTGTAACAGGGAGAAAGGACAATCTCCTCAAAGTAAAGGGCCACAGAATTAATGTTCAGGAAGTTGAGGATATCTTAATGGATACAGGGCTCCTTGTTGAAACAGTGGTTTTGGGAATTAAAGATGATCTATTAGGGAATAGACTTGTATCAATGGCTGTACCAGTGAATGAAGAAATTGATGAGAATATATTATTAAAAAAATGTTCTGAAAAACTTCCTGACTTTAAGCTTCCCCAGGAAATCAGTTTTGTTCGATCACTACCAAAGAAGAGTAGTGGTAAGATCGATAGAGAAAAATGTCTTGAAATGCTTAAATAACCACTAACATATTTGCGTAACTAAAAATAAAAACCTTAATAGCCACAGACCCACACAGACACACTCGGACTTTAAAAACAAAAAAATATGTTGATTTATTCTGTTTCAAAATTAAAAACTTTTTTAAATATTGTGGATTTTATCTCAATATTTACCATGAGATAATAAAACATAAAAAGAAGCCAGCTTGTTTTTACATTTATATTACTCATGCGATATTTTGAAACAGATAGCTAATTTAATAATGACTAGATAAAATTATCTAGATCAACAAAACTTTAATAATTGTGTTAAGTTATTTGTCTGTGTAAGTCTGTGTGTGTCTGTGGCTAAATAAAAATGGATTTAAACGAACTGACATACAAAATAAACGGCGCTGTTTACGAGGTAAACCGAATCCTCGGTTCAGGTTTTCTGGAAAAGGTATATGAAAATGCATTACTCATTGAATTAAATGAAATTGGCTTGAAAGCAGAAAAACAGGTTCCAATCAGAGTTGAATATAAAGGAAATACAGTTGGTGAGTATTTCGCAGATATAATTGTTGAAGGTCAGGTAATTTTAGAATTGAAGGCCATTGACTCCTTACTTAAAATCCATGAAGCACAAATGCTGAATTATCTAAAAGCAACGAATATTAAGTTAGGATTGCTTATCAATTTTACATACCCAAAAGCAGAAATAAAAAGATATGTTGTTTAGCCACGAACCCACACAAACCCACGCGGACTAATAATCAGTGAATTAAAATGCATAAAAAGCATATGTTTAAAGCTATAAGATCTTTATTTCTTGGCAATGTGTTGACAAGACAGGGCAGAAAGTCATGTTAAAAAAAATAAAACCATTTGATTTTTTAGACATGGATATTCTGACCAGACTTTAAACATAATTCAATTGAGTATTTGTTCTATTTTAAGGTTTTGTCTGTGTAAGTCAGTGTGTGTCCGTGGCAATTTTAAAAAAGAGGTTTTAATATGAAAGAATCTGAAATTACAGTTGCAGTTATTGGTTTAGGGTATGTCGGTCTTCCCCTTGCCCTTGCCTTCGGCTCTAAATACAACACCATAGGCTTTGATGTTAACACTGTCCGAATAGATGAACTCAAGAAAAACATCGACCGCACAGGAGAGGCAGATAAAGAACATTTTGAGGCTGCTTCAAAAATTGTCTTCACAAATGATGAAAAAGATCTCAAAGAAGCCGATTTTATTATAGTCGCAGTCCCAACGCCTATTGATAACGCCCGCCAACCTGATCTCACTCCGGTGAGGAAAGCATCTGAATGTGCAGGCAGGAATTTAAAAAAGGGTGCCATACTGGTGTTTGAGTCAACTGTTTACCCAGGTGTGACGGAAGAAGTGTGTGTTCCGATACTGGAAAAGGAATCAGGACTTTTTTGGAAAACGGACTTTCATGTCGGATATTCCCCTGAAAGAATAAATCCTGGCGACAAAGAGCATACAATCAGAAAGACAATAAAGGTCGTTTCAGGCGATGATGCTGATACACTTGAAAAGGTAAGTGACCTTTATGCCTCAATAATCGGAGCTGGTGTATACAAAGCTGCCAGCATTAAAGAAGCAGAGGCGGCCAAGGTTATAGAGAACACACAGCGTGATCTTAATATTGCCCTTATAAACGAACTGGCAATAATATTTGATAAACTCGGTATCGATACACTTAATGTGCTGGAAGCCGCAGGTTCAAAATGGAATTTTTTACCATTCAGACCTGGTCTTGTTGGGGGGCACTGTATAGGTGTTGATCCATATTATCTGACATATAAAGCAGAAATGGAAGGTTATCATCCTGAAGTAATCCTTGCAGGCAGAAGAATCAATGATAATATGGGTCAGTTTATCGCCCAAAAAACTGTTAAGATGATGATACATGCCGGGCACAATATCAAAGGCAGCAGGGTCGGTATTTTGGGGTTAACGTTTAAGGAGGATTGCCCTGATCTGAGGAACAGCAGGGTGATAGACATCATCAATGAACTGAAGACATACAGTGTAGATGTTCTTGTACATGATCCCATGGCAGACAAGGATGAAGCAAAGAAATATTATGGTATAAATCTCACGTCATGGGAAGAGATGGCAAATCTGGATGCTGTAATATTGGCTGTAGGTCATAAATTCTATCGCAATATTCCTACTACTGATTTAGCAGATAAAATAATCCATCGAGGATGTCTTGTAGATGTTAAATCCATTCTTAATGTTGAAGAGGTGAAAAAGACGGGGTTGAGTTATTGGAGGCTGTAGTTCAGCTAAATTGCTGCAGGATTTATAATGAGCTTTAAAAAAAATATTCTTTCACTCTCAATATTTGTAAATACAATTTTTATTACTTTTCTCATCGTGAAATTATTCAATTATTTTTCTGGGGATAACCTGGAAAATAATATTAAAGGGAGTTATTGGCAAGATAAGGTATCTCAATATGAGGTTTTAAATTCCATTGGAGGAGAAAAAATATTTTTTGTCGGCGACTCAATGGTTGATCGTTATAATGTAGAAGAGTTCTTTCCTCGTAAAAATATCTTTAATAGAGGAAATGCGTGGGATGATACGTATACACTCCTTTCAAGAATTGATAATACAGTATTAAATGGAAATCCTAAGAAAATCATTTTGTTTATCGGTGGCAATGATATTCTGTATGGGGTTGATAAATCTATTTCTCTTAATAATTTGAAAGAGTTATGTGAACGTATTATAAGTAAAAAAGTAGAACTTATTGTAATCTCCATCCTTCCTGTTTGGAAAGAAAACAAAAGGAGTAATAAAGATATAGTAAACTTCAATGCTTTGTTAAGAGAACTATGTAAAAAAAACAAAATTGAATTTTTGGACATATTTTCTAAGTTTCTCAGTTCTGATAATGAGTTGAGGCGAGAGTTATCAAGTGATGGAGTGCACCTTAATGGTAAAGGGTATGAATTGTTTACTAAAGAAATTGCTGAATTTCTCTAGATTCCATATATCCCTATTTCTGCAGTCAGTTATAATAAAATACTCATTGTATGCTGAATTCATTTTTTCAAAACTACCAGGAAGATAAAATAAATTTCGATAATATCGAAATATTAAACATTATTCTCATTTTAACACTTTTTTCTATTACTGTTTTAACGATTAGGAAGAGGGATAAATGGCGACCACTGGATGTTCTTTCAACTGATCAGTTGAGAGGCATTGCTATTCTGATGGTTTTACAGGGTCATCTTTGGGTTCATGTAGCTAAAGAAAAAGCGTCACTTATTTTGAGTTATGAGGGTGTTGCTCTATTTTTGTTTATTTCAGGATTTGGTATTGCTAAATCTCTACAAAAGGATCTTAGTCTAAAAAATTATGTCATTAAAAGAGTCAACCGTGTGATGATACCTTATTGGATTGCTACAGTGATGATTCTGTTTTTTGATTATTTTCTTATAAATAAAACATATAGTGTAACTCATATCATGCTCTCATTAATCGGAATTAATATATACGATGTATTGCATGAATTTGATTATGTAAGATGGTTTATAACATTTTTACTGTTATGGTATTTAGTTACTTATTCTTTATTTTATATAAAAAAGAAATCAGTTGTTATCATACTAATTTTTGTTATCGGGCAGCTTGCTTTACTTCTTGATTACTATGTGCTGCATTTTGGATGGTATCAATATTTGGCATTTCCTGCGGGTGTTTATTTTGCACTTAATGAATCAAAAATCGAAAAAATATTCCGCATAAGAAAAACAGCCTTTCAATATTTAGAAATATCAATAGTTGCTTTTTGTATTTGTTACAAAATATATTTTGCAGATACACTTTTATTTCATCTCCCATCAATAATTATATTTTTCTTAAATGATGTAGTTAGTGTTGTGATGATATTGGCTATACTTCTTCTTATTTGTAAAATAAAAAACTATTATAGCCAGTTTCTTTTATTACTTGGGAAACATTCATACTGGATATTTCTTTTACATGGTGTTTTTCTTGTAAAATATAATCCTGTCTTAAAATTAGGTTCTGTCTACTGGACGTTTCCGGTTTTAATTATATTGATCCTTTTTATGGCTTGGATAATGGATAATACTCTAAGTAAGATAAAGATACCAATGTAGTGATATAAAACCCTTCGATAGCAATATAATAGATAAAAATTATTTTTATATGTTCTTATTTATTTCATTAAAGCTGTCCTATCCAATAAAAATATATCATTTGTAAAAATTAAATTGGTAGATATCTAGTGGTAAAGTCGAATGGGGGACATTTATGAAATCAAATCAAAAAAGAATTTTATTACTTTTAGCTGCTTTAGTTTTTTTTTCATGTAGTGGAGGGGAGATGGAAAACACGCAAAACACTTTTAAAAAAATATCAGATGTTCCAGATGAATATTTAAATGCTCTCTCTCGAAAACAGATTTTTTTTGGGCACCAATCTGTTGGTTATAATATTGTAGAGGGAATTGAAAATGTCATGGAAAATAAAACAAGGATTAAGCTTAATGTTTCACAGGACAAGAGGATAGAAAATATTTCAGAAGGAGCTTTTTTACATTCAGAAGTTGGACAGAATAAAAACCCAATGTCTAAGATTGACGCTTTTGAAAAAATATTGGATTCCGGTTTAGGTAAAAAAGTCGATATAGCTTTTCTTAAATTTTGCTATGTTGATATATCTGCTGATACTGATATTAAAGAAGTTCTCAAGATGTATAGTGAGAGTATAGATCGTCTTGAAAAAAGATACCCCGAAATCACCTTCGTTCATTTCACTGTGCCACTGACAGCAATTCCTTCTGGTTTTAAAGTATGGGTAAAAAAAATTCTTGGTAAGGCCGATTCCAAAGATCTTGAAGCAAATATTAAAAGAAATGAATACAATTCTTTATTGTTGGAAAAATATAAAGGAAAAGATCCAGTTTTTGATCTGGCTGGAATTGAATCTACTAATCAAAACGGTTCTAGACAAACATTCATAAAAGATAACAATACTTACTTCTCTCTTGTTCCGGAGTACACATATGATGGTGGACATTTTAATGAAACAGGTAAAAAAGTAGTTGGCGAGCAACTACTTATATTTCTTGCTAACATTGATTAATAATACCATGAACACAGTAGATAGATTATATAGTGAGCAACTGTTTTTTTTCGAAAAGATGAACTCTGATAAAAAGCTTTTTGGTGTGAAATATCTCCCCTTCAAACCAGGACCTATTGCATTCTTAATGCTACAGCCCATTGGAACAGAGCGCAATGTAATAGATGCTTTACAGATCAATCTTGCGAGAAGCCTAGCTGCAAATGGGATATCAGTATTGCGCTTCGATTATTATGGGACTGGAGACAGCGACGGATCATTCGATGAGATCGATCTGGAAACACTAATGTCTGACATCGATTCAGCTATTAATCAGGTTACTAATATACAAGGTGCAGCAAGGCTCGGATTGTTTGGTCTCAGGTTTGGTGGTTTACTTTCAGCCTATTATGCCGAGCAGCATCCCAAAAATGTGGAGTACCTTATATTATGTGCACCTGTTGTTGACGCATTTAGATTTATTAATCAGGAATTGAGGCAGTCTATATCAACTCAGTCAGTTTTATTCCAAAAGGTCATTTTAAATAGAGATCAGATTTTACAGAAAATAAATAATAATGAATCAACTGTAATTAATGGATATGACATGGCAAATCTGAATGGTTTCCCGCTAAGCCATGGTTTCATGAATTCATTAAAGGATATAAATCTTACTGCAAATCAAACAGCATATAGAAATAATCTTTGTATTATTGATATTGATAAAAGAGTTAGGGCAAAGTCGAAAGATATCTCATTACTGGAAGATAAATATAAAGCTTGTAAAGCTTTAAAATATTATGGCCTTGTTGAGAAAACGATCCCATGGATTCATGGTGATTATTTAATGAAAATATGTGAACAGCTTAATAATAAAGTGCAGGAGTGGGTAAAAGAAGTAAGTGGAAAAGATATGTGAGTTTAAAAATCGTGATGGGCTAAAACTGGTCGGAATACTTCATTCTCCTGAAGATAATGCGCAAGACTATGGTTTTCTCTTTATTCATTCCGGTGTTCAGGGCAGGCATGGAAACACAAATCAATATGTTTTTTATGCCAGGGAATTTTGCAAAATGGGGTTTCCCTGTTTTAGGTTCGAACCATATGGAATGGGAGACAGCGAGGGAATCATTGAACCCATGCCCATGAGAGACTACTATGGTTCAATACAGACAGGGCGATATGTTAATGATACCCTTGATGCAATTGAATATTTCAACTCCACCGGTGTTAAAAAGATAATTTTATTTGGTCTCTGCGGTGGATCTATAACTGCCCTTTTAAGCGCACCCTTTTCAGATAAAATATCTTCGCTGATATTATTAAGCATCCCGGTCGTTCTTGATAGTGATAAAACAGACTATGACCTAAGAATACCAAAAGAATTAGCCAGCAAGCAACTAATAATATATTTAAAAAAGGTATTTAACCCTAAATATATAATACGGTTATTAATGCTTAAGTCTGATTATAAAAGAATATTCTCCTATTTAAAGGCATTTTTTAAGAAATCAAATGATAGTAAAGATTCGACTACACAAATTAACTGCGGAGTAGTAAATTCTTACTTTTTTGACTCCTATCAGGCATGCCGTAATCGAGTTCATACTTTCTGGATATTTGGCGACAATGATAGCTTTTGGTTTGATTTTAAAAGGGAATTTTTTGAGAAAAAATTGATGGATCCGCATGACAGTCTGCTCGTAATAAAAGATGCAAATCATATGTTTACCCTTATTGAATGGCAGAAAAAGATTGTTTTAGAAATCAAAAAATGGCTGGTAAATGAAAAAATCTATAATGCTGACAGTTGATGTTGAAGATTGGTTCCAAGTCGAAAACTTTAAAAATTATATTCCTTTTTCTTCTTGGGATTCACTGGAATCCAGAGTTGAAAAAAATACTCAAAATATATTGAATTTTTTTGAGTTATGGAAGAATTGTGAAAATAAAGAATTAAACGTTAAAGCTACTTTTTTTGTTCTTGGCTGGATTGCTGAAAGGTATCCTCAATTAATACGAAAAATCCATGAAGCAGGTCATGAAGTTGCTTCCCACGGTTATAATCATAATCTTTGCAGCAAAGAGTCAAGGGAAGAATTTAGATCTGATGTCACTGAAGCCAAAAAACGACTGGAGGACATTATAGGCGTAAGGATTTATGGATATCGTGCCCCGAGTTTTTCTATTAGTGATGAGTATATTCAAATATTAAAAGAATGTGAATATGGTTATGATTCGAGCTTCAATTCATTTAGTTTAAATAGCCGACATGGCAGACTCAGTGTGCTGGACAATAAAAGAGCTGGAATAGCGATAAATTTAGATAATGATTTCTATGAACTCCCAATAAGTAATTTGAAATTATGGAACAGGGCTTTTCCTCTGGGAGGAGGAGGCTATTTTAGAATTTTGCCGGCATGGCTGTTCTGTAAAGGAGTAAAAAAAATTTTAAATGCCGAAAATGCATACCTTTTTTATTTTCATCCCTGGGAAATAGATCCGGAACAACCAAGAGTAAAGGAAGCTTCATTTTTTTATAAATTTCGACATTATATAAATCTTCAAAAAACTATTAGAAAATTATCGTTGTTAATAATAAGCAATTTTAAAAGTAATTTTATTACATGCAATCAATACCTTTCTCAATGTTTTGTTGATGATCCAAATTCTTCCATTAATTAAGCCTTTCGTTTTGACGACATAACTTATTCCGTAAAAAGGAAATAGAAATATGGAAATATTTTTCTGGGTTCTCATATTTTTTATTATAGCGACATATCCGGGCTATATAACGGTTCTAGTCCTATTAAATAAAATTATAGGAAAAGATATAGTACAAAAAGATATAGAGCCATCCGTATCATTAATAATAGCGGCTTATAATGAGGAAAGTGTAATCAAGGATAAGATTATAAATAGCCTTGAACTTGATTATCCTAAAGAAAAATTGGAAATAATTATAGTCTCTGATTGTTCATCAGATAAGACAGATGAGATAGTAAAGGGATATGAGTCCGAGAGATTAAAATTTATTGGGCTTGAAAAACGAGGAGGTAAGACTGCCGCTCAGAATGAAAGCCTTAAATATGTCAAGGGTGAGATATTAGTCTTCTCAGATGCTGATATAATGTACAGTAAAAATGCTATCAGAAAATTAGTCCAAAATTTCTACGAGCCTTCTATTGGATGTGTAGGGGGTAAATTGAGATATGGAAGTGATAGAACAATTGAAGGCGTTAAGGAGAAAAGGATGTACTCATCTTTTGACCAGTACATTAAATACCTTGAGTCAAGAATAAAGTCATGTATTGGTGTGGATGGGGCAATTTATGCTGTCCGCAAAACTCTGGCGCGCCCTTTTCCAGAGTGGCTTACATCTGATTTTTTAACGCCATTGGATGTTATTTCTCAAGGGTATAGAGTCGTGTTCGAGGATGAAGCATTAACGTTTGCTGAAATTGCATCATCTGCAAAAGCTGAGTTCCAAAGAAAGATTAGAACCGTAAAGGTGGGAATAACAGTTTTATATGCAAAGAGGGAACTGCTGAACCTGTTTCGGTATCCATGGGCATCATTCTTTTTGCTCTTTCATAAAGTGTTCAGATGGATCATCCCTTATATAATGATTTTATTATTCTTAGATAGTATCGTTGTGTTTGAATCAGGATTTTTATACCAACTAATTTTTTATTTGCAATTGATGTTTTATTCATTTGCGATTATCGGCATTTTTTTTAGGAAAAGAAAGCCGGTGAAAATATTTACAGTTCCATTTTATTTTTGTTTGTATAATTCCTGCGCTATTATTGGTTTTTTTAAGTTCTTATTTGCTAAAAAATCGGAGATTTGGGAAATCAATCGATGATGCCAGTCTGTTAATTATAGAATGGTTTTAAAATATTAAAATAAAAGTGGATTATTGAAGAAGGTTAATTATGAAAATACTAAGTGTTCTTGTCCTGTGCGGTGAAGAAAATCCGGCTTTACCTGTTCTGAAGTCGCTAGGACAATATGGGGTTAAACTGACCGTAGCATCCCACATTAAATATGCCCCGGGGCTTTTTTCACGTTATACAGCTAGGAGGTTATTAAGTCCTGATCCATGGAGATCAGAGAATCAATATATTGAATGGGTTGTTAGAACCGTTAGTGATGACCATTATGATATGATAATTCCTTTGGGAGAAAAGGCATCACTGTGGGTTGCAAAAAATAAAAAGAGAGTCTCTAAGTATACTGAAGTTCCATTTCCAGCCCCAGAAATCTATATGACTGCCAGGGATAAAGGTCTCACAATGAAGGCTGCTTCTTCATTAAATATTCCGATACCTAAAACCTATTTTCCAGAAGAAGAACCATTATCGGATATTTGTAATCGAATACTCTATCCCACTGTCCTAAAACCAAGAATAAGTTATGGGGCCAGAGGTATTTATTTCCCCAATAATCCTGAAGAATTATATCATTACTATTCAATGGCAACTGAGAAATACGGCCCTTGTATTATTCAGGAGTATATACCTCAAACCGGAATGCAATATAAAGCCGAGGCAGTGCTGGATTCCAAATGTAAAGTCATAGCTGTTGGTGTTTATGATAAGCCAAGATACTATCCTGTCTCTGGCGGCTCAAGTACATTAAATAGAACTGTATACAGGCCAGATATATGTGAAGTGGCAAAGGACTTACTTGAAGGGATAAACTGGTATGGTATGGGTGATTGTGATTTTATTGAAGACCCCAGAGATGGATCAATCAAGCTGATGGAAATAAATCCGCGTTTTACTCGCAGTATCCGGATTTTAGTGGAAGCTGGATTAGACTTCCCTGCTTTACTTCTAAAGGCTGCTTTAAATGAAAAAATGGATATTATTAATGAGTATAAAATTGGACTAAATATGAGGTATTTACTCCCGGATTTGATGTGGTTTATAAAATCTGCGGATAGGTATAGATATTTTCCCGGGTTTTTTAATTTTTTTGACAGATCTACAATTTTTGAGATGCTTTCCTTCCATGATATAAAACCCAGCCTTTTTTATCTCTTATCTCAATTGTTAAAATTGGTTGACAGCGGTAGTAGAAACAGACTTTTAAGTAGATCTTAATTTAATTATGAGGTTTTACCTTTAAAATGAATTGGTTAGCTCCAGTTTATATATATGAGTCAAATTTGATTGTGGAATTTTTACTCCCATTATTCCTTTTTATTTCTATTCGAAAACCCATTTATTTTTCATCTTTAATTGCCGCTATAGCTTTTTTAAGGCCTAATGAACGATTTGATTTATTTGTTCCATACTCATACTATATATTTGTTCTTAGTTTCTTGGTGTTAATATTTAATATAAAAGAGGTACGTAATTACAAGATTGAATGGGATGATAAGATAATAATATTATTTGTTTTATGGATAATTCTTGAAACAATAGCTTTTCATCCGTCGAATTTTAATCACAATGCTACCTATTGTCTCATGAATATCTTCAAGTACTTTATTCTTTGTGTTTTCTTATCAAATAAAAAAGGTGTAATTATTTTATGCTACTTTTTAGCTATAAGTTGTTTCCTCATTTGCTTTGAAGCCTATTTTTATCATTTTACAGAGCCTGAAAATAGTCCATTATGGCAAATTTTTCACGGTGTCACAGGGCGTATCAGGGCCTGGGGCCTATGGGGGAATGCTAATGAGACCTCTTTTATAGCCTGTATCGGCGTCGCGAGTCTGCTATTGCTCCTGTTAATGGCTGATAAAAAGGGCCTTCCTGTATTGATGTCGATATTTTTTATTCCTGTCCACGCAATCGTAGTTTTTTTAACAGCTTCCAGAACAGGTCTTGGTTGCTTTATTATCCTGTTTCTGTTCCTTGGGTTACGGGTCAAATCTAAAGCTGTGAAGGTATTTGCAGTGGTCATTATGATCGGCATCATCATTGTAGCACCAAAGCTTACGCCAGAAAGAGAAGATAAAGATGCTTCTTCAAGAGAGAGGGCCTCATTGAGAAGTGATGCTATATATCTATTCAAGATGAATCCTCTTTTTGGAGTTGGTTTTTTAAGAGCGCAAAATGAGACGGGAGGTATGGCTATACACAACACCTATTTACAGGCATTTGCAGAAACAGGTATTGTTGGTGGTGGTCTGCTAATGTTTTATTTGTTTTCATTTTTTAAGAAATTTTATAAGTTATTCAAACTTAAAACAAATGATAAAGGAATAAGCAATATAAACGGTGCACTCACTGGTATTTTTATATGTGGATTACTCTATTTTTTATTTGGTAATCAACTGTTAAGCACTATGTTTATAACCTTTTTTGCATTGATTAAAACGACATTGCACCATTTATTAAATGCCTCAGTTACTGAAGAAATGGTTTGATGATCTCATAGAAAGATAATGATAATGAGCAAAATAGCAAAAGATAGCTTTACTCTAATATTCGGACGGGGAATAGGTTTTTTAATTTCAGTGATTACACCAATTATTCTCGTCAGAGCATTTACCGTGCCTGAATATGGCGAATACAGGCAGATAATGCTTATCATAACTACTGTTGCAGCGATATTACCTTTAGGCATGATAAACAGTTTATACTACTTTTTCCCACATTTTCCGGATGAAAAGCAAGTATACTTGTCAAGGACTGTTTTATTACTTTTTTTTAATGGCCTTGTTTTTTCGATTTTTATGTTATTTATGGGTGACAGCCTTGCTATGTTTTTTAAAAATCGTGCCTTTATCCATTATGATATGTATATTGGAATTGCCACATTTTTATTCGCACTTTCCATGGCCATTGAAACTATTCTAATTATTGATGATGATGTGAAATTGTCATCAATAATACTTGTTATCACAAGGGCTATCAGGGCTCTCACAGTAATAGTGTGCGCATTCCTAGGAGGGCCATTGATTATACTTTATGGGCTTATCTTTTTTTTTGGTGGCAAAGCGATTTTTTCTTTAATTTATTTTTATAAGAAATACAGAATTTCAATAAAAAGTCTGGATATAAAAAATTCAGATTCTCATATCAGATATGCAGTTCCTCTAGGTTTCAGTGGACTTTTTATCCTCCTATCGGAAGTTTCAGATAAATTCATTGTTTCAAATATGTTGGGTAAAGAGATTTTTGCTGTTTATGCTGTAGGCTGTTATGAGTTGCCATTTATCGCAATAATATTTGGTTCAATAGGGGATGTTGTTTTACCTAAGATCGTAGAGTTAAAAAGACTGAACGATATGGATGGTGTTATTAGACTTTGGCATAGTGCAATTAAAAAATCTATGTTGATAGGTATACCTGTGTACATTTTTTTTCTTACTTTCGCAGATATATTTATAACAACAGTTTTTACTTCGAAATATTCTGATGCCGTAATTCTATTCCGCATATCTATCAGTATCATTATACTTGAATCGTTGCGGTATGGCATGATCACAAGGGGATACGCAAGAACAAAATTTATGTTTATTGTTACCGCAATTGGTTACATCATTATGTTGCCGGCATGTATTCTGGGTACTTATTATTATCAAATGATCGGAGCAATTACATCCGTTATTATTACAAGAGTACTTGTTGTGTTGTCTGAGATCACTTATTCAAAATACATATTATCGTGTACATTTCGCGGACTCCTTCCATATAAATACACCGTTATTATCCTGTTGCTATCAGTTATTTCAGCGATTATTACCTTTATTATTTCATTAGGTTTCATCGGAATTAATAACTGGATTAGACTATTCACCGTCCTTATTATTTTTATTTCAGTCTATTCTGGGATTACTTTATATTTTAAATTCTGGAAAATATATGATTTGCCTTTTATTATGAAATTTAAAAAAATATTAAGGGGCTAGACTGGGATCCATATCAATTATTAATAACCTTACTATGATATTAGGAATTAATTAAAAAATATGAAGATACTATATCACCATCGAACACAAAGAAAGTTGGTTGAAGGTGTACATATTTCAGGTGTAATAAATGGATTGTTAAAATTAGGTCACAGCGTTTTTGAACTCTCATTAGTAAAAGATAGCAATGCTGGAAAAGAGGCCGAGAAAAATAATGATGACAAAAAAGTCAGTTTTATTTCTGGAATATTTCAAAAATTTGCGAAGAATGCCCCTAATATATTATTCAGGATTGCTGAAATAGGCTATAATTTTATAGCAATAATAAAATTTTTTAAAATAATTCTTAAGGAAAAACCGGACATCATCTATGAAAGGTATGCATATTTTAATTTTTCCGGAGTCTTAGTTTCCAAAGTCCTAAATGTGCCACTTATCCTAGAGGTCAATATTGTATCAGAGATGCAGGATACGAGGGCGATGGCTCTTTCATGGATGGCTTTAATTATTGAGAAATGGGTATTGAGTTCAGCATCTGCTATCACGGTAGTTTCAGATTATTTAAAAGATATTCTTTTAAATGAAGGTATAACCCGGCCTATTTTTGTTCAACCGAATGCCTTTTCCATTGATCTTGCTGTTGAAGAAATAACACCTGCCAATATTCAAAAGGAAACATATGATTTTGTAAATCATAAGAATGAAAATAATATTGTTATTGGTTTTATCGGTGGACTGGGCAAATGGTATAAACTGGATAGTCTTATTAAGGTTTTTAATTCTTTATCCTCTGAATTACCAGAATTACGCCTGATATTTATCGGTGACGGAATACTCAAAAGGGACTTAGAAGCCATGGTTGCTCATTATTCCTTAATTGATAAAGTACACTTTTGCGGTAGATTGGCAAGGCCACAAGCTTTGGCATTGTTAAAAATATGTGATATTGGAGTGATCCCGTCTACTAATTTATGGGGTTCTCCCATGAAATTATTTGAATACATGGGTATGGGCTTACCTGTAGTTGCCCCTGATATTAAAGTAATTACATCAATAATGAAGGATGGTATTCATGGGCGAAATTTTAAATATGATGACTTTAATGATCTTAAAGCGATGCTTAAAAGTTTGATTATAGATCATGATTTAAGAGTTAAGATGGGCCGACAGGCGAGAAATCATATACTGTTGAATCATACCTGGGATAATGTTGCTAAAAATGTTGAATCAATTGCATTTAATCTTTTAGAAAGTAGTTGAGACTTAATTATGGGGAAAAAAAATTTATCAATCTGGCTGCCTCATTATCTGAAACAAAATTTGCTTTCATGTATCAGACATCGTGTTACTGGGCTAAAGCACATCTTATTTTTATTCGTCGATCACTTTGAGCTTGCGGGGAAATCACCAAGATTATCAGAATGGTTAGTCAATTATCCTAAGATTGCCCTAAAACATCAAGATGCTGAGGGGCAATCTCCAAAACATACCTGGTTTTATGCGTTAGATCTTCTTCGGGAACCAGAACTTGAGCAGATGCAGGTTTTTATTCAGCAAAACCTTGGAGAAGTGGAATTGCATTGGCATCATGCTAATGAATCATCGGAGACCTTTCAGGAAAAATTAGAATATGGATTACCTATTTATCAGAAGTATGGGTATATGCGTACTTCTCCTAATGATACTAAAAATAAAGGTTGCTTTGGTTTTATTCATGGAAACTGGTCTCTTGATAATTCCTGTGGAGATGAATTTTGCGGCGTGAATAATGAGATTGAACTTCTAATTAAAGCGGGTTGTTATGGTGATTTTACATTCCCTGCCCTGTATTCTCCTGCTCAGCCATCTATCATTAATTCAATATATTATGCAATAGATGATGGGAAACCCAAAAGTTACAATAAAGGCAGAATTTCACGGGTTGGAGTTGGTGAAAAAGAAAATGAACTTATGATATTTGAAGGACCATTAACAATAAACTGGAAGGATTGGAGATTCAAATGGCATCCGATGTTTGAGAATGGAGATATCGGAAGCAGTCTATCTCATAATGACCCCAAAAGAATAGATGCTTGGATTAGAAATGGAGCTTTTGTAAAAGGCCGACCTGATTGGGTTTTTGTGAAAGTGTTTTGTCATGGCGGTCAGGACTATGCATCTGTACTCAGCAATACTACTGATGAAATGTTCTCATATCTTGAGAAAAAATATAATGATGGTCATAATTATCAACTGCACTATATTACCTCGAGGGAAGCGTATAATATTGTGAAAGCTGCAGAAGATGGGCACTCGGGTAATCCAAATGATTTTCGAAATTATAAAATTCCCTTTCCTGAAATTGATTAAAATGTTTGAATATATTTTTATACAAACTCGCGTTGCTATGATGGGATCAGGTTATAGAAAATTTGTCTCGTCAAACCGTTCTTACCTTTATTGTGATCAAAATAAATAAAATCAAAAGCAGTCTGGTGAACTCGGATATTAATTCGCCGGTTGTCTTAAAATATTGCACCCTTAATATTAGATTTATATAGTTCAATTAGTATAGAGAGGTTTTATGAATAAAAAAATCCATATTATGCATTTAGTACTATCTCTTGAAGTTGGGGGATTGGAGAATGGGATAGTTAACCTGATAAATAATATGGATAATAAAAGGTTTAAAGTCTCAGTTTGCTGTCTTGAAAAAATTGGTGAATTATCGGACCGGATAGATGAAAATAGAAAACATATTTTTATTGTACAAAAAGATGGGAGGATGAGAATAAAAGATGTGAGGGGACTTGCTAGGCTCTTAAAAGAGCAGCAGGTTGATATTCTCCATACTCATAGCTATGGAACTCTCCTGAGAGGATTTATAAGTGCTAGATTGGCTGGAGTGCCAGTAATAATACATGGTGAGCATGGTATTCTGTATACAGATAAATTCAGAAGAGTAATTGCCCAGAAAATTCTTTTAAGGATGGTTGATTGCACTATCACAGTTTCAAAGGATCTACAATCTCGCATAGCCAGAGATTTTAATGTGAAAGAGAAACTCTTCATCCCCATTATTAACGGTGTTGACTTCTCAAAATTCAATCATCGGCAAGGAAAATCTTCTATAAGTGTTCGTGAGGAGCTTGGGATTGATGATAAGGCTGTTCTTATTGGCTCAATTGGTCGTCTTGTGGATGTGAAAAATTACCCATTGTTAATTAATGTAATAAATGAATTTGTGATCAAGGGATTGGATATCTACCTGATAATAGTAGGTGATGGCCCAGTGAAGGTTAAATTACAGCAGGGTATTAAAGATTATGGATTGAATGATAGAGTATTTCTGCCCGGACGAAAAGACAATATACCAGACTATCTCTCTGCTTTTGATATTTTTGTATTGACTTCCGATTTTGAGGGGATTTCAAATACTATTTTAGAAGCTATGGCTTGTGGGGTCCCCGTTGTAGCAACTAATGTTGGCGGTACTCCCGAAATTGTTGATGATGGAAATACCGGATTATTAGTTAAACCACGCAATAAAAATGAACTTTTTAACTCTCTAAAAAAATTATATGACGATCCACCTTTGCGGCAAAAGATGGGTGAAAGTGCGATAAATGCAATAGCTGAAAAATTCAGTTTGATGAGGATGGTTAATGAGTATGAGAATATATACACACAATTTTATAATAAAAGAAAGCACTAGTTTTCTTGATTATGATAAGTATGTTCATACTGGAAGATAGGAGAGCCTAATATATATGTGTGGAATTTGCGGGATATATAATTTTAAAAGCAATACGCCTGTTAGCTCTGATCAGATTAGTAAAATGTATGGGGTTATGAAATACAGAGGCCCTGATGATGAAGGATATTATATCGATAATATTAGTCCCCTTGGCTTTGGCCATTGTCGGCTCAGTATATTGGATACTTCAAGCAAGGGTAGGCAACCCATGATTAGTGATGATGGGACAATTATTTTGACGTATAATGGCGAAGTCTATAATTATGTTGAACTAAGGGAGAGACTGCTTTCTAAAGGGTATCATTTTTCAACCGGTACTGATACAGAAGTAATAATTCAGATGTACCGTGAATACGGTGAAGGCTGTCTTGATTTCTTTATAGGTATGTTTTCATTTGCTCTATGGGATAAAAAAAATAATAAACTTTTTATGGCACGCGATAGGCTGGGCATAAAGCCTTTTTATTATTCAATTACAGATGATGGTATAGTCTTCGCATCTGAAATAAAATCCATTCTTACCGCCCTGAGTGTAAAGCCAGAAGCCAATTATAGTGCTCTGGATTCTTATATGTCTTTCGGCTATGTCCCTGGTGAAAACACAACATTCAATAATATACATAAAATGCTTCCAGGCAGATATATGTCAATATCGGATAATTATATTCAGATCAGACAATACTGGAAGCTTAACTTTAATGAAGAGGCTGACAGGGGTGAAACATATTATATTGAAAAGACAAAAGAGCTAATTTTTGATGCTTCAAAAATTAGATTAAGAAGTGATGTTCCACTTGGCGTCTTTTTAAGCGGTGGAATAGACTCAAGTACTGTTGTTGCTTTACTCGCCGGTGAACTCACAGAACCTATTAAAACCTTTTCGGTGGCTTATGACAAAGGCAATGATTTTGATGAAACAGAATATGCGAGGCTAATATCAAATAAATTTAAAACGGATCATCATGAATTTTATGTTTCTCCTTATGAATTTCGTGATTTGATTCCCAAATATGTATGGCATATGGATGAGCCTGTAGCTGAAGCTGCATCTATTTCTCTATACCTTATTGCAAAACTGGCCAGAGAATTTGTGACTGTTGTATTATCTGGGGAAGGTTCTGATGAGATGTTTGCCGGCTATAAAATTTATTACTACATGGCCGCGATGGAATTATATCGGAAAATTCCTGGGAAGGTGAGAGAAAAAATACTTGATCCCCTTGCTGGAATGGTCAGTAAAAAGAAATTATCCAGATTTATTCAGCTTGCTAAGAAACCCCTGTCTTTAAGGTATCTGGGTGTTCCTCTATATGATTTAGCGTTAAAGGAGAGTCTTTATACAAAAGAATTTAATCTGGAAATTAATAGTAGTGTAATGGATATCATTAATCCGTTTTATGAAGAGTGTAGAGGGCAGAACCCGGTAAATCAGATGCTCAATCTTGATATTAAAACATGGCTTCCTGATGACCTCCTAATAAAGGCAGATAGAATGAGCATGGCTCAGTCACTGGAATTAAGGGTTCCTTTTCTTGATCATCGAATTGCTGAGTTTGCAGCCAGGATGCCTGTGAGATACAAATTAAAGGGTAAATCAACAAAATATATCCTTAAAAAAGCTATGGAAGGCTTATTACCGGAAGAAATAATCTATAGACCCAAAAAAGGATTTCCTACTCCACTCAAACTTATGTTTCAAAATGAACTGGTAGATTATGCAAAACAAGTTCTATTGGATACCCAAACAAATCAACGTGGTTATTTTAATTTGTCTTCAGTTGAAAAGATGCTTGATGATCATAAGAATGGTGTTTTAAACCATGAAAAAATCATATGGCAGTTGATTGTTCTTGAAGAATGGCATAGATGCTTTATTGATTAAATGAGATGAATATACTGTTTTTAAGTCATATGTTCCCCAGTCCGGTACGACCTGTAATGGGAACTTTTGTACTGGATCTTGCCAGATATATTAACAAAAAAGAGAACGTAACAATTCTTTCTCCAGTACCTGTATTCCCATGGAGTCATAAAACAGAAAAATATAAAGATTATGATATGATACCACGCAAGTTATGTTTGGAGGGTTTAAATGTTTATTACCCACGTTTTTTTATGATTCCCAAATTTTTAAAAAGTACAGATGGTTTTTTTTATGCGGTATGTGTTTTCCTTCAGGCAATCAGATATTTAATAAAGACGGATTTAATTATTGCTCATTGGACCTTCCCGGATGCGTTTTCCTGCATTATCTGGAAAAGATTGATTAAACGAAAATTAGTACTTGTCGTGCATGGAAATGAGAGCATTCATTACTATGAACCTCCATCATTAAAAAAATATTTGATAGGTAAAACCATAAAAAATGTTGATCATATTGTTGCAGTAAGTAATGATTTAAGAAAAAAAATAATAGAAAAATATAAGGTGCCATCAAATAAAATTTCCGTGATACCCAACGGTGTTGATTTTAACAAGTTTGTACCAAAGAATAAGAAAGACGCCCGAAAAAAATTGAATCTGCCTGTTGGAAAAAAAATATTTATTACAGTCGCTAGACTTTCACCCGAAAAGAATCTTTCTCTTCTTCTTGATGCTTTTTCAATGATAAAAAAAGAGTCGCAACCTTTACTATACATAATAGGTGATGGCCCCGAGTTTAAAAGCCTTTATGCAAAAATCAAATCTGAGAATATGGAAAATAATGTTAATCTGATGGGAGCGATACCTCATGAGGAGATCCATCTCTGGATGAGTGCCGCCGATTTTTTTGTACTGCCCTCCAAGAGAGAAGGAACTCCTGTTGTCATCGGAGAGGCTTTCGCGTGTGGAACGCCTGTTATAGCTTCGAGCGTGGGTGGAATTCCCGATTTGATTAATAGTAATGAATTGGGGATATTAACTCAACCGGATTCTGTCTCATCATTGTGTGAAGCATTACGAACAGCATTGAAAAAAGAATGGGATCGTGAAGTAATAAAAGATGCTGGTTTAAAGCTTGACTGGAAAGATATTGCGGATAGATATCTGGAAGTTATTCATAGCGTTTAATTAGAAACGAACATTGGAATCAGTATTTTTAAATATGATTAACAGAAAGATTATTTATCTTTCTTTCATGATAATATGTATGAATTGGGATGGCATGGATTCTCAGAATCCAACCTTGAGGTAAATACGCATGAGAGCATTTTTTGTCGATCTGCAACGGTATAGGGTTTTATTAGATAGTAACCGATTTTTCAATATCTTGTACCTTATTCTATTCACTCCTGCTATATGGGTATTATTTTCATATAGGCTAGGCAGATGGGTAAGAAACAATTTAGGCATTCGTATATTGCAAATTCCTCTTAAAATCATAACACTGATATTCCATTTTTTTAACTGTGTATTTACAGGTATTGAGATTCCTTTTGAGGCCCAAATTGGTGAGGGATTTCATATATCCCATTACAGCGGAATTGTAATTAGCCCCAAAGCAAAAATTGGTAAGTTTTGTAATATCGGCCCGGGTGTTGTTATTGGTGAGGCAGGAAGGCAAAGGCCCAAAAAGGCCCCGGAAATAGGTGATTATGTCTATATGGGGGCTGGAGCGAAAATACTCGGTGGTGTCAATGTGAAAAATAATGTCGCGATAGGCGCAAATTCGGTGGTAACAAAGGATGTTCCTGAAAACGCGACTGTAGCAGGAAATCCTGCTGTGGTGATCAATCATAAAGGTAGTTTGGATTTTATAAAAATATAGGGTCCTTTCAATAATCAATATATTCAAATCCTTTTCATTTACTGAAGCCTTTCATTGCCCGCTGAAAATCATACGAACAGGATTGCTTAAAGTTTATTTCTGCTCTTTTTAGGCATAATTCTAAGTTTTCTAATTAAACGAAATCAGGAAATTATTATGAGAAAAAAATTGCGAGTTGGACTTTTACTGGATAACTATAATGTCTCTGCTTGGACAATGAAGATGCTACAGAATATTATAAATAGCGATTTTGCGGAAATATGTTTAGTTGTCATAAATGCGAATGAAAATAAGAAGAAAACAAAAAATAAATTATATTTAAAATTAATTAAAAAACGTGGTCAGATTTTTCATCTTTTAATCAGAAGTATTCTTGAGTTTATGTATCGTTTTTTTATTGAAAGAAACACATATCTTCCTGATGCAACAAAACAAATTAATTGTGAGTCACTGTTGGAGTTATTCCCATTAATTAAGGCTAGAACAATTAGAAAAAAATGGGTGGATTATTTTTGTGAGAATGATATTGAAAAAATTCATGAGCATAATATTGACATTCTGGTCAGATGTGGATTTGGTATTTTGAGGGGTGAGATATTAAAAGTCGCAAAATATGGAGTATGGTCATTTCATCATGGTGATAATTTTTGCAACAGAGGTGGCCCTGCTGGTTTTTGGGAATCAATGGAGAGTTGGCCTGAAACTGGATCCATGTTGCAAATTTTAACCGAAGATTTGGATAATGGCGCGGTTATTTACAGGTCATATTCATGCACAAATAACATGTCTGTTTCAGATAATAAAAACAATTATTTTTGGAAATCGTTGTCTTTTATGACACGTAAAATGGAAGAGTTATACCGCGACGGGGAAGAAAAATTTTTTAAAAAAGTAGAGTATGAAAATAGACACCCTATCTTTTATTCCAAACGGTTATACACAAAACCGACAAATTTTGAATATGCTAAATTAATATTAAATAAAATAAAAGAAAAAGCGATTTTATTATGTAAGAGAAAGATTTTTATGGAGCAATGGGTTTTAATGTTTGATATAAAAAGTGATTTTTCATTATCTTTATATCGCTATAAAAAACTATTACCTCCTAAAGATAGGTTCTGGGCGGATCCACACGTTTTTTACAAAAATAATAAATATTTCGTTTTTATTGAAGAGTATATCTATGATTTAAAAAAAGGCCATATTTCACTAATCACTATTGATGAAAATGGTTGTTGTAGCAAGCCGGAAATAATTTTGGACAAACCCTACCACCTCTCATATCCTTTTATTTTTGAATACAACAATTGTGCTTATATGATTCCTGAGTCAATTGGAAACCAATCTATAGATTTATACAAATGTGTTGAATTCCCAAATAGATGGGAATTTCAGATGAATCTTATGGATAATATAAAAGCAGTAGATTCTACAGTTTTTTATTACAATGATAAATGGTGGCTTTTCACAAATATTATTGAAAATGAGGGGGCTTCAAGTTGGGATGAACTTTTTCTTTTTTATTCGAGTGATTTGTTTACCAATAATTGGATTCCTCATCCTCAAAATCCAATTGTTTCGGATTGTAAATCAGCAAGGCCAGCGGGAAAATTATTTTTTGAAAATGGTAAATTATATAGACCATCACAAAATTGTTCTAATAGATACGGTTACGGATTTAATATTAGTGAGGTAAAAGTTATTAATGAAAATATATATTCAGAAACTCTTGTGTCGAGTGTCTTGCCTGATTGGGATAAATCCGTTCTAGGGACTCATACATTTAATCGTGTAAATTCACTTCATATAATCGATGCTCAATATAGAAGGCAAAAGTTTTGGTTTGAATGAAAGAAAAATTAATAAGTTGTGCTTGTATTTATTTTATCAATTTGGGGATAATTATTAAATAAAAGTATGTGTTGAATATAAAATATTATAAATAACTGACAATTAATTGTTTTTAGAGAAAGGCCAATATTGAGACTCATAAATATTATTTTCAATTTAGTACAATGCCCCAAATGTTTTGAGCATCCTATTAAAACTATATAGTATTTTTTAAGTATCGGTTTAATGTTTATTCACATTATTGCATAGTTTTTAATATTAAAATGTGCTTCTAACCTTATGGCAGTTATATAATCATCCAGTTGCATGAAATGAAAATTTTCAGCATAGGTGGAATGTCCAGGTGAAGAATAAAGTAAGGAATATTAAAATGGAAGGAGATGTATGTATTCATTAATAAATCGAAACTTAATTTGGCCATTATATTATAAACTAAAAAGCGATCAAAGAATTCAACGAAGCAAAGAAATTGAAAAAATTCAATGGTGTTCTAAGGATGAGATTATAAGCCGGCAATTTAGTGGTTTTAAAAAAATGGTTCGATATGCATATGAGAATACTCCTTTTTATAAAGAACTGTATGATAAAGATAAGGTTTCACTTGAGGATATTCAAAGACCTGAAGATGCTCGTTATCTGCCCATACTGACAAAAAAAATGCTCCAGGAAAACTTAGAAAAACTCACATCCACTGCATGTATGGAATCCCAAAGACTTCAGGATGCATCTGGTGGGTCGACCGGGAAGCCTACAATTTTCTATATGGACAAGAATACAATACATATGCGATTCGCAGCATTTTTATTTTTTGATCAATGGACTGATTGGAAAATTGGTGAAAAAGTCGCATATTTTTGGGGAGCGGACCGTGATCTTGACGTTAATTTTTTTAGGAAAGTAGATAGCGATTATTTGAAAGACCTTAAAGCTCATCTGGTTGAAAAGTTTGTTTGGAGACAATACACATTAAATTCATTCTCCATCACCGAGAGCAAAATGTTTGACTTTGCTAGGAGACTTCGCAGAATAAAACCTGAATTAATTGTTGCATATACAAATTCTGCATATCAGTTTGCAAAATATTTAAAAGAAAATAGAATAAATGACATCTCTCCCAAAGGGATTGTCTGTTCAGCTGAAACACTTACAGAGGAAAAACGGAATTTAATAGAAGAAGTTTTCAACTGTAAAGTTCTAAATCGATATGGATCTCGGGAAACTGGTTTAATAGCTTCAGAATGCAAAGCACAGGAAGGATTGCATATCAATGCATCTGATTTATTTGTTGAAATAGATAACTCGCGTGTTCCCAATAATACAGATGGATCCGGGGAAGTAATTGTTACTGATTTAAATAATTTTGTAATGCCTATGATACGTTATAATATGGAAGACCTTGCGACCCCGGTAGATAAGATCTGTTCATGTGGCAGGGGACTGCCATTGATCGGAAAAGTAAAAGGTAGAACAAGTGATTTCATAGTGCATCCGGACGGTCGCTTAATTCATGGAGAATTTTTTTCGCATGCTTTTTATCATATTCCTGGGATTAGTCAATTTCAGATAAAACAAAATAAATTAAATTTGATTGAAATTGTAATTGTACCAAACCAATACTATACGCTCGAGGATAAGAAAAAGATAATGCATAATCTCCAGGAAACGATGGGGAGTGAAGTAGAAATACAGTTGAATGAGGTGAAAGAAATTCCGATGCCGCCATCTGGTAAATTTCAGTTCGCAATTAGTAATATAGTAGAGTAAAATTAAATAATTATTATAGACGTCATTTTTAAACCCATCGACATTATCGCCTGATAATCATAAAGTTCTTACAACACTGTCAGTGGCTTATTAAGAATCTCACCTATATTTATAACAATATGTGATAATCTAATTCAAATTTAAGAATTCTCAGAAAAAGTATTTATATAGGTTAAGATGTATGTATTGTCGTTTTAGATACGCAAATAACATATCATGCTGATTCCCATAATAACAGTAACTTATTAAATTGATGTAATATTTAAATGAAATTAAGATAAATAATTCAAAAAAGGAAGTAGATTCCTATGTAAAACGATTATCCATGATAAAAATTGAACACATAAAAATAGATTGTTTTGGTTTCCCATTTTGGGATTTGAGTACAATTTTTTACTATCTTGATTTTTTTCATTTCAGTACGCTGTAAAATTATTACCTTAATTTTGCACGAAATCGTTCTGAAATGAATATAGGGTTCTATGAACCTCGTTATTACTGAGTTTTGAAAGGCTTAATATTTTCCATACTTTAACCAAATAGGTAATGAAGTACAATTTTACAATTCTAAAAAGCTAGCCTGATAAGGCTTTTCAATGCCACCCGGAAAGCCAGTAAAATAGGGGCTCTTAAAACACAGTGTTTTTATGGTACGTTTAACCATTTGATAATTCGTTGAAATTTACCCGTGCAAAAAAATTCTTGCACGGGATTTTATAAAAGTGATGCAAAATTCAGGTATTAATTAATAAGTCAGGAGAATACACTTATGAACATAGATCAGTTTATTTTAAAGGTTCGAAGGCATGAAACACCATTTTATTCATTACTTTATAGATTGGCCAAAAAGATGGTATTGTTTAGTTTCCCTTGCATTCGCTCTCTTCATGGTTCTGTGTTTAAATTAATAATGTTAAAAAGGTCAATATGGTATTGGGTTTCATGCAAGTTTTTCTATGAGCCTGTTTTTAAATCTCAATGCGAAAGTGTTGGTAAAAATTTTCGATTATTAAGAAGTCTCAATCAAGCTCTCCCTTACATGGGTGGAAAGGTATTTTTAAGAATTGGGGATAATGTACGAATGAGCAGTAAAATATCTATTTCAGGTAATAAGATTTTTGATCGTCCTACATTAAAAATTGGGAATAATACTTACATTGCAGATGGCGCAAATATAGGAGTCGCAAAAGAAATAACAATTGGTGATGATTGTCTTATAGGTGATGCTATTATTTTTGATAATGATGGGCATCCTACAGATCATATTGAGAGGACACGAAATACTCCAATAAAAAAAGAAGAAGTTAAGCCCATCACTATAGGTAACCATGTATGGATAATTATTGGTGGTTCTGTTATTTGTAAAGGTGTTTCTATTGGAGATGGGGCAATTGTTGCTGGAGGTTCAGTTGTAGTAAAGGATGTTGAGCCGTATACACTTGTTGCAGGTAGTCCTGCAAAGGTAGTTAAACGTCTTAAGTAAAATAATATTAGTATTAGGTGATAAAAAATTGAAAGAGTTTGATAAATATATGGTATTAACTTATGGGTATGAAAATCGCTAATACAGAACTGATTTGATTCATATAATGGTTTTACTTTATTAATGATGGCGACAAAATAATACATGTATACTATTTAAAACTTAGGCATAATACAATAAAAGAACATTTTTAACATTTGTTAGAGTGGAGAAATCCTTCTCTTAGCGTTCAAAAGAAATCTTGTAAACAGAATTAAAAGTAAGAAATAAAAAAAATGAGTTTATCTCAAGTATAAAAAAGGATAGATTCTGGTAAGTTTTTAACTATACTATATAGAATGAATGTTTCAATGATTTTGCTTTTCATATTGAAAAAAATGCAGATAAGTTTGTCCCTACAATTAATATGATATTATTTCCTAATCTTGTGACTAATTATTCAGATTAATTATGGCAAATACTGATAGGGATGTTTTTATAATTCCTTAAAGAAAAGTCTTATTCATCAAGACTCTATAGAATTCAAACCTCATTACTTACAATCTAAATAAAGAAGATTCTGACTTTAATAATTATTATACACATTTATGGTTTTTTATACTTTCAGCAAAATAATCATCGATATTTAACAATATAACTCTGTGTTAATATTTTAGATTTATTGATACCTCCATTTTGGCATAATCCTTGCTTTAGGTATTATCTTGAAATGAAAAAAAGAAGTATTTAAATATCGTTTTTTTCTTTAGGCGTAAAATATAAAGCATGGAAAGTGGCAAATATTTATTATTAAGAGTATTCGTATATCATTCATTTAGGAGGTCTAATTATGATTCTTAGATATATAACCTTACTGGCATTATTTTTTTTATTACCTTGTAGTGTATGGGGTGAATCGACTAGTTATTATGTAGCGAATAATCCAGGTCCTGGAGGAGAGTGGGGTAATGGTTCTGATGCCAACAATGGACTTGCCAAGACGACACCTTTTTTAACTATTCGAAAGGCCTTAACAACTATGAAAGGAGGCGATGAATTAATAATCGCAGATGGAAGATATACCGGTGCTGATAATATAATAGATGTTTCAAATTCGAAGCAACCGCCCGAGGGAAGTGCTAGTGCTTACACAACAATAAAGGCAGAGAATGAAGGGCAAGTAATACTTGATGGTGAGGGTGCAAGAAGGGTAATATATATAGCCGGTGATGAAACTGTAGATGGAAGCAGTGGGCTTGGTTATCCTTGCAATTATATAGAGATTAGAGGCCTGATTAGCGCTAACTCAAGCACTACTGGTATTTATGTCAGAAATGCGAAATATATTAAAATAATCAATTGTGGTATCGTTGATCCTGGCGATGGTAATCAGTCGGGATTAAATTTAGCCTATAGCTCATACGGTCTAGTGGAAGGTTGCTATGCTTGGGGAGCTGGCCGGTATAAATTTGCGACATACCACTCAGATCATATAGTATTCAGGAATCTCGTGGCACGAATGGATCGTGCAAATCCAAATGACCCGGTAGGCGAATATTCGGCATATCAAAGTACAAATGTTGAAATACAAAACTGTATAGCAATCGATGGGGATCAGCCTGATTATGTCATTAATGTGACCAATTATGCAGGTAGTTTTAATGTTCCGATGACATATCCAGATACTTCAAATGATGGTCCGGTACATTTTACTAACTGCATCGGGTTAAATGTCGTTAATAGATTTGGAGGTTATGCTTGGAATGCTAATAAGCCTTCAGATGCTTATGTTACTAACAGTGTAGGCTGGGACTATACCACTCCTGATGCTAAAGATTTTATACATAGCCAAGGAAGTAGTGTTATTGAAAATTGCACATTTGGAGAAGTTAATACTAAGGAAAACAATGATGTTACTTATGCTTGGTATAATGGATGGAAGGATGGCAACAACACTACATCCGAAAACAATATTTGGTTTAATTTTAAAAATGGTGGCCTTTTTTATGATTTGGAAAGTAGCAATTATAATAACATATATGGACTCGATGATGGATATTCTATAGATGTTAATGGTAAAGCATCAACAAATACTATTAGCTATAATCCAAAGGATAATGGCCTTAAATACATTACACGTATTGAACCTGGATCTGCACTCGCTTTGGCTGGAGAAAATGGAACCTATATCGGAGCTAATATAATTTATCAGTATGGAAAATCCGGCACTATGTGGGGCGAATATGGTTATAATAAACTTCAGGATGGTACAGATGGCCAAGAGATAATTAAACTTTGGCCTTTTCCAAATGAGGATATCATTAAAGAAAAGATGGCTGCTTACTCTTATGATGGTGGAAAATTAACCGGAAAAAGGGGATTTTGTGCCGATGGCAAACAGTTAAATGGAATAGATAATATAACTCTTACTTCCTACATCTGGGAGTATCTAGGGAACCAGATGCCAGATGATATTTATTCAGGGGTAAGAGGAAGCTACGAAGATACTCCCCCTGTGCCGCCTGTTGTTAGGACAATAATCGAGAATAAGTAGAATGACGATTATTCCAACTATACTGATATTGAGATATGATACGATAGATAAAGAATATAAAATATTTCAATAGTTGAAGCAAATTATCAATAAAGAATAGACCTTTATATATAAAAAGGGAGGAAATTTTCCTCCTTTTTTATTTTCGATGTAAAATTTAGATAATAAGTATAAGTTAACCCTACTTCCGCAGTTAGCGGGTTATAGATTTCCTAAGTAGTTGAAAATACTAGGTCAGAATTAAATTTGTACCACTACATTTTATTTAAAAATCTTTTTGGCAAAACCAACTTCAACCTTTGGAGTAAAATCAATTGATGCTTTGTCGGAGTTCCGACACACCTTAAGATGATCTCCTGTCCATTGCGTGTAGAAAAGGGGGCGCTTATTCTGAGATCAGATATCAGAGAGCAGAGGTCAGTGAGAAGCAGGTTGAAGCGTTTTACCCTGTTAAATGCTGCTTCGCAGCCCGCTTTGCGGATTTAACAGGGTAAAGTCTAAAGGCTGATAGGTAAAGCAACAAAAATAAGAAGTCGGAGATCAGGAAATTAAGGACAGGCAAGGATTCTCAGGAATTTAAGGATTATTTTTTTAAAAAACGTGAAAAGAAGCCTAAGGTTTTTAAAGGGCTGGAGGGGGTTTATTCGTTGAAGCGGCTTTCGGAGGCAATATAGTTTGATTTTGCCACTGACACACTGGGCAGTTTTAAAAAAGAAAAGCGTTCTGAATGCCACTAAGGCACCACGTCTCTAAGAAAAGCAATTTGGACCTGCCTTCGCTTTAATGAGCTTCGGCAAGGCAGGCAGGATTAACAATGTAGAAATATTCTTCGAATTTCACATGGCAGGCAGGATATATATGATTTTTTTTATCACTTCCCGGACAAAAGTGTTAAAGATCACGTTTTAAAGGCTCTATAGTCTTAATATTTCCATTCAGTTAAAAGGCGAGGCGGAATTGTATTCCTATCTGATGGAATAAAAAAATCAAAAACATTACATAGCCTAGTCAGGCAAACCCGCCTTCGTAAATACTTTTATACTTCAGTTCTCGCTAAATCTATGCCTCGACAAAAAAGCGAGGCAGACTCAGACTTCAGAATTTATATAAAAATACTATTTCACACAATCATTTTGAATTGTAAACTTTCAATATAGGAAAATATGAAAAATTAATATTTCAGATTTTAAGGGGAACGAGTGACGCAAATATTCTTTTCACTGATTTAGTAAACTTGCTGAAGCATTTTGGCTTTGAGATGCGAGTTTAAGTAAGTCATCATATTTTCAGAAAATTCGACGTTGAGTATAGTAAAATGGGAACAGGCAAATAATACTTTACTAATAAAGAATCCACCCCCAGAAGGGGTGGTTTTCCAGATTAAAATAAATAGAAAAAATAAATGAAGATTCCAGGACAGTGTGGTTATTCAGCATAATTTTACTCGAAAAACAGCACTAAAAGTGCCACATCACATTCTTCCTAAACGGCGTTTGATCTTCATTTTTATCCGACTAAGAAAATAAACACATTTTCGGTTTAGAACCCTAATCCTTATCAAATCCCATTTTCTTGAAGGAGCTACAGTTCTGAAGCCAATACCAACGCTGGCGCGCCATAGACTATTTGAATGCCGGCAAGTTGACCTTAGTGCCTCTAGAGGGAATACATGTGAGCCACCTCTAAAAACTGAAGCATCAGATAATGATAGTGGACCACCTACATCACAGGCAGAGGCCTTTTTATAGTAATTCTTGTCCATAGCATCAACGCACCAATCCCAGGCATTACCAGCTAGGTCCATAATGCCATAAAATGAGGCACCTTCTGGAAAAGAGCCAACCGGAGCAGTACCTTTCAGAGAATCATCATTATATCTGGCACGGATACTTCCACCAGAAGTTGGGGCTTCATTTCCCCATGGGTATTGACGACCATCCGTTCCTCTGGCGGCCTTTTCCCATTCTGCCTCAGTTGGAAGTCGAAAATATCTTCTTTCTTTTTTAGACCGCCAGGAACAGTATGCTAATGCGTCTCTTATTGTTACTAAAACAACCGGATGGTCATCTTTACCTTCAATTGTAGATTGAGGTCCATAAGGATGACGCCAATTAGCTCCTTTCACCCATTGGAATTTACAATTTACAATAGTGTCCCCTTCACCATCAATTTCTGCAGTTGTAAGAAAATTTGCTTCATTGCAGAACTCGCCAAACTTTTTATTTGTTACCATGTATTTATCAATATAAAAATCATTTACAAACACTTTGTGGCATGGCTTTTCACTATTATTTGAATTATAATCGTTAGAGCCCATTTCGAAATTCCCTTTTTTAATCAGAATCATTTCGTTATCAAGCATTTTGATCTCCTGTCAATTGGATATTTGATGAAAGAGTAATCGATCCAGTAATTAGAATTTACCGATTCTGCAGCTTAAGTACTTTCTGCTCTTTAAAATCATATTTTACACTAAAAGAAAAGCTGCAAAGAGGTTGTGAAAGGTGGCGAGTCAAATTATTTTTCATGAGTCTCTAATTCATTGAATTCTGATCGAAACCTGATTTTAGTAAAGGGTCAGTGAAGGGGGCCCATGAAATAATAACTTGATAGATTTATTCTTATGATGTTAGTTTTCCGGTATGCCACGCCAAGCTAGAATAGATGCTCCGGGAGCCCTGCTTCATATAATGGTGAGGGGGATTGAGCGTCGAAATATATTCAGGGATAATAAAGACAGAGATAACTTTGTTGAACGTCTTGGCACTATTATTAAAGAGACTTCCACGTTCTGTTATGCCTGGTCTTTACTTTCCAATCACATTCATCTTCTCCTGAAAACCGGTGATTATCCAATAGCTACTGTCATGCGAAGACTTTTAACCGGTTATGCTGTTACCTTTAACCGTCGTTATAAGCGGCATGGACATCTATTCCAAAACAGATATAAATCGATTCTTTGCCAGGAAGATGTATACTTTATTGAACTTGTCCGATATATTCATCTCAATCCATTAAGGGCAGACCTTGTTAAAGATTATGAAGGTCTGGAAAAGTATAAATATTGCGGGCATGGTGTTATTCTCGGTTCTAAAAGTAATGGCTGGCAAAATATTGACTATGTGCTCGGATACTTTGGCAGTGAAAGAAAATCGGCACAAAATCAATATAAAAAATATGTTTATGAAGGGATAGAAAAAGGGCACCGCCCCGAACTTGTTGGCGGAGGCCTTATAAGGAGCGCAGGAGGATGGACCGAGGCAAGAAAGCCCGGGAAAGGTGAAAGAGGAAAAGGAGATGAACGTATTCTTGGTGACAGTCAATTTGTTTTGGATACTCTTCAGGTTGCACAGGAGAAATTTAAAAGAGGATATGAATTAAAATCCCGAGGGTATGATATCCATGTTTTAGGAGAACGTGTTGGAGAGATTTTTAATATAGATCCTTCAGAATTGTATTCTTCCGGTAAATATAAAAGAATTATTAAGCCGAGAAGCGTGTTCTGTTTTTGGGCGGTTCGTGAACTGGGTGAAACTGCGACGTCTCTAGCAAAGAGAATAGGCCTCACACAACCTGGGATAAGTAAATCAGTGTTAAGAGGAGAGAAGATAGTTAAAGATATGAATCTTAAGCTGGTTTAATAATAGGAAAAATAGGAAACAAAAAGCTCTGTCTACTACTGGGGCTACACTGTGACAAGGAAAGTTGAACCGCTCCTATGAAACATATTGCGAACAGGAAAGGCAGAGGACGTTATTTTTGCTTGTATTATGGTAAAGGAGGATAAATTAATTGTAGCAATACATTATATATGTTAGTATTTTATAAATAATTCAGGAGTAAAAAAAGTGCCTCAGAAAATCTCAAGTCCAGATTCAGAAAAGCAAGATGATATATATAAATTGCTGGATAGTGTAGTAAAGACCGGAGTGCCTGTAGAATTTAAGAGAAAAGGCAAACGTCTGGTTATAGGTCCTGCCGAAAAGAAAAGAAATTTGGATAAACTGGAGAGTCATCCTGAATTTATAAAGGGAGATCCGGATGACTTTATTCATATGGACTGGTCATCAGCATGGGAACCGGAAATATGATTTATCTGGATACTCATGTTGTTTTATGGCTTTATCTAAGAAAAGGTGATGGATTAAGCCCGAAGGCCAGGTATTTAATAGAACATGAGCCTGAGATATTTATATCTCCTATGGTACTCTTAGAGCTGGATTATCTATACGAAATAGAACGTACCACTCTTCCTTCGGAACCAGTCTATAAATATCTTCATCAAAAAGTTGATCTTCGAATTTGCCAAAAATCTTTTCATGATGTAATTCTTTCTGCCGCACAATTGTCGTGGACACGTGATCCTTTTGATCGAATTATCACAGCACAATCAGTAATAGGCCTGAATCAATTGATAACAAAAGATCAAAGGATAAGAGATAATTATGAGCTTGCAGTTTGGTAAATAGAAGGAAATCGAATTGCCACTAAGCCATCAATATTCGCTTTTCATGGTGTGGGGGACAATCCTATAATCTCCTGTCAGGATAAAAAATAAAACAAGTGGTGAAAGCAACTGGAAAAGGGACAGGTAAATAATACTCTACATTAGAGTGTATAAAATATATGGAGAGGGACGCCCATGAAATAATAACTTGGCAGATTAGTTTTCATGATGGTAGTCTTCTCATATGCCACACCAAGTCAGAATAGATGCTCAGGGAGCCCTGCATCATATAATGGTGAGGGGGATTGAGCGTCGAAATATATTCAGGGATCAGGATTATTAAATTGATTAATATAATGAAAATAGCTATTATTCTAATATGTTAAATTAAAAACATATTGCGATAATTTCCATGTAAATATCTGAACACTTTTTGGTATGTCATTTAAAATGTAAAAACAGCGGGAGCTGATGAATCAATTGTTGTGTAAGGAGAAATGTTAACACAATAGGAAATAATCAGATGAGAATTTATCTTGATTGCTGTAGTCTGCAACGACCCTTTGATGATAAATCCCAACCGAAAATAGCTGTTGAGGCTGAGGCCGTGCTGGCTATTCTGGCATTGTGTGAATCAGGGCGTTTGAAGCTCATCTCCTCAGACGCTCTGCTATTCGAGATCGGTCGTATTCCCGATCGTAATCGTGAAGACGATGCTTTGGCAATTCTTAAAATAGCAAAAGAAACTCTTGAATTAACGACAAAAATAGAAAAATTGGCCAGAAGACTGGTAACATCAGGTCTGAAAACAATGGATGCTTTGCATTTGGCATTTGCAATTGATGCAAATGTTGATTATTTTTGCACATGTGATGATAAGTTTTTGAAAAAAGCCAAGAACTTATCAGGAAAAAATATTAAGGCGGCATCCCCCACTGAATTAGTAATGGAGTTAAGCATATGAATATAGAAACAAGGCCAATATCCGAAATTAACCGTCGGGCTACTCACATTTTGTTCAAAGAGATGGGAGTCGTTGAAACCATACGGTTTCTGAATCAATTCTCGGTAGGACACGGTGATTATACAAAAGAACGGGAAAATTGGCTGGGTGAAATAACCCTTGATGACGCCATTTCTCATATTAAAGCTAGAACCAGGGATAACCATGAAGTAATAACTTGACATATATATTTATATGTTACTGGTCTTCTTTTATGCCACGCCAAGCCAGAATAGATGCTCCTGGAGCCCTGCATCATATAATGGTGAGGGGGATTGAGCGTCGAAATATATTCAGGGATAATAAAGACAGAGATAACTTTGTTGAACGTCTTGGCACTATTATTAAAGAGACTTACACATCCTGTTATGCCTGGTCTTTACTTTCCAATCACATTCATCTTCTCCTGAAAACCGGTGATTATCCAATAGCTACTGTTATGCGAAGACTTTTAACCGGTTATGCTGTTACCTTTAACCGTCGTTATAAGCGGCATGGACATCTATTCCAAAACAGATATAAATCGATTCATTGCCAGGAAGATGTATACTTTATTGAACTTGTCCGATATATTCATCTCAATCCATTAAGGGCGGACCTTGTTAAAAATTATGAAAATCTAGCCAGGTATAAATATTGCGGTCATAGTGCTATTCTTGGAAATAAAATGAATGATTGGCAAGATATTGACTATGTGCTTGGATATTTTGGCAATAGAATAAAAGCTGCTCAAAAACAATATAAGGAATATGTATATGAAGGAATAAAAAAAGGGTCTCGTCCTGAACTTGTTGGCGGAGGCCTTATCAGAAGCCTGGGAGGATGGTCTGAAGCACGAAAGCTTGAGAAAGGTGAAAGAGTTAAAGGGGATGAGCGTATTCTCGGCGACAGTCAATTTGTTTTGGATACTCTTCAGGGTACTGAGGATAAGTTTGAGCGAAGATATGAATTGAAAACCCTAGGTTTTGATCTACAGGTTTTAGGAGAACGTGTTGGAGAGATTTTTAATATAGATCCTTCAGAATTGTATTCTTCCGGTAAATATAAAAGAATTATTAAGCCGAGAAGCGTGTTCTGTTTTTGGGCGGTTCGTGAACTGGGTGAAACTGCGACATCTCTGGCAAAGAGAATAGGCCTCACACAACCTGGGATAAGTAAATCGGTGTCAAGAGGAGAGAAGATAGTTAAAGATATGAATCTTAAGCTGGTTTGATCTCTCAAGGGCTAATTCCCCGCCGCTTGTGGCATTTTAATACAGGAAGATTATGCTTTTTCATACAGGGTTTTTGCCTGATGTACAGCTTTCAGAAATACTTCTTCTTTGAGATAAAAGCCTGACTTAACAATATCTTCGAGGACAATAAGGAAGCGATCAAAATCCAGTATCTTCCCTTTTACTGCATTCAGAAGCAGCCAAAGAGTACCTTTTGGCCTCAGGCCGGCTAACTCTGCTGCGATACGAGCCTTGGTGTCATCCACGAGAACCACTTTGATAGCCATTTCCCGAGCCAGTGAAATAACTTCTACTTCTCCAGGATGTATGGATAACTCAATATCGCATATCTTTTTGACTTTTTTAACAACTATCCACCCATCTTTTACTGCTCCTTCAATGCGGAAAGCATCGTTTTCTCCTTTGTTTTTTCCATGAATAACAACTTCGCTGTATACAGCATCAGGGATAAAAATCGTTTCGAACATCTCATGGAGAAGAGATAGCTGGTCGGCCTTGGCCAGATAGATGAGAGGCGTAGCGTTCGATATAATATATTGCATTAAGAATTCCTTAAATCCTTTTCAAGTTCCTTAATGCCATAGGAGGCATGAATATGTCTCTTTCTTACCTCATGCACCATTTCCCAAAGAGAAAGGTTACATTCTCCGGCAGCTTCCCACAATGTCGTTTTGCCATCCTGATATTTTTCAAGGGCTTCACGTATGGTATGCTCATTCAATGAAAATAACAGAAATGACCGCAAAAGAGCTGACCGGTCCACACCTTTTCTTGAGGCCAGTTCATCAATTTTCTTTGCATACTCATCATCTATACGGGTTGTTATGGTTGTTGACATTGTTTTATACCTCATATTAATTTATGTATACGATTGCATTTATTGTATACGATACATTCAAATTGTCACAAAGTCAAGAGAGGAAAAGTATTACCTGGATGCCGAGATTCGGGAACTGTTCAAGATGTATTAATGAGCGGAAGTATTATCGGAAGTTTTTGTATGAAAAAGGGGGCATAGAGTGTATGGAAAAGGAGGCGATATAAAGACAGAGATCGGATATCAGAGAGCAGATGTCAGTAAAGCAGGCTGAAGCGGTTTTCAGAGATGGTATAGCCACTAAGGCACGAAGACACGAAGAAAAACAAATTAGACAATTTTAAAAAAAGAAAAGCGTTCTGAATGCCACTAAGGCACGAAGACACGAAAGGTAGAAAACTAGAAGCCAGAGAAAAAATAGGCTGAAGCGTTTTAGACTATAGGCTTTTAGGAAAAGCGAAGAAAAGCACATTTGGACACCCCGGAGGAATATGCAATTGCATTCCACCCTGATGGAATTAAAAAAATCAAAGACATTCCATAAGGGCAGGCAGGGCAGGCAGATGAACGCAGATTTGATGGATTTTAAAACTGAAAATAAAAGAGAAAAACGGGGATAGGTAGTAATACTTTAAAGTTTACCTTATTAACGATTATTATCTAGCAGGGGTATTTTCCTGATCCTTATTGAATTTTCAGTAACGGTTACCATTGCACCATTTATTAAGGCATCATGTATTTTAGGAAAAATATTTATAAATAATTTTGCAAATTCAGGGCCGTTGAGACCTTCCTGTCTTACTCGTATTACTGAAGGAGAGGATGCATTTTCAGTTGCCAAAATTGTATGGAAATCGGAATCCAGAGTTATAATCATTCTTTCTTCTATGCGGGCATATTCTAATATCTGTCGATCAGTTGCACGACATAGACCTACATCACCTGTATGTACTGTATCCCATCCATTTTCGTTTAATATTTTTACTGACGATCTGGGTAATCCCTGATCTAACAATATTTTAATCAAGCTGCCTCCAAAGGTATGACTTGATTATCCAGATTTATTGCGGCAAATGCCAATGCCTGCCTGATATCCTCTTGTTCCAATTCAGGATATTCAGAATGTAATTCATCCCAATCCGGATAAAGAGACAATGACTCCAAGACTCTGCGAACGGTTAAACGCATTCCCCTTATACACGGTTGCCCGTTCATAATCTCAGGATTTATGGTAATTCTCTCCAGTTTTTCTTTCATATGGTTTGTCTCCCCTGTAGGTTTAAATAACGAATGACCTTTTTATAACCAGAAAATAAACAATAACTAATTGTGATCAATATGACAAGCCGGATTTAACACATAAGGAAAATGGGATTAGCTTATGCCCAGGATTGCTAGAATAGTTGTAAAGGGTGAATCCGCTGTTTATCATGTCATGTCCAGGACTGCCCTGGAGGGTTTTGTGCTGGGGGATATTGAAAAGGCATATCTAATTGAATTAATTAAAAAAACAGTAGCGTCTATTGTAATCTCGGGTGGACGTCCTTACATATTAAAATAACTCAATAAATGCTGTGAAATTAAGGCTGTAGAAGATGTTAATCTTTTACAGCTTTTTTTAGCCACTAAGGCACGAAGACACAAAGAGTTTAAAGCTAGAAGTCAGAGAAAAAATAGGCTGAAGCGTTTCACCCTGTTAAATGCTGCTTCGCAGCCCGCTTTGCGGATTTAACAGGGTAAAGACTATAGGCTTTTAGGAAAAGCGAAGAAAGCAATTTGGACTTGCCTTCGCTTTAATGAGCTTCGGCAAGGCAGGCTTTGTATGATGTTTTTTTATTTTAATTCAGTGTGACAGTGTGTGTCTATGGCTACTTAAGTATTTCCAGTTTAAGTCCTTCAATTCTGTTGAATTGTCTTGTATTAAAAGTGGCTATAGAAAAATCATTAGCCAGTGCTGTGGCGCCGATAATCAGGTCGTGTGCTCCAATTTTAATTCCTTTGTTAAGTAAATTGGCCCATAGTTTTGAATATACTCTTGATATTTCCAGGTCAAACGGAAAAATATAAAATGTTTCAATTATTTTTTCGACAAATTCTGATCTTTTAGACCGGCGGGATTCAGTATCTGCCCGGTGAACACCATGAAGCAGTTCAGCAACCGATACAGTGCTGAGACCAAAATTATCATTCTCCCGACCTGATATAAAAGCATTTAAATCAAGTCTACCTTTTTCATACTCAATTAGAATGCTAGTATCCAGGATTATGCCCAATTTACTTCTTCCGGCATTTCTGGTTGTTCATCATTTAATGATTTTAAATCTCTGGAAAATGAATCAAGTTCATCTCCAAGGTTCGGCAGCTGTTCAAGTAATGTTTTTAAATCCTTAAGAGAGGTTATCTGTTTTTCATCCTGAACCGGTAATATGCGGGCTACCGGTTTGCCGCTTCTTTTTATTATATAATGCTCGCCTCCAAACTTTATTTTGTTCAGTATGGTTGAGAAATCTCTAACAACCTCTGTTGCTGATATGACTTTTTCCATAATATTTACCTTTTATTTTACGTAAATTATATATAATACATATTTTGTGTAATTATTACATATTGTCAAGAAAAATGAAAAGCTGTAAACCTGAAACGCCAGGACACTAAGGACGCAAAGGTCTCAGTACTGAAACTTAAAATCAGTGAAAATATAGCCACTAAGGCATCACGTCTCTAAGAAAAGCAATTTGGACAGGATTAACCATGTAGAAATATTCTTCGAATTTCACATGGTAGGCAGGATATATATGATTTTTTTTATCACATTCCGGACGAAAGTGATAAATATCACGTTTTAAAACTCTATAGTCCTGAAGGGCGATTAAAAGGGGACAGGCAAATAATACTTTATTTCATACAGCAGTCGTAATGTTGGATGCCACAAAGACATCCGCCTTCGCTAAATACAAATGCTTCAGTCTTCGCTAAAGATACACCCCGACATGATGGAGGAACAGCCAAAGTCACTAAGAAAAAACATTTTTTTAATTTTCTATGATGGAAACAATTGGAAGCCTTATCGAAATATATGAAACACAGCATGTTAATGAGGTAGACGGAAGCCCTCTTTATGCTCTGAACGCTTTAATGTTAGATCATGACTTGAAGCAATCTGATCTCTCTGAAATCGGTAGCCAGGGAGTTGTATCAGAAATATTATCCGGTAAACGGCAGTTAAATATCCGTCAAATAAAAATGTTAAGTAATCGCTTTAAGGTATCTCCGGCTGTTTTTATTTGATAAGAAGGCGGAAATCGGAGATCAGAAGGTCGTATGTCAAGGTTCTATCCTGTTAATATTGAATTTATCAAAATCACGGTCATAACTGTACAGGATATTCTGTTTATCTCCATCCATACATGAAATGAGATAACAATCTACAATTTCCAGATTTGTTGTTTTCCATAGGTCAAGTGTGCACAGTACTATTTTCTTTTCTTTTATCCTGATCCCTTTATATCTTAAAAGCTTTAACAACCCCTCAACGATTTTTTCTTTGGGTATCTGATAAAAACTTTTGAGTACAAAAATCACCTGAAATAAAACAATCAGCTTCAATTCAACGTTAATCTCACCTTTTTCTATCGAGTTGAAAAACGAATACAGGTTTTGATATTTAATATTATTGTCGGCCATAAGAAATCGTAAAATCACATTGGTATCAATTAAAGATATCATTTTCCCCAACCCTCAGTGAAACCTTTTTCAGTTGCATTCAATATTTCTTCTTTGTTTACCTTTTTACTTTCCTGGGCATAATTTTTAAAAATACCAAACAGATCATCTGTAAGTGATTTCTGCTTTTTTATTTTTGTCACAGGTTTCAGTAAAATGCCGTTTTCAGTGGGTAATACCTCAATATTATCCCCTATATCAATATTGTATTTTTTTCTAAGTATTACAGGGATAACAACCTGACCTTTCGGAAAAACCTTCATTTCTATTTTTTCGGTTGATTTTGATATTGAAGTCATTATTTATCTCCCCAGTTTATGGTTATACTCAATAAATTAATATAGTATAACGGTTGTGTCAAGCTATACTCCCAGGTGGTGCTTTAATGAACAGGTTAAAGATGAGTATTTGGAAGACATTCACCTTTGTCCCGAGATTACTGAGGACAGGGGAATCAGGAAAACTGTAATTCAGAGATCCGAGGCCACTAAGTCACTAAGGCACAAAGTGGAGGAAAGTGAAGCCAGAAATCAGAGGTCTGTGTGAAATGCAGGCTGCTGTCGTCGCTAAGACTTCGCCGTGCCAGGGTAGGTTATTAGTGAAAGCAAGAAAAAGCAAGATAGCAGATGGCTGACAATGCCTGTACGTAAAATACTACAGGTTTTTTTATGCTTTTTTTTGTTTCTGAAGAGCTCAATATCTTATCTAAATCAAATTCAATAAAAATTATGTTTAGACTTTTTTAAAATAAAATAAGTATTTAATTGATATCATTCGGAAAGTCAGGATGATCAGGATATATAGATTTTTGTGCCAGGCAATTCTGATGTTGCCCTTAAAATTTAATCGAAATATTTATTTTTCAATGAGAGCTAAGAATCGTTGAAATATTGACAGGTTATCACGATAATGTATGTTTTTACCTTCATTATGCCAATATGTTGTATGTTTTTTTCTTTTTTATGAAAATCTAACTTGAAATAGGTTTATGCTTATGCTAACAATCTCTAACTAAATGCACGTCTTATAAGAGGGACAACAAAAAAACTATTTAACTGTTGAAGAGATATCTTTTTGCAATGGATTTACTCCTCACTGCTCAAAATCCTGTGGATTATAATGAATCCCTGTTAAAACGGAATTCTATCGGCTGTTTTCACTGCACACCTTTTTACGATATTTCTATAAACTATATCCATAATGGATTTTTTAATAAAAATATCCGGCGGTATGGTTTGAAATTTGCATTGATAGGTCTGTGATCAACTGAATATAGACATTAATTCACATTCGGGCAGATCGATTTGTATATCGTGAAGCGTTTAATCCAGAATTTCATTTTTGAATATGTTCATATAGAAAAGCTAAAAGTCAGGGAAGACGGTAGATGAACATTGTTAAAATCAGTGCTGCAGAAACAAGAACCAAAGTGTTAATAACAATGCTATTGGCATTCGGTTTTATTTTTTTTGGCTTCAATTCAATTTCTCTCGCAAAGGATGTTACTCTTCAATGGGATGCGAATTCTGAACCTGACCTGGCAGGCTACAGGGTTTATTATAAAGCAAATTCTTCAGGCCAGCCATCAGGTGATTATGATACTGTTGTTGATGCGGGAAATACGACATCAAAGACAATAGAGGGCCTGGAAGATGATATTGTTTATTATTTTGCAGTAACCGCATATGATACATCCGGTCTTGAAAGTGATTTTTCCAATGAAATTACGACTGCTCCAGTAGTTACCTTACCCGATGAGGGAAGCTCCCCAAATCTAATGACAGCAGGAACCGAACCGGACAGTATTGTACTGTATGCCCAGGGCGGATATTTTCCAGATAGTTATTACTGGGCGCTTGCCTCGAATAGTGTAGGTTCACTAAGCGCAAATGGACGGACTGCGATTTTTGCATCACCGGAAAATATCCCTGGAGAAATCGCTACCGCCACTGTAGAATTAAGGAATGGTGGTGTGGTAGTGGGGCAACAGTTAATAACAATCTATAATCCCGTTGCAATAACCAATAAAATAGATTCAGATCAGACAGTATTTGCGGGGGAGCCGATTACGTTTTCTGTTCAGGGTGGGGATGGAACCTATACATGGACGATAACAAAAGATGGAGGACTGGTTGGTCTGTATTCCGGGGAAAGTTGTCCATTCAATGCAACTGCTGGGATATACACTATAACTGTCTCTGATGGGAATAATTTTATCGATTCGTTCAGTGTGAATGTTATTGATAATACATCTTCATCTTCCAACACTGGTAACGAAGATGAAGATACTTCAACTGCATCATCTACAGGCACTGTTTCAGGCTACATCGTAGATGATGAGGAGGGTAGAGGGATAGAGAACGCAGAGGTGAATCTCTGGTTTCAAAATCAACTTTGCGGAAGCACTGTCACAACAAGTGATGGTTTCTTTTCTTTTGAGAATGTCCCTGATGCTGATAACTTAAATTATTCAGAAGTATCCAGTACCTTATTATATGAGATTATAACTGATCATGATTATCCGGTAATCATAACGCTTTCCTTTGACTTATCATTAATCGATCCTGGTGATTTTGAGGCCGGTAAAGCTGTAATTTACCGGGCAGATACAATAGATGATTTTACCTCCGGCGTAAACCTTGAGACAGTCAATGTCGATGATATAATCAGTTCCGATTATGAAGGAGATGGTTCAACCGGACTGATTGAGTTTTACGCAGATTCACCGTCAATATTTGGTATTGGTTTTTCCGACGAATCTTCAATTTCAGTAGGCAGTATATCCACTCAAACTCCTTCAGATAGTGGTGGAGGTGGCGGAGGCGGTTGCTTTATTTCTACTTTAGCAGATACATCTGGTGATACTTCCGGGTTCCAAAGAGTACTTATTCTGTTTGGGGTTGTTGTGTTACTTGGGTTATTGGGTTGGAAGTTCAAAAATGAAAGTATGAAAAAAGCATAGTGCCAAGCGCATAGAGCATAGGGAAGAAAATAGCGAAGGCAGAAGTCAGTTGAAAAAAGGCTAATCTTGCCACTAAGGCACCAAGTCACAAAGAAAAACAATAAAACCTTCAAAAAAATAAAAAAACGTTGTTCGACAGGCCTGCCCTGGCGTGACAAAGTGTCTTGTTCTGTTTGGATAATCTTATTGGAGGATACAGAAATGAGCTCCCAATTAAATATACCACGTCTAGCCCGACTTTCGCTATTAGAGGGCTATAAAAAAATAACCCATTGAAAACAGGGGGTAAAATTTAAAAAGTCTTCACTACAGACGTATCTGATCCCATCGATATTTCAGGTGGAGGCTGGGGAGGTAATTTAAATTTGAGCCTGTCCAGAAGGAGTTGTTGGGCCTTGTCAGGTCTGGTATACCTGGACATTCTCAACTCTCGGCCATCGGTGGTTGGAACATGCACATCTATCATCTGAATGACTTTCAGCTGTTCCAGAATCGATCGAGGTGTCAGGCCAGGTGCGTATGTCCGGGCCAGCTTACGAAGAGTCACATGCAGGCAATATGCAAGAAATGATACAAATATATGAGCATCTATTCGTTCTTCAAGCTGGTGATATATTGGCCGAACCGATAAGTCTCCTTTCAAATTACGAAAAGCTTCCTCCACTTCCGTCAACAATATGTACTGCTCCCACAACTTCCCAGGCTCAGCACCACTCTGGTTGGTCCGCAAGAGGTATCTTCCATCTCGCCTGTAAAGCTTACGATATCTGCTGAGATTAATCCTCCAGAAAAATGTATCTTCATTGACTGGCTCGTTTATACCGGGAATCGTTATATCCAGCACACGTGCAAAACGGCCTGCATCCTTTTCTGCGGCTCCTATCTTTTTAAGCAGTTTATCCCTGTCTATTGTTTTTTGACTCCTTAACTCTTTCAGCCTGGATATAAAACGCATTAGTTTGCCCAGACGGATACCCCTTTCCTTTTTACGACGATCATCACTTTCTGCAAGGATGTAGAGATCTTTGTCTTCTGATAAGAACTTTACCCTTACCTTTTCTCTTACTTTATTCCATGGCTTTTCCGAAAGCGCTGTTTCATACCGGGACAGATGTCCCCGGGGTGTCCCTACCAGATAATATACCGGAGACTCTGATTCACGCATCTCCTTTAGAACCTCTTCGGTTGGTATCCCTCTGTCCATAATCCAGATGCGGTCAGCAGTTCCATAGCACCTGCCTATGTGTTCAAGCATCCCGCGTAATGTCTGTTTGTCCTGTGTATTTCCGGGCAACACTTCATATGCAAGGGGAAATCCTTCAGGTGTAACCACCAGGGCTATGACTACCTGCACGCAATCATTACGTTTGTCTCTGCTATAACCAAACTGTCTCTTTCCCTGAAAGGGCGGATTACTTTCAAAATATGTACTGGTCAGATCGTACAAAAGAATTTCAAATTTTGTATCAAACAGATTTTCCCATTTCTTTCTTAAATGCCTGAACAGCTCATCTTTATGTTCCAAAAGCTTATCATGACATCTGTACAATGTATCTTTTCCTGCTATCCTGAAGTCTTCTCCCAGCAGATCCCCCATGGCGCTATTATCATACCAATATCTGTGAAGACGCCATTCGCTGCCAGGGTCAATTAAACGGTATGTTACTAGGGTTTGGAGTACATTGCGCCACCTTGTACCTTTTCTACTTATACCTAATCGATCTTTCCAGAACTCCGATAATCCTAAAAGCTTCCATAGTTCACAGGCAAGCCAACAGGCTCCCCATTGCCTTGGACGGCTAAGCTCCAGCTTGCTCATTATTAACTGAACGCTGTTTTCAACTCCTTCCGGGATTTCTCTGTCCTCAGGAAACAAGGACATCTGCCGGTTCTCTTTGCCTTCAACAATTTCTATAGCCCTGGTCCATCCGGTTTTCTGACTGTCGTTGATTTCTCCCAGGTACAATAAAGTCTTTTGCACACTTCTGCCATCTCTTACTCGTCGGCTTTCGACAACGCTGTAATATCGGTGTGTCTTTCCGTCTTTTCTTCGGTTTGTTGATCTTAGGTACATACCCACATTCTCGCAACCATTATCATATATTGCAAGGGGGTAGGTCTTCACTACAACCGGTTTTCAAATCCTCACTATCGTGTTTTCAATTACTTACAGCTTAAAATATCGTGCTTTTTGTCAATTTCTTCCCCGAATAGCGAAAGTCGGGCTAACCAGTGGCTGTTTCAATGGATAGTCCTTTTCTATCTGACTCAAAAGTACACATTGATTTGCTTTATGCCCTTTTGGGGAGATGAAATTTGGTAAGGTAGAGATGATATGCAGATATGAAAAAAATCAGGAAATCATACTGTAACATGTAACTGTGTCACGTTACATATCGGTAAATATGTTACACGCGTTACATTTTGAAATAGGATATAATTACATATCCGCTTATCATTTTTGTGTTTTTTAAAGGGAATCCTCTATTTTTGTGATTAAAATATTTTAGAGCGACGAGCTGAATTTCAAGATAAAATCACTACCCATATTGCAGAGCAATTCAGCAGCGCAGAGTGAAAAATTAGTGATGTAAAGGCAATGTGAATATAGTAATAAGATGTATTTGAAAAAGCTGTAATCAAAGAAATACGGGCAATTCAGCCTACTCTCCTTTTTCGCAGTTTTTAAAAGCCGCCCTGTTTTATATCCCGCATATCAATATACCTGAGGATTTTTTGTCGCCCCTTCGCCATTAATCACAAGTATGATTTTCATAGTATTGGAACATTTTCAGTATGTTAGAAAATCAGCTTCATATCCCCTTTGAATAAATCTGGCTCAGCGTTTGCAATATCATAGATTCCAGTTACTTCTGTGTTTTTCGGATGAAGCAAAATATTTACCTCTCATCCGGTAATTAGAAAAGGCGGGAACAGGAAAATGCAAGGCTTTATTAGTGTGATAACAACTTTACCTCATTAATCGGTCCGGACTTGACTGCTTTTGAAATAAGACCAGGTGCAAAAGGAGGAATTATGTTCAGGAAATTGATTGTACTCATATTTGCATGTGTAATTGTTATGCCAGCGGCAGGTTTTGCTTCTGAATCAGAAGAATTAAGGGTGTCCACGATTATATATAAAATTAAGGATAACGCCGCTCCCGAACAACTCAACAGGTTTAATTCTTTAATAAAAAAAGAAGATATTGTAACAAAAAGAGAAATAGAGAACGAAAACATCAATGTTGTTGAGCTAAGGAATGTTAGAGGGAGCGAGAAAAATTTTAGCATACTTTTAATGGATACCGGCGCAGTAATTATATTAACTCAATCCGATGTCAGTGTTCCGCATGCCCCTCCAGCTCCTCCTCCTTCTGCAATTGAGAGCGCGGAGAGAGAAACCAAAGGACAGCTTGACACATATTGATACAGCGGATGCGGGCTTTACACTTTACAAGTGAGGCAACTGAGCATAACCGCTATAAATATTATAAGGCAACAATGGCGGTAAATCTGATTATATTGTCACTGTCAGAATAAATTAATTCACCGTCATTTGGTATAGCTCTCCAGCAGAGAGCATTACGTAATCTTTTGAGTCCCGCAGTGTAAGGCTGAAAATCCTCGTGGTCGCAATTCAACTCTGTGTCTCGGTACTTTGAGAAGATTAATATTGGAAAGGGGTTAGCTAACATCCGGTTAACTCCTTTTTTATTGTCTTTTTATTTCCTCCCGGACTGTTCAAAATAATATTTAAAGTATTAAAGATTTTATCCGATATATTTCTAATTGAGAAGTTTTATAATCTTTATGTATTGATAGAATATAAATTATGGTCAACCAGAACAATGCCTCTGCTATAAAAATATTTGTTCCCGATAATAATATCGTTTCAATTGAATGTCCTTCCTGTAAAATTTCAAGAGAAGTTGATGTTTCGAAATATGTTAAGTCTGAAACCCTGGTCAGATTTAAAGTCAAATGTTCCTGCGGAGATTCCTTTCTAGTTCTTTTAGAGAGGCGTGAATTTTACAGGAAATATACCAGTCTTAAAGGAACGTTCATTTATTCTCCAAAAACTGGACCAAAACAGAAGGGTTCTATAACCGTCTTGGATATCTCCCGTGGAGGTATCAAGTTTAAAACCGGGGCATCTACAGCTGCAAAAATAGGTGATTCCATTGAAGTAGAATTTAATCTGGATAACCAGAAGAAATCATTGGTTAAAAAGCTTGTTACGATCCGGAATGTCAAGGATTGTATTATAAATGCCCAGTTCTGCTTTTTTGATTCCAATAACCCCGGAGATAAAGATATAGGATTCTATCTATTCTAGTTTTATTTTTGCAGCCAGTATGGTTGAAAAGCCGGATTTTTCTGCCTTAATCTGATCTTTTGCTTTTTTTGGCTATTTTTTTACATTTATTTAACATTTAGGTCATTGACATAGTTATAATGATTTTTTATGATTCATCATCAGGGTTAATACCCTTAGGAAGATCGGAACCATCTACTGTTGCTTACTTTCGCCAGCTCTCCGATCTTCCTTTTTTTATGCCTGTAACTGCCACGCTATCACTTACTCTGAATTTCGCTGAAAAAAAGAGGACTCTTCCAGTTTCTGCAGAAAATCGGATTTATATTTTAAATATCGGTTGCTAATTCAAATAGTTAGATCTTTTCATGTAATTGGCAGAGATAAATGCTTAAAAAAGCGAAAGACCGAGAGAGGGGATCTCTCAGTCTTTCAGTCAAGTCTTTGCTAAATAGAAGTGTAGATCTATGATATGTGAATAAGAAAGAGAAAGTCAATATAAAAGTTTGAGTTGCAAAATAATATTAATTAATTAAAGCAATGAATTATATACATGTTCTCTTTTTATATTAAAGTATTGAGCCTCAACGCCGATAAGATATTAACTCCCTAAAATAAGATTTTTTTGTTGAAAGGTCGAGCCGGAGCCCCTCCACTCGGCCTTTCATTTTTTTTAAACTTCAATTCCCATTTTTATCAGTAAATGTTAATGTCTGCTAAATTTTTACCAGGATCATAACAGGAAAACATACATGTTTGAAGATGAATGGGTTGATGAAGAAGATATTGCGCGGGAAAAGGCAAAGGCCAGGCAGCTAAGGCATACCGCATGGTGGTCAAGGCGGGTGCAGAACGGGATCTGTTATTACTGCGGTGGCAATGTCGGCGCTAAAAATCTTACCATGGACCATATTGTGCCCATGAGCAGGGGAGGAAAGAGTAAAAAGGGTAACCTTGTGCCTGCATGCAAAGAGTGCAACAATAAAAAGAAATACCTGCTTCCGCTCGAATGGGCGGAATATCTTAATTCCCTCAAGGATGATGAATCTTCGGTCTAGCCTATCAGTATACCTCTATGCATGTCCCGGGTATCTGGTCAGTCGCCATTCTGATGTATTCCGATGCCCTGCCCAGGTTAACTGCAATCTCCAGATGATTTGAACTGTTGATAAGCGCCATGAGCTTATCTTTATCATTGCCGGAATAGGTATCGGAGACCCCTGATATCTTATATTCACCTATCTTTATAACTGGTGTTTTATCTCCCAGGAAAGATGACAGATCAGCAAGAGTGATATTGGTAATAAGATTACCAAAATTATCAACACGTATAATCTCCCCCTTTAATATGCCATCCTTTATATATGACAGAGGCATAATCAGTTTTTCAGGATCGGTTATAGGGTGCCCCAGTCTGCTGATCTCAGTCCCCAGGGAGATATGGGCTGCAACCGGCGCAAAAACATCCCGGCCATGAAAGGTGCTGGTTATATCAGGCAGAAAAAACTTTTTTTCTGTGAGTTCTACAATTTCGGCCTCCGGAGCGTCTTTAATGATCGGCCATAAAATACCGTTGTCCGGCCCCAAAAAAAAATGACCTGCAGCCTTTACCGCTAACAATCTTCGGCTGCTTCCCACACCCGGATCAACTACTGCAACATGAACAGTCCCTTCAGGAAAATATGAATAGGCGTCCTTTAATATGCCTGCCCCCTGATAAACCGATCCAAACCGGATATTATGGGTAATATCTATAATATCGGCATTTCTGTTGATGGAAAGAACCACGCCCTTCATCATAGCAGTGTATGCGTCCGAAAGCCCAAAATCTGTCAAAAAGGTAATTATACCTGATCGGTCCATTGTTCGCTTTTCCTTTTACCTGTTTTCTTTACAAAATGCCGAATGTGACCGGCCTCAACCGGAAATCCGCTTTGAAAACAAAAAAATAATTATTGCAGTGACATCATTCATTGTAAAGCGGTAATTATTTCCGCGGCATTTAATAAAAAAGGGGAGATAAATTTAATTCTGTAAAATTGACAAGCCTGTTATGGTGTTTATTTTAAGGTCAATATAAAGATATCATTTTCGATTGATAACCTGCCCATAAAAATGGGGCTGCGAGCCGGGTTAAGCAAAAAGCTTCCCGGCTTGTGTTTTTTGGAAAGGATAATATCATGTTTTCAGAAACTTTTAAGAATGAGTTGTACAGCAGGGGTATTTCAAGACTGAGTCCTATATTTAATGATGATGCATTTTCCAGGGATGATCCTTCTGAAGATCTTATTTTTTATAAAAAAGACCGCTTTGTGAATCATATTGATAAGGTGGCCATGGACACGGTCGAGCGGCTTATAGGTGAACTGGTTATAGAAAAGGAGCCTGTAGTACTTGATCTTATGGCCGGGTGGGATTCTCATATCCCTGATACCTTAAAGGCGTCGGAGGTAGTCGGCCTTGGGCTGAATGAGAATGAGCTCAGGGAGAATAAAAATCTCAGCAGATACATCCTTCATGACCTGAATACAGACCCTAAACTGCCCTTTGATGACAATTATTTTGATGTTGTGGTGAACAGCCTTTCTGTTGATTACATGACAAAGCCGCTGGAAATATTTCAGGAGGCAGGAAGAGTATTGAAACCCGGAGGGCTTTTTCTTGTGATCTTCTCAAACAGGATGTTTCCCGCAAAGGCTGTAAAGGTCTGGAAGGATTCCAGCGAAAGCGAACGCGTTATACTGGTGGAGGAGTTTTTCCAGGGATCGGGTGCATTTGAAAAACCCGTTAAATTTATATCAAAGGGTAAGAACAGACCAAAGGACGACAAGTATTATGAGCTTTGTCCGCTGAGCGATCCTGTATATGCCCTCTATGCCGAGAAGAAGGGCGGCAGTCCTGACCGGCCTGAAAGGCCTTTACCTGTCCAGGGTCTTGATGAAGACAGAAAAAAAGAGATTGAGAGAAGAAAAAAAGAGATAAAAGATACCCTGTGCTGCCCCCACTGCGGCGATAAACTGCAGAAATGGCTGGTGCCGGATAATCCCTTTGAATGCACATGGGATAATGATTTTATGTATATCTGTTTTAATGATGAGTGTTCATATTACACCAGGGGCTGGGACTTCCTGAGGCGTGAAGGTAATTCAGGTTCGTACAGGCTCATGTATAACCCTGATAAGGATACATGTAATCCAATCCCCGTGCCTACAGCCAGGGCGTTAAGGGAAGGGATAGTGGATGAAGGTTCCCTTGAAGAGGCGAAGACACATTGCTGAAGGGCAGGGAAACAGGTAAGAACTTAATCCGGGCAGACACACAGGTCTGTCCGGTTTTTTAAATGAACCCTCGAATTCCGGTCCCCTTGCCATCATTTTTTTCTATTTACAAACCCAATATTTAGGTATATCAAATATCTTAAATCACCTGGCTCATCGGAACAGAAAAAAATAAACGGGCGGTTAACTCAGCGGGAGAGTGCCATCCTCACACGGTGGAAGCCGCGGGTTCAAACCCCGCACCGCCCACCACCTATATGCCTTCATATCAACTGGTTGCATTGTTTTAAGGACTTTTTTTAGCCACCATGTATTATTGTTTCGCTATCTTGTTACTTCTGATTCAGAATTAATCTTAATACTTGCGTAAATATATTGTCTTAAAGATGATATATTTCATGGTCTGGAAGATTAATTACAGTGAAGAATTCGAGATAATTGAAATATACTACTATGAAGATGTAACCTGTTTAGGGATACAGGAAGCTTCATTCGTTTTCAGGTATCTTTTCGAAACTGGAAGGTCATGAGTAGCAGCTCATTGCCTTTCGCCTTTATTTGTTTCTTTTCTTTTCGATCCGGGAATAGTATCTTCTGCAAATAAAATGACAGACTTTATATGGAAGATAAGTTGGCAGATTTGATCCCTGCTGAATATCTGCCTATTAATAAATGTTATCAACCCCTAATCTTAATAAAGGCATAAAGCTTTGCTGCAGATAATCCTTGGTGCGTTCCTTATCAGTTTCTCTTCGGTATTTGTAAAGCTGGTTCATGTGGGGCCGACAACGGCCTTATTTTTCAGATTCCTTTTTGGCGGTTCCACCCTGTTTATTACTGCTTTTATCATCAAAATTCCTCTGTTCCGAGACCTTCGCTCATTCCTGTTTGCAGCCCTTGCCGGATTTCTCTTTACACTTGATCTCTTTTTCTGGCACCGGTCGATTCTTTATGTGGGGCCCGGGCTTTCAACCATACTTGCAAATTTCCAGGTTTTTATACTGACCCTGATCGGCATTATCTTTATGGGTGAAAGACTGCGGTTTCGTTTCATTGTCTCTGTGATACTTGCATTTTCAGGGCTTATTCTTTTGACTGATCTGAATTTTAACAGCATGCCGCCTCTTTATCTGCGGGGTATTATATATGGCCTTTTGACTGCCTGCTGCTATGCCGGCATAACACTGACCATACAGAAATCCCAGAGGCTTCCAAAAAAACTGGACCCGGTATCCAATATGGCCTGGCTCTGTTTTTTCGGTTCTCTGTTCGGAAGCCTTGGGGTTGCTGCAAGCGGTGAAACATTTATTATTCCGGATATGGAGAGCCTGCTGATCCTCATGGCCTATGGAATAATCTGTTCAGGCATCGGCTGGTTCTTTATTACAAAGGGGCTTCCAAAGGTGTCAATCTCCATGGCCGGGTTATCCCTGATACTTCAGCCCGCCTTTGCATTTACATGGGATATCCTGTTCTTCGAAAAGCCGGTAACAACCTTAAATATCCTCGGGGCCGCCATATCTATTACTGCTATATATGTGGGCGTCGTCAGCAGATCAAAGTGATTTGAGTTGTCTTTACATGTTCTGGTTATGGGATGATTGTTTTCAGGAAAATAAGGGTTTGCCCTATATTGTAATACGTCCTATTGCCTTTTTAAATTCCGCAATCTGTTCGTCAAATCTCATAAGGAGCGAATCAACCCCTGTGAGATCCAGGGACTCTCCTGCAGTCTCGATTTGATGGGCTGTATCCTGAAGCGCAACAGCTCCGACATTTGCGGATGCCCCTTTAATAGTATGGGCCATACGCCTGACTGACAATGCATCTCCCATATCATAGGCCTTTTTAAGCTCTGAAATTCTGGTAGGCATATATTCATAAAAATCGTTCAGTATCTTTCTTATCATCTTTTTATCATCTGCCAGATTTTCCGCGAGGATGGATAGATCCAGAATGCCGTCATCCTCTGTACACCGGTCTGAAGTCTGTTTTTCCGGCAGCGGCGCATGTTTAAAAAGCCATTTTTCGATTGTGGCAGAAAATTCTACAGGATTAACCGGTTTGAAGATATAATCATTCATCCCGGCATTTAAATATTTATTCTTATCACCATCCATTGCATTGCCTGTCAATGCAATAACCGGAATATTATGCCTGAGTACCTTTGAGGCGGGGCTGCGTATCTCTTTAGTCGCTTCATATCCGTTCATCACGGGCATCTCGCAGTCCATCAGCACCAGATCGTAGGAGGCCTGTTCAAGCGCCTTAACCGCATCTTTCCCGTTTTCAAATATATCCACGCTGTACCCGAGTCGCTCAAGAATACTTTCTACTACCATTTGATTGATTTCTTCATCTTCAGCCACCAGGATTTTAATCTTTTTTTCCTTCTCCTCTGAGACGGAAGCCCGGATAATTTCTTTTTCAGGATTTTTCTTTTTTTCAGTTTCCATATCAATAATTGCGGATGTATTTATGCAGTCTGTTAAAGATCAAATTATTGTATTTAAATATGCAACAAATATGCCTTGCTGTCAGAAAAGATGATCCTTCATAAACTTTGAAAAATCAATGGGTTAATTGCTGCTGCAACTGCTTTTAAGAAATAAGAACATTAATCCGGTATAATCAGACAAAAAGATATCATGTTTTTGGCGAAAATATAAGTTTATTCCCTGTCATCATCTGCGGCTATTTTGCCACCTTGTTTTTTTGATATGGCAGGTTTATAGTCATTGTAGCATGAAAATAATAAACCATAATAACTTTAATAACAGTATTTCAGGCTGTCCGCTGTGATATGCAGATGATTATATTCAGGAAAAAAAACTTACCTATTATTTATCCTATTATCTTTTTTGTACTCATTATTTTTCTGGGATCTGTGATTCTGCATTTTTCGGAAAAGAGTAACGAAAGCGCCCTGTCATGGATTGACTCAATTTTTACAGCTACTTCGGCAGCCTGTGTTACGGGTCTGGTCGTGGTTGATACAGGATCTTATTTTTCACTGCTCGGAAAAACAGTTGTTTTGTGTCTCATGCAGATCGGGGGGCTTGGAATAATGACATTTACCAGTCTTTCCATATATCTGCTGAGACGAAGGACCTCAATAACAGACAGGATTGCCATAGGGCAGGCACTTTGCTGTGAGACAGGTTTCAATCTGGGGAGATTTCTTGTTGAGATTGTATGCTGGACCTTTTTTATAGAGATTGCCGGGGCAGTGTTGCTTATGCTGTTTGCTCCGGACAGCTTTACGTTTTATTCTGCAGTTTTTCATTCTGTATCTGCATTCTGTAATGCGGGTTTTTCTCTCTTTTCAGACAGCCTCATCGGTTTAAAGGGTAACTGGGGGGTAAACCTGATTTTTATTATACTTATCTTTTCAGGCGGGATCGGATTTTCGGTTTTTATTGATATTAAAAACAGTATTGGTAAAAAATTCTGGAAATCCATGGCAGCCTATAAAAAAGGGATCAGCTGGTATACAAGGATGGTCCTGCATACATCTTTATTTTTACTCATATACGGGTGGCTGACTTTATATATTTCGGAATATGTCGGGTATAACAGGACGGTGCCGCTGGATAATGCCATTTTGACATCACTCTTTCAGTCCGTGACAGCCAGAACAGCCGGGTTTAATACCCTTGATATTGGCAGCCTTACAAATGTTTCTCTAGTGATCCTGCTTTTTCTCATGTTTATTGGCGGGGCACCCGGCTCATGTGCGGGCGGTATAAAGGTAACCACATTCAGGGTGCTGGCTGCGACCATATGGTCCCAGCTGCGTGGAAGAAAGCAGGTTATAATAGGAAAATATGCAGTCAGCCAGACAGATGTGAAAAAATCAATGGTTCTGTTTCTTTTGGCCATTTCTATTATTTTTATCGCAGTGTTTTTGCTTGATTTTACCGAGGGCGGAGATCTGCCCCATAACCAGGTGAGAGGCCAGTTTTTTGAAATCCTTTTTGAGGCGGTGTCTGCATTTTGCACGGTGGGTTTGAGTACAGGGCTGACCTCAGTGCTTTCTGCGGCCGGGAAATGGATAATTATTTTACTGATGTTAATCGGGCGGCTCGGGCCTTTTGTCCTGATAACTGCACTTCAGAGCATACAGGAGGATCAGCTTTACAGGCTGCCCGAGGAAAAGGTAATGATAGGATAATGAAGGGAATATATCATGACAGATAAACCACAGATTTGCGTTATAGGCCTGGGAAAGTTCGGGTACAATTTCGGGATTTCACTTCTCAATCTGAATCACCAGGTAATAGGAATAGATACCGATCAGGTTAACATACAAAGGGCCCAGAAGGAGTTTACCCAGGTGTATGAAGCAGATGCCTCCCAGAAACAGGTCCTTGAGCAGATCGGGTTTTCAGACATAACCCATGTCTTGATAAGTGTGGGTGACAGTATATCCACCAGTGCAATGGTTACGCTGTACCTTAAAGAAATGGGTGTTCCCAATATATGGGTAAAGGCAATCAATGAGGATCACACGAATCTTTTAAAAAAGGTAGGCGCGGATCATGTGATAATACCGGAAAATATAGCCGCGGAGCAGCTTGCGGACAGGATCGATCTCCCGGGAATTATACAACGGCTCCCCTTTGATTCGGATATGATAATAAGGGAGATTTCCATTGATAAGTTTGCGAATAAAAGCCTGAGGGAGATAGATCTTACAAACAGGTATAACTGCCAGGTCATAGCCGTAAAAAAACAGTTTGATTCCGGATACAGGTACATTCCAAAGGCGGATGATATTTTGCAGAAGGGTGATTGTCTGATTGTTATCGGCTCCAGGGATTCTCTGGCCGCTATACATCCCTGAGGTTTTAATTCAGCAGGCACTGAATCAGGATTTAATTGTGCTTAATACCTCTCTAATCCCGATAATATAATAATATCTGGAGTACACTACTATGAAATTTTTATTAATAGACATTGGTGCAGGGACAATGGATATCCTCTGCTATGATTCGGATCTCTCGGTTCATTACAAGGCTGTTGTAAAATCGCCCGCATTAACCATCGCGGAAAAGATATCAGGCATTGACGGGAACATGCTGATTACCGGCGTTGAAATGGGTGGAGGCTCCCTGGCCGGCCTCCTGAGAGAAAAGGCAAAAAAGAGTAGGGTTATAATATCAAGATCAGCCAGCTCCACAATTAACCATGATATGACAAAGGTTGAATCTCTGGGTGTGAGGGTGATTGGCGATAAAATGGCCGAAGAACTTCGTAAAGCAGGTGAATACACAAATATTGATATCAGTGATCTTGAGTTTGAAAGGATTAAAGCAATTGTTGAGGGGATGGGGGTGCAATTCTCATTTGATGTGCTGGGGCTGTGTGTTCAGGACCACGGTGTTCCTGAGCTAGGGGTATCACACCTTGACTTTCGGCACAATATTTTCAAGGAAAGGCTCGATAAAAAGCCATTCCCCCATGAGATGCTTTATGAATACAGCGAAGTGCCCGATACATTCAACCGGCTCAAATCCATTTCTCAAAGGGCCAAACAGTTTCCTGCAGAGGAAATTTATGTGATGGACAGCGGCATGGCCGCAATCCTGGGAGGCACCCTGGATCCGGTTGCATCTCAAAAGGACAGGATAATAGTGCTGGACATTGCTACGTCACATACTGTGGGTGCGGCCTTTGAAAAAGGGAAACTTTTCGGATTTTTTGAGTATCATACAAAGGATATTACGAGGGATATACTTGAAAAACTCCTCATTGATCTGGCAGACGGAAAGCTCGATCATGCTGAAATATTAAATCAGGGCGGACACGGGGCCTACACAAGAGAATATTTTGGTTTTGAAAATCTCGAATTGATATTATCGACGGGCCCCAAACGTGCCCTGGCAAACGGGTCAAAACTTTCCATCATTCCCGGCGCACCTGTTGGTGACAATATGATGACCGGTACGGCAGGTATCCTGGAGGCGATCAGGAGAAAAAAGGGCTTTGACCTCTTTTATATCTAATCTGCTATATGTCAAAACTGACTTAACATATTGATATTGCTGATGAATGAGGTTAATTTTCATTGACTTGATGCCTTAGTGTCCATATACTCCCCTTATATTAAACCTAACAGGACTTCTAAAATACTTTTCTACAGGAGGATAGCTATATGGATTTTATTCGCGTTAATATGAACGACAAATCAATAAAGACTGAAACAATGCCAGATGAATATGTTGGCGTTGGTGGCAGGGCATTAACTTCAATAATGATAAATAAAGAAGTTCCGGCAACATGTGATCCGCTGGGCCCGGACAACAAGCTCATTTTTGCAACAGGCATGTTTTGCGGTACAAGCATGTTCAACTCAAGCAGGGTTTCTATTGGAGCCAAAAGCCCGTTGACAGGCGGCATCAAGGAAGCCAATGTCGGCGGTACTGCCGGAGCTGCCATGGGCCGTCTTGGTATTGGCGCAATCATAGTGGACGGAAATGCCCCTGAAGGTGATTTTAGTATCCTGAAATTTGACCTTGAGGGAAATGCCGAGTTTGTTGATGCAGCTGAATACAAGAGTATGAGAACCTATGAGCTTGTTGAAAAACTCCATGCAAAATACGGTGATAAAAATGCAGTGCTCTGTATCGGTCCTGCCGGAGAACACAAGATGAAATCCGCCTCTATTCAGGGCAGCGATGTTGATAAACGTCCCTGCCGTGCAGCCGGGAGAGGCGGTCTTGGGGCTGTTATGGGAGCAAAGGGATTAAAGGCGGTCATTATTCCCCAGGGTGCTAAAAAGGCTCCCCAGGTAGCAGATAAGGATGCATTCAGCGCAGCCACAAAGGAGTTCGCCGCTATGGTTAAGGCAAACCCCTTTGAGGGTGAGCTCCTGCCCAATTTCGGTACACCGGCCCTTGTGGCACCGGTCAACCTGATGGGGGCATTTCCCTGCTATAATGCAACAAAAGGTGAATATGAATCATGGCAGAAGATCAGCGGTGAGGCCCTGGCCAATACAATCAAGGAAAGGGGCGGACAGGTTGGTCATGTCGGCTGTTCACAGTGTATTATCCGCTGTTCCAATGTCTTTAATGACAAGGACGGAAATTATGTTTCCAGTTCAATCGAATATGAGACAGTATGGTCAATGGGCGGAATGACAGCCATAGATGATCTGGATACAATAGCTCGTCTGGATTTCAAGTGTGATGACATAGGCCTTGATACAATGAACACCGGAGTTGCAATTGCAGTTGCCATGGACTCAGGATACAAGGAGTTTGGTGATAAAGAAGGCGCCATTGAGATCATGGAAGAGATTGCAGAAGGATCGGAGATTGGTCGCATATTCGGGGACGGGCCTGCTGCTGTGGGTAAACATTTTAATAACCACAGGGTAGCCGCGGTCAAAAACCAGAGTATTGCAGCATATGACCCAAGAGGAATGATCGGCAACGGTGTTACATTTGCCACATCAACCATGGGCGCTGACCATACATCAGGTAACATGGTGTCCTTGTACCTGGGGCATATCCTGGATCCCCTCAAAAAAGAAGGCCAGATAGAAAACTCAAGAGAAAACCAGATCTTCTGCGCGGCCGCTGACAGCATGGGGCTTTGCCTGTTCGCCATGTATTCAGCTGCTCCGCCCGAGGGACTGGCGGTATTTTTAAAACTGGTTAACTCAAGACTTGGTACAAACTGGACACCGGAGGACTACCGTAATCTGGGGATTCGTATTTTAAAGGCTGAAAAGGAATTCAATAAAAAGGCAGGCCTTACAAAGGAAGATGACAGGCTGCCCGAGTTTTTTCTTAAAGAACCCCTTCCTCCGCATAACGTTGTTTTCCCGTTTACGGACGAAGAACTGGACAGTACCCATAATTTTTAATAGATGAAGATAAAAATTCAATTATTCGGGGTTCTTGGCAGAAAACTTCCTGAGTATGATTCTCCGGACGGGGTTGAAATAGAATTGCCCGATGGCTCAACTGCGGGGGATCTTCTTGAATACCTGAAGATACCTGAGAGTTGGGGCCCGGCAGTAGCCATGAACAGCCGTTTATTGAAACATGAAGACAGCATACAGAGTGGTTCTGAAATAAGGATATTTCAGGCCGTTCATGGTGGCTGATCCAAAAAATAAGAGGGCGGGTATAAAGCCCGCCCTCTTATTTTAAATTTTAAAATGATAATTAGAAGCGTAGAACAGCTTTAAGGGTTTTTCCTGCCTCAGCGTCTGCTACGGCCTCATTGATCTTCTCAAAGGGATAATACTTGATCATCTTGTCAAAAGGCATCTTTCCCTGTTTGTAGAGATCGATCAGTATCGGTAACAGGATATCTGAAACCGCATCGCCTTCAACAATGCCGGTGATGGTACGGCCATTGAGTATACTCTGCATATCAAGGCTTGCCCTTACGCCCATTGGAGCTGCACCTATAAGCCCGCATTTACCTCCCATACGGAGACAGTCAACGGCCTGGCTCAGTATCTCAGGAATTGCAGTACATTCAAGACTGTAATCTGCGCCGCCGCCTGTTATCTTCCGGATCTCTTCAACAGGATCACATTTTCCCGAATTAACAAAATGGGTTGCACCGAATTGTTTTGTGTTTTTCATTTTTTCGTCACTTCTGCTGACAACGATTATCTTGGTTGCCCCGGATACAGCGGCTCCCATGATTGCACTTACACCTACTGAACCGGTTCCTCCGAAGATAGCTATTGATGTGCCGGGTTTAACCTGAAGCGAATAAAAAACACCGCCCACACCGGTCTGCAGGGCACAACCAAGAGGTCCAAGCATCTCGACAGGAACATCTTTAGGTACTTTGACGACATTACGTTCTGATACGAGCGCATACGTAGCAAATGATGACTGGCCAAAGAAAGAACCATAAACCGTCTGATCACCCTGTTTCATATATGTGCTTCCGTCAGGACGGGTTCCAAAAAAGTTAAAGGGGAAAAAACAATCACAATGGGTTGGATGGCCTTTTGTACATGGTTCGCAGGATCCACAGGAAATATAACTCATGGCCACATGGTCACCGGGCTGAACCTTTTTTACCAGTGAACCGACTTTTTCAACAACGCCTGAGCCTTCATGACCGAACACACCGGGAAATTTTACAGGCAAATGTCCGTGCTGGGCCGTTAAATCGGTGTGACACAGTCCGCAACCTTCCATGCGTACCATTATCTCATTATCTCTGGGCTCTTCCAGTTCTACCTCTTCAATGACAAATGGGGCGCCCGCCTCTTTTACAATAGCTGCCTTGATTTTCATACCCTTCCTCCTTTTAATAAGTACTATTAATAAATCTTTCTGATATCAAATATCTCTGGTTTTTTCCTGTTTTACTTTATATCATTCAGAAACTATTTCAGCAGGGAAATAAGCATTGATAAAAAATGCGGGTTTACTATTCTGCCGGAATGGAATCTTTGCAGGGTGATTTCTAATATCTCCCAGAGTGTAAAGCGCCTTAAGTTATTGATAATAGGCACCTTTTAATGAGCAGTAATTATATGGGGTTCGGAAATGTATGTCAATAGAAAATCGTTCATTATATAATTCTATTGACAATGGATGTTCCAATATTGAATCTTTTTGTAAATATTTCAGGTTTTCCTCAGTGATCTCGATTTTTTTGATCTGGTTAACAGCCATATATGCATTTTTTAAAAGTGGTTTAAATGTCTTTATATCCGGAAAGAATGTTGTTTTCAGACCTTTATTGTTACCTGTTAAATAAGGAGTATTAATTGACCTATAGAATTAAGGATAACCGCCATGATAGAAATTACCAGCGATATAAATATACCGGAGAATGAGATAACCGAGGACTTTATACGTTCGAGCGGACCTGGCGGGCAGAATGTTAACAAGGTTTCCACTGCTGTCCAGTTAAGGTTTGATGTTAAAAACTCACCTTCATTGCCGGAGGGTGTACGAAGGCGTCTTATCAGTCTGGCCGGCAGCAGAATCACAAAGGACGGAGTTCTGGTTATCAAGGCTGAAAGGCACCGGACAAGGGAGCAGAATCGTAAAGATGCCGTTAACCGACTGGCGGACCTGATTGTAGCCGCTGCAAAGGTGCCGAAATACAGGGTAAAAACCAGGCCTTCTCAGGCATCAAGGATCAAAAGGCTTGAGACAAAGCAGAAAAGAGGACAGCTCAAAAGAAGGCGGGGGAGGGTGTCAGTTTCAGACTACTGATTATTTCAGGGGGTAATATATGCTTATAAAAGAATGGTTTGGATTTCTTTCAAAAAAACAGAAGATAATTTTCATTTCTACAATATTATTAATGGCGTTAATCGTTGTGGCCGGATGCATCATTGCTCCCCCTTCACAGGAAAAGAAAGAGTTTGAATACAGCATTGAGATGTCCATGAAGGAGCTTGCACCGAAGCTTGGCGTAACGGGAAAGGCCCTTGCAAAGGAACTTAACCTGGCCCTGGATGCCCCAAAGGCAAAACCCCTTAAAACCCTTGGTATAACAGGTGAGCAGCTTGAGCATGTTGTTGAACATCTGCTCTCACATCTTGATGCTACTGTTAAGTATTATATCTATGGAGCCCTTTTTACTGGAGGATTAATATACCTTTTAATTCTTGGGATTCCAGAAAATGCCCCCGCAGGAAAGAGACACTCTCATTATCCTCCCTCCATATATACCCTTTTCCTGCTTGCATCGGTCATATTTACAGGTTTTATGCTGGGAAAATCTCCCAATCCCATGGAAGGAATCGTTAAGGTATTTAAATCAATGGTAGGGCTTTATCCTGATCCATTTAACAAGGTAAAGGCCTTTATATTTTTCATCCTTCTCGCAATTGTCGGTAACAAGATAATATGCGGCTGGGCCTGCCCCATGGGCGCGCTTCAGGAGCTCATCTATAAGATCCCCCTGTTTAAAAGGTTAAAAAAGATAAAACTTCCCTTTATCCTTACAAATACCATAAGGGCCGGTTTTTTTATTATTGTACTGCTTTTTCTGTTCGGTATCATTGGTGCCAAAAGAGGGATGGTCATCTATCATTATATAAATCCGTTCAACCTTTTTAATCTGGAATTTGAGCTGGCAAGCATCTTTACAGCAGTGATTGTTATCATTATTTTTTCATTTATTGTCTATCGGCCCTTCTGCCAGTTTATATGTCCCTTCGGTTTTGTTTCATGGATTGCAGAGCGGGTAAGCATTTTCAGGGTAAGGATTGATAAAGAAAAATGCACAGAGTGCGGTGCCTGTATTAAGGCCTGTCCCCTTGAGGCTGCAAAGGGGAGAGTAACAGGAAGAATAGCACCGGCCGACTGTTTCAGTTGTGCCAGGTGCCTTAATATCTGCCCTGTAGATGCGATAAAATATGTTTCTGTATTTCGAAAGGATTAACTGTTTAAAAAATGGATAAGGCAGAAGAAAAAGAAATCCGTATAGCGGAACAGGAAGAAAAAGAGGAAAAGAGAAAGATGTCGCCATTCGGTCACCTGTTCAGATTCTTTGGCTGGTGGTTCGGGTTTACAGGTCTTTATTCAATGTTCTCGGTTTGTCCCTTTTGCGGGCAGCAGGGTTGTCCTGTAGGCGTTGCATCCGCAGGGACGGCTGGGGCCTTTTTTGCACTTTGTCTCCAGGACTGGAAACTCCTTTTCAGGTTCTTAAAACAAAAAATGTTTAAAACTAAAAAATTATCCTGAAGAAAGAGTCTGTTACAAAACCCAGTTATGTATTTTAAGAACCATTCCCATAAAACCAGCCCGGGAGATAAATGTGACCAATATAATTAACAGCACTTACAGTGTCTGTCCGGAATGCCTGAAAAGAATACCTGCAGTCATAACAAGGCATGGTAATGATTATTTTATCGAGAAAACCTGCCCTGACCATGGAAGTTTTTCCGCTGTGACCTGGCGGGGAGACAGCATTCCTATGGAGGAATGGGGGACTTACCAGCCACCGGCAGATGAGGATAAGCCGCCTGACTGCCCCAATGCATGCGGACTTTGTCCCGGGCATCTGCAGAAAACCTGCTGCGCACTGATAGAGATCACAGATCGATGTAATCTGAACTGTCCCATTTGTTTTGCTCAAAGCGGAGAGGACTCTAATGACCCTGCAGTCTCGGAGATTTCGAAATGGCTAAAAGAGCTTGTAGAAAATGGGAATACCTTTGTGCATCTTTCCGGAGGTGAACCGACTGTACGTGATGACCTGCCTGATATCGTAGCAGCTGCCAGGGATGCAGGGTGTGAAAGCATACAGTTAAATTCAAACGGGATCAGGCTTGGGCAGGACAGGGGCTTTACAAAGGCACTTGCTGAGGCTGGCCTTTCTTTTGTATTCATGCAGTTTGATGGTACTGAAGATCCCATTTACGAGAAGCTGAGGGGAAGGCCGCTTTTTGCCGAAAAACAGGCAGCAATAGAGGCCTGCGCAAAGGAACTGATCGGCGTAACCCTCGTTCCCACCCTGGTTCCGGGTGTTAACGATCATAACATAGGCGCAATACTGAAATTCGGTTTTGAACATTCCCCTGCAGTAAGAGGCGTTCATTTTCAGCCGGTAAGTTATTTTGGACGGTATCCCTATCCTCCTGAAGATAAGGACAGGATTACCCTCCCTGAGGTTTTATATCTGATAGAAAAGCAGACAGAGGGGAGAGTGAATATCTCGGATTTCCTACCGTCTGCATGTGATCACCCAAGATGCGGATTTCATGGCGATTTTGTGGTCCTGCCTGAAGGGCTGATGAAGCTTACACATAAAAGCAACAGCAATGCATGCTGCAGCCCTGACGGCACAGAACACCTTAAGAACAGGAACTTTGTTTCCAGAAGGTGGAAACGTACTGCTGTACAGAAAATGGAGAAAGACAACGGGAATGGCGTAATCAGCGACTTTGATGTTTTTTTAAGGCAGGTCGAAACCCATGGTTTTACTATTACCGCAATGGCCTTTCAGGATGCCTATACCCTTGATATTGCGCGGTTACGAAGATGCAGTCTGCATGTTTATAAAAACGGTAAAACAATTCCTTTCTGTTCGAGGTATCTGACAGGGTATTAAATGATTATGAATGACAATAATGATTCAAGGAAAATTATCTCTTCCGGCGCGGAGAACTCATGCTGTTCTCCGGAAACCGACGGCTCTACCGGGATATACAAATCAGGCTGCATGGTCTGCGGAGCCCCGCTGATCTATTACTGGAAAAACAAAGAAAGCATATGTTTTTTCTGCGGACAGTTTATGCAGGCCAATGCCGGGTGCCCTGTTGGTCATTTTGTCTGTGACCACTGCCACAGCGCAGACGCCATAGAGATCATAAAAACCGTCTGCCTGAACAGCCGAGAGACCGATATGGTAAAGCTTATGAAGACCATACGGTGTCACCCTTTGTTCGGGATGCACGGACCGGAGCATCATTCCATGGTGCCGGCAGTTATTCTGACTGCCCTTAAAAACAGCGGGTATGAGATTTCAGATGATGAAATATTTACTGCCATTGAGCGGGGGAAAACTGTCTGCGGCGGTGCGTGCGCATTCCTGGGTGTTTGCGGTGCCGCAATTGGTGTTGGCATTGCTTTATCTCTAGTCCTTAAAGCCGATCCCTATGATGGCGCCAAAAGACATTCTGTCCAGCAGGCTACACAGCGGGTGCTTGTAAAAATAGCATCATATAAGGCGCCGCGCTGCTGTCAGAGGGATTCATGGCTGGCATTGAGAGAGTGTGCTGCAATCCTGCAGGAAATTACAGGAAGATATCTTTCTGTTGATAGCATTGAATGTGATCAGTTTGAGGAAAATGAAGGCTGTATTTTGGGACAATGTCCGCTGTGGCCGTCACGTTAATTTCTGGAATCCAGGATTTTACGTTTGATCGTCCCGGTCGTAAAAAAATTTACATCCCCTTGTTCAATATTTAAAAGGAGTTTTCCTTTTACAAATAAATAAGAAAACTCCTTTTTTATCCTTTGGGCCATGGCGCCCAGATCGACCCCGCTGGCGGCAGGACAGACTATGATATGCAGACATTCGTATCCGTTCACGGCTTTAAGCTCCGCCCCATAGGTCAGAACTGACGGCTCTTTATACAGCGCTTCATCGAGTTGTGTTATGGAGAGCGTATTCCCGTCAGCAAGACTGACAGGCTCGGCGATCCGGCCGGTGACGCGGTCCAGACGCCGAAGGATTGTGCCGCAGGGGCAGGCCTCAGTAAGAAACCGTGCCCTGTCACCCGTCCTGTAGCGTATAAGCGGCATGCCATGCCTTGTCAGGGTAGAGAACACAACCTCACCGTATTCTCCGTCCCGGACCTGAAGTCCGCTTTCAGGGTCAACTACCTCAAACAAAAGATCTGCCTCACGCAAATGATAACCCTCTCTGACATCACAGGCCACACCTCCGCCAAATCCAGTTTCCGTCATTCCATAATGCTCGTAAACGGCCGCACCCCATGCGCTTTCAATGGCTTTGATCGCCGAGACAGGGACATAGTCCGCACTGAGTAAAACGCTTTTTACTGCTGGCCTGCAGGAACTGTTTTCACTCAGGCGGGCAATGGATGCAATCTGAGACGGTATCCCGACGATGCAAGTAATTTTTTCGCTGATGATTGTATCCAGTGCGTGCCTGTCGTCTTTTATTGGGCCGTAGATAATACTTTTACACCCGAAACGCGCAAGGCCCTGTTTAAGCAGGTCCCCGATGCTGCCTTCAGTCTCTCCAGGCATACAGATCATGACAATATCCTGTGCGTCCGCCATTGTCGTCATGCCGTGATGAAAAAAGTCCATGGTGAGTTCCTGATCTTCTTTAGTAAAAAAAACGCGTTTGGGAACACCGGTCGTTCCGGATGTGCCAAGGGTGACTATGCGTCCCACTTTTCGGGGAGATACGCACAAAAAGCTGTTCGGGCCTGATGAAATATCCTTCGGTACCGTCATGGGTAAACGGGAGATATCTCCCATATCACGGATCCCGGCGGGATCAACCTTTACCATATGTGTTTTATAAAATCGGCTGTTGTTTTTTACATGGATAAGGGTTTCACGGAATTTATCAAGCTGGTATTCCCGCAGTCTTTCCAGGTCGAGCTGTCCGGGCATACCGGTTTTACCTGCTATCCATTTATCCAGGGGTGTTATTTTCATGAGTCTCTTATCATTCCTTTATTTTCCTGGCAATGATCAGGCGGTAACAGTGATCGGATAATTTAAATCCTTTGGAAAATCTGGTACAGAGGAATCTACCTGCTTCGCAGGCCCCTCCGAATTGCTCGGATATCTCTGCGGCATAGGTGATAAGGGCCGGCGTATGATCCTCTCCGACTTCTATGGTGAATCCGAACTCAACGAGCCGGGATTCAAGCGTTGTAAAACATGGCAGTATAGACGGGCTATGTTCGTTCTGTCTTGCAAAAAGGTCGGATATAATCAGCTTTCCATTAATCCTGAGGGCGTCGGCGCATTCAGCAAGGATCTTATCATCAAAGTTCATGACCGAAAGCGAGCACTCAAATAAAACGGCATCAAGGCTATGGGATTTTAAGGGCAGCGATTTGGAGTCCCGGAGAATAAAATTGAGGCCGGGATTTTTCTGCTGACCGATACCTATAAGCGGCTCAGATATATCAATACCGGTCATTACAAGCCCGTATCTCCGGGTCAGATACCCTGCAGTTGATCCCGCTCCGCAGCCGATATCGGCTGCCTTCATGCCCTTATGAAGCCCTGCTAGCCTTGCGGCCCGGTCAGTCAGGCGCAGCCCGCCAGGATGCATGGAGTGATCCTTAAGAAAGGAAAATTCTTCGGATTCGTAAATATTGGTCATTTGAACATCATTTATCTTCCAGTTGTGCTTCCACCTCTGCCATACGGCCTTCGGCCAAGTCCTTTGGAATAAGACCGTTGCCGCACTTGGGGCATCGCATGATTTCATGGGAGAATGTGTGTCCAAGATATGAGAACAGCATTTTCTTCAGCACGAGTTCTTTATCACATTTTGCGCATTTCCAGGATCTGTTCGACTCCAAGATCTTAACCCTCCCTGTTAAATTTCATTCTGTGTATATAGGCGTTCAGAACTTCATAGTCGCCGGTTTCAAGCTCTTTATACTGGACCCAGTAAGTCAGGACGGATTTGACCATGCTGCACTGGAACACGCCGTCGTCACTGAGAAATTTCTCACCCGTCTCTCCGGCCAGCCATATGGCCTCCTTAAGGTCTTCTTCGATGATGAGCTTACGATCCAGCTCGTCCTGCAGCTCAGGGCTTATAACAAGCCTGATGTTGTCCCACGCCTGTTTTACGGGGATAAAATCTTCTCCTGTTAAATCTTTCATGAGTTTTATTTTGACCTCCAGGGCGTTTTTCTTTTGTGACTGCAGAGTCGGCGAGGTTTTTTGGGGAACGATGTCATAGACCATATCGAGGATATGGGCACATTCCTTGTCTTTCTGCCGGAAGACCTCCCTGCAGTTGGCACAGTATACAATATAGGATTTATCGCTGGCCTTTCGGCGGTTCTCGGTGATCTGATCATAGAGGGCGGGATTGGCCAGGCTCATATGCCCGCCGTAGCCGCAGCATCTGTTCGGTTTTTTTAACTCTTCTGTTGCGACTCCGGACCGTTCGGTCAGATCGCGTACGCTTTCCTGCATGGCCTCATCATCTCGGGCTGTGCACGGGTCGAATACAACCGCTTCCTCAAAGTGCCGCGAAGGAACAATAGAATCGTCCGCCGCCATTAGTGTATAGATATTTTCCTGCTTTATTTCCGGCATCAGCAGCCTGAAAATGTTCTCACAGTAGGCGCAGGCGAATATAAACGTCGGCCGGCCCATGTCATCCCAGATCTGACGGATGCGTTCAATGTTGGCCGAGAGGAGCTTCCTGTCTCCAGCCCAGTAGGCCGGAGCGCCGCAGCAGCCGAGTATGATCCCTGTATCGAACTTTTCGCGCAGATATTCAAAGGTCTTCAGAACATGGTCAGGCTCAGCCGCCCCAAGCTGGCAGCCTGGAAAAAATAAATATTCGCAGGTCTCTTTATCATTAGGTGGCGAGGCAAAAAAGGCTTCTGACGTGTAAAAATCAAACTGGCGTATCCAGAAATCGTGAAATGCCGGGACGTTTTTACCGATACGGAACCTGTCCTCCCTGGAAAACTGCATCAGTGCGCCGATGTCCACACCCACGGGACAGACGCTTTTACAGTTGCCGCATATGTTGCAGGAGTAGGTCTCCCGCCTCAGTGCATGCGCGGAAAGTGATGATCCGGACTGAGAATCCGTGTAGACCTCGACTCCAAGTTTAGGCGGCATTTTCCTGAACCATTCTATCATTTCACAGTTTTCCCGACAGATTCTACAGTCGCAGAGGAAGCATCTGGAGGCTTCAGCCTTGGCCTCATCCGGAGAGTATCCATCAGGAGATGACATCCCAACGAGCACTTTTTTTCCTTCCCTGTCGTGGGGCAGATAGTGAATACCTGGCGCTGCAAGTTGATCAGCAGCAGGGCGGGCGGCTTCACCTCTTTGAAAAAATACTTCCATGATCCTGGAAAGCAGGGAGCCATCGGCTATGGATTCCATGAGCGGAACGCCGCAGACAGCGCCCCCCATAAAGACTCCCGGGCGGGAGGTGGTCATAAGTTCGGAATCACGGCTTTCCAGAAGACCGAATGTGTTTCCGGTTTCACCTGTGGCGATATATATGGCGTCAAAGCCCTCCAGTTCGTCTAATGAAGCTATTTCTCTGTTGAACCGGAAATTCGCCCTGGTGGCGGAGAACTGCAGGGCAATGTCCTCATCGAACTCCGTAAAATCGGGATGGGCGCGTAGTGCTCCGCCCCAGCCCGGGCCTTTTTCAAAGACTTCAACATGAAAATTTTTCTGTGCCATATTAAGCGCGCAGGACAGACCCGCAGGACCAGCTCCTATAATGGCAATACTCTGCTTTTTGGGCGGTATGACAAAATTCTCGGGATTTCGGTTTTTGGCGTAACGTATACATGCAGACTCAAGGTCGCGCAGTGCCAGGGGTTCGTCTCCAATGGATGTCCGCTGACATTTTTCCCTGCACGGCTGCGGACAGAGTCTGCTGACAATCACGGGGAAAATGACAGAATTCCTAAAAATTTTGTATGCCCGAATCCACAGCCCCTTTTGGGACCTTTCCATAAAGGAGCGTATGTCGAGGCCGAATGGGCAGGCGCATGAGCAGGAGGGAGGTTCTCCGCTAAAGCAAACATCAACATATGCCTTTGATTCTTCTAACTTCATGTGTATCCATCATATCAAATTAAAAAAGGAAGGTCCCTTAAGACCCTTCCATTAAAATACAGTTCAGTAATCCCCTGCCGGGGATTACTGAACTTTTGGTATAACCATCCTTAAAGCCTTCAGCCAGAATTTGCGGATGAAGGCCCGTGTGTTTACAGCGGATTGGCCTTGATGTTTTCCAGTTCTTCCTCAAAGTCTGTGCCAAGGTAATACCTGGGCGGTGTGAGATCCTCACCGCGTTCTTTGGCTTCCAGACCTGCCTTGACCTTGTCAGGTGTTGCAGGCAGAGAATAGATACGGACTCCGCAGGCGTTGTTGATGCCGTTGATGACCGCCATGTGCCCGGAGGACTGATAGCACTCTGAGCAGCCGCCAGAGCCGTATGGTCCGGCCTTACGAGGTGTTTCCTGGAAGATCAGGGTGATATCGTCCGGAATCACGTCGATTGTGGGGATACCGCAGCTGGCCATATTGCCATCCCTGTCCTCGGCATTGTAATCTTCGCTAAGGGCAAAGCCGATGCTGTGGGACAGTCCGCCATATGCCTGACCTTCGACTGACAGCCTGTTGCCTATGACGCCGATGTCTGAAACACATGTATACCGAAGAACTTTTGACTTGCCTGTTTTGACATCAACCTCTACCAGCGCAACGTTGACACAGTACATATAACCCGGGTTTTTCTCGCCCATTCCGGTGTTGGGGTCAAGGCCCGGAGGAAGACCGATGTTGAACTGATCGTAGTGACCGATATATTTTGTTGGAATACCTTCGGCAACCATCTCGTCATATGTGCGGTAGGTGCCGTCCTCTTTACGCATGGCGTCAATGAGTTTGGTAGCGGCGTCAATGGTAGCATTACCTGCCATGTAGTGACAGCGGCTGGCCGCGGCCACGCCGGTGTCCGGGCAGGTTTTGCTGTCGTTCATGACGAGTTTAATCTGATCGGGTTTGACACCGAGGGGTTCAAGTGCCTTAACAGCATGTGTAAGTGCACCTATATCAGCGCCCTGACCTACATCCTCCCAGGTGTTGAAGTGGGTGAATGTTCCATCAGAATTCATTTCAAGGGCAACCTCGGCCTGATCAAAGCAGCCTATGGTGTATATAAAACCTCCCAGGCTCATACCTACACCCACGTGTTTTCCTTCTTTTTTGGCCTTTTCAGCCTCGGCCTTGTATTGATCGTAATAGGGTTTTGCCTTATCCAGCAGTTCCGGATAGATGTAATCGTGATAGGGCATGCTGTTGATGGTCAGGTCACCCGGCCTTGCGGCGTTTTTATAGCGGAACTCAAAGGGGTCCATACCGATCTTTTCTGCGATCATGTCAATGAGGGCCTCTGTTGTCGTATAGACCTGAGGGGCACCGAAACCGCGGTATGCAGCACAGAAGGCATGGTTTGTAGAACCGCCGCGGGCAAGGGCCTTGAAATTCGGAATATTGTAGCCATGGAAGCCGACCGAAACAAGGTTGTTGAATATTTTATTGCCCATGGTGCCGTAAGCGCCGTGGTCAAGGGCGATATCATATTCGGCGGCTGTGATCTTACCATCCTTATCACAGGCGATCCGTGCGTTGCTGTATGTGGCTGAACGCTTACCGGTCATATGGTTGAATTCTTCATAGGTCAATGTGAGTGTGCAGGGTATGCGGAGGTGCTGAACCGCGGTTGCAACTATGGCAAAGGTGTTAGAGCTTACAGCATAACCGAAGGAACCGCCAACAGGATTCATGATGATCCTGAGCTCTTCCATTGGAATACCGCAGGCATTGGATATGGCTTCCCTGTCTTCGCCGATACCCTGGGATTTACACTGGAGTGTCAGCATGCCGTCCTCTCCTATATACCCCTGAACAACATCGGGCTCGATGGGCAGATGGGGTTCGTGCTGAGAGTGGAAGCTACCTTCTGCTACAAATTCTGCCTCCTCAAATATCTCGGCCGTGTCTTTGCCTTTAAAAACCGGCTGTTCCATATAAAAATTAGGAAGCCCCTCATGCAGCTGGATGGCATTGGGCATAACTGCCTCGGGAAATGACATGTATGCGGGCAGGACCTCAAGATTCTGTTTAACCTTCTTGGCGGCCTCGCGGGCGTGTTCCTCCGTGTCAGCGGCAACAAGCGCCACACAGTCTCCACGCTTATTGATTTTCTTATCGGCAAATACGGGGAAGGGAGCTATCCCGCGTCCCAGGACGCGTGGAATAAGGGGCGGAGCATCCAGGTTGTTGGAACCCATGACGTCCTTTGCCGTAAAAATCCTTATTACACCTGGCATCTCTTCTGCTTCTGCCGTATCGATACTTATGATATTCGCATGGGCGACCTGAGAGATAACAACGGCCAGATGCGCCGTACCTAAAGGCATTTTATGTTTGATGTCGTCGCCGTAATCAGTGAGACCGCATACCTTTGACAATGCCGTGGGCCTCGGGCGTTTTGAACCGTAAATCTCCTTCTCCCCTTCAAAGTCATAGATAATATCTTCCATTTTTGCCTCGCCGCGCATAACCTTTGCGGCCTGCATTACAGAATCAATTATAGGTTTAAATCCTGTACAGCGGCAGACGTTTCTATGCTTTCTAAACCATTCCCTGGCCTCTTCACGTGTAGGATTTGGGTTTTCTTCCAGTAGTTTATAAGAGGAGACAATAAACCCGGGGGTACAGAACCCGCATTGAACAGCGCCGAAGGTGATAAAGGCCTGCTGCAGTGGATGAAGTTTAAGGGGACTTCCGATTCCCTCGATTGTGATAATCTCACTGTTTTCTTCGATGTTTTTCATCTTTTTTGTACAGGAGCGCACTACCTTTCCGTTTAAGATAACAGAACAGGCCCCGCATACTCCGGTATCACATCCGACCTTGGTTCCTGTAAGCCCTGTCCGGCGAATAACGGATGACAGTGTATCCTTTTCAGGATCACATACAACCGCACGCCGGACGCCATTTATTATCAGATTCAGTCTTGTAACGTTCATAGCATTATCCTTTGTAATAAAATTATCTGTTCAACTATAAGGAGATAAGAAAGGCAGGATTACAAATATCTTGTCTTTTAGAAAACATTGCAATCAAGGGTACCCCATAATACCCATAATCCAGTATTATCTCCTCCCCTTTTTTAATAATATGGAGAGCAATTATTGAAAAAGCTCACTTCATTGCCGAAGGCAGTGTAAAAGCCTCGGATTGCAGAGTCAAGATTGTTATACCAAAAAAGAATTACTTAAGCCAAAATGATTTTTAAAAAAAAAGCTGCAAAAGGGAATTGAAGGAAGGGATCGTCCGATTTTACGTTTACCTTGTCTGTAAAACCGAATTGTTTCAGTAAAATCCACTCTTATTACTGAATAAAATGAATTTTCTTCTGAGTAATTAATGGGCATAATTTTCTTGACACTCAAAAGCGACCCCCATATATTCGATTCGATAGAAGGTGATTTTATGAGTATCCAACCGGAATAACAAGGCTTTTATTATCTGTGACATTCTACCGTATTTTCTATGGAGGTGAGTAAATGAGGGCTATCAAGTTTCCAAAGGACCAGTTGCACAGGATCAAATATACCAAACTTACAAAAGAACAGATAGACCGGAAGCTTGTTCCGGTTGCCGACGGACCCGAATGTGAGTCAGAGTATTCGGATTCGCTTGTCGGGAAATCAATTAAAATAGTGACCGATAACGGCCCGGTTTTGAATTACAATTTTAAAAGTAAGGGAAAACTGACTCTCAAGGAAGGCAATGCATCGGCAATTAAAGCCGGTTATGGCGCACTGACATACAAGAATATTGTGCTTTTTTCCCACATGGAGCCTGGAACTCAGAAGGGCTTTAATGTCATCATCGATTTAGATACCAATCTTGCTACTGTCTTTGAGGTATGGTTCAGCGGATATAAGGTTCTAAGAGAGGTGCAGCGCCAGATGTATTACGGGTATGTGGAAGTCCCTGGCAAGGAATCCCCTAAGGCGCGGCATCACCTTACAAACAGGATTGAGGGTAAAGGCTTTTACTGGAAGCAGGATACCGGTATTGAGACCCTTGAATTTTATCCATCCATAATGTCTTCTTCCTTTGTCGAGTTGACTCGACTGGGAGGGGAGCTTACCTTTTGCGGGCCTTCAGACTACATAATGATCAGCGACGACCTGTTCATCTTTGACAGGGTTGAGTGCGAAATGTCCGGTATTTTTACCCTGTACGTCCTTGATGTTCAGGATGTGGAACAGGTAGGTGTGCGCCTTGGATTTAATGAAGAGGATGAGCTCGAATACTATATGTTCCGTGGAGCAGGGGAGATAGTCGGCCAGATTGCCCATTTTGAATCCCTGGCCGATCGTGGTGAAAAGATCTCCTTTGGAGCGAATATGCCGCCCATGACAGAAAAGGGGCAGAGGATCGTTTATCGCCCCCTTTCCATGTATCCGCCCATGACAGAGGAAGAGGTACATGCGGCAGTCCAGAAAAAGACTGCAGTTTTTGTAGAAGACGGTCTGATGGGCGGCGACCAGAAGATGCAACCGACCGATTATCTCGCAGGCAAAAAGATAACTGTCCGCTGTGACGGTAAAGGCCCTGTCATGAATTACAGGTTTGACGGGATGAAATTGCTCCACTGGCAGCGCGAGGGCGAGTCACAATGGCATGAGGAAAAATATGAGGCCTTTGAGCCGGCGGATAACCTGATATATTTCTGTCATCCCCTAAGCAACACAAGGCCTGCGGAGTGCAAAAAGATCGTTGTGGATTTTTCCACTGCCCTGGCCACATGTGTCAGTTCAAAACTCGGCAGTGAGTACATGGCAAACGAGGTTTCCTATAAAATTGACTTTGGTGTTCTGGAGACAGAAGGCATGATACCCCCAAGGTATTACCGCCATGCATTCACCGATGAACTGGTGGGCGGAGCACTTACCTGGAATTACAGTGATGCCCTTTCTTCCATGCATGTATACAGCACACCCCATTCCTATTCCTGGACAATATTTATGGAGAACGGAGCCTTTGGCATGCAGTGGAGTTCTCATGCGGACTATGTGAAGCTGAGAGATGATATTTATCTGTTTACATGGGTTGAAGAGGCCTGCAACGGAACCCAGGGGACAATTATAATAAACAACAGGACAATGCACGATTGCGGATTTGCATTCCACGTGGATAAGGATGGATTAAACCTGAGCACCATAGGCGCCTATTCACGCAATGCGGGTTCATATGATATTAAAAAGTATTTTCCTCTGAAATTGAGGTGATATTCTGTTACATGCTGGATTACCCTAAAAACAGGTTTAGGAGAATTAAGAATCTGTAAACAGTTTGAACCCGGTGTAATCAGTATCACGCTCTTTTATTATCAAATGGGACGATTTTTAGAGAACCAGATGGTATTTTTATAGAAATTAATAGGAGTCTATATAATGCAAAATGTTTTTCAAATCTTGCATTTTTTAAAAGAGAGTAAGATAGTTGAATCCCCTGAGTGGCATCGTGATTTCCTCCGGAATACCGAACGACGGCTGGAATTGGGGGAGGAAAAGGCAGTAGACTGGAATGCCGCAAAAAATGAACTCCGGAAACGATTCAAATGAAAATCAGGATACCGTCCTCTACAATTGAAGTTTTGTATGCTGGAAGTTATTTCCGTCATAAGGTATTTAAGGAAAAACAAACACAAAGGGATTGCTTGATATGTTTGGAGCCACTGTGCGGAATCGAACCGCAGACATCCTCATTACGAGAATGTCAAAGTATGATTTTTATATATAACACGATATAAAAATAACCAATAATATCCAATAAATCCGGGCAAGATAATATATCTTCTTGTCTGGATTTTTTTGTCTTTATTCTTTGTTATGGAGACATTTTGGAGACATCAAAAGGTGAATATTTATTAGGGTATGGGAAAAATAGTAGAATTTTTTATGATTAGGGTTAACTACTACCCCTAAAAGGGTTAATTTATTTCCATATATTTAATTAATATATCTTTCAATTTTATTCACTGCTACCATAGTGTAACCTTAAATGGGATCGATTTGCACTACTCCCCTCACGTGCCGTTCGTTCATTTCTTTTTTTTTCTGTATTATCTTGAGTGGAGGATGAATAAAAATTAATATAATTCATCATATGGGTAAACACATCTTTGGTCATTCCTGTAACTGCACCCTTTTTCATCTCTTCTCTTTCATAACCAAGGGGAACTTCTACCTTAAGTCCTAATATTTCATTTAAGATAGCAATTGCAACAACTATCCGATCATGCCTTCGGTCATGCCTATATAATAGACCTTACCAGCTTCTTCTTTTAAATGACCGAGTTTATCTTCTACTTTAAGTCCTAAAACCTCATTGAAATTGGCATTCGAATCTGCATTAACAGCCAGAATAGATTTCTTATTTATTTGAACAATGTATTTAATATTTAAACCATTAGCCGTTTTCCCGTTCCGCCTTTCCCTGCCAGAGCTATCCTAAAAGGCATAATTTTAGACTCCTTGCCTATTTTTGCCTTTTATTTAATGTAAAAAATTCATTTATTTTCATAAAAGCAATTAATACTAAAATATAATAAATTCAAGATGTTATGCCATTTAAAACATTATATAAAAATACCAGTTTTTAGTTGATAATATACATAAAAATCTAGCATAATATAAGAATACGAAACAAAAGAATTTTATCATGATGTTTATATGCCGAGCATCTTATATTGTATTCTAAATAAGGGATTATGAAAAACATAGTTTTAGAATACTAATGGTAACAGAATAAATAATTATGCAAAAAAAATCAGTGTATAGGATATATCAATTTAAAGGATTTCATTATTGATATCAGACACTTATCAATAAATAAAATCTTTGCTGACTTTGAAAATAAATATATTAAACTGGATATATTATTATTCCATAATATAATCTATGGTAATAATAAGAGCGATGCTCCGATGGATTATTTCGATTTGGAGAAAATTAGCATCAGAGTCACCGTAATGAAGTTAAGATTAATATTTTAATCCGAATGTGATTTAGAGCAAATACAAATTTTCCGGTAGTAAAAATTGATTAAGTGAAAACAATATGAAAGAATGAAAAGCAAGATAAGAAATTAAGAAAGAAGGCTTTTGATGATAATCACGGCCGTGGCAAGCTTAACATCATCAAAAGCCTAGGGCGATAGCAGTGCTATCTTTTTAGTATTTTAACTCACCAGAGTTAGAAGTCAATACTATTCCTTAGCCTGCATATCACAACCAAAAATCGTTAAATATTTATCGACTTTTCTGAATTCGTCAGGAAAAGCAATTTATTAACTTTTTTAAGGAGGATTTTTTATGCAGGAGAATAATTTAAATGGGCAAGAAAACATTACAACAGAAATTGATCTTATAATTCGGTCTGCACAGGAGTTAAAGGAAATTAAAGTCAAGCAGGAAGAACAGGAAAAAAGACTGTCATTATTGGAAGCGAAAACAGAACAAAACTCTGGAGACACCGGGTACTTCACAATAAAAGCCTGGTGCAAATTAAACAATATTAGACTTCCTTTGACAAATTTGAGAAAAAAAGGATATGAAGCTTCAAAAATTTCAAGAGAAAAGGAGATTCATATCGGAAAGACAACAGATGAAACCTTCGGTACAGTAAACTGTTACCGGGAAGATATTTTAGATGAAATCTTTGGAACGGTACAGGTATGAGAAAAGAAGTGTAGAGTCGCACACAGGTTTAAATGTAAAAGTAATGTTTACATGACATGACACTGGCTCACTGTTTTTAAATTTTATATCATTTAATCGATTTTGACTTTTGTAGAGGCAGATGAATTTTTTATACAAAATTAATTGGAGACTATATCATGATCATGCAAAATACTTTTGAAATTTCGCATCTTTCAAAAGAGAATAAGCTGAAAGTTATGGAGGCTATCTGGGAAGATTTATCAAAAGATGATATGGAGGTTGAATCCCCCGGGTGGCGTCATGATGCTCTTCGGGACACAGAACGACGGCTGGAATTGGGGGAGGAAAAGGCAGTAGACTGGAATGCCGCAAAAAAAGAACTCCGGAAACGATTCAAATGAAAATCAGGATACAGTCCTCTACAATTGAAGTTTTGTATGCTGGAAGTTATTTCCGTCATAAGGTATTTAAGGAAAAACAAACACAAAGGGATTGCTTGATATGTTTGGAGCCACTGTGCGGAATCGAACCGCAGACATCCTCATTACGAGTGAGGTGCTCTACCAACTGAGCTACAGTGGCCAGGGTAAAGGAAAGTGACTATAATATCTTTTTTTTTACCTGTCTATAATTTTTTGCCCGAATAATATTCCTATAATGAGTTATACCTGATCTCAAAGCTGTCTATTTCATCCATAAGACTGTCCATATATTCTGCTGTAAAGGGAAGTGATTCCTTTCGATCGATTAGATCATTTCTGTATTCAACGACCGCTTCATAATGTTTTTTCCTGGCAGATGCGGTCTTAAGCGTTTCGGCCTTTTCCATACTCTGACATATCTTTTTCCATTCCTTTCTAAAGCTGTCGACTCTCTGCCATTTTTCCAGATTTCTGTTGCCCGAGTAGATATCCAGGTCAGGACGGGATTCCAGGAGATGCTCCATTCTTCTTTCATTTTTGTGACAGGCAAATTTATACTCACAGAACTCACAGGTATTGCCGTCTGCAGAATGGTGAAAAACGCCTTTTTCAATAAGGGAGGTCAAATGAGTGGTAAACTTGTCAATGAGTGTTACGCCGCTGATATCGATGCCGCTGCCCGATGAGTTATAGGTAACGGAATTTTTTAAGGGTGCATTTTCAAGAAAGACATTTCTCTTAAGTGAATAAAAGGCTGCGGATATTTTTTTAATATCAGTGCTTGATTGAAGCCTTTATATATACGCCCTTATATACACAGGCAACTGAAAGGCAAGCCCCTTTTTTATGTCTGATGCAGGTTTAATATAACCGGTCTTATAATCATAGATGTAAACGGTTTCAGGGGCAGTAATATCCCTGTCAAACCGGTCAATATAGCCCCTGATAAAAACATTCCCCAACCGGACAGGCCTGTCATGACTTCCGAATTCAAATTCAACTCCCTCGGGAATCCTGTTTATAAATTCGACATACTCATAACGAATAAGAGATGCAATAATACCTTCCCTGTTATCATTTTCCTGCTTACCATCGAGTCCGGAAAACAATTCCAGTTTATGAAATTCCGCAAAATCAAGCCGATCCAGGCTGGATATATCCTTAAGGTAGTCGCTGATAATTTTAATGGCCGTATTGAAAGCATTGTCAAGGCCGAGATCATGTATATTAATCTTCCTGGCGGCAAGTTTCTTAAAAAATATGTTCAGTATTTCATGGATGGACTGACCAAGATCCCTTGAGGTCGCCTCCGGTGTTATTTCATCAATATCTCTCAGTTTATAACCATATTGAAACAGATATCTCATGGGGCAGTTGGCAAGGGTCTCCAGGCTTGAAGAGGAGAAGGTCCTGTTCCTTTCTTCATTAAACCGGTTGAATTCAGAGGCCTTATCAACAAGCCCGTCATATTCAAAAAGACCGTTTCCTGCGGATCTTGAAGAAGCGGTTTTTATCCCCCTGATAATATCTTCTTCCGAAGAAATATCCTTAATGATTATATTCCTGAGATTAAACGGTTCTTCTCCAGTATCTTCACAGGCACTCCCTTTATATATACCGGCGTTAAGCAGTTCATTGTCAGAGGTGTAGAAGGAATTTTTATTCCATATTGTGGTTCTGTCTTCAGGTTCCCCGGATGCCGCAGAGTCTATAAGTGCGTAAAGATCCTGAATTACCTGTGAAGGCTGTACAGGCTTTTCTGATATATTTTCAGGGTATGAAAGGTAAAGCTGCTTCTCATAATTCTTTAACAGGCTGCTGAACAGCTGTTTGGACTGGTCTACCGGATCAATAATCCTGAATATCCCCCTGGATGACTCGGGAATGATAAAATCCGGTTCCTCCTTTAATGGGAATCTGCTGGCTGTCAGGCCTCCGGCGAAAACATAGTCAAAGGAGCGGCCCCTGGTTTCCAGCCACTGTGATACGCGAATGACATCAGGATTTCTTTCATCAAGCAGGCAGGTGTTATTAATCCTGTTGTTTAAAGTATTATAAAACGCAGCAAGCAGTGCATTGCTTTTTTTTATATTAAAGAGCCGTTGTGCAAGATTTATTTCTTTGTGGCTTATGTTCAGGAGGTCGTTCAACAGGGTAAAGGCCTTTATATCTCTTTTAAGAAGCCCCCTTTTTGCAGCATGTTCAAGGCCAGTATCATGATTATTAAGGTCTATAATGTTCATGGGAAAACCCAGAAACCGGATTATTTTTTTAAATATTTCGACTATTTTTTCGGGTGTTCCGCAGTCAGCCAGGTCAGTAAAAGGGGAAAGCACGGATTTAAAAATAATCCTCTGGTTTAAAAAACAGTAATATTCAAGCCTCAGGGCTTTTTTTTCATCGGGGCTTTTTGAGCCTGATATCGAACCGGAGTAGATATCCCTGAAGACGGGTATTTTGTCATTATCGATGTTTTCAAGTCCGTTTCCCAATCGGTCAATCCCGCATCTTCTCATGGCCGTATCAAATATATTTATATCGGGTATTTTAAAAATATTATCCGAAGTCTCTTCATAAAAAAGAGCTGCCAGGTCTTCACTTGTATCATCCGGTAGATAATGGTCGTCCGGGTAGGTAAAGTTAGAAAACTCACCGGATTCAAGGCCGGTGTATGCCGGGTTTATAATTCTCAGAGAGAAAAGTCCGAAAAGATCTTCTCTCCTGAATTCCTCAAGGGGCAGTTGCAGTATCTTAAGGAATATGTGAGAAAAGGGGTGTGAAGAAAGGGGTATTCCCTTTGTAAGGCTGAAGGGCAGGACGTATTCGGTGAATACTTCGGAGACAATGGATGCATAATCATTCAGGTCCGGGAAAATAACCCTTATATTCCCGGGGTTTTCATCCTGTTCAATAATTATCCTTTTTATCTCCGATGCAATAGCCCTTACCTCATCAACTTCTCCGGGGAACGATCCGATTTTTAAGCTATCTGCTCCTGCATCCATATCAATGCTGTTATTAGTATATATTGCCCCTGCATAGGGATTGGGGTAGGAAACCCTGTCGGCCTTTTCTATGCTGTATGGAAATCCTCTTTCTTTGAGCCTGTCCATCAGGGAAATAAGGGAATAATATACCCTGCATGCCTCTATTTCTCCTTCTTCTTTGGTTTCTCCTTTTTCCCTGCTGAATTCTCTGCCGCAGGATCTTCGAAAATCGGATACAGGGTTCTCTCCATTGCTTTCATAATCGATGATCCACCATAATTCATCTACAGAGGAAATCATGTGAAAGAGGATTTCTTCTTCAATCCTTGATATGTGAGCAAGGCTGTCCAGGATAATTCCATTGAAACCGGCAAGATATGACGAATCTTTTTTTTCTTTGAAAAAATCTCTTACATTTCTATGAATGTCATCATCGTCATATCCCCTTATTTCCCTTTTCAGTTCTTCGTAATCTCCCATAAGCCATAGAAGGTCACTTTCAAGCGCATATTTTTCGTCTGCTGATCCGGGTTCATTTTCTTCCTGCCGGATAATCCTGCCTCCCAGATCATTTGCATAGATGTCTTCATAATTATTTCGATAAAGGTTGGAGAAGAAACCGGAGATATTCCTGCAGATGCCGGGATAGTCCATGTCTGCGGTGTTCTCTGAGAATAGTGATTGAAAATAAGCCAGTCCCTGTGTATCACCCGATCTGTTCAGCAGTGCCTTCTTTATCAGCATTTGACTGACTATCCGGTCTATGGGTGAACAGTCAGGGTATTTTTCCGGCCTTATATCTTCATCAAATATCTGATGTATCACACCTGTCAGGGTGTTGATCCTGCGGTTAAGCCAGAACCTGGAATCTGTCTCAAGCTCCATTACCCTGCCTTTTGTAGGAACGATATGCAGAAAGAATAAATTTTCCGATGCAGTTATCCTGTCTGCAAGGAGATGCTGTCTGGATGATATTGTCTTCCCGATAATGTAGTTGATTTTTGTCATGCTGTTTAATCTTTATATCCGGTTTACATGTTATCGCTGGCAGTGAAAAAATTACAGGGATTATACCTGCATCAATGAATATAGGAAATCTTTTTTTATAGAACAGAATTTTAATAATTTTCCTGAGCTAGAATGACTTTGACTTAATGTAAAAGGATTGCTATATAAATATTTTTTACAATGAATTTTTTATTATTCGCATTCATTTCTCAATAGAAGAGTTGTTGCCATGATCAAAATCTTTATATTTTCAGGCTACGGGCATAACCAGTCTTTTGAGCTTGTAGGTAACAGTGTCTTTATTGGTCGGTCAGAAGAAAACGACATTCAAATCTCAGATATGTCCGTATCCCGCAGGCATCTGGAAATAATAGATAAAGATGGCAGGTTTTACATCAAGGACCTCAACAGTCAGAATGGAACCTATGTAAACGGCACCCAGATAGATCCCGACGAATATGTTGAAATAAAAGAAAGCAATCCCATAGTAATAGGTATGACCCTTATATGCATTGGGCAAATGTGTATTGAAAACCTGGCTTCATTTGTTAATTCAATAAGCATTCCTGTCAGAGACAAAGATATTGATCCGGATGCAACAACATTTTTCAGGCCGTTGACAGATGTAAGAAACGATGAACTGATCAGCAATGTTAACAATGTTTTTCATGTGTCGTCAGACGTCGAGGAGATAGCAGGAAAGCTTCTTGACCATATCCTTAATCATTTTTTAAGGATAGACAGGGTTGTAATTATTTTATGTACTGAAAATTCATACGGGAAAATGATTGAAACAGTGGTCTCAAGATCAAGAACCAATGATGACAGTCAGGATGAAAGCTTCAGCCGGATGATTGTTGATCGGGTTATTTCCAGCAGGACACCTCTGGTAATTCCCAATGTCACAAATGAAAGAGAGCTTGAATTATCCGGAACTCTCCAGCTGCTAAAAATAGGATCGGTAATGTGTGCCCCTATATTGAAAGAGAATAAACTGATCGGGGTCCTTTATATTGATTCCTATCAAAAACCATACGGGTTCAGGGAGGATGATCTGACCCTTATTACGGAGCTCAGTTCCCTTACAGCCAGATCTATTGAACCGTTTCTCTCTCCTGATGAGTAACGCAGAAAAACCATCCTCTCACCATCCTTCATTGGATTTCAGGGTGATACCCGCCTTATTTGCAAGGCAAACCGGAAAAGAAAATTGGCGAAAAAGAGCAGAATAAAGATAAATGACCTGAGTCGTATAATGATCTATATACTCGGGCACAAACCTTATGAGTATGGCCTGGTCCCTGACAGCCAGGGCTATATTACCTTCAAGGAACTGCTGTGGGCGCTTCATGAAGAGCCGGGCTGGTCCCATGTGAACCAGGGCGCTGTCAATGAATTGCTCATGAGTGATGAAAGAAGTAATTTTGAAGCAAGTGAAAACAGTATCCGGGCAGTATCAAAGCACTGGGAACTGAACCTCTATCTGCCTGCAGATCATGTTCCTTCGCTGCTCTATACTGCCATCAGGAGAAAGGCACATTACACGGTTATGGATAAGGGGCTTATGAGCCGTGATGAGAGACTCTATGTGCTGACAGCTGATAAAGCAATGGCAGAAAGGATAGGCAAAAGGAAAGATCAGAAACCTGTCATCATCGAAGTAATGGCTGGAAGGGCCTCGGATGAAGGTGTTTTATTTTACCCCTTTGGGGATCTGTTCCTTACGCATGATATTCTACCTAGATATATTGCCGGCCCGCCTGTGCCAAAGGATGTTATTAAACAGAGAGAAACAAAACCGGTTAAGAAAAAAGAGCCGGAGGCCGTTCCAGGTTTTAGCGCCGGTACATTTACTCTTGATATTAACAGGGACCCCGATGTGGCAAGGAGAACAAAGGGTAAGAAGAAAAAGGGCTGGCGCGAGGAGTTAAGGGGGAAAAGACGAAAAGGTTAGGCACTCCTTTTCTTACTCTTCTCATACTGCTAATCTTTTCACGGTAGTCTTCGGACTATCCTGCTTCAACCTGTCCTTTATTGACATATTAATGCCTGATAATCTATTATAAAGGTCCTTAATAAAGGAGTTGAAAATGACAGAAAAACATAAAATAACCATCGAGATTCCTGACAATATATATGCAGGAATTATGGCATTCAGTAAAAACAACAAGATCTCTGATTCAGGTGAAGCCATTATGGAACTGGTAAAACATGCACTGAAACTTCCCCCGTATTTTAAAAATTTTGATTGGGAAATGGCAGAAAAAGAAGCTGATGAGGAAATTAATACGGGTGATGTTATGGAATTTTCAGATGTGGATGATTTTCTGAATGAGCTGAACTCGTGAAAATCCTTCGAGCCAATTCCTTTAAAAAAGACTACAGCCAGCTTCCCTCAGATGTTCAAAGATTGTTTAACAAAAAAATCCGGATTTTTATGGATAATATCCGCCATCCCTCACTCCGTGTTAAAAAAATGAAAGGGTATGAAAATCGCTGGGAAGCAAGTATAAATATGTTCTATCGTTTTACTTTTGAAATACATGAAGACCATTATCTTTTTCGTCGTATAGGACCGCATGACGATGTTTTAAAGAATCCGTGATTTATAACTGTCACTGTCATTCCGCTACTTGTTGAAAATCCCGTATTGTTTAAGGGGATCGTTGAATCCAGTAGTTTTTTGATTGTGGTTATTAAAATCTGGAAATAATGAAGACCTTATGAACACTTTTTTTATGTATAATCTTTTATCTTTCCCAGAATATAATCTTTTTTATGTTTTTCGGCTGTTATTTTTATGATCTCATTCTTGAGTAATGTGTCCGAGTGCAGGAATACCTTAAGGTAGTTGTCGCTCAAGCCTTTAATGATTTTACCTTCTTCCGATTCCCATCCTTCAGTGAGGATAGAATAATCCTTTCCAAGGCATGACCTGTAGAATATGGTCTTTTTCTTTTTGCCAAGCTCCCTCAGTTTTGAGGCCCTTTGCTTGATAATCTTTGAGTCAACCTGGTCCGGATATTCTGCCGCAGGAGTCCCCTTTCTTGGTGAGAAGGGAAATACATGAAGGTATGATATAGGAAGCTCTGCTATGAGCGAATAGCCGTTTTCAAAGGCCTGCTCATCTTCACCGGGAAAGCCCGCAATTATATCAACGCCTATAGCTGCTTCAGGGATTCTTTCATGTATCTTTAAAATCAGTTTCTTAAAGTCTTCAGGGCTGTAATGCCTGTTCATTTTTTTCAGGATATCCTTATCTCCGCTCTGGAGGGGGATATGGAAATGCCTGCACAGCCAGTTTTCGCCGGCGACCATCTCAATCAGTTCATTACGTATCTCTCCGGGCTCAAGCGAACTGAGCCTTATTCTATAGTCGGGATTTTCTTCTTTTATTATCTTTAATAATCCTGCCAGTTCTGATTTTCCGGTAAAATCTTTTCCGTATTTCCCCAGGTGTATGCCTGTAAGAACTATCTCTTTATAGCCTTCTTCCCTGAAGGAATTTATTGATCTGATTACATCCTTCTCTGACATACTCCTTACAGGTCCCCTGGCATAGGGAACAATACAGTAGCTGCAGAAGGAGTCGCATCCATCCTGAATCTTTAAAAAGGCCCTTGTGCGGTCCAGAAACCTTCTGACCGGCATAATGTCAAAGGACTGCTGTTTATTTTTATTATCAGGAATTTTTGTTAATATCGAGAGGTCGCATTCTTCCAGGATCTCGGTTACATTCATCTTTTCCCTGTTCCCGGCAAGTACGTGTACACCTTCTATTTTTGACAGCTCTTCAGGAAAAACCTGTGGATAACACCCCACAACTGCAATTTTTGCGGACGGGTTTTCTCTAATTGCCTTTCTTATAGCCTGTCTGGACTGGTAGGATGCCCTCTGGGTAACAATACATGTGTTGACAATTATAATATCGGCATCGGTTGCGGCCTCTGTTGACTGCCAGTTTTTTGAAGAGAGTTTTTCCCGGAGGTATGCTGTCTCGTACTGGTTGACCTTGCATCCCAGTGTTATTATTTTAAACTTCTTACTCAAGCAGGCTCCTGTCGAAATTTACTTCCATGGCCCTTGCGGGACATGCCGCGACACATAATTCGCAGGCGCTGCATCTTTCTCTGTCAAAAAGAACTTCCATTTCCGGTCTTTTTATATGTAGTGCCCCTGTGGGACACACTGCAGTACAGGCTCCGCATTGAAAACATTTTTCATCATCTCTCCGGATATCGTGACCTATGTTTGTTACCTGTATACCGGAATCCTTGAGGTATTTTATGCCCTCCATGTAGTTTTTTTTATGACCCGAGAGTTCAAGCACCATTAATCCCTCTTTTCTGGGATACACAACAGCCTTAAGGATGCTGAAACTGAGGTCATATTTTTTTACCAGGTTAACAACAACGGATTCGTTGACCGCTTTTTTAGGAAACCTTAGAGATATTATCTTTGAATACATTCGATCCTCCCGGGGATAACTTTAGGGAATCTGATCTGAGGCGGTTTCAAAGCGATCCAAATTAAACGTTTGGAAACCGCCTCATCTTTATTTAAATTTTTGAATTGCCCTGCCAAAGCCCGGCATTGAGTTTATAATGGTTTCATCGGAAACACAATAGGCAATCCTGAAATATCCCGGTCCTCCGCACCCGCTTCCCGGAACCGTGAGGATATTTTCATCCTTGAGGATCGAAACAAATGCTATATCGTCTTCTATAGGACTTTTAGGGAATAGGTAGAATGAGCCCTGGGGTTTAAAAAAATCATAGCCCAGTGAAGCGAGACCCTCGCACAGTATATCTCTTTTTTTCTCGTATATACTGACATCTATACTCACACGCAGAAGGCCGTTTACAGCCCTCTGCATCAGGGCAGGGGCATTTACAAACCCGAGAATCCTGTTGGATAAAACCATCCCTGCCGCAACAATACTCCTGTCATCCATTTCAGGATTGAGAGCTGCATAACCGATCCTTTCACCGGGGAGAGAGAGATCCTTTGAAAATGAGGTTGCAATAAAGCTATCCCTGTATGCGTCGAATATGCTGGGGACAACAATACCATCAAAAACGATCTTTTTATATGGTTCATCGGAAACAAGATATATGGGATCTTCCCTATCTTTACTATACTCTGTCAGGAGTTCTGCAAGACTGGCAAGCTCTGCACTGGAAAAGATTTTACCCGTTGGGTTATTCGGGGAATTAATCAGTACTGCCTTTGTCTTTTCCGTAATGGCCTCTTTTATAATATCCATATTCAGGGAAAAATCAGGATTGCTGGGCACAAATTTGGGCACACCCTGGTGGTTGTCTATATAGAATCTGTATTCCATGAAGCATGGGCCCGGTATAATTACCTCATCACCGGGATCAAGGATTGTTTTAAGGATTACGTTCAGGGCTCCGCCTGCTCCGACGGTCATTACAATATCATCGGGAGAAAATGACATCCTGTTGTTTTCTGTAAGATAATCGGCAACAGCCTCTCTGGTATCAACATACCCTGCATTTGGCATATAACAATGCTGCCCATTGCATGTGTCATTTACAAGGTCTTTTAGTATTTGCTTGAATTCGATCGGGGGCTCAAGGTTTGGGTTTCCAATGCTGAAATCAAAGACGTTTTCTTCACCATAAATGGCTTTTCTATTGGCGCCTTCTTCAAACATTTTCCTGATCCAGGAAGCCTGTTTGATAGCGGTTTGTATTTTTTTTGAAGCAGACATGAATATCTCCTTTCGGTCCGGATTTTGCTGCAAATACAGCGGAAACATAAATAACAGACAGTGGCAATATTTAAATCCGGCATTTGCAAGTTGACCAAAATAATTTGTTTTTTATGTTTTGTAAAGCATTCAATGAGATTCTTAAATAAATACTTATATTTATAGGAATTAAGTTTTATACCGCAAACAATCCTCATATTTTTTTAAACCGAATGAATAAAAATACAATAATTAATTAGACTATTTAATTGACATAAAGCACATGGCGAAATTATGCTGTTAACGAAAATATAACCGAGGTAGTGACTTTGACAGAAGCTATTAAGAAAAGAAGAAAGAGCCGGAAGGTATTTCTTGGCGGGTTTCCCATAGGCGGAGACGCCCCGGTGTCGGTCCAGTCAATGACAAATACCGATACCAGGGATGTCGGGGCTACAACAAAACAGGTCAATGACCTGAAAAACGCCGGCTGTGAAATAGTAAGGATCGCCATACCGGATGAAGAGGCAGCAGCAGCATTTGCGAAGATAAAAGATAATGTGGATATCCCCCTTATAGCCGACATACACTTTGACTACCGCCTGGCCATTGCTGCCATAAAAGGCGGTGCCGACGGTATAAGAATAAATCCCGGGAATATAGGAAGCAGGGAAGGGATTCAAAAGATCCTTGATGTCGCAGGGGAGAAAAACACATGCATAAGAATCGGGGTCAACAGCGGCTCTGTTTCAAAACACCTTCTTGAAAAATACGGGCATCCTACACCTGAGGCCATGGTCGAAAGCGCACTTGAACATATTGCCCTGTTTGAGGAGTTTGGTTACCGGAATATAAAGATATCATTAAAATCCTCAAACGTTCTGCACAGTATCAGGGCCTATGAAATGCTTGCCGAACGAACAGATTATCCATTTCACCTTGGAATAACCGAGGCAGGGACACTGATTTCCGGTACTGTCAAAAACTCTATAGGTATAGGTACTCTGCTCTTAAACGGAATTGGTGATACCATGCGTGTATCTCTCTCAAGAGATCCCGTGGAAGAGATCAAGGTGGCCTATGAGATACTCAGGGCGCTTGATCTCAGACACAGGGGGCCGGAAATTATTTCATGCCCCACCTGCGGAAGGTGTGAAATAGATCTTTTCAGTATAATTGAGCAGGTTGAAAGAGAACTGGTTGATATTATAACCCCGATAAAGGTTGCTATTATGGGATGTGTGGTAAATGGCCCCGGTGAGGCAAAGGAGGCTGATATTGGAGTGGCCGGAGCCCGCGGCAAAGGAGTCCTGTTTAAAAAAGGAGAGGTGGTAAAAAAACTACCCGAAGATAAACTGGCAGAGGTGCTGATCATGGAAGTCAGAAGACTTGTTGAATGTTGAAGATATACCGGCAGCGCCAGAGGATAAAATGAGATGATTAGACTCAATGATATTACATCCAAGCTCCTAAGCTATAACCCGAAGGCCGATGTCAGCCTTGTGGAAAAGGCATATGTATATTCCGCCAAGGTTCATCAGGGGCAGGTAAGGCTTTCAGGGGTGCCCTATCTTTCTCATCCCCTTGAGGTTGCCTATATACTTACCGAGATGAAGATGGATGTAGTAAGCATTGTTGCAGGTCTGCTACATGACACCATTGAAGATACCGATGCAGAACTCAATGAAATTGAAAGATTGTTCGGCATTGAGGCTGCCAACATTGTTGACGGCGTAACCAAGATAAGCAAGATACAATTCAGCAGTACCGAAGAGCGGCAGGCTGAAAATTTCAGAAAGATGATCCTAGCCATGACAACCGATATCAGGGTTATCATGGTGAAACTTGCTGACAGGCTTCATAATATGAGGACGCTCGGGTTTCATACCAGTGAAAAACGTGCCAGGATTGCAAAGGAAACTCTTGATATCTATGCGCCTCTGGCTGGAAGGATGGGTATCTACTGGCTCAAGTCCAGTTTTGAAGATCTCTGCCTCTATTACCTTGAACCCGAAATATATAAACAGATCCATGCCGGTATTGCCGAAAGGCGGGGTGCCAGAGAAACATTTATTGAAGAAGTAAAGGTGCTGATTAGTCAAAAGGTGAAAGAGTACGGTGTTGAAGCCACTATAAAGGGGCGTCATAAGCATTTTTTCAGTATTTATCAGAAAATGAAAGACCAGAACCTCAGTGTTGACCAGGTTTATGATGTTGTGGCCTTCAGGGTCATCGTAAATACCCTGAAGGAATGTTATGAGGTCTTAGGCCTGATCCATTCAACCTGGAAGCCAATACCGGGAAGGTTCAAGGATTATATCTCTCTGCCAAAGGCAAATATGTATCAGTCTCTCCATACCACTGTTATAGGTCCGTATGCTCATCGCATGGAAGTGCAGATCAGGACCTGGGAGATGGACAAGGTCGCGGAAGAGGGGATTGCCGCCCACTGGAAATATAAAGAAGGCGTCAAGGGGGGCGGGACTGATCAGAAACAGTTCGCATGGCTGAGGCAGCTTCTTGAGTGGCAGAAGAATCTTCATGATCCGAAGGAGTTTATGGAAATGGTCCAGATGGACCTTTTTCCGGATGAGGTATATGTCTTTACACCCAAAGGGGAGGTAAAGGAGTTTCCAAAGGGTGCAACACCCGTTGACTTTGCATACAGCATACACTCTGAAATTGGTGAGAAATGCTCCGGGGCCAGGGTAAACAGCAGAATGGTTCCTTTAAGGTACCTGTTAAAGAATGGCGATATAATAGAGATAATAACATCAAGCAGGCAGCATCCCCGCAAAGACTGGCTGGATTTTGTAAAGACCACAAAAGCCAAATCGAGAATAAGGCAGTGGATAAAAAAAGAAGAGAGGGATGAGAGTATTATAATCGGGAAAAATATCCTCGAAAAATCCCTTGAGCATTCACAGCTCAATATCCAGAACATTACAAAAAATCAGCAGCTGGATGCCGTGGCAAAGGATCTGTCTTTACAGAGTATTGAGGATCTGTTTGCCAATATAGGCTATGGAAAGATATCCTCCAGTCAGGTGCTTAACAGGTTAAGGCCCAAACTGGGTATTGAAAGAGAACAGCCAGGCAATATTGTACGTAAAGTAGTTTCAAGGATTACCCGGAAAAAGAGCAGCAAGGGTATAACGGTCAAGGGTGTGGATGATATGCTGGTAAGGTTTGCAAACTGCTGTCATCCTCTGCCGGGAGAACATGTGCTGGGGTTTATTACCAGGGGACGCGGTGTAACAATACATAAATACAACTGCAGCCATATCCTTGATTCAGATCCGGAAAGACTTGTAGAAGTGCAGTGGGATCCCGCGAATGAAGATGTATATCTGACCAGAATCAAGGTGACCTCTGTTGACAGGAAGGGGATTCTCGCTGACGTAAGTGCAATAATGGCAAAAAAGGGCGCCAATATCATTAACGCAGAAGTAAAGACAACAATGGATAAAAAAGGCGTTTCCTTTTTTACGATAGAGGTCGAAAGTTACAGGCAGCTTGAGGAAATTACGGGAGCGATAAAAAAGGTCGAAAATGTTTTAATCGTTGAAAGGGTATAAATTTCAGACCGCTCCCTTTTCCTTTAATCGTTAAATGGCTAAACTATTCAGTATATTAAGAGCTTTGTACGGCTGCTAGTATTTGGTTGCCAGTCCCGAGCGCAGGCATCCTGTACAGACCTTGACTCTTTTTGTCTGGCCATTCTGAATGGTTTTTACCTTCTGCAGGTTGGGGTACCAGACCTTTTTTGTCTTGTTGTGAGCATGACTTACACTATATCCAACCTGCGGACCTTTTCCGCAAATATCGCAAACTTTTGACATTTTTTAACTCCTGATATTAAATATGAACCAGTAAACATAGATAATAATTTTAAAAAAGGCAATATATTTTTATGGAATTACAAAAAAACACTCAGCAGCCAGTCAATATGCTGGAAAAAGAGCTGAATACAGTTCCCGGTAAACTTGAGAATATTCACCTGATGGGTATATGCGGCACGGCAATGGCCTCCCTTGCAGGAATTTTGAAGAATAAGGGCTATCATGTAACAGGATCCGATCAAAATGTTTATCCGCCAATGAGTATTATGCTGGAGGATATGGGCATAGAAATTAAAAAGGGCTATTCAGGGGATAACCTTGAACCGCGGCCTGATCTGGTTATCGTTGGAAACGTTATCACAAGGATTAATCCCGAAGCCGTCCGTTTGTCAGAATTGAAAATACACTACCTTTCATTGCCCCAGGCACTCAGATATTTTGCCATTGAGGATAAAAAGTCGGTTGTTATAGCCGGCACTCATGGAAAGAGCACAACCTCGGCCATCTGCTCCTGGCTGCTCGAACAGACCGGTATGGAACCGGGTTACATGGTAGGCGGAATACTCAATAATTTTAAAAGCAGTTTCAAACTTGGCAAAGGGGATTACTTTGTTATTGAAGGTGATGAATATGACACAGCCTTTTTTGACAAGGGGCCAAAATTTTTACACTATGCGCCCTTTATTGCAATTCTTACCAGCATCGAATTTGACCATGCCGATATCTACCGCGATCTTGACCATGTAATTTCGAGTTTCAGAAAACTTGTCGCTATTATGCCTCCGGAAGGATTAATTATAGCAAACAGTGATGATCCAATAGTTATGGAGGAAGCCCAAAAGGCCGGATGCCGGGTGATAACATACGGATTTAATGATAATGCAGCATGGCGGGCTGTGGATATACGGGATGAAAAGGATGGCACATTTGTCAGGATAATGCGTGATGGAGAGGAGTATGTCTCATTTTTCAGCCCGCTCTACGGGCGGCATAATATTTCCAATATCCTGTCAACAGTTGCCTTATCCAGTTTTATCGGAATCCCGGCCGAAAAGATTCCTGCAGCAATCGGATCATTTAAGGGAGTTAAAAGAAGACAGGAGATAAGAGGGGAGGAAAATAACATCCTGGTGCTTGATGACTTTGCCCATCATCCAACGGCAGTGGAAAAGACCATAGAAGCCGTAAAGGGAAAATATGATGACAGGCGCCTTGTCGCGGTATTTGAGCCCAGATCAAATTCGAGCCGCAGAGGAATTTTTCAGGACCGGTACAGCCGGGCATTTGATTCAGCCGATCTTGTGTTTATTCCCGAACCGCCCATGATGGAAAAGGTGCCTGCTGATGACCGCTTTTCCTCCGAAGGCCTGGTGGAGGAGTTGAAGGAGAGGGGTATTAATGCCTTTTATGGTAAAACCACTGAAAGGCTGCTTGAGCTGCTTCTGGCAAATGTCCTTGCCGGGGATGTTGTACTTATAATGTCAAATGGAGCCTTTGATAATATTCACGAAAAACTCCTTAAAAAAATAAGGAATAATCCGGGAACAAAATAAGTTTTTTTCTGTCTAAATAAATTCCATCGGAATCAATCAAGGATATTTTTGTAATTTTATTAAAATCACCGGTAAGGAGAGTGTCATGATCAATGCTGAAGGGTTGACTAAGTTTTACGGAACACAGTGTGCCGTAGATCATATTGACCTTGATATTCGAAAAGGAGAAATTGTCGGGCTGCTCGGTCCCAATGGCGCTGGAAAAACCACCACCCTCAGGATGCTTACAGGCTACCTGAGGCCTTCTTCGGGGAATATCAGGATCAAAGACTATAACATCAATGATAATCCGCTTGAGATAAAAAAGCTCATGGGATACCTGCCTGAATCAGCTCCGCTGTACAATGAAATGCTTGCATATGACTATCTTAAATATGTGGCAGAAATAAGAAACATAGAAAAAGGCCGGGTTGAGTCAAGGTTAAAAGAGGTTGCTGATCTCTGCGGTATCAATGAGGCCATGCATAAACCCATCAACACCCTGTCCAAGGGATACAAGCAAAGGGTAGGGCTCGCGCATGCCATGATGGATGACCCTGAGATACTTATACTGGATGAGCCGACCTCAGGGCTTGACCCCAACCAGATCGTTGAAATAAGGGATATCATAAGAGAGATAGGGAAGGAAAAAACAGTAATACTTTCAACTCACATACTCAGTGAGGCTGAGGCCACCTGTGACCGGATCATTATTATTAACAGGGGTAAAATTGCCGCAGATCAGACCATAGATGAGCTCAGGGAGAGCATGGGCAGGGAATTTCTCATCAATATAGCGCTCAAATATGCCTCTTCGGATGATGTAAGAAAGGAACTGGAATCAATTGAGGGCGTTGAGGAGATTAATGAAGGCAGAGATGATGCCGGTATTACAAAGGTGACTATCCGGTGCGGTTCGGACATTGATCCCAGCGAAGAGATATATAAAAGGATCAAGCAGCATGACTGGGTTATTATTGAATTGCATCATGAAATACAGACCCTTGAAAAAGTATTCAGAGACATAACCAGGGAGAACTGATATGAGTCAATGCTACAATATTTTTAAAAAAGAGTTTAAGGCCTACTTTGTTTCACCCATAGCCTATATAGTGATTTCCGTTTTCCTCCTTGTGACAGGGTGGTTTTTTTTCTCAACCTTTTTTATCTATAATCAGGCGGATATGAGAGGCTTTTTCACCCTTCTACCCTTTGTATTTGCCTTTATTGTCCCGGCAGTTACCATGCACCTCTTTTCGGAAGAATTAAGCGTGGGCTCCTATGAAATACTTCTTACAATGCCTGTTACATATCTGGATGTGGTGCTCGGGAAGTTTATGGCTGCGTTTGTTTTCATAGCAGCAATGCTGCTTCCAACCCTGTCCTATCCGATATTCATATCATTTATCGGGCAGCTTGACTGGGGCCCGGTAATTGGAGGGTATACAGGGGCAATGCTTCTGGGGGCTACCTTTTCGGCCGTGGGACTGTTCTCCTCATCCCTTTCCAGGAACCAGATTATTTCCTTTATAATAGGCATGGCAATTTGTTTTGCACTCACACTGCTTGAACGGATGCTCTTTTTTGTGCCGGTCGATGTTGTTACTATCCTGGAATACCTGGGTGCAAATTATCATTTTCAGAATGTAGCCAAAGGGATAATCGATTCCAGAGATATTCTCTATTTTGTCAGCATGAGCTTTATCGGCCTCTATGGTGCTAACCTGGTAATACAGAGAAAGAATTAAGGAGGATATCCATGAAATCGAATGAACGGTCAGGCGATCTTGTTAAGTTTTTTATCTATGTTATTGTCGTAATCCTTATAAATATAGCCGGATTTACTCTTTTTTTCAGGGCAGACCTGACTTCGGATCGGGTTTACTCTCTTTCGGATGTCAGTAAAAAGGTTGTGTCAACGCTTGAAGAGCCTCTTACTGTTTACGTGTTTTTTACTAAAAATCTGCCGGCGCCCTATAACAGTGTGGAAAAGTATCTTCATGATCTTCTTGAGGAGTATGCCCTGTCAGGCAACCGGTATTTCAATTATAAATTCTATGATGTAAGTTCTCAGGAGGGGTTTCCGGATGAGGAGATCAGGAAGAATCAGGAGCTTGCCGACAGCTTCGGGATTCGTCCCGTGCAGATTCAGGTTCTTGATCAGGATGAATTTAAATTCAAGATGGCATACATGGGGGTTGCAGTCATTCACGGTGATATGATCGAAAGGATCCCTGCTATTTCATCTGCTGACAGGCTTGAATATCAGCTTACCACATCCATCCAGAAGCTGAATAATAAGATAAGTACATTCCAGAAACTTGAAGAGGATATCAAACTGAGGCTCTTTCTGTCGTCATCCTTTGAAGATATTGCGCCATTCATGGGGATTGAGGGCTTTTCTCAGATTCCTGACGAGATTCGGGAGATAGTTGAAAAGTTGAATAAGAAAAGTTTCAACCGGCTTGATTATAAGATGCTTGATCCGGCAAAGGATACCTCTCTTGCCGATCAGGTGAAAAAATATGATGTTACGACCATGCAGTGGCCGGCCGTACCGGAAAAATCCATTGAACCCGGGCAGGGGTCAATAGGTTTCATTGTTGAGTATAAGGGGAAAGTGCTTGAGGTCCCCCTGCTTCAAAGGCTTCAGATTCCCATTCTGGGCGCCCAGCAGGGGAATACTATATATCAGCTTGTAGACATGGAAACTGTTGAAGAGGTGCTGCAGAAGAGTATCGAATCACTCATTGATATTAATGAAAACCTCGGGTATCTGGCTGACCACGGCTGTATAAACCTGTGGGGCAGGGACTATGATATTCCCGGAATGCCCAGCCAGGGGAGTGTATCGAATTTCAATGGACTGGCTTCAGGATCATATTCCATTAAAGAGGTTCGGCTGAACGACAGGGACCTTCTTGACGGCCTCAACTGCCTTCTGATTGCGAATCCGACACAGCCTTTTAACGATTATGAATTGTTCCAGATCGATCAGTTTTTAATGAAGGGAAAAAGCATTGCCTTTTTTCTTGATTCATTTGAAGAGGTTCAGTCACAGAGAGGCGGCTCGCAGTTTAAACCGATCGATACCGGCCTTGAGAAATTACTTAACTACTGGGGAATAGATGTTAAGAAGTCCATAGTGCTTGATCAGGATTGTTATAAGGCACAGCTTTCCGAAGATTATGGCGGTGGTGAACAACCTTTGTACTATGTTCCGCAGATCAGGGATGAGCTTATAAACAAGGATCTTCCATTCATGAAAAATATCAGGGGACTGCTTGTTCAGAAAAGTTCACCGGTTGTACCTGATGAAGCCCGGATTAAGGAAAACGGGCTGACTGTTTATAAACTTTTTTCATCTTCTGAAAAATCCTGGGAAATGAACGAGCCTGTCAATCTGAATCCCATGATGATGCAGCCGCCCGGACCCGAGGCAATGATGACGAGTATTCCACTGGCATATACCGTGGAAGGGGCATTTCCAAGCTATTTTGCAGATAAACCGGTTCCTCAGGCGGTAATGAATGAGGATGAAAAAACTGATGAAGAGGGAAAAGAAGATATAGAAAAAGAGAGGCCTGTTATTGCTGTTGATCAGATCAGGGCTGAAGACAAAAAGATCGACAGGGGTATGCCCGGAAAAATATTCGTTATAGGAACCTCCGATGTATTGAAGAATTCTTTAATAAGTCCGGCAGGAACTAACATTAATGCAGTTTTTATCATGAACCTGATTGATTATCTGAACGGCCGGGAGGATACAGCGGTAATGAGGGGTAAGACAGGAAACCTGAATCCTCTCAAAATAACATCGGCAGAGGCAAAATCCGGAATAAAGTACTTTAATATTATCGGCCTGCCGGTAATAGTAGCGCTTTTCGGGCTGCTCATATGGTTTGTCCGCTATAGAAGAAAACTGGCGATCCAGGCGATGTTTAAAAAATAAGGGCATATAATTTCTAATATATAGTAAATACCAGGGGTCTTATATGAAACTGAAAAAAGAATACGTTATACTCTTTTTAATTATTGCTGTTCTTGTTCTGTATATATCCTTGAGGAAGGACAGCCGAATCCAGTATGAAATTCCAGAAATAACAGAATTATCTCAGGACAGCATATCCGGTATTGTTATCAAGGGAAGTGAAGGTGAGGTCCTGTTAGCAAAAGAAAATAATAAGTGGTTCATTGGGGCGGATAAGTACGCGGCCGATACCTACAAGGTGGAAAAAATGATCAGTTTCCTGAAAAAACCGGTACTCATGACAGTTGTATCCGATTCAAAGGATTACATGCGCTACGGACTGGATGATAAAACCCGGATCACTGTCACAGCCCTATCAGGGGAAAATCCGGAACGGTTAGTCGAAATCGGTTATCAGGCTGATGTGCAGAATTCTACATTTATAAAGCTTGAAAATGACCACCGGGTTTATCACGCAAGGGATGATCTCAGGGATATTTTCAGTACGAATATCGATGATATCCGGGATAAAGCGGTCCTGTCCTTTGACACTGACAAGGTGGGTTTTGTCCAGATTTCAAAAGATGGAAAGGAGTTTAATTTTAATAAAAAGGAGACATCTTCCGGAGAAGAAGATAAAGGTACTGCTTTCCAGTGGGAGGCAGGAGATGGAAAAATCGTTGATGCCACTCTCATGGATTCTCTCCTGGATGATATGCTGAAAATAAAATGTTCGGAATACATTTATAAGGCTGAAGAGGGTGAAACTGGCAATCCAGTATATGTGATCAGGGTGAATGATGGAAATGAGCATGTTTTGACCGTCTTTCCTAAAAAAGAGGATGATTACAGGGCTGAATCGTCTGATAATCCAACGCCCTTCAGTCTCTATTCATGGAGAATCGATAATATTATCGAGAAGTTCGATAAAATGTCAGGTGAGAAGGAAATGAAGGAGCCCGAATCTGACTGATCATTTATTTAAAAAACTTGAAATTACGGGCAGGCATGTAATATAAAAGTGAACAATTTCACAACTGGAAATATTGAAATATTTATTATTGGTAAGCAGCCCTTTAAAACGGCTGTAACTGTCCATAAACACAAATAAAAGGAGAAACAAAAATGTCAATGCTTGATGATTCCTGTAAGAATTTTATATCTATACTGGCATCAAAAGCTCCTGTGCCAGGTGGTGGAGGCGCTGCCGCCATGGGGGGTGCCATAGGTATGGCCCTCAGCAACATGGTGGGCAATCTTACAACGGGTAAAAAGAAATATGCTGATGTTGAACCGGAAGTAATCGAATTAATAAAAAAGGGTGATGCTGTTATCAATGAACTTCAGAATCTGGTGGATAAGGATGCAGAAGTCTTTGAACCGCTTTCAAAGGCCTATGGGCTGCCCAAAAATACACCCGAGGAAATAAAGCATAAAGAAGAGGCCATTGAAGACTGCAGCAAATTGGCCTGCTCCGTTCCAATCGAGATAATGCGCAAATCCTTTGAAGGGATCAAGATTCATGCAAGGATGGCCCAGATCGGCACTATGATAGCTATTTCCGATGTGGGTTGCGGTGTGGTTTTTCTAAAGAGTGCGCTGATTGCAGCAAGCCTTAATATTGTTATAAATCTGAATACTATTAAGGATGCGGATTTTAAGGATAAAATGCAGACAGAAATGGACAGCCTGATCGCAGAAGGATCAAAAATGGCTGACGAGACGTTTGACTTCGTTATGGGTAAACTAAAAAAATAAGGAGCTTATAAATGGCCGAAATTCTCAAAGGAAAGCCGGTTGCTGACGCAACAAAAGAAGAGCTTGCAAAAAAGGTTGAAGCCCTTAAGGCAAAAAACATATCTCCAAAACTTGGTATTATTCGCGTAGGCGCAAGGCCTGATGACCTTTTCTATGAAGGCGGGGCAAAAAAAACCTGCGCAGCAATAGGAATGGAGTGTGAGGTTTTCGAGTTTCCTGTTGATATAGCCCAGGATGAACTTGAAAAGGCGGTAATTGAAATAGGTGAAAAAAAGGATGTAAACGGGATACTCATGTTTTTCCCCCTTCCGGATAACCTGGACGGCAAAAAAATCAGGGAACTGATTCCGGTTGAAAAGGATGTTGACTGCCTCACAACAGCAGGTGCTGCAAAAATTTTTACTGATGACCCCACAGGATTTCCTCCCTGTACTCCCACGGCATGCATGGATATGCTTCATTTCTACAATATTCCGCTTAAGGGAAAAAAATGTACGGTTGTGGGAAGATCCCTTGTTGTTGGGAAGCCGCTTGCCATGCTGCTTTTAAGGGAACATGCAACCGTTACAATCTGTCACTCAAGAACCGAAGATCTTCCTTCTGTATGCCAGGATGCTGATATCCTGATTGCAGCAGTTGGACGCGCCAAGATGATAAAAAGCAATTATGTAAAAGAAGGTCAGATTGTTATTGATGTTGGAATCAATGCTGATCCGGATAACCCTGGAAAATACTGCGGGGACGTGGACTTCCAGGAGGCTGAGCCCATTGTTGCGCAGATTTCCCCGGTTCCTGCGGGTGTTGGTTCAGTAACCACATCGGTCCTGTGTAAACAGACCCTCAGAGCATGTGAGCTGCAGCACGGGATTTAAATATCTAAGTAAAAGCAAAAAGGGGAATGGTTATATATCATTCCCCTTTTTTATCCATTTTTAAGGTAAGAGGACGATACTCTAATCCAGCACCTCATAAACCATAACATCCGATGTTTTTCCCTTTACCTGTTTCGCTCCTACCTTTTTAATTTTAAACTTGTCTTTTACCACCTCGTATGTAGCCTCACCAATAAGTATTTTGTCAGGCTCACCGATTGATTCAAGCCTTGACGCCACATTAACAGCGTCACCAATAACCGTGTAGTCCATTCGTTTTGTCGAGCCGATATTTCCTGCAACTACCCTTCCAGTATTGATCCCTATCCTCATATTAAACTGTCTGTCAGGAGGAATTGTCTGCAGCAGTTTTTTTAATTCTTCTCTCATCTTAATTGCGGCCAGTATTGCCCGTTCAGCATCTCCCTCCTTTTCCATGGGCGCTCCAAAAACTGCCATAATGGCATCACCTATGTATTTATCCAGGGTCCCGTCATATTCGAAAATGATATCTGTCATTTGGGAAAAGAAATTGTTGAGCAGCATGTTTATTTCTCTCGGGGGCATTTTTTCCGAGAGCGTGGTAAATCCGATTATATCAGCAAACAGGATTGTAGCAGTAAGATCCCTCGGTTCCATGATATCATCTTTTGTCTCCTGGCCGCCCCTGAGAATCATATCTATAACCTGGGGAGAATGGAACCTTTCAAGTCTGCTCCTGAGATTTTCCTCTTCTCTTATCTGTTCATTAAGACTGGCCTGTTCAATTATCATGGCCATCTGGCTGCTGATTGTCTGCAGAAGCTGTAGATCATCCTTTGTAAAATGATTGTCCAGTCTAATACTCCATAACTGGATTACGCCGATAATTTTATCTTTTTTCCAGAGCGGTACGCACATAGCTGATCTGATCTGCTGTAAAAACAGACTCTGGGCCTGCTCAAGTCGAGAGTCCTGCATGGCATTTGATGTCAGCAGGGAGACCTTATCCTGAATTACCCTGTTGATGATGCTTCTACTCGCAGTGAGTTTCATCTTTTTCTTCAAGCTTTCATTTTTACATGTAACGACAACAGGAATCAGCTCTTCTTTATCCTGTTTCCCTGTCAGGATAAGAAATCCATAATCTGCATCAATGATCATGAAGATTAAATCCATTATTTTATGGAGCAGTTCATTAAAATCAGAAATGGAATTGAGCTGTTTGCTTATTTCGTACAATACAAAGAGAACCTTGTTTCTCCTTTCCAGATCTGTAATGCCTTCCTCGACAATCAATCGATCTGTAGAAGATTTTTGAGTGGAAGGGGATTGGCCTTTCAGTAAAAGGTTTTTTGAATCCTGCAGGTCTGATTCCTGGCTGCTTTTAACTATCCTTTGATCATCTGTTTCTTCCTCATCATCAGAGATAAGAACAACTGAATTGTTTACCGTCGAACAGCTTTCCTTTTCATGCAGAAATATTAATTTGTTATGGCCGACTTTTATCTGGTCTTTATCCTTCAGTATTGCTTTTTGAATCGATGAGTTATTAAGTTTTGTTCCGTTATAACTGCCGAGGTCAACTATATGATAATCGTCTCCATTCTGGATAATCTTCGCATGGTTCCTTGAAACTGTACTGTCCAGCAGAATTATGTCATTGTTGTTTCCCCTGCCAATACTGGTTTCGGCCTTGCATAGAAGATAGTCAGATGATCTACCGTCATCTTTTATAATATGGATATTCGGCATTTTATCCTCTTAATGTTTATTGGATTATTTCAGGTAAATGAAATAATTACAAATACTATCTTATTTCAAGGAGCATGTAGAGATATCATGGTGAGAGATCTGGTAATGTTTATAAAAAATCATGTAGAGATCACTAAATTCAAATCAGTAAAGTCAATCGGCCTGAGATAGCCAATAGGTTGAATTCAATTTTTATCATTGTTTTTATCGACAGAGGGGAATTTTACAAAAGGAACGCCTTCTTCCTCTAAAATTTTTTCTTCATCTTTGGTTGCAGTTCCCCTGATATTTCGCGCTTCAGCGGCGCCGTAATGTATCTTTAGTGCTTCTTTGGTAAATCCATGGCCCAGATCTTCAAATTCATTTTGAATATAATTCACCATCTCCATTGCAAGTTTCTGGTAATCAATAGGCAGTTCATTGTTTTTTTGAACGGATCTTGAAGAAGATTTCATTGCCACAGGGGACAGTATTTTTTTTATTTCCGTGTTTTCGCATAAGGGGCAGATGATCATATTTTCAGAATCCTGTTTTTCAAAAGACTCAATGTTATCAAACCATCCCTCAAAGGTGTGCCCATTTGCACACATAAGATCAAACGCTATCATAATAATTGTTCCTGTCTTGTGGTTGTGCCAATATATTAAATTCCCTGTGACACTATCAAATTCATAAATGGTTTGTCCATAGGCTTCTTTGCCCTGACTTCTGCCTTGTGAGTTTTCCCGCTAATAGACTCATGTGTTCCGGGTAAAGGCTTCGGTATCTTTCCTGGTGACTGATTATGATTCCAGAACAAAGATTACTTCCATCCTAACCCGGTATTCAGATATCTGATCATCATTGATCGCAACCCTTTGTTCAATAATTCGTAATCCTGTGATGCCTCTCAGGGTTCTTTTTGCCCTTTCAAATCCGGCTTTGATAGCATCATCAAAACTATGCGGCGATCCGGCTATTATCTCTGATACTCTTGCAATACGGTCCATCTTAAACCTCCTTTTAGCTTATGAATGGGCACTAACAAGCTAAGCTAATCAAAAAAAATGCAAGAAATCAAATTATTTTATGGTATTTAGTGTTTAAATAAATTAATTATATTTTAATATTACTAAATAGGCATTGTAACAAAGTTGCGTATTGTCGGCTGGTTATCGGTTACCCGGTAGAAATGATATGGAAAATACGAGGAGGATTTTCTTCTGAATAATAATGAGAGAAAAATACTTTATGACAGTGTTTATAAATTCGGGGTTACCTTAACTGAAGGGCAGATCGATTCATTATGCCTCTTTATAGACCTGTTAACTGAGTGGAACAGTAAAATTAACCTTGCTGGAACCGGTGACAGGCTCAGGATTGTTAATGAACTGCTTCTCGATTCCGTTGTTCCTGTTCCCTATCTTCCTGAAAAGGGTAATCTGGTAGATCTGGGGAGCGGTGCAGGATTCCCTGCCTTGATAATAAAGATTTTAAAACCTGGTTTAGAGGTCAAATTAGTCGAGTCAAATGGTAAAAAGGTCAGTTTTTTAAAATATGCGATTCACTCTCTTCGATTAAAGGGAATAACTGCGTTCAATAAACGTATTGAGGCCCTCACAGAAGGGCTGAAAGAGTGGGGATGCAATATGGTAACATCCCGCGCCATGACAAGCCTTGAAAAAATAATCCGGTTATCTGATCCCTTTCTTGAGCCCGGTGGAATCATTACCGGTTTTCTGGGTAAAGAGGGAGAAAAAGAACTTAAAGATATTCAGGAGGTTCTTTTAAATTACCACCTGGTTATTAAGAATTCCATCACCTACCGATTGCCTGAAAAAGAGTCAGAGCGAACAACTGTTCTCATACAGAAAGCAGCTTTTTCCAATTCCTTTCACTATTAAATATGGCCTAGATAAAAGTAATATATTTTAAAATATTATCGGCCTAAATCTTATATTTATTTTTATTATAAAGAAAAAATCCTGTTAAGAGGCAAGAAATATATGTATATGGATAAAACTTAATTAAAAGCAGTTTTTATATAATTTGACTTCTAAGGGATATCTTTTCTTGACTTTTTATTATTTGTCTTATATATTACCAAATACTTACACATTATATGATAAGTCAAATGAAAGGAGACAGTATGGCAACAGCTAATCAAATTAACTACAGATTGGGTCAGGCAAAGAAAAAATTAGCAAAGGTTAACAAAGAAATCACAGCTACAAAAGCTAATGTTAAAAAGCTTGAAGCTGCCTTAAAAAAGGCAAAAGCAGAGGAAAAAGCCAAAGCTAAAAAGAAACCTGCTGCTAAAAAGAAAAAAGTAGCTGCCAAAAAGAAAGTAGTAGCTAAGAAAAAAGTAACAGCTAAAAAGAAAAAAGCTGCTCCTAAAAAGAAAAAATAATTACCCTTTTAACTGAAGAATAGGGTAAATGAGTCACAGGTAGTGTTTTCTGTTTCAAGTGGGCAGGTTCCACTTGATTAAAGGGGTGGGGTGGTGTTTTCTTTTTTCAGTATCCCCCATTCTTTTATCTGCTTTAACATTCTTTCCCTGTGACTTCCGGGCCAGAAATATCGATTGCATGAAGGGCACTTATGTACCCATTCGATGTTTTGGTTTGCGGTATGCTCCGGTATTCTCCCCCGGGCGTCCTCGATTTGTACGCTCTGGAGTGGGATATTGCATCTTATGCACCTCTGAAACCAATTTTTGCCGGTTGCGGGGAGAAGACCGCTTTCTTTTAATTCCATAAGCTGATTTTGTACCTTCTCTGAGTGTATCAGAATGGAAGGCCGAAGGTCGTCTTTTAAGGCCCTGCTTCTGGTAAGCAGTATCCGTCCCTCTTTAATCAGGTTTTCAATCTCTATTTTTTTATACGAGTGCTGGTAATGGGCATCAATTCCCATTATTCTCAACCATTTTGCCAGCTTGCCCATTGTCGTATCAATTACAAACCCGGCAGATTTATCGTTCATGACCGGCTCCTCTCGCATTTTTTTCATCCGAAGATGTTCATTATATTTGACTGATTCTTTTGTGTAAATAATTTGACTGATATCCGGCGTTATTATAGATTCAGTCCCTATAACTTTATTCGAAATATACATGGAATTTATTTAATGCAAAAGATACTCATAGAAGGCGGATCTTCAGTTCAGGGAAAAGTAAAAATAAGCGGTGCAAAAAATGCTGCATTACCTGTTATTGCTGCCTGCCTGCTGACTGGCGGGTGGCATGAAATCCGGAATGTGCCCGACCTCAGAGACATCCAGACAATTAAAAAAATAATGGAAGGAATGGGCGTCATTTTCAAAGAAGAAGGCAGCACCCTGCATATTAACAGTGAAAACCTGAATAAATACGAAGCGCCATATGATCTTGTTAAGACAATGCGCGCATCGATATTATTATTAGGCCCTCTTGTTGCGCGTCTGGGAAAGGCAAAAATTTCAATGCCGGGCGGATGTGCTATTGGTGCCAGACCGGTTAATCTGCATCTCAAGGCACTGTCAGCCATGGGAGTGGATATGTTTCTTGAGAAGGGATACATCAATGCAAAAACACAGGGAATTAAGGGCGCGGATATATTTTTTGATATTCCCACTGTAACCGGAACTGAAAATATAATGATGGCAGCCGTAAAGGCCGAAGGTGAAACCATTATAAACAACGCAGCCAAAGAGCCTGAAATATGCGATCTCGCTGATATCCTGAGAAAAATGGGGGCAGACGTTGAAGGCGATGGCAGTGATACAGTAATTGTAAGAGGCGTAAGAGAGTTAAAACCTGCAAAACATGAAGTTATTCCTGACAGGATTGAAGCCGGAACTTTTATGGTTGCATCCGCCATGACCGGCGGTGAAATAGAAATCCTGAACTGCAGGAGAAATGATCTTTATTCGGTCATTGAAAAGGTAAGGTCAGTCGGTGCAGTTGTCGAGGCAACGGACAACAGCATATCGGTAAAAGGACCTGATGTTGTAGAAAGCGTTGATATCAAGACAATGCCCTTTCCGGGTTTCCCTACAGACCTGCAGGCACAGTTTATGGCAATGATGTGCATTGCCAGGGGATCCAGTATTATCAAGGAAACAATATTTGAAAACAGGTTCATCCATGTAAGTGAATTGAAAAGGATGGGGGCTGATATTGCCATAAATGGAAATCAGGCACTTGTAAGGGGACGAAAACGCCTGCTTGCCGCGCCAGTTATGGCAACCGATCTCCGTGCAAGTGCATCCCTTGTGCTTGCCGGGCTCGTAGCAGAAGAGGGCCTGACCGAAATAAACAGGATCTATCATCTTGACAGGGGATATGAAAAGATGGAAGAAAAATTCCGTGCCCTCGGCGTGAAAATATGGAGAGAAACAAGCTGAGATGTTCAGGCGGCCACTAATTCCAGCCTTTGCCTTTTTTGCAGGGGGGGTATTAACCGGCCGCTTTATTGCATCTTACAATAACCTGTCCTTATACCTTTCCATCCTTATTCTACTGCTTCTTCCGTTTCTCCTAATCTGCAGAGATAAAATTAAGCCATATCTTTTTTGTATCCTCTTTTTGATGTCAGGCATGTTTTTAACAGCATCCGGCAGTGATGATATCGATCTCGTAGAGTTATCCGAAGGTAAAAAAATAATAGTTGAAGGAACTGTTTTAACCCTGCCGAGGATAAATGACAGGATTAACCGATTTGAACTGAAAACGGAAAAGATTTTTATTGATAACAGGATATTAGATATAAACAGGAAGATACTTGTCACTGTTTACAATAACTCTGAAATCTTCTCCATCGGCACCAGGATCAGGCTCCCGGCATATCTTAAATCCTTCATTAATTTCAAAAATCCGGGCGCTTATAATTATGAACTGTCCATGCGGCTTAAAAGGATATCGTGCAATGCATCTGTCTCGGATGGCAGATATATTGTCCCCATGGGACGGGGCGATCCGGGTATCTTAATTGAAATCACTGAATACATCAGAAGACCGGTAAGGGAATTCCTCAAAAATATCCTCACCGCAAGAGACTATGCCATATACAGGGCCCTGTTGCTTGGTGAAAAGCAGGGTATAGATGATGAACTGAGGGAGCCATTTAATATTACAGGCATGGGGCATGTGCTTGCTGTATCAGGCCTTCATATCGGCATAATAGCATGGCTCTCTTTCTTTATATGCCGGCACCTCCTGGCATTATCGGAAAAACTGACAATAAGACATGATATAAGAAAAATAGCCGCCCTGACAGCCTGTGTGCCGGTTATTGCATACACCGGCCTAAGCGGTTTTCAGGTGTCGGGCCAGAGGGCAATGATAATGGCTCTGACATATCTCTTTTCCATTTTACTTGGAAGGGAAAGAGATCTCTGGTCCACCCTCATCTTTTCGGCCTTTATTATACTTGCAATTGATCCGCTGGCCCTGGAAAGCGTTTCTTTTCAACTGACCTTTCTTGCAGTAACTGGAATTTTATGGCTTACTCCATACTTTCAAAAAATGTTCCCGGATCTTTCTGAGGTGTTTAAACATAATCCAATCTTTAATAAAACTTATTATTATATAACAGGGATTATTTCGGCCAGCCTCTCGGCCATGCTTTTTTTACTGCCCGTGACTGTATTTTATTTCTACCGGATCTCATGTGTGACGGTCTTCTCTAATCTTATAATTATTCCCATGCTTGGATTTATAATCCTGCCTGCCGGTATGCTTGCCCTTATGGTTTTGATAATATCTCCTCATGCGGCAGCTTTGATATTAAAGATAGGTGCTGCAGGTATCCATTTAATGATGTCGATCCTTGAATACCTTGCAGGGCTTCCATGGGTTTCATTTTGGTCGGTTACACCTGAGCCTTATGAGATTCTTCTCTTTTACTGCCTGCTGTATTCCATAGTATATATTAAAAAATGGAAGTGGATAAGATATGCGCTGAGCCTGTTCTTATTACTGTTGACCCTGGATATCTCTTACTGGATCTACGAAACAAAATCCAATGAAAATCTGAGGGTGACATTTATCGATGTGGGACAGGGAAACGCCGCATTAGTGCAGTTTCCCGGAAAAAAAAGAATGCTTATTGATGGCGGGGGATTCAGGGGCGGCACCTTTGATACAGGAAAAAACGTCATTGCCCCTTTTTTCTTCCGGAAAAAAATACTGCATATAGATTATATTGTCCTTACTCATCCTCATCCCGACCATTTAAATGGCCTCAGGTTTATTGCTTCAGAATTTAATCCTTCCTGGTTCTGGTATAATGGAGATCATTCCGAAAGCGACGAGTTTAAAGAACTTATTCATATCATTAAATCCGGAGATGTTGATATCCTGTCACCGGATGATCTTGCTAAGGGCATGACTATTTCAGGTGTAAAAGTAGAAGTTCTTTATCCCAGCGGCAATACAGGTCTGTTATCAGTGGACATGGATGATAACAGGGCGGTCAATAACAGGTCGCTTGTTATTAAAATGACATTTAAGGGGAAATCTGTTCTGTTTCCCGGTGACATAGAAGAAGAAACAGAAACCCGGCTGGTGCGGGAATTCGGAGGGGATCTTAAGAGCGATGTAATGCTTATACCTCATCATGGAAGTAAATATTCAAGCACCAGTGCTTTTCTCAAAATGGTCAGACCCGAGATTTCAGTTAATTCCTCCAGAAAGGGCAACCGGTTTGGTTTTCCAAATCCTGAAACCATTGAGAGGCTTAACAGTGCAGGCACAAGGATTTTTCGTATTGATCAGGAGGGTGCCGTCAGGGTCGAAATCGGCCAGGATTATTTTTATGCGGGATATTGCCTGGATTAGTTTGCTTCAAATTGGTGCAGAATATCATTAACTCAGTGCTGGTTTGCATTATGCCTCCGGATATTCTTTCTTTGACTCTCCGGTACATCTGACATATAATTAAAATCCTTAAACGGAGAGAGCTGTGGACGAGGAAGAATATAAAAAAAAATATACAAACCTGATGATTCTAAAAAGTGTTCAGGATTACCTCTCATCAGACAGTGATTCCAGCGACTCTGTTTACCCTGTTAAAATTCCGGACGAACTTTTCATGCAGGTCTTAAGGCTTGACGGGCCGGAAGGTCTGGACCGCCTCATACATTACATCTTTAAGCTGGGGCTGACCCTGTGGAATGAAAATTTATACGATAATGAATTCGGTTCACCAGCGGCATTGAATGAATTTATCGATATAGTAAAACGCAGAGCCAAAGCCGAAAAGTAAGCTTTCTGAATAAAAACCTTATATAACCCTGATAATCCGTTCATATAAATCATGCAATATCTATTAAAGTTTTCGGATAGTTATGTCGATATATCCTGAAGATTTCTTTTTTTCAGAATAATCCTTACAGATATTGATATTGTGTGACTCAAAGATGGAGCAGTAGCATGGAAAAATTTCATGAGTTATTGGAGTGCCTTTCGTCAAATGATTATCAGGTGAATTATGCCATAGCAAAGTCAAGCAACTCCTGTATAATGTGCAGCCGTGAGGTTAAGGGATTTAGAGATGCTGCCACACGTCTGGAATATGACATTTCCGCACTTTGTCAGGAATGCCAGGATGCCTGCTTTGGCGCAAAGTAGACACTGAGTAGAGATATAATCACATCTGCCGGATTTTATCTGATTTGACCCCGGTATTCTTCCAGTCACGTCCGGTCACGATTCCCGAAGGAAAATCATATCATATTCTTGTATTACTTTGCATGTTTTATACATAATGCATCATATCAGGCATTAAAACTCTTTTTTTTGCGGTTTGCCGCTTTTTTACAGGCATTTTTAATGAAATCTTAACAATAAACCTTCCCCAAAATTATTCTGTTGTGATAGGATGTTGTTCCTTTTATACAAATCTATGAGTGCTATAAGAATACAGACACGAAAATTATTGTTAGGATTGGATTAATTCAAAAGGTCCTTTCAGCGCACATGCAGGAGTGGAATACTATGATTGAATCTGATTACTTGAGGGATAACATTAGTTATGTTGAAAGACTAAGTAAGATGCCATACCTTACAGATTTTTCTGAGAAAGATCTCAAAGGAATTCTTGAATTGAGTAAGATCAGGAAGTATGAACCGGGCGAGGTGATTTTAAAAGAAGGCAGTTATGACTGCTGGATATATTTTCTTATCAGCGGAAAAATAAAGGTGGCCAAACACAATGAAGGCCTGAGTATTTTACGACGTACAGGGGACGTATTTGGTGAAATGGGAATAATCGACGGTTCCCCCAGGTCTGCTTCAGTATATGCAATTGATGAGACCGTCTGCCTTGCAACGGATTCGTCCTTTATAGATAGATTAACCGGACAAGACAAAATTGCCTTTTCCTGTATTCTTTACCGGGTATTTTCCGAGATCCTGGCTAATCGTTTACGATTAACAAGTGAAGACCTGATATCGGCAAAGGAAGATAGTGATAAACAAAAGGCTGTCAGTATGTAGGTGTGTAAGTAAATCCCATTTTAAAATATGGGGAATCAACCAATGAGAGATCTGATAAAGCCCGAGAATGCCGCAGAGGCAAATGTTATCAAAATGATGCTGGAAGAAAACGGAATATCTGAAGAAATGTAATCCTCTAACCCTCTTGACAATTTCCGAAAGAGAATTAAATATTTAGGAAATATTCATCGATCGGTGGAGTTTCAATAAATTTCAAAGAATGGTTGTATAAAGATAGTTTATACCGGTTTTGGTTAAACTGTTTTTGGACCGGCGCTTCCAGGGTTTTAAGAAGAAAAATATCGTTAGTAAACGTGTAAATGTCTCATTTATATAGGATTAATTTTTCAGATGAGCTGCTCTATCTATGTAACAAGTTTTTTAAACAGGTAATATAACAGGAAGGAGGAGAACAAAATGAAATTATGGGACAGGATAAAAAGAGGAATGGAGGAAGGTTTTGATGCAGCCCTGACAGCCGTTCATAAGATGACTGAAAAGGCCGGCGAGGGCATAGAACTTACCCGGCTGAGAAGGGAAAAGGTAAGACTGGAAACAAGGATTACCCGGCTTCTGGCCCAACTGGGAAATGATGTTTATGAAAAAATATCCGCACAGAGACTTGATGATATATCTGAAAAACTGCAGATAAAAGATATTTTGCTGGAAGTTGCGAGAGATGATGCACGAATGGTAGAGATTGATCGACAGCTTGATATCGAACTGGAAAAAAAGGAAGAAGAAATTAATAAAGAGAATACATAGGGTCAGGGTCGGCATCGACGGTCATCCCATACTGAAAGGAGCGAACCTGCTTTTTGGGTAGGGGCACGACGCATCGTGCCCTTACAGTTAAAGCGTAGAAATGACATTTTACCAAGAATTTAAGTAATCAGTATTCCAAAGCGGCTTGCGAGTGAATAGTGTATATTTTCTATCCTGCAAGCCGCTTTAATACATTCCCTTACCCCCTTGCCCCCTTGATTCCTCGGCACTTATCTTTTTAATTGATCATTGAAAGTCGATATGCTATTAAGACTTTTTCCAAACGCGCTCATAGCTCAGTTGGATAGAGTGACGGACTACGAATCCGTAGGTCGCAGGTTCGAATCCTGCTGAGCGCGCCATTAAAATCAACAGGTTACGGCTTTTCGGCTGTGACCTTTTTTATTTATATGCTAAGTAATATTGAAAAAATGACTCTATAATATTTTCAAAAATAAAAGCTAAACGGAGATTTGATGGCCTCTTCACAGCTATCAACCACAGAGATGTGTGAAAGGAATTATATGAGAAAACTGCAATTACTTTTGATTTTTACTTTGATTGTTCCGTTTTATTCCCCTGTTTATGCATTTGAATACGACAGTGCTAATGAACCAGTATATAAATTGGATGAGGTTGACTCATATCCAAAAATTAAAAAAGCAGCCCCTCCACGTTGGCCAAAAAAACTGCGAATATATGAAGGGCGTGTCAAGCTGAGGTTTGTCCTAACAAAAGGAGGTAAATTTAGAGACATAGAAATAACTCAATCAATACCGAATGGCGTCTTCGATCAATACGCTCTTGAAGCTTTGCAGAAATATCGTATTAAGCCAGCTATAAAAGATGGGAAAACAGTTGGTTGTTTTCTCAACTTACCTATAGAATTTGAATTGCGAGATACAGTGACTACATTTGATGCCTATAAAGATATTGAAAAAGGTTCACTGTATATAAATAAGGGTGAATACGACAAGGCAATAGAAGCGTTCAATGAGGCACTCAGTATTGATAATAGATATAGCTCAGCTTATTCAGGTAGGGGATTTGATTATGCCAAAAAGGCTGGCAAATGTGATGCTGAGGCAGCAACAGAAGTGAAGAATTAATATAGAGTTGTGAAAAGGGATCTAAACTTCTGAAGCAAACCTATCCAGAACAATGAGACATTTAAATGTGGAAATGGGGACACCGCTGAAGTCATTCTTAAATACCAGCCTCCTTTTCAGGGTCTTGCCGGTTGCCGTTCCATAAAATGCATAATGGGTTTCCTTCCCAACATCTATCCATACAAGCAAATATTTCTCTGATCCTCTTACCTCTTTCCTTATTTGATGAAATTCCTTAATCCTGCTAATCTCATCTACATTCATTGAAACCTCCTGTCTTAAGTAAGTTGATTTGGTAATCCTCTTTTCTTAACAGGAGGTTTCTTTTTTGATAGATAGTAAAGTATTTTTTATTCTGCTAAGTTCGGTCGTATAACTTTTGAACGTTTTGATATATAACACTGCTCGGTTATAAGATTAACAGTTGCAACCATATACCCGAACAGCGTCACTATAAATTTTTTTTAATATTGATTCATGGGTGGAACCCTTGCATTCCTTTGTTTTACTATCTCATCGAGAGGTACAGTATCGCCGTTTAAAAACAGCTTCCCGTCCTTTGTTTCGATTTTATTAACAAGGTAATCCCCTTCCTTTACAAAAAGACCGGTCTTCATCTGCGGAAAAGCAGGCTGGACAAGCTGCGGCTTATCACTGGCAAGCCCGGCAGGCAGGCTGATATCGGTTTTTATATAAAACACATCGAGCAGGGACTGAGGTTCATTAATGAGTGGTAAAAACTGTGCAAAGGTCATATCCTTTAAGAGCTTCAAGGTGAAAGCACCGTTGATCTCTCCCTGCGGCAGTTTTATATGTCCATCAGAAAGCTGGAGTTCAAGGTCCTTTTTCAGAAGCTTTTCATAGGCAGCCGTCAACTTTAAACTTATCTGTGCCATTTCTCTCTTCATTTGATCGTTATTAGTTGAGTAGGGATCTTTAAAATTAATCTTTGACATCATACTGGATGTCGCTTTCATATACTGGTCTTTGAATTCTTCCAGCGCATCCAGTTTTATTCCATCTACAACGATATGAAGGGATGCTTCATCTGCCTTAAAGTCCTTTGCCCTGATGCTGTTAAAGCTGTAGAGCTGTTCAGTTCTCAGTGAATTTGCATCCCTGTCTATATTTGAAAGGGAATGCATTTTAATATCGGAAATCTCAAAATCGGTGTTGTTTTCTTTAACTTTAAAGCCTTTGAAATTAACATCAGCTTCTCCAATCCAGGTTGAACCGGATGCCAGGCTCATATCTCCATTTAAGGATATTTCACCTAAAGATGCCTTTGGGCCTACATCAAAACCCTTCCAGATTCCGGAAAATTTTATATTGTTCATTTTTCTGCTGGCAGATACGTTTACTTTACCATCCAATACGTGAAGATTATCATCTTTCAGAGTGATTGAAAAATTATCCAGCGTTATGGTTGATTCTACTCTTCCCAGAATGTTGTAGTAAGATTCAATATGAAGCGGGTCCCTGCCACCGAGTTTATCATTTACAAAAGAACTGTAACCGGGATTCTCTTTAAGGTCAACCGTTGAAACAACCCCCATTAAACCATGCTTTGCATGCTCCCTGATGATTACTGTATCAATCCCATACATTTTTTTTGCCGCGCCCAAATCCAGTTTCAATTCGATATCGGTGTGGGAATAACCACGGTCATACCTGGTAATCTCAATGGAATATCCAATGGGATTATTTACCTGCATGGCATTAGCGTTCTCGACAGCCTGCTTAAATACGCGTTCCATAAGTATGCCGTTTACAAATGGTAAACCGGCTGCAATAAGGACAATTAATACAATAACCGCTAATAGTTTTTTCATAATATGTTATCCTCCACTGATATTAAAAAATATTGATAGTCTAATTCTGGAATAATATTCGTTCCGGCTTAAGGGTAGCTGTTGATGCCATTAAATACCCAAAATATCTATTTGCCTGGAATGTATTCTCGTGTGATATATGTTTTTTAATGAGGGTCTTTGACATTATTTCCAAAGAAAGCCCAATGTCAAGATTTTCTCTGATTCTCCCGTGCATTTTTACCGGATAAGTACGTAAATGAGGATGCTATAAATTTATAGTTGTTGAGTCTGATAGTTACGCTCTAGAACTTGTAAGGTGTATATATTGAAATCCATTAATGCCAGGATTGGTAGATAGTCTTCAGAAATACAAATGAGTTACACATAAAATTTATCTTTCAAATACAAATAATGATGGAATCCAATAAAATATACAAAAAGCGAATAAAAAATCCGGTTGATAAAATAGGGGAGAGTGAGGAGAGTCCCCCTTATCACAAATATTGACTCGGAAGAGTATTAAGACTATTATTTTTAAAATTAATCAGGAAGAACCTAATCGTAAATATGAAATCATTATATGATTAAAGATAGTTAACTGTTTTAAAGCTTCAATGAAAATAGGAATATCATCATGAAAGTTAATTGGAGCAAAAATCATCATTTCCTTTTTATTTTATGTCTGTTTATTATCTTTTTTATCACCCAATATTTAGTATCCCCAATTGCACGAGCTGATGGCAGGGTTGTAAAGGTTGGGGTTTATGAAAATTCGCCGAAGGTCTTTATCTCCCAGTCCGGTAAGCCCTCGGGCATATTCATTGACATTATAGAATATATTGCCGGAAGCGAAGGATGGAGCCTTCAGTACGTGCCAGGCACCTGGGGTGAAGGGCTGGACAGACTAGAAAAAGGAGAAATAGATCTCATGCCCGATGTTGTATATACCTCGGACAGAGAGAAAATATTCTCATTTCATAAGGTGCCTGTTCTATCCTCCTGGTTTCAGGTGTATGCCCGCAAAGGCAGCGGAATAAAATCGATTTTAGATCTCAATGGAAAACGAATAGTTGTTCTGGAGCGTTCGGTTCAACAGGATGCTTTTACAAAATTGGCCGAAAGCTTTGAGTTGAAAAGCACAATCATTCCATTGCCCGATTACCAGACTATTTTTGACAGGGTTGCAAAGGGTGAAGCCGATGCAGCCATTACCAACCGTTTTCACGGGCTTACACATGTAAAAAAGTACGGGTTGGAGGATACCGCAATAATCTTCTACCCGTCCGAGCTTTATTTTGCAGCCCCAAAAGGCAACCGTGAAAAACTGCTGGTCACTCTTGATTCTAATCTCACAAGCCTTAAGAAAAATCCTAAGTCTATATATTATGAGTCATTAAAGAGATGGACGTCGGAAGATATTCAGTTTGAATTGCCCATATGGGTAAAAACTCTGGGTCTGATCACTGGTATTATTCTTATTATGAGCCTTGCAGGGAGCCTCTTTTTAAAGCACCAGGTAAACAGGCGTACCCGGGAAATAAATGAAATGAATGAGGTGCTGCGTGCGAGTGAGAAAAAATACCGGGAACTTGTGATGAATGCCAATAGTATTATCCTGCGCTGGACATTCGATGGACAAATCACTTTCCTTAATGAATTTGGGCAAAGGTTTTTTGGCTATACTGAAAAAGAGATTCTTGGACAGCATGTAATCGGAACAATAGTCTCGGAGAAGGAAAGCACAGGCCGGGATTTGCGTCCATTAATGGAAGAGATCTTGGCCGATCCGAAAAGGTTTGAGCGAAATATCAATGAGAATATGCGCCGAAATGGTGAACGGGTCTGGATAGACTGGACAAACAGGGTGATTCTTGATGAACAGAATCAGATAAAAGAAATTTTAAGCATCGGATCGGACATAACCGACCGCAAGCAGGCAGAGGAACTGATCCACCAGCTTCATGCTGACCTGAAACGCCATGCTGAGAATCTTGAAAGGCGTGTGGAGGAGCGTACGAAAGAGTTAGTGATTGCCAAAGAGCAGGCAGAATCAGCAGATCATCTTAAATCTGCTTTTCTGGCTACTATGTCTCATGAACTTCGTACGCCTTTGAACTCAATCATCGGCTTTACAGGCATCCTGCTTAAAGAAATGGCCGGGCCTCTCAATCAGGAGCAGCATAAACAATTGAACATGGTTCAAAACAGTTCTCACCATCTCCTGGCCTTAATTAACGATGTGCTTGATATTTCCAAAATCGAAGCAGGGCAACTTAATTTATATTTATCGTCCTTTGAATTAAGGCAATCGATAGAAGGGATGGCAAGTCTGGTTTATCCGATGGCCGAAAAAAAGGGACTGGATTTAAAGGTTGAAATCGCGAATGATGTTGAAAAAGTGGTAACCGATCAGCGCCGCCTGGAACAGGTTATACTGAATCTTTTAAACAATGCGATAAAGTTCACTGAAGAAGGATATATACGCATCTTTTGCGAACGTAAAAATAGTCAGTACATTCTTTCAGTCACAGATACCGGCATAGGCATTCGAGAAGAAGAATTTCCCAGACTTTTTCAGCCATTCCATCAGATCGATACCGGGCTCGCGCGCAAACACGAGGGTACAGGCCTCGGCCTCTCCATATGTAGAAAACTCATAAATATGATGGGGGGCTCTATTGATGTTAACAGTCAATGGGGACAGGGAAGCACCTTCACAATTCAATTCCCGGTAGAGACAGTAGGTTCGTAACTATGAAAGTACTTATTGGAAACTAACCAGGCCTTGCTGCTGCTTCCACTTCTATATTATTAACTGCTTGAAATATGCCGGAAAGAGGAGTATCAGATTAGTATTGAAGAATCATGCCTTAGCTCTAAATCAATAAATCGCAGAATAAAGATTAATACACGTTTTCTCCAGCGTTAAAGAATAACTCATATATTTAAAGGGCTGTGATGGGCTTGGGCTGTTTTTATAATACATAAACAGATTTATCTACATTCATCAGGAGGATTCAAATGTCGAAGGGTAAATGTAAAAATCCATCCTATGTTTTTGAGTACTTCAGAGACATGGTAAAAAAAGAGTCTGCCGGCAAAGGCCTGAAACCCCCTCGCGGGTTGTGGATTTATCTGTTTGCATTCCTGCCTCACATGTTGGATTTCCGTGTACGTTTATGGGACTTCTGGCGTAATCGAAGCTATGGAGGAAGGCTGGAAGGGATATTGATAAAAGGTCATTCCCCTGTCGCCATATTGCTTCCGATCGGTCTGCTCTATTTTATATTCTTTGGCCCTTCAGGAGGCCACTGGAACGGAGCTGTTTTAAAGCTGATATTTCCCATCTGGCTCCTGATCGCTTTTGCAGTTTTAGGTTTTCATATGGCTGTTAATAAGATTAAGAGCAGGAAAAGCGACAGAGAGATGTCCCGTCACATGGATACCTTCGACGTTTTTCGTGTACTGATATGGAGTTTTGTTGCCGCCATTTTAATTGCAGGTTTTTCAAGGGGGTATCTTGCCCATATCGGATTTTTGATATTCACAGTTGTGCTCTGGGCTGTTTTTGCGTTTGGGAGTTATGCGGACGATAAGAAAAGGAAAATACAGGCTGATGAAAGGTGCCATATTATCCGCCGGCTTCCATGGGTGAGCGGCCTTTTTTTAGCAGCGGGCCTTGTTCTTTTTTATCAGTATTTACTGCCGATGGAAAATGAAGAAGGAACAAGCCTTTTCTGGCTCAGGCTCTATGTTTGCATTATTGCGGCAATTTTTCTTGTTTATTCGTTTATGTACATGCGTGTGAATAAAGGTAAACAGTGTTATGGAAGTCTGTCATTATGGGCCCAGCTTGGTACTCTTACAGCCGCAGGGGTCCTGGTCTGGCTAACAGGAGGGCTGAAGGAGATTGATAATGATATATACCGGCATGTGCTGATTCCATTAACCGCAGTGATATTGGTGGTTCCGTTGACTATTGCCAGCTTGATCGCAAGGACCATTTTCAGATGGCGGATAAGTTTAATCGGGGGCAGGTTCCGGCGACTAATCGAACTGGTAGAGGTTTTCGGAAGCCCAAAACGACCGCCCCTTAATCCGAATAAAATATTTCGAAGTTTTCTGGTCACTCTCAGGCATGTTCTGATGCTCCTGTTTCCTGCAGCTTTAATTATCCTGCTGATGCCCTATTATCTGCGGGATGCCCTTAAAATGATAGGCGGAATTACACTGTTAATCACATTCATTTTCATTGCCTTTTCGAAAATTCATGATCGCCTGGGGCACTTGATTTCACTATATCGGGGCATGTTTTTTCATGGAGTGCAGGTAATAGTATCCATTTTAGTGATTATTCTGGGCATTACACGCCTTATCGATATAGGGTATGTCTCTTATATTGTCGAGGCCTCTCCATTAACCCTGCTGACCTATATACTTGTTACATATCTATTACTCTGGCTCTTTGAATACTGGATCAACCGAATATTTGATGAAGAGCTGCTTTCACTTTTTGATAGCAATAAAAGGGCCTGCGGCAGGGTTGATTTTAAATATGACAATGAAGACGAATACCGCGAAGGTGTTCGTGTCAGTGTTAGAGCGGATAACAGAAGAATCCAATTGCACGGTAACGGCCGGCTGGTTGCAGTGGGAGACCGCCAGTGGTTCAGATATAATCCTGCTATTAACCCATATACCGATGAATTTAAAAATCTGCAGAAGCTTTGCAGTCTGGGTGAGGAAAAAGAAAAGGAACTGTTTAATTCTATCGAGAAGTTATACGGAGTCAAAGATTTAAAGGAGAAGGAAAGGATAAAGCGCGAGATACAAAAAAAGAATTATGACGACTGCAAACAGCGAAATGGAGTACGCTTTCAATTCTACAACAGATTTGATTTGTTAGACTGCCTGGTCGAAAATGCGATTCAGCAGGATTTTAATTTTGAAGAAAGTTCCTCAAAGCAAGGCAGGGAAACAGGCAATATATCAATAAGCAAAGGTCTGTCCGAGATCAGGAACGATCTTCGCTGGCATGTACAGGATCTTCGCAAACAGTATGTCAGCTACTACGCAATGCTGACAATGATATTGGTCTTTGGAGTTTTATCCCAGATTTTTGCATTGAGCACCATTGTTGACCCAGCCGCGTTGGTATTTTCTCCACCTGTTGAAGCCGGACTTGTGAATACCGCGTCAGAACCGGGGCAGATAAAAAATCTTTTTAATTTACGGGATCACCTATTTATAAAATCAGGCAACAGACCGGAGGGGACTTATGATGACCCTGAAATTCGGATTTCCGCAAAATCCGATCCGGTCATTCTTATTGCGGCTTCAGGGGGAGGTACCCGCGCTGCGTTGTATGCGACTTCTTTGCTTCAGGGGCTTGCAGAACTGGATCTGCTGGACAATGTCAAACTGGTAAGCGGCGTTTCAGGCGGGGGCGCTGCACTGGCCTACTTTTACGGACATCGTAATCAGCTTCTTAAAAGCAGCCGGGGGCAACCCTGGGCGGATTTTTATAATGCCGTAAGCAAGGATTATATTGTTCGTTGTTTACAGGGCTCCGGTGAGCGCAGGATAGCCGGAGGTGTTCGCCTTGGAAGCATTCTGGACGAAGGTTTTCAGGATCATTTTTTCAATGGAAAAGCTTCTGCCATAGGCGGCAATGAGATAGGCATATTGTTTAACACCACAGTCGCAGGAGAAGTCCATGTCCCGAAGTCCCAAAGCGGAGATGTTGCTCTATGGGCTCAAAACAATCCGGAACAGGCCAGGTCATGGGCAGCAGGAACCAGATTAATTATTTCGAACGTGCTGGAGGCCGCGGAGCTCAAGAATGACATTAATCATGTCTCCCGTGATGGATTGCGGTATACAACAATCGTTCGTCCTGACGTGTCACTGGCTACATCGGCTGCCCTTAATGCTAATTTCCCGCCGGTTTTTTCAAATGCTGCGGTTGATATCGGGAGAAGCAGATATTGGGTTACAGATGGAGGCGCTATGGACAACCGGGGTTTGATAACTCTTCTTTACGTTCTTAGAGAGGCCTTAAACATTGACGGGAAGAAACAGGCTGGGCAGATGGAAACGCTCTCCGGAAAAGGTCAGGCAATTTCTGATGAAAATAGGGATGAAGGCAATACCAATGGAGACGGTCATTTTAACTTTCCGGATATACATATTATAGTTGCAGACGCATCGGCAACAACATTCGACTATTCACCAAAACGCGGGTTTGGCGCTATTTCCGGTTCATCGACTAAACTCGCAACCGGACTTATCGATGAACTGGAAAAAGAGGTAGTCAGTATTTATTCTAAAATCTCTTCTGCAAACAGGATTTATATTCATAAACTTTATATGCCATTAACCATGAGGGCCAGAGGGGGGCTCGGTACCCATTGGATGATGCCCCTGATGGCACAGTTTAAAAGCTGTAAAAAAGAAAATAAAAAGGAAGAGGACGCAGTCAGGCTCACCCGTAATCAAATCATACGCGCCATTGCCGGTCTGCATCAGAGGGACAATGAGGATAATATAGGCAAACTAGTCATGCAGGACCCCTGGATAGTACGCATGATGGGAAATGATCAAAATCTGGAGAAGTTAAAAGAGTGGTATATTAATGACGCTGCTTATTTAAGGGGTTATAGCCTTCAGGGTGAAAGGATTGATGGGAAGGATAATGACGAATATGTGACTGATCACGACAAGGCGTGGGAAAAATTTATTGATAGTATTGGCAAAAAATAGTGTCACAGGGGCGCTCCCGATCAAAGAGCCGTCGCTTGTCCCGCTTTTTAGCTGGACTGAGCGCTCCTTTCAACAAAAATCATTCTATAACGCCCATTTGATAATCGATGAGCCCCATGTAAAACCGGCACCAAAGGCAACCAGAAGTATATTATCACCCTTTTTTAATTTTCCTGCCCGGTTTGCCTCATCCAGGGCAATGGGTATGGATGCGGAGGATGTGTTCCCGTATTTCTGCACATTGGTATAGACCCGCTCCATGGGGATTTCCAGGCTTTTTGCGGTCGCACTGATGATTCGGAGGTTTGCCTGATGCGGTATTAACAGGGCGATGTCTTCATCCGAAAGGTTGTTGTACTCCAGCGCCTCCCTTGAGATTGAGGCCAGACAGTTGACGGCAATCTTAAAGACCCTGTTCCCTTCCATAATCATGTGAAAGGGTTTCTGGTCAATGCCTTCCAGGATTTCCGGGACATAGTGGTTCCCATAGGAGGTATGTAAAAGGTCCCAGAATGTGCCGTCCGAGCGGATATGAGTGGATAGTATTCCCTCATCCTTTTCTGTAGCATCCATCACGACTGCGCCTGCTCCGTCACCCAGGAGGACACATGTGCCCCTGTCTTTCCAGTTTAATATTGTCGAAAGCCTCTCCACCCCTACTACCAGGGCCTTTTTAAGTGCCCCGCATTTTATTGCGTTGTCTACAATAGAAAGCCCGTAAATAAACCCGGAACAGCCGGCCGAGATATCAAATGCGGCGGCATTTTTAGCGCCCAGTTCTTTCTGTATCATGCATGAAGCCGCAGGAAATTGCCTGTCGGGTGTTACAGTGGCAACTACAATCATGTCAATCTCTTCCGGGGCAACTCCCGCCATATCCATGGCCTTTAATGATGCCTTCGCAGCAAGGGCGGTTGTGGTCTCCCCCTTATCTTTCATGGAGATGCGACGCTCCTCGATGCCGGTTCTTTTTCTTATCCATTCATCGGATGTTTCTACAATGCTTTCAATTTCCGTATTAGTTAATATCTTCTCCGGTACTGCCTGAACCGGTTCCGATTATTTTCGATCTTATTTTCATCATATAACATTTTCATGGCGGGCGATCAGGTCGTTCTGGCAGTCCCGCGTAAGCTCCACAAAATATGCCGAGTAACCTGCTATACGAACAACCAGATTGCGGTAGTCGTCCGGGTTTTCCTGGGCCTTGTGAAGGACCTCGGTGGAAACAACGTTGAACTGGGCCTCGGCACCGCCGTTATTCATGTAGGCCTTAACCATGTCGCGTACCTTGGTAATGCCGTCCTCACGGCTGAGTGAGGTGGGGTGAAGGCGAATGTTGAGGCACACGCCGTCCATGAATTTTGTATGGTCATAACACAGTGAAGAGGTAAACACGGCAGTAGGGCCGTTTGTGTCACGGCTCTGAACAGGAGAGGCCGCATCGGCGATAGGTGCCCCGGTTTTTCTTCCGTCCGGGGTTGCCCAGGTTGTGTAACCCTGGCCTACATGGTCTGCAGCGCCGTACAGTCCTGCTTTAAAGGTCCGGGTACGCGTGGAGTAACACTCTTTACAATTTTCGTAATAGGTATTGATCACCCAGGTCATCTGCTCATCCGCATAGGGGTCGGCGTTTCCGAAATGGGGCACCTCATTGATTATCCGCTGTCGCAGATCCTCATAGCCTTCCCAGTCGGCCATAACCGCATCATAAAGCTCTCGCGCAGTGCACAGTTTCTTGTCAAATACCATATATCTGATAGCGGTCAGGGAGTCAGCCACTGTGGCAAGACCGGTTGCGGTTCCGCCATAGGAGTTGTATTTGGCGCCGCCCCCGGTACAGTCTATGCCGGATTCCATGCACCCGTCAATGGAGATGGACAGCATGGGATGAGGGGTGTGGTACTGGACCAGGTATTCCAGGTAGTTGTTCAGGCTGACCTGGGCCTTGAGATAATAGTTAGCCAGCCTGCGCCATGCCTCCTTAACCTCGTCAAAGGATTTCATATCATACAGATAGCCGGTGTGGATTGAACTCTGCTCGCCGTTAAAGGGATTTTTGCCGTCGTTGATTGCCATACCCATAAGCACACTATAGTGGATGGAGGCGTGGGGAGGCGCGACGCCGTTGGCCGAGGAATAGTCGTTGCCGGAGCCTGTAATCTCCTGGCAGCCGATAATGGCGTAATCCCTGGCATCTTCAAGAGTAAATCCCAGTTCCTTCATTATCCCCGGAATAATAATGTCGTCATTCTGGAACAGGGGAAGTCCACCCACCTTTGTTGAGGTTTCCAGTGCCAGTGCCCACAGGTCGTCCGGGGTATTTTTATTGACACGCAAAGAGATAGTGGGATCATGCAGGCTTAAACGCGAGAGGCTCTCAAGCACCATATAGGTGACGGGGTTGCTGGCGTCTTCGCCGGTTTCTGGATCCACACCGCCTATGGTGGTGTGGAGGTATGTGTTTCCTATACCGATTATCTGAACCAGTTCGCCATAACCGCCGCCATACATGGAATTAATCTTCATAAAGAAACAGTCCACAATCTCCTGTGCCTCATCCTCAGTCAGGCGGCCTTCTTTAAGATCCTTTTTCAGGAAGGGCCATGTGTACTGATCAAAGCGGCCGAAGGAGCCTACATCGCCGATAAAGCTCAGACGCAAAATGTACTGATAGGTAATAGCCGCCTGGCAGGCCTCGCGGAAGGTGCGGCAGGGGTTCGCGGAAATCCAGGCAAGACTGTCCGCCATGGACTCCAGTTCGGCCTTACGTTTCCCGTCAGCGCAGGAAGCGGCCTTTTCAAGGCATTTCTCACTGTAGCGTTTAAGCAAAGTTGTAGCTGCATCACAGGAAATAACAGCGGCTGTATAGAACATACATTTGTTAGCATCCTCGCCCATCAGGTTGTTCACATGGGAATCGAGCCAGTCCTGCGCCTCTTTACGAATAGCGCCGTATCCCCTGTTGATTATTTTACTAAAGCCCGGAGTCAGGTGCCCCGACGGCATCATCAACAGCGGCATACCCTCCCTGGTGGCGGAGACCTGCATGCGGCAAAGCTCTTTATAACCCTCAGGCTGCCATGCTGCCGCAATATCGTCATAGGTCCGGCTTTTCCAGTATTCGCTGATGGACACCAGATTTTCATAATCCTCCGGAGCTATAGACATACGCAGCTCCTCTTCGTCAGGATTGTGATACAGGCCGTCTTCTCTGAGGGTCCAGATACCGGCGTCTATTACGTAGGGAATCCATCCGGCGTTGCCCCAGTCAGGTGCATATCCGGTACCGCAAAAGTTTTTGCTGCTGTTGCCCACAATCATCTCAAAGTCCTCTACGCGGACAGTCATTTGTTCGCAGATGGCCTTCAGCACCGTGGGACGCCTTAAAAAGGGAATGAGATTTTCGTTTTCCTGAAAGCAGCGGGTAGTGATCATGGCAGTCTCGGAGTCGCTCCGGATCACACGATCGCGTATTAGCTGATGCATGAGCTGCATGCGTTCGGTTATTGGCTTGAACTGATACATTTCAGTATTTCCTCCCTTTTTAGTGCTTCGAATTTACCTTTTAGGGATTTGTATATTTAATTAAATATTTTTAAATCCTTATACCTGAATGATTTAATTTTCCCTTAAAAATAAAGTGTTACATGGCGTATGTCAATAATAGATTAAAAACAGGTTGAGGTCAGTTTATTATAGATAATCTCCAATTATACAGGAATACCCCTGTGACAGGAAACGCATATAATTTACTTGAACTTAGGTATATTATCCTATAATTGAAATCTTTAGCTGCTTGACTGTTAATTTACATTCGGGAGAATTGTAATGAGAAAATTTTATTATTTTATGATTGTATTTGCCGGTATTATGATTTTATCAGGATGTTCTCAATCTGAACGGGACTACAGGGCTGAAGCCATGAAAATTCATGAAGAGATATTTACAATCGATACTCATATTGATACGCCAATGCTCATGGTGAATGAGGGATGGAGCATTGCTGAAGATCACTCCCTGGAGGATGGTTCCAGAAGTTGTGTTGATCTTCCGCGTATGAAAAAAGGCGGTCTTGATGCAGCTTTCTTTGCGGTTTTCGTTGCTCAACAGGAGCGAACACCGGAAAACTATAGACACGCACAGGAAGAAGCGGCAAACATGGTAAATGCACTGAATATCATGTGTGAAAAAAATCCCTCGGTTATCCGGTTTGCATATACCCCGGAACAGGCATTTTCAAATAAACAGGATAAATATTTAACCGCCTTTATGGGCCTTGAAAACGGCTTTCCTGTTGCCATGGATATTTCAAATATAAAAAAATACTATGACATGGGCATCCGGTATATCACCCTTTGTCATACAAAAAATAACGATATCTGTGATTCTTCCAATGATAAGACGGAACACGGCGGATTGAGTGAATTCGGAAAAAAGGTCGTAAAAAAGATGAATGAACTGGGTATGATTATCGATGTTTCACATATTTCAGATAAATCTTTTTTTGATGTGATTGAATTGAGCACCGCTCCGGTTGTAGCCAGCCATTCCAGTGTCCGTGCTGTTTGTGATCATCCCCGCAACATGACCGATGAAATGCTTCTCAAGCTGAAGGAAAAAGGCGGCGTTGTTCAGATGTGTATTCTTGATGATTACGTAAAAACTCCGCCGGAAAACAAAGAACGGGATGAGGAATATGCCTCACTGGAAAAGAAATACGGCAAATGGAGTGAAATAAAAGACAGGGCAATCATCGAAAAATATATGGCCGACTGGTCGGCAATCAAGGCCGGATATCCAGGGGACATGGCAACTGTAAAGGACTTCGTGGATCATATTGATCATGCAGTCAATCTGATCGGTATAGACTTCGTGGGTATTGGTACTGACTTTGACGGAGGAGGCGGTCTGAGGGACTGCCGGGATGCCTCGGAATTGCCTAATATTACAGCTGAACTGCTGCGGCGCGGCTACAGTAAAGATGACCTGCGTAAGATATGGGGTGGAAATTTTATGAGAGTTTTTAAACAGATCATCGCACAGGGACTGGGAGGAGAAGATCTGTAGAATATATTGAGGAATACAGGATTTGCCCCATTCCCATTGTATTAGCTGAGTGTATAATATCAGATTTACCGTATCAAGATTTTATTTGTAACCATACTTTTAAATATTCGTTTATATCTGTGGTGGAGCTTATTCAGATTATAACAGGCGTAATTATTTAATCTGGCAGAGGTTTTTAGGAGCAATTGCTACAGATTTTCTTGATTTAAGGTATTTAAAGGAGGGATTAAAATGAGCAAGTTAATGGCAGGTGCAAGATTATTACTTTTATCCTGTATTGCGGTTGCAGGGTTATTGTCAATCGTAGCCAGTGGTGGCGGAGGAGATGACAGTACTGCAAACATTTCTATAGACACAGGAACCCTGTCCATAGAACTGACTGATGCCTCGACCGACGAGTACAAGGCTGTATATGTAACAATAAAAGAGGTCCAGGTCCATCATGCGGACGGCGAATGGGAAACAATCGGCTATCCGGGTGATGATGAAGAGACCGGCAAGACATACAATCTGCTTGAACTTGTTAACGGCGTTGCGGAACAGCTGGTATCAGAAGAGCTGGAACCGGGCAACTTCACGCAGATGCGGCTGATCCTGAGTGATGTATCTGATGGCGGAACCAATATCCTTGATAATGTCCATCCTTATGCAAATTATATTATTGACAGTGAAGACAGCGAAGAGGAGCTGAAAGTCCCGAGCGGGTTTGAGAGCGGTATCAAACTGGTTCACCCTTTTACCATCAGTAATGGAGGGACAACCGAACTGGTTCTGGATTTTGATGCTCAGAGATCAGTTCACAGGGCAGGTAATAAATATATCCTTAAGCCAACCATAAAGGTTATTGATACAACGGTGTCTTCTGCCACTGTCAGCGGATCGGTCACAAGTGTATCCGGAGATGAAACCGTTGCCATGGAAGGCGTCACTGTAAGCGTCCAGTATTATAATGAGGATGATAAACTGATAATTCAGTCTTCAACCATTACAGATGAAGAAGGTAATTACAGGATGATTTTACCTGAAGATATTCCTTACCATATTGTAGCCTATACAGACGGTTATGCCCCTTCATGTATCGCGGATGTTGTTTTAGGGGCAGGTGATAATCTTACAGATCAGGATTTCATACTGGCTGCTGCTGATACAGGCACTGTTTCAGGGACTGTTTATATTGATAATGGCGCTGAGGACGACAGCGCTGTTTTGAGTTTCAGACAGGATTGCAGCGGGGCAGTTATTGAAGTAAAGGCCGTTAATGTCGGGTATGATGCAGAAGCGGAAAATGGAACCTTCAGCGGTGTAATACTCTCCGTTGGTACCTATGCTGGTATTGCCTCAAGCGATATTGCAGATCCTGAAGAAGCTGAAAGAGATGATCAGGAAATCACCGTTGTTGATAGCGCTGATATTGTAGTGACAGCTGGAGCGGATACAGTACTGGATGATATTACATTTACTGATTAGTGACCAGCTCTTTTGCGATTTAGTTTTGATAAATTTTCGGTCTATGTTAAAGTTATTTCGCTTTAAACACTTAAATAGCGTTGGTTGATAATAAAGAATAATATTCATGAAAGGGATAAAAAAAGATGAAAAAAACGGTTATTGTATTTTTACTGTGTGTTGCGCTTGCCTGGATAGTATCAGGATGTGCAATGGAAACCAGACAGCAGAAAGGGACCGGATCAGGCGCTGCCATTGGAGCAGGTGTTGGAGCTTTACTGGGGCAGGTAATTGGCGGTGATACCGAATCAACTCTTCTCGGGGCAGGTATTGGAGCTGTTCTGGGAGGCATAGCAGGAAATCAGATCGGAGCCTATATGGACAGGCAGGAAGCCGAACTGCAGCAGGCAATCGCAAGTTCTGAGGCGGCTTCAATAAGGCGGGATCAGGATGTCCTGACCGCTACATTTAAATCAGGTGTTATGTTTGATTATGATTCTGCTAACTTAAAACCCGGCGGTCAGAGCGAGATTGCAAGGGTGGCGACAGTATTAAACAAATATCCTCAGACAATGCTGAGGGTTGAGGGGCATACTGACACCAAAGGATCGGAAGAATACAATCAGAAGCTATCCGAAAGACGGGCAGAGTCGGTTAAAAATGCCCTGATCCAGCAGGGAGTAAATTCACAGAGAATCACCACTGTTGGTTTTGGAGAGTCTCAGCCAATATCATCCGACGATGCAACAAATCGAAGGGTAAATATTGTAATTACACCCATTGTAGCCCAGGGCTAGCAATAGAGCTTATTAAAAATCCGGTGTCTGTTTAATGGATTTTACCAGGTTTTTTTTCGAATGCCCTGCATCTCGTGCAGGGCATTTTGTTTTTCCTTTCAAATCTCAGACAGATCCTCATGATAATTCTGATCAGAATTTCGTTTGACATACAACAGGTGATTATCTATAGTCCGGCCTTTGATAAAATATACTGTTAAATCAATGGGTAATGTTAGTCGCCTGGTTTTCTGTCAGGTTTTAATAAATAAATTATGAAAGATTCCTGTATATAATTATGTCCGGAGATGTCGTATACATAGACGCTAGAAAGCCTGAAAATAAGACGGCGCGGCGCCTTGTCACTGGCGAGCAGTTTGAAGAGGGCGGAATGTCAGTGCTCATGGAGGCAATAGATACAAACCTGCTGCGAAGGATTGCCATGAAAGTCATGCGGGATGACAAAGTAAAGGATGAGTATGAACTGAGCCGTATGGTAGTGGAGGCACAGGTTACCGCTCAGCTAGACCATCCTAATATCATCCCCATATACGAACTCGGACTGGATAAGAAGAAACGCCTGTTTTTTACCATGAAGAAGGTCAGGGGTAAGGCACTCTATCAGCTTATCAATGAAAAAGATCTTGCCTCTAGGACCGACAAGGAAATCCTGAGTCTTGTACAGATCATGCTCAAGGTCTGTGATGCGGTTTCCTATGCGCACAGTAAAGGTGTTATCCACAGAGACCTTAAACCCGATAATGTCATGGTTGGCAATTTCGGTCAGGTATACCTGATGGACTGGGGCATTGCCCGTCTCAAAGGCAACAGAGTTTCAGCTATTGCGGACATGAATCTGCCTGAAATAAAAAAACGTAAACAATACAGCATACGTGAAGAGGCCCAGGGCAATATCTTTGGAACCCCATGCTATATGTCACCGGAACAGGCCCGGGGTGACCTTGAGGATGTTGATGAGCGCAGTGATATTTTTTCTCTCGGGGCAATCCTTTATGAGATTCTCACAGGTATGCACCCTATACCAGGAGAATCGCTGCGTGATATGGTCATCAATGCAAGGATATGTGATATCCAGTCTCCTGACGAAAGAGTTGATTTCCCGCTTCCCCTCGGGCTGATCAGGATTACCATGAAGGCCATGAGCAGGGAGCCTGCAGACAGATATCAAACGGTTGAGGATCTTAAAAATGATCTTGAGGATTTTCTGGAAGGGAGTGAGCGGTTTCCCGGAAGAACCTATAAACCAGGTGCCTTGATTGTTCGCGAGGGTGATACGGGAAATGAGGCATATATCATCAGATCCGGAGAATGCCGGGCATTTAAGACCATAAATGATGAGAAGGTTGAACTCCGTATAATGGGCGTTGGGGATGTCTTCGGGGAAACAGCCATATTAACAGATAAACCCAGGTCTGCAAGTGTCGAGGCAGTTGACAATGTAACAGTTGCGGTAATCAAGAGCCAGTATTTTGAAGAAGAACTGCAGGCGGGCTCGTGGCTGGGGCCATTTATACGCACACTGGCCGAACGCTTCAGAGAGGCAGATCATAAGGCAAACAGTTAATTTGATATTGCTATTTATTATTCCTGAATCCCATAAAGCTTCTTCCCTCTTCAGGTATGCCTGCCTTTTTAAGCAGATCCTTATGGAAACGGGTTATTGCCTCATCTTCCTGAGGCCCAGGGGAATATGTCCGGAGTGAAAAGAACGGAGCAATCCTGCGGATTTCCTCGGCGTGAAATCGGGCTTGCTCCATTTGATTTTCGTAGGTATAGATCAGGGCCAGGTATAGATGTGCAAGAAAATTGTTCTGATTCGGCGGGGCCAGTGCATTCCTGAGGTATCCTTTTGCTTTTTCCAGATTTGAGAATCCTTTTTCTGTTGGATGAGAACAGGCAATAGCCAAATAGACAAAATGCTGGCTTTCCGGACGCGGATCAATCTTTAATCCGGCCTCATATTTCTCTACAGCCTCATCGTATTTTTTTTGACGGAAAAGGGTAAAAGCAGCGCCAAAATAGGCATTTTTTGAGCCGGGTGAAACCGCAATCCATTCTTTATAAAAACCTAGCGCAGCTTCAAGATCGTTTTGAGAAATCTTGATCTGTCCTTTAATGCCCAGGCTTGCCCCTTTATCTATATTTTCAACTTCAGATGCTGCATCCTGAGCATCCTGGAGATATTTTTCAGATTCGCTGTCCTTATAACTGCTGAGTGCGATTAGTATGGAACCCTTCATGTAGTAAACCCATGGATCAGGTTCAATGCTGATTAGTTTATCCGCCAGCTCAAGCGCTGCTTTAAGTCTCTCCATTCTTCGGTGATCAAATGGTCCTGTTTTGTAGTAACGGTATAGCAGATAAAATGTTTCTGTATATTCTATATTATCCCTTTTGACCGGAAGGAAATCCTGGGGCTGATTCATATCAATCAATCTAGTACGAATCTCTCTGAATATGCGCCACATTATATCAATGGGACTATCATTGATTTCGCGATCATAGGCTTCGGTCCAGATGTTGTATCCCTGTGCAGCTTCAACCAGTCGTGCAGTTATTCTGACTCTGTTATTATCCCACTTGACTGCACCTTCCAGTGTATAACGTATACCTGTATTCTCTGTTTTTTCGGATTCAGATGCAGATTCACGCGTTATGACCCTCAAATCAGGATGTTTTGATAAACCCATTATTATTTCGTCTGTCAAACTTTTACTGAAATTACCCAGCTTTTTATCATCGCTAAGGTTGTCAAAGGGTAAAACAGTGATCGAGATTATATTCGGCAGTGTAAAGGCCATCCTGTCCAATGATGTCAGCTCCATTTCCCATGACCTGTGATTGAAGAAAATCCAGGTTATGGATCCCGCGGCAGAAAGGAAAAGAACAATAATTGCAGCCATGGCTATTCTGCGGTGGATACTGCCCGGCAACCTTTTTTTGCCTGTTAATTTTACTGCATTCTCTGCTCCTGTAAGTAAACGATATACACGTACAGGATCGCTTATATTTTTTAGATTATGTTTTCCCAGGTATTCATAACTGAGTTTTGTTTTTACCTGGTCATATGCACTTCCTGAAATGCAAATGCCTCCCGGTTCTGCGAGGCCTTCGATTCGTGCAGCTATGTTGACGCCGTCACCATATATCCGTCCGTCTTCGTCCACAACATCGCCCAGGTTGATACCGATGCGGAAATCCATCCGGCTTTTTTCCGATAAGCGGGAGTTTTTTATCTGCAGTTTATTCTGAATATCTACCGCACAATCAACTGCATTGATAACGCTGCCGAATTCGGCAAGAATGTTATCTCCCGGGGCATCAACTACACGGCCGTCATATTCCTGTACCAGCCCGCCTATAAGCTTTTTATTTTCCTCAAGGCATTGAATGGTGAATTCTTCATCTTCTGCTATAAGCCGGCTGTAGCCCACAACATCTGCGCTGAGGATGCCGCTGAGTTTGCGTTTAGTGCGTTCTTGATTCATGTATCCTCTTTCTTGACTGATCAGGCTATTTGTTTCGGATGAATGTAATGAATACTTACTGGTGTATCGTTTGTAGAAGCTTTATTTTTTCAGGATGATAGCTAATAAAGCGCGGTATGTCAAAATGTGTTTAAGGCTTATAAAAACTGGCAGATTCAGATTCTGATGCGCAGGTTTTTAAAAATCTCTCCCGGAGTTTATATCAATGGTTTCAGACAGGGTATAACCTTAAACTTTGGTATGTTTTGCCATTCTTAGGTTAATGTGACCACATCAAAGTGATGTTTGAAGGATTGCTTTTATCCTGAGCCAGTATAACATGTTGATATTATAGTGTATTTAACTATTCCCAGCTGATATTTTTACTTTCCAGAAAGTTTTTTGCCTTTTCATTTCCCAATCTGGCAGCCTGTTTATAATCGTTAACAGCCTCCTCTTTTTTTGACATGGCATGATAAAGTTCCGCTCTCTGGAAGTAAACCTCTGAAAAACCGGGATAGAGATCGAGCGCGTCTTCGTATGCTTCAAGAGCTTCCTCTGAATCTTTTAAGATTTCCGACAGGATACCTTCTTTAAAATAATTGGTCGCTTTAACTACGTTAACGGCCCTGTCATATTCGTCCTGTTTGCTTTTACTGTATGGATTGTTCTGTAATTGCCTGATGGTATCAAATGCGTCATCAGCCCGTTTCTGGCCCTTTTTAATTATTGTTAACAGTTTGCTGTCATTGGATACAGCACATAAAATTTTTGCATAATAAGATATTGAAATACCAAACGCCAGCCGGTATTCAAGAACACCATCGTCCCAGGTTGAAGAGCCTTCTTTATTATTAATAAGTGTAGAAATTAATGTGGAATAGTCTTGAGAATCAATCGATGCCTGGGCCGGACATTCCCTGCGGTAGAAAGACATGATGTCATATTTGACAGCTTCAATTACTTCTCTTTTTAATTTCTCATGGGTAATCAACTGCGCGGATTTTTTATCATCATATTCACTTGAATTATATAGAGTTATTTTATTAATGATCTTTTTACCGGCCGGTTTGGAACCCTTTTTAGGCCCACCTGCGCCAAACCTGCCCATTTGAGCTGAAACAGGTACGGGATTGATGCAGGCAATTGAGAGAAAAAAAATAAAAATAACTGAAACTCGAATCATATGGCCCTCCTATAATTTGAGTCGGTTTAGATGAATATTAAATTTTTTAAATCTGTATCGTTTTAAATGTCTTACCATTCATGAGAATTTTTTAAAGCGAACACATTTAAGAGTTATTAATGTTTTCATATGGACAATAAAAGCAAAATAAGACTGCTGTGAGGCTTAAGTTAACAGTAAAGCCGGATAGTGTAAACATTTTGAACATAAAAGGATAAGTCTTGTGTGTCAAGGTAAATGATATGCTCCTCTGCTGATCAATTTGATCGGAAACTTAATGCCGGTTTATCATGCATATTGCAAACAGGAGAAATCCTGTTCCGAGAGGTTCATAATCAGGTAATTTTATATGATTCAGGCCATAGATTCTTAGGAGATAAGCCGTTGTACCGATTTTTATCCAAATGGTGCTGAAAGCGATTTTTTTAAACGTAAAAACCAGATCTTTGCATCTAAAATAACTTGACAATAATATTTTTTCATGACACTTTACATGCCATTATCCAATTTTTTTTTCATCAAAAATCAATCTAATTTGTCAAGTTTTCGCTTTTGTTTGTCAAGCTTTTTATCGGTAGTAACGTTTGTTCCGTTTTGCATATAGTTTATGTGATTTATGTGGACTGATCTATATTATGGGCTGATGAATTGTCTTTTAAGTTTCTTAGACAGGTATAATAAGTTTTAAAATATTTTAACCGGATTTTATCATTTATTACGGGCGAGAAACATCTTCATGGTATCTCACTGAAATTTTAAATAAGAAATTTATTATTTCTTTTTTCATAATTTTAAGTTGGCATTGCGGATAAATTAGATTGATTGATCTGCAATTTAATCATTTCATTTAAGCTAAAATTAATAATTATTTTTTACGAAAATAAGCCTTATTTATAGATGTAAAGAGTTTTATTGATAGAAACTAAACAGGCGTTTTTTCATGTAATGCATGCAGGGGATTTGTGAGGTGGCGGTCAGGTAACCGGCCGTTCCACCTTGATTAAGTCCCGCTTAAATATTGAACTGCTTTTCAAAAATAAAGATAACAATATATTAAGTAAAAGGAGGGGATATCGTTTGCCCAAGTGGTTTTCTGTTCAGGTTTTTAGGAGGTTAAAGCTATAACCGCTGTTATTATGATTATGCATATTGGCAGCCTAAGGTGTTATTTCCTAAATTGAAAGGAGGAAGGAATGAAATTGAAAAAGCTTAAAAATCTAAAGTTCAGTTTTATGTCAATTGTGGCCTTCATGGCTATCATGTTAATCACTGGTTGTGGAGACGAGACCACCGTCGGTGAGAAAACCGGAGGCTCTGGCAGCGGAGCTGTTCAGGAGGCTGGCTACTACGATATCGTTGGCACAGTTGTCAACGATGCCGACGATCCGATAGAGCATGTTTTTATTGATATTATAGATTTTGTTATGACTGACGGAGGCGAGGAGCCTTTTGTCGCCTCAGTCCGCTCTGACGGCAATGGAGAGTTTGGCATAAGGATACCCGGTGAAAATGCCGTAAGACAGGTAACTGTAAGATTTACCTTTCAAGATTGTGTAACCTATGTCCGGGATGTTGCGGTAACCAGGAATGACGAGGTTGACCTTGAGACTATAACTTTAACTGTAATGAGTCAAAAGACCATTGAAGACTCAACCATAGAAAACACACTGGCTGATAATGTAAGGGCTAATGCCTATGTTACAATTGGCGCTGACGCGCTGAGGTACAGTGATGGAACGACATTTACCACCGTAGTAGCAGAAGATGAAGATCCCATCACCGCGACTGTAGCTATCGGCTATGTTGACACAACAGCTGCCCCTGGGTTGTTCCCGGATAATCTTTACAGCATGGTCAACGGTTCTTTAAAGCTTTTCTCAACCTATGGCATTCTTGAGATAAAAGTCACAACAGATGGCGGCAACACCAAGCTGAGCCTTGGAGCAGGTCAGACAGCTACTATTTCTATACCTATTGGAGAGCTTGTGAATGTTAATGACCCTGATTTCCCTGCCACAGTCGACCTGTGGTACTATGATGAAGACGCAGCGGAATGGGTGCTGGAACAGGAAGATGGTTTAACCTATGATGCCGGCACCAGGTCTTTTACAGGAGTCGTCAGCCATTTTTCAGCATTTAACGCCGGTTACACATTTGAATCAAGGTATGTTCAAGCTGCAGTTATTGATGACAGGGGCATGACGTGTCCGTCGGAGGAGTATGATGAAGAAGACCAGTGTACGGTCGATGAGGTGCCTTACCTTCTCCCTTTACCCGGCTCCACAGTTAAAATTTTTACAGACACATTTTCACCCTATGGTGTCTGGAATGCGACATATACTGCAGGTTCTGATGGAAAAATTCCTGACAGCATGAACCCCTCCATAGCAGGGCTTTTATATCATGATGAAGATGGTTATTTTTTACCAGTGCCGGGTATTGGCAATTTAATGGCGTTTATGGAATATACAAACCCCACTACTGATGAGCCTGGTTCGGAAGGCCCTGATCTTATAGAATTCGAAGAGGGCAAAGCATCTCATGATTATTTATTGTCTCTTTCCACCTCCGCATATCTTGCGGGATCAGTAGAGTATGAAGATGGCGATGAGACGTTTCCCAAAAGGTTTTTCGCAATTTTTGAGTACGACCCGGAAAGTACAGACAGTCCCGCGGCAGGTGGAACTTTTGGCGGAACTATATCGTGGATAGGAATTACTACAGATGGCAAGATTGATCAGTTTAATTCTGGTGTTCTGGAAGGAACTCTTCTGGCAAATGCAGGCGCCGAAACAACTTATGCGGTGGCAAACAATGATTGGTTTAGTACTACTACATATCAGGGGGGGTTTTCTCCTGCTGTGGATGTTTATCTTGGCGGGAATCCTGTTGAAAAGGATCCGCTGTTCGGCTACCCGTTAATCACAACTGGAAAAATAGGTGACGTTACCAATTTACGAGTTGTACTTCCAAGTCCTCCGGGCGATGTTGTTTACACTCACATCAATGGAAGCATAGTTATTCCTGATGGTGTTGATGATCCTACAAAACTATGGGTTGTTGTTGAAACAACTTTTAACGATAGGCCTATAACAGTTCGCGCCTCTGTTGACGCGGATGGCAACTGGCCTGCTGATGACGGCACATTCAATCCGTTTACTGTGCCTGGCGTAGAAGGACTTTTCATACAGGTGCCCGCTGAAGCAGATATTACAATAACTGTAGGCGATTATGTGACTAATCCATTAACTCCTAAGATCTACTATACTTATGACTACACAAGCTTGGATGAAGGTGAAGTGGGTGAGGACGGTACTATAACAACGTATACTACAGACACTTTTATACCTGCTCCAAATGCTACTATCGATGGGCAGGTAACATATAACGCAGAACTTGGGGCCGATTTAAGGATTGTGTTTACAAAAGAAAATCCCGGAGAAGACGATACTCCTGTCACTGTTACGACCAGTGGATCAGGCAAGTTCTCGGCTAATCTGGAATTTGATACCGATTATATCATTGAAATATGGGATGATACCGATCCATTATATCCCGTTAGTATTTATTCCGATTATTACACAAGCAATCCTGACGGTGAGGTCGGTTATATCACAGACAATACTAACGATCCGGTAGTTGTTGGCTTAATACAGATTGGAGATGAATATATACCGGCAGGTTTTCCATATGATCCCATTCTTCCTGCTGGCTCTACAGGTCTCGGTGGAACCTTAATGGATAATGCAGGAGATCCTATAGCGGTTGGTACTTTCTTATACTTACAACTCCAGGGATCAACCAGTTACATATGGGGGATAGTTGGCGATGAAGACGGCACATTCTATGCTGCACCTGGTTATGTGTCAAATGGTAGACCTATCGAGCTGACTCCAGGGAGTGTATATTCAATAGGGACCGCGGGTCGTACAATCAATGCCGCATTCACAGCTGGCCAAGCTGGTGAAGTGCAAATAGTTAATCTCACTGATCCAGGGGAAGGGGGAACGCCATCAAATATTGCCTATATTACGGGAGCCTTAATGGATAATGCAGGAGATCCTATAGCGGTTGGTACTTTCTTATACTTACAACTCCAGGGATCAACCAGTTACATATGGGGGATAGTTGGCGATGAAGACGGCACATTCTATGCTGCACCTGGTTATGTGTCAAATGGTAAACCTATCGAGCTGACTCCAGGGAGTGTATATTCAATAGGGACCGCGGGTCGTACAATCAATGCCGCATTCACAGCTGGCCAAGCTGGTGAAGTGCAAACTGTTAATCTCACTGATCCAGGGGAAGGGGGAACGCCTTCAAACATTACCTATCTTACGGGATTCTTAACGGATAATGCAGGAGATCCTATAGCGGTTGGTACTTTCTTATACTTACAACTCCAGGGATCAACCAGTTACATATGGGGGATAGTTGGCGATGAAGACGGCACATTCTATGCTGCACCTGGTTATGTGTCAAATGGTAAACCTATCGAGCTGACTCCAGGGAGTGTATATTCAATAGGGACCGCGGGTCGTACAATCAATGCCGCATTCACAGCTGGCCAAGCTGGTGAAGTGCAAACTGTTATTCTCACTGACCCAGGGGAATAATAGGAAATTTAATCAATTATGCCATCAGCTTAGGCTGATGGCATAGCAACAGTTTAAACTTTTAATATAGAAATCTATATCTCTAAATAAGGAGGATTATTTATGGGAGGAAAAAGTTTACGCAAGAGCTGCTTAACCTTCTGCATGGCCCTGGCTGTCGGCATGTGTGGTCAGGTTTTTGCTCAGGACGATGAAGAGTTTACACTTGAGGAAATTGTTGTAACAGCGGAAAAGAGGGAAGCAGAACTGCAGAAGATACCAATGGATATCTCGGTTGTAAGGCCTGAGGAGTTGGAACGCCTCAATGTTCATCAGGTTGAAGACCTTGATAAGCTCCTGCCTGATTTGAAGATCACCAGGTCACAGGGTGGCCTGCTTAAAATTCAGATGCGTGATGTTGGAGGGAATACAGCAGGCAGAGGCGGTGTTACCACAGATTACGATAATCCTACTCAGGAAACAACGGTTGCTGTGCATGTAGACGGTGCCCAGCTTACAAGAAGTGATGGCCTTGAAGGAAAGCTCTATGACCTTGAGCGTGTTGAAACCCTTAAGGGTCCTCAGGGTACTCTTTATGGAAGAGGTTCTATTTCAGGCAGCATTAACCTGGTAAGCAAAAGGCCTGATATAGGCAACTTTGGCGGGAATCTGACCTTTGAATATGGAAGTTATGACCGCCGCCGTTTTCAAGCGGGCTTTAACATTCCTGCTACCGAAAAGCTGGCGTTTCGTTTGTCCGGTAACATCATATCTCGAGAAGGTTATGATGATGCTGGTGTAAGTAATCAGAATATGTGGGGTCTTCGCGGGTCAATGAGATGGGAGCCTACTGATACCCAATCTCTGGTTGTGGCACTTGATACAGACCGCACAAAGAACAGAAACGGTGACAGTACCGGTTTTATGTGGGGTACTGTTGGTGATCTGGAAATAGTTCCTAACCCTGATCCGGGTTTGCCGGAATCATATGCTCCCTATAATAAAGGCGGTTTAATAGATTCAGCCTATAAGGTTAAATGGTGGCTGGGTGATCTGAGTCCTGAGATAACTGATCAGCAATATACCAACAACAAGTCATGGGGGATTAACGCGACATATGACAGGGAGTTTGAATATTCGTATTTAACCTTACAGACCAGCTACAGGTCACAAAATAATGTGAGAAGTTATATTAATGTGTCCGATACCAAGCCTGAATTAATGCCGGTTGGGACCAGATTGACCCAATCAAGAAATCCTGCCCGAACCTATGATCCTGATACTGGCTTATTTACTGAGGCTGCTGATACCAGTGATGAAGATGTAGAGGATATGACTGTAACGGATGTTCCGCTAACTCCGGAGCTTGAGCCTATTCAGGGATATACAATCAGCCGTTCTCAAACTTATGATTATAGTATTCCCGGAAATACGCCTGTGACACAGATAATGCTTGTGCCTTCGACAAGTCCTCCTTATTTGAGTAATTATAGTGAAACTTCCGGTAAAACCTTCAGCGCCGAGGCTCGTCTTGCGTCGGTGACAACAGTGGCCGGCGGTGATAAGTATGAGTGGATAGGTGGCGCTATGTATATGCAGGATACAGTTCTTGAACAAGCATCAATTACAAATAGCGCATACAGAAGGAATATCCTTGATGAAAAAGCCCTGTTTGCTCAGGCATCATACGCGCCTTTTTGGGGGCTGAATTTTACCGGTGGTTACAGGTTAACATGGGATCAGAAATCTTTTTATGGAAAGACGAATTCAGGAGGTGCAGGCACCGCTCAATCTGCCAGAAACAACAATGAGAGATTTGCACTGCCGCTTGATCTTAGTGATGCAGTAAACTCCTCATATAAATGGCGGCATCAGACCTATAAGCTGAATCTTTCATGGCAGGCAACTGAAAATATTATGCCCTATATTCAATATTCAAAAGGTGTAAAAACCGGTAATATTGACGGGCAAGGCAACTCCGTTGATCCTGAAACTCTTAGTTCATATGAAGGCGGCATGAGAACCAGGTTGTTTAATGGAAGGCTGCAGATTAATGCCACAGGATATTATTATGAGTATAAAAACAGCATGGCAAGTGCTACTATTTATCAGTGTCTGAGACCTCAGGAGAGAGGTGAGACCAATACCTGTTTAAATGCCGCAGGAAATGCCGATTCCTGGGCGGGTTTTATGGTAAGGCCAAATGTTCATATGCCTATTGACCCTAACGATATTTCCAAAGGTTACAGGTTTATAAGCGGCGCAGCGGTAAATATCGGTGGAACAGAACAAAAAGGCGCTAATCTTAATGTCACATGGCTTATTACACCTAATGACACCATTAATATTACAGCGTCAAAATCCATAAACAAATATGTGGACTACAGCATGTTCAGAGCACAAAGTGAGTATGCCCAAAGAATGTGGGGAGAATATGATGGTGAAACAATCATAGTTGATGGCGAACCGCAAATAGTAGAAACTTACGCTGACTCCGGCAAAAGTACTTTCATGCGTGTATATGATGACTGGAATGGTGAAGAGTTTGGTGGTGGTTATAACGGTAATGTGTCTTATAACCACACATGGTTCCTTGGAACAGACACTCTTTCGCTTAATACCACTGGTTTTTATACTGGCCCGGGCATTGATCAGGTAATGAGACCTTCACAGTCATCCGGCAGCGGCGAATGGGGAGATTTAGAATATAGTCTGCCGGGGAATCCTTCTTATTGGATGTGGGACGCCTCTATTACTTTTAACTCAACGAAATGGGTTGGTGCGGGTAAACGGTGGAGCCTGCGTTTTTATGTCAATAATGTTCTCGAAAAAAAGATTATTGGCAGACGTTTTCAAGATAATATTGGCGACATAGGTTTCTATTGGGGTGAGTATGATGTCTTAATGCCTGACTCATATCTTGTTACGTACACGTTTGCGGAGCCAAGAACAATGGGGCTCACATTTACCTTGAATTTCTAAAAAAGGTTTTATTGTCGTAACCTCGAATGGAGTTATGTAAGGCCGACGCCTTAAAAAAGCGTTGGCCTTATTTTTTGTTTTCTGGTAAGATTTAAAAAAGATAAAAAAGGAGGAAAAAATGAAATCACTATTATTAACATTGACGATATTGATAATATCTTCGGCCGCGTTTGCTTCAGATATAGATGTAAGCGGAAGATGGACTGGAACGCAGGGAAACAATACCATAAGCTTTGAGTTCTTAGCTGATGGTAAAAAGCTTGAAGGTTTATCTCTGGGCTCAGGGGCAGGGGATGAAAGAACGGTGATAGTAAAAGGCAAGGTTAAATCAAGTAAAAAAAAGGGCACGGAGATAAGTTTTGAAGTGCCTTTTAACACCGGCGGAGCCAAGATGAGTAGAGTTTATAAAGGCGAGGTGTTAGACGAAAATACTATTGAGCTTACCTTAAAAATAAAGACAAGAGGGGCAAGAAAGCCGGGATTTGGGGGCTTTAATGATGGCTTTAGCGGCAGCGGCGGCGGCATGAGCGGCGGATTCAGTTCAGGCTTTGGCGGCGGCAGCAGTACTGAGACAAAATTTGTGATAAGGCGCGTAGCTAAATTCTAGATATTAACTTTTTTATTTTTCTTTTATCTAAAAAGGCGTTCGGGTTTATAACGAACGCCTTTTCTTTTAACAACACAAATGAACAGCTGTCTATTATTTTGGCTGCTGTAACTGTTGCGACTTTTGTGCCCACTCGGCTGCTTTAGTCTGATCTGCAGTTATGCCGTATTTGCCATTTTTATATATATAGGCAAGATATTCTGCTGAGCGGGGATGCCCCATTTCGGCCGCTTTTTCAAGCCATCTCAGGCATTGGCCGGATTCGGAATCTCCGCCCCAGTTAAGGCACATATATCCCATATTATACATTGCTTTCTCATCACCCAGCGAGGCAAGTTCATGGTTAAGGTCTACAGCAAGCTTCTTGGCATCCTCATCCCCCTGCTTTGCTGCATCCATTATCATCGCCAGGCCTTTATTCGTATCCTTCTCAACGCCGGTTCCCCTAAAAATCAACGGAGCAAGAAGAGTTTTAGCCCGGACATTATTCTTTTCGGCAAGGGGTTCAAGCAGTTCGGCGGCCTTTTTATAGTCTTTCTTGACTAAGGCCACCATGGCATCACCAAGAGACTTATCAAGTGGGTCCGTGTTTTCCGCGTTTGCAGAAAACTGAAACATAAGACAAAAAAGCAAAGACATTATAACAAACCTAGTGATTTTCATTTTTTCCTCCTAATAATATAGGGATTTTCTTTTTAGAGAGCAGCGTTGACCAGGTATTGCCGCTCCCGGCTTTCTCTTTTAAATTACCCGCCTAATATCCGATTCTTAATGACAGGTATTATATCGCTGCTTTCAATTTTATATATCCGTTCAATTACATATTTCTGGCCCCCTATCCCTACAAGGTCCTTCTTAGCTCTGAGGACATTAAGCATATTGACAAAAGAAATGGTGTCCACTTCCAGTAAATTGTAAGCGGGTCTTTGCAGTACCAGCAGGTAGTATTCATCCTGCCCGTTCCTGAGTATCAATGATTGAATATCCAATTTGATCCATTCGTCTTTATTTTCACTCAATGTAAATGTATCACGCTTGGTAATAGAATCACCTATAAACTCATCGTGATCTTTAATTATTAAGAAACTCGGTGCCCTCCCGCCTCCTCCTATTCGCATGTCCCGTATCTCTGGTACCTGTTCAAGTTTATCACCCAGATCATACTTTACCGGGAGTACTACTTGCTTTGTTGCACAGGCTGAAACCAGTAAGAAACCGATTAAAAGACCTATTATGCCAAGATTTATTCTCATGTTCCCGCTCCTTTATATATTATAATTTTAAATACCATGTCCGTTTGCAGCGGGTATAAAAGTGATGTTATAACCCTGCATTATTGAAATAGGAAAAGCGTCGCATTTTATATATATTTGGTATCGTATATATATTTGATTTTGATAAGAGTAGTTTTTTGAAAAAGAAAAGTATATGGAGTTTGGCGTTGTATGTCAATGGAAAATCAAGAAACCAGACTCTTCCAAAGGGGAGTATTTTCCTTTTAAAAAAACAATTAAAAGACTTATCCTGCCCAAATTTATTTTTTTTATGTCACTGCTCCTTTTATAATTATGATTTTTAATGTCCTGTCCGCTTGTGGCTGGTATAAAAGCAATATTATGAACCTGAGAACATCGTTACCGGGTCTTTGAGACCACAGTCACGCGGTAGCGTGACTTCAAAATCCGGTAACGAATAATATGGTGGCTTCAAATTTTTGTCAAGTTTTGTATATGTGAAATAGGGCGAATAATGCGCAAAAAGCAAAAATATTGATCAAAATATAATTATTTTTCAAAATAATGTTTTCTATTGGCAGTTTTTAGGGGTATTTTGTTTGCAGATAAAATTAAATCCTGGTTTTCTTTTCAGCCCTTTTATTATTGAATTTTGAAAAGTATATTTACCCAATAACCTGTATTTGAAAAATATAATTTGTTATTTTAACTGCCTGTCTTTATGAGGCACAAATTGATTTTTTCATTTATCCGGGATGACAATGATGATTTTTTTAAAAAATTGTTTTTACAGGTTGTTTTTTTATTAATTTTATAATAAGTATTCACTCGTTATTAGAGGTTTTATTCTTTAAAATGCCTTTTTACATAAGCTCCGGGCATACTTTTTTATTTCGGAAATAATTTATAGACATAATTTGTTTTTTTTGAAATTATGTTTGTAATTTTAAAATTTAAATATATAATGGATTTTTTAAAAAAAGGTAATCATTTAAACTTAAAGGAAATTGGCAGAAATAGGAGAATCAAAATGATCAAACGTATTTTATGGGCAACGGCACTTTTTACGCTGGTTGGGTTTGGCACAGCCTTTGCGCAGGATAGTCCTGACGCAGTTCATAAGAAGGTGTCAAATGCCATCGAAACAGAATCCAAGGCACAGGAAAAGGCGGATAACTGGAATTGGGAAAAATCACCTATTTTGGACGATATAAGGGATTTAAAATATCGTGTCACGTGGAAGCAGTACAGGCAGCAGAAGTACAGGAATTATATCAAGGGTGTAGAAGAGAGTATTGAGCGCCTGAAGTTCAAAAAAGAAGAGATTAACAAACTGCGTGAACAGCTTGAGCCTTATCTGGAAAGTGTAGTAGACAGAATGGAAGCCTTTGTGAAAAATGATTTGCCATTTCTGCCTGAAGATAGACAAAGACGTATTGACGGCTTAAGAGGTTCTCTTAACAGCTACACTACTGCGTTGAGTGAAAAGATGCGCAGAGTTTTCGCGTTAGGTCTTCAGGTTGAAGCCGAGTTTGGAAGAATGAAAGAATCTCAGGAAGATGTAACCCTGAATCTCGATGGAATTGAGACCCAGGTAACATTATTCAGACTGGGCAGGATTGCTAAATACTATATGTCCATTGATGGAAGACAGATAGGTGCATGGAATAAGGATTCCGGAAAATGGGAAGCCGTATCAAATGATCAGCTTAAAGAATTTAAGCGTGGATTTGATATGGTACTACAGAAAAGAGCAGCAGAAATCGTCGAACTTCCTTTAGGAGCTATATAGGTATGTCTAATATAAGTAAAAAAATTATAGTTACGTTATCGGTTCTGGCCTTCCTTATTTTTACAGGGCAGGCTTTTGCTACATCCGAAGGATGGAAAAAGGTAGCCGAGAATATTGGAAAGGATCAGGACCAGACTCTCGTAGATGTTGCTGAGATGGAAAAATATCTCAAGATGGATAAGACAGCACTCGAGAAAGAACTTGCCAACCTTAAAGCCCAGGATAAAAAAGAAGGTGATCTTCTTGATAGCCTGACAAACAAATACGAAGCACTCCGTAAGGAGGAGGCTCAGCATGAGAAAGATCTTGCGGATGAGCAGAGCGAGATCCAGGCAATTGAAGACAATGTGAGAAATATTGTTAAAGACGCAATAAGCGTAAGCCGCGACAATCCCATTACCGCTGAATATCCTGAAAGAAAGGATATACTTCAAGGTATAGCTGACTCCAAACGCTTTCCAGGTATGGACTGGATCAAGACCCTCGTAGAATTCTATTTTTCAGAGATGGAAGAGACCGGAAAGATTGTAAGGCGAACCGGCGAATTTGTCGGCCCGGACGGAAGAGCTACAACAGGTGAAATTATCAGAGTCGGTAGATTTACTTCCTATTTTCGCCTGAACGATGGTACTGTCGGATTCCTCAAACCGGAAGCAGATGGAAGAAGACTGGTTGCCGTAACAGGAGAGGCCCCGGGCTCAATGCTGAGCGCTATCAAAAAATATTTTGATAAAGAAACCAATATATTACCGGTTGATCTTTCTGATGGAACCTATTTTGTTCAGATGACCAAGAGTACTACCTTTACTGAGTGGATCGATCAGGGTGGTCCTATAATGTATGCGATCGGTGCAATAGGTCTTCTTGGCATGCTATTTTTCCTTGAACGTATAATTGTTCTGGGTACAAAGGCCAAGGCATCAGACAAAGTCATGGCACATATTAAGGATATGGTTGCAAAGTCTAACTTTAGCGAAGCAAAGTCATACTGTTCATCAAAGAGCCGCATACCTACATGCCAGATGCTTGACAGTGCACTGGAACATGTCGGGAGTTCTCAGGAAGTAATAGAAAATGCATTACAGGAAGCAGTTTTGAGGCAGGTTCCAAAACTGGAAAGATTTCTGCCTACACTTGCCCTGTTTGCCGTAATATCTCCCCTGCTTGGCCTTCTTGGTACCGTATCAGGTATGATTGATACATTTAAAATAATTACCGAAGTAGGAACCGGAGATCCGGGTATGCTTGCGGGTGGTATTTCAGTAGCCTTGTTGACTACCCAGTTTGGATTGATGGTCGCCGTTCCAATAATGGTTGTTCATCACTTCCTCAAATCACAGGTAGACAAGATAGTTGTTGATATGCAGGAGAAGGGTACTGCATTTGCCATTACTCTGATGAAACAGCAACAAAGCGGAACAGCCGAATAAGAGGAGGCCTGAAGTGTCCTATGATTTAATAGAAGAAGCCTTAAATCAAATCAGGATTGGCGGATGGGTCATGTATCCTCTGTTAATAACCTGCCTGTGGATGTGGTACCTGATTATAAAAAAAACCATGGATATGCGTTTTTATACCAGCGGTTGGCGACCAGTTCATGAATGTATCAAGAATGCCGGTAAAGAAGGGTTCAAATGCGCTCTCTGGCAAGAGAAGTTAATGGAAGGCTATTTAGCTGAAAAAACCGATGATATTGAGACAAATGAAGAGATAATGGACGGTATCAAAGCCAGTCATGAATTGTTCGTAAAAAAGGATGTCGGTACTATTGCAATGCTTGCAGGTATTGCTCCATTGCTAGGGTTGCTGGGTACTGTAAGCGGCATGATTAGAACTTTTTCGGTTATTGCTGAGTTTGGTACAGGGAACGCAAAGGCACTGGCAGGTGGAATTTCTGAGGCATTATTAACAACACAGACAGGCCTGGTTGTAGCAGTTCCGGGCCTTTTTGTCGCTACTTTTCTTGCACGCCGCGCAAACGGCCTGCTTGAAAGGATGCAGCGTTTCTGCCTAAGAGTGACAAGGTCAGACCTGAGCAATAATTGATATAAAAGAGGAAGGAAGGCCTTATGAAAAAACTATCATTGGGGATGGATAAAAAAACCGACGAGATAGAACTTAATATGTCCCCGTTAATTGATATGATATTTATTCTGCTGATATTCTTTCTGGTTACGACTACATTTGTTAAAGAATCCGGTGTAGAGGTTAACCGTCCGGTAGCATCATCGGCAGTAGCAAAAGAAGAAACCAATATGGTCATTGGGGTAACAAAGGAAGGAATGGTGTGGATAGAAAACCAGCCTATTGATATACGCTCCGTACGCTCCAGAATGGAACGATTTAAACATGAAAATCCCGATGGAAATGTAGTTATTACCGCAGATAAAGACAGCCTTTTTGGAGTGGCCATTGAGGTTCTTGATCAGGTAAGGCTTGCACAAATTAAAAATGTTGTTGTAGCTGCAACGAAAGAGTAATTAGTGATCATGGCTATTAAAACTAAATCAATTGCTAGTTTACCTCTTAGTGTCATAGTGGCATTAATTGTAACAAGTTTGCTTTTTATTGCTATCCCTCTTTTGACAAAAATTTCTACCATGAAAAAAAGTAAAGAGAAGGTTCAGCACGTTCTTATAACTCAACGAAAACCGCCACCTCCTCCTGAGCCAGAAAAAGAAGAAAAGCTTGAAGAACAAAAAAAGCAGGAAGCACCTAAAAAGGCACAGCAGAAGCAAAGAATGCCGCAGCCTAAGCTTAATATTCCATCCAGTGGTTTATCAGCAAATATGAGTGGAACAATTCAAATCAGTGGTCTTCTTAAGTCGGATTTTAAGGTTTCTGATTCTTTATTTGTTTCTGCTTTTAATTTAAATGAAGTTGACCAGCCCCCAAGAATCTTAAGAGCTATGCAGCCAAGGTATCCTTTTGAGGCACAGCAAAAAGGGATTGAAGGGAGAGTTACGGTTAGATTTGTAGTTGATGCTAATGGACAGGCCCAGGAACCTGAGGTTTCAAAGGTTGAACCGAAAGATGTCGAAGGTATTTTTGAAGAATCCGCCCTTGCAGTAGTCAAGAAATATAAATTCAGGCCTGCAATGAAAGGCGGAAAAGCGGTTGACTGTATTGTTAATCTTCCAATTAAATATTCTGTAAGCGAATAATTATATGACTATAAATAGAAAAAATATGACTGGTAAATGTTGTAATATCATGAGGGTTTCACTTTCTGCTATTTTTATCCTTCTGTTAATATGCGGCACGGCTTTTTGTCAGGAAGAAGAAAAAACAGAGGAAGAAAAACCCAGGCTTTCCCGTGAAGCTCAGTTGGCGATGGTAGAAGCTCAAAAGTTTTTTGAAAGTGAAGACTATGCCAGCGCAAGAAAGCCTCTTCTTGATTATTTAGCAACTAACCCTGAAGTAGTAAATGAGCAGGTTTATCTGATGCTGGGGTACTGCTGGTATAGTGATGGAAATGCCAAAGAAGCTCTTAAAGTATTTAAAAAAGGGCACGAGGAATATCCCGATAATTTTGATCTGTTATCATATTATGCCGCTGGATTATATGAAACTGAAGATTTTGCCAAGGCAGCCCCTTTAATGGAAGAGCTTTATGTTAGAGACCCCAAGAAACAGGAAAGGTTTCTTGAGGCTGCATGGGGTGCATATTACCAGATTGAAAAGTTTGAGGATGTAATAAGAATTCTAAAAAAGTTAATAAAAGAATCAAAAGAAGTAAAACAAAACTGGTATACCATGATCTTTCAGATTTACTATAATGATATGCAGAATACTGATATGGCTGAAAAATTTTTACGTGAAGCCATGGCACTTTACCCTATGGAGCCACAGTACTGGAACTTTTTGAGTCTAATAAGGCAGGAAAGAGAAGATTATTACGGGATGGCAGGGGCATATGAAATTAAAACATATGTTGCACCTCCAGAAAAGGAAAGCGATTGGAAACAGCTTTTAAGTATGCAGCACAACTTGGGTTTAGTAAGTAAAGAGGTTAAAAATTTACGAAAATCTATTAATGATGATATAAATAAAGAAGAAGAACAAATTCAAATAGCTGATTTATACGCACGTGCTTATAAAATCGATAAAGCTGTTTCTTACTTAGATGATATTCTAAAAAAGAAACCATCTTCAAAACTGATGCTAAAGAAGGCTGAGATACTGTATTCCGCAAGAAAAAACGAAGAAGTTATTGCTGCCTGTGACGATTTAATTGCTGTTAAGAAGGATGAGGGGGATGGAAAAGCCTATTTTATGAAAGGAAATGCTGCGTGGGATCTGAAAGATTGGGATACCATGGAAGAGGCATTTAAGAGGGCGCAAAGTTACAAAGATTACAAAGCCTTTGCAAAATATGCACTTGGATTTATAGAAAGTCTTAATGAAGCGGAAAGGCAGATAAAAGAAGATTACAAAAAAGATAAATAAATAATTAATATACATAAAAAAAGGGTTTCAAAATATTTTGTTTTGAAACCCTTTTTTTATTTTCACTTAATTAAACCTTTAGTATTAAGCTTCCATAGTTAATAATTTGTTGCTCGTGTCTGGCAGTTCTTTTACCCGAATTAATTTGACACACTGGTATGGTCTTTTTATACTCCTCTTTTGAATCGGTTGTTTAATATAATGTAATACAGTGAGGAAATTAATTCCATGAAGGAAACTGAAGGGACTATCGGCAGGGTGTTTATAATACGTCTTGAAGAGGGCGACATTATACCTGATTGTATTGAAGAATTTGCGAGGGAAAAAGCGATAAGTATCGGTCATGTGATTATTGTAGGGGGGATAGGCTCAGGAGAAGTTGTAGTCGGTCCAAGAGATTCCAAAAAAATGCCTCCAGACCCGATGCTGCTGCCGGTAGACGGCGCACACGAGATGCTGGCATCCGGCATAATTGCTCCCGATCAAAACGGGAACCCTGTGCTTCATATTCATGGCGCTTTGGGACGTTCGGGAAGTACTCTTACAGGATGTTTCAGGCATGGAGTATCAACCTGGCTGGTAGGTGAAGTTGTTTTATATGAAATATTGGAGGCCGATTTAATGAGGGTAAAAGACGAAGAAAGCGGATTTGATTTGCTTTCGATATAGATAACAATCTGAGTATGATATGCCTGTCTTGTCCTGAAAGCATATCAGGATAATTTTAACATTTGATTCCTTATCAACGGAGGGAAAGTATGGAAATAGAAGTTACAGAAGAGCAAAAAAAGAAGATTGAAGAACTTGGCGCAAGAAAGTGGGATGATGAGGAGATTTCTGCAAGGGTCCGGAAATTCGCAAAAGAGGGTATTCCACAAAAGAAACTTGAAAAGGAATATCTGGTTGCACACAAGGCTGAGATTCTGGAAAGTGTTCAGAGAAAAGCGGAAGAATATAATTATATCACCAAGAACTGTTCTCAAGGCACAGCTCTGGCGCTCCTTGATGAATTTGGTATGGGCAGCATGGAGGTTATCAGGGGACTTATGCTGTATCCAGGTATAGGGGGAACAGGTGATATGTGCGGAGGGATAACAGGGTCTCTTGTTGCCTTTGGTCTTTTTTTCTTTGGAGATGATCCGCTGGATCTTTCAAAGGTGGGGGACTTAATGTTTCTGGCGCAGGACTTTATGGCCTTTTTTGAAGGTGAAATAGGGTATTATTATTGCGCTGATATCCAGGAAAAGATAATTTTTGGAAAAAATATGGATCCTGGATCCAGTGAGGATAACATGGGTGCCTTCGCGGCAGCAAAAGGCTTTGAAAAATGCGGACTTCCTCCGGGAATAGGGGCAAAGCTGGCCGCTGGATTTATGATAGATAACTTTGATATGAGATCTAAATCATAAAAAACAGGTAGAAGTATAGTGATAAAAAATAATGACTCGCCGAGTAATCTTAAGGCTGCAAAGCAGACAAGAGAAAGGCTCCTGGAAAGGGCAGAGATCCTTTTTGCCCAGAGAGGATATCATGCTGTAAGTGTAAGAGAAATTACTGCTGCTGCCAAATGCAATATGGCGTCGGTAAATTATCATTTCAACAATAAAAAAAATCTGTATCTCGAAGTGTTCCGCTCAAGGTGGGTGCCGCGGGAGCAGCTTATGTATGAAGCATTTGAAAAATCAGTTGATTGTCTTGAAGTGCAGACTCCCGAACTAGTGATACAGGCACTAGCAAGAGCTTACCTGGAGGTTCCCCTGTCTGATGAGGAATTCAGGCGGCACAGGCAGCTGATTGTCAGAGAACTGAATAATCCCACAGAGGCGTTCGAGATTGCCGCAGACCAGACACTCAGGCCCCTCTTTAAAAAACTTTATGGCCTTCTGGACTCTTTTGCACCGGAGGGTGTTGATGAGGATAATCTAAGCTTTGATATTCTAAGCATTTTTGGTATCATACTTTACTTTAACTATTCCAGGCCTATGGTTACGCGCATAACAGGAAAAACCTATGATGCGGACTTTAAGGCTCGGCTTATCGATCAACTGGTCAGGTTTTCCCTATATGGCCTGAGTGTAAAATAAAGGGGCAGCCTTTAAATGAAGTAGAGGTAGTAGCCGGAGCAGGTTTATATGGGGCTCCGGGCAAAATCGCTATAAACTGAATAAATTTCAGGGAGGAATTATGACGGAACAAGTTTTTACTAGCTGTACAAACGCTGGTCCCATATCGGTCTATGTCAGGGATGGGAAAGTAGTCAGAATCAGACCTTTAGAAGCAAAAGATGAAGACTTCATACCCTCCTGGACAATAGATGACGGGAGCAGAAAATACTCACCGCCGAACAAGTTTTTTATATCTCCATATGTGCATGCTGAAAGGACAAGGCTATATTCTGAAGACAGGATAAAATATCCCTATAAAAGAGTTGATTTTGATCCTAATGGCAACAGAAACACCCATACAAGGGGCAAGGCAAAATATGAAAGGATCAGCTGGGATGAGGCCCTTGATATTGTATCATCCGAAATTACCAGAATAACTGGTACATACGGCTCATCAGCAATTACCGGAATCACTTCATCGCACCATAACTGGGGTATTGTGGGATACAAGATGGGGCCCTTTGCTCGATTTATGAACATGATCGGTTTTACACCAATTTTTGACAATCCGGACAGCTGGGAAGGATGGCACTGGGGAGCTACCCACACCTATGGCTTCTACTGGAGACTGGGTATGCCGGAGCCATATGATCACCTGACCGATGCCCTGCAGAATGCCGAGATGATTGTCTACTGGTCATGTGATCCTGATTCCACAAGGGGAACCTATACCGGGCAGGATTCATGCATGTGGCGCCAGTGGCTCAAGGAAAAGGGTGTGGAGATGGTCTTTATAGATCCCCTCTACAACTACACCAATGCAGCCATGGACGGAAAATGGATTCCCATAAGGATGGGAACAGGAACCGCACTGGCAATGGCTATTGCATATGTATGGATAAACGAAGATACCTATGACAAGGATTATATAGACTCCAAAACGGTTGGTTTTGAGACCTTTAAAGATTACGTTATGGGCAGGGAAGACGGTGTGGCAAAGACACCAGCCTGGGCATCCGAAGAAACGGATATTCCGGTTAAGACAATAGTTTCCCTGGCAAGAAGATGGGCATCAAAGAGAACAATCCTGGCCGGCGGTACAAGGGGCGGCGAGGGTGGAGCCTGCAGAGAAGCCTATGCAACAGAGTGGGCAAGGATGATGGTCCTGCTTCAGGCAATGCAGGGCCTTGGCAAACCCGGAATAAGCATATGGGGTACGAGCATGGGTGCTCCTTCCAATCCCGATGTATTCTTCCCCGGGTATGCTGATCCTGACGGAAAGGTAGGTTCAACAAAGGCTGCCACCAAAAAGTTTACACCTGCAGAAAATCCTACAAAGCAGAGGCTTTACAGGCTTACAGTGCCTGATGCCATCCTGAATCCTCCAATTGACTGGAGGGGTGACGGATTCTGCGGAAATGCCATTGAGCAGCAGTTTAATGAATATGTATACCCCATGGAAGGCCACTCAGAGGTTAAAATGTTTTACCGGTATGGCGGTTCATTTATGGGTACAATGAGTGATACTAATAAATGGGTTAAGATGTATCAGAGCCCCAAGCTGGAGTTTGTTGTCAACCAGGACTGCTGGTATAACAGTGAAACCAACTTTGCAGACATCATCCTTCCTGCATGTACAAGTATTGAGCGTGATGATGTTGGTGAATGGGGTGCTGCCGGCGGATATACGCATCATGCAAGCAACGGATGCAACCATAGGATAGTTGTGAGACAGCAGAAATGTATTGAGCCCCTGTGGGAATCAAAGTCCGATTACCGGATCTTTACAGAACTGGCAGACAAACTCGGCAGGAAGGAAGATTTTACTGACGGCAAGGATGAAATAGGATGGATAAAGGCATTCTATGAGATTTCTGATCTGCCGAAATTCATATCCTATGAAGAGTTTGAGAAAAAGGGATACTTTGTTATACCCATGCCCGAAGATTACAAACCTACTGTCTCTATGAGATGGTTTGCAGAGGGCAGGGACTGCGATACACCTGACCCGGGCAACCCGAAACGTGGAACAGACAAGGCAAAGGAGCTGGGCACATACAGCGGTAAAATAGAGTTTGTATCCGAAAGCCTTAAAAAATATTATCCGGATGATGAGGAAAGGCCTGTTTCACCGAAATATATTCCCAGCTGGGAAGGACACAGGTCGGAGCTGGCTGAGAAATATCCCCTGGCAATGGTTTCTCCTCACCCGAGATTTACTTTCCATACCCACTATGACAAGCACACTGACTGGCTCAATGAGATACCCGTGCATCGTGTCTACAAAGATGGATATCCCTACTGGCCTGCGAGAATTCATCCTTCTGATGCCGAACCAAGGGGAATAAAGAATGGTGATATCGTAAAGCTTTATAATGATCGCGGTGCAACCCTGTGTATCGCCAAGGTAACAGAAAGAATAAAGCCGGGAATAATTCACAGCTATGCCTCGTCCGCTGTCTATGATCCTCTTGAGCCCGGAAAGGCCGGATCGATCGATCGCGGAGGCTGCGTGAACCTGCTGACGTCATCAAGGATGCTTTCAAAGAATGCTCCGGGTATGACTCCCAATTCCTGTCTTATTGAAATTGAAAAGTGGGAGGTTTAAGAGATGGCCAGATATGGAATGATGATAGATGTTGATAAATGTACAGGCTGTTACAGCTGTTTTCTGGCCTGTAAGGATGAATTCTGCGGGAATAATTATCCGGGATATTCCGCTTCCCAGCCTGCCAAAGGCCATTACTGGATGAAGCTTGTGGCCGTTGAAAGAGGTACATATCCCAAGGTGAAGCTTGATTACATCCCTACTCCCTGCCAGCAGTGTGAAAATGCCTCCTGTATTTCCGGCGGAACTGAGGGTGCTGTCTATAAACGACCTGACGGCATTGTAATAATTGATCCTGAAAAGGCAAAAGGCCAGAAAGATATAGTCTCTTCCTGCCCATACAGGGTTATCTACTGGAATGAAGAAGAGAATGTTGCCCAGAAATGTAATTTCTGCGCCCATCTTCTTGACCAGGGATGGAAAGAGCCAAGGTGTGTTGAGACATGTCCCACCGGCGCTATTATATTTGGCGATCTTGATGATCCGGGGAGTGAAATCTCAAAGAAAGCGGCTGCTGAAAGTACTGAGATTCTGCGTCCTGAGTTCGGGATGAATCCTTCTGTCTGCTACGTGGGACTTCCCAAACGTTTTATAGCCGGTGAAGTCGTATTTGCAGATAAAAAGGACGAGGCTGCCCAGGATGTCAAGGTTACACTTAATGACGGGGCCAGTGAAATTACCACAAAGACAGATCATTTTGGTGATTTCGAGTTTGAAGGCCTTGAATCCGGTAAGGAGATAACCGTCAAACTTGAATATACCGGGTATATTTCGCAGGAGATCAGGGTGAAACTCCTCAAGGATCTTAACCTTGGGGAAATTGTCATGCAGGCAGCGTAAATTTATTTGTATTGTTAAATAGATTCGAGTAGAGACAGGTTTAAAACCTGTCTCTACAGGAGAATTATAATTTGAACGAAATATTTGCCGAAGCAAAAGAGGAAAACCGCTCGATTCTCACTGAGATAGAGGCCAAGCAGATCCTCAGCCAGGCTGGAATAGATTGTACAGATACCAGGCTGGCCAGAACAAAGGAAGAGGCAGTTACCTTGAGCGAAGAGATCGGTTATCCGGTAGTCCTGAAGGTCTCATCTGTTGATATCACGCATAAGAGTGATGCAGGCGGGGTAAAAGTGGACCTCAAGGACAGGATTGCGGTAGAAATGGCCTTCGATGATATTCTTGCCTCATCAAAGAAAAAATTCCCCCGGGCTGTCGTAGAAGGGGTATCAGTGCAGGGAATGGCAAAACCGGGTATAGAGATCATTATTGGAATGACAAGAGATCCGCAGTTTGGGCCTGTATTAATGTTCGGTCTCGGCGGAGTAATGGTTGAGGTGCTGAAGGATGTTGCCTTCAGAACAGTCCCTCTGGGTAAGAGCGACGCCTCTAATATGATCAGGGGCATAAAAGGCTACAAAATTCTTCAGGGAAACAGGGGGCAGGATCAGGTTGATACCGGGTACCTTGAGGAATTAATAGTTAAACTTTCGGAATTTATTGAGAAAACTCCGGAAATCAAAGAACTGGATATGAATCCTGTTTTTGCGTATAAAGACGGGGCCATAGTTGCAGATGCAAGAATCGTCCTGGAATGAGTGTATGGACCACAATCTTCTCTTTCGCCCTAGTTCTGAATGTGTACATCATGCTGCAAATTCTTTCCATAGAACCAATCTCTGAATTTTTCCAGGTTAAATATACAGGGTGTGGCTTAATGTGAAATTTTAGTAAAAGTACTTGACTCTTAAACGAACGTTTGAAATAAACATGTTGTTTAAATAACAGTTGTTTAGCTATAAACATCTTAATATTGACCTTAAAATAACGTTAGTTATTTTTATTTTTCGGAGGAAAAAATAAATGTTTAAAATACTGCCAAAAGATAAAATTATTATCACCGTCTCTCTGACGGGTGCATTAGTAACCAAGGAACAGCATCCTGACCTTCCTGTAACACCTGATGAAATTGCAGAGAATGCAAGGCTCTGTGTGGAAGAGGGTGCTGCTATTTGTCATATTCATGGTAAGGATAAAAACGGCCAGAATACTTCTGATGTTGAGGTTTTTAAGGAAATCAAAGAAAAAGTCATGGCCAAATCAGATGCAATCACACAGTTCAGCACAGGCGGCGGACCTAACCTGAGCCAGGAACAGCGCATTGAATGCCTTGGCGCGGGTCCAGAGATGGCATCACTGAACATGGGCTCTCTAATGAGACTGTCAGGCCAGTACAAGGGGACAGCATTCTGCAACCTTCCCGAAGAAATCGAATTATACCTCTCAAAGATGAGGGATCTTAATATAAAACCGGAAATGGAAGTGTATAACCTGGCAATGTTTCAGGACGTTAACAGCATCATCAAGAAAGGACTTGTAGAGCCTCCCTATTGTATAAATCTGGTGCTTGGCATGCGTTATCAGGGTGCCCTTGAAGCTACACCGAGAATACTTACAACCATGTATGATTACCTTCCTGATGATTCGATCGTAAACTGTGCTGCTGTCGGTGCTGATCAGCTGCCTATTACAACATTAAACATGCTCATGGGCGGGGCAGTGAGAGTTGGCCTTGAAGATAATATCTACTACAGCAAGGGTGTTAAGGCTACCAACATGTCGCTTGTTGCAAGGACTGTAAGGATTGCCAGAGAGCTTGGCAAGGAGCCTATGTCACCGACAGAAGCCAGGGAGTTTCTCGGACTCAAACCGCTTTAATAAGCCCCGGGAACAGAGAATTTTCCGTTAGACTGATAGAGTGAAGCGGGGCGCGCCTTTAAGACAAAAAAGGTGCTGCCCCGCATGTGCTTGAAGAATAAAGCTTATCAAAATAAAAATATGGAGATAAAAAATGACAGATAAATTGAAATTGGAAGATATAAAGAAAGTAGCAGTTATCGGTGCCGGAACCATGGGTCATGGTATTGCCCAGGCCTTTGCCTATGCAGGTTACGAAGTAAATATGATGTCAAGAACCCAGGAAACCCTGGACAGGGCAATGTCCCTGATCAAGGCAAGCCTTGAGGCTATGGCTGGTGCCGGTCTTGTTGATGGAGACAAGATTCCAGCTACACTCGAACGCATTACTACCTGCCAGAGCATTGAAGAAGCTGCACAGGGTGTAGATATTGCCTTTGAAACCATGGTTGAAAACAAAGATGCAAAGATCATGGTTTTTAGCGAGCTGGATAAACATTGTCCTCCTCATGCCCTGATCGCCAGCAACACAACATTCCTTAATCCCTTTGAATTCGCGGACACAAGCAGAAATGACAAAATTCTCATTGCTCATTTTTACGCACCACCGCAGATTATTCCCCTGGTTGATGTTGTAAAGGGACCTGAAACCGACATGTATAATGTTGAACTTATGGTTGAGCTTCTTAAGAGTATTGGTAAAAAACCGATTCTTTTTAAGCAGTATGTATCAGGCTATGTTATCAGCCGTCTTCAGCTTGCCCTTCAGCGTGAAATCTACTTCCTGCTTGATGAAGGTCACCTTACTCCAAGAGAAATTGATGATGCATGTATCTGGGGCCTTGCAATGCGTATGATGATAGTCGGTGCAGTAGGCCGAATCGATTACGGCGGTATTGGCCTGAGCGTAAACAACCTTAAGAATCCTGCGTGTGATGCCACACCGATTGAGTATATGCCAAAGAAGATTTTTGAGTTGTTTGATCAGGGGCATGTTGGCGTGAAATCCGGCAAGGGTTTCTATGACTATGAAGGAAAACCCGAGGCCGAACTCTGTTCTATCAGAGATGAGAAACTTCTGAAGATGCTGAAGTTCGCCATGGATCTCGGAGACGCATTACCGAAAAAGTAATAAGGAGAGATCATGAGTCTTGAAAAAGTATATATAGTAAGTGGAGCCAGGACCCCTATAGGGCGCTTTGGCGGTACATTGAGAAGCGTGCCTGTCTATAAGTTTGCTGCAGTGGTCCTGAATGAAGTAATCCGCAGGGCAGGCATAGAGGCTGATTCTGTGGATGAGGTGGTTATGGGGCACGCCTACCAGAACGGTGAATGTGCCAATGGTGCCCGTATGGCGCTTCTGGAAGCAGGCTGGCCGGTATCAATTACAGGGCTGGTTGTGGACAGGCGCTGCTGCTCCGGTCTTGATGCAATCGCAATGGGCGCAATGAAGATCCAGACCGGTAATGCCGATATAGTGGTAGCCGGCGGTATGGAGAGCATGAGCCAGGCCGAAATGTATATCCCCGGTGACATCCGCTGGGGACTTGGTGGCAAGAATGATGAAAAATTCGGATTTATGCCAAAGGGCCATGGTGCTCTTGCCATGTGGGGTATCCCTTTCTATGACAGGATACAAAGAGGCCGTGTTATGGCACAGCCCATCGAAAGGTTTGGTGAACTTAACTCGATGATGACCTGGGCTGAGGCTGCTGCCAAAAACGAAGGGATTACCCGTGAAGCGGTTGACGAATGGGCTTATAACAGCCATCAGAAGGCAGTGAAGGCTATGGAATCGGGTAAGTTTACAGAGGAAATTATTGGTATTCCGGTCCCTCAGGCAAAGGGTGATCCTGTTCTGTTTGATAAGGATGAAACACCGCGTGCCGACACCACCATAGAAAAACTGGCCAAACTTAAAACCATATACGCGGACGGTGTCTGTACAGCAGGGAACTCTTCCTCAGAGAATGACGGCTCCGGTGCCGTGGTTCTTATGAGTGAAAAGAAGGTCAAAGAACTTGGGCTTACGCCCATGGTTGAATTCAAGGCCTTTGCTGCAGCCGGTGATGATCCTACTCTCACATATCCTGCAGTTCCTCTCGCAGTAAATAAGGCACTGAACAAGGCCGGGATTACACAGAACGATGTAGACCTGATCGAGATTCAGGAGGCCTTTGCAGCTCAGACACTTGCTGATGCAAAACTTCTCGGTCTTACTCCGGACGAGTGTAGCGCAAAGGTAAATGTCAATGGTTCAGGCATTTCACTTGGGCATCCGATCGGAGCAACCGGTGCCATGCGGCTTGTTACTTTGATACACGAGATGGTTCGCAGAAACTCGCGCTATGGTCTTGAGACGATCTGCGGTGCTGGCGGACTGGGCGTTGCTGCGGTATTTGAAAGAAGTTAAGGCTTCAGAAAAAAAGTATTTTAGGAGGCAAAATTTAGTATGGAAGATATTTTTAGTCTGAAAGGGAAAAATGCCGTTGTACTTGGCGGGGCTGGTGGGCTCGGTGAGGCCATAGTTGAAGGTCTGAGTCAGTATGGCGCAAAAATTGTTATTGCAAGCAGAAAGCTTGATGCCCTTGAGACGGTAGCAGCAGATATTGCAGCAAAGACAGGCGGCGAAATTAAAGCCATGACAGTTGATGTTACTGATGAAAGAAGCATGGCAAAGCTTGTCGGAGATGTGGTAGAAAAATTCGGAACCATTGATATCCTTGTAAATGCCATGGGGCTGAATATAAAAAGAGATGCACTGGATTATCCCATGGAAGACTGGGACAAGATATTCAACATAAATGTTAAAGGCACGATGATCGCCTGTAAGCAGTTTGGCTGCATAATGAAGGAGCAGGGAAAGGGCAAGATAATCAACCTTTCGTCAGTAAGAGAAGTAAGAGGCTATACCGGCGGAAACTCAGCCTATTGTGCCACAAAGGGTGCTGTAGGTATGATAACAAAGGCCCTGGCACTTGAGCTTGCTCCCTATAACATTTATGTGAACGCTATCGGTCCCTCTCTTATTATTACCCAGGGAACAAGGCATATACAGAAAGATCCATCTCTTGCCCAGAAATATTCTTCTCAGATACCCCTGGGAAGACTTGGAATTCCGGCTGATCTGAAAGGTGCGGCAGTATTTCTTGCATCGAATGCATCTGACTTTATTACTGGACAGACTATATTTGTTGACGGCGGTTTGACTGCAGGTTAAACGGTTGTTCATAAGTTGGATTAAAGAAGGGGCAGCTTTTATAAAGCTGTCCCTTCTTTTTTTATTCGGGCAGGGGCTGAGATATTTTTATCAGCAATTCGTTAAGCTGATTGAGTTCTTCTCCGGACAGGTTCTTATATTGAAAAACATGCAAATCAAACAGAGATTTTTGACATTCAGTAACCAGTTGTTTTCCCTTAGGGGTGAGTTTGACGATTACAATTCTGCGGTCAGTTCCGCTGGTTCGTTTTACAAGTCCGGCATTTTCAAGCTCTGCCACCATCCTTGTAATATTGGGCTGAAGGCATACGGTTCTTGATGCAATATCCTGAATTGTCAGGGCCTGGTTTTCGGACAGCAGTATTGTTTCCAGCAAATCAAACTGGGCTACTGTTATTTCCTTATTTTTGAACAACTTGTTTGATCCGACATGCATAATGTTGTAAGCACGTTTGAGATTTCTGGAAGTCAATTTTTCTATTGGCATCTTTGCTATTGTATTACTCATTACAGCCCCTTAGGTTTTTTCTTTTTTGCTAATATATAAAATGGGAGAAGTCACTTGAGAACAGTATATCTACATTGTGAAGCAGATGTATATCAATGATATATTGTATGTCAAGGATTTTTTCCGTGTATATTATAGAGCGTCATTAATTATATCTTTAAATTAATTAATTACGCTCCTGTTATTAAAACCTTTCAGTATCTGGAGTGCAACGGCACCATATTTCCATACTTCTTAACAAGTTTTTCCCAGTTGCCGGGAAGCATTATTTTTTTTGTAATAAATGAATTTTTTATATCTCCAACACCTTGAACCAGACCTGTCCAGTTTCCCGGTCCGCCAGCTACAACAATATTTAATCGACCGGTATCATTTCCATCCCGAGATTGTCCATAACTGTTAATAAGAAAATTTCTTAATTTCTCTTTACTCCACCCCTCACTGGCCAGGGTTTCAGCCTGTTCCGGATTGACAATAAAGCAGGATATTCCTTCCGGGCCCAGTTCAGACATTGACTCTGCAATTGCCTCAGCATCATTACCCCCTGCTGTGTTCTGCGTGAAGCTGTTCGGGAAGAATAACGTAAGCGAATTTTCATCCTTTTTAAATCCATGGTCTGCATGAAGAGGCTCCCATGGACTCTCTTCTTCATTTTCTCCGATAACCAGTGCGTTTTTAAAGGGATTCCCTAATGTACCCATATCTTCGATACCTTTGCGCATTCCGCCGATATTCTGGATAATCAACCCTATCGTGCGGCCGATAGCGCCGTTGGCGAGACTCCCGGGGCTCAACGCGCCTGCCCCTGAATTTACATGGATCTGATTGCGCACTGGGCCGTTAATAATAAAAAAAGGTCCCCATGATCCGGTGCCCGATTCAACTGCATTAATACCGGATTCCTTATCTGCAAGGGCTTCGACAGCCGCTATAATGACAGGCATATGGGTTGGAAGCGCACCTGCCATAACCGCATTTATGGCTATTTTTTCAACCGTTGCCTTTCCCTTCATTGGAGGTATTTTTGCAACTACATGATCTGCCGATAGATCAGTTACCTTCAACATTTCCATTACCGCTTTTTCTGTCGGCGGAATTACAGGCAGACCGTCCGTCCATCCTTTCCTGAAAAAGAACATATTTATGTTTTCATAATCCCCTTTAAATGCAATTTTTGGAGGAGGTTCAGTACTGTATTTCGGTGATTTTTCATGATCTGACAATGGTTCTGTCAATGATTCAAGTATGCCGGACATTGCTTCACCTATACCGGCTTCAATATCTTCCCTTGAGGTAATTTCACTTCCCAGGTTAAGCACCTGCCTTCGAATTACCGGCATTCCCTTTTCCTTTGCTGCAGACTGCAACTCGCCCATAAACCCCTGATTCACCAGTAACACGACCGGTGTTCCAAGCTCCTCGATGGATATACCATTGTATGTGAGGATCCTGGAGCAGGAGCCTCAGCTTCCTACGAGCAGGATGACAGCATCATTGCCCTGTGCCCATTTTTTGAAGGTCTCAGCGCGTTTTGTATCAAGCTCTCTCTCCTTCTGTTGATCAGAACTGTATATATTGATTTTAGCATCAGGATACATGGAGCCCAGCCATTCCTTTAATGAAACGGCAATAGGGATGGCAGAGTGTTTGTAATTGGCAAATAAACCGATATTTTTGCCTTCCAGACTTTCCAGTCTTGGAGAAATTCCCTTAAGTATCTCCTGGTCGGTCTCACCCCATGGATTGAGAACTTCATATTTATTGTTTGACTGGTCCGCAGCAAACGAAATCCCGATGTAAGCAGTGAAGAAAAACACAACCATACAAAGCGTTTCCAGGCTTCGGAGAAAAGCGCGTCTGTGCATAAATTATACCTCCTTAATACCTTACATATGTCGGAACCATGGTTCCATACTTTGCCTTCAGGCTATCCCAGTTTTCGGGCAGCTTGATTTCTCTTGTGACAAAATAGTTGCCAAAGTTGCCTGCACTCTGCAGCAGGCCCATCCATACACCCGGCCCACCCGCAACAACTATTGCAAAATCTTCATTTTTCAGGTTTCCCTGCCTCCTGCTGAGGACATCCGCGCCATTGGACTTTTCAATAATAAAATCTTTTACCTTCTGCTTGGACCACCCTTCGCTGGCAAACCTGTTTGCATGATCCGGGATTACAATCATTGTGGACAGGGCTGTAGGGTTCATACCTGCCAGAGTTGTGGCAATCCCTTCTGCAGTTGTCTGGGCAGGGATTGTCTGGGCATAGCGGTTAGGGAACATTACTGTAACGGTGCTTGAACCCTTCTCGTAACCGAATTCAACATTAAGAGGCTCCCATGGACTGTTTTCTTCATTTTCTCCAATTACAAGGGTATATTTTAAAGGATCTCCCAGTGTGCCCATATCCTCTATTCCCTTTCGGGCCCCGCCAATATTCTTTACAATAAGCCCCAGGGCTCTTCCAATTGCTGCATTTGCTATATTCCCGGGACTCATCATGCCGGAACTGCAATTGACATGAATATCATTCCTTATGGGACCATTAATGATAAGCAGCGGCGCCCAGGACCCGGTGCTTACCTCAAATGTATCAAAACGCGTTTTAGGATCGGAAAGTGCCTCTACCGCTGCTAACAGTACCGGCATGTGGGTCGGCAAAGCCCCTCCCATTACTGCATTGACTGCAATTTTTTCGACAGTGGCCTTGCCCATTCTGGGTATCAGCTTTGTCACGACATGATCAGGCGATAGGTCTGTTCCTTTCATCATTTCATCAACCCTGGCCTGTGTCGGCGGGGTAATCGGAAGACCGTCGCCCCAGCCTTTTCTGTAGTAAAACTGGTTTACCTGATCATATGTTCCTTTAAAGGCAATCTTTGGTTCTGTCTCAGTCCTGATTTTGGGGGATTTTTCTTCATCGGTCAGAGGATTGGTAAGTGCACCGATAATATCATCAAGTACCTCATCTATACCTGTTCTGATATTTTCGGCATCGGTTGATTCACATAATATTGTTGTTCCAAGTGCGCGAACTCCCGGCATGCCTTTTCCTGATGCTGCGGAGTGAACGTCGTTTAAAAAGCCCTGATTCGCCAGTAGCACGACCGGCGTTCCAAAGTCCTCAATGGCTACGCCATTATATGTGAGGAACTTTGTGCAGGAGCCTCAGTCTCCTACCATGCCGACGACGGCATCAACCCCTTTGGCCCAGGCGGAAAACTCTTCTTTGTTTTCTGTTTCCGATTCGTCGACATTGGGCAGTGTGGAATGAAACAGTATGGTCTCAATATCCGGAAATCTTTCTTTAAGTCTTTTCTCAACCTCGTTGGCGATAGGCACAGCCGCACGTTTGAAGTTGGCAAAAATACCGATTTTTTTACCTGCCAGTGAACCCACCCTGGGGGATATGCCCCTCAGCGGAATCGGATCAACATCTGCCCATGGGCTGAGAACCTCATACTGCGTCTCAGCGGCGGCAGTATTCCCGGTCGGCTGTTCAGGTGTATTGCCGGAACACGAGAAAGCGGCCGCAATGGTAAAGACCATTATGGCTGTATGTTTGATAAACCTTAACATGTCAATTCCCTCCTTTTTATTTGTTTTAGTTTTGTTTTATATATTTATCATAAATTCGATAAAACAGGGGATAATCATATTATCAAATATCTGCATTTTTCAGGATTAAAAACATGACACATTTTTACTTGACCAACCCATTTCCTTTGATGTAATCATGTTTAAAAAATATATCAATAATATGTAAATATTTATAAGGCAGTCATTCAATCATGTCAAGGGATAACCAGAGAGATGGTTGCAGGTCATTTAAGCACATGTACGTTTTTGTTCGTCCGCCATTGTGTCCACTACAAAATCCTTTAACCGGAAAATAATGAATTACCTGCGAAGGCAGAAAGGAAATTTCCGGGGAGCACATTTGATGAATATGATTCCCGGGAAACGCATGTATTATGTTTATTCCTTCTTTAAAAAATTACAATAATATGGCAGACTGTGCGACACTAAAAGAAACACCAATGGAATACTTATGATTTTATGCCGGATATGGCTGGATGATATCCGGAGAAGCAGAAAGGAGCGGTTATGAAAACAAGACGGTCGACAGGTATTTGCACAACTTTATTATTGATAGCAGCTATTTTTTCTTTCCTGATTTTTTCTCCGTGTTATGGAGCGGAAGAAGGGATTCCAAGGATAACCATCCAGGAATTGAAAAAGATGATGGACGACGGTGAAGAGGTGACTGTAATCGATACGCAGCCAGAAAATGTATTCGTTAAGGGGCATATAAAGGATTCTGTTAACATACCCTGGAAATCTCAGCTTGCCCTTGAAGATGTCTGGTCGATCCCGAGCGGTATCCCTATAGTAACATACTGCGCATGCGGCGCAGGGGAAGCCGACAGTGCCGACTTTGCCAAGCAGCTGATGAAAATGGGCTATAACGATGTGAAGGTTCTTAAGCACCCTGCAATTGAGGGATGGATTAAAGCCGGATACCCGATAGAAAAAGAGTAGACTGAAGGATTTATACATCTGCACAATTGGTATTTGCAGACTGACCTTGTATGCAGCAGCGCCGCTGGCTGAATTTCCAAAGGAGAGACAATGATTGTACCAAACAATGCTGTTATGAACAATGATCCGCGAAAAAAAATTGATATTGCGCCTATGGGTTTCCTGCAGATATTTATTATCGCAATAACCGTAGGACTGAACGCCCTGGATGGTATTGATGTACTTTCAATAAGTTTGGCTATACCCGATATTGCACGTGAATGGGCACTTAACGATACTGTAGTCGGCTTTATACTGAATATGGAACTTATCGGGATGGGGATAGGCTCCATATCATTGGGATGGGTTTCCGATTCAACAGGACGCCGGAAAACAATGATCGCCTGCCTTATAATGATGGCAGCAGGCATGTTCATGGTGGCAAGATCATCTGGTGTAGTAGAGTTATCGATCTACAGGATTATAACCGGTCTGGGCATCGGCGGCTTATTGGCGGCTATCACGGCAATAACAGCGGAGTTTTCCAACCTTAAAAACAGGGCTCTTTGTATTTCCATAATGGCTATCGGCTACCCCATAGGCGGCATTGTGGGATCCAGGATAGCCGGATGGCTGTTGCATACCTATGGCGACTGGCGGTTGATATTTTATTTTGGTGCGGTTGTAACTACTTGTTTTATTCCTCTGTTTTATTTTGCAGTCCCTGAATCAATCCACTGGCTTATGCGTAAACAACCGAAAGGGGCGCTGGACAAGGTAAATAAGACACTTAAACGTCTGGGGCATGACGTTATTACAATGCTGCCTGATATTACAACAGACATACGGAAAAAATCCTACGGCGATTTATTCTCGCCCGGGCTTATCCGTATTACAACAATTATAACCGTTGCCTACTTTCTGCAGATCAGCACCTACTTTTTTATACTTAAATGGGTACCCAAGGTAGTTGTAAAGCTGGGATTTTCCTCTGCGGACGGAGCCGATATGATGATGTTTGTCAATATCGGCGGAATGCTGGGCGGAATAATCCTTGGATTACTGACCCTGAGAGTTGGTGTGAAGATACTCACTATAGGAACTCTGGTGTTTTCGGCTGTTTTTATCACCATTTTAGGGACAACAAGCGAGCTGAATTACTTTGCAGTATTTGCGGTCTTGAGCGGTCTTTTCGGTAATGCGGGTATAGTCGGTATGTATGCCCTGTTCCCGGCGGCCTTTCCCACTCATGTAAGATCCTCGGGTACCGGTTTTGTGCTTGGTATCGGACGTGGAGGTGCATACCTGACGCCTGTCATGGTAGGGATCATGTTTGATCATGGTTTCAGCCTGCCGGTGGTTACCATGCTCATCAGTATCGGGGCATTAGTCGGTGCATGTGTGCTTTTATTTTTAAAACTTAATAAAAATGCAGATTAATTAACTGGAATGAGTCACACCAGATAAGGAGTTTCAGGATTTTCTTGAAACTCCTTTTAATTTGACCACTAACCACACGAAATACACGAAAAGTAGAAAGTCATCATAGTCCTGTCCCATAAATTTATGGGACAGATAGTAAATTTTATATAAAAACCCCATAACCTATTGAATTATAGAATAATATTGCGAATTGGCTTTCCAAAACCTATGGACACTTTAGAAAACTTCCCAACCACCATTTTTTCGCGTCTTTCGCGTCTTTCGAGTCTTTCGTGTCTTTCGTGTGTTTCGCCATAAACTGTAATAAATATGCTTCATACGTTTTGATTGCTATTTTTTGCTGAACAGGTCATAATGACCATTATTTTTAACAAGAGGATATCAATGAGCGAACAAAAAGTTAGTGTTGCAGATGCAAAAAAAAACCTTTCCGAACTTTTAGGGAAAGTAGCTTATGGAAAGGAACAAATTATAATAACAAAAAGAGGAAGGCCAATGGCCCGACTTGTCCCTGCTGAAGGTTCAGCCGGACACCTTGGCGATGTCAAAGGATGGCTTGATGATAATGACCCATTTTTTGATACTATCGGAACGATTGTCGAAAAGAGAGCCAGTCATATACCAAGGATTCTTAAACAGAAAATGGACAAATAATGTATCTGCTTGATACAAACATTCTGAGCGAATTAGTTAAAAAGAAACCCAATCCGAATTTCATCTCAAAACTTAAATCAGTACCACCCCAATCACTCTATACATCCAGTATTTGCATATTTGAGCTGCGATTTGGAAGCGTGTTAAGGGATGATTTCAATATTTTCTGGCAGCGAATAATGGATTCTATTCTTTCTCGAATCTCAACTCTGAACTTTGGAGATGAAGAAGCTCATATAGCCGGAGATATTCTGGCTCAACTTCAGAAAAAAGGTCAAATACTTGGAGTCGAAGATGTATACATTGCCGCAACAGCCCTTTCCAATAAATGTACTCTTATCACAGCTAACACCAAACATTATAAAAGGATTGATGGGCTTAAGCTGGAAAACTGGATAATATAAAAGGTCTGCCTGCAGAAATTCATCATCATAAACCTGTTCCATAAATTTATGGAACAGGTAAGGAATTTTGCATTGAAGCTCTATAACTCATTGAATTATAGGGTGATATTGCGAATTGGCTTTCCAAAGCCTATGGACACTTTAGAAACCCTCCCAATCACCATTTTTTCGCTCGGTTGACGATGGTGGATAGTTAAAAAAAAGGTTTGTAATCAATATCGGCAATAATGCTAATGTGAGCAAAATTGCTTCTATAGGTGGTAGTCTTTATGCCTATTATATAAGTTTTATTGATCCAACAAGCTTTACTATCATGGAATCGATCTTCATGCTCTCTATAGTTATTATCGGCGGTGCTGGAAATTTAAAAGGCTCTATTATTGGGGCTGCTCTTTTGATATCCATCCCTGAGATACTTAGATTTGTCGGGATGCCAAACACGATAGCCGCAAACATGAGACAGATATTTTATGGAATCCTGATCGTTTTTTTTATGATGTTTAGACCTCAGGGTCTTTTAGGTAAACATGCCTTCCGAGATAAAGTGGTTATTAAATGAATAGTTTTTTACTGAATGCTAAAAATCTTGAGAAACATTTTAATGGTATCAAAGCCCTTGATGATTTTTCCACTTCTATTCAAAAAGATGAAATACTCGGCCTGATTGGCCCTAATGGTGCTGGAAAGACAACTCTTTTCAATGTACTTACCGGTTTTATCCCTCCTGATAATGGAAATATAATTTTGAATAAAAAAGACATTACCAATGTTGCTCCATATAAAATAGCCAATCTGGGTGTAAGTAGAACCTTTCAGAATCTTCGCTTAATTCAGCAGATAAGTGTCCTTGATAATGTATTGCTTTCCTTTAGGGATCAACCAGGTGAAAAACTCAGGAATGTGTTTTTTCGATGGAAAAAGAGCAAAGCACAGGAAAACATTAACCGGAAAGAGGCTCTTGAACTGCTTGAGCAAACAGGATTAAGGCAAAAAGCAAATGATCCTGCTGAAGACCTATCATGTGGTCAGCAAAAGCTTTTAAGCCTTGTATGCTGCCTTGCTGCCAAATCTGATCTCCTTTTACTTGATGAACCTGTTGCAGGTATTGCACCTGCCATGATTGAAAAAATTCTGGAGATAATAAAAAAACTTCGTGCACAAGGAAAGTCTGTAATCATCATTGAACACAACATGGACGTAATTATGGAAATATGTGATCGTGTTATTTTTATGGATATGGGGAAAAAGATTTGTGAAGGGACACCGGAAGAGGTGAGGAATGATCCGAGGGTTATAGAGGCATTTGTGGGAAGTCAGATGCATGGTGTGAGGTTCAAGGTTTAAGGTTAAAAGCATAAAAAATAATAAAACTTATTTTAACCACGAACCACACTAAATACACGAAAATAAAAACAACTTTATGTTTTTGATTTAAAAATGAAAAAACTTTCAGTGTATTTCGAGTGGTTAGTTGTATTCCAATATCGAATCACTACTTCGGATTTAAAAGAAAAAAGCGAAGTAAGAAAAAATACAGATTTTTGTTAATGAAAAACTTTTCGTGTGTTTCGTGGTAACTGAATGAAAAAAATTCTTGAAATATCAAATCTTGAAACCGGCTACGGCAAAAAGCAGGTTTTGTTTGGTCTGTCCCTCGATGTTAAGCAGGGTGAGATAGTCGCTATTATAGGACCTAATGGCTCTGGTAAATCCACAGTACTTAAAACTGTTTGCGGACTTATCCAGCCCTGGCTGGGAGAAATCCTGTTTGATAGTAACGTAATTAATGGCTCTGATCCTGCTGAAAATGTTGCCCGCGGCATTACATTTTGCCCCCAGGGGAATCTTGTTTTTCATGACATGACTGTTATGGAAAATCTTGAGATAGGGGGATTTCCTTTAAAACGTAAAGAAGCAAAAGAACGTATTTCAGAAGTTCTGGAAACATTCCCGGTACTTAAAGATCGCCTTAAACAGGACGCAGGCAAACTCTCAGGCGGAGAACAACAGATGGTTGCTCTTGCACGCGCTCTTGTCCCTAAACCCAAGCTCCTCATGCTTGATGAACCATCATTAGGCCTCTCACCAAAATTGATTGGTGTTGTCTTTGATAAGATCATAGAAATAAATAAAAAAAATGGCGTTACATTCCTTATAGTTGAGCAGAAAGTTCGTGAGGTTCTGGAGATATGCGAAAGGGTGTATTCCATAAAGCTTGGGAAAAATGCCTTTGAAGGGCAGCCGGATGAATTGAAGGAAAATAAAGGAAAGCAGAAAGAATTATTTCTCTAAACTCTTCTTGTTCTATCAGATATTGAAGCGATCCGGATTTTTGATGATATAATTAATATTCATGAAAAATAGAATATATAATTAATTTTCATAGACAATAATCATTTTTCATGCCACAATACCCAGGTAAATATAAGGGGTATTCATAAAAATGAAAATATATAATCAAAATTCAAAGAATATAATCGTTTTTCACGACTTTCCGGCTTTGGAAGAGGGGAGCAGTTTAGCCGGGTATTCGGCTCTGATTATAGCCTATGATCTAAAAGTGCCTGTTCCTGATTACCTTTGCGCTATTGGTACCAAACATAAAAAATATGATTTTGAACGCTGGAATATTTTTACCCCGCGCCATAAACCGGAAGATACACTTTATGGACACCTGATTTTTGCGCTTAAATATGAAGGCATTGATCTGGCAGTTCTTAATGCGCTGTTTCAAAAAATTAAAGCCAATGAAATTTGTGAGATTATCCTTTCGGAACCGACAGGCAGTTATAGCCGAAGAGTGTGGTTTTTATGGGAATGGCTGCGTGATGAGAAACTGGATATTAAGGACGCATCAGCAGGGAATTTTGTTCCGCTCATTGACAGTAAATTACAATATGAAGGGAAATCATATCCATCCAGACGCCACCGGGTTCGTAATAACCTGCCCGGTACGCACAATTTTTGTCCTTTAATTAGAAAAACCGAAAAGCTTGAAAACTTTATTGGAAAGAACCTGTCAGAAAAAGCCGTAAAAAATATCGGGCAGACACACTCCGATCTTTTACGCCGTGCCGCTGCTTTTCTATTGCTGAAAGATTCAAAGGCCTCTTATACAATCGAAGGAGAGACTCCGCCACATAATCGGATAGAACGATGGGGGCGGGTCATAGGTGAAGCAGGAAGGCGTAAACTCAGTATTTCAGAACTGGAATATTTGCAAAAAATCCTTATCGCGGATATTCGATTTATCGAACCGGGGTTGCGAAAAGAAGGCGGTTTTGTTGGTGAACATGACCGCGCTTCCGGAATGCCTATGCCAGATCACATCTCGGCTCGCCCGGATGATTTAAAGGATTTGCTCTCAGGACTTGTCGATACATATTCTATTCTTTGCGAGGAGGATTTTGATGCTGTTTTATTAGCGACGATCATTGCCTTTGGCTTTGTCTTTATTCATCCTTTTGAAGATGGGAATGGCAGGATTCATCGTTATTTGATTCATCATGTTCTGGCAGAAAAAGGTTTTGTTCCGAAAGGATTAATATTCCCTGTATCCGCTGTAATTCTGGATCGGATAGAGGGATACAGAAAGACATTGGAACATTTTTCAAAGACAAGGCTTGATTTAATCAAATGGAGGCCAACAGAGAAAAACAATGTCGAGGTTTTAAATGAGACTATTGATTTGTATCGTTATTATGATGCAACGAAACAGGCCGAGTTCTTATTTGAGTGTGTTGAAGAAACAGTAAATAAAACGCTTCCTGAGGAAGTTGCATATCTTAAAAAATACGACATTTTAAATGAGTTTATCAAAAACTATATTGATATGCCTGATAAACTTGTTGATTTACTCATACGCCTCATTACCCAAAACGATGGGAAACTCTCAAAACGAGCAAGGAAAAGGGAATTTGAAAAATTGACCGATAATGAAATTAACGCGATTGAGGAAAAATACGCCGAGATTTTTGCTTAAATACCTGGCTTTGATATTCCAGTACCTTATTGTTAATTCGGATTTTGAAGGGCCAGTTGTCTGTTGACTGATGCATCCCAATAAGGCATCATTGTATGCATAAAAGATCATATTTGAGAGGATTATTATGAGGACAACAATCAACATTGAAGACAGTCTTATTGATAAAGCTTCCAAATTAACCGGAATTAAGGAGAAGACCTCGCTGGTTAAGCTTGGCCTGGAAGCACTTATAGCAAGAGAAAGCAGTAAAAGGCTTGCAAAACTTGGGGGAAGTGAAAAAGAGATCTCATCTGTTCCGCGCAGGAAGCCTCAGAATGTCTGAACTTATTCTTGTTGATAAACCGATGTGGACAAATCTTTGAGAAAGGCCGCTAATAAACTCTCCATAGAGTATAGTGCCATATTCAATAACTGGGTAAACTGAAAAAATGATCTCTTCAATCATTAACCACGAACCACACGAAATACACGAAAAATAATATTTATTAATGCATTTTTCATTCTTTTAATGTATTTAATATGTAAGCTTTCCTTTAGATTAATCCTTGGCTTAATTATTATATGAATCATAAGCATCAAATACAAACCACTCTTTTCTAACTATCTTGGAATATAAAAAATGGTGGATAAACCTGATATACATAAAATAACCGAAATTATACCAGAGGCATCAAACCTGGAAGAAATCGGATCCGGTGGATTCAAGGTTGTCTTTAAGGCAAATATCGGAGATAAAACTGAAGCTGTCAAATTAGTACAAATCCCGAGTGATGAGGATAACGAAGATGTCAGAGAGGAAAATCTGAGAAGAATTATTAGAGAAATAGATATCCTCAAAAAAGCAACAAGCCCATACCTGGTGAAACTTGGTTCAATAGAACCACGACCGTGCAAAATTGATGATATTGAATATGTAGTATATTCGGAAGAGTATTTGGACGGGAAAAGCTTGAGACAAATGATTCAATCCGATTATAGTCCCGATAAAAATGAAATGGCGGAATTAGCAATTTGTATGTTTGAGGCTATCCATGAATTAGCAGGGCTCAATGTTATCCATCGCGATATTAAACCCGATAATATTATACAAACTTGCGCTCCTGAAAGACCGTTTGTTTTGCTGGATCTAGGAATCGCTTTTCATATTGGCGGAACCAAATTAACAAAGGACAGTAACAGAATCCCGGGAACTCTATACTATATAGCTCCTGAGATGCTTGATCAAAATTTTAGGCAAAACCTTGATTACAGGGCAGATCTTTATACAATAGCTTTGACATTATACGAGTTTGCTTCAGGTGATAATCCTTTTGCTAATGTGGGTGATCCTCAATTTACCACTCTCTATAGGATTAAAACTCAGAAGCCGAAACCATTGAAAGAACTTCGAAATGATTTGCCTGATGCATTGTGCAAATTGATTGATCAACTAATGAGGAAAGTCCCAGCGCTTCGGCCTGCCAACTTTAATAGACTGATGGATCAGATGGAGGCAATCAGATGAAACTGTATGCACAAATAGGCCACGGCCTTGGTGATAAAGTAAATAAAGGTTTATCAGAGAATTTGATAGATGGAGCGATTTTTAGCCCGAAAGACCTGCAAAAAAGTACAATGATAGAGAAGATAAGCGGAATGCGAAATGATTTCTCTGATGCAGAAATATTAATTGATCCGCAATTCTATGTAAGTTTGTATTCAAGTTCGCCTGAAATAAATGTAGGGAAAATATTTGATTGGGATTATTTCAAATCTTATCGTAAAGGTCAGTTGGAGTTAAATGAGGCTATAGATAAAGTTCTAAACGAGTACTTTCAGGAAATAGTAGAATTTAAAACTACAGGAGTGATTTCTCCAAATATTTATATTTCACAGTCATTTGATTCACGTGAAGCAGTTATTGCAAAGAACTTTATCAGACAGGCAAAAAAAATCTATGATTCAATTGGAGATACAAGGCCACTTTATACAAGCCTGATAGTATCGCGTGAGACATTGCAGGACCGCCGTGAATTTGAAGAATTTATAAATGATATCACGCTACTTGATAATCCGCCTGATGGCTTTTATCTTATTGTAGCAAGCCGGTCGACAGAAGCCCTTTCTGATATTTACCATACAGATGTTGTGGCAAACTGGATGTTTTTGAATTTATCCCTTTCTATAAATGGGTTCCAGGTAATTAATGGCTATTCCGACCTTTTAACACCCTTTCTTGGAGTGGCAGGCGGAACTGCCGGGGCCACGGGCTGGTTTTCAAATCTTAGGATGTTTTCGATGGACAGATTTTATCCTGCATCCGGAGGCAGGGTGCCAATCATCAGGTACTTGAGTAAATCACTATTGAATAGAGTCACATTTTCAGAAAAAGATGCTATAAGTCAATTTGTTCCTGCGGTTATAAATGGTCTCTCTCATGATGCAGATTATAATCCTGAACCGGAGCGTTCCGAAGAGATTTTGCAATCATGGGAAGCAATCGGTTCATTGAATAATGAATTGGAAGATGATGATATTGAAGAAGGGCTTAATAAATCTAAAATACTAATTCAACAGGCTGAGCAGATATATAGTGAAATTGCATCTTCAGGAATACAGCTTGATAAAAAATCACGTAATGATCACGTCCAGCCTTTACTTGAAGGGTTGCGGCAATTTAAGGAACGTGCAGAATTATGAAAGCATTGCCTGATTGGCAATTTGAATAGCCTTTTGTCCGTATTTTGGAATGAATTGTTGCTTGGGGCGTGGAGTAAAAAGACAGGAAATAGTTCCCCTTTCTTTTGAAAATCCCCAAAGACCCACACGCAACTTTTTGAACATATCTAATTGTGATTCAATCTGTTTTAATTTTTCCAGCGGTAATACAAGTATGGAAGCATGAGAGAAATATTTGTAGCGATGAGCCTGCATAACACCTTTACGCCAGTCTTTAAGTTTGAACTCAAAAGCCCGGACAGTTGGATTATATTTTTCAAGATTAACTTCAGCAGTATTTTGTTGCGTTAAATCATTTGCCCAGTTGAAAACAAGCAAATCTGCTATCCCGTTTCCCGAAATCGGAACTTCGCGCATGAAAAGAGTATTTTTTCTATTAGTTCCGGTATGAATTTTTAAAAAGTTTTCATAGTAAGACTCTGTGAATTGTTGAGCGAACTCTTCCTCTGGATTTCTTCTAGGTATTTTAGCGGAGAAATTCATTTGTGGGTTATGAAATTTATATTCCAATATGTCAGAATAATCATTCATTCAATAAGGCCTCTTATTAATTACTGCACTATGATTTATCATTGATAATATAATAATGCAATTATCAAATTCACGTGCTTAAAAAAGAAAAAAGTAATTTGTTTTACTTAAAACTTTTTGTGTTTAGAGTGGTTCATGGAAAAAATATAATGGGTGTAACAGCAGAAAACATGACTTACCTCGAATTGATTTATAGAGAGAAGTGAAGGCCGATGTTCACCTTCTTTCCATCGAACCATTGCTTGAAGATTTAGGCGATATCAATTTATCAGATATACACTGGAGTATTGTTGGTGGAGAATCAGGACCAAAGGCCAGACCTATGAAAGCCGAAAGGGTAAATAAAATTAAAAAACAATGTAAAGAATATAATTTGCCCTTTTTCTTTAAGCAGTGGAGAGGATGGGGCGCAGACTGCATTAAAAGGCCCAAAAAACAAAATGGCAGATTACTTCTTGGGCGAACCTAGGACAGGTAAGGAATTTTGTATTGAAACTCTATAAGTAATTGAATTATAGTGGGTTATATTGCGAATTGGCTTTCTAAAACCTATGGACACCTTACTAAACCTCCAAACCACCATTTTTGTGCGTGGCTGGCGACGATGGATGGTTAAAAGAAGGTTTGTAATCAATATCGGCAATAATGCTAATGTGAGCAAAATTGCCGATATTCGATTTAAAAAATTAATCCACACTCCACCAAATCGCTGAAAAGCATGTCTGGCTTGAGTTCATGGTCGAGCTATTACTTTGCATCATAAAAATTACACTTCCTGATTTAGTGAATTACAATGGAGATAAAGAAAAGATAGGCTGGATGGTATTTAGGTATAATCGAAATCTGTGAGCGTGGTAACCGCACACCACGAAAATACTTAAAACAGAAGTTAACCGCGAAACACACGAAATACGCGAAAATAAAAACATAAATATTTTTCTTTTTTAAAACTTTTGAGCCTTTCGTGTATTTCGTGGTTTAAATGTATTATTCTTGATTCTTGTACCGTTTTTCGGTACTATTACGGCTCAATCATAATGGAGATTATAATAATGCCTGAAACAACATCCAATATTTTTCGAAAGACATTAAAATCCCAGGTGGATAATACAATTGCCAACCACGAAGTGCTCAGGGTCAAAAGGCGAAATGGTGAAAATTTTGTTGTAATTGGTGAAAAAGACTGGGAGGCAATCGAGGAAACACTTTACCTTAATCAGTTTCCAGGACTTGTTGACAGCATTCATGAAGCTGACAGAGAGCCACTCGAAGAAGGCACACCTTTTGAGGAATTGGACTGGTGAGCTGGTCTGTTGTCCTATCCAGGCAGGCAGTCAAAGATACTAAAAAAATAGAAAGGGCAGGGTTAAAAAGCCAGGCCAAAGAGTTATTATCCCTTTTAAAAGAAAATCCATTCAAAACACCTCCTGCATACGAAAAACTTCTTGGAAACCTGAAAGGCTTTTATTCTCGAAGGATCAATATTAAGCACAGGATGGTTTATTCAATAAATACTGAAAGAAGAGTCGTTCATATATTGAGGTTGTGGACACATTATGAATAACCGCAGGAATAATCAGACGGCTTTTTAAAGCAAGGAAAGGAGAAACAGCTAATGCACAACAGGGAATATCTTGAAGGATTTGTTAATAAGTATATTAAGGCTCTGGAGAAAAAGGATTTTTCTGAACTTCCTGTATCTGACTCCTATAAATATTCTGAAAACTGTGAACTGATCAGACTCGGGGAAGGGATCATTACCTGGCCGGTAAAAGAGACTGTAAGGCTTGATATATATGATGTTAAGACAGGTCAGGCGGCAGTTCAGTCGGTTCTTGATAATGGTGAAAGGCTTATCATGTTTTTCCTGCGTCTTAAAATTGAGAATGATAAAATCACCGAGATTGAGACCCTGGTAAACCCGGGGGAAAAGGGTGTTCCTATCCCATTTAACCCTGCAAATATAACTGAGATATCAGATCACTGGAAAAGATCCATAAGACCTGCTGAACGGGATTCCCGGTTCAAACTCATGGATGTTGCAGACGGTTACTGGCGGGCAATGGAAACCGAAGGGACAGCAGATTATGTAAGACCTGCAGTTCTTCCTGATACAGAGAGATATGAAAACGGCATGCACACCACAAACGAGGTAATGCCTGATTTTTCCGAGATATTCGGTGATTCTGCACCCCTGTTTGTGCCGGCATATCCCTTTCCTGACAGAGGGCCGCGTACAGCCCTTGCTGATTTTGATCACGGCACATGGACCGGCACAAAGGTGGCAGACAGGCGTTATCCGGTAATTGATGAGGAGAGGGGTATTATTGTAAGTCTTGCAAGATTTGGCAGCCTTAAGGAAGACAGGTCAAAGAATCCCGATGCCGGACCTGCCCCCTATGTGGCGGAATTTTTTGCTGTAACCAGGGGATGGATAAGGGAAGTGCATGTTGTAATTGCCGGTGTAAAACCCTGTGTGCCTACTCCCTGGCCTTTGGATGTATATTAGAGAGAAAGGGTTCAAGGGGTCAAGTGAAAAACTTTATTAACCTCGAACACCCCTGTAAGCTTATTAATGTTTTGATATATCGGGAAATTGCGAATATCCTGGATACAGGTTTGAAACCCTCTACAAAACGAATCACGGGCATCTTATTATTCCCTGTCCCCAGAGGCATGCCCCGCATGTGGGGAACCTGTTACCTATACAGTCTTCCTCGTTTTTCTGTGACAGGTCGCAGCCGCCGCATGTAATGCAGGGGGCAAAATCATAGTCAAGTACGCGTTCCCTGAATGCCTTGTGCTCGGGGGTATTCCAGAGGTCATACAGGTCTTGATCAATCACGCTGCCTATTGCCCATTTTTTTGAATGGCGTCCGTCATAGTTTAAAAATCCAAGATAGCAGTCATGACTGTGTAAAAGCGGGAGACACGGGCTCAGGTTACCGTCCCAGCCGATGGCACCCGCCCCAGCGTCTATAAAAGGGCACCTGTTTCTGAGTTTTTCAGCACTGACAAAAGGGACGGTCATTGTAATTTTATCTGCAGATTTTCGAATTGATTCCAGAACCGATTCGTCCATGTCCATTAAGGGGAGGTCCAGATTGAAATTATTCCTGTTGATGGATTTGTAGTACAGAGATTCATCTACCATTTCCTTTGTATAGGGGAGTACATTTGTTACCATCATACGCGTCGCGCCGATATCGGTACTTATCTCTATTACAGCAGGAAGTTCGCTTATATTGCGTTTCATTGCAACAAAGACAACACCGATTTCCATATGCTGTTTAAAGCCGTGCCTGCCCCCGTTAAGCCTGTTTAACAGGGTAAGGTTTTCAAGTATATTGGGCAGTTCTGCTCCCATCCTAATATCAGAAAAGCTGTCTGGAGTTGATCCGTCCAGGGATACCCACAGTGTATCGAGCCCGACATCTATCAGGGATTTTATCATGTCTTCTTTTAGAAGGGTGCCGTTAGTGATGAGCTCTGCTTTCATGCCCAGTGATTTGAATCGGGAAATCATATCCAGTATCTTCGGGTGGAAGAGGGGCTCTCCAAATCCCCCGAAAAATACCCTGTCGGGGAGTGATGGAAAGGAATGTATCCCTTTGATAACTGCCTCAAAGACCTCTTCGGACATCATTCCCGAAGGTTCATTCCATACATGACGGATACATGTGCGGCAGTTGAGGTTGCACAGGTTTGTTACCTCAATATACAATTTTGATAAACGCATGGGAAGGCGAAGTGTTATGGTGTTTCCCTCTCTATCAAATCTGACCCTGTCCCCAGGGCTGACTCCCATGCCGGATACCGAATTTTCAGGTATTATAAGGTTTCCCGATGGATCGGTCTCAAAATATTCATGTCTTTGTGTGCTCTTCAGCTTATTGTTTCTATCCTGCATCATTAAAATATTAAAACCCTGTTTGCGGAGTTCTTCCTCCATTTTAAAATTATTTGTCTGTGTATTTTTACAAAGAGTTATAACATAGTCAAATCCTTTATCCAGATGATAATCCATGCCCTGTGGCGATAAGTCTGATAACGTCGGTTTTACTGGAACAATACAGCATTTGTATGATAATCAGATGGGGGTTTACACCTAATACTGTTGACTTAATAAAATCAAACAGATATTTCGGTTTAATCGTCATCCCCGCGGAGGCGGAGATGACGAACTATAAAGCTTGAATCAACAACATCGGGTTTTACACACCACAATGAAAGGACAGGTTTCAGGAATTTACATGGGGATGAACGATGGGCGACTCATGGTTTGACAAAAATGAAAAATGTTCAAATATTGATAAAGATAAAGATAAAGAGCTATCCACGATAATAAGGGGCATAGCGTCCGAATTTGATGTTGTCATGGGAAACCCTGAACGTGTGAGGAAAAACTGTTCCAGGCTCCTTGAACTATTGGAAAACCCGCCGGCCTCAATTGATCTTGAATGCCTGAATCAGCTTGTCCCCCTGTTGCCAAAGAAGATGGGAGATATAGTCTCTCCACTGTTTGACCTTTTTTATGAAATCACAAAAAAGGTTAAAGATCCCTGGCCTTTTCTTCAGGGGCTTCTTTCTGTCAGGGATGCAGATCTTGTTTTAAAGGCGCTGAATTTCGCGGCCTCCCTCGCACAGTCAGGGGCCTTAACCGTTGATCCCAAGGTGTTAGGCTTCTTCGCCGATAAAATTGAAAGTGACGGAAGTCCCCTTAGTAATCCCGAAGGCCATGCGGTAACTGCAAAAATAGTACACTGTTTTTCCGACGGATTCTCCGCCGATGTAAAAGATGGTGCAATGGATATTTTCCTGCATCAAAAGGATATCAAATTACGCAGACTGGGAGCCCGGATTCTGGATTTACCGGGAGTGCCGGTGCCGGAGGATGTAGCGCTTGAGGCCCTGGGTGAGGATGCATTCCGGTTTTTCATGCCTTACCTGTTATTTACCAGGGCATCCTATACGGATCTCCTTCAAATCCTTCCATTGCCGGGAAAACCCGCACCGGCATTGAATCTGTTGCGTTCAGCCGAATCATCATTCGGAGAACAGCTTCTTAAAGAAATTGTATCGCGCATGGGGTGGCAGAATATCAATTTCGGGATTGAGAGCAACAGACTGACCAGCCTAAAAATCGGTGATTCATTTCCGTTAATTGTCTCCCATGAAGAGGCCATACTCTTTGATTCAAGGAGTGATGTCAGGCGTGATAATGAAATATATCTTTTCATTGGTCATGGCGGATTTCAAGGTGAAGGTAAACGGGAGAACCGGGATAAGGATCCGGTGATACTCTTTCGGGCCTACAATCTTTCCCATGCCAGGGTCCTGGCCGATTTTAACGATACAGGGCCCCTTTCATCTGCAAAAGTGGACCGGATGCTGTCGGCGATGGACGGTATAGTTTCCGATTATTTAGCCCTTTTTTCTTCACACTCAACCGAAAGTTCAATATTGCCCGATGTCTACAGCAAACTTAAAAATAAGATTTTATCTGAAGTGGAAAAGATGAAATTAAAGGGCAGAACAACTCCTGATCTGTCCAGGCTTGTTCTGATGTTCGAGGATCCCCCAAACCTTGGTGCTGTTCAAACCTTGCACGGGCTGAAGCGTTACCTTCATCAAAAAGGACTTCGGCTGGGATTTCGGCTGATAGATTCAAGCTGTGCAATGAACCGTACGGTGTCAATGATTACCGCGTCTGAAAAAAAGGTCCTTAATGTATTATCATGCATCAGTTATATTAATTTTGAGCCGGGAATGGAAGATGTCGATCCAACACATGTTCCCTTCCCGGTCAGGATTGTTGCTGATGCATATGCACGGCAGATGCTCAGGGGAGAAAAGGATTTCCCGAGTATAAGGATATTCTGTTACGGGAACGAAATTAATTACTACATATCTTTCAGAAATCACCCTGTGTTTCTGAGAATCGATTTCTCGCACCCTTTAAACAACGGAATGATTGATCTAGAATATTATGGCGTGAGCAAGACAGAGATTGATCATCATCCTAACCTGTCCCTTGATGCTATTAAATATTTTTTTCAATATCTCGGATTCGATGTCGATGTTAACCAGACCCACATCAAGGTCCGTTATGATAAAAACATGACCATGGACACAAAGGATCTCTATGAGAAGGCAGAGATTCTGTTCAACCTTGTTCCCTACTTTATGGACATTGACTGGGTTATCAGTTCGTTAGATCTGGATAAAGAGTCCTGTGGCCTGGTTACCGAAGCATGGGCAGGGTTTTTCAGGAAGTGGGGAGTTCTTCCTCTGGATCAGTTTCTTACAGCTGACCGCCGGGGAATTCTTGTGAATCGAAAACCCGGCCCTACCGGAGATAAGGAAATTATATGGAACGGAAAAGCTCCCTATACTGACCAGACCGGCTCACCATTGCCGGAAGATCTCCTGGCCTGTTTAAACAGATCTTTGCAGGAGCTTGGCCTTGATCTCCATCGTTTTTCCGGCCAGTTGTCAGACAATGAGATTGGCCAGCTTCAAATAGAAAAATTGATTCTTAGGCCCTTCAGGGAGGCTGTTTCCCTGGGCGGTATTTTGACGAAAGCAGGAGGTTTGTCCCGGGCACCTTCCGATAAATTCAAATATGAATGGGAAGCGGAACGTTTTGCTGAAATACTTTCTGAGAAGGGGGATGCAATGATATCTTCCTTTTCGCTTGCCGGGCTTGTCAGGCCGCTTGAGCAGAATACATATTTTATAGATTCCGGCAGTATTAACGGATACAGGATTCAATATGCGTCCGTACCGGTTTTCGGCAGCATAATCGATATCTACACCCTGAGAGATGAAGAAGGTATTATACGTTTTTCCTTTTTTACAAATGGCTCCACCCTTTGCCGAAAGAGAGAAGATACCGGGTCGCAGTGGAGATCAAACTTCAGTGTCGATATCCATGAACTGGCAGGCCTGCTCCGGGAAGGCAACTGCCTGATGCCGGGAATGGATGCAGTTGAAGAGTCTCCCGAAGAGATAAAATCTGTCTGTGATAAATTCAGGCAGTTTAACCGAAGGCGGGAGCATATGCCCTTTAAGGGAGAACGGATCATAAAAGGGGTAAAGGTTTCGCCTGGACGGGTTGTCGGAAGGATCCTCTTCAAAAGCTCAGAAAACAGATCTCCGGAAGATTTTAAGGGCCGGATCCTTGTCACGCCGGGAATTCACCCCGAGGATAATGCTTTGATATACAACTCATCAGGTATAGTTACTACCGGTGGAGGTATACTGAGCCATGCTGCCCTTACTGCCCTTCAGTTCAAAAAGCCTTCCATGATCATAGACGGTAAATGGGAAAAATCTCCTGACGGCAGGATGAATCTTCTCAGTTATTTTTCCGAATACCATGAGGAGAGTAAAGATTATTTGGATTATAAAATAACCGCTAGGTCGGTAATAACCAGAAATGATCAATATATCAGAGAGGGGGATCTTGCAGTACTGGACTCGGAGCAAGGTGTTTTTTCAATCCTCGGGCAGGAAAGGGAGGCAGTCAAATTCTATGAAACCTACATGCATTTTTGTGAAACTACCGAAAGTCTTATGTCATCAAAGGACACCCATCACATATTAACCCTGAGGGGTCTAAGGCTTCGTGCACTCCACAGAATTGAAAAACAGCTCTCCGGTATTTCCGATCCCTTTCTTGCCTGCCATGTTGTATATGAACTGCTTATGAGCGAGTATCTGTCCTTTAACCGCGGAAGCAGGAACGAGAAGGCCGGCCTGATATCCATTATTCTGAAAAACCCGGATACAGAGGCCTCTGCCAGGGAACATCTGCTGGATACATTTTTAAACCTTAATCTCCGGCACCAGTCACTTCTTGATGAAATCAGGAAGCAGCTGCCTTCCTATGTTAATATTTTTGAGAGGCTCTATATGCGTCTCAAGCTGCTGCGGATCAGGCGGACGGTGAAAGAGGCATATGAATCACTGCAGAGCTGCAGTTTTACAGATATCAGGATGGATGACTCTGTAAGTGAAGATATTGACGGGCAGTTTAAGGCACATTTTAACAGAAAACTGGAAACACTGTCCGGCGAGCTTGAAAACAGCCTGTCATCAGGAAAGAGTTTTCATGTCCGCCATTTGATATTGCAGATGGAACGGCTGCATTCTTTACTTGGGACCTCAGCAGCAACAGAAAGCCGGATTAAGGAAACAACGGATAAGATTAGACTGTCTGATGAGGCCTCCCTGGATCGTCTGAAAAAGAGTTATATAGTGAGGTCAACGGATGGCGGTATTGAGCTGTCTCATCTGATTGGATGGAAGGCCGCCAACCTGTCCGAGGTAGAGCGTCTGACAGGAGAAGAACTGGTGCCCCGGTGGTTTGCTGTTACAGACTATGCGCTTAATCAGGTTCTGGACCTGCCCCTTGACCTGGCAGCCAGAAACATCACAGGGATCTCTTCCTCAGGGACCTTAAGATCGGCATTAAAGGATATCCTTGCTCGTCATAATATTGACCACATACAGAAATCCCTGAAGATCATTCAGATATGGGAAGATGTTATCCTTCCTGAAGAGCTGACCCGGGAAATTCTTAACGCCTACAGACTTCTTATGAATCCTTCAGTCAAAAAGAACGGTGAAAACGAGATGTCCGGCTATGTATCAATAAGATCATCTTCCAGCGATGAAGACACTGAGCTTTCATCCAATGCCGGCATGTTTGACACCTTTCTTTTTATCCGCGGTGAAGAGGCGGTCTTAAAATATCTGAAAAGGGTATGGGCCGGGTTCTGGGGTGAAAAGGCATTATATCACAGGTCCCTGACCGGAGCGGTTTCGGAAATGCCCGGAGGAGGTGTAATAATCCAGCGCCTGATTCCTTCGAGGGTTTCCGGCGTGCTTCAGACTATAAATGCTGCAGAAGAAAATCCCGGGGAGATGGTTATCAATGCAGGCCTTGGGCTCGGGCAGGGGATTGTTTCGGGAAGGATAACGGGTGATCAGATATTTGTTGAGAAGGACAGGAAAACAATGGAGAACCCGGATGAACAGTTAAAATTTCATTATTTTACAAGAGAAAAAATAACACAGGCGGTATTTAATAAATGGGAGGGCCGGGGTGTAATATATTCTTCGATACCCTATCACAGGCGTCTCCTGCCCGCGCTCAGTTATATGGAGATCTCCAGCCTGGTAATAAGGGCGGCCAGCCTTGAAATAGCCTACGGATATCCTCTGGATATTGAATTCTGTATAGAGGGCGACAGGCTCTGGATTTTACAATGCCGTCCGGTTACCAGTTTTATGAAGATTTTCCAGGAGACAATTAAACACTATCCATTATCTCAGTAATATTATAACTTTCTGCATATTAACTTTGGAGGTTGCCGCATGATAAGAGAAAATGATTCCCTGACATATCACTCAGCCGAACGTCCCGGAAAAATCGAGATACACAGTTCAAAGCCGTGTATTACACCCAGGGAAATGAGACTGGCCTACCTGCCCGGGGCTACATTTCCTTCAAAGCTCATAATGGAAGAACCGTCACAGATATTTAACTATACAGCAAAAGGAAACCTGGTTGGCGTAATAACAAACGGATCTTCTGTTCCCGGCCTGGGTAATGTAGGGCCGGAGGCTGCAAAACCGATGCAGGAGGGTATCGCGGTTCTTTTCAAGCAGCTTGCTGACATTGATGTGTTTGATCTTGAACTTGACACTTCTGATCCGGAGAAGTTCATTGATACAGTTTTAATGCTGGAACCCACTTTTGGAGGAATAAATATCAAGGACATAAGTGTCCTGGAAGGGTTGCATATCTATGACCGTCTAAGTGAATGTATGAAAATACCTGTTTTTCATGAAAACCTTTACAGCTCTGCGGTCGTGGCTTCTGCCGCACTCTTAAACGCACTTGATCTTGTTGATAAAAAGATCGAAGACGTGCGTGTGGTTATATGCGGTATCGGGACCCTGGGCGTGGGTTGTGCCAGACTGTTTTTACAGCTTGGAATTCAGCCTGAAAACCTCCTTGTATATGACAGAAAAGGTCTGCTGCATCCTGACCGGAAGGATATGCCTGAGTATAAAAAAATCTTTGCAAGGAAACACCCGGCACGTACCCTTTCGGAAGGGTTAAGAGGCGCGGATGTATTCCTTGGGGCCTCGGTTTCCGGTACAGTCAATCCCGTGATGGTCAGGTCCATGAACTCCTTTCCAATCCTGTTTGCACTGTCCGCACCATATCCGGAAATCGATTATGAAAAAGCCAAATCAAGCAGAAAAGATGTTATTGTAGCCACCAGCATGGGGCTTTACCCCAATGCGGTCCTTGATACCCTCAGTTTCCCCTATATCTTCAGGGGCGCACTCGATGTCCAGGCCACGCGTATTACGGAGGGAATGATGATAGCCGCTGCCAGGGCACTGGCCGAACTGGCCCGTGAAGAGGTGGTGGAGGAGGTGGAAAGGGCATATGGTGATGAGCATTTCAGCTTTGGGCCCGAATATCTTCTTCCAAAACCCATTGACCCGAGGATTCTGGTATATGAATCATCCGCTGTCGCCCAGCAGGCTATAGAGGAGGGTGTTGCCCGTATTTCAGTTGACAACACATCGCACCGCGAAAGATTGTCCGTTCGGATGGGAACAGGCCGGGAAACCATGCGGAAGATAATAATGAAGGCAAAGCAGGAAAACCTCAGTATCGTTTTTGCTGACGGAACAGATGAGACGATCCTGCGTGCCTGCTCAATCCTGCTGGATGAAGGGATCGTAAGACCGACACTGCTTGGTAATCGTGAAGAGGTTTTAAGGGCTGTCGAAACTCTCGGTCTGGATCTGGAAGGCGTAAATATTATAGACCCGGTTAAAAGTCCCCGTTTTGAATTTTATGTGGATGAGTATTTCAGGATAGGGCAGCGCAGGGGTGTAATGCGGCCCGAGGCTATAAAGCGCCTTCAGCAGCGGGATTATTTTGCATCGCTTATGCTTCATACCGGCGATACTGATATGCTGTTTGCAGGGGTATCAACACATTACGCAAAATCATTCCGGACAATTCTTGAAGTGATAGGTCCTGCCCCGGAAATAAGCAGGATTTCAAGCCACCATATGATACTTCTGCCTAAAAATATCTATTTTCTTGCAGACTGCGCAGTCAATATAGACCCGAGTGCGGAAGAACTGGCGGAGATTGCATTGCTTACCGCAAGCAGGGTGAGTTCGCTTGGGCTCGAACCCCGTGTTGCCATGCTTTCATTTTCCAATTTCGGGAGTGTTGGGCACCCCCTTTCAAACAAAGTGAGAAGGGCCACGGAGATAGCAAAGGAGCGTGCCCCTGAATTAATTATTGACGGGGAAGTACAACTGGCCGTTGCTGTAGATGAAAAATTAAGGTTAAAAAATTTCCCCTTTTCCGACCTTGTTGAAAATGCCAATATTCTTATCTTTCCGGATCTTCAGTCCGGGATACTGGCCCTCGACCTGATCCAGCAGATCGGCAAGGCCGTATCGGTCGGGCCCATACTCATGGGGACAAGGCTGCCGGTACATCTTCGCCAGTATGGTGTTACTGTGGAAGAGGTCGTGAATCTGGTGGCAACAGGGGTGGTGGAGGCGGTGTCATTCAACAGATAGGAGCATTTTTTATTGCGAAGCGCAAGGTCTAATACCTCGTCGCTTGCGGCGATTAAACAGATTTATTCATTATTTGATACCCCGCTGCTTGCGGCGGGGCAGTTCATTTAAAAACTATTAAAGACACAGGGAAAATGAATGGGTATTGCTGCTGATATAATCCTGCTGATTGTTGCTGCTTTTTTTTGCGGTCTGCTGTTTCAAAAATTTGGCCAGCCTTTGATCCTGGGATATATTATCGCAGGGATAATTTTAGGCCCCTATACAGGTGGATTAACGATCTCAAACATTCATGAGATTGAGCTGCTCGCCGAGATAGGCATTGCACTCCTTCTTTTTGCCCTCGGCCTTGAGTTTTCCTTCAGGGATCTAAAACCGGTGAAGATGATTGCGGTTATAGGAACCCCAATCCAGATTCTGCTTACCATTGGTTTAGGTATGGGCATCGGATACCTGATGGATTGGGATTGGAAAACATCTCTATGGCTTGGGGCAATGATTTCCCTATCCAGTACAATGGTTATTTTAAAAACCCTGATGAACCAGGGATGGATGGGCACACTATCCAGTAAAGTGATGATAGGAATGCTTATTATCCAGGATCTGGCTGTAATTCCCATGATGATAATTCTCCCTCAATTAAACAATCCCGCAGTGGGGCTGCCAGCTCTTGGATTTGCAGCCCTTAAAGCAGGAGTGTTTATTGCCGGGATGGTTTTTCTTGGAACCAGACTGCTGCCCGGCTTGATGACACATATTGCAAAACTTGGTTCAAGGGAGCTTTTTTTGCTCGCTATTACCGCTATCGGATTGGGTATAGGCTATCTGACACATCTGGTGGGGCTCTCTTTTGCCTTTGGTGCATTTGTGGCCGGAATAGTTCTCAATGAATCTGACTATGGTCATCAGGCGCTTTGTGATATTATTCCGCTTAGAGATCTCTTCGGGTTGCTGTTTTTTACCTCGGTTGGCATGCTGTTTAATCCTTCCTTTCTTTTAAATCATATAAAAGAAGTTATTATTCTTGTACTGGCAATAGGTTTTGGAAAGGGACTCATCTTTGCAATGCTGTCCGGAGTTTTCAGATATAAAAATGTTATACCGCTTGCGGTAGGATTGAGTATGTTTCAAATCGGAGAGTTTTCCTTTGTTTTGGCAAAAGTGGGAGTAACAACAAATTCGATCGATACTGAGCTTTACTCTTTAATTTTGACTGCAGCTATCTTTACAATGTTAATGACTCCTCTGATTTCAGGTCAGACATCAAAAATTTATTCATTAAAAAAACGCTGGTTTCGTCATGAAAAGCTTGAGACATCTAATGTCCCAACCATTGGCCTGAATAATCATGTTATTATCGCCGGGGGCGGTCGAGTGGGTTTTCAGATAGCAACGGTTTTAAAACGCCTTCAAATACAATTTATTATTATCGAGCTTGATCACAGACGGTTTGAACAGGCCAAGGCAAGCGGAATGGCGGTTGTCTATGGTGACGCTGTTCAGGAAATCGTACTGGAAGCGGCTGGAATAAAGAATGCAAACCTTCTTATTTTAACACTGCCCGGAATTGTTGAAGCAAGATCGGTTATTGTTAATGTAAAAAAGCTGAATAGCTGCATAGAAATAATAGCAAGAACATCCGGGGCTGATTATTTCGAATCACTGAGAGAATTAGGGGTTACAGAAATTGTGCTCCCGGAGTTTGAGGCCGGCATTGAAATGACCCGCCAGTCGCTCCTCCGTCTCAGAGTCCCGCCCGCAGAAGTCCACCGTTACACAGATACTCTAAGGCATGAGATTTGCTCTAATACATCCGGCCAGTTAACAGATTATCTGATGCTTTCACAACTCAGAAATGTTGAACAACAAATGGATCTGCAATGGGTTCGCCTGGAAGAGAACAGCCCGATTGCTGATAAGTCAATAGGTGAAAGTGAAATACGAAAGAGAACAGGTGTATCTATGGTTGGAGTTTTAAGGGGGGATAAATTTAAAGCAAATCCGGATGCAAATTTTGTTATATTACCGGGAGATATAATGGCAATAATCGGGGATGAGAAAAGCAGAAATTCTTTTATTATTTTGGCATCTCCTTTAGCGTAAATGCTTCATCGATTTTTAAGTGTGACATCGTAGAAACATGTTATTCTTGAATAATGCCAGAGGACTGATTCAAAATTATCGAATAATATTTGACAAAAAAAGTATTATTTTATAAAAATTCACAACCTTGCAGCAGAAGCTGCATTTTGAATAAAAGAAAAGTATAAAAAATATGAGACTTAAAAAGCCACGAAGGCTGCAACTCCGGTAGGAGTGGTGCCTTTGTGGCTTTTTTTATTTTAATCCCTTAATAACTGCATTGCGAAGTCTGAAAATGGAGGAAAAAATGGTCAGGTTTTCACGTTCCTGTTTTATTTTTATTATGATGTTGTCATGCCTTTGTATTCAAAACGTTTCAGCCGAAACCCCATCCAGGGAGGCTTATCTGGAAGAAATAACTGTCACTGCAACGAGAAGTGAAATAGCCGTATTTGATGCACCTCAAAGTGTTACAGTTATTTCTGAAGAAGAGTTAGCCGTGCTTCCCTTTGAGCGTATTGAGGACATACTGAGATTCTCTGTCGGTATACAGAACTACAGCCACTATGGGAACCAGACTGGTGGAGTGTCAAGCCATTTCAGCATGAGAGGTGTGGGACGTAACCGTGTTTTATTTATGCTGGATGGTGTTCCACTTAATGATAATTTTAATAATTCGATTGCATGGGTTGCCTGGGGTATTGTTCCAAAGGAAAGTATTGCAAGGATAGAGATAGTAAGGGGGCCTACATCTGCTGTTTATGGAACCGAGGGGCTGGGAGGTGTGGTAAATATCATAACCAAAAAGCCCGAAGAAAAAACAGAAACCAGCCTGAAACTAAAGGGCGGAACCAGTGATACCTATTCTGTCTCAGGTCTTCATTCTCAGGATAATGGCCGTTTAGGGTTTCTTGTGTCCGGCGGTTATGACGATAGTGACGGATTTTATATGGTAGATCCTGAAGGCATCGAAGACTATACTCTCAGACGTTATCGTGAAGTTGCAAAAGGTTTTGGAAAAATATCCTACTCGCTGAATGAACGTACTGACATTTCTTTCAGTGCCCTTTATTATGACCATGAAATGGGAAAAGGACGAGAATATTTTTATGATGACCTTACAATGGATCAGTATCGTCTTGGAATAACCTATAATGGAAATCAAATTGACTGGTCCGGTATTGTATATTTGAATCGTGCTGAAAAGACTGCCTATCAGGATAGTTATGTCAGCTCTACAGATTCCTATACCCCGGACCGCAATGAAATGTTTCCTGGAAATGACGTTTGGGGTGCAGAATATCAGAATACGGCTATACTATTTGATTTAGCCACGGTTACCGCCGGGTTGTCCTATAAGGGCATTTCAATGGACTATGATGTGGACTATTTAACCAGTTCACGTGATACCGGTGCAACCGGACGTCAGGATACAGTAGCTACATTTATTGATGTTACTGCAGAATTTCTGGACAATAGGCTGCTGATCAACGCAGGACTGCGCTTTGATCAGATAAAAAACCACAAGGGCCGGAGCTGGGATACAAGCCTGTCAGCAGACGATGCATATAATTCAAAAATCTGGAAGAATTATTCCCCAAAGCTGGGTATTACTTTTCATCCCGATGATCTGACCACAATTCGTTCGTCCATTGGAACAGGTTTCAAGGCCCCAAGTCTCTTTGACCAGTATAAGCTTCATATAAGGGGCGGAGGGAGAAGTGTCAGGTTCCCCAACCCGAATCTTGATCCCGAAGAGATTGTAACATGGGATATCGGGGCTGAGAGATTTTTCAAGGATAATTTATGGGTAAGGCTGGCATATTATCAATCAACAGCATCTGATTATATAGGGACAAGGACTATCACTAGCTATTATGTTGGATCAAGGCTTTATACAGAAAGCACTTACCAGAATATAAGCGAGGTTGACATACACGGTATTGAGGCAGAGCTGCAATATGAAATAGGTTATGGGCTTTCTTCGTTTTTTAATTTTAATTACAACAGCTCTAAAGTCACAAAAGATGATGAAACCCCCGAACTTGTAGGAAAATATATGGCAGGAGATCCAAAACAGAAATATCGTGCCGGACTAACCTACAGAAACCCTGATCTTGTCAACGGTTCTGTAGCGGTAAAATACAATGTGGATGAATACTCGGATTCTGAAAATGTAACAAAGCTCCCGAATTATTTCACCCTTGATCTTTCAGTATGGAAAAAGCTGGGTGATTACCTGACCCTGAGACTTGACATTGAGAACCTGACTGAAGAAGATGAGTACATAAAGGACGGTACACTGTATTACGGAACAGTACAGATCGACTTTTAAGCTTTTTAAAGGCACAACTAAATGATACTCCGCTCTATTGAAAGCGGGGTATCACAGTAAAGTGAGGAAACAGGAATGACTGTTAAACAGATTTTATTTATATGTATAAGCTCATTAATATTTTTTGTTTCAGGGAACTCAGTCAGTGCTCATCACCTTTGGGTGGAAAAAAGTAATGGTGCCTATATCGTCGCCAGAGGTGTTCTGGGTGAGCGACATGATAGTTACAATCCTGACAGGGTTATGGCCTTTGCGGCCATTGGGGCAGATGGCAAAAGGGTATCAGAGGAAATGATCCGGAGATCGGATGAACCTGATAGAGCCCGGTTTGAAATTTCAGAGCAGGTTAGTATGGCTACTGTTTCATGCGACTGGGGGTACAGGGTCAACACAACAAAAGGTAAAAAGCTGATGAGCAAACCTGAGGCTGAAAAAGAAGGTTTAAGGATAATCAGCGCCTTTTTTTCCACCCAGTACAGCAAGGTTTTCTTTGAAAAAGGGATCGGAAATACAATAGCTGCCGGGCTTAAATTTGAAATGATTCCTCTTAATGATCCTGTTGGATTGCACAAGGGCGATGTGCTTCCTGTGCAGGTCCTCTTTGATGGAAGGCCTCTTGCAAATGTTGTAATTACGAGCGCGGCAAGGGAAGAAATTCCTACTGATAGCAATGGTGTCGGCCATTTTAAAATTACGAAAAAAGGAAAAACGCTTTTGATGCTGGGGCAGAAAGTCCCTGTGAAAGATGATCCTGAAAAGGATTATCATCTTTATACCACCTTTATGGTTTTTGAGGTTAAATAATGAAACGGAGCAAAATTTTCTATGTCCTGTCAGTAGCTTTTGTTTTTCCACTTATTTTTAATGTGATATCAGCAGCCGCACATGGAACAGACTGTCGGGTTAATGAAGATATCAGGACTATAACCTTTGATTTTTTCTATGATGACAGGGAGCCTATGCAGTATTGTGAGGTGCTTGTGTTCAGCCCGCTTGATGAAAAAATCGAATACCAGAATGGAAGAACTGACAGCAAAGGAAGGTTTTCTTTTTCCCCGGACACTCCCGGCCAATGGCGCATTGAGGCAAGTGATGGAATGGGACATATGGTAAAGGGCACAGTGAATGTGGAGGCTGATACATCCCCAAAAACAGCACCTGTCACGCAGGAGAGAAAAAATGATGGAGTATTTTCTGAAGATATCTCAAAGACCCTGAAGGTTATTCTGGGATTAAGCCTGATCATAAACATATGGGCGCTTTTTTCTTTCCTGAAAACACGATCTGTGAATAAAAAAGCTCAGTAAAATAACAGGTTTTTTACTGGAAAACTCACTTTAAAAAGGAAATGTAAATATGAAGAAAAATGTAAATATCCTTTCAGTAACTTCTTTTATTATTCTTATTCTTTTTCTGGCGCCATTTGCAAAAGCCGACACACCAATGGGGAAACTTTATGTGGTAGGGATGGGGCCTGCCGGACCGGATCTTACGGCACCACGTGCCCTTGATATTGTAAAAAAGGCGGATTTATACCTCTGTTCTCCAAGAATGCCTGATCGTTTCAAGCGGTTCGGGTTATATATAGATCCTGAAAAGGTGGCCTTCGATCCCTGGGACAGGGTAATGAGCAATAACAAGGGAAACAATAAAATTTCACTTGAAGAGCGCGAAACCAGAAGAAAAGAGCAGATTGCAGAAATTCAGGCATTTATTATGAAAAAATTACAGGAGGGTAAGACAATAGCCATGATGGATGGGGGCGATCCATGTGTATACGGTCCCAGCCTTCATCATCTGTTGAATGGTTTTGATCCGGACCTGTTTGAAGTGGTTCCCGGAATGGGTGCATTTAATGCTGCGGCTGCAGCCCTTAAAACTACTGTAACACCGGATAATATAAGGTTTGTTGCGCTTACATCTCCGGAATCACTGTTCGGTGATTCAGAGAAAAATGGTGATGATATCCTCAAGGATCTATCAAAATATGAAACAACCATGGTTTTATACATGTCCCTCTCTGCCATGAGCAAGGTTGCTGATCGGTTCAGGAAATATTACAAGCCTGACCTGCCTATAGCCATCGTGTATTATGCCGGGTACCCGGATAAAGAGAAAGTGTTAAGAAGCAGCCTGGGAAAAATAGAAGAAGATATGAAAGATATGGATGAAAAATGGCTGGGATTGGTCGTTCTTGGACAGTGTGCAAAATAAATGGTCATTGATTTTCTGTATTTTGAGCAGGCATTCTTTCTTCGCATATTAAAAAATCATATGTCTGCTGAATCTCCTTGAAGCGTTCTTCTGCATCCGGATTACCAGGATTCCTGTCCGGATGCCATTCCTTGACAAGACTGCGGTATGCACTTCTTATTTCTGGTTTTGAGGCATTGTTTTTTATGTTCAATGTTTTGTATGGGTCTTCTTTTGATGCCATATAATTATTATTTAAAAGCCATATAGCCCATCCAGAAGGCAATAAAGACCAATAGAATACCAAAATATTTTTTATGATGCGTTTTGTCAATCCTGACTCCAAGCCTTGCACCAATCTGGGATCCTGCAAATACAGCGATTCCCAGGATAAGGGCCAGCTTCGGATCAAAATGTCCTGCTGCTGCATGACCTAAAAGTCCTGTAAGGGCAGTAATTCCGATCATCAGGCTTGATGATCCGACTGCTATCTTCATGGGTACTCCCCCCAGCAGGACCAGTGCCGGCACCTTTATAAGCCCGCCTCCTACACCAAGCATGCCGGCAACAAATCCGGCAAGGATCATCAGGGGAATTATGGAAAGAAGATTTAATTCATATGATTCATCTCCGGTGCCTCGTTCAAGGTAAAACCATCTGCCCTTTATAATACCTGAATTAATCTTCCTGTTTCCTATGGGTCTTATCATGAAATAGGCACCGATAAGGATAATGCCGGCAAATGCAAGTTTTGAAAATGCCTCAGGGAAATAGGACGAGAAGTAACCGCCTAAAAAAGCCCCGATGTTAGTTGGCGGTTCCACAATAAGGGCAAGGGTCCAGTCAACAAGCCCGGCCTTGTGAAAAACAAGAAGGGCGGAGACAGTGGCTACTATAATCAGGACCTGGCTTGTGGCGGCGCACCTGTAGAGCGGGAGCCCGAAGGCAAGAAGCATGGGAACGTAGACAGCTCCGCCTCCCTGTCCGAACATCATAAAGATGACCGACACAGCAAAAAAGACAGCGCACAGCAAAACGATCTGTTCCAATCCAAAAGCCATCACTCATTCTCCGTGAATTTTTCAGGCAACTCTCTTATTCCCCGTAATTTGAGCATGGAATACAGACAAGGCTACCGTCACTCTTTACACGAAGCTTGTTTACAAAGGTAAGTTCCCCGCAGGCTTCACACCTTTTTGCATCGAAAACCCCTTTTGCTTTTTTAATATCAACGGTGTGTATCTCACCTGTATCAAGGAACTGTGATTCCTCCAACCCCAAAATCCTGTTAATCAGGGGATCTGCTATTTCGGGATCAATGTCCTGGGGCGGAGTGCCTGCCTTTCTTAACTGTACAAAGGGGGAGGCAAGCGCCATTTCAAAAAAATCAGGTTTAAGCGATACCCGCACTGCACGACCGGTTTTATTATCTATTAGGGTAAATGCCATCTTGTTGAAATAGAGTTTCTCTATATTGGATTTACCATAGGTGCATCCGGTGGCAATCATGATACCGTCCAGGAAGCAGCCTGCAGCATGCCCTTTTCCTGTTTCGGATATCACCGAAAGTTCCTTGTCCTGTGACCGTTCAACTCCGAGGGCCTTCATAGCAGCAAGACCTGCCTTGAGCCCCATTGGCATGGCCGGGCACTTGTGACCGTGAAATTTAATGCCTGTTTCAAGTATTTCTTCAAAATTATCCATGGTTATCTCCCTCTATTTTTTATCAATCATTTATTTCCTGAAAAAAGATCCAAAAAACTTCCGCCCATCAGATAGAAATATGTTGCCGCCCAGTTAGTGAGTACAACGACCACTGTAAAAAGAATATTACCCACACTCATGAGCGCCAGGCCCGATAGAATATTTCCAATAACACAGCCTCCGGCTATTGCCGCACCTGTCCCCAGTATTATGCCACCGATAAAGGCAACTACCGTCTGTGAGGCCGGCCTGGGTTTAAACTCAATGGTGCCGGAAAGCCTGCCGGAAACCCATGAACCGATTACAAGGCTGGTAATAAGAAGCATGAGCCAGACATTTACTTTTTTACCTGTTTTTTGCGGAACCGCTGCGTCTGTTTGAACTTCAGGAGATTTCATCTGATTTTTTACGATGCTTTTTGCTTCAGGCTTTTTGTAGGCATAGTTCAGGTTGTTTTCAGTTAAAAGCATCTGGGCATGAAGAACGCCATGGGTTACTCCAAGTGGATAATTTCTGCCTGAAGAAGCGGATGAGAGATAGGCAAATATTGCTAGTATCCCGATTGCAAGGCCTGCCTTCCATGGTTTCCATGGACGCCTGATTGTTCTTGTTACAAATCCTGTATCATCAGGTCTGACAGTGTTATTTTTTGAATTATTTTTGCGTTTTAAAAAGATCGTTATAATTGTGACCGAGGCAAATATACCCGCCAAGAGCCAGTAGGGCATTCCTGTAACCGATGAAATGGTAACAGGACCTCCGTCCTGTGATTTGATTACAAAACCTTTCATGTATTTTTGAAAACCGCTTAGGTATCCATACTCAACCAGTGCTACTCCAAGGGGGATGCCGATAAGACCTGCCATTGAATTTATGTTCCCGGCACCTGCCTTGAATAAACATCCGCTGACACACCCTCCGGCAAGTACTATTCCTGTGCCAAAGAGAACACCGCCGATTATGTAATTGAGGTATAATAATGGTTTAGCCGGTAACTGTACAAGGCCCAGGAGATCGAGCACTGCAAATCCAACCATACTTACTACGATAGCGATCCAGATTCCAAAGGCCTTTGATTTATCTCTCATAAGCGGAATTTCGCTCATGGCGCTTGCCCCGCACAACTCCCCCTTTTTCAGGAAAAATCCAAACAGAAATCCAACAGGTATTGCCGTTATTACCCACAGTTCGGTAGAGATTGCAGCCAGTGTAATTCCAATCATTATCACGATACTGGTAATAGAATAGGCCTTCCAGTTGATATCTTTTGCTGCTTCTGACATTTATAATCCCCCTTGTTTTATTTACTGAGCTCTTCCTCGATATTTTCCACAAAGACCTTTATCTCGTCTCTGACCCTTCTGTAATGGTTTAAGGCTTCTTCCTCATTTGTAAGGCTTTCAGCCAGTTTTGGCGGATCATCAAAACCCCTGTGCATCAATTTTGTCTTTGCCGGAAAAAATGGGCATGCCTCATTGGCGTTGTCACAAAGGGTAACTACATAGTCGAATTCCATATCTCCCAGGGAGTCAATATCCTTTGATGTCTGCCCGGAGATGTCTATACCTGTCTCGGACATAACCTTTACAGCCCTTGGATCCACGCCCTTTGGTTCAATACCTGCTGAATATGCCCTGTAGGTATCCCTTTTAATATAGGTTGTCCATGCCTCTGCTATCTGGCTGCGGCAGGAGTTTCCTGTACACAGGAAAAGAATATTTTTCATAATATTATACCTCTTGAATCCTCAGTTTTTACAAGCCATATGGCACACACCTGTCAGTGTCTCAACCGCATATGGAAAATATTTTTTCTTAAACCATAATGCCACATTAACAAGCCCTATGAGTACCGGCACCTCGACCAGCGGTCCTATAACAGCGGCAAATGCCTGACCTGAGTTTATTCCGAAAACGGCCACGGCAACAGCAATAGCGAGCTCAAAATTATTTGATGCGGCTGTAAAACTCAGGGTTGTTGACTGTTCGTATGATGCACCTGCCTTCATGGACAGGAAAAATGATACGAAAAACATTATCAGAAAATAGACACAAAGTGGAATGGCTATACGAACCACATCCATGGGAAGCTGCACTATGTATTCACCCTTAAGTGAAAACATGACGAGGATTGTAAAGAGCAGGGCGATAAGTGCTATCGGGCTTATCTTTGGAATAAACTTTTTTTCATACCATTCCTTTCCCTTTGTCTTGAGCCCGATAACGCGTGAGATCATACCTGCAATAAAGGGGATGCCAAGATATATGAATACACTCTCCGCGATCTGACCTATGGAGATGTTGACAACAATGCCTTTAAGGCCTATCCATTGGGGGACAACGGTTATAAAGATATAGGCGTAAAGGGAAAAGAACAGCACCTGGAAAATGGAATTAAATGCAACCAGCCCTGCGCAGTATTCGGTGTCGCCTGATGCAAGGTCATTCCACACTATCACCATTGCAATACAACGGGCCAGGCCGATAAGGATAAGCCCTGCCATGTACTCGTGGTGCCCTGATAAAAAGGTTATGGCCAGCAGGAACATCAGTATCGGCCCTATTATCCAGTTCTGTACAAGGGATAGCGCAAGAACCCTGAAATCCCGGAATACTTGCCCGAGCTGTTCATATTTTACCTTTGCAAGGGGAGGGTACATCATTAAAATCAGTCCGACAGCAATAGGGATATTAGTCGTTCCAACCTGGAATATATTGATTACATCCTTTATTTTCGGAAAAAGATATCCTGCGAATACCCCAACTATCATGGCAGCAAATATCCACAGTGTCAGGAATCGGTCCAGGAATGAGAGCCTTTTTGTTATTGATTCAGCCACGCTAAGCTCCAAAAAAAGGTTTTGCTATAAAATAGATCCCCATAATAATTATTATTATCCCTGCCCCTTTACGAAACCAGTTGCCGGTGTTCTGCCATCTGTTGTTTTCCATTATGTTTTTAACCAGTCCCACTGAGCTTCCTGCCACGGCAATGGGCAGACAATGCCCGGCAGCAAAGAGAAGGATAAACAACGTGCCGATAAGTATCTGTTTCTGTACAGTGATAAAGGCCAGGACAGGGGCGATAAAACCAAAGGTGCATGAACCAGAAAGAACGCCATATGCAAGCCCGAGTCCGAATGCCCCGCCAATACCCCTGAAATTTAATCTGTAGAGCAGGCTTCCTGAAACAGAACATCTTTCCACTCCCATCATTCCCAGTGCGACCCATATAAGTACAAGGCCTATGAGTATCTGCCAGTAACTACCTATATCTCCCATCATACGCCCGAGGAGGACGCAGGTGATACCGACAAGGGCTATTGAAATGAAGAAACCCGATGTGAATACAACTGAGTACAACCCTGCCTTTCGCGGTGTCACTAATGTCTCCTGTCCGCCGACATATGCAACAATAAGCGGTATGGAGGCCAGGTGACAGGGACTGAACAGGACGCTTATTATCCCCCATAAAAAACAGCCAAGGGCGGCAATGGCAGAGCCTCCGGTCATCCATTCATTAACAGTGAGGAAAATAGTATCGAACATTCAATGCTTCCTTTATATTACTCCACACCCATTTTATTAAGCTGTTCTATTATGGCCTTTTCAGACATAAATCCCGTATGTCTGTAAATCTCCTTACCTTCCCTGTTAAAGAATATCTGGGTCGGCAGGGCCTTTAATTCGAAACGATACTGCTGTTCCGGATCGTCAAGGAGATTTATAAAGACGATCTCTGCCTTTCCCTGATATTTTATTTTAAGTTTTTCCAGTATCGGGGCCATCATCTTGCACTGGGTGCAGGTTTTTTTGCCCAGATCGATCATTGTTACAGTCCCTTTAACCGGAAGGTTTTTGAGAAAATTCTCATGTTCTTCATCAGTAGAAGCACTGACGCTTATTCCGACTGTCAGCAGAAAACAAAATATTACTGATATTATAAAAGATCTCATTATCTCCTCCATATTCCTTCTGTTCATTATCTGTTTAATGTCAGGTATATGTTTGATTGATATTTTTAAATGCGTTGCATGCAGTATCACAGCATCTTTCTTTTAATTTTATGCTACTCCTCCGCAGCACACTTTTTTGATTTCATCCTTTGCCCTCTGGACTTCAAGGTGTTTCAGGTCAAAGTCCTTGTTCTTCGGGATTCCCAGATCAGTTAATACAAGATAATCCTTCAGGGGAACGCCTGCCCTCTCAAGGGTTGCCTTTGCGCAGCCTACATCGCATCCGTCAATGGCAATCATTCTCGGGGTATCCTTTGCCGACTGAACAAAGCCCGAAAGAGCGCCACCTATACCCGATAGGCAGAACATCTTTCCAAACCCTTCCTGTGTCAGTTCAACTGCTGCCCGGTTTGAAAGCTGGCCCACATTCGAGGCCCCTGAACATGCCAGAATCATTATGTCTCCATTTGATGAACAACAATCTTCAGCCATTTTCATTTCCTCCTATTGTATCCAGCCTTTTATTTCATCCTTGGTCGGTATCTTGCCTACACTCTTTACTACGCCATCAACTACGACCGCAGGAGTTCCGAAAACACCATGCTTTGCGATTTCAAGGGTATCGGTTATCTTTATTATCTCAGCTGAAATACCGGTTTCAGCTACGGCTTCTTCTACAATTTTTCTGGTGGACTCGCATCTTTTGCATCCGGGTCCAAGTACCTTTATTTCCATGATATCCTCCGTTTAAATTTACCCCGCGATCCATCCATAGGTCATACCTGCTACTGTAGATAGCAGAACAATTATTACACAAAATACCGCTGTCTTTTTTGCTCCCATTACGCCACCGATCACCAGCATGTTAGGCAGAGAGAGTGCGGGACCTGCCAGAAGCAGTGAAAGGGCAGGGCCTTTTCCCATTCCGGCGCCGATTAATCCCTGAAGTATCGGGACTTCGGTAAGGGTGGCAAAATACATCAATGCCCCGGATACTGAAGCAAAGAGGTTTGCCCATATGGAGTTCCCGCCAACAAGCTGTTCTATGTACTGCTCCGGTATAAGGGCAGGATGACCGGGTCTTCCTAGCATGAAACCTGCTACAAGTACACCTGCACCCAGAAGGGGAAAAATCTGTTTCATGAATCCCCATGTGGCCTCTACCCAGCTTATTCTTTCATCTTTGCTGAACCAGGCCTTGAGCATAAGTCCCAGAATAATGAGAAGGAATATTGTTATAACCCATTTGGCTGAAAAGATTGCTGCCCAGATACCTGTTGATCCCTCTGCCGGCCTGGCAAAGGCTGCAAAGATCAGTATTAAAACCATGGTAAGCATATAGAAGGCTTCCTGGGTGAGTGTCCGCCCTTTTTCTTCTTCATCAGGGAGATAAATCTGTCCGGCTTCCCTGGCTGCATCTTCCTTCCTGAAGATAAATGCCATTAAAAGACCGGTTATTATTGCAAACAGGACAGCTCCTATTGCCCTTGCAACCCCGAGCTGCCAGCCCAGTATTCGTGAAGTAAGGATAATTGCCAGTACATTTATTGCCGGGCCTGAATATAAAAATGCCGTTGCCGGACCGATTCCTGCGCCTCTCGTATAAATACCTGCAAATAAAGGAAGCACAGTGCATGAACAGACTGCCAGAACTGCACCAGATACTGAGGCAACCGAATATGAAAGTATTTTGCCTGCCTTTGCCCCGAAATATTTGAGCACAGATGCCTGTGAGACAAAGACCGAGATAGCCCCTGCAATAAAAAAGGCCGGGATAAGACATGTAAGCACATGCTCCCTTGCATATTCCTGGAGCATCATAAAGGCTTCAAGGCCCGATCTGCGAACAACATCACTGCCCCAGGGTATGTAATACGCTCCTGCAAAAATAAGAATTATTATTAATAGTTTGGTTCGTTCTTTCATTGTATTGCCCGGTTAAGATTTTTCAGGTTAATGCATATATTCCTATATGGCTATATATTAAGGATAAAAAAATTATTTATAGCAGACCTCTTCTCTGTTGATAAAAGGAATCCTGTTGCGGAGTTTTTCGATGTCTTCTTCGTTTTCAAGCCAGTGTTTCAGGTTGCCAAGAAGGCTTGCCACATAGGGAGATTCGCTTCCGTCTGAAAGGTAATAGTCGACCCACTGACCATCCTTTTTTCTTAAAACAATACCAGCGTCTTCCAGTATTTTAAGGTGCTTGGAGACACTTGGCTGGGCGATCTGCAGGGCTTCTCTCATTTCGCACACGCACATTTTCTTATGCTGAAGCATTTTAACTATTTTAACCCTGTTGGGGTCGGAAAGGGCCTTCATTACTTTTATAAAGTTTTTCATAATATTTATCCCTGGTTTATATTCCTTTTTGGGAATATATGATTTTAGGTTAGCGATGTCAAGGGGGAGATATTAAAAAAGCAAAAAGATAAAACATGTATCTCGCAGAGCCCACAGAGTTCACAGAGAAAAACAAAAGACATTATAAGTTAAAAATAATAAAAAGCATTTCTCTGCGTTCTCTGTGAGCTCTAGTGACCGAAGGGAACGGGCGAGAGATATTCTTATCGTTTGGGTATTAAATTTATTAATGCGTGTCTTGACTTTATTAAACAATTAAAATAATTTCCTAAAAAACTGACCAAAAGGAGATATAATCATGAAAGTTCTTTTTTTCGGACCAAACGGCAGCGGAAAAGGCACCCAGGGTGCGATTGTTAAGGATAAACTGAATATTCCCCATATTGAAACCGGCGTTATATTCAGGGAGAACATATCCAAGGGGACCGATCTTGGCAAAGAAGCAAAGGGATATATAGACAGGGGAGAACTGGTTCCTGACAGCATTACAATTCCCATGATCCTTGACAGGCTTAAAGCCGATGACACAACCAATGGATGGCTTTTAGACGGATTTCCAAGAAACCTTACACAGGCCGAGGAGCTTGACAAGGCACTCAAGGCAGAAGGCATTACCCTTGATATCGTTATCGAAATGGTACTGGACAGACAGATTGCCAAAGACAGGATAATGGGCCGCCGTCTCTGTGAAAATGACAACAACCATCCCAATAATATATTTATTGATGCAATCAAGCCTGATGGCGACAAATGCCGTGTCTGTGGTGGCGGATTGAAAACAAGATCCGATGATCAGGATGAAGACGCAATCGATAAAAGACATAATATCTATTACGACACAGAAACCGGTACAATGGCAGCTGTAAATTATTATAAGAAGCTTTCGGCAGATAATAATGGCGTTCCAAGAATAATTGAGCTTGACGGCAAGGCCGGCATTAAAGAAGTATCAGCAGATCTTTTGGGTAAACTTCAGTAATTTCAATTTTTTTAAAAAAATTCCATTAGTTGTACACGCGCCCCGCGGTCCTGCTGCAGGGCGTTTTTTATTTTTGAAGCGCGAGGTCTGATACCTCCTCCTTTGCGATGGATTAATCATTATTCCTCAAAACCTCTTCAATGCGGTCCTCATACTGGCTTTTTGTTATCCTGAGCACTTTTTTATGTATTAAAAAGTGTAAAAGTATATAAAAGTATACGCTAAAATTTATAAATTTATCTGTAAATTCACCTCTAAATATGCACCCTCAGCGGTTAGTAAGTAAATTAATATGATAAATCAAGTAGTTATAAATATTTTTAATTAAAAATCATAATTGGAACATAAATTGCTATATAGGTAGGCAAGTCGCTTGATAAGGGCAAACCGTTCGAAAGGGCGGGACGCAAAGCCGATGGCCTAAGTTCTCAGTTAAAAGGGAATATGGTTGCAAGGTTGCCGGGCGGATTAGCACACTCCAGAGTGCTGATTTGGCCAAAGGCTAAAGCGGAAAATCTCGGAGGTGCTTAAATGTCTTGCAGAAAAATCGATAGTTACTTCAGTTCCAGGATTCAGACCCTTTTAGTTTCTGTTTTTCTAATATTAATATTTGCCGCATCAGCTTCCGCACGTGAAGTTACTCTCTCCTGGGATGCCAACAGCGAGCCAGATCTCGACCATTATGTTGTATACTGGGGAGTTATTCCGGGTGATTATTCCTACAATAGCGGTGATATCGGACTGGCTAACGATTTTTCAGTTGATATCCCGGATGATGGCCAGGCCTACTTTTTTGCAGTTACAGCAGTCGATGAAGCCGGACTCGAAAGTGACTATTCTAATGAGGTCAGCACCGATGGTACATCAGCCGCAGATCCGACAATCCATATCCTGCCTATCAACAGCAACTGGAATTTAATTTCTATCTCCGGCGGATCAGGAACAACTGCAATTGAAGATGTTCTTGCACCGATAATGGAAAATGTAATCAGTGTATGGGCATATGAGAATGGTTCATGGCTGGTCTATGACCCTGCAAATCCGGATTACAGTGATCTTCTTGAGGTAGAGCCCGGACAGGGTCTGTGGGTAAACATGAGTGTTGATTCAGAACTGTCAATTCCCGGGGAAATACCAACTGATGGTATTGATCTTTCAGAGGGGTGGAACCTTGTAGGCTTTAGTTCACCCGATTCCCTGGAAATATCTGATGCCATATATTCAATTGAAGAAAATGTTGTGAGTGTGTGGGCCTATCAAAATGGTCAATGGCTGATTTATGACCCTCAGAATCCTGATTACAGCGATCTTACAACAATGGATCCGGGTTATGGTTACTGGATAAAAATGAGTTCATCAAGTGTCTGGTCATACTAATATCTGGCTGTAATATAAAATAATATAAATTACTTTCTTCCTTCACTTCGGTCTTGAGAACATCATAGATATCTCAAGGCCGAAGCGCATTTTAAACCCTGCCGGTTAAATGATTAATCATAAAATACAACGGTATTATTCTTTGTTCTTTTAAAGAATACAAAAATATGCTAACAAACATATGTTTTTGATAAGATTAGGAAAAATAAGGGGTAAAAGATAAGTTGGCATGTTTCGGGATCAGCCCCTGCCTGAAAAATAAAAAGGGAGCATGCGCTCCCTGATATTTTAATTGAATGGGGTGAGTGACGGGACTTGAACCCGCGGCATCTTGGGCCACAACCAAGTGCTCTGCCAGCTGAGCTACACCCACCATATTTTTCCTACTCTATTTACCATGGTTTTTAAATTTTGCAACAAAAAGATGGAAAATATTAATGATCAAGGAGCAGGTCGGGCAATATGACAGAAAACAGGGCAGAATTATTTCGAATGATACCGGCAGTGGACCGGCTGCTGGAGACCTCTGGAATTAAAGATATATCAGATGAATATCCCAGAAAACTTATCCTCAGGGCGATCAATGAAATCCTGGCTGAAACGAGAAAAGGCATTGAAAAGGGAGAGATAACAGGGGAGAGCAGTGCTATCGACCAGGGGCATATAATCGGTAAAATAAAGGAACGTCTTGAATTCCTTTCCCGATCCAGCCTGCGGAATGTTATCAATGCCACTGGCGTTGTTATTCACACAAATCTTGGAAGATCTCTCCTTGCAGAAAGGGTAATAGAAAAATTCAGGGACATAAGCGGGGGATACAGCAATCTTGAGTATGACCTGGAAAAAGGGAAAAGGGGAAGCCGCTATTCCCATGTTGAAGGAATCCTGAAAGAGTTAACTTCTGCCGAGGCAGCCATGGTTGTAAATAATAATGCCGCAGCAGTCCTTATTACCCTCGAAACAATAGCAAAGGATCATGAGGCGATCGTATCCAGGGGCGAGCTTGTGGAGATCGGAGGATCTTTCAGAATCCCTGATGTCATGAAAAAAAGCGGTGCAACGATGGTGGAGGTAGGAACAACAAACAAGACCCATCTTAAGGACTATGAAGAGGCAATATCCCCTGAAACCGCCGCAATACTGAAGGTCCACAGGAGCAACTTTCAGATAGTAGGCTTTAACGAAGAAGTGGAAAGATCTGCCCTTGTGGAGCTAGGGCAGAAACATAATATCCCGGTAATTGAAGATCTTGGGAGCGGTTCTTTTATAGATCTTTCAAAATACGGTATGGACTGGGAGCCGACCGTACAGCAGGTACTGGATGAAGGTGTGGATCTGGTAACCTTTAGCGGTGATAAACTTTTAGGCGGCCCCCAGGCAGGCATAATCCTCGGTAAAAGGGAACTGGTTGAAAAGATAAAGATGAACCAGCTTAACAGGGCTTTCAGAATAGACAAACTTACCCTTCTTGCCCTGGAAGAGACGCTCAATATCTACAGGGATGAACGAAAGGCCCTTGAGATAATACCCACACTCAGGATGATCTGCCAGTCACTCGAAAGCCTCAAGGCAAAGGCAGGCCGGCTTGCCAGGATGATAAAGCCTAAAGACGGGGATAATTTTAAGGTTGACACTGTAGACGGCACATCAAAGGTCGGGGGAGGCGCAATGCCCCTCATGGCACTCCATACGCGTCTTTTAAGACTCAGACCGGAAAAAATGACAGCTCATCATATAAATGAAACACTTAAATCCTGTGATCCGCCCATAATTGTAAGGGTCGAGCAGGATAGCGTACTTCTGGATGTTAGGACCATACAGGATAGAGAGTTAAGAACTGTGGCAAAGGCTATAAATGAACTGAATTCGGCCAGTGAATAGGATATGGAGCCATTATGAAAGATATTATTGATGATATCCTTCAGGAAAGTATAAAGGTTAAGGAACAGTTTATCAGTGATTGCAGCGAGGACCTGATAATCCTTGCAAGAAAAATTGTCGTTTCATTTACCAGCGACAGAAAGCTGATGCTCTGCGGAAACGGCGGCAGTGCTGCTGATGCACAGCATATTACAGCGGGATTTGTAAATAAATTTGAAATGGATCGGCCGCCGCTTCCGGCTATTTCTCTTTCTACAGATACCTCTATTATTACATGCATTGGGGATGATCATTCTTTTAATGAAATATTCACAAAGCAGATAAAGGCCATCGGGCTTGAAGGTGATATTCTGCTTGCTATCAGCACGAGCGGAAATTCACAAAATGTTGTTGCCGCCGCCGAGACAGCCAGGGACATGGGTATTTATGTGGCAGGCATGACCGGAGGCAAGGGAGGCAAGCTGAAGGATGTCTCTGATATCTGCCTGACTGTCCCTGCCGACAGGACCGCCAGGATACAGGAATGCCATATGCTTGCAGGGAATATCCTGTGTAAGCTGGTGGATTATATCCTGTTCCAGGGCGGGGACGAATAAAAAAGGGTCTACGGTTTGAGGTGTGCGGTAAACCCTTGAATAAGGCGTAATAATTATTAAATTTTTAAATATTTAAATCGTTACCGGAAATTCTGACCCTGGTGTAAAAAACTTTACAACTCCGATTATGGATTTTATAAAGAGTTTCAGGTCTGTAATAAATATCTTTTACAGGCCGGATTGAGAATCGCAAGGAGAATTAAGATGCCTATTTTTGAATATAAGTGCATGAAATGTAATGAAGAATTCGAGTGTATAGTTCTGGGCGGGGATACTGTCACATGCCCTGAATGTAATACAAAAAAGGTAAAACGTAAAATGTCTGCCTGCAGTTTTAAGAGCGGTGGAAGCAGTGGCGGTGACTATTCTGCTCCCTCCAGTTCAGGTTCTTCATCAGGCTGTTCCGGGTGTTCAGGCGGCAGTTGTTCAACCTGCCATTGATCCTCGATATAATTCAGGAGAAGTGAATGTTCCGTATTGGTTTTGGATATGATGTCCATCGCCTGGTTGAGGACCGCAGGCTTGTGCTGGGCGGGATAGAGATACCCTGGGATCTTGGCCTGCTTGGCCATTCTGACGCCGATGTACTGGTTCATGCCATAATGGACGGTATACTCGGGGCACTGGGACGGGGAGATATTGGACGGCATTTCCCTGATTCCGATCCTGCCTTTAAGGATAAGGACAGCCTTCTGATGCTCCAGGATGTAATGCTGATGGTCAAGGATGACGGATACGCCATAAACAATATTGACAGTACAATAGTTGCCCAGAAACCGAAACTGGCCCCCTACATTGACAGGATGAGGGAAAAACTTTCAGGCATACTTTATGTGGATATCGGCAGAATCAATATAAAGGCGACAACTACCGAAGGTATGGGCTTTGCCGGCAAAGGAGAGGGTATGGAGGCATATTCGGTTGTCAGTCTGGCCAAAGTGTTTTAAGGTCTACGGTTTAGATAGGAATAAAATGACAATTAAATTATACAACACAGCAACAAAGCAGAAGGAAGAATTTGTACCGCTTGTTGAGGGCAGGGCAGGGATATATGTCTGCGGTGTAACGGTATATGACCATTCCCACATCGGGCATGCACGGTCTGCAATCGTGTTTGACGTGCTTGTCAAATATTTCAGGGCAAGGGGAACGGATGTTACATTTGTAAAAAATTTTACAGATGTTGATGACAAGATAATAAAAAGGGCCAATGAACTGGGAAAAGATCCGGCAGACCTGGCTCAGGAATATATTGATTCCTTTTATGAGGATATGGATGCCCTGGGTGTAATGAGGCCGGATAAGGAACCAAGGGCAACAGAGTACATAGATGACATGATCGGTATGATACAGACCCTAATCGATAAAGGTTTTGCATATGAGGCGGATGGTGATGTCTTTATTCGGTAGAAAAGCTTGATGACTATGGAAAGCTGTCCGGAAGAAAGATTGAGGATATGAGGGCCGGCAGCAGGATAGACATAAACGATAAAAAACGGCACCCCATGGATTTTACCCTGTGGAAACCGGCTAAACCAGGAGAGCCCATGTGGGAAAGCCCATGGGGTAACGGAAGACCCGGGTGGCATATGGAATGCTCGGTAATGAGCAATCATTACCTTGGAGGCACCTTTGATATACACGGCGGAGGCAAGGATCTGCTTTTTCCTCATCATGAAAATGAAAGGGCACAGTCAAAGGCCGCCACAGGCCAGGAGTTTGCCAGGTATTGGGTGCATAACGGATTTTTGACCGTTGAATCGGAAAAGATGTCAAAATCCCTAGGGAATTTCATACTTATCAAGGATGCACTCCGGGATTATCATCCCGAGGTGTTAAGATTTTTCCTTCTGTCCAAGCAGTACAGGAGCCCCCTTGATTTTGCTAAAAAGGATGTCCAGGATTTTCAGGCCGGCCTTATCCGAATCTACCGGACACTCCAGAGACTTGAAGGGATTATTGGCCCGGAGGAAAACAGTTCAGCTGATATTCAGGGGCTGATAGAGGGTGATCAGGATAATGAATTTATAAATAAATTTATTGCCCTGATGGACGATGACCTGAATACTGCCGGTGCAATAGGCATTATCTTTGATAAGAACAAGGAACTGAACCGCATAATGGATGAGGCATTTGATAATCCTCCTGATTCTGTAAAAGAACAGCTGAAAGATGAAAGACAGGCGCTTTTAAATGCAGCAGCTGTGCTGGGAATTTTAACAAGTGATCCATCGGCATTTATTTCACAGATTGAAAAACCCTCTGACGTTGACGAATCAGAAATTGAAGACCTCATCAAACAGAGAACCGATGCAAGGACCCAAAAGGACTGGGCCAGGGCAGATGCCATAAGGGATAAACTCCAGGGAATGGGGATAATACTGGAGGATAAAGCAGGGGTTACAACCTGGAGACGGGAAGTTTAAGGGGGGGGGCTTGATTGTTTGATTGGCTTCGAAAGCCCTTTTCTATTCCTTCGATTAATCAGCGACAATCAGCAGGTTTATGGTTTGAGGTATGCGGTTTACGGAAATCCCGGATCGAAGCCGTACCGTAAACCGTAGACCGTATACCCAGTTAATTGAATGTTCTCACTCCAATTTTGAACATTTTTATTATTTCATTTTGCATCAATTAGGTACAACTCATGTTAAAAATTAAATCCTCCCTCAAACCCTGCGGTGATCAGCCACAGGCTATCTCCGATCTGGTAAGGGGTATAAAGGATAATTTAAAACACCAGGTGTTGCTCGGGGTAACAGGCTCCGGTAAGACCTTTACCATGGCCCATGTAATTGAAGGTGTGCAGAAACCCACACTCATTATGGCCCCCAACAAGACCCTTGCCGCTCAACTCTATGGTGAATTTAAAAATCTTTTTCCGGATAACGCGGTTGAATACTTTGTAAGCTACTATGATTATTATCAGCCTGAGGCCTACATCCCGCAGTCTGACACCTATATCCAGAAGGATTCAAGCATCAATGAAAACATCGACAAGATGAGGCATTCGGCCACAAGATCTCTGCTTGAAAGAGATGATGTAATAATAGTTGCCAGTGTTTCATGTATCTATGGTCTTGGTTCTCCCGAGGCTTATCATGACATGCTCCTTTATGCCGAAACAGGGGATAAACTCTCCAGGGATGACGCGGTAAAAAAACTTGTTGAGATATATTACGAAAGGGGCGACTTTGATTTTTATCGCGGCCGCTTCAGGGTAAGAGGCGATATCCTGGATATCTTCCCTGCCTATGAGGAGGATAAGGCAATAAGGATATCCTTCTGGGGGGACGAGGTTGAGGCTATACAGGAGATAGATCCCCTCACGGGCAAGGTAACCGCTGACCTTAAAAGAATAACAGTTTATCCTGCAACTCATTATGTCACATCGGACGAGATAAGGGACAAGGCCATTAAGGGTATCAGGGAGGAACTGAAAAAGCGTGTTGATGAGTTTCGGGACAACAACAAACTTATCGAGGCCCAGCGAATTGAAGAGCGAACCATGTTTGATCTGGAAATGATGATCGAGATGGGCTACTGCCACGGTATAGAGAATTATTCCAGACATCTTACAGGAAGATCAGCAGGTGATGCCCCGCCGACACTTCTTGATTATTTTCCAAAGGATTTTCTTCTTTTTATTGATGAAAGCCATATCACAGTTCCCCAGATAGGCGGAATGTACAAAGGGGACAGGTCCAGAAAAGAAACCCTTGTGAATTATGGTTTTCGTCTGCCCTCGGCCCTGGACAACAGGCCACTCAAGTTTGAAGAATTCACGAAAAGACTTAACCAGGTGGTTTACGTATCTGCCACACCGGGCCCATATGAGCTTGAGATCGGTGAGGCGTTGACCGAGCAGATTATCAGACCCACTGGTCTGATCGATCCAGAGATAATAGTAGTGCCGGCAACAGAGCAGGTTGATGATCTGCTTGGAAGAATCAGGGAAAGGGTCGCAAGAAACGAGCGTGTTCTTGTTACAACCCTTACCAAGAGGATGGCAGAAGACCTTGCCGAGTATTACTCTGAACTTGATGTAAAGGTAAGATATCTTCACTCTGACATAAAGACTATCGAAAGGATGGAAATCATAAGGGATCTTCGTATAGGTGCATTTGATGTGCTTATAGGAATCAACCTTTTAAGAGAGGGGCTTGATATTCCGGAGGTATCACTTGTTGCCATCATGGATGCCGACAAAGAAGGTTTTTTAAGATCGGAAAGATCACTTATCCAGACATGCGGAAGGGCGGCAAGGAATCTGAACGGTACTGTAATCCTTTATGCCGATCAGGTAACAGGCTCAATGGAGCGTGCCATGGATGAGAGCAACAGGAGAAGGCTGATACAGGTCGAATACAACAGGGAACATGACATTACACCTGAATCCATTGCAAAGAATATTGATGATGTTCTTGGTTCACTATATGAGGCCGACTATGTGACCGTGCCGGTAGTGTCTGAGGAGGCGAAGGAATACCTGACCCCGGATGCTATTAAAAAGATGATAAAGGATCTTGAAAAAAGAATGAAGGATGCAGCCGCCAGACTTGAGTTTGAGGAGGCTGCCCGTATCAGGGATGAGATTAAGGACCTCAGAGAAGATGAACTTGAGCTGAGGTAGAGTATAGTTATCTTCCTTTTGCGCAGAATCGATCCCACCCCATAAGATGAGCGGTTCCTGCTATTGTGGTGCCGTAAAACAAGACAGGCTTTTTATTTAGAAACTGTTCTACTGTTCCGTTTGCAATGGTTGTTCCTGTGACCAGTAAAAGATTTGCCCAGTCAATGGCATCATCTGTTTTGTCCGGGCCTTCTATGAGGGTATCGTATTTTTTTGTCCCTATATTGTCTTTATCAAGGTCGATAACACGAAGGTCAAAAGAGGCAGATATTTTTTCAACAAACTTCGGCTGAAAGCCTATCTGGGTTATTTTCGGTGTGCCGTATTCGGTTTTTATATGCTCTACAAGCTGTACCGCGCATTCTCCCGGCTCCTTATCCCTGCAGTGGATTGTTCCCTGTACCAGGCCCATGTGCCTTAATGCTGCATTAAGAGATGCTATAAAAATAGCCTTCCGGTAATTATTGGCAAGGTCTGATTCCAGAATATCCTTGAGGGTTCCTTGAAAATCACCGTATTGATCTGTAAATGCCTGCCCTGCCGCGCCTTCAAGCTCGGCATGCATCAGCCTTTCCTTACCCTTCATCAGGGGAAAGTCATCTGACTCTGGGTTTCCAATGGCTTCTTCAGTGGTTAATGCACGTGCCTTAACAGTTATATTCACGTCCAGAAGGTCTTTGTCTAAAATATCAAAGGCCCGTTTTTTTATTTCATTATAGATGCTGCTCATACTTTATCCTTCATCATGATAAGTCTTCTTGTCCCTTTTATCTGCCTGAAATTTGCCCCCTGGCTTATACATTTAAGGGCAAGATCATTATCCGTAACCATTGTACCAGCAATTGCATCGATTCCATAATCAAAGAGAACCGGCGAAAGAACAGCTGAATCACCAAGCACAACGGTAAATGCATTTTCCTTCTTTAATTTAAGGAGGTCTCCAATGCTGTGATTCGTTATAGCGGTTCCTGTAATGGCAAGAACATCAGCCTGCGGGACAAGGTCGCTGGCTCTTTCTGCTGGATAATCTCCCGGTTTTGGATTTTTTTCAATCACCCACAGCTCGCGGGCAATTCCTCTGAGCTTCGGGATAAAGGGAAAATGACCTATTATCGCAATATTTTTTCCTTCACCTTTTTCGATAATAAGTTCACGGGCGTTGAGCTCGGAACATTTTGATTCATCAACATCAATTAATGAGTTGATAGCAGCCATACCGATAGCCGCTTCCATGATGCTCTCGGAAAGGGCCATTTCAGTGAGTTCACGGGCTGTTTTATCAAGAAGAAAACCAGGGCTTTCTACGAGGGGAGGAGTCTGTTTCAGGGCGTCCCTCGGGAGTGTCGCTCCAAGACCGCAGTACCTGCTTAGCACTCCCGTATGAAATACTCCCTGCCTTATATCCTTTACTTCCGCATCATGGTCAAGTGATGCAATTATCTCTTTCAGTATCATGAAAAACTCCTTCCGCAGCAGCTTCCAGGTCCGGCGCATCCCGCGCTGGACGGATCTGATCCGCAGCACCCGGTGTCTCCTGCACCGGGAAATCCTGCCGAGGCATTTCCTGAAAAGGAGGACGTCACTGACATCTTTTTTTTAAGATTTTTACTGCCGCATTTACTGCATTCCGGTATATCACCGGATGAGGTCATGAGTATTTCAACTTCAGTACCGCAGTCAGTACACAAAAAATCATAGATAGGCATTGCCTATTCTCCTTTCGGACTGCCTCCATTTCCTGATTTATAATCATTTACAGCCTTTTCGATTGTCTTTTTTGTCAGTCTTATACAATGCTGCTTCTGGTCTGGGATATCCTCGATTTCACGAAAAATATCCCTGTCTGTCATTTTTAGGGCGTAATCAAGGCTTTTACCTTTTATCATGTCCATTGCTGCCATGGCAGAGGCTATAGCCCCGGGACATCCGAGGACCTGTATCTTTGCATCCTGTATGATTTCCCCATCGATTTTCAGAGAGATCTTCATTGTATCACCGCAATGCCCTGTCAACTCGCTGATCTGGGTAGCGTCATCCAGTTCTCCCATGTTTTTTTTTTCAAGATAGTACCTGATCGCCTTTTCAGAATATCCTGAATTTAAAAGCATTTCTGTTGTCGTATGAATACTGTCAGTTAATATTTTATTCTCTTCCACCATTTTTTACTCTTTTACTCCTGTTATCTCGTGTCTATCCTGTTATTAATCCTGTCCGGATTCAAGACCTTTGATTCGCCTAAGAGTATTAAGTAGTTCTTCGGCATCAGACCTTCCCGGGTTTGGGGGCAGATGATTCATTAGCCCCAGACCCTCGCTTGCCTCATGGAAATCCTTTTCTGAAAGGCTGCTTACAGCCACACAGTTAGTCATCGGGCTGGCAGAGATAAGTCTTTTCGCAAAATCAAGACCGGACATGTCTCCAATTTCTTCATCCGTAATAACAAGATCAATAGCATTGTCTTTAATCAATTTCAATGCAGTATCACAGGTTTTGGTGGTAAGAACTTCATTTAATTCATTTTCTTTTAACGTCGAGATAAATTTTGATAAAGGATCAGTGTTATTGCTGACTATCAGCAATTTAAACATAATTCACTCCTGGAAAAATAGATTACATATAATTAATGATATGGAGTTGGATTTTCCTATCTAAATCCTAATCTTTTATACCTTTAGCCCTGCGCCATGCGCCTTGTTTTTTACCAGTGTCCATCAACATCGGCGCCGTCAGCATGGGGTAATTTACCATCAATATAAGCCTGTACAGCCTCTTTGATGGTTCCTGAGGCGCCGTTTGCCACGGTAACTTTACCTGCCTGCAGGGCCTTAAAGGCATTCGGTCCGCAGGACCCTGTTAAAAGCACCTCTGCGCCGCTGTCAACAATACTGCCCGCTGCCTGAATTCCTGCACCCTTCATGGCATTTAAATTTGCAGCATTGTCAATTACCTGAAAATCATTGGTGTCCGAATCAACAACTATCAGAAAGGCCGCCCTTCCAAAACGGGGGTCAACCTTTGCATTTAAATCTGTTCCCTGGGATGTTACTGCTATTTTCATTCTATGCTCCTCCTCCGCCACCGCAGACCTGGTCATCTTTTATTACTGGAAGTGTCCCTGCAATGAGGTCCTCAACAACAGGCCTGATTTCCGGTCTTGTAGCATCATGATATACATCAATTCCCACCTGGCGGAAACCCATAAGCGGTCTAGTGCCTATTCCGCCGACTATAAGGGCGTTTACATTGTTTTCTGCGAGCAGGTTCACTGGAACCATGCATCCGCCCTGCATATGTTCCCTGTTATTGATGGTTGTGACCTGGTCAATTTCGCCATCTTTAACGTCTATAAGTGTGAATACATCGCAGTGTCCAAAATGACCTGCTCTTGTTCCGTCAAGCCCACCCTGATCATTTGATGGAACTGCTATTCTTCCGTCTTTCATGTATAAATCCTCCTGAATAAAAATATAATAAAAATCGTAACAGACATCTTCAAAATGCAAGCTGAGAGTATATCTGTTGCGGTTACTTGCTGTCTACTATATTGTTTAATTTCTCACTTGCCTTATCCCAAATGGCCTTTATATCTCCGCATATATCTGATTCAGGGGCATATTCAAATATGTTTATTCCCTGCACCATTGCCTTTGTAAACACCGGGTCAAAGGGTATGAGACCTAGAAAAGGCATATCACGTTCTTCCGAGTATTGTCTGATCTCATCCGCCTTGTCCGGGTTGAGATCATATTTATTTACACATACCATAGCCGGAATCTTAAAAAAAGCAGCCAGTTCGGCAACCCTTGACATGTCATGCAGGCCGGATACCGTAGGTTCGGTTACTATGAGCACTGCATCAGCGCCACCGATGGATGCAATAACCGGACATCCTACGCCCGGGGCTCCGTCAGTAATGATAAGGTCCAGGCCTTTTTTTTCAGCCACCTCTTTTGCCTCCCTGCGCACAAGGGTAACCAGCTTTCCTGAATTTTCTTCGGCAATGCCGAGCCTGGCGTGCACCATGGGCCCAAAGCGGGTGTCCGAAATATACCATTCTCCGCATGTTTTTGGGGGAAAATCAATTGCCTTTTCCGGGCAAAAGTAAAAACACACGCCGCAGCCTTCACATTCGATGGGATCTACCTTAAAGTCCTCACTTATCGCGTCCCATTTGCATAATTCCCTGCAAAGACCGCATTCAATACATTTATCATTGTTTATTATGGCTTCTCCTCCTCCGCTGAAGAGGGCAGAATGAACTACATCCGGTTTCATTATCAAATGCAGGTCTGCAGCATCCACGTCAGCATCGCAGAGAACCATATCTTCTGCCAGGGAGGCAATGGACGAAACCATACTTGTCTTTCCCGTGCCGCCTTTTCCGCTTATTACAACGAGTTCTTTCATTAACGATTCTCCTGCACTATTTTTTCTATATCATTATATAGATTTGCAAATTTTTCTTTCCATTCCGGGAAATTGTCAACCACCAGTTCTCCCCTCGAGTAGGATTCTGCGATTTTTCTGTCAAAGGGAATCTCCATGAGTATGGGGATCTTTTCCTCTGTCGCAAATGCATTTACCTTTTTGTCTCCCAGATCGGAACGATTTATAATGATTCCGCAGGGAATATTCAGCAGTTTTACTGCCCCTGCAGCAAGTTTTAAATCATGAAGTCCGAATGGCGTGGGTTCTGTGACAAGAATAATGAAGTCGGTATTTTTCATGGCCGCTATCACGGGGCAGGAAGTCCCTGGTGGAGCATCGATTATGGTAATACCGTCTTCATCTGCATAACTCCTTACCTTTCTGATGAGAGGCGGAGACATTGCCTCGCCTACCCTGAGTCTTCCGTGAATAAATTTAATGCCGTTCATATGCCCCTTTTCGATTTTGCCAAGCTCCCGGCCTGTTTCCGAAATGGCATTTACCGGGCATACCCTGAAACATCCGCCGCAACTGTGGCACAGGTCAGTAAAGGGTAAAATCGTATCTGCTATACGTACTATTGCCTTGAACTGGCATATCTCACAGCATTTACCACACAGGGTACATTTCTCTTCATCTATCTTCGGAACAGGCGTTGTGAATGTCTCTTCCGATTCTATCTCAGGTTTAATAAACAGGTGGCAATTTGGCTCTTCAACATCGCAGTCCAGAAGTGTAACTCCCGATTTCAGGGAAGCTGACAGGTTTGTGGCAACCGTTGTTTTTCCTGTTCCGCCTTTTCCGCTAGCTATACTGATAATCACAATTTTTTCCCCTATTTGTTTCTTTGTTTTTTCATGTAGATATCCAGCGCTTCATGGAGGGTTCTTTCTGCCAGAAAGGCGCAGTGCCTGTCTTCATCCGGCACATTGTCACCTATCCTGCTTAGTATGGATTCGCCGGTTATGTCAATTATTTCATCAGGCGTCTTTCCCATGGCCATGGCCGCAGCAAAGGAGCCGCATATATTACTCGATGCACATCCGTTAGTCATATAGGTCGCATGTACTACTATGTCGTCCAGGAACTTCAGGAATATCTCCATTGTATCGCCGCAGGTGCCATTCACAGTGGCATGTGCATCAGGATTATCAATGGGGCCTTCATTGTCAGGGTTTATCCATCTTTCTATGGCCTCGGCAGTGTAGATTTCCCTTAAATCAGCAATTATCTGGGCCTGGGTTTCCTGTACAAATTTATCTAAATCGTCTGTCATGTTAATCTCTAGTGATAATCGTGTGTCCCGGCAACCACCTTGATACCTGTTTTACCCTCAATAGCCTTTGCCATGGCTTCAGGATCGGTATAGGGACAACCTGGAGATGCGTTAACCAGGCATGAGCTGAGATAAACCTCATCGGGCCTCATCTCGGATAGTTTAATCGTCATGCCCACATTTGGTACCAGGCTTCTTCCCGGACACTGGCATTTTACAAAACCGATTACCTGTGAAGGTTCACTGAATTTTCCCTCTCCAAGCGCCGCGGCCTTCAGACATCTCCATTCGCCAGGGCAGCCGTATCCACTGTCCATGTATGACCCGCATCCGACTATCACAACTTTTTTCATTCCGGTTCCTCCGATCCTGATTTTATAATATTTTTACTTTTTATTCGTCTTTTCAACTATCTGATCAACCAGTCTTTTAAATTCATCGCTGAAGGATATCTTTTCCTCTTCAAGTTCTGTGAGTCTCCCCTGGTCGGCCATCTTCACAACCTTTGGTTCTATCGGAAGGCTGGCAAGCAGTTCCACACCCATCTTTTCAGCCATGTCTTTTCCGCCGTTTGCCATGAACAGGTCAATCAGTTCTCCGCAATGGGGGCATTTCAGACCGTTCATATTTTCTACAACACCAAGCATCTCCATCTTTACCTGTTTGCAGAAGTTTATGGATTTTCTTACATCAGCAAGGGAAACCTCCTGGGGGGTTGTCACCACCAGGGCCTTTGCATCCTTTACTGTCTGGGCTATTGTCAGGGGTTCATCGCCTGTCCCGGGAGGGGAGTCAATAACAAGGTAGTCAAGATCCGACCACCAGTCCATGTCTGAAATAAACTGCCTGATAACTCCTATTTTTATTGGTCCGCGCCATATTGTTGCAGCATCCTTGTCCGCACCCATTATGGACTCTATTGATATAACCTGTAAATTGGGCAACGGCTCAATGGGGATCGCCTTGCCTGATACAGGTGAAACAGCAATGTTTGCATTCATTCCCAGCATTCTGGGGATGCTGGGGCCATGAAGGTCAACATCCATGAGGCCTACTTTGAAACCTCTTTTGGCCAGGCTGATGGAAAGAAAAGATGCAACGCTACTTTTTCCGACACCACCCTTGCCGCTCATAACGAGTATTTTGTTTTTTATCCTGCCAAGCCTCTTGCTTATTTCCATTTCCTGCTGAGATTGATCATCCAGATTTGCCAGTCCCGGGTTTTGCTGATTTGCCATGTTTTTAAATTCCTCCAAAATCTTTTTATATTTATTAACAGCAGTTCGGCTGTATTTATAAGTTCCCTGATCTATTCACATTTTTATAAAAAATCAAGGTGTAATGTGCAGAATGGCAAAAGCAAAGGCAAAAGTCCTTATCTCATTTTGCAGCCTCAGCTTTTTATTCCTTGCCCCGTCCGTATATTTTTTCTACCACACCTGCGAAGCCCTCTTTTGCATCCAGGCATAAGAAACCTTGGCTGAAAAATATTTCCATGCAGGTATGCCTCCAGCACATCCTCTGCAAGGCCTGATATTTCCTGTATCACATCCAGGCCCGATGCGAGAAGCATCTGCAAAAATACATGTGAAACAGCACCACATATAAGGATGTCCAGGTCAAGTTTTCTTATCCTGTGGCATTTATAAGAAAGGTCGTTTTCATCGATATGATATACAAATCTGGACTCCTCTTTCTGGTCTTTGACTTCCACTACCAAAAGTTTCAGGGCAGTGTCAAACACCGGAGAGACCTTATCTTCCCATACTGGTATAGCAATCCTCATAAAATAAATGCCTTTCAGATAAAAATCGCGGTCCGGGACAGGAGGCTTTTGTCCCGGACCGCTCTTGCCAAGTATAGTGTTGAGAGGCACTATAGCTCAGAGTATGTATCAAGTGATCTCTTATATTCTTTCAAGCCTTTGTTCTATAGCCTCCGGCACATCATTAAGCATCGTTTCATTCCTGAGGAAGTTTTCTTCCTGTTTTTTGTCATAACAGAGCTGATAAGCTTTTTTTGATCAGACGCTGTTAAATGCAATTATAGTAAAAGCATTTAATATGCCAAAGATGGGTGATTAACGTGAAAAATTGTAACCTGTTGAAAAGATATAGATAATAGTGAATGGTTTTGAATTGTACATTTGCTGACGATATTGCATAAATGCAAATATGCAATGAAATGCTGTTATAGCGTTGCAAAAAAGCAATTATTGTTGTTGAGTCTTTGTCCTTCCGTCCTGGCCAGGCGTGCTGATATTCATCTGTTTTATTTTGCGCCAGAGCGTTGAGGGGTGCATGCCAAGAGATGCAGCGGTTGTCTTTCTGTTCCAGTTGTTTTTCACAAGGGCATCATATATGTAGCTGCGCTCGACTGCCTTGATGCCGTCATTGCCTATGGGCCGGTCGGGCTCTTCTGTTTTTGCATTTGCGGCAAGGTAATCGGGCAGGTGTTCAATCCCTATATAGCCATTTTTACAGACAACCGTGGCATAATCCAGGATGTTTTCAAGCTCCCTTATATTCCCCGGAAACTGGTGGGCCATCAGGACAGGCAAAACATCAGGTTTTAATCCCTGTATGTTTTTACCTTTCAGATCATTAAATCGTTTAATAAAGTTAGATGCCAGAAGCGGGATATCACCTTTCCTGTCCCTTAAAGGGGGGAGCTGAAGCCTGACAACATTTATCCTGTAGTACAGATCTTCCCTGAATTTCTTTTCCTTAACCATGGTTTCAAGATTTTTATTTGTTGCTGCAACAAACCGTACATCAGCCTTTTCCGTTTTTGTGCTGCCCAGGGGTTCATAGGTCTTTTCCTGTATTACTCTCAGCAATCTTACCTGAAGGGCAGGGGATATGTCGCCTATCTCATCCAGAAAAAGGGTGCCGCCTTCGGCAAGGGCAATACGGCCGGGCTTGTCCTTTTTGGCATCTGTAAATGCCCCTGCCTTGTATCCGAAAAGTTCCGATTCAAGCAGGTTGTCAGGAAGTGCCCCGCAATTGATTGTAATAATGGGGCCGTCCTTTCGCGGGCTCAGGGAATGGATGGCCTTGGCAAAGAGTTCCTTGCCGGTTCCGCTTTCGCCCTCAAGCAGAACAGTTGCGTCGCTCTCGGCCAGCTGTTCGAGTATACCGAAAAGCCGCTGCATTTCCTTATTTTTACTTATTATGTCATGAAAAGAGTGGCTTTTGGTGAGTTCCTTTTTAAGGGTTTCTACAAGGCTTAAATCTCTGAATGTCTCAACTCCGCCGATTACGTTTCCCTTATCATCCTTGAGGAGCGCTGTTGAAATAGTTATCGGTACGCGGTCGCCCTCGGAGTTTACAATAAAGATTGACTGGTTAACGGTGGGTTTTCCCGTCTCAACGGTATGTCTGAGGGAGCAGAAGCTTTCGCAGATACTTGCGCGGAATACTTCCCAGCAGTGTCTGCCGATTGAATCCTGCTTGCTTATCCCGGTTATTTTTTCAGCTGCGCGGTTGAATGATGTAATCTTCCATTCCGAATCAACGGTAAATACACCATCCGCTATGCTGTCCAGAATTATTCTGGTTTGATTTTCCTGTTTGTTTTCCATATATTTTTCCTGTGAAACGATAACCATATAAATACTTTTTGTCAATTTTGCTTCTATTAAAAAAGGAGGTTACTGTGAAAACATACAGAAAAGAACTCTGGTTCCATGTCCCCACCAGGAGGGCATTTATTAACATCACACCCGATGTGGAGGAATGTCTGAGGGAGAGCGGTATAAAAGAAGGTCTGCTTCTGTGTAACGCGATGCACATAACTGCCTCTGTTTTTATAAATGATGATGAATCCGGTCTGCATCATGATTATGATAGATGGCTCGAAAAACTTGCACCTCATGAACCTGTATCGCAATACCGACATAATGTTGGTGAAGACAATGCGGATGCCCATATGAAGAGACAGGTCATGGGAAGGGAAGTGGTTGTCGCCATAACCGATGGAAAACTGGATTTCGGGACCTGGGAGCAGATATTTTATGGAGAGTTTGACGGCAGACGGAAAAAAAGAGTGCTTGTTAAAATAATCGGGGAGTGACCATGAGTGCTATTATCTGGTGAGAAAAACCAACTTTAATATCTCTTTATCCTTCTAAAAAATCCTTCAATTATTTAACCTGTTGAATTAAAAGGTGAAATTAAACGTGCTGTTATTGGCATGAATCATGCTTTTACACTGGGACATAAAAGCCCTGGCAATATGCTGGAACTTCCTGCTGTTGAATTTTCTCAAAGAGAAATAATAAATGAGTTTTTTCTCTCTGAGGGTGTCATTTAGTTATCACCCGATCAGCCTGTTATCCCGGTTGCCGCTTACAAAAGGCGTGAAAAGTTTTACCTGCATTCAATATTACCCTCCCAATAAACGCTGACTGTCAGCCGGGAGTCGGGATAACAGGTTAGAAAAATCAAAACAGCCTATCGATAAAACACTCACAGGAGGAAAAAATGAAAAAAGCACTATTACTCACTCTTATGGTCCTGCTTGCAGGAACTTTTCTATCAGGCTGCATGATAAATCACAGATCCCATATATCGGATTCATCATATAATCACCCAATATCCAGTGTGTTGCTTGACAGCATCGAACCGGGCGTTACAACAAAAGACTGGGTAATAGATAACTTTGGCGAACCGGATAGGGAGAAACACCTTAAGGATGGTGAAGAGGTCCTGATATATGAAAACACCAGACACAAATCCAGTGATTTCAGCCTGTTCCTTATTATCGATTCCCATAGTTCAGAGGATATAAAAGAGATACTTTCATTTAAAGTAAAAGACGGGAAAGTAGAAAGCTATTCGCTTAACTGATAAAAGTAAAAAAATATCAGTTTGTATCTGTACTGCTGAGCCAGTCGACAGCTTCATCATAACTTCTGAATACGCTGTGCTTTACAGGATGGTCAATTACCTGGGCCAATGAATCGTACATTCGGCCCAGGCCATATCCAAGGGATGAGGATATGACAAAGGCTGTTTTGCCATTTTTACGCAGATACCCGAATTCTTTTGCATGAGAAACAATTATCTGCAGATCATTACTCGATAAATCTTTACCGTTGGCAAAGGAAAAATCCCAAATTATGTTATTTGTGAATTTTTCTTCATAAAACCTGTCTAATTCAAAAATAATCTGATCAACATCAATTTTGCCTGTGACACGGTAAACCGTGATTTCCCTGTCGGCAATCACTTCTTTCTTGATTTCAGCCATACATGCTTCCTGAAAAAACCTTTTAGCAATCTCTGCAAGGTATTTAAATCATATTAAAACTTTATTATACCACTGAATTATTATTCGGTTGGAGTTCTTAATTCTTTAAGAAAAAAAATTTGTAAATAATACTCTCTCCTGGATGTGCAAAATAGGACTGATAGATCATAATTTTGTGTTAATACTTATTGAAATCCCCCTCCTGTGGACGTGATCATGTTACCTGAGTATGCCTAAGCCCTGTGATTTCAAGAAATAACCTAAATCTCAAAATACCTGCAGTACCCGTCCATCATGCCAGACTTGATCTGGCATCCAGTTATATTAATAACAAAACCCTTGAATCCTTGACTCCTGAAATCCTTTCTTTTAAATTCAACTTTTTAATCCTTTTTGCCGATCAATAAAAACGTAAAAGGAATATCTGATATGAAACACCAGTTTCATAAAGTGAGGGGCAAAATGAGAAGTTTAAAAATAATTCTACTGCTGATAATCGGTTTTATGATTGTTTTTCCAACCTCCCTGTCTGCGGAACTGTCTACTGCCCAGTTTGAAATCATTAAAATAGCCTTTATGAATGGATATTCAAATGCAGTCCAGGCTGATATTAATACATTAAAGTTACTGCAGCAGGATCGGGAAAAACTTAAAAAGTTTTCTCAGGCTGCTGTAGATAAATATATGCAAAAGGTAACTATATTAAACAGGGATGACCGAAAAGGAATAAATAAAAAACAGCCTAAACAATATGGTTCAAACTCAATGACGTTATAGCAGGTTTCCGCGCCTCATATTAGTAAAAGCCGTATCTCATTTCATCTGATTTTCTTCGTTTTCAATTTCCATACGCTTTATCTGTTTCTGTTAATACATCTGATTTTTCAAAAATAAAACTCCTTCTCCATAAAGGATCATTAGATTTAAACACCCTTTTTGTCTTTCTCTGAGATGTCCGGGGAATCAGAGAGTTTAAGGTTTTAGGGATTCAGGTCTTAACAGGAGTAAAAACATGGGAAAAATAAAATTACTGACAGTCTTTGTAATTGCTTTTTTAATAATCTTCCCATCTGCATTATCCGCAGAATTATCTACCGCCCAGTTTGAGATTATCAGGATTGCATATATGAACGGTTATTCAAATGCAATGCAGGCCGATCTGGATACAATCAGGGCACTGAAGGAAGACCAGTCAAAATTAAAGAAACATGCCCTGGTTGCTGTAAACGGTTATATGGAAAAGGTCAGGTTAATGAATCAGGATGAAAGGGTTGCCAGAAATAAAAAGAGCTCTTCATACAGCGACTTGTCTTTATAGGTTTTATTGCGTTTTTTATTAGGCAGCGGGATAGCCTTTTTGTAATCTGACGCCATGTTCCGCACCTGTAACAAGAGCAATGGCGCAGTTTAAAGGGTGGCACTTTATGTGCCACCCTGTAACCTTGATATAAAACCTTTCGTTGAATCCTGAATCTGAATCGGGGCGGTTGTTGAATTTGAATTGAATCGGGGTCGGACCAAGACAACCACTTGATATAAAAATAAAAAAGTAATAAAATAGCCCTGTTTTAAGGCTTAAACCATCCTTTTTGACTATAAAAATAACCATTTAAACTTTTACTGAAAAATGCCAAGAGCTAACAGAAACTACATCTCTGGATATGTATGGCATATTACTCACAGATGCTATAAAAAAGAGTTTCTCTTGAAATTTAATTTGGATTTAAATTTGATTGATTTGTTAAAGAAGGGATTAAGGGAACTTGACAATAATACAGTGTGACTGCATAATGGTTCCATATCGAAACCGTTAGGAGGTGATGATGTGGCAACAGTAACAATTAAAAACATACCCGATGAGCTTTATAAACGACTTAAGACAGTTGCTGAAATTAATAGGCGATCCATAAACAGCGAAATTATAATGTGCATTGAAAATTCTATTACAAGTCAAAGAATAAACCTTGATGAGATGCTTGAAAATGTTCGACAACTTCGTCAATTGACATCCGGGCATATGATTAGTGATGAGGCTTTCAACCAGGCAAAGGCAGAAGGCAGGCTATGATTGTTGTTGATACAAATGTTATCGGTTATCTTTTCCTGTCAAGTGACCAGTCCTTATCAGCTGAACGTGCTTTACAAAAAGATATTGAATGGGCTGCACCGGTTTTATGGCGTAGTGAATTTCGAAATGTCCTGGCTTTTTATATGCGAAAAAATATCATTGATTTGCAGCAAGCCCAGATCATTATGAATAGCGCATTGAAATTACTAAAGGAGCGAGAATATCATGTACCATCATCTGAGGTTTTAAGACTTGCCTCAGAGTCTAAATGTTCTGCGTATGATTGTGAATTTATTGCGGTTGCAAATGATCTTAAAGTTCCTTTAATAACTGTAGATAAGCAACTACTGCGTGCGTTCCCTTCAGTGGCTGTATCATTGAGCACCTTTAGTAAATAATTAAACAACAATTGTCCGCCTCTGGTGAAATATATTGAAAGAAGCATCCAAAAACATATTATTCAAAAAGCATCAAATCTTTAAAACCAGTAATTGAAACTAAGCAGAGACTATAAGAAGATAAACGGCATTCTTTTCCATATAAAGTAATAGATTTTACTAACGATCAGAAGCAATTTGAAACAATAATAGAAAAAATTGAGCTGAATATTGAAATGCCTGAAGGTATTTTTGACATACCTGAAGAGGTAAAGACGACTATGAATAAAAACAAAACAGAACCTCACGCTCAATAGTGACAAACTACTATCCTCCCGAATCAATCTTTGTTGGTTTGTGATATTCGGTGCTTCAACAACCTTTTAATGGTATGCGCCGCCGCGTGAATGCTAGCTACAGCGTGTGGATAAAAAATGAAAATTATATACACAATTTTTATTATTGTTATAGCTATCACAATTCATATTCAAAATGTTTGTGCGGAAGAATTATCTGCAAAAGTTATACTGGAGGATATAAAGGATTTAGGGGCTAAAAAAGTATGCATATCATTATATGATGATGAAAAGAAATGGCATGACCTCTTGAGAAATATTGCATCAGGCGATAAAGAATGGCTTAAAGTAGCATTTAGCCTGCGAGAAGGCTCAGATGCCGGAGCAAGTGAAATGCTTATCCTGGCTGTAGGTGAGGCACTTGAACATAATCCTGAAAATGTCTTCAAATTCACATTAGACAGTTTCATATTAAATCAAATATGTGGCGGACCCGATGTTGATGATATAAGGTATAATTCATACGAGCTATCAATAGAAGCTGTAAATAAGCGGATTGAAAAAGTGTCATCAGTCAAAGATGAAAATCTTAAAGAAAAATGTGATGAATGCCTACGGCATTTATCAGACGCTAAAAAACATATAGCAAACTTTTATCAAATTAATAAACAGGGTTCTTAGAATTACAAAACCAGTATCTAAAAACTATGGTGTCGCATCTTGACGGGCTGTTGCCCAAATAATTAAACTCATATGATTTCACAAAATCTGTAAGCTGTAACAATTATTAGCATCTTTAAATTATCAATATATATTAATATATCGTTATAATATACTTTAACATTGATAAATCGCTCTAAAAATGTATAATAATGGCAAGTCCAATTCAAGGAGCCTCGCCATGATGGGTCAGCAAAATGGCTTTCAAGAAAAGCTTTTTATCACAGGATTCAACCTGGATAAGCGTATTCCTGAGAACCATATTCTACGTAAAATATCTGAAACAATTGATTTCGATTTTATATACAGGGAAGTAAAACATACATACGGAGCGAAAGGTAATGTATCTGTCCCTCCTCCTGTTATACTAAAATTGATGCTTCTTTTGTTCCTCTTCAATGTAAGGTCCGAACGCGAGTTGATGACTACCTTGCCGTTAAGACTCGATTGGTTATGGTTTCTTGGTTACGACATTGAGGATGATATCCCGAACCATAGTGTATTAAGTAAAGCCCGGACTCGATGGGGCGTTCATGCTTTCAGAAGATTCTTCGACATTATTCTTCAGCAATGTGTTGAAGCCGGCCTCATTGATGGTAATAAAGCATTTATTGATTCAAGTCTTGTAGATGCTGATGCCTCAAACAACTCCGTTGTTAACATGCATGACATTAAAAGGTATTTAAAGAAAAGCTATCGTCTCCTTGAAGAACGCCTGGATGATTTTAGAGGCCAGAAGAGTACACTCATAAATAAGAAGCATGTATCAACTACTGATCCTGATGCCTCAGTAACCAGGTATGGTAACAGCAGACCAAAGTTACGTTATAAGACACATCGTGTGGTTGATGAGAAGAATGAAATAATTACAGCAACCAAAGTAACTCCGGGATCAGTTGATGATGGAGCAGCACTTAAAGAGATGATTGATATCCATCAGCAAAATACTGGTACAAAACCAGAAGCTATTGTGGCTGATACCAAATATGGCACGATAGATAACTACCTCCATTATCATGACCAAGGTATTAAAACACATATTCCATCTGTTGAAGAGAGCCACAGGGGTTCTGGCAGCAAGGAAGGGATATTTACAAAGGAAGAATTTACCTATGACCATGATAATGACATTTTTATCTGCCCTGCCGGAGAAACCCTGACAAAGCGAAAGTTTAGAAAGGACCGGAAGCATTATGAATATATAGCTCCGGCCAGAAAATGTAAAAATTGTGAGATAAAAGAAAAGTGCACCAGATCAAAGTCAGGACGGACACTTAAAAGGCATGAACGCCAGGATGAACTTGATCTGATTTTAGAGCATACAAAGAGCAAAGAATGTAAGAAGGATTTAAAGACCAGGCAGCACTTATCAGAGCGTTCTTTTGCCAGATCAACACGACATGGTTTTAAAAGGGCAAGGTGGCGTAATCTCTGGCGTATGGAGGTACAGGACTATCTGATTGCCGCCATACAGAATATATTGATACTGGTCAACATGCCAAAGGATAATAAATCCAAGAGTAACGTTCAAGGCGGCAGAAAAGATATTGTACGTAACACTCAAAGGCTCATATTTTACAGCTATGAGCGGTTTTTTTCGCTCTTATTAATGTTTTCCGGTTTATTCACCCTCGGTGCGTTTCGGCTAGATGATGAAAAACAATAAGTTCCTTATATAAAACTATGCAAACGGCGGAAACACTCTTTGGGCAACAGCCCGTTGATATTTGACAGATTCATGGCTTTTGGGATCGTTTCCCTTTAGTTCGTTTATGTCAGAAGGCCCAGACCCGACAGTTATAGTTTGCCTTGTACCTATTTTTTTAATTGAGGAGCAATGGAATTTCGACAGGGAACAGAAGAAGACTCGTATGCTATTAAGGCGATTGACTCAGCTATCAATTCTGTACTTAATCGCTCAGAATTTATCGATTCATCACTCAAGCAAGGTACTGTTCAGGTGGTCCTAGATGACGGAGAAGTGGTGGGATATTTTGTAGTGAACCGCTCCTTCTTTGATAGACCAACGCTTGAGATGTTAATGGTTGCCGAAAGTCGGCGCGGGAGTGGAATTGGGAGAGAATTACTTCGAAGGGCACAAGCCATTGTTGGCACAGGGAAGGAGCTCTGGACATCAACCAATGAATCCAACTCTTTAATGCAGGCTTTACTGGCGTCAGAAGGTTTCAAACAAACTGGAAGGATTGAAAATTTAGATCCGGATGATCCAGAGATAGTATATTACAAACCAGTTACTGCATAACAAAGAAGGTAAATCTTTAAAAGAACTACAGAATATATAACCTGGAGTTATCAGGAAGAAAGAAATGTCCGAAAATATTTTACCCACTATTTATCCACGTTTGATTAGAAGAGTGCAGGCGTGTATCATCGATTCATTTATTTTTGTATTTGTCCTGGTTGGATTATTCCTGCTGGTTACCACTTTTGCATTTGAACCGGTCTGGGTAAGGATAACTGTCGTTATGGTGCCTGTACTCTTTTTTGAACCTGTTCTGGTTTCATGTACAGGCGGGACAATAGGCCATCACCTTTTAAAGCTTAAGGTCCAGGATGTCAGCAATAGCAGGAATATCAATATATTTTTTGCATTTATAAGATTCATACTGAAAACTTTGCTGGGTACAGTTTCTTTAATGTTTGTACTTACTACACGAAAGCACCAGGCAATTCATGACTTTTGTGCAAATTCAATCGTAGCATATAAAAACCCGAAACAGGTTTCTGAGTACGAGGCATTAGCTGAAAGGGTAATCGAGGAAGAAGGTTATATTTACCCTTCCAGGTTTCGAAGAGTCTCTGTGATAATTTTTTATAATATTCTGTTGTTCATCCTGATAGCGTTTCTTTCCGGTTTCCTGTTGTCTGAAAGATGTATTGAAAACAATAAATGTTCACCTGTTGAAACGGCTATTTCAATTGGCATTAGTATTATATGGATCATTTCTGCTGCATTAATACTTGTAGGTGGCTGGAAGTCTTTATTATTTGGATGCAAAAGGAAGAAGATCGAAACACCGAAAATTATATAACCATCTGCTTTGGGCAACAACGTTAAAATATGGTTGCCCCTGGCAGAACGCTTTGCAGGGAAGAGAGATGAAAAGAGACAAAAAATCGCAATCACCACTGCCGGAGGATGTGATAACCCATTATGCCTCTGGGTACGAAGAAAACCGGCTGGATATCGGTGGCGGTAAAATTGAGCGGGCACGTACCCGTGAGATGCTTGAACGCTTCCTTCCTCCGGCTCCGGCGACTGTTATTGATATTGGCGGCGGGACAGGAAAGCATGCCCTGTGGCTTGCCCGGCGAGGTTACAGGGTCCATCTGATTGACATTGTCCCACTTCATATCGAACTGGCAAGGCAGGAATCAATGCAGCAGCCGGAACATCAGCTCGCAGGTGCAGAGGTCGGTGATGCCTGTTCACTTGAGAGAGATGACAGCAGCGTTGACGCGGCCCTGCTGTTAGGGCCGTTATACCATCTTACCGATAAGCGGGATCGATTAAGGGCATTATCAGAAGCTTACAGGGTTTTAAAAACAGGTGGTGTTCTCTTGGCTGTCGGCATATCACGCTTTGCATCAACTCTTGACGGATTGCACTCGGGATATCTTAAAGATCCGAGATTTGTTGAAATTGTGAATGGAGATCTTAAAAACGGGCTTCATCAAAATCCTACAGACAATCCGAATTATTTTATGGATACCTTCTTTCACCACCCGGATGAACTGAAGGCCGAGGTAAGTGAGGCAGGATTTTCAGACACCAGGGTTTATGGCCTGGAAGGGCCTTCCTGGCTGGCGCCTGATGTTGACGAGTGGTGGGAAGATGAAACGCAGCGCAATGTGCTTCTCGGGATCGCAAGAGCACTGGAATCGGAACCGGCTCTTTTAGGAGTCAGTTCACATCTGATGGCTGTTGGTGTTAAACCATAAGGATAGCATAACCTGTACGTTAATTTAAAAATAAAAGGAAAAATTTATGAAATCTGAAAATGCAGTACTCGATGATAGACAATCCTGGGATGACTACTTTCTGGAAATAGCTGATTCAGTTTCAAAAAGGGCGACATGTGATCGAGGCAAGAGCGGCTGCGTTATAGTAAAAAACAGGCAGGTTCAGGTAACAGGGTTTGTAGGATCACCTGCCGGGTTTGAGCACTGTGATAATATAGGTCATCAGATTAAACGACTTACACATGAAGATGGAAAGGTTACAGAACATTGCATGAGAACAATTCATGCTGAGCAAAATGCGATTTGTCAGGCCGCGAGACAGGGTATTTCAATAGAAGGCTCAACCATTTATACAAGAATGACGCCATGCCGCACATGTGCCATGCTTATCATTAACTGCGGCATCAGACGGGTTGTATGTGAACGAAGATATCATGCGGGTGAAGAATCTGAGATAATGTTTGAAAAGGCCGGTATAGATCTGGAATTCAAATATAATGAACTTCAAAAATATTAAAAATTAACAATCTGTTCCAGGGTATAGCGATGAAAGCTATTGAATACAAAGAATATGGTCCTCCTGAGGTGCTCCGGCTTAACGAGGTAGCAAAGCCCGTTCCTGAATCCGTTGAAGTGCTGATCAGGGTATATGCAACGACAGTGAACCGAACGGACTGTGCAAGACTCAGAGCAGAACCTTTTATTATGCGTTTTACTACGGGTCTGCTTAAGCCGAGGAAGTCCATTCCGGGAACCGATTTTGCCGGCAGGGTTGAAGCTGTCGGCAAAAAGGTTAAATCGTTAAAACCCGGAGATGATGTTTTTGGCTTTGATGATAATGGCGTGGCTTCGCAGGCGCAGTATATGACATTCCCTGCTCATAAAGGTATAGCCACAATGCCGAGTAATCTGTCCTATGAGGAGGCAGCAGCCTGCCTGGAAGGCTTACATTATGCCTATAACTTTATAAACAAGATAAGCCTTGAACGCGGGCAAAAGGTTCTTGTAAATGGCGCAACCGGGGCCATTGGTTCAGCGGCGGTGCAGCTTCTGAAATACTTTGGGGCCAGGGTAACCGCGGTATGTTCTGGGGAGAATGAAGGGCTGGTGAGGTCATTGGGTGCTGATGCAGTGATTGACTATAAAAAAAAGGATTTCACTAAAACCGGAGAAAAGTTTGACTATGTTTTTGATACTGTCGGCAAAAGCACATTTAAGAAGTGCAAACCTATACTGCGGTCCGGTGGGGCATATATTTCATCGGAACTGGGCTGGATGGCTCAAAATCTCTTACTTACACTCACGACATCCTTCATTGGCAGCAGAAAGGTCAAATTCCCTTTCCCGCAAAATCATCGGCGCTCGGTTCTTCTCGCCAGGCAGCTTTGTGAGGAGGGCGCATTTAGACCAGTCATAGACAGGAGATATCCCCTGGAAAAAACAGCGGATGCCTATCGATATGTTGAAAAAGGTCACAAGGTCGGAAATGTAATCATCAATGTTGAGCACGAGGAAGAAGCATAAATTCATATCATTGAGTAATAAAGGAAGAAAAAATGGAAATATTAATACGACCGCCAGTAATATATCCGATTGGTCTTACTATTTTCTTTTTGGTTGTTTTTCTGTTCCTGTTTACAAAATTTAATTATGGGAAGCTGCAGAGATATTCAGGGGCAATTGTTGCTGCCGCTATATTTCTATTGCTTTTCGCTATATCAATCCAAAAAAATACAATTGAGGTCAATGAGTCAGGAATTAAAATGTCGGGGAACCTAAATATTGTCATTCCATGGGATGATATAAAATCAATTAATTATCAGAAAAATTACAGGGATGCAGGATATGAACTCGCACATAAGAAATGGGGTGTAAACCCTCCGGGTCACAATGCCGGATACTTTGAACTGTCAAATAAAAAAATGGCTTACTGCATCGCAAGCGGCTCTGAAGCAGATGCTGTTGTTATCGAAACCCTAAAAGACCTCTATTTATTGTCATTTAATAATGTAGAAGAAGCTTTTAAGGAAATATCAAAACATACAACGGGAGAGACTGAGCCACTATAGATTTTGAAAACCTGATAAAATTATATGAAATACAGTACAATGGGCGGATTTTATAAACTTAAACTTCCCCGCCCAGGCTATTTAACCGGAATTGTGATCCACCTTGCTCCTCATAATACGGCAAACTATTAGTATACTTATCATGGAGACGTCTTATGGAATTTTATGATGTAATTGGTAAAAGAAGGACAGTTAGAGAATTTTCTTCTCAATCTGTGCCAGAAGATAAAATTCTCAAAATACTCGAGGCTGGAATAGAAGCTCCTACATATAATCATCTTCGGGAATGGGATTTCATTTTTATCAACAAAGAATCAGTAAGATTCAATATTATTGAAGCAGAGAGAATTCCAGACAGTTATCAGATGGAAGAACTTAAAAAATCATTTGAAGGATATGATGCGGATGCAAAAGAAATGTATGTTGATGCTCTTTCCAGACAGAAAAGGATGATTCTGACTGCCCCCGAAGTATTGATTGTTGTGTATAAACCAAAAACACAAATTGCCGAAAGTAAGAGTGTATACGATCTTAACTGTCTCGCCTCAATCTGGTGTTGTATTGAGAATATACTGCTGGCAATGGCAGAAGAAGATTTATTTGGAGTTACTTATGTGCCCCAGGATACAGATAAATTAAAAACAATCTTGGGGATACCACCTGAGCTTGAGATTGCATCGATAATACCTTTTGGATATAAGTCGGATAGCGCAAGGATATTAAAACAAAAGGAAATTACTTTGCATGATAAGATTCATTACAATGGATGGTAAGAGTTTGAACAATATTGAAATTGAAAAAGCAGGTTTAAATGCATGGCCTGCATTTGAGCAGTTGGATGACAACGGATGGATATTTCGGCATATTCGATATTGTGACGCACCCTCATCATCGAAATAAAGGTTACGGGTATGAACTCATAAACGGCATGCTGCACTGGGCTGCACAAAATCATGCTGATGCAGCCTATGTGCAGGTAGTAACCGGAAACACTCCGGCCAGAGGACTGTATAAGAAGCTTGGATTTGATCTGTTGTACGAATACAAATATAAGGTTCAGAAATTCACCTGATATTTTTCATTAAGAGGGAACATGGATAATGAAATACATGCCGTTACAGGCGCCTTTGGCTACTCCGGGAAATACATTGCCAAAAAGCTGATTGATGAAGGTCATAGAGTTATTACACTCACAAATTCACCGGGGCGTAAAAATCCCTTTGGCGATAAAATACAGGTTTACCCCTTTAATTTTGATGACTCGTCAAGTCTTGTAGAAATACTAAAGGGTGTTTCCGTGCTCTATAATACCTACTGGGTCCGGTTTAATCATAAAACATTTACTCATGCTGATGCGGTGCGAAATACCGGGATAATGTTTGATGCCGCAAAAAGGGCAGGGGTAAAAAGGGTAGTCCATGTCAGCATTACAAATCCCTCCCTGGATTCCCCTCTTGAATATTTTAGCGGCAAGGCGCGCCTGGAAAAATCTTTGATTGAAAGCGGAGTTTCCTATGCCATTTTGAGACCTACAGTTCTATTTGGCAAAGAGGACATACTGATCAACAATATCGCATGGGGCCTGCGTCATCTTTCGGTATTTGGCGTTTTTGGAGATGGAGAATATAAAATGCAGCCCATTTATGTTGATGACCTTGCAGACTTAGCCGTTAAACATGGAAGGGATGATAAAAATCTTATAATAGATGCAATAGGACCAGAAACTTTCACCTACCGAGAACTTGTAAGGACTATCGGTGAAATAATCGGCAAACATCGCCCTGTTGTCAAGGTTCCGCCCTTTATCGGTTATATTGCCGGATGGATCATCGGCAGGATTGTAGATGATGTAATGATAACAAGAGAGGAGATTGAAGGTTTAATGGCAAATCTTTTATGCGTCGACTCTTCTCCAGCGGGCAGTACAAAACTTACAGAGTGGGCAAAAAAGCATGCTGATACACTGGGGCGGAATTATACAAGCGAGCTTGCAAGAAGAAAAGACAGGGAAACTGAGTATAAAAGTAATTAGATCTAGAGAAAGAAAAAATGTCTGAAACACATGAGGAAATGAAATCTTTCTTCGATACAAGGGCTGAAGAATATGATGAACATATGGCCTCTATCCTGGAGGAGTATGAAAAATTCTACGGCCATATCGCTTTTCCTTTTAGAGACACGGATGAGTCGTTAGAAGTCCTGGACCTGGGTGCAGGTACGGGGCTGGAACTGGAATTTATCTTTGCCAAAGCTCCAAATTCCCGGATAACCGCTGTTGATCTATCGGAGGAGATGTTGAAAAAACTGGCAGCCAGGTATGAAAAATACAGGTCACAAATAAAGACAATTGCCTATTCTTATCTCTCAATGGAATTGATGCCCGATTCTTTCGACTATATTGTGACTGTTATGTCATTTCATCACCTGATGCCGGAAAAAAAGATTGCCCTTTATAAAAAGATAAAAAATGCCCTTAAGCCCGGAGGCATGTTTGTGGAAGGGGACTATATTGTTTCACCGCAGGAAGAAAAACAACTGTTAGAGGAATTCCTGGAGATCAAGAAAGGCAATCCAATGCTGGAGGATGGGCAGTACCATATTGATATCCCTTTCAGTGAGGAAACACAGATCAGGGTATTGAAAGAGGCGGGATTCAGGGACATAAATGTGATATTCCGCACGTCAAAATCAAATGTGATTGTTGCGAAGACCTGAAAGAGAGTTGAAGATGGAATATAGAGTCAACATAGATGAGGCAAATGAAACAAAATCGGGCTTTTCAAAGATTATAGACGGGAAAGATGACCGACTGAAAAACCGTGTCGGGGCCTTTGCCTCTCTTTTTAAACTGAATGTAAAGAATTATACCGATCCGCTGCTTGTCTTAAAAACCGAGGAGCCGGTCACAAAACAGATACTTGCTTTCAGGTACGATAAAATAGAATCGGTATGTTATGACATGATCAATCACCTTATAAATGACTGTGTTGTCATGGGTGCCATTCCCCTCGCAGTCCAGGATCTAGTGGTCTGCGGAAAGCTGGAGAAAGAGGCTGTTACCCGGATAGTTTCGGCGATTTCGAAAATATGCCAGGAGAACGAGTGTGTCCTGACCGGTGGTGAAACAACCGAACAGCCGGACATACTGCCTCCCGAGACCTATATCCTGGGATCGAGCATTATCGGTATTGTGGATTCGGACAAAGTGATAGACGGGTCTAAGATACAGCCCGGAGATGCAGTTATAGCGATTGGGTCCTCTGGCCCTCATACAAACGGATATACCCTTATAAGGGATCTATTATCCAGGTATCCTGAACTGGCTGACAGGCAGCTTGAAGATAAAACCTTTCTTGAGGCAGTGCTTGAACCCCATCGCTGTTATTATAAATCAATTAAAAAACTGTTTGACGGCAAGGCCGTGGGTTTTGCCCATATTACGGGCGGAGGAATTAAGGAAAACCTTAACAGGATTCTCCCTTCAACCGTTGACGCGGTTATTGACCTTGGCTGCTATCAGCCGCAGCAGGTCTTCGGTGTAATTAAAGAGGTTGGAAATGTATCTCATGAAGATATGCTCCGGACCTTTAACCTGGGTGTAGGCCTGGCAGTTGTCTGCAGGGCGGAAAATTCGGAAGATGTCCTTAAGCTGCTTCATGAATCCGGTGAACATGCATACAGGATTGGGGAGATTGTTGAGGGGGCTGGCAGGGTCAGGTGTATTAACAGTGTGAATTTTTGAAAACCTAATATATATCGCTGCACGAATTCATATCAACATTCGGATATGCTGCAATAGGGATTGGCACTTTTTTCGAGGGTGAGACAATTCTTGTTCTGGGGAGTTTTGCAGCTCATCGTGGCTACCTGCAGTTGCCCCTGGTGATTTTTTATGCATTTGCAGGGACCTTTATTGGCGATCAGTTATATTTTTTTATCGCCCGGGGTAGAATTTTCAACCCCGGGCGGTTTAGTCGCGGCTTTTTTTGCCGCCGGTTATCTGATCCCTTTACGAATTAAAGCTCGATTACTCTAGAGAGCCCCTCCGCTGTATATGGATTCGCGCAGGGTTATTATCCATTCGCCGTCCTCCATTTGTTGAAGAACCTCATATCCTTCGGAAAATCCGGAGATAGCAAGAAGAGCCTCATCAGTAATATCCATTGAGCCCAGGTATACGGATATAAAAGACCGATCGGTTTCAATATCAGCGGGTATAGACCAGTTGCTCTGCCATCCTTCGGCTGAGGAGATATCAGGCAGAAAGAATGAGGTGCCTGTCTGCCTTGAAGCGGTTATAAAACTCTGAGCACGGTATTGAATACCGGCGATGCTTCCGTCGAAGTATACTGAATAACCTATTGAAGTTACATCTTCAAATTCAGGAATGTCCATACCGGGCAGCAGGTTGCCGTTACTTATATCATCTGTAAAAGTCAGGTCGAAGTCATCCACAGGAAGACTAATATCTTTGTCCCCTTCGTTCAAAAAGGTCTCTAAATAAGTGAGCTCACGATACTCATCCGGTTCAAAATCGATATTCAGCATATAAGTATTATTATCTGCAAGGAGAGTTCCCAGTGCGGTATATTCAAAATTCGTATCATTGTCGTCCTTGTCCCCAAGCTCGACAAATGTGCTGTTTGATGTTAACAGGTCTACATTCCCCTCATAAAGAGTGCTGTCCAGAGGGGCTCCGCTTTCGTGATCCCTGACTGTAACTGTATAGGGCCCTGCAAGGACTGTACTGCCTGCTAAATCCGATGTGGTTATATCCTGTACAAGGGAATCGCCGTCATCAATTGCCAGGTCAGGGCGGGCAAGAAGAGTTGAAGGATAGTTATTCAAAATGTCATTATCCTCTTCCGTCTGGGTAAGGATAAGATCATAATTTCCCGATTCCAGATTGGGATAGGTAATAGAAATTCCATTAAAATTCCAGTCACTCTCATCACGCAGATGAATGCCGATATCTGAACCAGCAATATCCGGCTCGCCCACATTGACCGTCAGTGATGCTGTACCATCATCCAACGCTAAAGTATCGCTGAAATCAATTTGAGGAATTTCTGCAGTGGTTGTCTCAAGAGTGTATAAGTACACCTCCTGGTCCTCAGCATAAACACGGATCATGGCAACTCCGTAACGGCCGTCGCTGTCCGTGACCGTTGGAATGAATATACCTGTCGCCATAAACTCAGTATTATCCAGCAGGGTCCACTCACCGTCACCATCCTGAAAGAATATTTCAACTGCGTCTGTCAGTGGCTCAACTTCTGATGTGTCTCCATTATCAGTATCCCCATTGGTAGTATCTCCATTGGCCGGAGAAGTAAGAGAATTAGAATCACTGCATCCTGTTGTAAACAGGAAAAAGAGCGATAGAAAAATTATTGCATGAATTGCCGGTCCGAAATATTTTTTCTGGAAAATCCTTAAAAAAATTAATCTGTAATACATAATATCCCTTCCTCTAATAAAAAATGATTATCGATATTCAGCATCAAAAAGTAACTAAAAAGAGTATCTAAATGAATTTTCATCTTATAAAAGATTTTTATATATCGAAATTTTGCTGTTTTTTCAGTGTATCGGCTGATTTACCTGAATTCTTAAAAATAAATATGGATTTATTGCCTATCTATTCGGTTTTAATGAGGATAGTTTAAACCAGGAATTAGAGGGATTGTTATGATAAATTATTTAATGTAAGAGATATTTTGTAGGTGTTTTGGTTTTAAAGTTATACTATAACCGAAAAATTATCTGACCTGAGTTTTAGAATTTTAATACGAATATGAATATTTTTGACAATTCTGACATGAACTCAGGTGAAGTTCATGTTAAAAAGTCAGGGTTGCCATTTCGGAATATACTATGAGCCAGTCTCTTGGTCTTGTTTCACTTGTTGTGAAGGATTATGATGAAGCTCCTGATTGTTGCGTTTTAAAGACAGCAATGAAAATAATCTTCATTTTAAACAGGAAAATCCGATGCACCTTGTAATGTTCGATGTGGACGGCACCCTGGTGGACTCAACAGGTTTTGATGAAGCCTGTTTTTTAAAAGCTGCAGAGCTTATGTTCGGTATAAAAATTTTGCCCGACTGGGATTCCTATAAATATGCAACGGACATAGGTATCCTGACTGAAGTCATTGACAGGTACAGGATTCCCGGTGATAAAAATACACTGGTGCAAAAATTCAGGGAGATTTTTTTTGAACTGATTTCAGAACATATTAACCATAATCCCTGCAGTATAAGGGAAATAACAGGGGCTGCCAGCTTTTTAAGTGATCTTTCAGAAAGGGATAACTGCAGCGTCGCGATAGCCACAGGGGGGTGGGGAGAAACAGCAAAGCTCAAACTCAAAGCCGCTGGTATTGATATTTCCGGCTTTACTTTTTCCTCTTCATCTGATCACTATTCAAGAGAAGGCATCATGAAGGCGGCCGAGTCAGAGGCCTCCGGGGGTGTCCAGTTCGAATCAAGAATCTATTTCGGAGATGCCCTGTGGGATAAAAAGGCCTGTGAAAACCTGGACTACCGGTTTATACTTGTGGGCGACCGGTTTGAATACAGGGAGTCTATCCAGGATTATTCCCATAAGGATGATATAATCAAGATGCTGGGGATATAGAGAAAAACTATGAAAGATAATTGTGAACCGGAAATCAATCCTCAAAATGTTGCCCAGATCCAAAAGGTTACCTGGGGAGGTATGATAGTAAACATACTCCTGGCAGGAATAAAACTCCTGGTCGGAATTATGGGTTCAAGCCAGGCGGTTGTGGCAGATGCAGTACATAGCCTGTCTGATATGACAACCGATATTGCGGTGCTGTTTGGTGTTAAATTCTGGTCTGCCCCGCCGGACAGCAGCCACCCCTATGGCCATCAGAGAATAGAGGAACTGGTGACTGTTGCCATCGGCCTGGTGCTTGGGGCTGTTGCCATAGGCCTTGCCTATAATTCAGTTACCACAATACATCAAAAACACATGAAGACCATTGGCTGGGTGGCCCTGTCAGGACCGGTTTTATCAATCATCGGTAAAGAGATCCTCTACCGCTGGACTGTTCATGTGGGAGAAAGGGTTAAATCATCGGCTGTTATTGCAAATGCATGGCATCACAGGTCCGATGCCCTGAGCTCCATACCTGCCCTGGTTGCGGTTGTGATTGCAGCGCTCTATCCGGACTGGGGATTTGTGGATCATATCGGAGCAGTATTAATTGCCTGCTTTATCCTCAAGGTATCATGGGATATTATCATCCCCGCAGTTAAGGGGTTGATTGATACCGGGGCATCTGTCAGGACCCAGGCGCTTATCAGGATGCTGGCAACAGGCGTAAATGGCGTAAAGAGCGTCCATGCAATCAGAACGCGAAAATTCGGATCACACCTTTATATTGACCTCCATATCCTGGTTGAACCTGAACTCACTGTGCGCACCGGGCATAAGATATCCGAGGATGTCAAGGAACAGCTCCTCAACAACGGCCCGGAGGTCATGGATGTTGTTGTACACCTCGAACCCTTTGATGACGAAAACAGACGTGTTGAGTAACTAAAGATCACTCAAACAGGTAGCATGGAAACCGGTCTTCGGGAACCAGCGGTTTCTTCTTCCTTTTAAGCGCCTTCATAAGCCTTACGAAATTGGGAAGGGTCTCATTGACTATAAGTACCGGGCTGCCTGCTCTTTCAATAAAGCTTTTCATTGCCCTCATGGTTTCACTTGTATAGACACAGAAACATGCAACAGCCAGGTCAACATCCGGTATATCCATTGATCCGTAGCTTCCGGGCAAAGTTTCAAAGTTGTTTATGTTGTTCTCCCTGAGCTGTCTGGCGCAGTAATCAAGGGCAACAGGCGCAAGATCATTGATATACAGTTTTTTAGCCATGCTGCCTATTACAACTGTTTCGGCACCGATCCCTGCACCCACGATAAGGATATCCCTGTTCTCAAGAAGTTCAGGTATCTCATATAAAAAACCGCAGAACTCCTGAGTAAGCCCCCATCTCTGATCATAATATACGTCTACCCCGGATTTTATCTCACCGAGTATGTCTTTCTCCACTCTGGGGTGATCAAGGTCGAGAAGTTTAAATTTATTGTTGTTAAAACTATGTGTTGTCCATATAGATCGGGCATGATTATCTCCTCTACTCCATCTGTATAGATATTGTTTTCCACCCTGTAAAAAGCCCCGACACCCGAACCGTCTTACCAAAAAGGTTGTTGATTTTTTCACTTGAAAATCGTCAATTTAAACAGGGTGTTACTTTTTTTGAATCAGTAAAATGAATATGGCATGGACTTTGCCTTATAGTATTTCAATTAACATCCGCTTGGAAGTGACGGATGTCTTCGGCTGGTGACCGGTGAAAACCCCATTAAGTATCCGGTTGCCGGCCGATTTTTTTTATATTCCTTTTCTGAATGTTAATGGCGGGTTCTGTTTCTGATCATTGCAACGGTGGCAAATCTTCCTGTCACTCCTTCACCCCGGTATGAGTAGAAGATATCAGTTCTGCACTTTGTGCAGATGCCTGCCCTTTCGATATTATCAGCTGAAAGTCCGGCGTTGGTAAGCTGCATTTCGCTGATAGCCCAGAAGTCGAAATTAAATTCACCCTTCATGTATTTCTGAAAGTGCTCGGGAAATATTTCCCTGTAGGTTGTGAATTCCGCACAGCAGTGCCCCAGAGAAGGGCCTATTGCCGCAATGATATTACCCGGAGAGCAACTGAAGTCCTGTTCCATTCTTTTTACTGTTTTACCGAGGATATTTTGTACGCTCCCCTTCCAGCCTGAGTGAACTACCGCAACAACCGGTTTCTTCCGGGTCAAACAGTATAACGCCCTGGCAGTCTGCCTGTTTCACCATGATGGCGACTGACGGAATATTAGTTATAAGTGCATCGGCATCAAATACCTTTTCGTGTCCTGCTTCTTTATTAGTCTCACTGAGGGATATGACCCTGCTGCCATGCTGCTGGTTCATGTGAATGAGCCTGTCAGCTCCGGTATTTTCAAGCATAAGCGCAAGGTTCCGGTCAACACAGGAAGGATCGTCATTCACCGAATAGCTTATATTAAGGCTTTTATAGGGGTGATCACTGAATCCGCCGCTGCGGGTATAGATCCTGTGGCACAGTGAGTTATATTTCAGCAGCCCGGAGAAGCAGTAATAAAATGGTTCTCCGGGTTTGGTTTCATCTGTTATTCGATTATTTTTATTGAATGGCTGCATAGGAGATAGACGTATAGAATACTTGAGGGTCCGGGTAGATACCAAAACGACACAAACTGCCTTACTTACCGCTGCTTCCTTCCGGACCTGACGGGGTTCATAAGCGTTTGTCACGCATGGTCCACCCGGACCCGCAAATATTCTAGGACATCATAAATCTTTTCTCGATCCCGGGCTATTAACCCCTTTTGACGGATTCGGGTGAAGGGTACCGCAAACTCCCCATTCAGCTGGACCAGGACTTTATCTTAGATTAAGAGATATCGACTCTTTCTTTGAGTTCTTTGCCGACCTTAAAAAACGGGAGTTTTTTGGGTGCAACATTAATGATCTCACCTGTTTTAGGATTCCGGCCCTGATAGCCGTCATATTTCTTGATCTTAAAGCTGCCAAAACCTCTGATTTCTACCCGTTCTCCATTCGCGAGTGCCTTTTCCATGTCACCAAAGACCGTGTTGACCACTTCTTCGGCCTTTTTCAGCGCCAGGTTTTCCTCTTTAGCTAGGGCTTCAATAAGTTGTGACTTGTTCATAAATCTCCTGTTTTTAATATCTTCATATTTATTAGCAACAACCTTAAGTTTCTGATCTGAGAAAAGATTAGACTTGTATTTGAAAGTACCCAAGATAAATAATCAAAAACCCTAAGTCAAGACTTACTTGCCTGATTTTTTTAATAAATATTTCTTTCTCAGTTAAAAACCGAAAGAAAATACTGAATTTTTTTCAGGATATCAAGTATCTTTGTCATAAAAAATCTATCGGAGCATTCCTTACAGGGTAAATTTCTTGATATTTCCGGCCCCTTTGATATAACACCGGATGCTTTCACATTTAATATAATATTACCGGCAGCAGGCTGGATCAAATCCCTTCCTTCGCCGTCAATATGAGGAAATATAAATGAAAAAACTGACAACAGAAAAGATTGAAAGGCTTATTCCATATCCACCGGGTAAACCCATTGAGGAGCTTGAGAGAGAACTGGGAATCACCGGGTCCATCAAACTCGCCTCAAACGAGAATCCTATCGGTCCTTCACCCATGGCAGTAAAAGCCATACTTGATAATGTAAACAGGCTTCACAGGTACCCTGATGGCAGCAGCTATTATCTAAAGGAAAAGATATCCTCTATCTTTGGTTTGCCCATGGAAAGGATTATTACCGGAAACGGCTCAAACGAATTGATCGAACTTACTATCAGATCGTTTTTATCTCCGGGGGATGAGGTAATACAGGCCTTTCCAACCTTTCTTGTTTATGAAAAAGTTGTTAACGGGGCAGGAGGAGAACTGGTATCTGTTAATCTTAGGGATTTCAGGATCAGTCTGGATGATATAAAAGAGGTAATTACTCCAAATACGAAGATAATTTTTGTCAATAATCCTAATAATCCCACCGGGACAGGTATTTCAAAGGAAGAGATGCTGGATTTTATGAAATCGGTTCCGGAAGATATTATTGTGGTTCTTGATGAGGCATATATAGAATTTTCATCAGAAAAAACAGCAAAAGGAACGGACCTACTGAATGAGCGTGACCGGCTGATAGTTATGAGAACATTCAGCAAATTATACGGCCTTGCAGGATTGAGGGTTGGTTACGGATTTTCATCAGCGGAGATTGTCGACTATATAAACAGGGTCAGGCAGCCTTTTAATTCCAATCTCCTGGCCCAGGCTGCCGCTATTGCAGCACTTGATGACATTGATTTTGTCACAAAAACACTCAACATGGTAAAAGACGGGCTCAAATATCTATATGAAAAGCTTGATGAAATGGGGCTTGAGTATCTGCCCACGGAAACCAATTTTTTTCTCATAAAGGTTCCCACAGGGGGGAAAAATATTTACCAGCGTATGCTGAGGGAAGGTGTTATAATCCGTTCAATGGAGAGTTACGGGCTTGGAGATTATATCAGGATCAACGTAGGTCTCCCTGAAGAAAACGAAAGATTTATCAGCAGCCTGAAAAAGGTGATTGACAGCCTCGATAAGTAATATGGCGAAGGATCTGGAACACATGAAAAAACCCGTAATAACCATTGACGGTCCGGCCGGGGCAGGAAAGAGCACCATAAGCCGTTTGCTGGCTAAAAAAATGAACCTCGTCTATCTTGATACCGGGGCAATGTACAGGGCCGTGGCGCTCCAGGCCAAAAGGATGAATATACCCTTTTCCGATGGAAAGGCCCTCTTTGAAATGTGTGAAAATATCAATATACATTTTAAGGGAGATGGGGAAGACTCTGTCATCTGCATTAATGACGAGGATGTTTCAAAGGAAATCAGAATGCCCGAGATGGACATGCTTTCCTCTTCTGTTTCAGCGGTAGCTGAAGTACGAACGGCCATGACTGCCCTCCAGCGTAAAATTGGGAGGCACGGCGGTCTTGTTGCTGAAGGCAGGGATATGGGCACGGTGGTATTTCCTGATGCGGATTTTAAGTTTTTTATTACGGCCTCTCCGGAAATAAGGGCCCAGAGACGATATAAGGAAAGAATAGACAGGAATGAAAATGTTAACAGGGAGGATGTGGAGGCAGATATCCGGAAACGGGATGAACAGGACCAGTCAAGAAAACTTGCTCCTTTAAAACCCGCTGAGGATGCTGTCATGCTGGATACATCCGAAATGGATATAAAACAGGTTCTTGAAAAAATAGTTGCTTCCACTGATAGTTTCTGATATTTAAACAGGTTTAAGAAAATCCAAATTACTAGGATAAATTATTCAGGGGGTATTTAGTTTAATGGACAAACCAACAGACAAAATTTTAGACGGCAGCCAGGAAGAAGAAATTAACGATCAGACAAACATGGATGAAGATTTCAAGAATGACGAACAGGAATCTGATGATGACAGCATGAACAAGTATTTTTCTTCTGCTTCAGATGGCGAAGATGATGACGAATTCGGCGAAGACAGTTTTAGAGAGCTTTTCGAAAAAAGTGAGGAAAGTAAAAATATTCATGAGGGAGAGCTTGTCACAGGCGAGATCGTTATGATCGGCAAGGAACATGTCCTAGTAGATATTGGATATAAATCAGAAGGCCAGATACGTATCAATGAATTCATAGATGCTGAAGGCAACATGACCGCAAAGGTCGGCGACAAGGTAGATGTACTTCTTGAAAAGAGAGAAGACGACGATGGCAGGATTATCCTTTCAAAGGAAAAAGCCGCCAAAATAAAGATATGGGATGAGATCAAGGCCATATACGAAGAAGACAAGACCGTTGAGGGCGAAATCATCGCCAGGCTCAAAGGCGGAATGGCTGTTGACATAGGCCTTCAGGCCTTCCTTCCGGGGTCACAGATCGATCTCAAGCCTGTGAGAAATTTTGATGCCCTTATAGGCACAAAACATGAGTTTAAGATCCTGAAATATAATAAACGGAGATCAAACATTGTTCTTTCCAGAAGAGCACTGCTTGAAAAGGATCGCAAGGTAAAACGCGATCAGACCCTGCAGGATCTGTCTGAAGGAGCCGTATTACAGGGGACAGTAAAGAATATTACAGATTACGGCTTTTTTATTGATCTGGGAGGAATAGACGGGCTTCTGCATATAACGGATATTTCTTGGGGAAGGGTAGGACATCCATCCGAACTGTATCAGGTTGGTGATGAGATTACCGTAAAGGTCCTCAAGTATGACGAAGAGAAGGAAAGGGTTTCTCTCGGTCTTAAACAGCTCAATCCTGATCCATGGATCAATGCTGACAAAGACTACCCCATCAACACACGGGTAACAGGAAAGGTAGTAAGCCTTGCAGATTACGGTGCTTTCATTGAGATCAAAGAGGGTATCGAGGGACTTATTCATGTTTCTGAAATGTCCTGGACGCGAAAAATCAGACATCCTTCACAGATCCTGAAGGTTGGTGATGACGTTGAGGCGGTTGTCCTTAATATTGATTCTGATAACAAGAGAATTTCACTTGGTCTGAAACAGGTTGAGCCCAATCCGTGGGAAGTTATCGGTGAAAAATATCCCATAGGAACAACCATTGAAGGCCGGATAAAAAATATTACAGACTTTGGAATTTTCATCGGAATCGATGAGGGTATTGACGGACTTGTTCATATCTCCGATATATCATGGACAAAACGGATCAAACATCCTTCTGAGGTTTACAAGAAGGGAGAGGAAGTTCAGGCCGTTGTTCTTAACATTGATGAGGATAACGAGAGATTTTCTCTTGGAATTAAACAGCTTACAATCGATCCCTGGGATGAAATTCCCGAAAGGTACAAACCCGGTACAAGGGTTACAGGAACTGTTACCAATATAACAGATTTTGGTGTTTTTGTAGAACTGGAAGAAGGTGTCGAAGGCCTTATCCATGTTTCCGAACTCACAAAGGATAAGAGCGGTAATCCCTTAAGCCGGTTTAAGATAGATGATGTAATTCAGGCAAAGGTCATCAATATCGCAAAGGATGACAAGAAGATTGGCCTTTCCATTCGCAAACTGGAAGAAAGCGAGGAAAAGGATGTCTACAGGAGTTACCTCAATAACGGAAAAGAAGCTACCTCGAACCTCGGTGAATTATTAAAGGCCGGTATGCTTGATCTTGAAAACAAGCAGGCAGAAGAAGCAAAGGCAGAAGAGGAAACTGGAGCAGAGGACGAAACCCCGGAATCATCAGAGGAAGAGTCCGAATAAAAAAACCGGTCCTGAAACAGTATTGTGGAAGGGCCATATAGTAATAATCACAGCCTGCCCGTACCGGTTACGGGCAGGTAATTCAAACCCAATCCTTCCAGAAGATACATACAATGAAAAAACACCCGATACTCACCGTTTTTATTATTCTTGCATGCGTGATTGTTGTACTGACCCTTTTGATGACAGCCCTGAGCGGCTCTATCAGCAGTTCTTCAGGAATAGCTTTTACCAACAAGGTAGGCGTGATTCCGATAGTCGGTGAAATAAGCGACTCTACACTGGTTACCAAGCAGATTACATCCTTCACAAAGGATAAATCAATAGAGGCAATTATCCTGCGGATTGATTCTCCCGGCGGGGGAGTGGGTGCTTCTCAGGAGATTTATCGCGAGGTTCTGAGATCAAGAGATGAGAAACCGGTGGTTGTTTCTATGGGCGGAACGGCTGCATCCGGAGGCTTCTATATAGCCTCGGCTGCAGACAAGATAGTGGCGAATCCAGGCACTATCACCGGAAGCATTGGTGTTATCATGCAATATTACAAGTACAAGGAACTGGCAGAAAAAATAGGGTTTACACTGGAAACCATTAAAAGCGGTGAATTCAAGGATATTGGCAATCCCAACAGGGATCTGACTGAAAGGGACAGGGGAATACTGGATGCAGTAATATCCGATATCCAGTCCCAATTTGTAGATGCAGTTGCAAAGGGCAGAAACATTCCTGTTGAAAAAGTGAGGGAAGTAGCTGACGGCCGTATCTTTACAGGGGCAATGGCAAAGGAATGGGGCCTTGTTGATGAGCTCGGCAATTTTGAAGACGCAGTTGCATTAACAAAAGAGCTTGCCGATATAGATGGTGAAGTTAATCTTGTGTATCCCCAGAAAAAGAAGCTTAAACTTCTTGATATCCTGCTTGGAGAAGCTGCAGAATCGATGTCAGGTATTCTCAAGGAAAGTATGAAAAACAACATGAAAGGCAGTATCGATTACAAATGGGATGGCCTGCCCTGATTTTAAAAGCCTAGAGCAGTGAACTGATATCTCCCTTTCCTTCACGTATCACTTCCGGGTCATCATTAATCAGAGAAATAACACTTGACGGTTCGGGGTAAAGTGCCCCCCCGTCAATTATTATATCGAGTGCAGACGAGAAGGCGTCCTGTATGGCGTACGGGTCTTCATGGATGGCACTTGTGGTGATTATCGGCCTGCCTAATGTACTCACAATCGAGAGGCATATATTGTTATCCGGCACCCTTATTCCCACGGTTTTTCTTTTTGTGAGCATTATCTTGGGAACGAGCTTTGTCCCTTCAAGTATGAATGTATATGGTCCCGGTAAAAGTCTTCTCATTGTCTTGTATGCATAATCAGAGACCTTTGCATACTGGCTTATCCCCTTAAGACTGTCGCATATAATGGAAAAGGGTTTTTTCAACGGCCTGTTTTTTAACTGGTGGATGCGCTGGACTCCCTTTTTATTATACAGATCACAACCCATGCCGTAAAAGGTATCCGTAGGGTAGGCAATCAGGCCTCCCCTGTCCAGGGTTTCGCATACCATATCTATGAGCCGCTGTTGCGGGTTGTCCGGGTTGATTGAAGTTATCATAGAGGCGGTTTTTATATAAAAACACTGAACATGTCAAATTAATAAGAAACCTGAATATTGACAAAATTAAAAAGAAATGCTCTTCTTTATGTTTAATTTATTAAACCTTTTAATTATAGATCAATATATGCTCCCATTTTATATACAACTAATATTTGCTTTTGTTTTCGGCCTTACAGTGGGCAGTTTTTTAAATGTGTGTATCTACAGGTTACCTCTTAAAAAGTCCATTGTAGCCCCTCCATCCAGCTGTACAGCCTGCGGGAACAGGATAAGATTTTATGATAATATCCCTGTATTAAGTTATTTAATACTGAGGGGGCGCTGCAGAAACTGCGGAACACATTTCTCCATGCTTTATCCGATGGTTGAACTTGCAACAGGTCTCATTAGTATGGCGTTACTGATTCGCTATAATTTAAATAATCATGGCCTGCTCCAATATTTCATCTTTTTTGCTTTTATATCCGCCCTTATCTGTATCAGTTTTATTGATCTCGAACATATGATTATCCCGGATGTCATATCTATTCCCGGCATTATTATCGGGTTTCTCATTTCTTTTATTTCCACACATGTGACATGGACAGAATCCCTCCTCGGGATTGTCATTGGCGGTGGAATACTTTACCTTGTTGCACTCTTGTTTGAATTCCTGATGAAAAAGGAAGGAATGGGTGGCGGTGATGTAAAGCTCCTTGCCATGATAGGGGCATGGCTGGGCTGGAACTCGATTATTTTTGTTATTTTAGCGTCATCCCTTATCGGATCTGTGCTTGGTACTATCTCCCTGCTGATGTCCAGAAAGGGGCTTAGCGCAAAGATTCCCTTTGGGCCTTTTCTGGCTCTGGGTGCAATATTATATGTTTTTTTCGGGAAAGAACTGACGGAATGGTATCTTAACACCTTATACTTAAATTAATCGCAATTTATGGTGCATAATTGAAAACGCCTATCTTCGGACTGAGAGCAGGTATACTGACACAGCTCATTTTTTTGATTGTCGCTGCCATGCTTTTGATAAATGTTGTTATTCTGAACCTTTATGAAAGGGATCTGATAAAGGCAAAGGAGCAGTCCGGAAATGCCCTGGTGCTTTCAATTGAAAATACCCTGCGGTTTATACTCCAGGACAGCGCTTCAAATCTTAAAGATATTCAATCGAATCATGATTTTAATGCCGTCGTATCTGACCTGCTCAAGGCTAGTGAGTTTTCAGGTCTTGCAATCATAGATTATTCCGGAGAAACTGTATTTAAGTCAGGGTTTTCCGGTGAGAGAAAACACTATGCACTGATTATGGCCATAAGCGCTATGACTACATCAACCTGGTCTGTTAATTATATGGGTACCACATGGGGGGTTCTCTGGCCGGGAAAGAGCGAACTGTGTCTTTCAGCACCATTAAGATACAAAGGACGGGTAATAGGAGGTGTATCGATAATTACATCTCTTGTGCCTGTTTATGAAACATTAAGAAAGTCTGAAAAACTTATTGCTCTCTATGTCATCCTTGATACCATAATACTGGCGCTGGTCGGGATCTATCTGCTTTCAAGAATCGTTGTGGGGCCTATACACAAACTTCTCAGGATGACCGAGGAATATGAGGACAGCGAATTTATTTCCTATAGCGGCGATACCTCCGCCAATGAGATAGGAAATCTGTCCAGGGCACTCGCCAGCATGCTCAAAAGGCTTGATGAGAATAAAAAGGAACTTAAAAACCATATTATTTCCCTTGAAAAAGCCAATAACGACCTGAAATCAGCCCAGAATGAAATAATAAAATCTGAAAAACTGGCATCAGTGGGAAGGCTTGCCGCCGGGATTGCACATGAAATAGGAAATCCTATAGGTATTATTCTGGGTTATATCGATCTCATCCAGAAGGGGGGATTGTCCCTGGAAGAGGAAAAGGATTTCCTTGCACGGGTAGAAAGTGAAATAACGAGAATAAATGTAATTATCCGACAGCTTCTTGATTTTTCGAGGAGCTCTACAGAACAGATAGAAGAATGCAGCGTCCATGATTTGATCAATCATACGGTGGAAATGCTGAAACCGCAGGTAAGGATGAGGGAACTGGAAATAGTAAAGGAGCTCAGGGCAGAAAGAGATACTGTAATGGCTGATAAAAATCAGTTGCAGCAGGTATTCCTGAATATCCTGATTAACTCCATAGATGCAATGGAAGAACAGGAGCATCTCGATGAAAAATCACACATCATGGTGAGCAGTAAAAATAAAACCGGTTCTATTATTCTTGATTTTACTGATACTGGCCCCGGCGTTTCTGCTGAGGACCTTGGACGTATCTTTGATCCTTTTTTTACTACAAAAGAACCGGGGCGGGGTACCGGACTGGGCCTTTCGGTATGTTACAGAATAATTGAAGGTCTCGGAGGCACAATAAAGGCTGAAAGCGCTCCGGAGGGGGGCATGACGATTAATATTGGACTGCCCCTTGATGAAGACCCTGATGAAATGTCTTAAGGAGATTCCGTATGGGAATATTGGGAAATAGAGTTCTGATAGTTGATGATGAAATGAATATGAGGCATATGCTTCAGACAATGCTCAAAAAGGAAGGGTATGTTGCAGAGACTGCACCAAACGGTGCAGAGGCATTATCGATTATGGAAGAGAATAATTTTGATTTCATCCTGTGTGATATACGAATGCCGAAGATGGACGGCATGGCCTTTTTAAACAGTGCCAGGGAACGGTTTCCGGATAAAACATTTATTATGATGTCGGCATACGGAACAGTCGATACTGCCCTGGAGGCAATGAAAAACGGGGCATATGACTATATCTCCAAGCCTTTCAAAACCGATGAGGTGCTGCTTACACTTAAAAAGGCAAAGGAAAGGGAACAGCTCAAGGAAGAGAACCTTATACTCCAGGACAAGCTGAGAAAGATAGAGCAGAAATACAGTTTTGGAAGCATTGTGGCAAAAAGCGAGGCCATGGCCAGTGTATTTGATCTTGTGGACAGGGTGGCTGACCATAAAACAACGGTTCTTGTAACAGGTGAAAGTGGTACAGGAAAGGAGCTCATTGCAAAGGAGATACATGCAAGAGGGAGCCGATCATCCGGCAGCATGGTTGCGATAAATTGTGCGGGCATACCGGAAAGCCTGCTTGAGAGTGAACTTTTCGGATATAAAAAAGGGGCCTTCACGGATGCTGGAAAGGATAAGCCCGGACTTTTTGCGCAGGCGAACGGGGGAACTATCTTTCTTGATGAGTTAGGTGAAATGCCCATTTCGCTGCAGGCGAAGTTACTGCGTGTACTGCAGGAAGAGGAGATTACGCCCCTTGGAAGCACAAAACCGGAAAAGATTGATGTAAGGGTGGTTGCTGCCACGTCAAAGAATCTGGAAAAGGAGGTTGAAAAAGAAAGGTTTCGAGAGGACCTTTACTACAGGGTAAATGTCATGACCATTCACCTCCCGCCGCTGAGGGAGCGAAGGGGAGATATACCTTTGCTCGTAGGGCACTTTATCGATCTGTTCAATAAAAAACTCAATAAGAGCCTTGAGGGCCTTTCTTCAGAGGCAATGGCATTGCTTCTGGGACATGACTGGTCAGGTAATGTCCGGGAACTGGAAAACGTTATTGAAAGAGCGATTATCCTGGCAAAGGACAGGCTCATAACACCTTCTGACCTTCCTCCTTCCATTATCACTGGAAACAGTATCCTGACTTCTATTGAGCCGGGTGATACACTGTCAATAAAAAAGGCCTCCAGAAGACTGGAGGAGGAGCTTATAAAAAAGGTACTGAAGCTTACTGAAGGTAACAAATCAAAGGCTGCAAAGATTCTTGAAATAAGCAGACCGATTCTAATTGCAAAAATAAAGGAATATGGATTATCCTAGCGCCTGGTATATCTATTGGAAGAAGATCTGAGACGAGTATTCAAAATGGGAATCAAAAAGGTTATTTCGGGCGGACAGACCGGGGCTGATCAGGCAGCGCTTGATGCCGCTATTGAGATGGGGGTTTTACACGGGGGATGGGTGCCCCTTGGCAGGCTCACGGAAAAGGGCAGGCTGCCGGTCAGGTATAAAATGCAGGAAATAAATGCAATTGACTATGACCAGAGGACAGAGCTTAATGTGATGGACTCGGACGGCACACTTCTTTTCAGTGATGGTAAATTAGCGGGCGGTTCTGCCCTTACAAAAAAACTCGCCAGGAAGCATCTTAAGCCATGCCTTCATATAGACGTTAAGGACGTAACCGAATACAAGGCCGTTGAAATCATCAAGTCGTGGCTTGAAGTAAGGAAAATAGAAGTACTTAATGTGGCCGGCCCGAGGGCAAGTGAAAGCCCTGTCATGTATGACATGGTCCTCAATATTATGAAATCGGTTCTCTACCCTCCACCGGAAAAGATAGCCGTAAAACATCCAAAGTGTGCTGCAGAAGCAGTGGATGCCCTGGTATCCATGATGACAAAAAAGGAAAAGGTAGCTATCTCAAGACTGGCTGAGGCCGATATCAGCTACCCTTCTAAGAATCTTACACAGTTTATCAGTAAAAAATTCGGACTGGACACTGGAAATGAACCTCTTCTCCAATCATGCATGCAAATAAGCAATAGTAACGATCTGGACTGGGCTGGTGCATCTGCAGTTATAATAAGAGAGCTGTGGTTAAAGCTGCATGAAACCCACAGGCTGAGAAGAATAAAATAGATGTTTTCAAAATAAGGAAACATATGGCAGATGTGAAAAAGAGTCCTAATGCCCTGAAAGTCATGCTGATCCTTGCATCCTTTGTAATAATAACTGCAGGGATGAAGGCTGCCAGTGATATTCTGGTTCCATTTCTCTTTTCAATCTTTTTATCCATAATAACAAGCTCTCTTCTTTACTGGCTGAATAAAAAGAAGATACCCATGCTTGTTTCTCTGCTCATAGTAATCCTGTTCGTTCTTGGAGCAGTCTTTTTACTGGTACTCCTTTTTAAAAGCAGTATCAACGATTTTACGCAGTCTCTCCCGCTTTATCAGGAAAAGCTGGGAAGTCTGATCGGGCTTTTGGCAAAAATCATCGGCAGTTATGGAATAAATTTTTCCGAAAAACAGATTATGGAATATATAGACCCTGGCGCAGCAATGAGGTTTGTGTCATTGATACTGACAAATCTTAAAAGCCTGTTGAGCAATGCCTTTTTTATTATACTCACCGTTATATTTATAATGTTTGAAGCTGCTTCAATGCCGGCTAAAATGAATTCGGCCCTAGATGGATCAAGGTTTACCTTCGCACATATTGAAGTATTGATGAAAGATATAAACCATTACATGGTCATAAAAACATTCATGAGTCTGGCAACAGGGCTTCTTGTTACATTATGGCTTTCAATTTTAAAAGTTGATTATCCTTTTTTATGGGGTCTTCTTGCCTTTATATTTAATTTTGTTCCCAATATTGGCTCCATTATAGCGGCAATACCTGCCATACTCCTGGCCCTTGTTCAGGCTGGTTATGGAACAGCCGCTCTTACCGCCGGGGGGTATATTGTCTTCAATGTCGGGATAAGTAATTTTATCGAACCCAGGTTTATGGGGAGCGAACTTGGAATTTCAACACTTGTTGTATTTCTTTCTTTAATCTTCTGGGGTTGGGTTCTTGGTCCGCTTGGAATGGTTCTGGCCATACCCCTTACAATGACCATGAAGATTGCACTTTCCTGTTCTGAAGAAACCGCCTGGATAAGTATATTGCTTGGGGCTGCTCCGCGTAAGAAACGGGGAAAAGTAAAAGACTAACTATTTCTTGACTTAAAACCTGTTCGATAGATAATAGGCAAAATCAATTAGTTCTCCAGTATTTCCTGTCAATATATATCCATATGTTTTTGTATGTCGGCCATTAACAGGTGTAGAGTTTTAAAACCGGTTTTAATGTGTTTTTTAATGCTTTATTTGGGGGTGAACCATTTAATAAAGGAGGAAGGATTATTATGAAAAAATTACTTTGTCTGGGTATGGTTTTCGGATTTATCTGTTTTTATTCATTTGCTTCCTTTGCCGCAGAATATAAAGTTGAGGAGGCTGTCAATCACATCGGTGAAAAGGCAACTGTATGCGGCAAGATTATTGACACTCTTGACTACCAGGGTATGACAATTCTTGGTATGGGCAAGGCAGTAATGGAAGCCGGTGCAGTAGGAATTGAAATTCCTGAGGCGTTGAAAGAAAAACTTGATAAGGATCTTTATGTGGGAAAGGAGATCTGTGTAACCGGCGAATTACAAAAAAATCCGTCAAACGGGGCCTCCATAAAGGTGGATGACCCGTCACAGATCAAGGTCAAATAAAAATTGTTTAAATCCCGGATCTGCCGGAGTTTCTTTGAAATCAGGGATACAGGGTCAGGGGGCAGGTGAAAAACCCTGCACCCTGGATTCCTTAGAGGTAATTGAGAAAAGAAGCAATAATTTATGCAAATAACCAATCGGTTAGCTGTATCCTGATGCCCCAATATCTACTTGACTCAATCCCCTTTTTTTTCTATTCTCCTTTGGTTAAAATTAATATTAGTAAATCGTACTATTTATGCCGGAGATTTTAGATGAGTTCTGAAAACGCGATAAAGATTAATGGCAGGGAAGTCTCCTTTGAAAATGGCGAAACCATTCTCCAGACTGCCCGCAGGAACGGGATTGATATTCCTACACTGTGTTACCTGAAGGGTACTGCTCCCACGGGCAGATGCAGGGTCTGTATTGTAGAAGTTGAAGGTTCTGATTCTCTTGTAACATCATGCTCTGAGCCTGCAGTTGCCGGGATGGTCATAAAAACAGAATCCCCCGGGGTTGTTGCCGAAAGACGAAAAAACCTTGAGCTGCTGGTCGCATCCGGAAGCCATAACTGTCTTGTTCAGGGGCTCGACACCGATTCCTGGACCGATTTTCAGCTGCAGACCCTGGAGCCGGAAGAGCACAAAACCCTGTGTCCGGCCTATGGCGATTGTGAACTCCAGGATCTTGCCATCAGGTACAGGGTAAAGGGCAAAACATTCCCCGTTGATAAATCAAAACTGCCGGTTGAAAATGTGAATCCCTTTATAGTAAGGGATCTTTCCCGCTGCATCCTCTGCGGCAGGTGTGTGCAGGCATGTAATGATATCCAGGTGAATAATGCCATAGAAATAGGCGGCAGTGAATCCGAAGAAAAGATAGTTACAAAGGGAGAAAAGGGTGACCGGCCTCTCAAGGATTCGGACTGCGTATTCTGCGGTGAATGCGTCCAGGCCTGTCCGGTTGGTGCCCTCATCACAAAAGAGGAGTTCCTCTCAAACGGCCTGGATCATGATGTGAAAAAAGTCCGCACAACATGTTCATACTGCGGAGTCGGATGCCAGCTTTATCTCCACGTCAAGGATAACAGGGTTATAAGGGTAACAGGGGTAGAGGATGTAAAACCGAACTCCGGGAGCCTCTGTGTAAAGGGAAGATTCGGCTATGATTTTGTAAATGATCCGGGTCGTCTGAAAACCCCTCTTATAAAAGAGAATGGAAAATTCAGGGAGGCAAGCTGGGAAGAGGCCCTTGATCTTGTTGCAGAAAAACTGGGATCTATCAAGAAATCATCCGGCCCGAATTCAATAGCTACACTTTGCAGCGCCAGAATTACAAATGAAGAAAATTATCTCGCCCAGAAATTTACCAGGGCGGTTATTGGTACAAACAGTGTAGACCACTGCGCGCGACTCTGACACAGTTCCACAGTGGCCGGGCTGGCCGCAGCATTCGGAAGTGGCGCAATGACCAATCCCATAGAGGATATTGAAAAGGCAAACGTGATCCTTATTACCGGGTCGAACACGACAGAGAACCATCCGGTTCTTTCTACCTATGTAAAGAGGGCTGTCAAGTTCAACGGCGCAAAGCTGATAGTTGTTGATCCAAGGAAGATTCCTGTTACAAGATATGCCGACATCTGGATCAGGCAGAATCTTGGAACGGATGTTATCTGGATCAACGGCATGATGCATGTCATTATCAAGGAAAACCTCTATGATGAAAAGTATGTAACCGAAAGAACAGTTGGCCTGGATGAATTGAAGGCGACCGTTGAAAAATATACTCCTGAATATGTAGAGAGCCTGACAGGTATCCCAAAGGATCAGCTGGTTGAGGCGGCAAGGCTTTTTGCCGGCGCAAAGGCCGCATCCATACTCTATGCAATGGGAATAACCCAGCATATTACCGGTACAGACAATGTGAAATCACTGGCAAATCTTGCCATGCTGTGCGGTAACGTTGGTGTTGAAGGAGGAGGTGTAAACCCTCTCAGGGGCCAGAACAATGTTCAGGGCGCCTGTGACATGGGAGGTCTCCCCAACGTATATACCGGATACCAACCTGTAACTGATAAAGGTGCAAGGGAACGCATGGAAAAGGCATGGGGAGTTGAAGGGCTTCCTGCCGAGGTAGGTCTTACTGCAACTATAATGATGGAAAAGGCTCACGAAGGAGAATTAAAGGCCCTGTATATCATCGGTGAAAATCCCATGATATCCGATCCGAATCTGAGCCATGCTAAAAAGAGTCTTGAAAATCTGGAGTTCCTGGTTGTTCAGGACATCTTTATGACAGAAACTGCAGAACTGGCTGATGTGGTCCTTCCCACTGCCTCATTTGCTGAAAAGAACGGTACATTTGTAAATACCGAACGCAAGGTCCAGAGGGTTCGCAAGGCTATTGATCCTCCGGGACAGGCAAAGGACGACTGGGCAATAATCTGTGAGATATCCCGAAGGATGGGATATCCGATGGAATATAATAATCCCGAAGAGATCATGACCGAAATATCCGAAGTAACACCTTCCTACTGCGGCATCAGTTACGGCCGTATCGAGGACGACGGTATACACTGGCCGTGTCCTAACAGTGATCACCCGGGTACACCATGCCTGCATGTGGATAAGTTTTCATGCGGACTGGGCGTCTTTCATGCCATTGATTACCTTCCTCCGGCAGAGATGGTGGATGATAAGTATCCCATGTATCTGACAACCGGAAGGGTTCTCTATCAGTATCATACCGGGACCATGACAATGAAATCGGAAGGCCTGAATGAACTGGCTCCGAGAAGTTTTGTGGAGATATCAGGCGAGGATGCTCAATCCTACAATATATCAGATGGTGATTTATTGAAGATTGCATCGAGAAGAGGTGAAATAGAAGCGGAAGCAAGAATATCCGACAAGGCAGTAGCAGGCACTGTGTTTATTCCCTTCCACTACGCCAAGGGAGCGGCCAATATGCTGACAAACGCCGCCCTTGACCCGGTGGCGAAAATACCTGAATACAAGGTATGCGCTGTGAGCCTTTCGAAGTTAAGTTGAAATAAAAATAACATATAAAAATGAAAGAACCGGGCGCATCAAGCCCGGTTTTTTATTTTGGAAATTGTTGATTTTAATATTAAATTTTTGATTTTTTTTTAACGATGGGTTAATTTAACACCTTTATTTCTAAAAGAAACATTCGCATAAGGAGATGAGCAAATGTTTGATTTCGCACGAATGACCAGACTGCCGCCCTATGTCTTTGCTGAGGTAAATGAACTGAAGATGCAGCTCAGGCACAAGGGTGAAGATATTATCGATCTTGGAATGGGGAATCCTGATATCCCTACACCTAAACATATAGTAAACAAACTGGTTGAGGCCGCCAAAAAGGGTCACAATCACCGCTATTCCGCATCTGCCGGTATCCCCAAATTAAGGCTCGCAATCTCGGACTGGTACAAGCGGCGGTATAATGTAATTATTGATCCGGACCAGGAAGCCATTGCCACAATGGGCGCAAAGGAAGGGCTTGCCCATCTGATACTGGCAACCATAAGTCCGGGTGATGTTGTTTTTGCACCAAACCCGACATACCCGATTCACCCCTACTCAGTAATAATTGCCGGCGGTGATCTCAGGAGCATACCCATAGGGCCGGGCAGGGATTTTTTTGAGGACCTTACAAATGCCGCAAAGCAGACATGGCCGAATCCTAAAATGCTTATCATATCTTATCCCCATAACCCGACTACCGAGGTTGTTGATAAAGCCTTTTTCCGTAAAATTGTAAAGTTTTGCAGTGAACGGGATATGATTGTTGTTCATGACCTGGCATATGCTGATCTTGTTTTTGACGGCTATGAGGCCCCCAGTTTTCTTCAGGTCCCGGGGGCAAAGAAGATTGGTGTTGAATTCTTCAGCCTCTCAAAGAGTTATTCCATGCCCGGCTGGAGAGTCGGATTTTGTGTGGGCAATAAAAAGATAATTGCCGCCCTCAAGCGAATTAAGAGCTACCTTGATTACGGGATGTTTCAGCCAATTCAGATCGCATCAATCATCGCTCTTAACGGGCCGGATGATTGCGTCAAAGATATTGTAAATATCTACAAAGAACGAAGAGATTCGCTGATTGACGGCCTTGACCGTGTAGGCTGGCATATTGAAAAACCCAGGGCCACGATGTTCGTGTGGGCAAGGATTCCTGAACAGTACAGAAAGATGGGGTCTGTGGAGTTCTCAAAGATGCTCATTAAAAAGGCGAAGGTTGCTGTTTCCCCCGGAAGAGGGTTTGGTGAATATGGCGATGAGTATGTAAGATTCGCGCTGGTTGAAAATCCGCAACGGACAAGGCAGGCCATCAGGGGAATAAAACAGGTTCTTTAATAATTAAATTGAGTTTTCCTATTCAGGGAGATAAAAAATGAAGCAGGTTAATGTTGGTATTATAGGGTTCGGGACAGTAGGCGCCGGAACCGCGGAGATTCTACTCAATAACAGGGAAATAATAGGAAAAAGGGTTGGCCTTGATATAGTCTTAAGGAGAGTTGCTGACCTTGACCTTGAAACCGACCGTGGCGTCAAACTGCCTGAAGGCGTTCTTACGAACGATACCGTCGCGTTATTGAATGATCCTGATATTGATATTGTTGTTGAACTTATAGGCGGACTTACAATAGCAAAGCAGTTTATCAGCACTGCATTGAATAATGGCAAGCATGTGGTGACGGCCAATAAGGCGCTCCTTGCAGAACTGGGAAGTGAGTTGTTCGATATCGCTTCCCAAAAAGGAGTAAACCTTGCCTACGAAGCCGCTGTGGGCGGCGGTATGCCAGTTGTCGGCGCCATCAGGGACGGGCTTGCCGCAAATAATACCACAACCATTATTGGTATATTAAATGGAACTTCCAATTATATCCTGACCCGAATGGCAAAGGACGGTCTTCCATATGAGGATGCTGTGAACGGAGCCATTAAACTCGGTTATGCGGAAGATCCTCCTACGCTCGATGTAGACGGGACCGATGCGGCCCATAAACTTGCCATACTTATTTCCCTGACATATGGTGTGCCGGCTCCCTTTGAGAGTATCTACAGGGAAGGCATAGATAAATTGACCCAGGAAGATATTCAGTTTGCTGATGAATTCGGATACTGCATAAAGCTTCTAACAGTAGCAAGGGACCTGGGTGATGAAGTTGAAGCAAGGGTGCATCCGGCGATGCTCCCCAAGGGGCATATCCTTTCCAACGTAAATGAGGCCTTTAATGCAGTATTTATCGAAGGCGATTATGTTGGGCCAACCCTTTACTACGGCCAGGGTGCGGGAAGAAAACCGACAGGCAGTGCCGTTGTGTCCGATATAATGGCTATTGCCAGGAAGATAAAGTGTGGATCGGATAAAGAAGTCAGTCCACTTGGTTTTGCCGACTCAATCGGTCAGGAGATAAAAATCCAGTCCATGAAGAGCCTGAAAACAGCCTATTATTTCAGGTTTTCAGCGCTTGATAAACCGGGAGTGCTTTCAAAGATAGCGGGAATCCTGGGGGAAAAGAATATAAGTATCTCATCGGTTATCCAGAAGGGAAGGGATACGGACGGGGCTGTTCCCATTGTTATGCTGACCCATGAGGCCGTTGAACAGGATGTAATAGAAGCCCTGGAGATAATAGATAAGCTTGATGTGCTTAAGGATAAGACAATGATGATTCGGGTAATGGGATAAAAGCGCGGTTTGCGGTTTACTGTCTGCGGTGAAAGCTTTTACCTTATACCTCATACCGTAAACCTTATACCAGTATATATAATCCAGAATAGATAAAAGGAAGTAATATAAAACATTATGACTAATAATAGAACCAAGTACCTTGTCCTCGTCGGTGACGGGATGGCCGATTATCCCCTTGATGAGCTTGGCGGTAGAACCCCTCTTGAAGCGGCCAATACCCCCAACATGGACCTTATTGCCTCATGCCGTATAGGTTGTGTAAGGACAATACCTGACGGTATGGAACCGGGGAGTGACGTGGCAAACCTTGCCCTCATGGGCTATGATCCAAAGGAATATCATACCGGCAGGTCACCCCTTGAGGCAGCCAGCATGGGTGTTAAACTGGAGGAGAACGATGTTGCCTTCAGGATGAATCTGGTTACCCTGGATAGGAAATCCTACAATGAAATCATTATGGTCAGCCACAGTTCAGGTGATATAACAACAGAAGAATCATGTGAAATCATTGATAACCTTAAAAACTTTCTTCAGATACAGGGTACAAAAATTTACACGGGTGTTGCATACAGGCACCTTCTGGTCTGGAAAAACGGACCTGAAAAAGCCCATACCATTCCTCCCCACGATGTGCTTGACCGGAATATGGCTGAATATCTGCATGACCTGAGTAATCCGGTTGTCGAAATGATTCAGGATTCCTGGGAAGTTCTGGAATACCACCCTGTAAACACAAAAAGAAAAAGATCTCTTTTAAAGGAGGCAAACTCCATATGGCTCTGGGGACAGGGAAAGGCACCTGCTATTCCATTGTTTAAAGATCTATACGGCCTGGATGGAGGAGTCATTTCTGCAGTTGATCTCATTAAAGGTATTGGGAAATATGCCGGTTTTACTTCCATTCATGTTGATGGAGCTACAGGATACCTGGATACAAATTACAGGGGCAAAGCCGAAGGTGCGGTCAATGGATTGAATGATATGGATTTTGTTTTTGTACATGTCGAGGCACCTGATGAGGCAGGGCATAATGGAAATTATAAGGAAAAGATACAGGCAATTGAAGCCTTTGACAGAGAAGTTGTGGGAGTCGCACTTGACGGCCTGAAAAAATTTGATGATTACAGGGTTATGGTTGTGAGCGATCATTACACCCCGATTGTCAAAAAAACCCACACAAGTGAACCTGCTCCATTTGCATGGGCAAGCAGGGCCGAGCTTGAAGCCGCAGAAAAGGTCAAGGGATTTACAGAAAAATATGCTGTAGAAAGCGACCTGCTGATAGATCCGGGTCATGAACTGATGAAAGAATTTTTAGGTGTGAAATGAAAAAAGTCCTGACAATTGCCGGCTCTGACAGTGGCGGAGGAGCAGGCATTCAGGCAGATCTTAAGACCTTTACCGCATTCGGTGTTTTCGGAACCTCTGCCATAACCGCCCTGACAGCACAGAATACAGTTGGTGTCCAGGGCATTTCAGAAGTCGATCCTGAGTTTGTAAAAAAACAGATAACAAGTGTGCTGGATGATATAGGTACAGACGCGGTCAAGACCGGTATGCTGGCAAGCCCTGAAATAGTAAGGGTTGTGGCAGGCACCCTGAGTGATTATAATATTAAAAACATTGTTGTTGATCCAGTCATGATCGCAAAGAGCGGTGATTCATTGCTGTCAGAGGATGCAGGTAAATGCGTCATTCAGGACCTCATACCTCTGGCCGCAGTTGTAACACCCAATATCCATGAAGCGGAGGCAATGCTTGATATCCGGATAAACAGTATTGATGATATGAAAAATGCTGGTGCTATGATCAGAGATATGGGGTGTGACTGGGTTGTAATCAAGGGCGGCCATATTAAAAATGAGAAAATGGCGACCGATATTGTATATAATGGTAATGAGTATTTCCTGCTCAGTGAAGAAAGGTATGATACAAAGAATAGTCATGGAACAGGCTGCACCTTTTCATCAGCAATAGCGGCAGGTATTGCAAAGGGGTATCCTGTGCTTAAAGCCATTCAACAGGCAAAGGCATTTATTACAATGGCCATTAAAGAGAGTTTTGCCATCGGGGCAGGGCATGGCCCGACCAATCATTTTACAGGTATGAAGACAGGATGGTGATATGATCATTTCATTAATGGCGGCAAAGTCGGATAATAATGTAATCGGCAACAACGCGGATATTCCCTGGAAGGCAGAAGGCGAGCAGTTCCTTTTCAAGGCCATGACATACAACCACTGGCTGCTTGTCGGAAGAAAAACATACGAGGCAATGGGTAAGCTTCCAAACAGGAAATACGCCGTTGTATCGAGCTCTCTTGAAGAAAAAACAGGCGGAGATGTCTGTTTTTTTAAGTCAATTGATGCAGCACTGGAATATCTGTCAGCTATAACAGATCTTGTGGTTGTCTCCGGTGGCGGGCAGATTTATGCTGAAACCATTTCCATGGTTGATGTGATTCATCTGTCTGTTATTCACTGCAGGGCAGAAGGCAATGTGTTCTTTCCTGAGATTCCAGAAGATTTTAAAATGGTTTTTTCCCAGGATTTTCGATCAAACATAGATTATACATATCAGATATGGACAAAGGCCTGATATAAATCAGATCTAAGGAGAAACAGAATGAAAATTCTTGCAGTATCATGCAGTCCCAGAAAAAAAGGTTCTACTGTGGAGATCCTTGAAGAGGTTCTCACTGGAGCCAGTGAAGAGGGATCAGATACAGAGCTGTACAGTGTCTCGGGTAAAACACTTAACGGATGTAATTCATGCTACGCATGTGGTGAAAAGGGTAAGTGTGTTCAAAATGATGATATGGATGAACTCTATTCAAAGATGGTTGAGGCGGATGGTATAGTCTTTGGAACGCCTATATATTATTACGGCATGACATCCCAGGCAAAGGCAATAGTCGACCGTACGTTTTCATTGAATACACCGGAGACCAGCCTGAAAAATAAGGTCGGTGGTATTGTGACAGTGGCAGGTAGCCTGGGAATGATAGACGCCATAAAGGATTTTTATTTTCTCTTTGCAGTAAAACAGATGCTCCCGGCCAGTTATGTTGCCATGTATTCGGGAGCGGTTCATGATCTTCAAAAGCTTGAAAAGGGCATGAAGGCGGCAAGGGACCTTGGAAGACAGATGGTTAAACTTGCAGATAAAAAATTTGAATACCCGGAAGAATTTCCGCCAAGACCCTTTGCCTTTGGCACTCACACACATTGATAAGATCAGGCTGAAGGGGATTAAGCTGTAGACTGTCAGGGTTTTGTTTTTCCTTCAGCCCTTAGTCTAAAATGCTTTAGCCTGTTTTCTCAGCCAGTTTTTAAGATTTTGAAAAGGATTTTATATATGAAAGTTATCTGTTCCTTCTGTAGAAAAGATATTTGTGAAATAGAACCTCTTTATGATCCAAGTATAAAATATGGCACATGCAATGAATGTCATGATGCATTTGCTGAAAAAGTTAAGGGTCTGACTCTTGACCAGGTCATCGACGAGTTTGAAACGCCAGTACTGGTTGTGGACGAGGACTGCAGGGTCGTTGCCTCCAATAAACTGGCGTCGCACATAACCGGATTAGGTCCGTCAAAAAGAGATTATCTGGGATTGTTTGGCGGAGAGGCCTTAAAGTGTGAATATGCTGATCTTCCGGAAGGGTGTGGTAAGACTTACCATTGTGTAGGGTGTGCAATACGTAACGCTGTTAAGACATCAATTGAAAATGGAAAACCACAAAAGAATATTCCTGTCAACTTGAAGAGAAAAGATGGAGAAATAAATCTTAACATATCAACTGAGAAGATTTTTTCTCTTGTAAGAATCAATCTGAAAACGGATTTTATTCCCAGCAAGGATAAACAGACTGAAGCGTTTTAGCCTGAAGACTATCAGGTTCCTTCTTCTTTTGCTAACAGCCCTCAGCCTAAAATGCTTCAGCCTGATTTTTTAGCTACAATGACGTAGCGACTCGTAATACCCAGTATTTTCTTTTTCTGCATTGCTGCAACAACATTTGCCTGAAACCTTTCGGATGACATGGGTGCCTGGATAATATGACTGACTTCCCATCCCGCATCCTCCATCAATCTGCAGTAATCGGTAATTAGTATTGCCGCCTTTCGGGATTCATCAATGGCAGGAGTGCCCTGGAAGTCCCGCCAGTCGGCATTTATCATAGCCAGCCTTGTGCCCTTTTTGCTGTTCTTATTAGCCAGTTTAAAGAACTCTTCAAGGAATCTGAGATATTCTTCTCTACTCATGTTTGCTATGCTGGTTTCTTCATACTCTTTTACTTTTTTGCTGAAATAGGGAGGGTCAAAAATAATAAGATCCGGTTTTGTCTTTCCATTAACAGGCCATTTGAGGTTATTGATATCCCAGAAATGATGTTCTATCTCTGGCCTTTCATTGATTCTATCAACCATATCAAAACTCCAGCAGCGGCGGTTGAATGCAAGACATGTATCTGCCACAACCCCGCCTCCTGCCATGGGGTCGATAACAAGATCATTCTGGCTTGAAAAGAAATAAAGGATATGCGCGACCAGCTGCGCCGGGATTCTCCCCGGCCACTCATCACCGAACCTTTTATCACAGTCATTCCAGTTCCACAGGTCCCAGGTCCTTATTCCCCACTGTAATTCCTGGTATTTGGTAAAGTCATCTTTTTCCTTAAGCTTGATGGACCATAGCAAAGATTCAGGCCAGCCGTGCTTTTCAGCAGTTTGAGCTACTGTAAAACCTTTTTCCAGGTCGCTATTTGGTAAATCTGGCAATGCTGCCATTTTTACCAAATGGTATTTAATTGTCTCCCTCGATTCACCTAATTGAGCTGAAATTCTTTCCTGAGGGATACCAAGGCGACTCATTTTAAACAATTTAAGATCAAATTCTACTTGAGCCGCGGCCTTTAAATCAGCAATATAGAAATCGACTGTTCTTCTGGCACGACCCACTGCTATACCGATTTCTGCTGAATTCAGTTTTGGGTCATCCAGATATGCCCTTCTGGCAGCATCTCTTGCCTCTTCGTCGCTAAGCTGCCTTGGGCCTATGGCCTGTTTTGCGGCATACAACAGGGGATTTGTGCCATTGAGCTTTATTATCTGTGCGGGAATTTCTTTTTCGCCAATGCCTTTATATGCAGTTAATCTATGAGCACCGTCCAGGATGCGATACTTTCCCGGTTCATCCGGATGTTTCTGAAGATGTATAGGGTCAAATTTAATGCCGTCCCGCATGTTTTCCTCAAACATGGTAACTCGTTTGTAGTCAATGCTGCTTCGCGGGTAAATACTTTTATCCAGAACAATGTCTTCAACTTGTACAGTCTGCACTTTACTCATGGGTGTCTCCTTTTGGTTAGAAAAGCAGACTGAAGCCTGTTAGTATTTTCGCTTTTCCTAACAGCCTTTAGTCTTTACCCTGTTAAATCCGCAAAGCGGGCTGCGAGACAGCATTTAACAGGGTGAACAGCTTCAGCCTGTTTTTGGAATTACAAACATCATGCCATAGTGATTCAGTTCTAATTAGAATTATGGATAAGCAGGAATAGCAAGCCTTTTCGCTATATGGGATTTCTATGAAGGAATACTGCCGAATTAATTTATATTTTTAAAAAATTTGAAAATGCACAATATGGTGTGCACGTGCACACTTTATTATGCAAATTCACCTCGATTTAGAATTTTATCAGGCAATTGTTTGTAAAGATTGAGAATAGAAAGAGCTCTTATAAACCCAATAAACAGAATGGACTTTCTTTTTTATTATCTGTTAATCAAAAATATATTGAAAACAGCCTTATTCCTTTCAAAAGAAAATATGTAGCAAAACAGTTTCTGTATCTCTGAAACCGAAAAGCAACGTTGCACTGCTGGTATACATTTATATTTGTCTATATTATGCCTTGCGTAACATATCCCGGAGGAAACATGCTTATCGGAAATTATTCATTTTCTTGTCTTTTCACTGAACCAGCCATTCTCCCTCCCTATAAGGGGTCAACTTTCAGGGGAGTTTTCGGCCGTGCCTTGAAAAAAACAGTATGTGCGCTGAGACTAAAGGAATGCAACGAATGCCTGCTGAAAAGCAAATGTCTTTATGCACTTGTTTTTGAGACAAAAGAAGCAGTCGATCTGCCACAGGGGGCAAGAGTTTCAAGCCCTCCTCATCCCTTTGTTATTGAACCCCCTCTTGATGACAGAACACAGTATGAAAAAGGAGATTCTTTTACATTTAATCTCATTTTATTCGGAGATAGTAATCATAGTCTTCCATACTTTATTTATGCCCTTGATCAAATGGGAATAACCGGAATCGGAAGAAGGGTAAACGGGAAGAGGGGGCATTTTAAGCTGGAGAAAGTGACCGCAGATGACAGGCCGGTTTATTCTGGGACTGATCAGAAGATCAATGCTGAAAATGTCTTTCAGGATATAAAAATTCCTGAACTTACTGATAGTTCTCATGAGAACCAGTGCATTAAGATAAAAATACACACACCTCTGAGACTAAAATTTGCGAACAGACTAAATGCAGAACTGCCCTTCCATATCCTTGTCAGAGCGGTTTTAAGGAGGATATCCTCTCTTTTTAGTATCTATAATGGCGGTGAACCGGCGCTGGACTACAAAGAGCTTGTCAACAGGGCCATGGAGGTCCGAACCATTAAGCAGGGTTTGGAATGGTATGACTGGAGACGCTACTCCTTCAGGCAGGATCAAGAGATGCTTATGGGGGGAATTACAGGAAGTGTCATCTATGAGGGCCGACTCGCTGAATTTCTTCCCCTGCTTGATTTGTGCAGGGTTATGCATATAGGTAAGCAGACTGCTTTTGGGCTTGGAAAGTATGAGACGGAGGTAATATCTTGAAAAACATACTCCTTGCAGTTACCGGTTTAAGCCCGCAGGTTATTACAGAAACCCTCTATGCACTTCACCAGAGTTTACGGAAAGTTGATGCAATACATGTAATAACCACAAAGGAAGGCAGGGACAGGATCTATACAGGACTTCTTTCAGGTAAAACCGGTCAGTATCATAATTTTCTCAGGGAATATAATATAGATCCTTCAAAAATAGATTTCACACACAGCAATATCCATGTAATAACAGACGAATATGGCGTGGAAATAAAGGATATTATCACAGAAGAAGATAATACTCATCTCCTTAAAAAATGTCTTGAACTTACCTATCGTTTTACAGCTTCTCCTGAAAGCAGTGTATTCTTTTCAGTGGCCGGAGGAAGAAAGACCATGAGTGCCTGTCTTACACTGGCAGCGCAGATGTATGGGAGACCACAGGACAGGATATTCCATGTACTTGTTTCCCCGGAGTTCGAAGGCAACCCGAATTTTTATTACCCGCCTAAAGAGTCAGCAGTAATAGAACTCAGGGACAAAAAAAATAACCCCTATTATAAAGGCACCGGGTATGCAGAAATATCCCTTATACCCATACCATTTGTTTCCATAAGGGAGCACCTGTCCCCCGAGTTTCTGAATGAACCCAAAGACCCTGGGACATTAATGCTTTCTGTTATCAGGGAAGAATCTCCAAGGCTTATCCTGAACCTGCTTACACGAAAACTCATATATAAAAAACTTGAAATGGACATAATGCCAGCGTGGGCAGCCCTGTATGCCTTTTTTATCATGATGAAAAAGGAGTGCCCAAAAGAGACTGTAACCTGCGGAAGCTGTACAGATTGCTTTATGGAAATAAGCGATATTTATAAAAACCAGCAGAAGATAACAGACCTGTATAAAAAGATAATGAAGGGCAGGCCAATAGAAGAGATGAGTGACTCAGGCATAACCAGCCTGGCCTCAGAAAACTTCAACTCCTACAAGGGGAAATTGAAAAAGAAACTGCTGGATCATTTTGGACCATATGCCCTGAAGGAACTGGAGATTGCCTCTGAAGGCACAAAACCGGGCATTCGGTATGGGGTTAGGATGAGTAAGGAGAGGTTGGAGATTGTTATTTAATCATATTTTAGATTCACAGGCATCATGTCTGCCGCAGTTTCTGAGGGAGATCATGCCGGGTTCGGGTCCATATTCAAAGGTAAATCTGAGAGATTTACCTGCGTACGCAATAAAGACACTACTGCCGCCTTCGAGGTATTTTGCTTTTATATTTTTCGCTTTGTGGACGTTAAGCGACTGATGTCTTGGGTTATCTGAAAGAATTTTCACGGCCTTGTCAATGGCGCGTTTTTCCATTTGATTTAAGTGAGAATAGCTCTCAAGAAACAAGGCCTCAAATGATAATAAAAAAGGAGGAGCTTTAGCCTGCATGGGAAACCTACTTTTTTGAGCGTTTAAGGGCGCTGGAAGGGCTGGAGGCTATTACTGGAGGCTGTTTATCCTTGTTTATCTTTTCTTCCTGGTCTACCCATTTTTTAGGGAGGATTTCATCCGGAAGATCGGACATATCCGGATATTTCCGCACTGTCCTGACAGGGAACAGGGTTATCCGGTCACCTTCGACAACATACTCAAACAGGTCCTCAGACCTGAATTGTGGCGGAAGGGTCACTCTTCCGCGGGAATCGGTTTTAAGAATGTTGATATTTGACATAATAGAACTCCTTTTTGATTTTAAGTATCATAAATTATGATGTAACAGTTGTCAATAGTGGGAAAATGGGGAGGTTTTCAGGTGATCCCGGAAGGAACTGGAAATAGCCCCTGAAGGAACAAGACCGCGCACAAGATATGGCATAAGGATGGGAAAAGAGAAAATTGAGATTGTCCTGTAATTTATTTAGAGATGAGGTTCTAAGCATGATTAGAGGAAAAGAAAAGGAAAACTTGAAGAGGGAGTTTAAACGCCTTTTTAAAAGCATGGATTTTATCTGTGATAATTACCTTAACAAAAAGGATTTACCTGAAAAGGAGCTGGGAAGATTTACAGACATTTATCAACAGTTAGGACTGGTCTGGGAATTTTTATCCCTGCAGTGTAAGCACTGGGATGGATATAAAAAGTCCAGGGGGAAAAAAGAGGTATGCCGGATCTGCGGCACCTTAAAAGGGGCTGCGGAAAAACATATTCTGCTGCCTTCAAAGGGTAACAAAAAGATTGGGCGCAAGGCTAAACCGAATTCCGGAAAGACCTGTAAAAATAAACAGAAGGCCATGGTATTAAAGGATTCCATCAGTTTTCACGGAGCAAACCTTGAGGTGGAAGTCAATAACTCGTATAAATCGAACCTCATAAAAGCTGACTTTGAAGTTAATATAGCTGCCGAGAGGGAAGTAACTTTAAAAGAAAAAGGCATTGAATGCAGTATAGGCGAACACAGGATTGATATTGATATAAAAAAGCCAGAAAAAGGCGCCAAGCCGCCATATGGCAACTTTGCCTTTGAGTTAAAGAAAAAAGATCTTAAGCATTTCCCGGTGATCTTTCATTTTGATGATGATTTCAGGTTTTTTGGGTTGACGATTTTGCAATGAAACGGATGTTTTAGCAACGTTGCAGAAGTTGTAATAGCATCAGTCGTTTTTTAAGATGCTTTGAAATGATTAAAAGGAGAATATATTATGGATGCGACTGTCCTTAAAATTGCGCTGGCTGGCTTCCTTCATGACGTAGGGAAATTTGCAGATAAAGAGAGTATAAATATATTGGAACAGTTCATAATAGACAATGCCGACTATTGTCAATGGTGAGGCAACTACTAATTTTAATGTCACAAAAATAGAAGCAAAGAAATATCTAAGAGGTGCTGTTATAAAGGATTTATTGAGGTTGATTGTTTAAAACTGAAACGCCATTTAGGAGAAAAGATGAAAAAAGAACTTTTAAGGGCAATTTCTATAGCAGGATTTTTTCATGATATAGGCAAGTTTGCAGAAAGAGCTTATGCATTTGAAAATGGCGATCCTGATATGGTACGTCAGGATTACAACTATGGGCACGCATATTCTACCGAGCTGGCCTTAAAAAATATTTTTCCGGAAGAAATACTATCTCATAAACTTCCAAACAGTATAGGTGTTCAGGAATGCACTATTTTAAATCTTGCGGCCCGGCATCACAAGCCCAGGCATATTTATGAAATTATGATCAGTGAAGCTGATCGTATAGCTTCCGGGCATGAAAGAGCAGGATCTGATGAAGACAGTGAGTTTGAAACAACCGGCCGTGAACGTAAAAGTCAGGTGCCTCTCCTGAGCATTCTGGGCCGAGTACATTTACAGGACAATGCTAAAAACCCGCTATCAAGAAACATGCGTTATCGGATTGCTATTCCTCCTTTTGAAAATGAAATGGAACAGTCTATTGTTTTTCCAGTTCTGCCGGAAGAATATCCAGACAGTCAGGTCAGAAAAGATTACCAAAAACATTGGCAAAATTTTGTTAACGAATTGTCGCAGCAAAAAAATTCACTTGCCCTTGATCTTGAAAAACAGTTTGATACTATTTTTGAAATATGCCGAATGTACTTATGGTGTCTGCCAGCCTCAGCGCGTAAGGAAGAAATTGAAGACGTTTCCTTGTTTGAACACCAGAAGACAACATCTGCTCTTTCAGCTTGTCTATATTGCTACCATGAAGAAAAAAAGACGTTCGAGGAACAAGCTATTCGTAGTGAAAGCGAGCAGAAATATATCCTGTTCTGTGGCGATATCAGCGGCATACAAGCATTCATCTATCAAATTTCCTCAAAAGGTGCGTACAGAACACTTAAAGGACGCTCATTTTTCATTCAACTTCTGGCCGAAACACTGGCTCGAAAATATATGGAAACGTTTTCGTTGTCGCCTGCGAATATTCTGTATGCCAATGGAGGAAAGTTTTATTTACTTCTTCCAAATACTGATTCAGTTACCGAAGAATTGCCGAAATTAAATAATTCAATTAACTACGAGCTTTTCAAACGCTTTAACGGTGATGTTTATGTGCGCACCGGCCAAAGACTGCTTTCCAAGGGGGACTTGACTCGCCAAACCGGTAATACTTTGAGTCAGGTATGGGACGATCTGGGCCGGAAACTTGTCTTGGATGACCGGCGACGTTATTCCTCTCTCGCAAGCAAATATTATGAAAATATGTTCGGTATCGGAAATAAGACAAAAACCGATTCCTGTACAGTTTGTCACAGAGCTATGCGACCCCTAAAAGAAGGAAACGAAAAGAAATGTAAAACCTGCTTGGAAATGGAAAATATTGGCCGCAAACTGGATAGCGCTTCATATATAGTCGTGGGGGATAAAGAGGACACACTCGAAATAAAGCGGGAATTCGAATTATTAAAAAAACACTTCTGGCTTGTTGATAATGATTTTATTGAACAAGGTCGTTTCTACCCACGTGATCAATGTCTTGTTTGGGCGTTAAATAGCACTCAATTTGGAAAGGTAGCCGGAACTGAATCAATGTCAACAGTCAATTCTGCCCCGTTAATTGCCGGCGGTACTCACGGTTTTAGGAAAGAGTTTCAGGAAATCGCCGACGAATCTAAAGGGGTGCAGCGGCTTGGCGTGTTGCGAATGGACGTGGATAATCTAGGAAAAATATTCAGTCATGGTCTGAAGCATTACCAGCACAAAAAGGAAAAGGATACTTATCGCTTCCATTCTCTTGGGCGGATTACAACTCTGAGCTGGCAATTAAGCCTTTTTTTCGGTGTGTTGGTCCCAGGGGTTATCAAGAAAAATCAAGATTGGAGAGATCGGGTGACGGTTGTTTATTCCGGCGGAGATGATCTCTTTCTTCTTGGTGCTTGGGATGCTTTGCCTGAAGCGGCCCTGACAATCAGGAATGAATTTGAAGAGTTTACCTGCCACAACCCAATATTCACCCTGTCAGGCGGCATGGTAATGACCGGTGGTAAGTTTCCGATTTATAAAAGCGCGGAGATGGCTGGAGAGGCAGAGTCAAAGGCAAAAAAACATATAGCAGTTTTTCAGGAAGAAAAAAGGAAATCAGAGAGAAAAAATTCGTTCACGTTTCTAGATACTCCAATGTGCTGGATGGAGTTCGAATCTGTCAACAGGGTAAAAAATGAGCTCTACCCCTTGCTGTGTGAAAAGGATAATCGTCCTCTGCTAAATCGCTTGAGAGATATTGCATCCTCATGGGCGGAGAGCAGGGAAAGGATGCTCCGCAATGGAGAGCAACAAAGTGTTGAGCATATCAGACGCCAATTAATGGCCCAAAAATGGCGCTGGCGAATGGTGTATGCTCTGGCTCGTTTCAGCCAGGGCCATCAATCAATTCAGAAAGTGATTGAGACGTTACAACAATTTATACTTGGGAAGGTTGGAGGTTATCGGGATGGTATTGAATTGCTGGCAGTTTTAAGCAGATGGTGTGAACTACAACTAAGAAGGCCAGAAAACAGAAAAGGAGGAGAGTGATGCGACAAGAAGAAGTGAGGAGTTGGGTTAATGATGGCCCTGCTCCAGAAGCTATAAATTCTGCAAGGAAGTTTGGAGAACAAATCAAGGAAAAAGGGCTAACAACCTCTCAAATCAGACAGGTGTTTTCAAAATTGAAGTCAATTGAGGCTAAAGGATACAGCCAACAAAGAGCTGAGTTCATGATGCTAAAACCATTCATCGCTTATGCTGCCGGTCGACAGATTAGAGTTCAGGGGCTCCAAGATCTGAAGGACAGGGTTACATGGGGTATTGATGCTGTTCTTGAAGTTAAAGAGGCAGATGAAAAAAAACAATTGGCAGAAGAACAAAAGCGTTTTCGAAATTTTTGTAAATTCTTTGAAGCGATTCTGGCATATCACCGTGCTGTTGGCGGCAAATAATGGAGGTTAATTATGAGTGATATAAAAAAGTTAGAACTTAATAAAAAGGTTTTTATAAAGGGCAAAATCATCACCAAGACCGGCATCCACATCGGTGGTTCATCGCTTGGGCTACAGATCGGAGGGGCCGATAATGTGGTGATCAGAAATCCTATTACTAATTTGCCCTATATTCCGGGCTCATCTCTGAAAGGAAAAATGCGCTCACTTCTGGAAAAGAGTCTTGGTTTAGTTGATATAATATCAAAGAAGGATAAGAGCGGTAACCAAGTATGGGAGGGCACTCTTTGCACAAATAAGGGCGAAACAGTTGTTCAATTGTTCGGTAGCCCGGCTGAAGCAGAAGGTGTTACAAATTCAAATCATGCCCCAACCCGACTAACTGTGCGAGATGGCGATTTGCTTAATGAAGACAGATTGGCCACAGCAGAAAATACCGATATGTATTGCACTGAGATCAAGACCGAGGTGAATATAGACAGATTAACATCTGCCGCTAATCCTCGTAATTTCGAACGGGTGCCTGCGAGTGCAGAGTTCCGTTTAGACCTTGTACTCGATATTTTTAATGTCGATATGACAAATGACAAAATGACTAGAGCAGACGAATTTTTCTGCCTCATAAAACAAGGGCTTTTGCTAATCGAGGATGACTATCTTGGCGGGCATGGTACGCGTGGTTACGGGCAGGTCGAATTTCATATCGACTCAGTTACGGAAAGGACAGCGGATGATTATCGCACGGGAAATACTGATATGAAAATCTCAAGCTATAATGAAAATTTTGGCTATTTCATGAACCGGCAACAAACAGAGGCATGACATGATGTACCAATACTGTTTATCATTCATCACTCCGGCACATTTCGGAATCGAGGGCATCGGTCAGGAGCGAATTGACCACCGGGTCCGATCAGATACCCTGTGGGGGGCAATAATCCAGCAATGGCTATTGCTATACAATGACGATCCGGAAATGCTCTGTCTGGATTCGCCTTTCATGGTCAGTTCCTGTTTCCCTTACATAAATGGCGTCCCATTCTACCCACTCCCTATAGGCACCCTTGATCATCTTATCACTAAAGCGGGTCAGGCGGAAAAACCAGAGATCAGTGTAAAGGATCTAAGAAAAGTACGTTTTGTGGCCGAGCCTTTATTCAATGAAATTGTAAATGGTGGAACCTTGCGTTTTGAGGATTTGAGACCGGATACAGTTTTTCCCTTTGATAAGATTGAACCGGAAAGCGTGATAAAAAGAAAGCCCATTTATGATATTATGCAGCGACCTCGCCTGGGTACTGATCAACTATCCGGTGGCAGCACTGAAGGAACTTTTTTTTACTGTTCTGATCAATATTTCAGCCAGGATAACGGGTTATTCTTTATTGCATCCTTCCGTGATAATGAAACAAAAAAATGCTTTGATGCAGCCTTGCGACTACTTGGTGATACTGGCCTTGGTGCTGATCGTTCAATAGGACGTGGCTTGTTTATCTTTGAAAACAAAAAATATAAACTGCCTGATAATCCGGAACTCGACGATTACCTGCTTTTGTCTCTGTACCATCCAACCAGGGAAGAGGTAGCACAAGGGATTCTTGAAGCCCCGGCAGCATATACCATGATGAAGCGTTCAGGGCATGCTGCATCCCATGTGGTCAGCAATTTCCGCCGTTATGATGTCTGGATGATAGAAGAAGGCTCGATTTTCACAACAAGGCCAGTTGGTGATGTGGTGCGTGTACTGGAGAAGTCCGAACTGATTCCCCACAATGTCTATAGATGTGGGCAGGCCTTCTGCATACCAATACAATTGAAAAATGTCTGACATGGTGGAAAAATGAACTATCATAAAATACGAACCGTGTATAAATGCGTCATAGATATATTGACACCAGTACATGTAGGGTCTGGTGAAAAGCTGGTAGAGCATTTTGATTTTTTACATCAAGGTGACAAAATTCATATGATTAATTCTTCAAAATTGTTTACTGCCATTCAAAAATTGGGTTCAGAAAAAATCCAGGAATTTACACTGGCAGTTGAAGATGGAAATATCGTAGAATGGTTGCAAGAACAGGGCATACGTCCGAATGGTATCGCCTCCTATTCTCTTGTATTTACTGGACAAAAGACACCAAGAGAAATCCATGCTCAAATCCGTGACGCTTTTGGAAATCCATTGATCCCTGGAAGTTCCTTGAAAGGAGCATTACGCACCGCTATTATTCGAAAATTGGCGAAGGCAGAAGACCATTTCCAGGAAAAAGCAAAGGCAAAGGGGATCAAACCGAAATATATGGATCAAGGAATATGTGGAGCACTGTTGGGACGAGATCCGAAAGAAAACCTGCTGCGTACTTTATCAGTCGGAGATTATGCTTTCGAATCCGACCAAACAAGCATACAACAAGTATGGGTAAACCGCTTGACAAGTAAAACCAATTTGGCAGGTAAATTTCCAATTCATATAGAAGGAATCAGCAATAATACTAATACTCAAGGCATTATCTCTTTTGACGAATTTCTTCCTGAAAAAGACAGCGAAAAAAAATGCTTCAACTTCAAGGACAGATTGTCCAAAGATTGGTTGATTGACGCCTGCCGGAGTCTAACCCAACATACCGTTGAAACAGAGCTTCAATTCTTGGAAGGCAAGAGCGGCAAGCCGGTTGAAGGACTCTATAGATTTTACACCAGACTTTCTGAACAGATTAAAAACCTTAAACAAAACGAAGTCATTATACAAATGGCGTGGGGCTCAGGATGGCGAGGTATGACAGGACAACTACTGGAGAGTGACGACCTAACCGATGATTTAAGGAAAAAGCTTAAATTGGAAGTCAAGTATCTTTCTTTTCCATTTCCCAAAAGCCGTCGTGTTGTCAATGTTAGAGGTGCAGAGCTTCCGATGGGTTGGATAAAACTTTCTTTTATGCCAATGGAGGACGTCAAAAAGGCGGAAAAGGAGAGGCAACAGCAGCAAATATCATTACAGAAAGAACGCCAAGGATGTGATGTTGAAGAAAATCATCGCCAGGAAATACTGGCTGATTTCAAAAACATCCTGCCAAAATCCCAGGATCTGCCTGGACAGATCACTCTCTTGATTGAGAAGATAAAGGTTCAAGAGGATGAGAATGTCAGGCGGGATATGGCTGGCGAACTGCTCGCTCTCGCACACTCTGACAAAAAGAGGTTTAAAAAGGCCAAGAATGCTGGTAAGCAGTGGGTTGAAAAATTGATCAGTCTGTGCAGTGAAGTTGGTTTAGAAGTTTAGCTTTCAAGTCCTTGTTCCCTTTTTTGACAATACCATTTTACAGATTAGGGAATACGATGTCCTATAAAGAACAGTGTTATAGATATTTACAGCAGGATTGAAAAGTTTTCACAGGAAAACAGGAGTAAGTTTGAAGATTCAATAGAGTGATAAAACGACAGGTTTTATTAAATTTAAAGGTGTTATGGCATGGCTAATGTTATTAAAAATAAAAAGCAACTTATCCGGAACTCCACTGCTGAGTTTTTAATGTTTACCTCCCAGGCCAATGAAGACAGCATTGAAGTTCGGGTGCAGACTGAGACTATCTGGTTGTCACAAAAAATGATGGCAACCTTATTTGATTGCAGCACTGATAATATCTCTCTTCATCTGAAAAATATTTTTAAAACAAATGAACTTGATGAGAATTCAGTTACCGAGGAATTCTCGGTAACTGCTGCGGATGGGAAAAATTATAAGACAAAACATTATAACCTCGATGCCATAATATCAGTCGGTTACCGGGTCAACTCTGTTCGGGCAACCCAGTTCAGGCAGTGGGCAACAAAGGTTCTTCGTGAGTTTGCTATTAAAGGTTATGTTCTGGATAAAACCGGAAAGATAAAAAGTCATATGCTGGAAAGGAGCAGACTGTTCAACATAGAAATATGGCCGCTTTTGATGATTGCAGATCCAGATGAATGGATAAAAAATAAATATCTTCAGACGGTAAAACCAAATGGATACCGCGATCAAGTCGCGAAATGACAGTATGGAGGTGTCGTAGAATGGCGTTTGCGGTTATAAATCACGGATTCTTTAAAACATCATCATGCGGTCCGATACGGCGAAAAAGATAATGATCTTCATGTATTTCAAAAGTAAAACGATAGAACATATTAATGCTTGCTTCCCAGCGATTTGCATACCCTTTCATCTTTTTTACGCGGAGTGAAGGATGGCGGATATTATCCATAAAAATCCGGATTTTTTTGTTAAACAATCTTTGAACATCTGCGGGAAGCTGGCTGTAGTCTTTTTTAAAGGAATTGGTTCTAAGAAGTTTCACGAGTTCAGCTCATCCAGGAAGTCATCCACATCTGAAAACTCCATAACATTGCCTGAATTAATTTCCTCATCAGCTTCTTTTTCGGCCTTTTCCCAGTCAAAATTCTTAAAATACGGGGGTAAATTAAGCGCATGTTTTACAAGTTCCATTATGGCTTCGCCTGAATCGGAAATCCGGTTGTTTTTACTGAATGCCATAATTCCTGCATATATATTGTCAGGAATTTCGAGTGTTATTTTGTGTTTTTCTGTCATGTTTAACTCCTTTACTAATGACTTATATAATAGAATATCAGGCATTCATATGTCAATAAACGGAGATTGCTGATTTGTCAGGTTCACTTTTCCTTATATTCAACCACACATTCACAGATGATCAGCGTGAAGATGCTATCACTTCACTGGGTATCAACCGGATTGTTGATATGCCGCCTGATTATAAAGACATATGGAGTGATATCCCGCCGGACATTAATAAAATAAACAATTACCTGGAACCGGTAAAAATCTGGCTTAATCATGAAGCCAGAGATGAAGATTATGTTTTAATTCAGGGAGATTTAGGGGCCTGTTACATTATAATAAATTACTGTTTCCATTTTGATTTGATTCCCATTTATTCAACAACAAACCGAAAAATTAATGAAATGATTCTAAAAAACGGCACAGTAAAAATTACACATCATTTTCAGCATAATATATTCAGAAGGTATGAAAGGTGCCTACAAACATGTATGTGAATTCATCTGTTCCTATTAATAATAAACCGACAGATATTCGAGGATATAATGGTTGAAAAAAAATTTAATGGATTGATGATAATGTCACTTGGCGGTTCACAAGAGCCGCTTATAAAAAGTATCTCTTATCATAAGCCGGATAAGATTATATTTCTTGCATCGCAGAGTTCTGTTTTGCTTGCAGGAGATATTTTGAAAACAATAAATTATAAACCTGAGACCGAATTTGAAATAACTGATAATCCGAACATAATGTTTGAGTGCTATGGTGCTGCCCGTCGCTGCATTGACAGAGTAAAGAGGGGAAAAATACCACCGGAAAATGTGATTGTTGACTATACAGGTGGCACCAAAGTTATGACAGCTTCTCTTATACTCGCTACTATTGGAGAACCATATAATTTTAATTATGTTGGAGGAGAAAAACGAAATAAAGAAGGAGTGGGGGTGGTAATCGACGGGTTTGAAACAATGTATCCTGAAATGAGCCCATGGTCAATATTTGCGGAGGAGGAAAGGCGTCAGATTGTGACATTATTCAACAGCCGGCGTTTTTCTTCTGTTGTAAAAATAATTGAGTCTTATGATCGAACGCCCCCTCGCCGGATAAGGGATTATTTCGGTTTTATCAGTCTTCTAGCCAAGGGATTTCTTTACTGGGAGCAGTTTGATCATAAGGCGGCACACAGGAAACTGATTTCGGCTCGTGATGCTCTTACTGAGTATATTGAATTATATAAGGAATCATCTCTTGAGAAATTTTCTACACAGGTTGAAATTCATCTGGATTATCTTGATAGACTTGTTTCTCAGACAAATGGTTTGAAAAATAAACATGATATCCTCGTGAATGATCTTGTAAATAATGCAAGGCGTCGTATATCGGACAAACGTTATGATGATGCCGCAGCCAGGCTATACAGGGCTTTAGAACTTTATGGTCAGATTATCTTCGAGGAAAATGCTGGATGTGATAATGATAGAGTGGCTCCTGAATTTATCCCAGAGGCTATAAGAGATGAGTTTGTGAGAAAATATAACGATCCTGCTCATAAAAAATTAAAACTTCCATTGACTGCGACTTTCCAGTATCTTGAAGTTATTGGACATGAAGCAGGGAAAAGATTTTTCAAAAACATATCTGATATTAAAAAAATCCAGAGTAACAGAAATTATTCAATCCTGGCACATGGAATAAAACCTATATCTGAAAAGGCAGTCAATTCAATATTTAATACAGTAACTGACTTTGTTGACATTAAAGATTTTTTGATTTCCCAATGTTGCCTTAAGGGATTTTCCTGCTCTTTGACAACTGAATAAAAATCTAAAAAACTGTTTCTGGAACAGCAACGTTGCACTCCTTGAACACAAACCTCCATGTATTATGATTTGTAATAATAGATGGAGGTAATAAAGCATGATAGCATATATAAAAACACAGGGGGCACGGATCGTAAAAGAAGGCAGGCACCTTCTTGTGCGTAAAGGTGACGGTATCTACAACACACTTTTTACCTACAAGCTGGATCAACTGCTGCTGTTCGGTAATATTGAGATTACCCACAGCGCGATGATCCAGCTTATGCGTAATAATATAGATACTGTATTTCTTACGCAAAATGGCAGGTATCTTGGCAGGCTCGCGGCACCGGAATCTAAAAACGTCTTTCTCCACAAAAAACAGTACAACCTCCTTGATGACAATGATTTTGGATTGAGAATGACAAAGGCCATTGTAGGAGGGAAGCTTTCAAATATGGCCACCCTTTTAATGCGGATAAAGCGCAGCAGGAAGATCGAGGAAGCAGGAAAAAAAGCTGCCACTATACAGGAACTGATGCCTAAACTCGATAATTCAGAATCCATCGACAGCGCAAGAGGTTATGAAGGGAGGGGAAGCGCATTGTTTTTTGAAGGATTCCGGTTTGGATTTGTAGAAGATGCGGGTTTCAGGAAAAGAGTGAGAAGACCTCCCACAGACCCTGTAAATTCGGTACTTTCGCTTGTTTATACCTTTCTTATGAACAGGGTTTATTCTGCTGTTCGTGTGGCAGGGCTTGACCCTTATCCGGGATTTCTTCATACAATAGACTATGGCAGGTATTCGCTTGTACTGGATCTTATGGAGGAGTTCCGCACTATTATTGCCGATACCCTTACACTTTCACTTTTTAACCTGAAGATATTGCAGAAGGATGACTTTGAGCGGGAAGAGCCGGTAAATTTATCTAAAAAAGAATCAGGTGCTGCGGCTATTCCTGATGTGTCAAAAGATCCGATTGGGCTTATTTCGCTTGAAAGTGATGCATCAGGCAGCTTTGATATTCCTGAACAGAGAATGGATGATTCTCCAGCACCTGCCGAACAGGTTACAGGTAAATACCCGGTAAAACTAAAAGCAGATGCCTTTAAAAGGGTAATAGATGCCTTTGAAAAAAAAATGACAACTTCCTTCCATCATTCGCCGGCAGAAAGGCAGTTCACATATGGTGATGCTCTTATCTTTCAGGCAGGCCAATACAGGAAAATAATTGAAGGAGAGGTTGAAGCATATCAGCCTGTACTGCTCAAATGATTACCATGGTCACTTATGATATAACCGAGCCAAAGCGCTTAAGGCGGCTGCATAATTTTTTAAAGGAATTCGGATTGAATACACAGAAGTCTGTTTTTGAATGTGATATTGATGATAAAGCCCTTAAAAAAATACGTAATTACTGCAGGGAAAACCTGGATCTGGATGAAGACTCGGTAAGGATATATAAAATCTGCTCAGGATGTATAAATAAAGTTGAGCTTTCAGGCCTGGGAATGAAGTTAACACAACTTGATTACATGGTGGTTTAATAATGAATATGCTTGTAGCATATGATATTGCTGATCCGAGGCGATTAAACAAGGTGGCAAAGGTAATAAAAGATTATGGGCAAAGGGTGCAGAAATCCATCTTTGAAGTAAGACTGAAGGAAAAGCAATTTGCTGTGATGAAAAAACGTGTGGAAGAAATAATTGCTGAATCGGAGGACGGGGTAAAATATTTTCCTTTATGCGAAAAATGCAGTGGAACAGTTGAGATAATTGGTCAGGGTGTTTTTATAGATCCAGATGAAGAATATGTAGTTGTTTAGCACGCGAACCTGATTGCAAAAATTTATTTTGTATGTAATTGATTGATTTTACGTAGTATTATTTAAAAGTAGATAATATGGTTCGCGTAGCTAATATTTTGTTATAAATATCAGTATCTTATATGTTATTTTATTCGTAGGGAGATTGAAGAATTGAAAAATATTATTTTTTTAAAAGGAGGTTCGCGAAAAGCAGTTTTTAACTTTTTGATTTTTAATAGGAAAAAGGACAAGCAGTTCCGAAAGACCTGATTAATGAAGGGATTGAGACGTTTTTTGCCTTCTTTTAAATAAATGGCTAAAAACTCTGGTTCCGAAAGACCTGATTAATGAAGGGATTGAGACAATTTATTTTTCGGACAATTGGGATGATGCTTAGATGCCAGTTCCGAAAGACCTGATTAATGAAGGGATTGAGACATCGATGTATTTCTGCTTTTTGATTTGATCGTCTGTGTAGTTCCGAAAGACCTGATTAATGAAGGGATTGAGACTACATAGTTTGTTTATGCGTTTAAATTTCATGTTTTATGTTCCGAAAGACCTGATTAATGAAGGGATTGAGACATTTTACTTTTTCATTCAATTACATGGCCCTTAGTTTCTTGTTCCGAAAGACCTGATTAATGAAGGGATTGAGACTGACCATTCTCAACTCTGCTTATGCTTTCAAAGGTAGTGTTCCGAAAGACCTGATTAATGAAGGGATTGAGACTTCTCCATTTTCTTACCCTTTCCAGCTATGCTGAGTAGGTTCCGAAAGACCTGATTAATGAAGGGATTGAGACCAGTTATTACATGGTATATCTTTTGCTTTCATAGTTCCTTGTTCCGAAAGACCTGATTAATGAAGGGATTGAGACTTCTCCTTTAGCTCTTTAATGGGTGGGGTGAGGGTTCGAGTTCCGAAAGACCTGATTAACGAAGGGATTAAGAACTTTATCAGTCTTATCCCATTTTTTAGTATGGGAAAGTGAAGTTCCGAAAGAAGGGAGTTCGTTTAGTATTGCAGAAAGCTTCAATATGCTTCCTTATTGCAGAATTAGAGTCGTCAATGATTTTATTAAATAGAGATGACTCTGTTAATCCTCTCTCTTTATCCTTTTAATTATCTTAGGAATAAAAAAGGAAAAGATAAAAAGGGCGATTGATCCGAATACCCTGAAGGATATAAGCTCTTCCCAGTTGCCTGATGTCCACACGTCTTTAATGGTTCCAATAAAAAATGTAAAAATAAATGTCCCGACTATAATCCCCAGCCCTGTACCGAAGAAATAATCAATAAATTTTACTCTTGTAAGCCCCATGCCGAAATTCATGGGTGTGAAGGGGAAGTATACAAGCCTGAGATATAATACTGTGGCAAAGCCGTTACGCTCTATTGCATTATCGTATTTTTTCAGTTTTTCCCCTATAAGAGAAGCCGCATAGTCCCGTCCCAGTGTCCTGCCTATAAAAAATGCACCGCTGGAACCTATCATTGCTCCTGTCCATACATATATAAAACCATAGTAGGGTCCGAAGACAGCCGCGCCTATTCCTGTAAGGAGGGTACCTGGAAGGAATATACAGACGCCAACCGCATATATAAGAATATAAACTGCCGGTGCCCACACACCTGCCCGGTCAATAAAGTTTCTCAGTGTTGTAACGTTTATATAATTTCTTGCAGGAGTAAATTTGAGGATAAGGATGCATGCAGCGATAAAACATAAAAATATTAAGGCCTTTAGAAGGGCATTTTTATTTGTTGTTTTTTGTTTCATGGATTTACCAGATATCGGTAGGGGCCTTGCGCTATAATCTATCAGGCTCACATGCCCGTCCCTTTAAATTAAAGAAAAATTTAAGACCCTTTTGAATCTTTGCAGAAAATATTTTTGGGGAAAGAAACGTTCCTGCCACCCGTTTATTGATCTCGCCCAGTGTGGGATAGGGGTGTATTGATGAGGCAAGTGTTGACAGCTTTACTCCTCCATTCAGCACAGCCACCCATTCATTCAGGAGTTCTCCGCTGTTCATGCCAAGGATCTGAACCCCTATTGGTTTTTCCTTTTCATTCAGGATCATCTTGATTTTTCCGGATGCATTTCCTTCGGAAAGAGCCCTGTCATTATCCTTGAATTCCTCTACCCATACAGTGTAATTGATTCCCGCTTCCTTTGCCCTTTTCTCATTCATGCCTATGCTTGCCAGTTCAGGGTCGGTAAATGTGCACCATGGCAGGAGGGTATAATCTGTTTTTCTGGGGAGATGAAAAACAGCATTGCTTATTACTATTCCGCCTTCGTATCCGGCTGCGTGGGTAAATTGACTGGTCCCTGTCACATCGCCTGCCGCATATATATTTTTACAGGTAGTCCTGAGCCTGTTGTCCACCTTTATGCCTTTTTTATCATAATCAATGCCTGCATTTTCAAGGTTTAGTCCCTTAAGGTTAGGTGTTCTTGCCATGGCAATAAACAGTTTTTCGGCCTTTATCCTGTTCTCTCTGCCATCTCTATTTTTTATGGAGACTTCTATCATTTCTCCGGTATTCGCTACTTCAAGGACTGTTGAATTCAGGTAAAAATTAACTCCTTCAGAGGCCAGGATGTTCATGACTTCATCCGCCATATCCTTGTCTTCTTTGCTCAATATCTGGCCGCTTCGCTGGATTACATGGACCCTGCTGCCGAGTCTCGCAAATGCCTGGGCCATCTCAATGGCTATAGGGCCAGCTCCAAGGATCGCCATGGATTCGGGTAAACGGGGAAGCGTAAATATATCCTTGCTGGTTATGTAAGGTGTGTCTTCGATCCCTTTAATGGGCGGTATTTCAGGGGAAGATCCGGTAGCGATTACCCAGTTTTTCGCGCTTATTTTTTGCCCGCCCAGTTCTACAGTATGGGAATCAATAAATGACGGCGAGCCAGAGAGAACCTTTGCACCGAGATCGCAGAATCTCTCAATTGAATCATGTTTTTGTATCCGGTCTATTACTTCCTGTATTCTTTTATTTATTAAGGTTAAATCAACCGGAGGAATATCCACAGGGGGAAGGCCAAAATGCCTTGAGTTTTTCAGGAGGTGATAAACCTTTGCCGATTTGATAAGTGTCTTGCTTGGCACGCATCCATGGTGCAGACAGTCACCGCCGAGTTTATTCTCTTTTTCAATGAGGAGTGTTTTGGCGCCAAGCCGGGCAGATCCGGCTGCAACTGTGAGGCCGGCTGCGCCTCCGCCAATGACCCCGAAATCATAATCGAATTCAGGCATGGTTTTCTCTTTAAGTTTGAAGATGATCCATGTTTATACATCAAAAGAATCATTTATAAAAAATTCTACATCCAGGTCATCCAGCTTTTCCGAAATAAATGCCCTGGCATCCTGGATTGCCTGGTTGTATACCGGGGGGCCGAGGATATTCATGAAAAAATCAAGAACCTGTTGTGCGCGATATTCGCTGATTTCTTCATCAAATTCATTATAATAAAAGGATGTAAATGTCCTGAGTATCTCCTGCCTTTTTTCGTCAGATAAATTGATTTTCATTGGATCTGCATCAGTTCTGTCAGGCATGGGCATTTAACTCCTTTTTATTTTTCAAGGCAAGCTGGAAAAAAATCGATCAAAACGAGGTTTATACTTGTTGTTTATATCAAGGGAAATAACAATGGCTGTTGCCCTGCCAACAATCGCCCTCCTGTCCACAGGTCCAATAAAGCGGGAATCATAGCTGTTGAATCTGTTGTCACCCATCATAAAATACTTGCCTTCAGGAAGGGTTTTGGGACCATAGAAGCTCATTACCTCAGCATGAGGTGTTATCAGGATAGGATGACTTTTATCATCCAGGTCTTCAATAATTGTGTTTTGCTTATATTTATTATCCACACGGTAATGTTCAAGATCCTTTTTATCCGGATCTCTGTAGGTTAGCTGTTTTCCATTGATAAAAAGTTCGTCATTCTGCATGGATATTGTATCTCCCGGAACTCCGATAACCCTTTTTACAAGGCGTTTTCCGTCTTCAGGGGAATAAAATACTACTATTTCACCCCGTTTCGGATTATCCCATTCAGCGATATGTATTGTTGTATATGGAACCTTGAGGTCATAGGCCAGTTTATTAACAAATATCCTGTCACCTTCAACGATTGTCGGTTTCATTGATCCTGTTGGAACTGTATTCCAGTCTGCAATGGCAGATTTTATGGATGTTGCAATAAGCACCGCTACCAGTAGTGAAAATACCCATCCATGAATAAATGCAACGATACTTTTACGCCATTTTTGTTCCATTCTGTTAATCCTTTTTATTTTTAAATAAGTTTAATTGATAATAACATTTTACATCGTCAGGTCAAGTGGGTACTGGTTATATAAGATCATCGTCTTTTAAGCGGTTAAGTATGAACGAAAAATATCTTTTCTCTCCTCTATTCATGTCATTGGAAAATAATAACTTTTAACTGTAAATCAAGCTTTGCATTGACTAAAGGATTTTATGATGCTTGAATGCCGGGGCCATACAGGAAATTATTCAGAATAATAAACAGATCAGCAGGGATTAAGATTATGTCTTTTACACTGGGGGTTATTTCAGATACTCACGGATTGCTCAGGCCTGAATCAGTCCGGACACTTGAAACATGCGATTCAATCATTCATGCAGGGGATATCGGCTCCAGGGAAGTGTTCAAAGCATTAAAGGATATGGCTCCCCTGCATGCAGTAAGGGGCAATGTTGACTGGGAACCATGGACCGGGAATTTACCGGTTAATGATGTCGTAGAAATTGCCGGATACTTTTTTTATATAATACACATACTTGATAATATAGACCTGGACCCGGCAGCAGCCGGCATTAATGTGGTGATTTCAGGTCACAGTCATATGCCCGATCTTTACACAAAGGGAGATGTCCTGTACATGAATCCGGGGAGTGCGGGCCCCAGGAGATTCACAAAGCCTGTTTCAATGGGTAAGATACTTATAGACGATAATGGATTACATCCTGAGATAATCAATCTTACTTGAAAATGGCATTATCAGGCATTGCCCAGCCTTCGCTATCCGGGCCGGAGGTCAGTACATAGGGACCTTTTTCCGTGACAGCAACAGTATGTTCAAAATGGGCGCTTGGTTTCCTATCTGCTGTTACTATTGTCCAGTGATCATTTTGTGTTTCTATCTCTTTTTTACCCATGTTCAGCATCGGTTCAATGGCAAGGGTTGCGCCTTTTTTTACCTTAAATGTGTTTATGTTATTTACATAGTAATTAGGAATCTGGGGATCTTCCCACATGGATTTACCTATACCATGGCCTACAAGCTCTCTGACGATCGAGTATCCCCTGGCCTCAATTCTTTTCTGCATGTTAACTGCTATGGTATTCCAGCTTATCTCGGGCCTGAGCATTGAAATTGCCAGACGAAGTGCATCTTCAGTTGCGTCTAATAATGCCTTTTTTTCTTCGGATATTTCTCCCACGGGAAGTGTTACGGCTGAATCTGCACACCATCCCTTATATTTTACTCCTATATCGATACTGACGATATCTCCCGATTGAAGTTTCCTGTTCGACGGTATGCCGTGAACTACCTCTTCGTTAACCGAGATGCACGCGCAGGCAGGATAGGGAACCTCACCCGGGACTCCCTTAAAAAGCGGAACTGCACCCAGTGATCTGATGCGGTTTTCTACCTCCTGGTCTATTTCGCCGGTTGTAATCCCTGCCTTTACTAATTTTTTAGCTGTCTGATGAACTTCCCACAGGACAAGCCCGGCATCTCTCATCCTTTGGATTTCATTTTCTGTCTTTATTATCATAGTTTTTTCCAGGTCCTGAGCAGCTAGATTGTCAAATAGTCCGTCTTTTTTTGATAAAGTGTCGGAATTTAAATACAGGAACATCGGGTTTATGGCAAATAAATAGTCCGTGCGGGTTCATTTTTAAAATTTTCTGCTTTCTTTCATGTTTATTTGAGTTCTTAATAATGATAAAAATAATGCATAATTTAGTTAAAAACAGCATTGATAGGTGTGCTTTCTTGCATTTATTCTTTTCCATGCAGGGGCAACTTATTTGATCAGGCACCCAAAATAGATAGTCCATAAAGGGCATCATTTTTGCATAATTAAAATTGTCCAGTCAGACATATTTAAAAATCATAAGCTAATGAGGTTTATTCATATGAGTAAAAGAATAGCAATTTCCGGAAGCCTTGCACTTGTTTCCCTTCCTGATATTTTTCAAATACTGGGAACTAATAATGCCACCGGCATCCTGAAACTGGTATCGAGCTATACCCCTCACCCTGGAATCATCTACTTCTCCAGGGGAAATCCTATAAATGCTGAATGTGGCTCATTAAAAGGTCCAAAGGCATTATACAGCATGTTTGGATGGGAGGCAGGCGAGTATTTTTTTTATGAGGAAGATGTTCAGTCGGTTGAGGTTACAATAACCAAAGGGAGAATGAATATAGTCCTTGATGCGCTCAGCCTGCTTGATAAAGATAAGATAAAAAAGATGGGACCCAGCAGCAGTCTTGGGCTACATCCCATGGATAAAGTTGACAGTTCCGGGATGCCGGTTTTAAAGGGCCCCCTTACGGATTATCTTTATGTTGTAAGAGAAGATTTCTTTAAAAATGGTGACCCTATTGTCAGGGAAGGAAAACATGGTAAATGGATATGGACAGTCTATGAAGGAGTTGTGAGGATAACAAAAGAGACTCCCAAAGGGCCGCTGGTACTGGCAAGAATAGGGGAGGGCTGTTTTATCGGAACCATAAAAGCCCTTCTTTTCGGGGAGTATGAGAGAAGTGCATCGGTTATTGCAGAGGGTGACCTGAGGTTATGTCTGCTTGATGCAGACCCCTTCTATGAAGAGTATTCCAGGCTGTCTCCTGATTTCAGGCGGCTTCTTCTCAGCCTTGATCAGAGGCTTCGCAGCCTGAACACGAGAGCTATAGAGATTTACTCCGGAAATAAGATTGCAGATGAAAAGCTCAGAAAAGAAAGTACCAGTAGTAAAATATTTGATGCAGGAAACGACCTGTACCGAATAACAGAGGGAAGTGTAATTGTTGTTGTCAAAGATTCGGGAGGGCGTAATATCATGTTCCCCCTGGAAAAAAATGATGTTATCGGCAACATCCCTTTTGTTGATTTCGGTCATGAACCCAATGCTGCAATAATAGTAGGTTCAAGGGATCTTAAAACAGAAAAGATAGATGTTATTGAAATCCAGAAGGAATACGATAAACTTTCAAAGACATTTAAAAATCTTGTCTATAATATCTGTAATTACATAAGGAACACCACCGGTCTGGTAAGCCGGCTCATTGCAAAAAATTAGGGTTTTTATCAGACCTTCTGATATTTGTTATATTTCCAGTGCCCTGTTCCCCTGTTGAAGCAAGGTAGAAATCCCTGCCTGCCCGGGTGATGGGGTCGCCTCAAACCCTTTCTCCCCAATACCCATCTCCTTCGTACTTAAAGAGATAACCGGCAATCAGCATAAAATAATAAATGAGATTGACATGATAAGCAAAAACAGTTTATCAATATAGTTCTTGCTGTTGAAATGGGTTCTTTTTCCGGATATTTTGATAATATCCGGTAAGGATTCTTTGAAAATATAATTTTTTTGGCTATCTTAGCTGTTAATATCCCGAAAGGTGTTTTTATAGATGAAGCAGGTAATCCTGGGAACGGCCGGACACATTGATCACGGTAAGACATCTCTGATAAGGGCCCTGACAAATATTGATACTGATCGCCTCAAGGAGGAAAAGGCAAGAGGGATCACCATCGAGCTGGGATTTGCCCACCTTAAACTGCCCAATGGCCAGCAGCTTGGTATTGTTGATGTCCCGGGGCATGAAAAGTTTGTAAAAAACATGGTGGCCGGTGCAACAGGTATTGACCTGGTTGCCCTTGTTATTGCTGCTGATGAAGGGGTTATGCCCCAGACAAAGGAGCATATGGAGATCTGCCAGCTCCTTGGCGTAAAGCATGGCCTTGTCGTTCTTACAAAGCGTGACATGGTTGATGACGAGTGGATAGAGCTTGTAAAAGAGGATGTTTCAGAATATCTGAAGGGAACCTTTCTTGAAGACACCCCAATGATAGAGGTGTCCTCTGTTACAGGGCAGGGGATAGATGAACTGGTAGAAACACTTGACAGGGTTGTCGGGGAGATCCCTGAAAGAAACAGCGGTAATTTTTTCAGGCTTCCCGTTGACCGGGTTTTTACGATGAAGGGCTTCGGGACCGTTGTGACAGGCACCACTATCTCAGGGAATATCAACGTCGGAGATGAGGTCTCTGTCTATCCCCAGGAAATTCACAGCAAGATCCGCGGTATCCAGGTGCATAATGAGGATGCTGAAAGCGTAAGTGCCGGCCTGCGTACGGCAATAAATATACAGGGTATGGAAAAGGCCCAGATTCAAAGGGGCAATATCCTTGCTGCCAGGGATACGCTCAAACCTACATATATGGTAGATGTAGAACTTGACCTTCTAGCGTCCTCACCAAGGAAGCTCAAAAACAGGGCAAAGGCCCGTTTCCATGCCGGGACTGCTGAGATAATATCCACGGTTGTGCTTCTTGACAGGGATGTTCTCAAACAGGGAGAGAAATGTCTTGCCCAGATAAGGCTTGATGAGCCCACAACCCTGCTACAGGGCGACAGATATATCATAAGAAGCTATTCACCGGTCCGGACAATCGGAGGCGGGCATGTTATCAACCCGCTTCCCCTTAAAAAGAAGAGATTCTCGGACCGGGTTCTGGCAGACCTTAAACTGCTCAGCAGCGGCGATCATTTTGTGCAGATAGAAGAATTTGCGCGAATGGGCCGTTACACAGGTAAAGATGCCGCAGAACTACAGTTCCTTGCCAACTCTGCAAGAAAAAAGGTGGATGAGGCATTGAAGGTCTTATCCGCTAAAAAGAAGATCACACTTTACAATAAGGAGAGCGGTCTTTATATCCATGAAGAGTTCCTTCATAATGCAACGCAGGAGATAATGACTACCCTGTCGGAGTATCATAAAAATAATCCTCTCAAGGCAGGTATTCTAAAGGAAGAACTGAGGTCAAGGACGACCGGGGCAACAAACCAGAGGCTGTTCAACTATATCATTACACAGTTGATCAAGCAGGAGGCCGTTGTCCAGGATAATGAGATCCTTCACCTGAAGGAACACAGGGTAACACTTGCGAGCGACCAGAAAGAGATCAGAGAACGTATCGAGAAGATATACCTCAAGGGAAAGCTGCAGCCTCCATACTTTAAGGAGATTCAAAAGGAGATTCCCGGCAGAGAGGGCACAGATATACTCGGGGTATTATTAAAGGAAGGCATTCTGATAAAGGTAAAGGAAGACCTTTATTTTCACAGGAAGTCAATAGAAGAACTAAAGGAAAAACTGATCAGTTTTCTGCAGAAAAACGGTGAAGTAAACACTGCACAATTCAAAGATATGACCGGTGCATCAAGGAAATACAGCATTCCCTTGATTGAGCATTTTGATCATGAACAGATAACTGTCCGGGTGGGCGACAACAGGGTATTGAGAAAGAAGATATGAGAAATATATACCAGAAGATTTCAGAGCTTTTTAAAGAAAATAAACTATGTGTCCTTGCAACCATAATAACTCAGTCGGGTTCATCCCCAAGGGGACCCGGGTCAAAAATGATTATTCTGGAAGACGGTTCCATAGTTGGTACTGTGGGTGGAGGATTACTTGAAAACAGGGTTATCGAAGAGGGTAAAAAGGTCTTTTCAACCCTTAAACCATCACTTATCACACATAAGATGCGCGGCGCAGATATTGATGCCAACGAAATGATATGCGGTGGTGATGCAGATATCTTTATCGAACCTGTTATCCCCGATAACAACGCCAACATTGAGCTGTTTAAAGAAATTTTTGATATTGTCAAGCGCGGAGGAGCGGGTCTCCTGGCAACAGTTATTGATCCCAAAAGATGGGAGCCCGGGCAGATTCCCAAGATGTTCATCAAGAGCGCTTTTGAAAGAACAGGTTCACTCCTTGGCCTTGATGAAGTTGAATCGGATCTTCAGGCTGATATGAAGGCACGGATAGACAGGTTTCATCCCGAGGTTGTTACATATAAAGACCGAGAGGGAAATGATCTGAAGGTCTTTGTAGATCCTGTAATATCCGATCCCGTTGTATATATCTTTGGAGGGGGTCATGTCTCAAAGCAGATAGGTCCCATTGCCCATCTTGTAGGGTTTTCAGTCGTAATTATTGATGACCGCGCCGAGTTTTCAGATCCTGAAAACTTTCCCTATGCAAAGGATGTTATAACCAGTTCTTTTGACAATATCATGGCAAAGCTGCCTGTAAATGAATCATCTTATCTCATAATTGTAACCCGCGGGCATGCACATGATAAGACGGTTTTAGCGCAGTCCCTCAAAACACCGGCAAAATATATAGGTATGATAGGAAGCTCAAGAAAAAGGAAGATAATTTATAAAAATCTGCTCAATGAAGGATTTACCCAGGAGCAGCTTGATGCGGTTTATTCTCCCATAGGACTGGAAATAAATGCGGAGACCCCGGAAGAAATAGCAGTAGCCATTGTCGGTGAATTGATTAAAGTCAGGGCCGGAGGAGAATAGGGGCCTTAATGAAAAAGCACAGTTATAATTTTGTGGAATCCTATGAAGGCCTTGTCGGTTATGGCTATGACCGTGAAAGCAATGAAAATACCCTTGCCTATTATCTGCAGAAATTTTCAGATGATGAGCACGTCAAACTAATTATAAGCAGGATGTCTGATGAGGATATTGAAGGCCTCTATGATAATCTCTGCGGCCTGCTGAAGAAATACCTTGAGGAAGAGGAGTATCATAAACTCTTTCTTAAAGACGGGAAATAATCCCATTCCACAATTGTAAGGGCACGGCGCGCCGTGCCCCTACCGTTCTGGTGGGCATCGGACAATCCCGGGAATACCTGCAATCTGAAATAATGAATAACGTCATTCCCCGACCTGCTTGTCAAGGCGTAGTTTTAGCGAAGACTGAATCGGAGAATCCGGAAGTTTTTAAATAGAGACGCTATTTCCCAAACACCTCCGAATAAACCTCATTATATACATTAAAAACCTTCTCCCCAAAGCATACGAACAAAATCCTTTCAAGTTCAGTTCCTGAATCCAGCAGGATTTTTGTTTCTCTAAGAGCAATGTTTGTTGCCCTTTCCAGTGGAAAAGCATATACCCCGGTGCTTATTGACGGAAAGGCAATACTTTTAACTCCCAGTTCCTTTGCCAGTGAGAAACAACTCCTGTAGCAGTTTGAAAGCAGCATGTCTTCATCATTATTTCCCCCTCGCCATATGGGTCCTACCGTATGTATTACCCATTTTGCAGGAAGGTTATACCCTCCGCTGGAGCGTGCCTCACCTGTAGGGCATCCTCCTATGTTTCTTGTTTCGAAGAGCAGTTCAGGCCCGGCTGCCCTGTGTATGGCGCCGTCCACTCCGCCACCGCCAAGGAGCGAGTTGTTTGCGGCATTTACAATTGCATCGACATTCTGTCTGGTAATGTCCCCTTCAACTATTTCAATAATGTCGCCCATCTTATTACCTCCCAAACGTGGCTTCTTTATGAAACAGACGGCATTTTATCATAATTTAGTTTTTCCATCACAGTTTTTTCACCCCATACCGCAAACCTTAAACCCCATACCGTTCATTTATTGACTCCCCACCTCCTTTCCATTATAAACCCATAAGAATCTTCCATTTCCATGGAGTCGAAATGAAAATCAATATCGGGTTTGTTATTTTTATCGGTATCTTCCTCACGCTTTACTGGTCTCTGCATTTTTATTTTTACAGAAAGGTAACCAGTGCGTTTAGGCTTACACCGATACCCAATATTATCCTTATAATCGTTCTCTTCCTTTTACTGCTTTCTCCCATTATTATGCGCATGATCGAGGGAAAGAGTCCGGAGGGTTTATCCACAGCGGTTACATATATCGGATACTTCTGGATGGGTGCAATCTTCCTGCTGTTTGCACTTAACCTTACAGTGGATATCTACAGGGCAGTCATTTACATATTCTCACATGTTTTTAATTCTTCTCTAACAAAACTTGTACCTGAGAAAAGAATAACCCTTCTGGTGGTTATTTCTCTCACTGCCTTTATAAACCTGTACGGATTATTCGAGGCCTGGAACATAAAAACAAGGGAAATTACCATTAAGACAGATAAACTTCCTGAAGGGGTTGAGAATCTCAGGATTGTTCAGATATCAGACATACATTTCAGCAATATAAACGGAGTAGGACTTGCGAACAGGATCACCGACGTTGTAATGGGACTTCACCCTGATCTGCTGGTATCAACAGGCGACCTTATTGATGACGGCCTGAGGGACCCGGACAAGGTGGAGGTTTTATTCAGCAGCATAAAAACAAAATACGGGAAATATGCAGTAACCGGAAATCATGAGTTTTTTGGTGATCTCCTGAAAAACCTGAGGTTCACGGAGAACTGCGGTTTTAAAATGCTTAGAAATAAAAGCGAGAAGGTAAACGATTATATCACTATTGCTGGAGTTGATGACCCGGCCTCAAATAGAAACGGCCTGGCAAAATCGATAGATGAACACATGGTAATGACCGGCTTTTCTCCTGACATGGTAAACATCTTCCTTAAGCATCAGCCCCGCATTAAACAGGAAAACATAGGGAAGTTTGATGTTCAGCTTTCCGGGCATACTCATGATGGTCAGATATTTCCGTTTAAATACATGGTCGGGCTCATGTTCAAGTATATGCGGGGTCTCTATTACCTGGGGGATAATTCATACCTGTATGTGAGCAGGGGAACCGGAACCTGGGGGCCGCCTGTGCGGTTTCTTGCACCCCCTGAAGTATCGGTTATCGATTTTGAAGAAGAAAAGAGTAATAAAAACAAGGTGAGGATGAAGATAAATGGGTGATGGTACAAACAGAGGATTTAAAAGACTGGTTGATGCCTTTTTTTACAGCATGGCTGGTTTTAAGGCAGCCTGGAAAAACGAAGAGGCATTCAGACAGGAAATATTAGCAGGAATAATAATTGTCCCTGCCGGATTTTTACTCGGAGCAACATACACCCAGAAGGCAATCCTTATACTCAGCTTTCTTATTATACCCCTTGTAGAACTGCTTAATACGGCCGTTGAAGCCACAGTGGACAGGGTCGGCATGGAGAAGCATGAACTTTCAGGCCGGGCAAAGGACCTGGGATCTGCCTCCGTGTTTTTAAGTATATGTATTGCTGCAATTGTCTGGATTCTCGTTGCCTGTGAAAGGTTTTTGTAGGCAGCAGTCTGTGTATTACCCTGGTATCCTGTGATGATGGGTCGCAGAGCGTAAAGGCATTTATGGTTTTGCGTCGGTAGAGACGGGTTTCAAAACCCGTCTCTGTTGGCGCAATTACTCGTAAGTGATTGTGGTTTAAGTGAGATGATTTACATCACTTAGAGACATTTGCGGACTTGACGTCCCAGGCGCTGTCACTGCAGAAAGGGCAGTCCGGGCCGATAAGCAGGCCCTTGCCTGTTGCTGTTTTATCACCCTTCAACTGCCAGTTGAGCCAGGCAAGAATGATCCTGGTGAAGTCGCCGCCGCCAGGTTTGAACAGATCGCCCCCGTGGCCGATTTCCTTGCTGAACCACAGGACCGGAACATCCAGTTTACTGATGTTTTCATAGCCTTTCGTTCCGCCCTTGTATGCTACATCACCAGGACCGCCCTCGACAAAAAGCACGGGTTTGTGGACCAGATCGTAGAAATCATCATTCACACGAGCCATATACCCATATACCGCTGCCCATGGGTATATTACCCCTGCCATTAGGCGTCCCGTCCGCAATCACGAAGTATCCGTAAGAGGCGATCTCGGCCATGGCTGCCGCATTTGACAGCCCGTTCTGGGAACAGCCTCCCTCTCCCCATACAAAGATCGGGTATTTCTCTTTTCCTCCCAGGTCGGCGGGCCGGAAAATTGTGCCCTTCTCGATTCCGGGAGCGGAATTCGTTTCAACGATCACCTCATGTGGTCCGCTTCCTGATACCTTTGTCTCCACGGCTTTGGACTCGGTGCAATTACCAGCGCCGGATTGCTCTGCACCGCTGCAGATGCCGATGTTGATGCCAAACATCCCCGCCAGAATCAGTATAAAAAATGTGGAACGGGTATTTCGGGTGCAGCGATATGCTGAAAGGTTTCTGAGGATTGAAGAAATACATGGTGTTTTTGAAATCATTTCTGATAAAAGACAGGATGATGGTTGTTCTGTGATTTTCATGTGATCTCCTGTGTGTAGGTGAGAAGTCTGTGTTATTGATTTTGATATGAATTATCTTTTTGAGAAATAAAGTATATGGATCTGAGTTTGGTATGTCAATATACTTTTCTTATCGTTTCAAGGGGGAGAAACCCGCTCCTTTCAGGCTTTTTCTGATTTTCGTTTTCGGCCATCCGACCTCAGATTTCTGACCTTTGGCTTTTGGCCATTCCAGTCATTCCGAAGAGTAACTGAGAAATCTTTCCCCTGCTAAATCCGCATAGCGAGTTGCGAAGCAACATTTAACAGGGTGAAGCTTTTGTCTTTTCACTCGAACTCTCGACCCCTTGAATCCTTGAACCCTTTCTCTTTTACTATTGATCATTTTAAAAAAGATCTGAACACATCATCATATATTTCAATATCCGACCTCTCTGGATTTTTAGGGATGTTGTTTTGTGTCTCATAAATAATTTCACGGATGTGAGTATCGATCTGATCATAATGCTTTACACGATACCCTTCTGAATGTTTGCTCTTTTCTTCAACCAACCGGGTAATAATCTCAGTAAAAGTATTATCATTCGAAGTTTTCGCCAACAGATCAAATATATTCATTGGTGGCTGCATCAGGTAAGCTACGATCCACTTACAGCAAAGGATGGACCGGATAGCATACATATATGTTTTCAGTTTGACCGTTCCACTCTTTTCGATTTCTGTAACATACTTTTTTGCCATTGAGAGATAATGATGGCATGTTGTTTCAGGTAAAAAAGAGGGTGTTGAAAGATCAAGAAGCTTATCGAATTCCTGCTTAACTACTTTATATTGAATCGGAGAGGAAAGCCATTCAAGCAAAGGAGGATTTGACTTTCTCATCAATTTAAGAGCCTTTTGTATGTCCCATCCATTTATGTCGAGCAAATCATCTATTGGAAGTTCTATAACATCTCTCTTATCTGCTATTGTCAGATACCAGTCTTTTGGATTTATGTAAATGAAGCGAACATCATAATCACTGTTATCTGATGGAAATCCCCATGCGCGGCTGCCTGATTCAATAGCCAGTATGATTTTTATTCTGTTGGTTTTTTTAATCTTATTCAGTTCTTTAATAATTGTTTTTTGCATTTGTCTGTTATTTAAACCTTGTTTTTTCGAGTGTCTCACAAATAAAGTTGTTCCAGAAATCATTATCAACCTTTTCAGGTAAATTACTTTTCTTTATCAGTTCTTCAACCTCTTCCATTAATGATTCTAAAGCAGGGGCTACGTCTTTTGAATAGTCAAGATCTCCTGATTTAACCGATAATAAAAAAGATGCATCCTTCAGTGGAAAAGTAATTGTGCCGTTAACCAGAATCTCTTTAGTCTGGATAGCCGCTCTCAATGCATGGGATATTGCTTTCCAGTCTATATTTTTATTTTCAGCAGCCAGTTTGGCTCGATGACCATATTCATCATAAAAATTTCTCAGGATCGGTAGCACATATCCAATAGTAGCTGTTTCCTGAAAGGTTTTACCACATATCTGGTATTGTCTGACACCGTTAGGGTTGAGACCAACGTCATAGCAATACTCGTTTATTGGCAACTCATCCCAAATATCTTTGAGCTTATGATTTTCATCAGATTTTTTAAAAATTGAAATAACCTGAGATACTGCATTGAGTCTCGATCCTTTAATTCCATATTTACTTGCCTGGCGCCGAGCGTAATTTATAAATGAGCTGAGATTTTTTGTGTAGAACTTTTGCCTGTTCTTAACAATATCCTTCCATATTTCACTGTTCACAACCAGCATACTTTCCGGAGCATGAAGCATATCCATTGCTGCTGTCTGGCCATCAATAGCAAGTTTTATAAAATAATGAAGTGAATATATTTCTTCATCCACATCACCTGCACTATTTTTTTCTTTATCACTGCCAGTGGAATAATTAAGGCATTTTGGAATATCATTTAATAATATTCCATCTTTTGTAGGCAAATAAACCCCTTTATAGTCAATATCCGAACTATCGGTGTTTGTCCCATATAGATGCGAGCCGAATTTCATTTTTACTATTAGATCCATGTTATAACCCTATTTTATATTTAAATTATGTGCAACCGGGAATGATAATTATTGTGAATTCGGACAGCTTGTCATTGTAAATTCCTTTTGATAATATGTCCGATGTAAAAACATCCAAGCCTTAAATTATACATGGAGATTAAAAAATGAAGAACTCTGATAATATTATAAGAGAGGCATTAACACTTAACCCTTCTGAAAAGGCACAACTTATTGATAAGTTGATTTCTTCCCTGGATAAGTCTGACAGGGAAATAGATGAATTATGGGCCAAAGAAGCTGAGGACAGAATCGAAGCCTATAATACGGGAAAATTGAAAGCGATATCATTGGAAAAGGTTCTTCAAAAATACAGGTAAATATTAATGAAGATAAATTATCTGGAAATCGCATAATATGAACTGGAAGGGTAGAATATAAAATTCCATCGTTTTATTTGGCACCACGTTGACTTCTGACCTCCGATCTCTGGCTTCTGATCACTGGTCTTTTAACTTTACCTAACAATCTATAGACTAAAAAGCTTCAGCCTGTTTCAATAATCTTGCACCTTGAATATTGAATCTTGAATTATTCTTAAATAAGTTTTAAGAATAACAGTATCTTTTCGGGTATAATGAAATTCTGAAAAAAAGCGGCTAGACGCACCATATAAAATTTACTAATAGTATTTTTATTGTCATTTCTTGATATAATTGGTGAATCCAGTTGTTATTGATTTGTAATTAATTGTCCAACTCCGACAGATTGAGCATTAACCAATATCAAAGGGTGACCTAAATTCACGATTCATGGTATTATATATGTGTAAAAATATTCTTTACGCCAATGTTGATTACATGATATATGCTCTCCTAACTCATTTGATATATATGTTATTCTGGATTCTAACTATATTTGAAATTCATTAATTAATCCAAGATCTGTTTTTTACTCCCACTCCTTATGAACAGCGAGGTTGCAGTAAAACTAAAGAGTCTTCAAAAGGAGGCAAGTATGGCAACCGCCGAACAAATTAAATCATTGATAAGATCTCATCTCAACGATGATGCTGAACGATTTTATTCAATTGCTTTGCAGGTGGCTGCGCATGAGGCAAAACAGGGGCATACTGCCCTGGCTCATGATATCCGAAATATAGTAGACAACGCGCGAAAAACTAAAGGTGCCGTGGTTATTCGCTTCCCAAAGGACATGCTTGGATTGGTTATTTCTGAAAATCCGAGTATATCCAAATCAGCACTTGTTATTCCCACAGTTCTTGAAGAACGCATTATGCGGATTATTCATGAATATAAGCAGCAAAACAAATTAAAGTCTCATGGCTTGAGCAATCGACGTAAAGTGCTGCTCATTGGGCCTCCCGGTACAGGAAAGACAATGACTGCAAAAGTACTTGCCTGTGAATTACACCTGCCGCTGCATACCATTCAGGTAGACCGATTGGTTACAAAGTTTATGGGAGAAACCAGTTCAAAACTTCGCCAGATATTCGATCTTATTCAGAATGAAACCGGAGTCTATTTTTTTGACGAATTTGATGCAATTGGCGGAGAACGTTCTCTTGAAAATGACGTGGGTGAAATGCGAAGAGTACTGAATTCTTTTCTACAATTCATTGAGCAGGATTCATCAGACAATATAATAGTTGCGGCAACCAACAGTCCAAAGCTGCTGGATCGGGCACTTTTCAGAAGATTTGATGACGTTATGTATTATGAACAGCCAACTGATGATGATCGCAGACGATTGATTGAAAATGTTCTGGGTAAATATCTTCGTCCTCGCCCTTCTTGGAAAAAGATTATCCAGGAGAGCAGCGAATTGAGCCATGCGGAAATTGATCTGGCATGCCGTGATGCAATAAAAAACGCTATTTTATCAGGGCAATCCGAAGTTGATACAAACACAATAGTCAATACTTTAAAAGAACGCCTTGATGTACATAAAGGACTGCGGAGGTAAAAATCCCTAAGTGGCAGAAACCAGGCTCCCTCATATCCTTCTTCGTGACAAACCTGAAAACAGCATTTTTACAAGTACATTATCCAACCCTAAAAAACCCAATATCCCACTACGCCAACGCGATTTACATAGCAAATTTTTAAAAAGCAGGCTTGAGCAGGCCTGGTATTCAGCAGAAAACGAACGGGCAGTTGCGCATATCGAAAGAAACGGTGTGTATATTGAATTTAAAAGTGACCCCGGTGCTGATTTGGTAATCAAGAGCCTCGAAGATCTTAAGTCCAAAAAGGTACGATTGCTTAATGTCAGGACCGAAAAAGAAATTGTTCCCGATATTACAACCGATGAATCCAAGGAAGTGGTTACTACATATGCAACAGTGTATGTGGCAAACGAAAAGAAAGGTCACTTTTTAAAAAAAATTGAAGAGTACGCTAAAAAAGAAAATCAAAAAGGTATCCCCAAAAACTCTAATCTGATAAACAGCATTGCGGATATTCGAAAAGCACTGGCCATAGAATCATTTTGGCAGGATGATCCTTCGTTAATTCCAGATGATTCACCTCAATGGTGCGAAATATGGCTGAGCAGTGATGCTGTTGAAGTTATATCAAGATTTGAGAATCTATTGAAACAATTAAATCTTCCATCAAAGACTGGTGTGATACGCTTCCCTGAAAGAGCTGTTAAAGTTGTTTTTGTAAATGTAGAACAATTATCCCAAATTTCAATGCTGTCCGACGATATAGCTGAATACCGCCATGCAAAAACCACTGCTGAATTCTGGACTGAATTACAAAACAAAGAACAGACGCAATGGGTGCAAAACCTGCTTAACCGAAGCCGGTATCAAAATACCAATGATATTTCTGTGTGTCTTTTAGATACTGGCGTTAATAATGGTCATCCGTTGATTTCTCCGGTGCTGAGCGATATTGACTGCCAAGCAGTGAACTCTTCATGGGGAACACATGACCATGACAAACATGGTACCTTAATGGCAGGCATTGCCGCATATGGAGACTTGGTAAAAGCTCTTATGGATGATGGACCAATAGACATCAATCATTGCCTTGAATCCGTCAAGATATTACCAAAAGAAGGTTCTAATCCAACTGAATTATGGGGAGATATCACATCTCAGGGAGTCAGCCTGGCAGAAATACAGGCCCCGGAGCGAAAGCGGATATTTTGTATGGCTGTAGCCGCTGATGACACCCGTGACCGTGGACGGCCGAGTTCATGGTCCGGTCAACTGGATCAAATAATTGCAGGGGTTGATGATGACAATAGACGGCTTATGATAGTAAGTGCAGGAAATTCTGATCCAGGCTATAGGAATGAATATCCCGACGCTCAAATAACAGATTCAATACATGATCCGGCGCAGTCCTGGAATGCTTTAACTGTTGGGGCATTTACTGAACTCGATACAATACAGGATATGACCTATGAAGGATATACCCCCATAGCACCAAAAGGCGGTTTATCTCCTTTTTCGACAACATCCTGTACTTGGGAAGACAAATGGCCCATAAAACCAGAAATTGTTATGGAAGGAGGCAATTTGGCTTGTGATGAGAATGGTTTTGCATCTGAATGTGAGGATCTTTCACTTCTTTCAACCTTTTTTGATCCACAGACTAAACATTTCTTTCCATTTAGCATGACAAGTGCCGCATGTTCCCAGGCAGCCCGAATGGCAGCACATATCCAGTCCCAATATCCGGATTTCTGGCCTGAAACAATTCGCGCATTAATGGTTCACTCTGCTGACTGGCCTGATGCCCTTTGGGAGCAGTTTAGCGGTAACGGGTCAAAAACCGATATTAAAAAGCTGTTAAGGGTTTGCGGTTATGGTGTCCCCGATCTGGAGCGTGCTTTATATAGTGCATCGAATTCTCTAACTCTGATTGCACAGGCGGTGCTTCAGCCCTTTGATAAAAAAAGAGATGATGAGGGAAAAACAAAATCAGGTCATCGAACAAAGGATATGCATCTTTATGAATTGCCATGGCCTAAAGAGGTACTGCAAGGTTTACCGGAAGGCACTGACGTGGAGATGCGGGTAACATTGTCCTATTTTATTGAACCCGGTCCTGGAGAGATTGGATGGAAGGATCGCTACCGGTATGCTTCTCACGGATTGCGATTTGATTTAAAATCACCAACTGAAAGTAAAGACCAGTTTATCAAGCGTATTAACAAAGCGGCCAGGGATGAGGAAGAAGGGCATCCTGGGACACAAAGCCCTAAAGATTACTGGAAGATAGGACAGGCGCGTGATCGTGGCTCAATTCATTCGGACATCTGGTGGAACGGGACAGCATCCGAGCTGGCCGACTCTAACATTATTTCAATTTCTCCCCGTATAGGCTGGTGGCGGGAACGTGCCCATTTGGGAAGATGGGATCGCAGTACAAGGTATTCGCTGGTTGTATCAATTACAACACCGGAAGAAATTGTAGACTTGTATACACCGGTTGCTATACAGGTTGGTATCCCAGCTGTCACAACGCCAATTGAGGTTACAATATGAGAATTGTGAAATCATGGAAGCACTGGGGCCTGCCCTTTGTATGTAACCTTTAAATTAGCGGAGAGTGTAGGATCTGGACACCTACGAATAAATTTGTTTTAAGAGAATAAATAAAAAAATATTTGACATGAAAATATTTATTGTATATGTTGCGCCTCCAAAACATGTAAAACTAAATTAACAAAAAAGGAATATCATAATGAAACTATCTCAAACGACATATCAGAGCTTGTATTTATATTCGCTCTACCTGGTAATGGAGCGCGTTGGGGGATAGCTTTATTTAAATAATATTTTTTAAAAAAGGGCATTCACCATCGTGTGGATGCCCTTTTTTATTTCTGTAAAAGGGCGTCACTTTGTGTGAGTGAATGCCCTTTTTTTATGAGTCGGTAGACCGTAAATGGTAGCGGGCCGGACTGTAAATCCGGTGCTTATAGCCCTGATGGTTCAAGTCCATCCCGGCGCATCACATTAATTTTAGGGGGAGTGGTGGAGTAGGTATACACGCTGGTTTTAAACACCAGTGTCAAGGACATGCGAGTTCAAATCTCGTCTCCCCCCACCATTATCAACCTTTAATCAGAAACGGAGGTGCATCATGCCTAACTATAATAAATATTCGGAACAGGGCAACTTTTGAATCCATGAGCAAACGAAGGAAAGGATATCCGTCAGAATCAAGTGTAAAACGCGGTGTACAAATAGTTCATGGAGATAAAGAACTGGTAGAAAAACTAGGACGGAATGATCCGTGTCCATGCGGATCAGCAAAGAAGTTCAAAAACTGCTGCATGAAAAAGAAACGATATCAAGGATCATTACGTGATTATTACTTTTAGGGAATGAAAAACCGGTCGGGAATAAATCCCGACCCTACATTTTGAAACCAGTGAAAATTTATTAATATTTAAATAAAAGGAAACTATATCTATATGATTGAACTATCGGAAAACATAAAGCTTTATGCAAATGATGATCTCTGGATTGAAGGTGATGCAGTAAACCAGTTACATAAAGTTGCTGAACTTGAAGGAGTCGAAGAAGCTGTCGGATTTCCTGACCTGCATCCAGGTAAGGATGGTCCTGTTGGGGCCGCTTTCGCCAGTGAGGGCATATTCTATCCGCATCTTATTGGTAACGATATTGGGTGTGGAATGGGGTTATGGCGAACATCCTTAAAGGCTAACAAGATTAAACGAGATAAGTGGGTTAAGAAACTTACAGGTCTGGAACATCCATGGGACGGTGATATCAACGAATGGCTTGAAGAGCGCGGCGAGCCTTTAACACCATTTGATCAGGCCCTTGGAATAATTGGAGGAGGAAACCATTTTGCAGAACTGCAGAAAGTTGAGAAGGTTCTGGATGATAAAGAATTTGAAGCAATCGGACTTGATAATAAAAACCTTGTGCTGCTTGTTCACAGCGGGTCCAGGGCGTTTGGCGAACAGATACTGCGAAGGCATGTAGATGTGAACAGGCATGGAGGTCTGTTAGAAGATTCAGAAGATTCACAGGCTTATATTGCACAGCATGATTCTGCTGTAAAATGGGCAGTATCTAACCGTGCCTTAATTGCCTATCGGTTTGTACTTAAACTCGGCGGTAAATGTGAGCCTGTATTAGATGTGGAGCATAATAGTATTTCTAAATTTAAAGATGGAGCAAGGGGGTACTGGCTGCATCGAAAAGGAGTTGTTCCTTCAAATAAAGGTCCTGTTGTAATTCCTGGTTCACGGGGAACTCTCAGCTACATTGTACAACCGGTTGGTGATCATAGAAATAATCTGTACTCGCTTGTGCATGGGGCAGGGCGTAAATGGAACAGGAGCAGCTGCAAAGGCAAATTAAAGGGGAAATACAGGGCTGAATCTCTTACCCATACTTCTCTGGGCAGTGCTGTAATCTGCGATGATAAAGAACTGCTTTATGAAGAAGCACCCCAGGCCTATAAAAACATAGACGCTATTATTGAATATTTACAAAGTGAAGGCTTAATAAAAGTTATAGCGACATTAAGGCCTGTTATTACCTATAAAATGAGGAAGAAAAGATGATAAACTGGCTACAAGTAACATCAGGCAGAGGACCTTTAGAGTGCTGCTGGGTTGTGACACAGCTCATTAAAAGCATTACACGTGAAGCTGAAAAACAGAGTGTCAAAATAAGTCTTCTGGAATGTCTGCAATCTGAGAAACCCGGCATATACAAATCTGTGCTGCTGGCCATAGAGGGAGATAAACTGGAGGCTTTCACGCAACAATGGAAAGGTACATTGCAGTGGATAGGAAACAGTATGTTCAGGAAAACCCATAAACGTAAAAACTGGTTTGTCGGTATCAACTGTCTTGTACCACCGGATTTAAATGATTGGGATGAAGAGGAAGTGCGTTTTGAAAGAATGAAGACTTCAGGCCCAGGTGGGCAGCATGTAAATAAAACGGAATCAGCTATTCGCGCAATACATATGCCCACTGGAATCAAAGCGGTTGCACAGGAGGAGAGGTCTCAGCATCTCAATAAAAAACTGGCAATTGCGAGATTGTTTATCTTACTAAAAGAAAAGGAGGAAAAGATCCTGGAAGAAAATAAAAAGACACGCTGGAAAGAGCATTATCAGCTTGAAAGGGGAAATCCGATAAGAGTGTATAAAGGGAAGGATTTCCAGCCCATTCTTGTTTCTTCCAGAGGAGTGTATCGGGGGTGAATTCAATTTCCTTCCCCCAGTTTCCGTTCCGATATTGCCCCCTCTGCCTACAACTGGAGCGTTCCATTCCTGTTGATGATGGTTCAATAAACGTTTGGCGGGATGTTGTCGAGCCTCAGCAAACAGTTAATCTCCAAGGAAAAATCTTAATTTATCATCCAAACATCAGATTGTAAAAGAGACGGATCATATGTTATAGAAAATACACTAAATAATCCTAATTAAAGGTGAACTGATGGCAAAAATAGTCTATGGCGTATCCGGCGAAGGTTCAGGGCACTCTTCACGCGCGTCCGAAATAATACCATTTCTTCTGGAGGAAGGACATGAGGTCAGGGCTGTTTCCTATGACCGGGGGTATAAGAATCTCAGGGACAGTTTTGATGTATTTGAGACAGAAGGCCTTACAATAGCAAGTGTCGACAATAAGGTTTCCATGGTAAAGACATTTACCGAGAACCTTAAGAGACTCCCGGAAGGGTATGATGCCCTTCAGAGGCTGAGAAAAGAAATCTTTAAAGAATTCCAGCCAGACTGCGTTATCACAGACTTTGAACCGATGACAGCCTACCTTGCCAATCATTATAATTTACCCCTGATAACAGTTGATAACCAGCATCGTATTCGTTACATGGATTATCCCTGCCCGTCATACCTGAGTAAAGACCAGTTTATCACTGAAACGGTAATAAGGGCCATGGTTCCAAGGCCTGATGTGTCACTTGTTACGACATTTTATTTTGGTGAAACCAAAAACGACAGGACATTCCTGTTCCCTCCAATTCTCAGGAGGCCTGTCCTTGAACTTACGCCATGTGAGAATGATCATATACTTGTTTATCTCACGAGCGGGTTTGAATCATTCATTGAACTGCTTCCAAAATTTAAACGGGAAAAATTCATACTTTATGGGTACGATAAAAACGAAGAACAGGAAAATATTATTTATAAGCCCTTCAGTAAGGAGGGATTTCTTGAAGATTTTTCTTCATGCAGGGCTGTGATGGCAACTGCCGGATTTACGCTTATGACAGAGTCTATTTATCTTAAAAAACCGTATCTCGCACTTCCCATGCTCGGTCAGTTTGAACAGGAATTAAACGGTCTTCTGCTTGAACAGACAGGTTTCGGAATGAATCTCAGGAATATCAGGGATGAGGCAATCAGTACATTTTTATACAGGCTGCCCGAATACAGGTCAACGCTGATTGAGTCTGAAAGCTGGGATAACAGCCTGATAAAAAATAAGCTTAAGGAACTGCTTGATAATGACTGTTCAGGTGCGCTTGATTTTCACAGAAAACGGACAAATGTTGAAGGTTGAAACTAGTACTCTAAGAGATAAATGAAATGATTCAAAATTTTGCTAAAAGAATACAAAAAAAAGTATGTATCTCGCAGAGCCCGCAGAGTACGCAGAGAAAAACAAAAGGCATTGTTGATGTCAAAAAACTAAAATAGAAGCTTTGCTCTGTGCTCTCTGCGAACTCTAGTGACCGAAGGGAACGGGCGAGAGATATTCTTTTTAGTTTGAGGTATTATATTTATAAATTAGCTATCTGATCGTATTTTCTTTATATTTTTTTCTCGACGCAGGAATTGATTTCCCCTATACTTTCCTGTTTATTTAAATATAATAGTGTAAATCTAGAAAGAATTATTAGCAGGAAATAATGAAAAACATAAGAAATTTTAGCATAATCGCACATATTGACCACGGAAAATCCACCCTTGCGGACAGGCTTATCCAGTATTCGGGTCTTGTTAATGAACGGCAGTTCAGGGACCAGATGCTGGACAGCATGGATATTGAAAGGGAGAGAGGTATCACCATAAAGAGTCAGGCAATTACTCTGCCCTACACCAGCAAAAAAGGTGAACTGTTTGAGCTGAACCTTATTGATACTCCCGGGCATGTGGACTTTTCATACGAGGTTTCACGGGCCCTGGCTTCATGTGAAGGTGCACTGCTTATTATTGATGCCTCACAGGGGGTCGAGGCTCAGACCCTTGCAAACCTCTATGCTGCCCTTGAACAGGATCTGGAAATAATACCTGTAATCAACAAGATCGATCTTCCCTCGGCTGATATAGAAAGGGTCAAGGAGGAGATTGAAATTGACCTGGGGCTTGACTCTGATATGGCGATTCTATGTTCTGCCAAGGAAGGCACAGGCATCGAAGATATTCTTGAGGCCATAACCGAGTATATTCCGCCGCCAAAGGGCGACGCTGATGCGCCTTTACAGGCCCTGATCTTTGATGCGGATTATGATCCATTCAGGGGTACTGTCGTGTGCTGCAGGGTTTTTTCCGGAAGGCTTGAACCGCGCGATACCATCAGGTTTATGTCCAATAAGGCAGCCTACAGGGTGGAAGAGGTCGGCAGGTTCGGAATCAGCAGGGAACCGTTGAAATGCCTTTCTGCCGGAGATGTTGGGTATATAATAGCAGGAATCAAGACGGTAAGTGATACAAGTATTGGTGATACCATCACACTTGACAGCAACCCGGCGCCTAAACCTCTCCCCGGATTCATGGAGGCAAAACCGGTTGTATTTTCATCCATATATCCGATGTCTTCGGAAGATTATGGGTCGCTTACCGATGCACTTGAAAAATACAAGCTCAATGATGCGGCATTTGTGTACCAGAAGGACTCCTCCGCTGCCCTGGGCATGGGCTTCAGGTGCGGCTTTCTCGGGCTTCTGCACCTTGAAATAGTACAGGAAAGGCTTGAAAGGGAGTTCGATCAATCCATAATTATGACAGTTCCTTCAGTTGAGTACCACTTCGTGCTTACAAACGGTGAAGAGGTCAAAGTGGATAATCCCCTTTATTACCCTGATCCTGCAACCATAGAAATCTCCCTGGAGCCATATATTAAGACAAGTATTTTAATCCCCGAGCGGTACATGGGGGTGGTAATGGATCTGTGTCTTGAACGAAGAGGTGAAAATGCCAGGTTCAATTATCCCACTCCTGGAAGGGTGGAGATCAACTTTGATATGCCTCTGGCAGAGATACTTTATGATTTTTATGACAGGCTTAAAACAGTAACACAGGGGTACGGGTCATTTGATTATGATATGCTTGATTACAGGAAAAACGACCTTGTAAAGCTTGATATCCTTGTCAACTCGGACAGGGTCGATGCCCTTTCTCAGATTGTCCACAGAGACAGGGCAAGGGCAAGGGCGTTACATGCCTGTGACAAGCTCAAGGACGAGATCCCAAGGCATATGTTTAAAATTGCCATTCAGGGGGCCATAGGCGGGAACATTATTGCAAGAAGCACTGTTAATGCCTTCAGAAAGGATGTTACGGCCAAATGTTATGGCGGAGATATCTCACGAAAGCGTAAACTCCTGGAGAAACAGAAAAAGGGAAAGAAGAGAATGAAGATGATTGGATCTGTATCTATCCCCCAGAGTGCCTTTGTGTCGGTGTTTAAGTCTGATAGCAATTAGGCTGCGGGTTGATGCCGCTTATCATTATAATTTAGTAAGCAGGGTAAAGTGAAAATCAAGCTATATATGAACAGGCTCAAGGCTCAAGGCTCAAGGCACGGGGAAAATGCTTTTTCCTTGCGCCCTGCGCCCCCTGTCCCGACAAAGCCTTTTGGCGACGGCGGATGGGCCCTGCGCCACTTGTTTTAAGCTCCCATGCCCAAACACCAGCAATCTGTACAGGAAGAAAATACTCCGCCCGCCGGATTATACATACATATCCCCTTTTGCAGATCAAAGTGCCCCTATTGTGATTTTTATTCAATTGCCTCATCTTCGCTTATTTCACGCTGGTTTGAATCCCTGAAAAAAGAGATAGTCCTTTACAGAGGCAGGTTCCGATCCTTTGATACTGTTTATCTTGGAGGCGGGACACCGTCTATTCTTGATATCAGTACTATTTATAAAATACTCGGTCTAATAGAGGAAAACTATAATGTTATTGAGAATGCGGAGATAACTATTGAAGCGAATCCGGGAGATCTGAGTTCAGAAAAAATTGCCGGAATAAAAGGCTCGGGAATCAATCGAATAAATCTGGGGGTTCAATCATTTAATGATGATGAATTAATTTTTCTTGGAAGACTTCATAGAGGCATTGATTCCTGGAAAGTATTAAATGCGCTTAGAAAGGCAGGCTTTGATAATATTGGTATAGACCTTATATATGGTCTAAAGGATCAATCCCTTGAAGACTGGCGGAAGACACTTGAAAGAGCAGTGTCTTTTAATCCGGAACATATTTCCTGCTATCAGCTTACAATTGAAGGTAAAACTGTTTTTAATGCAATGAAAAGCAGGGGCGAGTTGAATGAACTTTCTGAGGATAATGCCGCCAGATTCTTCCTTGAAACATCGGATTTTCTTGAACAGCAGGGCTATATGCACTATGAGGTTTCAAATTTTGCAAAAAGCCCGGATCGAAGATCAAGACACAACATAAAATACTGGCAGCGCATACCATACCTGGGCCTTGGCCCTTCTGCCCATTCATTTGACAGGGAAAAAAGATGGTGGAATTACCGCTCTGTTAAAAGATATTGTGCGAGCCTTGAATGTGGCAAAGAGCCGGTTGAAGAGTTTGAAATCCTGACAGAAGAACAGGAAATTCTTGAGAAGGTATCTCTTGGACTGAGGACTGCAGAAGGGATTATTGCGGATGACCTTTCAGGTATATCCGGGGTTTATGAACGCATTGCAGGCCTGGAATCTACAGGTTATGTCAGGATAAAGGGCAGCAGGGTGCTACCCACCAAAAAAGGAATGCTGGTCGCAGACCGGTTACCGCTTTTTATATTAGAACAGGATTGTTTGTAAAACTCGAGGTGACTGATGCGGGAAATCCAGGAAAAGAAAAAAACCCCGCCGCTATTAAAAAACGGCGGGGGTTTATGTTTTTCAACTAAAAACTACATTTCGGTTTCCGGATGAAATACTAGAACATCCCTGAGGTCATCGTTAAGATAGGTTCGTTCATTAGGGCCAAGAATGCCGAGAGACAGGCAGATCAGGGTCCAGAGGTGCACGACGCCATATCCTTTGCCATAATGTTCGCTTAGCTCATGGATTTGAGCATGGCAGTTATGGCAGGCTGCGATACAGTAATCCGCTCCGGTTGTCTGGATCTGCTGATCTTTTATCCGACCGTATTCCAGACGCGCATCCTTGAAGCCGGATTGCAGAAAGCCGCCGCCTCCGCCACAACAGAAATTATTGGATCGGTTGGGGTACATTTCGATAAAATTTTCTTCACCCACAATAGATTTGACCACAAATCGCAGGTCATCAGCTATGGGATCTCCATATGACTTACGCACGATCTGGCATGGGTCCTGTACCGTGAACTTGATCTTCAGGTCTTTGTTCCAGTCAGAGTTGACCTTGAGTTTGCCTTCGCGGATCCATTTTGCGTAATATTCATAGATATTTTTTACGACAAAGCTGTGTTCGATGTTGAATTTTTTCAGTCCTGCCAGGACTGAGTAGGTGACGTGTCCTCACTCGCTGTTGAGGAACACCTTGCATCCCAGATCCTCCGCCTGTTTGGCTGAAGTAGTGGTGACATGTTTCCAGGCGTCGTCATCAGAAAGGAACATGCAGTAGTTTTCAGCTGCCCATCCTTTCGAACCATAGGTCCAGTCAGCACCCACCAGGTGAAGAATTTTCCATAAAGGCACCATTTCATCAGGCTCGGTTACAGGCTCACGGGAATTCTGGTTGATAAAGAATTCTGCTCCCTGCTTGTCAATGGGAGCCTGCATTTCAGCAAACTCCGGCTGGGCTTCCTGGTATTCTTCCAAAACGTCTTCCACTACAAACTGGAAATCCTCCGAAGTGGCGCCCATAGCCGAACAGCTATCGTTTTTAAGAGCCATATCGCATGAACCCAGAATACCCTTTGGCCGTTTTTCTCTTGGCCAGGAGGCGCGGGCGTTGTATACCAGTTGCGGAATATTGATTTCCATTGGACAGACGTGAATACAGCGCTGACACATGCTGCACATCCATACCCATGGAGTTGTTGTGACTTCTTCATCCATTCCCAGAGCTGCCATGCGCAAAAATTTGCGCGGGTCCATGTCTTCCAGACCTGTTGCCGGGCAGGCAGATGCGCATGCCCCGCATGTCAGGCAAAGATTAAGATTACCCCCTTCAGGAAGGAGCTCTTTAACCTTCTTCATGAATGTGCTCTGTTTTTTACTGCCGAGTTTAATCGTTTCTTCAGCCATTAAACAAACTCTCCATATTATTAGTTTTGTATTACAATTTCTTGAGCTGGGCTTCAAATTCAGCCACAATGCGAGTAAAGTCGCTCGCCATATTGGAGGCCAGGGTTGCAAACCGCAGTCGTTTCCTGTCAAGCCCGACCTCGTCCAGTCTGCGCTGTGCGTCATTGACGCGCCATTGGGCATAGGTGTTGCCATGCTCGGATTTACAGTTGCCCGGATGACAGGCCAAAACCATTACACCGTCAGAGCCTTCTGCAAAGGCACTGAGGATATAATCAAGATCGATTTTACCGGCACACGGCACCTGAATCAGGTGAAGGCCGTCGGACAGGGACATGCCAAACTCCTTCGCCATTTGCGCGGCTTCCAGTGCCGAATTCTGACAGCAGAAGGCGACTATTTTTTGAACTTTTTCATCTTTTATACTGTTCTGTATCTGCCCATGAATAGTTGTATCGTTGAATTCGCCTATCTGGATTGCATCCATCGGACATTCGCTGGCACAGATGCCGCATCCCTGGCAGGCCAACTGAGAAATGATCGGTTTGTTATCTTTGCCCCAGTATATGGCTCCATGGGGACAGCAGCGGTAACAGGTAAGGCAGAAGGTGCATTTACCTGTATCCAGTACAGCCTTGTTGGCCGGTATCAGCCTTGTGCCGTCACCGAGCAGCTGGCTGATCTGTAAGGCAGCATTTTCAGCATCCATACAGGCCTGATCCAGGGCCTTGACCTGTCGGCTCCCGCCGATCACAAAAATTCCTTCACGATTGGTGGTTACCGGGTAGCGATGCACATTATCGGCTTGTAAAAAGCCTTCGGAACCAAGGTCCAGGCGAAGCATGTCCGCCAGTTGAGCGTTGGCGCCATTAGCCTTCAGGGCTTCTTCAATAACCACAATGTCAGCCTGTACACTGATGTCCTTTAAGATGACAGGGTCGTTGTAGGTGATGGATGCGCAGTCTTTCTGAGGTTCAATGGCCGGTGCCTGGGATAACTTAAAAAACAGTACACCCTTGTCACGGGTCTGCAGATAGAGCCGTTCAAGATCTTCAGCGGCTACCTTAAGATCATTAACATATACATAAACATTTGTATCATCCACCTGTGCCAACTCCAGGGCACTGCGCAGTACGCGTTCCATAACAAGCGGGTTGCCCGGTTGTCCGAAGCCGACCGCAAAGGCTGCTGTTTTACCGGCGAATTTCTGCGGATCCGAGGCCAGGGATTGTTCCAGGCTGGATTGGGTTATAACGATATCGCTTATTTCAAGCCCGTAGGCTGCATTAAGCGGTTCGCGGATAAATTCGGATGCAACCACTATTGCACCGACACGTTTTTCAGCCTGTCCGGATAACGAGACTTTGTAATCACCGGCAACACCGGCAGCACATGTCAGGCTGGTCTGCTCCAGAATCTTGATATTATCTGATGATCGAACCTGGGCGATCAGTTTGTCAAGGATATCCATTTCAGCAGGGCTGTAGCAGTTGAGCGGCCTGGACTCGGCTGTAAGACCAACGGCCTCTCCGGGCTCGACAAGCAATACAGAGTAGCCCTGCTCTACAATGGCGTCTGCTGCAAGGATACCGGTCAGGCCTCCTCCGAGGACCAGGACATCGCTGGCTGTTTCAATTTTTTGTATATCTGTATTCGATTGATTCATTATGAGGCCCTCCTCAAATACTTGATCACCTCACTGGCGGCCTGGCCTGCGTGGGATACAGAATCGGCAATGGTTTTCGGTCCTTGAACGGTTCCGGCAAGGAAAATACCCTTTTGGTCCGTAGCAGTGACGTTCAATTTATCGGTGCTGGCGGCAAATCCATCCGGGGACAACTGGATGTGCAGAAGATCTGCCAGGACAGCATTGTCGATACCGGGCATGATGCCCACGGACAATACTACCAGATCAAATTCTGCTTCCACGGGTTTGCCGTCGGTTTCGCTCATATACCGGGTGCGGATACGATCTCCTTCTGCCTCATACATATCAATGGGAATTGTACGTACAAAATTTAATTCATCCCGGCACTTCTGGTAAAAGCTGGAAAAGTTATTACCGGTGTTCTGGATATCCATATAGAAGACCGTGATGTTCGCGTCCGGATCCTGGTGCTTCATATCCATGGCCATGCGAAGGGCATAGGGGCAGCAGACCTGTGAACACCACAGATGCCCGAGACGTTCATCCCGGCTGCCGACACACTGAATAAATGCAATTTCCTTTGCCGGCTTTCCGTCTGACGGACGCAGAAAGTATCCGGTGGTCCGTTGTATCCGTTCCAGATCCAACCCGCTGACGACATTTGCCAGTGCATCATAGTTGTAGGTGGACTTCTGGTTCGGATCAAAAGGCACAAAGCCTGTGGCCCATACAACAGCGTCTACTTCCAGTTTCTCTGTTGTCTGACATATACCGGGGTCTAATTGACCGTCGGCTGTCCTGTAGGTTGCGTTGTGCCTGGAAAAACCCCTGGCCGCAGCACATTCCACCGGATTTTTATCATAACCTTTCTGGCAATTTTTAAATGTATCGGATTTGTCGGTTATGGCAACCCTGGCCAATTTTACATCAAAACGCGGGCTGCCGGATATTTGCTCGACTTCACTGGCCAGATGTACCCGTATGCCGGGATCCCGGACTACATCTTTGAGCACGCTTTCCACAGTGCAGGCCCCGCATTGCTGACAGCTGTCAGTAGCCTTGCAGGCATATTGGATGGCGTGACCACCAAGGAAGTCGGCCTTTTCAACGAGTTCTACCTGGATACCGCTGCGGGAAAGATCCCGGGCTGCACTCAACCCGGCGATACCGCCGCCGATAACCATGACTTTTTTCGCTTCCGTACTCACTAGCTTACTCCTTTAAAATGGATGGTTCATTCGGATAAAACCCGACCTCTTATACCGTTGGCCGGGGCAACATGCCTGCGCGCTCAGCGATCTCCGGCACCTTGTGTTCCCATTCAATAGCCATCAGGTGAATTCCGGCAACGCCTTTCATTTCTTTGAATTCTTCAATCTGCTCGCAGGCGATCCGGATGCCCTCATCAGCGACATTCTTTCTATCAACGCCTTTAAGACGTTTAATAATATCTTCCGGAACATCCATGCCAGGCACCTGGGTCTGCATGTATCTTGCCATACCTATGCTTTTCATCGGGGTAACACCTGCAAGTATGTACACCTGCTCGGTTAAGCCCATATCATTGGCCTGTTTAACCCATTCGCGCATTTTATCCATATTATAGATACACTGGGTCTGAATGAAGTCTGCGCCTGCCTTGACCTTCTTTGCCAGCCGGTGTACACGCCATTCGAAAGGTTCGGCAAAGGGATTGGCTGCCGCGCCTATGAAAAGCTTTGGCGGTTCGGTGATATCAGCTCCGGATTGGAATTTGCCTTCATCACGCATGGCCTTGACCATGGCAATTAATTGGGTGGAATCGATGTCAAACACGCCCTTGGCCTGCGGATGATCACCAAATTGCTGGTGATCTCCTGACAGACAGAGCATATTGTGAATGCCCAGGGCATAAGCGCCGAGGATATCTGCCTGCATGGCCAGTCGGTTGCGGTCGCGGCAGGTCATCTGGTAATTGGGTTCCAGACCTTCCTGGATGGCAATCAATGAAGCGGCCCAGCTGGCCATACGAACCATGGCAGTCTGGTTGTCGGTGATATTAACAGCGTCTACATTGCCGAGCAGGTGTTTGGCCTTTTCACGTACAGCGTCCACACTGGAGCCACGGGGAGGTCCCAGTTCCCCGGTAAAGGCAAAATGTCCGGCGCGTAGAATTTTTTCTAACGTGCTTGCTGATTTCATAGGGTTCTTACCTCGCCTATTATAAAGTTCGCGTAAAATTACTTTTCTTTAAATGCCTGAATCCGTTCTTCATAGCCCGGTTGTATGAGTGTGCGCGGTGCCTGATTGCGCCAGTCATTTGCCGGATGAATTTCCATAATATTGGCCAATCGGCCTTGTTTGGACAGACGCTCATGAATTCGGTACCATGCGCAGGGCTGGTTGACATTGATTTCGCAACTTTTATTGTTTGTGCCGCCGCAGGGCCCGTTAAAAAGGCTCTTTGCGCACATGGTTACCGGGCAGATACCGGCAGTCAGGCCAAGGACGCAGGTTCCGCAGGCACGGCATTTTTCTTCATACCAGCCCACATCCCGGTTGGCCCCTATAAAGCTGGTATCAACGGCAGGAAAAACAGGTTTTTCCGGAAAGCGTTCGGCCAGAAACTGAATGCCTGCTCCGCAGGCCATGGATAATAATGCATCATATTGACCAACTATGTTGTCCAGTTCTTCGAGAAATTCCATGTCGCACTGGCGCTCTACTGTATGAGCGCCCAACTCGATCGGCGCACCATCCAGTTTTCGAGCTATTTTCAGCTCAGAATTCAACACGCCGACTTCCTTTTCGCCGCCGGCCAGGCAGACCGCCACACAGGTGCCGCAGCCAACCGTCAGTACTTTCTGATAGGGTGCTACAAGGGATTTGATTTCTTCGAAGGGTTTTCGTTCCGCAACAATCATGGATATCCTCCTAATATGCTATAAGCGCATTTTTATGCGGTAGTTGTGAAAAAATTCACTTTTTGCGGGGGGAGTATAAGAGGTTGCGTGTTGTATGTCAAGAAATCACTTTATTGTCAGTAAGATTTTATAATTCTTTATAGTGAGTATTATAAAAAGGTGAAATCTTATGATTAAATGTCATTAAATATGATATATTTGGTAACACTGATTAAATAATAAGAAAAATTGTTACAAAAAAAGGGGAACTGATTACCGGGCAGATACCCCATTTTATCAATTATAACTGAATTATCTTCACCGTCTGTGACATTCCCCGCACATTAAAGGACCTTTTCCTTCCTCCCTGTGACAGTCCTGGCAGCCGGAATGGAAAGCCTGCAGCAAAGGGATTTTATACTCTTCATTCACCTTTAAGGGATGACATTCGATACATCTTTTATTTTCCGAAGATTTATCCTTTATCAGTACTCCATTTTCATATACATGATGGCACTTTTCGCATTCAATCTCAAGATCCAGATCATGAAAGTCATGATCAAAGGAAGAGGGCGGTTGCTGGACGTTCTCAAAATCTGCACTGTTTAAAAAGGTTATTGATTTACAGTCATTCAGGGTACTGTATCCTAATACGGCGGCTATTATCAGTGCAAAAAGGATCGAGATTTTTAACTCCACTTTATTCTCCTTTATCCAGACATTCATACAGGATATCTATTATAAACTTAACTTCCATCCCAAGCTCATAATAATGAACGATATCTTCAAGCCCGCTGTGGCAGTTATGACATGGAGCTATAACTACTGGAACGCCTGTCGCTTCAAGCTGTTCCGCCTTAATCCTGTTGCCTGTAACCCTTTTCTTTTTATAGGGGGGACCGCAATTTATAACACCTCCTCCTGCGCTGCAGCAGTAATTAAGTTCCCTGTTTGGATGCATCTCAACTAAATTTGTGCAAAGCTGGTTTACGACATACCTTGCTTTTTCATGCAGCCCCCTTCCCCTAACTACATTGCATGGATCGTGAAGGGTTACCGGTTTATCATATTTTTTAGCCAGTTTTATTTTGCCGGCCTTAAAAAGATCATAGTAGAATTCGATTGCATGAACCATCGGAATGGGGGGCATCCTCCAGCTCAGGGATCGGTTACCCATATCATAAACAGAACGAAAGGCATGCCCGCATTCACCCATGACAATTTTTTTGACCTTGAGTCTGGCAGCAGTTTCAAAATGTTTCCGCTTGAGACGGGCCATAATCTCATTGTCACCGGTAAACATGGCCATGTCGCTGTTATCCCAGCCGGGTGTTGCGGGCATTGTCCAGTCAACACCTGCAACGTTCATTAGAACCGCGGCCTCATAGATAAGCCCTGCCTGAAATTTTGGCTCGGGAGCAATCACCGAATACATTATGTCTGCGCCTTCCTTTTCAAGGGGGATCCTGAGGCTGGGTATTTCCTCCCTTGCCTCGTCCTCCTGCCATTGGAGTGTGTCGACCCACTCGTTTTCCTTTACCCACATCTGGTTCATAGTGGCCGAATGGCTGTTTACAGTGTCCTGGATATATAATGGCGTCATCTCCAGTTTATGGATTATTCTCCTGACCACCATCATAAGATATGCTATATCGATACCAAAGGGGCAGTACATGGAACATCTTTTACAGAGGTTGCATTCCGTGTGGGCAATTTCTGCTGCCCTCTTTAAAAACTCTGGTGATACCTTTCCCTTTTTTTTGATCATTTCCCACAGTGTCTGTTTTACTTTGCCTACGGGTGACCAGTGAGGATCATTGTCCTTTGAAATGTAAAAATGACATGCATTGGAACAAAGCCCGCAATGTACACAGGTATCGATATACATTCTTAACCTTGCGCCGGTTTCTCCCTGAAGAACCTGTTTTATTACCGACTCTATTTTTTCGGGCGTAAGATTCGCGATCCCCTGGGCCATACCCTCATCAAGTATCTCCGCATCTTTATTTTCTGCTGACTGTATCGCTTTGCTCATATTTTTCTCCTGTTTTCCAGGATCTGTTGTTTTACCAGTGTAAATTCAAAAAGCCTGCTATCGACCTTACCAGTCGCGTGCAAAACGAACTCCTCCGAATTCAGAACCGGTATATGCCCTTGATATTAAGCCAAATACCATATGTATAAATCGGGTAAAGGGTATTGCCATAAGCATAATCTGACCGGTTATTATATGGATAAGTAGAACATATGAATAACCGGGAAACTGGTATGCTGACCATAATCCGGTAATAAAGGGGAGTGCAGCTATAAGAAGAAGGATATAATCGGAGAGTGTAGTTACAAATCTTACTTCCGCCCTGACTATCCTTCTGACCAGAAAAAACACACACCCTGCGATAACAATAATGGACATAATATCAGCAAGGATTTTAGGCAGGGCCCAGTAACTTATATTGAAGGCCTCATTTAAAAGTACTATATGTGCCATCAGAAAGATTGGTACAATAAGCAGGCAAATATGAAATGCAAAGCCTACCACTGTTATTGCACGTTGTTCGCGCATATTGGTAGCTGCAAAGGGTATTACCCAGTGTAAGATGGATCTCAGCCCGTATTTAAGGCTGAAAAAGGAGAACATAAAGGATTCCTTTTTTTGAGCGAGCCTTAAAAAACGATAGATTTGATAAATAACCCCGACAATAAAAATTACAAAACTGATCCACATCATTGGCCCTTTAAGGAAAAAATAGACATTGTACATTTTAAACTCCCTGTAAGATCAAATCCGCTGCTTTTAGTTTAATATTAAATAAACTGATAAGCTTTATTAATTACAGCACGTGGAGTATTCGGTTGTATTCTCCGTTCGTTATTGCTCTTATCAGTAATTTACGGCCCGTTTCATTAAAAACCGGATTCCATAAATTATCATAGGTCATCGGGAGCAGAGCCCCGTCAAGAATGATATATTTTTTTCCATTTCTTTCAACCTTCGCAGCCAAATGTTTCCCGTCCGGGCTGAACACCGGCTGCCAGGCCATATCAAAATCTGTGCTCCATATTTTATCATCAACGATAATTCCCCATTTCCCCTTATCCTTTACTACTGCCGCTATCCTTGTTCCTTCGGGGTTTATAACCATGTCGGTTATCATTTCATCAACATGTGTTGTCCATGCCCTGTCGTTAACCGCGATTGTCCATTTCCCAAACTCAGGAGAAACGATTGCTGCGAGGGTTTTTCCGTCCAGGCTGAACACCTGATGCCATAACTGTTTGAATCTTGATTTCCATATCAAATCACCATTACTGGCAAGACCCCACCCGTCTGATAGCACAGGGGCAACAACTTCTCCGGAAACAGGGTTAAAACATGGCTCCCATACCATCGGAAAGGTCCTGTCCCATGTCTTTCCATCTACTGCAATTGTGTAGTCGAATCTGTTTAACCTGATATCGGCTGCAAGCCTGTTTCCATCGGGACTGAAAACATTCTGCCAGACATTTGTAAAAGATTTTTCCCAGGGATTGCCGCCGGGAGCAGGTGCATATATCCCCTTTTTAAATTTGTCTATTTCAGCCGCATCCAGTGAATCGGTCTGTACAGTCGCTGAGGTTTGTGAGCCATCGAGGCTCATTGCTATGCAGGTAATGCTTGGGAATGTATTCTCCCAGGGGGTATCATCAAGTGCTACGGCATATTCCATATCCTGCTCATATGCGGTACCGATATGTGAGCCATCAGCGCTAAACATCAGATTCCATGCAAAACCGAACCAGTTTTCCCAGGTTTTCCCTTCCACCGCAACTGTCCATTCCATATCCTGTGATACGAGGGCGGTGAGTCTTCCGTCAGGACTGAAACGCAGATTGTATATCTTTTCAAATGGGGTTTCCCATGTTTCCCCATTAACACAGACGTTGAAAAGCTCTTCTTCTGTTCTGACGATTGCGGCTATCCTTTCACCGTCAGGACTTACATAGGGTTCTTCCACCCATTGATACTGCGCTTCCCATTCCCTGAATGGCAGGTTTTTATTTCTATCTATCCAGTCCCACGCCTTAACACCAGTCATAATTATCTCCCCATATTAATAACTATCTCGGCGGAATATTTTTATTCACAGGTGAAAACGATTTCTGTCTCGTATGAGTTGCTGTTTGAAATCTGATGTCGGGATATAAGTACTGCCCCTGTTTATCTTTATATTTTGGTCAAAGATTTTGTTTACTGAAAAGATTAATACGGCAGGAGGCCCTGAGCCGAAAGAAAATAGGGCCTCGGGATCCTCGTTAGAGCACCCCTGTCCGGGTGGCGTTTCAGTATTCTCCACGCCTTCATGGGTGAATATGCCTGCCACATGAAAGTACTGGTAGGGATAAGCAGGCATCATAAAGATTTTATCCGCATTATGATTTGCGGGTATTTCCCTGTGCACGGGAAAGATAACTGTCACGCCATCACCTCCGGGTAATTCGTTATAAGTTATCAAGAGAGTGTATATTGTTTATTAAACGCAACCTGCCTGCATTTAATGCAGGATGGTATAAATCCTGTTATTCAGAAAAAAGCTGCATCTATGTAACACTGCTAAGAAAGGTCCCATATTGGATTTGTCATATTGTCTCTATTTTCAAATCCTCTGCATCATTAATATGGCCCCGGAAGTTGTTTCAAGTGTCACAATATTATGCCCGAGATTCAACAAAGTCAATAATAAGGAATAATTTAAAATAAATATAGGATGTTATAAATGTTTCACTGCCTGGATTGAGCGAAACATGATAGGGTTTTTTAATGAAATCATTAAGTATGCAGAGACAGTGAATATCAGGATGCTGCCTCCCTGATGCCTTCCAGTTCCTCCCACCTGGCATAGGCGGAAAGGAGCTCTGTCTCAAGCTCTTCTATTCTTGATTTATACCCTGTTATTTTTTCACCCGAATTTTTATAGAATTCAGGATCAGACATCCGCTCATACAGATCTCTCTGCTCCTGCTCCAGGTTTTCTATGAGGGCCGGGAGTTCATCCAGTTCCCGGTTTTCCTTAAAGGTGAGTTTGCGGGGCTGGTCCTTTTTTTTGTACTCTTTTTTTGGCCTGGATTCCTTTACTGGTTTTGGCCTGGAAACCGGTTCGGGGCGCTGGGCTGTCCAGTCGTCATAACCTCCAGGATATTCGGATATATTCCCGTTTTCTTCAAAAACGATAGTACTGGTTACAACATTATTCAAAAAAGCACGATCATGGCTGACAAGAAGTATGGTTCCGCTGTAATCCAGCAGGCGCTCTTCAAGCAGTTCCAGGGTTTCCATATCAAGGTCATTGGTCGGTTCGTCAAGCACCAGCAGGTTGGAAGAGCGGGTAAAGAGCCTGGCAAGGAGTAAACGGTTCCTCTCCCCTCCGGACAGTATTCGAACTGGACTCCTTGCCCTGTCAGGGGTAAACAGGAAGTCCTTGAGATAGCCTATTACATGTTTGGGAACATTGTTGATAATTACCGTATCTTTTCCGTCCGCTACATTATCCTCTACAGTAGCATTTTCATCGAGCTGCTCCCTGAGCTGGTCAAAATAGATGGTTTCCAGTCTGGTCCCGTGTTTTATTGTGCCCTTGACGGGATCGAGTTCTCCAAGAAGTATTTTAAGGAGGGTTGATTTGCCTATACCATTTGGACCGATTATCCCGATCCTGTCACCTCGAATAATTTTAGTGGAAAAATCCTTTATAACAGTCCTGTCTCCATAATCATGGTCTATATGAGAGGCCTCAATAACAAGTTTGCCGGAGGCGAGGGCGTCCTGAACAGTTATTTTTGATGTGCCGGATTTTATACGCCAACCCCTTTGCTCCTCTCTCATTTTTATCAGCTCACGCACCCTTCCTTCGTTTCTGGTCCTTCTGGCCTTTATCCCCTTTCTGATCCATATTTCCTCCTGGGCAAGTTTTCTGCTGAACTGCTGCCTGTGGATTTCTTCGGCATCAAGTACCTCCTGACGCCTTTTTAAAAAGTCGCTGTATCCGCATGCCCAGTTAAGTATTCTGCCACGGTCAATTTCAATTATGCGTGTTGCCAGTTTTTGGAGAAACATCCTGTCGTGTGTAACAAGGATGATTGTACCGGGATATTTTTCGAGGAATTCTTCCATCCAGGTGATGGAGGTAATATCAAGATGATTGGTGGGTTCATCCAGGAGCAGGAGGTCAGGCTTTGTTACAAGTGCCCTGGCTAGAAGGGTCCTGCGCTTATAGCCGACAGACAGGGACTTAAAAGTTGCATCCGGATCAAGTGAGAGCTTGGTGATGATCTCTTCAACCTGGCGATTGATTTCCCATCCTCCCAGCCTGTCAAGTTTTTCCTGGATCTCCGATATCTTCCTGAATGCCGAATCGTCCTGATTATTTGAAAGATTTTTTGAAAGGCGGTGGTATTCTTCAAGAAGATCTCCCACCTCTGAAAGTCCGCCCGCTACAACTTCATGAATTGTGCCGGCAAGATTTCGCGGCAGGTCCTGGGACAGGCCTGCCACCGAACTTCCTTTCTGTATCGATATGGCTCCGCTGTCCGGCCCGATAATCCCGCCGATCAGTTTAAGCAGTGTGGTCTTTCCCTCACCGTTTCGCCCCAGTATGCATACCCTTTCCCTCTTTTCAACCTGGAGGTTTATTTTATCCAGAAGGGGAGGGCCGCCAAAACTGATACTCAGGTCCTGCAAGCTTAAAATAGCCATACTAAGATTTTGCTATATGATCATTTTAGATATCTTTAAGGCCTAGCAGCAGCCGCCCTCTGACCCGCATCCGCTGGAACCGCAGCCTGCATCGTCCGAACTGCAGTCGCAGCCGCATCCGCATCCGGAAGAAATTCCCGCTGCCTCTTCAGGGGTTAGTTCCCTGACCTCTGCAATATTGACATCAAAGTGCAGGCGCTTACCTGCCAGAGGGTGGTTGAGGTCAATAACCACAGTATTTTCATCTTTAAGCTCTGATACATTTATAATCATGGGTCCCTGTGGGCCCTGTGACTGGAATGTCATACCGGGCTTTATTTCCATGTCAGCGGGAAACTGTTCTCTTTTTACTTCCTGAAAAAGCTGGGGATTGACAGGACCATAGGCATTCTCAGGCTCAACGCTTATTTTAACGCTGTCACCGGTACTCATTCCCATTATTTCCTTTTCAAGGCCGGGAATTATCTGGCCCGTACCAGTGATAAAACCAAGGGGTTTCCCTTCGGGTGATTTATCGACCTCTTCTCCTGAGTCCAGGGTAAGTCTGTAGTCAAATGCCACAAAAACCTTTTCTTTGATATTCATGATATCTCCTTTGCTTGTTAAAAAAAACCGATGTTCTCCTGATCAGGGGAGCACCGGTAATGAATATTTCAAATAACATAGTTACAATCCAGGGAAAAGTCAAATTTATGAGGTATTATGTCTAATCTTTCTGTTGATTTAACCTGATATATTTAATAGATTTTTTTATATCTAATTAATCTTAAGCGAACATCATAACTACGCTGAATATTATCTTATAATATTAATCTATAAAGGTAAAATATGAGCAAAACAGCAAATAAAGAAGAGTATGTTCTCGCCGGAGATATAGGCGGGACAAAGACCAGTCTGGGTATTTTTGTTAAAGGGAAGCGGCGTCCTCTTCTTAAGAGCCTTAACAGCTATCCCAGCAGGGAATATAAAGGGCTGAAGGATATTATTGCTCAGTTCCTTTCAGCGAATCCTTTCAAAGTTGACAGTGCATGTTTTGGTATTGCAGGGCCGGTTGAAAAGGGCAGGTGTAAAACAACAAATATCCCATGGGATGTCTTTGAGTCCAGGATAAAAAAAACGTTTAAAATGAAAAAGGTGCGGCTCATTAATGATTTGAGTGCAATGGCTGCATCTGTTCCATATCTTACCAGGTCGGAGATCTTTACAATTAACCCGGCACTCCCCGAAAAAAATGGTAATATTTCATTGATAGCACCTGGAACAGGTCTCGGACAGGCTCTGCTGGTACACAGTAAAGGCGGGTATATTTCTGTTCCATCCGAAGGAGGCCATGTTGATTTTGCACCCGGAAATGAGCTTGAGGCAGGGCTTTTAAAACACCTATGGAAAGAATATAGACATGTAAGTCTTGAACGTATTATTTCGGGGATTGGAATACTTAATATTTATGATTATCTTAAAACCACCGGAAAATACAAGGAACCCCGGTGGCTTTCAATAAAAATATCCGGTGATGAGCCTGCTAAAATAATCAACGAGGCCGCCTGTGAAAGGGGCCAGAAGTTATGCCTCAAAACGATTGATACCTTTCTATCCATTCTTGGGGCCTCTGCAGGGAATCTTGCCCTTACCGGTCTGACAAAGGGTGGCGTATATATCGGTGGAGGTATACCTCCTAAAATGCTGTGGAGATTAAAGGAAGATATCTTCATGAAGGCATTTACAGCCAAAGGTCGATTTTCAGGGCTGATGGAAAAAATGCCTGTGAATATTATTCTTAACAGTAATGCTGCACTGCTGGGCGCTGCAATAGAGGCATTTAATGTCTGATCCTGTTAATAGTCATTTTATATTGACACAATATCACTGTTTTCGATAGGTTAAGAGATTATCTCAGTAATAATTGAAACCAATTTTATAGAAGAATAACTGAAGACTACCAAGGAGGAGTATCCGTGGAAAAGAAAATACTAATTGCTGTTGACGGAAGCATTCATTCAAGAAGGGCCATAGAATACTGTATTGATATGTGTTCGGTAATAAAGGACATGCAGTATGTTCTCCTTAACATTCATCCGAAGATATCTGATTTTCTCCTTAAAGAGTCTCAAATGGATGCAAATGCCGGTTCTGCCCTCAAGGCAGTTGCTGATAAAAATAAACAGAATTCTAAAAAAATACTCGATGAATCCATGGAGACCATGGTGAAACTGGGAATTGATGAAAAGCTTATTGAAAAGGTCTCACAGCCTGTAATCAAAGGTACTGCAAAGGGGATACTCGACTATGCCAGGCAGACGCTTTGCGATGCTATAGTGGTTGGTGACAGGGGTAAATCAAAGCTGGCTGAGGCCTTTACAGGAAGCATTGCCAATAATGTACTTGAACATACGGATACAACACCTGTCTGGGCGGTCGGCGGTGATGTGAAAACACAGAAGTTAATGCTGGCGGTTGATGGTTCTGAAAGCGCCCTCAAGGCGGTTGATCATGCAGCATTTATGCTTGCAGGCAACACCGAAGTAAAGATAACACTCATTCATGTAACACCAAAGCTCAGGGATTACTGTGAAATAGAGTTTGATGAAAATGGCGACATGATAGAGGATGTGATCACAAGCGGAGATAAAAAATGTGTTGACAGTTTCTATACACATGCGCAGAAAAAGTTTATAGATGCCGGACTCAGCGAAAACCAGATAGAAGTAAAGGAAGTTGAGAGCAAGGTGAGCATAGGTAAAACGATCGTGGAAAGCGCAAAAAAAGAAGGCTGTGGAACGCTTGTTATTGGAAGGAGAGGTGCCAATGACTCTTTCTTCATGGGGAGTGTTTCAAGGTACGTGCTGACCAATGCCAAAGATTGCGCCGTATGGCTTGTTCCATAGGGGGTTTACTGTAAACAGGGTAAAAAATAAACTTTTTACCCTGTTTAAGTTAATTCTATCTCCCCAGCCGTTTACAACCCCTGACCCTAAAACACGTTCATGCGAACATCTAAAATAGCCATATTAGATAAGCTGATTGTTTTCAGCCGATACCCTGTTCCGGGGAAAACAAAGACCCGTCTCATTCCTGACCTTGGCCCTGTCGGAGCGGCTGATGTTCATCGCAGGCTTGCTGAAAATATAATAGAAAAGGTAAGGATCATTTCAAGACAGGAGTTTATCGATCTTGAGGTATGCTTTACCGGTGGGGATATTGGTGAGATGATGACATGGCTGGGCAGCGACCTGGCATATGCGGAGCAGGAAGAGGGTGATCTTGGCGCCCGAATGTTTTCAGCCATAAAAAGATCACTGGCTGAAGGCGGAGGAAAGGTTGTTCTCATTGGTACCGATATCCCGGGTCAAATCTCCGATCATATTAAAAGGGCATTTAATGTCCTGGATGAAAAGGATATTGTTATCGGTTCTGCTGCGGATGGTGGATACTGGCTTATAGGAATGAAGAGTCCATGCAATATCTTTGATGGCATTGCGTGGGGAAAGGATACTGTACTCGGGCAGACTCTTGAAATCGCTGAACAGAAAGGCCTTTCGGTTTCGCTCCTTGCTCCCATAAATGATATCGATACCGTTGATGACCTGGCAGAGCATGACCCGCTGGGTGCCTGGAAGAACCCGTATCTCTCGGTGATAATCCCTGTTATGAATGAAGAGGCAAGAATTGAAAAGGTCATTAAAAGGGTATCAAACGTTGACACCGAAATTATAGTTGTTGATGGCGGGAGTAGTGATCAGACTGTAAAACTGGCAAAGGAGCTTGGTGTAAGAGTTATTAATAGTCCAAAGGGAAGGAGCCTGCAGATGAATGCGGGTGCGTCCGCTGCCAGCGGGAATAACCTTTTGTTTCTCCACGCCGATACAATTGTGCCTGAAAATTACGTTGACCTCATTTTTAAAACCCTCATGGACAAGAGGCCTTTAGCTGGGGCCTTTGGATTTAAAACCGATTTGAATAATACCCTGATGAGATTTATCGAGTATGCAGCAAACCTGCGTTCACATTTTTTTAAACTTCCCTATGGCGATCAGGGTATTTTTATATCACGGGAAAATTTTGAAAGGGCAGGAGGATATCCGAAGGTGCCGGTTGCCGAGGATATCTTTCTTATCCGCAATATAAAAAAATTCGCAGGCATAAAAACTCTCCCGGAGTGTGCTGTAACATCTGCCAGGAGGTGGAAAAGGCACGGTTTTATAAAAACAACATTTGTTAATGTTGTTATTTATTTCGGGTGTTACCTGGGTATAAAACCGGAAAAATTGTATGCCCTATATAAATGGGCATGGTCCGGATAACACTCAAGAGATTGCCTTAAAACGACTGGCTACAGCACCGCATACAGGACAGTTTTCAGGTATCTCGTTTTCCGCGATGTAACCGCATATCTGGCACACAAAGTAATCAGTTTCCCTGCCTTCCAGCATATCGTTCATCATGCGTTTATATAGCTGGGCGTGGCGGTCTTCAACATCCCTTGTCTGTGTAAGTGCCTTCATCACCGCATTGTTTGCCCCTTCTTCCTCTGCATCTTTAATTAGCTGCGGATATTCATCAGCGTTGGCCTTGATCTCATTTTCAAAGGCGGTTTTAAGGTTCTCTTCTGTTGAACCGATTTTGCCCCTCATGAGCAGCAGAAACCGGTTGGCATGAACTGACTCTGAATCGGCAACCGCTTTAAAAAGTTTGGCCGTATTTATATATTCTTCCTTTTCAGCCTTAAGAGCAAATGCAGAGTTTCGAAGTGATGCCTTTGATTCGGCGGCAAAGGCCTTTCCCAGATTTTTTTCGGTCTTTTCTCCCAATTCTATTACCTTTCTTTTTGTGTAATATTGATTTGAAGCTTGCTTTTTATTATATTAAAAGCATATTTTTACATCTATTCCAATATAAAATATTTGAAGGTGCAAATGGCCAAAGAATACTGGACAGTTTCCGAAGTAATAGAAATCTTTCAAATGGATGAGGGTATTATTTCATACCTCGAAGAGGAAGAAATAGTCTGCCCCGAATGTTTTGATGTTCAACCTACAAAGCGTTTTTCTGCGATTGAACTTGATAAACTGCGCCTTGTAAAAGTACTTATGGAAGATATGGAAGTAAATCTTCCCGGTGTTGAGGTCATATTAAGAATGAGGCAGAGCATGATTCAAATGCGGCAGCAGTTTGATGATATCCTTGAGGATCTTGCCTCTCAGTTTAAAGAAAGTCTGAAATAAATGTGAGTTACAGTTTTAAATTTTTCCTCACATCTTCTTTGTAGTACTCATCCAGCTTTTTAGCCGCATTCATAAGTTCCTCATCGTATGCCTTTGGAACCTTGACAATGAGCTTAACCATCATGTCACCCCTCGCACCGGTCTTAAGGTTAAATGCTCCCTTACCCTTAAGTCTCAGGCTCTGCCCGCTCTGACTTCCCTTTGGAATCTTAAGGTTTACTGTTCCCTCAATTGTCGGCACCGGGACTGTTCCACCGGAAATCGCCTCATTTACTGTCACCGGTACTTCAAGAAACAGATCATCATTTTCGCGACGAAGTGTATCATGCGGTTTTATATGTATAATCAGGTAAAGGTCTCCAGGTTTTCCTCCATTAAAGCCGGGCTCGCCCTTTCCGGAAACTCGAACCCTGCTCCCCTCTTTAACCCCTTTTGGTATTGTTACCCTTATTCTTTCCGTTGCATATACCTGGCCCTGCCCGGAACATTGAGGGCATGGCTTACCGGTACTCCCATGGCCATGACACTGAGGGCACTCCTTTGTAAAATTAACAGGCCCATTGGCTACTTTGAGCCTGCCTGATCCACCGCATGTGCTGCATTGAGTCATGCCTGATTTGGGATCGATCCCTGAACCTTTGCACAACTGGCACGGTTTCATCTTCTGCATGGAGAGTTCGGTCTCAAAACCTTTAAGGGCAGAGATAAGGTCTATGGTCATTTCATGCTCCATATCCCTTCCCCTGGAACTCATACTGCTCCTGAAATCATAACCGGGCCGGGCCCCCTCGCGGGAGCTGAAAAGATCTCCAAACAGGTCTTCATAGCTCTGGTACTTACCAAAGTCCTGACCGGACCAGCCCCCAGCCCCTCCTGCCGATGATTGACGTGCTCCCTGTTGATAGGCTCCCCATTTTTTATATTCCCGTGCCTTCTCGGCATCAAATCCGGTGTTAAGGCTGTCCTCGCCGAATTCATCGTAGAGTTTCCTCTTTTCTGTATTCCCAAGGCAGTCATAGGCAGCAGAAATATCCTTAAACTTTTGTTCCGCTTCTTTGTTCCCCGGATTGATGTCAGGGTGCCATTTCCTGGCAAGTTTCCGATAGGCCTTTTTTATCTCGTCCTGGGCGGCGTCTTTTTTTACTCCAAGTATTTTGTAATAGTCTTCAGCCATTTTATATATTTCTCTGTTTTCAGGTTTTCAGTATTTCTAGAAATTTGGTGTTTGGTTTATCTTGAACTTATAAAATTATAAACATTAATGCCTGTTAATGCAAAATTAGCATATTGAATCTTTTGCCGCAATATTATCACACTCCGGATACCAATTAAAAGTTCCAAAATGTTTAAAACTATTGAGATGGGACGTGTAAATAAAAAAGCCCATTCAAATGAATGGACTCTGAGATTTTGGTTTGACTCCCCGAATCGGAAGAGTCCGGGCAATGGGAAGAGCGATTAGAGCTATGCAAACCTGGATAATATTCAGATTACTTTTACAAATCACATACTTTTCGAAACTGGCAAAAGTTATTACTTATAGCAGTAGTCTATACTTAGTAACGTTGTGCTCAGGGACAGTGTGTTTTTTACGCTGTCACCCAAAGCAAATGATTAGGCATTATCTTGCCCTGTCCATTCTGGCAACGCTTTTCCGGTAAGTTCTGCTATTTTTCGATTCCTGTTATCACGTACCGTAATTTTCTCGTTAATAAACTCAACAGCCTCATGATCTCGCATTATCTGCACATAATTCTTAAGTTTGTGTGCATTACCTATAATGCCGCCGGATTGCTTTTTTGAACCACCATCATTTGTAATTAAAATCGCGTTCCACTTTTTTGCATCGCAAACTATCTTCACATCATTTTTCTGATTTTCGTCTTTGACACCATCTGGGAATAATGCATTAGCCACCATTTGATAGATTGGACTCATCTCATTTACGGATTCATCAACAAGTGTAAAGATTTGAGCCAATGTCTTTTTAGTTCTCTTAGCATTGTTTCCTTGTTGAGCTTCGTTGAAGCTAACATTTGACATGTTAATTAGGATGATTTCGTTTTCAGCCCATTTTTCCAATTGACTCATTGATGGCAGCTTGCCATAGGCGTTAATCATGTTCGTGTCGATATGAAAAATAGGTGTATATAACATTCTCCTTTTCATATCCATGTTCAGTTCTCCACTCTTCTATGCCTACCTGATAACCGGTTTGGCAAGCTTTTCGCCAAATCCGGTTGATTAGATTGTTGGCAAAATATAATTGAATTCATGCGATTAAAACCACTGTGTTTTTCTACTTCCTTAACTTGTCTATCATCCTTCGCAGTTTAGAATCTGTCTTTTCAGTTCCAACTCTTCCTGGAAAATCCTCTAATTCCTCCCGTGAGAATGACTCTTTTACAGACTTCCCATTTTTTAATTTAAGCTCTAGAATGTGATTTTCGCGGGCATCAATTCCTTGCCTTTGATTCCATATATATTCATCAATTTCAGTGCCTTTCTCGATTGCAATTGTGTTTGCTCTCGAAAATATTAATTTAGCACCCTCCATACGTTCTGCTTGACTATCTTCTGACATAAGAGGTCTCCTCATTTCTTGCCAACGAAAAATTAACAAGCGTGCGGTGCCTGCCATTAAAGGTTCTAAATATTGCAAACCTTATTAGGTCGATTCGGCAAGATGGTAGCACGTCTTGTTGAATGCCATGTTAGAGCTTTACCAAGACTCACCCTTTAAAAATAGCCTCTGGAATTATTGTGTTTTCAGCAGGCCTTAAGTATAAATTTAGCTCTGTTAAGTAATGTCGAAGAGAGTTTTGGTATAGTTCAAGTACCGGATTCATAGCGTTCCAATAATTTTTATTGGACTCATTGCCAGATTCCACTGCTTGCTCAACCCAGCTCCGGTCGCCCGACTTATGTGCCGCCTCTTCTTCAAGAATGTTTATCTTCAATTTTCCAAAATGTTTCTTTAAAACTTTTCTTGCTTCCAATGCTTGAACAAGAACTTTTTCAGCGAGTATACGTAACTTGTTTTCGTTTTCGAAATAAACGACAATACGTTGATAACTTATTACAAGATTAAACACATTTTTAAGAAAAGATTCTTGATATAAAAACAGAGAGTTACCATTATCCATCGGAAAATCGCCAAAATTTACAGCCAGTTTTTCGTAATAAAATTCTGTCGCTAGATCATAAAATCTCAAAACTTCCGACTGTTGTCTGTTCGAAAATGATTTTCGTTGGTCATAGGCAGACTTAACAGATACTTTGATTTCTTCTAACTGAGCAGAATATTGTACTTTAACCTGCTCAATCTTTTGTGTGATATCTTTGATATCCTCTTTAGTTGCTAAATTTTCACCTTTTTTATGGAAGTATGCTGGAAAGTAACTTTTGAAAATATAGCCAAGTGCCACCAGTATTATTACCTGAAGTCCAATTAAAAGTGTGTCCATTAAATAAGTTCCTTATATTTATTATTGTTCGGTTCACATCATGGTTTTGCCCTAACAAGTTATTGCGCAGTTCTGTATATCTTTACAAATTAAATGATATGCAGAAAGATTGTTTTAAGGTTGATATTTAGATTACTTGCCAAAGTCTTTAAAACAGTGAAAGTTGAGATTACGAATATAAATAAAAAGATCAACGTTGTTTTTTGAGTTAATTAGTTTTTTATGGATGGCCCAATCTCCACCGGATATTATTTTGTCAAAAATGAAGGTCTGACCCTGCTTCTTCATGACTGGCATGGTTTCATCTTCTGCATGGAGAGCTCTGTTTCAAAACCTTTGAGAGCAGAGATAAGGTCAATGGTCATTTCATGCTCCATATCCCTTCCCCTGGAGCTCATATTGCTTCTGAAATCATATCCGGCGCTTCCTGCCCCACCCGCGCCTCGCGAGCTGAAAAGGTCACCGAACAGGTCTTCATAGCTCTGGTATCTGCCGAAGTCCTGACCTGACCAGCCTCCACCGGATGAAGCTCCGGCCTGCTGCTCATAAGCTCCCCATTTTTTATATTCCCGAGCCTTTTCAGCATCAAATCCGGTATTAAGGCTGTCTTCACCGAATTCGTCGTAAAGTTTTCGCTTTTCTGCATTACCCAGACAATCATAGGCTGCCGAGATATCCTTAAACTTTTGTTCAGCTTCCTTATTACCGGGATTTATATCCGGGTGCCATTTGCGGGCAAGCTTCCGATAGGCTTTTTTAATCTCATCATGGGAAGCGTCCTTTTTTACACCAAGTATTTTGTAAAAGTCTTCTGCCATTTTATATTTTTCTCTAGTTTCATGTTTTCCAAGTTTTTGTAATTTGGTGCTTGGTTTATCTTAGATTGATTAAAATATAATCATTAATGATTATTATTGCAAAATTAACACATTGAATTATCTGCCGCAATATTATTATGATTCAGGAATAATATCAAAATATTGTTGAATGTTTTAAGGTTATGGAGATGTGATTTAGCAATAAAAAAAGCCTGTTTAAAAAACAGGCTTTGGGTATTCTTTTGGCTCCCCGAGACGGAAAAATCTGGGCAATGGGAAGAAAAAAGTTAGTTCCATAATTAAGTGATTGTATCAAGTTTACCTGTTGTTAAATGTGCGCATCCAGTCTTATAGGTAGTTGGTGTCAAATTGTTCTACTTCTAATATAATATTTCTCGAAAACTCTTTGTAGCCTATTTTTGAATTTTACTTACTACCTTGTTTGGCGTCGTTTTTTCGAATGAGCATTTTGAAACATGCATGCCCTCAGTGATTGAATTATGCATTTCACAACCATCAAAATCTACGCCTATGCACATTGAATTTCTCCAGTTGCACAACTTGAGATTAGATCCAGCAAACATTGATCCTTCTATCCGTGTACCTTCCAAACAGACTCCTTCAAGGTCACAACGCGCAAAAGCTATTACGGGGAGGTAGACGTCACGAAGGTCGATACTTCTTAAAAATGATCCTACAGGAAATACAAAATCTGGATGCCACCCAGCAGCATTGATTCTTGAAATGTAGTTCATAAAATATTGCCCATTAGGGCCTGACGGAGCGAATCTTACAACCCAAGCTCCATTAAGCTTATCAAGTGACTGATAACGGCGCACAGCAGATCGAAGGTCAGATTCTGAATTGTCGAAGCTTTCCCATTTTCCTATGTTTCCTGGAGGAATAGCCAAGTAGTGATGTACAAGTGTACACAACTTAAAAAGGCCATCTCCTAGGTGACTGTCTATTGATATTGTTCTGGGCGCTGTTGGGACTTCCCCTTTGGGCAAATCTTGTGGCATTGCCCAGTGGACAAGGTCGTTTGCATAAGGCTCTACCCAACCAGATATTCTCTTTCCAAGATATTTGGGTTGTATTCTTAGGTGTACGCCCTCACCCCACCAATTCCAGAGGTCAGCAAGTCCATTAGCAACACGTCTCCATTCAAGAAGTGAGAGAGGCAACGTAGTGGAACCGAGGTCATGTTCCTCATCCTTACCATGTGCTCTAGCTAATTCCCATTTTATTAAGCCATGTATAAAAACATTGACTTCTTTTGTTAACCATTGTGGAGCTAAGAGAGATCCAAGTCGACGGCTGAAACTATAGCGAGGATCATCGATTTTAAAATCTGTTCCATAACTATTATATGACTGTTCAGGTAAATCATCGGGAGTGTTGCGAGCATATACCTTCAAGGCATCCACCACTGCTTCGGCAAAAAGGAATTCACGGAAGGACTTGTGTAAAAACTCTGCACCAAGCTCTGTGCGACCACCTTTAAAAAAAGAAGTTAATCATCAAACTTGTTACAGGATGCTCTTTCGTTACCCGTTGCACACGTTCAAGAAGTTCATCATTCATTTGTGAAATACGGCTATCTAATTCATCGTAAGGAATGCTATCCTTACCAAAGACAGTCATAGCTGATGCAGTCTCATGGAGTAGGTCCCGAAGGTTTTCACCGGACATTCCTGGTTCATATACTGCATTACCATACCTGCCACCCTTCTCGCAGGTGAGATTAGTTAGTTGGCGATATAGCGTTGTTGGATTCTCAACTACTGGTGTAAGATCAGTGTCAGGCCAGCGCACCATGAGTCGGACAGCGAGATGAGTGAGTAAAGGAAGTCCAAGAACTTCCATGGTAGTATGCTCATCATAAGTAGTGACATTTTCATCATTCATTTTTTTATATTCAGATGCATAGTGTGATAAAAGAGTGTCAAAGCGACTAGGTTCTGCTTTCTCAGGATCATTTGGATTTACTAGCCGTGCAGATAGGTTATAAATTAAATATTTTAAAGCAGGAGGAGCTAGGGGCCTTATTGTTATTAGTCGGGTTTGCTTAGTTAAGAAAGAGCTAGCAGCCACAGTGTTAGAGGGCCGTCCAGTGAGAATAATACGAATGATTGGTCGATTTATGCGATTAAGGAACCGATCACGGATTTGGCTTAAAATCTCATTAATTCGAACAGCAAAGCCTTTCTGTGCCGCTACACTGACTTCATCCCAGCCGTCAAGAATTAGGACATAAGGGCAGATGGTAGCATTTTTAAACTTTACTGATTGATCAAAAAGCGCCATATTAAGAAAAAGCTCATCTGGACGAGCAGGAGGAAGGTCGTCATAACGTTGATCTGGATCCCAAAACCGCACAGCTTCCGGCAGGGCATCCTCGATGTTGATTGCATGGAGTGGGATATCTCTGAATCGGATGCGTATGGGCATTAAGCCCGACCGCTGCAATTCCATAGCAAGTCGCAATGTGAATGCCGATTTCCCAGATCCCGCAGGTCCTTGAACAACAATTGCATCTCGGAATGATTTTTCTCCGATTAAATTCATTACTGATGTAAGCAAGTCATGCCTACCGCCGCAGGCTTCGTGAAAAGGATCAGATTTCCGGTGGTGAGATTTTTGCGTTTGTTGAGTGGTGGTGTTTACGTTCTGTTCATTTTTTGCCATGTCCCACAGTTCTCCGCAAGAAATTAATCCACATTCAGTTTCAACGTAAATTTCAGAAAGAGAAAATGGTTCTTCTCCAAAAACGTAGGCTTCTTCAAATTGGTATCGTTGAAATTCAATATGATCTTGCCACGCTTCCCATACTCTTGTTTCAAGGTCACCATACTGGATAGCTTCCAAGAAGGCTGCGTATTTTTCACGAGTTTGCGGGTGTGAGACGAGTGCTTTCAAGCAGCCTGGAAATCGAATGACGACCTCATTCTGTATTTTCCTAATTTCACTTTTACTATAGCCTGCAACCTCCATTGACTCGATCAGAAGATCGATAGAATTCTTTAAAAATGGGTGATTGAATGGATCAGACCTAGAGTAGTTATTAAATAATAAACTCTCCCCTGGTGCAGAAATAATTTTACTCGGAACCCAGCTAGGATCTTTATTGGATTTATTTGAAGGAGGGCCAACTGTCAGAAGAGCTTTCTCGACTGAACGTTGAAAAGCAGTAGTGAAAGCAATATATGCAAGTTGATTTGGATCCTTTATCTTTCCTAATTTACTTGCTAAACTAATTAAGAATTTAATTGGCGGTGCAGCTTCGGCAGCTGATGCTGCAACTACTTGTAGCCACCAAGGAGTACATTCTGAGATAGCCTTCAGAAATTCAATCTTTTCTGTTGCTTTCACAATATCGTTTAAAAACTCACTAACAGTTTTTAAGCAACCCGTTGTTTTAGCAATGGACTCCTGTTCCTTTGTAGTAAGACCAAGAATTTTTACCAACTTCGAAGTCATTATTGTCCTCCAAATCTCATTCTAAACTAAGAGTAATAAATATTATTTGCATTTATTAAATCTGGATTTATTTAAAATAATTTATTTCAGTAACGCGGGGAGGTAAAAATACATAGTGTAATTAAATAATATTATTAAGTTAGAGATAACTATGATTTCTTAGTGATAAATAAGAATGATTTGTTAAAGTATATTAAACAGTTCTGGGAAATAATCAAGAGGAAAAGAAAAAAGTTGTCAATGGTTTTTGCTGAATTGACTGTAATCCTAATTATCTCTCAGCAGGTTTTTAAGATATTACTTTTTAATGCAAGATTTCTCCTGGAGTTTATCCCGCTGTATTTTAGCGGGAGTCGAAATGACTGTGCACAATAATTTAGTAGATAGGACATAGCCTGTGCGCGGGTATGACGACTTATCTTTGAATTGTAGCTTTCAACAGATACTCTGCTCGTATTAAGTATAGAGGTATGATGTTTTAGTCCTTTATTGAATAGGCTAATTATAATTAAAACAATAAATTAACAATAATATTGCACTATATCGAAAGTCATGTTATAGTGCGTAAAAATGTTAATAAGGCGTAGGTATGGAATATATAGCAAATAACCTTGTGAGATATTTAAAAGATACACTGGATATAGATGTTCAGCCCCAAAAATGGGAGGATACGAGTAAGTTACCCATATTCCTGCGTAACACGTATGATTTTTTTGAAGTTCATATTTTGGGAAAACTCTGTCTGATCATGGCCGCAAAGGAAAAGGTAGAGCAAACTCCAGCAACTGTCCGGAAACACATGCTTCAGGTAGCGAAGAAGTGGAATGATGAGATTATCTATTTGCACCGGAAAGTGACAGCATATAATCGGAAGAGGTTGATTCAGCAAAAAATTCCCTTCATTGTACCTTTAAACCAAATGTACCTTCCGTTTATAGGTATTGATCTGCGGGAACATTTTAAAAATATCCGGGAAAAAGAAAATAGTTACAGCCCATCCACACAGGTGGTTGTGTTAGATTATTTAAACAACAATTCTCAATTTCGTACGACACCCAATGTTTTGGCGAAAAAACTTGGTTACAGCATCATGACAATGACCAGGGCGTTCGATGAATTGCAGGGTTTTGGAGTTTGTTCAATATCCATGGAAGGCCGTGAAAGGGTCCTTAAGTTTAATTCAGATAAAAGAGAAGTCTGGGAGATAGTACTTAAAAAAATGTGCAGCCCGGTTAAGAAGAGGTTACTGGTTAAAGCCTCTTCCATAAAGTTTACAGGAATTAAAGCAGGGCTGACCGCTTTAGGGTACTATTCCAATCTGGCGGAACCGATGAATTCGGTATATGCATTGAGCTCAAAACAATGGAAAGAGTTTAAAATTAAAAAAGATGCAATGATTCTTGATATTCCGGAATCCAATGCCTGTGAATTAGAAATCTGGAGTTATTCACCCAGGCTGTTTGAGAAGAATGGGGTAGTGGACAGGTTCTCCCTTTTCTTGAGCTTGAAGAATAATAATGATGAACGTGTCCAATCAGCGCTTGATAAAATGATGGAGGAAGCTGAATGGTAAAAGGGATTGATCAGTTCAGTATTCATTTTAAGGATTTTAAAGACAGGTATGTACTAATTGGCGGGGCGGCTTGCTTTCTTGTCCTGGATGAGGCCGGGCTTGAATTTAGGGCTACAAAGGATCTGGACATTGTACTGTGTCTGGAAGTTCTGGATACTGAGTATGCAAAGGCTTTTTGGGATTTTGTAAAACGCGGTAAATATAAAAATACTCAGAAGAGTACAGGTAAAAAGCTTTTTTACCGATTCTATGATCCTGAAGATGATTTATTTCCATATATGTTAGAACTTTTTTCACGTATTCCGGATGTTTTACAAATTGATGATGAAACCCATTTAACTCCTGTTCCGATGGGTGAGGAACAGTCCAGTCTTTCAGCTATTCTGCTTGAAAATGCTTACTACAATTTTATTCATAACTCTAAAATTGATATTGAAGGAATTCCGACCATTCCCCCTGAAGTCATTGTCCCTTTAAAAGCAAAGGCCTGGCTGGATCTAATTAAAACACGAGAAGCCGGTGATTCAGTGGATAGTAATGATATAAAAAAACATAAAAATGATGTCTTTAGGCTTTTCCAAATTATTGATCCTGATACCCGTATCACCCTGCCCGATATAATTAAAGATGATATGCAGCAGTTTCTGGAGGGGTTAATAACTGAACCGCCAAAAAGCCTAAAGCCATTTGGGCTAGGCGATACTAAATTAAATGAGATCATTGAATTGATACAGACTATTTATGGGCTGAAAAGATAAGGAGTTTTTAATTATCTGCTTTGAATTTTTTTACTTTAAGGCCCTGTAAAAGTTTGTAGTGTTTATCGTTACCTGTTGGGTTGCTTCACTTAACCCAACCTACTTACTATCCACCTTTTTGCATGTTTCAGGTATCATCACCGTAAAACAGGACCCATGACCTGGGGTGCTTTTTACAACTATTTTCCCGCCATGCTGCTCTACTATTTTATTGGCGATAAAAAGCCCCAGTCCCGTACCTTTATTGCCTTTGGTAGAGAAGAATGGTGTAAATATTTTTTCCAGCGCCGTCAGTTCAATCCCTATTCCATCATCCGTGATTTCAAAAATGATATAGTTGTTTTGTTGCTTTATCATAAAGATGACTTTGTGTGTTTTTCTTGATTTATCCTTCATACAGGCATCAATAGCATTCTCAAGGATAGTAACCAGGGCAGAGTGCATGTGTTCATCATCAAATTCACATGTTCCGATGTTTGAATCGAAATCCTTTATTAGTTCGATGTGCTGGCCTTCAATTTTGGGTTCAATAACTCTAAATACTTCATCCCCGAACCGTGAAATGTCGACCTGCCTGAAATTAAGACCTCTCTCCTTGGCATAATAAATGATATCAAGAATCATTTTTCGTAAGCGCCCAACTGTTATTTTCAGTATGCCCAAACCTTTTTCGATCTTCTCCTGATCCTTGCCTGCAACGCCTGAATCCAGTTTGTAAATCCCGGCATCCAAACCGGTTAATAATCCCTTGGCACCATGGGATATTGAGCTGATCATCAGACCAAGTGATGCCAGGTGATCCTGCAGTTCGGTTTTTTCACGTACTAACCTTTCAAGATTCTCCGTGTAATCACTTAACTGTTTCCTGGTAATTATATTGTCTTCTGCCCTTTTAAGGGCGATCTTCAGTGCATCAAGGTTTATTGGTTTTGCAACAAAGTCGGTCGCTTCATACTTAAGACTTTTTATGGCCAGGTCCATATCCCCATGGCCGGTAATCATGATGATTTCAGTGTCAGGTGCCTCGCGCTTGATTTTTTGCAGAAGCTCAATGCCGTCCATACCCGGCATTTTTATATCGGTTAACACTATCTGCGGACGGGAGACTCTAAAGATTTGCAGGGCTTCATTTCCATTTTCTGCATCCATAACTTCATATCCCATGGCTGACAGAGACAGTTGCAGCATGTCACGAATGTCTTTTTCATCATCTACGAGCAGTATTTTATTTTTCATTATTTTTAGTCTTCTTCGAAGATAGAGGGAATTCCATTGTCAGGCATGTGCCTTCAGGATAATTGGTTTCAGCATGTATATTCCCTCCAAATTCTTTTACAATTCCATAGGTAATAGACAGGCCTAATCCCATACCTTCGATTTCCTTGGTCGTGAAAAACGGTTCAAATATTTTATCTTTTAATTTTTCAGGGATACCGATTCCTGTATCACATACCTGGCATATAACCTTTTCTCCTTCTAATTTTGTTTTGACAGTAATCTTCTTTTCACCTTTAAGGGGTTTTTGGTTGGCCCATCTTTCCTCGATGGCGTCCCTCGCATTCAGAAAAAGATTTATAAAGACCTGCTCCAGACGGCCCGGATCTGCATCTATTTTGGGTAAATCATTTTCAAGTTCCCAGACTGTTTCTATTTCCCGTAATTTCATCTGCTGAATGAAAAATTCAAAGGCCTTTTCTATTACCTCATTAATCTGGACTTTTCCGATATCCATACTGGATTTTCGGGCAAATTCCCGCATGTTATTGATGATCCTGGTTGCCCTGTCAATATTTCTGTCCATTTTTTCAATGACTTCAAAAAGAGTGCCTTCATCGATGGTTTCCTTTTGTTCTGCCTTCATGGTGAAAAAGCCGCATGCGGTTTTGATTACCGAAAGAGGCTGGTTGAGCTCATGGGCCATTGCCGAGGCCATTTCGCCAAGGGTTCCCATTTTACTTGCCTGGATCAACTGCTGCTCGGTTTCGAGTCTTTTAGTGATATCACTGGTTGTAACCAGAAGTATCTTTCTCAGGGGGTATCCTGTCAGTGAGGCCCTGATATTGACAAAAATATTATCTCCTGAGCTGGTAATATGTCGTACACGGGTAAGCACAGCTTCCTTTTTGAGTGATTCCGTGTATTGCTTTCTCTCTTCTTGCTGAAACAGGTTCAGGAATGATTTATGTATTATCTCTTCTTTTTTATATCCGTATACAGATTCAACGCTAGCATTGCAGTCAAGTATTTCGAGAGTATCATAATCAAGTACAAAAACCGAATTCGGGATGCTGTTAAAAATTTCCTGATATTTTTGTTCGGATATTTCAAGCTTCTTTTCAAGTTTTCGCTTTTCGGTAATATCGAGACTTATCTCCATTGTTGCAATAATTTCACCGGAAGCGTTTCTGATAGGGGATGTGCGTAAAATCCAGTGAGACATTTTTCCATTTTTATCCAGGCCGGTCTCTTCGCCTTTATGAACCATGCCATCCTCAAATGTCTTTTCAACAAGACAGTTTACGCATTTCTCATCTCTCCCCTTATAGGCGCTATAGCAGAATTCCCCGGGTTTTGGTTCAAACTGATTTGCGAATTCATTATTAAAATTCAGTAGCCTGAAATTTTTATCCTGGACTGTAATAAGACAGGGGACCTGGGCAAAAAGGATTTTAAATTCATCTCTCTGCTGCTGAAGTTCTGCCCGATCCCGGCTGATTGTTTTGGCCATCTGGTTAATGGACTGTGCAAGTTCTTCCAGTTCTTTATCACCCTGGACAGAGATCTCTGAAAATTTATCTCCACGGGTAATGGATTGAATGCCCCTAATTATTGAATCAAAATGTTTCAGGCGGGTTTTCATAAAGATTCTCCAGTTTACTGTGTCCCGGTTTTATTGAGCTTTTCACGAAAAGCACCGGTAATGGCCAGATTCAGATCCAGTCGCAGATCCTTTTCAGATAACCCGATAGCTAATCCTAAAAGTTGAGGCAGGTATAATATACTGATTCTTAGATCCTTTTGATTTGTCTTTGATATCCTGTCCTGGTAGGCCTCCAGGTTCATCTGACACATGGGGCATACAGTTACTATAGCATCTGCTCCATAGGCGCCTTTGAGTATTGCCCCTGTAAGTTCAAGGCCAACCTCTGTCTTGGTGTTCATATGGGAAGCTCCGCAGCACTTTCCTCCCATTTTCCAGGAATGAATATCCGCCCCGGTTGCCCTGATAAGCGGCTCCATTGAAACGGGCGCCTCGGGATCATCAAAGATTGCATAAGGACGAAGGCACTGGCATCCGTAGTAGGGCGCGATACGAAGACCGGAGAGGGATTTTTTTAGCCGGTTTTGAATGATTTTGGGACCCAGATCCTTTGACATTATATCCAGAAGGTGACGCACATGTACCTTTCCCCTCAGCTCGAGCTGATTTTCCTTCAATACCTCGTTAAGTTTGATTTTTAGTTCCGGATCATTTTTGGCCTTTATTTCCACCTTCTTCAGGTTCAGGTAACAGGCGCTGCATGGCACGAGAATGTCTTTATCTCCATCCATTTTTTCCGCCAGAGCGATATTTCTTGCGGGAAGAGCAAGAGAAAGCAATGCACTTACCGATTCCGCGGCAGTGGCTCCGCAGCAGGTCCAGTCATCCAGTTCTGTTAAATTAACATCAATTTCCTTAAAGAAATTTTTTGTGGATGTATTGTATTCCAATGCTGTCCCTTCAAGTGAGCAGCCGGGATAATAGAAATAATTCATGATCTTTCCTCCAACTCCTCGACCTTTTTGAATATTGCTTCAAGCGGATTAGGATTTCTGGATGGAATTTCTATTGATACCTTCCCTTTACGAAACAGGTTAATACCTAATGGTGTGAATTTAAGCGGTAGAAAGGGATTTTTCATGGACAGAAAATAAAGGGACATGAACTCCATTTCATGAACCCTGCCATGTCGGCGAACACTGTCCATGAAGCTTTTATAAAATCGAACACTTTTTTTGTATGGCTTCATGTTTTTCTTGGAAGCAATCTGTTTGAGGGCACTCATTGCTTCTGTAATGGGTAATCCCCGAGGACATCTCAGGGTACAATAGTAACAGGCTGAACAGAGAGTAAATGTTCTGCTCTTAAAAATCTCTTCTTTTTGATCTGCCAGAACCATACGCCATAACTTTCGTGGAGTAATATCCATGGCAAAGGAGTTGGGGCATGAACCTGTACATGTCCCGCATTGAATGCAGGGCCGGATCATTTCTCTGACAGGCCCCAATACACTGGATGAAGAACCGGTCTGATTTTCGTCTACTTTTTCTGCACGTGGACTCATATTTTATCCTCTTTAAAAAATTAACTTAGAGCCGCATCAATAATATCAAACATCTGCTCTTCCAGAAAGCCTTCCACGACAGACGCGCTGTTTGGACAGACTGCAGCGCAGGATCCGCATCCCTGACACATCACGGGATTTATTACGATCTTTTCAAGGTCATGGTCCAGTCTGCGCGCTCCGTATGGACATGCATCAATACATCGTTCACACATGCTGCACAGGCTGTGGCGGACGGTTGCAACAATCTTCCCCGACGGCAGATACTCCTGTGTGAGTATCCTTAATGATTTTTGAGCAGCTGCCTCTGCCATGGCAACGGTTTCGTCAATTGAGCCAGGGGAAAGGGTGAGACCGCAGGCAAAAACACCCTCTTTGATTGAATCGACCGGTCTCCATTTGGTCTCAGCCTCCCTAAAAAAACCATCCTGGTCGACTGAGGCGCCAAAATATTCAGCCAGGTCCTTATCCAGGGTTGGCAAAATTCCCGTTGAGAGCACTACAAGGTCTGCGTCGATCCGTATATTTTGCCCCAGAATAGGATCATACCCGTTAACCTGAAGATTTTTTTCATCTGTTCCCACACCATCAGCTATTACAACCTCGGGTTTGCCATCCACATTGTACTGTATAAAAATAATACCGGCCTTACGGGCTCTGGTATAATAGGTCTCCATAAATCCATAGGACATCATATCTCGATACAGGATATAGATCGCTATATCCGGATTTTTGTCCTTTAATTCCAGTGCATGTTTCAGTGCGGAGCTGCAGCAAACCCTGCTGCAGTAATTCCTTGGCCCCTCCCTTGAATCTACACATTGTATCATTACAACGGAATCGAGTTTGTCGATATCAATACTGTTGTTATCTATTCCCTGTGCCAGTTCTTTCTGGGAGATAATTGCTTCACTCTTATCATAGTCATAGGAAGAGGTGGATGCCTCCATTCCTCCGGTCGCAAGTATTACCACACCATGCTCCAGGGATCTTAATTCTCCCTCTTTATCCTCTATAGTAGTGTAAAAATGTCCTACTTCCCCATGAGATGCCACGATCCTCGATGAAAGAGAAACCTGAATCAAAGGGTTCTTTTCTATCTTCGACACGGTATCATCCAGAAAGATTTTAACAGAATGACCTTCAAGCGTGTTTTTCAGCCATGATAGATTTCCCCCGAGTTTATCCTCCTTTTCGATCAGGGTTACCTCAAACCCGTGTTCTGCTATTCCAAGTGCCGCAGCCATTCCGGCTATACCGCCTCCTACCACCAGTGCTTTCTGATCTATTTTAACAGCAGGTGCCTGGGACGGGTTAACACGTTTTATTCTGGCGATACCTGTTAAAAGGGCATTTTCCACATCGCCTATATATCTCTCAGGGTCTGTTTCCATTTCTGTCCTGATCACGGGGTACAGGGATGACCAGATATCAACAACATCCATACAGTATGGATTAATACCGGATTCCTGACATAGTTCCTTTATCTTGCGGTTGTATACATATGGCAGACACGCCCCTATCAAAACCCTGTTGGGTTTATGACTTTCTACAAGTTCTTTTAGTCTATTAATACCCGTAGCAGTGCATGTTCTATCGATATATTCAATTGTGTCGACCGATGGATCACTTTTAAGGCGGGAGATGAGGTCGTCACTTTGTTTAAGGAGATCAGAAAAGATATGGCCGCAGGTACAAATCGCGATCATAATTCTGGGTAATTCCCGGCTGACATCTGTTTGTTCAGGAACCTTTGCCCGGACAGGGGCCAGGCTGCCGCCTGCAGAATGAATAACCCGGGAAGCGGACAGGGCCGCGGCTGATGCCTGTATGACTGACTCATGAATATCTTTCAGCCCGGAATAGGATCCTCCGATTATGATACCTTCATGACTGGTTCTGGTCATTGAAAAGGGCTCTGTCTGGAAGTATCCCCATGGATTAAGAGGGATATCAAGATTTTTTGATAAATCTCTGGTCCCTGGCGCAGGCCGCTGTCCTACAGCCAGGACAGCCATATCAAAATATTCCTCATTGAGTGCGCCTGACAAATCAAAGTAACACAGGTTTAGATTCCCATTTTCTTCATCCGGATCTGCGGATACAATCGAATGAACCCGGCCTCTTTCAAAACGTACTCCATGGGTTTTTTCAGCCTCATCACGGTAACGTTGATAGGACTTTCCAAATGTACGCATGTCCATATAAAAAATAGCTGTTTCTATTAGGCCACCGGACTTTTTCTTTGCCATAAGTGCCTCCTTTATGGAGTACATACAGCATATGTTTGAGCAAAAGTCCGAGTCAGTCTGTAAGTCACGTGAGCCCACACACTGGATCCATGCGATCTTATTAATCGGCCTGCCGGTGTGAGGATGTATCAGCTTTCCTTCAACAGGTCCGGTCCCGCTCAAAATTCTTTCAAACTCAAGGCTTGTAACAACATTGGGAAGATTTTTATAGCCAAAGGGGTTTTTCCCATCAGTTGGATCAAAATAAGAGGTGCCCCCGCAGAATATCACGGATCCGAACTCCATTTGAGGTCCTTTGGATGCCTCGACATCCTCATATATTTTTAGAATTTTAGGTATGAGTATCGCAGTGTCAAAGGGCTTGATCAGGTAGTCCAGGGCACCCGTTTTCATTGCCTCCACTGCGGTTTCTACTGTGGCGTATGCGGTCATCATAACCACCTGCAGGTCCGGCAGCATCTCTTTTGCCTTCTGGAGTACCTCGACACCATCCATTCCAGGCATTTTTATATCCAGAAGCATTAACTGGAAGGGCTGTTGTACTAGTTTTTCCAGGGCCTCAGAGCCTGAGCCAGCGGTATCAACTGCGAAACCTGTTTCATCATCAAGCCATGCCTTGAGGGAATCCCGGATAATGGACTCATCATCCACTACAAGAATCCTGAAATTTTTTCTTTCCTGTTCTGACAGTCGAACAGCACCTGTAGGACAGACCTCTTCGCAGGCACCGCAGCGGGTACAGGCAGATACGTCGATCTGATATGGATTGGGAATTGCATGGGGAACCGGCAGATAGATCGCCTTTCTGGATGTGAGTCCGGCATTGAATACGTCCTCCACATCAACAGGACAGACTTCGGTGCACCTGCCGCATCCAATGCACAAGCCTGGATCTACCCAGTGCGGTTTCTGTTTCAGCCTTACCTGGAAATGGCCCGGTTCTCCCTCCAGGTCAGAGAGTTCAGTGGAGAGCAGGATCTCAATATTTTCATGAAAGAGCCCTTTTCGCAGACAATATTGAGATGAGGCATCCCTGTTAACCAGGGGCAGCATTTTACACATGCCGCACTGATTTGTCGGAAACTGGTAGTCAAGCTGACTCAGGACTCCGCCCAGATGGGGTGATCGGTCAATCAAGGTTACTCCATAGCCTGTTTCAGCCAGATCGAGAGCAGCACGTATACCGCTGATACCTGCGCCTACCACCAGGGCCTTACCGATCTTTTTTTTCATAAGAATACCTCTTTTATTTAGACTCCATAAATTGCAACATCCGCCAGGTCAGGCCCCAGGTACTCGCGTTCATTTTCTCCGAGTATACCCAGAGAAAGACAGATCAATGTCCATAGATGTACTGTATGGTATTTTGCTTCATAATGTTCAGCAAGGTCATGGATCTGTGCATGACAATTATGGCACGCTGCAATACAGTAATCGGCCTTTGTTGCCAGAATCTGTTTCAGTTTTATCTCTCCATATTTTCTACGGGCATCAACAAAACCAGATTGCAGAAATCCTCCTCCACCTCCACAGCAGTAATTATTTGATTTGTTAGGAGTCATATCAACAAAATTCTCTTCGCCGACAACCGATTTAACAACAAACCGCAGATCATCGGCAATGGGGTCTCCATAACTTTTACGCACGATCTGGCATGGGTCCTGTACCGTGAACTTGATCTTCAGGTCTTTGTTCCAGTCAGAGTTGACCTTGAGTTTGCCTTCGCGGATCCATTTTGCGTAATATTCATAGATATTTTTTACGACAAAGTTGTGTTTGATGTTGAATTTTTTCAGTCCTGCCAGGACTGAGTAGGTGACATGGCCTCATTCGGTATTGAGGAAGACCTTGCATCCGAGTTCATCGGCCTTGTTTGCCGAGGTCTGAGTAATGTGTTTCCATGCCTCATCGTCCGAAAGAAACATGCAGTAGTTTTCACCGGCCCAACCCTTGCTTCCATAGGTCCAGTCAGCACCAACCAGATGAAGAATCTTCCAGAGCGGGACCATTTCATCCGGTTCAGTAACGGGTTCCCTTGAATTCTGGTTTACAAAGAAATAGGCACCTTTCTTATCAATGGGGGCCTCCATGTCTTTAAATTCAGGCTGGGCCTCCCTGTATTCCTCCAGCACATCTTCAACAACAAAGGTAAAATCTTCGGGCGCTGTGCCCATGGCGCTGCAGCTGTCATTTCTCAGGGCCATATCACAGGAGCCCAAGATACCTTTTGGTCTTTCTTCCCGGGGCCAGGTGGCCCTGGCATTATAAACAAGCTGCGGGATATCTATTCGCATGGGGCAGACATAGATACAACGCTGGCACATGGAGCACATCCAGACCCATGGTGTGCTTGTAATCACATCATCCATCCCAAGGGCAGCCATACGAAGAAATTTTCTGGGGTCCATTCCTTCCAGACCCGACGCAGGACAACCCGAAGAGCAGGCACCGCATGTCAGGCACAGGTTAAGATTGCCCCCTTCAGGCAGGAGATCTTTCACCTTATCCATAAAAATGCCTTGTTTCTTTTTCCCAAGTTTGACTACATCCGCTGACATAACTTTTACCTCTTATTTGTTTATCAGGAGATCCCTACAACCTCGTCAAATTCGTCTTCACGAAATTCAGATAAGGGTGGCATATCATCAAGGCTTTTACCTGCCTCATATCCAAATCCCTTTTGGGTTTTAAAGGCTATGGTACGAAAGAGTTCCATAACCGGTATATCGTTAGGGCAGGCATTAGAGCATTGGCCGCAGCCTATACAGGCAGTGCTCATGTGAGCCAGCCTGGTGATATGGTAAAATGTAGTATCTGTGGGCATCTTGATCTGGCCCTTTCTTGCTGCCCATCTAAGATATTGTGAAGGTTCGTGGTTAAAGACATCGGTTACGAACACACACTCTTTGCAGTAACAGACAGGGCAGGCAACCCGGCAGTTATAGCAGTTTACACAGTTGGCGAGATACCCTGTAAGTTTTCCAAGGTTGTTTGTTGCCTCGCTGGTTTCAGCAAACATATTATCCCGGTGGCTTATTCGCTCTGAAATCAGGGTATCTATGGCCTCTTTGCGTCCTGAAGGTTCAGCCGCTTCGGAAAGATTGAGTTTGCCCAATATAGCTTCACCCGCAGGTGTTTCTGGCTGAATCAGGATATGATCCTTTATATCCATCCCGTAAAGCCCTATGAGGATATCGGCACTGTTCGGCACGGGATATTCACAGGACATGCATGCCGTTGCAAGTTTTATGTCACCAAATGATGCACCCTTGCCCGAAAGGACGCTTTCATAAAAGCGTTGTGTGGAGCCCTTTTCATCCTCGGATACAAACCGGAAAAAATCCGTGTTTTTATATGCCCCCAGACAATCGATCCCTACTATTATAATCTCATCCGTACGGCCCTGTTTAAGCTTTACAAGCTCTATAAAGGCCCTTATCTCACATGGACGTAAAACTACCGCTATCCTGCCGCCCGCGGGTTTGCGGGTAAGCCTGGATACAATCTTGGCTGCGTTCATGGGGAAGGCAGGAGACAGGGGATCAACACCATCCAGTTGTTCCGGATCGCTGATCAGAACCGGCATTACCATATTCTTCATCGGAAGAAGTTTGGGAACCAGGATCGCGCTGATCTCATCCAGCTCCAGGATAGATCTAAAAAAACTCTGAAGAGATTCTAAAAGTTCCGTGTCTTTTGTATCAACTTTTAATGCGTTTAACATCAGTTCCTCCGAATTTCCATATAAGCATTACCAGCCTCTATATAACCATCTTCAGTTTGGCGGCGTTTGGTCCCAGGGCCTTTACCTGTGTGACCAGTTCCCGCATAATCTCGGCAAACTGGATCCCGTCACTGGCACCGATCCATGTGAGCCTGAGCCGCTCCGGTTCAAAGCCAAACTGGGGAAGGATCTCTTTTAAAAGCTTTATCCTCCTGCGGGCCTTGTAGTTGCCATTTATGTAATGACAGTCACCCGGGTGGCACCCACTGACCAAAACGCCGTCAGCTCCTTCCAGAAATGCCTTGATTACATATTGCGGATCAACCATCCCCGTGCACATGACCCGAATCAGCCTTATGTTTTTGGGATAGGTCAATCTGGATGTCCCGGCCAGATCAGCCGCGGTGTACGTACACCAGTTGCAGACAAAGGCGACAATACTCGGTTCAAAATTTTCCATAGCTTTCTCCAGATTATTTCAAATCAATCAGTATAGTCAGAAATACGGAATCCGGGTTTGTTTATATACCCACAGAATTCAATGCATCCATGATCCCTTCAAACTCTGCGAAAACCTGTTTCTTATTAAAGTGTTTAACCTGTGCGGCACCGCTCGGGCAAAAACCCGAACAGCTTCCACACCCTTTGCATACAGCCTCATTGATTACCGATACACCCCTGAATTCATCAAATTCAATTGCAGAATAGGGGCACAGGCCGATACATACCTGACATCCGGAGCAGATATCAGGATCAATATATGAAATTGTGGACGGGACCTGTACAATTCCCCGTGTGGCAAGGGAAAGGGCCTTTGATGCGGCCCCTGATGCCTGGGCCACGGTGTCCGGTATATCTTTGGGGGACTGACAGGCACCTGCTAGAAATACGCCGTCTGTAGCCGTATTCAGGGGCCCCAGCTTGGGATGTTCTTCAAGGAAAAACCCGTCTGCACCGATATTTACGCCAAAGACTCTGCCTACATCAACTGCATTCTCCCTGGCCTCCATGGCAACACAGAGGATCACCATATCGACCGGCACACGTAAAGGGGCACCAAGCAGCGTATCCTCCGCAATGGCAATAAGCTTACCCTCCTCTTCAGGCACCACCGCCTGATCGGTAATTTCCGCCACCTTTCCTCTTATAAAATTAGTCCCTTCCTTCTGACACCTCTCGTAAAACTCTTCATAGCCCTTGCCGAAACAGCGCATATCAATATAAAAATCAAAAACCTCTGTGTCGTGCCCGATTTTTTCTTTTATAAGATGGGTATATTTCAGGGCATACATGCAGCAGACCCTCGAACAGTATTCATGATAGTTCTTGTCACGGCTCCCAATACAGTGAAGGAGGGCGACACTTTTCGGTTTCCGGTTAAATTCACCGTTTTCATCCCTGATAAGAATCTGCCCGCCTGTGGGGCCGGTGGCATTACTTAATCGTTCAAATTCGAGGCTGGTATAAACATTTGGATATTCCCCATACCCGAATTGCTTTATGGGTGTGGGGTCCAGGACATCGTAACCTGTTGCCAGGATAATAGAACCGACCTTTACCTCAATAATCTCTTCTTCCTGATCAAAATCTATTGCGCCTGCCTCGCAGACATCCCGGCATATGCCGCAGTTTCCGGTATTAACATGGACACACGCCTCGGAATCGATCACCGCGGCAAGGGGAACTGCCTGGGGAAAGGGTATGTATATGGGTTTTCTCTCTTTAAGCTCCTCATCCCATTCCGAAAGAAGAGGCCTGGGTTCTCGTTTTGCTATCGCCAGGATATCGATGCATCCTGTAGGACAAACCGACTCACATGCACCGCAGACCTGGCATACATCAGTGTTTATCTGGAAAGGGGTTTCAACCCTCATATCCGCCCCTCTACCGGCCAGGCTTATGGCGCTTACGCCCATTCTCTCTTCACACATACGGACACACAGGCCGCAGAGGATACAGGCACTGTCCCCGGGTCTGAATCTGGGTGTTTCAATGCCATATTTTTCGGCAAGCCCTTTTACAACAGGCACATCCGGACATCTGGCGAGAAGCAGTTCAACAATCAGTTTTCGTCCTTCGTGCACTGTGTCACTGTCAGTAGTTACCTCCATCCCTTCCCATATGGGGTAGTTGCATGCAGTAACAAAACGGATTTTGCGGCCATCGAAAAGTTCAACAGTACAAAGACGGCACATGCCTGCCGGTTCCAGCGCTTTATGGTGACACAGGGTCGGGATCTGCACGCCGTATTTTTCCGCGACCTGAAGGATAGTCTGTCCTTCTTCTCCCTGGACTTCCTGGCCGTTAAGTTTGAAATTGATCATGGGCTATACCTTTTATTTGATAACAATTGCGTTAAACCTGCAGTTTTCGTAACAGATGCCGCACTTAATACATTTGCTCTGATCCAGTTTATGGGGATTTTTCTTTTCACCTGTAATTGCTCCCTGTGGACATTGTTTTGCGCATAATGAACATCCTGTGCATGCCTTTTCATCAATCTTGTAATGGAAAAGGTTTTTACAGACACCGGCAGGACACTTTTTGTCCCTGATGTGTGCTTCATACTCATCACGGAAATACTTTATGGTCGTCAACACCGGATTGGGTGCAGAGGTTCCCAGTCCGCACAGGGAAAATTTCCTGATCATGCCGGCCAGCTCTTCAAGGAGTTCAATATCCCCTTCCTTGCCGTTGCCTTCACAGATGTTATTGAGTATCTCCAGCGATCTCTTGATGCCCTCCCTGCAGGGGTTGCACTGACCACAGGATTCATCCTTCAGGAAATCCAGAAAATAGCGGGCCACATCAACCATGCAGGTGTCCTGGTCCATGACGATCATACCGCCGGAACCCATAATGGACCCCACCTTTGCCAGCTCATCAAAGTCCACGCCAAGGTCCAGGTACTCCTCCGGGATGCAGCCACCTGAAGGTCCCCCCGTCTGAACCGCCTTAAATCTCTTTTTTTTGGGGATGCCTCCTCCAATATCATAGATAATTGTTCGGAGGGTTGTGCCCATTGGGACTTCCACAAGACCTGTATTGACAACCTTTCCCACGAGGGAGAAAATCTTGGTGCCCTTACTGTTTTCCGTGCCTGTGGAAGCGAACCAGTCTGCTCCTTTGTTGATAATGATTGGAACATTGGCCCAGGTTTCCACATTGTTCAGATTGGAAGGGCCCTGCCGGAACCCTTTTTCAACCGTGTGGATGTATTTTGCCCTGGGTCTGCCCGGTTGTCCCTCCAGAGAGGCCATCAGGGCTGTTGATTCGCCGCATACAAAGGCCCCGCCTCCGCGGCTGATACGGATATCAAAATCAAAACCCGAGCCTAGGATATTCTTTCCCAGGAGGCCCAGTTCATTTGCTTTCCGGAGGGCAATGTTCAGGTTTTTTACTGCCAGAGGATATTCATGCCGCACGTATACATATCCCTCGTGGGAACCTATGGCTATGGCGCCTATGATCATGCCCTCGATGATACTGTGAGGATTTCCCTCCAGAAGACTTCGGTCCATGTAGGCGCCCGGATCTCCTTCGTCAGCATTACAGATCACGTATCTGTTTCCTTTATGACTGCGGCATGACTCCCACTTGATACCTGTGGGAAATCCTCCGCCGCCGCGCCCCCTCAACCCGGATTTTTTTACCTGGTCGATGATATCCCCGGGTGTCATATCCAGCAGTGCTTTTTCAAGTGCCCTGTAACCGCCTGCCCCGATATAGTCCTCTATGCTGGTGGGGTCTATCATTCCGTTGTTTCCGAAAACCATCCTCTGCTGCAGTTTATAAAAGGGGATATCCCGCTCCCGGGTGATCTTCTCTTTAGTAGCCGGATCTTTGAAAACAAGGCTCTCGACCAGCTTCCCGTTTTTAATTGTTTTTTCAACGATGTCGGGGATGTGTTTCTCCTGGAGCTGCGGATAAAAAATGCCTTCAGGGTGGATGACCATGATCGGCCCTTTTTCGCAGAAACCGTGGCAACCGGTCAGCTTGACTTCTACCCTGTCCTGGAGACCTTGCCTGCCAAGTTCTTCCATGAGTGCCTTATGAACCTTTGATGTACCGTAAGCCGCACAGCCGGAACCGGCACAGAGTGAAACAAGCTTTTTACTGCTATCAGGACTCTTTTTTTGAAACGATTTTCTCAGTTCCGAAAGCGCTTCTCGATTGTCCAGTCGTATCATGTAATTATAAAACCTCCGTTGCCCCCGGTCAGTTAAGGGATATCTTTCTCGTGATCTTCAATAACTTTTAGAGCCCTGGAACGGTCGAGACCGCCGTAAGTTTCCTGATTTACCGTAATAACAGGTCCGGAGGCGCAGCACCCGACACAACGAACCGCCTCCAGGGAAAAGAGACTATCGTTGGTTGTTTGCCCCTCTCTGATCTTCAACTTTTCCCGGAGCGCGTCCATGATCCTGTCCGCGCCTCTAACATGGCAGGCGGTTCCTGTACATACGTTGATAATGTATTTTCCCCGCGGCTCCAGGCTGATGGTTTTATAAAATGTCGCCACACTGTAGATCAGGCTTTTTTTGATACCTAACCTGTCTTCCAGAACAGGAATAACCTCGGGGGGGACATAGTTATATATATCGCTGATGTCCTGCATGATCATAAGCAGTGACTCATGATCCGCGTTATACCTGTCAATAATTGCATCTATCTTCTGCAGATCAATGTGAACCTTTTGTTTTGCTGCATTTACTTCCTTATTAACTGTATTATCCTGTGCCTCAACCATTTTATTCTCCTTTACCGATCCCGGTCTGTTCCATCGCCTTCTCTTCAGGAGTATAGAGCCTGTACCGGACAGGGCAGGCCTTTGTGCACTCTCCGCAACCCGTGCACTTGTTCACATCCACATAACGCTTCTTTTTTTTGATCTTTACAGTGTAGTTTCCTATGTACCCTGAGACCTCAACAACTTCGCAGTAGGTCATAAGCTTAATGTTGGGATGCTGACCCACGTCAACCATTTTGGGTGTTCCGATACAGGCCGCACAATCAAGCGTGGGAAAGGTTTTATCAAACTGAAGCATATGACCGCCAATTGTAGGGTCCTTTTCAACCAGGTACACCTTGTGGCCTGAACTGCCGATATCCAGTGCCGCCTGCATGCCTGCGATGCCTCCTCCCACCACCAGGACATCGGGATGAACATTCACTTCACGGGTTTCAAGGCTGTGATGGTAATTGACACGATTTATGGCCCCGGCCGCCAGGGTCTTGGCCTTCCGGGTTGCTTCATCCTCATCCTCGGTTACCCATGAAACCTGTTCACGTACAGAGGCCATCTGGAACATATAGGGGTTAAGTCCGGCACGTTCACATGCGCCCCGGAATGTCTTTTCGTGCAGTCTCGGAGAACAGGATGCCACCACCACCCGGTTTAAACCGTACTCCTTTATATCCTTTTCTATCATTTCCTGTCCTGGATCCGAACACATGAACCGGTAATCTCTGCTTACCACGACATTTGGAAGTTTTCGGGCAAAGTCTGCGACTTCTTTTACCCTCACCTTATAAGAGATATTTATTCCACAGTGGCAAATATAGAAGCCTATTTTGATCGTCATGAATTCTCTCCCGCCTGGAGCTATATATTATTAGATGTCCTTCTTTTTTTTCATTCGAACTCTGAACAGGGAATCTTCCTCTTCCAGTTCTTCGACCAGGACCAGTTCATATGAGAGTGGTGGCAGTACCTTAAAAAGATCAGTTCGGGTTTCAATGTCTCCGCACAGTATTTCAATTGTTTCTTTTTTTTTCATTGCCCGGAAGGCCTGGCTCACCTTTAGCAGGCTGATTGGTGGAATAGAGCTCCTTATATCAAGAATATGATCCGGCTTTTTGTCCAAATCGTTTTTCCCTTTCTATGTGGGCCAGGTGAACAGGGCCTTGTTTTCTGAATCCTGCAGTACCTGATATTCTTATTCTTAATACTTCGAAGTTTGTCTCGAGGTCATTTGTGTTAAATGCTATTACCAAGACTTATAAAGCAAATTAAATGCCAGTTTAACGGTCCATCACCCGAAAATGATTATGGGTTTATCTGATTTTTTATTTTATCCGAATTTATGAGGCCTGTTTTCTGTTGCTTCTTACAGTTGACATATCTTTAAGTATTTGAAAATATCAGTTAAATAAATATTGTCCTGTAGAATTGCGGATAAGATATTTATATTCTGCATGCCGGATAAATTGATTTATTAATTGCCTGCGAACGGCGGTTAATTTCTTGATTGTTAAAAGTGTTAAACTTTAGCTTGATTAATCACTTAACAGTGTTAAAATTTTAATTTAACAAGTGTTTAATTTTAACAGGGGTATACCTGATGATTGATCAGGAATTAAGCAGTTACTGGAAAAAGGTAGTCGATACCATAAAAGATGGAGTGATGATTGTAGATAAAGGCGGAATCATCGTTTCCGTTAACAAGGCTATGGAAGAAATCACCGGTTATTCCAAAGACGAGATGTTAGGTAAATCCTGTGACATATTGAAGTGTAATATCTTTGAACATGCCCGTTTAAATAAGGGTGATCACTGGTGTGTTTTATTTAAAACCGGGGTCATGAATATGAGAAGGTGCACCTTTATTAACAGGGATGGTGAGTTCATACATGTTTTAAAAAACGCAACCCTTCTCCATGATTCGGAAGGTCAGGTTATTGGAGCAGTCGAAACAGTTACCGACATCAGTGAGATTCTGGAAAAAGATTCCCAGATAGCCGCATTCCGCCAGGAGTTGCGGGCAGAAAACGGCTTTCATGGGATTTTGGGTGTTTCAGGGGCCATGCTGAGGGTATTTGATTTGATTACGAATGCAGCAGAATCACAGGCACCCGTAATCATTTTCGGTGAGAGTGGAACAGGCAAGGACCTTGTTGCCAGGGCAATACATGAAACGGGCTTACGCAAAACAAAACCCTATATAAAGGTAAATTGTGCAGCCTTAAACGAAGCCCTTCTGGAAAGTGAGATTTTCGGACATGTTAAAGGTGCATTTACTGGGGCATATAAGGACAGGATAGGCAGGTTTGAGGCAGCCCAGAGCGGCAGTATTTTCCTTGACGAGATTGGTGACCTGCCTGTTTCAACACAGGTTAAACTGCTTCGGGTTTTAGAGGATAAGGTGATTGAGCGTGTTGGTGATAACGCCCCTGTTCATATTGATGTAAGGTTGATATCAGCTACCAACAGAGATCTGAAAAGGCTTGTAGACGATGGTTATTTCCGCGAAGACCTCTTCTATAGAATAAATGTTATACCAATTAATATACCCCCCCTTAGAGATCGTGTCGATGATATTCCTATTCTGGCAGAATCTTTCTTCAGAAGAATACAGCTTAAAACAGAAAAAAAGATCCAGGGTATCAGTGATGATGCCATGAGACTGTTAATGGAATATTCATGGCCGGGGAATGTAAGAGAGCTTAGAAACGCCTTTGAGTTCGCCTTTGTAACCTGCCAGGATGCCTTAATCCAGCCTTACCATTTCCCCCTCAATATCTACAGTCCGAAAAAGAGATTTTATAAGGCATCTCCTGGTAATTCTGTTGATAAAAAAGATTTAAAAAAACGGGAGCTTATTAAAGCCCTTGTAGACTCGGAAGGCAATCAGTCAAAGGCGGCAGAGCTTCTAGGTGTTACCAGGGTAACGATCTGGAATAGAATGAAAAAATATAATATTAAGTTTAACCGGGGACGGTTGGAATATTGATCTAAGCCTGTGTTATTGGCAACATTATTTTAAAAACAGTTCCTCCATTCAGGGGGCTTTCAGCCTTTATCATTCCTTTATGACGTTCTAAAATACCATAAACGGTCGACAGGCCAAGGCCAACCCCATAGCCTTCTTCCTTGGTGGTAAAAAAGGGTTCAAAGATATAGGGAAGGTCTTCTTCAGAGATTCCATTCCCGGTATCTCTAACAATGATCCTGATTGATTTTTCGGATGGATCGTGTTCCGCAGAAAGAGTGAGGGTTCCTCCATCAGGCATTGCATCAATTGCATTGAAAATAAGGTTGATGATACATTGCTCCAACTGGTTAAAGTCGCCTTCGATTGAGGGAATGGCCGGCTGAATATCGGTCTCAAGCTTAATATTTTGCAGCACAAGCTTATGATGGCTCAGGACAACACATTTATTAATTAGATCTCCTACAGATATTTCTTCAAAGGCGATCGGTGATTTACGGGAAAAGGTAAGCAGGTTTGAAACAATTTTTGAACAGCGGTCTGTTTCATTTTCAACAACCTCCAGGTACTCACTGAATTTTTCTCTTTGATCTTCTGCGATCGGCCCGCGGTTAACAATGCGTATCATCAGCCGGAGATAATTAAGAATACCTGAAAGTGGATTGTTAATTTCATGAACAACACTGGCCGCCAGTCTCCCCATGGACATCATCTTATCCTGATGAAGGATGCGGGCCTGGTTGGAGAGGTCATACTCAAGTTTGCGGAGTTCCCTGAGATCCCTGAAGAAAAAGACAGAACCTTCGATTTTATCATGATCAAAAAAACTGGTCCCTGACACCTGCACCGGGATTTTTCTGCCGGAACTGTCCAGAAGAGACGTCTCATAAAAATTAAGACGATTGGCGCCGCCGAACTTTTCACCTTCAAGAGCGGCTTTGAGCGAGATTTCATCGTCCCGGGTCAGGAATTGGGAAAGCGTCATTTTATGCAGGACATCCTCTTTGGTGCAGGAGAGCATATGTTCCATGCTTTTATTAAAGGTCGCTATTTCACCTTTCTCATTGTGGGCGAGAATTCCATCCATGGAGCTTTCTATAAGGTTCTTTTGAAAGGCAAATGTTTTTATAAGTTCCTGATGGGTCTCGGCCTTTTCTTTTTCCAGGAGCGCAGTATATTCTGCGAGCTGTTTCCTGGCCAGGTAGCGTTCTTTAGCCCTGTTTACAGCAAGATGTAATTCTTTCGTATTGATGGGCTTGGTGATAAAATCCGAGGCATCAAGTTGAAGGGCGCGTATGGCTATATCGATTTCGCCGAAGGCGGTCGCCACAATAACTTCGATCTCCGGAGAGTTCTTTTTTAAGGATTCTAAAACCTGAAGCCCGTCCATAACGGGCATTCGAATGTCTGTAATGACAATCTGGGGAGATTTTTCTACGCAAACCCTTAAGCCGCTCGCACCATCTCGAGCAACAGAGATATGATGGGAGAGGTCCTTCAATGCCAGGGAAAGGATATCCAGTATATCCTCCTCATCATCTATGATTACAATTTCCCATTCAGTGACTGCAGTCATACCGGATTGCCCGAACATTTAAGAAGGTTTTTTATGGGACTTTTAAGTGATTTACAAAAAGGTGTTACTATCCGATTGCATCTTTTACTATTCCAAGAAGCTTTTCAGGATCAAAGGGCTTGTTAACATAGCCAACGGCGTTCCTGATGGCGTGATCGCCATCGATCCCCGTCACAACAATCACAGGAGTATCTTTTACTTCCTCATGCTTTCTGAGCTTCCGGTAGAATCTTGGCCCCCACTCTTCAGGCATTTCAAGATCGAGTGTTATCAAGTCAGGTTTTTCCCTGAGAAGAATCTCTAATCCTTTAACACCGTTTTCAGCGGAGCAGGTCTCATAACCGTTTTCCTGAAAGAGATCTGTGAGATAGTCTACAATAATGGGATCATCATCAATAACCAAGATTTTTTTAGCCATAATAATATCTCTCTTTTATGGTTGGTGGTGGACACTGGTAAAAGACATTATTTTTATTCGAGAGAGCTTCTTTGCTATGTTATTAAAGTAGTTACGAAAAAACAATAGAGAAATACAGGAAGTGAGTCAAGTAGAAATAAGGAACTCCCTGTCATCACTGTCCCTTCTTGACTGAGGAGTAACATGTATCCCCAGTATATAAATATTTCTTTTTTAACCGCAACATATAGTTGTATTGTTGACAATACCCCAATATTTTGATATTTTTGCCAAAATTTTCGTTAATAACTTAAAGGCATTATTATAGAAATATCCGGATAAAAATCAGACTTTCCCCCTTTTCAACATCGCTTGAGCATTGTGTGAGGTAATTTCGATTTTAAATACATGAAGGCGGCTTGTCACCGAATTAAAGCGTTGTTTAAGTAAATCCTTAATTTCATAAATATACGATAAAAATATGAATAACATATCCAGAAGAAATATATTCACTGCAAATCAAATGCAAATCCTGGTATTACTGGGCATGCTCCAGTTCATGTTTATAACCCAGATTAATATTTCCAGTAATTTCTGTGTGCAGAAAAAATCCAAACCGAACAATACTCCTGTATCGCTTCAGTCGAAACCGGCGCCACCGGAAGTGGAAGAAGAATTAAATGTGTTTCCCTATCAAATTAAAAAAGCTGAACCTCAATACAACCAGATAATACTTGAAGCTGCCAATACTCATAATGTTGATTTAAATATGATAAAGGCTATTATCATGGCTGAGTCAGGTTATAACGGGATATCAGTTTCTAAGAAAGGCGCTGGAGGGCTAATGCAGCTTATGCCTGAGACTGCAAAATCATTGGGAGTGGAAAATCTTTTAAATCCCGAGGAAAATATCCATGCAGGGGTCAGGTATTATAAATCGCTGTTGAATCGATTAAATGGTGATGAAAAGCTGGCACTCGCAGCCTATAACGCGGGAATAACAAATGTAAGAAGGTATGAAGGTGTTCCGCCTTTTAAGGAGACCCGGCGATATATCGAGAAAGTTTTGGAATACCAGCGTTTCTATAGATATGGCCCTGCATCGAAAAAGAATATTGTCCTGTTATGTCAATAAGTATCAAATATTCACCCCATTTTGTCATCCCAAACTGCCCGTCATTTCTCCGAATATTAATATAGCTGAAAGCCTTGAGTCTTTCGAACTACCTCGATAGCCTGAGTATATCGTTGGGCAAATAAAAAGGGTATTCTCTCAATAAAGAGAATACCCTTTTTTGTATCGAATGGCTCCCCGGGACGGACTCGAACCGCCGACAGGGTGGTTAACAGCCACCTGCTCTACCTGCTGAGCTACCGGGGAATATATCTACATAAAATTTAAAAAAGCAATTTCTAGCAAAATCATTAATACAGGTCAAGCAAAAATATTAAAATTATTGGTGTATTTTTTATGTAATTTAATCTTGCTGTCCGAATGTTACGGGATGCTTAAGGGAAGCATTGGCCAGTTCATCCAGTTTGAAGGAATTCAGTTTGTTGAACATGGCCTCTTTTTCAATAATCAGGCATCAATAGAGTTTTCTATAATATTAACAAGAGCTGAAGATACAGCTTCAGTAAAAGAAATCCGGTCTGTAAACAGACTGTTAAGCTGGATTTCAAAATGATTTTAATATTTAATCATCATCTCTTCCTGTTAGAAAGTTCCAGAATCCCAGCATCCCCAAAAGAATCAGGACTATGAGGATATAGACAATTCCTTTCGTGTGAGTAAGAAAATCCTGAAGCGTATAAAATATGTTATCCATTCAACCTTTTTCCCCCGATGGTAAAATTAATGTGACTCTTTATAGTCCGGATGTTCATAGAAAATCGGCATCCAGCTGACAATGAATTTAAAAACAAGCAGGCCGCATGTGAGAAGAAAAATGGAAATTCCAATCTCCATCCAGTGCGGGAAATATCTTTCGCTTGAAGGAAGGTGCCAGTTAAAGGCGATCAGGCATATATTGAGTCTGTTGACCATAATACCCAGCACGGTCCAGCCGGAAGTTAATCTTATCAGTTTAAGGTTCTTAGCCCTTACTCCAACCGCATAGAGAAAGCATGGTAATGCTACGAATCCCAGAAGTTCCACCAGGTACCACATTCCATAGGAAGTTGCGAGGTAATGCCAGTTATTGTCCGCGGCAATACCAATAACTTTAACAGCAAAATAGCCCGCCAGCACCCATGATGCAGCCTTGCCGAATCCAAGCGCAACCTGGTCTTTTTCCTTCATATGAGCTTCATCCATTTTATGGGAATAATAGTGATGGGACAGAGTGCCTTCGAATATTACCATTGATAGACCGGCGATTATGGCTGTAACAAAGAAATATACCGGCAGATATGAAGAATACCAAAGGGGATGAAGCTTGGAAGGTGCGATTAAAAACAGTGCCCCGAGTGAAGACTGATGCAGGGTTGAAAGTATAACACCCAAAATTGTCAGGACCAGCGTAAGTTTATGTATCAGGTTTCTTAATTTTTTCAGGCCAAGCCACTCAAGAGCCGCAGGTGAAAATTCAAGAAACAAAACAGTCAGGTAGAGAGCCACACATATTGCCACTTCAAAAAGCACAGAGGTAGTTCCCTGCTGTACTACAAGCGGATAAGGCAGTCTCCATGGTCGGCCGACATCGTAGTTCAGGGCGACCACAACAAGTGCATAACCTAAAAACCCGGTAAGGATAGCCGGTCTGACCGCAGAATGGTATTTTTTCATTCCGAAGATATAGACTGCCGCAGAGGTTACAAAGCCTCCGGCAGCAAGAGCGACGCCAGAGAGCAGATCGAAGCCTATCCATATTCCCCAGGGATTATAATCCGAGAGATTCGATACAGCACCCAGTCCCCCCATGAAGCGGAGTCCGGTCAGTACAAGGCCAATAAGGACAATAAATCCTGCAATGACATTAAATGGCGTCATTAATGATTTAACGGTGAAAGTACCGCTTTTTGACATAAGAGGTCCTCCTAAAGAATGTTGCTATTCGTCTTTGCCTGACTCTTAATTTGAAGATTCATTTTCCCGGGCGGCTTTAGCTGCTTCTTCCAGGGCTTTTTTCACTTCTTTTTGTATTGCTGTTTCTTTTTCTTTTTCAGCTATTTTATCCTTACGTTTGTTTATGGCATATATTCCTGTAAGTAATACCGGCCAGAGAGATACTACAATGGGTACAGCGCTCAGCGCTCCGTATGTCAGCTCAGGAGCAGGTGTTATGCCAAGGTCCTCTCTCATGCCTGTTTCCTTAAAAGGAACTCCTGACAGATAAAGCCAGCTTGTTCCACCCATCTCATGTTCACCGTAAATATGGTCCTGGTACCGATCGGGATATTTCTCTATCCTTTTACGGGCAATTTTGATGAGATCATCACGCTTTCCGAACTTCAAAGCACCTGTAGGGCATGATTCAACACAGCCCGGAAGTTTATTCTCTTTTATCCTGTCATGGCACATCGTACATTTTCTGACCCTGGGAGTAAGCGGTTCATTATATTCATATGTAGGAATTTCAAAGGGACATGCAATAATACAGTACCTGCAGCCGACGCACACGGACGGATCATATGTAACTGCACCCTCTTTGGTCTTTTTAAACGCCTTTACGAAGCATACTGATGCGCATGCTGGTTCAAGACAGTGGTTGCACTGGTTTTTTCTAAAAATTGGAGAGCCATCGTTTTTTTTGCCGTCATACCTGTTAACAACGGTAAATGCCTCAGTTGTAGTTCTTCTTTTCTTATCCAGTACAGTAAGATCATTAAAGGGTTTTTCAGGCTTTGGCAATTCATTGACGATGTTGCAGCCTTCTTCGCAACTCCTGCACCCTATACAAAGCACTGTATCATGTAAAACGCCATAGCTTTCGGGATAACCTTTAAAATGTTTTTTTGCAGCATGGGCAGACTTACTTATTGCAGTAGAACTCCCTGCAGCGCCAATCCAACCTAGAAATTTCCTGCGTGATATGGACATAAATTACCTCAAAAATCGTTTAGTTTGTTTAGGCCGATAACCTTGTGACAATCAGTGCAACTGGTTGATTCCGGCTTTTCAATACCCATTCTATCATGACAGCCCATACATTGTTGATGGTAAGCCACTTTCAGATCTGGTTTTAACAGTTCCGAATCAATTGATGACTTGCTGTGGCAAGCGGCACATTTGGGCGGAGTTATGCTGGCCGGGCTGTTGTGGTGGCAGCCGATGCAGAGAGTCTCTTTCCCGTTATGAAAGAAACCGGCCAGATTATTGTCTTTTATATTGAGCATAAGAGAATCAACATGTTTCCGGTGACGGAACTCAACTGCTCCATACTGGAAAGATAATCCATCAATGGTTACTGCTTCAGGAATTTCTTTATTTTCAATTGCATCTGAATCAGTTTTTTCGGCTTTAAGAAGCATTGCCGCGATTGATTCCGGTTTCCGGTTTTCTGTTATACCGGTTTCAGGCATATCCATGTGGCATTTCAGGCAGGTATCATATAAATTGTTTCCCTTTGTCATTTGTCCGTGACAACCGGCACATTCTTTCTGGTTTTTGTTGATTTCATGGCAGCCAATACAGCTTTGTTTGCTGTCAACCTGATGCATCGCCCGCTCAGCGGTGATCATATTTCCCTGTTTTGAGCCCTCTATAGTATGACATGATTTAGAGCAGGAATCGATGGCAGCATGGTGACAGATACGGCATGTATCCTGGGATTCCTCATGTGTCTTGTGATTGAATGGTACGGGGTTCATTCTATAGGAGAGGTTGCCCGTATTTTTATCCCGGGTTTTAGTGCCTATGAGCGCAAAGTCAGGCTGTCCTCCTGTCAGTCTGGGAACGTCTTCAAATCTGTCAATTTTCTGTTGTTCATCAATATCGTGGCATGCTCTGCATTTAACCGGGCCGGATAATTCTCTATGGCAGCCGATACAGGAAAGATGAGATGCTGCCTTTATGGAAACAGTATTTTCAGTATCTTCATTCTTGTGGCAATAGCTGCATGATCCTTCTTTTTGATCATCATGGTGACAACCGCTGCAGTTCTCGTCATTCATTTCTATGTGCTGGAAGTGCAGCGATTTATCAAAAGCTAATGGCTGCCATGAAGAAACGACCTCAGGTTCTTTATGGCATTCACCACATAATTCAATAGGGCCTGTTTTCTTACCTGTATCGGACATTTCTTTATGACAGGTAATGCAGTTGTTATGATAGATATCCATTACCTCCTGCTTGTTTGTATCATCGATTCTTTTGAATTTAAGGGAAAAATTTTCGCTGCCTCGGGTCTCGTCGATTAAATGGCAGGTTTCACAACCCTTATTTTCTTTTTCGAGTGCGCCTGTATGGGCATCATGGGAGAATGGAACTTCTTTTCTTTCAAGGGCACCAAAGGATTTCAATGTGTTGATATTGATGATATCAGCCCTTTTTTCTCCATTTGCATCATTCTTCGTTACATTTGCTTCAATTGATAGGGCGAAGCTGAATACGGCAAAGGCCATAATGGCAATTAATTGATACAAATACCTTCGTTTTTTCATTTTTCAGTCCTTGATTAGTAAATAAACTACCTTGCGATGTGCTTAAAATAACAGACCCTCTGGGCCTGGATTTTTTAAGTCGAAAAACAGGTCCACCAATAAAACCGAATTATTTAGGTCTAAACAATACTTAATTTGGCAAACACCTACTAATTTAGTGGGGAATGACTATAAAAATATAAAACTGAATTCACAAGAGAAAAATTAAAAAAATGGGTATCCTTCTGATATAGAGGCTTAGATATTTGATTTTGCTGGTTTACTATGATTAAGAAATTTCATGCCGGAATGACATACTTCTAATTTGCAGTGAAGTATAAATACATACTGTTACAGTGGCAATGATTGATTCGGGATTATTTATATTTCAACCTGAACCTCCCACCGGGCTAATGACAGGATTAAAATATAGATTATATCCAGAAATGGAATGGGCGCTTAATTTAAATATCTTAAAGCGCCCGTTTTATGCGGATCAGGTTAAATCGTTTTTACATTTTTTGCAGACGGACCTTTGGGGCCATCTTCGATTTCAAAGGTTACCTGGTCGCCCTCAGTAAGGCTTTTAAATCCGTCAGCAAGTATCCCTGAATGATGAACAAAAACATCGGGACCATTATCCTGCTCGATAAAACCAAAACCTTTACGATCGTTAAACCACTTTACTGTGCCATTAGCCATGGTGACATCCTCCTTCCAAATTAGTTTACAAGTTTCAATACACAAAGGATGCCACTTTAAAAGTTGTTTCCTTTTGAAAGAAACAGGCCTGAAATTGATCAGGCAACATTAACAAAAAAACATAGCTTATAATAAACCATATTTCAAGATAAATTTATTTATATAATGAACAAAAATAAGATAAAATAAAAATATTAAATAAAATAGATTGAAAATTAAGTATAAAAAATAATAGCTTGACCTATAAAAATTAAAAAGTTAAAGTTAGGCATATCATTAAAAAAAATCTATATTAATGTATATATTGGTAGTTTAAAATTTATTTAATACGATTAAAAATCGTATTGTTTATTGTTAGGCAGTCTGCAAGTTTCAGGAGTTGGAACTAAAGAGATAATATTAAAGTGCAGCCAGACCCATGCCAGCCCATTTTTACCAGTACCCTACTCTTTAAAAATGGCTCCATTTCTTTCGGATGAACTTCACATTATCTTAAAAACCGCATTTCTTAAAATGATGACAGTTTTTTTAACAGCAGAGTTTTCCATTTTTGCTATTTACGTTAACAACAAACAGATATCAGGGGGATAATCAAATGAATATTTATGTGGGAAATTTGTCTTATGAGGTTACGGAAGAAGACCTGAACAGTGCCTTTGCAGCTTTTGGAGAAGTTGTTTCAGCCAAGGTAATAAAAGACCAGTACAGCGGCAGGTCCAAGGGCTTCGGTTTTGTTGAAATGTCAAATAATTCTGAGGCTGAAGCAGCGATCAACGGGCTCAATGGTTCGGAGATAAAGGGGCGTGCTGTAAAGGTAAACCAGGCCAGTCCGAGACGTGAGGGACGAAGCGGCGGTGGCGGCGGTGGTGGTCGTGGACGACAGGGTAATTTCAACAGCAGAAAACGTTATTAAAGATACATATAGTCCTCAGGCTGAACCGAATGAGCCCGGAAAAGATGCATATAACTCAATGTTTAAAAGTAGAAAAAAAGATTTTATCCATAACGGTATAAAAGTGCTTCGTTCCAACCATAAGGCTATCCGTCGACTGAAACATATTCATAAACCGTCTCTGCATGGTTTCAGGGTATGGCCGTCGAGCTGGCTATTACTGGATTATTTTAAGAGAAGCGGATTTATTCATAATTCACATATTCTCGATATCGGCTGCGGATGGGGGATTGCAGGTATATATTGTGTTAAAAATTTTAATTCTGTTGTAACCTGCGTGGACAGTGATTCTGCTGTTTTTCCCTATGTGCATTTGCATGCTGAGATTAATGATGTTTCAGTTAATACCCTTGAAGCGGACTTTGACGATTTGCCTGCAAAATATTTCAAAAATATAGATACCATGATCGGAGCAGATATATGTTTCTGGGACAATCTGGTGGAAACCCTGATAAAAATGATCCTGAGGGCACTTGAATATGGTGTCAGGAATATAATATTTGCTGATCCGGGAAGGCCTACCTTTGAAAAACTTGGAAAATACTTTCAGAGCAAAGGTCTGGGAGAGATCATAAACTGGGATGTCAACCGCCCGTACTCCATTCAGGGGCGTATTCTCAGAGTGGGCATATAATTCGGGATAAAAAGATGGAAGCGAAAAAAGCCAGTGAATCTTTTGTAACCAAAACCACACTTATTCTGCCTCCTGATACCAATAACCACGGTACTATATTCGGCGGAAAAACCATGTCTCATATTGATGAAGTTGCAGCACTGTCAGCAATGAGGCATGCGCGCATGAGTGTTGTAACTGCCTCAACAGACTCTGTAGATTTTCTGCATCCAATAAAGAGCGGGCAGGCAATCTGCGTGGAGGCCTTTGTTACATGGACAAGGCATACGTCCATGGAGGTATTTGTAAAAGTGCTGGGGGAAAATCTTTTTACAGGTGAGCGGATTACATGCACCACTGCCTTTTTGACCTTTGTTGCCATAGGGAGTGACGGTAAACCTCACACTGTTCCTCCGGTCATTCCTGAAAGCGATATTGAAAAAAGTCTCTTTGACTCTGCCCCTGAACGGGCAAGACTCAGGCGGGAAAGAAGAGAACATTCAAAAATATTTGCCGAGGAATTCGGTATTTAATACACTGTAGAATTAATTCTCTCTTTAATCATACTGTAGTTGTAAAAAACTATATGACCGAAGCTTCAATTAAGTTGATATTTCAAAATATTTAAAGTAAGAAATTTTAAAAATAAAAAAGAGCAAACCCAAAAGACTTACTGGATTTGCTCTTCCATGTTTGTTTGTGGCTTATTTTGCTAAAACTTTGGCAAATAATTGCAAAATAATGGTCGGGACGAGAGGATTTGAACCTCCGGCCCCCTGAACCCCATTCAGGTGCGCTACCAGACTGCGCCACGTCCCGGTCGACTGCAACAATTAATCAAAAATCATAAAACTGTCAACTATAATAATTTTGATTATGAAAAAAAATTCCCTGTTTGCACATTTTTATGTGCGCAGATGCAATAAAAAATGTGCACATCTGGTTGGCATTTATTAAAAAAGCTTTAATAACAAAGTGTTATGTCTTGGCATATTGGTTGCAAACTATAATATCTTACATCTTTCTTCGGCAGGCAATAAATATGAGCAGAACAGACTGCATAAGCAACAGAAATATAAGTATTGTATCTTCCTATCTCCTGAAAAAAAGAGGGACTTATTCATCACTGTTTCATGATCTTCCGTTTCCGTCTGACAGGTATGAATCAGCAGAAGCCTTTTTTTTAAATGAAGATGAGTGGACAACCTATGACAATTTTCATGAAATATTGAGACGGGCAAAAGAATTCTCAGAAGAACCATATTTTTATTTCAATTGCGGTTCTTCTTCTGCAATGCTCAGATCCTGGGGCCGGTTCGGTTATCTTGTCAGGTTTTTTGCCGGACCGGACGACGGTTTTAAAAGGCTTTCCTTTTTTAACAGTAATATCAATGATACAAAAGATATTGAGGTAGTCAAACCGCCATCCTATGACAGGACCCTGAAAAGAGTAAGAGTAATATTCAAGGTCACATACCATGATGATATTGATGTCAATAATGATTATATCGTGGATGCATACAGGCGGGGAATTATATCCTCCATCCCGACACTGTGGGGCCTTTCGTCAGCAAAAATAATACAGCCGCTGAATGCCTATGATCCGGTAATCCTCCTGAACAATGAGCCTGAATTTGCCGATTTTAACTTTGAGGCGAAGATGGAAAAAGAGTACCTGGTAATAACTGATCCCATTGAAAAAGTGAGAAGACAGGTAGGGAAAAGTATCAGCCTGATACCGGACAGAGTTAATGATAAGGAAGTGTTTCTGGGAAGATACTCTGAGCAGAATACTGGCAGTGAAAATGCAATGAGGCCGGATGCCATTCTTATTACAGAAACAGTCCATGCTGATGACCGCATTATACTGAGAAAAGGCGAAATCTATCGTGCTCCATATTTTATTCTTGATGTTACATACAACAGGTTTTCATGGTTAAAACGTTGTATGAAGGTACTTAAAGGAAAAACAAATTCATCGGATTCCGAGATGCATCTTGTAGATACCATAAACAACCTGCGCATCAATATAAAGGCAAGGAATAAGGCCTATGAAAGCCTAAAGACTGTAAATGAAGAGCTGGCGAATGCAAAGGCCATACTTGAGAATTACAATGAAACGCTTGAACAGAAGGTTGACGAGCGTACAATAGAGTTGAAAAAGGCACGTGAAGAACTTCTTCTCCTTAATGAAGGGCTTGAGGAAAAGGTGAATAGGCAGATAGATGAACTGAATAAATACAACAATCTCAGGCGTTACCTTTCACCCAAGGTGGCTGAAAAAATATTGTCGAATGGAAATTCCCAGTGGGCCGTACCAAGAAGAAAAATGATGACAGTCATGTTTACTGACATCAGAAATTTTTCCACATTTACCGATAATCTTGAACCCGAAGAATTATTTAACCTTCTCCATAGTTATATCTCCGAGATGACAAAGATCGTTTACAAATACGAGGGTACACTCAACAAGATAATAGGTGACGGGCTTCTGATTTTTCTGGGTGATCCCGTCCCTATGGATGATCATGCCCAGAGGGCCGTAATGATGGGCATTGAGATGCAGAAGAAGACAGAAGAATTAAAAGCGGACTGGAGATATTACGGGTATGAATTCGGGATGGGCATAGGTATTAACACCGGGTATATGACGGTCGGGAATATCGGTTCTGAAATGCAGCTTGACTATACTGTTATAGGAAATCAGGTTAATGTTGCTTCACGCCTTGAATCAAACGCAAAGGCAGGCCAGATACTTATAAGTCAGAGAACATACAGCAGTGTATCTGATATGGTTGAGGCCGATAAGATTGGAGAAATTTCAGTTAAGGGAATACATAATCCGGTTCTAACTTACAATGTCAGGTGTTTAAAGACTTCCTGATTTTTATTCTGCAGTCTGTCTTTTGGAATTCCATTTTATGTCTTAGGAATTTTAACAGTCTTTTCTGATATTTACCTTGCATTTGCCTGACAAATATAGAAAAATAAGCTCTGTTAAGTAAGAAATCCATCGATATGAAGCCGAAGGAGCCAGGATATACTGTGGGCCATGATATTATTTTTGATGTGGTAGGTAATACAAGCGCCTTCTCGATGATGGGAGAAAGCAGCGGCTATATGATAACTGTAAACGGGCATGTATACATGCTCGAATGCGGATCGCCTGTTTTTCCCTATCTTGGATATAAAGGCATTTCCGATCTTAGAGGTATCTTCGCAACCCATTCTCATGAGGACCACAAAAGATGGTTCACTGATATTGTCCTGTTTACCTATTATAACCCCCTGTCAAAAAACAGGCTTAGATTAATATCATATGAGCCGGTTCTTGAGGAATATTACAAGAACTCCAAGGGAGCTCTTGAAAGATCCCTTTCCGATGACTCAAAAAGAATAATTGATATCCCCTATGACTCGATGGTTGAAGAGTGTATTATCGGGCCAAGGGCCAGGTATGCCATAAGACTGAAAGACAGTAAGGACGGGACACTTCGTTACGGTGTTGAGGATCGCGAGGGAAATGCCATAGGGCCGGAACGGGCAAAGATTTTTATTAATGAAAAGGCCAATCGTCCGAGGCTCCTTTTCAAGGATGAAGAATCAGGTGAGTGGGTGGAACCTGCGAGCTATTATCCATTCAGTGCTGCCTCATTTTATGAAGAGGCAAGGAATGATTTCTATGATGACGAAGCCGGGTTAACTGTGAGGGCGGTTAAATCATCGGTCTGGCACGGGCTTCCCTCCGTAGCATTCAAATTTATGACAGAGGACAGCAGTCTGTTTTACAGCGCTGATACTGTATGGAAACCCTCACTCTGGAAAGAACTGTATGAAACCCATCGTCCCCAGTACTTTGAAAACATCAGCCGGGATAAATTTGAAGAGTCTTCCGTTATTTATGGTGATATAAACCACTTTATTGAACGAACCTGGAGCAGAGAAAGATATGAAAGGGCCATGGCGGCCTATGAGGATTCGTCTATAATAATACATGATGTAGCACAGAAAGACAGTATTGTGCATACAGATTATTCCGATATTTCAAATACTGCATTCGATAACATGATTTATACACATAATCCCGACAATCTTACATCCACCAGGCCAATTCTGAGTTCAGGTAAAAAACTTGTAATCAGAAACAGCAAGGTCTTTGAATCTGTAAGAGGAGAGCTGTTTCCCCTGGATGCGGATATCTATATTCGTCACTGGGCAAAAAATCTTATAGGATATAAATCCAAGGACGGACCATTTAAGGTGATAGAAAAAGACGGTCTGCTGGGGATTGTTGAAAAAGACAGTACTGAAAAAGGGATAATGAATGTTGATCTTTATGAAGAAATTAACGGTGAATATTTTCCTCTCCTTACCGAAGCAGACGAATTTTATTCACAAAGGCCCGACGGCCAGATAGAAAAGATCAAAATTACAAAAGATAAGACCTTTGGGCAGGTTGTAGAAGGCCTCAGGGGAAAAATCAGCTAATCCTGTATAGCTCAGGCCTTCTGTCCATAAAACGATCATTCAGGGATGTGATGGATTTATCCCTGGCCTTTTCAATATCAATGTCAACTGCTGCGATTCCTTCTTTGCTGCTGTCCAGTGAAAGGATAACCTGTCCGTTTGGGTCAACAACCTGGCTCTTTCCTGTGAATTTCAACTCTTCTTTGCCTCCCCTTGACTCCGCACCGATCCGGTTTGATGTCATGGAATAAACCGCATTTTCAAGTGATCTTGTTTGCATTGCCTTGTGGCAGCCTGTGAGTACAAGGTTTGCAGGATGACATATGATGTCGGCACCCTTAAGGGCCAGGGTCCTCGCCGCCTCGGGGAACCACCAGTCATAGCATATCATCAGGCCAAGCCTGGCTATGCCAATGTCGAACACATTAAATCCGGTATCTCCAGGGCTGAAGAATAATTTCTCCTCATAAAAAAGATGGCTTTTCCTGTATTTCCCGATAAAGCCGTCAGGTCCGATCAGTGCTGCCGAATTGAAAAGTCGATCCCCCTGCTTTTCTGCAATACCGAAAGCCAGATATACATTTTTTGAATGTGCATATTTTATAAGCGTGTCGCAGGATGGGCCTGACGGGATTTCTTCCGCAAGTCCATTGACCTCTTCAATTGATGTAAACTGGTAGCCTGTTGTAAACAACTCCGGAAGTACAATGAGATCTGCCTTGATAGTGTCTATTTGACTGACAGCCTGTTCAAGATTTTTTTTAACCTCACCAAACTCCGGATTATTCTGATAAATTCCTATTTGCATGGTCCTCTTTTTTCCATCATTGGAGTCAAATATTTTATAGATACAGTTTTTTCTTTCATATTCCGGGACAATCCAATTCCTGCTAATTCAGGATAATTATCTTGAGAAAAATTTATTAATAGTCTAAAAGTTTTGTCACACGAAGTATTTTTTCATTATATTTTCCGCTTTTTCATTGTCAAGAAATGATAGTTTATTAAAAATTGCATCCATTTTGTTCAAAGTATCTGATTACATCTTTAAACTGTGATCAGAAAACACCGGGCAAAGTATGAAATATGAAAGTAGTTGCAGAGTAAAATTAAAACATTTCACACTTTTGGGGGAGATTATTTAATATGAATAAAAAAAGACTTCCTGCTCTTCTTACCCACAGCTACGGCTCAGCCACCCTGACATTCAACCTGATGATGATGGTGGCCTTAAATTACTACACCTATTTTCTTACAGATGTGGTGATGATAGCTTCAATTCATCTGGCTATATTCATGCCGCTTACCCATGTAATAGATGCAGTATCTATACCTATTGGCGGAGCCATAATCCAGAAGACTCAGTTCAGATGGGGGCAATTCCGGTCATGGCTCCTGTTTTTGCCTGTATCCACCTTTATATTTTTTACCATTACATTTACCAATATTCCCTCTGCAAGTTATGGGGTTAAATTATTATATTTAGGACTGGCATATGTAATAGCTCATGTAAGCCTTAATTTTGCCTTCAATGCTCATCTCGGGCTTATATCGGTGATTTCAAACAATGTTGATGACAGGGCCTCCCTTTCAATATGGAATACCCGGTATACATACGGCGCACAGCTAATCTTCAGTCAGTTGGCGATCCCGGTACTTCTTATTTTCAGGGCTGATTACGGTGAATCTCTGGGCTTTTTCCTGACGGTCCTTATACTCGCCGGGCTTCAAATGTTTGGCTACTGGAACCTGTTCATAAGAACAAAGGAATATGACCGTTATGATCCTAATAAAAAATTAAAATCTGCAAATAATTTAACGCTGCTTGAAATGGGGAAGCAGATAATCGGTAACAGACACCTGATGTTAATTATGATTGCCGACACCGTAAAAGACGTGGCAATATTCGGGCTTGTATCCATTGCAGTCTATTATTTTAAATATGTTACAGGTGATGATTCATGGATGAAGACCTATACATTATTATCAGCTGTTTCAATTCTTACTTCAACAGTGATAGCCCCGCATGTCATAAAAAAAATTGGAAGAAGAGGGACATGTATCTATTCGGCCTTTTTCGGTATCATAGGGTATTTAATCCTGCGTAAATATGGCACAAGTGGTCCAATTACATACACGTTAATTATTGCCTGTACAAACCTTGTTGTCTATCTTCCTATGCCTATAAGGCAGGCAATGTATATGGATGCCTCCGAATACGGCTATTACAAGACCGGCAAAAACGCCAGCGCCTTTATAATGTCCATGTACACAATGCCGGTAAAAATCGGGATAGCCGGGGCCCTTTCAATAATTCCTCTATTTTTGGCTTATATAGGATATGTTCCCAATATGGAGTCTACACCTGAATTTGTCACTAGTCTGATGAATCTGATTTCATTTTTACCCATCGTATGCTACCTCATCGCAGGTTTTGTCTTTATTTTTTACGGCCTGACCGATGAAAAAGTAGCGTTCTACATGACAGAGAATCAGAAAAAAAGAGAGGAAGCGGAAGTAAAAATGTAAGCATCTCGTATTGTATGTACCATCCGTAAAACAGTCTCTACCAGTGGTATGGAAACAGGCCCGGTCCAGGCGGTGAAGTTTTTTCCGGATGAGAATTTATAATAAAGGAGAATTACAAAGTGGAAAAAGCAGAAAACAGACTTCCCGGTTTACTCGTCAACAGCTACGGTTTTGCATACATGACCTTCACATTGATGATGAGTCTGGCGCTCAACTATTATGCGATATTCCTTACCGATGTCGCGCTTATAACCGCCGCGCATATGGGTACAATTATGTTTATAACCCATTTTGTGGATTTTGCATCAATCCCCTTCTCCGGCAGCATAATTCAAAAGACCCAGTTCCGCTGGGGACAGTTCAGGTCATGGTTGCTTATTCCACCGATATTTACAGCCATTTTTTTCACCCTCACATTTACAAATCTACCTGTAGGTTATAGCACAAAAGTTATTTATTTAAGCCTTGCCTACATGATTGCCCATGTAAATCTAAACTTTGCTTTCAATGCACACCTGGGCCTGATTTCTGTAGTGGCAAACAATGTCAGGGAAAGACTCAGGATGTCAACAAGGAATATGCAGTGGGGCATGTTCAGCCAGATTGTCTTCAGCCTGGTTGTTGTTAAATACATGCTTTACTATTTCAGTGAGCAGAGTCCGACCTGGGGATATTTTTATACTGTCGGGATACTGGCTGTTGTTCAGGTTTTCGGATACTGGTTTCTTTTTTATCAGACGCGAAACTACGAAAAATATGATCCGGATAAAAAACTCAAGGCTGCTTTTGATTTAAATTTTAAAGAGATGGTAATGCAGGTTCTGGCAAACAAGCATCTGCGGCTTATCATGACAGCGGATGTTGCTGTTAATCTGGGAATCTTCAGCCTTTCCACATTCGCTCCCTACTATTTCAAGTATATAACCGGAAATGAGCAGTTCATGGTCCAGTACACGCTTTTATTAGGCATCGGTGTCTTTGCAAGCACACTTATCGCACCCATGGTAGTAAAAATATTCGGAAAGAGAAATACATACCTGTTTGCAGGGCTCTGGGGTACAGTCGGGTACTGTTCTCTGAGGATGTTTGGCGCATCAGACCCATGGGTATATTCAGTAATTGTCCTGGTATCAGTGCTTGGGGCCGGTACAAGTTATCCCATACGTCAGGCAATGTATATGGATGCTGCAGAATACGGGTATTATAAAACAGGTAAAGATGCGAGCGCATTTATTATGTCAATGTATACCCTGCCGACCAAGATAGCGATCATGATAGCAACATCGGGTGCAGGTTATGGCCTTGCACTTATAGGATTTAAGGCGAATATTGCCCAGACCCCCGAGGTCTTAAACAACATGATGAATATCATCTGTTTCATTCCGGCAGGGAGCGGCTTTACTGCATTTCTGGTAATGCTTTTTTACTCACTTTCAGATGACAAACTCCATAAAATTATGGAGACGAACGCAGCTAAAAAGGCGGAAGCAAAGGCGTAAAAAAAAACTTCATTCTATTTACACCTTAGCGAAGACTGGGCGAATATCCCGACGCTGTTTCGAGAACCGGGGATGACTACTCAGCCTGTCATTCCCCGGCTCCGACCGGGGAATCCATGTTTTTATTTTCCAGCATTTAAATATACAAGAGCTAATCCGACATACTCCTTGATGACAAATTTAAAATCCATATTTTCCTGATCTATTCACCATATAAAATCTGCTTGCGCAGATCCTGCATAATTGTTTGCCCAAGCTCTCTAATATCCGGGTAAATATCAGGAGTGCACAGCCCACGTGGAGTCATGACTGTAAGTTTCCTTTCTCTCTTAAGCGTCTGTCCATCAAGTGTATAAGTTGCACTGTAACTTCCATATTTGTTGCTGTAATTTGTATTCTTTGGCATTAAAGTAATCTTAATTCCATCTGGTAAGGTCACGGATGTTGTTTCAATTTTTGTATATCCACTGCTGTACATTGGATGTTTCCTTTCAGGCAAGTCAGGCATGAAAGCCAGGATCCTGATCGGGGAGGGATTTGGAACTCCAGGGGGTATAGTAAGTGCTCCGGGTCCCGGGATCAACATGGTATCTTTCATTGTAAACTCTGTTTCTATTTTAAGTTCCCCTTTAAGGTCACGCGGATCTCCGCCTGTTATATTTCCTTCTCCCTGAAAACCTGATCTCGATATTAGTACTCGTGCGGCCTGGTCTTCTCTCCCGGGTGGGATGGTGGCCTTAAAACTACGTAAAACATAGTCCATTCCGCCACTTGCTTCCATAACTGCTTTTCCATTTGCGTTTCCATCATTAGTAATGGTCATGGTAGTGACTGTTTTGAGTATTGATTCTTCCGGCGTATTTTCAGGTATCATCATTATGCCTGAACTTTTTTTGACCCCGCGGGTAACTAAAACAAATTTGCCGCGTTCCTGATTTGGCAGTACGCCAAAAGGTGCGGTTTCGGCAGTTGGGTCAACAAAAATATCAAATTCCGGCAGATATGTAATTGCATGGTTATAGATACTCGGGATTGCAACATCCGGCTGCCAGTAGAAGTCTGATGCATTGATAAGTACAGGTGCTGATTTAATACCTTTTGCAGTGAGAAGCGAATTGAGAAGAACGACTTTATCTTTGCAGTCGCCATAACCTGTTTGCTTAATAGTAACAGCATCCCTGGGTACAACACCTCCAAGGCCGAAATTTAAAGCAACATATCTGATGTTCTTAACCACCCATTGATAAAGCTCGGCTGCCTGATCGCGTTTATTCGCAATACCATCAGTAATTTCATCCGCAAGTTTTTGTATTTCATCCGTAACCATTTCCTTATCGGCTGCGCGTGCCAGATAGGCTTCAGCAACTTCATTAAAGTTGGCAAAGGTGGTGACTGCCAGGCGAGGACTGTAGTTTGCCTCGTCTATCGCTCCCTCCTCAGGTTTTTGACCTTTCTGGTCTTTAATAGTCCAAACCCATTTTGATTTTCCCGGGAGATCAGATTTAACCTGGCCGCCTTCAATATCAATAGCCTGAACATAGATTTTTAAATTTTTTGGAGTAATTATGGTAATTGTTGCGTTTTTAATATCAACGCTTTGTGGAATCATCTCGAACATGGAGAATTGGTTTTCGAAAAGAGGCTTTATTTGTTTTTGTTTATAGTGATAGGTCTTGGCTGCACCAACCGCAATCTGGGGAAATACGATAACTGTAATCTTAATATCACCAAATGCAGGCGCGGTTGTGCTTATTGGGCTCTGTTGTGTAATTATCTTATCGTCAGGTACGACAATTTTTTCCCCGTCAGCCGTCTCGGTATAGGCTTCCAGTACTTCCAGATTTTGCATAGTTTCGCTATAGGAAAGATACGTCTGAGCTGAAGATTGTACAGCCTGATCAATATTTATTCGGATCTTTCCAAATGCATCCTGAGTGTAAGTGCCATCCTCATTGACAGTATAGGTTACATCCAATTGCTCAATTGTAAGAGGTGATTTGTATTCCGGAGCAGCAAGCTGTGCTGTGGCAGTTCCGGTACTGATAAGAATAAAAAAGAAAGCCGCAAAATATGAACAGAGTCTCATAATATTTGTCTCCTTACTATTTTTAAATTAATAACATTGGTTTTATTGTTTAAAATTAAATTGTTTAGTAATAGTGTTAAAAGATAATCTTGATTTATGGTTGCTGGCTTGCAAAAGCCGTCTTTGGAACATGCATTGATGAATGAGCTTTTTCGAGGCAATCAGGAATATAAATATGCTGGGGGCACTTTTCCAGACAAGTACCGCATTTATTACATTTGTCTGCCCTCTGTTCCTGATTAAAACCATATGGGCTGTTATACCAGATTATCCCATGTTTAGGATCTTCATACATGCAGGAATCATTATACATGTTAAAAACACCCGGAATATCAACTCCATTAGGGCATGGCATGCAATATCGACAGGATGTACATGGTACAGGCCTTAAAGCTTTATAGTCTTTCCTGACCTGTTTGACTAAATTACGATCTGCATCAGTAAATTTCCCTGGCCCTGATCGTTCAGCTAGAGATATATTTTCAATTACCTGATCCATCGTACTCATACCACTCAGTACAACAGAGATTTCCTCCTGGTCCCAGAGCCACTGTAACCCCCACTCAGCAAGACTCCTTTTTTTATCAGCTGAATTCCAGAGTTCTGATATCTTTTGGGGTGGAGTTTTAGTCAACTGTCCACCTCTTAACGGTTCCATTATTACAATTCCCATGTCTTTCGAGGCTGCGTATTCAATTCCCCGTTTGCCGGCCTGGTCATTGATATCCATGTAGTTATATTGAAGCTGGCATATAGACCAGTTGTCATTTGAATCAGTTATTATCTTGAAGTTTTCAAAATTATCATGAAAGGAAAATCCGGTATGTTCTATTTTCCCTTTAGCCATTAAACCATCCAGCCATGGAATTACCCCTAAATCACGTACTTTTGGCCAGTTAAGACCGGAAAGTGCATGAAGGAGGTAAAAGTCTATTTTTTCAGTTTCAAGGCGTTCAAACTGCTCATTAAAAAAACGATCAAAATCATCTTTATGTTCAACCAGGTAAACTGGGAGTTTTGTAGCAATTTTAACTTTATCTCGATAACCATCTTTTAATGCCTTTGAAATAATTTTTCACTTTCACCGCCATGATAAAAATAACCTGTATCTATATAATTTACGCCATGATCGATTGCATATCGAATCATTTTTATTGACTCGGTTTCATCGACTTTTGGAAATACCGGGTTTTTTGTAATTTTTCTAGGTATAGTCTCCGCTATCAGCGGTAAACGCATTGCACCAAAGCCCAACGCAGATACCTTATAGCCAGTTTTTCCGAGGTTCCTGAACTCCATATCCTTTCCTCATCATGTTAGTCGCTGTATATTTAAATACGCATTAGTCATAATCAGGCACTTCAAACTCAAGTTTGGTTATGCAGTATTTTTCCCATTTGGGAGTCACATCATCAAAAAGAATGTTCTCTTCCTTGTAAACGTCATCTGTCACAACATAATTTTCCTGGAGATATACGATAGATTCATCGGTAAGTGTTCGTGGTTCTTCTACCTCTTTTCCATCAATTTCTAATTTTTCTTTCCGTGCATTTTGTGTATTCTCTTTCCATTTTCGATATTTTCTCATATCGCCTAAGTGATATGCCTTGCAATATTTGCTCATAACTTTAATCATGGTTTCTTCTCCTATATCCTGCCACTTCCTGATTAATAATATTAATAACTTCATCCAGGTTTGTATTTATGAACAGATGTTTTCCCTGAATCATTTTCAAGTTAAAATCCTTACTTGTATGTGCATTCCACGCCTCTGCATCCTCGCGGCTGACCCGCTTGTCAGACATTCCCCATAGCGAAGTAATACTGCAATCAAGTGGTTCGTCTTCAGTGTATTTCATTGTATTGAGCATCTCTATGTCCGCCCTTAAAACCGGAAGAACCATGTCCAATAAATCCCTGTTATGCAGAACTTCATCCACCATACCTCCGAATTTTATCAATTTATCAATAAACTCTTTTTCTTCCATTGTATAATGAAGTGCATCCGGTTTTTCCGGAAGATGCGGAGCTCGAGCACCTGATATAAAAATATGTGTTGGAAGGGGCAAATTATATTTTCTTAAATAGCGCGACATATAAAAACTGATATGAGCGCCAAGGCTGTGACCAAAAAACATAAAAGGCATATTTAAAACAGGGAGGATCGCAGGAGTAAGGTCATTGATTAGATCAGAAATCCTTCTGTAAGGCTTCTCATTAAATCGATTTTCACGGCCCGGAAGCTTAACCATACATAGTTCAATTTCGTTTGATATATTTTCAATCCAATTAAAAAAAACAGATGCTCCGCCACCAGCATAGGGGAAGCAAAACAGCCGCACCCTTGCGTCAGGTTGTTCTTTTGGGCAAACAACCCATCTATTACTGTACAAAATTCAACTCTCTATTAATATTATTATCAATAACGTCAGCTCATAAAAGCGGATTTTTCTGAAACTTTTAAGGAAAAGAATAATTTTCACAATCGAACCTATCACGCTTTTCATTCCCGCCGCTTTTCAGATATTTATTAGGAGACTAAGTTCTGAAGGAGCCTGCTGAAACACTCCTTTCATTATTTTGGTCTTCAACAAAATAGTTGAATCCATTTTCACCAAAGAGCCAGTTTGCACATTCATCTCCCAATTCAGATATGGCTAACTCTTTGTATTCTAAAATATCATTAGTACTGAGATAGTCCTTCCATTGACTGTTTTTACCATTTAGGTAAAAAGTGCCGGCTCCGCCAACTAATGTATCGGATCCTTTAGGAGTAGTTTTTTCAGGATTTTTTTTCATCCATTCATAAGAGCAATACTCCATAATTAGTTCCATTTGCTCGGAGGTAACCGGAATCTCGAGAAATTCTGCAACCCCTGATATTTCTCTTTCGAGGTCTTCTTTAAGAGAATTAAAATGTATGAGTTTAATAAAAGGTAGATTGCGAATATTCCACCAACTGCGGACGTTATTCCAAAAAGGCCACATTGGATAACCATCTTCATATAACCAGCTTTTCCAAAACTCATAAAAATTGCCAGTAGGGCGGTTTAGTGGCGGGCCAACTCGACCTTCTATTTTCGCTTTAAGGGCAAAGGATCCTTTACGAAATTTTTTCAGCCAATTATATAGACTCCAAACAATATCGGGTGCATTTCGTGCCACATATATATATTTTGCTTTTGAAGAAAAGACCAGAGTATTTGCGGCTAAATGAGTTTTAATAAATCGTCTATGGGATTGATTATTTAAAATATTAAATTTTTCCTCTTTTGACAGATAAAGAAGATCTAGCCAAAAAGATAAGGTACTTGTAAGGAGATCGGGGTTGCCTCTAAAAATTAATTGCCCTACTATCTGCTGGACCCATGCAGTACCTGACCTTGCCCAGGATGCTATTACGATGTCATCATCACGATATTTAAAATCATTCCATATAGTAGAATCAATGGTATGGTTTTGAAATTCATGTGTCTTTTTGGGCATAAAATCATTATTTAACATTTTTTTACCTCCTGATTGGTAATATTAAATTATATAAACAGAAGACACTTTAGTAGGATACTTTATCTAATGGTGGAATAGGAGCATCATCGGTTGTAATGATTGTAGTTGTTACATCTAAAAAACCAATAGATGTTTTGTGCAGATGACTGTAATACTATTAATTTCTTTTTGAATAATATGAGACTCTAATAGATTGTTCATAATCGCCAACCTCTCTCAAATCCTTTAATTTTTCGCTGCTCCAATGGAGTTCTTTAAAATTGAAACCATATGTTTTTAATATCAATTCAATATAGTTTTTTGTTGGCCAGGCAACTAAATCTATTGGGTCAATTGTCGACCCTTCTATCTCATGGCTTTCCGGCATAAACACCAGGCACGGCTTCTCATCAGTATCTTTGCTAATAAGTGTGTCGAGTAAAAAATGTTCAGGCTGAATACGTCTTATCTCACTAATTAACTCACTTTGCCGTATTGTATGATAAAAAAAACCAAAGCAAAGGACTGTATCAAATTCTTTCGGTTTCACTCTGTGGAGGTAGTCGAAAATATCACCTTGAACAAAACTAAAATTCTTTGGTTCGTATCCCATGTCTATTAAATTTTTCTTAGCTGACTTAACAAGATGATGTCTACCTTCAACACCCGTAACATGTCTTGCGCCTAATTCTAAACATGCATATGAAAACCTCCCATCATGGCTTGCCAGATCAAGAATTCGTTTATCTTTTATTGCTTCCTGATTACTGGCGAGAAGGATTTCACATCGAAAGTTTAACCGGTCCAGGGATGCGCCGGTTTGACTGCTTTGAAGGAAAGGGGTATTCTCATAATTTATTCTAAAATTGCTCGTCATATCATCCTACCTTTCTAATATAAAATATTGGCTCTGAGACATGCATGTTATCCCGGCCTAAAGTTCATTTAATTCCATTTTATTAGGAAAATTTCATTGTGTTATGTACATGATGGGGTAAAGATTTTTCACCACGGAGAGCATCCGCCTTCGCTGAAGCTATGGCGGGACAGGCAGAGGAAACGGAGATATTTATAAAACAAATCTTTTTATTCCGTGGATAGCACAAGTATATTCATCTAGTTTGCACCATCAATCACACTCGTATGTGGTTTCATTTTCATTTCCGACATTCGTATTTCAGGGTTTTTAATAATCTGGTTAAGAAGCAGCACATAGTCATTTGAAAGATTTACAATTGTTGATCTGTCATAAAATGAATCTTTATATGTGAAAGTTCCATTTATGGTTTCTCCTGCCTCCCTTAATACTGTCTCAATTGGAAATAGAGCAAATGTTGGCTGTTCTACTTTCAGGGGTATAAACATCATAGGTTGAGGCATATTCTGGGATCTCGCACTATCAGCCTCTCTTTCTGTTTTGGGTTGAATTTCCTGTTTTTCAGATGCGGTCTCCGAAGACTTGGCAGATTTCCCCCCAAAACTTTGTAGCTGAAAGTTAACGAGCGGGCTCTGGGGCGGGATTATTTTTCTGACAAGGCAAAAGGGTATATAATTGTCATATACTTTTAAAAGTGTTTTATTTGTTCTATCAAGAACTTCAAGGAAAGTTAAATCCCTGTCCAGTTCTATATAATAAAATTGCCAATCCATAAAACATCCCATTAAAGGTTCTGTTTCCTTTTGAGTGCGATTTGCAACAACAAAAGTGAAATAATTATATTTATATCCGCTGAAAATATGAATCAGCTCTATAAATGCAGCATATAAAATTGTGAACAGAGTAACACCATTTTCCTTGCATATTTTTTTTAGTTCCCTGGTCATTTGTGGCAATAATACTACCGGAACAATACCACCACCATAAGATAACTTATCTGGTTCATGGTCAACAGGTAAAAAAGAGTTTATTTTTCCAGTGAACTGCTTCCAGTATTCAAGTTTTTCTTCAAGATATTCCCCGGAAAACCGCTCCCGTTCCCATATTGCAAAGTCAGCATATTGTAGTGATAACTCTGGAAAAGATATCGGTATGTTTAATGAGTAAGATTGATAGCGAGTCAATAATTCAAATTGTAACACTCCCATAGATAGGCCATCTGTAGCAATATGGTTAGTAAAAATATACAGGGCATGTTCGTCTTTAGCCGTTATTATGGTAAATGATATCATTAACTGGTCTTTAAAAAATGAAAATGATTCCGATGCCCTGCTCAATGCTATTCTATTAAGTTCATCTTTTCTTTCATCTTCAGTTAAATTATCTAAGTCTATCACTTTAAGAATATTATCTGGCACTTCATTTATAACCTGGTATGACTGTTTCTCAACTACTTCATAACTAGTACGTAGAATTTTATGCCGTTTTACTATTTCCTGGATCGCTTTATGAAAAGCTGATAGATTAACTCGTCCTTTTATTAGATACCCTAGCGCGGGACCTGGAGCTCTATCTTTTTCAGGGTCATGAACCCCATTAATTACGGGCATTAATATTCCTTCCTGAATATATGAAACAGGTATTCTACCTTTTTTATCCTGGGGGATAATTCTTTCATTATTTTCTATTTCTTTCTGTTTTTTTAACTTCAAAAACATTTCTCTTTTTTCTGCTAAAGAAGACGGAATTGCGTGTTCAGGCATTTTATTGACTCCTTAATTCTTTTTTTAAAATCATTATTTTACTTGTATAGCTTAGCGTGCACAATCAGCTTACCTGGTGGTTTAATAGATTAATTGAATAATTAAACATCATGCCCACTGAAAATCCAATTTGCGCATTTGTCTCCCAATTCATCATTTGGTTAAAGATTTTTCACCACAAGAGCATCAGCCACAGCTCCAGCGAAGGCGGATGTACTCCGTGGTGAAAATCTTTAAGTATTTTGTTTTTAGGGTTTGTAATTGACGATTACACCGTGTTTCATCATAGATATATTTTATATAACACCCTCATCCATCTCTTCTTCACCAAGCACTTCATTGTATGTATCTTCAATTTTCTGAGCTATTGCTTTTACGGTCTGAAGTTCAAAGATTGTTCGAACAGGCAGTTCCATACCAAAAACTTCATATATTAGGTTTATTATACGGCTTGCCATTAATGAATTGCCGCCCAGTTCAAAAAAGTTATCATGTCTGCCGATTTTCTCTATCTTGAGGACACTAGACCATATCCGGGTAAGCTCTTCCTCTATTTCACCCACCGGGATCTCATAAGGAGGAGGGGCTTCTAGATCAAGAGAATCGAAGTGTAGATCTTGATTGTTTTGTTTAAGCGGTTCCATAGAGTTACCTTTCATTTGAAACTTGATACTTGGTCCTTGATACTGGATATTGGTTTAATTATTGATACTTGGTGCACCGAAAAATTCATAGAGATCTTCGTATGGTTACTGGATAGTGGCTTTTCGATACCAGATTAAAAATATATCTTACCTTACTATCAAGCGTTTCATTATTTTATTTAAATATGTGTAATCATGTTCAGAAAACAAAATGAGAGATAATAATTATACTGGTCTTTATCGGCAAGCGTATGGTGAAAAAGCTAAGTAGCCAGATGAGTAATTTGATGATGAGTTATACAGTACTTTTATTAAGCCAAAAGCCCAAATTTAAGGAGTTGTTAATTGAACTAAAGAGAATTTAATTAAAGCTTAAAAGGGTTCACAATGGTGTCTCTAAGGCTTGATCTTGATGTTAGTTGCATAAACATGAGATGTACAAATTGATTCCAACGATCAAATGATCTTGCCTTTCGGCCAGTTCCATGTCGTTTTTCAAGGGTTGAAAAATCATGTCTCGGAATAATTTTAAGCATGCTATTAAAAAGTGTGTTACTATGTGCCATGGTTCGGAATTTCCTTTCTGTTCAATGCGTTATGGATAAACACATTATAGCAGATCATAGGAAATTTCGGACCGTTTTTTATTTCTTAACCGAACAGAAATGATCTAGTAACCAAATACAAGAATCCAGCGTCCAGTATCTAGCAAAACTCATCCAGCTTTTTATTTGGGTCTCCTATGACATCAATTACAATTTCCTTAAAATACCCCAGAAATCTTTTAATAGTCATTTCATCATATACATCAGCTCTATATATCATTGAACCAACTATTTTATTGGGGCTTTCATGGAATTCAATAGCACATGAGGTTAGATAACCTTGACAACCATGGCGTACACCCGGAGGCTCAACGGGTGTTTTTTTGATGTTTGAATTTTCCAGAGACGTATCATCACTTACAGTTAAGATACTAATACCCGGGGCATTAAACTTAACACCTTTATCCAGTAACGCATCGCGTACCCAGTCAAGCGGTATGGGCTGATGAGTCTGAGCATTATTCATAGTATTCGAAACACGTTCAGTTATTTCCTGAAAATCAGGATTGCCTGAAAGGTCTGTTTTATAGGCAATCTCCGACGCAAAATCACCAATCACATTCATTAAACCAGAATTCAAACGCCCTGTCTGAAGAGACACTACTACCGGATCTTCCTGTCCGGTCATTCTCCAGATTGCTATTTTATATGCTGAGAGCAAGATGCAAAAAAGCGTTTTTCTAAAATCCGCTGCTAGTTTATTAATGGCTTGAGTTGTATCCGAATCAAGTTCAATTATCTCCTCAGCGCTTTCTCCAACAGGTGCTCTATTCGCTAATGGACTATTATCAGACAACAGACCTGTAAAAGGCGTTGAGCGGAGTAACTCTTTCCAGTAATTTAAATATTCAACTCCTCCTGGGCTATTTTTCCATGTCTCAAGGGATGACAAATAATCTAAGTATCGATACTTGAGCGGGCGTACTCTTGGGGGCGTACTTGTTAGAACAGCATTATAATATGCTAAAATCTCCTGAAAAAAAATACCAGTAGAAATCATATCACCAATAGCATGGTGCAGAGATACTCCCAATATATACTCATCATAAGAAATTCTGATAAGGAACACTCGATATAATGGGCCTTTAAGATCATATTTTTCCCAGATCAATTCATTTGCTATGTTGCTTACTTCCTTTTCTCTTTGTTCCGGTGTTTTACCTTTAACTGTGATTTCCTTAAATGCGGGTGACTGTTTTGGCTGCTTTACCAGGTATAAATCATCAGTGTTCTTTTCAATCGAATAGTTCAATACCTCATGGCGGTTAAGCAATGCCGAAATAGCTTTTTCAAGAGCATCAGCATAGAACTCACCTTTCTGCCTTATAACTGAATAGGTAACATTCGCAGTTGTAATCTCCATAATACCATTTGAGTAATCTTTCCACAGGAATTGATTGGGCAGTAATGCTTTTCCATCTGAAGTGGAAATCATTTTAAATTGCAGGCGGGAAGGATCGGTGAGTTTTAAATGGTGCAATATTTCTAACTTTTTTTCCTTAATAGATGAGAGGATATCCTGAGTCATTGCCCCTTTCTGAGCTCGATACCCCAACTCCCCATCTTTGAGGTACAAATGGACACCTCTAGCAATGCAGTCTTCAAGAAATGCTTCTATTTTCATTTAAAAATATCTCTTATCGTTGTTTAGGATTTTTAAGATTATTTGTTACTTAGTGTTGTATTACAAATGTTAAGCGACATTTGAAAAAAGTCGTTATGACCAACCACGGAGAACACGGAGTACTCAGAGATTTTATCTTCTAAGTTTTTACTCCGTGCTCCCTGCGATCTCTGCGGTGATAAAAAATGCTATTGTATTCCTAATATAATCAGGGGCATACTAAACGGCGAACTACGTTAAATTTGTTATGAATTAAAGCAAGTGATATGCAAATGCTATATCTGAATTCCATTTTTTAATATTTCTTTTAAAAACCCGCTTTCATCATGGCTTTTATCTAATATAATGGGTTCGATTCTGTCGTCAACTTCTCTTCTTAATTTCCATAACAAAGGTCTGGTTGAAAAGTAATCTCCTTCTATTTTATCAACTATGATTGCAACATCTATATCGCTGTCTTCTCTATTATTCCCTTTTGCATAGGAACCGAACAGAACCATCTGATCAAACAGCATGTTTTTTAAAAGCAGTTTTTTATATATTTTAAGTTTTTTTATAGCCTCTGTTTTATCCATATCTGAAGATCCCTGGTTTTATTTAAAATATCTATACATTTTTCATCGGTTAAGGTTTTCAGCAGTTCTTCTCTATGAACCGGATACCTGCATTCGATATTCAGCGGTTCGAGCAGGTCCAGGAATTCTTTTTGATTTTCTGAAAAATGTTCATAAACTTCTGCTTTTTTTGCGATATGTGAAAGGCTGTGGGAGTATGGTGGTGTGTCAGCATGTATTTTTACAAAATAGGCTTTAAGGATTTTTTCGATTGCCTGATGTGCCATGAAACCGACATAAAGATATCGTTTGCTTTTCAGCATTGCTTCAGCAGTTTCCAGGTCATACTCTGACAATTCTTTCCAATAATTTACTTGGCTTGACATTTCTCCTCGCGATGCATCATTCTAAAGCAAACAAATATCATTTTAAAAGGCTTAAATCCATTATTCCAATTTATTTGAGCAATGAGGATATAATATAGTTAAATTAGACGAATTTCTCAAATTATTCTTTGAGATAATGGTTAAATATATTTTAAAACTTGCATGCCAGCTTAACTGTTTCTTTTAAGTTGTTTTACAAGCTTTTAGCAGCAATGCCTAAAGTAGCTTGGAGGCTATTCCAAGTTTGCGTGCTGCTCTGGAAAGTTGCTTGTCAGCAGTTATTATCTCAAGATTATTAATAGATGCTGCTGCAAGGTGAAGCGAATCCAGTGTTGCAAGCGGAATATCCTTACCTGATAACCAACTAAATGCAAGGTTATAGCAGTCAGTATCTATAACCACTTTTTTATAAAGTAACTGATGTAAATGATATTTAAATTCAGTGAGTATCTTATTTGATGAATCAATTGAAAGTTGCCCTTCTCTTACTTTTCTGGCTAATGCAGAAGCAAGTTCCACTTCTGTGAGAGGTGATATTACTGGTGTACCAGCCTGAATTATCATTTTTTCAGCCTTTGTGCTTATTGGTTCAGGACAATAATAGGCAACAAGAACACTTGTATCAATGTATGGCATTAAAAGCGTTCTTCTTTCCTGGCATCAATAACCGATTGACTTATTGGTTTTCCATGGATCTTAATTGATGATCGAAATTCTTTAAGGTTCGGGAGCTTATTATCATTATGATGAGAAATAATTTTGGCGATAGATTTGCCTCGTCGTTTTATAATTATTTCTTCACCTGCCTCAACTTTATCCAGCAGAGAGCTTAGATTGGATCTTGCGTCCCTCACATTTATCTCCAGCATATTGACACCTCTTTCTTTATTTTTGTGTACATGAGTAGGGTACGCTTCAATGTGGGAAATGTCAAATATTATTATGCCCTCCGCGTTCTCAGTGGTGATATTAAAAGCTAATCAATATATACTTAGGATATCGACAAATTTGTTGATGGTCTGAAGGAAGTCTTCGAAGATATGAAACCATGATATCTCCCTCAATCTGAAGGTCTACCTGTTGCCTGCCCCTATTGTGGAAGCACAAGCAAAAGAAGGCAAATGGGTGTCAGGTCTTCACAATTCAAGGCAAAAGGCAAATGGGTGTCAGGTCTTCAAGGCAAATGGGTGTCAGGTCTTCACAATTCACGCATTTAATCTTTTTACAATCTTTTTTAATTTTTTTCCAAGTTTTTTATCATTTTCAATCCGCTGCAATATGCGCCTGCATGACTGTGAAACACCAGTTCCCCCAATTCCAAATTGATCACCTATTTCCTTTAATCTCTTTCCAGTATATCTCTTTATCAAATAAATTTTAATTTTTCGCGCTAATACCGGATCGCCACTGAAGTTATTTACAACTTCTTTATCTATTTCATCTGGCGATACTTTTTTTGCCAGTTCTCTTAATGCCGGAATTTCTCTATCTACCTTTTTCCCTGAAAGATATTTATCTCTTATTTTATTTATAAATTCAGCCTGTCCTAGGATGGCTGACCCTGTTACTTCTTCCAATGGACTGCTATATTCAGTATTAAGCAACGAGTTAACAAATTTCTGATATAACCTCTCAGCCGATGATTTTGTTTTACCGAAATATCCATGTATAAATTCAGTATGAAGCCATTCAGTTTTTTTCTTCGCTCCAATATAATATGGATAACTTGACCATTCATACTTTTCCGGTAGTTCAACTATTCCTGCTCTTATAGGATTTAAATGGATATAGCGGGATAATTCTTTTGCATATTCATCCTTTTCAACAAGTATTGCTTTATAACGCCCCTGAAAAAGGTGGCCGGCTCTACCACGTTTTTTATTAAAATAGTTGGTATAGGCTCCATTGATATGAAGCATAATTTGTGGAAGATTACCTGAAGGTGTTTCCATTAAAAGATGATAATGATTATCCATTAGACAGTATAGATGTATAATAGCATTATATCTTTCTGTGGCCGATTCAAGGTATTCAAGAAACTTCTCTCTATCCCTTTTACTTTTAAAAACTGGTTTTTGTTCATTACCACGTGAAGTAATGTGATAGAAGGCACCTGGATAAGTAATTCGTAAAGGACGGGCCATATTTTCCTCAATTTAATTTGCAATTGAGGAAGGTTAACTCATTACTGATGGCATGTCAATAGTGAAGGCCTGACACCGTTTGACACCGTTTGACACCGTTTGAGACAGGTCCATTCTTTAGATAACTCTATAGATAATCGTCTCCGGCTCCAGGATGGGTGAGCCTTGATAAATCGTTGGATAAAGCTTATATCCTCTAAAGTAAGCTTTCTGCCTTGGACTGTTATGGTATTTCCCATGACTAAAAAATATCAGGGAAATAGACTGGAGTCCAGTGCTTTTTCATTTTTTATAAAAAAAACTTCTTAAGACAGCTTAACTGTTTCTCATTATTGTTTTCGAAACGCCAGAGTCCCAAGCATCAAACCCCTAAAACCTGTTCCAGGCTCTTGAAAAAAACCAATTGAATAATGCTGTGTATCAGAACATACACGAAGAACTCCTTTTTCATCTTTTTGCATCACGATGTCCATCGGCGGCATGTTTTTCATTTGATAAGTGCAAATAACCGGTTCACCTTCACATGCGACAATAATTTTCTGATCATGAGGACCGATATAGACACCGACTAAATCATCAAATGATGTTTCAAATGGCACTTCCGGTGCTGTTGGCATTGGTTGCCCCCTCAACATCCCAAAGATATGGTTGATAATTGAATCGCGAATGAACGGTATCCAAGTATTAATAGCGATTACCAGTGCTATATTACTACGCGGATCAAAACGCAGACCGCAGGTCTGTCCTCGTGCCGAACCATTGTGCCCCAAAAGCCAGCCGCGGTAAAAGGCACAACCAACACCAAAGGCTACTGGGAGTTGTTCATGCTTTAAGCTCCCATATGTTTGTGGTATTTTTATAACCTGTTTTTGGACAAACTCTATGGCCGTCTCTGATATTTCTGATGGAGGTTTGACGATACCACAGATAGTGGAAGCTAATGTCAATAGATCCCTAATATTCAAAGTAAGGCTGTTCAATGATGGGTTCCAGAATTCCGAAAAAGGGATAGGCCTCAAGGGCTCAAACTGCATTATTTCAGGATTAAATTTATGATCGATTGCGTAAGCTTCGTCACCTCTCTGATCCATTTTAATGGACCCGGTTATAAGTTTTAAGGGCCTTATAATCATTTCATTATATAGATCAATAATATTACTACCTGTTATACGTTGAATAATTTCACCCAATATGGCATATTCAGAGTGTTCATAGCTGAACACGGTTCCAGGCTTAAAAAGTTGAGGTGTTGAGTTAAAAAACTCCAAAAAATTATCCCATGTATAGTAATAAGCCACACTTGGATCCATTATATTTAATCCCTGGTAACCGCTTGTATGTGAGAGCAGGTGCCATATTTCAATTTTTTTACCTCTTTCTGTGCCGCGTAATTCTTCAAGATACTTTTCTATTGGATCATCCGGATCAAGCTTACCGGCTTCAATCAATTCCGCGGCAACCATTGCTGTCAGCAATTTGGAGATGCAGCCCAATTGAAAATGTGTTTCTTCATTCATGGGTATCTGGCTGTCAATTGATAATGTGCCGACGTTGGCAGCCAACTTATTCTTTCCGATGCTCAACGCGAGAGAAATACCTGGAACGCCTGTTTGTTCTTTTATTGTTTCCAAAAGATTACGCAACTGTTTTCGCAAACTATTCATTACAGTATTAAGATCTTGTGGCTTTTGATGTGGAGTATTCATGACATATCTCCTGATTTTTTCTTAATTTATACGAATGTTGAGAAGCGATGGTTGGTGCTATAAATGTTTATCTATCAAGAAGTGAGCTGATACTGGTTAATAGATAGAACAAATGGTAAATATCTGATTAGCATGTAGTCGTTTGCATGGAATTACATCCAGCGCGGCATCGTTTTTGGCGTTACCAAAAATTGCCTCCTGAGAGCCCCGTCCATTGTGGAAAAGGACTACGTTTTTGGGTGATTTTGTCTTGTTTGTGACGATGACTTTGTAATCGAAATTGTAATCACGCGGCTCAAATAGATGTAATTGCAGGGGGCCTTTGTATTGCTTTTTGATTTTTCTCCTTATGAAGATTAATCGGTACTTACTGTCCTATGATGCTGGTTTCCAGTTGGTTTCAAAATAAGACCATCCTTTTTCAATAGTACGCCAGCGTTTTCTGATTTCAACCATGCTTTTCAATTTGAGCCTGTTCAACACTTATATGATTAATAATAACAGCTTGTTACATGGCTAAGATAATAAAGTTAACCCAAAAATATAGCATTCTAGCGTGTTAACTTCATCAAAAGCCACTTTTTAAGAAAAGTTAACCCAAAAAAGTGGTGTTTCACGGCTTAAGTTAACCCAAAGAATAATGATCTCCAGCTCTTTGAAAACATGGATAAATTAAAGATACTCCTTTGATTACAATAGGTTCATACTCTTTTTCAATATTGAACACCAGTATTGAACAGAAGGAGTATGATTATGGTTCATTTTCAGCTATCTCTACCCGGTCTAGCCAGGGATTTTAATGAACTAACCGAGCAAGAGAAGGAGTTTGTAGAGTACTTTATCACTATCGACCTTGAATGTATCACTCCGGTTTTAAACTGTTACGAAGGCATAGGTCCCAAAGGTTATGGCACAGCTTTAATACTGGCCCGTATTATTAAAGTCAAAGAACGTATTCTCTCAGATCGGCAGTTAGCAGCGGCATTAAAGAAGAATGACTTATACCGTTTTATTACTGGGAATACGCAACCTTCTCATAATACATTTAATACCTTAAGGAGGAGAATCGGTCCGGCAGGTTTCATTGAAATACATAAACGTTTTGTTAAAAAGGCTAACAGTCTGACCCTGCTTGAACCTGAAATCAAGGGGCTTCCTAAAAATAGAAAGCAGGGAATCATTCTTGTAGCAGACTCGACTTTCCTGATCACTGCAGGATCAACTAGAGGAGAAAAGGATGAACAGGGGCGGTGGCTATTTAAAGATCCAACTGTTGCCTTTTCAGGAAAAGGGCATCATAAACATAAATACCCTGTGGGACATAAAGCCCATAGTCTCCGGACTGTAAGCGGTGTACCTCTTGTAACCCTTCTATCACCAGCTAACGAATCGGATCAGGATTATACTATCCCTTTGATCGAAGAATTTAAAACTCGCTATCCTTATCTTCAAGCCTCCTATATCATCTTGGATAGAGGATATGATGCTGAAGAAATCCATCATGATATTTATGAGTTCTTTGATATTATCCCCGTCATTATAAGAAAGAAGATGGTCTATCCGAAAGGTTTTACCAGTGAGGGGTATCCTGTATGCCCCTTTGGACTGCCAATGAAAAGACGAGGGATTGAATACAAACAAAAAAGAACGAAATATGCCTGTTTTAAATCATGTCAGAAAAATGGACAGCTTTTAATGTTTCAGTGTGAATATATCAAAGAGCAATACAAGCACGGTTATACTTGTCGAACCTATTTTACTGATGGGTATAGAAAATATGGACCTGCATTACCTTACAGTTTGATTTATAAAAAGTTAAAACCTTTAAGAACCGGCATTGAGAGATCCTTTGCCATCATCAAGGAAAACAGATATCGCATGGAAACAAGCAATTTCTTTAAAGGTATTGATAATGTAACTATCCATGCCATAGAACATGACATCGCTCTGACACAAGATATCATTTTTGATAACATCAAAACCGGAAAAATTAGCCCAGTTTTAAATTTGAATTATTGAACAGGCTCTATTTAGGAAACCTTTGAAATGGGACGGATGTGGTAAATTCTATGTGGTTGGCCCCATAATATTCAGTGTTTTATCGCTGAAAAATGCTGAGTCCATGTGTGATTCGAACACAACGTTCTTGAGTTCTTGTTTTGCTTGTCTGAAGCAGTCTAGCATAAACTGGTCGGTGCCATTGGAGTCATGGACATTTCCGGGACGATGATATCCATCGAAGAATTGATTTGTTTGAGCCACAGTACAAAACAAAGGATAATAGCTTCTCGCACCCTTTTTCTTCTTGTTGAAACCAACAGCGGTGCCTTCGGTATGTCTCTTGGTGGATTGAACTGAACTATCAAAGTCAAAGGTTAAACGACCTAGAGATTCTTCCTTAAGTCCTTCTATGACCATGGCACGTGATAGCTTTCGAACCTTTTTAACACTGTCAGCTTCGACCTGGGAAAGGGGACGGGAAATGGTAGAGACATCGGGTAACGAGAGTAAGATGAATATACCTAAGATTCGAGTATATCTACAAATCATCTTGTCTGCTTTTGAACCAGTGTCGTATTGAATTAACCACATATATTATCGCAAAAAAAATCGCCCCAGTTCCTAGAAGGCGAACAGTATTCATATTCTCTGAGCCTCTCGCTATATTTATCAGCACTATAGTGCAGAAAAATATAGCGGCACTAATGATAGTTTTTTTAAAGATTGTGTTCATTTTTTTTACTCTTTTTTTTTGATAGCGTAGAGAGATGTTTTTCTTCCCTACGCTATCACATTCAGGTTAATATTAACACATCCACCAATTATATTCCCAAGACGTTAGAAAGCCCGTAAGGGCACCTCCGATTGCTCCTAAGCCACCGGCTACAATGGCACCCATGACACAACCAATTAGAGCATCAGTCATAGCGTCATCCCAATCGCCCTTAATATCGACTCCCACCGTAAATACGCCTTCAATTCCAAAAGTAATCGTCGCATCTGCACCAGCAACGGCTCCCATTTCTTCCATAGTTAGTTCACGCATTTAAATAGTCTCCTTATAAAAAATGAAAGGTGTTTCGCACTATCGCGAAGAAAGATCACATATCGATTATTTAAAAATAGGATCGAATGTAATCCGCCAAAAACTCTTTTATTTTTCTACACAATCATAATATCACCCCCCTTCTGAAGCTATGAAATCAATACCCTTTAAGGCATTATTAATACACCTATCCTGCTTCATTCAGAACCTGAAAAGGGCGATACTAATCCTTTAGTTCTTTGACTTGAATTTATGGAGACATTTTACTAACTAAAGTCCCTCCAGGTTGAATGATTAAGGTAAATAATGTTGGCATGTCAGAAAATTGAAATGAAGTATTCTGTTTTAGGTGAAAGGATATTGAAGAAAAATACATTAACCCTTTATAGGGCTAATTGTGTGTAATTGATATATGGCAAATGAATACTGTATATTAAATACTATATGACACTGTTTTAATCGGAAAAGTATTATTTAAATATATGATATTGAACTTATGGTTTTGCATTGACTCTAAAGAAAGTTTGTTTCCAGAGGCATTACACCCCAGATTTTCCAGATATTTTCATCTTGTTTCATAACAACAATTGTACCGGTCATATTATTTCTAAAATCCGGTCCTTCTAGTTTAGTGGTTTTTTGGTTAATTCTGATATAAATATAATCATTATCAGTTCCGATATATTTTAAGTCCATAAACTCATAAATTAACTTGAATTTATTCATCAACGGGCCAAGCATTTGCCTGGTTGGCATTTGAGCTGGTGAACTACTGTGTATCATGCTCAATACACCTTCCAGGTCTTTATCATTCATGGCTCTATAGTATTTTTTAAAAGTGCTTAACAGCATTTCTAAAAAATCATTTTCATTATTTTGCTTCACTGCATGATCAGCCATTATATCCTCCCATATGGTTCATTTAATTGTGATTGTTTCCGAAATGCCAACAGCCCCAGCATTAATTCATCAAAACCAGATTCAGGCTCGTGAAAGAAACCAAGAGAATAATGCTGTGTATCTGATTGCACACGAAGAATGCCTTTACCATCCTTTTGCATCACGATGTTCATATGTGGTGAGTTTTTATTTTGCAGCGCACAGATAAGATGATCCTTTTCACATGTGACTACGATTTTATAGTCGTGCCATCCAATATAGGTTCCAAGCAAATCATTTAATGAAGATTCAAAGGGCTCTTCGGGAAAAGGTAGTATTGGTTGACCTCGCAATGTCCCAAAGATATGATTTATGATCGAGTCACGTATAAATGGCTGCCAGACATTAATGCCGATCACCAAAGCTATGTTGGTGCGGGGATCAAAACGCAAGCCGCAGGCCTGTCCGAGTGCCGAACCATTGTGCCCAAAAGCCACCCGCGATAAAACGCACAACCAACACCAAATGCTACTGGGAGTTGTTCATGCTTTAAGCTCCCATATGTTTGTGGTATTTTTATTACCTGCTTTTTGACAAACTCTATAGCTTTTCCTGATATGCCTGACGATGGTTTAGTGATCCCACAGATAGTTGAAGATAAGGTCAATAGATCATCTGTATTCATAGTAAGGCTGTTAAGTGAAGCGTTCCAAAAACTGGAAAATGGAATTGGTCTTAAAGGTTCAAACTTCATGGCTCCAGGTTCAAATTTATGATCAACTGCATAGGGCTCATTACCCCGCTGGTCTATTCTTATAGAACCAGTTGTGAGTTTTAAAGGCCTTATGATCATTTCATTATATAGATCAATGATATCACTCCCAGTAATTCTTTTAATTATTTCCCCAAGGATGGTATATTCAGAATGTTCGTAGCTAAATACAGTTCCTAGCTTAAAGTGTTGTTGCGCTGTTTAAAAATACTCTAAAAACTTCTCCCAAGTATAAAAATATGAAACACCGGGATCCATAATGTTTAATCCCCTGTATCCGCTTGTATGTGAAAGTAGGTGCCATATTTGGATATTTTTGCCTCTTTCTGTTCCACGCAATTCGTTAAGGTATTTTTCTATTGGATCATCAGGGTCAAGTTTACCTGAGGTGATCAATTCAGCAGTAACTATTGCGGTCATCAATTTAGAGATACAACCCAATTGAAAATGTGTATTTTCACTTATGAGTTCTTGGCTTTCGATTGAAAGTGTACCAACGTTGACAGAAATATTATGTGTTCCTATATTCAAAGCAAGAGAGATACCTGGAATACCAGTTTGTTCTTTTATTGTTACCAGAAATTTCTGTAGTTGATCCTGCAATGTATTTATAATTGATTATGGATTTGGTGCTTGCTGAGCAGTTGATTCCATATCTATTCTCCTGGTGCCTTTGAGATTAGTAGTTTATTGATGCATTCATGAGTAGTTTGTTAAAAACTGATACTGGATTCTAGATTCTTGATGCTGGATGTGAATATAAGAAACTAATAAAGATGAACCGCGAAGACGCTAAGAGCGCAAAGGTTTTATCTTTTTACTGATCCTTTAAGAAAGATAAGGATCAGTAAAGGAATTATTCCTTTGATCATTTATATCTTATTTAACCCTGCTGCTGGTAGGATGAGCTTTCTTTGGTTTTTTACCTTTGGGAAATTATGATAAAAATAATCTCTTCGGTACCTTCTTGACGCGGCATAATCTTTAGCGAAGACGGTTGCGCCTTATCGGTTTATTTTTTATCCTTTAAAGCAATCAAATTACACCACTTTCGACTTCCTGAGTGTCAAAATCTTCGCCATCGAATGAGCTTTCTGATTCAATTGCAGCCAATTGTTCATTTACCTTCTCACAAAATTCCCGCAGAGAAGGAGATTGGCTTATGGTATATGGCGGCATATCAACATTTAGTTTATCTTTCACCTGAAACATTACCATCATTGTCATTAAGGAATCTCCACCCAGCTCAAAAAAATTATTTTCAGGCTTAATTGTTTCCTGCTGAAGTACTTCTGACCATATCTGGCTGACAATGTTTTCGGTTTCACTTAGTTGTGGGGTTATTTTTGTGCTGACCTGCATTTCCTGGTTTTGCATAAAAACTCCTTTCTCTATATTATTATGAACCGCTAAGTTCGCGAAGACCGCGAAGTAAAGATATTTCATTTGTCGGGTAGTCCGCCAAAAGCGATACGGACATACGACAAATGAAATGATTCACTTTTATTAAGATAGATTTCGATATGCTGAGGCAGTAATCATGGAATAAGGTGTAAAGCACACATCGAATAATAAAGAAAAATACAACCTTTGGCCGTATCGTAAAGCGGCGGGTTATTGCCGATTACTCGATAGGGACAAAACTTGGCGTCCTTTGCGACTTGAGCGAAGTGGGCGAATTGTATTTACTATTTATTTATTGTCTTGATTGGGAAATTGCACATAGCCGAATCGATGCTTGCCAAAGGAATTTTTTCCAGCTTGGCCTGCGCGGCAAGCATACGATCAAAGGGATCACGATGAGGTACATTCCATCTTCCGGCAAGTTGGGCATGCTCCAGAGTTACATCCAATCCCTGAAACCCTGCCTGCAAAACCCATTTAGAGGCATCTTTTGCTACTTCTGAGGCTTCAGGAAGCTTCCCCAGACGATATTTTGTAGATATCTCCCATACAGAAGCTGCACTGACATATATTACATTATCAATATCCTGAATATGTTCTCTGATATTAACTGGCAATCGGGAATCATCAAAAAGCCACCATAAAAAAATATGGGTATCCAGAAGCATTTTGTCTTATCCTATTCCCACCTGGCCAGTTCTTCATCAGAAAGTGGTTCAAAAAAAGCATCTGTTACTTTTCCTTTGGCAATACCGGGAATTCTTTTATTTTCTTTTCTAAATGGAACCAGGCGAGCACAGGGCTCACCTGATCGTGCTATAATTATTTCTTCTCCGGAATTTACGCGAGCCAGTAATTTTGAAAAATTTGTCTTTGCTTCATGAATATTAACAATTTCCATTTTTGCCTCCAATAAAACTTAGTCTAGGCGCTTAGTCTACACAAAATAAAAGGCAAAATCAATTAGTATGTACTTTGAGTTAATGATATCGATCATTTAATCATGTTTACATCAGAGTTGATAAATTTTCCTCATCAAAAAGCTTAAAATATGCAGCGGAAGTAATTCGCTTCTTTAATTCATTCCGACTGACTTTTCCTGATGCTGTTCTGGGCAGAGAATCAACTATGATAAATTTTATTTTCTCCAAATAGTTATAAGTTATATGGTACAGCTCCTGCTTTAGACTTTGCTCATCAATATTCTCAGTCTTCTTTGGTAATACTGCTAATACGATATTTTCACATTTATCCGAACTGGGAAACGCCAATGCAACCACTTCATCTACCTGTGGATTGTTATATGCTGCCAATTCCAATTCCCTGGCTGAAACAGTGTGAATGCCACAATTGATAATATCCTTTATTCGCTCTTTTACATACAGGGTTCTTTCAGAGTTCAGATATCCCAAATCACCTGTTCTCAACCATCCACGATCGAGCGAATTGCCTGTTTCATTAGTGTCAGAACAGTACCCCATCATGACCATGGCTCCACGTATACATATTTCGCCAGTTTCTTCGGGTAAAAGGGTCTGGCCGGTATCATTAATAATTTTTATATCAACGCTTGGGAGAACAGTTCCTGCGGAATCAGGATTTTTCAGTAATTCATACCCTGAGACATTACTAATTGACCCACAGGTTTCTGTCATGCCGTAACTTGTCCCAATACTTATTGAAGGAAAACTATTACCAATCTCTTTTAAAAAATTCTGGTTTAATGCAGTTCCATGTATGTTAAGATTTGTTAAAGTTTTTAACCTGCATATGGCATTGTCTGATCTCAATAATTCTCTTATCATATCTACTGAAGCGCCATTTATTGACCTTACTTTCTCTTTCTCGATAAGTGTGGCTGCTTTATTTGATTCCCACTCATTCATTAAGACGATTTTACCACCAAGGTAACACATCAGCAGTATCTGGGAGTACCCGCCAATATGGGATAAAGGGGATAACAGCAATGAACACGGCTGGTTATTTGATCCATTAGAATGCCGGTCTGTTTTTGGTGTGCGATAGTTCATCATAAAACCGCCAAGCATCATGTTCATTATTCCTGTTGTCATATTACGATGACTGAGTACGACCCTTTTGGGAGTGCCTGTAGTCCCTGAAGTAAAAGAAATGAGGGCTTCATCGTCCGGATCTGATTTTGAGAATTTGAAGATTTGTGAAGCATCTTCATTGGATGCAACATCTGGCAAAACAAAGCAGGATATGTTTTTATCTCCACTTGCCACATTCTGAGGATATTCACTTTTATTTGAAATCAGGATAATAGAATAATCTGAGTCAACAGTATTCAATTTTTTAATATTATCTTGATCAGTTATTATAAGTCTACAGCTTGTTAATTCGATCGCATTAGTGACAGTAGCTTTTTCTGTATCTGCATGCATGATAACTGATACAGCCCCTGCCATTTGAATTGCTATAAAAGCAATGACCCATTCATAGCTATTTTGCATTAAAAGAGTAATTCGATCGCCTTTTTGGATTCTGTATTGCTGCTGTATACTGCTAGCGAAATATTTTGCATGTTCAATGACCTGAGAAAATGTAAACCGTGAATCACCATGTACAATAAATTCGTTTTGCCTAAAGGATGCAGCTTTTATGAAAACCTCCTGCAAGGTTTTAGGGCCATGCGGAAATATTTTGCATGGTATACCCTTGATAACCGTATCTTGAAGTTCGAAAGGGGAGCCCTTTTGTGTAAGACGATTAATAATATTATTCATTTTATTCTCACTAATCAAACAACTTACCTTCATAAAAATCCAGTTGCTCTGCGATAACCGGTATCAAACCATGTGGTGTCATCTGGAATATTCGATCTGCAAGTTTAATAGTTTCCGGTCGATGAGCTACTATTATGCGGCTCATCTTCAATTCTTTAATGGCAGTATTAACGAGTTTTTCGTTATCAACATCAAGGTGGCTGGTGGCTTCATCAAGAAACATCAGTAAAGGATTCTTATATATTGCCCTGGCAAGTAATATCCTCTGAATCTGCCCACCCGACAGGGCCACCCCCAGATTTCCTACCAGGGTGTTATACTGCATAGGCATGGCCATGATATTTTTATGGATCGCGGCAAGATCAGCGGCATGCTCTATAGCCTCCTTGTCAGGGGTTAAATCAAAAAAACAGATATTATCAGAAATAGAGCCTGTTAACAGGCGGTCATCCTGCATTACTACGCTGACTTTGTTCCTGTAGTTCTGAAATCCTATCTTTTTAATATCCATATCATACATCGTTATTTCGCCATGAGAGGGCTGATAAAGACTTGACAGGAGTTTTATCAACGTGGATTTTCCACATCCTGACGGGCCGATAATCGCAACTGTCTCTTCGTTTTCAAGCGAAAAATTTATATTGCTGAATATGAACGGGTGATCTTCCGAATACCTGAATGCCAGATCCCTGACTTCGAGAATCGGTTTGGATGATATATTGATGGATGGTATCCCCGATCCTTCCATTTTCTGTTCCGGCTCTGTATAAACAATATCAGCGAGCCTTGTTAAGTGGACATCCAGTAACCGGTATTGAATAGCCATATCTAAAAGGCTGAGCGCTCTTCCCATAAATGATCCGCCCCAGGAGGTAAAGGCCATCAGCATACCGATTGACATTTCATTGCCAAGAACCGCCTTTGCACCGATATAGAGTATAAGTACTGATCTCAGACTGGATGCAAATCCGTTCACAACCCCTATCCATATGCCGAATTTCTGGACCCTGAGGCCTGTATTTATGACATCCACAAAATAATTCTGCCACAGGGAGAGCCTGTCTGTCTCCTTGCCAAAGAGTTTGATGCCCTGCATGGCTGTGATATTTTCCATGAAATTTGTGTTTTCTTTTGCTGCAGCCACAATCTGTTCTTCGGTCCTGTTTCTGATCCATCTGTATGTTGAAAGGCGGATTATCGCATAAAAAACAACCGCTCCAAAAACAATAAAAGAAAGTATTCTGCTGTAAATAAGCATCATTATAAGGGTTATTATGACCATAAGTCCGTCGAGGATGACCGAAATGATACTGGATGTTAAAAAATTCTGGATATTTTTCTGTGAACCGAATCTTGAAACAATATCGCCTATGTGACGTTTTGCAAAATACTCAAGCGGCAGTTTTAATAGATGCCTGGAAATATTGATGGCAAACTGGAAACCAAGTTTGGTTGTAAAATGCATGACAACATAAGAACGAAGAATGCTTGTGGCGGTCTGGATAATTACAAGTAAAAAATAACCGATTATCAGTATCTTTAATAATTCAATGTCCCGCGCCACAAGAACATCATCAATGACAAGCTGGGTAAAAAAAGGGGACACAACTGCAAACAATTCCAACAGCAGAGACAGTATAAGTACCTGAATTATACCCCTTTTGAGCCCTGACGCCCTTGTCCACAACTGTGAGATCTTAAGTTTTTTTACCTCGTTCTCTTCCTTGAAATCCTTTGTGGGAGTCAGCTCAAGTGCAACACCCGTAAAATGTTTGCCTAATTCCTTAAATGTAATCTCTTTAATTCCAACAGCAGGGTCATGAATAACTATTTTATTTTTTGAAACCTTTTTAAGTACTACAAAATGATTCATGTCCCAGTGCAGGATTGCAGGCATTTTGAGTTTGCTTATTTCATCAATCTCAACCCTTACAGCCCTGGATGACATATTCATCTTTTCTGCAATTTTGATGACATCTTTGAGCGTCACACCATGCTGTGAAACAGAATACTTATTCCTCAGAGTGATAATATCGATCTTATGCCCAAAATACCCTGACATCATGGCAAGACACGCCAGGGCGCACTCGGAATGTTCCGTTTGAAGTATGGTCGGTAAATGGCGTCCGGATTTAAAGATAATTCCATCCATCTAGATTTTTCCTCTCAGGCTGTAGAGCGGCTCAAGGAGCCATTCAAACAGGGTGCGCTTATCAAGAACAACATCAGCGGAAAGCATCATCCCGGGTTTTAAAGGCAGCTCTTTTCCATAGGCTAAAATATTCTGTTTTTCCAGTTCCGCTACGACTTTATAAACCGGTTCCTGAAATGATAATCCCGAAGTGGGTTCCCCGGGCATAATAACGCTTTTGGCAATCTGGTGTATTTTCCCTGTATAGGTGCCGAATTTTTGGTAAGGGAATGCTTCATAGCTTATATTTACCTCCTGGCCCATATCCATGAAACCTATCGAACGAGTCGGGAGATACAGATTGGCCTGAAGCTGCGACCCTTCAGGTATTATGGAAAACATGGGTGCAGATGGATTCATCCTTTGTCCCACATTTGCCACAACCGATGTAATTCTGCCGGAAACAGGCGCTGTAAAAATAATTTCTCTTTGGCCTTCTACCTGCGCCCTCTGTTTTGTGATTTCAGATACCTGGCTTTCTATACTTACGATCTCACGCTCGCTGTTGATTTTTAATGCCTTTATATGAAGGGGTATATTCTCAAGGCTTGAGGCGGCCTCTTCCAATCTCATCGAAAGCGACTGATATTGCTGTTTTTGTTCAAGATATTTTCTGTAGAAAGTTTCAACATCCATGCTGGAAATAAACTCTTCCGAAAGCATTGTTTTTGCCTTTTCATAATTACGCTTTTCCATTCTCAGGGTCTCAGACTGGATATCTATTAATTCTTTCAGCCGTCCAATCTCGGTTTTTAATCGTCTGGCCTCGGCTTCCTGCGCCTGTATCTCTGTAACGACTCTTTCATTCTCGAATCTGAGTCTTTTTTTCAGGTTCGCCTCCTGGATCTTCAGCTCATCAATAATTTTTACCCCGGTATATTCACCGCCATTTGCCCGTTGATCGATCATTACGCTGAATAATTCATCATTCTGCTTCACAAACATCCCTTCTGTAACCTTGAGCTCAGACAGTATCCCCGCCTGAGGCGGAAAGACCGACACCATGCCCTGCTGTGGAACGATAATTCCTGCGACCTTTTCTTTCCGGGCATAGCTGTGTGTTACTAAAAAGAAAATTACTATTATTGTAATTCCAACCAGAAAGGTTGCCAGCACATAGTAGGAGATTGGTTGTGTCAGGATGATATCACCGTATAATTTTTCCCGCTGGTGATCTACTGCCTGTTTTCTGAATAATGGTAGTGTCATTGGTTAATCCTTTTTAAAAAAATCTTGATACTTGATACTGGATCCTGGTTACTGGTGTATTTGATTTTAACCACGGAGTTCACGGAGAACGTCAAAAGCCTAAAACATATCTCTCGCTGAGCTCACAAAGAACACAGAGAAAGACAAAGGCTTTTTACAATTTATTTTATTTCTATTTAGCCAACAAGAGCGCGGAGTGCAAAACTTATAATAATTAAATCTCGGTGCCTTCTATATCCCTGGCTAGATTAGATAAGCAGAAAGTTTTACTGGTAACCAGTATCTGGTATCCTGCATCACTCACTCATTCGGGACTATAGGTTCCAGCTCTACCTTTGCTGCCCCGAGTAATGTCCCGGTAGCATAGGCTAGATCAACCATAGCTATCTGATATTCGGTAATAGCTACTATCTCCATTATCTGTGCTTCAGAAAGTTTTGTCTGAGCATCAAGAACATCTGTTGATGAGGAGAAACCGAGCTCATACTGTTTTTTTTCTGTTTTATACTGCTGGTCTGCAAGGATGGTTGTCTGCATGGTAGCCTGTATTCTCTGCCAGTTGGCTTCCAGTTTATCAATCTGGTTCAGGACCTCATTTTCGATTTCTGTTTCTTTATTTTCTTTAGTTGCCAACCTTTGTGATCGTTCATATATTGCTCTTCTATAAGTGCTCTTTGCAGCCTCATTAAACAACGGTATTGAAAACTGAAGACTGAAATTGTTATCATTATAGTCATTATCCAGTAACATATCATATAAGTTGTGTCTGTTATCTCCCAGTGCGTTAATTCTATAGTTATACCCTATGGTTAAGAGAGGGAGTTTTTGGTTTTTAAGGTAATCGATTGTGCTGCTGTCCTGGGCGAGTTGAAGTTCCAGTTCAAGGAGTTCCATACGGTTTTCAATAGCATTCTGTACCATCAGATCATTATTAAATTCATAGTGGATTGGTTCTGGTAGAGTTGAAGGTATTACAACTGTTTTTGTTCTCATGCCCAGGCCTTTTTTGTTCAGCACCCGTTTGAGAGATCTTTCGGTATCCCTGACATCATTCTCCGCCCTGATTATGGCTTCAAGTTTTTCTGCCATACTTGTTTCTGTCCTTATAACCTCCACTTTGGACTTCAGGCCCAGTTCAACAAAACGTTTAGTCTGCTCAAATAAGGCTTTTGAAAGATCATACTGCTGCTTTCGGACTTTCAGTAATTCCCTGACAGCGAAGAGTTTCCAGTAGGCAATATCAACATTTGCAATAATACGTATGGCCTGAAGTTTTGTTCTTGTATCTATTATTTTACTGTTATATTGAGCCATGCGTATTCTATAGGTGTTTACATTTTTGCCAGCGTTTCTTAATAACGGCTGGCTGATCGATATACTGGTGGCACTAGAATATGATGGGTTTAATATTGACCACTCAGAATTAGATTTACTGCGGGAGTCAGCAATATTAAAATTGAGGGTTCCGCCTGTTCTCAGAGGCATATCAACGCCTATATTGGCTGTGTGCCGGTTAATGCTCGACCCATCAAGAAGTGAAGCCTGTGGTGTGTCAGTGTTATTGTATTCAATTCTACCTGAATAGATTGCTTCAAACTTTGCCTCTTCCTGATTTACTGCCTCTTTCGCAATTGAAGGATTAATTAATTGGACTCTAAGGTCCAGATTGTTTTCAAGGGTATATGCGCGACACTCTTCTAATGAAAGTGTAATCTCTTTAAGCGCAGATTCGGTTGTTTCAGCTTTGTCTTCCTTTTTTTGCTGAACTTTATTCAAATCTAATACATCAATCTGTCTGACAGTTACTTCCGGTACATTTAAAACAGGTGGAGCTTCGTAAAACTCTATTACTTTATGTATATAGGAACAACTGCTGCAAATGAATAATATAATTATCAAGAGTGGTAATAGATAACTTTTTACTGGTGACCTTAGCAATTTGTGTTTCCTCTTATTCTAATAGGAGATGACAATGAAGAATAAAATCGTTTTATAAACCACTGAGAAAAATTGAACCGCAAAGACGCAAAGGACGCTAAGAAAACAATAAAATTGATTTGTTAAAATCAGAAAAAGTAAAAATTGGATTGCTGTATAATCTTTGTTGTTAAGTGATAGGAAAACAAAAATATTTATATTGCAAACTCCGTGGACTCAGTGTGTTCTTGTATGGTTAAAGTGAAAAAATAAATTGTAAAAAAGTCTTTGTCTTTCTCTGCGCTCTTTGCGGACTCTGCGAGAGACATGTTTTTAGGTTTTTGATTTTCTCCGTGTTCCCCGTGTACTCCGTGGTGAAAATACGCTTCTTGTCTGAAGGATTGCTAACCGCCGCGCATACTACCGCCATTTGGGTGAAAATAGCTTTTTTTCAAAAACTCTAACGACCCATTAAATAAAAAACACATTTTACCGGAGATTAGAAGGCTCAGATTCCTTGTTAAAAGGAGTTCCTTACCTGCTAGCAATAGGACAGGGCTGATAGTGGTACTATGGTTTTAGCCTGTTCCTGCAGAATGTCGAGCAGAATTAATGCTCTTTCATTCCCTTTTAATTCTTTAAAGATACCTGTTTGCTCAATATTTGTCGGCAGAGATATTTTTACTTTGTCTCCTGCCTGATATTTTTCATTTTCGTCTGGCACAATAAATCCATTTTCGTCTTCTCGAGAGCGCAGCTCAACTACTACCCAGTCAGGAACCGGGGGACAATAGTTACCAAATCTTACAGGTTTAATTACACCTCTTGTACTTGCAATCGTCTGCCACTGGCGTTCATGCTTCTCAAGATGAAGAAATAAATATCCAGGGAAAAAAGCCCTGTTAACCTGTTCAACACGTCTCGCGTGTCTGCGGATTGTCCTGATTCGGGGTAAATAAACTTTATAACCCTGGTTTTCGAAATTGATTTTTGCGACAGGTTCTTTTAGAGCATAAGTCTGAACTGCGAACCACTTACGATCATTAAAGAATACATTTTCAGTTTTTACTTTAGTTGTTTGGGCCATTGCTACTCATTTAAAAAGTCATAGAATTTGTAAGTATATTTATCCTTGCCTTCAACGACCAGGCCAGCAGCGTAACCGGCGGCCGGTTTCAACTGAAGTATTGTCCAGTCATCCGATGCGCTCTTATTTTCTTTATCAATGACTGATGGTAAGCCGTTTTGTGATAATGATATTTCTATGTTGTTCAAATTCCTGATTCCTTTGCCAGTTGCTTTCAGATAGGCTTCTTTAAGAGTCCAGAGATTATAAAAAAACTGTAGCCTCTGATCAGGAGGATGGGTAAAAATCATTTCGTTTTCTTTAAAAGAAAAGAAGTGCCTCGCCATTGCTTCTATGTCAGGCGCAGGATGAATATTTTCCAAATCAATACCTATCGGTTGATTGAGCGTCACGGCGCAAAGTGCATACTCATCTGAATGAGACAGGTTAAAATAGAGTTGTTTTCCGTTTATATCAGAAGGAAGTAAAGGTTTGCCAAAAGGGCTATAAATATACTGAATAATTTGGGGATCTGTTTGCAGATATTTTCCAAGGATTTTTCTTAGTGCCCCATGACTTACTATGTATCGCCGCCTGTCACCTTCTGAACGAAATCTTTTTGCCGTATATTTCTCGCCATTGCTTAGTATTTTATTAAAGGAAGTGGTTATATGGAATGGCATATCAATTTGGATGCACCATATGTGAACCTCATTGCAGGTGATATTCATGCTTGAAGGAGGAGAATCCCAGACGCATTCAAATCCTGACCATGTCTCGTATGATGAATCGAAATTAAAATATTTTTTCAGTAATTCAGAGCTCATAATACCATACCTGGCGAAACCGGATGCTAGACATGAAATTCAGATATCTAACCAGAATCCCGCATTAATTAAGATTAATAACTTGAATAAGAGAATGCTTCGAGATCAAAAGAGAATTTTATCAATAAGATTTTTCGGTTATCAAACAAATAACCGTATACACCAATATTTATATCGAAAATGATAACATCAAGTAAGCAAGATACAAGTGATGATAATTTTAAAGAATACTTTTAATAAAATCTAATTTGAATAAAAATATGGTGTCGATGATATGGAAAATTCCCTCCCGAGGAATTTCAAAATTGTCCATCTCCATCAACTTTTTCAGGTAAGGAGAAATCTCTTATAATTTATATAAATAAAATATGTCAAGAAAAAAATTTATTTTAAGATAGTATCCCTGTAATTGTAGATATCTTTATTAGAAAACTGAAGTATTTTATTGGAACAATAGGAGGTGATAGTGTCAAATATAGTCTTTGTTGTATGAATCAACCGTGTTCCCATTATAATGTATTATATGAAAATAAAAGGCTGCTTATTTAAAGGTTTTCTTAAGTCAATAAAATTGCGTTTACTTAAATCAGGGGTCTTTAAGAATGAGAGCATATGCATTGAGTCCCATTGTACTTATGTTTGAATATTTTTTATATCGTTATTCCTGCATAATTTAAATTGCCACTTACCTCTTAGCTACATAGGTTTGAGCCAAGATAACTGCTTGGAATTATAATGTAAAAGTTTAAAGTTATACCTGGAAACAAGCTATAATTGACGTTTTTGAAGGCAAAAAGGATATTATAGTGTTCTATATCGGCAGTGATGCTCTTTCAATATCATGCTTTTTGAGGGCGAAAAGTGAGATACAGGGTATAAAAAAGTTGTTCCGGAATAATTTTCTCTTCCGAATGAATGCACAAAAAAATGTGCATAGTGCACTAAAAAATGTGCACTATAACCGGCCTTTTTAAAATTTTAAAGTAATCTGCTATTTTGTTTGGTGTCTCTAAAAGCTTTGCTGGCAAGGCTTTATGGCTTTTATTATAACTTAATAATCCGGTTGGTATTATTTTTGTATACTTTCTATCCAGGGAGGAATTAAAAATGGAAAAATCATTTGACGGGCCAATATATTATCAGGAGGATATCAAAAAGCATTTGATATGGGACTTGAGACTGCAATCTCAGTCCTTGAAAGCGCATCCGAACTCTCACCCGCAAAACAGCACATGATTCTGAATAAATTGAGAGAGGACCGGGTAAAAATTCGAACTCACCTTGGCATCAGCAGGTGACGTAAGAGATCCGGATTAGATAATAAGCAGTAAAAGTTATTAGAAATTAAAAAATAAAACGATTATTTTCATTTTAACTTGTGATTTCGGAGAGGGAGCCATGTCAGTTGAAATAAAATATGACCAAAACGGATTTATGCTCAGGATAGGTGTATCCGGGCCGGTAAGCTATGATGAATTTACATCCACTATGGAAATAATTTTAAATTCCAGAGATTATCCACCCAATATAAATATATTATGGGATCTTCGAAAAGCTGATTTATCACAGGTTAATTATGACTTTTGGGAAAATATCATAAGGTATAGAAGACAATTCCCTCAACGTAACAATTGCAGATCAGCTATGATAGTCGATAGCGACTATCAGTACGGTATTACACGTATGTTTCAGAACCAGGCCGGCGACAGAATTCCCCAGGAGTTCATGGTCTTCAGGGACCTTAAAGAGGGAGAGGCATGGTTACTTGCTTCAAAAGAAAATTCTGGCCTAAATCAATTGCAAAAATACAATGAAGTGTTCAATATGAGCTGAAATTCAGCACCTGTTTTTCTGGCAGGTACAATCAGCAGCTCATATTAAGAATAACACCTGATACTCAAAAAACAAAAGAAGCCAGGGCTCAAAGGCTCCGGCATTCGTTTTATTTATCCTCGTATTTACCCAATACTGGCAGTTTACCTATTATAGATCCTTTACAGATGAAATACTGCTGCCCGATAATATATAATTTTTTCACTTGACCAATACTAATCATATCATATACTTGAACAATTTCTTGAAGATTTAAGATCTGTCATATCGCAGCTGGGCATCATTAGATAAACTCGTTTTAGAACCTTTTTTTTAAGTAGTTTTTTCAAAATCTAATTTTTGGGGGAAAGTTGAAATGGACAAAGAAAAAACAGGTATTATTTGTCCCAAATGTGGCCATTTGAATGAAGCAAATTTTACTGACTGTACAAAATGCGGGGTTATTTTCTCAAAATATTATGAAATTCTGAAAAAACAGAAGGAAGAAGAGAAGGCGGAAGCTCTGAGAAAGCAGCAGGAGGAGGAAGAAAAGGCGGAAGCCCTGCGAAGGCAGCAGGAGGAAGAAGAAAAGGCCGAAGCTCTGAGAAGGCAGCAGGAGGAGGAAGAGAAGGCGGAAGCCCTTAGAAGACAGCAGGAGGAAGAAGAAAAGGCGGAAGCCCTGAGAAGACAGCAGGAGGAAGAAGAAAAGGCGGAAGCCCTGAGGAGGCAGCAGAAGGAAGAAGAAAAGGCATTTCAAAAAAGAATAGATGATATCGTAGGTGCATTAAAACCAAAGATGGGATTTAAAGATTTACTGAAAAGATACGAGAAAAAAACTATTAGTATAAATTATGATAACTCATCTGAATTTAAAGATGCTTATCTTATCAAGGTTAGTAACGATATCTTCAGCATACTTATAATGGATAAAAAACTCATGAAAAGCTTTCTTTTGCGAAACATCGTGTCAATTACAGAAAGTGTAAATGGTGTTAGCATTGATAATATGGAGCCCCCTATCATAATAGAATTATCGAAATAAAAATCTGTGCTGACTGCTATGCTGCTATGTATCACAAGTCTTTTGGAGGGTGCGAAAGGTCTATGTATTTTTGTTATGCCTGGGCAATCCCGGCATATTGATCAGTAAGTTTCCTAAACCACTCATTTCACAACCAATAATAAAAATATTAGCGTAAAAACTTAAATATATCAAAACAAGTCGATATAAATTAAAAGCAGGATAGTTTAAAATAACATTCTAAGATAAAATTCCTAAACAAATCCTGATTTATGCCGATTTATATCATGGATATTTATGTACTAAGATTAAAAGGGCTTTCAATACATTGACTTCATTAGAAAATATTGATCTGAGTCATCTTATTGGTCAGGATGTCGGTTCATCGACCTTACTGGAGGAGTTCGCACGAGGAGCCATGGGCGCGGTGTTTAAAGGTTATCAAAAAACCCTTAAAAGGCAAATTGCGATTAAGGTATTGCCGAAATCTATCATGACACCCCAATCCGCTAAAATATTTCAGCAGGAGGCACGTTTGGCAGCCAGGGTCACACACCCGAACATCATTCCAATTTACGAATTCGGAGATGCCGGGGATTTTCTTTTTCTTTCCATGCAGCTGATAAAGGGAGATCCACTGTCAGATTATATTAAAAAAGCGCGTAAAAACATACTGCCTTCAAATCGAACTCTGCCGCTGGATTTCACGTTTAAAACCTTTATCAGCATTTTAAACGCCCTGGATTACGCGCATCGCAAATCTATAGTGCATAGGGATATCAAACCCGGAAATATTCTTATAGAAGACGAAAATGAGCGTCCCATTATCCTGGATTTTGGTCTTGCAAAAATAACTAAAAAACCCGATGAAACCGACTCCGTAATAGTGGGAACACCTTTATACATGGCCCCTGAACAGATATTGAATTCGGATGTGGACGGGCGGGCTGATATCTATGCAGCCGCCACAATGCTGTATGAAATGTTGACTCCCGAACCATTATTTCCGGATATAGGATCATCAAGCGAACTTCTGAGGACAAAGCTTGAGCAGAATAACAAGCTATTTAAAAAAATGCCTTCTGAACTGAATCCCAAGCTGAATAAACATATTGACCGAATACTTTTCAAGGCCCTGGCACCAAATCCCGAAAATCGGTACAGGATATGTCGTGATTTCAGGGTAATGCTGGAAGATTATTTTAAAAGATATCATTAAGGATTGGATTAAAAAAGATGATTAAAGGAAGTTTAGACAACAACAAACAATTATTGACTAATTTTGGACGATCATTTGTTCTTGTTTTTAACAGAAGCTTCATGTATTCGCCAAACCACCCCTTCCAGGTTGATGCAATCAATACAGTTTTCAAGGTCATGACACAACTGCTGCAGACAGTATCACCTTCGGTCTTCATATTGAATCGTGATCAATTCTATGTGGATGAAGAGCCTCTGGATCCTAGGCTCAGTGTGTCCAGGATTGCAGCTCATTTCAAGAAGACAGGTATGGAATCCATATCCTTCTATAATGGAGTAAAAAAAAGAGAACTCCAGCTTTTTCTCGAAATTGCGGCTTCATTAAATGAATACTCAGATGCGGAAGCCATGATCAAAGCAATGTATAAAAAGCGAGTTGAGCACATTAAAATCAATCATGTTTTCTACAAAAAAGTGAGTGCCGAAGATGAGGTCATATCCCGGGAGATACTGGATAAAGTAACCCCTGACATGAAAGGGGAGGATCAGGTTAAAGTTAAACAGATGTTTCTGAATTCGGTCTTTAACAGTGTTCTTCAGGAAGATTTTATAAATAACCTCAATCTCCAGAATCTTCTGGGTAACCCCGGCTCTTTTTCAGAGGAATTAATTACAGCTGATCTGACAGCGGTAAACAAATATGAGAATATAAACTCAAACATGAACGAAAACGAAGGTTCGGGTGGAAGTAAAAATTCGGGTGGAAACGGAAACTCAGGTGGAAACGGAAACTCAGGTGGAAACGGAAACTCAGGTGGAAACGGAAATTCAGGCGGAAACGGGAACTCAGGCGGAAGTAAAAGTCAGGGAGAAAATAAAAATATTGTCGGTATCGAAGGTGGATATGATGGGCCTCGCCCCGGCCAGTTTCTTCTCCACCAGCTGCAAATATTTGAGCAGGAGGTGGAAAGAAACCTTTCCGAGGGAGCCGGCGTTGACTTACAGCAGATAGCTGAAGCCCTGTTCGATATGCGGCAGAAACTTGCTGAAGGCATAGAGGCGCAAAAGGCACTGGGTATTGCCTATTCCAATGAAGAGGAGGTCCTTTCAAAGGCCAATGAAATAACAGACAAAGTCCTCATACGTCTGATCAAGGAAGAATATAAGGGCGGTGAGGTAAGTATCCCGCGTCTGGCCCAGATTTTATGCCGATTGGTCCCTGAAGCCGACAGATTAAAACGTCTGCTGCCAAAAATCAAAGCAGCGCTTTTTGAAGAAGGCATGTCTCAGGCGGATTTTATTAATCTTATTAAAGAGTTGGAAAAGGAACTTCAGAGCGACGGATTAGTTAATATCCTTGCTGAGAGTGCAAAGGAAATCGGCATTGACGGAGATGATCTTCTGCGGCAGGTCAAGGAAAATCCGCTCCAGTCTGCCGAGATGATATATCTTGCATCAGAGATACAGAAAAGGGGCGGTGATGAAAAGGCCCTGACAGAGCTCCTTGTAGATTTTGTTGAAAATATCGGTTCAAAATACTCACAGGAACTCTCAGAAAAAGATGATGACGGTGAAAGTTATATCCAGCAGGCTTTAGTTAATGTAAAAAGCAACTTGGCTCAACACCTAGGTAGTTTGGATATTAAAGACGATCTACTGGTTCGTCTGGAAGAAAGAGTCAACCAGAGGATGGATGATGTCTTTGATAAATTGAGGTTAGAATGGATAAATTCCCATTCTGATTCATCCCAACATGAGCCGGCTAAAGAATTGACCGTCCTGGAAACACTTGAACGGGGAGTTAACGAGGGTGAGGAACTGTGGGAGATTTTAAGGATCATCAGGGGAAAGGTGGAATCCGGGGAAATTGATGAAAATGACTTTGATCAGATTTTTCCGGAGATGGTCAAACTGGAACAGTCCAGAAAATCCGAAAATGAAAAAAAAGGGTTATCCAGCGGGATTATGCGGGACCAGTTGCTGATGCTTCATCTTGATAAAGAAATTTCCAAGTCCCAGCGCTATAAAACAGATCTTTCTGCCCTTGCTTTTGCCCTTGTCAAAATAAAAGCAAAAGGTTCAAAGCAAAATAATGTTGATACACAGGATATAATTGATGAACTGCTGCGCCAGTTTGTAGAGATCTTCAGAACCCCGGATACTATTGGTGAGGTCGGGAAAAATAATTTCATCGTACTTCTGCCCATGACCCACCGGGGGCATGCGAATATGGCCCTTCGAAGGGCAATGCAGATCCTGCATTTGAATCCGCTTATTGTTAAAGGTTCTGCCTATGAGATAAAAGTTGCGGGTGTAGCGACCGATCTTAATCTTGAAGAAACCATCAATGCCAAAATATTACTGGAACGCCTTACATCCCAGCTTAAGGAGATGACCAGAAGGATCAGCAACCTTCATGCTAATTCATAATAAGGCGAGTATTAAATATCCAATTATCAGTTTTAATTCCAACAGGAAGAAAGATAAGAGAAACCATTAATCATTTTAGGTATCCGGGAAATGGAATCTTTACCTTACGATATAGATGATGCAACAAGCATTATGAAAACTCAGCATATTACCCAGGTGGATGCTGAGTTTCTTCCGGAAAAAGACATCCCAAAAGATAGTTCCATGAGAGAAGACTATGAGAAGCTTCGGATTACCTACGAACTGCAGCGGGATATCGGTTCCGAGATAGAGGTCGATTTAGTGCTGAACCGTATACTGGACCGCACCTTCGAATTTCTCAATTATGACCGGGGAATTATTCTTCTTGTAAACAAGAAAGGTAAACTTAAAGCCAGGGTCATCAAGAATATAACAAATGAAAAAAGAAACCAGTTGTCAACAACACTTCTCAAACATGTTATAAATAAAAAAGAAGGAATTATCTCTTCCGATGTCCTTACCGACAAGCGTTTCAATAGGGCAGAATCAATTATTTTCAGTGGAATACGTTCCGCCATAGTTACTCCAATTCTTCAGGGAAATGAGGTGCTGGGGGTCATCGTTATTGAGTCGTGGAAAAAGGTCGCAGCATTCACTGAAAAAGATCTGCGTCTGATAATGAATATCGCCAGCCATACTGCGCAGTTCATCAAAAATTCCCTGCTCCATGAAGAGCTGCAAATGTCCTTCGACAGTGCTATTCGCACCCTGTCGGCGACGGTTGATGCCAAACACACACTGACTGCAGGCCATAGTGAGCGGGTTGCAAAGTTAGCTGTGCTTATTGCCAGGGAGCTGGGATTAAAGAGACACAGGATTGAAACACTAAGGTACGCAGCGCTCCTTCACGACATCGGGAAAATTGGAATATCTGATAAAGTCCTGTTGAAAAACGGCCCCTTCAATATTTTCGAACGCGAGGAAATGAACAGTCACCCGGTAAAGACAAAAGATATCCTGGAAAAATTTCATTTTCCTAAAATGTTAAAAAATATCCCTGATATTGCGGCTCTTCATCACGAAAGGCTTGACGGAACGGGCTATCCCTATGGGGTAACAAATTCAGAGATACCATTGGAAACAAAAATACTTTCGGTTGCTGATGTATTTGATGCCCTTACATCCAGTCGTGATTATCCTAAACATGATGAAGCAGGGAAAGATATGAAATGTAAAAAGTTGTCCACCAACCAAGCTGTTTCTATTATTGAGAAAGAGGCAGGCACCCACTTTGATGTCAGCATAGTTAACGCATTAAAAAAATGTCTGGCCTGCACCGGCGACGGCAATTAATATTTTTCAAGTAAAAAACATTATTCTACAGGGTTAAAATTTGCTGCAGTTCAAATTTTACTCTCTTTAATATCAAATGACTTGTCGGTAACAGAGATTAACCCTGAACCCGATATCATTTTAAATCGGCAACTGCTGTCTGCTCATGGCAATTTCCCTTGCATTTTAGCCCTATTCGCCTAAAATCTGACCAACTGTAAATACACCGAAAAGGAGTCCCTATGAAATCATTTATAACAATCGTATTGTCATTGTTTATAACCTGTCTGGTCTCCTGCCAGACAACCGGGATGAAATCAGTAAAAGAGATCTCTAATAAACCGGTCAGTGATAATTTATTATATGAACCCGGGGGTATGTGGATGCCGCAGCAGATTGCGAGCATCCATGCTGATACGCTGAAAAAGATGGGCCTGGAACTTGATCCCCGGGTATTTGCAGACCCACTGGAGTTTCCGCTCAATGCGATTGTTCATCTTGGTGGATGTTCCGGCTCCTTTGTTTCTCCGGAAGGACTGGTCATCACTAATTACCACTGTGCAAAAGGATACATGCAATACAATTCAACAGAAGGCAATAACCTTTTACATACAGGTTTCAAGGCTGCCAGCCGCAAGGTGGAAGTGCCGGCCGGTCCTACTGCCCGAATCTATATCACAACCGCAGTTACTGATGTGACCGAACGCGTACTGAAAGGCATAAAGGATATCGAGGATGACCTGGAAAGATACAACGCCATTGAGCAACGTGAAAAAGAACTGACCATGGAATTTGAAGCTGCTAATCCGCATTCCCGCTGTGATGTGGTCTCATTTTACGGAGGCGGAAAATTCTATGTCATAACACGAATGGAAATAAAAGATGTCCGTCTGGTGTATTCACCGCACAGAGGCATTGGTGAATTCGGCGGTGATATAGACAACTGGATGTGGCCCCGTCATACTGGGGATTTTTCTTTTATCCGTGCTTATGTGGCACCGGACGGCACACCCGCAGAATATTCTGAAGAAAATATTCCGTTTAAACCAAAGGCATTTTTGAAAATCGCGAAGGAAGGCTTTAAACCTGGAGACCTGGCCTTTGTCGTGGGCTACCCGGGCAGTACCGAACGCCTTACAACTGCTGTAGAAACAGAATTTGATGTAGACTGGAACATGCCCCGCCTAATCCAGCTGTATCAAGATATCATTGATGCAATACATGAAACAGCAGGTGATGACGAGACTTTAAATATCAAGGCAGCCGGAATGCTGGCAGGTCTTGAGAATACCAAAAAAAATTTTATTGGTGTGCTGGAAGGTGCAAAGAAAAAGAATCTTGTAAAGGGTAAATTCGAAAATGAAAGGAAACTCCAGGCCTGGATTAATTCAGACAGGGATCGAAAGATAAAATATGGTTCTGTAATTGATGAAATAAATACATTACTGGAGGAGCATTACAAATCCCGTGAGAAGGATTTGATGACCCGCCTGTTGGGCAGTATTTCACCGCTTAGCTCAGCAGTAAAAATTGTTCGAATGGCTGAAGAAAGGCCCAAACCTGATCTGGATCGCGATCCCGACTACCAGGAACGTAACTGGCAGCGCCTGGAGCAAAGTGATATTCAACTGCAGCAGACCTACTCACGGGAACTAAGTACCTCGATACTGGAGCTGCTGTTGTCTGAAAGTGCAAGGCTGCCGGAGGACAAACGTCCTGAGATACTGACTTTCATATCTGCTGATGCTGATATTTCTGAATTGGAGATAAAAAACTATCTGAATGAGATGTTCAATAAAACCGATCTGGAGAATGCGAAGACAAGGACGCATCTTTTAAAAAATGCCACAACGGAAGAATTAAAGCAAAGCAGTGACAGGATCATACAGGTTGCACTAAAGCTCAGTCCGTTACTTGAAGACATTAAGGAACGCGGCAAACGACTATCCGGAGCACTTGTTCAACTTTATCCATCCTATTTTGAGGCATTAAATGAATATAATTCAGGCAACCTTGCACCTGATGCAAACAATACGATACGTATTTCCTTTGGAACAGTACGCGGGTTCAGGCCAACCCCGGAGGCAGAGGAGTATTATCCCTTTACTAAAATATGGGAAATGATCGAGAAATGGGGAAAGAATAAGGGCAGTTTTCCCTTTGATGCACCAGATGCCATAATTGACGCAGTACAGGAGCGCAGATTTGAAGGCTATGTGCCCGATGATATCGGCGAGGTTCCGGTAGATGTGTTAACGGATCTGGATATCACCGGCGGCAATTCAGGTTCGGCAACACTGAACAATAAGGGAGAATTTGCCGGGATAGCCTTTGATGGAAATATCGAAGGTGTTGCAAGCGACCTGGTATTTTTACCCGAACTCACACGGGCCATACATGTTGACGTCCGTTATATCCTGTGGATACTGGATCAGGTTGAAAATATGGATTACCTGTTAGATGAAATGGGGGTTGAGGCAAAACATAATTAATTGCATAATCATCCAATATTTTTGATTGATAGTGCATATTAACAAGCTGCCAATGATATTTCACAAATCTTGAAGTGAGGGTTATGATGGATCAGGTCAAACTGGATGCAGGCATTATTTCGGGCCTAAGGACAGCTCATGATAACAAAGAGATAAATATCTTCAGGGGTATCCCATATGCGGCTCCGCCTGTAGGGGGTTTACGATGGAAACCGCCGCAGCCGGCAGCATCATGGCCCGGTGTGCGCGAATGCACCAGGTTCAGTATTCAGCCTGCCCAGTATCCTGACATACATGCATCAGGTAAAATGCAGGCCGTACCATCGAGTGAAGACTGTCTTTATCTTAATGTTATGACACCTGCAAAAATGCCCGGGGACAGGCTGCCTGTAATGGTCTGGTTTCATGGTGGCGGTACGCGATATGGAAACGGCAATGTCCCTATCAGTAACAGCCCCGGACTTCCTGCTCATGATGTTATACTGGTTACTGTCAATACCCGTCTGGGGATATTCGGTTTATTCTCTCACCCCTTAATTTCCGAAGAATCTCCCCATAAAGCCTCAGGCAATTATCTCTTTCTGGACATGGTTGCTTCACTTGAGTGGGTCAAAAGGAATATAGCTGCATTTGGCGGGGACCCTGATAATGTGACCATATTCGGTCAGTCCGGCGGTGGTTTGAAGGTAGCGGCCCTGCTCGCTTCACCCCTGGCCAGAGGGCTTTTTCACGGGGCGATCATCCAGAGCGGCGGGAAATATTTTGATCCGACAAAACAAAAAGATCTGGAAAAATACGGTGACAATTTTTTTGAAAAACTGGGTGTCCATAAAAAGCAGGACCCTCTTGCAGAGGCACGTGCAATACCCTGGGAGAAGATTGCTGATGTTGAACAGGTGTTAAACGATGAACTGGGTCCGGAGTTTGTATTCATGGGACCCTGGAGCCTTGTAGAGGACGGATGGTTTATGCCGGATTCAATATTCAATTTATTCAGAAACGGCAAACGGAATCAGGTCTCCTACCTTGTGACAGCCGACATGGGAGAACTGACAGGCCCCGGCCTTGTTATTGCCGATACCATGATCGGAGATTACCTGAATATGCTTGAGGCATCAGCCAACCCAAAGGCAAGAGGATATGCTGCGGTATTTGACCGGGTACCTGACAACTGGCGTCAGGAAGGCTGCGTGGCTGCCCATGGCATGGAACTGCACTACATGTTTGGTTCTCTGGATGTTACAGAAGCCTGGGAAGCCCATTATGAGGGTTTTACCTTCTCCGGTGCAAAATCACCCCTTCCGGTCATCACAGATGTTGATAGAAAAATTTCGGAAGCCATGTTAAATATCTGGACTCAATTTGCCAGAACAGGAAACCCGAGTGTAGGCGGGCTGATAGAATGGCCGGCATGGGATAAGGATAGTGACAGGTACCTGAGCATTACAGAGAAACTGGAGATAAAGTCCGGATTTTCTGACTTTACAAAGATAGAACCCATAAAGGGTGACATAATTTTATAAACTCTCTGGGGCTGGTAAAATTTTTTTAATTATACAGTATAGATTATTAACAGGGTATTTAAGATAAAGTAATCTTTAATATATTTTTTGTGTTTGAGGTTACCTTGTAGCGGTTATCAATCCTGTGTCCGCATACCCAGACTGTTTCATCATCTTTCACCAGGATTGGTGTTTGTTTCCTGATTGCAGGCGGGATTTTTTGATCAATGAAAAAGTCCTTTATCTTTTTTTTGCCTGTCATTCCAAGGGGCACAAATCTGTCACCCGGTCTGGAATTTCTTATGATGAGAGGGCAGGGGAGTAAATCCTTATCAAGAAAAGCTGTATCTGCATCACTTGTTATTAAAGTCTGCTGTTCACCGGTGAAATCCTCTATCGTAAGCGTCCTGCCAATTTCGTGAATATAGTACTCTCCCTTCTCTCTTATTTCATAGAAAAAACCATCAGGTGCAGTCTTCTGAGAAGTGAATATCAGCCTGCTGTATTCCTTCCTTACAACCAGGTCGCCTGGCAGATCAATAGGGATATTCGGCTTTTCATTTGCGGTAAGGTCGATTATTGCCTCAACATGATCGGAATCAATGGCATACAGGGTTTTGTTATATCTCTTTACAATATTCCTGATTATTCTTCTTACGAATGCAGAGGGCAATTCATTCAGTAAAGGGATATCAATATAATGAGCTCCCGATTCAACCTGTTTAATATTTTCGTCTACCCATCTGTCAGTCTGGCTCTCAAAGAAACTGTTTTCATCTCTGAGGTTATCAGACAGCCTGCCCAGAATCTCAACCAAGCCGGGCTGATATTTCAGCAGCTCCGGCAGCAGCTCCAGTCTTATTTTATTTCTGAGAAACCTGTTATCATTGTTAGAGCTGTCTGTAGCATATTCGAGATTTCTATGTTCCAGGTAAGCAATAATATCTTCTCTGCCGATCTCTATCAGAGGCCTGATAATTGTATTATCCCTTACCGGCGGTATGCCTGACAGCCCTGTCATACCGCTTCCCCTTAACAGCCGCATTAAAACTGTTTCTGCCTGGTCATTAAGATTATGTCCCATAGCAATTTTATGGGCTTTGAACTTCTGTTTGGTTCGTTCAAGGAAATCATATCTGAGTTCCCTGGCCTTTTCTTCAAGAGAGGATGAAAAGGGGCTGAGTCCAAAGGCCTTTTCAGTTTCAAAGGGCAGGCCCCGAGAGTCGGCATACCCCCTGACAAGATCTGTCTCACGGTCATCTTCTCCAGGTCGCAGGCCGTGTTCATAATGGGCTATTACAAGATCTATATCCATTTCTGCTGATAAATCTGCCAGTACATCCATAAGGCATATGGAGTCGGGACCCCCTGAAACAGCCACGATGATTCTTTCTCCTGCCTTGATCATATTGTATTTCAGGATGCTGTCTATTACTGTTTTTATTATCTGTTTTTTTGCAGGCATTTAGAGGCTTTCCACTGCCAAAATATTTTTCAAATATTGCGGCTTACCCGGCTTCGCTTCCAGCTATGCCGCGGTCACACAGCTGTTTATCCCTGTTGCTTGCTACAGGGATAAACAGCTGTGTGAATAAAAAGCCTCGAAGCCCTGGCAAAGTATCAATTTGTTTGCTTAAGCTGCGAGGCAGGATACAGAAGATATTTAAGAGAGATCTAGCCGTTAAACTTATCCCTTAAAACCGAAGAACAGTTAAATGTAACAACCTTCCTTTTATCAAGGATCAGATCATCGCCCGTAGCAGGATTTCTGCCTCTGCGCTCTCTTTTTTCTTTCACACTGAATTTCCCAAAACCTGATATGAGTACATCTTCGCCATTCGCAAGATTTTTTTTCATGATTTCTAAGAGGTTTTCAAGCATCTGAACGGATTTTTTTCTGTTAAAGCCAATTTTAAGTAGATCTTCCACAATATCTGTTTTTGTTAGTGACATCGCTTCTCCTGAAATTCGAACTGTTATTACATCCTGTATTTTATTGTACTATGTTCTTTACTGTTATGGTATTATTGTGATATCTCTGTTAACATATTGCTTTTATGATGTAAATAGTACTTTTTCATTAATATGAAAATGCCTCAAGAAAATAGTTGAACCTTATATAAACAGGATAGATTATGGAATCTGAAAATAGAAAATTTACAAGGTTTTATTATAGGATGAGGTCCGAGTTTTCTGTAAACAACTATATGTATGAGATTGATGAGCTCATTAATCTAAGCGTAGGGGGATGTCTTCTGCCGGTTGCCGTTGATGCAGAATCGGGCGATGAATGTTCTTTAAAGATACTGCTCGGGGATACTGAAGAGGCACCCGTTGTATCAGTAGGGGGCAGGATTACACGGATTAACGATGATACAACCGCTGTAAGTTTTATAAAAATTGATCCCGAAAGCCTGGAACATTTGCACAAGATCTCTCAATATAACTCGCCTGATCCTGAAAAGACTGAGAAAGAGATAAAAGAGCATCCCGGATTATTTTAAGGGTATGATCTGTTCCTGATGAATTTTTCTACAGTATTGCATCCTCATAAAAGCATTATCTAGAATATATCTAACATATCACACAGTGGTATTATATGGAGCATTACAACCATGATTGCTATTATTGATTATAAAGCGGGTAATCTGACAAGTGTAAAACGGGCGCTTGATTCCATTGGTCAGGACTCTGTAATAACTTCTGACTGCAGGCAGATTTTAGACGCCGACAGGATCATTTTCCCCGGAGTAGGGGCGGCAGGAAAGGCCACCAGTGACCTCAGGGCAGGAGGGCTTGATACAGCATTAAAAGAGGCCTTTGAAGCAGGTAAACCGATTCTCGGGATCTGTCTGGGCACGCAGATTATCCTGGAAGCAAGCCAGGAGAATAATGCACAGTGCATAGGGCTTATAAAGGGGCAGGTAATTAAATTCCCTGATGATCTCCAGGACATTGACGGAAGAAAGCTTAAGGTTCCGCACATGGGATGGAACCGCGTTGAGCTGAAGGCATCATCTCATCCTTTATTTGAAGGCGTTGCTCCTGACAGTGAATTTTATTTTGTTCATTCATATTATCCGTCACCTGAATCCGGTGACAGGATTCTGGGTGAGACATCATACGGCATAACCTTTGCGTCGGTAATAGCATCAGGCAATCTTGTGGCCATGCAGTTCCACCCGGAAAAAAGCGGGAAACCGGGTCTTAGAATATTAAAAAACTTCTGTAACTGGAGCGGAAAAACCAATGCTTAGTAAAAGAATAATTCCCTGCCTCGATGTGCGGGACGGCAGACTCACCAAGGGCATCAAATTCAAGGGGAATGTAGATATAGGAGATCCTGTTGAAACAGCCTATCAGTATTATCTTGAGGGCGCTGATGAAATAGTCTTTTACGATATCACTGCCTCAAGTGAACGGCGTGACATTATGATAGAGACCGTTAGAAAAGTAGCTGAGAAGATATTTATCCCCTTTTCAGTTGGCGGCGGTATAAAAACAGTTGAAGATATGCGCCGGGTACTCCTGGCTGGGGCCGAGAAGATAAGCGTGAATTCGGCAGCAGTACAGAATCCTGAAATTATTTCACAGGGTGCCGAGGCCTTTGGGTGTCAGTGTGTTGTCCTTGGTATGGATGTGAAGAAGGTGCCAGTTTCCGATAAGATTCCGAGCGGGTACGAGATTGTCATAAACGGCGGAAGAAAATACATGGGTCTGGATGCACTGGAATGGGCAAAAAGGGGCGAAAGCTTAGGTGCAGGAGAGATCTGCCTCAACTCCATTGATGCTGACGGAACAAAAGAAGGATATGAACTGGAATTGAACAGGCTGATATCTTTAAATGTAAATATCCCTGTAATTGCGTCAGGAGGCGCAGGAACTCCCGAACACCTGTTCCAGGTGCTGGATGAAGACAGGGCCGATGCGGCGCTTATTGCCTCCATGACCCATTATGGTGAATATACCATAAAAGAGATAAAAGATTACCTGAACAACAAAGGGATAAAAGTGCGGATGAACTGGTAAATAAATTATTAGTTGAATTGACCTTTTTTTATCGTGAGTTGAAATTATTTGCATCTTTTAAGTGAATATGGTATAAATGATAAATTTTTTTAAATAGATTATTCTGTTTACCGGAATTTAGATTTAACTCTGGGTCCAATCTCAATTAATCCCATTATCGGATATCTGTCAGGGGAGGAATCGATGGCCAAGATATTAATAGTTGATGATGAAGAACATATCCGTTTTCTTTATTCTGAAGAACTGGCTGAAGCCGGGTATGAGATAATAACTGCGGATAGCGGATACAAGCTGTTAGAGAAGATTGAAGAGGAAAAGCCCGATCTTGTTGTACTGGATATAAAGATGGTGGATTACAATGGACTTGATCTGCTGCAGGATATACGCAATAAATTTTATGAACTTCCTGTTGTACTCTGCACTGCATATGATACGTTCAAGGAAGACATGAAATCCATTGCTGCAGATTTCTATGTAATTAAATCATTTGATTTAACTGAATTAAAAAACAAGATTAAAATAGCTCTGGAAGCAAGCTCAAACCGTTGATTTCTGCCGGGGTCTATTTGTGGTATTTGTGCCCCTCAAGAATGGTAAATGCCCTGTAAATCTGTTCGGTAAGTATGAGCCTGGCCATTTCATGGGTCAGGGTCATCTTTGATATTGACATAATCTGGTCGGCCCTTTTCAGGACATCCTTTGACAGTCCAAGAGGGCCGCCTATTACAAAACATACCTGCCCTTTATTTTCAATAGACAGTTTTTTAAACATGGAAGCAAACCCTTCCGAACTGTATTGCCTTCCGGTTCTGTCGAGTGCAATCATGTAATCACCGGGCTCTGTTTTTGCCAGAATGTTCTCGCCCTCTTTTTTTATGACCTCTTCATCCGGGGTGCTCCTGGTAATCCTTACTGCTTTGACTTCTGTCCATTTGCAGCTTACGAATCTTTTTAGGCGTTTAAGGTATTCTTCCTCACCCTCCCTTACAAATGACGCCCTTGTCCGATCCACCACAATAAAATTGAGTTTAAGCATTGCCTTCCTTTTTTTTCAGGAGAGCTTTAAAAAGTTTTGATACGGCAAGTCCTATCTGGGACTGGACAAGCCTGTAATGATAGGGTGATCGTCCGTAGGGATCTATAATTTCATCATCAGGCTGATCCGCGGCTATGTATTTCCCGAGCATCTCAATTTTGTGCTCGGATTCGGGCCAGTATCTTACTATATAATTTAAATGATGTTGTTCCATTACGAGGATAAGATCTGCCCAGTCGACATCTTTCTCTGAAATCATTCGGGAGGAATGCTCTACCTCAGGGATTTTCTTTTCCCTGAGGAAGCGTATCATTTCCGGATCGGCAGGCGTGCCAGGATAGGCTCCTGTACCAGCCGAGGAAACAGTGATGCCCTCTGTCTGATTTACGTTTATCTCATTCAATAAGAGGGCCCTGGCCAGAAAACTGCGGCTTATATTGCCGGTACAAACAAAAAGAATATTCATTTATCTCTTTTCCAGATCAAGGATGTTGGCGATTTCAGTACTCATTTTATCGACAAAGTCTTCCATATCCTTCCCTTTAAGAGGGTTGCCTGGAGCGGGGTATTTTTCAAGAGTATCCGGTTTTACAAGCTGAGGGAAATTCTTCAGATCCTGTATGGGAGTCACATTGAATTCAGGTTCAAATGAATCGTTAAAATATTTTTCCTGGAAGCCTAAAAATTTGAGCATATGGGCTGTTGAGTCGAGAACACCTGTTTCATCGGGTTTTACGATTCCCTGTTCTACAGCCCGTTTCATTCCTGCCATTGACTCACCGCCCTGGGTGCACACAACATTCCCGTTTCTATTGGCAAGTATCATGGAGTCCATTATCTCCTGCTCGGTAACCTGAACTACAAACACCTTTTTTTCAGGTGCGGTATTATTATATTCACCGGCTACTTCTATAACCCTCGGCATTGAAACAGGATTACCTATCATGGCGGCCTGGGCAACGCTTGCCTTTACATTGACAGGCTTAAAGACCCTCTTATCCGGATTGCCTTCAAGGTAGTATCTGTAAACGGGATCCGCATGTTCCGACTGAACACCGATTATCTTGGGGAGGCTTTTTATTATGCCTGCTTTATAAAATTTAAGAAATCCGCTCATCACTGCGGTAATATTGCCAGCATTTCCGATCGGGAGGACAATCACCTTATCTCCCACTTCATAATCAAAGTCCTGTGCTATCTCATATGAGTAGGACTCCTGGCCCAGAATCCTCCAACTGTTTTTTGAGTTGAGCAGTGCAACATGATAGTTTTCTGCAAGAGCTTCGACAACCTTCATGCAGTCATCAAAGACACCGGGAATCTCTATTACCCTGGCCCCGGCGCCAAGGGGCTGTGCAAGCTGCTGCGGGGTTACTTTGCCCTGCGGCAGGAGCACGGCTGACTTAAGGAAATCCTCAAGATAACTCGCATAGAGAGCTGCAGCAGCAGAGGTGTCACCGGTTGAGGCACAGATGGCAAGTATTTTGTCGATATTGTTTTTTGAGGCAAAATAATTGATAAAGCTCAGGGCACAGGCCATTCCCCTGTCCTTGAAGGATGCACTGGGATTGAGCCCGTCGTCCTTAAAATAGAAATTCCCGCCCACAATATCCCTGAGCCTGTTGTTTGCTTTTACAACCGGGGTATGGCCTTCTCCCAGATACACTATCTGATCGAGAGGTATAATCGGTGCAATGAATTCATAGTATCTGAAAATCCCCTTCAGAGGCTGATCATTTATCATGCATCTGTAGTCAAATATTTTTTTCCAAAGATCGCCGCTTATACCACTGTACCGGTCAAAAGTGGTGTCCTCAAGCAGCAGGACTGTGCCGCATTCAGGGCATGTATATAATATCTCATTTATTTCAAAATGATTTCCGCACCCCAGGCATCGATAGGACATGCTCCCGTTTGCCTCCGGGATAATAAACGGTTGTATATCTTCTGGTAACTGGCTTATTTTCATTATATAATCCTTTAATTTAAGTTTCCCGGTTATAATAGCTGAAAGGTACATTGAATACAAGAGGTTGCTCAATAATACCTCCTTAATGTTTATGAATAGGCACTATTTAAGAATGCAGGATAAAATTACAAAAGGAACAGTAATAAGATACATATTATACCAGTTGCCGGAACTGGCAGTGCTGATAGTTGCCCTGTTTCTGATAAAGCAATGGATAAAAGTTTCCGATTTAATTTTATATGGAATTATATCCGCCTGGATAATAAAAGATGTAATATTATTTTTTTATACATGGAAGGCTTATATTCCGGAAAAAAAGGATATAATGATCGGGAAACAGGGTATTGCACTGGAAAGAATTATCGATTCAGGGTATATAAAAATAAACGGAGAACAATGGAGTGCCCTGAACCGGAGTAGCGTTCCCCTTGAAAAGGGGGTCGGAAATTTTAGTTGTTGAAAGGAAAGGCCTTACACTTTACGTAATGCCTTCAGGACTGAAGAATGCAGAATGAATGCAGCAGGCTTAAAGAGATACTTGAAGCCCAGATAGATATAATAGAACGACACGTTGACGACCATAAATGGTTTTTGCAGATAGAAGACAGGAATGAAGCCGTTCGCGATTTTATTGAAAAATACGGTTTTATCATGAGAGAATTCTATTGCTCCAGGATTTGCGAAGAAAGATTTACCTGTAAGGTAGCAAGTCAATACAATCCAAAATAGCTGGTTAAAGAGGCGTCCCCTTGAAGAAAAAGATCACTGTTTCGGTCAGGAATCTGGTCGAATATTCCTGCAGGGCAGGGGACCTGTCATTTGACGGCTTCTCACAAATTAATCCCCGTGATGCTATTTTTGCACACCAGAAGGTTCAAAAGTCCCGTCCGGCAGAATACACCGGTGAGGTTACTGTTACCAGGGAGTTTGAAACCGATAATCACATCCTTGAAGTCAACGGCCGCATGGACGGCATATTCAGGTACCCGGATTCCATAATAATAGAAGAAATAAAGACTACCACAAGGAATCTCGAATATTATGAGAAAGCGGTAAATCCGGTCCACTGGGCACAGCTTAAGGTATATTGCTATATATGCATGCTGCAGGAAGAGCTTGATGAAATTTCAGGTCAGCTTGCCTATTATCAGCTTGATACCGGAAAACTTAAGGAGATCAGAGAGACTTACAGCAGGGCAGAGCTGGAGTCCTTTTTTTATGACCTGTCCTCCCGTTATCTGAAGAGGATTGAGAGCCTTGAGAAATGGTGGATTATCCGTGATAACTCAATAAAAACACTTGAATTTCCCTTCAGCAGTTACCGTCCCGGTCAGAGGGAGATGGCAGTTGAGGTTTACGGCGCTATCCTGCAGGAAAGGGAGATACTGGTACAGGCCGCAACCGGGATAGGGAAAACCATGTCAACTCTGTTTCCTTCCATAAAGGCAATGGCAGAAGGGCTTTCCTCAAAGATCTTTTACCTTACAGCAAGAACAACCGGAAAGGATTCGGCAGAATCTGCGATCTATGAAATGCGGCAAAAGGGATTAAGGATTAAGTCTCTGACCATCACTGCAAAGGATAAGATCTGCTTCAAGCGTGACAGTGCATGTTCTCCGGATGAATGTGAATATGCCAGGGGTTATTTTGACAGAGTAGATGAGGCGGAGGAACAGTTTTTTAATGAAGATTGTTTTTCACAGTCCGCAATTGAACGGATAGCCTCAACCTGTATGATCTGCCCCTTTGAATTCAGCCTGGGGCTTTCCCTCATGGCGGATGTAATTATATGCGACTATAATTATGTTTTCGACCCAAGGGTATATCTGAGGAGGTTTTTCCTTGATGAAAAAAATGATTCCACACTCCTTATTGATGAAGCGCACAACCTTGTGGACAGATCAAGGGAGATGTTTTCTGCAGAAATAATTAAACAGTCCTTTCTTGATGTCAGAAGAGCAGTCAAAGAAGACCTGCCGAATATTTATAAAAAGCTGGGCAGTATCAATTCCAGCCTGATCAAATATCGTAAAAAATGTGATGAAGAGAGCGGGAGCATTCTTATTGAGCATGATGGACCAGTAGAACTGCTTCCATCTCTCAGGCATTTTTTGAAGGCCGCAGAAGAGTGGTTTGCACTTAACATTCCTTCACCCTTTAAGGATACCCTGCTTGAGCTCTACTTCAGTGTAAGAACATTTTCAAGGATACTCGAAGAGTATGATGAGACCTACAGGACCATTTACGAATCAGCAGGAAAGGATTTAAGGCTGAAGCTTTTCTGTATTGATCCATCTGCAGGGCTAAGCAGGACATTCAATAAAAACAGGGCAGCAGTATTTTTTTCCGCAACCATGTCTCCCCCTCACTATTTTAAAAGACTGTTCGGATGCAGTGAAGGTACAAGGAATATCGAAATCCCTTCACCCTTTCCTCCTGAAAATCTTTGCCTGGTCATATACGGCGGAGTTTCAACCCTTTATAAAAACAGGGAAGCTACCAAGGCCTCTGCTGCCGGACTCATAAGCCCGGTTATTGATTCGAAAAAGGGTAATTACCTGTTGTTTTTCCCTTCATATACGTACATGAACATGGTGACCGGGCTGTTTGAACCGGAAAAAACCGGTTTTGAAATGATTATCCAGAATCCGGGGATGACCCATGAAGAACGGGATAATTTTTTGAGCCGTTTTTCTACGGGCAATGAATCTACTCTTGTGGCTTTTGCCGTTATGGGAGGAATATTTGGCGAGGGTATCGATCTCACCGGTGAGAGATTGTCAGGGGCAGTAATATATGGCGTGGGGCTTCCGGGAATATCTCCCGAGAGGGATATTATCAGGGATTATTTCGCAGAGAGCGATCAGGCTGGCTTTGAATATGCCTATCTCTATCCCGGTATAAACAGGGTGCTTCAGGCTGCCGGAAGAGTGATCCGCTCGGAAAATGACAGGGGAGTGGTTGTCCTGGTCGATGACAGGTACAGGAGTTACAGATATAAATCCCTTTTTCCTGCGGGCTGGAGTCCGGTTGCAGTGAATTCAAAATCCGAACTGGATCGTGTGCTGAAAAAATTCTGGAATGGAAAATAGTAGAGAAAGGTTCTTGTCGCGGGGAGGTTTTTGCGAAGACGGATTAAACCTGTCTCCCTGGTATGAAGTTCGACTTGAAATTATTCCTTGAGAAGCATTGGTTTACATGGTAATAGAGTCTCATAGGTTGGCAGATAGCTAACTTATTGAAAATGAAGTATATTTATCTTTAAGGCAAGAATAGAATGATAATAGAACAGGCAAAAGAAGTATTAAAAATTGAGGCACAGGGTATCCTTGATCTTGTTGATCGTATTGGGCCTGAATTTGAAAAGGCTGTGCAGATAATTGTTAAATCAAGAGGCCGGGTAATCATAACCGGTATGGGTAAATCAGGGCTTGTGGGCAGAAAAATTTCTGCTACCATGAGCAGTACCGGAACTCCTTCTATCTTTATGCATCCGGCCGAGGCCCTTCATGGAGATCTTGGCATGGTAACCAGGGAAGATGTTGTCCTGGCTATCTCAAACGGCGGTCACACGCATGAAATCAATAAAATTCTCCCAATGATAAAGAAAGACATGGGAGCAAAGATAATCAGTTTTACGGGCAATGTTGAGTCTCCAATGGCCCGGATGAGCGATGTGGTGATCGATGTAAAGGTTGAAAGGGAGGCATGTCCAATAACAATGGCACCTACAACAAGTACTACAGCAACAGTTGCCATGGGAGATGCCATGGCTGTCGTGCTCATGAAGCTCAGAAGGTTCGGGCAGAAGGATTTTAAGCGGTTTCATCCCGGCGGAACCCTTGGCGAAAGACTCGGCACCAAGGTAAAGGAAGTCATGTTCGCGGGCGATAATATCCCGGTGGTGAATGCCGGAACAAAGGTATATGACGCCATCGTGGAGATAGATTCAAAGGGAATCGGCGTAACTGTTGTAGTTGATCATGAAAGAAGGGTAAAAGGCATCCTGACTGACGGCGACCTGAGAAGGGCGCTCATGAAACAGGAGAGCATATACTCTCTGGTTGTTGATGATGTAATGACACCCTCGCCAAGGGGCATTGACGAGAACATGTCAGCGGCCGAGGCCCTGCAGATCATGGAATTATATCAGATAACACACCTTATAATCCTGGATGAAGAAAAGCGGCTCAGGGGAATACTGCACCTTCATGATATCCTGGGAAAAGAGGAATTCAGACTCAATGGCGGGTTTACTCCTTCCAATGATTGATGATTAGTGACGCATCCGCCATAGCTTTAGCGACGGCGGATGCGCCTAGTCTTTATTTCATTTCCCTGATCCTTACCTCAATATCCTTTTCATCCTTAAGAAGGTCAACCAGTTTAGAGGTATCGGTTTCACCATAATGATAGGGATAAAGGAGGGAGGGCCTGAAGGCCTTTGCTGCATCGGCCGCCATTTCGGGGGTCATGGTATAAGGGCGGTTCATCGGCAGGAATGCTATATCGATCCCCTTTAACGTCTTCATTTCTGGAATATTTTCCGTGTCTCCGGCCACATAAACCTTTTTATCTCCGAATGTTATGATATAACCGTTTCCCTTTCCCTTTGGATGAAAAGATGTGTCAGGGGCAATATTATATGCAGGTACTGCCTCGATCTTAAATCCTGATACGGTTTTTTTATCACCGTTTTTCATTACTGTCCCTTCTCCGATCTGTTGCCTGCATGTCTCGGTAAGGATAATTTGGGTGCTGTCTTTTTTGAGGGCATCTATAGCCTTTTTATCGAGGTGATCCATGTGTTCATGAGTGACAAGGATAATGTCGGCCTTTGGCAGATCCTTGTAATCAGTAAACCTGGTCCATGGATCGACATGAATAACCTTCCCCTCAAAGGAAAACATAAGGGTGCCATGACCGATAAAGGTTATTTCCAGATTACCATCTGATGTTTTTATTTTATCCATCTGAAATCCTCCCTGTGCATATCCAAAAACGGGTAAAAAAAGCAATAGAAGAAAGATTGTGATCCTGATTTTCATGTTATGCCTCCATGTGATGAATATTGGAAAGACTAAAATTGATTTTGACGATGATAATCCAAATACCCGATTTTGTCTATTTTTGTTCTTTAAATTAGGCGATTGTTCGATATTGACACTTATTAGTTCATATACTATACTTCTTCGAAATAAATTGAGTTTAAAAAAAATATATAAAGAAATAATAACGACCGATAAAGAAGATTTCCTCTACCAAAGTGTGTATCCTGACAAGAGTTTTTGTTTTCACAGCCTTTATTTTTCTGCTAACCAGCTGATAAAAGCATTATCACAAAAATAAATCCAAATACTCCGGCAACACTGTTGTTAGATAATCGGTTTGTTTATAATGGGGTTAAAATAAATGATTGAGCAGATGTATAATGAGTCAAATATAAAGACACCGGGCCAGTTGGGTGTTGGGGTCATGATGGTGTTTGTGGCAATACTTACGGCCTTTCCAATGATGGCAACGGATATGTATATGCCCGCGCTTCCCTCTATTAAGGCAGAGTTGAACACTACTATTGAGCTGGTCAATGTTACATTGTCCGGATTCTTTTTTGTGATAAGCATCAGCGGACTGGTATTCGGCCCCCTGTCTGACAGGTATGGCCGAAAACCAGTCATTATGGTGGCATTAACACTGTATGTTCTTGCAAGTGTATCCTGTGCGCTCAGCCCGAATATCTATTTTCTGATCGTTTCAAGATTGTTTCAGGCAATAGGCTGCGCGGGTGGAATGGCTGTTTCCACGGCTATTATTAAAGATTTTTTTCCTCCTGAGGCAAAGGAAAAGGCCTTTGCCATCATAGGCGCCTTAACCGGTTTTGTTCCTGTAACCGCACCGATTTTAGGGGCATGGATACTGGCATTTACCTCATGGCGCGGGGCCTTTGTAGTTCTGGCAATACTGGGATTTATTACATTGATATTCGGAATTTTCTACAAGGAAACCAACCTTGAGCGTTCTAACGACAGCATTCCTGCTTCAATGGGAAAACTCTTTGTTGTGCTTTTCAATCCATCTTTTGCGAGGCTGGTATTTTTGTTTGCACTGGCTCCACTGGGCATGATGGCCTTTGTCGGTATATCATCCTTTATATTTCAACAGACCTTCGGTGTGAGTGAGCAGGTATACAGTTATTATTTTGCGGCTAATGCAGTTGTGAGTGTTCTTGTTGCCATAGCCTATATCCGGATTTCTCAGATTATTAAACCCGTCGTGTTGATCACCATCAGTTTTATTTTGAGCATTATAAGCGGTATTCTCACAATCCTTATCGGTGAATTGCATCCCGCACTTTTTCTGGCTACCATTGCTATAGGAAGTGCCGCCTTTGCCCTCCAGAGGCCGCCGTCCATGAACCTTATGATAGAACAGCAGGACAAAAATGCCGGGTCGGCATCATCTCTGATGTTTTGTTTTATGGGTTCCTTCGGGAGCCTTGGTCTTGTATTTATTTCCATGGACTGGAGCAACCGGATTGTTATCCTGGGTATAATGAATGTAGTGCTTGGCACATTAAGTACATTGTTCTGGCTATATGCAAAAAACAGGTGTAAAATGCCGAAAAACATGATGTAAGACTGGAAAAATATGACAAACTACATTAAACACCCGATACTGGAAAAAATTATAAGCTTTTTAATCAGCATAATAATAGTCCTCATAATTTTTGTTGGTATCATCGGTATAATTTTCCCTTTAATGATCGAGGCAAGAATAGAACATATAAAAATTATATCTTTGATACCAACCCTGATTGGCGCATTGATAATTCTTGCGGCAAGGCGCTGGCCGGTATTTCGTTTTATTTCATTTATTAAAAAACCCGGGGACTATGAGACAAAGGGCTGCGACTTTATTGGTTCGTTGATTATCGGCTTATCTTTTCTGTTAGCAGGGGTGCTCTATATGCGTACAAAAAATCCCAATATGATGCTTATCCCGTTTATCGGGGGGGCTGCCATTGTAAGGATAATGATATTTTATATTAATAACAAAATCAGTAAACGGGAGATAGAAATATCAATCCCTCCGGAGGAAGAAAAATAATTTTCTGTTGATCCGGATTTTTACATATATGCCGCAGCCCTGAATGCTGACATAATCGCAGGCCCAACATTTCCCGATTTTACTGCATCACCTACAACATAAACCTCTGTCTCAGGGACGCTTCTCCTCAGTTCATCAGCAACATCATGCCTTGGCGTAACACCCAGGGCCAAAAGTACCGTATCGGCAGGCAGTTCAAGTTTTTCGGATGTGTTTGTGTTTTCACATATTATGCTGCTGTCGGTAATTTCCATAAGTTTATAGCTGTTGTACACCGGGATCTCCAGTTTTTTTATCAGGCCGATAAGCTCTATTGAAACACCTCCTGATGATTTAAAGAGGTGCGACAGATCGGGTGCCATTTCAATTAGCACAACATCCCTGCCATTCTGCTTTAGTTCAATGGCATACTCCACACCGACTGAACCCGCGCCTATAACAGCTGTTTTTTCACCAATCTCTAAATCCTTCGACTCAACATCAGGGGCCCAGTGAACATGGGGTTTATTTATGCCTGGAAGATCCGGTATTATTGGTCTTGCACCTACTGCGATTATCAGGCCGTCATATTTTTCAGCATCCAGGATCTCCCTTGTCGCCTCGGTGTTAAGAAGTACCTTTGTCCGGGTCTTGTTAAGCTGACAAAGCAGGTATTTAATATAATCCCTCAGGTCCTGTTTAAATGAATGTACAGCGCCCAGTATAAGGTTCCCTCCTAGTTTATCACTCTTTTCATAAAGCGTAACATCGTGTCCACGTTCGCAGAGTGTAATTGCCGCCTGAATACCGGCAGGACCTCCGCCCACAATGGCGACCCTCTTCTTTTCTTTTGCTTCCGATACCCTGTTGCCGGGAAATTCAACCTCATTGCCAAGAAAAGGATTTACAGCACAGTTGATAACCGCAGGAATCATCAGGCGGCTTCCGCAATACTGACACCGCAGGCAGGGCCGGTGATCCTCTTCTCTGCCCAGTGCATACTTGCGCGGAAGCTCCGGATCTGCCAGCAGGGGACGGCACATTGCAACAAAATCCGCCTTGCCGCTTTCAATGATTTCATCGGCATCCTTTATGTTCATAATTGAACCCACAGTGCATACAAGCAGATCAGAGAATGCCTTTTTTATTTTTCCGGCCCAGTGCACATTGTAATTCCGGGGCATCATATAGTTCTGCCACCATTCACGCATAAGTTCAAAATCAGTGTGAAGCCCGGCTGATACGTGCAGGATATCTACCCTGTTTTTTATCAGTTCTATAAATTGGAGGGTTTCATCAAAATGCATTCCATCCGGGTGAATCTCATCCGCCGAGATACGGTATTCTATGACAAAGTCTTCTCCCACAAGCTCCCGTGTCCTGTCAAGAACCTCCAGTGCAAAGCGCGCCCTGTTTTCAAGTGAACCGCCGTATTTATCGGTGCGGAAGTTATGCAGGCGGCTTGCAAACTGAGAGATCAGATTGCCATGCCCGCCGTGTATCATGGCGGTATTAAACCCGGCCCTTTTGCATCTGAAGGCTGCCATGGCGAATTTTTCGACAATCTCCCTTATCTTCTCATGGCTCATCTCCTGTGTAGGAACAGGTTCTCTGCCGGCCTTCTTTGCGAGCATCATTTCAAAGGGCCTTATATATGACGAAGGCGCTATTGCAGGGGTATGATACCTGTCATATGGGGCATCCATTCCCATATGGTTTATCTCGAGAGACGGCTGCACACCGTAACCCAGGCACATCTCGGCATAACGGGTAAGTGGAAGGATAAAGTCATTCCTGCCAAGATCGAGCTGGCGTTCTTCATCACGGGCCTCACTGAGATCGATAATTGAATTTCCGACAGATATTACTGCCGCGCCCCCCTTTGCAACGGATCTGAAACACTCTACAAACTCCGGGGTTACCCTGCCGTCCGGATCGGCCAGGTTGGGTGAAGGCGGTGCCATTTCAATGCGGTTCTTAAAGTCGACTCCCCTTATACGAATTGGTGCAAATACATGCCTGTAGATAGATCCCATTTTCAGCTCCTTTTAGTATGAAATGAAAATAAGGCTGTTGTGAAGAGAACAGGAATATATTTACTCTAAAACCGGAAAAAGATCAAAGATAACCCGGATGTTATAAATTAATGCGTTAATAAATGATAAATTGACAATAACAACGCGTTGTTTTATAGTAAAAATCAAAAATAAACGGCATAATAGATGTATTAAATCAATATTAAATAAATTAAAAAATAATATGAATAGATTTACCTCAAATATACTTAATGAATGGTTTGGAAGCAGTAACCGGAAACCCATGGTAATTCGAGGTGCCCGTCAGACGGGAAAGACCTGGCTGGTGCGTGATTTTGCCGAACAGAACGGTCTTCGCTTAATCGAATTGAACCTTGAAAAATTTCCCGGAAAAGCAGATCTTTTTTCTGCTGCTGATCCGCGGGAGATTATTAAAAATATTGAGGTTGATTTGGGGACAATGATTAATCCTGAATCTACATGTCTTTTTCTTGATGAAATTCAATCTGCTCCTGAGCTCTTCTCAAAACTTCGCTGGTTTAAAGAGGATATCCCCGAGCTTCCAATAATTGCTGCCGGATCATTGTTGGAATTTGCATTGACTAAATCTCAATACAGTATGCCGGTGGGGCGTATTACCTACTTATATCTGGAACCCATGTCTTTTTTTGAATTTGTGCTGGCATCGGGAAAAGAACAGCTTTATCAAAGATTGATGGAACTGGATGTAAAAAGCCAGATACCTCAAACAATACATGAACAGTATATGGAGCTATATTATCAGTATTGCCTGACAGGGGGGATGCCTGAGTCTGTCCAAGCCTGGGTCGATACGAATGATTTACAGAATTGCATTAAGATACAACATGATTTGTTGTCTACATACCGGGATGATTTTTATAAATACGGCGGAGACATTGATGCCAGACTTCTTAATAAAATCATGCTTTCGGTAGCGGAACAGCTTGGAAATAAATTCATCTACAGCCGTGTTGATCAAGGTATACAGGTGCCTGTTATTAAAAAGTCTCTGACATTATTGTTTCAGGCAAGGGTCTGTTCCATGATCGCACACACAAGCGGGAACGGACTTCCTCTGGGTGCACAATCAAATGATAAATTTTTCAAGGCACTGATGCTGGATGTTGGCCTGATTTCCGCCCAGCTTGGTTTATCATCATCAAAACCGGTACAAACAAAGGAAATGATTTTTACCAATAAAGGGGGAATTGCGGAACAGTTTGTCGGACAACAATTGAGGTCCGCTCAGGCAAATACAACCGATCCTCAGCTTTTTTACTGGCAGAGGACAGGTGGGAGACTTGGAGAAATAGACTATATTATTCAACATGGTAATAAAATTGTTCCGGTAGAGGTGAAATCAGGTGCAGCAGGAAGAATGAAATCTCTTCATCAATTCATGGCAGAAAAAAAACTCGGGTTTGCTGTTCGTATTGACTCCAATACTCCTAGAGTAGAAGATCTTGACCTGAAAACAACTTCAGGACAACCGGTAAAATATCGACTGCTTTCGATCCCTTTATATTTAGCAGGTCGCATGGAGGAGTTAATTGATGAAGTATCATAAAAATTGTGATTCTGATATTTAGATATTTTACTAGAGAAATAATTAAGGGAGGTAAAGAGAATGGCTGAATCAAGATTTTCAAAATACATACTGGAAACACCCAAAGGAAAATTACATACCGGAGAAGTATTTGAGGGATTCCTCGCCAGCCCTGACAAACTTGGAGTCGATTGCCAGATTCTCTATTCAGTAATAACGAAGGCGGATCTTGAGGGTGATGAAACAGAACCGCATACCCATGACTTCTCCCATGTAATGTGTTTTTTCGGAAACAATCCCAATGATAAATATGATTTTGATGCGGATATTGAATTTTATATGGAAGGGGAACCGCAGATTATCAATAAGCCATCCATAGTAACTGTCCCGGCCGGAATGTCTCACTGCCCCCTTATTTTCAAAAGAATTGGTAAACCTGTTACGTGGGTGGAGGTAATGCTTACGTCCAGCTATGACAGGGAATAATTTTTTAAGTATTAGATCATGAAAGAGAGAGAAGAATGAACGATTATAATTCAAAAGACTTTGCAATAGTTTCCGGAAGAAAAAATCCGGACCTTGTTTCCCATGTAGCTGAACAGCTTGATATTAAGCCTGTATTCATATCAACAGGAAACTGGCCAAACGGTTATCCGAGATGTGTAAGGGATTCTGACATAACAGTAAATGACCGCAAAGTCTTTATCATTACGAGCCTGCAGTATAATGAAATAGGTTCACCGGTTGAAGAACTGAAAATGCTCTGCAAGGCATGCGGCAGCGCGAGAGAGATACATTTGATAATAACCTGGTTCTGCGGCAAGGATGATGCAGAACACAGTGCAGGTCATGTGCCCAATGCCCCTGTGCTATGCCATGAAATAAGCAAGATTCCGGGTATCAAGTCCATAGCAATATTTGACCCTCATCAGTCACCACATGCAGGTTTTTTTGCACCCATAAGAACAAGAAGATTTTATTTTTTACGAAAACTCATAGAGCGCGCAAAAGAAATGGGTATTGACCAGGTCGCATCAACTGATTTTTCTTCAGGTAAAAGGGCTCTTATAGTTGAAAGCTTTCTACAGACAGGCGCCGAGGTTTTCATGGGTATTAAGGGGCATGACCATAATTCTCAGAACAGCCCCATAAGTCATCACCGTCTCCAGGGTTCACTTGAAGGTAAAAAGATAGGTCTTTTTGATGATATGGCACTTACATGCAGCAGCATGAACGGATCTGCGAGGATTTTAAAGGAACAGTATGGCGCAGAAGAAGTTCACTTCTTTGCCGCACATTTTGACCCTGCCGGATCTGCCTATGACAATCTCAAGAAAGCCCTGAGCAGCGGGTGGATAAACAGTTTTAATACAACTAACTCAAATCCCATTGAACAGAAATACCTTGCCCTTGAAGGTTTTCACCTTGTACATGTCGCAGGATTTGTTGCAGATGTTATTAAGTCCATTCTGGCAGGTCATTCTACTTCTAAATATTTTGATGCCATTTAAGGGGCTTCGGCCGGGGGTTTTTAAGGTTTTAGGGCTTATGATAATGAGCCATGTTATGTAAGAATAGTTCAGAAAACGTGATCCCGATGACTTCTCGGGAGCGCGTTTTTTTTGCCTTCCTATTACATATTACATAACATACATTATCAGTTGGCCTAAAGCCTGTTGGTGGGGGACTCAAGCGGCTGAAAGGAGCGTACAAGATAAGTCATGCCGAAGATCCAGAGTTGTGTTCGGGGGCTGCACCCGGAGTCAGCAGAAGCCCGAAGGGCTGAACCCTCCAGTGTTTTTTATGATGTTATTTATTTTTGTATGCTTCCAGGAATTCTCCCGGAGAGACGCCGGCCTGTTTAATTGCGCTTCTGAGTGTTCCTATGGCAAGTTCTTTATGCCTGGGGATGACGCATCCTTTATGTTCCCTGCGCATGACAACATGGCTGCCTTTTTGCCTTGCCTCGCAGAATCCAAGCCGTTTAAATATTTTTATAGCTTCATCACCTGAGATGTGTGGTAGCTCAGGCATTGGCAGAGACTTCAAATGTTGTAAGAATAGATCGGGAGCTTTGATTTATGGGAAACTCCTCAAGGTAAAGTTCTGTAGCTTCCTGAAGATTTTTAACAGCCTCCTCAATAGTTTCTCCCTGGCTTGCGGTTCCTATTTCAGGGCATTCTGCAATATAAAGGTTGTCTTCTTTATGAATTATGGCTGTGTAGGTACTCATAATTTACTCCATTATTTATTAAAAAAATTTCTATCGAAAAAACCAGGTAATTTTACTGGAAACTTCCTCCTAAATCAAGATTCTCCTTATTTGCGAGAATATTCAAATATTTATGTTATAAAATCCTTGCCTTAATCTATAGCTGCCCTACAACTCACCTGATAATTTTTTGATGTTATATTGCTGTAACGGATCTTCAGCGAGTCTTGAAAAAGCCAGGTTAAGTCTCTTAGCCGTAACAGTATCAGCCTTCTGGTAAAACTTGGCAGTCTTACGAGAAAGTTCTATTTTATACATCTCTCTTAATGTCTTTCCAGCTTATGGTGTTTCCGGTTTTAATATCTTCTTTTGCTTTCCGGTAATCTTCCATAAAACTATCATCATTAAGAAGCGCCAGGGTTTCATCTTCATCACTGACCTTTAAATCCTCCAAAAAGTTCAAAGCAATTTTAAGCTTTTGTGGAGGCAGCGCTTTAATAGCGCCTTCTATTTTATTTTTTATCTCGGTAAGTTCCAAAATGTCCTCAATTTAATAGTTTGCCAATAGGGTAATATACTCTAAAAAGAGACGCAAGTTAAGAATGAAGTATTAGATTTATTTAGTAGATAGCTGTATCAGCCCTTAAATATGAAATGATTAAAGGCGGTTGAGGTTTTTTACCTCTAACCACCTTTTGTTTTTTCTCTGCGTTCTCTGTGAGCCCTGCGAGAGATAAGTCTTTAGCTTTTAAGCATTTCCTTTAAAAACATACCCGTATGGCTGCCCTTTACCTTCGCAACATCCTCGGGAGTTCCCTCTGCAACTATATGACCGCCCTCATCACCGCCTTCAGGTCCAAGGTCGATTACCCAGTCAGCGGTCTTTATTACATCAAGGTTATGCTCTATCACTATTATTGTATTGCCCGCATCAGTAAGGGTGTGCAGCACATCAAGCAGTTTCTGGATGTCCGCAAAGTGAAGCCCTGTGGTGGGTTCATCCAGGATATATACCGTATCACCCGTTGCAACCCTGGCAAGCTCCTTGGCAAGTTTAACGCGCTGTGCCTCTCCTCCTGAAAGTGTCAGGGCGCTCTGTCCCAGCTTTACATATCCCAGGCCAACATCCGAAAGGGTCTGGATTATTTTTTTAATCTTCGGGATGTTTTCAAAAAATATTAATGCCTCGTCAACATCCATGTCAAGTACATCCGAGATATTTTTTCCCTTGTAGTGGACCTGCAGGGTTTCCTTGTTAAAGCGTGTGCCTTTGCATATGTTGCAGGTTACCCACACATCGGCAAGAAAATGCATCTCAACCCTTTTTTTTCCGTGCCCCTGGCAGGACTCGCACCTTCCGCCCTTTACATTAAAACTGAAACGGCCTGGTTTATATCCCCTTGCCTTTGAATCGGGCAGCTGCGCAAAAAGATCCCTGATATGGTTCATGAGCTGGACATAGGTCGCGGGATTTGAACGGGGGGTACGTCCGATTGGTGACTGTGTTATATTTATTATTTTGTTTATGTTGTTTAAGCCGTTTATGCGTTTATGTTTTCCGGGCCTGTTATCCGAATTATGCAGTACCTTTGCAATGGCCGGGTATAATGTCTGTGCCACAAGTGATGACTTTCCGCTTCCTGATACACCCGTAACGCATGTAAATAGTCCTATGGGAAAACTTGCCTTCAGCTTTTTAAGGTTGTTCTGTTCAGCGTCAACAACAGTTATCCATTTGCCGTTTGAGGGCCGCCTTATGCCGTTTGGCGAAGTCACTTTGAGCTCATGGCTCAGGTATTTTCCTGTAAGTGATTTCTTCTTTTTTATGATTTTCTTTAAAGGTCCCTCTGCGACTACCCATCCGCCGTTTACCCCTGCTCCGGGTCCAAGATCTACGATCCAGTCGGCAGTTGCCATTGTCTCTTCATCATGCTCAACCACTACCACCGTATTGCCAAGATCCCTCAGTCGCACCAGTGTATCGAGCAGCCTGCGGTTGTCGCGCTGGTGAAGACCTATGGATGGTTCGTCGAGCACGTAAAGTACGCCCGAAAGCCCGCAGCCGATCTGGCTGGCTAGGCGGATACGCTGACCCTCTCCCCCTGAAAGGGTAGATGCCGGGCGGTCAAGGGTAAGATAGTGAAGGCCTACATTGAGAAGAAACTGTAGCCGCTCGCCAATCTCCTTTAAAACCTCTTCCGAGATCTCTCTCTCTTCATCTGACATCCGGGGTATCAGGTCTCTTACCCAGGCCGATGATTCGCCTATGGACATCTCGGTAATTTCAATAATATTTTTGTCTCCAACTGTAACTGCGCAGCTTTCGGGGCGGAGTCTTTTTCCGTTGCAGGTAGAGCATGGCTGGGTGCTCATAAATGAACCATACCACTTGCGGGTAAATTCCGATCTTGTCTGGTGATACCTCCGGCGGATCGAGTTTACCTCGCCTTCATGCAGTCCTTTATATTCTCCGCTGCTCCGGGTATTATCCCATTTCCATACTATCTTTGCTCCGCCATAGAGAATGGCGTCCTGGCATTTTTTTGAAAGATCTTTCCATTTGGTATTAAGATCGTGTCCGTACTGCTCCACAATCTGTTTTGCTATCTTATACCTTCCGCCGTTTGTCTTTTTGGCAATTTCTCCCCATGTCCTGACCGCTCCCTGGTTGATTGTCTTATCCTGATCATAGAAAAGCTCGGGATCAACCTCCAGCCGGGTACCAAGGCCGTTACATTCGGGACACATACCGATCGGTGAATTGAAACTGAACATTGCAGGTGTAAGCCTTGGAAAACTCATTCCGCAGTCCACGCATGAATTAAGCTCGGATAAAAGCCACTCACTGTCATCACCTTTATCCACAACAATAAGGCCGTCACCCGCCTTAAGCGCGGTTTCAACTGAATCAGTAAGTCTTGTAGTAAACGATCCGTTTGCTTCGTTTTCATCCGGGACAATCAACCTGTCCACTATCAGCTCAATATTATGTTTTTTCTTTTTATCCAGGGTGATCTCTTCATCAAGGGATCTTACTTCTCCATTCACGCGTACGCGGGTAAAGCCTTCCGAACGGGCATTTAAAAATGTGTCCTTGAAGGTGCCCTTGCGGTTGCGGGCAAGGGGCGCCAGTATCTGCAGACGGGTTTTGGGTGGAAGCACTGCGACCTGTTCCACTATCTCCTGGGCAGACTGGGCCTTTACCTTTTTGCCGCATTTCGGGCAGTGAGGTATTCCTATGCCGGAATATAACACGCGCAGATAGTCATATATCTCGGTTACAGTAGCTACCGTTGATCTCGGATTTTTGCTTACAGCCTTCTGCTCAATTGCAATGGCCGGGCTCAGGCCGCCTATATAGTCCACCCTGGGTTTTTCTGTCTGGTCTATAAACTGCCGGGCATAGGAAGATAAGGATTCCACATATCGTCTCTGCCCCTCGGCGTACAGGGTGTCAAATGCCAGGCTGGATTTTCCGCTGCCGGAAACCCCTGTTATAACGACAAGTTTAAACCTTGGGAGTTTTACATCAATATTTTTCAGGTTGTGCTCTCTCGCACCCTTGATAAGTATATCTTCTAAAAACATTTTAAATACCGTCTGTGATTGAGATTTAGAAAAAACGAAACATTATACTGTTATAAAAATATGGTAAAGCTAATAATTGTAAAAGCAGCTTTCAACTGTAAGTCCGAAAAAAGATTATCATGCAGGGTATGACATAAAATGTCAGAGGTATTGAAAATTTGAAATAATCTGGAAAATCAGTGCTATTGAGTTGGAATTATGGGGAATGAACATAGAATTATTGAAAATAAACCCGATATAAAGCAGTCTCGAAAAAGCTGAACGCTGATAGCTGACAGCTTGAAATCAAATAACAATTTTTAATCTCAATTTACCTGTCGTATTTCCCTGCCTGTCCCACTATAAAATGGAAAATTGGCCGTTCCACCTTATGAAAAATTATGGGACAGTGTTTTGTTCCTTTGGGTATAAAAATAAGGCAGCTGTTTGTGAGTTCATATTTTTCATCCTCAATCCAGAACTCCACTTCTCCGCACAGATCTCTGGTATCATCCGGATTAGTTCCGAAAAGGGTGACAATTTCATCAAAATCATGGGAATGGGATTCGCCTTCCATTATAATCTTTTCAGGTTTGGGCCATATCCAGGCTACATCTGAAAAAAAAGGTGTATTTGCAGCTATATCCTCATTGAACTGAAATAAAAGAGTGCCAATTTCATCTTTTCCTCTATTAAATTCCTTATTAATCAGGTGTTCATACTTTTTTTCAGTCATTTTCGGCCTCCCATTTATAAGTGTAATTGTGTTATGATAACATAACTTAAAATAAACAGCCTTGCTATAAAAAAATGGTTTGAGGTATATGGTGTAAGGTATCAGAAGTTTTATTCTTCATACCACATGCAGCAGCTGCAATTTATGGAATTCTAAATACTGATTCAAAGGGAGTAGAAATGGAACTCAAGCAAATCTTCGAATACACCGAACAGATTGGATTTTTAACATTTTCTACAATTGAAGACGGCTGTGTTCATTCCAGGATAGCCCATTTTTATGCCTGTGATGATGACGGTCTTTATCTCAGGACGATGTTCATAAAACCCTTTTATAAGCAGATGATTAAATCCGGCAATCTTGCTGTGTGCGGCATGTATCCCTCGTCAAAGATTTCGGGCGCCGATGAAAATGGCGTTCCGAATTTTGAACCGGGATATACACTGAGGATAACCGGAAATGTAAGAGAGTTATCTGAAGATGAAGTCAGGAAAAAAGCGGAAACAAACGAGCAGTTCAAAGTAGCGCTTTTTGATATGAAAAAATACCCTGCCACCCGGAACCTTATCATGTATAAAGGCAGAGGTGAGATCTATGACTTTGATTATGAAATGGTGAACCGGGACCATAAGCTGCTGAGAAAACGCTTTGCCTTTGGCGGGGCAGTGTATTATCTTCCGGGGAACGTTATCCTTGCCGATAAGTGCACGGAATGCGGTGCCTGTTATGAGGTATGTACCTTCAAGGCGATAAAACCGGGGAGTCCTTACAGTATGATCGGAGAAAGATGTGATGAATGCGGATCATGTATTCTTGCCTGTCCTGAAGATGCAATTGTCCAACCCAAAACGATATGACAAGTTTAATGGCTGATAAATATCCTGTAATCTTATAGCCTCATGGAGGGGGACCAAATGAAAATTCTTGGAATATCCGGAAGTTCAAGGGATGAATCCGTTTCCGGGACATACAGGCTTGTAAAAACTGTCCTGGACAATACCGGTATTGACTATGATCTTATTTCCCTTAAGGGGAAAAAGATCTCAGGATGCATATCATGCCTCAATTGTGCAAAGGAAAATGTCTGCAGCATAAAGGATGATATGTATGACCTGAGGGATAAAATAATCGATGCCGATGCCTATGTGATCGGGGCGCCTAATTTTTACAGCACCCTTAATGCCATTACACACGCCTTTATTTTAACATAGAAAACCATGTCCTTTGGGCATGGTCAGAGTTCAAAGGCTTTGCCATTTGAACGACTCATTGCTACTCCTAAACACTGAGTTGTCCCACCAACAACAGTGAAAGGAGAAGACAATGAGTCGATTTAGAAAGTTATCACATGCATTATGGCATTGCCAGTATCATATGGTCTGGGTCCCCAAATATCGTCACAAAATTCTTGGAGGAGAAATAGGTCAAGAAGTTGCAGACTGTATAAGGACATTTTCAGCTTAATAAGATGTTGAAATATTAGAGATGAATATACAACCTGATCATATTCACCTAGTGACCATGATACCACCAAAGCTATCAATATCAGATTACTGTGGTATCGTAAAAGGTAGAACAGCGATACGTGTTTTCAACAAATACAAAGGCTTAAAGCAAAAACCGTATTGGGGAAACCATTTCTGGTCAAAAGGCTACTGCGTTGATACAGTAGGTTTGGATTCAGAAATGATAAGGAAATATGTAAAGTATCAAGACTCCCAAGAGCGTAAAGAAGAACAACAGATCAAATTATTCTAAATATTATAAGGGGCAACTCGATATCCTTGCCCCATTGGGAGCAAGGTAGACTTATCCCCTTTTAGGGGTAAACACAATACCACCTCCTCTGGGGGTGGATTCTTTATTGAACGGTGGTATCAGTTCAGGCACCAGGCCGGTGAATCACTGTGGGGCAAACTCGCAGTAGCGGTTGGAGTTGGAGGAAGTAACGGAGACGGCCCGGTAAATGATCTTGAAAGATTTTTTATGTACAGTTTTATCGAGACTGTTGCCAAGGTATCAGGACAGGGCGCTGCAGCCTGCTTTACATGCGGTTACGGTGAAACCTGCGCGGTGGGTATCCCCAGAATGACCATGGGAGAGAATGTGAAGATAACACCCGATATTATTCCGGATGTAGACAAACAGCCGGAACTGTTAAAGGCTGCGGAAGATGCCGGAAGGCTGCTGGGTAAAAGATTGAAGGGCGGGCATGACAGGAAGCAGGTAACGGCAAATGTACAGAAAAAAATGATGGAATTGTTTGCGAAATCGACGTAAACTGGGCCAAAAAAATTAAAAAAGCATTGCAGGGGAAGCCACAGGGAGCTGCCGCTACAAGCAAATGAAATTGCTGTATCAGAACGAATACGGAACAGAAAAGGATAACTAATGGATTTTATTGAAATTGACAGAGATAAATGCAACCAGGACGGAATATGTTTGACCGCGTGCCCATCAAGGCTTCTCGAAAATGACAAAGACGGTTTTCCTGTAACTGTCGAAGATGCGGCATCCATGTGTATACGCTGCGGGCACTGTGTGGCAGTATGCCCAAAAGGAGCACTTAAGCACAGCATACTTGATTTCCACAGGTTTGAAACCTTTGATGAAGAATTCAGGATGACCGGGGAACAGTGTGAAAACTTTTTTAAAAGCAGGCGCTCCATCAGGTCATACAAGGAAAAAGCCGTTTCCGAGGATAAACTCACAAGGCTGATCGACATTGCCAGGTATGCACCGACAGCACGGAATGCCCAGGGGGTCAGATGGCTTGTTGTTACAGATAAGACTGAATTAAAGAAATACTCCTCCCTTGTAATTGAATTTAACGAGACCGTATTAAGTGGCGGTGTTCCCGGGGTTAACCCTAACCCTCATATGCAGAAGCTGATAGACGACTACAGGGCAGGGTATGACATGATATTAAGGGATGCCCCTGCACTTGTCATTACACACGGTAACATTAAAAACCGCCTTGCCCATAATGACTGCATAATAGCTGCTTCATACCTTGAGATAGCGGCAACCGGACTTGGGCTTGGCGGATGCTGGGCAGGTTTTTTTATGACTGCAGCAGCAAATTATAAACCCCTTATGGATTCCCTTGCCCTTCCCGAAGGGCATCAGTGTTTCGGGGCAATTATGGTAGGGTATCCCCGATTCAGGTATCACAGGATACCCATAAGGAGGCAACCTAAAATAACCTGGAGGTAACGGATATGAAAATGGAACAGATTATAAGGGCAGTAGCAGGTTGTTTTATTCTGATTTCTCTGGCGCTTGGATATCTCCACAGCCCCTACTGGCATCTTTTTACCGCCTTTGTGGGGCTCAATCTCCTCCAGTCGGCCTTTACCAGGTGGTGCCTCATGGAAGACATACTGGCAAAGTTTGGTGTTAAAAAGGAATGCTGAAACAGGTTTAGGATATACGGTATGAGGTTTAGGGCTTTTCCTTATGCCTCACACCGTAAACCATTATCTTCAAGCTGATCCGATCAGCTTTATTCCCCCGGTGGTTTCTGACCTATACCGGAAACAAAGGATATATTTTTATCTTCCCTCTTTTTGAACCGAGATTTCTTCTTCATTATAAATAAATCGAGTACATTATATTGTTCTCTACTGAGCTTGGCTGATCAATTGAAAAATAAATCTTGACCTGTCACCTCCCACAACCACAATATCGCCTGCTGCTTATTTATTTTGATTTCTTAATCCGTGTTGCCACGGCTTCTTCGGTTCCATAGGTGCCAGCCTGACGGGTTAATTTTAGCTCATCTCCTGCCAGTTTACCCGTGGATGACATTTGCACATCATTATTATATACCCATACGAAAGTAATCTTATCTCCTTCTATTTTACCTTCTGTTATTTCACTTTCACTTTTATTTCCGCTCATTTCAGCGACAACACTTCCGGTGAGTACTTTACCGGTAACTTTAAATGTATAGTGACAGTTCATTTCACCGATCGGCGTATTATAGGTTGCCTGCCATTCACCTGCGATACTTTTATCCGGCGTATTTTGTGCACCTGCGGTAGTAATTCCACACAATACCAGTACTAGAGTGAAGCTTATTGTCCATACAATCATCAGTTTTTTCATTTTTAATCTCCTTTATAATTAAATGATTATCAATATTTCCGGTAAATGATTGATTAACTCTACTGGCTATCATCCGGTTTGATTTTATATTTTTCAATAGGTATCGGCTGAGTCGTAAGTTTCATTTCGCCTTCATCCTGTTGTATAATTATCCATTTGAGCCAGTTTTTATCATCACATTCAGGGAAATCTTCCCTGAAATGGAATCCCCTGCTTTCATCTCTCATAAGTGCAGCTTTGAAGGTCAATTCGGCACATATAGCCATACTCATTGCCTCATGACATTTGCCTAAATAGTGAAGGTCTTTTGCATACAAAGAAGACAGTTTTCCTTTAAGAGTTTCAATCATGGCCAGGGCTTCTTCCAGTCGATCTTTGCTTCTGCGCAGATTATATTTCATTGGCGCTGTTATATCGCCCAGGGCAGATATTGCATCATTGGGTGAAAATGTATTTGTACTCTGCATTGGTTCAAAGATCATTTCTTTAATTTTCTCCGCCTCCTGAGTATCGATATCAACCGATGGCGCCCCTGTAACATAACGGGCAGCCGACTCCCCTGCCCAAAGAGCACTTATCACAGCAAACATGATCCCTGAACCAGGGCAAACACCTGGCGGCGAAGCAACAGCACCGGCCAGTGCAGAACCGGCGTAACTTGTATCGCCAATTGCCCAGAGACCTTCCAGGCTGGTTTTCATTTCATGATCAACCTTTATACATGATGTTTCTCCATGCATTGGAACACCAATTTCATGTTTTCCACCGGGGATTAATCCGTGTTCTATTTCCTTTGCAGACATTTTTTCATGCCATTTGCCGAGCTTTGGCAGGCCGATATTGAATCCTCTGTGTGGTGCGTCCTTTGGGGGTTCAAAATAGATAGGTCCTCTGCCTTCGGCAACCTCTTTCTCAAGGCCTATTGCCAGCTTAACTGGTAAAAAAACACCTGCCGGGCCCTTATTGGGGAGATATTTCTGTGATAAGTTTTCACCCAGTCTGTTGACTAAAAAGTCAGAACCCACCATGCCGCTGTCAGTAGCCTGGTATACCGTATGTCCGTAAAGGTTCCCGTATTCGGCATTTCTCATTTGAGCTCCGGCCCGGTATGCGGCTGCTATTCCGTCACCGGTACTTGCTGTCCAGTAGCGCCTGACTTTATATCCGCAACTTCCGTTGGCCAGTATAGTCGCTTTTGCCTTAAAAATGTGCATGCGGCCATCAACAATGTTAAAGCCGGCTGCTCCTACTACACGGTCATCCTGTTTTAAAAGATCAACCACATGGATTTTATTTATAATTTTAGTGCCCATTTTTTTTGCGCGGGAGCGCATGGGCAGCATCATATCTATATCGATAAAGGTTGAAGAGAGCTCCGGTGCAAACATGTGAGGGAATGAAACCATTTTGCCATCCGGAGTTTTTGCCAGTTTGTCACCCCATTCGGCAAACTGTTGAATCGCCCCGTATGTACTGGTTATGTACTTATAAAGTAACTCCTGGTCATTCAAATAGACCCCTGAAGTGTTTACCTGGAAATCAACGAATTTATCAGCATCATTATCCGGACCGAGAAAAGCCAGAATACCGCCGATCTTTGTTGCTTTTCCTGCATATCCGGTTGTCTGTTTTTCAACTATCAGTACATCGGTTTCGGGATTTTCTTCCTTAGCTCTTATTGCGGAAGCCAAGCCGCCAATCCCGCCTCCTATTATTAAAACATCTGTAGATATGACATCTCCAATGTTGTCCAAATTAGTCATTATGTTTCTCCTTCGCTTTTGTTCGATCAGAATGATGACCGCAGTGGTGCCGGAATATTTGGAATTACATTAATACATTCTTCCGGACATGCAACTTCACATGCCAGGCACCAGACACAGTCTTCAGGATATGCGACAACCGGTTTTTTATTTTCCTCGTCCCACCGGATCACATCTACAAAACACGCGTTCATGCATGATTTGCAACCTATGCATGCGTCCATGTCTATTTTTAGTTCTTTAATCCAATTATTCGCCAGTGTATCCATTTTAGAGCCTCCATTACCTCTATATGTAAACTATATTAGAGCCTTCTTTTTTTATCTTTAATGAGGCCTTACGATTGATAGCAGGGTCAGAAACCGCCTGCCAGATTCCCCATAATGCGGGTAGAAAATTTTTAAATGTACTTACCTCTGCGACATTATGTGCAGGCCAGCCGCCCCCGCTCGGTTTTTTTCCTGTGGGATGTTCCTTCATTTCAAATTTAAATTCGGGTGGTGGCCCGCTTCCGGGAGGTGGTTTTGGGAACCCGTGCATGCAGGATCTCATTTTACATCCTTCGGGTATGGCTTCATACTGGTGGGAAAGCATTACCATGGGTATTGTGCCTGGCTGCTCTCCGGTACTGCCGGCGGTAAGAAGGTGTTCGTAAGTCCAGAAGTCCTTTTGCTCCTGAGTTCCCAGGTTGGGATCTACCCATTCGATTCTGAGGTCCATTACCGGGCCGTAGTCAATGCTTTCTGTTGCGATCTGGACTGCACCGATGTGGCCATTCATTGGCGGTTTGATTTCCCATTTAAAACCCTTGTGCTCGTCAGGACACCATAGTTCATATCCTTTTTCCATGTTGACCCACCACCAGTCTATCATTTCGGTAGTAACTCCGGGAATAACATGATCGACAACCATCCATTCTTCAGGATAATTATTTTCAGCCATTCTTGCTCTCCTTTGATAATAAAAGTGATTGCTTTTTTGATTATACTGTTGTAAATTTTTGATACTGTACAATTGTAAAGTAAATAAGTCAAATAAAAATTATATCGATCGATATTCATTGCTGGCATGTCTCAGCCTTTTTGGTTTGCCCTAAAGATGGTTAAGGATTCTACTTTCAGGTATTTGAAAAAATAATGAAAATGGAATCGGAACAATATGAAAATGAATTGTTAACCCAAGAATAACCTTTTTCTTTTTATATAAAAATATTCCGATACTGTTAATCCTCAAAAACTTAAATTGTACTAAACCATTTATTAAGGAGTATTGCATGACAGCATTAAAACGAAGTATAAAAATCACCTATGGTATGGGGCAGGTGGCTGAATCTGCAACCCAGGCAGGCTTTAATACGTTTCTTTTTTTATATTTCAATCAGGTCCTTGGGCTTTCCGGGTCCTTTTGCGGTATAGCTATTTTTATCGCTCAGGCCTTTGATGCTATTACTGATCCACTGGCAGGATCATTATCAGACAGCTGTAAATCCCGCCTTGGTCGCAGGCATCCGTTTATGTATGCCTCATCTATTCCGCTTGCATTATTTTTCTTTTTTATGTTTGTTCCTCCGAAAGATCTGGGGCAGATCGGTCTTTTTCTGTGGCTTATGGCATTTGCTGTTCTTACTCGTGGTGCATTAACTCTTTTCCAGGTTCCTCATCTTGCACTGGGCTCAGAGATCTCAAATGATTATTTTGAGCGCACATCAATATTTGCATACCGTACAGCTATAGGAATGCTGGGTGGGGTATTAATAACAATGATGGGATATTTTGTCTTTCTTCCTAACACGCCGGAGTTCCCAAGGGGGCAGCTGAATCCTGCGGGATATCCATATTTAGCCTTATTCTGCAGTGTAATCATATTAATAGGTGTGCTTAGCGCCTCTCTGGGAACACGCAGTTTAATTCCTGCACTGCCAAAGGCTTCAAAGGATGCGGGACTCTTCACACCAATGCGGATGGTTAGAGAGTTTATCGAAGTGTGGGGAAATGCATCCTTCAGAGCCATATTTATGGGGGCTCTATCTTTTTTCCTCTACATGGGGGTATCGACGACCGTTATGCCCCTGTTAACTACCTTTTTCTGGGGATTTGGATCCGATCAACTCGGGATACTTGCCATTCCTATGGGGGCCGGATTCATGATAGGTTCCGTTCTTGCCAGACCGGTACAGGAAATATTCGATAAAAAGAATGCTATGATAATTGGGGCCTGTATTATGGCCGTTTTCCAGGTCCTTCCTGTTTTTCTCCGCCTGCTTGGTTTTTTCCCGGAAAATGCTGATCCTCTTCTGCTTCCGTTTATATTTATCATAATGTTAGTAGCCAGCATTTTCGGAGGCATATCCGCTGTTACTGTATTTTCTATGATGTCAGATATCGTACGGGAACATGAGTATATAACCGGAAAGCGGCGTGATGGTATTTTCTTTGCCACCAACTCATTTTCACAAAAAATAAATTCGGGTCTTGGGAATGCGATAGCTGGGTTTCTTATTGATTTTATCAGGTTTCCGGTAAACGCAAACCCTGATACTGTGGCGCAAGAAACATTGGTCAGACTTGGAATTCTTTATATGTGTGCAGCCGGCCTGAATATTTTGGCAGCCTACTGTGTAAGCTTCTATAAAATAACTCGAGAGCACCATGAAGAGGTAATGGCAGCATTAGAGGAGAGATATAAAGGCGCATCATAATTTTATTAGGATCATGCCTGGATGTCAGTACATCTTTTTGCCTCTATCCAAGGCATGATCCTTTTTTAAAAATATGATGAACAACACAGTGTTAATAATTTTTTCTGCTCCTGGTCCCTCACATTATATCACTTTTTTGTGTTTCCAGCGGCCAAGTTTGAAGTATATCGTATAGACCAATGCTCTTAAGACGATGGCTGTAACTATTCCCCATCGCACACCATAGACTCCCAGACTCGTAAACTTGGGCAGAATATATGCCAATGGGACCTGTACCAGCCACATGGTAAGTAAAGTGGTCCACATTGGTATGTAGGTAGCCCCCATACCGTTTAAACAGCTCATCAATACGATAACAAGACCAAACACCAGATAAGCTATAATATTTATTCTTAAAAAATTAGCGGTAATTATTACAAGGTCCGGTTCATTATTAAAAATGCTGACGATTTTCTCAGCCCAAAACCAGATAATTACGGAGCCTGTGAATGTAAAGCATGTAAACCAGGCCGCTGCTATCCAACCCGTTTTCTCCGCCCTGTCAGGGAGGTTTGCTCCAAGGTTTTGTCCGGCCAGGATACCTGATGCCTGACCCACGCCGAAGGCCGGCATGTTAACAAATACATCCATTCTATCTGCAAGCGATTGCGCGGCAACAGCATAGGTGCCAAAGGGAACTACAAACCACATTAGTATAAAATTGGTAAAATTTCTTTGCATTGCCGTCACAGATGAAGGAATGCCTATTTTTATGATCCGCCAGATTATTTTTGTGTCAAAGCGAAATCCTTTCATTGTTACTTTCAAACGTGCGCGCCCGGTAAATAGCATCCATAGTAAAGCAAGCCCGCCCGAGCCCTGAGAAATAATTCCTGTCAGAGCTGCACCGCTAACACCCATAAATGGAAAAATCCACCATCCGAATACAAGAAACGGACATAAAATTATATGAAAAATCCTGACGAAGATACTGATTTTCATCGGTGTCAAAGTATCCCCTGATGCCTGCATGATGCCCTGGGACATAACATCAAATGACATTGCTACAGAACCAATGAACATGATGCGCATATATACCGCACCTTCTTTGACCACTTCCGGCTCAACACCAATATAAACCAGGATTGGTTCGGCAAGAAAGAAGCCGATTGCCGCCATTATCAAAGCGAAAACAGTACTGATAACGAAGGTCTGCTGGGCAACATGATTGGCGCTCTGCCTATCTCCCGCACCTACAAATCGCGCTATTAACGCCTGGGTTCCGGTGTTCAGTCCCATTCGTGCAGAATTACTAACCATAACTGCCATTCCGGATACACCGACACCTGCGAGTGCAGCAGAACCCAGACTGCCAACCCATATCATATCTATTGTCGGCCCAAGCATTGTAATAGTAGTGCTTATGGTTGAAGGCCAGGTAAGTGTCCATAGATTTTTTGTGATACTGCCTTTGGTCAAGTCACGATCCATGACCGGACTTTCAGGTATTCTCTTTTTTAATCGTAATTCTGCCTCTTTTATAGTGTCTGTATGCATTATCATGGGAAAAGGAAATTCAGTATACGTTCCGTATGCATGGCAATACCCTTTCTGGAGAGCAGGTTTAGCTCCAGCAGTTCATTTGCCATATCGAACATGACAATAGGGGTTTCTACCAGTGCATGTAAATATACGAAAAAACTGTCATGATCAAAATCTGCAAAATATCCGCACTTCTGAACTTCCCTGAAAACCGGTTCAACTATTACATGTAATTGTTTCTGTCTTTCCATAATATAGTCAAAAAGGGGGCTGGTGTGGGTGTTATTATGCATTTTTATTTTTGTAAAATCAGGATTTTTAGCTGCCAGGAATACATAGGATGTTATGAAATTCTTTAAAAGTTCGACTGGATTATCCGATGTATGTAATTCGGCAACTCTTCGCAATCTTACTTCATGAATATTTAACCCGTAATCCACCACCGCTTTATACAAATCATATTTGGAGCCGAAATGATGTCTGATAAGACTATGGGTAGTGTCGGTAAGGTCGGCTATCTCTCTTAATTTGGCATTATAAAAACCTTCTCTGGCGAATACCTTAAGTGCGGCCTGAAGAACTGTTTCCTTTGTTTTCTCGCTCACCTCTCTGGATTGTTTCCCCAGTTTTCTTTTTTTCTGCTGATGCATGATACAAATTTCCTCTGCAATATCTGAATTGTCTAGTATGGCCCAAATTGTGACTCTACCTCTAACCTGTTTATATCAATGCATTAATATGTGTATCAAATAAAAATATCACCCAGCTTAATTTTTAGTTGACTTGAATACTTTACAAATGTACAGTAAATAAACTATACAATTGTAAAATAAAAAAAGCAATCCCTTTTATTATAAAAGGGATTATTAAAATGATTTAAAATAACTCCCTCGAAGAATAGAGGTTGTAGATCTTGTGATTCCCGTTGCCAGTACCGAAATGATCGGCTTGTAGTAGGTTAATAATTAGACGCAATTGAATGTATATTATTTTACTCCTGAAAAACTTTAGTTTTTTATTTTAATTAATATCGATTTGCTTACATCCTATAAAGTCGTTCGAAACATTCCGACAGTAAATTGAAGGAATATCAGATAGGTAAAATCAAAAAGGGAGGAACAAATCATGAAAAAGCCTTTATTGTTTTTTATTTTTTTGATGATAGGAGTTACCTTTTTAATCAACGATTTCAGATCTGCCTTTGCACAGGAAGAAGATCAGGAAGAATATCTTCTTGACGAGATCATGGTAACCGCTCAAAAACGAGAGCAGAGTCTCCATGAAGTCCCCATCGCTATTTCAGTAACAACTTCGGATCAGCTGGAACGACAGCAGATCTATAGTGCGCGCGACCTTGAGAGAACGACTCCAGCCCTGGAGTTTGGTAATTCCGGTCCGGCCGGTGCTCCTACAATACGCGGAATCGGTACAACAGCTGTGGTAGGAGGCATTGGGGAGCCTTCAGTAGGCATTAACATAGATGGTATTACTCAGGGTGCTGCGGTTTTGAACAGTCTTTTTGATGTTCAGCGTATTGAAGTTCTCAGAGGGCCTCAGGGAACACTCTACGGTGATACATCTTCAGCAGGCCTGATTAATATAATCTCAAATTCTCCTGATCCTCTGGGATTCGATGCTAAAGTCGGGTTCGATATAACAGATGACGGAACACTGGGGTCCAAATTCAGCCGCCAGGAATACCGGGGAATGCTGAATATACCTGTCAATGAAAATTCGGCATTACGGGCAGTCTTTAATTTCAATGATATGGATGGCCTAAGAAAAAACAAACTTGGACCGGATTTTACAAGCAAAGACTATGGCGCACGTCTGCACTATTTATATGAACCCACCGACGATTTTTCCTTAGATCTTATAGGGAATTACCATAAAACCGAATCAAAAGGGCCGAGTATATTTACTCCTGTTACCTCTGTTACTCCGATACACCAGGCTGCGTTGGCAGAATGCGGTATCACGGCATCACCGGAGAATCAGTATACCTGTCATGATTTTGACGAACACAATACGATAGAATTCTATACTCTATCCGCTGAATTTAACTTCAAGGCCTTTGGACATGAAATTACGTCAATAACAGGTTACACAGAACACGAAACAGGGCCCTGGAACTGGCAAATAATGGGTCTCAGTTATCCGGGGCTCCTGGAAATCAGAAGTTCCGGGCAGGTAAGTACCGTCAAACGATACACTACCGATTTACGGATCGCGTCTCCAAAGGGTCAAAAGGTGGAGTATATTGCCGGCTTGTGGTATAACGGATCGGATAGAAGCCAGGATGAGCTGGCTTATTCTGAGCTTCGGCTTCCGATCCCGATTCCCGGATTTCCACCTGTACTCAGTCATAGCAATCTGACTAAGGGTGAAGATAAAAACTACGCAGTATACGGTAATGCCGATATCCATTTTACAGATGCCTTTACAGTTTTTGCCGGCGCTCGTTTTGCGCGCTATGATCTGTGGACAACCTCTATCAATATGCAGGAGCCTGCTCCCCCTGAATATGTTCCTATAGGAGCTGAAACGACCGCCTCACTTAAAGAGGATTATTTTTCATACCGTCTGGGCGGGCAGTACGATATTAATGAAGACTGGATGGTCTATTTGAATACTTCTAATGCAGTAAAGACACCTTCAGTGTCAGAACCTCCCTTTACAGACCCGACTGCTGATCCTAAAGTTATTAAAGCGGAAATTTCAACAAACTATGAAATAGGGATCAAGGGCAAGATTTTTGATGGAAAATTAGCCCTTGAATCCAATGCTTTCTACACCACGCTTGAAGATTTTCAGGGTACCGAATGTTATTTGAGTCCAGAAACGCAGGAGCTTTCCTGCGTAGTGGCAAATGTTCAAGATGACATCATTTCAAAGGGATTTGAAATATCCCTTTACGGATTCCCGATGCGGGGATTGAGAGTAAATACCGGCTATATCTTTAATATCGCGGAATACCCTGATGGATACCCATCGGATGATGAGCCGCCGCAGGATCTCGGTGGTGAGCAGCTTATGAATGCACCTAGACACAAGTTCCTGGTTTCTACTGAATACAGTCACTCGCTGACAGACAATCTCGATGGTTTTGTTTCAGTCGACGCGACATACAAAACCAAGCGGCGTCTTTCTCTTATGGCTGATTCTTTTTCAGTTTATCGGGCGCATTGGATGGTCGGGGCAAGAATGGGCATAAGGGCTCAGGATAATTGGAGTGTCACGCTTTTTGCGCGCAACATCTTTGGAGAAGCCGCACCGGCAGCTCTATGGCCGGCCAATGACGGGAATAATTATCAGATAGTAACTCCAACACAATTCAGGCAGGTCGGTTTAAGTCTTAATTATTCATTTTAATTATAATGAATAATTAATTAGCTCAATATGAGCTCAATAAATCCATGAGATAAAATAAATCAGGCTGGCGGTACTGTCAGCCTGATTCATCCGCACAATATTTATGGCAGTTCCACACCCTGTGCTATAAGCTTCTTTTGCAGTACTTTAATGTCGACTTTCCGTGGTTGTACCTTGCTCTTTACAGCCAGTGCAGCAGCCGTCCCGGCGGCCTGCCCCATCTGGATGCAGTGCGATATTATGTTGAACATCGAATTGGCAGCCTGGTCAGATGAAAAGCATCGTCCGGCAGCAAGAAGGCCATCTATTTTTGCCGGAACCAGACAGCGATAAGGCATTTCAACATTCTCAGGCGGTTTGTCAGCAGGCCAGCTGAGTGGTACGCCCTGCGGGAACATCAATACGGTATCATCGAACTTTTTATTCGCCCTTGCTTCCTCACCTGTTAATACGTATTCGCCGATAAGGCGTCGACTGCCCCGCGTACCGATCTGCGGGGCGCTGTCATATAAATAGCTGTTCTCAAAACCTGGAACCATCTTTTTATAAAAAGAATATAACGGTATCATTATCTTGCGAACATTAACCTCGACCCAGTTAAGGTCTTCTAATTTGAGACAGTCCTTGCCGCGTATAAAGTTATTTACCCAGAAGATATCCGGGCGTTGGGCAGGTATTGGCGCTATATGAAATCCTGACAACTTAAAGCCTTCCTCTCTTATTTTTACCCATTCACCATGTTGCGACTTACGAAATTCCGCAAATTTGTCAAAGTCAATTCCCCCAATGCGGAAAACCATGGCCATCTGAGATGTGCGATAACCCTTGTCAAGCGAAGCATCAAACTCCGCGCCAGCAGATGCATAGACATCACCATCGCCTGTGGCATCTATTATGACCTTACCCATGACAGCTTGTCGGCCGGACTTACTCTCGAAGATAACGCCCTTTACAGTGTTGCCTTCTACGACTGCTGCTGTACCCCAGGAATGCAGAAGCAGTCTTACTCCGGCTTCAAGAACCATATCGTTCAGGATACACTTAAGCAATTCCGGGTCGACCATACTGGCAAATCCCCACTCCGGCTCACTGGTCTTGGAAAGATCATGAATACCGTTAACCCTGTTCAACCTGTCCATCCACTCCTTGCCCTGGCCGGCAGATGGACTCAGCATCAGTACCAGCCCACCCGTGGCCATGCCCCCAAGGTGGCCGTACCTGTCCATTAATATCGTATCAGCGCCCTCCCGCGCTGCCGCAATAGCTGCAGTAACACCTGCAGGACCGCCTCCAACCACCACGACATCCGCTTCGGTATAAATATCCGTTTCCCGTGCATTTTCGTGAACAGTTTTTGCTCTCATTATATAACCCTCTCTGTCATCCGGTTAAAACGAAAATATTTTATATTTTACTAAAAAGTTTAGATACTGTGCATGGGTAAAGTAAAAAAGTCAATTAAAAATTAAATTGATTGATATTTGTCTCTAATAGGCTTATTAATGCGTTGATATAAAAAGAATAAAAGCATAGTCTTTGGGTCTTATTAGACAATTCAGATATTGCAGAGGAAATATGTATCATGCATCAGCAGAAAAAAAGAAAACTGGGAAAACAATCCAGAGAGGTAAGTGAAAAAACAAAAGAAACCATACTTAAGGCCGCACTTAAAGTCTTCGCCAGAGAAGGTTTTTATAATACCAAATTAAGAGAGATAGCCGACCTTACCGACACTACTCATAGTCTTATCAGACATCATTTCGGAACAAAATTTGATTTATATAAAGCGGCGGCAGATTACGGTTTAAATATTCATGAAGAAAGATTGCGAAGAGTTACTAAATTAAATAAATCGTCCAATCCTGTAGAGCTTTTCAAGGATTTTATAGCTTCTTATGTCTCTACTGTAGCTAAAAATCCTGAAGTTTCTAAAATAATAATGCACAATAACAACACTACCAGCCCTCTTTTTGACTATCTTATGGAAAGAAAGAAACAATTAAATGTAATAGTTGAACCGGTTTTCAGGGAAGTACAGAAGTGCGGATATTTTGAAGATTTTGATCATGACAGTTTTTTCGTATATTTACATGCACTGGTGGAAACCCCTATTGCCATGATGGATATGGCAAATGAACTGCTGGGGCAAAACTTACTCTCCAGAAAGGGTATTGCCATGCATACGGAACATGTATTGAGTTTCCTTTTTCCATGATATTGTGTATCTCCGATTGTCATATTCCATATTTTAGAAAGGGAGGATTATTTCATGCACCGAAGCCAATCTTTTATCTCTTTCTTTTTTCTTATAGTTGTTATCAAACTTAGTTATTACCCTCACGGCGATATGAAGGCCGAGAATGAAACGATAGCTTTTTTCGTGCGGTTTCACAATGGAAGCCCTGACAGGTTTTTGAATAATACATTTAATCTTTAATATATTTTTATTTAAGGAACATAAACCCAATTTAAGACAGGAGGATTTACATGGCTACACTGGAAGAACTGGAAGCAAGGCTTCAAAGGCTGCAGGACATCAAGGAGATTGAATATCTGCAAAATATTTTTGGCTACTACTGTGATTATTTTGAGTTTGATAAGGTAGTGGACCTGTTTTCGGATAATGCCGAGTCAGTTGAAGTTGCCGACCATGGTGTGTACAGGGGCAAGGAAGGTGTGCGGAAATTTTATATCGATCTTATTCAGGGGGGAAAGGATAAAAAACCCAGGTTCGGCCTTCTATCAATTAATATGCAGATACAGGGTGTGGTAACTGTTAATCCTGATGGAAAAACAGCCAAAGGAAGATTTTATGGATTTATGGTAGAGGCAAAACCTACACTTTCCCTTCATGAGGGAGATCTTCGCGCCCTTTGGGGAAATGGTATCTACGAAAACGAATATGTAAAGGAAAATGGCAAATGGAAGTTCAGCAAACTCCACTTTTTCCTGAACTTCAGGACTCCATATGAAGACGGCTGGTTAAAAACTCCTGTGGTTGGGCATACCGGCCCTGATCCGGTTATAAAACCTGATGCCCCTCCGACAATATGGTCACCCTACCCATCCCTTTATAAGTTTCAGCCTCACTTTAAACACCCGATAACAGGTGAGTGACAGGGAATTTATTAAACGCAGGCTATTAAAAAGAAAGGATGGCGTATTATGAATCTTGAAGAACTTGAAAAGCAGGTAATCCTCCTTGAGGATATTCAGGAGATAGAACATTTACAGAAGATCTACGGCTACTATTTTGATACCCATAACTGGGCAAAGATTATAGACCTTTTTTCCGAAAATACTGAGTCGGTTGAAGTTGCGGACCATGGCATCATGTATGGTAAAAAGGGCGTAAAAAAGCTCTACTGGGATGTTATTGCAGGTGGCGGCAGCAATAAATTCCCGCCCTGGGTTGAATTTATTATTACACAAATAGGCGGGGTAGTAACCGTGAATCCGGACGGTAAAACCGCACAGGCAAGGTTCCAGACTATGCTTTGTGAATCCAAGCAATATGGAGCCTATCCAAGGCAGGAATGGCTCCACGGATACTATGAAAATAAATATGTGAAGGAGAACGGAAAATGGCTGTTTTCCAAACTTCACTGGAATAATACTTTCTGCTCCCCCTTTGATTCCGGCTGGATTAATACACCACTCATGGGTTGGATGCCTGTTCCGGACGTGGACGGTCCACCAACGGCATTTCACCCGTATCCTTCCGGTTACAAGGTTCCATATACTTTTCCACACCCGATAACAGGGGAAAAGTAAAAATATCGATTGACTGAAGGGGACATTTGCATGCAAAGGGGTCCCCTTCAGATATAACGGCGTTTAATACTCAATCTCAAAAAGCTCCTGAATCGTAAAGTCAGACATCATTCACAACATGGCCTGTACAATATTATCTTGACACACAACCTCGACTACCCTTATAGTTCCCCTAAGAAAACCCCAATCAAATAAAGAAACTTAAATCCTCATGCGGTATATAATTTAAACGAATCAACCGGCTGCCTGATAAAGGTTGCCGGGTTAATATGTGACAGTTATATTGTTGCCATAATCATTAAAAAATTCCGGTTTCTTAAGCTATTCCTGTAATCTCTATACACGCGCATTGATACCCCTCTTATTCATCCGGCCGGATTTAAAATATCCCAGAATATAATAACCCCTTAGCCAATATTTATTAGAAACCAAACAAGGAAGGAGGATAAACAAATGAAAGCTGCAGTCATGCGGGAATACGGAAAGCCTTTAACGATTGAGGATATAGAAATTGGGAAGCCTCAAGTCGGTGAAGTCAAGGTGAAAATCTCGGCTGTGGGACTGTGTCACACGGATATCTCTGTTTTTCACGGTGGATTTCCCCCACCCCTGCCGGTTGTTCTGGGACATGAGGGAGTTGGTGTGGTTGAAGAGGTCGGTGTCGGAGTGACTCGCTTACACCCGGGAGACAATGTATTATTTAACTCTTTAGTCTATTGCGGAGAGTGTTCCAATTGCGCGAAAGGATATTATGGTGCCTGTTTTATGAACGGTTTTTTTATGTTCGGGGGAACCATGCGGGATAACACCACAAGATTGAAAAAAGGTGATGAAGTTATCCACAGCTACTTTTGCCAGTCTTCCTTTGCAGAATACTCCATTACACACCAGGACTTTTTGATAAAAGTTCCCGGGGATTTAGATTTAAACAAATTAACCCCCTTAACCTGCGGCGCTGCTTCGGGAATTGGTGCGGTTTTTAACAGGGCAAAGGTATGGCCGTCAGCCGAAGTAGCTGTACTGGGTTGCGGTGTTGTAGGTATGGGCGCTATCATGGCTGCCAGATTATCAGGAGCCGCAAAAATAATCGCAGTAGATGTTCTTGAACATAAGCTGAGTTTTGCCAGAGAATTCGGTGCTACTCACACTGTCAACGCGTCCAGAGACAATGTTGTCGATAGTATACGGCAAATTTCCGATGGCGGTGTGGATTTTGCCATCGAAGCAATAGGTAAGGGTGAGACAATATCACAGAGTCTGGATGCAATTAAACCGGGCGGAACAGCGGTGGTAGTTGGTGCAGTGCCTTTCGGAGAAAAGGCGACAATAGATCCAGTGCAGCTGGTTGGAGAAAAAACACTCATGGGTTCGATAATAGGCACATTAAAACCTCAATACGACATACCTAAATACATTGAACTATACAGGGCCGGACTGTTACCCGTAGATAAGTTAATACAGGCAGAATACCCGCTTGACAAGATAAACGAAGCTATTACAGCAGCCGAAAAAGGAGAATTTCTCAAGGCAATTATTAAGGTGTAGGTTGAGCAGTAAACAGGTTTAATATTATTCATTTCTTTCCGGCGCTGGAAGAGCCAATATGGGGACAAGACAATGAAATATTATCAGAGACTGACACTTCTGTTTTGCTTGATGTTTGGCTTTATCGGAATTCAACGTGTTGTTATCAACGTTATCATACCGGTAATCAAAGAAGATTTAGGTTTTACTTTTACTCAACAGGGTATGATTGTTGCCATCAATGGATTAACCTGGGCCTTTGGCACATTTATCTTCGCAACAGTCGGGGACCGCTATGGTCGCCGTCCGGTAATCGTTATTTGTACCATCCTGTCGGGAATATTTTCGTGGGTAACCGGATTTGTACATACTGTAGGTCAACTTCTGGCGATCCGGGGATTTCTCGGGTTCTTTGAAGGAGGCCCATATCCATTGTCTATGGGAACAATATCAGAGGAAGCGCCGCCGGAGCGAAGAGCCATGCATGCCGGATTAATAACCGGATGCTTCATGCTGATCGGTCTTGGCCTCGGTTCGCAGGCCGCAGGCTGGCTAATGGAAGGGTTCGGGTCCTGGCGCCCAGTATTTTATGTTGTATCGGCTCCTGCCCTCCTGGTCGGCATCCTTTTAATATTCATGATGCGGGAAGCTCCTTCGGTCGCAAAAGCTATTCAGATGCGGAAGGAAGGGCAAAAGATTCAGGAAACAGAGAAAGATGACCGGGTAAAAGTCTGGGACGCTCTCAGATACAGAAATGTAATGATTTCTTCAATCAACAGCATCCCTGTCATGGGATGGCTCTTTGTATTCACCGCGTTTGCATCTTCTTTTCTTGTCGATGTTCATAAATTTGACATAAAAAATATTGGCTTTATTATATCGGCTTCAGGTATAGGCGGATTTTTAGGGCAATTTATCCTGGGGGCTGTATCCGACACCATAGGGCGTAAAAAGGCACTTATTCTTACTGCCCTGTTATGTTCGGCGTTTGGTATTGCGGTTACCGTGGTTCCGGTCGGGACTTCGGCCCTTGTTTTTGGGACACTTTTCTTTTTTTATGGATTATTCGGGGGAGGCATGTACCCCATGTACCTGTCAACACTGCCGGCAGAATCCGTTCCTCCAAGTATCGCCGCAACGGCCGTCGCCGTACCTACTGCAGTAGGTGAGATTCTGGGCTCTGCACTTATGCCGACAGTTGCAGGTAAACTGGCTGATATATTTAATCTGTTCGCTCCAATGTGGATGGCTGCTCTTGCCGGTATTTTTATTGCTTTCATCTCTCTATTTTATATTGAGACGGCACCAAGGCAAGTGGCTAAGATGAAGAACAAACCCACCCGGGAAGATCACTTATTTAAAGTTTTCAGGTCAAACAATTAAATGTTAATTTTCCATATTTATCAGGCACTGAAGCTTTGCAATAATACATATTAATATAAAGGAGGAGAATCATGTCTCAAAGAGAAGGTGAAACAGATTATAAGTATGAGGACTATGCTTCCGAAATGGCCACATACCGCAACCCTCAAACCGATGCGCTTGTAAAAAAGCAGATAAAGATTACACTGGATTCAGGTACAGTGTTTGACCTGAATTTTATCGAGAAAAATAAAGTTGAGTGGAAAAGCGGTGATGGAAGCGGGACGGACTGGTGTGAGGTCGTAGAAGTGGAGACGAATACATACTTCATTGATATGACTTTTGCCGATACTCCACGCCGGTCTCAGACATTCATCGTAAATACTGAATCCAGGCATGCGGTGGGAGTCCAGACCATCATACGCGAAGGTGATGTGGGGCGTGAACCCAGAGCAGTCCACAATTACGAGGCAGGCGTTCTCGGAAATCCATCCGATCCTCCATTTGGAAAGAAACCTGCGCCGACACGTGATCTTCACGGCCTGCGTGCCATCTATAAGTATAATACCAACCAGTGTTTCGAACATGTTTACATGACCCATGAACGTTATGCCTGGCATTGCGTGGTAGGACCGTTAAAGGGTCAGGCAGACGTGGAGATGTGCACAATATATAAATTTGATGACAACCAGTATATATTCAGCTGGCGTGAGTTCGGCCTGCCGGTTTCAACAGTTTTCTTTTATAACTGGAATCAGATGAAAACGACCGGAAAATTCTTCGCAATCGGGGATGACGGCAATGTAGCCAATACACCGGCTGCAGCACTTATCACCAAGCTGTCAATGGCTTTCTATCCGCTGGATGCTCAACCGCTCTAGCAGGAAGCAGGGGATGGGACGTTGTAGATAACCAGTGTTTGAGCAGGATAATCAGCAACGTCCCAATCTGCCAAAAATAAATTAGGGTAATTAATTATTTTACCAGCACGGATTTTTATCAGATCCGATCCATTCGGCCATCTGTTCATTGTAAATGCGGCGTTTGCTGAAGAGCCATTGCCCGTTCACTTTAACCATTTCATCCTCATAGTACCCGTAGGAGTCAAGCCCTGCCTTTCTCTCGGGGTTATTATTTCCCATGTGAAACCAGTAGGCTCTTCCCACTGCTTTATCTCCATCTATTTTTATAACTATATTTGAGATGTTGTGGCGACCTGTAGCACGGTAAAGCGGTTTTTTGTCTTTTGACTCGGATGCATTCTTTGCTTCAGGGGTGTCTCCGCCTGCAGGAGGCATCATACTTCCAAGACCTTCTTTGATATTTTTCCGTCCCTGCCATTTCATACCTATGATATCCAGTATACCGTCCTCAGCGAATGTTGTTACAAAGGTGTCGAGGTCACCAAAATCCAGTGCAAACATATAACGTGCCTGGAGATTTTCGATCTGTGCACGGTCTTCTCCATAGCTGCCGGAACTGGTGCCTGCGGATGCATAGGATAAAATACCTACGAGCGATAAGGTTATAAGAGTGTAAAATACTTTTGTCGTCCATTTACTCATTTTAATTTTCTCCTGTCTGGTGAAGTTTACGATAAAATCTTTTATTATTAAAAGAGTCTGCCTCCTGGATCCTTTTATTCGACACACAGGAATATCCTGTCGATTAATTCATCATTCGATGTTTGATTCCAGCCTTTTTAAACGTTTCATTAAGGTCTTAAACCGGGTTCAGGAGTTATTATGGGTTTTCCGGTTACAGGATGTTCACAATGAAATGGCAATACCTCATGCTCGGGCCACAGCAAAGGCTTAATTTCTGTCAATTCATCAGGACCATATGGATCATCCGGGTATGTTGTTGTCTTATTAGGAACAAAATGCGGAGGAGTATAGGCCCACCCGTTTTCATGTGTAGCGTGCCATACCGGGCGGTAATTGAGTACTTTAATTTTCCAGATTCCGTCAATCTTAACATAGGAGTTTTCATAGAGCGCACCTTCCCACCACTGGCTTGATGTTCCGGCTAAAGCCGGCCGTGGATCCTTTTCATAATGTGTTCCGGCCATCATCATGCAGCGGAATCTTGCATTCGCGGTTTTCCTGTCAGGTGCAACATCCACAACATCCTGCATCATGGGATGGTCAAGAAGAAAACCGAAGACAGGCCCGTTTTTACCACCTGTAAAACGCTGCCTGAAACCGTCACAGTAGGCACGACGTATCCCGGTTTTACCTTTGAACACTCCGCCGAAAAAATAAAACTCGCAATCATCAGCATAGCAATCCACTACTTCATCATACATACATTTATCAAGAAAGTAGCCATACAGATGATGCAGCCTTCTGACAGCATGCACATCCTCAAGTATCCCGAGTCTGGTTTCCAGTTCCTCAACCCGTTTTGCCAGATTTTCATCACTCATTATAAAGCCCCTCCTTTCCCGCAATGAATAGTTTATTGTATGAAAGCAGTATAATTATTTAAGAAATCCGTATCAAGGTTTTTTATAGCAAACTAAAATTATTGACCTGCATCAGGAAAATCAATATAATTCAATCCCCATAAAAAATTATTTCTTATCAATTTTGAACCTTTATTCAGGAGATGCACCATGGCAGCAACCCTGGAGCAACTGGCAGCGGAAGTCGAGGCACTGAAACAACAGGTCGAACCCGGCCGGCGCGCCATGGACGAACTCGAAATCCAAAAGGTGCAGTCCCTGTATTCCCACTACTACCAGGTAGGCATGCGGTCGGAAGTAGCCTCCCTCTTCGCTCAGCACACGCCGGGTGTGACCATGGAGATAGAGGACAGCGGTGTCTACGAGGGTATTGAGAGCATCACCCGCTTCTGGAACACCGTCTTCGCCCGTGATACCCATTTTACGCCGGGATTCATGGCCGTTCACATGACCTGCAACCCGGTCATTGAGATAGATAAAAACGGCACCACAGCCAGGGGTGTCTGGCACTCCCACGGTTTCTGCACGCTTCCCATGGGAGGCCCCATTCCATTCATCTGCGCAGGCAAGTACGATATGGCCTACGTCAAAGAGGACGGGCAATGGAAGATTTTTACATTTTTGTACCGCCAGATTTTCATGTCCCCCTATCACCAGGGCTGGGTGGAAGCGCCGTCCGTGGGCAGCATCGCCGCCCACCCGGCCAACAGGCCGGATAAGCCCACGACATTCCATAAACCCTACACCCCGGACGCGGCCTATTTCCCGGTGCCTCCCCCTCCACAGCCGTTTGATTAAAAAAAGTACGTTAATCAATTAATTAAGACACAATATTAAGCGTCTATAAATGTGTTGATGCACAAGTTTTATGTACCTATTCTCTCACAATTAAAGGAACCTAATGAAGGATTTACCGATATACAGCCTGTTACAGGATACTGCATTTTTAAATTATACCCTTGAGAAAAGTATTATGATTGGACTATATTTATCTCTCAATTGCTTTAAATTCCAGAAAGGGGTTTATTAATAAAAATGATTTATAACGATTTTAATGAATTAATAGAAAAGAATATACGCGGCGCTTCTAAAAAGAATGTTGCTGTTATATGTGCCGAAGAAGCGCACACCCTGGAGGCAGTCATGTCTGCCGGGAAGGATGGAATTGCTCATCCTATACTGATCGGTAACCGGGAAAAAATAGAGGGTGAACTGGCTAAGATTAAAGATCATTGTGAATACACAATTATTCATGCGGCGGATACTGCCAGAGCTCTGGAGGCAACTGTCGATCTTGTTAAGGCGGGAGAGACCGATGCGATTATGAAAGGGCTTATTCAGACCTCGGATATGATGAATATGGTTGTCAATAAAGAGAGCGGACTCCGGACAGGCAATTTGATGTCTCACCTCCTGATCCTGAAGGTTCCGACATATCATAAGCTTCTGGCAATAACCGATGTTGCCATGGTTACCTACCCGGACCTGGAACAAAAGAAAAAACTGCTGCTGAATGCAACCGGTACCCTGAAAAGCATGGGGTTTACCGATATCAAGGCGGCGGTTCTGGCAGCAGTGGATCATGTAAATCCCAAGATGCCCGAATCGGTAGAAGCTGCCGAGCTTAAAAAACTCGGCGAGGCCGGTGAAATACCGGACTGTATCGTTGAAGGCCCCATTCCCTATGACCTGGCAATAGATAAAGAATCTTCCCTGATTAAAGGATATACAAGTCCTGTGGCAGGAGACCCGGATATTCTCCTCTGCCCCAATATTACCGCAGGAAACATCCTGGCAAAGAGCCTGGTATTCTCAGCAAAATCGGTTGCAGGCGCAATTATTGTAGGGGCAAAGGTACCGATCATTTTAACTTCCAGGGCCTCAAGCTCGGAGGAGAAATACCACTCCATAGTGCTGGCCTCATCGGTCAATAAAACGGATCAGGGAAAATCCCCGATAGATGGAAAGGGTGTTTAATGATGCCGGAAAAAGTACGAATACTTGCCATAAACCCGGGTTCCACATCCACCAAGATTGCGGTTTTTGATGATGAGGAAAAGATCTACCACCTTGATATTACACATGATACAGAGAAATTGAGTGAGTTTAAGGTCTTAAGCGATCAATTTGATTATCGGAAGGATATGATCATCGATGCTGTCGCAGCGGAAGGATTCGATTTTAAGGACTTTACCGCCTTTGTGGGCAGGGGAGGGGGATTTAACCCGTGTTCCGGGGGGACATATGCGGTAAACGAGCTTATGCTCGAACACTCCGGATCACGACCATTTCATGCCGCAACCCTGGGGCCTATACTCGCCAATAACTTTGCAGCGACATACGATAAGCCGGCCTTTGTGGTCAACCCTCCTGATGTTGATGAACTGGAACCCATTGCCCGTGTGAGCGGGATCGCCGCTTTACCCCGCAGCTGCAGTTTTCACGCCCTGAGCCATAAGGAAGTGGGTCTTCGGGCAGCGGAAAAAATGGGTAAATCCTACAGGGATGTCAATCTTGTAATTGCCCACATCGGGGGAGGGACATCGGTTGCTGCCCATAAAAAGGGAAGGGTTGTTGACGCAGATAATCTTATATTCGGTGAGGCCCCTATGGCGCCTACCCGGGCCGGGGTAGTCCCGCCCGGTAAACTTGTCAGCCTCTGCTTTTCCGGTGAATACAGTGAAAAAGAGATTAAAGATCTGTTTATAAAGAACGGCGGAATGGTCAATCACCTCGGAACCAGCGAGGTCCTGAAAGTAAAGGAACAAATTGAACAGGGTGACAGATATGCAAAGCTTATCTATGATGCCATGATATATCAGGTCGCAAAAAGTATTGGTGCCTATGCTGCGGTACTTCATGGTGAAGTGGATGCGATTGTCCTTACCGGGGGGATCAGTCGGGATGGATACCTTATTAAAACTCTCACAAATATGGTGGAGTTTATTGCACCTGTAGATGTTTATCCCGGGGAACTGGAAATGGAGGCCCTTGCATCCGGTGCTTTAAGAGTGATTAGGGGAGAGGAAAAACCGCTGGAATATACTGGAGAGCCGGTGTGGGAAGGGTTTGACAGTTATAAAAAAAATCACAGATCTTCAGGAGTGTAAAATGACAATAAAGGAAGAGCAGTTAATGGGATGTCCTGCATGCGGACATAATCAGACTGCAGAATTTTATCAGGCTATCAATGTAAAACTTAACCCTGAATTAAAGGAAAGATTTTTCAGGGGAGAGCTGAACATGTTTGTATGCGAGAAATGCGGTAAAAAGGCTGTTGTTGATCTTGTGTTCCTTTATCACGATATGGATAAGCGGTTTTGTGTCCAATACTGCCCTTTTGATCTTGTCGCCGGTCAGAGTGAAAAATTGTCCGAGATGTATTCCGTTGACGGAAAACTTAATGTCCCTGCAAATATTCAATTGCCTGAGGCCGCCCAATATATGTATGAACCCCATATTGTTCTCAGCCTGGATGAGATGATAAGGTATGTGCAGTTCCGTGATGCCCTCTATGAAAAGGTATCTGAAAAGCAAAGCTGGCATTAATTCTGTTCAAGTTTGAAATTCAGGGTTGTCTCAGCCAGGATGTTAACGGGTTCTCCACCCACTGTGCCGGGCAAAAAACGCCAATCGGAAATACAATTGATAACGCTCTGATCAAAAATACCGGGTGGATCTGATTCTATAATGGTTACTTCATTCACTGTGCCATGGACATTGACCACAAATTGTGTCCTTACATATCCCTGAATCCTCTTCTGTTTGGCACGTATGGGGTAAATAGGAGGCATTCGTTTAAGTGTTATTAATGGCTGATCCAGATCTCCTGTTTTAAAGACATCGGGGACTTCAAAATTACCCATAGCTGCCCGGGCAATAGAAGAGATATCAATGGTGAACGGATTTGCAACCGGCTCGGGATTATCCTCAAATGCCAGACTTAATCGGGGTTTTGGCATTTTATATGACTTTGACAGGGGTACCATGCGGATTTTTTTAGGCAGCAGTAATTTTGGCTCAGGTTCTTCAGGTTTAACCGGTATATCAGGCGGTAGGTCTATGATCTTTGCCTGTACTACCCGCTTTTTCTTAACAGGATGTTTCCCGATCGGTTCCCGAAGGAAAGGCATGAGAGAAATTAATAAAAATGTCACACATACGGCTGCAAAGCCGGACACAAACCATGAACTTTGTATGACATGATACAGCGGATTCGGCCGGATAGCATTATGACCAGAAAGGTCCTTTTTCTCTCGCCTGTGATTTATCATATTTATGTTACGCTTCCTCAGACAGCAACATAGTAAATTTTCTTTTGCCAGCACGGTCTGCAGAGGGTTTCTCCATTCTCCTTGATATCACGGGCGTCCATGATGCTCTCACCACAGGAGTCGCATGTGACCCTGCGCAGGGGCCGGCCCGGCATGTCTTCAGGGTTCAGGGGGACTTCAACATCTGCCACAAAAAAGAGCTCTTCTTCTGGCATCTTTGAGAAGTCAGGCATTTCGCCTTTTTCAGTTCCCTGCTGTTTTCTTCGTCCCTTTGTTGAAACCCTTGCGGCCTTACCTGTTTCAAGATTCAGGAATGTAGCCGCCATCTTTCCATAATCATATACCTTCATTGTTCGCTTACCGGGCCTGCATCCTGTAAGGGCAGTAATGGCGTCGGCGCAGCATCGGTCGATTTCTACAAAAACCATCAGTTTTTTCCGGTCTGCGTTTTTAGGGTCCGTGATTCCGATTCTTTCAAGCCCTATCATTGTCATTCTCGTGCCCAGTACAATCCCTGCACAGACGCCGCCGTGAAAATTTCTGGCTTCCTCAATACATGTTTCATATTCGGCAAAATATTTTTTACCCATAGTACCTCCGGTTCTTAAAATGTATCTCCCAATCCCAGGTATCTCATGCGATCGGTGTTAATGATGTTAATTTTTCTGACACAACTACCGAAAAGCCGGTATCCTCCTCCGCCTTCGGCGAGTATTTCCATGGCAAGGTCACTGTCAGTAACCGCTACTGTACCTACCATTGCCACATTTCGCCTGAAGAGAGGTTCTGGTATAAACCCTGCGGTGGGTCCTACTACTGCTATAGCTGTATCCGAAGGTACGAACCCGATAAGCTCCTGGATCGACCCGTTTGCAATGGCAGCACCTGTGAATACAGCTGTTTCGCAGTTTGCCAGACTTTCTGCAGTATATCTTGGTGAGACAAATCTCCCGTAGCCGGCCTCTGCCTCGGCCTGGGTTGCCTCTTTACGGTCTATTATTGTTACCTCTGCGGGTTCCAGCTCCTTTAAGCGCTTCAGGAGCGGGATAATTGCTCCTACCATGCATACTCTACGATTTGTAAATAGTGCCTTTGTATCGGAAAGGTCACTGTCATTATGTATGCTGTAGTGTCCGTCCTCAAAAAAGGGCACAGACAGGGCATTAAGGGTTGCAAGTCTGATTATCCCTGAAAATGGACCAGGTGCGCCTCCGCTTGCCACTTCCAGGGCGGACATACCTCGTATGAGCGGCGTGTTTTCCTTTAATATTCTTCTCCCGGCGTTTTTAATGATCTCGGGAGGTGAGTAGGCAACCCCGCCATATCCGTTGGAAAGCTTTACCCCCACAAAAAACACTCCCACAACCAGACGTCCTATCACCAGGTTTTCGATTTCTTTTTCATAGTATTTTTTAAGGGTTTCTGTGGCTTCATTAAGGATATGCACGGAGCTTCCTGCATAAATATAGTTTTCCTCATTATTTTCAACTGCTGAGAGTCCCTTTTTCCCGGCAGATTCACTGTCAGACACCACTTTAGAGTCTGTTCCTATTTCCACATCTGTATCCATGAACCGTCTTCACCCCTGTCTAATGCAAAATTTGAAATGTTTATTCTGTCCTGTATCCTGTCATAATCGCAGTTCATCCCGTTTCTGCGACGTGGGTTTTTGTTCCATTCATGGGGTTTTTCTCCCATATCCTTTCTCTTTGCCTCAACCTGCTTCCGTACCTCCGGCGTGCCCCGCCCGGTGCCCACATATACCTTTCCCCCGGGAATCAGAATTCTGTACATCTCTCCAAGCGCTGTGAGGGGATCGTTCCAGAAGGGTATTGAACCGCGGCTTATTACAAGATCAACTGATTCATTTGCCAGAGGTATATTGTGGACATCGGCATGGAGTGTTTTTGCTCTTCCCTGAAGGCCGGCATTTTTGATATTTTGCTCGGCTCTCTCAAGCATCTTTTCTGACAGATCTAAAAATATAAGATCAAGATCAGTAATGCCGGCAAGGGCCATACCAAGATAGCCACCGCCCGATCCGGCGTCTACACAGATTCCCCTGGTAATCCCGGTCTTTTCCTTTATTTTGTTTGCATAATATGCGTACATGGGGCTGTCCATGCTAAGAGCCCTCCTGTCGTAATTCATTACATTCATTTTTTTATGATTTTCTTCCTTCAACTCCATCCTCCATGGCCGTAATCCGGTGTTTTTTATTTTATATTCCAGGCCATCATTCCTGAATATCCGCTGTGCCTGGCCCTGTACTTTCCTTCCTTTGCAGAGGATTTGTAGTATTCACGAATTTTTCGTTTAACTGTCGCAGTACATGGTTCAAAACGTTCAAGGGATCTGATTGTATGGTCTGCAGCCTCTTCCCAGTCCATGGATATATTTTTCTTATTCTGGATTACTTTTACAACAGGACGGTATCCAAGCAGGTACAGGTAAACGAATGCGTTGATAAACAGCGAACCCTTTTTTGACGTGTTTTTGGGACCGGGTTTCTTAAGTATATTCCGAACAATTTCATCATCGATCATGGAGCCGTATCCATGATTCTGAATAAAAAAACTGTAGAATCCGAAACCCTTTGAACATGCGATCATACGTTCAAGACATTCGGCATCCTTTACCGCAGGTGTGCTGGTCACAAAAACAAGATCAAACTTTTTCCGGAGACCGAGCTTATCGATATCTGCCGTCCACCATGAAGCGGTGATGGTTTCAACATCAAGCCCCTTTTTGTCTGCATATATCTTTAACCTCTCAAGCGCTGTTGAAGAGATGTCCAGTGCAGTAACCTTTGCCCCGGCCTCTGCTAATGGAATACATGTTGCCCCGGGTCCGGAACCGATATCAAGTATACTGGAACCCTTTATTTTAAATCCTGCTTCATCAAGTATCTCGAATATTTCCTTCATCCGCTTCTTTTTTCGGCCGGGTTTAAGATTTTTACCTATACCCCGATCAGTGCGGCCCCATTGGGTATTCCAGAATTCCGCCTGTTCCATGTCCGATTTGTTGTCAAAAAATCCCTTTGAAGATTTCCAGAAATCCACCCAGTTTTTTATGTTTTTATCTGTATGTGTTTTTTTCATGCTATTGATCCTCAATTTTTTAGTAGTGATGTAAGTTCTTCATCAGTAAGGTTGTAATGGTAGAATATGGAATAAAACCGCTTTGCCTTTTTTCTGAACCAGTTTTCCGGAAAAATCTCCGGATAAAGTATATGCGCTGTCCATGGAATACCTACAATCCTGTTTACTCCGGGAGGACGGTCAAACCAGTTAAATGGCTTGGTAGGAGTAAGATGGATATTTCTTTTTTTCACTGCCGGGACAAGTTTCCAGCTTTCATCTTTATAAATCTGATTGATGAATTCCCTGCTTGTGGTGATAATGACATCGGGTTTCCACATTAATACCGATTCCATTGTTACTTCGGTCATTCCTGAAACTGTTGAACTGGTGCATGTGGCAACATTGTTGCCTCCGCATACATCAATAAGCTGGGAATGGGGAGACCCGGCCGGGTCTGTTGAAAGCCCGTTGTTTCCTTCGGCATAATAGATCCTGGTCCTTTTTTCCTGCGGGATGTTTTTAACCCTGTCCTGAACCTCTTTAAGTACACCCAGGTAATATTCGTTAAGTATTTTTGCCCGGTCAGGGACACCGAGAATTTCTCCCATGAATGTTATGGTATTTGCATAACCAAGGGTATTTCTGCTGTTTTCTATGCATACTACGGGTATCTTCCCGAATTTTTCCTGCACTGTGTCTGCCCGTGAAGGATCCAGTTCCACCTCCACTCCTATAAAAACAATGTCGGGCTTTGCTGCAATATATGACTCGTAATTTATTTTGCCTCTTCCCCATGCAAAAGTGGGGATGTTGTGGTATTCCTTTGGTAGAATATTACTTGCATCCCTTGAAGGCGCAGCCACCCAGCCGCCCAGCTTTTCAGGGGCCAGCATGTAAATAAATGTCGTAGGGGGGGGAGAAGTGCTGAGGACCTTTGAGATCTTTACCGGGATCTTGACCTTTCTTCCGGCCATGTCTGTAATTACCCTGTATTGCGAGTCATTGGCAGTTTCAGATAAAGTGTTGCCCTCCATACCATGCGCTGAAATTGCAGATGCAAAGAATGCAAAACTAAATATGATATGCCTTATAATATAATTGACCGTGTTTTTTGTTTTCATTAAATTACCTCTTAAAGTGAATCAAACCTGAATACATCATATCCTGGCAACTATTCGTGTCATGGGAATGACAAAGGGGATATCCTCTGTAACCCTTATGCTGGCTCTTATTCCATAGACCGTTTCAAGGTTCTTTCCTGTCATTACGTCGTTTGGAGCTCCGCTGGCAATGATCCTGCCTTTTTTCATCATCATGATTTTATCAGAGTACCGGGCAGCCATATTAAGGTCATGTATGGCAATAAGGGCGGTAAGGTCCTGCTTTTTTACCAGTGAACGCAGGATCTCCATGACATCGATCTGGTGCCACACATCAAGATTGCTTGTGGGTTCGTCAAGGAGTATCAGCCCTGTTTCCTGTGCCAGCGCCCTTGCAATAAGCACCTTCTGCTGCTGCCCACCTGACAGCTCGGTAAAATAGCTCATTCCCAGCTCTTCTATGCCTAGGAGCCTCAAGACCTCCCATACCTTTTCCTCATCTCTGCGGTCGCCCTTCCATGAAAGATAGGGTCTTCTTCCCATGAGGACCACATCAAATACCGTATTCGGAAATACCCTCACCGAACTCTGCGGTACATAGGCGATCTTTTTTGCTATCTCGATCCTACTCATCTTCCCGATATCACATCGGTCGACCGTCACATCTCCTGAGGAGGGGGCAATGATGTTGTCTATACATTTGATAAGTGTGGATTTGCCTGATCCGTTAGGGCCGACAATGCTGACCATCTGGCCGTCACTCACGTTCATGAAAAAATCCTTCAGGATGCGTGTGTTGTGATATCCGAAATTAAGATTTTTTATTGAGAGCTTGTTTATCATGACCAAAACTCCTTGCGTTTTCCCTTGAGAATCAGGAATAAAAAAAGAGGGACGCCTATCATGGACATAATGATTCCGGGCGGAATAACGACGGGATCAAGTATGTTCATTGAAACGGCATTTGCAATAAGAAGTATTGCAGCGCCTATTCCGCCGCTTGCAGGTATCAGGTAGCGGTGGTCGTTGCCCAGGATTAACCGCCCTATATGCGGGGCAATAAGGCCGACAAACCCGATAACCCCCACAAAGGCTACTATGGCTGCTACCAGAAGGCTTGCCACGGCCATTATTAGGATACGTACAAAACCTGCATTAACTCCCATGCTCTTTGCACTCTCATCTCCAGCTGTCATAAGATTCAGGTCCCATGCCCTGCTGAAGATAAGAGGTACGCATATTAATGATATTACACCCAGAAAACAGATCCCGTTCCAGTTTATATCCGAAAGGGAACCCATTCCCCAGGTGGACATCACGCTCCGCTGTTCATCGTCAGCTATATAGTTAAAAAACTGGTTTGTTGCCTGGAACAGGTAGTTTACTGCGATTCCGGCAAGTATCATGGTTTCCGAGGTTGCGCCTCGAAATGCCGAAAGGGAGATTATGAATCCGGAGCAGAGCAGGGCGCACAGGAATGCATTCCCTACCATAAAGTAGGGTCCGTCCAGGACGGTGATTCCGAGCACGGCTGCAACCGATACGCCGAAATGAGCGCCTGATGATATCCCGAGGGTAAAGGGGCTTGCCATAGGATTTTTTAAAACCCCCTGCATCACACACCCGCAGATGCCCAGGCCTGCACCGGCAATTATTGCGCCCAGAATAAGCGGGAGACGTATTTTAAGTATGACGTGGGTTATGATGTCATCTATGTCAAAAAGACCTGGAATACAATAGTTTAACAGGGTACCGTATACCTCGGAGAGCTTCATAGGTACCTGTCCCAGCGTGATTATGGTACCGGCGGAGATGATAAGAAGCAGCGTAAGGCCAATGAGGAAAAGAAATTTTTTCCATACGGAGAATGAGTGCTCCTTTCGAACCCTGCTGAGTTTTCCCCGCCTCGTCTTTTTTGCATTCCCATATAATGAGTGAAGAGTAAAATACCTGTTCACATTCTTCACCTGTCAAGGGCTTTTATCAGGCCTGCAGTTGTTCCTGTGTCATCAATTCTGTTGGTTACAACAATAAGATTTCTTTCCTTGGCAATCTCGGAAAGATTCTGGAATTCACGCAGCTTCAGGGCTGTCGGTGTCTTTTCATAAAGCTCTGCGGCTTCGGTCATACGCTTTGATGCCTGATATTCGCCGTCCGCTAAAATAATCCTTGCTCTTCTTTCCCTTTCCGCCTCTGCCTGACGTGCAATGGCCCGGAGCATATTTTCGGGCAGGGCAATATCCCGGATGGTGACCACATCGACAGTGATACCCCATGGATTAGTCATAATCTCGAGGGTTGCCTGAATTTTCTGGTTAAGTGCCTCCCTGTCAGAAAGGATCATGTCCAGGTCGTTCTGGCCCAACACATCCCTGAGCATTGTCTGGGCTATCAGGGCCGTTGCGCCTTCATAGTCTTCGACTTCTACAATGGCCTTTGTGGCCTCCTTGACATGGTAATAGATGACTGCATCAACATCGGCGCTGATATTGTCACGGGTTATAATGGTCTGTTTTGGAACATCGAGCTGCCTTATCCTGAGATCCACACGAACGATCTGATCCACAAAAGGGATTATTAAAAAGATACCCGGCCCCTTGATCCCTGCCAGTCTGCCGAATCTGAATATTACCGCACGATCGTATTGACGTGTAATTCTGACTGCTAACAGCACCAATATTAAAAAAAAAGTGACAATGAGGATTATCTGAAAAAAAGACATTTATGGTTCCTTTACTTCTATGTTTTTTGTAGCTTTATTAACCGAATCTCCGGGGCATTCTTTTTTGATGCCCCGGAGATTCCTGTCACTTGTACGTCAGGGTAAATTCCATGCCGATACTTCGGCCTCGATCCTTATAGTAACCTGTAACATAACGTGTAGAGAAGTGTTCATTCCCCAGGTTTCGGCCAAAGATAGAGGCAGTAAGTAAAAAATCATTGAACTTAAAATCCCGCTGGATATTTGCATCGATTTTTGTGTAATCTCCAAGTCCCTCTGTTTCAGCCACTCCCATAGGGCTGCGGGAGTTCAACCATTTATCGGCTTTTTTGATGGACAGGTTTATTCTGTATGCATTCCATTTATGGTTTAGCTTTACAGAATACAGGTCTTCTGGTTTGCTTGTGCCAATTGAATCGGTAGTAACTCCGTCGCTGGTGGATTCAATATCAAGCATGCGTGTCCAGGTCACTTTATAGGAGGTATTTTTACAGATGCTTCCTTTAAGCATCACCTCAACGCCCCTTCTGAGTTCGTCGGATTCTGTGTAGTAATAGTAGGTGGCGTCATCAATGATGTAAGTGCTTGAGGAGGCGGACTTACCATTTTCAATATCAATATTGAACCATGTGACTGTCGGTTTTAGCCACGATGTAAAATCGGCAGCTACTGCTAATTCAACACGCTCCTGATTTTCGCGATGAGGAGTTGCATCGTCTACCAGCCGCATATCAAAATCTCCCACCGTCCCCTGTTTACCACGATAGTAGCGGCCGTCCATGGCATAGGTATCATTTATTCGCAAGTGGGCTCCCAGGGCAAAGACTTTGGAAGGGGCCATATCAACATTGTTGTTGGCATCGTCATTGGCCACCGCTTCATTTCTGCCTGCGCTTGAGTTATCAATATGCTTGGTGTCCTCACGATAACCTCCGTCAAAGGAAAGGTTGCCCTCCAGCATGGTATGCTCCACTGATGCTGACCAGCCAGTGACTGTTGTGTCGTATTTCCAGTATCCATTATACAGGTTTCCCCCGAGGCCGGTGCTGTTTGACATCTGACCTCCTACCTGAAGGAGGGTATTTCCGAAACGGGCATTATGGCGAAGGCCAATACCCTTTGTCTCTTCCTCATAATCTCTATAGGAAGCGCTGTCGGATACAAAGCTTTCATTGTTTTCATTTTGTTCATATTCGGTCTGGAAGAGGTTCAACAGTGTTATCTGGTCAGGTGTCCATTGCATCGTCATATCTGTTGAAAATATCTTGGCCTTGAGAGGGTCGTAATACCATTTAACCCCCGAAAGTTCTCCGTACACATCAATACCCCGCTGCATTTCAATATACCCTGAATCTATATAGGCCATCAGGTTGATATTGAATTTACCGGCATTAAAACCTGCATTGATCATTCCTGATTCTCCCCCGCGTCCATCAAACCAGCTGTCCTGGCTGGGCCTGTCCATCTTGGAGCCGGTCACACCGATATATCCATTGACCCCGGAGGATTTTTCTATTTTGGTTCCCAGGTACAGGCTTTCATTTGTAGCTGTTGGATGACCGCCTACATGTTTTTCAAAAGATCCTGAGAGGGTTGCCTGTGTTTTTTCCGGCTGTTTTGTTCTGATTATAATAAATCCAGTCACAGTACCTGTCCCTGAATTTGATGCTCCTATTGGGATCGTCGGGCCAAGAGTAAGTGATGTTGATCCCCTGACGATCTGCATTTCTTCAATGGCTATTACCGGAAGCTTGTAAAGTATCCTGTTGGCAGAAGGAGGAAGGACAGCTCCGTCTATGATGTAGGTATAGCTTCCGCCGCCACGCTGAGAAATTCCAAAAGGGCTTCTGCGGCCCTGATAGGTGAGGGTAACGCCTGTTGCCTTATCAAGCAGATCATATACATCACTTGGTTCCAGGTTTTCAATATCCTCCCGGTCAAATACTTCCGTGCCGAACTGGGCGCTTTTTTCAACCCGATAAATGTTTGTAATACTGCTCAGATCAAGATCCTCCCGCAAAGGAACCGGCGAATCAACAACCGTCATTGGTTCAATCTGCTGTGCCGATGATGCCTGTTTTGATGATTGCTGAGCTTCATTGTCTTCCTTTTCTCCCGCAAATGCATTCGTAGCAACAGCAAGAGATGTAAGTAATAAACTGATATTAATTAAATTTCTGTATCCGTACTTCATATCCAATTCCCCTTGGTTTCAAAATTAAATTACCTTTTGTTTTCAGATGATCAGCTCAATATCATTGTTTGTTTAGACTTCTCTACTCTGTCCAGCGCCAGTTGTGATCAGGTTTACTAAAGGAAAGGTTTACACCCTGAGGTTCAAATGGCAGGCCGTAAAAATCTTCATAAAAGGTCCTGGCCTCTTCCATTACATCAAATTTACATTTGTCAGGATGCAGTACCGATGCGATAAACATCAGACCAAGAATCCAGCGGGGGCTTCCGAAATCCCAGCCCGGGGCAGGGTGTTTATAGATCTTTTTATTTTGAACCGCCGCAGCATCTATTCCCAGTCGCAGGCATTCGGCGTGAAAATCTTCAACCGAGTTTGAAATAAATGCGGATATAAATATTATTTCAGGGTTAAGGCGGTTGAGGTCCTGTGCAGGGATTGTGGCGCCGGGGCGTCCTCCGGGAGGGATATCCCGGTTAACACTGTAGCCCCCTGCGGTCTCAACAAGCTGATTTTCCAGGCGACCGCCATTGATATAGAACAGCGGAGTTGCCATTGAATAATAGGTTCGGGGCTTTATAGGGGCGTTACCTGCTATGTCCTCTATAACATCAAGCCTGTCTTCAAGGTACAGGGCCAGTCTTTCCGAACGACTATGAGCACCTGCTTTTCTGCCAAAATGGCGGACCATTTCAATATATTTCCTGGGATGCTGTATATTGATATGCAGCTTATTGAGTCCTCCGTTTTGAAGTATTTCCTCCCAGGCCGAAATAACAATACTCTTTGATGATACTCCCATTGAAATAAGCATTGCCTCCACTATTTCCATTGCCCTGGTAAGAGGATAGCCGCCTTCAAAATCACCTTCCTTATATGCTGTCGGCGATAATGGTCCGATTATTTCCAGGTGCTGGGAGCAGGAGGGGCATGTGTTGGCGTGTATTGACTGATAATGGTGATTCTTTATCTTTGCGCCCATGGGGCCGTAAAAATCACGGTATAGAACCGGTTCATTACATTTTGGACAATGAGTATTGAGAGAAGGGCTGCCCGGCGTGTTAAAAAGGTATACGTAGTTCAATACCTGCCTGGCCTTTTTGCAGAATGCCTCTGCTTCAAGAATGGACGGCTCCATGGAGATATCTGCTGCTTCAAAGGGGAGAAAACGCATAACCTGAAGAGGTATGCCCCTGGATATTTCCGCAATATAATATGCAAGGTTCAATATTTCCGGAAGGTTTTCCTTTGACAGCATACAGGAAACCTCTATATGGATGCCTGCCTCGTACAATGTCTTCATGTTTCTCAGGACTGGGGCAATCCCTTTTGCCCCGCATGCCCTGTATGCCTCGTCTGAAAATCCTTTCATTCCTATATTGATAAAATCAAGAAAGGGCAGCAGCCTGTTCAGCGCTTCAGGTGTAAAGTAGGTATTGGAAGAACAGCCCACAGTTAGTCCCTGTGAATGGGCAAGTTCCGCTGTTTTTAAGAAGCCTGGAAATGCCACGATAGGATCGTTCATTAAAAAAACAATACCTTCGCAACCTGTTTCAATGGCGTTTTCAATGATTTGTGCAGGGGTCAGATGTCTGAGTGCGCTGCTTTCAGGTGACATCTCGCGTACAAGAAGCGTTGAGATACAGCCGGGGCAATTAAAGTTACATCCTGTGGTTGTGATCTGGAAAAACTTTGCCCTTGGATGAAAATGGAGCATGGGCATTGTTTCGATGGAAATAGGGCATGCAACCAGGTACAGATCAGGGTATTTCTCGGTAATTTCATTGTCTTTCAGTTCGTAACGACCGCAGACTCCTGTTTGTACTTCTGAAAGCCGGCATCTGAGTTCGCAGATAGAGCAGTTTAAATATTCCATTTTATTTCCTTATTAAAATCCAGAGACCGATATCTTCACTCTGCAAAATTGTAAAAGAGGGGATATGTGCTTCATAAAGGGCTTTTTCAAAGCGTATTCGGGTTTTGGGGCCCAGGTTCCGATGCATCTTATTTTTAAATGGACCTTCCCCCTTTTGACGGGAGGTCATTTCCTGTTCAATAGAGTTTTTAAGTTCTTTTGACCCGAATCCTCCGCCGATATAAGCCCATCCATTGGGTGAAAGTACACGGTAGATTTCCCTGAAGGCCCGGGAAAGATCTTCCCAGAAAAAAACGGAGCCACGGCTTATGGCCAGATTTATACTGTTGTCCATAAGATCGATTGATGAGACATCCCCAAGTATTGCTACTGCACGTTCCCTGAGGTTGTTTTTCCGGATTGTCCGTTTTGTGATTTCAATCATGTCAGCGGATTGATCAAGAAAGTACATAAACAATTGTGTATATGATGCAAGGGCCGCTCCCAGGTAGCCGCTGCCGCAGCCTATATCAAGGCAGGTGCCGCTGGTTATGCCGGTCCTGGCCGTAATCTGGCGGGCAATGACCGGATAAACCGGTTTAAAAATGTTACTGGCAATTGAATCGAAATTTTTAGCATCTATTTCCATATAAATCCTTTTTCAGAGTGATTACGTGCCCGATGAAGTTCGGACCGGGTTACCCTTTGGCTTATTTCTGCCATTTAACCATATCTGTCTTCCTAATTTATAAAATGGAGAGGCAATCAGTAATTCAGATAAGTGTAAGTTATAAATATAAAATGTAGTTTAAAAAATAAATAAATGTTATTATTGAATTATTTACGAAAAGTCAATAGTTTGTTTTGTTAATATTGATATAAGGATAACATCTTAATAATATTAGAGAAAAAGAACCAGAAACGTCGGACAGGATGCGGAATAGTGAAGGAAAATAAATTGAAAAGTAATTTAAAAAAGACATAAGATAATCTCTGAGTCATTGGATCTGTGCATATTTCCTCTACTTGAATTGCGTTTGAAAAGGTAATAATGTAATATAATCAATATAATATTGCCAAATGAAAAAATTTGTGAGTTTGATGGAGAAAAGGCAAAAATATTTTGATAATAATTATAACATACATATATTATGATTGACATAAGTAAAGTGTTGCGATAATATCTCATTACTTTTTGTTAGGTTTTTCAGATTCAGCCGGAAAGGCCTGGAGAGTTGCTCTCCTGGCCTTTCCAATTCTGAATATTATGTCAGGGGTAGCACATACATTGGCCCTGGCATAATAGAAATATTATTTAATATTTCGAATACTTTTTGATTTTCCTATTTGGAGAGACAGGCCGAAGGAGTTTCTCTTTCGGTCTGTTATTTTTATAGGCCGGATGTTTTATCGAGAGAATATCCGGATCAAAAAAAGACGGTTATCCATTACCGTATTGGGGGATAACCGTCCATATTGGAATGATCATATTGGGCAGTCCTAATCTGCTCCCGGTACTACCTTTTCAATCAAAACAGTCTCGCCATTTTCGATTCTGTAAATATACTTGGGGATGCAAACGCCCTGGCCATCTACAATATCATATGTGTATTTCAAACCCTGGAATCCCTTCTTGTTGTTGGCATAGTCCCTTATTTTCATGCGTTCTTCCTTGAGTTTTGCCGGATCTCCTGTAATTCCCTGGACCTCAATGGCCTCTTTTATTAAATACAGCAGTTCGGCATTGTAGTGACACATGAATTTTAATGGTTCGCCGTTGTGGGTGTCCATATAAAGTTTGAGGTATTCATCATATTTAGGGTTTTCACTGTATGTTGGCGATGTACCGGTATAAAGACCTTCACTATATCCCTGGGATTGTTTCAGGAAAACAGGCCCCATGGAATTGGCCCAAAGCCAGATGTGACCGGGGTTAACACCGCGTTCGATCAGTTCCTTTACTACCTTTGCAGCGGTCTCTTCGGAGCATGCCACATAAAATGCATCAGCCCCGGTATTTATTGCCCTTACCGCAATACTGCTGTAGTCAAGCATTCCTGAAGGAGTTTCAATCGTGTCGAAGGTCTTTAATCCCATTTCTTCGGCCTTACTTTTATGAGCCTCCCATGTGGTAGTTATGAATGTATAGCTGGGTTCAATAATGCCGGCTATTGATTTTATATCGGGAACATGTTTAATCCACAATGGCATGGCATACTCTTTTTCTTCTGCAACAGTACCGGAGGTATTTAATATCCAGGGCTTAAACTGTTTCAATATGTCGTCTGTAGCGGTTCCTGAAAAGGCATATATCCCTTCCCGCACGGCAAGAGGCATGGCTGCCTTGCATTCATCACCATTCATGGGGCCAAGCAGGCAAAGGGCCTTTTCATCAATAATCTGCGCCATGCACGCAGCCGCCTTTGGTGGATCCATACCGGTATCGTAATATTCAACAACAAGGGGCTTTCCTGCAATTCCGCCTGAACTGTTGATCTCATCAACAACCTTGTTGGTCAGCCATCTGTGCTGGGCCGCATCACCTGCAATTGAACCGGTGAGAAATATCAGGAATGGTATTTTCCATTCACTTGCCGGGCCGGTTTTTTCCGGTTCCTGTTGTCCGCATGATAAAACAGATAAAACCATGCTCAATAGAACAGCGGTTAGTAAATACATAAGGCTTTTTTTTCCTGCTCTCATCCATTACCCCCTTTTAAATCTCTTTATTGTTTTTCGGTCTATAATGCCGCCGGGGCGTACCAGCAGCATAGCAATTAGCAGCACACCATATATGATAACGGAAAGCCCTGTCAGATTCTTTGGTAGAAACTGGCTTATACTCCATAAAAAGGGCGCTGAAATGATAATTCCCCACATGGTATACATTCCGCCCAGTACTACAATTGTTATGGCATACATCATCAAATTCATATTGAATTGCGCAGGAAAAGCGCCTTCCATTGTATAGGCATAGAGTACACCTGCGATGGAACCTATAGCAGAGCTTATAACCTGGAATTGGACACTCAGCCTGCCTGTATTAATACCCAGTGTTGAAGCCACATCCCTGTCAAAATGGATTGCATCCATTGCCCTGCCGATATGTGAGGAATCCATGTGATAAACAATGTACCCGATTAACAGAAGAAGACCGTATGTTATGGATAATGTAATATGATGCGGCATGAAGGGCATGCCGAAGAGACCGTAGCGTGCACCCAGGGCATCGGTATTCTTAACTGCGGTCTGTATTATCAGGAGGATTGCCATACTTGCTATAACCATTGGGAATGGGCCCAGCTTTGCGAGCCTGAAGGCAGGTATCAATGCTATCAGCATGCTTAATATTACGGCACCTGTGAGAACCAGCCACACAGGCCAGCCCCAGTTTATTGAGGTATAGGCCGCAAAATAAGCGCCAATACACATGGAGTAGAGTGAGCCGAAGTAGGGCTGGTTTATGCGGAACATAAGATAAACTGCCCAGCCTATCATTATATATATGGCGGAAAATTCAAAAAAATAAAATTGAGTTAGAGTCATATTGTTTCCACTAATGCTGAGAGCCGAATATCCCTTCCGGCTTGAACAAAAGAACCAGCAGTATCACTGAAAATGCAAACGCCTTTGTCCAGTCCGGTGGTAAATAACCCATTACCAGGCTTTCAACTATTCCAATAAAAATAGCGCAGATTAATCCGCCCTTTAAATTTCCTATGCCTGCAAGAAAAAGTATGGCAAGGCACATCAGGGTGATATTGTCACCAAGCGCAGGTGATGCTGCGCCATGTGAGACAGCCATTAAAATAGCCACGATCCCGGCTAAAAGACCGCCAAGGGCAAAGCTTATAAACATGGTTTTTGGAATTGAGATACCCATCATGGCTGCAACTTCCGTATCCTGTGCTACGGCCCTTAATATCCTGCCCTGTTTTGTGTGATAGAGAAATTTGAAGAATACAAATAAAAGTATAATACCCAGGGCCAGTGATACAATCTGACCGATCCCGATGCTGGCAAGCCCGAACTTTATCGCTGAATCTGACATCTGTATGTATCCGGGAAAGGCTATTGGGAGCCCGTGGTTAAGCCAGTGGGACATTACTTCAACGCTTATAAGTGCGATGCCGATTGATATTACCAGTGCTTCCAGATGGGCACGTTTTTTAATAAACGGTAAAAACAGTGGTGTGAGTGCAGCGTTTATGACTATGCCTGAAACAACCGTCCCTGCGGCTGCCAGGAAGATGCTGTGGGTAGCTTCCAGTATGAGCCACCCTGCATATATTGAAAGTACCAGCAATTGGCTGTAGCTGAAATTAAGCACTCCCGTGACAAGGATAAGAAGATTAAATCCTATAGTCACTATCCCGTAAAGAATACCAAGCTGTATCCCTGATATTATATAGCTTGTTAAGGCTTCCATGCATTCTCCATAAAATATCAGCCTCCGAGATACGCCTGTTGAACAACTTTGTTATCCATCAACTCCTTACCGGTGCCATAGAGTATAATGCTGCCGGTCTGGAAGACATATGCCCGGTTCGCATGCTGTAAAGTCTTTCTGGCGTTTTGTTCGCTCAGCAGTATGGTGTAACCGTCTTCTTTCAGGTCCAGTATCAGCCTGAACACTTCTTCAACCACCTTGGGGGCTAAGCCTAGGGACGGTTCATCGAGCATCAGGAGGGCAGGATCAGACATAAGTGCCCTTGCAATGGCAACAAGCTGCCTCTGGCCCCCGCTCAGGGTCCCGGCCTGCTGGTACCTGCGTTCCTTTAAGATAGGAAATCTCTCAAACATTTTTTCGATCTGTTCGTTTATGCTGCCCTTAAAATGAACAGCGCCAAGCTGCAGGTTCTCCAGTATGGACATAAAGGGAAATACCCCGCCACCCTCCGGGACATAGGCAATCCCCGATGAAACAATATCAGGTGTGGACAGCCTTGTGATATCCTTTCCGCGGTACATTATACTGCCGTACGTGCATTTTTGTATGCCCAGTATTGCCTTCATGAGTGTGGATTTGCCTGCACCGTTGGCACCTACCAGACCGAGGATTTCATTTTTAAATATTTTTAAGGAAACATCCCTTATGGCACAGATCTGTCCGTAAAAGGTGGAAATATTATCTATATCCAGAAGCAGACTATTCTGTTCCAAGGTATGCCTCCAGCACCCTGGGATCGTCCTTTATATTGTCCGGATTCCCTTCTGCTATTTTTTCACCGAAGTCCAGGACTGATACCCTGTCGGCATTTTCCATAACAAGCTTCATGTCGTGGCTGATAAGTACTATGGTAACATCGGTATCCCTGATCTGCCTGATGATTTTCCCCACTATCCGGCTTTCCTCTAATCCCATACCTGCTGTGGGTTCATCAAGAATAACAAGTTTCGGTTCCGTTGCCATGGAGCGGGCTATTTGAAGAAGCTGGCATTCAACCCAGCTGAGTTCAGCTCCTGAACGTTCCGCCGATCCGGTCATGCCTACCATATCAAGGAGTTCCATTGCCCTTGTTTCTGTTTTTTTCTCTTCTTCTCTTCTTAAAAAATGAGGGTAGAACATTGTTTTGAGCATACCTGATTTTATCCGGGGGTGGCATCCTGTCATGATATTTTGCAGGCAGTTTAAGTGAGGAAGAATCTGTGCCTTCTGGAATGTTCTGGAAATACCTTTTTCTGTGATAGAGTGAGGTTCAAGATTGCTGATTATATTACCCATAAACAGGATTTTACCGTTCTCAGGCCTGATAAGCCCTGAAACAGCATTGGTAAATGTTGTTTTCCCGGCGCCGTTGGGACCTATAAGACCATGGATTTCACCTTCTCTGACGTTTACATCTACCTTGTTAAGGGCTATGAGTCCTCCGAAATGAATGCTCAATCCTTTTGTTGAAAGAATTACACTGTTTTCAGTATCAGCCATATCCTGTGCAGCGGAAGAAATAATAATGTCCTCTCTCTATATGATTCTATTGCTCGGCTCCATATTTGCCCCGGGTTAAAACCGATTGGCTTAAATACAGGAGATAGTATGCTTATTCGGAAATGAAGTTTATGGATTTAGGGCCTGAGTGTCAATAAGTAATAAAACGATTATTGTGTTGTTAGAATACTCCTTCTCAACGACAGTTATTTGTTGTTATAACCATCTTTTTTTACTATACAATTCATTAAAAAAAATGACGCCTGAATTTTATTTGCTTTTAAAAATATAGTTATCTTCACGGAGCATGGAAAAAAAGAAATCATACAGAGTTGGTCGATTTGAACTTGAGCGCCTCCTGTCCAAAAGTGATCAGAGCAGTGTTTACCTTGCCAGAGATACTACCCTTGATCGTAAGGTAGCTATTAAATTCCTGACAGACAAGGCCATTAAAAGGAATGAACGGTTCGCTCAAACAATGCAGGAGGCCAGGGCTGTAAGCAAATTGCAGCACCCGAATATCATATCCATCTACGAGACCGGCGAATATAAAAATACTCCATACCTTGTATTTGAATATGTGGAAGGCATCTCCTTAAGAGATGTCCTTAAAAAAAAGAATTCCCTGACTATTCATAACGCTGTGAAGCTCATGAGCCAGATTCTCAATGGAATTGCACTGGCTCATGAGCACGGGATTATTCATAATGATCTTAAACCTGAAAATATTCTGATCTGCAATAAAGGTGTTCCAAGGGTAATGGATTTTGGGATATCCATGATAGTCAATGAAAAAAATCAGGCAGATCACCCGCAAAAGGGCACATTACATTATATGGCTCCCGAATGTTTCTCAAACGGTGTCATTGGCAAGAGTACAGATGTTTTTTCTCTGGGTTTGATTCTCTATGAGATGCTTACTTTTACCCCCTGTGTTGAGGCTGAAAACGAATTTGCCCTGATCTATAAAATTGTATATGAACCCGCTGTGCTTCCTTCACTTGCCAACCCGGACGTAAACAGCTCTCTGGACAGTATTTTCGAAAAGGCGGTTCAGAAAGATCCAAAGTCAAGGTTTCAGGACGCCGGTTCCATGAAGGAGGCTATTGATGCCTATATCGAGTCCATTGATAATAAAGGGCCAGTCCTGCCAGTAAAAAGCAGCACAGAGGGGATTCTCAGCTTTCTTCTTCGCAGGATGAAGTACAAATCGGATTTTCCGGCGTTTTCAAAATCAGTAATGGATATCAATGAAAAAGCGGAGAAAAATCCATATGCCTCAGCAAGAGATCTGGCGAATATAATCCTTAAAGATTACTCACTTACCAACAAGCTGCTTAAACTGGTCAACTCCGCCTTTTACGGTGGTGTTGGCAAGGGTGTTACAAGTATCCATCATGCAGTAGTTATTCTGGGGCTGGAACAGGTTCGCATGACCGCTGCTGCCATGCTTGTATTTACACAGATCCGTGACAAGTCAAACGTTGAAGAACTCAGGGACTCGATGATCAAGTCATTTATGAGCGGGTTGATTGAGATAGAGATTGCAAATCAGATGAATCTGCCCAAGACGGAAATAGGGTTTCTCTGTGCCATGTTCCAGAACCTTGGAAGGAACCTGACCGTATATTATTTTCCTGAGGAGTATTCTGATATACTGGCGTTAATGGAAGAAAAGGGCCTTAACATGCATAATGCCGCCCACGAGGTCCTGGGAGTTTCATTTGATGAACTGGGTGTCTGTGTTGCCCGTCACTGGAAGTTCCCGGAGACAATAATATACGGCATGCGCAGTTTGCCTGAAGGTATTGTTGAGAAGCCGAAGTCGAAACTGGAAATGATTCGTCATTTTTCGGTTTTTGCCAATGAATTATGTGAGCTGGCAGGCAGTATAGATGCCGAAAACAGTAAGGAGCAACTGGAAAAGCTGATCAATAGATTCAAGTCAAGTATTGCTATGTCTGAAGAAGATCTTTTAAAGATACTGCTGAACTCCGTGGAAAAGATGAAGAAATATGCCACTATCCTGGATATCGATCCTGAAAAAAGCCTTTTTATTCAAAATATCTTCAGGCTGACCGGGGCGGATGAAGAGAGTGAAGAGTATGTCAATTATGAAGATCTTACTCAAGAAGAAGCCCCTCAGATTCAATCCGGACATGATATTCCAGACAATGATGATTCTGAAGCGGAAAGCAGAAACGGAACCGAGCGGATAGTAAGAATCCCGGAGAAAAAGTCGCTCTCTTTTCCTAAAAAACTTCTCAGGATGTTTGGGAATATCACTGGCAGGAATTAACTTTTGGGTAAAACAAAGGCTGAAGGTTTTATAAAAACCTCCAGCCCTTAAATGTTTTAATCAATGAAAAATATCAGGCTTTAAGAGACAGAATGGCCCTTTTTACCAGTGTTTTTGCAATCTGAACCTTAAATTTAGCTGCCTTGAACAGGGGCTTTGCATCGGCCACAGCAGCTTCTCCGGCTGCCTCTGCATCCTTTTCGCTTATCTTCTTGATGCCTTTTCCTGCGATAACTTCTTCGGCCTTTGTGGCGCGCACCGGTACAGGGCCAACTGCATTGAGGCTGATTCTGGGATTTTTACCGCCTGCCATTACGGCGCAGTTTACAATGGGGAAATCTATTGATTTCCTGAATGCAAACTTGATGAATGCACTTTTGGCTCCCTTCGGAAGTTCCGGTATCTGGATTTCCTTGATGACTTCATCCTTTTCAAGGATGTTGTTTGAAGGCTGTCTGACATCAAAGAAATCTTCTGCCTCAATCGCCCTGCGGTCTGTGATTACCTTTGCATTGAGTGCAATAAGGGCCGGTGCCGTATCGCTTGGGTTCACGGCAATACATCCTTCCTTTGCCCCGAAGATTGAGTGATAACGGTTATCGCCGCTCATTGCATAACACTTGCTTCCGCCTTTGCGTTTGCAGTCAAAGCGGTTTTCCGGTTTGCGGAAGTACCAGCAGCGGTGCAGCTGCGCGATATTTCCTGCGATGGTCCCCATCTCCCTTATGTGGGGAGTCGCAACCCTTGAAGCGGCCTGCGCAAGAGCAGTGAAATTTTTCTGTACAATCTCATTTGCAGCAATATCCGCCAGCCGGGTTGTTGCTCCTATTTTAAGCATGCCCTTTTCTTCCCTGATATAGTCAAGGCCGGGAACGGACTTGAGGTTTATCAGGGTGGCGGGGTAATCCCGGAGGATGTTATCTTTCAGTGTGCCAAGCAGGTCGGTCCCGCCGGCTATAAGGGTTGTTTTACCGTCAGCAAGGGCGGTTTTTACTTCTGCCAGTGATGTTGCGTTTACGTGATTAAATGGTCTCATAGTTTCCCTCCTATGCCTTACCTAATGCTTTGAGCACCTTGTCCGGCGTGGCCGGCGGATCTACCCATTTGCCGATTGCATTATAAATTGCTGCAATAATCAGGTGTGTATTTGCAAGAGAATGGCTGATTCCATTAGCTCCATAACAGGCATTCCCTGCGCGTGTTTCCAGAAATTGCGATTCAACCTTTGCGTGATCCGCCATTGTCGGTTTTTTATACTCAATCATGTTCGTATTTAATCTTACGCCGGTTTTCTCGTCAAATATAAAATCTTCATATAACTGGCAGCCTTCACTGAAGAACATTACCTGCTCTATCTGGCTTTCCAGCGATGTGCGGCGCATTACCTTGCCGGGGTCAGCAACAACGCCAAGCCTGATTATTTCGACTTCACCTGTTTCAGTATCTACCGCGACCTCACACATGGCAACGTTCATTGTGTCAAGCTGTTTTCCCTGATGTGTCCATAGAGCTGCCGGCGGCCTGCCGGAGTAGGATGCCATCAGGTTGGTCTTTACCGCCTGTGCAAGTGGAAGGCCTTTACTCGGGTCATTCTTGAATACTACCTTTCCATCCTGCATATCCAGGTCTTCCGGGTCTGCACCCTTGAATGGATTCGGCTGCTGCTTTTGTCCGAAACCGCCGAATCCGCCGAATCCGCTGGGAGCAGGAGGATTATTTGCCTCTTCAACCGTGGCTTCAAGTATCTTCTTTTTTAATATGTTCGCACATTCCTTTAAGGCCCAGCCGGAAGCGGTTGTTCCGTCGCTGCCTCCGCCCCAGGGTTTGTAGGTAACATGGTGATCAAGTGTGGATTTAATATCCTCGTATTTAAGGCCAAGCTCCTCTGCGATAACCATCATGTTTGCTTCATGGATATAGTTGCCTACTACAGCTCCGGCAGAAGCCAGATGCACTGCGCCGTTTCTATACTCAATGGTCGGGCTGTACCCGGAAACCGAATGACGCGGACACTGGTTGTACCTGAAACATGCACCATGCATCCTGCCATCCTTGAGCTTCTTTTCACCTGTGCCGTGCCATTTCCAATTCATCATCTTTTTTGCCGCCTCAATGCATGCCTCAAGGCTTGGAAGCGGATCTGGATCATCCTGGGATGTCGGTCCGTGAACGTTTATTCTTGCGATCTCGATGGGGTCCTTGCCCAGTTTATCGGCAATCATATGTATTGCAACAGTAACAGCATCCCAGTTCATCGGGTTATGCTGGCCGCTGGTCCACATCTTGCCGCGGTTACTGTCAACCATATCCATATTCTGTCTGATGTTCTTGCATCTTGTGGTATAGTAGGGGCCGTACATCTGGTCCATTGAAGTTCCGAAGTTTGTGCTTCCCTCTATCCCTGCATCAGCAATTGAAAAATCGTCCATAGCGGTAATAAGACCGTTCTTTTTAAATCCGACCTTAAGATGTATATACCGCAGGTTCAGGTTGAAGTCATACTGATCATAGCGGCTGTTAACACACCTGACCGGCCTTCCTGTTCTTTTGGCAAGCAGGGGCGTAACAAGCTGGGATTTTCGTGTTCCCCAGTCGCAGTATCTTCCTCCTACAAAAAAGCATTCCTGAAAAACCTTGTCCCCCGGTACCCCGGCCATTCTTACTGCCGACCCATGTCCCCATGGAACACCCTCAATACGAAGATTTTTTCCTTCTCCATGATAGGGGCTGTCAAACCAGTAGGCTGCAGAGCCTATGGGGTTGGGTATATGCCCTGCAAAGGAAGGCGTGTTTATGTCACATTCAAGAATATGATCCGCTTCCTTGAAGCCTTTCTCAACGTCTCCGGCATTATTCTGGGTGGAGTATGAAACATTTCCCTGTTTGGGCTTCTGTTTCGCTCCTCCTCCTCCTCCAAAGCCGCCAAAACCGCCTTTTGATTTTGGAGCAGGGGGGCGTATGACAGGAGCATTAGGCTTTCTGCCTTCAAGAATATCCACTACATGGGGCAGCACCTCCCATTCGCTGTCCTTTGTGAGCTGCCTTAATGCCTCTTCACATATATCTTCATTTTCGGCAACAACTATTGCGCCGATTATGCCGCCTTCCTGGTCTGCCATATTGGTTATAAAGGGCTGGGGCGGTCCCATCATAAATCCGCCGCCGCCACCACTGCCGTAGGCCTTGATATCTTCATCTTCCCATGTAAGGATATCGATAACCCCGGGTATTTTCATGGCATTACTGGTATCCATTTTATTAATTTTTGCATTTGCGTAGGGGCTTCTTAAAAATTTTGCCTCAAGCATTTCCGGGAACACATAGTCAGCCCCGAATTTTGCGATGCCTGTTGCCTGTGACCAAGACAGCCTTCCGGGAAGGTGTTTATCTCCTGAAGATGCGGGCATTCCTACAACCCTAAAAATTTCTCTCTGTCCGTTTACTCCTGCTAAATCGGCCATACTATGCACCTCCTTTTATTGTTGGCGCTGCTTCCATAATTGCGGTCGGATGACGATGATAGGTTCCGCAGCAGCAGATGTTGCCGGCAAGGGCCTGTTTGCAGTCCTCTTCGGAAGGATTTGATTTTTTATCCAGGAGCGCCTTGGCTGAAACAAGAAAACCGGGTGTGCAGTAACCGCACTGCATGGCGTCCCATTTGCAGTAGGAATCAATAAGGGGCCGCCATTTGGGATCAGCCGCAATTCCTTCAACTGTCTGGATGGCTTTTCCTTCGCATTCCACCGCCAGGGTAGTACAAGAGAGAATCGCTCTTCCGTCCATGATAACTGTACAGGAGCCACAGGCCCCGCGACCACACATGTGCTTTGCGCCGGTAAGACCCAGTTTGAACTGAAGTGTGCGTTGAAGTGTCCAGTGGGGCTCAATCAGAACCTCACAATCCTCTCCATTGATATTGAGCTTTGTGGTGACCGGCTCTACATGTTCGGGATGATCGGTTTTAAAATGGTTCTTAAGTTCTGCAAAACTGCTGAAATTTTTGCTGCAAACGGGGCATCGGAATTGAGTAACGGTTTTGGGCACCGATTTGATGGCCTCGGCAGCCTGTGCCATTTCAGGCCTGAGTGTCATTCCGGCTGCGCCAAGGGCGCCGCCTCCGATGATGACACCGGCATTCTTCAGAAAGTTTCTACGGTTTACATTATTTATTTCATCCGCCATGTTCAGCTCTCCTGAATAGTTAGTTAATAAGAAATGTTTTTGCCCAGGTAGTATGCAATTGGCTCATATAGGACAATGGCCAATTAAATACCTATATTCCCTTCCTTTAAACGATAATGTCAACATTTTTATATATTAAATATTTTTTTGGTCGTCAATCCCTTAACCTAAGTCAAAAAACGATTTTTAGTTCAGGGGCATCTTAAAAAACTCATTTTTAGGCTTTTTCGTGCGAAAAGTGGTGGGGAAAACTGATTCAACAATATTGGAAGCTATCCCCCGGCAAGCTTTGCCCTGTAGCCCTGTTTAATTATTTCATCCAGTATTACCTGCCTGTGATCACCCTGGATTAATATTTTTCCATCTTTTATTGATCCTCCTGTCCCACAGCGGGTCTTTATTTTTTTTGCAAACTCTTTCAAGTTATTATTTTTAAGGGGAATATTACCTATTATAGTGACTGTTTTTCCCTTATGGCCTTTGGTTTCACGCATAATCCTTATGACGCCATCTTCAGGATAGCTTCGGGTCGCTTCACTGCCTTCATTCTTTTTCTTTTTTTTACAGATGCAGGAGGAAACCGGTTTGCTGCAATCGGGACAAATTCTTCCTGATTCCGAGGACCATACAAGTCTGCTTTTTGCCATAGTTCAATCTCTCCGGTCTATTTTTTCTTATGCTGTTTTCTTAATGCCCGTATTTTATGGCCCTTTTCCTTGTGGGGAGGCAATTGCCAGCCGGAAAAATCACCGTTTTCATCAAAAATCCTTCGAGGATGAAGCCTTTTACCGCATCTTGAACATCGGTAAATTTTATCTCCATCTGTTACAATATCCTGCTGATCACACCAGTTATCCATATTATTACTCATTGAATCTTATATATGTTATTTTATATTTATTTTCTAAATAGTGTCTTATTATTTAAACCTGCTAAAGATAATAAAAAGAATGATTTAAAGCAACAGGTATCCAGCATATCATTGCTTCACCTGTAAACAGGCATCCAAGAATATTTTACCTTTTGAAAAACTCTTTGACATTCTGCCTCATTTTAATAATATAGACCTGAAAAAAGGTGTGGAAATTCAAATACTTTTATAAGATCACATAAGATTAAGTAGCCTGCCGCAATGGGATGTGAGGCAAGACAGTGACAGGTTATAAAGATACTGTTCAGTATGATATAATGCAGTCACATTAGCAGAAGGAGGATATCAGCATGGCATCAATTACAGAGCAGGAAAAAATAATCGATCAATACATAAATGAAGGTAATCAGGATGAGGCGGCAAAGGCATTGTTTAATTTGATAGTGGAATGTGCAAAGAAAAAAGATTTTATAAAAGCAGAGGCCCTGAGAGAGAAACTCTTTGAAGTGGCCCCCATGGCCCTGAACGAAATAACAAAATCCGGTGATATCATTGATGAAGAAAAGAGTGTCTCGATTGATGACGGGCACCGGAAGGCCTGGTCGGAACTTTACAGTGCACTTAATACTGAAGAAGCCAATGAGCTTTATTTTGACCTCAGGGAAAATGAATACGACGAGGGGCAGATAATCTTCAACATCGGAGATAATGACACCAGGCTGTATCTTTTTGATTCCGGTGACGTGAAAATGGTTTTTATAAAGGATGACGAGAACGCCATAAAAGTCCTGGGCCCTGGCGATACTGCAGGAAAAGACACGTTTTTTTATACCACTGCCTTCAGAACTTTCTCTCTGGTAGCCGGTTCCGGGGCAAAGCTTCGTATCCTTGAAAGGGAAGTTCTGGAAAGATGGAAGAACAGCGCCCCGGGCCTTGAGAAAAAACTGAATGATTATTGCTTTAAAGACGGGGGGATAGCCGAATATTGTCATAAACACGGGATAGACAGGAGGTTTAATAAACGGAAAAAGATATCGGGAAAGGTAGGAGTCCAGCTCCTGAATCCTTCAGGAGCTCCCACCGGAAAGCAGTTTACAGGAGCCCTTAACGATATCTCCATGGCCGGTTTATCATTCACCTTTAAGCTGTCAAATAATGAAGTCGCACATAAATTGCTGGGTGTAAAAACAAAAACACAGCTTGTTGTACCGGATGGTGACTCATCAAAAAAGATAGAGCAGACCGGAGAGATAGTCGGGATAGGGTATCACGTACTTGCTGATCATTCCCTTCATATAAGATTTGATAAAATTGATGAGAAGCTTAAAACACTGGTTGGTGATTGATCTAGTCTCCTTTGCGTATGTAGACATCGCCGTCTATTGTATTTAAATATATATCCTGACCGCCGCCGTTTATCCTGGTGCTAACATAGTTTGACTGAAAGAGCCTGCTGAAATTGTTCTGCGATCCGGGTGTGGCGGTGTCATCATTTATCTGTTTCCCGACACTTACATCACCCTCAAAACCCGAATATACATCCCCGTCCATTGTTTTTGCGTGAATATCAGCACTGGTGCCTTTTGGGAGGGTCAGATCAATGTCTCCATCAACTGAGCTTAAGTAGAGGGCCTTGTCTTTTTGAAGTTTATCAAAGACTACACGTACATCCCCGTCAACAGAGCTGGCAAAAACCGCGCCCCTTATATTTTCAGCATTAATGCTTCCCTGTACGGTATTGACTTCTACTATACCTGCAAAATCTTTAATATTTATCTCCCCGTCCAGGATGCCATTTAAGACTCCCCCCAGGGTGTTACCGACAATGTCCCCTATAAAATTACTGTTTTCACCGTTGTTATCTCCCTTGAAAATGGTTGAGATAATCTGATTAACAAAATTACTGGTCCCCCATGACTCCTTGTGTACATCACCTCCGAATTTGAGGATTATGTCGTTGGGGACCTTCACAGTTAAGGCAATTTCTTTATCTACAGGCCGGGAGATAATGATGATATTATTTTTTTTGTTGTTGATAATATTGAAGCCTCCGCCACCAATTCTTTTCAGCCCTTTTGCCTTTTCATTTGCTTCCTGATCTTTCTCGAATATGTTTTCATCCGAGTAAATAAGGACCTTATTGCCCTTGTATCCTGTAACGTTAAGATCTCCGCTTCCGCTGAACACCACTATTCTTTGTCCCTTAGGATCCCCAAATTCTACCTCGGAATTATATCTGTTTTGTTTGGCAGAACATATACCTGTAGTGAATAACAGAGTAACAAGGACTATCTTTACTATTAGAGATTTTTTCATTTTATCCTCCGATTAATTGTGCCTATATAAATTGCTTTAATGCCTTTCTTGCACGCTCTTTTACATGTTTTTCTACTTCAGGATTGTTAATCATCCTGATGAGCGTGGAAGATGAATCGGTTTCTTTTATGGCTGCAAGCAGATCAATCAGTGCTATCTGAACCAGGGGTGAAGATTGAAGCCCCAGTGAAATTACGAGTTCGCGTTTTACATATTCATTATCCGCAAAGTTTGTCAGTGCGTTGACAGCTGCCATCCGCACGTTAACATTCGGATCGCTGTTTAAAAGCAGCAAAAGGGTTGCATAAAACTGTGTGTCCACGTTTTTCAGCTCGCTTGTTCTTGAAAGACCGCTTATCCTGTCAGCCGCTGAGGACTGGTTCAGGAGGGATGTCATGACAACCCTGTTCAGTTGATTCATGTCTGTCTTCAACTGGACAATCTCATTATTGGGCGCTGTTTTATCATTAATGCTTAAACCTGTTACCAGACCGATAATAAGAACTGCTACTGTTGTCATAAATTGAACCACAGGGCGTTTCGGCCACCATGACTCGATCCAGTTTCCTATTGACTCGTGCCATGAGATTTTTTTATTGTTCATCCCCAGGCTGTATGAGTCGATCATGCTCCGGAAGTTTCGCTTCAGATTGACGGATGGTTCTTCCATTTCAAAGCTGTCCAGCATACACAGAGTTGATTTAATACTTTCCATTTCAGCGGAACAGGCTTCGCAGGAAGACAGATGCTCATCGACACTTCGGGCTTCCTCATCATTCAACGCGCCGTCGATATACTCGATAATCAATGTTTTAATATCTTCACATCCTGCCATTGCACTCTCCCGATACTTTATGGAACTGATCCTTTAACTCATTCATGGCTCTGTACATTCGGACCTTTAATGCGCCGACCCCGCAACCAACTATTTCCGCAATCCGGGAATAGGGTAATCCTGAAAATCTGTAAAGGCTAATTATCTCCCTGTTATCGGGTGATATTCCTTCAAGGGCTGCCCTGAGGAGGTTAACATCTGCCTTGTTTACCAGGTCTTCCTCAAGGGATTTTTTGCCTTCTTCCGGCATTTCGGGATCTAATTCACTGTTTAACGACCTATTTTTCTTGAAAAAACTTATTTTTTCATTGCGTGCAATTGAGTACATCCATGTCTTGAAATCAGCGCCTTCTTTGAATGTATGCCTGTATTTTAAAATACTGTAAAAAACATTCTGCACAAGATCTTCGCTGGTTGAGCTGTCTTTTATCTGAAATTTGAAATAATTGTATAAAATCTTGGAATATTTGCTAAAAAGCTCTTCAAGCTTATGGATATCGCCATTTTTAACACTCAGCATTATTTCGTGATCCTGTGTCAATTCTGCTCCGGAATTTTTTTCATATTTTGATTATAAATAGAAACGTTACAGGGAAAGGTTACAAAAAAAATAATAAAGGAATAGTATTTTATGGTTTCTTTAATTCCTCCCTGACCGAAACCCCCAGTGTCTGAAAAGTTAAGGGCCTTTTTATGAACTGGCCGGCACCAAGTTCAAGAGTTGCCTTTACATCATTTGTTTCGGCAAATCCGCTTACAATAACAGCCTTTTGCGAGGGATGTATCTTTTTTATCCTTTCATATGTCTCCCTGCCGTTTATACCTGGATCCATAATCATATCAAGTATTACTAAATCCACGCTGTGCTCTGTCAGATATTCCACGGCTGCCTCTCCGCTGCTCAAGGTTTGTACCTGATAACCCAGTTTTTCCAGCATCTTTCCGGATATAATCAGCTGGCTTTCTATATCATCAACAACAAGTATCGTTTCTCCATTGCCTTTGAGATCTTCAATTGAAGCAGGTGCGTCTGCTTCGAATATTTCTGTCCTTGTTATGGGAAAATACAGATCAAAAGTAGTTCCCTGTGGTTCGCTTCTAACGTTGATGTATCCCTCATGCTCCTGTACTACATTCCAGACAACTGCCAGGCCCAGACCGGTTCCGCTCCTGCCAAGTACCTTTTTTGAGTAAAAGGGTTCAAATATTCTGTTGAGGTCTACAGATGATATTCCTGCGCCATTATCAGATACCGAGAGGACAGCATATTCGCCAGTCCTGACATCATCATAGGCCTTAAGAGGTTTATCCAGGTATTGATTGGTTGTTGATATTGTAACAACTCCGGTTCCTTCAATAGCTTCAGAGGCATTTACTATCAGGTTCATTATTATTTTTCTCAGGTGTATATATGAACCGTTTACATTCAGCAAAGAATCATCTATTCGGGTTTTAAAGGTTACCGCTGGATTATACCGTTCCAGCTGACTGAACTCGGGAGATTTTAAGTATTCATTTATAAGCCTGTTCAGGTTGACGGGCATTTTAGCTGTAGCTACTCCCCTTGCAATTGTCAGAAGGTCCTGGACAATAGAAACAGCCCTGTTTCCGGATTCCATAATTGTCTCTATAGGTTTTCTAAGCCTGCTGTCTTCCGGTATATCCAGGAGAAGCAATTCGGGATAACTCACAATACCTGACAGGATATTATTCAGGTCATGGGCTACCCCTCCGGCAAGAAGGCCAAGGGATTCCATCTTCTGGGAACGCTGGAGTTTTTCTTCAAGCCTTTTTTGTTCTTTTTCCGAATTTATCCGGTCGGTAATATCAATCCATGTTGAAAAGGAATAATAAAGTTCCCCGTTTTCGATGATAGGCGTGACGTACAGGTCTACCCAGAACTGCTCACCGTTTTTCTTTTTATAAAGTCTTTCAACGTGTTGAATCCCATGCCGGCCGAGTTTCAGCCTGTCATCGAGTGTGCCATATCCGGGATCATCAACCCACCATGAATATGGTGCCTTTGTGTTAAGTGCCTCCTCGGCAGTATAACCGGTCAGTTTTTCAAATGCGGGATTTACATATTTAACCGAGGTATCGGTATTAAAAACTATTATTGCATTTGGGGAATGCTCAAGCAGACGGGATATAAATCCGAGGCTCTCCTTTAGTGCCTCTTCCGCTATTTTGCGGTCAGTTATTTTAGTAATTTTTTCAAGATCCTGAATTTTCTGTTCTAATTCTTCATAACTTGGCTTTTTTTTCATTGTACAGGCCTGTCTTATATTTTAGCGGTAGCTTATACTTATAAAAGTTGATTTGTCATTACCTCTAAACCTAATAGATAATGCAGCTGGGAAATCAGTGAATATTGCCTTAAAGACCCTTTACTGTATATAATTGAAGCTAAAATAGCAATATACTGTAGAAATGAACTGATTAAAGAAATTAAAAATACTCATTTTTGATGTAAGTCAACGACAACAGATCGCTTATTCTGATATAAAATAAAGAAAATCAGGAATACTGTTCCTCTCAATGGGGATGGGACAGATCATGTGGAATAAAGGAGGTAAAAAAGATGGGGCTAACACAGATAGAAAAAAGTACTGAAGATGCAAATTCCGGAAAAGGGAAATCAAAGTTACAACCGGGGGAAGCCTTTGAGCTTGCCAGGCTGGTCAACTATGGAGATGATTCTATTGTAAGCCGTACACTGGTTAACAATAATGCCGGAACCATTACCCTTTTTGCCTTTGATGAAGGGCAGGGTCTCAGCGAACATACTGCACCCTTTGATGCCCTGGTCCACATTGTGGAGGGCGAGAGCGAGGTTATTATAGATGGAAAGTCAAACAGGATTTCTGAGGGGCAGATTATTCTGATGCCGGCGAATGTCCCCCACGCGTTGAATGCAGCCAAACCTTTTAAAATGATGCTGACAATGCTGCGTAAATAGATAATGTTTAAGTGATGTGCAATTTAAGGTGGCCATTCTTTATATTTCTCTGCATTTGACATTAATGAACGGCATGACTATAGTGTCCAAACGATTATTAATATTTAAAAATATTAGATAAAATTTCGAGAACTTTAACTCTAGGCCATGGGATTTTATTGGATCCTGTGGCTTTTTTTTATTTGGAGACAACCCGTGAAATTACTTCTTACTTCAGTATTCGGGCCATATGCGGTAGATGACAAATATGGTGTAAAAGAAAACAAAATGGAGCTGTTCCATAACCAGGTAACAAGGGAGCAGGGCATTTTTTCCTATCGTTTTAACCATAGAAGTCAGGGATTGTACTTCCTTGCAGAAAATATTGATATGCCTGCCACGGTTCTGGATTTTCCCGGTCTCAAGCGCTTCAGGCAGGAACTGAAAAAGGGGTATGACTATATAGGAATAAGTTTTATTATCCCTAACTTCAAAAAGGCAAGGGAGATGGCAAGGCTTATCCGCAAACTGTCGCCTGAGTCAAAAATTATCCTTGGAGGTCATGGTGTAAATATACCCGGCATAGAAACCATGATAGATAACGATTATATATGCAAAGGTGAAGGGGTATATTTTCTGAGAAAACTTTTTGGGGAAAAAGTTGACAGGCCGATAAAGCACCCGCTGGGTTACAGCTCATTCAACCGGCAGGTCATGGGCGTTCCATGGGCATCCGATTCAGGAATACTTATTACAGGAGTGGGCTGCCCCAATAAATGCAGGTTCTGCGCCACATCACATTTTTTTGGGGATTACATTCCCTATTTGAAAAGCGGCCGGGAGATATATGACCTTTGCTGTCAGTATGAGGATGAAAAAGGGATTACAGATTTTGGCGTCCTGGATGAAAACTTTCTCAAAATGAAAAGCCGGGCCATGGAGTTGCTCGAATTAATGGAGAGTAATAACCGTTACTTTACATTCGCAATATTCAGCTCGGCCGAAACAATCGGAGAGCTTGATGATCTTGATATACTGGTCAGGATGGGGGTCAATTTCATATGGATCGGTGTTGAATCACAGCAGGAGATATACACAAAAAACAAGGGAGTTGATTTTCCTACACTTATAGGGGAATTGAGAAAAAGAGGCATCAGCATTCTTGCATCATCCATCCTGTTTCTTGAGCAACACGACAAAAAGACGATATGGGAAGATGTTGATTTCGTCACCTCACTTGATCCTGACTATCTACAGTTTGCGTCTCTCGGACCCATACCCGGAACAAAGCTGTACAGCGACTATGAGGCCGAAGGTAAATTAATCCCTGAAATACCCTATGAGTCCCAGCACGGGCAGGGAGAAATATGGTTCAGTCATGAGCACTTTACAAGGGACGAATCAAGGGAGTTTTTAAGGCTGGCGTTTGAGATAGACTATAACAGGAATGGCGCATCCATGCTCAGGGCGATTAAAACGGCATTAATGGGGTACAAATATTGTAATGAACACAAGGATGAAAAGATCAGCAGACATAAGGCCTCAATGGAAAAGAGACTCAAAATGATGAGGTATTTTCTTGCAGCATCAACGATTTTTGTCCAGAACCGGAAGAGCGAATACCTGCTGAGAGAGATTAAGGATCTTTATCGATTATATTTCGGCAGGCCGGGAATTTCGGTCTTTGCGGCGTCATCACTGGTTATTCTATTAAGTCTCAAAGAGTATCTGCGGTGCCGGATTTCAGGTGATACAAGAAACCCGAAAACATCATGTCTTGTTTATAATGAAAATAAAATAAGCCCTGATCCATCTGACAGGAAAAAAGAAATAGCCGGTGCACCTTCAAAAATACTGCATGGAGCTTCGGGACAGGCAGGTCAGTAATATAAAAAGGGCCGGTGGTATTCTTCTTGATAATATTAAAAACCTGCATGGTTAATGTTCAGTAAAAATGTCTTCTACCGTTCGCACACAAGTGTTCTTAGCTTGTCAGAAAAAAGTACATCTATTTTTTTATAATCACTGTCGATTACCACACCTTGTCCAAATGTGTCATGATCAATAATATCATCCTTCTTAAAGGACCCGCTCATTTTATAATGCAAAGGTGTTTTTTCTTTTAATTTATCAATAAGCTTTTGAAGTTTTTTTGCCGGATCCATGGGTTTTCTGGTTTTTACAGTTGTTTTGATCTCTTTTTTCATTGTTCTCTCCGGATTTAATAAGGTTAACGCCAATAATTATTTGTATGAAAATCCTATCTTCCATGGATAAAAAGAAGATAAAGATATTCAAATCTCAGCCGGAAGAAATGGAAGTAATTATTATTGAATGGCAATAAACAGGTTGGTGTGGGTCAGGGTATGCCTTCCTAATATCCCTTTAATTCCAGTTGTATGAAATTGATCAATCAATTAAAAATAAGTGCAATATTATTTAATATTGTTTAATAAATATTATATGCATCAAAATAGACATAAATTGATTATAAATATAATTTTAGTTAAATATTGCATGTGAGTCAAGTTTTTAATTTTTTAAAATAAACTTTAATTTTAAATTGTCTAAAATAAGTAAAAGATAATAAATAAAAATAAATTTAATTAATGAAATATCTTGATTTATCTTATGATGTGAGATATATTACGCAAATCAATAGTGGTCCTGTTTTATTTTGGGCCTGTTTCGTTCATAGGGTAGGACTGTGAAAAGTGGCATCCTTTGTATAGAAACTTGAAATTTATTTTCGGAAGGAGGGTGTCATTATGAAAAATGGTACAGTTAAATGGTTTAATGATCAAAAAGGCTTTGGTTTTATCGGTCAGGAAAATGGTCCGGATGTATTTGTACATCACTCAGGGATAGCATCTGATGGATTCAAAAGTCTTGATGAAGGTGCAGAAGTCGTTTTTGAAATAGAAGACGGTCCAAAAGGCCCATCTGCTAAAAATGTAAAATTGATCTAAGTTCTCTTTATACTTGAAACTAAAGGGCGTTCCATAATGCAAATGAGACGCCCTTTTTTTTGAGAATAATATGAAGCCGGATCAGCTTAAAGTAAAATGAGAAAGGAGGAAATCCATGAGTTATATAAATTATCGCAAAAAAGTAGCCACATGTGAGATTTGTGATGAAACTATATATGAAGGACAGGGTAACGTAACCATGATGGGTTTTAACGGAAATCATTCTGTTCATGTTATACATGTACAGGATGATTGCGAATTATATCGTATCTGGCGTAACAATCTTATGCAAAAATCCGCATAATTTTCTTTTTGTTTTGCTGGGGGCCTTGAAGCCTCTGGCCGGTTCCTGCAGTATTTTTCCATCGAATATAAAAATCTTATATCTTTTTAAGGCTTCAAATTTAATCTGCAATATACTGGTGTGATTCTCTGTTGTAACGTAAAATCTGTCCCCGAAAGGGCTGTATCAGATATTCTGTGTTATCAGGCCTGCTCTGACTGTGGGAATAACCCAGTTTTACCATTATCTTACTGAACTGAGCATGGTTTCCCCGTCCCGGGTCAACCAGTACTACTTCACAGGAGGCCTTTGCATGCTGATCGATAAAGCCGGATAAGATTGTCGCATGGTTTCTTTCATACAGGAGATCACTTCCGATAATGAGATCAAACATGCCCAGAAAACTGTCTTCATCTTCCCAGCCGGTTCGTATGAATGGAATCCTGTTCCCGTGATTGAGTTTTGTATTTTCTACGAGAAAACTCCCTGCTTCAGGATGGTAATCTGTAGCAGTAATATCAGCAAGGCGGTTATTTAATAGTAAACTGGCCAGGCCGATTCCACAGCCTACTTCAAGTATCCTTTTTCCGAAGATATCAAAATCATATATGAAATGGGCCAGAACCAGGCTCGAATCCCAGATAACTCCAAAAAAGGGCCATGTGGCTGATGAAATCCCCAGCTTTTCAGCCGCACCGTCATCATCACAGTATTGCTGATTATCTCGCAGGGTTCTTACATGAATATCTGTATTCTCAAACTCAATGGTCTGATAGCGTACTCGTAATGGCGGCATTTTGTTAACTCTCTTGTTCCTTAATTAATTTCAGGGAAGGGTTTTAGATGATTCCGGATAACTGATCTGTTTCCTCATAAGTTTATGATTGTTCAGACCGCTGAAAGCTTCATTTATAAATTTTCTCTTGACCGATGAATACCGCTTAATTTTCATCCAGATTTCCGGTTCTGCCGTCATCACATGGTTCATCCTTATCATGTGCCCTTGAATGTTCCGGATCAGGTGCTTTCATGCAAAAGGGTAAGTTTTTTTCGGTTTCTTCTACTTTAACCTTTTTTCCAGGTTTCTTGGATTTTTTGCTGTCCATGATTCTCTCCTTCTTCTTATGTCTCCAAGGTAAGTCTCTATTCTCTGATAGCAAATTATATTATTTTCTGGTGGCTGTATAAGGTATTTGAGGGTACAGGTTATGTCTAAATTGTTGAGCGGCATTCCTCTTCATTTCGAGGTGGCCGCTCAAAGCTTCACGTTAATTTTTTTGATGGTTTAAGGAGTTAATGGTTAAATTAAAAGTTAATAGAGTGTAAAAATAATAATAAAAATATATTTGAACTAAAAAAAATATTTATGACATAAAATAATTATAATTAACAATTTTAAGTTAAAAATTAAATATGTTATATAAAAAATAAAAAGTAATATTAATTTTTATTAAAAAAATATCTTGATTTACTATTTTAGTTAAGTTAATCTATTTTTTATCAAAAAAGGTCTGTAACATTACATGCCTGTTTCGTTCAGAAGGAATAGGCTTTTAAAGTGACATCCTTTTTATAGCAACTTGAAATTTAATTTTAGAAGGAGGATGTCACTATGAGTAGTGGTATTGTAAAATGGTTTAATGACAGAAAAGGTTTTGGTTTTATCGAACAGGATGATGGAACTGATGTATTTGTTCATCATTCGGGTATTGCATCTGACGGGTTCAAGAGCCTGGAGGAAGGTGCTCGTGTAACGTTTGATGTTGAAAATGGTCCAAAAGGTCTGTCAGCAAAAAATGTAAAATCGTTCTAAGATCTCTGCATCTTTGATGATAATGGGCGTTTCATATAATATATGAAACGCCCATTTTTTTTGCAGGTGGCATTCAATCCTCTGGCCGCTCCCAGCAGTTCTTATCCGATTAAATCGAAGTTTCATTTTTTTCCTGTGGACACTAACTAACCATAATTGGATAAAACCTTCACGGATCATTATCTCCATCCTCCACGCCGTTTCCTATGAATGGAATGGTATTCCCGTGATTGAGTTTTGTATGTTCCATGAAAAACTCTGCAGGCAGGTTTTACATTAGTTTTACAAAACAATCCTTTATTCTGTTGTATAATACCAATTATACAAGGGAAGAATTTTATCTATAAACAACAAATAAGAAAGTGCATGGAGATTTCATGAAATTATTACTAACTTCTGTTTTTGGTCCATATGGGGTTGATGATGAATATGGCGAAAAAGAAAACAAGATGGAGCTATTTCACAATCAGGTGACCAGGGAACAGGGAATCTTTTCCTACAGGTTCAATCATGGAAGTCAGGGGCTTTATTTTCTGGCTGAAAATGTTGATATGCCAACAGCAATACTGGATTTTCCAACCTTTAAGCGTTTTAAACAGGAACTGAAAAAGGGATATGATTACATCGGAATCAGTTTTATTATCCCCAATTTTAAAAAAGCAAAGGCAATGGCAGAGGCGATTCGTGAATTGTCGCCCGGGACAAAGATTATTCTGGGCGGACATGGAGTTAATATCCCTGACATCGATTCACTGATTGATTATGATTACCTCTGTAAAGGTGAAGGAGTTTATTTTTTACGAAAGCTTTTCGGGGAAAAGGTGGATAAACCTATCAAACACCCTCTCCAGTACAGTTCTTTCAACAGGCAGGTAATGGGTACGCCCTGGGCCTCCGATTCGGGAATACTTATTACTGGCGTGGGCTGTCCCAATAAATGCCGCTTCTGTGCCACATCACATTTCTTTGATGGCTATATCCCCTACCTGAAAACCGGAAAGGAGATTTTTGATGTCTGCTGCCGGTATGAAGATGAAATGAATATAACGGAATTCGGGGTACTTGATGAAAATTTTTTAAAGAGTAAGGACCGGGCCCTGGAACTCCTCGAACTGATGGAAAAGTATAATCGCCAGTTTAACTTCGCCATCTTCAGTTCTGCGGAAACACTGAAGGAAATAGGCGATCTGGATATCCTTGTACGCATGGGTATAACATTTATCTGGATTGGTGTTGAATCAAAAAAAGAGCTCTACGCAAAGAACAAGGGTACAGATTTTCAGGATCTTTTCTCTGAATTAAAGAAAAGGGGTATCAGTGTTCTGGCGTCATTGATAATGTTTTTTGAGGATCATGATAAAAAAAACATCTGGGAAGATGTGGACTTTGTGACCTCCCTGAACCCCGATTACCTGCAATTTTCGCCCCTCGGCCCTATCCCGGGGACCCAGTTGTATGATGATTATGATAAACAGGATAAGCTGATCAGGGATGTCCCCTACGCGGCCCAGCATGGGCAGGGAAAGATATGGTTTAATCATGACAACTTTAAAAGGGATGAAACTGATACCCTGTTGCGGCTTGCATTTGAGATAGACTACAACCGGAACGGCGCTTCAATGCTACGTGCAATTGAAACAACTCTGAAGTGGTTATCAGTACTGCAAAGAACATACGGATAGAAGAATTGTAAGCCGAGTGAAAAATTTTGAAAAGAGACTTAATATGATGAGATATTTTCTGCCGGCATCGACCCTCTTCGTGCAGAACAGGCAGAGTGAAATCCTGTTGAAGGAAATAAAAAAGTCGTACCGTTCCCTGTTCGGAAGGATGGGCGCTGTTTCCGGGGCAGCTTCTTTGCTGGTTCTATTCTTCAGCGTCAAAGAATATCTGCGATGCAGAATATTCGGGGATCTCAGGGTGCCTAAAACATCATACCTGCCGTTGAGCAGGGCCCTGAGACGTGAAGAAAAACTGGTCAAATCCTCAAACATCCTGAAGGATGCGCTGGAAGTCCCCTGTAAATTATCCAAACCAACAGAGGTATAACCGGCTTTGTTGACTCAGCGTATAATTTTTCCCTTATTTAAAACCGGATTCCCATGCAAAAACCTCCCATTGCGGGAGGGGCAATGTTTTTACTCCCGGCCGCCCAGGGTCCATATCTCACGCCCGGTCTTCAGGATCTTCCTGTTGATCTTCGCATCGTAAACCCCCTCGGCCTCAGCGATTGAGAGCAGCTCATTGACGTCATCAGGACTTCCGTCGCAGTACCCGATGGGACGGGGGTTGTCGGGTTGATTGAGTTGAACCTTTAACTCGCCGCGGTCCCAGCGTTTCTGTGTAGAATTGTCATATGGATGAATCATATGGTTGAAGTATCCTTTGTTAAAAAGGTGGAAGGTTCTCTGAATTGTAAGTGATCAATAAACCGCATTTTCTTACAGGATATAAAAATATGTCAACATTACTCTATGCACAATGTTCTGCGAATCTTATAGCCGTAGCGGTTCAGGTATGCAATAATAAAAAAATTAAATGGATTTCGGACAGGAAATTAAATTAATGCAGAATTCATTACATCATGCATGACATGATACTGACTATACTGGCAACCATCTCTATTTTTGTGGCCGCCTATATACTCCTGATTCCTGTAGTTATCACTTTTAGTCTGGACAGCTCATTATCAAGAAATTTACGGATTGAAATCTTTCCATTTAAACTAAGAATCGAAAAATTAAGAAAAACAGTAGAATTGAAAAAAATTGATTTTGCTTTTCTGCTGTTGAGTGAATATGCCGCTGTAAAACAGATTTTATATTTTTGTTTCAGGTTTATTAAAACATTAACAGTATCAAAACATCATTATATATATATGTCCCTTAAAGGTGGGTTCGGCTCACCTGACATAACGGGTGTAGTATTAGGCGCAATTGAAACAGTCAGACCGGCTTTCGGAAAAAACACCAGGATTGTATATTATCCCGATATGATATCCCCGTCCATAAACGTCAAATTAAATGCTCAATCAAAGATTTGTATTTACTACCTGTTGCTGGAAACGCTGCCTTTAATATTCAGATTGCCGGTGTTAAAAATTGTAAGAATATTCATAAAAATTAAAAAAGGAGAATATGATGTCCGCACAACTTAAAGAAACCCTTTCTTCAATAATAACGGAACTCAAGGAAATAGCATCTACAAAAACCGTGGTTGGAGAGCCAATAGCCCTTGGCAGCAAGATGGTGGTGCCTGTGTCACGAATAATGGTAGGATTTGGTGTTGGTGGAGGAGAGGGCGAAGAGAACGACAAGCGGGGCGGTTTTGCCGGCGGCGGTGCAGGCGGGGCAAGGATAGAGCCGATGGGATTTATTTTAATTGATGAAGATAAAATCTCCTTCCTGCCAACTAAACCCGGCAGATTTGAAGGGATGATTGATTCTATCCCCGGAATTGTCGAAAAATTCAGGCGCACAAAACCTGATAAAAAAGAAACTGGCAAAGAGAATAAATAGTAACCGGCGTCCATCCGGAAAGCGGAAAGAGGGTTGCCTGTGCTTTTATGCATTTATAATTTACTTGCCACCTGTTTTTTCATAGGCCTGTTGTAAAAAAATAAAAGCATTACCGGATCGGCCAAACAGCTTTTACAGCTGCTGCATTAGCGTCTAATTTTGATGATAGGATTTTTATCCATCCTGTCCAGGATTTCCAGTAATCTGGTTTTCCGGATATGCCTGTTTTTTAACCCCTGTATATAGTTATCCCATGTGTCCTGTCTTTTTATTTCATGCATAACCTTTTTTGCCTTTTTGAGATATATGACTGCAGCTTCATATGCGCTTGGTTTTACCCTGTTTATTAAACTCTCTGCTGCGGCCTGCCACATTTCCACAGCCCTTTCGGGTGAATATGACTTTATTGCATCGGCAATTTCATCGGTATTGATTCCAAACCTCCAGTGCCTTTCGGCAATACCCCTGTCATACCAGAGTAATACCTTCTCTGGATCTTTTTCAAAAATATATATAGAGATAAGTTCTCTTATCATCGGGTATTCACTGCCTGTTCTTGTCCCGGAAAATTCAATGTCCGGTTGAGGCAACGGCCAGTTATTCTGTTCCCATGGCAGCTTTCCGGTTTCATGATAATTTAAAATACTGGCTTTTACTTTTTCCCACGCTTTAGTTTTTTTCGAGGCATTTTTACATATCTGATAAGCCTGTATGGAAGGGAAATAAACATACTCATATACCCGTAAAGCGGCAACTGATTCAGGATTTTTCTGTTTAGTACGTATATCAAGAAGCTGCCCCCTGAGATCCGATGCTATTCCCGGCCACTGGTCTTTTGTGTGACTTATTCCTTTATGTATCCATTTTTCCGCTTCATCATACTGTCTGTTATTAATGAGTATATTAACCAGACGGCTGTAGCTCGCTGTTATAGATGCTTCCTTTTCGCACAATGGTAAAATTTCTTTATCTCTGTCTGACCTTTCGAGGGCAGTAATAGCCCAGTCGCTTATCAGGTCTCTTTTATAACGGCTGAGTCCCAGCTCAGTGCTGTTATCAGGAAAATTCCCCAGCCTGGCAAGGAGGGTATCTGCTATTTCACTCCACACATCAGCAGGATGACCGGATTCAATATACTCGTAAAAAGGTTCAAACAGCCTGTACTCATCATCTATTATCGAGTTCACCGCAAACTCAAGCTTTGCCAAAGGGGCAAGAGATGACTCTTCCAACGCCCTTATAATAACTGGCATACATTCTTCTATTTCAGCGGCTGTTTCTCCTTCATCATGGCTTATTTCAACGAGTTCAACCCCTGAAGACATCAATTCCTTTCCAAGTGAAAGGACATCATCAGCATGCCCCTCATCCAGGAGTGTCTTCAGATTTTCACGGATTTCAGAAAAATCAGGTGTAAAGCCCTGTCCGTCCCAGTGGTTCTGCCAGCCTGGTTCGGCTGTCGCCTCATCTATCTGTTTGTGTATATGTTTGATTCGGGATTCAATGTTTCCGGCGCTGAAATTCAAACGGTCATGTAAATACCTGTCTACTTCGGGGTATTTTATACAGATCTCACCAATCAGTTCTATAAGATCTTCTTTTCGCCGGCCTTTAAAATAATCCTCAATATTTTCGTCCGGTTCATCATCGTCCGGGTTTCCATCAATGAGCCTTAGCCGTTCATCCTTGTTACCTGTCTCAGGGACCGGTATATTCCTTTTCGCCTGATCAATATACTCCAGAACAGTTGCCACTCCGTGTTTACACTCAAATGTATAGGGGCAGGTACATGTTGATTCTATGGCCCCGTCTTTTTCAATGCTGACCTTTGTGGCATATTTTTCTGAACCTTCCACCCAGGCTAAAAGGCAGTTGTCCTCTGTTCTGGCCAATCCTGACACCCTTCCCTGCTTCTGATATCTTTCACCCCTGTCGACTATTCTGGTGCCTGCCCACTCCTCAAGGTCATCCCAGGAAAGGCTCAGGAATTTATCGGTCTGTTTTTTCTTTTTTGCCATGAATTATCATCTGTGAAATAATGATTCCGTATTTTCTCCAGTTATGATCAATTTTCCTTTAATAAACTAAACCTGAAAATATTTTCTGATTTATTAATCAAGTGCCTCAATGTGTAAAAAGTAAGAGAATGGGCTAGAAAATATTAGTGATGATATCCCACTTACACTGGAGACCTGATTACTTGAAAACTAAAATATGGTTTTGAGCAGTGAAAGGAATATTGACAAGCACCTAAAGACTCAGGCATATGATTGCCCATAACATAATTTTTCTCTTATATGTTCTAAGGGATCAACATAACTTGACCCAAAAATGAAACAATACTATCGAGCCCTTTTGGCGTGAGTTTTCTGAAACAAATTTCGCTGTATTAAGCCTTATGTATTCCTTTTCAAGTTTATCACTTATTGTCCAGGTAACAGGTGAAAAGATCTTCTTAATAATCAATTCATCAATCCATCTATTAAGTTTACCATGCCAGTGTTCAAAATCATTCTCCTGAATATACCCTATTATCGCCCCATAATTCAGTTTGCTGCCATGAATGCCCTGCTTGAATCGTTCGACACCTCCGCAACTGACATATTTTTCTTTTTCATATCGGCCTATAAGATATTCTTTTTGCCTGTTTACTCCCAGGTTTGCCAGCCTTTTTGCCTCCATCGAAAAAAAGGATTCACCATCAGATATTTTTGCGCCTATTGCAATACCTTCTTCATCGGTACTTATTGTGGCGATATCAACCTGTGGGCTGTCACCCCTTTCAGGGTTTTCCATATATTCTTTATCAAAATAAAACGGGTAAAAATTACGAACCGCATGGATGGTCAGCATGTAGATTAATTTTTGGGTCAAACCTTTTTCATTTTTTATGTCCGAATTGATATATTTATCTGAGAAATTGATAAGGACTTCTTCAATACAATTCACTGCTGTCAAAATGGGGGCATCTGGTTCAGGCCCGGTTAAACGTCCTGATATAATTAGCTTACCAATATCCGCCAGCATTTATTTTTTTCCTTGAATAATGAGGTCTCCAAATGTCTCATCCGCATCACGTATAGCTATTGATTTAAGCCAATACCGGGCCTGATTGGGTTTTACCAAATAAATTGTATTACCTTCATACATCCTTAAAATTCTGATGATTCTTGAATTCCTGTTTACATTATTCTGGATTAATGTATATAAGGCATCTTCAAGTTCGTCTGTCATGCCCTCTAATATTTCTGGTTTATCTTTATAATAAAAGGGAAGACAAATAAAAGAACCGGTTTTTGCCTTCAATGGTTTATATGGCCTGAATTCTTTATACACTGAATTTAAAACCTTGCAGTATATGTCTGAAAATTGATCTAATTTTTCACCACTTACAGGTTTTTCGGCAATGGAGTTCTCCCCTTTGCCTCGAAAATCGAGCATGTAATCCAGAACATCTTCCACAAGTATCTGTTCCATATCTGTAAGTTCTAGCTCTTTTTCATCTTCAGGATATGGTAGAGATTCGATATCCTTTTTTAAAATAGCTGTTGCTCGACTTACCATGTAACTCCCACTAAAAGCAGCAACGTAAAATAAGTAGGTTCTATTATTTTTTATTCTTTTCTCAATTTCTCGCAGGAGTTCAACTTTTTCGGGGGCATGAATGCCTATCACGCCATGTCGAAAAGAAAGGTTATCATTTCGAAACTCGATGGGTATTGATTTTTTTGCAACTCCTTCTTTAATCAATAAATGAGGTTTTAAGAATATTTCTTTTTTTGTTTTAACTGATCGATGAAAGTATGCTTCATTTAAGATGTAAATTTTTTTATCATCAATTCCCTTATAGGTAAATGCATTTTCAGGCAATGTATATTTCCCCGTAAGGTATTCAGCTCTTTCATATTTTTTCTTCAGTTTAGTTAAACTTAATCTTTCTTTTTCTGATAAATTTTGTATCTTTTTTTCCAATTCAATAAGTTCATCTATTTCGGTTTTCTTTCCAACTTTAAATCCTTCGGCAATTTTCCAGCTATATTTTTTTTCATTATATTTTAAATAACCGCCTAAAGTTCTAACATCCGTAAACCTAGCCATTATATGCTTAAGTCTCCCGCCACCCAGTAAGTTTGACTTCCATATAAGTCTGTTTTCTAAGGCTTCATTGTAAGAAATCCGGTGGAAATCATAATGGTCTATCTCAAAGAATAGCTTTTCCTTTGCTGGCTTAGTTCTCCTCACAGTCACATGAAGAATATCCTTCTGAACCGGGGCCTGTTTTTTTGCAAAAACAACTACCACAGCCACATTTGAGCTTTCAAAAAGAATTGAGCTTAAAAATGTGAAATCAATAAGTTGAGGTACATGATAAGAGCTTAGAAAATAATTTCTGAATTTTAATGAGTAATGGTTATATAGAAAAGAGCCTGCAGGTATTATCAAACAGATCGCCCCATCCTCTTTACAAAGCCTCATGGCTTGCTCAAGGAAAAGTAATGCGATCTGCTTATGTGGTAATTTGGGCCTGATTTTTATATTTTGTTTCTCAATATCCAATGCTGCAGGCGTTAATTTAGCGACAAATGGTGGATTGCCAATAACAATATCAAAATCGTCTTTAAAAAAACCAGCGGTTATCAGCTTAAAAAAATCACTACATATGAGGTTGCTTTCCAGCAGATTATCAAATTTAAGATTCTCCCATATTACCTTAGGAGATAATTCATCCAATAAGGCCAAACTCAGGCTGAAAAACGTTAAACGCACAGCCTCTTCCTCTTTGTCTACGCCGAAAATATTGCTTTTAAGGATATTTTTCAGTTCACTCAGATCATCAACTCCTGGTTTTTTCCAATTATTTCGGATTCTCCACCACTGGATCATTCTCCGGAATGCTGCAACGAGAAACACACCGGATCCGCAAGCAGGGTCAAGAACTTTGGAGTTAATCTTATGAGTATCGTTAAGAGGCATCTGTTCATCAATTAAAAAATTAACCAGATATGGTGGGGTATAAACAACTCCTTCTTTAGACTCCAGAAACTCTTCATAAATATTGCTTATTATTTCTATTGGCAGGTCATTGAAAGAGTAAAGCCGCCAGAATGAGTATTGGTTGTTTTCAACCTTACCTTCAAAGAAAACGGCGAAATCAGTAAGGTCGGTGGCTTTTAATAGTGCCCGTTCTTTTTCATCTTTCCACTTAAAGATATTGCCATTAAAACATTTATCGCTTCCTAAATAATCAAAGAGTTCTAGACAAGCACCTTGCTTTTTTAATGCACTTATGAAGTCATTCCCGTCACAAAACTTTTGAAAGAAACCGGGAGGAAACACTTTTGCTCCATGTTCATCCTCTCTTTCCTCAAGGTACTTAACAAGAATAGACATCACAAGTAGCTTTTGAGCCATCTGTTTATCAATTGTATTGCTTTCTATGATCTTTTTTCTTAAGCGTTTTAACTCATTAAGCAATTTCAGATAGGCTGTTTCAGACTGGCTGAACTTGTTTTTATATTTTGAGTTGCTCCAAAAGGTGCCATTATCAAATCTTTTAGCTGAAAAGTCTTCAATCTTTTCCTGTTCATGTTCAAGCTCTTTTTTTACTTTAGCAGCAAGATTGATAGTTAAAAATGGATCGGATGAAATTGCCGCAGTATCCCGATCAACTTCAGGTGCTTTCAGGCAGTTAAAGATTTTTATTTCGGTTTTATAGAAAATAAAAAAAAGCGGGACTTGTCCCGAATTCCATAATTTTTTGTATAATTCTCCTACCTTTTGTTCATCTTCATTACTCTCAGTATAATCATATATATAAATTTGGGGGATAGGTGGCCTGCCATCATCAAATTTTCTGAAATATACAGCAGTTGCACCATATTTTTTTGCATATTCCAACGCTATGATTTCATATGGATCAGATCTTTTGTCATCAACGAAAACTAGACCTGTCGAATGACCTCTTTCCGAGATCATATCGAATTTTAAAAGCATTTCGTTTAAGGCCTTGTTGGGGAGACTATTTTGCATTTTGCTTCTATCTCCACAGAGACAATTGTGGGTTGTTATATTCGTCTTCTGCCCTTTTAAATGCAGCCTTGGTTTTCATATCATATGTTGAGATATATTCCCAAGCCCGTTTCACCAGAAAAAGATCCTTATCAGAGAAATCATTATAATTTAGGGAACCTCTTTCAATTTTTATTGGACTGAGATATCCAGCTCTAACAAAATAAGTGAGTTTATCATGGGTAAGGCCATCAACGACTTGTAAGATATCCCCAGCATTCATTTTTTTTCTCTACTTATTCTATTTAATTAAATGGTATCAATGTGTGAGAAGATGATTTGTACTTGTACAAATACATATACAAGTCTAGGTAAAATGTCAAGAAAAGAGTTTATTTTATGCTGTCAAAAAATGCCTAGACAATACGAACATAAGAGTGCCCTTGCACGTACTATAGAGTTTGTGAAGGAAATGGAATGGTGTTTTGTTTTTTATGGCCAGACCTCCAGTTCAAGTTGGTTATTTACCTTTTTATTCTATCATTGAAAACCCCGTCCTTTGGGCGGGGTCAGAGTCATTTGGCTCTGCCTAAAAATATGTTTTTGAAATCGCGGTGGCGAAGCCATGAATTGGGCATACTACCCCGGCCTCTGGCCCTTACAATTACCCAAAAAAATGCTGGACAGTCATAAACCGGAATTATTTTAAAGAGGAGCTCAACCATAGCCACCATCGTCAATTAGTACCTCGGGATGATAGGCTGCTCGAATTCTGGACAGCCAGAACCATAGGATATTCCTCTGCTCTTTGGACTATCTTCTTATAATGTGATTCTACCATTTCGTTTGTTAGCCAATATATATACCGCCGGTTGTTTTTCTTCCATTTTACAGCATTGAATTTTTCTCAATAAAATATTGACCTGGGAAAACCTGCACGTCATTCCCCGAGTCGGGGAATGACGTGTCTGCAAATATGGTTAAAGGCCGTCATTCAACGGCTGGACCGTGGAATCCAGAATCAAAAAGAGTTCATCCTTCTGCTATTAAGGGGCGGTACAAATTGTACCCTCCCTGCAAAGTCAGGTTAATTGCGATTATTGCCTATACAACACTTATACTATCTTCTGATACCGCACAGGTTTTGCCAGCTTTTTAACCTTCTTTTCATCAACAGCTTTTTTCAGCCAGGCATTTAGCTGGGTTTTGTTTACCTCTAAATCTTCAGAAAGCACATCTAATAAATCGGTAAATCGGGTCGGTAAATCGGGGTCGGACCAAGTTATTAAATCGGGGTCGGACCAAGCTATACAACTGTTATCATTATGAATGTATTAGAATTTAGCTTGTTTTTAACCCTCAAAAGCCTGTTTTTGATGTCAAAATGATTGTTTTAAGCTGCAGTAGTGGGATCTGTGATGTGTTATATGGGTATGGGGAAAAATTCAGCCGTCTTAGTAAAAAAGGGCAAAAGTTTTTTTGCCCCTACAACGCCGGGACATGGAGGGCGGAGATCGCAGTGAAAAACAGAGGTTGAGAAATACCAGTGGTCAGAAATCAGAAGTCAGAGGGCAGAATTCAAATTTACTATTCATTGGCTGCCCGGGGTTTTTTCATCATCAACATTTTTCAATACTATTTTTCCATTTTTATATAGAACCAGCGGCGCTCCTTTATCTCCTGCTGTTTTTCGGGCAGTTTGACCAGCCCTTTTAAGCTCTTATTCAATCCTGCAAGATCAGAGTCATTGATTGTTTTTTTGGTATAGTCATATGTTTTCTCCTTATTATGAGTTTCACCGGCTTACCTTTATACTGGTTGTATTTAAACCTTAAGAGGAATAGAATGAAAAATAGAACGCCTTAAAATATCTGATTAAAAATATGTTAAAGGGTCAGGGACAATGAATCAGCTGAAGTGGTTTTTTCACCCGATGATTGTTTTTATTTTTTCCGTCGTGGCCGTGTGCCTGTCCCTTGTCCTGTATATCTACTGGTATGTGGAGATCAGTACAGGTCTGAAAAGGGTCCTGGAGAAGGCTAATATGGGTCCTGATCAGGCCCTGGCATCTCAAACCTGGGTGGTAATCATGGTACTTTCCATACTGGTGGGTATCATTCTTATGGGACTGTTTTTCATTTTTGTCTACAATCAGAAGACCTTCCAGCTTTATCGTCTTCAGCGAAACTTTATTGACAATTTCACCCACGAATTAAAGACTCCGGTCACTTCACTAAAACTATACCTCGAGACATTTCAGAAACACGAGTTTCCAAGGGACGAGCAGATCAAATATATCGGTTATATGGTCCAGGATGCTGACCGTTTATCAAACAATATAACCCGTATCCTGGATCTCGCCAGGATCGAAAGCAGATCATACAAGGCGAAATTCGTAATAGAGGATCTTGTTGCTGCCACTGAAAAATTTATTCAAAAAAACAGTCATCTCTTTACAGGCAGCGAGATAAAAATACACAACCCTTCGGAAAAGGCATTTTTATATCCTGTCAGCCGCTCTCTGTTTGAAATGCTGCTGATGAATCTTATCACTAATGGAATCAAGTACAATGAATCTGAAATTCCCCGGCTGGATATAACATTCAATCAGGGGATCAGGCGAATGAGAATTCACTTTGAAGATAACGGGATCGGAATTCCAAAGGCGGAAATCAAAAAAATCTTCCGCAAGTTTTACCAGATCGGCCGGTCAAAGGATATGACTGCAAAAGGCACTGGAATTGGCCTGCATCTGGTTGAAAGTATTGCCCGGATTCATAGGGGTAAAATTGTTGCCAGATCAAAAGAGGATGACAGTGGTTCTGTGTTTTCATTGATTCTTCCCCTTAAAGGTCTCAAGGCTTCTTGAATATAGGATTATTTATGGCGGATTTAACAAATAAACGTGTACTGGTGGTGGAGGATGAGTCTCATCTGTCTGAAGGTCTTAAACTGAACCTGTCTCTGAAGGGATATGATGTCATGATCGCGGCCGATGGGAGTTCAGCGCTCCGGAGGTGGAAGGAATGGGAACCCGACCTGATCGTCCTTGACATCATGCTTCCCAAAATTGACGGGCTGTCGGTGCTCAGAAAAATCCGGCTTGAAGATGAACGTATTCCCATCCTGATCCTGTCTGCAAAAGGCTCATCCGATGATAAAATAAAGGGGCTTACCTATGGTGTTGACGATTACCTTGCAAAGCCCTTTAACCTGGATGAGTTTTTACTTCGGGTGGACCGGCTGGCTACACGGGGTGACTGGACCCGTGAAGGGGCAGATTCGAAGGACAGGGATATATCTTCTCTTCCCAGGTTCTATAATTTCGGCGGGAACAGGATCGACTTCCAGACCCTGAAAGCGCAATGCCCCTCCGGCCAGATCACTCTTACCGAGCAGGAAGCCAGGCTTTTAAGGCTTTTTATTGCCAATCGCGGCAAACCCCTTTCGAGAAAAAAGCTCCTGGAAATAGGCTGGGGTTATGCAAGGGGTACCTCAACCCGCACAATTGATAATTTCATTGTCAGATTCCGCAAGTATTTTGAGCGGGATCCCAAAAAACCGGTTCATTTCAAAAGTCTTCGGTCAGTCGGCTATATCTTTGATCATGAATCGGATAAAAATGTCTGACCATCTCAATATACTCGGGATAGATATAGGTTCGGTTACTATATCCGTCGCTGAAATCGGCCCTGAAAAAGAAATCATCAAAACAGCATATCAATTTCATCACGGTAATATCCCGGAAACCCTTACTGAAATATTAAACGCGTTTTCTTCGGAGCATATTTCCGGAATAGCTGCCACATCCTCAACCCCGTCGATTATCAGGGCAGTTCGCAGGTATGACAACCGGCTTGCCATTATTGCGGCCGCGCGGTATTTTCATGAAAAAATCGGCGCCATCCTGGTTGTGGGCGGAGAGACCTTCAGCCTGATAGGCTTTGACAGGGATGGCCACTATCGAAGTTTCAGGACCAATACCTCCTGCGCGGCAGGTACAGGCAGTTTTCTTGATCAGCAGGCCCGGCGGTTGAACCTGCGTGACACCAGGGAGCTGAGTGACAGGGCCTTCAGTAACAGCAGCAGCATCCCCGGCATTGCGTCAAGGTGCGCTGTTTTTGCAAAGACCGACCTGGTTCACGCCCAGCAGGAAGGGTACAGCCTGGAACAGATCTGTGACGGCCTGTGCTATGGCCTGGCGCGTAATATTACAGACACACTTACCATGGACAGGGATCTGCTTGAACCGGTCATTTTTACGGGAGGAGTTTGCAGGAACAGGGCCGTGTTTAAGCATATAAAATCCATTACCGGTAAGGAGGTTATCCCGGATGAGACAGGGGTTTACGGGGCAATAGGCGCGGCATTTCTCTTGGCTGAGGAGTGCTGTGGTGATAAAAAGGAATCCTGCACATCGTTGAATGATCTGGTGCACCGGGAGACCTCTCAAAAAAAATATTTCCATGAACCGCTTATGCTGAACCTCTCGGAACATCCTGACTTTGACGGTATTGAACATTATGAATATCAGGACAGCAATGCCGCAGATCTCCATTCCGTGGAGGTGGATATCTATAAAACCCTGACACCCCTGAGTGATATTGAGCTCCTTCTCGGCCTGGATGTGGGATCAACAAGCACCAAGGCGGTTCTCATGGACAGGGCAGGGGAGGTCCTTGCCGGCTTTTACACGGGCACTGCCGGAAGACCGGTTGCGGCGGTCCAGAGACTGTTTTCATCCATTGCGGACATGTCGGAAAATAAGAAAGCAGTCATCAGGATTGCAGGGGCCGCATCAACAGGGGCGGGCAGGAAATTTGCCGGAAAGATCATGGGTGCGGACATTGTCATTGACGAGATTTCCGCGCATGCCCGGGCAGCCAGGGAGATCGATCCTGATGTGGACACCATCATCGAGATAGGCGGGCAGGACTCGAAATTCACCACCCTGAAAAACGGCATGGTTACATTCTCGATAATGAATAACGTATGTGCCGCCGGGACCGGAAGTTTTATCGAGGAGCAGGCCAGGAAGCTCAACTGTCCTTTGTCTGAATATTCAAAAAGGGCTGAAGGGTGCAGATCACCCATTGTAAGCGACAGGTGCACCGTGTTTATGGAAAGGGACATGAACCACTACATGTCAGAGGGGTATTCCGTGGACGAGGTGCTCGCCTCCGTGCTACATGCCATAAGAGAAAACTACCTGACCAAAGTGGCAGTTGAAGGCAGCATTGGAAACAACATATTCTTTCAGGGCGCAACAGCAAAAAACAGGGCGCTTGTGGCGGCCTTTGAACAGCGGCTTCAAAAACCCATACATGTCTCCAGGTACTGTCACCTGACCGGGGCATGGGGGGCTGCCCTGACCCTCCTGGATGAGTTTTCAGTGGAGACCGGTTTCAGGGGTATTGACTTATGTGAAAAAAATATAGAAGTGTCCTCCGAAACATGTGATTTTTGCACGAATCACTGCAAGATAACCGTGGCAGATGTGGAAGGGGAAAAGGTTGCATATGGATTTCTGTGCGGAAGGGATTATGATACAAAGCAGTACATAGAAAAAAACCTTTCCGGATTCGATCTCCTGAAGGAGAGAAAAAAGGTCTTTTCCTTTGATCCGGCCAGGCCCGATTCAGCGGAGATAACGGTCGGCATTCCTGCGGGTCTACATATGTATGAGGATATGGATTTCTGGAGGTTTTTTTTCAATGAGCTTTCCATCGGTACTGTCACAAGTGAAGGGTGCAAAGACGCACTGAGAGAGGGTAAACATATAGCAGGTGCCGAATTCTGCGCACCCATGGCAGCCCTCTATGGACATGTCAGTTACCTTATGAAGAGAGCAGACTATGTTTTTCTTCCCTTTTACCTGGATAAAAAACCTGCTGAAAAAGGGGTAAGGCGCCAGTACTGCTATTATACACAGTTTTCACCCTCTCTGATAACACTGTCAGGAGATGAAAAGTATGCAGCAAAGATACTTACTCCCCTTGTTAATTCAATACACGATTCCCTTTACACGAAGACCCGGCTCCACCTTATGCTTAAATCCATAACAAAACACCCTGTCGGTTTTATCGAGGTTTCCAGGGCATATGACAGGGCTTCGGAATACAGGAAAGAGTGTATTGCCCGGTGGAAAGAGATATATGAAAAGGAAAACCGAAAGAACGATAAACTGGGGATTATGCTGGTTGGAAGACCATACACGGTTCTGTCAAAATTTATGAACAAGGGTATTCCAGGCATATTTGCTTCGCTGGGTATCAGGGTGTTTTTTCAGGACATGCTGTCTTTTCCGGATAACAACGGGGCATTCATGGAGGGCCTTCTCAGGGAGATACACTGGAATTACGCATCGGAAATACTCAGGGCAGCTCATGAAATTGCCCGGACCCCGGGGGTGTATCCGGTTTTAATCACATCTTTCAGGTGCTCTCCGGACTCCTTTGCCATAGATTACTTTAAAAAGATAATGGAGTCCTTTGAAAAACCCTATCTCATCCTGCAGCTGGATGAACATGAATCGAGCGTAGGTTATGAGACACGGATTGAGGCGGCAATCAGGTCCTTTGAAAACCATTTTTCAGGGGAGACCGAAAGGCCGGTTGCCCCGCATACACCGCTACTTTTTTCGGTGAGGGAAAATGGAGTTTTGGGAAAGACACTCGTTATTCCATGCTGGGACGATATAACCCTGAAATTTGTGACCGCCAACCTCATGAGAGAGGGGATCGACGCACGTCTGATGACAGGTTCGGAGGCTAATATCCAGAAGGGCCTGAGGCATAACACCGGGCAATGCATACCAGTAAACATCATTGCCAGGGACTTTATAGATTATGTGACTGCCCATGACCTGGACCCCGGGAAAATTCTCCTGTGGATGATTTCGTCAAAGATCGCCTGCAATATCGGCCTCTTTCCCCTTCACCTGAAAACCCTTTTTAATTCACATGGAAAGGGCATGGAAAAAGCCGGTGTGTATGCGGGGAACCTGTCATTCATTGATATCTCTCTCAAGCTCCCTGTAAACAATTACTTTGCCTATATGTTCGGAGGGTTCATCAGGAAAATGGGCTGCAGGATCAGGCCCTATGAAAAGAACAGTGGCACAACCGACCGTGTGCTGGGTCAGAGCGTTGATATACTGATCGATGCCTTTCTGGGAAACAGGTCAAAGGAGGCGGCGCTTGCCGAGGTAATTACCCGGTTTGAATCCATTGAGATCACGCGGGAACAAAAACCCAAAGTTGCCATATTCGGCGATCTCTATGCGCGTGACAACGACCTGATGAACCAGGATCTTATAGGTTATATTGAAGAACATGGCGCCGAAGTGATTGTAACCCCCTACAGCTCCTATGTACAGATGATCGAAAAGGCCTATATCAAAAAATGGTTCTTTGAGGGCAGGTACCTGGATGTCCTCTCCTCAAAGGCATTGATGTCCGTGGTAAGGCGAATGGAGAAGGTCTATTACAGATATTTCGGAAAGATACTTGACGATCCCGCACCACAATATGATGACAGCCCTGAAAAGATACTGAAGGATTATAATCTCAGGGTTGAGCACACAGGGGAGTCAATGGACAATCTGCTGAAGATACACTATTTAAAGAAACACTACCCGGATGTTTCATTGTTTGTCCAGGCAAGCCCGGCATTCTGCTGCCCTTCTCTCGTCACCGAGGCCATGGCAAAGGCCATCGAGAAAAAGACCGGTGTTCCCATCGTGTCCATAACCTATGACGGGACACACACAAACAGGAACGAAGCTATTCTTCCTTACCTGTCCTTCCTGCATTAGCCTTTTATTTTGCTTAATATAAGGGACTTGACAGATCCGACACGTTTTCTGTTTACTCCCAGGTCACTGCGTCCGACCCGTGATGCCGATCTGAAATGTATTTCATTTTCTTTGTGATCAATCCTTACTTCCAGGTCATCCACAAAGCCAAAAACAGATGACGAATAAGCGGCAGCAAGGTAATCCCTGCTCTCTGCCTCTATTGTTCCGCCTGTTTCATGAATCGAATTTAAAATAATATTCAGTGTGTCCGAAGTGATGTGAGGAATTATCAGTGGCTCAATATAATGATCTGTATCCTCTTTATATTCGCTGCATACACAGTTTGGTTTTTCCGGACACTCAGACAGCCTGCCTTCTGATATTCCTGACGGCTCGCCTGAACGCGAATGGTAACCCAGAACGATAAATGCGATAATAAATAAAATGATCAGGAAAAGTAATATTATTAAAATATTTTTTACCATTTGCTGTAATTATCAAGCCTTTCACTCGAACCATTTGATCCCAGGGACCCCTGAGCCCTGATCATTGATCAACTGAAGATGAGCAGTTATTTATTTATACCCGTGCCTATATCCCTATAACATTCACCTTCTTTTCATGCGCCTCCGCTGTCGAAGACATGCGAACATTCCCTTCTAAAATGCCACCTTCCTGCAGTGACAAAACTGGAGTCTGTATATTTCCAAAAATCTTTCCTGATGGGTGTATATCAATCTTGTGATCGGCAATAATATTGCCTCGTATCTCACCGCTGATAAAAATATGGGAGATATGTATATCTGCATCGATCATTCCAAACTCGCCTACTATTAAATTACCTTCAGCAGATGTTATTTCTCCCTTGAAATGTCCGTCTATTCTGACTGTTCCATTAAAATTCAGTTTTCCCTCGAACGCGGTGTCCTTACCTAAAAAGGCGTTGATAGTTTGATCTTTCATGGCGGAGTTCTCCATTAACCTAAATGATTAAAACACACAGAATCAAAGGAAATCTGATATCTGTTAAAAAAAATTGATTATATTATAGTTTGAGATGGAAAAATACCAAATTATGGAGTATGAGCAAAAGAAGGATACACTGCAAGGTTATTAAGGTCTGATCGCAACCTGACAGATTTATTTTGTTTATTGTTACTTATCACAGTTAATTTATACTGTTCTTTCAGGAACCGGAAACCGATACCGGCTGTTTATTATTAATGCAGGAACCATACAATCTGAAAAGGGACTGACACCTATTACCGATTATACCATCGAGTTTCAACCGCATAATATCAAAATAAAAGTCCCTGCCGGCATGACCCTTTTAAAGGCGGCAAGACCCGGATAATAAATGTCCAGGCCGGCGATAGAAAACTTTATGCTGGACCCGGTGACCCTTGAGCCCATGATTATCACCATTGGAAACGTCAGGCCCAAAGGCGCTATTTTCAGCGGCTGCCCTTTTTCTTCCGCACACGGACATGAAACTTTTTCCAAGGCTTGATGAGCGTCTTAAGTCAATCGAAAAAACCTGCTGATATATTTTGCAGATATCCTGCCTCCGGCATCCCTTCTCTCTTTCCGGAGGCAGGTTTTACTCCTCTTTTAAACCTTCATTGTACCCCTTTTGAAATTCGGATTTAAATATGGAAAGGCCGTCCTTGAGAAATTCCCAGGAGCTTTCAAGGTCAAATTTAAGGTCCTCCCATGCATCATCACCCGCCTTCTGCATTGCATCTATCCTGTCTTCAAGATCATCGCGTTTTGCCCTGAGTTCATCCAGTTTTTTATGATACTCAACCTTGGCATCAGGTCCCGACTTATCCTCCCTGGCAGTCAGTCTCTCTATCTCGGCATTCCAATCATCAAGCATGGCTTTCAGTCTTTGTATATACGCATCTCTTCTTTCGCTCATAATGCTTCGCTCCTGTTCGTTAATAGATCATTATAAATGCTGTTATCATTAAAGAGGATATAACCTGTAATTACAAGGTTTATCTGTAAGACCTGAAAACAGGATTTTTTCCTCCGGTCGAAATGACAAAAATTATCATTCACCAATTACGACACAACCTGAAAGGCAGGCATCAATTGTTTTTGTTTTAAAGAAATTTAATAAATCAGGTAATTCATACCCGGATGTGTTATATTTAAAATGTCAAAGCTCAAAAATAACTGAAAGAGTAACCTTGCAGATGAATAAAGAAAGAAGCACAAACATAATATCCGAACAGGGTAATGAGACTCAAAAAAATACCAAAAGCAATCTGCAGGTCTTTCTGGATATTTTTGACAACATCCTGGGTTCGGTTCGTGAACCGCTGGTGGTGCTCGATTCCGGTTTAAAGGTCATCAAGGCCAATGATTCATTTTACCGGACCTTCAAGGTTAACCGGGAAGAAACAGAGGGATCAATAATATATGATCTTGGCAACCGGCAGTGGGATATTCCCCGGCTTAGAGAACTGCTTGAAGATATCCTTCCCCATAATTCCACGTTCCACGACTTTGAAGTGGAACACAATTTTGAGACCATTGGTCATAAAATTATGCATCTTAACGCCAGACGTATATACAGGGAATTTAACAATTCGCGGTTGATTATGCTGGCTATAGAGGATGTTACTGAGCGTGAATATAATAAAAGACATCTTGATGACCTTGTTGAGGGACGAACAGCCGAAATAAAAGAAGCAAGGGAAGCCGCAGTGAAAGATAAACAAATTGCCGAAGCGGCTCTTATCGAAATAAAAAAACTGAAAGATCAGCTTGAGGCCGAGAGGGCATATCTTCAGGAAGAAATCAAACTGGAATACAATCATGAGAACATTATCGGCAAAAGTGACGGTCTGAAATATGTTCTCTATAAGATTGAGCAGATTGCCGGTACGGATGCAAACGTGCTGGTGCTTGGTGAGACCGGTACAGGGAAAGAGCTTGTTGCCAGGGCCATTCATGGATTAAGTCAGCATAAAAAGCGGGCACTGGTAAAGGTAAACTGCGCCACGCTGCCTTCAAACCTTATCGAAAGTGAATTGTTCGGTCATGAAAAAGGAGCATTCACAGGCGCCAATTCAAGGCATTCAGGGCGGTTTGAGGTTGCCAACGGGACCACGCTTTTTCTGGATGAGATTGGCGAGCTGCCGCTTGAGCTTCAGCCCAAGCTGCTCAGGGTTATCCAGGACGGGGAATTTGAAAGGCTGGGCAGTTCTCACACAATCAGGGTCAATGTGAGGATTATAGCCGCAACAAACCGCAATCTGGAAGAGGAGGTCAGCAAAGGCAGGTTTCGGGAAGACCTGTGGTATCGACTGAACGTCTTCCCCATTACCATGCCTCCCTTAAGGGACCGTCTGAACGACATCCCTCTGCTTGTGGATTTTTATGTCGAAAAGATCTCCAAACGAATGGGAAAGCATATTGAACTTATCCCGAAAAATGTAATGGATGCCTTACAGAGCTATCACTGGCCCGGCAATATCCGGGAACTTGAAAATGTGCTTGAACGGGCAGTAATCAATTCTTCAGGACCCAAGCTGCGTCTGGCCGATGAACTGAAAAAAACTGAAAAGGTTTTGTCTTATTCAAAAAAAACGCTCGAAACCGTGGAGAGAGATTATATCATGCGTGTCCTTGAACAGACAGGGTGGAAAGTCAGCGGTAAAAACGGCGCAGCCGAGATTCTGGGTCTCAACCGAAGTACCCTGCGTGCCCGTATGCGAAAACTCGGCGTCTCAAAACCATAGAGTCTTGCTTTTCCCAAATCCAGTGAGTTTGTGTCTGGAAATAAGTTGTGGATGGGCATTGCCTGTAGAACCCCGGAAAAGTGGTCATATATAACCCCCTGTGATATGTGACCATTATCCAGCATCAGACCCGCTTCCTCCATCAACCTCCTTCTTTTGATATTCATATTAAATTCAGCATATTGCGTCTATCAATGCCTGTTAAACTCATCCGGCACAAAGATTGAAGGTATATATGTACCTAATTGTGCATATGAAATTATCTGTAATAGTTTACAACAGGAAAACCTCATGGCAGACCTTGAAGAATTCAAAGAATTGTTTGAAAAAAAAAGACTGGATAACGACCTGGATCTGGTTATTTATCTCTTTTACAAACGTATTGCCGGAGACAGGTGTCAGGTCACATTTGAAGCGGAAATAGACGTTGAAATAAAAGAGGATTACTTCAAAAACCAGGTATTAAATAATACGGATATCAATAGTGTAAGATCTCTCCTTGGTGAGAATACATCCTATAAATACCGAAAAACCAGGAATTTTATTGCCGTGAATGAAAAAGAAAAAGTATTTGATGACCTGAAACAGCAGTTTCTGGATAGTGGCCTGGGTTATATCTCATCCCCTGCTTTTCCTGTAAAGCTGATAAAAAGAAATTACATCCTGGCACAAAGAGATGAGACGAACAGATTAAATAAAGAGGAATACTTTAAACATATTAATAGATAGGAAAAGGAGGTTGCAGTTATGCTGGATATTGAAATGAAGGATTTAATCGCTACTGTTGCAAGGATGCTTGTGGACGAACCGGAACGGGTCATTACTACAGAGATAAAAGGACAACAGTCCTCTGTGATTGAACTGAAAGTGGCCAGTGAGGATGTGGGGAAAATAATAGGGAGGCAGGGGCGAACTGCACAGGCCTTGAGATGCATCCTTATGGCAGCTTCAGCCAAACTGAAAAAGAGATGCACCCTAGAGATATTGGAATAATATTTTTTATCAGGGTTGTAAAATCTGGTTTTACAACTTATATTATCAATTAACAGTTCTGCAAATAGGGATAATAAACCTGTCTATGCTATTATTTCTTATATGTTCTCTTCTGTTTTTATACTTTTAACTCCATCAAGCTCCATTTTCATACAGTACAGGGGTTAAGCTTATGACGGATAAAAAAATCAGTGTAAGGCAGGAACGTATCTTTTTATAAAACGGCAAAAAAGTATCTTAACACATTAAAATTCCCGAATTGCTGTCACAGGCGCTTCATTATGCGTATCTAAAACCCTGAAGGAAATCAGTGTCTAAAAATAATAAGACAGATGACGATAAGGACCTCCGGCAAAAGGCTGAAAATCTGCTGGAGTCGACCCACGATAGTGATGAAGGCATGGCAGACGTGGCGACCCAGGACAATGCCGGGCTGATTCTTGAACTTCGCGTCCACCAGATCGAACTTACTATGCAAAATGAGGAATTAAGGAACATTCAACTTGAGCTGGAAAAGTCCAGGAACCGGTACATGCATCTGTATGACTTTGCTCCGTCCGCATATTTTACTGTGGATAGCAAAGGTATGGTTATTGAAGCCAATCAAAAAGCAGCCGACCTGCTTGGGGTATGTCGACAGGATCTGGTAGGGCAGATGTTCACCCGGTTTATCCGGCGTGAAGATCAGGATACATGGTATCTCCATCGAAGGCGTATCCTTGAATCCAGGGATTTTCAGGCATTCCAGTTGAAGATGGTAAAAAACGACGGGCACACGATTTATGCCGCCATTCAATGCATACTGGTCAAAGACGATGACGGCGATCCCGGGTATATCAGGATCACAGCCCTGGACATCTCCGATAGAAAACAGATGGAAGAAGGGCTGCAAAAGGCCCATGATGAACTCGAACTGCGTGTCCGTGATCGAACGGAAGAGCTGGAGATCAGGAATCAGGAACTTCAGGACTTCAGCTTTATTGCATCCCATGACCTCCAGGAGCCCTTAAGAAAGGTCAGGACATTCGGAGATATGTTAGCTGCCCGGTCCGGGGATGCCCTGGATAACATATCTAAAGACTATATTAAGCGTATGCAGGATGCCCTTGAAAACATGCAGAATCTCCTGGATTCGCTTCTCGTCTATTCACGCGTTATTGTCGGAAGCGAGCCGGGAGAGAAGACAGATCTTGCAAAATCAGTTGAATCGGCTCTGTCCAACCTGGAGCTTTTAATTGCCGAAAATAATGCGCGCATTGAAATCAGAGAACTCCCTGCAGTGGATGCCGACGGGCAACTGATGATTCAGGTTTTCCAGAATCTGATCGGGAATGCGGTGAAATTCAAAAAGGAAGGTGAAATACCCAGGGTCAAAATCTATTCCAAAAAAGCAAAAAACGCGGACGGTTTTTATAGTGTTTATGTAGAAGACAATGGAAAAGGGTTTGAAGAAAGATATCTGGACAAGATATTCCTGCCATTTCAGAAGCTTGACAGCCGGAGCATTGGTTATCCGGGCGTAGGAATGGGGCTTGCAATATGTAAAAAGATCATAACCCGGCACGGTGGAAAGATCACTGCAACAAGTGAAAAAGGAAAAGGCTCCACCTTTATGTTTACACTGCCTGAAGTGAGGAAAAGAAGATAGTGGCGGAAAAAAAGAGGTGCTGCACAATTGTTATGGCTGAGGATGATCCGGATGACAGACTTATCGTTGAGCAGGCATTTCTGGAGATCGGGGGGAAATGGGATTTGCATTTTGTTGAAGACGGAGAAGAATTGATGCACTATTTGCATCGAACCGGGAATTATTCAGATTCTTTGATTGCTCCGGTGCCGGAGTTGATCCTGCTTGATCTGAACATGCCCAGGAAGGACGGCCGACAGGCCATGGTAGAGATTAAGGCAGATCCTGATTTAAGCGAAATTCCGGTAGTGATCTGGACAACCTCGAAAGAATTGATAGACAAGGTTCAATGTGCGGAAGCCGGAGCTGAGTGCTATGTAACTAAACCGGTACGCTATTCCGGGCTGGTCGATATCCTCCGGGAACTGGTCAGCAGATACTGTACTGGATAAAAATTAATTTTGTGTGTAAAATGATCACAGTTAAGGTTTAGGTTAAATAATTTCGAAAAAAGAAAAAGCTTACTCCGCCCGGGAGGATTGGGCATCAGAAACTTGGAGGATCGAATCTGATTGTGAGCGGTCTGGACAGTAAAAAAAAGAAACAAAATTAAAAAGTACAGTGTATAAGTGGCCGGACTGGCATCCGAAACTGCTTGCCTTTAAAAGGCCGGACACTATAAAAGCTGCCTGGCAGTTGATAAACGCTCTGGTCCCATACTGCGGTTTATGGTATCTGATGATTCGGTCTCTTCAACTAGGCTATTCCTACACCTTTACTCTTATTCTCACCCTGCCTGCCGCCGCTTTTATGGTCCGGTTATTTATCCTGTTTCATGACTGTGTTCATGGATACTTCTTCAGTAATAAGCGTCTCAACAATTTCTTCGGGCATTTCCTGGAGGAAAGGGTTTTCACGCCTTTTGATGACCGGCGCTTTGCGCACCTGCGACATCATGTGACTTATGCGACTCTCGATGCGCGGGGATTCGGAGATATCTGAACCATGACATTAGCGGAATATGAGAATTAATGAATTGATTTCAGCCTCTATCCGGTTTAGAGTGATACTGTAATCTCAAAGTTCAACCGTTTCGAGTTCCTTCATAAGTCTAATTGAAAGGTGCCTTATATGCCACCCAAAAAGAAAAAAGTTTCACCTGTCAAGAAGGTTCCGGCCTCCAAAACAAAAGCGAAGCAAAAACCGGAAATAAAGGATTTTACTGTGGTCGGTATCGGTGCTTCTGCAGGCGGACTGGAAACCCTTGAGGCCTTTTTCCGCAATATGCCGCCAGATCCGGGTATTGCCTTTGTAATAATCCAGCACCTGAGTCCTACCCACAAGAGCATCATGGCAGAGCTGCTGGCCAGACACACAACAATGACAGTCCGGCAAATCGAGGACGCCACTCCCCTTGAACCCAACTGTGTTTATCTCAATCCACCTGATAAGAACGTGGCTGTTTTCAACCGGGTCCTTCACCTTATGGAGCCTGTAAAAACCGGTGCAATCAATATGCCTGTGGATTACTTTTTCCGTATCCTGTCTGAGGATCAGAAAGAACGAGCCATAGCCATTATTCTGTCAGGGACTGCCTCGGATGGGACCCTGGGTATCAAATCCGTCAAGGAGGAAGGCGGCATGGTCATGGTCCAGGAACCTGATACGGCCAAATATGGAGGCATGCCAAAAAGCGCAATTGAAACCGGCCTGGTCGATTTTATTCTTCCCGTGGAAAAGATGCCGGAGTATCTTGTGCGGTATGTCAAACATCCGGTTATAAAAAAAACCGGCAGGACCGGTTCGGATTTAACCGGCAGCGAGTCCCAGTTTCAGAAAATATTCGCACTGATCCGGAGTGCCACGGGACATGATTTTTCCCATTATAAACGAAGCACCATAGAACGCCGGATTGAACGTCGACTGGCAGTCCATCAGATCGATTCTCTTCCCGACTACATCCTGTTTCTTCAAAAATACCCTGCAGAGATAGAAACCCTGTTCAAGAATCTGGTTATAGGTGTTACCAGTTTTTTCAGGGATACTGAGGCCTTTAATGTGATAGGCGAAACGGTGAATGAAAAATTGCTGGAGGCAAAACGCACGGAAGATGCTATGCGCTGCTGGGTTGTGGGGTGCTCAACCGGTGAAGAGGCATATTCACTGGCGATTCTCATATCAGAGGCCATGACAAAACTTGATAAAAATATCAATGTCCAGATCTTTGCAACAGACATCGATACAACTGCCATCGAGGTTGCCCGCAAGGGGGTTTATCCTGCCGGCATTGCCGAGAGCGTTTCAGGAGAACGTTTGAGCAGGTTTTTTGTCAGGGAGGATGGTTTATTCAAGATCAAAAAGCAGATCCGTGATATGGTAGTTTTTTCCGTTCAAAACGTCATCAAGGATCCTCCCTTTTCACGGCTGGATATGGTGACATGCCGGAACCTGATGATCTACCTGGAAGCTACACTCCAGAAAAAAATCATACCCACATTTCATTACACATTAAATCCCGGAGGAGTCCTGATGCTGGGGACATCAGAGTCTATCGGTGAGTTCATGGATCTGTTCGGGCCGGTAGACAGCAAGTGGAAAGTCTATAAGCGGAAAGAAAATCTTTCGAGCGATATTTTCTATAATACAAAAGGTATTACATACGAAAGATCAAGGGGCACCGGGCCGGGCGCAAATCAAACAATACCTGTACCAACCAATATCCAGGCCATGGCCGAAAAGGCGATAATGGACGGGTTCGCGCCCTCCGGCGTTCTGGTCAATGACAAATACGAGATTCAGCATTTTGTCGGAAGGACGGAAAAATACCTTGTTCCGCCCACAGGCAAACCCAGTTTCAATATCCTGACCATGGTCCGTCAGGATCTCAAATATAAACTGATAACGGCCCTTAATAAGGCCTTTCGTGATAAAAAGCATACCCTGTACAAGGGTGTCCGGATCAAATTAAATGGTTCTGTCAGCATGGTTGACATCAGTGTGAGTCCGCTTTCAGAAAATGACAACCCGACCGGATTGATGCTTGTAGTATTTGAAGACAAAACACCGTCGCCGGTTACAGATGTCACACCTGACCAGAAACCTGAAAAAAAGAAACAGACTTCGGAAATAAAACAGCTGGAACATGAACTTCAGTCCACCCGGGAATATCTCCAGTCCACCATCGAAGAGCTGGAAACCTCCAATGAGGAGCTCAAATCGTCCAATGAAGAGCTGCAGTCGGTCAACGAAGAAATGCAGAGCACCAATGAGGAGCTGGAAACGTCAAAGGAGGAGCTGCAATCGACCAATGAGGAGCTGTCCACGGTCAATTCCGAGCTGCAGAACAAGGTGGATGAGCTTTCAAAGTCCAGCAATGACATGAACAATCTGCTGGCTGCCACAGAGATCGCCTCGATCTTTTTAGACACAAGTCTCCGCATAAAGCGCTATACACCCGCGGCAGCCGGAATAATAAAATTGATCCAGACAGATATCGGCAGGCCGATCGGGGACCTGAAAACAAGTTTCCCCGGGATAGATCTGGCTGAACAGGCGCAAAAGGTGCTATCGGACCTCAACACGATCAATATGGACATATTATCTGAAGACAACATCTGGTACACCTTAAAGATGATGCCCTACAGGACCATTGAAAATGTCATTGAAGGTGTCGTAATGACCTTTATAAATATCCATGAGGTAAAAAAGGCAGATGTATTCAGGCGGTTTGCAGTGGTCCTTGCAGACTCTAACGACGCTGTTTCAGTCCTGGATTTTAAAGGAAAGATCACTGCCTGGAACAAAGGTGCTGAGGCCATGTATGGCTACAGCGAAGCAGAGGCCCTGAATATGAATTTTGCGACACTTTTGCCGGAAGACCGACAGGATGAGATCAAAGAGATCGCTGCCAGATTACGTAAGGGGGAAACCAAAAAATCCTTCAGGAGCCAAAGAAAGACCAGGGACGGGAAGATTTTGAACATCTGGCTGACCGCTACAATACTGAAGGATGAAACAGGGCAGCCCGCGGAGATGGCAATCACCGAACGTGATCTGGCGTGGCTGGGGGAGGATGGGTGATTTGCGATTGTTGATTTATGATTGAAAAACAATCGCCAATGAATCAATCAACAATCATAACAGGAGATGGTGTGAATGGATGCGAAGAAAAAAATAAAAGGCAATCAGGAGAATTCCGATCTTCGTCGGTTTGCCCAAAAAGAGCTCATGGAAGACTCGGATGACCTTTATAATTTCACCGGAAAGTCTCACGAAGATATGGCCGCACTGATTCATGCGCTGCGCGTGCATCAGATCGAATTAAAGATGCAAAACGAAGAGCTCCGGCGCATACAGGAGGAGCTTGAAAGGACAAAAAGCCGCTATTCTCATCTCTATGACTTTTCCCCTGTGGGGTATCTTACAGTGAATGAAAAAGGGGCCATAACGGAGATAAACCTCACAATGACACTTATGCTGGGTTTCGAACGAGAGGATCTGATCGGAAAAATGTTCTCACACTTTATAATGAATGAAGATCAGGATATTTTCTACCGATCCCGACAAAACCTGATGAGAGCTGAAATCCCCGAGATATTTGAATTGCGGTTGTTGAAAAAGGATAGACATCCGTTTTTTGCCCGTATGGAATGTATGATTTTAAAATCCGGGGTGGATGAATCAATGGAAATCAGGGCAGCGGTCAGCGACATCTCTGATAGAAAACTGGCAGAAAATGAGCGCGATATCCTAAGGGATCAACTCCTCCAGTCGCAAAAGCTTGAATCCATTGGTACACTTGCCGGTGGAATTGCACATGAATTTAATAACATTCTCAGCATCATCATAGGTAATAACGAATTGGTAATAGATGAATTGCCTGAATGGAGTCACGCAAGGGAAAATACAGAAGATATTCGGGTTGCCTGTCTGCGCGCCAGGGATGTTGTAAAGCAGCTCCTTTTATTTGGCCAACAAACTGATCAAAATAAAAAGCCCATTCAAACAGGATTTGTTATCAGGGAATCCGTTAAATTGATCCGGTCATCCACGCCGGCAAATATCGATATTAACCAGAATATTGCAGATGATGTTGCCCCTATTTTGGGAAACGCCACCCAGATCAATCAATTGCTCATCAATCTTTGCACCAATGCTACTGATGCCATGATCAATACAGGTGGAGCTATTACAATTTGTCTCAATAATGAGATCATTGATGAAAAAGTTGCGAATTCACATGCTTCATTAAGTCCTGGTCGATATGTCAAACTTATGGTTAGCGATACTGGTCATGGAATTGACAAACATACGCTGGATAGAATATTTGAGCCCTATTTTACCACCAAGGCAATAGGCAAGGGCACGGGCATTGGACTGGCTGTTGTTCATGGAATCGTCGAAAAACACAGTGGCATTATCTGGGCTGAAAGTTCACCGGGCAAAGGAGTGCTATTCACTGTTTTGCTTCCTGCTTATGAAGGGTATGTTGAGGTGGAGCGAGAAGAGAAGATCGTTTTACCTGAAGGACATGAGCGTATTCTTTTTGTAGATGACGAGCCGTCACTATTAAAATTGGGGAAATATCGATTGGAAAGCCTGGGTTATGAAGTCCAGGGTTCCACAGATTCATCTGAAGCATTGGCGATGTTTAAAAAAGACCCGGACTCATTTGACTTAATCATCACTGACATGGCTATGCCTAACATTACAGGCGACCAACTGTCCGTTGAAATCCTGAAGATCCGGCCAAACATGCCAATATTACTTTGCACAGGGTATAGCGAGAAGATTTCTGAAAAAAAAGCATATGATATCGGTATATGTTCATTTATCATGAAGCCTCTTGATAAAAAGGATTTCGCTGTAAGGGTACGGAAAATTCTTGATGAAAAAAATATGGAATAAGAGAGGGTACCGCCTCTCCTGCCATAAGTACATGAGTTCGTATCAGTCTTTATTGCAGCCAGAAAAATATTAAAAAAAATTATGAGCAATTTTATGTTTTTCAATCGCCAATCGCAGATGAACAACCGTTAGAGGAGATGATGAATAAGATTAACGGCTTTCCTGAAGAGTCCACACTCAGGCGGAGTGCCGAGGAAAAATTAAAAGAAGCTGCCGGAGGCAGCAAAGATCTTTCGGAAATGCCGCCCGAAAAAATAGCGGGTCTCATTCATGAGCTTAAGGTTCATCAGGTTGAGCTGGAAATGCAGAACGATGAACTGCGCCGCGTCCAGGCCGAGCTTGAAAAAACAAGTGATAAATACTCTCATCTGTATGATTTAGCGCCGATCGGTTATCTAACGATCAGTGATAAGGGAATGATTCTGGAGGCAAATCTTACATGCGCCTCCATGCTGGGGATTGAACGGCGATTGCTGATCGGGATGCCATTTTCCCGTTTCATTAACAGGGATGATCAGGATATTTTTTATCTTAACCGGATGAAACTTATTGAAAGTCAGTCCAGACAGATATTCGAACTAAGAATTATTAAAAAAGACGGCAAACAATTTTACGCCCAGCTTGAAAGCATTGCCATGCATATTTCTGATAGTGATCAAATACATTTTCGAACAGCAATGTCCGATATCAGCGAACGCAGAGAAGCAAGGGAGATACTTGACAGGAACATGGCAGAGCTTAACCAGCGGGTGAAGGAATTAAACTGCCTTTATAAAATATCAAAGATTCGGGAGGCACCGGAAATTCCCCTGGAAGAGATCCTTCAGACAGTAGTTGATACCCTGCCTCCTTCCTGGCAATACCCGGATATTGCCTGTTCCAGAATAACCTTTGACAGAAAAGAGTATAAATCGAAAAACTTCAAAGAAACCGGATGGAAACAATGTACCGACATCGTGGTAGGAAACAAACCGGCCGGAATTGCAGGTATATATTATTTAAAAGAAATGCCTGAAAGGGATGAAGGCCCATTTCTGAAGGAAGAAAGAAGCCTTATCAATGCTGTTGCCGAACGGATTGGAAAAATAATAGAATTCAAGGAAATGCAAAAAAAATTACAAACCGCCCGTGATGATTTGGAAAAGAAGGTTGAGGAAAGAACCGCCGATATTGCCAGGACAAACAGGTTACTGGAAAAAGAGATAGTTGATCGGAAAAAGGCGGAAAAGATATTAAGTGAAAATGAGATGAAGCTCAAAAAGCAGGCCATTCACCTTGAGGAAATGAACACAGCGCTCAATGTTCTCCTGGAGCACAGGGAGGAAGAAAGAATCAAACTGGAAGAGAATATTATAGCAAATATTAACAGGCTGGTGTTGCCCAACCTGGAAAAGCTTGGAAAAGGGAAGTTAAGTGCCGATAAAAGGTTATATATAGAAGTCATCAAATCAAATATTGAAGAAATTATTTCTCCCTTTTCAGTCAGGCTGTCTTCAGTCGATCCTGCCCTTACCCCGACAGAATTAAAGGTGGCCAATTTTGTTAAGGAAGGACTGACCAGCAAGGAGATTGCATCCATGCTGAATATATCCCATAATACCGTAATGTTTCACAGAAAGAAAATCAGAAATAAGCTTGGTTTAACAAACAGGAAGACAAACTTCCGGTCCTACATTAAGTCCCTCACATAATTAATACTGATAGTATTTTGTACCCAATTTATACCTGATTACTACCCATTGTCCCCTGCCTGTTTTGTGTTAATATTATGCATTTAAACCTAGAAAGGATGGAGATAGCATATGAAAAAAATCTTCCAGTGGATGATGATGACTCAATCCGGCTTCTTTATGACTATGAATTTACAGATGAGGGATATAGCGTCACAGGCACTAACAGAGATGATAACCTTTTGGAAATGATTGGCAATATAAAGCCGGATGTTATTGTTATGGATAAAAAGCTGAAAAACCTTGACGGGACAAAAGTTATCCGGGAGATCCGAAATTCTTACCATGACACACCGGTTATCCTATGCACTACTGCATATGAGACTTATAAAAATAATATGGAGTCCATTGGTACAGATTTTCTTGTTAAGAAGAGTTCCGATTTAACTGAATTGAAAAACACAGTCAAATTAGCAATAAGCCCTTCTGACGAGTCTCAGCCAAAAAAATCACATGCGAAAAACGAAAAGATTTTCCTGCCGAGTTTATTCAGAGAACAAATTGAACTGGGTATCAAAGGTTTGCGCCATGATCTGGAGGTTGAGAAAGGAGGGGTTTAAATGGAGATGTTACAAGGAGACAGCATGAAGGCAGCTAACACACTCAGTAAACTTAAAGCAACCCCCGGGAATACAGAAACCAATCCACCGGTGAATCCTCTGGCGTCTTATGCCGGACGAAAAACGAGAATATTGATTGTTGATGATATTAACCCGGCAATTAAATAGGAGACTATCAAGCAGCATAAGCAATCTTAGGGTGTTTAAAATATTTTTTAACACGTCCAGGTAGTTTTTGAAGCTTTCTCAAATGAGAAATAGCTTTTTGCTTGAGTTCTTTTTTTGTTCTGGCTGGAATACCAGAATGTACACCGACCTTTAGGTCGCAGTTTAGGTATTCATCAGGATTTAATTCCGGTGAATATGATGGAAGAAAGAACAACTCAATTTTGTCTTCATGTTCTTTCAGCCAGTCTTTGACAATATAGCTATGATGGACTTTCAAATTATCTACAATCAAAAAGATTTTTTTATCAGCATCTTTGATCAATCGTTCCATGAATTTGATCATCGTTTGGGAATTCATCTTGTTTTTATAAACCATAAAACGAACTTTACCTTGATTGGTGACAGAGGAAATCAGGTTGACGCGCTGGCACCTGGGATGAAGCCTAATCGCCGGTGTTTCACCACGAGGAGCGTAACTTCTTCCATGGTAACTGTCGTTACACAATCCAGTCTCATCCCCCCAATGAATTTCCGCGGTCTCTTTTTTTGCACGTTTGGAAATATCCGAGTATTCTGTCTCCAACCAAGCTTTGACTGCTTTTGGATTTTGTTTATAGGCTTTCTTCAGTGGTTTTTGTGGAGTAAAATTCCATCTGTTCAGATACTCGCCAACAGTTCTGATCGGCATATCTATATTCCACAATTGTTTGATGAGTTGCTGTACGGCAATGCGTGTCCACAAAGCAAATGGTAATTTCATTTGGTCAGGGCATTTGTCTTGTATAGCTTTTTGCAATTCTTTTTCCTGATCAGGTGTCAACGTGCGGCAACTGCCCTTTGGACGGCCACGCTTTTTAATTTTAAGGGCTTTATTACCTTCTTTTTGATAAAGAGCCCACCATGTACTGCAAATGGATCGGCTCACTCCTGTAATGGCACTGATCTCATTATGCGTTCGTCCCTGTTTTCGGAGTCGAATGACTTGATTACGAATTTGTTGTTGGGCATCAGTGCTGAGTTTCCTTGCGTCTATTTTTTCCATGATCGTGTTATAACAAAATACGATCCATTTGTTAAGTATTTTGTTGCCGGGTTAATAATGAATCCATTCGGCGTATTATGTCAGAGTATCTTATTTGCATCGGGTTTGATGTGATTGAGGCAATTAATGGTTATATGGGGCAACATCTATTTCTAAACACAGTTTTTAATCTTGTTATTACGGATTTAGAGATGCCGGTAATGGATGGCTGGACACTGGCATTCAACATCAAGAAAGAAGCACCTGATACACCGGTCATCATGGTGACCGGCATGGCTGAAGAGAGTTTCATGCAAAATATAAAAGAGGATTGTATTGATATTGTCATGTTTAAACCCTTTAGAATGAAAGAACTGGAGGAAAACATTAAACTAATGTTAGATCCGGGATGTTATTAAAAGGTCCTCTCTTCAGAAAGTTGATCATATCCGCAATCTTTCACAGGGAGATATTTCAGAATGGAAAACTTAATGAAAATTACCGAAGACAGGCTGGTTAGAAAAGGCGTCGAATCCAATAATCACCCGGCCTTTATAAGAGACCTGGTTAATAGTTACACTTCCCATTCAAATCATACTATTCAGGAATTGAATGAGCGAATGAAATCTTTGGGATGGAATGATATTGAACTTGATGATCACACTGTACAACTAATAATGGCAATTTCTGAAAATATAGAAATGGTTCTTAATAACAGCTGGGAAGAAGAAAATATTCAGAAATATTTGAAGTACTGGAATAATGATTATCCGTATTTGAAAACAAATAAAGATAATGAACCAACATTGTTGCCTGTACTGGAAAATTCAAAAATTCAGCGCCATATTAGAGATTTTAATAAGACATCAGGATTTATAAGGTAACGTTAGGTCTATTATCGAAAGGCTTTCGCCGCCAGAGGAGGTTAAAATAGATTCTCGGATGCGCGTGCATCTAATCTGCTGACCTTATCATAAAATGAAAAATGATTTGCAAGGAGATAATAACGGCATTTTGGGAATATATTGTTCCTTCCATAGAAACAGAGGGCTCAGTTATGTATGATTCTGATACCAGACAGATTTACAGAGAGTTTAAAAATTTCCCCTTATTTCTCCAACCTATCGAGGATGCAAAGAAAAGTGAATATTATATAAGGCAACTCGAAGAGCTCCTTAAAAAGCAGACGGCCGAAATCAGACTTGCAAGGGAAGAGGCTATAAAAAACAAACAAATCACTGAAGCGGCGCTTTTAGAAATAAAAAGATTGAAAGACCGGCTTGAAGCTGAGCGGGCCTATCTCCAGGAAGAAATCAGGCTGGAAAACAATCATGAGAACATAATCGGACAGAGTGACGGCCTTAAATATGTTCTCTATAAGATCGAACAGATTGCGGGCACAAATTCCAATGTGCTGGTTCTTGGCGAAACCGGAACCGGCAAAGAGCTTGTAGCCCGAGCCATTCATGGTTTGAGTCAGCGCAAAGAAAGGGCAATGGTGAAAGTTGATTGCGCAACACTGCCTTCAAACCTAATCGAAAGCGAGTTGTTCGGTCATGAAAAAGGAGCATTCACAGGCGCCAATTTAAGGCATTCAGGGCGATTTGAGGTTGCCGACGGAACCACACTCTTTCTGGATGAAATAGGTGAACTGCCACTTGAGCTTCAGCCCAAACTTCTCAGGGTTATACAGGATGGAGAATTTGAAAGGCTGGGCAGTTCTCACACAGTCAAAGTCAAGGTGCGCATTATCGCGGCTACAAACCGCAATCTGGAAAAGGAGGTCAGTAAAGGCCTGTTCCGTGAAGATCTCTGGTACCGTCTGAATGTCTTCCCCATTACCATGCCGCCTCTAAGGGATCGACTGGAGGACATCCCCCTGCTTGTTGATTTTTATGTGAAAAAGATATCCAAACGAATGGGCAAGTCCATTGAAATCATTCCTTCAAACGTGATGGAGACCTTACATAATTATAACTGGCCCGGCAATGTCCGGGAACTGGAAAATGTTCTTGAACGTGCGATAATCAACTCTTCCGGACCAAAATTGCGTCTGGTGGATGAACTTAAACAAACAGGAAAGGATTTATTGACTTCACAAAAAACCATGGAAGCGGTTGAACGGGATCATATTCTGCAGGTCCTTGAACAGACCCAGTGGAAGGTCAGCGGTAAAAACGGGTCGGCAGAGATCCTTGGGCTAAATCGCAGCACTTTGCGGGCCCGAATGAGAAAGCTTGGTATCCTCAGACCATAGAACGTCCTGAAAATTTACCTGTTATCTACAACAGCGCATAATTATTCCCGGTATGGTTATATATGACCATTTGTTATGTGCAGCCATTATTTTAATTCGATTCTATCTTCTCCATTAATCCTTTGGGATTGAATATTTAATGTTAAATCAAATGGTTGGATAAAGGCGGACTTTACGTGCCCTGTCTGGCACGAAGTGTGTATATGATAATGATACATTCGGAGTTTTTATAAGGGGCTGGAACTCTTTCTCATCAAAATTTAATAAGAAAGGATACAGTTATGCTGGATATTGAAATGAAGGATTTAATCGCTACTGTTGCAAGGATGCTTGTGGACGAACCGGAACGGGTCATTACTACAGAGATAAAAGGACAACAGTCCTCTGTGATTGAACTGAAAGTGGCCAGTGAGGATGTGGGGAAAATAATAGGGAGGCAGGGGCGAACTGCACAGGCCCTGAGATGCATCCTTATGGCAGCTTCAGCCAAACTGAAAAAGAGATGCACCCTGGAGATACTGGACTAGGTATATCTGCTTTATCCAGGGTGTCTTTTCCTGAAACCTGATAATGACCTTATGGGTGATCCCTGCCGGTAAAATCTTGAAAATATGGTCATATATGGCTACTTGCTATATGTGACCATTATTTTGCATCAATACGGCCTTATCAATCGACCCTTCAACTTTGATGATCTAATGTTAATTCAATGTGTTGGCTCAAACAGTATTTTATTCCATCAGTCTGGCATGAAGCTTGGATATATAGATTAACAGCAGCAATTTCAATTATATTCAAACCCTTTAAGATGAGTGAACTTCAAAGCGCTATCGAAGGAGCCCTGGTATATGGAAGCAGATAGGAAAGAACGTTTTAAGCGGAATAATCGCAAAAAGGAGATCAAAATATGAAAAGGATATTTATCAATAAAGCATGGATAATACTTTTAATGACCTTAATTTTACTGCCTGTTTCCGGTGGATTTGCCCAGGGAGTACGGGAAGACAGTCTCAACGAAGGTTATGGTTCATACAACATGATGGGGCAGGATCCGGATGAAATACTGGAATATGGGCGAAAAATGATGAGATACGGCTTTAATGAGGGGGCAGGTGCATCTTTCAAGTATCCCGGCTATGACAGGAACCTGAATGCGGAAACGGTTAAGAAACTGAATGCTGAACAGGAGGCTTTTATCAATGTTACTGAGGATCTCAGGCAGGCAATATATGAGAAGGAGCTTTACCTGAAAGTCGAGTTGTCCAAAAAAGAACCTGATGCCAATACCGCCCTTGGTTTTCAAAAGGAACTTTCAGAGGCCAGGGGGAAATTTGGACAATATATGGTTCAACACTTAATCCGCATGAAAAAAATAAATATGGAAGCTGAGTTAAAATAGGGTGGTAATGAATATGGATGCCGGGATACTTATGTTTCCGGCCACCTTTAAACACAGACGATGATAACGGGTGAAATTAATGATCTTAACAAGAATAGTTTTCACTGCCCTTCCGGAAAAGCAAAAAGAGCTCATGCAGACACTTCTTTCGATGCTTGAGACAAAAGGAAGGGAGAAGGGTTGTATGAGTTATGGCATTTATAGCGATATCCATAAAAATACTGTTTTTAATCTGATTGAGGAATGGAAGACCCGTGAAGATCTTAACAGGTATTTGAGCTCTGAAAGTTTCAGTGTTTTGCTTGGGACAAAGAGCCTTTTAGCAAAACCCATGGACATAAAAATCCATTCGGTTTTACATACAGAAGGAAACGATGCTGTATATATTCTGAGGGATCAACAATGAATTGATAAAAAAGGAAATACCTGTGCGAAAGGCCATTGCTGCACAATAGGAAGATTGATTCGTATCCTGTCTGTCATCGCAATCGTTGTGGTGATTATACAGATTATTGAGGTTGTAAAAGCGTAAAACAATATGAGGACGTTGCCAAAAAAGGCAAGGAGTTTACAAAGAGGGGTAACTGAAATGAAAAAGAGACATATCGTTATTAACTGTTTATTTGTTTTTATGCTGACTGCCGGTTTTACTGGCTGTGGTTCTACATCCAGACAGTCGAGTGTGGGCGAGTACGTTGACGATTCGGTCATTACGACCAAGGTGAAATCTCTGCTTGCAGCGGATGACTTTCTCAAATCATTTAATATAGGGGTTGAGACCTACAAGGGCAGTGTTCAACTGAGCGGCTTTGTTGCTACTCAAAAGGCTGTCGATAAAGCGGAGGAGATCGCACAAGGCGTCAAAGGGGTTGAATCAGTAAAGAATGATCTGATCGTGAAATAGGTGGCCGAAAGGCGGTGAATCATATGTTGTGGACAATTGCTTTAATAATGTTAGTTCTGTGGCTGCTGGGAATGGTGAGCAGTTATACTATAGGAGGCTTCATCCATATCCTGCTGGTACTTGCCATTATCATGGTGCTGATCAGGGTCATTCAGGGGCGCAGAGTCCTGTAGGCAGCAAGAAAGCGTGGTTAAACTTCAGTTATTAAGTGAGGAGTGTAATGAAAATATACACATTGACAGCTATTATCCTTATTGTGATCGGAATCTTCGCATTTGCCTACCAGGGTTTTACCTTTACGACAAGAGAGAAGGTTGTTGATCTGGGTCCCATCCACATGACGGCAGAAAAAACAAGGACAATTCCGCTTCCGCCGATTGTGGGCGGTATAGCCCTTGCGGGCGGCATCGTGTTGCTGGTCGTGGGAAGAAAGAAAGCCTGATGGAATATAAAATCTTTCAAACAGGGAGAAAATAATGAAGCCAAATCCAAATAACGAAAAACCTGATACACAGGTGAAGGAAAAAGCCCAGGATAGCGCTTTGCTAAAAGGCAAGCCGGTCAAAATAAATGCCGAGGCTAAGGTTGAGTTTTATAAAAAGGTCCAAATCCTGCGTCGAGAGAGAAGAATGCAGCAATGATTTAGCAGGTATCGATACGGCCATGGGAGATTTGGGTAATGCCTGTAAAAAAGTTATGGCCGAGTTCAGTAGATGATTGCCTTCTGATTAATGGAAATGATGGCTGCAGAAATAAACCCGGGGAGGAGAAGGTATGACATCCCTCCAAAAAGCGGTGTTCCTGTTCGACGTGGATAACACCCTGCTAGACAATGTTGAAGCCATATACCCTGCCAGTCATTAGTTATGGTTGACGATAAACTGCATATCCTGATAGCGAGGTTTCGCGGGAGTCATCAGTGAAGCCGGTTAACCCACACATACTTATTCTATCGCTGTCCGCGTCATTCGCACGGACGAAGAACTGATGATCGCGCATCCGGGTGTGCCACATACTCTGAATTAGCATGGCAGCCTAAACAAGGAGTTAGGAGCAAGGTCCGAAATGAATATTTAAAAACCTTAAAAATCGAAAGGTAGTCAATTATGCTAATCAAAATAAAGACATTACAGGGCTTTGAATTAAACAGCCAAAACGGAGAAATAGGGAAAGTCGAACAATTCTACTTTGATGATCAGCACTGGGCAATTCGCTATCTTGTAGCCGACACCGGAAACTGGCTCAGGGACAGGAAGGTGCTGATCTCCCCCTATGCCCTTGTCACTGTGAACAAAGAAGATAAAAATATAATACTCAATTTGACTAAAAAGCAGATTGAGGACAGTCCGCTCCTGGAGAATGACAGACCGGTCTCGCAGCAATTCGAGGAGGCCTACCACGGGTATTATGGATGGCCGATATACTGGTATGGCTCAAGCATGTGGGGGGCCTATCCCTCTATTGAGCGTGACCGTGAAAAATGGAAAAAAACCGTCCAAAGTAAAAAAGCCCGGGATATGAATTTGCGCAGCAGTAATGCTGTGAGTGGTTATATCATTCAAGCCTCAGACGGAGAGATTGGACATGTAGATGATTTTATCATCGATGACGAAGCGTGGGCGATCCGTTATTTGATCATCGATACCGTGAACTGGTGGTCGGGGAAAAAGGTCCTTATCTCACCACGATGGATTGAGCATGTTAGTTGGGAAAAGTCAGAAGTCTTCGTCAATATTTCCCGCGAGACCATCAAACAGGCACCGGAATACAAGGATGGGTCTCTGCTGACGCGGAATTATGAGGCCGAACTGCACCAGCATTATAATCATCAGGGATACTGGGGTAATTAATAAGGCGATCCTGAATAGGAGAGAATAAAAAAGACCTCGAAGTATAGACCTGCATAGTCTAACAGGATAAAATTATTATACCCTGGAAAGCCGGAAGAGAGAAGCATGAATCTGCGTGTTCTGTCATATAATATCCACCGGGCAATCGGGCTTGACCGCCGTTTCCGTCCGCAACGCATTGCCACGATACTGGCACACCATAATGCCGATATCATCCTGCTGCAGGAAGTGGATGCAGGGGTGCCCCGCTCCCGGGGGCTGGACCTGGCCCGGGAACTGGCCGACAGTCTCGGGTATCCGCATCATGCGTTGGGGCTTAATGTGAAACTGCGCAAGGGGATGTACGGAAACGCTACCCTGAGCCGCTATCCCATTGTTAATGAACGTAATATCGATCTAACCATTGAATCCGGCAGAGCCCGGGGTTGTCTGTATACCGACATCGCGCTGCCTGTAACAAATATGGGGAATGCGGAAATCGCGGTCTTTAATCTCCATCTTGGGTTGTCTTTTAAGGAAAGGCCCCGCCAGATCGGCATGCTGGTGCGCTCCGACGAGTTCCGTGCACTTGGCCTGCAGGATTCCTGTCTGGTAGGCGGTGACCTGAATGACTGGCAGACGCGCCTGGCGCCCATATTTACCGAGATACTGGGATTTGAATGCGCCACCAACCATGGCTGGGGGTATCAGAAATCATTTCTTACCTATCCTTCCTTTTCACCAAGCGGCGGCCTGGATAAAATATTCTGCCGGGGTGGGCTGGAAATTGTGGACGGTCGGCGATGTCGTCTCCGGGTCTCTAAAGTTGCCAGCGATCATCTAGCGGTGATTGCTGATATTAAAGTTAAAATGTAAGCTTTCAGGGTAAAATGCCCGGTTGCCGGATCTTTTATTAAAAAGGGAAACAGTTCTGTGACTCGAATGATACCAAACAATAATATCTCCCTTTTACAAAACGGTGAAGAATATTTTCCGGCAATGGAAGCGGCGCTGGACCGGGCGATGCATGAAATTTACCTGGAAAGCTATATTTTCGAAAGTGACAATACCGGAAAGCGTATTGTGGAAGCGCTCAGGCGGGCAGCTTTTCGCGGTGTAAAAACCCACATGCTGATCGATGGCTTCGGATCGAATCGTTTTCCGAAAACCATGATCGATTACCTTGAAGCGGCCGGCGTAATGGTGTTGAAGTTCCGGCCCAGGATATCGCTCTGGACGCTGAGACGGCGGAGGTTGCGTCGTCTGCACCGGAAAATAGTGGTTGTGGACCTGAAGGTCGCGTTTGTGGGCGGCATTAATGTTATCGATGACAGTGATATTTCCGGACAGCAATCGATTCGGTATGACCATGCGGTACAGGTTGAAGGGCCCCTGGTGGCAGAAATTCATCATTCTGCCCGCAGGGTGTGGTCGCGGGTGGCGTTGACCCGGTTGCAACCCGGCCTGCTTTTGGAAAAAGAGAGACATGCGCTTCCCGTCAAACCCGGGGGCAATATGCGTGCAGCTTTTTTGCTGAGAGATAACATCCGCCATCGACGCGATATCGAAAATGCCTATCTTCAAGCGATGGATCATGCACAATTCGAAATCATTCTTGCAAGTGCCTATTTTTTCCCGGGGTTGAATTTTCGTCGTGTTCTTTCAGCTGCTTCAGCGCGGGGAGTCCGGGTGGTTTTGCTGTTGCAGGGAAAGACTGATCACCAGTTGCTTCATTATGCATCACATGCCCTGTTTGGCAGTTTCCTCGAGGCAGGGATTGAGATCTATGAATACAGAAAGTGCCTCCTGCACGCCAAGGTCGCAGTGATTGATGAACATTGGGCCACGGTGGGATCCTCAAACCTTGACCCTTTCAGTCTGCTGCTTTCTCTTGAGGCAAATGTTATCATTGACGATACAGATTTTGCCAAAAAATTGAAATACAGCCTGGAGCAGGAAGTCAGAATAGGAGCCCGGCGGGTATTTAAAAACAACTGGAGAGCGCAGGCAAAATGGCTGCGGCTGGCGAATTGGCTCTGTTACGGTCTGGTGCGATTTTTGATAGGAATTACGGGATATGCCCAGGGACAACCCCGGGACACGTAAGGCCGATCAGGAACAAAGCCTGAAAGTCAGACGCGATAACGTCTATACACTAATCCGCACATGGCATACTGCCCTGTACCGGCAAAATGTTGATAGCTGTGTCAGAAAAATACAGAATACACTTGATAAAGGCGTTCAGAAGCAGGGTACGTCCCGGTTTATGTGCTCTAGAACTTTAAGTGCGTCACGGATTAATAATGCTCAACAGGTGGAACATATCCTACCTCAAGGCATTTAGGAATAACTATCCTGAAGCATGCCCCTTTCAGTTTTGAATCAAACGACTTACCAAATGCATTTGGACAAATTTCTAACTTTCCACCAACTTGTTCAATAATCTCTTTTGAAATAGAAAGACCAATACCAGTTCCTGTTCCATTTGCATATGTTTTTCCTCTTACTATGTTGTTTCCATAAACAGACGGCATGCCGTTTCCATCATCCATAACCAAAAGTTCAACTGCAGGTTTAGAATCAAGCATAGTATCACTTGCTTTTATCTTTATATAACTGGCATTGCCCCGGTCGTCATTCACTGCGTTTTTTATCATATTATACAATACCTGTTTAAGAGAAACATTGCTTCCTGACACAGAGTCATCTTTATCTTTACAATTGTTTTCATAGACAATATTCAGATTCTTATCTGAGTATTTTGAACTAGTCATAAAACTGTATAAATTATCAAAAACATATTTCTCGATGGAATACACCAGCGGTTTGAACCCTAATTTTGAATTTAGCATAGCTTTAGCAATATCAGCAATATGCCTTCCTCTTATTGCATATTCCTTAAGTCGATTTGGGTCCTTACGCGATAATAAATACATGTTTGTAATGTCCTGAATATAGTTATTCGTATCATGAGTAAGATCACGAAATGATTGTTTTATAAAGGCAACTTTTTTCCTTGCAACCCTTATGAAATCATTATCCAAAGAAAGATAATCATTTTCCATAGACGTAATGAATTCTGTAAATTGAGGGAAAAAAATCAGTTTTGCCTCATGCTTATCAAAGATATCTTCCCATGTTGCCTGTACTTTTTTATCAAGACAACTTGATCCACTAATAATATCTTCACCATATTGCACCATTAATCTCAAATGTTCTTCTAAAAAATGACCGAATAAAAGTGTTGCATTAAGATAATTATTTATTTTACCATCAATTTCCGGAATCTTTTCAGAAGAAGCAAAATCCCCTATGGATAAAGATTCACAGTTTTTAGTAACATAACTATTAAAACCACCCTTATCTGCCAAAGGTATATTTTCCAAAGATACAAGGTGGTTTATCTGTTCATTTGATTCTTGAATCATAATTTCGCCCAGAGCTTCCCTGTTGCATCCAGGAACTGCCTCATTTGACTGCACATGGAATAAAATATGATCAATATTTTCATGGGGCTATCCTCCCTAAGTTTACTGAGAAAACATAACCTCCGTACATTCAGTTACTATATACTTAATATTCAAACGCGAATTATCATCAGTTGAGGTGTAAATTGCATGCAATTTTTGTACTGAAGGTAGAGAACCAATAATTAAGAAGATCAATAGTGAAATTATTCATTATTTCTATAATCAACATTCGTGCCAGGTTTCCAACCTCGAATTCCGTGATGTATCACTTTGATTTATAAGGATAAATGCTGATAGAACTTATCCAGGCAAGTAATAAACAGGGAGGGAAAAGGGTCATATATGACGACTTGAACATATATGACCCTTTTAATCCGCTGAAGTGGACGAATAAGCCAGAGGCTAATGCGTATAAAGTTGGACAATTGACAGAGAACAGGGGACCTCAAAATATTAAAACTTGATTGATATTTTGAAGTACATCCCGGTTTATGTTGGCAAATCGTGGAATTTATCTATTAACTGCAAACTAAAATCTCACCATACTTTATTTCTATTGCCCGAACCTCTCCTGTTGTTAATTTATTAAATTCTCTCTCCTTCGCCCGTTTTGACAGCTTTCCATTGTTTTGGGTAAGGAAGCGAATAAGCAAATCAACCAGGTTATCGGGCATATCGATATAGTTTTTAATGAACTCATTAAGCATGTCGTATTGTTTAAGGTATGCGACCTCTTCCGGAAGCGTTTTATTTACAGCTTCCTCAACACATTCAAATAAAAACTCAGCCTGTTTAGTTGCGTCAAAATAACGATAAAGGTCGATAGTATCATTCAGGACTTCAACATTGTTTTTCTCTGTCGACCGCCATTCTATAAAATCAAGCCTTGGCTTTAAAAAAATAGTTATATTATGTATTTTTAATGAAAATCGATTAAGTATTTAAAAGGAACAATCTTTTCCTAACAGCCTATAGCCTGCGAAAACGCTTCAGTCTGATTTTACCCTTGCTTTTTCAATCCATTAATCTTAAATCTAACCCATTAAAACTTATGGGGTCTATTAACCGATTCAATATCTATAAAGGATCACAATAAATCAAATGAGAAACAGACCTGTAAAACCACTGTTATTGGTCTTTTGGGGATTTTTGATCTTTGTCCTTTTGTCTATTACTACCCCTCATTTCTGCATGGCAGAGTCCGAACCTTCGAAAAAGGAAGATACCCCCCAGATAGGAATCGCCCGGGATATGGGTGAAGTCGCAAAAAGGGAGGCAGTAAAGGTCAGAAAAGATCTTGAAAAACGCGCCAGGTCCCTGTTTGATCGGGAGCCCATGGGGTGGGATTTTCAAACTGTTCAATATCTTTATACCGGAACCCTGTCCCTCCCATCCAGGATACCCGGGGTAACAAAGAGTCTCATTGCGGAAAGCCGGGTGCTTGGACTGGTGGGTTCCCTGCTGATCCTGCTTTTTGTTACTGCAGTCCTCTACAGTCTCATGGGTCAGAACCGAACCATAAAGTGGGTTGAAAAAAAGGCCGGGCCTGCTCTTCATACCATCCCTGAGGCCTACTATCCCTATCTCCTGTCCATCATCAAGGTGGTGGTTTCGGCCCTGATACCGCTGCTGCTGCTTGGTCTTTTTTCATTGATCAATCAGATGATTGTCTACCGCGCCACCTGGTTCCAGGTAACTGGGCGCCTGCTGGTGTTATGGACCGTGGGTGCGCTTTTATTGCGTCTTTTTAAAGAAACCCTCACCGGGAATCTGTTTGCGGCTGCAGCCAACCACGGTAAGATGATTTTTGGTTACGTAAGGTTGATTTTACTTTATCTGATTGTGGGAATCGCGGTTTTGAGAGTTGCTGAAGTCTTTCAGGTCCGTGCTGATGTTCTGGGCCTTATACGGTTTGGTGTTTCCGTTTCAGTCTCCACAATACTGTTCCTTCTTTTTCTCAGGAAAGGCATGTTCCTTTCCCTTCTGCCTGAACTTTCCTATCGTGGCTACCGGTGGGTATCGGGTTTCATCAGAAACAATTATTACCTGATACTTGGCATATCCTATCTTTCCGCGCTGTTGTGGTGTTTTGGGTATCCGAAGCTGGGGAAACTGGTGCTGTCCAAAATATGGCTGACGCTGGGGGCACTTTTGCTGGTAACACTGATTTACTACCATCTCAAGGCGTATTTGAAGAGATGGTCCCTTAAACTCAAAGCGGAAGATGAGTCCGCACAGTTCCTGGTCCGGTCCATGCAGAGTCTGTTGTCCTATGCGATCCTGCTGTTTACGATCATCGTCCTGCTGAACCTGCTGGGTCTTTTGAATCCGCTGGCAAATATCATGTCTTTTCCCATATTTCAGCTGGGAGATACACTGGTTACACCATGGCTTATCATCAAGGCCGTTGTGATTCTTCTATCCTTTGTATTTGCTTCCCGTCTGCTGCAGGCCTACATGGATTACAAAATCTACCCGGCCATCGGGGTCGATCCCGGGCTTGGCTATGCGCTGAACACATTTTTCAGGTATCTGTCCCTGGCTGTCGGATTTTTTATTTCCATCAGCCTGGTGGGCATTGACCTGCGATTCCTGCTGGTATTTGCAGGCGCGGCCGGAATTGGTATCGGCCTTGGGTTACAGAGCATGGCAGCCAATATTATCAGCGGTTTCAGTCTCATTTTCGGAGGGAAAATTCGAAAAGGCGACTGGATTGAGGTTGGAGATACCCTTGGAGTGGTCTCGGATATCTATCTTCGCGCAACAAAAGTCCGGACCCGGGATAATATTGAATATCTCGTTCCCAATGCAGACCTGATTTCCACAACCATCGTGAACTATTCTCTTTCTTCACCGCTTATCCGGATTGCAGTACCGGTTGGGGTATCCTACAACGCGGATCCGCGGGATGTGGAACGGATCATTCTCGATGTAGCGGAAAAAGAAGCCCTTGTGTCTAAAAAAGAAAAACCACTTGTGCGTTTTGTGGAATACGGGGACAGTTCAATCAATTTTGAACTGCTTGTTTGGATCGATGTTCGGGAGGTGCCTCGCAGAAAGATTAAGAGTGCTCTTTACTTTGCCATTTTTGATGAATTCAGGAAGGCAGACATCGAGATTCCATTCCCCCAGAGAGACATCCATATCCGAAGCCGGAAAACGGTAAGCGATCAGGGGACAATCCCGGGTAAGGAATGAGAAACTCTTTATAAATGCAATTGATAAAAGATACTGAATTATGAAAGAGCGCCCCGATTAACAACCTTTGCCAGGTATAGGGTGGAATCATTAAAAAAAGTAAAAATGATAAAAGTTGATAATATTTTTACATCGAAAGAGGATGTTGGAAAAGTCCGCATGTCTCTTGAGAAAAAGACCGATAAGGCATTTTCCGGCTTTTTCAAGACAAAGCAAAAAGTTCAGGAAATGTCTCATCTGAAATACCCGGATTAATCTTTCGCTAACAGCCTACAGCCTGAACCGCTTTCCTGGCCGGCAAAGCCCTGGCGACGATGGCAGCCTGATTTAACAATGACCTCATCCTTTTCTGGATTTTGGTATTTCCGGTCCGATTGACTTTTGGAGTATCAGCTGCTATATTGCTGAAAATCCGGAAAATCAGCAATTGAGGTGTCATATGTCCATAGGCCGAATACTTGATCTTACAGAGCTGTTAAAAAAGAAATCTTTTTTTCTGTTTGGTCCCAGATCTACCGGGAAGTCAACTCTCGTTAAACAACAGTTATTAAATTCGGCTGGCATCATTGATCTCCTTGATTCCCGTTTGTTTTTAAGGCTTTCCGGCGCTCCCCATGACCTTGAAGAGATAATAAACGCCGGGAACACAAACCTTGTTGTCATTGACGAAATACAACGTATCCCTGAGCTGCTGAATGAAGTCCATCGGCTGATTGAAGATAGAAAAATACGTTTCCTATTGACCGGGAGCAGCGCCAGGAAACTCAAAAGAGGCAATGCAAATCTTCTGGCGGGACGGGTATGGGAAGCAGGGCTTTATCCCTTAACATGGAAAGAGATCCCTGAATTCAATCTAGAAAGATATCTTCTGTTTGGCGGATTACCTGTAGTTTATCTCAGCGAATATCCTGAAGAGGAACTCGATGCCTATGTTAATACCTACCTGAAGGAAGAGGTAATGGCAGAAGGTTTAATAAGAAACCTCCCTCCCTTTGCCCGTTTTTTAAAGTCCATGGCCCTGGCAAGCGGAGAAGTTATAAATTTTACAAAACTTGGTAATGACTGTCAGGTTGCTTCTTCCACTGTAAGAGAATATATATCTCTTCTGGAAGACACCCTCGTTGGATTTTTACTTCCGGCATGGATAGAGTCAAAAAAAAGAAAAGCCGTTAAATCAGGCAAGTTTTATTTTTTTGATCCGGGAGTTACACATACCCTTTCAGGCACACAGGTACTAGATCGAAACTCAGATTTGTATGGTAAAAGTTTTGAACAGTTTATTGGTATGGAGATAAGGGCATATCTTGGTTACAGAAGGAAAAAATTATCTCTATCATTCTGGAGATCAACCCATGGCCACGAAGTCGATTTTTTAATAGGGGATAAAGTGGCCGTCGAAGTAAAGTCAAGCCAGCGGGTAAACTCAACGGATGTTAAAGGCCTCAAAGTTCTTGCTGAAGAGAATGTATTTTCTGACTTCTATCTGGTAAGTCATGATCCGGTTGAAACCAAAAAAGGCAATATTCATGCGATTCACTGGAAAAATTTTCTTGAAAAATTGTGGGGTGATAAAATAATTTAAAAAAGTACTGACTCACCTGTCCTCCAAAGCTTCAGCGACGGAGGATGATTTCTGACCTCTGCATTTTTACTTTCCCTAACAGCCTTCGGACTAAACAGCTTCAGCCTAATTTAAAAGGATGATATTCCGGATTTAAGCAACAACATACGTTTTTCATATTCCTGAATATTAAATTTTTGGTACTACCTATTAATATTATTTTATGTCGGTTGAGGGCTGCAGAGGTTCAGGACAAGCGATTTTACTCTAACTAAAGGGGTCATAAAGGGGTCATAAAGGGGGCAAGTCTCCTAATAGCTCATGGGCGTATAAGTAAAGAATAGGGGTAAAGAATAGTTGTAAATTGATAAAATATCGAAGATAAAAATAAGTAGAAATGAGCAAAATACATTAATGAGCTAAACGGAGATTTGCCTTCCTTTTTTAATGGTGCAGGGGACCTCCCCTGATTACATAAGCGAAAAATAAATCATCCTGAAATATCATATTTGAAATATTGCACATGGTTATGTGCTTGCTGCACCCGTCAATGTGCATTTTTCGATTTATTTATTCCCGAAAATAAATCCCTTCAATACAGCTTCATAAATCCGGATACAGTTAAAACCGGCGTTATTCCAGATTATGCGATGTTTTTATCAGTGATGCACAGACAGTCACATGGTTATGGCATAATGTTTGTAATGTGAAAGACAGCCTGAAGCGGTTTAGTCTGAAGGCTGAAGGAAAAACAAAAACAGCCTGGACCGCTTCAACCTGATTTTAAAATACACCACCAATATTAGTTTTCCGGAAAACCTGACTGCCTGATAGGTGCAAGGGTTTCATCTGTAGATTTTAAGTAAATAAAACTGCGAAGGCTTGATCAGTTATTGTCAGGAGCAAGGTGAAAACCCTGACATCCATTCATGGACCTGCAAAGCCCTGGCGACGACTGCAGCCTGGCAGTCTTCAGTCTAACAGCCTTCAGTCTGATACTAAGGAAAAGAACATGAGCAAAGTACAGTCAATAAAAGTTGAAGATATTGTAATTGATAACAGTATCTATCCCAGAAGCAGCATAGATCACAAAAGGGTCTCCATGTTTGAGGAAAACATGAGGGATGGGTTTGAGTTTGATCCCATCCATCTTCAGGCCCACCCGGATGAACCGGGGAAGTATCGCATTCTGGATGGTGCTCACCGATTTAAAGCATTAAAAGGTATTGGGGATAAAGAGGTTAAGGCAGAAATCATTAATCTCAATGGAGAAGATCCACTGCTCTATGCTGCCTCAAAGGCAATAGGCCCGAGGCAGCTTAATGATGAAGAGGCAAGGGACACTGCAAGGAGAGCATTCCAGAACAATCCGAAATTAAGTTCAGAAAAGATAGGTAAAGATGTTGGGCGGTCAAGCAGGATGGTCAATATCTATATTGCTGATCTCAGAGCAGTTATCCAGTCAGATTTGGAACTCAATATTTTTCGACTGGACAGGCTTGGGATTCCACAGGAAAGGATTTCAGAAAGGCTGGGCCAAACCAGAGACATCATAAGAACCTATTTGGGGAAACGGGAAATATTTCCTGAATCCCCAAATACCGATCTTAAAAAAGGTTTCACAGTAACCCAGGTAGCTGAAAAGCACGGCTGGCCTGAGTCTCTGGTATGGTCAATCAATCTGGAAGGAAAAGATGACCTCCCCAAATGCCAGAAGTTACAATGGGGAGTCCGAACCTGGGATGAATGGAAATGGAACGATTGCGATAAAAGATTCGGCGATGAATGGCCCGGAAGAATTCCTGCGCAGCTCATAGCACACATCCTCTATTACTTCTCAAAACCTAGCGACCTTGTGATTGATCCCATGGCCGGAGGTGGTGTAGTAGCCGACACATGCCTGGCATTCAACCGGCGCTGCTGGAGCTTTGATATGGTAGATAGACCGGATGAAAGGCCGGAGATAGAGCCTTATTTCTGGGATATTAAAAATCTAAAATGGCCTATAACCGGTAAGACAAAACCGGACTTGATTATCTTCGATCCTCCATATTTCAGTAAAAAGGCAAAGGAATATGAAGAAGAGAGCATATCGAACCTCTCACGGGAAGAATACCTGGATTTTCTTGAAAGGTTTTTCAGGCTGGCACTTGAGAACAGTAAAAAAGGGACAAGGATTGTTATGATAAATGCCGACTGGAGAGATTTTCAGGGAACTCCGGCCCTTGAGGAGAATGAAGAAACAGCCATTCTGATAATTGATTACGGTATTTTAATGCGAAAAGCAGGATGGGCAGTTTCACATGTTATGCAGGCGCCAATGTCGTCCGAGAGGTTTCAGGCCGGTACTGTTTCAGCAATGCAAAATAAACGAATACTGGGCGTAACCGGCAGGAATGTCATCGTAGGACGGAAGAAGTAAAAAACGGGCTGAAGACTGTTAGTCTGAAGGCTGTTAGGTTTTCCTGTTTTTACTTCAGCCTGCAGCCTAAACACCTACAGCCTATTTTATTAACAGTCTTCAGCCTGAAGTGAAATATCACCTTGTTTCAACATAACAAATATGTTACCATGTCCTGGAAAATAAAATATTATAACGAAAAACTGGAAACGGATATTTTGAATTTACCTGATGGCCTTTTAGCCCGTTATTTGCGTTTAACAGACTTGATGATCGAATTTGGAGCAAACCTTGGTTTACCTCACACAAAACCAATTGAAAAAGGTTTGTTTGAGCTGAGAGTTAAAAGTAAAGAAGGGATAGCAAGGGTCTTCTTTTGCACAAAAATTGGCAAGAAAATCATAATGCTCCATTCATTCATTAAAAAATCTCAAAAGACGCCAAAAAAAGAGATAAGAATTGCGAAAATAAGGATGAAGGAGGTTTTAGAACATGACACATTCTGAATTGAAAGAAAAAGCATTAAAGAGAAAAAAAGTAAAAACTGAGTATGAGGCACTGGAACCGGAATTCAAGCTGTTACGGGAAATGCTCAAGGCAAGGCAAAAAGCCGGGCTCAGTCAGGCTGAAATTGCCGAACGAATGGGGACAAAGGCACCGGCCGTCACGAGGCTTGAATCTTCACTCAGTAGCGGAAAGCATTCTCCGTCGATTGCGACAATTAAAAAATATGCCGATGCACTGGATTGTCATCTGGAAATTAAGATTGTTTCAAATAGATAATCTAAAACTGGAAACCAGGAACTGTTTTTCCTAACAGCCTTCAGGCTTCAGTCTAATATGCAGTTCTTCTACTCAGAGAATTAGTAAAGGAATTTTTATAATGAAAAATGAAGATTTTGAAAAGCTGGCTGCCAGCATCAGGGAAGCAGGTGAAATAAAGGAAGGCAAAAAGAAACCTGGCCGCGTATACGAAGTTAACCCTCCTGAAATTAAAAGCATAAGAAGAAAGCTTAATGTCTCGCAAAATGAATTCGCCATGATGATTGGAGTCAGTGTAAGGACATTGCAGAATTGGGAACAGGGGAGAAGAGAACCTGATGGACCGGCAAAAGCATTGCTGCAGGTAGCATCAAAAAATCCAAAAGCTGTGCTTGATGCCTTGCATACATCGTAAAATGTGTTGCCTTCTAAGCACTTTATAAATTTGGCAACTTAAAAACCGAACAGCGTGTTTTCACAGAGCCCTCTTTAAGAAAACTTATAAACTTATGGGCATCCCCCTTTACTTATAAACTTATGGGCATCCCCCTTTAATGGCGGAAGCCTCTGAGGTTTTAGTTGATGTCTTCCTTTTTGAGGGTAATTATTATTCTTTGAGTAATGAAAAACTAGAGCAATACTCCATCTGCGATGGCAACTGGAATGAACATTACATTTGGGCACAGTCTGAAATAAATATAAATATCGAGGCCACTATCGAAGTGAATTTTGAAGAAAAAGATAGCATCGGAGGACTTGATTTGCTTTCCTCTCGCGTTGATTCTATTGACGATATTTCGCAGCAAGAGATTTGAGTGCGAATCGGGGCGCGAAAAACGTTCATAAAAAACTAAATGGATCTGGAAAACAGCATTTTCCGAAAAGAAAGTTCTCTTGATAATTCCAGAAATTTAATGATACTAAGTTAGAAAATCTCGTTGGAGGAAATATTTATGGAGCAAAAATCTGATGTTGAGTATCGAGCAGAGAAACTCTACAAGAGCTCCAGAGAAAAATTTGGATATTTAATAAGAGAAGTTGTCTCAAATGCCATACATGCGACAGTTATTAGGGCCAATCAGGAAAATAATCCACATTACACACCTACGATCGATGTAGTAATTGACTTTAGAGAAAACAATTGTGAAATTGTAGTTACAGACAATGGAGAAGGTTTTACGAACCTTAATAGAAAATATTTCACACACTTGGATACAAAAAATCCTCAGAAAGAGGAATTAAACTTCCACCCGATGGGACAGGGCCGTTTAGCTATTGTCTTTTTCTCGGATAAAGCCTCATATGAATCCGTTTACAAAAATAAAGATGGTGAGTATAGGAAAAAACTTTTTAACTACCCTGAGACATCATTACCTTTATTCGATATTGAACAATCTGAAGGAACTAGGACAGATAAAGTCGATTCTGAAACTATACTGACATTAAAGCTTAATAAACAACAGACCTATAAAAGAGCCAACACTTTTTTTTCAAAATATCAGGATATCGAGAGAGTTAAAAATTGGTTTATCGAAAATTTTTTTCCATTCTTTATGGAAAACGAAAAACTTCAACTTTCAATCAACTTTAACGGCCACAAGGCTAGTATAAATCAGAACTATATAGAAAAGAATGTCTCGAGCGTTCCTTTTAAAGTCAGTTTCGAACGTGAAACGAATGCTTCATATGAGTTTAAACTTTGGCTGGTGAAAAAAGAAGATAAACCAAAGTCAATAAATCAAATAACCTGTTTTGCGAGGCACCTTCAAGCAGAAATTGAGGAAGCAAAAATAGAATATGAGATTGATCTGCCAATTGCATATGACTGGTTTCTCACCGCAGAATACTTTGATGATAATGTTGATCAGAAGGGTGATAAAATCGTTATTCCAAGGGACCACGTTGATAAAATTAAGCTCAGTTTAGCTGCTGCACTTAATGAACATTTTGCTTCGGAGATTAAAAAAAACAGAGCCGAAACTCGGAAAAGTATTGAGATTGTAAAAGAGAAATATCTATCCCTCTCAGCTTTTTTAGATGAAGAAAATGCAGCCTCAGCAAACAAAATCCTTAATGAGACTGATTTAGTTAGCACTGCAATCGATAATAAAGGCAAAGCTGAGAGAAGTTATTGGGTAACTCAAGAATCAGACACTGAAGAGATTGGAAAATTGCTGAACTCAAGTCTTTATATCTATGTTGACCATAGAAAAAGGATTTTGAAGAAGTTTGAGGAACTAATCCAGAAATTCGATGATGCAGGAATAGTGAAGAAAGAACTTGAAGATGATATCCATGATATGTTTATGAAGCGTGGTGAATCTTTTAGTACTTCAAAAAACAAAAATCACCTTCATAATCTTTGGATTATCGATGATAAATATACAATCTTCTCTGAGACATTTAGATCTCACAGTACAAGGAAAGGTCAAGAAGCTTCTGATATATATTTATGGTCAGATGATCCAAACCGCCCAAGAGAGATATTGATTTTAGAGCTGAAATCGACGTCTAGTGCTCACAATGCAGGTGATAAGTATGAAAGTATGGTGGCCCAGGTCAAACGATATGCAACGCAGTTTTATAAACAGCCAGAAAAAGTTCTTAACTGGCATGTTGATACTGATAAAATTCTTTATTTTGGTGTTATCTTAGCGCGAAAGAGCGACATAAATAGGGAGCTAAATTCTAACAATGTCGGAGGGACACCACATAAGATTCCATTCCTAGACGCTTCATATTTTTTTAATGACAATTTTTCCACAGTATCAAATAGTGGTGAGGCACCTAAATACAAGGAAATAAGAATAGAAATGTATGCGTATGAAGACTTGCACCAACTAGCTACAAGTCGAAACGATGTTTTCTTTAAACTATTAAAAGGTGAATTTAGTTTGGTCGATGAAAAATAAATTTTATTAATAGCCTGTCATAAGGATGCTACAAAACTGGGGCATGTTCACAAAAATGTAAGTAATCCTTAAAACATCATTGGCCTTTTATTGATATTCGTAATCTCATTATTTTCCATTTCAAAAATAAGTGCAAGGGTGCGTAAGCCTGAACCCATTTAAAAATATTGTAAGAGCTTGGATGTAACGAGTCGTATTGAACTCAGTGTGAGTATCTTGTTTGGATTGGAAGTGAACATTTATACTTTTGTTAAATCAATGGTGGAGGTGTTTATGGATAATTCAATCGTTTTTATTTCATGCGTTTGGTGCGGAGTGGCGTTTCTGCGAGGCCTTGGTGGAACACTACCAATCCAAATGAGAGATTAGCGTTGACGATTCATTATTACTTGGTCCAGGAGAAACGTAGAGTGGTTCGATTCCACTCCCTCGCATCATCTACTTACATAACTCAATATGGTAAAGAAAGATCATACAGCAATATATATACATTGTGATGGTTCAATGTTGCCAGATGCTATGTCTAGTGGTGGAACAGGTTATGTAATTAAATTCCCGGATGATTTTGAATTAGAGGATATATCTGATTTTCATGGAGTATATCAGGATGCCAATATCGAGAGAATAGAAATTCAAGGTATTATTGAAGGGATGAAAGGTCTTATTTATTGGCTCAAACATAACACGCTCAACTTCTCAAGAGTTTCTAAGATAATTATAATAACTGATAGATATAGTTTGCGAGATGATGACAGAACAAGTCCTTTTAAAATACGAGAATGGAGAAAAAATGGGGGTAAGAATTTTGAAGGTAAAGAAGTAAAAAATTGGGACCTGTTAAATAATTTAGACAAAATCAGGAATAAATTAAGAAACCTGACTTGGAAAACAGTAAGGATTGAATATCGACGGAGAAAAGAAAATAAGGAAGCTGATAAGCTTTCTAAAAGAGGGCGAAAAGAAGGAATACCCATAAGAGACATTGCAATTGAAGGCCATAAAATTGGTCGAAGGTTGTTTGAAGGTGAGGAAGTAAAATATAGTTCCTTTTCACCAAAAGATACAATTATTATTCATGTTTTTCGTAAGAGGCCAATCAAACAACAATGGGAAATAAATGCAGAAATTTGTTCTGATAAGATGAAGGGACAAAAGTTAATAATAATTTCAGACAATTCGTTACAGGAAAAACTACAGAGAGGAAATATTTTTCAAATCAGAATTAAAAAAGTATATTTGCACCATTTAGAAATATATAGAACAATAAAAAAAATGAAGAAGGAACAATTTAAGAATACATAATTTGTGTTCAGGAGAAAATATAATGTACACCGGATACTGGATTCAAGACAAATTCATCTGGGGGCCTCGCGAATCTGGAAAATATTGGATTGAAAACAACTGGATCTGGGGGCCAAAAAATGGTGGAAAGTATTGGATTGATAACAACTACATTTGGGGACCGAAGGAAAACGGTAAATTTTGGATCGCTGAAGGCCATATTTACGGACCTCACGTAAATCTCCCGTGGCTTGATTAACAATGACTGTAGGCGTCCATAAAAAACTAAATAGCTCTAAAAACTTTTTATTTATATTAGTTATCTCAACTTTCATTATTTTAAAGACTATGACTGTCTGTAGATAAAAAAGAATAAAGGAGGATACAATGAAAGAAATCTATTATTATTCAAAAAATGAAATAGACACATATGCATTTTTTTATGACAAAGAAAATAATATAGCTTGGGCTGTACATATGCCTAGATTAGTTCCCGGAACATCTGGATTTGGAAGAGAAGTGAGTAGTTTAGAGGGAATAAAAAATGAAGAAGAGGCAAAACAAAAATTAAAGGAAATGGTTGACAAATTATAGGAAGGTTGGAATTCATAAAAAACAAATAGTTCAATGTAAATGGTTAATAATAAATGACAAGTAGACATTATAGTAGCAAATTACCATCAATTTTATATCACTATACGGACCTTAATGGATTGATGGGTATCATAGAAAGTAAATGTCTTTGGGCGACGGATATTTATTATCTAAATGATTTCACAGAAATGGCTTATGCGTTTGACTTTATCTCTGGAAGGATAAAATATTTAATGGATTCTTTTCCCAGGGAAGACCGGTCTCAAATGGGGCTACGAATACGTTTACCTGATGGGGTACGGACTGAATATGAGTTCTTTGAGGATTTGGAAAAAGTTATTTCCGGTATAAAAAAATCACCTGACGATTATACATCATTTGTTTGTTCATTCTCTAAAAATGGCGATAGGCTTAGTCAATGGCGAGGGTATAGTAAAGGTGAAGGAGGGTATTGTATAGCATTTGATAGAAAAAAACTGGTAGAGTTAGGTAAGGGTAAATTCACAATTTGTGAATGCCTTTACAGACCCGATAAAAACCAAAAGAAATTAGTCGACGAAATTGTTACTAAAGAGATCCAAAAGAGCTTCGAAAAGTCATCTAAAAAGAATGGCGACGATAGTGTGCTTGTTGAGGCAATGATTAAATTTTATTTCATTGCTCCGCGATTAAAAGATCCTGCCTTTCATGAAGAAGGAGAATGGAGATTTTTTCAACATTCCTCAAAAGCATTTAGATTTAATATGGATAATATTAAATATAGAAAAGGTGCAAATGCATTAATACCTTTTACCGAGTTTGAGTTAGCTAAAGAGATAAAAAAATTGCCAATAAAAAGTATAACTGTAGGGCCAATGCCACATCAGAAGTTAGCTAAAAGGTCTCTTGAAAGATATCTAGACAATGAGGGTCTCAATTGTGATATAAAGCTTTCACCAATACCGTATCGAATTTTGTGAAAACCATAGGGGTCTTCACTTTTCACAGTTGTCGATAAGGATGTAAAAAGTGAAGACCTGACACCTATTTTTTGTAACGTTTTTAAAAAGGGTATATGGATAGAAATGACAACTAAGTTCCTAATAATCGATGATGATCCTTTTATCTGTGATCTACTAAGTTCTTTTTTTAAAATTACATATGATGATGCCAGAGTAGAATCGGCTGGAACTAATAAAAAAGCGTTCCATATAATGGAAAACTATATCCCTGATCTTATTACTACAGATTTAATGAGACCTGGTGGAGATCCGCTTGATTTCATATTACAGATTAGAAAAGATCCAAAGTTATGGCACATACCTGTAATAGGAATATCTGGAGCGATAAAATCTGATGCCATGGAACTAAAATTATATCGTAATGGTTTTAATGGTGTTATTAGGAAACCTTTTGGCATAAAGGTTTTGGTTGAAGCTTTGAATAAAGTAAATCGTGCGCGTCCAAAAGCTGACCCTGATAGTATTATGATTCATGCTGGATTTGAAAGCCAATCACTTGACTATAAAGAATCCATAGACATAAAAACTAAAAAAGGAAAAGCATCTATAGCAAAGGATGTTATCGCATTTGCTAATTACGGTGGAGGGACAATAATAGTTGGAGTAAAAGAAGATCCTCCTGGTTTTTTTACTGCAAATGGAGTTGAACCATCTATTATTGGTGATTTTGAAACAACGCATCTCAATCAAGCTGTTAATTCATATTTAGATCCTCCTATAAATGTTAAAGTAAGAAAAGTTGAAAATGAAGGTAAAATATTTATTTTTGTTGAAATACCTCCTGCAGAAAATACATTCATTCTGGCTGCAAAAAAAAATGAGGCTGCAAGCTTATTCACCGGTCGTATATATACTCGAACAACGAATGTCACAAGTGAAGAGATTCAGACGTCTGAAGAAATGCGTACTTTGTTTAATCGTTTTGTGAAAACAACGGGGACAACCCTTGACATGTGAGAAGCGCCGATTAAAACCGGCAGGTAACAGAGGATGAATGAAAATATAGGGATTAGATCTGCCTTTGACTATTGGCAAGTTTTTTAAAGGTGGAGTCGGCAAAGCTATGGAAGGCTAGAAAAGAAGTTGAATAAAGGTGTAAAGGGGTCAAGTCTCCTAATAGCTCATGGGCTTATAAGTAATGAATAGGGGTAAAAAATAGTTGTAAATTGAAAAAATATCGAAGATAGAAATAAGTAGAAATGAGCAAAATACATTAATGAGCTAAACGGAGATTTTCCCCCTTTACATAATGGAGTGACCAAATGGCAAAGTACAATACAATTGACGAATACATGGGCGAGAGGGACGTCCATAAAAAAATAACTCAAAAGAACAGTATTGAATTGTATTTATATTCGTAATCTCAACTTTCATTTTTTTAAAGACTATGGCAAGTAATCTAAATATCAACCATATGACAATCTTTCTGTATAACATTCAATTTGTAAAGATATACAGAACTGGTGAATAACTTGATCGGCTAAGAAGAATGTAACCATGATAACATATGATAAAGAAAAACAGTGGCAACGGCTCATTGGACAACATGAAAGTATGAGGCTGGAGTTCAAGAGTTGCCGTCTATTTGACAATAAAAGAAAAGGAATAAATGACTTGAGTAAAGAGGCTTCAGCTTTTGCCAATAGCGAGGGCGGCGCTATACTAATAGGGATAGAGGAGAAAAAAGAAGGTAAAACCCGAGTGGCAGACAGATTATTGGGCATTGATTCTGAAATAATTGCTCCAGAGTGGCTTCAACAAATCATTGAGTCAAATATCAGTCCATATCTACCAGGGATTCGAGTGCACAGAGTACCATTTTCTGATGGTAATGCCGGAAAAATAGGATTTGCAATCCTTATTCCACGAGGAACAACTGCATATCAAGCTAATGATATGAAGTACTATGGTCGGTCGGAGTATGAAAAGAAAGCACTTCCCGACCATGAAATTCGTCTTCTAATGATGAAAGGTCGTATTGCACAGGCAACTGTACTTACAGGGTATTCCGAGCTCATTACTGCTGAAGACCATAATTTGAGAGAGAAGAAAAGGGTTGAAGCCTTGCGTGCGAGTAAGCGCATTTTTCGTCGTGAAGATGAAGTAAAGGAAGTGGATTATGACAGATACCTGATTCAACTTGAAGTACTGAACACTAGCGACATAACCATTTCCAACTTCGCTTTCGAAATCAATCTAGAATCATCATTCTTAGTCAAATATAAAAATAAAAAAAGATTTCGATTTCCACAATCGAGATCAATATATAATACTGGTACAAGGGACATATGGGAACCCCCTGAATTACTCTTTCCGAGAGATCGTTTACAACTTCCCACTGAAAAACTTGAGTTTAGAGTTCCGGTTAATCAGGACTTCTTCTCCAAAAAATCAGTTTTACATTGGAAAGTGTTTCTTGATAACGCTCCACCGTGTAATGGGAGTATTGATCTTCGCCAAGTCTTCGCAGAAAAATTGAAAGCCGAACAAGCTGCTTCACAAGACACCGGAGGATTCCTTGCTTGATTCGAAAATCATGGCGGGGCTTGTGAGCAAACAATTACAAAGAATAGACTACAGCTATAAATCATGATCATTTTTTGCATCTTAAAAAGTGTAGATTGCTATAATATTTTTCTTATTCTAGTTACAAAATATATTCTAAAAAGAGGCAATATATGAAGGGTAGGGATCTTTTAAAAATTATTTTCTGCTTTTTATTGTTTCAAGCTGTCACGGGAAGCAATCAATTGATTGCCGGTTCATACGATCAGTCACTGTCTGGTTCACAGCCTGCTGACAAAGGTAAAGAAATGCCTGAAGAACTTAAAGCAGAGACAGATCAGCATTTGTGTGCGCTCTGGGAAGAAATGAGAACAGCCCTTTCAAATTCTGATATTGAAACTGCGATGAGCTATTTTACTGAGAAAAGCCGTAAAACTTATGGGTCTCAATTTGCGAAAGTATCAGATGAAAAACGCCGCGAACTGGCAGAGAACTGGGAGGATCTGCAGCTCGTTAAATTCCATTCAGACAGTCATGCTGAACACGATATCCTGGAAATAAGAGATGACGAAGAAGTATTCTGGCACGTTGACTTTATAAAAAACCAGGTGAAAGCGAATGGAAAATTAAATCTTTCTATAATTGATAACCAGTCCTGCCTATACTTTACCTGGCAGTACCGGAAAACCGGATATTATTTCGCAGCGAAATAATAACTATGTTAGGCGCTAGTCGATGAGTACTAAGAGTAAACTCATGAGAGAGAAAAAGTTAATAATTGCCATACTCCGTTGGATTGGGTGGATAATCTTGGCGGGACTGATACTCATTATAGGGCTAATTATCTTTTTATTTGTACGAGAGTCTCTGACTCGAAACCGGTACCGGGCAGATTATCCCCCACCAGGCAAAATGGTCAGTATTGGTACCCATGACATCCATTTGAACTGCCTGGGGAGCGGGAGCCCAACGGTCGTTTTTGAATCCGACCTTGATCAGTATGGAGTATTAAGCTGGGTTTCTGTCCAAGGTGAAATCGGGAAATTTACCCGCGCATGCAGCTACGACAGGGCCGGGATCATGTGGAGCGAGTCTGGGCCGCGGCCTAGAAATGGAAAAACTATTGCTGCTGAACTGAAGACCGTCCTGGAGAACGCTGGTGAGGAAGGCCCTTATATTCTGGTAGGTCATGCTTTTGGCGGCGCTTATGTAAGAATATTTGCGGGGCAAAATCCTGATGATATATGCGGCATGGTACTGATTGAATCAAGTCACCCTGAAATGCTTACACGATTCGCTGAATATGGGATTGAAACAGAGATTCCAAACAAACAGACCAGGCCATTGATCTTGCTTTTGTCTCATCTGGGAATGCCAGGTCGTTATAAAGGCAATATCTATGATCTGCCTCCTGAGGTCTATAATCCAGTACAGGCACTCTTGCCCGAATCAAGTGTGGCATGGTTTGATGAGAAAGTTGAAAGTCCTAACACGCTAGCACAAGCGGGACAGTATGAATATCTCGGCGACTGGCCATTGATTGTGCTTGCTACTTCAAGACCTTCACCTTCCTTGGGAGATCTGGGACAGAAACTAGATGATTTATGGCTCGAAATGCAGCAGGAGTTGCTCCCACTCAGTGAGAATAGCGAGATAAGAATTTATGAGGGTGGTCATTATCCTCAGCTTCAAGACCCTGAGATTGTAATCGAAGCAATTCAGGATGTGCTTGGTGGATGTGAATAAGCATCGCCTTTTTAATATGGCTTTTCGACACCTTGGAGCATTTATACGTTGGGGTTATGCTTTGAATGCTGTAATTCAAAAGCACCTAACAAAGCGTAAAAACTTAAAATTGAGCGTTTTTAACGCAATAATCTGCTCAGTTTTTGATTTATATAATTCCCTTTTTCTTTTTTCCCAAGCCAGTATATAATATCTTTCATTATTTATTAACTATGAATATGCCATCCTATTAATTGAACAACTCTGATACTAACTATTGGGGAGTATGTTATGAGTTGGAAAATAAACTATGATAAAGATTCTAGTATCATTGAAGTAACTTATATCGGTAATGTTTCAGGTATGGATATACGAGAAGCCACAGAAAAACGTATATCTGTGCAGGCTGAAACTGGTGCAACCCGCGTTTTAGCGGATGCATCACAGAGCCTAGGTGGTCCATCTACTATGGAGATTTATGATCTTCCTGATAAAATATACGTAGAGTATGAATCCAGGAGAGATACACGAATTGCATTTATTCTTCCTACAAATAAACAATCTAGAGAACTTGCTAATTTTTTTCAAACTGCAGCGAAAAATAGAGGTTGGATGATTGAATTATTTGAAAATCGAGAAGACGCTCTTTTCTGGTTAACAAATATTAGTTAGTTTCCATCCATAAACGGCTCTTTTTTACAATCTCTGCGTCAATCTGCGGAATGACTTGTGCGATGTACTAAAGTACATCTCCGCGCCATTCCTTGATTTCCTTGATCTTGTAAAAAATATCTCGTTTATGAATTGGAAACTACTTAGTGCCTCAAAACTGTTTATGGATGGGCACTAGTTAGAGTGGTATTTCTATGTTTGATTACTGCTATAAGTCATAACGTATGCGGGTATTAAGAAAGTATAGATTTCGGTAAGTAAAAGTGCATAACTTGCTATGATTTCAACTTCAATCAAAGTCCTGATATATTATGTGTATCCAGACTCTTGAATCCATTCAATCGCATCATCATAGTTAAAAAATGTGTTGATTTTTGATTTGACAGACATCCCGGCCATCTCTTCATATATTTTGCCCAGTCTGAGACCACTATCACTTGAATGGATAGCTGCAATTTTCCCGTTTCCTATTAAATCATTGTACTGATTGTGCATACCAATAGACATAATTACATCATCAAATTGAACGCTATCAAAATCTACATTCCTGAAATCCCCCAGTATATGAGTTCCGGGTTTCCACCTGGGATCTAAAATGACCTCTTCAATCAATAATATAAAATATGTATTTGAAAAATCACCACTGCAAACCAGCTCAACGACTCCATCATCCCGGAAAGTCTTTTTGCAATCCATTTTAATCCTTTGATTAGTATTCACTTGACGGGTAAGGATACGATTAATCTCTGCTTAGATTTTTTTGCAGAGGGCACCTGTCCCAGTAATACTTTGTTTCACCGTTTTCAAAGATTTTGACTGCACATTTTCCAAGGCCGGAGCAGTATTCCAGATTTTTTACCTGGTCTAGCTCTGTTATTTTCTCCGGGCTTAGACCGTCTTTTTCCCTGTGGGAGTCAATTCTTATGTCGGCGTTTACTGTTTCATTAATAGCGGGGCAGTGGAAACTATAATTATTTACTTCTACCATCTTGACCCCTGTTGTGTTGTGATTAAAAAAAGGCTGAAAGGCCGGAAACCGAGGAGGATACCGGCCTTTCATGAACAACTTAATACGAGTACAAGTGTAAGATATTAAGTGAATCCTGGCATTATGTCAATAATGATATATAGAATTTATGTAAAAGATATGTAAATTTTTTATCTTTGCCTGTTAAAGGGGTCTCCTAATAGCTCATGGGCGTATAAGTAAAGAATAGGGGTAAAAAATAGTTGTAAATTGATAAAATATCGAAGATAAAAATAAGTAAAAATGAGCAAAATACATTAATGAGCTAAACGGAGATTTTCCCCCTTTACATAATGGAGTGACGAAATGGCAAAGTACAATACAATTGACGAATACATTGATGCACAGTCACATCCGCAAGCGGAATTATTGCAGGATTTGAGGAAAGCAATTTTGGAAGCTGTACCAGATGCTATAGAAACCTTCAACTATGGGGTACCAGCGTTCAGTCTTGTAAAGAATGGAAAAGCGAATCAGCAAATCATGATTGGAGCATTTAAAAATCATGTTGGAATTTATCCGCATCCAACAACAATCGTGAAATTTGAGAAAGAGCTTTCCAAATTCAAACAGGGTAAAGGGTCAATACAATTTCCTTTAGATAAACCAATTCCAAGCAAGTTGATTGAGAAGATGGTGAAGTTCAGGAAAAAGCAAATTCAAAGCGAATTCAAAGCGAATTAAAGCAATGAAAAATTCAAAGACAAGGTGTAACGAACAAAAAGCCACACCAGACCCCGGATGGTACCTTGCTTGTTGCGTAAATAATAAAAACAACGGGGTCGCGTCTTGAATCTTGAATAGAGAGGGAACCGGAACGTTGTTGACTACGCTAACCCTTATTTACGATAGTCAGCAACGTTCCCAATTCCCAATATAAGGCGATTGGTGTCAGGCAATCATGAGTCTTATTTGTATCTTTCAACAACTTCGTTGTATTTCTCATGTATCATTTTCGCATCAAATTCAAGGAACTCTGACAGCATGTTCTGTTCTTCTTTTTCCTTAAAGTATTTTCTCACTGATGGGAAAAACAATTTATCTTCTTTTTCGATATGCTTCGGGTAGAAATCTGTGAGAGTCTGAAGCTTTTCAACAATTTCTTTCAGAGCCTCTTTAACACCACTCCGGTAACGATCATTTGCCTGAACAAGGGCTTTGGTCGTGAGGCGACCGAAAATATGTTCTTTGATCAATTCATCCATCATTTCCCTGTCTTCAGAAGTTAAAGGCTTTTCTTTCAGTTCTTCAAAAAGAATATCTTCTTCTTTTCCATGATGAGTCCTGTCAGCATATGTCTTTATAAAATCAACCACAGTGTCGATGAACAGGGGATTAACCTTGTTAGACGATATAATTCTCTTTACCTCATCCTTTACAACAGCCAGCATCCGCTCAATAAGGCGATGCTCAATCATAAGCGGTCCTCTTGCCTGCATTTTATTAGCCTCCTTTATTAAAGGATTCATCTTTAAATTCTCATTTATTACTATTTTACTTTTAACCTGCTTTACTTTCATTGACATAGATCAATACATCATTCACTTTAGATGATAATCTTATCACAATCCGCATAAAGATATTCATCTATTTAATAAATACATGATCGGCCTTATAGTATTCTTTAGTACTGTTAGTTAATATATACAATGTAATAAAAGGGGATGCTGTAAGGTTATAATTTTTAATCGCGCATCCTTATAACCTGTCAGTGTTCCGCTTTACACTCATTCAATCAATCATTTTACAGTTTTTATAAGACATGGGAATACATGAACTATCAGGAATTTGATGTCATTGTGATTGGATCCGGCACTTCTGCCTATAATGCGGTTGATGTTCTCAACAAGGCCGGCCGGAGGGTCGCCATGGTAGACGAGCGGCCATATGGGGGAACGTGCTCTCTGCGTGGATGCCAGCCCAAGAAATATCTGGTGAGTAACGCCGGGGCAGTAGCAATGGTGAGTCACCTTGTTGGCAGGGGTATAGTATCAAGGCCTGAAACTGACTGGAAGGCTCTTCAGGCGCTCAAGAATGAATTTGTTGATGGTATATCCGAAGCCGATCTGGAAAGATGGAAGGAAGCGGGTGTTGCGACCTTTCACGGCCGGGCGGTTATGACCGGTGAGGATGAGGTTACTGTGGGCCGCGACAGGCTGAAGGCCCGGCATATTGTTCTTGCGACCGGAGCAGTTCCAAGACACACTGATATTCCCGGCAGCAATAATATTCACGACAGCGAGTATTTTTTGAATCTGCCTGACATCCCGAATCGCATTCTGTTTATTGGCGGCGGAATTATTTCCTTTGAATTCGCCCATGTTGCGATTCATGCCGGCGCAAAAGAGGTTACTATCCTGCATCGATCTTCCCGGCCATTGAAGGCCTTTGATCATGACATCGTAAAAACCGTGCTTGAAGCCAGCAAAGCGGAAGGAATCCGGATCGTGCTTAATGAATCGCCCGTATCGGTTGAATCCACTGAAAAAGGATTGATCGTTCAAGGTTCCGGGGGCGGAGTTTATGAGGGGGATCTTATTATCGGGGCCACAGGAAGGGTTCCAAACCTGAGTGTTTTAGAAGGTGACCACAGTAATGTCGAGAGTTCCTCTCGCGGGGTCAGTGTGAATGAATTTCTCCAGAGTGTTTCCAATCCAAAAGTATATGCCGTGGGTGACTGTGCGGCGACAAGGTACATGCTTGCCCCTGTGGCCGATGAAGAAGGTAAAACAGCGGCCCTCAATATTCTTGAAGGCAATGTTAAAACGATCGATTATTCAGCGGTTCCAGGCGTGGTATTTACGATACCCTGTATCGCATCGGTTGGCCTGACAGAAGAACAGGCAAAAGAGCAGGGTCTTGATTTTCGTGTGAATCAGGGAATGACGACATCCTGGCCATCCTCTAAACGCATTGGAGAAGAACACGGAGCCTACAAGATTCTCATCGACAGGACAACAAACCGGATACTTGGTGCGCATATCGCCAGACATAACGCCTGTGAAGCTATCAATGTGCTGGCTCTTGCAATAAAATACAGGATAAAGGCCTCCGATCTGGCGGAATTCATGTGGGCCTACCCGACAGTTATTTCCGATCTGAAATACATGGTGAAATAAAATAGTGTACTCCCTGGTTTAGGTTTCAATCCGGAACACCCCCCGAAGTGCCGGTCATCGATTTGTGGAAGGCCTCTCACGACAGCAAAGGATCATAAATATGACTCTTAATAAGAAAAAATATCTTTTAATAACAGCGGGTGTCATAGCACTTATATTTTCAATAGTTCGGTATAAAAACGGAATGTTCAATTTTGAGAAAAAGGGCGACTCCTCACCCAAGACACTCATTTCAGTGAAAGAGGTATCTGTTTCTCAGGGCAGCCTTGTTTTCACTGATGAAAAATCTGCCAAGAAAATCGAAGCCAGTGACGTTGATTTAAACATAAAAAACTTTATATCCAATGGTACAGCCGGCGCTGGCTTTCTCCATAACATTTCATTCACCGGCGATGCCAGAGTAAAGGCACTCAAGATCTCTGATTTAACCCTCATGGATCTCGTAATGCAGGCAGCAGGTAAAAAGGGAAAACTGGAAATCAATCCCGTCAGTATGAACATCCTGGGTGGAGCAGGCAAGGGGAGCATTCATCTGGACGTAACAGGTCCGTCACCCCTGTACAGGGTAAGCTGTATCCTTAATCAGGTCAGGATGGAAAACCTTATGCAGCAATTCTCGTCAGAGAAAATACCGCAGAAGGCCATGGAAGGGCTGATTAACCTTTCCGCCGACCTGACGGCCGGGGGGAAGAACGCGGATGAAGTGAAACAATCGCTTAGCGGGAACGTTTCTTTGAACGGAGAGAATCTGATGCTCTATAACATGGATATTGATGCTCTTATTATGAAGTACGAACGGAGCCAGAACTTCAACCTTGTGGATGTAGGCGCCTTTGCACTGGCAGGCCCCTTCGGGCCTGTATTAACAAAGAGTTTCAATTTTGCACGTCTGTACGAAGAATCCCGGGGCGGAAAAGGAGTCATCAAAAAACTTGTATCGGTCTGGAAGGTAAAAAACGGCATTGCCGAGGCGGTAGATACAGCCCTTGCCTCAGAAAATCATAGAATAGCAATGAAAGGGGAGTTGGATTTCATAAACCAGCAATTTCTCGAAGTAACTGTGGCTGCCCTCGATAAAAGTGGTTGTGCAGTTTTCAGCGAAAAAATTCATGGGCCGTTCAATAATCCTCAGATCGATAAGGAAAATCTCTTTAAATCAATTTCAGGGTCTGTACTGAATCCTCTGCAGGATGCATGGGAATTCATTAAGGGCGAAGAGTGCACTGTATTTTACTCTGGTTCAGTAGCGCAACCCGGCGAATAAGGTGGGCATATTTGACCAATTATCATATATGGCCACTATCCGGCATAAAACATATCCCGCTCCGACAACTTTTGGAAACACATATTAATTGACATATCAATAGGTTGATCTCAATAAGTTCAGGCCCCCCCAATATGGCATGATGCTTGGATATATAATTATATAACAACTCAAGGAGGAGCACTGTGTTAAGGACGATTGCTGCATATATGATAGTTTTGTGGCTGCTGGTAATAGCAAGCAGCCACACAGTGGGAGGATGGATTCATATCCTGCCGGTAACTGCTGTTATCCTGGTGCTTATCAGTGTGATTCGGCGGCGAAGATCTTTGGGCAAAAACGAAATTAAAGCCGGATAATAAAATATGAATCAACATCCAAGAAGAAAGGAAAAGATATATGTCCTTTGAAAGTGATCCTGGAAATTCGAACGCAGACCTTCCTAATCTCCCTGAACTTATCAGAAAAGTGGGAGACTCCCTTAACATTGGTAAGGGGAAAAAGCAGGTCTGGCCGCTGATACTTATTATTTTTCTGCTGGTCATTATAGGTTACACAGCCTTTTACACCGTTCCACCTGGTAATAAGGGGGTTATTCTGAGGTTTGGCAGGTATTCCGGCATGGTACTGCCGGGGCTTCACTTTAAAATCCCATTTGGCATCGATAATGTTTACAAGGTACACACGGAGCAGGTAGACACAGAAAACTTTGGTTTTAAAAGCATCAGCTCGGGAATTCAGAGCAAGTATGAAAAGAGCGCTGCAACGGAACGTGAATCTCTCATGCTTACAGGAGACCTGAATGTTATAGATGTTGAGTGGATCATCCAGTTCCGGAGGGAAGACCCCAGAAAATACCTTTTTAATATACAGGACCCTATTATGACGCTGCGTGATATCAGCGAATCTGTTAACCGGCGTATTGTAGGAAACCGGAGTTTTGACTATGTCCTCCAGAACCGTGAAGAGGTAAACAAAATGGCCCGGGAAGAGCTTCAGAAGATTCTCGATGAATATCAAACAGGAATCCAGATTGTCAATGTAAGGCTCCAGAACGTTGTGCCTCCGGACCCGGTTAAAGGTGCCTTTAACGAGGTAAACGAGTCACAGCAGGAAAAAGAGAAACTAATTAACGAGGCACAGGAAACCTATAACAGGCAGATTCCGCAGGCAAGAGGTGAAGCGGAAAGGGCCATAAACGGGGCACGGGGTTACGCGCTCGAACGAGTCAACCATGCCAAGGGTGATGTAGCCAGGTTCTCTGCCGTTCTCAAGGAATACCGGACCACTAAGGAAGTCACAAAACAGCGTCTATACCTGGAGGCATACCAGTCGATTCTTCCCAATGCCAAAGAGATTTACATTATCGACAGTGCACAAAAAGGCCTTCTGCCTCTTCTTCAATTGAATCAGCGGAAGGCTTATGTGGGAGAAATAAAATGAAACAGACAGGAATAGTTTTAAGCATTGCAGTCGTCATAATACTTGGCCTTTTATTTTCAGGTACCTTTTACACTGTCAGCGAATGGGAGCAGGTGGTGATAACGCAGTTTGGAAGACCGGTCGGAGAACCGAAGACCGAGTCTGGTATCAGATTCAAGATTCCTTTCATCCAGAAGATTCATCGCTATGAGAAGCGGATAATGAGATGGGATGGGGACCCCAAAGAAATACCGACACGGGATAAAAGGTTTATATATATGGACACAACCGCCAGGTGGAGAATCGTGGATGCCCAGAAATTTCTTGAGGTACTGGGCACATATAACCAGGCATACGCAAAGCTGGACGATATAATTGACGCTGTGCTTCGTGACTATGTATCGGCGAATCCGCTTGTTGAACTTGTCAGGACTACAAACGAGATGCCAAGCGTGGAGGACGTGGAGGGCAAGGTGCTCTCTCCCTTCAAGGATGAAGCAACCACTCCTGAAACCGTTCACCTGGGCAGAGAGAAAATTACCAGGGCTATCCTGGCAGAGGCGTCAAAGGCCATGTCTGCCTTCGGTATGGAACTGGTCGATGTAAGAATCAAAAGGATCAATTATGTCGAGCAGGTCCGAAAAAAGGTTTATGAGCGGATGGTATCGGAGAGAAAGCGAAAGGCTGCACAGTTCAGGTCAGAGGGAGAAGGTAAAAAGGCAGAGATTTTGGGTCAGATGGAAAAGGAATTAAAATCCATTATCTCCGGGGCATATAAAACATCTGAAGAGATCCGCGGCGAAGCAGATGCTGAGGCAACTAAAATCTACGGAACCGCCTATGGCGAGGACCCGGCCTTCTATGCATTCTTTAAAACACTGGAGACATACAAAGATGCGGCCTATAAGAACGCCTTTGTTATTCTTGGAACTGACACTGATTTTTACCGTTTTTTAAAAACGATCCCGGACTAAACATAATTAATACAGGACAGGATACAAGATGAAAACATTACTTATTTATCCGAAATTCCCGGACACATTCTGGTCTTTCAAATATGCCCTGAGCTTTATACATAAAAAGGCCGCCTTTCCACCGCTTGGGCTGCTGACAGTTGCGTCACTTCTGCCCGATGATTTTGAAAAGCGTCTTGTGGATACCAATGTAAACAGTCTCACGGATGATGATCTGTCCTGGGCGGAGCTGGTCTTCATCGGCGGAATGGCAGTCCAGAGGGAATCCGCAAAAAAGATAATAGCCCGATGCAAATCAATGGATTTAAAGGTTATTGCTGGCGGACCTCTTTTCACTGCCGAACCCGAGGCGTTCAGTGATGTTGATCATCTTGTTCTTGACGAGGCGGAAGTTACACTGCCGCTTTTTCTTGAAGATTTAAAAACCGGGAATCTAAAAAAGATCTACAGGACTTCGGGGTATTGTGATCTTCATCATACACCAATCCCTTCATGGGATCTGATAGATATTAAAAAATACGCTTCCATGAGCGTTCAGTTTTCCCGAGGGTGCCCCTTTAACTGTGAGTTCTGCAATGTAACAGTACTGTTTGGTCACAGGTCACGAATAAAAACACCGGAACAGATAATCGAAGAACTGGATAACATATATGACGCAGGCTGGCGCGGACCAATATTCTTTGTTGATGACAATTTTATTGGCAATAAAAAATTTCTAAAAGCAAAATTGCTGCCGGCCCTGATTGATTGGCGAAAAGGAAAAAAGGGGTGCGCCTTTTTTACCGAGGCATCCATCGATCTGGCCGATGACCCTGAGCTTCTGGATATGATTGCCAGAGCAGGATTTGATTCGGTCTTTATTGGCATAGAGTCCCCTGATGATGCATGTCTTACTGAATGCCATAAAAACCAGAACCGAAACAGAGACCTTCTTCAAAGCGTTAAAACAATTCAACGCGCAGGGCTTCAGGTTATGGGCGGCTTTATTGTAGGCTTTGACAGTGATACACCTTCTATCTTTCAGCGGCAGATAGATTTTATTCAGAAAAGCGGAATTGTGGCGGCAATGGTCGGCCTGCTCCAGGCCCCTCCCGGCACAAAGCTGTTTGAGCGCCTGAAGAAAGAAAAACGTGTAGCAAGGGAGTTTTCAGGCGACAATGTAGATGGAACCACCAATATACTGCCCCGGATGGGTTATAAAAGTTTACTGGAGGGGTATCGCCTGATTATGAAACAGATATATTCCCCCAATAATTTCTACAAACGGGTCAGAAATTTTCTGAATGAAGTCAAACCGGGTAATTTTTCATTGTCCATAGACAGACAGAAAGTACTTGCACTGTTCCATTCCAGCCTTCGCCTCGGCATCCTTGGAAAAGAGCGTTTCCAGTACTGGCGTCTTTTTTTCTGGACACTGCTTCGCAGACCAAGACTCTTATCTCTTGCAGTAACCCTTGCGATATACGGTCATCATTACCGGAAGATTTGCGAGATGTATATTATTTAAAGCCGGAAAAGAACTTTAAATATCGGCCAAAGCCAGAATCTGAGGAGGGCGAATTATGTATTTTTCATTAATCATTACATTTTTACTCTTCCTGGTAATTATCATTGCCGGGATACAGAACAGCATGCCTCTGGATCTGAAGTTTTTCATCTGGGATCTTAAGATGTCCATTACCGCATTGATCTTTTATTCCTCAGTGATTGGCTGTGCAATTATCGCGATTCTGACCCTGCCCAAACTGGTGAAAAAATCTCTTCATGTGAGAAGTTTGAACAGGGAGATCCATAAGCTGAAAGAGAGTAGGATAGATACAGAGATGGAGGAGGGGCAATCTTGAAAAAACGTATAAAGGAGAATAATATGAAATTATGGGACAGGATAAAAAGCGGAATGGATTCAGGTTTTGATGCCGCCTTGTCAGCGGTTCATTCGGTTACTGAAAAAGCAGGTGAAGGCATAGAGCTTACCCGGCTGAGAAGGGAAAAGGTAAGACTGGAAACAAGGGTTACCCGGCTCCTGGCGCAACTGGGAAATGATGTTTATGAAAAAATATCCGCACAGAGACTTGATGATATATCTGAAAAACTAAAGATAAAAGATATTTTGCTGGAAGTTGCGAGAGATGATGCACGAATGGCAGAGATTGATCGTCAGCTTGATATCGAGTTAGAAAACAAAGAAGAAATAGTTGTTAATAACGATAACATAGAGGAATCAAAGGCCTAGACCTATACAGCTTTCGATTGTGGAGGTCTGTAAATATTTTAGTCGGTGTGGTTGTGTCTGTCTCCTTACAGCATCATAAAAACCGCGCTGTTCGGTTATAAGGTTGACAGTTTTAAACCTAATAACCTACAGCGTTATACCCCCATTTATTCTGAAAAACATCTGTGTTATCTCCTGTGTGCTGGTACGAATATGTCCCATGTTAAGGGTAGACCCCGTTCCCTATAGCTTTTTAATTAAATGGACAAGAGTCAAAGGCAGATACCTTTTTGACCCCTTTCTGGCTATTAAGTGAAAAGCCGGAGTTTTAACAGGTAGTTTACTCCGGCTTTCTGTGGTTGATAAAGCTGTAACCTGCTGTCAACTTTTAATTATCCAATTTATTCATCATATTCTTTAAACGCTTGTACTGATTATCTACTTTTTTATCATCCTTTATTTTATCTCTGGCAATAGAAGAATATTCAAATGCTTTCTTTAATTCATCGACTTTCGTATTATTTTCCCGATAAAGCCCTTCATAACTCCTTGCCAGATTATAATAGATCATCGGATCTTCATCACTTATTGCCAGGGCTCTTTCAAAAGATTGTATTGAAAGTTCATATTTATTCATCTCTCCCAGCACCGAACCAAGAGATTTGTGCCCGAGATAATAGGAGATATCCATCTCAACAGCTTTCTGAAAACATTCTTCGGCATTTTTCCAGTCTTTTTGTCTGAAATAAGCTAATCCCATGTCATGCCAGTAACGTTTATCTTCATACAACTTTATTGCCTGTTTATATAGCGAGACACTTTCATCGTAATTACCCTGTTTAAGCTTCTCATAAGCCTGTTTTGCCAGATCAATGGATCGTGCCCTGCCGTCAGGATCCTGGACCGGTGCCTCAGCCTTATCTTCTGCATTATCCTCTTCATCTGTCAGAGGCACTTCAGCCTCCGGATACTGATACGCAATAGACATGATCATCGGATCATCTGAATAATTATGAGTATGGTCATTATAGACATAAAGATAAATGGGATCTTCACCATTTACCGGTATAGTACAGGTCTTGTCTCTTGGTTTACAATACTCTGCATCTTCAAGGCCTTCTCTGTTTTTCGACCAGTGTACCCGTGGTCTGATCATATAATCATTATGCTCTATGTCTATTGTAAGGCTATTGGCACCTTTTTCCGGAAGAAGCTTGAAATAGTCATGCTCCGCCTTACCCATGATAAAAACATCTCCCATGAAGGAGCCTTCAATCACATAGGCATCGTCTATTGTATCATTGGGTTCGGTCTCGTCTTTTTCAGGGATAAGATTGAAGGTAACTGAAAAGGTTTCTGTTGAGCAATCAACACCAAGAACCGAGATTTTCACAAGATATTTTTTTCCGGCAAAGACTTTAACTGAAGTGGGTAAATATTCGCCGGCATGAAGATCTTTATCTGTCCCCTGTTCATAGACCCTGAACATAAAATTATGATCTATGGCATCCGGAACATTGTCCAGGACAATCCGTAAATAACCATCCACCTCCGGCTCATACAAAAACCAGTCAGTGTCATTTTCCGGATATATGGCTATTTTTGCTGCCCGTCCTGTTTCGATCAGAGTAGCGGATTCTTTTTCGTCGTTAATTTCACCCGGATCCATCTCAGGTACAAACTCATAGGCAAATTCAACTACTGACTCCTCTTTTGATATACTGTACTTATTTGTTAAACCAAATTTTATAAAGTATTCCTGCGGACTCACTCTAAAATTATAGGTATAATCCCAACATGAATAAGAAGCTATATCGCTTTCATCCAATGTAAACAGTTCACCGCCTAATGGCAGGTTATCCGAGCCATCTGCAGGAATAAACCTCAAATACCCCTGTTCTTTGACATTTATCTTTAGAAAATATTCTTCATTTTTATTGAAATCGAGTTTTATATTTTGTCCCGGGGCTTTTTCTATGGGAAAAGCCATTGTCACACCAAGCTGATCCGGTGCCGCGATGACCAGACCTACCCTGGAGCCAGGCATCAATTGAGGCTGAGCCTCTCTATCCGGCATTGTCTCGATCACCGTACCCGCTTCTGCATCAAAGGGCTTCTGCCTTGCTCCGGCAGGAAACAGGCCTGCATCACGAAGCGCCCCAATGGCATCACGGTAATTCATCCCAATGATATCCGGGAAATCAACCGGATCAGGCTGTACATATTTTGCCAATTCCAGATCGACTGTCGTCGGGACAATGACGGTTGTACCCGGTTTTATACTTTGTGCAACCACCTTACCATGTGAGCGGGGATTAGATGTTTCCTGTTCTTTTGTTTCCCCGATTTTAAGCCCAGCCCTTTTTAGAGAAAACACTGCAACGGGGATTCTCATATTTCGTACATCTGGTACAGCCGTCTTTTTTAATGTTCCCTTATACAGAACAATATTACTTCCGTAAATGGTTTTGGTACCTGCCGATGGCTCTGTCGACAGGATTTTACCAGCTTTCTCAGGATTCATGGTTTCAGCAGTCTTTATCGTATAATTAAAGGCTTTTGTCCTTTTGATATAATCAACTACGCCTTTCAAACCGTGTCCTGTAAAATCAGGTACTGTAATTTGCGGCAGATTTCTTTTTATGGAAATATATACTGCTCCCTGTATATCAAGGGAATGCATCTGACGAAAGTCGTCTTTAACGTTTACTATGTGCCTGTAGTTTCTTAAGGCTGAATAATATAGAGGCACTCTCAGGGAGTCATTGTCAGCTGTATAACGGAATTCGGCATTCCCTATAGCTATATCTCTGGGCATCCTGGGATCTCTATCTATGACTTTTAGAAAGAACCTGTTTGTCATCTGATCAGGGTGTCTCGGCTCAAAGCTTACTTTATAATTCCATTTGGGGTAGGTAGTGTTTTCTATCTTTGGAGTCTGGCCGATCTTAAAAAGAGAATATTTCCCGTCAGGCATTTTTTGAAGACCATATAAGACAATATAGGGATCTGTTAAATCGACTCTTCCCGGATCAGTATCCCTTAATTTATCAGCTGATTTGATTATAATATCATAGGTAGCAAATTTGTCCTGCTGAAGATCAAAGTTTAGCGGATTTGTACCTGTTCCGCTAGATCCAGGCAGACAGTGACTGCAGGGATTATAACCCTGCTGTTTTGCTTCTTCCAGAGTTGAGAAGTAAACCTTTTGATCCTCGCCGGATGCCCTGTGCCAGGGACACTCGCGGGTATGTACCTCCCTGCTCTTTTTTACGCCTACAAAATTACCGTCAGCCCAGGCTGCAGTTAAACATAATAATGTACACAAAACGTAAGCTGTAAACTTTTTTTTCATGACAACACCTTTTTAAAATAGGCAGAAAACTTTAAAATTATTATGGCAGAGATTCCTCTCTCTTTTTAATTACCTGATCTCATACTTCGGATGAATACTTATGGATGAACCTGCATCATTAAAAGTTATTCTCATGTCAAGCGTACAGTTTTCACTCTCTTTTACTAAAATGGATTGATCATAGGTGCCGCCACCCATTATTTCCTTATCTTTTTCATAACTCTTTTCAATCCAGCCATTATCCTTTAAAATCTGTCTCTGATCATTAAACCATTTTAACAGTTCATCCTTTTTTTGACTGGTCCTGATATTTAACATCAAAATAAACAAGATATGTATCTTTCTCTTCAAAATTTTTATCCAGATATTTTTGTTTATCAACAGATCTGAAAATCAAATCTTCCGGAACAGTAATTTTATACTCCCTAAGCTTTGCCATCATGGCATCTCTGTTATCAAGAACAGTTTTCTGAACTTTCGTGGTTTCAGCTGCTGTTTCAGATGTAGTTACTGTTTTTGATTCAGTTTTCTCACCGGAAGAATCATTGCTGCATCCCAGGGCAAAGAAAGTAAAGATAATTAATCCAGTTATAATCAGTTTACGCATAATCAAACCTCCTTTAAATAGCTTAAGATAAAAAAAACGAAAATAACCCAATAAGTTGCTGCCAGGAAATTAAAGTTTTTGATATATACACCGATTAAAAACACATAATTTGAATATTAAAATAAAACATCGATCAATAAATTCTTTTAATTAATAATTTTTAAAAAAAATTCCGTGCGAATTAAAAAAAACTACAATTTTAAAGGAAAAAACATGCAGTTAAAAAATAAAAAAACTATGTGTCTGCTCATCCTTTTACTTACCTTATTTTCAGCATCATGCTACTCAGATTATACCCACTTTAATTATGAGACCCATTATGGAGCAGTGCAGAGCACTCAAAACAGCAGGGAAATTGCATTTATTGCTTCCACTTCTGCTTATCGGCCGGCCACCGGCATCTCCCGTTTTCCTGACGGCGGCACACCAGAATATCTGTTTGAAAAAGTTTTTTTATATATTCTTAATGCTGAGAATCATAAACTAACAAAAATATTGGACCTGAATGATCTTGCGGACTTGATAGGTACATCAGCAGGCAGCTGGAAGAGCAGATTAATTTATAAAGCTCCCTTTATCTATTACCATATTTCACCTGTAACAGACTGGTCTCTATATAGAAAATGGAAGAAAAACTCTTTCTCACCGGAAAAACTCAAGGAAATACAAAACAAATATGAGAAGTACTATAAAATAAATATCCGGACCCGGGAGATAACAGAAATTGATCCTTCAGCATTTCAAAAAATATTCGACAGCCTTTATAAAGAAACAAAGGTATCTCTGACAACACTTAATAAAGAACTTAAAAAGACCAGGCTTTCTGAATTTGGTCTCCTACTGAAAGATATCGATAAGAGAGATGATGACAGGTACATAGAAGAAACCATGTACCTTAAAAATGATTCCAAAATAACCCGCAGGGCTGTGGTTGAACAGATCATTGCAAATAAAAGCAAAGATGAAATACTGGCCCTGCTGGATAAAATGGATCAATATAAAAACAGCCTCACTGGATCGAAAAAAACCGAATATGAGATTTTTTCGGAAGAAACATATTCTGCTATCCGTTCATTAATAGAAGATAACTGCAAAACCATTGCTGAAAAAGCGTTTAAACTCTGGAAAGCCGAAAATTACATTGAATCCGATGAACTCTACAGGCAGGCAATCGATTGTGATCCGAAAGCCCCTCAGGTATGGAACGACTTCGGTGAAATGAGCTATGAAGCCGGTAGCATTGATGCCGCAGACAGTGCCTTTACTGAAGCCCTCAGGCTTGATCCCTCTTTTGCGCCTGCATGGAAAAATTTTGGAATTATGGCTATTGATAATGAGGATTTTACCCGTGCACTGGAATGCCTTGAAAAAGCACACAAACTCGATCCGGAAGATGCATCAGTCTCCACCCTGCTTGATAAATTAAAGAATGAGCTCGGGGTTGTCACAGAGCTGGACCCTTAAAAATGATTTTAAGTAAGGGAGTGAAATAATTGCAGTATCACACCCGGCTTCTCTTCAAAGATACGATCTTCTTTTCAGCAGCTATGGTTGCCGCTATCCCTCCGGCGCTGCCGGACAGTTCAGGGATGCACCGGTGAAAAATGTAACCTGTAAAAATACCGGCAGATACGGAATCTATTTCAATGGATGAAAAAGACTATAAGATAATACGGCAATTGTTTGACGACTATGTGCGGATGTATTCATCACGCGATGACCAGCTAACCACCTGCTTCAGTGAGGATTTTTCAGGCTTTACCGGAGGAGGAGATTTTCTGGTTAAAGACAGACAAGAATGGATTGCGATTACCCGCCAGGACTTCTCCGAGATCAAAGATCCGCTTCGTATCGAGCTCAAAGATTTGGCCATACAGTCACTGAGCGATACTATCGCAGTTACGACCGGTTTCTTCATCATTCATCTGCCTTTCAAAGACCATGTCCTGTCACGGGAGACAGCCCGGCTGGTACTGATATTCCGAAGGGAATCCGAAGGCTGGAAAATATCCCACAGCAGTATTTCCATTCCCTATCACCTTGTTCAGGATGGTGAAGTCTATCCTTTGAAAGCCTTGATGAGCCGTAATCAGGCCCTGGAACAGCTGGTCGCCGAACGGACGCTACAGGTTTCCGACGCAAATGCCCGGCTGCATAAGACAAATGAAGAACTGAAGCAGGAGATTGCCGAGCGCAAGCAGACCGGGGATGCCCTGCAGCAAAGTAATCAAAAAATTGAAGCGGTCACATCAATCCTGCCTGATGGAATAGGAATATTATCTTTAGATGGAAAAATACAGCAGATATCCGATAAGCTGATAAAATTGCATGGTTATTCCACGGAAAAAAAAGATGAATATATTGGAAGATCGGTTTTTGATTTCCTTGATCCTTCAAGCCATAAAACACTGATTGAAAATATTCAAAAATTGCTGGCCGGTGAAGGAGGTCACAGGCTGACAGAATATCTGGCTGTTAAAAAAGATAACAGCACATTTTATATTGATGTGAACTCTACAGTTCTGGTTGATTCCAGCGGAAATCCTGAAAGCATCCTGTATGTCGAACGCGACATCTCGGAACGAAAGAAGGCGGAAGCGGATAAGGTAAAACTGGAATCTCAAAACAGACAACTTCAGAAGACTGAAAGCCTGGGTCGCATGGCCGGGGCAATCGCGCATAATTTCAACAATATACTGGGGGCGGTGATAGGGAATCTTGACCTGGCCGTGATGGAGATTTCCGAAGGGAAGAATCCTGAACCAAATATAGCCGAGGCTATGAAGGCATCCAGAAGGGCCGCGGAGATGAGCGGCCTGATGCTGACCTACCTGGGGCAAACATTTGAGAAGGATGAGCCCATGGATTTTTCAGGAGCCTGCAGTCAGGCTCTGCCCATGCTTCAAGAGATTCTCCCGGAAAAAGTGACACTGGAAACCGATCTGTCGGTTCCAGGACCGGTTATCATGGCAAATACGAACCAGATTTTTGAGGTCCTTACCAATCTGACCGCTAATGCCGGGGAGTCCATCGGTGGGAGAGAAGGCATTATCAGCCTGAACGTCAAAACTGTTTCAGCCGGGGATATCCCTACGGAACACCGTTTCCCTTCGGACTGGCACCCTCAGGACAATGCATATGCCTGCCTGAAAGTAACTGACACGGGTTGCGGGATTGACGATAGTGATATGGAGAAGCTCTTCGATCCTTTTTTCTCAAGCAAGTTCACCGGACGTGGAATGGGCCTGGCAGTGGTACTGGGGATTGTGCGCGCCCGCGGCGGAGTCATCACAGTGGAAAGCGAACCTGGCCGGGGCAGCACCTTCCGGGTTTTATTACCTGTTCCAGGGAACCCTGTCAAAAAGGGCGGGGCCGGCCTGTCCTGACGATGTCGATGAATTGCTGGAGGACCTTAACAGGACATACCATCCTATGCGTCAGAGCGCTATTGACGATTAATTGTTCGATGTGATCTCAGGCCTTGAGGCGTTAAAAACAAACAAACCTTTTATATTCATTCTTTTCTTATTTCTACTCTTACCTCCATAAGTTGTGAAAATGATCATATATGGCCAATTACGCAAATGTGACCTTTTTCAATTGAATTTTATTGTTTCAGCGAATGCTGTTTCAGCCGGATTATTCTTATAAATCAGAGTGATAGATATCTCAATCCATACCCGGAAGCATGGCATGAATATTGAGTATATTTAAGAGCAGGAAAAATTTTTAAGGTTACATTAAAACATTATTCTATAGAAGAATAAATTATGAAGGAGACGGCATCAAGCCGGAGGAATGACGAATAGGGCTACAGATCTGGTTATGATGAGGGTGTTTACCCTTTTTGGCAGGAAAGCGATCGGCTGGGTCAACAACATTGGTGCCTCGGGGATTTTTCTCCTGCTGGCATTCGTGCAGATCCTTCGGCCCAGGCAACTGCGCAAGGTCCTTCAGCAGGTTTATTACATCGGGGCACAATCCACGATGATTATCCTGCTTGTCGGGTTGTTTACCGGTATGGTACTGGGGCTGCAATCCTATTATGCCCTGGTCAAGTTCGGTGCACAGGGGGCTCTCGGCACCCTGGTAGGCCTTTCACTGGTCAGGGAACTGGGTCCGGTTCTTACCGCTATCATGATTACTGCCAGGGCCGGCTCTGCCATTACCGCGGAGATTGGCATCATGCGTATCTCCGAGCAGATTGATGCCCTCTACACAATGCGCATTGATCCGCTCAGGTATCTCATCATTCCCAGGATTATTGCTTCTATCATAAGCTTTCCCATACTCACGGTGCTGTTTGATCTAATCGGCATCCTTGGCGGCTACATCTCAGGTGTTCTGCTTCTGGGTGCCAATTCAGGAACCTATTTTTATCGGGTCCAGGCTGATATGGAAATAACAGACATCACGGACGGTTTCATCAAGTCTGTTGTTTTTGCTGTAATCGTCTCCACTATCTGCTGTTACCAGGGGTATTTTGCACACATGCGTGAGGATGGTCATGGTGCCAAGTCCGTTGGACTCGCTACCACATCGGCTGTTGTGCTCTCCTGTGTTCTTATTCTGGTGTCCGACTATGTTGTGACATCACTGCTCAGTCAGGGATAATCCATGGATGCTCCTTTAATAGAATTCAGAGATGTTACCAAGCGGTTCGGAACGAGGACTGTCCTTGATCACGCAAATCTTAAGATCTATGAAGGTGAGGTCACAACTATTATAGGTCTCAGCGGTTCAGGCAAGAGTGTACTCCTCAAGCATATCATAGGGTTGCTCAGGCCGGATGAAGGGGACATTTATTTTCGGGGCAATTCAATAAACAGGATGAAAAAAAGCGAGACGAATACAAGCCTCGCCGAGATAAGCTACATGTTCCAGGACAACGCACTTTTTGATTCCATGACAGTATATGACAATATTGCACTTCCGCTGCAGGAAACAACGAACCTGGGTAAATCAGAAATCAACAGCAGGGTAATGGCCAGAATTGAACAGACAGAACTCAGAGATTCGGCAGATAAATATCCTTCCGAACTGTCGGGGGGAATGCAGAAACGTGCAGCACTGGCTCGTGCTCTTGTAACCGACCCACACATTGTGCTTTTTGATGAACCGACTTCCGGCCAGGACCCGGTCAGAAAAAACGCCATTCTGAGCATGATTGCACAGTATCAGAAAAAATTCGGATTTACAGCCATTCTGGTGAGTCATGAAATCCCGGATGTGTACTTTATCTCAGACCGCATCCTTGCGCTTTATGATCGAAACATCGTTTTTCAGGGTACTCCGGAAGAGCTGGAAAATTTATCACACCCCTTCCAGAATGAAGTTATAAACAGCCTTGAAGGGCTGCAGGAAGAATTAACAGGCCTGTACTCAAAAAGACAGTTCAAGGTTCTCAATCACACTACGCTGAATCGGAGGGGGCCGGGAGAAACCTATACTGTTGTGGTCTTTAGGCTGGAAGAACTGAATGCCATCATAACCAATTTAGGTTACGAAGCGGCACAGGAGGCCATTCGGAAAATGGGGGTATATATAGAAAAGAACTTTAGTGTCATAGGGGGTTTTTCCACACGCCTCAGTACCAATGAATTTGTTACGGTTCTCCCCTACTCGGATAAATCTGAAGCAGAAAGTATCCTGAAGGATTTTATCAATGATTTTGAAGAGCAGGGGATTAAAGAAATATGGGAGGGAGCCCGCTCGCAACGTGACTCAGAGCTGTGTGTCGAATTTGTCATTATGGCCGGGGTTGCCCAGGGTCAACCTGTCGCGGAAGTAGATACAGTAATAGAGTCGGCAAAACAGCAGCAAAAAGAAATTGCCCGTCTTCGGTGCGACGGGGGGAGGTAAAGGATGCAGAAGTATACCATGGAAACAACGGTCGGTATCTTTCTCGTTATCGGGTTGATCCTAATCGGTTATATGACAGTGAACCTCGGCCATGTCTCTTTTCTGGGAGATGACTCCTACCCTCTTTCCGCCCGTTTCACCACGGTCAGCGGTCTGAGAAAAGGCAGCCCGGTTTTAATGTTAGGCCTTGAGGTTGGAAAGGTGGGCAAGCTCACCATGGACCAGGAAAACCAGAGAGCAGCGGTAGAAGTGCGGATACAAAATGGCATAAAGATTTATGACGATGCCATTGTCTCTATAAAAACGGAAGGGTTGATTGGAGGAATGTATCTCAGTATTGAACCGGGAGGGGCAGGAAAACTTCTTAATCCCGGAGAAACTATTACCGAAACGCAACCGGCTGTAGATATAGTAGATCTCATCAGCAGGTATGCTTTTGGGGATCTGAATAAATAAACGCATCAGAAAGTTAAAAGAGGGAATCTATGAAAAAACGAATCGCAGTATTAAATATCATCATATTCCTGTTTTTTTCTCTTCCGGCATATGCAGGATTGCCGATGGACACGGTCCAGACCAGTCTTAATAAAGTGCTTGAGATTCTGGGCGATCCGGAACTCAAAGCTACGGCGGCTGAAGAGATTAAGAGGGATAAACTCAGGCGCGTCTATGAACATATGTTTAATGATGTCGAAATTTCAAAGCGCGCTCTGGCCAGGCACTGGAACAGCATTAATACCACCCAGAGACAGGAGTTCGTTCAGCTTTTTCGACAGTTAATCGAAAGGACATACATCGACCATATCCTTTCTTACAGCAACGAGAAGATCGTTTTTGACAGAGAAACTCTTGTCTCGGCAAACAAGGCTGAGGTTCAAACGAGAATCGTCACCTCATCAAAGGAGACTCCTGTTTTCTACAGGATGATTATAAATGACGGTGAGTGGAAAGTATATGATGTCGTTATAGAGAACGTGAGTATGGTTCTTAATTATCGCAGTCAGTTTAATGATATTCTGGCAAAAAATACCTTCGAACAGTTGTTTGAAATCCTGCGGGAGAAAGTGAATACCAATTAACAATTTAAATCGGAGAATAAAAATGAAAATAAAACCATTAAACGACAGGGTGCTGGTTGTGGGAATCATGGAAAACTAAGAGGGGAACTAAAGAAATGACTGCAAAAGAGATCAAGTATGGATCAAAAGCAAGAGAAAAGATGATGAAAGGTGTTGATACACTGGCCGATGCGGTTAAGGTTACCCTTGGGCCAAAAGGCCGGAATGTCCTTATTGAAAAATCATGGGGTGCTCCCAGGATAACCAAGGACGGGGTGACAGTGGCAAAGGAGATAGAACTCTCTGACAGGTTTGAAAATATTGGAGCACAAATGGTAAAGGATGTGGCCTCCAAAACCTCCGATGTTGCGGGGGATGGTACTACAACTGCGACAGTACTGGCACAGGCGATCTACCGAGAGGGTGTTAAGCTTCTGGCAGCCGGTATCAATCCTGTGTACATAAAGAGAGGTATGGACAAGGCTGTTGATCTGGTGGTGGATGAACTGAAAAAAATATCCAAACCTACAAAGGATAAAAAAGAAATCGCACAGGTCGGTACCATATCGGCCAACAATGATAGCGCTATCGGTGATATTATTGCCGAGGCCATGGAAAAAGTGGGCAGGGAAGGTGTTATCACTGTAGAGGAAGCCAGGGTAATGGAGATAACTCTTAAGGTTGTTGAGGGAATGCAGTTCGACAGGGGTTACCTGAGCCCATACTTTGTAACTGATCCTGAGAAAATGACAGTTGAACTTGATGAACCATATATACTTATACATGAAAAGAGAATCAAAAATATGCAGGAACTGCTGCCTATTCTGGAAAAAGTAGCAAATGACGGCAGGCCTCTTTTGATTATAGCGGAGGACGTTGAGGGTGAAGCGCTTGCAACACTGGTGGTGAATAAGTTGAGGGGGACACTGAAATGTGCTGCTGTCAAGGCGCCGGGTTTTGGTGATAAACGAAAGGCTGCAATGGAGGATATTGCTATCCTTACCGGGGGACAGGTAATCAATGAGGAGCTGGGATTTGAACTGGAAATCCTTACGCTGGATGATCTTGGCAAGGCTAAACACATTACCATAGATAAAGAAAACACCACGATAGTTGACGGTCATTGTGATCAACAGAAACTTGAGGGAAGGGTAAAGCAGATCAAGTCTCAAATAGAAATAGCTAAAACAGATTATGACAAAGAAAAGCTGCAGGAACGCCTGGCGAAACTGGTGGGAGGAGTGGCTGTCATAAGTGTAGGAGCGGTCACAGAGACTGAAATGAAAGAGAAAAAAGACAGGGTGGAAGACGCCCTTAACGCCACCCGAGCAGCAGTCGAAGAAGGTGTTGTTCCGGGCGGTGGTGTGGCATACATACGGGCCATGAAGGGCCTTGAAAAAACCATGTTCCAGGGGGAGGAGCAGTTAGGAGCGACCCTCATTAGACGCGCGCTGGAAGAGCCTTTAAGGCAGATTGCAAACAATGCAGGTTTTGAAGGTTCTGTTGTAATTCAACATGTTATGAAGGGGAAGGGTAATTTTGGATTTAATGCAGAAACAGGCGTGTATGAAGATCTCATGAATGCCGGAATTATTGACCCAACCAAGGTAACGCGATTTGCGCTTCAAAACGCGGCGTCCCTGGCAGGATTACTTATGACCACCGAGGCAATGGTTGCTGAAAAGCCTGAGAAGAACAATTCTTCTGCATCTGCAATGTCACAGGAGGATATGTATTGATTAATGACAGGATATCATGATTTCACACTGAGATATGTCAGGGAGAGCTGATGGATGATGTATCACTTCTAACAGATGAGGCAGCGTTTTTTTAGAACCGGGGATTCTCAAAGGACATGATGGCTGAATCTGTTCCGGAGAAAGAATTATCTGTTAAGACCTGCCAGAACCAGTTCTCTTCATAAAAGGAATTTTCTGTGAAAGAAAAACCGACCTATAAAGAAATGGAACAGGGCCTTAAGAATTTAAAGGAGGAAGCCATCGATCAAATGCAGATTGAGGAGGCCTTAAAAGAAAGTTCTGAAAGAATTAAGTTCTTTGCCTATTCAATATCGCACGATCTCAAGAGTCCGGCCATAGGCCTCTATGGCCTTACAAAACGGCTGCAAAAAGATTATGCGGATATTCTTGATGAAAAAGGTCAGAGGTACTGCGATCAGATATTGAAAATCTCCGGGCAGATTGTCGAACTGGTTGAACAGATCAATGTTTTCATTTTAACAAAGGAAGCGCCTTTGGATATTGAAAAATTATCGTTAAAGGAAATACTTCTGCTGGTAAGAGAAGAGTTCTCGGCTCAAATCAGTCTTCGGGGAATAAAATGGTCGGAACCTGACTGTTTCCCTGAAATCGAGGCAGATAGGTTGTGCATCATAAGGGCCTTCAGGAACCTTGTGGACAATGCAATAAAATATGGCAGTGAAACATTAAGTGAAATTGATATCCGGTATAGTTCGTCTGATATCTCCCACATCCTTTCTGTCAGGGATAATGGCATCGGCTTGAGAGGAGAGGATTCGAGCGTTGATATTTTTTCCCCTTTCATACGAAAAAAAACATCCATGGGTATTCAGGGATCAGGCCTGGGTCTGAATATTCTAAGGGAGATAGCAGATAAACATGGAGGAGAAGTATGGCTTGAGCCAGGCCTGGAGAAAGGAATAACATTCTATTTATCAATTCCAAAGAGCCATCATTCAGGGACAAAATGATCGAAATGAAAGTGATTGATGCGGGTGGCAAAATGAATGCCATGGTACTTGCAAAAGAGAAAAAACAGCAAAACATCCTGGATATGGCGATTGGTTATACTGCCATGATGCCATTACTCCAGGAAAGTTCAGTCGATCTTATCAAAGAAAAACTGACAGATCTGTTTGAAGCTCTTAAAAGTGTAAGGTCGGATCAGGACTTCAGTAAGATACACAGCGACTTCTGCCAGTGGTTTGTTAAGACTGTCAGGTTGGCGAAGAGCATGGAACATATGGGGTATGGTCATGCTGCAAAGGTTCTCGATCTTGCTCTCAAGGTCTACGTTTACTACTGCAGGATGCCGGGCCCAGCAAAGGCCAAGTCCCTGATGCCAAGGTTAAACGGGATCATCGACACATCAATTCTTCGCAGTCTGTTTAAGAAGCTCGATGATATTTACAGGGAATTCTACCCTCCACATTATTTTTGGACCATTACGATGATAGCCAAAGAAGATTATGATTTATTGCAGAGGGTCATTCGTCAGGATATCAGAGTCTCCTTTGATAATAATATACTGCCTGTTCAATATGACGACATCATAGGCCGACACCTGGACCTGTGAAGCAATTGTACAGGAGACTGCACCGATCGTTTGCTCCAGTATGAATTCAACAATGCAATCCCTGCAAACAGGATTGCAGATCATTTAAAAGGTCATATATGGCCACTGGCTAATTATGACCCTTTTCCGAATAACCGCTACCGGTAATACTGAAAATAATTTTGCGCTGATTTTGTTTAAATATCAAGGGGATGCCGGTGTTGTGCCAGGGATTTAAACCGTGGCACATTAATTGAACTTAAATACCTGTGTAACTCGAAAACTATTATTCTATAAGCAAATTATTAATTCGAACGGAAAGGACGGAAGGACAGCTATGAGGCTATATCTAATCAATCCATCCAACCCTCTTGTAAGTATTGTCAAAGTCAAAGAGAGTTACTGGAACCGTTACCGTGTCTGGAAGCCGCTCAGCCTTATGGTTCTTGCGGGTCTTACCCCGGCGGATTGGGAAGTCTCAATCGTAGACGAGAATTTAGGTACTCCGGATTATCCGGCTATGCCTCGACCGGACCTCGTGGGTATTACTGCTTTTACCTCTCAGGCGAACAGGGCCTATGAAGTAGCTGCTTATTTTCGGAGTCTGGGTGTACCTGTCATCATGGGGGGGATTCACGCAACCATGTGCCGTGAAGAGGTTCTGGAACGCGTGGACTCAGTTGTTACAGGAGAGGCTGAAAGTGTATGGACTCAGGTTCTGGCAGATGTCCGAAACGGTTGTCTGAAGCGCCGTTATGAGGGAGGACTTGCTGATATAAAAAATATCTCCTTTGCCAGGCATGATTTATTGCCGCCTGAATATGCATTTGGAGCCATACAGACCACGCGCGGCTGCCCATTGAATTGCAATTTCTGCAGTGTAACAGCCTTTAACGGAGCCCACTACCGCCAGCGTCCCATTTCGGATGTGGTGGAGGAATTCCAGCTTATCAATGAAAAACGTGTGCTGGTCGTGGATGACAACCTGATCGGAACGAGCCGTAAACATATTGAACGGGCTAAAGAATTGTTCCGGAGCATGATACATGCGAACCTTAAAAAGGAGTGGGTGGCTCAGGCCAGTATTAATTTTGCCGATGACGAGGAACTCCTGAGCCTTGCGGCAAAGGCGGGCTGCAGAGGAGTTTTTATCGGTTTTGAAACCCCCTCTGCTCAAGGATTAAAGGAACTTGGAAAGAAATACAATATAAGTGAAAATCGTGATTTCAGCGCTTCAGTTCAGCGCATTCAGCATCATCATATACTTGTTGTGGGCTCCTTTATTATAGGTCTGGACGTTGATAAATCTGGTATCGGCAAGCAGATCGCAAATGTCGCAAATCAGTATGGTATTGACTGCCTCAATACGCTCTTTCTCACACCTCTGCCAGGCACACGCCTCTGGGAACAAATGAAATCCGAGGGCCGCATTTTACTCAACAGGTTTCCTGATGACTGGAAATATTACACACTGACTTTTCCGGCAGCAGTTTATAAACAATTGTCTGTTGAGCGCATAATCCATGAAATGATCACGTGTGACCATGATTTTTATTCCATACCGCAGATATTACGCAGGATGTGGAAAAGTATATGGCAGCGTCGTGAACCATTTATCAGTCTGGTGAGTAATTTATCATACAGGCACAATCTCCGGTTAAACCGCAAGGTTTATGCCGCTTTTATTTTATATATAAAAAGCCGGGGGTTGAGAGGAGGCCGCAGTAATGTCATTCAAATTAAAATTGAAAACAAAAATGGGGCTCGACAGTCTTATAAAAAAGCTCCTTTCCGCAATTAAAGATAAACACGGAAACCATAGGCTGGATAAGAGACTTGCCAGAGAGCTTCTCGACATGACCGGGTTTAAAAAAAAGAAGGTCAGAGATCTGGACCTGTATATTCTGCCTCACGAAGGTGAACTTATGGAGATTGCGGTTTTAGGAAATGAGCTGACAATCTATCGTACTACCCTGGAAGATATAGCTATGCGTAAAAGCCCACAATGGCGGGAAGTATTCAGTATCAGCAATATAAGAAAAATAATGAATGATAAGGATATAATTGAAAGTAAATGCAGGGAATCGCTTGAAAGGTTATATGCAGATGCACTGGGGCTCCTGGATCTTAGTTATACAAAGGATGATATATCACTGCTTCTGGATGATGCACGCAGCGGTCTCGAACAGAAATCCATTATTAGGATACAGGAATCGCTGGACCTCTTTATCGGTCTGCTGGATTTTAAGGAAGTATCTTTCGGCGGGCTTACTAAGGATTTGCATCTGTATGCCGGAATAAAATTTAACGGGGGTGCTGTTCCTACTTATAAACCCACCATTCTATTTGATGAAAACAAAATGTACCTTGGCATGAAGAAAAAGGCCTATAAACCACGGAGTGAAGACGACCTTGCCTGGTTTGTAAAACATACCATGAAAAAAGAAGAAGCAGATCTCAAGGGCCTTGATGTTTTTAAATTTCTGTCTGAACTGGCGCTGGAAAAAGCTCTGGTTTCTTGAATGGGTTTTTTACCGGATAAAATAATCGCCTAAAACTAAAAGAGGATATTATGGGAGACAAAGGGAAAAAAGATAAAGGCAAACTTGAAGAACAGAAAAAGGGTAAGCAGACACTCAAGGAGAAGCGAAAACAGAAAAAAGACAGTACCAAAACAATTTGGGAAAATGATAAATAAATCCAGGAACGAAAGGCAGTAATCGTGGCGGTAGTCAGTAAATATTATGAGGGAATCAGCTCAGTAACAGTATTGGGCAATTATCTGCCCCGGCAGTGCGGTATAGCGACTTTTACTACTGATCTGGTTGAGGGTCTGTCAGCGGAAGCACCTGATATTAACTGCGGGGTAGTGGCCATGAATGACAGACCTGAAGGGTATGCGTATCCCGAAAAGGTGCGTTTTGAAATCAATCAGAATAAACTGAGTGATTACAGCATCGCATCCAAATTTCTCAATATCAGCCAGACGGACATTGTATGTGTTCAGCATGAATACGGTCTTTTCGGAGGTCCGGCAGGCAGTCATCTTCTCAAACTCCTTGGTGATCTGCGAATGCCCATAGTTACGACACTTCATACTATCCTGAAAGATCCGGCTCCGGAATATCGTGATGTTATGTGCAGGCTGGCCGATATTTCGGACAAGCTGATTGTAATGAGCCATAAGGCTTCTGATTTTCTTAAAGATATCTATGCTGTGCCGGAGGAGAAAATAGCTTTTATTCATCATGGCATTCCTGACACGCCCTTTATTGATCCAAGTTTCTATAAAGACAAGTTCGGCGTGGAAGGGAAAAAAGTGCTGCTCACCTTCGGCCTGCTTTCTCCGAACAAGGGGATTGAAAATGTATTGCAATCACTGCCGGGTGTTATTGAACGACATCCTGATATTGTCTATATAATACTGGGCGCGACCCACCCGAATATTCTCAAATTCCATGGTGATTCATACCGCATTATGCTACAGCAGCTGGTACTCAAGCTTGATATCAGCAAACATGTCATTTTTCAAAATCGATTTGTCGAGCTGAGAGAATTGTGTGAATTTTTAGGTATCGCCGATATCTATGTGACTCCATACCTTGAGGAAGCCCAGATTACATCAGGGACCCTTGCCTATGCCATGGGTACAGGCAAAGCAGTCATTTCAACACCATACTGGTATGCCACGGAAATGCTTGCCGAAGGTAGGGGCCGGATTGTTCCGTTTCAAGATCCCGGTGCAATAGCGGATCAGATTAACGACCTTCTGGATAACGATATTGAACGGCATGCCATGCGCAAAAAAGCATATACATTCAGCCGTGAGGCCGTCTGGAAGGAGGTGTCCAGAAAGTACCTCCAGGTATTCAGTGAAGCGCGACAGAACCGTACCCTGAATCCCCGCCCCCGGCATTCATATATTAAGAATATTAAGATTATTACTGATTTTGAACTTCCTGAAATCAAGATTAACCACCTGAAGACCATTACAGATGACACCGGTATCCTTCAGCACTCCAACTATACGATACCGGACCGCACCCATGGTTACTGCACTGATGATAACGCGAGGGCGATGCTGGTAGCGGCCATGGGGCAAAAATATCTGCCCACAAACGGTTTTGGGCTTGATTTTCTCAGCGGTCATTATCTGGGATTTCTGCTCTACGCCTTTAATGATGAAAATGGTCGATTTCGCAATTTTATGACCTACTCGCGGCGATGGATGGAGGAGATAGGGTCCGAGGACGCCCATGGAAGAGCGCTGTGGTGCATTGGTAAATCCGTGGCCTTTCTTGACAATCCGGGACATCTCGCAATGTGTACGACCCTTTTTAACAAGGCATTGCGGGCCGTTGAGCATTTTCGATCACCCCGGGGGATAGCCTTTTCGCTGGTAGGGATACATGCTTATCTGTCAAAGTTTTCCGGTGACAGCGACAGCCGGAGGATTCGGGAACTCCTTGCCAACCGGCTTTTTGACCAGTTTAAAACCAATTCAACAGAGGAATGGCCCTGGCTTGAAAATGCCCTTAACTATGCCAACGGTAAACTGCCCCACGCCCTTCTGATGTCCGGACAGTGGATGCAGCGAAACGATATGATCGATATGGGGCTCCATTCTCTCAAATGGCTGCTCTCCATCCAGACCGAAGATGGTCACTTTGTGCCCATAGGCAATAAGGGCTGGTATGAAAAAAGCGGAGAAAGAGCTCGTTTTGACCAGCAGCCGATCGAGTCCAATGCAATGATTGAGGCATGTGTCCAGGCCTTTAATATCACCGGGGATAAAACCTGGATTGAAAGTGCTGTCATGTGCTTTAACTGGTTTCTTGGAAATAATGACCTGAATATGGCGCTGTATGATGCCAAGACAGGAGGCTGCCGTGACGGGTTGATGGCTGACGGTGTTAACCAGAATGAGGGCGCTGAGTCGACCCTTGCCTGGCTTCTCTCACTTATGACACTGCAAAAACTCTATGCTGATGAGATATTAAATAGGCCATTGTCACGAAAAACCGATTAGGGAAAGGAACGTTCATGAAAATTGCCATGCTCTCACCTGTTGCCTGGCGCACACCGCCAAGACATTACGGGCCATGGGAAAATGTGGCATCTCTTTTAACCGAGGGGCTGGTAGCAGCCGGACAGGATGTAACCCTGTTCGCAACCGCGGAATCACAAACGAGTGCCAAACTGCAAGCGGTTTGCCCCAAAGGGTATGAAGAAGATCAGAGCATAATCCCGAAGGTATGGGAATGCCTTCATATTTCGGAGCTGTTTGACCATGCCGGAGAATTCGACATTATCCACAACCATTTTGATTTTCTGCCTCTGACCTATAGCGGACTGACCACTACCCCGGTAGTTACCACCATTCATGGCTTCTCATCGCCTGGAATTTTACCGGTTTACAGAAAGTACAACAAAAAGTCTTTTTATGTCTCCATCAGCAATGCCGATCGTGCACCTGATCTTGACTATATCAAAACAATCCATCATGGCATCGATATAAGTCAGTTTGATTTTCAGCCCAGACCGGATGACTATTTGCTGTTTTTTGGACGTTTTCACCATGACAAGGGTGCGAGAGAGGCCATTGAGATTGCACGTATGTGCGGGCGAAAGCTTGTAATGGCAGGGATAATTCAGGATATGGACTATTTCGAAAAATATATAAAACCGTTTATCGATAATCGTCAGGTTATATATGCAGGCAGCGCAGGCCCTGAAAAACGAAATCATCTTATGGGCAAGGCCGCTGCACTTTTGCATCCGATCAACTTCAACGAACCTTTTGGTTTGTCAGTTATTGAAGCCATGGCATGCGGTACACCCGTTATAGCGATCAGCCGAGGCAGTATGCCCGAACTTATTGAGGACGGTCGGAACGGTTTTCTGATTTTCAATAATGACGAGGCAGCCGGAGCGGTCGATCGAGTTAAAGAACTTGACCGGTCAGATTGCCGAAAAACAGTGGAAGACCATTTTACTGTTGACCGTATGGTCACTGAATATATACAGGTCTATAAAATGATAATAAGGTCAAATATGACCATTGTTTAAATATGACATTATTTTTCGATGATCTGCACTTGTCCTGCCAGTACTGTTTCAGCCAATTATGAATATAAATCAGGATGATGGAGAACAAATTCAAGAATTTGAATTTCTGGCATCACTCTTGCTCTATATTGTAGATGAAGCATATGAAGTTTTCAGTTTTCATGTGGTGAGGGTATTTGCACCCAGGCGATAGCGACCGCATGTTCGCTGTTAAATCGGAGAATTGATTATGAAAAACAGAGATAAAGATACAGCAGAAGGCAAGGATTATGCTAAAGCTCATGACATGCACTATAAAACCAGGGATTTGCCAGGGGCATTCAAACTTTATAGAGGTATAATCACAGACTATCCCAAGACAGAGGAGGCAAAATACTCTTTGTCACAGGTTCAAAATATTGTGAATGCGGAGGTTCCAAAGCAGGAGGTTTTGGATGCGCTTGTAGCCCTGACGCTTGACCATTTTGATCAGGATGCATCGAATGCCAAATCCGCTTCGGAAGCATCCCCCGCCTCGTAGCAGCCTTTGGGTGGCCATAAGGCATTCGATTAATATAATTGTGAAGGCCCTGTTGAATCAACAGGGCCTTTCACTTGTAATAGGATATAGAGTCACATAATGAATAGACAACAACCCGTCATCAGGCGGTTTGAGAAAAACCCCATATTGACAAAAAAGGATGTGCCATATCCGGTAGCAACGGTTCATAATGCAGGTGTTGTCAAATACAATGATACTTACATCATGCTTTTCAGGTCGCATCTCCTGAACGGACGCTCCATTATCGGAAGGGCAGACAGCAAGGATGGTTTTTCATTTGAGGTTAATCCCGAACCATTTCTCGTGCCATCCAGGGACAATATCTTTGCAGAATATGAAGAGTTCGGAGTTGAAGACCTCAGGATCTGTCCGGTAGAGGATGAGTACCTGCTGACCTATAGCGCTTATTCCAGACATGGAGTCAGGATTGCCCTGGCACGCACCCGGGATTTTATAAAAGTGGAACGCATCGCACTTATCACCCAGGCCGACCTGCGCAATGTGGTAATTTTCCCTGAAAAGTTCGGGGACAGATATGTCCGGTTGGACCGGCCTCATTCGGAAATTTCACCATGGTCGATCTGGATATCATATTCTCCTGACCTGGTTCACTGGGGTGATTCACGGGTGATCATGAAGCCTGTTCCATATCACTGGGATGAGATGAAAATCGGGCCGGGCGCGCCGCCATTTAAAACCGAAAAGGGGTGGCTTCATATTTACCATGGTGTTTTCAAAACCATGTCAGGGACGGTGTACCGCCTCGGCGCGGCCCTGCATGATCTTTATGATCCGGCAAATATCATCGGTGTTTCCGATCAGTGGATTTTGCAGCCTGAAGATCCCTGGGAGGTAAACGGATACGTTCCAAATGTGGTCTTTACATGCGGTGCTGTACCTGAAGATGACGGAACAGTAAAAATATACTGGGGTGGCGCGGATACTGTAATGTGCGTGGGGACTGCGATGATCGATGATCTTATGCAGTTATGCCTGACAAATACCAGGCCGGCGCAGTAACAAAGTAAAGAGTCATTCCCGATCCAACTTATCTATCACGGAGCTATAACAGGTGACTGTAAAAACAACGATGCATCCCGGAATAAAACGCCAGAAGAAAAGACTTATCGGAGACTCATCACGCGTAATAACCCGCCCTCATATTCCCGAAGGATTGCATCGCATACAAAGAATCATAAAACGTGTAGCTGCTTTGTCCGACATTATGGTCGAATATATTCTTGCGCAATTGATGCTTGATTTTTCAGAGCGGCATAAAGACATTAAACGCGTTTTTGAGATGAGTCTGAATGAGGTGGAAAAATTTATACCTCCGGATATTGTGCTGAGCGATACACAACGAACCCTTGTGGGGGCCTATTTTACCATGGAGTACTCGATTGAATCGGCAGCCCTTTTCAATCCTTCAATTGTCCTCCATCCTGATCAGAGTCATCTGGACGAAGGCAGCTTACGCTTTATCATGAGCCTGCGGGCAATCGGCGAAGGTCATGTGTCGTCCATAGTATTTCGCAGCGGCACACTTGACCGGGAAAATACATTTGATTTCGACCCGGTCAGCGAATATGTCGAAAGGCCCGAGGTCCGGCTAAACCCGGTTTACGATCGGCACCTCTTCCTTCTGAAACTAAATGAAATGGAGGTTTGTGATGAAGTAACATCATATATCCTTGAGCAGTTACCGGAAGATTTTACCTATTCCGAATTAAAGGAAAAAATAGACAGGCTTCGGGAACAGAGAGTTTTCCAGGAAGAACGCCAGAACAGAACCTTTGAGATTATAAACTGGCTTGCCAGTTCCAATTATGAGGTGGACTTTAGACCAGATCACCGGATATCAGAACGAGTGATATTCCCTGTTTCAAAGAATGAAAGTCGTGGAATCGAGGACGCCCGGTTTGTACAATTTTTTGATGACAACGGAAGTGTTACCTATTACGCGACCTACACTGCCTATAACGGCATTACTATTTTGCCTCAGTTGATTGAAACAAAGGATTTTATCAACTTTAAGGTTATTACACTCAATGGTAAGGCCGTTAGAAACAAGGGCATGGCCCTTTTTCCCCGTAAAATTGATGGTCGCTATGTTATGCTTTCCAGACAGGATGGCGAAAATAATCATATCATGTTCTCGGACAATATTCATTTCTGGCAGGAATCGAAGGTCATCCAGGAACCGGAACGATATTGGGAATTTTTTCAGGTCGGCAACTGCGGATCTCCTCTGGAAACCGATCAGGGCTGGATCGTACTCACCCATGGTGTAGGCCCCATGCGCCAGTATTGCATCGGCGCCATGCTGCTTGATCTTGAAAAACCTTCAAAAATTATTGCCCGGCTGGAAAAACCGCTACTGGCTCCCGGTGAGGAAGAACGTGATGGATATGTCCCAAATGTTGTGTATACATGCGGAGCGATCTTCCACAATGAGGATCTTGTCATTCCATATGGGATGTCAGATATCGCATCGGGTCTGGCAACTGTCAATGTTAAAGAACTGCTTGACTGCATGAGCCGGGTTTAAGGAATTAATAAATTGAACAGTTACTATAGAAATCTCGGGATATTGATTCTCATTGCTTTCACATTATTTATGATGGTTCGTGAATTTCAAACAAGGGATAAGGTCCCTGTGATGGCTTACAGTGAGTTTTTGAATATGGCTGAGAGCGGTCGGGTTACTGAGATCCTTATACAGGGGTATAATATATCAGGTTCAACTGTCGGGGGACCTTTTAAGACCTATGCTCCGAAAGATCCCGATATGATTGAAAGGATTAGAAACAAAGGAGTTACAATATCCGTTGAACCGGAAAAAGGCTTCTCATTGTTTCAGATGTTTATATCCTGGATACCAATGCTTTTGCTGGTAGGAATATGGATATTCTATGTGCGCAGGATGCAGGGTGGCGGAGGCAAGGTAATGTCCTTTGGGAAAAGCCGTGCGAAACAGATGTCTGATTCCAGTGAAAAAGTCACATTTCAAAATGTAGCGGGAATTGATGAAGCAAAAGAAGAATTAGAGGAGATTGTAGAATTTCTCCGGTCTCCTGATAAATTTACCAGGCTGGGCGGAAGGATACCAAAGGGGGTCCTTCTTGTCGGGCCTCCGGGTACAGGAAAAACCTTGCTGGCAAAGGCCATAGCCGGAGAAGCGGATGTTCCTTTTTTCAGTATAAGCGGATCGGATTTTGTTGAGATGTTTGTAGGTGTTGGCGCTTCAAGGGTCAGAGACCTCTTTATGCAGGCCAAGAAAAATGCCCCCTGCATTATATTTATAGATGAGATGGATGCGGTCGGCCGCAGGAGAGGCGCAGGTCTGGGGGGCGGGCACGATGAAAAAGAACAGACATTAAATCAGCTTCTCGTTGAGATGGACGGTTTTGAATCGAATGAGGGCGTAATACTTATTGCGGCCACAAACAGGCCCGATGTGCTGGATCCTGCACTGTTGAGGCCGGGGCGGTTTGACAGGCAGGTGGTTGTTCCTGTTCCTGATATATCCGGCAGGATCGGAATACTGAAAGTACATTCCAGAAAAACACCTCTGTCTGACAATGTTGATATCGGGGTCATTGCAAGGGGAACACCCGGATTTACAGGTGCTGACATTGAAAACATGGTTAATGAGGCCGCTCTGATGGCCGCCCGGTTCGGAAAAGAAAGCCTGGAAATGGTTGATTTTGAGGACGCCAGGGATAAGGTCATGATGGGATCTGCCCGCAAAAGCATGATTATAAGTGATTTTGATAGAAAAACGACCGCCTATCATGAAGCAGGGCATGCCCTTTTGGCAATGCTTATTCCCAATGCCGACCCAATACACAAAGTTACAATTATTCCCCGGGGCAGGAGTCTTGGACTTACGCAGCAACTGCCCATGGATGAAAAACACATTTACCCCATTGATTATTTGGAGGGGATTATATGTGTATCAATGGGCAGCAGGGTGGCCGAGGAGATTGTACTGAATATTCAGACTACCGGGACCGAGAACGATATTGTAAAAGCGTCTGACCTGGCCAGAAAGATGGTCTGTGAGTATGGTATGAGTAACGGCCTGGGACCTCTCACTTTCGGCAAGAGGGCGGCACCAATATTCCTTGGCAGGGAAGTCACCCAGAAAAGGGATTACAGTGAATTAACCGCAAAATTGATCGATGAAGAGATCAGAAATATAGTAGGCAAAGCATACAAAAAAGCCTCACAGCTTATCAATGATAATATGGAGGCTCTTAACAGGATTGCAGATGCCCTTCTGGAAAAGGAAACTTTGAACCGTGGCGAGATTGATGAATTAATGACCGGCAGTCCTGAATAATATTAGTAACAGGGTGACAATTTTGGCAAATCTTATGACAACCAGAGAAATAGCAGAGTACTTGAAATTACATGAAATAACAATATGCAAATTATCCAAGGAGGGAAAGATCCCTGCAGTCAGGATAGGGGGTGTCTGGAGATTTGATAAGGATAAGATTGATGACTGGATAGCCGGGATTTTAAAGTATTAAAAAAAAGGCAGCATCGGTCCTGGGGAAAAGACGATAAATGATGCTGATAGAATAGGGAGAGTCTCTGATGGATAAAACTGTCCGGCAGGCAAAACACGGAACAGCCAATATGCTGTTCCTATAACTATCTATATGATCATAAATATTATGAGATCCTTGACTGAAAACGATTATATGACAGGAGAGAACATATGCCCTCAATAAAACAGCTTCAAAGCCGTCTGCAGAACAAAAAGGACAGTCTGAACAAAGTCACTTCAAATATCGCTCAGGCCTCCAGCGGCAAAGACAGAGAGATTTTAAGAAGGTTTAAGCAGGAAAAGGATTCATTGGGCAGAGATATCAGAAACCTCGAAAGACAGCTGGTCACAATGGAAAATGAAGTCAGGAGAAGAAGTATCTACAACTGACATAAAGAGAGAAAAACCATATCAGACCGAAAGCTTAAAACTTAACCTGTTAAAAGGAGAATAAATGACTAATTTTCAATTATGTGCTACCTTTGATCTTTTTCCGGGCAGCACTCAGTTTTTATCAAGTTTTTCGTTCGCCGGATTCAACTTTACGATACTTGGATCGAATCCGAAGGTTTCCATCAGTGTCAATGGTAATGGTAAAGGTCTGAGGTTTCCCAATAACGGCATTGACATTGTTCTGCCGGTTCCCGTTACCACGGTTAACCTGAGAGTAGGGTCATTTGGTGGTCCTGTGGATATCTCTGCGGCAGACAGTGCAGGAAGTGTTGTGCGCAAAAAAACTATTTCCGAGCAAAAAGACTATATTAATGTTCGATTATCCGCCCCTGAGATTGCATCTCTTCTCCTGACCGGTGGTCGGGACGAGGCAATTCTGGAAAATATCTGTGTATCTGTTTCATCCTGTTAATTTAAGGTTCACACTTAAGCGAACCGGATAAGAATCAATCAATTCAGTTATTAGCGTTTTACAGATAAGGGGACATAATGAAAAAAGAAGATATAGTAAACGAAGTGGCAAAGATTGTCGGTACAAAAAATAAGGCACAGATTGTGGTAAATTCTATTTTATCTCAGATAAAAGATGCCCTGCAAAGGAAAGAGATATTCAGTATCTCAGGTTTTGGTTCATTTAAAGTGGCACAGAGAAAGGCCAGGATGGGAATAAATCCCAGAACCGGTGAAACCATGAAGTTTAAGGCCGTTAATGTGCCCAAATTCTCAGCGGGGAAAATGTTAAAGGGAGTTGTGAATGACATCAGGGATTAGGCAATAGAAATATTTTATATTAAATCTTTAGTGGAGAGAAATATGGCAAAAGGACGAGGAAGAGATTATTTTTGCAACCTTGTATCAGAGAATGTTGAAATCACTTTAGTGAATAAACGCGAGGTTGGAATGAAATATAAAAAGAATCTGTTTGTGCGGTGCAATCAGACTGATTGCCAGTATGTAGAGCTTAACGAGGAACCCTGTCCTCTGACCATTGAGCTTTTCGCCGATGAGATCGAAAGGCGTGAAGCAATGCACAGGGACAGATAAATTGTTTTGAATTCAGCAAAACCTGCTAAGTCAGGGTAATGCTGACAATGGTGGGAAGATAGAAATATGTATGTCATTTAACTTCTATCTTTTCAGTTTTTATTCTTTACATATTCCAGTATGCCCCGGACTACCTTTTCCGCGTCCCTGTGTCGTAACTCCTCAAAACGCAGTGCCCATGCATGATCCGTGTAGGCGAGATTTCTCAGTTCGAACAACACCTTTATTGAAGCGGGATTATTTCTGAGTACACCCAGGTTCTGGCCCCGGGTATAGGCCCCGGCCCCTAGCGCAGGCAGCATGTCTTTGGCAAAGTTTCTGGATGCACTGTCTATACTTCCCCTTCTGGACCTGTAATAGAGTACAAGGGGTGCTTCAGGCATATTGGGGTCTACATCTGCATGAAAGGAGAGGAATATTGTGCGGTTTTTGGAAACCCCTTTAAAAGCCTTTTTTGAAATTTCCACCCTGGTGTAGAGGTTTCCATTTCTTCCCCCATTAGGCCAGTCCTTCCTGTTATTGCTCCTGTTATGCTCATAGCTGTTGTAGACCTCATTTTTCTCATTAACAAAGGTTTTGGATGGGGGAGAAGAGCCCCGTATGAGATGATCAGGACTCAGAATGGTCATGGTAACCTCTGCCGAGTGAAGTCGCAGCAGGACATAAACCCGCAATGCCATGTCATATGCATATTCATCCTCGACCAGGTAGATACTTTTCCCCGAGTCATCATTTACCTGTACAATGGCGCCCGGGTCCTGGCCGCCATGTCCAGGGTCCAGGACAAAATGCCACCCCTTGAGATCATTGCTAAGGCGGCCAACTCTTTCCAGTTCATAGTTAAGCGCACTGAGAAGGGCAGTGCCCCTCTTATAGGCCGTAAGGGGAGTCAGTGTCGGAGACTCAAAATAGTTTCTGTGTTTCTGGAATGAAGCTTTTGGCTGAGAATGATAATATGGGCCGTTTCCGGCAGGTATGCTTTTTACGTTGTTGCGGGGATTAATAAGTGTTTCCCAGTTGATCTCACTTATCTTAATCCATTCTTTTCCCTTGCGCAGTATGGGTTTTACCTTTAACACTTCTCCCGGATGTATAACAGATTTGCTGAGGTTGTTGATTTTCATCAGTTCCTGTAAATCCATCTGATGCAAACGGGCTATACTGTTCAGGTAGTCACCGGGTTTTACCCTGTAGCGGTCATAGGTTTCTGATTTTTCAACACTCAGTTTCAGTTCCTGCCCGGGGTAGATGCGGTCTGTTGTGAGCCCGTTAAGCTCCTTTATCTCGTCCACGGACATTCCATAGGCCTGTGCGATCTCCCATAATGCGTCCCCGCGTTCTACCATGTGAATGCCGGTTTGTGAAGCCTTGATACGAAGCTTCTGCCCTACCAGTATCTTGCTTCCCTTTATCCCGTTTAGTTTTTGCAGGGTTGATATCTTGATATTATATTTCTGCGCTATTTCGGTCAGGGTGTCTCCCTTGCGGACCACATGTGTCGCTTCATCCAGTGACGTGGGTTTAAGCTGCAGCCTTTGGCCGGGGTAGATATTTTCCCCGTCAATGTTATTTAACTGGCGCAGAAGGTCGAGACCAACATTAAATTTGCGGGCAATGGAATAGAGGTTGTCACCCTTTTTAACAACATACTCGAACTGGGCCTCTTCCTCCTCTCCTTCCTCGGAATCTTCTACAACTATCAGTTTCATGCCCGGATAAATTACATCACTTTTAAGATCATTAAGCTCTTTAAGAGTCCGGATACTCAGTTCGTATTGTCTGGAAATATCAGAGAGGGTGTCCCCTTTTCTTACAATGCATGTTTTGCCATCAGAGGTTAAAGCCGGACGAAGTCTCAGTTTCTGGCCGGGATAGATCCTGTCCCCTGAAAGATTGTTTAATCTTCTAAGAGAATTTGTAGAGACATGATACCTTCGGGCTATTTCAATCAGCGTATCCCCGCTCTGTACCCTGTGTATGACAGGCTGGTCTGTATCTTCTGCGTGGCAGTCCGGCGGAAGGATCGGGATAATACCAAGGGCTGATGCTGTAAAAAAACAGATCAGCAGGCAGGAAAAAGATCTGCGGAGTGCAGACCGGTTATGTTTAAATGAAAATCTATTTGAAAGCATAGGTAATATACTTAAGGGATTAATTTTAATGAACATTCCCTTTTGGGGATTGGAGTATATTGGCTTGTATGTAGTATGTCAATGGTAAATCATCCCCTGGTAAACCTAAAATATCCATCTGAGTATGGAATCCACGATGGTTATTAAAAATGCCGCAAACAGGGTTGTACCAATGCCGTCAATTTCAAAATCCTCCATCATCTTGTCCGTTATCAGGAGTAAAAAACCATTGATAACAAACTTGAACAGTCCAAAGGTAAGAATTAAAAAGGGCAGGGATAAAAATATCAGCAGCCAGCCAATGAGATAATTGATAAGGCTGTATACTACAGCTACAATAACAGCGGTTCCGAAATTTTTAAGTCGGATTCCCGGTAACAGTTGTGCAACCAGAAAGACAGCAACGCTAAGCAGCAATATATTCCACAAAATATTAATCATTTTTTTCTCCCACGAAAATCAAGTAAGTGACATAAAGTAAGAGCAGGAATCATACCAAAATAGATAAATAAGGTATTTGATTTAAATATCAAGGAGTTAACTTGAAAAAAGATTTTTTGTGCTAAAGTAAAAATAGCCTTTGGAGAGTCTGTTTAACCTAAGGTTGGTTTTGTAAACCATCTTATAAGATACCTTGTCCTGAATAGAAATCCTCCAAAATGGTCAATATATTTTAATTACTCTTCGGGTATTCCCAGCACACGAAGAGATTCGATTTTATAGTCAAGAAGTTCCTTGTCCTTTTGTACCCTCATAAAGGATTCATAAACTTTAAGAGTAAAATTTGGCATGATGCGAAGTACTTCGGATGCGTGATATCGGGCCTTATCCATTTCACCATCAGTAGAATAGACTCCTGCCAGCATGCAGTGTGCGCCAAAACTGTTCGGATCAATTTTTAAGGCCTTTTGACCATAGTCTTTTGCTTTCTCATGATCAAAGAGTTTATTTCTGAATGGAACAGAATAGACTGCCCCCAGGTATACATAAAAATCAACATCAGGGTAGGGATCAAGCCGTATAGCCCGTTCTATATGCTGTATCGCCTTCTCATAATCTCCCAGCAAATAGATGAAGTAACCGAGATAATACTGAGCATGCGCACTGTTAGGATCCATTTTAACCCAAGCTTCAAGATGGGTTATGGCTGATTCATATTTTTCTTTTATAAGATCAATATAGGCGTAGAGCAGTCTCGTATGACCATATGATTTGTCCAGTTCAAATGCCTTATCTGCATATTCTTCCGCCAGTCTTAAAGAATCTTCGGGTGATTCGCTTCTATTATATAGGATTCTATTAACATGATAGATGCCCACCCCGTAGTAACCCTCGGGTTCATCAGGCGCAATCTTTATCAGCTTTTCTGCTGACTGTTTCGCCATATCATAATTTTTTTCCTGCAGATACCTGAGCATGTCAAGCCACTCTTCATAGTAGTGAGTATCTTTACCCAGATAACGCCTGACAACATCTCCGTCTATTAGTTTAATTCGTAATTCTACGGATATTTGAGTGGTAATTTCAGATTGAAGGGAAAATACATCATCCATTTCACGGTCATATCGTTCTGACCATATCTGGTAACCCTTGAGAGTATCAATCAGTTGAACAGTAACTCTCACCCTGTTTCCCTGGGTCCTTACGCTTCCTTCAAGGATATAGCGGACACCAAGTTCCTCACTTACCTGCTGGGCTTTCACCGACTTGCCTTTGTATGAAAAAGATGAGTTGCGTGCGATTACAAAAAGCTCGGGATTTTTTGAAAGACCTGTAATTATCTCCTCTGTAAGGCCGTCACAAAAGAATTCCTGCTCCGGATCTCCGCTCAAATTGTCAAAGGGCATGACCGCGATTGAAGGTTTTGCAGGCAAGGGATATGCCATCCTGTCAAAGGATGCTCTTTCCAGGGATTTTTCTTTTGATTCTTTTTTACTGGGATCTTTTTCCAATATTACCTTGTAGACCCTGATGGGTTCATCCAGATTTTTCAGGTAGTGCTCACCAAGGTAATCATACTGGACATCAACCTTCCTTTTTACCTGGTCGTATACAGAGCGTGATATGCAGATTCCGCCGGGTTCGGCAAGAGATTCTATTCTTGCCGCGGCGTTTACACCGTCTCCGTAGATGCTGTTATCCTTGATTATCACATCTCCCAGATTAAGGCCTATCCTGAATTCCATGCGTCTGTTTTCAGGCAGGCCGACATATTTGGATTTAAGCTCCTGCTGTATCTGTACCGCACATTCAACCGCATTTACTGCACTGCTGAATTCAGCAAGAAGATTGTCTCCCGGTGCATCTACTACACGGCCGTTATATTCCTCAATGAGTCTGGTAAACAGTGATTTATTATCTTCAAGGTTCCTAATGGTCCAATCTTCATTAGTTTCCATATGGCGGCTGTACCCAACAACATCAGCAATGAAAATTCCACTGAGTTTACGTTCGGCACGTTCCTGGTTCATTAAGATTCCTTTCCATAAAAAATAAATCTGCAATAAAAATGATTTATAGAAGACAATTAAATCAGTCCTGATGGTAAATATACTGAATAGTGCTAAATATTATCCTATTGAATAAAACATGTCAAAGTATGATTATGTTAAGATGAATAAAACCGGGTAGTCGGGTATGCCAGATCTATATTTTCTTCCATCTCAAATGCCTCCAGGATTGCCTCCCATATTTTCTGTTCACTTGATCGGCGCTGACGGGGGTTCACAAGATATCGTATGGTCAACAGGACCCCGCTGTCTTTTACTGTCGTATATACGATAGGTGTGAGTGCGCCGTAAAAGATCATATACTTGTTTGCTGCACTGCGGATCTGCTCCTGGGCGCCGTCGGAAAGATGTTCTATGTCTTCACTCGTTACCTTTTTAAGTATTTCCTTTGCTCTTTTCCAGTCGCTTTCAAAGGTTACAAGCACAGGTATTTCATGCCAGATATATTCAAAACCTATATGGTAGTTTGCCAGGTGTTCTCTGAGAATCTGACTGTTAGGTATATGGACGATCCTGCCGGTGCTCTGGTCCGCATCTACCCAGTTTCCTATTTCAATCAGACTGAACTGAAATATCCTGGTGTCTATTACATCCCCGGCAACGCCCCCTATCTCAACCCTGTCCCCGACCTTGAACGGTTTTCGCCTGATTATAAAAAGCCAGCCCGCCAGGTTGGCAATAGTATCATGCATTGCAACTGCAACACCCGCACTGGCGAGGCCCAGAAAGGTTGTAAGGGAGGCAATGCCCCTCGTCCAGATCGGTCCGATCATCACTATCAGCAGTAATGTATATATGTATAAAACCGCACGGCGCCACCGGTATGCGACCTTTACATCCAGGTTGCGTCTCTTGATTATAAGATTGCATAAAAATTTACCGGCTGAAAGAACAAGAAAGATGACGACTGTAGAGATAAGGAGTTTAATTAATTCGGGAGACATACTAAGGTATTCATTAAAGAGCTGCATTGCACTTTACCTGATTAAGTGTGTATGGACTCAAACCGATATTACCGGTTTGAGTTCTTTCTTAAAATACACGGAGACGGCGACTACTCGGTTTTTGTATCTCCTCTGAGCTTTGCAAAATAGGCATCAAAGGCCATAATTTTATCAAGATCGGGATGCGTTTTTGCACCTGTATTGCCGTCAATATACATGACCCGGTTTTCCTTTTCATCAAATGCCGGCCACTGCGGCAGGCCTTCCCCGTTTGGGTCCCCGGTTTTTGCAAAGTTTATCCAGTAGGAACTTACAAGTGCATTCAATGCCCTGTCTTCTTCTGTAGCAGGTCTGCTGTTCATAGGGCCGGGTCCGCCCAGGTTTCCGAAAACATAGGGGATTTCAGAAGCATGGTTAGCTCCGCCCGGGATACCTGGCACCCGGTGGTCAAAATAATACACATAGGCCCTGTTGCTGCTGTTGCGGGTATGCATAACTGCCCATGCCCAGGTCGGCCATGCAAAGGTAGATTCACGCATCAGGTCCTTGGCTGACTGGGTTGCTTCTTCTTCCGTAGAATGAGGGTAAACCCTGAGGATTTCGTCTGCAGCAAGGGCATACTGACTCTGGACCATTTTTATAAATCCTTCACTGTCCAGTTTCTGATTTACAAAGAGTCCTCCTTCATTTGAGTTTGATCCTACAAGGATAGGTGTATCATTAAATAAACCGTTTTTGAAAACCTCATACATGTTTTTGGGGATTGTTACTCCATCCGCTACAGGCCAGAAGTTTCCCATGCCCTTTGTATCCTTTTGAATCTCTTCAGCACTGAGAGCCCTTGCCTCTGCAATAGTATTTGCGCCAAGATTTTCCAGATATTTTTTGCCCATTTCTTCAGCCTGTTCAAGTGTAGCCCTTGCAGGTCCCAAACCTCCGCCGCTTTCAGAGATGGCACGGTGAAACAGGCCCTTTGCCTTTGGAGATGCAGTGATCATGCAGACAGAAAAACCGCCTGCCGATTCACCGAATATTGTTACGTTTGACGGATCGCCGCCAAAATTTGCTATGTTTTCTTTTACCCACGCAAGCCCCGCGATCTGATCCTGGATTCCATAGGTCCCTGAACCATGGCCGCTTTCAGCACTGAGTTCCGGATGTGCCAGGAAACCCATTGGCCCAACCCTGTACGTGACGCTTACCAGGACTATGCCTTTTTTCGCCAGATTGGCTCCGTCATAGGCAGGACTGCTTGTCATGCCGATACCGAATCCCCCTCCATAGATCCATACCATTACGGGTCTTTTTTCATCGGTTTTTTTAGCTCCTGTCCATACGTTAAGGTAAAGGCAGTCCTCGCTTACTTCCTGGGGGCCGCCAAGCGCTGCGCCAAATGAGGTGTCCTGCATGGGCCCGGGGGCAAATTTGTCTGTCTTTATTACTCCTTCCCAGGGAACAACAGGCTGAGGGGACCTCCAGCGCAGGTCTCCAACAGGAGGGGCCGCAAAAGGAATTCCCTTATATGTGAAAACACCATCCTCATTAATACCCTCGATTGTTCCTCCGGTTACAGCAACTGTTGTTGAAAGCGCCGGAGCTTCTTTTACCGCCTTTACCTCGGTTGTTTCTGTCTGAGGGGGTTTTTCGCAGGCAAAGGTAAAAAAGGTCAGTAACAGGAATATCAGAAAACGGCCGGAATATTTATTAAGCATTGTACCTCCTTATTTTAGGTGTATGTCTAACATGAAAAAAAATTGGTATGGGCCTTCTCCCTTAGGCTATAAAGGATTGAACAGTTTTGTACTATATTAAATCGGGGAAGGGGAATCAAGAAATAACATGTTTCTATGTGAGAAGTCGCAGGATTAAGCCTGTTCCCCTCTCTATGCAGATGTTTTAATTTGCTTTTCCATTCTCATCGAATTCTATTTTATTACCCTTTGCATAAATCTCTCCATTTATCTCATAATTCTCAGCCAGTTTACAGCTTTTAATATGGCCATTTTCATACAGACCTACATATACGAAGACAGTAGCCTCACATGGGACTCCATCTACTGTTACGTCTTCAGGCGGATAAAAGCTCCTCAGTCTGCCGCTTTTATAAAACCCTGTATGGGTTCCCTTATACCCTCCGCTCCCTCCGCACAAATAGCCCTGGATCTCATAATCAAATGGAAGAGAACAGATATAGCCGGCTTGCGTCTCATGATGGGGCAGTTGAATCCAGGTATGGGCAGGAAGAAGGGTATTGTTGTATGTAAAATCTTTACTTAACTGAAAAGATTTAAGCTGCCAGTTCTGTTTAAAATGTATCCAGCCTTTTTCGCATGGGAAACCCTGGATTTCATGATTTTCTAACATATAGCCTATTATGGTACCGCTCTCCGACTGATTTATTTTTTTGAAGTGAATCCCTTTTTTTACAACATCATATTCCCAGTTTTTGCAGCCTGATAAACAGGAGCTGATCGCTATAATCAGGCTTAAAGCGCAAAAATTTATAATACCGCTTTTCATGTTTCACTCCTTGTCGTATTTAAGGTTATTAACGAATCCGCTTTATTGACTGGTCATTATTTTTTATTGTTTATATCCCGTATTTATAAGCAAGGACTGTGCCTGAATGACAGTTGTTTTAAACATGTTGATTTAACAGCATATATTCAGTAATGTGCAGATGTATAAGCGTAAATGATAAATAGAAAAACGCATTGGATGTACAGGCCTTATACATGATTTGCATAGATTCAAATGTTTTGGCTTAAAAAAGATTATATTAAGATAGCTGATATTATTCTCCCATATCAATCAATATATAGACAGTGAAAATATTTAGACAACTTAAACCGGAGAGGTCAAATATGAGTTCAGTACATTTTTTTACAGGGTGGCGTCTGGGTGCTGTTGCTGCCGGAATAGTAATTCTACTGTCATTCTGGGGATGCGAAAAGTCAGAAGAAACAGCAGATGCAGGTATTAAGGATGGGGTTAAGCTAACAGTCCTCAATCCAAGAGGTCAGCCGTCAGGGATATTCGGCAGGGTGGGTGAAGCCGGTGCGGGCATGCTTGCCAATCGCAATCCGGATACTCAGCCCAAACTCTCCCGTGATGAACTTATCCCGCTTCGGATGGCTCCCAGGCTGGACAGTCTGGAAAACAAGACTATTTACCTGGTAGATACCGGCTTTGCCGGCGGCAAAGAGTTTCTCGAAGAAATGCAGAACTGGTTCAAAGATAATATGCCTTCCGTCAAAACGGTTGTGCACATTAAAAGCGGTAATGCCTTTGTAGACAGTCCCGAACTCTGGCCTGAATTAAAGAAAAAGGCAGATGGTGTTGTATTCGGCGTTGGGGGGTGAGACGGCTGTTCGGCGAGTATCGCCGAGTTCAGCAGGATAATGGAAGGTGAGTTCGGAGTACCTACTGCACCAATAGTCACATCCCGTTTTGCAGAATATGTTGTAAGGGATGGCAACTCACACGGAATGAACCTCAGGTGGACCTTTCCTCCCTACCCGGTTGCATGGGTATCTAAAGAGAAACTGGTTGAATATATAAACGGAGATGATCCTGTGACCGGTAAAAAGTTAATGACCGAAGTAATTGATGCATTGACCATGCCTTTGACCGATGAAGAGAAAAATCCTGAAATTAAAAAAAGGGAAAAACTCCCCCGCCTCCTTGAACCGGATACAGAAGAAAACCTCAATCGGATGTTTATTGAGAAGGGATGGACAGACGGACTGCCCATTGTGCTTCCTACAGAAGAAAGGGTAGCTGAAATGCTAACCGGAACCGGCCATGACCCGCAGGAGAAGGTTGGAATGATGTCGGTTACCACCCATGAGGAACTGAATGAATATACTGTTGAGAAGGTGGCAGCAATAGCCGTAATGGCGGGTGCCAGACCGGAGCACCTTCCTGTAATCCTGGCAATAGCCTCAACCCAGCATCCGTCCATCCCGAGTTCTACGGGGTCATACGGGAGTATGGTGGTGGTTAACGGTCCGGTAGCCAGGATAATCGGTATGAACAGCGGTGTCGGCGCCCTTGGTCCTTTCAATTATGCCAATTCTGTAATCGGAAGGGCATGGACCTTGATGAGTATCAATTTTGGTGATGCACGGCCGGGTGATACGTATATGGCTACTATTGGCAATGGCCTGAGTTTTACAAATCAGTGCTGTGCAGAAAATGAGGAAAAGAGCCCCTGGGATGCCTTTCATGTGCGCAAGGGTTTCAAGCTCTCGGACAGCGCGGTAAGCGTTTTTCGGGGATGGAACGTATCTACGCTCGGGATGGGTGGAGCTGATGCTATCCTGGAGAGGATTCAGTCATCCGGAATGATGGGCAGCTGCACCTTTGTGGTGGATCCCCTGGCGGCAAAATCCCTGAAGGATGAAGGCTGGGATGATCCGTTCAAGCTGAGTGAGTATCTTGCAGGAAAATTAGGGAACTCCTTCTTCAAGCCAAAGCCAGAGGGCATCAATTTTGTCGTTGTGGGAGGTGAAACCAATCCCATCTGGCAGTCTACTGATTATACCTGTTACAAAACAGTTTCAGTTGATAATTGGGTACCGGAAGACGGAATAAAGCTGGATAAAAAACCTATACGCATGCCGGTAAGCAAACAGTGTGAAGACGAGTTATGCCTGATTGGCAGGAAAGAATGATCTTTTCCCGGGCAATCGGGGGAAAGGGGATATTGTCTTCCTATTGCCTGGGTTTTAAATAGTTGCCTGTCAGTTCCTTTAATATGGATAGTACGTTGCTCCCTCTCTCCCGGGCAATGTGGTGGGCTTCATCCACAATACTACTGGCCTGCTTTTTAAGTTCCGATTCAGGGGGCAGTGGAATATTTGATTTCTGATATTTCCACGTCAAAAACTGTATGGTCATTCTTTCTTCCTGGCGTCTTATAAATCCCATAGATTGATTATTCCTGAAATTGTTTAATGTTAAGTTTGCTAAGTCACTCAATCAACGATATCTTCTCATTTATTGTTATCTGAATATTTGTATGGGCTGCTTTTTTCCTGTTTTTTCATCTCTCATTGCCTTTGCAAGCTCTTTTATCTCTGTAAGATCCTTTTTAAGCTTTCCATAACCATACCATGTGGAATAATCATAGTTAAGGTGGAAGGCTCCCTGAAAGGTCTTCATCCGGTGATCCATAAACATTTCATATAGAATCTGCTCCACCTTTGTATCTACATCATAAAATGCCAGGAGGTCAGGGTAGCTTGCATTTCCCTCTTTCTTTTCTATTATATGATCCTGATACAAGCCGGCTACTATCTCAATGGCCTCTGCAAACAGTTTATCCGCCTCTTTAATCATCATGTCTGCGTTATTGAAATTTTGGGCTACAAAATTTGGAGAATGGCACTGTTTGCATACATCTGTAAAACGTTTTCTTTCTGCATCAAAATCTTCTCTGGTCAGGCGGGCGACCTTTCCGGCCTTGACAACATCAAGGCGTGGTGTTGGATTGCCGTCAGGGTCGAGTACACCCAGTCCCTTTAAGATAGTGGCCCTGTATCCCATCCATTCACTGTCTTCTTCGGGCAGGCGAACTCCCAGGAAGCCCCATGCTGAAAAGACCCGATGATTTCCGTCAGGCATATGGCATGTCTGGCATTTAGGCGCCCGGTCTTTATTTTCAGGATCGGTTACACGGTTTATCATGTAGGTAACACCGTGTTTGGCTCCGGAATACATCTCCCACTGTGCATGATCAAAACCCATATGGCATGTCATACATGCCTCAGGTTCCGAGGCCTCTTTTTTGGAAAAGGAGTGGCGTGTATGGCAATTCTGGCAATCCATTCCGTATCGATAATATTTGCGTCCCTCATCAAGTCTTGCATTCTGATCTGTAACTCCCAGTGTATGGCAGCCGCCGCATCCTTTTTGCCCTTCAACAAAGGCTTTGGGCTGCATATGGGTGTAGGGCATGGCATTCATGGCAACCGCCCCGAGGGCATGTTTTCCCGAGAGGTATTGAGATGCCTGATCTGAATGACATTCTTCACAGGTTGCAATAGTGGGAAGCTGTGCCTTTACTATATCATCCATACCTTGATGCATATTGCCATGGCAGTCGATACAGCTCATACTTTCGGACATAACACCCCTGTTAAAATCCTTAACCTGCATGGGCGTGATTTTACTGTGACATTTTTCACAGTCCGAAGTCACGGCCGAAACAGAGGTATAGTTTAAAACACCAATGAGAACTGCAAATAAAACAGGAAGATATTTTTTTAAGGTCATTTTAAATCCTCATATAAAAGGGGGTTCCTGAAGTTATTGACTCTTTGAGTTGCATAAAAAAAGAATTATTGAATTTTAAACCATAAACCGGGGCATGTCAAAATAAGTTATTTTAACAACCGCCTGTAGGAACATTTTTTACTCACATTGGTAAGGACTTTTCGATTGTTTTGGACAGTAACAGCATTGCATATTATAATAGGATCGTTTTAATTGCCCATTATAAGGATTAAGATGTCTAAACCCGGATCCTGGATGGAGGAATGGTGGAGTCGACTAATCTTTCGATATATATTTCATATACAGTAATATTCTTCATCGTAGCTCTTGCTTCCAGACAAATCGGGAAATATTTTTCGGAAATAAAACTGCCTCTTATTACAGGTTTTCTGTTTGTCGGTATCCTGGCAGGACCTTTTATCTTAAATATGGTTCCCGCAGTAGCTGTAAGTGAATTAAAATTTATAGATGAAATATCACTGGCATTTATTGCCTTTTCTGCAGGAAGCGAACTGGTAGTACGTCAGATAAAAAGCAGACTTAAAGCAATTCGTTATGTCACAATAGGATTGGTGACCAGTACCTTTTGTGTGAGCAGTTTCGGTTTTTATGTTCTATCTGAAATAATCCCGGTAATAAATAGTATGTCTGCCGCTCATCGTGCAGCGGCTTCGCTTCTGGTAGGGGCAATTATGACAGCCAGATCCCCGTCCTCAGCTATTGCGATTGTGAACGAGTTGAGAGCAAAGGGCCCTTTTACTAAAACAGCGCTGGGTGTAACGATGATTATGGATGTTGTAGTTATCATTTTATTCAGCATTTCAGGCTCCATTACTGAAACGGTTCTGGAAAATGTCGGGTTTGATTCAATCTTTCTGCTTATTATGCTGGCGGAACTTTCTCTAACGTTATTGTCAGGATATCTTGTAAGCCAGGTTCTGAGGCTGATACTGTCTCTGCATTGCGGCAGGTGGTGGAAAACCATCCTGGTAATGGCAACCGGTTTTGGAATGTTTGCTGTCGCAAATCCAATCTGGGCACTGACCGAAAAATATATGTCCCATGGAATACTTATTGAGCCGCTTTTAAGCTGCATGATTGCTGGTTTTTTTACCGCAAATTACACTGTTTATCGTACTGAATTGTTAAAGGTGCTTCATGATATAGGCCCATTTGTTTATACTGCCTTTTTTACACTGACCGGCCTTTCCGTTCGCCTGGATGTCCTGGCCCAGTGCTGGCAAATAGCCCTGGCACTTTTTGCATTTCGACTGGCAGGCAACTTTATCGGCGCATTCGGTGGAAGTTTTTTTGCCGGAGAACCATTCAAAGAGAGTCGGATTGCCTGGATGTGTTATATAACCCAGGCAGGAGTAGGACTCGGCCTTGCCAAGCAGGTATCAAACCAATTCCCGGGGTGGGGAGAGGTTCTGGCAACTCTTGTCATAGCGGTCATAGTTCTGAATCAGATTGCAGGTCCTCCATTTTTCAAATGGGCACTTTATCTGGCCAGGGAGATAAAACCAAAGACAGAAACTTCTTTTTCCGGGGGAGTTCGTGACGCGATAATTTTTGGTCTGGAAGGAGAGTCCCTTGCCCTTGCACGTTTGCTTCAATCGAACAACTGGGAGGTTAAAATTGCGACCAACCAGGTTGAGTATGTGCGGTCAGCCGCATCATCGACTGATATTGAGATACATCCTGTTTCTGATTTGAAGTTAGGCACTCTTAACAGGCTGGGGATAGGTCAGGTCGACTCTATTGTGGCCATGCTGTCTGATGAGGAAAATTACAGAATCTGCGAGCTGGTCCATAATAATTTTGGAATCAGAAATTTCATAGTAAGGTTGAATCAACATGCTTATTACAAACGCTTCCACCAGTTGGGAGCGATTGTTGTCGAACCCCGTACGGCAATAGTGAACCTGCTTGATCAGTTTGTGAGATCACCGTCAGCAGCCCGGCTGCTCCTGGGAATGGAGAAGGGCAGGGAAATTTTTGAATTTGAGCTCCATAATTCTGATTTGCATGGTATTGCTATTCGCGATCTTCATCTTCCTCTTGATCTGCATATCCTGTCCATACGCAGGAATGGCCAGATGATAGTATCATTTGGATTTACACAGCTTGAGGTAGGTGACTGGCTTACTGTAGTCGGTTCGCGGACAAGCCTTGAAAAGATGAAACTTCAATTTGGAGAGAGCAGGGAGGATGCCCTGGTAAACATGGTTGACTTTACTGCTGATAAGTCTCTCAACTCTCCAAAGCTCGACAGGGAAGTAAAGGAGATAATAAAAGACAGAGATATGGGGCAGCGTGCACGTTTTGATAAGCTTATTGATGAGTGTGCAGTACTGGACCTGCCTTCAGCCACTACCTATGAGCTGTTCTTTGATCAGGCTGCGGATATCCTGTCTTCTGCACTTACAGTCCCTAAGGATGATATTTGTAGATTACTTATTGAAAGGGAAAAGGAAAGCAGTACTGCATTCAGGCCTGATCTTGCCATCCCACATATAATCATCGAAGGAGAGGACAGGTTTCACCTTCTGCTGGTACGCTGCAAGGAGGGGATATATTATTCGGAGCTTGCCCCTAGGGTTCAGGCCGTTTTTCTGCTGGCAGGTACGAGCGATCAGCGTGACTTCCATCTCTACACCCTTGCATCCATAGCAGAGGTGGTGCAGCAGACCTTCTTTAATGAAAGATGGCTAAAGGCAAATAATGAAAACACCCTGCGCAATATTGCAAAGATTAAAAAGGGATGAAAGTAAAAAACTTCTGCATACTCTAGCGAAGCGGGCGAGAGATAAAGCAGTTTTACTTTTTGATTTTTCTAACTACTGTTGAAACAGTAAACGCAGCAACCAGAAGAAGAATGACCGTTGCCCCTGATGCAAGGTCATATATGTATGATATCCATAAACCCGCAGTCGTCAGGATAATCCCCAGCAGGACGGAAAAAAACATCATGGGCTTAAGGCCGATTGTATACTGTTTTGCAATCGATGGCGGAATTGTAAGGAGTGCAATAACCATTATTATCCCGACTATTCTTATGAGCATAACAACAGTCAATGCCACAAGGGTTAGTAAAAAAAGGTAGAAAAACAGGGTGTTGATACCTGATGCACGGGCAAATTCTTCATCAAAGGAGATAGCCAGGAATTCCCTGTAAAACAGGTATACGGCCAGGAATATAAAAATATCCAGGCCTGCCATTATATAGATATCATATCTTGGTACTGTGAGGATATTACCGAACAGATAGCTGAAGAGGTCAGGGACATATCCTGGTGTCAGGCCGATGAAGATAACCCCGAGGGCCATACCGGCAGTCCACAGGATCCCAATGGCAGTGTCCTCACTCACATTGGCCCTCCTGCTTATTATCCCGATGGTCCATGCCGAAGCAAGGCTGAAGGGCAGGAGGCAGATTAGGGGATCCACCCCTATAAGATATCCCAGTCCCAGTCCTCCGAAGGATGCATGGGCGATTCCCCCGCTTATATAGCCGATTTTTTTTACAACAACATATGAGCCTATGATTCCGCATGCGATGCTCCCAAGAAGGGCAGCCAGCAGGGCATTTTGCATAAATTCAAACTGGAGTGCTTCTATCATTTTAGTGTTCCTTTAATACTCTGTGTGGAGTCCCATGGGCAATTATGTCAACAGGGCACTGGTAAACGGATTCGAGGGTTTCCTTTGGAATCTCTTTTGAATCATGGTAGAAGAGCTGGCAGTTAAGGCATGCTACCTTGTCAACATGTGAACTGATAACGCCGATATCATGGGTAACCAGGATAATGGTCATCCTTTGTTTCAGGCTGTTAAGCAGATCATAGATATCGGTTTTAAGCTTTGGGTCTATACTCGCGGTGGGCTCGTCCAGGAGCAGGAGTTTCGGCTCAGAGGCAAGTGCCCTTGCTATCATTACCCTTTGTCTTTCTCCACCTGAAAGGTTACCTGTTTTTCTGTTTTTCATGTCAGACATCTCAACAACTTCCAGCGCCCGGTCCACCAGGTCATAATCCTTTTTATTATGACTTTTGAAAAGACCTTTGTGACACAGCCGCCCCATCAAAACCGTGTCCTTCACGCTTATCGGAAAATCCCTTTCCACCTCCATCATCTGGGGAACATAACCGATCCGGTTTCTTGCCTTTTCCGGGGTTGTTCCTAGAACCTTTATTTCTCCATGTGAAGGTTTTACCAGCCCAAGGATTACCTTCAGGAGGGTGGTTTTACCTCCCCCGTTTGGCCCTATGATACCAATAAAATCACCATCGTATACTGTAAGGTTATGATCGTGAAGTGCAGTATTGCCGTCAAATTCTACGCTAATATTTTTAAGTGATACGATTTCAGTTTTCATTTTAGATTTTCCTGAAAAAGCTGTGCAGTTTTTTCAAGGTTGCTGATGTAATCCTCTGGCATGGGATCAATAAAAACAACCTTTCCGTTTATTTCCCTGGCAATCACATCGGCGCTTTTTTTGCTGAACTGGGGTGATGAAAAGATTACTTTTATATCATCTTTTATGGCTCTCTTTACCAGTTTCCCCAGCCTTTCGGGTGTGGGGTCTTTGCCTGAAAGCTCAACCGGAACCTGTTCAAGATTAAAATCCCTGGCAAAATATGCCCACGCAGGATGAAAGATAAAGAACTGTCTTTTTGAGATATCTTTAAGTGTTATGGAGATATTTTCTTTCAGCAGTCTCAATCTGTTTATAAGGGATGATGCATTTTGAAAATAATACTCCGAGCCTGCGGCATCTTTATCTGAAAGACTGTTCATGATATTTTCAGTAATAATTACTGCATTTGCGGGGGAGAGCCAGATGTGCGGGTCCTTTATCCCGTGGTGACTGTGTCCATGCTCATCCCCTTTGATCTGCCCATGTTCCGGTTCTTCTTGGATATCCGAGGTGTTAATAAGTGTAATTCCTTTGGATGCATCACATACAGACATGTGCTTATTGAGGGCCTCTATTTTATTCATCCACATGAGCTCAAACTCTATGCCGGAACCGACCTTTACATACAGGTCTGACCTGCTCACTATCATCATCTGTCTTGGAGTCGGTTCATAGGTATGCGGGTTTCCTCCCGGAGGGATAAGCGTGGTGACATCCACACGATCTCCGCCGACATTTTCAATAAAATATGCCAGTGGTGCTATGGAGGTTGCAACCATTATTTTGTCTTTGCCATATGTATATGAGCTTATGAGCAGTAGAATAAAAATTATACCTAATACTTTTTTAAACATTCTTTATATCCTTAATAGTGTCTAAATTAAAAAAGCTGAAAGCTGCCAGCTTCCACCCAAAAACAGTTTTTATCGGATGGCCTATGAACAATTTTCACATATCCCGTTTACCTGCATGTAGTGACTTACTACTTGATATCCCTTGATTTTCTTTTTGTGGGGTATAGCACACTCATTAATAACATCCACTTTACCGCATTTTATGCATACAATATGGTGATGGTGATGGTCCCTTTCCGAGTTGCACAGACCATAATGCTTTTTCCTGTCAAAGAACTGGAGGCGGGTCAGAATTCCGCATTCCACCATGCTTTCAAGGTTGCGGTAGATGCTGGGGAGACCGCATTGCCTGAATTGATCCCTGAGACCTGCCCAGGTATCTTCGGGTGTCATATGAATGTTGTTATCAATAAACAGCTGTATTATGGCCCTGCGAAGGGGGGTTAGCTTTAATCCCCTGCTTTTAATTTTCTCCAGATAATGTTCCATCTGATTTTCCTGTTTTATTGTATTGTCTGGTATAAAATGACGATTTCTAAATAGAAAATATTTTCATTTAGTATAGAGGGTTTTGGAATTTTGTCAATGGGATAAGAGGAAAGGTCTGTTAATATGGGGCTGTCCTCGCCAGAGTGAGACCGACAACCCTTTCACACCCGGCTTTTTTTAATATCCTTGCACATTCATTTATGGTGTTTCCGGTTGTGGCCACATCATCAATCAGGATGACGCTCCTCCCTTTGATATCTCGCTCTCCCCTAACCTCAAATGCACCCTTTACATTTTTCCTCCGCTCTTCAAGGCTTAATCCTGCCTGGGACGCTGTATATCTTGTTCTGATAAGCGTAAAAAAATCGGGTTCTATACCAAGTATGGGGCCGATTGTTTTTGCCAGAAGGGCGCTCTGATTAAACCCTCTCTGCCTGAGTTTTTTCCTGTGGAGAGGGACAGGCATAATAATCATACCATTACAGTCACTGATCCGGTCTCCTGCAAACTCACCAAGGAGTGGTCCGAGAGATTTAATAATATATGATTTGCCGGAATATTTAATAAGATGGATTGCATCCATGAGTGTTTGTTCGTAAAGGTAGGGTGCTTTTAATTCATCATAAAAAGGTCTTTTCCTAAGACATCTTTCACATAGATGATCCTCCTGGACCTTTGATTTAAAGGGTTCGCTGCAGATTGAACAGTATGGATGAGTTAATTTTTTAAATCCTGAAAGGCATTCATCACATATATCTCCCCTGCCCGCAGGATGGTCATCCAGAAAATCCGAACATATCCGGCATCTCGGTGGATAAATGATATCCAGAAGGTTTGAGAGAAGGCTCATTCCCTGCCCTGTTTTACAAACTCATCAAAGGTTGCATCAGGATTAATACCAGGGCAGGCATCCTTTGCCATGTCCCAGCTGTACTCATCGTTCATATTTGCATCATAAAAGGGCCAGAGATAGCAGATGTCGGGTTTTACAGTGTGGATAAGGCATTGTTTTTCTTTGTCAAAGAACACGCAAAAACCGTTTTCACCCGCTTCAAGCATGCGCTGGTTATTCCTTACTTCGGTGTATTTTGATTTGAATTCTTCCGGATCGATATTAAGAAATTGGGCTATCCTTTCTACCTCAACATCGGATACAATAATGCCGCCCTTTCCATAGCAGCATTGTCCGCACATTTTACAATCAAAAGCTTTCATTATCTCATTTTCTCCAGGTCCCAGTCTGTTTTTACCATTGCCCGTTTATTATCTTTTTTAGACCGGTACATAAGGTGTCCCTTTTCAAGTCCATGATAGAAAAGATCTCTTGTTGCTGCCACATCCTGGGTGCAGTATTTAATAATGCTTTCCATATCTCCCTGCCTGAACCATTCCACTGCCTTTAAGCCATCTGCGGATTTACCGTGATTTAGCGTTTCCTTTGCCAGGTTATCAAGTCCCAGCCTGAATCCCAGCCTCTTGTACACATCCTCAAGGATGTCGAATGTTGGAAGATCAAACAGGTTAATGTTTGTATATGCGCCAAGGACCTTATAGTCAAATCCTTTTACATTGAAACCAACTATCAGATCTGCCTCTTTAAACCTGTTAACCATTTCGTTAATGTTATCTTCCGTGAATGTGAAAAACTTTTTTTCGATGCTATCATATATTACTGCAACCGATATTCGCATGAGGTGGCAGTTATTCCAGCCTCCTACCTCCTGGGCCAGCTTCTGGGTTTCAAGATCGAAAAAGAAGATTCTGGGTTTTGATTCTTCCTGTTGCGTATGCTCCTCTGTAGAGGTTTTCATTTTATCTTTACCTTTTTCTTCAGGTTTATAAAAACTGTCCACCGGGATATCTCCCAGCAGGTATTCAAGTATTGCAATGGCGGATTTCTTGTCAAGGGGGTTGTTGCCTGAACCGCACTTTGGGGAGTGTATACAGGAGGGACATCCGTCCTCACATTCACATGTACTTATGTGTTCGAGGGCTTTTCTCAGGAGCTCGGATATAATATCAAAGCCCCTCCTGGCAAGACCGACTCCCCCGGGATGGCCGTCATATATAAAAATTGCGGTTTTCCCTATCTGCGGATGTATGGGATAACAGATGCCCCCTATGTCATTTCTGTCGCAAAGCGCAAAGAGGGGAAATATACCGATCGCCCCGTGTTCAATGGCATGAATTCCTCCCATGAGCTGAAGGTTGTTTTTTTCAATCAGTACATCTATAACAGGGTCTATCTCGATCCAGAATCCATGCGTCTCAAAGGTCTGTTCAGGCAGATCAAGGGGAAAGACTCCCATGAGTTCCTGACCCGGGAGTACGCGTTTCTCATACTCTGTTACGCGCTCAGTGACCCTTATAATCCCCTCCTTTACTACAAACTGACCTTCAGGCTTGCTCCTTTTTATCTCTATTATCTCGGTCTCCTTGTCAGAGTGGACCCTTGTAAAGTAATTGAGATCTGTACCCTTGACTATTATATCCCTGTATTCTGTGTCTATTGACTCAACCACATACTGCCTGGACATATGAAGATAGATTGCGCCTGGGTGACATTCCTTAAAGGCCCTCATGCCGTCAATTGTTCCTATTGCCGCACCGGTTGTACTGTCAAATATGGTGTAGCTGTCACCCACGGATCGAATATTTACGCTGTTCTGTGGACGGGGTCTTATAGAACGCCATGCAGGCGGTTCATCAGAAGACCGGGTAAGCATATTTTTGATCTCAAGATGTTCGATGTGCTCCTTAAGGTTATTGGACCAGAACTGGTTATCCTCTTCCTTTAAGGGGAACTCATCCGCCGCGCATGGAAGGTGCGACCTGATCACATATTCATTGTCAGGATCAAGGATTGCTGCCTCATATGACCTGCCGAAGAGTGCATCAGGATGCTTTACAAAATACTGATCAAGCGCATCAGGTTTTGCCACCATTATAATCATTGATTCCCTGCCCGATCTTCCCACCCTTCCTCCCCTTTGCCAGGTATTTATAACTGTGCCTGGGTATCCCACAAGGATACATATGTCCAGGTATCCGATGTCTATGCCCAGCTCAAGTGCGCTTGTAGACACAACACCCAGGAGATCGCCTGTGGCAAGGCGTTTTTCTATATTCCGCCTTTCTTCCGGCATAAAACCCGCCCTGTAGGAGCTAACCTTTCGCCTCAAATCCGGTGAAAGCCGGGATGTCCATATGTGAATAAGTTCCGCAACCTGCCGTGACTGTGTGAATACAATGGTCCTGTAACCTGACTGGATACAGTAGCTAAAAAGCCTTGCTGCCGAAAAATTGGAGCTGGCATCAGGATTGAGGAACATAAAATACTGATCTGCCCTGGGTGAACCGCTGGAGTCGATAACACTGACTCTATCATCAATAAGAAGATTTCCGAAACTGCCCGGATTATTTATCGTAGCAGAGAGCAGGATAAACCTTGGGGCAGCACCGTAGCGCCGGCAAATCCGCTTGAGCCTCTTTATAATCTGATTCATGTGTGAACCGAATATCCCCCTGTATGTATGAACCTCATCGATTACAACATATTCAAGATCCTGAAAGAGCTGCTGCCATTTCTCGTGGTATGGTAAAATGCCCATATGAAGCATGTCAGGGTTTGTAAAAAGGATGTCAGGTATCTTTGAGCGGATCTTTTGCCGTTTGTACTGGCTGGTATCCCCGTCATATATGTCTGCGGTTATTTTTCTGGATTTGATGTTTTTAAGGTAAAAAGCCAGTGCTTTTAACTGATCCTGTTCAAGGGCCTTTAAGGGAAAAATATAGAGTGATTTGCACTCTTTTCCCTGTATAAGTTTTTCAAGGATGGAAAGGTTGTAAATGAGGCTCTTCCCGCTGGCTGTTGGTGTGGCAATGATAACATTTTCATTCTTTCTTATTTTTTCAATGGCCTCTTTCTGATGGCTGTAGAGTCTTTCAATGCTGTTGTTGTGAAGGATACAGGCTAATTCCTCCGGGAGATAAAGATCATCACCATAATCGGCCTCAACAGCAGGGATATGTTTAAGGTGCACAAATGAAGGGCCAAAATCAGGATGTTTCCTTATTTTGTATATGAAATCTGATAGATCAGTTTTATTTTTATAGCTGGCTTTATTGTTCATCTATTTGTGCTTTAAAATGGTCAAAAATATTTCATGAATATACCAGTATTATTTCTATTCGATCAAGACATTGTATCAATTTCATACTTACCTCCTGCGGAGATAACAGGCTATTTTCATTATAGAGAGAACTGATAAAATGCTAAAAATTGGCTGTGTTTTGCAGACTGTAAATAAGTATTGTGTTATTTTAATTGTAATACCAAATAGTTAAATATGTTTTAAATTGTTGCCGAATAACAATGACATTTCTTATAAATTTTGATAATTTTCAAGCAATTATACCCGAAATCCATTCAATAGATTTTTGGGTTAAAATTCGCCTTTTCCAATACAAAATAATTCCTATTAATGAATCGGACAGGACATAAAGTGAAATGTACTTTATTCACTCTTAAGTCGATTTTTTTTGCACAGATTATTCAACTTAATGAAGCCAACCTGAATCTGAAAGGAATCTACTGAACATGGATAAAAAATTTGCATATCTGCTGTCTTTAGCTCTCCTCATCATAATTATGTTTTTACCCTCTCGATTTTCAAAAGATACCTTAACGGATAATCCAAAATTAAACATCAGAAAAAGAATAAGCAAAATAATTCTGGATAAACCAAAACCTGAGAAGGGAAAAAAAACTTTCCGTCCAGTCAGTGATATTCCCAAAAAAGAGGACCAAACCGGAAAGGTAATCACAAGCTCGCTACAAAAAGAGATCGATGAATATATAAATCTTGGTAAAAAAGATATCAGAATCGTTCTTAATACAGCAGATGATACTGGCGATCTTGCAGACAGGATTGAGAGTTATGGGGGGCAGATATTAAGAAAACGTCCAAATTTTGTAGCTCTCGAAATCCCTGTGGATAAAGTCAATCAATTGATCAGGGAAAGCAGTTCCATTGAATATGCAAGGCTTCCTTTCAAATTCTTTCCTTCAGGAGAAGTAACAGAGGGCGTAGCATTAACAGGTGCCAGTATTTTTCATGACACAATCTATAAAGGTGCAGGCGTAAAGGTCGCGGTTCTGGATGTCGGATTCAAAGGCTTGACTGAAGCTATTGCTGCCGGAGAGCTGCCTGCTGACGTAATAACCCATGATTTTTCAAGTAACGGGCTTGAAACCGAATATTATCATGGTACAGCCTGCGCAGAGATAGTCCATGATATGGCACCTGATGCCGAGCTCCACCTGCTCAAAATGGGAGATGAAATAGCAGGATATGAGGTCATTGATTACTGTATTAAAAATGATATTGATATAGTCAGCCTCTCAATTGGAACTTTTGGTTCGGGGCCGGGTGACGGCACAGGTCCCCTGGATGAGGCGTTTGATGAGCTAAGGGATGCAGGGATACTTGTTGTTGCTTCTGCAGGTAATTATGGAAATTCATCTTATGAAATAGAAGGAGTAACGCTAACATTTGGCTCACACTGGGAAGGAACCTTTGCAGACAATGACGGAGACACCTATCATGAATATAATAGCTATTATGTTAACAGTTATTATAATGTGATAGGTGCCTATCCTTCCTGGAATGATGACAATGAGCCAAGAACATCTGAAGTATCAATATTGATGAGATGGAATGACTGGCCGGTTTCAAATATCGATTACGATATGTATCTTTATGAATATGACTATGAGACTCAGGAAATAGGAGAGCTTGTAGCATCTTCCGAAACATATCAGACCGGAACCCAACCCCCTGTAGAATATATATCTATGGATATTCCTGATGATGCAACCGATGGCCGTTTTTTTGCACTTATGGTTACAAGACTTGACTCAGGAACTCCTACAGGTACTGATTTTGAAATATATCTTGGTGGAACAAGTGAATTTTATCCATTCAGGGATATTTCCGAAGTTTTCCATTCTTCTGCTCTTGCCACATCAGAAAGCTCAATTGCTGAACCGGCTGATGCGGAAAGCGTTCTTGCCGTCGGTGCAATTGATTATATGAACTGGACAACAGGCCCCCAGGAAGAGTTCAGTTCTCAGGGCCCTACAAATGACTGGAACGGGAGCACAGAAAGAATAAAACCTGACATTATGGGGCCAGATCGTGTAACGACTTATACATATGGCGATTCAGCTTTTCCAGGGACATCAGCGGCAGCTCCACATGTGGCTGGAATAGCAGCTCTTCTGCTATCCAAAGATACTGGAATGTCACCTGAGGAATTGCAGGTTATCATAGAAGTTGATGCAATTGATATTAATTCAAATGGTAAAAATAATATCTACGGATGGGGCAAAATAAATGCGGTGCTTCAGAGATTTGTAGAGTCTTATATAAAAATAAGTGGAACCGAAGGTAATTTTACGGGATTATTGGATTATTCGGACGGTTTTGGGAGTTCAATTGCTTCCATAGGTGACTTGAATGGAGACGCGATTGAAGATCTTGCAGTAGGGGCATCCGGAGATGATGATGGGGTATATGGTGGAGGCGCTTTGTGGATATTATTTTTAAATTCTGACGGGTCTGTAAAGTCTCATCAAAAGATAAGCGCCACCGAAGGATATTTTACAGGAATTTTAAATCAAAGTGATCACTTCGGAAAATCGTTAACCAGTATAGGGGATCTTGATGGTGATGGCATTACAGATTTAGCTGCTGGAATAACAGGGACTGACAATAGCCTGTGGGCTCCCGGCGCGATATGGATTTTATTCATGAACTCTGATGGGACTGTCAAATCCAATCAAAGATAAGTTCCACCGAAGGACAATTTACCGGTATGCTTGAAAGCGCAGATTTTTTTGGGAGTTCAATTACTTCTCTTGGTGACTTTGATGGAGACGGTGTTCCGGATTTAGCTGTGGGTGCACCAGGTGATAAGACAGGTGATGATAAAAGTGCAGTATGGATACTTTTTATGAATCCTGATGGGACAGTTAAATCACATCAGAAAATAAGTGCTATTGAAGGGAATTTTTCAGGAGACATAGGAGATAACAGTAAATTTGGTGGAGCAGTAGTTTCTTTGGGTGATCTTAATGGAGACGGCATTACAGATTTGGCAGTAGGAGCGTATGACGATTATAATGATGGTGATTCTGATACCGGTTCTGTCTGGATATTATTTCTGAATTCAGATGGGACAGTTAACTCACATCAGAAAATAAGTAATACTGATGGATATTTTTCAGGTACTATTAATGCATACGAAAATTTTGGTTCATCATTAACCACTGTAGGAGACCTTAATGGTGATGGCACTATCGATTTAGCAGTAGGGGCAAGGAATGACAAGGAAGGGAGCATTAAAAAAGGCGCAGTATGGATACTGCTTTTAAATACTAACGGTACAGTTAAATTTCAACAAGAGATAAATTCCACCGAAGGAAATTTTACCGGCGACCTCGATAAGGATGATCTCTTTGGCATTTCTGTTGATTATCTTGGCGATTTTGATGGAGACGGCATTGAAGAACTTGCGGTAGGGGCAAGTGGAGATGATGATGTTGGTAGCAGTCAAGGTGCAGTATGGATACTTTCTCTAGATCCGAATGCTATTGATACTGATCGTGATGGGATTTCCGATAAATGGGAAAATTATTATGGACTTAACTCCAATATAAATGATTCTTTTGCTGATTTGGATAGCGATGGCCTCACTAATATCAATGAATACAAAATCGGAACCTACCCAAATAATTTTGATTCGGATAACGATGGCATGCCCGATGGCTGGGAAGTTCAATATGACCTGAATCCTCTGGTCAATGATGCCGGCAGGGATCTTGATAATGATGGTCTTTCTAATTTAAAAGAATACCAGGCCCAAACCGATCCTGTCTTGAAAGATACTGATTCTGATGGGATGTCGGATTGGTTTGAGATTACTTATTTTGGTGACACTGCCAGGGATGGTTCCGAAGACTATGACGGTGACGGATTAACCGATTTTAAGGAGTATCAGTTTGGAACTGATCCGACAAAACAAGACACAGATGGTGATGGTGACAACGATTACGCTGAGTACGCTGAAATCCATAGACCTGCTATACCGGTTATTAATACACAGACAACAGATGTATCGCTGCGTTATCATGAATTCAGGGTAACTGAATATAGTGATCCGGATGGAGATTCCCTGTTTTCCAGTGAATGGCAGATCAGTACTGACGCGGATTTTACTGATACCGAAATTGTCCTGAATAAAACATTGGAAATGGGTAGCGGCATTATTAACGAAGAAAGCGATATCCTGCTCTTTACAATGAGTGAATCCATATTTTTACCGGATCATGAATATTGGATTCGTGTAAAACTGACAGATCGTACAGGTCTTGATTCTTCATGGTCAGATATTGTCGCCTTCACAACAGAAACCGAAGATCCTGACGATACAGACTGTAACGGCATAGATGATTTTTTTCAGGTTGAAGGCGAGACTGACACTAATAATAACGGCACTAATGACAGCGAAGAAAACATTTTTGCAATTGAAGATGCCGAACAAGGCCGGACAATAGGAGTGGATGCCGGAGGTGCAGCTATTAGTGGTCTTACATCCTTATCAAAGAACGATATTCCCGAAGAAGTTCGCCCAGGTGATCCCATGCCATACGGCCTTTTCAGCTTCAGGATTGATAATCTTTCCCCTGGCGCCAAAGTTGATATAGATTTTTATTTCCCTGTTGAACTTCCACTGGATACCAAATGGTATAAATATGATTCTACCAGTGGTGTCCTGAATGATTATACAGACAATATAGCTATAGATGAAAACAAAGTTATGCTGACTATTACTGATGGTGATTATGGGGATGAAGATGGAATTGTGAACGGAATCATAATCGATCCAAGCGGACCGGCTTTTACAACAGGGATTGTTCCTGCTCCAAACTTCTCTCTTTCTTCAGGGACATACTCATCCAGCCAGAGTGTATCCATTTCGTGTTCTACATCTGATGCAGTTATTCATTACACGACTAACGGAGATGAGCCGACCGAGAATTCCAGTGTCTATTCCTCCGCTATAACTGTTTCAAGCTCAACGACTATAAAGGCAAAAGCGTTTAAGACTGGATGGGATTCAAGTGTAACCTCAACCGAGATCTACACAATTACTGGCACTGTTGCCACACCTGTCTTTTCCCCATCGGCAGGTACATATAAATCGAGCCTGAGCGTTACATTGTCATGCACAACATCCGGGGCAACGATCCGATACACAACAAATGGTACAAATCCAACCGAGATCTCTACCGCATATTCATCAGCCATAGCAGTCTCTAAAACAACAACGATAAAGGCAAAGGCTTTTAAAGCTGATTGGAATTCCAGCGAGACCACGACCGGGATATACACAATTAACTCTGATGAAGTTGAAGATAATGGCGGAGGCGGAGGAGGTGGAGGCAGTGGTATATTCGGTAATATCAGCATGAATGATGTAATAGGATACCATTTTGACTGGATCAACAAAGATGGAACTGCAGTGTATATGCCTGTCACCAAACCATTTAAGGCATTAAAAGGTGCTCAAACCTACGTCGAAGGATTTGCTCCTTGGTTAGCGGACTTTATCAGATGCAGCTTTGATGCGTTTGAAAGAAAGGCAAAAAAGAATCCGGATGGATTATTATCGAAAATCGGGACACACTTGTTTCCTGCCTTGGGTAAAATAGCCGAATTCTATCTGGGTATGTTTGGTGAAGAAGAACTTATGAAAGATGCTTATATAAAAACAACAATTAGTATAAAGGACTTCAATAAATTACACAGGGACGGAAAAGCAATTTCTTCACATATTGTAAAAAAGCCCGAGGTCTGCCCTTAAATTGAACATTGTTGATTGATTTAAACTTGAAAAGGATGAAATCTCTCATAGAACAAAATTGCGGAAAACCTGCAGCGTGAAAACCTGTCAGTTATAGAAACAATAGAAACTATTATCGATCTGGTTGATTCGGAACTTTGCGGTGATGAGGCGCATGACAGTATGGGCTAATCCGCATTACTGCGTGTGAAGAATCTGCTTGCAAAACTGGCTTCAATACGAAGGAGCAGTGACAGTGGATCTAATATTTCAGAAGAATTAAACCGCCTGTCCCATAAATTTATGGGACAGGTAGAAAATATCTTTAAAAAACTTCCCAAATCATTGAAATAGCGATCTTTTAACGAAAATGACCTCCGGATTCTGATGGACACCTCAGAAATGAGGAAACGCAGGCTGAAGCAGTTTACGGAAAAGCACGGGGTCAGCCCTTGACATTGGACATTTTTAATTGATATAACCTCCCATATCTAACCTAAGGTATGGGAGGTTTCTTATGGCAAGAGCGTTAAGGGCAGAATATGAAGGTGCTTTTTATCATGTGACCAGCCGCGGGAACGATCGTAGCCGGATTTTCTTTAATAAAACAGACTTCGAGAAGTTTAAAGCATACCTTTCAGAAGGCATTAATAAATTTGGATACAGACTCCATGCCTATGTACTGATGAGTAACCATTATCATCTTCTTTTAGAAACACCAAATGCCAACCTCAGCAAAATTATGCACTACTTAAACAGCTCTTATACTACCTACATAAATAAAAAAAGAGACAGGAGCGGACATCTATTCCAGGGAAGGTTTAAGGCCATTCTAATTGAAAAAGACAGCTACCTGTTGGAACTTAGCAGATATATCCACCTTAATCCTGTCAAAGCCGGAATGGTTGAAAAACCGCAAGATTATTTTCATAGCAGTTATACGTCGTATATCGAAGAAAAAGATAATGATATTGTCTGCAAAGAATTAGTCCTGAGCATGATGGCAAATAAAAAGAAGCAGGCTCTGTCACTTTACAGGTCTTTTGTAGAAGGGGCAGATCTAGATAAGCTGGCGAATCCTTTAAAGGATATTTATGGAGGTTTTATACTCGGGACAAAGGCATTTATTAAGCAAACTCTCGATTTTCTGGATGATATTAAACTTGAAAAGGATGAAACCTCTCATAGAACAAAATTGCGGAAAACAATTGAGCCGGAAGATGTTATTAAAGCTGTATCGAATTATCTGTCCATACCTGCTGATGAGTTGCTTAATATGAAGGGAGAGGTAAGAGGCATGACAGTTTATTTTTTGAAGGGTTATACTGACATGTCAAATAATGAGATTGGAAAATTATTGGGCGGATTAAGCTATTCTGCTGTAGCAAAAATAAAACAGAGATTTTTAAACAGCCCTTTAAAAGACAGCTCTTTAAATAATAAAATTAAAAAGATTCATCAATCTCTGTCCAATGTCAAGGGCTGACCCCGGTTTCTTTGGCTGTCCAATGTCAAGGGCTGACCCCGGTTTCTTTGGATGCAGGCACTATGCTCATTAAAAAAATAAGATAAGGTTGATCTATTTTTCAATTTGTGAAATATTACTGAACCGAAAACACAGTTATTAGATTTGAATACTTGAATTTCAGCGCAGTTTCGCCATGAAACTGTCCTTTTTTTGTATATTTAGAAACCTAATGAACACTTAAAAGGAGTAACTGTGAGTAAAAAACATTTCCTTTCATTCTGCATTATCGGTCTTTTTTTTGTTTTGCTGACGCAATGTTCTTCCGAATCTACCATTGAACTCCGTGTTGCACAGCCCTTTGCGCCAAAACACATAGTGCAGACCAAGATTTTCGAACCGTGGGCAAAAAAAATTGAAGAGATGTCAGGAGGGAGGGTTAAGGTCACTATATTTTCCGGGGGTGCACTCGGGAAGGCTGCAGACCACTATAACCTGGCTGAAGAAGGTATAGCAGATATTACATATGCCCTCCAGGACTATACACCTGGCCGTTTTCCGCTTACTACCGTATTTGAACTTCCCTTTATGATCCCTTCCGCTGAAAAGACATCTGTTGCCATGTGGAAAACCTTTGAGGAGTTTCCCGAATTTCAGGAGGAGTATTCAAAAGTCAAAGTACTTGCCCTGTTTTGTCATCCATCGGGTCATTTTAATACAGTGAAAAAACCCATAAAAAATCTTGAAGATTTTCAGGGTATGAAATTCAGGACTGCCAGTCCCCATGTCACAAAGGCGCTCAAGGCATTTGGTGCGGTACCGGTCACAATGCCGATTTCTGAAAGTTATTCAGCACTTGAAAGAGGGGTTGTTGATGGAACTGTCCTCGACTGGAATGGTTTGCATGTTTTTAAACTGGCCGAACTTCTTAAGTATTCCACTGAAACAGATTTCTATACAATGACCATGATGATAGTTATGAATAAAAGAAAATATGATTCTTTACCTGATGACATCAAAAAAATAATCGATCAGACGACAGGTCTTGTAATGTCCAGAGATGCAGGAAAAGTGTATGATGAAATGAGACCGGTTGAGAAAGAGCAATGCCTTGAAAAGGGAATGCAGACAATTCAACTGCCTTCTGAAGACGTAAAAAAACTTAAGGCACTGACTATGCCCTTAAGAGAAGAGTGGGTAGAGGAAATGAATAATAAAAATTTACCGGGAAAGGCAATACTTGATGCTGCTATCAGGCATATTGCTGAATAGATAATGTAGAGCATGAGTCTTACAAAACCATTACATTTTATTTTGAAAATACTTCAAAATTTAAGTACTTATCTTGCCTATGCAGGGGCTTTATCCCTTTTTGCCATGATGTGTCTTACTATCATGGACGTGGCAGGAAGGTATATCTTTAATAAGCCGGTCCTGGGAGCTTATGAACTTACAGAGTTTATGATTCTTATACTGATCTTTTCCTTTCTAGGCTATACCCAAACCAAAAAATCCCACATATCTGTTGACCTTTTAATGATGATTATTCCTGAAAAACTTAAGATTTTTATTGAAATATTTAATCACCTGGCCTGTCTGGCTATCATGATACTGATTGTCTGGATGGGTTTTGAAAAAGCCGTCGAAATGATGGGGACGAGTGAATCATCACCAAATCTTGCTGTGCCAAGTTACCCCTTTGTTTTTTTTCTTGTCCTTGGCTGCGCTGTTTTGTGCATTGAATATATCAAGGATATTGTCTTTTTTTTGAAAAGCAAAAAGGGGGGCAGTAATTAATGAGCCCCGAGATGACCGGTATAATAGGCATTCTTATCATGTTCCTGCTTCTGGCGCTAAGGATGTATATCGGTATAGCCATGTCTATTGTAGGGTTCCTGGGTCTGTGGTATTTAATCGGGTTTGATTCTGCAATGGGTATACTTGGAATTACACCACTGACAGAAGGATCTTCATATACACTGAGTGTTATACCTCTCTTTGTGCTAATGGGACAGTTTGCCTTTGTCTCCGGAATCAGTACAGACATATATAAAACGGTATATACCTGGATGGGACACCTGAAAGGCGGACTTGCCATGGCAACCATCCTTGCCTGTGCCGGTTTTGCCGCTATATGCGGTTCTTCCCTTGCAACAGGGGCAACGATGGGTATGACGGCCATCCCCGAGATGAAAAAATACCGGTACGACAACCGGTTGTCCACAGGCTGCGTTGCCGCGGGCGGAACCCTGGGCATACTGATTCCGCCAAGCATAGGATTTATAATATATGGTCTCCTGACCGAGGTATCAATAGGCAAGCTTTTTATGGCAGGTTTTATCCCCGGGATAATGCTTGCTCTCCTTTTCATGTTAACTGTCTTTATCCTGTGCGCAATAAACCCTAAAATGGGTCCAAGGGGAGACAATAATTCCTTCGCAGTAAAGATGAAATCTCTTTCAGGGACATGGGGAATGCTGCTGCTTTTCATTATTGTTATGGGAGGCATATATATGGGTGTTTTTACACCTAATGAAGCAGCAGGAGTAGGGGCCTTTGGAGCTTTATTAATATCTGTTTTAAAAAGAAAAATGACCTGGAAAAAACTGGTGGAATGCCTGATGGAATCAGGCAGGACAACTGCCATGATCTTTCTTATTATTATCGGTGCAAATATTTTTTCAACTTTTCTGGGTCTTGCCAGGCTTCCCATGGGCCTGGCAGATTTTGTAGCAGGACTTGCTCTTCCTGAGATAGTTATCCTTTATGCTATTATTCTTGTTTTCATTCTTCTTGGCTGTGTAATGGACTGTTATGCGATCATGATCCTCACTGTCCCTATTATTTTTCCCGTGATTGAGACAATGAACTTTGATCCCATATGGTTTGGCGTGCTCATGGTTATTGTCCTGGAAATGGGGCTTATAACTCCGCCGGTAGGATTAAATGTTTTTGTGCTTAAGAGTGCGGCCCCTGATGTTCCTTTAACAGTAATTTTTAAAGGTATATGGCCTTTTCTCCTTTCTACACTGGCTGCCATAATTCTTCTTACAATTTTCCCTCAAATAGCCCTTTTCCTTCCATCTTTTATGTAACAGTTTGAAAACCGAAGTAAGAGCTTCTCCAAAAAGCCTATAAGTTTAAGGCTGTTAGCCGGCTTTCAGTTTTCCTTTCTACCTGTCTTTCTGGCAATGATCACATACCTGCTTGTAACACCCAGTATTTTCCTTTTCTGCATTGCTGCAACAACATTTGCCTGGAATCTTTCAGATGACATTGGAGCCTGTATTATATGACTGACTTCCCATCCGGTGTTATCCAAAAATTTACAGTAATCGGTTATCAATATTGCTTCACTTCGGGATTCATTAATAGCAGGCGTTCCCTGGAAATCACGCCAGTCGGCATTTATTATGGCGAGCCTTGTACTCTTTTTACTGTTCTCATTTGCCAGTTTAAAAAACTCTTCAAGAAACCTGAGATATTCTTCTCTGCTCATGTTTGATATACTGTTCTCTTCATACTCTTTAACTTTTTTGCTGAAATAGGGCGGATCAAAGATAATAAGATCCGGCTTTGTTTTCCCGTTAACCGGCCATTTAAGACTATTAATATCCCAGAAGTGATGTTCTATCTCAGGCCTTTCATCGATTCTATCAACCATATCAAAGCTCCAGCAGCGTCGGTTGAATGCAAGGCATTTATCAGAGACAACTCCGCCGCCGGCCATGGGATCCATAACAAGGTCTTTTTCCCTGGAAAAGAAATAAAGGATATGAGCCACAAGCTGGGCAGGTATTCTACCGGGCCAGTCATCACCGAATCTCTTATCGCAATCGGTCCAGTACCAGTTATCCCAGGTTCTGATCCCCCACTTTAATTCACTGCATTTACCGAGGTCATTTTTCCCATCCAATTTAAGTGCCCAGACCAGAGATTCAGGCCAACCGTGCTTTTCAGCGGCTTGGGAGGCAGTAAAACCTTTTTTTAAATCGTTATTTACCGGATTTGGCAATATTGCCAAATCCGGTAATTATGTTGTCAGTTTGTTTATGTTGTGAGAATTTAATTCATCTAGTTCATTATAAAATGCTTATAATCCTTATTATTCTTATAATTCAGGACTTGATTAGATATCATGCCCGTAGTATATAGCAAAGAACGGGGTCAGACCTTCATTATTGACAAAACTGGAGGGTCATGATAGATGTTCTTTCATAAAAAAATATGAGGAAACCAATCATGGCCCGACCCTTAAGAATATCTTATCCGGGAGCTTTTTATCATGTAACTTCCAGAGGAAATGAACAAAAGGTTATATTTAAAAGTAAGAGGGACAGTGAGAAATTTCTTGAATACCTCGAATCGGCGGTTAAAAGATATGATGCAGTAATCCACGCCTATTGTCTGATGAGTAATCACTATCATCTTTTACTTGAAACACCCTCCGGAAACCTATCCAAAATAATGGCTCATATAAATGGTGCATATACCACCTATTTCAATGTAAAGCGTGACAGATTCGGGCACCTTTTTCAGGGGCGATATAAGGCAATCCTTATTGAAGCTGACGAGTATGCCATGGAATTATCGAGATATATACATTTGAATCCTGTAAGAGCAAAAATAGTTGAGCTGCCAGAAGAATATGAGTGGTCAAGTTATTCATATTACATTGGAAATAAAAAATATCCTGAATGGCTTAGGATCGATTTTATCCTTGGATATTTCGGCAAAAAACTTCCTGAAGCACAAAACAACTATAAGAAATTTGTAGGTGAAATGATTGATAAACAATATGAAAGCCCACTGAAAGATGTTGTAAGTTCAACATTATTGGGCACACAGGAATTCATTAACTTTATAAAAGATAAATATCTGTCAGGTCAAAAGGATGATAAAGATCTGCCGGCATTAAAAACCTTAAAGAGAGAAATATCTATAGATAATATCTCTGAAGAAGTAGATAAGGCTGTCAAAGAAGATAAAAAACTTTCAAGGAACATAAAGATATATCTATGTAGAAGACTTACTGGAAAAAGACTGGACGATATTGGTGCGCATTTTGAGATAGGAGGTTCCGGAGTTTGTCAGGCCAGCAAACGGATTGCCGGACAACTTAAGAAAGATAAGACTCTTGTTAAAACGCTAAAAAAAATTGAAGATAAACTGTCAATAATGAAGGTCTGACCCCTTTCGCTTTCACTTTCGCTTTCATTTTCCAAATTAATTTTTAGAGAATAACACTAGTAACCAAGTATTAACAACTAATGGTATTTTATATAGTAGATGCTTTATTCCATAAACAGTGATTCTTGGAGGTTGTTATGTGGAAAAAATTATATTTGCTTGTAAGTATTTTCATATTGATATTTTCATTTAGTGTTCAAGCCACGAAAAATAAATGGGATTTTAATAAAGATTCGTGGACTGAAATCATGAAGGCGTCCTATATCGGTGATATTAATGAAATAGAGAATTTGATCAAATCCGGAAAAGATGTAAATGAAAGAATATCTGGAGGGAATGTGTTCACGGCCTTAGATGTCGCTATAAGGGTACAAAATTATAAAGTTGTGAAATATCTTTTAAGGGAAGGTGCGAAAGTAGAAGTGCAAGGATCTTCTTTTGAACAGCCATTAATTATAGCGTCAAGAGGTAAAGATGCAGATATAGTTGATATATTGTTAAAATATGGTGCGGATATAAATAAAAATTTTAATGGATGGACGGCATTGAAGGAGGCAGCTTCTAGGGGTTCTTTAAAAGTGCTACAGACTCTTATAAATAATGGCGCATACCTAGAAAATCTAAATGTAAAAAAGGGTAATTCTCCGTTAGTGTTAGCTGTATATGATGGCTCTGTAGAGAAAGTGTCGGCATTATTAAATGCTGGAGCTAATCCATCGTATAAGAATAACCAAGGAGAAACAGCGTCTATAATTAATGAACAACTTCTTGAATGGAGTATAACAGAAAAGAGAGAAGATATGATCGAAAAAAGAGAAAAAATAAAAGATTTGCTCATTAACAGAGAAAAAGAAAAGAACGAGAAAAGAACGGGGTCAACCCTTGACAGTGACATAATTAAGGACGCTTATCGCTAATAACACCAAGGCGGTTGAATGTTTTTTTATCTTTAACTGCCTTGGTGTTTTTCGGGGCGGATGGCCGGGGGAAAAGGCTTGAGGACTTCTGATAATCATTCACCATTATGTAAGAGCGTGCAAAAACCGTGATTAGTTTTCTTTTTAACTGGCGCGGTTTTTTTGCTTAAGCGATTACATAATGTGGATTATCTGATGGCCTTCAGCCTGGCGGTGGCACAAGTTGGGATTTTCCAAAGTCCCATCATACCTTTTGTCCTAACATTTATAATATTTGGCATATGTATCTGGCCTTTTCTCCTTTCTACACTGGCTGCCATAATTCTTCTTACAATTTTCCCTCAAATAGCGCTTTTCCTTCCATCTTTTATGTAAATCTTCCGAATATTTCTAAAAAAATTCCAAAATATTAATGAAGTTCTAAAGAAATTCCAAAAGCTTCCGATAGTATTTAAAGGAGAGAAGAGGGCAATGTATCCTGAAACACAAATGCTATCAGTATTGAATATTTCAGAAATATGTGATGTGGCGAGAAGCACTGCATCCTACTGGATTACCCGGAAGGGGCTTCCGGCCCAGCGTTCGGGCAATAAATTCTGGGTCTCTATGGAAGATCTGATATTATTTCTTGAATCCATAGGGCGTCCGGTACCCCAGACCCTTGTTGAAGGCATTGGAGGGGCACATTCCCATCCATTTAAAACATATCAAAACTGCTGGAATTACTGGCAAAAGGGGAATCATAGCGAGAATTGTGAAGGCTGTGAGGTCTTCAGGTATAAGATCAGCGAATGTTTTACCTTAACAGACAACAGAACAAAATGCTCGGTCAGTTGTTCCAGCTGCCAGTACTATTATGAACATTATACTCAGTACACTTCATTTATTCATCAGATGCCCATGCCTGCTGCAGTATTGAAGGATATGTACATCTGGAGCGGGAACAATGCGTGGGCGGATCTTTGCGGGATTGATATTGACAGTTTGATAGGCATGGGGATCGAAGAGATTATTCATCCTGAGTCAATCAAGATAATTATTAATTTTAACAAGAAGATACATCGGGGTGACAATAATGGTTTCCTGAGATCCGATGTGTTTTTTGAAAATCAATATGGCGGAAAAATAAAGGTTAATCTGGCTATGTCTAGTTTAAAGCAACCTGAGGGCGCATATTTTGCCGTTGTTGACAATATTCTTTTATGACTGATGCCATGGAAAACAGGATACTAAATCGTTTAATATGAGAAATATAATGTCTGCAGAAAAGATAGGCCAGCATCATTTTCAACATGAATTGAATCCTTCTTCATGTGAAGGCGCGGTAGAAAAGCAAAAAGAGGTGTTATCTCACAAGATTGAAGGCAGATACCGGTCTTTCTTAGAGGATATTGAACTGGCCTATTTTGAGATTGATAGAGCAGGTAATTTCTCATTTTTTAATAACCCCTTATGTGAGATGCTGGGTTATTCAAATGACGATTTGATCGGCAAGAATCTTATGCAGTTTCTGGATAAGGAAAACTCAGGGAGAGTAAAGGCGGAGTTCAGGGAAATATTTGAAACCGGCAGGCATAAAAACGGGTTTGTTTTTCAGATAGTCAGGAAGGACGGCCTTAAAAGGCTGATCGGTGCATCCATATGTCTGAAAACGGACAGGATGAATCAGAAGACAGGTTTCAAAGGGATAGCCAGAGATATCTCCGAGCGCAAAAATCATGAAGACAAGCTCAATCAAAACCGCAGGCTGGAGTCTATCGGTCAGCTGGCTGCAGGTATCACCCATGAGATAAATACGCCTATACAATATATTGGAGATAATATTCAGTTTCTCAAGGATTCATACAGGGACATAACTGGTCTGCTTAAAAAGTCATTGTCTTTTGTACAGGAGGCTAAAGCCGGATCGATAGAGACGTCAGCCATAGGTGAAATTGAAAAACTGATAATTGATTCTGATGCCGACTACCTTCTTACGGAAATTCCAAGGGCTATCGGACAGTCCATTGAAGGACTTCAGCGTGTTTCGAATATAGTATCGGCAATGAAACAATTCTGCCACCCGGGAATTGAAGGAAAGCAGGTCGCGGATATAAATAAGGCTGTTGAAAACGTTATTACTGTTGCACGTAATGAATGGAAGTATGCGGCGGATGTAGTAACCGATCTTGATTCAAGCCTTCCTCCAGTCCCCTGCATGCTGGGCGAGATAAATCAGGTTATCCTCAACCTGATTATTAATGCAGTCCACGCCATCAAGGATGCTGTCAGGCCTGATGAAAATGGTAAGGGAATAATAAGAGTAAGTACAACCCATGATGATTCATGGGTTGAAATACGTGTCAGTGACTCGGGAACAGGTATTCCAAAGAAAATCAGGTCAAAGATTTTTGATCCTTTTTTTACAACCAAGGAAGTGGGAACCGGAACCGGCCAGGGACTGGCCATTTCGCACTCAATAATTGTCAATAATCATGGAGGGGTTTTAGATTTTGAAACAGAGGAAGGCACCGGAACTACAATGATTATCCGCCTGCCTTTGAGGGGGCAAGATGAATAATACTTATCCGCATGAGATAAAAAGAAATGTATTATTTGTTGATGATGAGCCCATGGTACTTCAGGGCTTGGGCAGGATGCTCAGGTCAGAAAGGAATAATTTCAATACATCCTTTGCTGCGAGCGGTCCTGAGGCATTGTCATTGCTGGCTAAAGAGCATTTTGATGTTGTCGTAACCGATATAAGTATGCCTCAAATGACGGGTCTGCAGCTGCTGGCAGAGGTTAAGGACCTCTATCCCGATACTGTAAGGATTATTTTATCAGGAGAGCCGGACCTGGAAATGTCCATGAAGTCTGTAAATGTGTCTCATCGCTTTCTCAATAAGCCCTGCGACCCGGAGGTATTGAAATCCACTATCCTGAGAACCTGCAGGCTTTCCGATTTTTTAAGAAATGATTCAATGAAAAAGACCTTGACCCGGATAGATTCTTTACCCAGTATGCCGTCTATATATCTTGAAATAACAGAAGAATTGCAATCCCGGGATGCATCAATTCAAAGGGTCGGAAAGATTATTTCAAGGGATGTGGCTCTGACATCAAAGATTCTTCAACTGGTTAATTCCGCTTATTTTTCATTGCCCAGACACATTTCGAGTCCTGAACATGCTGCGATTCTGCTGGGGATCAATATTATTAAATCCCTTGTTCTGGTTTCTCAGATTTTTAAAAAATTCGAATCAATAGATATGCCCGGGAATTTTATGCAGTCTTTATGGTCACATAATATTCTGACGGGTAATCTTGCAAAGGCTATAGCAAAAGAGGAATCAAGGGACCAGAAGATAATTGACAATTCATTTATCGCAGGACTGCTTCACGATTGTGGAAAACTGATACTGGCATCAAATTTCTCTGAAGAATATCGGGAGATAATCCAAAACAGCTATGAAGATTCCAGACCATTATGGTCGGTAGAAGAAGAGACACTCGGTATTACTCATGCAGAGGTTGGCGCTTACCTAATGGAATTATGGGGACTGCCGTCAAACATCATTGAAGCGATCGCCTTTCACCATCATCCATCCATGTATGGAGACAAAGATTTCAGTCCTTTAACTGCTGTGCATATAGCCAACACACTGGGGCATGAAGATGATGATACAGATGATGGGTTTCAGATGGATTTTGATTTTAATTATCTGGCGGACATGAACCTTGAGAACAAGACGAAAAGCTGGGAAATAATCCGGCAAAATATAATAAACGGAGCTGCTTAAAATGGAAACCCGGATACTGTTTGTAGATGATGATTCGAATATACTTGATGGCTATAAAAGGCAATTGAGGAAACAGTTTACTATTGAAACTGCAGAGGGCGGTGAAAAGGGTCTCCAGATAATTAAAAATAATGGCCCCTTTGCTGTGATAGTATCGGATCTAAAGATGCCGGGAATGGATGGTAATCGGTTTCTGGCACATGTGAAAGAAATATCCCCCGAAAGTACAAGGATATTGCTTACAGGTTATGCGGACCTGAGAAGCACAATTGACGCAATTAATAATGGGAGTATTTTCCGGTTACTGACCAAACCGTGCGACAGGATGGATCTGATTCAGGCGCTGGAAAACGGGATTGAGCAATATCTGAAAAATGTAAGGTCAAAGGCAGGTAATGATGTACCAGACAGCCTTTCCAGAAAAAAGGTATTGATTGTGGATGATGACCCTTCCACGGTCAGGCTTCTCCAGAAATCACTCAAAGATATAGAGGGGCTTGAGATACATACTGCCGAGGACGGAAGAAAGGCAATAAATCTTCTGAACAGCATGAATTTTGATCTTTTGGTATGTGATATTCATATGCCCCAGATAAACGGCCTGCAACTCCTGAATTATGTAAATAAACATATCCAGGGAATACGCGTTATAGTTCTGACAGGCGAAAGCTCGGAAACAATGGAAGATAAAATTAAATCCATAGGCACCTACCAGTTCTACGAAAAACCCCTGGATATGAATGTCTTTAAAGACAGTGTCATCAGGGAGCTGCGTTCGACCATTACCAGTCAGATACATGGAATCAACATCTCCTCATTCCTGCAGCTGATAGATATTGAAGGTAAGATCTGTACTCTTACCGTGAGATCACATGGCAATGTAGGCTACCTCTATTTTCGTAATGGAGAGCTGATAGCCGCTGAAACCGGAGAACAGAGAGGAGAACCGGCTGCATTAAATATTATAAGCTGGAATAACAGTATTATTGAGTTAGCTGATATATGTCAGAAAAATAAACGGGAGATTGAAAAGCCGCTTATGCAGATTCTTATGGAGAGTGCAAGGCTAAAAGATGAGGAAAGCATGGCGGCGGAGGTTTAGTATGTCTAGAATTATAACAGTAACAAGCGGCAAAGGCGGTGTAGGTAAAACCAATATCAGTGTAAACGCCGCTCTTTATCTTGCAGCCCAGGGGTATAGTACATGCCTCTTTGATGCGGACATGGGACTTGCAAATGTAGATATCCTTCTTGGGTATTACCCTGAATTTACACTTGAAGATGTTCTTGAGAAGAGGAAAGACATCAGGGATATCATTATAAAAACTCCTTCGGGGCTCGATATAATCCCGGGCAGTTCAGGAGTGAAGATGCTTGCAGACCCTGAACCTGACCAGGTGGAAGATTTAATAGAATCATTATCAGCTCTTGATGAGTATGATTTCTTTATTTTTGATACATCCGCAGGAATTTCAAAAAGCGTAGTATCATTCTGTATGACATCACCCGAAATCGTTCTGGTAATAACACCGGAGCCAACTTCTATTACAGATGCTTATGCCCTTCTGAAAATACTCTGTTTAAATAAGATAGACAGCACTGTAATGATTGCCATCAACCAGTGTATGAGCATGGAGGTTGCCAATAAACTATATTCAAAATTCAAAGAGGTTGTTCATAAAAATCTCAATATAGACATTTTCCCACTTGGAACTATTCCTCTTGATCCCCATGTATCAAAGGCTGTAAAGCAGCAGGAACCGCTGATTTCTGTTTTCCCCAATTCTGACGCAGCAAAGGGAATAAAAAATATTGCGAGGTATCTTGTCACTAAAGGTGCCACCGAGCTTAATAATTATGACCTGGAAGACTTCTGGAGAAAATGCCTTGAGCGGATGAACGGTGATATTATACTGACAAATAACAAAAATAGAAAGAAAGCAGGCGCAGTTCCGGGGGAGCTCTCCCTGGAACATAAGAAAAAACTGAGAACTCAGGATGTAGAATCTTCCGGAAAGATCAAATTTGCTGAATCTCCTGTTCAGACGAATAAGAGTGATGGGGTGCCTGTAAATAAAGAACAGATAGATACTAACCATGTTTTTAAAATGCTTGAAGGCCTTGTGGAAGGGATATCGACAATATCATCTGAACTTGGCGCTATTCGTAAAATTATGGAGAGTGATAGAACCCGTTTGTAAGAGGGTCGGTATATCATGAAGATTAATGGGCTGGATCTGACTTATATTACTAAAATGATATCTTACTATTCATGAAAGCCTAACAGGGATAATATTTTGGCATTTATAAATTTTAATAAAAAAGAAATTCAGGCGAAGATAGTTTATTACGGACCCGGCAGAGGCGGAAAGACCACAAATCTTGAGTATATACACCGGGAACATAAAGACCAGATCAAAACCGAGATGATTACCGTAAAGACAAAGGGCGACAGGACCCTGTTTTTTGATTTTCTGCCTCTTAATGTAGGGGCCATCAATGGGTACTCACTCAAGTTCCAGTTATACACCGTTCCCGGGCAGGTCATGTATAACGAAACAAGGAAACTTGTGTTAAGGGGAGCCGACGGAATTGTATTTGTTGCAGACTCTCTTGCCATGAGAAAAGAGAAAAATATGATCTCTTTAAAGAACCTTCAGGAAAACTTAAGCTCCTATAATAAAAATATTTTTAAAATCCCTCTGGTAATGCAGTTTAACAAGAGAGATCTGGAAAATCAGGGAATCCCGTTGACACCTGTGGAGTCGCTCCAGAAAAGTCTTAACAGTAAATTAAAGGTCCCATGGTTTGAGGCCAGTGCCATGGAAGGTACCAATGTCCTGGCAACATTGAAACAGATTGTTTCCCTGACTGCCAAATCAATTTCAAAAGAACTACAATAGGTGAGGATAATACGGGTTATTAGATATGGGTACAGCAACTGATATAAACAGTAAAATGCAGGAAGCCGAAGTATATCACTCCATGGGATTACCCAAAGAGTCTCTGGTCCTGTATGAGGGAATATTGACAACTATCCCCTCTCAGGATGGCAAGGCCTATACGGATATTCAGAAAAAGATCAATATCCTTAAAGAGGAGATAAAAGAGAAATATCCCGAGGAATTTGAAGGCCTGACAGAAGAAGATGTAACCGGGATACAGGAGCAGCTGATCTCGGCAGATGATAATGCCCCGGCTATTAATGACACTGCATATGCATTTAAAGAGCTCGGACTATACAGGGAAGCGATTACCGAATATGAGAAACTTTGTTCTCTTGACTACCCTGTTGAAACAATTATTCCCGACCTGTGCGATTGTCTGTTTAAGCTTTATCCTTCAATGGAAATTATTCTTCAGGCAGATAATTTTTTTAAAAAGTTCAATTTTGGAGATGAACAGCTAGCTGAAGTCAAATATCAGCTTGGCCTTGAACTAGAAAAAAGAGACAGCAAGGAACAGGCCCTTTATTATTATGAAACAGCCTCTGAGCTGGACCCTAAAAATGAAGATATCAAGAGGCGATTGAACGCTCTTGCAGCCCATTTTGCAACGGGTTCCAAATATGATTATCTCCTGAACAATAACATAATAACAACCGAACAACTGCTTGATTCTCTAGCCATTGCAAAGAAAAACAAGAGCAGCGTCGAACATGTTCTTGTCACCCAGTTTAAGGTAAGCAGAGAAGATATCGGTGTATCTCTTACCGGATGCTACAGACATCCCTTCAGGGGATTTGATCCTGATGCCCCGACTCCTGTTGAACTTCTTACTAATTTAAAGAAATCTTTTCTCCTGCAGGATCTGTGGGTGCCGCTCGGCTGGGAAAAAGACACCATACAGGTGTTGATTGATGATCCTATCAACCTGAATAAGATAGATGTTGTAACTGCCCTTCTTAAGGCTAAAAAGGCCGAATTTTTTATCGGATACAAGGAAGACATAGAGGCATATATTAAGCTGTTTTTTGATAAGAAAAGGGCCACTGATGAAGAGGATGCATCCGGTTCAAATTTTGATGATTTCGATTTAATGCCTGATATCTCCTTTGAAGAAGAGGAGGAAAATTATGAGGAGAATATAGACGAATTTACCGAGGCGTCGGGAAAGGTTGTAAAGCTTGTTGATCAGATCCTTGTAGCGGCATACAGAAAAAATACATCTGATATTCATATTGAACCGTCTCCGCTCACAAAGGCAACACTTGTCCGGTTCAGGCTGGATGGTGTCTGTCAGGAGTATATCCAGGTCCCCAACACCATGGCAAAGGGTATTATATCCAGAATAAAAATAATGGCAGGGCTTGATATCGCGGAGAGGCGGCTGCCGCAGGACGGTAAGATAAAATTTAAAAGAAAAGGTATACCGGGCTTTGAACTCAGGGTTGCGACTCTTCCGACTGCCGGCGGATATGAAGATGCTGTAATGAGGATACTTGCCAAGGCAGGGGCAATGAATCTGGATAATATGGGTTTAAGCCAGCGTAACCTTGACGTTATGAAAAAAATTATACATCAGCCCTATGGCCTTGTTCTTGTGGTGGGGCCTACAGGATCGGGTAAAACCACATCTCTACACAGCGCACTGGGTTATATTAATAAACCTGGCATAAAGATATGGACGGCTGAGGATCCGGTTGAAATAACACAGCAGGGTATGAGACAGGTGGAGGCCCATCCAAAAATCGGCCTTGATTTTGCGCGAATTATGCGTGCTTTCCTGAGGGCTGACCCGGATGTAATAATGATCGGTGAAATGCGTGACAATGAGACTGCATCAATTGGTATTGAGGCATCCCTTACCGGTCACCTTGTTTTATCAACACTCCATACAAACAGTGCCCCTGAAACAATTACCAGGCTTCTTGATATGGGGCTCAACCCTCTTAATTTTTCCGATGCATTTCTTGGTGTTATGGCCCAGCGGCTTGTAAGACGTCTGTGTGATAAATGCAGGAAGGAATATCACCCCTCGAAGGAAGAGTTTGAAGAGCTCATTCTGGATTACGGAAGAGAGCAGTTTGAAAAAACCGGGCTCAAATATACAAACGACTTTACACTTTATAAACCCGGCGGTTGTGATGTGTGCTCAGGAACCGGTTATAAGGGACGGCTCGGCATCCATGAACTTATGGAAGGAACCCCGGAAATAAAGCGGATGATAAAAAAGCAGTCTAACAGTGAAGAGCTGTTTGCACAGGCCATGAATGACGGCATGACCACTCTCAGACAGGACGGAATATTAAAGGCAATTCAGGGATTGACGGATATAAGTGAAGTAAGAAGGGTCTGTGTGGGGTAGCTGCAAAATAGAAGAATTCCTGTCTGGAGATAATGGCAAAAAAGAATTTATCCTGTGGATACTTCTACTGTTTACGGTGTAACTTGCGTGTGATTTAACATATGGTATGTCAAATAAAAGCAAATGCTGAAAACTGCCAGGAAAATTCGAAGTCATCAGATATAACATGACATGAAACTGTGTATATGGTAATTATTTACAGAATTATCAATTATGAGAAACCGGTATGCCTGACAAAGAAAAAAAGAGACTGACAGAGACTGTAAAAGGGTCGGGTTGAGCATCAAAGCTGGGTCCGGCGGACCTTGCAAAAGCCCTTTGCGGTCTTGAACTGCCCTACAGTGCGGATGTGATCGTTGGCCTTGATACATCCGATGATGCAGGTGTGCTCAAGCTCAGTGATGATCTTGCCATTATTCAGACCGTGGATTTCTTTACCCCTGTTGTGGACGACCCATACTCATTTGGACTTATCGCGGCCGCCAATGCACTGAGTGATGTATATGCCATGGGCGGACAACCTATCACGGCAATGAATATTATCGCCTTTCCTGTCAGCACATTGGATATAAGTGTGCTTCAGGAAGCATTAAGGGGAGGTCTCGATAAAATCAAGGAGGCCGGAGCACTCCTTTTGGGCGGTCACAGTGTTGAGGATGAAGAGTTCAAGTACGGCCTTTCAGTTACAGGAAAGGTGCATCCTGATAAGGTCCTTGCAAACAGGGGAGGGAGACCCGGTGACCTGCTTGTCCTTACAAAGCCCCTGGGTATAGGTATTATAAATACTGCTATCAAGGGAAACATTGCCGGAGAGGACCTTGTTAACAGGGCTGTTAAGATAATGTCTTCGCTAAATAGAGGCCCGGCAGAAGAGTTTGGTGATTTCCATATTACTGCATGTACAGATGTTACGGGTTTTGGACTTATAGGCCATGCATGCGAGATGATAGATGATAATTCGGCAGGCATAAAACTGTATAAGGAGAATATTCCAGTCATTCCCGAGGCTGTTGAGTTCGCAGGGATGGGCATTGTTCCTGCCGGCAGCATGAGAAATAAAAAATACAGGGAACACCAGGTTGAAGGAATTAATGATATTGATCCTGTTATGCTTGATATCTTATTCGATCCCCAGACATCCGGTGGGCTCCTTATCGCCCTTCCGGAAAATGAAGCTCATGAGCTGGTAAAAAGATTGAAGCAAAAGGGAATAGAGACCGCCGCCATTGTAGGTGAATTCACGGATTCTTCCAGAGGAAAAATACTGATCCGATAGAATGATTTTAAAAGCTTAAACACCCCATCGCTGGATTTATTGGTTTCCGGAAGTTATTTTTCTTTTCTGTCTTTACCTGCATCAGCTTCATAAGTGTCTGGTAATTCGGGATGATGTGACTATTTTTTCAGGCACTTTTACCTTCCGGATGTTTAACTATCCCATTTTGTACGCAGTATTTGTGTGAAATATTTGATCTGATTCAGGAAAACCTTGTCGCTTAAACATGATATCGGGGTAAAATAGGCTATATAATCATACTATCGAAAGTGTTTGCCTGATAAAATGTTTTAAAAAGTAGACATTTAATGGGCCTTCATCTTTCTAAGGCACCCCAAAAGTGCACATAAGTGCACTTTTGGGGTGCTGGTGCCTATGTTTTCCCTCATGCCGCCTTCAAATCACATTGGATTTTCATTAAAATTAAAATTATTTTCCAATTGTTTATTTTCTCTAACAATCTGAAAAATCAAAAAGTTACCTGCGGTTTGATTATTTAATTTAAAGTTGCGAATAATTTTCTGCACACTTATTGGTATTGAAAATGCAGTGCCAACTCTCCGTAATCTATCCATTTAAAAAAAGTTATTCAAAAGTGACAATAAAGGAGGACGGCATGTTTAACGTAATTTCAAATGGTGGCGCCTTTATGTGGGTAATAATCGGAGTATCCATCATTGCATTTGCTTTATTTTTTGAAAGGGCTTCATTCCTTTATCTAAGGCTCAAGCTGAACATGGACAAGGCCTTTGACAGCATTATGAAGGCGCTTGAAAAGGCAAACTACAGCGATGCACTGAAAGAGGTTTCCAAGATTGATAAACACCCGCTGGGCAGGATTCTCAAGGCCGGATTAATCAAGTCGGATAAAAAGGACAAGGATATAGAGCGGGCCATGGAAGAGAAAATACTCAGGGAGATTCCAAAAGTAAAGGCACGTATAAACCTTCTTTCGCTCTTTGCCAATATATCCACTCTTCTCGGACTGCTGGGAACCATAATGGGATTGATCGTTGCCTTTAAGAGCGTTAGCAATGCGAGCGAGGCCATGAAGCAGGAGATACTGGCATCCGGTATTTCAATGGCCATGCTGACTACAGCAGCAGGGCTTATCGTGGCGATTCCATGTATGGCAGGATATTACTTTTTGAATAACCGCGGTGATTACCTGATCGACCAGTTTGAGGAAAAGGCTCTTACCCTTGCTAACGCACTTTCAACACTTAAAAAGGACGGGAGCATCTAATGTCTGCATTCCTGCGGCTAAAGAGACGGGAGATGGAAGAGGACTGCGAACCTAATCTGGTTCCCATCATGAACATGTTTCTTGTTCTGATTCCCTTTCTCCTGATGTCTGCAAGCTTCTATCATATTAAGTCTGTAAATACCTCTGTGCCGGTACTTGCTGAAAGCATCAGCAAGGCCGAAGAAGATAAAGCCGTAAGCGTGACCGTTGTAGTTGAACTGAAAAAGGATTCTCTCAAGGTGTCTGCCATGAGTGATAAATTGACAGGCGATGAGCTTAATCAGTTTAAGACAGAATATCCCGTGGACGGTAACAGCAATTATCCCCTGGATAAATTTTCGGCATTTCTGCAGGGGATAAAGAATCAGTACCCTGAAAGCAACACCCTGATCTTAATACCAAATGACAGTACGGATTATAATACCATTATTCACGCCATGGACACGGCAAGAAGAACAGGTGAGTTAACCCTGTTCCCGAACGTGGTGTTGTCAGGTTCCCTGGGGTAGGAGTTAAATCTATGGCACTTGGTGATAACAGAAGAAAAAGAAAATCCTTTGCCGCACCAAAACTCATGCTTACATCCATGATGGATATGTTCACCATTGTTCTTATTTTTCTTCTCTTCTCATTCTCTGAGAGGGTAGAGACAATCAAGATAGACAGTGAGCTTGAACTGCCGCGATCCTCAACAAAGATGGATTACGATAAAAACCTCAAGCTTGTCTTAACAAAGAGTTCACTGATGCTCGATGACGAAATAATCGCTGAGCTTGATAATGGAGAGCTCAGGGGATTTGATCAAAAGGATCTTAAGGCATCAATCCTGTACACACGTCTGAAGGACCATTACGAGAACAGCAAAAAGACTGCAGAGGAAAATCCGGAAGTAAAGCCCGGCAATCAGGGAATTATCTTCCTGTGTGACAAGAGTCATGAGTTCAAGACTATTAATCAGGTTATGAAAACAGCAGGCCTGGCAGGTTATCCCAATTTTCAGTTCGCGGTCCTGCAGGAGTAACAGGGAGACAGGGGATGGGTAAAATAAAAATATATACAGTCGGCATTGCCATTTCATTTTTTCTCCTGTGTCACTCATTCATTGCAGTTGCAGCGGAAGAGGAGACAAAAGAAGCGGAGATCAGTGAAGCGAAACCTGAAGAGGCAGGACCTCAAGATACAGAAGCAAAAGACAATAAAAAAGGCAACCTGATGGAACGTATCGATTTCGGAAACTCATACATCCTGGGCCAGAGCATAAAATCCGGGGCGGTCTACCTTCTTCACAGAAAGAAGAGCGATATCAAAAGCATGCTGAAGACCAGAGAAGAATATCGAAAGGAAATTCTTGAGGATTTCCAGGTCAATGATGATGAACCCTGATTTTTATCAGGCCTGAATTTGTAACTGGATAATGTAAAAAAAACATGGTGATACTATGAGTAAGCTACATGGAAATAGAGCGTATATAGAACCTGATCTTAACCCGGCGGCAAATGGACTTGCTCCGATAAATCTCTCCAGTGATCATTCTATCACGCATTCAATCAGGATAGAGGTTTACAGGGAAGGTGAATATCTTGGTAAAAAGATTTTCTCCCAGAATCGAATAATTATCGGAAAGAGTCTGGAGGCGGATCTTGTTCTTTCTGATGATGCGATTGCTGACAGGCATGCCTGCATAACATTTATAGACGACCAGCCGGTAATCCTTGATCAGACACAGAAGTCAGGTCTTCTCATCAGAGGAAATCAGTTTGGAATATCCATTATTGACTCCTCGGAACAGGTCGGGCTGGGGCCTTTTATTTTAAAGATCAGACATCATAAAACATCCGATGACCAGATACACTCAGATAATATCACATATGCTGACAATTCAGATGAAGACATAAGAGCGGCTTCAGGTATTGATCTTTCTGGCGTTTCAGAAGATGCCCGTGCCGATTCACCGGAACAGAATGAAAAAGCGGTTGAACATGAGGACAATAATGAAAAGCCTGAGGTGGATTTATTTGGCATGTTTGAAGGCGGTTCAGACGAAGACCATGATCTTTACGATCTGATCTTTGAGGGCGATGTCAAGACCGGTCAGGATATAGGCAACGTCAAAATCAACCTGTCGAGGATATTCAAGTCGGATGAATCCCGGATAGAGCATTTTTTCAGTCGAAAGATGGTTGTTTTAAAGAGCGCCCTGAAAATAGATATAGCCAAAAAATATAAAAAGGTCTTTGAGAAAAGCGGTGCAGTGTGCAGACTGACAGCCCATAAAGGAACTGAGGAGCATGACGTTCCCGTTCAAGACGATGTGTCTCCAGAAATAGAGTCTCAGACCCATGAACAGGATGCAATTCGGGAAGAGACAAATGTCTCCTCACCGGAGGAACCCGAAAACAAGACAGAACAGTCAGAGTCATCACCGGTAAAGGAAAAGAACCTGTGGAAGTTTTATGGTTTTGAAACAGATGATGAAGAAGATGAGGATGAAGAAGATCTTCCTGCGGATTTTTCCCTGAAGGACAGGATTAATGAGTTAAATAAATCCGGTTTACATCTTAACTCTTCGAATAAAAAATACCTGGAGGTTATCAAGCTTTGCGGCCGTGAGGTCATAGACATTCAGCACCTGGAAGAAAAAGAGAGGTTTTATATTTCGGATGACAATAATAAACGTTTTTGTCTGGCTGAATTTAAGAAGGCAAATGAGGCACTGTTTTCATTTAATAAAAATCTTGAGGGAAACCTGGAAATAGATGGTGAGCAGTCTGTTGCAACGCAAGTGCTCATGAAAGATAAAAACTGCATCAGCAAACGAAAGGGCATCTACAGGATACCCTTACCGGGTAATGGTAAGGCGGTTTTATCTGACGGGTACTTTGACTACCAGATGCGAATGGTAGGCGGTTCCCTTGTCCCGGAAATACCAGAGATAAAAGAATCAAATAAAAAATCCTACAGGCATTTTGGTGTATCCTTTGCTTTTCATATCGTGTTTTTAACCTTTCTGGGATTGTTCCCATCCTTTGACAGCGGAAAAAAGATTGAGGATGAAGCCCGCTTTGTTCAGCTTGATACAAATCAGCTCGCTGAACTGGAAAAGGTGATGAAGCCCCAGCCGAAACCAAAACCGCCTGAACCCGCACCGGTTGTAGAGCCGCAGCTTAAAAAGGAGCCAAAACCAGCAGTTTTGAAAAAGGAACCTGTCAGGGTGGCATCAAATAAGAAACCTTCAAAAAGCAAAACCGTATCCAGGCCATCAAGGCACCCGGATGCAGGCGGAGGCTTTGGCGAAGGCAATGTCTCAACCAGGAATATAAATGAGACAGGGATACTTGGCATGATCTCAGACAGTGTAGGAATACAGCCCAGAAACGCCCTTGCCGCTGTTACAAATCTTGATGCTGTTTCTTCCCCTAATGTTACCGCAGGCAATCTAAAGGTAGGCGGTGTTGTCGGCCATATCGGCACAGGTGAAATTGCGGTTCCTAAAGGCTCAATAATCTCTACAAAGGGTTCAAGCCAGGTGCTCAGGAGCTACGGAAGAAAGGGTGAAGGAACTGTAGCTGCCCTTGAAAAGGGTAAAACAGGAGAGCAGGAAGTAATGGGGATGGTCACGGCCACGCTGGATAAATCGGTCAGGATTAGGGGAGGTCTTTCCATGGAGGCGGTAAAGAGGGTGATCGACGAGCATCTGGATGACATCACATACTGCTATGAAACGGAACTTATAGCCAATCCTTCAATCGTGGGCAAGGTGATGTTCGAATGGAAGATCCTGATGACAGGGGAAGTAGGTGAAGTCAGAATAAAGTCTTCATCCATTAATTCTCATGAAATACATGCGTGCATAAAAGAGGCGATACGAACATGGCGTTTCCCAAAACCCAGCGGTTCGGAAGTTCTAGTCTCATATCCATTTGTTTTTGACATTGTCGGATTCTAAAGGAGGTCTTTTAATAATGAAAATATTTGTATCAATCCTCGTTTTCTCAATATTTCTGTGCTGGCAGGCCCCGGAGGCATTATGTGAAGATGCAAAGGACGAAGCAGGCGTATATGCCGTACAGAATCGAATCTTTCACCGGGATCACGAGATAAACTTTAATCTGGGCTATATTACAAATGAGGATTTTTATCATTCTTTTCCAATCGGGTTTGGCTATGTCTATAATTTCAGTGATAATTTCGGATGGGAAGTTGCCCGCGCTCAATATGTCGTAACCACTGAAAACGATCTGAAATCGGATATTGAACAGCAGTTTGGCGTAACTCCATCCGAATTTGCCAAACCTGTGTACATGCTTTATTCACATTTTGTGTACAAACCCTTTTATGGAAAAAATGCTGTATTAAACAAGGGTATAATAAATCATGAAACATACCTGTTTGCCGGGGGAGGGATTGTCGGTTACGACTGGCATTATCCTGAAGGCCATCCCCTTTACAACACCAATGACTCTGAAATGGTGCCTTCTATCAGCTTTGGTATTGGTTCGAAATATTTCCTGAACAAAAAATTCTGCCTCAATTTTGAGATCCATGACCACATGAATTTTCGGGAAGACGGTATGAAAAACCGGATATCCTTTAGTGCCGGAATCGGCTTCAGATTTGATCTTAAACCAAGAAAAATCAAAAAAGATGAAAGCCTTGAAAGACTTAACAGGTATCTGAAAAAGGATGAGGATGATGATCTCTAGGACCCGAAATATCTGTTTTATCCTGATCATTCTTTTAAGCTGCCCGGCCTTTGCGGCATCACCTCTTGATATTGTCAAGAAACCGCTTGGTTTTGTGAAGAAACCAATAGGCTATGTAAAGAAACTGGTAGGGCTTGAAAAGGATGAGAAATCGGAAGCTTCCGAGGTCAGCACGGATGAACAGGCTGATAAAGATCCAAAGCGAAAACACTTTGAAGATGGATATGCCTTCTTTGCCGAAGGGAATTATCAGGAAGCAATGGTTGAGTTATATAGGTTTATAGCCATGTCTTCCCCTGATGAGGAAGATTATGAGTGGGCCCAGTTTTTCTTTGGAATCAGCCTCAATGAACTTAACTTTTCCCACGCTGCGGATGATGTGCTGGGCAACCTCATAACCAGAAAACCTAATCCCAGGATCGTTACATACTCCTTTGAGATACTTGAAAAGAATATGCGTACACTGCCCCATGATGAAGATTTTATTGTACATCAGGTGGTAGGAGATCAGGACTATGGTTTTGTGGAAGGTGATGTTGCAGACTTTGTTAACTACCTGCAGGGACTATACGACTGGGAACATAAATTTTTTGAATGGGGGAATGAGCATTTTAAAAAGATAAGTCCCACATCCACATATTACTTTAAACACCTTTATGAAGAGGCCCTTTACAGTGTTTATAAAGACAATATTGATGAGGCGATTGATTATCTGAACGACATATTAAAAAGTGATTTCCCCTCAAAGGATCTCAAGGATGACTGCCGGAAGACCCTTGCCAGGCTTCTTTATGAAAAGGGCGAATATGATGATGCAGACATGATCTATGCAGGGATTCAGAAGAGTATTATTGAACAGGCGGAAAATATTCTTGAACGCGCATGGGTTCATTACCGTCTGGGGCATAATGAACGGGCCATGGGGCTGCTTTATTCATTTGAGGCCCCGAGTTTCAGGAACGCCTTCAGGCCGGAATATTTTATCCTCAAGTCATTTATCTACAAGGATGTGTGTCATTATCAGAATGCGCTGACCGTGGTTTATGAGTTCAAAGATCGCTACAGCGATGCACTTTCCAGGCTTTATGAGCGAAGTCTCCCACAGGAGAATGATGCTCTCATGCTTGTACTCCTTAACAAACCAAAGATTTCCGGAATATATGAATTCCTCGGTCTGCTGGAAAGGGAGATGGTGGCATGTCAGGCCATTTCGGATGAAGCGCTCAAGGCCCATCTGATAAAGATCTATGAGCTCCAGATGGAAGAAAGCCGTGAGAAATTGAGGAAGCTGATAAATGACGAATACGAGATTATAGCAAACGATCTTCTCCAGTATGAGGAAGAGGCCAATCTCATGGAATATGAGATCGGGCTTGATATGTATCAGCGTGTTTATCAGAGTCATTATGCGGATCAGAAGACAGAAAAAGAGAAGGTGGAAAAGGGACTGGCATTATATCAGTTCCAGGGGGAATTCTGGAACGATGAACTAGCGGCATATGAGGTCAGCCTGCCTAATAAATGTGAAAACATGGAAGAATGGGACGTCTTTTTCAAATGAACAGATATCTAAATAAAAAATCAATAATGAGCGGGTTTTTCGTTTGCTTCTCCTGCATGCTGTTTATCCTGTCAGGGAACAGGCTGGCCGTCTGTGAAGAGATTCATGAGGCCTATGAAACGACGGATAAGGAAGAAGATCAGAAGCAGTTTGTTACAAAACTGATGGATGACGACAGGAAGGTGGACCTGGCAATCGAAAACACGAAGATGCTGATCGATAAATCCCGAAGCAAACCCTATATGCCTGAACTGTATATGCGCCTTGCCGAACTCTATATTGAAAAATCAAGGATTGTCTATTTTATCAGGAAGGGAGCCGTAAAAGGAAAAAAAAGCTCAAAGATGGACAAGTTTGAGTACGACATGCTCAAGAGCAAGGCTATTGAGATATATCAGCGAATCCTTGACCATTATCCTGATTTTGAAGACAGGGACAAGGTCTACTTCTTTATGGCCCATGAACAGCGTGAAATGGGCAATATAGATGAGATGGTGAAAAGCTATAGAACCCTGATTAAAGAATTTACTAAGAGCAGTTATATCCCTGAGGCATATCTCCTCCTGGGTGATTACTTCTTTGCCAAGCAGGATCTGGACTCTTCCACAAGACATTATGAAAAGGTCCTGGAATATCCGGAAAGCCCTGCCATTGAAATAGCCAGATATAAACTTGCCTGGTGTTTTATAAATAATGTGGACTACGAAAAGGCCATCAAGCTTTTTGAGGCGGCAATTGAAGGACACGTACCCGATAAGGAACTTGATGTGGATACCTACCAGCACGTGGATGTGCGCCTTGAATCCCTTATTGATATGGCCTTCTGCTATCCTGAATATTATAAAAAAAGTACACCGGAAAAGGCCCTTGAATATTTTCAGAAATATTCATGGTCCAGACAGTCCTACGGCATTGTAATCGATAAACTCGCCTACAGATATTTTGTTAAAAAGAACTGGCAGATGGCCTCGGCCCTCTATCGGGAGCTTTGTGATCTAAGGCAGGACCCGGAAAAGCTTCTTGAGTACTGCCGAAACATCTTTGAGTGCGTTCAGGCAATAGGCAACTATGAAAACGCGGACAAGGATGTGGCCCTGATCGTAAAGGCCCTGAGAAGACAGAAGTACTCAGTGGATATTGATGATAAGCAGAAGGAAAAGGAAAGCCGGAGCTTTGAGGTATACTGCAGGGAGCTTATTACCCATCTCCATGAAAAGGCAAGGAGTACAAAGTCGAAAGAGGCCTTTAAAATAGCGGGAGCCGCCTATAAGAGTTATCTGGAATTTTTTGATGACAGCTCTGCAAGGACCGACATGCAGAACAACTACGCTGAGGTGCTGTTTTCTGCAGGGCAGTATCTTAAGGCAGGAAAAGAATATGAAAAGATTGTAGAATCGCTTGCCCTGTATCCCCAAGCAAAAATGGACAAATTATACAGTGCTGTTATCTCCTACTATAATGCCTTAAAAAACAAGGATGACCTTAACTACTATGATCTGACATATGCCAGGCAGGGTATGAGGGCCACAGGTAACGAATATGCATCAGCCTATCCTGCCAGCCCTGCTACCTCGGATGTGCTCTTTAATGTTGCCTGGGTTGCCTATGATGCAGGAATGCATGATCAGGCAATAGATGAATTTACAAAGTTCATAGATAAATATCCCGGCGGCAAGTCTGCAACTGCAGCGGTTCATCTTATCCTGGATATCTATAACATGGATGAGAACTACAAGGGGCTGACCGAATACGGGAAAAAGGTGTTGAGCAATCCGGGAGTTACCGATGCAAAGCTTAAGACGGAAGTTGCCTCAATTGTAAAGAATGCAGAATCAAAAATAGTATCCACCATGACCCTTGCAGCGGTTGAAGACTGGGATCAGGGCAAAGAAGAGTTGCTCAGTATTGCAAATGAAGAGAAATCGTCAGTCATGGGTGAGCAGGCATTAAAGGCATTGATCGTCTCTGCAGTAGACAGAGGAGATTATGAGACTCTCTTTACTGCGGGGGACTCACTGGTAAAGCAGTTTCCGGAATCAGACCAGGCTGTTGAAACCATGGGCAGGATGATTGATACCTCATATAAGATCGGGCAGTTTCGAATGCTGGTGGATTATCTTGAAAAAATCTCGGAGCTTGATCCCAAAAATAAATCATCCGCAGATTTCATAAGCCAGGCCGGAAAAATCAGGGAAGGCCTCGGTCAATACAAACTGGCAAATATACATTACCAGCATCTTCTGAATCATCCTTCCTATTCAAAGGATGACATGGAGGAAATTATCTTTGCTATTGCCGAAAATGCCGTTAAATCCGGCAGCCCCGATGAGGCAATTAATATATTGAAAAGCAGGTATACAGGCCTTGGCAGCACGGGAAAGATTCGTGCGGATGCTGATCTGGCCTGGATGTATTTTAACAGTAATAATTATAAAGAAGCATACAGGTATCTTAAAAACACAACCAGATCATATAAAAAGGGTCTTGGAAAAAAAGATTCGGCAATGAATGATGCGGTCGCCAGGGCGGCCTATACGGATATTCATCTTGCAGAGGATAAATACTACTCACTGAAACTTGGAGATACGATTGACAATAAAATCGTTAAACAAAAGTCCGATCTCCTGACAGATCTGGAAAAACGCTATGAAGCGGTAATAAATTACCAGTCAACCGAGTGGGCCTTAAAGGCCTGCTATCAGACAGCACTCCTTAACTACGAGTTTGCGGAATTTTTAAAGAATGCGCCTCTTCCCGAATTAAGTGAAGATCAGAAATCAGCCTATATTGCGGCTATCAATGAAAAGGCGGCGAGCTACCGGCAGAAGGGTGATCAGTACATGGAGACTTGTGCAACCCTTTCAAAGAAGTGGGAGATCTGTGACCCGGGAATGGTGGCCTACTATATGCCGGGCTATGATTCCCGGACCCATTCAACGCCATTCAGCCCCTTTAATGGTTCAGCATCAGACAGGTCCGTGGGAAAAGAGGGATTAAACGACAGGCAATTAAAGGCTATTTATGACACCCTTTACAATGATCCGGAGGATTTCCCGGCCCTGCTTGAACTGGCAAAGGCATATGTTGAGAAAAGGGATTATGGCCAGGCAATGCTGGTTGTAAGGAACATAATGGATAAGGTTCCTGAAAACGATCACGCATCAGAGGCCATGCTTTATACAATATTAGGTCTCTGTCACCTTTATACCGGAGAAGATCAGGTTGCCAGGGATGAATTCAAGCAGGCGCTTAAAGTGGATAAAGAATCCTTCGAAGCGAGGATAAATCTGGCAGGCCTTTATTCATATTACGGTCATACAGAGAAGGCTGCCGCAGTTAAGGCAGGAATTAAATCTGCGGGCAACATCAATTCATCGGTCCTTATACATCCAAAGGCAGGAGAATATTACTATGCTGGCGCTCAGATATCACAAAACTAACCTAACCATTTTAAAATATTTCCTTGTCCTGCTCTTTTGTATTCTGCTTATGGCAGGCTGCAATGGCGGCGGCGGGGGAGGAGATGACGGTGATGAAAACCTAGACGATAATCCGGGTGAAGATGAAACAGTTGATCCCGGACAATGGTATATGCATGCGGTAAAACATCTTGATGCCGAAGGGCTGCTTATTCCCCAGGTTACAGCACAGCCGGGAAATGACGGTAATATAAGAATAGCCTATTTCAGTGACGGAACCGATTACGGGACGGAAAACCGCTACAATATCAACTTTCTTATCTGGGAACCGGAGACTGATGAGATTATTGATGAAGAATTATTGAATCCTGTTCCGCCCGAAGCGGGCGGTGAAGGGCTTGACAACTGTAACCCCATAGCAATGGATCTCGGCAATCTTGACTACCCGGTAATTGCCTACCAGGGGGGATACGGCCGGGACCAGGGACCGGATGCCGAAAGACAGTCTGATGTAATGTTCAGTATTCGGGATGACATTGGATGGGAAGAATATATGGGAGCAATGGGGTATGTCGAACGCAGTTTTCTCTATGATGGTCTTGCGGGAAGTGATCTGTCTGTAGCTATTGATTCCCGGGGATATATACATCTCTGCTATCAGTTTTATTACGAGGGTATGGATTCATATAATTTCGGTTACCCTGATTTGAATTATGCCAGGCACAACGGGAATACCCTTAATAACATGATCGGTGACAGCGATTGGGCCGATATTGAAGAAACTGTATATGGCAGTGAATTTACCGATACTTCAGCAACCCATAGAAATATTGGGCGCAGCTGTAAACTGCTGCTCGACGATAGTGATAATCCGGTTGTATTTTTTGTGGAAGACACCGATTTCAGTAATACCTACGGCCTCTGGTTTGCCAGGCGCGGGAGTAACGGGAACTGGACCAGACAGTGGGTTGAGAAGGGCAGTAGCGGGTGGACAATCGGAGATGTAAGTGCTGCAAAGGATCCGGAGGGGAATTTTGCAGTGGCCTATTCAAAGATCTGCCTGAGTTGTGACGACGATGAGGGAGATCATCTAAAGTATGCTTCTCAGTCCGGCGATTCATGGGATGTTCAGGTTGTAGACGAATCATCAATCTGCGGATACAGTCCCAGCCTTGCCTTTGATTCACAGGGTAATCCTTCCATTGCCTATTATGATCTGGAGAGTCACAGCGGACATAATCGTGAATATCTGAAGCTGGCCAGTTTTTCCGGCGCTGCATGGACTTCGGAAACTGTAATGGAGAATGATGATTTCGGTCATCATAACAGTTTGTGGTTTGACTCTGGCGACAGACCCTTTATTTGTTCCTATTCAGAGGAAGAGGATGATATCGCAATTTTTGAAAAGCATTAAGCTCATGAAACAGGAATATTTTTGTATACAACACTTTGAAATGTGGAGGTCCGGATCATGAAAAGTAAAATTATAAAAAAAGTTTATATATTTTTAATTTGCGCCCTGCTTGTCGGCTGGTCCGCAGGATCAGTAAATGCCCAGTGGACAAATGATATTTTTGATGAGTGCCCTGATGACCAGTGCGGGGCTCCTCCTTCAGGAGGGGTAGGCGGCGGAGGTGCCGGCGGAGGACCTCTTGTAATTTCATATAACTTTGGTCCCGTATTCTATCCCATGGAAGATATTGATTATGACGGTACCTTTGATCTTATTGATAACTGCTGGAATGAACCCAACGATCAGGCGGAAAACCAGGATGGGGATGATCTGGGAGATGCATGTGATAATTGTCCCTACATAGCCAATAATGATCAGATTGATTCGGATGGAGACGGTTATGGCGATGCATGCGATGACGATGATGATGATGACGGAATACTAGATGTTTCCGACAGCTGTCCAAGGTTATATGATCCCAGCGGGACTGACAGTGATAACGACGGCACAGGTGATGTATGTGACGATGACGATGATAATGACGGGGTCCCTGATTCAGTGGATAACTGCAGACTTGTTGCAAACCCGGGCCAGGAGAACAATGACTACTATGCCATAGGTGATAACGAAGGTGATCAGTGTGACAATGATCTGGACAATGACGGTTTTCTGGAACCATACGAAGATCTCTGTCCGAGGTGCAGGTCCTTTACAAACAATGACACTGATAATGACGGCATAGGTGATGCCTGCGATAACTGTCCCTATACAGCCAATTCCGATCAGTTTGACGGTGACCATGACGGAATAGGAGATGCCTGTGATGATGAAAATTCTTAAAATACTAATTGCCCTGCTCATGCTGTCTGCAATTGTTTCCTGTGATGCCCCCCCTCTTGAGCGCTTTATGGCAAGAGATGAGGTGACAATTCACGCCAGTTTCCTTACCGAGGATCCGGAGAATATTATCTTTCCGGTTAAGGTGCTGTTTGCAATAGACTGCTCCGGCAGCATGGGCGGAACTGCAGCCGGAATAGAGGGCGGGTCTGATCCTGAAGGGCTGCGGCTGGATGCTGTAAGGGAATTTGTGAATACCTACAATACGGATGAGTTCCCGAATGTTTCGTTTGAAGTCATGCTCTGGAATCTGTCAATCATGGATACAACTGACAATGATAACCATCAGCCCGGTTTCACACGTTCGGCTTCTGAAATCAACAGGGTCCTTGATGGTGCCAATAATCAGTCCATGACAGACTATCTCGGGACCCTGGATGCCATAAGGGCGGATATTGAAAATGATATCCACCGAACAGCGCAGGAGTCAGGCGGAGCCGATACGCTGGTGAGAACAAAGTATATTGTGCTGTTTTTCAGTGATGGTCTTCCCAATGTCCCTGACGGGGCAGGATCAGCCATGATCCAGTCGGATGCGGATATCTGGGACAGGGTTGATGAGCTCAATGAAATGATAAACGAAAACGGTGTCGGCGGTTTTAATTTTCATACATTTCTTCTTTCATCGCTTTTCGGACCCGGCGATGAGGAGAATATGGCCCGGGCTGTCAATACCCTGCAGCAAATGTCATTTAGGGCAAGCAGTGTTTTCATGGAATTTGAAAATGCCGAGGCAATTGATTTTGTGAACGTTACGGACATGCGGTTAACTGCAGAATATACTATTGAGTTTGCCCTGGCCTTTAACCAGAACGTCAAGCCGGGAACAGAACTGGTTCATGTAGACAGCGACGGCGACTGGTTTGATGATGCCGAAGAGCTTATGGCCGGAACCGACCCTCAACTGCCGGACACGGATAATGATGGAATGGGGGATTTCTTTGAGATTAAAGTAAGCTCTCCTCAGCAGGAACTTGATCCCCTGGTTGCTGACAGTCCATGCCAGGCATCTGGTGACGGTTTATGGCCGGACACGGATCTCGACGGTCTGACAGATTGTGAAGAATATGTAAAGGGTACAAACAGGTATATGACAGATACGGACCAGGACGGAATCCCTGATGGAATAGAGTTTTATATGGGAACCAATCCTCTGGTTAATGAACTTACCAAGGACAGTGATTTTGACGGGAATCCTGACTGGCTCGAGGTCAGGGCTCATACAAATGTTTCTGCCAATGACCCGCAGATACGCAGGGATAACAGCTATGAGTATAATCTGATCGACCAGGGATTTCCTGTAGACGAGGAAACCGGATCGCTCATGCCCATGCGCCAGTATGACCTCACTATCGGTAACATAGATATCATGAATACGCTGGGTTATACGGTGGGAGACATTACCTATCTCGAAGCGGGCGATAATATTATTCGTGTCTACGTTGCTCAGCGGCCTGCCGATCTTCCCAACAGTCCGCTGATATTCAGAATGGCAGAGATACAGATAAATTTTGATGAAGACGAGAGAGATATTTATCTGACCCCTGGTGATTTTGAATTACTTGATTAATATCGTAACAGGAAGAGGTGCTATCATGAAAAAACTGATATATATATTATTTGGTATGATGATATTTACTGCATGTAACTCTGATGATGGAGATAATTCAGACAGCAGTACATTACAGCTTAATCAGGCTATCACAGGGGCTATTTCTGTGGAAGGAGAGGTCGATCTGTATCATGTCAGGGTCAACGATGCCAATACGATTCTTACTGTATCCTGTGAGGGCGATACCGTTCATCCTGTTGTGGATACCCTGGTTACAGTTTATCAGGATGAGGTTGATGAGAATAACCGAATGCTGGCAGACCATTCACCCGAGGATTCATACCTGCCTGCCGATGTTAATATGAATCTTTATATTGATACCCCGAAGGATATATACATTGCGGTAAGAGACTTTATGGACGATGAGGCTGATCCGGATCAGAAATATCATCTCACCGTATCTACTGCTGCGTCTACGGAAGAAAATAACGATTTTTCCAGTGCTGTTGCTGTTACAGTAGATGACCCTGCCAGCGCGGCAGAGGATAAAATTGACTATATCGGTGATAAAGACTGTTTTTCATTTTCAGTCAGTGCCGAAGGCGTCTATGCAGTATCAATAGATTTTGACCCCTTTGTAGGCGGATCAAGCGTAAGGCCGGCAGCGCAGCTTTTCGGGCCTGATGGAGATCTTATTGATGCTACTACAAGCATTCCCGGTACCGGATTCTATTTTACGGCTCATCTGATGCCGTCAGCAGATCCATATCATATTGTAGTAGAAGATACCGGAAATGACGATTCCGACCAGTCATCTCCATACAGTGTAAGCGTGAATTCTGCGGCCGCAAACGAATTCTTTGATAATGATATACAGGCTGAAGCTGCCATGCTGACTGATGCGGGAGGAAATACATTTTCAGCAAGTGCGGCACTTGATTATGCCTCTTCCTCGGAAAGCGATGATCATACAGGAGATCAGGACTGGTACAGCATTCCGGTAGGAGCTGCCAGTGTATCCGGTATCAAGGTCCTTAATCTATCCATGACCGATACAGATGCTTCCCAGGACCAGAGCTATCGTATCAGTCTTATTGACGAAACCGGAAGTGTACTGCTTGCCCATGATTACGCCGGGGGGGCTGCGCCATACAGATGTCAGGTGATGGCAGGTACGGGGATTCATTATATTCAGGTACAGGCCGCTGAAAATGCGAGGCTTCAGGAAAGTGAGCCCTATCAGATTTCTGTTGAAGTAATTGGTGTGGCGGATCCTGATGAAGAAGGTGACGGCAATAATACCGAGAGTTTTGCAACTGATATTATCCCCGGAACACCTGTAGAAGGTAAGATTGCCTATAGAGGTGATGTTGACTGGTATAAAATTGATGTCCCCACCGGTACTTCAAAAATCCTTGAAGTATTCCTGGACAGCGATGCATCCATGGTAGATTATGATGTCCAGGTTCAGTTGAATAACAGCACAATAAAGAAGATCTATGATTCAAACGGATCAGACGGTCCTGTTCAGCTTGAAACAGGGATTTATATTCCTGCAAATTCACAGAGCATAACAGAATATTATATAAAGGTGGCGGATTACCAGGGAGATGATGGAGATGCCTTACCATATAACCTGGAGGTCAACGTCCTATCTGTACCAGATGGTGCCGTTGTGGGTTCAGCACCCGACGGTGCTTACCGTTACTACTTCAGTGAAGACGAGGAATATAACATGGGCCCGGATTCATCCAGGTCGACGGGTCTTGAAATAGAGGTCTTGTACGATGATCAGCCTGAGTTCAATGCAGATACGAGCCTGCTTAATTTCAGGGCGGCAGATCTTGCCTCTCTTCACATAACAAGAACGGATAATGGCGATGGGACAGTAACATTTGAGATGCCATGGATCGCAGGTTTTGTAGATTACCAGGGTGACAGGGATCTTTTCCAGCTTGACCTTGGTACACTTGATCCGGCGATACCCGACACTCACTGGTATTATGATATAGAGATACAGCTCGCTACTGCAGCAGGATCGACAACAGATGTGGAGTACAACTGGAAATTCTACCGCGACCATAATGGAAACGGCATTGTTATGGATAATCCGGGAGCAGACGACGGCTATAAGGCCTGTGACGGGGATATGACTCTTACAACTGAGGCCATAAATATAACCACGCCTGGCGGTACCGATGAATTCTATGTAGGAGATCTTTGGACAACAACCACACCTAAAATCTATACAGTTTATATCGGTATGAGTGATTATAATTACATGAATCTTCCCACTTCAAATCCGGATACTCCAACAGTCAATCCCAATCCTGATAATGACTGGGGATATGATACCCCCTATTATTTCAAGGTAAACCTGACCTATCATCCGGGAGTATCCTATCCATAAGCATCCGGTATATTTTTATATCCATCCTCCAAAAGCCCCCCTGGAAAACAATAATTATTATTTTTCCAGGGGGGTAATATCTTTATAAGGCAATAATAGAGATAGAGCATCCCGTTCGCCAGGTCGTCATTCCACGGCTTGACCGTGGAATCCAGTTGTTTTTGACGTACGGTTATTGAAACCTGTCAATAATAAAGGATTTCCCTGTTAAACATTTTTTGCATTTGTTTAGCCGGGATCTAACCCTTTTTGGTTTCTATTAAAGCCTCTCTTAATTATTAATCAAAGCCAGTTAAAACTTATGAACTTATGGGCATTAGGTTTTACAAAAAGGAATGAAAGTTTTTGGATAGGCGCTGGTTAAAATGAAAAAATTCGAAGGCGAGGTATCCTCGAAAAATGGGCTCTGTTCCTTGTAATAATGGGAATATCATAGGTTATGCATATGCCTGCGATAAGGATATCCTGATTTCCTATTAAATTACCCTTTTTTTTCAATTCATTATAGATTTCTGCGGATATTTCCGCATGTTTCTCTTCGAAAGAAAAGACAGGAAGGAGCGAAGTCAGGTCGTCAATCTGCTTTATCCTTTTTTTGCCGATTATGCCTGCATACAATTCAAAGACAGTAATAGATGTCAAGGCAAGTCTGTCCTGCAGTATTAACTGTTCTATAGTAGATGCTGCTGGTTCAGCTCCTGAAAAGAAATCAATAATTACATCGGTGTCAGCGATTACGATTTTTTCCAATTTTTTCTCAGTTCTTTTATACCGGTTTTTATTTCCTCAGCCTCTTTTCCCCAGTTTCCTTTCATTGCAAGAACATTGTCTTTAATTTCTGTCAGTTTTGCCTGATCTGTAATGTATTGTTCTATTGCATCTTCAATGATTTTAGAATAGCCACGTAAGCCTTTTTGTGCAGCAATAGAAAGCAGTGCACTTCTATGTTTGTCTGATATTTCGATTGTTGTCCGCATTTATTGTCTCCTTAATATTTGAATATTCTAGTATTTAAGTATCTGAATGTCAATTTAGAGATATTTTGTGATCGGGCTTATAGCCTAATTTTTTTCTCTTAAGCTGAAAAACAGCTAATAGCCTTTGGTGACGCAGGAAACCATGTTTGTCAGAGGGTCTTGTCCCAGCATAACATTGGTAATTTATGAAAAGGAGAAAATATTGAATTCATTAGCCCTGTCATTTCGAAGTTAAACTGAGAAATCTTGTCTCTTCGTCTTTACTAACAGCCTTCAGCCTGAAAAGCTACAGCCTGTCTTCCAAATCTTGAACCTTGAATCTGGAATTTTGAATATTTCAAATAATTTGCTCAATTAATTGAAAATCCCTTGATTTTTCAATCCATTAGTCTTAAATCTTTACAGGAATATTGAATTACTGCCTTACAAGTCTTTCTTAATTATTAATCAAAGCCTGCTAAAACTTATAAAATTATGGACATCCCATGTTCAAAGGTGCCCAAATTGATTTCTGTGGCGAATACGAATGGAATGATAAAGGAGGAGTTGTGCATTGGACACATCATGACCCTGATGGATACCATGACGATGGATGGTTAAAGCATGATGGGAAAAAATATCAATAGAAAATTGTAAGGCTGAACCAATGCTTTTATAGCCAGGTGAATTAGCAATAATGGTTAAAAGAGCTAAACGGAGTATTATCCCCTTTAGACCAGATTATTTCCACAGATCCTTCGACATCTCTCCCACCCGGACAGGTTCAAAAGAATCAAAATATATGTCCCTGACCATCCGCATATCTTTCCATAAAAGAGCATAACCTTTTGTGCGTTTAGCTGCCTTTATTTTATTCTGCCACATGGCAATCTCTTCCGCTGTTCCCTCCCTCTTTTCTCCTGCAGAACCCATAAGCCTTACAGAAGGAGGTGTAGAGAATTTCCCTGTAAAAAACGATTTAAGCCAGGACAGTATCCCACTGTTAACTGCAAGAATGCATACACGTTGATTTTTTTTGATGTTCTTTGACGTGTTGACAGAAAATTGATCAAAGTAAAAACCTGTTCTGTCATCCCGAAGGAAAAGGGCTCCTATCGGGGTTACATGGGGAGTGCCGTCCGGATTTACTGTTGCTACTGCAAAATGCCTGGTAGTTTTCTGGCTTTCACGAAATACTGCCTGGATGGTTTTCCAGTGTTTTCCTATTTCCATTGGTTACCTCTTTGTTATCAACTTTCGTATCTATTATTAATCCTGACCCTCGCTCCAAGCTGCTCAAACAGGCGCAGCATCCCGTAGCGGGTACGATCAAGGTAAACAAAATTGGCGTTTGCCTTAAAGTGCTGTCTCATTTTAAAGATGTTTTGAGAAATCGCCTTTGCGCTTTTCATAAAATCGGGGTTTGCACCAAAATCAAAAACCGGTTCTGCAACCAGCTGACTGTACCAGTCACTGAAACCTGACACTGTATCCCTTAAAATCTCTTCGGAAGAGGGATCGAGTTCGCCTTTTAGAAGATCGAACTCCCTGAACATGCGCATGTGGGTATCACTGTCCCGGTTGGTTAATGCCCTGATCAGCTGCCTGTATTTTTCCACGAATTCCGGATCAAAATGACGGACACATCCGAAATCCACAATCCCGACATTTAAGTCATCATCAATAATGAAATTACCCGGGTTCGGATCGGCGTGTATGCAGTTAAGGTCATAAAAGCAGTACAGGAAAAAATCGTGCAGACGCCCGGCTATGGTGTCTCTTGCGTCCTGACCCGGTGCGGTTTTCAGCCACTCGTTAAGGGGCAGGCCCTTAAGGAGAGTCATGCTCAGCACGGTATCAGTGCAAAACTCTTTTTTTACTTCGGGCATGTAAAACCCGTTTTCAGGCATCCGGCCTGCAAACCATTCAATATTTTCCGCTTCCTGCCTGTAATCTATCTCTTCTGCCAGACGCTGTTCGATCTCTTCCAGGGCAGGAAGAATCATATCGTATTCGGCCAGGGGACGCAGGATCTGCCCTACAAGCTGCATATCGGCACTTATACTTTTTGCTATGCCGGGATACTGCACCTTGACTGCCAGTGGTGTATTATCCCCTGTTACTGCACTGTGTACCTGGCCAAGACTTGCTGCAGCAAAGGCACGGGTATCAAAGCTTTTAAAGACAGTCTCCAATGGCTGCAGGAAGGCATTAGCCACTGTTTTACGCACCATGGCCTGGTTCATGGGAGGCAGCTTGTTATATGATTTTGTAAGCTCTTTGCAGATTGATTCAGGAATTATATCCAGCTCAAAGCTCAGCATCTGGGCTATTTTGACTGCAGTGCCTTTGAGCATGCTCAGGGCGTTAAATAAAATGGCAGCGCTTTCTTCTTCCATCTGCTTTTTTGCCAGGTATTTTCCAGAGTCCGAAAGAAAGGGACGTTTTGCATAATAGCCCAGGAGCTTTCCACCAACCTTAAAAGCGGTTTTACTGCCAATAGCGCTTCTTCGTAATTTACCCTGGGGTATCTCATTCATTTGACAGGTTCTCCATAAACCTGCGCTTGACAGTCTGCACTGTTTCAATTTTTTCTTTGAACAGATCCATTCTTGACAGGACATGCTGTTTAAAAAGAAAGGTCATGATATCAAAGATCTTATTGGCGATCCCGCTTTTGATCATGGAGCAGGCAAGATCAAGGCTTTTATCTATGAGAACAGTGGTATCAGTGAACTGTTCGGATGTATCCTTAAGCCAATAGTGCACCATGGCAATATAGTAATCCCAGAAGAACTGGTGACTGATTTCGAGAAAAACCTGGTCAGGGATTTCTTCAACCTCTATTGCCGCCTCGTATATTTCCCGGATAATTGCATTAAAACTGTTCCTGATGGGTTTAAGCTCCCGATAGGATGAACTGAAACTCAAAAAGACTGCCTTATTGGTTTCAGCCACAAATTCGCGGTCGGCAAGGTAAAGGTCCAGGCTGGTCTCAATTACAGTCTGAAGCTGTTCCTGAAATCCAAAGGTATGAAAGTCATCAAGGGCTTTAAGATGTTCTGTCAGATCCTGTATGTGATCCTGATAGTACCCGAAGAGGATGGATTCCTTTGTCGGAAAATAGTTATAGATAGTGGCATCAGCAATCCCGGCGCTCCGGGCAATGGCTTTCATGGTGGTTGAACCGATACCCTTTTCAGTAATAACATCAACCGCCGCTCTTATGATTTTTTTGCGCTTTTCCTCTTTTTGTTCTCTGTTTATTTTCATTTCAATGCTCCTAAAGAAAATATGTAACCTATTAATGAGCTTATTGACTCATATATTATATAGCGTTTTCATATTAGTCAATGTAATAGTCATTAAACCTGCCTTTTTCCTCTACGTAAATAATTAAAATAAAAGTTGACATCGGTATCAATTGATACTAGTATTTCTTATCAGGTATCAATTGATATCTTGAAAGGACGCAATGAAACGGCCGTCTAATAAGGAGCTTTACAACAGAATAAAACATGCTCTTGAGCTTAGTTCAAATGAAACTTTAAGAATTATTGATCCTGCAACATTAGCAGCCGATTCAATCGAACTGGGTTATCTGGTCAGGGATCTGCAAACTACTCTCATTTCTGTTTTAAATGAAATTGGACCTGGAAACTATGCTGGAACACGACCGCCGCAGAAATCTTACAAAGTTCAAATAAAGGATTCAGAACTTTTTGCCTTTAGCTGGAAAAGTAAAACATTTGGCTGTGAAGCGTACATTAAATTTTGTTTCAAAAATGATTGTTTATACCTTGTCTCCTTACATCGAGATAGAAAAGAGAAAGGAGGTTAAAAATGGAAAAAGAAATACAAAACTGCCCAAATGACCATGGATTAATGGCGGTTAAAACAATTGAAAAAAATATAACCTTTAAAGGGGAAGAAATAAGTTTTGAGGTTGAGTCGTTTGTTTGTGAGGAGTGTGGAATGGAAGTTGCCACAATTGAACAGGCTGCGACCATGCAAAATATTATTGCAGATGCTTACAGAAAAAAAGTGGGTTTGTTGACCGGAGCAGAAATAAGAGAGCAAAGAGAAAAACTTGGCTTAACACAAAAAGAGTTTTCAAAAAAAGCAGGAGTAGGTATTGCCAGCATTAAAAGATGGGAGAACGGCATCGTTCAAACAAAATCCATGAATGCATCACTTAAAGCAGCACTTCAGCACATAAAAGTCGGGAATATTGTCACCGGTAATCGAGTGTTATCAATTGAACGGATAAAGCTTGTAATGAAAGAGCTTGAAAAGGAAACTGGTCAGGAATTCCTCCAGGACGGAGATATGATGTTAATGGATGCAAAATATTTATGGTATGCCGATATGATAGCTTTTAACAGGCTTGGCAGAAGTATAACTGGCTCATCATATGCTGCACTCCCGCATGGTCCGCAACTTAATAATTACAAAGAATTAATTGATTTAATCCGCGATTCAGATGAGAAAAAAGCCGAACCGCTTACGGATGAAGAAAAAAGAATACTCATAAGAGTAGCGCTTTCATTCCCTGGTAAAGAATCAGTTTTTAAAGCAGCACATCGTGAGGAAGTATGGAAAAATAAAACTATAGGGTCACTAATACCTTACTCCGATGCGGAGAAGCTTACTGAAATACAAATATAATAAGAGAAGGTGAGAAACCCCTCGTATTATAATATAACGAGGTGGTCACAATCTGTTGCCACCTCACAATTCTATTATTAATTCTATTCTTGAATGTGGCACATTGAATTTTGAATCAACACCCCTTACAGCCTTAAGCCCAGTTTTCCCCTGCCCTCTGATTTTTTACCCTGTTAAATCCGCATGGCGGGTTGCGAAGCAAAATTTAACAGAGCAGGGTGAACCGCTTCAGCCTATCTTTTCAATCTTGAACATTGAATCTGGAATTTTGAATTCTTCAATTATTTCTCCCGGTTAATTGAAGATCTTCTTGCATTTATTACAAAAAAGTCTTAAATCTTTAGCCAGTGAAATTCATAGCTATGACAGCGAAGCGGATTTCACCGGGCTTAATCCATTATATCTTTCTGGGTATACTGATATACTGTCTTACAAGTCTTTCAAAATAAAGAATTACCAGTTTTTTTTAAAAAACCATCATCCTATTTTAACAAGAGGGGGAAGTGATATTCGATTATTTAATGATGTCCCCCTTTATTTACAGGTCTGTAAACAGCACCGGTATGTCTCACATAGGAGAAAAAAATGAAGCAATCTGATATCGAAAGACGTATTATTAAACTCCGCAAGCAACAACGAAGCGGCAAAATAGTGGCTTATATTAGTGTATTTGCAGGTCTCTTTTGGACGATGCTAGCCTTCATCGATCGTGATGCTGATATTTTTTCCAGCATGCGATTTTGGGTGGGAGGCCTTTTTCTTGCGCTCGGAGCTGGTTGGTATCGTCATTATCGAACTGTAAAAGTATTCGATACGTATGTCTCACAATTTCAATCGATTAATAACGAGAAAGAAAAAGACATAACATAGACTTCAGATAATCAGAGATACAGAATGAAAAAAATCTTAATTATCCTAATAATTGCAGGCCTTGGTTATGTGGGGTTTCAGCGCTCAGAAGGTAAATTCTCTGCCAGCATCTTTTCAAATTCAGAATCATCAGAAAATGATCAGCTTCTTGCGGATGCATTTAATAATGAAGAGAGCGGTATCCAGGTCAGTGGATCAGGCAAAGTAATTAGAATTCTGTCGGATGATAACGAAGGAAGCAGGCATCAAAAATTTATTATTAAACTTGGTTCGGGCCAGACTCTTTTGATTGCACATAATATTGACATAGCTCCAAGAATCAATTCTCTCAGTAAAGGTGATCAAATTGATTTCTGCGGCGAATACGAATGGAATTCACAGGGAGGAGTTGTGCATTGGACACACCATGACCCTGATGGATACCATGAAGATGGATGGTTAAAACATAAGGGGAGAAAATATCAATAGAAATGTGTAAGGCTTAACCAATGCTTTTAAAGCCAGGTGAATTCGCAATGATGGTTAAAAGAGCTAAACGGAGATTTAACCTCTTAATAATTTGTTATGGTAATGTGAGAGATAAAATAACAATGAAGATTCCAACCGATGAAGAGTATCTTATAGAACTTTACGAATTATATAAAGATGAAAAAGTTATTAATATGTTGTTAAGCGTGCCTAATAACATACAAGACCAGATTATTAATGATATTCTTAACACACCTTCTTGGAAAAATAATAAATATGATAAAAAAGAAGAAATACTCCGAGAATCGAACCAACCAAAAAAATTTTTTAATGGTTTGCGTATAAAATTATTAAAAGAGGATAGTGAAAGCATACTGGAACCTTGTTATAAATATCTTTCATCTATACCTATTGGCTATCTACCAACAAAATATCTCAATGCATGTGCTGTAAAAACCCCAAGAAGTGGGGTAGTGATATTAATGAACTTTGGAATTATTCTACCATTAGGATTAGTAATAAAATTCTATATATCATTTTGGACATGGTTTTCAACAAAACCGTATTGTCGCGATCACTCACAACATGAATTCGCCCGAGGAATAATTACTTTGGCAAAATATTGCATTACTTACGATGACAAATACCTAAGAGATGCTCTTAGTCTGAGCTGCCCTTCTATTACGCCTCACGATCAACTAATTAATAACTTTTGGATGGTAGCAGAAAAATGGATACTCTTTCATGAATATGGCCATGCCGCATTAAATCATCTTAATACAAAAAATACACAAGTCAGACAAATTACATCGAGACTAAGATTGAATTTGTTCAATAAATCTCAGTCTCAAGAGTTCGAAGCAGATCAATTTGCATATGAACAATTTAAAAAAAACAGTACAAGTGAAGAACGATTCATGAATGACTTATTCCCTTTTGGTCTTTTATTAAATTTTTTTTCACTATGTGAAATGCTTTGCAAAATATACAAGGAACCAAATAGCAAAACTCACCCACCTGCAATAAAACGTTGGGAGAGAATTAAATTATTAGAGGATATTTGTAAAAAACGACCATCAATTGCTTCTGATATAGATAACGTATTTGCTGCAATATACAAAATTGGGGGAATAATATAAGAAAATATACATAATAAATCTATTATTCAAAAATACAAAACTATGGATCTCCAGTTATATTATCATCGTCATCATTATTCAAATGATTCAGCTTCACCATAATGTTAAGATATGAAAGATTGGGGAATCCAGTTTTTTAATCATTGAAATCTATCAACAAAAGGCTGAATCTAATTAGTTTATGAAAATGAAGTTTAACTCTATTTTATTTAACCTTGACTGTTATTTTTGAGAGAAGTAATAAGTAAATTGGTTGTTAGCAAGCTAAGGACGTATCATTTAAGTCAACAACTTTAAAAAACTAATCTTTAACTTTAAATATTAATTATTCTTTAATGGATAACTTATCGATACACTAAAATATGAAAGATTTAATCATAAAAGCTTGGCCTGAATTAACGGGTTATAAACCATCAACGATCCGTATTGAAAGATCAGCAGGAACTAAGCATCCACTTTATTTTGATTTTGCTGGGTGTAAGGAAATATCTTCAACAGGACTTACAGTATGGCTTCTTAGAAGCCTTAGCTTTCTTAAGCAAAGTAAGCATCGACGTGAATATTCAACCGAGCTATTTAAAGATAATGAAATATTATATAAGGTCAGACAGCTTTCTTTTTTTTACCACTTAAATCGTTATATTCAGAATAATAATATGTTTACGCATGAAACAAATTATGATGGACCTTTTGAAACCCTATACCATACCTCTTTTAATAACAGAGAAGTAATATCTCTTCCAATTTATTGCCTCAATCTAAACAGTTTTACTAAAGAAAAAAGGCGCGATGTACTATATCCGTTGCGAAGTATGTTGATGGAAGTGTTAAGTCCATATGGAATGGATTACTATTTTAATCAATGTCAATTTATTAGTATAGTCTCAGAGATGTGTAAAAACAGTGCGGATCATACTAATGGAGAGGCCTTTTTGGGTTTAGATTTTGTGTTAATACCAGAAAAAAAATCTATAGAAATACATTTCGTATTTGGAGACTTGGGTTGTGGAATAAAAAAGAATGTTCAAAAATATTTGTTTTCATTAGATGAACAAAAAAAACGTATACCGCATATGAGCTTTAGTGAGGCTTATCGACGTGCTTTGACACGTGGTTTTACAACTAAACCCAATAGTGAATACAATAAAGGCATTGGGATGTCATTAATACGCGAAGGCTGTCAAGGGATTGGTGTTGAATTATCAGTGTTTGATGCATTTAGCCGATACCGCCTTTCTTCGGTTTTGAAACTCACTCACGAGGAGCTGCGTAGATATTTTTATCCTTTTACAAAAGACCAGACCCAGCCATTTTATTATTACGGGGTAATTAGAGGAGAAAAAAAATGAAAGAGATAAATATATTACAAGATTATGGAGTATATGAATTGGGAAGTGAGTCAGAAATTAAACCAATTATTGAGAAGATTGATATTAATAATCAAACGCATATCAAACTAGATCTGACGGGGTGCCTCCCCGATTACCCAGTGACAAGTCAAATAATTGATAAAATAATTTCTCAGATGAAAAAATTACCTGGCAAAAAATCGCTTGATATTGTTGTCGAATACTCTCTGCCACATGAAATTTTAATAAATTGGCTCTTTCTAGGAAGCAAAGATTTAAATATTCAAGATGATAAATCTATGCCACTGAAAGATATTTGGAATGCGATATATGACGGAATTGAAGAGTCTAGTATAGTGATTAAAATACACATTTATGATAATAAAAGAGAGAATGTAATTGATGAGATCATTTTCGATAAAAGAATATAATCATATTGCAAAAACATTATTGTTTGAGATTATAGAGAGGATTGCACGATTTCAAATACACCTTGATGAAATCCGAGAACGTTTTTACTCAACGAATAGCCTCGGACATAATGACAGAAATGCTGAGACGCATTTATTGGATCCATATAGAGAGTGTTTAATGAAAATACTTGAATGTTCTCAGTCATTATCAAACTCCATATTTTTAAAAGAAAAGACTAATGTTGACGATTTAAGTAGATTTATTCATGAAATTCAATCTCTAATCCACTTAATTAACAAATTACACCACAATCTTGGATTTTTACCTCGCCCACCAGAGCCACCAGAGTTGAAGCGGTTTGGAAGGATATTATCAAAATATAGCATGGAGTTATCAGATAGCGTTGCTGAAATATTTATATACATAGACGAACAAATTTCTGAAGAATCTTATACTTCTGGTGACCCTCTGTCGGAATTCAAAGAAAAAGAAATTGATAAAATAATCAACAAAATAAATAAGTTATGTAAATCACAGACCCAATGCTTTTCAACAGACAATAACCGCGAATCAGGAAAGGATGATTTTCATGTTACTATTCCACGTATTGATGCAAGTAATCCATGTAGATGGCCTACTTTAGTACATGAATTAGCTCATAAGTTATTTAGATTTATCATTGTAAAAACACCAGACATGTTAGACGCTTTTAACGCTATTTCCAATGAGATCACAGAGAATATTACCAACAATACACATATAGATAATAAAAGATGGTTAGAAGAATGTTGGTGCGATCTATTTGGAGCTATTGTTATGGGACCTGCATTTTGGTTCTCCCAAGCATCAGCTTTTCTATTTTGGGGAAAAATCAATGATTTTGGGAAGATTGAACCTACGCATCCACCACCACTTTTTAGGTTATTATTAATTACTTCAATACTTCGTCATCGTTTTAAAGATGCCTTCTTTGAAGAATGTGAAATAAGCCTTAATAAGTATAGACAAATTTTTGATTATTTCGATAACGAGTGTAGCCATAGCGGAGATGGTTTTTTAATTAATTCAGATCTTAGATATATCTTCACCCTTTTAAAAAGCAAATTTATAAATAACTTTATTTCAGAAAATGAAAAAGGAGTACTGTCTTTCGGACCGCCTGCGTTAAATGAACACATCTCTTCATTTATAAAATATACAAGCAGTATAAATGAACCTGTAATCAAAATGATGGTTTCAAGACTTGCAGGAGGTGTACCCGTACCTTCTTATAGAAAGAGCCAAAATGACACCTTTCAAGAAAGACCGTCTCATGTTCAAGAAATTCTTTTAGCCGCATGGTTGTATAGAACTAATGACTTTAAAAATAATATTATTGAAAATTATATAAAAATATTAAAGGAAGACGACTTAAATATAAGTGACTTATGGAATAAATTTAACGATACGATTGTAAAAGATTTTAAAGAATTTAACTTTTCAGTTCTCCGCTCTATTCAAGTTGGTGAATGGTGCCACTTATTAAGTGGAAGTCAAAGTTCAACTGATTACCTCAAAATTTTAAATAATAAGAAAATCAATAAAATTGGCTCTGTTTTAGCTGATTATGAAATATTTAATTTATTAAAATCTAACAAGCTTTTGATTATCCCATTAATGAACTTACAGGAACAGTTAGGATCAACTTCTTTGGATATAAGACTCGGGACTTCTTTTCAGATTTTCTATCCTAACCAAGTAGGGATTATCGATTTAACAGACTCTGATTCAATAAGAAATGCTAATATGTTTTCTGATTTAATCGACTTAGATTATATGCAAGCGGTTACTCTAGCCCCAGGACAATTTGTTTTAGCCCATTCTATGGAATATATTGAACTGCCTGCAAATCTTTCTGCAGACGTTGAAGGAAGAAGTAGTTTTGCACGCTTAGGGATTGAAGTTCATATGACAGCTAGTTTAATTGACCCTGGATTTCAAGGAGTACTTACCTTTGAAATATTTAATGCTGGCCCTAATCCAATAAAGTTATACCCGGGCTTGCGCATTGCACAATTGAGGTTTTTTTCAGGTAACGCTCCACAAAAACCATATAATAAAAACCCCATTGCAAAATATAGAGGCTTGCTACAACATCATAATAGCTTACAATCAAGTGATTATGAAGTTGAATTATACTCACTTGAAAAATCCAAAGAGAACATTATTGCTGACAGGAGAATAAATGGAGATACTAGCTTGGATAAATGATATCTTTTCTTATTTACTTTCGGTTTCTCATAATCTCTGCTTTTTATTAGCTTTCCTTGTTGGGTGTGTTTCTGCCTTCGCAGAATTATTAAGCCGATATAGAGAAGGCTTTAAAATACTTAGGTATAAAGAGGCTATGTTATATTTGTTTATCAATGGGATTTGTGCTGTAATAGCATATTTTGTTATAATCAATTATAAATTTGAACTTGGTCCATTTGCAAAGGGTGAGATAGGTAAAGCATTAACCGCTGGATTTGCTTCAATGTTTATATTAAGAAGTTCTTTTGCCAGCATAAAAAATGGTGAAAAAACATTGGATGTAGGCTTCGCACCGATCTTACAAGTATTTTTAAATACTATCGATAGGGCATTTGATCAGAGGCGTTCTAAAAATAATATTCAGGAAGTAGGAAAAATTATGAAAGGTGTTAAATTTGTGACCGCAAATAATGCTTTGCCACTTTTGTGTATTAGCGCAATGCAAAACTTATCACAAAAAGAACAAAATAGTATTGCGAAAGAAATAGGAGATATAGCAGATCAAAGTATCCCAGACGATATAAAAGCTCTTAATCTCGGGATAGTATTATCCCGATATACTGATACCCCTCTCTTAGAATCTATTGTTAATGTCTTCCAAGAAGCAGTCTCTGCTGAACCTCTTAAAGGACAAGATAAAGCATTATCAATACAAGAGCAGAAAGAAAAAATTAAAACAATAAAACAAAAATTTTACACTCTAAGTAAAAATAAAGGAGAAGAGTATGGAAAAAAATCATAGTGTATCTCATCTCTCAGGTTTTATTAATGGATATAAAGCGAGTAACATCGCAAGAATAGAGTCCTCCATAAAATATCATGTCGGTGAAATTAATGATAAAGTTAAATCGTTAATTGGCGATAACAACATAGACGATGAGATACTTAATCCATTAAAAAAAATCTCATATATTCTTGATGATGCAGATTCAAACTACACTGATATATTAATCCAATTTGGTGAAGCCTTCAAATTGACTATCTTGCTATGTAAGAATAAAAATATGGATGATGTTTTAAACGATCCTAAAATAAAAATGATTATTTATCATTATCTTGAATTGGCTGAAAAAATAGAAGACAAGAGACTTAATAATCTTGCAATTGCTATTGGTGAATTATTGTAGAAATTAATAAATTTAAGCTAAACATAATAGATTTTGTTTATGGACCATAAAAAAATTTTACCTCTTAGTGTCTTGTCAGTTAAAGACTCAACTCTATTTGAGGGGGATAGTTATAAAGTACTTCAACGAATGCCTTCCAATTCTGTTCAAACAGTAATTACATCACCACCATATTGGGGATTGCGTGATTATGGTATTAATGGACAGATAGGTTTGGAAACTACACTCCCCCAATTTTTAAATAGGCTCATAGCTGTTTTTAATGAAGTCAAAAGAATATTGAAAGATGATGGAACTCTCTGGTTAAATATAGGAGATGGATATACCAGTGGTAATAGAAAATATCGTGCTTATGATAAAAAAAACCCATTAAGAGCAATGGTTTCCAGACCCGACACGCCTAAAGGGTTAAAGCGTAAAGACCTTATTGGAATACCTTGGAGGCTAGCTTTTGCATTACAAGATGACGGGTGGTATCTTCGAAGTGATATCGTTTGGAATAAACCTAATGCAATGCCAGAAAGTGTAAAAGATAGGCCAACGCGATCACATGAATATATTTTTTTATTTTCTAAATCTGAACATTATTTTTATAATTATCGCGTTGTGAAAGAAATGGGTACAAATGGTGCACTTAGAAATCTGAGAAGTGTCTGGAATGTAAATACTAAAGCATTTCCTGGTGCCCATTATGCAACATTCCCACAGAAACTAATTGAACCATGTATTAAGGCGACCACAAATGATGGTGATTTTATATTGGATCCATTTTTTGGTACAGGCACTGTTGGAGCTGCATGCGAACGATATAAAAGGAAATACATAGGCATTGAATTGAATCCTGAATACATATCATTAGCGATAAACCGATTAAATATATCACGAAATTCTGTGGTCAAAATTGCTGCTTAAATAGCTTAAATCCATAATGTTGTATTGGAGTCAGACAAAGCTTACCCCTTTTATAAATGGGGATGTTGTTAGGTTATTAGGTTGGCAGCAGTTGGATAATTTAAATATATCATGCTTCCCTGAGTGGACGCTCTTCATTATTTCATTATCTTATACTGCATCACTGAAGAGCATCCCTCTTGATTATTTTAAAAACAGGATCTCTCCTTTCAGTCGAGATGACAATTTATGCATGACACGACACTAGCCTTCCTTCATTTTTTCCGCCCCACAATGACATTTCTACACGTAACCCCCAGTATCCTTTTATTTTGCATTGCTGAAACAGTACCGGCCTGAAACCTCTCGGACGACATTGGCGCCTGCATAACATGTGAAACTGCCCATCCCGCCTTCCTCATTAAAATGCCGTAATCAATTATTAAGATTGAGGATTCCTCATTCTCTTCAAGGGCCGGAGTACCCTGAAAATCACGCCAGTCAGCATTTATCATAACAATCCTTGTCCCTTTTTTACTGTTCTCAAGTGCCAGCCTGAAAAACCTTTCAAGAAAATCCAGGTATTCTTCCCGTGAGAGGTTCGATATGCTCTCTTCTTCATATTCCTTTGCCTTTTTACTGAAATAGGGAGGATCAAAGATAATAAGATCCGGCTTTGTCTTTCCATTGACAGGCCAATCGTCACCGAATCTCTTATCGCAGTCTACCCAGTACCAGTTGTCCCAGGTCCTGAGCCCCCATTTTAATTCCTGGTATTTGGCGGCGTCATTTTTTCCTTCAAGTTTAAGGGCCCAGACCAGAGATTCAGGCCAACCGTGCTTTTCAGCTGTAAACAGTGGATATTCCGGGTCCGATTTCCCCATGAGTCCGGCCATTGGTTCCAATCGTTCCGGTGAAAAGTCCCAACCAATCCGGGGTAGTTCCAATCCAATTATGAACCTCTATAATGAGTAAATGTATCAAGATTTGATGTAAATTCATTATAGAGGAGGTCACCTATATGACCAAATATCGTGAGATCCTTAGACTGCATAGTCTTGGGATCAACCAAAGCGGTACAGCTAAAAGCTGTGGATGCTCAAGAAAGACAGTACGCAATGTGCTTAATCGAGCAAAGGAACTACAAATTGAATGGCCCTTAAATGCTGAGAGCACTGATGCTGAACTGAAAAAGCAACTGTTCCCGGAAAAAACCTCCAGAGAGTCATCACGTAAACACCCTGATTATGAATACATAGCCAGGGAAATGATGCGAAACGGGTTAACACAAAAGCTTCTGTGGAATGAGTACTGTGAAGAATGCAGTCAGAGCAATGAGCTGCCTCTCATGTATTCTCAGTTCTTTTTTCATTATTAGGATTGTTCAGAAAAAAACGTGCTGCCTACATACCATCAGGAAACAAAGAGACCAGGTAGAAACCGAATAGACAGGAAATACAGCCTCTGTTATCGATCTGAATAAAATTTAATGACGTTGGTGTTTTACGTTTTATTTTTTTATTATTTTTTTAGCTTCGCTATCCGTTTAAAAATGGAATCCTCATCCTGATTCCATGGAGCATACAGCATTAAAAAAAAGTTTTACCGGTTCCTCACCGGAACCATTGGAACCCCATACCCGGATTCATTGGAACCAACCTTCCGGACAGGGTGGATTTTTTAACCGGTATATCCAAACAGGTTTTTAGATTAGGGCAAAAAACAGGATTTAAAACTAGGCAATTTCTGATCTTAAACAAACTATTCCCTTTCGTTTTCCTATAACGATTTTAAAATGAATAAAAAAGTATTGAAGTTGGCAATAGTAATATATGACCGACCGATATACTTTCTCCAATTAAGGGGTGAACAATATTGAGCGTATTGACTGATAGGGTCAAAAAGATGGACCTATTTTTATATCTGTTCAAGTGAAACAGAAAACCTTCTTTTGCCACAATGTATGCGCCAATATCTCAGATCAATTAATAATATGGGATCGGAAAGTTTTCACACCTTACATTTAGGCAACCCTCTCATATTGATCATTACACACTGAGATGCTCAATGACCAGAATGTGATCTATAGAATAACAAATGCAGCAAATTAAAAAACAAAAAAATGAATTATATGGACTTGTTACACAAGAGTTTTAAATTATATGAATAATATCCTTGATCCAAATGAACAGGATCTATATCCTGTTTATATACTGATTTATATCCTTGAGAATTACATGAAATTAAATTCCTGGTAACATTTTCAGCGGTTTGAGAAACTGTAAAGCCTTTTTTCAAATCGCTATTTGGCGGATTTGGCAGTATCGCCAATTTCGCCAAATGATCTCTTACAGTTTCTCTGGCTATATCCAATCTTGATGCTATTCTGTCCTGAGGAATACCGAGACGGTGCATTCTGCACAATTTGAGATTTAATTTTTCCTGAATATTTGCCCTGAGATCCAATATATAATTATCTACAGCCTGCCTTGAACGACCGAACGCCTTGCCGATTTCTGCTGAGCTCAGCTTCGGATCATCCAGATAGCCCTTCTGGCAGCATCCCTTGCCTCTTCATCATTAAGCTGCCTTGGCCCTATTGCCTTACCTGCGGCATACAACAGAGGATGTGTGCCATTGAGATTAATTATTTCCGCCTTAACCTCTTTCTCTCCTAAACCTTTGTATGCTTTAAACCGGTGCGCGCCGTCCAGGATGCGGTATTTTCCAGGTTCATCCGGGTGGGCCTGAAGATGGATGGGATCAAACTCAAACCCGTCCCTCATGTTTTCCTCAAACATGGATACCCTTTTGTGATCAATGCTGATTCTCGGATAGATCTTGTTGTCCAGAACGATATCAGAGGTCTTTATAGATTGGAAAAAGAATGGGTATCAGGTCTTCACAATTCACAAGATGCCAGGAGCGAAGACCTGAAACTTATGCTTCTAAATGACCGTTATAAGTTAACAGATCAGATTATTCGTCAGTATCTTCGTCATCTCCCTCTGCTGCTTTCTGCATGCCTTTCATAAACTCTCCAAAAACTTTCCCTGCCTCTTCAGGAGTCATATCCTCCATTTCGCTGGAAAACTGCTCTGCGCTTTTCTGAAACTTCCTTGAGGTGCATTCGGAGCAGGTTGATAACATGGCCAGCAGAATACAGATTATACCAAAAACCATAAAGGCGGTCTTTTGGGCGATTTTATGTACCTCGGTACTGGCTGCCACCATCAGGTAAAACCACCAGACAAGACTGATAATGGCACCAAGATAAGGAATTATCCCCAGTAATACTGTGATCGGTGTAATGGCCATGGCATAGGCCATGCACCGGTAGGCTGTCTCATAAGGCTCCTTTGAATCCATTATTCGCCATATAATGAAAATTATGGCCGCGCCTATAAAACTGAAAATTCCAACCATTACCGGATAAATAATAATGAATGCGATACCCATAAAAAATGATGCTGCACTCCCCAGGCTGAAAATGGAAAGAATTGCAGTGAGTATACCCGAAATTATTCCCATGGCAACGGCAAAGATTAAGGGCTCGATAAGCCCGCCGGTTTTGGGCATATCACGAAAAAATCCTGCTGGATTCGTAATGATTTTAACGGCTGTATTCAAAATGATGCTGACGTTTTTTTCCTTGTTCGGTTCCATAACCTGTTTATCCCTCCCTTTTAAATGACCATTTAATTTATCACGATATTTTCCTTAAAAAACCGGGATCGCGTCCCGGCTGAACAAATACAAAATATGTATACAGTGAAATAATGAATCGCGATTCTGATTGTAAATAAAGGGGGCCACGTTTAGCTCTTTTACCTTTATTAGCAATAAATAATTTATTTAAAAACAACTGGATTCCCGTTTGAACCCAGTTAAATAAGATTTGAGCTTCTAAATCTTTCCTTGAGATCCTCAAGGATTTAACAGGGTAAAAATAACGATAAAAATACACTTAGTAATCTTTATACGATGAAGCTTATAGGCGCTTTATTGCAGATTTTTATTATATCCGAAAAGATCTTACTATTTTTAAATCTAATTTAAAAATAATTCAAGAAGGAAAATAAATAAAATGGGTTATAAAGTCTCCTAATAGCTCATAGGCATATAAGTAATGAATAGGGTTAAAAAATAGTTGTAAATTGATAAAATATCGAAGATAAAAATAAGTAAAAATGAGCAAAACACATTAATGAGCTAAATGGAGATTTGCCCTCTTTTCATTGAATGAAAGCTGGACAATCCTTAAAGGCGTCCCATGAGTTTACACAAATGTGAGTCTCAGGGTGTAAATCTAGAACATGAGTGTAAAATGAGTAATAGCGAAATAATTACAGAAGAAGTAAAGCAGGAATTAAAGAATGTTAGATTTTCGACAAAAGATTTGTGCGGAAAAGAGTTCTACAATTGCACTTTATCAAATTGCATATTTTCAGATATTGATATGTCAGATTCAAAATTTTACGATACAATTTTTATAAATTGTAATTTTTCGAATTCAAGATATTCCGCTACCCAATTTAGGGATACATCATTTCGGGGTTGTAAGTTAATTGGTGCAGGATTTAGTGATAAAAATTTTGCTTTTTCCGCAAACTTCACTGAGTGCGATTTGAGATACGCAGAATTCTCGGGACTCAATTTAAGTAAAAAACATTTTCACCAATGCAATTTGGATGCGGCACGATTTATGCGGTGTAATTTAAAAGAAACAAAATTCACTGAATCGAGTTTTAAAGGTACAATATTTCATAACTGCAATCTTCAACATGCAACATTTATTGAAGCCAAATATTTATTTATTGACCCAATGCAGAATAAAGTAAAGGATACTTCTGTTGATATATTAACAGCCGGAAATATTGTAAACCATTTTGGATTCAATATTGTGTGCTAAAGGGTCAATATATACGTGTGAATGCGCATAAAATATTTTAAGAAAGGAAACACCATCATGAAGAAAACACTACCCCTGTTACTCGTTTTGATTCTCCTCGTCTCAGTTGAAAATGTGCTGGCGCTTGGGTACACCGGCAGCCAGGGCAACGAGGCTACCTTCGAACTGCTTGAAGAAACCCGCGTCAGCGGACCGATCGCAGTAGCTAATCTTGAAACCAATGCAGGCAAGTTATTTGTTTCCCATCCTGTACTGGATAATTATCCGGAGAAAACGACCTATGTCTACCGTTCAGCCAACCTGTACGGCGGCCGTGCCTCCGCGAGGCAGAACACGAATATCGTCCTATTTGCTGAACAGAGCTTTGAAAGCAAGGACGCAGCATATGCGTACATTAAAAACCTCGGCCTGATCTCCATCATCGACGAAGCCATCGGCAGCGTTGTGCTGGTGACTCCCTCAAACCCGAAAACAGGCTTCAGCGCAGCAGATCAGAAAAACTATTATGCGCTCCAGACCGCCATGTTCGCCCAGAAAGAAGGTGGACCCGGTGCCGGCAGGGCAAGTGTTGGTGCTGATGGTAAGCCCATTAAATATTACTCCGACGCAGAGTACTTCGGCGGCTACAGTTTCTTCTATGTAGTCGGTATCGACGGCGGCGCGACCTTTGTGAACAATTATGTTGCAGGCACGCTGGACTATGTCAGCCGCATCGGCTCGATGCTTCTGATCAACGGCAGGATGGAGCGTATCAGGGATGTAGCTGGTTACGTGCCGGCTTACCTTGTGAATGCGCCCCGGGAAGTTGTTGAGAAGTACAAGGCTGTTAACAAAGTGGATTCTGTCATTGTCGAAGGAGATAAGGAAACCACCTACTGCGCTGCGTTTCCCAGCCGCAAGGTTGTGACGCTGAATACAGCGGATGTTGATGCAGCAGGCCTCATCAAAGACGCTTACTACAACCTTTTTGTTAAAACACAGCGTTCACAGTCTACAGTCTCCGGCCTTCTTACCGCTTCTACGCCATATCAGGGCTACGGCTCTGATAACACGCCCTATTCCCTGATGCCCAGAAACGCTATCATCAACGGCAGCACCGTGGACGGTATCAACATCTTCACGCATCAGGAAGACCGCTTCAACAGTGTAGCCACACCTAAAGGCGAATTCCTTGAAACCTGGTATGAATACCTGCCCGACGAAGTGCTCAACGGCAAAGCCCCGGACGGCACCGTACCGCTGCTGATTCTCATGCATGGCGGTGGAGATGATCCTCGCCTCTACGTGGAAGAGCAGGGATATCTGGAGCTGATGGGCGCCGAGCGCATTGCGGCGGTTGCCTATGAACACCAGTACATTACCGACATCATCAGCAAATGCACGCCCCTGATCGTTAAGTACATGCTGAAAAAGTATCCTGCGCTGGATCCTTCACGCGTGTACGTGACCGGCTACTCCATGGGCGGCTGGGCTACCCATGACGCCGTTCTTGGCGGCGCCGAACTGTTTGCTGCTGCGGTTCCCCAGGCGATTATCGAGCGCAAACCCACTGAAGAGCAGCTTGCACAGTTCAAGTCGATCGACATTCCGGTTATGTGCACCACCTCTGAGTATGACTACTTTGCTGAAGCCGATACCCACAACATGGGTCCCCGTTACTATGTGCAGTTCAACCAGGTGCTGGGTTTCAACGAAATGCCCCTTCTGGATACCAAAAACCTGGACTATGACACCTATCCCATCTCCGGTTTCAAGGCCGATATCTACAGGAAAGTTATCCTCAACGATGAGTATGCCAACCATACCTGGCTGTTCCTCAAGGATGGCATTCCGATGGCCGGCGTAAACTATACCGAGAATAACAAACATGCCCTGTACGCCGAGTATGCCAACGTTGTCTGGGACTTCTGCAAACACTACAGCCGTGACCAGGTTACAAAGAAAATCATTTACGATCCCTATGTTCGCTAAACCTGGAAAACCAGGGGATGCCGTTTTGTAACGTCATCCCCAACTTCACGTTAACCACCAGTAATAACAACCCTGGTATACAGCCTCATTATAAGGGGCTGTGATTTAACATCAAAATCAGAAAGGACATCCGGTATGAAATCAAAACTACTCTGCCTTATTATGATCATAGGCTTTCTTCCTGCCGGCAATGCGTTTGCTGCGCCTTATCAGCAGCACCTTGCCAACAAGGCGACCTTTGAAACGCTGGAAGAAGCGCATAGGAACGGCCCGGTTGAACTTGCGGCACTGACCGGCCGCGTCTATACGCCGGATCCCGCGTTGGACAGCTATCCTGATGGTACGACCTATGTGTACCGCTCCGCCGGGATCTATACCAACTTAAGCGCGGCATTCCGCATGAACACAAACATCCTGGTGTATACCGATCAGGCATTTAAAGATAAGGCGGATGCGCTGGCATATTTGAAATCTCTGGGCCTTACCGATATCGCTGATCAGGCATACGGCAGTGTCGTACTGATCACGCCTGTCAACCCGAAGAGCGGTTTTGGTGCTGCTGACCAGTACGCGTATCTGAAACTGCAGGCTGCCATGTGCAATCTTGGTAAATCAGTCAGAGATGAGAAAGGTAATACGAAATATTACGCCGACAATACCTATTTCGGCGGTCTGACCTACCGGTATCTGATCGGCATCGAAGGCGGCGCTGACTTTGCCTGCAACTACGTTGCAAACACCCTGGATTATATCGGCCGTATTGCAGGCATGCTTCTTGTCAATCCGTCCATGAACGATGCGCTTGACGTTGCGGCTATCGTACCCGTGTATCTGGTGAGCCCTGAAAATACAGTGTTTGAAAAGTTCCAGGCTGTCAACGAAGCGTTTGCAACCGAGACGACCAAAGACAAGATCACCTATTTCAACCAGCAGTTCCCGCTGCGTAAGGTTGTTGCAGCAAAAAGCGCAGACAAAGATCTTAGCGAATATGTAAGTGACGCTTACTACTCCCTGCTGGTGAAAACCATGCGTACACCGGTTGTAAAGGGCGGTCTGTTCGTGGCCGCCAACGAGTTCAGCAGCTATAGCTGGAATAATGCACCCTATGCGCTGACCGGGCGCAATGCAGTTCTGAATGGCGTTACGGCTGATGGCATCTATCTTATTGAGCATCAGGAAGATCGTTTCGCTGATATCAAAGCTAAAAATGGCGACTATCTGCAAACCTGGTATGAATTCCTGCCTGCTGAAGTGCTTGAACGTACAGCAGCAGACCATAGCATTCCTCTGATTCTCTGCAACCACGGCGGGGGAGACGACCCGGTGCAGGCGACTGACGAACTGGGTATGATTACGTTGGCCGGCAGCGAGCGTATTGCGCTCGTAGCGCCTCGTTATGCCAGCGATAAAACCGCTTCGATCTTTGAAGGCTCACCCTTTGAGGTGAATGGGAAAACCCTCCCAGCACTGGTGCGGTATATGCTGGACACCTACCCCGCGCTGGATCCGGGCCGTGTATATGCCACCGGTTACTCCATGGGTGGAGCCGCGACTGTGGAAGCTGTCGAATGGGCGCCGAAGCTGTTTGCAGCGACCGTTCCCATGGCCGCTGGTACACCCTGGGGCATCTACAAGCCCACAAAAAAACAAGCCGCTGTGTTTAAAAATATCGATGTAGCGATGATGTTCACAACCTCAGAGTTTGATCTTGGCGGTGCCTTTGATCAGGCTGCGCATACATTGGGCGCAGGCTATCAGGAAGTAATCGCCCGCTTTGCGGAGTTCAACGAGCTTGGAACGCTGACCTATGATTTCAAAACTTATCCCCTCGTTGGCTTTGATGCGGACAGGATGGTTGTCAAAATGCTCAACGACGAATACAAAAACTCCACCTGGTACATGAACAACGATGCGGGCATCCCGATGCTTGCTGTCAGCTTCACGGAAATGCTTCCCCACGGATTGCATCCCGAATATGGCACCATTGCCTGGGACTTCATGAAGCACTACTCCCGCAATGCTGAGACCGGAAAACTGGTCTACACGCCATAATATCCGGACTGGACGTTGAACCATATGATATTTTCCGGGGCAATACACCCGCCCCGGAGTAAACCTGGATATGCCTGCAAAAACAATCCAGGTCATAAACAAAATAAAGGGAGTAAGAAAATCAATGAACACAAAGAGACTCTTGAGCATCACGCTGGCTCTCGCACTCCTGTTTAGCGTCTTGCTTAGTGCCAGTGCATCCGCTGAATATTATCAGCAGCACCAAAGCAACCCGGCAATGATTGAGACCCTTGAGGAAGCGCATGCCAATGCGCCGGCTTACCTGACCAAGGAGTATGGCAGAATTTACGTTCCGGACCCTGCGTTGGATATGTATCCCCGGGGCACAACCTATGTGTACCGTTCTGCCGGTGTTTTCAGTGCCACGACCGGCGCCAACCGCATGAATACAAATATTCTGGTGTACGCAGATCAATCCTTTAAAGATAAGGATGCAGCTCTTACATACCTGCAGGATCTGGGTTTGACCGCAATTGCGGACGAAGCAACCGGAAGCGTTGTCCTGGTCACGCCGATCAACCCCGAGAATGGCTTTGGCGATGCTGACCAGTATGCATTCTATCAGCTCCAATCCGCGATGTGCAACATCGGTTTCGCCGTTCGCGGAACTGATTCCACTACCTATTATGCCGATGCGGCGTATTTTGGCGGCCTCACCTACCGTTATCTGATCGGTTTTGATGGAGGCGCGACGTTCCTAAACAACTATATCTCCGGCGAAATTGATTACATCAGCCGTATTGCAGGCATGCTGCTTGTGGGCGGCAATATGGAAAAGATCCGCACAGTCGCATCGCCTGTACCGGTCTGGCTGGTCAACCCCTCTGAAGCGATCGCTGCCAAATATGCCGCAGGCAATGAAACGGACAGCAAAGGCCGTAATGGCAACGACGAAGTTTACTACAATCAGGAGCACCCGCTCCAGCAGGTGATTGTGACCAGGACCGAAAAAATTGATCCGGCAGGCTTCGTGCACAACGCTTACTATGATTTGTTCATCAAAGCGTTCCGCATCCCTGTTGTTAAGGCGGGCTTGAATACTGCCTCAACCGATTACCGCAACTACCGCTGGAACCAGGCGCCCTACTCTCTTGGAGAGCGCAGCGCGATTATCAATGGCGTAACTCCGGACGGCATCCACGTCTTTGAGCGTCAGGGCGAGACCTTCAGCGATTACAAGGCGTCCAACGGCGAGTACATTACGACCTGGTACGAGTTCCTGCCCACGGAAGTACTCGACGGCAACGCGCCTGAGCACAGCATTCCTCTGATCCTGGTCAACCATGGCGGCGGAGACGATCCTGTGCAGTGCGTAGACGAGCTGGGCTTTTTAACTCTGGCCGGTAAGGAACGTGTGGCAATGGTCGCAGAGCGGCATGCGTCTGAAGATCCCGGTTCAAACTTTATGAGCGCTTCACCCTATGAAACGATGTCTGAAGTTCTGCCTGCGCTGGTGCGCTATATGCTTAAAACCTACCCGCAGCTTGACCCGGAACGCGTGTATGTAACGGGTTACTCCATGGGCGGCGGTGCTACTAACCGTGCTGTGTATGGCGACGCCAGTGTATTTGCGGCTGCTGTGAACATGTCAGGAACCCCGTACACGCATCTGGACGGACAGGAACTGCAGTTTGCAGACATCGACATCCCTATGATGCTGACGACCTGCACCTATGACACCATTACCCACTTTGATTCCGCGAAGGGCTACATTGCGCCGGACTTCCAGATGAACATCAACGATTATCTAGGCTACAACGAAATGCCTACGGTCGAGTTCGACTTTGAAACCTATCCGATTAGCGGCTTCAGTGGCGATGTCTACCGTAAAACGATGATCAACGATGAGTACCCGCTTTATACCTGGTTCTTCCTCAATGAAAAGGGCGCACCAATGGTTGGGCTGAACGTTATCGAGTTCATTCCTCATGGCTTGTATCAGGAATACGCGAAGCTGGCCTGGGACTACTTCAGGCAGTTTAGCCGCGATCAGAATACCGGCGAAATCGTCTATCACTCCTATGCCAAATAGACCGACTTGACCCTGTGTATTTTATGGAGGATGTCAACGAGCTGGCATCCTCCGCTCAGACTCTTAATATCGAACGATCGCATCTTTGCTGCCCACTGGTTGTGATCCAAGCTCTGCAGGGCGGACTATCAAAAAAGATAAAGGAAAAACAACGATGTTGCGTCTTGACATTTAACAGGACTTTAAATTCTAGACTTCTTCTTTTTGGCCGCTTCTGTCCAATGTCCAGACCTGACACCTATTAGTTCGTGCAACCGACTGGTTCGGTTATATAACCGGATGTCTTGGGATCGGAAGTATCATAGGCTATATTATTGCAGGCAGCGTTAAGACATCCGGACCGGTCAGGAGTAAGATGACCATAGCATCCATAATATTCTACACTTTCTTTATGACGCCCATAAGTTCATAAGTTTGTAAGATTTGATTATATTTATGAAAGACTTAGATGCCGTAATAAATTATACTCTAAAAGACATAGTTATTCTTAAAAATTAGTTAAGCACCCGGTCATACCCCGGTTTGACAGCTTTCTGCTTAAAAAGTGGTTGCGATATAAAGATTTCTATACAATAAAAATCAAAAGGTATAAAATGACAAAAAAAGTAATCAGATCAGGCCATAGTATTAAATCTTAACAGAATATTTTTTGAGGTTTAAATTGGCTGAACATAATAACCATATTGCCATCAATGGAAATCCTGAAACAAAAAAAGAATGTTGCCTTCCGCAATTGGAAGCAGCACATTCGGATTATTCTCTTCCTAATAATTATCCTTTGCACTATGAGAAAAAAGTAGTTGCCAGAACCGGAATAGAACTGTTCATGCGCCCGGTAAAACCGGAAGACGCACCAATGTTACTGGATATGTTTAACAGTTTGTCGACAAGGACAAGATACTTCCGATTTTTTACTCCCCTAAAGGTATTGCCTCTGGACCTTCTGAAAAAGTTTACACAAATCGATTATAACAGGGATATGGCATTAGTTGCACTGAAGAACTCAAACCCGGACGCCATGATTCTGGCGGCTGCAAGATTTATGTCAAAATCCGGTCAGTCAGATGCCGAATTTGCCGTGGTTTGTCGTGATGTCTGGCAGGGGCGAGGGGTAGGAAGGGTGTTATTGGAGAATCTTATATTATTTGCAAAAGAGAGACGAATAGAAAGTATGTGCGGTTATGTCCTGGCTGAAAATATTCATATGCTCTCCTTAGCCCGCAGGCTCGGTTTTTGTCTTACGAAAATACCCTGTGAAGAACAGTATTTTTTAAAAATAGATTTGAAGTCGGATGTTTTAAAATTAGCTGAAGGTGAATGAAACGTCTGACTTCGGTAGTATTTCAATTGGTAATTTTCTCCTCGTAAAGCTCCTTCCCGTTCATTAAAAGTTTAAAAAATATTTTAAGTGGAAAATTTTTTCTTGACAAAGGACTACATGTGTAAGTATGCTTACAATCGTAAGCATGATTATAGTTGTGCGTACACAAGCAGCATATCGAGAAAGTTGATGATCTGAAAGTTGTGCATGGCGCAGAATTTCAGATTAACACACCGCCATGAGTTGATGCCTTATTATTTCCGGATTTAATAGAATCAAGTGTTGAAGTCAGTTAAGCCGCTTATTTGAATATTAAACAGGGAGGGCAGAAATGATCAAATGTGTTTTACTATCCACAGCAGTATTTCTATTCATGATTTGTCCGGGTACTTCTGCTCAGGTGGATCTTGAGAAGACAGAAAACCGGATGAAGAGTGCAATTCAGATAGAAAGCCAGGCGCAGGAGAAGGTCGAAAACTGGACTGCAGGCAAAGAGGATCTTGTCTCTGATATTCGGACAATCCAGACCACAAACACGTGGCTGGAATACCAGAATCAGAAATACAGTATCTACATTAATAAACTGAACCAGCAAATCGAGCTGTTGAATGTCAAGAAACTCGAGGCGAGAAAGGTAAGGGAAGGGCTTGAACCATACCTGGAAAAAGAGGTTCTTGTCCGTCTGGAGAACTACATAGCATCGGATCTGCCCTTCTATGAAGAGGTAAGGGCCCAGGGTATAAAAGATATCAAAAATACCTTGAACGACCCTCGCGGCACCCTGGCCGAGAAACTGCGGCAGGTACTGAGCGTTCTGGAAATAGAGGCCAATTACGGAAAAGAGGTCGGGATTTCGAATGTTACCCTGCCTGTAGATGGAAAAGAGACAGAGGTTACCATTCTCCGTTTTGGTCGTGTGGCAATGTTTTATATCTCTCTGGATGGAAAAAAGATCGGCCGGTGGAATGAGCAGGCTAGAGCCTGGGAACCCCTTCCCAAAAGTTTTGAACGGGAGATCAACAGATCTTTGCAAATGGCAAGGCGTGAGAGAACAAGTGACCTGATTTATATTCCTGTAGGAGCAATGAAACCATGAAAACAAAAAAAATCAAGTATCTTATTTTTTGGGGAAGCTTCCTGGTATTGGTTTCTTTGATCCGACCTCTCTTGGCGCAGGAGGACTGGGAGAGGGTTGAAAAGGAAATCAGCCAGGAAAAAGGCAGGGCAGAAGAGGACGCGGCTCTCACTGAGCGACTTGTTTCAATGGACCGTTCGCAAATGCAGACGGAAGTAAAAAATCTCAAGGAAGAAAACAGGACGCTGGAGAGTAAACATAAGGCACTGGTAAAGCAGTATGAAGATCTGCTTGAATTGCAGTCAAAGATGGAAGCTGAGCTTATGGAGGAGCAGCAGGATGTTGAGGAGGTCGAGGGAACGCTCCGCTCGGGAGCCAAAGAAGCGGAGAGCATGGTCCGTGATAACCCCATAACCTCTGAGAAGCCTGATCGGCTGGGTGTTATTGAGAACCTGAGGGACCCTGATAAAGTTCCGGGTATCGAGGGAATCAGGGCACTGGTTGATCTTTACTTTGATGAACTGGAGGCAACACGGGAGATAGCACTTCGCAAGGGTGAATTTGTTGCACCTGACGGGACAAGCACCACAGGCGACATCCTGCGTGCAGGCATGTTTACGACATATTTCCGCAAGCCGGACGGTGAGGTGGGCTTTCTTAGACCGGAACCTGATGGGGTGCGTCTGATAGGTGTCCCGGGCGACGTGCCCGGTGCGGCACTTAAAGCAATCGAAAATTATTTCAACGGGAACTCCGATATCCTTCCTGTTGATCCTTCCCGCGGCGGGGCGTTCACATCCTATACCAAAAAGACCAGGCAGCTCGATAAGCTGGAAGAAGGCGGTCATATAATGTATGCAATTGCCGCAGTCGCACTTCTTGCCCTGTTGATAATGATTGAACGGATATTTGTATTATACAGAACAAAGGCCAATACGGACGATATCACAGAGCGGATTGCAGGGCTGGTCGAGAACAGGGAATGGGAGCAGGCAGGCATTGCCTGCGCAGAGAACAGCAGGGTTCCAACCTGCCGGATGCTGCAGGGAGCTCTCGGAAATGTGGGTGCCTCCCAGGAAGCCCTGGAAAACAGCCTTCAGGAGGGAATTTTGAGGGAAACCCCACGCCTTGAGCGATTTCTGCCAACCCTGGGTGTTTTAGCCGCCATAGCTCCTCTGCTTGGTCTTCTGGGAACAGTCACAGGTATGATCAATACCTTTAAGGTTATTACAGCCCAGGGGGCAGGTGACGCGAATGCCATGGCCGGCGGTATTTCCGAGGCCCTTCTGACAACCCAGTTCGGTCTAACAGTTGCCGTTCCCCTGATACTTATTCACCACCTGCTTTCCCGCCGTGTGGATAAGATTGTGGGTGATATGGAAGAGAAGGGCACGGCCTTTGCCGTGACCATGACCATGAATGGAGGAAACGCTATCCCGAGCGAGGCAGAAAATGTTTCTTGATCTATTGGACAGGACTTTTGAGCATTTAGAGACCGGCGGGTTTGTAATGTATCCGTTGCTGGCGGTCTCCCTTATTATGTTTTTCCTGGTGGTGAAAAAATTCATGGAAATGCACGACTTCACCAGTGGTGACAGGCCCATTACAGAGTGTCTGCAGTCTATAGGAAAACCCGGCTTCACGGCGGCTCCATGGCAGAAAGAGATTATCGGACAGTTTCTATTAAAAAGAACTTTTAACGATGATCTGGATAAGAGCATCCTGGAGGTCCTGAGAATGCGTCAGGTGAGGTTTGTCATGGGGTCAATAAAATCCATTGCGGTTCTATCCAGCGTGGCGCCGCTGCTGGGGCTTCTCGGCACCGTGACCGGTATGATCACAACATTCATGGTGATCGCAACATCAGGAACCGGAGATGCAAAGGCACTTGCCTCCGGAATTTCCGAGGCGCTTATAACGACTCAGACAGGTCTGGTCGTAGCTGTTCCGGGATTATTCCTTGCAAATTTTCTACGCCGACGCTCAACCAATCTTGAAGACCGGATACAGCGCTTTTGCCTTGGGCTGCAGAGATCACATCGGGTAATAGAGGATGAAGAAGCAGAAACATAGATGTCCCCGATTGGGTAAACCTCAATACAGTTTATATGGGTAGGTAGCTATGAAAAAAATAGTTGAAGGTGGCCGTCGCAGGATGGAGTCGGAACTGGATATGGCTCCTCTAATAGATATGATTTTTATTCTGCTGATATTTTTTCTGGTTGCTACAAGCTTCACCAGAGAATCAGGAGTTGACCTGAAAAGACCCAAGCAGGCACCGATGCAGCCCGATGCGCGGAAAAAGACAAACGTAACCGTGGAAATAGGTCACGATAACAGGGTTTTTATCGATGGCAGGGTATATGATGTCCGCACAGTCCGGGCATATATGGAACAGTTTCTTTTGGATGTTCCAAAGGGAACAGTGGTAATTGCAACAGATAAGGACAGCGCTATCGGGCGTGTTATTCAGGTAATGGATCAGTGTAAACTTGCCGGTGTAGAAAACGTCAGTGTAGCTCCACTAATCGAGACAAAATAAATACAGGTGCATTGCTATGAAAAAAATAGTTAAAAGCAGCCGAAACTCCGAATCAACAGATTTAAATATGGCCCCGCTGATCGATATGATTTTCATTCTGCTGATATTCTTTCTGGTGGCAGGCAGTTTTGTCAAAAAATCAGGCGTTTTTGTCAGTAAGTCTATTGCCGAAACCGCTGAGGAGAAGAATAAGACAAACCTTATTCTGGGTATTACCCGTGATAACAAGATTTATATTGAGGGCAGGGAGGTTGATATCCGCGATGTGGAGGGGCAGATGGAACGTTTCCTTCTGGAGAATCCTGACGGTTATGTGGTGATATCTCCGGATAAGGAAAGTCGTGCGGAGATAACCCTTAAGGTGCAGGACTACTGCCGGGATGCGGGAATAAAGCACCTGAGTATATCCGCTGTAAAACCTGAATAGAGGTGATCGGAATGGAGACAACTTCATATAATGTCTGGCGTCCAAAAAACATTGTTATTATTATTTTCTTTACTGTTGTTATTAACTCTGTACTGTTTATGGGGTTGCCGGCATTGACGCGTATGGCGGACAGAGAACGGGATATCAGAAAAGAAACCCAGTATATGATAACAACACGCGAAGCGCCCAAGCCCCATGAGACTCAGAACGAAAAGAGATTGAGGCGGAAAGAACTGAAGCAGATCCCCAAACCTCAGGCTGCCTCTGTTTCACAGCAGAAACTGGATGCACCCAGGTTCGCCTTTGATACGAGTGCAACAGGTGTTGGCGGACTTGAGGTTTCGGTGGCACCGACCGAGGGCATGAAATTAGATGTGGGAGACCTGACCTTTTCTATCGGTGATGTGGATACTCCACCCAGGGTTATTCGCTCCTATCCGGTTAATTATCCCTATGGCGCAATGAGTAAGGGACTGACAGGGCGTGTGTTTGTTAAGATCCGTGTCGGTGTTGACGGCAGGGCAACAGAAATCATGGCGAAAAGGGCCGAGCCTCCTGAGGTGCTCGACGTTTTCGCGGAAGCAGCTGAAGAAGCGGTAGCAAAATACCGTTTTGAGCCGGCCAGGCTTGGGGGTGAGGCGGTCCCGGTCTGGGCCCTGCAGCCGATAAGTTTTGATGTGTACTAAATAAAACGGGAGATCATATGTCACAGCTTCTTAAACAGGGATTTGGTATCGGTTTGATTCTGGCCTTCATACTCCTCTTCATATCTTTTAGTATTGCGGATGAAAAGGAAGAGGAAAAGTTGACAACAAAGGCAAGACTGGCAATATATAATGCCCAGGTAGCCATAAGCGAAGAGAAACCGGATGAGGCGCTTGCAATACTTGATAATTTTATTGCCTCACAGCCGCCTGTTGTTCCCCTTCGTATCTATGAGCTGATAGCCCACATCTGGATGCAAAAGGAAGATATTGAAAAGGCCCGGAAATACTTCAAGATCATGTATGATACTCAACCCAACGATCCCAAGGTCCTGAAGAATTATGCGGTATTGACCTACCAGGAAGGACTTTATGCTGAGGCAGCAGCTCTTTTTGAAAAACTTTATGAAATAGAGGAGACGACCGCTCCGGGAGGATCACTGCCCCAGGCCGCTCAGGCATATATGCTGGCAGAGGATTTTGATAATTCCAGGCGAATCCTTGTGAAGCTTGTGGGATTGCCCGGCAAGCCTGATCCGAGGTGGTACGAAGTTTTAATCGGTATATGTCTTGAGCGGGAAGAGGATAAGGATGCTGAACGGTACATTCTTGATCTTCTGCATCTGAATCCTGTCCAGGCAAAATACTGGAAGCAGCTGGCACAGATCCGTATGAAGCGGGAAGAATGGCAGACAGCAACAAGCGACCTGGAGATATCACACAGGGTGGAGTCGCCCGGAAGGCAAAGCGAGTGGCTGGTTCTTGGAGATCTCTATACCCGGGCAGTCAATGCCCCGCTTATGGGAGCCCGCTGCTACAGGCAGGCATACAGGGATGACAGTGATGAAAAAGGCTATCTGTCCATCTCCCGTATCTATCAGAAAGCCTACCGTTATGATGAAGCTGTTAAGGCACTGGATGAGGGGATTATTAAAAATCCGGAAAGTGCTGCACTTCTTCTGGAGAAGGGACGAGTCTTATACGAGGCCCGCCGATACAGGGAGGCTGTTGCAACGCTTGAAGATTGTGTTAAAATAGATCCTGAATCAGGCGATGCCTATTTTCAAATGGGGCTTGCGGCCTGGACCCTCAGAGAATGGGACTCTGCCCGCACAGCCTTTGTACAGGCCAAGCGTTTATCCGAGAGATATCATTCTCAGTGTAATTCCGTGATTGCCCTGCTTGATGATCTTAATGAGGAGAGGAAAGAAATCGAAGATGCAAAATAACTTAATATAATGCTGAAAATAGAAATTTATGTTATTTTTAAAAAAATGAAATTATTCATTGACATAGGATTACAACCCCAAGTATGATTTCCCTACAATTGTAATCCAATTGAAAGGGAGAAAAAAAATGAGTAAAGTGCCAAAGATTTCTGAATCCGAATGGCTGGTCATGAAAGTGATATGGGATGAAAATCCGATCAGTTCCAACAGGGTTGTTGATATATTATCAGATTCAACCCACTGGAATCCTAAAACTATAAAGACACTGTTAAGCCGGTTGGTAAAAAAAGGGGCTGTCGGGCATGAGAGTGAGGGAAGAAGTTATCTCTATTATCCGCTTATAGAAGAGTCCGTTCTTGTAAAGGCGGAAAGCAAATCCTTTTTGACAAGGGTTTTCAGGGGCGCATTAAAGCCCATGATTGCCACAATGGTTGAAAGTGAAGAGTTATCTGAAGAAGAATTAGAGGAATTAAGGAGTCTCCTTTTGAAGAAATAAGGGGGTGTTAATGGAACCTTTAATATCCAGGCTGTCAACCTTTTTTCCCTGGTTGATCGATTATACGATAGATATAAGCATCCTGATCTGCCTTATATTTATTATCAGATCTATAGTCTCCAAAAAACTTCCTGCCTGGTGGAACTATAGCCTGTGGATAGTACTCCTTCTCCGTATGGTTATACCCTTTACATTTGATAGCCCTTTGAAGATTCCAAATGTTGTGCCTATCTCTATCGATGTGAGTCTGTTTGATGCGGTTTTGATTGAAGAAGATATCGTTACACCTGAATTTACACCGGAATTGTCAACAGCGCCGCAGGGATGGAATATTCAGCTCGATGATGTGCTGCTGTCTTTATGGATAGCATGTGCCATAATTTTGGGCTGTTATATCCTGATTAAAAACATCAGATTCCGGAATGCAATTAAAAAAGAACCTCTTTTATCGGAAAAAAGGGTTCTTGACCTGCTTGAAGAATGCAAGAACCGGATGAAAATTAAAACTTCTCTGCAGGTTACCGTTACAGGCAGGGTAAAAAGCCCGGCGCTTTTCGGGTATGTCCGGCCAAGGCTTCTGCTGCCTGTTGGTGTCAAAGAAAAACTCAATGACGCTGAATTATCATATATGTTTATGCATGAACTGGGACATCTGAAACGTCATGATATCGGCGTGTCCTGGCTTATTACATTTATACAGATTTTTCAATGGTTCAACCCGTTTGTATGGCTGGCCTTCTACCAGATGAGGCTTGACCAGGAATCGGCCTGTGATGCATCGGTTTTATCCAGAATAAATCATGATCAAACAATAGATTATGCCGGCACTATTGTCGGTTTTCTGGAAAATTTTTGTCGAAATCATAAACTTCCGGCTTTGGTGGGTATCCTCGAGAATCAGTCTCAAATAAAAAAGAGGATAACCATGATCGTCAATTACAGAAGAAACTCAAAAATAATGATGTTTTTTTCGACAACCTCACTTATTGCCATAGGATTAATCTTTTTTTCACTTGCAGGTTTTGCAAAATCAGACCATGAGCGGGCCGGGTTGGAGGCCTCAATCCTGCAGGCCCTTCCTTTTGATGTTCAACAAGAACTTGTAATGAAGGGTAATGATCCTGCTCATAAAGAGAAGGCTGTAAAATTTATAGAAAATAATCAAACTGCCTCTGCAGTAACTCAGGAAAAAATTGTTGAGGATAAGGCAGAGCAGGGGAAATCTGAACCGGAAAGATTAAATACCCTGGTGGTTCAAAACAATAACAATATCCAGGAAAAGGCGGCCATGAGGCTTGCCCGGATTAGCCAAAAGGCTCCTGATGTTATTCAGGAAAGAGTTGTTAAGGTCAGGGCAGAGCAGGAGAAGCTTAAACCGGAAACTCAAAAGGGTGTTGTTGAAGTCAGGGATACTAAAACTGAAGATAAGTCGGAAACCGGAAGGCTTGCAGAGATTAGTAAAAAAGATTCTATTGAGAAGTCCCAGGAACGGAATAATAACAGGATAGAGCAGGGTGAGCAGTACCCGAAAACACAAGAGTTAACAACAGTGGTTCAGAATAAAAATAAAGAGACTGAAGCGCCGAGTTTTTCCGCAGCGCCTCAGAAGGCATCTGAAATAATTAAGGAAGATAGCAATATCGATCCTGAAACCAAAGGTGTTCTGAACAATCACACATCAACAATACACGAAAGTGAACAGGTAGCCAGTGTAACGGCATTGCCTGAAAAAAACAGCAATTCGGGTGTAGATAAGAGTATGCAGTATCTGGATTTAGCCAGATCAGTTTATTATATTTCAAAAAGTCTGGGTTATTCCGGAGTAACTTCTAATACTCCTGAAAATAATCCTGATGAGGATAAAATACATAATTTTAGAGAGGTTGATGAACAGCCGAGGGTTGTCAGTCGCTTTCCCCCCACCTATCCGTTTAACGCCCGGGCAAAAGGAATTGAAGGGCGGGTTATATTAAGGTTCGTAGTTGACAGGGAAGGGACTGTCCTTGATCCCAAAATCGTCAGTTCTGAACCGGAAGGTATTTTTGATGAGGCCGCGCTTGATGCTGTTGTCAAATATAAATTAAAACCGGCCATGAAGGGTAGTAAGAGTGTTAACAGTATAGTCAAATTAGCGATGAACTTCTCTCTGAATGATAACTATTTAAAGTTCGCGCAAAGATAGTATTTTTAGCTGCCTGTTTGTCTAGTCAAAAAAATATATCATTGTACCCACACATTTTTAAAGCCGGAAACCTTTTTTATGCGTTGGAGACCTGATGTCAGAAAAACCAACCTATGAAGAATTAGAGAAAAGGATTTTAGATTTAGAGGCAGAAATCCTGGAGGTCAGGCAGTCGGAAGAATCGATCCGGGATAGAGAAGCCAGGCTCAGATCGATGGCTAACCAGGTGCCGGAGATGTTATACCAGTTTGTGATGCACCGGGATGGGACATACTCGGTTCCCTACTTCAATGATCGTGTGTATCAGTTTACCGGGTACAAACCTGAGGAAATTGTAAAAGATCCATATGTTATGGGTAAAACGCTCCATCCTGATGATGTCGGAATATTGCAGGAAAAAATATCTCAATCGGTAAAAAATCTGAGTGAAATTTCAGTGGAATACAGGCTCATAGGTCCTGATAATGTGGTTAGATGGTTTAACTCAAAATCGATTCCACATCTGATGGAAAATGGAGATATACACTGGGATGGAATATCCGTTGATATCACGGAACGTAAACGGGTTGAAGAGGCACTGCGGGAGAGTAAGTATAAATACCAGGCATTGTTTGAAAAAATGATGGATGCATGTGCGCTTCATGAGATTATTTGTGATGAAAACGGAAAGCCTTTTAATTATCGATTTCTGGCTGTGAATCCTGCCTTTGAAAAAATAACAGGACATAAGGCCGATGATATCCTGGGTAAAACCATGCTGGATGTAGTGCCTGATGCAGAGCCATCCTTAATTGAAAAATATGGAAAGGTCGCCCTTACCGGTGAGCCTGTCTCTTTCGAATACTATTCCCGGAGAAAAGGTGACTATATAATTACTGCCTATCAACCGGAAGAAAGACAGTTTGCCTGTATTTTTCAGGATATAACTGAGCAAAGAAAGGCCCGTAAAGAGCTTGTGCAGTCCCAGGAATACTTAAAGGCCATAATGAGAAATACCAGCGACTTTATAGTCATCAGAAACAAGGACGGTTTTCCTGTACTTTTCAACACATCTGCAGAAAAGATAACAAAAAAGGCCATGGGTATAGATTTAAACTCGGATATAATGCCTCATAAACTTTTATCCGATAAAAAGGAAGTTGCCTTCTGGGATGATCTGCATGAAAAGGCATTAAATGGCGAAGGATTCAAAATTGAATATTCATACCCTGTCAGTGATGACGATCTCAGACATTTTGAGATCTATTTTAATCCGATATTGCAGGAAGGCAAAGTTCAAGGGTTTATCCAAATAGCCCGGGACATAACTGAACGCCGTGAAATGGAAGAGATCCTTAAAAAATCTCATAATGATCTGGAAAAGCGTGTAAAAGAGCGTACGGATGACCTGAGGAAGGCTAATAAAGCCCTGCAGAAAAAAACAACGGATCTGCAGGATGTCAATACTGCGCTCAAGGTCCTTCTTGAAAGGAGAGAGAAGGATAAAGATGATATTGGCCAGAATATATTGCTCAATGTAAAAGAACTGCTTCTTCCCTATATCAAAAAATTAAAAAAATGCGCTTTGACTGAAAATCAAAAAAGCTATATGGAGCTTCTGGAGTCAGGGCTGCAGAATATCATATCGCCCTTTGCCCAGCAACTGACCTCCAGATATATGCATATTACACCCGGAGAAATGCATGTTGCCAATCTTGTAAAGGAAGGAAAGACTTCCAAGGAGATTGCCGATATTCTTAATTCAACGGAAAGAGCTGTGGTCGCTCATAGGGCAAATCTCAGGAAGAAACTTGGCCTTAAGAAAAAATCCAACCTGAGAACCCACCTTTTATCGCTTCACTAGCCGGTCTATTTAGTGCAGTTTTTTACTGCTATAATTCTGTAATTTTTATGATGTATACAAATGTAATTATTTTTATTAAAATATTATCTATGCTCAGTCATCAGATATATTTAGATGGCTTAATAGGAAACTCCAGTGTGGTATCTGCTATCTGTTTTGGTCAAAGGAGTTCTTCTTCTATCACACCAACTTGAAAAGGAGGAATGCCATAATGTCAAAGCATGCCCAAAAATCAGAAAATAAAAAACATATCATGTGTGTCGCTTTAGCCTTTATTTTTATGCTTTTATTGTTGAACCCTCTGTTGCCTGGGGGGAGTGAGGCAAATGCACAGGATAATATGGATAATATGAAGGCCGATTTTCTCTTTCAGAAACCCACTAAATACTTTGGATTCCGCGGTGGTATTTTTTCTCCGGAGGCGGACAGCGATCTTTTCGATATGATTACTGAAGAACTGACCCTTAAAAAAAGTGATTTCAGGACCTGGGATTTCGGGATAGAGTTCGGCTTAAATATGCATGAGAGAATAGACCTGATCTTTAACCTTGATTACTCAAAAAAAACTAAGAATTCTGAATTCAGGGACTATGTCGATGATCAGGAACTTCCCATTACACAGAGTACAAAATTTTCACAGACACCTTTGACAGTTGGCATAAAGTATCTATTTATTCCTCGAGGACGCCAGGTTGGACAATACTCCTGGCTGCCTTCCCGGTTTGTGCCCTATGTAAGCGGCGGAGTAGGCATATTGTGGTATGAATTCAGTCAGAATGGTGATTTTGTAGATTATTCAACATTGGATATATTTCCTGCTGCCCTGGATTCCAAGGGTTCAACATTAACAACTTACCTGGGCTGTGGTACGGAAGTTAATATCTTTAAGGCTACCTATATTAATCTGAATCTCCAGTATTACTTTGCGGATGATGATTTAGATAGTGACTTCGAAGGTTTTGATCCCATTGAACTGGGGGGATATAGATTGACCGCCGGTATTCAATGGCATTTTTAGGGAGGTGATATTATGTCTTCAAAAAATAGACAATTTTTAGCAAATCTTTTTTCATGGCTGTCAGCAGGTATGAAAAAACCTGTAAATGCATATGGGCAAAAATTTTGCAGTATATTGTTATTCTCCGGGATTGCCCTTGTACTTTCTATAACTCTAGTCAACAATGCTATTGCATCCGAAAATGAGGCCTCAGCAAACTATGATAATATCGATGCCAGATTGCTACCCTGGGTTGGGACCTGGCGTCTGGTATCAGACAAAGTAAATACAAACGAGAGTTCTTCAAAGCAGGAATATTTGTTAACAATAAAGACCGGCAGTAATGATGATTCTATCATTATGAAAGGCTACCAGGGTGAAAAGGTACTGATTGAAGAAGAGATTATCGCTGATGGGCTTCACCATCCTTTGAATGATAAAAAATGTTCCGGTTACTATGAGTATACCTGGTCGGAAACCGGGAAGAGGTTATTGCTTAACAGTGAAACAAATTGTCCGGGTGATACCCCGCGCCGGGTCTCAGGCATGTCGATTATTGATTCCAACAGGGACTGGCTGGATATCCAGTTATTGCAGAACGGCACAGAAAAAGCCGTCAGCATCCGAAAATACAGGAATGTTGATAACGATTCCGGCTCTCCTGTCAGGTTCAATCCTGATAAGGCCGGTATCTCCAGGATTGCTGCTGGAAAAAATTTTTCAATTGATGAAATTATAGAACTCAGCAGTAAAGTTGAACCGGAAATCATTGAGGCTGCACTATTAGAATCGCGGGACCCCTTCCCGATTAATTCCAGACAGCTTGCCAGACTCTCGGATTCAGGGGTTAATTCACGCGTAGTGGACCTTATGGTGGCTTTTTCATTCCCGGATAAATTTAAAGTGGGACAGGAAGCGATATCTTTGACGCAGGTTAAAGGTCCACAGGGCTATTATCCCAATTTCAGGAGGCCTTACAATTACTACTCCTATTACTGCCCTATATTACCATGGCATTGGACATCATCAAGCTACATGTCATATGTATATAGTTACTCATATCTCGGATGGTATTTAGGGGATGGATATTACTATCCACTGTGGTCCTGGTATCCCTATTACTACGATAACTATAGCGGTGGAGGCGGAGGGGGGCATGTAAATGTAAATGACGGAGGCTCTATCGTCAAGGGCAGAGGATACACAGTCAGCTCCGGCAGTTCCGGAACATCGACACGCCGTGCCCAGCCCCGCTCTGCCCCGGTAGTCCGAAGTGCTCCGGTACAATCCAGTTCATCTTCCTACTCCGGGGGATCATCCGGGTCTACAGGGGTATCCGGTTCAACAGGTTCCAGCAGCAGAGGGACTCCAAGTGCATCGCCGCATGGGTACAGCAGCGGCCGTCAATGATGGCAGTGCGGAGGTTGAAAGGTAGAAAGTGATTTTCTCCTGACCGAATAACATTTACGCAATTATTGGGCTGAGAGTGAGTTGGCTGCAGTTATGTAACCGGCATTTTCAGCCCGATAACATTCCAGAGTGTTCTGTACGATTGTCAGATGTTTATTATGTGGAAGAAAGACCTTATAAATCCTGAGAAAATCCCGATTTATACTGATTCAAGACAATCCTTAATGCTTCAATACCCCTTTTAAAAAAAATATTATTCCTCATTCACGCCCATTTCTTCCTTTAATTCCTCCATTTTAATCTGTGCCTCTTCCCACTCAGCAAAGGAGTTATCCAGTTTCTGCTTCACTTTTTTATATTCACTCAATAGCGGAACACTCTTGCTGCTGTCCTTGAAAAGCTCCGGGTCTGCAAGCTGGGCGGATATCTCCTGCTCTCTGGCTTCAAGTTCGGAAATCGATTCTTCAAGGCTTGCCAGTTTTGATTCAATCGGTTTCAGGGCAGCACTTATTTCCTTTCGTCTTTCAGCCTTTTTTCTTCTTATCTCTTTCCTGCTTTCTCCGGAATTTTGTGCCTGCATTTGCTGATTGTCACCCGTTGCCTCAGGAGTATCAACAGGATCAGGATTTTCATCCCTTTCTCTCTCTTTCAGGTGAAGGTAGTATTCCCTCAGCGTGCCGGGATATTCGATAATATGTCCGCCCCTGATATCCCATATCTTGGTAGCGAGCCGGTTGATGAATGACTGGTTATGGGAAACAAAAAGAAGTGTGCCGCTATATTTATCAAGGGCATCGATCAATATTTCCGAGGATATCAGATCAAGATGGTTTGTGGGTTCATCCATTATCAGCAGGTTGCCCGGCTTGATAAGTATCTTTGCAAGCGACACCCTTGCCTTTTCACCGCCCGAGAGGACCTTTACCGGTTTATCAACATCCTCGCCCGAAAACAGGAATGCCCCGCATATACCCCGAACAAAGCTTATACTTTCATGAGGTACAACCTGGTACACCTCTTCAAGTATGGTTTTTTGCCGGTTAAGCATCTCCGAATGGTGCTGGGCGTAATAGCTCATTTCGACATTATGTCCCTGTGTTATGCTTCCGCTGTCACATGATATTTCTCCGCCAATCATCCTTAAAAGAGTGGTTTTTCCATATCCATTAGGGCCTATGAGTCCGATTCTCTCGCCTTTAAATACATTTAGATCGATATCTTCATAGAGTTTCTTTTCACCGAATGATTTGGATAAGGACCTTATTGTAAGAACATTCCTGCCGCTTTGTGTTACCTCCGGAAATGAAAATTTAATACTCTTCTGGGACTTGTGGGTATTTATTATCTCCATTTTTTTGAGGAGTTTGATTTTGCTCTGGGCCTGCCTGGCCTTGGTGGCCTTTGTCCTGAATCTTTCAATGAATTTTTTTGCATCCTTTACCTTCTGCTCCTGCTTCTTTGCCTTCGCCTCCAGGAGGTTGTTTTCTTCTTCTCTTGCCTTCAGGTACTGGTCATAATTGCCCCGGAATGTTTTGATTCCCTCCGGCTCAAAGCTTACGACTCTGTTGACCTGCCTGTTGAGAAATTCACGGTCATGGCATACAAGGATTATTGCACCGTTAAACTCATTTAAAAACTGCTCCAGCCACATCACCGAAGGAAGATCCAGGTGGTTGGTGGGCTCATCAAGCAGAAGAAGATCAGGGGCCTGGTAAAGGATACTTGTTAAGGATGCCCTCATTCTCCATCCGCCGCTCAGTTTTGAGACCGGTTCATAAAAACTCTGATCATCAAAACCAAGCCCGGAAAGTATTTTTTCCGCCCTGTGAGAAGGGTACATTGTATCGAGGCCGGCCATCCGGTGATGCAGTTCTGTAAGCCGTTCCGCCAGCTTTACCTGTTCTTCTCCTTCAGCGCCTCTTTCCAGCTCGGCCTCTATTTTTCCAATCTCTTCCCTGGACTTTTTTCTTCCCGGGACCGAGTCAACTATGGATTGAAGGAGCGGACCAGTCAGTATTTCTCCAACATCCTGGGTCAGGTAGCCCAGTCTTGATCCGCCTGTGAGTACCACTTCGCCGCTGTCAGGCCGCATCTCATTTGCGATAATCCTGAGTAAAGTGGTTTTTCCGGAACCATTGGGCCCTATCAGGCCGATACGATCACCGTTTTCTACCTGGAAATTCAGATCCTTAAATATCTCCTTCTGGGAGAGGATTAAACTCAGATTTGTTATGTTTAATAGGCTCATAATAAGAAAGAAAAAAGAGGAAAAATAAAAGATTATACTTAAGTAAAAATACGATAATTCCGATAATATCTTTGAACCTCAAATGGTTCAATCTAAGCCCCCAGCTCTCCTCAACCCTCTTAGCATGGGGGCTTTCCTTTTTCTGAATTGATAAATCCGAAATTAATGGGAAAAAATGCCGTCAAGCACATCCTGTATTTGGGTAGGGGTAATATATCCTTTGTCCAGCAGGATTTCACCGATCAGTCGATGAGTTCTGGTCTCTATCTCTTCTTCTACCTGAATCTTAAGGGTTTCAATCAGATTTTCAGCAGTGATAAAACCCTTTTCAATGGCTAGTATCCCAAACTGTTTTTCGTAATGTTCTATCTTGCCCGGTTTATCAGACATAGAAGCCTCGTATTTTTAAAATTAATCCGAGCTGTACTTTTTTTTCAATATTCCACCGTATACACAGATCATGACGATGATCCAGAGAGCTACCATTATCCAGCGAACTGTCTCAGCCCAGCCATCAGTAAGATTCCATACTGCCCCGCTCCCCACAAATGAAGGAACTATCATTACTATTCCAATGCCTATATCTCTGCTTTCCATATATATTGCCTCCTGATCAGAAATAGACTATTCGATTATCATAAAAATTAAGATAAGGCTACCAAAATCCACAATCTAGTTGTCCAGAGTTTTCCTGTCAACTGCGATAGGCTTGAAATATGAAATAAGTCCCTGATCAAGTAGTTCCATGCCCTTCTTCCTTGCTTCTGCTTCATTGTTAAACTCACCGATGTATACCCTGTACCATGAAGAGGAAAGGTCCTTTTCCAGAACGTAAAATGCCTTGTAACCGGATTTTTTCAGTCTGGCCACATTCTCAACGGCGTTAGCCTCATCCTTGTTGCTGCTTACATGGATAAAATAGATTTTTTCTTCCTTTTTCCTTTCGGATGATTCATCCAACAGGTCATTTGAATCAGAAAAATTACTGTGCACACGGGAGTAATTCGAAATTATGCCCGATCTTTTCAGCTCTTTTGCATCATTGATTGCTTCCCTTAGGGAAGGGTATCCGGTAATGTAAAGCCTGTAAAAATCACCTTTGCTGTCCGCTGATTCATAGCGGTAAAATGCATTTTTACCCATATTTCTTAATTTTATTTTCAGGGCCGCAGCGTTGGCCTCATCTGAAAATGCCCCTACCTGAAGGGATGCTCCGGTCAGCCGCTCATCATCATGATTTTGTACCGGCTTGGACTTTTGCTCTGTATTTGGTTCGGATTCCTGTTTTGTATTGTTTACTGCCGGAGTTTGTACGGGCTCCAGCCTCTCTGTTTCAGGAAACGACTCGGGCGTGGCAATAAATTTTTCAGCATCAGTGCCAGGGTCAGGTGCTGTGGACTGATCTTCGGGTATGGGGCTGGGTACAGCTGCTGCGGTTTGTTCTTCAATCACCTGGCCAGGATCAGGTGACGACTCTTTTATTTCAGTGGACTCTGCCGGCAATGTTTCGGGTATATTTTCTTCGGCAGGGATTTTTTCCTCTTTGGGAGTTAGAGGTACCTCTTTTACTTCCCTGACAGTATAGTCCGAGATAAGCTCCAGCTCCTTTAGTACCCTTGCCTCCTTTTCAGCCTCATCCCTTGAATTATATTTTTCTATATATACCTGATAAAAGATGTTTTTGTTGTTCGGGCTTTTTTCTTCCCTGAAAAAGGCATTGTGTCCGGAGTTTTTTAATTTTGATTCTTCCTTTGCCGCATCCTGTTCATTTTTGAATTTTGACAGGGCAATAGAAAAAAATGGATCTTCTGCATGGGCAGGGGGTGCATTTACGAATAATGCAAAAACAAGGAGAACCGGCCATGCGATTGCCATGGCAACTGTCTTGTTCAAAAAGCGATCACTGTATCTTGATTTCATATATTGATGACCTGTATATAAACTAATAATTTAACAATTATCTGCAAAATAAATTTTTTGAAAAGCCTTTGTGCCTGAAATGATATTAATAATGCCTGATACGGGTCAAAAAAATGTAGTATTTTAATAGTAAAGAGTATATGGAATATTAATAAATGTGTCAATCCTTGGGTGCCGGCAAGGCGTCATCTGCTGCGTTGCCTTCGATCGCTTCTCCCTGCGGTGTATCTTATACGCCTCAGTCGTCGCTCCTCGGCGCCTTGCATCTAACATCTTGATGGTGCCCAATGGTTTCTGGAAACTGTATCTTCAATATTGCTGATAATGAATGAGATAAATCAAAAAGAAACAAGAGATGGCTGGATAAAGCTTATAAAAATATCCATGTCCTCTCCTGGGCTCGGGGATAACACCGCCGATGTTGACCGTCTTGTCAGATATCTAAAAAAGACAACAGGCCTGAATAATGTAAGCATTCCTTTTCCACTGATAAAAAGAATCCCCTCTTTTTTAAGGGAGAATAAATACAGCTGCAATGTTTCACTCTACTGCAATAAAGGAAACTGCAGAATAATCGACGTTTATCCCCCGGAAGATGATCTGCATGTGTATGCTGTGGCTATTGATCTTGGCAGTTCAACTGTGGTTATCCGCCTGATAGATATTGTGACCGGCGGATATATCGATGAGGTTTCCTTTACAAATCCTCAACATGAAATCAGCAGTGATATCCTGGGGCGGATTCATTTTGCATCTGATAATAATGGAATAACTCATCTCCAGGAGATACTGGTCAAAGAAATTAACCGGGAGATAAAGATTTTCCGGGAAAAACATAATATCGGGATTTCCCGGATTGCAGGTCTGGCTGCTGCCGGCAACACTGCAATGACCCATTTCTTCCTTGGTCTTAATCCCCACTGGATATGCAGAGAACCCTATATACCTGTGATTAACTGCCCCAATATTATCTCTCCATCGGATGTTGGCATTGATATTAATCCGGAGGCGCCTGTTGTTATTATGCCCGGTGCGGGAAGCTACCTCGGGGGAGATATTACCGCAGGAATCCTGGCCTCAGGGATGAACAAAAACAGCGGGATCAGCCTTCTTGTGGATGTCGGCACAAACGCCGAGGTTGTTCTGGGGAACAGTGAATGGCTTATGGCGTGCGCAGGCGCTGCCGGTCCTGCCCTCGAAGGCGGGGTAGCAGCAATGGGAATGATGGCCGGGCCCGGGGCAATTGACAGTATTGTAATCGACAGACCCACGAAGAATATTCATTATAATACCATTGGGGGAAAGCCTCCTGCGGGTATTTGCGGTTCAGGATTAATTGATCTTGCTGCACAGCTCTTTTTATCGGGCATGATAGACCTGAGGGGAAAATTCGATGAGAAGGCATGTTCCGGAAGGTTAATAGATATAGATGATATTAAGAATCTCATTGTAGTAAAAGGAGAGGAAACTCAGGGTAAAAAAGATCTTCTTATAAGCCAGACAGATATAAATGCCCTCATTCGTTCAAAGGCTGCAATGTATACGATACTTAATACAATAACCGGGATGGCCAATATTAACATGAATGAAATAGACCGGTTTTATATAGCCGGTACCTTTGGTGCATATATTAATCCTTTTTCAGCAATATCCCTTGGCATGATTCCTGATCTTCCGATCGAAAAGTATGTATCTGTGGGAAATACCTCCATCGAAGGAGTTTCCATGGCTCTCCTGTCATCAGAAAGCCTAGAGGAGGTTTACAGGATCAGGGATATGATTACATATATCGAGCTTAATGTTAATCAGGAGTTCATGAATAATTTCAGCGCAGCAAAATTTATACCCCATACTGACAGATCTCTCTTTCCTTCTGTAAAAGAAACTGCTCATCCTTGATTATGAATCTCTTTTTCTATATACTCCATTCCGGTCGAATTACTGCAGATTCCAGAATTTTATATTTTTAAATAGCGAGGCGACATAAAATAAATTGTTTATTACATTTGAAGGGATAGAGGGCTGTGGAAAAACAACTCAGGTTGATCTTCTTGTTAAATACCTGGAAGAAAAAAATATCTCCTGTATAAAGACCCTTGAACCGGGCGGAACCGGTATAGGGCAGGCCATCAGAAAGGTGCTGCTTGATTCGAAAAACACACATATTGCACCTCTCACAGAGCTTATACTTTACGCTGCTGACCGGGCACAGCATGTGAATGAGATAATAAAGCCCGCACTTGATCAGGGAAAATGGGTTGTCTGTGACAGGTTTTATGATGCCACAGTGGCATATCAGGGGTTTGGCAGAGGCATGAATATGGATCTGATCTCTTTTCTTAACAGTCTGGCTGCGGAGGGAGCATCTCCTGATCTGACTATACTTATGGATTGCCCCGAAGATATCGGCCTTACAAGGGCACTTGAACGTAACCGAACCCAGGACCTTGAAGATCAGGGAAGATTTGAAAAGGAAAAGATGGAATTTCATCGCAAAGTTAGAGGCGGTTATCTCAACCTGGCCGAAAAATATCAGGATCGTTTCACGATCATTGATGCTTCAAGGTCCATTAATGAGATAAAAGAGGACATAAGAAGCCTCATGGCTTCGTTTATTTAGAATACAGGGCAAAGAGATGCAAAAGGTGAAACCATTCTCTCAAATTCTTGGACAGGAAAAAGCCGTAGGATTTTTAAAAAAGGTGCTTGGAAGTGACAGGATACCTCACGCCTACCTGTTTACCGGGGTGAATGGGGTAGGGAAGAGTACCACCGCCATGGCCCTTGCCAGGGCAATTAACTGCAATTCTGATATCTCAGATGAGGGCTGCGGCGAGTGTGTTACATGCAGGCAGCTGGAAAACGGTAATTTCCCTGATTTTATTTCTCTTGAGCCTGATGGCCAGAATATAAAGATTGAGCAGATAAGAGCGCTTAACAGGAGTCTGAATTTTAAGCCTGTTTCAGGAAAATTCAGGATTACAATAATTGACAGGGCTGAAATGATGACAGAAGAGGCGGCAAATTCCTTTTTGAAGACCCTGGAAGAACCCCCTCCCGGTAATATTATCGTTTTAAAGGTTGTTGATCCGCTTGATCTTTTACCGACCATAATTTCAAGGTGTCAGAAGGTCCCTTTTCATCCCCTTACACATGAAGTTATTAAAAATTACCTTGTAGATCAACTTGGCCTGGATAATAACAGGGCATGGCTTGCGGCAGGCATCTCAGAAGGAAGTCTTGGCAGGGCACTTGAAATATGTGAGGAAGGATTTCTTGAAGAAAGGAGAGAACTGCTCCAGGATATTATGAAAATCTATGGAATGTCCAGGGTTCAGGTCCTGGATCTGGCTATCGAATTCAATAAAAAATACGCAAAAAAGGCAAAGGGCGATCAGGCTGGCATTGATCTTTACGGAGTGACAGGTATCTGGAAAACCTATTTTAGAGATTTGCTCCTTACAAAAGTACATGGTAATAATGGGCTTCTTGTTAACAGGGATTATTCGGATATATTTGAAAAAATATCCGGAAGGTTTGATGCTGATAAACTTATTGAATGTATTTTTCTTATAGACGGTTATCAGAGAGACCTGCTGAGAAATCCCAACACCGGATTGATGATGGAGAAAATGCTGCTTGAGCTGAAGACGCTTAATCAGTTTAATTAATAAACATAAGGTTGAAATCTATATGAGAAAAATAGTCGGTATCAGATTGAGACAAAACGGTAAGATATATAACTTCGATTCCGGTCACTTTGTATTAAAAAAGGGTGACATGGTGGTTGTGAATACAGAACAGGGAAAGGCAATGGGAGTTGTTGCGCTTGAGCCTAAACAGCAGGAAGAGAGCGAAACTGAGAGGGCGTTGAAAACCGTCCACAGGGTAGCGACCGAAGAAGATATTAAAACGAATGAAAAAAACCGTGAAATGGAAAAGGTGGTATATTCATTCTGTTATGAAAAAATCCAGGAGCGTGCTTTGCCCATGTGCCTGGTTACTGCCGAGCAGATGTTTGATGGCAGTAAGGTTGTGGTCTACTTTTCAGCAGAAGGCCGGGTCGATTTTAGAGAACTTGTAAAGGATCTTGTTCAGAAATTTCATACACGGATCGAGATGCGCCAGATAGGTGTACGTCATCAGTCCAAAATGGTTGGTGGTTTAGGGCCCTGCGGAAGGGAGCTCTGCTGTTCTTCCTTTCTGAATAAATTTGACCCTGTTTCCATCAAGATGGCAAAGAAACAGAACCTTTCGTTAAATCCCACAAAGATTTCCGGTATGTGTGGAAGGCTGATGTGCTGCCTTTCCTATGAGTATGATTTTTATAACAAAATAACAAAAAGCATTCCCAAGATTGGAAAAAATGTTCAAACAAAAAATGGAAGCGGGAAAGTAATACGGAATAATGTCTTAAAAGAAACAGTCACTGTTCTTCTGGAATCGAATGAGGAAATTGATGTGGGATATGACGAAATTATAAAGGAAAAAAAGAATATAAATGAAGGTAAAAAAGTAAAAGGACAGTAATAACAGCTAGATATATTAATGTTTTACAGTTTCATTAAGTCGTTTGGAATGCCTTGAAAAGATGTTTAAGAATGTTTGGTCCCAGTATTTAAAGTTAAGTAAGAATTTAATTCATTCAGTAAATTTATTATGAAAAGGGTAAATGTTTTTTATCTTATTTTTACTTGACAATTGATTAGGCTTATGGCCTATTATAGGGTTATGTTTGTGGCCCGGCTCTTATCGCGGGTCGGTTTCATCGGTTTATTTTATTTTGCCGGAGTAGCGACCTGAAGATTTTGAGCGTAATGGTAACCATTTTTTTAATGGAGGTCTAAGCTTTGGCAGAAGGGACAGTTAAGTGGTTTAGTGACAAAAAAGGGTATGGCTTCATTGCACAGGAAGAAACTGGTCAGGACATTTTCGTTCATTACTCATCCATTGAGATGGACGGCTTCAAGACCCTGGCAGAAGGACAGCAGGTCATTTTTGAGGTGGAAGATGGCGAAAGAGGTCCGGTAGCAAAGAACGTCAAAAAAAATTAATTCTTACTTAGTTTTTAAAGGGCACCTTGCATGACCTCGCAGGGTGCCTTTTTTTATTTTCTATGAAAATCACAACATTCAATACAAATTCAATAAGGGCAAGGCTCCCGATAATCAAAAACTGGCTTTTAGAAGAACAGCCGGATATTCTGGCGTTACAGGAAACCAAGGTTCAGGATAAGGATTTCCCGTTTGATGATTTTGAAGAGCTTGGTTACCAGGCGATTATTCGCGGACAAAAATCATATAATGGCGTGGCTGTTATTACCAATCATGAGCCCGGCAATATAAGAAAAGATCTATATAAAGAGGGAGATGAACAGGCAAGGTTTTTGAGTGCTGATTTTTCAGGTATTACAGTTATTAACATATATGTTCCCCAGGGGTTTGCTCCGGGAACAGACAAGTTTGAATACAAGCTTACCTGGCTTAATGATCTGCTTAAATATATTCAAGGTAACTACTCTCCCCAAGATCCTCTCATTCTTCTTGGTGATTTTAATGTAGCAATGGATGACAGGGATGTTTATGATCCCGATGGTTTAAAAGGAAGTGCCGGTTTTCATCCTGATGAACAGGAAATATTGGGAAGATTCTTTGAATGGGGACTTGTGGATATTTTCAGAAAATATAATCAGGAGAAAGAGCAATACACATTCTGGGACTACAGGATTCCAAACGCCCTTAAACGGAACAGAGGCTGGAGAATAGATTATATAGCTGCTACCAGGCCACTTGCTGAAAAATCATCTTCCATAACAGTTGATTTGAAGCCCAGGACACTTGAAAAACCATCTGATCACACATTCCTAGTGGCGGAGTTTGATATTTAGATAGCGTTTAATCAGAAATATGCAATTTCTGGATAAAACTTTCAGCGATCAACTGAGTCTTTTATTTTAATTTTTAAAGCTGACAGCTGAACGCTGATTGCTGAAAGCTGCTTTTCTCAAATACTGCGGCTGAAGGTGAACCTGTGTTCTTCCCCATCGACAGAAATAACAGCATTGAATTCACCTTCCGCTTTCTCATCTATGTCCTTAATATCGTATATTATCAGGCCGGTTACAGTGCTGCCGGGCATTATGGTCTGCGGTTTAAAAACAAGAGGCGGAACAATTCCTTCGAACTGCTCATAGACTCTAATAGTCCCTTCAAGGTTCTCTACGGAGGATAAAAATTGGGTTATCCACGTTTTTGCTATGCCTTCAGCAGCCTCTGGTTGTATCATCTGCGCCTCTTCAATTCTGTCGGCTGTACGTCCTATGTTTGAGAATATGCGGGATACTATTCTGCCTCCGGCATTAAAATAGTCATTTTCCAGGTCTTTCATAAAATCCTCAAGAGGTTGAATTTCAAGTTTTATTGGAGCAGAAGCTTCATCCTTTTTCCTGAATTCCATGGATATATTCTCATTACTTATGCTGAGAGGTTCTTTGCCCCTGTTTTGTACAAGAAGGTTGAATATAATTTTATCCTCTATATATTTGAACTCCGTATAGTGAGTAAGAGTTACCGTGTGTTTTTTCTCGGATATTACAGCGCCATCGTAATCCACCTTTTGCATTAAAGATGGCTTTGCGACAGTCTTGATTTTGCCTGCACAGCTTTGAAGCAGTACAACTGATAAAAAAAGCATTAAGTACAATTTTATTTTCATTTCAATCCCCTGTTATTGCTCTGTGCCTATACTCTCCAGTACCCCTACTATATCCTTCCACCCGTTCCTTTCTGCGAGGGTGAGGGCTGTATATGGTGTATCATTAACATCTGCTACAGCGTTTATGTCTGAACCCCATTCGCAAAGGTATTTTACTATTTCACTGTGGCCGTTCTGGGCTGCTGCCATAAGAGCAATAGACCCGTCCATTGCCTTGATGTCAGTCTCTGCCCCGTTTTCTACAAGAAACTTTACAACACCCGTATGCCCGTTCTGGGCTGCCATCCATAGACCTGTTCTTCCGTCATCCCTTTTAGGGTTCAGGTAAGCGCCCTTTTCAACAAGGAGTGAAACCACATCCATATGTCCTTCCTGGGCAGCTATCCAGAGGGCTGTCACACCATCTTTTGCTCTCTTGTTGACCAGTGCTCCTTTTTCAATAAGGATATCCACTACCTCACGATTACCTATTTCTGATGCAACCATCAGGATAGTCGCACCGTTTTTCTTGTTACGCACTACAACTTCGGCTCCGTTTTCCAGGAGGTATCTTAAGATAGGCCCGTGACTCCCTATAAGAGAATTCCACAATGCAGTTGTACCGTCCTTGGCCTTTGCATTTATGTCAGCCCCTTTTTGCACAAGGAATCTTACAAGGTCCAGGTCCCCCTGGTTTACGGCCAGCATCAGGGCTGTGGTTCCGTCATACAGCTCTGCATTTATATTTGCGCCATGCTCTATAAGAAGTCTGGCTATGTCCATGTGTCTATTTTCCAGCGCCCAGATAAGAGCGGTTATACCATGGAGTGTTTTAACATTGACCCGTGCGCCTCTACTCAGAAGACTTTTGACAAGATTGGTCATGCCATGCTTTGATGCCATCATGAGCGGTGTTTCATTTAGAGAATTTGATACACCGTTTATGTCAGCCCCTTTGTCACAAAGATACGTTGCAACATCTTCATGGCCGTTGTTTAATGCCAGCCAGAATGCTGTTACTACATGTTTTATAGAAGTAGATTCTAAGTAATTTTTGGGCGCTCCTCCTTCGATTATGGGGGTATCTATTCTGGCATTGTTTTCTACAAGAAGTTTTACAATTTCAAAATGTCCGTTCTCTGCAGCAGCCGCGAGAGGCGTCATATTCTCGGATTCTGAAGCATGATTTACCTCTGCGTCATTTTCTATCAGCAGCTTTACAATATCTGTATGCCCGTTTTGTGCGGCTATCCAGATGGGGGCGGTGAAGTCATTATCCTTTTTATTTACGTTTGCATTATTTTTTATCAGAAGCTCAGCAATATCAGTATGCCCGTTCTGGGCCGCAGCCCATAGAGCAGTTGTTCCATTTGAGCCTCTTGAATTTACCCTTGCATGGTTTTCAATAAGGAGTTTTACAACATCGGTGTGACCATTGAGTGATGCTATCCACAGGGCAGCGCCGGATCCCAGTACGGTCATTACTTCGTTTTCTTTTTTATCCAGGAAGTTGCCGATCTTTAACCATGCCTCCATTACAAACAGTAACAGTGGGTCGAATTCGCGTAAAGGACGGACAATTATTTTCAAATCATCTTCCTCTATTGCGAAATACCTCATCTGCAGCCGGGAGATTGTTCTATTACGGAGCTCAAACCTCTCTTCTTCAGGGGTCTTTTCTCTTTCCATACCATCCAGTGTTAACTGATCATCTGCGCCTTCCCTGTTTTTAACGTTGGCCTTTGCCCCGTTTTCCAGAAGTATCTTTACAATGTCGGCGTACCCGTTTTGAGCGGCTATCCAGAGGGCTGAACCTCCGTTAAATTTGTTTTTCTTTCTTACATCAGCGCCTTTTAAAATTAGAAATTCAACAATATCCCTGTGCCCTCCCTGGGATGCAAGCATAAGAGCAGTGGCACCGTCTGTTTTTCTTCTGCTGTTTACATCAACCCCTTTTTCTGTTAAATGTTTTACGACGTCAAGATGTCCCTTTTTACTTGCCCACATCAGGGCTGCAACACTATCAATATTATCAAGGTTTGATTCTCCGAAATATTCAAGAAGCTGTTCCTTAAGGGGGCGGTCAGCAATCTTTCGAGATTTTTGGTCTGATTTTAAAGAAGAGAGAGATTTCTTTTTATCAGGCAAGTTAAAGGTGATGGAATTTATATCAAAGAGTGAAGGGTCAATCGATCGGAATGAATCAGTATCCTGCAGGGTTTCGATTACTGCAACCGAAGAAATACGACGGTTTAGAAAATTGTCGGCCTGTATTGCTCCGCCAATAATCCCTCTGACGATTTTGACCGGTTTTGTCCGGTCTATTGTAGTTCCATCGCCTAACTGTCCCAGATAATTTGAGCCTGTCATCTGAAGACTGCTGTCGCTTTTTACAAAAACAGTGTGGGAGCCTCCGGCTGATATCTGGATTACATTATCGGAAATCCGTGCCGGGGTATTCTGTATCTCGGGAAGACCGCCACCAAGCTGTCCGGAAAAATTTGCACCCATACCCCACAGCGTGCCATCGCTTTTTAAAAACAGGCTGTGATTGAATCCTCCTGCAATCTGAACTATTCCTGCGGCTATCCCAACAGGTGTTTTCAGGTCTGCTGTTGTTCCGTTACCAAGCTGGCCATACCTGTTAAAACCCATCCCCCAGAGAATGCCATATTTTCCTAAAAACAGGGTGAAAGAATTTCCCGCTGACACGCGAACAACACCTGTTGCTATCGAACCGGGAATATTAGTTTTTCCGCCAAAATTGTCCCCAAGCTGGCCGGAATAATTTGCGCCCATGCCCCACAGGCTTCCATCCTTTTTTATGAAAAGGCTGTGAGCGCTTCCTGCAGCTATTTGTGTAACATTATTATCAATGAGTACTGGTTTGTTTTTATTGATAAATGTTCCGTCTCCGAGCTGGCCGTCTTCATTCCAGCCCATTCCCCATAAACTTCCATCATTTTTAATAAACAGGCTGTGAAAAACGCCTGCTGTAACCTGTATTACACCGGAAGCAACCAGCACGGGTTTATTCCTGCTTATATTTGTACCGTCTCCAAGCTGACCATATTTGTTGTATCCCATGGCCCAGAGGGTACCATCCTTTTTTAAAAACAGACTGTGGGCATTACCTGCAGCAGCCTGTACTGCATCGGAAGCCACCTTTGCGGGCGTGCTTCGTGTATCAGTTGTACCGTCGCCAAGCTGCCCTTTATTGTTATAGCCCACGCTCCAGAGGGTGCCGTCTTTTTTGATATAGAGAGTGTGATACAGTCCTGCATCTATTCCGGTGGGGAGGGCTTTAAGCATGCCCTGGTCATCAAGCTGCTTTTCAGAGCCTCTACTCTTAGCTGCTTCTGTGTCGTTTACTGAAATAACAGTTGGGAGCAAAGAGAAAATCAAAAAGATGAATAATAATGCAGCATGCCTCATAAAAGGAAATTTTACCGTACCCTGTCTGACGATCATTTTGCTGGCTCCTCACAGTATCTTTCTGAAAATTGGTCTAGCCATTAACAGCAGTTACTCCTCTCTTTAATAAAACGAGATATCCTTCTCTGCTGCTAAAATTGAAACAAAAACGATACCCGGAAAATAAAGGGGAGTTATGTTATTGTATAACGTCAAGTGATAAAAATTATGCCTGTGCTACAGTAATGCGGGTTTGGAGTGATACGGATAATTATTTTGATCTTATTTCAGCGTGTGGTTTTAATGCCATCATTAAAGACTTATTTTTTTGTGGTAAGACTTTCTTGTCCTTTTTTCATAAATTAAAATAATATATTTGTTAAAGAAAAATCAAGACATTCATGATTAAAATCAATATAAAAAAATGCCAATTTATTCAGTAGCAAGAAATGGTTCCCCGATTTCCCGGGTATGACAGATGAAGGTTTATCGCTAAAAGTTACTGCTTATTTAATTTGCTTTTCTCACCTGCTCCGGCTGAACTTAAACCTGTGTTCCTCCCCATCAATCGAAATAACAGCATTGAATTCACCTTCCGCTTTCTCATCTATATCCTCAATGTCATATATTATCAGGCCGGTTACAGTGCTGCCGGGCGTTACCTCCTGCGGTTTAAAGACAAGGGGTGGAACAATTACCCGGAACTGCTCATAGATTCTTATTGTTTCTTCAAGGTCGTCTATTCTAATATCAAACCTGGCGTTAAAATTTTTTGCTATATTCTTGAGCTGATCTATTCGCATCGCCTCGTTACCCGATTGACCCTGATCAGACCCTTTAGGCTTACTTCTCAAATAAGCCTTATAAGCCTTATCAGCCAAATAAGCCTTATCAGCCTTATCAGACTTGCCAGGTTTATAATTCTTGCGAGCCTTATTAATCATCCGATCAATCTGATTCTGATACGATTGTTTCGGTTTTTTCCCACTATTCGAATTATTTGAATTTATTTGAGCTTTTATTTTATGTATTAAGTTCAATGTACTTTCTATGTCATCGAATATGCGGTATATTATCCTGGTTTCTGCATCAAAATAATCATTCTCAAGATCTATCATAAAATCATCAAGAGGTTGAATTTCCAAATTTATTGGGGCTAAATCTTCGTTTTTATTTTTAAACTGCACTGTAATATTCTCATTGCTTACTTTAAAAGAATCCTGTCCCCTGTTTTTTATAATAAGATTGAAGATTATTTTTTCTTTTATGTGTTTGAACTCCGTGTAGTTGGCAAGATTTACCGAGTGTTTTTTATCAGAAATGACCATGCCGTCATAATCCACCTTTTGCATTAAAGAAGGCGCTGCGACTGTCTTTATTTTGCCTGCGCAGCCTTGAAGCAGTATCACTGTAAAAAAAAGCATTAAGTAAAATTTTATTTTCATTTCAGTCCTCTGGTTTTATTTAATATATCGATTGCCATGTTAACGAATGTTTTTAATATGATTTAAGCCATGTTACTGCTCAGTGACCATACTCTCTAGTATCCCCGAGACATCCCTCCACCCGTTTCTTTCAGCAAGGGCGAGGGCTGTATATGACGTGTCTTCAATAATTGCTTCCGTATTCATGTCCGATCCCCACTCGCAAAGGTATTTTACTATTTCACTGTGACCGTTCTGTGCTGCAGCCATAAGCGCGATAGATCCGTCTTCCGCTTTGATGTCAGTCACTGCTCCCTTTTCTGCAAGATATTTTACAATGCCTGTATGCCCGTTCTGTGCCGCCATCCATAGAGCTGTTCTCCCGTCATCCCTTTTCGGGTCCAGTTCTGCGCCCTTTTCAACAAGGAGCTTAACCACATCCAAATGACCTTCCTGGGAAGCTATCCAGAGAGCAGTTATACCGTCTTTTGCTCTCTGGTTAACCAGGGAGCCTTTTTCAATAAGGATATCCACTACCTCACGGTTGCCTATTTCAGCTGCAACCATAAGGATAGTCGCTCCGTTAATCTTGTTGAGCACTACAACTTCAGCCCCGTTTTCGATAAGATATCTTAATATAGGCCCGTGACTCCCTATAAGAGCGTTCCACAATGCAGTTGTACCGTCCTTTGCCTTTACATTTATGTCTGCCCCTTTTTGCACCAGGAATCTTACAAAATCAAGGTCCCCCCGGTTTACGGCCAGCATCAGGGCTGTGGTTCCGTCATACAGCTTTGCATTTACATTTGCACCATGATCTATAAGAAGTCTGACAATCTCCATATGCCTTTCTTCAAGCGCCCAGATAAGAGCTGTTATGCCATGGAGTGTTTTAACATTGACCCGGGCGCCTCTATCCAGAAGGCTTTTGACAAGACGGGTCATTCCATGCTTTGAGGCCATCATGAGTGGTGTATGCCGAAGTTCATCTGAAATACCCTTTATAGCGGCTCCTTTATCACAAAGATAGGTTGCAACATCTTCATGACCATTTTCCAATGCCATCCAAAATGCTGTTTCATTACGGGTTGTTGGAATGTCCATCCTGGCATTGTTTTCTACAAGGAGTTTGACAATTTCAAAGTGTCCTTTTTGGGCAGCAGCAGCCAGTGGAGTTATTCTTTCGGCTTTTGAAAAAGCATTTACATCTGCATCATTTTCTATAAGCAGCTTTACAATATCAGTATGTCCGTTTTTAGCTGCTATCCGGATAGGAGTACTAAAATTACGATCCTTAATATTAATTTTTGCGTTATTCTTTATCAGGAGCTCAGCAATATCCCTGTGCCCATTCTGTGCAGCAACCCACAGAGCAGTTGTTCCATTGGAGCCTCTTGAATTTACCCTTGCATGGTTCTCAATAAGGAGTTTTACAACATCCGTGTGGCCATTGAATGATGCTATCCACAGGGCAGCGCCTGACCTCATAACAGTTATTACTTCATACTCTTTTTGAGCCAGAAATTCGCCGACTTTGTCCCATTTTAACATCATTGGACTTTCATTGGGATTAATGATGTCTCCTTCAGCATACCCGGCAATTTCTTTTAATCCCTCTTTAAGTATTATATGCTTCTGCTGCATACCGGCGATTTTTTTTACACGAAGCTCAAATCTTTCTTCCTCCGGAGTCTTTTCTCTCTCAATATCTTCCAGTGTTATCTCTTCATTTGCGCCTTCCCTGTTTTTAACGTTGGCTTTTGCCCCATTTTTTAAAAGTATTTCTACAATGTCAGCATGTCCGTTCTGGGCGGCGAGCCAGAGGGCAGAACCTCCGTTAAACCTGTTTTTCTTTTTTACATCAGCGCCTTTTGAAATAAGAAATTCGACAATATCCCTGTGCCCCCCCTGGGATGCGAGCATAAGAGCCGTGACTCTGTCTGTTTTTCTTCTGCTGTTTATATTAACACCCTTTGCTGTTAGCTGTTTTACGATATCAAGGTGTCCATTATTACAGGCCCACATCAGGGCTGCAACACTGTCAATATTTTCAATATCTGATTCTCCAAAATATTCAAAAAGCTGATCCTTAAGGGGGCGGTCATCTGCCTTTGAAGTGGGAGTTTGAGCTGGTTTTAAAGATGAGGGGGATTCTTTTTTATCAGGAAATTTAAAGTTGATGGAGTTTATATCAAATGGTGAAATGGCATCAGACTGTGGGGGTTTGATTTCGGCATCAGGATAAATATGACGGTCCAGAAAATCATCGATCTGCTTTGTTCCGCCGATTATTTTGCCGGCTACCTTTACCGGCCTTGAACGATCTGTAGTGGTTCCGTCACCTAACTGACCAAGATAGTTGGAACCGACTACCCATATGCTGCTGTCACTTTTTACAAAAACAGAGTGGGAGCCTCCGGCTGATATCTGTGTTACATTATCTGAAATTCGTGCCGGTTTATTTTGTATCTCGGGAAGACCGCCGCCAAGCTGTCCGGAAAAATTTGCGCCCATTCCCCACAGAGTCCCGTTGCTTTTTAAAAACAGGCTGTGATTAAGGCCTCCTGCTATCTGAACTACTCCTGCAGCTATCCGAACTGGTGTTTTCAGGTCTGCTGTTGTTCCGTTACCAAGCTGGCCATACCTGTTAAAACCCATACCCCAGAGAATGCCGTCTTTTCCTAAAAACAGGGTGAAAGAATTTCCCGCTGACACGCGAACAACACCTGTTGCTATTGAACCTGGAATATTAGTTTTACTTCTAAAATTACTCCCAAGCTGTCCGGAAAAATTTGTGCCCATTCCCCACAGGCTTCCATCCTTTTTAATGAACAGGCTATGAGCGCTTCCGGCAGATATTTGTGAAACTTTATTATCAATAAGTATGGGCCTGTTTTTGTTTGTGAATGTTCCATCTCCGAGCTGGCCGTCTTCATTCCGGCCCATGCCCCATAAACTTCCATCCTTTTTGATAAACAGGCTGTGAAATACTCCTGCAGTTACCTGCGCTACATCAGAGGCGATCTGAACAGGTTTATTCCTGTTAAAAAATGTACCGTCACCAAGCTGACCGTACTTGTTGTATCCCATGGCCCAAAGGGTGCCATCCTTTTTTAAAAACAGGCTGTGGGCATTGCCTGCAGCCGTTTGTACAACATTGGAAGCAAGATTTATCGGCGTGCTTCGTGTATCTGTTGTTCCTCCACCAAGTTGACCTTTGTTGTTATAACCCACGCCCCAGAGGGTGCCATCTTTTGTAATATAAAGAGTGTGATATAAACCTGCATCTATTCCGGTGGGGAGGGCCTTAAGAGTGCTCTCATCCGAGGTGTGTTTTTTTGAATCCCTGTTTTTGTCGGATTCTGCGCCATTTGCTGTAACATCAACAGACAGCAGAGAGAATATCAAAAGGATGAATATTAAGGTTACCTGTCTCATTAAAGGAAGTCTTTTGGTGTTGTGTATAAACATCATTCGTTGGCTCCTCACAGTATCTTTATGAAAATTTGTTTAAATATTAACATCAGTTATTCCTCTCTTTAATAAAATGAGATACACTTCTCTGCTGCCAAAATTGAAACAAAAATGATACCCGGAAAATAAATAGGGCTTATGTTATGGTAATAACTTTAAGTGATAAAAATCATGCATGTGATACAGTAATACGGGTTTGGAGTGATACTGGTAATTATTTTAATCTTATTTCTGCGCGAGGTTTTAACGCTATTATTAAAGACTTCTTTTTTTGCGGTAAGGCTTCTCCGATCTTAATAAGAAAAATATAATCTGTAAATATCATAAAAGTTACAGATTTATTACAGCGGAAAACTGTACTGAATGTTGATTTTTAAAGGCCAGGGGTTGAAAAACAACATCCTTTTATTTTTCTCAACTGCTCCGGCTGAAGACAAACCTGTGTTCTTCTCCATCAACTCTTATAACAACAATAAATTCACCTTCCGCTTTATCTTCTAAATCTGCTGTATCGTAAATTATCAGTCCGTTTAAACTGCGGTCCGGCATTACCCCCTGCGGTTTAAAAACAAGAGGCGGAACAATTACTTCGAACTGCTCATAGACTCTAATAGTCTCTTCAAGGTCGTCTGCTGAGGATAAAAATTTGGAGACCCACATTTCTGCTATGCCTTCAGCCGCCTCTGGTTGTATCATCTGCGCCTCTTCAATTCTGTCGCTGTACGTCCTATGTTTGAGAATATGCTGGATACTATTCTGCCTTCCGCATTAAAATAGTCATTTTCAAGGTCTTTCATAAAATCGTCAAGTGGTTGAATTTCCAGTTTTATTGGCGCTGAAGCTTCATCTTTTCCCCTGAATTCCATGGATATATTCTCATTACTTATGTTGAGAGGTTCTTTGCCCCTGTTTTGTACAAGAAGGTTGAATATAATTTTATCCTCAATATATTTGAACTTCGTGTAAAGAGTAAGAGTTATCGTGTGTTTTTTCTCGGATATAACAGCGCCATTGTAATCCACCTTTTGCATTAATGAGGGCTTTGCGACAGTCTTGATTTTGCCTGCACAGCTTTGAAGCAGTACAACTGATAAAAAAAGCATTAAGTACAATTTTATTTTCATTTCAATCCCCTGTTATTGCTCTGTGCCTATACTCTCCAGTACCCCTACTATATCCTTCCACCCGTTCCTTTCTGCGAGGGTGAGGGCTGTATATGGTGAATCTTTAATATTTGCTACAGCGTTTATGTCTGAACCCCATTCGCAAAGGTATTTTACTATTTCACTGTGGCCGTTCTGGGCTGCTGCCATAAGAGCAATAGATCCATCCATTGCCTTGATGTCAGTCTCTGCTCCATTTTCTACAAGAAATTTTACAGTATTAGTATGCCCGTTCTGGGCTGCCATCCATAGACCTGTTCTCCCGTCATCCCTTTTAGGGTTCAGATAAGCGCCCTTTTCAACAAGGAGTTTAACCACATCAATATGCCCTTCCTGGGCAGCTATCCAGAGGGCAGTTACACCGTCCTTTGCTCTCCGGTTAACCATGGCGCCTTTTTCAATAAGGATATCCACTACCTCACGATTACCTATTTCTGATGCAACCATCAGGATAGTCGCACCGTTTTTCTTGTTACGCACTACAACTTCGGCTCCGTTTTCCAGGAGGTATCTTAAGATAGGGCCGTGACTCCCTATAAGAGAATTCCACAATGCAGTTGTACCGTCTTTGGCTTTTGCATTTATGTCTGCCCCTTTTTGCACCAGGAATCTTACCAGGTCCAGGTCCCCCCGGTTTACTGCCAGCATCAGGGCTGTGGTTCCGTCATACAGCTTTGCATTTATATTTGCACCATGCTCTATAAGAAGTCTGGCTATTTCCATGTGTCTATTTTCCAGCGCCCAGATAAGAGCGGTCATACCATGGAGTGTTTTAACATTGACCCGGGCGCCTCTATCCAGAAGACTTTTGACAAGATTGGTCATGCCATGCTTTGATGCCATCATGAGCGGTGTTTCATTTAGAGAGTTTGATACACCGTTTATGTCAGCCCCTTTGTCACAAAGATACGTTGCAGTCTGTTCATGGCCGTTGTACAATGCAAGCCAGAATGCTGTTACTACATGTTTTATAGAAGTAACTTCTGTGTAATTTTTTGGTGCTCCTCCATCGATTATGGGGGTATCTATTCTGGCATTGTTTTCTACAAGGAGTTTTACTATTTCAAAATGTCCGTTCTCTGCGGCAGCCGCGAGAGCTGTCATATTCCTGGATTCTGAAGCATGATTTACCTCTGCGTCATTTTCTATCAGCAGCTTTACAATATCAGTATGCCCGTTTTGAGAGGCTATCCAGAGGGGGGCGGTGAAGTCTCGATCCTTTTTATTAACGTCTGCATTATTTTTTATAAGAAGCTCAGCAATATCAGTATGCCCGTTCTGGGCAGCAACCCATAGAGCAGTTGTTCCGTTTCTGCCTCTTGAATTTACCCTTGCATGGTTTTCAATAAGGAGTTTTACAACATCAGTGTGACCATTGAGTGATGCTATCCACAGGGCAGCGCCGGATCCCAGTACTGCCATTACTTCGTTCTCTTTTAGATCCAGGAAGTTGCCTATCTTTTCCCATGCCTTCTTCACAGCATCGACCTCAAAATCTAACATATTGACAATTATTTTTAAATCATCTTCCTCTATTATAGAATAATTCATCTGCAACCGAGACATTGTTCTGTTACGGAGCTCAAATCTCTTTTCTTCCGGGGTCTTTTCCCTCGCTGTATCTTCCAGTGTTAACTGATCATTTGCACCTTCCCTGTTTTTAACGTTGGCCTTTGCCCCGTTTTCCAGAAGTATTTTTACAATGTCTGCATACCCGTTTTGAGCGGCTATCCAGAGGGCTGAACCTCCGTTAAACTTGTTTTTCTTTCTTACATCAGCGCCTTTTAAAATTAGAAATTCAACAATATCCCTGTACCCTCCCTGGGATGCAAGCATAAGAGCGGTGGCGCCGTCTGTTTTTCTTCTGCTGTTAACATCAACCCCTTTTTCTGTTAAATGTTTTACGACGTCAAGATGTCCCTTTTTACTTGCCCACATCAGGGCTGCAACACTATCAATATTATCAAGGTTTGATTCTCCGAAATATTCAAGAAGCTGTTCCTTAAGGGGGCGGTCAGCAATCTTTCGAGATTTTTGGTCTGATTTTAAAGAAGAGAGAGATTTCTTTTTATCAGGCAAGTTAAAGGTGATGGAATTTATATCAAAGAGTGAAGGGTCAATCGATCGGAATGAATCAGTATCCTGCAGGGTTTCGATTACTGCAACCGAAGAAATACGACGGTTTAGAAAATTGTCGGCCTGTATTGCTCCGCCAATAATCCCTCTGACGATTTTGACCGGTTTTGTCCGGTCTATTGTAGTTCCATCGCCTAACTGTCCCAGATAATTTGAGCCTGTCATCTGAAGACTGCTGTCGCTTTTTACAAAAACAGTGTGGGAGCCTCCGGCTGATATCTGGATTACATTATCGGAAATCCGTGCCGGGGTATTCTGTATCTCGGGAAGACCGCCACCAAGCTGTCCGGAAAAATTTGCACCCATACCCCACAGCGTGCCATCGCTTTTTAAAAACAGGCTGTGATTGAATCCTCCTGCAATCTGAACTATTCCTGCGGCTATCCCAACAGGTGTTTTCAGGTCTGCTGTTGTTCCGTTACCAAGCTGGCCATACCTGTTAAAACCCATCCCCCAGAGAATGCCATATTTTCCTAAAAACAGGGTGAAAGAATTTCCCGCTGACACGCGAACAACACCTGTTGCTATCGAACCGGGAATATTAGTTTTTCCGCCAAAATTGTCCCCAAGCTGGCCGGAATAATTTGCGCCCATGCCCCACAGGCTTCCATCCTTTTTTATGAAAAGGCTGTGAGCGCTTCCTGCAGCTATTTGTGTAACATTATTATCAATGAGTACTGGTTTGTTTTTATTGATAAATGTTCCGTCTCCGAGCTGGCCGTCTTCATTCCAGCCCATTCCCCATAAACTTCCATCATTTTTAATAAACAGGCTGTGAAAAACGCCTGCTGTAACCTGTATTACACCGGAAGCAACCAGCACGGGTTTATTCCTGCTTATATTTGTACCGTCTCCAAGCTGACCATATTTGTTGTATCCCATGGCCCAGAGGGTACCATCCTTTTTTAAAAACAGACTGTGGGCATTACCTGCAGCAGCCTGTACTGCATCGGAAGCCACCTTTGCGGGCGTGCTTCGTGTATCAGTTGTACCGTCGCCAAGCTGCCCTTTATTGTTATAGCCCACGCTCCAGAGGGTGCCGTCTTTTTTGATATAGAGAGTGTGATACAGTCCTGCATCTATTCCGGTGGGAAGGGCTTTAAGTATTCGCTGGTCAACAGGCTGCTTTTTTGAAGCTGTATTTTTATTTGCTTCTGCGCCATATGCTGTAATATCAACCGGGAGCAAAGAGAAAATCAAAAAGATGAATAATAATGCAGCATGCCTCATTAAAGGAAATTTTATCGTACCCTGTCTGACGATCATTTTGCTGGCTCCTCACAGTACCTTTCTGAAAATTGGTTTAGCCATTAACAGCAGTTATTCCTCTCTTTAATAAAACGAGATATCCTTCTCTGCTGCTAAAATTGAAACAAAAACGATACCCGGAAAATAAAGGGGGGGGGTATGTTATTGTAACAACTTCAAGTGATAAAAATTATGCCTGTGCGACAGTAATACGGATTTTGATTGATACTGATAATTATTTTGATCTTATTTCAGCGTGTGGTTTTAACGCCATCATTAAAGACTTTTTTTTGTGGTAAGGCTTTCTTCTCCTTTTTTTATAAATATAAAATGCTATATTTGTTAAAAAAAAATCAAGACATACATGATTACAATCACTAAAAGAAAATGCTAATTTATTTAATAGCAGGAAATGGATCGCCAATTTCCCGGGTATGACAGATGAGGATTTATCGCCTAAAGTTACTGTTTATTTAATTTGCTTTTCTCAACTGCTCCGGCTGAATACAAACCTGTGCTCCTCCCCTTCAATTGAAATAACAGCATTGAATTCGCCTTCCACTTTCTCATCTATATCCCCTGTATCGTATATTATCAGTCCGGTTATACTGCGGCCCGGAGTTATTGTCTGCGGTTTAAAAACAAGATACGGAACAATTCCTTCAAGCTGTTCGTAGGCTCTAATAGTCTCATCAAGATCGTCTGCTACGGATAATAATCTTGGGGCAAACATTTCTGCTGTAACTGCGGCGCTATGCGGATCATAATCATATAAGCTTTCTATCCTATTACCTGTTCGCTCTACATCACCTAATAAGTTAGATATTATCCCGTATTGCGCATTGGAATAATCATTTTCCAGGTCTTTCAGAAAGTCGTCAAGAGGTTGAATTTCCAGTGTTTTGGGAACAGAAACTTCTTCCTTTTCCCTGAATTCCATGGATATATTCTCATTACCTATCCTGAAAGGTTCTCTTCCCCTGTTCTGTACAAGAAGGGCAAAGATAATTTTATGTTTTATATGTTTGAACTTCGTGTAGTGATTAAGGGCTACCGTGTGTTTTTTCTCGGAAATAACAGCGCCATTGTAATCCATCTTTTGCATTAAAGACGGCCTTGCGACTGTCTTGATTTTGCCTGCACAGCTTTGAAGCAGTGCAACTGATAATAAAAGCATTAAGTATAATTTTATTTTCATTTCGATCCTCACCGGTTGAATATGTGATTTTTTTATCTCAATCCCAAAAATACCTGTTAGTGCTCAGTCCCTACACTCTCCAGTACCCCTACGATATCCTTCCACCCGTTTCTTTCTGCGAGTGTGAGGGCTGTATATGGTGTCCCTTCAACTACTGTTACAGCGTTCATGTCCGAACCCCACTCACAAAGATATTTTACTATTTCACTGTGTCCGTTCTGAGCTGCAGCCATAAGCGCGATAGAGCCGTCTTTTGCCTTGATATCAGTCTCTGCCCCGTTTTCTGCAAGGAATTTTACAATACCCGTATGTCCGTTCTGGGCTGCCATCCATAGAGCTGTTTTACCGTCTTTCCTCACGGGGTTCAGTCCAGCGCCCTTTTCAACAAGGAGTGAAACCACATCCATGTGCCCTTCCTGGGCAGCTATCCAGAGGGCAGTTATACCGTTTTTTGCTTTCTGGTTAATCCCGGCGCCTTTTTCAATAAGAATATCCACTACTTCACGACTACCTATTTCAGATGCAACCATCAGGATAGTGGCCCCGTTAGTCTTGTTGCGCACTACAACTTCGGCTCCGTTTTCCAGGAGGTATCTTAAGATAGGGCCGTGACTCCCTATAAGAGAATTCCACAATGCAGTTGTCCCGTTCTTGGCCTCTGCATTTATGTCCGCCCCATTCTGTATCAGGAATCTTACAAGGTCCAGATCTCCCTGGTTTACGGCCAGCATCAGGGTTGTAGTTCCATCATACAGTTTTGCATTTACATTTGCGCCATGCTCTATAAGAAGCCTGGCTATCTCCATGTGTCTCATTTCCATCGCCCACATAAGAGCTGTTATGCCGTGGGGTGTTTTAACATTGACCCGGGCGCCTCTATCCAGAAGACTTTTGACAAGACCGGTCATGCCATGCTTTGATGCCATCATGAGCGGTGTTTCCCTCATGATATTTGATACACCGTTTATGGCAGCCCCTTTTTCACAAAGATATGTTGCAACCTGCTCATGCCCATTGTGCAATGCCAGCCAGAATGCCGTTAATCTATGGGCAACTAGTATAGGAATTCTGGGTACTCCTCCATTGAATATGGGAGTATCTATTCTGGCATTGTTTTCTACAAGGAGTTTTACTATTTCAAAATGTCCCTTCTCTGCAGCAGCCGCGAGGGGTGTCATATTTTCGGATATTGAAAAATGATTTACCTCTGCGTCATTTTCTATAAGCAGTTTTACAATATCAGTATGCCCATTTTGAGCTGCTATCCAGATGGGAGCGGTTAAGTCACTGTCCTTTTTATTAACGTTTGCATCATTTTGTATTAGAATCTCAACAATATCAGTATGCCCGTTTCTGGCCGCAGCCCATAGAGCGGTTGTTCCATTGGATCCTGTTGAATTTATCTTTGCATTGTGTTCAATAAGGAGTTTTACAACATCAGTGTGACCATTGAGTGATGCTATCCACAGGGCAGCACCGGCTTCCAGTTCTGCCATTACTTCGTTCTCTTTTTGATCCAGAAAGTTGCCAATCTTTTCCCATGCCCAGGACACAAGCCCGGCAGCTGATTTATTTATCAGACCAGTAATTAATCCAATATCTTCTCTCCTCGCATAATACTCTATCTTCAGACGGGCGATTGTTCTTTCACGAAGTTCAACTCTCTCTTCTTCCGGGGTCTTTTCTCTCTCAATATCGTCCAGAGTTAACTGTTCATTTGCGTCTTTCCTGTTTTTAACGTTGGCCTTTGCCCCGTTTTCCAATAGGATCTTTACTATGTCAGCGTACCCGTTTTGAGCGGCTATCCAGAGGGCTGAACCTCCGTTAAATCTGTTTTTCTTTCTTACATCAGCGCCTTTTATGATCAGAAATTCAACAATATCCCTGTGCCCTCCCTGGGATGCAAGCATAAGTGCGGTGGCGCCGTCTGTTTTTTTTCTGCTGTTTACATCAACTCCCTTTGCTGTTAACTGCTTTACAACATCAAGATGCCCATTTTTGCTTGCCCACATTAAGGCTGCAATACCATCAATATTATCTAAATTGGACTCTCCGAAATGTTCAAGAAGCTGTTCCTCAACAGGCCTGTTATCTGCCTGAGATGAGGGTGTTTGAGCAGATTTAAAAGAAGTGGGGGATTCTTTTTTATCAGCCTTGTTATTGATGGAGTTTATATCAAAGAGTAAAGGGTCAATGGCCCGGAATGAAGCAGTATTTTGGGGGACCTTGATTACAGCATCCGGAGAAATATGACTGTCCAGAAAACCGTCTGCCAGCATTGTTCCGCCAATAATTCCACTGTCGATCTTCACCGGCCTTGTCCTGTCTATTGTAGTTCCATCGCCTAGCTGCCCGAGATAATTTGAACCTGTCATCTGAAGACTGCTGTTGCTTTTTACATAAACAGTGTGGGAACCCCCGGCTGATATCTGTGTTACATTATCGGAAATCCGTGCTGGTGTATTCTGTATTTGAGGCAGGCCGTCACCAAGCTGTCCGGAGAAATTTGCACCCATACCCCACAGAGTGCCGTCGCTTTTTAAAAACAGGCTGTGATTGAATCCCCCTGCAATCTGGACTATTCCTGCTGCAATCTGAACGGGAATTCTTTGGTCTGCTGTTGTACCGTCACCAAGCTGGCCATACCTGTTAAAACCCATCCCCCAGAGAATGCCGTGTTTTCCTAAAAACAGGGTGAAAGAATTTCCCGCTGACACGCGAACAGCACCTGTTGCTATTGAACCGGGAATATTAGTCTTTCCGCCAAAATTATCCCCCAGTTGGCCGGAATAATTTGCACCCATGCCCCACAGGCTTCCATCCTTTTTTAGAAAAAGGCTGTGGGCGCTTCCAGCAGCAATTTGTGCAACATTATTATCAATGAGTATTGGCCTGTTTTGGTTTATGAATGTTCCGTCTCCGAGCTGACCGTCTTCATTCCAGCCCATTCCCCACAGGCTTCCATCATTTTTAATAAACAGGCTGTGAAAAACGCCTGCTGTAACCTGTATTACACCGGAAGCAACCAGCAAGGGTTTATTCCTGCTTATATTTGTACCGTCTCCAAGCTGACCGTATTTATTGTATCCCATGGCCCACAGGGTGCCATCCTTCTTTAAAAACAGGCTGTGGGCATTGCCTGCAGCTACCTGTGCCACATCCGAAGCAATCTCTATGGGTGTGCTTCGGGTATCTGTTGTACCGTCTCCAAGCTGACCGTTATTGTTATAGCCCACGCTCCACAGTGTGCCATCTTTTTTGATATAAAGAGTGTGATACAGCCCTGCATCTATTCCGGTTGGCAGGGTTTTAAGCTTGTGCTGGTCAACAAGCTGCCTTCCCGAACTAGAGTTTTTCCCGGTTTCTGCGGCATATAATGCAATATCAACCGAGAGCAAAGAAAAAATCAAAAGGATTAATATTAAAACAGCGTGTATCTTAAAAAGAAATTTCACAGTACCTTGTCCGTTGTTCCGCATGATGTTTACCCGAAAATTAGAAGTAGTATTAGGTTTGTGTCAATCCAATAACTATTGTTTTTGAATTGCTGCGATCAGCCATTAGCTTTCAGCTTCTGTCCTTTTTTTTCTCTTATTTTATTGTACCTACCTGATCAGCTCCTTGAAAAAATTGTTTTCATTATTCCCCCTCTGTTAATAATCCTCGCTTTTCCTTATGTTGTTTTCACAAAAAACAGTGTTGGGTTAAAAAGAACCTGATATGTTTATATCCCTTTCAATAGGTTTAACAGGCGTTATTCCAGCCTTTGATAAAATGAGCTGTCCTTTTCTGCCTGCCAGGAATGAAATAAAGCCGGTTCCCAGACCTGTGAAAGGCTCATGTGTTATTGCATTAACTTCCAGTAACAAATAATCCTCTGTACTTTCGTCATCCAAATATTTGTTGATACGGGTAATAATTTTAATATCTGAAAGTAAATTATCTTTATTATTGATCCGGCTTTCGTTTACCAGTCCGATTGTAAAAGGATTATTTAAAAGATAACTGATGACATCACTTGTTCGGTCAAGCACATAGGTTGAAGCCGGTGAAACCTGAGGCACTGTATTATAAATAAGCCTGTCTATATCTGAAGATCCAGGGATAATTATCCTTACAGTGGAACTGTCTTCAAAGGTTTTATCAAGCTGTTTCCAGTATTGGATTTTGCCTGAAAGAATATTTTTAATGTCTTTACATGATACAGTGCTTACAGGATTTCTTTTACCTGTTACTGCAACGATCCTGTCAAAACCTAAACTGCATGCAGTAACACTGTGCCCAAAACTTTCCTGAATATATTCTTTCTCTTTTTCAGTCAGGCTGCGGTATAAGACCGCTGTTTGAATTTTATTGGCTAAAAGCTTTTCTGTAACCGCTTTTTCAGACAGGTAAAGCGGTGTAACCGAAGCCTCGGGATAAACAGCCGTAAACACTGTGACCACGGCATCAATAGCGGGCATAAGAGATTCATCAACCCCTATTACCAGCTCGCCACCTGTTGGTCTGGATGGCTTACTGTTTTGATTATTATCCCCGCATCCGAACATAAATAAAAGCAGGCATAGAAAGATAAGTGAATTTGTTTTCATTCATCACCCTGTGCCTTTGAAAAAGTTCTGTAGATGCGGAATATTCCATAAAGTAGAATGACCGCACCAAAAGCGAATCTTGCGTTCCTTGAAAAAGAATTAAAAAAATTAGTAAAAAGAATAATACCAATGGCGATATAATAAAAAGGTATTAACAGGTAAAAAAATTTGACTATTTTATTTTGTGTACTTAACATAAATGTCTTCTGGTACTATTTAAGAATAAACGGTATCTCAACAACATGCTTTCCGCCTGTCCTTCTCCCATTCCTGATGCCGGGAGCCCATGGAGGCATGATTTTAACCAGGCGTAACGCCTCCCTGTCGCAGAGACGATGAAGGCTTTCCAGTATTGTCGCTTCAGATACATTTCCATGTTCATCCACTGTGAATTCAACAATGACTGTGCCTTCTATCCCCATTCGCTTTGCTGCAACCGGGTATCTGAGATTTTGAGCCAGCCAGTCCTCAAATGTTATTCCTCCGCCTCTAAAGGAAGGATTAATATCAAAGAAAGGTGCAGGCGGCCCATCCTTCACTCCTTCCGATTCTGTACTTTCCGTTTCTTCTACAGATTCTACAATTGGAGTTATTTCCTTGATCTCCTCGACCGTTACAATTTCTTCAGGCTCAATTATTTTTTCCGGTGTTACTATCGGCGGAATATATTTTTTAACTTCAGGCGGTTTTACAGCAGCTTTTTTAGGCGGGACATATTTTTTTTTGACCGGTGGCGGGGCAGAGAGTTCGTTATAATCGGTAATCTGCACATATTTTAAGTTATACGCTTGCGCCTTTTTCTCTTTTTTAATGTTAAGTCCGATAACTACAATAAGGAACAACAGTATAACTGACAGCGCAGAAACAGAAAGATAAACCGGATAGTTATGCCTTAACAGGTAGGCTCCGTATGCCCTGTTCCTGTTTTCAAAAACTATCTCTTCCCAGTTGTCCTGATTTGATTTTTTCATTTGCCTAATTTTCAAGGTTATCCTTTTCCAGTATATGTTTTAAGAATATTCAAATCCTCTTCGGTGATATCAATAAGTGCATAGCGTGCGACTTCGGTTATCTCAAGCTCATCCAGAATGTTCACAAGGTTTTCGTATGTAGAATCACTGTTGGGCTTGATCAGTACTACCATTTTACTGATTTTATTGTTCTGCTCCAGAAGTAGTCGCCTGATACCTGTTTCGGAATAATCGGTTTCATGAACTTCGGGATCTGTTATTCCTATAAACCAGTAGAGTTTGTTATCACCGTCCGGTACAAGGCTTAATACCCTGTCTTCATTCACCATGGGCTGATTCATTTCAGTTTTATCTTCGGGTAAAACCAGGTCCATTACCTGAGGTTTGATAAAGGTAGTGGTAAGCATAAAAAATGTAAGCAGTAGAAAAGAAAGATCCACGACCGGTGTCATATCAACACGGGGCATTGCCTTATTGCTCTTTTTTACTACCCCTCTGTTGTTTTTGCCGTTTTCTCGGCCGTTGCTTATTTCACCCATTTTATGAGCCTTTATATCCTCTATCCATTATTTTTCTTTTCTGTATCAGTAATAAGGCTGAACCTGTTGATATCCAGATCCTGCATTGTATCCATAACCTTTTTGATGACAGGGTAGGGTGCAAGCCTGTCGCCTTTGATGACTATCCTTGCATTTGGGTTTGCAATCTTTGCGTATTTCAGCCATTCGGAAAGCTCATTACTGCCCGTGGCCATTGGTATCCCGGGAAATATTGTATTCTTTTTTACTTCATCAGGTATGAGGAGATACTCTTTAATCCCTGATGCCGGAACCCCAAAGCTTGCCTGATGTGAAAATAAATCCAGCTCATCCTCGGTAAGGGCAAGGTGCCATTTGGCGTTTAATATTTTTCCGATGGATCGTAATACTTTTTTTCTATCCGTCATAAAATAAACACCTCCCTCCTTTGAAATCAGAACGGTAACAATATTGGTATCAGGCAGCTTTGAATCGGCAGTAGAGCTGGGTATTGAAACCTGTACCGGATCAGGAGGGGTAAACTGGGTCATCATCATAAAAAACGAGACCAGCAGAAAACCCAGATCCACCATTGGAGTCATGTCTATCCCGTGTTTGTAGCGCGGAGTTTTTCTGGCAGCCATATTATATCAACCTATTCATCAATGCGCTTATAGCTGAATGTGCGAATGATTGCCTGGCTGATTTCTGCGGTCAAAAACATTATTTTATCGATTCTTGTAGTTATATAATTATAAAGCAGTATGGAAAGCATGGAAGTGCTGATACCCAGTGCAGTACTCATCATTGCTTCGGATATTCCAGTGGCAAGACCTACTGCATCGGGTGCCCCTGCGTGGGCTAACGCCGCAAAGGCCTTTATCATGCCAAGTACTGTTCCCAGAAGTCCGGTAAGGGTTGAAATGGAAGCAATAGTCGATAGTATAATTATATTTTTTTCCAGCACAGGGATCTCCATTTCCGAGGCTTCATCCATTTCCTTCTGCAGGGCAAGGGCTTTCTGTTCAAGGGTCAGATCTTCTCTTTTTTGAACATCTTCATATCTTTCAAGTCCTGCCTTTACTACATTTGCAATGGAGCCCTGCTGCTCGTCACATGCCTCTTTAGCTGCATCAATATTAAAAGCGGAAACATGCTCCTTTATATTTAATACAAACTCAACAGGATTTTTATTTCCCCTGGCTTTATAAAGGGTCCAGATCCTTTCGGCAAAGAATGTGAGAACTGCAAGCAGGAAGGTAATGATAACAGGCACCGTGATACCGCCTTTATAGACCATGCCCCAGAAATCCCCGGGCAATGGATGATTTGCCGGGTTATTGTCCATAAAATGCGCGGGGTTCCCAAGGATGTATTTATAGACAACTATACCGATTATCAGTTCAATCGGTATAACTATGGTAGCAAAAACAGTGCTGGTCTTGTGAAGGGCATATCCGGAGATTTTTTTAGCAGGTTCCTTTTGTACTTCCATTGGCGTATATCTCCCTTATGAATAGGAAACCAATTAGTGCCTTAAAAAAGTTTATTGATGGACATTATTTATTCTTATTTCAGTGCACGGTCTTAGTGCCATTATTTAAAAAAATTTATTTTTCGATGGTAAGGTTTTTCTTATCTTTATCATAAAATACCAAAAATGATACTAAATCCGATATTTATTAAAAAACCTTGCATTTGTAAATATCAAAAAAAATACATATTCACTACAGTGATAAACTGTAATAGGTGTTGAATGTTCAACTGCCACTATATCTTCATATTTCGTTGCTGCTATATCTTGCTGGAATGCTATGGATACCGCGCGGTGCCTCTTTCATGGGCAGATTTTATGGCATTGCACACCTCTCTCCCGTGAGAGATAAGTACATCCGAAAAACGTCGCCAGCGTTCTTTGGGCAGTATTTTCATTAGGCCTTCTTCAATCTTCCATGGATAGTTGTTCCTGAAGATCCCATCATAGCTGCAAGATTTTTTACAATCAAATGACCTGTTCCATAAATTTATGGAACAGGTGGAAAATATCTTCAAGAATCTGCCCAGGTCATTGAAATGGCGGTCTTTTTAAGAAAATGACCTTCAGATTCTGATGGACATCTCAGAGGAGATCCGGATTGTCGCAATAGATCACAATTTCAATCAGTCACAGGTTGGAAAGGCAGGCAGAAGCTGGTTAGGCTGAGGGCTGTCAGGTGTTCAATAATCTGGATAGGGGAATATTGCCGATTGCCTGAAATGTAATTCATCGGATTTTTAACTGTCAGGTATTGGGATTGTCTTAGCGGGAGACTTTCCGGTTTTTAAGCCTTTCCAAAAGGGATATAGATCAGGCCTTGGCGAGTTTTTCCAAATAGCGCCTGTCTGGAAAGGGCTCTTTACCTAAATCCTGCTGTCAAATAGGGATTTTAATCCTCGAAATACTAAAGCGTTGGTGCGGGGGAAAATTTCTCAAGGTATCTTGATAATGCCCAAAGATAGTTCTGTATGGAATGCTTGGGGAAAAATCTAAAAAATATGACTGGGCTTAACTGAAAAATCTGCACAGAACAAGCGCGTGAGTATAATAGAGGCTCCTCAAAGTATCAATCGGCAACTTATCCCGCTGACATGATGATTATCTTTGAGCGTCAAATTTCAGGCTCAGATCTTTCCATTCTAAAATTTTTTGATTGGCAGTCATCAGTATTGATGATGTTTGAAGTGCGGTGGCAACTATGAGACGGTCCGCCGGATCTCCGTGAAACCCCTGTAAACCACCTGCACGAATGGCAATTGCCCCATCTAAAGGTATCTCATATAATCCGTTTTCAAGTAATTCCCTGCGCCAGACATCCATCTCCAGCCGCATTTCCAATCTCCCCTTTTGTATCAGCATGGAAACCTCCCAGAAGCTGATAGCAGAAACTGCAAGGCTGCCGGCACCGAATTCCTCATCAATAAGCTGCAATGCGCTTTTTCCGAGACGCGCTCCCCTCTCATCAAGCCAGACCAATACATGTGTATCCAGAAGTATCATTGTTCCACTTCCCATTGCATGTCTACTGGTTTGATCAGATCATCCCGGCTTCGCACTTTGCCTTCATGCAATCCGAATAAACTTTGAGGTTTTGATTTATATGGAACGAGTTTTGAAATCGGCTTGCCGTTTTTCAAAATTACGATTTCCTTGCCGCTTTCGTTAACCTCTTCCATCAGTTTGAGGCACTTTGCCTTAAAAACGGATGCGTTGATTGTTTGCATATGAAACTCCTTTTTTTGACTTTAATTAACTATAGTCAGATCCATGGTCATTTTCAAGTGGAAAATCGAGTGTAGTACATAGGGATTGATCTCGGATGGAACATTACTGATAGCTGAAGGCCCTCATAATTCATATTTTATTAGAAGGGCAGAGGTCTGCTACTATACACCTTTCATGGTCCGGCTTCCTGGCATTACAGACCTCTCTGCCATGATATATAAGGATGTCCGAAAAACGTCTCCATCTATCTTCCGGTAATATTTTCATGATATCTTCTTCAATCTTGTCAGGATTGCTGTTTTCGGTAAAACCCATCCTTATGGACAGTCTTTTAACGTGGGTATCAACAACCACGCCCGGTATACCAAACGTTGCACCCAGCACACAGTTGGCGGTCTTCCTTCCCACTCCCGGAAGTTTTATCATTTCTTCAAGGGTTCCGGGAACCTTTCCGCCATATAGATCAACCAGTCCCTGGCAGCAGCCTTTTATTGATTTGGTTTTATTCCTGAAAAAACCAGTGGATCTGATGGCTTCTTCGATTTCAGATATTGGAGCCTTGATAAAGTCAGCAGGAGTTTTGTATTTTTTAAACAGGGCAGGCGTAACTGTGTTTACCTGTTTATCTGTACACTGTGCAGAAAGTATTGTTGCAATTAGCAGCTGGAATGGTGTTTTATATTTAAGAGCTGTTTTTTCCATGGTATAAAGGGGATCGAGGCGGTCAAAAATTTTTACTGCCCTGGATTTTTTACTTTTCATGCTTTCCATCTAACATATATCCTTTCAAGTACAGGGTATTGGCATTAAAGGCTCATATTTTAAAAAAAGATATCGTATAAATAATATTTAACCAAGGAAAAACCATATGAGAATATATAAAAAAAATAGATGTATTATACAAGCTTTACAGGCTATCTGTTTTTTTGCAGTGATATTTTATCTTGGTTCCTGTAAAATAGTACCCAATGCCCATACCGCAGATCATATCAGCAGCCAGGGAGCAAAGAGTCCGGACAAAAAAACAGATCAAAAGGGGATTAAAATGGTCGAAAGAGGTCAGCTGACAAAGGAGGAGGGAGAGTATCTTCTCTCTCTTGCAAGAAAAACCATTGAGGCAAAGCTTTTTAGCAGAGACTTGCCTGAAGACAAAAATAACCTTACTGAAAAATATCTTGAGAAACGCGGGACATTTGTGACTCTTACAATCAACAGTAACCTCAGGGGTTGTATAGGTCATATTATACCTCAGGAATCTCTGATAGAAGGCATAAGGATCAACGCATTAAACGCAGCCTTTGAGGATCCCCGCTTTCCCCCGCTTTCTAAAAAGGAGTGGGATAAGGTCAGGGTGGAAATCAGTATCCTGACCGAGCCTGAACATCTTGAATACTCCGATTCTGATGATCTTCTTAAAAAACTGAGACCGGGTATTGATGGAGTTATCCTGAAAAAGGGGTATGCCCAGGCTACTTTTCTTCCTCAGGTCTGGGATCAGCTTCCTGATAAGGAGGAGTTCCTGACTCACCTTTGTATGAAGGCCGGCTTGAATGGAGGTGATTGGAAAAAGGGCGATCTCACGGTCTATACCTACCAGGTTCAGGCCTTTGAAGAAGAGCATTAAATCATTTAAAATGTATCCAAATCCATAAAACAGTCAAGGTCCGATGAGAGTCGATAAAAGTCTAATTGTCTGGTCCATAATAGGAACAGGCATATCATCAATTACCGTTCAGCTTGTTACTATTCGTGAATTTCTAACCCAGTTTCGCGGCAATGAAATTACAATCTCGCTGGTCCTTTTCATATGGCTTCTGCTGAATGGCATTGGAAGCCTTTTAAGTAAATTTATAAGGATATCAAAGGCCTCTACCTATTCTCTGATAATTCTGTTTATAGCTCTCTGGCCGCTTCTCCAGCTGATCATCATCAGGTATTTTAGAGATATACTAATAGGACACGGGACGTCGCCCGGGTTTTACCAGATATTTTTCTATGTAACAATCACGACAGCCCCCTATGCCCTTTTGACCGGATATGTACTTCCCTGCGCCCTTGATCTCCTTAAGGTACATCATCATGATTTCACATCGGGCGAGTTGTATATCACGGATAATATAGGAGACATACTGGGAGGTGTGATATTCAGCTTTATTCTTGTCTACTGGCTGAATCCCTTTAAAACAATTGCAGTAACTTCAGGTATTTTGGTACTTACATCACTTCAATTATTCATCAGGGACAAAAAGAATCACCTGACGGTCATGGCATTGATGGCAGGTGTCGTATTCTGTGTATATTCATTCAATTCCGGGTTTGAAAAATCGACTCTGGTAAAACAGTATGGCGATATCATACAATACAGGGAGACTCCTATCGGGAGGCTGGTAATAACAGAGGAGGAATCCCAGCATACTTTCTGGGAATCGGGTGCCCCGCTATATTCAGATGGAGATATTATAAGCAGTGAAGAGAAGGTGCATTACCCCATGTGCCAGCTTGATAAACCTCCTGGAGATGTCCTCCTGATATCAGGCGGTATAGGTGAAACCCTGCCGGAGATATATAAATATCATCCTGAAAATATTGATTATGTTGAGCTTGATCCGGCACTTACTGATATGGCTGTTGCTGCTGGTATTTTAAGAAAAATGCCCGGTTTGAACATAATAAATCTTGATGCGCGTGCCTTTCTTAAAAAAACTAAAAAAAGATATGATGCAATTATTATTGATCTGCCGGAACCGGATACCTTTCAATTGAATCGTTTTTTTACTTCCGAATTTTATGCAATTACAAAAGAGAGACTGAATAAAAATGGTATTTTATCATTTGGTGTTAAATCTTACGAAAATTATATAAGTGATATTGCTAAAAGTAAATTGTCATCAATGTACAATACTGTAAGTCAATATTATAATAATGTTGAGGTTATTCCCGGAAATGAGGCCTATTTTATCTGCTGTGACGGAGGTCTTACTTTGGATATTCCCGCCCGGCTTGAACAAAAATCTATAGATACGGAATACATACAATACTACTTTTATGGCAATATTACCCCGGAACGCATTTCTCTCCTTAAAAACAGCCTTGACCCGGATGAATATGTAAACACCGATTTTGAACCGAGGTTATTGAATATTTCATTTAAAGAATGGTTCTCAAAGTACGGATCGACACCCACTGCCTTCCTTATCACCGTTATATGTTTTGTTTTGTTATACATATTTCTTATGAAAAAGGAGGAGTATATCCTTTTTTCTTCCGGTATGGCTTCAATGGCCGTTGAAATGCTTGTAATTTACTGTTTTCAGATAATGTATGGCTATGTATACCTGAAGGTAGGCATGCTGGTAACGGCATTTCTTTTCGGGCTTCTGCCCGGTGCTGCCATAGGGAATTTATTCAGGCAGAAAAGATTTTCCGGGCTTCTCCTCTCAGAAATTTTGATTATAGGCCTATTATTCTCTTTTTTTATCTGGATAAGTTTTATAAAATCAGACCTCCATCAGATATGGTTCATCATATACAGTATCCTGTTTACATTTCTCTGCGGATTCCAGTTTCCGGTTGTAACGGGGATAATTGGTGAAAAAAACAGTCCTGCTGCAGGATGTCTGGCGGCTGATCTTGCAGGCGCAGCAACAGGGACATTGCTTGCAGGTACGTTGCTGGTCCCGCTGGCAGGGATTCAGGCTACGGTAATTATTATAATATGTATAAAAATAACCAGCAGTTTAATTATTCTTTTTAGCAGCAAAACCTGAAGCCGGGAGTAACTAGCTGATTATGCCTGGGATGTTAACCCGAAAAGAGTTCCTGAAATCAATGGGTGCTGGCGTCTCACTCCTTTTACTCGGGGCACCGGGTTACGGGGCGTTTGCCGGTGAACCCTCTTTGGGAAAAAGTATAAAAGGGTCTGTTTTTAAGGGCGATGCCCCGGATAAACCCTGGAAGTGGTCTGTCGAGGCAAGGTATTATGAAAAGATCGGTAATGATACAAGGTGTCATGTTTGCCCCAACCACTGTTATCTTGAGCCGGGTGACAGAAGTGTATGCCGGTCAAAGGTAAATATTGACGGTAAATTATATTCACTCACATATGGTAATCCATGTACCTTTCATATCGATCCCATAGAAAAAAAACCTCTCAATCATTTTTTCCCCGGCTCTTCTGTCTTTTCCATTGCTGCTACAGGTTGTAACCTCAGGTGCTTAAATTGCCAGAACTGGGAAATATCCCAGAAAAGGCCGGAGGATGTAAGCCACAGTGAACTTTTTCCTGCCGATGTAGTTGCATCAGCCGAAAAAAAAAGTGTGCCGTCAATTGCCTTTACATATTCGGAGGCAATTACCTATTATGAATATATGTATGATACTGCAGAATATGCCCGGAAAGCAGGAATAAAAAATGTCCTTGTTTCAAATGGTTATATCAATGATAAACCTCTTTCCAGCCTGGCGGGCCTTATTGATGCGGCAAATATAAACCTGAAATCCTTTGATAATAATATCTATATGGCCCTGAATGGCGGCACCCTGGCCCCGGTTCTAAATACCTTTAAAAGGCTTCACCGGGAGGGTGTCTGGTTTGAGATGACGACGCTGGTCGTTCCTGGCTATATTGATGACCCTGAGATGATAAAAAGGATGTGCGGCTGGATACTTAAGGAGCTCGGACCTGACTATCCTCTTCATTTTTCAAGGTTTTTTCCCAAATATAAACTTAACCGGCTGCCCGCAACGCCCATATCCCTGCTTGAAAAATTCCGAAATCTGGCCATTAAGGAAGGTCTTCATTATGTTTATCTTGGCAATGTCCCCGGACATGAAGGATGCCAAACATATTGCCATAATTGTGGAAAAATTATCATAGAGCGTGCAGGCTATTACATAAAACAGATGAATATTGAAGATGGAAAATGTATCTATTGCAGGACTGTGATACCGGGCCGATGGACCGGCAATGAACAGGTCTAGAAAATACTGCATTTATAATGTAAATTTATAAATTTTGTTTCTTGTTTTTTCTTGACAGCTACTGTGGTTAATTATAAAAACTACGCTTGTTAAAAAATGCACAAAGTCAGTATTAGGTTTTTTTAGGATTAGGATTAGGAGTATGTTTCGGAGGGAGAATATAAAAATCTAAATGATTTTGTATAGTTATTAATAAAACAGAGTCATTGAAGGAAGGAGGTGTACCACTACTGAATTAATTAAATATCAATTAATTAAGGTACTTTAATTCTAAAAATTTCGTTAACTCAGGAGGTATAATAATGCCAAGTTATGTGATTACAGAGAAGTGTGACGGTTGCAAGGGCCAGGACAGAACTGCCTGTATGTATATTTGCCCTAACGACCTGATGGTTTTAGACAAGGAAAGAATGAAGGCATACAATCGTGATGCCATGATGTGCTGGGAATGTATGTGCTGTGTAAAACTTTGCCCCCAGCAGGCAATGGATGTTCGTGGTTATGCTGATTTTATGCCCATGGGCGCAAGCGCTACCCCGTTGAGAGGTACCGAAGACATCATGTGGACCGTAAAGTTCCGTGATGGTTCAATCAAAAGATTTAAGTTCCCCACAAGGACAACCCCGGAAGGCTCGGCTGATCCATTGGCAGGGTTCGCAACCCACGATGACATTAACAGCAACGCATTGGCCACAGAACCTGCATCATTACTTATTGATGCTGTTCCAGTACCCAAGTAATTAAAAAGGAGGTATTTTATTATGGCAAATTTTGAAACAGTTGAAGTAACTACCGACCTCCTGATTCTTGGTGGAGGTTTTTCCGCATGTGGAGCTGCAACAGAAGCAGCTTACTGGGCAAAGAAAAACAATCTTAAAATAACACTCGTTGACAAAGCAGCTATTGACAGGTCTGGTGCTGTTGCAATGGGTCTTTCAGCTATCAACCAGTATGTTAGCGTATCTGACGGTACCAATACTGTTGAAGATTACGTACGTTACGTCCGTCAGGACCTCATGGGTATCTCAAGGGAAGACCTTGTATACAATATTGCCCGTCACGTTGATGGTACAGTTCACATGTTTGAAAAATGGGGACTCAAGATCTGGAAAGACGAAGAAGGCAAATACGTTCATGAAGGCCGCTGGCAGCTCATGATCAACGGTGAGTCCTACAAGATCCTCGTTGCTGAAGCAGCAAAGAACGCCCTTGCAGATGCAGGCGGCGAAATCTATGAGAGAATTTTCATTACAGATCCTATCATGGACGGCAACAAGTGTGTTGGCGCTATCGGTTTCAGCACCCGCGAAGAAAAATTTTACGTATTCAAGGCTAAAGCAGTTATAGTTGCCCTTGGTGGTGCTGTTCATATCTTCAGGCCACGTTCAGTTGGTGAAGGTTTTGGACGTTCCTGGTATCCTCCTTTCAACTCTGGTTCAAGTGCTTATATGACACTGAAGGCCGGCGCTGAAATGACATGTCAGGAAGTTCGTTTTATTCCTGTACGTTTTAAAGATGCTTACGGTCCTGTTGGTGCATGGTTCCTCCTGTTCCAGTCTAGAGCAATCAGTGCTGAAGGCGGCGAGTACATGTCAGTTAGAAAAGATGAGCTTAACAACTGGGCTCCTTACGGACTGGCCAAACCAATTCCTGCAAACCTGAGAAACTATCTTGGTATGCTGGATACAGACGAAGGTCTTGGTCCTCTGTACATGGAAACAGACGAAGCCATCCAGAACCTGGCAAAGAAATACGAAGATGATCCCAAGGCCTTCAAGAAGAAAATGAAAGAACTTGAAAGCGAAGCATGGGAAGACTTCCTGGATATGACCATCTCACAGGCTATTCTGTGGGCATCACTCAACGTTAAACCCGAAGAAAAACACTCTGAAATCGCAGCCTGCGAACCTTACTTCATCGGTTCTCACTCAGGTGCTTCAGGTGCATGGGTAAGCGGTCCTGAAGATCTTGATACTCCCTACAAATGGGGATATGAAAACATGACCACCGTTGACGCCATGTTCGCAACCGGTGACGCATCCGGTGCTTCAAGCCATAAATTCTCTTCAGGTTCACATACCGAGGGTAGAATTGCCGGTAAGGCAGCTATCAAGTACATCCTCGAAAAAGGAACAGATCCTGTTGTTGATATGGCTAAAGTAGAAGAGATGAAGAAGGTTGTTCTCAATCCTCTGGATCTTTTCGAAGCAAATAAAGATAAATATACAGATCCTGAAGTTAATACCGAGTACATCATGCCCAGGCAGTTCCTGTTCAGACTCCAGAAGATCATGGATGAGTATGCAGGTGGTGTTACCGCTGCTTTCAAGACCAGCAAAGCCAACCTGGAAAGAGGCCTTGAGCTCATGGAATACCTCAAAGAGGATTCTGACAAAATGGCAGCAAGAGACCTTCATGAACTCATGAGAGCATGGGAAAATATCCAGAGAATGTGGATTGCCGAGTCTCATATCCGCACAATGCTGTTCAGGGAAGAGACAAGGTGGCCTGGATACTATTTCAGGGCTGATACACCTAAGATGGATGAAGAAAACTGGAAATGTTTCGCCAACTGTCGCTACAACCCGGACAACGGCGAATGGGAAATGTCCAAGAAAGACATCTGGAACATTCCTGGTGTCTAGTAGATACTGATCATTTCTAATGATTATAGCCCCTGCCGATTGTTCGGCAGGGGCTTTTTTGTTTAAATAAAACGGGCGGCACCAATGATATATCTGTTCAGACTCTTTGCATACCTGAAAAACTATAAGCGTAACATGACGTTTTTCATGTTTCTTACACTCCTGTCTGTCATCTTCACAATGCTGCAGCCAAAGCTCATCGAATGGGTCATTGATAAAGGTATAGCTGCCGGAGTTGGTAAAAATATTATCTATGGCGCTGCGGGTATTTTTCTTTTCGGGCTTATCGGTAATGCGGCCAATCTCTTTGGCGGCTTTTCACTCATCAAGGCTGGGCAGGGATTAAGTCATGATATGCGGAGCGATCTTTTTAGAAAAATAGTCTCATTCTCTTTTGTGAATTTTGATAAATGGCGAACCGGAGAATTGATGGTGAGGTTGAACTCTGATGTGAACACTGTCCGCATGTTTATAAGGATGGGGCTTTTCATGATTGTTCAGTCAATGGTGACAATCTTCGGCAGTATTATCTTCATGTTTCTGACCGATATGAGGCTTGCCACTATAATGTCCATTATTATGGGGGGGACACTCATATTGTCCCTTGCCTTTGTCAGCTTCATGCGCCCTCTTTTTATGAAGATGAGGGTGAAACTTGATGAACTCAATAATACACTTCAGGAAAATCTGGCGGGTTCTAAGGTGGTCAGGGCCTTTAACCGGCAGGGCTATGAAATTAAGAAATTCAGTTTTAAGAACCTTGGTATCTATAAGGTATCTCTTAAGGTCGGATATCTTTTCGGGACATTTATGCCCTTTATGCTTTTTCTCGGAAATATGTCAGTCACATTGATACTGTGGCTGGGAGGTTCAGAAATTATCCTGAATTATAATGCCGGCACTACAGGGTTTACTCTGGGGCAATTGATCGCATTTAACAACTACGCGATGATGTCTATTTTCCCGCTTATGATGCTTGGTATGGTTTTGAATTTTGTTTCCATGGCAAGTGCTTCTGCAGAACGAATATTTAAACTGATGCAGGATATCCCCGATATTGACACACCTGAAATACCTGCGGCTGCTGATAAGATTGATGGCCGTATTGAAATGAAAGCTGTTTCCTTTGGGTATGGCCAGGGCGAAAACGCCATTAGTGATATCAATCTGGTAATTGAGCCAGGGGAGAAGGTCGGGATTATCGGCGGGACTGGAAGCGGAAAGTCAAGCCTGGCTAATTTAATTCCAAGGCTCTACGACCCGAGGCAGGGGACCATACTCATTGATGGTGTGGATATTAAAAAATATGACCCTTCTGAATTAAGAAAAAAGGTTGGCATTGTTCTTCAGGATTCGATTCTTTTCTCAGGCGGGATCAGAGAGAATATTCTTTATGGAAATCCTGATGGCGGACAGGATATAGCAGAAAGGGCAGCAGGAATAGCCCAGGCACTTTCCTTTATTGAGGAGAAGGGTTGGGATACCGGCATAGGAGAAAGGGGCACAGGTCTCTCGGGCGGTCAGCGTCAGAGGGTGGCCATCGCAAGGGCGATTGCCTCAAATCCCTCAATAATAATTCTCGATGACGTTACCTCATCTCTTGACCTTGAGACCGAAAGAAAGGTCACAAGGGGTATCTATGATGAACTGAATAACGCTACAGTCCTTATTATAAGTCAGAAGATAAAGACCATTAAGGAAAGCAATAGGATCATTGTAATGGATAAGGGAAGAATTATCGGCATCGGAACCCATGAAGAACTTTTAGGCCGCAATGATATATACAGGCAGATTGCTGAGACACAAAATGAGTATATACATTAGATAGCTTTATCATAAGTATTTTTTGAATAGAATCCTGGTAATTGGGACATTTAATATATGGAAAAGAAAAGTAAGCTTAAAAAGCGAAGACCTCCTGCCGGAGGACCGGGGCCCCGCCCTCACATGATAGAGTCTGCGAAAGATGTAAAAGGTGCCTTTAAAAGGCTTTTTGCCTATTTTGGAACACAGAAAATACTGCTGGCTGTTTCTAGTGTTATTATCTTCATAAGCGTCTTTCTTGGGACAGCCGGCCCGGCTGTACTTGGTAAAGCCATCACTGATTACCTTGAAAGAGATCCGAATCTATCGCTGTTTTTAAAACAGGTTGTTATTCTGCTGATAATATATGCAGGAGCCTGGATTACAGAGGCATTTACAAGGATAGCACTTATCAAGGCATCAAATAATATCATATTCAGAATGAGACAGGATGCCTTTAATCATATCCAGGAATTATCAATGTCTTACTTTGATAAAGAAGACGTTGGAGAAATTATGTCGCGCCTGACTAATGACATTGAGGCGATCGAACAGGGGGTAAATAATGTATTCAGCGAGGGGCTGAGGGGTATTCTAAGCGTATTAATGACCCTTTCAGCCATGCTTATGCTTAACGTCCGGTTCACCATGATTGTTGTTGCCACTATTCCTGTCATGGGTTTTGTAGCTGCTGTAATCGGAATCAGGGTAAGAAAGGCCTTCAGGGTAAACCAGCAGAAGATTGCTGATTTAAGTTCAAAGGTCGAAGAATCCGTATCAGGTGTCAAGGTTATAAAGACATTCGGTATGGAGAAAGAGGAAATCCGGGATTTTGAGAGGGTAAGTATTGAAGCAAGGGATGCAGGGACTGCAGCCGAGATGCTGTCACATATCTTTTTCCCTGTAATGCAGTTGATAACCACTGTTATACTGGCCTCAATAGTAGGCATAGGAGGCTACCTTGTTCTGGGTAACAGCGATGTATTTTCCATCGGTCTTCTTACCACTTTTATAATGTATTCAAGAAATTTCCTCTGGCCTGTTGCGCAGATATCAGGAATTTATAATGTTATCCAGGCAGCCCTGGCAGGCGCGGAAAGGGTCTTTGAGATCCTTGATACAGAACCTGCTGTTATGGAAAAACCTGTTTCTGTTCCTTTTAAAGAGGGAGATATTGTTTTCAGCAATGTTCATTTTTCATATGAAGAAGATAAACCGGTTCTTGAAGACATCAATCTGACTGTGCCACATGGAAGTGCCATAGCTATTGTGGGGCCTACAGGCGCCGGAAAGACCACAATGATTAATCTTCTCAACCGATTCTACGATGTTAAGCAGGGATCAATATCAATAAACGGGACAGACCTACGTGATATGGAAATAGATACATTGAGATCGTCTCTTGGCGTCGTTCTCCAGGAACCTTTCTTTTTTGCCACAACAATACGCGAAAACCTGCTTTATGGAAATCAGGATGCTACCGAAGAAGAGATGATGGAGGCGGCAAGACTGGCCAATGCAGGTCATTTTATAAGCAGGCTGCCAAAGGGATATGATACTGTACTTACCGAGAGGGGGCTTAATATATCACAGGGTGAAAGGCAGCTGCTCGGGATAACCAGAGCCATCCTGAGAAATCCCTCCATTCTGATACTTGATGAGGCAACAAGTAATATCGACAGTCTCATTGAGGCCCAGATCCAGGAGGCCCTGCTGAAGCTCATGAAGGGGAGAACATGTTTTACTATCGCCCATCGCCTTTCAACAATAAAGAATGCGGACCGGATTATTGTAATCCACAATCATAGGATTATTGAAGAAGGGACTTATACGGAACTGATAATGAAAAACGGATTTTATGCCCAGCTGTATGCTATGCAGCAGAATCAGGAGAATATTACAGAAGAAATGATAAAGGATGATATTTTCTGATTTGCACACATCCTGAAAAGTTTGCCACAGAGGGTTACAATATCCTGATTGTAGCGGATAAATACCAGACCGGTTTTGATCAACCCCTGCTCCATACCATGTATGTGGACAAGAAACTTTCTGGCGTCCAGACATTATCACGGCTTACTCATGTATTGGGATATTGGATATGGAATATTATTTTACAGGGTTTTAAAGGGATTTTTAATAAACATTTCATCCAGCTTAAAACCATCCTGGAGGTCTTCAGATAATACAAACATGCAATCAGCGGCTTTCGCAGATTGTAAGATCATTGCATCCCAAAATGAAATGCTGTTATTTTTATGCAGATGAATAGCTGCTGTAACCATATTGTAGTCCGGTCGGACAATTCGGAGAATAGAGATATATTGAAGAAATTCCAGAGCTTCTTCTATTGACAAAGGGTTTTTAATCTTGTGTGTGGATACCTGAAAAAATTCCTGAAGTACCTGGATACTGATTGCACCACTCTCATTTATAATATGATGTTTTACCAGTTCTCTTGCAAGTTCTCTTTTCTTTTTTTCTTTTGAAGATGTATCGATTGCGTAAATGAAAATATTGGTATCCAGAAATGTTCTATCGTTCATGTATTTCTTCCCTTGTCCAGGTTTTTGTCCCTATTTTGGCTTTGCAACGATCGTAAAAAGATTCAAGCCCCATAAGAGAGGTTTCTTTCCTGGAATCCTGCGATACAAATTCTTCAATTTTTTCTCTTATAATGGCATTAATTGATACCTTTCTTTCCGCGGCGATGTGCCTGGCTTTCTTTAAAAGATCATCATCTATTTTTAATGTGACATTTGCCATTTTTTCTGCTCCTGTTTTATTTAGTTTATATAAATTAGCACAGTATATGTGCTGTGTCAAAAAGTAAGAAGTTGAGTGTGGAGCGACAATACTGCAATAATTAAAAGATAATTTTTATAATATCGTGAGACTTACCTTTAGTTTGTTCCCTCTTTCAGTATCTCCTTATATTTTTCCCTGTCTAATGCTATTAATATTGGGCATTTCCAGTGCTTTGAGCGACATAATAAGGTTATACTTTTGGGAGATTTAGTTGAATGAAAAAGCTGTCGGGTCTCATTATTTGAAACAATTTTGATTTCCTGGTGACAAAAGACCAGACTATCCTCAAAAAACACGGAAATGCATTATATCAGGTTAATACAGATGCCGCAAAGAAGTGATTATTATCATTCGCTCAACTGATACTTCCCTTTATTTTTTCGCAGTTAATCTATCCGATTTTTATGCAGGATATTGGATTTTTTATTGCAGTTACTCGTTAATGTGAATTTGATTTATGTGAAACTGTAACCTTGTGATGTATTTCACAAAAAAGCTTGCAATCCGGTGAAATGATGTGGTAAAAGCATCAAAAAATATTATTGGGCTTACATTTCCAGGCTTTATAGATTTACAGGGAGCTGTGACTAAAACATGAGTAAATTCATGAATTTACGACATAATAGAAGGAGGCCGATCATTGGCTGATAATCATGAAGTAATGGATGTGGATGTGCTTTTTGTTGGCGGTGGGGTTGCATCTTTAAGCAGTGCCTTGCACCTCTCCAACCTTATTAAAAAATATAATGAAACTAAAAAAGATGGCGAAGGCGCGAATCTTGATGAAGTGATGATAGCTGTCCTTGAAAAAGGGCCTTTTCCGGGAGCCCATGGAATATCAGGTGCTGCTATTGATCCTACGCCTCTAAAGGAGCTTGTTCCAGATTATCTTGAAAAGGGCGCGCCTATAGAAGGCCATGTAGAAAAAGAAACGGTTTATTTCCTTAAAGAGAATGGCCAGTTCAAACTGCCCATGGGACTTGCCCCTAAAAGCCTTAACCCCTTGGATAATCATGGAAACTGCATTGTATCCGTTTCACGGCTGAACGAATGGCTTGCCGGCTTTCTGGAAGAAAACGGCGTGGATATATTCCCCGGTTTTCCGGGTGTGGAAGTCCTTTACGAAGGGGAACGTGTAATTGGCGTCAGGACAGGAGATCAGGGTATTGCAGGTGATGGAAGTCAAAAATCAAATTTTGAACCCGGAATCGACCTGCACGCAAAGGTGACTGTCTTCGGTGAAGGCTCCAGAGGAAGTCTTACCAAGCAGATATTGAAAAAATTCTATCAGGATGCAGATAAAAATCCCGCAGGTTATGAGGTTGGTGTAAAAGAAGTATGGGAGCTTCCCGAGCAGAGACTTGAACCGGGTGAGATCATCCACACAATGGGTTACCCCTTAAAGTCAGATACATTTGGCGGTGGTTTTATATATGGCATGAAGGACAATAAGATCAGTATTGGTCAGCTTATAAGCCTTGACTACAGCGATCCCTTTCTTGATCCTCACCGTGAATTCCAGAAAATGAAGATGCATCCTCTGATCAGTGATATTCTCAAGGGCGGGAAAATGATCCAATACGGGGCAAAGAGTGTTCCTGTAAGCGGTTATTTCTCTGTCCCCAGACTGGCTTTTGATGGCGGTATGATTATTGGTGATTCGGCTAATCTCTTTAATGCAATTAAGATTAAAGGTGTCAACCTTGCCATGAGATCCGGCATGGTGGCGGCAGAAACGATTTTTAACTGTCTGGTTAATGATGACTTTTCAACCGGCAGTCTGGAAAGTTACAGGGATAACCTGATGAAGACACCGGAACTGGCTGACATGTATAAGTCCCGTAACTTCCATCAGGCGATGGAAAGGGGACTTTACAAAGGTCTCATGACAGTAGGCCTTCAGGTGCTTCTTGGCGGCAGTATCTTCAAATCGCGCCTTGAGTCAACTCCTGATCATACCCATATGAAAAAGGTCAATCAGGCCTATGGCACTGATAATGTCTCGGATGCCCAGAAGGGCGATATCAAGTATGATGGAAAACTTACCTTTGATAAGGAAACCGATGTCTATTATTCCGGTGCAACACACGAAGAAGATCAGCCACCTCATCTGCACATAAAAGATTATGATATCTGCTATACCCAGTGTGCAAAGGACTTTCAGAATCCATGTGTAAGGTTCTGTCCTGCAAATGTGTATGAGATGGAAACTGATGAGGAAACCGGAAAGAAAAAACTTAAACTGAACTTTTCAAACTGTGTTCATTGCAAGACCTGTGATATCAAAGATCCCTATGAAAATATTACATGGGTTCCGCCTGAAGGCGGCGGCGGTCCCAAATACAGTATGATGTAGAAGCTATTATGTTAAATGTAAAGCGTTTTTTATTGATTAGGCCAAGTACTTTTTGTATATAGAGCCAGCAAAAAATATCGGTTTAGGGTAAAGAGTTTGCGGGTCATTTCGAAATAAATTCCGACAAATTTTACACCTTAAACCGCATTTTTTATATATTATGTAATTTTTTATTACTTTATATAAGTTTTAATGTATTCTTGCCAAAATAGTTGAGGAGGATGAGTATGACAAGTACAGAGACTCAGAGTATTCTGGTAGTGGGTGGTGGAATCAGCGGTCTCACCACGGCTATCGAAGCAGCTGAAGCAGGCTATGATACCTATATTATAGAGAAAAATCCCTATCTTGGTGGTAGAGTTGCTCAGCTTCATAATTATTTCCCCAAGATGTGCCCGCCCTCTTGCGGATTGGAAATCAATTTCAGAAGAATAAGGCAAAATCCCAGAATCCGGTTTTTTACTATGGCCGAAGTGGAATCGATTTCGGGTGAAGAGGGTAATTTTGATGTTAAGATAAAAATCAATCCTCGCTATGTAAACGAAAAATGTACTGCTTGCGGAAAATGTGCCGAAGTATGTAAGGCAGAGATTGATAATCCTTTCAATTATGGCATGAATAAAATCAAGGCGGCTTACATGCCTCATGACATGGCCTATCCTCCCAGATATATTCTTGATCCGTCTCTCGTAAAGGGCAGTGAGGCACAGAAGGTAAAGGATGCCTGTCCATACGGTGCAATTGAACTGGATATGGAAGCAAAGACAATGGACCTCAAGGTCGGATCCATAGTGTGGGCCACCGGCTGGAAGCCATATGATCCTTCCAAGCTTGAAACCTACGGATTTCAGAATTATCCAGATGTAATAACCAACGTGATGATGGAAAGACTGGCCTCCTTCGGCGGTCCTACAAAGGGAAAAATAGTCCGCCCTTCTGACGGTGAAGCCCCAAAGAGCATAGCATTTGTGCAGTGTGCAGGCTCAAGAGATATTAATCATCTTCCCTTCTGTTCCGGGATATGCTGCCTCGCCTCGATGAAACAGGCAACCTATGTTAGAGAACAGTATCCAGACGCTCAAATATACATCTGTTATATTGATATCAGGGCTACTGACAGGCTCGAGGCCTTTTACACCAATGTCAAAAAAGATGAGAAGATCAACTTCTTCAAGGGGAAGGTCGCCAAGATTGATCAGGGAGAGGATGGAAAGGCTCTGGTCCTGAGAGTAGAGAATACCACCACCGAAGAGATAAACGAACTTTCGGTTGATATGGTTGTTCTGGCAACCGGAATGGAACCCAATACTGCAAGTAGTCCGCTTCCCATTTCTATCCCATATGATGAGTATGGATTTATAGCTTCGAAAAATCCAAAGCCTGGAATTACGGGAGCAGGATGCTCAAGATCACCAATGAACGTTTCGGAAGCGGTTCAGGATGGAACTGCCGCAGCCCTGAAAGCTATTCAGTCCATCGTTAGGAGGTAGACCCAATGGAAAAAAAGAGCGCAGTATATATTTGTACGGGATGTGGCATCGGAGATGCCCTTGATATAGACCAGCTTGCCCAGGTGGCTGCTGATGAATTCAGTGTGCCGATCTGCAAGCAGCATGCAAACCTGTGCAGCAAGGAAGGCGTTGAATTAATAAAAAAAGATATAGCAGATGAAGGTGTCAATGCCATAGCCATAGCAGCATGCTCACCCAGGGTGATGTATGATACCTTTGATTTTGAAGGCTGCATAGTAGACAGAGTTAATTTGCGTGAACAGGTTGTCTGGAGCCAGAAGGAAAATGATGAAGATACCCAGATGATGGCGGAAGATTACATGCGTATGGGTATTACAAAAATAAACGGAATGGAATTGCCAGAGGGTTTTAAGCCCGAAGAGGAATTCTCAAAAGACATACTTGTTGTCGGCGGCGGATTAACCGGTCTCAATGCTGCACTTGAAGGCGCAAAAGCCGGGTATTCAATGATCCTTGTTGAAAAGGAAAACGATCTTGGCGGTTTTCAGAAAAATGTAAAGGAAGTCGCGATATCCCCCTTTAAGGAAGTCACAGAAAATGATCTTCAGACACTGATCAGGGAAGTGACCGATAATGAAAAGATCACCGTATATACCGGCTCAACAATGGAAAGTATATCCGGTGGTCCTGGAATATTTAAAGCAAAAGTAAAACAGAGCGATGGCATTGCTGAACATAAAGTTGGTGCTGTTGTGCTTGCTGCAGGCTGGAAACCCTATGACCCTGAAAAACTTGATGCAAAACTCGGTTACGGCCAGTCTCCGGATGTAATAACCAATGTGATGTTTGAAGAGAGCACAGTCGAAGGCAAAATACTACGCCCGAGCGATAATAAGGAAGTAACAAATATCGCATTTCTCCAGTGTGCAGGCAGCCGTGATCCCAAACATCTGCCTTACTGCTCATCAATATGCTGTACCGCTTCCCTTAAACAGGCGATCAGGGTAAAACAGCAGAATCCTGATGCCGGCGTATACATTGTATATAAAGAACTTAGAACCCCAGGCCAGTCTGAAGATTTGTACCGCAAGGCCCAGGAAGAGGGTGTGGTATTTATCAGGTGCCAGGATCCCGAGGTTAAGGTTGACGGCGCATTATCTGTCGAGGCTGATGATGAACTTCTCGGAGAAAAGGTAATAATAGATGATCTTGATATGGTTGTCCTGGCAACAGGCATGGTCACAGTATCTGCATTCGGCAGAGACATAACAAAGGAACAGCAGGCCGAATCGGATGAAGAGGACCTGGATGTACCTCTTGATGTAATCAGGCGGTCAAATCTCCTTAATCTCCAGTATCGTCAGGGTCCCGAGCTTCCTGCGCTTAATAATGATTTTCCTGATTCACATTTTATCTGCTTTCCCTATGAAAGCAGGCGTACCGGAATCTATCCTGCAGGAACTATCAGAAGGCCCATGGGCATTGGAACAGCCACAGAGGATGCTGCCGGTGCCGTAATGAAGGCTATTCAGTGTATTGAACTTACCACAAAGGGCGCTGCTGTCCATCCAAGGGCAGGGGATATGACTTTCCCCCACTTTGAGATGAAACGCTGTACACAGTGTAAACGTTGCACGGTTGAATGTCCCTTTGGTGCAATTAATGAGGATGATAAGGCTAATCCAATGCCGGAACCCACAAGATGCAGAAGGTGCGGTGTCTGTATGGGAGCATGTCCTGAAAGGATTATTTCCTTTAAGAATTATTCAGTGCCCATAATAGGTGATATGATAAAATCAATCAACATACCTGAAGAAGATGAAGAGAAACCCAGGATTCTGGTTCTTGCCTGCGAGAATGATGCATATCCTGCACTGGATATGGCCGGTCTCCACAGGATGAAATATAATGCCTGGGTAAGGGTAGTTCCCTTGAGATGCCTTGGCTCAATGAACCTTGTTTGGATAGCTGACACAATGTCCAAGGGTGTTGACGGAGTATTTCTCCTTGGATGTAAGCATGGTGATGATTACCAGTGTCACTTTATTAAAGGCAGCGAGCTGTCAGAAATTAGGTTGAGCAAGGTTTCGGAAACACTGGACAGGCTGGCGCTGGAGTCTGAAAGGGTTAGATTCGAGGCTGTCTCAATAATTGATTATGACAAACTCCCGGCAATGCTGGACGAATTCGCAGAACAAATTCAGGAAATTGGTCCTAACCCCTTTAAGGGCTGGTAACAGGTAATACGTTCATGGTGCCCGGAAGAGTTATACTTTCGGGTGGTGAATGAGCATATATTTTAATGAGAGGCAGAGGAGGTGTATTTATGAGTGTAAAAGTTGATCCGAATTTTATAAAGGATCTGAAGGCATTTGGTCTTACTGATGCCAATAAATGTATGCACTGTGGAAACTGTACTGCGATATGTCCCCTTTCAGAGGGAGATACTACTTTTCCACGTAAACTTATAAAATATGCACAGATGGGAATGGAGGACAAGATCCTTAAAAGTCCCGAACCATGGCTGTGCTATTACTGCGGTGACTGTTCAGATGCGTGTCCCAGAGGTGCTGATCCAGGCGAATTCATGATGACAATGAGAAGATACCTTACGTCCAAATATGACTGGACAGGTTTTTCCAAAAAATTCTATACATCTCATATCTTTGAGTATGTCGCTGTAGCAGTTGTTGCTATATTTATTGGTTTGCTCCTGACCTTTTTCCATGCCGAAAACCCGAATATGGAACACGCCTATATTAATTCCGTGTGGCCGGCACCGGCAGTTGAAATCGGTGATATGATAATGGGAACAATTCTAGCCCTTCTTCTACTCAGCAATACATTCAGGTGTGCAAAATTTATTATGGGGGATATGTTGTTTAAAGTCCCGCTGGGGGTCTATATACGCAATGCATGGGAACTGGTTGTCCAATTCCTGACCCAGAAACGTTTTGGTGAATGTACTGACAAGATGCAGTGGTTTGTCCATTTAATGATTATGACAGGCTATTCCACAGTGTTTATGCTTGTAGTAGTATTCCTTGCAGGTGGAATACACGTCATAGGGCTGTCCTGGGAACCATTAAGTTTCCAGCGTGATGTGATCTATCCGATCTGGCATCCGATGCGTTTACTTGGTTATTATGCTACATTTGCAATTATGTATGGCACTACCTATGCGATAATAGGAAGGCTTAAAAAGAGCAAGACACCTTATAAGAACAGCCATGGAACAGACTGGATGTTTCTTATCCTGCTTCAGTTGACCACGATGACTGGTATCTTTATCCATTTTACCAGACTTCTTGATTGGCCTATGACCACATACGTTCTTTATGTTATCCATATGATGGTGGCAATACCAATGCTGGTACTGGAAGTTCCTTTCGCAAAATGGGCGCATCTCGCCTTCAGGCCTGTAGCTCTCTTTTTGATGAAGGTAAAGGAAGATTATAAAAAAGATCTGGATACATTCGCCTAGGTCTTTTATATAGAAATTTGCTAACTCGAACCAGACTTCCATGGGATAAATTATGGGGGTTTGGTTCTTTATTTAGGGAATACCATCCAATAAGGATAAACAAAAGGGAGTTTGAAAAATGGAAAACAATGAAATACCCAAATGCCCCCACTGTGGTTCGGAGATGAATAAGTGGGTTCCTCCTGAGGATTCAACCTGGGCTGAGGATCCATTCCACTGGGTATGCTTTAATGATGAGTGCCCATATTTTGTAAAAGGATGGAAATGGATGGAAGATACCCAGGGAGTAAAGATGTCATACAGGCATCAATTTGACCCTGAAACAGGTAAGGAAAGTCCTTTACCAACAAAGACCCTCACAATGCACAGAAACAGGATTATAAAATAATGGATCTTAAAATTGGAAGGAACGATCCCTGTCCCTGTGGCAGCGGAAAGAAATTTAAGAAATGTCATATGGGTAAAGAAGATGAACTTGCCCTGGACAGCATGGGTGAATTTACCGAGGAAATGAGCCGGAAAATTACCGGTCTTCCTGAAGTTGATTACGGGCGATGCCGTGAGATAATTGATTCACTTGATATAAAAGAACTCACAGGAAATGTCATGGGAATACGGCTTGTTGATCTCAAAGAGTATTCCGATCTTAATCTCTTCAGCAGCAGTCATTCAAGGGCAGAAGAGGGAAAGGGTGGTGGTGTTTTTATAAATGTTTTGAAAACACTGCAAACAGACCCTGATAACCTGTATCTTGCTATATCAGAGAATATTGATGATTCAATATTTATTCATGAGCTTGCACATGTTCTTGATTATCTTGGGGGATCCAACATCATGCCGGGAGCTCAACAGCCGTTAAGCATGGAAACAAATATTCCTCTTGAGCACCTTGAGCATCCGGAAGAGTACGGAAAATGGCTGGAGTATCTGGCTGATAAATTCAAAGTTGAGCTTGATGCCGATGATACTATTGTCTCCTACCTCTACAAAAACGGGAAGCTTATTAAAGGTTCTGTCATTGCAGGCGGCAATGAAATGCTCATGAAAACCAAATCCGAGCAGATATTCAGATTCCTGTCAGAAAACAGCCAGGATCTTGACAGACTTATTCGTGAACGGGACGGGTATATCGGACCGCAGGAGAATAAATAAAAACGCGGTATAAGGTGTAAGGTCTACGATAGGGAATACAATACAAAATGTAGGGGTGGACCCGTGTGTTCGCCCTTTGTTTTTGCTTTGAGCCTTGCACCCTGTCCTTGTGCCTTACTTATCTATAAATTTCCTCGTGATAGCATTTCCATTTGCGATGAATCCATAACCATTGTGCAGGATATTGCCGGATCGCTTTTTCAATAATATCATTCTGGTGATTAGTAGCTTCTGTTATATCCATTACTTCTATATTCATCTCCGGGAAAAAGACAATTTTATGTCTGGTTATATCTTCCGTTGATCTAAAAATAAACATGGGAACGACAGGGGTATTATACTTTGTTGCCAGGGTATAAACTATTGAAATGGTATTGGTTTTTTTATTAAAAAACCGGCAGGGTATCCCTTCGTGAGGTTTGGCCTTCCTGTCTGGAAAGATTACAAGATCTTCACCCTTTTTAAGGTTTTTAATGGCCGGTCTAAGGCCGTTCTCCTTGTAAAGTATTTTTACTCCAAATCTTTCATTGTACGCAACCCTTTCTTTTTCCAGAAGAGGGTTGTCTATTGCCCGGACAATAAAGTTAAGGCAATTGAATGTGTCTGCATAATAAAGGTGGGCATATTCCCAGTTGCCAAAATGTGCACATAACAAAATAACTGATGGATTTTTCTTTTTTGCTGTAACCAGATGTTCCTCACCTTCCACATGTATACGGTTTTTTATTTTATCAAGACTGACTTTCGTTAATCCCATCAAACGTATCCATTCAAAACCTGTAATGCCGAGTAGTATAAAATTGGAACGGACAATTGTTCTCAATTCTTTGTCGTCTTTCTCATCACCAAAGGCAAATCTTAGATTTATCAGGGCGATTTTTCTGTGATGCCAGTCAATCAGGTATATAAAATATCCAAAGCACTTTCCGAAAAACAGCCATATTCTGAGTGGTATTATCATGGATATGGAATGAAACAGTAATATGAACAGATAAACAATATGATGGCCAATATTGGGATTAGAATCTTTATTCATGTCTTTTTCTTTTTTATATTTTAATTCATTCAGCTCAAAAAATCATATAGAAGATAATTAAATATTTGATTGAAAATAGCAAGGATTAGATACTGTTTGCTGTATATGGCTTGAGGTTTTTGATAAAAAATGGAACCGATTTATTCAGCAATCTTTGCGACTATTACATCTCTTTCTTTTATAACCCTGTCCACCCTGTGGGCCATATTCTCATATTTCCCGCCTTCAAGGACCCTGATTTTTCCTTTGTCCCTTAAAAGGTATATCATCTGCCTTCTTTTAAAGCGGGATGAGTCCCAGGACATCACAATTGTCCCTCCCGGAAGTACAAGGGAAGCCCATACCGGAATGGCACTGGCTAAAAGATCTTCTATCGGACCGCCATGCTGAATACCGTAGGGAAGGTCGGTTACAATGCAATGAGGTTTTTTTATTCCGGAGATAAGGTCTGCCGAATCAGCTGTGTCACCGTTTACCATGAGGCATCTTTGCCTGTTTTTTCCAATGGTAAACCAGTATTTTTTAATAGATTTTTTAAGTCTTTCTTCCTTAAATACACATGGAATTTTCTGTTCCTTTGTGTATTGTTTCAGGAAGGTTGCAGTAGATTGAATGTCCTTGGAGCTTTTTTCAACTCCAACGGTTTCTGCTCCCAGATACAGGGCAGTAAAAAGGGTTGTGCCGCCACCTGACAGGGGATCGAATATTCTTAGATCATTCCATCTGTAACCGGAAAAGTCGCTGCTGTATCTCGCAATATTGCACAAAAAGTGTGTAAACATCTCGTTGGTTTTGCCCTTGTATCTGCGTGTCATCAGAAAGTCATAGGGAAGTGAATGATGCTCAGGCACCTCTATGGGCTTGAGAAAAGGGCCGCTGATTGATCCTAATTGTTCATAATAGTAAAAAAAAACGCTTATCATGGACAGGTTTTCAAGCTCATACAGGGCCTGGTCGCCCATAGCGTCATCATGGATTGAGAATTTCAGATATTCCTGACGGCCCAGTTTGACTGGTTCGATAGCTGATATGGCTTGCCCCATGGGGCTCAGGCTGATTTCTGCCGGGGCAAGTATGCTGGCAATATTACTGTACTGAGTGCTTCTCTGCGGGGATATTTGGGCCAGAATATCGGGCATATTTGTTCTGATTCGGATAAAAGATCTATTTATTTTCAGGTTTTTCTTTAACCCAGAATACCTTTTTACCGAAAAGACCAAATTTAATCCATTCAAATGCGAATTTCAGAAGATCGGTATCACTGTTCCTGATTTTATCCAGTATATCCTCTTCAACCTCAAGTCTGTCAAGAAATGTGCTTTCAAAGACAAATTTTCGGAATTTATCTATATTATAGAGTGACATGAATATCATCTGCTGGATCTGGGGATTTTCAATGCCAAGTTTTACGGATTGCATCTGTATGGTGAGGCTGGAGAGAAATTCATTCAGTTCATCATATTCTTCCACTTCCTGGGTATGAAGCCAGTCAATTACCTTATTGGTGTTATCTTCCTCAAGCCCTTTACATCTGGCAGAATCGGTTATCAGACTGTAGGTTCCGTCATCATTCATGGTCAATGGATACATTCTGCATGGCCATGGCCTGTCATTGTAGATTTTACATCCCTTTTCCGTGGTTACAAACGGGCATCGTTTGTCGTCTTCATTTAACTTCAAAATGACAACAGGAAGAAGTTTGCCCTCTTTGGGGACTATAATTGTATGTTTATCCAGAAATTCTTCTGAAGATATGCCAAGGCCGTTTTTCATCCTTAGGACATCATAGGGTGTCAGGATAATATTGATATCCTGGCAGCATTTGGTAAAACATGAAACCCCTGGATGACATCTGAATTGAAATGCATGTACCTCTTCAAATCTTTTTTTATTCTTGTCCATTATTAATATAATCCTTTCAACCAGTCAGATATTGGAAAAGATTTATTCTGTTTCCTTAAAAAAAACTTGACTGATGTGCGTTCTTAGTCTTTATAGGTGGCTTCTATAACAATTAAAAGTTACAATGGTCAATTAAAATAGAATACAGGAGGGAAATTTATTAAATGAAAGAACGAACATTTTCAATTGTAAAGCCTGATGGGGTTGCCAAAAACCTGATAGGCGAGGTAATTCGCCGGATAGAAGCAAAAGATTTAAAGGTAGTAGCTGCAAAAATGATTTCCATGACAAAAGATCAGGCTGCAGGTTTTTATGCCGTGCATGAAGGAAAACCTTTTTTTGACAGCGTTACGAATTTTATGTCTTCAGGGCCATGCATGGTAATGGTTCTTGAAGGTGAAAATGCCATATCCTCATACCGGGAGTTAATGGGGGCAACAAATAAGGATGATGCTGCTGAAGGCACAATAAGAAGAGACTATGCAACCGATATAGAAAAAAATGTTGTACATGGATCAGACTCGCCTGAAACCGCTGCATTTGAGATTGGCTACTTTTTTAACAGCCTCGAAATCCAGAAAAGGTAAGATCAGCCAAGTTTAATCAGGAGACCTGTATGTTGGCAAGTCTCCTGATTGATATGATTTGAGTATTATAGGTGAAGCAGGAATGCTGGTTCATCAGCCTGTTATTCGTTTTCACTAGTGCTCGAAGTTTCTTTGTCTCCCTTGAGAGTCCGGAGTTCTTCCTTGAGGCTTTCAACTTCATTTTTTAACTCAGTCTTTTCTTCATCTGTGCTGTCGTCCGGGGTGGTTTTATCCTTGATCTCTTCATATCCGAGATAGGCAGCAAGGGCACCTCCAAGGATAAAAATTATTGGAAGTATTCCTTTAACAACTTCCCAGAATGAACAGCGCCATGCAAAAAGAAAAATAAGACCTAAAAGAGCAGCAATTATTCCACCGATCAGTGATGCCATGATAGTTTCCTCCTTCAATAATTCCAAGTAGTTATGTTAAAACACGATAATTTATAGCATATTATAAAAAAGGCATCAATATATTAATATATTAGAACCATATTAATAAGCATGATAATTAATAATTTCCCTGAAGTAAAAAATGCAAGATATTTCATAATTTTATTGCATTTTTTAAAGATTGAATATAGAAGGACCTTTAAAAATATTATGAGAAAATAGTAAATAATGTTTTTAAAAATGTTTTATGGATATAAGTTCCTGTAAATTTAACTCGGGAATATTTAATCCAGTAATAACGGGCTTTTAGCTATATATCTCTATCTACTATCATATGAATGCATATAGCATTGAGTAATATTAATTAGTTGTGACGCTGCTGATATTCCGAGTTTTTTTATATCTCTAGCCTTATATATAATAGCTAACCTTTTGCCTCATAAAACATTTCCATTTATTATTTTGAATCGTGATGTTGATAAATATGTAAAAGGATCATTTTTTGTTAATTTAAAGAAAATCGATGAAAAATAGAGAATATCGTCAGAATAATTTGTTAAAAGCTAATTATCAGTAAATGCTGGCATTGAAATATTTTTAATATATCCTTATTCTCAAAAATTCATTTTTTTCATGATGTATGCCAGCATAGCTCAGATGGTAGAGCAACTGATTTGTAATCAGTGGGTCGGGGGTTCGATTCCCTCTGCTGGCTTCATAGAGGGATACAAAATGGAGAGGTTCCCGAGTGGTCAAAGGGAGCAGACTGTAAATCTGCCGGCTAAGCCTTCGGAGGTTCAAATCCTCCCCTCTCCACCACATAATAACTGAAGCAGAGTATCTCTTTTTTAATGGGCGGGAATAGCTCAGTTGGCTAGAGCGTCAGCCTTCCAAGCTGAGGGTCGCGGGTTCGAATCCCGTTTCCCGCTCCATCTTTTTTAGGATTATTGAATAAGCTTTTTTTAGCTATTCGCCCACGTAGCTCAGTAGGTAGAGCACATCCTTGGTAAGGATGAGGTTCACCGGTTCGATCCCGGTCGTGGGCTTCATAAATTGATAAGTAGGAAAACAGGTTAGTTTACATTTGAGTTTTTACTCTACAGGGGGATAGCGATGTCTAAACAAAAATTTGAAAGGACTAAGCCACACGTAAACGTTGGAACAATCGGTCATATAGACCATGGAAAGACGACACTTACGGCTGCGATAACAAAGCTGATGGCCATGAAGGGTGGTGCTGAATTTGTACCCTTTGATTCAATAGACAAGGCACCGGAAGAAAAGGCCAGAGGAATAACAATAGCGACAGCGCATGTTGAATACCAGACAGAAAACAGGCATTATGCACATGTTGATTGTCCTGGTCATGCTGACTATATAAAGAACATGATAACAGGAGCCGCCCAGATGGACGGAGCGATTCTTGTAGTTGGCGCAGACGATGGTCCAATGCCGCAGACAAGAGAGCATATCCTTCTAGCCCGTCAGGTTGGTGTACCAAACATGGTTGTATTTTTGAATAAATGCGACATGGTTGATGATGAAGAGCTTATCGAACTTGTAGAACTTGAACTCAGAGAGCTTTTGAGCAAATACGAGTTTGACGGTGACAATATCACGATCGTTAGAGGTAGCGCATTAAAGGCCCTCGAATGTGAGAGTGCAGACGATGAAGCGGCAAAGCCGATATATGAGCTGATGGATGCGATCGATAATGATATTCCGGAGCCTGTAAGAGAGACAGATAAACCCTTCCTGATGCCGGTAGAAGATGTATTCAGCATAAGCGGTCGTGGAACAGTTGTGACCGGCAGGATAGAAAGAGGAATGGTCAAGGTTGGTGAGGAAGTAGAGATCGTAGGAATCAGAGATACCACCAAGACAGTATGTACAGGTGTTGAAATGTTCAGGAAGATCCTTGATCAGGGTCAGGCAGGAGACAATGTAGGACTTCTGTTAAGAGGAACCAAGAGAGAGGATGTAGAACGCGGTCAGGTAGTAGCAGCACCCAAGTCAATTACCCCGCATACGAAATTCAAGGCAGAGGCATATATCCTTACAAAAGAGGAAGGCGGAAGGCATACCCCGTTTTTTAATGGATACAGACCTCAGTTTTATTTCAGAACCACCGACGTAACAGGTGTCGTGTCATTACCAGAGGGCGTAGAGATGGTAATGCCCGGAGACAGTGTTTCAATAGAAGGTGCATTGATAACCCCGATAGCAATGGAAAAGGAACTCCGCTTTGCTATTCGTGAAGGTGGCCGTACAGTAGGCGCCGGCGTTATCCATGAAATAGTTGAATAGGGGAAATTAATAATCTACCTGGATGTATTATCAAGGGAGAATTTTTAAATGAGAGATATTATTACATTAGCCTGTGAGCAGTGCAAAAACAGGAATTATACGACAACAAAAAATAAGAAGAAGACACCGGATAAGCTGAATTTTAAGAAATTTTGCCCTTTTTGCCGGTTACATACTAACCACAAGGAGACAAAATAAGCCTGTCAGGGTTAGAATTGTAAATAATCTGTAACGAATTATGAAGTCAATTTGCTGTTGAAAAATATTGATAATAGCTGACATCACGAGTTCCAGTTCATGACTGCAGGCCAGTAGCTCTAACGGCTAGAGCACCGGACTCCAAATCCGGGTGATGGGGGTTCGAATCCCTCCTGGCCTGCCATTTATGTTTATTAAATAAGGATGTTAAAATTTCTCTCGGTACAAAATGAACGGTAATAATAAAAATTATACAAAAGGTACAAAGAAGACGAAAAAGAGCTTGACTGATAATAATTCCAAGTCAGATACTGTTTCCAATGGAAACTCGAAGGTCAAGAAAAAAAGTCAGCAATTGCCGGCAAAAAAGGCATCCGAAAGCAAATCAAAAAAACAGGTGCAGAAACCTAATATATTTCAAATATCTGCACAGTTTTTAAGGGATGCCAGAACCGAATTGAGAAAGGTGAAATGGCCTACAAAAAAAGAGCTAATAGCATCAACAATTATGGTAATAGTTCTTGTTTTATTTGTAGCGCTTTATCTTGGATTGGTGGACATCGGCCTTACTAATATTATTAAAAGAATTGTAGGTTAACCTCAGAGAAATAATATGGATGAAGAAAACAAGGTTGAATTGAAGTGGTATATAGTTCACACCTATTCAGGATTTGAGAATAAGGTAAAGCTGAATCTTGAGGAGAGGGTAAAAACCCTTAAACAGGAAGAATTTTTTGGTCAGGTTCTTGTACCGACAGAACAGGTTGTTGAATTAAAGAAAGGCCAGAAAAAGACATCTTCCAGGAAGTTTTACCCCGGATATATCATGGTTCAGATGGCCCTGAATAAAGAAACCTGGCATACTGTTCGAAATACTGCTAAAGTAACAGGTTTTCTAGGTGGAGGCAGCGAGCCTTATCCTGTTCCGGATGAGGAAGCAGAGAGAATCATCCGCCAGATGCAGGAAGGCATAACAAAACCTAAACCCAGATACTCCTTTGAAGAGGGTGATGAAATAAGGGTGGTGGATGGGCCGTTTAGCAATTTTCAGGGAACAGTTGAAGAAGTAAAACCGGATAAAGAGAAACTCAGGGTATTAATAACAATATTCGGGCGGGCTACTCCGGTTGAATTGGATTTTATACAAGTTAATAAGATATAAGAGGATTCAAATGGCTAAGAAAATTATAGGTAGTGTTAAATTGCAGGTAAAAGGAGGACAGGCAAATCCTTCTCCACCGATAGGTCCGGCACTCGGGCAGCATGGTGTAAATATAGCCGAATTCTGCAAGGCATTTAATGCCAGGACTCAGGACAAAATGGGAACCGTTATTCCCGTTATAATAACCATTTATGCTGACAGAACCTTTTCATTTATCACAAAGACACCACCGGCCTCTGTTTTACTAAAACAGGCTGCCAAGATAGCCAAAGGTTCTGGTGAACCCAACAAAGAAAAGGTTGGCGAAGTCAGTAAAAAACAGGTTGAAGAGATTGCTAAGACAAAATTTGAGGATTTAAACGCATTTAATATGGCAAGTGCGATGAAAATTATTGAAGGTACTGCTAGAAGCATGGGATTAAAAGTAACTCAATAATTATATTTGATAATTTATTATCAGTTTAAATTAGTTTAAATTAGAGAGAAATAAAATGCCTAAAAGAGGAAAAAAATATAAATCAGTTGCCGTAAAAGTGGACAGACTTAATAAATATAACTTTTCTGAAGCCATACAGCTTGCGCTGGATTGCACAGTTGCAAAATTCGATGAAACAGTTGATATTGCTGTAAAACTGGGAGTCGATCCCAGACATGCCGATCAGATGGTCCGCAGTACAGTTGCGCTTCCCCATGGAGTTGGGAAAACAGTAAGGGTACTTGTTTTTGCAAAAGGGGAAAAGGAAAAGGAAGCACTTGACGCAGGTGCCGATTTTGCAGGATCTGATGATTTAATTGAAAAGATTCAGGGCGGATGGCTCGAATTTGATAAGACGATTGCTACTCCAGACATGATGGGTACAGTAAGTAAACTTGGCCGGGTGCTTGGTCCAAGGGGTATGATGCCCAATGCCAAACTTGGTACGGTTACCTTTGATGTCGGAAAGGCTGTTGAAGAGATAAAGGCCGGTAAAATAGAGTTCAGGGTTGAAAAGGCCGGTATTGTTCATGCTCCCATGGGCAAAGTCTCTTTTGGAGTGGAAAAGCTTACAGATAACATAAGCGCTTTTATGGATACTATTATCAGGCTCAAACCCCCAGCTGCTAAAGGCACCTATCTCAAAAGCATTGCCATATCAACAACTATGGGTCCGGGAGTTAAAGTAGATCCTCTTTTAACAAAGGAGTTGTTCAGCAGACAATAGCTGTTCGATTAACAGTCAGGTAGAGTTAATATGTTCTGTTTCCTCTTTTGAAGGTTTACTGACTTCTGGGTTTAGAGTTTCCAGTGTGTTTGTATATTAGCTGTACTTTCAGATATTGCTGATTGGTAATTATTTAAAAAGGGAATAAATATAAAGCAATAATTGAACAAAAAAAATTATCATTTTAAATCCACTCAATGATCGCTGGTAATCATGCCATTTGCGATCATGTGTGGTTTAAGTGATTATATAGTCAAAGACAGTGGGTGCAATGACATTAATAGTGTGTCATATGCTTAAATATTTAGCCTGCCCAGACTATGCTATCGGCTTCTCTCCTAACAGCATACCCCTGTTTTTGACCCAAATAATGTCAGAACAGGAGGAGGTGATAATAATTGGATAAAGACACTAAAAAGGCTTTTATCGATCAGATGAACCAACGGTTGAAAAAGGCTCAGGCGACATATGTAGTTGACTATCAGGGCCTTGACGTAGAATCTATGAACAAGATCAGAAATGAACTCAGAAAGATCAACGCGGAATTCTATGTTGTAAAAAACAGGCTTTTAAAACTTGCGAGTAAAGATACTGACAGTGAATCAATTGCGGACCAGTTTGTTGGCCCCTGTGCCCTGGCCGTGACATATGATGATGTGGTTGCTCCGGCAAAGGTTCTTGTTGATCTGGAAAAAGATCTTGCCAAACTTGATATTAAAGTCGGCCAGACATCCGGAAAAATAATGGATGTAGATGGCATTAAGAGACTGGCAAAACTTCCCGGAAGAGAGCAGTTGCTTGCTCAGGTGCTTTCTGCTATGCAGGCGGTCCCGACTTCATTCGTCAGGGTTACAAATGGCGTACTTGGCAACTTCATGAACGTCTTAAAAGCAATCGAGACCGCCAAACAGGAAGGTCAGGCGGCTTCATAAACTAATTAAAATACAAAAGAAATATATTTAGGAGGACAAATATAAAATGGCCGATATTACAAAAGATGATGTAGTAGAATTCATAGCAAATATGACAGTGTTGGAACTTTCAGAATTCGTTAAGGAACTGGAAGAAAAGTTTGGTGTAAGCGCAGCAGCCCCTGTTGCCATGATGGCCGCCGCTCCGGCAGAGCAGGCAGCAGCAGCAGAAGAACAGACAGAGTTTAATGTTATTCTTACTGCTACCGGTGATCAGAAGATACAGGTTATCAAGGAAGTTCGTGCTATCACAGGTTTAGGTCTCAAAGAGGCAAAAGCCCTTGTTGACGGCGTACCCGCTGCGGTTAAAGAGGCTATCCCGATGGATGAGGCCAATGGCATTAAAAAACAGCTTGAAGATGTTGGTGCAAGCGTAGAAATTAAGTAATTATATTATTTAGCTGATCTCCTGAGGCAACTCAGGAAAACAAATGACTGGATCTTTATAACAATTTACTACTTAGATGTTTATAAAAGAATAATAGTTTTAACAACATAAACAGGGAGATCCCATGAAAGAAATGAATGGTGTGAGGCGTCGCGTAAGAAGGAATTTTGGTAAAATAGGTAAAACTATTGATATTCCGAATCTTATTGAAGTACAGAAGCACTCATATGAACGTTTCCTGCAAAAGGATATACAGCCCGAGGATCGTGAAGATACAGGTCTCCAGAGCCCTTTTAAAAGCGTATTCCCAATCCAGGATTTCAGCGGTACATCATCGCTGGAATTTGTAAAATACTCTTTTGAGCCTGCCAAATATGATGAAACGGAATGTCTAAGCAAGGGAATGACATATGAAGCCCCTTTAAGACTGACTGCCCGTCTGCTGGTTTTTGATACAGATGCTGAGAACGGCACAAAGAGCATAAGAGACATCAAGGAACAGGAGATTTATTTCGGAACTATTCCAATGATGACCAGAAGAGGTACTTTTATTATAAACGGTACCGAAAGGGTTATTGTAAGTCAGCTTCACAGGTCTCCCGGTGTCTTTTTCGATCATGATAAAGGTAAAACCCATAGTAGTGGTAAATTGCTCTATTCAGCCAGAATTATACCCCTCAGGGGATCATGGCTAGATTTTGAATTCGATCCAAAAGATTTGCTCCATGTCCGGATAGACAGGCGCAGAAAGTTTCCTGCAACCACATTTTTAAAGGCTCTTGGATATACAACAAGGGAGTTACTCGCTGAGTTTTATGATACTGAAATGATATATATCAGTGAGGAGGGATGTTTCAGGGACGTTAATTTTGAAAATCTCTACAGAAAAAGACTTACAAAAGACGTATCTTCTCCAAAGTCAAAGAAACTTATTGCAAAGGCCGGGGATAAGTATACAAAGCGTCTTCATAAAATGTTTGAAACAGCCGGGATCGAAAAACTCCCCATAAATATTGAAGATGTTGAAGGGAAAATCCTTATTGATGATCTTATAGATGAAGAAACAGGAGAGGTGCTGATCTCAAGAAACCAGGCAATAACTGCTGAGAATCTTGAGGTTCTTCTGGAAAAGGGCATTAAACAGGTGGAATGCCTTGTGCTTGATGCACCCGGTGTGAGCCCTACAATTCACGACACAATTCTTCTGGATAAGATTGATAATGCCGAAGAAGCAAAACTTGAAATATACAGGAAGATGAGGCCAAGCAGCCCTCCGACACAGGAAGTTGCCAATAATTTCTTCAACAATCTGTTTTTTAACCTGGCTTCTTTTGATCTCTCTACTGTTGGTCGCCTGAAATTAAACTACAGGCTCAATCTTGATGATGTTCCAAATGATCTCAGAACCCTGAGGAAAGAAGACATTATCATTATTGTGAAGGAATTAATCAGACTTAAATATTCGGAAGCCTCTGTAGATGACATTGATAACCTCGGAAACAGACGTGTCAGGGCCGTTGGTGAGCTTCTGGAAAATCAGTATAGGATCGGTCTTGTCCGGATGGAGAGGGCAATAAAAGAAAGAATGAGTCTCCAGGAAGTTGAAACACTTATGCCCCACGATCTGATCAACTCCAAGCCTGTATCAGCAGTCGTAAAGGAGTTTTTCGGAACCAGTCAGCTTTCACAGTTTATGGATCAGACCAATCCTATGTCTGAAGTCACCCATAAAAGAAGGCTCAGTGCTCTGGGGCCCGGAGGTCTTACACGTGAGAGAGCGGGCTTTGAGGTACGTGATGTGCATCCCACTCACTATGGTAGAATCTGCCCGATTGAAACACCTGAAGGCCCGAACATCGGTTTGATAGTCTCTCTCAGTACATTTGCGAGGGTCAATGAATATGGTTTTATCGAAACCCCATACAGACACGTTGAAGGTGGTAAAGTAAGCAAAGAGATTTCCTACCTTTCAGCTCTGGATGAAAGAGATTATCCCATTGCACAGGCAAATGCTCCTCTTAATAAAAATGGTGAATTTATAAACAAGGAGGCTGCCGTCAGAATTGAAGGTGAGGCAACGAAGGCCCCTGTTGATGAAATCAGATACATGGACGTCTCTCCTGACCAGCTGGTTAGTGTTTCTGCGAGCCTTATCCCTTTCCTGGAACATGATGATGCCAACAGAGCGCTCATGGGATCCAACATGCAGAGGCAGGGTGTCCCATTGTTGAAGGCAAAGGCCCCGCTTGTCGGAACAGGCATTGAATGGGTTGTAGCAAAAGACTCCGGTGTAACGGTAGTTGCCGAACATGATGGTGTTATTGAAGATGTTGACTCTTCCAGAATTGTTATCAGGTCAACCGGTAACGATGAAAAAGAAGAAGAGGTTAAAATTCATAAACTGGTTAAATATCAGAGATCAAACCAGAATACATGTTACAACCAGCGGCCTATAGTAAGAAAAGGCGACCTCGTAGCAAAAGACCAGATAATAGCAGATGGTCCTGCCACAGAGATGGGTGAACTCGCACTGGGACAAAATGTAATGGTCGCGTTCATGTCATGGGGTGGCTATAATTTTGAAGATTCAATAATCGTGAGTGAGCGTGTCGTTAAGGAAGATATATATACATCAATTCATATAGAAGAATTCGAAGTAGTCTCCAGAGATACGAAACTCGGCAAAGAAGAAATAACCAAGGATATTCCCAATGTAGGAGAAGAGGCACTCGGTAACCTGGATGAAAGCGGTATTATAAAAATCGGCGCTGAAGTTGAGGTTGGTGATATCCTTGTGGGTAAGATTACCCCAAAGGGTGAAACCCAGTTATCACCAGAAGAAAAACTGCTCAGGGCAATTTTCGGAGACAAGGCCGGAGATGTAAAGGATACCTCCCTGAGAGTTCCACCCGGTGTTGAAGGTACTGTAATTGATGCAAAGGTATTTTCAAGAAGAGGCGTGGAGAAAGATAAGCGCAGCCAGACTATTGAAAAGAAAGAAATCGAAAGGCTTGAAAAAGACAGGGCAGATGAAATCGAAATAGTCGAAAAAAGCGTGAAAAGAAGATTAAAAGAGTTAATTTCAGGTTCTTCTTTAAAGGCAAACCTTAAGGATGCAAACACCGGAAAGACTCTTTTAAGTAATAAAAAAGACATTACAGATGAAATAATTGACGAACTTCCCGTAACTGCCTGGTCAGGAGCTGATATCAAGGCTTCAATGGACCTGATTGATAAAATGGAGGCAGTAATCGATAAATTCAAAGAGCGGGTTGATCATGTAAACAGCGTTTTTGAGGATAAGATGGAGAAGCTCAGCATGGGTGATGAGCTTGCTCCCGGTGTTATCAAAATGGTCAAGGTCTACATAGCAGTGAAGAGAAAATTATCGGTCGGGGATAAAATGGCAGGCCGTCATGGAAACAAAGGTGTTCTGTCACGCGTACTCCCGGTTGAAGATATGCCCTATTTTGCTGACGGTACACCGGTAGATATTATTCTTAATCCCCTTGGAGTACCATCTCGAATGAATGTCGGTCAGGTTCTTGAAGCACATCTTGGCTGGGCATCCAGGGCGCTTGGCAGGCAGATAGCTGAAGTTCTCGATAATTCAGAGGGTATTGAGACCCTGAAGAAAACTCTCAAAAATGCCTATTCCTCAAAAGAATATAACCAGTTTTTTAAGGATTTGAATGATGAAGATCTAGTATCTACAGCCAGCCTGTTGAAGGATGGTGTTCATATGGCTTCTCCTGTTTTTGATGGTGTAGAGGAAGAAGAAATACAAAAATCACTTGAAAGGGCAGGACTTCCCGTAACCGGGCAATCCATACTTTATGATGGACGGACAGGTGAGGCCTTTGAACAGCCGGTAACTGTCGGTATTATGTATATTCTTAAATTGCATCATCTAGTTGATGATAAAATACATGCCAGGTCTATCGGCCCGTATTCACTTGTTACACAGCAGCCTCTTGGAGGAAAAGCGCAGTTTGGCGGACAGAGGCTGGGGGAAATGGAAGTATGGGCTATGGAAGCATACGGAGCGGCTTATTCATTACAGGAATTTCTTACTGTTAAGTCAGACGATGTTGCCGGCCGTACACGTATGTATGAGCGGATTGTAAAAGGTAATAATATACTTGAAGCAGGACTTCCCGAATCATTTAAAGTCATGATGAAGGAATTATTAAGCCTTGGGCTTGAGTTCCAGCTTCTTGAAGATATCAACAGCTGATCAGATATATTGGGTTAGAATGAAAAAAATAATCGATAATACTTTTTCAAAAGAAGGAGGAGACATTGGAAGAACTATATAACTTCTTTACGAAGCCAAAGGATCCATCAAGTTATAACGCGGTAAGGATCTCATTGTCGTCCCCTGAAATGATTCTTGAACGTTCATATGGTGAGGTTAAAAAACCTGAAACCATAAACTATCGAACATTTAAACCTGAAAGAGACGGGCTTTTCTGTTCTAAAATATTCGGTCCCATAAAAGATTACGAATGTAACTGCGGTAAGTATAAAAGAATGAAACATCGCGGGATAATCTGTGAAAAGTGCGGTGTTGAGGTAATACAGTCAAAGGTGCGCAGAGAGCGTATGGGTCACATTAAGCTGGCTTCTCCTGTTGCACATATCTGGTTCCTGAAGTGTCTTCCGTCCAAGATCGGTAATCTGCTTGACCTTACCCTGAAAGATCTTGAGAGGGTTCTTTACTTTGAGAACTTTATTGTAATCGATCCAAAAGATACTCCTCTTGTCAGGTCTTCACTCCTGAATGATGAACAGCTGATGAGGGCAAAAGATGACTATGGTGACAGATTTGAATATGGTGTTGGTGCCGAAGCAATTCAGAAGATGCTTATGGAGCTGGATCTCGAAAGCCTGTCTGTAGAACTCAGAGAAGAAATGATCACCACCAGGTCTGAAGCAAAGAGGAAAAAACTGACAAAACGCCTTAAGGTAATAGATGCATTTAAGGAGTCAAAAAACAAGCCGGAATGGACCATCATGGATGTTATCCCTGTCCTGCCTCCTGATCTAAGGCCTCTTGTTCCGCTTGATGGCGGAAGGTTTGCTACATCAGATCTTAATGATCTCTATCGAAGGGTAATTAACAGAAATAACAGGCTTAAAAGACTCCTGGAATTGAATGCCCCGGATATAATTGTACGTAATGAAAAGAGGATGCTTCAGGAATCTGTAGATGTGCTTTTTGATAACGGGCGAAGAGGCAAGGTTGTTACAGGTGCCAATAAGAGACCTTTCAAATCACTCAGCGATATGCTTAAGGGAAAGCAGGGAAGATTCAGGCAGAATCTTCTTGGAAAGCGTGTCGACTATTCAGGACGTTCGGTTATTACTGTTGGCCCGGACTTAAGACTGCATCAGTGCGGATTACCCAAAAAAATGGCCCTGGAGCTCTTTAAACCCTTTATCTATAATAAACTTGATGAAAAGGGATTTGCTACAACAATAAAATCAGCCAAAAAGATGGTTGAAAGGGAAACCCCGGAAGTATGGGATGCTCTGGATGATGTGGTAAGAGAATACTGTATTCTCCTTAACCGTGCTCCAACACTCCATCGTCTGGGTATTCAGGCATTTGAACCAATCCTTGTGGAAGGAAAAGCTATTCAGCTTCATCCTCTGGTTTGTACGGCATTTAATGCAGACTTTGACGGTGACCAGATGGCTGTTCATGTACCGCTTTCTATTGAGGCACAGGTCGAAGCCAGGGTCCTTATGATGTCGACAAATAATATCCTGTCACCTGCTGACGGTACTCCAATAATTGTACCAAGCCAGGATATAGTTCTTGGAATCTATTATATGACCAGGGACAGAGTCTTTGCAAAAGGTGAAGGGATGATTTTTGCCAATACAGACGAAGTGCGTATGGCCTATGATGCTGAAGCCATTTCACTGCATGCAAAAATAAAGGTCAGAATAAATGGCAAGATAGAAGAAACCACAACGGGCAGGGTCCTTTTAAGTGAAATATTGCCTGAAGAGCTTCCCTTTACCCTGATCAATCAGGTAATGACGAAAAAGAAACTGGTCAACCTGATAAATGAATGCTACAGGCGGGCAGGTATCAAGGCTACCGTAATCCTTTCTGACAGACTAAAGGATATGGGGTACAAATACAGCACAATATCTGGGACATCTATCAGTATTAAAGATGTTACTATTCCATCCAAGAAAATTTCAATAATTGAAGATGCTGAAAAGGAAATCAAAAAAATAGAAGACCAGTATAAAGGCGGTCTTATCACAAATGGTGAGAAGATAAATAAAGCAGTTGATATCTGGACCCAGGCAAATGACCAGATTACATCTGAAATGATGAAGGAAATGGGTGTTGAGAACGTTACTGCTCCGGATGGAAAATTACAGCAGACAGAGAGTTTTAATTCCATTTATATGATGTCGGATTCTGGCGCCAGGGGTAGTAAAGATCAGATGAGACAGCTGGCTGGAATGAGAGGCCTGATGGTTAAGCCTTCCGGTGAAATTATTGAAACCCCCATTACATCTAACTTTAGAGAAGGCCTTACCGTTCTCCAGTATTTTATCTCTACTCACGGTGCAAGAAAAGGTCTTGCTGATACTGCACTTAAGACTGCCAACTCGGGTTATTTGACAAGAAGGCTTGTTGATGTTGCCCAGGATGCAGTTATTATGCAGGATGACTGTGGTACTGTAGACGGTATCTGGGTTACCTCCCTCATGGAAGGAGGAGAGATTATTCAGAGAGTTGGAGAAAGGGTACTGGGAAGAGTTGTGCTTGAGGATGTTTACGATCCCATTACGAACGAACTTCTTATCCCTGCTAATGAACTGATTGATGAGGCAAAGGTAAAACTCATTGAAGATGCAGGACTTGAAAAGATCCTTATCCGTTCTGTTCTTACATGTCAGGCAAAAGAGGGTGTATGTAAGAAATGTTACGGACGCGATCTTGCTCATGGCCATGAAGTTAATATTGGTGAATCAATAGGTATTATCGCTGCTCAGTCTATCGGTGAACCTGGAACTCAGCTTACGATGAGAACCTTCCATATTGGTGGAACTGCAAGCAAGAGAGTTGAACAGACAACTATTCAGGCGAGGAATGAAGGTAAGGTAAGTTTTATTGAACTCAAGACCGTCAAAAATGTCGAAGGCAGCCATATCGTAATGAACAGAAATGGTGAAATTGCGATTATAAGCGCCGGAGGCAGGGAAATTGAAAGATATCCTGTAACATATGGTGCAATTCTCAAGGTTAAGGATGGACAGGCCATCAACCCAGGTCAGGTACTAGCAGAATGGGATCCCTATACTATTCCTATTCTTACTGAAGTGGAAGGAACAGTAAAATTCGGAGATATTCTTGATGGCGTAACAATGCAGGAAAAGAGGGATAATGTAACGGGTAGAATCAGCCGTTTTATTATTGAATCCAGACAGACTGAGGTTCGTCCGAGAATATCAATCAAGGATGAAGATAATAAAACAGCAAGTCTTCCCAGTTCAACAAAGGCACACGCAAGATACCATCTTCCAATAGGTGCTATTATCATGGTTTCCGAAGGTGACTCTGTAAAGGCTGGTGCAGTTCTTGCCAGAATACCAAGAGAGACGACAAAGACAAAGGATATCACCGGTGGACTCCCGAGGGTTGCAGAGCTTTTCGAAGTAAGAAAGCCCAAGGAGAACGCTATTCTGAGTGAAATCGATGGTACCGTTTCATTCGGTCAGTACAGCAAAGGTCGAAGAAGGGTAATTATTACTCCTGAGATTGGAGAGCCGGTTGATTATTTTATTACAAAAGGAAAACATGTAAGTGTCCTTGAGGGTGACTATGTCAGGGCCGGTGAACCCCTGATGGATGGTTCTGCAAACCCGCATGATATTCTTAAGATCAGAGGTTTGAAGGAACTTGCAAAATATCTGGTAAATGAAGTACAGGAAGTTTACAGGCTTCAGGGTGTTTCTATAAATGATAAACACATCGAAGTAATAGTAAAACAGATGTTGCGCCAGGTTACAGTTAAGGATGTCGGATCTTCAGGATTTTTACTTGGCGAACAGGTAGAAAAGTGGAAATTTGAAGACGAAAACAGCAGGATAATCGAGCAGGGAGGTACCCCGGCTACCGCAGAGCCTCTTCTCCTTGGGATAACAAAGGCATCACTCAGTACCGAAAGCTTTATTTCGGCTGCATCTTTTCAGGAAACAACGAAGGTGCTTTCTGACGCAAGTATTGCCGGTAAGATAGATAAGTTACGGGGTCTGAAAGAAAATGTAATAATGGGAAGGTTGATTCCTGCCGGAACGGGTGTAAAAGAATATAGAGAACTTGATATAACCGTTTCTAATAACTAGATAATTTAAAAATGAAATATTTAAATTAAAATGAAGGTTATAATAGATAGAAAAATAAAAAATATTTAAAAATTACTTGACAATTTTCCATAATGTCAATAAAAAGAGTGGTTCTTTGATTGCAGTATTTTTTAGCATCAAAAATTCTTGAAATAAGCGAATTAAGCAAAAGGAAGGGCAATAAAACAGAATGCCAACTATAAATCAGTTAATAAGAAAAGGACGGAAGAAATCCAGGAAAAAAGTAAAAACTCCTGCTTTGGAAGCATGTCCTCAGAAACGAGGCGTATGCGTAAGGGTTTATACTCAAACTCCGAAGAAGCCTAACTCCGCATTAAGAAAAGTCGCCAGGGTGAGATTAACCAATGGCATTGAAGTGACTTCCTATATTCCGGGTGTTGGTCATAATCTTCAGGAGCACTCGGTTGTTTTAATTCGTGGTGGTCGTGTTAAGGACTTACCAGGTGTAAGGTACCACATTTTAAGGGGTACAATGGATACGTCTGGAGTGGAAGATAGAAGACAGGCACGTTCAAAATACGGCGCAAAAAAACCCAAAGCGATATAATTTACAGGAGTAGTTATGCCAAGAAAAAGGTTGATAATTAAAAGAGAGATAATTCTTGATCCTAAATACAAGAGTCAGCTTCTCGCCAAATTTATTAACTGTATGATGTCAAAGGGAAAAAAAAGCCTATCACAGGCAATTCTCTATGAGTCATTTGATATAATTAAAGAAAAAACACAGGAAGATCCCTTATCCGTATTTCAGAAGGCAGTGAATAATGCAAAACCACTTGTAGAGGTTAAATCCAGGAGAGTTGGCGGATCAACCTATCAGGTGCCCACTGAAGTTCGTGCAAACAGGAGTCAGGCATTAGGAATAAGATGGCTTATATCATTTGCAAGGTCCAGGGGAGAAAAGAGCATGGCTGCAAAACTTGCAGGCGAACTGATGGATGCAGCGGCTAAAAAAGGTGCAGCGATTAAAAAGAAGGAAGATACGCATAGAATGGCTGAGGCCAATAAGGCTTTTGCGCATTATCGCTGGTAACACATTGAAATATGATAATAGAATACTAATATATAAAAAATATTTTTCATTATTGCTCTTAAAGGGGGATAGCGATGTCTAAACAAAAATTTGAAAGGACTAAGCCACACGTAAACGTTGGAACAATCGGTCATATAGACCATGGAAAGACGACACTTACGGCTGCGATAACAAAGCTGATGGCCATGAAGGGTGGTGCTGAATTTGTACCCTTTGATTCAATAGACAAGGCACCGGAAGAAAAGGCCAGAGGAATAACAATAGCGACAGCGCATGTTGAATACCAGACAGAAAACAGGCATTATGCACATGTTGATTGTCCTGGTCATGCTGACTATATAAAGAACATGATAACAGGAGCCGCCCAGATGGACGGAGCGATTCTTGTAGTTGGCGCAGACGATGGTCCAATGCCGCAGACAAGAGAGCATATCCTTCTAGCCCGTCAGGTTGGTGTACCAAACATGGTTGTATTTTTGAATAAATGCGACATGGTTGATGATGAAGAGCTTATCGAACTTGTAGAACTTGAACTCAGAGAGCTTTTGAGCAAATACGAGTTTGACGGTGACAATATCACGATCGTTAGAGGTAGCGCATTAAAGGCCCTCGAATGTGAGAGTGCAGACGATGAAGCGGCAAAGCCGATATATGAGCTGATGGATGCGATCGATAATGATATTCCGGAGCCTATAAGAGAGACAGATAAACCCTTCCTGATGCCGGTAGAAGATGTATTCAGCATAAGCGGTCGTGGAACAGTTGTGACCGGCAGGATAGAAAGAGGAATGGTCAAGGTTGGTGAGGAAGTAGAGATCGTAGGAATCAGAGATACCACCAAGACAGTATGTACAGGTGTTGAAATGTTCAGGAAGATCCTTGATCAGGGTCAGGCAGGAGACAATGTAGGACTTCTGTTAAGAGGAACCAAGAGAGAGGATGTAGAACGCGGTCAGGTAGTAGCAGCACCCAAGTCAATTACCCCGCATACGAAATTCAAGGCAGAGGCATATATCCTTACAAAAGAGGAAGGCGGAAGGCATACCCCGTTTTTTAATGGATACAGACCTCAGTTTTATTTCAGAACCACCGACGTAACAGGTGTCGTGTCATTACCAGAGGGCGTAGAGATGGTAATGCCCGGAGACAGTGTTTCAATAGAAGGTGCATTGATAACCCCGATAGCAATGGAAAAGGAACTCCGCTTTGCTATTCGTGAAGGTGGCCGTACAGTAGGCGCCGGCGTTATCCATGAAATAGTTGAATAGTAAAGTGAAGTAATAGCAGGGAATAAAATGATAGAGAAAGCGTTAGCTAACCAAAAGATAAGGATTCGTTTAAAGGCATATGATCATAAACTGCTGGATCAGTCTGCTTTGGAAATTGTAGATACTGTGAGGGAAACTGGTGCCAAAATAGCTGGTCCTATACCACTACCTACTGTTATTAATAAATTTTGTGTTCTAAGGTCACCTCATGTGAATAAAAAGTCAAGAGAGCAATTTGAAATAAGAACTCACAAAAGACTTTTAGACATACTGGAGCCTACACAACAAACAGTTGATGCCTTGATGAAGCTGGATCTGTCCGGCGGTGTTGACGTAGAGATTAAACTATAAGAGAACTATTGAGTTGGAGAATTAGATGGGCAACAGGATCTTTGGTAAAAAACTCGGCATGACACAATACTTTATTAATGAAGGAAAAAGTGTGCCAGTCACATTGGTAAAAGCCGGCCCATGTGTTGTTATTCAGAAGAAGACCATTGATAAAGATGGTTACGAGGCTATTCAGGTTGGTTTTGAAGAAAAAAAGGAAAGCAGAGTCAATAAGCCTTTAAAGGGACATCAAAAGGCAGCCGGTGACAAATTTTACTACTATCTCAAAGAAATAAAGGTAAAGGATTCGAGTGAATACGAACTCGGGCAGGAGATAACCGCAGCCGATGTGGTTCAGATAGGTGATATTGTAACTGTATCCGGAAAGAGCAAAGGAAGAGGATTTGCCGGCGTTATGAAAAGGCATGGCTTTGGCGGAGGGAGAAAGACACATGGATCGAGATCCCATAGAGTTCCCGGTTCAATAGGTATGAGTGCAACTCCATCCAGAGTTTTAAAAGGAAGAAAGCTTCCCGGACATATGGGGGATGAAAGAACCACGGTAAAGAATTTAATGGTTCTTGATGTAAGACCTGAAATAAACCTTATAGCAATTAAAGGACCATTACCAGGTAGTGATAATTCGATAATTGAAATCTGCAGAAAGTAATTGCAGGTAATTAAAGAAGTGACAAATAAAAAATGACAGTAATCGACGTATATAATCTAAAGGCAGAAAAGACAGCTGAGATTGAACTGAATGAGAAAATCTTTTGTGTTGCTGTTAGGAAAGATATTCTACATCAGGTAGTTGTCAGTCAGCTTAATAAAAGAAGAGCAGGAACAGCTGCTGTAAAAACACGATCTGAAGTAAATGGATCTCATAGTAAGATGTGGCGGCAAAAGGGTACTGGCCGCGCAAGAGTTGGTACCGGCTTAACTAATACAAGACGTGGTGGCGGCGTTGTATTTGGTCCTGTTCCCAGAAGCTATGCCACAAAGGTGCCTAAAAAGATAAAAAAGGCCGCAATAGCAATGGCATTGAGTGATAAGTGCAGTTCAAAGAAGCTTATTGTAGTTGATGACTTTTCTTTACCTGAAATTAAAACAAAGGAATTTGTTAAAGTCATGGGCAACTTTGATATTAAAAAAGCTTTGATTGTCACTGAAAATAAGAACGAGAACCTTGAAAAATCTTCAAGGAATGTTCCTGGCATTAAGGTGATCAGACATGAGGGCATTAATGTATATGATATCCTGAATCATGATCATCTCTTTTTAGTCAAACCTTCTATTGAAAAGATTGAGGAGGCATTGATTTAATAATGGATGTTTACAGTGTAATCAAAGAACCACATGTTGCAGAAAAGGCAAATATTCTGAAAGAAACAAACAATCAGATAGTGCTAAAAGTCGATCCCAGGGCAAATAAAATTGAGATTAAGAAAGCAACTGAACTTTTATTAAAGACTAAAGTTGTAAATGTTCGGACTCAAAATATGAAGGGAAAAAAGCGTCGTGTTGGCAAGAATATTGGTAAAAAACCTGACTGGAAAAAAGCTGTTGTAACGCTTGCACCAGGGGAAAATGTCGAATTTTTTGACGGCGTTTAAGAGCATTTGTTTGAGATTGATATAATTTTAATAATTAGAAAAATATAGGATTATTTGGAGATATAAATGGCTATAAAAGGTCATAACCCGACTTCACCCGGAAAAAGATTTCTTAAAAATAGTACATTTGAAGAAATAACAACTAATAGACCGGAAAAGAGTCTTGTAAAAACACTGAAAAAGAGTGGTGGACGAAACTCTTATGGCAGAATCACAGCTCGTTTCCGTGGAGGCGGTCACAAAAGACGTTACAGGATTATAGATTTCAAACGAAATAAAGATGGTATTCCAGCCAAGGTTGCCACGATAGAATATGATCCTAACAGGTCAGCAAATATAGCGCTGTTAAATTATGCGGATGGTGAGAAAAGGTATATTATTGCTCCAGCTGGTTTACAGGTAGGGGATGTGCTCAATTCCGGTCAAGGGGCAGAGATATCACTTGGAAATACCTTGAAGTTGAATGATCTCCCACTTGGTAGCCAGATTCACAATATTGAATTAAACCCAGGACATGGTGGTCAAATAGTTAGAAGTGCCGGTACCTATGCGCAGTTAATGGCTAAGGAAGGTAAATATGCCCAGATAAAATTGCCGTCAGGAGAAGTCAGACTGATTTCCCTTGAATGCAGGGCAACTATCGGTCAGGTTGGTAACTCCGGATATATGGGAATCAGTCTTGGAAAAGCCGGAAGATCTCGATGGAAGGGGCGTAGACCACACGTTCGCGGTGTAGCAATGAACCCGGTTGATCATCCACATGGCGGTGGGGAAGGAAAATCATCGGGAGGAAGACATCCTGTAACACCATGGGGTGTTCCTACAAAGGGTTATAAAACAAGGGTAAGAAAGTCTAGCGATAAAATGATAATTAAGAAGAGAAAGTAATCAGTAGGATTATCTCTTTATTTAAATGGAGGAAAAGTTTTGCCAAGATCATTAAAAAAAGGACCATTTGTTGATGATCACTTGCTTAAAAAAGCTTCAATGGCTCAAGGAGCCGGGAGCCGAAATATAATCAAGACTTGGTCAAGGAGATCTATAATCTTACCTGAATTTGTCGGGCTTACCTTTGCGGTTCATAATGGAAAAAAATTCATTCCTGTTTTTGTGACTGAAGATATGGTTGGACATAAACTGGGTGAGTTTTCCCTTACAAGGACCTTTTATGGTCATGCTGGAGACAAAAAATCAAGAGTAAAAGGTGGGAAATAATGGAATCAAGTGCTAAAGCAAGATATGTCAGGATTTCTCCCCAAAAAGCCCGCCTGGTAATGGACCAGATAAGAGGCAAGAGGGTGGAGGATGCATTAAACATGTTAAAATTTGCACCTCAAAAGGGAGCTGCTCTTATATTAAAGGTTGTAAATTCCGCTGTGGCGAATGCACAACAAAACTCCGATGTAGATGTAGATAAACTGTATATTAAGCGGATATTTGCTGATGATGGCCCAATGCTTAAAAGAATTATTCCACGTGCAAGTGGAAGGGCTACAAGGATATTAAAAAGAACTAGTCATTTGACTGTTGTCCTTAACGATAACTAAAGATAAACATTTTAAGGATAGTACCAACAGGCGGAGGTAAAGATTGGGACAGAAAGTAAATCCTATCGGTTTCAGACTGGGTATAAATAAGGAATGGGATTCAAAATGGTTCGCTGGTAAGGATTACGCCAGTTTCGTTTATGAAGATTTTCGTATTAGAAAATTTTTAAAGAAGAAACTTCAGCAGGCAGGCGTTTCTAAAATTGAGATTGAAAGAGCCGCGAACAAGGTAAAATTAAAAATTCATACTGCAAGACCCGGGCTTGTTATCGGTAGAAAAGGTGCCGAGATTCAAAATCTTACCAAAGATCTTGGAAAGATAATCAATCGAGAATTCTTTATTGATATCCAGGAAGTAAGAAAGCCTGAAATTGATGCGCAGTTGCTGGCTGAAAATATAGCGTTACAGTTGGTACGAAGAGTTTCTTTCAGAAGGGCTATGAAAAAAAGTGTCAGTTCAGCTCTCCGATTTGGTGTGCAGGGTATTAAAATCTCATGCAGCGGAAGACTTGGCGGCGCTGAAATGGCACGAAGGGAATGGTACAGAAAGGGTCGTGTGCCGCTTCACACGATTCGGGCAGATATCGATTATGGATTTGCCGAGGCCTTTACAACTTATGGCGTTATCGGCATAAAGGTTACCATATTTAATGGCGAGATTTTACCAGATAAAAAGGATTAATTAATAAATGCTTAGTCCAAAGAAATTAAAATACAGAAAAAGACAAAAAGGCAGGATGAAAGGGCAGGCCAAGGGCAGTACTCTTGAATTCGGTGAATTCGGTCTTCAGGCAACAGAATGCGGACGCATGACAGCTCAGCAGATTGAGTCCGCCCGTATTGCTATAACCAGACATGTAAAACGTGGTGGGAAAATATGGATACGTATCTTTCCCGATAAGCCAATAACCAAAAAACCGCTTGAAACCAGAATGGGTAAGGGAAAAGGAGCTACCGAAGCCTGGGTAGCTATAATTAAACCTGGCAGAATTCTCTATGAAATGGAAGGTGTTGGTGAAAGTGTTGCCGCAGAGGCTTTCAGGCTGGCTGGACATAAACTTCCTTTTGGAACCAGGTTTGTCTGCAGGAGATGAAAATGAAAGCAAAAGAAATTAGAGATATAGATAATCAGGAACTTGTAGAAAAAGAATCATCCCTGCGTCAGGAACTTTTTAACCTCAGATTTCAGAAAGCTACAGGCCAATTAGGTAATACTGCCATGATTGGGAAAACAAAAAAGGACTTGGCAAGAGTCAAAACTATTCTAAACGAATTAAAAAATAAGTGATACTGGATGAGGTAGGCATGAAAGAGCGAGGGGTTAGAAAAAAATTAGCAGGGGTTGTAGTTGGAACGAGCATGGATAAGACAGCTGTTGTTCTGGTCAACCAATTAATTAAACATAGCACGTATAATAAATACATACGAAGACATACAAAATATCTTGCACATGATCCAAATAATATTTGTCAGAATGGCGATAAAGTTAGGATCATTGAATCAAGGCCAATTAGTAAACTGAAAAGATGGCAGGTAATAGAAATTATAGAAAAAGTTGAAACTGTTGCCGTCGATACAGAAAAAGAAATGGCCCAGGAGTAATTGAAATGATTCAAACAGAGACTAAACTTAAGGTTGCGGATAATTCTGGTGCAAAGCTGTTGACATGCATAAAAGTTCTCGGTGGATCTAAAAGAAGATACGCGAGCATTGGAGACATTATTGTAGTTGCTGTCAGAGAGGCAATGCCCAATTCAAAAGTCAGTAAAGGTAGCGTTATGAAGGCTGTGATAGTAAGGACAGCAAAGGAAATAAGACGTCCGGACGGATCTCATATTAAGTTTGATGATAATTCAGCTGTACTTATTAACGCTCAGAATGAACCTATAGGTACTCGAATCTTTGGCCCGGTTGCCAGGGAGTTGAGGGCTAAGAAATTTATGAAGATAATATCTCTTGCCCCTGAAGTACTTTAATTAAAATTTATGGAGTATCCTAAGTGCTTAAGAAACATCCCATAATTAAAAAGAACGATAAGGTTATCATCCTTTCAGGGAAAGAACAGGGGAAAATCGGTAACGTGCTTAAAGTTGACAGTGAGAAAATGCGCGTGATCGTTGAAAAAATCAATGTGGTTAAGAGACATTCAAAGCCGAGTGCTGCAAATGCTCAGGGTGGTATTATTGAAAAAGAGGCTCCTATTCATATCTCCAACTTGATGATTATCTGCAATAAATGCGCTGAACCGACAAGAATAGGAAAACGCATACTTGATGATGGATCGAAGGTAAGGGTTTGTAAAAAGTGTGGTGAAATAATTGGTGATTAGAATTTGCCAATTTAGAATCCTTGAATATAACAACATTTATTCAGATTTGTAAACAGGAGTAACAGTTGTCCAGACTGAAAGATAAGTATACGGATGAAGTAGTTCCGGCTTTAGTAAAAGAGTTCGGTTACACAAGCGCCATGGCTGTGCCTAAAATTAAAAAAGTTGTTTTAAACATGGGACTGGGTGAAGCTATATTCAATATCAAGGTGCTTGATAGCGCAGCAGAAGAACTTTCATTAATTGCCGGACAGAAAGCGGTCATTAGGAAAGCAAAGAAATCTATTGCTGGTTTTAAGTTACGTGAAGGCATGCCTATAGGGTGCTCCGTTACGTTAAGACGTGAAAAGATGTATGAGTTTCTGGATAAACTTTTTAATGTCGCACTCCCAAGGGTTAGAGACTTTCGTGGCTTGCCGAATAAGATGTTTGATGGCAGGGCAAATTGTTCACTTGGGATAAAAGAACATATAATTTTTCCTGAAATCGATTACGATAAGATAGACAAAATTAAAGGTCTTAATATTACAATTGTTACTTCTGGTAAAACCGATGCAGAAGGTACGTTTTTATTAAAATCTTTAGGAATGCCTTTTAGGAATTAACAGGGAGGATGACTTGGCAAAAAAGTCCCTTATAGCAAAAGCTAAAAGAAATCAGAAATTTTCTACTCGTAAATATAACCGTTGTCCTATTTGTGGAAGGCCCCGTGCATTTCTGAGAAAATTCGGTATTTGCAGAATTTGTTTTAGAAGTATGGCTCTGGGCGGAGAGATACCCGGTGTAATTAAATCCAGTTGGTAATTATTGTTTTAGCTGGTTAATACTAATTATATTTTTATTAAGTAGAAAATGAAATAGAAACAAGGAGTTATTTTCATGGGAATGACAGATCCGATAGCCGATATGCTGACTAGAATGAGGAATGCATTAATGGCATCATACAACTCAGTAGACGTTCCTGGTTCAAGGATGAAAATAAATATCGCTAAGGTACTTAAATCTGAAGGTTTTATTAAGAACTTTAAGTTAATTGATGATAAGAAGCAGGGTGTCATCAAAATTTATTTTAAATACGATGAAAAAGGTGCACCAATTATTGATGGCCTGAAAAGGATAAGCAAACCTGGTTGTAGAATTTATTCTAAGAGTGACAAAATCCCAAAGGTATTAAATGGTTTTGGAATTAGTATTCTATCAACTTCAAAAGGCATAATCACGGACAAACAGGCAAGAGAGATAGGTGTTGGTGGAGAAGTTATCTGTTCAGTCTGGTAGTTTTTTGTTATTTATACATCGTATTATGATCTTTCTTAATTGGAGGTTTTAAATGTCACGCATAGGCAAAATGCCTATTGAAATCCCAAAAGAAGTTAAGGTAGATATTAAAGAAGAGTCTATATCTATCAAGGGACCAAAAGGTGAATTAAAAAGGACCATTAATCCTAAGGTTCGTTTAAATATTGAAAATGATCAGATATTGATCATGGTTGATGACGATTCAAAAGAATCCAAATCATGCCACGGTTTATTTAGAGCCTTAGTAGCAAATATGGTAAAAGGTGTTTCTCAAGGATTCGAGCGTATACTTGAAATAGTCGGTGTTGGTTACAGAGCTGAGGTTGCAGGCCGAACCGCTACATTTCATCTTGGCTATTCGCATCCAATAGTATTTGAACTGCCGGAAGGAATAGACGCAAACATTGATAAATCCAAAATAACCCTGACCGGAATCGACAAAGAGCTTCTTGGACGAACGGCCGCTAAAATTAGAAGTTTCAGGAAACCTGAGCCCTATAAAGGTAAGGGGATAAAATACGCGGAAGAAGTCATAAAGAGGAAGGCTGGTAAGTCCGGAGCTAGGGATTAAAAGGATTATTTTTTTGACAGGATCATTATAATGGCATCGATAAGCAGAGCAAAATCAAGAGAAAAACGGAAAAGACGAGTAAGGCGAAAAGTTCTTGGAACGGCTGAACGTCCAAGGCTTTCGGTCTTTAGAAGTGCAAAGAATATATACGCACAAATAATTGATGATACCAGTTATAACACCCTTGTACAGGTATCCACTATTTCAAAAGATGTAAGGGATCAGTTAAAAGGAAAGAGTGGAAATAAAGAGGGGGCAACGGTGATTGGTAAATTAATAGCGGAAAGAGCTCAGGAAAAAGGTATAAAAAAGGTTGTTTTTGATAGAAACGGATTTTTATACCATGGACGAGTTAAATCACTTGCTGAAGCAGCACGGGAAGGTGGACTGGAATTTTAGTTTTCTATGAATTCCAATTTATATTTAGCAGCAATTAAGGAGACAGGCATTGTATAAAGAAGAGAACGAAGATGAATTAATTGAAAAAGTCGTCCATATTAGCAGAGTTGCTAAGGTTGTTAAAGGTGGGCGTAGATTCAGTTTTAGCGCAATAGTTATTGTTGGCGACGGAAAAGGTCTTGTTGGTTGTGGCCTTGGAAAGGCCAATGAAGTTCCTGAAGCTATTAGAAAAGGATCTGAAAAGGCAAAGAAAAGTATGAAAGCTATTAGCGTTGTAGAAGGCACAATACCTCATGAGATAATTGGAAAATGGGGAGCTGGTCGTGTTCTTATTAAACCTGCTGGTCCGGGTACCGGAGTAATTGCTGGAGGTGCTGTCCGTGCAGTACTTGAGGCTGTTGGAATTCAAAATATACTTACAAAATGTTTGGGATCACATAATCCGCATAATCTTGTGAAGGCTACCATAAAAGGTCTTAGTACTTTAAGAAGTCCCGAAGATATAGCGACAAGACGGAATAAAACACTTCAAGAAATGTTTAATTAATAAAAGAACGAGATTTTATTATGGCTGATAAAATAAAGGTAACCCTGGTTAAAAGCGGAATCGGAAAAAACAAAAAGATCAGGGAAACATTAAAAGGGCTGGGATTAACCAAGCTAAATAAGACTGTTTATCTGAATAATACTGCTCCTATAAGAGGAATGATTGATAAAGTATTATTTATGGTAAAGGTTGAAATATAATTATTGGGAGATAATGATGATGTTAGATGATCTTTCCCCGGCAGAAGGTTCCAGGAAAAATAGAAAAAGAGTTGGCAGAGGTCCGGGATCCGGTCATGGAAAAACCTCCTGTAAAGGTCACAAAGGCCAGAAAGCAAGATCCGGTGGCGGAATAAGTCCTGCATTCGAGGGCGGACAGATGCCTTTACATCGTAGACTGCCTAAAAGAGGTTTTACCAACCACTTTAAGAAAATATATGATCTCATTAATATAAATGATCTGAACAAGTGTGAACCTAACTCTGTGGTTAATATCGATAAACTGGCAGAACTGGGTTTTTTTAAGGGCGCCAAAGACGGGATTAAATTATTGGGCAACGGAGAGTTAGCACATCCTGTTGAAATTCAGGTGAATAGCGCGAGCAAAGAAGCAATTAGAAAGATTGAAGCCGCTGGCGGAAAAATCGAGTTAGTCTGATTTTAAACATTTATCCGGAGAGTACTCACCTTGATAGGCAATATACAAAATATTCCTAAAATTCCAGAGCTGAAAAAAAGGCTGATATTTACACTGTTGATGCTTCTAGTCTATAGAATTGGCTGTAATATACCTGTGCCTGGCATTAATGGAGAGGCACTGACTGAAGTTTTTGATTCCATGCAGGGCGGACTTCTCGGGATGTATGACATGTTTTCGGGTGGCGCATTAAAGAGTATGTCTATAATGGCCCTTGGGATTATGCCTTATATAACGTCTTCTATTATTTTACAGCTTCTTGGTGTTGTTATTCCTCATCTTGAAAAACTGAAAAAAGAAGGTGAGCAGGGAAGAAAAAAAATAACCCAGTATACCCGTTATGGTACGATAATTTTAAGCGTTATACAGGGAATAGGGATTGCTATCAGCTTTCAGAGAATGTCCAGTCCAAGCGGAGCAATGATCGTTACTGACGGTGGTTGGGGTTTCACGATTCTTACTGTGATAACGCTTACTGCCGGCACATCCTTTCTTATGTGGCTTGGAGAACAGATTACCGAAAGGGGAATAGGCAACGGCATTTCTCTTATAATTTTTTCAGGAATTGTTGCCGGTTTCTGGCCTGCAATTGGACAGGTTCTTCGTCTCATTGAAATTGGAGAGATAACACCCTTCTTTATGGTTATTATTATAATCGTAATGATTGCGGTAATTGGTTTCGTAGTTTTTATGGAACGCGGACAGCGACGAATACCTGTACAATATGCAAAAAGAGTCGTAGGAAGGCGCATGTATGGTGGGCAGAGCACACATTTACCACTAAAAATAAATGCTGCCGGGGTTATACCGCCTATTTTTGCTTCTTCGATACTCATGTTTCCATTAACGATAAAGAATTTTGTTGATTTAAGTGATGTTGCATGGTTTGAGACTATTTTAAATGCACTTAATACGGGTACGATTACATACAATCTGGTTTATATAATCCTTATTATATTTTTCTGTTATTTTTATACCGCGGTTAATTATAATCCAATGGATATCGCAGATAATATGAAGAAGCAGGGGGGATTTATACCGGGGATAAGGCCGGGTAAGAATACTGCAGAATATATTGACAGGGTTATGACACGGTTAACATTCAGCGGTGCAATATATATTGCATTAGTATGTATACTTCCACAAATACTCACATATAAGGCTAATATCCCTTACTACTTTGGTGGTACTTCATTGTTGATTGTAGTTGGTGTTGGCATGGATACAGCTAATCAGATTGAGTCACATATGATGATGAGACATTATGAAGGTTTCATGAAAAAAGGAATCGGTAAACACAGATAAATAGCAGTAAAAATCAGGAGAATTATTTGTCATGAAAGTTAGAGCATCAGTAAAAAAAATGTGTAACAAATGTAAAGTTATTAAGAGAAAAGGTATTTTACGAGTTATCTGTGAGAATCCCCGACATAAACAGAGACAGGGCTAGACTTGTCACAGTTATAATATCGTTTAATTCATATTATTAACAAGGAGAAAGAATTTGGCCAGAATCGCAGGCGTTGACTTACCGAAAAATAAAAGAATAGAGATTGCCTTAACTTATATATACGGCATAGGGCGGACAGCTTCTCAAAAAATACTGACTGAAAGCGGTATAGACTGGGATACAAAATCTGATGATCTTACTGAAAATCAGATAAGCGATATAAGAAGCGTTATTGACGAGAAATATAAAGTTGAAGGTGACCTTAGAAGAGAAGTCTCCATGAATATAAAGAGATTAATGGATCTTGGTTTATATCGTGGAATCAGACACAGGAGAGGTTTACCGGTAAGAGGCCAAAGAACAAGCACAAATGCAAGAACTCGTAAGGGGCCCAGTCGTTCAGTAATGGGAAAAAGGAAAAAATAAGGAGCTTGGTATAATACTATGGCAAAACGCGTTAAAAAAGGAAAAAAGACCAAAAAAGAGAAGAAAATAGTACCAAATGGTATTGTACATATTAACTCTACTTTTAATAATACAATTATCACTATTACTGATAATGACGGAAATGTAATAGCCGCATCGAGCGCAGGAAGGCATGGATTTAAGGGTTCTAAAAAGAGCACCCCATATGCTGCTCAAATGGCTGCTCAGGGTGCATTGAAAGATGCAATGGAGCAGGGATTGAAAACTGCTGAAGTAAGGGTAAAAGGCCCCGGTGTTGGGAGGGAAGCCGCTTTAAGAGCTTTGCAGGTTGAAGGGTTTACAGTTAGCATCATTAGAGATGTTACGCCGATACCTCACAATGGGTGTCGCCCTCCAAAAAGAAGAAGAGTATAAAACTGAATCATTTATCACTAAAAATTGTTGTGTCACAACAATTTGATATTGTAAAAAAAGCTAATCAAATTAGATATGCTTAAATGATAAATGATATATAAAATTGTAATATTTTGATTAATTAGGAGGCTAGGATTGGCCAGATATACAGGTTCATCATGTAGGTTATGCAGAAGAGAGAATATAAAACTCTTTCTCAAAGGAGATCGCTGTTACGGTGATAAATGTGCCTTCGAAAGGAGACCATATGCTCCGGGTCAGCATGGCCAGAGACGTGGCGGTAAAGTTTCTGATTATCAACTGCAGTTGAGAGAAAAACAGAAAGTTAAAAGAATATATGGTGTGCTGGAAAAGCAGTTCAGGAAATACTATTACCACGCTGAAAAGCAGAAAGGTATTACCGGTACAAACCTGTTGCTATTTCTTGAGTGCAGACTTGATAATATCGTCTTTAGAATGGGATTTGCTTCTTCAAGAAATCAGGCAAGACAGCTTGTAAGGCAGAACCATTTCGAGGTGAACGGTAGAAAGGTAAATATTCCTTCTTTTCAGGTTTCTCCGGGAGACTATATAGAAGTGAAAGAAAAAAGCAGAAAATCAAAGGTTATCAATGATTCCCTTGAGACTGTTGTGCGACGGGGGATTCCTGCCTGGATTGATCTGGATAAAGATAAATACCGCGGCACCCTGACGGCCATTCCCAACAGGGAAGACCTGACTATGCCTATGCAGGAACAGCTTATAGTTGAGTTGTACTCCAAATAGGAATTGATTTTAAAATAAATCTAAAATCTCATGGATCATAGTGGAGGTACTTTTTTTGGGAGATATTAAAGCAAGAAACTGGCGGGAATTGATTAGACCGAAAAGCATAGTGATGGAAGACGAAAACCATACATCTTTTTATGGTAAATTTGTATGTGAACCCCTTGAAAGAGGATTCGGTATAACTATCGGTAACTCTTTAAGGCGTATTTTGCTTTCATCATTGCAGGGCGCAGCAATAGTTTCTGTTAAGTTTGATAATGTTGTTCATGAATTTTCATCTATACCTGGTGTAATGGAAGATGTTACAGAAATTATTCTGAACCTAAAGGAATTGAACCTAAAACTAATAGACGTAGAAGAAGCAGTATTGACATTGTCTGTGGATGGTGAGGGAATTGTAACTGCCGGAGATATTGAACCCAACGAATCTGTAGAGATTCTGGATCCCAACAAGCCGATTGCCACATTGAGTAAAAAAGGAAAACTCAATATGGAAATGGTTGTAAAAATGGGAAAGGGATATGTACCTGCTGAGAAAGATTCCAATGCCAGCAATGATATCGGAAATATTCTTATTGATGCAAGTTTTTCGCCTATTAAAAAAGTAAATTATATTGTAACAAATGCCAGGGTTGGACAAAAGACTGATTACGATAAGCTGACGCTGGAAATATTTACTGATGGGAGTGTGTTGCCTGAAGATGCAATAGCCTTTGCTGCAAAAATACTTAAGGAGCAGATGACTCCATTTATTAATTTTGAAGAAGAGACGGAACCTGACGAGGTTGAAGAAGAGGAAGAGGGCGATAGACTTAATGAAAATCTCTTCAGACCAGTGTCTGAGCTTGAATTATCCGTCAGATCTGCAAATTGTCTTAAAAACGCCGAGATTACAATGATTGGTGAATTGGTACAAAAGACTGAAGGTGAAATGTTGAAGACCAAAAATTTCGGCAGAAAATCGCTCAATGAGATAAAGACTATTCTTACAGAAATGGGATTATCACTTGGAATGAAGATTGATAAATTTCCATCTGTACCATCTGATGATATTGACGATGAAGAAGAAAGTGAAAAGGAATAATTAAAATGAGGCATCAAAAAACAGGAAGAAAACTCGGACGTAATTCCAGCCATAGAAAAGCAATGTATAAAAATATGGTTACATCTCTTTTTAAACATGGGCAATTGGAGACAACGGACGCTAAAGCTAAAGAATTAAAGCCTATTGCTGAAAAACTCATTACTCTGGCTAAAAAAGGAGACTTACATTCAAGAAGGCTTGCAATATCCTATATGAATGAAAAGACTGTGGCTCACAAACTTTTTGATGATATCAAAAATGGTTACTTAAACAGACAGGGCGGGTATCTCAGGGTATTAAAGAATGGGTTTAGACGTGGTGATGGTGCGGCGGTGTCGATAGTTCAGCTTCTGCCAACTGAAGTAGCTGCAAAAAAGGCAGGCAAAAAGAATAAAACTGCTGAAACAAAAAGTGATGCTGAAAACAAGGCCGCTGATTAGCCAATAATCTATTGAAGGATAACTCTAAAGTAGTTAAGGAAATTTAAATAATATTTTAATGTTTGAGTTCTTGATTAATTTTTAGTACTTTGCTACTATTAATCAATTATTTAAACATTATACTAAAATGAAATATGACAAAATTTATTGTCCAAATTTGGTTAAAAACCTCCTTACCGGTCATACGGTAAGGAGGTTTTTTTTGACGGGGGTATAATTGGGAATATTCAATCATAAAGATCTGTTAGGAATGGGGCAGCTATCCGTTGATGATATAAACCTTATTCTCCGGACAGCGGAATCATTAAAAGAGATATCTCAGCGGGATATTAAAAAAGTTCCTACTTTAAGGGGCAAAACAATTGTTCATTTCTTCCATGAACCCAGCACAAGGACAAAAACTTCCTTTGAGATCGCTTCCAAAAGACTTAGTGCTGATACTGTTAGTCTTTCATCCTCAGGAAGCAGTATGGTCAAAGGTGAAACCCTTATTGATACTGCTCAAAACCTACAGGCTATGAATCCTGATATTATCGTACTGAGGCACTCGTCAAGCGGGGCTCCTCACCTTCTTGCTGGCAGGATATCCGCTTCAATTATTAACGCAGGTGACGGAGCAAACGAGCATCCATCTCAGGCCCTGCTTGACATGTTTACCATTAAAGAAAAGAAAGGCCGTATTGAAGGGCTTAAAGTGGCAATAATTGGCGATATCGAACACAGTCGGGTAGCCAGATCAAATATTATCGGGCTAAAAAAAATGGGAGCAGAAGTAACAATATCGGGACCACCTACAATGATTCCTCATAATGTCGAATCATTTGGTGTCGAGGTTGTTAACAATCCTGCAGAGGCTATCATTGATAAAGATGTGATTATGGTATTGAGAATACAGCTAGAAAGGCAAAGTAAAACACTTTTCCCAAGTTTGAAGGAATATTCAAACTTTTTCGGGATTAATGAAAAATCTCTGAATAAGATAAAGGAAGGGGCAATAATTATGCATCCCGGTCCAGTTAACCGGGGGGTTGAACTTTCATCAAAGGTGGTTGACAGTCCATATTCTGTTATTCTAAACCAGGTTTCAAACGGAGTCGCAGTTAGGATGGCTCTACTCTATTTATTGATTGGAGGGGCACGCAATGAAGACATTGCTAATTAATGGTGACCTGATCAATACTAAAAAAAGTATTGTAGAAGAAAAGGATATCCTGGTTGATGATAATCTGATAGCCGGGATTTTTCCCAGAGGGCAGTTCAATGAAAGTGATGTCCGGCGTATCGATATAGCAGGGAAAGTAGTGAGCCCGGGACTAATCGACATGCATGTACATCTCAGGGAACCAGGCGAAGAATATAAGGAGACAATTGAATCAGGATGTCTGGCTGGGGCCGCAGGCGGATTTACTGGAATAGCGTGTATGCCTAACACAGAACCTGCTAACGATAACGCCTCTATAACCGAATTTATATTAGGCCAGGCACGAAAAAAAGGTATTATCAGGGTATATCCGATTGCAGCAATTACAATGGGTAGGAATGGCAATTATCTTACCGAATTTGGTGAACTTAAAAAGGCTGGCGCAGTCGGGATATCTGATGACGGCTCACCGGTTAAAAACAGTGAGATAATGAGACGAGCCCTTGAATATGCTAGATATCATAATCTTACCGTAATTTCCCATTGTGAGGATACAGACCTTTCCAATGGCGGCAATATGAATGAAGGAAATATTTCTGCAAAAATGGGTTTAAAGGGGATTCCCTCTGCCAGCGAAGAGATAATGATAAAAAGAGATATTTCTCTGGCAGAGTTTACCGGGTGTCCTGTTCATATTGCACATGTAAGTACAGCCGGAAGTGTTGATGCCATAAGAAGAGCAAAGGAGAAGGGAATACCTGTCACAGCTGAAACAGCGCCCCATTATTTCACACTGGATCAATCTGCTGTTGAGGGCTATAATACAAATGCAAAAATGAATCCGCCTTTAAGAACAAAATTTGATATTGATGAAATAAAAAAAGGGTTGGCAGATGGTGTAATCGATGTTATCGCAACCGATCATGCTCCGCACCATGCGCTTGTAAAGGATGTCGAGTTTGATCATGCAGCATTTGGAATTATAGGGCTTGAGACCGCGCTTCCACTTACTCTAAATCTTGTACGGGAAGGGGTGTTGAGCCTTCCGGAAGCAATAAATAAACTTTCATTGCAGGCGGCCATGATTCTGGGAATAGAGGGAGGCATAATCAAGGAAGGTGCAAGGGCGGATTTGTCAATAATCGATCCTGAGGAAGAATACATATTAAACGAAGAAGATATCCTGTCAAAAAGCAAAAACAGCCCGTTTATCGGTAAGACATTAAAGGGGAGAAATATCTTTACTATGGTTGAGGGGAAAATTGTCTGGTCAAGAGACAGCAAATATTCTTGTAGTTGATGATGACAGGAGCATGAGGGAATTCCTTGAAATTCTTCTAACCGGAGAAGGGTATAATGTTACACTGGCTGACAGCGGAGAGTCTGGTTGTGATGCTCTTAGGAAAAACCCTTTTGACCTAGTTGTTACAGATATCCGTATGAAGGGGATAAATGGTCTGGATGTGCTAAGGAAGGCCAAGGAAGTAAACCCTGATACGATGGTGGTGATGATATCGGCCTTTGCAACTGCGGATACTGCGGTCGAGGCTATGAAGGAAGGCGCCTATGATTATATCCCCAAACCCTTTAAAGTAAGAGAATTTAAAAAGATTGTTAAGGATACCCTCGGATCAAGAAAAATAAATACCTCTGAAAAAACTGCTGAGAATTCAAATCGTCCTTATATACATCATTTTGACTGTATTATAGGTGAAAGCCCGCAGATGAAAAAGGTTTATGATCTGATTGAGAGGGTAGCTGAAACAAAAAGTAATATCCTGATAACAGGCGAAAGCGGCACAGGAAAAGAGCTCGCTGCAAGGGCAATACATTATCAAAGTCCCAGAAAAGACAGGCCTTTTGTCGTTATTAACTGCGCGGGTATACCGGAAAATCTGATCGAAAGTGAGTTATTTGGTTATAAAAAGGGTGCCTTTACGGGAGCGGTAGGTGATAAGGCTGGTTTATTTGAAGTCGCCCAGGGGGGTACTGTATTCCTTGATGAAGTGGGAGAACTGACTCCGGCAATACAGGTCAAGTTGCTAAGGGTTATACAGGAAAGAACTTTCACTGCAGTCGGTGGTACAGAAGAAAAAAGAGTGGATGTCCGTTTTATATCCGCTACAAATAAAACCCTTGAAAAAGAAGTAGTTGAAAACCGTTTCAGGGAGGACCTGTTTTTCAGGCTGAATGTAATCCAGATAGTAATGCCTCCTTTAAGGAAAAGAGAGGGTGATCTTGACCTCCTGTGCCGGTTTTTTCTTGAGAAATATTCAAATGAACTGGGAAAGGATGTAAAAAAGATATCCGCATATGGAATGGATCTTTTAAGAAATTATAGTTTCCCGGGTAATGTCAGGGAACTTGAAAATATAATCGAAAGAAGTGTTGCCCTTGAAGCCTCAAATATTGTACTTCCGGAGAGTCTTACACTTTCCTACTTCCATCGAGACGCTAATAATATTCCTCAGCAAAGAAGACAGACAGATTTGACCTCAGAAGGCGTTGACCTCAATTCCGTCATGGCCGAGATAGAGAAAGATTATCTTCTAAAGGCACTGGAATTATCCAGAGGATCAAAACAAAAAGCTGGGGAACTTCTTGGCCTGACACTGGATTCAATAAAGTATCGTCTCAAAAAACTCAATATTTAACATAATGTAGTGTAACATTTCATCATGCTCCGAATGGTTGGCAAATTCAGCATCTTTTTGTAACAATCATGATTCACGTCATTTCACGGCTTGACCGTGGAATCCAGTACTCCCTGTCGTCATTCCCGTGCAGACGGGAATCCAGTTTTTAAAATAAGTCATACTTACTATCAAATGATATTTGTGTGACAAGGTGAAATTCCCACATATAAGGGTGAAAATCACCTGTATATGTCTATATGAGCTGTTTTTTTGACACTATGTCTTAGCATGGTATATTTATAATTTTTATAACCTATTGAAAATTAAGTGATTATAGAAAAAAATCGAAATATTGTTACTGTGGCATATTATTTGTATATAGTTCAGTATGAAATTAATTGGCAACAATTAACATATTGTTTTGGCGAAATCTTGAAAGGAGGTGAATCTCCGAAGATTTCAGGGTTTTTATTGATCATGATCAAACTTTTTAAATTTTGGAGGAAAATTATGTTTATGAAAAAAGATGAAAAAGGTTTTACACTTATTGAGTTGATGATCGTTATTGCGATTATCGGTATCCTGGCTGCAATAGCTATTCCGCAGTTTAACGCTTACAGGGCGAGGTCATACAATGCTGCGGCTAATACAGATATCAGAAATATGATGACAGCCCAGGAAGGTTATTTTATTGACGAGGATACATATTCTAATTCTTCTACCGTATTAGCGAGTTATGGTTATTCACAATCAGCCGGTGTAGTGGCTCCTACCATTCAAAAGAGCGATACTGGATATACAATTACCGGGATGTATAATTCAAAAGCTGATTCAGATAATAGGGTTACATACAGCGTAGTAGGTCCTGGTGGTACTATTACCAAATATTAGGAAGAAAAACATTTAATTAATTAAAAAGATGATAGAATATTTTCTATCATCTTTTTTTATAATATAACTCTGCATACCGGAAATATTACCAGCTGTTAAATCAAAAAATATTTACATCGATATTTTAGAAGTAGAGACCATAAGGTGAGCCTTTTCAATACTAAATTTGATGATCGGAATCGATTTTTATCATATTTACTTATTTGTCTATTTGCAATAATCATTTATCTTCCCTCAGTTAACGGGGAATTTATTCTTGATGATATCTCTTTAGTAGAAAAAAACAGTTACCTCAAAGAGTGGCATTCTGTTGGCTCATATCTTTCCCAGGAGGATGGATATAGTAAAGATACCGGTTGGCATACTGGATATTACAGGCCCCTCATCAATCTTTCCTACACCCTTGATTATAAAATCTGGGGCATGTCTGCACCGGGCTTTAGAATTACTAATTTGATTCTGCATATTTTAACCTGCTTTATTTTGTTTGCTTTTTTTAACCTTATTATTCAAAAAAAGAATATAGCCTTGATGCTTGCCCTGATTTTTTTACTCCATCCTGTAAACACCGAAACTGTTTCATGGATAACATCAAGGAACAATATTCTTGTTACACTATTTGGGATTCTCTCTCTTTTCAATTATATAAAAGCTTATAAAAATGGAAAATATTATTCTTATATTTTATCGATCATATTTTTTACCCTGTCCATATTTTCAAAGGAATTCGGCCTTATGCTGCTGCCATTATTTTTCCTTTACCAGAGGGTTTTCAATAATGGCAGAAAAATCACTTTTATCGAACTGAGAGAATATGCTCCTTTTATTATTGTTGCATTTATATATTTTTTCTTCAGGCAGAATGTAATTGGTTCCTTGATAACACCAGCAGGATTTTCAGATGTATTTATGAGGATATATAATACCCCTTATGTATTGTTTTATAACCTTAAACTGATCTTTTTTCCATTTAACTTACATAGTTTTATTCTAAAATATCCTGAAAGCTTTTTAAATTCAGGTTCCCTGCTTTCTTTATTTTGTTTCCTGATGGTTGCTATTTTAATGTGGGTTTATCGAAAAAATCGAGTTTTCATTTTTTCCATTATCGCATTTATTATAATAATATTTCCTGTCCTTAATGTTATCCAGACGTCAGCACCTTCTTTGATAGCCATGAGGTGGCTTTATTTTCCCTTGCCTTTTATATTACTGCTATTATCACTGCCCTTGAAAAAATTATATTGGTTTAATGCACGGCTGACAGTATGTTTGTTTACAGGGATTATTCTGTATCTTGGTTTCAATACTTATATGCTTAACAGGTTCCTCTGGCACTCACCCGAAGACTTTTTTAAGCAGGAGGTTTTGCAGTTTAATAATACCTTTTATTATGATGGCATGGCATTTATATATGGGAAAGAAAAAAAGACTGAACTGGCAATGAAGCTATATGAAAAGAGTATTGAAGAAAGAATAAGGTTAGATATCAATTATATCGAGTATTCGAAATTATTAATGGATAAAGGTAATCTGAAAAAGGCATTGGAATATCTGGATAAGGCCTGGAATATCTGTTATTCACGTGATCAAATGGGCTTTATATTTCATTCAAAAGGTGTCATCAATTTAAAATTAAATAATCTTGAAGAATCAGAAAAATATATCCGTAATGCAATTAATCTTTCACCTAATGAGCCTTTATACTGGGAAAATCTTGGTGTGGTTCAGGGAATGATGGAAAAACATGAAGATGCACTCTATTCATTTAAAAAGGCGATAAGACTTGGGATAAATTCAACATCTTTATTTAAGAATATGGCAAATGCATATATATTAAATAATGAATGCCAGAAAGCGATAAAACTGATTAAAAGAATCAATAGGGAAGAAAAAGATGACATATTAAATGGGATGCTGAGGAAAGCAGAGGAATGTGTGAAAAAGGAAAAATCTAATGATTCATTAATGAGGTAATAATGATTAACGGCAAAAAGATAGTAGTTGTATTGCCTGCCTATAATGCAGAAGCGACAATAACGAGAACCTATAAAGATTTACCTTTTGATATTGTGGACGATGTTTTGCTTGTAGATGATAATAGTGCGGATCAAACAATAGAGATTGCTAAAAAACTGGGGATCAAGGCCTTTTTACATGACCGTAATTATGGCTATGGCAGAAACCAGAAAACATGTTATCAGGAGGCATTAAAGCTTGGCGCTGACATTGTTGTTATGGTTCATCCAGATTATCAATATACCCCCAAACTAGTAACAGCTATGGCGAGCATGATAGCCTATGATGTTTATGATGCAGTGCTTGGCTCACGAATTATTGGTGGTGGAGCACTCAAAGGGGGGATGCCAATTTATAAATATATTGCGAACCGATTCTTGACAGCCATCGAAAATATTCTGCTTGGGAGCAAGTTATCTGAGTTCCATACCGGCTATCGGGCTTTTTCAAGAGAGATCCTTGAAAACCTACCGATTCATTTGAATAGTGATAATTTCAGGTTTGACAATGAAATGCTTACGCAGATTCTTTATTCCGGTTATCGAATTGGTGAGGTGTCATGTCCAACAAAATATTTTGATGAAGCCTCATCTATAAGCCTTAAAAACAGTATAATATATGGGTTTGGCGTCCTGGCAACGGCAGTTAAATTCAGAATGCAAAAATGGGGTCTGATTAATTCCAGGCTATTTGTGGACGTTAATACATCCGTTAAAACAAATTATTATTCCAATATTAAATAAATCAAATAATGAGTACATAATATTTAATATCAGGTGATTAGCGAAGTCGAGATGCAGGCCTTCAATCAAGAAAATAATGGAAATTCCCTGATCCGAACTATTAAGGAGCACAATATTATTCTTTTAGTAATACTCCTTATCTGCATTGGTTTCCTTGCATTCAAACGATATCTACTGTCTGAAAACCTGTATATTTTTTTGGATATCGGAAGTGATACCTATAATCATGGATATCCTTATCTTGTAAATATTGCAGATTACATCCGAAATGAAGGCATTCCACGCTGGTCTTTTTACCATGGAATGGGGCAGAATATTTTCCCAGGTGGAATAAACGACCCATTCAATCTTTTTCTGTGTCTTCTGGGAAGAGAATACCTGCCATACGGAATAATCTATGTAGAGCTATGCAAAATTATTTTGGGAGGGGTGCTTTTCTTTTATTACCTGAAAACATTATCATTAACCCGATATACATGCATACTGGGTGGGATACTTTTTGCGTTCTCAGGTTACATGATCCTGGGAAGTGGCTGGTATGGACATTCCATGTTCATGCTATCGGCTATTTTCTTTCTTTTTTCCTTTGAAAAATTGCTGAAAGAAGATACCTGGTTTTACTTTCCCCTTTCCGTTGCTTTAATAGTATCCAGGTCAGCTTTTTATCTTTATATTCTTGGAGCATTTTTATCTATTTACGCCATATTCAGAGTATTGGAAGAAGGCGGATGGAGTTTTAAAAAAGTATGCGTATTGTTTGTCAAACTGGCCGGATTAGGTACACTGGGTTTGTTGATTGTAGCACCTTTTGTTGCTAATGATCTGCTGCGAGTTATTGAAAGTCCCAGGGTAGGAGGTGAATCAGGCTATTATAATAAATTAATGTCTACACAAGCATTTTCTTTTGGCAACTATTTGCATAACATTACAGCAATTTTGCGGTTTTTTTCAAATGATATTCTGGGTACTGGTAGCGATTACAAAGGGTGGTATAACTATCTGGAGGCGCCGGCTTTTTACTGTGGCCTGAGCACATTGTTATTATTTCCTCAGATTTTCATTTCGTTAAATAATAAAAAGAAAATATTATATTCTATATTTTTAATAATCTGGATTTTATTGATTGTATTTCCCTTTTTCAGGTATGGATTTTATCTCTTCACAGGGGATTACTATAAAGGAGGGCTTTCATTTATCATTCCCTTTGTTCTTCTTTTTTATAGCCTTCACGCCTTTGACTTTATTTATAGAAATAAGAAAATCAATAAAGTCTTGTTGTTGGTTACGCTTGTTGTCCTATTGTGTATCCTGAATTTTTCATACTTTCCTGATGATCAGAACCCCATAAAAGATAATATTCGAATTCTAACAACGGGTTTTCTAATATGTTATTCTCTTATTTTTTTATTATATGGGAAAAGTAAAAACCTAAAAATAATAAAGTATAGTCTGCTAATAATTATCTGCATTGAAGCGTATATGTTTTCCACAATAACCAGTAGTTCAAGAACAGCCTTGACTGCTAAAGAATATAATCAGGATATAGGATATAATGATGGAACCCAAAAATTAGTAGAGTTAATTAGAGCAAAGGATATTAGTTTTTTTAGAGTAGCTAAAAATTATTCATCCGGGATCGCTGTTCATAAAAGTCTTAACGACGCTTTAATGCAAAATTATTATGGGACTCCTTCCTATCACCAGTTTAATCAAAAATATTATATCAGATTTTTAGCTGAAACGGGTATTATCAAGAGCGATGAAGAGGCTATGACCCGGTGGGCTCCAGGGCTTTCATCGCGGCCATTGCTGCAAACCATTGCCAGTGTGAAATATTTTTTAAGCAAAAGTGAAGTCCCTGAATTTTTCAAAAGAACTTATAGTCCTTTTGCCAGATATAAAGATATTCTGGCTTTAAAAAACGACTATTCATTACCTTTAGGTTTTACATATGACAGGTTTGTGACCTACGAACGCTTCAAAGACCTGAACGATAATCAGAAAGAAAGAATATTCTTAAAGGCATTTGTTTTTGAAAAAGGTGATGATGTGAATAAAGACTTTGAATCACTTGATATTGATAAACTAAATGATGAATACACCCTGCAGGAATATGGATCTGATATAATTAATCTGAAACGGGAATCAATAGTGATTACCAAACACAACCAGAACAATATTATAGGGCATATCAAGGTTGAAAATAGAAAGTTGTTATTTTTTTCTATCCCATTTGATAGAGGATGGGATATAAAGATTGATGGGGTGAATCAAAAAGTAAGTCTGATCAATCTTGGATTCATGGGAGTTGTTGTGCCAAGAGGTATCCATGAAATTGAGCTTACTTATACTCCCCCCTTTCTTTATAGTGGAACTATAATTATGATTATTTCTATTTTATTATTCGCATTCCTGATTTTTAATGCTGTCAGGAAAAGGGATTTGGTCACAAAAAAATGAATAATATCGACTGTTTCACTAAATAATTTTCTCTGAGAGAAATAAATGGACATATCATTTGTAATACCCGTATTTAATGAAGAAGAGAGCCTTGAAGAGCTTTATAACCGAATCACAGAGCAGATGAAGGTGCTTTCCAAAACCTATGAGCTTATTTTTATAGATGACGGAAGCAGCGATGCTTCATATGAAAAATTGCAAAAGATAGCATTTGATGATGACCATGTTAAAGTCTATAAGTTTCGGAAGAATTTTGGGAAATCTGTCGTGTTGGATCAGGCTTTTAAGCATTCCAGCGGAGATATAATAATTACAATGGATGCAGATCTCCAGGATGATCCCAAAGAAATTCCCAATTTCATATTAGAGATGGATAAAGGGTATGATCTTGTTTCGGGGTGGAAAAAGATACGAAAAGATCCATTTTTTGGAAAAAATATGCCGTCCAAATTGTTTAACTTTATGATCGGATATTTCTCAGGCCTTAAGATTCATGATTATAACTGTGGTTTTAAGGCTTATAAAAAAAATCTGGTAAGGCATCTTTCCCTGCATGGTGATCTTTACCGGTATATTCCGGCTATTGCACATTCAATGGGATTTAGCGTAACTGAAATAGCCATTGAACACCACCCAAGGGTGTATGGTAAATCAAAATATGGATTAAATCGATTTACTCATGGGTTCTTCGATTTTATAACCATTTTATTTCTTACTAAATATCTTAAACGACCAATGCATCTATTCGGCTTGTTCGGTCTTTTTTTCTCGGGCATAGGGTTAATAATATGTATCTATCTTTCTATTATCTGGTTTCTTGGGGAAAGTATCGGTACCAGGCCATTACTATTACTTGGTGTTCTTTTGATATTACTCGGAACACAACTTGTATTTACTGGCCTAATTGCAGAGATGATTGCTTATCACAGGCAGGGGAAAAAATATGATAATACTATTGATAAAGTTATTGTAAAAAAAATAGAAAACTCTCTATCATACGATAGACATATTAATAATATATCATCAACCGAATAGTGTTGGTTTTTTGTGAAAATGGAAAAGTGATGCTGATATTTTTTCTTGCTGGTTATGTTAAAGGCACACAATTTTTAACCTGAATTAGAGAATATACCGAGTGCAAAATAATTCAAACATGAATATTCAATCTACAGTACGTAAAGATACTGGAATACGGAATACAAAAAAATACACTAATAAAAATCCATTACACCAATTTGTCTTAGGTCGATTTTTTGATGTTATGGCACAGGAAATAAAAGAATTATCTCCTGAGAATGTACTGGAATTCGGTTGTGGTGAAGGCATGCTCCTGCAGGAATTAAAAAAGCGGGATGTTTTTTTTGAATCACTTTTGGGAATTGATATAAGAGAAGATGCTATACGACAGGCAAGAGATTTAAACCCAGAATATTCATTTGAGAAAAAAGATATCCTGCAATCGGGCTTCAGTCCTAAAACCTTTGATATGATTATTGCATCAGAAGTGCTGGAGCATTTAATAGATCCAGAACCGATATTAATGAAATTAGTTGAGTTAAGCAGTGAATACTTGCTTCTGACAGTCCCTTGGGAGCCATGGTTTCGTTTAATGAATTTTTTACGTGGTCGTGATATCAGACGTTTGGGAAACCATCCTGAACATATTAACAAATGGGGCGTTGAAGAGTTCGTTAGTCTCGTGAATAAATATGCAACAGTCAAAAATGCCAGGACATCATTTCCATTTATTATTATTGTTGCTACTACATAACAGTAAAATATTGTTTAAAGTTATGGATTTATGAAATTTATCTCAAAAAAAAGCATTTCTTATTTTTTTTTATTTATAGTCCTGATTTTAATTTCTTATTATTTAATAAATAACTATGAATCATTAAAGTCTGTTAGATGGTGGGAAAATCCTGGATTTTTAAGTTTCCATATAATGTTGCTTGTACTTACCTTTGTTTTATTTGTAACGGCCTGGCAAAGACTTTTGAAAACGATTGGTATACATGAGGGGCTAAAGGTCGCTGGGTACACATGGCTGGTTTCCAACATAGGGAAATATGTTCCAGGCAAGATATTAATGGTAGCAGGGCGAATAGCCTTACTTAATAATATTGGTGTTAGGCCTGCAACTGCAGCGGCTGTTGTAATCTGGGAGCATATTATTGTCATTCTTGCGACTATGCCATTTAGTCTTTTTATCCTATTAAATTATTCGGGATATTATTCATTAAAAATAATAATTAGTGTAATGTTTGTTTTATTTTCAATAATATTAATTGCTCTTAATCCCAGTATAGTTGGGAAGATGATTAATTATTTTTTAAATCTATTTAAACGTCCTCCACTGGAATATATATTACAGCGTAAAGCCGTTATGTATTTTTTTATTTTTTATTTGATTACATGGATTGTATATGGCCTATCAGGTGTAACTCTAGCATATGTGTTCGGATTTGAAGATAAAATTCCACTATTTTTACTTTTTAATGTCTTTATATTTTCCTGGTTAATGGGGTTTGTTAGTATTATTACACCAGGAGGCTTAGGGGTGCGAGAAGGAATAATGATTCTAATGATTAGTCCATATGTCCCAATGAACGAACTTATAGTTTTCACTCTTTTTGCTCGAATAACATGGACTATAACAGAATTGTTTGGAGTATTGGTAGGTATAAAAATAGGTAATAAATTGTATGTCTAATATTATTGTATATCTTTAGATTATTCTCAAAATGAAAGACGAAGCATATAAACAATATATGAGAGAGATCAATAACTGGCTCCATAGAGGAAGGCGACTTCTATTGGAAACCTGCCTTGATCTATGCTTCTCTGTCCCTAATTCAAAAAAAGGGGCACTTAAAATATTGGAGATTGGTGCGGGTTACGGAAAAAATATAGAAGTGCTTGCAAAATTTGGAAAAGTTGATGCAATAGAAGTTGAACCAATGGCAATAGAGATTCTCAAGAGCAATCAGTCTATACAGCAATTGTATTCTGATAAAGTTCCCTTTTCACTGGACCATACATATGACGTAATTAGTGCAATGGATTTTCTTGAACATGTTCCAGATGACAGACAGATCTTCCTTTGGATGGTCGAACATCTTAGCGATAATGGAATTTTGTTTTTAACGGTACCGGCTTATCAATTTTTATTTAGCGATCATGATGTTTCTTTAGGGCATTTTCGGCGTTATAGACTGAATAATATTATGGAACTCAATTCGGAGCGGTTATTACCTTTTAAAAAAGGTTACTTCAATTCTATTCTTTTCCCTTTCGCAGCCGTTATACGGTTATTGGGACGAATGAGAAAAGGAATTGATGAAAGCGAAAGGAAGCAGTCCAGTATTGTTCCAATATATTTGGATAAAATTTTATTTTATATATTAAAACACGAGACAAGCTTTATTAAAAAATACCCTTTATTTCCATTTGGTTTAACTGCCTTTGTGTTGTTTAAAAAATCAGAATAAATAGTATTCTCAATTTATATGCAATAATTTAATAGTTATATATTCATAGATATTTTTATATTTTTTTCTGAAGTAGTAGATTTATTGACGCGTAAGCATAAAACAAATCAGACTTATAATTGGATTGAATTGAATCCGGATGATAACGAAACAATACTATAAAACTCTCTTCCTATATATTGCACTGAGTTTCCTTGCTTTATTCACATTTTTAGATTTAAAAAATCATGAGTTTGTAAGTTATGATGATAACGAATTTATTGTTGAAAATGAGCATATAAGGGACGGTTTTTCCATTGACAGTCTAATATATGCCTTCACAGATGTTAACTCCGGTATCTGGCATCCAATAACTTGGTTATCACATACTTTAGATTGTCAGCTTTATGGCATAAATCCGATTGGACATCATTGGAATAATCTTATCTTTCATCTAGTAAATTCCCTTCTTCTTTTTTTTATCCTGCATAGGATGACCGGGGCTTTATATAGAAGTTTTTTTGTTGCATTATTATTTTCTGCTCATCCGATCCAGGTGGAATCTGTTGCCTGGGTTGCAGAGCGTAAAAATGTCCTGAGTACATTATTTTATCTGCTTTGCATCTTATCCTATATCCGATATGTAAAAGATGAAAAAAACAGCAGGTATATAATAGTTATTCTGTTTTATATCCTTGGTTTAATGTCAAAGCCTATGATGGTGACTATGCCGGTCATTTTGCTTCTACTGGATTTCTGGCCTTTAGAACGTTTAAAGGTATCTATCAATACTGGAGGAGAACAATCTTCAAGAAGTGTAAAGCGTTTTATAATAGAAAAAATACCTTTTTTGATAATTGCTGTCATTTTCAGCATCATTAGCTGGAAATCACAATATGTTTCCGGAGCTATGACGGACCTCGAAACTATCTCCCTTCAGGCAAGGATTGAGCTTTCTCTGGTCTCCTATATCAAATACCTTTATAACTTAATATGGCCGACCAGGCTTGCATTTTTCTATCCATATACCGGCAATATGTCCCTATGGAAAACATTGGGTGCTTTTTCCCTTTTATTACTGTTTTCTGCGTGCAGCATTGATTGTGTTAAAAATAAAAAGCATATACTCTTTGGGTGGCTGTGGTTTATCATTACTATTTCCCCGGTGATTGGTATCGTTCATCTTGGGGAGCAGGCCATGGCAGACAGATATATGTATATCCCCTGTATCGGGATTTTTATTGTGGTTATTTGGGGATTATATGACCTGACAGCTCATATCGGTCGGTCTAAATTTTTATTTATTCTATTTACTTCTTTACTCGTCATAATTTTTTCTATGGTATCAATTGTTCAGGTAAAGACTTGGCGTAATAGTTATACTCTATTCTGCCATGCGTTACAGGTGACTTCAGGTAATTTTGTTGCTCATTCTAACTTAGGAGTATTGTTGTTGAATAGCGGCAAGACTGACGAGGCTATATACCATCTTGGAAAGGCTCTTGAGCTAAAACCACAGGAGAGGAAAAGTCATTTTGATATGGGGAGTGCACTGGCAGCCAGTAAAAGATTCAATGAAGCAAAAAAACAATATCATTGGGTTTTAGAAAGATTTCCGAATGATATGGAAACGGTTTATTACATGGGACGTGTATGTTTTGACCTTGGTGAATATGAAAAAGCTCTTAACTATTTTATTAAATATTTACAGCATAATCCGGAACATCTTAATGTCCTGAGATACCTTGGGCATAGTTATATGAAGCTTGAAGATTTTAAAGAAGCGGAAAAATATTATCTCTCAGCAATAAAACTGCGCCCTGATCAACCAGAGGTCCTGAATAATCTTGGAATGATCTATTATAATAAAGGGCTTCTGAAAAAAGCAGATCACCTTTTTAAGCTGGCATTGAAATATAAGCCGGACTATAGAGATGCATACCTTAATTTAAAAAATATACAGTCACTGTCAGGAAATGAATAGCCGCTGCTGAAGATGAATATTTTCCAGCAGCGACACGAGTTTAAATAAATATCTCAGGCTGTTTCGGAGTCGTAAAATTTTCAGTCAACCATTTGGATGCCTTTTTTACTCTCTCCGAATCTATATATCTTGCATCCTCCGGACATACCTTTACGCATGCGGCACACAGGATACACAGCTCGGGATCGGTTGTGTAGCTGTCATCGTCTGATATCGCATTTGTGGGGCATACTGTTATACAGGTGCTGCACTGGGTGCAGATGTCCATGTCGGATTTGGCACTGTCAGTTGATGAAAAATTTACATCTTTATAGGGTTTATTGCCGGGGACCTCTAAAGGTTTTTCGTCTTTCAGTTTTTTAATGGCATCCAGTTTTTTAATGATTTCTTTTCCAAAGTCTTCAGCCTTAGCGATATCATCTGCGTCAGGCCTGCCAACAGCTATAGGTGTTTCAGGGCTTGAGTATGAGTGTTCACCTATAAATGCTGCTCCTGCTACAGGAATAAAACCCTGATTTACAGCAAGATCCTTTAGCTCCAGAAGTGCATCTTCAAACTCTCTGTTGCCATAAAGGACCACTACAACAGCAGGTGTATTTTTTCCTTTAAGTTTTGAGAGCCTTTTTACCGCCTCTCCCGGCAGTCTTCCGCCGTATACCGGTGCCCCAAGAATCACAAGCTCATCACTTAATTCAGGAAGTTGTCCTGATTTTTGTTTGGCCATCGTGAGATCAATAGCCTCCTTGTTGGCTATATCCATTCCACTGACTATGGCGTTTACAATCTTTTGTGTTGTACCCGTTGGTGAAAAGTATGCTGTTACTATTTTTGAGATCTGCATGTTACCTCCGATAGATATATAATTGTGATTAATTAATCGAGTCAGAATATAAATAGTTTATATGGGAACAGAGGCCTTGTATATTGTTGCTTTACCCCTGATTGAGTATCCTGCAACCGCTGCAGGTATAAGCATTGATGTACCTTTTTGAAGCCTCTTTTTTTCTCCTGTTGATGTATCTGAAATTTCAGCGTCACCTTCTGTACACAGTATTATCTCGACACTTCTTTGTCCATCTTTTTTATATGTATCTCCAATACCTCCAAGTTCAATAACCGAAAGAATGAATTCCTTCGCAGGTGAAGGAAAAAAAGTTTCAAAGGTCTCACATGGTTTTTTCTCTATTATTTGGGGCATAACAGGTTCAAATGAAAGAACATCCATAAGCTCTGTTTTGTCAATATGTTTTTTAGTGAGTCCTCCTCTCAGCACATTGTCTGAATTGGCCATTATTTCAAGGCCCGATCCTGAAAGATATGCATGGAGTTCACATGCCGGGAGGTATACAGCGTCACCGGGGTCAAGTTTTAAAACATTCAGGTATAGCGGTGAAAGAACACCAATGTCTCCCGGGTATTCCTGGTTGAGTTTTATTACCCATTCATATGCCGGGTTTTTCTCTTTTCCTGTGGATATAATTTCCACTGCTTTTTCCACAAGAGTATGGCTGTCAGATTCTTCCATATCCATCAGGTTTAATAAAAAGCGTTTAATACCGGTTTTATCAGGCGGGCTCTGCAAAATACCAATTCCACATCTCTCAGAAATATCATTCAGCGGCCCAAAAAGATTTATTATTTCTTCCGGTTTTCTGAAGCCTTTTAACGCCCACATAGTGGTCAATGCGCATATAAGCTCCGGCTTATGGTTCTTATCTCTGTAATTTCTTTCAGGGTCGTCTATCGCAATGCCTCTGCTGTTTTCTTTTTCAAAACCAAGACTGGCCTGTGTTTTATTCGGGTGGGCCTGTATGGAAAGCGGACTGGAAGCTGAAAGCACCTTGAATAAAAACGGTAATTCTCCTGAGAATTTATCTGAAGTTTTTTTACCGAGTATGTCTGCAGGGTATTTTTCAAGCAGACGATCAAGCGGGATCGTGCTGCCATTCAGAATTACCTTTGATGGAGCCTTTTTATGGGAGCCCATCCACATTTCTGCTTGAGGTTTTTTAAAAGGCGGGGCCATGCCCATCAGGTCCGGGATAAAATTTTTTGAGCCCCATGCATAATCAAGTATCTCATTTTCCAGCATATATATTCTTTGCATCTATAACTCCACTTGACTGATCTAATAAAAATAAATATTTTATACTGAATAATTTTATAAATAAGAATATACATAAATATAGAGATCTTACAATTGTTCTTTATGCCAATGCAATTATTAAGAGGAGTTTATCATGTTTATGCTGGCAAATGAGGAGATCTATTCCAACGGACAGATTATTTTTAATGAAAACAGCCCCGGGGATTGGGTATATATAATTATATCCGGAAGGGTAGAAATTTATCGGTCTATTGGAGGAAAGAAATACATTCTCGGTCAACTAAAGGCAGGTGATGTTTTTGGTGAGATGGCCTTTCTGGGAAGCACCAAACGGACTGCATCGGCTGCAGCTATAGGTGAAACGGTTATTGCAGCTATTGACAGGGATACACTTGACAGTGAATTCAACAAACTCTCGTCTGATTTCAGATTAATTCTAAGGACTCTTGTGTCAAGGTTTACGACCATGAACGGCAGGGTATCGGACATGACATCCAGGGAAGATCAACGTATTAAAAAAACCCTTTCCCTTTCATATAAGGATCAGGAAAGCTTTGTAAGCGCCTATACCTCCAATATTGGCAAGGGGGGGCTGTTCATAAAAACCACCAATCCCCTTCAGGAGGGAGAATCGTTTATTCTGAAACTGAAACTGCCTGGTCTCGTAGATGCTTTAAAAATAAACTGTGAAGTAGTATGGGTAAATAAGGATGCCTCGAGGACCGATATGCCGCTTGGAATGGGGCTCAGGTTTGTTGATATGGATAAGAATGAACGCTTTTTGCTGGATAGATATATTGGGGCAATTATAGGTAAATAGTTATTTAATTAAGTTAATATACTGTTATATGGGTTAATAGTGTTGTATTTCTGTATATTTTATTAATAGCTGCCATATCTTCTATATCTTTTTGAAATACCGCTCAGGAATCTCTTTCAAAAAACATCATGCTTACATATACTTAATTATTTAATGAAATGGTTGTTCCTGCCGATTATTTAGATATATTATCTGGATATTTTTACCTTTTTCGTAAAATCCCAGTATAGTTGTGATAAAATAAATAAAATTACCAGGCTGAAAGGAAAAGGAAAAATCGTGCAAGGAATGACAACTGATGACAAACTGCTTGCTCAGGATGATATTGACGCCCTTCTTGGTGAGGCAGGCCTTGATGGCGGCTATGATACAAAGAAAGAAGTTGAGGCAGCGCCAAAGCGGAAGATCAGCAACTCAATAATCAGAAACACCAATGTAACCGATGATGAGGTGCATGAGACCATGTCTGTGCTTCTTGCAAAGGCATTGCTTGAGAGAGATGATGATGTAAAGGTTATCTGGAATGCTGGCGGTACTATTCCTATGGCTGCGGGTTTTAGTATGAATATACAGAACATGGAGTTTGAAAGCCTGGGGGTCTTAAAGGAAAATCATCTTGTGGTAAAACAAAAATGTATTGAGTAGCAGTATGTCTGATATTGGTCTTTGACTTCCAAACTGTTCTAAATAAATTATCTCATTGCTAACTCCAGACCTGCTGACCAAAAAATAAATAAAATTAGGTTGTTATTTGAAAATTAAAAGGAACCAGATATTTACGGGATTTTGATGCTGCATGATTTTGTTCTCATTATGGTTATGGGCCCCTGTCAAATTTCATGCATGATGGGTGCATATAGAAAAGATAGGTGGACAATCAGTCAGGAATAAAGAATTGGATATGAAGATATTAATAGCAGAGGATGATCCGGTTTCTCGCAGGCTTTTAAAAAAAGCCATTCAAACAGCTGAACATGACGTAATTGAAGCCGAAAACGGACAGGACGCCTGGTCTTTATTCAGTCAAAACAAAGTAAACCTCCTGATCACTGACTGGCTTATGCCGGGAATGGATGGCCTGGAATTAATCAGGAAGGTTAGAGGCCTGGATCTGGATTATTATGTCTATATTATAATGATAACCGGGAACGATAAAGAGGGGGGGGCACTGAAAGGATTTGAGGCCGGTGCGGATGATTACATCTCAAAACCTTATATACCAGAAGAGATTCTTGCAAGAATAAGAACTGGCTACAGGGTTATCGAACTTGAAGATAGATATAAAAAAATAAATCATACAATCGAACGGGTTGAGATCCTTGAGAGAGAAAAATTCATTGCTGAGGCGCAGAACGCTGCCAAAAGCGAGTTTCTAGCTAATATGAGTCATGAAATAAGGACTCCTTTAAACGGTATAATAGGTGTCACAGAACTTGCGTTGGATACAGGTCAGGACGGCAGGCAAAAGGAATTGTTGAAAACTGTGCTTGTCGAAGCTGAGTCCCTTTTAAGGCTTGTAAATGATATTCTGGATTTTTCAAAAATAGAATCCGGTAAACTGGAGCTCGAAAAATCAGGCTTTAATATAAAGCTTATGATTGATGGTCTATATAAGGTTTTTTCTGCAACTGCAGGTAAAAAAGGTCTGATATTTAACTGTTCCATGGCAGATGATGTGCCGTCAAATCTGATTGGGGACCCGGGCCGGCTCAGGCAGGTTATAAACAATCTTCTTGGAAATGCATTGAAGTTTACGGAGCATGGGAGCATATCTCTGGATATTGATGTGGCCGAAACTCATAGTGAATTGCTTAAGCTTCGCTTTGTAATTTCAGACACAGGTATAGGAATACCCGAAGACAGGCAGGATAAGATACTTGAAAGATTTACTCAGGCAGACAGTTCCACAACCAGAATTTACGGCGGTTCAGGCCTGGGAACAACAATTTCAAAGCAGCTCACTGAATTGATGGGAGGCGAATTAGGGTTTACAAGCATAGAAGGCAAGGGCAGTAAATTCTGGTTCACTGCAGACTTTCTACCAGGCAGGAAGCAGGCAGACAATTTACACAATACATACAACACTGTTGAACTCTCCGGAATGAAAATTCTTATTGCAGATAGTAACAGCAATGAAAGGGCATACCTGGCAGACAGATTAAAGTCATTGGGTTGTATTGTAACAGAGGCGGACAATGCGGATACTCTCTATGAATCCATTGAAACATCTGAAAAATCAGGCAATCTTTGTAACCTTGTTTTGATTGATTTCAAGATTGATGGAACCGATGGTTTTAATGTCTGTGAATGGATTAGAAAAAATGAGGGATATAGGAATACCTCAATAATTCTGCTTACCTCGGTAGGAAAGCCTGGAGATTGTCAAAACTGTAAAGAAATAGGGATAAATGGTTACCTTACCCGTCCCTTTAATGAAGATGAATTCACGGGTTTAGTAAAGCTGGTATTAGCGAGGAGCAGTCAAACAGGCGGAAAACCGGTTACGCGGTATGATGTGGCCGAAGAATACAAAAAGACATATAATATCCTTCTGGCAGAGGATTATCCGACAAATCAAAAGGTGGCTATGCAGCACCTTATCAGGGCCGGGTACTCTGTTGACCTTGCCGAAGATGGCAAAAAGGCCGTTGAAATGTATAAACTCAAACATTATGACCTGATCCTGATGGATATACAGATGCCGGAAATGGGTGGTTTTGAGGCTAATGCACAAATCAGGAGGATCGAAAATTCCAGCATAAAAAGAGATCAGGATCAGTCAGGCGTTGTTATAATTGCAATGACTGCAAACGCTATGGAAGGATATCGCGAAGAATGTATTAATGCAGGTTTTGATGACTATATTTCAAAACCCATAAGAAAGAATGAACTGCTTTCCATGATTTCTGCCTGGACTCTGAGAATTTCAGGTAATCAGGAAAAAAAGATAAATGATGAAACAAATATATTTCCTGAGAGTTCCGAAAATAAAAAAATGTCAGAGGAGCCGGTAAATCTTGGAAAGATGTTTGAAGAGTTCCAGGGAGATAAAGATTTTGTTCTTGAAGTTATTGAAGATTTTATCAGCGATGTTGCTGGCCAGATAATTTCAATCGAAAAAGCACTGGAAGAGTGCGATTCTGAAAAAATAAGAAAGGAAGCCCATGCAGTAAAAGGAGGAGCATTGAATATTTGTGCTGATGCCCTTGCAAATGTTGCCTATGAACTTGAAACTGCCGGCAGATCAGGAGATCTGGATAACGGATATACACGGTTCAATACCCTTAAAGATGAACTGAGCAGACTCGATAAATTTGTCAGGGATAACAGATAAACTTTTAGGTAAATTACTTTAAATGATTTAAATGTTGGTAATGTATTTGTAATTTGTTTAAAATATAAAATTACGTTTAATCATAGAAAAATAAAGGACTGAAACATGATAGACCTTCAGGAAATGAACGTATTACTTGTAGATGATATGCCCTCCATGACCAAATTTGTCTATAAAATGATGAGAAATCTGGGTTTTGGGAAGGAGTTCTTCATGGCCCATAGCGGGAAAGAAGCCCTTAAAGTATTGAAGACCGAAAAGATAGATATTGTTTTTCTTGATTACAATATGCCGGGAATGACTGGCAACGATGTATTAAGCCACATAAGAGAAGACAGAAACCTTAGAGAGCTTCCGGTTGTAATGGTTACGGCTGAGGCATACAGTGATTTTGTGGCTGAAATAGGCGAATCGGAGGTGGATGCCTATGTATTAAAGCCTATAACCGTGCAGGTTCTTGAAGAAAAGATCAGGCAGGCAGTTGAGAGAATAAATAATCCTTCTCCCATGGATTATCATTTGAAGAAGGCAAGAGATTTTGAGGATACCGGGGATTATGAATCGGCCATTACCGAAGCCAGGCTTGCGATGGAAGCAAATCCCAATGTCACTAAACCGATGAGAGAACTCGGTTATATTTATTATAAGAAAAATGATCTTGATGAAGCAAAAAAATGGTTTGAAAAGGCCGCAGAGTTAAACAATCTGGATGTTTTGTCTTTTCACTATCTTGGCCAGATATATATCCAGCAGGATGATATCGAAAAGGCGGTTCATTATCTGGACAGGGCAATGAAGATCAGTCCGAGACATCTTGACAGAGGGATAGATTTTGCCAAGACCCTTGTCAGACTGGGGAAGAAGAAAAAGGCTATTGAGGTGTTTAACAGGGCTCTGGAATTGTCTGCCAGTACTTCAGAGCTAAAGGAAGAAATAACTGATTATTGCATTGAAAACGATCTGACTGAATATTCGGTAAAATTACTTGAAGCACTGGTTTATGAACAGCCTAAAAGGGCCGATCTTCTATTAAAACTGGGTATTCAACTGGAGAAGATCAATGAGATAAGCCGGGCGGTTACTCATCTGACAAGGGCGAGCCAGCTGGATAATAAAAATACGGACATACGGATTCATCTTGCCAGGGATTATCTCGCACTAAAAAAACCAATGCTTGCTGAAAGGCCTTTAAAGGAAATAATTAAAATTCAGCCTGATAATGAGACCGCAAAGGAGCTGCTCAGGCAGTGTCTATAGAAATGCCCGTCAGGCTCTCTGCTACTCCTGTAAATGTTTCAGGCATTTCCATAAATTATTTACCTCTTTATCAGTGTCCTCAATGGAGCCTTCATTTTTAATAACAAAGTCGGCATACTTAATTTTTTCATCAATCGGCATTTGAGATTCAAGTATTTTATCTGCCATTTGCCTGCTGATTCCATCCCTGTCCATGAGTCTCCTGATCTGTATTTCAGGTGATGAGTAGATAACTATATTCTTATTAAAAAGATCATGCATGTTGCCTTCTATCAGGAGCGGTACCACTGCAAGAATAATAGCCTTCCTGTCCCTCTGAACAGAGGTTTTGACCTGCGCAATAAATTCATCCCAGATAAATGGATGAGTGAATGTTTCGAGTTTTTCTCTTTTTAAAGGATCATTAAATACGACACCTGATAATTTTTTTCTGTTTATGGTGTTATCAGGATTCAGGATATCAATTCCAAAAAAATCAGTGATAAGCTGCCAGGAGGGCTTCTCTGGCTCAACAACACTCCTTGCCAGTATATCAAAATCGATTATTGAAGCTCCATGATTTCTGAGCATCTCCGCAACAGTACTCTTGCCTGTGGCAATACCTCCGGTTAAGCCGATAAACAGCGCATCTGAGCCTGCGCGGATATCTGCAAGGGTATTGGAAATCAGTTTTTTATCCTTTGCGGACCTTTTCATAACTTCTCTCAAAATATTATTGTCTGTAGATATTATGTATATGAAAGAAAAAAATCAAAAAATATTTTAGTATGGCAGTAAATTTGCAATAATTATATTTTTTTTAGGTCAAATTATTTATTGGAGACTGGATGAACATATCAAATGATTCGGAAAAACTGAAGATTGACAGGGTTAAAAAGGCTTTGCATCAGAATCCTGTTGCAATTGGTGTTACGGTATTGAATTCATTCATTCTTGTAATTTTCCTGGTAGGTTTGACACCTGCGTCACATCTGGTGATATGGCTGTCCGCGGTTCTCCTGATTAATCTAATACGAGTCCTGATTCAGCACAATTTCTATAAAAAGGAGATAAAATCTGATAATGTCAACCTGTACCTGAACATCTTTCTGGCAACATTATTCGTTTCGGGATGTGTGTGGGGATCTGCCGGGATATTTCTCCTGCCTGATTCCTCAATAGCACACCAGGTATTTATAGCATTTATGCTTGGTGGTATGATAGCCGGATCGGTTGGTGTTTTCACATCTGTTATAGGAACCTTTTTTTGCTTTAGTATCCCGGTAGCTCTTCCTATAACTATCACATTTTTCCGGTATGAAGATAATATCCATTTTGCCATGGGGCTGATGCTTTCTATTTTCTGGCTTGTAATGCTGATGACAGCAAAAAAGCTGAATAATGAAGTGATCGAATTTTTTTGCCTCAAATATGAAAATGCAGACCTTATTTCCAGTCTGGAGGCTGAGGTTGGTGAAAGAAAACTGGCTGAAGAAAGGCTCATCCGGAGAAATAATGAGATAGAAAGTATAGTGGAAGAACGGACGGCTGAACTCAGTAGTGTAAACGAACAGCTCCTGAAAGAAATTGATGAGAGAAAGGAAGTTACCGATGCCCTGAAAAGAAGTGAGGCAAAGTACAGGGAACTGGCTAATTCACTTCCTCAGATTGTATTTGAAGCTGATGAAAATGGTAATGTAATTTTTGCAAACAGAAACGCTTTTAAGGCGTTCGGCTATGATGTTTCTGATTTTGAAAATGGATTTAATCTGCTGGAGATGATAGCGCCCGATGAAAGAGAAAGGGCCTCAGTGAGTTTAAAAAAAATCCTGGATGGTGAAAAATCCATTGGCAGTGAATATACAGCTGTTAGAAAAGACGGTTCAACCTTCCCTATTTTATCCCATACCGATGCTACAAAGAAGGATAATAAAATAGTTGGTCTTCTGGGTGTGGTTATTGACCTCACTCAGAAAAAGCTCAAGGAAGAAAAGCAGCGGGAGCTGGAGGCTCAGCTTCAACGCGCCCAGAAAATGGAAGCGCTCGGAACACTTGCAGGAGGTGTGGCACACGATCTCAATAATATACTTGCAGGAGTTGTAGGTTATCCTGATCTTCTGCTGATGCAGCTTCCCGAGGACAGCCCGTTCCGGAAGCCTATCCAGGTAATGCAGGAATCAGGGAAAAAAGCAGCCGCAATTGTTGAGGACCTTTTGACCCTGACAAGAAGGAATGTCATTGTTGATAAGATTGTAAACCTCAATGATATTATAAAAGAATACCTGAACAGTCCGGAATACGAAAAACTCATGTCATATCACAGCTCAGTCAGGCTAACTGTTGACCTTGATATTGATCTGCTGAATATTTCAGGATCACCCATCCATTTGACAAAAACTGTTATGAATCTGATTTCAAATGCGGCAGAGGCATTGCCCGATGGAGGAAAGATAACCATAACAACAGAGAATAGATATCTTGACGAGCCTTTAAGGGGCTATGATGAGGTTTCCGAAGGCGACTATGCTGTAGTTAGAATATCGGATACCGGTACAGGGATATCATCAGTTGATATGGAAAGGATATTTGAGCCTTTTTTTACAAAGAAAACAATGGGAAAGAGCGGTACAGGGCTTGGCATGACAGTGGTATGGGGAGCTGTAAAAGATCATAACGGGTACATAGATGTTCAGAGTGCCGAAAATGTCGGTACTACCTTTACCATCTTTTTTCCTGTAACCAGGGCGGATATCCCGGATAATGTAAGTGATGATGATTTGACTGTTTACCGTGGTAAAGGGGAGACTGTTCTGGTTGTTGATGATGTAGAGGCACAGATCAATATCGCCAGCGCCATGCTGGAGCAACTTGGATACAAAGCTTCAGCGGTTTCAAGCGGTGAAGAGGCAATCAGCTATTTAAAACATCATAAACCTGACCTTGTTATACTTGATATGATTATGCCGCCCGGCATGGATGGCATGGTTACTTATAAAAAGATACTTGAAATAAATCCCGGTCAAAAGGCTGTCATAGCAAGCGGATTTTCTGAGACCAGGCGGGTAAAAGAGACACTGGCAATGGGGGCAGGCTCTTATATAAAAAAACCTTACACCCTTGTTACTCTGGCGATGGCGGTCAGGAAAGAACTTGATAAATCTAATTAACCGGATCTTTACCTGTTTTGAAGGTGATATTTAAACTTCATATCTTCCTTGAGAATATGCATGACCAGCCAGTCGGTTAAGAATTTTTCAACCTCAATAAGCGGATCATACTCACCTTTGCTAAACCGTTCATTAAGATAAAAAATATCCTTAACGAGAACTTCATGAGTTTCACTGTGTTTTTTCAGATCTTCTTCGGGAAAGTTTTTCTTTTGAAGAATTTTTTCTTCTTCATCAAAGTGAAGTTCCGCATATTTTATCAGGTCGTTCAGTATATTAGGAATGAGTATTCCTTTTTCCCTTTTCTGCATCTCATTATGAAATTTATTCACGATTTTAACAAGTTTCTGATGTTGTTCGTCAATAATTGGATGACCGATTTTAAACAGGCCGCACCATACAATAAAATCCATTATATTTTCCCTCCCTTTATTAAAGTAACCTGCTTTCAGTTAAAGGAAACATATCAAGCGCCTTGAACTTTTTAAGTGAATCGATAACTGCAAACAAAGGTAAACCAACGACGTTACTGTATGAGCCTGAAATGCTTTTTATCATAAAGGCTCCAATGCCCTGGATAGCATAGGCCCCTGCCTTACCAAAGGGTTCTCCGGTTTTTATATAAAAATTAATCTCTTCATCGGTCAGGTTTTTAAATTTAACAAACGTAGCTACATAACTCGATATCGCAAGACAACCTGATGGATCAACTATGGAAAATCCTGTTATGACCTCATGATCGCCGTCACTCAGTTTGTTCAGCATAATAAATGCTTCTTCTGCATTAAGGGGCTTTCCCATTACCACTCCGTCCTTAACAACAATGGTATCTGCACCCAGTATCCAATTTGTCATTTCGGGAGTGAAAAGAGAAAGGGCTTTTTTTTCAGCAAGCCTTGTGCAAATATCAGAGAAATCACCCTTTTCTCCATTTTCATCAATATGGCTGGGGATTGCAATAAATGGTATTTTAACCTGCTCTAGAAGCTCCTTTCTCCTCGGAGACGCCGATGCAAGTATAAGCGGATTTTTGTCTGAAATATAATTGAAGGACATAATAATCAGGAAATATTAAATAATTTTTTACAGTTGTCGGTCGTAATATCTGCTAAATCTTCAAATTCCATGCCTCGCAGCTCTGCGATCATTTTTGCCGTGTATGTAACAAAAAACGGCTCGTTGCGCTTCCCCCTCCGTGGCACCGGCGCCAGAAAAGGGGCATCTGTTTCAACAAGCATTCGCTCAACAGGAATTCGGGCCGCCACCTCTTTTAGTTTGTCTGCATTTTTGAATGTTACAATGCCGGGTATGGAAATATGAAAGCCCAGGTCGATAAAGGTAAGTGCGGTTTTGTAATCGCCTGAAAAACAGTGAATTATACCTTTGTGATCGGCCTTCTCGTATGATTTTAATATATCAAGGATCTCTGTGTCTGCATCACGATTATGTATGATAACAGGAAGACCGATCTCATATGCGATTTCTAGCTGGGTCCTGAATACTTCTATCTGTTTCTCTCTCTGCGACCGGTTTTTAAAGAAATCAAGCCCGATTTCTCCCCACGCCACAACCCTGCTGTCTTCTGCCATTGCCTTTAACTCATTAAGGTGGGCATCTGTAACCATATCTGCATCATGAGGATGAAATCCCACTGTCGAGTATATAAAGTCATATTGCTTTGCCAGTTCAAGTGCCTTTATGGAACTCGTAAGATCAATACCTATAGTTATTATCCTTTCAACACCGCCTTCTACTGCCCTGTTAATTACCTGTTCCAGGTCATTTTTATAATCCTCCATGTCCAGATGCGCATGGCTGTCAATAAGCATTCGTCTGTTTTCTCCCCTGTAATAATTTCAAATATGAAGCAAAATATAGTATGTTATAGTAACCCAATTGGCAAATAAATATCTTGCATAATTGATAAAACGAACTAAAATCATAGTCCTGTATAAAATCCTTATCTTATTTTAAAATAAGACAGGTACTATACTTTAATCAGCATGGGGGCCATTAAAATAATGTCGGAGCAGAAAGACAACACCGCGATAAACTTAGAAAAAAAATTATATTTCCAGAGAAAACTCAATAATATAACAAATAAACTCTATTCTGCGAAGGATACCATTGATACCCTGCTGAACCTGACCGAAGAAATCCAAAGCCTTTTTGAAGCCGATAGAATAACCATTTATGTTGTTGACGGGATAAAAAGGCAGATTGTTTCAAGGGTCAAGACAAATGATGATATTGAAGAATATAGAGTCGATATTGACTATAACAGCCTTTCCGGTTTCTGCGCTGCATCAGGCAGGATAATAAGTGTCTATAATGCCTATGATGATCACGAATTAAAACGTATCCATCCTGAACTCAAATTCAATAAAAACTTTGACCTGCAGACCGGTTATAAAACAAAGCAGGTTCTGGCCGCTCCGGTTATATATAATAAAAAAATTCTGCTTGGAGTGATCGAGGTCATAAATAAGCTTGACGGGACCTATTTTACCCTTGAAGACCAGGCCTCGGCCATGGAAATTGCAAAGGTCCTTGCCCTTGCTATCTCAAACAGCCAGAAACTTCAGCATAAACAGAAAACAACAAAATATGATTACCTGATAACCAACAATATTATTACAAACGTAGATATGGAAACGGCCATGGCAAAGGCCCGTAAGGAACATAAGTCCGTTGAAGGCATACTTATGAAGGATTTTAAGGTTTCAAAGGACGATATCGGGAAATCCCTGGCCAGTTTCTATAAAACACCCTTTATACCATTTGATGAAAAGATGGTGATTCCGGGTCAGTTATTGAAGGGGCTGAAGGTAAGTTTTTTGAAGCAGAATGTGTTTGTCCCCGTATCTCAGTCAGGTAATGTAGTGCAGGTGGCAATGGAAAATCCGGATTATCTTCCGGCCAGAGATACCATAAAACAGATTATGCCTGGAGTTAATCTGGAATACTGTGTTTCACTCAAGGAAGATATATTTCAGATGATAGATCTTTTCTTTGATGTCGAACTATTTGGAATGTTGAGGGATTCAGACAGTATCGAAGAACTGATCGGGCAGCTGGAGATGGGTGAAGAAGAGGACTATGAAGATACCGAAAGGGTATCTGAGCAGGACGGAGCCATTGTACAGCTGGTTAACAAGATGATTATTGACGGGTACAACAGGGGAGCCTCGGATATCCATATTGAGCCGCGCCCTGGGAGGGCCAATTCAGTAATAAGATTCAGGATTGATGGTGCCTGCCAGGTATATCAGACCATTCCATACACATTTAAAAAGGCGCTTGTTTCACGTGTTAAAATCATGGCAGATCTTGATATCTCGGAAAGGCGTCTGCCGCAGGATGGAAAAATAAAGTTCAGAAGATTTGCCCCTCTTGATATTGATCTTCGAATTGCAACCATCCCGACCGCTGGCGGGGTCGAGGATGTTGTTATACGTCTTCTGTCAACAGGAGAGCCCATACCCCTGGATAAAATGGGTATGAATGAGCGTGATTATAACACCTTTACAGAGTTGATTTCACGGCCCTATGGTATTGTGCTTGTAGTCGGGCCAACCGGAAGCGGTAAGACAACTACTCTTCACTCAGCACTAAAATATATCAATAAACCGGAAACAAAGATATGGACTGCAGAAGACCCTGTTGAAATCACCCAGGATGGTTTGCGCCAGGTTCAGGTTCACCCTAAAATCGGTTTTAACTTTGCCAAGGCAATGAGGGCCTTTCTCCGGGCAGACCCTGATGTAATAATGGTTGGTGAAATGCGTGATGCTGAAACAGTATCAACAGGAATCGAGGCATCACTTACAGGGCATCTTGTTTTCAGTACCCTTCATACCAACAGTGCGACTGAAACCATAACGCGTCTTCTTGATATGGGAATGGATCCGCTTAACTTTGCAGATGCCTTCCTGGGAGTTGTGGCTCAAAGGCTTGTCAGAACCCTTTGTCCTGTCTGCAAAGAGGCATATCACCCTGACAGAGAGGAATATGACAGCCTTGTCAGGTACTACAATGGTAATTTTGATGCACTTGGCTTCCCCTATAAAAAAGACCTTAAATTATACAGGGCAAAGGGATGCTCTACATGTGGCAATATCGGATATCGCGGCAGGGTAGCACTGTTTGAGATGCTTGCAGGAACACGTGAAATGCAGTCAAAAATTTATTCGCGGGCAAAGATGGATGACCTGAAAGCTCAGGCCACGAAAGACGGTATGACAACCTTAATGCAGGACGGTATACGCAAAATATTCCTTGGGCAGACAGATTTTGCCCAGGTAAGGAAGGTGTGCATGTGATAAAAGAAGGGCACAAGGCGCAAGGTTCAGGGCGCAGGGAAAAACCTTGAGCCTTGTGCCTGGATTTTATTATGGAAACCTGCCCGGTTTTAAAAGGCCCGCAGACTCCTCAAGGCCGAACATGATATTCATATTCTGAACTGCATTTCCTGCCTGTCCCTTAACAAGGTTATCTATCAGGCTTACTACAATAAGCTTGCCTGTCCTTCCATCCACGTTGATAGAAAGGTTGCAGAAATTGCTTCCCCTTACGTCCGTGCTTACCTGGGCGACTTCAGGGCCGAATACCCTCACGAAAACCGAATCTTTATAGAACTCCCTGTATATCTCTACTATCTCATTAACATCTGTTGTGCCTGTAAGGTTTCCGTATATGGTGGACATAATGCCCCTTGTAAGGGGAATTACGTGGGGTGTAAATGTTACATTTAAATCGACACCTGCAATCAGGCTCAGCTCCCTTTCGATCTCAAATACATGCTGGTGACCTGAAATCTTGTAGGCGTTCATTGCATCATAACGTGCCGGGTAATGAAATCCGGGTTTGGGTGTTTTCCCTGCTCCTGATACTCCTGTCTTTGCATCACATATGATAGATTTTTTATCTATTATGGATGCATCAACCGCAGGGGACAGGCCGAGTATGCAGCTTACAGCAAAGCAGCCCGGATTTCCTACTATCCTGCTCTCGGCTATTTCCTTCCTGTGAAGTTCTGGAAGACCATATACTGTTTCGGAAAGCAGTTCGGGCGAGGCATGGTCCCAGGTCTTGCCTATCCTTTTTGCATATGAATCATATGTGGCTGAATCGTTAAAGCGGAAATCCCCGCTGTAATCTATTATCTTTGCACCCCTATCGAGCCACTCCCTGGCAAACTGCTGGCCCACTCCATCCGGTGTGGCATAAAATACAACGTCAAAGTCATCCGGGCAGTCCGGGTCCTTCGGATCATAGACCATAAGGTCGCAGAATCCCTTAAGATGCGGATACATATCGCTTACAGGTTTACCTGTATCCTGCTTTGCCATAAGCCCTGTTATTTCAGCATCCGGATGCTCAACAAGAAGCTCGATAGCACCACAGCCACCGTATCCGCCGGCGCCAATGATGCCGACTTTTATTTTGTTCATTGGTTTCTCCTAAACATTAAACCTGTAATTGATTATATCACCGTCTTCGACCACATATTCCTTGCCTTCAAGCCTTACCCTGCCTGCGGCCTTTGCGTCCTTGAAGGTGCCGTATATTATGAGGTCGTCATAGCCTAAGACCTCTGCCCTGATAAATCCCTTCTGTATATCAGAGTGAATTTCTCCTGCTGCTTCAAGGGCAATGGTGTTCTTTTTAATTGTCCATGCCTTTACCTCGTCTTCACCAACAGTAAAAAAGGACATAAGGTTCATGATCCGGTAAGACTCTTTTATTATTCGGTCCAGCGCAGATTGCTCAATGGAATATTCCGCGCGGAACATCTCGGCATCCTCTTTGCTCATTGCTGCTATTTCCATCTCAAGCCTGCCCCGCACCGCCTGTATTGCCATGTTTTCATCTTTTGATGACCATTCGGGCAGGCTGTCATTATCGTCATCATTGTTTATGATAACAAGCTGGGGTTTGGCCGATAAAAATGTAAAGCCCTTTAAAAGAGGAGAAGACGCCAGCTCCGGGTTTTTTCTTAAGGGCTCTCCATTATCTAAAAGCTCTTTACATGCCAGAACCAGGTTGTGTTCTTCTTCATCCGGTTTCTTTCCTCTTTTAAGATCCGCATTTATCCTCTCAAGACGTTTTTCCACAACCATGAGATCATTTAAAATCATCTCATCTTCGAGCTGTTTATAGTCATTTTCAGGCGACGGGTCAGTCCCGGCAAAATCCGGAAAGTTTCGGACAACATGAATAAGCGCATCGCAGACCCTTACCTGGTTCCAGATTATATTTTCAGATCCTCCGCCTACATCTGACGGAAGAAGATATTCTACTGACGCATAAGCCGTTTTTTTGGGGTTGTACATATTGGTTAAAAAATCAATTCTTTCATCCATCACTTTAACAGAGGCAATCCTGTTGTCTTTTTTTGCCCCTTTTGTATCGCTTTCACCCCTTGCGCCTGTGAGGGCGGAAAATATTGTAGATTTTCCTGACTGCGGCAGACCAAATATTCCTAATTTCATATATTTTTCCTTCTTTGTTTCCAAATTTGTAAAATCGGACAGAGAATATTCGTTTTTATTAATGAAATCAACCTGATTCTGGAGGTGGTTCAAAATAACTTGACAAAAAAATTAAACTATATAATTTAACTAAAAAGTTAAATAAAATGTTTAGATAAAATTCATAACTGGAGCCATATTTTCGGGAGATTGTTAAATGGTACAAAAGAAAAAAAGGAAGGAGTCAATACGCCGGATACTTGAGGCTGCCATGTCGGTTTTTTCCGAGGAAGGTTTTTCAGGGGCAAGAATGGATGAAATCGCAAAAAGAGCGGGCGTGAATAAAGCAATGATCTATTACAGGGTAGGGGATAAAAAGACCTTGTACAGAGAAGTTATTCAGATGCTTTTTGGAGATATCGGTAATGCTATTACCGGAGGAATACCGGAAGACTCGGATCCTGAAAAAAAATTTAAATATTACATCAAAGGCCTTACAAAAACCATAGCAGAACATCCTTATCTCCCCGGAATTATGATGCGTGAAATGGCATCAGGCGGTCAGAACCTGGATGAATATATGGCAAAGGATTTTATTAAAATTCTTGGTGTGCCGGAAAGAATAATCAGTGAGGGAATAGAAAAAGGAGTTTTTATAAAAACAAGTCCGCTGATTGTGCACATGATGATAGTCGGGTTCATGATGTTTTTCAGGTCTACAGAACCTGCAAGAAAAAGGTACGAGGCGGCTTTACCTGAAAGCGCCGGAGTTTTTGGTAGCAAATCAATAGTAGAAGGAATGAAAGAAATAGAACGGCTTGTACTGAGAGCCATTAAAGCCTGATAAAAGTGTTTTCCGGAGGAGGTCTTATGAAAGATAAAAAGAAGAAAATTATCATTGCATTTGCGGCTTTGTTTATAGTCGTTACTCTTCTTGTTGTGCTGGGTAAAATATTCAGCGGCAATGGCGACATGCTTTATTCAGGCACAATAGAGGCGAGACAGGCTGACATTTCGTTTCAGACAGTCGGAAGAGTTTTAAAAATCCATGCTGATGAGGGTGCTCATGTTGAAAAGGACGCGCTTATGGCTGACCTGGAGCCATCCGAGTTTGATGCCCGGTATCAGCAGGCAGAGGCATCGGCTTTTGCAGCAGAAAAAGAGATGGAACAGCTTGAGGTTGAACTTGAAGTCAGCAGGACTGTTTTACCTGCGGATGTTAAAAGGGCAGAGGCTGCGGTTGAGGCGCTTAAAGCTAATCTTAAGGAACTGGAAGCAGGATATCGGTCACAGGATGTGGAAAAGGGCAGGCTTGCAATGCTGTCAGCAGAAACAGCCATGAAAACAGCCTTAAGAGACAAAGAGCGTTCTGACTCTCTTTATAAAGATAAAATAATATCCGAAAAAGAACGCGATGACGCATACCTTTTATATGAAACAAGGTTGAGATCATACGAGCAGGCAAAGGAAAGCTTTGCACAGCTCAGTGAAGGCTACAGAAAAGAAAATATACTGGCAGCCCGTGCAAGGCTTGCAGAAGGGGAAGCTGCATTCAGCCAGGCAAAAAAAAACCTGGAGAGGCTTGATGCCCTTGAAAAGAAGGTAGAATCTGCAAAGGCTATGGTAGAGGCGAGCAGGGCGGCCCTTAAACTTGCAGGAATTCAGAAATCATATGCAACACTTAAGGCTCCTTTCAGCGGAACAATCACGAGCCGGAATGTTGAAGTAGGCGAGCTTGTGTCAGTAGGCCGTGAAGTGTTTTCCATGGCGGATCTTTCAAGCGTTGACCTCAAGATATATGTGGATGAGGAATCCATAGGAAGGGTTAAACACGGTCAGGATGTTGATGTAAAAGTGGATACCTTTCCTGATAAAGTTTTTAAGGGCAAAGTTGCATTCATTTCTCCTGAGGCGGAATTTACCCCAAAAATTATTCAGACACACAAAGAGAGAGTAAAGCTTGTTTACCTTGTTAAGGTGAAAATACCAAACCCCGATATTGAGTTAAAAACCGGTATGCCGGCAGATGCGTGGATAAGATAATCTATGGTAGAAACCTTTGTACATATAAACAGTGTGACAAAAAAATTCGGGCAGGTAACTGCAGTGGATGCCATATCCCTCGAAATTAAAAGGGGTGAGATTTTCGGTCTGGTCGGCTCTGACGGCGCAGGCAAGTCCACACTTTTAAGGATGACAGCCACCATGATACCGCCTGATTCAGGCAGTATACTCATCAAGGGGCTTGATAATATAAAAGACAGGATGAAGGTAAAATCCCTGATGGGGTACATGCCCCAGAAGTTCGGTCTTTATCAGGATCTCACGGTTGGAGAAAACATGGAATTTTTCATGGATATCTTCAATATATTTGGCGAAGAAAGAGATAGAAGGCGTGAGCTGTATCTTGGTTTTTCAAACCTGCTTCCCTTTATTGACCGTCCTTCTGGAAAACTTTCGGGCGGTATGAAGCAGAAGCTTGGTCTTGCATGTGTTCTTGTTCATGAACCGGAGCTCTTAATACTTGATGAACCCACAAACGGTGTTGATCCTGTTTCAAGGGGCGAGTTCTGGGAAATATTATTCAGAATGAAAGAAGAGGGCATGACAATAATGGTTTCTACCGCATACCTTGATGAAGGTGAAAAGTGTGATCGCATTGCCCTTATGCATAAGGCTCAAATTCTGGACCTTGATACTCCGGAAAAGATGATGCAGGGTTTTCCCGATCTTGAAGAAGCGGTTATCCGCAGGATCTCACAGGCTGACAATTAATGTTGTGTCAACGATTCAGTGCCTCGATGTTTCATTTTGACCGGCAGAAGTAATTATTTCGTAGGGTGGTGTTTTACACACCACCGTGTAGACGCAAGGTATACCTTGCGTCTACATAAAAACCGGTCGGGATAAATCCCGACCCTACAAAAATACTTGTTAAAATGACAGTCAATGCATGACAACGAGTTATCGGAGAAAAATTTTGCAGCCTGATATTGTCACAGTTAAAGATCTTGTAAAAAAGTTCGGCAGCTTTACTGCTGTCAGTGATATTGCCTTTTCAGTCAAAAAGGGAGAAATATTCGGTTTCCTGGGACCCAATGGTGCCGGTAAATCAACAACCATAAGAATGCTCTGCGGTATACTTATGCCCACATCAGGTGAGGGTACTGTTGCCGGGTACGATATAATAAAAAATCCCGAAGGTATAAAGCATTCCATAGGCTACATGTCCCAGAAGTTTTCTCTATACGAAGACATGACGCCCTTTGAAAACATAAGGTTCTACCTCGGAGTATACAGCGTGCCTGAACATATGTGGAAGGAGAGAACCGAATGGGTGCTTGAAATGGCATCATTAGGCGATCTCAGGAACAGGCTTACAAGGGAACTTCCGCAGGGTTGGAGACAGAGGCTGGCACTTGGGTGCGCGCTTATTCATAAACCTGAGATACTTTTTCTGGATGAACCTACATCAGGAGTTGATCCTGTCACAAGAAGACAGTTCTGGAGTTTTATAAAAGATCTTTCGGAAAAGGGCATGACTGTGTTTGTAACCACCCATTACATGAATGAGGCGCTCAACTGCGGGCGTATTGTGATGATAAATAACGGCACCATTGTTGTATCAGGAGAACCGGAACAGGTGATAAAGGATGTATGCCCTGATAAACCCGATGCAGACCTGAATGATGTTTTTATTAAGCTCATGACCAGAGAGGCTTGAACATGAACCTTGTAAATGTAAAAGCCATCGCACGCAAGGAATTCTATCACCTGTTACGAGACTTCAGAAGCCTTTACATGGCCTTTCTTATGCCCCTGCTTCTTATACTCATGTTCGGGTATGCCCTGAGCCTTGATGTGGATAATGTAAGTGTCGTAGTTGTTGATCATGACAAGACTCCGTTAACAAGAGATTTTTTAACAAAGCTTGACGCATCGCCTTATTTTAATATAACAGCTTACCCCAATGACGTTTCCGACGCCGCGATATATCTTGATAAGGGAAACGCTACTATAGCCCTTGTTTTTCCTCCGGGCTGGACAGACAACATTAAGTCGGATTCCGACTCTCCATTGCAGGTTTTAATGGATGGCGCTGATCCTAACTATGCAACTATTTCAAAAGGCTATATCGAGTCATTTGTAGAAGTCTATAATAACAGCCTGCTCAGTGATTACCTTAACCGAATGGGCATGAACAAAATCAAACCCCCTGTAAATGCAAAAATCAGGATCTGGTTTAACGAGGAGCTTGAAAGCAGTAACTTTATTGTGCCGGGTATCATTGCTATTATCATCATGATAGTAGGAGTTATTTTAACATCCCTTGTTATAGCAAGGGAATATGAAAACGGCACAATGGAGACCATCAGGTCTCTTCCCATAAAGGCAGAAGAGTTTTTCCTGGGCAAGGCTATACCCTATTATTTTATCGGTTTCGCGGATGTGCTTGTGGCAGTGCTTATGGGGCAGATACTTTTTGGCGTTGTGATCAAGGGAAGTTTTATTCTTATGCTTATTGCCTCTACCCTTTACCTTATGGTAGCCCTTAGCATGGGACTGTTTATTTCTGTCGCTGTAAAATCCCAGCTTGTTGCAAACCAGATTGCAATCCTGACTTCGTATCTACCTGCATTGATGTTATCGGACTTTGTATTCCCGATTGAAAATATGCCGGTCATGCTAAGAAATATTTCACGTGTTGTACCTGCCAAATACTTTATTGATATACTTAACGGCCTGTACCTGCGAAATATAGGCCTTTCCTACATCTGGAAAGACTACATGATTCTTTTAATAATGTTCTTTATATTTTTTGCTCATACTCTAAAAAAGCTTAAAAAGGAGGGCATGTAAATGAACTTCCTGTGCGTAAGAGAACTTATAAGAAAAGAGTTTATTCAGCTTTTCAGAGAAAAGAAAAACAGGCCTCTCCTGTTTGTTGCACCTTTACTGCAGCTTATAATATTCGGCTATGTAGTTTCCACGGATGTAAAAGATGTAACCATGGCCGTGCTTGATCAGGCAAATACCTATGAAAGCCGAAAGCTTATCGATGCATTTGATGCAAACAAAACATTCAGGGTAACAGCAAGGGCTGCAAATGAACATGAACTGGAAGAATATATCCTTAAAAGGAAGGTGCATGTTGGCTTAAAGATTAATCCTGATTTCAGCGAGAAAATTAAAAAAGGTGATACTGCCGATATCCAGATACTTGTTGACGGAAGTATGAGTAATATATCAGCAACAAGAATGGCATATATGAATATGCTGCTTAGAGATTTCAATAAACAGATGATAAGGGACCGCCTGCAAAGGGAATTGAGTTACGGCAGGGTAGACGTAAGAACAAGAACATGGTTTAACCCGAACCTTGACAGTTATTACTTTTTTGTGCCGGGCATTGTGGCTTTTTTAATAATGCTGATATCGCTCCTTTTCACATCCCTTGCCATAATAAGGGAAAAAGAAGCCGGGACCATGGAACAGCTTATTGTTACCCCGGTAAAGCCCATGGAGTTTATAGCCGGCAAGACAATACCCTATGCCATAATATCAATCCTGCAGATGATTGCTGTAATAGCCTTTGCACTGTTCTGGTTCAAGGTTCCTATGGAGGGGAGTATTCTGATATTGTTTTTGGGGAGTATACTTTTTCTTTTAAGTACACTTGGGATAGGTCTTTTCATATCCGCAATATCAAGCACGCAGCAGCAGGCAATGATGACAACCTTCTTTTTTATCCTGCCCTTTTTTATGCTGAGCGGCCTTATTTTTCCAATCGTAAATATGCCTGTTGTAATCCAGTGGCTGACATTGCTGAATCCTCTGAGGTACTTCCTTGTCATAATAAGAGGTATCTTCCTTAAAGGTGTCGGCATGGGTGCACTTTGGCCCCAGTTTGTTGGGCTTTTGATTTTGGGTGTGGTTGTGTTTGCCGGAGCTATGAGGTTTTTCAGGAAAAGGATGGATTAAAAACAAAACCCTTGAATTAGCCACGAAACATACGAAAAGTTTTGTTTTTTTAAAAACTTGGAATTAACCACGAAATACACTAAACACACAAAAGTTTAAAAACGAAAGATAAATTATTTTGTCTTTTTTCGTGCCTTTCGTGTGGTTCGTGGTTAAAAAGCATTTGTATTTTATATGGAGGCCTACATGGCAGATATAATTTATAAAGATGAAGTATATACAATACAGGGAGCTGTTTTTGAAGTTTATAAAGAGATGGGTAGCGGGTTTCTCGAGTCTGTCTATCAGGAATGTCTTGAAAGGGAATTAAAGTCAAGAGACATACAATTTGAACCACAAAAAGAACTAATTCTTTCTTATAAAGGGAAATTCTTGAAGCAAACCTACCGGCCCGATTTTATTTTTTACAATTCGATCATTGGATAGATTAAGGCAATTAAAGAAGTCTCAAATGAGCATCGTGCTCAAGTTATAAATTACCTAAAAGCAACAGGCTATCGATTGGGTTTACTGATAAACTTCGGCCATTATCCAAAAGCAACGGTAGAAAGGATAATACTTTAGGGCACGTAATTCACACAACGCCAGAAAGGTTTTAAGAAAAAAATGTTTTTGACTGATTTTCGTGTATTTCGTGTATTTCGTGGTTCAATTTTGCTTTTAGTTTTTTTAATATATAACCCTCTTCCAATCCGCTAATCATCTTGACGCATATATTTAATATGGCTACAATAGCTGTATTACTAATATGGTACATAAAGGTGATTATGAGAAAAACAACTGTAGTTATTGATGAAACACTTCTGGAAGATGCAATCAAGGCCATTGGCGCTCATACAAAAAAAGAAGCGATTGAGGCAGGCCTCAGATCCCTTGTAAAAAAACACAACAGGGAGTTGTTGCGGAATGAACTTGGCACATTTGATATTGATCTTTCTTTAGACGATTTAAAGGAACTGAGGAATGCTGATTAAACCTGTCCTCATTGATACTTCTGCATGGATCTTTGCATTAAGGAAGGAATATGTTCCCGAAATCAAGGATCGGGTTGATCAATTATTAAAAGAAAATCTGGTGGTTATCACAGGGATAATCAAGCTCGAAATTCTTACCGGCACAAAGTCCAAATCCGAATATCAACGCCTTAAAAAGAGGCTGACTGCTTTGGATAATATAGGAACGAATGAAAACATATGGGATACAGCCTTTGAACTTGCATTCAATCTCAGGAGAAAAGGTTTAACTATACCGCATACCGATATTTTAATAGCCGCTTGTGCCTTATATGAAGATTGTATCCTCATACACGCGGATAATCATTTTGACCTCATTGCCCAACACGTTGGCCTACAAACCGAAAGCTATGTGAAGGTAATAAATCAGCAATAACTACGACGAAATACACTACATTTTTAAAAGAATAAAGAAAAAGTCTTTTATTTTTTAGTGTCTTTCGTGTGGTTCGTGGTAAAAAAATGTTTGTGGTTAGATGTGCTCAGAAAGCCTTTTCAATGAAAAGATTCCTTCCAGTCCTTTGATGCCCTTTGGCTTTTTCTCATGTTTCGATGAAAAATAATCCTTAAAATCCTGGTAGACTCGGTCAACAAATGCTTTGCTGCCGATGATGCCGCTGTCTGTAAAATACCGGGTCCGGTAAAGAAAGCGGTCAACGTCATCCACTTCAAAATCCCTGGATTTTTCTCTCTCCAGGTTTTTTATATTACCTTTTTCGTATAAAAATTTCCGGTAGTATCTCAGGCGTTCACTAATCTTTTTATCATTTACCCCGTGAAATTCACTTGTGACTGGTTCCCCTATTTCACCGGGGTTGAATTCAGCCAGACCAAAATCAAGGGAAAGAAAGTCATCCTTATTATTCGTCTGTAAATGATATCCGATTGAGCTCCAGCGATAATTTTCCGGCTTCTCCACAATGCCGGCCCTTACAGGGTTTAGATCAATGTAGGCGAGACAGTTGATCAGGGTTTCTCCATTATCTACAATCACACTCTTGAAGCGTTCAGACCAGAAAAAACCTTTGCGGTTGTGCCTTCTGTTATAAAATCTGGAAAAGCTCTGCTTTATTTCCTTCATATATTCGGAAAGGTCACTCCATTTTTTTCTAAGTTGAAGGATGTTAGTGCAATTTAATTCTCTAGCACTATTCTTTTCACCATAATACAGCTTAAACCTTTCCTTTATATCATCATCCGAAGACTTATCATCCTGATGCATTCTTACAAGGAGGTGAAAGTGGTTGCCCATAATGCAGAATCCAAGCACTTCAGTAAAGTAGACTCTGCTGAGTTTCTTTATCAACTCAACCAGATATTCTTTTTCGATGTCACCCAGCACAAATCCATCCAGGGCAGTTCTTGACATTACATGATAAACTGCCGGTTCGTTTTTAACTATAATCCTGGCAATTCGGGGCATATTCGACCTCCTGCATTCCTTGAAAAGAGATTTGGAAATCATACCCAACCCAAATCATAAAATCAACAATAATTTGCCTGTCCCCTTTTGTTCCTTTTGTTCCTTTTGTTTTTTTTAAAAAAAAGGTGTCGGTATGGATGTATTGTGGCCACAGTTTGCCGGGCTTTTAATTCTCGGCCTAGTTGTTTTTGCAGGGGCTATGAGTTTTTTCCGGAAAAGAATGGAATAAATATGACCATGAAAAATATTATCAAAAAATGGACAATGCCGATCAGTAGATGGCAAGCTATTAATCAGTTTACCATCCTCTTTGAGGAAAGTCGTCCTCTTTTTTAAATGGCTTTTTAGTTACACAGATTTTATGATACTTTTAAATAATTCTTAATTAAAGTAGCCGTGATCAAAACCATAGAAATAATTTGCATGCACCACAATAATACTTTCTTTTCCTTTTAGTGTAAGAATTTCATCAGATGAATGCCTACTAATGCCATATCCTAGTAGTTCTCCCTCTTCAGTACATACGCTAATAACATCTCCCTTGTTAAACTCACCATTAACTTTGACAACACCTTTTGCCAATAGTGATCCCCTATTATTATTCTTTTTAATTACTTCTGCGCCATTGTCACTTACGACAACTTCTCCTTTTGGTACTGCTCCCGTACAAAGCCATTTTCTTACCCCTGATAGTTTCCTCTGCTTCGGAGCTTTAAAATGCGTACTTCTTACTTTTCCTAACGTGATTTGCCGAATAACATTGTCAATATTTCCATTAACTATATAACTATCAATCCCTAAATCAAAGAGCAGTTTTGCAGCATTTAATTTACTATACATTCCGCCAGTGCCAGTTTGATATGCTTCAATATGTTCACAAATAAGTTCGAATTCCCCTTCTACTGTTTCTATTAACTCTTTCTTTTCATTTTCTGAAAAGTTTTTGTATAGGCCATCAACAGATGACAAAAATATGACTTTGTCTGCATTCAGCATTCCGCCTAAATAAGAAGCTAAATGGTCATTATCAGAAAAATTAACCTCTTGTCTATGAAGAATGTCATTATCATTTACAATAGGAATCACTGAATTAGATATTAAGTTCCTAATAGTGTCTCTTATATTAAAATATTGCATTCTGTTCGCAAATGAATCACGGGAGACTAATATTTGTGCAACATTTCGACCAAATTGCATAGAAATATCAGTGTAAAATCTCATTAGCCTAGGTTGCCCTATTGATGCATGATATTGTTTTCTCTGATCTTTGGGGATGCCTTTCAAGTTGATGCTATTGAAAGATCCAGCTGCTACAGCTCCAGATGTGACCAGTACTACTGGATAGCCATCACCCATAACATTTACTAGGTCCTCGATAAGTTTTGCTATCCTCGAATAATTTAACTGACCATTTTTCTGGACTAAAACAGAAGAACCCACTTTTACTACAATTGTTTCTTTTTTTATCATACTTTCACCGCGCAAAAAACATACATTTGAGAATTTTTTCCACTCAATAAATCAAGTAGATGTTGATCAATTTTCAAGACATCCAACTCATTAATCTCACCAAGCCATGCTTCGTAACATTCATCTGGTAGAAATGCTATGGGTTTGGCTTTTTCTACAATGAAACCACTATCTTTAAGCATATCTTCAACACCTTTTGTCATTTTTGTATTGCGTTGGATATATTCACGTTCTTCTCGGTTATAAAAATGTAAGTGACTTGTATATGGACATTCTTTATTCCATGATGAGAAAATAAACATTCCATTTGATTTTAGGCTCTCATAAATCCAGTGAATAAAACGGTGCTGATCAACTAAGGGAATATGATTAAAGGTCCCCATCATACATGTTACTAGAGAAAATCGATTATATTCAGGATCATGTTCAAGTATATTCTTTTTTTCAATACATACATTTTCGTCGCCTTCCGAACGCATTTTGCATATATGTATTGCTGCATCATCGATATCGTACCCTACAGCATAAAAACCATTTGCCGAAAGCCATAAAGGGTAGCGACAAGTTGCGCAACCTATATCTAGAGACACAGGCTTTCCTTCTGATGGAAACCTAGCATTAAATAGATAGTTCTCTACAGCTGATTTTTCTAAAATTTTTTTTGCATGATCTGAGCGACTTGGATATTCATATTTTATATAATTCACAACACCATAATCTACAGATTGAGAAAAGCTAGCTTTCCCTTTTTTCTGATTTGCTATGGAAAATATTTCATTCCTGTTTCTGTCTTCGAGTAAAGAACGGTATGATGCAGAGTTGCTTGAAACAGTTTTAGTTAGTGAATTTGATGTTTCTACTCCGAGGTTTTCCAACATAGACATTATCTCTGGAATATATTTTTTTTCAATGCTTGAAACATTTGCTACTAAATATTGACGAGCATCGTCATAATTTCCTAATCCAATCAATGATTTTGCAAAAAGAACAACAGCAAGACTGTAATATGGATGAGTAGAATCTACAATTTGTAATCCGTCTACTGCAAGTTGGTATTCTCCAATGGAAAAGCAGAGTATCGATTTTATAAATCGATTGAAATCCGTTTCACCATTTTGGGCTCGGTTATCTATGGTTTCTATCAGGTTTTTCGCTTCCTTTTCTTCTATTTCATTATTTGTAATAGCATTGAGAAGGGAAGGTATAATAACTGTGTCAGGAACACCTTCTTGAAGGGCTAGAATTAAATCCGTATTTTTTTTATTAACATTTGATGTGGATAGAAATTTATCAATAGCTAGAATACGTTCTTGATTGAGTTCAATATAAAAGCAAGAAATTGAACCGTCTCCGAGGGCTAGAAAAATATGCCCATGCTTTTCATCATATGAAATGTTCCAGATTTCTGATCCCTGATTAGATGTGTATATATTTATATTAGGATCTATTGTTGACCATATTGTCAATTGTCCAGATTTACTTCCACTGATAACAAGTTTATCCATTGTGACCACTGAAAGTATATCTCTACCTTCTTTTTTACAAATATTTACGCCATTAGAAGAAGTAGAGAACATGTATGGTCCATGAGTTCCTGTGCTGAAAAAATTTTCACGTTCAGAATAAGATATATTGTAACAGTTATTTTTCAGTGATACGATTTTGGAAATTCCATTCTTAATGGAATATTTGTATACTCCATCTTTCTCAGCATTGATTAAAATGGAATTTTCGTCAAATTTGCACAGTCCATATAATGGTGTGCCTATTTCAATTCTTTCTATTAGTTTAGCATTGTCGCAATCAAACGCGTAAAGTCCACCTTCCCATCCAGAAGCAAATACTATGTTACCTAAGATACATGTATCCCATATAGGTTCACTTGTTTCATGCTGGAGAAGAATTTCATCATCTGAATAAAGCGATACCAATCCTTTCCCTTTTATTTTATCAGCATGTCCTGATGCAAAAGTTATTGTGCCATTATTTTTAGTTGCATGGGAAACACCCCATACGGGCATATTATGCGGGTACTCTGTGATTACATTTCCATAGTAGTCAAAGATATAAGAGTTTCCAGATACATCACCAACGGAAACTGTTTGAGAATATGGTTCTAAACATATATCAATAATGGAAGTTCCTAGATTTTTTTTCCAAAGATGTGACAGCATAAATTAAAACCTCTAGCCAATAGACATGTTTTATTAATAGATACTTGCTTTAGTTTCCACATAGAGGATGATTTCCCCGCTTCCCCGCTTCCCCGCTCAGGCAATGTAAGTAAAAAAATGACCGAAGGTCAATGAAACTCGCAAGAAAGCGGCTTGAGGAGGAAAATAAATAATACTTAAGTCAGCTTACAGTCAGCAGACGTATAGTTATTTATGTATTAGAACATTTTGCCGCCAATTTTAGCATCTACTGCAGGTGTGATAAATGTTGCTTCGCCACTCTCAGTCTTTGGGTATTGTACTCCCAGTGTGAGTACTTCAGAAGTGACATTCCCTACCTGTCTAGGTTCAAAATTCAGTACGCCAAGTACGAGAGCATTCTTCAACTCTTCAGGAGAGTGGTTTGTAAAACGCCCAACACTTGTTTTTATTCCAAATTTGCCAAAATCTATCTTCATTTGATAAGCTTTTTTAGGCGAAGAGTTTTCTTCTTCTACTGAAATAATTCTACCTAATCGAATTTCTAATTTATCGAATGTTTCTTCTTTTGATACAATTTCTTTTGTTTCACGTGACATAAGATATTTCTCCAATTTTCAAGTATAAGTAATAAGACTTGGTAATCCTTTCTTAAATGGATAATGGCCCCATTAACTTGTGATTTTTGAGAAGTAAGTTGCTTTTTATCATTTTCTTTGAAAATACTTTTTGTTTTACACTTTTTTCCGGTAAATATTTTCTGAGAAAATCATGAAAATTTAAAATATATAGTTACGTCAAACGAATCACTTATTAATTTGCCCATATGATTTTGAGATGTTTTTCTCACTATATCAAAAAAACACCTATTAATTTTTATTTAATGCTTAAAAGTATTATACGAAAAGCAACTACAAAACAGTGTCAACAAAGAGCTTTGACACAGGTTTACCAGTTAAAAAGAATAATGTCGTGGAGGACATAAAAAGGCTGTTTATTTTACTGGATTTTATTTGGTAAGACTTAAATGGCATATATAAAAAAATGGGGGGAAAGTCAAATGTTAAATTCAGGCTGAAGGTTTTCACCCTATTAAATGCTGCTTCGCAGCCCGCTTTGCGGATTTAACAGGGTAAAGGCTGTAGGCTGTTAGGAACACCAATCCTTTTTAACCCTCCGCCTTCGCTGGAAAACCTTCGGCGGGACAGGCTAAAATACACGAAAGTTTTATTTTAATAAGCACTTCTTTTCTACTTTCCAGGGCTTTTTGAAGTGTCCATAGGTATAAAAAGCTTATTTTTCAATATTGTTATATAAATCAATGAGTTATTGGCTGTTGATGTGAGATTTACTACCTGTCCCATAAATTTATGGGACAGGCTTATGATTGCTTTTATTTTTCGTGTATTTTGTGTGGTTCGTGGTTAAATCGATATTTTTTCAATAGGCTAGGGAAGGTTGTAATACCTCTGGTTTACTGTCCCAGGTCCGGCCAAGAAGTAATCTGCCGTTTTGCTTTTTTGGCCTTTTTACTCCGTCAGCTCCCCAGCCTCCCCATTGTTTGAAGAAGAATGGAACATTATATTCTTTGCATTGCTGTTTAATATTCCTGGCCCATCCTGCTTTCATTGGTCTCGCCTTTGATCCTGATTCTCCTCCGACAATAACCCAGTGAATACCTGTCAGATCAATGTCTCCAAGATCTTCCAGCAAAGGTTCAATGGAAAGAAACCGGACATCGGTTTTTACCTTCCTTAATGAGTCTATCCTTGGCAGGCCATGCTTTCTGTTTTCAACAGTTACTCCCATCCATGCATTTGCCGGAATGTTTATATCCTGCATGATGTCTGTCATCCGTTTGGCTCGTTTTGTTAATATCTGAAAGGTATGCCATGGGGCTTTATCTATCACTTCAAATACCTTTTTGATATATGAATCGGGGATGTCTTCATGGAACAGGTCACTCATGGAGTTAACAAAGTATACAGTCGATTTTTTCCTTTGTAATGGTTCCTCCAGTCTATGAGGCTGCAAGGTAAGTTTAAAGGCATTCTCATATCCCTTCGCGCCCATAGCCTGTAAGCGTTTTGCCATTACCTCTGCATAGCAGTTTTCACAGCCGGGGGATACCTTTGTACATCCTGTTGCCGGGTTCCATGTATGTTCTGTCCATTCTATTGATGTTTTTGTACTCATGTTTTTTTTACCACGAAACACACGAAAGGCACGAAAATTAAAAGAGTTTAAACCTTTATTTTAAATTCCATGTATACCCAATAAATTCTCTCGCAGGTATTGTAAGTCTTCACCCGGCTTTGTGCCTTCAATAAGCCATTCCAGCCATTGATCAATAATCAACATTGCTTCATCACTCAGGCAATGTTCAGTAAATTCTACCGAATCATGATGCCTTCCCAAAGGAAGGATATGATCCAACCTGCAGAGAGAGCCTTTCTTCCCCTCTCCACGGATTGGCAATATATCCCAATGAAAATTCGGGTATTCAGCTTTTTTTATCCTGTTTATAAATTCTTCACTGAATCCTGCTCTTCGCCCATTCTGCTCTACTCCATAATATGGAACAACCAGAATTGTCGGTGCTGTCTGCCATGATGGTTTTCCTCTTGTTAATTGTTTTTGTATTTCAGAACCTCCGGATGAAATTATTAGTGCAGGTCTTTTTTTCGCTCTATATGCCAGTATAGTCTCGTCATCATGCAGAGGAAAGGCAGCAGTCGGTAAAGTTGATATATCTTTTTTGTCTGCAAGTTTTAATTCCTTCATGGTATAGCGGAATTTGGAGTGGTTAGTAGGGTCTTCACCCCTTCCTTCGGCAATTAAAGTGATAGGTACCTGGTGAACATGGGGTAGGTGGGCTCTTATTAATCTGCCTCTGCGAAAATCTCGTTTTTTATCTTCTATCCACCAGTTGTTCAGGTAAGCTTGGATTGTGTCATCAGCATAGTTCATCATCAGTCCTGAATTTCGATTTCCAAAAATCAGGTGATACGTTAATAATTCCCTTTTCTTCTTTTATAAAATCACCGCCAAGGCTTTCAGCGCATTCCAGACCTTCATAATAAACATCATCATATCTTGGTTGTGTATACTCTTTTCTTGCTTGTTTTTCTTTAAGCGATTTTTCGAGCCTTGAAGCCATTTCATTTTTAAGATTTTCAACTGCTTCTTTTTTTAGTCGTTTTCTTTTTACTGATAATTTTTCCGCTTCTTCTGTTTCCTCTTCTATCCATTCCTGTTTTTCATCTTCAAAATCAAAACAAAGTTCTTCACCCGGAGCAGCACAGATCATTGGCCGTGTCCTGTATATATAATGAAGTAATTCTGCAGTGTCCTTTCCATATTGTTTTACTGCCTTTTTTATTATTCCTGAAATTTCCAGTGGAAGGGTATTGTAAACTTCCTCGTATGGATAATCATCGGAACAGGAATATCGGAAAAAATCCTTATCATATTGGTGGCTGGTTATCTTTTTGATATTTGCACCGATTGATTCAACAGCGGGCTCAATCCTTTGGTAGACTTCCTCTGCCCATGGACCGAAATTATAAAAACGCCATGGTGTACCGGTATAGGTTTTTCCACCATGGTGTTCTGCATAGGCCAGATCTGCAAGATATACATATTTTATGAGATGGATCTGACCAAGCTCCCTGTCCCATGGATCGTCAGCACGGCAGGCTTCCAGAAGGGCAAGTTTTATAATGTTGTCTATTCTTTGAATATCAATCATACGTTGTTAATCGGTATTTTTATAGAAATGATAAGTATTTAATAGGGGCTGTATCACACATTATTCGGCTGTGATGCTCTATTACCCCCTCTATTCCCATGATGACCTTTCAGAGTCAACATATTCCTGCGCATCAATATCATCCCAGATTTCTTTTCCAACACCTTTCAGGTTATAAATATTTAGTTTGGGTTGACGTTTGTCGGACGTAGATATTTCAGTAATAAGCTTTGTTAAAAGAACTCTTTTATCATTATCTCTGAGTTTTGATATCTGGCGGTAAATTTTTTCAACAGCTAATTCACTTATTCTTTATACCTCCTTGATTTTGAAACTATATAATAAAAAAACACAAGATCAATCAAGGTATTGGTGTGTTCCATACAACTTCCAGGCATCTTCTCAAACCATTCAAATTGCTTTTTATCGGTTCTATAATGGGGATAATCTTGCCATCGCTCAAATACTCAACACTTTCCCTTAGCGTTATCAATTCAAACTGCTTTCCTCTGAAGTATGGATAGTACATAGGCAATCCTAGTGAGTAGCTGGATTCAAAAGACATCCGCAAGGTTTATCAAGTAATGCCAGAAATTGATCCTTTTCTTTTTTATTAAATTTTGTATTAAGGGCAAAAGCTTTAAGAGAGTAAGGGATGGAGCTTATAAAATCTTTTAATGTGTTATTCCCTCTGGTTTTGAGAGCTTTAACCATTGCGTCATGAGCATCAACAGGACTTAATTCAAGGAATAATGATTTACACTCACTATAAATCTGCGTGTTGGGTACGTCAGGGATAAATCCAAATTTTTCCTGAATTATTGACGTGTATTCCTTTTTCCTTAGTGAGTCAAATATTACCCCCTGATCTATAAGGTGTTTTCGTGATGCAGCTTCCCTGACTGTTCTAATGGTATTGCGCGGGGTTAATTCCAAAATACCGATGGAGTCACTTGTAGTTTCTTGAACTTTTGAAATCTGGTTTGATGAAACAATGATGTTTATTTTATCGAATACTTTTTTATATGCTTCGACCTGTCTTGTTAATCTTTCAAAGGAATCAAGCTCTGTTTTTATCTCATATATATTTGAAGTACCGTTTATTATGACTGCATCTGCTTTACAGTTTGATGCGCGGAATTCTGTAAGCATAAATGACGTATTAAGGGAATGTTTCCCCAGCAGTATTTTATTAGCTATTGCATTTTTGTATATGTATTCATTCCTGTAAGACTTTGCCAGATAATTATATACAGTATTAAAAAGTTCCTTTAATTTGAGGTTTTTATCCAGTAAACTGTTGAAACCTGAAACTGATAATATTTCCGGGATATATTTAGGTTTATCACATTTAACTAATTCGGATATGACAGAGTTAGAGAATATCCGTGCAAGATGTGGATTATATTTCCGATCTATATTTAAGTTTTTAGAGGCCATTTTATTCTTTTATAAATACTGTTTTGTTTTCGGTTTACTTTATATTATGGAGATCGGATTAATACAAGAGAGTCTTTTATCGTAAACTAATTATAATTTTATCAGGATTTGATTGAATATAAAACTTATAAAAGAGAAATAAACAAATGTCAATTGAGCTCAGTTTAAAAAAAATATTTGCTTTTTACTGCAAAAAAACACGCAAGTTTGTAGTGCCTGCTAAAAAGTTTTAGCCTGGATCCCCCTGTTCCGCCTTCGCGAAAACGTTCAAGCTATGGCGGGACAGGCAAGCCGGAGAATGACGGGCAGGTTAGTATACTTAATAATCTATGCCTGAATCCATAATCATATTTTCGTGTGTTTCGTACTTGATATAAAAAAATCAAATACAGGCTGCCGGAACAACCAAAATTCTTTCGGCAATCATTTCCGTGCGTTCGCTATTATTTATTACTATTCCCAGGGGTAAATCATTTTTATAAACAAAATTTTTAATTGCCTGTAACTGGCGCTGTTTAACAGTGCTGCCAAATTTTATTTCTATGGGCAATATTCCAAAAGGCCCCTGGAGTACCAGGTCAACTTCAGATCCATTTCTTGTTCTGAAATGATAGTAATGCCAGTTAATCGTATCCGTTGCCTGTATACCTTTAATAATTTCTTCAGACACAAATGCCTCAAAGGCATTCCCAACATTGGGATGACTTATTAACCGATTCCTGTCTATTATCCCCTGTAAAAAATGTGTTAGACCACTGTCTCTTAAATTACCTTTGGGCATTTTCACGATAGACTTGCTGACACTGGATTCAAAACTGGGGATATTTCTCCATATGTAACTGCCCTCTGCTATTTCAAGATAATCCCTTATTGATTTTTCTGAAACATCAAGAGATCTTCCAACCTGAGACCTGTTGATAATTGTACCTGTCAAAGCAGACAGCATCGAAATAAAACGCTGATATTTTATCAGGTCCAATCGGGGGAATAATGTTCTGATATCACGCTGTACATATGTTTTGATATAATTATCCATCCAGGCATTCCAGAACTTTTCATTCTGTTCAAGCACAGGTTCAGGGTATCCTCCTTTTAAGAAGGCATTCATTACCTGATCATGGCTTATTTCGGGTGTAATATCTCTTAAAAAATCTATTGTAGAATTGTTAATTTCCTTTTCAAATATTTTATAAAATTCAGGGAGTTTGAGAGAATAAATCTCGTTTGATTTAAATGTACTCAACTCAATGATACCCACTCTACCTGCAAGGCTCTCTGAAGCATTTTTTATAAGATCTATTGAACTCGACCCGATGAGTAAAAACCTGCCCCTGGTTTTTCTGTCTTTATCAATTGTACCGCGTAATTCCTGAAATAAATCAGGGAATCTTTGTGCTTCATCAATAATTAAAGAATTTGGATTTTCCTTAATAAAAAAATCAAAATCATTTGATATAAGATCATAGTCTCTGCTGCGCTCAAGATCGAGATACCGCCAGTCAGGCCTGAGCATTTTTGCCAGAGTAGTTTTTCCACACTGCCTGACACCCAGTATGATTACAGCAGGAAAATAACTGAGAAGATCATTTATTTTGGATTGGATATTTCGTTTTAAGTCAGTCATATTCGTATGATACGCACGAAAATTACTGATGTAAATTATTTTATACTAGGCAACAATGGCCCTTATGCCACACAAGATTTTAATAACTTCAAAAGCTTTTTTTCTTTCTCTGTGTACTCTGTGAGCTCTGCGAGATACTTGTTTTATTTTCGTGTATTTCGTGCGGGTTGCCTGTCATGCCGAAGCTTTTCTGCGAAGGCGGATGGATTAAATTATTTTCTTAAAAGTACATATATGGCCCCTGTACCTCCGTCATACGGCTGGGCTGAAGAAAACGCCATTACTATCTTTCTTGCGGGACCCCGATTGAGCCATATGGGAAGCCTTTCCTTGAGCACGGGTATGCTGTCCGGTGAATTAAGGCCCCTGCCATGTACAATCAGTACGCATCTTAATCCCCTGCTGTGGCTGTTGATCAGAAATTTTCTGACCACATTCTCTGCATCTTTTTTTGTAAGACCATGGAGGTCAATATGTGCCTGAATCGGAAATTTGCCCTTTTTCAATTTTTTAAGGATGTTTTTACTGATTCCGCTGATTGAGCCTTCTATATATTCATCACTGAAGGTGAAATCCATATCTATTGACCCTGCCACAAGGCTGTGAAGATGGGTTATTACCTCATCCTCATAATCTGAAAGGGAGTGGGACGGTTTTTTTGTTTTACCGGCAGGCGCTATCTTTTCTCCCTTTTCCGAATTAATGGGGATTACTCCGGCCATGGCATCATTAAAGATCGCTGCATCATCAGCCTCGGTTTTGTCAGGCTTTTTTTCAAGCTTTTTTATGGGTTCCTTTGACTTTGCTTCCGTGACAACCCTTTTAAGGTCCTTAAATGCCGTATTAAATACCTGGCTTTTTTTATTTCTTTTGGGCATGGTTTTTCATTCTAATTAACTGGTTAATGCATATATTCTTATTTTTAACAAATTTTAGTATCAGATTAAAACACATAATATCAATATTGTTAATCCCGAAAATATCTGGGCAATAAATCATAAATACTTTAAAGACTTGATTTTATATCATATATTGAATAAAAAACTGGTTTTAAATATTTTAAAATATATTTTACCCGGAGAGATATGGCCAGAATAGACGACTTTAAACAGGCAAAGGCGCTTTCAAAAGAGGAGCTGCTTAATTATGATCCTGAAGTAATAGCAAGGTATTCAGGTGTTGAACTTAAAAAAGAGGGGAATGAATTAAAGGCCCTTTGTCTTAACTTCCTGAACAGAAATATCATTATTTCATGGCCTGAAATGGATTTTACATATGAAACAGGTGACGGTGAAATACCACTCCAGCAGCAGGCATTCTTGCTCCATTACCTGAACGGAGCATGTTTAAAAGAGGGTATTAAGCCTGCAGGAGAGTGGGTTTCGTACCAGGATATTCCTGACGGCAGGTTTTATATGGATGCCTTTATAAAAAGGGCAAAAACTCCGCTGATCCAGACATTCGGCCTTAATGCAAAAAAGATGGTTGATATTGCGTCAAAGGCATATAATGCCGAAACACTTGATCTTGGGGATTATTCGGTAAAGGTGAAAGCCCTTCCGCTGGTACCTGTTGCGCTTCTTATCTGGGAAGGAGATGATGAGTTTCCGCCGGATGGAAACCTTCTATTTGACAAGACTGTATCAGAGATTCTTTCGGCAGAGGATATTGCAACCCTTGCCGGGATTGTTGTTTATCCCATGATCGGGATGGCGTACAAATAAAAGCCAGGCGCAGGGTACAGGGCGCAGGGCTCAAGGTAAAAGACAAAATGCAAAAGGCTTAAGACACAAGGTTCAAGGCTCAGGGCACAGGGGGAAGATGGTTTTTACCTTGCGCCTTGAGTCCTGAGCCTTGCGCCGGATTTTATTATATTTAAGGAGAACAATATGACAGAAAATAAACCTCTGGTTGCAGTAATAATGGGCAGTACATCAGATGTAGATATCATGAGAGGATGTCTTGATCAGCTTAAGGCCTTGAATATTCCATACGAGGTAAAGATAACGTCTGCACACAGAACACCTGACCAGACTAAAACCTTTGTTGAAACAGCGGAGGCTCGCGGCATCGAGGTTATCATTGCCGGGGCAGGCTGGTCAGCTCATCTTGCCGGTGTGGCTGCCGCCCATACATTACTTCCGGTAATCGGTGTGCCCATAGATTCATCATGCCTTCAGGGTATGGATGCATTGCTTTCAACTGTTCAGATGCCTCCGGGAATCCCCGTTGCTACCGTGGCAATAGGGAAGGGCGGGGCAAAAAACGCATCAATACTTGCTGCCCAGATTCTTGCGCTTAAACATAAGGATATCGCCGAAACTCTTAAGACTTTCCGTGAAAACCTCACAAAAGAAGCCGAAGAAAAGGGAGCTAATTGGACAGAGTAACTCCCCCTGAAAATATTTTTGTTATAGATTCCGATGAAACTTTAAAGGCCGCAATGGATAAAGCCCGGAAGGTTATGCTTTCTGGCGGTGTTGTGGCCTTTCCTACTGAATCATTCTATGGACTGGCTGTTGATATAGAAAATGAGCAGGCCATAGAAAAACTCTTCTCGCTAAAACAGAGAGACAGTAACAATCCCATACTCATCCTGCTGCCTGATATAGAGGCCCTTAAAGAATATGTTGAAGATATTCCTGATCGGGCGGTAACCCTCATAAATAAATTCTGGCCCGGAGGCCTGACCATACTTTTTAAGGCAGGCCAAAAAATATCATCCCTGTTGACTGCAGAAACCGGAAAGGTTGGAGTCAGGATTTCCAGTCATCCGCTGGCAACGGACCTGGCCAGGTCAATCGGGCGTCCTGTTACAGGGACCAGTTCAAATATTTCCGGTCATCCTCCCTGCACCAGGGCAGAAGAAGTGTTCGATTGTTTTGGTGAAACTATTGATTTGATCCTTGATAACGGCCCTACACTGGGCGGACCTGGCAGTACAATACTTGATGTAACATTTGATCCCTGTGTTGTTTTGCGGGAAGGGATGGTCCTGGCAGAGGATATTGGAAAAATCTGTCGAATAAAAACCTGATCACCTGGATCTTAACTTTGCTGTAAAATGGAAAGTACTGCCTTTTCCCTCGACACTTTCGGCCCACAAGTCACCTTCGAGCATTTTTACAAGCTGACTGCATATACTTAATCCAATACCTGTTCCGCCATATTTTCTTGTGGATGATCCGTCAGCCTGAGTAAATTCTCTGAAAATAATATTCATCTTATCTTTAGGTATGCCAATACCTGTGTCTTCAATGATAAAGTGAAGTGTAATATCTTTATCTAAAATATCCTCTGCATTGACTCTAAAAGTAACGCCGCCCTTTTCAGTGAATTTAATAGCATTACCTACAAGGTTTATAATCATCTGACGAATTATTTCCGGATCACCTACCAGGTAGTCCGGGATATTCGGATCAATATTCCACTTTAATTCAAGCCCTTTGGATTCTGACTGGGATTTAAAATTCTCCATACACGCAAGAACAACCTGTTGAAGACTCATAGATTCTTTCTCAATAATCATACCTCCGGATGTTATTTTTGAAAAGCTAAACAGATCATTTACAAGCCTTAGAAGACCCTCTGTTGATTCCTGCATGAGTGCAAGGTATTCACGCTGCTCGTCATTAAGATCAGTATCTGACAGCAGACTGAGTATCCCTACAATACCATTCATGGGAGTCCTTATCTCGTGGTTCATGTTTGCAAGAAATTCACTTTTCATCCGGCTGGCTTCTTCTGCTAACTCTTTTGCTGAAATAAGTGTCTTTTCAGAGCGTTTGCGTTCAGTAATATCCCGGGCAACGGCCTGAAAAAGACCTTCTCTGGGGTATTCCAGAAGATTGGCGCTTATCTCTACCTCTACTATGGTTCCATTCTTTTTTAAAATTTCGGTTTCAAAGCAGGCACTTCTCTTTTCAATAATTGCGGGGAGCCTGCTGTCCTCAAGGGATCTTTTCCAACTTGGCTTGAGAGCCAGCATATCCATTTTTAATAACTCATCACAACTGTAACCTGTCAGTTCAGTTGATCTTCTGTTGACGTCAAGAATTTTTCCCTTTTGGTCATGAATAAAAATAGCATCATTCGCCTGGTTAAACAGAGCAACATATCTTTTTTCATTTTCCTCGAGTTCAAGCTGTTGTCTGTAGAGTCTCAGGAAGACATCCACCTTGCACTGAAGGAGAAATGGCTCGACAGGTTTGGTGATATAGTCTACAGCGCCAATTTCAAATCCTTTTTGAATAAATTCGTCTGAAAGATATTCAGCTGTAATAAATAAAATCGGTAAATTTTTCAGCCTGTCGCTGGATTTCATTTTTTCTGCTACTTCCCATCCGTCAATACCAGGCATTTTTATGTCGAGAATAATCAGCGAAATATCTTCTTTCTCAAGTATCATTAAGGCATCCTCGCCTGAGCCGGCAGTAAAAAAAATCCTGTCCGGTTTTCTAAGCTGTCGCTTCAATGCTGTCAGGTTTTCATCTATATCATCGACAAGTAATATCTTGCTTTTTATGTTACCTACTAAGTTTTTCATCGTTTTTTGCTCATACCAGTCTGTTTCTCTTTAATATGCCTGTACCTGTTTAAAAACATGGAATCCCGTTTTGATTACCTGATCATTTTTAATGTCTGCGCTGAAAGGTTCTTTAATGAAAGTTGCTTCACATAAGCCATTCCTGTATCAGTATGAAAATAGACCTTCCTGGTTTTATCTCCTCCAAAATCATGTGCTACAATCTCTATTTTTTCTTTTTGAAGATATTGGATTACAAAATCCACTATCTTGGTACCAATTCCGGTTTCCTTTGATATTGCAGGAATTACATGCCCTCCGCCAAAGGCCTTTGCGACCAGTTTATTACGCTCACCTCCAAGTTGACAAATATTTTTTATCAGATATTTCATAGCGTTTTCACCATAACGTGTAGACGAATCGTTTTTATAGTTATTGCCCGGTAAAAAAATATGATTCATTCCGCCAATGCGGTTTTTTATATCATAAATACAAACCGCTACACAGGACCCGAGTAGTGTGTATATTACAGTAGGCTCATCAGTGGCATATAATTCACCTATCTTAATGATGACCTGTCTTTTAAGATAGTCTTTCATTTCTGATATAAAAACCATGCACAATTTATATATAATAATTAATTCTACACCTGGTGAATTAATCCCAGTTTTACCATTTCACCAATAAGATTTTTCTTGGAAATAGGCTTAACAATATATGAAGTAGCCCCTCCATCATGAAATGCCTTGATAACATTTTTAAGGTCATCCAGTGCTGTAACCATAATAACCTTAACTTCCTGGGACCCTATGATTCCCATCTCCAATTCCATGTCCCTGATCTTCTGCAGTGCCTCCTGCCCGTCAATTTCAGGCATCATTACATCCATGCATATGAGATCATAGGGCGACAGCTCTTCCCAGCCAAGATAAAAGGCATGAATTGCTTCTTTCCCATCCTTTGCCATATCACATTTACCATAGGGAGTAAGTATTTCCTGAAGGATACGGCGGGATATAAAGTCATCTTCAACGATAAGTATTTTAAGATTTTTCTCACTCATGGCATGCTCCTCATTTATTTCTTATCCTTAAAATAATTTTATGCCTCTCTGATTATTGTACCGCTTATTTTTTCTAGAGGGAGTATCTTATCTGCAGCATTAAGTTTTATTGCCTCCTGAGGCATGCCAAATACAACGGATGTTTCCTCATCCTGGGCGATAGTAAAGGCACCCCGTTCCTTCATCTCCAGAAGCCCCTTGGCACCGTCATCTCCCATGCCTGTCATAATTACTCCAATGGCATTTTTGCCGGCATATCGTGCAGCAGACCGGAACAGCACATCAACCGACGGCCTGTGCCTTGACACAAGGGGGCCTTCTCTGATTTCAACATAATATCGCGCCCCGCTTCTTTTTAAAAGCATGTGATGATTTCCGGGTGCTATAAGAACCTGTCCTCTCAGGACTGAATCATTATTACTCGCCTCCTTGATTGTAGGCAGACACAGGGAATCGAGGCGTTTTGCAAAGGCTTTTGTAAAATTTTCGGGCATATGCTGAACTACAACCATTCCCGGGCAATCCATTGGCAGACCTTCAAACAGAACCCTTAAGGCCTCGGTACCTCCGGTTGACGCACCAACAGCTATTATTTTTTCCGTTGTCTCTACCATGGATCTGTCTGTAGCCTTTGGAAGCACTACATCGGCGGTATATTTGGGTTGTATTTCTTTTTTCTTGGGTACTCTCTTGATTCTGGCAAGTGAAGCAGCCTTGACACAGTCACATATTTTAATCTTTGATTCCCTGAGATATTCCTTTGTCCCCAGTGTTGGTTTCTGAATTATTTCTACTGCTCCATATTCCATTACTTTCATTGTGGTTTCGGATCGATTGACTGCCAGGCTGGAACAGATAACCACTGGTATAGGATGTTGATTCATTATTTTTTGTAAAAAGGTAACCCCATCCATCCTTGGCATTTCAACATCCAGTGTAATAACATCAGGTGCTTCCTCCCTCATCTTCTTTGCCGCAACATAAGGATCCGAGGCAGTTCCCATGACCTCGATTTCCGGATCAGAGGACAGTATTTCCGAAAGAGTCTGACGTACTAGCGCAGAGTCGTCAATAATAAGAACTTTAATTTTTTTCTTCATTACTTCACCTTCCTGTAAACTGCCGGTGCTGTTGGCATGAGCGGCAGTTTATCTGTGCAGTGGATTACTTCCGAGTGTCCCATAAAAAGGTACCCGTCCGTTTTCAAATGATCACAAAGGCGTAAAATGAGGTCATCCTGGGTTTTTTTATCAAAATATATTAGTACATTCCTGCAAAAGATTATGTCCATTGCCTCTCTTAATTTAAAATCATCGTCCATAAGATTCAGCTGCCTGAATTTTACCTTGCTCCTTAATTCAGGTACAACCCGGACAAGATTATTTTGAGAGTTTTTACTTCTGAGAAAATATTTTTTTCTCAGACTTACCGGAACAGGTTCTATTTCATCGTGGTCATAAATGGCCTTCTGGGCAATTTCTATTACATCCAGTGATATGTCAGTTCCCAGTATGAAATAGTCAAGATTCAAACCTGGATACCTGCGACGGAATTCATCCAGAACGATCGCAATGGTATAGGCCTCATTTCCTCTTGAGCTGGCGGAACTCCATATATTGAGTTTTCTGCCCAGTCCGGATCCTTTTTGGGCAACCAGCTCGGGAATCACCCTCTGGACCAGATACTCAAAATGATCAGGTTCTCGGAAAAAATCTGTTTTATGAGTAGTAATAACATCAATGAAGTATTTTAGCTCCTGCTCCAATCCCTGATCACTGAATAAATAATCACAGTAATCGCTGAAGTTATTAATCCTGAGCAATTTAAGCCTTTTCCTCAGGCGTGATTCTACCATTGTTATTTTGCTCAATGGCATTTTTATGCCCATATTGGAGTGAATAAAATGACTTAATCGTGAAAAAACATTCTCCGATAACCTGTCAGAATAATAACCGTCTCCGGATGATCTGTTCTTCATTTTAACCTGCCAATTGTGGAATCTGAATTTGCCTGGTTAATATTGTTCAAACTCATCATCGATGATATCTCCCGAAAAATCTGAATTGTCATCCAGTACTATATTAACGCCTTCCTTTTTTTTGTTGTTTCCATTATGTGTTTTAGCAATTTTTTTAGAAGGGTTGCCTGTAATTAATTTATTAGCGGGTTTTCCAGTATGGGCTATCTGCATGACTTTGTGTTTTTTTAATCCACCGCTGTTAACTGATGATTCATCCAGTTTGAAAAAGCCGATAGTGTCCCTGAGTTGTTCAGCCTGTGCAGCCAGTTCTTCAGATGTGGCAGACATCTCCTCACATGCAGATGCATTTTGCTGTATAACCTGATCGAGCTGAAGGAGAGCCTGATTGATCTGCTCTGCTCCTGAATTCTGTTCAGTTGAGGCGGCGTTTATCTCCTGTACAAGCTCAGCTGTCTTCCTTATATCCGGGACGATCTTGTTTAGCATGGAGCCGGCATTTTCAGCTATCTCAACGCTGGTAGTGGAAAGATTGCTTATTTCGCCTGCAGCAATCTGGCTTCGTTCTGCGAGTTTCCGTACCGCGTCTGCGACTACTGCGAATCCTTTTCCATGTTCGCCTGCCCTGGCAGCTTCAATAGCTGCATTTAAAGCAAGCATATTTGTCTGTCGGGCAATCTCTTCAATGATTGATATTTTTTCAGCTATCTGCTTCATGGCTACTACTGTTTCTTGAACCGCCTTTCCACCATTTTCAGCATCATCTGCTGCCTGCATGGATATCCTTTCGGTTTGCTGTGCATTGTCAGCATTCTGTCTGATATTTGCGGACATCTGTTCCATTGAAGATGATGCCTGTTCAGCTGAAGCTGCCTGTTCGGTTGCGCCCTGAGACATTTCTTCTGTGCTTGTACTCAGTTCCTGACTTCCTGCGGCGACGTTATCAGAGGCCATTTTGACCGATGAAACAACATCCCGGAGGTTAGTAATCAGGGTATTGATGCTGTCAACAATCTGGCCGATTTCATCATTTTTTTCAGCCTTAATCTCAATTGTAAGATCTCCATTGCTCATGAGCTCGAGTTTTTCCATGAGCATGCTAACCTGCCTTTCAAGATATTCTTTCTGGTCACTTGCCTCTTGCTGAAGCTTTTTAACTTCAGTTATATCGATTATTACTTCCATTCCTCCGTATGGTTCACCCTTTTCATCAAAGAGTGCTGAGCAGGCTGCATTTATTGGGATCTTATGACCATCTCTGGCCTCAGCCACTGTTTCACCAAAAATTGTCTGTCTGGTACGCATACAACTCTTGATCGTACAGTTCTGGGTGCCGCATAGCGGTGTCTTGGAGAACTGGGCGCATGTCATTTTACCGACAACCTCTTCCCTGCTGTATCCCATTGCGGTTAATGCCGCATCATTAACAGAAGTGATCAGCAGGTTTTTATCGGTCGTAAACATGGATGCAGCAATTGAACCAAGAATATTGTCGGTCTCCCATTTTGCCTTAGTCACATCTGTCTGGTCTATAATAACTTCCATTCCTCCATATGCCTCACCGTTATCATCAATAAGTGCTGAACAGGAAGCTTTGATGGGAATTTTATGACCATTTCTTGTCTCAGCAATCGTCTCCCCAACAATGATTTCTCCGCTGCTCATACAATTCTTGAGAGTACAGTTAGTTGTGCCGCATAAAGGAGTTTTTGAAAACTGGGCACAGGTCATTCTCCCAACCACTTCTTCTCGTGTGTAACCCATAGCTTTGAGAGCCTGGTCATTAATAAAAGTGATTGTCAGGTTTCTGTCCACCACGAACATCGGGGCAGCGATGGCTTTCATGATAGATTCACAATAGATTGCCTTTTCATCCGTTTCAGCGAATTTAGATTCCAGCTCCTGAATTCTGCTGTGAAGTCCTTCATTTTCCTCTTTTAATACGTGATTATTCCAAAACATATCCCTTACCTCCTGGTAATTTAGTGGAACCCAGAGCGATGTAGCTGGAAAATATCAATATTGTGTTCCGGAATTCCCTGTTGTTAAAATTAAATATTTTTATATCTACTATAGTTAATATTTCGATTTGCTGACATAATGCCTGAATTTTTATTAGTTTCTGTTTGTGCTGAATATTAAACATGAGCTATTTATAGCCGCAGTCATGTTAAGCAGATGGAGATTTGTTTATTGTGCTCTCTGCCTGCTGCTGTGCTATAGCCTCTTTTATCGGGGCATCTTCTGCTGTCTGTAAAACAATAAGCTCATCAGAAGAAAAGACCTTGTCAATATCCAGAAGTATTATAAAGTTATCATTCTTTTTCCCCATCCCCTTTATGAATTCTGTTTTAAGTCTTGTTCCAATCCTTGGTGGAGGTTCGATGTTTTCCGGGTCAAGAGTCATGACTTCCTGTACCGAATCTGCAAGTGCACCGATTAGGGTTGTTTCTCCGTCAATGGTTATTTCCATGATGATAATGCATGTATCCACTGTCCTGTCTGTAGCCGGAAGTCCAAATTTCAAACGAAGATCCACAACCGGGACTACCCCTCCGCGAAGATTAATGACGCCGCTCATGAAGTCAGGCATTCTGGGGACTTTAGTAACTTCTGTGAAGTCCAGGACCTCCCGTACCTGCGATATGGCCAGGGCAAAAATCTCCTGGTCCAGATTGAATGACAGATATTGGCTTGTCTCTTTTATTCCTGTTACGCTCATAGCATTGCTCCTCTTTTATTATTTTAATATATAAACATTATATCATTGCGTTAACATCCAGTATCAGTGCAACTGTACCGTCACCAAGGATGGTTGCTCCTGATATCTCCTTCATATGTTTAAATGCCGGGCCAAGAGATTTTATTACTGTCTGATGCCCGCCAATAACATTGTCCACTACAAACCCGATTCTTCTGTCATGGACATCTGCTATAACAATATGTTCAAGGGATGGTCTCTCTTCTTTAATTTCAAAATGGTCTCTGAGGCGTATATATGGAACGATTTCGCCCCTTACATTAAGAATATTTGAACCATGGAATTCATCGATGTTTTCACTGTTCAGTTCAACACATTCCTCCACCGATGCCAGTGGAAGTACATAGTTTACATCACATATGCTAACCAGAAGACCGCTAATGATTGCCAGCGTCAATGGAAGCTTCAGTGTAATTATTGATCCTTTTCCAGGAGTACTGTCTATTTCAATCAGCCCTCTTAAAGACTCAATAGTCCTTTTTACAACGTCCATACCGACACCCCTGCCCGAGACATTTGTTATGGCATTGGCAGTTGAAAATCCCGGTGCAAAAATCAGTTCGAATATTTCTTTGTCGGTTAGATTTGCATCCCTTTGTATTATGTCCTTTTCAATAGCCTTTTCCCTTATTGCCTCAACATGAAGCCCTGCACCGTCATCTTCAATAGTGATAACAACATGAGCCCCTTTGTGGGCGGCTGAAAGGCGAATGGTACCGGTTTCAGGCTTCCCCTTTTCTTTCCGCACTTCCGGTGATTCAATGCCATGGTCAATACTGTTTCGTATAAGATGAACAAGAGGATCATCCAGTTTGTCAATGACTGTTTTATCAAGCTCTGTTTCTGCGCCTTCTGTCACCAGATCAATGCTTTTACCAAGCTCTGATGAAAGGTCTCTGACAAGACGTTTAAATTTACTGAATGTGGTGCCAATAGGCATCATACGGATACTCATGGTGTTGTCCCTGAGTTCGGCAGTGAGGCGTTCTATTTCTTCTGCTATTGATAAAAGTTCGGCGTGGTCCATATTTGAAGAAAACTGGGACAGCCTCGCCTGTACGGTCACAAGTTCACCAACCAGGTCAACCATGGTATCGAGTTTATCAGAGGCGACTCTCAGACTGGCTGAGCCCTTTTCTTCCCGGCGTTTTTCTTTGATCTTTTTAAGCTGGTTCTGCTCTGCCAGAGCTGATTCAATAGTCTCTGGATCTATTTTGTTAGATTCTACCAGAAGTTCTCCAATACGCTTCTGCCCATTGAGGACATCATTTATTTCTTCATCCGAAATATCATGTCTTTCTACCAGAATCTCCCCAAGTTTTTTCGACTCTTCATCCTCCTCAGAATAAGGATCTTCATCAATGATATCTATGGAAAGATCGCAGTTGTCCTCGACAAAAATAAATACGTCTTTTATATCTTCGGGAAATACGTTGGTTGTAAGAATAATATCCCAGATAAAATAACATTCTTCAGGATTCAGTTTATCTATAGCCGGGATATTCTTGAATTGAGGTGTAATCTGGTGATCGCCAAACTCCTTTAATTCTTCAACTAACATTGCCGGGTCAGTTCCGGTCAGGAAGATGTCATTATGCGGCTTAAAACGTATACGATATGTAACATTACTTTCATTCTCTTTTAATGTGGTTTTTTTTGTGTTGATGAATTCAGCCTGTTTAATTATTTTATCATCTGTTAGAGATAGAAATGTTTTCAACGCAGAGACAAGGCTGTATTCATATTCCATGTCAATTTCATCATCATTGGAAGTACAATCAAGAATCGTCTTGATATGGTCCTTTGAACTTAGAATCAGATCGATCAGTTCCTTGGTGACCGGAAGTACACCATCCCTCACCCTGTCGAGTACTGTTTCTAGCGTATGTGTGAAATTGACGACTTTATCAAAACCGAACATTGCTCCCGAGCCTTTTATTGTGTGAACGGCCCTGAACAGTCGATTGAGAATCTCCCTGTCACCGGGATTCTCTTCAATTTCCAGAACAGTTTCTTCAATTTCAGCCAGCAGTTCATCTGCTTCCTGTCTGTATACTTCGATGAAATTTTGCGTATCGCTCATTTTACTCACCTTTTATTCCGGTCTGATGCTCTGGTATAGATTGCATAATATTTATGGCTATTGCCTTAACACCTTTTTTATAACCGCGAGTAACTGATCCGGTTTGAAAGGCTTTACTATCCATCCTGTAGCCCCGGCAGCCTTACCTTCCTGTTTTTTTTCATCCTGTGATTCGGTGGTTAACATCAATATGGGAATGAATTTGTATTGAGGTTTAGAGCGTAATTCCCTGATAAGTTCAATGCCATCCATATTGGGCATATTGAGATCCGTAATCATCATGTCTATAGTTGTCCTATCAAGCTGGGAAATGGCATCCCTGCCGTCTATTGCTTCAAGAACTTCAAATCCTGCACGTTTTAGTGTGAAACCAACCATTTGTCTTATGCTGTTCGAATCATCTACTGTCATTATTGTTTTTGACATGCGTTTCTCCTGTATTGCTGTTTATCAACCCTTATCAGTAATAAGGTTCAGGGACATGGACATCCTCTCCAGGGCACTGATAACAGCATCAGATGGATTAATAAGCGAAATTTCCTTTCCGGCGTCGAGGCAGCTTTTTTTTAACGAGTAAAGCAACTGTATGCCTGCAGTGTCACAGTCAGTAATGTCTTTTAAATCAATTTCTATGCTGTCATACTGTTCATATGCTTCCTTGATTTTTTCATGAATCGAAGCTGCATTAAAGATAGATAGAGATGTGTCTATTTCGATATTATTTTTATTGATTTGTTTTTTTCTTCCCATAGCAACTCCTTTCAGGTGTTTTGAAAAATTCGGAAATAATTAAAAAAGGTCAATGTTGTCCCCGAGATAATCCTCTTCGTTATTTTCAGGAGCATTTATATTTTCACTATCTGCATCTTTTTGAGATTCTGAAGATGCTGAGTCTTTTTTGAGTGCCTTGTTATGTATTCCTCTTTCTATTTCCATTGTATATCTTTCGCTTAGATGCTCAAGATCACTACCGGTAATGCTATCCTCCGGAATATATGGCGTAATTTTTTCTATGATTTTATTGATGTTTTTTCGCTGGCTGGAGAGAGTGTCTTCCATGCTCCTGAGAAATTCCAGTTCTGATTCCAGGTGGAATATCTTTGCTCTGAGCAGTTTTGACTGTTCGACAGACAGAGAGGATTTTTGCATAAAATCGTTATATACAGCCGATATCATGTCGACACTGTTCGAAAGATTATCCTTATGCATCTCATCATCGTGTAGATGGTCATCTTTTTCTTCAGAAAGATGTTTCAGGTTTGCTGTGAGTTCACCGATTGCCTTTAAAATCTCCACAACATCAAGAACAAAATCATTTGAATCAAGTGACACCGCTGTGACATCTTCAGCCAATACGGATAAGGTTTTACCCTCCGCTCCCAGTCTTTTGGACATGATAAGTGCATTTATTGCCTTAATATGCAGGTCCATGCCGATATCTTCCATTTCTGTAAGATGGCCGGCCAGATTTTCAGCCGACGCTGCCGACTGTCTGAGGTTTCGGTCTATCATTCCTGCCATTTCCCTGCCCTGTGATATGATTTTATCCAGTTGATTCAGGCCGGATATCAGTTGTTCGAAAGGATTTCCTGTATATTGGGTACCATCAGTGTTTTCACTGAGGTCGATCATCCCGTTAACGAGACTTTCAACCTCGTTGCCTATTTCATGGAAGGATCTCTGTATCTTGTTATGGGCATCATGTATTTCTCTGGTAACCTGATTTATCTGTTCAGCCTGCAGGCTTAATATGGAATAGGCTTTTGCCAGTGAGACTGTCTGATTTTCATTGGAAATAGATTCACCATCCGTATCTTCAATAAAAAAAGAACTGACTTCTTTAAGGGTCTCAACGACATGTTCAATCTGCTGTCGTACTATGTCATGAAACTGTATAGCTACAACCACTTCACCGACCAGGGAAGATATCTTTTTTGAATGTATTTCTGCACGGCGCATTGTTTTTAATGCCAGCTTAATCAGGCCTTCCATGTGGTGAACATTGTCTTCAACAGAGCGATGCGCATTGTCAGCCAGAGAATTTAATATTTCTTTTCTTTCTGCAATGCTTGAAAAGTCGGCGATCTGGCTTGTTTTGGCCTTTTCAGAATCATCGCGGATTTTTACGGAGATTTCATGAACTTTGCCGGCAAGCTGTTTTATTTCCTCCACAAAAAAGTTGAACATTTCTTCGCATTCTCTACTCCTGCTGCTCTCCATTGATATATGAAGAGCGACGATGTTCAATTTTTTAGCAATCGTTCTGATAACAGGGCACATATCATAAAGCCGCTTTAGATTAACTGAACAAGTTTCAACCTTGGGTAATATATTTGAAACATCCTCTTTGCTGGCGTTCAGTCTGGAGAGTGATGAGCGGGAAAAATCACCTATATTGCTAAGAATATTGTCGTTGGACTCACCATCTATCAGCATCGCAGTTTCTCTGCTAAGCTCAGTAAGCCCTTCGGCGCCTGAGTATATATCCTGCAGACTGTTTCCAAGATTTACAAATTGCGGTTCACTTTCTGTTGACACCTCTACCAGAGGTGTTTCGAGTTCAGATATCCTGATTAAAGTCTCCTGGATTATCCGGGATATTTCATTCATTTGTTACCTCTGTCGCTTGATAATGATATTTCACCCTGTGAAGCCTTTCTCTTTTTTCATTTTGTATAATTGTGCTAATGTGCATCAGTTTAAAGCCGCATCGATTATGTTGTTCCCATGAATATTTTTTTCCATAAGCTGGATAATTTTTTTAAGGACAACAGTAACATCACTGAGATCACTGTCCGCATAGCTTAGGAATCTGGGATGAAGCTTATGGCCCATTGAAACAGTTTCTTCTGTCCTGTCAGGAAGTATAAGTATTATACGGATATCTTTAAGCAGGTTTTTCAGATTAAAAAGCGAGCGAAGATCATAAATATCCTCGGCAAGGATGATAGCCGCGCAATTAATGCGTACAAACTGACGAAGTCTTTCGGATAGATCTTCAGTGGTATAATATATCTCAAGGTTTTCTTCAGGGAACTCTGTCTCAATGATTGCCTGGAGTTTCTCCGCAACGGTATTTTGGAGTGGTCTGTAGTATAACAAGGTCATAGATTTGTTCTCCCTTTCAATAAATCCTCTTATCGGTTGCATTTCAGACATTATTCATTGTGATACATAGTTACTCCTATACCAAGAATTGTGCCAAAGGTTAGTTATTGTAAAAAATCAGTAATAACAGTAATATAAATGGAATAAAGGGTGGAGGAGGAATATGGGATAATCTAAAAAAACTGGATAATGTCCAGTAAAATAAGACGTTGTCCAGTGGTTTTGGACGGTTTTGAGAATGTATAAGAGGTTCGGGTGACTTAGCAAAGAATGACTGAAACTTATAAATGATAGCTGTTAAATATCAATATGCGCGTGAGATGCCGTATGTCTTCATCAAACCATATAAGCGTGCTCTGCCCAGGCCGGCGATTCGACAGGCTTCTTTAATGTCTCCCTTTGTAACTGAAAGCAGTTCCCGAAGATATTTTTTTTCATTTTCATAAATAATATTTTCCCTGAATTCCTTTATAGTGGGAATTACCTGAGATAAGGTCCTGTTACTTTTAATATTCTCACTACTGATAATTTTATAAGGGTTATCGGATATAGTTGAACGGGCTAAATTTATCCGAATCTGGTCGGACAGGTGTTTCGGGAACAGGGTAGGCTCATATCGGGCCTTGCTTATAGCACCTTCCAGCGCATTAACAAGTTCTCTCACATTCCCCGGCCAGTTGTAGACTTCAAGTGTTTTGATAAATTCGGGAGAAAATCCTTTTGTACCAATCCTTTCACGTTCACAGGATTTGCTGATAACGTGCATGGCAAGCTCTTTTATATCCTGAACCCTCTCCCTCAGGGGGGGCAGACAGATGGGGAGAGACTGTATTCGAAACAGGAGATCCTGTCTGAATTTATGCTCTGTAATCATTTGATCAAGGTTTCGGTTTGTCGCCGCGACAAGTCTGAAATCACTTTTGATTTCCTCTTTTCCTCCAACAGGCCTGAATTTCCTTTCCTGCAGCACCCTCAGAAATGTTTTCTGAACAGATATCGGGAGTTCACCTATTTCATCAAGAAAAAGGGTGCCGTTGTCTGCCTGTTTTATGAGTCCTTCTTTATCACGATCAGCACCTGTAAATGCTCCTCTTACATGGCCAAAGAGCGTGCTTTCCACAAGTGTCTCGGGAAGTGCTGCGCAGTCAACAATAACAAAGTTGTTATCTCTGCGGGAGCTGTTGTCGTGTATTGCCGAGGCAAAAAGCTCTTTGCCCGTTCCTGTCTCACCGGTGATAAGGACATTTACGTCACTTAAGGCCGCCTGGGCCACCTGGTCAAGACAGTGCCTGATCTTTGCACATTCACCGATAATGCCTTCCCTCTTTAATACAATAGAGCTGCTCGCAACCTTTTTTTCTTCCCTGTACTGGAGCGCCCTTGTGAGGGGAAGGGTCATGCTTTCAATAGAGAGGGGTTTTTCAATATAATCCCATGCACCGTTTTTTATTGCCAGTTCCGCGCCATCAGGATCTCCTTCCCCGGTCATTATTATGACCTCAGGATAGGAAGGATTACTCCTTAGTTTTGGAAGCAGACTGAGGCCGTTTCCATCCGGCAGGTTCACATCAAGGAGTATTACATCAAATGATTGGGTAAGTGCCTTTGCCTGGCCATCAATAATCGAATAGACGTATTCTGATTCATGGCCCATTCGGTTTATTGCCGCATGCAGTGATGTACAGATTGCCTTATCATCATCAATTATTAATATTTTCGCCATTGGTTAATTTCTTTTTTGAGGTTTTATATATTAATAAATCATCTCGTTGGAACGTATTGTTTTTATAGCATGTTTCGTGCCAATGCCCTCTGCCAAAACCCTTATGGGGCATGGTTTTGGCGATAAGATGCCATCAAATGACTCAAAATGTTCTGTTTCCCGTGTATGCCGGGAATTCTGAAGAAATAACAGCCGAAACAGGAAGTAATCTTCAGGTGAAAAACAGGGTTTCAGACCCTGAATCCGGCTTTTATAATTCGGAAAATGACAAAATCAAGAGGCCTTCCTGTATGGTTGTCAGATTATTGACAATATTTGCTGTTTTTAGGGTGTGTTAGATAATGATATTAATATCAAGTGGTTATCTCTGGTGAAGTGGCAAGGATAGTCTTAATTAGGTGATGTTCAGGCTGCCTGAGATCAGGATCTGCCCTGAAAATGCTTTTTGCCATATCTCCGGCCCTTTTAAACAGGTCATGGTGGTTGAGTATGTCGCTTATCTCAAACTCACTGAAACCGGATTGCCTTATGCCGGTTATTTCCCCATATCCCCGGAATTCCATATCTTTTTTTGCAATCTCAAAGCCGTCCTGACATTCTGTCATTACTTCAAGTCTATTCCGGGTCTTTTCCGACGGGTTTTCCTGTGATACCAGTATACATGTGCCTCCTTTGCCGTCCCTTCCTATCCTTCCGCGCAGCTGGTGAAGCTGGGCAAGACCAAGGCGTTCAGGGTGTTCAATAATCATAAGGGAAGCCTTTGGTACATGGATACCTACCTCAATTACCGTTGTTGCAACAAGAACATTTATTTTACCTTCCCTGAAATCCTTCAAAGTGCATTCCTTTGTAACCGGATCCTGCTGACCATGGATATACTCCACTCTGCATGTATTGCTCAGTATTTTCCTGAGACTTTCTGTCATTTCAACGACATTCTTCAACTCCATATTTTCAGACTCATTAATAAGAGGGCATATGATATAAATCTGACGTCCGTCTGATATATTTTTAGTCAGTATGTCAAAAATCCATCGTTTTTTCGACCTTTCAACAAGTACAGTAGAAACCGGGGTGCGTTTACCCGGATACTGGCTTATTATTGAAAGATCCCTGTCCCAGTAAAGGGTTATGGCAATTGTCCTTGGGATTGGAGTAGCAGACATGGACAGGACATGGGTGTTTTCTCCCTTTCCAATTATTGTTGATCTCTGCCTTACACCGAATCTATGCTGTTCATCTATAATAGCCAGGCCCAGTTTGCGAAATTTCAATCTGTCCTGGATTAATGCATGGGTGCCAATGATAATATTGTATATGCCGTTTTTAATATCACTGTAGAAATTTTCCCTGGCAGATTTGTTCAGGTTGCCGGTCAGGAGAACCGGTTTAAATCCCATTTCGGGGGAAAGTGTCTTAAAATATTCCAGGTGCTGTTCCGCAAGCAGTTGAGTGGGGGCCATCAGGGTCGCCTGGAGATCATTTTTAATAACCATCCAGGCAGCAGCAACTGCGATCAGTGTCTTTCCTGTCCCGACATCCCCCATAATAAGTCTGTTCATAGGGTGTCCGCTTACCAGATCTTCACGGATTTCCTTTATGGTTTTTAACTGGTCTTTCGTAAGGTCAAATGGAAAGAAACCCTCAATTTCCTTGAACGCTTTTTCATCTATTTCCAGGGGAGGGACTGTGATCTTTGTTCTTTGATGTTTTTCATGTACCACCCTGAGCATCATGTTGAAAAAGCGGTCGAACAGTATTCTTTTATGAAATGCGGTATCAGCATCTCTAAGAAGATTAATGTCCATTTCTGCCCCGGGGAAGTGCAGATGTCTTATTGCCTCTCTGAGACTGGGTAAATTTTCATTTTCGAGCCATTTGACCGGTACAGGATCAATTAAGAGATCCAGATACTCATCAAGGGAGTTTTTTATTATTGATCTTAATATCCTGTTTGATACTCCATCAATGGCAGGGTAAACGGGTAAAAGTGCAGGGGTTTCTTTCTTTTCATCAGAAATAGAAACATCAGGATGATACATCTGTATCCTGTTTCCATTATATTTTACAGTCCCATAGGCTGATATCTCCTGTCCTGGCATACAGATTGATGAAAAATATGCCTTGTTAATATTGAACCAGACAAGTTCAAGCCTGCGCACACCTTCGCTGATTAATATTTTGTAGAGTTTTTTTCTGGCCCTTAAGAGCTTCTCTTCTCCTGACCATACGACCTCGCCCTTTACAAAGGCGGGTTTTCCATCCGCAAGACTGTCAAAGGGCCGGGTTTTCGATCTGTCCTCGTAATCTCTTGGTATAAAATAGAAGAGATCAAGTACGGTATATATACCTTTCCCTGCGAGGAGTTTGGCCCTTTTAGGCCCCACGCCCTTCAGGTCTGAGACGGGTATGCCTGAAAAATCATTTACTATCGAGGAAATAGCAGGTGAGGGATCATTCTTTCCAGCCATGGGCGCCTATTAAATCTACAAAGCGGCATCCGCCATGTTTAACTGCTCTGTAACTGTTTTTCACCTTGACGATCTCGATCAGTTCCTGACTTGTTTTGCCGCCAACCGGCACTACCATTCTGCCGCCTTCTGCAAGCTGTTCAACAAGGTGTTCAGGGATCTGTGGCGCCCCGGCTGTTACAATAATGGCGTCAAAGGGGGCATATTGCTGCCATCCCAGCGTTCCGTCATAATACTTGAACAGGATATTGGTATAGTCCAGGGAATTTAACAGATACCTTGCCTTTTCCATCAAAGGGCGAATCCGTTCTATGGTGTAGACCTTTTCTGCCAGTTCAGCCAGGATGGCCGTCTGGTAGCCGCTTCCGGTTCCTATTTCAAGCACCTTTTCTGTGCCCTTGAGTTTTAAAATCTGTGTCATCAGGGCAACAATATAGGGTTGTGATATTGTCTGTTTGTGACCGATAGGCAGCGGGTGATCACTGTATGCCTCACCTGCTATGGCCTCTTCAATAAAAACGTGCCGGTGAACCTTTGCTATGGCTTGCAGTACACGGTTATCAGTTATTCCCTTTGGAATAAGCTGGTTTTTTATCATTCTTTCACGTGCGTGTCTGTAATCGTGATTCATTCAGGCTCCGATTCGGTTTCGTGGCTGATAGCTGAAAAAATTAATCTAGTTTCACTCAAGTTACTGTCCTTATTCTGTTTTTTATCAATTTACAGATAAATTTCTTCTTATCACATAAATCTGTTTCTAAACAAGTCAAATGACAATAATATTTTGAGTAAATGATGGAGAAAGCTGACTCACTTTGGGTCAAAAAAAGCATTTTATAAAATCCGCTGCATCTTTCCAGATGATATTTTTTGCCGCCTGAATTTCGATTCAGGCAGCAAGGCAACCAAACAGCTCAATATCAGCATCTCTCAACTAATTTTAATTGACTGATAATACAGTTTCCCGGGCTGAAAGTGTCAGTTTGGCCTGGAAGATGTTGCTATTCATTTCATCAAGTATTTCACTGTAATATTTTCTTTTACTGTCATTCCATGAATAGCAGAAGGCCTTGTAGATATTTTTTTCGGCCTTTGCAATATCTCCCAGTTTCATATAGGTGCAGGCAAGCCCGTAGTAGAACTGGTCTTCATCATCCATAAGCCTGATAGACTCCAGGTAGTGTTTTTCCGCTTTTTCATATTGAGCATCCTCATAGGCTGTTCTGGCTAATGAATAGTGGTAATAAGGATTTTCGTTTTTGAGTTTCAACAGGAGGGATCTGTAGAGTTCGGTTTTGTCATTTTTGCCGGTTCTTTCGTAAAGATTTATCAGGTTGTTTAATATTGTCAGTCTGCTGTTGTCCAGTTTATCGCATTTAACTGCAAATCCCTGAAGATATGCATCTTCTGCCACTTTATTCTGGCCGCTGAGCCTGTAGGTAACACCAAGGTTTGCCCATGCAAAACTGAGTTCAGGATCGATCTTAAGCGCCTTTACAAAATATTGATAGGCTGCTGGACGATTTCCTTCTGCCATATACTTGCTTCCACTATTATTATAATGCTGCGCAAATGCACGGTTATCGGATACAGGTGTAAAATGAGCGGGATTTAATATATCTACAGGCGTCAGTTTCGAACTGGAGACCGAAAATTTTAAAGAACCGTCTGATTCCTTACTGGCCTCGCCAAGCTGGACAATCTCCAGCTGTATCACCTTTTTCAGCGACTCAGATAGGGTCACTGCAGCCCCGATATGTCGCGAGACATAAAGGACTTCTTCATCTTTTTTCCAGTTCGGTGATGTGGGTATCTCTATATATTGCGCCTTCAGCCCCACATACCTGGCCGCTGCAACAAAAAGATTAGTGAATGAAAGACAGTTGGCTGTCCCGGTATCAAATGCCTCCTGAGCAGTTTTAACATCATATATATCTATACCACTTACCGAGTCACGTTTGACCTTTTTAAAAAGGACGTCTTTGAGGGCTTCAAATCGTTTTTTCGGATCCGGGATTTTTGCAACCTTATTATCAAGTAAAGCGGTTGTTTTAGAGTCCAATGCCAGAATGTCTACATTCGGAATGGTTTCATCAACAGATTCAGGGAATATTTCTGCACCGGCGGAAGCCTGATAGGCCGGAAACCGATCGATTGAAACAGTTTTGACACTTTGAAGAGGCACGGAAGCACAGGCGGAAAGAAAGAATGTTAATAGAATAAACGGGATAAATCTAACAGGTGTATTGGTGCTTACAACCGGATAAAGAAGTCCCCTTACGAATGACGTTAATCCGTTATATATATGCAGACACATTATGTACAATCTCCAAAAAAAAAGTATTCGGGTTTTCAAAAGACGCCGAATACTTCAGTTCAACTGGAGAAAGCCAATGTCTGACGAGCAAATTCAATATCCGATAATGCCTGTTGGATATTGTTCTCAGCCTAATTCGAAAACCTTATATTAGCTACTTCCGATCATTACGGTACTCCTACCTAAGTGTTTTTAAAACATCCGAAACAGAATACTTCCAATAAATCAGGAGCTAAAACTATTAATTCAATCGGCTTCAAATACGTTATAGTTAAAGAAAAAACAATATTTTCCTGAGAAATAGATAAAAAAAAGGAGAAATTTACAGGGTTTTTTAATCGCCCAGCCTGAATGATGATACACTTTTCTATGTATTTTTATGGCTCCTGACAGGTATGGATATGTTCTTATTTGTCCCTGGTCCGCTGCCATTTGCATTAAGGAGCGAGGTCGATTTTCTGCAAGCGATCTTTTAAGGTTTTAAATTGCCTATTGATTAAGTGTGACTCAAGAAATGTTGTTTAAAATTTATTGACACAAAAATCTATCCCTCATATCCTCTACTCCCCAAAAGGGAAGTGCTCATTAAATCTAAAGATACCGGGTATTAAATGATGGAGTCTACATATTCTTTTTTCGCCACTGCACCAAAGGGTGTGGAGCCTATACTGGTCGAAGAGCTTAAGGATCTTGGAGCTGCAGATGTGAAACAGGCCAGGGCCGGAGCATCATTTGCAGGTGACCTGAAGCTTGGGTACAGGGTCTGTCTCTGGCTCAGAACGGCAAACAGGGTGTTTATCGTGATCGGCTCCTTTGAGGCAAATTCGGTAGAAGATCTGTATGACGGTATCCGGAACATCGACTGGTCGGATCATATGTCTCCGGAGAATACCCTTGCGGTTGATTTCCACGAAAACCAGTCAATTATCAATCACACACATTTTGGTGCCCTGAAGGTCAAAGATGCCATTGTTGACCAGTTCAGAGACAAATATTCAACACGACCTGCAATTGATACTAATCTGCCTGATATCCGCATTAACGTATTTATGAACCGAAAAAAGGTTACCGTGAGTCTTGATCTTTCAGGACTAAGCCTGCACAAACGCGGTTACCGCAGTGATAAAGGGCTGGCGCCTCTCAAGGAGAACCTGGCTGCAGCCATATTGATAAAATCCGGGTGGCCGGAAATCGCAAAGAACGGTGGTGCATTTACTGACCCTATGTGCGGTTCAGGGACACTGCCTATCGAGGCGGCAATGATAGCGGGTGATATGGCCCCGGGATTGTTGAGAGAATATTTCGGATTTCTTAAATGGCGCAGTCACCAGCCGGATGTATGGCAACTGCTGGTGGATGAGGCAGAGGAAAGAGAACTGCAGCGAAGACCCGATATAGTGTCTGTTATCGGGTATGACCGTGATGCAGTGGCTATAAAAGATTCTATCGCCAATATGGAAAGGGCAGGGCTGCATGGACTTGTTCATTTTGAAAAGCGTGCACTTACCGAATTGATACCTCATCCCGGGACAGTGAATAATCCCGGCCTGCTGGTGGTAAATCCTCCATATGGTGAACGCCTGGGACAATCCGATCAGTTAAATCAGCTGTACAGTCAGCTGGGAACAAGGCTTAAGTCATATTTCGGCGGCTGGAAGGCTGCTGTTTTTACGGGTAATCCGAAACTGGCCAGATCAATCAATATCAAACCTGCACAAAGCAACAGGTTTTTTAACGGCAGTATTCCATGCGATCTGATTGAATATCGTCTGAGCGCAGATTCAACAGACGCACTGTTAAAATCTCCAGGGCTGGTTCATGATAAGGCTTCCGGTTATAAGCCTTCAGAAGAGATAAGGATGTTTGAGAACCGTGTTAAAAAAAATCTCAAGAGACTGAAATCATGGCGCACTCAAAATAAGATCGGTTGTTTCAGGGTATATGACAGGGATATTCCTGAATACGCTGTCGCGGTTGATGTTTATGATAAATGGATTCATGTCCAGGAATACAAGGCCCCTGACTCCGTTTCACCTGAGACTGCACTGAAACGTCTGAAGGATGTTGTTTATGTACTGCCTTCACTGTTTGATGTCCCTGTTGAAAATATTTTTCTCAAACAGCGTCAGAAGCAAAGGCATACTTCTCAGTATGAAAAGCAGAGAGACCTTTCCAAAACAGCGCTGGTAAATGAATCCGGGTTGAGGTTTGAAATTAACCTGGGTACTTACATTGATACAGGTCTCTTCCTGGATCACCGGCTGACGCGAGCAAAGATAGAGCGCATGGCAGCTGGAAAAAGGTTTCTTAACCTGTTTTCCTATACGGCCACGGCCACGGTTTACGCGTCCCGGGGAGGTGCAGTGTCCACCGTCTCGGTGGATAAATCCAACACCTATACCCGTTGGGCAAAAAAAAATATGTCCTTAAACGGGTTTGATCGGGGCAGGCATGTGTTTCACAGTGCAGATTGTATAGAGTGGATGAAAAAAGAAAAATCAAGGTATGATCTGATTTTTCTTGATCCTCCAACATTTTCAAATACCAAAAAGGCCGGATCAAGTTTTGATGTTCAAAAGGATCATGTCGAACTTATACTCTCGGCTGTAAACCTGCTGGCTGATGAAGGTACACTGATCTTCTCAAACAACTATCGCCAGTTTAAGATGGATCTGGACCGGCTGGGTCATTTAAAGTTGGAAGATATCACTACGTCCACTATTTCTCCTGATTTTGAAAGAAATCCAAGGATACATAACTGCTGGCTGATAAGGCAGTACAGTTAAGGATACGGTTCTTCCCTTATGAGTTTCCTGTAATTATTCCTCTTCCGGTTCAGCCCATATAATATGGTCTTTATTAATAATCAGAACCCTTTCTGAACCTTCTTCATGATCTGAATTGAGCAGGATAATAAATGGTTTCTCCGGTTTGGTGAACAGATCAGATAATCTCTCTTTGATACCTATATTTATTTTTCCCGCAAAGGTAGCGCCGTCTGTAGTCTTGACTGTAATATTTTTGTATTCTGTCTTGTATGCATCTTTACGTGCTTCCATTCTGTTGACCTCCTCTTTTAGGTGTTTATGAATATAAAAACATCCTCGGAAAACCGGTTTAATTATACAGTCTAAAAGGATATCCGTGAAAGAATGAGAAATTATTTTGTTCTATTTATAATATTTACTGTCTCAGCAAAGACTTCATCTATATTTTTATTATTTATATCAATTATCCTGTCGTTCCCGCCCAGCGGACCAAACTTGTCAGGAGAAGTTTTATTGAATAGTGCAATAACATTGGTTTTTGCAGCTGAAGCAAGATGCATTGGGCCTGTGTCAGCAGAAATAAAAAAATCCAGTGCCGCCATAAAGGATGCCAGCTGCCTCAAATTTTTAAAAGAAATTGAAAATATTTCATCAGTAATTTTGTGAGATCCGGGTGCTATAATATCAACAAGAATATAGTTATGTCCCGCCTTTATCAACTCATTAATATATTCCAGCCAATAACTGTCAGCTATTCTTTTCTCATATCGGGCATCGCGAAAAATACCGATAATGATCTTATCATCAAACTTTGCTTCGCCGGTAAGCCGTTTCAATATTTCTTTTCCTTCGTTTTTCTCGTTATCGGACAATGAAATATCCAGGTATGGCTCAGGGGTAATTTTTTCTCCGGCAAACGCATTCATCAGTGCCAGAGGAAATAAAGCCTCATGATTGTTATCAGGAAATTCAACAACAACGTTGGCAAAGCTGACTTTTTTCTCTTCCCGAAAACCTAATTTATATTCCGATTTAATCAGTGCCTGTGAAATATTACTGCTCCCCGAGCTTTTTGTCGGAGAGATTAACAGGTCATAGTTATTGCTGTTCAACTCTTTTATCAGGGTATAAATCTTTAAGGGATTTTTTAATGACCTGGCATTGATGGAATATATTTTATTAACATTGGGCATCTGCCCTATTAAGGCGCTGAAATCAGCGCCCAGCAGCAGATCTATTTTTGCATTGGGTAATCTTTTTTCCAGGGCCTTTATTAAGGGCGTTAAAAATAAAATGTTGCCGATGCGATGGTTAAGCCTGGTGATAAGTATTCTGTTTATATGATCAGTTTTTATCTCATCGTTTTTCAGTTTTGTATTTATAATTTTACCTAATAAGGAATACAGCCCCCTGGACAGGAAACGTCTGATTTTTGAATGCAAAGGCCTCTTTGCCATAAAACTCTCTTTCAAAAATACTTTTTAAAGAACAGCAAAGTGAAATGGAAACCGCAATAAACAAAACAACATAGAAACCGCTAAATGAAAAAATGAAATTATCAAAATTAAGAAAATTAGTCAAATAAGTAAAGAGGCAGGAGGTTTGTTGTCTCTTGACATATCCAAGCATTGAAATAGAATAATCCAGCCAAAGATTATCACTGGTTTATATGTTAAAAGGATATCTTATGTTTGAAGATCTGACACTGGAAAATATTTCGAAAAGGCAAAAAGGTATTTTGCGGCAGCCGACAAGTACCCGTCCTATCATCTGGAGGGTTGAGGAAAATGGTGTAACGGCAATTGTAAAGGATTTTAGTTATAACAGTTTCTGGTTCAGAAATATCTTTGGCCGTTTTCTTGTCTGGCGGGAAAAAAAGGCATATGGAAGGCTAAAAGGTTTTCCCGGGGCACCTGCTTTTTTTGGTTCAATAGGCGGAACCGCCCTGATAATTGAGGAAATTCAGGGAACCGATATCAGTACCATGGAGGTTGTTAAGACCCTTGATGAAAAATTTTTTAATAAACTTAAAAAACTTATTGATAGTTTCCATGCCAGGGGGATTGTTCACTGTGACCTGAAAAGGTCTCCCAATATTATGATTGGCAATGACGGAAACCCATATATTGTTGACTGGGCAGCATCGGTCTCAAAATCAGAGTTAAGGATTTTTCCATTGAATTTAATCTATGAAAGATTCGTTAAGGATGACCTGAATGCCATTACTAAAATTAAATTGAAATACCGGCCTGAGAGTGTGAGCCCTGAAGAAAAACTTAGATATACCGAACGAAGCAGGGCAGAGAAGATAATAAGGGCAATAAGGGATAGTCTCAGAAAAATTTTAAAAAAAGTTGCGTAAATAATTTTAATCAACCTTTCCAAACATCTTTATAATTTTAAGCCTTCTATGCCAGGGGATCTTCCTTAAATCAGGCACAGGATGATTCCTGAGATATTCTTCTATTGTATCCACCATTCTTTTGGAAGACTGTCCATCTGTAAAAGGATGATAGTTTTCAATGATCCATTTTCTGTCAGCTTTAAACCTGTCGTACTTTAAAGATTCGTTCACCAGAAAACCCAATTGACCGGGATCTGAAAAATTTTCCCATCTAATATTTTTTGAAAATGATTTAAATGTTATTACAGGTTTATCCAGCAGTAAAAATTCATACACAGCGGATGAAGTATCACTGATCATTAAATCTGACAGGATTAAATATTTTACAATATTATTATCATGGATAATTTCAACATTGGATTTTTCTCTGCTTAACCTTTCATACCCCGCAATCATTTCTTTATTCATAAGGTCATGAAACTTTATGAGCACCAGATTTTCTGAATCAGGCAGATCAAAAATATGATTCTTTAACGCCCCGGCGGATGTCAAAGATGGTGAAAATGTGGGGGCATACAGGATGATCCTCTTTGCCTCGTATTTATTAAGCAGTTCCTGCTTTTCAGCCTGATAGCTGTTTTTTTGGGGGAATAACTGATCAAGTTTGGGCCAGCCTGTTTCAACAACTTCAAAATTATTATGTTTCCGGGCAGCTGCTTTAAAGCGTTCAGTAAAGTACGGCCCTTGAGTGAGGTATAAATCAAAATATTTACGAATCTTGAAATGCCCTTTTTTTTCTCCTGCCAGACCATGAAAGATCTGAACTTTTACTCCCCTTAAATAGTGTGGTACTTCATTGCCTGGCACAAAGATAGCATCATTTCTAAACTCATGAATTTCCTGAATACTGGATGTAAAGTCACAATCCTTTTTATAGGGGAACTTATCAATGATATCGCCCGGCATAAACCACTTTACCTGATGATTTCTTTTTATCAGTTCATCATAAAGAGGTTTCATGATCCCAAATGCATAGGGCTTTTTACAAAAAAGAGTTGTTTTCATAGCAACTAAAACATCCTGTTTACATTTTCCAGGTCTTCAAGAAAATCTACTTCCATGCATCTGAATTTTGAAATATCAACAGCATTAACCTTTATCTGGTCATGTTGAATGGCCATTTCTATGCCTTTTTCAAAATAATCGTTGTCATCACATTCCTCTAATCTTTTAATGAAAAAATTAATATCTTTTGATGAAATAAAATTGATTCCAACTGCCTCACCCAATCCGTTTTTGACTGTTTTGGATATTTCTTTAATATATCCTTCTGAATCCAGGGTGTATTTTACTTCCTCTTCTCCAACTTCCTGGTCATTGACAGAAACGAAAGACTCGTTTTTATTGATATAAGGAATCAATAAATCAAATACTCTCTTATCAAAAACCACATCACCGTTTAACCAGAGAACAGATTCAGTATGATATTTTTTAAGTGCTTTCAGCAGACTTTTGGAAGTATTAGTCTGATCAAATACCGGGTTGTATATGAATATCGCATCAGGCATGCTTTCCATTATGAGATCCTTTTTAAAACCGACCACAATGTTTATGTCATCAAAATTAAAATATGAAGTCAGATTACAGATCTGCTGTTTCATGATAGTGTCACCGCTTTTTAACTGGGTAAGCGGTTTTGGTGAAGGGTTTCCAAGACGTGATCCGATACCGGCTGCTAATATAATAATTTTCATAATTATTTACTCGATATTAAATTTTTCATTCTTTAACATGAAAACATTATCATTAACAATAATTTTGTTCCCTTAATCAGCTAATCGCAATGTGCTTAATGAATGAGTGTACCAAATATTCTTGCAACTGGTACAACAATAAAGTAGGTTCAAAAAATCCGTTTTAAAAGAAATTGGAACAGACAGATCAATATGGCCTCTATAATTACTCAAAAATATAAATCCTATTCAATCGGATCATTATCAAAGTTAAATGATGCCCAGCTCGATAAACTGGCTAAGGTCTTTGATAAGCCCAATGCTGAGACAGAAGCCGTGCTTGGAGGAAGAGGTTCCGTAAAGAGAATCAACCTTGAAGGGATAGGTCCGGTTATAATCAAATATAATACCCGGGGCGGTTTAATAAGGTTATTTGTTGAAAGAACATATATAAGGACAGGCAGGACATGCAACCGGATAGAGTTTGAACAGCTGATAAATGCCTCAAATTTTGGAGTGAATGTCCCTGAGCCGGTTGCCTTTGCAACAAAGGGCTTTCTTTTTTACAGGGGTTGGCTTGTTTTAAAAGAGATAAAGAAGAGCGAGACCCTTGCAGTGGTAAGTCTAAAGGATGAGGCCAGGATAAGTCAGCTTATTGATAAAATAGCCGGACAGATTAACCTCCTTATAAATTCCGGATTGCATCATGTTGACCTGCATCCGGGGAATATTCTGGTCACGGATGATGATCAGATATTCATAATTGATTTTCATAAGGCGCGTATGTTTAAAGGCAGTAAACAGAAACTGCTGAATAAATATTCTGCCCGCTGGAAGCGGGCAGTTAAAAAGCATGGGTTGCCTGAAGTTCTTAATGATATATTTAAGGTGTAAATTTTTACCTTTCAGGTCTTGCAGCAAACTCCCTGCCTGCCTTGAATAAATCAATGGATTCTATGGAAGATTTTGTTTCATTCTTCATATCGTGCTGTTTTGCAAAGAGGAGTATATCCACTGTCTTTTCCTTTTCGGGATTCAGGGCATCCGATAGAATCCTGGCTGTTTGATCCTTTGTGAGAGACTTCAATGCATCCAGGTTTTCCTGCAGCCGTTCAAAATCCCTGTCATATTCAAAAATTCTTCTGTCAAAGAGCATGCTCTTTTCAAGGATGCTTTTGGGCTTTTGCAGAAGCTCGGTGCGGACAGCCGCCTTAAACTCTTCGAATTTGTTATCAGGCAATGCCTCAAATTGTGATGGTAATTCACTGATAAAAGAATCAGCCCTCTCGCGAATATCATCAGCCGGATGACTTTCGGACTGGACAATAAAGAACATGTAGTAGTAGCCGTTATCCTCGGGAGCGGCTGCCGATACAATGTAACCAAGCTGCTGGTTTGTTCTCATCTCGGTATAAAAAGGCTGTGAAATAAATTTTTCAATGATGCTGGATGCCATCCTTATCTCAGGTGTTTCTCTGCCCAGATAAACGGTTTTCCAGTAACAGGAATTGTTTGTTTCCAGTTTTTCTATATATGTGAGTGACTCATTTTCTTTTTGAACAAGTATCCGCTGTTTGAATTCCTCTTCATTCTTCAGGGGTTCGGAATTTAAAAAAGACTTAAGGGTGCGTGAAAGTGATACAGCCTCATCCGCGGTTATATTTCCGTGTACCAGCCCCTCTATTTTTGATTTTTTAAAAAGGCTTCCTGCAAACTGATCCAGGTCCTTGAGGCTCAGGAGTTCACTCTCCTTTATCTGGGAGTCGATGCTGAAATAGGTCTCCTTGCGAATCCTGCGGGATATATATCGTGCTATCTCCCAGGCCTGTCCCATCTTAAAGTTTTTCAGTCCTCGCAATATCCTGTCTTTAATGTATGAAAACTGCTGCTCTGAAAGCTCAAAGGAATTTAACCTTTTTCCAATCTCTTTTAACAGCATTTCTATTGAAGCGGTATAGCCGCTTATAATAATAGTCAAGCCATCAAGGTCGGAAGAAAAATCATAGTCCAGCCCTGCCTCATGGGCTGCATATGCTATCTCATTCAGCTTCTCATTGACAGATGCCGCATAGAAGGACAGGCGGGTCATGTATGCAGGGTCAACAACTTTTTCAGGGTGTCTGATATGAAATATTATAGTAGCCTTTGGCCTTTTAAAGGTGACATCCTGCGCATACCACATCTCAATACCCGGTTCGTCAATGATGTTTACAGGACGCTCAGCCAGAAGATTTACAGTGTCTGGTAAAAACGGGTTCGGTGAAGGAAGCGAAAGCTCTTTAACCAGGGTGGGCTTTAATAAAGATTTATAAAAACTTCCCTTTTCGACATTGTAGGAATAGTTTGTTCCATAATAGGGTTCTATGCTGTCTGTCTCAAGTTCCTGTGCAGTCAGCATGCAGATCATATTATTCGGTACCAGATGATCAAGCACGGATTCTACAAGTTCCGGATCAAGGTTTTCATATATGTAATCAACCGTCTCCGCTATATCGATAGGATAGCGGTTCATGTTGCCGGCAAGCTGAGATGCCCGGTCTGCCCCCTCACCCTTGTTTTTATATGTAAAGTCAAGCTCCGCAATACGCTGAATCTCATTAAAGATATAGGCAGGGATTCCCTTTTCCCTCAGAAGGCGGATATAGCTGAAACAGTATTTGATCACATCTCGATAATGCTCCAGGCCCTTCTCGGTCAGCCTGATATTAACCGTAAAGCTTCCATAATCGGATGTTGTGTTGCCGCCTCCCGCGCTGAGTCCTGTAGCCAGTCCCTGGTTTTTAAGGAATGATAAAAGAGACCCCTCACCTTCATGCCCCATGCAGAATCCAATGAGCGTTTCAGGTTTTGTTTTGTAATGTTCAATGTAGCTTGGGGTGGCGAATGTCAGGGTTAATTCTCTGAGGTCTTTTACAGGCTGGCGTTTAATAAGCCTGAATCCTTTAACGCTTTCCAGGTAGTCCGGATCGTATTTTAATTTTTCCAGGTTATTATTCTTTACTGGGCTGAAATATTTTCTTGCCAGCGATTCAAGTTCATCCAGGCTCCTGCTGCCAAGAATAACCAGGCTCATCCTGTTGGCTGAATAATAGGTTTTGTAGAATTTAATAAATTCTTCCTGTTTTACACTCTTTAGTGTTTCAAGATCACCGGTCGCAAAATGATTTGCCGGATGGTCTTTTCTATAAAATTCCTTAAAGAGCTGATATTCGCGCCAGTCATCCTGCTGCAGGTTCTTCTGGTGTTCCGAATCCACTGCATTCATTTCTCTGTCACTGTATTCAGGAGAAAAGAGCGGAGAAATAAAAAACTGTGAAAACCGGTCCAGGGCACCTTCAAATGCGTCATGCTGTACCTCAAAGTGATAATTGGTGCGATCTTCCCCTGTGAATGCATTGGAATAACCGCCATGGCTGTCCAGGTACCCGGAAAAATCATCAACCTCGGTATATTTTTCATTTCCCAGAAAGAGCATATGCTCAAGAAAATGAGCAAGCCCCTGCCTGTCTTCAGGGTCCATCAATGATCCGACCTGAACTTCAAGGGCTGCAGCGGAAGTATTGAATTCCGGGTCTGATACAACCAGCACCTTTAATCCGTTATCAAGAATAAAATGACGTGAAACAGATTCATCATCGGGATGTTTGGTGAGGGTTTGAGCAAAGATCGCAGTCTGAAAGAAAATAAAACATACAGTAAATATAGTCAGTATCTTTTTCATAACTCATCCTGTCCATTAGTAATTGTTGCTGAAGGTAATATCTGTAATGTAAAAACCGGTCTTTTCATATTTATTCCTTCTGAAAATGGGATATTAAATATGTTGTATCTCTTCTGTATCCCGCTTTATCATGCAAAGATAATCATAGTTTCATCCGGAGGCAAATACACCGCCCTTGATAAAAGAAAAAAAATAATATACTACTCTAATCTTGTCAAATAACTTAGTTGAAGTTTAGTAAAAACAGCGGAGCAGAGCTTAATTATGTATAAACTATATAATATTTTATCAATTAAAGAGTGTTTAGCTTGTTTATTGATAGTTGCCGTTATGTCTTTTGCCTCATGTTCCGGTGAAAAGGAGATTAGCGACTCCGAAGGTACAGTAAGTCAGGTGCTTCATTTTGGAAACGGTGCCGAGCCCCAGGGGCTTGATCCCCATGTAGTAACCGGTATCCCGGAATATAATATTACAAAGGCATTGTTTGAAGGACTTGTTGTTTATCATCCAAAAACGCTTGAACCCATGCCGGGCGCTGCGGAATCATGGACTATCTCGGAAGACCGCAAAACATATACATTTAAGATGCGCGAAGGCGCAAAATGGTCAAACGGCGATCCTGTAACTGCTCATGATTTTGTATATTCATGGAAGAGACTTATCTCTCCAAAACTCGCATCGGAATACGCATATCAGCTTTTCTATCTGGTAAATGCCGAAAGATACTACAATGGTGAAATAACCGACTTTAATGAGGTTGGAGTCAGGGCAATTGGTGATATGACCCTTGAGGTAAAATTGAATAATCCAGTTCCCTTTTTCCTGACCCTGCTTATTCATCACAGCCTTTATCCGGTGCACCAGGCAACCATTGAAAAGTTTGGAAATATAGACAGCCGTGTATCAAAGTGGACGCTTCCGGAGAATTTTGTTGGCAATGGTCCCTTTGTCCTGAAGGACTGGGAGCTTAACAGGATAATTGTTGTTGCAAAAAATCCGCTGTACTGGGATGCATCAACTGTAAAGCTTGATGAAATTCATTTCTATCCTGTTGAGATGGAGCAGACAGAGGAAAGAATGTTCAGATCCGGCCAGCTTCATATAACCAATGCAGTCCCGACAGAGAAGATAGAAGTTTATAAAGAAAAATCTCCCGAGCTGATACATATCGATCCCTATCTGGGTACCTACTTTTACAGGTTCAATACCCTCAAAGAGCCGTTTAATGATCCCAGGGTCAGAAGAGCGCTTGCAATGTCCATTGACAGGAAACTGATTGTTGAAAAGGTAACCAAGGGGGGACAGATTCCTGCCTCTGCCCTTACCCCTCCGGATACAATGGGATTTACGCCTAAATCGACCATACCCTATGATATTGAGGGTGCCCGAAGGCTTCTGGCTGAGGCCGGATATCCTGACGGCAGCGGGTTTCCAGAATGCGAACTTATGTATAATACAATGGATTTACATAGAAAGATCGCAGTCGCCATTCAGCAGATGTGGAAAAAGGCGCTTAATATCAATATAACCCTCTCAAATCAGGACTGGAAGGTATATCTGGACAGGGAAAGAACCCTGAATTACACCATCAGCAGGGGTTCATGGATAGGGGATTACCCTGATCCTAATACCTTTCTGGATATGTGGATCACTGACGGCGGCAACAATCGTACTGGCTGGTCAAACAGTACCTATGATAATTTAATAGCCATGGCAGCAGCGGCTGCTGACAGGGAAGAAAGGTACGGGTATTTCCAGCAGGCAGAACAGGTACTGGCGAATGAAGTGCCTATAATACCGGTTTACACCTATACCAGGGTATATCTGAAGCGTCCCGAGGTAAAGGGCTGGTATCCGAATATCCTGGATCACCATCCATATCAATATGTATACCTGGAAAAATAAGACCGGGAATCCATGATTAGAATTATTTTAAACAGAATAGCGATTTCCATTCCTGTTCTCCTGATTGTGATAACTGTTACCTTTTTCTTTATTCGTCTGGCCCCGGGCGGGCCCTTTGATACTGAAAAGGCAGTCACTCCTGAGATCCTGGAAAACCTTAATGAATATTACAATCTGAATAAACCGGTTTTTTCCCAATACCTTGATTATCTTAAAAATATGGTCCACGGCGACTTCGGACCTTCCTTCCGGCATTCAAATCGAACGGTAACAGAGATGATCCTCACAGGGCTGCCTGTTACATTTGAGCTTGGAGTTTATTCTCTTCTCATTGCAGTATTTATAGGAATTCTTGCTGGCCTGTCCGCGGCATTGATGCCAAACAGCCTTCAGGATTATATCCCCATGTCCCTTGCCATGACAGGCATCTGTATGCCCACCTTTCTCCTTGGGCCTTTGCTGGTGCTTGTATTCGGAATATGGCTTGAATGGCTTCCTGTTTCAGGGTGGGGTGCACTTCCCGGGGACAAGATTCTGCCCTCTATTACCATGGGGACAGTTTACGCGGCCTATATAGCAAGGCTCACCCGAGGAGGGATGCTTGAGGTAATGTATCAGGACTTTATACGGACTGCCAGGGCAAAGGGGCTCCCGGAGGTCATGGTTGTTACGCGTCACGCCCTTAAAGGAGGACTGCTTCCGGTTGTCAGCTTTCTGGGGCCTGCCATTGCAGGGCTTTTGGCCGGATCATTTGTCGTGGAGACTATCTTTCAGATTCCCGGTCTTGGCCGGTTCTATGTTCAGGCCGCCTTTAATCGCGATTACACGATGATCCTCGGCACAACAATTTTTTATTCGGCCCTTATCATATACTTTAACCTGTTTTCCGATATCCTTACGAGATGGCTCGATCCGAGGCTGAGAGATAACTGATGAAGCTGCGTAAAAATATCACCATAGAGGTTGAAAAGGGAACCTCTCTCTGGAGCAACTCCTGGTACAGGCTTAAACAGAACAGGCTTGCCATAATAGGACTGGTTGTTCTTGTCATTATGATTCTTATCTCCCTGCTTACTCCATGGATTGCCCCCTACTCATATGAGGCCCAGGACCTTTACCTCGGGGCAACACCGCCATCTGCAGAGCACTGGCTGGGGACGGACAGTTTCGGACGAGACATGCTGACAAGAATCATGTACGGGAGCAGGGTTTCACTGGCCGTGGGATTCCTGGCTACGGCAGTTTCTCTTGTAATAGGCGTAGCATGGGGAACCATCTCAGGTTTTTCAGGCGGACGTGTGGACTCTATAATGATGAGGATAGTTGATATCCTTTATGCCCTTCCCTTTATAATATTCGTAATTCTCTTAATGGTTGTTTTCGGAAGAAATCTCTTTCTGCTCTTCATGGCCATAGGCGCGGTTGAATGGCTTACCATGGCCAGGATTATCAGGGGACAGGTCCTCAGCATAAGGGAGAAGGAGTACATTGACGCCGCCATAATGACAGGTGTATCAGGATGGCGGTTAATCACCCGACATGTTATTCCCAATACCATCGGTCCCATAATAGTCTATACAACACTGACGATTCCCAGCGTAATACTGCTTGAATCCTTCCTCAGTTTTCTTGGGCTGGGGATACAGCCTCCCATGTGTTCATGGGGGCTTTTAATAAACTATGGAGTGGAGACCATGGAGGAGTACCCCTGGCTGCTCATTTTTCCGGGTCTGGTTCTCGCAATAACCCTTTTCTCGCTGAACTTTCTCGGTGACGGACTCAGGGATGCACTGGATCCTAAAAGTACAACAAGGTAGGAAATACTATTGGCGCTTTTAGAAGTAAGAAATCTTAAGACAAACTTTTACTCACGGTACGGTGTATCAAGGGCTGTGGATGATGTCTCATTTGATATTCATAAGGGCCGGACAGTGGGAATAGTGGGAGAGTCGGGTTCAGGTAAATCAGTGACCTGCTATTCCATGCTGGGGCTTGTTGCCTGTCCTCCCGGAAAAATCGAGAGCGGAAGCGCACTGTTTGAGGGAATTGATCTCCTTAACTGCAATCGGAACGAACTTCGCAAAATACGCGGAAACAGGATATCAATGGTATTTCAGGACCCCATGAGTTCACTTAACCCTTACCTGACTATCGGGAGACAGCTCACCGAACACCTTATCCTGCATAAGGGAATATCAAAGGATGCGGCCAAAAAAAAGGCCGTAAATGCATTGCTGGAGGTAGGCATCCAGGATCCTGAAGTGAGATTAAAGTACTATCCTCATCAGCTTTCCGGCGGCATGAGACAGAGGGTTATGATAGCAATGGCCCTTATTACAGAACCCGTTCTCCTGATCGCCGATGAGCCCACTACAGCCCTTGACGTAACAATTCAGGCACAGATAATTGATCTTATAAATGATCTTAAGAACAGAAAGAACATGTCCGTGATCTTTATTACCCATGACCTGGGTGTGGTAGCCGGAATTTCCGATCATGTACTCGTGATGTACAGCGGAAGGATCATGGAATCAGGTTTAACCAGCGACGTGTATTACCGGCCTGTCCATCCCTACACCCGGGCACTTTTAAAATCAACACCGTCTGTTGAGATGAAGGATAAGGAGCTTTATGTTATCCCGGGGCGTCCTCCGGGTAACTTTGAAGAGATAAAGGGGTGCGTATTTGCCTCAAGATGTGAATTTGTCCAGGATAGATGCCTGTCAACTATTCCCGAACTCAGTGAGATTTCAGAAAATCATTTTTCCGCATGCCTGAGAGTGCAGGGCGGGACCCTGTCTGCCGGATTTCCTGAAGGAGGTGTACAGTGAGCACCCCCCTGCTGGATATCAATGATTTGAAGGTCTATTATCCTATCTATGGCGGCGGATTTTTTAAAAAGAAGATAGAAAATCTCAAGGCTGTTGACGGGGTCAATCTGAAAATAGACCGGGGCGAGGTGGTAGGTCTGGTAGGCGAATCGGGCTGCGGAAAGTCCACTGTTGCAAGATCGGTTATGTGCCTTACTGAAACAACCTCTGGTTCAATAAAACTGGAAGGTGCAGAGCTCAATAGGCTGACATCAAAGGAACTCAAGATAAAACGACCGGAGTTTCAGATGATATTTCAGGATCCCTTCTCATCCCTTAATCCAAGAATGACGGTATTCAGCATTCTTGCTGAGCCGCTTTTATATCACGGGCTGGCAAAAAAAACCGATTTGACAGATGCACTGTCCACTCTCTTAAGGGAGGTTGGGCTCTCACCAAGGGATATGGGTAAATACCCGCACGAGTTTTCCGGAGGGCAGCTCCAGAGGATCGCCATTGCCAGGGCACTTTCCCTTCGGCCGAAACTGATTATTGCCGATGAGCCGGTCTCGGCCCTTGATGTCTCAATAAGATCCCAGATATTGAACCTTCTGGTAAGGCTCATAAAAGAGCATTCGCTTACAATGCTCTTTATATCCCATGACCTTTCCGTGATCAGGCACATATCCGACAGGATAGCGGTTATGTATCTCGGAAAGATTGTGGAGACGGGATCAAACGAGCAGGTCTATTCGCATCCTGCCCATCCATATACCAGGGCCCTTCTTTCGGCGGTCCCTGTCCCTGACCCAGATCAGGAAAAGGCAAGGAAGAGGGTTATGCTTGAAGGGGAACCTCCTTCACCAATCAGTCCTCCCGGGGGGTGCAGCTTTCACCCAAGGTGCAGGTACAGGAAGGAAAGGTGTTCGATAGAAATACCATGTCTGGAATCAAAGGGCGACAATCACAGCGTGGCTTGTTTTTATCCGCTTGATTAAAAACCGGGGATTATAAAAAACCTTTTAACTATACAGGTGTAAGCTCCTGATGGTTTGCCTTTAGGGAAAACACGATGAAACAAGGCAATTTAATACGCATAAGTTTATGTCTCTTCTTATGTTTTTTTATACTTCGATTCCAGTCCTGCAATAGTGATTCAAGGCACTTCCATGAATTTCTGAATGATGAATCAAAATTAAATAGCTCGGAAAATCCTGAATGGGCAACAACTACAGGCTACTCAAAATACAATGATCGCTGGAGCGATCTGTCTTTATCAGCTTTCTCACGCCGTGACCTTCACACAAAAGATGCTTTATCCAGATTACTCGAAATTGATAAAACAAAACTCAATAAAAACGACAGGCTGAGCTATGATCTGTTTGTCCGGGACCTGAAGCTAAGGATCAAAGGGCAGCGTTTCAAGAGGCAATGCCTGAGAATAAACCAGCTGAACGGTATTCAGGAGAGTGTTGTTGACACGCTCAGGCGCGCTCCGAAAAAAAATAAAAAAGACTTTACCGATATTCTGGCACGTTTACGTACATTGCCGGAACTGGTGGACAATACTGTTATACTGTTAAAAGAGGGGATAAAGACCGGTATAACGGTTCCAAAGATCACATTGCGCGCAGTTCCGGAACAGATTAAGGCGATGACTGCTGCTGAGGACAATCCATTGATGGAAATCTTTAAATCTATGCCTGATTCCATCTCCCTGGACAGACAGCAGGAGATTAAGGAAGAGGCACATAAGGCCCTCATTGATCAGGTCATTCCGTCCTTTAAAAAACTCAATGAATTTATTGTAAATGAATATATACCCCATGCCAGAGATACCATCGGATGGTGTGATCTGCCTGACGGAAGGGAGTGGTATACCCATCTTGTCAAAGATTTAACAAGCATGGATATGACCCCCGAAGAAATTCACAGCCTGGGTCTGAGTGAGGTAAAACGGATTCGCGGAGAGATCGAAAGCCTGATGAAGGATATCGGGTTTGAAGGATCATATGGAGATTTTTTGAGTTATATGCTTACTGATAAACAGTTTTTCTTTGAGAATGCTGATAATCTTGTTAACTATTGCAGGGATATGGCCAAACGCGCGGACTCCCGTTTACCGGAATTCTTTGGCAAACTTCCAAAGCTTTCATATAAAATATTGCCTGTTCCGGCCCTACTCCAAAAATCCGCCCCTTCTGCATATTTTAGTCCCGGCAATGTTAGAAACAATGTTTCAAGCGTATTTTATATCAATACATATAATCTGGCTTTCCGCCCAAAATGGGGGCTGACTCCCATCGTATTGCATGAAGCTGTGCCAGGGCATTATCTCCAGTTAACTCTGAGAGCAGAACGGAAACATTCGAAAATAAAATCGCCTAAAAGTTATATGGTCTATATTGAAGGCTGGGCGCTCTATGCCGAAACTCTGGGTTATGAAATGGGAATGTATCAGGATCAGTATTCACGCTTTGGCCAGTATAATAATGAGTTGTGGCGCGCTGTCCGGTTGGTTGTGGATACCGGGATTCACTGGTATGGCTGGAGCCGTGACCAAGCTGTCAAATATTGCAGGGATAATGTAGCGCTTTCCGATCATAACATCTCTGTTGAGGTGGATAGATATATTGTCTGGCCAGCGCAGGCCCTGACATGCAAGATAGGGCAACTTAAAATAAAAGAGTGCAGGGATTACTGTCAGAGCCAGTTAAAGGACAAATTTGAAATCAGGGCCTTTCATGATTTTGTTTTGGGACAGGGGCCGCTTCCAATGGATGTGCTTGGGCAGCAGGTTAAGGATTGGGTGGCAGAAAATAAATAAAAAATATTATAATCAGGAATAAAACATGTGCCTTGCAGTACCATCAAAGATAATTGAAATAAATAATGATGACATGATCGGAATTGTAGATGTGGACGGAGTAAAAAAAGAAGTCGGTCTGCATCTTATTGAAGACCCCAAAGTAGGGGATTATGTAATTGTGCATGCCGGGTTTGCAATCAATAAAATAGATGAGAATGAGGCGCTTGATACATTAAAGATTTTCAGAGAAATAGCGGAAACAATTTAATGTTGCATTTTTCTTGCCATCCGTAGAGACAGGTTTTAAACCTGTCCCGTCCTGTAGCCTGATTTGAAATTATTGGCTGTAAGGTGGAGACCTGAAATGTTGTACTGAACGAGTCATTTAGTTGTAGGGGTGAACCTTTGTGTTCATCCGTAAAAGGTAATTGAAATCTTCTTTGTATGTAGAGAGATGTTCTGTCTTCAAAATGAATAAAAACAAAACCGCAAAAAAAATCCTGATCAACGGAATTGTACAGGGCGTAGGATTCAGGCCGTTCGTCTACCAGCTTGCCCTTAAACATTCCCTTAAAGGTGAAATAGCAAATACCTCCGAAGGGGTTTCAATTCATGTTGAGGGACCGAAAACAGATATTGAAGAATTTACAGCTGATCTGAAAAGTAATCCCCCATCCCTGGCCAAAATAACAGGGGTACTTTCACTTCCTGATGAAGTGAAAGGCTGCCGGGATTTTAAAATATCAGAAAGCATGAACAGCAGGGCAATGTCCACCCTTATCTCTCCTGATGTTTCAGTGTGTGATGACTGCATTAAAGAACTTTTTGATCCTGAAGACAGGCGATTCAGGTATCCCTTTATAAACTGTACCAACTGTGGGCCGCGCTATACTATTATTAATAACATCCCATATGACCGAATCAATACATCCATGAAAAAATTCACAATGTGTGAAGAGTGCCGGAAAGAATATGATGATCCCTCAAATCGTCGGTTTCATGCTCAGCCCAATGCCTGCGATGCATGCGGGCCTCATGTTTCACTCTATGATAATAAAAGGCAGAAGATTGAGACAGACGATCCTGTAATGAAAGCTGCAGAGCATCTTAAGCAGGGCCGCATTGTTGCCATAAAAGGACTCGGAGGGTTTCACCTTGCAGTAGATGCTGAGAATGATGAAGCGGTGAAGGAGTTAAGGAAACGAAAACTGCGTGAAGAAAAACCCTTTGCCGTGATGTCCTTTAATATGGAAAAGATATCCGGGTATGCCTTCTTCAGCAGCGATGAAGCATTACAGCTGAAATCCATTCAAAGGCCTGTTGTCCTTTTAAAAAAGAAAGGAGATAATGCCCTTTCCCGGTGGATCTCTCCCGGGAACAGGTATTATGGCGTCATGCTTCCATCCACTCCTCTTCACTATCTTCTCCTGGAGAAAGATTTCAGGGCGCTTGTAATGACAAGCGGCAATATGAGTGAGGAGCCCATTGCCATTGATAATGAAGATGCCTTTAACCGGCTTTCAGGCATTGCTGATTTTTTTCTTGTTCATGACAGGGATATCTTAATAAGAAGTGATGATTCCATAATCAATTGTCAGTCAGGGGATCATAGTTTTATTAGAAGATCAAGGGGCTATGTCCCTGTGCCGGTATTCCTTAAAAACAGTCAGTCTGCTGTTCTGGGCTGCGGCGCCGAGCTCAAGAATACCATATGCATAACAAAGAAAAACAATGCCTTTTTAAGCCAGCATATAGGAGACCTTGAAAACAGGGCAACATATGATTTTTATAGAAGCGCCATTGATCATATGAAACGGATTCTGGAGATTAAGCCGGAAATATTGAGCTGTGATATGCATCCTGACTATCTGAGCACAAGGTATGCCCTGGAGCAGGGAAATAAACAAATAGTCAGGGTACAGCATCATCATGCTCACATTGCTGGCTGTATGGCTGAAAACAGACTTGAAGGTGATGTTATAGGTCTTTCCTTTGACGGGACCGGATACGGACCTGATGGAACTGTGTGGGGCGGCGAAATCCTGATTGCTGATCTTAAGGCGTATAAAAGAGTCTCAACCCTGTCACCGGTTGCAATGCCGGGCAGCAGTGCTGCCATAAGGGAACCATGGCGCATGGGAATAAGTTACCTGTACGAGGCATTCGGTGAAGATCTGTTTGATCTGGATATTCCTTTGTCAGGAAAAATACCGGCCAAAGATATAAAAATAATTGCGGAGATGGTATCAAAAAAAATAAATTCTCCCATGACATCCAGCCTGGGGCGCCTTTTTGACGGGGTATCAGCCGTATGCGGTATCAGGACCCATGTGCATAACGAAGGTCAGGCAGCCATGGAACTTGAGATGATGGCTGGTAATGATATTAAAACCTGTTATGATTATGTATGGGAAAGAGAAGATAATGTATACAAAGTAAATCCTGTCCCCATCATAAAGGGAATTGTAAATGATCTGTCCGGGAAGACGGGGGCAGGCACAATAAGTTCCCGGTTTCACGGGACCCTTGTAAAGATGTATTCGGAACTGTGCAGCGTTATATCTGCGGACACAGGCCTTGATCGCATTGTTTTAAGCGGAGGGGTATTCCAGAATTCGGTTTTTACCAGAGGGCTTGTGTCTGCATTGGAGGACAGGGGACTTAAGGTCTATACCCATAAACTTGTGCCGCCAAATGACGGGGGAATTTCTCTGGGGCAGGCGGTAGTGGCTGCGGCTGTAATTAAGAGTTAGGAAAATAAATGAAACACCAGGAAGAATACAGAGACCCGGCTATTTCAAAAGAACTGATTAAAATGATAAATGAAATCAGCAAAAAACCGGTACGTCTTATGGAGGTGTGCGGAACCCATACAATGTCTATCTTCAGGCACGGGATAAGGAGTGTTCTGCCAGAAAACATAACCCTTCTTTCAGGGCCCGGGTGCCCGGTATGTGTGACATCACAAAGGGATATCGATGCCTTTATAGAACTCTCAAAATATCCGGATACTATAATTGCCACCTTTGGAGATCTTATGAGGGTTCCGGGGAGTATATCATCGCTGCGGCAGGAACATGCAAAGGGTAGAGATATACGCATGGTATATTCTCCATCCGATGCCGTAAAGCTGGCTTACGACAATCCGGATAAAAAAATAATATTTCCCGGTGTCGGGTTTGAGACAACCATACCGACGATTGCCATATCCATATTAATGGCGGCTCAGAAAAATATTGATAATTTCTTTGTCTATTCCGCACATAAGCTTGTACCCCCGGCGCTGGAGGCACTTACAGCTGATAATGACACTGCCATAGATGGCTTTATTCTGCCGGGACATGTGTCCATAATAATCGGAACAGACGCCTACAGGCCTTTCTTTGAAAAACACAGGGTCCCATGTGCTGTGACCGGTTTTGAACCTGTTGATATCCTGAAGGGCATATTGCGGCTGATAGAGATGATAGAACAGGATGAGCCATCCCTTGAAAATGAATATAAACGGGCTGTCACTGCCGATGGAAATAAAAAGGCCCTGGATATCATTGATGAGGTTTTTCAGGTCGTAGACACTGGCTGGAGGGGCCTCGGCACAATAAAGAACAGCGGGCTTGAAATAAAGGAAAAATATAAAAGATATAATGCCAGGGCGGAGTTTGATATACAGGTACCCGAATATGAGGTAAAAAAAGGCTGCATATGCGGTGAAATTTTAACCGGAAACAAGATTCCCCCGGACTGTGCACTTTATAAAAAGGTCTGCACACCGGTAGAGCCGGTAGGCCCGTGTATGGTATCAACCGAAGGAACCTGTGCGGCCTATTTTCGATTTTATAAATGAAATAATATGGATATTCTATGTCAGCTAAAACAATTACACTTGATCATGGGAGCGGCGGAAAGATATCACACAGCCTTATAACCGACACCCTGCTGCCGCTTTTTAATAATCCTGTTCTGTCCAGGCTGGATGACGGTGCAGTTCTTGATATCAACGGCACACGGATAGCATTTTCAACAGATTCATACACGGTTGATCCGCTCTTTTTCCCCGGCGGTGATATCGGTGAACTTGCTGTAAACGGCACGGTCAATGATGTTGCCATGTGCGGGGCAATCCCAAAATATTTAAGTTCAGGGATAATAATGGAAGAGGGGTTTCCTCTGGTGGATCTTGAGAGAATCCTTGAGAGTATGAAAAAGGCGGCCGGCAGGGCAGGGGTTCAGATTGTAACCGGAGATACAAAGGTGGTTCCGCGGGGTGGGGTTGATAAGCTTTTTATCAATACCTCCGGCATTGGAATTATACCCCAGGGAGTAAATGTATCCGGCAGCAATGCAGCCCACGGAGACAAAATAATATTGAGCGGGTATATGGCTGATCACGGTGTGACAATCCTCAGGGAGCGGGAAAACATGTCATTTGATTCACCAATAAAAAGTGATACTGCGCCGCTTAATAATATGGTGAAAAAAATCATTGAAAAGAGCAATGAAATACATGTGCTCAGGGATCCGACCAGGGGAGGGGTCGGAACAACGCTCAATGAAATTGCGATATCATCTCAGGTGGGAATAACCATATATGAAGAAAAAATCCCTTTAAGGGATTCAACAAGGGGAATATGTGAACTGCTGGGGTTTGATCCTCTTTACCTGGCAAACGAAGGGAAACTCCTGGCCTTTGTCCCTGAAGATATATCCGATATGATTCTTTCAGCAATCAGGGAGGATGAATACGGGAAGGACGCAGCCGTCATCGGTGAAGTAACCGCAGGCAGCCCGGGTATGGTTTTTATGAAAACCGCAATAGGCGGGGAGCGAATAGTTGATATGCTTACAGGGGAGCAGCTGCCGAGAATATGCTAGTAAAAACGAGGTGTACGGTCTGCGGTTTACGGTTCAGGGAAAAGCCTTTAATTTTTGGTCTTATACCGTAAACCTTAAACCCTGGACCTGTTCAATATGTTTAAAAAGTGCGATAAAGGTATATACTTATTAGATTGCTAAATGCTTCGAGTCAGGAAAATCCATGCATGAAATGTCCATAGTACAGAGTCTCATCTCCATTGTAGAAGAGGAGATGCTTAAAAATAATGCGACAATCCTTAAGTCGGTCAGGGTAAAGATCGGTAAAATGTCCGGCATTGTACCCGAGGCACTCAGCACATGCTTTGAGATTTTGACCTCCAGAACCGGTATGAAGGGTGCTGTATTAAAGATGGATATTGCACCGCTGATTGCCCATTGCCGCAAATGCAATCAGGATTTTGAGGTAATAGAGTATAACTTTTCATGCCCTGAATGTGATTCAACTGATATAGATGTGGTTTCAGGCAGGGAAATGAATATTGTGGAGATAGAGGTAGATTAGTTTTATCTCTCGCAGAGCCCACAGAGTTCACAGAGAAAAACAAAAACATTTATTAGTCTAAAAATATGAAAGCATAATTTTAAGGGTTTAAAAATAAAAAAGCCTTTCTCTGCGGCCTCTGCGAGCTCTAGTGACCAAAGGGAACGGGCGAGAGAAATCTTTTAAGAAAGGAACACCAAAATGAAAATTACAGTCGTGCGGGATATTCTTGAAGTCAATGAAAGGATTGCTCAGCAGAATAGAGAGCTTTTTACTGAAAACAATATGCTTGTTATCAACCTTATGAGCAGCCCGGGGGCCGGTAAAACAACCCTTCTGGAGAAGAGTATAGAGGCATTAAAGGATGATATCGGAATAGGGGTGATTGAGGGGGATATTCAGTCCACCTATGATGCCGAGAGAATCGCGGCAAAGGGAGTTCCTGCAGTGCAGATCAATACGGACGGCGCCTGTCACCTGGATGGCAACATGATACGGGATACCTTTGAGGAGTTTGATTTTAAAGAGCTGGATCTTCTTGTTGTCGAGAATGTGGGTAACCTGGTGTGCCCGGCAGAATTCCAGGTGGGTGAAGATTTTAAGGTAATGATCTTGAGTGTAACAGAAGGGGATGACAAGCCGGGTAAATACCCCCTCATGTTTCGTGAATCAAAGGCCCTGCTTATCAACAAGATAGATCTCTTACCCTATGTAGATGCCAGCCTGGAAAAAATCAGGGAAGAGTCTCTTAAGATAAATCCTGATCTTAAAATCTTTCCTGTTTCCTGTAAAACAGGAGAAGGGCTTGAAGAATGGCTTAATTGGCTCAAAGACAGGGTAAAGGAGAAAACAGTATCCAGAAGTTAGAGCAGAAAATAGAAATTATTTTTCCGGAAACAAGCATCTGGAATATATAATTGTAGGGGCACGACGCATCGTGCCCTGTTTTTGTCTTTGCCAATCCGTGGCCTATACCCTTATCAAATTTTCAGACATTGACTTGATTTGCTTTACAAAGTATAATTGTAAAGCAAATATTGAATAGGAGGGCAAAATGGCTTTATCAACCGTATCATCAAAAGGGCAGATTACCCTGCCTGCAAAAATTAGAGCATCTTTGGGTATTAATTCAAAAGATAAAATCCAAATTATTATGCGCGATAATGAGATTGTACTGAAACCGCTTAAATCCTTCCGAGATTTACGAGGATCAATTCCATTCAAAAAAGGTGACAGTAGAAAGAAAATGGCTGAAGCAGTCGCGCAGCACATAATGGAGATGGACGCTTGAAAAGAATATTTCTGGATACAAATATATTCATCAGATACCTTGTAAATGATATCCCGGCTCAGGTTGATAAAGTTGAGAAACTGTTTGACCTTGCAGAGCAGGATAAGATTAGATTGGTGACAGGGCCTCCAGTGTTTTTTGAGATCGCATGGACACTCAAATCCTTCTATGGTTTTGATAAGCTCAGGATCTATGAATGCTTATCTGGTATTCTGGGAATATATGGATTGGAAGTGTTAGATGCTGATATACTCCTGGAAGCTTTAGAACTGTATAAAGAAAATAATGTGGATTTCAGTGACGCCTATATTTCTGCGTCTGCTCAAAAGAATAAGGCTAACTCAATAGCAACCTTCAATACAAAGCATTTCAAACCATTAAACGCCAGTATCTATCCATTGTAAAAAAATTATCTATTTTACCGGCACCAGGTGACTGGTATCCAGTATCCTGTTTTTATCCCTGGTCAGGAATGTTGAATTTTAAATCAAATAGAGGGTTTTTATAAAGATCCTCTATTTTTCCTTGACTTTCTGAGAGAAATTGCTAAATTTCATGTTTTCCTGCTGGGGGATAGTATAGTGGCAATACGACGGGTTCTGGCCCCGTTATCCAAGGTTCGAATCCTTGTCCCCCAGCCAAATATGTTTAATAGAATCTGAGGACGTGATTCAGGGAAAGTCAGAGGAACGTTATCAGATTTTTTAATATGGTCCCATCGTCTAGCGGTCTAGGATATCGGCCTCTCACGCCGGAGACACGGGTTCGATTCCCGTTGGGACTACCAGTACACTGTAACCCCTTGATTTTAGATAGTAGAGTCAAGGGGTTATTTTTTTTGCGGTTGTTTTCGTTCATTTTGGCAGCAGTGTAGCCAAAATGAAAATCTATCAAAACTGCCTGAATCCATATCTGGAATCTCATCTTATTGTATTGGATCTCGAAATGAATACAATTAGAAGGATTTGCGCAGTGCCAAATGAAAGACCGCGTCCGAAGCGGTGTAAACCCACAGATCTTCAGATAAACCCAGTTCAACGCTGGTGCGCTCGGAAACCTGGAATGAGGCACCCATCACCAGTTGTACGGAGCCGGAGTCAACCCCTTCAAAGCTGCTGTCCTTGTACATAGAGGTATGACCGTCGAACTGGGCTTTCAAAGCCAGCCACTCATTAACGGCCCATCCGAAACCAAGGTTGCCGAAAACTGCCAGATTACGGCGTTGTTTTTTAAGCACGTCTCCTTTGGTCATCCCCAGTGCGCCAAGCGAAGCGAAAACAGCCAGCCGAGTATTTTCAAGAGTGAATTCCCGCTGTCCGTTCAGGGACAGGGACAGGTCGGTACTGCCGGAACCGAGTAATTTATCGCTTTCACCTGTGGGCAGTTTCAGGCTCAGACGCAAAGCCAGCGCTTCTGGCCGTGATCCCGTTTGTCTATCCAGCTTCCAGGCGGCACTCAGACGAAGGTCTCCGAGACCGTGTGCACTGTCGCGCAAATTGACAAGCGGGATTCCGTTTCGTTCATAGCTGTAGGCAAGACGATCGCGCGGCGCTTCGGAACGTCCGCTATCGGATAGATTGAAGATATCGTGAAAATTATCGATAAAGCTGTCAAGCCAACCTCCGGTATGGCTGATATAGGGGATGTCAAAGCCGATTTCGAAGCGTTCATTGACCCCGTAGCGCAAATTGAGGTTAGTACGATAGGTTTCGCCATCGAGCAGCAACGATTCGACAGCATTGTCATCGGATATGTAATTACTGGCAGCATCAAGGGACAGTCGTACTGCATAGCGGCCGGCTCCCGTCAGAGTGGCCGGTTCAGCAGGAGGCAGGCCATAGATTTGTACCAACGGGCTTTGATTGCTGGTGGCAAAAGGAGTAAGTTCTACCGCCGAAATAGAAAACGGCATCAGCATATATGCGAACAGAGCCGCCATAGTGTAGAATCCCAATTTCAGGGCAACCGAACCATTCGAGAATATCGGTTTAAAAAGAAACGACCATAAATGAGTAAATAACTTTAGATTCAGCATTGAATTTTGATTTATATGTGGAAACATTGACCTGAAGGCTCAGCACAAGCTTCCACCCTTTCTCAGATAATTGTCGACATTAATACCTGTTAACTCTTTTTATAGCAATATCCACAGACTGTAGGTTTAAATAACAATTATAATTTCATATCCATTTTTTTTCCAGCTTATTATTTTATTTTTATAAAGTTTTCCGCTCAATTAAGATTAAATAAAAAGCCTGACAAATCTTCGTTTGCCAATCTTTAATATTCCCGGATTCTGTAATGTAAATTCATGTGTCTTAATTACTTCTCCGTCCAGTGTTACCGCCTTCTGGCTGATTAATCTTCTTATTTCACTCCGGCTTTTACACATCCCGGTTAATGCAATCAGTTCTACTACGTTGATTCCACTTCCTATGTTATAGGCTGCCAAGTCCTCAGGTATCCCTTTTTATTGAAAAACATTTATAAAATGCTCTTCTGCTCTTTGTGCAGGTGTTTCATCATGATAGATGCTCACAATTTCTCTGGCTACACGCATTTTAAGATTTTTAATATGCATTAAACCTTTACTCACCTCATCGTTATACCTGGTAATCTGTTCAGGCTTCCACCTTGTGATCAGCCTCATGTAAGCATCTATGGCATCATCAGGAATACTCATCACTTTTCCGTACATATCTTCCGGGGAAGAAAGGAGCGGAATATGGTTTCCGAGAGATTTACTCATCTTAATTTTTCCATCAGTACCCGGGAGTATATCCAGTATAATTGCGATATTGGGTTTGCAGCCAAGGCATGTCATCAGTTTTCTTGCTGCTGTGACAATATTAAATAGCTGGTCAGATCCTCCGACCCGTACATCAGCCTTTAATAATTTCAAAACTCAAAAGAATAATAAATCGCTCCGCTTTACATGTTTTTCTCCTGTGCCGGTTTTCAACCTTCCCGCAATGGGAAGTTAATCGATACCTGAAAAACCTGGATTCCCCGGTTCAGTCTTCGCTAAGGCTACGCCCCGACAAGCAAGCCGGGGAATGACGGGATGAAGGGGCGCAAAAAGGGTGTTTCTGAATAGAAACCGGTTAGGAGACCGGTATATAGATTCATATGCTTTACACGTGCAGAGAAAAACAAGGTTTGTTTATGAGGAATCATATCTTCATTAAAAAAAGTAGAAGTAATTGAAACTATCGGAGAGGAAATAAAGCGAGGACTTTAATCATCCTTTGGATTTTTCTTCCTTTTTTATCAACTTGTATGTTTCTTCATAAATGCATGCCCTTGGTCCAAGGGCGACTGATTGTATCTCTTTTTCACCTGCAACCTGGTATATGATCCGGAATCTTTTTACCCGAAAACTTCTTAAACCCTTAAGCTCATCCTTTAATGCCTTTCCTGTATAAGGATCATTAATTATTGTTCTAAGCGCGTGTTTTATTTTCTTTTTAATATCCGGATGAAGCGAACTGATATCATTTGCCAGGTATTCAGGTATCCTGAGTTTATACATCAGCTGCACCCCTATTCATCGAATAATTCATCGAGCGTATAGATCTTTGTTTTTTTGTCTTTAAGTGCCTTTAAGCCTTTTTTGATCTCCTTGATAAAATCCGGATCAGAATTGATCAGTATTGTTTCTTTCCAGCCTTCATATTCATCAGGGCTTACCATTACAGCAGCAGGTCTTCCATTTTTTGTTATGATTATTTCTTCGTCCAGATTATTAACCCGGTCAACAAGGCTGCTTAATTTCATTTTTGCCTCTGAAAGTGATAATGTCTCCATATTTTGACCTCCATTATAGTAGACTAAAATACTAGTCATTATATCCGGCTCACAAAAGTGAGTCAATTATTTATTTGATAGCACGAGCTGAAAGAAAATCGGTCAAATATCCAGGGGCTGTAGATATTAATTATAATGATTATAAATGCCCTCAAATAATCTTGAAAAGATAATTTGCCCTTGACTTACGCCTGGTAAAGAAGGAAAATTGTCTAAAAAAACCAACATTAAAATAGATATGAGTGTATAGTGATGGAAAAAATAAACACAAGCTGGGCGGCAATGAGTGACAGGGCTATAATTTCTGCTATTGGCAGCTATATTAAAGAAAAACGATTATCGATCAATATGACACAGACCCGGGTTTCTGAAAAAGCCGGTATAAACAGGTCCACCCTGGTCAAGATCGAAAATGGCGAGTCAATTACCCTGATATCACTGATACAGATATTGCGGGCATTGGATTTGCTGGATATTTTTCAGGTTTTTAAAATAGAAAAAATAGTAAGTCCGATAGAACTGGCGAAAATAGAAAAAAAGAAACGACAGAGGGCAAGGGGAAACATGGAAAATAAAATGCCCGAAAGTGACTGGTAATGCAATTAACAGCAAATATTTTTATATGGGGTGAATTTGTCGGGGCAGCAGCCTGGGATGAGAGTGCGCAGGCTGCCAGTTTTGAGTACGATCCTGGTTTTGTCTCCAGAAAATGGGATTTATCACCTGTTAAAATGCCCCTGGATCACTCCAGAAGGATTTTTTCATTTCCTGAATTAAGAAGACTGGAAGCTTTTAAAGGATTACCCGGATTGCTTGCTGATGTTTTACCGGACAGGTACGGCAACAGGTTGATAAATGCCTGGCTGGCTCAACATGGGAGACCTGAAAACAGCTTTAATCCGGTTGAACTGCTTCGCTTTATCGGAACACGAGGTATGGGAGCGCTTGAGTTTGAGCCTGTTTTGTTTAAGTCAGATAAGAGAGCATTTAATGTTGAGCTGGACAGTCTCGTCGAAATAACTCAAAAGATGCTGAATATCAGAGAGGGGTTTGAAGCAGATCTGCTGGAAAATGAAGAGGCTGCCATGAGAGAAATATTACGCATCGGTACCTCGGCAGGCGGTGCAAGGCCTAAGGCAATTATTGCCTATAATGAAAAAACAGGACAGGTAAAATCCGGACAGACCAAAGCTCCCAAAGGTTTTACACATTGGTTAATTAAACTGGATGGCGTAAGTGATGATCAATTCGGTAAAACACTCGGGTATGGCCGGGTGGAAATGGCTTATTATAATATGGCGGTTGCCTGCGGAATTGAAATGATGGAAAGCCGACTGCATGAGGAGAATGGCCGCGCCCATTTTATGACAAGAAGGTTTGATCGTGAAGGCGACCGGAAGCATCATATTCAAACCCTGTGTGCACTGCAGCATTATGACTATAATGATATTTTCAGTTACAGCTATGAACAGCTTTTTCAGACCATGCGAATACTAAGGCTTCCCTATCCACAGGCAGAGCAGCTGTATCGTCGCATGGTATTCAATGTGCTGGCCAGAAATTGTGATGACCACACAAAAAATTTTGCTTTCCGCCTTAAAAAAGATCAGGAATGGGAGCTTGCTCCGGCTTATGATGTTTGTCATGCCTATAGGCCTGGCAGTGAATGGGTGAGTCAACATTCCTTAAGTATTAATGGAAAAAGAACCGGTATTAAAAGGGATGACTTATTGAGTGTTGCAAAAGCCATGAATATAAAAAAAGCTGACAGTATAGTTAAGGAAATTGATATCACTGTTTCAAGGTGGCCTGAATTTGCCGATGAATTAAATGTGAGTTCCAAATTAAGAGATAACATTAGTGAAACACTTATTTCTTATATTTAGACGGGGCAGGTTCTTATTGTGAATAGCTGGACAATGCTTTAATTATTACCGAACCAACAGCAATCATAACTGGACACAACTTGAACGGGTAAGGTAAATCCTTGAAAGGTGTACCAGGCTGATGAGCTGCCTGTTGAGGTTTGAGATGCCGCAGGCATATTTCTCGTGAAAAGTGGGCGTTAACTTTGCTTATACTTTTTTACCAGCCTATACCAGCATCAGTGATTCAATATCCGCCAGTGAAAGCTCTTTGAGAGTGGCCACACTCCTGTCGGCTTCACTGAGATGATCGTGGGTGGAGAGCACTCCGACACCACCCATTCCTGCTCTGCGGGCAGCCTCAAGGCCTGCCGGGGCATCCTCCAGCACCATACAGCGTGCGGGAGAAACGCCGAGTTTTTGAGCGGCGGTGATACATCCCTCAGGATGAGGTTTCCCATGGCTGACATCTTCGGCACATACCATAACCGCGAATGTATCAGGGCGGCCCAGCACTTCCAGGATGGTGGATATGTTTTTACGTGGTGCAGATGAGACTATTGCCTGGGGCCAGCCCTTAGCTTTAGCCTGATCTATGAGCTGCCCCGCACCGGGCAGAAGCTGAACCCCGTTTTCTTTTAACACATCCCTGAACACCTGCTCCTTGGCATCGCCGATCCTTACTACATCAGCATCAGGCAGGCCTGCGCCTAACAGGCTGCGTAATATGGAGTCATTCCGCTGGCCGAAGGTTTTGAGAAAGGTTTCCCAATCCAGATCATAATTTTCAGCGGCCAGGATTTCTTTCCAGGCCAGCCAGTGTGCCTCGCGGGTATCGACCATGGTTCCGTCCATATCCCATATCAGGGCAAAGGTATTTTTTGTTTTCATATTTGTTTCCATTCGAATATTTTTTTTAGTTTATTACCTGAATTTTGCACGAAAACGCATTTTCTATAGTTTATTATTCAATTTTTATAAAGCTTATTTCTCCGTGCAAGAAATTTTGTGCACGAAGTACAACCAACTCAAATTACAGCTAAATTATTGCCGCACCAAGGTTTAGGCACTGCTCTCTTCATATCCAAATATTCCATGAACGACAGTAAGGCAGGTGTTCGGCTATCATGGATAGAGTACCTGACTTTATTCCGGTTTGATGCCATGACAACCTTTGCGGCAATCATCAGCAAACGCAACCTTGCTATACGAACAGTATTTGTTTTTATCCCTTTAAGTGAAGCAGCCTGCGGTGCTGCCTCATCAGGTTGTTTGTCTTTGCAACTATTCTCAGCCATTATTTTCAAGTAGCGCCAGATATTATAGGCCAGCATTACAACTTGAAAATAAGCATAGTTATTTTTGAAACGTGATGAAGGAATGGCGTCAAGCCCTTCACGTTTTGATTCACCCACCAGGTTTTCAACATCTGCACGTTTATCATACAGGGCAATGACCTTATGAGCTTTTTGCCTGAGATCAGTGCTGAATATACGATAAGTATATTTATCTTCTTCAAACAGTTCGTACTGAGTATTTTGATCTTTGATATTTTCTTTGGGCATTCTCATTGCAACAAACCTGACAGGTTCCTCCCACCCCTGAGGCTGGTATACGCAACTGTTGTACTCACACGCCTGTTTTTTGTTAGGCTGATACCAAAGTCGGGGATCAAATGGAGGATTGCATCCTTTGTTAGCAAAAATAAAATTATAGCCTTCTTCTATGCATTCATGAACACTTTCTGCACTTTGGAATTCCCCATCCCCACGTACCAAAACCTGTTCAACGCAGCCAGGCAGCTGGCTTTTTATTTGGGAAATAAATTCCGCAGTTTCGATGCCTCCCATGGTTTCACCTCTACGAAGTTTGCCGATCAGATATTCCCTGCTTTCCTCAATAAAACACAGGACTGGTCGATAGCCTTTCTTTCCGCGGTTTTTAGTGTTGTGGCCTTTCCGAGCCCCCTGTTGATCTCCAAAAACTGTCTCGACTGTTGTGTCTATATCTAAGCAAACTTTGCGATAAGAAATATTGTTAAGGCTCCAGACACGCTCTCTAAGGACTGCCATTACATTCAGTAAGGATTTCCCCTGATTGAGACCCATACTATTAACGTATCGCCAAAAAGTACTGGCAACAGGCAAGCTGGTAACCCTAAAAAATCCGCAAAGCATCGAATCAAAACGTAAATATGAAAAATGCCATACCCTGTTGAAGCCTATAAATAGTAGCGTCAGCAGACCGACTACCATAGAATAGTGTCCCAGCTTGGGTTTCCGGCTAGGGGCTTTATATACAGATTCAAATATTTCCCGAAAATCAATCAGGTCTATAAATTTTATAATGGCCAAAAGCCCGCCAAATGGGCTTAGCTGTTCACTGCATGTGTCATATGCTGTAGATGCATTGATATTTCTGGCATTTGAGTGATCTGTCTGGGTTCCTTTATTGTTGTACTTCTTAGTGAATTTTGATTTATTAGCTTTTACCATCTGGGTATCTCCTGTATTTATGGTTGTCTTTGTCAACTCCCATAATAACAGCGGTTCCCAGATGGTTTCTATGTTTTTTTATTTTTTAATGCAAAATTCAGGTATTAAACGACGCATACTACCAGCAAGGTATTCCCCGGTCAATATTCTCCGGATCAAATGAAAAATAAGTTGAAAACGACAATGTCGCGTCCCGGTTAACCAAAAACAAGGCAGGTTTAACACTTACAATTGAAAACAGGAGGATTGTTCTCGATCATGGAAGTATTAACAAATGATTTATTCAAGAAAGCACTTGGGCTGAATGAAAAAGATCGTGCTGCTTTGGCTGGACTATTAATCGAAAGCCTTGACGACACACCTATTGAAGAGATCGAATCTGTCCGGAAAGCTGAAGTAGCAAAGCGGGTAAAAGAATTGGACTCCGGAGAGGTAACAGCTATTCTTTACTGTCTTCGAGGTATCGTGCCTTTTCATTTAAAGTTTTTGCTATGATCTCAGATTACCGACATCCGACCTCTATCTTTTCCCCTTGCTTTTTCAATCCATTAGTCTTAAATTTTTTACCCAGTTAAATCCTTGAGGATCTCAAGGAAAGATTTAGAAGATCAAATCTTATTTAACAGGGCTCAAACGGGAATTCATTTGTTTTTGAATTATAATGTTGATCTACTGGCAAGAGTCAAGAGCGGACTTGACCTCTTAAATTTAGGGAGGTGTATCAATGGTCTTAAAAAGGCTGGAAATAGGATATGATTTTATTGAAGCATTCGGTCGGGATCTCTTTTATGACGACTTAAATGTGCAATCGAGTTTTCTGGATACTGAGACAGGTGAAATGATATGGATATATGAAGATGGTGAAGATGTCGAGCTTACATATGGAATTACAGAAGAGGAAAACACTGCAAATCGAAAACGTGTTGAAGATAATCCGGAACGATATCTTGAAGTCAAGGGATTAGAACATGGAGAACACCACGGCATTCTATTGGAATTTCTCGATTCTTACTGGACTGAGGACGAAGAGCTCAGGCGTAAAGCTAATGAAGCGTATTCAGGTTCAATTGGAAGATGGAAAGAAGCAGTCGATAACGATGATGCTGTACGTTCATACTATGATTACCGTGATCATGAAATTGAGTCAATGGCTGTAGAATTTTTTCGTAAAAACGGAATAGAGCCTGTATGGAAATAAATTGGCTATAGGTGGGGCAGACCCCGGTTTTTCACAGTCATGTCTATTTCCTTTTGAATCTATTTGATAAGGGGCTGACGCCATTAATTTTGCAAGTGGGGGTTGGGCCTGACTAATACAGTTAATTTATCATCAGCTGCATAAATATCCGTTACCTCGAACTTTATAGTTAATAAATTACCTGAATAATCTGTCTCTACCGGATTTATCTCCTTAAGATCAATCGGGTATTCAACATTAATTAAAACTCCAAACAATGCATTTATAAGGATTTCTTTATAGCTCGTATTTTGGGTCACATCCTGGGTTTTAAGGTGCGGAGTGATGTAAAAAATCTTTTTTTCAGCATCAAATCGAAAATATTAACCCGGCAACAAAATACTTAACAAATGGATCGTATTTTGTTATAACACGATCATGGAAAAAATAGACGCAAGGAAACTCAGCACTGATGCCCAACAACAAATTCGTAATCAAGTCATTCGACTCCGAAAACAGGGACGAACGCATAATGAGATCAGTGCCATTACAGGAGTGAGCCGATCCATTTGCAGTACATGGTGGGCTCTTTATCAAAAAGAAGGTAATAAAGCCCTTAAAATTAAAAAGCGTGGCCGTCCAAAGGGCAGTTGCCGCACGTTGACACCTGATCAGGAAAAAGAATTGCAAAAAGCTATACAAGACAAATGCCCTGACCAAATGAAATTACCATTTGCTTTGTGGACACGCATTGCCGTACAGCAACTCATCAAACAATTGTGGAATATAGATATGCCGATCAGAACTGTTGGCGAGTATCTGAACAGATGGAATTTTACTCCACAAAAACCACTGAAGAAAGCCTATAAACAAAATCCAAAAGCAGTCAAAGCTTGGTTGGAGACAGAATACTCGGATATTTCCAAACGTGCAAAAAAAGAGACCGCGGAAATTCATTGGGGGGATGAGACTGGATTGTGTAACGACAGTTACCATGGAAGAAGTTACGCTCCTCGTGGTGAAACACCGGCGATTAGGCTTCATCCCAGGTGCCAGCGCGTCAACCTGATTTCCTCTGTCACCAATCAAGGTAAAGTTCGTTTTATGGTTTATAAAAACAAGATGAATTCCCAAACGATGATCAAATTCATGGAACGATTGATCAAAGATGCTGATAAAAAAATCTTTTTGATTGTAGATAATTTGAAAGTCCATCATAGCTATATTGTCAAAGACTGGCTGAAAGAACATGAAGACAAAATTGAGTTGTTCTTTCTTCCATCATATTCACCGGAATTAAATCCTGATGAATACCTAAACTGCGACCTAAAGGTCGGTGTACATTCTGGTATTCCAGCCAGAACAAAAAAAGAACTCAAGCAAAAAGCTATTTCTCATTTGAGAAAGCTTCAAAAACTACCTGGACGTGTTAAAAAATATTTTAAACACCCTAAGATTGCTTATGCTGCTTGATAGTCTCCTATTTAATTGCCGGGTTAATATATATCCCAGTCATTAAGCATATCAATGTTTCCAAGCTTTATTTTTGATACGTAATTGCCAATTTCCAGATTATATATGACGTCTTTTCCATAAATATTTGAAGACAGTGAGATTTTATCTTTTTCAATTTTGACGTTTTTTATAGATCTAATCCATATAGGTCCTGAAAAGTTATTGACATCTTTTATCTCATAGGGGAGCAGTCTGGTCACAAATTTTGCAAGGCTCTGCGCTGAGAGCACAATAGCAATATTTTCATCATCATTTTTTTGTCCGAAAGTGTTTAAACTGAACAAAAAAATGAAAACCAGGCATAGCAGGATCCTGTATCTTCTTTTCATATCTCTACCAATCCGAATCACCCACAACCATGATTCCTTGAAAATAATTACAGTTTGAACATCATTGTTCTTACATATTTATTATTACACTGTACAATATTATAAAACAATGAAGAAGGAGCCACCACCGATTCAATATTGTAATTGAGACAATGGCAACGACTAAGATAAGTAAGGAAGAATGGGTGTCAGGTCTTCACATTTCACAGCCAGTGAAGACCTGACATCGTTGCTGTTACCCAATAAGTTCTCTCAATAAATTCATATATGTATCTACAGACGCAAGAGATACTGATTCCTTCATGGTGTGGTATCCAGTGGTAGGTATCTGTATTGTGGTGCCGCCGACCAGCCCGTTTGAAGCCGCAATGATTCTTCCCAATTCCGTGCTGCCCAAAGATTTAGGAGCCTTACCCGATTTTATTAATTTATCATTTGCCTGTTCAATGTAATTGTCTTTATACAGATAACTATAGCCTTTTTCCCGGCATAAATTTTCAATACGCTGGGTGCTTTCAATATTGAAAGGAGCGTGTGCATCCTTTTTTCTGAGTATAAGTAATTGTGCATTCGCAGCCTCAACATCAGAAAATGGACTGGTATCGAGTACAAACAACCGGTTAGTAGAACCACCAAATCTACGAAACCATTCAAGTAAATAACGCCAGCTTTTACCCGCTTCCTCCTGTGCAGTAAAAAATGCGGTACCTTTAAAACCAAGGCTGAATAAATGCACCAGTACAGCAGCAGATATGACATTATCCAACTGCCCCTCAAGCCTTTCATTGACAATATTTAACTTGTCCTTGAACGCTACAGGTGTACCGGCAACAATATATTCAAGTCCTTCAACTTCAAAAATCAGGTTGTTGCGGTAGTCACATACATATGATCGTTTGATTACACCACTGCCTCTATACACGCCAGACCATGGCTCATAAGCGTATACCTGCTCGCCTGCCGCAGTATTATTTTTAGTAAATCCAGAAATTCTTCATTCATTATCTACTCTCTCACAAAGTTTGGTTTAGTTCCCAACCCTGGCGATAACCAGTCAGGTATGTGTTTCTGCCGGGCATGGGGCGGTTACTGATTGGTAATGAGGTTTACTTTCACACAAATTCTTTGCAAAGTCCATATCCCTGCTCTCGGGGGAAACTTAAAACTGTAAATGTGTCATAAACTTTAGCATTAAACTTTTTACCAAAAGAAGGGCCACCAGGCCTCGCTAATGGGATTTCGCACTATGGAAGACCCCATAGACTACTTCTCCTGGATTATTGTTCCATTAAAATTAAAAATAATATTGAGTATTTTTTAATGGGGGGTTATTTTTCCCCTTGACGTCCCCTTTAATGGATGACCCCTTTATTAAAACATTTTAAAAGAAACGAAAGTCTGAAGATGGATAACCGGACTGTTTATAAATGAGGATTTAAATGAAAGTAAAAATATCCACTGTAAGATTTTATCTGTTTTTTGTTTTCTGTTTTATTTTCTCAATTACCCTGTACGGCTGTCTGGATAAGGATCAAAATTATCCAGGAGAAAATCCTGGTAAAGAGAGTTCTATCTCAGAAGGTGACTGGACTTATACCAGAACTGTTACAAATCCGGGCACGCGCAGTGAAGGTTCTATCGGCCGGCTGTTTTATAAGAACAGGCCTGTACCGGCACCGGAAAATTTATCCGACTATTATGACACCCCCATAGGCCTGTTTTACTATGCGGGAACAAAGGGCAATCCATGGGATGATAAAGGATGGATTTTGGGACTAAAGGGAGAAACTCCTGCAGGAAAGGCCATGGAATATCCCGATGAAAAAACATCCCCCGCGGATCAAACAAAACAACACATGGAAGAGATAATTAAAAAATTAAGCAAAAAGGTGTCCCGGCCGGGAGTTTTTGATGAGATGGAAACTGAGAATTTTATAAAGGAACTGGACCCCTGGGGAAATGCCTACAGTATTTATTTTGACAGAAGGGGAGGCGAGGGGGCCGGTGAAGTATTCCGGTTAATTCTTAAAAGCGCCGGCCCTGACAAACAGTTCAACAGTAAAGATGACATCGAGTGTGGTTCCGGTTTTTTTCCTGTCCCCGGCGCTCAAAATTTAATTGGACCTGATGACATGCTGCCGGAGACCGGCCCGGTTACTGAAGAACCCTCCTGATATATCAGATCAAATAGAGTCTTTGCCTGTAAGATCCACAGCGGAACCATTCCCTGGTTTTTCTTTATAAAGCCTTTCCACTTCATCCCGGGACAGTCCCCTGTTAAATATCATGACATCATCAATCTTTCCGGACCATGGGAAATAATTACTTCCATCATAGCCGTTACCAATGGAAAGATACCTGTCTGTGTGACTGATCGTTGCCTTGGTATTATTTTTTGCTTCAAGTTCCCCATTATAATACATTCGGAGTTCTTCGCCATCGTATGTGACACAGATATGCTGCCAGTCATTGGTCAGTTTGGAGGTTGTCTGTACCCATAAAGTCTTTTTATCAGTTGACCAGGAATCAAGTGCGATGGTTTTTTCTTTATGGTTATAGATTAACGCATAACCTTTTTTTTGATTGAAGTTGTATTTATCAATAATTCTGGCCCAGAGTTTTGGATTATCACCCTTAACCCATGCGGCTAATGTAAACATTTTGAAATGCTGTCCCGGCTGGTCCTCGATTTTAACATACTGGGATTTATTTCCTGTGCAGTTCAATGCCTGATTCGGTTGATTGAATCGATCTTCTGTAAATCCAATGCCTCCGACTGAAGCACCATTGTTATTATTTTTGCTTGAATCTTTGAGGTTACCATCAAACCGGTATTCAGCGATAATGCCATTTTCTCCTTCAGGCTCAACAGCAGCCGGAGCCCCTGTGCCCCGGCCGATACAGGCTGACTGGATATCTGCCCTGGGAATTTTCAGGGTGCCGTATTCTGTTTCTATTTCAAGGGATGTTTTATCTACAGATGTTATAGTCCCGGACAATGTGTTTCCTTTTTTCAGGATGACCTCGTCCGCCACAGCGCTTGAACATAAAAATAATAAGAGGAACAAAGAAGCAATAAGCGATTTCATACTATTATCCTTTCATGATTATCCGTTTACTTTAAGACTTTTTTCCCAGGATTTTCCCTGATAATCCAGTACTCCTTTTGTAACAGAGGTGTCCAGTATTTTATAAATTCTGACGGGATCACCCTGCCCGGTCATATGGAGTGTTATACTTTTCCCTTTTTCAAATGGAATTACCACCACACGTTTTCCTGTTTTGATCATTTCCAGGCTGTCTTTGCCTGCAAAAACAGAATCAGGGATCTTTTTTAACTGGCGGCCTTCCGAATCACTGGCGGAAACAGTATCAAGACCGGATCGGGTGATCACAATCACACCATATTCATTGCCATAGCCCTGAGATAAAAAGGCCAGAAAATCCAGAGACTGGTCAACAAGGGTTTTGTTTGATATTTCACCTGCATGGGCCTTTGGAAAAATCAGGTCATCCAGGTAAGCAAAAAGTGATTTCTGAAAAACTGATGGAGAATAAGGACTCCTGCCGGAAGAGGTCGCATCTGAAATGGCCTGGTCCAGTGCCCATCCTGTAATAGTCTCCACCCAGGAAGCAAGCTTATATGGTTTAGCAAGCCTTAATGCGAGCTCTGCCTGCCCTGGATGAAGTGCATTCACTGTAGTGCCAAAGGCTTTTGCGGTTTGCTCCTTATAGAAAGCATTCATGGATTTTTTATATCCGGCTTTCATTGTATCGCCAAGGCCATCTCCGATGATTTTTCCTGCCAGCATCTGTCCTGCTGTGATAATGGCTCCTTTATAATCCCCTGCCCGTGATTTTAATGCAATATCGGTGAGGCCGAAACCAAGGCTTCCCTGCGGGGTCAAACCGGCCACTGCCTTGAGGGTAGGCAGCAGAAAATATTCAAGCTCTCCCTGTCGGGCTGATACCCGGCTGACTTCAAGAGGCGTCAGCTCTTTTGTATGATCCTCGGTAAGGGCATCCCCTTTAAAATTCGGGTCCAGGGTTACTGAGGCATGAAACGTTCCCCGCACAAAGGGGACAATGGCCGGAAACATCTGGTCAATGGGGATACCTTCTCCTGAAAGATCTTTACTGACTAAAAGCCACCTGTTATCTTTTGTTTTTTTAACCGTTCCAAGTACTATATCCCTGGTCAATGAATTTGATTGTTGTTTACTCCGTGTGGACTGTTCAATAAACGTGCTGACTGAAGAAAGTAATTCATCTTCGCCGCTGTCAGGACCTGAAAAAACTGCCGGCGGGGAAAAGCCGGTCTGTTCTACTGTTAATTTTGGTTCAATTTGAAAATCGGAAAACATTTTTTCAATATCTGCATCCGGGTGAAACCTGTCCCTGATATATACATGAATGGGGATGGTTAAAAATGGCTGGAACGGCGGTTTCCAGGAAACTGCAACCTCATCTGCCATAAGATCAATGCCAACAGAAAAGGTCAGGGTTCCGGACAGTTCAAGGTCAGGAATTTCAATGCTGACCTGCTCTTCAATGGCTGAATCTGCCGGCTGGGGACCATCCCAGAAATATGTAATTACATTGTCCGTGCCGGATGTCGCATCAATGGTCAGCTCCTTTCGAGGCATTTCTTCACTTGCAGATATAAACCTGCCGTGACCGGAATTATTTTTAATAATGGCTTTATAGACTTTCCCCCAGTCTTTATCCGGGTTCTCAAACCGGAAAGTCAGTTCATTTTTATAATCTTTATGTGCGGGAAGAATTGTGTACGCAGGTTTAATCTTGATACTTTCCCCGGCAAAGAGGTCAATATACAGGGTCTCCTGTACATTTAAATCGTCACACCGCACAATTATCTCCGCCCGTGGTACCGGCCCCGGGGGTATATCTTCTTTATCCGGCGCAGTGTAGATTACCTGTGCGCTTCCATTATTATCGGTTATTATGGTCCGGTTTGACAGGTTTCCTACAGGCCTGCCATTATATGGTACATTTTTGACAGTTATTGATTTAACCTTTAAGGGAGTCCTGGAACTGTTATTCCCTGTAGATTTATCAAAAAGGGATATTGTCAAAAGACTTGAACTGCTGCCGTCCGCCTTTAAATTATTGATATCAGCCTTAACCGACAAAAATGCATCATCCCGGACACCAAAGGAAGTGCCGGTCATGTCGAGGATATCAAATAAACTTTGTCGGCTCAATGTCCGGGCGGAGTTCCCAAAATCTGAGTAAATTTCCCGAGGTCCCTGGATATTTAAACCTCTCCCCAAACTAATCATGCCATGGCGAAGTATTTTCAACCGGGTGTCAGACAGCTTTTCTCCCTTCTCCAGCAGGCTTTTAATTGTATGGAGATAGTGGGCAATTATGTCCATCTCAAGTATTTCCCAATGCGGTGAAAAATCAAGGAGGGCTGTTTTTGATTCAGCTGCATATTCCCTTAAAGGTATATGCCACCTGTAGATAGACATCATTTCGGGATTATTTTCATAGGAAGAAAACTCTGAACAAAATCCAGGGAACTCAGGATTCATTGACTCAGGATACTCTTTCATGGCATTGAGCCTGAGCTCCAGATCCCTCTTTTGAGAGTTAAAGGACTTTGGTGAAAAATTTATTGATGTTGAATCTACGAGTTCGGCAAGGCTCATGTCTGAAAAATCTTTTCCTGAAAGAAATTCCTTTTTAAATTCACTGTAAAAGGCAAGCCAGTCATCCTCAATCTTTTTGGAATATGGAAGCACCTTTGCCGCAAAATCAATTATTTGTTTTCTCTGAAGTTCATAGAGCTCCTTTTCATTTTTATCATCACCGGATTTGCGCTTTCCGTCATTTTCCTGAGAAAAAATATAAGACCAGTAATCACCCTGATATCCGTTCCAGAAACCCCCGACTGGTGTATTAAGGGTAAATACCACACGACCCTTTCTAAAGGCCCCCCTGATCTGATAAAAATGATATGTCCTCGATCCGGTTCTTTTATAATTTTCGGAATGTTCTGTGTATGACCGTTTATATTCACTTAAAAAACCGGCGTCTGCCCCGGAAAGAGGTAATGGATTATTTTCCCTTTTAATATCCGTGATGTGGATATCTTTGCTCAGTTTTTCATCCTGGGCCTGAAAGGATTTTTTTAATGAGACCTCCTCCATTTTATAATACAATTCCAGCGCGGCCTGGGCCTGCTGAGGAGTCGTAAAAACATTAACATTTATATATTTGGGCTTTATCTCCTGTTCAAAATAAATATCTTTCCACCCACCTTCCAGGCATTCTTCACCATGTTCATCACTCCGTCTGCAATCATACATCCAGACAGGCTGTTTTATTTTCGGGTGGGTTTGAACAAACATGTATCCATTCCTGAAAAGAGTTTGCCCACTGCTGTCAAGGGGAATATCTTTTGCTGAAACATGAAACGGATTAAGTATAAATGAAAAAATGAATGCGAGATAAAAAATATAATTAGCGGTCACTGTTTTTTTCTTGTAACTCATCAATATGTCATCCTTATTTTAACAAAGAGGTAACTGTCATTTTTATTATTAAAAACATGATATTTTATTGTCTCACGACCGTGATTAAGTTCTAGAGTAATACATCGGCTTCGTGTCTTAAATCTTTAACAGCTATCAAATGAAAACATCGAGGTGTAGAGCAGCCGACAAGGCTGCGGTTCAGCAGTTCATCTTTTTTCCTGACAGTCTTCAGCAGAAAACGCTTCCATGGCACGACGAAGCTTCAGCGAAGGCGGCAGCCTATTTTTATCCTGACTTTTGATTCCGACATCTGACTTCTATCTTTTCCTTATCCTAACAGCCTTCAGACTAAAAAGCTTCAGCCTGCTTTTCACACTGACCTCCGATTTCTGATCTCTGGCCTTTTCCTTCTTGAATTATTCCTAAATAAGTTTTAAGAATAGCATGTATCTTTTCGGGTATAAAACTTTACTGCCTTACAAGTTTTGAGCTTATGGATTGTCCCATGTTCCATATAAAAATTAAAGCCAATGTATTTTTTGAGTGGAAAAACCACGCAATTGAGTGGTATAAACACGCATTATGGATACGCTAAGTCAAATACTTTCATCACGAACACGTGCGGAGATCTTTAAACTCCTCTTTGGAACAAAAGAGGAAGAACTCCATATTCGGGAAATTGAACGTCGTACTCAACTAAACGACAGTACCATACGTCAGGAATTAAATAAGTTACTGAAGCTTGATCTTGTAATAAGCAGGAAGGACAGCAACCGTGTCTATTACAGGGCAAATAAAACAAACCCGCTGTACCCCGATATACATAATCTTGTTCTTAAAAGCGCCGGGCTCAGGGATATCCTTTGGAAAGCCCTTAATAATAAAGAAATTAAAATAGCTTTTGTGTTCGGCTCTATAAGTGAAGGCCGAGAAACGTCCGAAAGTGATGTGGATCTCTTTATAATCGGATCACTGGGTATGCGTAAAATCTCATCTTTGCTTTCAGGTACTGCAGGTATAATTGGCAGAGAAATAAACATGCATGCAATATCAGAGAGTGAAATAATAAAAAGGTACAACAGCAAAGATCATTTTATTAACAGTGTGATAAAATCAAAAAAATTATACATTATCGGAACAGAAGATGACCTTAAAGCAATGGTCGGAAAACGGCTGGTTGAGAGCTCATAAAACAGGCCCACAGGAAATTGGTAATCTCCTTGCCATTGTGGATCGGGATATCAAAGATGCCTACCAGGGTGAAATCTCAGCAGACTAGTCTTTTGGAATAGCATATAATGCGGCACTCAAACTATGTACTGTCCTGCTCTATGCCCGGGGTTATAAATCCGAGAGAAGCGTGGCTTGAAAAAGAGCATCCTGATCTGCAGAACCAAAAGAAACATTTCCCTCAGTAAACTTTATTGATTATTTAATTCTGTCATTTCGAAGAGTGTCTGAGAAAATCACTGACCTCTGATCTCTTTTCTTTTCCTTTTCCTAACAGCCTTCAGACTAAAAAGCTTCAGCCTGCTTTTCATTCTGACCTCCGCTCTCTGATCTCTGATCTCTGGTCTTTTCCTTCTTGAATTATTCCTAAATAAGTTTTAAGAATAACATGTATCTTTTCGGGTATAATAAAAATCTGCAATAAAGCGCCTATACGCTTCATCATATAAAGATTACTAAGTGTATTTTTGTCGTCATTTTTACCCTGTTAAATCCACCAAGTGGGCTGGGAACCAGCATTTAACAGGGTGAATCTTGTTAAAGCCGTGTAGCGGAATATGGAGCATTATTTAACAGGGCGAGCCGGGAATCCATTTGTTTTTGAATTATGATGTTGATTTACTGGCAAGAGTCAAGAGTGGACTTGACCCCTTAAAAAAGCCTTGCTATTACTGCATCTTAAGAGTTATTTACTTTTTTATTGTCGTTCCAGTTCGCAAGATTTTGCTTCATCATGTATGGTATTTTTGTCGTCATTCCACGGCGTGACCGTGGAATCCAGTTGTTTTTAATTTGAAATTATTTGGGAACTGTCAAATGTCAAGGGCTGATCCCGGTCTACTCATGGATTCTGTGGAATACATATTTTTCATACTTTTAATGTACCATTATTGACGTAACTTCTATTTTCGCCTAATATTTTCCTGCACGTTTCAAATGTGTTTAGTTTTTTGAAAGGTCGAATGAACTTCAAGCGATATCCGATGCTACTCCCAATCATTCGGCCTTTCGCTTTTTTTATTGACCGCCCGGCCACATAACCACTCTTGAATTATCTTTCCATAAATAGGGCTCTGATTCTGCTTAGTCAGCGTCGCTCCACTCCTGTTTAGTAGGATTCTCCACCGATCCAAATCTCCTGCATTTACGGCACTCCACCAACAAGCTCCTTGACTGCTGAGTCTTAGAAAATACATACCATTCGTGTTTACATTCTTTCATTTTGCCCTATTAAATCCCTTAAATTTTCACCTTGAAAATATCTGAAAATGGGTATAGAAAAAAATATCAAATCAAGTTTAACGATTTAATTGCCTTACAAAATTTAAAACCTCGATGATTTTAGAAATAAAAATTGATTTTTTATTTCTAAATCGTTCCAATTAATTAGTTCCATTATTTCATATAGTTAGATTTTTATTTATTTTATTTGCATTCTTTTATTTTTTATTCATCATTCTGTATAACATTCAAAAAGTAATGATATCCAGAACTGGTTAATCACTTGTTAAACAAAAATGACTACTAAAGGAGGAATCTGCATGAATGTAGTAGCACTTTTTGGCAGTCCTAGAGCAAATGGAAATACAGCAACACTCACTAAAATATTTAACAAAACTGCCGAGGATTTAGGGGCAAACGTGCAAACCTTTTTTTTGAATAAACTTGATGCTAAAGGATGCCAGGCATGTGACGTCTGTAAAACAAAAACAGATCATTGTGTTATCAAGGATGATCTGGCAAAAGTCTTAGAATCTGTAAAAAATGCAGATATCCTGGTCGCAGCAACACCGATTTATTTTGCCGATATTTCTGCCCAGTTTAAAATCTTTGTTGACCGTTGTTATTCGTATTTAGAACCTTATGAAACAATGCCAGAAGCCAGCCGGTTGAAGGCGGGGAAAAAGTTTGTGCTAATTACCGCTCAGAACCGAGAAAAGGATATGTTTGCTGAAGTGTGTACCAAGTACCTCATGTTATTTGAGTTTCTTGGCTTCAAGGAAACACATCTTATCAGAGGGTGCGATCTTTTGAAAGAAGATGAGATAGAAACAAAAAAACGTCAGGATCTTATTAACCTATCAAAAGAAACGGCAAGGAAGATAGTAAAATTAGCTGTTTAATGAAAAGCATAGGGGGCACCCTTGACTGTGACGTTTAGTGCTACCTGTGCAGGTTATACAAGTGTCACAGTCAAGGGCGTACCCTTTAATGGGTGACCCCGGTCTATTACAGGAACAGAAGATGACCTTAAAGCAATGGTCGGAAAACGGCTGGTTGAGAGCTCATAAAACAGGCCCACAGGAAATTGGTAATCTCCTTGCCATTGTGGAGCGGGATATCAAAGATGCCTACCAGGGTGAAATCTCAGCAGACTGGTCTTTTGGAATAGCATATAATGCGGCACTCAAACTATGTACTGTCCTGCTCTATGCCCGGGGTTATAAATCCGAGAGAAGCCTGGCTTGAAAAAGAGCATCCTGATCTTTTCCCTCAGTAAACTTTATTGATTATTTAATTCTGTCATTTCGAAGAGTATCTGAGAAAATCACTAACCTCCGATCTCTGATCTCTGGGCTTTTCCTTCTTGAATTATTCCTAAATAAGTTTTAAGAATATCATGTATCATTTCAGGCATAAAGAATTACTGTCTTACAAGTCTTTCAAAATAAATTATTACCAGTTTTAAAATAAAAACCATTATCCTATTTTAACAAGAGGGGGAAATGTTATTTGATTATTTAAGGACGTCCCCTTTAACTGACTATTTTAACAAGAGGGGGAAATGTTATTTGATTATTTAAGGACGTCCCCTTTAACTGAGTGGAATTATATTTTACATCCAACTAAAATGTGATTTTATTTTTGAGTCATCCCTTAGCAAAAATATCTATAGGCGAAATAAATAACCGAGGTAAAAAATGATCGGAAAAATCACAAGAGTTCCTCTTCGAGCTGTGTGGAAGCATGAAGCATATGATCTGACACAATGGCTTCAGGACAATATCGATGTCCTAAATGATGTCTTGGATTTAAATCTTTCAAACCCCGAGCGGGAACAATCTGCTGGTTCATTCAATATTGACATTGTTGCTGAAGATGATGCCGGAAATCCTGTGATTATTGAGAACCAGCTAGAAAAAAGTGACCATGATCATCTTGGCAAAGTCATTACATACTTGGTTGCAATGGGTGCAAAAACAGCTATATGGATAGTATCAAATCCAAGGCCAGAGCATATAGCCGCCATTACCTGGCTAAATGAATCATCTGTTGCAGATTTCTATTTGCTTAAAATCGAAGCTATTCAAATCGGAGAATCTCCGCCAGCACCATTGTTGACTGTTATTGTTGGACCAAGTGAAGAAGGTAAAGAAGTCGGTAAGGCTAAAAAAGAGATGGCTGAGCGTTACACTATCAGAGAAAATTTCTGGGCGCAGCTATTAGCTTATTCAAAACAAAAAACAAAGCTGCATTCGAATATATCGCCAACTCAGCATAGCTGGCTTGGTACAAGTGCCGGAAAGCCAGGCTTAGGGTTCAACTATGCAATAAGAAAAAATGAAACACAGGTCGAATTATATATTGATAAAGGAAAAGAGAAGGAAAAGGAAAACAAAAATATATTCGACAAGCTATATAATAAGAAAGAAGAGATTGAGAGTGCTTTTGGAGGAAAACTTCTCTGGGAAAGGCTAGAGGGCAAGCGAGCTTGCAGAATAAGTAAAAAGATATCAATTGGCGGCTATCGTGATGATGAAGAAAAATGGCCTCAGATTCATAAAGCTATGGTTGAGGCAATGATAAAGCTAGCTGATTCTTTAAAACCCCATATAGCAAAACTGAATATATAAAATGATAACCAACAATATCCGTAATACTCTAAAAGAAATAACAGATGAACTCTGCGATTTACTCAAAGGTATTCCTGTAAGAAGAAGAGAGCGTTCTGCAGAACTGCTGATTGTCGCACATGATTATTATTTGGAGGAATTGACACCTGATCAGCAGAATCTTCAAATGAAAATCAAAAGAATGTATGAGCCAGTCTTTGAACTGTTAAAGGTAATATTTCATAATGCTCCTGATAATGTTTACAATGATTTTATTGATCAGGATAAATCGTTTAGGGAGTGGCTTGAACTTACATTAAGCTGGTCTCTCTCACCCGACTATGAATCAAATGTTAAAAATCTAAAGGAAGAATTAAATGGTTTTGAAAAGCTTATAGACATCCTTGAAAGTGACGGAAACGAAAAAGTAATTCTGATCCCGGATACAAATTCATTATTAACATCCTGTGAACCAAATGATTATAAAGCTATTGCAGAGTCTGATAAGTTTGATTTTCTACTACTTCCAACTGTCCTTGGAGAACTTGATAAACTGAAAATAGAACATAAGAATCCCGATGTGAGAGACAAGGCAAAGAAAATTATCACAAGGTTTAAAGGATGGAGAAAGCAAGGTTCTCTATCAGATGGCGTAACAGTAAATAAGACAATTACTGTCAGAGCTGAGCATAAAGAACCCAACATGAAAAATACTCTGTCCTGGCTTGATAAAGAAAACTCAGATGACCGTATCATTGCAAGCGTTCTCTCTGTCCAATCAGAATCACCTTCTGCAAAAATTATCTTAGTCACAGGAGATATTAATCTTCTAAACAAAGCTGATCCTGCCATGATTGAGACAGGGGAATTAGAATAAATAAGGATAAAAACAGTCATGGAACTTTTTAAAATTATCAGTGCATATCCGAAATTATCAATGGCAATATTGTCACCCGTTCTTCTGTGCATAGGGTACTTTTTTCGTTTAAGAGTTGAGAAGAAAAAGAATTTGAAAGGTGCACTATACATACTCCTTGAAATATGGCATCGCTTATCAGTCTTCTATCGGAATGATTTTTCAGGAGTATATGACCAGGTCTTCAGTCAGATTCAAAAGTTGTTTCCTAATCAAGAGATCCCAAAAGAAATGCTTGATTCCACAAAAAAACAGTTTTCACCCATGCTAAATAATCTTTCAAGAAATGTCGCTTTAGTTGGACTAAAAGACTATGCGAGAACTCAATGGTAATGGGGACGCCCTAAACTTATTAACTTCACAGATGTTGTCGCTTGCGAAAGGGTGTCAGGTCATTACTTTTTACAGATGTCTAGTGGGGCGTTCTGTTCGGTTATACAGGCCAATAGAATAACTTGTTAAAGCTTAAAGGTTATCAATATCCGGGAGAACAAAATCGCTATTTAGCGGATTTGGCAATATCGCCATTTCCGCTGAATAGCATAGTTGAATAGTTATATTGCCTCATTTCAGCTTTTGACGAAAAGTTCACAGGCGGCGTCTTATCCCCCGGTCATGTGAAACGTCTGGTTCGCTGACTTCATGCAACTTCCAGGTGGAGTTGTTTACCCAGGGCTTGAGCATAATTAACTAATGTAGATAGGCGGATATCCTCAGCATGATTTTCAATTCGGGATATTGCAGATTTTTTTGTTCGCAATTTTTTAGCGACATCCTCTTGCGTATAACCTGCCTCAAGTCTGGCTTGTTTTAATAAAACACCTATTTTGAATTGTTCATAGCCTTTATCAAAGTTCTTTTTAAACTTAGGACTTTTTTTCTTTCTTTCTTCAATATATTTATCAAGATCGTCCATTTGTTTACCCCCTGCTTAAAAATTCTTTCTTTCTTTTTTCCGCCAACTTTATTTCATTTATTGGAGTTTTTTGACTCTTCTTCTGAAAAGAATTCGTAAGTATAATTATTTCTCTTCCTTGAAAGAAACCAAGTAAACGGAATGTGTTATTGCCTACATCAACTCGGACTTCCCAAATGTCATCAGTGTTTTTGAGTTTCTTGAAATATTTTGCCGGAACCAAATCTAATTCCCGTACCAATTTCAATACCCATGCTATTTTTATTACCTGGATATCTGAAAGAGTATCCAAATAAGATTTGACAGGGCATTTTCCTGATTTTGTTGTGTAGAAACTTATTGATTTCATGGTAATAGAGTAAACATATATGTGAACATTGTCAAGCGGGATATTTTCCTCTTATTAATAAAGGGTGACGCTGTATTAATAAAGTAAAAGGGGACGGTGGTTCCGAAGCAATTTAATTGAACGAAAAGGGATGCGAAAAGGAGCGGGGTCGTGACCCGATTTAACAAATACAGAGAATGTTTAATTGGATAAATCTTCACTTTTGACAGTCAGAAAGGGTCGCCGATTAGCTTTTGTTTATGTTAAAACAGGAAAATAAAAAATGGATTTCCCGGTTTCGCCTTCACGAAAGCTACATTTATTCATAAAATATTTATTGATACCTATACCACTATCCGGTATAATTTGTGCAAAATATTAAAGGCAAAAAATGGCGATTCTGAATTTTAAAACCAAAGGCACTGAGGATATAAATTATAACAGGATCACAAAAGAAGCTCTTAGAATCCTTCCCAGGGAGTTACATCTTAAAGCTCGGATAAAACTTGCACGCCTGGGCGCTGTAACATCAATGCAGGATTTGCTGGAAATACGCGGGAACAGGTTTGAAAAATTGTCAGGAGATAGAAAAGGCCAATTCAGTATACTGATTAATGATCAATATCGGATTTGCTTTAAATGGGAAAAAGAAAATGCCATTGATGTCGAGATTATCGATTATCATAGATAAGGAGTCATATCATGGATAAAATACATTATACACCCATTCATCCGGGTGAAGTGCTAAAAGATGAACTTGAGGAGATGGGGTTAACTCAAACTACATTAGCAAGACACATTGGAGTACTTCCAAAGACAATCAACGAAATCTGTCGAGGTAAAAGAGGAATAAGTGCTGAAATGTCTATGAAACTCTCAAAGGCTTTTGGGGGCAGTCCTCAATTCTGGTTGAATTTACAAAATAACTGGGAGATCAGCCAGATCGATGAAAGTGTTTTTGAAGATATTAAACAAGTTGCTGTATAATAAGCCATTTTTTTAGAATGATGATCTTCATATCTTTTAAGTGCAGACTGAAGTAATGAAAATAAATAGTTTTCTTCATCCTGACAGAATCCAATATAACAAGCCAAAAACAAATGGATGCCTGCCTTCAAAGACATGTGAGAGAAATTCAGGCAGGGTAATGTTTTTATCTTTTCTCACCATAAAGGCTGCCAGCAGGGCCATTCCCCATGCTCCGCCCTCTCCTGCGGTTTTAAGGGTGGAAACGGGTGTGCCGGTAGCTGCGGCCATGATTTTTTCCCCGACTCCCGGAGATTTGAAAAGAAAAGCAACTGTGTCAGGTCTTTAATTTTTACAGGGGGCTGGAGAATGTTCTGAAAGACCTCTACGATTCCTTTGATGCAAAACCGTCAGTGAAAAAACTTAAAATTCTCCTTGATTACAGGGCTTCGGTTGAAGATGTGTCAATTACACCTGATAAGCTCGTTATTACAGAGCTTAATGATATAATAGAAGTGCTCGCAAAGGCTTCTCATGCGACATATGGCGCAATAAGCGAAAAAAAGAGGGCTGGGAATGGGTGCCTGCAAGGGTAGAGAAAGACAATACTGGATGAAGGATTTTCTATTGTAAAATAGATAATATAAAAATTGTTGATCTGCTGTGTGCTCTGTGTTGAATCCTCTTTTAAAAAAAGATAATATTAACCAAACAAAAAGCCTGCACCCTGTGAAAAGGGGCAGGCTTTTTTACTAATGCTTAACGGCTATCCTAATTTATTCTTGGACTTCATATAGTCGGCTACTTTTTTCATTCCGAGACCTTCATAGGTTTTCCGTGTAGGATATCCTGAATCCTTATCCCATCCTTCAACCTTATAGAAGTGGTTCTTCCACTGCTCGACTCCATCCTCGGTGAAATAAAGTTCTTTGCAGTCTTGCCAGTCCCAGTTCTTTCCATCATATATTGGTTTGCTGGTGTCATAACCGCAATATGATGCCCCGGGTCTATAATAGTATCCCGTGAACTTCTCCATATTTCTGTGTCTTCCCTGAAGAGCGAAAATTGCACGTTTCAGGTTCCATGCACGGCGCCCAATTTCCAGGCCATCCTGGAAGGTGTCGTTTCTTCCGGTAATTGCATTCAGGTATTTTGGCTCAGCTTCCGAAGTATGCCCGTATCCCTTTGGATGGCTTGCATTAAAGAGTTTGGCATAGCCCCAGTCACAAAAACCAACAGATTCCTTATAATAGGTCCAGTAATGCATACGCCATGCAACAAATTCCGCTGTATGTTTTGAAAAGATACCGGTTTTATAAGCCTGATCACCCTTCCAGCTGAAATCAAACCAGTAGGGGTTGTTTCCGGTTGTTCGTTCGGCCATGACGTTTACAAACTTTTCACAGGTCCATTTTGAATCACCACCACCTCCGCCGAAGCCGCGGGAAGGATTAGCCATACCCATGTCATGACTGTTTATATCTCTGGAATCCATCAGGTTACCGTAAGCCCAGTCAACACCCGGCATTGACCAGTGATCCATAAATCCCCACATAGTCTGTCTGCAGATGGTTTTAAAGTCATCTGTTCGTCCGAGTTCTTCACAAAAACGTGCAGTACCTTCAGCCAGAAGATTACCGATACCATATCTGTTTGCAAGAGCGATCCCATAGATTTCCATGAACTCCATGGATGGGAACTTGCTCATATCGAGCGGGGCCATATCATATTTGGTGCCCGGACCGATTATGCCCATATCAAACATTCTCTTCATGTACCAGCCAAGAGCCGAATATGCCGGAACCTCGGGTTGAATCGGGAAATCCGGATTATGTGAAGTAGAAAAGGCCATTGGGCCCTGGAAACATGTTTCCATGCCATTTATACCAAGCTGCTGGATTATGTCGGTTCCTTTCCTGTTCATCAGGCTTATTTCAGGTCCTCTGGGTTCCAGTCCTTTAGCATCCTCTTTCGTCAGGCTGCACCATGTTGATTCAGCGCAGTCATCTGAATCCTGGCTGTATGCCCTGGTTCTGTTATGACATTTTCTTGCATGACCGCAGGCAACACAGCAGGAGCTGACATCATTGCCGCCGCCAAATCCGCCAAAACCTCCTCCTCCGGACGGCCATGTCCTGTCATACCAGTCCCTTGCATCCTTCAATCCTTTGGGGTCGGCTATTGATATGCCTTTTGTTCCAATAACAGCTACTGCTTTGAGGTTCTTTGATCCGAAAACTCCGCCAAATCCACCCTGTCCGGCACCGCTTCCTCCTCCATGTACCAGTGAAGCAACCCTGGTCATGTTTTCACCTGCTGCGCCGATAGTTACAATAGCCGGTCTCTGAAGGGTATACCTGTCACCAATTTCCTGCCATTCCTGACCGTATCGGACGCCGGATTTTTTCCATATCTCTTCCTGGCATTTCCATGTTGTAAGTCCCCACAGATCTTTGGCATCTTCAATGGTGACTTTGTCATCTACTATATTGATATATACCGGAGATTCCGCCCTTCCTATGACCGCCACACCATCCCAGCCGGCCATTCTCAAGAATGTGGAAAACATACCTCCAAAATTACTGTGTGAAAACCATTGTATCGGATAACACTGAGGTGACAAGCCGGATACGCTTGTCCTTGCTCCCCATGGAACACCTGTTCCGCCTAAGAGCCCGGGCATAAGGGCAACCATGTTTTTGGGGTTAAATGCATCCTGAAGGTCCCAGTCTCCCGGTTCAACACAAAACTCCCAGAAAAGAGCTGTTGCCATTCCATGACCAGCGCCATATGGTTCATATTTTTCTGTATCTAATGGTATTATTTCTTTGGTAGTAAGATTAACTAACAGTATCTTTCCACCGTATCCTGGTGTAGCCATATTTGTACTCCTTTCCTTTATTAGTGATCAGCCTTGGGTTTGCCCTTTGGAGCTCCAAAAAAATTCGGCATGGGCTTCCGGGGAGGTTGAAGATTCCGGTCATATCCATTGCTGTCGGTCTGATCCGGAAGCTCAGTTACAACCTTTAAAGCATTTGCCACACAGGCGTCAACACATGCCTGTGAACCATTGATGCCGCCCTTTTTATTAAAATAAGGGGTATCAGTACACAAGTCGCACTTCATGGCCTTTTCTGTAACATGGTTCCAAATGGGGCGGTGGGGTATAACCGGACAGGATTCTATACAGGTTTTGCAGCCTATACAGTCATCGGCATTAATCATTCGTACATTACCGTTTTCTTCGCTGATATGGCATGCACCTGTCGGGCAGTTTATAACACATAATGGTTCAGGACATTGCCTGCATGTGTGTATTTGAATATCTGAAGGATATTGTTTAAGAACCGCCCTGTGAACCTGAATTCTTGACAGGGAAAGGTTTACCTGTCCCTCATGTACCAGTGAGCACGCTATCATGCATCCGTAGCAACCCGCGCAATTTTTACTGTCACAAATCAGATACTTTGATGAAAGAGGATATTCCTCTTTTTCCTGGGCTTCTGCTTTTTGCGGGGCATAAACCGCCAGAGCACCTCCAGCAACAGCAGCTCCTCCAAATGCCAGGAAATCACGCCTCGAGAATTCTTTTTTTTCAGCTTTTTCGGGGACTTTGTTTTTGTCTTTAGCCATGAATAATACCTCCATTGACTGCTTAAATTTCACCACTGTCCCGATTACTTACCTCAAAACTTCTAAGGTTCTCACTTCAATAGGGTTTTGCGGAGTATATCAGGATATTCGGCACCATCATTAAAAATACATCTCTCACGTTATGTTAATATAAAAATATGAATATAAGGTGTCAAGACAATAATGGCTTTATACTTGAATAATATGGTTAAAAAATGAGAAGAGGAGTTAATAAATGATCGGCTTTTGCCCTGGTAATGGCTGAGAGGTTCATTTTTGCCATTTCAGCTCTATTTTTTTGACCACATTAATGCCATAGAGGTAATTTTGAGGATAAAAATGTTCATCCGGTGTTCATCTGGCAGATAATTGCTGTAATCCCGGAAATTACATTTTGAATTCCTCTGATTCATAACATAAAAAACCGCATAGACCGATATAGGTTATTAAATAGTTTCCATCCATAAACGGCTCTTTTTCACAATCTCTGCGTCAATCTGCGGAATGACTTGTGCGATGTACTAAAGTACATCTCCGCGCCATTCCTTGAGTTCCTTGATCTTGTAAAAAATATCTCGTTTATGAATTGGAAACCAATTAGTGCCTCAAAACTGTTTATGGATGGGCACTAAATAAATTACTGGTTTATTAAGCTGTCTGGCAGTATAAAGATATACATGGATGCCTGTAAGAAAATTATTACCACGTGTACGAGGGACTGCCCCAATACCTGCGGACTTGTTGCAGAGGTCAGGGAAGGGCGACTGGTAAAATTGTCCGGCTCTCCCGGGCACCCTTTTACCAGGGGTGTTGCATGCCATAAGACCTCAAATTATATAAAAAGGGTTTACAGCTCAGAGAGAATAACATCTCCCATGATTCGAAGTAAATCAGGCTGGCAGGCGGTCTCATGGGAGAAGGTGCTTGATCTTATATCATCAAAAATTAAAAGTATCATCGATCAGGACGGTCCGGAAGCTATTCTCTATTATCAGGGGTATGGAGAAAGGACTGCCCTCAAACTTCTGAACAGGTATTTCTTTAATCTCCTCGGCGGTGTAACCACGCTGCGGGGTTCTCTGTGCGGCGGAACAGGGCAGGCATCCCAGAATATGGATCTGGGTATCCGAATATCCCATGACCCTCTTGATCACTATAATTCAAAAGCAATGATACTCTGGGCCAGAAATCCTGTTACTACCAATATCAGCCTTGTTCCGGTAATAAAGGATATAAAGAAAAGGGGCGGCAGGATTATCGCTATAGATCCCTTTAAAAACCGAACCGTTGCTCTTGCTGATCTGCATATTGCTCCGGCTCCGGGGACTGACGCATTTCTGGCTATGGCAGCATCAAAGATTATTTTTGACAACAAGGCTCAAGATTCTTCCTTTTTAGATAATCATGCTGCTGGTGCTGCTGAATATAGACATATACTTGATAAATACAGCATTGATGAACTTTGCCGATTATCCGGAATCGACAGATCTGATGCCGAATATCTAGCTTATACGCTTATGAAATATAAACCCGCATCGATATTACTTGGCTGGGGACTGCACCGATACAGGGATGCGCATTACTCCATCCGTGCCATTGATGCCCTGGGGGCTGTGTCGGGGAATATAGGAGTGGAGGGTGGCGGAGTCAGCCAGGGGTTTGAAGAGTACGGCCCATATGATCAAAGATACTGGGGTGACTGGATGAACCCGGACAGGAGAACTCTCCTTATGCCCCTTATCGGAGAAGAGCTGCTTAAGGCAGATAGCCCTAAAATCCGTATGATATTTATAACTGCTGCTAATCCGGTATGCATGGCCCCAAACTCCCAGAAGGTAATAAAGGCCTTTAATCAGACAGAGTTTATCGTATACAGCGGTCACTTTATGGATGATACTGCAGAACTGGCTGATGTATTTCTGCCTGCGACTACATTTCTTGAAGAAGATGATATCATGGCAAGCTATGGCCATAACTATGTTGGACCGGTAAACAGGGCAATTGAACCTGTTGGAGAATGCCGCTCAGAATTCGAGATGTTAAAAGATCTGGCAAAACGATTTCCATTTGCCGATCAATTCTGCCGCAGCGCAGAAGAATGGCTTTTTGAAATATGTGCGCCTGTAAGGGAAAGCGGGTGCAGTATGGATGAGTTGCGTAAAGGGGCATATCGACTGCCTGAACCAATGGCGCCATATCTTGACAAGAAGTTCCCGACAAAGTCAGGCAAATTTGAGTTTATGACAGAATTCGATCCTGCCGGGCTGAATACTGAGGGTACTTCCTATCCATATAATCTTTTAACTGTGGCAGCCCATGGTTATATATGTTCCGAACGGACCCTGACCGAACATACACCCCTCCCAGAAATATTAGTGCATCCGGCAGAAACAGAGAATTTGGGACTTGCAGATGAAAGCCTTGTGCTGATAGAAAGCAGGACAGGGGTTGTGAAATGTCTGCTTCGCACGGATACTCAAATGCGCAGAGACTGTATTGTGGCTGAGCGCGGCGGATGGATAAGGGCCGGTCACGGGTTGAACCAGCTTACACCTGATATGATAAGTGCGGTAGGGGATGGAACACCTTATTACTGTACAAGGGTAAGGCTCTCACCCTGTAAATGAAAAGGAGATAAAATGAAGAGATTCGAAATTATCAGACCTGTTATGCTTTTGACTTTATTTATTTTTCTCATTCCTTTAATGAATGGCTGTTCTTCGGCCTATTACGGCGCAATGGAAAAAATAGGTTTCCATAAGAGGGATATTCTTGTTGACCGTGTCGAAGATGCAAGGGACGCCCAGGCAGAGGCCCAGGAGCAGTTTAAGTCTGCCCTTGAACAATTCTCTTCCGTTGTCCAGGTTGAAGATACTGATCTGAAAAAGGCCTATGAGAAGCTTAATTTTGAATATGAACAGAGTGAGGAATCCGCCCGGAATGTTTCAGACCGGATAGACAAGGTAGAATCGGTGGCTGAAGCGCTGTTTAAGGAATGGGAGAGCGAGCTGGAACTTTATAAAAGCAATGAATTAAGAAATGCAAGCAGCAGGCAGCTCCGGGAAACAAGAGAAAGATACAGTAAAATGCTGCAGAGCATGCATCAGGCAGAGAGCAGCATGACCCCTGTATTACGCACTTTTAGGGACAATGTGCTGTTTTTAAAACATAATCTCAATGCCCAGGCCGTTGGATCCCTGCGTATGGAGTTTAAAAATTTAAAGGGGGAGATAGACCGGCTTATAATAAAAATGAATACCGCAATAGATACTTCGAACAGTTTTATTTCGAACCTGGAAAAGTAGAGTCTGAACCCAGTATATGCAGCCCCTGAATTATTCAGGAGCTGACAAGAGTATAGTATTTTTAAATGAGGAAAGCGGTGTCTTGTTATGATAGATTTTGTGTGATATTAAGGGTGCATAATATATTTTATGATTAGTTTTAGCTTTGAACATAGTGGAGGATTTAATGTCAGCACATTTAACAGAAAAAGAAAATTTTTTGCGGGTTGCACGGGGTGAACTTCCCGAGTATGTTCCCGTTGTATCTAAAAAGTCTTTTAACGACCCACCCCTTATGGCTATCTGTGATCCTGCCATAATAGGAGACTTCAGGGGCCCCAGGGGAGGTTTTGATCCATGGGGTGTTCCTTATATTGTCAGTGAAGCTGCTGAGTTTACGGCAATGCCCAGGCCGAGTGATTTTATCTTAACAGATATAACAAAATGGAGAGATGTGATAAAGGCCCCGGACCATTCAGGTTTTGACTGGGAGGCCGCGGCAAAGGCTGACTGGAAAAAGTATATTAAAGACCCGGATGTTACTTCACTTACTATAGCAGGGTTTGCCGATTTTTTTCAGCAGTTCATCGGTATGATGGGATTTACCGAGGGCCTTATGGCAATCTACGAAGAAAGGGAAGAAGTCGAGGCGTTATTCGATTATATGCTTGAATACTCCCTTTATATTACAAAAAATCTTATCCACTACTATAAGCCGGACGGGTATTATCTTCTGGATGATACCGCGACTCAGATGAATTCATTTATATCTCCGCAGGTATTTGAGGAGCTCTTGGTTCCCAGGTATAAAAAATGTCTCGACATTGCACATGACGCCGGTATCCCTGTCTTCTATCATAACTGCGGTAAGTGCGAAAATCTTATGCCCTATATGGTTGATATCGGCGTTAATGTATGGGATCCGGCCCAGACAATGAATGACCTGCCTGCCATGAAAAAGAGATACGGGCGCCGTCTGGCCATCAACGGCGGATTTGAGTATTATATGCCGCCCACATGGCCGGAATTTGATGAAGAAGAGGTCAGGAACGCTGTTCGTGAAACATTTGATATGCTGGCCCCTGATGGGGGTTTCATGTTCAATGGAGGAGTCAAATCACTTGATTTTAAAAATCCTGATGTTCAGAGGATTAATGCAGTGATTATTGATGAAGCGGAAAAATTGAGCGGGCAGTATTACAGCTAATCCCGAATCCGGATAGCTAGGACATTACCTGTAAAAGCGGGAGAGACGCATCACTCCCGCTTTTATATTGGATTTTTTAAACTGATGAAAAAGTATTAATCAAAATACCAGATACGTTTAATAGTAAATGCCCATTCCTGTGGACGTCCTGGCTGACCGTTGACATATCCAGCTGCGGTCATAAGATCGTAAATAGTCAAATAATAATATTTATCGAACAGGTTTGTACCCTCAAGGCTGGCCTGCCACTTTAGATCCAGTGAACGCCATGTAATACGTCCGTTGGTAATGCTGTATGACGGGACCTTGCCTGATGTACTGTTGATGGCAGCGGTATATTGATCATCCTGCCACGAAAAATCAATACGTGGCGTCAAATCTCCATATTTTCCAAGATCAAACCTGTACTGAGCGCCAAGGCTGAACTGATTTTCAGGTGTGAAAGGCGCTGAACTGTCGATGGAGACTCCTGTTGTCGTATCTATCTTAGTATATTTAAAGTCAAGATAAGAGTATGAAAAATCAACCAAAAGGGACTTTGTCGGACGCCATGAGCCTTCAAGTTCCAGGCCTTTAACTTCCGCGTCACCGACATTTGCTACACTTGCGCATGGAGTTTGCTGACCTTCCGGAGCCCATGAGCATTCACTTACAAGTAACTGGAGGTCCGTATAATCATTGAAAAAGACCGATCCGTTAAGACGCATCTTGCCGAACAGTGTGCTTTTAAAGCCGGCCTCATAGTTAATGAGCTCTTCAGGTTCAGTGGCGTGTAGCTGGGTTGGAAAGAATGGGCGTGCATTATTGCCGCCGGCCTTGTAACCGGTAGCGAGCTGGGTGTACACCATAATGTTATCATTGATGTCATAATCAAGGGCAATACGATAATCCATACGGTTGCTTGAATAGGAGAGTGACACTCCATCCAATCCAAATACACCGGCATTAGCCACATTGCCAGCCTCAAAAAAACCAATATCTGTAACGGGGTACAATGCAACAGCAGATCCGTCAGGATTATGACGATGGAATGTGTAGCTCTTTTCATCCTTTGAATAGCGAAGGCCAAGTGTCAGGTTCGTCCGGTCGGTCAGGTGCAGGTTCGCCTGGCCATAGGCAGCCTTGCTTTTTGATGGAACTATGTCAGGGCCATGATAGAAGTCAAGACCCGAATAATTAATATCCACCCGTGCGTCCTCATTTGTCTCCTTATCGAGATAAAATATTCCAACCGTTGCATCGACAAAGCCGTCAAAGAGCGAGGTATTCAGCCTGATTTCCTGTGTCCACTGATCGTGAATCATCCTCTGAAGTAATTGCTGCAGTGCCAGTGGTGACCCATCATTATCATCAGCGAAACTGTTTGTGTACTTACGGTATGATGAAATAGATTTCAGCGCGGTATTATCGGTTATCTTCCAGTTAAAACTGAGAGTATAATCCTTTGACTGAAAATGATTGATCGGAGGTAAAGCACTGGGTTTGTATACGCTTATGTCCTGGCCCGGATTACCACCTACGTAATAGGGACTGGGGGTACTCCTGCCATCATCGATGTAAGTCGCGTAGTTGATATAGGTACCTCCTGTTACAAAACGGTTATCGTAGGGAATATCGGTCCCCGCATCGTAGGTTCCGTTGCCGTTGTTATCATAGAAGATAGGCACTAAAGAAACCGAGTTAGGATTAAAGGCAGGGCTCAAAATCGGTGCTCCTCCTTCCGGATTGGAAATCACCGGAACAGATGTTCCTGAATTATCTACTGCATCTATCAGCACGGTTGGTTGAGATTCCGATTTGTCGTTCACGATATTAACCGAAAAATTTACCTCAAAATTATCGGTTGGTATCCAGCGCAGAGCAAAGCGTCCGGCGGTCATGCTCTGACCGCCTTCTTTGGCAAGCTCGCAGTTGTCTCCAAAGGTTGTATAAGAGGGTAAACCACCAGGGTTACCGGGAGCCGGCAGGTTATGTGCACATGCATAATCCATGCGGGTGACATAGCCATCTCTTGAACGGGATGTCCCTGAGATGCGCATGAAAAGATTGTCAGTGATTGAGAAATCGCCTGCTCCTCTGATATCAAGCCGGTTAAATTTACCAAATGTTGTCGAAAAGTAGCCTTCATTTTGTCCTTCCGGCTTGCGTGAGAATAGTTTTATCGCACCACCTATGGCATTGCGCCCGGCCAGTGTCCCCTGGGGACCGCGCAGAACCTCTACTCGTTCAAGATCCAGAAGATCAAGAATATTCCCTGTGATTGTCGCATAATAGACATCCTCTACATATATACCGACTCCGGGTTCTACCGATGGATTGAAGTCAGTCTGACCAACGCCTCTTATGAAAGCGACAAGAGAACTGCCCATTGAAGCGTTATTGGGTTTGAGTGTTACGTTCGGTGCCTGCATGGCTATCTGATCCAGGCTGACCTGGTTTCGCATTTCAAGCATGTCAGAATTGATTGCAGTTATTGAAAGAGGAGTATCCTGTAAGGCTTTTTCGCGGAACTCGGCTGTAACAACGATTTCCTCAAGAGTGAATTCATCGTCGGCAGTATTATTTTCCTGTCCGAATGCCGCGCCAAAGGACAGCAGTAAAGATGATGCCAGTACGAAATTAAGTACACGAGTAACATAAGTAATCCGGTTTTGTGCTTTCATTAAGTCCCCCTTTTAATGAAAAAAGTTAATAAAATACTACCTTGCCGGCTTTTTTACAGTGATGCTCCATGTTCTCCTGTAAAGGTGTGGAAAGGCATATATTATGTCGCGATGCGACGAAAAACCCGATACCTTTAAGACATAAAAAAATCGATATTTAAAGACAATGAAAGAAAACACAGGACGTATAAAACTATAACTGTTGAAACATTTAGCTATACTATGAGACGCCGAAGGAGGAGGAGATTATGTAGTAAGAATTATCAACAGAGCGCATTCACATATTTATTTTATAGCACAAAGCCAAAATGAAAATAAAAAAGTGTAACTGCGAAACAGATAAGGCAAATACTTTTTATGCAAAAATTGTTGAAAAAATTGGTTTATAAACCGATTTAAAATATTTTTTTACGGCTATAAATTTATGTTTAATGAATAGTTAAAAAGATATTTAAAACAATTTTTTATAGAAAAAAGTAATTTGTGTGTCAATATAATTTTGTTCTGCTCCTGTTGCGTAGAAGTATTCTTCATGTGTTACTAACTAATAAGCGGAAGGATGAATATGGCTGCATTCCCCAGGATATGAATGACAATAGGGACCATGAGACTCTTCTCAACTTCGTAGGAAACAGCAAATAGTATTCCGCCTGCAGCCTGAGTTACAGGGATACTCCTTATATTATTATGAGCAAGAATAAAAATAATGGTGCTGATAGACCAGGGCTGCAGCTATCCCCCATCTTCGAAAAAAGCCGTATAATATCCCCCTGAAAAAAAGCTCTTCAGCCGCAGGGCTAATAATACAGGCAACAAGTAAAAATAGAAAAAGGTCTCTATTATTTTCAGGCAGTCGAGAATGAATAAGTGTTAGCGGGTTTATTCCTGTGAAATACAGTATTAGAAAAACAAGACAGGTTGCCATGCCGAAAATAACCGACCAGAGCAGGCCTTTTTTTATGCCTTTGATGATGGTGGAAGGACTTAATCCTATTGAAAACATTCCTCCTTCCCATACCATCACAACCCATATAATCGCTGCTATTTCAAGAAGGCGTTCAATGCCGACAATCAGAACAGGGCGTATATATAGGACTTGATCAAGAAATATCGCGGTGCCTTCAATAATTGCAATAGATGCTATTACGATAAATAAAGTTTTTACTTTGATATTGTCTGTTTCCATCCCAGAGCTCTCAATGCTTTATAGGCATACCATTGTTCATACCAGTGGTCTGATAATTGAATTCTTTCCAGTATCATACTGACTGAACTTTTTGCGCCTCTCTGTCCCAGAGAATAAAATGCCATACATACCACATTGGGACACTGGTCATTCATTAACTTCAACAGGGTTTTATAGCCTTCAGGGTCACGGCTTCTTCCCAGAGCCTTTGCCAGCCAGTAGCGAACAGGTATGTATGGACTTGACAACATTTCCTGATAGTCCTCAAACCGGGATATATCCATTTCATTTTCATCTATTGTTCTCAAGGCCATAACCCTGTCATACCAGCGGGCGGAGTCCAGGGCTTCAGGTAGATTTAACTCATCTATTCGTTTTCCTGAAATGTTGTAAAGAAATACAGAGAATAAAACTGCAATAGTCAGACATGCATATAATGAAAGACTGCTGGCGTGCCTGTAAGAAAGAAACAGATTAAGAAAAAATCCCAGTATACTGTAGAAAAAAATAAACAGGGTGAGAGGAAGTCCGGTCAACAGGGATAAAAATATAAAATACCGGAAAAAGCTAAGCCTGTCTGTTTTCATCGAGATTTCACTTAAGGTTTTTTGGGTATTTTTGAGGAAATCCATGGTCGAGGTTGTCAGGATGATACTTCCTTTACTGCTGAAGATCAGTGAATTATCCTGTTCATCTATAGCTAAATCAACTTTGGCAGCTTCATTATTTATTTCAATAAAGTCGAAATTAATCAGCCTCTTTTTTATTTGATCTGTAAGGTTTTTATCTCGAACATTATCAAACCTGTATGTCTTTAATATTTTCTGATCCAGAGATTTTATGGCCTCTGCCGGATACAGTGTATATTGATAGTAAAAGTCATTAACCTTTTTCCCCGGGTTATTGGTAAGAAGGAGATAATCCCTCACATCTGTAAATATCCCGCTGTCGATCCGGAGAGCCGATAATGTTACTATCAGCAGGATTGGAAAGATAAAAAGAATCCTAGGCAGGTAACCGGTATTTTTATATTGAGCAGGAGGCATATATCTTGACGCTGCAATAAATACAATTGATGGTATGAAAAGGAAATATGCAGTTATTAATGGACTGAAACCATTTTTGTTTGTTAATACCATTAATCCCGTCCAGAGAATTAAAAACGGGATTAATAATTTTATTTCACGTTTAAAAAGACGATCCCATGTAAAGGCCGAAGCAAGTCCAAGAAGAGATAGAAGGGCTCCGGCACTCAATGAAAAGAAAAGACCGCCGAAAAAAGCCGGGCTAAATTCCTGAAGGCTGTTCATTATATTGTGGTTGGGAATGATTAGATAGCCAACATTATTTAAATTCTCAAGGCTGCGGAAAAGTTCGGTGTTTGAGAGGTAGATATGTATTGTTGCAATAACCTGGGCCCCAGCAAGCCCAAGGAAAAGCATCCTACCTGAAAAGAAATGCCCGGTAAAAAGAAAACTGAAACCTGTGGATACTGCCGGTTTATCAGGCTGCTTTAATTTTTCACCCAATGAACGGTCTCCTTTTCAACAGGGAGTTAGCTTGTTCGGTCAGCTGTTTATTTTCTCAAGGTACGCCCATGCTGGATGAATCTTGTGCCTTCAGGGTATTTACCCATGTCTCTGTTCAGTGTCACAACCAGGAAAGATGCATTTGAAGGATCTGCATCAAAGCCGAAGTCCAGGTCGATGGTGACGTGGTTTCCCGAATCAATATCATATCCCTGCCGGTCGGTTACCGAAAGAGCTTTTATATTACGGACAGCTTTATTGGATTTGTTTATACCAATTACCTTAAAGGTGCCTCCTGTAAGGTCCTTTTCAGTGATAATTGAATCTTTTCCAAGGTCAACTACCAGCCTGGTAATTGCCATTCCATAATCCTTGTGCTTTGATATCCGTGTGAATTTTCCCATTTCTTTACGGATTGATTCTGCATATTCTTCTTCTGCCTCTTTGTTCCATGATATTGCTGCTGTTCCGAACTTGAATTTGGTATCCATAAAGGGAATCGAAACAGACATTTTCTCGGATTCGGCAATTCCCAGCCCCATTCTTTCTATAAGTGATTCCATATCATAAATATACTGCATTGTCAGTTTTTCAAGGTTGCCGCGCTGCCAGCCATGTCCTCCATATATGACAAGTTTAGTCTCGTCAATATCATGCTCCGGACTCTTTATATATCTGATCAGTGTATTTATACTTTCAATATATGTATAAAAACTTTCTTTATTAAAGAGCCATACGCCGCTTCCCGAACCGACTGCATCGCCTGTGAATACGATATTTTTATTTTCAAGAAAGAAAACCGTGGAGTGAGCCGTGTGCCCCGGTACTTCCAGTGTATCGATCTTCATCCCTCCTCCAAGATCAAATGAGGCATTTTGAGGGAAAAAGGAAGTTCGTTTTTTGGGAAAGATATCCTTGCCCTTAAACTCGTTTTCCGGAATCCAGAATTTTACTCCTGAATCGTCTTTAAACACAGGAAGCATTCCAAGGTGATCACCATGGTTATGGGTAATTGTGATAAAGAGTTCACTGCTGCCAATCAGGTCATCGACTATGGAACGAAGGGATACTCCGGTAGTCTTATCCCATTTTACATCATTTGACAGGTCAATCAGAAGTGCCTTTTTAGAGCCCCTTATGAGGTATATATCCGAAGAGTTGTTCATTCGGACTATCTGACCGTCGTCACCGGTGACAATGCCTGAAGGATTGCTGTCGTTAGCATCCTCTATATTATAGACGTTTTCTGTAAGTTTTTTTACGGTATATGGTCCTTTTTGTATTGGCTGTGCAGATAATGAGAGACTGAGTAAAAAGGAAAAAAACAGCATAAAAGAAATTTTTTTTATCATAATTAAACCATCCATATATTATTCGGAACCTGAAAACGTTTTTTTCGTCATTGTCTTTGCTCCTTGTATCTTCTTGATAAAAGAAGCTATTTTGTTGTCCAAAGTAATTAAAAATGCAGAATGTGTCAAGCTAATGAAGGGAATCAGTAAATTTAAACAAAGAAGCCGTTATAAATATGTTTTTTGATGGAATCAGTATTACCAATGCATTTTTTAAACAACCTCAGCGTGATTGAAGATGTTTTATCTGCACCTTTGGTATAGATATTGCATTTTAAGTGCAGTGATTTGATTATATTACCTGTTTCAATAAAAAATAAATTCTTTGGATTCTGTTTTATTTCGCTTTTATAGGAGCCTGAATCAGGAGTGCATTTTCTATTTAATGATGAGATGAAATGATCTTCAGACTTGCTTTTGAGAGGCGAGCCGCTGATTTCGACTTGATTACAACTTGAATGATAATTAACCGTGAATTGCCGTGATTTACTAATGAGAACCTTTAAAAGAGGAGTGAGTGATGGGTGAAACAGAGTTGATAAATAACGAAAATATGTCTTTATGGTATGATTCTGTGTCAAAATTTGTACACCATAAGATAAAGAAGAGCCTTCCCAAGGGTGCATTTGAGGAACTGCTGTCCATGGGAGCTGATTATCTGGAAAAACACGGGATGAAGAAATGGCTTTCAGATGACTCCAATGTCGTAGCAATCACCAAGGAAGACAGTGAATGGGGTGATAAGGTATGGGCTCCCAGAGTTATTAAAGCGGGTTTTAAATACTGGGCAGTTGTAATGCCGACAAGTGCCATGGGGAGTCTTCAGATAAACCGGTTTGTCAAGGAGTATCGTGACAAAGGTGTAACGGTTGAGGTTTTTGATTCTGTTGATGCAGCGAAGACCTGGCTTGGAAAAAATTAACATACGAATTTATTACCGAATATTTTTAAAGATCCGGGAAACTGCAGAGGCAAGGCATGCCTTGTCTCTGCAGTGATTGTTCGATAGTTTTTCTACTGCCGCGCTGTTTTTCCTCCGTCCTGGCAGATGATCTGTCCTGTAATATAGCTGGATGCATCGGACGCCAGCAACAGAATAAGTCCTGAAAGCTCTTCCGCTTCACCCAGGCGTCCCATTGGGATCCATTCTGCACAGTATTCATCAAGAAACTTATCCATTTCTTTATTCTGCTCTTCGGTATTGCCGGCCCTGCCGATCTCCGATCGGTGCATGCCAGGAGCAATTGCATTTATCCTGATATTATCTTTTGCATAATGCATCGCAGTAACCTGGGTAAGGTTGTTTATTGCCGCCTTGGAGGCGCCATATGATGCGCTTCCGATTTCAGGCACTTCGGCCCTTATGCCTGCAACAGAAGAGATATTTATTATTGATCCCTTTTTATTCTCCAGCATGTGTGGAATTGTATGTTTCATGCAAAGAAAGGGACCTCTCAGGTTTACGCTTATATTGAAATCCCATTCATCTGTATTGATTTCATGTATCTTGCCAAACCCTGCGGCAGTACCTGCATTGTTGACCAGAATGTCAATCCTGCCGAATTCCTTCACTGTATCTTCAACCATTTTTTTGATATCTTCTTCTGATGACATATCAGCTTTTACCGGAAATGCCTTGCGTCCCTGGGCTTTGACCTGCTCAAGGGTAACTTCGCATGCCTTCATATCACGCCCTACACAGGCTACATCAGCTCCATATTCCGCCAATACTGTTGCTATTGCCCTGCCAAGTCCCCTGCTGGCCCCTGTGACAAGGGCAACTTTACCGCTTAAGTCAAATATTCCTTTATCTGTCATTTAAAATCTCCTTAGGGTTAATCAAGATAAATAAAAATAGGTCAAGATAATTGAAATTGGCTGATATAATGACCTGTTCAGTTATAATTGTTATAACTTATCATGTAAAATAAAAAAGCATATTATTTGGGCAATAAGTCTTTGTCAAGTGAGGTGCAGGTTTGGTTATAGAGTAACCTGATGCAGGGAATAATCAGGAATTTATTTTCTGAGTTAATTAGTGTCCATCCAGAAATAACAAAAATCCGGATGGAGCTTTCAGCATTCAGCTATCAGCCGTCAGCTAAAGCTCTGCTTTAAAAGCATTTAGCCAAAAGCTGAACGCTGACAGCTGACCGCGGCTATTCAAAAACGACAGTTTTTGGATGGGCACTAATTAAAAGAGATGCATAGTAAAATGAAACATGTTAAAAAAAACACAAAGTCGGTCATGGATTAATTTTGTAATACATAAAGGAGTGTTGCTGTGGTTGCTGATCTTACTGAAGGAATAAAATTATTAAAAATATCGGATTCCTGTATTCGACGGATTTCAATATATTTCAGGGCATTAAACCTGCTTGAAAAAAAAGGCATAAGATATATTACTTCCATGGAATTAGCTGAAATTGACGGGCGTTACCCTGCACAGGTCAGGAAAGATTTATCCTATTTCGGATGTTTTGGAGTAAGAGGTATCGGATATGAGGTGAGCAGGCTTAAAAACGAACTGGGCAAGGTCCTGGGGCTGAACAGAGGATGGGGGCTGGTAGTAATCGGGAGTGCCCAGTACAGTGATGTCCTGATGAAGTCTATTGCCTTGAAAAACAACAATTTTAATATCAATAAGATATATGACAAAGATCCGGAAGTATACAAGGGCATATCCGATGGGGTGAGTGTTTTTAATATTGAACGTCTCGAGGAAACCCTTGATCCGAATCTGGATAATATAGCAATAATAGCCCTTCCGCCCGCAGAGGTTCAGGGTGTTATCGACAGGCTTAACCTCATTGGGGTGAGGGCCGCCCTTTATCTTGCGTCAAGACCTGTGAAGGTTCCGGATAATATGGTTGTAGTGAACCAGGATATCTCGATTGAACTGGGTATGCTGACATATCGTCTTAATGAAAGGATAGGGGCCGGGCTTAATTGATTTGATGCTCTCCTTCCGGGTTCATACGCTGGTACTGCCAGACCTGGTAGCCGTTAAATGTTGCCTGCCACAGAATATAGGCCGTTGGAGCTATGGACGCCAGCGGCTGCAGGTATGACTGTGCAATCCAGATGGCGAGTACTGTATTTTTGTGACCGAGTGCCTGTCCTCCTGTTATCCTTTCACCGAATCTCTTTCCTATTACACGGCCAAGCCAGTATTGAAATATGCAGGCAATTAATGATCCTGCGGCAATGGATAGAACCTGCGGGAGTTTATCTTCTCCATAGGCCAGGAAAAATTTGACCGAGCGTGCTATCACAACGGCAAAGGAGACAAACCATACATAAAAGGATATGATCTGGTGCCTTCTGATAGTGTTATAGACGCGAGGTAGAAATCTGGAGAGCATTATTGCTCCGATCAGCGGTGCTATCAGCATCAGGAACAGCTGCTTGAGTATAAACAGGAACGACTGAAGATAGGGCAGGTCAGCGCTTATGCCCAGGGAAGGCAGCAGAAGGGGTAAAAGTGATGCCGTAACCAGGTTACCAAGAAGTGTGTAAAGGGTAAGCGTTGCAATGTTCCCTCCTATCATCGCTGCCACCACAGTCGATGAAATCGCTGTGGGGGCCAATATACAGATCAGCATTGCCTCGGCCGTGAGAGAACTGTAATGGTTTATAATAAAATAGGCCGACAGCCCGAGTGCAATCTGTGTTGATATCAATACAAGGTGCATTCGATGAAATTTGACCTCGCGAAGGGACAGGCTGCAATAGGTGACAAATATCATCAAAAACAGCATTGTGGGGATCAGGAATGACAGGTGGTCAAGGATTCTGTAACAAACTACTCCCAGAATAATAGCAATAGGCGAGGCCCATTTTTTAAAAAGATACAGCATAATTACTTCTCAGGTTTTCTGCCTTTCTTTACCTCGTGATAATAGTTAAGCGCCCAGCGGTAAACAGGATCATCCTTATCGACCAGTTCCATTGCCATGTCAAGGTTCCTTAACGCCAGTTCTTTATTGTCATAGCCTTCCCATACTATCTGGGCCTTAAGGAGTGTTGCCTCGGGAAAGTCGGGATGTTTTTCCAGTATTTCATTAACTGTCAGGAGAGCCTCCCTGAACTGTTTTTTCCCTTTGCTTAACCTGGCCCTGGACAGATCGGCTGAATATTGTTCGCTTAGATTCGTCCTTCCGGATGTCCAGCCCAATAATAGATTGCCCAGGCCGGAACCGAGTTTTTCAACAGCAAAGGCATAAAAAACTGACAATGGTATTGCACATAAAATAAAGATTGACAGGTGTTTACCGGTGAATATTGCGCCGCTAGTCGATATATATATTATGTATAAAGAAAGAGATACACATGAAAAACAGAATATAACCCGCTTAATAAATCCCCGGTCTACCTCTTTGTTTAGCCTGGTTTTAAATTTATCCATTTTATAACCAGTCAGTACCCTAAGTGATATTAATGGCAGAAACAGCTTTTAAGGGACAGGCATCTATACAGTCCCAGCATCCCATACACATGTCCTGGAATATCATTGGTTCTTCAAAAATACCGTCTATCTGTTTTATTACCTTGTGTGTGCATGCCTGGGCTGCAAGACATATACCCTTGTCAGGATTGCATGTCTTAGGGCTGCAAATAGTATAGTCGACTTTTGCAAATGTTTTTTTCGGTTGCATAGAATAAATAAAGGTTTAAAGTTTACGGTTTAGGGTTCAAGGTTTTATAGAACCTTAAAGCCTGCTAAACAAGATAATTTTTTGCCTTGCTCGTAAATGTCTCAACCTGTTCCTTCTGCCATTTCTTATTTTTTTTCAATCTCTTTGCCATCAGTTTAGCTACAAGAGGCGCAGTTTCAATAGCAGTCTTTGCATCGAGGATCAGGGCACGGCGTCGGCGGGAGAGAAAATCTTCTACTGTCCGCGCCATTTCATTGTCAACCGCCCAGTTCACTTCTGCTGCTGAAATGATATCTTTAAAAATATAATCTCCAAGTCCTGGCTCTGCCTGTATCAGGTTCTGGATCTGCGGGGCATCAGAGCCATAACATGCAAGATTGCCAAATTTGTGTGAATGGTTGTGGTATCCATGTATCTGAAGGGTTTCACTCACGGATGGCTGAAAATCCATATGGCTGTTTACAATTGCCTGATCAACCGTGGCCTCTGCCATTTTTCTGTAGGTGGTCCATTTACCGCCGGCTATTGAGATAAGCCCTGATCTGGAAACCAGTATCATGTGCTCCCTTGATATATTTGCGGTATCGGAATTTTTCCCGGGACTCACCAGCGGGCGCAGGCCGGCGAAGACACTCAGGATATCCTTCCTTTCCGGGTCTTTTGAGAGATATCTGGCAATATTTTCCAGTATAAAGTCAACCTCATTTTCCAGGGGTAATGGGTCAATGTCTATCTCCTTCACGGGCGTATCCGTGGTTCCTACGATAACCCTGTCCAGCCATGGAACAGCGAAGATAACCCTGCCGTCAGCCGTACGGGGAACCATGATCGCTGCATCACCCTTTAAAAATGACTTGTCCAGTATGATGTGAACCCCCTGGCTTGGCTGTATTACCGGAGGTGATTCCGGGTCATCGAGCTTTCGTATTGAATCTGTGAATACACCGGTCGCATTGATAATTGCCCTGGCCTTTATTTCATATTCTGTCCCGCTTTCCAGGTCCTGTGCGATGACCCCGCTTAAAACATTATTTGTTTTGAGCAGTTTTACCGCTTTCATATAATTAAGGACCGCGCCTCCCTGCTCAACTGCGGTTTGTGCCAGATTAATGACCATGCGCGAATCATCAAACTGCCCGTCATAATATCTCACGCCGCCGTTGAGCCCCTCAGTTTCGATATTCGGAATCTGGGCAAGGGTTTCAGCCTTATTCAGTATTTCAGAGTGCCCGAATCCTCCCTGTCCTGCCATAAGGTCATAGAGCTTAAGGCCAATCCCGTAAAACGGGCCTTCCCACCAGTCATATGTCGGGACAATAAAGGCCTGGCTTTTTACAAGATGTGGGGCGTTTTGCCTTAAAATACCGCGTTCCTTAAGTGCTTCAAGAACCAGAGAAATGTTTCCCTGTTTCAGGTATCTGACACCTCCATGAACGAGTTTTGTGCTCCGGCTGGAAGTAGCAACACCAAAATCATTCTGTTCAAGAAGTACAGTACTGTAACCGCGTGATGCTGCCTCAACAGCTATCCCCATGCCGGTGGCGCCCCCGCCTATCACAATAAAATCCCATGTGCAGCCCCTGTCGGAAATCTTATTCAACATCTCTTCTCTGTTCATGATCAGTCCTTTTCGTTATGGTTTTTGCTATATACCTATTCTTAACATTTTTTTTATCCAGGTAAAGAGGCTTTTCCTTTCACCACTTAAAAAATCACTGATGATTCCGGCCATTTCTGCAGTACGCAGATAGCCAAATGATTTGTGGTGATTTTTTTTACCCCTGTATTGATAATTATTGTTGACGACTTTATCTATCACCCGGACATTCCTTGAATTTTCCCTGTAGTCATCCTGCAAAGAGTAATCCATTGCTATTTTATCCTTCAGGTCTGCCAGATTATACCAGTTGGAAACGACATTTTCCGGAGTTTTAAGATGGGAGTTATCAGGACTACGAACCCTTCTCTCCGCAGCTATTTTACTTTTGATAACAGGTAATCCAAGAGGCGAGCCAATAGTAACAAAGGTGTCTACCGATATTGATGGAACAACCTCGGTTAATACATGGTAGGCAATAATAGACCCCATTGAATGGGCAATAAGGAGTATTTTATTCCTTCGGTTTTTATACAGCAGATCGGCCAGGCGTTCATCTATAACATCCCTGGTCTTTTTATTCCCGCTTGTTTTCCTTATGCAGTCGGCCCTGTAATACTTTTCAAAATCACTGAAAAAATGGTGAATGATAAAATCATTTATCGATGAGTAGTTGACTGAAAGATCATCATTAAGAAATATCTTCTCCATCCCGGCCTCCAGATTATGGAGGATTTTTTTCCTCAGGCCGCCAGGTTTTTCTTCTTGTCGATTTCCTGTGTCACGAACATAGGGTTCATCTATATAAAGCGGGGATTTATCATCCCTTATCGCAGAGTTCATCGGGGTTTCATAAAGGCAGTCACTCCAGTAGGCCATCTCAAAATTAAAGAATCTTTTCGGTTTTCCGATTCTTTTCAGTCCTTCGCGGATAGCTGCCTTCCACCAGATTTCAAGTACCTTTTCCGGCGGTTTGTTACCAAGGCCGTGTATGCCTATTATAACACTGGACATATTTTTTTCCCGGTTAACCTGGCGATACAGGTTTTTTCATGATTTAACAGGATAGCACTCATTTTGTGTCTGCCTCCTGAACAAGTTTCAGAACCCTGTCGGGGTAATCTGTAAAAACCCCGTCAACGCCCATGGCTTTCATTCTATTGATATCATCCGGTTCATTGACTGTATATACAAAAACCTTAAATCCTTTATTGTGAGCGTCAATAACTAAATCATTGTTTACAAAACAGATATCCTGATTTACAGAGCAGGCTTTTAGCTCCTCAGCTATTGCCGGACAATTATATGTGATAGCATCCAGCAATATGCCAATAGGAATCATTTTATCCAGTTTTCTTGCTTCATACAAAAACTGATGATTTAAAGAAGATACAAGAAAGTTTTCAATCCCCCATTCCGAGGTAATCCATTTCCGAAGAAGCTCAATGACAGGGCGTACAGTACCCGGGCCCTTTAATTCAATATTGATACCAGCCTTTTCCCATATCAGATCAAGTACCTCCTCCAGAGTTGGAATCCTTTCTCCTTCACCTGCATCAAGTCCCCTTATGTATGAAAAGCTTTTATCTGACAGGGAGCCTTTTCCGTTTGTGGTTCGTGCCAGTGTTTCGTCATGTATAACCATAAGGTGATTATCAACATAGTACACATCAACTTCAACCCAGGGTGCTCCCAGTTCAAGGGCCTTTGCCAGTGATTTAATGGTGTTTTCAGGTGCGTATCCCATGGCACCGCGATGTCCTATACACAACATATCTTTTCTCCGGACTATATAAGATAAAAAGTTACGAATGACGATTAGCGAATTATAAATGATTGAAATGATGCTTCATACTATTTGTTCGCCCTTTGGCATTCGAAATTCGTAAATCGATTGTTTTATTCTTTTACACCGGGCAGGAGCCGTGGTCAAAAAAAATATCTTTGACTATTATTTGATAAACTTGACTTTAAGTATACATTTCCATAGGATTCGTTACTTTTTTAATACTGGGAAATATTGATTGAACAGGTATGGAAACAGATCATAACATAAACCCGAAAAAGAGGGTCTACATTATAGGCGCAGTATTGATCGCGCTTTTTTTGTGTTCTATGGATGCACTTATCATGTCTGTAGCCATGCCGACTATTGTGATGGAACTGGGAGGCCTTAAACTCTATGCATGGGCCTATTCAGGTTTTTCCCTTACCAATGCCATTACCCTTCCTATAATAGGAAAGCTGTCAGACCTTTACGATACTAAAAAACTGTTCATTATATCCATCAGCGTTTTTATCATTTCTTCTATAGCAGCCGGCCTGTCCCAGAGTATGCTTTTTCTGGTAATAGCCAGGGCATTTCAGGGTATTGGTGCGGGCGGAAATATGGCCCTTGTATATATTGTCCTGTCCGATGTGTCTGCTCCCGAAAAAAGGGCTAAGACACTGGCACTTGGCAGTTTTGTCTGGGGTATATCAAGTGTTGTAGGACCTTCTATCGGAGGGTTTATAACTACATATATGTCATGGAGATGGATCTTCTTTATTAATGTTCCGATCGGCCTTGTATCATTAACCGGCATTACTGTTCTGTTTACCGAGATCCGAACAAAAAAACAGAAAGTAAATCTTGATATTAAGGGTGCAGTAACTCTGGCAGGATGTATCTTGTGTCTTCTGACCTTTATATTGACCGGAGGGGAGCAGTTCCCCTGGATATCAGCACCAATTATTATTCTGGCTTTTCTTAGTGTTGTTTTCGGAGTCGGATTTATAATGGCTGAGAACAGAGCTGTAGAACCTGTTTTAAGTCTGAAATTTTTTAAATACAGCGGATTCGTCCTTGGAAACAGCGCTGCTTTCCTGTCCAGTTTTGGTGTTTTCAGCCTCTTCGCATATGCTCCGCTGTTTATACAGGGGGCTTTAAGAAAAACTCCCATGGAAGTAGGGTATGTCATGCTTACCTTAAGCCTTGGATGGACAGGAGCACCTATTATTATTTCCCGGGTTATACATAAAACCACCAATAAAATGGCAATTTCAACAGGTGCCATATTACTTACTGTCGGAAGTGGTTATGCCCTCTCCTTTGATTCGTCCACAACCATGATAGAATGTCTCAGCTCCTTTGCTGTCATCGGATTGGGGATGGGAGCCGTTTCAATATGCACACTGCTGGTAGTTCAAAGTGCCCTGCATGTAAAGGATCTGGGCGTGGCAACATCATCTCAGCAGTTTTCAAGGACGCTTGGGGGAACAATAGGCGTTGCCATAGCCGGTGCCATTGCAACCAGTTCGCTTGTGTCACTGCTCAGGTCAGCAGGAGACAAAATTCCGCCCGATGTTTTCAGTCAGGTCGCAGAAAATATGGAGAATGTTTTTAAACCCGAATTCTTCACACCTTTGTCACAGACAATACAGAGTTTTCTGCAGAATGCTATAGCCGACAGCATTTCGACTGTCTTCTGGATAGTTTTTGGAACTGCTATCCTGACCCTGATTTCCAGCCTGCTTATCAGTGAAAAATCCGGAAAATCCTGATGAGTAATATCTCGTCTTATTTGAGTATGTTCTGCATATAGAAAATAAACATAAATAAAGGTCATTCTCTAAAAAACAGTTCATTATTAGTGTGTTCAATGCTGTTCAAGGCTTGACACAAAATTCCCATATCCCTATACTTTCGCCCTGACAAGGAGTTCTTATCACCTCACCGAGAATGTGATTACGTGGTTTTAAATTCCTGACAAAAATTTGGGAATGCCTTTTTGTAAAAAGGTTTTCCATAATAACTTAGCCTGTTATGCAATGGGGGCATTACACGCTTAAACCCAAAGCATTGAAGGTATATCCTGTATTATGCTTTTTTTAAAGGAGATGAATTTTGACTGGAAATAATGGAATGAGTTATGAACCGGCACTGTCGGTTAATGAATTGAATAAAAGGGTAATGGCCCTGGGTATTAAAAAAGCAAACACTAAGGTCTGGCAGCTGCTATTGCTTGGAATTCTTGCAGGTCTCTATATAGGATTTGGCGGACATGTATTTCTTGTAGCACTTCAGCAGGGAATGGGAAAGGTTGTAGGAGGGGCTGTATTCAGCGTCGGCCTTATGCTTGTCGTAATTGCTGGCGCTGAACTGTTTACCGGAAATATTACCATGATTGTTAATACGGTTGTATCTATATACTCTATACCAAAGATTCTTAAAAACTGGATTGCTGTTTACATTGGAAACTTTGCAGGTTCTATTTTCCTTGTTTTTATTATCTGGGAAGCAGGATTGCTTGGAAGTCCCGAAAAGTTAAATGATCTTGGTCAGCTGGCTCTTAAAGTTGCCAATGCCAAGCTGGCCTTACCATTTATGCAGGCGTTTCTCCGGGGAATTCTCTGCAATATCCTGGTTGTTCTTGCCGTACTTATGGCAATAATGTCAAAGGATGTTGTTTCAAAGCTGCTCTGCTGTTTGATGCCTATTATGGCCTTTGTTGCTTCAGGCTTTGAGCATTGCGTTGCCAACATGTACCTTATTCCTCTGGGACTCCTGGCCGGCGGGGCGTCTTTGGGAGAACTGGCCGTAATGTTTCAGAATATTCTTCCTGTAACCCTTGGGAATATTGTTGGCGGAATTCTTATACTTATGCTGCATCCCAACCGGATCAGGGAAATAGGCTTTCTCAACAGGCATAAAGATGATTTTAAGGGCAGAGTTATTTAATCTTCCTGATATGTTTTAAATACAATAAGGCATGTCTTAATGGACATGCCTTGTTGCATATATGAGTCCTGGTCAACTTTATTTGTTTAGAGATATTTTTTACAAGATCAAGGAAATCAAGGAATGGCGCGGAGATGTACTTTAGTACATCGCACAAGTCATTCCGAAGATTGATGTAGAGATTATGAAAAAGAGCAGTTTATGGATGGAAGCTAAATAGATTGTTCCTACGAGTATCAAAAGAGTTAATGCTATGCCCAATATTAGATAATGATCCAAAACGATTTTTACAATTAAACTAAAGCCACCAAGACAAAGTAAATAAATCGGAAGATACTTATAAAATTTACCCATTTCCTGAAGTCTTTTTCTCTATTCATCATTTGGAATGTTTGTCTTCATAACTTTTTCCTTCATTTAAGTTCTCCAGTTTTCGTTCTTTTCAATTTACACACAACACCGCTTTTCAGCGGGCGCGGTCTTTTGCGATTCTGCTGAAAGAGCATGTTAGATCTCCCAATTCTATGAATTTTCAAACAATTGCATGTAAAAATATTCATTAACTTCAATAAGCATTTTAGGTAACAACGAGACCTTTTGTCTCAATTCCTCTGGAGAAGATCGCATTTCGACCGGAGGGCCGAAAGCCGTATCTACCTTTTTTATATTCACAATAGCCAGCCGAGCATTTGGTTTTAAAATTCGTTTTATTTCTGTTACAAATCCTCCAATTTGGTATTCCGAAAAAATGTGAAACACCGTTGAGAGGTAGGCCAAATCAATTGAAGCGGCTTTCAGCCTGGTTGGTTTTGTAATATCGCCAACGAAGGCTTCTATATTGGTCTTTTCAACTTCTTTTTTTAAATTTGCAATCGATTGATTATCCGGGTCAAGAGCATATATCTTTCCTGTGTTTCCCACCAGCTCAGAAAAAATTTTCGCCATATAACCGTTTCCGCATCCAGCATCGAGAATTGTCTGACCTGCGCATATGTCCAGATTCGCTAGTATTATTTTTTCGTTTAATAATCCTTCTGAAAACTTGCCCACTTATTCATAATCTCCTTATGGATCTAACCCCCTGCTTGAAAATTCTTTCTTTTTTCCGCCAACTTTATTTCATTTATTGGAGTTTTTTGACTCTTCTTCTGAAAAGAATTCGTAAGTATAATTAATTTTCTTCCTTGAAAGAAACCAAGTAAACGGAATGTGTTATTTCCTGCATCAACTCTGACTTCCCAAATGTCATCAGTGTCTTTGAGTTTCTTGAAATATTTTGCCGGAACCAAATCTAATTCCCGTACCAATTCCCACATGTTGATAATCAGGGTTAGTGCCTCCATTTTTATGAACCTCAAATAAATAGTATGGACCAAGTTCGCTTTTTTGTTTTTCAATTTCTGAAAAATATTTGTATATATCTTCGAATTTTTCAATTAAGCAATATTGAAACAGCGTTAAACCTTTATCTCTCTTCATGGCATTTTCGTAATAACCTCATCTACCAGTTTGTATCCCCTGGCTTCCTTTTCTGTAAAAAATATGTATTCTTCTTCAAGCGGAAACCACTCTTCAGGCAAATCGGCTTTTTCCCTGTATACTGCATCATATTTATCAGATTCAAACTGTAAAACTTTTTCTATAGCACCTTTATCTCCCGCGCTTTTACCGGTATGCATAACAAAATTTGTATCAGGGAACGCATACCTCTTACCGGTTGCAGCAGCATATATAGCTATACAAGGGACGTAGCAGGCCCCGGTGGCTATAACATCAACAGGTTTTTCAGATTCGGCTATACCTTTGATAACATCATCTACCATTTTGTCCAACGATGTTCTGCTTGCGCTTATTGTACCAATAATTATCAGTATCCTATCAATATTGTCATCATTGTTGAATAGGTTTATCTTCCTGGCAGTATTAACTCTATGAGTCATGTCTCCGGACAGGTATATGTACCCGTTTTCCGCTTCATGGGACGCAAGCCATACCTCAACAGGTTCATCAAATTCAGGGAGTTGAACTAAAAAAGAACATCCGGAAGAAAAAAAACACAGGCATATAAAAACAGTAAAAAACCTTATCATTGTTTCTCCTTTTTCTTATATTTGCAATCAGGCAATCAGGGATTATTTCTCGATTATCGATTCTTCTATTTCATTTATTCATGGAAGTTCCGTAATGATTTCATCTATCACATTATATTCCATGGCCTCCTTTGCTGAAAAAAGTCTTTTCCGGCCTGTAAGCGGAAACCATTCTTCCGGCATATCCGCCTTTTCCCGCATGATTTTGTTAATCATAGAAGTCACAAATTGCTTTTCCTTTTCATCTTTATTTTTATAGGCAGACCTGGGAAAAGGTGCGTGGACCATAAAAGTTGCATCAGGAAACGAGTATCTTTTACCTGTCGCGGACAGGAAAATTGAAACCCCCATACTCGCACACTGGTTAAGATTAATCGTATCAATAACTTTATTCGACATATTCATAGCATTAATAATTGCACGACCTGGAATTGTACTTCCTCCCGGGGAATCTATAACTATTCTTATCCGTTCAATACTGTCGAGTTTATTAAGTTCAACTATCTTCGGTATAATTTCTGATGATGTTGTTGATCGTATCGGTCCCATCAAATATATGTACCCAGCTTTTGCCTCAGGCGATAGCAGCCATTTATCAATGGGGGTATCTTCTTCCATCTGGATAAACGACACACAACCTGAAAGGAAAAAGAACAGGCATATCAATATGGACAATCGCTTTGTCATTTCAGCTCCTTTCTTTATAGGTGTTCACAAAATTATCCTGAAGCTGGCAATGCCGGCTCTTTCCAACACGTTACGGCAATTCTGTGATAATTTCATTTACCAGTCCAAATTCCTTGGCTTCCTTTGCAGTAAAAAAGGTTACTTCGTTTTCTTTGGAATAATATTCTTCAGGCAAACCGGTGTTTTCCCTTATAAGGTCTGCATATCTATCAATTTTAAACTCCAGGAGTTTTTCTATTTCAGATCTGTTTTCTTTAAGTTTCCTGCTGATAAGTTTATAGGCCGAATCCGGAAACGCATATCTTCTGCCTGTTGCCGAAGCGTATAAAGCGACACAGGCCGGTCCGGAACAGCCTCCGATGTTTATGACATCAACAGGCTTTTTTGAAATACTTATACACCTCATCAATTCATCAAACATCGGCTCTGCTGACTCACCGGATCCATCTATTACAAGCCTTATTCTTTCAATATCATCATTTTTATTCAGTTCATTAACTTTGATAAATAATTCTGATATTTTCATTGGTATTATGGCTGGCAAATAGATATATCCGGTTTTCGCTCCGGGGGTTTCCAGCCATTGGTCAACAGGGAGGCTGGAATAAGAATGCGTCATCCCACAGCCGCTAATAAAAATGCACAGGCATATCAATATAAATAAACGCTTAATCATTTTATTATCCTAATATAGAGGTTCAAAGTTTCAGATCTATCGACCTGTTACACCTAAATTTTTTAAAGCCAGTTCCTGATTGGTATAACTCATTGCCCACTTTCAGGGCACAGTGATAATGTCATCTACCAGTCGGTATTCCAGAGCTTCCTTACCTGTAATAACAATCCATTCCTTTCCCTGTGAAAATAATTTTTCAATATGATTCGCTTCATCCATAAAAGCCGCTTTGACTATACTAGGATCATGACGGATGATTTTTTCTATAGTGGCCCGTTCACTGTCACTTTCGCCGGAAATAATAAATTTTGTATCTTCAAACGAATACCGATTGCCGGTTGCGGCAGCATATATATCAATGCACCTGCCGTAACAGTATCCTGCCGCGATGATATCAACAGGTTTCCTGGAAAGGGTGATTGTATTGATAAGATTATCTACAGAGGCAGCTTCCCCTCTGGTATTATTTATAACCACTAGTATTCTATCAATATTTGGATCATAGTTTAAAAGGTGGATATAATTCGTAACTTTCAATATCCTCGAATATAGAAACTCCCCGTATACATAAATATAACCGCTTTTTGCGTTGGGGGATAAATGCCACTTTTGCATGAATGAAATGTTATCGTTCGGGTAATAAGTATAGACGCACCCGGAAATAAAAAACAGGAGAAGGCATATGACGACGGTATATTTTTTTATCATTTAATCCTCTTTTTTAAAGATATGGAGATAGATGAAACCCAAACTCACCCGGAAGCAATAAAACGATAATAGGATATTTTATCATTTGTATCCCTCCATGATACATAGGACGCGTGATTTACATCATTCGTCCAACGTGCTGGCTGCCGCCAACCTGTTTAATTTGTTTTTGACTGCTTACTTTCAATTATTGATTTTAAAGACTTGATGCTTTTTGAGTTTCTATTTTTATTCATTAAAAGTTGTCTTTAATATATCCAGTACTTCTCTCCAACTTAATACATTTGCTTTTGCCACACCCTCTGGTGTCCCTCCATATTTTAAAACAACTCCTGCAAGTGGGTGTTTACCTTCTAAGACAGTTGTTGGTAAATACGGCAAATAGATTGAATGTCCGGCATCTTGATAAGTAAGATGTTTATATATAAATGGATGATTGTTTCTTTTTAATCTTTCATAAGCAATAGATTGAAATTCCGGAGAAGGCCATACTTGATCATCCTGTCCATCAATAAGCAAAACCGGACCGTTTATTTTTTCTACTTCTATTATAGATTGTGACAGATGCCTTATTGTCTGGCCCTTATATGCCCATGAGTCCGGCATAGCCTTACCACTGCCGGCATACGATATAGCTACTTTTAATTGTGGGAATTTAGATGCTAAAAGTAATGCCAACTCTCCACCTCTTGAAAATCCAATTACTCCAATTTTGTTTTTATCGATATATTCACATTTTTCCAGGTATTTAATGCACCTTTCAAAATATTCAAGAGGGATATTTTTAAATTTTTTTGGTAACGGATCAACACCAAAATAACCCAGAGTTACTCCTATATATCCGTGATAAGCTAATGCTGATGCATATTCTGAATACCCGTGTTTATTATAACCACCAGATCCATGCAGAATTATTAATGCGGGAAACTTTTCCCTGTCCTTTTTAGGGATACATATTTCTCCAATCAATTTGCTATCATCAATTTTTATTTTATCTTCTAAATCTGTGAATTGATAATAACTTAAAACAGCCTTTGTTATTATTTTGCTGTTTTCTTTAATTACAAAAAAAGATTGATATGGGCTTTTCGATTCTTTTACAAAATCAGGAATATCTTCTAATTTATCCCAAAGCTTCATAGACCAGAATAAACCCATTTGATCAACACCTGAATAAAAGCCTGATATGGGTTTGTTTTTTGATAAATCAATTATTCCTTTTTCATCACTTTTGTAAATTGCATGAGAGTATAAATAATATCCTAGAGACGTTTTACGATAAAGGTGCACTTCAACATTTTTTAATTTTAAACAGTCTTTAATTGTTATATTAACTTTTTCATCAAAATTTGCTTCTGAAGGACTGATATCAATTTTTTCTGCATATGAATAAGTACATTGATTTCCCGTTACCTCATTGGCATTTCGCTCATTCTCGCATCCTGGGAAAACAACCAGAATGGCAATAATAAATAACAAATATCTTTTCATGCTGTCCTTTTTTCTTTGTAAGCCAGCGTTTTAATTAACGAGTGTGCGGTGCATACCAATATGAGATTATTAAAGGTATTTATTTTGCAAACCAATAAAGATTAATTCGGCAATATAGTAGGCTGCCTTAGTTTAAATAATTGTTAGAATTCAATTTGATTTAGAACTTACAATAAAGCTACTAATGAAACTTTCACTCATAAAATGATCATTACCTTTTGGATGAGCAGCAATTTTCCAGTAATAGGTCGTGTTTAGCGCCAGATTGTCTATTGTTTTACCGAACTCTTTAATTTCAAATTTTGGCAAATTGCGTTTATAATTTTCAATCGTTCCCATTTTTTCAGTATCCTGTTGCGGCCTGTCACAACCCGGCATTGGACAAATTGCGATAACCATAAATAATGTCAGATAATATTTCTTTTTCGATTTTATACTGCCAAATAAAAAAAGGGCAGGAATAGAAAGAGGCAAGAACGCATATTTAGAAAAATCAGAGGATGAATTGATACTTACTTCTTTATAGCTGTTAAAGCTCTTGTCTTTCGAATAAAGTAATTTATAGATACTTTCAGGTTTTCCTTTCCATTTAAAGGTGACAGAAGCGGAATCTGATTTTCTAACAATGGTTGGAGTGAGTAATTTAATTCTTGAAAATAGTGATGGTATTGAATATGACTTTTCACCAAATGAAAATTCATGCAGCATATCAATTTTGATAAATTCTTCAAAATTCTGAAAGTGGAATAAATAGATAATTTTATTTACTGGATCATTGATGTTTGAGTACTGATTTAAAATTCCCTGATGCGATGCATCTAAAATATCGGCTATTTGTTTTATATTCTTATATTCGCCCGCATTTAACAATGATTTGGCCTCTGTTCTTTCGCCATATCCTGTCATCTGATAATTCTTATCAGCTTTTTCAAAAAATAACTTTCCCCCATTCCCATAAATTTCAACTGAATTCCCAAATCCATCGCCCATAATTGCCCGACCTACATAGCCGGTATGTTTATATTTTCTTATAAAATCTATTGCTTCATCAACAGTTGCATATTGTTGAATGATATCATAAAAAATATGTGATTTTTTATAAGAAGGTTTATCTGAATCTTTTTCCGTTCCCCAAACAGTGCCATCAGCTACCCAATCCCAGCTTAAACCTTTTTCATTCATTCCTCCATCTGGATGAATTTTCCCTACCATCAAATCAGGTTTATCTGCAAAAAATTTCCTGTAGCTTTCCTGGGTAGATTTATATCCATAATATATAGCGCCTAATTTATTCCCATCGCCCGGTCTAACCCAAAGCATTGTCTCATACTCCCAGTAATCTTCATGATTGCAAAAGTATATATTGTCTTTTGTTTTAACAGTAAAAATCGTACAGGCATAGACATCTGAAGCAAAGGTGAAAATCATTGGTATAATAAGAAATAATAATTTGAGCATAATTACGCTTCTTAAATAATTTTCGTAACTTAATTATTTCATCATTTAACATAGTGACTGAAACAGTCCCGTATTTCAGTATTTAACGTTAAAGTTAAGGAACCTGGCGGTTTTATGGCTACTAGCCTCCTGCTCCCAAGATACTTGTTGATATAGACTCTGCTCGCTCGGCGATATAGTAGCCGGGTCACCTTGAACTTAGTTATGGATTTTTTTGTTTTTTCAGAAAATAGTCATCACTATTCCAGTTACCAAAAACATTTCGGCTTCGGACATAAACCAATTCCCACCCATCATCACCAAGAGTATTAAGATAATTATTGATTAGAGACCTGGTTGCTTTTGATGATTTATAACCCAGTTTAAATTTTCCTTCAGTCTTCAAAATTTGAGAATCTAAGATTTCTTTTGTAGATAATACTTTGTATTCAAACTTGTTCATTTTATTCCTCCAAATCCATAACGAGCCCCGATAACCAGCCGGGCGTTTTATAGCCCGGTCTGGTTTATTGGATTGTTCGCTGAGTCTAGGATATTTGCATGAAGTTTATTAGGAGAGAGAGGTTGTACCTTTTGCCAGTCTTTTGATTCATTTTCAGCCAGCCACAGGTCATAATTTTTTTGCAAATTCATCCATAACTCTGGTGAAGTATCGAAAGCTCTGCCAAGACGAAGAGCCATATCCGGAGTAATAGCCCCCCTTTCATTAATAATTTTTGATAAAGTTTTTCTAGACACTCCAAGTGTGGATGCCATTTCTGTCACAGTAATAGTCAATGGTTTTAAATAATCCTCTTGAATTATTTTTCCTGGATGTGTTGGTTTACGTTTAATTCTAGTCATATCAATACCCCGCTAATGGTAATCATCATAGTCAACGACATATGCATCACCGTCAATAAATTTAAAGAATATTCTCCAGTTACCGGAGACTTTAACAGCATATTGACCTTTTTTATCACCTGTTAATGTTACCAGGAATTTAATTTCATGTAATTCTCAAGGATATAAATCAGTATATAAACAGGATATAGATCCTGTTCATTTGGATCAAGGATATTATTCATATAATTTAAAACTCTTGTGTAACAAGTCCATATAATTCATTTTTTTGTTTTTTAATTTGCTGCATTTGTTATTCTATAGATCACATTCTGGTCATTGAGCATCTCAGTGTGTAATGATCAATATGAGAGGGTTGCCTAAATGTAAGGTGTGAAAACTTTCCGATCCCATATTATTAATTGATCTGAGATATTGGCGCATACATTGTGGCAAAAGAAGGTTTTCTGTTTCACTTGAACAGATATAAAAATAGGTCCATCTTTTTGACCCTATCAGTCAATACGCTCAATATTGTTCACCCCTTAATTGGAGAAAGTATATCGGTCGGTCATATATTACTATTGCCAACTTCAATACTTTTTTATTCATTTTAAAATCGTTATAGGAAAACGAAAGGGAATAGTTTGTTTAAGATCAGAAATTGCCTAGTTTTAAATCCTGTTTTTTGCCCTAATCTAAAAACCTGTTTACACCTGTTAATTTATGAAGATTTGAACCCGGATAATTCATGTCCCTCACTTCGTTTGCAGCATTTAGTCGGTCCAGAATTAATTCAAGTCTTCCGGAGTGTTCAGGTCTTATGCCTTTTTTGTTTCCAGTATAGAAAAAATCTTCAATGCCTTTATGTTTGAACGATTTAATCATAGGGGTCATTGTAACCGATAAGGTTACGCGTGTCAATAGTTATTAGAAAATGATGTTTGAATATTTATACAGCGAACGATTGCGATAAGGAGCTGGCGGGTTAATGGTGCCGATGGTCTATAAAGTACGAAGATCATTGATACTGTTGAATTTCAATCGGCAAGAAAAACCAGCCAGTCGCCTTGATTGCCGGGTTATAAAGTATTAGTTAATTTTTCTGTACAATCAAGTCCATTAGACCTGTCTCCACTTTCCAATCTTTACAATCAATTTTATTAAGAATACTTTCAATTTCTTCTTTTGTATAGGCCGCTGCAATGGAAGATTTCCAGTATTTTGCCATTTTACCTGCGACTAATGTCCCAATAATATTTACTATCAATTTACCGAATAAGTTAATATCTCTCCTATGGTCATGTATATATACTGCACCGTTAACCTTCAAAACTCGCTTTACCTGTAAAAACACTTTTTCCGGGTAAATCCAATGATGTAATGAATCCCGAGATATTATCAAATCATATTGATTATTTGGAATATCTTTCATATCTTCTGCAACACCCATTATGTATTTAATGCTATCAGCTAAACCTTCTTTTTTAACATTGTCATTAGCAACTCTAATCATATCAGGTGATGCCTCCAAACCATCCAGGTGTAAGTCGGCTCGTTTAAGCAACAAATTTATTCCTGCCCAACCTGGTCCTGGTCCAATTTCTAATACTTTGGCATTTTGATTCAAAGTTATTTTATTTAATACTTTATCAGCGAAACGAATGTATTCTCTTCCGAGTTGCTTTTTCATTATCGCGCTATATTGTTCCATTGTCATTTCGTGATTGTCTTCTATTGCACCACCTTCTGGTACTCTTGGTTTAATTTTACTCATGTTTCGCCTTTGATTTTATAACGTGAAATTAAGGAGCCTGGCGGTTTTATGGCGACTTACTTCAAACTCCCAAGACAGTTGATAATATTGACTCTGCTTTATCGGCGATATAGTAGCCAGGTCACCTTGAATTTATGGTAAAGTTTCTTTTGGAGCACCGAGTTTGTAACTCCATAGGAAATAAAATGCCAGTAGATACATAAATATGCTGGTTGATAACCCGGAGTCATGGAATTTAGTCTTCAAAAAAAAGCTATCAATGAAAATATAAACTGCATAGCCTGCAATTAATAAACTATACGCATTAAATATTTTCGTATTTTTACCTTTCCAAGTTGATCTTCTTTTTGAAACTTTAAACAGGACAGTAAAGAAAAAAATAACACCAATTATTCCAAATAAAGATATCATTTTGAGTCTCCTTGAAAACTTAACGTTGCTGATAACCGGTTTGGCGAGCTTTTTGCCAAATCCGGTTGATTAGCGGGTTAGGGTTTTTGTGGTAACATTTTAACAGTAAATGATATATCACCGCGACAAAAATAAAAAATATTAAAGTATAAATTCCCATTCCCAGCCTATCCATAAAGTTTCACCCGTAGTACCGCAATAAATAATAATATCACCTATTTTATCTCTAGGCGCTTCTCGAGATCCACCAGAATAATTTTTTGATTGCTGACTTTTTACATATTCAATGATTTTTGTGGCATAATCCCCTACACCCCAGAACTTGGCTAAATCTGTCAATATTTTAATTTTATTAGGAGTTATCTGCGCAGGATCATGTATAGAAGCACCGTTCCAATGAACGCTTATATTAAGAACTTTTTTATCCAAACTAGTAAATTCAACACTAAAAGAAGAATTTGGATTTTCAGTGTCTTTAAATGAATATGAATTGTTCCTCCCTCCTGCGCGAAGATTCCAGTTGTCCTTATTTAGTAATATTTGTTTTTTGAAAAACTCACTTGCCTCAAAGTCTTTAATAGATCTTGATTCCTTTATTTCTTCGTTTGCAGAAAGTATTGATGCTGAAATGACAATCATAATAATGAGAAAGTTAAATATTATATATGCTTTTTTCATTATTATCTCCAATTGATGTGTTTGCTATTTTGAAACCCTAACGGTTTTGCTCACCAGCCCCGCCGTGATGTTTCGCATTAAGCAAGGAACCCTCCGTGGTCTGGTGTAGCAGTTTGTTGGCCGACTCTTTATTGAAAAAAACTTCGTTCTATATCAAAACTTTTCTCTGCTGGCTCATATTGCATTTCAACGTGAGTCTTATATGCATCATTAACTTCGCCGAGCATGCCTGAATATGTGACATCAAATACTACATTCAACTTAGCTGAGTTGCGCATCGCCATATCGACAACGCTTTGATCAATAAGAAGTGCTCCTTGGGTTTTATGATCTCTAGGCAGAGAGGTTGCCCCAATATTTTCTTTCAACGATTCAGAACCGATGATCGTTGATTTAACTAATCGACCGTTCAGACTAGCTGAGCTGATGATAAGCATTTTATTTGCAGGCACATCAGAGATGTTTGTTAGTTCAAACGATATGCTTGCCGGATATAGCTCCCCCTCTGTTGATTTCCCAGATCCACCGAAATGGACATTTCTGATTACAACTATTGGCCTGTTACGCAGTTTAAACTCTTTGCGTTGAATATCTATTGATTCGTTTGTAAGTCTCAGAGCTTGCTCATTATTTTGTAGAGATTTACGAGCTAACTCTAATGCTTCTTGATTTTGAGCAAGAGATTCAGCCGTCATCTGAAGAGCCTTATTGTTCTGGAGTAAAGTAAAACACATAACCCCAGATAACGATGCCATAACAATGGTTGCAATTGCAGTGATATACATTGCTTTTGTATATGGTTTTTGTTGTAACCAATGTGTAAGTTTTTGGAATAATTTTCTCATTTTTCCGTGCCAACGAAAAGCATTACAGGCCGTGCGGTGCAAACCAACTTGCCATGTTAAAGGTGCTAGGATTATGAGCTGGCAGATAGTTTAAAAAAGGCGAAAAAAATAGCACGGTCCTTGTAGATGCACTGGTTGGCTGCCGCCAACCTGTTTAATTTGTTTTTGACTGCTTACTTTCAATTATTGATTTTAAAGACTTGATGCTTTTTGAATACTGTGTTTTTTGATTCTTCTATTTATAATGTTCTGAATTATTTTTCAAAAGAATTTCCGGGGAATGAATTTCCTTTGTTTTGTTACCTTATTATTTCCAGATTAATTTTCGCGCCCTTGAGTTAAATGTTATTGGCAACTTCATTTCCGCATCCAATGAAATTCATTTTTCTCTATTCTATTGACAGCCAACATTTTAAATAACCAGCAAGGGTCTTTTCTTGTCTGGTTAATTTAGTGGTTAGCGTAATGTTTATTTACCGAGCCATATATCAAATGGAATTTTTTCATAAAGTTTTAAATAAATAAAGGCAACGATTCTATGACCGCCATCAAGTATTCTGATATAATTTCCTTCTGTGAGTATTCCAACGACAGGTGCAAAGAAACTATTTGTCCGTTTCATGTATTGCACGTGCCAGCTGAACCTTTCTTTAGTCCCCGTGATGTTCCCCATACAAGATGTCAGGTCTCCCTCGATGTGCAGCTTGATGAGAGCATTGATGTCAGCATAAGAGTCTGGATGCAAAAGATCCATGAAAACCCTGGAATATTTCATCCGTTTCCAGATGAGTTCGCTAAAATCTTTGAGGGACAAACCTCCGAAACGCCAATGCCAATTAGTTCCGATTGCGGAATCATTGATGCTTGAGAAAGGCCATCCTATGGAATTTATAAATGGAAATAGGTATAGATCAAAAACGTCATCAGGAACGTTTGGCAACATTTGCATGGCTTTAATATGTAGTTTAGTTTGTTCCATGTTTTTAAACGCTAACGACTTGCTGTGAGGCGCGCGGTCGTTTCGCGCGTCCTTACAAGCAGCTTGTTATATTTATTTGTAATGGTAGAAATTTTTACCCAACATTTTCAAGTTTAATTTCTAAAAAGTTTGGAATATTCTCCATTACAGAAAAACTTGATTTTTCTCTAAGTAATTCTTCATTACCTTCAACCGACGTTCCTATTTGAATACCTGTATCTCCTGTAAGATCTTTCAATTCTTTATTTTTCAAATAGATATCATTTACTTGTTTGCTCAAATAAACATCTTCGGAATACCGAAAAATCATGAAGTTTATGGCTGCTAATTTTTTGGCTATTGGAAGACTTTTAAACTGCTTGTAAAATGATCTATATCGTTTGTCGTGTTTATCTATAAATAACATTATGATACTACTATTTTTTAACGGGAATACACATATGTTAAGTGTCTGAACTTTATAGTCAGGTGACGTGCTGTACACATTGTTGTTAATAACATTTCCTTGTAAATCTAAAATTAATGCAATTTGACCTTGAAAAGCTATTGGCACAACATAATTTAGCTTTTCGTAGTAAAATAGATAGAATTCATTCTTCCACCCCTTTTCGATAATCTTTTTTGCACGTTTAAAACCTCTATAATAATCTTTTAAATCCAATGTGTTGATCTGTTCGATAGGACCAAAAAAAGCCTTTGCACTGTCAGGTGGAAATCCTGAATCGATCAAACTTTTTTGTGCATTTTTATAAAGGGCTATTTCGAAACGCCGTTTGCTTATACTCTTTAAATTATTCTTCATCGCTATTTGAGCGATCATTTTATCTGTAGGCATTGCACTATAATTGTCTGGATTCTCATAGTCTTTAAAAATAATATTGTCGCACTCTCTGCAAATAAGGTGAAAAGTGCCAGAGTTGTTCACTCCTTTTTCAGTATCCAGTAATGGCAAATCTATAATTTCATTATTGATATAACACTTACCATTTACGGATATATTTCTTAAAAAAGACGCTGGGATTGAATGTGAATTACAAAATTGAGTTGTTAATTTAGAACAGTAAAGACACCTATCAGGTTTAGAATCTTTTCTACTATCACTCGAAAGCTTGCTAAGTGTTTTTTTGAATTCAACTTTATTCTCAAGCATTTTGGATAATTCATGAGCATTAATATTACTCAAATTTAGCATTTCATTCATTTCTATATCCTATACAGATATAACGCCAGGTATTACAAGCCGGGCGGCGCAAACCGAGCTACTATTTAAAACCTAAAAAATTGATACTTGTAAGATGATACATAAAAAGCAAAGAAAATAGCCCGGTCTTAGTAAATACTCTTGTTCGGTTTTCATTCTGCCGCAAAGCTCTCGTTTGCATAGAATTCCAAATATCCGCAACTATTACATCGATAAGCTCCAATTGGAATGCCTTTAGTAGTAGGAGCTTTTGTTGAATAAAAGAAAGATTTTTTAGGTTTACCTTCATGCCAGTGACCAATTAAGCGATGTGCCTGAGAGTGATCTGGTACAAAGCCATGCACCATTTCGCCTTTGCATTTCGGACAACTTGATATTGTTGTGTTAGAATCCATTGCATCTCCTCTCTTTTAAACCGAACGCGGAATTAACGAGCGTGCGATGCCAGCTAATAAAGGCTCTTAGAAGGATGAATGTTGCAAACCTTTAAAGATCGATTTGGCAAGATAGTAAGCACGTCACGTTGAATGAATTGTTAACTGCCATTGCGCCACCTAACCGAATAATGTAGTCGTGAAAATAGCCACTATATAAAGGATTTGAAATACAACCCACATTCTCGCAAGGTAACCATAGATACGTTTTGAACTATTGAAAGCCGAACGCCATAAAGATACAAAAATCCATATGGTATAAACAACAATAAAAAGAATGAAACAGATGCCAACAACAAATAAAAAAATATCATGAGCTTCCAAGGAATAACCAACGTTCATGGAGGGTTCCTTTTTTACCGCCCAATAGAATTGTAATGGAAGTAATGTGGTTATAAAAACGAAGATAGCTAAGGTATCCAATAAGTGATATATAATAAAATTCCATATCCAGAAAACCTTCCAAAGCTTTTCTTCACCATTCCAATTCTTTTTAATAAAATTTATCATTCTCAATTTTACAGTTAACGAAAAGTTAAGCGAGCCCGGCGGTTTAATGCCGACTGGCCTCATGCTCCTAAGATAGTTGATAATATTGATTCTGCTCGCCCGGCGATACAGTAGCCGGGTCCCCTTGAACGCCAGGTTAAAAGCCGATTTCGCCTGCTATTTACCGACTATTATATTTTGATAACCAGTTCTTATTACGACTTAATTTCCATTTTTATTTTCTATTTAGGAATTATGGCAATTTGCCTTTTATCCTGAATAGGAAATAATTCAGCCCGGAATTTTATTTTTGATACTGCTATTTGGCCATTTTGCCAGCATTGGCATTCTGGCCAAATACCATAAATGATGACTTCTTATTTGCCCCATTTCAGCTTTTAACGGCGAAGTTAAGGAGCCTGGCGTTAATGGTGCCGATGATCGATTAAGTACAAAGGCCATTGAAACTGTTGAATTTCAATCGGCAAGAAAAACTAGCAAATCACCTTGATTGACAGGTTAGAATATTTAAGGGTAACATAGCCTCATAGTGCGAATATTCTAATTCCTATTTTTGAAAATATTTAAATAGATTGTTATCGCAATATTCTGCACTATCAATATATTCAAGGGTTTTTTGATTAAAAACATTAAATATACTTTTTATATTTTCATTTCCCTTAGTATCTTTCCACAAAATATAATTTAGGTTACATGCCTTGATTTCTTTTAATAAATTATTTTCAATCTTTCCTTGAATAATAAATGAAGGTAAGCCTTGATGAATAAGAAATACTGAAATATCCATCATCCTTTTCTCGATTGCTAAAATTCCTTTATCATTTAGATCTTCTCTTTTTATTTCCCTTACACAATCATCTATTGATCGAAGTTTTGCATTATAATTTTTCTCATAATCCAATGTAGTACCATCTACTGGCCAATCCTTTAAATTATACTCTTCAAAGTTTTTTAATTGAGATTTAGCACAACCCCCATTAACAGATATGAGTGTTAAGATCATTATTAAAAGATATTTTCTCATTTTATCCAATTCTAACGGCACACTAACAGGCAGGCTGGGCTTATGTTTGAAGCTTATTGCATGGAATAACTTCGATAACTTTTGCGGTGCAATTTGGCAAGAAAAACCAGCCTGTCCTTGTTTAGTGACTTGTTCTGTATCGTTTTATAATAAGTTTTATCGATGCATCTCTGAATCGATTCGTTCAGATAGAAATATTTTTAACAATGATTGATAAGGCACGTCGCGTTTATTAGCCAGTAATTTTAATTCTTCAAGTAGGGATTCAGGTAGCCGGATTGAAATAGTTTTAGTAGATGGCTTAAGCCTTGGTAAAGTGACTTCCTCGGCTTCATCCCAATTTATGTATTCTACAGAATCATGGTTTTGCCAGAATTTTCGTTCCTGTATTTCAGTTTTAAATTTGGGTATTTTCTTTTTCATCTTTCATACCTTTCTATTTCTGAGTCTGTCATATCACGTGCAGATATTATTCTTATTTTATTTTCGCGTACTGTAAATACTGCAAAAAGTAAACGATCCATATTAGTTCGTCCAAGCACGTAATATCTATTTTCAAAATTTGAATGCTTTTTGTCTCTTTTTACAATTAATGGTTTATTAAAGAAAATTTGTTCGCATTCAACAATCGAGACATCATGTTTGTCCCAATTTTTGGTTATATTGCCCTCGTCCCATTCAAAACCAGAGCAACTTTCTAATGTTTTTTTAGGTTTTACCATAAGTTGATGTATATCATGATTATATACTTTATGTCAATTCTGCTTTTACAGAACAAAAAGCATTACAGGCCGTGCGGTGCAAACCAACTTGCAATATTAAATGCAGGAAAGTTCATGGCTGGCAGATAGTTTAAAAAAGGCGAAAAAAATAGCACGGTCCTTGTAGATGCAATGGTTGGCTGCCGCCAACCTGTTTAGTTTGTTTTTGACTGCTTACTTTCAATTACTGATTTTTAATGATTTGATGCTTTTTGAATACTATGTTTTTTGATTCTTCTTTTTATATTGTTCTGGATAATTTTTCAAAGAATTTCCGGGGAATGGATTCCCTTTGTCTTTTGTTACCTTTTTATTTCCAGATCAATTCTCGCGCCCTTGAGTTACATGTAATTGCAACTTCATTTCCGTTTCCAGTGAAATTCCCTTTGCTCTATTCTATTGACAGCCAACGGCCAGCTCACAAGCCACGCCGAGATGCACAGCAAAAATTGAAAGAAGCCCCTCGTGGTCTTGTGAAGCGACAGGTTAAAAGCCGATTTTGCCCGCTATTTACCGACCTTGTATTTTTGATAACCAGTTATTATTACAACAATATTTTGATTCTTATTTTCTATTTACAACTTTTGGCAAGATTGCCAATTTTTGTAAATAGACATCAATTCAGCCCGGAATTTTATTTTTGATACTGCCATTTGGGGATTCAGGAAATATTTCCTATTTCCCCAAATACCTTAAATTACCTTCTTTATTATGTCCTTTAAGCTTTTAACGTTTTGCTCACCAGCCCCGCCGTGATTTATCATATCAAGCAAGGAACCCTCCGGGGTCTGGTGTAGCAGTTTGTTAAATGATTTATCTTATTTGTTTTTTATCAATATATGTTTCTAAAATAAACATTCCGAATGTAATCATACTGTTTACTAACAGCCTTACATGTCTTTCTGAAAGCTTATATTTTCTTATACCGTGTCCATGTGCCGCGCTGTACCCAGTACGCAAGGCACCAACACCTAAAATTACATTTTGAATTCCACCTAAAATTCGTTTTATTTCTGAATCAGAGTGATGGCTTGGATTGAAGCCGACAATTTCAACAACGTTGGAAAGAAGAACCGATATATTTTGCTTTTTGGGTAGCGGGTTACCTTCTAACTCTATAATTGCTTTACAAATACTCTCTAGAGTTGAGGATGAGCTGGTAACAGCTTGTTCAGGATCTTTTTCGATATTGTGAAGAGCCCGGTTGAAATCTTCCAGAACTGAACTTAAATTGTTTTGATTTATTAACTCAATGACCAACTTTACTGACAAAAGCCCTTTGTTTTCTGAGTAAAGTCCAAGTTCTTTACCTATTAGAAGGATGGTTTTGGAATCCATACTTTTTAAAAGATCTTGTACATAGACCCTTTTGCTTGGAACCATTGAAACATTTTCAGTTTTAACATTAAAGCCCGAAAGAAAAGTATTGATTTCAGTCGTAACCATGCAGCTTTGAAGATGATAGGCAATTTTGTTTACTAATTCGATTCGTTGTAAATTTGATAAAGGTTCTGGTTTTTCAGGTGGTGATTGCTGTTCTTCTGATAAAATTTCGATTAAAAAATCAAACTGACCGGAAATATTTTGGATTCTGGAAAGTGATTGTTGAATATGATCAGCGAGTTTCTGATGGGAATTTTTTCTCAAATGCCAATCAAGTCTTTCAAGAATTGAATCAAATTGCGAGCTAACTATTTTTTGGTATCCGGGATCTTCAAAATACCAGTTGAGGTCTAAGTTAATAGACTGTAGTTCATCTATGTATTTTTGAAATGAGGGGTTCATATTTACTTTCTTACATTTAACGCCAGGTATTACAAGCCGGGCGGATTAATTTTACAAATATTTACCAACAGCAATAATTACTTAATTGCTCGCAAGCTCGATCTAGCAAGATGGTAGCCCGGTCTTAGTAGATACCCTTGTTGGCTGCCGCCAACCTGTTTAGTTTGTTTTGACCACTTACTTTCAATTACTAATTTTTAAAAATTAATGCCATGTTGGCTAAAAATATTAACTTTCCTCTATATTGTCTCGCAACATTTCTAGTGTTTTCCATGATTTGTTGGGACTCTGTTTTTTGGGGCTTACACGAACTTTAATTTTTCCTCTCTCAACTGAAAAATTTATCACCTCTGCAGCCTTTTCGTTTAATTGAATCAATACATCTGAAAAATCTAAATTAGAATATGTTGACACTATTTTGGCAATAACAGTTTCGCTCGATCCTGAACTCAGATTTTGTACTTCAATCTCGTCACCAACTTGAAAATTTCGTCCATATATATTTGCTGTGTTGAGAAATGCACTTTTTTCATTGCTTTTGCTTTTTATATTAATATGAGCATAGCAATCATATTTTCTATTTTGAACCTCAGTCATAATTCTGTCGCCCTGTTCGGTCCAACAGCATAAAGCCTCTTTAATTTTTTCCAATTTTTCTATGCGTTTTTGTAAACTAACAATAGTATTTTCAGTCTCATTTTTCAAATTTGTAATTGCAATTACTTTTTCAACTTTTTGCCATTCTGGTCCATGATGTTTTGCAATTGTACTTTCAATACTATCTATTTTATCAGCAAAATCTTTAAATGTATAACCTATCACTGCAATGCCTAGAGTTACTATTGCACCAATGATAATTTCAAAATACTTAGATTTTTTATTGTTTCCATTCATTTTTCTCCCTCCTACTATATTTTTGTTGAATATAAGTAAGCTTCATTTTAAAAAACAATTTTAAATCTATGCATTATTCTCTTAGCCAACCGCTGCATAAGCGGCTTGGCGGGTTTTTCGCCAAGTCGGCTTGATGCAAATGTTAGCTCCAGTTTTAGAAAATCAGTTTTTTATTAAGAGAATAATCAAAATAATTACCCTGTTTAATTATCCATAGTTCATTAATTCGTCCAATAGTATCGTCTAAATCTCTATCAATATTTTTAAACCTATTTTCCATCTTTTTTAAATTTAAAAAACTTTGCCATTTTTCAGAAGCATCTTCTATTAAACGAAAAGGTCTTCTATCGAGCCCTATCACGCTTATTGATGTGTCAAGATCGAATGCCATATTTGATATTATAACGAATGCCAATGATCTCTTTATTGTATTCGACAATAGCTGTTTTGCAGCCTCATATGCTTTAAAAAGAAAAAAATTGTATCCATCATATATGTTACAGCATCCAGCTAAAGGCTTACCGGACTCGATGCTTTGTACAACATTCCCAAAGCTAACATCTTCCTGGCCTACAAACTTCACCTCGATCGCACAAGGAACGTTATCAGGTGAAATTGCATCAATATCAAAATGCCCCCCCAAGGCTTCTAATGTATCTATCTTCCATCCTTGCGCATCTATCCATGTTGCACAAATAAGTTCAGTGAGTTTACCTTGGAAAATACGGGCCTTTTTATGACGCTCAATCACTTCCTGCTCAAACATCCACTTTTCAACCAAATCCTTTTTATATTGCTTATCCAAATTGATTTTTGGATCAGACCCGTCGAAAAGAAAATGATGAATTGGAGTCGTAATTTTGTTTAACACCCCATTACTAAAAGCTGTTAATAGGATTGATTGGTGCCTTGCCATATCAGGTTGAGCTGAATATTTCTTTCGGAAATCTTTCCAAATTTTATCAGGAACAAAAATTTGATTCAAAACGGGACATCGCTTTCGCAAATCGGCAAACTCATCCAAGAGAGCATCTCGTTTTGGAATGCGTTTTGAAAGACATGGGCATTGAGTATTATTATCCATATTTATCATCACTTCCGAGAGCTAACGTGAAGCATTACAGGCCGTGCGGTGCAAACCAACTTACCATGTTAAAGGTGCGAAAATTCCGAGTTGGCAGATAGTTTAAAAAAAGGCGAAAAAAATAGCACGGTCCTTGTAGATGCAATGGTTGGCTGCCGCCAACCTGTTTAGTTTGTTTTTGACTGCTTACTTTCAATTACTGATTTTTAAAGATTTGATGCTTTTTGAAAACTATGTTTTTGAATGATTCTTTTTACTATATTCCACCAAAGGCGGACAAGTATTTTAAATTTAATTTTCAAAAGAATTTCCGGGGAATGGATTTCCTTTGTTTTGTTACCTTTTTATTTTCAGATCAATTCTCGCGCCCTTGAGTTACTTGTTATTGGTGACTTCATTTCCGCATCCAATGAAATTCCTTTTTCTCTATTCTATTGACAGCCAACGCCTTGCATAAGCGGCTTGGCAGGTTTTTTGCCAAGTCGGCTTGATGCAAATGTTATGCATTATTTGTTGAAAGTTGAGACTTTAAACTCTCAATTGTTTCGCCATCTTGAATAGGATCTTCTATTAAACAATATTTACAAACTTTCTTTCTATATATATCAAGTTTTATATGGATATCCTGTTCTTCCGAGAAAGCACTTTTAGATATTAATGAAAGATATTTTGATGCGCCATATATGCTTTCTTTATTAGGTAAACCAAACCAATTATGTATGTTTTTATAAAACGGAACCAAATGTTGTTTTGCTAATAATTTTGCTCCTAGTGACTCAAGGTTTTTACATGCTTGTATAGCTTCTTCTTTTTGAACAATTCTTGAGTTTTGTATTACAGTATAATCATTTGAAAAATGATAAATAATTCCTGATATAACTTCTTTTAATTGCTGAATTGGTTCAATAGCCCATTTTAAAATGATTTGACCAAAAACAAAAACCGTAACACCTGCTGTAATTGTCGAGAAAAGTGTCATTTTATTCCTCATTTTTATTTTTGTGCACCGGGTAGGGCAAGGGCTTCTCAGCCCCTTTCCCCCCTAAGAAACGTACGTGATAGTTTCCCATCATACGGCTCAAGCATTTCACAAGGACGATCTTCTGGAACGCCCCGACTACGTTTCCCACTAATTAGCGTATAAAATCGCACGATTGGCTTTTGCCGTCAAGGCTGGTAATAATCGCTTCTCCTTATCATGCCTGCGTTGCCAAAAGTAACCGGCGTACTTCTTAAGGTAAGGATTAGCGTCTGCCTTGATTTTAATATGCCTTTTAATGCCCAAATGGCCTAAGCGTAAAACGCTGTAGACTTTCTTCCCCAGCGTAGTTTTACCTACTGCGGAAAATACCCATTTTTTACCATCTACCATCCAGTACTTCTTAACAAGCCATTTCTTTGACTTTCTTGGATGGCGTTTTCTGAGCATTCTCCATAACTGGTCATAGACATAACCGTCAATACGATAAAATGATGCTCCGGCTACTACATGACGATGGTAGTTGCCCCAACCTCGAAGTACAGAGTTCAGTTCCTTTATCATGGCAGGCATTGGTGCACTGACGTATTTGCGGATTATTCCGCCGAGGCGTTGTATCAATGATTCTACGCCCTCTTTTGAAGGCCTTATGTGCAATGTCTTGCCGTGTTTCCGGAATGTTTGTCCCAGAAACATAAAACTGTCCCGGATATGTGTGATGGCAGTCTTTTGCTCAGAGAGATTTAATCCTCTTTCTCTTAAGAATTCTACGACCGCCGGCTTTACCTGTTTTTCTAAAAGCCTTCTGGATTTCCCTGTGATGATAAAATCATCCGCATAACGAATAAAATTTACTCTGGATCTACGCGGGACTGATTTATGTACAGCTTCTTCCAGTCCGTCCAGAACCATATTCATTAACGTAGGGCTTATAATACCTCCCTGTGGTGTTCCTCTTCGGGTTGGATATCTTATCCCTTTTTCCACAAATCCTGCCTTCAACCACTTGGCCAGTATTTCTTTATCCATTGGGATGTTTGCCAGCATCCACTCATGCGATATGTTGTCAAAACATCCTTCAATGTCGGCTTCAAGCACCCACGTTGCGGAGTTTGGCTTGTTTAAGGCATTGAATGCCGCTCCTACTGCATCGGCACAGCTCCGCCCCTCTCTAAATCCATATGAGTTGCGGTCAGCTAATGTTTCTGCTATAGGAGCTAAAGCAAGTTTGTACAATGCCTGCATTGCCCTGTCATACATTGTAGGTATACTTAAAGGACGTTTCTTTTTACTTCTCTTTTTAGAAATATACGTCCTTCTAAGCGGTTGAGGTCTGTAACCTCTTTTGTGCAGGCTGTTAGCAGCCTGCCATTTGGTTTTGGCGCCTTTCCATAAGATGCCGTCAATGCCGGGTGTTTTCTTACCCTTATTAGTAGTCACTCTTTTTACTGCCAGAAGCTTGGCAGCTCTTGAGCGTGTGAGCAGATATTGTAATGATTTAACCTTATTCCATCTGCCTTCCTGCGTAGCCTTTGCGATACGCATCTGCAGCCGTCTAACCTTTTTCCGCTCTGCTGTCCAGTCCACGCTGTTCCAGCATGCGGAGTCTGACTTCTTATCTTGGCTTTTGAGTGCACCAGCCGAAGCTGTCTTTTGCTTTCTCATCTACAACGGTTCTCCAGATTATCTCGCAAGGAAACACCAGTCGGATGTCTGCCCCCATTTCGGTATTCCTTTGACTCCTTCTACCTTTTAGGACTGCCATGTTTCATGCAGTATCCTTCCCGCTACAGGAAGGCATTTGCTTGTTCCGACCTCTCATTGCCGACCCTCCATGGGCTTGCCTTATACGGTTAGCTTGCCATGCATTGCGTGACATGGCGGACTGCCGGCTTTTCCACGTTCCGCATAATCACCTTAAATGAATAACTTAGGTGGTACCTGTACGCCGATGGCTTGTGTTCCCGCATGGGCACGTTAGAAACCCATGACCACACCACATCTATCCGCCCAGAGGGATAGATCTTCGACCTTTATCCTGAAGTCAGGAAGTTAGCTCTCGTAGGTCTAGACTTTTATGACGACGCTTAAGGTCTTTGATTAATCTCACCATATTATCCAGCCCTCGCCCTTAACCCGGTAGAGCTCCGGGATGGGTTCGCCTGTCACCATTTGAACCCGTTTCGGTACTTTGTCCACGGGGCTTCACACTCTGTCATACGCGCAACAGCAGCATGCCCGTGTAGGGGACTGGAGGGGACGCTCCAGGTGTTGCCATGTATGGTGTAACCTCATGGTCAACACATATGATTATGCGACATCGTGTCGCAAATAACGCTGAGTTAAGGTGCCTGGCGTTTTTATGGCACCTAGCCACATACTCTTAAGATAGTTGATAATATTGACACAGCTCCGCTCGGCGATATAGTAGCCAGGTCACCTTGAACGTGATGTTATAACCCATTTTGCTTCAGGTAATCAGCAATCTCATTATTATTGGAAAGCATTGCATATTCACTTGGTAGTTGTCCTTCTTCATTTGGTACAGGCTTTGCTCCAAGCTTAACCAATAGTTCTATTGCTTTTCTGTGCCCTTGTGCAACTGCTTCCATTAAAGGAGTAAAGCCATGTTCACCCCTTGCATTTATATTGGCTCCAGCATCCACTAGCATTTGAATTCCTTCACAGTCACCCCAGACTGCGACAACATGAAGAGGTCTTGTGGAAAACAATCCAATTGTATTTGGATCTAATATTTTTATATCACTAAAATCTGCAACTGATTCAATTTCTCTATATAGTTCTTCTAATGTCTTCATAGTTATAACGTGAACATTACAGGCCGTGCGGTGCAAATCTACTTACCCTGTTAAAAGCTTGAAAGGTTTATAACTGCTAGGTGATAAAAATTGGCAAAAAAATAGCACGGTCCTAGTAGATGTTATGGTTGGCTGCCGCCAACCTGTTTAGTTTATTTTTGACTGCATACTTCAATTACTGATTTTAAAGATTTGATGCTTTTATTTAATACAGGTTATTTTAATATTCCGCAAATCAGTTCCACAAAATGGACAGAAAATAATCGGGACTTCATAGTGTGACAATAATTCACCAACCTCATCAGCCTCGAATTCCTCTACGTCCTCTTCTGTTGCTTCTTCGTATATATATAACCACCACCGCTTTTTATCTCCGGTGTCATATGGATCAAAATAAATAACAGAGACACCATCAGTGGGCATATGGTCACAATAGTGATTTTGGTATTCTTTGTTTTCTTCCATTATTTTTTACAGCCAACGCCCAAAATCAGGGGTGCGGTTTTTTGCATCCCCTGAATTTTGATGTTATGTGAAAGGTTCGGCTATGGAACTTTATCAGGTATTTGTGCATGGGGAAGATCCAAAGTCTTATTTTTGGTTTGGGATACAGTTGAGTGTATTCCTGTATTGTCTTTATTTTCCGATTTGCTTCCTTGCTGTAGTATATATCCTAGATATACCGCTGAAAGAGATGCTATTAGAATTATAAAAGAGTTTATTATGAGCACAAAAATTGTCAGCCGTTTTTGTTTTTTAAATATATTTTCATTAAATTCATTTTGTATTCGGATATTCTCTTTGTTGAGATCATGCTGTTGTTTTATAAGTTCTTTTTCAAATTGTTCACGTTCTTCTATTTGCATATCCTCAAAGACAAGTTGGGCTATTTCGGCTTCTGATATATTATTTAACATTTTAGCTATTTCAAAGCGTATCCGTAATTTTGATTTTGCTTTATATATTTCATAGTGTTCTTCGGGAGTCATTTTTGCTCTCTATTTTTAGTAAAGGAGGTTAATATTATGAATATCACAATAATAGAACAAGGTTCTTCTGATGACGCAAAAAGGATATTAGACAAAATTCTTGATACTTTAAGCGCCGATAAAAATAGTGGCCCTAACTGGTATGGAGATATTACTATCTCTATTTGTTGTACTGGTCGTACTTCTCAGAAAGAAGTTTAAACCATTGATCAAAATGACTTTTGGCGTTCGACTGACCATCTTCTCTATCAAGTTTATACGTAGAGTGACTAGGGGCAAGTATCATGGCAGTTGCAAGAAAAATTAATTCGTTTTTTGACATAGTTTTCACCTTTCGTTTAGAGGTTGGAAACATATAACGTTTGCGATAAGGCGTTGGCGGGTTAATAGTGCCGATGGTCGATAAAGTATGAAGACCATTGATATTACTGGATATCAATCGGCAAGAAAAACCAGCCAATCACCTTGATTGCAGGGTTAGCCAAGTTTTGTTAACGTGATTTAGAAAAGCACCTTTATGGTGTTCCTCAATCAATTTTATTTCGACCCACTTATTATAGCTTAAATAACATTTGATTTTCCTTCGCCGAAGAAAGGTTATTTATATTTGTTATAGCATTCAAGGTCTAAACCTGAGGTACATTTATTTACTGCTACATCAACATCAGCCTCAGATTGTGTAGTAGTTACTGTTAATGAAAATTCAATATCATCAATTTCAACCTTTGCGTTGCAGTCATCAAGGAAAGTGGGTAATTCTTTGCAGATCTGTTGAATTTTTTCTAATTGATCAAGTTTTGTTTTTTTTAATATAAGGCTTCGGTCAGGAATCGAATTGATTTTATATTTAAATACACTCATACAGACCTCCAATCTTATTGTAACAACAAATTATTATGCGAATCGGGGTGGTACCCTCTGTACCATTAAATATTTTTATAATCTTCCCATGCTTCCTTCATCATGAAATACTTTATTGGCTTACCTTCTTTATAATGTTCTCCGATATATAATTCGCCTGTAGATTTATCTGCGAATTTATCAATAGATTCTTTTTGGACTTCTGTGCCTATTGTCCATTCCTCAATCCTAACCCCATTTAACCCCGCTATGTTCACCCTGATGGTTTTCATTTTTGTTATTTTCCCATCTCTCTCCCACTGTTCCAAATCGCTTTTCAAAACTTGTTTCGTCCTGCTAACCCCATTCTCATCAGTAACTGTAATTTCTATTTTCTTACCAAAAAGATCCTTGAATAATCCCATGGTAGTTCCTCCTTTTCCAATGGCTAACGGCATAATTAACCGGATGGCTGAAAGCGCGAAAGCGCTTTTAGACATTCCGAGTTGAATTATTTGTTAGAGTTTTTGACGTTCAAATCAATAAAGTAACGTGCTTTCATTGTACCAGTGGTAACTGACAGTGATTCTTCTTTCACAATACCACCAATATACTCTATAACCTTCCTAGAAGCAATGTTGTGGGTGTCTGTTGTCAGAAGCACCCTGTCAAGACCCAGCTCTTTGGCTTTACTCAGGGTTAAAGCGAGTAATTGAGTTCCGTGACCTTGTCTTCGGTACTTAGGACGCACCACGTAGCTTATATGTCCTCCGAAGTCTTCAAGCGAAGGTGTTAGAAAGTGTCGTAGTGAACTAAAGCCGATAACTGTCGATTCGTTTGACAGGTACCAATATTGCGAAGTGGGAACCCACCCACTCGGTAGACCAATTCCCTGAGACCAATTATTCAGTAGGTGAAGGTATGCAAGAATATCTTGGCGTAGCAAACCTGGCTCCAGAAGATGTTCTTGTTCCTTACCGATTTCATCGGCGAATGCTATGATTTCATTTTGTATGTTGATCAGAGATTCGGTCGTTTCTACTAATTTGAAATTATGAGTGCTCATGACTTCATTGTCTCACTATACAAACCATATCTAAACTATCCGCTGAAAATTCAATTTACTAAATTCGCTTTTCCAGCCGAGCTAAATAATTGCCATTTTCTTCTTGAAGTAGAATATTACATTCCCAGCCTGTTTCATACGCTATATTTTTTAATGATTCATAGCCGACATTCAACCAGTTAAATGATGGCCCTTTATTACCTTTGTATTTAAAGTTCATCCGAACTTCTCCTAAATACCGATTATTTTCAACATTGAGTTGTTGGTAAGCTAAATGACTATGGTCATTTGTGTATTTGGGGTCCAAAGAATTTAGTATTACTCTCCCATCGGATGTTACAAGTTTATGTAAATGTGATAGAAAGTCTCGCAATCCTGAGAGATTGCCGACATTACCAATTGTGCGACCTAAAACCAGCACCGTGTCAAAAGGTCTTTCATTAAAATTGGATATATCAATACACCGGACATCTTTTATACCATTTCTCTTCATTATCTCACAGGCTGCTTCCAGAACATCAATGGCACAAACTGTAAAACCTAATTTTTGAAGATGAAGGGAATGTAGGCCCGTTCCGGCACCAATATCAAGAATTCTACCATTGCTCTCGGATACAGAAATGTTATCCGATGGCATGTCAGTTACGCCTCTAAAAAAGAGACCGACAGGAATACTATCTACGTGTCCATCATCACGACAATAATCTAGCATTGCCTCGGTATCTCCATTGTAATAATCCATTAATGCTTGTCCGAATAGTTCTATTTGCTGTGAATTGTTCATATTCAAACTCTAACGGCCAGCTCACAAGCCACGCCGAGATGCTCAGCAAAAATTGAAAGAAGCCCCTCGTGGTCTTGTGAAGCGACAGGTTAAAAGCCGATTTCGCCTGCTATTTACCGACTTTGTATTTTTGATAACCAGTTATTATTACCACAATATTTTGATTCTTATTTTCTATTTACAACTTTTGGCAAGATTGCCAATTTTTGTAAATAGACATCAATTCAGCCCGGAATTTTATTTTAATACTGCCATTTGGGGATTCAGGAAATATTTCCTATTTCCCCAAATACCGTAAATGATGCTTTCTTCATTATAGCCTTTCAGCTTTTAACATGTTATTAACCGGTTTAGGGCCTGTTTGAAATGTTTCTACATATAGACATATGTTTCTATATGTAGAAAGTTGATTCTTAATGTTTCTATATCTAGAAACTTTTATGTTTCTATATATAGAAACTTATAATTTTTTAGGGTTGAATTTTGTGTTTCTATATGTAGAAACATTTCAAGATTACTCATCATTAACAATTCGATCTAATAAATCAAGCTCTTTTACTTTTACATAAGAAAGTTGCCACACTTTTTATAAAGCAGGCTGAAGTATTTTAGGCTGAAGGCTATTAGCTTTATTTCGCATTTTCTAACGGTCTTCAGTCTATGCTTTCCTCATCGCTCGCAGCAATGCGGATAAAACCTTTTCTGTTTCAATGATCTTTCCCACTGATTTACCATCCTGGCAATTTTTTAGGTAGCCAAGTTTCCCCGATAGCTCAAACTGATAGTGAAGCTCTCTTAGAGAACCAAATGCTATTTCAAGGAAACGCAAATATTCACTTTGACTTTCTCTCGCACATCCCTCAACAATATTTGATGGTACCGAAACAGCAGCCCTTCTCATTTGGGATGTCAACCCGAATAGTTCCTCTTTAGGAAATCGCCTTGTTATCTTGTAGGTTTCTATCGCCACTTCATCTGCCAATTGAAAAGCTTTCAATTTTTTGTGATCACGCATTTATTTTCTCCTTTTTTAAAATAGGCTGAAGCCTTTTAGGCTAAAGGCTTTTAGAGAAAAGCAAAGAAAAAACAGAGGTCAGAGGTCGGAGGTCGGTGCATCAGGAAACTTAAAATTTACGCAGAGTGTCAAAAGACGGCGTTCCAGCGGTGGACCATTGGAATGAGGAAATACCAGGTTAAAGATGCTGGCGAAAGATTTTTCGCCACTACGAAAGGCAAAAAACACTGGATTCCGCGGTTCAGTCTCCGCCAAAGCTTCGCAGTGACAGGCAAGCCGGGGAATGACGTGGTGGGTTGGATTCTACTGTTCGGTCTTCGAACAATCTACAAAGCTGTCTGGAAATTATAGATTCAAAACATTACATAGGAGGTTTTTAAACGCAATGATGCTGCTTGTTATTTCACTAAATTGGGGAGAAAAAGCGCAAAGTCCGGAAACAAAATAAGGATTATCAAACCAAGAATCATTGCCCCCAGAAAAGGGAATATCCCCTTAAAAATAGTAAATGCAAATCGGGGTCGAACCAGATTCTGATTCTGCACTCTCGATTACCCCGATTCTCGATTCTGATTCTATTCTCCGATTCAGATTCAACACTTTTACGCACTTTTCGAATAAATAATTCTAGGGTTCATATTTCCACAGGTCGTTATAATTATTGAAATTATTTTCTCTTCCGCCAAAGAGCAATAAATTACCTTCTCTGTCTGTCCAGCTGATACTGTAAAATCTTGGGCTTGGTTCGTTTTCTTTATCAGTGCTCTTGGTTGATTTTTTACCGGAAATCCAGGCCCAGTTTGTCCCGTCAAATTTCCACAAATCATTTAGTAAACTTGATCTTGTGTTGTTGAGACCCATACCGCCAAAGAGCCACAGGTTATCTTCTCTGTCTATCCAGCCGATGCTGCCATAGCGCGAACCCGGTTTATTGTTACTGTCGGGCACTCCCTTGAAGCCGTAAATGCCCATTCGCTTATCAGATTTATCTCCGGAAACCCATGTCCAGTTAGTTCCGTCAAATTTCCACAGGTCATTAAGTTCTCCGTATGCCCTGATTTCGGTGGCACCAGTTCCGCCAAAAAGCCATAAATTGCCTTTGCTGTCCATCCAGCTTACACCTCCATACCTGGATCCCGGTACATTATTGCTGTCGGCTACCCCTTTTGTGCCGTATATCCCCGGCTCATCCTGTCTGCTGTCCCCGGATATCCATATCCAGTTATCTCCATCAAATTTCCACAGGTCATTGAGGTTCCCTGGCAGTCCTGCAGAATAACCTTTCCCACCAAAAAGCCATAAATTACCATTGCTGTCTGTCCAGCTCATACTGTCATACCTGGCACCCGGCGTATTTGTGGCAGAGGCAATACCTTTTGTACCGTAAACACCGCGTCTATCTGTTTTATCGTCCCCGGAAACCCAGGTCCAGTTTGTTCCGTCAAATTTCCAGAGATCATTTAAAGCTCCATGGTATTTTCCTGCAGCATAACCGTACCCGCTAAAGAGCCATAAATTGCCTTTCTTATCATACCAGCTTATGCTGCCAAAACGGGCACCGGGTTTGTTCGCACTGTCCGGGATTCCCTTTGTGCCATAAACTCCGCTTTGATTTCTATCATTATCGCCTGAGATCCATGTCCAGTTGCTTCCGTCAAATTTCCAGAGATCATTCAGGTAATTCGAAGAACCTGATCCCGTGCCTCCGCCAAAGAGCCACAGGTTGCCCATGTCGTCCTTCCAGCTAATGCTACCATACCTGGCGCCCGGTTTGTTTGTGCTGGCGGCAGTACCCCTTGTGCCGTAGACTCCGGGTTGATCCGGCCTGGTATCCCCGGATATCATGGTCCACTTACCGGTTTGAACTGATTCCATGTTCAGGTTTGCTACTGCTCCGCGTCTTCCGGATGTTCCTTGGCATGCATTTAGAGTGATTAGAAGAAAAACTGATATCATTAGCCAGTAAAAATATGAATTAAATGACCTTTTATTTTCCATGACTTCCCCCTTATGGTTTTGTAAAAAAAGAAAGGTAATGCTTTGTCCCTTTGTCTGCATTTTATTAAAAATGGAAATTAGACTTTAGTGTTTCAAAAAAAACTGTATTTGCATAGATCAAAAAAAGTACAGAAATATGACAGTTAAAAACTGTAATCAGTAATTGGCTGGACCTGCCGTTTATCCTGCAAATCTTTTGTGTTTTATATGATGCTGATCATATATGGATAAGGGAACGTCGCGCTGAACGTGCAAACTATGTAAAATCACATTCTGCACGAAGTTCCTCAAATACGTGATGCCAGAATATTAAAACTTAGGAACCTAATCTCCCATTTTTATTCATTATATCCGTGTCTAAAGGCGGGATGCCTATACCTGAACTCAGGCATACATGTAATTGTTAAAGGTCTGATCCCGTTTTATAATTTTATAGCCGGGTTCAATATAACAGATAAAACAATCATATTATTTACTCTTTGCTCTCTTTAGTCTCTCTGCCATCCTTGCTCTCACTGCTCTCTCTGCTTTCTTTGCTTCCCATTCTTTCATTGCGTCTGCTTTCTGTTGATCAGTCATATATTGTAAAGCGTCAGCTTGAGCTCGAGCTTCGGCTTCTCGTCTCTGGTAATAAGCATCATCAGGAGACCCTTCCCAATAGCCTTGATAGGGTGTTCCATATCTATATTCTGTCGTAGGTCTGATTTTGTAACCGTAGTTCTCTGCCATCTTCAAATCCTTTTTATATTCAACCTCATTGCCCATTTTGCGATATATGTCAGATCTGTATTTATAGCCTAAACAATGTTCTGGATTTTGTTCTATAACCCTGCTGAAATCAGAAATGGATTTATCAAGCTGGTTATTCTTTTCATAAGCCAGCCCTCTAAGGATGTAGCTGTTACGTGGTTCAAAAACCATGTAATCAGCTGATAAGACTTCAGGTGTCAGTATATATGTTACTCGATAGCGGCGGATAGCTGCATCAGTATGTTTCTTAGCCAAACGATAAGTTGTCACATAAAAAACAGCATCATTGTGAGTCTTTCCCTCTTTAGAAAAAGTGTAATGGTTGATAAATGCATCAGGATTTTTTGAGATTATCTCTATAGCCCTACTATATTCAAGTATGGCTTTATCAAATTCACCCATGCTTTCGTAAGCCATTCCGCAGTTGTTATATGCATTGATAAGATAAGGGTTTAAACCTAATGCTTTATTGTAATCGTTAATCGCCTGCCTGTATTTACGCTTATTGTTATATACGTCTCCACGAAGCAGGTAAGTTTCGGCATCTCTGTTATTCAGTTCAAGTGCTTTAGAAAAGTCTTTGATAGCTTTGCTTGAGCTGCTTCCAAATCTTATTCCTAAGTTGCCATCCTGGAGATGGGCAATACCCCTGTTTATGTATGCTAATGAGGATTCGGGATCTATTTTAATGGCCCTGGTATAATCTCTAATAGCCTTTGTATATTTTTGGCTTGCATAATAGGCATTGCCCCGATTAATGTACGCATAAATATTTTCAGGATTTTTCTTTATGGCTTTTTTAAAATCTTTTAAAGCCTTTTTAAAGGCCTCATTAGCCTGTTTATCGTCCTTCAGGATCTGTGTAAATTCCCCCTTATTCGTATACCTAAAGTATCTACCCATTTTCTCATAATTCTGTATTCGGTAACTGTATTCTTCCCACCTATCCTTATATACCTGTCTCCAGTAACTGTATTCTTTCCACATATTCACATATGCCTGTCCCCGGTTATTATACGCTGCAGCATCATCAGGATTTATCTCAATCGCTTTTGTGTAATCACTTACAGCCTGTTTGTAATCCTGTTTATCCATGTAGGAATTACCGCGAAGCACATACAGCCCGGCATCAGAATCATTCAGTTCTATCTGCCTGCTTAATTCTGCAATTGCAGTATCAATATCTTCTTTTTTAGAATCATTTGCAGCGTCTTCAGTCCTGTTATTTAAAGCCCTCTTATCGGGAATAGCGCTTGCCTTTGAATCGTGTTTTTCCGCGGTTTTATTTTGTGTCAGCAGGGCAGGTTTGGCGGAGGGCTGGACGCTGACTGACTCAATTAGCTCTTCAGTTCTATTAATAGCCTTCATATCAACAGATGCCATGACCATAACCGGTTTTTCACTCTTCTGAGTAAGTTTTCCTGACAATTCTTTCTGAGGTATTGTCCCTTGCTTCGGTATTGACTGCAACTTGTCTGGAACATCAACAGCTTCCGGTTCGGATAAATTTATATGTGTAAGATTCTGATCCCCTTTTGTTACTGAAACACTGTTTATTACTTGCAGCGGTTCCTGTGACACCCTTAAAGGATCATCATTTTTCACAGCACTGCCCCGGGCATGGAGACCGGCAATACCGAAGGTAAGAACAAGACATATGGAAAAGCCTGTTATCTTAAGGTGCAGTTTCGTTCCCATGGCAATACTCCTTTTCTTTGAAAGAATCTGTTCTACCCTTTTTCTTAAATTAAAATGTCTGCCTGCCATACCAACAGCCGTTGGATAACTGCTGATCAAACACACTTTTTTTGTCAGATCCATTAGACATTGTGAATAGACTTTGGGCTGAAGTTCACCTAATACATAGTTGTCGGATACCTCTTCCCTTGTCTCTTCATGAAGCCTGTTTATCAGATAAACAAACGGATTCCACCAGTGGAAAGCAATTACAAATCTTTTAAATATTCCTGCAACCTGATCATAGTGGTATATATGGGCCAGCTCATGCAGCAGTATGCTCTTCATTTCATTTTCAGTAATTATTGATGAGAGTCTCTGCGGAATGATTACAACCGGATTAAAGATGCCAATTGTCACAGGAGACTTGATCAGGGGTGAACTGTAAAGTTTCGGCAGACGTTTTTTCCAGAACCTCCCGGCAACAGCCTGAAGCATTTTATCATAATTATCATTTTTGCAGCTCCGGAGGTTGTTTCGGAATTTTTTTACAATTATAATCCCATACCCCAGCCTCACCATTTGAAACAGAATACCGGCCAGCCAGATGAGGCCTGCTATATTACTTAAAGGAAATACAGGCAAAACAAATGGAGCAGAATGAGGGGAGATGCCAGGTGCCGGACCTGCTACTTTTTGTATATTTTTTTCAACAGGAGTGTGTGATAGTACTTTTAGTGGCGGAGTTTTTATTTCATTGTAAGTAATAGACTGGTGAACAGGGGGCATTAAAATACTGTTTTTTGTGTTATCCTCTGTAATAAAGGGAAGCGTCGCCTGAGACCATGAAATGCCTTTTATATAAAACCCGATGGAAAGCACAAGTGTCAAACCAAGAGCGATCAGTGTCGCACTGCAGACAAGACTGCGCACAGGGGCAGATCTTTTAGATAAAAGCTTTAGGACTATAAGCCCGATAAGAGAAATCAGGATTGACTGACCTGCCAGAGTGATCAGCAGGCCTCCCATATCATTGTTTAGAATAAGAGAGAAAATATCCATTTATTTACTCCTCATATTTATCGATTAGTTCCTGCAGCTGTCTTATCTCATCCGGTGTAACAGTAGAATGATTAAAAAAGGCTTTTACCATTTCGACACAGGATCCTCCAAAAACCCGATTTCCAATATCGAAAGCAAGGGCTGCAGAAGCCTCGCTGCGTGGTTTTGTAGACTGGTAGATAAACTTGTTTCCTTCCTGCCGGTGCACCAGCCATCCTTTTTCCTCAAGTCTCCCTGCCTGAACCTTAATGGTAGACCGTGTCAGATTTCGGTCATTTGCAGCATTGACTTCCCGCATGATTTCAGTCACGGTCAATTCCCCTGCTTTCCATACTGCATCCATAATTTCAAATTCCGCGGGTGTGAGTTTTGGTAAGCTGCTTTTTTTCATCATTTCAAATCTCCCTGGTTACATTTGTCACTAATTATGGCGACAACTGTAACCAATGTCAACATTTTTTTTCAGAGATGGATTCCCTTAAAAAATTATCTGACAAGTCCGGGAAGATAGAGAACAATATCCGGAAATATGATCAAGATGATCAATCCAAGGATCATTGCCCCCAGAAAAGGGAATATTCCCTTAAAAATTGTATGCAGGTCAATATCCTGTGCTATGCCCTTAATGACATAAACATTGATGCCGACCGGCGGGGTTATGGCCCCGGTTTCCAGCAGTATTACAATGATCACCCCGAACCAGATAGGATCAAAACCGGCCTTTATTATCATTGGGAAAAAGATATTGATGGTTATTATCAAAAAGGAAAGAGGGTCCATAACACATCCGCCAATCATGTAGATTCCCATGATACAGAGAAGGACCACATATGGTGAGGCGTCCAGGCCTCCTACCCATGATGCCAGGGCCTGGGGTAAACCGCTTACAGTTAAAAAGCGGCTGAAGATCATTGCGCTTGCCACAATTAAAAGCACCATTGAGGATGTGCGTGTTGTGTTCAGAAGGGCTTTTTTAAACCCTTTCCAGGACAGGCTTCGTTTCACCACGCCGATTGCTATAGCGCATGCAGCACCTATGCCTGCTGCTTCTGTAGGTGTGAACCACCCGATAAGAAGGCCTCCTATTACCAGTGAAAATAATAGAATCATCTCGATTGTGCCGGACAGGGATTTTAATTTATCTTTAAAGGTGCTTTTAGGCGCAGGTGATCCAAGGGAAGGGTTAATGATGCACATGGCAAGAATCACAAGGGTGAACAGCCCGGAAAGAAGAATCCCGGGCAGGATACCCGCTATAAACAGTTTGCCGATGGAAAGCTCGGTCTGTATTCCATAGACGATCAAGACAATACTGGGGGGAATAAGTATGCCAAGGGTTCCCCCTGCTGCTACTGTGCCTGTTGCAAAGGATGGATCATAATCATTCTTTCTCATTTCCGGAAGACCTACAGTCCCCATGGTTGCTGCGGTAGCCGTGCTGGAGCCGCATATGGCTGCAAAACCTGCACAGGCTCCTATAGTGGCAACCGCCAGACCACCCGGGATAAAACCTAGCCATGCATTGGCAGTGCGGTATATCCTTTTACTGATGCCGGAGTGAAAGGCTATTTCGCCCATTAACACAAAGAGCGGAACAACCAGCATGGTATATGAAGAAAACTGGTAATAGAAGCTGTCACTGAGCAGAAACAGGCCCCCATCTATGGATGTGAGATAGGAAAAACCCACAAATCCTACAAGGATCATTGTAAAGGCAATGGGCATTCCCAGAATCATCAGGAGCACCATGATTATTATTCCGCAGGTCCCGGCAAACTCTCCGCTCATCTGTTTTTTCTCCCTGAGAACAGGTTTATCAGGTCGATAAACAAAACAAGGGTGAGCGCCGCACAGCCAAGTGATACAAAGGCTGCAAAGGGCGTGAGGGGGATTTTTAATACCTCCGACAGCTCCCCGACACTATGGGTCTGTTTTGTAAAAAGGAATGTCTGCCAGGACATTATCCCGAACATGATTATTCCGATCGTGTCTGTAATACCTGTAATGATAATGCGCGGAAGTTCGGGCAGTTTGTCTAGAAAAAGGGTAATACGGATATGGCCCTTGAGCACCTGTGTATAGGCTATGGCGCAGGCAATGACAATTACCCCGAGCTGGCTGACTATATCCACGGTTCCCTTTAGCGGGATCCCGAATATACTCCGCGCCAGGACGTTGACACACACGATGGTCATTACTGCAACAATGGCAATGGCTGCGAGCCAGTTAAGCCATCGGGCGATTAAGTTTGCGGTTTTTTCTGCAACAGTCATTATCAATACTGTGCGTTATATTTTTCAAGGAGCCGGTTGAATTCATCAAGCCATTCCTTTGCGGGAAGTCCCCTGGCCGTATTCTCTTTGAGCCAGTCGTCGGTCAATGTCTTAAGTATCTGCATCATTTTTTCTTTTTCTTCAGGAGATACAACGGTCTTTTTTACACCGTTTTCAATTGCATAGGATAACCCGTCCTGTGCTTCCTTATGGGCAAAGTTGCCTGACCAGATACTGTGCTCCATTTTCATATCTTCTATCACGCTTTTTACATCATCCGGCCATGAGTTAAATCTCTTTTCCTCTACGATCGTAAACATCACCCCTGCAGGGGCAGGGAAGGGTGTAATATATTCAACCACTTCATTGAATTTAAAGGGGCGTATTATCTCAAAGGTCGTATAATTGCCCTTGATGATATTTTTCTGCAGGGCTTCATAGATTTCCGATACGGGCAGGAACACGGGGGATGCACCAAGTTTTTCCAGTGCCGGTACCCCTGTTCCGGTTGCCCTTATTTCTTTACCCCTGAGATCTTCTAATGAAGTCACAGGGAACTTTCCAAAAAAACCGCAGCCGTTTTCACCCAGCCCGTTGCAGCTGAAGGAGACTACCTTGACACCCTTGAACTCGGGCGGATCAAACATGTTGTACATGTCCCAGGCTATTTGAATGGGCACCATGGTATGCTTATAGGGGTGGGGATAATTTAAAAGCGCCATCATGGGAAAACGTTCGGGCCTGAATGAGGATACATTCATTCCCACATCAGCAACACCCCTTGAGATGCCCTCAATGGTATTTTTACCATTTAAAAGCGTTGCACTGTACATGGGTTTAACTTTCACCTTATGATTCGTCCGTGTCTCCACCATTTCTATCCATTTGGCGGTTGCCTGACCGGGAGGTGAGGTCTTTGAAGTCCAGTTGGTAAATGTCAGTTCCAGGTCGGTTTTTTCAGATGAACAACCCGCTGCGAAAAATAAAAATACAGCTGTGATCGCTATGTTTTGGATAAGTATTTTTTTCATATTATAATTTGATCCTCCTTGATCATTGGCCTGGAATTTATATCGTAAATCCCAGATCTAATCAACTTTTCCATTCTATAAGTTATCCTGTTTTTTTGTAAGTTAGCTAAATTTGCTAATATTATGATTAAACTGGAATTTTATATGATTATTTATTTTATGACAGACAATAAAAATAGCATTTACATATAAAAAAAAGGTTTTATTTTTAAAAAAAAGGTATAATACCTTGCAGTTTTTGAAAAAGGTGCTTCGCTTCCAGACTTAATCCGGTTTCGCGGAAATGGCAGCTGGTTTTATTAAAAGGAGCTATTATGGAAATAACAGGTTCCTATATAAACTATCTTAACATGTCCAGTCTTCTGGCTCCCCTTGGGGTGTCAGGTTCGGCTGATTATGTAACCCATGTTTTTTCTACCAGTGTAGCGGAACTTCAGGACAGAATTGACCAGCAGCTATTCTCTAAGGAGTCCTCCAGGGCTCTGTCCGAATTATACAGCCAGGTGACTAATCTTTCCCTTCTGGCAGATAAATTAACAGTAAGTGATACCAATTCAGTTTTCAATGATCGTACGGCGGAATCTTCTGACAGCAGTGTTCTAACTGCCACGGCCTGGGACGCATATTCGCCGAGTACAGGCGCAACGGAAGCCACCTATGATGTATCTGTTTCCCAGCTTGCTCAGGGGCAGGAAAATACCAGTGCGGCACTGGCCGGTGCCGGTGAAAGTGTTGTTGATGCCGGAATAAATGTTTTTTCTTTCACTGTAGATGAACAGGATTATGAACTGACCATTACAGTAGCAGCCGATGCTACAAATGGAGATGTTCTTTATGAAATAGGCAGGGTTATTAACCAGAAAGTTCCCGGGGTAGCAGCTGAAATAATCGAGAATGAAGGAACATTGAATCTGACCCTGACATCCCATGCTACAGGCTCAGAGGCAGCTTTTACAGTTTCTGATATATCAGGCAATGCAGTTGCCGCAACGGGTCTTGATAATGTAACAGCAGAGGCCACTGACGCGGTCTATTCGGTTGATGGACAAAACCTTACCTCGGATGTTAATTCCGTATATCTTGACAATGGGGCTGTTCATGTAAATCTTTATGGGACAGGAGATGCGACTCTGGATGTGGGACCGGATGAAACGGCTGTATATAATGCAGTTACATCCATGGCCTATGGGATTAACAGTTATATGGATTTTTATAACGAGAACAGTGATTATTTAAGAGAGGATCTTCTATCTTCCCTGAACAGCCTTTTAACCGATCATGAGAGATCTCTGGCGTCGATTGGAATATCATTAAACAGTGATGGGATTCTCCAGATAAATGAGTATAGCCTGACCAATGCAATAAACCAGAATCCTTCGGCGGTTGAAGATATTTTTTCCTCTATTGGCGGCCTGGCAGAAGAGATCAGCGGCTATACATCGAAAGTCGCCTCGGAATCGCCTCTCAGTTATGCAAAAGAAGCGGACAGCCTGAGCAAACAGTTTATAGACTTTATTTATGACTCTTCCGCAATACAGTTGAAACAGCTTCTTGTAGGATCATTACTTAGTGTGTATGTTTAATTCCGCCTTCTTTTCCTGATCATATCTTCTATACCTGCATTCGAGATAACAATTAACGTGTTAACTGACGCCGGCTGCCCGGCAAAGAAGCCGCGAAGCTGAAAACCAGTGCCGGATATTTAACTTGACGCCGATCTCAAATACCCGTATGATATTGCTTTAAAAGTGTTCTTGGTAGTAATTTAAAAATCACATAAGCCCCGGAATATCTCCGGGGCTTTTTTTGTCTAATATGTATTAGCAAAAAGAAAGAAGGTATCTATTGAAATTTGAAGCATTTAATTTTCATCCATCTGTAGCCGCAGGTGTTGCAGCCGCAGGTTATGAAATTCCTACCCCTATTCAGTCTATGGCAATTCCAAAGGTTGTTGAGGGGCATGATATAATGGGCCTGGCCCAGACCGGAACCGGTAAAACCGCAGCATTTGCTCTGCCCATACTTAATCGACTTTTAAAGGGTAAACAAGGACAGGTCCGCGCCCTGATTATTGCCCCTACACGTGAACTGGCAGAGCAGATTCATCAGTCCTTTGAATCCCTCGGCCGTAAGACCCATTTGAAAAGCGTTCCTGTCTACGGCGGTGTGGGCATTAATCCTCAGATTCAGAAACTTAAGCGGGCCGATGTAGTTGTTGCCTGCCCTGGCCGTCTGCTTGATCATATTGACCGTCACAGCATCAATCTTTCAAAACTGGAAGTGCTGGTAGTTGATGAGGCTGACCATCTGTTTGACATGGGATTTCTTCCCAGCATCAGACAGATATTAAAACATCTTCCGGAAAAGCGGCAGACTCTGCTTTTCTCGGCAACAATGCCCTTTGAAATTAATCGACTTGCAAAGGATATACTGCGGGACCCATCTACTGTCCGGGCGGGAAACACTGCGCCGGCCGAAACTGTAAGCCACGCTATGTATCCTGTAGCTCATCATTTGAAAACAGCTCTTTTAATAAAACTTCTAGGGAATACTGATACCGGGTCTGTACTGATCTTTACCCGGACCAAACATCGTGCCAGGAGCCTGGAGAAAAAAATCGCTGCTGCGGGGTATCGGTCGGCGTCACTCCAGGGGAACCTCTCACAGTCACGACGCCAGGAAGCACTTGACGGCTTTCGAAGCGGTAAATTTCAGATTCTGGTCGCAACGGATATCGCTGCCCGGGGTATTGATGTTTCCCGGATTTCCCATGTCATAAACTATGATATCCCTGATACTCCCGAGGCGTATATTCATCGTATCGGAAGGACAGGAAGGGCAACCCGCACCGGTGAAGCCTTTACCCTTATTACCAGGGAAGACAGGAATATGGTGATAGCTATCAATAGAGTTATTGGCTGCAAGGTTGAGGAGCGTACCCTGTCTGCATTCGATTATGAATCACCTGCGCCTGATCCCAAAAACCGCTCAAATGAAAGAAGAGTTTTCCAGCCGAAATTTTCCGGAGTGAAAAGGAACAGCAGTAAAAGGAAATCTTCTCCCCGGATGTTTAGTGCATCATAGTCTATTACAAAGAAAAAAACAGCCCTGACCCCTATTGGCCCGGGCTGTTTAATAGAGTGCGAACTCGTACCTGTAACCAACCCGGTGAACGGTTTTTATGAGGCATGGATTGGACGGGTCTTTTTCAATCTTTTTCCTTAGTTGAGCGATATGTTGATCAAGTGTGCGGGTTGTGCCGTAGTAATCAATTCCCCATACGGCATTCAGGAGCTGGTCTCTGCTAAGAACTTCATTCGGATGCAAATAAAAACAGCGTAACAGAGATATCTCTCTTTCGGATAGATCAATACTTTTATTTTCCACTGTCATTCTGAATTTTTTGGTATCAACAATCGCATCACCAAACCGGAAAGATTCAGGAGTATCTGAGCTGTCTTTCTGCTGATCGTGATTTCGCCTGCAGCGCCTGAGGACTGCCTGGATCCTTGCAAGGAGTTCATGCACTCCAAAGGGCTTGGAAATATAATCATCCGCACCCAGTTGAAGACCAACTACCTTGTCTATCTCTTCGCTTTTCGCAGTAAGCATAATAATGGGGGTGACTTCATCCTTTGCACGGATTTGTTTGCATACATCATACCCGCTTATTTCAGGCATCATGATATCGAGCAGGATGAGGTCATATTTTCCCGCTTCAAACAGTTGAAATGCTTCTTTGCCATTGGTTGCAGCTGTAACACTGTAGCCTTCACTTTCCAGTGTATCAACAAGACCGGTAAGGATGTTGGGATCGTCTTCCGCAACCAGTATTGATATTGATGTCATCTTTTTTCTCCATAAGTTCAATGACAGAAATTATTCTTATTTGTCTTTCAATTTCGATATGCCTGTTAAAGGGCACGGTGCGCCGTGCCCCTACTGTTTGTGCTTATCCGGATCCATTGGGACTTTCACAGTAAAACAGCTTCCTCCACCCTGTCTTGGAGCATATGAAAGGCTTCCGCCCATGTCCTCCAGGATTCTTCTGGCAATGCTCAATCCCAGACCTGATCCCTGCTTTGTGGCAGTCAAAGAGGTATCAACACGGTGAAATTTTTCAAATATCTTATTTCTGTCTTTTTCAGGAACCCCCGGACCTCTGTCTTCTATCCTGATTTCTACAGCTCTTTCGCCGGCTTTTGAGAATAAAGATATTTCTCCGCCAGTGCTGGCGTATTTGATGGCATTGTCCATAACATTCAGGATAACCTGCTCCATGGCATCGCGATCTGTTTTTACAGTAATACTTTCATCAGGAATATTTAAATGGGATTCCATGCCGGCATCTTTTATCCTTGGTTTGTTAAATTCAAATGTCTCCAATAATAATGGCACCAGCTCGATCTCTTCCATATTATACGTCTTTTTGCACTGCTCGATGCGGCTGAAATCCAGCACATTATTGACCAGCCTCGTAAGGCGCCGGCTCTCCGATACTATTATTCCCAGATATTTATTTTTTTTATCCTGATCATTGACCCTCCCATCAAGCAGGAGCTCTGCAAACATGCGTATGCTCGTAAGAGGGGTTTTGAGTTCGTGTGATACATTGGAAACAAAGGATGTCTTTTGCTGTGCATCAACCATATTCTGTTTGGCATGTCTCATCAGTAGAAAACCGCCCGAAGCTATTGCCGCAATAAAGATAAATAAAAGCAGACATGCAATGATCATAAATTCATTTCCTGACCCTGTCGAAATGTCCTGACCATCAGTATAAACCGCGATTGCCCAGTGGGGAAGGTAAGGCGCGAGAGGAACCGACAGGAGAGGTTTTATATCCTGACCAATAATCATGTCTCCGGCCTGGTGAAGCAGGCGGCCTGAGTCGTCAATAATTGCATAGGCCGATTGCCCATCCCGGGCTTGCGGGAAGTTGTTAATCAGCCGTGACAGCAGGGTCATCAATTCAAGTTCAACACCATATACCGGAGCATCTTCATTCTTTTTCACCCATCCGAGAATATAAAGCTTGTTTTCTGCAAACCAGGGCACCCACCCGCCGGATGAAGTAGCTTCCTCTTGAACTCCGGCTGCTTTTGTTTCTCTGTAACTGTTGCTCTGGGCAATTTTCAGGAGCTCATTTTTACTGCTTTTAATCTTAATTATATCCTGAACAAGGCTGCTCTCCTGTTCGCCGGTAATGTCCCGGTTTAGAGACGGCCATGGAATTCTGCCGGAGAATAATCCCTCAAAGCGTGAAATGAAATTTCGCTCTTCAGATGTGGATACCAGGCCTTTCTCCGGATATAGCAGACCTCTGCCTTTGTCCCATATAAAAACATTTCTTACGAGAGGATTGTTTTCTTCCCAATCAAGCAGGGTTGCCTGTATATTGTCCTCATAGATATCCAGGAGTGAACGGGTTAATTCATCCTGGACCGCATCGATTGTTACCTGAATGGATTCTCCTATCACCCTTGCGCGGTCTTCAACAGCAGAGACTGAAAGCCGGTTGATGCGCTCCTGTTCGTGATAAAGAAGCCTGTATGCTGCGCTGCTGATTATTATTGCAGGAATAAGAATCAGCAGCCAGTATAATAGGATGGATCGTTTTGCCATGGATTGTATGTTTTCGTTTTACTTATATTTGCTGATAATTACCACAATTACCGACATGTAGCAATCAGCGTAATAATTATTCCTTCTCTATCTGCTGATTTTTCATCTGGTATGATTTTGATCTTAAAATTTTTCTCTGTTTCTTGCTCATACCTTCCTCTTCAATGGTCTTTGCCTCCTGTTCCATTACTTCGGCTTTCTCAATCATTTCCGGCATTAGATTATCATGCCCGAATTTCTTCAACTTTTGAGCTGAGGTTTTCAGGATTGTGGCAGCGTCATCCTGTTTGCCTTCATCAGAAAGAGTTATTGCCTTTTCCTGTGCTATTGCATTTTCCATAAGGTACAATTCTTTTTGGACTGGAATATTCGCAGATTTTTCTACGATTCTCATATCGTCACTGAATATCGCATTAGCCATTCCCTGTGATATCTCTTTTTTCTGGGTATATGAATTTATATAGGAAATCTCTGCCCTGGCTATTTCCATATCCTGTCCGGTTTTACCTGCTGGAATCGCTACTTCAACAAGTGCATACTTTTCCTGCCCCCCATAGAGCTGGTTCAATGAAAGTTCAACATTTTGCCCTCTGATCCTGCCGTCTCTTCCGATAATTCTAACTGGTTTGACATCCCCGGGGCATTCAATAATAACTTTTACCCTTTTGGCTACCACATCAAGAACATCACCCAGTTCTGCAGTAAATATCCTGGGCAGATCACGGCTGGATTCAACAAAATATGTATTCCCGTCACTGTTTTGAGAAAGGCGGGCCATGAGATCCTCATTATAATCAGTCCCCACACCTATAGTTGTAACTGCAATGTCCTCTTTTAACAGGGCTGCTCCCAGGCGCCCAAGTTCTTCAGGAGAACTTGGGCCGACATTGGCCAGTCCGTCAGAAAGGAGTATGATACGGTGAATATATCCGCCCCCAAGATTTTTTCTTATCTCTGAAGCCCCCTGACTCACCCCTCCAAAAAGGGCGGTGTTTCCCCCGGGCTGGATTGTGTTAATCCTTGATTCAATCCATTCAATATTTCTTGCACTCTGGGCTGGTACAACCGTCTGGACATTATGATCATAGATAACAACAGAGCATATATCTCCGGAATCCAGACGACGCAGTGCCTCAATGGCCGCCTCTTTCGCCTTTTCTATCTTCTGCCCTGACATTGATCCGGATCTGTCAAGAACAATAGACAGGTTTACCTTTGGTCTTTCAGATGGGCGGATTCTATCATATGGTTTTTCTGCATCTAATGTAACTTTTACAATAACCTTCTGTGGATTCTTTGCCGGAAGTACATTTCTGTCCAGTTCGACCCTGCATTTTACCGGGTCTGCAGTACCTTTTGCAGTAGATATTGAGCTGTAAGCCATAACACCGGCAAGAAAGGTAACTGCCATTAACCACAACATGTGCCCTGTTTTATTCAATTTCATTTTATCCCTCCTTTTTAAATGTCAAAGTTTAATGACATTTTACAGGGTCTGTATAAAGAGTTGTCAGGGGCAGGTAAAACTTATGTAAAAAAGTTGTAAAAAGAAAGGAAATAAAAAAAGGGCGAATAATTATTCGCCCCTGCAAAAAAATGATATGCTATTGGAACAACTGCGGTGCAAACTCATTAAGGTATTCACGCCAGTTGGCCCATGTATGACCCCCGCTTGATTCTTTATATACAGGTGAAAAGCCATGTCTTTTAAGCATTTCTACAGATGCTTTTGATGTTTCTATGAGGAAATCTTCACTTCCGGTTGCAAACCATAACAGTTTTAATCCTTTTTTAAGGTTTTTACTGTCCAGCATATCTTTGTGCTGTTCTTCCCAGTTTGGGGAATCAGACTGACCCTGCATATTTCCGCCCATTCCGAATATACCAGAGCTGAAAACTCCGATATAAGAAAACCTGTCAAGGTCTGACATTGCTATTTCCAGGGTCTGCATTCCACCCATGGACAGGCCTGCTATAGCACGATCCTTGCGTGTCTTGAGTACACGATAATTGCTTTCAACATAGGGCATTATATCTTTTGTGAAATCTTCTGAGAACTCATCAACCATACCCCGGACACCTCCACCCATGCCGAAGTTTTTTGTTGTATGTCCTGCGGGCATAACCACAACCATGGGCTTTGCTTTTTTTCCTGCAATCAGGTTATCCATTATGAAGCCTGCACGGCCCACAGTGGTCCATGAATCATCACAATCCATGGCGCCGTGTAAAAGATAGAAGGCAGGATATTTTTTATTGTCAGCCTCATATCCCGGGGGAGTATATATATGCATGCGGCGAAATCTTTTTAGTGATTTTGAGTAGTAGTTGATCTCTGCTACCGCACCATGAGGGATCCGCTTTATATCCATAAAGTCAGCGCCGGGAACGTAAACCATGCTCCAGACATTGTTGTTGGATTCGCTTGTAGATGTGTTGCTGGGATCAACAACCGAAGCTCCATCCACTGTAAATACATACCTGTAGGCCCCGGGTACCAGGGGGCCTGCAGTCGCTTCCCAGACTCCATCTTTATTTTTTGTAAACGTCAGATCATTCGGCACCATACCGCTCATATCCGAGCTTTGCAGGCCGACCTTGATGGCATCCGGTGCCAGTATCCTCAAAACAATTTTACCATCAGGCATAACTTCAGGAGAATTTACTGGTACCATCTGAGGCCCTGCAGGTTTTTTTGCCTGGGCAAAGACAACAGCAGACGCGAATAAAATCGTCATAGCTGCCATTAAGACAATAATAGTTTTAAATGGATTTCTAAGTGCCATAAAATCTCCTCCTGATTTTTACAGTGTTGCCAATAAATGCGAATCGTTCCTGTTTTGCCGGTAACGTCTATAAATATATAATATTCGATAACTCAACAGGTTTGTCAATCGATGCCAGCGGGAGAGATCTGAAATGCCGGGATATTTTTTACCAGTAACTCTGCAATCCCTTATGGGGGGCCTCCATAGAGTTAATCTTTGACCATTTATCCGAATCCGGTATTGACCGTTCAGAAGGAGATTCCTTCAGGTATCTATCTTTAAAGATTTGAATCTCTTCTCCGGTAATCTCAACGTCAGGAAGGGCACGCCACCTTTCAGCCGTTATTTTTTTCCTGCCATTCAGACGGACTTCCTTGAATACATTCCTGTAGGAAGCTGAAGAACTGAGAGTCGAGTCAAAATAGGAGAGGGTGCCAGATAATTGTTTATCTAAATATTTCAAGACAGAACCTGTGAATGAAAATTTCATGGATTTGGGTTCATAGTATACTGATGACTCAGGTTCTCCATCTTCTTTCATTCTTGATGTTATCCTGCCCACCTCTTCTTTTGTTAATTTAACTGAAAGACTCCTTATAAATCCAGCGCCGGTGATCTCCTCATGTGGTTTCAGCAGGCAGGGAGCAGATCGCTGACGTGACCGGATTCTCTGAAAATTGTTTCTGTATACAAAGGAGCAGTAATTGATCGGCAGCCTGATATCTGACTCAACTGCAAATTTAATAGTTTTCAGCGCAGCAAGTTCCGATTCCAGTACTGTCGCATCCTGGCCATGAAGAAAGGTATATCCCCTCTCAATGAATTTTTTATAATTATATGAGGTGCAGCGGAGCTGATGAAGGTTAAGGAATTTGACGCCGCTTTCAAGCAGTTGCGGGAGAAGACTGCATAGTAGATCATGATCTTCAGGTACTGCAGGAATTTCTACAGTTACAGTAGGAATATACCGGGATGCAAGCATTACCTTTTCAAGATTATAGTTCTGGGCAAAAAGGTTCAGCCTGATTTCGTTAAGACCCGCGTCTTTTAATTTTTTCAGGTTTTCTTCAGTTAGGAGAATTCCATTAGTGTAAAGCCATTTATGGATTTTATCTTCAAATCGTCTTTGTACCGCAGAAAGAAACCTGGTGGATCTGTCAATGGTTAACAGTGGTTCTCCACCGCTTATGCTGACTCCCTTTATCCCAAAAGCTGACAGGTAATCCAGATAATCGTGAGGAGAAGTAAACTGGAGTGCATTTGTAACAGGTTCTCCAAACTCTGTTTGTTCGGAAGGACAGAAAAAGCAGTGTCCGTTGCATTTTCCATTTATAAAAAGACAGGACCATGTTCCTTCGCCGCAGTGTCTGCATCCCGGCGATATATCCATGTAATATGGCTTGGTCCCATTGTAACCGAAAGACAGGCTGTCCTTTACAGCGCCAAAAACAGCAGAACGCTCAGCCTCTGCTGCTTCAGCTTCTTTATCAGAAATCCATTTAAAATTACGATATTCTTCACCGTATTTTTTTTGAATCGCTTCGACGATCCTATTCTTTTCATCATCTTTCATATGAAAACTCTAATTGTAAAAAAAATAGCATGCACCACAGGAGAAATTGAGGGTTTATGGCACAGTTAAAGGTCCGAAGGACCTGTTCCATTCATGGGCAGAATGGAGGGTGAGATTAAGTATCACAATAAATTTGGGATGAAAAGCAATTTCTACTCCAGTGGAGGATCTCCATCAAAACCTCCTGACGGATTAAGAAAAATCTTCCCCGGCTCTCCGGGCAGGGGAAGAAGCCAGTCCGGGCTGCTGTGTGGAAAAAGCAGTCTGGCCTGCCATTGTATAGCAAAATCTTCAGCCTTCATGGCCGGGTATTTTTTATATATTCTTTTTACCATCTCTTCTGCTGATTTTGCGGTACTGTATACCTCCTCATAGTTATCAAGATACTCAATAGACCAGTCGACACAGTCCGTATAGGAACTTGATTGATCCTTTTGAACTGCATCCATTATACGGATCTTTTCTTCATCACAATGACCCGGGATAATTATTCTCGGGTCAAAATCCTTTAGCCGGGCAATATCTTTTCTCCATTTGGAACGCCTTTTAACATTGCTTTCAATAGACCATAAATGACAGTCGTGAAACGCTATGTCTGTCGCACAGACAACACCAATAGAGGGTACCCATACAACAGAGTTGTTTATGCTGTCACCCTCCTAGCCATCCGAAAGGATGATCTCCTCACCTTCCAGTTCAAGCCCTGGCTCAGCAAGGGGCATGGGTATTGTGGTAGCTTTCGGGATTTCTCCCGGTCCGAACCGGTCTATTGCCCACATATCAATTTTGTCGTTTGACGTGAAAACAATATCTTTTACAACGCTTGGAAGTGCTACAATTTTTGCATCAGGAAAGGCAAATTTGAGCACTGCCAGCCCGAAATGGTGATCAGGATGAAAGTGAGAAACATAGATATGGGTCAGCCTTTTTCTCATCGGCAGGATCTCGGATACCATCCGATGAGAGTCGCTCATGATCTGAGATGCATCAATCAGTATTGCATCCTCTTCACCATATAAGAGTGTGGAGTTGCTGTTAAAACCCAGATAGCTGTGAAGAAATACCTTGAATTTTAAAGCCATGATATTTTCCCTCCTGAACAGGGTTGGTAACAAAATATGATATCTCTTTTTAACAGTATACATAAGGTCCTGTAAAGAAAAAGACCTCATAAAAGATTGCATGATTTTACTGTCATTGCAACTCCCCTGGGACTGAAATGATTATTTCCGGTTAATAATTATATACAAACTTGACTAACCGCGGTAAGGCTTTATCTTAGGAAACATGGAAACAAAAATATCAACTATCCCCAGCGAAAACGTTTTCTTTCTCCTGATCGGGGTGCTTTTTTTTAGTTCCCTGATTCTATTGGGTAGTTGGGGCTATGTATCCGGTGATGTTTTGATGTTTTCATTCGTGGCATTTATTCTTTCCATTACCGCTGTATTTTTCAAAAAGACGGCTGTTTTAAAATCTCATCGAGTCAGACAAATATATCAGCCCATGATATCCCGAAAGGACCTTACACACCGTAATGATCCTTTGCTGATGTAAGTCACCACATTTCTTTCCATAAAAATCATCAATAATTTTTTAAATCCGGAGGAAAACAATGGATCATGAAATCTCTCGCATTATTCTGGCATTAATATTAACCGGTCTTGTTATATTTGCATGGAATTATTATCGGTCTGTGTATAGCAGTAGAACTTCAGAATCGGCACCTGTCATTCAGAAGGAAGAAAAAGTGGAAACACAAAAGGCAGATATTCGAAAGGATCTATCAATCTATAAAAACTGCGGTCCATTAAAAATAGTAGTCTTTCCTTTATATAAGACGCTGGAATACATAAACAGTAAAATAAATAATCCCGGTATAGCACTGATTCTTTTCACCCTGATAATCCGGTTACTGATAATGCCGTTAAATATTAAACAGATCAAGAGTTCAAAAAGTATGGCAGGTCTGAAGGATGAAATTGAAAAAATTAAAAACAGGTATAAGGACAACCCGCTGGAAATGCAAAAGGCCGTTGGGAATTTTTTTAAAGCGAAGGGTATCAACCCATTCGGAAGCATAGGAGTGGCGGTAATTCAGATTCCTCTATTCATTGCCCTGTATAAAATAGTACGTGAAGCTGATTTTTTTTCAGGAGCCCCTTTAGGACTGTGGATTAATGATCTTGGTGCTGCTGACCCGTATTATATCCTGCCTGTTATTACCGGTTCTATGGTGTTCCTCGGGACAAAATTTGCAGATAGTACAGCGGTTCAGATGCCGAAATGGACAATATATCTTTTACCTGTCATATCTATTGTTTTCCTTTGGAATCAACCCGCAGGTCTTGCACTGTATATTATGGTTGGAAGTGTGTTTCAGCTTGGTATGAATTTTATGGTCTACAGGTGATTTTATTTAGGTTTCAAACCCGTCTCTTATCTTGAGTTAAAATCAAAATAAAATAAGCCGTTATGGTGCCTGCAAGTATGGCAGCAAGATCATATAGGTCGAATGTCCCCTTTTTAAAATAGCCCTCAACCGCCTCAAGAAAGGGAATTCTTTTAAACCATTCAGGCACTGCTTTTATAAAAAAGGAACTGTATTTCTGGCCGAATTCAAATAGGCAGTCAACAACAAGCCAGGATAAACAGATGATATGATACCCCTTTTTGCCGCATGAAATAATTCCTGCTGTTATCAGGATGAAAGACAGGGGATGTATAAAATCAGGCAGGTAGTTTCCCAGCGGTCCAAAAAATGCCGGAAGGGTCTTATGTAAAGTTTCTATGGTTCTATAGTGGTTAAAGAAATAAGTATGCTCAGGCGGACGATCGATCAGGTAGACAAGTGCTCCAATCAGAAGAAAAAGTATACCCAGTAATATCTGCAGCCGGTTAATGCTGCAGGTCTGTTTATTTAGATTATTACCCATAAAATAGCATTCTGCTGCATGATAATATGTACTGTTGACACTCTCTATCTATCTGCCTGTACTTCATTCATTAAGAAACCAACCTTACTATCTACCACATTAAAAAGGAGAAAATCAAATGCGAAGAGTATCGGAATAGGGTAATGGTAATCCCGAAAGGAAGGCGGTCCTTGATTCCTATGGCTATTATGAGGAAGAGATGGAAAAGGTGAACGGACAATGGCTGTTCACTAAAAGGATTATCTACAACGAACAGATGGCCGAATGGATTGGATCCAGGAAAAACCCGGCCTGGTAATAAAATCTTTAAAAAATATTTACAGAAAATTAAATATATGTTTTATATTAAAAAATATTTGATCCTAATGAGACCTATAAAGCCATTTTATTCAGGAGGAAAAATGAAGAAGTTATTATCTGTTATTGTATTGTTAATGTTGCTTAGTGGCTGTGTTACGTCAACCGGAGGAGAAACCATCACCACTGCAGTTATAAGAGGCGTCACAATTCATGTGACCGACAGCAGTAATACAGTCCAGGAGAAACTTGGAAAACCTGATGAATTGTCCGGAACCAGGTGGTATTACAAAGGAACGCAAGGTGAACCTACATATATCCTGATCATGGATGGTTCTGTTCAAAGCATATTAAAAGTAGAATCAAAATAAATTAATAAGCAGATTCTTCTGCAAATTCGGACAGGTTAAATTTTTCTTTGAATCATATAACCTGTCCATTTTTTTGATTCTTATTATTCCCGCCTGGACCTGCCCGTCGATTCCTCGCTAATTTTTATCCATTAAAGTTTTTTACATTTTGGGTGTTCCATATTAAATCTCGCTTCCGACTCATACTTAATAAAAAAGATATCCTAATGCAGGAATGGCAGAAAATATAAGACAAAAACTGATTTTAAAAGAGAAATATCTACAGATATCAGTCAGTTTTGCCGATGTTTGTGTTTGAATCATTTGGTTGTTTTATTGAATACTTACCGGCGTCCTCAGTAGCTATGTCATGGGCCTGTACCTTCACTAGCTGCACCCAGTCCAACCGCCTTATGAAAAGTTCCTAGTTGAGTAGCCTCAATCTTATTAATAAGTTTAGCTGTTTCCCAGCTGCCTTCCTATCAACTTCAAAAAATATTCGCAGCCGTGAAGAAGCGGTGCCTATTGAAAAGATGAGAGGAAATGAAACAGTTCTGATAGTTGATGACGTTGTGGAGCAACGGCAGATTGCATCTTTAATCCTGCAAAAAATGGGTTAATCGGTTGTAACACTGGCGAGCGGTGAAGATGCGGTGGAATATATGAAAAATCATTCAGTAGATCTGATTATTCTTGATATAATAATGGACCCCGGCATTGATGGTCTGGAGATATATAAGAGGATTCTTGAATTTCGTCCTGATCAGAAGGCGATTATTGCAAGTGGCGATTCTGAACCTGATCGCGTCCGTGAAGCACAGAAGATAGGTATCCGCGCCTATATTAAAAAACCCTATTCTGTGGAAAACATCGGGCTGGTAATAAGGGCCGAGCTTGATGAATAGCCAACAGGTCAGGCTGACCTGAGAATTTTGTTGTTATTCCTGTATCCTATCCAGCCGTGCTTCAAGCATTTCAACCTTATCTATTTTGCCCAAATGTTCATTACATTTAACCATGTTTTCCAGTATGCTTGCCAGTTGCGGGTTATCTTTTCCCAGGTGTTCTTCCGCAATTTTAAGAGACTTTTCGTACAGCTCTTCTGCTTTTTCATACTGACCCTCGGAAATATATAATAATGCGATATTGTTGAGAGATACTGAAACATAGGGATGTTTTTCCCCGTATGTTTTTTCAGCTACACTCACTGCTTCTTTGGCGACCTCGATGGCCTCAAGGGTCTTTCCGCTCTTGTACAGTGTCTCAAGCTTTTTATTAAGCTTGTTATACAATTCCGGCTGTGCATTAGCAACCAGGGTAAAAGAAGTAGCCAGAATAATCATCAGTAAAAATTTTAGTAATGTTCTCATTTCCCTATTCCTCCTTATTAATATTATTTTTAAATGTCACTGTTGTAACTGTAATAAAAGGTAAATGATTTAAGATGCGTTTGCTTTTAAAATATATGTAGAGATTCAGGATAATATCCATTATCGCATTGAATCGTAGATCTTATTACCTAAAAAGATTATTAGTTTAGACAGGGCTCCTGATAAAACCAATATCAGGAGCAGGGTATGCATAATTTTGGTTGTATCTCCATCTTTAGTCTCCTCTGTTAAAGATTCTTGATTACAACCTCAATTAACCGAAATAACTATAACTCTATTTCATAGATTTGTGAAGTGTTATTTATAACTTGCGCAACAGGGTTCTTTATGTATTTAAAAGTGGAAATAGTAATTATTCCCCATCAGTTGATAATTGTTCCATATCCGCTGCCACAGCAAAATCGGCATTATAGTTAAGGACTGCCCATGCTGTTTTTGTTTTTGGATCAATGCCATAGGTGCCCAAACCATACCTGGGCTCATATTTTCCAACGATAAACTTCTTTTCGCCTCCAAAATTTTCATCAACTGCATTAACCCATTTTCCATTGACAAAGGTGGCAACCCCGATTTTGCCTTTTTTGAGGGAAGGGATTTTATTTTTATCAATAGAAACTGAAAGGACATAAATATCGGTTCTGCCATTACTGCCCAGTTCAGACATCCCCCAGATGGAAAAGATATTGCTTTTCAGGTTAATCTGATCGGGACTCTTAACCCAGCCGGTCTCAATCGATTTTGTCAGGCCGCGGTTGTTCCCGTCTTTTGCAACGCTGCTATTGAATCCTGCTATTATCCCGGCCTTTGTTTTTCCCATACTGTCCTGAACAGCAGTGTACGGTTCTCCCTGCTTAACCAGAAACTCCCTGCCATTGAGGCTGTAGCCAAATGTTTCCTTTTTTATAAAATTAAGACCAGGTGTAACACCCTTCGGGTATTTGGGGTTATTGTCTCCATAGGGATAACTGTTTCCGGATTGAAAGTGTCCTTTTGCATCGGAATAGTATTCAGCTATTAACCGCGGACCATCAACTGTGTACACATAGTAGCCTATATTTTTTGATTCCTGTGAGAGAGGTATCTCACGGCTTTTTTGACCAGACCACTGGTCAGGGATTGTAATATTACCCTGCCTGTCTTTTTTAGGATTGGGGATGGGTGCAGGTTCATAAAATTTGGTACTTAAACCTGCGGCTATTACTTCCTGAAATTTAAACTTTCCATCAGGACTCTTTATGATGGATCTATGATGAATATGGTCATGGGCTCCGAGATACAGTTTAGCCCCGTTTATATACATGCTTTCAAAGAAAATGTTTTGCGCCTCTGGATTATGATCCAGCCCATATGCCTTTTGGCCGAAAAGTGTATTCGGGTTAAAAGGAGAATCAGTGTGGTTCTGGCTTATTGGGACACGATGAGCTAAAACAATCGCATGGGTGGTATTCCGGCTGCTTTTATTCAGCCTGTCATTTATCCAGTCCTGCTGGGAAGGTATGGGATAATTTTTACATTCCATTGACTGGAATGGACTGGTGCTGCCGTCAGAATTAGAATCTTTTGCCTCGCATCTGACGTCTTCTGTGTCTAAAAAAACAAACCTTACATTGTTATTTTCTTGTCCAAAATCAAAGGAATAGCTCAGGCCTTTCAGTTCATCATTATACTTTCTATCCAGGGTTGTCGGGCTGGACAGATTGGATACGCCAAACATCTCTTTTTTAGTTTGAGGAAAATTATCAAGCAGTTCCGCTATCTCGTTTTCAACAGGAGTTTTGCTGAACAGCCAGCCGTATGTTTCATGGTTGCCTCTCATGGGGAAAAAGCCAATACCTGCATCATACAGTGCCTTTGCATATTCAGCCCTGGTGGCCATTGCACCCTCTTTAGCCCTGTCAGACATATCTCCCAGTGCTATAACAAACTTTACGCCATGCCTGATAAATTCATTATCGACCTGTGTCAGGATAGATCCTGCAACAAAATTCGGATTTAATGTATCTTCGGCGATTGTCCACTGAGTGTCAGCCATTACTCCAAATGACCATGCATCCTGTGAAAGGTATCTCCCGCCACCTTCGGCCAGGGCGAGGGTGGAGAAAATCAGCAGTGAAATGAGGCTGATCAATGATGAACTGATTACAGTTTTTAATTTTATCAGATTTCCGATTGATTTTATTTTAGCATAGTACCTGTGTGTCATGAATATTCCTCCTGAAGTATCCGCATTACTTTATTCTGAGCATGAATAGGGAAAACATACTTTACTGATAAAAAAATTAAAAGCTAAATAGTTACGAAAAAGAGATCGGGGTTTGAGCTGAAATCAGTCCAGCCGATTTCAGCTCTTCCCCTAACCCCGATCTACACTCCCTGGCGTCTTTTTTATATGAAACTAATTTGAAAGAAGCCTTAAATCAATAATTCGCTCTTTTCCTGAATTATCGACAAGTATTATCTTTTTTAAGGCTGGAAAATTACTCTGGATAAAATCGAGATACATTCTCTGCTTTGTTATCTTTTTGGCCTTACTGTATTCATTAAGCTGCTGTTTAAAACGATTAACTTCTCCCTGTGCACGACTTACAACCTCATATTTATATCCCAATGCTTCTTCTTCTATCTGCATGGCCATACCTTTTGTTTTTGGTAAATTTTCATTCCTGTAGGATTCTGCGTTGTTAACCAGTTCTCTTTTCTGGATCTGTGCATTTATGACCCGTTCAAAGTATGTTCTTACTCCCTGATGTGGCGATACTTCTTTGATCTCAATGGCGCCTATTCCCAGTCCGCTTTCAAGTAGATCAAGGTTTTGCTGAATTTCTCTTTTAAGATAGACCTCAACACTTTTTTTGCCAACAGTCAGAATGTCATCCACTGTTTTTGATGCCAGGCTTTTAATTGCAGCAGAACATGCTATCTGCCTTAAGTAATCTTCATTGCTTTTCAGGTTAAAGAGGTATTTTACCGGGTCGATAATGTTATATCTGACTAAAAAATCTATAAAAACAATATTGTTGTCGCCGGTTATACAATAGGAAGAAAGGCCTGTAAATTTTCTGAATGCATTTTCTCTCGTATCGGAGGTCACAAGAGAGAAATCTTTTATCTCTATGGTATGGGTTGTTTTTACAGGCACCTTGGTGACTGTATCTATTGGCCATGGTAGCCTGTAATGACCTCCCGGTTCAACCTTTCCGTCTATTACCTTGCCGAATCTTTGAACCACACCCAGCTCGCTCTCTGAGACCTTGTAAAAGCCTGACAGCAGGTAAACAACAGATAACCCGGCCACAATTACCATTAAAAAATATCTGATTAAGGCCCTGGTGGTGTCTTTTAAATGATGTCTGATTGTCTTGGTCATTTATTTTTACTTTTTACCATTGGTCAATTCTTTTGAATTCAGGTACTCAAAAAGTTCGGAATCAGTGGATAATACAAGTGTAGTATTTTTATCCAGAATCTGTGAATACACCTGCAAAGATTTAACAAATTTGTAAAATTCAGGGTCTTCACTATAGGCATCTGCATATATCTTTAATGCCTGTTTATCACCGTCACCCTTTATTTCCTCGGCTTCTTTATATGCCTTTGCCAGCAGTTCCTTAACTTCCCTGTCTGTGTTGGCCCGCATTTTAGTTGCTTCTTCTTCTCCTTCAGCCGTATATTTTACGGCTTCTTTTGTCCTTTCCGCCTTCATCCTCTGATATACAGCGTTACTTACAACAGAGGGGTAAATAATCCTCTTCAGGCCGACCTGAATAATCTCAATGCCGTATTTCGATCTGGTTCTTGTATTGGCCTCATTTTTGAGTCTTTCATAAATCTCATTAAGCCTGACGTTCTCCGGTGTTGTATTGATTATTTTATCGATCTCATAGTCGCTCACAATGATTCCAAGTTGGGAATTGACCATGTCTCCCAGTTTTAGTTTCGCATTCTCTTCATTGTTGAGTGATTGAAAAAACAGCTCAGGGTTGTCAAGCTTCCATGCAACATAACATGTAACAATAACAGGGTTCTTGTCTTTTAATAAAAGTTGCAGTGTCTGGGCCTCAAAGCAGCTTATCTTGTTGTCAAAGGTGTTGACCTTCTGCCAGGGCATTTTTGTGTATAAACCGGCCTCTTCTATTGTCTTAATGGGTCTTCCCCACTGGGTTATTATGACGCTTGCCCCCTGTTTCACTGTAAATAATGAGTTGTATGTCACTATGCAGAGAACGATTATAATTATTAAAAGTATCGGAAATATCTTTTTCATGACTTGATAACCTCTTTATTCTTCTATCTGCCAATCCTCAATGGATGAGATGTCGCCTGATTTCAGATAGACATTAGGTTTACCTGTACTGGGGTCTATGATCAGTTTTTCATTTTTACCAAGCGCATCAACTATATGGTTATAATATAAAACTTTTCTTATTATGGATTTCGCATTTTTATAGGATTCCAGTTTGGATTTGTAACCGGTTACAGCCCCCTGGGATTTCAATATCTCTTCATTTACATAGGCATTTGCATCACTGATATTACTGTATGCTGCTCCCCGTGAGGATGGTATCTCGGAATTTTGATATTCCAGTGCCAGGTTGATCGTCTCTTCCTTTATCTGATAGGATGCTATGACCTCTTCAAAGGACTCGGATATCTTTATCGGAGGATGAATATCCTTAACATTAACACTTACAATCTCAAGCCCTGTATTCATTTTATCAAGTTTATCCTGCAGCGCTTCTTCAATGGCCATGTCCATCTCTTTCCGGTAGGTAATTGCAATCTGATAAAATGTCTTGGTTGTAAAAACATCCTGTATTGTTTCATAGGCTATATCTTCTATCAATACCTTAGGATTTGATATGTTGTAATAATAGTTATACAGATTCTTAATCCTGTAATGAATTATTATATAGGGATTAAAAAAATTATTATCTCCCGAAATAAAATGAACTTCTTCCCCGTGAGTTATGCCCCATATAAGGGGTTTTTGTTCCTCTTTGGAAACATTACCCAGAAATAATTCCTGTAATTGTTTTGTTTTTTCTATTTTTACAATGTCTATCGGTCGAGGAAATTTAAAGTGGAAACCCGGCTGCAGGGCTTCATTTGTTACAGGTCTTCCAAAATGTTCAACTATAGCTTCCTCGTCCATCTGCACCTGGAAGCCCATATCGTAAATAATAACAAGAACTATCAATGCTACCAGTGCATACCCTGAAAATTTCAATAACCGGACAAATTGAGCAAAAAGTGTTGATTTCAGAATATCAATATTATATTTAGCGTCTATCCATTTAAAAAATCTGGAATAGGTTTCTTTTACAAGAATAAAATTCAGAATTTCGAGTATGTGATAATTCATCCGAAATTCTTTTTCTTTTTTATGAAAATGAATAATGATGTTTATTATTATTTCTATGCCAAAGGACAGGATCAATAAAGCTATTGCCAGGCTGACCCACCTGTCTATGTTATACCTGAAATAGTATAAAATGAGAGAAGCTCCTGTTAAGGATGAGCAGACCATATCGCCTTTTGAATGAAGTCCGTCTGATATCAATGCCGCAGAGTTTTCAGAGTATCCAACTGCAGATAGAAATTTAAATAGGAAGTAAGACCCTAATGATAATATAAGAAATATAATACCGGTTAATAAGGGCTTTTCTATAATAATTACTTTAATTGAAAAAACGTTTATGATCAGTGATATTGAAATGCATGTAAGGAAAAGCCCTATTAATAAAGAGATTGTAACTTCAATGTTTTTACCAAAAGCATTATTAAAGAATTGTTTTAAAATGTTGGAATCAACAATTTCAGAACCTTCCTGATCAGGGAGATCTTGTTCTTTTTTAAATATAGATGAGCTCCTCCATAATGCAAAAAGTACTGCAAGTGATGTTGTGATATCACTGAAGCTGTGCCACGCTTCAGAAAGAACGGCTATGCTACCTGAAATATAATAAAATACAAACTTCAGAATGGTAAGTCCGAGGGTTATTGATATGGCAATGAGTGAAGTTCGAATCCTTTTATTCATAATGAATCCTGAATTGTTAATCTATGTGCATGAACCAGTGTCAAATGTTTTATAAAAAACACAAAAACAGGTTATGGATTTTTATCTTTCGATTGTTTGATTTTATTTAGCTGATCATAGAGGTCAGAATGTAAAACTTCGACATTTGGCCCTTTAAAATACATCCTGTAGAGATGATTGTTACTATCAACCCATATAAGTATCGTCAATCTTTCATCAATCTCTATCTCATAATTACGTAGTTTCAAATCCTTACTTTCATTCTCATGTATGAAAGTTCTAACTGGTGTAACTGTAAGAGGCTTTATGGTACCGGTGGGAAGAAGGTAGGTCAGAAAAACCTGCTGTCCCCCTTTATCTCTGTCATATCTGCGAATCCAGTAATCGACTGTATGGTAGCCCATAAGGTCGAGCATGAGCATACCTTGCTTGAAAGGCTTTTTGTATTCCTGTAATTCGCCCTCTATTTGGATTGTCCTGATTATTTTCCCATTTTCTAACTTTACATTATAGGATGTGCCGTTGCTGGAATCATATGAATAGGATATCGGAAACAGTTTTTCTTCCGGTATGATCATCTTTGTTTTAATTATTTTTCGAGTTTTTCCTTTTGATGTATAGGTATCCCTTTCCTGTTCAGATAACAATACCAGATTCCCATTGAAATCGGGTTTTTCATTAATGAGAAGTTTTCCAACTTTTAAGCCGTTAATTAAAATTATAAATGACTGAGAGTATTCATTTGACGTTCCACAGGAAAATATTCCCAGTAGAAATATGAATGCAATAAAAGAATAAAATAAATTTCTTTTCATGGTTATTATAAAGTCGGGGGCAAGGTCGACATTGTTTAATATCTAATTTCTGAGAAGTAAGTAACTTTTGGCCGCATTCTTAAAAATTGCCATTTATAATATATTGAAATCTCGCCATAATATTTTTATAAAAATATAAAAATTATTAAATATATAGTCGCTTCTCAGAAATCAATATCTTGACATTGCCCCCGATTCTCTCCGTTTATCCTGTGCCCATAGAACCTAATTACAGGGGCACAGGTTGTTGATAAGAAACAGCATGCACTGTTGAATGCATAGTGGCTGTCAGTCTAATCACCACCATCTTTTATGTTTCGGTCTCTTAGGTTCTGATGCCGGTTTGATATTCTTGGCAACGGCAAAATCAGCGTTATAATTGATAACAGCCCAGGCAGTTTTGGTTTTTGGATCAATGCCATAGGTTCCAAGTCCGTATTGGGGTTTATATTTACCAAATACAAATTTCTTTTCTCCACCGAAATTTTCGTCTACAGCGTTTACCCATTTACCATCAACATAGGTGGCAATTCCAAATTTACCTTTTTTGATATCATTAAGTGCTTTGAAATCAAAAAAGGTGGATAAAACATCAAATGACATTGATAGTACATAAGTATCTGTCTGATCTGAACCGAGTTCACCCATGCCCCACATTGAAAGAACATGACTTTTAAGTTTATTGTGCAGATTGGATTTTATGATTTTCCAGATATTTCTGCCCCAGCATTTTTTATAATGTTTGGGCAGTTCAAAATCAGGATTGGGTATCCAGCCTGTATTAACTGTCTTTGTAAATGCCCTCGGTCCGTTAATTGCGTTGCCCTCAGCATCTTCATCATATGGCGTATCATCAGTTGAAGTGCTGTTATTTGTACCTGAGAGTATCCTTGCCTTTGTTTTTCCAAAATGATCTTGTATCCCTGCATAGGATTCACCCTGCGCAACCAGAAACTGTTGACCATTTGAGCTGTATCCCCATGATTCCTTTTTTATAAAATCAAGGGTTGGTAAATAAAGGGGATTATTTGCCTCTATAATTTCTCCTGTTTCTTCGTCTATAACATCCTGTCCGTTTGGATAATCTTCTCCACTTTGAAAATTACCTATAGAGTCCGCATAATAATCAACATTAACACGAGGCCCATCTATAGTATAGAGGTAGTAACCAACATTATAAAGATCCTGAGAAATCTGGGTTTCCCTGTATTTTGTTCCCTCGAAATCTTCCAATGATCCCGGATCATAGAATTTTGTACTTGCTGCCATATGAATTATCTGTTCAACCTGGGATTCGCCTTCCGGGCTGGCAACAATAGCCCGATTGTGAATATGGTCGTGACCGGAAAGCATGTACCTAACACCATTATCCATCAAGCTTGCATAAAATACTTCCTGATCTTCAGGGGTTACACTCGGATCTCCGCCAAAAAGACCATCAGGATGGTTTGCCCCCATCAGGCCTCTGTGAGATAATACAAATGCATGCTCTGTTCCGCGTGTAGTCTTGTCTAATTTTTCGCTAATCCAGGTCTGCTGGTCCCCTGGCCAGAATTCACTTCCACTTGAATCAAATTTCGGTTGTGATGGTATAGTGTAGTCATCAAGTGGATAGTAGTATGCATCATCTTCGCCTTCATAGGTATTCCATCCGTAAAAATTGGTGGATGGAGCTCCGGAACTGCTTATACGAAACCATGTATTTGGTGCTACGATGACATTACCGTCTCCATTAACTACTCCGGCATCTCCGGAATTATAAACAACCCAAAATATATAGTCATAAGGGGCGTAAGTCTCGCCGTATAAGGCAAGATCTTCAGGTTCTGTTTCTGTATAGCTGGTGGCTTCAACATCGACGATGACAAATCTTGCGTTGTTGCCCTCACTGCCGTAATCAAATGAGTAACTCAGCCCATTTAAGATATCAATGTCGGGACTGTTGAAATTTGTTGCTCCAAAAAGGTTGTCAACCGTTCTCTCTCCATTTCCATCAAGGGCCAACAGGCCTCGAGTCTGAGGGAAAGCGTCGAGAAAGGCCGGAATATTCATGTCATGATCTGTATCTCTTCCGTAAAGGTTTCCGTATGTTTCATGATTACCGCGTAATGGAAAGAATCCGATGCCTGCGTCAAGAAGAGGTTGAGCTGCTGCCGCGCGGGCTTTCATACCTTCATCGCCTGCTCTGTCAGTTAAATCTCCTACCTGGATAACGAATTTGACCCCGGATGCCTTGAGCTCTTCCTGGAGAGCTCCTGCAAGAGCGGCACTTACATATTCAGGATTCATACCTTCAGGGTCCTCACTGTTTGTCCACTGGGTATCTGCCATAAGACCAAAGGACCATGGATCAACCTGGTATCGTCCTCCTCCTTCCGCAAAGGAAACTGAAGTGAAAACCAGTGACAGAATCATCGCAATCAGCAGTGATTTTATCGAAGTTTTCCATTTATTTGTTTTGTTGTTAATAAAGTGTTGACTCATTTCTTCCCCTCCTGTTGGTTAGAATTAGCTCTATTTTTTTGATGTGGATCTGGAAAATCTGCCTGCTGTTCGGCAAAACTTATTTCATCACCTCCCTATATTAAATTTCAAATCCAATCTATTCACCCTCTATAAGTGGATCAGAAGGTGCATCCACCCTCTCCAGGTGACTTGTAAATATACTTAAGGCTTTATCGTTGCTTAGTGAAAATCAGATATTGACCATTAAACGGTCATTGAGGGCGTGTCTGTAAAAAAGCCTTTTAATATCAGCATATTAAAGCTAAATAAAATGAGCTTTATGATATAGATTTCTTTTGGAATTAATAAAGAAGGATTACCTTTATCATAATCAAGATAACCGGAACATTGCCCCAAGATTACCATTTGGCAATGTTGGGGAAAACGTGTCTCTCACAGAGCTCGCAGAGTTCACAGAGAAAGACAAAAGCATTTAAGTTTTTTTAAAAACAAAAGGCTTTTCTCTGCGGCTTCTGTGTGCTCTAGTGACCGAAGGGAACGGGCGAGAGATATTCTCTTTTAGTCTGAGTTGCTATATTTATAAGGGGATAGGAGTTTTGGGCAAAGTGACCGTGAATGTACTCATTTCGTTCAGTATACTTGTGGCAGTGATGTCTCCTCCATGGGCCTTTATAACAGCACGTGTCCAGCTCAGGCCAAGGCCGTTACCCGGCATTGAGCGGCTGCGGTCGCATCTATAGAATCGTTTGAAAATATTGGGAAGCTCATCCCGGGAGATTCCTATGCCGTTATCATTGACTGAAACCATAACCTCGTCTTCGTTTTCGTCTACAGTAACAGTGATTTTTCCATCGGGCGGGGTGTATTTTATTGCATTATCCAGAAGATTGGATACAACCCTTTGAAGTTTCTGTTTGTCGGCATGGATAACTGTATTTTTTGCAATATGCCTTATGATCTGAATTTTCTTATCTTCTGCTACCGGTCCGAAGAGTTCACATGTTTCTTTGGTTATCTCCGATACGTTGATCTGAGACATATCAAGTTTGGAAAGACCTGCTTCTGCCTCGGAAATGTCCATCATCGTGTTGATCATTTCAAGCAGCCGGTCGCACTCTTCAACAATGTTCCCGGCCATAAGGTCATAATCCTCTTTATCAGAGGAACCTGTTATGGCCAGTTCAGCAGCGCCTCTCATCCTTGTGATCGGGCTTCTCAGGTCGTGGGCCATGTTGTCGGTAATTTCTTTCATTCCCCTGATCAACGCCTCAATCCGCCCCACCATATCATTGAAAGTATGTGCAAGCCTGTCTATCTCTTCTCCACCGCCTTTTATAGGAACTCTGCTGCTGAAGTCTCCTTCGGAGATTTTAATGGCTGTTCGTGTCACTGCTTTTACTCCCGAAAGGGCGCATTTTGCTACAAACCAGCCAACAAAAGTAGCAAACACAATTAACAGCGTCATTACTATTCCGAATTCTCTCCACCGCTTCTCTATTATCTGCTGAAGACCCTCCTGGGAGGTCCCTATCTGGAGAATCCTGTCAGGGCTTATATAATAGGAAATGATTCGCGCAGTATAGTGACCACCTGGCAGAGGCATTGTGCTGAAAGCGTGTCCGGTTCTTTCCCCCGGAATTTCAATGGTGCTTGGATCCAAGTCCATGTTCAGGTGAGATGTGTTGGAAGAAGCAAGTATTTCTCCTGCCGGGCTGAGAAGGCGGGCGAACAGTTTCCAGGAATTTTTTGTTTCGTGATCTAGTATTTTTGATATGTCTTCTTTACTCATTCCTTTTACTGACAGCATAAGTTTGGAAGTCTCTTTTGCTTCAGCAAGGAGTGCCATGTCCATGTTCCTGTAATGGTTGGAATCTCTATAGAGACGATAACCTACAAAGGCTCCTAAAAAGACCATAACACTGAGGGAATACAGGATGGTTAGGCGGAAAACAAGTGTTTGACGAAACTTAAGTAACTTCCTTAATAGCATATCCAACTCCCCGAACTGTCTGAATCATGGTTTTATCAAAAGCACGGTCTATTTTATCCCTTAATCTGCATATTCTTGTTTCAACTACATTGGTTTGCGGGTCGAAGTTGTGATCCCAGACATGCTCCATGATCATGGTTTTTGATACGATTTTTCCTGCATTGCGCATAAGGTATTCAAGGAGTGAAAACTCACGCGGTTGCAGTTCTATATCTATGCCTGCTCGAGTCACTTTGCGGGAAATAAGGTCTATGGATAAATCTCCCAGGGTAAAATGTGTGGATTCGGATAGGCCGCTGGCTCTTCTTATAAGGGCTCGTACGCGTGCAAGCAGTTCCGAAAAGGCAAAAGGTTTGGTCAGATAATCATCTCCTCCCTTCTGGAGGCCTTTTACCCTATCATCAACAGTACGTTTTGCACTCAGGATCAGAACCGGCGTCCTGATGTTCTGATTCCTCAATTTCTCAATGAGTGTTAATCCATCGAGCCTGGGAAGCATGATATCAATAACAGCAACATCATAGGGTTCATTGAGGGCCATATAAAATCCTGCCTCGCCGTCAGAAACATGGTCCACGGCAAAACCGGCTTCCCTTAATCCCTTTACGATAAAAGAAGCAATCTTCGAATCATCCTCGACTAGTAATGTTCGTATGGTCTTACTCCCTTGATTATTGATGGTGACTTATAAATTTAAGGGATAAAATATAGAAAAATTAATATTGTGAGTCAACGTAAATTAATGATGCTATAAAGGGGAGTAAGGTTCGATTGCTTATCCGGATATCATATGTTTTAATACTTAATAAAAAAATTGACATTAGTTGCTAATTATAGTCTCCTTATAAATTAATTTAAAACTCGAATTAAATTGCCTTTTTTTAACATGAAAGGAATGCTGCCTTCTCAGAAGGCCGGCCCAACAATATTTTTATGAAAAAAAATGAAGTGACCGGATCAGAAAATATAGCGACAGAGGAAGAACGGAACGCCCCGAAACAGCTTTCAAATATTATGATTATGGTGTTTGTGGCGCTTATAGCGTCATTTCCTCCGCTTGCCACAGACCTTTACCTGCCTGCGCTTCCAACAATGAGTGAAGAACTGAGCTGCCCTGTTTTACTTGTTAACGCATCATTGTACCTGTTTTTCATTTTTGTAAGCACGAGTTCTTTTTTGTGGGGCCCCCTGTCTGATAAATACGGGCGTAAACCGATTCTCCTGATTGGTGTTATCCTGTTTGTCGTATCAAGTGTCTTCTGCATGCTCAGCCAGAACGTTTACCAGTTGATAGCTGCCAGGATTTTCCAGGCAATCGGTGCAGGGTCTGCAATGGCTGTAAATCTTGCCATTGTAAAGGATGTTTTTCCCGGTAAAAAAAGAGAAAGCACCCTTGCCCTTGCGGCAGTTTTAAACGGTATGATACCGGTTGTGGCACCGTCTCTCGGATCTCTGATAATCATGTATCTTTCATGGCGGGGCACCTTTGGCCTGCTTGTTATTATAGGTGTAATGGTATTTGTTTTTACTTTGTTTCTTAAGGAAACCAGTAAGGATTTTTCTTCTGAAAGTACTTTTAAAACAACCCTAAGGCTCTTTGTTGTTTTAAAAAATCCCCATTTTTACAGGCTGGTAATTGTTTTTTCAATAGTATCTATTCCGCTCCTTGCTTATATAGGGGTGTCGTCATTTATTTTTGTTCAAAGATTTGGCCTCAGTTCACAGGTGTATAGTATCTATTTTGGGGCAATTGCAGCATTCTATATTATAGGCGGGCCTCTGTATCTTTTATTGAGGAAGTTTTTCAGGCCGATACCGATTATTACAGCATCTTATCTGGGTTCAATTATAAGTGGTGTCCTTATGGTGACTATTGGCCAGAACAGTCCTTTGCTTTTTGCCATTTCCGTGGCTCTTGGATATTTATGCGTAAGCGTTAGCCGCCCGCCTTCAAACAGTCTTCTTCTTGAACAGCAGGACAGAGATACAGGTTCGGCATCTTCTCTTATCCAGGCCATATTCGTACTGACAGGGGCATTTGGAATGATGATTATTTCACTGGACTGGAGCAACCGAATACTGGTGATCGGTCTGATGAATATTGTCTTAAGCGCCCTTGGTTTCTTTTTGTGGATTTATACAAAATCAAGGTGCCGTATTCCGAAGCATTTTTTGAAGTAATGAAAATCCAGAATTGAAATTCGAACGTTAGATGCCTGAGCAGTGAAAGAATATCACTTGTTTTCAAGCTGATGAAGCAGAGCGCTTTTGATCTCGGAAATCTGAGTGCTGTCCTCAATTTTCTGACCTTCAAAATCGGTTACGTAGAATATATCTGCGCTCTGGTCTCCCTTGATACCTATTTTGGCGATCCTGATATCAAGGTGAAGCTCAAACAGCGTTTTTGTAATCTGGTAGAGCAGGCCCACCTTGTCTGTTGAAAATATCTCAATAAGTGTGAAAAAATCGGATGAGCCGTTATCAATGTTTATCTCAGTGGGTTTTGTCGGTTTCTTAAATGTTCCTACTCCGGGCGGTGCCTTTTCGCTCAACCTGTAGGATACGGCAAGTTTACCGTCTACTATCTTGCCAAAATCCCTTTCGATCCTGTTCCAGGTCTCCTGGGGGTTTATACTGTCAAGCGGTTTTGTAACAGAAAAAATGTCAACAGCCGTACCATCCCGCCAGGTATATATATTGGCGTTAAGTATATTGATATTATTAAGTGCCATCACTCCTGCTATGGAAGAGAAAAGTCCCGGCCGGTCTTTGGCAAAAAAACTTACTTCCCAGTAACCGCCTACCGTGTTTTCCTTGAAGTCAAATATGAAAGGATTGCTCTCTCCGCCGGATAGACGTTTTTTAAGGTCTTCGACCAGTTCCATATGGCGGACTGCTTCAGGTGCCGGTGTACTCAGTTTGTATCGGGGAGACATCACCTCAAAGTATTTTTCAACCACCCCCGTCTTCAAACTATCGGCTGTAAGCTTTTTAAGTTTTCTTTTGAGTTTTACAAGCTTCACAGATATATCCGGTGTGGCAAGTTCACCCCGCTCAAGTATGTGGAGGACCTTAAAAAACAGCTCCTGAACCAGATTACTGGTCCATTCGTTCCAAACCCTCGGGCCGGTTGCCCTTGAGTCGGCCCATGTAAGCAGATACAGGGCCTTGAGCCTGTCAATAGTTCCTATGGTCCTGGCGCTCTGTATAATGATCTTCTCATCATTCAGGTCCCTTCTTGTAGCGGTCTCTACAAGAAAAAGATGATATTCTATAAGAAAAAGAATTTCCTCTTTCAGATCTTCCGGATAACTTACCCTTTCCAGCAGGGTCCTCGCTATTTTCACACCCCTTTTGGAATGACCTTTACCGGTTTTACCTATGTCATGCAGAAATGTCGCAAGAAGCAGATGCTCTTTATTTTTTAGATCATTATATGTGTCGACCAGAAGGATATCCTTTTCTTTGGATATGTTTTTTAAATATGAAACAGCCTCAAGTATATGTCTTCCTACCGGGTATATATGGTAGGCATCAAACTGTACTCTTCCTCTGATATCGCCGAATTCCGGAATAAAGGCATCCAGAAATCCTGTCTCAAACATCTGGTCCAGTATCTCAACAGCATTGGGACTGTTAAGGATATATAAAAATTTTTTAAATAATTTTTCAGAACTCCTGAACTCGTCATCTATAAGGGACAGAAATTCCTTTGTAAGCCTCCTGGCATCCATGGTCAGGGTAATGCCGTATTTGGAACTGACTTCAAATATCCTCATAAGGATACCCGGGTCCGCCAGTATTGATGTTGCCGAGTTGTAGGCGATCTCATCCTGGTGAAGGTGAAGACCGTTCTTTATATCATTCAGGTCAACATTCACCTTTTTGGGCGGTTTTTTAACAGCATGCCCGTAAAGGAATGAGCGGTGCAGGATCTTGATGTTTTCCATTGAAGAATGAAGGTCTTCAAGGAAAACCTCGACCGCAGCTGTTTTGCCATCCCTTTTATAACCCAGACGTTTTGCTATTTCCTCCTGGTAAATAAAATTCAGTCTGTCATTTTTCCTTTTTGAAAGCTGGTGCAGATGGTTCCTTACATGACAGATAAAATGGACTTCCTTTGTAAGTTCCTGATACTCCTGATATGAAAGTTTGCCAAGGTATTCAAGATCCCTTGAACCCCGGATATCGTACAGGGCCTTTGCCATCCAGAGTATGTGGTGATAGTCCCTCAACCCTCCAATGCCGTCTTTAAGGTTCGGCTCAAGCTGATGACTTGCATCGCCATAATTTATCATTCTCATGGTGTTTCTGTCCTGGAGCCATCTGATAAACTTGAGGGATTCTTTTTCTATGACCTTTTTCTGGAGGGTGTCCACCATGTTCAGGTAAAGCAGCGAATCACCGCAGAGGAATCTTGCGTCCATCAGCGAGGTGAGCACTTCATAATCACTGTGTCCAAGCTTGATGCAGTCTTTAATGGTCCTTACACCATAGCCAAGCTCAAATCCAAGATCCCACAGGGGATAAAAAAGTTCTCCGGTGAGCTGTTTTGCACTGGACGGAATTTTTTTATTAAATAAAACAAGTATATCAATATCAGAATACAGACATAATTCTCTTCTGCCATATCCCCCTACTGCGACAAGGGAAAATGGTATTTTCTTTTTAAACAGTTCCTGTCCTGTTTCACTTTCCTGAATGCTTATCCTGAAGTAATTATCAATAATCTCCGAATACTCTTCCTGAAAGTCCTCTTTAACTGTTCCATTTGAGAATTGGGAGAATAGAGCATCCCTGGACTCTTTGAGTTCAGCATGCGCTGATTGTCTATTCTTTGCGTCCAGGGAATATTCTGTTTCAGAATAAAGTTCTTCGGCTTTATTATCTGCTGACATGATAACCTATTTTATTAAATAGCGTCTTTGCCCTTTTCGCCGGTTCGCAGAGATTGTGAAAAAGAGCCGTTTATGGATGGAAACTAAATAGCGTCTTTGCCCTTTTCGCCGGTTCTGATGCGGATTACTTCCTCAACAGGTAGTATAAATATCTTTCCGTCGCCTATCTGACCTGTCCCGGCTTTTTCCTGTATTACCTTACATGCTTCCTCAACCAGTTCACTTTCCATTACTACTTCAAGTTTTATTTTGGGGACAAAGTCAACCTGGTATTCAGCGCCTCTGTATATTTCCTTATGACCTCTCTGTCTTCCAAATCCCTTTACTTCGCTAACTGTGAGTCCCCTGACTCCTATCGACGAGAGTCCTTCCTTTACATCATCCAGTTTAAATGACTTAATGATAACTTCTAATTTCTTCATATACTTGACTCCTTTCTTTAGTAATGGCGTATGATCTTTCCAGATTACACTGTTAATACAGGCCAGCGCAAGAATAATCTATCCGATGATACGCCATAAACTTAAAGTATTCTCATGAAGCCGACTATGTAGTATACCCGGTTTCATTGTGCATGCTGATATCCAGACCTCTTTCTTCATCTTCCGCAGTAACTCTCAATCCAACTACCAGATCAACAACTTTAAGAATTATAAAGGTCATGACAAATGAAAATGCCATTGTGGCTATGACCGATTTAAACTGTATCCAGAGCTGCACCGGATTTCCAAAGAACAGGCCGTTGGCTGCGTCGGGATTAACTGCGAGGCTTGCAAAAAGGCCTGTAGCAAGTGCTCCCCAGATACCTCCAAGGCCGTGTATTCCTACAACATCAAGCGAGTCATCATAGCCCAGTTTGCTTTTAAGCATGACGCCTCCAAAGCAGAGTACCCCGGCAATTCCACCTATTATTATTGATGCTACAGGGCCGACATATCCGCATGCAGGCGTAATTGCTACGAGTCCCGCTACCGCGCCGCTGGCTGCACCCAGAGTGGTTGGCTTTCCACTGTGAAACCATTCGGCCAGAACCCATGTAAGAGCGGCAACTGCCGCTGAAATATGCGTTACAACAAATGCATTTGCTGCCAGACCGTTGCATGCAAGGGCACTTCCGGCATTGAATCCGAACCAGCCGAACCAGAGGAGTGCAGCACCTGTTATTGTCATAGGCAGGTTATGGGGTATGTATGCAGTACTGCCGTAACCCTTTCTTTTCCCGATCATTAATGCGGCTACAAGGGCTGCTGATCCGGAACTTATGTGGACAACCGTTCCGCCGGCAAAGTCAAGGGCTCCATCTGCCCCCATCCAGCCACCGCCCCATGCCCAGTGACAGAGCGGGTTGTAGACAATTATTGCCCAGAGCAGTGAAAAGAGCAGAAAGGCACTGAATTTCATTCTTTCTGCAAATGCCCCTGTGATAAGGGCCGGTGTAATGATTGCAAACATGCACTGGAATATCATAAAGGACAGGTGGGGTATGGTGCTCCCTTCCGTGGGAGTCATGCCCACGCCTTTCAGGGCAAAAAAGTCAAAATTGCCGATGATTCCTCCGATATCAGTTCCGAATGACATGGAATATCCTATCAGTACCCATTCAATCGTTATAACTCCAAGTAAAATAAAACTGTGCATAATGGTCCCCAGTACATTTTTGTTGCGGACCATTCCTCCGTAAAAAAGTGCCAGCCCGGGGGTCATCAGCATGACCAGTGCAGCCGACATTAAAACAAAAGCGGTATCTCCTGCGTTCATAGTGTTCTCTCCTTCCTCTCCTTTGAAAGTAGATTGTTTACTATTTAAACATAAGCAATGGGTGTGCCATTATGCCCTGAATGGAGAATGTATATATATAACAGTAAGTTGTAGCTAGTGTTCCAGTATGAGAGGTATGAACTAAAATACAAAAATGTATATCAGGGTAAATATTGACACAAAAATGTTAATTAAAAATGACTTTTAAAGTTGTTAGAAAAATATTTCTATACCTAATTCATTATACCATATTCTTGACACTAATATGATGCTTCAATATATTAGTTCAACTAAAAAACAAGGAGGCATTATGCCGAAACTCAAGGACATTAACAAGGTAATGATTATAAGTTCGGGACCAATCATAATTGGTCAAGCATGTGAATTTGATTATTCAGGGACACAGGCCTGTAAAGCGCTTAGAAAACTTGGCTATGAAATTGTACTTGCCAATTCAAATCCAGCTACCATTATGACGGATCCGGGAATGGCTGAAGCTACCTATATTGAACCCCTCAACCTTAATATGATGAGGGAGATTATAGAAAAAGAAAGACCGGATGCCCTTTTACCAAATCTTGGCGGGCAGTCCGGCCTCAACCTGTCTTCAGAACTTGCCAGGACAGGGGTTCTTGATGAATTCGGTGTTAAGATAATAGGCATTGAGGTTGATGCAATAAGGCGTGGTGAAGACCGTATAGCCTTCAAGGAAACAATGGATAAACTCGGCATTGAAATGCCCAGAAGTAAACCCGCCTTTTCTGTTGAAGAAGCAGAGAAGATTGCTGAAGAACTGGGGTACCCCGTTGTTATTCGGCCTGCATATACCATGGGAGGAACCGGCGGCGGGCTTGTATATAATATTGAAGAACTGCGTACTATTGCCTCAAGAGGAATATCCGCAAGCCTGGTAGGGCAGGTCCTGGTGGAAGAATCGGTTTTAGGGTGGGAAGAGCTTGAGCTTGAGGTCGTAAGAGATGCAAAAAATCAAATGATAACGGTCTGTTTTATTGAAAACGTTGATGCAATGGGCGTTCATACTGGTGATTCCTTCTGTACCGCCCCTATGCTTACAATTGATCCCGAACTGCAGAAAAAACTTCAGAAATATTCCTACAATATTGTAGAGGCAATACAGGTCATCGGCGGAACAAATATCCAGTTTGCCCATAATCCTGAAACAGGAAGGGTTGTGGTTATTGAAATCAATCCCAGGACATCCCGGTCCTCGGCTCTTGCTTCAAAAGCTACGGGTTTTCCCATTGCTCTTGTTTCATCTCTTTTAGCAGGCGGCATGACGCTGGATGAAATACCCTACTGGAGAGACGGTACTCTCGACAAGTATACTCCCTGGGGTGATTATGTTGTGGTTAAATTTGCCCGCTGGGCATTTGAAAAGTTTCAGGGTTCTGAAGATAAACTGGGGACCCAGATGCGCGCAGTGGGTGAGGTAATGAGCATTGGCAGGAATTATAAAGAGGCATTCCAGAAGGCAATCCGTTCTCTTGAAAACGGCAGGTACGGGCTGGGGTTTGCAAAGGATTTCAATAAAAAATCTCTTGATCTACTTATGGATATGCTGTCTGAGGCGACAAGCGAGCGCCAGTTCATTATGTATGAAGCACTTCGAAAAGGGGCAGCGATTGATGACCTTCACAAAAAGACACATATAAAGGCATGGTTTATTGAACAGATGAAAGAGCTGGTGGATCTTGAAAACAGTCTTCTTGAATATAAGACAAAGGATTTGCCGGACGATCTTTTCATCAAAGCAAAAAAGGATGGGTTCTCGGACAGGTATCTGTCCCAGATACTTGAAATCCCTGAGGACAAAATCAGGGAAAAGCGGAAGGCACTGGGCCTTGAAGAGGCATGGGAACCTGTACCGGTAAGCGGTGTTGAAGATGCTGCCTATTACTATTCCACATATAATGCCCCTGATAAGGTTGAATCAAGCAGTAACAGGAAGATCATGGTGCTTGGTGGCGGACCAAACAGGATAGGGCAGGGCATTGAATTTGACTACTGCTGTGTTCATGCCGCCTTTGCTATAAGGGACGAAGGGCTTGAGTCCATAATGGTCAACTGTAATCCTGAGACCGTGTCAACGGACTATGATACCTCCGATAAACTCTATTTTGAGCCGCTGACAGTTGAGGATGTATTAAGCATATATGAAAAGGAAAAACCCGAAGGTGTGATAGTGCAGTTCGGCGGGCAGACCCCGCTTAATATTGCATCCGAGCTTGAAAAGGCAGGTGTGAAAATAATAGGTACTTCCCCGGATGCGATAGACCTTGCTGAAGATCGCGATCGTTTTCGCCAGGTTATGCGCAGGCTGGGTATACCCCAGCCCGAATCAGGCATGGCCAGCAATCTAGATCAGGCTCTAAAAGTTGCAGAATCTATTGGATATCCGCTTATGGTCAGACCTTCCTATGTCCTGGGAGGAAGGGCAATGGAAGTTGTACATGACGAAGAGATGTTGAGGCAGTATGTCAGCGCCGCAGTAGATGTAAGTCCTTCAAGACCCATACTGATAGATAAATTTCTTGAGAACGCAATAGAAGCGGAGGCTGATGCAATATCTGATGGAAAGGATGCCTTTGTTCCGGCTGTAATGGAGCATATAGAGCTTGCAGGCGTTCATTCAGGCGATTCAGCATGCGTAATACCCCCGGTGAGCATCCCACAAAAACATATCGATACAATATATGAATATACAAAAAAGATTGCTATTGAGCTCAATGTGGTGGGGCTTATGAATATCCAGTATGCTATTGCCAGTGACACAGTTTATATACTGGAGGCTAATCCCAGGGCATCAAGGACCGTACCGCTTGTATCAAAGGTCTGTAACATCCAGATGGCCCGTATGGCTACACAGGTCATGCTTGGAAAAAGCCTTAAGGACCTTGATATCAGACCGCGGGCAATACCTCATTATGGTGTAAAGGAATCTGTTTTCCCGTTTAATATGTTTCCTGAGGTTGATCCAGTCCTTGGTCCTGAGATGCGTTCGACCGGTGAAGTCCTTGGACTGGCAGACTCATTCGGCCTGGCCTATTATAAGGCCCAGGAAGCAACCCAGCTTGTCCTGCCGTCTGAGGGTACAGTGCTTCTCACTGTTTCCGAAAATGACCGTCCTGCTGTTCTTGAATTAGCAAGACAGTTTAAGTCACTCAATTTCAGGATACTGGCAACAAACGGAACATGCCGCTTCCTGAAGGAAAATGATATAGATGCAGAACCTATCCTGAAGATGCATGAAGGCCGGCCCAATATAGTTGACAGTATCAAAAACGGAGATATCCATCTTGTTATAAATACCCCGTCCGGCAAACTGAGCAAAAATGATGATTCCTACATAAGGAAGGCTGCCATAAAATATAAGATCCCTTACATTACAACCCTTGCAGCAGGTATTGCCGCAGCAAGGGGAATCGGTGCATTCCGAAAAGGGCATGGCAGTGTGAAATCGCTTCAGAGTTATCATTCTGACATTAAATAGGGAGGAGTGTAAAGAATGGATGGAATAGTAGGGGTATATGGCAGTGGTGATAATGAACTGGTCAGTAAGGCGTTTTTAGCCACAGGCGCATGTCAGCACAGGGGAAAGGCCAGTACAGGTCTTGCAGTAGGAAGCCGTAAAGGTATCTACATACACAAGGGGCTTGGCAGGATAGCCGAAATTATTGACGATAGATTGGTTAAAATTTTTCAGGACCTTTCACCCATGGCGGCAATAGGGAATATAGGCTATACAAAGGGTGCTGTTGCCGAAAAGATTAATGCCGAACCAATTGAAATATCACCCTATTCAGGCTCAAAATACAAAGTCGTTGTTACGATGGATGGTTATCTCAGGGGGAAGAGAGACCTGATCAGTGAGCTTGAAGAGGATTACAGGCTGCAGACAAGTAATAAAACAGAAATAATAGGCGCCCTTCTACATAAATACATCAGCCAGGAAGGGGTCAGTTTTGAAGCGGGTGAGAAACTCCTGGAGAAACTGGATGGAAGGGCAACATTTGCACTGACCGCACTTATATATGACGGAAAAGAGACACACCTTATTACCCTGAATGATGCAAAGGCGTTTGAACCCTTTTGTTATGGAATGATCAATGGAACATTCGTCGCCAGTTCGGAATCATGCTCCCACAGGCGTCTGGGTGGAACCATAGAAAAGGAATATGAAGGTGCTGAGATGACAATCTGCAGTGATTCGGGTATCAGGACCAGGAGATTGAGAGAAGAGCAGATGAGTCCTGATGTGTTTCAGGGGGTCTATTTTGGAAATGTAGCCTCTCTATACAGGGGAAAGGAGATATTCCAGATAAGGAGAGAACTCGGGCTTAAGCTGGTTGAATATTATAAAGGATCGAGTGCAGATATTGTTATTCCAAACCCGGAATCAGGGTGGGGAGTAACCGTTGGGGTTGCAGAGGGATTAAAGAAAAACCTGTTCCCGGCCCTTATAAAGCTTCCACAGGCCGTAAGGACCTTCCAGGAAGGGGAACGGTCCTCAAGGACAAAGGAAGTAGGCCTGAAATTCGGCGGTATTGATTCGATCCTTAATGGCAGGCGAATCGCCATGGGTGATGACAGTATTGTAAGGGGCAGTGTAAGTGAAGGCGGTTCGGTGTGGGTTGTTTATAACGCAGGCGCAAAATACATCGAATTCTGGATATCCTATGGCCCCATGGCTTTCCCTTCCTTCAAGGAATGGCACAGGGGAATAAAATGTCTTCATGAACTGGCTGTCCAGAGGGCATTTAAGGATGACAATCCCTATGATAAATCCATGGATGAAATCAACAAAGCAGTGGCTAAACTCGTTGGTGTTGATGAGGTGATGTACAACACCCTTGAAGGTATAAGGGATGTGGCCGGAGACGGTTCTTTTCAGGCCCTTGACGCCAGTTACCCTATAGCTGAGAAATACTGGCCCGACTGGCTCAAGTTAGAATATGAACGGTTTGTCAGGTATCGGTCATAGATTAAGGAGAAGTGCGGATATGAAGATAGCGTTTGATAACGAAAAATACATTCAGGAACAGTCAGCGGAGATTATTGAAAGGGCGAAGAGATTCAATGATAAACTCTATCTGGAGTTTGGGGGAAAGCTCCTTTATGATTACCATGCAGCCAGGGTTCTTCCCGGATATGATCCCAATATAAAGATGAGGCTCCTTCAGGAATTAAAGGGCCAGGCAGATCTGATTTTATGTATATATGCAGGAGATATTGAAAGAAAAAAGATGAGGGCCGATTTCGGAATCACCTATGATTCCGAAGCCCTCAAGCTGATAGATGATCTGCGTAACTGGGGCATAAATGTCCTGAGTGTTGTTATAACACGATATAACGGGCAGCCGGCTGCAAAGCTCTTTAAAAACAAGCTGGAGAGGAGAGGGATAAATGTCCTGACCCACCAGTTTACCAAGGGTTACCCGACAGATGTTGACCTGATTGTAAGTGATGAAGGGTATGGCGCCAATCCCTTTATAGAGTCTGACAAGCCGCTGGTAATTGTAACCGGGCCGGGACCGGGAAGCGGAAAACTGGCTACATGCCTTTCTCAGGTCTACCATGAACACAAGAGAGGAGTAAATGCCGGGTATGCAAAATTTGAGACATTTCCGATATGGAGCATTCCTCTCAAGCATCCTGTAAACATAGCCTATGAGGCGGCCACGGCTGATATTAAGGATTTTAATTTGATCGATCCCTTTCATCTGGAGGCATACAATATAAAGGCCATTAATTACAACCGTGATGTTGAGGTTTTTCCTGTTCTTAAGAGGATACTGAAAAAGATACGCGGCGGAGAGACTCCCTACCAGTCACCGACGGATATGGGTGTTAACCGGGTGGGATTCGCAATACTGGATGATGAGGAGACAAGGGAGGCGTCAAAGCAGGAGATTATAAGAAGGTTTTTTCGCTATCAGTGTGAGTATGTAATGGGACTCGCCAGTAAAGATACTGTTCAAAGGGTTGAACTCCTTATGGAGGATTTCAATATAGATTCAGATTACAGAAAAGTCGTTCAGCCTGCCCATGATGCGGCCCTTGAAGCAACAAAGAGAAATAAGGGAAGTGAAGGAATATTCTGCGGGGCGGCAATAGAGCTAAAGGACGGAACTATTGTAACAGGAAGCAATTCATCCTATCTCCATGCGGCATCCAGCCTTATACTGCATGCCATAAAATACCTGGCGGAAATACCGGAAAAGATCAAACTGCTGCCTGCAAATATAACTGAATCAGTCGGAAGACTTAAGACCCGGATATTGAATGAAAAAAATCTAAACATGGATCTGCTGGAGACCCTGATCGCGCTCAGTATAAGCGCTACAACAAATCCTGCCGCACAGCTGGCAATGGAAAAGCTGCCCGAGCTGAAGGGATGCGAGGTCCATATGACCCATATTCCAACGCCAGGTGATGAGGCTGGGTTGAGGCGTCTCGGGGTCAATCTTACCAGCGAACCCAATTTTTCAACAAAGGATCTTTTTGTAAGTTAAACAGGGTATTCAATAACAGGACTTTATCGGAATAAGACAGGCAGTTGATTTTTTTCTTAACTGCCTGTCTTATTTATTTAAACTATTTCTTCTTGGGCGGCGGACCAAATACCTTAAGGTTTGCAGGGCCTCCCCAGTCAAAGGTTCTTAAATCAAAGTCAGGAACGCGCGGTTCGCGGTCCAGGTTCGGCCCAAGGTACAGTGCATGGAAGAGAATGGGCTTATTGATTTTTCTGAAATTAAGCGGGGCATGCTGTACGCCCTTTGGAATAAATACCACGGTTGTGGAGGTGATGGTGTGTTTTTCCATTTCCTCTCCCATCCAGAGATCCACCTCCGCATCAAAACTGCTGCAAAGGTCCGGAAGATCCGCACCCAGGAAGATAAGAAACTCATCATATTTATGTATGTGTGGAGTTTCCCAGCAGACCGGATCGGTGAATACCTGCCATCCTATGGTTGCGGTTGCCCCGGGTAGTGCCGAAGCGCCTCTAAAATAGGTCTGCGGACTGGCTATTTCCGGAAATATGGGGAGGCTGTTAAGCCCGACAAAATCGTTTGCCTTTGGCGGCTCACCATTGTCCCTTAAAAAAAATTTCCCGTATTTTGTTCCATCCGGTGATACTGCTCCGGCTGCAGCGGCCATCACTTCGCCTTCACCTGGGCCAAGGGTCCTGTTGAGCCAGCCCGCCAGAGCCAGGCCACCTGCGCCTGCAAGCAGTTTCTTGAAAAATCCTCTGCGCGATGTATCCTTTTTAACTGTGCTGTCAATACTCATGTTAGTCTCTCCTTTCCTGTTAAGACTTTTTTAAAAATAAATTGATTAATATCATCAGCCTTTATTAATAACCTTACATTTATCCCTGAGTAAAATTTTAACAGTCTGTCATTGTAGAGTTTATTACTCATGCTTCATATCCTCTGTCTGTTTTTATTTCACCGGTTTTGATCCAGACTGAAGAATTCTATTGAACAGGGGTATTTCCAGATTTCGCCGCTGTTCGCCTTTATTCCGCCGATAATAGGAAATATAATGCCGATCAGTCCCAGTGCTATTAAAAGGGGTATTCCGATAAACACAAAACATAAAAGTCCGAATATAAGAGCAAACAGGGCGGCAGTGATAATCCAGTTTACAACAATACGGCCGTGCAGATCTAGAATATGGGATTCTTCCTTTTTTATCTGCCATATAACGATCGGTGCGATAAGACCTGCAAAGGGAACAAGATATCCGCAGAATTGAGACAGGTGAATAATCATCCCCCACATATTCTCATTCGAAGAAGCCCTGCCTGCTGTCTGATCGAAGTTGAATTCATTGGATTTACTGTCCAGGATTCTTGCCTTGGCATCTTCGTACTCATCTTCGGAGATAGCACCTCTCTGTTTGAGGTTATTCAATTTTTCAAGCTCTTCTACTAAACCCATATAAATCCTCCCTGTTACTGGTCTGCAAATATATATTCTGAGATCTTAAATAGTTTTAAAAGGAAAAGAAATACACTAGAGCCCAAGATCATCCGCAATACCCTGCATTGCATTGAGGCAAAGGCCTGCGAATTCGGTTATATCCATGCCCAGTTTTTCACACTCCATTACTATATCCCTGTTTACACCTGCGGCAAAACTCTTTTCCTTCATGCGTTTTGTTATGGATTTTGTCTTGACGCCTGCCAGTTTTTTATCCGGATAGACCAGTGCAGTGGCTATAATAAGGCCTGTAATGTTCTCGCCTGCAGCAAGTGCGTGATGAAACAGTTCGGAACGCTTTTCATTATGGGCTGCCTCATTATGCAGCCGGATTGCCTGGATAATATCCTCTTCAACACCCTTCTCACGAAGAATCCTGGCTGTCTCATGCGTGTGCACTGACAGGTCCGCATCTACCATCTCGGTGTCCAGGTCATGCAGAAGACCTGTGAGTCCCCACTTTTCGCGGTCTTCGCCCAGCCGGTCTGCAAGGGCCTTCATAACCGCCTCTGATGCAAGAGAGTGTTTAATAAGGTTAGGATTCTTGATATGCTCATTCAACAGGTCAACTGCTTCTTCTCGTGTAATGCCGTATGCCATGGAAAGTTCCTTTCTTCTGGAAACATGCGATACTGTCGGCCATGCTGACATCTGTAAAGTCTTTAAAGGCAGGGCCGGACCGCCCTTTCGATCTGTTTAAAATTACATTTGAAAAGAGGTTTTTAAAGATTATATATCACATTTTTTGATTTAAAAAACAAGGCATAGAAAAAACTTCCAGCATATTCAATCTCCTTTATCTGTGTTCTTCTTGACACATACGCCTGGACTTTCTTATATTTTTTATTTTAAAAGAAAATCGTATCAGTTTATCCGAATAAGGGGAGAAATATGGCTATTATAAGGATGTTAACAGCAGCAGTTTTAATACTGTTTATGGGGGTATCGTGTACCAGCAAGGTAGAAGAAAAAATAGAAGAAAAGAATGCGGATCTGTCCTGGCTGGAGGCTTCCAAGATAAAAATGCAGGATAAACTTACAGCAAAGTTCGGTGAAGACCAGAAGGAAAGGATAATACAGGGCGTTCAGCAGGTGGCTGATTTCTGGAGAGCAGAGGATGGCGGTTCGGAAGTATTTGAGGCCTTTATTGAACGCTATTATGCGGGCAGCAAGGAAAAGCGTGATGAACTCTTTAATCGCTTTCAGCGGATCTCAGAAAAAATGAACGGGCACATGAATGAAATTATACTTGCCCTTCGCTGGCAGATGGATCTGGATATAGGTGATATTGAGCCCTTTGATGAGATCTTTGCCGCCTATGACCCGTCCGCTCATATTACAGATGATATGTTTAAAAATAAGGCGGCATTTGCTGTGCTGCTTAATTTCCCCTTAACCACACTGGAGCAGCGACTGAATGAAGGCCGGAACTGGAGCCGCAGGCAGTGGGCCGAGGCACGTCTTGGCCAGATCTTTGATACCAGGATTCCTGCAGAGGTGAACCAGGCCATATCAGAGGCCGGAGCCGTTTCGGATCAGTACATAGCGGAATATAATATCTGGATGCATCACCTTTTGACTGATGAAGGTGAAAGAGTTTTTCCGGAGGGAATGCGTCTTCTGTCACACTGGAATCTCAGGGATGAAATCAAGGCCCGGTACAGCAATGGCGATAAAGGCCTGAAACAGCAGGAAATGATACAGAAGGTTATGGAACGCATTGTTACCCAGACCATTCCCGAAATGGTGATAGATAATCCCTATGTTGACTGGAATCCCTATACAAACGAGGTTAAAAAATCTGATGTTAATGATTCGGGTAAAGCTGCTCCTCAAAATCTGGTTGTTTCCAACAGCCCTGAACCTGATACCCGTTTTAAGATACTGCTTGATAATTTTAAGGCGGTGAAACTTGAGGATCCTTACTCACCCACTGCACCGACCCATATTCGAAGAAGTTTTGATCTTGGCCGTGAAATCCCTGAGGAGCGTGTGAAGGAAATGTTTGAAGCGGTTTTATCCTCGGAATCTGTCAAAAAGGTGGCTGCCCTTATCAGAAAAAGGCTCGGGCGTGATTTTAAACCCTTTGATATCTGGTACAACGGGTTTAAGGCACGGGGTAAATATACAGAAGAGGAACTGAATAAAATCACCGGGGAAAAATATCCAAATGCAGAGGCCTACGCAAGTGATATGCCGCGCATGCTGATGGACCTTGGCTTTTCACAGGAAAGAGCTCAATACCTGGCCGACAAGATCACAGTTGATCCGGCACGGGGATCGGGCCATGCATGGGGCGCCCAGATGCGCGGGGCAAAGGCTCATCTGCGCACACGTATCGGTAAAGACGGGATGGATTACAAGGGATATAATGTTGCTGTCCATGAAATGGGGCACAATGTTGAACAGACCTTTTCGTTGTATGATGTGGATTACTATTTTTTAAACGGTGTGCCAAATACCGCCTTTACAGAGGCAATAGCCTTTGTATTTCAGGGCAGGGACATGGAGCTTCTGGGGCTTGCCAGCGAGGATGAACAGGCTGCAGCGCTTAAAAAACTGGATCAGTTCTGGGGAATGTATGAGATTGCCGGTGTAGCGCTTGTTGACATGGCTGCATGGCACTGGATGTATGATAATCCGAATGCAACACCAGCGCAGCTGAAAGAGGCTGTCCTGAATATTGCCAGGGATATCTGGAATAAATATTATGCACCTGTTTTTGGTCAGGATGATGTTGAGCTTTTAGCCATATATTCGCACATGATAAATAATTTTCTTTATCTTCCTAACTATCCTATCGGTCATTTAATCGCTGTTCAGATAGAGGAGCAGTTAAATAAATCAGGGGATCTTGGCGGCGAAATAGAAAAAATGTGCAAGCTGGGCAATATTGCACCTGACCTGTGGATGGAACAGGCTACAGGTTCACCCGTGGGTGCGGATGCACTTCTTAAGGTTACTGAAGAGGCATTAAAGGTAGTTCAATAGATAATCTATGAATAAACTGCCCCTCCGCTCTTAGGCGGGTCAGTTTATTCGATTTTCAATACCTCATTTGTTTCACAAGGATTCCGGTTTATCGGGGCGGCAGGGTATGAGATGCCAAAGGCATTCAGGCGTGGAGCAGGAGCGCCATTATGTTAGAATGTTATACCGAAAGATTGTTAAATATAAAAAATAAGACTTGCAGTAGTATAAATCCACGTGATCTATATCCCTGTTGTCATTAATTGCAGTAACTAAAACATTGGCCGGTTTATATATATTCGAGATATTCAGGTTTTTTGGAGTGTGTGAATTTATCAGAAACTGGAAAGTTATGTTACCGGTTTGTAGGTTGGGTTAAGCGAAGCCTTTCAACTTTGCTCAAGATCATGAGCATGTCGAATGGCAACCCAACAAAATTCCATCCTCATCCTCGACCAGAAGTAAGGTCTACCTCATCTGCGGATTGGTTTTTTATTCTTCTACTTCTTTTACCTCATTCCTGTCCTCCATTACTACAGGTATGTAAAGATTCACAGCAGTACCGCGATTCACTTCAGAGTCTACCGAAATCCACCCTCCGTGGTTTTTGATAATTCCATAGACCGCTGCCATACCCAGTCCCCGGCCCTGAAACTTTGTAGTAAAAAAAGGCTCGAAAATACTGTTTTTACTCTTTTCATCCATTCCGATGCCGTCATCCGTTACTGTAAGCTTCACATAAAATCCCGGCATAAGGCCCGGCTTATCCCTGCACATTTCCTCATGGATGCTCAACTCACAGCAGGAGATTCGTATACGCCCACTGTCTTCTATTGCTTCCGATGCATTGGATAAAAGGGCTGACAGGACCATCTGTATTTGAGTTTCATCTGCTTCAACAGGAGAGATCTTTACTGGCAGGTCTGTCTCTATATAGATACCGGGATGCACAGTGTGTTCAATTAGAGGCAGAGCTTCTCTCACAAATAGGCTGAGGTTTATGGGTTTAGGCCTGTATTTTCCACCTCTGGCATAGGCAAGCAGCTGACTGGTGAGCTTTACTAACCGATAGGTTGTGCTTTTTATAGAAGCAAGCTGTTCTTTCATCTCACTGCTGGAAGGATTAAAATCCAATAATTCGAGATTTCCGATTATCGCTGTAATAGCATTGTTGAACTGATGAGCTATTCCTCCTGCCAGGGTGGCTATAGCCTCCATCTTTTTTGACTGTATAAGCCTGTTCTCAAGTACCTGTTTTTCCTGTTCAGCAGCTTTTCTGTCTCTGATATCGCGTGTTACACCCAGAACTTCCACAGGTATACCCTCATTATTTCTGATGAAGGTTGCGGTTGTCTCAGCCCATAAATAGTCCCCGTTTTTATGACGATGTTTAATTTCCAGTATTCTGGAGCGTTTCGGGTCAACTCCGGGATCTCCCTCTTTAGCCAGTTCCTCCTTCAATATACTTTTAATATTTTCCAGGCTCTCCCGGTCAGCAACCTCCTCCAGATACTCATTCATTGCCTCTTCCGGTGTTATGCCTCTCATTCTCTGGACTGATGGGCTCACATAGGTAAACCTGCGACTTCTCAAATCCATGGTCCAGATGATATCAGTAGCGTTCTCAGCCAGAAGTCTGTACTGCTTCTCGCTTTCACTGAGCGCTGCTTCTGCCTGTTGACGTTCCATCACTTCCATTTCAAGATCCTGCTTGGCCCTTATCAGTCTGTTGTGTTCCAGTTCCAGGTTTTCGGTTAAGATTTTTTCCTTTTTGTGTGTGAACACAAGTCCCTTTACTAAAGAAGCCACAGATATCGCAGCTATTATGTTAAGTACAATATAGTTCACATAGGCAGATATCATTGTCTCCGGATTATTAAAGAATGGAAAATCATGCCCCAACCGCTCTGTCCAAAAAAGCCAGCCTAAAACTGCAAGTGAAACAGTATTGAGAAGTATGGCCTGTAATGCACGTTTTACTCCCAGCAGGACACCGACAAGAACTGCAAAGGCAAACAGCCATGCGGGTCCCCCGCTCAAAAATCCCACTGAAATAATTACCGAAACTCCAATAAGGTAAACCATGAGCAGGGTAATTAATGCCCTTGTTTCGTAGTTCATGCGATCTGAAAAAACCAGCAGTATACAGATCCCGTAAGCAAAAGCATCAATCAGTGCCAATCCCCAGATGCCATCTTTGATAATCAGCACGAACGCAGCGATTATAGCAAAAGTACACAAAAGCATGGCTGTAAAAAGTATGGAAAACAGGATGCGGGAACGCCAGTAAATCAGACTGTTTTGCTCAATGGAATAGGGTGAGGCCATCCTCTTTACGGCCCTGTCCTGTAATTTTTTAAAATGACCAATCAAAAGTTCTCTGCCTTTAATAAAAAATATCATTTTATCCCTGTTAAAGATCCTGTTACGCTTAAAAATCAATTGTTAAACATCAGGTACCCTTACCTAATGCTGGAATATTAAATCTTTATAAGATTCTGACGGATTAAAAATATCTTTTGCCTTTTCCCAGAAAATTCAGATATGAATATTAGTTTAATGGAAGAAGCGGGCGCAATAAGGGCAGGCTTTGTTTGATTTTATTTTGATAAGAATTTCCTTTTTTAGGAACAAAATATATAGAGTTGAGCATTGTATGTCAATCTGAAATACCCCGCCATATTGTTGGGCTATTCAGCCTACAGAAAATGACAAATGAGTGAGAGAGATGATGAAGGCGGGCAGGGTAATGTGTGGATAAAGATACTGAAATTGAAGAAATACGGGCAGACCTGATATCTTTTTATATACTTTTCTATTCAAAATCTGCGATCAGCCATCGGCGATAACCCCGCCAGGTTAACAGCAGACCAACACCTGCGAGGCAGACACCGAACAGCATGATAAACGGATGCCACGTGATAAGCTTCAACATTTTTGGATCGAAAGCCATTATGGGTAGCGTTGTTGGTAAAACTACAATATAAAGGATGAATATGGTTAAGCCAATGGAGCGGAAACTGAGAGCCCAGAACGCCAGTCCAAAGAACCATATTTGTATCATCAGGGAATAAACGATTAAATAAGCAAGGAGTTCGGGGGGCGGTTTTATGGCCATAATAAACATACATAAAATAGATACGGCCATAAACACTCCCCATATTATAAACTGGTTAATGATGGAGAAGATTCCAAACTGCTTCAGATAGTTTTCTCTGGTGATGGGCAACATGATATCACGGGAAAAGAAACGATTTTTTACAATCATCAACGGGATAGCTAATGCTGCCGAAACGACTGTGGCTGCAAGGACCAGCACCACCATCGGCATGATCTTACCAGTAAAAAAACCATTGCCATGAAAATTAAATTAAAAAAGATAGCAATAATCAGGATAATCCAGATATTTATATTTAAATAATTCCATCGACATATCCTCGACCAGTAAGAATCGGCTGCATTCCCTGCATGATCGATCAGTTTTATTATAGATCTGTTGATGTACCAGTTTCCCAACCCCCGGGATTGGTGTTTCTCCATTTTTTGCCGCTGCATTTCCGATATATTGCTTCTTCCAATTTTAAAAGCTTGAATGTTGAGATGGTAATCAGGCATTTCTTCGTTAAGAATAATCAACCGGATAATACCGAATATAAAGAGCAATATGCCGATGCACAGGAATATAAGCGCATGAATTGGTTTGTGACCGAGAACAATCTGTTCCATGCCGCTGCGCACTGGTTCTGTAAAGGAGGAAAACCATACGGCCATGACAAGTATAAAAAATATACCTGTCGGACGCAGCAAGGACCAGATCATTGCGCCGAACATTACCGTTGTTATGGAAATGAAACCGAAAGATTGCCAGCCGATAGACAGGGCCATCAGACCCGGTAATAGAACACCTAAAAAAAGTGCCATCGCTGACGCCACAATACCATGAACTTTTCTGAAACCGGGCATCAGTGACGCCCGGGAGTTTGCAAACTGTTCCTTCATATGGATTGCCCAATAGGAATAAAAGAATATTAAGATAATTAACTGAAATGGTTTAAGTGCTTGATATCCCTGGCTGCCTTTATCGATGAAAAAAAATAAAACAACATAGAACAGGAAACCCAAAACAAACAGGAATTGTTTTAGCGAATGAAATGGCCGGCGTACATATGTGAGTGCAACCTGGCGATATGGATTAGGCATGATGCATCTCCAGAAAACTGTCTTCAAGATTAACATTGGTTTGCTCCTTTAACTCCTCAAGTAATCCATGCCAGGAAATGACGCCGGATTTAAGTATTGCCACTGAATCCGCTACGCGTTCGAGGTCGGATGTGATATGGGTGGAAAACAGGACTGTTCTTTTATTCGGTTCGGACAGTTCGATGATCATTTGTAAAAACTGCCGTCGTGCAATGGGATCAAGACTTGCAGCCGGTTCATCCAGAATAAGAAGATCCGGCTCATGTCCCATGGCGAGGAGAATAGCCACCTTCTGCATCTGCCCCACAGAAAGTAGCCCGGCGCGATCGTTAAGCGGAATATCCAGCTCCTTGACAAGCCGTGCAACCAGGTCATGGTTCCAATCAGGATAGAATGCAGCTGTGTAGTCTATCAGCTGATGGGTCTTCATCCGGGGATACAGGTTAATAACCTGCGGTACATATCCTATCCGGCTTTTGGCTTCTGCACTAAGCGTTATGGCAGGTTCTCCCAAGAGCCGGGCTTCACCTCTTTGCGGCCGGATAAGACCAAGGGCGCATTTAAGCAGAGTTGTCTTGCCCGAGCCGTTGGTCCCAAGCAGACCCATAACAGTACCTTTCTCAACCGACAGATCCAAGCCGGTCAATACTTCTTTTTTTCCATAGGATTTTACGATTCCGGTAAGTTCAATGGTGGTTTCATTCATGATCTGATGTTCCTTTTGTTAGAATATATTCTGTCCTGTTTCTTCATCCTTCTGCTATGAATCAAAATCCTTAACCATCCAGCGGTCATAGCCGCACGAAGCCAATTCAAGGCCGAGGGCCGCATAAAAAACACCCAGTAACAATGACCACCACGGAATCAATGTCAATTTATTGAAATAACTAATGAACGGGATCATTACATAAAAAAAGACTTTAGTAATGATCAAAAAGTTGAAAAAGTTCAAAATGGTTGAGCCGAAACTGCTGATCCAGATGACCAGACCAAACGATCCTATTTGCGCCATTAGAGAATAGGAAATTGAAATAAAAAGAAATTCAGGGGCTGGTTTTGCAACTGAGGTAAAAATCAATAAAACAGTCACAGTCATAAAAGCTCCCCACCAAATTAATTGGTGAGTGATGAAAGACATTGCCACCTGTTTCAGGTAGGTATCTCTTCTGACAGGCATCATGAGATCCTGAGCCATGAAACGGCTTTTTTTATTAAATTGTCTGATAACTAAAAATAGCGGCATGAGTGTAGCCACAAGGAGTCTTATCTCCGGGAGGAAGGTTTCGTCAGTTAAAAAGTAAAACAACATTAAAGAGAGATTAATGTAAGCTGCATGAAAAAGGGCAGACCAGACAGGACTGTTTGAAAAGTTCCACCGCAATATCCTTGACCAGTATGAATCAGTAGCATGTCGGGAATGATAAATCATTCTTACTGCCCTTCTATTGGTGAACCACCTCCGCCACCCCTGAGAATCATATATGGAGAATTTAAGGTTAAGGTTGTATTCCGGTTTTTCTTCGTTGAGCAGAAACAATCGAATGATGCCTGTTATGCTGAGTACCGCACCGACGCCTAGAAAAATGAGCGCGTTCCCTGAAGCAATCTTTTCGATGCTGCTCTGGATTTGCTCAAATAATGTAAAAATCCATACTGCCGCTATGAGAGAAAGGAAGGTATTGCCCAGGCGCAATATGGTCCAGAGAATTATGCCGAACAGGAATGTCATGAGCGAGACTAACCCGATGGTTTGCCAATTGATCAGCAGGGCTACTACTCCCGGCAGGAGAACGACGAAAACAAGAGCAACAATTATCGACACAATACCATGAACCTTTCGAAAACCTGGTGTCAGGGATGCCCTGGCGTCGGCGAACTGCTCCTTCGCGTGAATTGTCCAACAGGAAAACAGGATCATGAATAGTAACAAGATGATCGATACACATATATGCTTTTCGATGAGTATGCTGGGTAAGAAAAGCATAGCAAAAATGTATAAGATAATTGAGATGAGTAAATATCGTTGCAACACACCAAACGGGTGTCGGAGGTAGGTAAGCATGACCTGAATGTAGGTATTAGGCATGATTCATCTCCAATAAAGTGTCTTCAAGATTAACGTGTGTTTGCTCAATGGTTGCTTCAATCATCATATGATGTACCTTTTATTGAATAGTACCGCTCCCATGTTTTCGTCCTTCTGCTTTGGATCAAAATCCTTGACCATCCAGCGGCGATAACCCCGCCAGGTTAAAAGCAGGCCGAGGAGCGCAAGAAGAACCCCCAGTATTAGAGGTTTCCACGGGACAACCATCTGTACATCTAAAGCTTTCATATATTCTACAGAAAGCCATGTTATTATGATCAATATTAGATACAAAGGCGTTATACGGGAACTGTAGATCCAGATAGCCAGTCCGAACATCCATATTTGCATCATAAAGGAATAAGTGATTGAATAAATAAAAAATTCAGGGTTTGGTTTTGCTGATACGATAAAAATCCAAACAATGGATACTGCAATTGCTAAAGTCCATGCAATAAATTGAATGAAAGCAAAAGAGATCCCCAGTTCCTTCAGGTAGCTGTCTCTACTGACAGGCATCATGATATCCTGCGCCATGAAACGCCTTTTTTTATTAAACTCATAAATGAGTAAAATCAGCGGGATAATTGTTGCCCCTTGGAAGTTTACTGTTTCGTTAAAATGACCCACAGATGTAGAAAGGAGTTTAAAAAAAATTGTTAAAAAAAGAGCCGACAAAACAGAACGGTTTAAAAAGTTCCACCGGTGCATCCTGGACCAGCAGGAGTCAGCTGCATGTCGGGCATGATAAATCATTCTTGCTGCCGTTCTGCTGGCGAACCATCTTCGCCATCCCCGGGATTTATGCATGAGGGATTTAAAGCTCAAGCGGTATTCCGAATTATCTTCGTTAAGCAGAAACAAGCGGATGATGCCGGTTATGCTTAGAATTATGCCGATGCTCATGATAATGAATATCTGAACCGGCTCGTTTCCTGAAACAATCTTTTCGATGTTTTCCCGGATCGGCACAAATAATGTTAAAACCAATCCGGCCGCTATGATAGGAAAGAAAATGTTGCCCAGGCGCAATATAGCCCAGAGTATTATGCCGAACAGGAGCGTCGTGATGGAGATTAATCCGATGGGTTGCCTGTTGATCAACAGGGCTGTTACTCCCGGCAGGAGAATGACTAAAACAGTTGCAGCAGTTGTTGCTACAACAGCATGAATCTTTCGAAAACCCGGCGTCAGTGATGCCCGGGGAGTGGCGAACTGTTCCTTTACATGAACTGACCAACAGGAAAACAGGACAATAAACAGGAACAGGTAAAACTGTAGAACCTTGCCGACATTGAAAAATATGTAAATATTAAAAAATAGAATGCCCGAGATGAATAAAGATCGATGCAACAGCCTGGCCGGCCGTTGCAGATAGGTACGTGCAACCTGAAAGTATGGGTTAGGCATTATGCATCTCCAGAAAGGTGTCTTCGAGGTTGACGTGTGTCTGCTCCTTTAAATCCTCAAGTAATCCGTGCCAGACAATGGTTCCGGACTTCAGGATTGCTACTGAATCTGCTACGCGTTCGAGATCCGAGGTGATGTGGGTGGAAAAGAGGACTGTTCGTTTATCCGGTTCGGCGAGTTCTATAATCATCTGCAGAAACTGTCGTCGTGCCTTGGGATCGAGACTTGCGGCGGGTTCATCAAGAATAAGCAGGTCCGGTTCGTGCCCGAGTGCAAGGAGTATTGCCACCTTCTGACGCTGTCCTACTGAAAGCGGACCGATGCGATCTTCCGCAGGAATATCCAGTTCCTTTATCAAACGTGAAACCAGATCATGATTCCAGTTGGTATAGAATGCAGCAGTGTAGTCTATCAAGTCCCGGACCGTCATCCATTCATACAGGTTGATAACCTGGGGGACGTATCCGATTCGGCTTTTGGCTTCAGGGCTCAGATCCCAGGAAGGTTCTCCCAAAAGACGTGCTTCGCCGCTTTGGGGTCGAATCAGACCCAGGGCGCACTTGATGAGGGTTGTCTTGCCAGAGCCGTTGGTTCCGAGCAGGCCCAGAACAGAGCCTCTTTGGACCGAAAGGTCCAGTCCGTTCAATACATCTTTGTTTTCATAGGATTTTATAATTCCGCTTAGTTCGATGGTTGTTTCATTCATGATTGGATTTCCTCTTAGTTATTTATTTCCACATTTCATCCAATAAACGATGAACTTCTTCTGCATCTATGCCTAATGTTTTTGCCAGTTCGGTGACCTGAGTGATCTGCTGGTAGAGAACCTGTTTTTGAGAATTCATCTGGCCCGAGGGGATATTGTCTGCTACAAAGGTGCCCTGTCCGTGACGTCGTTCCAGCAGGCCCTCGGCAGTCAGCCGTTCGTAGACCCGAAGGATTGTGTTCTGGTTGACGGAGAGCTCAGAGGCCAGAGCCCGAACAGAGGGAAGCCGGTCTCCGGGTTTGAGCGCTTTACTGGCACACTGTGCCCTGATTTGAGCAGCGATTTGCCGGGTGATTGGCATTCCGGAAGATGTTTCTACACGAATTTGCATCTTTTTGCCTCCAAGTGATTACACTTATATAACAGTAGTCAATTAGATGTCAAGAATAAAAAAACAGAGATCAGAAGTCAGAGATCAGATGTCAGAGGGCAATAAGAAATCTCCTGTAAGGACTTTTCTGAAATAATTGTGATCCGGATAGGTCATTCAGCTGAGAACTGTGCCACAGTCTTTCGATGGGATCAGGGTATGATAAAGCGGTGGAGGGGGAAACCCGATACTGTTGTCTTAGGGTTTAGTTTTTAGCCGCATCGCGGTGTTATGTTAATAGTCACAATAATACAAAAATAAATAGCCCCATAGGGGCGACATAGTTGGAATGTATCGCTCCTACAGAGCTTAGAATATTATTTGTCCCTGAGAGCCTATTAACATATCGCATCCAGAGATGCTTTTGGGAAACAAGTTTCTTAAATCAACAACATTGGGCATAAAACCGCACCCCACGTTGAAAAGGGAGGTTTTTCGCAGGGTGATATTCTTGTCCCGGCATAGCCTTGGCGACGACGGCAGCCTGCTTTTCCCCTATGCCTTTAACCTTTCAATTTCTTCCTTGGCCTTTATTAATTCCGCGCTTGTTTCTCTTAAACGTTCCGCCAGGATCTGAGAAAAAACCCTGTAAAGGATGCTTGAAAAAATGTACTTGTCATTACCCGATAATCTATCAATATAGGAGGCATCTGTTGCCAGGCAGACTGTCTTATCAACTGAATAAATGGTTGCAGAGCGTGGAGAAGCGTCAATTATGCCCATTTCACCAAATACATCCCCTGTACGTTTTAGAATACTCAAACTTTCATCGTTCTTGACTACTTTTATTTTTCCGCTGATAAGAAAAAATATCCAGGAATCATAACCGCCTTCTTTCAGAATCACCTCTCCCGGCTCATATTGCCTTAATTTACTCATTTCAAGGATTCCTAAAAGGTCCTTGTCAGAAAAATCTTCAAAGCTCGGTATTTTTTTTAATTTTTCAACATATTTAAGATTGTCCTTTAAATATTCAGATTCGATCATGTCATGTCTCCCCTGATAAGATTGCTGAAAAGGCTTTATTAATCCTTATGCCCCTGACAATAATTTCAACGTCTGTATTCTTGTGTTATTTATAAATTTATATAAATAAAAAACAATCCTATCACAATTTGATTATTTTGGGAAAACTTCAGATTGCAAATATAAATAAAAATTAAAGACTGTTTTTAGAGTTATTTGATTTTAATCAGCTTACTTTCAATAGTTAAAAGCGGCGTATTATTTCATTTAATAAAATCTTTTGGCACGGTTTCTTCATATGCCGGCAGATCATCTGTGATTGAGTACCATGATGCTTTAGACCCGACAAAAATATTGACAACAGGTTTAAGATTGGGGTCATCATCCAAAGTGCCTGCCGGAATGGCAACATTATTATACTCCTCAAAAATAGCGGGAACGCAGGACCCACAGATTTTACAGAAGGATCGATTTATTTCAGGAGATGGGTTATAAACCTGAATATGCTCTTCCCCTTTAATCCATTTGAAATAATCTTTACTGATATGAAGGAAACTGCCAAAGGCCGCACCGCTTGCTTTTCTGCATTGCGAACAATGACAATTATTAATTAATTGACCCTGTTCGGCTAATTCATATTCGATTTTTCCGCATAAACATGAGCCTTTGATCATTAGAATGCCTCCGGAGAAGATAACTGCTTAAAAACTGCTCATGGCAGCATGTTTATATGTTGTCTCGTGGAGCAGATTGGATTCCTCTCATATGATCGATTACAAGCCATGGAAGCCAGAGACCAGGTTCAGCGCAAATATCATCTCCTGAGATATACTCCACACACTTAACCGCTTCCTCAAGGCTGTCGATGAATCCGTACCGGTTCGGTTTGATTCCGAGGGATTCCTCTACTTGAGTATCAAGGCTGTTGCAAAGCCACGAACAAGACAGTGTATAATCGAATGCCAGAGGTTCGAATCCGAGAACATCTCCACTTTGTATCGGTAACTTCTCTTCCAGAATGGCTTCGTGAATTCCCTGCCGTCCATTTGGCGCGAATCCCGGCTGCTGAAGGAGAGGTTCTGCTTTTTTACAAAACTCCTGCACCATATCCCTGTGTAAACATAATTCAAGAACCCTGACCCCGGGCACATTTCTGAGAAAACGAATAACGAGTTCTTCTGCTGTTTCATAATTAAAAATTACGTTCGGCCATCCGATTGACCTGCCGAATCGTGATGTTGCCCATTCTGTGATTTCATTCAGATCATGTAAACTCAAACCAAACTTTTCAGATTCTTCAATTCGATTATCCCAGGTGTCCTGTGTCCATTCAATGCACCAGGTATCAGGAATAAAGGGCCCAATGCAACCTGATGCACTGACAATATGATCTGGCAATAAATCAGGAGATACATATGAAGGTCGATCAACCTCACATGTAATAAGAAAACCGCCGGAAATAAAGTTTGATAGATGTTTTTCCATTATCTATTCAGCCTCAATTAAAGCGCTCACAAGCACTGCAATAACTTCAAACCGCAATGCAAATGTACTTCTTAATGTTTTTAATGGTATTATATTTTCACTGGTTGGTTCTTTTTTAAATTTTACTTGGGGCATCAATTATTTTTCTCACTTTCATATCAGTTCTTTCATAGGAATTTTCTATTTCCACATTCACATAACCTTCCAATTCGAGAAGATATCCATTCGCACAAATATATATTTCTCTATATAATTGAGCAAAAGTCAAAGGATCATACAATGCATATCCTTTTCCTTTAGCTTCTCCTCCTTTAGGATCATTTACCTTAACATTAAAGGTTAACTCAGTAACGACACAACTCTGATCCTTGTAAGTTCCCAAACCTTTAACAACTTCTCTAAATTTAAATGGAATATTCAGCAGAATAATTTGATTAAAATAGCTACTATAGGATTCTGTTAAAATATCTCCTGTGTTGATAATTTTGCCTGCTAATGAGAGTCTGTTTTTTATAATCTCATCCATCCTCTTCTTCGAAGTATTTATTGACTCACTGGGTATATCATCCAGGTAGTCAGCATCTAAATCCATCTTTACTAATTTGCCATTTATTTCATGGATGCAATCAAATTTTCCAATAAGGTTTTCTCGTTTTTCTGATGAATATCTGACCATGTCGTATATGTTACTGCTATAAACTAAGTTGTTATCAACTTTAGTATCTATTGTGGTATCTGTTTCAGTACGATAGGTTATATTACTTTCTCCCTTTGTCACTGTAAGTTTTAAAAAATCTTTTGCCTTGTAATTTGCATCAACTATTTTTATTTTTATACCATCTTTTATTTCTGTTACAGGAGGAGGAGATGGGAATACGGATGAAGTAAAGGAAGGCAAACTCCCATATGGATTAGTATTTTTACACCCAAAGAAAAATAAAAGACACAAAACTAAAGTAAAACTGAACTTATTCATTATCACTCACCTATTTCTTTTCTGAATATCATTAGTTGTTAAAATTGCCATAATTACTTTTTTCTTGCTCACCGGCCATCATGGGGATATCTGGTTTGCCGCTCTTCGTTGTGTCGTCAATCAACGAATAGTACAGATTTGCTCAGTTAAATCCACAAAACAGGATGGGGGGCAGTATCTAACAGGATTAATTCTATAACATTTCTTAGGTTTATTTAACATAAATATGAAGCTTTTCATTTCATTTTATAATTCAGGTAATAAATTGGGGATTGTTCCTATTTACTCATAACTATCCCGCTGTTAAATTAACTGTTATACCCCACCATATGGAGACAGGTTTAAATCCCAATGTTGTTGAAATAAGGAAGTTGCATCCAAAAAGCATCCCTGGATGCGATATATTAATAGAAACACAGATGCATATAAAATGATAAGCTCTGTAGGAGCGGCACATGAAAACTATATCACCCCTCCGGGGCTAAATATTTATGTAATATTGTGGCTATTAATATATCACCGCGATGCGGTTAAAAATTAATGCTTAAAGCAACAATACTGGTTTTATACCCCACCATGCGGAGACAGGTTTAAAACCTGTCTCTACAAAATGGAGATCTTTACTGATTCAGAAATTATGATACAGCCTTCAGTCTATCAGCCTGCTTAATTGCCTGCCCCTCTCTAAACTCCTTATCCAATATCAGGGTTTACCCTGACAGACATACTTTTTATTTACTTAATCCAGACTGAACGGGGGATATTCGTCAGTAACAAGGAGAAAGGCATATGCGTAAACCCTTAATCCCCAGCGCATAACCCCCACAACAAAATAAAACAGTTCCTTCGGGTAACTGCCAGTTCGCAGGATAATGAACCATGCAATAATCACCGAAAAAATGGCAGCAATGGCCAGAAAAGTCAGAATAAAATAATGGGGAATTGCCAGCAGCCATTTGAACAGAGGCTGATATTGATCGAGGTCTTTTTCCGCATCGGGATAGTCTATCTCCAGGTGAACGGACTGTTCATCAACGGTTGAAGGATACCGGTCGGTCAGTAGAAAAAGGTAAGCAATGACCCTTGTGGCAAAACAGGTCAGTTCCCGGGCAAAATCAAACCACCAGCGTGGATAACGCTGCCTAAAGATGATCATTAAGGCGGTAACAATAAAAAGGCTGGCAAGTATCCCCCCTGAGGTGTGGCTGTTTTTCAAAACGACCTCTCCTGCAGCGCTCTCGCTGATAGTTTTTGTAACAGTCTCGCCGGAATTTAACAGGATGCCCAGAATTATGGAAATTGGAATAATCAGTATCAGACGAAAGAGGGTTTTCACTTTATCCTGTTTTTCAGGATAATCAATCGTAAGACGCAGGGCATATCGTGACATATTAAATACTCCCATCAGAATAATTCATTTATTTTATAATATCTTAATCTGCTATTCTATGGATCTGAATATCTTTATAAATAGAATGTTATATATTTACCTGATATCACCTGCTTTTATTCGTAAAAGGCATAAGCCACATATGCCAGAAACCCAGATTTTTAAATTTCCGGTGTGATCCGATACCGATTAATATTTTAGACTGATCTATGCCCCAGGTTAACGTGTTCAGAAATCGATCCCAAAAAGAAAATAAAACGCCGTAATTGGAGTCACGTTCTTTTATTTTTACAGAATGATGCACGCGGTGCATTGAAGGCGGCACAAAAAATAAAACCCATATTTTTTCAAAAATTGGATTTACCCTTATACTGCTGTGATGAAACTGTATGGAAAAATTTACCATGATTTCGAAAAGCATATAAGTGATAAATGAAACACCGACTGAATATACAACCATCATGCGGACAAGGCCTGACATAAGAATTTCACCAATGTGAAAACGGCTTGCGGTAGACACATCCATATTCATATCTGAGTGATGAACCCGATGGAAGCGCCATAAAAATGGTACAGCATGGTTGAGGAGATGCCAAATATATAAAGCAAAATCAAGTATTAAAATTCCCAAAATTATTTTTAACCAACCCGGCATCGAATAAGAATTCAGCAGCCCGATTTGTCTGCTTTCTGCCGTCACAATAATTTCGGTAATAACAGAAAAATAAATGAGATAGTAAACAGAACCGTTAATAATGGAAAGCGGAAGATTAGTTATCCAGCGTCTTGTCTTCGATACACTGGCCTGACGGTAGGAAAGGCTTAACTCCAGAACAAGGAATAAAGATAATCCTCCCCAGTAAAAGATCGTTTTTAAAGTATTAATATCAGTAAATGTAGTGTTATCCAAAATAATACCCGAACATGTTTGGCAAACAGTTAAAACCGAACAAATTATTGTATGAAGCTGTAAATATTTATAAAAAGAACGTTATGCAGAAAGATAGTTATATAAAAAATAAGCAGGTCGGGTAAGCGAAGCCTTTCAACCTGCGCTCAAGGCCCTGGGTCTATCGAAGGGCAACCCAACAAAGATGCTGTTCTTGCAATGATTATACTGAGTTGAAAAGTTAACGGCGTCATTCTCACCCTTTCTACCTTGTAAGACTCCCGTCCATGTGTCGCATATTGTCTTTTTGGGAGTTCTCCGATACCGCTCCAAGTACTATATTGAAGTTAACCGAATACTCATGTTCTCTGTTTTTTACGGGTATAAACTCCGGCTGCAGGGATTCTCTCTGATCACTGTCTTTTATACCCTGAAGGACCATGTCTCTCTTGTTCAGGCTGTTGCCCCTGATATACATCTGTGTTGTAAGCATGCGCTTACCGTTTACCATTACAATAAAATGTATATGCGGTGCCCGGGTTATTGAGCCCATGGTGTATGACACAGGCATTGCAGTCCTGAAATAATACTCTCCTGAGGGTCCGGTGACAAAACGGCCGAACCCCTGAAAGTTCCTGTCTCTTTTACCCTGATCAGGGCTGCGGGAATGGAGATAAACCATATTACTGTCTGCCTGCCAGATTTCAACAGCAGCATTCCTGATCGGTTTACCTTCAGTATCCATTATTACACCGGTCAGGTGAACGATTTCACCACTTGCTTTTGCCGCTGAATTATTTATCACAAGGAGATCATTGTCAGTATCAGCAGGATATTTATCCGGGTAAAAGGGACCTTCGGTCTGTCCCGGTGTTATTACAGGATCTACTGCCATGGCATTCCCTGCTGATAATCCCATGATACAGAAAATCAGAAACTGCAGCTGATAATTTTTCTTGAGGAAATTAGAAATGATATTCATATTTATCCTCCTTCCTGTTAAGAAAAGACCGTCGACATGATACTGCTATTTACCCATTTTGGCAACTCTGCCATTTTGGGTAAATAAGGATTTTATTGCACTGATTTTACATTTCACTTTTATTTGACGATTCTGGCAGTTCTGTATTTATCCCAAAGGTAGAACCTTTGACCAGGGCAACCCGTACTAAAATCATTATATGATGAAGAGCGCCTGGAGTATCTATTCTTGATTGTCGGGGCATGTAGCATAAATAAAAAATCAAACAGCATGTTACGTCATATTTTCATGGACGCTTTGACGTCACCATTGACCACTTTATATTGCGAAGCGCAAGGTCTAATACCTCGTCGCGTGCGGCGGGGCAGCTCATTCCCATGGTCTCCATGGGGATATAGTCACAGGACGCTCTGCGTCATTTCTAAATTTGTTGGCATCTCAATTTATTTGGCTAATCTATCGAGTAAGATATCTTCGACATTTCGTCTTTCATCTATAACCGTTAAAACAAAAGCCGTTGTATCTGATATTCTGTAAATAATTCTCCAGGGAGTTAAAATTAATTCTCGATAGGTATGAATGCCTTGTTCTTTTAGCTCAGGGACTATTCGCCCCCTAACTGGCATTGAATATAGTGTTGATACTTTTTGTTTGATTTTTTGTAGGATTCGTAAAGCGTTGCCAGGACTGCCAATGGCTATATAATCAATTATTTGTTTTAAATCATGTTGTGCTGTCTCCGCCCATACAACTTGATATTTTTTATTCATTTACTTTTTGCCTTCAATCCCTTTTCCATATCTTTAAAAACATCTTCCTGTGCTCTAACTCGTCCATCTCTGACGTTGGATTCACCTTCAGAAATAAGCTTTAAAATGCCGATAGCGTTGCGCATATTTTCATAGCTTTCAGGATCTTGTAATACTGCTCGGGGTTCACCATTTTGAGTGATTACAACAGGACGACGGGTGTCATTGATTTGCTTGAGTAAGTCTGCTGCTCGTGACTTCAAAAAAGTTACCGGTTTTATATCATTTGTAATATTCATTTTGCTTTCCTCCAGTCCGAATATGGTACCATAATCGAACTGAATATCAAGCCTTGATGCAACGCTTCGGCTCAGGAGCAGCGTGATTTTTACGCTGTCACCTGAAGCCGGTTGTTGTGCTCAGTTGAAAAAGCCAAATCTTATTACATCGAACTTACATGCATCAACACAGGTACCGCATAGGATGCATTCAGTGTTCTCCATTTTATTGGTGTTAACCATCATTTCGACAGGAAGACTCATTGGACAAATTTTCGTACATTTATGGCAATGAGCGCAATCTTCAGGAGTCGCTTTCAATTGTAAAGATACCCATTTAACTCTGTTCCTTATTTTCCTTCCCAAAATCATGAAAGGAGCTATCCAGCATAAATGATGGCAAAAGGACCTTCTCCCAAAAATAAAAGAAGGGATTACTATCAAAAAGAAAAGTACACACAGATAAGCAATAAAAGTGCTAAAATCTCCAATTGATAAACCATGTGTGGTCTCGTAAAAAAAATCTATATCTTTATACCCGCCATGCCTGACAGCCAAAAATATGATTGTTCCGATCCATGGAATCCAAATTATCCATTTAATAAAATTGCCTTTTGTTACTTTTTTGTCTCTGGCTAAAAAGATTGCCTCCTGACAGCCTGCCCCTGGACAAACCCATCCGCAGTAGGCCCTGCCAAGAAAGAGAGCACATACAAACAATAGGAAAAAAATTATAAAACTGCCATTGACAACCCCGTTTAGTGCAGCTCGGATTATGACAACAGGTGATAGATAGTAGAATGTTGCCGGAAATAGAAAAAAGGATGTCAGAATAATCCCTTTTCTTAAATTTTGTCTGTTTTTCATCGTCCTTAATTCCTATTATAGTTGTAGACTCTAAGCACAACGCCGAAGCTTACCGGATTGTGTGTAGCAAGGCGGAACACAATTCCGAGTAAAGCGATTTGTTATACTTATGAGAGGTTATTTGCTCGTAATAGCAATCCATTGAATTTTTTATTAAAGTTTGTAGCATATGAAACACATGCAGTAAGAGTAATCAACCAGTGACTTTCAAAAATAAAATGGAAAATAACGAAAACGGTGCTAACAATTATTGTACTTAATACGACTTGTTTAATGCTAGCATTTTCATCATCTATATTATCTTCATTTATGTTTCCACTTCGAAGGCCACCAAGTAAAACAGCACCACTAATAAAATTTAATATAGGGAAAACAATTAGCACTTCTTTTTCAATTAATAAGATATAATATCCTCCCCATATCCCTGTCGCTCCATTTATAATACCCATGAATAAAACCATGGCTTTTTTTTCCAACAGTGTTTTTTCTCTATTTGAAAAGGCATGGTATATAGTTAGAAATAAGCCAATAAAAAGCATAAGGACGAGAATATAAATAAATGGATTATCGCCATCTATTGAGAAAGATATTGTTTTCCATTCTTTGATGATTCCTGATGTTATAAGAAGTATTAACGAATAACCTGTAGCGAACATAGTTAATTCATCAAAATGAGGGTTGAAAAATTGCTCTATTGATTTCTTTATTTCCATGTACACCATAATTGTTAAATGCTAAAGAAGGTCCCTTCTTTACTCTTTTATTCACCATACCATCTTTTAATAACAGTGGAATTATTCTTATCTATTAAGTATCTTGCATCCCCTCCAACTATGGTTGGAGAAGGCGGGCCTATATATATCCAAATACCCTCACTTGATTCCTCTAATTCAATATCTCCAAAATTTTCTGCAAAATATTTTTTAAAATTGGACACATTAATTTTCGCATATGGAACATAATGCTGTTCAAGGTCGTCAATCATGGAAGATATAGCCATAGCATGGCTATTAGAAATTATGATTTTATTATTGGTTGCATTTGAGAATGCAATTGAAAAGCTACATATTATCAATATTAAAGATAATAATATGAATATTTTTTTAAGATGCATAAAATTACCTCCTATTCACCATTGGCTTATGTTTCCATTACATTTAACAACGAGCTTACAGGGATGTGTGAAGCAAGGCGGAACACATTTCCTAGTAAAGCGTGATGTTCGGAAACGCTGTTTTCTATTCTGCCAAAAAAGAAGACCTGATAACTTTTCATTTTTATGCCGATCCGAGAAAGTCCTTCTTTTTTAGTGTTTTATACTCTACTATCTTAACATTAACAGGTAATCCTCCAGATTTTAGAGCGATTGAAAGATCCCTGGCTTCTTCAAGGGTAAAGTTGCCGGTTATCTGTGCCCTTCCTCCTGATATTTTTTCTTTAATAATCGGAGCGGCATTGACGATATTGTCCAACAAAATAGCTAATTTTCTTTCTGTGTTTTCCGCTGTTATTTTTTCAAATATCCGTGCTCCTTCCGAATTAAAAGAAATGATTATAAAAGGCTCATCGTCTCTATCAATGCTGACGCTTACATCATCAAGATATTTACCGGATAATAAAACCTTTCTTTTTAAAAGAAAGGGTATCTTTCTACTATTTCCTGATGTTTCATCCATCTTATAACGGATTTCATCATCATTTGGTATGTTTCCATTTAAGGCCTCATCTAAACTGTTTTCCTCATCTACAAGCTTGAATTCCAGATTTGCCGATTTGCTTATCAGTTGAACTACCCTATCTGGGTTTTTCCATGAGGGCAATTGGATTATGATTTGTCGATTATCGTTAATTCTTACTATTCTATTTTTAAAGCCAAACTCTTTAATCCTTGATTCTATAATTGCAGCGACTTTTTTTGCATTCTCTATATCTATAGCTGGATCTCCTTTCGATTCAGCTTCAAGAACTACTTGAATACCGCCCTGAAAATGATTCCATGTCGGTTCCGATTGACAATGAAAAAGACATAAGCACATCATAATGGCTACTAATAATCCGACAGATATTTTAATCATTCTCAAGCTCCTTTAAACACCATATGGTAACTTCTTTTTAGTATCTTATTGTACTCCGAACGAAAAATTAACACGCGTGCGGCAAGCTGCCACTAAAGATTATTAAAAATATAAATATCGCAAATCTCAAAAGACCGATTCGGCAAGATAGTAAGCACGTCTTGTTGAATGACATGTTATACCTAAAATTGTACAGATTCATGCCATCGGCAAGTGTCCATTACTACCCACTCGCCTTTAATTAAATGAAACCACATGCTGATGAAGTAATCTCCATCTTTCCACCTTAATTCTTTGATTTCAACATTTTGATTTTCCGGTTTTGAAAGAGGATAAAATTTGAATACATTTTTACGAAATTCACCAATTGCATTTTTAACTTTGTATTGTTCTTGATGAATTGGATTTCCTAAAATATTCGTTACTTCATTTTCAGTTAACCCGTGAAGTTTCTCTATTTTTGACACAGAGACTTCACCGGTAGATACACAAGATGTAATAACTGTAAAAAGCAAACTAATGATGGTTATTAAGATAATTTTTTTCATAGCTTTTGGTATAACGATTCGGCTCAGGAGCGGCGTGGTTTTTACGCTGTCACCTGAAGCCGGTTGTTATGCCGTCTTTATGATTTTATATTGGCGCTAATAAGTTGAATTAACAACCTTTTGTCTTTATCAATAGGGTGTTCAGCATATAACCCGACGATACCAGCACATGCCTTGAGTGGGGACCGTGGTTTCGTCATTATTATTGATGCTCTTAAAGCAATTTTACCATTAAAAAATAATCTAAGAGGTTGTTCATATACAGGGAATTCTATTCCAAAACCACCTGCCTTAAAAGGATGAACATCAGTAAAATAATAATTGATATTTGTACTTATGCCAGGATTAGTAATGATTGACCAGATGGATGGTTTATTAATGACCTTATATACTATTTCCTTAAATTCATCTATTGCCATAGCCGCATCATAAAATGATCTAAGGGCAAAATAAAAATCGAATCCTATTCGCTCTTCCTCATCAGTAGGATGTACGATCTTGATAAAAGATTTCCCTTTCTCTATGTCATTTTCCGAAATAGGATTTGATGAACCTATATAAAAAAAATCTCTTTCTTTTGCTCCGGCTTCTTCAACCCTCTTGGCTAAGACTAAAGATCTTTCAGCGTATATTTCCAGATCACAGTTCAATTTTTCCTGACTGATCAATACCCTATATGGATTATTTAATTGTTTAATATATCTTTTATCAGAATTGGATTTTGATGCTGTAAATGGTCCTATAAGCTTTAGATTCAAAGCTGTCTTTGTGTTCTTGAATTTAAATACCCTGCCAGTTGAAGTATACACAGTTTCATCAGGAAGAGGTTTTAACTGAGATTCTTCAGTTGTAACAATGTCCTGTGTGATAATCGTAAACCACTGCTGCATTGAAGATCCACGATATAATGTTATAAGGAAATTAACACAATTCCCTTTCTCTGATTTTGAATCGTCGTCTCTTATTTCTATATGATTAAGAGCAATATCATGTTTATTCGCAAATTCAACGAGCGATGGAAATGGAGTGATTATAGAATCAGGTATCTTTAATGGTACCTCATCAATGTTTTGAGCTTCTGCAGTTCCAATGAAAAAAAAGATTAATACCGCAAATTTAATGAATTTATATAACATTTTGATACCTCAAAGATTCATCTGGCTTGAAAAGCATAACGTTTAAGATTGTATGTGGAGTGAAGCAAAAAAAATATCCTGTTCCTAGTTCAGAATCAGTAATTTATATATAAAGATGGTAAAAAGCTAGGCTTCATTCCATATACAATCATGTTGTACTTAGCCGCGGCCCATTGCCTATGGGGATTGTATACCTGTATTATCTGTTTTGTGTTTTTAAGATGTTGCACTTTTTTGAGTTTTGAATAGCCTTTTACCTTATTGCCACTAAATGTATGATATTGCAAACCTAATTTATTTCGATTTTTTGCCTTTGTTAACATAGGTCTCCATTACTCTGAAGGGAGGTTTTTAAAATTGTTATTTTATTATAAAACATTATCATGCTGGGGGAGACCTTGCTTTTAAAGGATGTATCTTCTGCTTTCGTACCATCCTTCCTTTTTTGCAATATGGACAAAGTCTTGGATCTGTCCCAGTTATTCTATAAAGAAGATCTTCCCAACTTTCCTTTCCCTTCTCGTGTTTGCTTTCTTCCTGTTTAACTCCAAGGATGTCTCTACATTTTTTGAGCTTTTCGGATTTATATCGATTACTAAGAATGCCATATTGGCGGATCTTCATAAAACCATCAGGCAATATGTGATATAGAAACCTGCGGATAAACTCAGAAGCTTCCAGGGTCATCGGTTTTACTTTGTCGTTGTCCTGACGGTCCCTGTATTTAAATGTTACTTTGCCATTCTCTATATCTTCGATCCGGTTGTTCGTTATTGCAACCCTGTGGGTATATCTTCCGAGATAATCAATAACATCCTCCGGGTACTTAAAGGGAGGTTTGCAGTACACAACCCATTCTTTTTTGTAAAGCTCAGAGCAAAATCTGTTAAAGGCTTCTTCCGTCTCAATGTCTTTGATCTTACCCGGAAAGACAAGCTTCCCCTCCTGGTATGCCTTTTTCAGATAATAAAGATATTTGCCTCTGAACACACTGGACAGAACCTTTACGTGTATAAAAAAATCATTCTTGCAGGATATCCATCTCTTGCCATCAGGGGATAATCCTCCACCGGTTACAATATAGTGCATGTGAGGATGATGTGTTAATGTCTGTGACCATGTGTGCAGGATACCGATAAAACCCGGTAGTGCGCCGAGGTGTTTTGCGTCCGCGCTCAGTTCCTTTAATGTCTCTGATGAGGCCTTGAAAAGGATACTGTAGCTTACAGCCTGGTTTCTCAGGCTTAAGGGGCTTAACTCTGACGGCTTGGTAAACACCACATGAAAATAGTTAACAGGAAGTACTTCCTGTTTGCGTGATTCAAGCCATCTCTCCTTGTCCAGACACTGGCATTTTGGACAGTGTCTGTTCCTGCATGAATTGTATGATATCTTTATGGCTTCACAGGTATCACACTCATCTTTATGGCCGCCCAATACCGATGTGCGGCAGACTTCAATCGCGTTCATTGCCTTATGATGCCTCAAAGGCATCTTCCCGGCATTGGCAGTTCTATATTCCCCGCCATAAACACGAAAGATGTCGGCCACTTCTGTGTGGCCTTTCATGACTCAAGGCCACACTATATCTCAGGCTCGTCATCATCCTTGAGTAGATCTATCGGGCTCTTTATCTTCACAATATCTCTTTTGGCTACATGGATATAGATCTCTGTTGTCTTAACACTGCTGTGTCCCAAAAGTTTTTGTATATAGTAGATATCTGCCCCGGATTCCAGAAGGTGGGTTGCAAAGCTGTGACGAAGTGTATGGAGACTTGCTTTCTTATGGATATTTGATAGGCCAACTGACTTTTTAAAAGCCTTGCCTACCGTCGATGCATCAATATGGCGGTCTTTTGTTCTGGATGGAAACAGATAGCTTGTGGGCTGATATACTTTCCAATAGTCGCGGAGTATATCAAGAGCCTTTTCGCCTAAAAGAGTATAACGCTCCTTTGATCCCTTACCAAAAACCTTTATCAACATCCTTTTACTGTCGATGTCTCCTATCTTGAGGTTTACGACTTCATCACTTCTGAGTCCGCCGGAATATATTGTCATCAAAATAGCTTTGTGCTTCAGGTTGTTTGTATTTTTAAATATCTTTTCTACTTCCTCCATTGATAACACTACAGGAAGTTTCTTGGGCTGTTTGCTTCTTGGGGTCTTTTCCTCGTTCCAATCCCTTTCAAGTGTTATCTTATAGAAAAATCTGAATGCACTGTAAGCCTGGTTTACAGTCGATTGTTTTGCTTTCCGATCTTTTAACAGGTAATGGAGAAAATCACGTATCTCTTCGTCCCCAAGTAGATCCGGAGATTTTCCATTTTGTTTGGAAAGCCTCCAAACCCAGTCAAGGTAGGTCTGTTTAGTCCTTGGACTGAATCCCCTTAACTCCATATCCTTTATCATTTTGTCTTTTAATTTGCCCATAAGTAATCTCCTTTTTGTCTTGAGGTTAACGATCCCTCAATTATCCTCTAAAGGAGATTTTTATGAAGTATCTTTAGGATATAAGACTATTCAATTGTCAAAGAACTTTGACTTTCGTTTTTAAGCCACCGCGAAGCGGTTTAGTACAACATATAGTAGACTGCCTAATAGCCGTGTTATTTTACGGCTATTAGGTCATACTAAATTGTTTATACGGCTGATTAGTCGTCTAATACCACATATTGTCGTATTAGACGACTTTTTAGCAATCTATTTTTATTACTTTTAGTAAACGAAATAAATTGGAATCACTTCTTCAACTTGTAAATAATCTTCAATCTTCTGGACGCACAAGACAGATGGATTCTCGAATTCAGTGTGAAGATAATGCCCATTAGCTTATAATTTTGGAGCGTTGATCTATAAACAGTTATCAATTAACAATTATTTAAAAATAGTTGAGAATGAAAAGACTTTAATGCAGTTATTCATTAAACCCGAAAAAATATAGTTATTCTTAAAATTTAATTAAGAATAATTCAAGAAAAGAAAAGACAGTGGGCAGAGGCTAGCTGCCTTCGTTTGCAGCTATGCCGTGCCATGGAAATCAGGACAAAAGAGGAAAGAAAAAGATTTCTCCCTTTGGTCGAAATGACAGAAAACGAAAATATTACAATTACTACACAGCCTGTTTGCGGGAATGACGAATTATATCTAATTTAAAATATAGGTTTTCCTCCTGATAATGCGATTAAAAAACGACATTATTAAAAACAGGAGGCCGCATATCCCGATTAATATCCAGGTATCCAGCATCAATGCAAGAAAAACCAGACCAATTGAGATCCCCATAATAATTAGCCCTATGAACATCCTGGCTGTGAGATCACCCCTTTCTATCATATCTCTTGATTGAGTAAATGGCAGTGACACTTTTGAAAAAATGACAGAAAGTTGAGAATTCATGATTATCAGCAAACATCCCATAATCAGGCCAGGGACCTTTGAAATATCCCAGATAGTTATTGTAAGCACAAGCAGGAGAACTGCTACCGGAAGGAAGAATTTAAAGAGCATTGCCTTGATGGCTCCGGTAAGAAGATACCCGTGATCTTTAATCGGAAGAGCCCTGTAAATCCAGGAACCTTCAGGCGTGTCAGAGAATGGCAGCTGGGTAATAGCGCTGGTTCCGAAAAAACCTAAAAAGAGAAGAAAGAAAAAGTTTTTACTGTCACCAAGCTTTTCCATTGTAGCAGCAACACTTGAGAAATCCGGTTTAAGCATCAGTATTGCCAGTACCGCCATTATCCCGAAGGAAGGATAAACCGCCTGCTTGAACTTACGGTCACGTTTTGTGATTGCCATGGTAAGTTTCCAGCCCATTCGTTCGACATCTGATATACAAAAAATCCGGCCCGGGCTGAATCCCGTTCTGCTCTTTACTGCCCTCTTACCCTTTCCGGCTATGTCAGTCTCAACAGCACCTTCGCTTAGCACATCTACAAATCCGGAAGAAAGATATTTGATCATGAAGGAGGCCCCGGCAATGGACACAAACAGTGCAGTCAGTGCAAGTATTGCATTCTCACTGCTGGCGGACCTGCCACTGAACAGATCAACAAAACCTGCGAGCCATACAGGCGGAATAAAATAGGTCCACCAGTGAATATCCATTGATAGATTATTGATTATACTTTTTTGTAAAATTCTCGGGACTATCTGGTAACCCCCAAAAATGAGGATTGACATAAAAATCTGCAGATAGTTCAGCATATCTTTGAAACGTTCTCCTGAAACCACTTTTGACAGGGCTATGTATAGAAGCGAGGTAAGAAGAAGGGTAATCCAGGCACAGAGGCCCAGAGCTATCCAGAAGGCAATAAAGTTAAGGATGCCATACTTAAACAGAATAATGACTGACGGTACCAGGCTTATGGCTGCTGCAATAAACCCGATATAGACCAGAATGTGCAGCAGTCTGCTTATAAGCAGGGTTCGGTTGTTTACAGGGCGGACCAGCAGAATCTGGTTATCCCGGTGATCAAAAAGCACACTTGAATACCCGGAGATAATAGTAAAGCCAAGCAGCACCATGATCATGGAAAAGATGATAGTAAGATTGAGCAGTAAATTATTTATCGGAATGAGCGAGAGTGAAACAAATATCCCTAAAAACGAGTTTACTATCACCTGTGTCCTGAATGAGTTAAAGGGTTTACCCGAACCTTTTTTCTTTGAGGATTTGGGCCGAAAATCAATAGTCAGCTTTGTCTTAAGAATATTCTCAACCTGGCTGTAGTCTGCCCCACACCATTTGATCGGAGATCTAAAAAGACCAATTAAAAATATTACTATTTTCTGCATTCCTAGCGCTCCTCAAAGGCTTTGCTGAAAATATCAGATTTAAATCCGTTATCATGATTGCCTGTAAGATCGGCAAAGAGTCTTTCAAGTGTTTCGGAGTTTTCTGTTTTAAGCTCATCAAAAGTACCGTCAGCCAGCACCCTGCCGTCGTTAATGAGAATTATTCTATCTGCAATTTTCTCCACAATATCCATCAGGTGCGAACAGAAGAATATGGTTTTTCCTTCTGCCGCCATTCGTGAAAGCATCTCCTTTACGAGAATAACCGAGTTGGCATCCAGACCTGCAAGGGGTTCATCGAGGAAGATAATATCCGGGTTATTGATAATCCCTGCCATAAGCAGAATCTTCTGCTTCATGCCTTTTGAAAAGGTATCCATGCGCTGATCTGCATTTTCCTCCATGCCGAAGAAAGAGATCAAATGGTCAATTCTTCCTTTCAGCTTATCTTCATTGATTCCATAGAGGGTCCCGATGAAGCTCAGGTATTCCCGGGGAGTTAAAAGATCGTACAGGGCGCCGTTTTCCGGCACATAACCTATGCGTTTTTTTATCTCCAGGCTTTGGGATTTTAAATCCATGCCAAATACACTGATATCTCCTGCATATTCGGTGATTATTCCGCAAAGGATTTTTACTGTGGTACTTTTTCCAGCCCCGTTCGGACCTATGTACCCGATAATCTGACCCGGCTGAACTTCAAGATCAATGCCCCTTAAAACCTCATTGATACCAAAATATTTTGTTAAACCCTTGATAGATATCATAAGCAGTTCCTTTTTTAACTTTTATCAATAGACCAGATATTAAGCATGGTACTCCCATAAACAGACTGCAGCCACAAGTTTATATGTTTTAATAAGCTTTGATTTTTATTTAAGAAAGATTTTGATGCGGTAATTCAATATACGCTAAAAGATACAGCTATTCTTAAAACTTATTCAGGAATAATTCAAGATTTATTACCAGCTTGATAGACTGAAGGCTGTAGACTGTTAAGGGTAGATATAAACCGCTTTACATTCTAAATAATCTCTCCATCCCAAAGTTGCTCACAAAAATCTTTCCATGGAAGGATCAAAATACCTGAATCAAGTCTTTTGGGAAAAGGGTCTCTGGATACTATAATTTTTTTTCTTACTTTATTCTCCTCTTCAAAAAGGTGTATCCCTTTTGTTCGTGTATTTCCTGCGTTTTCAGAAGACTTTATTTCAAGTGCAACTTCCGCCTCACCAAGAATTAAATCCACTTCTGATCCGCTGGCAGTTCGCCAGTATGATAATGGAAAATCCTTTTGACTGTAATGCCGGTAAGCCCAGCATTCCTGGAGAATAAAATGTTCAAAGAATCTTCCAAATTCATGTGTGCCCGGAGTCAGAGATTTAATTCCAAGAAGTGAGACAACTATCCCCGTATCAAAGAAGAAAAACTTGGAAGTCTCAATCATTCTTCTTTTTTTTGATTTATTCCATGGCGGCAGTTGCCTGCCTATGAGAGTGTCTTCCAGTATTTGATAATATTCACGGATTGTTTTAACCGCCACACCGGCATCTCTTGCAGCATTGGAATAGTTAAGCAGCATCCCATTTGTTATGGCTGCAGATTTTAAAAAGCGGGAAAATGCCGGAAGATTTCTGGTTAAAGCTTCTGCCTGAATCTCTTCCTTTAAATAATCGCCTGCGTATGCCTTAAGATCCATTTCACTGTGATCAGATAAAAAATGCGACGGCAAAAACCCCGATAACAGCGCTTTATTAAGATCAAATTCTCCAATCTCCCGTGTGACCAGAGGAAACAGTTCAAACCGCCATGCTCTGCCTCCAAGAAGATTAACGTTTTCTCTGCGTAATTTCCTTGCGCTGGAGCCTGACATAATAAAGCTATATCCCTGGTTTTCTATAAGCCAGTGAATTTCATCCATTAATGAAGGTATTTTCTGAACCTCGTCTATAATAACAAGCTTTGATTCCTGAGCATTTAATATCTCTCTCAAACCCTTAGGGGTCTGGTTCAAGGAAAAAAAATAGTCATAATCAAGCAAATCTATCCAGCAGGCATCTGGAAATTGCTGTTTCAAAAGAGTCGTCTTGCCGGCTTTTCTTGGTCCCCAAAGGAATGCAGACCTGTTTTCAGGCAAGTCAATTTTTTGAATTCGATGTATTAGATTTGGTTTTGTCATGTGGAACACTATATGATAATAGTGCGATTTGGTCAAATAATTTGTGATAATTTGACTATAATATAAATTATATCATTTGATAAGTTTTGTAGAAATAATGAAAAGACAGGATTTAAGGATTCAAGGGGCCGAGGATTTCCCTAAAACTGCTCGGGATTTAAAACGAGTGAAAAGGCAAATTCAAAATTCAATATTTCCGGCTTCGTTTTTTGCTAAGCCGTGCGAGGGCAGTCAGGGGGAAAGCGGGATGATGCATTTCTATGATTCGTAATTATTTCAACCGATATGTTTCAGCGCCGCCGGATTGGATGGATTTCCAAAGTCCTGATACCGGATATCAATATTATTGGCTTTTACCTTTCCTTCTGTCATTTTGCCCTCCTTTTGCGAAATATTTCATTAAAATATCTTTTAAATAACACATTAACTTCATTGATGAAATACTCTTCACGCCAGAACAGGTCTTTTGTTTTTATTTTTATTTTGATTAAATGGATAAGGCTGGTGTCTATAAATTTAATAGTTTTAACTGACAGTAAGTAAAGGAGGCACATTATGATTAACAGGCATCAAAGCGAAATGAAAAGATACAATTGCGGTTTCAGGGCAGGCCGGATTGCTTTATATTTAACACTGGTGCTGGCAGTGGTTGTCCTGAACGGCTGCCACTCCGAATCCGACAACGACCCGTTACCGAGATACCATACGGAAATCATAAGCGATGTGGACTATGATGGTGACATCGGGCTTGATTTTGATGATACCTACAGCGTCACTTCAGCCGCAGACACAGGCAGTGTTCTGGCCGGGGTCGATCCGGTATCAGGTGAAGAATTCCGCGGTTTTCTTGATTTTCCTCTCGGAGGCGTGGACGGTGTTCCATCGGATGCTATCATTGAATCGGCGACCCTGGAGATCTATATCATCGGGACAAGCGATTCATCACCCGACGAAATTTTTCCATTCCTCATTGATCTGGTCGATTTTCAGCCGCCATATCTTATTGAAAGCGATTTCAACCGGGTAAGCCAGCCCCCGCTGCTCACATTGCCCGTCGATTTTTACCCTTCGGATGTCGGCAGTTACGTGGTTATCGATGTGACAGCGCTGATGAGTGAAGCACAGACTCAGAGGCTGCCTGATCTGCAGTTGAGGTTTCTGTTAGATTTTACAGCAGATTCAGGCCTCATCGAAATTGATGACACTGATATTGATACTGCGCCGCTGTTGAAAGTGACTTACTACTGATACCTGTAAAGGGGGCAGGAGAGATCGTATTTAAACAGAAAATCTTTCCTGTTACCGGGCAATCATTTCCTTATAAAAACACCTTGAGAGGATATCACTATCGGTTAACTTATTGTATTTATAGCATTTGTTATTATCGGCACGCTGTTTGCTAAAAGCAGACGTAAGGGGTGAAATCTATAATAAAGATTAAGGAGATATTGTTATGTGTATCTCAGGTTTCCATTTGCCCCTGAATACTCTTACCAGTGGTTTATCACAGGAAAGACCGTCACGTCCCGGCAGTCCGCCATCTGTTAAAAAGACAAAATCCTTCAGTCTTCAGATTACTGATGAGAGCATGAAGGTTTCCCAAAACCAGACCGGTACTATGTCTGCTGAGCTGCCATATTTCGCTAATATAATGTATTACAATGAATTTCCCCTGGAATCCTTGTCCTTACCGGGATGGTCAAACAAATGGTTTTCTAAACTCAATGTAATGGCCCTGGATAAAGGGATGGAAAATATGGACTATCAGCAGAGGCAGTATGATGTGCTAAGTGCAAAAAAGAAGGATGAACTTAACGAATACACTTTTGCTGTTCTGACCTGCATCACTGAAAGTCTGATAAAACATGGAATAAAAGACAGTGCAGATTATGCCAAGTTAATGCAGGATGATGAAATGAGCGAAGAGGTTCATCAGGCGGTTACAAACTGCCTGGCTGATAATCCCCGAATTATGGAATTGATGCACTCTTTTGGCTTAACACTATTTTAATGTGTAACTGGAGAGGGAAGGTGATTCAATATTCAGGATTGCTGAAACAGGGTGCAGGGATTCAAGGAGCCGGGAGGGCGAGTAAAAAGCAAGAATTTCTCCCTTTGGTCGAAATAACAGGAAAAAAGATACTACAGTGTCTGCATGGCAGAATAGGAGCTTTCCAGCCGATCCTTGAGTAAAAGCACCAGTTTTTCCAATACCTTTACCCGGATCTCAATATCTTTTTCCAGGAATATTCTTAAATCTTCTGTTGATATGGAAATTACTCTGGATGGCTTTTCACATCTTGCGGTGCACATCAGTACATGCTGTTCTCCAATAAGGGCGCTCCAGCTCCCTAAAAGCCTTCTGGAGGGTTTTTCTCTTGCCTCATAAACAGCTATGATCCCTTTGCGGTCATTAGCAAGCTGTATATTCCGATAGAGAGAAATGAGACCTTCAGACAGGATATACAGTCTGGTTCCGATATTCCCCTGTTTAAATATCTCATCACCAGGATTGTACTCCTCAATTTTTCCCATTTCCGCAATTGACTGTAACTCATTGTCAGTGAGATGGTTGAATAACTCGCATTTTTTAAGGGTTTCAACAATTTTTTCTAATTCCATGGTTCGCTCCTTTTCCTATGGATTTTTAGAAAAACTATCCTGAGACTAATAATATATGGGCGTTTCGGAAATGCTGTCTGTTATAACCTAGCCTTAAGATTTTTTATTAATTTCTTCCTGGTTTCTTCATCTTTAACAGACATAATTATACCATTCACGATTTTAAAAGCAAAAGTAATACCTGGAGAAGTGGAAGCAATAAAACAAATTCAAGGTTCAAGATTGTAAAAACCAGAAATCTGAAGTCGGGAATCGGATGTCAGAATGCTGTAAATATTTATTTCACTCCAGATCATATCCCTTATTGATGCCTGGACATAGATAATGAATTAATTTATTTTACAAATGAGATCCCGAATTTCGGTTAGCACGGTCACCTGCTGGGGTGTCCATCCTGCCTCGTGTTGATGCTGATCCTCATCATCGCCCAGACCTGCCGATTTGGAGTGTCGCAGCCGGTTCAGGATTAGGTCTCTTATGGTCCTGGCGTCGGCGAGCCCTTCAAGCAGGCCCTGGTGTGAGAAGCCGGCCTGAGGACCGTTGGGGCCCTGTGCACCACTGCCGCCTCCGGCAGTGTGGACACGGATATCGGAGATGCCGAAAAAGCGCTGGAGAGGACCCTGCCTGATAGTTACATTCTGGATATTTTCAAAGGTGATTGTGATTTCGTTAATAACCCAGATACCTCGACGGATCCGCAGGCTTCGTTCTGTCATCACATACCAGGTGGTATCGTATCTGAGGTGAATCGCCAGGTAGGCGATAATGTCGGGCAGAAATGCAACGGCAAGAACGAGCGGTGTCAGCAGCAGACCCACTGCAGGAGTTGCTATGGTTACAGCAATCCATGGAATGATGATGACCGCATCGAGCAGGATGAGCAGTACCCAGAATTTGAACTTCAGGTACCGCAGAAAACCGGGGGCAGGGCGAAAGGAATCCATCTTTCCCCCGTCATGAACCGGCAGTGAGGGCGGTTGTTGGGGGAGTTTGAACCAGCGGGTCAGGATGCCCCAGAATCCTGTATAGAATTTAGCCGCAGCCCTCTCAACTGCCTGACTCATGAGGTACTTCCTTTATCAGTCGCCGATTTAACTGTTACCAGATTTTGCAGATGATCCCTGATCTCTACCAGTAATGACAGGACCTGTTCCTCATCTGTGCCCTGATGTCTGGAGTCTGCTTGTCCTCCGGCCGTTCCCGGTACAGCATCCGCTGGATTGTGATGGGCACCCCGCATTCGGGAGTACAGATGGTCTCTGAGTTTACCTGCCGCCAGTATGCCCTCGATACTCATCTCCGGTTTGGCAGAGCCGGAAGCAGTCTGGATTGCAACCGTTGCCAGGCCAAGCCAGCGTTGAATTATATTTCGGGACAGATGTATATCCTGTATGCGGCGATAGGTGAGATGAATTTCTCTGCGGAAGAGAATGCCCCAGCTCATTGAGATGCCGCTCTCGTCAAAGGAATATTTAAGGGTGTGATATTTGAAAAATAGCGGTATCAGGGGAAAGATAAAAAAGGGGCCTGCCAGAAAAGAGGTGATGATGTAATATGTGAGCAGCACCGGGGCAGGCCGTGTTATCCTTGAGACATCAAGGCCTCCCTGATCAATTGTATTTTGTTTCTGTGCTTGCATGATCAGCCTCCCTGAAAAAGTAAACTTTAATAATGTTACTTTTCAGTATGTTTCAACAGGCGGGAGTAAAAATCAGGGCTGTGCTGTATCCCTGTGGTTCGATCTTCATATGCCTTGCCGCTTTTTTCCGGATCAATAATACAGATAAGAGGCAGCGGAATCTCGCTCAAACCCCGTGCAGTGCGGTACCATTCTTTGCTTTTATCTGCATCCGAAAACCATAAAACGAAGTTGTCCTCAAGCAGTGCCTTAACCGGTGGCTTCATGGATTCAAAAACCTGTGTCCGCATATATTTACAGCTTCCACAGCTGTCTCTTCCGACAAAGAGCAGGATCTTCTTTTTTTCGGGTATGGCCCTGGAAAAGGCCGATTCTGCAGAGGTTGACCATTTCAATTCTCCTGCTAGAGAGTAACTTACCCCTGAAAAAAAGGATATTAACAAAATAAAACCTGAAAGCATTTTTGTTTTAAGCATTTGTTCCCCGGTAAAACGTTATGTGGTCAGCCCTTCATTCCTGACAGGTATAAATATTCCATAAACCTGAATATTCTATTTTATTATAAAAGATAAAATTTTATATCCTTGTCTTCTTTTTCATTATCAAAAAATTCGCATCCGATATAATTATTTTTTACTGCCTTTACAATGACCTTTTTCTCGACTTTAGTTGAAACTGAGTTATCAAGATTAAATTTAACGAGCAGGATTTCCCCCGGTTTTATAATTCCGCTTGTTGAGCGGCCGGTCAGAAAGATTCCCAGACCGTTTGGCGAGATATTTATTATCATGCAGCCGGCTATTAATGTGTCCTGCGCGCTTACGTTCAGTATCTTTTCCGGTTTGGAGTTTTGATCGGCGCATGCCCTGTTTATTACTCCGGTTAAATGAACATTTTTCCTGAATTTAGCTCTTAATTCACGCTGAACAACAAATTTTGCCCCGCACCTGCATTTGACAATAAAATAAAATTTTTTAGGTAGTTTTTCAACCAATACAGTTTTATTAGTATTACATGAAGGGCATTGAATTTTAACTGATTTATCTTCCGCTATGTTAATTTTTTGATATTCCATTTTGAACCCATAATTATAATATACTCTGGAAACCTTTTCTTTATCGAACCCCCAGTATCTGATAACCATGCTCTTTAAAATATTTACATGCAGTCATTATCTTTGATTTGCTATCTCCAATATTCGCGGCAATATGCTCAATCTTGGAGTACTCTCCCTTATCCAGCCAGATTCCTCCGCATCCCGGGCATCTGTCCACAAGAAGGTCGTTTGATTGAACAAATTTCATTGTTTCTAAACTATCACCGCAGCGCGGACAAGCGTACTCCGTTTTTTTGGCCTCTTTCTTCACTTCTTCAATTTGAGGCATATCAACGGGCAACTCCATCGTAAAGGCTATTTCATCCTTATCAAACCATATCCCCTTGCAGGCCGAACAAAAGTCCACCTCTACTCCCTCAATCTTCATTTCGTGAGTCACGCCTTTACATTTTGGGCAGTTCATAAAACACCTCCTTACAGTGTCTGGTACTGACTAAAAAAGAAATGGTTAAATGTATAAGACTTCCTGTTTCAGGTGAGTGTATCCAAAGATATTTTTACGTCTGTAAACAATGTTAGTCAAGGAATATTGATTATTTGGGATTTAATATGCTTCAGGCTCTCTGCAGGCTGACCGCAATTATCCATTTTTTTATGGAAACACAACGGAATATAATGATAGGTTGAATAAACAGCAGATAGATCAAGAGGAAAGATATGCCAGAAGAGGCCTCGAAAAAACCAGATAGCATTAAATCATCAAAATGGCTGATCTTAGGAGCGGTGATGCTGGGTGTCATCATGGGTCCGATCGATGCGAGTATCGTTAATGTTGTGCTGCCTTCTATTGCCGTTGATTTTCAGGTGGACTATGCCCTGGCACAATGGGTTCCTACCATATACCTGCTGGCGATCTGTTCCTTTATCCTGTTTTACGGCCGATTGGGAGACATCTATGGTTATAAAAAGGTCTTTCTTACCGGCTTAATCTGTTTCGGCATTTCATCTCTGCTCTGTGGATTTTCACATAATATCTGGATGTTGATTTTATTCAGGGCATTACAGGGATTAACGATAGCCATGCAGATGGCACTGGGTATGGCGATCGTCACAGCTGCCTTTCCACCAAAGGAAAGAGGTAAAGCAATAGGCATATACGCAAGCGGTATCGCGGTCGGGTTGATGCTTGGGCCGGTTCTGGGAGGCGTGATTGCCCATTTTTTAAGCTGGCGATTTGTGTTTTTTATCAATGTACCAATCGCCTTTTTCGCAACTATACTGGGATATCGTGTCATTCCCGCAGGGAAAAGGAATCCGGAACAGCGTCTGGATATCGCAGGCGCTTTGTCGGCGTTTATCTTCCTCTTCAGCATGATGCTCTATGCCAACCGGGCAAAAAACTGGGGCTGGTTTTCAGAGACAGGTATCACCATTCTGGTGATTATAATCGTATTTGGATGCTTATTCTTCAGGACTGAACTGAAATCCGCCCATCCCATGTTGAACCTCTCCATCTTTAAAAGCCAGCGGTTCAGTTTCGCCTGTTTGAGTTCTTTATTAAATTTTGTGGCTTTATACAGCATCACATTTCTGACACCCTGGTTTTTAGCAGACGCCCTGGCGTACGATGCCTTCAGGATCGGAACTGCCATGATGGCATTCGCCGTTGTGACATTCTTTATGGGGCCCATAAGCGGGGCACTTTCCGACCGGATCGGATCAAGGGGCCTTGGATTTACAGGGATGATCATTCTCAGTACAGGTTTGTTTATGTTTAGCAGATTGACTGCTGAAGCCAAAACGATTGACATTGTCTGGCGGCTGGCAGTCTGCGGGCTGGGAGGAGGTCTATTCCAGAGTCCTATGAACAGTGCGGCCATGGGCAGTGTTCCTGATCAGTTTAGGGGTGTTGCTTCCAGTATCCTGGCAATGATGCGCAATGTAGGTATGGTGTTTGGGATAGCTGTATCAGGTACGATTGTATACAATGTAGCTCCCTTCACCACTCAGGGGCACACCGGATTATTCACACCGGACCAGCTGGGGATTTTTCTTAGTGGTCTCAAATGGGCATTTATGGCATCATCCGGAGTCGCCATCCTTTCAGCTGTAACGGCATTGTTCGCTAAAGCTGAATAGAAAAGACAGGCTGTCAGGATTTTTTGTATTTCCTTCAGCCCTCAGCCTAAAATGCTTCAGCCTTCTTATACATCTTGACACACAATTATCTCCTCCATATACTCAGCTTCTGAAAGGGTAGTTTTTATCAGCGAACTATATACTTATGAAATGGAGGTACAAATTGACCAAAAAGTTATGTTCCATAATTTTAATTATTTTTTTCATTGCTGCCTGCTCAAATGAGCAGGTTTCTGAAAAAAAACAGGAGGTGACGCAAGCTCCTCAAGCTCCTTCTGAAAAAAAAATCAAGGTATTGAATCCGACACCACCCAACAGGAAGGTCGATCGTATACCACTAATCCCCAGGCTCAAGACACTGGAAGGCAAGACAATATTTTTGGTGGATATCGGCTGGGGCGGTAAAGATGCGGCTCCCAGTATTTACAAAGAAATAAAAGACTGGTTTGCCCAGAATATTCCCAGTGTAAAAATAGAGGTTAGAGGAGTTAAAGGTTTTTACACACAGGAACAGCCGGAACTCCTTAAGGAAATATCCGAAAAGGGAGATGCGGCCATGTTCGGGATAGCCGGTTGAGACAGCTGTATTTCGGCCGTGAGCCGAAACTGTAGAGACCTGGAACAGCAGTACGGTATCCCCGCTATAGGGGGCTCTGCTTCAAATATCGTAGATTATGGACTGGGTTACAATCTGGACTTTAACAACGGATCGCCCATAAGGTATTTAGGCTTTCCTTTTCCTGTTGCCGGGCAGCCCCAGGAAATCCACCATAAATATATCTTTGAGGGCAATGACACTGTAAGCGGAAAACCCATGATGCAGGCATTCATCGACGCATTGACCTCCCCCCTTACTGATGATGAAAAATATAAAGGCCCAGCTTTTGATCAACCGGAACCAATACTCTCTTTCGGGCCGGACACCGAAGAAAACCTTCAGCAGCTTTTCAGGGACAATGACTGGACAGATTATCTTCCTATTATTCTTCCTACCGAAGAACGTGTAGCAAAAATGCTGGAAGGTACAAGCCACGACCGCAAAGAAATCATAAAGGTGCTGGACTGGCCCGGAGGCCGAAGGGAGGTTACTGTTGAAAGGGTAGCAATATGCGCTGTTATGTCAGGCGCCAAGCCCGAACATCTTCCGGTGATACTGGCACTTGCCAACCATATACCCTTTGGAAACTCAACGTCTTCCATGGCAAACATGATCCTGGTTAACGGGCCCATACGCGATGAAATAGGCATGAACTATGGTCACAATGTCATGGGGCCCCATAATCTGGCCAATTCGGTTATCGGCCGCAGTTACACAATCATGTCGAAAACCATCGGCGGTCTCCACAGCAAAAAAACAACCTGGAGCACCCTGGGAAGCACCATGCAGTATAACAATGTGTGCATAGCCGAAAACGAGGAGGCAATGCCCGAAGGATGGAAGCCTTATCATGTGCAGGCAGGATTCAAACCCAATGACAATGTTTTAACCGTGGCGACCGGCTGGTCATATATCTCATGTGTAACAGAAGCCCAGAGGGGGTATTCTGTTTATGAGTGGATGGGCGACCTGATGAAGGCCCTTACAATGGGCCGAGCCACAGTCATTATGGATCCGACTGTTGCCGAGCTTCTCAAGGATACATATGGTTTTAAGACCAAAGAGCAGCTGATTAAATGGTTTGCGGAAAATGTTGAAAAAACCATGCCGGCTACCGGACAGAAGGCAAAACCCTTCAGTGAATCCTCTGTAAATATTATTGTTACAGGTGGCGGTGGTCAGACAACATGGTTTGTTACGGATTTCATGATGAATCGGGGTATGGTTTCCATGGGAGGAAGTACAAACATCGACGAATGGAGGTAGGAAAGCAGGCTATCAGGCTGTAGGCTGAAGGCTGTTAGTAAAAACTCTATATAATTACAAAACCCCGCTTCTGTGAAAATGGAAGCGGGGTTTTGTGTTTTTACGAATTATTGTTAATTGCTTTCCCTGACAGCCTTCCCTGGCCCGGCATAGCCCTGGGCGACGACGGCAGCCTTTACCCCGTTAAATCCGCATAGCGGGCTGCAAAGCAGCATTTAACAGGGTGAACCGCTTCAGCCTTCTTTCTTTCTGCTCGCATAGCCAACCATCCAGGCCCCTGCGGCTATTAAAACTGCGCCCGAAACCAGTCCCTTATTCATTGCTTCCTCAAAGAACAGCCCTATAAGCAATGATGATCCTACAGGGATAAAATATGAAAAAGAGGCTATCAGGATAACTGGTCCGTTCTTGATGCTGATTTCATATAAAGAGTAGGCAATGCCTACCGGGCCGACTCCCCCGAACAGGATCCAGAAAAGCATTTCTCCTGACCATGGGGGAATATTCTGCCAGTCATTGGCAACCGCCGCAAAAAGTGCAGATATTATTGCGCAAACGGCGAAATGAAAGGCTGTTCCTCCTTCTTCTTCCGTGATTTTCCATTTTCGCAGCAAAACAGCATAAAGCGCCCACAGGAAACCGCCGGAAAGCGCCAGGATGTGAGGGAGAAGGTTTGTTGGTAGATGTGTAATGTAATTTAGGCCTCGTGATATAACAACACCGAAAAATCCCATCAGGATACCGGTGATTGCCAGTACTGCTCCGGGTCTGCTTTTAAGCAGTAACATTCCCAGCACTGCCATCCAGACAGGCCAGAGATAATTAAGCAGGTTAATCTGCCCGACATCCTGCTCCGCCGCAATGCCGAATGCCTTTGCAAGCATTACGGTGTACAGGGCTACGCCAAAGAAACCTGCAATTATTACCTTGAAGGGCAGGTGAACCATATTTGTTAAAGATTGTCCGCGCAGATACTGGAGCACGACGGCTGTGAGCGATCCGCAGCCGGTCATGAAGGTCAGGTAAACCATGGAAGATCCCATAACCTCAGAACCCCTGCGAAAGCATACACCGCTCATACACCATAGCAGGATCGCTATAATTCCGGGTGTAATGGAACTTCTATGTGACTGTAACTCCATGTTTTCGGTTTTAACCTTCAACCCTGCGGGAACCGGGTTACTTTTCCGATGACCCGTCCATATCTATAAAGATATACTTGCTTCTCATATCCTCGGGCACCAGGTCCCTTCTGGCGGTCTCTGCCAGTTTGGGGCCGTAGTGTGCCTGCATGAACAGGAAGGGCCGGGTAACCTTTTTAATGGTAAAGGGGCAGTGCACGGTGTTTTCCGGGACATAGATCATGGTTGATTTGGTGATGATGTGCTTTTCCATTTCCTCTCCCATGAACATCTCGAATTCTGCACCCAGATCCTCAGGGTGCTCCGGATCAGAACCTATCGCCACAAGCACTTCCGGAACCGGGTGTGAGTGGGGGCCGTGTCCCATTGTTTTAGTTGAACTTTTTCCCATCCACATGGCCGAAAAATAGTTGCATCCTTCTATGATATCGTTATCCGCAAAGGTGACAAACATAGGGCTGTTACCAAAACCGATACTCCTCTCTTCTTTAGTCAATTCGGTTAAAAAGCACTTACGGTATTTCGATCCTTCAGGCGCATTGGGATCAATTGGGCTGGCAGTTGCGGCCATGCTTTCCATGGTGGGCATAAAGGCTGCCGAAAGCATACCTGCCAGTGCAATCCCTGCGGTGCCGGCAGTGATTTCCTTCATGAAAACTCTCCGTGTTGTGCCATCTTCCCTGTTTTGTTCAGAACTCATGGGTGCGTCTCCTTTCTTTCTAAATAATGGTTGATAATTTTATATCTCAAGCGGCGCAAAATCGGTCGGCCCGACAAGCGTCACGTTCATGCCGGTCAGGGCTTCCTCAACAGCCCTGCTGTAATTACCAAGGATCATGATCTGATGAAGTCCCGGAATGTTCTGAATAAACCGGTCAACATCCCTGATCTTTACATCCATGGTGTTAGCACAGACGTTATTCATGGGACTGTTTTTGGATTTTGTATGATTTGTGTCCTTTACCTGGCTTTCAATTCGTCCCGGCCACAGGGCGAAGCTCTTCAGGTCCTTGCTGAATCCGCCGGTAAGTACCTGCCCGTGGGTCGGAAAATCAACCTCCGGAACCGCCCCTTTCCCGGACCCGTGGTAATCGTGAAGCCTGTAACTCATCTGCGGGGCGTCCAGACCCTTGAGTTTTAAAGGGGCAACGCAGTGACTGACGGTAATCTTTGAGTCCTGCGCGCTTACAGTCATAAGGTTACACATAAAGGATGGCCTGCGGCTTATCTCCTCCAGGAGCATGGATGACAGCATGCTGCACACATCCGCCTCGCAGGCAGCGGTTATGCCCTCGTCTCTCAGCCGTGCAAAGGCAAGGCAGGGGTAGGGCAGTATCGGGTCAGGACTCATTGTGAAACCGAGACAGTCTATGGAAACAGCACTTAATCCCTCTTTCTCAACCATGGAACGCAGCAGGATGTAGAGTCTGCAGGAATCGATAATGGTCTTATCCGGAACACCGCTGACCTCCGTGGCCTCGCTTTTCCATCGCTCCATCTCATTTAATGCGTCCCTGGCATCCACTTCCCTGTAGAGCGCTGCCAGTTCTTCAATCGGTCGGAACTTTAATTTTACGCCGGTACGCTGATAGACTGTATCCTCATTGAGATTGTGGGACGTTACAGTAGTGGAGTCGAACGGCCTTCCGAAAAGGACTGCCTTTCGGCCTTCGAGAATCCATGGAGATGCCGCGATTCTGATACGCTCCAGGGCCTGGTCTTGGGATATGGCAAAGGTGACATTTGCGCCGTTTCCACGCAGTGATGCCGCAAGGTTTGCGTCTATGGGGATCAGGTCAGGATTCACGGTAAGAACGATTACCGGAATATCAATGTCTCCCATTGTATCGCAAAGCTTGCCAAAGCTGAAGGTCATGCGGGGCAGGATCATGAGAAGAATATCCATATCCTGCCCGTTAATAATATGTGATATTTTATCCGAATCCTTATAGTCGACCTTTATTGCAGACACCTGGAGATCGGTTCCCGGAATCGATCCCATGGTCTCGATGAATTTTTCATGCTCCTGCGGATTATTGCTCAGGCAGACAAGTTTTTTTCCCCCTCCTGCACTTACCCGATTCGGCCGGATTGCTGTATCAATACCCTGGTCTGCCAGGACCGTTCCCGGCATGGCTGCAGCCATACCGGCCAGTGTTATTGTTTTTATAAAATCCCGCCTTCCTTCATTGATTTCTTTTTGATCCGCATCGGCCACCTGAATCTCCTTTCTGTAAAAAATATTATGGTTACATTATCAACTCGTGAGATATGAAAACGGAACACCCTTTTATTATAAAAAAATAGAGTGTTCCGTCTTTATTTTTTAACCTGCTTATAAAACCCAGGCCCGATGGGCGTGGAGATGTTGATTATTTAGAAACTACTGCTTTAAAGTAATCTTCAAGGCCGGACTTGCACTCAGGCTTGGGTTTAAACACGAACTGAACGGTCTGACCTTCACTGGCCTTCACATTCATGCTGTATACACCTTTCATAAAAACAACGCTGCTTGTCTGGCCATTTTCATAAAGGAAATCTTTTGTTGCTTTCAGACCATATGAGGGACCGTTACAGTAAATAGGGGAAGTGTAATCAGTCTCAAAAGTGTATGCATGCTTTCCCGGTGAAACATATATGACCGAAGCCGAATTTACTTTCTGATCATCAATCTTTACAATTTTTTCGTTATCCGGAATGACTACCTTAACCAGGTTAGAAACAGGGGTTGTCTCCAGCGATTTTGGAAAATAACGAGGTGCGGGAGTGGCGCAGCCTCCGATCAATGTCAGAAAAAACAAAATTGAAAAGAAGAAACCGATGCGCCTATTTTTATTACTCATGTTTTCTGCCTCCTTTATATAAATTTTACAAAGATTGATAATCCTCTGAATCCTGTATTTGATAAAAAAATGGAGTTATTTAATACATTATGTGTCGGTTCCTGAACTGATACATATTATGTTTAAGTCTTTTTGACAAAAATTTCAAGGGGTATGATTCAATTATCAAGAATCATAATTTGGAATAATAAACTAGGGCCAAGGCATTTCAGGCTGCCTCCTTCGCTAAAGCTACGGCGCGCCAGGGAAGCTTTTTAGTCTGAAGGCTGTTAGGGAAAAGAAAATACAAAACCCCGTCCTATTAAAAAGAGAAGCGGGGTTTTGTTTAAATAAAAGGATCTTTTGTCAACTAATTCGGAGATGATCCAAATAAAAAACTAAGGTACGGAATCCAGTAATTCTTCAATTATAGCCATAAACTCTGCTGCTTCCCCCTCTAGATCATCACTATAATAACGCGTGGCACCAAGCCTGGTATACTTGCATCCAAAAACGAAAGTAGGTGTTGAATATTCAGGATTAAACGTCCCGAAAATTTCCAGTTCAGAGTCGGGGATAGTACCTTCCACCTCACTGGTAAGGAGATCATCACCAGTATTGCCTCCCCAGCTTTCCCAGTGATGTGCTATTATTAATCCCTGATCCATGTACCATTTAACAACCGGGTTAAATGCTTTAGCGTCCCATCCACAGAATGGGCAATTTTTGCCAGAAAACATCCTTATAACCGGCTTGCCGTCTTCCAGGCAGATGTCGGTACCTTCATCATCAAAAGTAGTAATTGAGGATGGGGTAATATCATTTGGGTTTATCGTGTCATCACCTGGGGTATCTGAGTCTCCGCCGCCACCTCCGCCAGAGGCAACAATAGTCATAAGGCCGATTATCATTACTAATGATAGACAAAAAGAGCTGATTATATTTAGCTTCCGCATCTGCTTTTTCCTCCGTTCTTAATATTTCACTTCTGTTGAAATTGGAATCAGTCAATTTCATATCATGAAAATGACAGGTCTGGCAAGTGATACACGAAGCAGGAGAAAGGCAAAGGGGAGTATTGTCTAAAGGTACATCTGAACCGCTTCAGCCTGTTATAATCGTCGCCCATTCAGGTATCACTGCAGGATCAATCGAAAATATAACTGTTCCAAAGGTATAAAAAATAATCCCTATTGCCAGTATCCCCAGCAGGTTTATAAAGATTCCTGCCTTTACCATGTCTATTATCCTGATTTTACCGCTCCCGAAGACTATGGCGTTTGGCGGTGTTGCTACCGGCATCATGAATGCACACGAGGCTGACAGTGTTGCCGGAATCATCAGGAGAAGGGGGTTTGTCTTCATTGCCACTGAAACAGATGCAAGGATCGGAAGTATCATTTCCGTGGTTGCTGTATTGGATGTGAGCTCGGTTAAAAAGGTTATGGAAGAGCATGTAAGGGTAATCATCAGGTAAGGAGATGTCCCTGCCAGGTCTTTAAATTTAGATCCGATGATTTCGGACAGGCCTGTTACCTGAAAACCCTTTGCAAGGGCAAAGCCTCCGCCAAACAGCAGTACAATATGCCACGGTATTTCTTTGAATACACGGACATCTATTATAGCGAAGCCTTCTTTAGACCGGTCTTTGGATGGAATAATAAATAGAAGCAGGGACATGAAGATTGCCACTGTTCCATCGTCGATCAATGAAGGGTAGGGGAGCAGCCCGGACCAGCCCGGGATTGTTACTGCGCCTATATTAATCTCTTTTCTGAAAACCCATAAAAAGGCAGCTCCAATAAATACCGCCATTATGCACTTTTCTTCAAAACCTATTGGCCCGAGGTCTCTGTATTCATCCTGTACCAGCCTCCTGTCTGTTTTGAGATGGGCGGGAAACCTGAAATATAATTTTGTGAGGATAAGCCATATAACACCGGTCATGATTATTGTAATGGGCAGGGCCATAAAAAGCCACTGTCCAAAGGTGACAGGCTCTGCCTCAGGAAATGTTATCTCAAAAATCCGGGCAAAGGAAAGGTTGGGAGGTGTGCCCACAAGGGTTGCTATTCCGCCCATTGAACAGGCATAGGCAATGCCCAGCATAAGTGCAACGGCAAAATCATGAGAGGCCTCTTCTCCGAAATTCGCTTCCATGCGGGATATGATAGCAAGGCCTATGGGCACCATCATTACGGCAGTGGCTGTGTTTGAGATCCACATGGAAAGAAATGCGGAGGCTGCCATAAAGCCCAGTATTATGGTTGAGGGACTTCCACCTATAAGCCTTATTATCCACAGGGCTATCCTTTTGTGAAGCCGCCATTTTTCCATGGCAATTGCAATAATAAAGCCCCCTATGAAGAGAAAAATGGTGCTGTTGATATAGATAGGCGCAGTACTCTTTCCGCTCATGATGCCTGTCAGCGGGAAAAGTATTACCGGCAGCAGAGATGTTGCAGCAAGAGGTATGGCATCGCTTATCCACCAGACAGCCATAAGCGTTGCAACTGCTGCCATCCGTGATGCCATGGGATTTTCCGGCGCTGGATTTGTGAGCAGTAACAGAATGAATAAAAGAGGACCGAGAAAAAGCCCGATCTTCTGTATGCTGTTTTTTTTTGAATTAGAATTTTTTTCAGTCATTTTTTTTTAAAAAAAATTTTTAAAAGGCTCTTGACTGGTATTTAACCGTGCTTATATTTTTACCGATTAAAATAACGTATAGTACTGATAATACAGGTTAAATATGTTTTATTTTGCATGTTGTATATTTCCGGGATTGAATTTCTGATTTTGGGAAGGCAATGGCAAAGCTGATCAGAGTAAAGATAATTATCAAACATCAATTCCCGAACATGCTTGAGACGGTTATAATAGACTGCCTTCCTTAAATGATTTTAAAACAGTTATCACATTAATTTCATTTATTCAATATTGGAAATTGTCAGTTCTATTAAAGCTTTATCGATCTAATTGTATATTAATATGTGCAGGCAGGATGTAATAAACATGCGTAAATGAAAGGAGGATTTAGTTATGTTATTTTTAAAAAGAGAACCTAACTGGAGAAATTTTAACAACTGGAGCCCCTTCGAAGAGCTTAACCGCATGAGAAGGGATATGGAGAGGTTAACCGAAGGTTTTTCAAAGGGATCAGGGGCAGGTGTATTTCCGCTCATGAATGTGACAGAAGACAATGACGCCTATTATATTCGTGCAGAACTGCCGGGGCTTAAGTCTGATGAAATTGAGCTTTCGGTTACAGGAGACAGTATTTCCATCTCCGGTGAGAGAAAAATTGCCAATGAAGAAGGCGCAAAATATCACAGGAGGGAAAGAGAGTCAGGCAAGTTTAACAGGATATTTAATCTGCCCGGGCCGGTTGATGTCGAAAATGTGGATGCATCAAGTGTTGACGGTGTACTTGTAGTAAAACTTCCTAAATCTGAAGTTGCCAAACCAAGGCAGATTACCATCAAATAAAAACAGAAAGGAGGAACGAATCATGACCGAATCTGAGGCAAAAGCATTACAGGCAAAAGAAAAGGCAGAAGTGTCAGGCATGACTGAACAGACAAAACCGGGACTGGTTTTTACTCCGGATGTAGATATATTCGAAACGGAAAAGGATTTAACCCTGCTTGCAGACATGCCGGGAGTAAAGGCTGAAAATCTTAACATAGATTTAAAGGAAAATGTCTTAACCCTGGACGGTGAGGTAAAAAAACCGGAAGGTAAAAATGAAGTAGAGCTCTTCACAGAGTACAGGACCGGGAAATATTACAGGCAGTTCAACCTGTCAGACATAATTGATCAGTCAAAGATTGAGGCAAGCATGAAGGATGGGGTACTGAGACTCACACTCCCAAAGATCGAGGCTGCCAAACCCCGCAAGATATCTATTAAATCATCATAGTATCGGTTTAGGGATGGGATTATTAATAATATCCCATCCCATTTTATATTTTTAATCTCCTTAAGGTTGAAATCTTTAAGAATTGATCTTCATGGGTTTGATAGTGGAGGTAGTTATGTCAAAAGATTATTACCTGGTTCTGGGAGTGAGCAGAGGCGCAGACTTAAACAAGATAAAGAAGGCATACCGTACTATAGCCAAAAGACATCATCCCGATGTCTCGGATAAAGAGGAGAGCATGACAAGGTTTCTGGAGGTAAAGGAAGCCTATGACACACTCAGTGACCAGGATAGAAAATATAAATACGATGAAAAACTGAAAACACACACTGTTCCATACAGGGTAAACCGGGTTCCCGAGGAAATGAGAGAGCGGGTTTCAGGATACAGGAAAAGGGGGTCTGATTTTTACACGGGAACCGATGATTTTTTTGAAGGTTTTATACCGGGTTTTTATGATAGTGATAAAGGGAGCCTGCAGGAAAAGGATCTGTATTATGAGGCAATACTTACCCCTGATGAGGCAGCTGCAGGAGGGCTTTATCCGGTTACCGTGCCTGTAATGGCAAAATGCCCTGTGTGCTCAAAGTCCGGGCTATGGGAAGGTCTTTTTTGCCCTTTATGCAATGGTCTTGGAAGAATATCGGCAGAAAGAAAATTCGCCCTGGGTGTGCCTCCCAATATAAGCAGTGGAACCGAAATAAGTCTATCCCTTGAAGGGATCGGGCTTAAGGGTATGTATCTGCATATAATGGTAACTATCGCTGATTATTAACCGGTGTTAAGCTAAAAAGCAGTGTTTTTGTATGATCTTTTTCAGCCGCCAGCGTTCAGCTTTCAGCAAAAGGGTATCAAAGAAAGACCTGGCTGATAGCTGAATGCTGAGAGCTTAACTTACAAATTATATGCTGTTTCATCATGCTGGCTTAAATCAAGTCCGCTTATCTCATCTTCTTCCGATACACGCAGGCCGAAGATTTTATCTATAATTTTAAAAAGTATATAAGTTAATACAAAACTGTAGATAATTGTGACTGCAATTACAATGCACTGTATGCCGAGCTGTTTCGGGTTTCCGAAGAAAAGACCATCTGCACCTGCAGGGTTGACTGCAGTGCTTGCAAAAAGTCCTGTAACAAAAAGCCCCAGAACCCCGCCAACACCGTGAATGCCCACAACATCAAGGCTGTCATCATAGCCAAAGCGGTTTTTTGCCATGATACCGCAATAACAAAGCACACCGGCAAGAATACCGATAATTGCTGCTGATATTGGCCCCACAAAGCCAGATGCAGGGGTCACGGTAGCGAGCCCCGCAATGGCCCCACTGGCGGCTCCAAGGGTTGTTGCCTTGCCAATGGTCTTCCACTCCATTGCTATCCAGGCAAGGGCTCCTGTTGTGCCCGCTATATGTGTTGCTACAAATGCATTTCCTGCGATGGCTCCGACCGAAAGTGCACTCCCTGCATTAAACCCGAACCATCCGAACCACAGGATACCTGCACCGAGCAGTGTCATGGGTAAATTATGGGGTTTAAGATCTTCTGAGCCGAATCCCCTTCTTTTACCAAGCATGATTGCCGCCACAAGCGCTGCCGCTCCTGAGCTTAAATGCACTGCCACTCCTCCGGCAAAGTCTTTGGCGCCCAGTTCTGCCATCCAGCCTCCATCAGCCCATATCCAGTGGCAAAGCGGGTTATAAACCAGTATTGACCACAAAAGGCTGAAGATCAAAAACGGTCCGAATTTCATCCTTTCGGCAAATGCCCCTGTTATAAGCGCGGGTGTAATAACCGCAAACATGCATTGAAAGATCATAAATACGTTATGCGGGATAGTTGTTGCATAAACTTCATGGGGTGTGGAACCGACGCCGTTAAGTGCAAACCATTCCAGTCCTCCTATAATACCCCATTTGTCAGGACCGAATGACATGCTGTATCCTATCAGTATCCATTCAAGACTGATTACTCCGATCAGGATAAAGCTCTGCATAATTGTGCCCAGTACATTTTTACTCCTCACCATCCCTGCATAAAAAAGGGCAAGTCCGGGTGTCATAAGCAGAACAAGTGCTGCTGAAACCAAAATAAAGGCTGTATCTCCTGTGTTCATTTGTTCCCCTCCTGTTTTTTTAAAACTACAGAAATGTATGTAAAGTATGCAAAAGGGAGACCTTATTAAATATGGAATAGCCAAACTTGATTTTTATAAAAATAGATTGAAATAAAAAAATAATGCATAATATGTTGAATACAAAAGTGTAAAAACAGGGAGTAAAAAAGTCAAAAATGTAGATAATGGCAAAACTTCAATATTGTCGATAATGTAAAAGCTCTGAAAATTTAGAAATAAAAACAGCTAAAGTTTAATTATTTCAACTGATTTTAAGTATAAATAAATATTATTGCAATTTGTTATTTGGAGGTGCTGAAAAAATACAATAATGAAGAATCTTCTTGGGTGACAGGTATGTAAATCTTCATTCTTGTCTTAAAAACGACAATAATATTTCTAATATGAATAAATGGTTGCGTAAGTTTTATTATTAGGGTTAGATGCCTGATTTTCAATCAATGAGAATGCATCCGGTCATTTATGAATACAGCTGAAATAAATAAATCCTATTATCGATGGTATATCCTTTTCCTTGGAATGATGTCCTATTTTTTTATTGCGGGTATTTCAAGGATGTGTATGCCCGTCCTGTTTAAAGAAATTTCAGAGGATATCGGACTTAGTATGCTTCAGATCGGCGCTGTATGGGGTATGGACCCTCTTGCCGGAGTATTTATTGCCCTGCCCGGCGGATTAATTGTCGATCGTTTCGGTGTAAAGCGCACAATGTTTTTTATGGGCATATTTGCCGGTTTATTTGGAGCTATCAGGGGGTTATCCGTAAATTTTATCAGCATGGCTGCCACCATGTATTTATTCGGTTTAACGGCTGCAACAATGCCCAGCATTATCCCCAAGGTAACGGCAGAATGGTTCAGGGGAAAGGAACTGGGGCTGTCCAATGCACTGCTTAATATTGTATGGGCACTGGGGTCGATGACTGCAACATTATTAAGTGCAACCTATTTTTCTCCTCTCCTTGGCGGATGGAGGAGAGTCATGTTTCTGTATGGAGTACCATGTGTTATTCTGGGCCTGATCTGGATTGTAACGGGAAAGGACAAACCGGCTGAAGCAGGTTCAGGTAATATCTCCGGCAATACACAATCTTTGTTCAATTCGCTGAAACATGTAATAAAGATAAGAGAAGTATGGATATTAGGTCTTATTACTCTCACATACTGGGGTTCAAGTATGGGGTTTGTTGGATATCTTCCGACTTATCTAAAAGTCATCGGCTGGACAACTTTTCAGGCGGACAGCACCGTTACAGTATTGGCCGGTGTTGCATTGCTTGGCACCCTTCCCGTAGTCTTACTTTCTGACAGGCTGGGATCAAGAAAAGGTGTATTGTTTATATCATTTATGATTATGGTCTTAACTGTTTTTGCCCTGCCATTTTTTAAAGGTCCATTCGTATGGGTACTGGTAATATTAACCGGTTTTACTCGTACAGGTGCGGCAGCCCTGTTTAATGTAATGGTTATTGAGATAAAGGAAGTCGGGAGTGAATACAGCGGGACTGCAATAGGTCTTGTAAGCGCCATAGGTATGTTTGGAGCCTTTCTTGCCCCTCCGCTCGGAAACAGCCTTGAAGTATATAATAACGGCTATCCCTTTATCTTTTGGGCGTGTCTTGCAGCAGCGGGATTACCTTTGTTTGCGTTTCTGAAGAAGGGTGATGATTAAAAAAAGGGGCGAAGATTATTCACCCCTTTTTTGACCCTGGGCCATAAACCTCAAACCGTAGACCGTTTGTTAATATGTCCCGTATTCCTTGGCTGCCTCGAACATTGCCCTGATGTTGTCAAACTTCGCCTCATCAGCCGTTGCGCCCGGTGCCAGTATATAACCTCCGCCCTTTCCAACATTTTCGATGAGTTTCTTTGAGTGGGCTTTGACATCTTCAGCCTTACCTGTAACAATCATTGATGTGGGGACATTTCCCATAATACATTGAGAGTTCCCGAGGATTTCCTTTGCTTTAAAGATATCCGTCTGATCAAAATACCATATCACACCTTTATCAGGCAGGTCCTGAACTAACTCAAGGCGTGAGTTGTATCCTCCTTCGGCAAAAAGAAGTGGAACAAGTCCCTCGTTGATATATCCCTCAACAACACGTTTAAGGAAAGGCCAGTAGAATGTTTTAAATTGCGTTTCCGACATGAAGCCGTCAGCACCGCGATGGAGAGGCATGAATATTACAGGTGTTCCTGCCTTGTTGGGCATGGCCGAAACCATTTTTATACTTGTTTCCACCTGCCTGTCCATGTAGGCGAGCAGGCGTTCCGGTCTCTGGAACATATCCATTATTGTACCCTTGGTACCTCTCAAACCTGCACCCAGAGCGTCAAGCGGGGCTCCGCCTCCGATATCGAACCTGAAGAAATTGGGAAATCCCATTGATAGCCCGCGATCTACAATAGCCATTATTGCCTTTCGCCATTCTGTTGCTATCTCCTGGGATTTGGCAAAGGCCTGGAAACCTGCCTGGACATCCGGGGCAGCGAATGCCGAAACCAGGGAGGCACCGCCGTATCCACCAAGCAGGGAGAGAGGCGGGAGACTGGCAAAGGGTTCTGCTGCTTCATGAGTGCGGGGCAGCAGCATCCTGAGATTAAAATCGGACGGATCATTCTCTAAATGATCCCATTCCTCTGCCTTCATTATTTCAATCTCTACGTGCTGGGGCGCCACATTATCAGGAAGCCCGTGTCCGGCCCATTTGCTGGTTTTAACACCTATTATTTCCATGGCCTTGCCGCTTCGGATCAGATTTGCATCCGGCAGGACATCCAGATCAAAGTCATCCATATACCTGAACCAGGCCTTTAAAAGTTTTTCAGAATCATACATTACTTCTTTTATGGAAAACCCCGAGTAAAAGGCCGGTGCATAGCCGGGATGGCATATCACTGGAACCCTGTCCGGTTCTTCAAGTTTGATTGCTGAAATTATTCTGCTGACCCTTTTTTTGTAATTCTCTTCTGCCTCCGGGCTTTCAAACTTAATATCCCCGGGGTTAAGCCAGCTTCTAAATCTTTCCTCTCGTTTTTCTTCAGGCGAAAGTTCTGCCCATTCCTTTTCCATTGTATTCTCGCACTCCTTTTTTATGATTTAACGATCCAGTGACAGTAATGGATTAGCTTGTTTTATCCTCAGAACAAATTATTTTGATAATTTATTATTCCAATTTGTTTGTCAACAATGAACAAAAATATCTTTTTACCCCTGCCTGATTTCCTTAACAAGTTTTTTAAGTTCCGGTACCCTTTGAATTTTATCTTCGTCCCAGCACGATAATAGACAGTTGTTATGAAATATCGGGTCATTTTTAAGGTCATACCTTGAACAGGCAAGAGATGATTCCCAGAGGGGTGTTCCGGGAAGAGGGGAGTATTCGGCCAGATATGGCATTGCACCTGCCGTATCGGCAAATTTAACGGTTTCAGTTACTGATTCAACGGACTGGCCCGGAAGACCCATCAGGATATAGGCGCCGATATCCTTTTTTGTGTACCCGGCGCTGGTCAGATTTTTTACAGCTGCTTCAAAATCTCCCATGGACACCTTTTTATCCAGATCCCTGTGCATATCCATGTCCGACGTTTCAAGCCCCAGCCTGATTGTCCTGAATCCCGAAGAATAGAGCAGGCGGGCAATTGCCGGTGATATTTCTCTTACATGAAGCGCGTTGGGTGTATGGAACCGGATGTTTATGCCTTTTGATTTCAGTTTTTCAAGGATAGGAACTATATGTTTTTCAGAGTTGATAAGCAGGGCGTCATCATAAAAGGCAAAATCTTCCACTTTATAATTATTGTGCCAGTGCTCTATTTCATCGATAACCGCTTCTGGATCTCGTCTTTTAAATACCGGATATAAAAAACTGCTTGCACAGTATTTGCACCTGTAGGGGCATCCGGTTGATGTGAGCAAGCTCACATAATCTATCCTGGGGTATGTATCGAATGCAGGGTAAAATCCATTATCGTTATCTGATGATAAGGCATGCTCTGATTTTACAGGGATATTAAAATCCGCCAGGATATCGGATAAAGCTGAAATATTATCCAGGGTTATTTCATCTGCCACATAATACGCCCCTGAAAAATTTACTGCATGATCCCTGCATAGCCTGGCGTATATCCCTCCAAGGATAACAGGTACACCAGGGTGTATTTTTTTTGCAATCGCTATTGCGTCAACTACTCCGGGATACCAGTAGGTCATAAGTGATGTTACAAGTATTGCAGAAGGTCTTTTTATCTTTTTTAACTGAGACGTAAAAACATCAGGATGAATGCCGTATCTGCTGTATGTCCTCGGGAAGTGCCTGACAGAATGAGGTTTTTCAATTTCTTCCCTGAAATATTTCCCTGTTCCATATCTTCGTGAAGCCGGCTTTTTTGTGGAAAGGCTGTTCAGCATTTCCGTATTATTTTTATCCATGCAATCGATTACATGCACGGATAAACCACTGCTGCGGAGATAGCCTGCAATGTACAGGAGTCCGAGGGGTTTTGACCATAGATCATAGGCCGCAAAATCATATATCCATGGATTAATAAGTATGACTGAGTCCATCAATAAAACCTTTTTCTTGAAAATAATCATGCAAGATATTAGGTTTACCTCAAATAATCAAGGAGTCAGTAATAATTATGAGAGCTGTTGTGCAAAGGGTAAAAGAGGCAAGGGTATCCATCGAGGGGGAGGTTGTTGGTGAAATCTCAAAGGGCCTGTTGATTTTTTTAGGTGTCGGCGAAAATGATACTGAAAAAGAATGCGAATACATGGCCGGCAAAATTATCAACCTGAGGATATTCCCTGATGAAAATGACCTTATGAATCTCTCATTGCTGGACATAAAGGGTGCGGCACTGGTGGTGTCTCAGTTTACCCTGTGGGGTGACTGCCGGAAGGGAAGAAGACCTTCCTTTATTGATGCCGCAAGACCTGAAAAGGCAAATAAGCTGTATGAGCATTTTATTTCACTGGTAAAAGATCGGGGTGTTGCCGTGGCAACAGGCCGATTCCAGGAGATGATGGATGTTCACCTGGTCAATGATGGACCGGTTACAATACTGATTGACAGCTCCAGGAATTCTTAAGTTACTATTTCTCAGTCATCCTGAAAACTCCGTCCCATTTTTCACCGGGCGAAACAGGCGGATTTACTAGGTACTCCTCGCATCTTTTTATATAGATCCCTGAAGGAGTAGTTTTATATTCAGGAAATCTCTCAAATTTAAGGGCTTCCCTGAAGCATTCCAGTGCCGCCTCCCAGCGCATTCTCCGGTAATACTGCATACCCTGATCGAACAGGTTAAAGAGCTCTTTTTCATGCTCTGTAAGTCCGCCTTTCATTGCGCACAGTTCATATATTTTTACCGGTTCGGATTTTCCGACCACCGCAACATTATCTATAAAACGGGCTTCCACGTGATTGAAGGCCCTGTCTTTTTCTCCCTGTTCATTAATATATTCCATATTAAGGGTATATTCACTTACAGCAGTGTATATGCCGTACTGCTTAGCCCCTGCTTCAAGCCGGGCAGCCAGATTTACAGCATCACCCATCATTGTATAGTTCATGCGCATTCTGCTTCCCATGTTGCCAACTACGATTTCTCCGCTGTTTATACCTATGCGCATCATCATGTTATGTACGACCTTTGGCCACTTATCTCCTGGTACCCATTCCTTTGGTGAAACATTTTTGATGTTTCTGCCCGGCTGCTGCTTTTCTGCCTGCCATTTTTTTCTCAGGTCAAGCAGTTCCCCCTGCATGTCAATTGCAACCCTGCAGGCGCGTAGCGGGTGATCGGGGATATTCATGGGCGCTCCCATAAAGGCAATGATCGCATCACCTTCATATTTATCAAGGGTTCCCTTCTGTTCCAGCAGGATGTCTGTCATGGCAGAAAGGTATTCATTCAAGAGTTCGACAAGTTGAGGGGCGGTCAGCATTTCGGAAAGGATCGAAAAATCCTTAATATCGCTAAAGTATGCGGTTATGACCCTTGCTTCACCGCCCAGCTCGGGCATGGTCTCGCTTGAGACCATGTCGTTGATAAGTTCCGGTGAAAGATAACTTGAAAAGGTTGACTGGAGAAACCGCTTGTTTTTTTCTTCGATAAGAAAATGATATGCTGTCAAAGATGAATATAAAAGAACTGCTCCCATGATGGGATATACCATGTTGACCCATAATCCATATTCTGAAAATAACCACAGGCAGGCGAATATATAAAGTATAATTATCGATGCGGTAGCGACCAAACTTGTTACAACTCCTGATCTTGGCAGAATGAACGCTACAATTAATCCCAGAATTATAACTGCCAGATAATCACTTGGCGGTATAGTTACCTTGTTTTTTTTAATAAAATCCTGATTAATTATGTTTTCGATCACCGAGGCATGCACCTCAAGCCCTGGCTGGCCAGAGTCAAACGGTGTGTTCCTTAAATCATGAACTCCCTGTGCAGTGGAACCTACAATGACAATTTTATCTTTAAAGGTGCCTTTAGGTAGCTTTCCCTGGAGAATATCTGTGACCGAATGTTGCGGAATTGACCCTGCCTTTCCGTAATAATTTATAAGCAGACCTCCCTTTTCATCGGTTGGTATAAATATTTTTCCAATATCTACTCCCCAGATCCCATAATCTTTTTCAATATGCAGTATAAGGGACGGACAGTCCAGATATTGCCATGCGCATTGAAGAGAAAATGCTGTAAATGCAAAATCTTCATCCTTATGCCTGGCAGCCAGCGGCATCCTGCGGATAATACCATCTTCATCCTGAGGGAGGTCTATATATCCTGAACCGGCAGCATGTTCGGTGAGAATATCAAGGTTTACCTCGGGTACATAGGGATTATAAATATAGGCATCCGCAAAGGCATCATAATTGTCTCCAGGACGAACATCGGAATCTATCATGGAATACATTGAATTTTCTATACTTTTCAGCCTCTTCTTAAGCTCCTCCGGACTTATCCTGTATCCCAGTTCGGCCTCACTGTCATGCCAGAAGTATGGCATTACCACCTTTGCCTTTGAATTTTTTATGGCATTTGCAAATATCGTGTCATTGTCTGCCAGCTGTTTTTTTTCTTCCAGGTATTCGTCAATTCTTTTATCTCTTACATTCAGCTCCCCGAGTTTTTTCCCTACCTGATCTATAATTTCGAGGTTGATATTTTTATCCGGCTCGGTAAAGAAGACATCCATTCCTATTACCTTTGCACCGTCATCCGAAAGCCTGCTGACAAGTTCAGCCATCTTTCTCCGGGGCCAGGGCCACATGCCTTCTCTGTCAAGGCTTTTTTCGTCTATTACTGCAGCAATAACTTTTCCTGAAGTTTCTCTTTTACCCCGCCACTTGAGCCGCTGATCATAGGTTTTAAGTTCAAAGAGGTTAAAAATCTCAATCCCATAAAAGAGCATGGAAAGAATAAGCAGTATTACAAACGTGGAAATAGAGACCGGATTAAAGGAAAGGAAGGACCTGAAAATTTTTTTCATAATTATCTCTTTATAAGTTTTGATAAAATATTATAGCTAGAGGCGAAATAAATCAAGCAGGTGTTTATGGATGATTTATTACGGATAGTGAACAGGGTAGATCCTTCAACCTGTAACAATTATACAAAAAATAACATTTTTACGATGAGTGGTTGTTTAAATTGAGTATGTAATTTGTTGCCAGTAATATGTAACATATTACATATGAAATTGGTAATTAAATACATAGTATTGGCCGGGAATATTATTGGGTGTATTAACTATTTGAAATTATTAAATATAAAAATGCGGTAATAAGATAAATTATTGGTATGTAATTTGCTAATATTAGTTAAAACACAAGTGGAAAAGCTGAATTCTTAGCGGATCCTGATAAAATTCCTTGCTGTATCTGTTTTCGATTTACCGATTTTTTACCAGAATATAAATAGTTTTAAATAAAGATTTTATACAGAAATTCTTTTTTGGGGATAGATGTTATTATTAAGTATTTTTTTATTAACAACCTTTTATAAGCGAAAAGGGGGAAACGTATGAAAAAAATTAAAATTCTTTTTTTGAGCATGTTATTTTTAGTGCTCAGCGTGTCAATGGCTTCGGCAGATCCTTATCTTTTTGACTATGCTTTTAATGCTGATGGCGACTTTTACGGGTATGGCGATCCTCTTTCAGGTGATTTCGATGATAGTGCTTTCAATTGGGATACTGGTATCGGGACACTGACATGGACAACAGATACGGTTGGTGACCATTATTTTTTAGCATTTTTTGATCATGAATTTACATGGGATGTGAACACATTTTATAATGAGGAAGGGTTTGCATTTAATTCACCCGAAGCAGGCCAGTCCTGGGAAATTGATGAGCCAGGATATTATAATGGCGATATTTATGAAAATTTCCAGGTTAATATGTTGGACAATGGAATTGGTACGAGCGTGTATGGTGATACTATTTTTCCAGACGATGTCTCTATGGCAATGGGATGGGATTTTTCATTAGCTGCAGATCAAACTGCTACCATATATTTGATGCTTGGTTTGCAGGATCCAGGTGCTGGTTTTTATCTGCTGCAATATGATTCTTTCAGTGAAGAATCTCTATATTTCTCAAGTTCTCTTGATATCAGAGGTGGCGGTGAACCACCACCGGTTCCGGAACCAGCTACCATGCTGCTTCTTGGAAGCGGCCTCGCCGGTTTATTCGGTTTCAGGAAGAGATTCGGGAAAAAATAGTCTCAAATGATAAGAAGGGTCGCCCCAGCTTTAACAGGTCTGACTGATCCTTCAATTTATAATTTCAGGGGGAGGTTTCCATATTCACCATAAAGATATATCTCTGGAATTCTTCCCGGAAAGAAGAAAATCATATGTTAATCCACTGTAATGTCTATTAAATAATGATGTAATTATTTAATGGGCATTACAGTATTTGTCGTTGAATATTTATCAACCCATTATCCAAATTATTAAGCTTCAATATTAACTTTTAAGTTTCTCTATTCTTTTTAACTAGCTGTCTTAGTTGTTTTATTAAAGTCTAAACCTGTTTTAAGCTCTAACTGTTGGGTATTTCTGAACCCGGTATTTCTGTAAAAGTAAATTAAAAAAATCAAATTATTAAATTGTCTTACTAAAAGGGGGTGGTTGATGAAATAATTGGGGATATTGCTCGGAAGATTAAAATATATCTTGGGGAAGAGATATGAATTATTGAAGTACTTTTTAAAATTTACAGATGTTTATTTACAGAATTGAACTTAAAAATCTTATTTTAAATGACAGATTATCCATACGCAGGGGAAACGTATTCTGAATTGCCTGCTTCGGATGATTTCGAAGAAAGGGGATAGGAATGAAAGGTGAAAAAAGATTTTTTTTAATTTCAGCAATGTTAATCATTGCCTTTTTCGCATTTGCTTCCATTGCGTCAGCAGCGGTAAGCAATGTGCGAGCTATTTTATGGCAGGGTGACCCTGGCAAATATCATTCAACTATAGCCGCCGAAGACAGCGGAAGCAGTGATATAGGGGATATATGGAACACATCATCAGACAATACACTACGTGTTAAAAAGAATAACTCGTACACATATACTGCCTGGGTACGGGCAGTAATTGATTGGGGTTCAACAACTGAAACAGTATGTATTTATGATTATGCCGGTGGATCCTGTTCTGAGGAAAATTTATGTACTGCCAGCTATAGTAGTAGTACATTCGATACGAGTGCGGCCACAGGCGCTGCTGATGTCCCGGTTTCTATTGAATATGAAGTGCTCGACACATGTTCCAGTGGAGACAGTTATGAGTTTTTTCTTAATGGAGTCAGGTTGGGTGGTGCTTTTGCAGACGGTGATACCTGTACCTGCACTCCGGGCATTGATGTGTTAATACCGGATCCAGATTTTGCTACTACTTCTGATGACGATACCAGTACATCACTAAGAGGAGTCATCAATACTACTGACACAACCTCAGTCTGGTATAAATGGGTCTATGGCGATGGAGAAGAATCGGACATAATAGAACTGAGCGGTTCAACAAAATACAATATTGATAAAAAGCATAATTATGTTGGATCAGTCGGAACACCTTTTGTAGCTCAACTGGTAGTTTCTAATTCCAGTGATCTGTCGAGCCCTGTTTCAGATAATTACCGGGTGAGAATTGAAGAAGATAACCTTAATACAAGAGTAAATATAGCTATTGATAAAGGTCTCTGGTATCTTTATAAAAATAACTATAACAGCAGCTACTTACATACGTTTAACGAATCACCGTTTATGGCCTGGTACCAATCAGGCTATGGTCCCTTTTATGCCTCACCAACTGCCTCAGCTATTCAGGCATTTGCTATTAATAACCATAAAATAAACGGCAATGCAAATGATGACCCCTATGTAGAAGCTGTTCAACTTGGAATGAATTGGCTTATGCAGGGATATTATTCCAGCTCTTCATATCCCATGTTAAGAACACGTTCAACCAGCGTACTTTATAGTGGTGATAATGCTTTGGGAATTGAGGTCTGTGACTATGGGCGGCGTCCTATTTATCAAGGCGGGCAGATCATGGATGCCATAATCGCATCAGGAGTTCTTCCCTCTGATGACACAGGGCGTGATTTCAGCGGTCGTGGGACTACATGGTCCTATGGCGAATTAATGCAGGATATGGCTGATATGTATTCAGAAGGTCAATATGACGGTTCTTCCGGCTCTTATGGTATTATTGGTGGATGGCGTTATGAATGGGGTGACTTTCCAGATAACTCGGCCTGCCAATGGGCTGCTATCGGTATGATCCCTGCTCAGAAAGCACCGTGGAACGTTTATGTGCCGGATTGGGTCAAATCCAGAAATGAAAACTGGTTGGCATACAGCCATTATTCATGGACATCTGGGGCATTGAACTACGGCGGTTTTGGGTATACAGGTTCGGGTTATGGATGGGGAACATCTCCTTCAGGTATGGTCCAAATGGCCTTTGATGGTCAGATTGGTTATGATGATCCATCAACCGGAGCTGACGATCGTGACGTGAAATGGCAGCGTACTGAGCTATATTTTGCTGCTAACTGGGCCAGCTTTCTTTCATCCAACAACACATATGGTTGGTATGCATTTGCTAAAGCAATGAGGCTTGCTTTGCCAAGAGCTGTTGAGCGTCTTGTCTACAATAATCTTGATTGGTATAATGGTTCTGATGATATACAAGGTTTAGCCGAAAGGATTGTAGCCGTACAACAAGGCGATGGAAGTTGGAGTGGAAATTATTCAGAATTACCGCTGACTACAGCATGGATGGTCATCACTCTGCGTCCGGCTATTTTTGCGGCAGCACCAATCGCATGCTTTGAAGCAGATCCGAATCCATCCTATGCAGACAGGCCTATTACCTTTGATCCCTACTGCTCTGATCATTCAGACAGCGCTAAGAACCGAGACAATATTGTCAGTTATGAATGGGATTTTGATGAAGACGGAATCTATGATATAACAACAACTGATCCCGAAAAGGTAACCCATACTTTTGCCTGTGCATCAATTCCATGTACATATCCTGTTACGCTTAGAGTTACCGATGATAGTGATCCTGCTCTCACTGCAACATCTACCAGTGACATCAAGATCACAAATCCGCCTCATCCTCCGGTCGCAAATGTTGGTGGGCCTTACATGGTTTCACTCTGTGACGGTGATACGCTTGGATTAAACGGTTCAGGATCATATGATCCCAATGACGGTGAACATGAAGCCGGTTGTATGACATGTCCGGACGACACATTGACCGCCTGGAATTGGGACATTACAGGTGCTCCGTTCACTTATACAGATGAAACCGGTGAAACGATTACTGTTGATCCGTCAACCTATTTCAGTTCGGGTGGCCTGTACAATATCGGATTAAAGGTGGTTGATAATACATCTGAATCCTTCCCTGCAAGCGGGAGTGCTGATCTTTATGATGAGGATTTTGGTACTGTAGCCGTATACGAAGCCTGTATATGTGATCTTACTGCAAGGGTAAAGGATAAAGTTGTACAGATTGTATGGACTGATACCGAAGGTGGAGTTTATGACATCTACCGCAGTACTGAGGGTCCGAATTCAGGTTTTGAGCTGATTGCAAATGATCATGCCACAACATATGCTACATACCTGGATCTGGATGTGGTAAATGGTACAACTTACTACTACAGGGTTGTTCCAAGTGGTAATGAACAGAATTGCGGCTCAAATGTAGCCACTGGAACACCTACTGCTAGAGTCAGAAGAAGATAGAAGAGACGGTTTTATAATGCAGTATCTTCTGTTTTTATAAACATTAAACTATAACAGCCGGGGATGCATATTGTTCCCGGCTGTTATAATTTATTTGAATACATTGTATGCCCATAATATTGACGGTAACAAAAATGGGCAACAGAAAATGATCTCTTTCATGCCTTAAGATATAACTGGTATTCTCCGTTTTGGTATGAGATTTTGATTGACTTGAAAGCGATATAATCTCAACATATAAGGATAATAATAGTTCATATATTAATTACTAATTAAAGGAATATCATATGTGCAGGTACTTCAAAAAAGTGAAAAAAAGCAATGATATCAATTTTTCAATATCAGTTTTAGTATTATTTATAGCTGTAATCATTGCTTTTACTGTAAGTGTTAATATTGTATGGGGATCCGGAGCAGTTGTAAAATTTCAGGAAGACAGGATAGATATAAAAGCCGAAAAAGTGCCGTTAATGGAAATAATGGTTGAAATAGCTAATAATACAGGATTGACTATAAGGACTGAAGATCCTCTGATAAATCCGGTATCTCTAAATTATAAATCCAATTCCATAGAGAAAAGCATAAAACGGTTACTGGCAGGCTATAACTATGCTATTGTATACAGTGAAATTGATAAAAGACCTGTACCCGTTGAATTAAACATATTCGGAAAAGGATCACTACGATTATTAAACAGTAAAAACGAAACTCCACAGCAGGCCCCCAAGCCCATGGATGAACACATGAAGAGATATTCCAATCAATGGTATGCTCAGCAGGTTCGTGATCCAAAAAAGTTACTAAAGGAAATATCAGTCGGGCAAGAGGGAAGAGAACCCGGTCAGCAAGGTATAGTTGTCACAAAGCTTGAAAAAAAATCATTTTTTGATCAAATCGGTATCAGGGAAGGTGACAGGATAACCAATGTAGACGGTTATGAAATAAATTCGTCAAAAAAATTTATTGAACGGCTTACTACCGCTAATAGAGAAACAAATATTATCAGGATAGAACGATTTAATAACGAAAACATTATAGATCCCATTTATATAGAACTGAATGGTAAAAAAAATCCAACTCCATAAAATCTCGAGGCTTTGACAATATTACCCTTCCTGTATTCTTATGAACCAATCTGAATACAACTCAGGTGTAAATGAAAAAAGAATACAATATTTATTGAAAAGAAAGAATAAAATTAATTTATCTTGTCTGAAAACAGGTCATAGTGGTAATGTTTGTAAAATCAGATAGATATTTGAAATGATGATCTTAATGACTTTTAAAGTGCGTCGAAAAAAACCGCCTCAGTTGAATACACATATCAAAGACGGTTGAAAAATAATTGTTAGCAACGGAAAACCATGTCGTTTAAAATAAATAAACATATTCGCTATAGAATAATCGTTCCGTTTGTTTTACTCTTCACGGTTGCATCAATAGTTACCTGGGGTTCCTATGCCTATATGATAACCCGTTATATTGATGGAAATATCCAGAATCAGATGAATCAGATTGTGGATATTATCTCCGGATCAGGCTATACATTAAATTCCAATATCCTTATTAAGCTTAAAAAAATAATAAATGCCGAAATAATTTTTACTGACAGCCGGGGGAATGTCATTCAGTCTACAATACCTACTCCCGCTTCAATGCCTCCATCTGAAGATAATGTTATGAAGGATATTGTCTCGGGTGATGTAAAATATCGTTCAATATCCAAATCTCTTAACCTTTCCGGTTATGGTAAATCATACATCTCATTATGGGTGTCTGCCAGAGAGATAAACCAGATCAAAACAAAGATTGTCTTTATTATGGGTCTGGTCAGTCTTTTAGGTGTATTTGCCATGGGTGTAATCGGATTTTTTATTGCAAAGAGCATTACATCTCCTGTTGAAAATTTTGTTGAAGCAATAAAAGGGATTGATTCGGGTGAATCAGGAAAAAGAGTTGAAATTGATTCAAAAGATGAGATAGGTCTCCTTGCTGAGGCCTTCAATAACATGATTGACAGAGTAAAGGATTCAGAAAAAAAACTGGTTGAGTCCGAGAAAATGTCGGCAGCAGGACAGATAGCTGCCGGTTTTGCACATGAAATAAAGAATCCCCTGACAGGAATTAAGATGATGGCTCAGATTCTCCATCGTCGCCTGAAAGGACAGAATGAAAACCAGGAGGTTCTCATAAGTTTTTTAAAGGAGATAGGCAGGCTTGATCATATTATAAATGAGATTATTAATCGCGCGAGGCCGACTGATCTTAATAGATCATGGGGTAATATAAATCATGGTATACAGGAAGTTCTTGATCTTGTAACTGAAGGTTATGCCGAGAACGGTATTGATATCAATTTGAATCTTTCAGGTAACCTCCCTGATATTTATATTGATCACGATAAGATCAAACAGGTACTCTGGAACCTTATTTTAAACAGTCGCGAGGCTATGCCCCTTGGTGGCGTAATGGATATTTTTACAGGATTTAAGGGTGAGAAAGAAATTGAGGTTAGTGTTAGAGACACAGGCCATGGAATTAAGCAGGAAGATCTTGATCTCCTCTTTAAGCCTTTTTACACATCTAAACCCGAGGGTGTTGGCCTGGGATTAACAACAAGCAGAAAGATTATTGAAAAACACGGCGGAAAACTTTTCTTAAGAAACAGGACTAAAGGTGGAGCTGAGGCAGTATTCTGTTTGCCGATAAACATGAATGAGGATGTAAATGACTAATGTACTGGTTGTTGACGATGAAAAAATGATCCGCTATGCCTTTGAACAGTTTTTAAAAGATGAAGGTTATGAACCATTAATCGCATCCACGGCAGAAGATGCCTTAAGTATTATTAAAGGCAATAATGCTCCGGACATTATTTTTCTTGATTACAGGCTGCCGGGGAAGGACGGGTTGGAATTACTTGAGGAGATCAGAGTAATTAATACTGAAATCAGTGTTGTTTTTATGACAGCATTCGGCGCGATGGATGTGGCTGTTAAGGCAATGCACGCCGGAGCTTATGAATATCTGGTCAAACCCCTGGATCTGGATAAAATAGGGACATTGATTAAGAGGATACGGGAAAATAAAAAATCTCTGGATAAATTTACTCAGTCCTCGGAAATTGGATTACCTCGCAGCGCTCCGGATCAAATTGTTGGAACCGGTCCCTCAATGAATGAAATATTTAAAATGATCGGAATACTATCAGGCCAGGATGTAACCGTGTTGATAACAGGAGAAAGCGGAGTAGGAAAAGAGCTTGTTGCCAGGGCAATACATACAAACGGGCCAAGGCGCAATGCACCGTTTATTGCAGTGAATTGCGGCGCTGTACCGGAGAATCTTATTGAATCGGAAATGTTTGGTTATGAAAAAGGCGCTTTTACCGGTGCTGATCGTCAAAAGCAGGGTAAATTCGAGGCTGCCGGTAATGGCACAATATTTCTGGATGAAATAGGTGAACTTCAGATGTCCCTGCAGGTAAAGCTTTTAAGAGTCCTTCAGGAACAGAGTTTTGAGCGTGTAGGAGGCAATGACAGCATTGCATCAAATGCCAGAATTATTGCAGCCAGTAATAAGGATCTTCTTCTTGAGACAAAAAATAACAGGTTCAGAAAGGATCTTTTTTATCGCCTTCACCTGGTAAATATACAGATACCTCCGCTAAGAGAGCGAAGAGAAGATATTCCATCATTGATTGACCATTTTATCAGAGTATCAAATATAGATATGAATAGAAATGTCAGGGGTGTAACTGAAAAAGCCATGGAAAAACTTAAATCATGGTACTGGCCAGGTAATGTCAGAGAGTTGGAAAATATGATTAAACGTGCCATGGTTCTCTGCAGAGATGATGTATTGCCTGATTATTTGTTTGAGACTGATATTGAATTATTAAATAAAAATAATCATTCATATGAAGATGATCTTGCAAGGGCAATAGAACAATATTTTGTAATGCACAAGGACAGCCCTGACCCGAACGGCAATATATATGATTCAGCTACAGCTGTTATGGAAAAAACCCTGATTAAAGAAGCACTCAAAGTAACCGGTGGCAATCAGATGCATGCGGCACGTGTTCTGGGTATGAACAGGTCCACACTGAGAAAAAAAATCAGTAACTACTCTTTGCAGGAAGAATGACACTATAAGTATGGTCGTTTATTGATACTTTTTATACAATAACTGATTAATAAATCCCAGTCTATCGCGATTTTAATATCCTTCCCGGTTTTTCAAATCTCCGGTAAATAATAAAAAGCACGTCTCTACTGGATTACAGCGATTGATCATCATTAAGTATATAAATTCTTTTGTGGCAGAATTTTTGCATATTACTAAATGATTAAGCAATTCCCAACATCAATCCGTTGGTAAAAAAATAGCTCATACGAATTATGTATTAGAGAATATGAAAAGTGGAGGTTGTATATGCTACGAATAACATCGCATTGCTCATATCTGATTCTTACTTTGATATTAATTTCCTCAGTAGTGTTCGCAGAAAATCCTGATGTCTATACTCTTGGAGTCGTTCATGTAACGGCAACAAGAACTGAAAAAGATGAGATGCAAATTCCTGCTACTGTTTACGATATTTCATCCGAGGAATTGAATAATACAAAGATGGTAAGGTCAATGCCGGAGGCATTAAAGGAAATACCGGCTGTAATGGTTCAGAAAACATCTCACGGCCAGGGTTCTCCCTATGTAAGAGGTCTTACTGGTTTTAGAAATTTATTTTTAATTGACGGTATCCGTTTAAACAATTCTGTGTTTCGTGATGGACCAAACCAGTACTGGAATACTGTTGATCCATTTTCACTTAAAAAAATAGAGATAGTGAAGGGCCCAGGTTCCGTATTGTATGGCAGTGATTCTGTGGGAGGCACAATAAATGTATTCACTAAAAGCCCTGTTTATATCAATGATGCCTATTCCCTGGGTGGAAGAATATACGGGCGTTACTCCTATGGAGAAGATTCCTATATTGGGAGAGGCGAAGTAAGAGGCGGTAATAAAAAATTTGGATGGATTATGGGCTTTAGTCTAAAAGATTTTGGGGATATTAAAGGTGGTGAAGATGTTGGAAAACAACTCCATACCGGATATGATGAATGGGACGGTGATTTAAAACTGGAATATAAAATAGATGATGATTCAAAGCTGGTATTTGCTCATCAGCGAGTTAATATGGATGATGCATGGCGTACTCACAAAACCATTTATGGTATCAGTTGGGAAGGTACAAGTGTTGGAAACGAACAGGCGAGGATACTTGATCAGGATCGTAACCTTACCTATCTGCAATACTATGGAAAAAACCATGGAAATTTAATTGATAATATTAAGCTGAGTTTATCATATCATGAGCAGAAAGAAAGCAGATACAGATTAAGGTCAGATGATAGATCAGATATACAGGGATTGGATATAGGAACAATCGGCCTTTGGGGGCAGATTGATACTATACAGGATTACGGAACATGGACATATGGTCTGGAATATTATCATGATGATGTTGAGTCATCCAGCGTTAGTTATAACAGTGATGGTTCCTTGCGAAGCATTGAAATACAGGGACCTGTCGCAGATGATGCGGCATATGACCTTCTTGATTTATATATCCAGCTTGACATGCCTGTAACTGAATCATTTAGCGTCATCACCGGTGCCAGATATACTTATGCCGGAATGAATGCCAAAAAAATTAAGGATCCTGTAACTGGTGAAAGAACATCATTTGAAGATGATTGGAACTCAATTGTAACCAGTACCCGTGTTTTATATCACATTGATAAAAATAATAACTATATAGTTTTTGCCGGGATATCTCAGGGTTTCAGAGCTCCAAATCTTTCTGATATCACAAGACTGGACACTGCACGAAGTAATGAAATTGAAACAGCAGCCTTTGGTCTTAAACCTGAAAAATTTGTATCCTATGAAATTGGCCTGAAAAGCAGGTTCAATGATTTCTCTTCCCAGCTTGCTTATTTTTATACAGATATTGAAGATATGATTGTCAGGACCCCGACTGGAAACATTATCGATGGCAACCTTGAGGTAACGAAAAAGAATTCCGGAGACGGGTATATTAACGGTGTTGAGTTGAACCTTAACTGGGAGTTTTTAATGGATTTTACTGCCTATGGCAGTTTTGCGTGGACCTATGGTGAAGTGGATACTTACCCTACATCAGATCCTGTAACAGCGAGAGAACCAATTGACAGAATCATGCCGGTAACATATATGGCAGGTGTTAAATGGGCACCAATGGATAAATTTACAGTTGATATATATATGATCAGAGCCGAGGAACAGGATAAGCTGTCAACAAGAGATACAGGTGATACTCAGAGAATTCCTCCAGAAGGGACTCCAGGTTACACTGTTTTTAATATCAGGTCTGCCTGGAATATCAGTGATTCATTGATGGCTTCTGTATCACTTGAAAACATTTTTAATGAGGATTACAGGGTACATGGTTCAGGCTTAAATGAAGTAGGAAGAAATCTTGTTGTAGGTATAGAGTACAGATTTTAATAAACGATTAAGTGGTATATTTTATACAGCTGTGAGTATTTTTTGTCATAATTTAATGTTGAAATACAATGAAGAATTTTATGCTGTTGTAACTAGCTGTTTTTAAACAAAAATAAAAATTAAATTAACTCTATGTGATGGCACGTATATTGCTTTAATATTTTATACGTTTCCCCGAGCGTAAGAAAATATATATTCCCAAATAAAAAAATACATACAAATTTTATTTTTTGTGTGTATTTTTTTTCATTATAATTATTGTATAATTTCAAAGTCCCCTTTAAAGTATTGGAACCATTTGTAATTGTAAAGATTATTGTCGGTATTATTGTATGTTCTTGTACGATTGCACGCTCCATCCAATAATAAAATTATTCAGGAGGATAGAAATGAAGAAGGTTCATATTGTAGTCTCTGTTCTTATTTTTATGGTTTTTGTATTTTCTGCAGATGCACAGGATTTGGATAGTAAAAAAACTCCAGGGCCCTCATTTGTTGGTGATATGCGCCAAGATGTACCAGGGGAAAGTCCTGTAATTAAAATGATCAAACCAGGTGTGTTTGAAATAGGTAGTGTACGTCTTGATAAAGAGATGGGTATTGTTGAATTTGATGCGGTTATAAATATGAATAAGGGATTACTTGAGTATTTATTGGTTGGAAAAAGTGGTAAACTTCATGAAAGTCTCTTACGAACAGATGTTGAACCCTTTGATCTGCAGATAGCCCTGTTAATGATTGGATTGGAAGGAACAATGAATCCATTAGCAGGACAAGGAGATACAAGAATACCAAGCGGGGATCCAGTTAAAATAATTTTAAAAATAAATAAGAATGGTAAAATAAAAGATCTGCCAGTTGAGTCTTTGATATACACCAAAGGCAAAGATAAGAAAATAGAATCCATAGATTGGGTTTTTACCGGATCAATAGTTGAAAATGGTATTTTTATGGCACAGGCAGAAAAGTCCATTGTTGCCCTTTATCATGACCCGATAGCAATGTTTGATAATAAAAGTACAGAAGGTGCAAGTGATGAAGTATGGTCTGTTAATTCATTAACTGTGCCACCGGTTGGGACTAAGGTGACGGTAACAATTAAAGCGATTTCGAATTAAAGGAGATTAAAGATATGAAAGTTACTTTTAAATATATTTTTTCCACTATTATGTTTATTGCTGTTTTGAGTTTATTTTCATATGGGTATGCTTCTGAGCCAACAATAGGAAAAACAAGCAAATCGGATATTTCTCTTAAAAATGAAATAGACCATGCTATTGATAAAGGTTTAAAGTGGCTGAAAAGCATGCAGGATCCGAAAGGGTTCTGGTCTCAACCTGAATATCCGGCACTTTCAGGCCTTGTACTTACGGCATATATGGGCGATCCTCAAAACCGGTTTATTGGAGACTCTCCGGAGTTCATTAAAAAAGGCTATGATTATATTTTGAAATGTGTTCAGCCCGATGGCGGAATTTATGTTACAGGATTAGGTAATTATAATACCTCTGTTTCCTTGATGGCGTTGCACGTTGCTAAAAATCCCGGTTTTGAAGATGTAATTAAAAATGCCCGAAATTATCTTGTATCAGGGCAGGCTGATGCTGAAAGCGGTGACGAATTTGCCGGAGGTATTGGTTATGGTGACCGTTATGAACATTCCGATATGTCTAACACCATGTTCGCGCTGGAAGCCTTATATTATACGAAATATCTGGAACAGAATGACAAAGCAGACAATGATGAGTACAAGAAACTCAACTGGAAATCTGTAATTAAGTTTATTGGGCGGTGTCAGAATTTGCCGGGCTATAATGATCAGGATTGGGCAAGTGATGATCCTGACAATAAGGGAGGTTTTATATATTTCCCCGGAGACAGCAAGGCAGGTGAGATGACTCTTCCTTCCGGGAAAAAAGCATTGAGATCATATGGCAGCATCAGTTATGCCGGTTTGCTTAGCCTTGTATATGCTGATCTTGATAAAAATGATCCCAGAATCACTGCAGTAGTTGAATGGCTGAAAAAGAACTATACCCTGAAAGAAAACCCGGGTATGGGTGCAGAAGGATTATTCTATTACTACCATACAATGGCCAAGGCTATGGCAATGTATGGATTGAATGAAATTACTCTTGAAAATGGCAAAACAATAGACTGGAGGAAAGATCTCGCTTTACACCTTCTTAATCTCCAGAAGGGAGATGGTTTATGGGTCAATGAAAATGGTAGGTGGTGGGAAAAAGACCCGGTTCTTGTTACCAGTTATGCGATAATTGCTCTGGAAATACTGTACCGGGGATTATAGAATATATAAGCTCAAAAAATATTTTTCCTGAAGATGTCTATATTTGTATATATGGTGTAATGTGCTGAGAAATAAAATTTATACTTATCTTCAACTCATTCGATTTCCAAATATCTTTACCTCTCTGGCAGATAGTTCTGCCGGATATCTGATAGTTGCAGACAGAATTGATATTCCAATCCTTATCTGCCTGTCACTGGTATCTGCCTGCATTTATGCGGCAGGGTGTGTTTTAAATGATTATTGCGATATCGAAAAAGACAGACGAGAAAGGCCTGAACGACCTATTCCTTCCGGAAGGGCTTCAAAATTTGAAGCGATATTCCTGTTTTATATACTCTCTGTTGTCAGCCTGGTATTATCAGCATACGTAGGGACCAGGACTTTTATATCAGCCCTGATACTTATTATACTGGTTGTTATTTTTAGCTCAATGACCAAGGAAAGACCAGTGTCCGGACCGGTTAATATGGCATTATGCAGGTCTATGAATCTGTTTCTTGGAATGAGTGCAGTTTCGCAGTTTTCTTTGCCCGGGATATTTTTTATTGCTGTTACATTTTTATATGTTTTATCGCTTACAGTATTAAGCGATTATGAAATGAGTGGCTCACCGGGGAAAAAAATATGGTTTGTATCTTCAGGCTTAATTGTTGTCGTGTGTTCGCTTGGATTTTTTGTAATGTTAGATGTCCTGAAAGTTGATTCAATTTTTTATATTTTTCTTCTTGTTTTTTTTATCGGTCCTTCATTTATCAAATTAATTCAAAATATTGGACCGTTAACCATAGGCAAGACCATAAAGTACCTTGTGCTTGGCATTCCGTTGCTTAATGCTGTTTATGTATCGGGAGTACAAAACTGGAGCTATGCCATCCCTGTGGCAATGTGTACTGTAGTTTCGATTTTTATTGCTCAATATTTTTATGTTACATGATTAGAATTTAAGTATTTGTATTATATGGAGGATATTATGAGTGATAGTAATAGAAAAGGTGCAGGATCTCCTCTGGGTGCAAGCGGATTACTGGATATGTATTATCTCGAAATGAGATCCGCAATACTTGAAACTGCTGCAGTACTTGATAGAATTGAAAGTGCTGCAGGAGGAATTGAAGCATTTTCAGATGAACGTATCCAGAAAATACTCAGAGGATGTGAAATTATAAAAAACAGCAGTAAAACAAGATCCGAAGATTTTCTTAATCTGCTGTCAAAAAAATAGAAGGATAGAAAGGAGTCATTGTAATGAGAGTTATTGAGCCTCATATCCATATGATAGCAAGGACTACCCAGGATTATGAACGTATGGCAAGAATGCATACCATCGCATGCTGTGAACCAGCGTTCTGGGCCGGTTATGATCGCACTTCAGCAAGAGCTTTTCACGATTATTTTACCCACATATCAGAGTTCGAGCCTACAAGGGCTGCCCAATATCTTATCCAGCATTATTGCTTGGTTTGTATAAATCCAAAGGAGTCTGAGAATCTGGAGTTGTCAAGAGAGGTCATTTCATTCATTCCGGAATTTCTTGATAAGCCAACTGTACTGGGAATAGGTGAAATAGGCCTTAATCTTAATACAAAAAATGAAATGATAATATTCGAAGAGCAGATTGAACTGGCCATTGAAAGAGATCTTTTGGTCTGGATTCATACTCCACATTTGAATGACAAACTAAAAGGCACCAGGATGATGCTGGATTATCTGAAATCTCATGGTAAAGTCAATCCGGAGAAAATTGTATTTGATCATTCAGAAGAACATACAATCGGAATGATCCGTGAACATGGTTTTTGGTCTGGTATGACTATATATCCTGTTACGAAAAACTCACCTTCGAGAGTTGTGGATGCTATTGAAAAATATGGTATCGATCATATGCTTGTGGATGCTTCAGGGGATTGGGGGCCATCTGATCCGGGAACACTGCATGATGCTATTTTTGAAATGAGAAAACGCGGGCATAAAGATAAGGATGTTGAAACACTGTTTTATGATAATCCTTGTTACTTTTTTAGTCAGTGTGAAAAGTTTAAGCCTGGCGCAACAAAACAAAGAGAAGAAGCATGGTCAATAGAACATTAGTAATAACTTTAATATAATTATATGGGAAAAAAAATATTAATACTGCAGGTTGCCGGTCTTTCAAAAGAGGTAAATATAAATGGGTTGAGGTTTCAAAAGACCCAGAGTGTTTTCCCTGCCGTAACCTGTACTGTTCAGGCGAGTTTCAGAACTGCATCTCTGCCGTCAGATCATGGAATGATAGCTAATGGAATCTATTTAAGAGATTTGAGGAAACCTCTATTCTGGGAGCAGTCTTCCTGTCTGGTCAAAGGTAAAAGGATATGGGAAGATTTTCGGAGGCGCGGAAAAAAAGTCGCCTTACTTTTCTGGCAGCAGAGTCTTGGAGAGGATGCCGATATAATCCTTTCACCCGCCCCGATACATAAACATCATGGTGGGATGATACAGGCCTTTTACAGTAAACCTGATAATTACTATGAGAAGCTCTGCAGGAAGATTGGAGGAAAATTCAAACTTTCCAGATACTGGGGCCCCATGGCGTCCTGGAAAGTGGGGGATTGGATAGCAAAAGCAGTTGTAGAGACCATAAAAAATAATGAGGTAGCACCTGACCTGTGCATGGCTTATCTCCCGACGCTGGATTATGATCTCCAAAGGAAATGCCCTGATAATAAGCTGGAATATGATGAAATTCTTGCTAAGGCGGTAAACCAGTTAAATGAAATATACAGCGAAGCCGTTTCTGCAAACTATGATGTAATTATATTCGGGGATTATGATATAAAACCTGCATCAGGAGCGGTATTGCCTAATCTGGCGCTAAAGAATGCGGATCTGATGAAAGTCAGGTATGTAGCAGGTATGGCGTATCCTGATTTTTATACAAGCAAGGCGTTTGCCGTTGTTGATCATGAAGTAGCTCATGTCTATACACAGAATGACTCAATTCAAGAGACGTATGATGTGCTGGCTAAGCTGCCCGGTGTGGGAAGGGTGTTAGACAGGGCTGCTCAACAGGAGATGGGTATCGCGCATAAAAACAGCGGTGAACTTGTAATAGCTGCTGAACAGGGAAAATGGTTTGCGTACCCCTGGTGGGAAGGGAAGAAAAATGCCCCTGATTACTCTACACATGTGGATATCCATAACAAGCCGGGGTATGATCCATGCGAGCTTTTCTGGGGATGGCCGCCGGGATCTGTAAGTCTTGATACGCGGAAAATTCGAGGTTCTCATGGTTTAACTGGCCCAGGGCGCGAAGTAGTATGGGCCTCGACACGGCCTTTAGAAGATAATATTAACTCACTTATCGACTTATCAAGAGCAGTCCAAAAACTGCTGGATTAGTTCGACTTTTAAAGATTGGAACATATTGGAGAAATGAATACTACAACTACGGAATGTTATAATCAAGACTTCACAATCAGGTATGAGTATCCTGTGTATTTCAGTAAAAATATTTTCAGTTATGAAAACGAATTGCTGGCATCGGTTATTAAACGATATAACGAGGACAGAATTCACAGGTTGATAATTTTTATTGATGACGGTGTCGTAAAAGCCTTTCCTGATTTAATAGAAAATATCAGGGAGTATTTTAAAGGCCGAAGTGAAAAATTCAGCCTTATAGAAGAAATAGTTATTTTACCCGGAGGTGAGAAATCCAAAGGAAATTGGGATTCAGCACAGAAGACAATTGAAAAGATTACTGAACATCATATTTGCAGGCAGAGTTTTGTAATCGCGATTGGTGGCGGAAGCATTCTTGATATTGTCGGATTTGCTGCAAGTCTGGTGCATCGGGGTGTGAGGCTAATTCGCATCCCAACAACTGTTCTTTCCCAGAATGACGCTGGAATAGGTGTTAAAAATGGTGTTGATGGATACGGTGTAAAAAATCTAACTGGTACTTTTGCTCCGCCCTTTGCAGTTTTGAATGATTATTCTTTTCTAAAAACGCTTGAACCTGATTACTGGTTAGGAGGTGCCTCTGAAGCCTTTAAGGTCGCAATAATAAAAGACCGCGATTTTTTTGCGTTTCTGTCAGAAAAAGCGAGTGCTTTGAAGAATAGAGATGAGACTGTTATGGAGGAAGTCATAAAACGCTGTGCGATCCTCCATCTTGATCACATACGCACATCAGGAGATCCCTTTGAATTCGGATCCGCAAGGCCACTTGATTTCGGTCACTGGAGCGGGCATAAACTTGAGGCATTGTCCGGATATAAAATAGGACATGGACAGGGGGTATCACTTGGGATTGCTCTTGATACCCGATATGCCTTTCTTGCGGGCCTGCTCAGCGAACAGGAATCTTTTAAGATAATCGATGCTCTCTACTGTTCCGGCCTTCCTATATGGACTGATCTATTTGAAGCGATTAATGGTGATGGTGAGTTCGAGATAATTAAGGGAATAAATGATTTCCGTGAGCACCTTGGAGGTCAACTGACCATTACATTACCGGACGGTATCGGTGCAAGAGTCGAAGTTCATGAAATGAATCTGGACCTTGTTAAACAGGCTGTAGCAGATTTAAAAATGATTTTTAAAAGAAAAAGAGCTCAGAGTGAATAGTGCAAATATTAAATAACCCTGATATCCATCTTACTTATTGTCTTAATATTCATCCTGGAGAGACCTGGGATGAAGTGTTAAAATCAATATCTGAATATACACTTAAAGTTCGTGACCAGGTATCTCCCGTCCATCCCTTTGGTATCGGATTGCGTTTAAGCCGGATTGCTACAGATACCCTCATTGAGTCTGATAATCTCGATAGTTTTAAGACATTTATGGATGAGAATAGCCTGTATGTTTTTACGATAAATGGTTTTCCCTATGGAAATTTTCACAAAGTACACCTCAAAAAAGAAGTTTATCAGCCGGATTGGCTTACGGACGAAAGGGTTGTATACACAAAACAGCTAATACATATTTTATCGCGTATACTTCTAAAGGGGATACCTGGCAGCATAAGTACAGTGCCGATTTCTTTTAAGGCATGGATCAAAAAGGAATCTGATTTGATGAGGGCAGTTAGTAATCTTGTTATCTGTGTTTCTCAGCTAAATCAAGTTTATATCGAACAGGGTAAAGATATATGTATCGGGCTTGAGCCTGAACCCGGCTGCTATCTGGAAACCACAGACGAGACGATCTCATTCTGTAAAAACACCCTGTTGAAATATGGCAAGCCCATGCTTTCAGAAATAATAGGATGTTCAGAAGGGGATGCTGAAAAGATTATTCTGCGTCATATTGGTATTTGTTTTGATACGTGTCATATGTCAATACAATTTGAGAATCTGTCTCAAAAAATAAGGCTTCTCAAAGAAAATGGAATCCGGCTGGCAAAGATCCAGATAAGTTCAGCTTTAAAAACAACTTATCCCCAAAAGGCAATCGATATATTGAAAACATTTGATGAACCGGTTTATCTGCATCAGGTGAAAACGAAGAATATAAATGGTGAATATGGATATTTTGATGATTTATCGGACGCGATTGAAAATTTCAGAAGGACACCGGATAATGTCGAAGAAGCCAGAATCCATTTTCACGTACCACTTCATTTTGATGGTGATCAAAACCTGTACTCGACCTTTGATGATTTAGATGAAAGTTTTTTTAAAGAAGTCACAAGGTGTGAGTGCTCAAACCTTGAAATTGAGACTTATACTTTTAATGTTTCACCTGAAAAGGTGAAAAAGTTAAATGTTGTTGACAGTATTGCTGGTGAAATAAAATTAATCGTAGAAAATATAAAAAACAGCATGACCAGTCACCCTGTCTAACTCAATTAATCGAATTAAAGTAAATATATTATTGGGTAGGCAACTGTATGAAAGATCTGTTTGAGAACAGTGGTGTGTAAAAATTATCACTAAAAATCTTTTAAAAAAATAATTGACACCTGTGTCAAAATTTCCTATATTGGCAACTGTAGCAAATCCCATCGATTTACCATGTTTTAATTCACACTAATTTACACCTATAGCTTATTTCCTCTTTTGTGGATACAAACCTCCATGCCGTCAGTCGGTTAATTCTGACAGGCGAGATAATTGGGGTTTATCACCTTTGGTCATAAAGCTTTGTGTGATTTTTTGATCCTATTTTTGTAGAATTGCCGATATTTCAGAGATTTTCGAAATATTGTCTCCGATTCTGCCAGAGCAGAAACAATATTTTTATGGATAATATGCTGAACATGAAATCTTTAAGTCATATAAAAAAATATATAGTCATTATTACAGGTTTGATGCTGTTAATTTCTATCAGTTTGTATTCACAGGAGCAGCCGTCACCTCCCAGTGAAACACAAAGAAAAGGCGCGGTACCTCCTATAAAAAAAATCGGTAAAGGTCTTTTTGAGGTTGGAGGAATCCTTATTAACAAGAATGAAATCAGTATTACCTTCCCGGCAATAATCAATATGGAGAAAGGAATAATAGAGTATGCGATTGTCAGGTCAACAGGCAAAACACATGAAAGCTTGTTGCGAACAAACATTGATCCTTTTCATCTGAATATCTGTTTTCTGCTGCTTGGTTTTAAAGGATCAAACAATCCGTTAAACGAACAGGGGGCTTCAGAGATTCCGGGTGGGGATAAATTAGAGATATATATTTCATACAATACGGGTAATGCAAATAAAACTGTTAAAATGGACAGTTTTATAGAGAAAGAAGATGGAGAAGGGAGATCCCATGTTTCCCTGAATTGGGTGTACACTGGTTCACTTATTGTACAGGGTACCTTTCTTGCCCAGGAGCAGGGATCAATAGCTGCGGTTTACCATGATCCGACAGCCCTTATAGATCACACTACTCCGGGAGGAGATAGTGACGAGATCTGGTTTGTTAACGGAAAAACAACGCCACATGCTGGAACACATGTAAAAGTTATTATCAAAGGGAAATAATGCCATGTCCGTAAGGTCAGATTCAGTTTAGCAAATTAACATATGAAGGATCAGGCGGGGTTATTACATACCTGCTCTGAAAAATCATAAATATTCAGCAAAGAGGAAAATTGAATATGGAAACCGGGAAAACAATATATGGTTTTATCATAAGAATTATCGCTATCTTTATAATCTTTCAGGGTATTATGATTATGACTTTGTGCACGACTGCGTTGGCAACACCTCCAAAAGTAATATGTGTTCCGCAGCTACCCTCAGACCTTCTTGTACCCCATGAGACATGGCCTGGCAAATCAACTCTGCTAAAGGGTATTGCAAGGGATACGGATAATAATCTGACAGGCGGAACATATTACTGGAATTTTGGTGACGGAACACAGTCAACGCCTCAAAGTATCAGCAACTCGGATAATCTTGCTGCTTCACATACATACACATCAGATCCAGGGACACTTATCGTAGCCCGGCTGCATGTAACCGATGCAGCCGGAGAAACATCCTCTGACGACTATAGGGTTATCGTCAAAGTAAAAACCCTTGATATAGAAGTAAATAAAGCAATTGATGATGCCTTATGGTGGTTGTATAGAAATAAACAGGTCTCCTCCGTTACCGGCTATTACTGGCAGAATAGTCCTGCATCAAGATATACGGGTTACTATGCCAATTCAACAGCCTCTGCGGTCCAGGCCTTTGAAATCAACGGATATCTTGAGACAAATGACCCTGACGAAGACCCCTATGCAACCGTTGTGAAAGAAGGTATAGACTTCCTGATGACCCGTCTTACAACGTATAACATGTCACTTCAGGGTGGTCAGAATCCTGACTCAAACGGGAATGGAATTGGAATTTCGGTAACCGGGGATCGTCAAATATATGAAACCGGCGCGGTAATGGATGCCCTGGTTGCCTCTGGTACGCCTAATGCCGTATCGCGGACAGGCGGCACAAATATTGTCGGCCGTCGATATCAGGATCTTGTCCAGGATATGGTAGATATGTATGCCTGGGGACAGGTCGACTCAGGAAGCTACCGAGGGGGCTGGAGATACTCATGGGGCTCGCAATCTGACAATTCAGCTGCCCAGTGGGCTGCCATTGGAATGATAGCAGCAGAAAGACATTTTGGCTGTACTGTACCTCAATGGGTAAAGGATCAGAATAATATATGGCTCAACTACAGCGATAGCAGTTCCGGATTCGGATATACCGGCTCCGGAAGTGGCTGGGGAACAACGCCTTCCGGCATGGTCCAGCTGACTTTTGATGATATGGATACAAGTGATATAAGATGGCAGAGGTCAGAAAACTATATAGCAAATAACTGGAGTTCATTTAAAAATTACTATGGAAGCAACCGGATAGCATATGGACATTTTGCCTTTGCCAAGGCTATGCGCCTGGCGCTGCCGAATGAAATTACAAACCTTTCGGCTACCGGTCTGGATTGGTATGGTGACGAAACTAACGGTCTTGCAAGGCATCTGGTTAATGGGCAGACCTCAAGCGGTTACTGGAACGAATATGACTATGTAGGTAGAAGGACCGCTACAGCCTGGGCTGTTATTATTCTTACCCGCACACTTTTTGAAAAACCTCCGGTTGCAGTTATTAATGCAGGTCCCAACCACGGCGCAATTGGTCAGGAGATTACTCTCGACGGTAGCGAATCCTATCATGTTGACCCTGCCAAAGATATTGTGGAATATCTCTGGGACTTTGACGACTCCGACGGGGTTGATTTTGATCATCCGGACGCTGCTGGAGTTGAAGCGTTAGCTACATATGGCGCACTTGGCGATTATAAGGTCTCTCTCAAGGTAGTGGATAACAGTACTCCCGAGAGGTTTGACATATCTACATATACTGTTCATATTACAATTCCTCCTCATCCTCCTACCGCCGTTGTCGGAGGTCCTTATATAGCCGCTGTTGGCGAAGGTGTTTCAGTTAACGGATCGGGTTCTTATGATGTTGATGAGGGAGAAGGAGACAGTCTGATTGCCTGGGATTGGGAGTCGGATTTTATTGCCCCCTATAATTTTGGTGAGTCCAGTGGTGAAACTGCTGTCCTTCCTGCCTTTACCGAGCAGGGTCACAAGGATATCGCACTTCGTGTAACAGACAATACGGAAGTTGCTTTTCCAGGTTCAGGATCACCAAATCTCACCAATATTGGTTATGGAAAGGTAACTGTATACAAAGTTGGTGTTACTGATCTCTATGGAAGAACAAAGGGAGAATTGTGCCAGCTTGTGTGGACTCATATTAATGTAGATAATTATGAAGTACTAAGATCAGAAACAGGTGCAAACTATGGTTATGAGTTGATAGGTACGACTAGTTCGACATATTCTACATATTTGGACCTTAATGTATTACTTTATAAGGATTACTGGTACCGAATACGAGCCGAAGTCGATGGCGAGATAACCCTTTCAGCGCCTATCCATATATATTCAGTTGGAAGAATCAGAAATCTGCCACCGCAAATTACTTCTACTCCGATAACACAAGCGCAGGAAGACTCTCTGTATGAATATGATGTTGATGCGACAGATCCAGAAGGTACAGCAATTACATATCTTATGGATATGGCGCCGGACGGAATGGTTATAGACGCCTCTACAGGATTCATAACCTGGACTCCCTCAATGGATCAACTTGGACTCCACGAAGTAATGGTGAGAGCAAACGATGAAGACGGAAGATCAGTAACACAGTTTTTTCAGATTGTAGTTCAACCAAGGCCAAACCTGGCACCGGTTTCAAACCCGGCCGGTCCATACAGCTCCATTATAAACGAACAAATACTGCTGGACGGCACGGGCTCATCCGATCCGGAGGGAGATACTATAGCAGACTACCACTGGGTATTCGGTGATGGAACTGACGGGCACGGGTCGACAATTATTCATGCATATACTGCAGCAGGAATCTATACTGTTACTCTTTATGTAACAGACTCGCGCGGGGCAACAAGTCACAGTGAGACCTCCTGCCAGGTAGAGCTGCCTAACAGGCTGCCTACTGCAAACGCAGGAGGCCCATATGAAGGAGAAGAAGGTTTTGCCGTAGAGTTTGACGGTACCCAGTCCTATGATCCGGATGCAGATCCTCTCACCTATACCTGGAATTTCGGTGACAGTACACCTGCCGAAACAGGTATTCAGGTAAGTCATATATATGCTGCAGAAGGAGACTATAATGTATCCCTCAGCGTTGAAGACGGCCAGGGCGGTCTTGACAGCACAACGGTTGATATCCATATAGGTCAGCCAAACCAGGCTCCTTCCGCCACGTTTACACATACAGGGCTTCCGGTATCACTTGAAACAATAACATTTGACGGCCGTGATTCATCTGATCCTGATGGAAATATCGTAAGTTATGCATGGGATTTTAACGATGGTATGACCACAACAGGACCCTATGTGACCCATGCATTTCCTGCTGATGGCTCCTATACTGTATCACTTACCGTGAAGGACAATAAAGGAGCCGAGACTGTATACAGCGAGGTATTAAATATCTCAGCCAATCAGGCTCCACAGGCTGTCCTCAATGTAATGGGTAATTTAAGGGAAGGTGAAACAGTAACCTTTACAGCCGCCGGATCTACAGATCCTGAAGGTGGTGTACTCACATATGAGTGGGATTTTGGTGACGGTAACACTGCAACAGGCCTGGAAGTGGATTATGTTTTCACCTCTCCTGATCTTTACACAGTTACATTAGAGGTGACCGATCATGTGGGTATCGCCACAACAGAAACCACTGATGTAAGTATTTCATCAGCCTCGGGTCCGGTTGCGGTCCTGAGTGCAAGCGGACAGATTGTTATAAACGAATCCATTAATTTTGACGGCTCAGCTTCATACGACCTGAGCGGTGGAAGCATAGTAAGTTATGTATGGGATTTTGGCGACGGTAATACTTCAACCGGAGCTGTTACTTCCCATGCCTACAGCAGTACAGGTATCTATCAGCTGACCCTCACGGTAACAGACAATGACGGGATCAACTCAACCGGTATTCTGTCGCTTAACATAGGAACAAACCAGCCTCCGCAGGCCCTGTTCGGATATTCCGGGCAGATGGTTGTGCAGGGTATAATAAACTTTAATGCATCCTCTTCATACGATCCTGAGGGCCATGCCCTTACATATGCATGGGATTTTGGGGACAGCAGCGCAGACACTATTGTTAATCCGAGTCATTCCTATAGTGCTGAAGGAGACTATACAGTAACACTCACCGTAACGGATAACCTGGGTCAGAGCGATACAACCACCAGGCTGATGCATATTGCTCCGCTTTCAGGGCTCCAGGCAGCATTCAACGTAACCGGTGAATATCTGGTCGGTTCGGAAATTTCATTTGATGCCGGAGCATCTACAGCGCCGAGTGGAAGAACCATAGTATCCTATGACTGGGATTTTGGTGACACAACTACAGCCGCCGGTATTCAGACTTCACACATTTTTACTGCAAACGGTCAGTACAATGTCGGTCTTCGTATTACGGATGACCAGGGAGCCTGGAGTGAAGCAAGTCTCTTGTTAACCATCTCTGATGTGCCAAACAATGATCCTTCGGTTGATATCGAATATGCCCCGGCAATGTGGCTGGAAAACATGCAGATCGATTTCTCAGCCTCAGGAACAGATCCTGACGGGGACACACTTGCCTATGGATGGGATTTCGGTGACGGAAATATCGCAGCAGGAGCTCAGGCAGGCCACACATACACTGCCGCCGGAATATACGATGTAACGGTTACGGTTGATGACAGCCGCGGCGGAATAGCTACTGATACAGTTCAGGTTGAGATCATTGAAGCTCCAACAGAAAATGTAGCACCTGTTGCCATAGTTAACGGCTCCCCACAGGCAAATATGGGTGAAGTAGCTGTATTTGATGCATCTTCATCATATGATTTAAACTGGGATGCACTGACCTACTCCTGGGATTTTGGAGACAGCACAACAGGTTCAGGAGTTGCACCATCTCATACCTATACAGAGGGAGGTTTCTATACACTTACACTTACGGTCGAAGATCCTTCCGGCCTTACAGATACAGCCTCAATGCAGGTAAGGGTTGCTGATCCTTCAGATACAACATCGCCTGATGCAGATCTTGATGATGATGACTGCGTGGATGTAACAGACCTCTATACAATCACCGGATCAGTCTATGATGAAAACGGTGTTGTTTATAAGCTTCAATTAAGAGAGCAGGGGACCTCCACCTGGGTAACATTTGCAGAGGGTGAAGGAACGGATATAACCGGTGATCTCGGTCTGTTTGACCCCAGTGTTCTTAAAAACGGTATATATGAAATCCGCCTGCATGCAGAAGATCTGGCCGGGAATGTCACAATAGATACCGGCTGCATGGTAGTTGACGGAGAGCTTAAGCTTGGGCAGGTAATTCTTCCTGTTGAGGATATTAATATTCCAAACCAGGGATTCCCGCTGAGCCTTGTAAGAGAATATGACAGCAGGTCAACTGAAGGTGATTTTGGACCGGGATGGAGCTTGCCCACATCTGATGTAAAACCTGCAGTTACCTCACCTCCGGGCGAGGGCTGGGACCAGGAAGAGAGAGGCAGTTTTTTCCCGACCTATTACCTGATCCAGAAGAAACGTCATGATGTTGTTATCAGTTTCAGTGATTCGGAAGTTTACAGGTTTAAGGTTGATGTTAACCCGAAATCAAGTGTTCTTATCCCCTTTGGTGATCATGTACCGTTGACAGTGAGTTATAAACCTGTTGATGATACCCAAGGCAGCCTTGTTGCTCTTGACGCTGACCCGAATGTTATGATGATTAATTATGAGCTGTTGGAGTATGGTGTTGATCCTTATAATCCAACAAAGTATAGACTCACCAGGGTTGACGGAACACAGTATGTGATCTCGGAAGACGGAATCGAAAGTATGACCGACCCCTATGGCAACTCAGTCTCCTATGATAATGACGGGATTCATCACTCTTCCGGTGCCAGCCTTGTTTTTGACCGCGGTGCCGGTAACCGGATTGAAAAGGTCACGGATCAATTCGGCGGAGAGGTCGAATACCATTACGATGCAGACGGAAACCTTGAACAGGTTATCCAGACAAAAATATCAGGCGCATCAAACATGATAAATAAATATGCCTATGCCACTGGTGTTGCAGAAAGGCCTGTGTTGAAGGATATAGAGGCTCCGGACGGCACAAAGCTGGGTCAGTTCGAGTATGACTCGAACGGTCGCATGACTGCGATGATTGATGCAGACGGAAACAGGATTATATATGGTTATGATTTGCCAAACCATGAACAAACAATAACAGACCGTAATGGTAATGCTACTATTTATAATTATGACAGTGAAGGGCATGTAACAAGTAAACTTAATGCCATGAATAACCTGACAGAATGGACCTATGATTCAAATGGGAACAAGCTTACAGAGACAAATGCTCTTAATTTAACAAATTACTATACACATGATGTTTATGGTAATATGCTTACAGAGTCAGATCCTCTTGGTAATACAACTACCTATACCTATAATGACAAAAATCTGCCTCTGACGATAACCGATGCCATAGGTAATGTTACAACTAACACATATGATATGAATGGTAATATCCTTACTATCGTTGACCCAATGGGAAATGTTCTGACAAATGCATATGACTCAAACGGCAATCTGATATCCATGACAGATGCCATGGGTAATACGACCTCATATGTGTACGATACTTCAGGAAATGTAATGAGTATGACAGATGCTCTTGGTAATATTACAGTCTCTACTTATGACATTTACGGTAATCAACTAACTCAGACTGTGACCAGGACAGATGAGTCCGGTACAGTGGATATGACCACAACCTCTGAGTATGATAACCTTAACCGATTGATCAAGGAAACCGACTCTGACGATGTTTTTATTGAAATGCAATATAATGATCTAGATAAGGTAACACGGCAGAGGGATAAAAACGGTGTTTGGACAGAATATGAGTATGATAACAATGGAAACCGGACCCTGATATCAATTGCTGATGGTACAACAGAATCCTATATCTATGATGGGGAAGGTAACAAACTCTCGTTTACAGACCGGGATGACCATATCACAACATATGAATATGATGATTTGAACCGTCTGGTGCTTACAACCTATCCTGATGGTGCTGAAGTTGAATCCGTGTATAATGAGGTAGGTCAACTTATAGCATCAATAGATGAGAATGATAACCGCATAGAATATGAGTATGATGATGCCGGAAGAAGGGTTTTAATCATCGATGCACAGGACAATGAAACCAGCTTCACATATGATGAAAATGGCAATCAGTTGACCATGACGGATGCCAACAACCATATAACTCTATTTGAATATGACGACCTGAACCGCATGATAAAAACAACATATCATGATGGAACATTTACACAGGTCGCATATGATGCCCTTGGCCGGAAAATATCTGAGACTGACCAGAACCTGAAAACAACAGAGTACGGTTATGATGATATGGGACGACTCATATCTGTTACAGATGCACTTGGGTCTGAAACAAGGTATGAGTACGATGAAGTTGGTAACAAAATATCGCAAACTGATCCAAACGGCAATATGAACATATGGGATTATGATAATTATGGTCGGATAATTGCCCACACCCTTCCTATGGGTATGTTTGAAACATTTACCTATGATGCAAACGGCAATATGCTGACAAAAACTGACTTTAACGGTGATACCACAATATATGAATACAGTGTATGCTGCGGCAGGTTGATCAGTGAGACATATGAGGATAGTTCACAGGTTATATACACTTACACCGGAACAGGTAAGAGGGAGTCAGTTACTGATAACAGGGGTACCACCTCATACTCCTATGACCTGAGGGACAGGCTCCTGACCGTAAATAACCCGGACGGGACATCACTTGTTTATACATATGATGATGTGGGTAACAGAACATCTGTTACAGTACCGTCAGGTACAACTCATTATACTTTCGATTCACTTAACAGGCTTGAAACTGTTACCGATCCGGACAGCGCGGTTACTTCATATGCTTACGATCTTGTTGGCAACAGGGAAAGTATTGCGTACCCCAACGGAAACATAGCCGAGTATGGATATGATACACTCAACAGGCTTACTTATCTTGAAAACCGGAAATCAGATGGAGAGATAATATCCAGCTTTACATATACTCTTGGTGCTTCAGGAAATCGCATCAGAGTAGTGGAAAACACAGGCCGAATAGTGGATTACACCTATGATGATGTTTATCGTCTTACAGAGGAGGCAATAACTGATCTTGCCCTTGGAAGTGAGACAATTACATATACCTATGATTCTTTTGGCAACCGTTTGACCAAGACAGATTCCAACGGAACAGTAATATATACTTATGATGATAATGACCGCTTGGTATCGGAAAGCGGACCGGGATATATTTACGACTACTCTTATGATGACAATGGAAATATTATTAGTAAATCAGATGGTATATCTACAATATTATATAACTATGACTATAAAAATAGTCTGATATTTATGGACACTGATACTGTGGATACTACCTATGGTTATGATGTTGATGGTATAAGAATATCCTCCGACGCAGGTGGGGATGTTACTGTATACCTTGTTGATAAGAACAGGGATTATGCTCAGGTACTTGAAGAACGGGATAGTGTGGGAACCATTAATGTTGAATATATATATGGTAATGATCTTATTAGTCAGGAAAGAGGTGGGGAAGACTTCTGTTATTTATATGACGGTCAGATGTCTACAAGACAACTGACAAATGGTGCTGAGGATGTGGGAAATACATATGTCTATGATGCCTTTGGTATCCTGATTGATCAGGCTGGTGTAATAGCTAATAACTATATGTATACTGGTGAGCAGTATGATTCTAATGCTGGGTTCTATTATCTAAGGGCGAGATACTATAATGAAGATGTTGGGAGATTTGTAACAACTGATCCATGGCAAGGAAATATATTTGAACCGATAACGTTGCATAAGTATCTTTATGCTGGTGCTAATCCTGTGATGTATGCTGATCCGAGTGGTAGGTTTACTATATCGTCGGAAATGGTCGCGAGTTCGGTAATCGGAGGATTGATCAATGGGATGGTTACGGCTATAACAAACTTTGGAACCTTGAAGGAAGATCCTGCTCAATATGCGAAGAAAATAGGTATTTCAATTGCGATTGGGGCTGTTTCTGTACCTATCGGTGGAAAACTTTCAAATTTCATCTTTAAATCAATTTTAAAGAGACCGCTTAAAAAAATTGTTCAAGGTATGATAATTGGAATGACTACAAATATGGCCTCTCAAACCATCACAGAGCTGCTTGATTTTGCTTTTAATAAGAAGAAATTAACTGGGCGTTATGTTTGCGGTTCGGTTGTAAGAACGATAGAAGCCTCATTTGCTGGAATGGCTATGGGAGGAATTCTTGCACATGTTAATGTCGTTAAACCAGTAGGGGTTAGTTATGAAATCCCTTATAGTGGAGGCGAAACAACAATACCAACCACTATTGAAGGAGTTCGATATATATTCGATGTTGCTGGTTCATCTAAAGTTGGTGGTGGTAGCTTATTAGGAGGCATTATTGCAAGTAAATGGAGTCTTGAAAATGAAATATGCGGAAAGTAATACTGATTTGCCTATTGTTTTAAAAAATAAAGTTAAGACTAACGATATACTAGCTATACTGATATTATCAGGCATTTGTATATTAGGTCTTCTCTATGCGTGCATTATTATTTATAAATGCGTTATTCTAGATAGATCAATTAGTGCAAAATTAGTATTTTGGCTTATGATTAGTATTAGTGTTGTAATCATTTTTCTATTTGAGCTATTTAAAATAATAGGTAACATTTTATTTGAAACTGTAATATTTGATAAGGATGGAATAGTTGTTTTTCAGAAAGGAAAACGCAAGAAATTATTAATAGAGTTAAATAAACAGTGGTATAAGATCTGTATCAATGAAAAGGAGTATAAAATATATCTAAAAAATAATGGAGAAAGACTTATAATTCGGTTTCCTAATTTGAACGAAAGTGAATTCTATAAGAAATACATTAATGAGGTAATAAAAATTGAAAATGTACCGCTTGGTTCTATTGAGTTGCAGGATTACCCTATAGTTCTGGAAAATAGCCGGATCAGACCTTGAAATTTGACATTGACGTTTTGGTTGGTACAACCTCCCATATACATCAGGTATGGGAGGTTATTTTATGACAAGAGCCTTAACGGCAGAGTATAAAGGCGCATTTTATCATATTACCTGCCGCGGAAACGATCGTAATCGAATATTTTTTAATAAAACAGATTACGCAAAATTCAAATCTTATCTTGAAGAAGGGCTTAAGAGGAAACCATCTATCATCGGGCAGACACACAGGTCTGCCCCTACAATGTTGTAATGATTCAATGTTATTTTGAAAAACTTAGAGGTTTTTAAACCAACGTGAAACCAACGGGGTCACCCTTGGCATTGACGTTTTAGGTTGATGCAACCTCCCATATCTAAATTCAGGTATGGGAGGTTCTTTTATGGCAAGAGCGTTAAGGGCAGAGTATGAAGGCGTATTTTATCATGTGACCAGCCGCGGAAACGATCGTAAACGAATATTTTTTAATAAAACAGACTACGCAAAGTTCAAATCCTACCTTGAAGAAGGGATTAATTAATTTGGATACAGGCTCCATGCCTATGTGTTGATGACCAACCATTACCACCTGCTTTTAGAAACACCAAATGCCAACCTAAGTAAAATAATGCATTACTTAAACAGTTCTTATACTGCCTATATAAACAGAAAAAGAGACAGAAGCGGACATTTATTCCAGGGAAGATTCAAAGCAATTCTTATTCAAAAAGATGACTACCTGTCAGAGCTGAGCAGATATATCCATCTTAACCCGGTAAAGGCCGGAATGTTTGAAAAACCTCAGGATTATATTCATAGCAGCTATAATTCTTATACCGAACCAAAAGGAGAAAAGGCAGTCTACAGGGAATTAGTACTGGATATGATGTCAAAGAAAAGGAAAATTGCCTTAGCAAAATACAGGACTTTTGTTGAGGGCATAAAAATAGATGAGCTTGAAAATCCTTTAAAGAATATTTATGGAGGTTTTATCCTCGGCTCTAAGTCATTTATTAGGCAGACACTTGATCTTCTGGATGATATCAGGCTGGATAACAAAGAGACATCCCACAGGAAAATGCTTCGAAATATTATTGAACCTGAAGATATAATAAAAACTGTATCAGAATATTTATCTGTTCCTATGAATGATCTTTTTAAGATGAAAGGTGAGATAAGAGGCATTTTAATATATATGTTAAAAACCAATACAGACATATCAAACATTGAGATTGGAAAGCTATTTGAAGGATTGAGCTATTCCGCAGCATCTCAAATTAAGAAGAGGTTTTCGGACGGCCCTTTGAAAAAAAATCTATAAAGAAAAAGATCGAGGAAATACAAAAGAACCTTGCCGCAGTTAAGGGCTGAACCCGATTATTTTCGGCACCCTTTCTATCATCGGGCAGACACTCAGGTCTGCCCCTACAATGTTGTTATGATTTAACCCAAATTTTGCATTTAAAACACAACTACCCCTACCACCCTATTAAAACAGGTATATCTGAGGTTGAAACTGTATATAATTAGTAATAAATACTCTATCTGATATCACCCATAACTTATTTTGACATTAAACCAAACCATAATTTAATAAACTCTATTCAATAGCAATGCAGTTCAATCGGTGAGGAATCAAGCTGATCCGTTTAATCATAGAGGTTAACTTTGCCTTCATTCTTTTTTCCTGTACAGATAAACGCAATATCTTTTTCCGACCACCACTGCCTAATAATCCGGGAAGTATAAAATATTTATATCGCAGAGTTTTAAGTTGTTCTCGAGGACGATTAGGATTTATTATGGTGCTGTTCAGATAGACAATCAAATTGTAAAAGACCAACCCTATTACTGTCAGCACAGCCTCTGTAGCCCAAAAGTTCTTAAGATTGAAGCTCTCAAAGCCATATACTTCCTTCAAGTCTTTAATTACATTCTCATCATTGGCACGAGGACGATACTCTCTCCATATCTCTTCAGGCTTTGTATAAAGTTCGTTTGTTATCATTACACTGAAACGGTATTGGTTCCAGTCTTCAAGGTCATGGAAAAGACTCGGTTGTTTTCCTAAAGCCTTTGGGCGTTTTTTTATTGATTGCTTTACAACTACATATCTTCTGGGTTGCGTCCATTTAGGGTCAGCATGTTCAAAATAAAATTCACCTACTTCGATTCCATTAGATATCTTTTTCCAATTGCTTACTCCTAATATCTCTCGTTGTATTGCCTGTGATATAGGCACTGCAATAATATAAAGATGACCTTCTGTTTCTAAATACTCAATGAAATCTATCAGATAAAATCCACTGTCACATAAAGCCCGTTTTATTCTGAACTCACTCCCGAGTGACAATCGGCTTTGATTATAAAAATCCGCTGCACCTTGACCCGAGCTTGTATCCCCTGATCTATTCCATATATTAACAACATAGCCCGAACCTAAAAATGCAATTATTGGATTGTGTGAAGGCCGTCCTCGTTTCTTTGGATTGTAGCCTATCTTTGCTCCTTCCTGATTCCCGTATCGAGTTAATACAGATGAATCAAGGTTTAAGGTGTCTTCTTCAATATTTTGCCACCTTATGAGGGTAACTGCCAATTCTCTGCATGATCTACCGATTTTTTCTGATAAACTCCGAGTGTTAATCTTTCCCCAAAACCTTGTTAATGCACTTGATGATTTAGGAATCCACGCCACTCCAAAACTCTCTTTGATTGCTTCAACACCATGGCCCCACCAGGATAAATGACTAAATCGTTCGCCTCCGCACAATACTGTTAAAAAGGTGGCCAGAACTTTTCCATATATTCCTTTTGCATTATTTGACTTTTCAATAACAGGGATACCTTTTTCGGCCCACGATCTAAACTCAAGTATCTCAAGTAATTTTGCTACTATCGTCGACAACCCTCCCCAAGAGGTTAGTGCTTTTTTTGTGAAAAGGATTGGAACTTGATTTACTTGCAGGCCTTTGCTATTTTTTTCTGAAAAGTGTTTCACTTTTTTGTGCTCCTTTCTATGTTGGCGCCAACCTCATAAAAGGAGCACTTTTAGTTACTTACAACTCTTTGTCAACATTTCTTAGCTTTAAATGCATAATCCGGGTTAAATGTTATTTTTATAATTCAGAGGCTTCGATCAATCCTGCTCTATTAAACCGATTCCGGTCGTATTGGTGCGGCGAGTGGATCATCCAGAGACATAGGCGGTGAGCCGAAAATGATGAACTCCAGCTTCTCACCCGGTGTTGCAAGCATGCTATGGGGAATACCGGTTGGGATGACGACGACAGCGCCCGGTCGAAGTTCATGATCCGTATTGTCAAAAGTAATTGTTCCAGTTCCGCTTAGCACATAATATACCTCGTCGTATCCTGCATGCAGATGCGGTTTGCCCTCGGTAACCGTTATAACATGGACGTTCGCGACTCCTCCTTCACCACCTGTGACAATACGGCAGGTTTCTCCGTAGGGGCAACTCATAGCGGATGTTTCGTCCCGGTAGCGGATTAATGCAGTTTTTTTATGTGAAGTTGATTGTGTCTCAGTTGGCATAGTAATTACTCCATTGCTTTGCGGCTGCGGTATCAATTTTCATAGGACCGCGCCGTTGGAAAAATTGCCCGCCGGAACTGCTTGGTGAACGCTTTAGATTCAGACGGATGATATTATACTGTTTATGCTTACATTTATTTGGGAATTCTTTTTTGAAGAAAAAAGTATATTGGGGCTGGCGCTGTAAGTCAATATAAACCTGGGCCGCAATATTGTAGTTGTAATTAATGTAGAAATTAAAACAGAATAAAAAGGAAGAGAGGGTTCGAAGGAATTTATCATATAAATCTCTCAAAAATGTTTTAGTCCGAAAAATAAAGAAAAGTGGAATATATTAAGTTTACCTGGTGTTGAAATTTTATGGTCCATGAGATGATTTAGGAGTATTTTTGAGAAACAATGGCCATCAAAAATAATTAATTCAATTGACATAATATATTGATATTGTTAGCTTCCAGTTTTTATCAAGACAGACGGAATCATAAAAAATAAATAAAATAAAAAGGTTTTCACATGACACAATTATCGGATGCAAGGGCAGGAAACATTACGCCCGAAATGAAAATAGTTGCAGAAAAAGAAAATATAGATGTTCTTCTTTTAAGAGACAGGATTGCACAGGGACGTATTGTTATACCCGCAAATATAAATCATAAAAATCTAAGCCCGTGCGGGATTGGAGAAGGGCTGTCAATTAAGGTAAATGCCAATATCGGAACGTCATCCGATCATGCTGTAATTGAGGAAGAACTCGAAAAGATGAGGGTTGCCATTGATGCAGGTGCAGATGCGGTTATGGACCTGTCTACCGGCGGGGATATCAATGACTGCAGAAAAAAGATAATTGATGCTTCTACTGTTCCTATTGGTACCGTCCCGATATATCAGGCCGTTGTAGAGGCCATTAACAACCAGGGTGGGGTAATACACCTAACCGTTGACAAGATATTTGAGGTAATTGAAAGCCAGGTTGCCGAGGGTGTGGATTTTATCACTGTGCACTGCGGTTTAACCAGGGCAGCGCTTGAAATGCTGAAAAAGCAGGGAAGGATCACTGATATCGTAAGCAGAGGAGGAGCACTGCTTACAACATGGATGCTTCATCATGACAGGGAAAATCCCCTCTATGAAAACTATGACAGGCTTTTAGAGATAGCAAAAAAATATGATGTTACACTGAGTCTCGGTGACGGATTACGACCCGGATGCCTTGCAGATGCAACGGACAGGGCACAGATTCACGAATTAATGACACTCGGTCAGCTTACAGATGAGGCATGGGCCAGGGATATCCAGGTAATGATTGAAGGTCCCGGGCATGTTCCATTAAATCAGATCAGGGCCAATATACTGCTGGAAAAACAGTTATGCAAAGGCGCCCCCTTTTATGTATTGGGACCTCTGGTTACCGATATTGCCGCAGGTTATGACCATGTTGCATGCGCCATTGGCGGCGCGGTTGCAGGTGAAGCGGGTGCGGATTTTCTGTGCTATGTAACACCTTCGGAACATCTATCGTTACCTAATATAAATGATGTGCGTGAGGGTGTAATTGTTACCAAAATTGCAGCCCATGCCGCAGATATTGCTCGGGGTAATAAACTGGCCATAGAACGCGACAGGAAGATGGCCGTGGCAAGAAAAGAACTTGACTGGGAAACAATGATGCAGTGTGCCCTGGATCCTGAAACAGCGAGAAGAAGAAGGGGCGAAAGTCCTCCTGGCGAAAGTGATGTGTGTACAATGTGCGGCAAGTTTTGTGCTATAAAGCAGGTGAGGGAGTATTTTAACAGCTAATCATTTCCCCAGGCAGAATTGGCTGAATATTTTATCATAAAGATCATCACCTGAACCTTCGCCTGTTATCTCTTCAAGCCCTTCTATTCCGCCTTTCAGATCAAAGGCGATGATCTCCATAGGAGAACCATCTTTAAGGCTGGAAAAGGCATTCCTGAAATGATTCAGTGCATTCATTAATGCCGTTTTCTGTCTGATGTTCGGCACGAGATGGTTTTCAATACCAGTATCTGTGCTGATTATCTTTTCTGCTATTATATCTCTCAGTGTCTCTATTCCATCCCCGGTGAGTGCCGATATTTTAACAACCGAAACATTCCCTGCTGCCTTTCTGATGTCCTGTTCATCCATCCTGGAGGTGAGATCATTTTTATTGAGGATGACTATACTGTTTACCTTATCCATGCTGGTTATAATGTCCCGGTCATCATCATTTAAGGGTCTGCTCTGATCAATCACAATCAGCGCTATATCAGCCTCTTTGAATTTCTTTCTGCTCAGGTTTATGCCGATCTTTTCTATTTCCCCTTTTCCTTCTCTAAGGCCTGCGGTATCTGTTATTTTAAGGGGAATACCCTTTATGTATATTGTCGTTTCTATAAGATCTCTGGTTGTACCCGGTACTGAAGACACTATGGCCTTTTCTTCCTTTATAAGTTGATTCAGAAGACTTGATTTCCCGGCATTTACACGCCCTACGATAACCGTATCAATGCCCTCAACCCAGATTTTTCTTGAAGAATGAGATGCAACGATTTCTTCTATTGGTTTGATAACCTCATTTTCCAGCTGTGATATTGCCCCGTCAATGCTGTCCGCTCCAATATCTTCTTCGGGATAGTCAATTGCCACCTCTGTCATTGCCAAAAGGCCCATGGCTATATCTCGAAGATTCTTTATCTGCTCTCCTGGAGCTCCCTGCATTTGACGATTTGAAAGGATTATGCCGCGTTCGGATTTGGCATTAACGATATCCATAACAGCTTCCGCCTGGAGGAGATCGATTCTGCCATTGATAAATGCCCTGAAGGTAAACTCTCCCGGGTTAGCAAGCCTTATTCCCTGGCCCAGTATAATTTGAAGTATCCTGGAAAGAAGAACAGGGCCGCTGTGAGAGTTTATCTCAACTATATCCTCTCTTGTATATGAGTTAGGTGCCTTCATGTACGACAGAAGCACTTCATCAAGAACCTCTCCAGAAGTATCCATGAAATGACCATGATACAGTCTGTGGCTTTCTATTTTTTTATTTTTTGAAGATCGGAACAGTCTTTCTGCGGCTGCCAGTGAAAGGGGACCGCTTATTCTTATTATACCAATCCCTGCCATTCCATATGGTGTTGCTATTGCTGCAATTGTATCATTATCAAAAAAGCTGTCTGGCATGTTAAGCATTGACCGGGATAGAAAAGCATCAATACCGGATACAGGTATTGATGCTTGTTTTCAGGTTGCTGATAACTGTTTATCTTTTTGGTATAACAACGACTCTTTTATGAAGCCCCTCACCCCTGCTTCTTGTTTCAAGTTTTTCCACATTCTTAAGTGCCAGGTGAACAATTCGCCTGTCATGCGGGTTAAGCGGGCTTGTTGAAAAAGGCTTTTTAAATTTTTTGGCCTTATTACCTATCTTTAATGCCATCTGAGTGAGTGAATCAACCCGTCGCTGCCGATAATTTTCAGAATCAATAATAACCTTTATTTTTCTGTCTGCATTCTTGTTGGTTATTTTGTTGACGATGTACTGGAGCGCGTCAAGGGTCTTTCCTTTTCTTCCGATCAGCAGACCTGATGTGTCTCCTTCAATAACAAGGGATACCTTGCCGTTGGAATAGCTCCCCGAAACGGTTGCTTCAACGGGGATCAGTTTCAGGATATTATCCAGTGCATCTCTTGCTATATTGCAATATTCATTGTCTGCTTCACTGTCTTCCTGGATATCTTCCTGCTCATCCTCCTGAATGCTTTCGATAACGGTGTCCAGCTGGTCCAGATCATCGTAATTGTTATAGTCATCATCAAAATCATCATCAGCATCTTTTATTATTGTTACCCTGATTTTTGTTTTCCTGGTTCCCACCAGGCCGAATATACCTGCTGAGCCAGGTTCAATAATATCAAATTCCAGGTTTTCTGCTGGTATATTCAGTTCGCGTGAGGCTTTATTTATTGCTTCCTCAGCGGTTTTTCCTTCAAATTCATAACTGTCCATGAATCTCCTCCAATCCCTAATCCGACTTTTTGTTGATAAAATACTGCTGACCTATGGTAAGGAAATTTTGCGTCAGCCAATAGAGTGTAAGTCCGGACGGAAAGTTAATAAACATTACCGTAAAAATAAGCGGCATAAACATCATTATTTTTGCCTGAGACGGGTCGCCTATCATAGGCTGCATCTTTTGCTGGAGAAACATTGAGGCGCCCATTAAAAGAGTCAGTACCGGTATCCCGTAGGGCGGGTCCATAAAAGGGATACTGAAGGGAAAACTGAAAAGTCTGTCAGGAGCTGACAGGTCATTTATCCAGAATGCGAAGGGTGCATGCCTTAACTCGATAGAGCTTCCTAAAACTCTATACAATGCAAAAAACACGGGGATCTGAATCAGCATCGGAAGACACCCACTCATTGGGTTGACCTTATATGTCCTGTATAAACCCATTAATTCTTTGTTCATCATCTCCCGGTTGTCTTTATATTTCTCTCTTATCTTAGCCATTAACGGCTGAAGTTTCTGCATCTCCTTCATTGATTTCTGGCTCTTATGGGTCAGTGGCCAGAATATAATCTTGATAATTATAGTTAATAAAATAATTGAGAATCCGTAATTATGTAAAAACCCGTTAAAAAAATTAAGTACAAAATGCAGAGGCCCGGCTATGATACTGAAAAATCCATAGTCTATGGCTTTCCCGAGTTTATGTCCGAAGTCGTTAATTATATCGGTGTCTCTTGGTCCAAGGAATAGATAATATTTCCTTGAAACTTCAGAAGCACCGGGAAGTTCAACAGGTGTTGAAAAGTGTGTCGCCGTTATAACTCCGGAAGGCTGCATTATGGCTGTAAACCTGGCCTCTTTCACTTCCTCGGGTGCAACCGCAGAAATAAAATATTCATCCTCATAGGCAAACCAGTCTATATTTCCTGATAAATCAGGTGTGTCGTCATCATCAAGGTCTCCCGGTTTATAATCCTCTAATTCATTATTAAAGAAAGCGGCTGCTCCCGTGAAGGAGTAATACCTGCCTTTCTGATTTGGCGGAAGATTATTTATTACAGATTTGATATTACCGTTGATCATGGCCCCTGAACTGTTTGTGATTTTTACATCTGCTGTAATATCATATCCTTCAGGAGCGAAATTGAAGACCTGTTCAATGATTATACCCTCGGGCGAAACATACCTGAATGACAGTTCCTCAGGTTTCTGGCCGGGATTTAGGACAATCGAATCTTTGTCTGTTGAAAAGATCAGGTTATCTCTATTTTTTACAGATAAACTGTTAAAATAAAAAGAAATATGTTTTTTTGTATATTCCTGCGCTATAAAAAGTTCAACAGGCGGTGAATCTTCATCAATTGTGGTCCTGTATTTTTTTAACTTAAAGCCTGTAAGCGAAGGCCCGTTATTTGAAAAGGTTGCTATATACAGAGGTGTTTCGACTGTTATTTCCTTTTCTTCCACATCCGGAGTGCTGCCTGTATTTTCATCCTGATCCGAAACAATATTTTGGTCGGCCTTAGCCCCCGGTTCTGTTACATCTACAGGTTTGACCGCTTTATCGATTTGCCCTTCTTGTTGAATCATATTGTTGTCGACTGGAGTTGCCGGTTTCCGCGCAGAAAACTGCATCCAGACAAGAAGAACTATGAAGGATAAAACAAAAGCCAGAATTGCTCTTTTTTCCATTAATAAACCATGTTTTCAATTTAAAGCATAATGTGGTTTCATTTAAAGTTTAATAATGAAACTTTATTATGTTAAATTAAGGTAAAGGGTTATAGCCTCCAGGATGAAATGGATTGCATTTGATTATCCTGATGAAAGACAATAGTGCACCTTTAAACACCCCGTATTTTTTAAATGCTAGACAGGCATATACAGAACAAGAAGGATAAAACCGGCAAGATGGTCCTATAAGGGGGGAAATAATTTTCTGGTATAAATATATAATCCCGATAGGTATATACCTAAGATTATAAATCAGATCCTTTATCAAGGAAAATTTCACCCAGTTCCTCTTTAATATCAGTGTAGTTCAGAAGGAAGGAATTTTTTTTCCCAATGATTACAATGTCACAGTCCCTGGAAAGATGATGTTTGTTCAACCTGAAGAATTCTCTTGCAAGCCTTTTAATCCTGTTCCGTTTGACTGCGTTACCAATCTTTTTAGTTACGGTTACTCCCAGTCTGTTTATACCTGTCTCATTTTCCTTAACAATTACTAAAAAGTGTTTTGTGTGATATCTTTTCCCTAAGCGATTTAGATTGACAAAATCCTTTCTGTTCAATACCCTTTCTCGTTTAGGGAATGAGTGATGTCTCATAAAAAAGTTAGACAGTCAGGCGTTTTCGACCTTTGGCTCTTCTTCTTTTTAATACTTTGATACCACCATTGGTGCTCATTCTTGCTCTGAAGCCATGTGTACGGGCTTTTTTAATATTACTCGGTTGAAAAGTTCGTTTCATTTTTTTATGCCTTCTTATATAATTGGTTTTATGTTAAACAATTATTTAACCGTAATACTTTTTTTTTGTCAAGATCATAAAAATATTTTACTGTAGCTTAATAAAAGTCTATAACTAACATCTTGTATATATTAAATATTTCTGAAAGGAGCTAAATATGTTGCTGGACCCCATACTAGGCTTGTTTTCCAATGATCTGGCTATCGATCTTGGAACAGCCAATACCCTGGTTTATGTAAAGGGGAGAGGTATCGTCTTGAGTGAGCCATCTGTTGTCGCTGTCAGAAAGGATGCAAAAGGAAGCAATAAGGTTCTGGCTGTCGGTAAGGAAGCAAAAATGATGCTCGGGCGCACTCCTGGTAACATTGTTGCCATACGACCCATGAAAGACGGTGTAATAGCTGATTTTGAAATTACCGAGGCAATGCTCAGGCATTTTATAAGAAAAGTCCATAATCGGACAACACTGGTGAGACCAAGGATTATTATATGCGTTCCATCAGGAATAACCCAGGTTGAAAAGAGGGCTGTCCGGGAGTCCGCAGAGTCAGCTGGCGCCCGTGAGGTATTTCTCATTGAGGAACCAATGGCTGCTGCAATTGGAGCAGGTCTTCCAATCACCGAACCCACAAGTAATATGGTTGTCGATATCGGCGGCGGAACCACCGAAGTGGCAGTAATCTCACTTGCCGGAATTGTATACAGTAAATCGGTCAGAGTGGGCGGTGACAAGATGGATGAAGCTATACTCCAGCATATCAAGAGGAAATATAATTTGCTCATAGGACCTTCCACCGCTGAAATTATTAAAACAACAATTGGAAATGCATATCCCAGTGATCACCTTGAAACTATTGAAGTAAAGGGACGTGATCTTGTTACGGGTATCCCTAAGATACTGACTATTGATTCTGATGAGGTCAGAAAATCCATTTCAGAGCAGGTCGAAACCATAGTCGAAACGGTCAGAATAGCCCTTGAGCAGACTCCACCCGAACTGGCAGCAGATATTGTTGACAGAGGGATTGTATTGACCGGAGGAGGGGCCATGTTGAAGGACCTGGATATCCTGCTCAGGGAAGAAACGAAACTCCCTATCACCATTACTGAGGATTCTCTGTCAACTGTTGTTCTGGGTTCAGGAAAAGCACTGGACAACATGAACGTGTTAAGAGAAGTAATGATCAGATAGTTTATTTTTGAAAAAACAAATACCTGGAACCTGGGAGGCTTACCTTATCATTGTTTTCTAGCAGGCGAACAAAACAGATCTTGATATGGGGTTTTTTACTGATCCTTGCGCTTATATTCCTTTCGTCCAATGTGGAGAGATCTAAATCGTGGAATCCGGTAGCAGGAGTTTTAATCGAAATGCTTGCACCGGTTCAGAAGGTTGTAAAAGGTACAGTGAATTTTACGACTGGATTGTGGAGTAAATATATCGGTTTGATAAATACCCACGATGAGAATATAAGGCTGAAAAAGGAAATCGATCGATTGATGATAGAGAATTCCAGGTCCAGGGAATTGCTTTCAACATACAAACGTCTTCAGGAACTTTTAAATTTCAGGGGTGACTCTGACGAAACCGCTCTTGCCGCGCAGGTTATTGGTCGTGATCCGACAGGGTTCAAGTCAATCATTATTGACAAAGGCAGTAATGCCGGGATCAAAGAGAATATGCCTGTTTTTAATGCAAAGGGTGTTGTCGGTCAGATCGTTTCCGTTTCATATAATTATTCAAAGGTATTGCTTCTAATCGACCAGAACAGCGCTGTAGACTGTATTATTGAACGATCCAGGGACAGTGGTATTGTGAAAGGAGTGTCTTCCAAGATATGTACTCTTGATTATGTTCTCAAGACAAGCGATGTTAGCGTTGGAGATCTGGTTATAACCTCCGGACTCGACAGGATCTTCCCCAAGGGGAATAGTGTGGGTGTAGTTACTAAGGTTGAGGATACCCCAGGGGAGTTATTCAAAAATGTAACAATAAAACCTTCGGTTGATTTTTCAAAGCTGGAGGAGGTCCTGGTTCTTTTAAGGGAGGATCCGTTATCAAAACCAGTGAAAGAAAAACAATAATCTATGTTCTGATCGTTTGGTTTGCATCAACTTTTTTTTTATTAATCAAAGGAAGTCTGTTTTATTCGTTGATTGTAAAAGGTGTTGATATAGACCTTGTTATTGTATTTACGGTTTATTTCCTGGCAACGAATGAATCAAGCCCGGTTATATTTGCATTCTTACAGGGATTTTTACTCGATATCCTTTCAGGAAGCGTCCCGGGATTTTTTACACTTGTTTATCTGCTTGTTTATTTTTGTATTAGAATCGCCTCTCATCCGATTGATTTACTTTCACCTGTTGGAAGGGCTGCTGTTGTTTTTATTGCGGTTATTATAAAAGAATTGATTACGTTATTATTTCTGAATCTTTTTTCTTTTCGATACCTGTTTACAGCAGACTCTCTGATATCTCTTTCTCTTTCCGCAGTGTTAACGAGCATATTATCCATTATTATTTATCATCTTCTCAAAATATCTTCTGCTGTAGTTTCATCTGTGGAGGTAGATGTATAGATGGAGATGATGATAATTAGGTATTCACAAAAAGGAGCATCAGGTGCGGACCTCAGGATTTGATCCGGTACTAGCGGAAATAATAGGCCGACGCTTAAAGGTAATAACAGTTTTTGTTATTGTTATTCTTTCGGTTTTGCTGCTGAGGTTGTGGTTCCTCCAGATAATAAACGGGCCTTCTTACAGGACCCAGTCGGAAAATAACAGGATACATCTTCAGAGAATTCCTCCGCTCAGGGGAGATATCATGGACAGGAACGGTGAACTGTTAGTTGACAACCGGCCTTCATATGACCTTTATATTATCCCTGAAGACATTCAGGATCAGGAGAAGTTAAAGGCAAATCTACAGGGCCTCATATCTCTGGAGCCTGACCAGTTTGATAAAAAACGTAAAAAGGCACACTCAAGACAGCCATTTAACCCTGTCCTTATTAAAAAGAATATGACCAGGGAAGAACTGGCTGTGATAGAAGTTAACCTTTTTAACCTGCCGGGCATTCTTGAACCACAGGTAAGATATCAAAGAAATTATATATACGGGGCATTTGCCCCCCACATAATCGGTTACCTTGGCGAGATAAGCGAAATTCAGCTGAAAAGCGGAAAATATCCAAATAATACTGCGGGAGATTATATTGGCGCAACCGGTATTGAGCGTAAATGGCAGAATCAGTTAAACGGAATGAGCGGTGGCAGGCAGATCGAAGTAGATGCCGCTGGCAGAAAATTAGGGTCGCTTGCCCCCCAGAAACCGGCAGTGCCTGGATATAATATTATCCTCACTATTGATAAGGACCTGCAACTCCTTGCAGAAAGTCTGTTAAAGGAAAAGACCGGAACGGTTGTAGCACTTGATCCAAATACCGGAGAAGTCCTGGCCATGGCTAACAGCCCTGCTTTTGATCCTAATAAATTTATCGGAGGTATCAATCCTGCAGACTGGAATGAAATGCTGAACAACCCGGCGCATCCTTTTCTGAACAGGGCTATAGGAAGTCAGTATCCTCCTGGATCAATATTCAAGATTGTGGTAGCCCTTGCCGGACTTGAAGAAGGTGAGATAGATCCTGAAGAGGAAATATTTTGTAACGGAACATATCAACTTGGAAATCATACCTTTGACTGCTGGAAAAAAAAATTTGGCGGCCATGGCAATGTTAATCTTCACGATGCAATAATGGGGTCATGTGATGTCTATTTTTATAAAATAGGCAAGAGGCTTGGTATCGATGCCATAGCAAAATATGCAAGGATGTTTGGGCTGGACAGAAAAACAAATATTGATCTGAGCGGTGAGGTAGGAGGTATCATACCTGACACAGAGTGGAAATTAAAAAGAGACGGTATTCCATGGCAACAGGGGGATACAGTACTGGCTGCCATGGGGCAAAGTTATATTACTGTAACGCCTGTTCAGATGGCAAGCATGATATCTACGGTATTTAACGGGGGAAAGATATATAAGCCAAGTATTGTTAAAAGGGTGGGGAGTGATACTGACACCGAATATGAATTTACTCCTACCCTTCAGGGTAAACTGGATGTCAGCGCTGAAAATCTGGAAATAATAAAACAGGCTCTTATAGCTGTTGTTAATGATCCTAAAGGCACGGGAGATAATGCCAAAATTAAAGGCATAACTGTTGCAGGGAAGACCGGAACAGCAGAAGTCGCTAACAAGGATAAAATAAAAACTCTTTATTCTGAAAATGAAGTTCCGGATAAACTCCTGCCGCATGGATGGTTTGCTGCAATAGCACCTGCTGAAGACCCTGAAATAGCTATCGCCGTGCTGGTTGAGAACGGTGAAGGGGGAAATAAAGCCGCCGCCCCGATTGCCGGTGAGCTGATAAAACAATATCTTCAAAAAAAATAAACTTGGACAGGTATAATTATTAATTATGTTTGATAGAAGGCTACTTCAAAATTTTGACTGGGTTTTATTGCTGCTGCTTTTGCTTATCGCCACCGTAAGTCTGATAAATCTATACAGCGCTACATATCCTATACGTGATGCAGGAGGATATCAGATATTTATTAAACAGATTTACTGGTTTGTGATCGGTTTTGCTATTTTTTTTATGATGACCATATTCGATTATCATATCATTGAAAGAGCGGCATATCCGATTTATTTTTTTTCGATAGGGCTGCTTATTCTTGTGCTTATACTGGGAAAGGTTTTTTCCGGTGGGCAGAGATGGATAAGTGTAGCCGGAATATCGTTTCAACCATCAGAATTTGCCAAAATAGCCATGGTAGTAATACTGTCAAAATATTTTGCAGGCCAGGGTGAGTATACCGAATACAGGCTCAGGGATCTCTGGCGGCCTGCTATTTTAATAGCTATACCATTTGCCCTGATTGTAAAGGAGCCAGACCTTGGTACTGCCCTGATGCTTGTAATTATTTTCGTGTCTATCCTTCTTTTTATGAAGATAAACTGGAAATCGCTTGCTATTGTTCTTGCTGTTTCAATTCCTTCCATACCCCTGTTGTGGTTTACACTTAAAGAATATCAGCAAAAAAGAATACTTACATTTATTAAACCGGAAAATGATCCTCTTGGGGCAGGTTATCATATTATTCAGTCAAAGATAGCTGTCGGTTCGGGACTTTTATGGGGAAAGGGATATCTGAAGGGTACACAGACAAGGCTACATTTTCTTCCTGAACAGCATTCAGATTTTGCGTTTTCGGTCCTTGCTGAAGAGTGGGGCTTTACAGGCTCATTCGTGTTGATCATTCTTTACCTGTTTTTAATTCTCTGGAGTCTTAATATCGCAAAAAGTTCTAAAGATATGTTCGGGTCAATAATGACTGTCGGAATTATTTCCATAGTCTTCTGGCAGTTGGTCATAAATATAAGCATGACAATCGGGCTTATGCCGGTGGTGGGCATTCCACTGGTATTTTTCAGCTCCGGGGGATCCTCGATCATCAGTGCGATGATTGGGATGGGGCTACTTATGAATATCAGTATGAGAAGATTTATGTTTCAGTAGTAAGAATTAAGCCTGACATGTGTTGGATTATGGTTATGAGCGTTATTTGTCTTTAAATTTATACTAAATGCCTGAACCGTTAATATATTTGTATTTTTTCTTGCATTCAAAAAACCGATATGATATCTCCCAAAAAAAAAATAGAGGAATAGCATGAAAAATAAAGACCAGATAAATGCATTCCTGGGTAAAGATACGGAATTTGAAGGAAAATTGTCCTTTAAAGGTTTTGTAAGGATAGACGGTCGATTTACCGGTGAGATATTTTCCGAAGGGATCTTGAGCGTCGGTGAAACTGCGATAATCCGGTCTGATATCCATGTTTCTCATATAATAATCAGCGGTGAAATCAGAGGCAATATCATAGCTGATAACAGAATCGAAATTCACTCTCCCGGGAAAGTTTTCGGTAATATTCAGGCCCCTGCTGTTATTATAGAAGAAGGTGTAATTTTTGAAGGTAACTGCAGGATGCAAAAAATTGATAAAGATCAGGACAAAAAGCTTGCTGTAATCAGTTAAGCGCTGGTTCCCCGAACAGTAAGGGTTTTCTTTCTTCCTGTTTTTTATATTACTTTAACTTATATCATTGTTCAGTAAATAGAGAGTACTATGCCAGAATTTAATACTTTGTCGATATTGATTCAGATGATAAATTTTTTGGTTCTCCTTATTCTTCTCAATATTATTGTTTATAAACCTATCAGAGGAATGCTTAAGAAACGAAAGGAAGAAATAGATTCTTCATCAAACCTTACTGATGAATTGAAGAGAAACATTGAAAAATATTCTACCGAGATAGAGGAAAATATTGATTCCACCAGAAAGCTGGGACTGAAAGAACGGATAGGTTTAAGGAATAATGGTTTAGCTGCTGAAAAAGAACTTCTCCAGGACGCATATTCACAGGTTGAAGAAGCACTTGGAAAAGCAAAAAATGAAATAAAGGAAAAGATTAACAACGCCAGGACATCATTACAAAATGAGATGGAAAGCTTTTCCCATGAACTGGCCGAAAAGATACTCGGGAGAAGCCTGTAATGATCTCTATGACAAAAAACATTCCTGTAATTTTAATATTCTTGTTACTAATTTCACTTCCAATTTTTGGTGAGGAAACTTCTCATTCATCTTCTACTGCAGCAGAAACACACGTTACTGATACCGGTTCATCGATAGCAGAAGGACATGGTGAAGGGCATTCTGCTGAAAGTAACGGAGATCTCCTGGATCTGTTATACCGCTTTATTTGTTTTGCTGTTCTTGTAATCGTCCTTGTTATAGTATTTAGAAAGGCAAAGCTTCTAGATTATTTTTCTACAAGAAGTGGAGAAATAAAGAAAAAATTTGAAGATCTTAAAAGAGATAAAGATGAGGCTGAAAGAAAATACAGGGAAGTCGAAGAACAGTTAAAAAATTTTGAAGCAAAAAGAAATGATATTATAGAGCAATACCGACAGGAAGGTGTGAAGGAAAAAGACAGGATCATTTCCGAGGCAAAGGAACGGGTCCAACAGATAATTGTCCAGTCGGAAATAACAATAGAACAGGAAATAGAATCTGCAAGAAATCAGTTGAAACAGGATATTATCGATATTGCATCACAAAGGGCACAGGACATCCTGGTAAAAGAAATTAATGAAAAAGACCAGGAAAATATGGTATCTGAATTTGTAGAAAAGGTGGGTAAAGTAAATTGAGCGACTCAAGAATTTCCAAAAGATACGCCGGAGCGCTTTTTAGCATCGGGCAAGAAGATGGTTCCTTTGCCACCTACGGGAAGGAACTGGAAGAATTTAAGGATTTCTTTATAAAGAATACTGATTTTGGGAACGCTATTTCAAATCCCATATACAAACTTGAAGAAAGAAAAAGTGTTCTGACGTTTGTGCTGGGAAAAAGCAACTTTTCCAATCTGGTAAAGAATTTTCTAAATCTCCTGCTGGACAAGAACAGGATCGATTCCATAGAGGCTATTGCTGATAAGTATGCCATGTTGACTGATGAAGCTTCTAATATTGCCCATGCTGAGATTATTACTGCCAGACCTTTACAGGATGAAACCCTGCAAAAAGTAGTGGATTCACTGAAGGAAATGACATCGAAAAACATCAAGTCAGAGGTGAAGGAAGATCCCGAATTGATAGGCGGTATAGTAGTAAAAATAGGGGATCTTGTTCTGGATGGTAGCGTAAAGGCCCAGCTTGAAGGGCTAAAAGAATCTTTTAGAAGGGGTGAATAGTACTCATGGAGATAAGAGCTGAAGAAATTAGTCAGGTTATTAGGGAACAGATTAAAGACTACGAAAAAAAGATGGAAGTCAGTGAGACTGGCGTTGTTCTCTCAGTAGGCGATGGTGTTGCGCGCGTACACGGAGTTGAAAAGGCCATGGCAATGGAGATGCTTGAATTCCCCGGTGGAATATTCGGCCTTTGCCTTAACCTTGAAGAGGATAATGTCGGTGTTGCTATCATGGGAGAGGACTACAAAATCAAGGAAGGGGACATGGTAAAGCGTACAGGAAGGATTGCTGAAATTCCTGTTGGTGACGCTGTTCTTGGAAGGGTTATCGATGCAGTTGGAAATCCCCTTGACGGTAAAGGTCCGATAAACTCTGAAGAGTTTAGAAGACTTGAGATGGTAGCCCCTGGTGTTATCGCACGTAAACCTGTTACAGAGCCCATGTATACCGGTATAAAGGCTATTGATGCCATGACCCCGGTTGGAAGAGGCCAGCGTGAATTGATCATTGGCGACAGGCAGATCGGTAAAACAGCTATTGCTGTTGACGCCATCCTTAACCAGAAAGACACTGATATATATTGTATTTACGTTGCTGTTGGTCAGAAAAAATCGACCGTTGCCCAGGTTGTTGATATTCTCCAGAGAGAAGGTGCCATGGAATACACAACCGTAGTTGCGGCATGCGCAAGCGACCCCGCAACACAGCAGTATATGGCCCCATACGCAGGTTGTTCGATAGGTGAGTATTACAGAGATAATGGAAAGCATGCCCTGATCATTTATGATGACCTTTCAAAGCAGGCTACCGCATACAGGCAGATTTCACTTCTTCTCAGAAGGCCGCCGGGACGTGAGGCTTTCCCCGGAGATATTTTCTACAATCACTCAAGGCTTCTGGAAAGGGCCGCAAAGGTTAATGATGAGCTTGGTGCCGGTTCACTGACTGCTCTTCCGATTATTGAAACACAGGCAGGTGATGTTTCTGCATATATTCCCACAAACGTTATCTCGATTACTGACGGTCAGGTGTATCTTGAGCCAAACCTGTTCTTCTCAGGTGTACGTCCTGCTATCAACGTAGGTCTCTCTGTATCGAGGGTTGGTGGCGCTGCACAGACAAAGGCCATGAAGAAGGTTGCCGGTACACTCCGTACAGAAATGGCACAGTTCAGGGAGCTTGAGGCATTTGCACAATTCGGAAGTGATCTTGATAAGGCGACAATGCAGCAGATAAACAGGGGCCGAAGGCTTGTTGAAGTATTGAAGCAGCCTCAATACCAGCCAATGTCTGCAGAAAAGGAAGTAATGATTCTTTTTGCCGCAGCAAACGGTTATCTCGATAAATGGCCTGAAAAAGCTGTTTCAGAGTATGAATCTCAGATGCTGGAAGAAATCTCTGCAACAAAACCTGAGTATCTCAAAGAACTCAAGGACAGCGGGCAGATAAGCGATGATCTGAGTGGAAAACTGAAGGCATTTCTGGATGAATTCCAGACAAAATTTCAGCCTTCAGTTTAAGATATCGGGATTGTTAGTTTAGTATACAACATTAAACGATAATAAATCTCAAACATTCAACGAAGCATACAGAGAAAATATAAATGGCTGCACTAAGAGATATTGAATTAAAGATAAAAGCAATCAAAAAGATTCAACAGATCACCAGGGCTATGAATATGGTTGCCAGTGCGAAACTGCGCAGCACTCAGAGCAAAATGGAAAAGTTTGAGCCCTATGCTGAAAAATTTGCAGAAGTCCTGGGTAACCTTGCGAGTCGAATCGATTCTGATGTTCACCCTTTAATGGTCAAACGGGAAAATATTGCCAATGTTGAGCTTTTACATTTTACCTCTGACAGGGGTTTATGCGGAAGTTTTAATATGAACAATATCGTTTTAGGTGAAAAATGGGTGAATGAGCAGAAGGATAAACACCGGGAATACAGTTTGAATCTTGTTGGCAGAAAAGGGCGCGATTATTTCAAAAAAAGGAATTACAGTATTTCTTCGACCCATGTACAGGTTTATGGGGATGTTGATATATTTTATGTAAATAAAATGACATCGGATTTCATCCATAAATATATGAATGGAGATTTGGATGAGTTATACATGATATATTCCAAGTTCATAAGCGTCGCAAAACAGGAACCGACAATTGTAAAACTTTTACCCATTGAACCCCCTAAAGCGGCAGATGATGCTCAGAATTCTACTGAGTATCTCTGTGAACCGGGGGCAGAAGAACTGTTAATTGATCTTTTACCAAAACATATAAGCGTTCAGATTCTGAATGCGTTCTTTCAGAATGAAGTAAGCGAATATGCCGCAAGAATGGCGGCAATGGATAACGCTACTAGGAACTGTAAAGATATGGTTCAGGATCTTACACTTACATTCAACAAGGCAAGGCAGGCCGCAATTACAGCTGAATTGATGGATATTGTCGGCGGTGCCGAGGCTCTAAGATAATTTTTTGTTAATACAATGGCAGTTGGCAAAAATATTTTGTTTACTTAACCGGTATCATCATAAACTTTAATGAGGAATGAAAGCATTAAAAGCAGATAGTTCCTCTACCGGAAGGCTGACAGCACTGTTAAAAAAGGAGGTCTTGAATAAATCATGAACGAAGGCAAAGTAATTCAGGTTACAGGTCCAGTTGTGGACGTTGAGTTTCAAGAAGGGGAGTTGCCGGAGATATTAACGGCTCTGTATATTACAAATCCTGCTATTGATGATACCGAGGATAACCTTGTAGTTGAGGTAGCCCAGCATTTAGGTGATAATGTAGTGCGCTGCATAGCTATGGATATCACTGACGGTCTGGTAAGGGGAATGCCTGTTAAAAATAGCGGCAAACCGATAATGATGCCTGTCGGGGATTCTACTCTTGGAAGGGTTCTTAATGTTGTCGGGAGACCGGTTGATGGAAAGGGACCAGTTGAAGCGACAGAGTATATGCCGATACATAGGGCAGCACCGTCATTTACTGAGCAGGATACATCTGTTAACGTTCTGGAAACAGGCGTAAAGGTTATTGACCTCCTGGTACCATTCCCGCGTGGCGGTAAGATGGGTATGTTTGGCGGTGCCGGTGTTGGTAAGACAGTTGTTATGATGGAAATGATTCATAACATAGCCATGGAACATGGTGGTATAAGCGTTTTCGCAGGCGTTGGTGAAAGAACAAGGGAAGGAAACGACCTTTACCTTGAAATGAAGGAATCAGGTGTTATCGAAAAAGCCGCCCTTATCTACGGGCAGATGACTGAGCCTCCGGGAGCCCGTGCCAGGATAGCCCTTTCCGCTTTAACTGCAGCAGAATATTACAGGGATGAAAAAGGCCAGGATGTTCTCCTGTTTGTTGATAATATATTCAGGTTTACACAGGCTGGTTCAGAGGTTTCCGCTCTTCTCGGTCGTATTCCTTCAGCTGTTGGTTATCAGCCTACACTGGGAACTGACCTTGGTGCCCTTCAGGAACGAATCACATCAACAACAAAAGGTTCAATTACCTCTGTACAGTGTGTTTATGTTCCTGCCGATGACCTGACCGACCCTGCTCCTGCAACGACATTTGCTCATCTCGACGGAACAGTTGTTCTTGACAGGGCAATTTCAGAGCTTGGTATCTATCCTGCTGTTAACCCACTTGATTCTACATCTCGTATACTTGATCCCAACTATCTTGGTGAAGAACATTATCAGGTAGCAAGACAGGTACAGCAGATACTCCAGAAATACAAGGATCTCCAGGAAATTATTGCAATCCTTGGTATGGATGAGCTTTCAGATGAAGACAAAGTAACAGTTGCAAGGGCACGAAGGATACAGAGATTCCTCTCACAGCCATTCCACGTAGCAGAGGTATTTACCGGAACAGCAGGGAAATATGTTGCGGTTAAAGATACCGTAAAGGGCTTTAAAGAGATTATTGAAGGTAAGCATGACGACCTTCCCGAGAATGCCTTTTACATGGTTGGCAGTATAGAAGAAGCCAGAGAAAAAGCAGAGAAAATGGCTGCACAAAACTAGCAGGAGCATGTATTATAATGGGAAAACTCAATCTTGAAGTTGTTACACCGTCCGGGATAATTGCAAATGTTGAAGCTGATATAGTTGTAGCTCCTGGGACAGAGGGAGAATTTGGGGTACTGCCAGGACACATCAACTTTTTGTCCGGTATTGTTCCAGGTGAATTGCGATATACAAACAGTGAAAAAACTGAATATATGGCAATTTCATCCGGTTTTGCCGAGGTCTCAAATGACAAAGTTTCCGTTCTGGTCGATTCTGGCGAAATAGCTCATGAAATTGATCTCGAACGGGCTCAATCTGCCATGAGCAGGGCAAAAGAAAGATTAGACAAAAAACGTGATACAGACGAAATTGATTTTGCCCGCGCGGAAGCAGCTCTCCAAAGGGCAATTTCAAGAATAAAGGTTGCTAAAAAGCTCGGTTAAGCTGAAACAGATAAACATGTTATAAATGAAGGCAAGCCTCTAGCTTGCCTTTTTTATTGACTTTTTTTGGGCATAAAGACTATAAGTATTTCTTTATGAAGAAAAAATTACTTTTATAAAAGTAATATAAACATTAAGAAAACAGTGATAAACGGGGTTAATATGGAATTTACTACTGAGACAGACTATTTTAAACTCCTTGAAGATAAAATTAGTGAATTGATAAATAAGATGCAGGCTATGAAGGATGAGAAGGAATCCTTTTTAAAAACAATTGATGACCAGAAAAGTCAGATTGATACCCTGTCAAGCGAATTGAAAGGCCTGAGAGAAAGTAAACACCAGGCAAAGGAAAGGATAACCTCAATAATTGAGAAAATAGACAAACTGGCTGTTTAAATCCCTGGGGCAGTCTTTTGGACAGATCTATTAAAATAAAAATACTGGATAATGAATACCTTATTAGAAGTAAGGAAAGTGATTCAGATAATGTTTATAAGATTGCAGAATATGTTAATGAGAAACTGAGGGAAACAGATGAGAGCAGCCGCGGAATTTCGGAAAAAAAAGCTGCTATTTTAACAGCATTGAACATAGCCAGCGATTATTTTACTCTTCTGGATGAAAGAGACAGGTTACTGAAGGAGATTAAAAATAAATCACAATCACTAATTTCAGTTATTAACAGTAAGATTAATGAGTAAATACAATTTACTTGAACTATATAAAAATAATCAGGAAAGGCAATATTTGTAAGGCTGAAATGAAGTGTTTTAAATATAATTGTATTATTAAAAACACCTTTTTGGATGGGTAAATTATAGTAAAAGGTCAAATGATCCTTTTGATAATATGATGATAACCGGAGATATCATAAAAAAAATTCCAATATTTGGCTACAGGATCTGAATTAATTTAAAAAGAGATCCGGCCTGTCTCCTATACCTTTTCAGTCAGCTCAATAAAAAATCATTCCTGGTTTGTTTAATTAATTTTATCAGTGCGGTATACGGGATTTTTATCCCGGAGGTATGACACCTGAAAGACTTGGCTAAATAAGCGTGTCAGAAAAATATGATTATGTTATTGATGATACAGCCGATTTTAACGATGCAGGTTAAGTTCTTATACAAAAGAAAGGTGAAATAATATGACTACGATTCCAATGATTATTGGCTATATTGCATCCGCTGCAGTTGCCGGTATCATTTTAGGTATATTTGCGGGTTTTTTTAGAGGAAAACGAACAACTGAAAAAAAATACGAAGAACTGGCCGTTTATTCTAAAAAAATAATAAATGAAGCCCACAGGCAGGCTAAGACCATTAAAAAAGAGGCAATGCTCAAGGCGAAAGATACCATTTATCAACTCAAGAATGATATCGATAAAGAGGCCAAGGAAAGAAATGATCTTATCCTTGCACAGGAAAACAGACTGGTACACAAGGAAGAGAGCCTTGATAAAAAAATAAGCCAGTATGAAAACAGAGAAAATCTTCTTTTTAAGCGTGAAAAAAATATAAATAAACTTGAGGAAGACCTTAAACAGAAAAATGAGGAAGTCGATAACTTACTGGCGGAACAGCGAGTGCAGCTCGAAAAGATTGCAGGGATAACCAGTGAAGATGCTAAAAAGCTTCTTGTAATGTCAATGGAATCAGAGGCAAAGCATGATGCAGCAAAGCTTATAAGAAAAATCGAGAACGAGGCAAGGGAAACATCGAAAAAGAAGGCACAGGAGATAATCGCCCTTGCAGTAAAAAGATATGCCGGCGATTATGTCTCTGAAAATACAGTTTCTGTTGTTGATCTGCCAAGTGAAGAGATGAAAGGACGTATCATTGGAAGGGAAGGTCGAAACATAAGGGCAATTGAGGCTGCAACCGGTATCAACCTTATTATTGATGATACACCTGAAGCTGTTATTCTATCAGGATTTAATCCTGTAAGAAGAGAGGTTGCAAGGGTCTCACTGCAAAGATTGATAGAAGATGGCAGAATTCATCCTGCAAGGATCGAAGAAATTGTAAAAAAAGCTGAGAAAGAAATTGATGCGAGTATAAAGGAGGCTGGAGAGCAGGCCACCTTTGATGTCGGTGTCCATGGTATTGACCCTGAAATAGTCAAGCTTATCGGAAGATTGAAATACCGGTCAAGTTATGCACAGAATGTATTGCAGCACTCAAGGGAGGTTGCTTTTATATGTGGTGTAATGGCATCTGAACTTGGTGTTAATGTAAAAAAAGCGAAACGTGCCGGCTTGCTTCACGATATTGGTAAAGCGGTAGATCATGAGATCGAGGGGCCTCATGCCGTCATCGGTGCAGACCTGGCAAAAAAATATCGCGAACCCGCAGATGTTGTTCATGCAATTCAGGCTCACCACGAAGATATTCCGCCTGATACAATGCTTGCTGTACTTGTTCAGGCCGCAGATACCCTGTCCGGAGCCAGACCTGGCGCCAGGCGTGAGATGATCGAATCATATATAAAAAGGCTGGAAGAACTTGAAAAGATCGCAATGTCATTCACCGGAGTAAATAAATCATTTGCCATCCAGGCAGGCCGGGAAATTCGGATAATGGTAGAGGGCGATCAGGTCGATGATGATCAGTCCATTGTTTTATGTAAAGATATTGCAGGCAAAATCGAAAAGGAACTGACCTATCCCGGGCAGATCAAGGTTACCGTAATCAGGGAAACAAGGGCCGTAGAATACGCTAAATAAATAGTGAAAATCATATTTAATCAACCTGCGTTTATGAAAGGTTCAATAATATGGAAATATCATTATTTGACAAAGACGGTAATGCTGTTGCATATATAGCTGATGATTATGATAGAACCATTTATTTTTGGGAAGGGCAGCAGGCTGCCTATCTCTTTAATGACCGGCAGATTTACGGGGCAAACGGAAAACATCTCGGCTGGTTTATTGACGGTGTCATATTTAATCCCGGCGGAGAACGGATTGGTTTTACTGCAAGCACTTGCCCTGTACCCCCTTCAAAGGAACCCCTAAAGTTAAAGAAAAAGTATAAAAATGAACTCCAATCCAGATGGAAGGATAATCCGCTTCCAAAGCTTCAATTCATCATTTCATCAGAAGATTTTTCTGATTTTCTTAAAAATGGTCAGGTATATAATCCTCGCCTGGCACGATTAAAAAAACAATAGGCTCATAAAAATAGAGCTGTCCTGTCAAAAAAACATTTCTCTCTTTTGAAAAATAATATTTAAAAAAATCCTAATACCTGAAATCAGTCATAATAATCCTTAAAAGACATGAATTAACTATATCTAGTGTTGTGAATTGGGTTGTGCACAATATGTGCAGAAGATACTGCATTGTGCTGATTAAATACAATAAAAGGAACAGTAATAATATGATTATTATAGAAAAAAAGTATTGACATGACCAAATTGATCTTGTTATGTACAAGTTTATAAGAATTGTGTCATTTTAGAAAATTATAGATGTTTTAAAGGAAATAACCGGTTATTTTATTTTTATTAATTAAAAACTGATAAATTATCGGTTGTACCCTTTTTGTGGCCTTGAATTTGCATGTCTGCTCTATTATAGTCTAAAAGAAAATTAAAGGAATCCATTAGTTATGGCACAAAATATCAAATCGATCTCACCTCTGTCAGAAAATTCCTGTAACCCTGTTCCGGTAGTAGATCAATATTCCAGCGTTGAATTCTGTATAGATGAACTTGGCTATACCTACCAGTTTAAAGTCTGGGAAACAAAAACTCCGGGAATAAATATCCTGGTGAACCAGAATTCGGTAATCTTAAAACATCTTCATGTAGGAAATACTTTTGATATCAAGTGTTATCCTTCTGATTGTTCGGGATATCCTGTGACAATGCGGACTGAGATCAAGCATATTAAAAAAGATTGTGATAATAGGATCAGAGGGCACATTCTTGTTGGCCTAGCAGTAAATGAAATAGGCAAAAATAACTGAGAAAAATATTTTAATAATTGATCTTCTAACAGGTTATTAATCTTATCCTTTTTTTATTTCTTATCTATATTTCTACATTTTTTATATCAAATCAGTTACAATGATTGCCACATTGTATCTCTTATTGCAGTTATTTCATTCAAGAAGATGTAGAGTCCATTTTTCAGGCAAACGAAACAGGAGAGAACATTATGCCAAAGATAGATAAGATATTGTATGCCACTGATCTTTCGAAAAATTCCGCTCATGCATTTCAATTCGCTACAGATATTGCTGATAAGCATGATGCATTAATTTACGTCCTCAATATCATTGAAGAACTACCGGAAAGTGCCAGATCCGTTCTGAAGAACTACCTTTCTGATGACCAGTATCAAAAGTTTATTAATAGGAAGGGCGACCTGGTGAACACTATCAGGGAGAGGCTCACAACATTCTGTGATAATGTTCAAAAGGGTGATCCTCAATGTGTCTTTCGTGTTGCCTCCATAGATGTCATAGAAGGTCATCCTGCCAATGATATATTGAGATACGCTGAGTCTAATGCCTGCGATATGATAGTAATGGGAACTCACGGTAAAGATATTTTAAGTCATGCCCTTCTGGGAAGTGTAGCTGAGAAGGTTTTAAGAAAATCAAGGATTCCTGTTGTGGTTGTGCCCATACCTGATGATGAATCGGAAATTACCTTTGAGATATAGTAAAAAATAACTGATTGCCTTTTATTCTCAAACCGGCCTATATTACCCCATCCCACTAAGAGGTTATTTAATGTCACAGGAAAACAGAACAATCTATCTGGTTGATGGTAACTCATACATATACAGGGCTTATCACGCAATAGGGTATCTTTCGAACAGTAAGGGGCTAAGGACAAACGCTATATTCGGATTTACAAAAATGCTTCTTAAACTCTTTGATGATAAAAAACCTGCGTATGCGGCGGTTGCTCTCGACTCAAAAGGGCCTACTTTCAGGCATGAAATTTACGACCAGTACAAAGCAACACGGCCACCGATGCCCGACGACCTTGTGGAGCAGCTTCCCTATATTAAGTCAATTATAGAACTGCTTGGAGTAAAAAAGATAGAGATACCCGGCTATGAGGCCGATGATATTATTGGTACACTTGCAAAAAAGGGGGAGGAAGAGGGTTTTAATGTTGTCGTAGTAACTGGAGACAAAGATTTCAGGCAGATCATTTCCAGTAAAACATCCCTGTGGGATACGATGAAGGACAGGGTAACCGATCTGGATGTCCTGCACAGTGAGTACGGGCTTGAGCCGGAGCAGATTATTGATCTCATGGGTCTTTCCGGTGACACATCCGATAATATCCCCGGGGTAAGGGGTGTTGGTGAAAAGACTGCCCTTACTCTGATAAAAGACTTCGGTACTCTTGAGAATGTGTATGAACATATTGATGAAATAACAAAAAAGAAGCTAAAGGAAAATCTTGAAAATTCCCATGAAAATGCCCTCCTGAGTAAAACACTCGTAACCATAGATTGTAAAGTCCCCATTGATTGTGACACCCCTGACCTTAAAGTGAATGATCCAGAATCAAAAGATCTGTCAGACCTGTTTCGTGAGCTGGAGTTTAAGGGATTGTGGGAACAGTTTGCCTTAAGGAAAACCGAGGTCAAAAAAGATTATACGCTCTGCATGTCAGAGGAGGATCTCCTCGCTTTAGTAAGGATTATAGAAAAAAAGAAACTCGTATCCGTTGACACGGAAACAACCAGTACTGATCCCCATGAGGCCGAACTGGTTGGCATCTCTTTTTCACTTGAACCTGACAGGGGTTATTATCTGCCGGTTGGGCATATGTATCTTGGTGCTCCTAAACAGGTGGAAAAGAACAGGGCACTTGAAATACTCAGAGGTGTTTTTGAGGACGAGAATATTCTCAAGGTCGGTCAGAATATCAAGTATGATGCGATCATCTTCAGGAATAACGGCATCAATCTTAAAGGGATATATTTTGACACAATGGTTGCGTCCTATGTTATAAACCCCGGCTTGAGGCAGCATAACCTTGATTATCTTGCCCAGCATTATCTTAACCACAAGATGATCTCCTATCATGATGTTGCAGGCAAAGGAAAGGCCGAGATAAATTTTTCAGGAGTCACGGTTGAAAATGCAATGGAATACTCCTGTGAAGATGCGGATGTCACCCTCAAACTCAAGTCTATACTTGAAAAGCAGCTGACAGAGGATAAGAATCAGGATCTATTTCATAATCTTGAAATGAAGCTTCTCCCGGTTCTCATGGATATGGAGCTTTCAGGTATCAAGATTGATGTGCCTTTTTTTCGTGAGATGTCAGGTTCCTTTACAAAACGGATCAGGGAACTTGAAAAACAGATTTTTGAGGAGGCAGGCACTGATTTTAATTTGAACTCGCCTCAGCAGCTCGGATATATCCTATTTGAAAAACTGGAGCTGCCGGTGCAGAAGAAAACAGCTAAAACAAAATCATTTTCAACCGATGTCAAGGTGTTAACCAGCCTTGCGAGGGAAGGGTATAAAATATCCGAACTTATCCTTCAGTACAGGACTCTCGCAAAACTTAAATCAACTTACCTTGATGCCCTTGTAAAAATCGTAAATCCCCGGACAGGAAGAATACATTCATCATTCAATCAGGCGGTTGCTGCTACAGGGCGGTTAAGCAGCAGCAACCCCAACCTGCAGAATATCCCCATAAGGAGTGAAGAGGGAAGAGAAATCAGGAAGGGTTTTATTGCAGAAGAAGGTTATTACCTGTTCTCGGCTGATTACAGCCAGGTTGAACTTAGACTCTTTGCCCATTATTCAGGCGATGACGCCCTTATAGAGGCCTTTCAAAAGGGCCAGGATATTCATTCACGCACTGCATCTGAAATACTTGGTGTTGCAATAGATGATGTTACCGGAGACATGAGGCGAATAGCCAAGGCAATAAATTTCGGTATCATATATGGCATGGGCGCTAAAAAACTGGCAGATGAACTGAACATAGATAACAAAACCGCCAAGGAATATATAGAATCATATTATGACCGCTACAAAGGCGTTGTAAGGTACAGGGAAGCTATGGCCGGGCAGGCCAGGGAGCAGGGGTATGTTACAACACTTTTTAACCGCAGGAGGTATCTTCCTGAAATTAATAGCGACAATAACAGGATTAAGGCAGATGCAGAGCGTATTGCTATTAATACTCCCATACAGGGAACGGCTGCTGATCTGATTAAAATGGCAATGATCAACATTTATTCAAAGCTGAAAAACGGAGGATACAAAACCCGTATGCTGATACAGGTTCATGATGAGCTTGTTTTTGAGGTGCCTGAAGATGAAATAGATATAATGCAGGAGCTTCTTAAGAAAGAAATGGAGGACGTCCATAAACTCAACGTCCCCCTTAAGGTCGAGTCCGGTTATGGTAAAAACTGGGATGAGGCCCATTGATCATGTTTTTATAGAGGCTTTAGGTTGGTAGAAAATATCTGAAAACAGGTTGAAGCATTTTAGTCTGAAGGCTGATAGGGCGTTCGTTGCATTATGTAGGAAAAGCAACTGTTTCAGGTCTTTACTTTTTACAGATGCTCTACAGCAGCCTTTTCTATTGCCAGGCCCTTGTGATAACGTTCAAAGAATTTTTCAAAACCCTTCACGTCTTTAGGTTCAGGGCTGACGGCCTCCTGCATGCTGCCTTCAAAGACATGTGACAGAAAATCCGGCAGGGTAATGTTTTTATCTTTTCTCACCATAAAGGCTGCCAGCAGTGCCATACCCCAGGCTCCGCCTTCTCCGGCGGTTTTAAGGGTGGAAACAGGAGTTCCTGTCGCTGCGGCCATGATTTTTTCCCCGACTCCCGGGGATTTGAAAAAACCGCCATGTCCTCTTATCTCATCCACCTTTACGCCTTCATCATTAAACAGCACATTAAGTCCAGTACGAAGGGCACACAGGGCGGTGAACAGGTGGGTGCGCATAAAATTGGCAAGGTTAAAACGGCCTTCCGGTGAACGGACGAACAGGGGACGGCCTTCGGTAAATCCGGTAATGTGTTCACCGGAAACATATCCGAAACTCAAAAGACCTCCACCGTCAGGATCTCCCTTGAGTGCCTGCTGAAGAAGTGTACCGTAGAGATCGTTTTTGGATACACCTTTGCCCAGTGCTTCCAGGGCCTCTCCGAATAGATTGATCCAGGCATCGTAGTCGGAGCTGCAGTTGTTTGAGTGGGCCATACCTACAAGATTTCCGTCCGGTGTGGTGACCAGGTCCACTTCATGGTGGGCCTTTTTCAGGTCCTTTTCCAGCACGATCATTGCAAACACGGATGTCCCTGCTGATACGTTTCCTGTCCTTACTGCCACGCTGTTGGTTGCTGCCATACCCGTGCCCGCGTCGCCCTCGGGCGGACACACAGGAACACCAGCCTTAAGTGTGCCTGAAGGGTCAAGCAGAAGTGCTCCTTCGCCTGTAAGCACACCTCCATTCTCTCCGGCGAGAAGAACTTCCGGAAGGATATTTTTAAGTTTCCAGTCAAAACCCTTATCCCTGATATGTTTATCAAAGAGTGTGCACATATTCATGTCAAAGTCACTTGTTTTGAGATCAATGGGAAACATGCCCGAGGCATCCCCGATACCTATCACTTTTTGCCCGGTGAGTTTCCAGTGAATATAGCCCGCCAGGGTGGTCATAAAGGCGACATCCCTGACATGCTCCTCGCCGTTCAGAACAGACTGGTAAAGGTGGGCAATGCTCCAGCGCTGGGGAACGGGATAATTAAAGAGTCCGGTCAGCTCTTCTGAGGCAGGCCCGGTTATATTGTTCCGCCAGGTCCTGAATGGCGTTAACAGGTTGTCTTCTTTGTCAAAAACCATATAACCGTGCATCATGGCGCTGAAACCCAGGCCTTTGATGCTGTTCAGGGTTACCCCGTATGTTTCCTGAACATCCCGTGCCAGGTCTGCATAACAGGCCTGAAGACCTTCCCATACCTGTTCCAGGGGATAGGTCCATATCCCGTCGGTCAGGGAGTTCTCCCAGTCGAATCCTCCGGATGCCAGAGGGTTGTGATCTTCCCCGATCAGGACAGCCTTGATCCGGGTGGAACCCAATTCAATGCCCAGTACGGCTTCTCCGCCTTCAATCATTGATGCAGTTTTTGTGTCTGTTTTCATTGTCATGTCCTGGATATTTTTTTGCGTTAACGATAACGCGATTTTATTAAAGTGTCCTGTTTTTGTCAATTATATCTTTTAGATAGATCAGGTAACTCTCCGGTTTAAAATAATTGACAGTAAAACATTGAGATAATATACTGCGTTATCGATAACGCAGAAAGCCAGAGAATCCATGACAACCATGAAAGATATCGCTGAAACCGTTGGTATTTCTATCGGTACAGTGGACAGGATAATCCATAAAAGGGGACGTTACTCGGAAAAGACTGCCGAACAGGTTCGGAAGGTCATGAAGGAGCTTAACTACATCCCCAACATCCATGCCAGGGGTCTGAAACAGACAAAAAAGCATATTTTTGGTGTTGTTGTTCCTCTCCGGGACCAGGACGGCGGGTACTGGCGCCTTGTAGAAGAAGGAATCCTGAAGGCCGCAGGAGAAATTGTCTCCTTTGGAAACGATATCAGGATCTTTCCCTTTGATCGTCACTCTTCGGCATCCTGCATTGATGCCCTTTCCCGTGCCCTCTCTTCTGATGCGGAAGGACTTCTAATTGCACCATGCCGTCCGAATGATATGAAGGGACTCCTTGAGCAGGCAGATATCCCCTATATTCTTATTGATACGGATATTCCGGATCTCAATCGCCGAACCGCATACATTGGACAGGAATCCCGCCAGAGCGGCATACTGTCCGGAAAACTGATGGGGCTGCTTATTAAGGGGAGAACTGCAACGGACAAGGCCCCCTATGTTCTTGTTGTCGATCCTCCGGGCAGCAATTATCACCTCAATAAACGGATCGAGGGATTCCGCTGTTATATGGGTGCGGTCATGCCCGAAATTAAACTCATGACAATAAAGGCAGAGGTTGATGATGAACATCACTTCCACGGCATGCTGGAAGAATTCTGCCTGAATAACACACAGCTTCCATGCGGGATATTTGCGGCAAACTCTTCTGTCTACTACATTGCCTCCTTTCTTGAAAAAAAAGGAGATGAATACACATCCATTCCACTGGTCGGATACGATATAATCCCCGACAGGGAACCTGCAGTAGAGAAGGGGACCATAGATTTTATCCTGACACAGCAGCCGGAGGTCCAGGGCTACCGGGGCATCATCATGCTCTATGACCATATTGTACTTAAGAAAGAGATCAGTAAAGAGGTTATAATGCCTCTTAATATTATAACCAGAGAAAACATACATACCTTCACGGGTTACATGAACAATTGACCCTGTCAGGGGAGGAAAAATGAGTAAATTTGATGAACTGAAAGAGAAGTGCTGGAAGGCCAATATGGAGATCCCCAGGCAGAAACTGGCCATATACACCTTCGGCAATGTAAGCGCCCTGGATCCCTCGGAGGGCATCTTTGCCATTAAGCCCAGCGGCGTTCCCTATGATGGCATGAAGCCTGAAGATATGGTTATTGTGGATCTTGAGGGAAAAAAGGTGGAGGGAAAGATGAACCCTTCCTCTGATACACCGACACACGCCGTGCTCTACAGCTCTTTATCCGGTATTTACAGTATCGTACACGCGCATTCTGCCTATGCAGTGGCATGGGCACAGGCCTGCCGTCCGATCCCCATTTACGGCACTACCCACGCTGACCACCTGGCAGGAGACATACCTGTTACCGAAGTGATGAGTGATGAAATGATAAAGGGGCAGTACGAAGAGCAGACCGGTTTTCAGATAGTAAACGCTCTGAAAGATAAAAATCTCTCTCCTCAGGATGTGCAGATGATCCTGGTCGCATGTCATGGACCCTTTACCTGGGGCGCGACCCCTGATAAGGCGGTCTACAATGCGGTGGTACTGGAAGAGATAGCTAGAATGGCATATATCACGGAGCAGGTGAATCCTGATATTAAACGAATGAAGGATTCCCTGATCAGCAAGCATTATGACAGAAAACACGGGAAAGATGCCTATTACGGGCAAGTTAATTCACCAGAGGAGGGTTAGTATGAAAAACATCTTTGTCAGTCTTTTAACAACATGCCTTTTAGTAACTTCGGTTGCATGCGCCGAAACAGTGACTGTAAAACTTGACCTTGAAAAAAGGGGGGAGGATATCAACCCCCTTATTTACGGCCAGTTTATCGAACACCTTGGGCGCTGTATATACGGCGGTATCTGGGCAGAGATGCTTGAGGACCGCAAATTTTATTTTCCGGTTACCGGCAGCTACGCGCCTTATGTGGATCTCAAGGATACCGATTTTCCGGTGGTAGGCGCGTCTCCATGGGAGATTCCTGAGTGATGCATCACTTGTTGAAATGGTCAAAAAAGATTCATTTGTGGGTGACCATACACCACTCCTTAAAAAGGGAGCGGCCATAGCACAGCATGACCTGGGTGTTGTTTCAGGCAAAGAGTATACAGGTTATATCTGGCTGAAACCGGGCACCGGAAAAAGGGCAGAGGTCAAGGTCTCTCTTTTATTTGGCAATGGAAAGGGTGAAAGCAGCACAATATCGGTGGACAGCGGAGACTATAAAAAGACCGCCTTCACCTTCAAGGCATCCGAAAGCACTGATAAGGCCACGCTCAGGATTGAAGCCATCGATGGTGATGTTTTTGTGGGCACTGTATCTCTTATGCCGGGTGACAATATCAATGGAATGAGGAAAGGATACAATTGCACTTTTAAAGGAGCTTAATGCTCCCCTGTACCGCTGGCCCGGCGGAAACTTTACAAGCGGATACGAGTGGCGCGACGGTATCGGTGACAGGGACCGCAGGCCTCCGCGTAAAAACCCTGCATGGACAGGGGTGGAGCATAATGATTTCGGAACGGATGAGTTTATTGCCTTCTGCCGCCTGATAGGCACTGAACCGATGATAGCAGCCAACACAGGTTTCGGGGATGCGCACTCCGCCGCCGAATGGGTGGACTACTGTAATTCAGGAAAAGATACCACTGGCGGTAAATATCGAATAGCAAACGGCCACGAAAAACCCTTTAACGTGAAATACTGGTGTGTTGGCAACGAAATGTTCGGCGACTGGCAGCTGGGTTTTATGCAGCTCAAACAATACACAAACAAACACAACATGGTTGCAAGGGCGATGTGGGAGGCAGACAGTGATCTTGTACTTGTTGGAGTGGGGAGTATAGATACGATTAATAAGGCATTTGATCCGGATTCGGCACAGCGTAACCGCACCTGGTCCAGGGGAATGCTTGAAGACAGTGCTGATTATATGAACCTCATATCCGAACATTTTTATGTGGGCCGTGTACCATGGAGCCAGGATGGGCGTAAACCTGTTCTTGAACATGTAGTCCTGGCCAAGAATCAGATACGGGAACGCGTAGAGTTGCATAAGAAGCTCCAGGCATCAATTGAAAGTCTTAAAGGCCGCTTTGTGCCCATTACAATGGATGAGTGGAATTACTGGCACCGTGATTATGTGTATGGGGAGCTGGGCTGCATCTACGATCTTCAGGACGCACTCGGTATTGCCATGGGCCTCCATGAATATTACCGCCAGACAAAGTATATCCATGCTGCAAACTATGCGCAGACAGTAAATGTAATCGGTGCAATCAAGACTACAAAGACGAATGCCGAGTTTGAATCAACCGGCCTTGTACTGAAGCTTTACAGAAATCATTTCGGATCAAAGCCCCTCAAGTTTGAGGGAGAAATAGACAACCTCGATATCATGGCCGCACTTAATGATTCAGGTGATATACTCACAGTAAGCATGATCAATCCTACTGATAAGGAAGTCACACTGAACCTTGAAGGTATTAAACTGCCATCAAAGGCAGTGCAGTATGTGATTACAGGTGAGAAGGATTCATCATACAATGCCCCTGGAAAGAAGCGGGGAGTTGATATCCATGATATGGGTAAAGTGTCTGTTAAAAAAGGCCTGAAGGCTGGTCCCCTCAGTGCTAACCTGTGGGAGATACCGCTTTAAGTCAGGGGATATGTTGAAATGGTTCAGCCGGATTGTTATACTCCGTTTCGCAAAACGGGATCAGGCTGATGCTGTAAGTTATATAAATAAAAAGATAATATATTGATAAAATTTTACCATTAAGGGAGGTCATATGAGAAAGATATTCAGAACAGCTGCGGTACTACTTATATCCGCATTGACATTATTTGGCTGCGGAAAAGCAGAAAAAGATGACGGCATAATTACTGTAGGATTTTCACAGATCGGTGCGGAAAGCGCATGGAGGGTTGCCAATACTGAGTCTATCCAGAGCGAAGCGGAAAAAAGACCCAATATTAAACTGATTTTCTCAGATGGCCAGCAGAAGCAGGAAAACCAGATCAAGGCTATCAGGAACTTTATCGCGCAGGGTGTGGATGTGATTGCCTTTTCTCCTGTTGTAGAAACAGGATTCGGGGCAGTTCTGCAGGAGGCCAAAGACGCCGGCATTCCGGTTATCCTGATCGACAGGTCCGTGGATGTTCAGGATGATTCTCTATGGGTCGCCTTTATGGGGTCAGACTTTGTAGAGGAAGGAAGACGCGCCGCACGCTGGCTGATAGAAAAAGGTTACACGGATGTAAAAATCGCAGAGCTTCAGGGAACGGTTGGATCTGCCCCTGCCATTGACAGAAAAAAGGGGTTTGAAGAGGTTATTGCCGAATATCCCGGCATGAGAATTATTAAGAGCCAGAGCGGCAATTTTACACGTTCAGGCGGAAAAGAGATCATGGAGGCCTTTCTGAAGACCGAAGGCAAGAACATTGATGTTCTTTTTTCCCATAATGACGATATGGCTATCGGCGCTATCCAGGCAATAGAAGAGTACGGGCTGGTGCCCGGAAAGGATATAATTATTGTATCTATTGACGCGGTAAGAGGCGCCTTTGAGGCAATGGTGGAAGGAAAACTTAACTGTACTGTTGAATGCAGCCCACTGCTTGGTCCTCAGCTCTTTGATGCAGTGGAGGCGTTAAGCAGGGGTGAATCGATTCCTAAAAAAATCGTAACCAAAGAAGGAGTCTTCCCTCAGGAAGTTGCTGCTGATGTAATCGACAGTAGAAAATATTAGGATAGGTTAATGTCCGATTCAAATACTGATCTTCTCGAAATAAGAGGCCTGAGCAAGAGCTTTCCAGGTGTTAAGGCCCTTGATTCTGTCAACTTCACCCTGAAGCGGGGAGAGATCCATGCGCTGATGGGTGAAAACGGCGCAGGTAAGTCCACACTTATAAAGGTACTTACAGGAGTCCACAAAAAGGACAGTGGGTATATAAAACTGGAAGGTGAGAATTTTGAGGCATCTTCACCTATGGATGCCGCCCGTAAGGGAATCAGCACCGTATATCAGGAGATAAACCTTCTTCCCAATCTTTCGGTTGCGGAAAATATATATATCGGACGCCAGCCCATGAAAATGGGCCGTATTGACTGGAAGACCATAAACAGCGGTGCAGCAAAGGCCCTTTTAAAACTGGACCTGGACCTGGATGTGACCCTTCCCCTTTCTTCATTTTCCACTGCCATACAGCAGATGGTTGCTATTGCAAGGGCACTGGATATCAGGGCAAAAATATTGATTCTGGATGAACCTACCTCAAGCCTTGACATGACGGAGTGTAAAAACCTTTTTGCAACAATGCAGAAACTGAAGCAGGAAGGCATAAGTATTGTATTTATTACACACTTTCTAGACCAGGTGTATGATACATCTGACAGGATTACGGTTTTAAGAAACGGGCAGTTTATCGGTGAATATAAAACAGCAGAACTGCCACGTTTTGAACTCATCTCCCGAATGCTTGGTAAAGAACTGGAACAGGAGATGGTGTCTCCGGGCAGCAAAAATGCCAATGATATTTCCGGTAAAAAACCTTTTATGACCCTTAATAAAGTGGAACAAAAGGGGGTTCTTCAGCCATTTGACCTGGAAATGCGGGAAGGAGAAATCCTGGGCCTTGCAGGACTTCTGGGTTCAGGAAGGACAGAGACGGCCAGGCTTCTCTTTGGTATAGAAAAACCCACCTCGGGAACAGTAAAAATAGATGATAACCCGGTCAGCATTAACACTCCGAAACAGGCAATAGACAAGTCCATTGCCTTCTGCCCTGAAGACAGGAAAACAGAGGGAATAATTCCGGATCTGACAGTCAGGGAAAATATTATTCTTCCGCTTCAGGCCAAAAAAAGTTTTTTAAAGGGAATCACACGCAGGGAGCAGGAAAAAATTACAGACCGCTTTATTGATCTCTTGAAAATAAAGGTGTCTGACAGGGAGCAGAAGGCGGGAACCCTGAGCGGGGGAAACCAGCAGAAATTGATCCTTGCCAGATGGATGGCCATGAATCCCCGGCTTTTGATACTGGATGAACCTACACGTGGTATCGATGTAGGAGCTAAAGCTGAAATTGAAAAACTGATATTCCGATTGAAAGAGGAGGGCCGCAGCGTGCTGTTTATTTCATCGGAGCTGGAAGAAATCGTTCACAGCTGCAGCCGTGTTGCCATACTGAAGGATAGAAAAAAAATTGGAGAGCTGTCCGGGGATGACATATCGGAAGAAAATATCATGAAGACACTGGCCCGGGAAGGCAGGTCTGATATATGACAGATCGTAAAAAGAAAAGATCCCTTATGCAGGCAGGTTCTTCGGAACAGAACATTCTCTATCCCCTGCTGGCACTTGCCGCCATTCTTTTGTTTAACCTGTTTTTTACAGAAGGATTTTTCAGCATAGAGATAAAAAACGGACATCTGTTCGGTTCATTGATAGATATATTAAACAGGGGCACACCCATAATGCTGATCTCCATCGGTATGACCCTGGTTTATGCCACCGGCGGAGTAGACCTGTCAGTGGGGGCAATCATTGCTATCTCGGGCGCCATGGCAGCCCAGCTCATACGTCCGGATTATGTCAAGGGTATACTTGAATACGGCGATCAGACATCTCTTATAATCGTGCTGCTCATTCCCCTGGCGCTCTCTTTTATACTGGGGTTATGGAACGGTTTTCTTGTGGCCTATATCGGTGTTCAGCCTATTATCGCCACACTGATTCTTATGACCGTCGGGCGCGGAATCGCCCAGCTTATCACCCACGGGCAGATTATAGTGTTTGAGCACCCGACTTTCCAGTACATAGGAAGCGGTTTCTTTCTCGGGCTGCCCTTTCCCATTATTCTTGTAATTCTTGTCTTTGTCCTCACCTGGGCACTTACCAGGAAAACCTCAATGGGGCTTTTCATTGAGGCATCAGGCGCCAATGCAAAGGCAAGCCGGTATATGGGCATACAGGTCAGGATGATAAAAACATTTACCTACGGGTTCTCGGGCTTATGCGCGGGGCTGGCAGGCCTTATAATAACATCGGATATCAAGGCTGCTGATGCCAATAATGCAGGTATATTCATGGAACTTGATGCCATTGCCGCTGTTATTATCGGGGGAACCATCAATGGAGGACGCTTTTCCATGGCCGGCGCCATAATTGGTGCACTGATTATTCAGGGTCTTACAACAACTATTATCACGCGGGGTGTTCCGCCCCAGGTTGTGCTTGTTTTTAAGGCTGCTATCATTATTATTGTAGCTCTTATCCAGTCAGGAAAACTGAGGGATCAGGTTACAAAGTTTATGCATTTTGGAGAAAAGGCATAATGAAGTTTCACTTGAACCAGAAAAACATACCTCTTCTTGCCACCCTGCTGGTCTTTATCATTTTGTATCTGTCAGGGGCATTTACCTATAGAGGTTTCTTTTCGCTGCGTGTCTTTGTCAATCTTTTCATTGATAACGCATTTGTGGGCATTATTGCAGTGGGTATGACCTTTGTGATTATCTCAGGCGGGATCGATCTTTCAGTAGGGTCCCTTGTCGCCTTTACCGGGGTTCTGTCCGCCAATCTGCTGGCCCGAACTGATATGTCTCCCATTATGGTCATCTTCATATGCCTGCTGTGCGGCGCAGTACTGGGATTTGCCATGGGAAGTTTAATACATTTCCTTAAAATTGAGCCTTTTCTTGTGACACTTGTGGGAATGTTTCTTGCCCGGGGTCTGTCCTTTATGATCAGTCTTGACTCTGTGCCAATCCGTAATGAGATGTTCCTTGAGATCTCAAAGGCTGCAATTCCTCTTGGAGGCGGTGTAAAGCTGCCTGCCTATGCGGCAGCCTTTATTGTTATGGTGATTATCGGTGCATGGATTCTTCACTTCACACGATTCGGGCGCAACATATACGCCATAGGAGACAATGAAAATTCAGCACTTCTCATGGGGCTTCCCGTGGGAAAGACAAAAATTCTTATCTATACGCTCAACAGCACCATCTGTGCCCTGGGCGGGCTTGTCTACTCCCTTTACACCCTTGCCGGATACCCACTGGCCGGAACAGGCCTGGAGCTGGATGTTATAACTGCTGTTGTTATCGGGGGGACACTGCTCACCGGCGGAATAGGTTTTGTGGAAGGGACGCTTATCGGGGTTCTTATTCTGGGGCTGATTCAGACCATTATCACCTTTCAGGGAAACCTGAGCACCTGGTGGACAAAGGTCTTTATCGGTATTCTGCTTTGTCTCTTTATTCTCATGCAGAGGTACCTTTCTGCACGAAGAAAGACAAAAGCCTGAAAACTTGTCTCTCGCAGAGTGTCTATAAAAACAAAGTTCCCACGGGGACCGTGGGAACCAGAGGATAAACATTAGATCGCTTTTTGATTTTCTTCGTGTCCTTCGTGGTAAATAAAACAGCTAAACCCCTCCCGAAAAGGCCTTCAGGGTGTAATATAGATCATTCCACTTGAGCTCCTTTTTAAAGTATCCCATATCCGTCTTATCGTCGATCAGGACCATCTCAATACCGCACATCTCGCAAAAATCGGTCAGCATCTCTGTTGTTATCGCCTTGCTGTAACCGGTATGATGGGCGCCGCCCCCTAGTATCCATGCATGTGAGGCCGTCTCCAGGTCAGGTTTGGGTTTCCATAGAACCCTGGCTACAGGAAGCCTGGGAAGCTTTTCTGTGGTATTGACCGTGCGGACTTCGTTCACAAGCAGCCTGAAGCGGTTTCCCATATCGATCAGGGATGCATTAAGTGAATCTCCTTCCGGTACATTAAATACCATCCGGACCGGGTCTTCCTTGCCGCCGATTCCCAGGGGATGTATTTCAAGTTTCACCTTTTCCGATTCCGATATGGTCGGGCAGACCTCCAGCATGTGGGCACCCAGGACCATCTGATCTGCGGGATCCAGGTGATAGGTGTAATCCTCCATAAAGGAGGTTCCTCCTGACAGGCCTTTGCCCATAACCTTCATGGCCCGCACCAGCAGGGCGGTTTTCCAGTCCCCTTCTGCGCCGAAACCGTATCCCTTTTCCATCAGTCTCTGGCACGCAAAACCGGGAAGCTGCTTCATGCCTTCCAGGTCTTCAAAGGTCGTGGTAAAGGCGACAAAACTTCCATTCACCAGAAAGTCCTCCATCCCGATCTCAAGCCGGGCGGCCTCCCTGAGGTCATCATGCCGGCTGCCTCCGGGAAGGAGCTCTTCGTCAATATCGTAGGCCCCCTGGTATTCCTTTATTACTGCGTCAATCCGGCTCTCTTCCACTTCCCTGATTCCGGCTACCAGATCACCCACTCCAAATCCGTACACATCAAAACCAAAGGCGATCTGGGCGGCAACCTTGTCACCTTCTGTTACAGCCACATCTCTCATGTTGTCCCCGAAGCGGGCCACCTTTGCGCCCCTGACATCCTTAAGGGCCGCTGCGGCACGAATCCAGGAACCGATCTTCCTGTGAACATTATCGTCCTTCCAAAAGCCTGCAACCACCTTCCGTTCTATTTTCATCCGTGTATTGATGTATCCATGTTCCCGGTCCCCGTGGGCGGCCTGGTTGAGGTTCATGAAGTCCATATCAATTTCATCCCAGGGGATATCCCTGTTGTACTGTGTGTGCAGGTGGAGGATCGGCTTGGTCAACACCTTAAGGCCGTTGATCCACATTTTAGATGGTGAAAAGGTATGCATCCACAGGACAACACCGCCGCACTGGTCATCTGCGCTGGCCCTGGTGCAGAAATCGGTTATTTCCTGCGGGGTGGTCAGAATACCTTTAAACTGAATCTCCGCCGGAATAATATCCAGGCTGTTCATATATCCGGTGATCTCTTCGGTATGCGACCGGACCTGTTTCAGGGTTTCTTCCCCGTAGAGGTGCTGACTCCCCGAAACCATCCATATGGTCATGTTTTCATATGCTTTCATATTGTTTCCTTTCATTTCAGAACATAACGGCAAATTATTATATTTTTAAAAATTTATCAATTCCCGGTTGAATACGCAATGCAGGTTTCTCTCGAGCATTGTCGGGATACAGCTGTTGCAGGATGTACACAAAGATTTATTCGACGATCCCTCTCTGAACTTTTTAACAATATGCTGATCCATAATAAAGGGTCTGCACATTGAAATGGCGTCTGCAATATCGTCATCCACTACCTTTTCCATCTCGGAGAAATCCCTCATCCCTCCCACCAGTATCAACGGTTTTGATATGGCCTTTCTTGCCTTTTTACATTCATCAACATAGTAGGGGTTTGTTGCATCCGGCCTGATGTGGTTAAAGGGGACTTCCTCAACCCCTTCACTTACCTCTATTGCATCCATGCCTGCATCAATAAACATGTTGGCAGAGTTGATGCCTTCATCCACGCTCTTGCCCTCGGGATGATACTCCTTCATCCCCATTTTGATCAGGATCGGATAATCCGGTCCAATAGCCTTTCTCAGGCCTTTGGTAATTTCTACCACAAAGGTTGCCCGGTTTGATGCAGAACCTCCCCACTTGTCATTTCTTTTGTTTGTGACAGGTGAGAGGAAGGTGCTGACAAGCCAGCCGTGTGCAGCATGAATCTGGACCCCGTCAAAGCCGGCCTCGGCTGCCCTGACCCCGGCCTTCACGAATTCATCCACCTTTTCTTCCACCTCGTCCGAAGAGAGTTCTCTTACCTCGAGATTGTTTGCCGGATTTACTGTTTCTGACGGCCCTACGGTCTGTAACCCGCAAAGCTCAGGATTCCCGAACCAGCCTGCATGCATGAGCTGCGCTACTATCCTGCTGCCATTGTCATGGACCGTGTCGGTTATCTTTTTCAGGGACGGTATCATTTCATCAGTATGAATACCGAGCTGTCCCGGGGCGGCCCAGCCGTCCAGGCTAGGGAATAAACCGCTTGAAACAATAAGCCCGACCTCGCCCTTTGAAAGCTCTCTGTAAAAATCAAGCTGTGCATCGGTCACAAGCTGGTTTTCCCCAAGGTTGTCAACTGTTGCGGAACGGACAAAACGATTTTTGATAATTAAACTGTTTATCTGTAATGGTTTAAATAACTTGGACATTTTTCTTTACACCTTTTTATCTGGAGTTAATAATAGTAAACCTTATTTCTGCTTTTTTAAGAACTGCCTGATCAGAAATTTCATAAGGTCGTCGGGTTCTCTATTGCTTACTGACACTTCGTCATAGAAGCATATTCTATTTTGATCCTCTTCGGTATAAGGCTTCCACAGGGGCATATCAGATCCGTCCGCGTCCTTACCGTTCGGGTCCCCGTTGCGGATAAAGTTTGCCCAGTAGTTGCACATTTTACGTGCCAGATCATAATGCTTTCCTACAAAGGGACGCCAGCATTTTGCCAGTGTCTCGAAAAAGAACCAGAGATCAACCGAATGAAAAGCGCCCGGATTATCCCAGCCGGGAATCTCCGCATTAAACACCCAGTAATATATGGGGGTTTTATCACCTGTCCTTGCCTTTGCCTTTCCGATAAGCCTGATGGAATATTCCAGGTGGCTTACAGTTGCCCTGTAGAGCATTTCGGAAATACTGCCGGTCCCGGATGCGCATAATTTAAGAAATTCATCCGCATCGTCTCCATATGTCTCCCTGGCAAAGGCCTCAAATTCCTCAACACTCTTGACCAGCGGGCGGTCAGGAAACTCTGTGGCAGTGTGACCGAACAACATGGGTACCAGGTGGCATTTATTTTCCATTAACAGCCTGTGGGAATCACCTGTATGAAATTTACCATCAATTACAGGACCCCAGAAGGCCCTGTATTCCACCATCCTGTCTCTTAGGGTTACTGCATCCAGACTGCGGGCCTCTTCAAGGGAAGATACCCCTAAATATTTAAAGAATTCAACACCTGCCTGTTCAGCTTTGGATAAATCCTGTTCTTCGTGAAAAAGGGTTCCCGGATAAGCTGTCATTGCCAGACCGCTGTCGACAATAGCCTTCTGGAACAGCCCTTCGTTCTGAGGTGAGGTAACATGATCCATTACGCTGCCGCCTCCTGCAGACTGCCCGCCGATTGTGATATTGTCAGGGTCACCTCCGAATGCTGCTATATTCCGTTTTACCCAGCGCGTGCCGAACTGCTGGTCAAGAAGGCCGAAGTTGGCTGGAGCTTCAGGGTTTTCAGCAGTGATCTCAGGATGGCACATAAAGCCGAATACATTCAATCTGTAATTGATGGTAACCACGACAATTCCGCGTCTTGCTATGCGCTCGCCGTCAAATTCCATTTCCGCAGTATTCCCTTCCTGAAATCCGCCTCCGAAATACCATACAAACACCGGCAGCTTTTCGTCTGCCTTTTTAGCGGGTGTCCATACATTGAGGTGCAGAGAATCTTCATCCATCTCGATTGATGTGTCTACATTCCATTCCAGTGTATAGATTATTTCAGGGTCTTCACCGGGTATATGCTGCATGGAGATCGGTGCAAACTTACAGGCATACAGAACCCCATCCCAGTCCCTGGCCGGCTGGGGAGCCCTCCAGCGGTTTTCACCAACCGGCGGGGCGGCAAAGGGGATACCCTTAAAGGATGTTATGCGCGGATCAGCGGCCGGCAGCCCCTCAACCACACCGTTTTCAACTGTGACTCTTTTTAACATATTGCTTCTCCTTCCAGATTTTCATACCTTTATTTCCCTGGGAAATAATTCGTAATATAAAAATTATTTATCGATCCTTACCCTGATCTATGTAAAGGGGGAAAGATAATGCTATTAAAGCCAGCAGCACTAAGATTTTATTTTTCATTATTATCCTCAACCTGTGGCGGTGCTGTTTCAGGTTTTATTTTTGAAAATCCGGTCTTTATCTCGAGTGGATCGGCGATGTACATATATTTGTCCTCCTCTTTTTTATAGACGGGCCATTCTGCCATTCCTGCGACATTGGGGTCTCCTGTACGTGCAAACTGTGTCCACATCTTCATCATGGCTTCCGAGACCCTTTTGTCAGCTTCCGAGAGCCCCGGATCGTTCGGATCCTTTGCTCCGGACTGGCTGGCGAGACCGTACATAAGAGGCCACCATACGCTCCGGTTGTCATAGTCTCCAAAGACATAGAGAACTTCCATCGCGTGTGTTGATACAGCCCCTGCGGCCCTCCATTTGCCCGGCACCTGATCAAATATTGCCGCATAGCTTTTTACACCTGCCATGTTCTGGAATTCATGCATGTTCACATAGGCTGGTATAAGCTGAGGCAGCAGAAGTCCTCCCGGGCCGGTTATCTCTCCCAGGTTGGCAACAGTGATTAAAGGCACCGCATTATATTCCCCGGACCTGAAAAGCTCCAGAGGTGATTTAGGCAGAAACCATCCGTCTATAGCCGCATCATCAGGACCCATGCCGGTTGCACTGCCCTGTATTTCCTTCATCATGGCGTCTCTTGCCTCCATGACCTTTTCAAACGGAAGCGCCCTTGCTGCCTTAAGGGGATCTTCTGTTCCGCTGACGCCCAGTTTGTCAAATAGTTTTTCTCCCAGTTCCTCCATCTCCTTCAGGCTTCTGCCGTTTAAAAAACCTCCTATGGATGAACCGCTCTCGCAGATAGCCCGGTGAAACAGACCTTTGGCCATTGGCGAGGCCATGAGGGTTGATACCTTTGATCCTCCGCCTGATTCTCCGAAGATAGTTACATTATCGGGATTCCCTCCAAAAACCGATATGTTTCTTTTAACCCATTTAAGGGCTGCCAGCATGTCCAGGAACATGTAGTTGCCCGATGAGTTATCGGGTGATTCCGCAGTCAGCAGGGGATGGGCGAGCAGTCCGAATGTATTGAGCCTCATTGTGACATTGACAAGCACAACACCGTGCCCGGGCAGACGGGGAAGGTTGCAGAGCTGATCATTGCCGGACCCGGAGGAGTATCCTCCTCCATGCAGCCATACCATTACGGGCAGGGATTCTCCCGCTGTTCTGGCAGGTGTCATGACATTAAGATAAAGGCAGTCTTCGCTTTGGGGTTCCTGTTCAAGGCCTGCCATTCCGGCCTGGGGAGGTGTTTTTGTAAAAGCCGTGCACTGGCGTATCTCCTTCCATGGAGTAGCCGGCTGGGGCGGTTTCCACCTGAGATCACCAACCGGAGGCGCTGCATATGGTATGCCTCTGTAGGCCCTTACCGGATTATCCACATCACCTATCAGGGTGCCGGAAATATAACCTGTATCTATCTTTAACGGATCGGAGAAAGGTGCAGGTGCAGCGGCTTTTTCAATCTTCTCTTCCTGTTTTGTACATCCGGACAGGATAATTCCTGCGGATAAAAGACAAATAAACAGTACAGCCAAGATTTTTTTTAACGACATTTTAAGCCCTCCTTCGTGGAATAATTATGAATATGCGGTGCAGCCCGGTATTTTTTAAATTCCCATTAAAATGATACCTATATAAATTAACAGGTTTACAAAAGGCCAGACCAGCAGACTGTTAAAAATCCTGGTTCGTTTTTCTTCATCGTCAATACAGGCTATTACTAGACCGCCGCTTCCTGAAAAAGGAGATACTGAGGTGGCAATGGAACCCACTGCAATTGCGGAAAAAAACAGCCCGGGAGAAAATGTCAACCCGGTCGCAAGCGCCGGGACAAGGGCAAAGAAGGTTGTATTAACAACAAAGCCGCTTACGAACAGGCTCATTACGCCGGAAAAAACCGAGAGTAAAACCTGTACAAGAACTCCGGACATACTGCTGCCTGACAGATAATCGGACATCAGTTCTATTATGCCGGTTTTTCCTGCAACTGCAATCAGCATTCCCATGCCGCAGATTGTTGTAAGGGCATGCCATGGCACCCTCGCAAACACCTTTTTTTCATCCCCCAGGTCTAACAGCTTGCACAGGATCGAGGCCATAAAGGCAATAAAGGTCAGGTATATTTTGTCACTTATTCGGCTGAAAAATGTTATTGGAAATAATGCTCCAAGCAGAGGGGGCGCCAGAAGAACGAAGATAAAAATACCGATTACCATAAGCGTTTTAAGCTGTTCAGGGCTGTAGGGTTCAGGTTTTTCCAGCACAGGGGACTTTACCCTGTATCCCTTAAAAAGGATGTATGAGGCGATAAACACGAAGGAGAAAAGCAGGGCGGCCTGAAACATTGCCTGTGTACCGAATGCACTGACAAGATCCGGGGAGTAACCGCCCACCTGGGCCGCCAGTTCCCTGATAAAAATGCCGATAGTGCTTACAGGTGAAAAACCTCCCATACTTATTCCGGAGACGACCGAAATAGATGCCAGGAGGTAATTCATACGGGTTATTTTCGCAATGGATATGGCAACGGGAATCAGCATGACAGTTGCCCCGTCACCGGCTCCTATACCCGATATCATGATTGCGATTGCAAAAAGGGCGATTGCAATAAGCCATGGCTTTTTTCTCGAAGCGTATACAATCTTAAGTGACAGTTTTTCCAGGGAACCGTTCAGAACGGAATACCCGTAAAAAAAGGTTACAGAAAAAAGCATCATAAAAATTTTTATGGGCCAGAGGGTCACAATATCCCTGGGCTTTATATCAAGTACAAAAACTCCCAGGATATATGAGGCGGCAATGGCCCAGAGTCCGATATTGCTTTTTGTAAAATAACCAAGCAGAATCACTAAAATAATTGCTGTTAAACAGATATAGACAGTATCCGGCATTTTAATCCTGTTTCTCTCTTTTCAGGCGGCAGTCAGACCTGATTCAGGTAATGTTAAATCAATCCTTCCCCTTTTATCCAGGTCAGAAAAAGATCAGACCATGCGTCACTGGGTAGTCCCTGTTTTTTTATGCCGAAACCTCCTCTTCCCTTTGAAAAGACGTGAAGTTCTGCTGATTTGCCTGCCTCGTCCCATACGGAATAGAGTGCAACGCAGCCCAGGGATACGGGTTTATGATTTTGTTCCACCGCAATAAACAATGGAGGGGCATTTTCAGGGACATGAACATCCACCATTGAAGGACCGTAGAGACAGGCGACAAAATTGGGATAGCCCTCGGGGTCATTCAGAAGGGCAGTCCCTATGGCAACACCGCCGCCTGCTGAAAAGCCCATGATACCTATTTTTTGGGGATCAATGTTCCACTTCTTTGCATTCTTGCGTACCAGGCGGATAGCCTGCTGGCCGTCACTGGTTGCCAGGCGGATAACATTATTCAGCTCATGGTTATCGGGAGCAGGATTTGCGTTTGCATATTTGAGTGACAATTTAACCTTTGAAGGATCCATAGGCGGCATTTTTGCGTTACCGGGGTTATAGAGCCTGTATTTAAGGATAAAGGCAGCAAATCCCTGTTTATTCAGCCATTCGGCCAAAGCGCTGTCCAGGCTCAGCATACGGAATGCCCCGGCAGGACATATTATAACCGCAGCCCCGTTGGCTGTAGAAGGATCAGGCAGGTATGCTGTCATGGTGGGGTCAACAACATTCTGGACAACTGTCCCCCCGCCGGGAAAAGAAGATGTTTTCTCCTGATACTCCCAGTTCTCGGATCCCGGTGCCTTTCCTTCCCATAAACGGATTGTTTCCTGTGCGTTTATGGGAAGATTAATGGCAAGTATTAAAAACGTAATCAGGAAAAAAGTACTGACTCTCTTGTGGGAATATTTAAAAAATATTTTGTCTGGTCTCATTCGTTTTTCTCCAGTTATTTTACTGCACACTCATAGGATTCAGCCTTTTCAACCGGCCCACCCTTGTACTTCGGGTAGGCGGGGTAGGAGCACATTGGAAGGCTCCTGTTTCCGCCTGTAGCAATAGCTGACATGGGAGGAGCAATTCCTTTTTCAACCCAGTCGGTCAGAAGTTTGAACCGGTCAAACCCTGTCGGTATGGGTTCGGATGGAATTGACTTGCCGTCTCCATTAACCGCATAGTTGGACCCCATCAGGCCGTGGTTTGCCTGGGGAAGTACAAAAAAACGGGCAAATGAATCTACCTTTTTTCTTCCCATCGTATCTATTACCGACTGATAATAATCCAGCTGTGCGCCCGGAGAGGCAAGTGTATCATTTGTGCCTATGGCAACTATCATCTTGCTTCCACGTTTGAAAAACGGGTCCAGATCAGGATCGGTTGAATCAAGAATTAAGGATATTTCCTTTCTCCTCTCATTGAATTTACCGCCCTCAATATAGTCGAGAGGATCGGCCTTGAGGTTCTGCATGAGGAATCCCGTGACTCCAAGCACTCCCATGTGGCTGTGTACAGGTGCGTTTTCTGCAGCACCTTCCTGATTTTTATATCTCCTGGCTTCTATCAGTCCGCTGCCGGATGGATCGGTATTAGGCAGCCACATGCCGAATGACTTGACATTATTGGCAAGCGGTGTTGCAAACTGATACCTGGTGTAGATAAAGTTCAGGGTGTCAATCTGGCCGTCTGTAAGGCATGCGCCGGCGCTTGTATCCTCAGGATTGGGATCTTTATTGTCAGGACATCGTTTTGCCTTCCACGGATTTCTTCCCGGTTTTCCCTGCTTGACATCAAATATGGCCCTGCAGGCCATGTAATTGTTGATGATTCCATCGGAAAGACCGTCCAGATTGTCGCATTGACGTATAAACTCACTTGCAATGGCATTTGTCTTGGCAGGGGTAACCCAGTTTTCAAGGGGCTTTTCCTGAATTCTGATAAGTTCGGGGGCCAGCATCAGGGTGGAAAAGTTTACAATTGGAACATTTGCCGCAATCCCGCTATAGTCCTCCGGATATCTCTGGGCCACGGTAAGAGCTTCTCTGCCTCCCTGGGATCCTCCAAAATAATAGTTGTATTGAGGTTTTTTGCCATATGCTCTTTCCATCAGCACCATGGCTGCATCATGTGTCTTTTTCATCTGCATGTAGCCAAGGTTTTTTATTGCCTCTTCATTCAATGTCCAGTCATTTGGATTCCCGGCCGGGGGAGGTGTTTTTGCCGGTCTTTTTGAAAAGCCCGCCATGGGTCCCATCGAATGCCCGGAATCACTGCCGTATGTGGCATACCCGAGGCCTAAAAGAGTTGTCTTTGAGGACATATCCGTACCGCCTGTGAGATTAGGGATGAATCCGTTCATACCGGCCCCTCCCATCTGGGCAGCACGATAGCTGTACGAGGCGGGAAGCGCCACGCGGAAATTGATCGGCCTGGCATTGGATTCCTTTGAAACAGGGGCGATTGAACCATCCACAGTGCAGTAGCCCGGGTTTGGTCCGTTGGCCTCTGTCCATACGGGCGGTTTCAGGCTTACCCCGGAGACAGGTTCTCCAATGGCTGAAACGGGTATTGAACTCCCAAGCTTTTCAGCAGTACAGTCTGCCTCGGTTATGTTTATACTTTTTTCCTGTGCATTACAGTAGTTGATACTAAAAAAAAGTGAGACAAGGCTGATTGTTAAAAAAAATGTTGCTGTTTTTTTAAATTTTCCGTTCATTGTTTTTACTCCTGGTTTAATTTGCCCTATGGCATTTTGTTTGATGAACAACCAGTTGGCTTCAGTGCGAAGTCAGACCTGTAATGGAGAATATTTTCCTCCCTGCTGCTTTATAATCTTTTAGGGTATACTCAAATATGACTACGGCTATTTCCGTACGTTTCTATTTAATATTCTTAGGCTCAATTTTCAACCATTGATCCGGATTTAAACAATATTTATTTTCCTTAAAGAACTTTGATGCATCTCACCATAAAACTGCCGCTTCATCCGGAAAACAGCAGAATCAGGCAATATCTCTCTATCAGGTTCATTTATATACCGCTGTATTCCGCAACGGATCACGGAATTTTAAATCTATTTGGAGGTTTTGTGGCGGTCAAAAAAATCGAATGTACTCGGCAGTACAAGGGGGATCATGCCTCCATGATCGGCATTCACCTCCATATATTCTACTTTGAAACCGCGTTCTTTCATCCAGTTAAACATGGCTTTGCTGCCGACATGAGAAGGTGCCGCTCCAATTCCTTCTGTCATGAAAACAGGCATTTCCCGTATGTTGTCCCAGGGATAGTTTAATTCGTCAACAAAGGGACCGGACATGGGCGAAATTGCTGCCCAGTATTGAGCATACTTGGCGCCAAGATACCATGTTCCACCGCTTCCCATGGAATGCCCGACCAGGAAGAGGGATGACCGGTCAACGGGATACTCGTTGAGCACTATTTCAATTGTGTTGATGACATCTTTTTCACTCAGTTGTAGAGATTTTTCTTTTTCCGGAGTTACAGAAGCACGCTGTTTTGCAGCGTCTTCCGGCTTTCCAAATACTGCAGGAAGGCGCAGGGGAGTTCCGTAGGCTCCCATTCTTGAATGGCCTAATGGTGAAAGCAAAATATAGCCATGTTGTTCCGCAAGGCGAATGAGTTGCCTGTCATTGGCATTGAGATACCAGTTTTCATCAGATCCGGCACCGTGCAGGAATACAACCAGAGGAAGCTCGGACTTTCCATCCCAGGATGTTGGAACATACAAACGGAAGGGTATGTCCGCATCTGCCGCAGGAAAATGATATTTCCGGTGAATATTTCCCTTGGCCCTCCACTGGGGATCGTTTGGATTGGCAATGCTTTTTGCCAGAGCCCTGGATTCCTGTATCTGTTCCCCAGCATCAATAGCACAACCGTATTGTATTTTTGAGGGCGCCTGTGCTTCTGAAATGCCCGATATAAGTATGATTAAAATGAACAGGGTACTGATACAGGATAACTTGTAAATATGTTTATTCATGACTTATCCCTTTCTTTACATGATGATTTTGATACGGTTATTTTATTCTCCCGGTCTTTTGGTTATCTCATTTATTTCCTCCTCACTATAGCCCAGCATGGCCAGAACCGATTGGGTGTCCGCGCCATGTACCGGCGAATCCCCGTCTACTCCGGGACCTCCGGTTCCCATAATAAATCCGGCGTTTACAATTTCAGCTTTTCCGCCCGGTGACGGAGGTAAATCCGGTGGAAGTGATACCGGAATTTTAAGTCCTCGTTGTTTCAGGTGAGGGAGGGAAATCGATTCGCTTACATCCCTTACCATACCGCATGGAATATTAATGGCACTCATGCCGGATTCCCATTCTCCGGCATTGCGGGTTTTTATGACTTCTGCAAGTTCAGCCTTTAAGGCCTCTGAATTGGCCAGACGCAGATCCGATGTTTCATATCGGGGATCATTAAGCCACTCCTCACGATTCAGATGACGTGCCAGTGCTTCAAACTGCCCCTGCTGAACAACACCAAGTGAAATCTTCTTGCCATCAGCTCCCGTAAATAATCCGGTAGTGGGCTGCCCGCTGTATCCTGTATTACCGGTTCGCGGCATCGTCTTACCTGTTATTAAAAAAGGTACTACTGCAGAAGTCATAAAGGCAAGGCTCGCATCCAGCATTGCCACATCAATATAGTCTCCCTTACCGGTTGTTTGACGTCTGAACAGCGCTGCAAGTATTGCAAAGGCCGCCAGTTGCCCTGTAATGGTATCCACTGCCGGAAAACCGACACGCATCCATTCTCCGTCGGCATCACCGCTGAGACTCATCATGCCGCTTGTAGCCTGAACAATATTGTCGATTGCCGGCCAGTCTTTCATGGGTCCTGTCTGGCCGTATCCTGATACAGAACAATATACTATGCCGGGATTAAGCTCTTTGCATACATCATATCCAAGACCCAGTCGATTTATAACGCCTGGCCTGAAGTTTTCTAAAACCACATCGGAAGTTTCTATCAGTTTTTTTGCCGCGGCAAGGGCTGCCGGTTTTTTAAGGTCCAGTTCCACAGATTTTTTGCCTGCATTAACGCCAACAAACGCCGGAGACATGCCATCATAACGGCGGTCGTACCCGTAATAACGCATGGCATCGCCTCGACCCGGCGATTCCACTTTAATAACCTCAGCGCCCAGAAGGCGAAGAAGGTGAGAAGCATATGGGCCCGCCATCACATGACTAAAATCGGCAATACGGATTCCTTCTAATGGTTGCATCAATTTCCTCCACAAATTACAGCATTATTAATTTTAATATTATCCGCTATACGTCGTGCCTGACGAAAGACGGCTTCTCCATCGATTCCAAATCTGCTGAGCGCCTTTGCATTTTCAAGCCCGTCAGTTATATATAAATCATCAAATCGTTTTTGATCGGAGGGTGATATATCGATAAACTTAACACCGCGCCTTCGGCCCTCCTCTTCTCCTGAGATATCGGATTCCACAATTTCTTTTGACATTGCCGCTTCCCAGACCGGAATCGATGCTTCCAGTATATCACGCTGGGATTCGGATAATGTTTTCCAGCGCTTCAGACCTATGGCTCTGGACGGATATGCTCCTCGAGGAACATCCAGACGCGTATAGTATTTAGCGACCTCGGCAAAATGCAGTGCCTTAAGGGTATTTAACGGTGCGACCACTCCGTCGATGACTTCTTTTGCAAGAGCTGAGTATACGTCTCCCATTGGCATACTGATTGGATCGGCACCAAGTTCACGCATCATATTCAGCATCTCCGTGGGCACACGGATTCTCAGGCCTTTCAGGTCATCCAGACTGCGGACAGGACGGCTGCTTGTCAATATCCCTGCGAGAGTTCCTCCCTGAACTGCCAGAATTTTAAGACCTTTTACTTCCTCTGTATATTCGGGGAAAACAGCTGCCAGACAGCGATATAAATCAACCTGCTGTTCGAAGGTTTTTGCGCCGCTGTAAAAACCTGTCTGTATTCGCAGCAGATGGGTGTTACCGCGCGAATAGATAGGAGCGATGTAAGCGATATCAGCAACACCGTGCTTTACCTCAAGTAAGGAGTGTTCTGAAGAAATAAGTGCCCCGGACCAGATGGGTTTTATACGTATACTTCCTTTTGACTCCTTTTCCACCCACTTCGCCCATGTCTGGTCTGCATGGCTGAAAGGGTGATTGGGACTGTACGGGGAAGCATATGTAAGCCATGTGGTATCCTGTCGGGCTGAGACAGTACCTGCAGCGAAAAAGCAGATAAATAGCAGCAGAAGAATCTTCATATCAGTCCAGCCTTTCTCAAAAAATCGGCAACATAATTGACCATCTGTTCATGGTTCCATTCTTTTGCATCAACCATATCTGCATCCAGCAGTAAAGTAGGTATACCGGCATCCTCCAGGGCGAATCGTGTAAGCTTGATGCCGCTCTGGGAAGCGCGATTTTTAGGCGGCATAAGCATGACTGCTGCATCAATTCCGCAGCGTTCTGCTTCACTGATTATCCAGCTGTTCATAAATGGCGGCAGGTGCAGTGATTCATTTATGGAGCAGATTCGGCTTGCCAGCGCATGCATAGGCCTGTCTTTAATTGCGCGAATATACTGGGGTCGGGCAAAGGGCATATACATTGACCATACAAACACAGCACCATAGAGTTCTTCCAGTGCGTTATAGAATCCCGGATCATGCCACAGTCCGGCACCGATCCACATCAGGCGAATTCGTTCGTTATCACTGACACCGATTCCTGCCTTTACACGGGAGGCAACTTCATCCCTAAATTTTTTGGCATGGGCCACTGCCCAGTCAGATCCTCTGTGCCACTGTGGAATCATTGTATTGGGCATCTGATCAGCAATAGTAACCGGACAGGGACGGGCACTTCCAATCATGCTGGAGGCCTCTGCAATGTATGTCTCCTGTTCGTTTATTCGTTCCATAAGTGTCATGAGTTTTTCTTCACTGAAGCGTCGTCCGGTTTTTTCTTCCAGAATGGCTATTAACTCACGCATTTCTGATACCATTAATTCAATACGATGGGACTGGTACACCTTATCCCAGTGTTCATTAGAGTTCTCGAACCATTTGGTATCGTGATTGGTCCAGGCCGGGGCTTCAAAAGGAAAAAAATCCGTATCCAGAGCCTCTGCCCATTGTCCGAATACGTGCTGAAGACAGTCGCATGTCAAACGGGCCACCAGCGCAATTGGTTTGGGGAGTCCTCCCCAGGGAGCCGTCTCAGGATCATTGGCAAGAGTACAGGCAAATCCCAGAGAACAATAGCGACAGCTGTTGCCTGGATATCCGTATTCATCCATAACACTGAAATAGCGTGTGGAAAGCTGTTTTGCAGAAATATATGCAGCCCACCATTGATTTGAAATCATCAGAATATCCATAACATGAAATATTTCATGGGGAGTATCGGCCTGGGCGAGTACAAAGGGTTCTCCCTTTTCAATAACACGCTGCTTCAACTCCGATACGAACTGCCGCTGAAAAGAGGTAGCTTCCTTTGTGCATTGTAAATCTTTGCGGCTTCGATGCCCTGAATTTTTACTCATTTGAATACTCCCATGGACTCAAGTTCAGCAATCCGCGAATCCGAAAGTCCCGCCAGATCCTTTGCTATGATTTTTGAGTGTTCACCGATGCCAGGCGCCCGAAACATCTCAATATCGCTTCTCGAAAACCGCATTGGTGTTCGAATATGACCGAATTCTCCCAGCAGCTGGTGTTCTATGGGAAAAAGAGGGCATCTCGCTTTGATCTGGGGATCTGTTTCAAGAACGTCTTCAATATCCTGAACTGCTCCTGCGGCAATCCCTGCCTGCTGCATCCGGGCTACAAGAGATGTTTCTGATTCTTTGCATGTCCAGGCCGAGATGACACTGTCACGCGACTCGGCGCTATCGGCCTGAGGAAGGGCAGCAAGTTCACGAAGACACTCCCAGTTTTCTTCTGTTTTCAGACTGATCGCTACCCATCGATCTTCTCCCTGTGCAGGGTATACCCCCTGGTGGAAGAGGGCAGGGTCACTGTTACCCATGCGCTGAATTTTTTTGCCCCGCTGTGCATCGAGGATTGCATCATACATCTGCTGGACACAGATTTCATACATGGATGCATCGATATACGCACCATAACCTGTATCACGTCGGTGCTGCAGTGCTGCAGCCACCGTAGCCGCCATGGTATAGGGAACGATGACATCCCCAAAGGGTGCAGCAGGGATTACAGGATCACGGTCCGGCCAGCCGGTCATGTATGTACGGCCCGATAGTGCGGCACCCGTTCCGTCAATTCCCCATTCCTGAGCAAACGGGCCTGTCTGACCGTATACGCTGCCTGATACCATCACGAGACCCGGATTTGTTTTCTGTAAAGTGGCATAATCCAGGCCCAGCTTGGCCATTGTACCGGGCGAAAAGTTTTCCACCACCACATCAGCCCACTTTATCAGAGGATCAAGAACTTCCCGGCTTTCAGGTTTTTTCATGTCAAGAGCCAGGCTGAACTTGGAACTGTTCAGATGAGCAAACATTGGTTTGTCATTGAAATTGCCTGTTTCCGATACAGACACCTGAACATCTATCCTCGAAAGGCATGGCCTTGTTCGGGATTCAACCTTGATAATCTCGGCGCCCAGATCTCCAAGTGTCTTGGTGGTGATGGAGCCAACAAGAGCCCAGGAAAAATCCAGTACCCTCACACCCTTCAAGGGGCCGTTTCTTTTTTCTCCGATACTTCCCGGAGTATTATCAATATCCATCTTTTGTCCGGCAGGCCTGGTTTTTAACCTGTTTTCAGCGGCGTTAATCTTAAGAAACCTTGAGGGTTTTCGAATCCCGGACTCTTCCTTCCAGAATCCTCTTGCCTCCAGATGCGGTTCAAAAGGAACATCTCCCGGTTCTGCGGTCACTGTTGCATTGATGCCGCGTCTTCTGCCTTCTTCTGCAATTTCACGCCTGGTGCGTGTCCTGAAAAAGGCCTCCATAGCCTTTTCCCATTCAGCTCGAATGGCAGGATCCAGAGTCGCCCGGTTATATTTCAGCCAGTCGGTGTCACGAAGCGGATTGGGAAGCCCGGCTTCATCGATCCAGTCGCTCAATGCCTTGTTGGCAGGAGCACCGAAGCGACCGGTCATGAGGGAATGGAAGCACCAGCCATCGGAGAGCGGCCAGATATATCGAACAATGGCCTTGCCAAAATTTATCGATCCTCCAACTCGGTGTATCTTTCGACGGTCAAATTGCCACACTGTCACGCTGTTGATCTGGCGGGATAATGCAACCTCCTGTATGGATACATCTACATGCTGACCAAGTCCGCTGATCCCCCTTTCATAGTGGGCTGTAAGTGCGCCGGAAGCGGCAACCATGTCGGCGTGAAAGCTGCAGGCATTCAATGCTTCCTTAACCGGAGCACGGTCCGGGTCACCGGTCAGCCTTAAATTTCCTGAAACGGCCGAAGCAACCAGTTCACTGCCTTCCCAGTCTGCGCAGGGACCTTCACTGCCAAAGGTCGTAACGGAAACATGTATTAACCCGGGTGAAGATTGTTCTATAAAGTCGCGCTGCAGGCCTTTTTCAGCCAGCTTCGACAGGCCCAGCTGTTCAATGAAAAAGGATGCTTCGGTAATAATTTCACGAATATTATCCAGTGATACTTTAACGATGTCGGCTCCGAGCGATGACAGAAAACGAGCAAGTGCGCCTTCGGCAGCATCGTCAAGTGCCAGTACACGATGTCCGTGTAAAAAAGTCATAACGTGTCTCCCAAACTTTTAGTAAAAGAAATGATTTCGTCCAATGCGCCATCGGATGCATCCCAGTTCCTGCGCACAAGGGAAAGGAACGGGATATCAGCGGCTTCCAGTGTTTTTATTTGAGCGGGTACATCCCATACCAGCGTTTCTTCCTCCTCAATAAGCCATTGAATAACACCGTCTGCTTCTGCATCCTGAGCAAAGGAGAGTGTAAGCCGGCTGCGGTCCACAAATGAGCGTGTACCATGATTCAGAGAGTAGTAGTGTCCCGTAATATCGGAAATCGTTCCTCCCTCCTGTATTAAAGGCATCTGAGCCCCAAAGGAGGGGAAGCTTCCGAATTCCGATATGACATTACCCCCGCCTTTTTCTACAGCACGATGCAATCGTTCATCTGGCGGTGCTGTACCGCAAAGCAGCAGTCCGGGTCCCGGAATTCGAGTATTGCTCCGGTTTTTGTCCAGCCAGTCAGAAAGCTCTGTATCAAAGCTTTCGGCATCGCAGAGATCTGATGTCCTATAGATGCGGTCAATGAAACTGCCCTGCAGGTTGCGTTGTCTGATTCTGGCCCTGTTCAACGCATCAAACAGCGACCTGCGCCGGTTGCGCAGAGAAATTGCCTTTGACAAATCTGCTTCTATAGTGCCAATTTTGCCTGCAAGTCTACGGGTCGACTGTTCACTGTATAACCGGCTGGTTTCTCGCGGTATTTTTGCGAGGTCGTAAATCAATGGTTCCGGTCCACTTACCCCTTTGCTTCTGCGCAGCTCACACAGATAGTAGTACAGGCGCTGGGCACTGTCATTGCTTCGCGGCAGAATGATATACCTGAGAAAATCAAGGTTTCCCTCTAAATAATGATCGGTAAGGACCCGTACAAAGGGTTCAAAACTCTCCTCAAGATACTTATCAGCGAGTTTTGAGTCAGAAGGCATAAGACCCGACAGCTGAAGGGGCATGGCACCTGCTGCGATTATCAGTTCAACAGGAATCTCGTAACCCGCATAACCGATAACCTTACCACCTTCCTGATAATGACTACGCCCTGAAGCCAGGGGATCATGAAGCGTTTTTGTAATTAATTTTTCAAGCATAATTATTGTCCTAGTGCAGCCGGCAACCATGTTACGGTTGCAGGGATAAATATAAGCAGCAGAAGATGTACAAAATCCGAGGCTAGAAATGGAAGTACACCTTTAAAAATTCGGCTCAGTGATACATCTTTGGCAATATTATTAATAATAAACAGATTCATTCCGATAGGAGGGTGTATAAATCCCATTTCCATGGCACGTACTAGGAAAATGCCAAACCATATTGGTGTCATTCCCATATCCTGGATGATGGGTAAAAAGATCGGCGTAGTCAGGAGCATCAACGCAAGACCGTCCAGTATTGAACCAAGCAGCAGCAGCACACCGGTGATAATTAAAAGTGAGACTATTGGACTGTTCCCGGTAAAGAGAAGCAGGTGCGCAACATCTTCCGCCAGTCCCGTTAGACTGATAAATACGGAAAATATCAATGCACCTATAACTACTATATAAATCATGCCGCTGGTACGCAGCGTTTCTTTCAATGCTTTGCTGAGTGAAGACCAGTTCAGCTGTTTTCGCCATGCGCATAACAGCAGGGCACCGACAGATCCAACGGATGCTGCTTCAGGCGGGGAAAACCAGCCAAGTGCTATACCGCCTATTACCAGTAATACAAGCAGACTGATGTCTGCAATTCGTAACAGTGATGCACGGCGTTCCGCCCAGCTTGCCTTTTCAGTTGGAGGCGCCAGCCAGGGTTTGAAATGACAGAGAACTATGACTGCCATGCAATAAAGGAAAGCCTGGGTTATGGCGGGAATGATGGCAGCTGTAAACAGTTTACCGATGGACTGCTCTGCAATGATGCCGAACACAATCAGTGCTCCGGAAGGCGGTACTATTTGCCCGAGAGTTCCTCCCGCAGCCACTGTGCCGGTCGCAAGGGCGTCTGAGTAACCGCGTTTGCGCATCTCGGGCAGCGCGACCAGACCGATAGTCGCTGCAGTGGCAAGGCTTGAACCGCTGATGGTTCCAAAACCTGCACAACCGCCTATGGATGCCAGAGCCAGGCCTCCCCTTTTATGACCGAACATGCTCGCTGCCGCGTCAAAAAAATCCCTGCTGGCATTTGCTGTAAAACACACATGGGCCATTAGAAAAAACAGTGGCAGAACTCCCAATTCATAGCGTGACAGAGTTTCAAACAGTATAACACCGGATTTGATCAAAGCCGGTTCAAGACCGAGAGTCAATATCAAACCACCGATACCCACAGTACCCAGCGCTACACCGATGGGCATGCCCAGTAACAGCATCAAAATCAATACTATTACACCTGTTAAGCCCAGAACAGGAGAACTATTCATGATCCCTGTTCTCCTTATTATTTTTGATACGTCTAAGAAAATTCAGCATCACAGCAAGCATGGAAATGATGCATATAATCCGTAAAGGAGCATAAGGGATATGCAACACTTCACTTTCTTCATAGCCATTCCGAAGATCCAGGAAAATCCAGATACTGCCTGCTGTAAGTAAACAAAAAAACAAGGCGCTGAACAGTGACTGGAGATGCTCCAGCCAGATCCTGGGGCGGCCTTTCAGTCGGTCAGTCAGGATACGAACCTTTACATGTTTTTTTGCAAGGGTCGCCGATAGTATCGCACTTGAAGCGGCTATCAGAATAGCCGCCTGAACCATCTCGATAGATCCCCAGAGCGGCAAACCTATATGTCTGCCCAGGACAGCAATAGTGTCTGCTCCCATTGCAAATAATAATGCTGCTGCTCCAAGGTAAAAGAGGCATTTTTCTCCCCGGCGCGCTGGTTTTTGATCAGGATCACTGACTTCATCTGAATTTTTCATGAAACCACCACTATATCTTTTTGATTGTTCATGGATAGTTGCGGAAGGCCCGCTTTTACAGTAATTTCTGCCACGTATTTAATGATTTCCTTTGCTTTTCTCCTGTCAGCGATCACAGGACGACCTGGAGGTTCCACATAAACAGGAATAAATCCTGCTTCAATCCCGCCACTATTATAAAAGCGTACACATCCGAGCATACTGTTTACTGCCTGTGGATGAAAGGGTGCGAGATAATATTCGGGATCTGGTTCGAATCCAAATAACTCTTTTCGTTTCAAGGCCCAGTCAGCGCGTAAAGGATGGTCCTGATGGGGACTGAGTGCACGTGTTACGACGCAGCCGTTGCCCAATCCGTGAAAAATCGGTTTTTCCCTGTATATTTCTATGCCTCTGATAATGTGGGCATGATGACTGATGACAATATCAGCCCCCGCATCGATAGCTGCATGGGCAACCGGTTGCTCATATGGTGCAAGAAGGCCTGGTGTATGTACAATGCCCTTATGCAGCGCAACTATAAGGATGTCTGCATTCTCTTTGGCTGAAATGATATCCTGCTGCATTGAGCAGAGTGAATCTAATGATACTTTTTCAAGGGGTGCAGAAGGTGTAACAGGGGCTCCGTTGACAGTATCGACCTTTACATAGGCAACTCCTGCAGTTGTTTCTGTTGCCCAGCCCTGTTCCGGGCCGACACAGTTATAGCTGAGTATTGAAATTCGCTTTTTGGAAACTGAAAGAACCGCCGGGCGGCGTGCTTCGTTCAGATCAACACCTGCGCCGCAACACGCCATGCCCAGCCGGTTCACCCCCCCCTTTGTGTCAATAATTCCTTCCTCACCGCAGTCGGACATATGATTGCCGGCAAGGGTGAGTGCGCTAAATCCAGCCTTAAACAGGGCAGCCAGATGATCCGGGTCAGCGCCGGGCGCCGGTATATCCCCATTCAATTCCATTGAGCTTCTGGTATGGGGAACTTCCAGATGGCCGACCGCCAGATCAGAGTTTTTCAGAGCCGGAGCAATACCGCTTAACCAATACTCGGGATCAGGCTCATCGAGAACCAAATCACCGGAAAATATAATTTCCAGAAAGTTCACCATTAAAAGACCATAGGAAAAAATTACGTTATTTAAGCAGATCTTAAATATACAGTCAGGAGTGTCTCCTTGTGGTATTCATGTCTCATTGTTTGCAGGGAACTTTGTGATATTGCTTAACAGATGCAAAGTTCTGAGTCAGTGGATAACATGTTGAGACTTTTGTTTCCTATTAAATCTATAACTGTTACTTATGTATATAGGTATACCAATGGCTTAATTGTGTCAATATATTATTTAAGAATATCTGAAGGGAAGACGACAGTCGGGCTTGGAATTAAAAGGCAGGAATATCAATCGGTTAAGATGCTATTGAAATTAATCATGTGATCCTGATTACTTTCATAACAGTGATGATGTCCTGAATACAAACATATCCCCTCTGAAATAACTTTGGCTGAGAAACAGAGTCTCGTCTGAGACTGAATGATAGGTGATTTCATTAAAAAAAATAGGGGAACCGAATGGTATCTCCAGGGCACCGGATACGTCCAGGTCAGCAACAACGGATCTCAGGGTTTGATTAATTTTATAAATTTTAATTCCCTTTGCCTGTTCAATCGTATTCAGAATATCATCCTTTTCTGCATCCTTTTTTGTTATAACTTCACAGTTTGATGGCTCGGCATAGTAGGTGTTGAAGGAAACCGGAAAACCCTTATATATCCTGGTTCGTTTCAATCTCCATATCTCCTGTTCGGAATCCAGTGAGAGGAAATTCTGCACATATTTCGAGGCTATCGTTCTGGTAATTTCCAGCACCTTCACCTGGGTATTCAGTTTTTCAATTGACTCCTTCAGCTTTTTAAAACTTCTGCCCAGTTCAAACTCCAGTGGTACAGGTTCAATCTCTGATACAGTTGTCCCCAGACCACGTCGACGCTCCACAAAACCATCGTTTTTTAATTTTTCCATGGCTTTTCGGATAGTGATGTTACTGGTCTGAAATTCCCTCTCCAGTTCTTCCCCGGTAAAAAGCTGGTTGCCCGGATTGTATTGTCCTGACGTGATGCGTCTCTTCATTGTCTCCGCGATCTGGATAAAGAAAGGAACGGATGAACTGTGATCAAGAGATATTTTTCCTTTTTTTCTTTTTATATCTGTCATTTAGGGTATCCATAAAATTATCGGTATTGAATTATTTGAATAAACCGGAACTCGCTCCATGAATTCATGAAATGATCATAAGGTATACTTGTATACAAAAAATAATATTATATCAATGACTTTGTTTAAATATCAAGAGGGCAGAAAGAACAGGTCTGGAAATATTATTTGTTGATATCCCGAATAAACAATGCCTGTATTGCCCGTTCAGGGGCAATACAGGCATTGTGCACAATTAGTTATTATCCCTTTGCCTTGACAGTCTCGTTAAAGAGCCTGAATATATCCGGCATACCGCCACTGATTACTGTCCCGTGATCACCATCGGGAATTTCTATATATTCATGCTTCATTTTAAGTTTTTCCAGACTGTCCCGCCATTTATGGGTAAAATTGGGGGCCACGACATTATCCTTTCCTCCCTGGATTATCATTACAGGAATTCCCGCATCCTTCATGGGTTTCAGGATATCATCACTGTTCTGCATCATCATAAAGGCCGCCGGAGCTATGGCGGCAACTGCAGCCCATGTGTCAGTATATTTCTGGCCCAGGAAAAGGGCGCCCGCGCCTCCCATTGAGTGTCCCATCAGGTAAGTCCGGTTTTCATCGACGTTGAACTCCTTTTTCATCATAGCAAGAACATTCATGACATCCTTTTCACTGAGTTCTGCCAGGTTGGGCGGTTCAACAGAGCCTCCGCCCATTGCAATAACCGGGGAACCGAACCATCCGCTTACAGTGTATCCGAGTGGGCCAGCAACAATATAACCGCCTTCTTCAGCCAGGTCTATCAAGCGGTCACGCACTATAAAGTTGGCATCTCCGCCCATCCCGTGAAGGGCAATTATAAGGGGATTCTTTTTATCCTTTGAAACCTTTGATGATACATATACAACATACGCCAGGTCCTTATCCGTATCTTTAAAGTGGTACGTGCGCTGCTGGGCACGCGGATCAGGTTTAATAGTCATCGGGCCTTTGGGCATTGGTTTTTTCGCAGGCCCCCCGGGTCCCGGAGGTCCAGGAGGCTGTGCAATTGTGTATTGAGCAATAGAAAGACATAGTAAGAGAGTGAACATTAATGTGAAAATCATAGTTATTTTCTTTTTCATGGTGCTGTCTCCTGTGATAGGTTTTAAATTATTAGCGTTATAGCGAATTAATAATCAACTCTGTCCCTGTGAACCTAATTTTTTAAATGTATGGAGTTATATGAATAAAAAAAGAACGGTATTCAAAAAATACAGTTTTTCAAGCAAGCTTTTATATATTCCCCTTATCTTGCTTTTTTAAACTTGTTTTTTTAGTATACTTATATACAAATCAACGAATATATCAATGACTTTATCAATCGAAATTTGAAAAAATCATTGTGTGCAGCCTTATATAAAAATAAAATCTTCAAATTTATCAAAGTGAGTATTTCCTCTAAAGTATAAGGACTAAAGGTCTGGATAAAAAAAGGAGAACTCTCATATGGATGCAGTAATAAGTGCAGGCATTATCTTCATTACAGGTTTTATACTGGCAGGGCTGTTTCTCATAAATAAGCCTGAAGATATGGGTCAGGTCCCTGATGGAATAATAGATCCTGAACCGGTGAATATTGAGATACCATTACCGGCGGCTGGAAAAGTGTCGATTTTATAACGATGGAATAACATTTGTGAAAGGAAGCATACCTATGATGAGAAGAATATTTTTTGCTGTAATACTGATAATAATGGTTTGCGGAGTCAGCATGGCTCAGCAGCCTGATCCAGTCAGGGTGGAAGAAGGACTGGTACAGGGCGTTCACGAGGACGGGCTGACGGTTTATAAGGGTATACCCTTTGCTGCGCCCCCTGTCGGAGAGCTCAGGTGGCGCGCTCCTCAACCTGCCGCAAAGTGGGAAGGTGTGCTGAAGGCCGATAAGTTCGCTCCGTCACCCGTTCCGGGTATGAGAATGGGAAATCCGGGCGGACCAGGGCCGGGATCGAGCGAAGATTGTCTCTATTTAAATGTCTGGACACCGGCGAAGTCATCAACCGACCGCATTCCCGTGTTCGTCTGGATCTACGGCGGCGGGTTCAACATGGGGTCCACTTCTTCTCCAGTTTACAGCGGCGAGAATCTGGCAAAAAAAGGCGTTGTATTTGTCAGTATAGCCTACCGGGTCGGACGGATCGGATTTTTTGCACATCCGGAGTTGACTGCCGAGAATCCTCATAAATCTTCCGGCAATTACGGGCTTTTGGATATGATTGAAGGCCTTAAATGGATTAAGAAAAATATTGCCGCCTTTGGAGGCGATCCTCAAAAGGTCACTATATTTGGGGAATCCGCAGGCGGAATAGCGGTCAGTATGCTGTGCGCATCACCCCTGGCCAACGGGCTTTTCCATGGCGCTATATCTCAGAGCGGAGGATCATTTGCCCCTCCAAGACCCAGCCCCCTGCACGGTGAAAATATGCAGCCCCTTGCCGATGCTGAACGTTCCGGTCAGGCCTATGTAAAAAGTGCCGGAGTTTCATCAATAGCCGAATTGCGAAAGATTCCTGCCGATAAACTTCCTGCCGGTGGAATGGGGCAGGGGCAGGACCTGGGTATGGCCTGGCCTATTGTTGACGGATGGGTTATTCCCGATGACCAGTACAAACTCTATGAGGCGGGACGATATAATGATACCCCCATTCTGGTGGGTTACAACTCGGACGAGGGATTGTCCTTCCAGCCTCCAAAAAATCCGGAGGAGTACATTGCTACAGTAAAATCACGTTTCGGTTCCTTTGCAGAAAGGCTCATAAAAGCCTATCCGCCGGGAGAAGGAAAAATTGCCAAGAGTGCACGTGACCTTATGAGGGATGTAACCTTCGGATGGCATACGTGGGCATGGGCACGGCTCCAGTCTGAAACCGGAAAATCAAACGCCTACTATTATTATTTTGATCAGCACCCGGAATATCCTGCGGGCTCTCCACAGTTTGGACAAGGATCTCCCCATGGCCAGGATGTAGCCTATGTGTTCCAGTATCTCGATAACCCGGGCGGACCACCCGGGCAGACCAGGACAGTGACAACGTCTGACAGGGATATCTCCGAGGCCATGGCCACATACTGGACCAATTTTGCCAAATACGGAAATCCGAACGGTAAAGGGGTTCCTGAATGGCCGGCCTTCAGTGATGAAAATCCAGTGGTGATGTATTTCAGACAGACGCCTCACACAGGGCCGGTACCCGATGCTGAATCATTAAAGGTGGTGGACACCTTTTTCGCATGGCGGAGAACTCCTGAAGGAGAGGCATGGGTGAAAATGAAGGACAAAAAATAATTATTTCACCATTGTACCATCTCAATACAGTGATCGATTAAGAAATATAAAACAGGCCCTGATCAAAAAAAAGTTTCTGATCAGGGCCTGTTTTGATTTTTACACTGTATTAATCCCTATATTCAGGGATTATCTGTTCCGGATGAATTCTACCCTCCGAATTTAACCCTGGAAAGCCTGTACAGCTCTTCCCTGTAGGCAGGTGTCAATGCAAATAACCCGTAATGACTCATATTTGCCGGTTTGTCGGGATTACAGAATTTATCTGCAAACTTTGCGGCCTCCGCCCTCTGCTGCTCCTCGCTGGCATCAGGCGGGTATTGATCAGGAATAACCCCTATAATGATCTGATCACCGTATTTCTCATAAATCATATGCGTATCATTCATTGCCTGCGGGCCCCATATGTCCCAGCCCGCCTCAATGATGCAGGGGACCTGCATTTCAAGATGTCCGCAGCTGTGGAGGTCGGCTATTTTACCTCTTTCGTGTATATGGTCAGTCAACCTCCTCATGGAAGGCACTACCATTTCCATGGCAGTGTCCGGTGAGAAAAACGGCGCTCTTTGTGAACCCCAGTCATCATGAACTGTAAATCCGTCGGCATTATAGTGGTCGATGAATTTATCAACGATCTGAATATACAGGTCAGTCAGTTTCTCAAACAATGCCTTTACTGCAGTCTGCTGATCCTCATCTATTAGAGCCATCACCGCGTTGTCAAAATCCATAAAGGAGATCAGCCGCTCATAATAACCGTTCATAATCCAGGGCATGATTGCGGTGCCCTTGTTTAGATATTCTTTATTTGCCCTGGCCGAACCTTCCCAGTCCCAGCTGTTGACATCAGGCCAGACGAGTTTTTCCTCCCATTCGTTTGCATCATTAAGAAAGGGTGTCCCGGGTTTGACCATGGAGCCCTGGGCAGCCTCGACGTATTGCCATTCGATGCCGAACATGTCTTTACCCCCGAAATTTTCACGGGGCAGGGGATTTGCCTCAATCATAAATGCCCGTGCCACATTGTCGGGGAATATGACAGGACAGAACATTGTCGACTCAACACTGGTGATCTGCCAGATCGGTTCTCTGTTTATAAATCCGATGTAGGCTTCTCTTGGTGTTACCGGAAAATCATATATCGGTGTATTGGGCATTCCAGGAAAAAAACCCGGTATTTCACCCACGACTTTTAGTTCTTCTTCTGAAAATGGAATCCTATGAGACATTATTTCTTTCTCCTTATTGTAAATTATCCCTTGTTAATAAATACCATATTCTTTTATAAAATCAATCATTGCCTTGAGATTCTCTGGTTCTACCTCATCTGTCGAACTCCTTGGGGCTAGAATATATCCGTCATCTTTTCCACACCAATCAATGATTTTTTTACAGTGTTCCCTGACACTCTGCAGCCCTTCCGGTGTGTCACAATTTTCATGCGACTTCGATATTTAACTTAAACCCCTTTTATCGGCATTCGTTTTCATAATTTCAGACAGCCTGTTATCAGATAAGGAGTAGAAAATCATTATTGCAAAGGCCAGAAAACCCGCCGTAGCCGGAAGATAACAGATAAGATTCATCAGGCTGTTTATAACCTCATCGGTTGGTGCCGTGTTTGGAACAAATCCGATAAATCCCAGGCCTGCTGTGACTATTGTTCCGGCAAGTGCTATCGCAATCTTGATCGGCAGCGTGAACATGGACATTATAACTGCACTCGCATCTTTGCCTGATTTATAAAAACTGTACTCCGCAGCATCCATATACATTGCCTGTCGGACAGGCCCGTTGACCCCCGCACCAAGCGTTGATACAACAATAATTACGATATAGGTATAGGCAGAATTCAAACCGAACATTCTAAGAACTATGAACCCTGCGGTTCCCCAGATTGAGGCAAAAAGGTATGTATTTTTCTTGCCTAAAATACCAACTACCCTTGGCCCAATCAGCGTGCTTGCAAAGCTTGCAAGAGCAAATGAGAGTGAATATGGCTTCATGTATTGTTCATTTTCTATTATATATTTGAAATAATACACTGCGACTGCCTGGAGGCTGAAGATACCCAGGTAGGATACAATATCCGCTGACATTAAAATCCTCAGGTGTTTATTTCCGATGACCTGCTGCGCCATCTCCTTAAGAGACATTTTGTTTGTCAGATTTTTTGTTGGGTCATATTTGTCATAGTCTTTTATCTGGTAAAAAAGAAACCAGTAGCCCAATACCTGAATAACAGCCAGTATTCCCACAGTGTAGAAATATCCCCATGATTCGCTTTTCTTACTGAAGTGATAAAACATATTTAAAACAAGATAGCTGTAGATAATCTGGCTGGACATGCCATACTGAATATTCCTGGATGACATCCGCATCCTGTCTTTAACACTTTTCGCCACGACCGATATGAGACCAAGCTGGGCATTGTAGGCAAAATTAAGACTCACATGGGCTATCATATAGGCCAGACTGAGATAGACTATTTTTATTCCGTAGCTCAGGGGCAGATTTGTGAATGTAAGAGTAAAAAACACAGAGGTTGCCAGAGGAGGCAAAAGCAGCCATGACCGGTACTGTCCCCAGCGAAACTGGGTGTTCTGTATCAGGACACCTGAGACAGGGATTGAAAGGGCATCAACAATATGGGTTATAAATATGATAACAGGGATAATGGATAACTTTATCAGGGCCACATCTGTTAAAAATATCGTATAATATTGAAGCGCGAGATTCATCATCAATGAGAAAGTCAGATGTGAAAAACCATAACTGTGGACAAGCACGCCGGAAAGTTTTTTTTCCAATTCTAATTCTCCTTTCGTTAGACTACTATTCCGAGCAGACAAAGCTGTCCGCGCTGTTTACATCACCATCTTTGTAGCGTGCAACAAGAGGGTAGGGGCAAAGGGGTCTTGTAACACCGGGATAAGCCCGGCCGGTTGCGATTATACGATCCGGCGCTGCTCCTTTTTCCACCCAGTCCATTATTGCATCGAGCGTATTAAACTGGTCCGTGGACTTGCCTCCGCTGCAGTGGCACATTCCCGGGATAAAGAATAACCTTACAGAATCCCGTATTGACGGTCCGTTTACTTCCACTACTTCATCGTACCATGCTGAAAGAACTCCCGAGGCCATTCCCTGATCGGAAAGGCCGTTATAAACAATCATTTTTCCGTGGTCTGCAAATGTCTGAAGAAATGTTGAATCAGCATCTGTATTGGCCGCCGTATGGCGTGTTTTTACAGCATCACGATCAAAATCAAACTCAAGGGGATCCAGATCAGGATCAGGAGGAGTTAACTGAAGATAACTCAGGTTGACCAGTCCCAGTGTAGCGTCGGCAGAATCCCATTTTCCGGTTCCTGAAGAACCGATATGCATGGCTCTCCACTCCGATCCTGCAACACCGGTATCATAGGGAAAAGGGCCGTAGATCGATTTCCCATCACTTGTGTGCGGTCCCTTAAACATGTCCCGTAGCGCATCCACCTGCTCCTTTGAAAGACAGGTTGCTGTTTTTTCGGATTTGCATGTGAGAATTCCGGGGTCAAAGTCGCAGCCCTGCCAGTCGTTGATAAAACCGTCAGCCAGTCCATCCAGTGCATCGCAGCGCTTAAGGAGAGTATCTGCTACAAGGTTTAAATCTTCATTGGAAAAGGCCTTTGAAATTATTGGGCGGCCGTTTTCATCCTTTGGTGCAATCCTGGCGGCCACCTGAACGTTCCATATTTCGTCCATTGCGATCCCTGAAAATTTAATGGCAGGATCACCTGCAACGATGCCGTCAAAATAAAGAGGAAAGCGCTGGGAGGCCATTAAAGCCTGACGCCCGCCGTTAGAGCAGCCGATAAAATATGAGTAGGCTGGTGCGGTTCCGTAATATTTTTCAATCAGCTCCTTTGCCTTGAGTGTGACCTTATCCAGGGCATTATAACCGTAATCGATACGTGCCTGCTGGTCCAGTCCGAATGTGCCGTCGAGCATGCTGCTCCTGTGGCCTCCGTCCGTTGACACAACCGCAAATCCCTGTGCAAGTGCCGAGGGTCTGTCTGAACCCATCTGGCTTCCGATGGCAGAGGAGAGCATTCCATCAAGTCCGGCGCCTCCCTGAAAAAAGAACCGGTTGTTCCAGTTTGCCGGCATGCGTAATTCAAAACCTATTCCAAACTTCTGACCCTTAGCGCCCGTCCGGGGATTGATCATTCCCTGTACCAGACAGTGCTCAGGCAGTATATTAGCTTTGCCTCCAGGACCCGGTGCCGGTCCCTCGGGAACGATCTCTGCCTTTTCGACCAGAAAGCTTCCGGTAGCAAGCTCAGTGATAGCAGAACAGCTCGATGAATTTGATTTATTATCTGCGCCAAAGGTTTTTTCCAAAGGAAATACAGTTAAAAGTATCAGGCAGGTTAATAAAAATCCTGCTGGAAGCCTGAAGGATAATTTCCTTTCAATAACCGGTTTATAAGACATAGAAACCCTCTCTTTATATTTTTAAATCACTAATTTCCAAATTAAATTGGAAGAATCGTATAAAACTTTATTTTATGGTTTTTTAAAAATCCATCGCGACTTATAGCTGTCCGGATCAAATCTGTCCAGAGTCGGAGTGCTTCTACCGACTGCAGTGAGAACAAGTTCTTCTTTTGAATCCGGGACAACCCTGGGTGTTATGCGGTATGTACCGTCAATCAACTGGTCGATGCGCCAGAGTTGTTCGGGAGCACCTGTATATTCAGGCACGGTTATAACTTCTTTTTCTGCAGTGGCTGCAAGAGCCCTGTTTGTATCTTCGATAATTATCTTGAAATATGGTGATCCAAAATAACCGCCGGCATCCGGTACAGGTGTTATTGTCCATTTCTGGTGGGGCCTGAACATATAATCTCCGATTCGAACATCTATATTCCCTTTTGGCCAGGTCTTTTCCACATCGGAAAGTTTCTGGGGCGTGACCGGAACAACGGGCTCTTCAGTATTGCGTCCAAAAAAACGCATGCCGCCTGCCATCCTTACGAAATCCACAGCAAGTTCAAGAGCATATCCGCTACGTTCGGATTTTATCTCAAAAGTGCCTCCCTCAAAATTATCACCTGCAACAGGCCATCCATCCTTCCAGAGAAGAGGTCGGATGCCCAGAACACTGTGACCACCCTGGATAAGGTCCGCCTCATAGTGGCATGAAAACTTTTGAAGACCGTTGCCCAGGTCTATCAGGCCAAAGTGGCCGGGCCCTACATAATGACCACTGGCTGCTACCACAAGCTTGCCGCCGCCTTTAAGCATGGGTACCCCCATGTGATCCACGTATGGTCCGGTTACCTTTTTTGAACGGCCAACCCTGATGTTGTATGTGGAGTTGGCGCCGTCGCAGCAGGTGCCGTGAGTGGCAAGGAGATAATACCATCCGTCACGATACATCATGGCTGTTGCTTCGCAGTCAATTGCTACATTGATCGCCTTATTACCCGGCATACGTTTTCCGGTTTTAGGATCAAGTTCAATAATTCTTATAAAGCCGAAGTAGGTTCCATATGTCAGCCACAACCGACCATCAGTCGGATCCAGAAGGAACGCAGAATCAATTGCATCACAGTCCTCAACCCCGTCCGACGATACAACTATGGTTTCATCCTGAAATCCAAAGTCAGGGGATTTTGGGTCAAGGGATTTTGTCCACATGACATAGACATTGCTCGCATGTCCTCCTGATAGCCCTCCGCCGCCTTTGGCATATGTCATATAATAGCGGTCTTTTATTTTTATTACGTCCGGAGCGACACCGCCACCGGGGCGTTCAGCCCCCCGGTGCCATGTCCAGCCGTCTTCTGAGATCAAACCTCCTCCACCTGTACCAAAGGTATAGTACTTTCCATCGCATTTTGTGATGGTCGAGGGATCGTGAATATAAGGTTCTCCGACCTGGGCAGATACCCCGTCGGATATTATGAGAAAAAGCAGTAAAGAAAAAGCTGCTGATATAATACGTGATTTCATAAGGCCTCCAGGAATAATTAATACCTCAAAAGCTGGTTGTGAGATCCCTGACAGGATCTCCGTTTTCATCGATAAATCGGACACAGAAATCACTCATTCCAGGGCCGTTAATAACTGCCCCGCGAATGATATTTTTGCCCTTTTTAAGCGTGATGCGTCTGGAAACACTGTCGTCCATTACCATTCGCCTGTCACCGAAAAGGCTGACAGCTTCTATTCCGTTAGACCACCACATGGATGCCGAATTGGAACCGACAGCCATCCTGACATCCTTCATTTCCCTGGGGCTGTTTACCACGGTAACAGCCCAGAACAGGACCCCGTAATGCTGTTTGTCAAGACCGTAGGCAAAACGGAAAAGTTTGACATTGAAATTTGTGGAATCAAGCGCATGCCATCTGAGCTTTTGATCTCCGACAGTCACAGTGTCGCCGTCTTCTGGAATCACTGTAAACTGGTCCGGGAAATATTCGGTGTAAAGTGCCTCTCTTACGTAGCTGTCAGTAAACACAGTGTTGCTACGGTTAGGTTTATTGATCGGTTCCAGAAGAAACCAGCGCCGGATAAAACCATCACTGTCCGGCGCCTTTGGAGAAGCTGATGCCGGGGTGAAGTATGGCGCAATAGAACTGATATCACTACCCGTTGTTTTGTTTTCAGCATTAACATGCGCAACGGACCATACCAGGAAACCCGATATTACAAGGATGTTAAATATCAGTATGAAGGTATTGCGTAAGTTTTTCATATTAAATCCTCACATAGGAATTAAAATTATGGATTATATCTTTTTCCAAGAATTAACTTATCCCCAGAATCATCAATCTCATAAAACAGCGGCTTTCGGGGGCCGTCGCCTTCCACATGGCGGATTACCATGGTTTAAGTGCTGCGGCATTGGCTCCTGCGATGCGACCGGTTGCCAGGCATTCGGAATTATTCCCGCCGCCATTGTACATCCAGCCCCAGAATGATCCGAGTTCACCAGCACTGTATAACCTTGGTATGGGACTATTAAATGGATCAACTATCTGACATGAGGCATTACGCCTTGGTCCACCCTGGGTATTATACATAACTGGATAGATTTTCAGTGCAATATAGGGCGGCTGATCTATTTTGGTCAGGTTCATCTCTGGCCTTCCAAAATCTGAATCAACACCTGCGTCACATGACTGATTGTATTTTGTTATTGTCTTTTCAAGGGCGTCCGTCGTAATATCGAGTTTTCCGGCCAGCTCCTGGATTGTTTCTCCCTTGATAATCCAGCCCTTTTCTATTTCAGCGCTGTTGTCACTGCTCCATTTATAATTTGTATACCAGTTATACCAGCCGAATTTCATTCCTGCTGAAACAAGAGGACGTTTAAGGACTCTGGAGTCCAGGACTGCATAACAGGGTATTCTTGTAAACTTCTGTGTGCCCAGCGTATCAAAGAAGATAAGGTGCTCCTTTTCTCCCAGTCCATGACGATTACCACCCGATTCATTCATAAAACGCCTTCCCTGCTGGTCTGTCAGGATGAAAGGCGCGGAATACAGAGAGACAGATATCGGCACCCTGCCCAGGTCGTCATCATCAACAAGAATGGCGCCTATTCCGGCCAGGGCGTTATTCATATGCCAGAGGTCTGCCCCGGCCTTCTGGGCCATTCTGATTCCGTCACCCGTATTATATGTGGTTCCGCGACCATACATGGGCCATCCTGGCAGGTGCTGCTGCTGGATATCATGGGCAAATTCAAAGCCGCCGCAGGCCAGAATAACACCCCGGCTGGCCTTGATGTTGATTATCTTTCCTTCGGATTCTGCTTTTATACCAATAATTTCACCCTCACAGTTGCGAATCAGATCCTTTGCCGGTGTCTGATACATAATCGGAATCTTTCGTTCATCCAACTGTGCACGAAGAGGATTATAGAGGGCAGCTCCAAAACCGCCGCTGGCATTGGACCAGGTCCGCACGCCTTCACCTCCCGGAAGTTCCGGATATTCAGGCTGGAACATGCCGAGGGATCTGGGTTCAACTCCCCATTTTTTGAGCCATTCGTTATTCTCAAACATTCCGCTGGCCAGTGCCTTGATACTTTCCTGATCTGTCAGGCCGTAGCACAATGAAGTAATATATTTTATTCCTGTCTCCACATCTGTCGGCGTCCACCACATATTGCCGGACACCTTGCTGTTTCCTCCCTCACGTTCCTTTGGCGCTTTTTCCAGGATAAGGACCTTTGCTCCGGCGTCATGTGCTGTCATTGCCGAGGCAATTCCTGCGAATCCTGTTCCGACAACCACAACATCGGTTTCTTTGTCCCATTTTAAATCCGGTGATGTTTCCTTGCTTATGGAAGGTTCTGCGGTCAGTCCGACCATAGCTGCGGCGCCTATGCCGACCGAAGTTGTTTTTATAAAATCTCTTCTTGATAGGTTTTTCTTTTTACTGTCTGTACGCTTCATTATTTATCTCCTTCTTTCTCTTTTCAAATAGTAAGCTGTTAACCTGGTAACAGGTAAACAATTAATATGGTTATTTACTTCGAATTAACCTTCTGCATGATAAAAATTATCAATATAACCACCAGTGCAAGGATGGCATTTGTGGTACAAATGGCATTCACGCTCCAGTTTTCTGCAAGCATCATACTTCCTACAACAGGCGCAAGTATTGATCCGGATCTGCCCACTCCGGTTGCCCAGCCAAGCCCTGTACCCCTGATATCCGCAGGATATGAAATAGCTGCAAGACCCATAAGGCCGGAGTTGCTGCCGATTACAAAAAATCCCATGACAGCGGATACAAACGCCACAATAATAAATGTGCTGGAAGCAAAATATCCAAAAATAAAAACACTCGCAAAGGCGAGGAAAAAACCGATTTTTAATATATTAAATTTGTCAAATTTATCCATCAGGATGCCGATTAATACTGTTGCTACAACTGCCCCCAAATTAACGCAGGCAAAGGCCAGACTGAATTCCTGGGGTGAAGCACCGCTGTTTCTCAGCAGGGTCGGTGTCCATGACAGGATCAGCCAGAGCAGATAGTAACTCAAGACAAAGGCTATCCATAACAATATGGTATTTGCTGCCCGTCCCTCTTTAAAAAGATGTTTAAAGGGAACTCCGGACAGCCTTATTTCGGACGAAACAAAATGAATATCTTTCATTGACCCATATGATGGTGCAATTTTCGAGACAATTTTTCTTATACGTTCCTGATCCTTTTCTTTTCCTCTCTTGAGCAGAAATTCAAGAGGTTCAGGAAGTGAAATCAATGCAATAATCCCGATTATACATGCTATTATACCTCCTGACATAAACACTGTTTGCCACCCGTATCTTGGAAGGAGGAAAGAAGAAAAGAGTCCGGCACATGTGGCGCCAAAAGCAACACCAGCGTACATTGTGGTGGCGAGTGTAGCACGTTTATTGGTTGGAGCATATTCTGAACCGAAGGCAAGTGCGTTTGGAACAGCCCCGCCAAGCCCGAGACCTGCTATAAAGCGGAGGATTATCAACTGTTCCTTGGTTTGGATAAATGCGATGGCTAAGGTAAAAATACCGAAAGTGAAGGCGGAAAACAGCAGCATCCTTTTTCTTCCAAAACGATCCGCCAGCATTCCCAGAACAAAGGCTCCTATAAGTGCTCCAACATTACCGAGGCTCATTGCCGGGCCGATGGCAGCAGGTGTTGTGTTTAAAAACTCGGCAATTTTAGGAGTTGACACACTTAAAAGCGACAAATCAAAACCATCGAAAAAGGCAAGGAAAAAGCATATTGTGCAGATCCATATTTGATATAATGTAAACCGTCCGGAATCCAGAACCTCTTTTACACTTACTGAATTGCTTGGCATTTTTTCTCCCTTTTGTTATTGTTTAAATAAAAAATTACTCTAATATTTTAATCTCATGCCTCTGGCATAGTTTAAACTGCCCACATAATATTCCTTTTCATCTGGAGTAGCTGTCCCTGTAGTACCTATAATGCCTGTCAATTATTCACTCCTGAAAGGATAGATCCAGGTGCCTTCAGGCGTGCCTGCTGGTTTTATAAAACGATATATTATTTAACAAGGGGGCTTCCCAGGTTTTTCATGTCATCAACTCCGGGCCTATGCCCCAGGCCGATCGAATGATCAGGGCTCAGTTCCGTGCCTTCAAGAATCTCTTCTGCGACCTCCCGTGTGGGAGAAATCAGAGGCAGGCAGTCACCACATCCATGCTGAAGGAAATATTTTTCCATGCTGCTCATTGTTTTGGGATAAGCAGAGCTGCTGAAAACCAGTTCATCTTCAGAAGTTTCTTCTGGTTCGATTGAAGGCGTATGAGTAAGGGCATTAATTACATCGCCAGAGTATTCGGTTATTTCTTTTAGTCGTTCTTCTCTTGGGGCAGGGGCCATGAAAGAACTTTCGCTAAACTCAACGTCTGGTAGCTGTTTTGTCAGGGTATCTTTAAGGATGGGCCAGAGTTTTTCGGTAACCCCCCAGACTCCCAATTTTAAAACACCAATTTTCTTTCCGTTTATATTGTCAAGCCTTGGAGAGGCTGGAATCCGGGGTGCTTTATCAATCCTGCCACTGGGTTTATGGACGTTTAAATTGATATCATTTTCAGACATATCATCCCTGTAATCGGAGTGGAATCAGCATCGAGCAAATGTGACAGGCTGATACTTATTTGGGTTCAAATATCCTATCAGTCTATAGGGCTGTAACCCTTATGTTTCCAAGTTTTAATTGATAAAGTAATTGGTATTTTTCCGGATAGTATATAAGTATACAATAGATGTAAATACAAAAAAGTAATTCAGTAGAATTTTGCTGTTTGTCTCTTTTAAAGATAACATTTCAAATCTTACACAGTGATAATCCATAACATAACAGGGGGAGCTAATATGGAATTTATCAGCCAGCTTGTTCTCGGTATCAGGGTCATAGGAAGTATCTGCCTAGATTATGTTGATGATTAAATCAAATCCTACAATGCTGCTGGATCTGGATTGTGCTTAGATTGAAGAAGAAAATCGAGGTTTATACTTTTATTATTATCTGTTACGCGGGCGTGAAAAGATCATTAAGATATTTAAATGGGACAATTGAAACGTCCGTTCTTTTTTGTTTTTCAACACCCCCATACACAAGACCCGAGCCATTGTGAACTGATTCCGGAAATGTTTTTGTAAAATGATTCAGTCCTTTGAAGTATTCTCTTGTTATGGTCATACCAGCTTTAATCTCAATTGGAAAGATATCAGGTCCGTTTATCATTAATAGATCGACCTCGTTTCCCTTGCTGTCGCGATAAAAGTAGAGATTACTTTTTTTGCCTTGGTTAAATCGATACTTCAGGGTTTCTGAGATAACCATGTTTTCAAACAAATTCCCCCGCAATGGGTCGCGGGCGATCTGTTTTTCGTTTTCGATATCGATTAAAAAAGCAGCCAGTCCCACATCATAAAAATAAAGCTTGGGCGATTTCACCAAACGTTTGGAAATGTTTTTGTGATAGGGCTGTAAAAGAAAAATTATATAGCTCGCTTCCATGATTGAAAGCCAGTTTCCGGCTGTTGTATGGGAAATACCAGCATCGTTTGCCAGGCTGCTGATATTCAATATCTGGCCAACTCGTCCGGCACATAATTTGATAAACCGATGAAAAAGATTCAGGTCTTTTATTGTGATCAGCTGCCTCAGATCCCTCTCCACATAAGTCTCAAAATAATCCCCGAGTACCTGCGTCGGATTTAGCTGTTTGTCCCAGATTCGTGGAAAAAATCCACTGTAAAGCAAAGTGTCGGTGTCGGGGAAAGAAAATGAGGATTGAATTTCTTCAATGGAAAAAGGTAGTAATTTTATCAGGGCAGTTCGACCGGCAAGTGACTGGTTAATTGCATTACTCACTTCAAATTGCTGACTGCCGGTCAGGATAAAAAGACCCTCTCGTTTATCCTCATCAACCATCGGCTGTATATAGGAGACAAGGTCGGGCGTTCTCTGAATCTCATCAAGGATTGCTCCATCCGGATATTGCGCTAAAAAACCTCTTGGATCGTCTATGGCAAATTGACGAATATCAGGAGATTCCAGGTTTGCATATGGCTTATGGGGAAATACCTTTCTGCAAAGAGTTGTTTTTCCACTCTGCCGGGGACCGGTGATAGTTATTACCGGATAACTTGACGCATGAGCCTTGAGGACAGTTTCTATGGTGCGATTTATTATAGCCATGAGAAAAGACTAATCGAAAAAGGTGTAATTTGCAAGTTCAATATTCAAATTGCACCTTTTATTAGGTTTAAAGGTGAACGGACTTCCGACCTCCGGTTTTGTATTTCCTTTCAACTTTGACCTTGAGCTTTCAGCTCTTTTTCCCCTTGCTTTTTCAATCCATCAGTCTTAAATCTTTCACCCAATTAAATCCGCATGGCGGGTTGCGAAGCAACATTGGTGAATATTGAATCAAGATTTTGCTTCATCATGTATGGTATTTTTGCCGTCATTTTTACCCTGTTAAATCCTTGAGGATCTCAAGGAAAGATTTAGAAGCTCAAATCTTATTTAACAGGGCAAGGCTATTTTCGGGAATTGGGGAATCCAGTTGTTTTTAATTTGAACTTATTTGGGAACTGTCAAATGTCAAGGGCCGGTTTTTCCACGCGTCCCATTTACATTTCTGCAATACTGCTCTTAATCGTTTTTATTGGACCATTCTCTGAACTTTTCCTTTTCATCTTCACTCATGTTGTTCCATTCCAGCCATTTCCTGAATTCTTCCTTTTCATCCTCGCTCATACTATCCCATTCTTCTTTGAGCGCTGTATCTTCTTCCATGATTGGCGGGTTTTCCGGTTCTGTATAGCGCTCCGCTTCACTCATTTCAACAGAACGTGATACTCTGATATCCTCGTCTTCATTGTCGGAATATTTTCCAACCTTTGCTATCCAGATATTCGGATTCTCAGCAAACTTCTTTGCTTCGTCCATATCATCAAGCTCGGGATGGGTTAATCTGTAAAGGCCACCCCTTTTCGCGTTGAACTTCAAGGTAATATTTTTGGACTTAATTTCTTCATGTTTTTTTATCTCATCATATGCCCAGTAAATACTGTAGCGAACAACAATTTCATGCTCGCCCGGAGCCACATGAATTTCCTCTATTGTGCTGAGTACATAATCAGCCAGAGACCCGACACGGCGGCCATCAACACTCTCAACCTCAATATCCGGGGGGACGCTTATGCGTGCCACCTCCGCGGGTGATACCCTTGATTCATCATAGATCTTGATGGGAGCGCGTTTCATGCAGGATGAAAGAGAAAAAAGTATTCCAATTGAAATCAAGACTGCAAATAATGATCTGTATTTCATATCGAGCCTCACTATTAAAACATTGGGGAAAGTAATGTGATGAGCCTTCCGGCACCTTAGATAGTTACCATCCATAAACGGCTCTTTTTATGTAAGCGAATATAGGAAGATAAACTATGTATGTCAAGGCAATTATAGCCGTGTGTTTCAATGAAAAAGACCTGAATAATCCTTAAAATAAGTTCCATGTCTGCCCTACCCGGTGTCAGGAGATCATAATTTAAAATTGACTTATAAAAATTTATTTTGATACTTCTATATATTACTATATCCGATACTTATCTTAACTTATTTTATAGTTTCCAAACAACCGCCGGAGAAAAATATGCAAGAAGAACGAACGGAATTAAGAGTATTAAACCCGAGGGGTGAAACCGGAGAAAATCCTGTAATACCCGCAATGTCCCTGCAGCCTGACCTTGTGCTTCCCACCCCGCCGGATGTTGAGAGGATCATCACACAGATAACCATGCAGGCATTATATGAGCTGAAGAACTCTTTGATAGATTTTTTAAAAAGGGGTAGGTAAGGGTATTGGTGCCTACGTGCAAATATAAGCAAGAGTCAAAGGCGGACTTGCCCCCTTTATATATAAAAACTTAAAAAAATAGGTGCAGATCAGATATGGAAAATAATACAGGAACAGTAAATTATTATAAAGCAGAGAAATTGTTTGACAGGGTATATCGAATCAGCAGTCTGGAAGGGACCTTTCTGTTCCTGTTTACTGGTGACAGGAAGGCATTGCTGCTGGATACAGGCTATGGTTTTAGCGACCTGAATGGCGCAGTACGCAAAATTACCGATCTGCCGCTTATTATAGTAAACAGTCATGGTCATCTGGATCATGTTTGCGGGAATTTTCAGTTTGATGAAGAGATCTATATTCATCCCAAAGATATGGAGATATGTAAATCACATAATTCCACAGAGTCTCGGCAAAGGATTGTAAAAGGTGCTCGAAATCTGATGGACTTTACAAGTGGAGAGGTAAGAAATGCTCTGCCCGATGATTTCTCAGAGGATGCTTATATTCATCAGGGTTACGGCAATCTGGTTCCACTCGATGCAGGCCAGGTGTTTGATCTTGGAGAAGTGACAATAGCAGTACATGAACTGCCGGGTCATACTGGGGGAAGCGTTGGTCTGGAATACAGGGAAGAGGGTATATTATTCCCGACAGACGCCATAAACCCTCTGGTATTTTTGTTTCTGCCAGAGTCAACCGACCTGGCCACATACAAGGAAAGCCTGCAAAAAGCCGACAGCCTCGACATAAAACATGTAGTGTTTTCTCATAGTCCTCAGATTGCATCAAAATCGATACTTAAGGATTTTATAGAATGTGCGGAACAGGTTGACTACGATCTTGGATTCCCTCTTGAGGGAGAAGGTTTTCGGAAATTTGAACCGAGAATCTGCCCGCGAAAGGGATTTGGTCCGGATGATACAATGAAACCGGGATTTGCGGCTGTAGTCATAGACCGATCAAGATGTTAGATTCCTGAAAGGCCAGAGACAATTGTTATAATTTGGGAGTGCCCAGAAATTAATAAGGTCATCATTATTGATGGCCTTTTTTATGCGGATTGACACTAAATTGAAAATGGGCGATTATATACAACTTATAATGAGTGAATAAAAAAAGGAGGTGAATGAATGCCAAAATTGAAAGATGTTGATATTAATTATGAACAGATAAGAGATTTGGTATATCAATTGACCTTTGAGAAAAAGATGTCCCTTATAAAAGAAATAGTCAGGGATAAGGATTATCAGAAAAATTTTTATAATTTTTCTGAGGATTTGAAAAAAAACACGATATACCCGACATGGATGAATCCGAACTGGATGCCCTGCTTCATGAATAGAGTCTGCGATCAATTCATCTGAGCCTTTTCTGCGGAGACTTTTTCTTGATACCTAAAATCGTTGTTGATACAAATATCTATATTTCAGCTATATTTTGGGGTGGAAAGCCTCGTCAAGTGATTGATTTGGGGCGTAGCTAAAAAGTGTTGATCTATTCATCCTACCCCATTGTGGCTGAAATGGCCGGGAAGTTAAAGTCAAAATTTAACCTCACTGAAGAAGAAACCTCACAGATTATCTTTGACTTCTCAACCTTTACCACACTGATTGAAACTCAGAACAGGATAAAGTTAATTGATGATGACCCGGATGATGATAAGTTCATTGAGTGTGCAGTATCATCAATGTCCAATTTTATTGTATCCGGGGATAAACACCTGTTAAATTTAAAAGAATATAATGGAATAAGAATACTGAAAGCCTCAGAATTTCTATCATTCATTACAAAATAAAACGCGGATATAAATAAATGGGTCATAAATGGGGTCAACCGTAGATGGTGTCATCCATTAAAGGGTAAGTCATCCATAGTTTTATAGATTCATTCAGTCCATGCTCCATATTTTGTTATGAGGAAAAAACATTTAACCTATTTAGCTATCCATTTGTAAACTTGAGTTGCAGAAGATATGTAAACAAATCGTGTAAACAAATCGGTCCTTGACTGTGAATGTTTAATATCAACTTCATGTCAATATCAAGGGCGGACCCCGTTGTGTTTATTAACCAGTGAAATTCATAATTATGACCGCAAAGCGGATTTACCCTGTTAAATTGCCCGGAGGGAATCTATATAGCAGGGTGAACCGGTAGTCTTAAGGCGCGGTAATGGGCGTTTTCAGCTTATATGCGGTGATGAAGTGTATGACAGTATGGGCGAATCCGCAGTGCTTCGTTTGAAAAATCTTCTTGCCAAACTGGATTCAATCAGGAGCAGCAGAGACCGGGGTTCAAAGGTGGCAGATGAATCTAATATGCTGTTCCATAAATTTATGGAACAGGTGGAAAATATCTTCAAAAACCTGCCCAAGTCATTGAAATGGCGATTATTTTACGAAAATGACCTTCAGATTTTAATGGACACCTCAGAGACGAGGAAATGCAGGCTAAAGTTTTTTAGTCTGAAGACTTTTAGGTTTTACTGCTTCTCCTTCAGTCTTCAGCCTGCTATGCTTCAGTCTGTTTAAAATGCAGACTGGAGAGATTTTCAGGGAAGACCGGCAAAAGAAGAGACATGGGAAAACTTCATTTTGATAGATGATTATCTGAGTGCTCTTAAAAAAGGGGGATGGAAGATGACACATATGATACAGTCGCCCATGTCATCGGAGCGTTTCAATGCGGGAGTTGTATCTGCCATGCAGAAAAAGGAAATACTGGGTGTTACGAGCAGGTATGTGTTAGTGGCTAAAAAGACAGACTGACCGATGCTAAATAATTTCAACCTTATAACCTGACAACGTCCCCATTTAGTACATTATTATTCTTTATCATCAGGCAGCCAGTGTTTCAATCAGCTTTAAACAGTTACCTTCTTTTAAATATGCTGCATGTTCATTGACATTTTTAAACTGCCTTTGAGTAATTTCGGAACATTCGAACCTGTGGTCAGTTATTTTCAAAAATGCTGTTATGAGGTCATCAGCTTTATTATTAAATGTTTTATCCTTCATGAGGTTAGCATGCGGCCGTTCCTGAAGAATTCTCAATCCGTTTATCCATATGGCGGTTCCAAGCGCTCCGCAGGCTCCGCCGCATAATCCTATACCGCCTGCCAGTCCGGAAGCCATGACCGCGTGCAGCTCAGAAACTCCCATCTGTCGGGCTAATAGAGATGTGCAGCTCAAGGGAAGCCCGGTTTTTTCAAATTGTGGTGTATCGGAAAAACTGTGCTCCACAACATGAAATGCATCCCGGATATATTTACACACCCTTAGCATGCAACGCAGTCCCCCGGCCTTTAGAATAAAATAAACAGCTATTTCCAGTGCCCCTGAATTTCTGTCAATTGAAGTAATATCAGCACAATTAATACTGTTATTCTGCCTGCGGAAAGTATTTACCAGGTTTTGCCCTGCGGCAATCGCCATGCTTTCGGCTTTCGAACCTGATCCATTCATTCGAAATGACCGGGCTCCGGCTGCCAGGACCGCTCCCCAGAGGGTTCCGCATTGATAACCATGATGCATGATGCCGCCGGCAAGCGGTACAACAGCCAGCTCTTCAAGCTCCAGCGGATGATCATAAACCCTGTTGAGACCTCTCAACAAAGCTCCTGATCAGGCAAATTTAAATAGATTGCCGGCTGCTTTTAAAGAAGAAGGTTTTCTTCCTGATTTATCCATGCTGACTTTCCCCTGTATTACAGCGACTTGCTTATTTTATCGGGTATTCCTGAGAGTTGAGAGGGACGATGTGAGAGTTGAGAGTTGAGAGGGACGATGTTTAATATTTCAATAACCTATGATATAAGCTTGTAAGCGCCATCTTTTGCTATTCTTTCACCCCGCTCTACAGAAATACTAATGTTACCTTTACTTAACTCAAATTTCTTTGCCAATATTGTATGAGAGATACCCAACTCTCTGGAAGCCCAGTAACATAAAAGACTCCTTGCTTTCACTTTCCGGATTTGACTACCCTTAGAAAGAACCTCATCCTTGTCCATATCCAATACTTCAGCAACTCTATCTGTTATCCGGTCCAGATCATACCCTTTTCGTTTTAGCATGTATTTTCTTTCATATTCTTCTTCAGACTGTGAGATTATTGAATCCACAAAATCAGAATCACCAAGAATCCTTTCATCCCCCATTATTTTTACACCGGACTTAAACACTTCTTTTGCTTCAGTCCATCCACCAAGGCTTCTTATCAGTCCTCCTCCTGTTAATTCAGGTTTACATCCTTCCTTAATTCCTTTTTTAATAAATGAGATATATTCTTTTTGGGCGGCCTTCTTGTTTTTATCAAAATATCCAAGGATATAGTTTGTATCCTGCCACTCATACTCACCTTTACTCATCATATTTTTATGACCGCAATATTTATAGTTTTTTAATTCAGTAAAAGTGTTAACAATTCCTGCACGAATTGGGTTAAGGTGAATATACCTTACAAGTTCAAGGAGATATGTATCTTCCTGACATATGATTGATTTATATCGATTCTGAAACAACTGCCCCTGTCGTTTGTGTCTACGGTTAAAAGAAATTACATATCCGGTGAGTAGTCTTCTCATTAATTTGGAGAGGGGTACATTTCCTGTTCGGAAAAGAAAATGGGCGTGATTGGACATAAAAGCCCATGCATAGCAGGTTATGTGCATTTGGGGACATAATTTTTCCAGTCGGTCAATAAAGTCATTACGGTCTTTATTGCTCCAAAATATCTTTTTACCTTCAATACCCCTGATCATTACATGATGCAATACTCCGGGGGCGTCTAGTCTTGCTGTTCTTGGCATCTAATGAAAATATTAAAATTTAAAGACGCTGTCAATTAAAATATTAAACATCGTCCCTCTTTATTTGCCATTTCCACATACTTTTAAAGACCAATTTGGCAAGATAGTAAGCACGTCGTGTTGAATTTATTGTTATGAAAAATTACTTGCCAGTTACCATATAGTAAATGAAGAATAAAACAAAACCGATTAAAAATAATATAGAAGTTGTACCACACCATTTTTTGAATGGACCATTTTCTTTTAAAGTAAAATAATAATAGGTTGTTGTTATAGGTCCGAATAGTAAAATTAAAACACCTTTGATGATACTGCTTTTGAATCCATGAAACAAAGCTAACAATGCAGCGATTAACCATGCTGCACTGAATGCTGTAGCAACTATTTTAATAATTTCCATATAAATCACTATCTCCCTTTAATTCGATTTCATAACGCGCTGCATAAGCGGTTTGGCAAGTTTTTCGCCAAATCCGACTTGATGCTGATGTTAGCGATTTATTGATTTTAGATAATTACATAAATTGTTTGCTGTAATTATATATTGTTCGGTACTTGTATTTGATATTTCTATTTCTGATGCATGAACTGCGTCATTTCTAAGTGCACGAAGGTCATGCAATAAAACTGCTATGGGGCCACTTATGATTTCTGCTTTTCGAAACTGGTCTATAAACCTTTTTATATTTCCCTGCTTTATATCTTGTAGATTCATTCGTTTTGCGGCTTCTTTTAATTCATATTCCACTGAACGCCATGCTTCCATTATAGCCGCACGGGGTGATATATCTGCTATTTCCCTTAAAGCAGTAATAGGAACTATAGTGTGCTCGATAAGCTTTTCAGATTCTAAAGGCAAGATGGCTTCAGCGCGTTTTTCCAATTCTCCGAACTCTAAGTTTAAGTCCTTATATTGGAATTTTTTAATTTGGGGTAGTAATTTCCCTAAAGGTTTTCTCAGGATTATTACCGCAATTATTACAGTTAATGGCCACGCTAAGTTTCCTATAAGGCTAGATATAAATGTGAGCCAGTCCATATTCCCTCTTCTATTTAATCGCTAACGATTAACTAACGAGCACGCGGTGCGCACCACTATAATATATTTATAAGAATGAATGCCGATAACCTTTAATGGCTGATTCGGCGAGATAGTAGCGCGTCACGTTGAGTGCCATGTTAGCTCATATAACTTTTGATTTTATTATACCTTTGCTTTTCAAATATTTCCTCTCGAATCGCTTTAGCAACTGTGACAATGTTGATATATTTTTCGAATGGGCTAAAATCAATGGCGACTTTAGCTCTATAATTAAAGGTGGATCATTTTTGCCTTCAAATATTTTTATCAGATCTTCCATAGATGTTATGGATTCGATTAACTCGGCATCACTGTCTTTAAAATGTGCTAAACGATTACGCAATTCTATGGATCTCTTAATTTCTGGCAACAATTCTTGATACTTGGTTTTTAAAGTTTCAACACTAAGACTGAAAATAAGCCTTAATTTATCTAAAAGAGAAGCTCGTTTTAAAAGCTCCCAGGTTATTTTCCCATACTCGTTATCATGGGATTCATTTTTGACTACTTCTCTGAGAATACGATTGGTAAGTGCTTCAATATAGAAAATACCAAAAATGAAAATATTTATACCTGCTTTTAAATTTTCTGGAGACCTTGATATTGAGCGACGTGCATTAGAAAATATCTGGCTATAAAAATTATCTAATCTCGCATTTTCAAATAGACTTGTGATTTGCCCATTTTCAAAACCCAGTTTTAAAGTTCCATCACGCATAGTATACCTACTGATACCTTATAAAAGAGCTAACGAAAAGCATTACAGGCCGTGCGGTGCACACCAACTTACCTTTTTAAAGGTGCGATGATACTGAGTTGGCAGATAGTTTAAAAAAGGCGAAAAAAATAGCACGGTCCTTGTAGATGCAATGGTTGGCTGCCGCCAACCTGTTTATTTTGTTTTTGACTGCTTACTTTCAATTACTGTTTTTTAAAGATTTGATGCTTTTTGAATACTATGTTTTTTGATTCTTCTTTTTATATTGTTCTGAATTATTTTTCAAAGGAATTTCCGGGGAATGGATTTCCTTTGTTTTTTGTTACCTTTTTATTTCCAGATCAATTCTCGCGCCCTTGAGTTACATGTTATTAATAACTGCCTTTCTACTGCCACGATATTTTGTTTTTATCATTTCCCAGCACGCCAACGTTTGCGATAAGGAGTTGGCGGGTTAATGGTGCCGATGGTCGATAAAGTATGAAGACCATTGATGCTACTGAATTTCAATCGGCAAGAAAAACCAGCCAATCACCTTGATTGCAGGGTTAGAAAGTTTTGGGTCTGTGTCTTGATAAAATATTACCAAAACGCTTTTTATTAATGTTTGTAGATAAAAAACATGAAAAACAAAATAAAGCTAATAAAAATTTCCATTAAACCAAAAATGATAAAGTTAATTCCGTGATTGCGATTTGTACCAGAAGTATGAATATGCCAAAATTGAAAACGCTCAGGCTCTTCTTTATACTTTTTCCATCCGGCACAAATTAAATATATGCCAGCTAAAAAACAAATTAAGACTATTGATATGAATAACACATATTTCATATTTGTGACTTTCTAACGCGCTGCATAAGCGGATTGGCAAGCTTTTCGCCAATTCCGACTTAATGCTGATGTTAGTGATTAATAATTTCGATACATTCAAATGGATGAGTTATTGCAATTAGATGTCCACCATTTTTTATTTTATTACAATTACTAGGACAGAATATTACTCTGTCTTTTTCTCCATGCACTCTTTTTATAATAGATGAATCACCATTGAACCCTTGCCAATTTTTTATTGCATGACACATAGCTCTTATAAAATCGGTATCAGATAGACTGAACATCTCTAATACCTCATTATGATATTTGCCTGCAATGGCTTGAATAAGCTTTAATGGTGTTACATCACTAAGAGGGGTTAATAACCGGAGTAATGGATTTACCTCCGATTTTGAAATAGCACTACCGAATAAATACACTTTTTTTAATTTAAGTTTATTTGCTATTTCTAACGCAACCATGCCTCCAAGTGAAGAACCAGCAATAACGTCAGTATGAGATATTAAATTTTCATTAATGACTTTTTCTGCAACTTCAGCAAGACTTTTTTCACCCTGATACTTTGGCCAATCCAAATATTTCATATTTGGCAAATCAAGCCATGGACCAGAATACATATTTGAATTTGCACCCATTCCGGGAAGTGTATATATCATTGTCTTTGATCACTAACGGCCAGCTTACCAGCCCCGCCGTGATTTCCGCAACTAGCAAGGAACCCTCCGGGGTCTGGTAGAGCGACATGTTAAGTGTTTACTTGTGCACCATCCCACATTGATAATAATCGGTTTGATTCAGTTTTTGGCATTTTCCCTATTCCATGAAGATACCACACTATAAATGTACCGAATAATTTAAGTGCATCCAATGCTGTACCATTTATAGAAATATTATTTTTTGCAGATATTTCATAACAAATATTTACTGGGTTGGCTCGTTCGTTTACTGGTTCACGTGGAGCCTTTGAGTATATATTAAAAGGTAAATTTGCTCCATTTGCAGCATATAAAATTGGTCCGATTGATTCAATTTGCATGATTGATAGTTCAATGGATATATTAATTTCATCAATTGCAGTTGTGACAACATTCACGCCAGGTAACATTTTCAACACAGTACTTAATTCTTTAATTGTATTCTGTATATTATCCATATGGTAACTTTATTGGGACACTTAACGACTAGCTTACCAGCCCCGCCGTGATTTCAACAACAAGCAAGGAACCCTCCGGGGTCTGGTAGAGCGACAGGTTATGACTTAATCATCTTTTGATTCATAGGTATATAATTCATCCCATATGATTCCATCACTATTACTTGCTTCTTTGGCTAAAGAATCATATTTACTTTGTTCCTCTTCGGTATCCCAAGGGACTTCATCATATTCAGATACAAATTCAACTCGAGTTATTTTGAAACCTTCTTCTTCAATTGCATTTTTTATTTTTGGGATGGCTTCAAGTACACCTTCGGCCTTGAAGAATAAATATACGAAGCCCCCAATACAATTTTCATACGCTGGTGGATCTAAGATATCAAATTCAACACTTGTCCAGTATATATTACTCATACTTCCTCGTCATAACGTGTGCATTACAAGCCGGGCGGTGCAAACCAACTTACCATATTTAATATACAAAGATTTATAGTTGGTGGAGATTTTAAAAAAGCGTAAAAAAAGCCCGGTCTTAGTAAATGCAATGGTTCTGCATCTCCTATTATAATTTTCTTGAGTATATGTAACTTATAACTGCTGGCACCAAAACAATCATTGGTGCACATGCAACTAATATTATCCTGAGTTCATTGTTTTTCAAAGGTAGGAAAAATGTTATTACACCAAAAATAATAAGCGGAACGGACCATATGATAAGTTGTTTTCCGCCGTAGGCATTGATTTTATACCAATTCTCTTCCGACTCAAAAGATTTCTTAAATCGAATCCCAAATATTTGATTCATTGAGATACTTTTCTGAACTAAAGGTATGCTAATAATAATCATTAAAATTCCAACGAAAATATTACTGATACCCAAAATGATATTAACCATATCCATTGTCTATTCCTCCTGCAGAACGCCGAAAATAACCGGCCGGCGAGCTTTTCCGCCGGTCGGCGTTAATTTTATTGTTAAGCGATGTTGTTTTTAAATTCTGTTTCTAAAGTTTTTATACGATCAATTAAATAAGTAAGTACAGTATTACAAAGGAGAAGCATTTTCTCAATTAATGCGTCGATATTGTCATACAAATGAGATGATTTCTGGACAATTGGAAATATGTCTTGCTTTGTCCAATAATGCAGTCTTGGATTATATGCCGTTATATCACTATGTGCTATACGTTGATCACGCTCAGCTATCAAGGCGTCATGATCAGTGTTCCCATTAGGGTAAATAGATTCTTTCTGCAAAGGCTTAAAATGTTTTTGATAAATCCCTCTGCTTCCAGTGAAAGGTCTAGCATATTCGATGATACAATATTTTACTAATACCGACTTTAACGTTCCGTCTTTTTCTGACTTGGCACGATCAAGTAAAGTGATAGCATTTGTAATATCTCCATGTGCTAGCCTCATGCTTACATATTCTTCTTCTATCTGTGATTCCATATTCTCCATTTATGCGCTTAACGAAAAGCATTACAGGCAGTGCGGTGCACACCAACTTACAATGTTAAAGGTGCGTGGATACTGAATTGCCAGATAGTTTAAAAAAGGCGAAAAAATAGCACGGTCCTTGCAGATGCAATGGTTGGCTGCCGCCAACCTGTTTAGTTTGTTTTTGACTGCTTACTTTCAATCACTGACTTTTAAAGACTTGATGCTTTTTGAAAACTATGTTTTTTGATTCTTCTTTTTATATTGTTCTGAATTATTTTTCAAAAAAATTTCCGGGGAATGGATTTCCTTTGTTTTTTGTTACCTTTTTATTTCCAGATCAAGATCAATTCTCGCGCCCTTGAGTTACATGTTATTGGCAACTTCATTTCCGCTTCCCCTGTAATTATTTTCTTCCTTCTTTCAAGCACGCCAACGCCCAGTTTAACCGGCGGGCGTAGCCCGTCCTGTTGAAACTGATGTTAGTGTGATTTTTCTATTGTATATTCGCTAACTTTGCCCTTTGTGTTGCGAACAACTATTTTGTCAGTGGATTTGGATACAAGTGTTAGTTTCTCTGCTTGACCGATACAGAGAATTCCATCTACGATTTCCCAATATATGATATTCGATGTTGCCCAACCTTCCTTTTCTGAACTCCATGAAATGAGTACATCTCCTTCCATAAATTCATAGGAAGATTGTTTATCACCATCATCTTTACTCATGGTCAAGCCAATAACGTCTTCCGCCTTCCACTCTATTGATGTAGATTGCCTATTGGTGCAGCATGAAATTGATAGCGTTAAAAATAATGCTATTAATATACGAATCAAATTATTACCTCGCTATGCCCCATAAACACTAACGGGTTGATAACCAGCCTGGCGAGCTTTTTGCTAGGTCTGAGTTTATTAAATTGTTGTGCTCTCTAGGACAGCCAAACAATGAGTCTACTAGTGCGAACCCATTTTCCTTTGTCCTTTTTAAGGAGCCAAAAAGTTCCTGACCCCCATTTACCATCTTGAGAATTTTCGATATATACGATTGCTGCGTTTTTATCAGTATCAAAGCCCACTCGTGACAAACGAAAGTATCCAAGTGCATTTGGGTAATGCTTATAAAAAGAATCCCACCACTTTGTGGGGGAAAAAGCTTCTTCCCGTTGTTTTTCAGAGATAAGGAAATGTTTGTCTGCAAATTTGAAATAATCGTTTAGAATATATTGATCCTTGTTTTCGCTCACCCAAGATTTCAAGGCATATTCTGGAAAAGATGTATTTTCAACCTCGATCTTTTTAAGCAACTCTTCAATTGATATATCCATGTATTTAGGGCCTGAAATTGTTTCATTGATAATAATAATTGTCTTAGGAAGAAGTTGTTTTTCTTTTTTATTTATCATGTCTATATAGCCTGGCTGGCTTAGGTATTCAAGCTCGATCACTGCTTTATAAACCTGATACTCTAACGGATCTATCTCTTCAGCATTTGCAGAGCAATATGAAATTATCATTAATATGAAAAAAAGCCTGATATTAAAGCGATGTGATTTCATTTTATCCCCCAAGCACCGGGTAGGGCAAGGGCTTCTCAGCCCCTTTCCCCCCTAAGAAACGTACGTGATAGTTTCCCATCATACGGCTCAAGCATTTCACAAGGACGATCTTCTGGAACGCCCCGACTACGTTTCCCACTAATTAGCGTATAAAATCGCACGATTGGCTTTTGCCGTCAAGGCTGGTAATAATCGCTTCTCCTTATCATGCCTGCGTTGCCAAAAGTAACCGGCGTACTTCTTAAGGTAAGGATTAGCGTCTGCCTTGATTTTAATATGCCTTTTAATGCCCAAATGGCCTAAGCGTAAAACGCTGTAGACTTTCTTCCCCAGCGTAGTTTTACCTACTGCGGAAAATACCCATTTTTTACCATCTACCATCCAGTACTTCTTAACAAGCCATTTCTTTGACTTTCTTGGATGGCGTTTTCTGAGCATTCTCCATAACTGGTCATAGACATAACCGTCAATACGATAAAATGATGCTCCGGCTACTACATGACGATGGTAGTTGCCCCAACCTCGAAGTACAGAGTTCAGTTCCTTTATCATGGCAGGCATTGGTGCACTGACGTATTTGCGGATTATTCCGCCGAGGCGTTGTATCAATGATTCTACGCCCTCTTTTGAAGGCCTTATGTGCAATGTCTTGCCGTGTTTCCGGAATGTTTGTCCCAGAAACATAAAACTGTCCCGGATATGTGTGATGGCAGTCTTTTGCTCAGAGAGATTTAATCCTCTTTCTCTTAAGAATTCTACGACCGCCGGCTTTACCTGTTTTTCTAAAAGCCTTCTGGATTTCCCTGTGATGATAAAATCATCCGCATAACGAATAAAATTTACTCTGGATCTACGCGGGACTGATTTATGTACAGCTTCTTCCAGTCCGTCCAGAACCATATTCATTAACGTAGGGCTTATAATACCTCCCTGTGGTGTTCCTCTTCGGGTTGGATATCTTATCCCTTTTTCCACAAATCCTGCCTTCAACCACTTGGCCAGTATTTCTTTATCCATTGGGATGTTTGCCAGCATCCACTCATGCGATATGTTGTCAAAACATCCTTCAATGTCGGCTTCAAGCACCCACGTTGCGGAGTTTGGCTTGTTTAAGGCATTGAATGCCGCTCCTACTGCATCGGCACAGCTCCGCCCCTCTCTAAATCCATATGAGTTGCGGTCAGCTAATGTTTCTGCTATAGGAGCTAAAGCAAGTTTGTACAATGCCTGCATTGCCCTGTCATACATTGTAGGTATACTTAAAGGACGTTTCTTTTTACTTCTCTTTTTAGAAATATACGTCCTTCTAAGCGGTTGAGGTCTGTAACCTCTTTTGTGCAGGCTGTTAGCAGCCTGCCATTTGGTTTTGGCGCCTTTCCATAAGATGCCGTCAATGCCGGGTGTTTTCTTACCCTTATTAGTAGTCACTCTTTTTACTGCCAGAAGCTTGGCAGCTCTTGAGCGTGTGAGCAGATATTGTAATGATTTAACCTTATTCCATCTGCCTTCCTGCGTAGCCTTTGCGATACGCATCTGCAGCCGTCTAACCTTTTTCCGCTCTGCTGTCCAGTCCACGCTGTTCCAGCATGCGGAGTCTGACTTCTTATCTTGGCTTTTGAGTGCACCAGCCGAAGCTGTCTTTTGCTTTCTCATCTACAACGGTTCTCCAGATTATCTCGCAAGGAAACACCAGTCGGATGTCTGCCCCCATTTCGGTATTCCTTTGACTCCTTCTACCTTTTAGGACTGCCATGTTTCATGCAGTATCCTTCCCGCTACAGGAAGGCATTTGCTTGTTCCGACCTCTCATTGCCGACCCTCCATGGGCTTGCCTTATACGGTTAGCTTGCCATGCATTGCGTGACATGGCGGACTGCCGGCTTTTCCACGTTCCGCATAATCACCTTAAATGAATAACTTAGGTGGTACCTGTACGCCGATGGCTTGTGTTCCCGCATGGGCACGTTAGAAACCCATGACCACACCACATCTATCCGCCCAGAGGGATAGATCTTCGACCTTTATCCTGAAGTCAGGAAGTTAGCTCTCGTAGGTCTAGACTTTTATGACGACGCTTAAGGTCTTTGATTAATCTCACCATATTATCCAGCCCTCGCCCTTAACCCGGTAGAGCTCCGGGATGGGTTCGCCTGTCACCATTTGAACCCGTTTCGGTACTTTGTCCACGGGGCTTCACACTCTGTCATACGCGCAACAGCAGCATGCCCGTGTAGGGGACTGGAGGGGACGCTCCAGGTGTTGCCATGTATGGTGTAACCTCATGGTCAACACATATGATTATGCGACATCGTGTCGCAAATAACGGTGAAGTTAAGGAGCCTGGCGGTTTTATGGCAACTAGCCTCATGCTCCCAAGATACTTGTTAATATTGATTTTGCTCCGCTTGGCGATATAGTAGCCAGGTCACCTTGAACTATTGGTTAAGTGTTTTTAGATGTTGAATTTACCTCAAGAAGACCGAAACTATTACCGTCTTCACTTATTCCATGAGCTGTTACAGGAACATCCAAATAGGCAAAATATATTTTACCCAAGTTAGTTTTAGGATGCCTTACAAAAAGATGATAACTAGAACCGTTTGGAATATATTTTTCAAGTTTTTCTAGCAGGCTCTCAACATTTATTGTTTTATTTTGTTTATTGGTATCATCATATAGGATGATATTTATTTCTTCTCCATCTTCATCAATTTCAAGATCCTTGATTGGTAGTTCCATAAAATCATCTTTTAATTTTGGATTTTCTCTAATTACAAAGACATTGTAATCTTTGATACCATCTATATTCTTTCGAATCTCATTTATAAGATATGATATTTCCATATGTCTTTACACTTAACGTTTTGCTCACCAGCCCCGCCGCGATGCTATGCGAAAAATGAAAGAGACCCTCCGGGGTCTGGTGTAGCTGTTTGTTATGCCTTCAATCCATCGAGACATTGTTGATAATTCTGCATAGAAGTATGAAACCCGTCCCTGATATCCCGGTGTAAATCCCAAGGCCAGCCAACACCGGATAGAAAAGAGGTATCAACATCATGATCTAACCAGAGTGTCTTCTGGTCTTTCTCTTGCATTGTATGCCGCAAGTAATGCTTAATATTTTCTTCAAATGTTTTTGGCATTGACTCACCTTCTACAAGGTAGAATCGGGTTTTCAAGACCTCACGAATCTTGTCATGAATCGGATCAAAGTAATTTTCATGATAGTATCTTTCTATTATTTCTGATTTATCGGGTGTGACGCCTTTTTTCAACTCCATTTGAAGCTCGAACGCTACGTATAGTATATGGTTTACCATGTTGTACAATGGTCCATAGAACTCTTCTATCTGTCGTTCGTAATGCTTCATTAACGCCTGAAGTTTCCGAGTACGATCTTGTGCTGTCTGCTCCAGATGTACTTTAACCGATTCCAATTGTCTCAGGTATTGGGCTTTTTCCGATTCTATGGATTTTGTAAATTCTGCTTTTATTTCCTCAATCTCCTTAAGGTGTTCAGTCTTTTCTCGTTCCATCAGTCGATTGGCCCAGATATTTCCCAGCCAATTTGATAGACCAAGAATTATTGCTCCTCCTCCGCCTAAAGATGCGAGCAAGGCAGCAACTACTGACCAAATTTCTCCAGTACTCATTGCGACCTCCTTTTGGCATAACGCCTTGCATAAGCGGTTTGGCGGCTTTTCGCCAAATCAGCTTGATGCAAATGTTATGCATTTGTTACTTAAAAATAGCATATAGTATGATTACAATAATTAACACCCAAATTGCTGTAGCCAACCTGTTTAGTGGTTGCAAATACGACTGTAGTATCTTCAATAAATCTTGCTTTGATTTTTGTTCTGGTGTTAGTTCTTTTTTAAAAATATCTCCGTCCTCGACTTCTTCATAATTGTATTCGGAGTCTGTTTTTAGAAAATGTTGGCCAATTTTTGAAATTACATTTATCCATGAAAGGAAGCACGGTGTGGTTTCATTAATAATGAGGTCTCTAGGGTGATAATGTTCTCTGAGTGCATCATCCACTTCATATGTAAATGAAAGAAGTGAGGTACATATCTCGATAGAAGAGTTGGAATCAGCCCTAAGAGCTGAAATAAGAGATAACAATTGATCTCGTGGGATAGTTAATTCAAAATAAATTTCATCTTCTCCTGGTTTGAAGTTCATTCGGAATGCAGAACCGCGATAAAGACCTTTAGGCATTGTATTGGTTTCATCGGTGGGTGACCCAACTTTAATAGAAATGTTTGTGTCACCTGATGCATCCTCTACAGAAAATATGTTTTCTTTTCCTTCGTCTTCAACTGCAAAATAGATATGATCTCGCATTTGGTTATCATCGACTATGCCTCTTATAGCAAGTTGCTCAGAGATATCTGCTTTTACTAGTTTTAGCGGTTTTTCGGATTTTTCATCCTCCCAGTCAATATCAGTTTCATGCACGTTACAACCAGTTACGATTTTTATATTTTTTAATGGTAGATTGATGTGGTTAATGTTCCTTCGCCATTCCAAAGGTCTGCTTCGATCTTCAGGTGGCCCGACTTCTTGAAAAACACCATCCGATACTTTCAGTAGTTTTCTATCTCTTAGTATCAAAATGTGCCTCCATATTCATTGCATAACGGTGCCCTTAACATGCCGGGCGGCGTTTCATCGCCCGGTCATAGTTGAAGGGCGGGTTGTGTGCCGGGCTGGCCCGGCTGCTAAATGGTGATGCGGAGGTATTTTGACACAAATACACTGCAAAGTCCATATCCAGGCTGACGGAGCCGAAGGATAGTCGAGGGCAAGGGTACTGAAAGGAATATGTGCCTGAAGGAAGCCTAAGACAAAAGCGTGGGTTGACGTACAGGTATGCCCCGTACCTTAACTGGTAGAGGGCAGGCAGATTAGGCTGGGGGATGTCGGGACGAGTCCGCAACACAGGATAAAGTCCTATATCCGTTACATGGCTGAACCAAGTATATCTGACAATCGTGCGCTGAAAGTAGCCGAGGCTTACCCCGGGAGGTCCACTGCGTCTCAGAAGATCTATCGCTGTAAGCTACCGGAATATTGGGAAAACCGGTTAAAAAAAAATCCCGGCATCATTATGGCCGGGCGTCCCGGCAAATGATGAGCCTGTCCTGCAGGGCAGGGCAAACAAACAGAGGGCGCAGGCGGTAGAAACCAATGAGTGACCAAACCGCAAGGGGAGACTATCGCGTAGTGGGAGTCAGCAGAGGGCATAATAGTTTCTGAGTACAGTCGGTACTAAGGAATAAGGCCCGAACGGTGCCACCTGTCGAATGGCAGGGGTAAATGAGAGAGGTTATTAGGAGACGAGTCTAATGAAATCATCGCGGCAGTGGAAACAACTTGAGTTGTACTCGATAGATCCCGGCCCAAGGGCTAAAACGGATACGAGTTCCGAAGATTTTATTGCGTCGCGTCTATCCGAAAGCCCGACAGGTCAGATCCGGCTCATGGAGTCAATCTGTGAGCGGAGCAACATGAGACGCGCTATCAAGCGGGTCATCAAGAACAAGGGAGCCCCCGGTGTGGATGGTATGACCGTCAGCAAGATAGACAGGTATTATCAAAGGCACCGGGACAAGATCGAAAAGGCCCTGCTGGAGGGAACGTATATGCCCATGCCGGTATTACAAAAGGAGATTGATAAACCGGACGGCGGAACCCGCCTTCTCGGGATTCCTACTGTGCTGGACAGGGTGATTCAGCAGGCAGTGGCTCAGGTATTTACAAGTATCTGGGATTATACCTTTTCGGAGATGAGCTTTGGCTTCCGCCCAGAACGCTCTCAGCATGGTGCTGTTCGTCAGTACCGGGAGTATCTGAGGGCAGGGTATAAGTATGTGGTTGATATTGATATATCCAAATTCTTTGACAGGGTAAACCATGACAGGCTAATGAGCCGTCTTGCTGCCAGGGTCAAGGATAAGAGGGTATTGAAACTAATCCGCAGGTTTCTGACATCCGGTGTAATGATCGGAGGTCTTGTAGAGCCAATGAGAGAGGGTACGCCCCAGGGCGGCCCACTTTCCCCCTTGCTCAGTAATATTGTTCTTGATGAACTGGATAAAGAGCTTGAAAAGCGTGGTCTTCGTTTTGTCCGGTATGCTGATGACTGTGTCATATTTGTCAAAAGCAAACCGGCAGCGAATCGAGTGATGAGTAGTATAACCCGGTTTATAGAAAAGAAGTTGAGATTAAAGGTGAACCGGGAAAAGAGCGCCATTAGCCTCCCATGGAAAAGTAAGTATCTGGGATTCTGCGTAACAAACTCAAGCACGAATCCCAAGATACGTATTCATTGGAAGAGTATCAAGAGGTTTAAGGAGCGGGTAAAGGAAATTACAGCCCGCAATAGAGGGCGCAGTATTGTGCAGGTGATCAAAGAGCTTAATGATTATATGAGAGGTTGGTGGAACTATTATGGTATTACCGAGTCCTACAACCGAATAAAGCTCTTGCCCAGTTGGATCAGGCGACGCCTTCGGGCTGTTATCTGGAAACACTGGAAGAACCGCAGAACCCGTGTAGGTGAACTCCTCAAAAGAGGAGTTAGAAAAGATGAAGCTGTTACTACAGGATGTGCCCGAAAGGGTCCATGGAGAATGAGCAGAGTTGAATGGGTTCAGTATGCACTACCTAATAAATACTTTTCATCACTTGGGCTTGTGTTCCCCTGGAACTGATTTCTGCCTTGGATCAGCCGAACCGCGTTGTACGGACCCGTATGCTGCGTGGTGTGGGAGGGAGTAGTCGCGAGGCTACTTCCTATCCCGATGTGTGCCGGGCTGGTCCGGCTGCTAAATGGTGATGCGGAGGTATTTTGACACAAATACACTGCAAAGTCCATATCCAGGCTGACGGAGCCGAAGGATAGTCGAGGGCAAGGGTACTGAAAGGAATATGTGCCTGAAGGAAGCCTAAGACAAAAGCGTGGGTTGACGTACAGGTATGCCCCGTACCTTAACTGGTAGAGGGCAGGCAGATTAGGCTGGGGGATGTCGGGACGAGTCCGCAACACAGGATAAAGTCCTATATCCGTTACATGGCTGAACCAAGTATATCTGACAATCGTGCGCTGAAAGTAGCCGAGGCTTACCCCGGGAGGTCCATTGCGTCTCAGAAGATCTATCGCTGTAAGCTACCGGAATATCGGGAAAACCGGAAAAAAATCCCCGGCATCAAATGACCGGGCGTCCCGGCAAATGATGAGCCTGTCCTGCAGGGCAGGGTAAACAAACAGAGGGCGCAGGCGGTAGAAACCAATGAGTGATCAAACCGCAAGGGGAGACTATCGCGTAGTGGGAGTCAGCAGAGGGCATAATAGTTCCTGAGTACAGTCGGTACTAAGGAATAAGGCCCGAACGGTGCCACCTGTCGAATGGCAGGGGTAAATGAGAGAGGTTAATAGGAGACGAGTCTAATGAAATCATGGCGGCAGTGGAAACAACTTGAGTTGTACTCGATAGATCCCGGCCCAAGGGCTAAAACGGATACGAGTTCCGAAGATTTTATTGCGTCACGTTTATCCGAAAGCCCGACAGGTCAGATCCGGCTCATGGAGTCAATCTGTGAGCGGAACAACATGAGACGCGCTATCAGGCGGGTCATCAAGAACAAGGGAGCCCCCGGTGTGGACGGCATGACCGTCAGCAAGATAGTCAGGTATTATCAAAGGCACCGGGACAAGATCGAAAAGGCCCTGCTGGATGGAACATATATGCCCATGCCGGTGTTACAAAAGGAGATTGAAAAACCGGACGGCGGAATCCGCCTTCTCGGGATTCCCACAGTACTGGACAGGGTGATTCAGCAGGCAGTGGCTCAGGTATTTACAAGTATCTGGGATTATACCTTTTCGGAGATGAGCTTTGGCTTCCGCCCAGAACGCTCCCAGCACGGTGCTGTTCGTCAGTACCGAGAGTATCTGAGGGCAGGGTATAAGTATGTGGTTGATATTGATATATCCAAATTCTTTGACAGGGTAAATCATGACAGACTAATGAGTCGTCTTGCTACCCGGATAAAGGATAAGAGGGTATTGAAGCTCATCCGCAGGTTTCTGACATCCGGTGTAATGATTGGAGGTCTTGTAGAGCCAATGAGAGAGGGTACACCTCAAGGCGGCCCACTTTCCCCCTTGCTCAGTAATATTGTTCTTGATGAACTGGATAAAGAGCTTGAAAAGCGTGGTCTTCGTTTTGTCCGGTATGCTGATGACTGTGTCATATTTGTCAAAAGCAAACCGGCAGCGAATCGAGTGATGAGTAGTATAACCCGGTTTATAGAAAAGAAGTTGAGATTAAAGGTGAACCGGGAAAAGAGCGCCATTAGCCTCCCATGGAAAAGTAAGTATCTGGGATTCTGCGTAACAAACTCAAGCACGAATCCCAAGATACGTATTCATTGGAAGAGTATCAAGAGGTTTAAGGAGCGGGTAAAGGAAATTACAGCCCGCAATAGAGGGCGCAGTATTGTGCAGGTGATCAAAGAGCTTAATGATTATATGAGAGGTTGGTGGAACTATTATGGTATTACCGAGTCCTACAACCGAATAAAGCTCTTGCCCAGTTGGATCAGGCGACGCCTTCGGGCTGTTATCTGGAAACACTGGAAGAACCGCAGAACCCGTGTAGGTGAACTCCTCAAAAGAGGAGTTAGAAAAGATGAAGCTGTTACTACCGGATGTGCCCGAAAGGGGCCATGGAGAATGAGCAGAGTTGAATGGGTTCAGTATGCACTACCTAATAAATACTTTTCATCACTTGGGCTTGTGTTCCCCTGGAACTGATTACTGCCTTGGATCAGCCGAACCGCGTTGTACGGACCCGTATGCTGCGTGGTGTGGGAGGGAGTAGTCGTGAGGCTACTTCCTATCCCGATATGTCATGTCTTTGATTGTAATCATATTTCCATCATGGAATATTACAGTATCTCCAATATAGATAATCTCATTATTATCATGAAATATTGCCGAACCATCTGTGATTGAAACGATATCATGCTCAATACCTTTGGAATATTCACTGACTTTTTCGATAAAAGATGTTTCCATATTATTAAAGTGTGGTAAAAATTCATAATTGACAATGTTAAGGGCTTGATAATTAGAGTGATCACGTATGACTTGTTCAACTGTCTCTGTTACCAGGCGAAATAATGAAACATTTTTTGTAAACTGCATCGATCCACCACTTGCACCCATTATCAAAAGGTCTTCAGCTATTAAATTGAGTAAACGTGACTCTAAACCAGTTTGAAGAATATTTTCCCTAAAACTTATTGGATTCCCACCTGTTAAATAAATGACATCATATTTATTAAGGTCATCTAATTGCCTTTCATCAAGATCTTCATCAATGTCTATAAAATCCAGATTTGTAAAACCAAATGATTTAAAATGCCTTTTAGCTTTAGGAAAACGTTCATGCCCCTCTTTACTAAATGGAGGTATCCAGGCAATACGAGGATTTGTGCCTTTACTTCTGATGTGTTCTAAAATAATTTCATTTCTTGATAAAGGAAAGTCACTTGTAAGCAATAATTTCACAATTTAGCTCCAAGAATAGTTACCCTTCAATGACATAACGAAAAGCATTACAGGCCGGGCGGTGCAAACCAACTTACCATGTTAAAGGTACGAGGATTCTGAGTTGGCAGATAGTTTAAAAAAGGCGAAAAAAATAGCACGGTCCTAGTAGATGCAATGGTTGGCTGCCGCCAACCTGTTTAATTTGATTTTGACTTCTTACTTTCAATTACTGATTTTTAAAGATTTGATGCTTTTTGAATACTATGATTTTTGATTCTTCTTTTTATATTGTTCTGAATTATTTTTCAAAGGAATTTCCGGGGAATGGATTTCCTTTGTTTTGTTACCTTTTTATTTCCAGAACATTTCTCGCGCCTTTGAGTTACTTGTTATTTGCAACTTCATTTCCGCTTCTCCTGTAATTATTTTCTTTCTGCTTTCCAGCACGCCAACGCCCCAAATAACCAGACGGGCGGTTAATGATTATTGATACTTGCAAACATCAATTGCTTCTATGATGCACCCAACTGCGATCTGGCAAGAGAGTAGCCCGGTCTGAGTTGATTTGGATGTTAGCAGTCTCCAAGTTCCACTATGCCAGGACTAAAGCAACCTACCATGAATCCCAAGTATGGATCATTGCCTTTTTCATTAATAACCCAATGCCAATCAACTATCTCGGTGTTTGTAGGGAAACTAAGTTGCACATTATTTTCGAAAGTTAAAATTAACGTTGAATCTTTTGATAGTGAGAGCTCATTTATTTTTTTCCTTAAGGTACAGCATGAAATAAATGATTTTGCCATATCAGTTTTATCGACAGCCTCTTCAGAAGGTTGGTATTCTGAGAGTACTTTATTATTTAGGAACTCTTCATCAGGTGAATTTACGTTTTGTGAAATTAACCAAAAGCCATCAAAGTAATAATCGAATGTATCACCGATGCTGAATCGAGTATAGTAATTACCAATAAGTTTTTTCTTTAATATATCTATTTCGTTCATATCATTTCATGCACTGCTAACGCCGAAATAACCAGCCGCGGCGGTTTATTGTTATAAATAGTTGCCAACCTCAATTGTTTCTATGTTGCTCTCAACTCCGATCTGGCAAGAGAGTAGCCCGGTCTGAGTTGATTTTGTGGTTGTGCTATTCTTTGTTTTCATTAACTTCAATTGTAACCCAGTTCGACTCTAAGCTACCATTAAATAAACCTTTATCTAACCATGATCTATTTTTATATTTTGCTTTCACTCGATATTGCCCTGCTTTTAAACAATACATTGAAATTATATTATTATGCAGATAGTCTACACCAATATACTCACCAGGGTCTAATGCGATAACATCTCTTTCAGTTAGACGACCTACAGTAACCATTGCACAGAGAGGAAATTCTATACCCTCTTTATTAACTACAATTAAATCAACTTCAGCCAATTCAATGGTAGTACCTAAAGAAAATCTTTTATTTACTAATACCCTTCCATAAGATTCATTTTTTAAAGATAATTTTAGATTATTATTATGGTTTTCTAGCATAAGTTTAATTGGTTCTTCTGCAAATACACCATTAGATAGAAGCAAAATAAGAACAATAAAATATTTAATCATTTAAGCCTCCAAATGGGACACAACTATCAATTCTTGAAGCACAACGACCGCCGATAACCTGCCGGGCGGTTTAGTATTATAGATATTTGCCAACCCCAATTGTTACAATAATGAACTCAACTGCGATCTGGCAAGAGAGCAGCCCGGTCTGAGTTTATTGGTTTGTTAGCTGAGTCTTTTGAGATTTATGTAACTTGTTTCAAATCCCGTATCAAATTCTATTGCTGAGACAGAACCTACAGGTTTTTCAAATTCTAAAAATCTGCCACCATCAATAATAAACTGTGCCGCTTCATTCGGGTCCTGTGCATTAAAGCCTATGCCACTAAAATCGGTTGATATTTTATTCGTTTCGTATGTTGATACAAACTTATATTCACCAGGGATTAAATTAAAAACTTCAACTTCAATGCCATCAATTCGGATTATTCCTAAAGCAAGATTTTTTGATGTTTTACTAACAACGGCGGCTATTCTTGGTGTTGAATAATCGTCATGCTCGTAATCCATGCCAAATAAAACAGAGGTTAGCGAGTCTCTAATAGACATGCCAGATTCTAATTTATCAAATATAGGATCGGTATGAGTTCCGTTTCCAACTACGGCGAACTTTGAATTGTGACGCAGGCAATTGTAACTGATGTATGGACTTTTATAGATATCCGTTTCTGATCCCGGTGATGGTATAACAGCTAAAGCACCATTAATGTCTTTGATCACTCTGTTCGGAAAGGACCGAGATGATACACGATACATTAAACATAAACGATTTGAGGTTGTTAATCCAACAGATACAATTCTTCCTACGTACATTTCATCTCCTCATACAGCTAACGCACAGCATAAGGGGTAATGGTACCGATGGTTTATAAAGTATGAAGCCCATTGAAACCTCTGAACTCCAACCGGCAAGAAAAACCAGCAAATCCGGCTTGATGCAAATGTTAGAGCTTTTTTTATTTCCATCGATAGGGAAAACCTAGCCCACCTATGTAATAATGTTCAGATATTTGACTACCCTCTGAAACTGAATTATAAAACTTTTTTGAACAATTCAAAGTTACTATTTCAGATGTTTTATTATCCCGAACTTCTATGTGGTAGCTCCAGCGTCTCCCTTTGCTGATCCATTTACTTTCAATTGGACCTTCATATACTATTTCTTCTCCATTGCCTGTAAAAGCATTAATTGCCATTACGTATGGCCAAGTCATCAATAGAGTTAAAGCATAAAATAAAATGGCTACAAACCATGTAGTAACCTTTTTTTTGTTAACACTATATAAAAATTTGCGGTTTATCCATGTATACCCGAAAATAATTACTGCAAGAGGCACAAATAAGATTCGTACAGAATAGTCAAATCCGCCATTAAAAATTGATTCAAGCCTCAACAATAAAAATAACGAAATGCCGATGTATATAAAAAATAAAATGTTACCGTAACGATAAATTAAATCATTCATAGCTCTAACGTACCGCTCACCAGAGAGGGCCGCTCTTTGGCCCGAATCTGGTGAAGCGGAAGGTTATGCTTGCCTTTGTTCATAGTTTTCTGGGAACATCGCTCTTTCAACCAATTCTATAAGTAAGTGAACCACTTTGATATGGAGTTCTTGGACACGATCTGCATACTCACCAGCTGGAGTGCATATTTCAATATCCGCAATTTCACCTAAAGGCGATCCGTTGCGCCCCGTGAGACCAATGACTTTTATATCATTTTTCTTTGCATACTCAGCTGCTAAAATGACATTGCGGCTGGTTCCACTCGTGCTGATTGCTAAAAGGACATCCCCCTTCTTTGCATGAGCTTCAAGATATCTTGAAAATATTTTGCTGTAGCCATAATCATTACCGACACAACTAATATGTCCTGAGTCACTTATAGCAGATGCAGGCAGTGCCTTTCGATCAAGCCTGTAACGCCCTGAAAGCTCTTCGGCAAAGTGTATTGCATCACACATAGATCCACCATTTCCACAGCTAAATGCTCGTCCTCCGTTAGAAAAACATTCTACAAGAGCCTTCCCTGCATTTGATACAGCCGAAATTGCCTTTTTATTTTTTAAGAATGAATCTAAGGCGGTCGCTGCATCACGAAGAGTTTTTTTGACTATATTTTCCATCGGTAACCTGTAAAAACATTAAGAGCATAACGCGCTGCATTACAGGCATGCGGTGCATACCTTTAAAGCTTATTAGTAGAAGTAATATCGCGAACCTTTAAAGACCGATTCGGCGATATAATAGCATGTCCTTGTAGATGCTGATGTTAGCATTGTTTTTGTATCATATTTAATATTTTGTCAGTAGCTTCAGTCAGGTCCATATCATATAATTCTAAACAATCATCTTCGTCAATTATTATATTGAAAGCTTCCTCAATGTCATTAAATGGTGGCGTATCTTCAATGATGTCAGGAAGATTTGTTGTTGACCACATACATGCCATTTGCTTTGATTTTGGAGGGCTCTTATAACGCTTTTTATATTTCATAAATATTTGGGAAAGCTTTTCATAGATTTCATTTTTTGAAAAAGTCATACCCTATTTTCTTTCTTATGGAGATGCTAACGGCCAGCTCACAAGCCACGCCGAGATGCTCAGCAAAAATTGAAAGAAGCCCCTCGTGGTCTTGTGAAGCGACAGGTTAAAAGCCGATTTTGCCTGCTATTTACCGACTTTGTATTTTTGATAACCAGTTATTATCACGACTTAATTTTCATTTTTATTTTCTATTTAGGAATTATGGCAATTTGCCTTTTTTCCTGAATAGGAAATAATTCAGCCCGGAATTTTAATTTTATACTGCTATTTGGGGATTTGAGAAATATTTCCTATTTCCCCAAATACCATTAATGATGGCTTTTTTATTACCACCATTTCAGCTTTTAACGTGCCTGATAACCGGTTTGGCAAGCTTTTCGGCAAATCCGGTTAATTAGATTGTTGGCCGATGAATTCAGTAAAAAGCCCAGCATTTTTTGCAGCTAAGAATTGTCTTTTATCTGATGTTAAAAAAAGGTCTGATTTCCATTCCAGTGCACAGGCGACATGCAATGCATCCATTGCCCTCAGGGTATTTTGTTCTAATAACTTTACTGCATGAGAAATAACAGATGGTGTTATTTGGATAATTGATGCATCGTGTACGTCTTCTAATAGCTGATCTTTTAAATTTTTGTAATCTTTTGCTGTTATTACTCGTTCTCTCAGTCTACGGTTGAGACCTGAGATAATTTCAGGCATTAGAATTATACAAAGCGCTAATTCTGAAGCCTGTTGTAAATAATTATCAATCTGCTCGCTACCATGTTCTTGCACATATCTTTTAGCAAAAGCTGATGAATCAACTAATAATTTCATTTCGCCGCCTCTCGTTCATCCATAATAGCAGATGAAAGGTCACTTCCCTTTAACTTTAGACGTGTTACGGGTTTTTTCCAGGCGGGAGTTTTTTGCAACCTGTCAGAAAAGGGAATTACCTCCGCGACAGGTTTTCCACGTCGTAATAGAACTATAGTCTCTCCATGTTCCACTTCAGCTATAAAGCCTGATGCTTTTTTCCGGAAATCCGTGAAAGTTATTGTTTTCATATTATACCTCCAATGTAATTAAATGTGCACTCAATGGTACACTTAAGGGGTCACTTAGTCAAGCTCTCAGGCCAACGTGAAGCATTACAGGCCGTGCGGTGCACACCAACTTACCATGTTAAAGGTGCGAAAATTCCGAGTTGGCAGATAGTTTAAAAAAGGTGAAAAAAACAGCACGGTCCTTGTAGATGCAATGGTTGGCTGCCGCCAACCTGTTTAGTTTGTTTTTGACTGCTTACTTTCAATTACTGGTTTTAAAGATTTGAAGCTTTTTGAATATTATGTTTTTACTATATTCCACCAGAGGCGGACAAGTGTTTTGATTTTATTTTCAAAAGAATTTCCGGGGAATGGATTTCCTTTGTTTTTTGTTACATTTTTATTTCCAGATCAATTCTTGCGCCCTTGAGTTACTTGTTATTTGCGACTTCATTTCCGATTCCGCTGTAATTGTCTTCTTTCTGCTTTCCAGCAAGCCAACGTGAAGCATTACAGGCCGGGCGGTGCAAACCAACTTACCATGTTAAAGGTACGAGGATATGGAGTTGGCAGATAGTTTAAAAAAGGCGAAAAAATAGCACGGTCCTTGTAGATGCAATGGTTGGCTGCCGCCAACCTGTTTAATTTGATTTTGACTTCTTACTTTCAATTACTGATTTTTAAAGATTTGATGCTTTTGAATACTATATTTTTATATTGTTTTGAATTTATTTTCAAAGATTTTCCGGGGAAAGGAATTACCTGAATTTACTTTGAACTTTTTAATGCCTTTTATCTTCAGATCAATTCTCGCGCCCTTGAGTTACAGGTTATTTGCAATTTCATTTCCGCATCCAATGAAATTCCCTTTGCTCTATTCTATTGACAGCCAACGCCTTGCATAAGCGGTTTGGCAGGCTTTTCGCCAAATCAGCTTGATGCGAATGTTGTGTGATTTGCCTATTAATGTTCAATCAGCTGAGAAAAACTGTGGCACCGATATCTTTTTTGAATTATAGAAGACGCCGAATTGATGTAATAAAAGATTTTTCCAAAATATTATTCGATCTGTTATATACTGAAATCTATCTATTTCATCTTTGCCGTCGACAGCACCTTCTAATATTAAAATATGATCTCCAATAGATTCAACTAGATTTTTGCCCGCGTCTCTTCTGTTTTCTAGCTGTATGCTCCCCACTGGTTCTTGCTCTAATACAACAAAATCGCGATACATATTTAAAAGAATTGTATCTTGACGTTGTATTTTTTTTAAAGACAATTCTTTCATAATCATATTCCTTAAACGATAAATAAATAATCAAGAACAGTTATCCCGTTTAACAAAGTCTGGTCTGCATATGTCATAAGTTCCTTTGTATTTAGGTTTAAATAATGTTTCCATTTTCTTTTATTGTCTTCAAAAGTTTTAAATATTTTTAGTTCGAGATCATCACTGAAGGTCTGGTGTGTGAGTTTATCTATCATTTCATCAATGGTAGAGTGTAGGTCTTCATAAGTACTTATCATTTTTGGGAAACAATAATTCAAGCTGTTAACTGATGAGGTAAATGCACTGGATAGTCCCTCACATGGATATTTTTTCGGTTCGTCAAAAATCAGTGATTTATAGTGTTGTAAATTTGGTTTTATTTCTGAAATCATTTTAGACTGTAATATTTGACCGAATGATGCTTCAAATGATTTTCTAAAGTCAATGAAGCCCATATCCCTGATATCGTAGTCAAATACATCAGCACAATTTAAATCAATTATAGTATGGGCAATATTATGTATAGATTTTGAAAAATATAATGCTGAGACAAGGCTCCTCAGTTGTTCCTTATACTCCTTAACCTCTTTCAGTTTTCTGTCATTATTGTTTTGCCTGAGCTGTAATAAAACGCCAATTGTCGAAATTGTTGTTCCCACTTCAGCAAGCATTTTGGGCCTCCTATAACATAGAATTTATCACACAACATGTTATTAACCGGTTTAGAGCCGGTTTGATAAATGTCTATATTTAGACATTCGTTCCTATATTTAGACATTTTTAAAAATAATGTACATATTTAGACACTTTATCATGTCTATATTTAGACATTTTTGAATTTTTCGTCTTTCTGGTAAGTGTGTATATTTAGACATTTTTTAAGGCTCCTTATCATTAACAATCCTGTCTAATAAATCAAGCTCTTTTACCTTTTTAAAAGGTAGTTGCCACACCTTTCGATCTGGAACCCATTTCCCTCCACATGCTTTTATTCTGCTCCTTAAATCGACCTCATTGTAACCGATGCGGATGTCCACGCTAAAAAAACAGGCTGAAGCAGTTGAGACTGAAGGCTGTTAGGGAATCCCAATAACCTCAACCTAAAAACTGTTAGGATTTGCGCATCGCTCGCAGCAATGCGGATAAAACCTTTTCTGTTTCAATGATCTTTCCCACTGATTTACCATCCTGACAATTTTTTAGGTAGCCAAGTTTCCCCGATAGCTCAAACTGATAGTGAAGCTCTCTTAGAGAACCAAATGCTATTTCAAGGAAACGCAAATATTCACTTTGACTTTCTCTCGCACATCCCTCAACAATATTTGATGGTACCGAAACAGCAGCCCTTCTCATTTGGGATGTCAACCCGAATAGTTCCTCTTTAGGAAATCGCCTTGTTATCTTGTAGGTTTCTATCGCCACTTCATCTGCCAATTGAAAAGCTTTCAGTTTTTTGTGATCACGCATTTGTTTTTTCCTTTTTTAAAATAGGCTGAAGCCTGTTAGTCCGAAGACCGTTAGGAAAATCAGGCCGAAGCAACGTAATTAAAGAGCGAATAGCCTTCAGTCTAACAGTCTTCAGTCTGCTTTCTCTTTACACGGATTCTCGCGCGTACCTGATCCAGCAGTTTTGGTTTAATTGATGGAGAATTTCCCATATTTTGATTGCCCATGCTATTGAAGCGGTGATTTTTTCGTTTTGTTTGGCCTTTCTCCACGGTGCTCTTCAATCAAGTCATCATTGATTTCATTTATAATTGCTTCCAATGAACCTTCGACAAATTTCCTGCCATAAAATTCAACAACTCTTGTATGGTCGTCTTCATTGCTTAAGAATACGAAGCCTAATTTTTCCAGAAGTGCTTTGTCAGGCCAACCTTTTTCAAGCTGAAGGTCATCGGAAATTCCAATGATCTCTTCTGCTTCTGCATCACCCGGATTATAACCTTCATAATTCTCAAAATATTGAGTTGCGTCTTTAGAAGAAGGCGCTAATACAAACCAGTCTTCATCATGATCTTCAGTTGTTACCCAGTATAGTATCATTTGATATTCTCCAGGCCTGGTATTTAATTGTAAATTCTTATATGCGTTAAACAGATAAATTATTTTTTAAAAAATATTTAAGTTTAAATATCAGTTGGCTAATTGGCAGGCATAGCTTTTGCCAACGAAAAGGTATTACTGTTAAAGCTGAAGAGGGTGTAATTATGGAAAAGTATCATGGTAATGTCAACTGGAAAAACCGGGGTCAGTCCTTGACTGTGAATGTTTAATATCAACTTCATGTCAATATCAAGGGCGGACCCCGTTGTTTTTCATTTCAATCCGCTATTTGTGATGTGAAAATAATCGAAAGAAACATCAAAGGGCGTTTCCGGTTTGGTTGTATCCGGATTAAACCAGAAGCTGTTTCTCTGGCTTGTCGTAATTACCCCGTCACATACGATTAACCCGGCCCTGATATCCTTTAACAGAATATCCGCATTTCCAAGTGTTTCAAATTTATTTCCATCCAGTGAATAAAATGCAGTGTAAATGCTCCCCTTTTTCTCCAGCCTTAGTATCAGGGCATTATCACCGGTAATTTCATTTTTCAGGTCAAAGGTTCCGAAAGATTTTGTAAATCCATTTTCTTCAATCATGAGCTCTAATGTGCCTGGCTGCACTGTTCCTTCTGCAGGTCTGCCAAATCCTGTCCTTTTTGTAACCGCCCTGAACATAAGTTTTACAAAATTACTGTCATCCTGGTAAGCAAGGATTGCAGCATTTTCCGGCTGTGAAGGAATTCTTGACCCTGTCAGTTTTGTCTCAGCAATCCAGTCGGTGTTTGCACTCTGCAGCAGAATATTTCTGGCATTGTCTACTGCCTCTGAGATATCTCCCTTTTCACTGGTGATGGTAAGTGAACCGGCCTTTTTGGTAAGGCTGCGGCTTGCCGGGTTTTCCCTTATCCATTCCCACTGTTTACCAACTGAGGAGCCGTTGAATTCATCGCTTAAGGATTTAACTCCGAAATTTATATAATATATATTTTTTTCAAGAGTGATGTTATCTATCAATTCAATAACAGCAGTTCCTGGAACTCCTTTTGCCTGTGTAATATCCACTGTAATATTTTTCCCCTGAGCTTTTGCCTTAACCACGGGAGGTTTTGAATTGCTTTTTAAAAGAAAACTGTAGGCCCTGATTTTTCGATCAAAACCCTTTATCTTTTTACCGTTTACCGTGATTGATCCGGGATTAAGATCGGGCATTACCTTTAATGGGTAGCTGCCTGAAAGGGTGTGTCCCTCCACTGTAACATAGGCGAATATCAGGGCTGTTCCAACCCCGGCGGCAGTTACCCTTCCTTCTTCATCAACAGTCGCGACCGAGGGGTTGTTGCTTTTATATATTACCTTTGCATCTTTAATATCATAAAAACTGTCATCCGACATGGAGGCGGTAACCTCTGTCTGAACCATATCACCGGGACTTAACACCACTTTGTCACATCGGGCAACAACCGTCTTCAGTACAGGTTTGTAGCTGCCGCTCATGTTTGCCTCTACTGTTCCCCTGATATCCTTTGATGATGAACCTATTTCAAAAACATACCTGCCCTGGTCGAATGTTATCCTGTCATTCTCAGAATCCCAGAACCAGAGATCTTCGCAGTTTATCTCAATAGACACTGTCTTTATCTGTCCCGCAGGAATAGTTACCCTTTTAAATCCCTTTAGTCTTTTAATCGGTCTTTCCAGTGATGCGGGGCTGTCAGGGGTTTTAAGGTAGATCTGGACTGTTTCATCCCCGTCAGTATCACCTGCATTTTTTACATCAACACTGATTGTGATTGAATCGTTAGGCGTAATACTGCTTTTACTGACAGCAAAGTTGCTGTACTCAAAGGTTGTGTAGGAGAGGCCGAATCCGAATTCATAGGAAACCTCTTTATCAAAATACCAGTAGGTTCTGCCGTTCTTTTCTGTACCGCCTCTCAGTGTATAATCCGTAAAATCCGGAAGATCTTTTACTGATTTATGCCAGGTGACATTCAGTTTCCCGCCCGGGTTTACCTCCCCGAATAATATTTTAGCTATGGCTGTTCCCTGTGCCTGGCCGTTGTATCCGGTCCAGATAATACCGGTAACATTCGGGTTGTTTTTAAACTGCTCAACTTCAACCATCCCCATTGTCTGCATTACGACGATGGTATTTGGATTAACAGCTGCCACTGCGCTGATAAGTTCATTCTGGTTACCGGGCAGAGTTAACGCAAACCTGTCGGATTCCTCTCTTCCCGTAGTCTGGTCTGTTCCCACAAATATAAGGGCCACATCCGCAGAGGCCGACATTTCAAGCGTTTCTTTATCTGTGGCAGGTACTTCCGGTTCATGGTAGACAAGGACAATGGTCTGCGGTCCGGTTATACCCAGTGTGTTAATCTTAACTGGAACTGTTCGGGACCTTCCAAAGGGGAAAAAGCCCTGGCCCTGCTGCTCATTGGCTATTTTTTCCGAGCCCAGGATATTCCCGGTTGCGGACCCGACTCTGACCTCGAGTACTCCACCGCTGCCTGATACAGACATGTTGAATTTCATGGAATCAATACCGGTTATGTCAACGTTATGATACATTGTCCAGTCCCCATCCTTGATTCCCCTTACAGAAGGAGGCCCGAATCTTGCGGAGGTTATTAACCCGTCTGCCGAGGCATCGAATTTTGTTGCATCATATTCCTTTAAGGTTTCACCATTACTGACTGTAGAAAAGTTGATCATGGTGAAAAAATCGGTTCTTTTTGCGGTATTTCCGCCTGACATGGAGACCACTTCGGTATTGAGATTATGCTGCTTTATATAATCTTGAATTCCTGCAAGAGGGGTGATTTGTAATGAGGGTTCAACTTCCCCTGAATAATCCCCCAGTTCTATCTTTCCTGCCTGGGGACCCAGCACTGCGATTTTTTTTATCTCTTTTAACCTTACAGGCAGCGCTTTACTGCCTGTACCTTTAACAGGGCTGTTCTTTAACAGGACAGGCGTTTTTGTTGCAACCTCAACTGCAAGGTCATTGTGTGAAGGATCATTTATTATACCCGGTTTAATACCTGCATAGGGAACAATTTCCGGAGGGTCAAACTCGCCTATCCTCATTCTTATGGTAAAAAGGTTTACCAGAGCCCTGTCAATATCACCCTGAGTAATCAGTTTTTTCTCCAGGGCCGCCAGGGCATGGGCCTGATAAACATCTCCGCAGTCAGTATCAACTCCTGATTTAAGCCCCATTGCGGTTGCCGCTTCATTGGTTTCAGCGTAGTGATGTCCTGTAACCATATCACCTATTGCACCGCAGTCACCGGTAATGTATCCATCAAGGCCGTATGTCTTTCTTGCTATTTTATCAACCAGGAATTCACTGGCCGATACCGGTACGCCGTTTACAGCGCTGTAGGCGGTCATGATAGCAGGAAGGTTGTAATCTTTGATAAGGGTCCTGTAGGGCTGTAAGTAATATTCCCTCATATCTCTTTTGTCCATATCCGCACTGCCGGTATGCCGGTTAAATTCGGTGTTGTTCGCCAGATAGTGTTTTCCACAGGGTACTGCCTTAAGATAGACCGGATTATCACCCATTAGACCCTGAATAAAACCCCTTGATATTTCAGATACAAGAAAAGGATCTTCCCCGAATGATTCGGCTGTTCTTCCCCACCTGGGATCACGGGCCGGTTCTACAACCGGTGACCAGTAGGTAAGTGTGAAAATATAGTCATGGTTAAAACCCCTTGCCTCATCGGATATCACTGTTGTTTCAAGCTTTATAAGGTCAGGATCCCATGTGGCCCCGACTGCAACACTGTTCGGAAATGATGTTGCTGTCATCCCGCTGTTATCGTTCCTTCCCAGGATTCCGTGCAAAGCCTCTCCCCAGAAATCATATTGGTTAATGCCCAGCCGGGGAACAGGAGGCATGGTATTTCCCAGCTGGCTCTGTTTTTCCTCGGGAGTCATTTTGGAGACCAGATCCGCAGCCCTTTCCTTAAAGGAATAGGCAGTGTTAAGGTAAATGGGCTTTTTAGCGGTCTCTCCGGCCTGACCGGAGGCTGTCATGTTTAAGAAGAAGAGAACGAGAATAAATATCCAGGTATTCTTTGATTTCATTGCGAAGAATCCTTTCTATCGAAAAATGGAGGGAACGCTACCCTGTCATTTGCGGCAGGGCAGCGTGTTTGAACATTTCTAATTGAAATCGGTTTCCGTCTTAATCATTGAACAGCAGGGGTGCAACCTCACGCAGGCTTCGCCGCCATGACAGGAACTCATGAGCTGTATTGGGTGAGACATAGAATACACTGTTGATGCCTGCTTTTTTCAATTCCTCTGCACTGGCCTTTGGATCTCCGCCAAAACCGCCCCGGTTACCACCGATTTCGCGACTGCCATAGCTTACGAAGACCAGCTTTACCTTATCTTTGAATCCGGGTGTTTTATTGACATCCTCCATGGAAATACTCCCTCCGCTGAAGAGGCAGATATGAGAAAATACATCCAGGTTGGCCAGTGTGATCAACCTTGTCTCGATCCCGCCCATTGACAGGCCGGCCATGGCCCTGTGGGGCTGATCGGAAAGAGTGCGGAAGTTTGCATCTATGTAGGGGATCAGTTCGTCTACAAGTACTGTCTGGAACGGATCGATTTTGAAACTTCCAAGGCCGCCGATCTTGACGTCGTTTGTCATACCGTAGGTCATTACAATGATAAAGGGCCTGGTTTTATTCTCCGCTATTAAATTATCCATGATCAGGTTGGCGTGACCCTGAACGCTCCAGGCGGTTTCATCCTCACCCCATCCATGCTGCAGGTAGAGAACCGGATACCGTTTGGTGGTGTCCTTATTGTAGCCGGGCGGTGTGTAGACAAAGGCGCGGCGTGATGTGTTTGTGCTTTTGGATGGAAAGAGAACCTGCTGCACCAGACCGTGGGGGACGTTTTTAAGGGCATAGAAATCCCGGTCATGGGCAGGTATTTCAATGCCGCTTTCCCAGCGGATGGAACCATAGAAATTAAGAGTTCCGGGATCATTGAATGTCCCTCCGTCTACTGAAATATGATAGTAATGAAAACCTTCATCGAGCGGTCCTGATGTAGTGCCCACCCAGAAGCCGTCCTCTCCCTTTGTGAGAACCGTGCCTCCGCGTCCTCCCAGGCCAAGACTCACACTTACGCTTTTTGCTTCAGGTGCCTGGATTTTAAACCTTGCATATCCCTGGGAATTGACCTGAGGGTATTCCTGTCCGGGTTGATTAAGGGTAGATGGTTTCCAGTCATTAGCAGGAGAAGTCTGGTCTGCCTGTGCGATACATATTGAACATAAAAAAGTAAAAAGTAATATAAGTACACTAAAATATCGTTTCATTGTCTTTCTCCTTCAATTATAAATATTTTAATCGATCTTTTTCCTGACTTTTATGGCCTTAAGCTCTCCCGTGGGACATACCACCTCACAGGCCCCGCAGCCATTACATTTTAAAGGATCAACACCCGGAAATGATTCATATGCCTCTTCATACCACCGGACCTCAACCGCCTCATAGGGACAGGCCCGTATACAGGTATTGCAGTCGCTGTAACCCCACAGGCACAGGGAGGTGTCCACACTTGCAGTTCCTATAATATATTTGTTTTTCTGCTCAAGATTCAAGCTCTGCAGGGCGCCGCTGGGACAGGCCTTTACGCAGGCGTTACATTCTTCATTGCAGTATTCCCTTTCATACCGGACAAGAGGCGCCAGAAATCCGAGAATCCCGGCCTGTCCGGTATCCGGATGAATGATGCCCGACGGACATGCACGTACACAGTTGCCGCATCGTATACAAAGACCCGTAAATTCATCCTCGTCAATTGCTCCCGGCGGTCTTAAGGGTACATCCTTGGATCTTGCCTGGCCGGTTTTTTGCGCCCACAGACTGAGTCCGATTCCGGCTGCCAGTGCAATAAACGTTCTCCTTGTCGCAGGAAGAGAGTAGCCTTTGGAGGCCTTTTCTTCAGATTCCTTTTTTGCGGGTTTTCTCAGATTCCTGCAGAAAGAGCCGAGACCTTCCAGGAGGTCCTGGGTTGCACCCAGGGGACATATTTTGGCACACCAGAAGTTGCCGGAGGTTAATGCAAGTAAAATAAGAATAATTATACCGGATAATGATATAACTGCTGAGATAATATTGGGAGCCTTATAAACTGAAAAGGCATTGTTTAATAATGACAGTGGGTCCATCCAAAGGAAAAGCGGATAGCCGAAGACTGCCCCGGCTGCCGTGAGCAGGGCGATGTATTTACCAAGGGGCGGGCAGCCCTTCCACCATATTTTAATTGGTAATTTCATGCCTGACACTGTGTCAAGCAGCAGGCCGACCGGACATATATGACGGCAGAACCATCTTTTTCTTACAAGAGATATAATTGTAAAACCGATGCCCAGGATAGAACCGATCCAGATTGTTCCACCTGCCAGGATTGAACATATTGTAACAAAGGCGCTTGCCTGAACAAAGATCCTTGAGGTGTGAATCCAGAAAGGAAAGGGCAGCAGCAGGACAGCGGCCACCAGAAAACAACAGATTCTTACATAAAGGCGAAGTCTTGAGCTCTTATTTGTCATTTCGGAAATTCTCCATATCAGGATTATCCTGTGATTCTCAGGTAAATATAAGCAACAGATATCATAGTCAGTATAATTAATGCCATTTTACTCCACAACTGCATAACCGGTCTCGGCTGATTTTCTTCCGGTACCTGATTTCCAAACATACTGCGATGATTAAGCCACGCGATGAAGGGGCCTACAAGAAAGGCAATCACTGATGTCATATCAATAAATGTCTGAAAACTCTTCATGAATATACTGATGACTACCAGAGCCGCAATTACCAGAAAGATCATGATCCAGTCATAGAAGCGCCTCCCCATAAGTTTGCCTTCTGATCCGGGAGTCAAATCAATTATAAGGGCCTCTATTACACGCGGATATCCGTCCATTACAGTCAGGAGTGTAGAAAACATTACGGTTATGGCCGCCACCCCAATGGGATAATAGGCCCAGTTGCCGACCAGCTCCGTAAACAGCCGGATCACCTGATTTGCAAAACCTATGGAGTTTTCTTCAGGAACTGTACCGTTACAGTACATGACAACCATGCCCAGCAGCACAAAACATACGGCCAGAATGAAAGTGGTTATAAATCCGACATTAAAATCCAGACGGGATTCGGATACGCTGACCTCACTGCCCAGGTCATCTGCCTTGGCACGGGCCCACAGTGACTGCAGAACGGATGCATCAAGGGGTGTGGGCATATAACCTGCCATAGCCACGATATAGAGCATGGTAGGGATATCAAAATTAAAACAGCCTATATTCATGCCGTTTAACTTCAATTTGAAGAGTGCAGTGATCGTGGCCATCAGGATCAACAGGGTAAACACTATAACTATACCCTTGGTCAGACGTTCAAGTATGTGGTAGCGTCCGGTTACCAGTATCACTGCGGAAATCAGAAGAAGAGCGCCATTGTCCACCACCATTCCAAATGAAAATCCCAGTACTGCATTGATTAGCGCTGTGGTGACAAGGCCTATTGCCGCAACAATAAACACCATGCTCAATATCTGGGACAGACCGAACAGCCACAGGGTCCAGCGTCCAAAACCTATATAGCTGTCAACAAGCGACCGGCCCGTGGCAGCGGCAAACTCGCTGCCGAATCGAAGTGCCGGATACTTGAGCAGACAGAATAAAAGTATAAACGGGATCATGGCCAGGCCGTACACTGCTCCCGCACGTGTAGCATAGACCAGGTGTGACACTCCGACTGCAGCGGCGGTATACAGTATACCGGGCCCGAGTACAGCCAGCAGTTTTCGATTAGATTGTTGCATTAATATTTTTCCTTTATTTTTACTCCGGGTCAGCAAATAACCTCTGCTTCAATTTCTCCTTTACCCTGATTAGAAAAGTCCGGCAGGATGAAATAGAAGAGGCTTCCTCTTCCATACCCTCCCTTATGGAAAGAGGAAGCCTTTTGCAGGTACAACCGCAAAATGACTGCATTGAAAAAAATATGTTTTCTCAGTCGATCATTCTTTTAACTGTCCGCCCGGTTTAACCGGGGAGTATTACCCCCTGTTTTTTAAGGCTGGCCTGTAAAGCTTTTATGTCTATCTTCCTGAGATCTACACCGCTATTTATGGCCTGTGCTGCTGCAGTTCCTGCGGCTTCACCAAGGGCGATACAGTGGGGAATATAGTTGAAAAAATTATTGGCAATAGCATTTGATGAAAAAGCACGACAGGCGATAAGAAAATTATCCACCTTGCGCGGTATCATACAGCGATAGGGCATATATGTGACAGGTGAATCCTGGGATTCCTTTCCGCGGTCAACATCAGGGAATACAGCAATTGTGTCTTCATGAGGCACGTTTGAATTCATATCTTTCTCGGTCATCACGTATTCACCAACTACCCTTCTGGCTCCGCGTGTACCGAGCTGGGGGTTGCTAAGAACAATGAAGCTTTTATCAAAACCGGGAATGTTTTTCTTGTAATAGTCGTGAGTTATCATCATCTCTTTTCTGCCAAGGAATTCAACCCTTGTAAGTTCCTCAACATCAACCTGGCTTTTGTTGGCATAGCGCGGGAAAACCCATACAACGCTCTCCTGATTCTTCAGGTTGCTGGTCATAAAGCCCCCGTGTCCGCCGGCCTTTCTTATCTCGCGCATCTGTTCCATAATTTCCTGCTGGTGGGCGGCCCTGTATTCATTGTATTTTACCAGGTCAACATTTGCTATCCAGTAGGAAAATGACAGGTTTGCAATCCTCAGGGTCCGGTCAATCTCGTCTTCAAAGTCTGCACCGGAGTAGGGCAGCAGGTCACCGTCGCCGGTTGAATCAATAACAACCTTTGCCAGTATAGCCTGCCTTCCCGACTTGCTTTCAAATATTACTCCTACGACCTTGTTGCCGTCCATGATGGGCTCAGTACCCCAGGCGTGGAGATATGTTTTTACTCCTGCTTCTTCTACCATATCCTGCAAAATACATTTTGATATCTCTGCGTCGATGTGTGCGGAGTACAGTACCCTTTTCTCCCTGACATTAAAAAAGGAGCGGTTCTGGTAATACTGGACCACTTTCGGGTCATCCGATCCCCAGTCTTCCTTTTTAGGGTAATCGGTAGCTTCCCTCTTTTCGAGTCTCTCAATCCACTCCTGAGAAATACCTGCTATCTGCTGTTTACCGCTGAAATCGCTCAGGTTCGGAATGATTGTTACCAGCCCGCCGGTTCCCATACCTCCGAGGTGTTCATACCTTTCGATAAGAACCGTATCAGCCCCGCTCCTTGCGGCCGTTACTGCTGCGCCGATACCTCCGGGGCCACCTCCAACAACCACAACATCGGCTGTCCGGCAGACGCGTGTTTCTCTGGCTGCTTCCCTTATTGTCTTGCCTGATATTTTTGAGGACTCGCCTGCTACGGCAGCGCCAGGAATAGTTATACCTGCGGCGCCTGCTGCAAGGGCAGATGCCCCCCCTATAGCTGTTCTTTTAACGAACTCTCTTCGAGTCATTCCATTTTTCATTTCTTTTAATGATTTCATCGGTATTTTCCTTCCAAAAAACTAATAAATAAAAATTAAATAAAAACACCCTTTTATAAACTAACCGGGCAGTACTACACCCTGTTTTTTGAGGGTAGCCTGAAGCCCCTTAATATCAACCTTTCTGATATCTACACCACTGTTTACCGCCTGTGCTGCCGCAGCTCCTGCAGCCTGTCCAAGGGAGACACAATGGTGTATCAAGTTGAAAGCGTCATTGATAGGAGCATCTGATGAAAACGCCCGGCAGGCAACAAGCATATTGTCAACATTACGTGGTATCAGGCATCGATATGGCATGTACATAAGAGGATTTTTTTCATCCATATTAGGGAATATTGCAATGGTGTCATTAAAAGGTTTCTGTGCCTTCATGTCTTCTTTCTTTACAACATAATCTCCAACAACCCGCCTTCCGCCGCGGGTGCCGAGCTGAGGATTTGACAGAACTATGAAGCTCCTTTCAAAACCGGGAACATGCTCCTTGTAAAAATCGTGTGTTATCAGCATCTCTTTACGGCCCTCAAATTCTACCCGTGTGAGCTCCTCAACATCATACTGACAGGTATTGGCGTAACGGGGGAAGCACCAGACCACATTCTCCTGGTTTTTAAGGTTGCTGGTCATAACGCCGGCCTTTCCGCCGAGTTTCCTGAGATCGCGCATCTTTTCAGCAAGTTCCTTTGCATTGGATTTTTTATATTCCTCATATTTTTTCAGATCAACATTATCTATCCAGTAGGAGAAGGAGAGGTTTGCAATTCTCATGGTGCGTTCGATATGGGTTTCAAACTCTGCCCCGGCGTATGGTAACAGGTCTCCATCGCCCGTAGAGTCTATTACAACCTTTGCGAGCACGGCCTGCCTGCCTGATTTGCTCTCAAAGATAACACCCCTGGCCTTGTTGCCCTCCATAATGGGTTCTGTTCCCCAGGAATGGAGATATGTCTTGACCCCTGCCTCTTCCATCATGTCCTGGAATAAACACTTTGATATCTCTGCATCGATGTGTGCGGAATATCCTACCCTGTTGCCTGTCGCGTAAAAAAAGGAGCGGTTTTTGTAATAATCAACAAGTTTTTTATCGGTTGAACCCCAGTGTTCCTTCTTCGGGTAGTCGGCCCCATCCCTTTTATCAAGCCTTTCAATCCATTCCTGGGTAATTCCGGCTATCACCTGTTTGCCGCTGACATCGGTCATGGCAGGTATAATGGTTACCAGACCGCCTGTACCCATACCGCCCAGATGTTCGTATCTTTCAATAAGGACCGTATCCGCACCATTTCTTGCAGCCGATACTGCCGCCCCTATACCTCCGGGCCCGCCCCCTACGACAACGACATCGGCAGTTCGGCACACCTTTGTCTCACGGGCAGCTTCCTTGATGGTTTTGCCTGTTATCTCTGCTGCTCCTGCTGACCGGGTCGACAGGGGAAGCGCTATGCCTCCTGCCCCAACAGCAAAGGCCGCGGCTCCCTTGATAGCTGTATTTCTAACGAATTCCCGGCGGGTTATCCCGTTTTTTATGTCCTTTGATGATTTCATAACTGACTCTCCTTTCTGTAAATAATTGGCATCACTATGAAGCTATTTCCTGAATTTTACACCGGGTATTCATTATGGCTTGAAGCGAGCTGATAAAGTATCCGACGCAAAAGTTCAGGTGTTATATTATTCGCTTTTTTCCCTTAGTCCTGAAAAATAGATATCAAACGCCTTAAACCTGTCCAGGTTAGGCACCGGGCAGATGCCTGGCGCTGTATCGAATACCATTGCTTTTTGATCATCCACTTTAAAGACCGGCCACTCGGGCAGATCTGGTCCGTTAGGATTACCTGACTTTGCGAAATTTACCCAGTAAGAACTTATCATATCGGAAAGTCTCAAATCCGCTTCTGCCGGGCCGCCCCCCAGTGTCTGGAAAGCATAGGGAACATCGCTGCCATGGCCTGAACCACCATCAGGCGAGTTTGGATGGTAATCAAAGTAGTACTGATAGGCCTTATTTTTACCATTCTTTGTCTGGAGGCGTGACCATGCCAGAGTATTCCATGTAAAGGTGTCGTTCCTGTTGTCCTTGGATGCCTGTGTTGCCTCAGCTTCTGTTGAATGGGGATATGCCGTAAGGAAAATATCTGCATAAGAACCATATTGTGTTTTAATCTGGTTTTCGAATTGTTCAGGTGTTACCTTTTGTGTGCCGCCGAAGGAACCCATTTCATCAGATGTATGTCCAACTAAAACAGGAGTATCGTTAAACTTACCTGCCTCATATAATGAATAGAGGTCGTCTGAGATAACATATCCGTCGGCTGCCGGCGAGAATCTCATTCCTCCGATACTGCCTTTCTGTGTTTGCTGGATGTCTTCAGCACTTAATGCGCGTGCCTCTTTGATATTGGAAACTCCAAGCTCCTTTAAAAGGTCAATGCCTGTTGATTCCGCAAATTCAAGAGATGGGACCCCCATGCCAATGCTTGTCTGTTTTGATGTCTGCAGAGGAGTAAATGAGCCTCCGCTCATGCAGATAACCCCATTGATAAGATCCTTTGTGAGTGGAGAAGCCGCCAGTATGCTTACCGCTCCACCTCCTGCAGAGTGGCCGAAAATCGTGACCTTAGCGGGATCGCCCCCAAATTTGGAAATATTCTCCTTTACCCATTTAAGCCCTTCGATCATATCCAGTATTCCGTATGTTCCCGACCCATGATCGCTTTCACTACTGAGTTCAGGGTGCGCCATGAATCCGAAGGGGCCCAGTCGATATGCTACACTGACGAAAACCACTCCCTTTTTGGCAAACCCGGTTCCGTCATACATGGGTGTGCTGGTAGACCCGCCGCTGTAACCGCCTCCATGTATCCAGTAAATTACCGGGATCTTTTCATTCACTTTTTTGGCGGGAGTCCAGACATTAAGGTACAGGCAGTCTTCACTTACGGGGGCGGTGTTGCCCATAGCTCCGGATGTCTGCATGCATGCTGAGCAGAAAGCATCCGCCTTTTTTACGCCTGTCCAGGGCTGTACCGGGGCTGGTGCCTTCCAGCGCAGATCACCGACAGGCGGGGCTGCAAAAGGAATTCCCTTGTAGGTTAAAATCCCGTCCTGATCTACTCCCTCAATTGTGCCTCCGGTTACTTCAACGGTTGTTGTCAGGGGTAAGGCATCATTAATCTCTTCCTGGACTTTCCGGGCAGTGTTCTCCGCTTTATCAGTTGAAGAATCACAGGCAAAGGTAAAGAATATGAGGGTCAGCAACAATAAAAATCGAATTGAATGTTTAAACAGCATTGTACCTCCTTAATTGAGTTAATAAGAATGACGATCAGATTTTATCAATATATTGTTTCCCGCTGCCCGAGTTGAGATGAAAAATGGGTCTGTCAACTCTTCTTGCAATTAATGGACAATGTTTTATCCCGGCCGGAATATAAACAAGAAAACTTTCAGTCATGACGAATTTTTCATCCTCCAGCCAGAATTCAATTTCACCGCACAAATCGTGCGGATCATCCCAGTTTGTTCCAAAAAAGGAAATAAATTCATCAAAATCATGGGTATGAGGTTTTGCAACATTTCTTTCGGAAGCGCATTCCGGCCATACCCATACGGCTTCGACATATGATGCCTCGGGAACAATGGAGCTGTCCAGCCACATCACGTGAGTCGGCTCACTTTTTGGCTGTTCTTTAGACTCTACAGGACCGGTTCGATGAGAGGATTTGCCCAGGTTGGGTGTAAAATTTGTAACCACATATTTTGAGTATTTGGATTCTTTCATAATTCTCTCCTTCAATTAATGAAGCGACCTGTATTTTCCTGCCAGGTTGAATTAATAATAACTATATGAATAATTTATAAAAAATAAAACTTCAATATATTTTAAAAAGTATCTGCCACTGCTATAAAAGCAATGGATTATTTCTTTGTCAACAGGGCGAAACGATCTTCATTAAACCTTTTGATTTCTTCAGTTATAATGGTGTCAACATTCTCATATATGCTGCCCAGAGCCCCATAGGTAAGGCATGGAATAAAGCTTCCGCCCGGCGTATACTCCTCAAGAGCCCTTACGACCTCGGCCCGGATTGTCTCTTCAGGGGCATCAGCTCGATCAACTATCGCCGCATCAATCCCGCCCATGATAACCATGCGTCCGTCGAGCTGTTTCTGGATTTTGGGTATATCATTCTGAGGAAGAGCTCCCTGCCAGATATCGATGCCCAGCTCAACCATGTCTTCTACAATGGGTTCAAGGAATGAATCCGCATGGTGCATTATAATAACGCCTTTTTCATTCATGTATCTGTATGTCTTAACGAACTGGGGTTTAATAAATTCCCTCCAGGTGTCAGGGCTCATAAACATGCTGTTCTTGCTCCCCCAGTCATCATGGGTAAGCATAATATCGGGCTTAAGGTTGTCAACAATAAGCTTCATATAGTTATACCGGTATTCCCCTACATATTCACAAAGCTCCATCATGTATTCCGGTTCTGCCAGAAAATTAAGAAGGGTATCCTCAAAACCCATGAGAAAATGCAGCTGCTCAAATACGCCGGTAGGCATAAAGGCCATCAATAAACTGTTTTCACGGTCTATTTTGGAAATCGCTTCAAGGGCAGGCTCCCAGACAGAAGGATCAGAGCAGTTTCCAATAATATCAGGGGCTATGGCGCTCTTCTTCCATTCGCATATATCCGGTACAACCTTATCGTCTGCTGTAACATGGGGCATTGCGGCTATCTGATCTTCCGGCCACAGAATAAGTGTTCCCCATTTGTCCCGAAGGGGCTCCATACCCCTATAGCGTTTTCCTCTTGCATAACCGGCAACAGGGTCCGCGGGAAAGAAAGCCAAATTCTCATATTGATCTACAAGCCGGTCAGGCTTACCGTCTTTTTTTACTGTTTCAAGAAAATTCTCTTTTGAAGAAAGCATGTTTACATCTCCTTATATACATAAAAAACTAAAAAAAATCAGATAGTCAGTAATGCCCCCTGTGAGGTCAGGCATTCCTGTAACCGTCCGTAATTAACCATTCGTGGCGTAATACCATCTTTTACCGCCATTGCAGCGGCAGTGCCTGCTGCCTGGCCCGTACCGATACAGAACTGAATAGGGCTGAGAAAATTAATGGCAATTTCATCAGCCGAAACACAACGTCCTGCCGTGAGCAGGTTTTCCAGTTTTTCAGGAACAAGGCATCTGTATGGAACATGTATATGAGGTTTTTCTGTAACAGGCGCAATGAATGACGGCGCCTCCAGGATTGTATCTTCATGTACAACTCCGGATTCTATATCTTCCATGGAGACCGTATATTCCCCGGTCAGCCGTCTTGTGCAGCGTACTCCCGTCTGGGTTGCACTATCCATCAGGTAGCATTTTTCAAATCCGGGCACATATTTTTTAAAAAAATCATATGTAATCCTCATTCTTTTCCTGCCGGTTATCTCTACCCTGGTCAAATCCATGACATCAAGTCCGCTTAAATCAGGCAGCTGATTGTTAAACCACATAACATCGTCAGGCGTGCATGATATGGCGTGTGTGAATCCGCCCTTTTCATTGCACTCTTTCATTAATTCAGCATATTTTGTTTTATCAGTCTCCCTGAATTCATAGAATCTATTACTGTCGATGTTGGAAAACCTGAAGGTAAAAGAGAGTTTTGCGGCTCTCTGGTCGGATTTCGGCATTCCGCCAAAGGATGCCCCTGCCGAGGCGTAGATATCACCATCCCCGGTGGTATCTATGACTGTTTTGGCCATTATTGCCTGCCTGCCGGATTTACTTTCAAAGAAAATACCCCTGATCCGGTTTTCTTCCACAATTGCCCTGCAGCCCAGTGAATGCAGAAGGAGCTCTACTCCTGCCTCCTCCATCATGTCATTTAATATACACTTAAGCATCTCCGGATCAACCTGGGCACTGAGTACGATCCTGCCTCCGATTACGGTAAATGGATACCGCCTCCAGTAATCGGTCAGTTTTTTGTCACTTGAGCCAAGGTCTTCCTTACGGGGGTGGACAGCGGCTCCGACATCATCGAGCCTGTCAATAATTTCCTGACATATTCCCGCGATCTGCTGTTCATTTGTACCGTCACTCATGGGCATGATACATAAAACAAATCCACCGGTTGCAAGGCCCCCGAGGTAGCCGAATCTTTCGACCAGTACTGTACTGGCGCCGTTCCTGGCTGCAGCCAGTGCAGCGCCTGTTCCGGCCGGGCCTCCCCCGACAACCAGAACATCAGTTTCTCTGTAAACGTTAACTGTGCTGGCATCTTCAATTATTTTACTGTTAGACAGATCTTTTTTTTGGGGCAAAACCGGTTTCCTTGTGTTTTATTTAATATTACGCGGGCCATAGTGGGGGATATCCTGTCCCAGTTCATAGGCCCCAAGGTCGGGTAAACGACCCGTGTACCCGTCATTTACGTTGGGCAGTATCATTCCTGCATCAACTGCTCCGGAACCTGCCTTCAGGCGGAAGTCCAGGTCTTCACTTCTATAAAGCCTGCCGGGATTTTCGGTCGAAAGGGCAGGTACCTTTTCAAATATATCATAGTCAATCAGGATACTGTGTAAATCCTGTGCCGTGGTTTTGCTGAATTCTTCCAGGGTCTTAAATCGCCGGTCTACAGGTTTTCCTGTAAAATCCGCTGTTTTATTAAAATCCGGTGACTTCCAGATAAATGAGACATCCGCGCCGGGGTTTGGTCTAAAACCATTGTAATCCGAGCTTGAATAATTGGTGGCGGTTTCCATGCTGAATATTTCAGGTGCTGCTCCCTGTCCGAGAATCAGGTTGTTGCGGTAATGCAGGTTGGAAGCCTGGCCCATGGAAAGCACTTCGGATGTAAAGGTATTGTGATATGCAAGAATTCCTGCACTGTTGGCAGTAAACTTGACTGAGCCTCCTTCCGGAGCATGGTAAACAATGTTACGGATAAAATAGGCAGGACCTCCGAATACCGGCTGGGTACTGAGTGAACGATGGGCCTGGTTAATGCATCGGTTGCGCAGTACGCGGATATTGTACATGGCCCCGTCGGCTTCTATGCAATTGTCATCTACATTGGTGATATCATTATTATAAATATCAATTGATACGGGCATACGTTCCCTGACAGGCGAAGGATCCCCGTCCGGTTTTCCATAGGTTGCGTGATCAATGCCGTCGTGAAAGTTGGTCACATAGTTATAGGCAATAACATGACCTGAGCCATAAACCTTTACTGCGAGTTCCGAAGGAACCGGGGTAGGGTAGCCGGGGGTACCTTGCCATACCTTCCCGATCCAGCCCTCGAGCCTTTCCGGATGGCTTTTACCGATAAAGATATTATCGGCAATGAAAAAGTTTTTTGACCCTGACCAGTCCGTATATATGCCCACGCCCGATATTTTCCAGACGGCAGTTTTTGACTGTCAGCCCTACTGTTCCGGTCAGACCCTTGTGCCCGGCCTCAAAGGCCACTTCAGTGTTTCGAATGGTAAGACCCTCAAAGTACAGATAATCGGATGCCATTACATCAAAGAGGACATGATTTCCATTGCCGTCAAAAATTACTTCCCCGTCTCCTGCCGACATTATGGCAATGGGTTTTTCCGCTGTTCCGCTCTGGCGAAATCGATAGGTTCCGTCAAAGAGCAGGCCCAGCTGGTTGGCATATTTATAACGATCGTCTTTATAGATACCTGCATGCACCAGGATCGTATCTCCGGGTTTTACCCTTGGCGGATAGGCATTAAACCAGTCCGCACCGTTTGCACTGGTATAAAAGGCTCCTAAAAGACCGGTGAATGAAGGTGCCTGCTTTTCACCTTTAAATCCCGGAGGGTATACATGAAAAACCCGTCCACCTTTAAATGGTTGTGGTTCGGGCCGGGTCCGGACAAAGAATTGATGCTGATCGGTATTTTCCACACCATCAGGATCGGTCAGCCTGAGTTTTACTTCATATTCCGTATCCGGCTTTAAATCCATGATGCTGCCTGCAAACATGTTAGGTACAGTGTAGTCAAAGGCATTGTATGTGTTTATCAGCTCCTCGTTCTGTAACCGCAGAAGAGGAAGGGCTTCCTGCCAATCCTTCTCTCCCCTGAGCCGGTATCGCACTGAAACTGCAGCATTGCGGTTGCTGTCACCGTCAATATACCATTCAAAACCGAGAGATATGAGTGTAGGAGGTTCTATAACAAACTCTCCGGAATAAACCCTGTTGTCTAGGTTACTTGAAAAAGCAGGAAGTGAAAGAGGCAGAAATACGGATATGCACATCAATAGAAAATATTTAGTCTTCATGATTACTCTAAAAAATATTGTTTTGTATTAATTTTATTCATAATGCTTCCATTGAAAACTTTAAAATCTTTTATTCAACCCATGATTTCATCCGGTATCAGTTCAGTTCTATAACCGGGAGTGTCAGATAGGAACTGTGAGTTGAATCGTGATACACTGCAACTGTCGGAGCAGGATCAATCACCGGGGTTGTACGGTCTGCAAAATTGATCACAAGACGTATACGATGACCTGCCTTGAAAACCATGGATACAGGCAGTATATCAAACTGGAGCTCTGCAGGTTCACCGGGCGTAAGGGGTGTCACATCCTCCTCATAGGATCGGTGCCATGGTAAACCAAGATTATTGTAGGGCGGATCATCAAGCTTCCTTAATGAGGCCCTTAGCCTTCCCTGAACGTTATATGATCTGGCCGTACCGTCAGGCGCAACATCCTGAATGGTGGCAAGAAAATCCCCGTCTGTAGAGGTTGACGATACCCAGAGGCTGATAGCGGGGTGGCCAGTGACCTGGAGATCAGAGCTGAGCGGTGCAGTCTCGTATATGAGTCCGCCCGGGGGCAGCTGACCGCGTGGAGCCGGCTGGTATGAAACGGTTGTTTCGCTTTTCGAATCAGCTTCCCCGGGTACTGCTGTTTCAAGTGTGCCGTTGCCCAGATAGTATCTGACCCTTTTTTCTTCCTGCAGGGGCCACTGTTTTGCAGAACGCCACTCGGATCCGGCAGGGGCATTGTATGTGTAGTAATATACTCGATCTTCATCCATTATTCCGTTCTTAATGCTTTTGAGCCAGTAATCAAAGAAACGGCGCTCTTCGATTGTGATATCAAACCCGGTATTTTTTTCCACTGCCATCCAGCCGCAGTGTCCTTCGGGACCCACGATAAGTTTTGCGGGACCGGTTACGTTGTTGAATGTAAAGAAAGCACCGTGTTTTGTGGGGCCTTCGTCCCAGTTTGCCGCCAGGTACATTGCGATGCCTGAAGAGTTGATTTTATCAAGGTATGTATGGGGGCTGCTTTTAAGCCACCAGGGCTGGGAAGTCGGATCAGTGATAGCCTCGGCAAAGCTGTCCCGATAGGGCGTGTAACCCGGATTTTCAACCGATCCTTCATGCTCTGCTATGGCTTCTTTCAGCATGGACCCGTCAGTATCTGCATCCACCGGTGTTGCCACTGCATCCCGGGCTTCCCTGGAAGACATTGCCTGTGTGGTAGTGCCCTTGGATGGAGCCATGCCGCCAGGGACACGAAAGGGATAGACATCATATTCGCAGCTCATGGGAAATACTGCCTTCAAATGGGGCGGAGCAGTTGTTGCAGCCTGCATCTGGCTGCCGCCTGTGGCGGAACAGCCCCACATGCCGATATTGCCGTTGCTCCATGGCTGTTTCGCGAGCCATTCGGTAATATCATATGCATCCTTGCGCGCGGCAGTAATCCATTCGCCCCGGTTGTATGCCTCGTTATGTCCATATGAGGCATAGAGTCCCCGATAATCCGCGGTTGCCACCACATAGCCGTACTTGATGAGCCTTGCCGCTGTTCCGGGATAGGTTTCAACCGTAAGGGCTCCCTGGTTATTTGTATGCCTGCGGTTATAGGGTGTATGCATCCATATGACAGGAAGGGGTGTCTCGATTACTTTTCCGGTTGCTTTATCCTTTGGGCGGTATATATCCACGGCGATTTTTGTGCCGTCACTCACCGGGACATACTGAGATGTAATATCATATTCATCACTGTAGATCACATCACTGTAGCCTGCATATTCGCCCGGGCTGGAGACTTGGTCCACGGTGGGTGTGTTATTGTTCGCACATGAAAGTATAAAAATACATAAAACTAAGGCTGCATATACAGAATATTTTTTCATTTTGTCTCTCATATTATTTAACTAGAATCTGGCGTATTGTTTCATAGGGCCTTTCCACCACACGGCTTTCGGTGTCAAAGACCATGGTGCTGCGTTTTTCCCTTGAATAAGCCGGCCACTGCGGAAGCCCCTCTATATTGGGGTTGCCGGTGCGTACAAATTTAATCCATACCGAACTCATAAGATCTGCCATACGCTGAGGCTCCGGTCCGGGACCTACCATGCTTCTGTTTGTTTCGACATTGTCGAATACCAGTGGAACATCCAGTGCGTGATGCGCACGGAGCCGTCCATTATCGGCAAGGGTTTCCCAGACCATGAGGTAGACATAAACCGGGGCTCCTTCCAGGGCGGCTTTTCGTTCTGCCTGAAATGTGGTTGCAATAAAATACCCCTTCAGGGAATCTGTGGCTGTAATGAGATAGGTCGGAGAGTAATCCGGAAAGGCAGAACGCAGGGCAGGAATAAATTCATCAGCCTTGGTTGGCAGGACCGTGCGGACATGTTCAACAAATTCTTCATCCGTGTATTTTCCGAATTTCGGATTGTTTCCCTGGAAAATAGCCATTTCATCCTTGTTTGAACCGATCATAAGGGGAACATCGGCCGATATCTCCGGGGCATCAGGTATAAATGGTTTGCGCTTAAGGGCTATGCCGTCTATACATGGAACAAAGCCTCCGACTGGAACCGTAAGCTGGCCGGTTGGGGATGGCGGAGAAGGCGGCATAGAAGGCTGGGCCTTAAAAATGCTCTGGGCATCCGCGTTCATTAGAGCCTCAACATCTCCTCCCGCAATTCCCAGGTTTTTCAGAAGATCACGTCCCAGTGCCACTGCATCTGCCTTTGAAGGTGCATCCAGCCCTGATCCGCTTTGAATAATGGCTTTATGAAAAAGGCCCTTAGCCGGGTCCATTGCCATAAGCATGGCCACCTTGCGTCCTCCTCCGCTTTCGCCGAATATGGTGACATTGCCAGGATCCCCCCCGAAACCCTCGATATTATCCTTTACCCATTTGAGACTCATGACAATGTCAAGCATACCGGCCTGGCCGGAGGATACATACTCCGGCCCCCATTCTTCACCAAGCTGCAGAAAACCGAAGACATTCAGACGATGGTTTACCGTGACTACGACGACATCCCCTTTGCGGGAAAGATTTTTACCGTTACAGAAGTCATCGCCCCCGGAACCGGAGGAAAACCCTCCGCCATGCAGCCAGACCATGACCGGGCGCTTTTTTTTATCAAGTCCCGGTGACCATACATTAAGGAACAGGCAGTCTTCATCCGGTTTCTGCAGGCCTGAGGCAGGCCCGCCCGGGCCGGAACCCTGCATGGCCCTGTTGCCGTACTCAGAGGCGTCTGCCGGCTCGGTCCAGGAGACTGGGGGGACAGGCGGCTTGAACCTTAGTTTGCCGACAGGAGCAGCAGCATAACGGAGACCTTTAAAACTATATATCCCGTCCTCATTAAGGCCGCGGACAGGACCGTTGGATGTCTCCACCAGGTTTGGTTCGGATTCCGACACGGGCGAAGGGACATCAGACCTGCAACCCGAAAACATGGCTGTTAAAATAAAAATTACTGCTGTGAAAATATAAAAAGGGTGAATTTTTATGGGGAGTTTCATCGCGTCCTCGCTTAAAATTCGGAGATTGGATTTAAATGTAAGGAATTGCTCGGATAATATAAAATATTTTCACAAATACTAAATTTATAGGCAATTATCTTTAAATAATGTATATAGGTATACAAAAGACTTAATAGTGTCAATAAAAATGTCGACGCATTATAAAGCGGCCTGATATATTTATCCCGATCAAAGAGGAATGCTATGCCCTGTGAGAAACGTAATAGGTTTACTGAAATTCTATTTTTTGCGGTTGTCATTATTTTGCTTTTTCTGACTGCATCAGCACCCGCTGCAGGACAAAATGAAAAAAACAGTGAAGGAATCTATTCTGTTCTTGATCCGCGCGGTATCTGGCCGAGGATCGAACGTATTCCATTGAGTCCCAGGCTGTCATCTCTTAAGGGAAGACGGATCTATATGATCAATTCCTGGGGAAGCGGCACAGGATTTGAAACCTTTTTTTTAAAGATTAAGAAGAAATTACAGGAAAGCTATCCTGATATTGCAGTCACAATCAAGGGCCGCATTACAGGATATTCTCAGGATGATCCCGAGCTCTGGAAGGAGATGCTGGACAAAGCCGATGCATTCATCTATGCGGGCGCACCATCTTCCTCCACTACTTCCTATGCCTTTAAGTGGTCGGCAAAACTGGAAAAATCCGGACTGCCGGGTGCAGTACTGATGTTTGATACCCTGTTAAGTGTTGCTGATACCACCCGAAGCCGGGAGGGCGCAGAGGTTCGCTTTACAGCGATCCCCTATCCCGCAGAGACAATGAACCAGTCTCAGGAAGACAGGGCTATTGATGATATCCTTGCATGCCTGATCCTTCCGCTCAATGATAAGGAACAAAGAAAGGGTTACATCGAGACGCCAAAAAGACCGAGGATTATTACCTGCGGAACCCTTGATGAAATTCAGGAATATTTTCATACTCAGGGTATGACAGACGGTCTGCCTGTTATTCCGCCAACCGGGGATCGCGTTGCAGAGATGCTGAAGGGCACGAGCCTCGATCCCAAAACCGTGGTTATAAACGCCATGATGCCGGAGGGCCTGGGTGTAACCGTGGAAAAAGTCGCCATCAATGCGGTAATGGCCGGTTGTGAACCCCGCCATATGCCGGTGCTCCTCGCTACTCTGGAGGCATACGGCAAGCATAACCTTAACTCCCTTGTTCGCTCAACAAATGCATTCTCTTTTATGCAGGTTGTGAACGGCCCCATCCGGCAGGAGCTGGGCATGAACGCGGGCACTTCTGTTCTGTGCCCTGGAAATTATGCCAACGCTGTTCTGGGGCGCGCCCTGCGCCTGTTTATAATTAATCTGGGGGGAGGCGTTACCGGTATAAACATGATGGCGGTTGTGGGCAACATCAGCACCTGGCCCTTTCTTTTTCCCGAGTTTGAAGAAGAAAGTCCATGGCAGCCATTCAGCATATCGCAGGGCTATAAACCGGAAGACAACACGCTCACAATGTTTATCGGCGGCTGGGCGCACGCCGGTAATTACGGCCATGTGCGCTTTACCCTTGACCATGTGGCCGCAGATATTGCCGAATTTGAGTTCCCCATGGGTGCAGTAATTATCATATCGCCCAAGCGTGCCGAGATGTTAAATGCAGAGGGATTTACAAAACAGAAAATAGCCGATTACCTGGTTGAACATGCAGTAAAACCTCTGGGTGAATTAAGGACCTCCCATTATTTCAGGGATACACCGGAGACTGAAGGGAAACCTGACAGCTTCCTGCATCAGGTATTTAAACCTGGTACCATCGATATTGTTGTAGCAGGCGGTAATGCCAGCCCAATGATGCAGGCATGGCATATGTACAGGCCGGTGACCGTTTCCATTGACAGATGGAGATAGGTGCTTTGAAAATATTAAACCAGCGGAGATTTAAGACTATGAATAAAATAACATTAAAAACAGCAATCTGGCTTGCAACAGCGGCACTGGTTACTATTACCTTATTTTCCTGTGGCTCAGACAAGCCGGATAATACGGACAAGCAGGTTGATTCCGGTAAACCGGTTAATTCGGATAAATCCGGGGATTTTACTGTAAGGATAACGGACAAGCCCCTGACATTCTGCAATCCCCTTAATATTGCGGTCGGGTCGGAAAGGGCGCGAAGGGCAGGGGAGCCTGTCGTAGTCCTTCACCAGGATGATTATTACCTCTTTATTACCGGCGGAAGGGGTTACTGGTATTCCGGTAATATGAGAGACTGGACCTATGTTGAGGCGCCGATGCTTCCATGGGGTTGTCCTTCTGTCGTGAGTGACGGTGAAAAATTAATCTATTCCGGGGACAAAGGCCAGCATGAAGTGTTTGCAAGCACTGACCCGAAGAAGGGTGCCTGGACAAAAGTCGGTGAATACCAGCGGGATTACGGCGATGCTGACATGTTTATCGATGATGACGGCCGGTATTATATGTACTGGGGCTGGTCACAGCTTTTACCCTTTCAGGCGGTTGAACTGGATCCGGATAACGGATTTAAGGAAAAGGGAGAGCCTGTAACACTGTTCTTCGGCGATTATGAGTCACACGGCTTTGAAAGGCGAAGGAACGAAGATGTGATTTTCCCGTTTTTTGACCATAGAGAATACTTCCCTGAAGAATCACCATGGATAGAAGGGCCGTGGATGATAAAACACAAGGGGAAATATTATCTGCAGTATGCAGCGATCGGTCTTGAATTTTTAACCTATTCCCATGGTGTATATGTTGGTGACAGCCCTCTCGGGCCCTTTAAATATTCACCCCATAATCCCCTGACATTCAAGACAACCGGGTTTGCCCCGGGGGCAGGTCATGGCAGCACCTTTCACGATAAAAACGGGCAGCTATGGACCATCTGTATGATTCCTTCATTCTATGGAGGAAGGGGAGGCGGTGAGATCGTTCTGTTTCCTACTGCCGTGGATGCCGAGGGTGTAATGCATTCCAATACGGCATTCGGCGATTATCCCCAGTACCATCCCGGTATAAAGGAGAATGCGGTTGATAATAACTTTACCGGATGGATGCTTCTGTCCCTTAAAAAATATGTAGAGGTGTCATCCTCCATTAAAGGTTTCGGACCGGAAAATGCCGTGGATGAAAATTTCATGACTCACTGGGCGGCCGCAACCGGTGACCCGGGAGAATATATGACCGTGGATCTGGGAAAGGAATGCGATATATATGCCCTGCAGGTCAATTTTGATCAGCATGATGCAAAGGTGGAAGGATCGGGCTTCGGTTTTGGCATGGGCGGTAAAAACCTTACCCGCTACCAGTCATATACGATCCTCGTATCAGATGATAACAAAAACTGGTCCATGCTTATTGATAAAAGCAATAATCCAGAAGATCTGAGGCATGATTACATGGAGCTTTCAGAACCGGTAAAGGCAAGGTACGTAAAACTGGCCAATGTCTTTACTCATGACGAAGGAAAATTTGCAGTAAAGGATTTTCGTATATTCGGTAACCCGGATGCCGCCGGGATTACAGAGGTTAAGGATGTGATGATTGTCCGCGATCCGGATGATCCCCGTGATGTGACCCTGACCTGGCAGCCGGTTAAAGGGGCAGACGGCTACGTGGTCCGCTACGGTATTGAGCCTGAAAAACTATATAACAACTATATGGTTTATGACGGCTATTCCCTGACTATCCACAGCCTTAACAGGGATGAAAAGTATTATTTCAAGGTTGAGGCATTTGACAGCGGAACGGATTATTACAGGGAAAGAACAGAGCGGACCATGGGAAGGGGAGCGGAAATTGAGTTTCTCAGAGGACGGGAAATGGTTGAAAGAAAGATGATTATTGAAGATATAAATGAGTATGTCTTTGAAAATGTTGTCCCTGGTGAATATACATTAAGGCATACCTTCGGTCCTGTAATGTGGAGTGGAGAGCTTACCAAAGCCCATTTGATCGGACCAGGTAATCAGGCTACGATAACAGAGTTTCTTTCCGATCTTGGAACAGGGACAGAAATTCGCGGAAAAATGGATATGCAGATCATTCCCGGAAAAGAGAGCGGTAAATTAATAGTGACTTTAAGATATGATTAATCCCACTCACGGGATATATGTAAATGGGGGCTGGTGATCAGTCCCCATAGCCTGACTGTGTTGTTGACATTAAGTCGGGTATGGGTAGAATAGGAGACATTGAAATCTTTATGCTCGGATTTCTTCCTTACGTCAGTATTTTCTTGTTTAAGATTGTCAAAGCCACATCCTGAAACCCGCTTCAAACAGGAGGTAATGTATGAAAATCAAAAGTAGTTTTCTCATAATACTCTCATCCATTTTTCTTTTGACTGTAATCTTATCCGGCTGTGGCGACAGCACAGAATCTACCGGGAACCAACAGGAGAAGCCTTTAAAAGATGTTGAACCCGCAGAAGAAGTTATGGAGATGCTCAAGGATCTTTGCGACATCGCCGGGTATGGCATCAATTCCGGGATACAGACACAGCCTAAAGCAGATCAGGCTGCCAGCTATATCCTTAAAAGGCTTAAGGAGTATGGTGTACAGGCCAAACTGGAACCGATTACAGTGAACAGTCCCTATCCCGAGAAATTTGAACTTACAGTCGAAATCGACGGTCAGAACCGCAGGACACTGACCTGTTTTCCGTTACAATGGACTGTTGGGACCCCGGAAGAAGGAATTAAAGGTAAGCTCGCCTATGCAGGTGACGGATCTGCTTCCAATTTTGATCTTGTTGATGTTAAAGACAAAATCGTGTTGATAGACGAGAAAATGATGCGGGGTTATAGTCCTACCGGAAGGGCGAATGATGCAGTTATTACCGCAAAAGACAAGGGCGCTATCGGTGTAATTCGGGCCGGCCTGCAGGTTGATAGTCCGCAATTCCAAAAGGGCGACCCGACAATGCCGCCTGATATCTTCCCGATCCCGGTCTTCTCTGTTGGCAGGAGCGTGGGGGATTATCTAAGGAGCCTTGCAACATCTTCTGCGCCTCCCAATGTCAGGATGGTGCTCAAGGCACCGCAAAAAACATTTAAGGCCCATAATGTTGTTTTTGAATTGCCAGGAAACGGAAGTATGGATGAGGTAATTTTAGCAGGCACACACTATGATACCGGAATGTTTACCGGCGCTGTTGATAATAATGGCAGTGTAGCCCTGATGATAGCCTGGGCAAAATACTTTGCTCATAAACCCAGAGAATCAAGAAACCGTGAAATGATCTTCGCATGGTGTTTTGGGCATGATTTTGACAACAATACAGGCCACTACCAGTTTGCCGAGGCGCATAAGGCCCAACTGGAAAAGGCAATAGTGTGGGACGTGGACCATGCCATTGGCGGTACAAGGTATATGTATGACGAAATCAAAGGCAAAATAGCGCCAACTGACAAAACCAACGAATTTTATATTATTTCAAACAACTATACTTTTTCCAGGCTTGCAGCATTCACAATGGATAAGTATGGATTCGTATGCACCCAGAACCGTTTTAATTCTATCGGCTCCGGACCCCAGTGGGGTATTGCACCGTCGACAAGACCCTGGGTCAATGTGGCGACTATTCCCATTTACTATCATTCCATTCTTGATACACCGGAAAAGGTTACACTTGATCAGGCAAGGCGAGCTTATGCTGCACATATAGAAATCCTAGAGAATATTGACCGGACACCGGAGGGATTCCTTGAATACGATAACATCAGCAAGACACGTCCGAACAGACCTCCGGAAGTAAGAATCGAAATATTATCAGACAAGGTAAGGGTGGGAGATCTTGTGCTGGTGTGGAATGATTCATACTTTTTTAATGATGACAAGACATCTTATCATCATCCGGCGCTGCCTGAATGGGCTGGCAGCACATGGGACTGGGGAGATGGTACTCCTGTTACAATTGGTGGTCCAATGGTCGATCATGTCTATGAAAATCCCGGAACCTATACAATTACATTCAAGTTTACCGATACTGAAGGAGCAACAACTACGGCTATTAAGGACGTCAGGGTTTTGCCATTGCAGTCAGATAAATAGTTAAAAGGAGTCAACCTATGAAAATCAAAAGGAATTTTATTTTTGTGCTTTTCTTTGTTTTTCTCTTAATCACCGGCCTGTCAGGCTGTGGTGACAGTTCAATATCTACAGGTGACCATCAGGAAAAGTATCCAGAAAATCAGGAAGATAAGAATGTGGTAAAACCTGTGAAATTTGTCATTGAACCTCCGACTCTCATATGCCTTGGATTTGAGTGGTATATTGAGGGGGATGCCAACCATAATGCCACTGTTGAAGTACGGTACAGAAAAAAGGGCGAAAATTCCTGGAAAGAGGCCCTGCCTCTTTTAAGAATCCAGAATGAAGAATGCATTGATACTTTTTCAGTAAACTGGATCGATTATGTGACGCCGAACCTGTTTGCCGGAAGCATAATGGATCTTCAGCCTGATACGGATTATGAGTGTAAATTTACTCTTTCTGATCCGGATGGTGTTCATGGTAATGGTAAAGATGGATCTTTACAGAACCAAAAAGTCCTTACTGTGCGAACACGTCCAGAGCCGAAACCTGCAGAGGGCGGCAAGGTTTACCATGTCTACCCCTGGGATCATACCGGAACTAAAGAAGAACCTAATTTTATAAATCTTATGCAGGCCTATTATGCGGGCGGAGGGTGTACTGCGGACTGGTGGAATGTTGCCCCACCCCGGGTCCAGCCGGGAGATACCATACTGATTCATGAGGGAGTTTACAAAGAGGACTGGACTTTTTACGGGGCGGACATCTGGAAACAGGGGCAGGGCGCTAAATTCTCAGGGACTTATTTCCTGACCCAGAAAGGAACTCCTGAAAAGCCCATTGTCATAAAGGCTGCAGAAGGAGAAAAGGTGGTCTTTGACGGAAACGGCAACTTCAACCTTTTCAATGTTATGGCCGCGGATTACCATCATTTTGAAGGACTGATCATCCGTAATACCGATGTTGCATTCTGGGCCGGACAGAAAAGGATAACCGGATGCAAAGGCTTAACAGTCAAAAGATGCCGAATTGAGAATATCGATAAAGGAATTCATTCCGAATGGTCGGGCTCAAAGAATTTCTATATTGCTGATAACGAATTTATCGGGAGGCATGACCAGAGTAAAATACATTCATGGTTTCTTAAGAGTGAAAGAACACCTGTACTGCTTTTCCCCTATGAAAAATGTCTGTCCGAGTATGCCGTCAAACTGGCCGGGGAGGGTCATGTTATATGTCATAATTATGTCGCACATTTTCATAATGGAATATGTCATGCCACATACGGTGTCCCCGATGGCTATCCCGCATACGGTCATCCGGATGTTTATCCGGTTGATGAAGTGCTGAAAGAAGACAGGATGTTCAGGGCAAATGACTTTTATAACAATTTTATTCAAAACGTGCATGATAATGCCATAGAGACAGACGGAAGCATGTATAATATTCGTGTCCTGCGCAACTACTGCATTGACGGAGCAGCCCAGGCCCTTAGTTCACAAACCCTTTACGGCGGGCCGGTATATTTTATACGCAATATTATATACCATGGCTCAAACACGGGTTTTATAAAACATGCAAATCACCCATCGGGATCCATCTATTATCATAATACAGCAATTGCAAACGTGAATGCAGGCGCGGGATCAAACTATCATTTCAGGAATAATCTCATTCTAAACTGGATGCCTGAAGCGCCTGTTTTCTCTGTAGATACTTTTTCCAATTACACATCATCTGATTATAACGGCTTTCGACTTGCCCCGGACGCGGAGTATTCCTTTGGATGGAACTCGCCTCCCTTTGATAATCAAAAGGACTATAAAAATCCAGGGGAAGAGCGGAAATATAAGACCCTCGCAGAATACAGCAGTGCCACAGGACAGGATGAACACAGCATACTCGTAGATTATGATATTTTTGAACGTGTTAATCCGCCTGTTTATCCTGATGAGATTACAAAAATATTCAGTGCCGATGAAATGGATTTTCGGCTTAAACCGGATTCTGCAGCCGTTGATGCTGCATGCATTATCCCGAATGTGAACGATGGCTTTTCTCGAGATGCTCCGGATCTCGGGGCTCTGGAGGCTGGTTTATCGATTCCTAACTATGGTCCGCGTTATTAGTTTAAAAGATCTGCAACCTCAACAGCTATAGGAAATCCAGTAACAAAGTTTTTAAAAAAGACTTGAAATATATAACCTGAAGGAGTTAACTCAAGATTAGATACCTTTGCAAATGACTCTTGACTCCCGGTTCATGAAGTCATAGAAGCCGGGGATAAGATAAACTAAAAAGGAGGAAATATGAAACGACTACTGATTGCAGGTAAAGTGATGACAGTTGCAATACTGCTGGGCCTTATAGCCGGAATATCGATGTCAGCGGATGAGCCGAAGCGCGCCGGCAAGAACTTTAAAGATTGTGCGATGTGCCCTGAGATGGTGGTTATTCCACCCGGAACATTCATCATGGGATCTCCTGAAGCTGAAAAATACAGGGAAGATGACGAGAGGCAGCACAAGGTCACGCTCGATTACTCCTTTGCGGTAAGTAAAGCCCCGATCACATGGGATCAGTGGGAAGCCTGCGCTCGCGATGCCATGTGTGACGGACAGGCAGTGGAAACAGCGCTAAGGAAGTCAAACCAGGGCAAACCGGAGACTGAGGAATATGTGGATTATGGCCGAGGCAGCAAACCGGTTGTCGGCATTAGCTGGTGGGATGCCCAAGTGTTTGTCGGGTGGCTTAATAAAAAGACAGGCAAAGATCAATACAGGCTTTTGACCGAAGCGGAATATGAATATGCGGCACGCGCAGGCTCAACAACCGCCTACTGGTGGGGGGATGAACCCAGCCACGAGTACGCCAATTTCGGAAGGGAAGCAGATCAGGAGTTGGGAGGAGCTGTTGAAGGTCGTGATGTATGGGGCGAGGAGACATCTCCGGTCTGTTCATTTCCTGTAAACGGTTTTGGATTGTGTGACATGACCGGGAATGTCTACCAGTGGATCGAGGACTGCTACGAAGCTGACGGAAAAAAACTTCCTTCCGACGGATCGGCGGTAAAGAGCGGTAACTGCAATGTACGCGGATTCAGGGGTAATTCATTCATGAGTGACCCGAAATCTCTGCGTTCTGCAAACCGTGCCTTTGTTTATTCTCCAGATTCCCGGGGCCGCAGCTATCTCGGTATACGTGTTGCCAAAACCCTCGAATGATTATGTGAGCAGGAGGGCATGTTCAATCTTTCAATTTTTTTTGCTGCTCTGATGAAACAACCGAATGCCCTCCGAATTCCCTTCTCAGGGCGGCCAGGACCCTGTCAGAAAATGAATTATCCTGTTGAGACCTGAACCTGCTCATGAGAGACAGGGTTATAACCGGAGCGGGTACTCCGCTTTCTACGGCCTGCTGAACGGTCCAGCGGCCCTCTCCCGAATCAGCCACTTTTCCTGCAATATAATCCATTTCGGGATCTTCTTTAAAGGCCTTTTCTGCAAGTTCAAGAAGCCAGGAGCGTATAACGCTTCCCTGATTCCACAAGTGTGAAACTCTGGAATAATCCAGGGCTTCAGCATAGGGAGAATGTTTCAGGATATCGAATCCTTCGCCATAGGCCTGCATCATTCCGTACTCAATTCCATTATGCACCATTTTTACAAAATGTCCTGCTCCCACGTCGCCGCAATGAAGATACCCTTCTTCCGGGGCAAGGGTCTTGAATAACGGCTCAAGAAAATTAAAAAGATCCTTTTCTCCCCTGCCATGGTGCAGTAACCGAGCTCATAGCCCCATATCCCCCCGCTTACACCGACATCCATGTAGCGTATTCCATGTTTTAAAAGGGCTTTATGACGGCGGATATCATCTTTGTAAAAACTGTTGCCGCCTTCTATTATTATGTCATTCGGGGTGAGAAGTTCGGTCAGCTCTTTAATATGATCATCCACGGTTTGTCCTGCAGGCAGCATTATCCATATTATTCTGGGGGTGGTGAGTTTTTCTACCAGCTCTGTTAAAGAAAAGGCGCCTTCAGCACCTTCGGCCACTATCTGCTCCACCTTCTCCGGCGTTCTGTTGCAGGCGACTACCTCGTGCCCGCCTTCCAGCAACCGCTTTGCCATATTCATTCCCATACGGCCAAGGCCTATGAGTCCAATCCGCATTTTCCCATCCTCCTTCTGCACTGAGCACTGGTACAAGGTGTAGAATAATTCTTTTCCTGAAAATATTAAGTTTCTTTAAATTCTTTCATTGAATCAATGATTTCATCGCAGATAAGGGCCGGAGAATTTTTAATATCAATTATCAGTGCCCTCTCCGGTTCTTCCAGTGTTTCAAACTGGCTGACCAGCATGCCTGATTTCATATAATGGTTTCCCCTTTTATCCATCCGCTCCTTTATCAATGCATAACTTCCCCTTAGAAATATAAAATAACAGGGTTCCTTTACCTTGCTTACAATCAATGCCCGTATAAATCCTGTAAGGGCAGAGCATGCAAGGATCTTATGTTTTTCAGAGGAGCAGTTTATGAAATCCGCTATTTTTTCTATCCAGGCCACCCGGTCCAGGTCCGTTAAAGGAATGCCCTGAGTCATTTTTTTAATATTAACATCCGGGTGAAAATCATCTCCATCAAAAAAAGAGATGCCGGTTCGTTCCGACAACAGTTTTCCGACTGTTGTCTTACCGGAACCTGAAACCCCCATTAAAACTATCACCATTTTTATTCTCTACCTGTATTTTTACAGCGACAGTAAATCACACTATGATCCGGGCCTACATTATAAACAGGCTTATTATATACACCACTAACAGTCCTGTTAAGGCCAGAATAGTTGTCATGACTGTCCAGGAGCTTAATGTCTGCTGTTCTGAGAGACCAAAATAGCGGTTAACCAGCCAGAATCCCGAATCATTGACATGCGATAATATTGAAGCACCGGCGGAAATAGCTATTACTATCAAACCCAGTGCCGGACCCTCTAATCTTAAAACAGAAATGATAGGGGAGATAATTCCCGCTGCTGTAATCATGGCCACGGTAGCCGATCCCTGGGCAACACGGACAATAGCTGAAACAGTAAACGCCAGCAGTACCGTAGGCATTGAGGATGCCGCCATCATATTTGCCAGTACATCACCCACGCCGGAGTCTATCAGTACCTGTTTGAATACACCTCCGGCTCCTGTAATCAGGATAATAATACCCGCTGGTTCCAGTGCTTTGGTGGTGATTTTCTGAAGTTCCTCCCTGGAAAAGCCGTGTCTTGTACCCAGAAGAAAGGCCGCCAGCAGGGTAGCAATCAACAGTGCGATAAAAGGATGCCCGATAAACCCCAGAAAGGATTTTAAGGCCTTTAGATTTTCGCCTTCCAGCAGGATTCCCGATATTGTGTTCAGTAAAATCAGGAACAGTGGAATAAATATGATGATAAAAACCGTGGTAAATCCCGGCATCTTTTTTGAACCTGATTCTGTAACAGTTTGAAAGGTATCCGGGACTTCAGCATGGATTTTACGTGCAATATATCTGCCGAAAAATGGCCCTGAAATAATCATGGCGGGAATGCCTGCAATTGCCCCGAACAGGATTACCCACCCCAGGTCGGCCTTTAATAATTCTGCCACGGCAATGGGGCCCGGTGTGGGAGGGATAAAACTGTGGGTTACCACCAGGCCCGAAGCCAGTGGAATTCCATAATACAGCAGTGACCTTCCGCTTTTTTTCGAAAGCCCGTATACGAGCGGTACTAAAATAATAAACCCCACATCAAAAAATACCGGAATGGCCACAATAAATCCTGTTATTCCCATTGCCCACTGGGCGTTGTCCTCCCCGAATTTATCCAGCAGGGTATTGGCAAGCCGCTCAATTCCTCCGGAAGCCTCAAGAATGCTGCCGAACATTGCGCCCAGTCCGACCACAATTGCAACAAACCCCAATGTTCCGCCCATTCCGTTTTTGATGGTATTAATGACATTTTCAAGGGGCATTCCCGATGCGATTCCAACCAGAGTGCTGACCAGCAACAGGGCAATAAAGGCCTGGAGTTTTGTTCGGATTATCAGAAATAACAGGAGTAATATTCCTGCTGCGGCAACAATAATAAGTGTAGTGTCTGTCACAATCCCTCCTGAAAATAGATGAGCATTTTTACCACGAAGAGCACAAGGGGCACGAAGTTTTATTAAAAATATTTATCAAAAATTCTTTTAAATTAATTAACCCTGTTTCTGCAGCTTATCTATAATCTTATCCACATCATAAATGCATCCTGCCCAGGTGCCTCCGCTGACATTCTGGAGTGCAGCCCAGAGGCGGGTATCCTCAGGTAATTTATCCGCTGCTCTCAGGTCTTTATGCAGTGACCGCGAGTTGAGCACTTCAACTGCCTTTAGAGGAGAATACCGTTCATCTTTCTCACCAACAAACTGAATACTGCCAATAAGATTTTTCTGATCAATGATTATCTCTATCAGATCGCCATCCCGGAGTTTACCGACCGGACCGCCTGCCAGGGCCTCCGGACCCACATGGCCTATACAGGCCCCTGTTGATACACCAGAAAAACGCGCATCGGTAATCACTGGCACATGTTTTCCCCAGGGAATATATTTAAGCGCAGAGGTGAGTTGATAGGTCTCTTCCATGCCGGTTCCAATAGGGCCGCAGCCAATGAGAATGATTATGTCTCCCGGTTTTATGGGAAAATCACTTTGTCCTTTTATGGCCTTTATGGCATCTTCTTCCGATACGAAAACCCTCGCATTTGACGTATGGGAGTAAACCATGTTCTCATCAATAAGGTCCGGATCAATAGAGGTGGCCTTTATCACAGACCCCTGAGGCGCAATATTCCCGGAGGGAAAGACAACAGTGCTGGTCAGCCCGGCTTTTTTTGCAGAATCTGCATCCATTATAATTGAATCCGTATTCAAGGTATCCAGTTCATTCAGCCTTGCCTTTATTGCACTGCGTCTTTCACTGGCCTCCCACCATTCAAGATTTTCACCAAGTGTTTTTCCGGTTACTGTCATTACATCCAGATTAAGGAGCCCCATATTACGAAGATGAAGCATGACTTCCGGGACACCTCCGGCTGCATAGACATGAACAGTGGGAAAATTATTCGGTCCATTGGGTAATGCATCCACCAGTCTGGGAACCTGCTTATTGATTCGTGTCCAGTCTTTAAGCTCCGGAATCTTTAACCCGGCTTCGTGGGCTACAGCAGGAATATGGAGGAGCATGTTTGTCGACCCCCCGAAGGCTGCAAAAACAAGCATGGCATTTTCAAGGGATTCCTGTGTCAAAATCCGGTTAAGTGGAATGTTTTTTAGGGAAAGATTGAGCAGTGCCCTGGCTGAGCGACGGGCCATATCCAGCCATACTTCTTCACCCGATGGGCAGAGGGCGCTGTGAGGGAGCGCCATCCCGAAGGCCTCTGCAACCACCTGTGAGGAGGCGGCAGTACCAAGGAAGTGGCATCCGCCACCGGCCGAACCGCAGCTTCTGCAGCCCATTTCAGCCGCATAATCAATGTCAATCATATGATGAGCAAACCGGGCGCCGAGAGACTGTATCCTGGCAGTATCTTCTGCATCCTTTGCAGGCAGAGTAGAACCACCCGGGACTATGATGCCTGGAAGATCCCCTGTAGAAGCCAGGGCCATCATCATGGCCGGAAGCCCCTTGTCGCATGTGGCAACCCCCATTACGCCCTTTCTCCGGGGAAGTGAACGGATTAATCTTCGCATTACAATGGCTGCATCATTGCGGTATGCAAGGCTGTCGAACATACCTTCCGTTCCCTGGGTCCGGCCGTCACAGGGGTCGCTGCAGTACATTGCGAATGGCAGCGTCCCGTTTTCTTTAAAAACCCTGGCAGCCTCCCTGACAAGTAAACCGATTTCCCAGTGACCAGTGTGATAACCCAGGGCAACCGGCTCACCATTATCCCCACGCAGACCGCCGGGTGTGCTGAGAATCAGGTATTGATCAAGATTAGTATCATCCGGGTTCCATCCCATACCCGCATTCTGGGTAAGGCCGAACAGGTCTCCGCTTGGGGCATTGAGAAGTATTTCCTCACTGAGAGGAAGTTTCCCATCCGGGCTCACTCCGTAAAGACGCATTGAGGAAATGGCTGATTCATCTCCCAGAATATCCGGGGTTAAGGGTATCTTTTCTGTATTCATTATATTTTCCTGCAGGTTCAGGGTTACATATCTTTCTGTGTCCATTCTCCGTCAATTAAGCGCCACATTTTTCCGGTTGGGTTTTTATCCTGAAGCTCAACAGGGAGACGGTGCTGGCGTACATTGTCATAACAGTAAAGGGCTGCAAAACGAAGCATTGATGCGGGCAGACCTACAGCTGTAAAACCCGGATGACCCGTGGCCGGATAGGGCCCCCCGTGATTCATTGCCGGGACCACTGCCACGCCTGTCGGGGCCTTGTCATTGATGAGTCTTCCGACCCTGGTTCTCAGTTCAGGCTCGAGAATATCATAATCTTCATCATCATTACCCTGCGAATGAGAGTAAATCGTCCCTGTTAAATTTCCTTCCATTACCGCCGCAATCTCTTTCATCTCTTTGACATCCTCCGCAACCACAATCAGGCTTGCTGTTCCAAAGGCCTCAGTCTGAAGTTCATGGGGATGTTTTATAAATCTCTTTCCATCCACCCTCAGAAGGGTATTTTCCGCCATGCAGCTTTCCGATTCAACCCTGTTGCTGCCGGTGAGGACCTGAGCTCCGGCTGAAATCAAAATCTGAACAGCATCTATAATGTCATCCGCTCCGGTGAGTGAGAGCAATGTTCCCGGCGGGTTGCTGCTGAACATTTTCACAAGAATCCTGATGAACTCTTCGGATGCCTCTCCCTTCTGAACAATTATTAATCCCGGATTGGTGCAGAACTGCCCGGCTCCCATGGCGCATGATCCGAAGAGCTCGGCCGCAATTTCACCGGAGCGTTCTTCAATGGCTCCGGGAAGGATAAACAGCGGGTTGACGCTTGACATCTCCAGGTAGATCGGTTTTCCGGCCCTGTCTGCAGCCTCTTTAAGCTTCAGTCCGGCCGATTTAGTGCCTGTAAAGGCGGAGGCCCCGATGTGCGGATGAGAGACCATTTTTAAGCCCAGTTCCGGCATGGTTCGGTAGATCATCTGAACCGTGGCAGGAGGCATGCCGGTTTCCTTTACTGCTTCAAAGGCCAGCCGGGCAAGTATCAGTGTTGTTCCGGGGTGCCCGGTATTTGCCTTGGCAATCACCGGGTTGCCGGCTGCAACAGCTGCCGCAAAGTCGCCTCCTGAAACGGAGTTGAATGCAAAGGGAAAATTGTTCGGGCCGAAGACTGAAACCGGACCATCCAGAGGTCCCATCATGCTGCGGATATTGACCCCCGCATCGATGGTTGCACGGCACCAGCTCAGGTCCCGAGCCGCCCTGGCCGCTTCGCGAAGCTGACCCGTGGTACGGGGGAGTTCAACATCTTTAAGCCTGGGTACCTTTGGAAGGGCTGTTTCAATATGGGCGGTCTCCACAAGCTCATCAGAATGGGCTTCGATTTTGTCTGCAAAGAGTTCAAGGAATTGGGCCAGCCGTTCCCGGGGTATATTTCTTAATGAAACGGCGGCTTCTTTTCCCGCCTGAACAGCCTCAAGGATATCCTCTTCTCCGCATACCGGATAGTATTCAGGAAGCGACTGTTTAGTGGAAGGATTTACCCCGTTAAAATGACCGGCAGGGTTTTTCGGGCCACGCCACTCTCCGGCAATCAATACTTTCTGGTATTCCATATTTATCTCCTCAATCTTATCTTTTGTTATTGCTCTACACGGTTCTCCAGCACAAGCCGGTCTATGGTTATGATAACCCTGTCTCCCACAGACAGTGAAAACTCTTCGTCAGGAATAATTCCGGTTCCGGTCAGCAGGAATGCACCAAAGGGAAAGGTCATCTCCATGGTCAGATAGGAAACCAGTTCTTCAAAGGAACGTTTTATCTGTGAAGTGTTTGTTTTACCCATGAAGATAATTTTACCTTCTCTTTCAATCTCCAATACAACAGGAAGGTTTTCCATCTGCTTAACATCAGCCAGGCAGATTCCCGGGCCCAGTGCGCAGGACCCGTCATACATTTTTGCCTGGGGCAGATAAAGGGGATTTTCTCCCTCGATATTTCTGGATGACACATCATTGCCAACGCAATAACCGAGAATTTCACCGCAGCTGTTGATAAAGAGGGCAAGCTCCGGTTCAGGTACATTCCAGCTGCTGTCCTTTCGAATGCGAATCGGCTCCATGGTTCCATTAACCCGCCATCCGATTGCCTTGAAAAAAAGTTCCGGGCGTTTGGCTTCATAGACCATGTCATAGACATTTTTAATATCTGTTTCAGCTTCACGTGCATCGCGGCTTCGTGCATAGGTCACACCGCAGGCCCATACTTCATGGTCATATTCGATCGGGGGGAGAAGTTCTCCGGCTGCTTTTTCATCTGTTTTCATACGCAGCAGGGCGGCTTTAAATTCGTCCGCACTAAGACTCAGGGATTTTTTGATATCAAAATCGGATTCAAGAAAAAATCCATCAACTGCCCAGCGTGCTGAATCATTAATCCTGTGTTTTGTTAGAATCATTGCCAAATCTCCGGTGTGATTGAGTAAAATCCGGTTAATGTTCGGGGAAAAAATTTAACTTTAAGGAATTTCTTCAAATTTAAAACTTTATCCGGATAGTAAACTATTCTATAGGCAAATAACAATAAATAATGTATGAAAGTATACAAAAAAGCATAAATATGCGGATATTACTTCGGTGCAGTTTCCCTGTATTCACAGGCTTAAATCAATCTGCGGCATCAGTTGCAGAACAGACTGTTTTTTTCATTTTCATCATGACTTCTAACTGGAGGAAACAATGACTCAGGCGGCAACAGAAGGACCTCAAAGCTTTTTTACCAAATCGATTGTGCTGGGACTCTCAGCGGTTTTTATTACCTACTTTCTGACTTTATGTATGACCCTCGGCCAGAGTGTTGCTTCACCTAGGATCGCTGCCGATCTGAACGGGATGGACCTGTTTTCATGGGCAATATCCCTCCCTGCCCTTGCAATGGCTCCTTCCACCCTGCTCTTTGGAAAGCTGTCCGACATGTACGGCCGCAAAATCATGCTGCTGATCTCCCTGTTTTTTCTCACTGCAGGATCAATACTGGCTGCTGTCAGCCCGACATTCGTATTTAACATCATTGCCCGTGTGATCATCGGTCTGGGGCTGGGTGCCCTGGCAGCTCTCTGTTTCTCGGTTGTAGGAGATATGTTCTCTTCCCCAACCGAAAGGAGCAAATGGACCGGCCTGCTGAATATTTCTCCCCTTATCGCCAATTTCTCCGTTCCTGTACTGGTTGGAATTATCACCACCAATCTCTCCTGGCGCTACTTTTTCTGGGCCGTTGTTCCAATAGCCATAATCTGCGTAATACTTGTCATCATAGGGGTTCCCGGACGAACCGAACGTACAGACCATCAGATTGATTATGTCGGAGCATTTATACTCACAGCTGCCTCATCTGCCATGATCCTGGGTGTTTCCTTCACAGACAGATATCCCTGGGTTTCCTTTTATGTCCTTGGGCTTCTTGTAATATCCATTATTTTATGGAGCCTGTTCATCATGGTAGAATTAAAGGCAAAGGAACCTGTTCTGGACCCCCAGGTTTTCAGAAACCGCACCTTTCTGACCGCTGCAGTAGCCACGTTCCTTTCATTTTTCGGGTTTATAGGCATCATGAATTATTACCCGCTTTTTGCTCAGGGGGTACAGGGGGCGAGTGCACAACTGAGTGGTGCAATGCTGACTCCATTTACCGGGTTCAGCGCTGTTACCGCAATTACTGCTGGTTTATTGATTGCCAAAACAAAGCGTTATAAATGGATGTTTATCATGAGTTATGCAGGTCTGACTACAGCTATGTTTATGCTCTTTTTCTTCAACCAGGCAACACCCCTGTGGATCGGAGTCGTTGTCATGATATTCGGTGGAGTCGGTGTGGGGTCCATACCCACTATAAATATCCTGGTTGTACAGTTTGCATTGCCTGTAAAATTCAGGGGAATATCAATAGCGGCTATCTTTTTCATTGTGGCGCTTGGTGGCGCAGCCGCTCCAGCCATACTGGGACCTGTAATGAATGTTACCTATGAAAAAAAGCTCCAGAGTCTGCTTCCCGAGGATCTCGAACTTAATATCGATACTGCAACCCTGGATTCCATTGCCGATCCCCGTGTCCTGATGTCAAAGGAGGCCATGGACGAGCTTAAGAAGGCCTTTGATAAAAATGAAAATATCAACCCCGCGCTTTTTGATGACACAGTACAGGCAATCCGGACAGCACTTCAATCCGGTCTCAGTGTCCTCTTCCTGATGGGGGCCATTGCACTGTTAATCGCACTTCTGTTTATCATTACTATACCGGAGGTGCCCATAGAAAGCGGTCCCCCTGATGGAGAGCCGCAGAAGGAATAGACATGATCACATGACCCGTCCACAGTGAGTCATGTTTAAAAAGCAATACATAAACCGGCTGTTGCAGCCGGCTGAATTTATATAAGATAAAAAGGATGACGAAAATGGTATCCCCGGATGAACTGGAGAAATATCATGAAGAAAATCTGGAGCTGAAAACGCAGATTGAGGAACGGACCGGAAAAACAGTAGAGCAGCTTTATGCCGAAAGAGCAAAAAGAGTCAGGGATGTAATCGAGCTGAGGGAGCCCGACAGGGTTCCCTTTTTAGCCCTTATCGATACCCAGTCCCATTACGGATTACCTAATTCCGCCTCCTATTACGATCCCCTCTCCCTTAAGCGGACCATGAGGAAAGTAACCATGGATCTGGAGCCTGATATAAGCGAGGCAGGTTTCCCCTTCTGCGGACCGGCCATGACCACGCTGGATGTGAAAAACTGCGTCTGGCCGGGAGGTCCTGTACCGGAGAATTATGAATATCAGTTCATAGAAGGGGAATACATGAAGGCTGATGAATATGACATGTTTTTAAATGATCCTTCGGGCTTCATGATCCGCTGCTATCTTCCCAGGGTATACGGGGCACTGATGCCCCTTTCAAAACTGCCTCCACTGGATGACCTGCTGATGGGGTTTGAGGCGATGACCCCCTTTTTTACAAGTCCCGAATTTGTGGAAATGGCAAAACGCCTGGCTGAGGCAGGAAGACAGGTAGCTGAATTTTATCAGATTGTCGGAGATGCACAGGGGGAAATTGCCCAGCTTGGATTTCCTCCCTTTGCCAGCTTTGCTCCAGGCGGTGTGGGCGGGGCGCCATTTGATACCATTACAAGTTTCCTAAGGGGCATGAAGGGCTCGATGCTGGATATGTATCGTCAGCCTGAAAAACTTATAAAGGCCTGCGAGGTTATCCTTGAAAGACGGATTGCGCGTTCGATTCCCGCTGATACCTCCCACAGGGATTATCCCCAGAAGATAGCCATGCCGCTATGGAGAGGAGACCCTAATTTTATGTCCGATGCACAGTTTAAAAAGTTTTACTGGCCGGGACTGAAAAAATCACTGCAGACCCACGTGGACCTGGGTTATGTCCCTGTGCCATTCTTTGAATCAAAGTTCGGCGACAGGCTGGAATGCATGCTGGAGCTGCCAAAGGGGAAAATACTGGCATCAACAGATGCCGAAGATGCTGAAAGGGCAAAGGATATCCTCGGGGGTCATACCGCCCTGCTGGTACGCTGCCCCAATTCCTCCAGGGTATGGCCTGTCAGCAAACTGGAGGCTTTCCTCAAGGACGTAATAGATAAATGCGGTAAGGGCGGCGGCCTTATACTCGCTGTCCTGATACCAAATAATGTGAAGATTGAAGAGGTTCAGGCTATGCTTGAATCAGTCAGGGAGTATGGCAGATATTAAATACTAATAGAGGAGTTGAATATGTTTAGAACAAATAGATTATTCCCCCTTTTTGTAATAATTGCTGTTTTTCTGATGATATCAGCAGTTACACAGAATACCTTTGCTGACAGTATTGATGACAACCTGGCCACCTCAAAGGTAACCAGCCCGCCTGTGGGTACAAAGGCAGGAGAGAGCCGGCGTACGGGAATGGACCCGGTTGATGACCGTGTCGAACTCAGGGAGTACCTGTTTACCGATACAGGTGAGATGCTTCCCTATGCGGTGTTTGTCTCCTCAAAGGTTAAAAAGGGTGAAAAAGCCCCGCTTGTTTTGGCACTTCACGGTTTCAGCGGAAATCATGGCACCTTCATGCGCAGGCAGTGCGTGGAAGAGGCTGAAAAGAACGGCTATATAATGATAGGCGCCATGGGCTACAGCCCGACCGGGCCATTCGGCATGCAGATGCGTATGCCAGGCCCTCCCAAGGCAAAGATTGAAGCTCCCGGAGCCAAAACCGGTCCCTCATCAAAACCCAAGCCCAAAACCTTCATGTATATGGGGGGAGATGTTGGCGGTAAAAAGGAGAAGGACCCGGCAAAAGTAACCGAACTTAGCGAGAAGGACACCATGAATGTGCTTAAAATGGCCCTTCGGGAGTTCAACGTGGATAAAAACCGGATATACCTGATGGGTCATTCCATGGGCGGAGGCGGAGCACTGCACATGGGTGAAAAGTACGCCGATATCTGGGCCGCGGTTGCCGGAGTTGCCCCTGCAGCCATGGGTTTTGAATGGAGCCGCGACCAGAAACTCAAAAATGTGCCGCTGCTTATCATTGTCGGAGAAGATGATACGCTTGTCAAAGGATCAGAGCAGCTTGCCGATCAGCTCAAGGGCCTGGATTTTAAAGTAGAATATAAATCACTGCCTGGACTGGATCACGGCGAAATCATCGGCGGCAGCATGCCTGATGTTTTTAATTTCTTCAACCGCCACACAAAGTCGGAATAGGGGGGGAGAAGGATTTGCTATGAATCGAATACTTTTCGCCATTTTAGCTGTTGCCCTTTTTTCTGCATCCATAACAGGGGCACAAAGACCTGAGACCGGTAAATCAGCACGTTACTGCAATCCACTTCCCATGGTAAAAGCACCTGGAGGGTATGCCGCCGGTGATGTAACGGTCATCAGGGATGGCGGTAAATATTACATGTACTGTACAGGCGGCGGCGCCTGGGTATCGGATGATATGCTGAAATGGTCATTTCACCCTGTCGAAGGAGTACCCATTGCCCCGGATGTGGTCAAGTATAATGGCAGTTACTATATGTGCGGAAATGACGGTCCCCTGTACAGGGCAGATAATCCCCTCGGACCATATACGAGCCTGGGTGAATGGAAAAACACACCGGATGTTGCAGGGGGCTGGAATGGCGCCTTTGATATGGATATCTATATTGATGATGATAATACACCATATCTTTACTATGCCGGGCGGGGAGTCAGCGGGATTTTTGCAGTAAAACTCGATCCGGACGATTTAACCAGGTTTTCAGGCCCTGTCAGGCACCTTATCAGGTTCAACAGCGACCATGTCTGGGAGCGTTATGGCGAGATGAATGAATATAACGATGTCGCATGGGTCGAAGGCCCCTGGACCCATAAACATAAGGGGAAATACTATCTGCAGTATTCTGCCTCAGGCACACAGTGGAAGACATATGCCGGAGGATACTACATTTCCGAATCTCCCATGGGACCATTCAGGTACGCATCAAACAATCCTCTCATGCGAAAAACAGAAGGCCTTGTTACCGGTACAGCCCATGGAAGCATTGTTGAGGGGCCTGACGGTAATCTCTGGCAGTTCTACACGATTGTCCTTTCCAATCCTCCCGGAGGGAGAAGAATTGGCATGGACCGTATCACCTTTGATACAGACGGCAACATGGCCGTAAAGATAACCGATACGCCGCAATGGGCCCCCGGGGTTGTCAGCGATCCGTCGAATGGCGACAGCGGATCAATACCGGTGACCATCAACAAGGTTCTGGCCATGAATGCCCTTTCAAAATTTTCTTCCGAACAGCCCGGAAGATTCGCAGCCTATGCTGTAGATAACTCGAGCGGAACCTGGTGGGAGCCCCAGCCTTCGGATCAGTCCCCGACGCTGACGATTGAACTTTCTCCTGCCACCCGTTTTGATGTGGTCCAGCTGTTTACCATTGACGGGGTCCGGATAATGTTCAATGGAGGAAGAATGCGCTTCGGAAGGGCCTCCGGCACGCAGCAGCCCGAAGATGTCTATAAGTACAGGATCGAGGTATCAACGGACGGAAAAAAATTCTCTAATGCCCTTGATCAGACGAATAATAAGTTTGCAAGGGATACAATATTTGAGGATATTTCTCCGGTAAAGTGCCGTTTTGTCAGGCTGACATTGACCGAGTGGCCAAAAACTTCTCCTCTGGGAATAATCGAGTTCACTGTTTTCGGGAAATCTGCGGGTTCTCTGCCCGCAGAAGAGCCGATCCCTGTGACCGATTAATCCGGGATATCAGGCAGCAGGGGAGGCAGCTTTATTAAATAGTGCCCATCCAAAAACTGTCGTTTTTGAATAGCCGCGGTCAGCTGTCAGCGTTCAGCTTTTGGCTAAATGCTTTTCTAGCAGAGCTTTAGCTGACGGCTGACAGCTGAATGCTGAAAGCTCCATCCGGATTTTTGTTATTTCTGGATGGAAACTAAATAATTTACAGGGAGCATGAATATGTTGAAGTTTACAAGGGTATTTTTATCTTTTACGGCAGTATTGCTGTTTATATCGGTGGTTACATATGCTCAGGAGGCACCGGGACCGGGCAGGCCAGGGAGTAAAAGCTTTCCGGGTGCTGCAAAGAGGGGTTTTGGTGGCCAGAGAGGTGAGAATGTCATGGTCAGCCTCACTCCTCCTGCCAACGTGAAACGAATCAAATTATATGAAAAAACTCCCAATGTGATAGAGTTCGAGGAAAATGAACTTAACCCCATGGAACCTACTCTTGATCTGTATATTCCTGACGAGGGCAAGGCAACAGGGGCGGGAGTTCTGCTATGCCCGGGAGGCGGTTACGAGATGCTGACGGTTCCAGGAGAAGGGGGAACAATTGCCGAATTTTTTAAGGAGCATAATATTGCAGCCTTTGTTGTGCGTTACAGGCATGGCCCGCAATATCACTACCCAACTACACTGCTTGATGCACAGCGTGCACTGAGACACATAAAGGCCCATGCAAAGGAGTACAATGTGGATCCGGACAGGGTAGGTGTCTTTGGGGGATCGGCAGGCGGACATCTTGCAGCTATGCTCGCCACACTCTATAACGATAAGCTGCTGCCCGAAGGGACGTATGTGCCCGATGAGATTGACAGCATCAGCGCCAGGCCGGCCTTTGCGCTTCTGCTCTACCCTGTGATTGACCTGACCGATGATTCGGTTACTCACAAAGGTTCCCGGAAAAACCTGACACAGGATAACCCGGATCTTTATGACGCACTTTCACCCTGGAAACATGTTACATCAGATACACCTCCCTCCTTTATTGTACACGGCACTTATGATTTCCTCGTTCCGGTGATGAATTCTCTCCTTTACTACGAGGCATGTCTCAAGGTGCGTGTGCCAGCGGAGATGCATCTTCTGGATACACCGATGCACGGATTCGGGATGGGGGCCAATCTGAATGATGATACGGCAAAGGAATGGCCGGTACAGGCAGTACGGTTTATCGAAAGGCACGCCGCGGCAAAATAGTGTTTGTGAGCTTAAAAACGGATGCCTGGCTATGTGTATCTTCAGTAGAGACGATCAGAGGCCAGGGCTTTTCGGAATTATTCATGTTAAATATTTAAGGGAACGAACAATGAAGAGACTTTTCTATAAGCAATCGTTGCTCCTGACGGGATTAACCATACTGGTTGCAGGATTTATCCTGTTCAGCGTATCGCTGACTTCAGCCCTTGAGGGCGATGTCATTATTCACGATCCATCCACTATTGCCAAATGTGACGGCAGGTTCTACACATACGGTACTGGCGGCACATGCCTTGTGTCCAGTGACGGATGGCTCTGGAAACGGGGTGAGACACCCTCAAGGCGGGGAATGGCCCCTGACATCATTAAACTCGGCGACCGTTACTTCCAGTATATTTCCTCCAATCCGGGACCTCAGCCCCTTTCTCAGGTCCACCTGATATCGAGCAGGAGCCTTGATCCTGAGTCCCCTGATTACGGATGGCGGGAAGATGGACTGATTAACGAGACTGACGGTATAGAGTTTTTTAACGGTATTGACCCGGGACTTTTTCTGGATCCTGCTGACGGAAGGTTATGGATGGTTTTCGGGTCCTATTTCGGCTATATCAGGCTCGTGGAGCTGGATCCAGTGACAGGTCAGCGCGTGGATCAAAATTATACAAACATTGCCATTAACTGCGAAGCCGCAACTATGATTTATCATGAAGGCTGGTATTATCTGCTGGCCACTCACGGGAGCTGCTGCAGGGGCGCTGATTCAGGATATAATATCAGGGTGGGCCGCTCAAGAAAGGTAACCGGGCCGTTCCTGGATAATATGGGAATCGATATGCTCAAGGGGGGCGGCAGGCTTTTTGTTGGATCAGGCGGCCGTGTAATCGGTCCGGGTCATTTCGGTTTGATCGACCTGGGTGAAGGTATTCAGAAATTCTCCTGCCATTATGAGGCTGACCTGGACAGGGGCGGTGCAAGCGTAATGGACATCAGGCCTGTACTGTGGAAAGACGGATGGCCTGCAGCCGGTGACAACTGTAAAGAGGGTACCTATGAAATAGAGTCCCTGCGAACCGGCACAGCGCTTGAACTGGCCGTAGAGGGTCAGCCGGTCGGCGGCCGGCCACGCCGGGGTCCCGGCGGACCCGGTGGAATGTTCGGCGGTGCCGGAGGCGTTATTCCTCCACAGGACGTGGCAAAGGTTTCCGTGAACTGGCCTTCAGGAGATACAGGTGTGCGCATGGCCAACTACATGTGCCAGGCACAGCAGAAATGGACACTTACACCTGTAAAGGATGTTGGGGGCTATCTCGGTTCACCATACTTCAGGATCACCATTGCAGGAACAGACCGCACCCTTGCTGTCGGGGAGGATGCGGAACTGGTAGCGCTCCCGGATTTTACGGGCCGCCCCGAACAGCTCTGGCAGCTGGATCAGCTTACTGACGGTACATGGCGTATCATGCCTAAATCCGTTCCCGGTTCAAAGGAGCCTGTGGCCCTTTCCGCGGTTGGAAGCAGTTTTGCGACACTGGCAAAATTTGATCCCTCCAGCGACAGGCAGAGATGGCTCCTGAAGACACCGTAAAAATCGGATGAACATGACAACGCAGAACTATTTAAATGAAAATCCAGTAAAGAGGTCTCCAATGAACAAAATCCACAGGATCTGCATTCTGATAACCGTCATGCTGACGGGGTTTTTCTGTATTGCCGCTGCTGATGACTCTGATAATAGAAACCAGGAGCATAAATCCTTTTTTTCCAAACCCTCTTCCGTGCCGAAGGCACCTGACAGCGATGGTTTTATCCAGCAGTGGCTGATCCTGGAGCCGATCCCTTCCTCGGGCCTGACGGACAGTGCAGTCCGGGCAGCAGTAAAGAAGGAGTATTTCCCGGAACAGTTATCTGTTGTGCCTGAAGACGGTGATCAGGTTAAGGCTGGTGAGGAAACACTTGCATGGCATGCCGTTGACACCAACGAATATAATGTCAACCTCTATTATTATGCCTACAACCTTGGAAAGCCAACCTCCAATGTTCTGTTCTGGGCAGTTACAGTTATCGACTGCCCCGAAGAGATGCATGACATGCGCCTTGCAATAGGTTCCAATGCCGCATCCGTCTGGTGGGTCAACGGCAGAGAGGTCATAGGGATATACAACGACCGCCAGACGGTCATTGACGACGGTGTATCCAAACGACTGACCCTTAAAAAAGGAAAGAACATCATAAGGTGTGCGATAATCAACGGCGGAGGGGCAACTGACTTCTGCGCCAGGTTCCTGGACAGTAATGACAAACCCTTCAGGGATTTTACAGTTAATATCTTCCCTGCCGGAAAATAAATCACCTTAAGTAAAGGCCGGAGGGGAAGTGGACTAATGTATAAGTATGATGACTCAGACTAAAGGAATATCTCTCGCCCGTTCCCTTCGGTCACTAGAGCTCACAGAGAGCACAGAGAAAAGCTTTTATTTTAATATCTTTTGTTTTTCTCTGCGTACTCTGCGGGCTCTGCGAGATACTTTTTTTTGATGTCTGTTCAATATAACAAAATTAATTGTCAAAATATTTGTAACATTTTAAGGAGATGAATATGTCTATTCGAAAGTTAGCGGTTTTATCAATATCAGTATTTCTGGTAATGGGCGCCTCCCTGTTGTCTGCCTCGGAAAAGGTCCAGCTGCGGGCTCAGGACAGGGTGGAGATCGAACAGTTGATGTGGGAATACATCCAGGCTCTTGACTCACACGACGCCGAAGCATTTCTCAGCAAGTTTACACCTGACGGAGAATTCAGGAGCCGTGAGACATCGGCAAAAGGAAGGGATGCCCTGAAAAAGATGGTGGTGGATGCCTGGAAAAAAATGGATGCTTCGAATGAGGAAGGCAAAAAACAGCCTCATATGTATCACATAGTGACAAATCCGCATATTGAGTTTATAGATGAGGATCATGCGCGCTATTATGCATACTGGATGGGGGTACTTGAAACAGGGGGAGGGGTTGTTACAGCCGGACGCGAAGTGAATGAACTTGTTAAGGTAAAGGGAAGTTGGCTCATTAAAATCCGCGATGTAAATCCAGAGAATTAGCAAATAATTTACCGACTGCACAGATAGAAATAAAAGGGAGGAAAATATATGCCTGAAAATGACTGGATTGATATCTCGATACCCCTGGGAAAAGATATTCCGGAGCTCGCCATGGAGACATCCGATGGTGAAGTGCCCAGGTCAAGCGTGAAGCGTTTTTTTGATGTGGAAAAGGGTGACAAGGTCACCATGTCCAGGATTGAAATGGATTCCCATGACGGAACCCATATCGATTCTCCTCTCCATTTTATCAAGGGGGGAACATCCATAGATGAAATGCCCATAGGCACTGCCATAGGTCCCGCCAGGGTCATAGAGATCATGAACGAAAAGGAGATCACAGTCGAAGAGCTTGAACCTTACAGGATCAGTAAGGGTGAGAGGATCCTGTTCAAGACAAAAAACTCGCCCCGTGTATATGGCACAAGGGTGTATAAGGGAGATTATGTGGCCATTACTCCTGCAACAGCAGAATACCTTGCTGACATTGGCATACTGCTGGTAGGCCTTGATTTCCTGACCATTGCAGACAAAAATCCGCCGGAAAATATTACCAAAGTTCACCTTTCCTTTTTAACAAGGGGTATATACATCCTTGAGGCAGTTAATCTTGATGGTGTAGCCCCGGGCAACTACGAACTCATCTGTCTGCCTATCAGGCTGGATAAAGGAGATGCCGGTCCATGCAGGGCAGTAATACGTCCGATCGTCACTGTTCTCTAATATAATTGTGGACGATATCCGTTCTGCTTTTCTTATATCATCATTTTCAGCCTTAAAAAGAGCCATATAAGGGTCAAGAACAGTGTGTTTTTAAGGATATATTTTTAGTTGGCTTGGTCGGACCCGGTTTAGTTATTTATAATCGAAAGGAAAAAAGGCTAATTACATACCTGATTCAAAGAGTTTAATTGGTATTATCTTACAATAGTTTTCAAAATCATTATCGTTTGTAAATATTGGGGAATCAATTCTATTTGCCACTGCACAAATAAGAAAATCAATATGAGACCCCTGAACGCCATTTTTTCGACATTTATTGCTAAACTCCGCAGCCAGTTCATAATCCGCATCCAGAATAGGAGCATTTTCAAAATATGATAATTTATCTTTTATCTCTCTAAACTTATGCATATCACTATAACCGGAAAGGATTTCCTGTCTGATAGGACCAATTATTATGGCGCGCTGATTATGGATAAGAGAGGCAAGAGAGTTGATCTCATTTTGATATTTTTTGTTCTTTGAACGAAGTGCGTAAGACCATATTGGTGTATCTACAAGGACTTTCAACGTTTCCTCCCTTTTTTATAATCATAATCAGGGTCCGGGTCCATTTTACCAAATAACTCCAATATTTCAGATTGCTTGCGCCTGTTTACAAATTCTTTGAGTGCTAGATTGACTGTTTCTTTTTTGGTTTTTAAACCGCTCAGCTCTAATGCCTCATGCAGCAGTTCGTCATCTATTGCCAGGTTAGTTGCCATTGTTGACCTCCATTTTTTTACACATTATATTGCACAATATTATGTGTGTCAACAGGTGTAAAATATATTTAACAGGTTTATGTAATGTCTTACTGACACTTTAAAGAATTGTAAGTTTAAGTTTTATGTTTAAGTCCAGGGATGTAGTGTCTGTTCGCTCCTGGCATTTTTTTCGAAATGTTTAAATAGTTATTTTTATGGTCAAAAAGGATGGTTTAAGCCTTAAAATAGGGCTATTTTATGACTTTATTATTTTTATATCAAAGTTACCTTGGTCCGACCCCAATTCAACAGAGGTGTCATCTTTTCAGACTGTCTCTGATTATCTTGAGGATAAGAATCAGAATGGGTGCTGAATGAAAAAAGAGGTCAAAAATATCAATCGGTTTTCTAAGCAAACCCTTTTTAAGCATTAACAGTTTTTCATAAAGATGAGGCATGGGATAAAAGGGTGCCAATCCCATCAGTATTGCAGCGAAAATAAGTGCCGGATATGGTATTTTATCTATAATATCAAAGAATTTCATATCATCTCTCCTGAAGATTTATCTTTCTGTAGTATTTTTTTCTGCATTATATTCTATTTTCCTGACAAAATAATTCTATTTTTATTCCCGTGTTGTTACAAACGGGTTCTGGGCAAACACAGCAGAAGATGCGGATAACATTGTATCTCTCCTTGTTTCAAGCGGGCTCTCGCAGTTGAGGATAAGCTGCAGCAGGTGGCATCAGGAGCATGTAAATATAGCAAACATTATAAATGCAGCCAAAAGCTGTATTAATAACAGGCTTGATTATTTAATATCCTTTGTTGAACGAAGCCGCTTGCGCGGCAGAAAAATAATAAATAGTGTATGCTCCTGATGTATGCTCAATTCAGGGCACAAAAAATAATAAAAGGAGATACACTATGAACAAAAAAGAAACAGAAAGATTTAATGACCTTTATGAAAGACACCTAAGAATACTCAAACTTCAGGGTAAAAGTCAAAGCACTATTGATGCCTATTCAAGGGCGGTGCGCCGGATAAAAGAGCATTTTGACTGCTGTCCTGATCAGCTTACCCCGGACCAACTTGAACAGTATTTTTCTGACCTGGTTGATTCTCATTCCTGGAGCACTGTCAAATTGGACCGTCTTGGACTTCAGTTCTTCTGGAAACACGTTGTCCAGAAAAAATGGGAGTGGATAGATATTATTAAGCCTCCCAAAGTATATACCCTGCCTGATATTCTTACACCCGGTGAAATAGAGCGCATAATAGGTGCAACAAGAAAACTCCGATACAGGGTTTTTCTACTGACTACATATTCCATGGGACTTCGTTTGCAGGAAGCATTACATCTTCAAACCAGCGATATCGATGCTGAAAGAAAGAAGGTCCATATCCGGCGTGGTAAAGGTCATAAAGACCGTTTAGTTCCATTGCCGGATCTTACCTTAGAAGCTCTGCGTGAGTTATGGTCAAAACACAAAAACCCTGTATGGCTTTTCCCTAATGCCACGGGCTCTCCTGATAAAATCCAACAGGCAACTAATCACATGGACACAGGCGGAACTCAGAAGGCTATGCAGGTAGTTGTTAAGGAATGCGGCATTAAAAAAAAGTCCATATCCATTCCCTTCGTCACAGCTTCGCAACACACCTGCTTGAGCGCGGCCTGAGTCTCAGACATATCCAGGCTATACTCGGGCATGCCACCCCTGAAACTACCGCTCGCTATGCTCACCTGACAGATATTACCGAGAATGACAGTCTTGTTAAAATCAATGAGCTGATCAACTCCATTCATGTTGATTTGAAGAAGGTGTAATCATGGAACTGGCATCTATCATCAACCAATATTACGACTCATTTATGGCTAAACATTCCAGTACCCTACTACCAGGACATTTAAGCGCACTTAATGCCATTCGTAGATGCAGAACTCCTGATTCCGGAGAAGTATATACAATCTGCAACCAGTGCGGACATTCCCAATGGAACCCCATGTCCTGTGGTCACCGAAGTTGTCCTAAATGCCAGAACCATGAAACCAGCAGGTGGCTTGACCGACAACAGCAAAAGCTGCTGCCTGCACCTTATTTTATGGTTACCTTCACACTGCCATATTCTTTCAGGCCTTTAGCCATGCACCATCAAAAAGAGATATACCCCTTTTTATTCTCCTGTGCAGCATCCACTCTAAAGGATTTTGCTGCTAACCCAAAAAAACTGGGGGCTAAAGTCGGTATGACCATTGTTCTGCATACTAATAACAGAAATCTGGATTATCATCCACATGTTCATGTCATCATTCCGGCAGGTGGAGTGGATAAAAAATCCAAACAATGGAAAAAGAAAAAAGGCAAATACCTCTTTAATGAAAAAGCCATGGCTAAAGTTTTCCGCGCCCGCTTTTTACATGAGCTAAATAATGCCGGCTTTTCCATCCCTAAAAATGCACCCAAAAAATGGGTGGCTGACTGCGAACATGTTGGAGCAGGCATTACTGCCCTCAAGTATCTTGCCCGGTATTTATACCGTGGCGTTATCAGCGAAAAAAATATCATTGCAAACCGGGATGGAAAGATAACCTTTAAGTATATTGATAACAATAAGATTGTAAAATACCGCACAATGGATGGGGAAGATTTTATTAAACTTCTACTGCAACATGTACTTCCCAAAGGCTTCAGGAGAGTCAGGGATTATGGCTTCCTTCACAGTAATGCTAAGAAAATACGTTCTCTGATTCAGGTAATATTGAGAGTCGTTATTGATAAAATCCCGATACGTCCAAGGCCTGCTTTTAAATGCAGCCATTGTAAGTCGCTGATGACTATTGTTAAGTTTAGAAAGCCTGTTTGCAACTCGGAATAGACCTTAATCTGGAAATTGCCCCTCTTGCTTTTATAACACGGAGGTAGCTTTGTTTATGAAGATTACAATCACTTTAAAGGCCTTTTTTAAGGTCAGCGTACCGGTCTGCCTTTTGCTTTCCGCTATACTTTAAGTTCCATTACCTGTCAGCTTCTCGGATATATATATTTTCTTTATATAGACACGGGCTTGTTCAACCATTGGATAAGATTGTGGCTCCGCACAATCTATCCTTATTCGTTTAAGATTGTGGCTCCGCACAATCTATCCTTATTCGTTACAGATTTTTCAGAAAAGGATGATTCTATTGAGAAGCTTCTGCAGGATTCTAAAATCATATACTTCCCGGAACCTGTTATTTATCTGGGCAGAGCAGAGGGTTTTGAACGTAAAGATTTAAAAACAGACTATTTTTCAAATACCTGTGAAATGAATCCATATCTTACACCTGATCTTGATGTTTATGCATGCTGTGATGTTGCGGGCGCTTTTTCAGAAACGGATTTTTTATACCTTGGAAATCTCAAAAGCGAAGGCATTGAAGCCCTTTTTAGTAAAAAGGAAAATAATATTTTATATAACCTGATAAGAAATGCCGGGTTATCAGCTATCGCAACAGGCCTGGGGATAAAGGCAAGCGAGATAGTTAAATACAGAAAGTGTGAACTATGTGAAAATATTTTTAATTCAAAGAAAAATCTGGCAGAGCTTAAAAAGCTTGTATCAGCAAATTCTATCAGGTGGAGATAGTGGGAACCCAACGGGGTCTGTGTATTATTTACAACCTGGATATGTTTGGCAACAATGAAAGGATGCCCCCTCTATTTTTATTTTTGTTTATCATTTCTGTCGTCATTCCCCTAATGATGGTACCTCCGTTATCTCTCCACCAGTTCCATTAATCTGATACTTCTTATTACCATTTTTATTAAAAGCAACCATACAATAGCTATCCTTATCAGCAGAAATTATTTGAACTACAACATCTTTGCTTACAAAAAAATTATACCTGTCCCCGGTTATATCTTTTAGAGAATCAGTGTATTTACTCTTAGCAATATAATAGTTCTCCTGGGCTGCAGCTGCATCCCTTAAATCGTTTTGTGCCGTAATATTGTATGCCCTCATTCTATAAGCGTTAAACTGCGGGACTGCTATTGCAACAAATATTCCTGTGACAGCAATAACAATCATCACGATGGGTAAAAGGTAGCTGACACCACCTTTTATAGTAAGCAGTATATTTAACTCCCTCTCACTCACATCAGGATTCTTGTCTATTATTTCATTTATCTTCTTTTTAGCATGTTTATAATAGATATAGTTTCCCGTCATCCCGAAACCTATACTCGCAAGAATATTAATCAGAGGGATAACCGCAAGCACTATAGATAAAATCCCCCAAAGGTACATTTTTCTGTATAACAGCCATGGCGGTGGTATAAAAAAAGCGGGCCAATTCCATGTTACAGAAAACTTCTCTCTGTCTACAGCTTTGAATGCTCTAAATTTCAAAAGATATTTTTCTCTATTTTTAAAGACAAAACTTCTAAATTGTACATCACCGGCCGATAACAGGGGTTTATTTTCCGCTTCAGAATTATTTTCCTGATTTATCCTGCCTGTTGTCTTGTGATCCTCTTCACTTTTTTGGTCACCTTGCGGTTTTGCTATTGCTATTTTATTCCCGCAATTTTTACATACCGTGGTCGCCCCTTTTTCAGGAATATCTTCGTCTTTAAGGCTATATTTTGCGTTACACTCCGAACAATAAAACTTCATAGTTACTCCCTTTAAATGGAAATAAAAGCATATAAAAATTTTAAGTATATTTATATTTGAACAGAACTAACATTATTATCGTCGTAACTACTTAAAAACTAAAGGGAAAAATAAGATAACAAAAAGACTGATACAATAATTCCAGGTATGAGGACAAATAGATATGTATCTGGGGACATAATTAGCGACCTTGACTTTTTAACTTAATATATTTTAACGCATTTGTTAAGTTTATAAGTAAAAGGCGCCCCTACCTCTGGTCCATCTCAAATGAATTAATGAAGAGCGTCCTACCATATACACCTTTCCTTTTTAACAAGGGGTATATACATCCTTGAGGCGATTAACCTTGATGGTGTAGCCCCTGGCAATTATGAACTCATCTGTCTGCCTATCAGGCTGGATAAGGGAGATGCGGGTCCATGCAGGGCTGTAATACGTCCGCTCCTGTAAGTCGCTGTTCTCTAATATAATTGTGGGCGATAGGGGATCACAAAATATCAATTGGCGCTTTATTTTGATATTTTGAGGTGCATCCCCCATTCCCCTACAACAGAGGTGTCATCTTTTCAGACTGTCTCTGATTATCTTGAGGATAAGAATCAGAATGGGTGCTGAATGAAAAAAGAGGTCAAAAATATCAATCGGTTTTCTAAGCAAACCCTTTTTAAGCATTAACAGTTTTTCATAAAGATGAGGCATGGGATAAAAGGGTGCCAATCCCATCAGTATTGCAGCGAAAATAAGTGCCGGATATGGTATTTTATCTATAATATCAAAGAATTTCATATCATCTCTCCTGAAGATTTATCTTTCTGTAGTATTTTTTGCTGCATTATATTCTATTTTCCTGACAAAATAATTGTATTTTTATTTAGTGCCCATCCAAAATGGATATTCCGGGTCTGATTTCCCCATGAGTCCGGCCATTGGCCCCAATCGATCCGGTAAAAAGTCCCAACCAATCCGGGGTAGTTCCCATCCAATTATGAGTCTCTATAATGAGTAAATGCATCAAGATTTGATGTAAATTCATTATAGAGGAGGTCACCTAAATGACCAAATATCGAGAGATCCTTAGACTAAATAGTCTTGGGATCAACCAAAGCAGTACAGCCAAAGGCTGTGGATGCTCAAGAAAGACAGTACGTAAAGTGCTTAATCGAGCAAAGGAACTACAAATTGAATGGCCTTTAAAAGCTGAGACCACAGATGTTGAACTGAAGAAGCAACTATTCCGGGAAGAAACCTCCAGAGAACCATCACGTAAACACCCTGATTATGATTACTTAGCCAGGGAAATGATGCGGAACGGAGTAACCCTAAAGCTTCTGTGGAATGAGTACTGTGAGGAATGTAGACAGAGCAATGAGCTACCCCTCATGTACTCTCAGTTCTGTTTTCATTATCAGAAGTATTCTGAAAAAAAGCGTGCTACCATGCATATCCCTAGAAAACCGGGGGATCTTACAGAAGTTGACTGGGCAGGAGATACAGCCTCTGTTATCGACAGAGATACAGGGGAGATTATCCCTGCATATATCTTTGTAGGAGTTCTTTCCTATAGCCTGTACACTTATGTAGAAGCCTTCTTCAAACAGGATATGGAAAGCTGGATAACTGCCCATGTTAACATGTATAACTTCTTTGGAGGGACAACACGTATGCTTGTTCCCGACAATCTTAAAGCAGGGGTTGAACGGAGCGACTGGTATACTCCGGTAATAAACAAAACCTACCGTGAAATGGCCGAACACTATGATACTGCAGTAATTCCCGCACGGGTTAAAAAGCCCAAAGATAAACCGAATGCTGAAGGCTCTGTAAAGGTGGTATCAGCATGGATTATCGCAGCTCTTCGTAATGAAAAGTTTTTTACTCTGGAAGAGTTGAACAGGGAAATAAGCTTTAAACTGAACGGGTATAACCGCCGTAGCTTTCAAAAGAAAGAAGGCAGCCGATACAGTTTCTTTGAGGAAGAAAAGCCATTTATGGCACCGCTACCTGCTGCCTCCTATGAACTGGCAACCTGGAAACAGGCCACAGTCCAGTTCAATTATCATATATCTGTAGATAAGATGCAATACTCCGTGCCTTACGAATATATTAAGCAGAAGGTCGATGTGAGGCTAACAAAAAACATTGTAGAGGTGTTTTATCGCAACACCCGAATCTGTTCCCATATGCGTCTATATGGGCGTCCTGGCCAGTACAGCAGCATCGAGGCTCATATGCCTGAAGATCATCAGAAATACCTGAAATGGGACAAAAGCCGTTTCATAGCATGGGCAGAAAAGATAGGTCCAAATACTGTTATTGCTATAAAATCCATACTCAACTCCTATAAGGTTGAACAGCAGGGTTATAAAAGCTGTATGGGGATTTTAAAGCTTGCAGATAAATACTCCCTGAATCGTCTGGAAGGTGCCTGTAAGAAGGCTTTATTTTATACTCCTCATCCGAGTTATAAGATAATTAAAAACATACTGACTACAGGTCAGGACAAGGTTCCGGATAAAAAACAAAAAGAATCTTCAGCCCCGAATGAGCATGGCTTTACCCGCGGCGCCAAATATTACAGGAGGTAAAGCCATGATAAATACAGCAACCATCAACAAGTTGATTGAAATGCGCATGTCAGCCATGGCAAACGCTTTACGTACACAGATGCAGGATAACTCAATGTATGATTTATCCTTTGAAGAGCGTATCGGAATGCTTGTGGACATTGAATACGACACTCGTAAAACCAACCGTCTGCATAGGTTGATAAGGAATGCTTCCTTTGACCAGCCTTCAGCCTCTATTGCTGATATAAATTACAGTTCAGGAAGAAAGCTCAATAAAAGTCTTATTAAACGTTTATCTACCTGTAACTACATTACTGATAGGCACAATGTTATGGTCCTTGGAGCTACCGGTGCAGGAAAGTCCTATATTGCATGTGCATTAGGTATGGAGGCATGCAAACACCACTACACTGTGAAATACATCCGCCTCCCGGAATTGCTTGCGGAACTGGCAATAGCCAGAGGTGAAGGGTGCTTCAAGAAGGTTGTTAATCAGTATAAAAAATACAGGCTTTTAATTTTGGATGAATGGATGCTTGTTTCTTTAATCGAAACTGAGGCAAGGGATCTCCTGGAAATAATCCATGCCCGTCATAAAAATGCATCCACTATTTTTTGTTCTCAGTTTGCACCTGCTGGCTGGTATAAGAAAATAGCAGAATCAACTTTAGCTGATGCCATCCTTGACCGAATTGTTCACGACTCTTACACCATTGAAATACAGTACATTGATAAAGATAACGACAAATCCATGAGGGAAGTTTACGGCATTAACAATAAAAAGAAAAATTAGAAAAAACCTTTAAACTGGTTCCTCTCCGGAACCAATGGGACATCCTGTCCGGATTCGTTGGGACCAACTATCCGGACAGGGTGGATTTTTTAACCGGTATATCCACAAAAAGAACAAAAATACGGATGGAGCTGTCAGCATTCAGCGATCAGCCATCAGCTAAACCACCGTTTTAAAGGCATTTTGCTGAACGCTGACAGCCGACGGCGTCCATTCAAAAAGGGCCGTTTATGGATGGACACTATTTAGGTGTATTTCGTGTGTTTCGCCTGTCACAAAATAGCCTTGGCGACAGCGGATGGTTAATAGGGTTTTTGTCTTTGGTTTGGCTTAGCGGTTTACAAAAGGCAATTAACAAACTAGAAGCTTCTCAGGTATAGGCTTTTGGAGAAGAGTAATAGCCTATTTTATTTTATTCAATTACATTATTAAACAGCGCTACCATATTATTTTTGTTAAAATATTTAAATTATACTGTCTAAAATCAGCCTAATTTTATTCCAACTTTCCGAAACAATATCCATATTAAGTCAATTTTTGTCAGGAGAGTCTTCTTTTCTGTTCATTTTTAGATTATAGAATGGTAAATTCCTTTCAAAATTCAACATCTCATTTTCAACTAAATTTCTAAAGAGTGTTATATATACAATAAATTAAACAGTAGACTTCTCGCATATGACCTTTTGTTCCTTCAAAAAACTCAATATATAGCTGTTTTATAGTGTGGATGTAGGAGTTATTTTTAAATCAATCAGTTGTCGTAGACCGGTCCCATTTCACCCTTTTTGTGAAATGTTTCGAACTATCGATTACTAAATTATCAGGTATAATTATTTGATTTTTAGACTGATTTACAAGTTGTATAGCGCCTTTAAAAATGATATTGCCTCCAAATTGAAAATCTCCTTGGATAGCCAAGCTTTCACAATTGATTAAAGAAGGAATCCCATTGGGAAATCGTGACTCAAAATCATCTAAAAAAGCATAATATTTTTTATCAAGACTAATAGAAAAATGATCGTAATTTCGAGAAGTATTTGGGACAATACAAAAATCTTTATTTAGAGTGTAGAGGTCAGAACGGATAGTAATAAGATCATTATTTGTTTTGACTGGTGCAAAACGAGATCTTGGAACTCTTACGGCAGATGAATTATCAAATAAATCAATACCTGCCCCCATCGCAGTCTCTATCTGATATACTATAGGTGAAGACTTGTCTTTAGAATCAATATTTTTAAGGTTACGTATTATTGGTAGCAGGAGCACCCCATCATTACCTACAAAAAAATCACTTAATGTTTGAAGGTTAATCCACAGATTGTTAGTATTAAAATATTTATGTCGAGTGGTATCTTGAAATGCTATTAAATCATTTGGAGAGCATTGAGATAACTCTCGTAAAATTAATCTGTTTCCTTTTAGCCAAGCTAAATGGCCTCCTTTTTGGTCCATAGGTGTTCGGTCAGCTACTTCAAGCATGAAGCTAAAATCATTCTTTATAAAATGTCCTAATATTTTTGGATCTAAGAAAGCTCCAAGGTTATCTATATTAGAAATAAAAGCATATTTATAACCTGAATTTAGAAGATAATCTAACATATGAGTAGTATAAAGAGATAAATAGATATCTCCATGTCCAGGGGGACACCACTCTAGCTCTCGATCTTTTGGCCAATCCACAGGAGTTAAATCAGATTCATTTACTTTCGGAACTCTATGTTGCTTGAAAACGAGAGGCTTTATATTTTTATATTTATATATAATTTCCAGTGAAGCCATTGTATCATCGTGTGTGGCGAAGCTATTCATTAATACGAGTTGCGAACCAATTTGCATTGCTTGTCGAGCAGTTATATCTAGGAAAGTAAGGCTATCTTTAATAGGGATTAACGATTTAGCTTTATTCAACCCCATACTTGTTCCAAGCCCACCATTTAGTTTTATGGTAACTGTTTTATTTAAAAATTGTTTACCTATTTCTATTAAGTTAGATGAAAAAGTATCACTATCAGGGAGGGAAGAAACAGGAGTAATGCATGACTCTGGAATATAGCCAGTCTCACCATTCTCTAATTGTTTATAATAATGATAGAATGATTTTATTAATGGATGAGGGAGACCATTAATGGCCATTTTTTCAGCAAAAGGAGTAAAACTCTTTGAAAAAGAAGCCAAAAAAACCTCCTTTAAAAATGGAAATATTATTTTTATTATTTTCTAACATACTATAATTAACGAGTAACTCTCAGTTCCTAAGATTTACTCTGGATTATTCTATCAATTTCTCGAAGCTTTGAAGATAATTCTGATAATTCTTCAGCCTCTCCATTATATTCATCATTTATACTATCAGCATAAAAGGAATTCTGATTTGAATAGCGTTCATCGTACCTTCGTTGATTCTCATAGAATTCACTTTGTACTTTAACACGATAAGCTTTAAGCTCATCAATATTCATTTTAGCTAAATCTGTCATAAATTCCTTTCACCTCACATTCATTTATAGTTACATTTTGGGGCACAAATATAGATAATGATTTTTAGAAATAATATATTAAATGATATAAATCAATATAAGTAATCAATTTTTTTTTACATTTTTTGGCGAACTTCAAGATGTCTGATTTCTAAATAGAAATGGGAAGTTGACCTCTCATAATCCCTTCCAACCGATAGGTAAATCTGAGGTTATCCCTTTTATAAGACACTATACCACATATAATCTGGCTATATGGATTATGACAATTCTTGTTTAGACTTTTTAATTTGATAATGGGTTATTGACTTAGCTCACCCATTTCTCAAATCATTTGTGAAACAGTTTTTTGACAATTATTTTGTCATTGCATATCTATGTGAATTATCAATACAATTTCTATTCGCTAAGCTGTATAGCACCTCGTTATGGAAATTTATTGATTTCATTTTTACTTAATCCTTATTATTTGAAATTATTATTTTTTTAAATATTGGGTGAACAGAGTCAATAAGCCATTTGATAATATGTCTTGTCCCAGTGGGAATCTCTTTTATAAATAATCCTGAAAATGTTTAAACTTCTTTATCAAGTTGGAATTCTATTGTTCATCTGTCTAATGTCACAATAAAAAATCATGGATTAAACTTGGATTAAAAGAGATAGTCAAAAATAATATCATATAGTTATTTTCCTTGTTGAACAATTAGGTATAATATTGAATATATAATGTTATTTTTTCTACAAAAAATGATTGAGGTTATTACATGATGATAAAAACAGGTGTTATCGGATATGGGTATTCAGCAAAAACATTTCACTTACCACTTATTGTGTCATCAAAACAGTTTGAGCTCTCTGCTATCAGCACATCTAGGTCTGAGGAGGTAAGGCTAAAATTTCCATCCATATCCATTTTTAACACTGTTCATGATCTAATCACTACTTCAGGAGTTGAGCTGATTATCATAACTGCTCCTAATGACGTTCATTTTTCTCTGGCAAAAATTTGCCTTGAGAATGGAAAGCATGTTGTCCTTGAGAAACCAATGGTTACAACAAGCTCGGAGGCAGAGGAACTGGCTGAATTTGCAGAAACTCAGGGTCTAATTTTATCTGTATTTCATAACCGGCGCTGGGATGGTGATTATTTGACTGTAAAAAAGATTATTGAAGAAAAATTAATTGGTGACATCCGCTATTTTGAATCACACTTTGATCGGTTCCGTCCAGAAGTCAAAAAAAGGTGGAGAGAAATGCCTAGAGCTGGAAATGGCATCTGGTATGATTTAGGTTCTCATCTAATCGACCAGGCTGTTTGTCTTTTTGGATTACCGGAGTCATTGACAGCAAGGTGCCTCTTGTTAAAAAAGAATTCTGAAGCAACGGATTACTTTCATGTCTTACTTCATTACAAAAAGCTTGAGGTAGTTCTTCACGCGAGTTCATTTTGTGCAGGTCCTAATAAACGTTTTCATATTGAAGGGACCAAAGGGAGTTTTATCAAATACGGGTTTGATCCCCAAGAGTCCCATTTAAAAAAAGGAATGTTACCATCTGAAACAAATTTTGGGATTGAAGGAAAAGAGAAGTTTGGTACATTGTATAATGGAACGAAAGCCATTAAAGTCGATACTGAGGCTGGCTGCTATCACCAGTATTATTCAGGAATCGCTAACGCGATCAACAATAAAAAAGTATGTCCTGTAAAATGTGAAGACGCATTGAACATAATAAAGATTCTAGAACAGGCAGAAATCAGTAGTCGATCTGGTAAAACTATTAAATTAAACAATCTCAAAACGGATGAGCCTGTTTGCTTCTAGTGTATAGGACGAGTAGAACGTATTTCAAAATGTCAAAACTTATCAATATTAAATACATCCTTTAAACATATTGCTGTTTGGCGTATATTCATAACATAGAGTTATCGAAGGATTTTTTTAATGGTTTTACAGAATTGCACGGCAATGTTTAGAAATGCCAAGCCAAGCACTGTTAGAATAGAAAATAAAAACTCATAAAATTCAGAAAAGAATTTATTCACTTTATGTGAGGAATGATTAATCAAAACCAAAGGATAGCATAGTTCAATTCAATATCGAGGCATCAAATGACTTATAAAAACACTTACATCAGAACGAGCAGTTATGAGGATAGTTTCTGGAAGGAATTTGATAGCAGAGAAGCGCGGCGGCGCTTTTGGAATGACCTGTTTAAACGCAGAGGTGAACATCATCTCCTTAACAGCGGATGTGCTGCAAACAAAGCGATTTATCTTGAAGTGCACCCATATTTTCACGAACAGGACAGGCTGTGTTCCAACAGATGTGTCTGGTGCACCAGAGGGGATGAACGCAAGGCACTTGAATCAAATGGAAACATTGGTATTGAGCCGGAACGGTTACTAACACTAATTAACCAAATTAGTGAGCATATCCACGAGGGTGTTCTTCTTTCAGGCAATTGCACCGAACCTTTACAGTATCCAATGATTGATGAAGTTGTGAAGTTAATAAAAAAATGTAACCTCGGTTTTCGCATCAACACAAATTTTTATCAAGGTGACAAACTGTTTGATGCCGTTAAACTGCTGGATAAGCGTGACTTCATTCGTGTCAGTTTAGATGGATTTAGTGAAAATGCCTACAACATCTCCCATCGCCCGCAGTTTATAGATGCATTTATCCGCACCAAAACCAATGTCGAGGAGCTAATCCAGATTAGAGACAAACTACATAGTCAGTTTGGTATCGGTTTGACCTGGATTATGACAAAATCAAACACCTTACTGAACGATATTAGAAACGCTCTTCACTGGGCAGAAGGTTTAAAACTCAACTCCATTCGATTTCGTATACCTGCAGAGCCGTTGGTAGGAAATGAGTCTTTTTGTAAAGACGATCCATGCCTTACAGTTAATGAGTTGCTTGAACTGAAACAAGAACTACAGACTGACCTGAGCAGTCTTACATCGGTAAATGTTCAATTTTTAGAGGAACCACACACACCACAGGAAAAGACATTTGAAAAATGTCACTACTACAGAATCATGTCCGTGCTCGGTGCAAGTGGAATGTTTTTTCCATGTACATCGTTGTCGATGGTCTCGAACAGGAATGATCTGGGTTATGGTGATGTCAACACTCCCGCGTTTGATTACCTGAAAACGCGAGATGCATTCATCAAAAAATGGTCATTGTTGAATCCCAAAAAGTTCTGCAATGGTCGGGTCTCAGAGTGCACAAGGTTTGAATTTTCAGTAAATGAATGGTTAGAGATAGATGAAAAAAAACCTGACCGGATACCTATTTAAATCTATGCTGTGGGTTGTTCCGGCAACTTGGTAAATGCATCCTCTATTCTCTCCGGAGAAAAACGGCCAAGTAACACAAATGCCACTGCACCAAGGCACATTGGCGTGAAATTACTCAACCCTCCTTCATCTTTGATGAATTTGGTGACATCCTCAGGGATTAATTTACATTTTACTAGACCTTTATGTTCGAAGCAATCTATAATGGGCTTGAGCAGTTTATCCGAATCAATATCCAAACTTATTTCACCCAGCATTGCGATTTCATAGTTTACCGTATCTCTGACGAGAGCACGAAATGTTATGTCAGATTCTGTGACATTGTGTCCAAGTTCTTCCTTTACTTCATTTGTTGCTGTTGAAAACACGTTTGGTCCGAACGGGCCAATATCTCTGGGGTCACTTACCATTCCACCGGCTGAACAGGCAAATCCCTGCTTGGCATGAGAAACTTTATCGATGTTTCTTCTTTGAAAAAAAATGTATTCTTCTCCCCCTTCAATACAAACAACAAAAATATTGACGCTTAACGCATTTGCCAGATTTGACTTTCTCGGATTTTGAATGACACTGTTTTCGTATGACCTCAGTTTTTCGCAATCATCCGGGTCCAAATAAGCCCAGCAATGGTTTGAACTTATAAAAGTATAATAATCGGTTGACTGAACATTCAGTCTGATAGATCGGGTTCGATGAACTTCGTCCCTGTCCGGGATAAAATCGACAACTCGAAACAGTGTGCCCTCAAAGAGGGTTCTTCCCCTGTTTTTCGCATCAACATCCTGTTTTTTAAAAACTTCTTTAAATTTGTTTCTCCACTTTTTTGGTGGTTGATATTTAACACCTTCAACATCAATCCGGATTGGAGATTTACCTGACTTTAACTTGTAAATATATCGTCCATCTCCTTCCAGGGGAAGGACAGGGATGTTGATTCGTTGAAAAAAGTCTTTCAGCAGTTTCCCGCTTCCTCCTTTTATATTTTCCAGATATTGTTTGATTGCAGTAGTAAGTTCACTTTGCAGAAAATTACCGCCGGAGTAAAAAATAATATATTTATTTCTTATATTAAAATGCGGACGTTCTGTGTTTGCGCGATGAACCAAAAAAATGGTCTTATTGTGGGCAAAAGCATAGCCCAACTCGAAATAGACATTGGGCCTATTGCCAGTAGTATCGCAAACCACGTATGCCGCGTTTCTGATGCGAACAAGTATTTCTTCATCCAGGGAGCCATCAACATTTTTTATGCCATCAATACGAAGCTGTTCAACCAGATTATCGGCAATTTGTGATGCCTCGCATATTGCCCCCTTAATTCCTCCTAAGGCATCTTTACTTTCATTACTACCGTCAAAGTTCATCAATATAATCGGGAGTGAATTAATGTCCAAGATATCCACCTTTCGTTGACAATCGGCGAAAATAGTATGTTTGGTAAGAATTCCCTTTTTTGATGATAAAATATATTGAGTAGCGAGTTGTATGTCAACATAAAATCCCAAAATCCGACATTGACGCTTCACAGCTCTCTAGATTTTAAATTTCAAGTCAAAAAAAAGAGTATAGAAGGCCTACGCTATGCTTTTTTTACTATTTTATTTACCTACAACCAAGTCCAGCCTAATATTCCCTAGCTTCGGACATATTTGTCCCCCTTTAGCCGTTACAATATAAAACAATATGATACTTTCATTGCATTAGGTATTCGTAAACTCCCAGGTCCTTACTCTGATATCATTAAATAGCCCAAGAAAGACTCTTTTTACTTTGAGGTATACTTGCCCTCCGTGAAACACTATCTTTCCTGCGGTCTGATATATTCTCCATCTGATCGTTTGAACCTGATAAGTATGCCAGTTCTTATCCATGGTTTTTAGGATAAAGAGACGATACGCATTATAAGCAAGAACTCCTATCCTAAAGAATACTGCATTAGCTCCTGTTTGACCACAAGGCATTCTTTCCATACCAAAACCTATCTTCAGGTCCTTTATTCGGTTTTCACTGAGTAATGGTTTAATGGGGTTGGTTTAATGGGGTCGGACCAAGTTAACTTATTGATTATTATAGTTAAACGTTCCATAAATGACTGTTTTCAAGGCTTATATCGCCTTTTTCAGCCTCAAAATGAGCATTATACAAGCCAGCAGGTTCTCGAAGTTGATATGAATCTCCATCACTATTACTTTTTCGTCCGATAGCATTTATACCCATCAATGATTTAAGCCTCCTGACAAAACCTTCGTTTCCAACAGCAATACTTTTTGTCCATCTGTCATCACGTTTATTGTTTCCGTTATACAGATACTCTTCTACCCATCTTTTTTGATAATTCATTACTTCATCGTAAGATTCAAAGCCTAAAAGCTTAGTGAGTTTTCTATAATTAATAAGGATATTTTTCTTTCTCGGTTTTTGTATTTCATTATATCCACAAAAAGACCATTCCGATGGATGTTCCACAACTCCTGCCCGTACCATGTTAAGATCTATATATACAAGGCACTTTGAAAGATGTTCACCGCTTTCGACTGCTGTCGCATGGTATCTGTCTTCCCAGAATGCCCCTTTTCTTTTTTTGCGTCGATTGAATTCCTGACCTGTCCTCCCAGCTATCAGCTTAATGGAATTCGGAATAACATCACGATCTTCTCCTCCGACTACAAGAAGGTGTATATGGTTTGAAGTCACTGAATAATTCAATATCTCTAAATCATATCTTTTCCTGGCTTCATACAACCATTGAAGCCATCTCTTTCGATCCTTATCAAATTTAAGCAGGAATTCTCTCTTATGACATCTATGGGTGATATGCCAAACTTGGTTCGGTATATAGTGACGATTTGCTCTTGCCATTGTTATGTTTTTGTATATGCTCCTTTTTCCTGCCAAAAAGGCGCATATAGGCGCTAAATACACCCTCTTTTTTATTATATTTTATTTAATTCCAGTAAGTTAGCTTGGTCCGACCCCATTTCTCGGACCGGTAATTTCAGGCTGTTCAAGCTGCATCTTCCTGACTGCCTTTTCAGTAATCTCTTTTATCTCATTTGCGCTAAGTCCGCTTATCTCTGCACCGGATTTACCCGGCCCTGTTCCAGTGATCCTTTTAAATTCATCATGAGACGTACGCTTAAGCCCTTCCAGTGCCTTTACCTGCGACCGGTTTAGATTGTGATCTATTGCCGCAGTCAATACCTCATCTGAGGTGTCCAGTAAAATCTGGAGGTCATTTTCGTAAAATGATCGCCATTTCAATGACTTGGGCAGATTTTTGAAGATATTTTCTACCTGTCCCATAAATTTATGGGACAGGTCGTTTGAATCTCCTGAAATACTCGATCCTCTTTCTTTGCTTCTTCGTATCGAATCCAGTTTGGAAAGTAGATTTTTCAAGCGATGCATGGCGGATTCACCCATGCTGTCATACACTTCATCACCGCAAAGCTCGGAGTCGACCAGATCAACAATGGTCTCTATTGTTTCTATAACGGATAAATTTTCACGCTGAAGGTTTTCCGCGGCGCACATACGCCTTGCCTCAAGGTCATTCGCCTTGATTACTCTGGAGAGTATGGCGCTGTTATCAGTATATTCCTTAACTGCCCTTAACCTTCTTTCACCGCATATTAGCTGAAAACGCCTGTTACAGCGCCTTAAGACTACAGGCTCAATAAGACCGTCCCGCGTTATACTCACTGCAAGCTCCCTGAGTTTATCAGTGTTCATATGTCTGCGGTGCTGAAAAGGGGAAGGATCAATCTTGTCGATATCTATCAGTTCCATAATGATTTTCCTTTGGTGCCCATACTGAAATGGGTCTGATGTTAAAAGACAAATATTTTTGGATTGATGCAAGTAATTCGGGAAAACTTTTTAAGATGGTAATTCGTTGTTTCTGAAATGATATGCTCTATTTTTAAATCTTTTTTAAAAATAATTCAATGTTCAATATTCAACCACTACCCCTTTCCACGTCTTACTTTTAATGCGGCAGAAAGTCGCATAGCGGTGATTCGACTTCTATACTTTCTTCCCTATCCCGTACCACCGGCAACACCAGGTGGGACGGGTACTCACTGTTGTGATAAACAGTGATATCAATGGAGAGCGGAGAAGGGCCTGTGACATAGGAGCTTCCCGCGTCCCATGAATTATAATCCCTGTCCTCACAGGCGATCTGCAGCCAGATTTTATGTCCCTTTTTAAATGTATTGAAAATGGGAACAAGCTCGATCTGAAATTCATATATGGTACCCGGCTCAAGAATTTCAGGGTTGGTAAAAGAATGCCATGGATTTCCCGGTTTTGATCTGGATTCATCCAGTTTCCTGAATTTTGTCTTGAGATTTCCATAGCTCCACAGGTTAACCTCTCCGGGTGTCCATGCATCAGTCCAGTCAGGCCTCAGGAATGGCTTTCCTGTAACCGGATTCAGGGCCGGACCATCCGGGCCGATTTCCCCTATCTTGATAAAAAATGCCCAGTCTGAGGGTGTCTTCTCAGTTGTTGAGGCATAAAGAGTCATACTCACAGGACCCTTTATGGTTACATTTTCTTCCAGCGGCGGAGTGGTAAAGGCCAGGAACTCTTTGTTATCCGAATTAGGGAGGAAGATAAAGGAGCCCGGTTTCTGTTTTTTAACGGGAGGATGTTTAAATGAGCTGGAATCTTTCTGCCTGTCCGGAGATTCTTGAGCAAGTGCTCCCCATGGTGCGGTTGATGACACATCCCTGTTTATATAGAAGTTCTTCCATTCGGTTCGCCTGATCGGATATTCATTTTCATATTGCCATCTGCCGGTTCCATTATCGTAAATGGCGACTTCGGGCTCATTCATGATCCCGGTATCAATTTCTTTAAGCCAGTAATCGAACCATCTGAGAAGGTATTCGTTAATAGCATCAGTCTCAAATATAAATGGCTGATAGCGTGAACCGGCCCATGGAGATATAATCAGTTTTTTAGGTGATTTGATACTGTTGTAATGTGAAAGATGCTGTGTGATGTGAAGATCATTGGCCGCAGGAGCAATACTTAAAACCGGGGTCTTAATCCTGTCCATATGCCGCCATGCCCCGCCGTGCTCCCAGTAAAAGGGTCCGTCCTCACTGTTTGCAAATATCCCGGAAATCACGTTTTCAGGGAGTTCCTTGCCCTGGATCAGGCCGGGCCATATGGCCTCCTGTAAAATTTTGGATACGATGTAGGTAACAAAGGATGAACGCAGGACACCGCCCGGATAGATCATTCCCCTGTAATTATCTGTGGTTCCCGGACACGGTACAATACACCTGAGATGAGGCGGGTTCTGAAGCGCTGTCACCCACTGGTTAACCCCGAAATATGAGGCCCCCATCATACCGACTTTTCCGCTGCACCATGGCTGTTCTGCCAGCCACTCTACTGTATCATGCCCGTCCTTTGCCTCATTCTGACCATGAAAGCAGAACTGCCCCTGGGAAAAGCCGCTCCCCCTTGCCTGGAGCTGGACAAGGACATAGCCCCTGGGACAATAGAATCGCGGAAGTGCGCTTTCAAAAAAATACTCCTTCCTGTACCCGGCATAGCCTATAATAGCCGGCCATGGTCCTTTACCGCGTGCAGGCTTGTAAAGATCCATGGCAAGTTTGACTCCATCACGCATTTCAGCATAGACATTTTTTTCAAGAACCACGTCTTCATGAACAGGATCGGGATATATTACTTCGGGGATTTCATTATTTGTATTCATTGCCTTTTCCTTTTGAATTTGTAGCAGGCACCGATCTCTGATCACTGACCTCTATCTTTTCCCTGTCACCGGGTTGGAATAGTGAAATGGCGGCAGAAAGGCAGAAGGATACATTTCAAAATAAACTGTGGGCGGTGCATCCGGGGGATTTTCATCGTTAATCCCGGGTGGATTACGGCGATCAAGATCCTTCCACCCCTCATCATAGGATGCAAAATAGGTGTTAAAAACCTGGTCTTTGTGCAGCATCCAGGTACCGTTGCGCTTTACAAAGATGTTCTCGTAAACCCCTCCCATCCACATGCCTGTTCCCTGATATGATCCCATCATAGAAAATGCCCTGGAGCGCATGAAGGCAGTCTGGCCGTCCCTGCTTACATGAATTACCGGCTGATACTGCATATGGTTGTGAAGCTGCCCGTGTAGCTGGTCCTGTTCACCGTATAAATCCAGGTTGCGTCTTATTCCCTTATGCCCTCTGTAAACGCCGCGCTGGGCAATTTCAATAGTGCCGTCCGGTGCAAAAATCCCTGTCAAATCATCCCATTGATTCCGTGCGAGATAATATCCGTAAATAGCCTGCATACGCTCCACCTCATAAGCATCCTGCAGTAATCCGATACGGCTTTCCAGATCATCCATTAATGGGCCGAGTTCTTCAGCCGATATATCCCTGAAATCCGGTTCTGTGGTTTCTGTTTTTCCTGTTACAGGATTTTCAAAGTGGAAGGGAGGTACAAAAACAGAGGGATAATTCTCATAATCAACAGTTGGAGGCTGATCAGGCGAAAGATCTTTGTCCGGTCCGGAGCGGGGCAGGGCTTCTTTTGCCCAGCCCTGATCATAGGGTGTGCGCATGATGGAGTAAAGATGCAGGCCGCTTATCTTCCATTTGCCATCTTCTTTTTTATATTCATTTTCATAGACCCCGGTTCCCCAGAAATGATTTTTGCCGAACTCCGCCTCCTGTGAAAAAAGGTGCCAGCGTCCTTTGGCCTCGGTTCCGGAAAGCACATGAATGACTGGCTGTAACTGCATAAAGTCGTGAAGCACCCCCTCTTCAGGGCCTTCCGCCCCAAGGGTCATGAAATATTCCAGGATCCTTGCCTTGCCCAGGTAAACACCATCGCCCCCGATCTCTACCGAGGCATTGTCAGTAAAGAGGTCGGCTGCCTGGGACCACAGCTTTTTATCAAAATAAAAACCAAAGATACGCTGAAGATTTTCAATCTCGTTTTCCGCTTCCAGGTTTTCGATTTCCTGCTCAAGTACATTAGCCTCCCTGACAAGCTCGCCATATTCATCCGGGCCTGAATATTGAATCCGCGGATAGAGGATAATAAGCAGGAGCACCACAACGGCTGAAAATATATGTACTGACATTACCGGTTATCCTCTTCACTGTATACGGCAACAGGATTTTTAAAGTGAAAGGGCGGTAAAAAGGTTTCAGGCCAGGAGCCGAAATCCCTGTTATAGGGGATATCCGGTTTAAGGATACCTGAGACATACTTCCCCTGATTTGCGTCTTCATTTTTTGCCCATCCGCCCTCATAGGGCACCAGTATTGTCTGGTACCAGCAGAGCCTGCTTATCTTCCAGACGCCGTCTTCCTTTACGTATTCATTCTCATAGGGACCTTCTCCCCAGAATGCTGTCCTGCCGTACTGCCCCTGCAGGCTGAGATCACGCCAGCGTCCCTTTGCGGTCTGGCCGTCATCAGACAGGGTAATGACCGGCATAAGCTGAAAATGTTCATTAAGTTCTCCTTCTCTAAGGCCGGATCTACCGTTGCCAAGGGCGTAAAAATATTCTCCTATTTTGTCTTTTCCCTTATATGTACCGTCACGTGCATATTCCAGTGTCGCGTTTTCCGAAAACAGGTCCCTGATCTCGTCCCACAGGCCCCTGTCAAAATAATAACCGAAGATGCGCTGCAGTCGTTTGATGTCATTGCTGTCTTTTATCCGCTGAGCCCTGGCCTTGAGTACCCTTATTCTTTCACGATATCCGGCTATCTGTTTTTCATCTATCCCGGCTGCTGAGTCCTCACCTTCTTTTTTTTGACCGCAGGAGAAAAATATTAAAAAAGAGATAGATAAAATAATACTGTTCAGTATCCTGTGCATAATTTACCGTTTCAAATCATAACTGGAATAGTTGCTGCAATTCGGTTAAAATCCCGCATCGGGGCCCGGCAAAGACCCGGCTACAATACCCTGTAAAAATGGATTATCACGCTGTTGGCCTTTCGCATTCCCGTGGATATAATAATTGATTTATTTAGCCAGTCGTATTTACTGCCGTCCTTAACCTCCATCTTTGCGTAGGTACGCATATAGTATTCTGAGGGAGGAACATCTTCACCCTTTGCGAGACGTGCCAGCACCTCTTTTGGAGCGGTCCTGATGCCGCTGTTTTCTATAAAGATGATCACCCCGTCATCGGTCATCAGGCTGTATTTTGCCACAAGGTCTGCTGTTCCGTCTTCGCGCACTGTCTGCCAGTCTGCGCCGCCGCGCAGAACCTTTCCTTTGATTTTAGGCCCCACAACCGTGCCGCCTGTAATATTAATGATCCGGCGTACTCCGTATTTGGTTTTTCCCAGTTCCTGGGGCGGATCAAGTGTTGCAGTTACCTCAAATAAAAATTCCAGCTCCGGTTTTGGAATCAGATCACCCGCAGGAGCAATATTTGCGTACATAACGAATACTAAAAGGGTAAAAATAATAAGAAAGGTCTTTTTCATGGTGTTTGTCTCCATTTAATTAATGTTATCTGGGAATGGGATCGGATGTAGGCCAGAAGCGTGCTGTTGAGAGGGGCAGGGCACGGAAAAATGCAAGGACAGAGTGAATTTCATTGCCCCAGATCTTGAAGGACTCAAAGGTCACAAGCGAATTGCCTTCGCCATAGTTTGAACCGGCGTAACCGAAATTCATCCACAGTAATACGATGCCCTTTTCTTCATCCACTGCGGCAACACTCGCAATAATGCTCGGATGCAGGGTGATGTACTGCTCGTACAAGCCGCTGTTTGGCCTTTTGCATCCTTTTCCGGCCATTATTACTCCGTTTTCAACACGGTAGGTTTCCGGGGCAAAAGGTGTTCCGGCATCAATGAAGCTTCCGATGCGAAGGCCCTCGGTGTATGTCAGGGCGGTCCTGATCATTGACTCGCGCGACTGTTTTTTTCCGGCCGGAACAGGATCATTCATTCCCCTTATCGGCGCTCCAAGCTGATTCGGCTGAATACGTGACTCAGGAGTGATATGTTCTACAAGGGTCTCAATGCCTGTGATCTTCATATCCTTTACATAAAGCAGTATGGCGCATAGCGCCTGGTTTTTGCCTTCGCGGACCACTATATGCGTGGCAGCAACCTGCTTTTTTGTGTCAAGGTAATCCTGGCGGAATGAATCCTTTGCGGTAACTGTCTGCCACAGTCCCTCTCCCAGTTTCATGGCCTTTGAGTCCTCCGTGAAACGGACATTGTCGGACAGGGGCAGGCTCGATGGATCATGGCCCACAAGGGCATCAATATACTGTGTAATCATTCCCCTCAGGCATTCCCGGTCACATTCCTGAGCCGGTGCGGTTTGAACTGAAAAGAGGAACAGTAACAATAAAAGCGTGACTGTCGGTATTACTCTGTGAGGACGGCATTGTTTAAACATAGATCTCTCCAATATGATTTGAATGTTGCAGAAAACTTTGTTGATGAGGGCTCTATTTTTGAAGAGTAATATATATGGTGTCAGGTGCGTCATGTCAATATCTATTACAACGGCGGCAAAAGGCTCAGTGCCCGTTCAGAACCTCCCTTACCTTCTCGCTCAGCTCCCTTCGTGAAAAGGGTTTGCTTATAAAGGCAATTCCCTGCTCCAGAACCCCGTGATGTGCAATGACATCAGCCGTATAACCTGACATGAAAAGGCATTTTATTTCCGGATATACGACCTGGATTTTTTGTGCAAGCTCCTTTCCGTTCATCTCCGGCATTATCACATCTGTCATGAGCATGCGGATCCCTTTCCCATCCTCGGATTGTATGATTTTCATGGCCTCTACCGGTGATGAAGCGGCCAGAACCCTGTAACCGAACCGTTCAAGCATTGTTTTGATCATCCGCAAAATAACAGTCTCATCTTCAACCAGCAGAATAGTCTCTGATCCCCGGTGCGGTTTCAGGTCTTGTTCCCTTTCCGGTGCAGGATTAACAGCCTCCACGTGAGACGGGAAATAGAGTTTAAAGGTAGTGCCCTTGCCGGGCTCACTGTAGACATTGATGAACCCCCTGTTCTGCTTTACAATCCCGTATACAGTTGACAGTCCGAGGCCGCTTCCCCGGCCATCCTCCTTTGTTGTGAAAAAGGGCTCAAAGATATTGGCCTGGGTGGTTTTATCCATTCCTGCACCGGTGTCGCTGACGCCTATCATGACATACTGGCCCGGCCGACACTCGGAATGTCTATACAGTAATCCTCATCCAGAAGCGCATTGCATGTTTCAATGGTAATTTTTCCTCCCCCGTCAATAGAGTCCCTTGCATTGATACACAGATTGGCCATTATCTGATCCATCTGGTATGGATCAATTTTTACTGCATGTAACCGGTTTCCAGGCCGCCAGGCCAGATCGATATCTTCCCCTATGAGCCGCTTGAGCATCCTGAGCATATCATCGATGATCCGGTTCAGATCAAGTAACCGGGGCTCGGTGGTCTGTTTTCGTGCAAATGCCAGCAATTGGCGGGTCAGGTGGGTCGAGCGCTCCCCGGCCTTGTATATCTCTTTGAGCAGAGTTCTAACTGGGCTGGTCTCCTCCAGTTCATCCAGTGCCATCTCCGCATTTCCCAGAATGATGCTAAGCATATTGTTGAAATCATGTGCAACGCCGCCGGCAAGTCTGCCTATGGCCTCAATCTTCTGTGCCTGTCTGAGCTGTTCTTCCATTTTTCTTTGATTTTCTTCTACCCGCTTCTTTTCAGTAATATCCTGAACTGTACCCTGCATGGCCGTGAGGTTGCCTTCATCATCATAGATGCCCTGAAAGGTAGAAAAATAGTGTCCGGTTGATCCGTCAGGTAACAGAAAACGCTGTTCGTATTCGCCCGGCTGACGATTCTTCATGGCTTTTTCAATCAGCTCCAGATCCCTTTGATGTTCTTCAGGCCAGGGAGAAAGTGCCTGGATTGAATCTATCTGGGGAACAAATTCATTCGGGTCCAGTTTGAAAATCCTGTAAACTTCCTCTGACCATTCCACCTCACCGGTATGAATGTCCCAGACCCAGTATCCGAGACTGGCCATTTTCTGGGCCTCCTTGAGTTTTCTCTGGGCTTCTATAAGGGATTCCTCTGCCTTTTTACGTGCAGTAATGTCCCTGGCAATACCAAGCACACCGATAAGTTCTCCCTCAGGGGTTTTCATGGGAGTTTTTATGGTCTCAAACAGGCCAGTATAACTGTTCTCCTGAAATGTGAGCCACTCTTCATTTACTGAAGGACTATCAAGTTCCATGGCCCTGCAGTCATTTTCCCGAAAAAAATCGGCCAGCTTCCTTTCAACAAAATCGTAGTCCGTTTTTCCGATAATGTCGGCTTTTTTCGCACCCAAAAACAGTTCAAGCGTTGGATTGCAATAGAGGTAAACACCCTCCGGATCCTTGAGCCAGATCATATCAGGGACTGTATCCACCAGTATCCTAAGAAGGGCTTCGGACTTTTGCAGGGTCTTTTGTTCTTTCATGAGGCCCCTGATCTGTTGCTCTAATGTTTCATAACCTGGTTTTAAAGACATGTTTACCCATTTTTTGCGACAGGTTCGAATAAAACAGGCTCATTCACCAATAGTATATTGGAGCCATGGACCGGTACGCATATGTGCTACAGGAATATTTATGAATTTAAGAGGTGTTTAAATGAAAGTATACGTAAGATTAGATTTTCGTTCAAGTAATAATCTCTGTAATTTTGGTTTTCAGCAAAAAGGATGAGAGCCTTAATGAACCACCCCGCTACAGGCAGCGGGGTGGTTCATTAATTTAAAATATTCGCGGCTGATCAGATCCTATTCGATCGGTTCAAGGGGCCAGCCCATTGATTGCGCCCTTGGCCCTACGATTGAATGGATCAGATCCACCTCACCGTCTCTCATCCTGAACATGTGGCAATCCACAAGGCCGCTTCCTGTAGGATTTTCGGCATTTGCGGTTGCTCCGCCGCCAAACATCATAAAGGCTATGGAAATACCTTTTTCAGTATCAACCCAGACGCGCCTCGGTCCATGATTCATGCTGTTACCCATTCGTTTCCTGAATGTCACGGGCGAACAATCATGGTCACTGGCTGTTGTCAGCAGGCCGTTCTCCCAACGGTCGCATACCTTGGCAAAGGGGACGCTCACTGTCGAGCCTTCTGCGAAAAGTGCAAAATAATTGTCTGCCGCATCCGCAAGCACCTTGCGCGGTATACGTTTATCCGGCGGCAGGATAGTATCCCAGTCCTGGTCTTTTGTTTCCAGTTCCTTTTGCACGTTAAAGGCAAAATCTCTCTCCCTGGCTATGATCGTCTCAATTTCCGTGATTTTGCCATTTTCAACTTTAAGCCGGTTAGCGAACAGGATCGGCCGGACAGTACCCTCTTTGGGTAATTCTTTCGGTCCGCTGAACATGGCGCCTAATCCGCCTCCAGGGCCGGGTGCACCTGCTGGAGGTTTCTTTGCACCTGCTGGAGGTTTCTTCGCACCGGCAGGGGGTTTGGGTGCTCCAGGAGCTCCGCCGCCTCCGAAACCGCTTCCAAAGCCTTCTCCAACTGTTTTAGAGCTGAATGGTTCTTCTATTACCGCAATGGTGGCCGTGGTGCATTTTTTTGTATCGATCAGGGTACGTTTGAGCAGGGGTTTGCCGGCACTTTCCCAGAAGCCTGTTCCAACCTCTTTTTTGACGCCGTTTTCAATGAATTTAGCCGTAGAAGCAAGAGGCAGGCCTGATATACTGTGCTCCTGAATGGACTTGAAGTACATGTCCGTTATTTTATTAAGTTCTTCTCGGGTACAGCTGTCTTCTCCTGCAAGGGCATTTGAGACAGAAGTGCATATAAGTGCAGTAAGGCAAAACGTCATAAAAAATATTGCTGTTCGTTTCATCTTTGAATCCTCCGGAACAATACAGTTCGAAATAAATAAAAATATGTGGTTGGTTAAAAGAATTTCCTCAATTGAAGAGTGAAGTATATGGAGCTGTGTATTGTATGTCAATATACTTTTTTCTCTAATTTCCTGGTGCAACCAGGAAATTTTTACCCTGTTAAATACCTTAAAATATGATTTGATCAAAACAATACTCAAATCTTGTTTAAAAGGGTTAATTGGTTATTGATCATTGAATAAGGTCTTGAAATTCAGGTGAAAAAAACTTAAACATAATCCATTAATCAATCCCGGTGTAATAATTTTCTACACCTGTTAAAGCCAGGCAGGTTCGTGTATCTTTGAAATCAAGGAGAAATATGAGCAATTACAGTATAAAGGACAATACAGTTAAGTACATTTTTATCTGTCTTCTGGGGTTGTCTCTCTTAAGTATTCCTGCCCAAACATCAGCTCAGGAGCCTTCGGCAACTGATAAATCCGGAGGCATGGAAATTGTCCCCACTCTTGAATGTTGTATATTGAATTTTGAATCAACTGCAATTGGCGGCTAGCTGTAAATTGAAAAAACTCTTGCTTTTTCGAGCCATTAATCTTAAATCTAATAATCTATTATTTCTTTTTGAGTTTAATGATTTTCTGCCTTACAAGTCTTATCGATTTATACGCCTTAGGTAGTGCCCATCCATAAACAGTTTTGAGGCACTAATTGGTTTCCAATTCATAAACGAGATATTTTTTACAAGATCAAGGAACTCAAGGAATGGCGCGGAGATGTACTTTAGTACATCGCACAAGTCATTCCGCAGATTGACGCAGAGATTGTGAAAAAGAGCCGTTTATGGATGGAAACTAGGTAACTGATAATATCTTATTGTAATTGATGAACGTCTATTGATCATTGTTCCAAACTTATGGACGTGATTACGCTTAATGGATCGCTCAAAGGCTGTAAAATACTAACAGGCGCAACCTCCTGCGTTTCTTTAAATGTTTACACATGAGGACCTAAATGAACTCTAATAAAGGAGTAGTCTACGTTGTTGAAGATGATGCATCTTGTCGTCTAAGTATAGTCTGTATACTTCGCAGGGCCGGACTCGAGGTCGAAACCTTTGAGTCAGCTAATGATTTTTTAGACAATGCCATGATACGTTATCCCGGGTGTCTGCTGCTGGATGTAATGCTTCCCGATGTGGACGGGCTGAGTCTTCAGTCTGTATTAAGTAAAAATGACTCACATCTTCCTATTGTTTTCATGTCCGGACATGGCAGTATTTCGATGAGTGTCAAGGCCATGAAGAGAGGTGCAGTAAATTTTTTATCCAAGCCTTTCACACGCGAGGAACTTTTAAGTGCCATCAATGAAGCGCTTGAACTAAGCGTAAAAGATATGAAGGAGACATTCGAAAAAGATCACATCAATGCACGCATAAAAACCTTAACTCCGCGGGAAAAAGAAGTCATGCGCTGGGTGATATCCGGAAGACTCAACAAGCAGATTGCCTGGGAACTGGGTACTGTTGAAAAGACCATCAAGGTTCATCGCAGCCGTATCATGCAAAAGACAGGGGCTGACTCGGTTGCGGAACTGGTCCGCATGACCGAAAAAATCGGAATTTTACCGGTAGATTGATTATTCATTTATTCCATCTATAGATTGTCCACCATGTGTTATCAATAATCTTTCCGGGCAACAGGAATTGCTTTCCCGGGAATTTCCTTACTTAATCGAAATATTCTCTATATCAAATTTAATAGAATATATGGTTTTATTGGACCAAAGTCCAATAGACAGAAATAAATTTTCATATTATTTAAATTTTAATTTATCTATTTAATCTCCATTTCCATTAATCCTGATGAGTCGGCTTTCCTTTTTTTAAAATAATTATGGAGGTTTTGTCTTAACTATTATTTAAAGAAATTGATAATAAATTTATCTCAGATATGCGTGCATCTGTTCTGCTGGATATCCACAAAAAATAATGGATATTAATCAGCCGGGTATAACGGTATCTAGGGAAAAATAAAAAGGTAGGGCTTTAATTACTCCTCTCTCCAGCGCTGCCTTTTTATTTTATCTGATCTGCCTGAGACTGTTCTGCATACTAATACCAGAAATCTTGATTATCATCCATATGTTCATGTCCTCATTCCGGCTGGCGGTGTGGACAAAAAATCCAAACATTGGAAAAAGAAAAAAGGAAAATATCTTTTCAACAAAGATGCCCTTGCCAGGGTCCTCCGCACAATCTATCCTTATTCGTTAATGATGGCTAAAAAGAAGATATATTACGAGATACTTTGTTTGACATAAAAGGGTATTTGCTCTATACTTCCGCGATTAAATTGAACAGCTTTTTACAAATCACTTCCCAAAAATTCAAAAATAGGTGAAATATGACAAATTCTGCAAAAAGCACTGCCTCTACTCAAGATTTTGCTGTGAAATTACCCGTGAAAGAAAAAATTGGTTACAGTCTGGGAGATATGGCTTCCAATCTTTATTTTGGAATCTTTATGACATTCCTTCCTATATTTTATACGGATGTATTCGGACTTTCAGCTGCTGCAATGGGATGGATGATTCTGATTACCAAATTTTGGGACGCTGTCAATGATCCAATTATGGGTATGATAGCAGACAGGACTGAAAGCCGGTGGGGTAAATATCGTCCTTACATCATAAGCATGGCTCCATTTCTTGGTATTTGCGGAGTTCTGGCATTCTATACACCCGATTTTGAAGCCTCGGGAAAACTGATCTATGCCTATATAACCTATACACTTGTATTAATGCTCTACACAGCGGCGAACGTTCCATATTCGGCGTTGATGGGAGTTATGTCTCCCAGTTCACTTGAACGGACGAGCGCATCCCAGTACAGGTTTGTTTCTGCCTTTATCGGTCAGTCCATAGTGTCGGGTGCAACACTTTATCTGGTGAGTTATTTCGGGAATGGAAATGACCAGGCAGGGTGGATGCGCACAGCTGGCGCCTATGGCCTTCTGGCTTTTGTATTACTGGCAATTACTTTCTTTTCAACAAAAGAAAGAGTACACATGTCAAAAACCCAGCAGGGAAATACTAAACAGGACCTCAAGGACCTGTTTCAGAACAAGCCCTGGGTATTAATCGGTGTTGCTACCTTTTTCCAGCTTGTTTATATTGTAATGCGCAGTTCTTCTGTTACATATTTTTTTAAATATTACGTTCTTGATCAACAATTAACTATTTTTAACTATACAACAAACCTTACTGTCACGAGTTTTACATCAAACTTTCTTCTTCTTGGTAATATTGCAGGTTTACTGGGCGCGATTTATGCGAAATCATTTGCCAGAACAGTGGACAAAAAGAATGCCTATTCAGGGGCTCTGATCGTCAGCTCCATAATTTCCTGCTGCTTTTATTTTGTTCAGCCCCACAACGTCATGTTAATTTTCAGTTTCAGTCTGATCGGCGGGTTCCTTTTAGGGGCTGTCTCAGTACTCCAATGGGCCATATACACCGATACTGCAGATTATGGGGAATGGAAATTCGGAAGAAGATCGACAGGTCTCATTATGGCGGCATCTCTATTCGCGCTGAAGCTTGGTCTTGCATTTGGCCAGTCATGTATGGCATGGATTATGGCATATTACGGATATGTCGATAATGCTGAGCAGACTGAATATACTATTTACGGGATTCGAATGCTCATGAGTTTTTATCCTGCTATATTTGGAATCATCGGTGGTCTGGTAATGATTTTTTACCCATTGAAAAACAGCCAGTTGGTTAAGATAGAAGATGATCTTTCAAAACGGAGAATGGAAGCATAACCTTTTAAGCATCGGCTTAAATATAGATAGTGTTTAGTCAGGATTTGATGACTGATTCCTGTCTTAAATAATCGTTTATAAAACTAGTGTATTTAACTGTTTTATTGCTCTGCGTGCAGCCGGAGTTCATGGACCCGGAGGCGCGTAATTAACTTTTTGTACAAGGAGTAAAACCAATGAATATTCCCATGCATCGATTCACTTACACCAAAATGACAAAAGATGAGATAGTAAAAAAACTTAAAGCAGCTGATGATGGTCCTGAATGCGTGTCCCAATTCACAAACATCCTTGACGGTAAATCTCTCAAGCTTATAACAAAAGACGGTCCTGTACTGGAGTATGATTTTAATAAAAAAGGAATGCTGACCCTTTCCGAAGACGGCGGAAAAAAAATAAAGGCTGCTTATGGCGCTCTGGACCTGAAGCAGATGGTCTTTTTTTCTCACATGATTCCCGGAACCCAGAGGGGATTTAACGTATTTCTGGACCTTGATAAAAATATTGTTACAGTTATCGAGGTATGGCTTTGCAGCGGAATAGAACAGGCGGGCGGTTTCGGCGGAGCAGGTTTTACTCTTCCTGACAGGGAAGTGCAGCGTCAGATCTATTACGGTTATGTAGATGTTCCGGGTCAGAATCCTCCGGAAAAACTGCATCACCTTACAAACAGGATCGAAGGAAAGGGTATGTACTGGAAACAGGATACAGGCATAGAAACCCTTGAATTCTACGCTTCCGTTATAACTACAAATTTTGTTGAACTTACCAGACACGTTGATGACCTGAGTTATTGCGCTACATCCGATTATATACTGGCAAACGACAACATGTTTATCTATGACAGGACCGAATGCGAATTTTCGGGTATCATAACCATGTATGCAGTCGATCTCTTCAGCGAAACACAGGTCGGCATGCGTCTGGGTTTTAATGAAAAAGATGAACTGGAATACTATATGTTCAGAGGGAAAGGCAAGGTTGTAGGGCATCTGACAAAGCTAGAACCCTTTGATGAACATGGAGAAGTTATTAACATGGGGTTTGGCCGCCGGGCTCCGGCATCAGATCAGCCGGCTCCGAAGGCCCCCAAAGGTCAGCGAACGACCTACCGGCCGGCCAGAAACCTTAAACCTATCACAGTGGAAGAGATAATCAAGATTGCCGAGACAAAAAATAACATATTGAACGACAACCCTGATACTCCCCAGGCCCAGGCCGGCATGATGTCCGGAAATACAATTCCGTACAGTGAGCTTCTTGTTGGAAAGGAGTTTACACTCAGATATGATCATGGTCCTGTGTATAACTACAGGGTTTCAGATAAGACTAATCTTGAGTGGAAAAAAGAAGGCGATTCAAAGTGGCAGAAGGACGCATACAGGGCCTTTGAAGTTGATGAAAATCTGGTTTTCTTTGCCCACATGCATACCGGTGTAAAGCCTCCAACAAGCGTCAAGATTGCGCTTGATCTTACCAACGGGCTTACTACTTGTATCTATTCAAAGATCGGTTCACCCTGGTACGGTGATGAAGTTGTATACGAAGCCTTCTTTGGAATTGCCGAAATGGAAGGCGTAGAAACTGCCCGGTATTTACGCCACGAGTTTACAGATGAACTGGTTGGCCGTTCTTTTTCAAGAACATATTCTGACAACATGACATCAATGCATCTTTACACCACCCCGCATTCTTCTGCATGGACAATCTATATGGCTGACCAGACCCTTGGTATGCAGTGGTGTGCACCTGCTCTTTATGTAAAGCTCAGACCCGGTGTATATATTTTCAATCTGGTGGAGGAGGCCTGTAACGGTGCGGAAACATGTATTGTGGAAAATGACAAGACCATGTGCGCAAACGGGTTCGGTTTTCATGGCGGAAAGAGCGACGGTATCAACCTTGGTGTTATAGGTGCCATAGGCCGTGATCTTGGCAGGTATGATGTATCGGAATTCTTCGGCCCGATGGCAAGAAGGAAAGGAGAATAAAATGAACAAATCCACAACCAGATCCAGTGACCAGCCGAATACAGAACGCAGGTCTTTTATGTGGAAGACCGGTGCAGCCCTGTCTGCGGTCCTGGCAGCAGCTGTCCCGGCTATGTCGATGCCGAAATTTACCCGGGAAAAAGATTTGAAGGGAGAGATGGAGCGTTTGACCTGCAGGCTCGGAAGCCTGGAAGATGAAAGTAAAATCCGCGATCTGCATCAGGCCTTTGAAACCCTTCTGGACAAAGGGAACTATGAAGGCCTTGTTGAGCTGTTTTCATCCGATGCTGAGGTAAGGTTCAATGGCGGAATATTCAAGGGAAAAGAGAGCGGTGTCCGACGCCTTTTTTGCGGGCATTTCAGTTCAGGCCAGACCGGAAAAAGAGTGATGCCTGCGCCCGGATTTGAGATTAACGATGAGCAGGTGCAGGATAAGGTCCAAATATCCAAAGACCGCAAATCGGCAAAGGTTCAATTCTCATACTCCATCCAGGTTGGAACGCCCATAGTCTCTGATTCCGTGCTGCTTAAGATGGCTCGCCTTCAGGGTGGCGGAATCATGAAGTGGTGGGAAGGCGGTATATACAGGATGGCCTGTGTAAAAGACATTAAGGATGGAAGCTGGAAAATAAAAGGGCTTGAATTTCATACCCTGGCAAAGGCCGATTATAGAGCGGGCAGATCCTATGCAAGCCCTATCGAACCGCCTCTGTTTTCAAAGGTGTACCCTGATGATCCGGCAGGTCCAGACAAGCTGTTTAAACCGGTTTAAAAGCTCAGGAAGCATAATCTTTTTTTGCCTCAGGCCTCCGGCTGTTAAGGCCGGGCCTGGGCCTGATATCTTTTTAAGATTACATGCCTGACAACTATATACTTAATTGGAATACTGGAACAGGAAAATGACAGAACACCATGATAAGCGCAAGAAAAAGAAAGTCGCTGGAATAATCTCCTATTTAATCCCTGTTTTTATGCTGATTGGAATTTTCTTTTCCGGATGCAGCGAACCTCCCCAAAAAGAACCCGAAGGACTGAAGGATTTTTATGCTGATAATTTTCTTATTGGAGCCGCAGTCTTTCCGGAGCTGTTTGATGATCCTGTAGCTGCTGAACTGATAAAAACCCATTTCAGTACCATAACGCCAGAAAATGATATGAAATGGGCATTGCTGCATCCCGCTCCTGATCAGTATACGTTTGAAAAAGCCGACAGGTTTGTGGAGTTTGCTGAAGCCAATGGGATCAAATTAATCGCGCATACTCTTGTATGGCATTCTCAACTGGGGCGGGGAGTATTTACCAAAGAAGGTACAACCGACCCGAATGATATGGTTGACAGCGAAACGCTGTTCAGCAGAATGAAAGATCATATATCTACTGTTGCCGGCAGATACAGGGGAAAGGTCCATGGATGGGATGTTGTTAACGAGGCGTTGAATGAGGATGGTACCATGCGTGAATCCGGTTTCTATAAAATAGCCGGAGACTCCTTTATTGAAAAGGCATTTGAGTACGCCCACCAGGCTGATCCAGGCGCAGAGCTGTATTATAATGACTATAACCTTGTAAAACCGGAAAAGCGTCAGGGGGCGATCAGGATAATAAAGAAGCTGCAGGAAAAAGGGCTTAAAATTGATGCAGTTGGGATACAGGCACACTGGAATATGACTTTTCCGGAGCTGGAAGAGATTGAAAAGAGTATACTTGAGTTTTCCGAGCTTGGTATAAAGGTAATGTTTACAGAACTTGATGTATCAGTTTTACCAAGCCCATGGGATATGCCATCAGCAGATGTTAACATCAGGCATCAGAATAGCGATGAGATGAACCCTTATAAGGATGGCCTGCCCGAGGTTGCAGATGAAGCACTCGCAAAAAGATACAGGGATATTTTTAATATTTTTAATAAGTACAGGGATAAGATCAGCAGGGTTACTTTCTGGGGGCTTCACGACGGGATATCCTGGAAGAATAATTTTCCAATTTTCGGAAGAAAGGATTATCCATTGATCTTTGATCGTGAAATGAAACCCAAAAAGGCATATTTTGAACTGACAGGATTAATAGACGATAAGAGATGAAAAAGATTTTATCAGTTTTTACTGTTCTTTTCTTTCTAATATGCTGCCCAGTGCATGCAAAAGAGATTATTGATCTCTTCCCCGATCATCCTGGAGCGTTATTTTGCTGGATCGAGACCTATTCGAATCCTCGCCCTCTCAAGGCCAGTTTCCTTATGATTGATCTGACTTCAGAGGATCTGGAAGTCATTTCCATTCCGGGAGATGATCCGGATGGAGGAGGCCCTGCGGAGAGTCAGCTTACCTCTCCGGTAACTCTGTTTGATAAATTCGCCGCTGTTGCAGCGGTTAATGCCAATGCCTTTGACAGTGTAGATAAAGAAAAAGCCACGCATCCGGCCTGGTTTGAAGGTCAGCCGGTAGATATACATGGGGCGGTTGTATCCGGGGGAAAGACAATAAGCCCGGTTGAGGCCAGGCGTACATCCTTCTGGCTGGATAATGACCGGAAGCCTCATATAGGTGATCCTGCTAACAGGTCTTCAGTAAGAGAAGCTGTTGCTGACTGGTTTTCTCCTCTTGTTATCAATTCGAAAATAATTCCGGATGCCTCTGATTCTGCTATGCATCCGAGAACCGCGATCGGTTTTGACGATAAAGGAGAATGGCTTCTCATGACGGTTATTGACGGACGTCAGCCCGGTTACAGCGAAGGTGTCACTTTATTTGAACTTGCGAAAATAATGAAGGACAGGGGTTGTACCCAGTCTATTAATCTTGATGGCGGAGGCAGCAGTGTTATGCTGATCAGGAAACCTGATAATAGAGTGATGGTGCTTAATAGACCTTCAGACGGTAATCTCCGTCCTGTTCCAGTGATGCTTGGAATAAGAAAAACCAGGGAATAGCAGATTGCAAGCCCTGTTAACTGTAAATAACTATTAAAAAAGAGGAGAAAAAAATGAACATTCCCATGCACCGTTTCAAGTATACCAAACTGACAAAGGATCAGATCGGAAAGGCTTTGAAGGTTACCGAGTCAGGCCCGAAATGCAAATCCGAATTCTCAGATGGTTTAAAGGGTAAATCACTCAGGATCGTAACCCAGAATGGCCCTGTACTTGAATACAAATTCAAGGATAAAAACAGTCTAACCCTCTCTGAGAATGACGGAAAAAAAATAAAGACCGGTTATGGTGCACTTACCCTCCGGCAGATGATTTTCTTTTCTCATATGATTCTGGAAGACCAGAGGGGATATAATGTATATATTGATCAGGATACTAATCTTGTAACGGTGATCGAGATTGGATTTTCAACCGGAAGACAGGAACCGACCCTGGGCGGCGACCCGATAATAGTTGATGACAGGGAAGTGCAGCGTCAGATATATTTTGGCTATATCGATGTTGATGGACAGGAACCGCCAAAAGAGCTGCATCACCTTACAAACAGGATAGAAGGCAAGGGTATGTACTGGAAGCAGGATACCGGGAATGAGATGCTGGAGTTTTATGCCTCGGTAGCCAATACCAACTTTGTTGACCTTACACGTCAGGCTGATGACCTTAGCTATGTCAGCCCTTCGGATTATGTGCTTGTCAATGACAACATGTTTATCCATGACAAGACCGAGTGCGAGTTTTCAGGTATGTTCACATCCTTTGTTGCCGATCTGTTTACATGCACCCAGGCGGGAGTGCGCCTTGGTTTTAATGAAAAGGATGAGCTGGAGTACTATATGTTCAGAGGAGAAGGTAAAGTTGTGGGTCAGCTTGCTTATCTGGAGCCCTTTGATGAGCACGGCAAGAAAGGCATGGCTACCCAGGCCCCTGGCGATCCTGAGATACCCGGCAAATGGCAGAGAATGACATATCGTCCGGCAAGAACCTTTCCGCACATGACTGACGAAGAGGTTCATGAGGCAGCCTTAAAAAATACGATAAAATTTGGCGGGACAGAAGGAGCAGCACCCCAGATGATGGCCGGTAACAATATGCCATATTCCGATATTCTTGTTGGCAAGGAATTTACTCTTCGCTATGACAATGGCGGCCCTGTCTGGCATTACCGGTTCCCGGAAAAATTTAAACTCGAGTACAGGGAACATGGAAAGAGCAAATGGAATGAGGAGCCATGCCGGGTTTATGAAGGGGATGATAATCTCGCCTGGTTTGCACATATCCTGACAGACAGTAAACCACGGGCGGCCGTGAAAATAGCAGTTGATCTCACGAATGGTCTTACTACATGTATTTATTCCCATATGGGAACCAAATACTATGGTAATGAGACAACCTATCGGGCTATTTTTGGAGTCTGTGAAATGGACGGACTGGAACCTCCCCAGTATGTACGCCATGAATTCACGGATGAACTCGTAGGTCATGCATTTTCATGGTCATATTCCGATCAGATGACCTCCATGCATCTCTATGCATCTCCCCATTCAATGTCATGGACAATATTTACCGGAAACCAGACCATGGGTGCCCAGTGGTGTTCTCCCTGTCTCTATGTAAAGCTGCGTGAAGGTGTCTATCTCTTCTGTCAAAATGAGGAGGCCTGTAACGGTGCAGAGATGATCGAGCTTATTAATACAAAACTCTCCCATGACTGCGGTTTCGGATTTTCCGGAGGCAAGACAGGGGTTAACCTTGGTGTGGTAGGGGCAATCGGGCGTCATATTGGATGCTTTGATATAAAGGAATACTATGGTCCCAGAAAAAAGAAAGGAGTATAAGATGGATATAAAATCAAAATCAGATACTCAGGAACAAGCTGATAAAGGCCGCCGTTCCTTTTTGTGGAAGGTTGGTGCGGGCATGTCTACTGTCCTTGCCGCAACCATACCGGCAATTGCAAAACCTGTATTCAGTGACGGAAAAAAATTAAAGACCAGTGTAGACAGCCTTTCCAGACAGGTTGCGATCCTTGAAAATGAAAAATCAATAAGGCAGCTTCATAAGATATTTGAGGATTCAATTGATAAAGGCATGTATAGTGAAGTCCTTGATATGTTCACTGATAATGCGGAAGTGATATTTAATGGTGGTGTTTTTAGAGGTGACCGTGGAATAGAACGTCTCTTCTGTGAACATTTCAGGGCTGGTATGACAGGTAAGAAAATTAATCCTGCCCCGGGTTTTGAGCTTAGCCCGGCGCAACCGCAGGATATGATAGAGGTCGCTTCTGATCAGAAATCAGCAAAGGCAAGGTTTTCATATTCTATCCAGGTGGGAACACCCATATGTTCAGAGTCACTGCTTGTTAAAATGGCTCGCCTGCAGGGAGAAGGGATTCAGAAGTGGTGGGAAGGTGGAGTATATGAGCTTTCCTATGTAAAAGATATTAAGGATGGAAGCTGGAAAATAAAGAGACTGGAATACAAGACATTGTCCAGGGCAGATTATAGGCCCGGCAGATCATATGCAGAGGTGATTTCCGTTCCGCAGTTTTCAAAGGTATATCCAAAGAATCTTGAAGGACCGGATAGATTGGTATGATCGTTAAAAACTAAAAGAATTGAAAGGTTGAATTGATCTAGGCTGTAATAGGGCCGGCATCCCAGTCCATGGGTTGGTCTCTGGAACTTATCTGTAAAGACGGATTTTTATTAGATTATAAAAGCCTGCACCTGAAAGGGGCAGGCTTTTGTGATAATTGCCAATGAAAGAATTGCGGAGGTTTTTAACAAGTATGAAACCTATTAAATTTCTACTTGATATTATTTCTCTTTCTATCCTATTTAAAAAGACCAATAATTAATATTACTTATATCATGGATTGAAGCTTTTGAGCGATATTCATACGCTATCAAAGAGCATTTTTACCTATAGTTTTAAGTGCTGCCTCATACTCATCAATTAAACCATTCACCGGATTCATTGTTTTTGCACATTAGATTATGTCACAGCAAAAGGGCTTGTAATCGGTTTTAAAGAGATTGTCATATCTCGGAAGGGCATCTTCTGCCATTACATCAATGATTCCTATCCTTTTTGCTGTTGTTGCATCATGCTGGCAGAACAATAACATTGCAAGGCTGTTTATCTCCATGGATATCTCGGGGGCTTTTTCAGTTTTCTTAATGCTACCTTTTCCTCCTGATATTTCCATATGCCATTTTCCATTATTCCATGGGCACATGTCATCTCCGGTTATTTCAAAAAACAGTTCTCCATCTGTATCATAACCCCTGAGAGGTATGGCCTTTTCAATATCCACTATCCGGGCGAGAAACCCCCTTGAGGACTTGATGTTCAGTGCTGTGGGTTCCAGTATAATATGTGGCATTGGATCGTCAGGTGGTGCCTGCATCCAGCTAATGCTGTGTGCAAGATCCATCCTTGTAAAATAATTCCATATAGCGTAATAGGCTGATATCGAGAGCCATGCCATGTCCTTTATTGTTATCTTTTGTGCAAGTCCGCGATCAGTAAGGTGCGGAGTAACCGTATAGACTACATAACCCAGGGGGATTTCATCTTCTTCATACACAATTTTATCATGCACTGCCTGACCGGAAGGAGAGTTTAGTACTCCCGTTTCCCACTTGAATTTATCCCTTACCAGGTAGCCTGTTCTTCTTTCGGAAAACTGCCGGTATATCCTGTCAAGTGTCTCAATTTCATTTTCTTTCAGGCGTATCAGCTTGCCTGCAGTGTTCATGTGTTTTTGCGATCTGAACCGGATATTCCCCGGTTCGATCTGATAGGAGTTCTGTGTCGAAACTATTGCATAGCCGTAACGCTGGTAAATAGCCGCCTGAGAGGCAAAGAGAATACTTATTGGCCTTTCTCCCTGCTCATGTAAAAGTTCAAAATGCCTGGCATGAACCTTTCTTAAACATCCCATCCGTCGGTAAATCGGCAGGGTTCCAACAATGGATACCGCTGCAACAGGCGCATCAATTCCGTTAAATCTCATAAGGAATGGCCATGCGGCGTATGATGTCGCCGCCTTACCATCCACAAAGGCACAAAGGGTCATCTCAGGTGTAATACCGTTTACATATTTTGGCGGAATAAAGTCCGGCGGCAGTAAATTGGTATCTTCTGCAATTTTTTTTATTTCATCCATCTCTTCAGGCTTTGCCGGTCTTACTTCAATCTGCATTTTAATTCTCCCTCATATTTAAATATACCTGCTGCAATCTTCCATAAACTCTTTAAATATCCTGTAGTGTTCTGTCTCATAATATGTAGTTTCAGTAATAGTATTGTTGTCAAAGTTAAATAATCTCGCCCCGGGACAGGCCATCAATATTGGAGAATGAGTGGCTATTATAAACTGGGCATGTTTCTGTTTTGCCATCTCTTTAAGAATATTTACAAGCTCTATCTGGGTGGCGGGAGATAGGGCTGTTTCGGGCTCATCCATGATATAAAGTCCTTTTATTTTGTACCTTGCCCTGAAAAATGAGATGATTCCCTGTCCGTGTGACTGTGTAACAAGAGATTTACCTCCAAAATATTCAAACAGACCGGGATTTGAAATTGCCCACTCGTCAAGAAGCGCTGAAAAATGTTTATGAACATCGGATGAAAAGAATGAACCTGGAACAGGTCCGTCTATCCATTCGACATTAACCGCACTGTGCATCTGCTTATAGTAGGGATTATTTTTTTGTCTTGGTCTGTGTTCTCCCTCCCAGATATATATGCCGCATTTTCTGCTTAATGCCTCCAGGAGTGTTGATTTACCGGTTCCATTTTCACCTGTAAAAATGGTGACAGGGGATTCAAAATCAAGGCCCCTGGTATTATTGAATATTTCCAGGTTGAAAGGATAATACTCTTTAGTCGGGAATTTTTCCTGTGAGATGGTTAATTTTTTAAGATACATTCTGCTGCTCCGAAAACAAGAATTTTAAAATATTATGGTCATAGCAGTTTTTTTATTCTCTGTCGATTCTTAATGAAGATCCGGGATGTTTGATTATTACTTAATGAAAATGAATTATTCAGAATGAGATTTAATTATGCTATAGTTGTAAAATGATGAGCCCGCAGATTCCGCTCCAAATTTATAAACAGGGATGAATATTTTGGTAGAGAAAGAGACTGATAAGCTGCGTACAGGTGTCTATATTTGTGAATGCGGCCCTAACCTTATGGAAGCCATGGATGTTAAGTATCTGGTTGATGCTGCTTCTAAACTGGATAGTGTTGTAACGGCTAAATCCTTCAACCTGATATGTTCCGGGCAGGGACAAAAATTTATCACCCGTGAAATCATTGATAACAAACTTGATCGCATCGTAATTGCCGCGTGTTCGCCCCAGGAGCATGAAAAGACTTTTATGGCAGCCGTAAGGGATACGAATCTCAACCCATGGTTGCTCCAGATTGTAAACCTGAGAGAACAGATCGCCTGGGTTACCCCTGACAGAGATCTGGCTACGGAAAAGGCCGAGTCTTATATTAAGGGAGCGGTGAAAAGGGTAAGAGACCATATCCCTCTGGAAGAAAAATATATCGACTGTAATACAAATGTACTGGTGGTGGGGGGCGGTATAGCCGGCATCAGCGCCGCTCTGGCCCTGGCTCAGGAAGACCGGACGGTTTATCTCGTTGAAAAATCCCCGGTCCTGGGAGGGCATGCAATAATTTATGAAGACTGGTTTCCAGGGACTTCATGTGCCTCCTGCGAGATTTCGCCTTTACTTGACAGTGTGATCAATAATCCCTATATCAATGTCCTTACAATGAGTGAGGTGCAGTCGGTTCTTGGATACTATGGGAACTATACCGTCACAGTCCGGAAAAAAGCACGTTATATAGACGATAAAAAATGTCTGGGTTGCGGCGCCTGTGTTGACGCCTGTCCTGTTTCTGTTCCTGATGAGTATAATATGGGGCTCAATGATCGAAAGGCAGTCTATATACCATACCAGGGCAGTCTTCCGAATATCTTTTCCATAGACAGTGCTCACTGCAGGAGATTCAATGAGGGGGAGTGTACTGCATGCCGCGATATATGCCCTTTTGAGGCAGTTGATTATGATCAGGCTGACGAATTAATTGATATCCACGCGGGGGCAGTTGTCCTGGCTACAGGCTTTAATCTTTACGATCCGGCGGATGTCCCACTGTACAAGTTTAGAGAGATACCGGAGATATATACTGCTATTGAGTTTGAGAGGCTGATCAACCAGAATGGCCCTACACATGGCGTACCTCAAATGAAAAACGGTAAACACCCTGAGACTATCACATTTATTCATTGTGTAGGCTCAAGGAGCCGCAATACTCATTCCTACTGTTCAGGTGTCTGTTGTGCCTATATTCTCAAGTATATCCTGTACCTGCATGAAAAATATCCGGATATAAATACAGAACAGGTTTATGTTGATTTTTGCCTCCCGGGAAAGGATCTGAATAATCTACTTATAAAGGCTCAGGACATATCCGGTCACGACTTTCACAGGATATCAGCACCGGGTAATATTGATATTCATGATGATGACAATAAAATATCAGTAAAATACCTGAATGGGATTGGCTGTCAAGGGGAAATAAAAACCGATATGGTCATACTTGCGCCTGCAATAGTTGGATCGGAAAACGCGTGTAAACTTGGGGGTCTGTTTGATATTGAAACTGACAGGGATGGTTTCTGGTCTCAGCCTTTTATTACTGATTCACCTGCAGGGACCAGGAGAGCCGGTGTCTATACTGCCGGATGCTCACAGGGGCCAATGGATATTGCCGGCTCGATAATGAGCGGGCAGGCAGCCGCGTCCCGTGTATTGAAAGAACTTGTTCCGGGCAAAAAGCTGCCCATCGAACCAATGGCAGCTATAGTAAACAATGATAAATGTTCAGGCTGTAAATCATGTTTAAAGGCATGTGAGTTCGGTGCGATTGTCTATGACGAAGAACTGCATCAGATTGCAATAAATCCTCTCCTGTGCAGGGCATGCGGCATATGTGCTGTGACATGCCCCGGCGGTGCAATCAATGCTCCGTTTTTTTCAAATGAGGCTATCATGTCTGAGGTCAGTGGGCTCCTGGAAAAAGAGGGTGTGAATAAAAATGAATAATCATCATCCGGAGATAATTGCCTTCTTCTGCCAGTGGTGTGCATATGCTGCTGCTGATAACGCCGGACGAGCAAGGCTTGAGATTCCATCAGGTCTAAAAATTATAAGGGTAATGTGCAGTGGCAGGGTTGATCCTGAATTTATTATGGATGCATTTAAAAAAAAGGCTGACGGTGTGCTGGTTATCGGATGCCTCGATGGCAACTGCCATTATAAAAGAGGAAACCGGGAAACATCCAAAAGGATTATACTTTTACAAAACCTTCTTGACACCCTTGGCATTGAACCGGAGCGCGTTTTGTTTGAAGAGGTAAAGGCTGATGATCCTCATGGCCTGTCAGAAATAATCACCCGGTTTTTTAAAAAAGTTACACTCCTTGGTCCATTGGATGATAAATAGTGATAGAGTAATACCAATATGAATAAACTTAAAATTGCAATGTACTGGCTGTCCGGCTGCGGTGGATGTGAAGAATCCTTCCTTGATCTTGGAGAAGATCTTATTTCCATGCTGGAAAGGGCGGATATTGTATTCTGGCCAATAGCCACAGATGTTAAGCTGAAAGACCTTGAAGATATGCCTGACAGCTATATCGATTTTTCCTTTTTAAACGGCGCAGTAAGAACCGAAGATCATATAAAGATGGCAAGGCTTTTCAGACGTAAATCTAAAAACCTGATTGCCCATGGCAGTTGCGCTCATCTGGGCGGAGTCCCCGGGCTGTCAAATTTTTTTGATCGTGATTCACTTTTAACAAGGGCATATCTCGATGTGCCATCTATCGAAAAGAACAACCCCGGTCAGCATGATGTTCCTGAGCATGCAGGATTGACTGACAGGGTTGCTGCATTATCTCATATAATTGATGTGGATTATTATCTGCCGGGCTGTCCGACTCCGCCTGAATTATTGAAAGAGACACTCGATTCTTTTCTGTCAGGAAAGTTACCAGAGAAAGGAACAGTTCTGGGGGAGAAAAAATCGTTGTGCGGTTCATGTCATTTAATCGACACTAAACCCGATTATATTGATATAACCGATTTTAAAAGAATTCATCAGGTGGATATTGATCCTGGCAGATGCTTCCTTGCCCAGGGGATAATATGCCTGGGGCCTGCTACAAGAGGCGGTTGCAAGGCTCAATGCATAAAGGCCAATATGCCGTGCAGGGGATGTTTCGGGCCTCTTGATAACGTCTCTGATCACGGTTTGAGAATACTTTCAATGGTGGCATCACTTATAGGTTCCAGCGATACAGATAAAATAAAACATATTGTAGATGAAATACCTGATTCGGCAGGCCTTTTTTACAGGTATTCACTTGCCTCTTCAATAATTAAAAAGCCATAAGAACAAAGATGAGCGTATGAGCAGGATAATAAAAATAGACCCTATAACACGTCTTGAAGGTCATGGTAATATCAGGATTGAATATGATGAATCCGGACATTTTAAAAATGCCACTCTTCAGCTTCCTGATTTCAGGGGATTTGAAAAATTCTGCGAAGGAAGAGCTGTTGAGGAGCTTCCTGCCCTGACCCAGAAGATATGCGGAGTGTGCCCCACAGCACATCATATCGCCGGGGTAAAGGCACTTGATGATATGTTTGGCGTGACCGCCCCCCCTGCAGCCCTGATAATCCGTGAACTTATTCATAATATCTTTTTCTATGAGGATCATCTTCTTCATTTCTATTACCTTGGAGGACCTGATCTGTTTCTTCCCTCAGGTACTCCCGGGCAAAAGCGGAATATATTTTCCGTAATCAACTGCCTGGGAAAGGAAACCGGCTCCAGACTCCTTAATATCCGCAAAAGGGTCAGGGAGATGCATTCGATCATGAGCGGGAGCGTTTTATACCCTGTATGCGGGCTTCCGGGCGGAGTATCCAGGGCTGTTTCTGAGGAAGACAGCGCAGGTTTTATTGATACTGCAAAAGATGCACTTGATTTTGCGCGGTTTTCAGTGGATTTGTTTCACGAGCAGATACTCGGTAATGATAATTATAAATCATTGCTGACCCGGGAAAGTATGAATCTCAAAACTTTTTACATGGGGATGGTTGATGACCATAATAAAATAAATTTTTATGATGGACTTTTAAGAGTAGTTGACCGGGAAGGCAAGGAGTTTTGCAGGTTTTCATCAAAGGACTATCTTATCCATCTGGCTGAACAGAATAATCCGGAAAGTTTTATGAAATACACCTATTTAAGGCAGGCAGGGTGGAAGGGTATTAATCATTCGAAGAGCGGAATTTACAGGGTCGGACCGCTGGCAAGATTAAATGCCTCATCAGGGTTTTCCACTCCGCTAGCACAGAAGGAATATATCCGCATGGGAGAATATTTTGGAGGATATCCTGTTCATTCAACCTTTGCCTATCACTGGGCAAGACTTATTGAAGTAATATATGCAGCAGAGAATATGGTTCGCCTGACGGCTGAAGAGAAACTCACAGATAAGAAAATCCGGAACCTTCAGTTTAATAATTTACAGGGAAGGGGAGTAGGTACATGTGAGGCACCGAGGGGGACACTGATACACGATTATGAATCTGATGACAAAGGTATTACCAGAAACATAAATCTGCTGGTTGCAACACAAAATAACGGAGCGGCTATTCAATTATCCCTGTCAAAGGCCGGAAGAGAATTATTTAAAAATAAATATCCTGATGAAGAAACAATGAACAGGCTTGAAATGGTATTCCGGGCGTATGATCCATGTATGGCCTGTGCAACACATTAAAAAATTTACTGTTTTGCTATAAACTCTTTTTATATGAGTAGTCGGAGATTTAAGAAATCTGAATGATTTGACGATAATACTATTTAAACTAATTACCTGTTTTATGGAGAATAATATGGGTTTTGAAAAGATGGACATGCTTGGTATAAAGTGTCCTCAACCGGTACTCAAAATTGCAGTCAAGGCCCCGGAGATGAAGCCTGGTGACATTCTGGAAGTCCTGGGAGATTGCCCTACATTTGAAAAGGATGTTCGCGCATGGTGTGACAGGCTCGGAAAGGTTTTACTGTCGATCGTGGATGAAGGAAATAATAGAAAAAGGATTCAGATACAGTTTTGATAATTATATATAATCGATCTGATAATCTCTTGAACAGGATAAAAATTAATGCCTGTCAGTAAATTAGAATGCTGGGAAAAATTCAACTGTAATAGACATGATTGCATACTATACGGGTCCAATGAATTGCACTGCTGGCTTATTTCAGATGCCTGCTGCAGGAGCAGAACTGATAACGAGCCTGTTGATAAGATGGTGCATTGCCTGGAATGTGAAGTATTTAAATCAAATGCCTCATCTATAGACATGACAGCTACATGCAGCTTAATAGCTAAAAAGTTCAAAGATTATAGCCAGGAAATTTCAATCAGAGAAAAAGAAAAAGATCAAGTCCTTAAGCAATTTGAAGAAGGCATGACCCAGGTGTTTGAGGCCATGGAAAAGATCTCTAAAGGAGATCCCACTGTCAGGATAGAAGAATCGTCCGATGATAAACTTATCAGGAAGCTGAAACATACAGTTAACGAAACCGCCCGCAATCTTGGTGAGATTGTCGATCTTTCACATGAATTTGCAATTGGACTTGCCGAGCATTTTGATGTCCTGCACAGAGTTTCGACGGGTGATCTTAGCGCAAGAGTGAGAGGTGAGTCAGGTGTTGAACTTATCGGAGCCCTGAAAAAAATCACTAATCAGATGATTGAAAGTGTTGAACGTGAAATCCATGACAGGAAAAGATCAGAATCCGAATTGCGGGAAAGCGAGGCCAAGTTCAGAAAATTCACAGAGGAACTGCCGGTAGGTTTTTCTATAATGCTTCCCAACAACAGATTTGAATATATTAACCCTACATTTACTGATATGTTCGGTTATACCATTGATGATTTGCCGGATAGAGATACATGGCTTAAAAAGGCTTATCCTGATAAGACCTACAGGGATTATATCGCTAAATTGTGGGCCGATGATTCCCATCTAATTGATGGCGGCAGGACATCCATAACCGAAGAACTGGTTGTTAAATGTAAAGACGGGACGGAAAAGATTATATTCTTTCACAGGGTCAGGTTGTCTGACTCCAAATATCTGATGCTTTATCTTGATATTACGGAAAAAGCAAAGGCTGAAGAGGCGGTCAAGGAATCCGAAGAAAAATATCGGATACTCGTTGAAAATATTCAGGACGGTGTTTTTATCCATCAGGATAGAAAGGTTATATTTATAAATGATGCCATGGCAAAAATGTTGAGTTGTACACCTGAGGAGGTAATTGGAGAACCGGTCATAAATTTCTTTTTTGAGGAAGACAGGCCGTTTATAAAGAAGGTCATGGCCAGTGAAACTGCAAAAAGGGAATACGATATACGGATGCTTGATAGAAACCCGAACAGGAAAGATGAGTTATTTGTTCATTTATCCAGTTCTCTTTTCATGTATAAGCAAAAACCGGCATATATCGGTACAGTAAAGGACATCACGCAATTGAGGCGTGATGAAGAAGAAAAGAAAGAACTTGAGGCACAGCTTCAGAGATCCCACCAGATGGAGGCTATAGGTACACTTGCCGGTGGTGTTGCGCATGACCTGAACAATATTTTATCCGGTATATTAAGTTATCCGGATCTTTTACTTATGGATATTCCCGATGACAGTCCTTTAAGGAAGCCTTTATTGACAATCAAAAAATCAGGCGAAAAGGCCAGTGCAATTGTACAGGATCTTCTAACTCTTGCAAGAAGGGCCGTTCCCACTAAGGATATCGTTGAGTTAAACAGTATAATTACAGAGTTCCTGAACAGCCCTGAGATGGAAAATATAAAAAACTTCCACCCGAAGATCAGCATCTCCACGGAGCTTGGAAATGATTTATTCAACCTGAAGGGATCAGCCCTTCACTTATCCAAAACTGTAATGAATCTGATTTCAAACGCAGCCGAGGCAATGCCCGAAGGCGGGATGATAAAGGTTGTGACAGAGAACCGTTATGTAGATCACCTTATTAAAGGTTATGACAATGTTGAAGAAGGAGATTATGTTACTTTAACCATTGAAGATACCGGTGTCGGGATTTCTCCTGATGATCTTGGAAGGATTTTTGAACCTTTTTTTACTAAAAAAGTCATGGGCAGAAGCGGGACCGGTCTTGGGATGGCGGTTGTCTGGGGGACAGTCAAGGATCATAACGGTTATATAGACGTCAGAAGCCAGGAATCAAAGGGAACAAAATTTACGCTGTATTTCCCGGCATCCAGGAAAGAATTTCTAAAAAAACAGGACCGTGTTTCAATTGATAAGCTTAGCGGAGATGGAGAAAGTATTCTTGTTGTGGACGATGTTATTGAGCAGCGTGAAATAGCCGCCGCAATGCTGAATAAACTGGGCTACAAGGTTTATACTGCCGAGAGTGGTGAAAGGGCCTTGGAATTATGTAATGAAAATAAATTTGATCTCATTCTTCTGGATATGATAATGGAACCGGGTATTGACGGGCTGGAGACATATAAACGAATTACAAAAATGAGACCCGGCCAGAAGGCTGTTGTTGCCAGTGGTTTTTCACTTTCCAGCCGGATCAGGGATATTCAGAAACTTGGCGCCGGTGAATATGTTAAGAAGCCCTATTCACTTGAAACTTTGGCCAGTGCCGTTAAATACGAGATTAGCAGGCTGCAGTCCTAGAAAAATAAACGGTTTTTTCAGCAGGAGAGATGCCATTATATGAGCCTCTTAATCCATATCAAAGTTCACACCCCATGTCTTGAGACCGGCCATTCCGGTTGCAGCATTAACATTATCAGTGATCCCCTGTTCATTAAGATTTAACTGTGTTTCGTAGGATCGTATGCCGGTGTTACAGATCAGTACCAGCTTTTTATCTCTGGGTACTTCATCCATTCGGTCTGCAAGCTGATCATGTGGAATGCTTTTCCATATATCAGGATATTTATCCTCAAAGGGCTGGGCATCAGCGTTGGCGCGGCAGTCCAGAAAGAATGTTTCTCCGGATGATCTGTTTTCCCAGTGTTTCTTAAATTCTTCCATGGTTATGAAACGATACCGACCGTCCAGGTAATTTGATGCAGCATTGCCCAGTGCGTTTATGATGTCCATGGCGGAGGAGAACGGCGGGGAATAAGCAATCTCAAGATTGCTGATTTCCTCGACTCCAGGCTTATATTTCAACAGGGGGGCAACTGCGTTGACTCGGCCTACCATGCCGCTGTCCTTTCCACCATAGCCCTGAATGCCCAGAACTGTTCGTGTCTTGCAGTCCACCACAAGTTCCAGGAAGATCACCTCTTTTTCAATATAAAAATGAGCACGGTCAAACTGGGCCACTTGAATTCCCACGGCATCAAAACCTGCGGCCTTTGCCTTGTCTACTGTCAGGCCTGCCCCGGCAAGTGCATGGTCAAATATTTTAACAACCCAGCTGCCTACAGCCCCGTCAAACCTGCCTTCTCCCCCGGCAATATTTGTACCTATCACTCTTCCCTGTCGGTTTGCCATGGAACCCAGCGGGTAATATCCGGGTTCTCCGGTTATAAGGTTTTTAACTGTAGCACAGTCACCGCCGGAATAGATGTCAGGGTCGGAAGTCTGCATGTATTCGTTCACAACAATCCATCCCTGGGGTGTTACCTCAAGCCCGCAGTCCTTTGCGAGACCGGTATTAGGAACAACTCCTACAGACATAATAACAATGTCAGCTTCCAGTTCCCGTTTGTCGGTTTTTACTGAAGTAACGGTACCGTTACCGATAATTTCAGATACCTTTTCCGATGGATAAATCTTGACCCCATTCATTTCCATACAGGTTTGTCCCATCCTGGAGAGGCTGTGACTTACAAAGCCTGGCATGATCTGGTCAAATACTTCTATGACAGATGTTTCAATCTCCCACATGTCTGCGAGGGCTTCGGCCATCTCAAGGCCAATGAAGCCTCCGCCAACCACCACTGCTTTTTCGATGCTTCCTTTGGTAACCTTTTCTTTAATGGCTATGGCATCATGAAGGTTGGCTACCGTAAAGACATTTTCTAGGTCTTCGCCGGGAAGATTCAGTTTTCGCGGAGTTGTACCGGTAGAAAGTACCAGTTTATCGTAGGGAAGTGTATCGGTTGAACCGTCTTTGCGTTTAATCTCAACCCGTTTTTCCTTCCGGTCAATTGCGGTAACTTCAGTGCCGCTCATTAAAATTACACCCTTGTCTTTCAGGAAAAATCTTTCATCGCGAATCATGTGAAAACTTGTTGAACGCAGCTCAGAGATATCACTGACATCACCGGATATATAAAATGGAATGCCGCAGCCTCCATAGGAAATATACTCATCCCTGTCAATCAGGTATACTTCTGCCTTCGGGTCCATTCGTTTTGCCCTGCACGCGGCTTTTGATCCAAGTGCTACACCACCAACTATCACAATTCTCTGAGACATTTTAACTCTCCTTTGGAATAGGTATGAATTTTCGGGTAACAATCCTAATCCTAATATAGAAATCTGTAAAGGATAAAAAGAGAAATAATTCACAAGCATGGGCAAAGCCTTTTCTCGGGATTGCTTTATGCGATTATTATATTTCCGGTGACGTTAAGGCATAAAAGAAAAGCCCTGCTAGAATCAGGGCTTTATTAAAACAGGAAATTATGCGTCAGGAAATTATGATTTGACCGGTGGAGCCCCCATATGGCCCATCAGTGTCTGCCATTCCTTTCTGTATGTAAACCTTATTTTTTCTATTCTTTCCTGCGGCCAGTCAGGATCCCAGCCAAGACCCATGTCCTCTCCAACCATGATAATTGTAAATTCAGGGCTCAGGGGCTTTTTGTTTATTATGGTCATAACATTGCAGATACGGGCAGGAGAGTTGCAGTCTTCACATTTACCGGTCTTGGAGCATGGTGTGGGAAGCCCCATATTCAGGGCGTGATAGGGCGCGATTACCTTCTGCACACGTTCAAGGGCTGTGGGTACATCCTTTACTATTTTATTCTGCCCTACAACCAGGATAACCTGCTTTGTGCCGTACACCATGCCTGTAACCCTGTTACCCATCCCATCCAGGTTGACCAGTTTGCCGTCAAGTGTTACGGCATTGGTACTGACCAGAAGGACATCACACCTGTTTGCCGGTTCCATTGAAGGAGCCACAATGGCGCCAGGTTTGGGAATTCCCGGGCCGGTATTGCCCCGATCTTCGAGTTTTTTCATGACTCCTATCTGGTTGACAGACATTGATCCCGCCATTTCTATAGTGGCATCTTTAGGAATCAGCCTGAGTATAATATCCGGCACATCCGCTGCCTTTTCGGCATATTCAACATTAAAGTGGTTTTTTTTAAGGGCATTGATAGTAGTTTCAATGTCTTTGTTCATTATATCCCTCCATGCTTTATAAGGTTTGAATTAGTGAATGCATTTTTAAGGATCAAAATGAAAATACAATATGAAACGATAGGATATATGGTGTTTTAAGTCAACAGTTAAAAGGCCGATGGTACGGGGCTCAAGGCACAGGGTAAATACGTTAAAAAACAGGCGGACACATAGGTCTGCCCGCTAAAGGTGTGTATATCTTTTATAGAGTCGGCTTCCCTCCTAGAAATAATGGATATCTATCTTTAGGCTTGACAATTACCTGCTATCTATTACTTATATTATACAAAAATACTTAGAATCGAGAAAAACATTGAAAATTCCTGTCATTCAACCTGGAGATATTCCTCCTGATCATATAGCTCCTGACTCACTTAAAGGGATTCCCCGTCAACAGACAAAACCTTCACGCTGGGATGGTGAAGACTGGGATAAATTTTCAAAAGCCCTTTCGGATCATGGCATACCTGTCAAGGAAAACAGGGCTGTCTGCTCCCTCTATTCCTCTGACAGCGGGGGTATGGCCTATGGTATGCCCCATGGTGTGGTTGTAGCCCGGTCAACCGAACAGGTGGCCGCTGTCATGAAGGAAGCCCAGAAGTACAAAATACCGGTCAAGGTCAGGGGAGGCTCCCTTACTACTGAGGGTGAGACAGTGGCCTTTGGCGGTCTGCAGCTTGATATGACCGGTATGAGCGATGTGCTTGCGATTGATCATGAAAACATGACCGTCAGGACCGAGGCAGGTATTTACTGGCATTCTCTCGCCGAATTCCTTCGCAGGGACGGATATGACTACCTGTCGGCCCCCCTTAACATGACCTCATCTGTCGGTGGAACCCTTTCTGTAGGAGGTATTGATATCAATTCCGCGAGGCTCGGGTGCAGTGCGGATCAGACTGTGGCGCTCAAAGTGGTAACACCTATGGGTGAGATTGTCGAATGTTCCGAAACACTAAATCCCGAAATATTCAACAGTAACCTGCTGGGGTATGGTCAGTTCGGTATCATTACCGAAGCGACACTTAAAATAAGAAAATTTACCCCCATAACCATGCACTATTTCTATTACAGTTCCATATCATCAGCCATCAGTGACATGATGATGCTCGCGGAGCATGATGCCTCCGATTATATCGGTATCCTGACAATGATGGACAGGGCAGTGAATCTTCTGGTGGCATTTGATTCTGCTGAACGTGAAAAGGCGTTTTTTGCCAGATGGAGAAGCCGTATCAAGGGCTTTGGAGAGTTGGGGTTTGGAATTAAAATGGCTGTCTATTATGCCCTGAGGCCCTGGAAGGTAAAGGAGGCCCTCTACCTGCTTGATCGAAAAAGATCGCTTATGCCTGAATTTAATCCCAGCCATCATATGAGAGGAGACCGCATAGTGGACAGGACGGTTGTTTTTTCAAAGGCCGTGTGGAAATTCTGGGGAGGGAGACAGATGGTTATCCCCGATCTTGCCACAAGCAAGGAAAAATTTATTGAAGCGGTAGAGCGGGGTAATGCAGTGTGTAAAAAATATTTTTCCCACTACACCCTGTATTGTGTGGGTATTAAACTGCTGGGAAGTAAAGACCGTTATGAAATGTCATGCATACCGCCTGATGCCGAAGGGATTGCCTATGGCTGTGAATTCGAACCCATGCTTGGCGACAGATATTACAGTCACGATTATCTGCAGTCCTTTAAAAATGAGATATACGATGTAGGGGTTGATATGAAAAGCTGTTACTATCGCTTTGGTGGTATGATGAAGGGATATATCCGCCGGGTATTTGGCGATGAAATTGTCGACAGACACCTTGCCCTCAAGAAAGAGGCCGACCCGGGTATGATCTTAAATTCGGACGTGATATTCTAATGCTGCCACATCATAGAAAAATAAAAAACAGCCACCTGTTCCGGGACAATTCAAGACCAGGATATGAAAAATGTAACGGCTGCCGGGTATGTACTCTTCCGTGCCCGGTATGGCGTGAGACCCATGATATATCTCTTACTCATTGCGGCCGCGCAAGGGCAGTGCAGTGCGGCGCCTCTCCTGATGATATCAGGGAGTCGATAATGGCCTGTATCCTGTGCGGGGCCTGTGAGTCTATATGCCCATTTGGTATTGATACTGTCGGGATGACCCTGGACCTGCGTTATATGCTGAACAAAGAAAAAAATGCGCCGGAATTTAAAGAAGAAGGTGTATCCGAAAACCTGGATAAAAAAGCAATCTACTCGCGCCTCCTTCTGCCCGGAAAGCAGCTCAGGTATCATGAACAGTTGATTTTAAATATCCATAATCTACTGGATGACGGTAAAACAGCAATTGCATATGATGACGGATCTGACATCAGCCATGCAGTGGAATCCGGTCTCCCTGTTTCAAATAAAAGAAAAAGGCAGTTTATCAGGTCATTGGCAGGAGCGCATGATCTTGTTGTTGCGGATGGTATTTTACACAGGGTCTTAAAAAAATGGCTCCCGGAGGTCGTGGTTATGAGCCTGGGAACTGCAATACTGGATAATATAAATATTTACGCATTACTCGGACCGGATGATCTCTATATAATTGAAACCCGAGTGTACAATGGAGACCATAGAAGGATGGTCAGGGAATATGATCAGATCAGGAAGAAGACTGGCTGCCAGATGAATATGGACCTCCACCGTTCAGCTATCCCGACCGGAGCCGGGAGTGTTTACTTAAATGCTGTTTCTCCGGAAGAACAGGCAAAATGGATTATCAAGGGCCGCAGGTTCAAACGTATTATTGTGGAAAACCCCGAGGACATAAGTGTGTTCAGTAAGGTATCCAAAGCCGTGGTGATTCATTTATCCGAGCTGGCCGGGAGGCATTATAATGATTAGAAGCGATAATGTCAGAACAGTGGATGCAATCATTGTCGGTTCTGGACTGGCTGGTGCGGCCTGTGCCAAACGTCTGATAGATGCAGGCTATGAAACCATACTGATCGAAAAAAAAGAGCTTCCGCGCCACAAGATCTGCAGCGGGATACTTTCACCACGCGGGCACCGGTTCCTTATAGAAAATTTCGGGCCTCTGCCCCGTGAAATACTCCATGAACCCGCTTCCTGCCGCGGTGTTATGTTTCATTTTCCGAGAGCAAGGTCTCTGGCGTTGAATTTTGACAGGGGACCGACTCCCCATCTCCACCGAAAATATTCCGATTACTGGGCAGTTAGAAGAAGCAACGTAGAAATCCATGACCGCACAAGGTTTATTGGCCTGAGGGACAGGGGAAGCCATGTTGATGTACAGGCAAGGAAAGGTGATGAGCCGGTCAACTATCGCGCCAGGGTTGTAATAGGCGCCGACGGTCCCAACTCCCATGTAGTACAGTCTGTCTATCCCGAATATCAGAAACAGATTCCATGGTTTGTTGTCGGACAGAGATTCCACAGGATAATAGACTGTCCCCTTGATAAAGATTATTTCCATTTCTGGTTCCATCCCGACCTGGGATATTATACCTGGAGTCATGCGAGGGACGGGCTGCAGATCATCGGAAATGCATTTATCAAGGGTGATAATTTCAATAAACGTCATCAAAATGTCCTGACATATCTTGAGGCTAAACACGGAGTAAGGCTTGAACCCCACGATGCAGGCGAGGCATGTCTTGAAAACTTCGGCATATCTCTAATAAACAGGTATGTATTTGGAAGATCAAATGTCATTATCACCGGTCAGGCAGCAGGTTTTTTAAATATGATGGCAGAAGGAATGAGCTGCGCACTACATTCAGGAGCGATCGCTGGAGAGGCGATACTCGAGGCCCATCGGTATAATATACCCCTGCAGAAGGTTTACAGGTCAATGATTGCATCAGAGGTAAAAAGATGCACCGATCAGTGGAATCCTCTCAGGATAATATTCGGCAAACCTCATGAAGCGGATTTCAGGGATGTGTTTAAAGGTCTTCCCGTTTTGGATCAGATAAAAATGATCAGGGAATTCATCCGGTTCATAAGGATTTTCAGAGGCTTCGGATGGGGATGGGAGATTATTCAACAGTCTCTCTTCAGGATGTTTTATGACAGGTATCAGACCGGGCGCTGGATATAACTCTGATTTTTAAGAAATAAAAACCCCGGATTTTAAAGCATGATGCTGTAAAATCCGGGTTTCATCCTATTACCAGTTTGGAGGCTGTAGTGGCCCGCCGGGTCGAATACCGTTATTCGGATCACCCGGGCCATTGGGATATCTCTGGCCCCTTCCCCAGCCGCGTGAGGGTTGTCTTCTGTTGCGTCTTTCTTCTAAATATTTTTGATAGGCTTCCTGTTGTTCTTCATTGAGTATTTTTTCGATCTTTTCGTATTCCTGGTCATCAACCGTCGTCATCTCCTGCCTTATGCGGGAAAAATCCGGCGGCTGTTTCTGTCTGCTTTCCTGCATTATTTTTTCACGTTTATTAAAACCGTCTTTCATAATTTCTTCAAGTTTGGCAACCTGCTCAGGCTGCAGGTTTAAACGGTTTTTCAGCTCATCTATATCACGTGAAAAAGGCCTCCCCGGAAAATCAAGCCTTACAGCAAACCTGTCATGGAAGCTTTTCATCTTGTTGTAAAAGGTATTGAATCTTTCTCTCTGTTCGTCATTCAGCTTTTCTCTGATCAAATCAAGACTTTTATCATTTATTTCCTCGATTTGAGGAAAGGTCTTCCTTCTGAGATCGGATATCTGATCCTGTGCATCCTGCAGTATCTTTCCTATTTCAGCCCTTTGTGTTTCAGTCAGTTCAAGGTCCCTGGAAAAATCATCCAGAACCATCCTTACCCTTACGTCCGTTGGAGGACCGCCGCCTGCAAACATCTGTAGGCGGTTATTATAGTATAACCCCGTACAGATTGCCCCGACCAGAAGGCCAACGGCAAAAACCAGGACTACTCCTATAACCAGTTTTAATCGATTCATTTTTTCCCCACTATCCGTTATATAAAGAAATAAAACTCAAATCAGAAGGATCATTAATAAAGATCTTGGCCATTTCAAAGTCAGATAAGGTATTAGTATGGATCATCAAAAAGCCAAGCAACAAAACCAGGATACATGAAACCGGTGCAAGCTTCCACACGAACCCCTGAAAAATATCAAAAAAATCTGTTTGAAGACGTGTCCCTGCGTCATTCCTGACAAGTCTCATTGCATTCGCCTGCCATTTATCACTGACAGGAAGTCTTTCTTTGTCACGATGGACTTCTTTAAAAAGACCTAAAACCTTATTAAATTCTTTTTTCCCTGTTGTTTTCATATTAGCCTCCCGACTAACTTTTATTTAATGCAGTATTTAAAATAGATTTTAATTTTTTTTTCAGGCGGAAGGAGCGGACTTTTACATTTGATACGCTCCAGCCAAGAAGGTCGGCAACCTCCCTGCCTGAATATCCTTCCAGGTATACAAGTTCCATAACCATCCTGTCTTCGGGTGACAACTTTCCAAGCGCCCATTCCAGCAGTTCTGCAGCCTCCTTTTTGGGGCCTTTATCATTAACCTCGAATGCCGATTGTTCAGATATCCTGTCCTCCAGCCACTTCTGGTGATTTTCAGCAATGGCGTTCATGGGTATCTCACGTGATTTATAGGCCTTTCTCCAGTAATCATAACAGGTTCTCACGGTTATGGAAGACATCCAGTTCTTAAAGTCTCCTGTCCCCTTATACATATGGATTGACTGATATATTCTTAAAAAGGCATTCTGGGTAACATCTTCGATTTCATTATAGGGAATGTGCCTTTTTACAATTCGTAACACAAAGTCGCCATACTTTTTAATAAGAGACTCAAAGGCGTTGATCTGTCCATTAATAACCTGATCGATAATGTCACTGTCACTGGTTATTGTAGGTTCATTTTGCATAGTTTTTATCAAGTAACACTACATCAGGCTCAGTTTTAATAAATTATTTAAACGTGGTAAAATGCTGATATCAAATATGCCATGTGTATCCCGCTCTTTCGGATTCATGTTTAACCACGTGATTATATCAGAACTTTATTAAAAAATCCGATGGAGATAAAATCCTTAAAATACATTGCAACGTGTTAATGGTATCCGGTTTTAGTGTTCCTTCAAGGAAGGCCTGATCCCGGAATAATTCTCATATCCTTTCTTTATATTTTATGTAGTCGTCGCCTGGTTAAAAAGGTTACAGGAAACATGGGCAGTAATGATTTCAGAGGGATTTCTTTTAACATTGTAACCATAAATCATTTTGACAAGATGCCCTGCTTTTTGGGAGCTCTTCACTCCTCCCGGAGGAACCACCTCTTCTCCGGGGGGAGAATATTTCATCACTTGTTTTTATTCACTCTTAAACTGTATAATCCTGCCCTGATAAATGCCATAAGGTATGTTATCTGATCATGTTAATTAACATTTTTATAACCCATTAAAAATTATGAGCAATCTTCACAGGATACAATGGATAGACTCTCAAATCCGTGCAAACAGGTTTCCAAACTGTACACGTATTGCCGGTGAATTCTGCATATCAAAACGTCAGGCCTCCAGGGATATCGAGTACATGAGGGATTCGCTGAATGCCCCTCTGGAGTATTCACCCGGAAGATATGGCTATTATTATTCCGATGAAGCATTTGTCCTTCCCGGGGTCATGGTAACGGAGACAGAAAAGCAGGCACTTACGTATCTTGCAGGGCAGTTCAGGGAATCAAACAACAGCATTGCCTCGGGTCTTGCTGAACTGTTCTCAAAATTAACCGGCAAAGGTGTAATTAAACCGGAAAGGATACCCGGCTTCCCCAGTATCCCCCTCGATGAAAAGGAAATAAAACAATATCAGGTGCTGAGTGAGGCATGCCAGGCAGGTATGAAGGTGTCGGCGGAGTACATTAACGGCGCAAATGTCAGAACCGAAAGACTCTTTTGTCCATACAGGATATTCAGAAAAGATCTTCACAATTATGTTGTGGGTTTTTGTGAAATGAGGGAAGAGCTCAGGATATTCCGTCTGGACAGGTTCAGGAAGATTACAATTACGAATGAACCATTTGAAAAACCGGCTGATTTTAACGGCGCCATGTATGGTGATGACTATCGGTTTAACTACAGGGAACCATATGAAGCAGTCATTTCTTTTGATACCCCTTTTGATACAAATATCTTTGGGATTGACTCTTCCCGGTTAGATGAAAGGACATACCGGATAAGGTTTCAGGCATCCGGAAAATTTCTGTCGGAGCTGCTTGCCCTCGGGAAAAACTTCCGCATCATTCATCCCGGATGGCTCAGGGAACGGCTCCTTGAACGAATAAAAAGTGTCTTTTCTGCCAACGCAGGGAATGACTAAGGATGAAATAATATATCTCCATATTTTTAGATTTTATCTAATAATGATGGAAATATAAAATAGATATTTTCCATGTATCTAGGAGTTGAAAAATTTAATTTGAACACTATTATTGTCAGTCCTATACAATATCTTTTATATTATAAATTAGGTGCAAAACTGTTAATAGCAAAAAATGCGCGTTTTAAACTTTGTGAATTTTTCAATGCCTGCCTTACGTTCCACTTGGATTGAATAAAACTAATTAAAGTGTCATTGTAATCTGGTCCAATGGTGGCAGTACTATGCCGGTTTGGAACGATTGCCTCTTTTACAATCCTCTTTTTTGACTTGGCTGCAAGATTAATTAAGAAACGTTTGGGATCATCTATAGCATCAGTATTAAGCGGTACCAACTCCTTTGCAATTCCAAGAAAAGAAGAGAATGCTGATCTGTGGGCCATAACCCATGATTCCACTTCCCTGACAGCGATTCGGAAAAGCAGATTATTGCTCTTCTGAAAATTGAGCCATGAATTTATTAGGGCAGGGGCACATTCCGTTCGGTCAAGATCAGTAAGAATGATAAACGGAATTCCTTTTGATGACATATTAAAGTTCGAGATGTTTTTCTTTAAATATCCAAATCCCTTTCGGCCAAGACAATTACTAATAGAAAAGGTCCGATCTGATTGATGGAGGATGGTTCTTAAAACTGCCTCACTCAAAAAATCTTCCACTGCAATGATGACTTGAATGGGTTTATCCATTAAATAAACTCAACTGACCTATTTTCATGGGTTCTGTTTTTGGAGTAACTGCTTCCGCTACACTGATACCGCTATCAAGCAAAACTTTGATGTCGTTTATTGATGATGCCAGGGCCATATTCGTACCCTCAACATCGGGAGTAAGTAATAATACCTCTTCCCCTCCAATACCCTGGTCAGAAAGAAGATCAAAGCTATGGGTGCTGATGATAGTCTGCCTTTTTTTCTTTGTTTGAATGCGCCAAATCAGACCAGGAATTTTTCTTACTATTGCAGGATGAAGGGATAACTCAGGTTCTTCCAAAAGCAACAGGGAGTCTCCCTCAAGTACTGACCATAAAAACCCTATAAGCCTCAAGGTGCCGTCTGAGAATTGGTCTTCCCCTTGTTTTCCGGCTTTTGGGCGCCAATGTTCATAAGACGCTCCTAAATGTAGATGACCCCTTGTATCGAAAATAAAATCAAGGCTGTTTAGTTGGGGAACAAACTTTTGCAAGGCTTTTTCAATTTTTTTAAGTCTCGTTGTCCTTGTCCTTGCGGGTAATTGAGCAACTCTTTCTAAAAAATTGCTACCAAAGGGATCATCTTTTCCTGTTGGACCTGCAAAATATTCAGGGTTTCTCATGATCTGTGGAACCAGGTGCAGATAATAAATATTTTCAAAAAAACTCGCTATTTCTCTAAAAGCAGAATTTGCATTAATCTGTTCAAGGTGAGTCTGGTTTAATCGGAGTTCATCCTTTTTATCATCATTGTCCGGACGATTGAGGATTAATTCATTACCTTTCCAGACTTTTTCAGAAAGAATATAAGCTTGACGATTTCCTTTAGTTTCTTGCATAATTGATATCGCATATCTCCATTGTGGGTCCTGATCCTGGGATTCGCTCAGAGCCACCTCAATCTCTATTTGAGGTTCCTTTCGTGCAGCAAGACATCTTATTTTGGATATCCCACCCCGCTCATTTACTGCTTTTTGGAGACCTCCGCCTTCAGATTTAGCGATATCTCTCAGGAATCTTAATGCATCCAAAAAGTTAGATTTGCCTGATGCATTAGGACCAACAAGAAATACTCTTCTTCCCATCGAGACATCTACAAATCGAAAGTTTCTCCAGTTTTTTAATTTAATATGGGAGATTATCATTATATTACCTCTTCGATATTGAAAAGATCTTACCTTGAAAATCTTTTTATCGCAAAATTGGACGGATTAGCTACTGTATATTAAAAAAATATAGTTATTTAAGCAGTTAAGGCTTATTCATATGTTTTTTAATGTTAAATTGCAATATTCATATATGAAATACATAAAAAGAAAGTTTAATAATAAAAGAGACTAGGACATTTTATGTCATACCTGCTGTGATATTCTTTTCCTGTTTCTATCTTAAGCGGTTTATCGTTATTTAAAATTCTCCTAAAGGAGGAAAAATGTGGCCAGAAAAATTCTCGAAAATATAAACATGGGTATGACATGGACCACCTATACAGGAAGTGTTTATGGAATTTTAAAAGGGGCAGGGATGTGGGATGACAGTGTTGAACTGCTCATGGGGATGACCGGAGTGGCTTTTCATTTTATTGTGCATAAACGGACATGTCCAAGTTCTGTAACTGTTTATGACTGGATGTCAGAGCATTTTGCCATGATGGACCGGATTGGAATATACAGCGAATCTACTCATATTGAAAATTCAGGCAGCCTTAATACCTTTGATAAGGCAAGGGCAAAGGCTGTAGAGCGTATAAAGGAATCCATCGATAACGATAAGGGTGTTGTCGTATGGGCTCCTACCCCGATACTGGAGTTCGGGATCATTAACGGATACGATGATGAGGATGAGGTATTCTTTGTTGTTGACTGTATGAAGAATAATCCCGATCCACTGCTCTATTCAAATCTTGGAAAATCAGAGGTGCCGGTGCTTTTCATTCAGAGATTTTATGACAAAGTCAATGTTGAGCCAGAAAAGATATTCAGGGATTCGCTTCACTTCGGGGTCTATCAATGGGAAAAAGAATCAAACATCCCAATGTATGCCTCCGGCAGGAAAGGGTACATTAATCTTATTAATGCCCTTGAAAAGAAAGAATTTATTCCCTTTGGTCTGGTATATCTGCTTGCGGTATATGCAGATTCAAAAAGGATTATAGATACCTATCTGAAATATATCATCGAACGATCAGGTTACCTTAAGGGGCTGGATGAGGCATCGGATATCTACTCAGCCATAAAAGATAAATATAATAGGCTGACTGAGCTTGCACCCTTTAGAGGACCCGGCCAGGGTGAGCTGAATGACAAAAATATCAAACCTGCCCTAAAACTGGTAAAGGAATGTTTTGATCTGGAAGAGAAGGCCATGGGCGTTATTAAAGCAAGCCTTGATGGTTGACCTGTTATTTCAAAAGGATTCCCGAAAACAGGAAGTGTCAGAATGTTATTTTTGTTTTATTTCCTGATACCCCGTTGTATGCGACGGGGTAGTTTATCAGGTTATTCTTCAAATTTGAGCCTGGAACCACACGATTGTTTCTGTTATTCTATTACTGAATGAAATAATGAACCGGTGAATATCCGCTTCGCTTCTCTCTTGGAAATTACTGAATTGCTAATCACTCCAGCCGATAATAAAGTATTAATCTATACAGACCTTCAACCAGATTGATTTTTGAGGGATTAGCCTCAAGCTTCAGGAGCAAAAAAAAGAAAGCCAATGCAGTAATATATTTAACCTTTAGTATGAGGAGAATCACTATGCCTGAAGATGAAAAAAATATATTTGCAACCGGTACCGCTCCGTCAAAGGACTGGTTTCTACAACTGTTAGTGAATCTGGCCAACAAGAACAGGTTTGAGCTGGATGTCACACTTACTGTAGGCGGTACGCTGATTTCGGGTACCCTTGCCGGCGTCAGGCAATATTTTAATGACCTGGGGGCATATTTTGCCAGTCCCTTTGTGTCGGCCATGAATACCGAAGAGCTTAAGACGACCTTCAAGACAATAGGTGATCAGTGTGCATGTGTCTCTCCTTCCGAGCAGACCGACTCACCGTCCTATATCCATTTGAAAAACGCCAGGTTTTTCGACGCATCAGGCGCATTAATATCCGGATCAGCCGGCGCCTGGTGGCGCGGTCGCCTGTCAGAGGTCCAGGGATTTTCTCCCGGCCTGCTGCTTGAACCAAAAGAAACTTAGTAATGGAATGCCTTACTTCAACAATCGAATGGCGTATTGGAAAAATAATAAATAAAAGGTTCTATTAATCATAAAAGATGAGGGAATTTTTCTTGTATGCTGATACTCGATAGTCTAATATCTTTCCGTCTGCTTCATAAAACAGTAAGTTCTAAAATCCATTAGATATGATTAAGGAGACGGAGATGGCTGCCCTTGAAAAGCTCGATTCACATTTAAAAACCCGTCTGGCCGAGCTAAATGACCTGAAGGATCATGGCCATAAAGTTATTGGTTATACTGCCGGTGGTTATTTTCCTGAAGAGCTGGCACTGGCCTGTGATGCACAGCCGATATCTTTTATTCGGGCCGGAGACAATGCCGCCTTAAGAAATGCCGGGGCCTATATCTGCCGGTGGTTTGATCCATTCTGGCGGAGTCAGATAGCCTACCTGACATCAGGGGATGACCCCTGTTACAATATTGCCGATCTTATAGTAGTCCCGGTGACAGATAATCATGTCAGGGCTTTTTCAAATACACTTGGCTATTATACACCCCATAAAGAATCATTTGTCTTCGGGGTTCCGCACGTCAAGGACAAAATTGCCTTTGATTATTACCTGAAAGGTATACTCAGGTTAAGAAAGAAGATCGAGGATTTTACAGGTAACGAGATTACAGATACCAGGCTCAAACAGGCCATCGAACTTTGCAACAGGGAAAGAGAATTAATCGGAGAAATAAGCCTCCTCAGAAAATCCGGGAGTCATTTCGTATCATTCAAAGATTTTATAAAACTCCATCACGCTTCATTTCTGGCTGACAAAGAGTTCATGATTGATATCCTCGAAATGTATCTGCATGAAGTAAAAGGGACAGCACCTCCTTCAATAAACGGACCCAGGCTTCTTCTTACAGGTTCAACGCTTGCCAATGGTGATTCCAAGGTAATGGATATAATAGAAGAATGCGGAGGAAACATTGTTATAGAAGAATTTGCCGAATGCATACGCCCATACCGGGAAAAGGTAAATCCTGAAGGCAACCTCATGAATAACCTTGCTGAATCATATTTTAAGGACAGAATATGCCCGGGCTGGTTCAGGCCGGGTACAGAACGCCTTAAATTTCTTATAAAACTCGCCAGAGACTATAACGCCGATGGACTGATCTGGTATCAATTGATGTTCAGGGAGTCCTACAAGGTTGAATCATATTATTTCCCTGACATGCTTAAAAAAGAAACCGGCATTCCAATGTTTGTAGTGGAATCCGAATACGATGCTATGGAAAAAGGTCCGATGAGGACACGGATTGAAACCTTTATTGAGACACTAAAGAGGTAGGTCATGAAAGGTTATTATGATGAACTTTTCAAGCTTTGCGGATTTGAAGATGGAGAATTAAACAGTGAACGTCAAAGAATAGAGGCAACGCTTGAAAGACTCGAACTGGGCCCGGAAGATATGGAAAGGGCAGATTTATGGGTAAGGCAGTATCATGATATATCACTTGAAGGGGTAAGGAAGCTCCTGGGGGCCTGGCTGAAGGAACTTATTGATCTTGTACTTGCAAAAGAAGACGGTAAAAAGGTTGTTTACTTCGGATTTCCTGCAATACTTGGGCCCGGTCTGATGCTGAGCGCATCTTCAAGGGATGTGTTCGTAAGCGCACCGGATATGGTCCTCGACCATACCATGGGGCAGATATTCAATAAACTTTCACCAATACTCGAGGCAGGTGAGTCAAACGGCCTGCCTCCGGGACATGCCATGTGTTCACTATGGCAGGCCAAGGTTGGCGGAGTTGCAAAGGGAATGATCCCGGTTCCTGATTTTGCACTGGCCTCCAGCTACTATTGCGACATGGGCTCCAAGGCTGATGATCTGGTTACAGCCCTTTACGGCACTCCTATAGCCTATATTGACGGTATTATGGATTCAAGATGGGGGGAATTCCCCGATTTTTTACCGGAGCGGGTTGAATACCTGGGAGGACAGATAAACCAGGCATTAAAAATGGCCGAGGATGTTCTGGGTATAAAGATCGCTCCTGATGCCTGGGAAAGATCCAGGGAAGCCAGTAAACCCTTCAGGGATAATCTTGTAAGGCTTGTAGAGTTAATGAAGGCAGACCCTGTCCCGGTCAGTATTGTTGAGCTTGAGCTGCTCGAGGCGCTTTCCGGGTCATCAACAGGCCGGGGTATCCGGGAAGGCATCAAGGCAATGGATATACTGGTAAGGGAGCTTGAGGAAAGGGTTAAGGCAGGTGAAGGGGTAACTGAAAAAGGGGCACCCAGGGTTATGGTCCGGCTCGGGCATACTTCCGATCCAAGGGTTACGCGTGTAATTGAAGATGCGGGGCTGGCTGTTCCCCTGACATTTATACTGGGAAGCTTTGGAGGCGTAAGAGTAGAGCCAAAGGGGACATACAGTACACCGGGAGAGATAATTGCCAACTATGAAATGACCGGAGGGTATTATCACGGAACGGATGCACAGATTCAGTTTTATGAGAAGGCTGCAAAAATTATGAATTTAGATGGTTTTATAGCTCAGTACCTTTATAATTGCCGTCCTGTTGCAACAATATCCCATGTCCAGAAAAAATACCTGGAGGATAAGACAGGCCTTCCTGTTCTATCACTTGAAATAGATAATTTTGACAGCAGGACTCACAGTGCTGATTCGCTTAGAACCAGGGTAGAAACATTTGCCGAAATGCTTAAGGCGAAAAAGCTGTCAGGTGTCAGCAGTTAGCTTTCAGGAAAGGTTTTACATAAATCGGAGGGATGTGAGACAAACATGCTGGTTGCAGGAATAGATATTGGCGCAGCTACTGCCAAAACCGTTATTTTAAAAGATGGCATCATATCCGGCTACGCAGTCAGGCCGGTGGGTCATGATGTCAAAATTACGGCAAATGAAGTTACTGCTGATGCATTAAAAAAATCCCGACTTGCAATGCATGTGAGTGATCTTGATTACATAGTATCCACAGGATATGCAAGGAACTCTATCGAATTTGCGCATAAATCGACAACCGAGATCATCTGTCATGCAAGAGGTGCGCATTTTATGATACCCTCAACCAGATTTATCATTGATATGGGAGGTCAGGATTCAAAGGCCATAGAGGTAGATCAGGAAGGTAATGTAATAAATTTTACTATGAATGATAAATGTGCGGCAGGAACCGGAAGATTTCTTGAGGTTATGGCCCATATCCTTCAGGTGGAGTCTATTTCCGAGATGGGGCCGCTTGCACTCCAGAGTAATGAGCCGTGCTGCATAAGCAGTACATGTACGGTATTTGCCGAAACGGAGATAGTTGTTCTTCGTGCGGAAGGTAAAGATCGAAGAGACCTTATAGCAGGCGTGCACAAGGCCTCTGCAGCAAGGGTGTATGCAATGGCTTCCGGTCTTAATTGTCAACCGGATGCGGTTTTTACAGGAGGTGTTGCAAAGAATACAGGTGTAAAAAAATATCTGGAAGTGGAGTTCGGTAAAAAATTTAGAGTTCCTCCTGAGCCCCAGATAATAGGCGCCCTTGGAGCCGCCCTGATAGCACAGGCACACGCCGGTAAATAATAAATCAGAAACAGGGTAACCGAAATATTAAATTTTAAGAGAGAGAAAGATAAAATGAGAAACACACCAAAATATTATATTCAAAAATACTATCTGACCGTATTTACATTTATTTTTCTGCTGTCCGGACTCGCCCTGTCTGGCGGTCAGGCATATTGTAAAACCAGCGGGCTTTATCTTATGGGGCTTGGACCCGGTGACCCGGACCTCGCAACTGTAAAGGCTGTAAGATTACTGCAGGAAGCTGATGTTGTGTATACCTTCGGGGGCGACATTTGTGACAGGTTCGAAGAATATCTGAGGGGCAAGGATGTAAGAGAATTAAAATTTGAACTCTTCACAAGACGCGGCATGAGAGGTAAAAACGCAACATCAGGAAAAGATAAGGCCTCTCTGATCGAAAAAGAGCGGAAGACATTATTTGACAGCGTGAGAAAAGAAGTGGCAGGTGGAAAGCTTGTGGTGTTTATAGACAGCGGTGATCCTTTAATATATGGCCCCTGGGTGTGGATGCTGAAGGAATTTGAGGATATCAATCCTGTTGTGATTCCCGGTATCAGCTCGTTTAATTCGGGTCTTGCTGCCTTAAAAAGCGATGGCACATGGGCTTCAGGTACACATTCCATAATTCTTACAACAGACAGGCCGAGCAGCCTTGACAGCCTTGAAGCGCTTTCGACTCACAAGTGCAGTATGGTAATCTTTACGCACAAAACCGTTTTTAAAGATATAATCACAAAACTTAAAACAGGTTATGACCCTGATACTCCGGTTGCAATCGTTGTATATGCAGGGTGGAGTAAAAAGGAAAAAATAATAAAAGGAACACTTGAAAACATTGAATCCATTGTGTATCCGGATGAACTCCCTATGGAGCATATAATGTACGTAGGCAACTTTTTAACTTACGATCTCAGAAAAGAGGGGAGGTAACCTTATGTTCAAAAAACTTACAATTCCTGCTGTAATTCTTCTTTTTGTGCTCAACTCTTCAGTAATGTTGGGAAGTGAATGTGTCAAATGCCATATGGAGAGAAAGGTAAAAGAGACTGTGCCCCAGGCAGCGCCTCTCCTTATAAAAGAAAATGGTAAAGTTCGAAATATTACACTCAAAGATGCTTTTGGTTACCATTCTCATTCATGCCCGGGAGTAACAACCACCTTTCTTGCAACACAGTATGGCATCAAACTGCTTTATGGAAATGATGTTCCTGATGTGAATGATCTGGTTATTCTTTCAAGGAGTCCTGCTCCTGGAAGCATTGATATGATAGATTTTCTTATGATAAATAAAAAGGGAAAAGTAAAGACCAGCGTCCCTGAAGGCATGAAATCAGGAAGGGATAAATTCTTTTATACAATCTACAGCAAATCAAAAGCTACTGCGGTGGATGTTCAATTGAAACCCGAACTCTATCCTGAAGATTTTTTTAAACTCAAAAAGAAACAGGCTAACAAGACCCTGTCGGAAGAAGAATGGCAGACTCTGCATGATTATATAAAAGATATGATAACTTCATTTCCGACAATGTCCCTTGACGATCTGTTCGGAAATCCTCAGCCATATATGGTGATTTTGTGGGGCTCTAAATAAAATGTCAATCCCCGGAAACCTGCTTACAACGGCAATGGCGGTAATGCCCCACAGGGATGTTGACAGGGCTCTTGAGATGGCCATGTCCCTGGATATTCCTTTCTGGCCGCAGCTTCCCCGTTACAGCTACCATGAGGACATGTATGTCCAGGCATCGGAACACTTTCCCGGAATAATACTGGATCTTGAAAAGCAGACTCTCCGGTTCTCCATTGATAAATTTATCAATGAACTTGAAGAAACAATGGCCTATTTTGATGAGCCTGAATACTTTGATATAAGTGAAACATATTCTGCCGTATACAGTCGCTTCCTCAAAATGGATCTGAAGGACAGGCCTGCCATAAGGGGACAGCTTGAAGGCCCGATCAGTTTCGGGTTTAATGTAAAGGACCAGGATGACCGGCCCATACTTTTTAACGATACTGTCCGGCCATTTATGATGGAGTTTATGGCTAAACGGGTAAACAGCCAGCTTAACATGTTAAAGAAAATAAACCCCAACGCATTCATGTATGTTGACGAGCCTGGCCTGCAGTTTCTTTTTAATGCACTGGCAGGCTACAGCGACCGGGCTGCCAGGGAAGATATGGAAATGTTCTTCTCCCTCATTGAAAGACCCAGGGGCGTCCATCTCTGCGGAAATCCTGACTGGGATTTCCTCCTTGGATTGGACATGGATATCCTGTCTCTTGACGTATACACAAACGGCGAGATATTCAGTTCATATGCATCATCTGTAAAACGATTTCTTGACAGGGGAGGGATACTGTCCTGGGGAATTGTGCCCACAAATTTTGAGCCCTTTGAAAAGGAGAATATTAAATCCCTTGAAATAATGCTTGAGAATGTATGGTCTGCGCTTTATAAAAAGGGAATCGACAGGGATTTTCTCATATCCCGAAGCCTTCTATCTCCTGCAACCTGCTGCCTGGTAAATCCGGACGGTGAAAAGACAGTGGAGAAGGCCTTTAAAGAGGTTAACGAATTATCTGAAAGGTTGCGTGAAAAATATAATTTGTAATACCGATTTTTAATAATCCGGTAAATCGAAAACAGTCAATTAAGAGGAGAAATATCATGTGTGCTGCAAAATCAAACTCAAATGGATTTACACGAAGAACTTTTTTAGCAGGAGCGGCAGTTGCAGCTGTCGCAGGGACAACAGGGCTCAAAAATATGGCCAATGCCGCAACCGGTGAAAAGGAAGAAACAATGACTCCGGTTGAGACAGTTAACCGGTATGGTTCAGATCTGTTAAATATGATGATACTGAGGACATACCCAATTGCGATAAAAATGCTCAAGGATGAAACTGAGATTCCCCAGGGGGCCGCCAGACCCAAAAAAGATCTTGGCGAGCATTATTCTGCCTGCCAGGCCTTTGGTATTGTTCGCAGGCGCGGAACTTCACTGGCCATGTTTATTGAAGACCACTGGTGTTTTGAGCCGATTATCGGCTATGGACTTGCAGAGCCGCCCAAAGAATTTATGGAGGGCTCGGGCAGCGATTTTTTTATAATGGATAAAAAGGCTGCCAAGGAGCGTAATAATTCCATACCTATTCTCCCCCATGGCAAATATAAGGGAATGGTGCTTGCTCCGATGCATAAAGCCAATTTTGAGCCTGACATTACTGTAATATACTGTAATGCAACACAGTTGCGTCATATGCTCTACTCCCTGATGCGCCAAAACGGTTACCGTGTTTCTTCCACGCTCGATCCTCTCTGGTCCTGCGTGCACTCTGTTGTGCCTTCCCTGTTAAGCGGAGATTGCATGGTGACAATACCTGATCCGGGCGAATTTGAAAGAGGCGGTGTAGGGGATGATGAAATGATGCTCACAGTTCCTAAAAACAGGATGGAAGAGATGATGAGCGGCGTTTACCACTACGATAAGATGGGTATGGGTTACCGCAGTTTTGGACGGGATATTAAGGGTGATTTCAAACAGCCTCCTTTCTATAAAGAATATTTTAAAAAGTGGGGTCTGGACACCCAGGGATAAACAGAGGCTAATGAATTTTATTTACCATTTCTTTTTCTTCAGGAGTTGTTTAATGAGCCGATCTGTTTCCGATTTCCTTCAGATCTTAATTTTATCTGCAGTTATCATTCTTCCGTTTCATTTAGAGGCCGGGGAAATGAAAAATATCGATCAACGGGTAGAAAGGCTTCTGGCTGAAATGACCCTTACCGAAAAGATTGGTCAGATGGCTCAGATAAATGATTTTGACGGTGAAATCCCGGACAGCCTGCGTGAGGCATTAAAGGAGGGGCGGATCGGTTCCATGCTTAACGAGATGGTTCCGGAAACCAGCATGGAGATCCAGCGCATTGCACGGGAAGAGAGCCAGCTGGGAATTCCCTTAATCATGGCAAGGGATATTATCCATGGCTTCCGAACTGTCTTTCCTATTCCCCTTGCGCAGGCAGCGACCTGGGATCCGGAACTTGCGCAGGCAGCCGCAGGAGTTGCTGCAAAAGAGGCCTCTGCCGCAGGATTTCACTGGACCTTTGCCCCCATGATGGACATCACGCGTGATCCCAGGTGGGGAAGAATTGCCGAAGGATTTGGTGAAGATCCGTTTCTTGCCGGGAAGTTTGCCGCAGCAATGGTCAGGGGCTTTCAGGGAGATAATCTTGGGGCGCCGGAAACAATCGCCGCATGCGCCAAGCATTTTGTCGGGTATGGCGCTGCCGAGGGCGGGCGTGACTATGACACGGCATATATCCCGGAAAATCTGCTTCGCGATCTGTACCTTCCGCCCTTCAGGGAAGCGGTTGATGCGGGTGTCGCCACGGTTATGACCTCATTCAATGAGATAAACGGGATTCCCTCTTCGGGCAATGCCTTTATTTTGAGGGGAATTCTGCGTAATGAATGGGGGTTTAAGGGGTTTGTCGTGAGTGACTGGCGATCGACCGAGGAGATGATCCCCCACGGATATGCAAAGGATATGATCGATGTGGCTCTAAAATCCGTGACTGCCGGGGTGGATATGGAGATGCAGAGCACTGCATTTTCCGATCATCTTGAAAAACTGGTGAATGATGGTGTTGTTTCTATAAAGTTAATTGACGATGCTGTCAGACGCATTCTCAGGATAAAGTTTGAACTGGGACTTTTTGATCATCCGGAATACTATAAACCCGCACTGCCTCAAAAACCATCTGAGGAGGCGCTTGAACTGGCGAAGAATGTGGCATTAAAAAGCGTGGTACTGCTTAAAAACAATAATTCGGTTTTACCCCTTAAAAAGGATGTCGGAACTGTAGCCGTCATAGGCCCTATGGCCGATGATCCCTATGAGGTTCTGGGAACCTGGAACAGGGATGGAAATATTGAAGATACAGTCACTCCTCTTTCTGCAATAAGGGAATTTTTAGGCGCGGATAAGGTTCTTTATGAAAAGGGACTTGATTATTCCAGGGACAGGAACAATGCAAATTTTAAGGCGTCAGAAGACGCTGCAGGTAAATCTGATATAGTGCTTATGTTTCTGGGCGAAGAAGCAATACTATCCGGAGAAGCCCATAGCCGTGCATACCTGAATCTGCCCGGAGCTCAGGAAGACCTGCTGGACAGGGTTGTAAAACAGGGGAAACCGGTTGTGCTTGTAGTGCTGGCCGGACGGCCCCTGGTAATTGGAGAAGTTGCAGACAGGGTTGATGCAGTAATGTATGCATGGCATCCGGGGACCATGACAGGCCCGGCACTTGCTGACCTTATCTTTGGCATTGAATCTCCTTCGGGTAAACTCCCTGTAACATTTCCAAAAACAGAGGGGCAGATCCCTGTTTATTATGCCCATAAAAATACGGGCAGGCCGCCTGTCGGTAAAAAACTTACCATGATAGATGATATTAAGGTTCGTGCCTATCAGAGCTCCCTTGGAGATGCCTCACGATATCTTGATATAGGCTATGAACCCCAATACCCATTTGGTTATGGATTGTCATATACAACCTTTGAATATACCAATCTGAAACTTGGACAGAAAAGAGTGAAGGAAGGTGATATAATTGATGTCTCAGTCGATGTGAAAAATACCGGGGATTTTGAAGCGGAGGAGATTGTTCAGCTATATGTGCGCGATCTTGTGGGAAGCAGGACGAGACCGGTCAATGAGCTGAAGGGATTCAGCCGGATCAGCCTGAAACCCGGGGAGACCACCAGCGTATTGTTTCGGCTGGACACCCGTGAACTTGGCTTTCATAATCAGAAAATGCATTATGTTGTTGAGCCGGGGAAGTTTAATATACAGGCAGGCGGTGACTCCCGGTCAGGCCTTAAGGACTCATTTGAACTGGTTGAATAAAATGCATTATTGAATCAATGGCGCAGCCTGTTAATTTGATTCTGTTAATGATATATATAATATCATCAAACATAAGACTACCAAGGATAACAGTATGTCTCTAAACCGATTGAAAAATCCTGCCCTTAAAGTCGCGGCTATTTACGCCTGTTTTTCAATCCTATGGATACTTTTCTCCGACCAGATATTGTTATGGCTTGTCAAAGACGCTGAATCCCTTACCATGGTTCAGATGTTAAAGGGATGGTTTTTTGTCCTTACTACATCGGTAATAATATTTTTCCTTCTTAAAAACGAAATATCAAAAATCAATCGGGCAAAAGAGAATCTGATAAAAGAAAAGGCCTTTACCGAAAAGGTAATTAACAGTATGCCGGGGATATTTTATGCCTCAAGTGAGGACCATCAGCTTGTTATATTGAACAGAAATCTTCAGGAGTTGATAGGGAAAAGCCCTGAAGAAATAAACAGGGATGAATTCAATCTGCTTGATCATATCCCCGATGTTGAAAAAATGCATTTTGCCGAAGCTGTTAAACATGCACAGGAAACCGGTCAGAACTTCTCATTTGAAGCACATTTTGTCAAAGCGGACGGTTCCAGGATACCCATGCTTTATACGGCCAGTCATATCGATTTCGGTGATGAGAAATATTTTTTAGGCTTTGGTCTTGATATAACTGAAAGAAAGAAGCTTCAGGCTGATCTTCAGCAGGCTCTTAAAATGGAGGCAATCGGTACACTCGCAGGAGGTATAGCTCATGATTTTAACAATATCCTGGGAGCCATTCTGGGTCATGCTGAATTGGCCATATGTGATATAAATGATACGAAACATTTAAATGAGGATCTCAATGAAGTCCTTAAAGGAATTTCGCGAGCCAGGGAGCTTGTTAAGCAGATACTGACATTCAGTAGAAAAAATGAACAGCTCCTTCAGCCGTTGAAGGTTCAGGTTGTTATTGAAGATGCGGTAAAGCTCCTGAGATCATCAATCCCGACAACAATAGAAATCAGACAGGATATTAACCATGATTGCGCTGCGGTTATGGCTGACTCTACACAAATCCATCAGGTTATTATGAATCTTTGTACCAACGCCTATCATGCGATGCGGGAGACAGGCGGTATCCTTGGCATATCTTTGAAGCCTGTAGAGTTAAAAAAGGAAATTTCAGATGAAAAATTGAAACTGTCTCCGGGAGCTTTTATTAAATTAGAAATAAGTGATACAGGAAAGGGAATACCCGAAGAGATACAAAAGAGGATATTTGAGCCATATTACACCACGAAAACAAAGGGAGAAGGAACAGGACTTGGACTGGCGGTTGTCCACGGTATTGTCTCTAGCCTGAATGGTGATATCTCCGTACACAGTGAATTAAACGCAGGAACTACCTTCAGGATATACCTGCCGATAGTAGCCGAAGATCTTGAAATTACTGAAAAGAAAGTAGCAACCGTGCTTCCGACGGGCCAGGAAAATATTCTGGTTGTAGATGATGATCCTGCAATTGCCGAGATAACATCCCGAAAACTGAAAAAACTTGGCTATAAAGTAACAACCATGTTAAGCAGTATAGACACGCTTAAACTGTTCCAGGATGAACCGGGTAATTTCGAACTGCTTCTAACAGACATGACCATGCCAAATATGACCGGGGAAGAGCTTTCAAAAAATATTTTAAAAATACGTCCTGATATGAAAATACTGCTTTGCACCGGTTATAGTGAGCTTATAAATGAAGATAGTGCAAAGGCAGCTGGTATCGCCGGATATATCATGAAACCTTTATCCATGGACGAACTGGCAGTGACTGTTCGAAAAATATTAGATGGACCGTAACGGCAATTGGCTGGGAGATTGATTTTTATGGCGTTAATCTTAATAAAACCGGCTGCTGTTACATAAAGCTAATTCAATTATTTCTGTATAGATGATGATAAAAAAAGAATATTAAGTGTTTTAATTTTTACAATCATTCTTATAATTAAACTGATTTTAAGTCTATCGCTGAGCATAAAAAAAGCAGGAATAAATAAACGGAATATATGCCGTTATATAAAGATACCTGTTCTTGAAACTTAAAACACATATCAAAGAGTTATTACAGGAGAGATCGATGAAAAAGTATTTATTAATTTTGTTATCATTAGTATTTATTCTTCTTATGTCAGGTTGCGGATATAATAAGATGCAGGCAAATGAAGAAGCGGTAAATAGAGCATGGGGAGATGTGGAATCAACTCTCCAGCGCAGGGCGGACCTCATTCCCAACCTTGTTGAGGTTGTAAAGGGGTATGCCTCTCATGAAAAGGAGACCCTGCAGGCTGTTATCGAGGCAAGGGCAAAGGCGACGTCGGTAAATCTTACACCCGGCGACCTGGGCAATGCGCAGGCAATGCAGCAGTTCAGTCAGGCACAGGGCGGATTATCATCTGCACTGTCAAGGCTTATGGTAGTGGTGGAAAGATATCCGGATCTCAAGGCGAACCAGAATTTTCTGGATCTTCAAAACCAGCTTGAAGCAACCGAAAACAGGATAAATGTAGCACGGCAGCGTTATAACAAGGCCGTTGAGACCTTTAATTTTTCTATCAGGAAATTCCCCAACAGTATGACAAACAGTATGCTCCTGCACCTGGAAAAGAAAGAGTATTTCAAGGCTGATGAAGGTGCAAAGGAAGTACCAAAGGTCAAATTCTAAACAAAGGATAGAATATCAACATGCCTCTTAAAAGACTGTGGTCTATTTATCTTTCTGTTTTTATTTTTCTGCTCTGGACATCAGGCGCTTCGGCCCTTGATGTCCCTGATCTCAAGGGCAGGGTAAATGATTATGGAAATATTCTTTCATCATCAACCGAGCAGCAGCTTGACGCGGTGCTCAGTAATCTTGAACGTACTGATTCCACGCAGATTGTTGTACTTACCATTAAATCGCTCGAAGGAGACAGCCTCGAAGATTTCTCCATCAGGGTTGCGGAAAAATGGAAGATAGGCCAGAAGGATAAAGATAACGGGGCAATTCTCATTGTCTCAAAAAATGACCGTAAACTCAGGATAGAGACCGGCTATGGACTGGAAGGTACTCTCACGGATCTTACCAGCGGGAGGATAATAAGAAATGTCATAGTCCCCTATTTTAAGAGGGGTGATTTTGATGCCGGTATTTCAAATGGTGTATATGCCATGATCCAGGCAGTGAGAGGCGAGTTCAAGGGGGATACAAGGCCAGTCAGATCCAAACCACGGCACTCTTCCGGCTCAGGTCTTATACCTGTCCTGTTTATGCTATTTATAATAAACAGGATGGGAAGGGTGAAACGACCCCTGGGTGGTGTTCTGGGAGGTATATTCTTTCCCATAATTGCCCTTATACTTTTCGGACCCGGATTGCTGATGCTGTTATTTATCCCCCTGGGAATAGCCGGAGGTCTGCTCCTCAGCCTGTTCGGCGGTCCCCTGTCAATGACTTCCTCCCGATCAACCAGGCATGGAGGCGGTTTCTGGATGGGTGGAGGTGGATCAGGGGGTGGCGGCTTCGGTGGTGGAGGTTTTGGCGGCTTTTCCGGCGGGGGAGGCGGATTTGGAGGAGGCGGCTCCTCGGGTGGATGGTAATCCCTAAAATTTCCTGAAATTAGATGCGAAATTAAAACAAAACTTTTATAACATCAGGATAAACATTAATTCTATTTTTAACAGGGTATTTTAAATGGCAAATCTGGCAGAAAAATTCCTGAGTAAGCAGGATCGAGAAAAGATAAACAGTGCAGTCAAGGAAGCTGAAAAACACACATCAGGCGAGATCGTTCCAATGATCGTGTCCAGGAGCTATCATTACCCGATGTCTGATGTTATAGGAGGGATTGCCTTTGCCTTTCCTTTATCTCTCATACTGACATATTTTATAGGCGGGTGGTTATGGATAGGTGATTTTAACCTGTGGCTCTTTCTGGGACTTATCGCCATCCTTTTTACTGTATTTCATCAGATCATCAGGCATTCCCGCGGCCTAAAGAGACTGTTTATCTCGGAAAGAGAGATAGATGAAGAGGTAGAGGAAGCAGCCATTACCTCTTTCTTTCGTGAAGGGCTCTATCGCACAAGGGATGAAACCGGCATTCTTATATTGATATCAGTTTTTGAGCGTAAAGTCTGGATGCTTGCAGACAGGGGGATCAACGAGAAGGTAAAAGAGGGGCAGTGGGATGAAATTGTCAGTATGATAATAGAGGGCATAAAAAACAATAATCAGGCCGATGCGATCTGTAAGGCTGTCGATGAGATAGGCAGAATACTCAGGGAGCACTTTCCGATAAAGGCTGATGACACCAATGAGCTTAAAAACCTGATTGTTGAAGGAGATTAGTAAAAAAGCAGGCTGCCGTCCGATTTAACTGAAAATTTTCAACTTTAACCACTACAGTTTACAATCTTCACTATGCTGCGACAGAGAAGTATTTATTTTTTATACTGATCTCTGACCTCTGATTACCGGCCTCTATCTTTTCCCTTGCTTTTCCAATCCTGAATAATTAATGTTTACTCTGTTAAATCCGTATAAAGGGCTGCAAAACAGCATTTAACCGGGTTTACCCTGTTAATCTTTCCGGGCATTAATAATTTTCAAAAATAGTAAAACCGATGCAGTAATCATAATAGGACGCGTCAGAATAACAGCTTTTCATAAAGTTTTAAAAGAGTGCACTGATCAACTGTCAAAGACATTGCTGAACTTGAACTTTTTAAATGAAAGGGAGACACTGCGTATGACATCACGACTCAAGAGCGCGGATGGATTTTATGGGTGGGTTAACCTGGTGGTCATGTTTTTCTTCAACATTGTATTTATGATGATGATGCTCTCATTCGCATTATTCCTCCCCTCCTGGGTTAAGGAGTTTTCCTGGAACCTGGGTACTATGTCTCTGGCCCAGTCCGTAACCATGATACTGACGGGCCTGGCCGCACCCATGGTAGGAATCTTCATAATGAAGAAGGGTGTCAAAATGGCAATTATATTCGGGAACCTCCTTACAATCGCCGGGCTGATATTTGTTTCCTTCCAGCAGCATATCTGGCAGCTCTTTGTCGGATATGGCGTGCTTGTCGGGCTGGGTATGAGCATGGGCGGAATGCTGGCGACGATGACGGTGATTAACAACTGGTTCGTAATAAAACGGCCTATGGCGCTCAGTATCTCAATGACCTCGCTCGGTTTCGGAGGGTTAGTCTTCAACCCGCTGTTGATGATGCTTATCGATTCAATAGGCTGGCGGAACACATACCTGCTTATTGCAGCGGCAGCGTTTTTGTTTTGTGTGATCTTACCCGCACTGCTGCTTGTCAATAAGCCGGAAGATCTCGGTCAGGTCCCGGACGGCCCTGTTTCCTTAAAGGCTCAAACGTCTGAATCAGCACAATCAGTCCCCAAAAACCTGTATAAGACGCCGGTTGATTTTACTGCAAAGGAGGCACTGCTTACGCGGACAATGTGGCTACTGATAGGTTACGTTGTTGTTCAATTTACAGTCATGCAGATAATGCTGACCCATCAAATTTATTTTCTTATAGATATGGGTTTTTCGGATACCAGTGCTGCTTTCGCCGGGGGTGTTTTCGGATTTATGATGGGAGCCAGCCAGCTGGGGGTCGGCTTTCTTGGACTCAAGGTTAAAATGCATTCCCTGGCTGTGGCATCGATTCTTTTCGGGCTTGTGGGCTTAACAATCCTGCTGTTTGCCCATTCAATGGGTATTGTGATTCTATATAATGTACTCATAGGCATCGGGTTGGGTATTCAGACCATAGCCCTGGGCAACCTTATTCCCGATTACTTCGGCAGGACCGAATTCCCCAAGATGATGGGTTACACAATGCCTTTTACTACCTTTCTCGCTGCTATCGGGAGTCCTTTAGCCGGATATATCAGGGAAGCAACCGGCAGTTACATTCCGGCTTTCCAATTTGCCATTGCCGCGCTGGTCCTGGGATTCGTATTCATTGTCTTTGCGAAGCCGCCCGTACATCCTTCGCTTAGCGCGAATCCTGCATAGAAATACTTGCAATCTCTGTCATGGACTAGCTGAAGCCTCAGATCCCATCCTCCGAAGCAGGTAAAGCTACGGAGGATGGAAAGACGGCAGGCCTGTTGATTTTCTGTCATCCAGAGACCTGAAAACCTTTGCCAAACTTTGACATAAGCCACTCTTTTCATGAGTAAATATTAAGGAACAAAACATGGATCCTCCTGTCTAAAACACTGACTGCCAGTTATAAGATACTTCAGAAAGTACAGAATACGGGAAGGCGGACGCTATTCAACGAATCTTTTTAAATAAGTACCTGTAAAAATTTTGCCCATCTTGGATGCAGGAAAGATTCATTTCTTGATAAGACAACGGCTGTTGCTTTGCCGACAATTAAATCTCGATCAACAAGGCCAAAAAAACGGGAATCTGCACTGTTGTCCCGGTTATCTCCCATCATAAAATATTTATCATTCGGAATAGTTACAGGCTCGAAAGAGGTTAATGATGGCAGTGATGGCTAAAACATTACTGCATGACGTTTTTCTATAAGCTGTTCAGTGAAGAAGATGTGATTATCTTTCAGGTCTGAATCAATCTGGCTCATCATCTTAGGTTGCAGCTGGTTGTATTCTAAAGGTTTTCCATTAATGAAAAGCCTGTTGTCTTCCATGGCAACAGTATCTCCAGGCGTTCCAATCACACGTTTAACCAGGCGTTTTCCATCTTCAGGAGAATAAAAGACGACAATATCTCCATGTTCAGGCTTGGACCACTCCGCAAGATGATATGTTGTAAAAGGTATTTTCAAATCATATGCAAGCTTGTTTACAAATATTCGATCTCCATTACCTTCTTTATAACATTAGTACACATCGTATGGAAAAAAGATCCCAAAAAAATGATCCCGGATAAAAAAGGAGAGCAGTGAAGCTGTAAAGAAATTTATGGAGACAGGCGCGAAGATGTTTTATCCCGGAGCAGGAGACTGGAAGGCAGGATAGGATGCCCCAAAAGAAGAGATGTCGGCAGTACAATATAAATGGCAGCTTGACAACCTTCATTCCTGAAACTATAAATTCCGTGTAACTTAGCGATATATTGCTAAAAAACTGCTCCACTTGCGAATTGAGGGCGTATAAACATGAAAACACTAACAGCTGATGCAGCTATCAATATTATTTTAATAATTTTCAGTGTTCTTTATGGAACCGGAGTGCTGGCCTATGCAGGGAAATTCAGAAAATTCCCGGGGCTCAAATACTTTGGGTTTTCCTATTTTGTATACGCAATAATATCGGTTATCTATCTGCCTCGTATTACTTTTCTGATAGTGATCGGCAATATGCTTTTAACGGTGGTATTAATACTTTATATCCTGGGTATGGAGAAATTTCTGGGCGGAAGGTTCAGGTATTCTCCGATTTCGTTCCTGCTTGCCTCCGTTTTTACCGGTGTTTATGCCGTACCGTCGTTGATAGATAACGGTTTGCATTATCAACTGCTGGCGGTGTTAAGCGCAGCAGAGGTTATTCTTTGCATATCCCTGCTCCAGGGGTTGTGGACCCGGGTACCCAGACCCATGAATCTTGCTTATAAAACCATATTCTGGTCTGTGTTTATCATAGGAGCTCAGGCAGTTTTCAGGATCTATTTCGATGCAGCAATCCTCTTCGGGAAACATTTTAGTGAACAGAAAATTTTCATTACTGATATTGTTTTTTTCTTCCTTAATATTGTCTTTATCATTACAACAAGCCTTGCCGTAATCTGGCTTACGAACGAACTGCTCTTCGATGAACTAAGAGAACAGGCTCGGCGCGATCCCTTGACTGATCTGCTTAACCGAAGGGCACTGCTCGAAACAGCCGAAAGAGAAATGAAGAGGGCAGCGAGATATGGATTGTCCCTTTCATCAATTATGGTAGATCTGGATGACTTTAAGCAAATTAATGACACCTATGGTCACATTGTAGGAGACAGGATTTTAGCAGAACTGGCCGCCATCCTTCAGAAAACGGTTAGGCAGACAGATTTTATCTTTCGGTATGGAGGGGAAGAGTTTATGCTTTTACTTGTGGAGACGGATAATTCCGCAGCTCAATCAGTTGCAGAGAAAATTCTTTCCTGTATCCGGAAAAATAGATTTACTGATGAGCATCAGCTTGAATTAACTGCAAGCCTGGGTGTCGCATCCAGGGCAGATGGTGAGGAGTCTTGGGAACGACTCGTAGATCGATCAGATCAGGCTATGTACGAGGCCAAAAAACGTGGTCGAAACAACATCGTAAATGTGTAAGCCCGGAAATGCAAATATTCATTTAAAGAGGCTTAAATCTTCAGAAGTCTGACAAGCTGAAAAACGTAAAAGGCTAAAGCTGTGAAATACTGAGGGGCAAACTCACTGTTTATGCCTGATCTTCTGGCGACTATCGATCTGTGATTTCTATCTTCGCTGACAGCCAGAAGCCTTTACCCTGTCAAATCTTATTTAACAGGGTAAAAAGCTTCAGTCTCTTTCAGGCAAAAACAGTCATAACCCGATTATCTGGCTGCGATCTCTTCCTGCATTTTAACGATATCTTCTTCTTTAAGCCTGTAGCCAAGATAAAATATAATTGCTGCAAGGATGCTGCTTATAGCGGAGGTATAAATCATGATGGCACTGATACCATCCGCGACCTCTGGTGCCTGCACCTCAGCCCCGACGACGAACCCGATAATGCCCAATCCCACAAATATGACATTCCTTCCGATCAGCAATCCGAATTTAATGGGCAGCATTATCAGGGACATGGTGAACCCAAGAATATTTTTACCGGTTTTCCACTCTCCGTACACTGATGTATCCACAAACAGTGCCCCGATCATGGCCTGGGAAGCGCACGCAATCATGGCGCCAATAGAAAATATGATCGTAAAAGTCCAGGTGTTAACTTCGATAAAGGCCACTGATAAATAAACCAGGCCGCCTAGAATGCATCCCAGTCCATAGGCGTGGCGCTTGCCTATTTTAGGGCCGATCCATTGGGCTGCAAAGGCTCCCGCGAGTGTTCCGATACCGTTTATCAGCATAAAATTCTTAAGAAAAGCCTCATCCCCAAACACATTCTTAAAATAATGCCCTGCAAAGGATAAAACAAAGAAAAGACAGGTATTCCTGAATACTTCAGCAACCAAAAGAAATAAAAGGGGAGGGTTTTTTAAAACAAGCATCACCATTTCCCATACGCTCTTTTTATCAGGTGCTGCAGTTTCTGCAGGAGCAGCTTCATTTTCCACCGCTTTGCGGGTAGCCGTCATCTTATACAGATAGAAATACCCGGCTATCATCAGTGCTCCGAAAATAAGTATAGTGACGGAAAAACCATAGACAAGGCCCAGGCTCGTTGCAGTGAAAAACGGAACCATTAATCCTCCTGTGTACGAAAACAGGAGGTTTCCAGCAGACTGTCCCTGTGCCCTGCTGCTGGAAAGAATTGTACTTTCAGCAGGGTCCCGTGTTATACTCCCCATCAGGCCGCCGATTGCCCCGAATCCAATATTCCAGAAAAGATGACTCGTAAGAAAACCGATAATAATGATCGTTGCCGCAAGAACTTCGCTGCCGACTTTTGAAAACTGAAAGAGAAACAGGACGACAACCAGCGGAGGGGCGATAAGTAGCCATGATCGGTATGGTCCGGCGAACTTCAGTGAGACCCGCTGAATGATAACACCGGCCAGGAAGGCGCATACGATATCGCCGATACCGGTTATAGACACGATTATGCCGCCGGTGCTCAATGAGAACTTGGCATAATCGGTGAGAAATAATTGGAAATAGTATACTTCCATGCAGACCAGCAGGGTAAAGCACAGATCCCCGATTCCATAAGTATAAAGTAGAGATTTCTTTAATTTTTCAGCCATAGCGCCTCCTTGATGAATATAAGAGATTAACGATTCTGGTCATTACAGACAACCTTTGGTAAAAACTCGTTTTTCCGGGATTGAAGCGCGGTTTTCAAAACCAGTGGCCGAACTAGTGGATCAAAGTGGCCGCATCCAATTCGCCTTAAAAATAGAGTCAGCTTTCGCATAAACCATAAGGAACTTAAAATTAAGAACAGATATATGACGTGATTACAATAGGTTGTCAAGATAAAATAATTATAAATGTTATGCCTGCAATTGGAAACAGCGCTTAAATCAATTGATTAGTCCTCCGGCTAAACATTAATACGGACTTAATAGGATAAATCTTGCTTCTTTAATCCTCTTAAGTCCGTATAATGAGCAGAGAAACAACATTTAAAAGTGTGAACTTGATCATTAATCAATGAAAAAGTTGATTTTTGATAATAACTGCCAAGCGCACCGATCTGCGCCCTGTTGTTTTTTTATTCCTTTTTGTAGATATAATTATCTGCCCCCTTTATCCTGAAGTCTCGTATAAGAAGGATAATTAGAAATAAACTGATTAGTAAAAACATAGAAACAAGGCCAGAGTCTTTAACCTGGCTGAATCGCGCCTCGCCAGTAAATGTTGCAATAATCCCGGCAAGAGAAGCTAGGAGGCAAAACAGGACAAGGATGATAATTGCCCATCTCTTTTTTTTATATATAAAGAAAGCCAGAGCAATCAATGCCAATCCAATAATAAGAAGAAGGATATTTTCTGCAGTAACGAAATGCTTTCCATAAAAATACCTTGCTATCGGTCTTGCTATGCTTCTTGCTCCAAGAAAGTATGTGTAACCTGAAGCAAAGGGTATTAGCCAGTAGCGATTCAGATATTTTCTATTGTACAGTAATGGGACAAACGCAAGTGCTGCGGCTAAAAAGGCAGGATCAAAATTTATACTCCAGATAAATGGTGCAACAAACCCCAATACTGATATTATGGAAAAAACTGTAAAATCAATTTTTATATGAAGCTTTTTTTTCTTAAGTAACTCATGGTTTTCTTCATGAGTAAAAGAATTAGAAAATTGGAATTCCTTTTTTATCCTTGAATATGAAATAAGTGAATATGTCCCAATAATGAAAAGGGCAATAAATGAAAATATTTTATCAAAACGAAATGTAACCTTTAAAGGCTGATCTCGATAGTATAAATAATGGGATAATATATCTTTTATCTTCTCAAGAGAATCAAGATATTCACTCAAAGAGCTCTGTGGAACATGGTCCTGCAGTGTTTCATAATGATATTTATATTTAAGTTGATTGTTTTTATATTCTTTCTCAAATTGAAATGACAGATATTCATTTTTAATGTTAATTTTTTCAGGTGATAAATTCCAGGATCTTTCAGGTAGCTGTATCTCAATATTTTGCTCATATTTTAATGGATAGGATAATCTATATGGCATTGTACGAATAATAGCATCAGGTTCGTTTAGCAAGCCGCGAATTTCCTGAGCCTTAAAGTAGGCCTTATATTTTTTATTTTCTTTTAAATATTCCCAAAAATCATCAACTGAATAGTACTCATTTGTTACAATTGTGTTGTTGATTGGGTCATCCTTTATAGTCATTGGTTCTCGTACTTTTATACCGGGGTATTCTTTCGCATAATAATTCAAATAAGACTTTTGCAATTCTTCCCGACTCTGACTGTCTATATCACTTCTAAAATAGTCAGCATCTTCTCCATTAAAGATGCTTTCTATTGTAATAACTGCAGGTTCCTGCCATCCTTTTGAAATATCAAATTTAGTATTTATCACTTTTCCTGGTTCAGAGGTTCCAGCAGAGTCAATAGATACAAGGTTGCTTGAGCTATCATTGAGGACTAGGGCTTTTCTGAATCTGGGTGAATACAGGTGATCAATGGTTCCGCGCTGATGCGTTTGTGTTGGATCAACCCAATAGTTTTTTCCATCGACCTTAATATTTACTATTACGTGATCAAAAACATAAGGGGATGGAAGCATCTCTTCCACTTTATGTAAATAATCTGTGCTAACTAACGCAGGAAAGGCCTCAAAGGATAATTCCTTTAAAAGTGTACATAGCAGGATTGCTTTGTCTTTACAGTCCCCGAACCTGCGTTGAAATACTATCGAAGGGGCCGTAGGAGAATATGAATTTAAACCGTCTTCAATTCCAAGGTACCGTATTTTATCCTGAACAAAGCGTAATGCCTGTATCAAGCGATCTTCAGGATCGTCAGTTGTCTGCTTAATCTCTTTCACGAATTTTACTATTTCAGGCGAAATGTCCATTTTAGCCCGATAAAGTTGAGTACACATTTTTGCAACATCCGACCATGATCCTGATTCGGAAAATTGTATCCAGGGGTAGGGATTGAACCATACAGGAAGCCCATTGTCTGCCAAAATTGGCAAAATATTTTCTTTTAGAATAGTATATTCAGTGTAGTCATTGCCTGGTTTTTCAAAGGGCTTAGTGATTTCTCTATGATTTTTAATATATAATTTACGCTCTTTGGGCCAGATAAGGCGAAAATAAGTGCTGTTAACCGGAACACCCCATTGAGTATAATAGTTCTGGTAAAAGATATCTCCAAAGGCAGGGTTTAAGCCATTTACAGAATAATCATATTCAACAACATCATTTTCACGTATATCTTCCAAAATTATGTAGACAGTTTTTCTTCCATCCAGTACCTGTCTTTCAAGATTTTCCTCCAGGTTAAGTATTCTGATTTGTTCAGGATTAAGTTGAGTGATCAAGTTATTCTGTCTATGGATTTTAATATTGTGCAGCAGGACAGTTTGATATGCGGGATCATAATCAATTAATATTTGAGAGACATCTTCTATTCCCGTCTGGTTTATTACCTTTATTGCATAGTGCCTGTAGACCTCTTTGTTTTTTTCCGAAATTTTAATCTGCATATCTGTTGCAAGATAATAGGTACCTGTGCTGATTTTATCATAGGGAATCTCCCTTGGCTCATTATAGATATGGGGTTTAACCCATTTTGGCAAAGGTGATATCTTATATTCATTAGCAAATAGTAACGGGCTATGTATGAGGCTTGAATAAAGGATAGCAGTTAAAAAAAATATAATAACAGGGTAAATGCGGAAAAGTGGATTTTTTTTCATATTCATTAATAATCATATCCTTTAGCATTGAAGTTACCTGAATACAGATATGAAATACAGGATTAATTCCGACATAGCATTCATGATATATCCGCTTATAATATATATTTCAAGATAAGGGAGCTCTTTTTATCAAACATTTTTCCCTATCAACCTATAGCGCCTAAAATGCTTCAGCCTCTTAAAAACAAACAACGTTTTTATACCCCTGAATGTATTTTAAGGAACAAAACATAAGTTCTCCTGTCTAAATTTTTATCTGCCTATTCGATATTCCAGAAAAAGAGGATACAGGGGGCGCCTCCCTTCAATAATACAATTGGAGCCAGTGTAGTCAGGTCCCTGTTTGCATCGTGTTAAAACCAGAGAGAATTCAACTTTTGACAAAAAATGTAAAATTATATCAAAATGAATAATTCCACAGACTGGTCAGGGCGCTTCGTGTCCACCGTGTGTAATAACCTGAAGGCATGGTCGCAATTGCTGCCTTTCAGGCAGCCGATGCCCGCAGGGCCTCAGGCGCGGGATTTTGTGTTCGCGGTTTTTCTTTCGGTGATAATCCACGCATTCCTTGTCTTCCAGTTATGGGTTATGGTTTCCAGTCGTTCAGCAGTCGAACCAGGGGAACCCGTAACTGACACGCCTTTGATCCTGTCGTTGTCCACCTATACTGCTGATTCTCCTGACGAAATAGACCCTGAAATGATTCAGGAAGATCCACCTGACCAAAGCTCTCAATCCTCTCCCGAACCCTTTCCAGGAACCGGGCATAAACCCGAAGCTGAGACTGTTGTGATATCGAAAGACTCTGGTGCTCCTGGCTCAAAAGATCCTGAAGGTAAATCTTCTGCAATCGACGCAACCCCGTCATTCGACCTGGACACTGCCTACCGCATGAATTGGGATTTTGGAAATATTCCGGAGTTCGAGGCTGTTACAGCAACAGATCAATGGGTTCCTGGTTCGGAATCTGCCGGGGGGAACTCTTTTGACACCTGCTCCAACTTATCATCCAGTCTGGAGATCCTTTACTGTATGGATCAGGAGCATGGAAGGATGTCCAAATCCGAAATTCGAAATAACGTTATCAGGTCGAGAATGCGTCATGCAATGGAATACATCGCCGAACACAGTGATCCGCGCGATAACTGTAAAACCGCTTATACCGGAAAGGGCTTACTGGCGATTCCATACCTTATCAGGGATGCTGTGACCGGTAATGGCTGCAAGTGGGAGCCAACATTAAAAATGGACATACCGCAGGGTTTTATAATTCATAACCCAAAAGCCGATCCATTTAATAAACTCCTGCCGTTCAGTGTGAAAGATAACAAAATTATGTTTAACCTTACAAAGGAAGGCGAAATATGGGTTAAAGGTAAAAAAGTTAATTTGAACGACATTAAAGGCCTGATGCAAATCTACAGGAAAGAATACCCTGAAGGGAGTGTAGTCATTACCTGTGACAGTGATTCTGTTTATGGAACAGCATTAGAGATGCGTGATCAAATCAGGGCAGCAAAAGTAAATATGGTGGTTATAGTGAATTTAGAAAAGTGATGAATTGAAAAAATACAATAGCTGTATTAAAAGGGAGCGCACTCCGGAAGCATATAAATCAGCCTTGCTCATGCAGCTGTGAGTAATTGTCACCGTACCGGACGAGCGTTTCTGGATGCACATAAAGCTCTCAGTAGTTGGAGCGATTGTCATGTCACTTCTTGTTATATTTCACCAGGTCTGGAAATTTGTTACACTTGGACTGTTTCCCAATGAAAAGCGTTATTTAGGGCCATTCTTTGTTGCATCCTCCATATTTTTCATCATAGGAACAGCTTTTTATTTTATTATTGTTCTGCCCTTTGCCCTGGATTTTTTACTTGAATACAAGATGGAAGAGACTCAGGGCCTGCAGACTCTTATATCCATTAGAGAATACATAAACTTCACCCTCAAATTTGTGCTGTCATTCGGTGTTGTTTTTTTTTGAGCTGCCCATAGTTTCCTCTTACTCACTAAAATGGGTGTAGTAACGCCTGCGATGCTCTCAAAAAACCGAAAATACGCCGTCTTTATATCTTTTATACTAGCGGCAATTCCTACGCCAACAGGAGATGTATTTAATTTAATGCTAATGGCTGTTCCTATAATGATTTTGTACGAGGTCGGGATACCGGCATCGCGGTTTGTTCCCAATCGAAAATGGAAAAAAGAGGCTATAGATAAATCAGATATGCTTTTAGCTCTTATTACGATACCTTATCCGCCAGATTTTTACAGAGTTAAAAAAAAGAGTCACACCGGGGACATTTATAAAATACACATTCAATGATTATTTTATCACATGTCAAGGGTTACTATCCTTTCTGTTCGTTTTATTTCGTAAAAAGGAATTCTTATCAACTCATCCAGTCCAGATTCTTCTTGATTTTTAATATTATTAGTCCTAGAACTAAATCATTTTATCTGTTCGGATAAATTAATTGTTGCCTTTGACTACACGAAAGCTGTGTTGTCTTATTATTATCCAATATAAGTATTATTTTTCGATTTCTGATCGGTTCATTCTATATTTCATTGCGAGAATATTATTATATAGAAAGAAGCAGTTTTTTAATTAATACCGTAATTAGAATGAAAAACAATTAGTAAAAAAAAGAGTGTGTCGTTTTTTTTGCTTAAGCTAATTCATTTCTGTGGATAAACAGTACTATGAAATAATTTGTTAAATAATATGTTTAGTGCAAAGGAGAAATGATATGCCTGATTGGAACAATCCAAACCGATTTCAGCTTGAAGCACTTCATGAAGCAATTCTCTTTGCATATCCAAGGCCTGCTGATCTAAATTTACTGTTGCAATTTGGTTTAGGGAAGGACTATTTCCAAATCGCACCAGTTGGAGAATCATACAAAAATGCTCTTCTCACTATTCTTTTGGATGCTAGAGGAGCAGGTTGGCTTACAGATTTTGTTAAAAAAGCTAAGCAGGATAAGCCTCAAAGTCCTAAACTCCTTTGCCTTAGTCGTAATTTTGATTTAGTCAGTACCGAAATACCCGATACTCTTGACCGTACTCTTGAAGACATTGTCCGAAAAGATTCTGACTTTATTGATCTTATTCCTTGGATTCAAAAACTTGAGAGGTTAGCATGGCGAACCTGTCGAATCGAATACCCTGTGAATACAGCGCAAGGTACTGGTTGGCTTGTTGGGTCCGACCTTTTACTCACTAATTGGCATGTAATCGAGCAAGCACTTCCTATACATGGGTTTTGGAATGCCAAAGAAATAGTCTGTCGTTTTGATTATGCTGCTACTTCAAAGGGGACAAGCGCTGGCATTGAGGTTAGTCTTGCAGATGATTGGTGTATTGATGCCAGCCCTCCAAGTCCTTTTGAACTTGGTATAGGAGACGAAGGCCCCACCAACCAAACCCTGGATTATGCTCTTATAAGACTTTCAAAATCTATTGGAAATGATCAGACAATCACCACTGGTGAGACACGTGGGTGGGTAAAAATCAGTAAAGAGCAACCTCTACCCCCACAGCATTCTATTATCTTTGTTATTCAACATCCCGCAGGTTTGCCAATTAAACTTGCTGTTGGTGATTTAACTGGGAAGTCAGATGACACGTTTCGAATCTTTCACAGTGCCAATACAGAACCCGGTGCTTCTGGCTCGATTATCCTAAATGCAAAACTAGAGCCTATCGCCTTGCACCATGCGGGCGATCTTCTTTACAACAGAGGAATAATTGGTACACCTAAAAAAAATCAGGCCGTTCCACTTGATAAGATCCTTTCCAAGTTGATTGAGAAAGGACACTGGAAATAATTATGTAAAGGAGATGAAATGCCAGAAGAACTTCTGACCGATGAACAACAAGGAATGCTAATCGAAGAGCTTGTCAATGCCTTTTTATCCATTAATAGGTTGAAAAATTGGCTACAGTTAAATTTATCAAGAGGCTTAGCAATACTTACAGATGGGAATCTTAAACAGGAATTGGGAAATCTCTTTATTTGGGCTAAGAGTGAAGACGGAATGCATCTCCTACTTCAAACACTTGCCAATCAACCGCCAAGTGAAGACGAGGGCATAACCGCAATAATTTATGGAATTACTCTAGGTAAGATAAAAAAGCAGAGGAAAAACCTGTATGGTGTTCCGTCTGTTCCACCCCAACAGAATTGGTTTGCTGCAGATCGCCCCTTTGTGAATAGAAATCCTTTACGTGATCATTTAGCGCAACTTAGAGATTCTCCTCCTGGTGCAAAATGTATCTTTGTGATAGATGGCGACGACCGTACAGGAAAGAGTTTTTCGGTATCTCTTGCGACTGCTTGTAGCCCTCCTGACTCAATTCTGCCAACCATTGATATCGATAATTTTGCACGATACTCGGCAATGTTAGATGCTCGCGAGCTTGCATGCTTGATTGCTGGAAATGAAGAGGGGTGTCCCTCTTATGATCCGACAAAAGAAAGCGAGGCAGTCCCTAGACTTATGTATTGGTTAAACAAGATACTGAAACCCAAAAATCTTTGGATAATTATCGACCATTGCAACCGGAAAGCTCTTACCGATGGTGCTCGTTCACTACTAAAAGAGCTTTCTGAGAGGATCAGAAATGGGGAATTACCTCATATTCGCTTAATTTTGGTAGATTTTGACAGAAATGAATTGCCTCAAGAGTGGCGAGACGATGTCCGATACGATCGCGCTATTTTACCCGATAGAGACCATGTCAAAGAATGGTGCTTAAGGCTAGCGACAGTAACGAAACGTGACCATACGGATAAAGAATTAGATAAGTGGGCTAGCGAGGTCTTCGACAAACTAGATGAATACGACCCTGAAGACGGTACTTGGCACAAAGAATTAGAACGTCGATTAAGACACACCTTCAATCAAATCATTGATTTCGATGAGGTGGGACAATGATAAAAAACAACAAACAGACAACGTTAACCCATACTTCCTATTGGCCTTATTTGGCTGCTGCATCTGTATTAACGGATTTTGTAGCAGAAAAGTTACTGCCTCTTGGCGAAGGTACTGTGAATCTCTCTGAAGTAGGCTCGATGCTAATGGAGCATGGGGAGGCAATCACCATCGGACCGGCCAAAGGCAAATGGAGTATTACCTCAATTACTAGGCGCGCAGTTCTCTCCGAATTAAAGCGAAAAGGAAAATTAATCAAAGCACTCCAAGCTAATCGGAAAAATATGCCGGATAATCCAACTCAACGAGCGATTGATGACCTACTTCAGGGTAAACAGCCAAAGTTAATGGGAACTCTTAGAGACCTTTTGGGTATAGAACAAGCTTTAAACCTGATTGGCCCCGTAAATGAAACTAGTCAAGATTTTCGCTCTCTGTTAACCGCTAAAATTGAGAAACTTCGTCTCCTTGAACCACTACAGCGCCTGGTTAACGATGGATTTTCTGGTCGGAAAAAAGAAATGAAGCTGTTGCGCGGTTACGTCGATGAACTTCCTTCTAAGAACCTTGGAGAATGGATAACGCGTGGAATAGATAATGTCCTTGATATATTCCGTCATCGTCCACCATTAGTGGTTTGGGGCCCTGGAGGTGTGGGTAAGTCAACCCTGCTTGCCCAATTTCTTTTAGATCACGCCGGACCAGAACAATCCGATCCTATCCCCTTTATTTTTCTGGATTTCGATCGCGGACAGCTCGATCCACTCCAACCAGATTCTCTTCTTGAGGAGGCGTTCCGCCAAATCCAAGTGCAGTTCCCAGAGTTAGCAACGACAGCTGCTAGTTATAAGGCCGCAACAAAATTGCGTCTGGCTGTAGAAGATAAATATGAGTACTCCAAAAGTTCACATTACAAAAGGTCTTCAGCGCTAAGGAAATACTTAATCAATTTACTTAATGCCATTAGTGACCAGCATAAAAAAAATCTTCTTGTTTTTGTTGATACATTTGAGGTTGTTCAACGGAGAGGCCCAACTCCAGTATTTAACGTTTTGAAATTTGCAGCAGAATTGCTACGATACACTCCCAATTTACGTTTTGTAATTGCCGGACGCGCTGCTCTTCGTGATGCTGACTTTCAATTCACTGACAGAGCACCAATATGGAAGGAGCTACCTCTTAAAGGGTTCGATAATGATGCAGGCGGAGCTTACCTAAAGGGGCTACTAAAGAAACTCTCCATGACTAACGTTTCACCAAATGTACTCAATCGTATTGTTACTATCTTACGCGGCAATCCTCTTAGTATTCGGCTTGCGGCACAAGTATTTTATAAAGAAGGGATAACGGCACTTGAGGATACCGTAAGCAAAGCTCGATACGATGCTGCGTTCTCTCAGGAACGTATACAAGGAATGTTGCAAAACAGAATAGTTGATCATTTGCCTGAAAAATTGCGAAAAATAGCTGACCCTGGTCTCGTTGTTCGACGTATTACCGCAGAAGTCATTGTAAATGTTTTAGCTGAACCCTGCGAACTCGACATAAGAAACTTGAGTGAGGCAGAAGAACTTTTTAAAGATCTTCAGAGCGAAGTCTCAATAGTAGAGCCAATTGGGGAGAATATGTTGAGGCATCGTCCTGACGTGCGAATCCTTATGCTACCACTCTTACGCGACAAACTTGGTGCGAAAGCGAGAGAAATAGACGAAAAAGCAGTTATGTTTTGGGCAGCACGAAACGACCCTGAATCGCGTGCAGAAGAGATTTACCATCTCCTTTGGCTCGGAGTAGATACTGAAACTCTCGAAAATGCATGGCAGAGAGGTCCAGTAGCGAAATGGGGATTAGAGGATGCTCTTGACGAATTCGAAGAACTCAATGGTTCTCCAGAAACACGCATATGGCTAAGTAGCAAGCTGGAACGCGAAATATCCTCCGAGTTGGAAGATAAAGCAAACCTTATTAATTGGGAGCGTAACACAGAACTGCGTGTACGTAGTTTATTATCGTCTGGTTCAGTTGAAGACGCTTTGAAAGCTCTAAGTGCTAAAAATATAATGGATAGAATCCCTACAAGCTCCTTATGGCTACTTAAAATAGAAGCATTAAAACTTTTAGGCAGAAATGAAGAAGCACTTCAGTTATTGAACACTGACTTAAAAGCGGCGGAAGACGCCCAAAAACCTGCTCATATTCACAGCTTACTTCTTCATAAGGCCATTTTACTTGAGCGCACTGACAGACTAGGAGAGGCTCTTGAGAGTGTTTTAGATGCTGCACAACTAGTAAAGGTCATCGGAAGCCCATCAAAAGAATTTGAGAACGTAATAACTCTATCACGACTACTTCGAAAAGTCGGTCGAAAGAAAGAAAGTGAGGAATTGCACCAGATGTTGGCAGGTATGATAGAAAATCCATTAGTAAAGCAGACTTTGGAAGAAAGGCCTTCATTGTTAAGTGAGGCAGTAGCGGAAATAGGCCTTCTTCGGCCAGATTTGTTTGCTATGAACGCAAAAAAAATGGAGTTAGATCTCAGTGAAACAGAAATTCCTGTTTCTACACTGGTGAGTTTGGGAGTGGTTTATGCAAATCAGGGCGAATTTCAAAAAGCCGAGGAACTTTTTCATAGAGCAGCAACTACAGGAGATTTAGAAGGTCAAGCCATGGCATTTCTATATCTTGGGAATATAAATCTGAGATCTGGCAATTTAGAAAAAGCACAAGAGGGTCTTGAAAAATCTTTAAAACTGGCAGAGCAAGTTCAAAGTTTAGAGATCGGAGCAAGCGCACTCAATAGCCTTGGTACGGTATTTCTTTTCAGAGGTGATATACAATATGCTATCAATGCTTACGAGCAGTCCTTAAAAATTGCACAAAAAAATGAAAATCTAATAGGTGAGCTAAATGTTTTGGGAAATCTTGCCAATGTATATTCTCAACTTGGGGAGACTCAACATGCAATAGCGCTATTTAAGGAAAATCTAAAAATTGCACGTGAACTAAATGATCGACGTAGTGAAAGGCAAATACTTAACAATCTAGCTTCAGCATACTCCAAAATGGGAGACAATAAGCAAGCCATTGAATTTGGTGAGATTTCACTAAAAAAAGCTTTACAACTTAACGATATACGTGGAGAAGGTATCGTTCTATCGAATCTTGGGAACTTCTACACTAAGATGAACCAGTTTCAGAGAGCTTTAGAGTTATCAATAAGAGCCTTAGAAATCAGTCAAAAAATTGGAGACAGTTTTTTTGAAACCAAGGTGCTTGGGAACCTTGGAATTATTTCCCTTCAACTTGGTAATCTGGAACAGGCCCACAAATTTTGTCAAAGACAGCTTGATATCGTTAAAGATCAAGATGTAATGAGCGAAGGTATTGCAAGATGTTGCCTAGCTCTTGTGATGGTCTACAAAGGTGAAAAGGAAGCTGCAGTTGAGGAAATGCATAAGGCATCTAAAATCTTGCAAAAGGTGAATAGTCCTTTTGGAGAGCAAATGAGTTCCCAACTTATCAACATGAGTAAAAATCTGCAGTCCTCAGGAAATGTTCAAAATGATGAAGCTTTTCAAAAAATAATCATTACAGCTCTCAACTCTATCGATAATCTTATCGAATGGAATGTATTAAACGAGATCAAGCAAGATTATTTTGAAGCACTCATAGAGCTCCGCAATAGAGCAAGGGACTCTGTCGAGACCAATATAAAACAATCATTAAATACAGAATTTTAAAAAAAACGTATAGCTAAAAAAAATGAGGAGAAATATTATGTCTGTAATAAATCTGGAATCAGCCCACCGATTTTTGAGTGAACTTGAGCTTCCTAAAGTCGTAAGAGCTGGACTGGAAACGCTTGATGCCGCTCCTCCAGTTGATTTCGATGCGCTCAAGAACCAAGCCATTGTTGCCGGATCAGATATTGTTTCATTTGTTAAGGGAGTGTCTTTGGAACGACGTCAAGATATAGTCAATTCAGCTTTTCTAGCGCAATTGGTAGCCAATAAAAAAGTTCAAAATCGAAATAACATCTTTGAATGGTATGATGTATATTTCGATGCGTTGATAAACCTTGGGTGGGTGGTTCAGGAGAAGGGCTTTGCCTCTTATGAGAAGGAAGCAGAGGGGTTAGAAGCTCATGAGGCGATTCTCAGCGTTGCTAGTGTCCTTTTGGGGGCAGCACCCACCGCCCTTGCGATTGTAAAATCCACCATCGATGCCATGAAATCGATGGATAAGAATAATCCATGGATTACAATCTTCGACAGGGCAAGCCAGTCAGCTGAAACCGCTAGATTCCAGATTTCACTGGCTGAAGAAGATGAAAAAGGATGCTTCATGATTTCTATGATGGCCTTTGGTATCATAGCCAAATCTACGATTACTCAAGTCCTTTTTTTCAAAATCCGATCGGACAAGGTAACCCTCAAACATCGTTCAGGCAATATTACTATCAATGAGGAGATACTTTCGGGAGTACGTGAAAAGATCCATACAGTATTGCTTGGTCGCACTAAGGGATTCATCGACTCTATTGATATTTAGTAAATCTTAATAAAATAAAAGAAATTGTATCAGATTTTAACTGACTATTGCCCAAACCGCTCAGAAATATTTACAATTAATAATAAAAATTCATGTGTAGAGAGAGAAATAATTCTACCCACAATCATGCCTAAGGATACTTATAATTATGGCAGATTTTCATATAAGTGTTTTGGTTTATAACAACAGTGCAGAGGAGAAGAAGGGGAGTCGATAAGTGGACAATAAAACTATCTTAAACGCATTATGTAAAATTTGCTTGTTATCTTTAATTCTGATTGTATCTGCCTCGGGATGTCCAAAAAAAGGGAATGGCCAGTCAACACGCCCGAACATCCTGCTGATCATCGGTGATGATATCGGCATAGATGTTACAACCGGCATGTATCCCGGTATGATTGACGACCTTGTAAAGCAATACGGCCCTTCGGGACATAATCATCCAAAATACAAAGAGATTGATGGCCGCCCTGCGTCTACTCCTTCGCTGGACACACTTGCAAAAGGAGGCATGAGGTTTTCCCATGCCTGGGCACAGCCCTTCTGTTCTCCTACACGGACATCTCTTATTACCGGTCTTTATTCTGCCAAGACAGGCGTAATTGATCCACTAGGCTGGCTCTCCCAGAACCATCATTCCTTTGTTAAGGATTTAAAGGAAAAGGGCGGTTACAGCACCGCAGTGTTCGGTAAATGGCACATAGCAGGCCTCTTTGAATACCCGGGCATGAAGCCTAAAGAGGCAGGTTTTGATCTGTTTCAGGGTAATCTCCACGGTGGCGTTGCAACATATTATGAATGGGACTATCAGGTCCAGGACGACTCTACTCCTCCTGACCAGTGGCGTACAGAAAAGGCACCCGTGAGATCACTGCCGGGTATTAAGCCCACTACTTATGCTCCGGTAGTAAAAACAGCGGATGCCATCAAATGGATCACCGAACAGGAAAAAGAAAACCCAGATAAACCATGGTTTGCCTGGTTCGCATTCAACCTGTCCCATATCACGGGTCAGCAGGAACCCAATCCCATGGTTATTCCAAATATCGACACCATGGACGACATATCACGAAAAGAGATGGAAGAATGCATGGGGCCTGACGGTCAATTCGGTTCTGCCAATGTCGGATCATGCTCCTCGGAGGCCCTTATGAGGGCAATGACCAACTCTATGGATACAATGATAGGCAGGTTAATAGAAACGGTTGATAACCTGGATTCCAACACTTACATCATTTATCTCGGTGATAATGGTACATGGATGTTCGGTCCTAAAAGAGAATTCATCGACAACATGTATATCACCAAACAGGGCCGAAGCAAGGGCACAGCCTATGAAAGCGGAGTCAGGGTTTCCATGGCAATACGCGGACCCAATATAAAGGCCGGTTCTCAGAGCGATGAGTGGGTTCACAATGTGGATCTGTTTTCCACTATCCTTGAGCTGGCCGGCCTTGATGTGCCCAAAATGGTTCCCAACAGGGAAGGCAATGGTATGGTTGACGTTGACGGAGTATCATTAACTCCGATCCTTTTCGATGGTGCACAGGGACTTCGTGATCCTTATAAAGGTTATCTGCTTGCGGCAACAGTAAATTCATATAAAGAAGACAACCCCATAGAGGTAGGAGCACGGAACGCCACATACAAGGTCATATGCGATGATAACGCTAAAACAGAAAGCTGTGTGTTCTACAATATAGTTGACGATCCGATCGAAGAATACCCTCTTGAAAAACCTGAGAACTGCGACAATTATAAGAACGGGACCTGGGCAAATACCGATCCGGAGTGGAATTTCTGCAGGCTTCAGGAGGTAATAGCAGAGAAATCGATCCTGGCTCATCCTCCGGAAAGAAAGACAAATAACTACCAGGGTCCGCCTCCGAAAGAAAATATTTAACTGTTTCGAGATATACACAGGGAAGAGGAAATGTTTATATGAAAAAGGGTATGATAATTTTTATCTCGCTGTTGCTGCTTGTACTGGTAATCGGCTATTTAAGCCAGGGAAGTATTGACAGAAACCGCAGAATCCTCAAGCTGGCCCATGGATTAAATACAAGGCATCCTGTTCATAAGGCAATGGAGTTTATGGCCAGGCGTGCATCGGAATTATCCGGCGGAGAGCTTGAGGTCCAGATTTTTCCAAGTGAACAGCTCGGTAATGAAAAGGAATGCATTGAGTCCCTTCAGCTCGGATATCTTGCCATGACCAAGACCAGCACCGGTCCCATGGAGGCATTTGTGCCTCGTATCCGGATCTTTGGCATTCCCTACCTGTTCCGTGACAGTGAGCACTTCTGGAAGGTTGCACAGGGGCCGATCGGTAAAGATCTGCTTTCTGCCGGAGAATCAAAGGGACTGCGGGGCTTATGCTATTACGATGCAGGAGCACGCAGTTTTTATTCCAAGGATGAACCGATCAATAAACCTTCCGACCTTGCAGGCAAAAAAGTCCGTGTCATGAACAGTGTCATGTCCATGGATATGATCAAGGCCATGGGAGGTTCTCCCACACCCATATCATGGGGAGAGTTGTACACGTCACTTGATCAGGGTGTTGTGGATGCGGCTGAGAATAACCCCCCTTCATTTGATACATCACGCCATTTCGAGATCTGCAAATACTATTGTCTGGATGAGCATGTAAGACTTCCTGACATGCTTGTGATAAGCGCAAAGGTCTGGGCGGATTTGAGTCCACAACAGAAAGAGTGGCTGCAGCAGGCGGTCGAAGAATCCGTTGCCTATGAGCGGAAACTGTGGTCAGAGGCAGAAGAAGAATCAATGAAAGTTGTAGAGGCGGGAGGGGTAGTTGTTTCCTATCCGGATAAGAGGCCTTTCCAGGAGGCGGTAAAACCCATGTGGAATAAATTTCTTAATGCGGAGAATCCGGACGACAGGGCTATCGGCGACCTGATATTGAAGATTCAGGAGATTCAATGATGAAATACTTGAAGTTGATACTGGATAAATTTCTTGAAGTGCTGCTCATGGTTTCTGTGGCTGTGCTTGTTGTTGATGTGCTGTGGCAGGTTTTTACCAGGTTTATTATGGGAAAGCCCAGCAGCTGGACAGAAGAACTGGCTACCTTTCTTTTAATATGGGTATCTCTTTTAGGTGCTGCAGTTGCACTGGGGCGGGGTACCCATCTGGGGATAGATTACTTTACCCATAAACTTTCCGAACACGACCGGATACAAACCGAACTGTTCGTGTTTGCAGTGGTAAGCCTGTTTTCTCTCCTGGTCATGGTTATTGGGGGAATTGGCCTTGTTAATCATACACTGGCACTGGCCCAGATATCAGTGGCCCTGCATATTCCCATGGGATATGTATACCTGGCTATTCCAATCAGCGGGGCGTTCCTTGTTCTTTACGGCATGATTGGTTTCTTTGAGAGGGTAACAATGCTCAAAAAAGGAGGTACAAGATGAGTTTTCCCATTCTTGTTCTCGTAGTTATATTTCTTGTGCTTCTTGTTCTGAATGTCCCTGTTGCATTCTGTATGGGAATAGCAACTGTACTTTCCATCATTGCCATGGGCGACCTTCCTGCCTTTGTTACAATGGCACACAAGATAGCAACCGGCATTGACAGCTTTGCCCTGCTTGCAATCCCGTTTTTCATTTTATCGGGCCTGTTAATGGAGCATGGCGGAATAGCCAGGAGACTTATTGACTTTGCAAATGACCTGGTTGGCAGGTTCAGGGGGGGGCTTGCGCTTGTAAACATCCTTACCTGTATGCTCTTCGGCGCGATTTCAGGATCATCCGCCGCAGCAGTTTCAAGCGTCGGCGGGTTTATGATTCCTTTAATGAATAAACGTGGGTATGAAAATGATTTTAATACAGCAGTGACAATAACCGCCGCAACAACCGGTCTCCTGATTCCTCCAAGTAATATAATGATCGTCTACTCTCTTGCGACAGGAGGGATAGTCTCCATTGCGGCAATTTTTATGGCAGGCGTAATTCCGGGTGTGCTGGTAGGACTTGGATTAATGATTGTGGCTGCTATAATCTCTGTAAAAAAACATTATGGTGAAAAAGACGGGGTGATTACAAAAGGCCGGACATTTAAAAGTTTCCTTCGGGCTCTTCCATCGCTACTGCTTGTAATTATTGTGCTAGGGGGAATCCTCTTTGGCGTTTTTACTGCCACCGAGGCCTCTGCTGTTGCGGTGCTCTATTCATTTATCCTGGCTGTCATTGTTTATAAAGAGGTTAAAATAAAGGATCTGCCCGGTATACTGCTTCAGTGCGGTGTTACTACATCGGTTGTATTTTTGTTAATAGGTACAAGCATGGCAATGAGCTGGGTGCTGGCGGCAGAGAATGTACCGCAGAATATAAGCATGGGATTACTGGCACTGACAGAAAATAAAGTACTGCTTCTGCTAATGATTAATACAATGCTCCTGATTGTCGGAACCTTTATGGACATGACTCCGGCCGTGCTTATTTTTACGCCAATATTTTTACCAATTTTATCGGGAGTAGGCATTCATCCCCTGCATTTCGGTATTGTCATGATAATGAATCTGTGCATCGGGCTGTGCACCCCGCCTGTCGGAACATGCCTTTTTTTAGGGTGCGGCATTGCAAATACCACGGTAACTAAAATTATTCCGAAAATAGTACCGTTTTTTATTGCGATGGTTCTGACCCTGCTGATCTGCAGTTATATCCCGGCACTGTCTCTATGGCTGCCGGATGTGCTTGGTTTGCTTAAGTAGTGCCTGTCTATAAAAAAGCCCCTGTTAATAGCCGGGGCCTTTTGTTTTACTCTTCATCTTAACCGAAATCTTTAAAAGGTTTTTCCATAGCCTTGTAAATCGGATTAATAACCCTTCCTTTTAGTGTCTTTGCTGGATAGCTTCGATTAAACTAACCCACATACAGTTTTGCGCTTTCTTAGCCTGAGGCGCTGGAAAATTTATAATAAAAACCTGAATGTATACCTGAGATCCATTACTACAACAGGTTTTCCATCGACAAAGCGGGGGGCAAAGCGAAATTTTTCAACTGCATCCTTTGCCGGTTTAACATAGTCATCCGGTCCGACCAGCAATTTTATTTCAATATTCCGAGTAAAGCCCTTCTCATCAACATCAAATCCCAGTGTTACCATTCCCTCCTGACCATCTTCAACATCGATCCGTGTGCCTGTCTGTTGACTTATTACACCCGGAGGAAATTTAGGTTTTTTGATGAACAGGGGTTTGAAGCTTGAAATCCCTGCTTCAGCCTGCATGCGTCCGATAGCAAGGACATGATCAGTGGCCAGCTCACTTTCGCCCAGGTTTTCAAGTGCCTCGACCAGAAAAGCCCTTATAGTCTGTTCTAGGTTTTTGTCTGCACCATCTTCATTAAAAGGGATTAAGGCTGCTTCCAGATGCTTTCTGGCTGAATTAAAACTGTGATTGGCCAAATCGAGCTTGCCCATAATAAATTCAGCATGAGACATTTCAAGCGGAGAAATATCCAGGTTTTGAAGTATCTTGTATCCTGTTTCGATTCTGCTCTCGCCAAAGGGAGCCTGGTTGACCAGTTCGATATGTCCAAGGTCAATCATCAGCATCCCATAACTGGCAGAATCCTTACCATAAACCTTTTTGGCGATGGAAAGAGCATCGGAGTCAGTTCTATACCAGCTTGATTGATAATCTACGGATCTGCGTGCTTCACCCAGATCTATATACAGGCCTATCAATTCCTGGGCATCGCTGCCGTAAATCTCTTTATACAGGACAAGCGTATCAGACAGGACATTCTCTGCCAGTTTATTTTTATGTGCCCTCAGAAGGTTGATGCCATAATTGTGGCTGAGAGTAGCGGTAGTCTTTGATTTTTCGCCGGAAACCTTTTTGCTGAGTTTGAAAGCCTCCTCTGCGTATGGCAGGGATTCTTTATATTGATTTTGGTTAAAAAGATTTTGATAGTTTGAGTAGGCCTTCTTGAGTTTTTCCTTGTCTGAATCGGCGGCCAATCCTGTGGCAGAGCAAAAGATACAACAGATGCATAATAGTATTGAAAGATATTTCATGATCGCTCGTCTGAATGGGGTTATTTTTTTTAAAAAAATCGGAGGACAAAATATATGGATTATAAGCATGTAAGTCAATTAATTTAAGGGCGTCTTGCCTGTATAACGGGATGAGGTAGGGTTATCAGGCTGTTACTCGTGAACCTGATAACCTTACAGTGTCATGTCCCCATTTGGTGTCAGTATATCGACCAGTGCTCAACTATTGTTATCTGTGACCTTTTCGGCAGAGCTTATACTGACCGGGGCTTTTAGATACTTATCAATAAACGCAATAATGCGTTCATACACTTCCTTTCGGGTTTCTTCATCATGAACACCGTGGCCTTCGCCACGTATGGCCATCCATTCAAATACCTTATTATTTTCTTCAAGGGCGGCCTTCATCCTGGTTGCCTGTTCAAAATCAGCACGCCAGTCCTCTTTGCCGTGAATCAAAAAGACCGGGACCTGGATACTGTCAGCAGTATACACCGGCGACCACGCACGAAGGATACTTTTATCAGTACCGTGGACCATCTTCAGATATGATTTGGTAAGTTTTGATTGCGAGAGATCTGATGTTTGCCCCATCAATTCCAGATCGTAAATACCTGCATACCCGATGGCGCAGCGGTAAAGTTCCGGTTCGCGTATTACACCTTCGAGCGCTGAATATGCTCCAAAACTGCTTCCATATATACATATGCGGTCAGGGGAGACAATTTTCTGGTCGATGGCCCATAGGGTGGCGTCGGTAATATCGTCCTGGATCTTTCCTCCCCATTCTTTAAATCCCTTGCGTTCAAATTCATCTCCGATGATGGCGCTTCCACGGTAATTGACCTGTAAAACCGCATAGCCGCGATTGGCAAATAATTGTACTTCAGAGTCAAATTCCCAGATGTCCCGCACGCCGTGAGGACCCCCATGGGGCATTACTACCATTGGATAGGGCCCGATACCAGCAGGACATGTGATATAGCCGTGTAATGTCAGACCGTCACGCGCTTTAAATGTAAAGGGCTGCTTGGGACGCATTTCTTTAGGATTCAGCCACTCTCTGGCAGGCTGTAAATAATCGGCCTTCATGGTCCTGGTGTTAAAAAGGTAGTAATCTCCGGGGTTTATATCCGAGTTTACAAAAATTACAGCCAGACTTCCGTCCTTACTGGCTGTTATAATCTGAACAGTCTGCCCTGGAAAGCTTTTCTCCAGGGATGCACGAATTCTTGCGGCCAGATCGTTTTTATCCAGCCAGTAGGCAACCGGTTTATCAATATAGGAAAGGACTCCAATTATGCGTTTCTTTGTCAGATCATAAATTACGTTGTATATATCGCTGTCATCCAGGCCAAATATCTTTGTGATTTTTTTGGTTTGCAGGTCCAGGCGAAAAAGTTCGGAATAACTGCTGTCAGAGGCGGTGCCCAGAAAAAAGATTGATTGAGCATCTTCGCTCATTATAACAGGTATAATGGAATCATCGCGAAAGCCGGGCAGATCAAAATCAACCCAGTCTCCGTCCGGATCGGGTTTCCAGCTGACTGAATACTGCAGATCTGAGTTAAGGCCAATGGCAAAGCGCACCCGGTCCTGCTGATCGGTCATGACTTCGGCGCTCGAATAGGGCGCGACTTCCAGCCTTTTTTTCTCGCCGGTATAACTGTTCAACCGGGTGATTATCGGTTTGGCATCAGGATTATAATATAGATAGTTGCCTACCTGGCGATACGGCATTTCGCTTATGAGGACATTCTTTTCATCGTCCAGGAGCGGGTTCAGCAGTTCGGCACTTGAAAGGCTATCCTGCCGTTTTTTTATTCGGCTTCCGAGCTGTTTCACTCCGGCACGGTAGCCGAAGATAAGTTCATGACTGTTTCCGTCTATGTTGACAGCATACAACTCACCTGTCCCTGCCAACACTCCCGAAATCTGCCTTTCAGCAATCTCATAAATAATACGTCGGTCCGAGACCCAATGGAAGTTCTCAAACTCATAACCATCCCGGCATCGGATGCCGGTGATAGGTTTTTTATCTTCGATATTAATTGTAATAAGGAGACTTGCTCCGTTCTTACCCCCTAAATACGCAGCATATTTACCGGATGGAGAAAGTTTAATACCACTGAATACGTCAAATTTTGTAAAGGCCTCCACCGGCAGCAGGACATTGGCAGATTGCCCATAATTAGTCTCCGAATTGGTGCTTTGTGTTTGAGCATGAGTACTGGCGGCAGCCAGGCAGACCATTACAGCAATAGTGAGAAAGACAAGCGGGAAAAAACGACGCATACTTTAACCTCCATTTTTATTATTCTTTTAGTTTTAACTGAAAGGAAAATTATTTAACGTGGGAATGTATTTGAAATGATTTTTTGTGTCAATATAGAGATTGAATAACTGGTGAGAAGGGAGATGTTGTCAGGTTATAAGACTCCCAATCGTTTACCTGATGGCTGTTATTTTATATTGATTTAATTGCATAATAAAAGGCCATACAGCCAAACAGTAAAAGAAATAGATTCCCCACCAGAATAAGAATATTGATAGCCTTTTCTTTGATCATTTTACCAATTTTGCCTACGATGAATATCATGGGTAAAAACCATACCATTACTCCCAGCATAATTATCATAATTGCAGGGACTCCATAATCATTTATATCAGGGTATTTTTCGCTCCATATAAGATAAAAGTTACCGGCAATAACCATCCACCCTACAATTGTCATCGGGTTGGTCAGTGTTACAACTACCCCCGAAAAGAAGGTTGCAAACCGGTTTTTTTGAAAATCATTGATCATATGGGAACTCTGTTTTTTCCTTGTGAGTGAAAGTAGTGATGACCCTCCGATAAGAAAGAGTATTGTCCCGCTGACAAACCAGAGTGTAAGTTTATAGCTGTTGTTTGACGCGATAAATGTACCCACACCGGAATAGACAAGAGCCAGATAAAAAATATCCGACAGGCAGGAACCCAGAGTGAATAATAAACTGTTACGAAAACCAAACTGGAGCGCACGCTGACATGCAATTATTGTTACCGATCCGGGAGGGATGGCAACTACTATTCCCAATATGAATGCCGCTATAATAAAATCAGTATGCATAATTCTGATTGATTTGTCCTTTTTCGTTAATAAAATCCGGCCCATATAAATTCCGGCAATGCTTCTATATGGGACATGGGACGGGATGTCCATAAAAAACTGAAATGGATCATCCTGCAATTAGTTGATCGGTGATCAGGGTTCAAGTATCCGGGGGATTAAAGGGTAGCTGACAGGCTATTTAAACCTGATAAAACAGCATCTTAAAAATGGTGGAGTGTAAAACTCCACCCGGCGAAATGATCAGGATGTTACCTTGAAATGACATTACTGCACAGTGTGCGCGAGGGAATGAAGGTGCTGGATTTTTCGGTTCTGTCTTCGCCAGGATTTCATTCTTCGCGTAAAACGTCGGCCTTAGGAACAGGTTAGTCGATTTATATTTCTTTGAAATAACGATTTCTTAAACCGGAAAAGAGATCTTCACCTCCCGGCCTGAGCCCGTATTCCTTTCCTGCATCAAGTATAGCCTCTGCCATTGATTGTCCGTATCCTCGATGGCATGCAATAAGGACAGTCGAATCAATTTTTTCTCTGGATAATACAACAACCTGGCTTCTGATGCTAAAAACCGGTCCCATGATGAGAAACTGCGGATTTTGTTTTTTAGAAAGCAGGTCCAGAGGAGATACTTTTTCCATGATAGAAAAAACATCCCGCCCTGCAATGGCAAGAAGTGCATAGGACTCTGTTACATTAGTGAAGGCATATTCACCTGCAAAATCCGGCATGTCTACAGAGAAATGCCAGATAGTCGCCCAGTTCCATTTTATTAGGTTTACAAGGAAATCTTCCGTGAGCAGGCATTGCTCGGAATCCCGTGGAATGTCAATCCCGGCGGGACGCAGTGAAGTAAGCTCTTCACCCTGGACATCCCATTTCCCGATGTGGCTGAGGTCAACCAGAAACGGGCCTGTTCCCTGGCCTTCATACTCAAGAACAACTTCCCAGTTGTTTCTGATACATGTCCTTAGCTTTACACCCGGGAGTTTTACAGGAGAATATCTTTTAATTGATTCCATTTTATCTTGCTACATCCTTTGTCTGTTCCCGTCAGGATCGTAAAACGGGGTAGATACTACCTTGGCGTAAATTCTTTTTTCAGAATTATTACCTTCGAACATCTCCAGGGAAGTGCCTGTTTTTGCCAGGTCTGAATGTACATGTGCCAGCCCTATGGATTCATTAAGAGTAAAACTGAATCGTGCTGTACATACATGGCCCCTGATCCTTTTGTCCACTATTATAGAACCGTCCAGTGGCGGCCTGTGCGAGTCTTCCATCTTGAATCCTACCAGTTTCATCCGGCCCTCCTGGTGTTCCGTGAAGCGAAGAGCCGGGGCACCGACAGTCTTGTATACAGATTTTTCCCTGTGCCACAGTGATCCAAGTCCCAGATCATGCAATGTGGTCCTTATTTCAGTTTCCTGGCCTATGATTATATGACCTTTTTCAAGCCGGAGGACATTTTGTGCCTCGAGTCCAAAGGGCATTAAATTGTATGGTCTGCCTGCCTCCAGCAGCAGGTCCCACACGGTTCTCGTATATGATGAAGGAATGTGCAGTTCATATGACAGTTCGCCAATAAATCCCAGCCTCATGGCCCTTACCGGTATTTCTCCCTTTATATTAAACTCCCTGTACCCTGCATACGGAAAGGCGTCATTCGATAGATCCGCATCGGTAATTGCACTGAGCACTTCACGGGATTTGGGGCCGGCCAGGTTTATGGCACCAAAGGCATCCGTTAAATTAACTATACTGAAATCCCAGAGCTCATGACGCGTGTGATACCTGATCCATTCCGCAGTAGAGTCGGCACGGTTTGAGGATGATGTTAAATAATAATCATTTTCTCCGCGCCTGACGACCAAACCATCGTCAATAAGACATCCATCCTCGTTGCACATTGCAGAATATTTTACCCTGCTTTCACTGGTTTTACTCATATCACCAACATAGACCCTCTGCAGAGCCATGAGGGCCTCCGGTCCAAAAATCCTAAATTTACCAAGAGTGCTGACATCGATTATTCCTGCATTGTTTCGAACGTTTTCTATCTCCTGGCGGCAGGTTAAGTCGTCCGAAAAATAACGTACTCGCTTCCAGGCGCCTGTCCGCCGGAAAACCGCACCGGGAAAAGTTTTCATGCTTTCATGAAGAGGCGTTTGTTTGACAGAATCACATTTTTTACCGGCAAAGGTTGCCAGAAAACCCGGAACAAGAGGTGGGCGGATCGTGGTTGGAAGGGGTGTTGTGCTTGAGTCACTGTGTTGCTGAAGGTGTTGCGCGACAATCAACGGCAGATTATGACCCGGTATACTGCCCTGGCCGGGTCCCAGCCCTGCTGTTGAAAATCTTTTTACAAGCTCGATATTTTCAAACCCCGCATCAAATGCCTGATATATGTTTTTTATTGTCACGTCTTCATCAAAACAGATAAAACGTTTTTTTCCGGGACCCGGGGCCTGGACCAGTCCGGAGCCCCTGCTTGGACCGGGTAGCTGTTCAAGCTTTTCACGGGCATGCCTGATATGATTATTAACAGACACATCGCAATCAGAAGAGGCCAATAAACCTGCCATGCGGCCTGACTCCTCAATGGAAAGGCTGTCAGTATATCCAAGCAGCCTTCCTGCCGCATGGACTTTTGGCGGCAATGTCTCCGGAAGAAAAAATTTAGTTAAATGATCATAGGACATTTTGACTTTGGCCAGGAAGAGGGGACCCGCCGCAGGGGTCAGGCCTGCCGATGTAAGTAGTGTATCACAGGCGATTTTCCTGCTCATCGCCCCGTCAATGGTGCACAGTGAAACGCTTTTTAAAATTCTGTTTCCATAGGATTTTGAGATCACCCATCCTCTTAAGAAAGGGATTTTCCTTTTTTCAAGTCCATCCATTAGATGAGGGTCCTGACCATCGAGCCTGGTATCTGCAACACACAAGATCTTTAAGCCCAGATCATAAAGATCAATCGCAGCTTCGAGACCCAGGTCGTCTCCGACGCTGAAAACAGCATCTTTACCGGGAAGCAGTCCGTATGTCCTTGCCAGTCTGTGGCCGCAATTGACCTGCATAATCCCAGGTCTTTCGTTATGATCAAAAATCATAGGCCGCTCAATACAGCCCGTGGCAACCACAACACTTTCTGCGCTGAGCTGAATGTAGCGTTCATCGAACGGATCGGAATCTTTGCCTGTCTGAAAAGCAGTAATTATATTTCCGGCATAGAATCCCATCATGCTTGTGTTTGCAAAAAATCGGATGTTCTCTCTTTTACCTACCTCATCTGCGAGCTGTCGGGCCCTTTTGTAGAGTGGAACATCAGGAGAATATTCCGTTGAACGATAGTCAAAGAATCCACCGGCCCAGGGACGCGCTTCAAGGAGGATGACACGAAGACCCTGATCGGCCGCTGCCAGTGCCGCACTTATCCCGGCAGGGCCGGCCCCTATAATGCAGACATCAGTACTGGGATATATCTCGTCAAAATCCCCTTTCATGCGAAAAGAGGGCTTTAGCCGTCCTAATCCTGCGGCTTTCCTCAGGCGGTTTTGAAAAAAAGGCCACAGTTTGTAGGGTTTATGAAAATAGTGATAGTAAAAACCCGCGGGCAGAAACCTGTCCAGTTTATCCACAAAGGACATAAAATCGTGTTCGGGGCTTCCCGCAACATTCTGAGGCTTCACAATCATACCTTCCCTGAGCCGCATTACCTCGGACCGGACATTGGGGATATCATCAACCTCCATAAGACAATTGCTGCATTCTCCATCAAGACTGTAAAGACCGCGGGGCCTGTGATATTTAAGACTCCTTGAAAAAATCCGGACACCATTGGCATAGAGCGCTGTAGCTATACTGTCTCCTTTTATCCCTTTATAACGTTTACCACTGTAGGTAAATGACAGTTCCGCTGCAGGGTCTATTTTAAGAGTCGGCAGGTCTTTAAGCCGGGGTATCATATTCCCTCTCTATCTTTGACTTCAAGGTTCGTCAATGTATTCCGCAGTATCGTAAACCACGATCCACAGCCGTCCCTGTGGTACCACCACTCACGCTGGATTCCTCCGATATTGTTTCGCATGTGCACATAGTTACACCACTGTTCATGAGTAAGGCCCTCCTCGTCAGGTCGGGGACCGCGCTCTTCTCCTCCAAAACGAAATTCATAACCGTTTCGTTTACCGCAAATGGGGCAGGTAATGGTCAGTGACATGTTTTGCGCCTCTGATTTGATTAATTCCAGGGCCCGTAATTAACCGGGTTGGCGATTTCACCCATCAGTTTGTGATCTTCATATCTCCTGAGATTAAAAGGAGCAAGCCTTTCGGGACAGGTTCCGGTGGCCATGAATTCGGCCATATATTTTCCTATTACTGCACCGGACTTGAATCCGAAGTATCCCCATCCGCAGTCCATGAAATAACCCTTAATATGGTCGTTGCCATCGATGATCGGCGCCATATCAGGGGTCATATCCGCGAGGCCTGCCCAGGACCGCATAAATTTCACTCCTTTAAGGCAGGGCATAAGTTCTGTTAAGGCCTCAGCCTGGTGTTTGATATAATGGGCAGACACGTCCGTTGTGTAGTTGGGCCATGGGTCCATATGCGCACCGGTAGCGATCTCTCCCTTGAGAGTCTGATTCGCGTAGCAGTGGTAGGTGCCGGACGAAACAACATGATGCAGGAGAGGTTTAAGCGGCTGGGTAACCATGGCCTGGATGGTTAAAACATGTATCGGCAGCTGGATGCCCACCATTGCCGAGATGAGGGTTGAATAGGCTCCCGCGGCGTTCAGGACCAGGGGTGTGGAAATACGACCCCTGTCTGTTTCCACCGATGCTATCCTGCCATTCTGTACGTTGATTCCGGTCACTTCCGTACACTGGTGGATATGAACTCCAAGATTGACAGCTCCCCGAGCCAGGCCCCATACCACTGCATCATGGCGGACAATTCCGCCGGGAGGATGGTACATGCCTCCCATAACGGGGTATGTAAGGCGATCCGATATATCAAGTATAGGCACTAACTCTTTACACTGTTTCGCGTCTACGATTTCACTCTTAACTCCATGAAATTGTGCTGAAGCCACCTGAAGGCGCATAGAACCGAGGGCCGCTTCGCTGTGTGCCAGGTTGAGGTTCCCGCAGTTGAAAAACATCAGGTTGAAGTCGAGTTCACTGGTGAGTTTAGGCCAGAGTTCAAGACCTTCTGCGTACAGGGGGAGATTTTCTTTTGTTCTCTGATTCGCGCGTACAATGGCGGTATTTCTTCCTGATCCGCCAAACCCGATGTATTTTTTCTCAATAACCGCAACATTGGTCATGCCTCTTTCTTTTGCAAGGAAATAGGCCGTAGCAATTCCATGCAGGCCGCCGCCGATAATAACTGCATCATAGCTTTCTTTTATGGGCTGCCTTTTAAGTATGCGTTGTTTCTTTCTCCCGGATAATCCGGGAAAGATTTTTGAAATCATAGAGCGCTGGCCTTTTTAAAAAAAAGATTTTAAGTAATTATTAAGAATAACGTAGAATTCAGTAGGGCAGCTTTTTCAGTCGGAGCAGGCCAATTGTAACTAAAAGAGGAGATATAATTGTTTTAACAGAGATCATTAATTATGTAGCTTTGATTATTAATGCTAACATAGTGAATAAGTATGTCAAGGGTGAAGCCGATTTAAAAACAGGACAGCATAAAGACATAAAGAAGGTTTACCCGAGGAGAGGGCTTTGGCCGGACGGTTACCAGGCTGTCCAGCCGCCATCGATAACCATCTCTGCACCGGTTACCATTCTTGATTCATCAGATGCAAGATATAAAACTCCATAGGCGACGTCGATCGGTTTTCCCAGGTGGCCTATTGGATGGGCCTTTTCAAGAGTTTCCCTTATAACCTCGTCCTTAAGCATCTCGCTTACCATTTGTGTTTCCATGGCGCCGGGATGGATTGAGTTGACGCGGATATTATAGTTTCGGCCCGCCTTTGAGCACTCCAGGGCTGCTGCCTTTGTAAATGATCTGACACCGCCTTTTGCCGCACAATATGCACTTGTACTGTCTACAGTGCCAACGATGCCTACAACAGACGAAATATTTATAATCGATCCGCCTCCGGTTTTTTTCATGGCCCTTATGGCGTGTTTGGTTCCCAGAAAAACACCGTCCAGGCAGATGCTCATTAATCTTCGCCAGTCTTCAAGGGGGGTGTCTTCAAGTTCCTTCACATACTGGATTCCGGCATTGTTTACGAGAACATCCAGGTTTTGAAACTCTGAAAGGGTTTTATCTATTGCGTTCTCCCAGTCTGATTCTCTGGAGACATTGAGCTTTGCAAACAGGGCTTTTCCGCCTTCCTGCCGTATCTTTTCAACTACATCATGTCCCTTGCTTTCATTGATGTCAGCTACAACGACAGCGGCGCCTTCTTTTGCCAGTAATAATGCGCTTGCTTCCCCGAGTCCGCTTGCAGAACCGGTGATAATAGCTGTTTTGCCTTTAACTCGATCCATTTTTTCCTCCTGGCAAATCCTGTTTATCCTGTCTAACAGTTCGGTTTAAAAATTATGAATCAGTTTGATTGTCTCTCCTGCTGATGATTTCAGCAACCCATCCACACACTTTACTCATCTTTTCGGTACATTTTTGTTTTGCTTCGGGTGTATCTATAAATGACTGGAACTGGTCAGGATCACGGAAGTCAAATCCGGTAAGTTCACAGCAATTTGTCTTGCCGTATTCATTAATGAAACGATCTATGAGTTCCATTGCAGGGTCAACTGTTTCGGCCTTCGCCTCAGCATCAGTCTTCTGATTACCCGGACCATACTTTACGCCAAGAACTATCAAACCCCCGGATATTGCGCCGCAGGTCAAACATCGTTTTGATCCGCCCGCAAAAAAAGAGGCTGCTTTTAAAACAAGCTCATCCGAGATGCCCAGAATCTCCATAAGTGTTCCCGCTACAACCTGCGAACATCCATGGAATTCCGGACCATATACTGCTGCCATTTCTTCGGCAATTTTTTTAAACTGTTCTGGAAATTTAGTAATTCTCAATTCTGTCATTAAAGACCCTCAAAAATATTTTGACAGAGATTTAGAAGGGCAAGGTCAGCCTTGTTTCTCCCAATGCCATAATTTTTCGATACTTTTAAAAAGGATTGGTTTTTATTTTAAGTCAACGGAAACAAACGCCCGGATCTTGGCTCTCCGCATCCCGCGCATTCGGCATCATACCAGCTCATGGGCATGCCGCATTTGGGGCAAAGCCAGCGCTTTTCCTCGTATTTAACCCATTCCTGAACACCCATTTCACGAATTTTCTTAAGGTTTGGCAGGTATTCATCACGATGAAAATAGTTGCCCATATTAATTAAATTCGTAATACGATTGCAGGGCAGCTCTTTACAGTCAGAACAGCGGGAATTACTCTGTGTTTTCAGTGCGTGCAGCCTTATATTGCACATCTGGCAATGGCCGGCTAGCTTGCCACCGCTGAGACAGCCGTCGCAGACAAGACCGTCCATCCAGTTCGAAGGCGGAACTCCCTTCATTGTCTTCGTTGGTCTTTTTTGCAGTCTCATTTTATTTTGCTCTTTATCACCGTGCTTGGCGAGGTAAGCCGGGCAGGCCCCGCAATATGTTCCGCATGCCGCTGCCAGGTGTACTTTGACCCTGCCGTCTTTGATTTTGAGTTCTGAGTTGTCTTCTGATGATGCCAGAGAATCCAATGGAAGACATGCAGAACAGACAACCGCACCGGCGACACCTTTTACAAACTTTCTTCGGGTTATCTTCTCATTATCGTCATGATCCATATCTCTATCACTCCTTTTTTTATCTGTTATTGATAGGGACACTGGAATAGAAAGTCAACCTTATTTCGACCAATTGATCATCTGAAAAAGCCCCGAATGATAAATTTAAATCGCATCCCCTGCGTTCGAGCATTTATTTATGCTGATCATATGTCAGTAAAAATGGTTCGGCATAATCGGCAAATGCCTGAACAAACGTTTCATGGATGGTTTTAATACTGGTGTTGTTGAGTGTTGTGACAGTGATTGTTTCCATCAGATATTTTATCTTCCTTTTTGAAAATTATAAATTATTGTTGAGAGGCAGATATACTTGAATGACAGAAATGAATCCTGAATTCAAGTATAGGATAATAATACTTGACCTGCAGATCTACTATTCCCATCAAAAAACACATTTTGACATGGTTATTTTATTAAGTTAATATTCCAGTCAGTAGAGCTTCCTTTTGAACCTGATCAGATGTTTTACAATACGATATGAATCCATCGATTCTTGTTAAATTCCCTTTTATTCTATCACTTTAATTTTCTGTCCTTAATAAGCTTGAAAGAGATAATATTATGTCTAGGTATCTGATTATACTCACGCTTCTTTTTTTAGCGGTGAACGAAAACGAAGTTCGCATTAAGGTGTATGAGAGTCCGTATGAGTGCGCTTTTCTGCGGAGCTTTAGCTACGACAAAATCGGACGCAGACTTGTATGCGTAACCCAGAGTAGCGAACTGCTGGTGTGGAATGACAACAGCAAAACTCCCGTCGTCAAAAAACTTGAGAAAATGACGGGTAGTCACGCCTTTGATAGAGCACCCATGAGCGCTGTCCTGGCAAATGGTGGCAAAGAGATTGTCCTATTCTACATCGATGGGAGAGTCCAGGTATGGAATGTCGACACCGGTCTGAAAGTTAAGGATCTTGAGAGCAACAGAAAATATTTTGCCTACGCATACGCGTCACCTGATGGGGAATTGGTTGCGTGTTTGTCATATGCCGGCGAGAGTAACTCAAGCGCGATTTTATTCTGGAACACCCGCGATTGGACAACCGCAGGCAGGATTGAAAGCACGGAGAGGATAAACGATTTTTGCTTTTCAGGGGATGCTAAAAAGGTGTTCGCTTGCGTTGGTCACCCAACCGATCAGAAGCATCTCGGTTTTACCGGCATCTTAGCCTGGGATCTTAAAACCAGACAGGAAAAGGGTAGAATAGAATATGGTACCGGCTTTCCAATTCGCATCGCGGTTTCTCCAGATGCGCGCTGGGTGGCTACTGGTGGTGGCGATGCGGGTCCTGTTGCCCAGAATTCACGCAAGCTGAGTGGTCACCTCCGCCTTTTTGATTGGGAAGCTAAGAAGTTTTTGAGAGAACCGTATACTCAGGCCGATGACTATGTCCGCACGGTCCAATTCAGCCCGGACTCCAGGTACCTCTATAGTGGATTTCATTCAGATCCTTCCGAGGGCAGGGGGTATACAGCAGGTATTCGGGCTTTCCGTGTTGGGGATTGGGTTTCCGAATGGGATACAACGCTTAAACTCAATCCGATCGAGCTTGTTATTTCCCCAAACGGAAAGGACATTCTCGTCAATGATTTGATTGGTCTTAATATCATAGATGCGAAGGACGGGACATTCAGGGGAACAAAACTGAAGTTCCGATTTTATCCGGAAGATCAGAACAGGCAATGGAAAGTTATTATTGTGCAAATGTTTTTGATGGGTATTTTTGCGACTTTTTTTATGGATTTACTAGCCGGTTTTCTTGCTAAAAGAAAAGTCATTTATCCATTCATTTCACCTGAAGCCATCGGGAGGTGGTTCCTTTACATTTTCAGAGGCCGGTTTTTACATAAAGACATCAACGAGACACCGGCTTTAAAAAATGAGAAAATGTGGTGTTTAATATCACATTATTTGATTGGAGTTGTTTTAGCCGGAATTTATCTTTTTCTTAATCTGATATTTCCAGTGATCAGGAATCAGCCATGGGTGGCACTGATATTCGGCATCGCAACAGTAATCCTTCCATGGTTTTTGATGCTTCCGGGTATTGGTCTTGGTGTCATGGCTTCTAAATCATCGAATAGATCACTTATTATTAGAACCAACCTTGTAAATCATACTGTGTTCGGGCTGGGATTATTTATCTGGATTATCACTGTTCATAATTTCTTTTTATGATAAATAGAGTTAAAAATGTGTATCCATTTACTTTGCTGTTTCGTCTGAAATTATTGACGAAGGTAAAAATATATAAAAAATAAAGAATTGAGAACGAAAGTGAATCTACAGGATAAAATAGAAACACAATCAATACTGCTGCTGGATGGAGCAATGGGTACTCAACTTGCTGCTATGGGACTTGATATGGGCGGACAGAATTGTATAACTCATCCGTCTGATGTCCTTTCCATTCACAGGTGTTACTCCGGGTCAGGATCTGATGTCCTGATTACCAACACACTGACCATGAACAGGCTTTCCATTGAGTCACATGGTCTGAAAGTGGATGTGAAGGATGTTAATATTTCTGGAGCAAAACTTGCTAAGGAAGCTGCCGGTCCGGGACAGTATGTTCTGGGCGATATCAGCTCGACAGGCCAGCTTCTGGAACCCTATGGAGAATTTTCAGAAGAGCAGTTTTACAATACCTTTAGAGAACAGGCTGAATATCTTTTCAGCGCAGGTGTAGACGGGTTTATTATAGAAACGATAATTGATCTGCGCGAGGCGCTGTGTGCCCTGCGCGCCTGCCGGGATGTCTCATCACTGCCGGTTTTTGTCACCCTTTCATTCGTGACAGCCGATAATGGCGGCCGTACTGTCATGGGCAACACAGCTGAAGAATCTGCAACTGCACTTGTTGAAGCCGGAGCAACTGCTGTAGGAGCCAACTGCGGAAATCTCGATCCTCATGATACATCCCTTATCATAGGAAGGATGCGGGAATGTGTGAGTGTCCCTCTTGTTGCTCAGCCAAATGCCGGAAAGCCAACTCTGGTTGATAATAGGACACTGTTTAATATGACCCCGGAAGACTTTGCCCATGGAATTGCCGAGTGTATCGAGGCCGGAGCAGCCCTTGTCGGAGGCTGCTGCGGAACAACACCAGAACATATCCGGCGCGTTGCTGATATGATTTATCATAAATAAAAGGATAAAAAGTCCCGAATATTTAACTTTTGCTTCTATCGATTTCAACAATCAGTCACTGGAAAGTGCCCTGACTTCAGCCGGCTAAAAAAAGCGGATGGTTCATAAATCGGTAAACCGAATGGTCTGTTTAACCGGGTCATCACATCACCAACATCTTGAATTGAATTGAAACGTATGCAGGTTGGATTATGTCCAGACCTATACTTAACCTGACGTAATCTGTAAATCGACTGAAACCTATAGTTGACAATTTGATATCACAACCTTTTAGAACCCAATAAAACTACAAGTATGTTTTAGATATCTCAAAATATGATAAATGCCTGAAACTTTGGATACATAGCAGGTATATGAAATTCAACCACTCTCCTTATTGCGATTAGAAACTAACTCGTAGCGAATTAATATCTCATATTGGCGGGCCAGAAATCGGAATGAAAGAGTCAATAGAGGTAACCGAAATCAGTTATCAAAAAAATAAAAGTCAAAGGCTTAAGAAATTATCCAAACATTTAAAATATTAAAAAATCACCAAATAATTCAGGTATCCCCTGTCAAAAATAAACTTCTTAAAATAAAGATATCTGTAACCTTGAGACTCATATGCTATTCAATATACATTTATTGTTAAAAGGATTATGTTTATTGAAAAACAATATAATTATATTGACAAACGATTTATTGTTTTATAAGCTCTCCTTTATAATTTGATTTTAAAATCATTTATTTCCTGACCAGGGCAAAGACTGCTTGCGCCCTACTAGCAAATAAAGGAGATTGTTATGTATCTTGCTATTTCTATACTCGGCTCACTATTATTTTTCATTTTCATTGTATGGTTTGTTGTATTCCACTATTTGCCAAAATACTATGTGGGTATTACACAAAATGAAACATCTAAGTCACCCTATCGCCTGGCCCGCATAACCAGAAAAATATTAAGCTTTATTCATGGGTTTTTTGTATTAATGCTCATTTTCATACCGCCTATTCTATCGGGCGTTTTAATATACCATGCTGGCGATCCTGAATGGAAAGCCGATATAATAGTATTCACGGGTTTAAGCATAGATCAGAAACAACTTCCGGATCTTAATGCATACGGAATAAGTGACCAAAAAATAAACGGTATGACGCTGGACTGGAGCATAATGCCTTTAAAGACCACTAATAAACTTTCTTATTATCTTCATCATGCAGGGAATTTGATCCTCACTATTGGTTATCTTTATTTTTTTCTTCAGGCACGTAATCTCTTTGTCTCTTTAAGTTTTGGTAAGGCCTTTACTCATAAAAATTCTGTGCGGTTAAAAAAAATAGGCTTTGTTATCCTTGCTTCACAAGTGTTTACTCCATTATGGCGATACTTCGTGTGGCGTGCTACCTTTATGAATTTATCATTAAACACCGGCACAGTCCACCTATCACCTCCATGGCCCTTTGATCCAGATATATACATTGTTATTCTCGGGTTGGCACTTCTGGTATTTTCCGGTATTGTAAAAGAGGCAAAACAAATGAGCGATGAACAGAGGTTGACAATATAATGTCTTCAACAATAAAGGTTAATTTAGATTTACTGCTTGTTAAACGGAAAATGAGCCTGACCGAACTTTCCGAAAAAGTAGGGATCACTCTTGCAAATCTGTCAATCCTTAAACGCGGTAAAGCAAAAGCGATCCGCTTTTCCACACTTGTCGCTATATGCGAAGCCCTTGAATGCACACCGGGTGATTTGCTGGAACTGGAAGAATTGGAAGACAAAGACTAGAATCAATATCTATAAAATTGCAATAAAATGCAAAATAAGCGGTTCGTCTGAGCCACGCAAATACGATTGGAAATTATTTCGCAGCGAAATAATATCAATGTTATAAAAGGAGCTAGAATCATGCCAGATAAAATAAATACCATTTTGTTGATAGCTGCATTATCCGGTCTCATAGTGGGGGCAATCGCTGAATTAGTGGATAAAAACAAAAAATTTAATAAGTTTCGAACTCCTGCAATAACTAAAGGCATAGCTGCTGGAATTTGCCTTGGTATTGCGATTGGCGTTGTTTTGCAAAACATAGGTATGGGCATTGGTATTGGCGTAGCAATTGGGGCAGGTATAGGCCGCCGTAACCAAAAGCGTGAAAGTCACAATTCAGAGTAATAAGGGTAATTTTTAATAACGCAGTCAAGGCGACCGTGCTATTTTTTGCCTTTTTTATGGTCTGGCAGTAAGCAATCTTCCTAGCCATCAATAAGTTATTTGGCTTGCACCGCACTGCCCCTTAATACAGTCGTTAAAAAGTACAAGTATCTTATGATCTCAACTGTACAACCAGCACAGATACATAGAGAATACCCCAATTAATTTAGAAATACAGATCTTTTATTTCAGGCATTATTCATCCTTTTTTCATATTCCTTTCATACCCCCATGGCATCCTTTATTAAAAACAGCAGAACTTAACCCTTGAGTTAAAACACTTATTTCGCTTTCTGCAAAGGAGGTTTCCATGGTGAAAAGTAAAAAAACTATATACGGCCTTACATTAACAGCTCTTATTATAATTGCTATTCCGGCTATCTGGTTCATCACTATTATTTTTGAGAAAGAAAAGCCTGTGATCAATCTGGATACCCTCCCTGATTTTATTTCTCAGAAACAAAAAGTACAGATCAGCATAAGCGATATGAAGCTGGGTATTCAGTCGTTAAAAGTATCATACAGTCAGGGAGCCAGCGAGGCTACGTTACTTGAAAAGGAATTCCCATATAAAGAGTTTCTGAATAAAAACGGCGTCAGAGAATACACTGAAGTTATAGAGCTGGACCCAATAGAACTCAGGCTGGCACAGGGTCAGCTGGATTTAAAAATACAGGCCTGCGATTACAGCAAAAGAAACGGCGGCGATGGAAACATCAGCATCATTACACATTCGATGATTGTCGATACCATACCGCCTGCAATAAGGGCTATCAGCAGGCAGCATTATATTGCACAGGGCGGTTCCGGAATAATCACCTACAAAACATCGCCGGACACAGTTGAAAGCGGTGTATATGTAAATGACAAGTTTTTTAAGGGTTTTCCGGCAGGAGTTGGTTACGAAGAAGAAACCTGCGTTGCCTATTTTGCTCTTCCATTTAATGAAGGCGATGACCCTGAGATTTATCTCTGGGCAAAGGACAGGGCCTCCAACACTACACAATCTGTCTTTTATTACCATATAAAGAAAAAAAGCTTCAGGGATGACAGCATTACTGTAAGTGACAGATTATTAAAGCGTATACTTCCCAATTTTGACTACTGCCAATTTGACCCTGCATTAAGTGATGTTGATAAGTTTGTAAAGATCAATAATGAATTAAGAAAGAAAAATAAAGATTACCTCATTGAACTGTCAAAGGAAACAAAACCCGAAAAGCTATGGGAAGGCGCATGGCTAAGGATGAAGGGAGCTGAAATGGCCGGATTTGCAGATCACAGAAGCTATTTATACAATGATGAAAAAATAGATGACCAGAATCACATGGGGGTTGACCTTGCCTCCTTTGCAAATTCTCCCATTGAGGCAGCAAATGATGGTGTGGTTATTTTCGCGCAGAAACTCGGGATATACGGACTCACGGTAGTGATTGACCATGGGCAGGGTCTGGCATCACTTTACGGGCATCTCAGCAGCTTTAGTGTTGCTCAGGGCTCTGTTGTTAAAAAAGGGGATGTCATTGCCTACTCAGGCCGGACAGGTCTTGCAAACGGTGATCACCTGCATTTCAGTATTCTTGTACATGGTATTTTTGTAAACCCTCTGGAGTGGTGGGATGCCCACTGGATAGAGAACAATATTACCCGAAAACTTGATCTCATAAAAAAGGCTGAATGACCGATAATTTAATAACCGGGATGCTCTTTGATAATCTACCTGAATAAATTTATTGAATTTTAAAAGAGCATCCCGATTCAGACAGTACCAAGAGTCTCTTGATGTACCCTTTAATGGATTACCCCTCTGGTTTCATTGCCTATGGACTTATCAGTTGATCATACAGTTTATATACAGAAGAATACCCGCCTATTAAACAATCTGTCCTTTTTTCAAAGCCTTCTTTGCCGATAATCAATCCTGAAGCTTTAGTGTCTTTCTCTATCCTGGAAAAATATTTCAGGTTTTTAAACATTGACTGGTTTACAGTCTGACCGGATTTTATCTCTACAGGTATTGGACCTTCTCCTGTATCTATAATAACATCAATCTCATTACCATTACTCTCCCTGAAATAATAAAAATTGTCACTTCTTCCGAAATGCAGCCTTTTCTTAATAAGCTCGCTGATAATAAAAGTTTCAAATATTTCGCCCCTGAGGGGGTGGTTCACTATCTGGCTGATATCTTCAATTCTCAGCAGATAACATACCAGGCCTGTATCATAAAAATAGAGCTTGGGTGACTTTATCAAACGTTTGTTCATATTTTTATAATATGGCCGCAGGCGGTAAATTACAAAACTGGCTTCAAGAACAGATAACCATTCTTCCACAGTTTTATTTGAAATTCCGCATTCATTACCCAGGCCGGACTTGTTTAATATCTGCCCGGTCCTTCCGGCACACAGACCTACAAATTTCTGAAAAAGCGAAAGGTCATGTACTTTACTGATCTGCCTGACATCCCTCTCCAGGTATGTTGATAAATAGGAAGAGTGAAAGTTGACCGGTTTTATTTTCCGGTCATGTATTCTGGGATAAAATCCACTGTACAGAACATCATCAAGGCTCGGTGTATCGCCGGAATACAGCTCATTGTATGAAAACGGGAGAAGCTTTAGTATCCCGGTCCTGCCGGCAAGAGATTGATCAATAGAGCTTATATATTCAAATTGATTACTGCCGGTCAGAACAAAAAGACCGTTTTTTTGTTTTTCATCTACTATTGTCTGAATATATGAGAGTAATACAGGGGCACGCTGTATTTCATCAAGGATTGCACCCTCAGGATACTGGTTTAAAAAGCCGACAGGATCATTATCAGCAAATTCCCGTGTAGTCGGATTTTCAAGTGACACATAAGGCTTTTCAGGAAAACAGCTTTTTACAAGAGTTGTTTTACCTGACTGTCTTGGTCCTGTTATAGTAACAACCGGAAATGATTCGTACAATTCCAGAAGGGTTTTTTCTGATTCTCTTTTTAACATTACCATGCCCCATATATTATGTAATTTGGAGAAATGTATCCCATTTTGCATAAACTGTCAAATCTTTCAGAAATTAATAATAGTTGAGGTAGTTTTTAAAGATAAGTAAATTGATTCCAACGGGTTTACCCAGTTAAATACCGGAGGTAAGACCTGTCCTGTTAAATCCGCCGAGCGGACTGCAGAGCAGTATTTAACAGGATAAAAGAAATCCAAATCTTATTTAACAGGGTGATCCGGGCTTGAATTAAGTTGTTGTATTTTCCTTCAGCCTAATTTATTTGCAATAAAATATTTGCACAAGGGATGATAAGATGGGAAGATGTTTAATAATTCAAAACTCAAAAGATATTGAATTGTAAAACATGTCCCGCTTCACTGTATTAAAAACCCACTGTAGAAATAAAACAACTTCCACCACTGCCTCCACCACCATTTAATGTGACTGCTGAAATTTCTTCACTGTAATCGCTTACAACCGCGTTTTGATTATAAGAATGGGAATCAGTCTGTGTTTGAACGACAAAATAGTAAGCGGTATTAGAATTTAATCCTGTAACCATCATCTGATCATCCAGCTTATCATCAGTTGTTCCGAAGTATGTGTAAGGTCCACCGGAAGTTGTGCTGTAGTAAATAATATAACAACCGGCATTGGTGTATGTAACAGGGGTCCATTGAATTATAACTGAAGTCTTTGTGACAGACCCGGCAGAAATGTTTTCCGGTGCAACTGTCTGAGTGTCTTCCCAATCAGGATTCAGATTGTCCATAAATGTATATAAGGCTGCATCATCTGTATATAGCGCATTATAATCGACAGCAAGATCAGTTAAATTACTTAAACTGGATAATTCTGAAGGAATTTCACCTGTCAGCATGTTTCCATTTAAGTGCATCTGCTCAAGGTTATTCAGACTCCCCAGCGCTGGAGGTATAGAACTTGCGAGCCGGTTATTCTCCAGACCGAGTTCTATGAGGTTATCCAGATCACCCAGCTCCGTGGGTATAGATCCTGTAAGTTGATTATTCGACAATGAAAGATATAAAAGGTTACCAAGGTTCCCCAACTCCTGGGGAATGGTCCCAGTAAGCGGGTTGTTACCCAGATATAGATACTCCAGATTACTCAGATTCCCCAGCTCCGTGGGTATTGAGCCTGTGAGTTGATTACTGAATAGAAATATGGTCCTAAGGTTGCTCAGGCTTCCAAGTTGGGATGGTATGGGACCAGTGAATTGATTAACGGCCAGCGAGAGGTTTTCCAGATTACTCAAATTCTCCAGCTCTGAAGGTATAATACCTGTTAACTGATTATTGGTCAGGTATAGGCTCTCAAGGGTAGTCAGATCGAACAGTACCGGGGGTATGGCTCCTGTGAGTTGGTTACTGGTTAAATTGAGATATAAAAGATTAGTAAGATCACCCAGCTCCGGGGGTATGGTGCCTGTTAGGTCATTAAAGTCCAAATGAAGCATCGTAAGGTTAGTCAGGTTACCCAGTTCCGGAGGGATGGGACCTGTAAGCTGGTTACCAAAGAGGTTAAGTTCCTCCAGATTATATAAATCACCCAACTCCGGAGGTATGCTGCCGGTAAGCTGATTACTAGCCAACAAAAGCCGTGTTAGGTTAGTCAGGCTGGCGAGTTCAGGGGGTATAGCCCCTGTAAGTTCATTAAAGGACAAATCAAGCCATGTAAGATTTGTCAGGTTGCCCAGTTCCGGAGGGATGGGACCTGTAAGCTGATTACTGAACAAGTTAAGCTGAGTCAGATTAGTAAGGTTCTCAAGCTCTGAAGGTATAGAACCAGCAAGGTTATTATCATACAAAGAAATCCTTTCAACACTGTCACCGATTACAGTTATTCCATACCAGGTATTTTCAGTTCCCGGCATGGCAAAACCATCCACGTCCACCGGTTCACTCTTCCAGTTTGAATTATCAGTCCAGCCATCTCCGTTTGTGCTGTCATAAAGCGCTATCAGTGCTGCTCTTTCAGAAGCCGGTATATCCCCGTAAACAGTATACTGAATGGACAATAACAGCAAAAAAAGAAAAATAAATAAATGTATTACTTTAATACTTAATGACCTTGTCAAAAATAATGAATATCTTGAACTTTTCATATCTTCATCTCCTTTAAAAGTATTATAGTTAATGGTCATTGAGACACACATTGTTTGTTCTTAGATATTTCTTGCTTAACAGCACATTGCTGTTTATTTGCCATACGTTTTTTGCTGAAGATGCTTTTCGAAGAAGTAATGCGTTAAACCTGAGATGATAGCCTGATAATTTATTTAAAAAACCAATAAATGTAAACTTCATATAAATAGCAGGATTATTACAGTAAAAATGTGTAGTGATAAGAGTTATTATTTATGACTCTTATTTGAAACAAAATGACAATAATCATAAAATCCCTATTGATACATTATAAAAAGATTTTATGAATCATAATCCCGTGTAGAGTGAGCTCTTAAGTTATTTAGTATCTCATTTTTTAAAAATATATTTACCTTCTTTAACTATACGTTCTCCTCGCTCTATTAAGAAACTGCGGGCCGCTATGCGGATTTAACTGGGTAAAAGATTCAAGATTATAAATGCAGGCTGAAGCGGTTTAGTCTGAAAGCTGTTAGGGAAGCCGATTTTGAATAAGTTGATTTTTTCCTTTTACTCTGTCAAAATTTGCTTATGTTAACGCATTAGAGATAATAACTTTAATGGAGTAATTTTATGGGCTTCACATTACCTTTGGAAGAAATGTCAAACTCAGACAAGATTGCTGTAATGGAAGAGATATGGGACGATCTGTGCAAAGATCCGGATTCCGTTCCATCACCTGAATGGCACGGTGAAATTCTGAAAGCAAGAGAATTAAGTGTACGCGAAGGAAAAGCAGAATTCCATAGCCTTGATCAAGTAAAAGAAAGAATTAAGGAGCGTATTAAGTGATAATCAAGCTCCTTGATTCTGCTGAAGATGATCTGGTCGAAGGTTATCACTTTTATGAAAGAAAAGCAGAAGGGCTTGGTAATTAATTTCTGGACTCACTTTTTTCAGATATCGCTTCCCTCCATTCACAGCATCACGGGTATTATCATCTCCTGGCGAAAAGATTTCCATTTGCCATTTACTATAAGCAAGAAGAAAAAGAAATCAGGGTTTATGCTATTCTCGATTGTCGAAGAAATCCTGCCTGGATTCGAAAAAAACTATCCTCAAATTAATATAGTCAGCAGGTTGCTCGAATTTAACAGTCGCATCCCGATTCTCACTGCTCAGTAAAAATATATGTGCACTACTTATCAAAAAGATCCTCCAGCAGTCATGTTTCAGAATAACGGCAGGTTAATTGCCGTTCATCCCAAAAAAATTGCTGTTAATGCTCTTAAAGATGAGGGTGAGGCTGATAAAATTCTTAACTGGATAACCGGTGAAATAAATGATATCTGGGAAAACCGCGACGAAATAAAACCATGCGAATCTGTCCCGGAAAAACCGAAGATAATTGAAGTTCTAAAATTGTTGCCGCAGACTGTCGAGAGTGCGGTCAGCCTACATGTATGGTTTTTTCAACTCTTATTGTTAAGGGAATAAAAGATTCTAATGATTGTTTACAGATTGACCCTGTGAATAAAAAACGACTGGATGGCTATCTGGGTGCAGGATGAAATATTTACATTTTTTTTTAATTTTCAGAAGGTGTATGCAGGACTGGAAGCAGCAGTAATCCCGATATCATGGCTGCAAAGGCGGCTATTCCAAATGCATAACCGTAGCTGCCTGTAATATCAACCGCCCATCCAGCCATTACTGGAGATATAATTGAACCTATCCCCAGCATCAGGGTCCACAGTCCGATGACACTCCCGGAATATGCCTTTGGAAAAAAGTCACGGCTGGCAGCCGCATAGACGGGCCAGAGAGCCCCGTAACCAAAACCAAAGACAACAGTTGACAGGGTTAAGGATAAATATGTTTCCGAAAAGGCCATGCATAGCGGACCAATGGTAGTCAGGATTGAACAGAGCAGCATGATGCGTATTCGCCCGACTGCATCTGATAAGTAACCAAAGATCAGTTTTCCAAGAATCCCACATGCTGCAAGTATTGTAATCAGTAATGCGGCTGACGCATATGGGATTTGAAGCGATTTTGTCGCGTAGGAAGGCATGAAGGTAAAAGGGATTATAATGCAAAAACAGATCATCATGTATGATAAACCGATAAACCAGAAGGCCGGTATCTTTAATAGTTTTTTGATGACCTGCAGGGCGGATGCCGACTGTGATGATTTCAGTTTCACATTTTGCATGTCCGGGTCTGCCGGCGGATTTTTAATAAAAAGATAATTAAGACCTGCGACTAAAAATCCCATAACTCCCAGACATCGCCACCCCCAGCGCCAGTCCAGGTTTGTAACTATCAATGGAAGAACAAGGCCCGCAATGATTATCCCTGCTCCACTGCCGGTATCCACAGTGGCTAAAGCTGCTCCTCTTTTACCGGGATCAACCCAGCGCTGAACGATCGTGACTACCGGAACCCAGCCCGCGGACTGCCCGATACCGGCCAGTCCAAAAAAGATACACGCGCTTATTATACTGCTGGTGCATGACATCAGAAAGGCGCCCAGCCCAAGGAGTGCAATAAAAAAGGTTAACACATTTCTAACTGCAGACCGGTCTGTTACGAGTCCGAGCACAGGAGAAAAAATGGTATATGCAATAAAGTAGGATGAGTATATGGCCCCGGCCTGTGCATTGGATATGCCTAAAAAGGGAAGCATGAAAGGCAGAAGAAGCCCGTAGGAATACCTGACAGCATAGCTGATAAAAATTGTGAAAAACCCTGCGGCTAATACTGTGCCTGCATTTCTATGCAATTTTATTAATCTCCATTAATCCTCCAACCTGCAGAAAGAGCTGTCTGGTGTCGGCTACATCCCAGTGTTCACAAAGTTTTCCATCCCTGAGCCGGAACATATCCACGGCATCAAAAATTATTTTATTACCAGTAGGCTTATAATGGAGAAACCCTTCTCCGGTGTGTGTGCCGGTAATGGTATTGTATGCAAAAACAATATCATCTTCAGCAACCAGCCTGTTGATGGTTGCGCAGAAATCAGGGGCTGCCGCAAAAAAACCTTTATGAAATTCGACGAATCCTTTCATCCCCTGATCCGCATCCGGATTATGCTGGATATAGTTTTCATGCATGTATCGGCTTACTGCATCGAGATCGTGTTTTTGAAAAACCGCCTCGTAAAACTCTCTTACAACCTTTTTATTCTGTTCTGTTCCCATGACAATCCCTTTTAAATAATTTATATATTTCTCTTTAGTTTAATATTTGGGATATCTGCTATAATAAATGGTGTTATGTCAAATAAATACTATAATTTAAGCTTAAAATTGGATACTAAATATTGATCGGTTAATTTTTTCAAGGCGCAAATTATTGACATAATATATATTGCTGATATATAAAAAAATAGTTGACCGGATTCAACGCATAGAATTTAAAAGAAAGGTGAATCTGATATATACAAAATAGCAGTTTGAAGCAAAGAGACCTGGAGGGCGTATGAAAATCACGGTAATCGGAGCGGCGGGCAGCGTCGGAGCTCCGGCAGTGTTTTACCTGGCCGCCAACAGACTTGCTGATGAATTTTTAATGATCGGCGGAAAAAGGCAGAATGTCCTTGAACAACATGCTATTGATATCAGCACGGCAGTTTCTTCCAGAGATATAGTTATCCGGGCCGGTGATTACAGCGATATGACCGGCTCGGATATTGTTATTAATGCGGCCGGGGCTCCCCAGGGGCTTATAGCCGACCGGATGGAGATGCTGCCTAAAAATATAGAACTGGTCAGACATATCACCGGCAAAATCAAACAGTACTGCCCGGATGCCTTCATAATTACTGCAACCAACCCGGTTGATCCCCTCAACTATACTGCCTGGCTGTCCGGCGGATTTGATCGTCAATAAACTGATCGGCTATTCAATCAACGACTCATTTCGTTTCAGAGAATTCCTCGCCAGAGCCTATAATGTTAAAGTCAGCCAGGTGGATGGTACGGTAATAGGTGAGCACGGCTCTACCCAGGTACTGCTTTTCAGCACAGCAAGTATTGATGACAAAAAAGTCACAGTTCCCGAGGAGATAAAAACAAAAATCCGTGCTGAAATCCCGAATATACTGAAAAGGCTTGAGGAACTGCAGTCAGGACGAACCGCAGGGTGGACATGCGCCATAGGTCTTGAAAAGATTGTAAGGGCAATAAAGGAAGATACCGGGGAGGTAATCCCGTGTTCGGTTATGCTCGATGGAGAATATGGCGTAAGAGGGATAAGCATGTCGGTTCCTGTGAGACTCGGAAAAAACGGAGTTTCGGAGATACTGGAATACGAGCTCGCTCCGGATGAAATTGAAGGCGTGAAAAAGACCGTTGCCACACTTAAAGCAGCTGCCCGGGTTGTGGAAGAAAATTTGTAGCCCTCATTTATAGCCTTTATCACAAAAATGTGTAATCCCTTTTAGAAGGAGATAAACATGCGCAATAAGTTTCAAAAGTTATTCGAACCGGGTATGATCGGCCCTGTAAAGGTTAAAAATCGAATAATTAAAACTGCCAACGGTACATCTTTTGTTGATCCTGATCAGACTGTGGGTGAAAGGATGATCACCTATTATGAAAGACTTGCAAAAGGCGGTGTGGGCTTCCTGGTTGTGGAATCCTGCGGAACTGAATATCCGCTGGGCATACAGCATGTCGATTATGACGCTGAGGGTAATTATCATGGAGTACAGCTTCATATGGATGATGACCGGCTGATCCCCGGGTTTAAAAATCTGACCGATGCAGTACATAAACATGATTGCAAAGTGTCCATACAATTCCAGCACGCGGGTCCCTGGAATCCTACAGGAAAGCTTCCCAGGGATATGAAAATCCGGGATATCAAATGCGCCTCAGATATGACTGAAGAAGAGTTGCCCGGCCCTGATTTTTTACCCTGCCGTGAAATGACAAGGGATGAACTGGAGGAGCAAATCGATTTATGGGCTGCTGCCGCTGAAAGGGCCTACAGGGCTGGTTTTGATGCCTGTGAAATAAATCATGGCACCGCCCACCAGGGTAATACTTTTTTATCACGAATCTGGAATAAAAGGACTGACGAATACGGCCCGCAGAGTTATGAGAACCGGACACGGTTTCTTCGTAGATGCGTTGAGGAAGCAAGAAAACGAACCGGTCCTGATTTTGCCATTCATGTCCTGATGAATGCAGTAGAGTATAACAATCCAAGGGCTACTACCCTTGAAGAAGGAGTCGAACTGGTAAAATGCGTAGCCGAAGTAGCGGACGGAATAAACCTGAGGGGTGAACGATATGGCCACCGGGGAGGATTGATACAGCCTGACCGCATATTGTATCCCGAACCGCCGGATGACCTGCCAAAAGATTATGACTGGAGCCGTAATGGGCGGGGAGCATCGGTTCCCCTGGTGGAAGCGGTAAAGGCCGGAGGTGTTAAGATTCCGGTATGGACCGCCTGCCGACTGGACCCGGAACTGGGCGAAGAATACCTGCAAAAGGGAAGTCTTGATTTTGTGGGTATGACAAGGCGCCTGCTGGCTGATCCGGATCTGCCCAACAAGGCCAGAGAAGGCCGCCTGGAAGATATCCGCTGGTGCAATGGCTGTCTCTACTGCTTTGACTGCCGCAACCGGAATAAGGTACTGGCGTGCAGAACAAACCCGTATCTTGGTAAATACCATCTTCCTGAATTTCAACCAAAACCTGTTACAACTAAAAAGAAAGTAATGGTCATTGGCGGAGGCCCTTCCGGGATGGAGGCTGCCCGTGTTGCTGCCCGGCGTGGACACGAAGTAGTTTTGTATGAAAAAAACAGTTATCTTGGAGGATTGATTCCCCTGGCTGCAATTGTGAAGGATCTGGAAACAGAAGATATGACTCTGTTTGTCAGATACCTTTCCACACAGCTGAAAAAGGAAGGAGTTAAAGTTAATCTGAAGTCCGAGGTTACTACTGATGTAATACAGCGCGAGCGCCCTGATGTGCTGGTTATTGCTGTCGGTGCAGCCCATGGCGAGATTGGAGTGCCGGGGGCTGATCATCCAAAGGTGATAAATACAGAAAAGCTTCATGGCATGCTCAAATTTTTCCTGAAATTCTTAAGCTCTACACAGATGGAAAAATTATCCAGACTCTGGATGCCGCTGGGAAAAAGTGTTGTTATCATGGGCGGCACCCTTCATGGCTGCGAACTGGCGGAATATCTTATCAAGCGTAATCGCAGGGTAACCATGGTGCACAATGGTCCGGAAGAAGAACTGGGTGACCGCATGACAATTGACGACATGGTAAGTCTCTGGCCATGGCTGAAACAGAACCATGTACCCATATGGTCTGACGTTGAGTATCGTAATATCGATGATAGAGGACTGGAGGTAAGTTTAAAGGACAAACGAAAATATATTCTAAAAGGAAAAAACATCATAAGTACACAGGACTGGGAACCTAATAAGAGCATTATAGAACAGTTCAAGGGTCTTGTGGCTGAGACCTACGAGATAGGCAGCTGCAAAGAACCCGGTTTGATAGTTGATGCCATGAGAGATGGAGCCAAAGTCGGATGTGAGATTTAACAGTAGTTTAGAAACTTCCTGTACTGAACTGGGCGGGTTATTTGACAATCAGGTCTGAAAATCCTTAAGGAGGTCGTGGATGTTTAAATTGCTTGAAGGTGTTGTTCCATACAAATCAGAAGATGAAGCTGTATACATCAATAGAGGCTGGTGGCGCGGTTTTACTCTGGGTGATTACCTTGACCTGGCAGCGGATATCCATCCGGATAAAGAGGCCTTTGTGGACAGGATCAGCCGATATACCTATGGCCAGGCTCGCGAAAAGTCTGACCGGCTGGGAATCGGTCTGATTAAACTGGGTATAGAGCCACTCGATCGCGTCCTTATACAGCTGCCCAACTGGAATGAATTCATTTTTGCATATTTTGCCTGCCAGAAGATCGGTGCCATTCCTGTTCTGCTTATTGACAGATACCGTAAGTTTGAGATTGATAGACTGTTGAAACTCACAGGCGCGACATCCTGGATTGTCCCGGCAGGTACTCATAAATTTGATTTCAAGCCCTTGATCAGCAGCGTATTAATCGATAATCCTGAAATAAAAAATGTGATTACTGTCCGGGGAAAGATCGATGGTCCGGTTTTTAAGAGTATGGAAGACCTGATCGAAGAAAATACATTAGCCCGGGATGATAACGATTTACTTGCCTGCCGCAGACCGGATCCCTGTCAGGTTGCCCACATGGGACCCACAGGAGGAACAACCGGGGAGCCGAAAATAGTGCCCCGCACCCATAACAGCCTTGCGTGTGCTGTCGAGTTCTGCTCCAGGTCATGGGATCAGCACTGCGAAGATATCAACATGATTGTCGGTCCGGTCGGGCATGATCTTTCTTTCTCAAAGGGCCTGCTGGGGAGCGTGATTACCCAGGGAAAGCTCGTGTTCCAGAGTACGACAGATAACGCGGATATCTGCCGGACAATTGAAAAGGAGCGTGTTACCTCAATAATCTGGGTACCCACACTGGCGCAAAGGCTGCTTCAGTTTGAAGACACGGGTAAATACGATCTTGGCTCGGTAAGGAAGATGCACTCCGGAGGAGGTGCAAGCCACAGTGAGATGGTGAAAGAAATCATGGATCGTTTCGGGATACGCTATTACAATGGATACGGCGGAACCGAGGGTATGACCTGCATTACCCGCACTGCTGATGATTGTGATACTATCTGCGGCACGGTTGGAAGGCAGACATTCCCATATGATATCTATAAAGTGGTTGATGCCGAGGGATGCGAACTTCCCTGCAATACTCCCGGTGAATTAATGGTGAAAGGACCATGTGTTTTTTCCGGATATTACAATAACCCTGAAGAAAATTACAGAGTCTTTGATAAGGATGGCTTCTTTAAAACCGGCGATATAGCCACTATAAGCGAAGAGGGTTATATCAGGCTTTGCGGAAGAATAAAGGAGATGATCAACAGAGGAGGGGAGAGTATAAGTGCCACTGATATCGAAAAACTGATCATTCTTCACCCCGGGGTCGCGGTTGTAGGAGTTATTCCCATGCCTGACAAACTAATGGGAGAAAGGGTATGTGCCTATATTGAACCGGAAAAAAATAAGGTGCTGACATTTGAACACATTATTGAATTCTTAAAATCCCGGAATGCTTCTGTACTGCAGTTTCCCGAGAGAATCGTGTTTGTAGATAAAATGCCTATGACCGGTGTAGGTAAACTGGATAAAAAGGCATTGCGTAAAGATATTGAAAAAAAGATAATGAATGAAGTCAAAATATAACAGAAAGGAGTTTATATTTTAATGTCCGCAAAAGAAATAAGGGTTCACGGTCGTGGAGGACAGGGTGCCGTACTGGCGGCTAAAATGCTTGCATCTGCCTGTGCCTATGAGGGGCAGCATGTTGCAAGTTTCCCAATGTACGGATTTGAACGCAGAGGAATGCCGGTTATCGCATTCACGCGTTTTGACACAAAACCAATTCGGGAGAAAACTCAGGTCTACACCCCGGACTGTATTATGGTTATTGATCCCACTCTAATGGATCTTCCGACTTTATACGATGGCCTGAAACCGGGCGGAGTACTCATTCTAAACAGCGCCAAACCGTTTGAAAGTCAGCCTGTAAAAAATCTGAAAAAGGCAGGAGTCATCAATGCCACCCAGGTTGCCCTGTGTGAGATCGGCAGGGATATCCCTAATACATGCCTGCTGGGAGCTTTAGCCGCCACAACAGGATGGGTCAAACTGGAATCAATTCTAAAGGGATTCTCCGATTATCTGAAAGGCGATATCCTGGAGAGAAACATCCGAAATGCGCAAAGAGGATTTGATGAAGTGGAGGTGCATTCATGGTAATTAATAAGGAAGAGAAATATATTTATGATACCGAGGCGGCCTGGTCCGATGGCAACAAAACCCTTCTCTGTCTTAAAACCGGTGAGTGGAGGACATCACGTCCGGTCGTAAATATAGATGTATGTAATGTCTGCGGCATATGCATGACCTACTGCCCCACTCAATGCATCACAGCCGGTGATGACGATTATGTAATAAATCTGGAATACTGCAAGGGCTGCGGTATCTGTGCCATGGAATGCCCTAAAAAAGCGATAACCATGACGCCGGAAGGAGAGTATGCTGATGACTGCACAATCTAAAAATATAAAGGTAATTACCGGAAATGCCTCAGCCGCATACTCGGTACTGCGCTGCCGACCCGATGTGGTTTCCGCTTATCCGATTACACCCCAGAGCGAACTGGTGGAACAGCTTGCCAAATTTCATGCCGACGGCATCCTTGACTGTGAATACGTGGCGGTAGAGGGAGAAAATTCTGCACAGAATGTAGCCTGTGCTGCGGTAATGGGCGGCGGTCGAGGCTTTACAGCCACCTCATCCTATGGCCTTGTATATATGTATGACACACTGCTTCAAACTGCAGGCTATCGTGCTCCGCTGGTAATGGTAAACGTAAACCGTGAGCCCCCTGGAATTCACGCGGTTTATTCAGGCCAGCAGGATATGATATCGACAAGGGATTCCGGATGGGTACAGGTTATTGTTGAGAATAATCAGGAAATCTTTGATACGATAATCATGGCCTATCGGCTGGCCGAAGATTATGATATCCAGCTGCCGGTTATGGTAAATTACGATGGTTACTATCTCTCTTTTCTGGCCGAGAAGGTAGAGATCTCCGAACAGGAAGATGTTGATCGTTTTCTGGCACCGTTGAAAGAACAGCCTCAAAGGATGAAGGTCATCCCGGGTGCAGGTACAGGTTGCGGAAGCCACGGTATTGGCATGGGATTTGTAGAATACCGCAAAAAACATATGGCGGCCATGGAACGCGTAAAAGATAAACTGGACTGTATTGATGCCAGTTTCAGGGAGGCCTTCGGGCGCGGCTATTACGGCCAGATCGAGGCCTACAGATGTGATGATGCAGATATTGTTCTGGTAACGTCAGGAAGTGTCACAGGTACTGCAAGGACAGTAATTGATGCAAAACGAGAAGAAGGCATAAAGGTCGGACTGGTGAAATTAAGACTCTTTCGCCCGTTCCCGGTGGAAAAGCTGGGTGAGGTGCTGAAGGGCAGAAAGGCAATAGGCGTTCTGGATCGCAGTATATGTTTCGGATGGAACTGCGGTCCTGTTTATATGGAGGTCAATGCCATAACAAAGCACATCGGCATAATACCCATGCTGAGTTTCATTGACGGTCTGGCCAACATGGATATTTCACAGGAACATATTGCCGGCATGGTGGACGACATTTATAATGCATCGCAAGGTAAACCCTACCAGGAAGTTACCTGGTTACCATAAGCAGGAAAGGATTCATAATGGCTGAGAAAATAAAGAAAATGCCCAAAGTTACTGAATACTACTGTGACGAAGACCAGTTTTCTCCGGGGAATGCGTGTTGTCCCGGCTGTATAATGGAGTTGAATCTTCGTCTGGTTTCTAAAATTATGGGGAAGGATATTGTTCTGTTTGGTACCCCCGGCTGCAGTGCTCCGACCATTCACGGCCAGAACGATCAGGCCTGGCATAAGCATTCATACTATGCGAATGTAATGACCGGTGTAGCTTCCAGTGCAACAGGATTGTCGCGTTATTATAAAAAGGCCGGGATTGATGCAACAATCATCTGCCATACAGGAGACGGCTGTGCACAGGATATAGGGCTTCAAACCATAAGCGGAGCTGCCGAACGTAACGAAAACATAATTTATATCTGCTACGACAATGAAGGTTATATGAACACCGGTGTTCAAAGAAGCAGTGCCACACCCTACGGGGCATCTACAAGTACAACCCCTGCCGGATCGAAAAGTATTGGTAAAACAACTGCCTCAAAGAACATGCCCATGATCATGTCCATGCATGACATACCCTATGTTGCTACGGCAACACTGAGTCATCTGGAGGACTACGCCAAAAAACTTGTCAAGGCAAAGGAAATGGTCAGGGAAGGATTTGTATACCTGCACGTATTCTGCCCGTGCACAACAGGCTGGAAGGTCCCGCAGGATGCCTCTATACAGGTTTGCCGCGCAGCAGTTCAGACCAATTATTTCCCGTTGTGGGAAGTTGAGAACGGGACCTATAGAATTACTCAACCGGTCAGTAAACCGAAACCCATATCCGAAATGCTGAAACTTATTGGAAAGTTTAAGCATCTGGGAGAAGAGGATATAGCCATTCTGCAACAGCAGTCAGATAAAAGGTTCAGTATTTTAAACGCGCTTTGTGAAATGGGCTCCTGAGACTCGGTTTTACATATATAATTGACATATAAGTCTTTTCCGGGTTAATTCTTTTTAATAATTCAAGGAAAAGGATTAACATATCAGGAACATTCAATCGGACAGATAAAGAGATAAGAGGGATTATAATGGCTACAAAATTTCCTAACCTGTTTCAACCCATCAAAGTCGGAAACCTTACACTTAAAAACCGAATCACCAGTGCACCAATTTATAATTTTCTTGCTTCCTATGATAACCATGTTACACGGGAATGCATAGAGTTCTCAAAACCATACGGGAAAGGCGGGACTGCGACTGTAACTCTGGGCAGCGGATTTATAAACAGGGATCTGCCGCCGGCAGCACATCATATTGTGGGAATGAGTGATGACTTTATGGTTGTCTATCTTTCGGAATGGTGTGAGGCAGTTAAAAGGCTCGGCTCAAAGGCATGTGTTGAGCTTGTTCCTATCGCCTCCTATTTCGGGACCCATGAGGTTGAAAGCTCTGTCGGTATACCAATGGAAATCGACTGTAATCTGCTGACTGAAAAAGAACTCAAGGATTTTATTGAGGACTATGCAAAGGCAGCAGGCACTATTGCAAGGGCTGATGGAGATATGGTGCTGATACACGGCGCCCATTGTCAGCTGCCCGCACTTTTATTTTCAAAGGTTTTTAATAAACGAACAGATCAGTACGGCCCACAATCCTTCGAGAACCGGTGCCGTTTTGCCGTGGAAATCCTTGAAGCTATCCGTGCTGAAGTCGGTAATAAACTTTCCATTGAATACCGAATAAGCGCAATTGATATGGTCCCGGGTTCTCCTGATATTGAAGAGGTAATCGAGTTTGCAAAGGTCATACAGGATAAAATTGATCTACTTCATGTCTCAAGGGGCGCTCTGGCAATTAACAAGCTTACTCCCTATATTCTTCCGCCTGCCTATATGGACCATAATATAAATATTGAATATGCTGCACAATTCAAAAAGGCCCTTGATATACCCGTGAGCGCAGTTGGGGCGGTTACACTTGAAGAGGCAGACAAAGCCATAGCAGAAGGCAAAGTTGACATGGTTGCCCTGGGCCGCCAGCTGCTTGCAGACCCTGAAACATGCAATAAGCTGGAGCGCGGCCAGGAAGATACAATCAGGCCCTGCATACGCTGTAATACATGTATCAGCAGGAGCCACTTCGGTATGAAACCGCCCAGGTGTGCGGTTAACCCTGTACTTGGCCGTGAAGTGGATTATTCCTATGCCCAGCCGGCAAATGTAAAGAAAAAAGTAGTTGTTGTTGGCGGAGGTCCTGCCGGGCTCGAAGCCGCCAGAACTGCTGCTGGTCGTGGTCATGATGTAGTCCTGTTTGAAAAGGAAGCACAGGTCGGCGGACTTATACGTGAAGCAAGTTTGCCCCCCTTTAAAACAGACCTGAAAAAATATCTTGAATGGTCTGTCCGAATGACGAAGCAGAACCCTGACATCGATATAAGGCTTTCTACTGAGGCAACCCCTGAACTTGTCGCGAAGGAAAATGCCGATGCCCTTATTATTGCTGTAGGGGCTACTCCCAATGTCCCGGCCCTTACCTGTAAGGACAAGTCAAAGGTAATATGGGTAGGTGATCTGGAAAAGGAATCCATAGATATTGGAAACAGCATTCTTATAGTTGGTGCTGGTTTGACAGGCTGTGAAACTGCCCTCAAGTATCTGCAGGAAGGTAGACGTGTAACCCTGATTGATGCCCTGCCAAGGGAGCAGCTTGGACTGGGATCATCACCAATAAATGCATATTATCTCTTTGATATTCTGGAAGAACATAATGTAGATTTGAGGCCTGATACATGGCTGGTTGATGTAACGAATGACCATGCTGTTATCAAACGTGACGGAAAAGAAGAGAACCTTGTGTTAGATAATGTCATTTTGGCTTCAGGCATGAAGGCAAATGCTGATTCCGAACTTATCAGAGAGTTGAAGGCAACTGTTGCTGAGAATTATGTTATTGGCGACAGCAATACCAGCCATGGCACCCTCTGGAATGCCGTGACCAGCGGTTTTGATGCCGCCATGGCAATATAGCTGCCATAAATAGTTTTTAGGTGTGGACATCAGGTGAAAATATGGTTTATAAATGCATGTTTTGTTGAATAACAGAAACCAGATAAAAAATAGAGGAGGAATTTATTATGCAGAAAGTATATGATTTCTTAAAAGAATGCGGAACTTATTATCTCGCCACTGTAGATGGTGATCAGGCCAGAGTACGCCCCTTTGGTACCTACCTTATTTTTGAAGATAAGCTCTACATCCAGACCGGAAAGGTAAAGGATGTTTCAAAGCAGATGATGGCAAACCCGAAGGTTGAGATCTGTGCCTTTTCAGGTCAAAAATGGATACGTATTGCTGCCACAGTAGTAGAGGATGACAGGATTGAAGCAAAACAGGCCATGCTGGATGCATATCCCCAGCTGCAGGCAATGTACAAGGCTGATGATGACAATACTCAGGTCCTGTACCTTAAAGATGCTATTGCCACAATTTCTTCTTTTGGCGGCGAACCTGAAGTAATAAAATTCTAATAGAATACACACATACACCTGAAGCCGGAGAAATCCGGCTTCAGGGCTGCCTTTCTTTATTTCAATAAAGAATATAATTTTTCCTTAACTGCCTGTGCCCATATTTCGTATCCCTTTGTGGTGGGATGCAGGGCATCACCCATTACATCCTTGGGAATAAAACCTTTCTCATCCAGAAATTTATCACCAATATCCATGTAATAAACCTTATTCCCATCATGCAGTTTTGATATCTTTTTATTTATATTATCAATGGTATCCCGAACCGGATCGCCGGGAGTGCTTCTCGGGAAAACAGCAAGGAGCAGAATTTTTGCCTTTGGAAAATCCTTCTGTAACTCCAGTACTACAGCGCCTATCCCCTCTGCTATTTCATCAGCATTGTTCTGGGCAGTGTTATTGGTCCCTATCATAAGCATAACGGCCTTTGGGCTGAATCCCTGGCCTTCACCATTCTGGAGCCTGTAAAGAACTCCCTGGGTCGTATCTCCTGCAATTCCGAAATTGGCAATCTTGAGATCCCCGAAATATTTATCCATAACCGGTTTTCCGGCGTTTGCACCATCAGAATTTCGCCAGAAATCCGTGATGGAATCACCCATAAAGAGCACCTCAATATCACCCTGCTTTGCGACCTGAAGATTGTCCTGATGTTTGGGGCGAAACCATCCTGCAAGGTTGGGAACTATTGCAGTATTCGGACGGGGAACGCGTACTGCAATTAATCCGGGATATTTTCTATTTATTTCTTTAACAGTCGGATCAGCCTTATTAATAAAATTTTTAAGGGCCTTTTCAGCAATTTTCACCTCATCAGCAGTGGGGCGGGGAATTGCTACCGCAGCAGGGACAGGGGCCTTTTCCGGGGTGGCGGGCTGCGCAAACAGACTGCTTCCCGAAAAGCCTGAAAAGACAAACAACAGAAGAAACAACACAAGACAGATTTTTTTCATTCGATTATCAGATTTCATTACATGCCTCCGTTTAAATAATTGAAAATAAAAATAAATTTACTTGTCTGCAGTATAATAAGTGGGTGATTTGAAGATTAAGTTAATATAGAAAAATTGCAGGGAGTTATCAAGAGGTGTCAGTCGTTTTTTTAAATATATTAGTAATATCTGATTCACTTTTAGAAGTTGGTAAATCTAACCCCAGAGCTGTGAAATATTAATGTTTTGAAAGGACTTTTTTATCTTTAATCCGTTGTGGGAATGTGCTGGATTTTTTGCCCGGAGATTTACGATATTTAAATTATTTTAGTCTTACATTGGTAAAATACTTTTAATTTTATTTAAGCTTAAAACAAAATGTGTCTAAAATATTTCTGAATGGATTCATATCTGTAATATCTTGATATAACTACCTATTATAATGCTGCCACCGAAGCTCACTGGTTTTAGTATGTATTTTTCTGCCGGTTTATTGCTATTTTCAGAAATAAAATCTGCTTAATTAATTTGAATTTAAAAAAAAATGCATTTGGGTATTTTTTTTTTAAAGTTTATTCATGGATGTTCCGATGAAAAAATTGAAACACGGCACAGGATGTTAAAATTATATGCCTGATGACTGTACAGCAGTTTGTCAGGAGTTAAAAGTGAAAACAATAGAGTCTAGCCTGGAACGTTATTTAAATCTCTGGAAGCGACACCGGGCTACAGGGCCAGGGATTATTAAAGGCCTGCGAAAATAGCAATTTAATAAAAAACAAAATATTTAACTTATTTAATGGAGGAATTTCTAGACATGAAAACATTTACAAAAATACTACTTGCATCTATGGTATTGGCTTTCTTTTCAACAACAGCTTTTGGACAGCAGGCACTGTACAACAGCCTTAACAAAAGAATGGCAATACTCTATAAAAATGGCAAAACCATGGAAGCTATAGCTACAGCACAGGAAGTAGTAAAAGTTGCAGATGAAACCTTCGGTAAGAATCATGCATATTATTCAGCGTCACTCGAAAACCTGGCACTTCTTTATGTTGCAGAGGGAAATAATGAAAAAGCAGCTAACCTTTATGAGGAGTCTTTTACAGTAAGGGAAAGTCTTCTTGGTAAAAACCATCCGCGTCTTAAAGACGTTCTTGAAAAACTGGAAAAATGTTATGAGGCCATGAGGGCGTCTGACAAGATTCAGAATGTAAAGGCAAGAATGGCAAGTCTTCAGAGCTAACAGATCTGCCTGTAAATAATAAAAAAGGCCCCGTCCTGTGGACGGGGCCTTTTTTATTGCGGAATGCAAGGTCCGGTATCCTGCCCCCTGCAACGTTTGAAAAGAGTTATTCCCCGGTCAATGCCCGGTATCCTGCTGTATGTCGTTTATCTAGCGAATTCCCCTTGAATAGTTTACAAGCATAACCCGGTGCTTTTTCGTATCATTTTTAATTAATTTTAAAAGCTTATCCAGCTTCTCATCTGTTGTATGAATCAACCCGGTAAAACTCTCTTCATCAAGCTCCACTTCAATTTTAGCCCCAATTGAATAAGCCTCGGCTTCTGATAAATTCTCTGAAGATGCCTTTTTAAGGATCTCATTTAATTTTGAAATAAATTCCTTGAGTCTTTCTATTCGTAAATCAACAGAAACGGTGGCTTTTTCTTCGCGGACCGCCTGACATACCTTATCCATAATATTGGAATGAAGTTTTTCCTCTCCCGCAATGGTTGCCCAGAATTTTTTTACCGGTGCCGTAAAATCACTTTTTTTTGAAAATCTGGTATACAGTCTGGCAAGGACGTCTTCTATCCTGATCAGATTGGTTATTATCTGTTCTTTATGATTATCCATAACTCTCTGCCCGGTATTTCGATTATCTTCCCTGATCCTGATCTTCTTTTACTCCAACCTGTGCGAAATAATTGATGATGCCGTCCGGATCATCCAGCCATATGGTCAAAAGAGCGAAACCCTTCATTATATTCAATGGTTGATCAATAACAATTTTACGGGCCTTTGCCATTGAATCCACCTTTTTTGCATCAGATATCACATACTGTATTCCTCCACTGCCTGTATCAGCAGGAAGATCAGATCCGAAACAGCGAAGGCTGACAGTTGTTGAACCATGGCGGAAAGGGTATTTAATCGTATCAAACAGGGAGTCTTTTTCTGGCGGCAATTCATCTAACCCCACAAAATCCCGGTAAAATGCCCTGCTCCTGGCCAGGTCCGAAACCACCAGACCTATTTCAATCCCCTTACAGGCAGCCTCCTCTGCCTGTGGAACAATCACCAGTTCGACCCATTGCTCATCCGGGTCCTGAACAAGAGCAAAGCTGCGTCCGGTTTCCGGAACAGGTTTAAAGATCGGAACCTTGAGTCCATGATCCTTAAAACTTTTTTCCAGGTCATGCTGATTTGTAAAAAAGAAGGTTAACAGCCGTAGTCCGGTGGCATCAGGAATATTGCCTCGATGATAGCTTCGGTTGGGAACCTTCCCGGACAGCTTTACCTGAGAATCACCTGCCTGGAATCGTGCGACCCTGCTTCCTCCGCCCAGATTAAAGGTCATTAATTGTTCAAGACCAAGCACCTTCCCGTAAAAAAGATTCATGGCTTCGACATCCGCATCAAAGCGCCTGAACACATTCATGGAGGGCTGTATCTGGAGGGGTGCAACTGTATCGGCTCGATCAGGGGAATTATTTTGAGCAAAAGATGTTGTGCCTGTCAAACACAGGGCGGCTATTATCAGAAATAAAAAAAGTAATTTGATCATCATTTTCTCCAAAAATAATATGTTAAAAGTGTGGCGGGGACTGACTGTGCCTAATATTAATAACAGCATGGATTTTAGAGTCTCACCTACTGTATGTCAATAAACAATCTCCCCGTTGTCTTATGACTATTATTTACTTTCTTTTCCTGATACTTGCCAACATTCAATAAAAGGATTATAGAGATTTAAAAGAGACGGTTTTTTACAATTAATATCCATGCGGAGGGTGATTCATGGCTGCAACGATTGATGACATACTGGAAAATTATGAGAAAGACCTTGAGAACGCAAGGCAGGGCAAATGTCAAAAGATCAGCTGGTGCACCGATTTTAAGGAGGCCTTTTTGAGGACCTACAATGAAAATTACAAATCAAAGCTGGAGGCGATAAAAGAAAAACTGGCGGCAAGAGGTCACAGTGCCTATCTTGATGAAGAATCTGAGGATGATATTTTCTATGGGTTTTCATTTTCCCTGATTCCCCGGCACCTTTTAACCGGACCCATTGACAGATTCTTCCCCAGTTCGATTAAATCCTCCATCTCTTTTAAGGCAAATGAACATACATTGACTATAGATGTTGAGACAGCTATTCGTCCGGTAATTGATAAATCGGAAAGCAGTATTGTGGAAAAGATCCCAAGAAATGAGTTTTCAGAAGAACGTCTGCTGGAAGGAATTAAATCATTTATTGGAAAAGTTTTTAATGAGACAATTTCTATGGACTTTAATAAGGAATAGGAAAAGGGTTTAAAAACACCGGAGCCAGCAACTCAAAACTGAAAACCCAATACCTGTAAATAAGTAATTTACTGGTTAATACTTATCAGCCCGGGTACCCCGTAACCTGCCGGAAATGAACAGAATATTATTTATATTCCTCTCTTCCCACCTGCTGTTTTGATTTTTTTTAATATTTCCTCTATCCCACCCTCAATTGGCGTCAGTGTAATTGATTTTTGTACTGTTATTCTGCAATAAGGCACTGAATTTGCATGAAAAGATCAGATGGCTTTCCACTTTCAACAGGCAGGCAAAATATGGAAAAAAATAAATTAATTAAGATAGGACATTATACTGTCAGACACCAGATTAATAAAGACTGCGAGAGCAGCGATTTTCTGGCCTTTGATACCGGACAGGACCGGCAGGTTGAGATAAAGGCATTCAGGATCGGTTCGGATCATATTGAATCAATATTGCTGCAAACACAGGCTCTCAGCGAATTAAGGCACCCTAACATTTTATCCTTCTATGAAATTGGAGAACAGAAAGGTTTTCCCTATTTGGTTTCAGAATATTATGACAGCGAAACCCTGGCCGACCTGATTAAAAGTAAAAAGTCCTTTTCAGTTAGTGATGCTGTGAAGAGGATGAGTCAAATACTTGACGGTATCTCATATGCCCATAATCAGGGGATCATCCATAATGATTTAAGACCTGAAAATATTCTGATCGGGGATGACGGAGGAGTAAGAATCAGGGGTTTCGGTATTTCAATAGTGATTAACAGCCTGAAAGGCTCAGATAACAGGCAGAAAGAGATAACCCGGTATACGGCACCAGAATGTTTCCTTAAGGGGGAAGCATATAAAAGTTCGGATGTATATTCCCTTGGTATGATTCTATACGAAATGCTTACCTTAAGACCAGTTATGGTTGCCAGTAAAAGGGAAGATATGATGTATAAAATTGCATATGTTCCTACGGTACATCCTTCCCTTGAGAATCCGGATGTTGATCCATTACTGGACAGTATTGTCGAGAAAGCCACTCAGAAAGATCCAGTGGCCAGGTTCCGGAATGCAACTGTAATGAAGAAGGCAATAGACTACTACCTTGGGTTGCCGGAAAAGGAGGAACTGCCGGAGCCCGAAAAATCAGACAATCAGGGCATTCTTAATCTGCTTTTATCCCGGATGGAAAATAATTCGGATTTTCCGGCCTTTTCAAAATCCATTATGGCTATCAATGAAAAGACCTCAAAGGATCAATATGTTTCTGCCAGAGACCTTGCAGATATCATTATGAAAGATTATTCCCTGACAAATAAGATGCTTACCCTGGTCAATTCATCCTTTTATGGGGGTTTAGGGAGCGGGGTTACAAGTATTGAGCAGGCAGTTATTATTCTTGGGTTGGAGCAGGTCAGGCTCATGGCAGGTGCCATGATGGTCTTTACACAGATCCAGGATAAATCAAATATAGATGAGCTTAAGGATTCCATGATTAAATCCTATATGAGCGGATTAATCGCAATAGAGGTCGCAAAACAAGTGAAATCAAAAGATGCTGAAGTTGTATTCCTCTGTGCAATGTTCCAGACCCTGGGAAGGAATCTTACAATTTATTATATGTCTGACGAGTACTCTAATATCAGGGTTTTAATGAATGAAAAAGGCATTGACATATCTTCCGCATCCCATGAAGTCCTAGGGGCATCATTAGACGAGATAGGTGTGTGCGTAGCCCGTTACTGGAAATTCCCGGAGGCTATAATCTACGGCATGCGGAGTCTCCCTGAAGGGGTTGTCAATAAACCTGAATCAAAACTGGAAATGATTAGACATTTTTCTATTTTTGCCAATGAGATATGCGATGTTGCCGGACATGGATTTGATGATCAAAGCATAAATAAATTAATCCAGCTGATGAAAAAGTTTGAACCCGGTATTTCAATCTCTGAAAAAGATGTTTTCAGGATACTTTTTGATTCCATAGAAAAAATAAAAAATCATGCATCTGTCCTTGGTATCAATGCCGAAAAAAGTCGGTTCATTACGAGTCTGTTCAGTTTTGCTGAAGGAGGAGAAAGCAGTGAATTGAATCGACATATAAAATGTACCGGTACTGCTGAAATATCCCATAGCCCGGATGAACAGAAAGCCATTGATGATATAAGTGGAAAGAAACCCGACGGTTTTCGAACTAGGTTGATTCCGTTATGGAAAAAATTAACCGGGAACAGAAAACTCAAGTAGGGGTATCCCTGCACCGATTTCCTGATAATTATTTTTTACGAGTTCCCAGGCCTTGAGCGCAAGAGTAAATTGTACCCGTCCTGAAAACACTATCCTAATGGTCTGAATTTTTTCTACAGCAGGGGCATTTTCCTTCGTTTTTACTGATCTGCGATTGAACAACACGATAACCGCAGTTACTGCATCTCATCCTTTTCTGTATCTCGCTCAATATAAGCTTGGTGTCCATTTTATTATTTAATCTCTTTTATAGTTAATTGTACCTATCCTGGTTCAGCAGGAGAAATCCAGGCAGGTAGTTTCATCAATGGTGCATGATTTTAACTGTTCTTATTTCACATTCTGTGCCAAACCAATCCTCTCCACTAACTAATAATTATTACAAAAGAATACAGGAATTATGATTTTATTTCTGCAGGCTGGGTTATGGTTTTTGTGCCCTTTTTGTATATGTCTGTCTGATAAATAATAAATTTTGGTATGTTGTCCTGGAGGAAAAGCGAATGAATATCACACAGGTTCCTGCTGTTTTTCAACTGGAGCCTGTGTGACAAAATACTCGTGAATGTTATTTAAGGAAGTAATGTCCCCACACAGGAAATGGTGGCGGCTCCTCACCATCTTTCAGAGGTTTGGGTTTAAGGTATTCAGGAGGCCTGACGATTTCATATCTCAGTGCATTGGGCTTGCATGTGATGATACACAGTCCGCACCCTTTACAGTTTTCAGGGATAACCGAGGCCTTCACCTTTTTGGGATTACCCGGTACAGGTTTGAACTCGATGGCTTCAAAGTAACACCGCGATTCACATTTTTTACAGCCATTGCATTTTTCTTCATCTACTACGGCTGCAAAACGATTGGGTGTCATGAGGTCATAACGTTTTGACTGTCTGATGGGAAAGAGGTTTTCACAGCATGTATCACAGCAGTAACAGTCCCCCCAGTGGACAAGGCCGGCCCTTTCCGCCTCCCTTGCGGTTTCAAGTGCCTCTTCAAGGGTTACTTCCTTTAATAAACGACCCGGCTGTTTAATGTAGTATTCTCCTCTTGGCCTGTCAAAGGCGGAAAAGCAGGTCATACGAGGTTTTTCGCATTCATGTCCCCAGGAGATTCGGCATCCGCACGGGGAGAGTATCCTGCTTTTCGCATCAATGATCTTCTGTTTGAAATTTTCTTCGGGCAGTATGTCCTCGGGTTTTATATTGGGGCTGAGTTCAAGGGCAAGGATTGATGGAGATATGGGAAGGTTCTTGCCAAGCGCCTCGATCATCTCCTCTATATGCTTCATGAATTCATGGCACCATTCGTTGTAGAAAAAATCCTTCCAGAGGGACTTTTGCTCCTGTGTCATTGCATAGGGGCCTGTATGGGGGGCCACATCAGCGCAGCATTCGTGATGAAATGCAAGGAGTGTTGTATGGAAGGCATACTGTGTGAGTCCCCGGGTAAGCATACCCTTGTCCACCAGGACATCCAGCTTTTTTTGAAGCTCCTTTTTATCCATATCCAGACGTTCGGCCAGTTCAGGACAGGTGGCCGGTTCAAAGAGCTCCATACAGATCTTTGCTTCCACCGGTGTAAAGGTGGCCTTTAAAATCTTAAGAAAACGTTCTGATTCCCAGACACCCAGTTTATCGGACAGTTCCTTATACACGGGATCAAAAGTCATATTACCCTCCACTTAAAATATTGTAAGGGCACGATGCATCGTGCCCCTACAGTTAGTGTTGTCAAAAGCTGGTTATTTCTATTCCTGTGACATGGCATAATAAACATCACATAACACTGCCAATCCATGAAAACCAGGCATCAAGTCCTTCCCCGGATTTAGTTGAAACAGGGAGAACGGCTGCTGACTGATTTAAACCCTTTATTATCTCCGGGAATGTTCCCATGTCAAAATCAAAATAGGGGTGAACATCGATCTTGTTTACCAGTACAATATCCGCTTCCATAAAGATAACCGGGTACTTGTAAGGTTTATCGTCTCCCTCGGGAATGCTTAATATTACAACATTTTTATGAGCACCAAGGTCAAAGTCTGCGGTACATACAAGGTTCCCCACATTTTCTATAAACACAAGATCCAGTTTTTCAGGGTCCAGATTGTCTAACGCCTTTTCTATCATCCTGGCATCAAGATGACACCCGCCACCGGTATTGATCTGCAAGGCCTTTACATCCAGCTTTAATATTTTATCAGTATCAATAGAAGAGGCAATATCTCCTTCTATAACAGCAATATTATATTTATCTTTAAATTGATTTATTGTTTTGGTTATCAGGCTTGTCTTGCCGGAACCGGGAGATGACATTATATTGATCATCCGGCAGTTATGTTTATCCAGCATGGATCGGATCTGCTCTGCAGTTTTATTATTTGCGCTTAATATATCTTTTTTAACGCTTATGGTTTTTACATCCACCTAGATAATCTCCATGCTCTCAATGTAGAGTTCCCGGCCGCCGACCAGTTCTATGGCCTTTTTATTACATTGAGGACAGTTGAATTCAAGCCCGCTCCTTGGAAAAATAATATCACAGTCCCGACATCTCAACTGCGGTTTTGTAAAAGTATACTCGATAACAGCTCCCTCAGCGATAGTACCTTTTGCCATAAAACCGAAATAAAAATTAACAGCATCCTTTTCTACGCCGGTCAGCTCACCAACAACCAGCTTAATACTGATGATCCTTTGCGCGTTGTCCTTTTTTGCGTCTTTAAACGCCGTGGACAGCAGGGCTGCAACTATGCTCTGTTCATGCATAAGAAAAGGCCTTCAGTGAATTTATCCACACATCATTACCTATGGATCCCAGGTTCAGATAGCAATATATAACTGCTCGCAACACCAGTATTATCTTTTCCTTAAATCTATCTCTTAAATCTAAGAGAAAACAAATATTATGGATAGATGATTAGTTAGAAACCTTAAAAAAGTCAAGGTCCGGTCGAAACAATTGTAATGGTTAAAGCCTTTTGGTTTTTAGATAGCTTATCTTTTTTAAGGAAAAAATGTTTGACAAATACGACATAATGTCGTAATAATACGACTAACTCTCGTATTAACCCTCATAAATATGGATAAAATTATGAAAAGACCTCCCCTGGCAAATGCCGAACTTGCAATTATGAAGCTGTTGTGGCAGCAGGATCGAATGACTGCCCGTGAAATACGTGAAGAGCTCTATCCTGATGAAAAGAAGGCGCAGCACGGCACAGTTCAAAGACTTCTCCAGCGTCTTGAAGAGAAGGGCTATGTTACCCGTGATCGCGGCTTGAGTATTCATTTTTTTTCAGCCGCCATTGACCGTAGGGATTACGCAGGCAGCCAGTTGGAGTCACTTGCATCCAGACTGACCGGTGGATCTTTAACACCGCTCATTACCCATTTTGTGGAAAAGAAAAAACTATCCCGTGATGATCTTAAAGAACTAAGGGCGATCCTTGACCAGGGGCTTGAAAAGGAGACAGAGGATGATTGATTTTCTTTTTAAGATTGCCTTAAACAATGTTTTTATATCTCTTGTTCTGGCAATAGTGGCTTTGATTGTTGGGAAGACTCTCAAACGACCTGTTCTTACGCACATGTTGTGGTTGCTGGTCTTTATAAAATTATTGATTCCTCCCTTGGTAATGGTCCCGGTCATTCCAAAGCCGTCAATTAATAAAGCCACTCCCGCTGTCAACTTGAGCTTAAACAAACTGCAGGACACGAAGAGTTTTGAGTCAGGTGATATTGGAGACCCAACATCTTCATCACAGGAAACAAAAGCATTTATTCCAGCCCATGGTAAACAATTGTTGTTTTTTCTATGGCTGACTGGAAGCATTGCTTTTTTTCTATGGTCGATATTTCAGGCCTTTCGCTTTAATCAGCTGTTAAAAAGGGAATCTGAAACAGCTCCTCCCGGGATACAGTCAATCGCTCGTAATGCCGCTTCATGTCTCGGGCTTAAGGCTTCCCCCTTAATCCTTACTACACCTGCAAATATATCGCCTATGGTATGGTGGATCGGCGGCAGATTATGGCTTGTAATTCCTGCTACCCTGGTTGAGAGAATGGATGCGGAACAACTGCAGTTGATTCTTTCTCATGAACTGGCACATATCAGCCGTTGGGATTACCTGTGCCGCTGGATAGAGTGGATGGCCTGTGTGTGCTTCTGGTGGAATCCAGTGGTCTGGTGGGCCAGAAATAACCTGCGAGTCAATGAAGAGATATGTTGTGATGAACTGGTTCTTTCAAGTATAAAACCCGAACCCTACCTCTATGGTGATACACTGTTAAAGGCGATCGATATTCTCCTGTGTACACCCAGGTTTCAGATGGCAATGGCAAGTAACTTCAGCGGAGGAGATCCTCTTAAAAGAAGATTGAAACTCATTATTTCAAAAAAACAAGGCAGATCGAAGTTACTCTGGTTGAATGCATGTATCCTAATTGCAGCCGTGGTCCTGCTTCCACTTAGAATCATGCAGGCCAAAGAGGATGATAATAATGAATTTGAGCATCGCCTGACTGTTATGGAAAAGGAACTGGAAAAGACCAGTAAAAAACTATCCGAAGAGCTGTCTCAAAAAGCGGATTATAAAAAGGCAAATGATTTAATGGGAAAAAGCAGGGCAGCTAAAAAAGCTCAGGATGAAACCCTGCAAAGTATGCTCCAAAGCTACGATCCCCTGTTTAAAAAGCTGAACATATCAAGGGAAGATTTTGATGAACTTAAAGGCATACTGGCTGATAGAATGGATGAGATTCAAGATACAATTCTGCCATATACTAATACTGCATCGAGTGAAGAAAGAGCGGATTTTAATCAGAAGAAAAGAGAGATCGACTATAAGTACATGAACAGGGTCCATGACTTTTTAGGAGAAGAAAAAAGCGGGATATATACTGCCTACATAAAAAGACTGCCGGAGCGAAGCAGCATAGATATTTTTATGGATTCCCTATCTCCTGAAAACAGAATAAGTGAAGAGCAGATGGAGCCTCTTATAGATGTTATGTATACAGCTCGAAAAGCAATTTATGACGAAATGGGCCCGGATATAGATATATACTCATCATCCGAACTAACCGAAGAAAATATAACACGCGAAATGATAAAAACAAAACGGGTTCATGATAAATATGTGGAAGCAAGCCGCAGCGTACTTCCACCCGAACAGGCAGGGCAATATGAAACACACCTTGGCAGAATACGTGATTTTACAGAGTCAATAATGAAAACACGCCTGTTTATGAACAATAAATAAATATGGATAGAGATGAACTGTTGCGGAGGTAACCATGACTGCTAAAATACTGTTTGTGAAAACTATATATTCTATTGCAGGTCTGTTGATTATGGCATCAATCGGATTCAATATTTATCAATATCAGCGGAATAATAAATTATCCCAAATATCTGTTCCCAAAAAAATCACGAAAAATAAATCCACCAGGGATTATGATCCTGTACCTGAATTTAGAGAAGAAAAAAACAAAACAGGCGGAATAGATAAACTTGTAAGCAACCTGAATGCTGCAGAAGAAGAGCTCAATATAGCAAGTAAAAAACTATCTGAAGAGCTGACTCAAAAAGCGGAGTTTAGGAAGGCAGATGATAAACTGGGAAAAAGCAGAATTGTTAAAAAAACTCAGGTTGAAACCCTTAAAAGTATACTCAACAGTTACGATCCCCTTAAAGAAAAGCTGGACATGTCAAAGGAAGAATTTGATGCCTTTAAAGGCATACTGGCTGAGAGAATGGATGAGATTCAAGATACAATTCTGCCCAATATTAATGCAGCTTCTGATGAAGAAAAAGCGGATATGAATATGAAGCGGACAGAGATAAACAACAGATACTGGGAGAAGATCAATAATTTTTTAGGAGAAGAAAAAAGTCGGATATATCTATCCTACCAGCAAAGAGAACCGGAGCGAAGCAGTATAAACGCCTTAATGGAAATGGTACCTCCTGAAAGTAGAATAAGTGAAGAGAAAACCGAATCTCTAATAGATTCCATGTATGATGCACGAAAAGCAATTTATGACGAAATGGGACCCGATATAAATATATACTCATCATCTGAATTAACCGAAGAAAGCATAATACATGAAATGGAAAAAACAAATCGGGTTCACGATAAATATTTAGAAGCAAGCCGTAGTATACTGCCTGCCGAACAGGTAGAGCTATATGAAGCATACCTTAACAAGCTTCGTGATTTCTCGGAATCAATGATGAAAACACGCATATTTATGAACAATAATTAATCATCTATATGGAGATAGTTGTGAACACTCAAAAATTGATCATAAGAGTTGTATATAGTTTAGCAGGCTTGTTGTTTATTACTTCAATAGGTATTAATATTTTTCAGCATCAGCAATTCAGGAAATTAACAGCACTTAGTCCCGAAAAAAATATAAAAGGAGTATCTGTTAACGATTCATATAATGTTTCCGGACCTGCTCCGGCAATCAAAGCAGAAAAATCTAATACAAGTAAAAACAATGAACTTCAATATCACCTGGAGGCTGCTCAAGAAGAACTGGAAATGACAAATGAACAATTAGCTGAAGAGCAGTCTAAAAAAGAAGAGTATAAAAGGGCAAGAGCACAGCTTTCAAAGAGTTTATCATCATCAGATCCTGCCAGACAAAAAAGGTTAAGAAAAATATTCACAGGGACAATAGAAAAAACCTACGACCCTCTGTTTAAAAAGCTGGATATACCAATTGAAGAATTTAATAAAGTTAAAACTATACTGATTGATAGAGAAATGGAGCTCAGTAAATTGCTTGGCCCCTATTCCAGCGCTTCAACAAAGGAAGAAAAAGATGTGATAGTCCAGCAGGAAAAGGCAATATATGCTGACTATCATGATAAGGTCGGTGATTTTCTTGGCGAAGATAAAAATGAAATATACCGATCCTACGTGGACAGGATTACAGAGAGAATTAAGATAAGAGAATATATGGAAACAGTATCCTCTGAAAAGAAAATAGGTGAAGAAAAAATAGAGAATCTCATAGATTCAATGTATGTTGCACGAAAAGCTGCATATGACGAAATGAATTATGAACCTGAAACAATCTCATCCTCTGATATAACTGAGGATAAAGCAAAGCAGATCATGGAAATAACAGCACGAATATACAAAGGGTATTTGGAAGCCGGCCGCGATATCATGCCACCCGAATTGGCAGAAGATTATAAAGTCTACCTGAAAGAAGAGCTTGAGATGGAGGAAGCATCGCTGAAAATGGATTTATATCTGAATGATAAATAGTAATTAATTCTGAACCGCTAATGTACGTGAATGCAAACTAATTTTTGCATTCGTGTTTATTAGTGTTAGAACAAGATAAAAGGAGGAAATGCCTTATGAAAAACTTAGTTTTTATTTTTGTGAGTTGTATGTTTTTCCAGATTAATGTAAATGCAGGCCAGTATTTTGAAAACGATAAAATATCCTTTAGCTATCCGGATGAAGCAGAAATACTTGAGACAAACGAAAAAGAAACTCTTGTTTATCATCTGAGATGCAAAAAATCTACTATTATGATTACTCTCTCACTCTCTCCCCGTTCTGAGGCTGCGCTAAAACCAATGGCGGATAGTATATTTGCCAAAATGAAAGAAAGCATGACAAGATCAGGCGTAGAGAATGTAAAATTTGAACAATCGGATCTTATAATACTGAAAAATAAAATAGTGCCCAAAAAAACAACCAGAACATGATGCTATCTAGTGTCCATCCAGAAACAGGCGTTTTTGCTAGACATAGCAAAAAACGGGGTCTGGAAAGAGTCTCCAATATAGCATCAGCAGGCCTTTTAAGCGCTGACATCAACTCATTTAGGCCAAAATAGGTTAATTTAAAAACACTTATCCCATCTTTTTATGTGATGATTTTTATAAATGTCCTGTTTTCTATGAGTTTGCAAAAACCTCACTTCTGGCTAATGTCAGCAGGTTCGCAGAGACAATCGACGCCCATACATAACTTTTAAAAGAACGATGTGATTTCCAGGTGCACCTTGATAATCCGAAGCATCTTTTAAGCCAGGATATACCTGATTCTATTCCAGCCCGGAATCTCCTTAGACGCTTATATACCCATGTGCTTCTACACATATCTTCTTCTTTAAGCCCACGTTTCTTTGCGAAACATACATCTGTTATACCCTTTGTTTTTGCGGCTTCGAGATTTTCCTTTGAAGCAAATCCGCCATCCAGGGCAGTTTTTACAGGATAATCTCCATATATATCTTTATGACGATCCAGCATTTGACCAGTAAGATCAGCATCAGCAGGATTGCCGTCAAGTATCATACAATCGGTTATCAGGTTTGATGCTCCTCCGCTCAGGCAGATTTTATGGCCGTAATATGTATCCCTGCGATCCTTTTTTATTATGTCTGTATGAGGTTCAAATATAGATACTATTTTTTCAGGAGCAGGTACAGACTCTCCATTGATCACCCTTCGTGTTGTTTGATCTATCACTTTTCCAGTCAGCATGAGTATCTCTCTTAATTCTTCAACCCGGTCCTGTGCTGAATCAAATAAAACAGGGGATACCAATGCAGGGTCTTCGAGTAGAGATATCGCTTTTTGTGCATAACTGACTGTGTCATGAGTTACCTTCAGAAGATCCTTGTATTTTTGCTTGCGAACCTTTTTATTCTTGGCGTTCATTACACCAAGCATTCTTCTTTTGGCTCTTCTGGTATGATCGGTATAAGATATATTCAAGTCCCTGAACTGTTCTTTGATCTTGCTTAGCATCCTTGTAAGAACACGCACTGAATCCCAAAGAAGACTTGAATCTGTTGGCTCATGGATATTGGACGAAACCACTGTGCAATCAATTCTTGTTTGTTTTCCTCTTTCAATCTTTTTGTCCTGACCATATGCAACAAGAAGTCGATTAATGGCTTCCAGTGTCTCAGGTGATATAGCTTTTATATTGCTGCATAAGGCAGACTTTTGAAAACCTTTATCTGCAAAGCCTATTCTGCAAAAGGATCGGTAACTGACGGAATCCATCAGATGGAAAACAAGTTCTTCATAGCTGTATTCTTGTGTCTGTTTTACGATAGCTGCTCGAATGACTTGCTCTGCACTCATTCCTTGTGCCCCGGTATTAATAAGGTTCTTGTCATGTGTAAGATCTTGCAATACCCATTCGTTAATGATAGGGTTCTCATCAAGTATGTCGCTGATTACCTGCAATTCTTTTGCATGGGGATGATCGATTCTTTTTATCATGAGCGGCAGTTGTTTTTGATTCTTTTTGCGCATTTTTTGGTGGCCCCTTTCTTGGCTTTTGCTGTTATATCAATTGCTTGCACTTTTTTTATAACAACTTTAACTGGAATTTGTCCACCTTAAAATGCGCTTTTTTCCTTTTTATTTCAATTAATTATCCTTTCTGGATGGACACTATCTAGCAGTATTTTAAATCCTCTGACCTCTTCTTTATCCCTTTCCATTGTAAATTAATTTACTGAGTATCACTGGCTTCAACTTGAAACATATGATATTAAATTTCCCTTTATTTCTGTATTTAGAGAAAAAATATATGAATTTGTTGTCAGTGTTAATGAAGAGATTGGTGATTTAAAAAAATATTAAGGAGAAAGTTTTATGGGTAATTTTGATCATCTGTTTTATGAATTCACTCCCCAGGAGACTCACTGGGGTGACTGGTGTCATTCTCCGCAGGCATATTTCAGGGGTGATGTTGATATGCCGGGCGCCAATATGAATGTAGGGTTCCAGGTATTTAAGGCTCCGGTTTTCCTTGAAAGGGAGCCCCATTTCCACAGGGAAGAGGAATACCTGGTATTCCTGGGTGCCAAACTCCCTGACGTGTTCAGTTCATTTGATGCGGAGATAGAGTTTTTCATGGGGCCGACCCTTGACTCTATGGAAAAGATCGTCATAACAAAATCTACTATCATTCGTATTCCTCCATGTATGTGGCATTGCCCCCTTGATTTTAAGATTATGAACAAACCTGTCTTGTTTCAGGCCGTGTTAATGCACGGAAAGTTCGGTTCAGTCAAGCTCAGGAAGAACAAGGACGGTATGAACGAGTACCTTTACCTGGGCGATGAGGCACGGCCATGCGTACTCAATGCGGAAAAGACCTGCAACTATTGCGGTAAATGCTTTGACCGCGACGCGGTTGTGGAAGACCGTGAAAATGCCTCTGAACCTTACTGGACAGTAAAGACAGGGGAATTGAGCGATCAGATCCGGCAGCTCGTATGTGAAGTTCCGCCGGAGAACACAAAATGGGGTGACTGGTGCCCTACGCCCCAGGCCTACTTCAGGGGCGAGACCTATATGCCCGGAGCAAACTATCATGTCGGTTTCCAGATATTTACAGCGGAAAACGATATGGAGGAATCCCATTTTCATCAGGGTGTTGACGAATACATATTTTTTATGGGCGCTGACCCCATGAATATCTTTGATTTTGATGCTGAAATCGATTTTTATATTGGCAATGATCCGGATAACATGGAGATCTACAAGATTACTAAACCTACGGTTGTAAGACTGCCGCCAACGGTCTGGCACAGTCCGATTCTGTTCAGGAAGATGAATAAGCCCTTGTTGTTCCAGGCAGCCTTCCTTGCCGGATGCTGGGGTACGATCTACAGGATCAAGGATAAGAACGGTAATCCTGTATATGCCTATACAGGCGATAATGTTCGTATGTGCAGGGTAAGGCCGGGAGAAAAATGTACGATTTGCGGTCAGTGTATGCCGCAGATTCCCTCTCTGGAAGAATAATTAGTAATATTGAAGAGACAGGTCAAAAACCTGTCTCTTCAATGTCGGTATCAAACTACCTACTTTTTGTTAATTTCGTTAACATTTCCCCTGAAAGCCGACTGCAGCATATGAGTAAGGGTATGGGCATAGCGTAACTTCCCGTTTTCCAGCTTGAAAAGATGGCTGTCAGGGGCACCCATCTGGCCGTCTGGACTGCTCGGGCCAAAGGTACAGAACACCTGTACTGTACCCGTAACCTCATCCACAATAAAACGGCGGTTTGTTATATTTACTCCGGCTGGAACACCAACTTCACAGCTGTCATCAGCGTTTCCTTTACCTGTGTAAGCACCGCCTTCAATACGAACACATGGAAATCCCCATGGCACAAGATCAAGTTTTCCCTCAAGAAATGCGTCCAGATAAGCATTTGCCGCAAAAACCAGGGCTCCCCTGGAGCTTCGCTTTTCTACAGGAAGGGGACCCCAGTCTTCCATTTTTGCATACTTGAGATAATCATCCGCATTAAAAAGCCAGTAACCGGTTGTTGTCCAGAGGGTCTCTATCTCGGCAATTTTATCATGGTTGATACGCATGCGTGTTCCAAAGACATATGGTTTTTCCTTATTTGTTACAATCACCTCGGTAAAGGTCTGACATGAATCCTCATCATATATGCTTGAATGATAATCAATCTTCATAGCTTCATTAAGCAAACCCTTATTTATGTCAGCTGGTTTCATATTTTCCAGGTAACTCACCATAACCCCAAATGGCAGGCTGGAAATATCACCTTTGGTCTGTGCATCAATGTACTGGGCTACTGCACGCTTTAGACCTCCCCGCGTACAGGAAAGCTCTTCTGCTGCAAAGCTGTTTATGGGGATAATTAATGAGCATAAAAACACGAATAGCATCAAGGTTAATGTAGTACGTCTCATGGAATTCCTCCTTACTGTTCTATTGATTGGTTAGCTGGCTGTTATTTATCTTAGGACTATTTTTAACAATCTTTACTAAATATTAGATATCGTCTTATTTTTCAACCAAATTTAATAAAGTTCAGAGAATTCTTTAGAATACACTTAGAATTTTCTACACAGTTTAGAAGTTGACAAGCATTAACGGGAGACTTACTCTTTTTGTATGTAAAATCATGTCTGTAAAGGTTCATTAAACTGGAATTGATTCACTGTCTTAGAAGGGCATTTTTTTGGGGAAAATAATATTTCCAGAAATTCTCAATTAAAGCATTGGAGGGAGCCATGAAAAATCCAATTTATAATCAAGTTTTTCATTTCAAACGGTTCAGCGGTCTGTTTTTGCTGATTATCCTGATCAGCGGGGGCATTGCTTTTGGCGCAGGAGGGGATAATCTGAAAAAGGGTGATGTGACGACTGATGGACTGACAGTTATAAAGTCTACCAGGCTTACGGAAACACAAATTAAAAAAGACGTTAACTGGTCAGAATATACTAAATATCAAATCACTCCGGCCGAGGTTAGTTTTCGAAAGAACTGGAAGCGAGATCAAAATCGTGAACAGAAGAGCCTTTTGACGAAGGTAACCGATAAGGACATGTTAAGGATAAAGGAAACAGTGGCCAAAATTGTGCATGAAGAATTTGACAGGACCCTTCAGGATAAGGGCGGTTTGACAGCTACAGACGAGGCCGATTCAAACACCCTGCTTTTTAAGCCCAGAATTATTAACCTGGACGTATATGCCCCGGATGTAGAAAGCGCGCCTCCCCTTTCCCATAACTATGTAAAACAGGCCGGTCGGGCTACATTGTTTCTGGAAGTATATGATGCTGTCAGCGGAGAAATACTCGGCCGATGGGTAGACACCCGTGAAGATTCAGACAGGGGTTATTTTGAATGGGCGAATAGAATAACCAATGCGGAAAGGGTAAGATCTATTGTTAACCACTGGGCCAGTCGTATGGTTGAAGGGATTGATAAAATAGAGGCTGCTAATTAGTTTCCATCCATAAACGGCTCTTTTTCACAATCTCTGCGTCAATCTGCGGAATGACTTGTGCGATGTACTAAAGTACATCTCCGCGCCATTCCTTGATTTCCTTGATCTTGTAAAAAATATCTTGTTTATGAATTGGAAACTAGCAGTGCCCTTAAATAGTTTATGGATGGGCACTAGCAGTTTCCATTCATAAAAATGCTGTTTGGAAGAGCCAGCGATCAACCTTCAGTTGACAACTCAATCTCCTGAAAGCTGATCGCTGACATTGGTGGGCTAAGATCCAAAAAACAGGGTTTTGGATAAATATCAGTTTGGAAGCGAGGCGCTGAACATCTTCCTGCGTGAAATACTTTCAAGCAGGTCCTGGACTTCATTAACTTCCAGGGGCTTTTTAATATAATACAGGGTCTGTTGTTTTTTATTTTTTTCCCCGATCTCATATTCGTCTGTATCGGTTGAAACAACATTGTAAGCCCCTACTACCTCTTTAATTCTTGATATCATCTGAATACCGTCCCTGCCTGTAAGGCTCATATTGATTGTAATTAAATCATTACGGGTACTCGTTGCAGCCTGGATGGCATGCCGGTAGCATTCGGCAACAATTACCCTGTTGCCGAAACTCGAAATATTTTTTTCAAGGACAGTATTTACCTGCTTTTTATCTACAATAAGGACTGTTATTATTTCACGTCCCGGTTGTCTTTTAATTCTATTATTGGTCTGAGTGTTTAAATTTTCCATAATTTAAAAAACACAATCCTTTCTAAATTTTTGAATAATGGAGAAGCATACTCAAGAAAATCAACCTTCTCTAAACGCGATGTTTCTAAATATAATAGACTGTTATGGTTAGATATAGTTCCATAAATCGTGCCAAACTGGACTGATAGGGTATAACATGCTGATAACACATCGAAATCAGGTGATGTAGTATGGCGCTGATGTTTTTTTGGTAAAATTCCCATGGGGTAATAGGTGCTCAAAAAATGTGATAATATGTTGTAAGTAAATGATATATCAGGCTATATCCATTAGGAGAAAAATGTTGGACATTATGGGGAAACCTTTCCCCATTAAATTGGAGGGCATAAATTTAAGGCTTCAGCCTGCTCCTTTAATATTAAATATTGATCTTAAACCCTTATTCGTATAATGATTTATTGTAGATTGATTTACCTCAGGCGGAAAAACTTTTCGCTCAAATATTGTTTTCAAATCATCTTGAAATTTTAACAGGTCACTGTTTATTCTTTAATGACACTGAACAATAAACCTGAAACCGGAGAATAAAACTTATTTACAGTCGGAGGAGCAATATGAAATTTATTGGAAGAAGAGATTTTATTAAGGCCGCTGTTACAACCGGAATGGCTGCAGGATTAAGCCGGTTTATTCCGGGAGTATGGCTGGAATCTGCACGAGCCGCATCTCCCGGATTTTTCGATTCCGAGTTCGGTATCACCGATTCCCTGTGCCGAAAGGTCCTTGACAGGGCACTTTCAAAGGGCGGAGACTTTGCTGATCTCTATTTTGAACATACCGTATCCAATTATGTAGGTCTTGAGGATGGTAAGGTCAACAGGGTAACGGGGAATATTGATCTTGGAGTGGGTATACGCACTGTAAAGGGAGACCAGACAGGATACGGCTTCACCCAGGAACTGACTGAAGAATCCATGCTGGCGGCTGCTTCAACTGCTGCGAGCATAGCCGACGGGTCATCAAAAAAGGCAGCCAGGAAATTCATCACTCCTGTAATTAAAAATTATTATCCCCTTACAAGACTTCTTTCCGATGTTCCGCTTTCCTCGAAACTTCCCTTTGTAAAAAGGGTGAATGAAAGATGTTTTGCCCTTTCCAGCCTTGTCACCAAGGTCAATGTTACATTCCATGACCAGCAGAAAAGGGTACTTATCGTAAACAGTGACGGTGTGAGGGTGGATGACATTCTTCCCCTGAACTTCATCTATTCTAACGTTGTAGCAGAAAAGGATGGCAGAAAGGAAAGGTCAGGCTGGAATTTTGGAGGCAGGCATGAGTTTTCCTATTACACCAATGATGTTATGGACAGGCTGGCGGAAGAGTCGGTGTCCCGTGCATTAATTCTCTTTGATGCGGTTCAGCCGCCTGCAGGCGAAATGCCGGTAGTGCTTGGTCCGGGTATAACCGGAATCCTCCTTCACGAGGCCATAGGTCACGGTATGGAAGCTGACTTTAATCGCAAGGGCACATCGACCTATGCGGAAATGATTGGTAAGAAGGTCGCAGAACCCTTTGTGAACATATCGTCGACAACGGCACCAATGAGCGTCAGCTCGGAGCCATTAATATAGATGATGAAGGCACTGTCTCCCGGAGTACAAACCTTGTTGAAAAAGGTATACTGACAGGCTACCTGCATGACAGGATTTCTGCAAAACATTATAATGTCAATCCCACAGGAAACGGTCGCAGAGAGAGCTATCAATATTATCCCATGCCGAGAATGAGAAATACATATATGCTCCCGGGCGAGACAAAGCCTGAGGATGTCATAAAATCGGTTAAAAAGGGTATTTATGTAAAAAATATGAGTAATGGAGAGGTAAAGATAGGAGAAGGTGATTTTGCCTTTTATGTATCCCAGGGAAATATGATTGAAGACGGCAGGATTACAAGACCCATAAAGGATGTGAACATCATGGGAAACGGCCCCAGGATGCTGCAGAATATTACAATGGTTGCCGATGACCTGGAAATGTATCAGGGCGGAACCGGAAGGTGCGGTAAAAACGGCCAGAGTGTACCGGTTTCCTTTGGACTGCCCACCTGTCTGGTAAAATCCATGACAGTGGGCGGCCTGCAAAAACAGGGGGCGTAATTATGAGTAAAGAGATGATTGATATATGTGAGTCTGTTTTAAAAACAGCCCGCAGGGCAGGGGCTGCCGATTGCCGTGTTGCCTTTAATAAAAGCCGGTTTGTTGAGGTCGGATACCGGGAGCATAAGCCGGAACTCGTCAGTGAAGCATCCACTCAGAATATTGGCATACAGGTTTTTGTAGATGGTTGTTTTTCCAGCCGGAGTACATCTGATTTAAGAAAAGACGCGCTTAAGTCTTTTGTCTCAGATACTGTAGAGTCGGCAAGACTGCTTGAGAAGGACCCATTCAGGAGTCTGCCCGATCCCCGATATTACAGTGGGCGAACCGGTACTGACCTGAAGATAGCCGATCCCAAATTTAACACCATTACACCGGAGCAGCGCCATGCAATTGCCAAAGATCTGGAAACCGCCTGCCTGAAGGCCGGAGGCGACAGGGTTATATCTGTGAGCACCACTGTATATGATGTTGTTAATGAGGAGGCAGTCCTCACAGGCAATGGTTTTTCCGGTGAACAAAAATCCACGCTCTGTTATGCTGTAGGGGAGATGACTGCCCGGGATGAAGGCGATCGCAAACCGAACGGCTATGATTATGCGGTTGGCAGGTCCTACAATGATTTACCCTCCTGCAGCGAACTCGGCAAAAATACCGCATCGCGGACCATGGACCTGATGGGCTGTAAAAAGATACCCACTGAAACACTGCCTGTAATTATAGAGAACCGCAATGTCAGCAACGTACTTAATCAATTTACCTCGGCCATGAGCGGCGGGGCACTTCAGCAGAAACAGTCCTTTCTCCTTGATAAGAAGGGAAAAAAGATTGGCAGTGATATCTTTACCCTTATTGACGATCCCCATATAATCGGAGGCCTTGGCAGCCGGGTTTATGATGGTGACGGGTTTGCAACAAAGAAACGGGTCATGATTGAAAAAGGTGTGCTTAATGAATACTTCATTGACTGGTACCGCAGCCGGAAACTTGGGGTTGAACCTACTACTGGGGGACCCTCAAACCTGGTATTGCCTCCGGGTAAACGGTCCCTGGCAGAGATTATGAAGGACCTGGGAAGAGGTATCTTTATAAACGGTTTCATTGGAGGGAACTCCAACTCCAATACCGGCGATTTCTCCATGGGCATAACCGGTAAGCTGTTTGACAATGGCGAATTCACTCAAAACGTGGCGGAGATGAACATTGCCGACAACCATCTTGAATTCTGGAACAAGCTGGTCGAGGCTGCCAATGATCCCTGGACATACAGCGATATTTATACCCCGAGCCTTGTTTTTAAGGATATTGTTGTTTCAGGTATTTAGCCTGCAATGATGGAGTAAACGCATGAAAATGGATAGTATAAAACATATCGGCATAATCGGTACCGGTATGATGGCGTCAAGCATGGCTGTGCTGACAACCGGCCACGGTTATAAAACTACAGTGTTTGCAAGATCATCCGAAAGGGCGGAAAGCTGCAGGGCAGGTATGGATGGTTACTACAGGGAGATTTCAGATAAGAACCTTATAACCAGAGAACAGGTTGATATATGCATGAATTATCTGAACTTTGCATTCACATACGATGACCTGGAGGATGTTGATGTCTTTTACGAGTGTGTGGCAGAGGTACCGGAAACAAAACATGCGGTCTACAGGGAGATAGAAGGGCATTGTCCTGATGTGAAAGCGATCTGCTCGGTCAGTTCATCCATAGTTGTCGAGGATCTTGTTAAGGGCATAAACAAATATGCAGATCGTGTTGTTGTTACACACCCCTTTAATCCTCCTCATATGGTCCCTTTTTTTGAACTGGCAAAGGGAAGCAGTACAGCAGATGGTGTTGTCGAGTTTGCTGCTGAGCTGCTTACTGCCATGGATCGGAAACCCGTAATATTAAAAAAGAGCGCTCCTGGTTTTATCGGGAACCGGCTTCAGTTTGCCCTCTGGAGAGAGGTGCTTTACCTGGTTGAAAACGGAATAGCCGACCCGAAGGATATTGACACCTGCCTTATGTACAGTTTCTGTCCCAGGTATACCTCAATAGGAATATTTGAACATTTTGACAACGGCGGAATGCAGCTGAACTACAATGTTGTCAAAACACTCTTTCCGCTTTTAAGCGATCAAAAGGAAGTGCCAAAGGTCATCACAGACAGGATGGAGGCAGGCGACATGGGGCAGAAGTCCGGAAGGGGCTTTTATGACTGGCATAATGTTGACATGGATGAATACAGGGAGAGGGTGAGTGCGCCCTACTGGAGATTTTTTAACTGGGATTATCCTGAGAAATAGCTGTATTTTCCGGGCTGAAAGGGAAAGGAATGAGAACGCGGCCCCGCTCTTCTTAAGAGCTTCTTCTCTATGCTGCAGGTGAACGGAGCCTCTATCCATTACACGATCAGAACGGCAGCCTGCGTAACCATGTTCAGGATTTTCGTGCTTACCCTGCCCATGAGAAATTCTTCAACAGCGGTTATTCCGCGTCTTCCCACCACAAGGGTCCCATAGCCTTCTTTTTTGGCCTTGGCAACCAGTGCCGCTGCCCGGCTTGTTTTCTTTTTAAGAATATCTCTGGAAATCTGATCGGGTAAAAAGCCGGCACTTTTAAGCCTCTGTTCCGCTTTTTTAAATGCCGGTTCAATAAGTTTTTTATTTTCATCGATCCATCTTGCTTCCTCTGTGGAACTGAAATACTTTGTCAGGCCGTAATGGATTCCCATTGGCCTTATAACATGACACAGTGTAACTTCACAGTCTGTATTTCCCATAAGTCTCCCGACACAACCTACTGCCTTCATTGCCCCCTCAGAGCCATCAAAGCCCACAAGGATCTTTTTTGAGGCAGGTTTTCCACCGACAGTAAGTATAGGAGTATCAGGAATCTTTCCTATGAGCTTGGCTGCAACACTTCCCATTATCGTGTCTTTTATGTTGCTTGCGCCGGTACGCCCTGCAACAACAAGACTGTAGTGCTTTTCTGATTCTTTTATAATATCCCGTGCAATTCCGATCTTTTTTGATTGAATCTTTATCTTCACTGATTCAGGAGGAAATCCGTCATTTGTTAGAATTTTTTTTGCATCATCCATGAATTTTTCCATACTGCTATTTAACTGGTAGGCCCATGCATTTGCAGAAGCTACACTTGAACTGAATCCGGGTTCTCTGGATAGATCAAGAAAGGGCTCGGGTAAATCTACTTTCACATTGAATAAAACAACTTCGGTTTTTTGTGCCGGGAAAAGATGGCTTATGTACTTTACCTCATTCATTGCCTGATCAGATCCGTCTAAAACCACCAGTATTTTTCTTTTCATCATATCTCCTTTTTTGAGAAGTAATTCTATAATTTTAATATGCGTTCATTCAGCACTGACAGAGGTAGTATGCAGAACTGTAATTTTAATCAGTTCAAGATTTGTACCGTAAATGAAAATGAATTATTGTTGTTATATTAATGGTTTATGTTTAATGTCAGGGCCGTGGCAGATTCCATATTGTTGATATGCTTTTCAAAATGAAAAAATACCTGACACCTAATCTGTCTAAAGATCAGCGTGGGATTATCAGAAGTGGCTTATACAGGAAAGGTAAAAGGGAGGCTGATTGCGGTTATCTCAGGCGGCCTTTTATTATTCATTGATCACTGTGTTTAACCATAAATTCCAGGTGATGAACCATAAACCCCGCTTTTATGTTCTTGAATTTTGTCTAAAAAAAACTTAAATCTAAGGCATCATCCGGATGCTTGATTTTTGAAAGGCTTTTTAAAATTCATGAGATCTATCTATTACACACTGCGGTTTCGCGGCAATAGAATTATCCTTCTTCTGTTATTATCCTTAATCCTTAGCTTTTTTTTAAGCTGCAGGACTCCTATATATATATCAGAGGAAAACTATATTCCGCCTGTGAAAGATATTAAAACAGAGCCGGTTGCGCCCCCTGTTACAGAAGCAGCTATCCCCCTGATGGAGTATGCCATTCAGGCGGGTGCCTTTTCAAGTATTGGAAACGCGGTAAGGTTTACCGAATCCCTCCAGAAACTCGGGCTTGAACCCTATTATTTTAAGGATTCCGGCTTTTACAAGGTTCGGTTTGGTGATTTCCCGTCCAGGGAGCTGGCACTGGTCAAGGGCAAATGAGCTTCGTGAAAACGGCCTGATCGCAGGAGTTTTATATCATAGGGCCCGGGGACTATCAAAAGGGAAAAGATAAAGACCCTCAATCCAATAAACGACCTGAGAAATGAGATTGTGCGTACTGCAAAGAGCTTCATCGGCATCCCCTATCGCTTTGGGGGTGAAAATGCAAAGGACGGGTTTGACTGCAGCGGGCTTACCATGGCCTCCTACCGGCTAAACGGGCTCAAACTTCCCAGAAACAGTCGACAGCAGTGGGCCGCCGGGAAGGCCATAGATAAGCAGGATGCCATGGCAGGGGACCTTGTCTTTTTTGATACCCTGGGAAAGGGTAAAGTATCACATGTGGGGATATATATTGGAAACGGAGAATTTATCCACGCTCCGAGAACGGGTAAAACAATCCGGATTGCATCACTGTCAAGCAGCTATTTTAAAAAATGTTATCTGGGCACGAAAACATATTTATAGATCCTGCCCCGCTTAAATTTTTACCGGATGATGGTCAGTATTTTCTGTTGATCACTGTTTTACAGCAATAAACCCTGAAGATTAGACTCAGATATAAGTCCGGAAGGAAAACAGGATATGAAAAAGAATATGCTGATTAGAATATTAATCCCTCTTATGATTCTCCTTGCCTCAATTCAGGGTGCTTATGCAGATGGTCTTTCTCTGAAGCGCGTAGACACTTCGGTGCTTAAAAGCCTGGATAATTTCAATGTAACTGATCTTCATCCGCCATATATGGATGCATTAAAACCAGTCAAGTACATTGATAAAAATTCATTTGCTGCAAAGGTACGTGAAATCAGTCTCAGGCTGTATTCCGGCAAGGCATATGACCCGGAAAGTAAATCCTATGAAAAGCCGGGCAGATATTACCTGGAGATATATAAGACAAACACGTCTGTTTTGTATGAATTTGAAAACATCCGGCAGATTCAGGATATTATGCGAATCAGGAGCGGAGGTATGTATCTCCCCATTCGGCTCCAGGCAACGGTCACAGAACCCCCTGAAGATGATGGGACCACCGTTGGTTCTCCATACCCCATTTACGAAATAGGCCTCAGGTTTGAGGATACTGAAACACTCAGCCTTGAATCATTAAATATTGTTGTATCGAAGCTGCCGCAGATTCCTGTATTCATATCAACGGTAGTTACTCATTCCGAGTATAACAGGATGCTTGGAAGGGCCATTGTCTATGAGCAGTATGAGGCCCCGTCCTTTATGGTTGTGGAGCTGTTTGAACCAACGGGGCCCTTTCCTGAGCATACGAAGGCATCCAAAAGAATTGATGTTTGTTCAAATGAATTGACCTGCAAAGAATACAGGAGGCTGTCAGGAGAGTCTTCCTATGGCGGCGGTCCGTCAAACGTTGAATGGGACGGCTTAACACTGAGGTATAAAGTAGGTGTCGGCAAAAAACGATTCTCCTGCGCACTTAATGGCCTGGATGAAAACAATTTTGATTCCTATTGTCATCCGGATGTGAGGTGAAAAAGACCGGCATTCCTTTTTGACAGATGTTCTGTCTCGTTTGGATATTTCAGGATAGTTTCATTACACCGGTTATGCAGTCAGGCAGTGTTTCCTGATGATGTGTAACATAGATAATGGCAATATCGCTTATACCTGCCATCATATCGATTATGCCCTTAAAATGTTTCTGCTGGCGCGTGTCCAATCCGGCGCAGGGTTCGTCAAGCAGTAATAAGTACGGGGCTTTAACCAGGGACCTTGCGAGCAGGCACAGACGTTTCTGGCTGTTTGAGACCTCATACAAAAAATGATCTTTAATCTCAGGCAATCCCATGATCTCCATCCACTGTTCTGCAATCTGCCTGTTTTCCTCTGTAGTCCTTTTAAATAAGCCGATAGTGTCATAAAATCCTGATTCAACCACCTGGGTACAGTTATAGGTGTCAGGAAAATACAGTTGAAGCTCCGGTGACATGAAACCGATTCGTTTTTTTATATCCCATATGCTTTCGCCCGTGCCACGCTTCCTCCCAAAAAGTGTCATATCGTTTGCATAGGCCTGTGGGTGGTCTGCATTTATGAGAGCCAGCAGTGTGGATTTACCTGACCCGTTGGGGCCTGACAATGCCCAGCGCTCTCCCTGTTTAACCTTCCAGTTGATATTGTCAAAAATAATATTTTCGCCATAGGCAACACGAACATTTTTCATGGATACCAGTATGTCCGAAGCAAGCCTGTCCCTGGGGTGTAAAAGCTGTTTGATTTTATCGGCATCCGGCACACTCAAATTCCGTGTTTCCCACTGTGCCGGATTAAAATCTGATCTCCTAAAAATATTAACTCCCCTGTTTTTTTCTGTCACCGCTATGTGTGTGATGATTCCAGAAATTTCATTCGGGTCTGTTACCATGACCATGGTAATGCCCGATTGAGCTATCTGATAAAAAATGGTTTCAAATTTATTCCTGGTATCCACATCCAGTCCGGAAAGTGGGTTGTCAAGAAGCAGTAAAATGGGATTTTTTAATAGGGCCGTGCCTATCCGCACACGTTTGGACTCGCCGTTTGAAAGCTTTGTCAGATGTTTTTTGCGAAGGGATGACAGGTTAAATGTCTCATAGACCCTGTCAAGGTTCCATTGTCCGGAAGATTTATTTTCTTCTGCAATCTGTTCAAGATAATCTTCCAGGATTAGGGCGTCATCGGAAAACTCTGCATTGAAACGCTGCTGATAAAATGAATGCTGAACATTGCCTCCCAGTAAATCGTTATGAGAGGGCACAAAAGCAATCAGGCTTCTGTGTGAAAAGAGCGGGTCTGATATTGAATGGGACTTGAGATATTCCCGGAAGTAATAATTGGAGATTGAGCCTGCGGATAGAAAACCCCGGCCTGCCAGAAGCTCCAGCAATGCACTCTTGCCTGATCCGCTCTCACCAATAATGGCCCAGTGCTCTCCCTGGTTTATGGTTAAATTAAACCCCGCAAAAATTACCTTTCCACGGAATTTTAATGTGGCATCTTCTATTGCCAGTATTTCAGGTGTTTTCATAAACAGTAGATCCTGGGAAAATTACTCTTGTTTACATCATCAGTAAAACATATTATGCCTATTAGTAAGGCATTAACAAAAAGTCAACAGGAGTCAAACAAAGAATTGGCTGAAGGATGAAAGCTATCCGGAAATTGTGATACAGCACCAGCGTCATGAGATGCATCAATTGTCATCTCAAGTCCGGCTAAGGGGCAGCGGGATAAATTCCAGGAGAGATTCTGCAAACGTAGGGGCACGACGCATCGTGCCCATTATTTCAGAGTCCATCGAAATGACATATCAGGGCATTACATCGTTGACGCGATGCTGAAGGCTATTCGGAAATTGTGATCCAGCTCCAGCGTCATTCCCCGACTGCGATCTGAAGGGGAATCCAGCTCCAGCGTCATTCCCCGACTGGATCGGGGAATCCAGAGTTCTGTAATCAATTCTACTGGATGCCAGATCAAGTCTGGCATGACGAATCGGTGAAACAGGCATTTAGATATATTAATAACTGCGTAAAATCTACAGGTCTGGCTTAGCCGGCTAACACGACCATGCCTAAAAGACATGGATTTAGATACTGCTTAAAAAAGGAGAAATAAATGGAACCCAAACCGGAACAGGCGCCTCCGGAGTATGGACCGCCCATTTCACTTGAGCTTGCAAAAAAGGTAATGGCTGCTGCAGAGGCTGAAGCAGCTGCAAACAACTGGGCCGTAGCTATCGTTATTGTGGACAGCGGAGCAAATCCTGTCATGCTGCACAAACTGGATCAGACACAGCTGTCGAGTATGGATCTTGCTCAGGCAAAGGCTGAGACAGCAGTGAGTTATAAGTGTCCGACCAGGTTGTGGCAGGACCTGCTTGCTTCGGGCGGTGAGGAGCTGCGCCTTATTACCATGAAGAGTATCATTGCTCTTGAAGGAGGTATTCCGCTTATTATAGATGGAAAAATTATAGGGGCCATTGGAGTGTCAGGGGTGTTTCCAATGCAGGATTCACAGGTTGCTGCAGCAGGGGCAGATGCCCTGGCCGGCTGATACGGAATACCTGGGACTTAAGTAATCATGGAAAATTTTTTAATAATCCTGGCTTTCCTGCTGATAGGTAAAGCATTAAGGCATATACCGGACTTTTCCGATGAAACCGGGAATATCCTGAATCTGTTTGTAATATATATATCCCTGCCGGCACTGGTTCTTCAGAATATCCCCAGACTGGTATTTTCAAAAGACCTGCTGGTTCCCATGCTTATGCCCTGGGGCATTCTGCTTTTTTCATGTGCTGTTATACTGATTTTTTCAAAAATATTTAAATGGAACCGTTCAGCCACAGGTTGTCTTCTCCTTTTAATACCGCTTGGAAACACCTCGTTTTTAGGTATTCCAATGGTAAAGGCATTTTTTGGAGAAAATGGCATTCCATATGCACTGATATATGACCAGCTGGGTTCCTTTCTTGCCCTCGCGGTTTACGGCTCCCTTATTATAGCCCTTTATGGAACAGGAAAAAGCAGACCCACGATAAAAGGTGTCTGCACCAGGGTTGTTACATTCCCTCCCTTTATCGCTCTTGTACTCGCTCTTGCCTTAAGATCCATTACATATCCTTCCGCAGTCACCGAACTTTTAAAGATTCTGTCTTCAACCCTTGTGCCGCTGGTAATGATTGCAGTGGGTTTTCAGTTAACATTGCGGCTCAATAAAGAAGTAACCCTGCAGCTTGGCTTCGGTCTTTTAATGAAATTAATTGTGGCCCCTGCGGCTGCGCTTATATTCTGCAAAATTACAGGCATGGAAGGTGAAGCAGTGAGGGTTTCCATATTCGAATCCGGAATGCCGCCAATGGTTTCAGCAGGCGCACTGGCTGTTATAGCCAATCTTTCACCGGCACTTACTTCTGCACTGGTGGGTGTGGGAATTATTCTCAGTTTTGCCACACTGCCCATTCTTTATCAGATACTTTCACTAATAAATTGAATATTTCAATGTCTACAGGAGCAGGGCCATACCTGGCACGATGAAGCGTTAGCGAAGGCGGCTGCCTGCCCATTTTTTCCCAAACAAGAACTGATACAGGGTAAAATATATCATTGACATAATGAAATATACTGATATATGTTAGCATAAAAAGGCACGAAGCCTTATTAAAAGACTTATAATTAAATAGAATTTTCAGCCACGAAGGCTTTTTTGAATTTTTAATTTCAAAAAAGCATTCGTGGCTTTTTTTTGGATCGAAGGGATTAATACATTGCATATCTCAGAAGGAATTTTAACAGCACCGGTACTGCTTTCCGGAGCAGCTCTGACAGTTGCGGGAACCGCGATTGGCCTGAAAAAAATAGACTATGATCGCATTCCTAAGGTCGCGATTCTTTCAGCGGGTTTTTTTGTAGCCTCTCTTGTGCACGTGCCTATCGGACCTTCCAGCATACACCTTGTATTAAACGGGCTTGTTGGAATTTTCCTTGGCTGGGCGGCATTTCCTGCCATCCTTGTCGGGCTGTTGCTCCAGGCAATACTTTTTCAGTATGGAGGGCTTACCTCTCTTGGTGTCAACACTCTCAACATGGCGTTTCCGGCAATAGTATGTTATCTGCTTTTAGGCAAGGGAGTAAAAAGCAGCAACTTTATTGTGTCGTCTGTTTCATCCTTTTTATGCGGATTTACTGCAGTGCTTTTAAGCAGCATCATGGTAGCCCTTTCTCTTTATTTCACGGGAGAGCAATTTCTTGCAGTTGCAAAAATGATTGTTATTGCCAATCTACCCATAATGGTTATAGAGGGGATAGTTGCGTTTTTCTGTGTAAGATTTCTAAAAAAAGTAAAACCCGACATTCTCGAGGTTGTTTATGAAAGCTAGTGAAAAAAGATCAATGAGACAAAAGAGTAACTGTTTTTTTACTGTCCTGACATTTATAGCTGTTTTGTTTTTTTATAGTTCTGCTGCCCATGCTCATAAGGTTTACATATTTGCATGGACAGAAGGTGATATGATTTATACTGAGAGCTACTTCGGTGGAAATAAAAAAGTTCAGGATGGGACAATAACAGTGTTTGACTCTGAAGGAAAAGGGCTTCTCAATGGCAGAACCAATGAGAATGGAGAGTTTTCTTTTAAAATCCCCAAAATTGACGACCTGAATATTGTCCTTGAATCTTCCATGGGGCATGGCGCCGAATATCTTTTTAAAAAATCAGAATTCTCATCCGACCAGGTCCCGACAGCAGAAGTTACTTCCGATACCGGTACTACTGAAAAAACCGAAGTTCCACTCGAAGTTGCAGCCGGGCAGGATTCACTAAGGAAGGAATTTGAAGCTGCCCTTGATGTAAAGCTTAAACCCATCATAAGAGAACTTGCAAAACTCAGGGAGGATAAAGGCCCTGGGGTTACCGAAATAATCGGAGGGATCGGTTATATTCTGGGAATCATGGGGATTGTCGCCTATATGAAATCGAAAAAAAGACAGGGGTAAAGGCTCAAGGAATTAATCATGATCTACGAATCAGGATTTGAAGTTCTGACTCATAAACGTTTTACAAAATAAAAATCAAATAATGTTAAAACAACCGCCACGAAGGCTTATTACCGGCATGAACTATGCCTGAAATGCTTTTGAGGCTTTTTTTATTGTCAACAGTGTTATTCCAAATAGAAATCAATTTTTTTAAGGAGAAAATAATTATGAAAAAATTGAGTATCACGGCAGTATCTACAGTATTATTTCTGATGATGTGCAGCACCGGTTTAGCCCACTTCGGGATGATCATCCCTTCGGACAGCATGGTAATGCAGGGGGATGCAAGGGATCTGTCTTTGACTGCATCCTTTTCACACCCCTTTGAAATGGTTGGTATGGATATGGAAAAACCCGCAAAATTTGAACTGTTTCTCAATGGTAACAAAACCGATCTCCTTCCATCACTAAAAGAGACAAAGGCCATGGACAGGAAGGCATGGGTATCGGAATATAAAATAAAGAGACCCGGAGTCTACTGGTTTAATATGGAACCCAAACCCTACTGGGAGCCGGCAGAGGATTGCTATATAGTACATTACACCAAAACTATCGTTGCAGCCTTTGGCGCGGATGAAGGCTGGGATGAACCCCTTGGACTAAAAACCGAGATTGTTCCTGTTACCAGACCATTCGGGCTTTATGCAGGAAATGTCTTTCAGGGGATCGTGCTTGTTGACGGAAAGCCCGCACCTGGAACAGAGGTGGAAATAGAGTATTATAATAAAGATAAAAAGGGTGAAGCTCCCAATGACTATTTTGTTACCCAGGTGGTAAAGGCAGATAAAAACGGCGTATTTACATATGCAGTGCCAAAGGCCGGCTGGTGGGGTTTTGCAGGGCTTAACACATCCGATAAAAAGATAAAGCATGACGGAGAAGACAAGGATGTGGAGATAGGTGCAGTTCTCTGGATAGAGTTCAAAGAGATGAAATAACAGCGGAAAAAATTATTAAAAACTATTTCATATATCTGGAAGCCCTTTTAAGCGCAAGGCATACAGTGCCCCTAAAGGGTCTTCATTTAGAGTGAAAGCCTTATAACTCTCTTAAAGGCAAGATCTCTCCTGGAATTTATCCCGCTGTTTTCTGGCGGGAGTCGAGATGACAGTAACGCATGACACGACAATAGGGCCAGAGGGAATCCAGACACCGAACGTCATTCCAGTGAAGACGGGAATCCAATTGTTTTTTTGTGATTTATTGAATCTATCAGGAACGAAGGTCTGACACTGGTTAATTTGTTTTTAAAGGTTTTGACAAGTAATCAAAATATCGATTTTATGACAATCTTTCTGTATAACATTCAAAATGTAAAGATATCTGGAACTGGTGAATGACGTGTTATACCATCAAAAAATGACACTTTTAAAAATGAGAAAGAGACTAAAATATATAATTGCAATAGGTGCAATTTTTATCTTGGGAATTATTGTTTATAGCTTTCTATATGGCAAACTGTTCCCTTACTCCCCCGTCATTATCGGGTTTTCTAAAAATGAATTAACCAACACTGTTATTTATATTCAAAAAGGCACCGAATACCCTGACCTCATTAAAATTGATTCTTTGATCCCTGGCGTTGAAAAATTTCATGGATGGAAGTTTTTAAATAAGCCAAGAATATTTATTTTTAAAGACAAAAACAGTTATTATAAACGCTCAATTTCCAAGGCACGGTTCTGTGCCTTTTATAATGGCGATTTAATTGTTTCTCCGTGGGCATTAAAAGAAGCAGAAGATGGTAAAATTTCTTTAGAAATTTATCTTACACATGAATTGTCCCATTGTTTACTTCATCAGCATTCAGGTATTTTGCGAGCTTTTAAATATCCGGAATGGTTACTTGAAGGTATCGCTGTTTATGGTGCAAACCAAATGGGAACATCATGGTATCCTTCAAAAAAAGAAACATATAATTATATTCGAAAAGGCAATTTTATGCCTCCCGAATATTTCAAGACAAATAAAGAAGACCAGATCAATCTTGATGTTCAATACAGAATTACATTCATGTATTCTGAATTTGCGTGCATTGTTGATTATCTTATAGAAAAATATGGAAAGGAATATTTTTTATCATATATGAAAGAGCTCACAAATAACAGCAACCATGATATGGTTTTTAAGAATGTTTACAGTATTGAGTTTGGTAAATGTATCCAGGATTTCAGAGAATCAATAATGCGCCAACCATAAGACTGGTATACCCCTTTGCTTGTAAGGACGAGCAAAACTACCGCGCGCCTCACAGCAATACGCTGAGTCTGTCCAAAAACACTATTGTAAAATTTAAATGAGCAGTGCAGTTAAAAACGGCTTTCAAAAATGCACCACAATCGACGATCTCCAAAAAAGTCTTTCAGAAGGAGCCGTCTCCGTGGACGTGAACATTGAAAAAGACACTCAAAATTCAGCAGCAGGATTGATATATCAAATTAACTCCGACACAAATAATTATTATGCTTTTGTTCTATCTAAACCTAATACCTATGCAATATATCAAAGGACACAGGAAGGTTTAAAGAAAATGGTGGGTGGAACCGCCAAAGAGATTTATCCAAACAGGAACAATAAGTTAACCATAATTACCTGTGGAAAGGTAAAGATGGGCTCAGGAAAATATTCATCTTCAGATGCCTTAGTCTTGTATTTGCTGAAATTTCAGAAGAGATATACAATTTGTCCGCCCTTTGAGGTTGTTTCCAATATATTGACCAAATTGAATGACAAAGAAATCAACAAAAAAGCAGTAGCTCTATTCTGGATGCAATACAGCACAACATCGGATGTAAACGAAGGTATTGGAAAGCCAACATTTTTAAAGGATATTTTTGAGTGGTACATCCTTGTCAAGCAGACAGAAAAGATGAAGATAAGCAATGCTCGTCTAAAAGGATATGTAGGGGCGGAAGAAGCCTGGAGAAAGGCGATGAATTCTCAGTAGAAGTCCTGGGAAAGATCCACACAAAGAGAAGGTGAATATCTATTAAAACGTGATTGGATAGATTGGGGGCAAATTGAAATATTGAATTTTTTTGGCAAAAAACAATAAAGTAAAGGGGGCTGCGAATAACTCTTAATGCTTGGGGATTTAAGGAGCTGCAATTGATGTTGTTTTCTTGAATCTTAAAGCCAGTATGAATGCAAAGATACTGAATATAAATGCCAGCAGGATTGCATATTGATAGTGCGACGTAAGGTCATAGATTTTACCGCCAGTATAGGGCCCCATGGCACCGAGGATATTACTTACAAAAATCAAAAGACCCATGAGCGCTGCCATTGATTTAACCCCGAAAAGTCCCCCTATAAAGAGAGGCATCTGCGGAATTTCACCTCCATAGGCAAAACCGAAAATTATGGCAAAGATATAGAAATCAGCCGCAGAACGACAGAAAAAGAGCCAGAAAAGGGAGATAATCCTAAGTACATTGCATATTAAGAGTGAATTGTGTGTACCTATCCTTGCGCTTGCACTTCCCATTACGAGCCGTCCGGCTATGCTTACAACACCTATGGTGCTTATAAACCCGGCTGCCTTCATTGAGGATATACCCATGTCCGTTGCATAGTTTACAAGGTGGATCATTATCATATGCATACAGAACAGGATAAAGGAAAAGATCGTATTGAGCATCAGCATCTCCTTGCTGAATGCGGCTTCCTTAAATGATTTTTCAGGTACAGTATTTAAAATAATGCTGCTTTCGGATATGTCCTTTCCGCTCTCCTGTGGAGGCAGTCTCAGCAGGAAAGATGTTGATATGATCAGGAGGCCTGCACACAATCCCAATGCAATAAAAACGAACTGCCAGCCGTAAGTATTTATAAGCCTCTCGGAAAGTGGAACAATGGTGAGTGTACCCAGTCCGGAACCAGTTGATGTGATAGCAAGGGCTATGGCACGTTTTCTGTTGAACCACCTTGATGTTACAGCACTGCCTATTGTAAATGACCCGCTGAGACCGATGCTAAGTATCAGGCCATAGGTAAGGTAAAACTGCCATAACTGGTTTACATATCCTGAAAGGATCAACCCCAGGGCCAGCATTATTCCGCAGAAGGAAGTCATCTTTATGGGGCCGTAGCGGTCGGAAAGCCAGCCGGTAAGGATGGATACTGCCCCTCTTAAAACGAGTGAAATCGAATAAACCGATGAAACCGTTGCCCTGTCCCACTCAAATGTATCGATGATAGGCTTGAAGAATACACTGTAGCTGTACATTATCCCATAGCCGATTCCCATGAGGAGGGTGGCCACGAATACAATGACCCAGCCATAGTAGATGCTGGTGGCTGACGTAAATCTGTCGGTAAAATATGGTTTAGGTGGTGCTGCCATATATTGAATAAGCCACCCTGCCTTTAAGGCGGGGTGGCTTTATGTCCTGCTTAATCCGGTGTTTTTAGCTGAATGCCTTCGTCAGGTGACGATTGCTATTTCTCCTTCTCTGACATTGTTGTCAGTATCTTTTCAAGCTCTTCAAGCTCTTTACCATATCCTGCCCAGTTTTCCTGACGAAGGTATTCCTTTGCCTTCCTGTAATGGGCAAGGGCCTCTTTCGCTGTTTCTGAAAGGCTAGATTCGGAACCTGCCACAGGGATAATGGTTTCGGTTGTGACGGGTTGTTCCGGGATTATTTCTGTCCCGAGTATCTCTCTTAATGCTTCATCCAGTTTCTCATGCATTACCAGCTTGTTTCCAAAGGCTAATATGACCCTCTTCAGCTCCGGAAGTGATGCCGATGCCTTGGCATTTCTTCTTCCCGCCACACCCTGGTTTCCGGCCTGGGGTTTGGGGAAGAATCCCTTCTGGGCGGGTGCAGGTGCCGGCCCGGAAGTTGATTCCTGCTTTGCCTCGAGATAGACCGGTTCGGCATATATAAAGGAATCTCCAAGGGGTATGGCAAGCAGGTTTCCCCTGATTACCCTTGATCCCCTCTGGTCCCAGAGACTCAGTTCCCTTGAAATTTCTGTCTGCTGGTCAATCCTTGCCTCTATCTGCATTGGCCCGTATACCAGTTTTCCTTTAGGTAGTTTATATTCAAACAGGTTTCCATAATCAGGCTGATCGCATCTTGCCGCAAGCCACCCCAGCATATTATCTTTCTGATAGGGGGTAAAAGGCAGCATAAGAAGAAATTCCTCTTTTTCTTCATCCGGCAGTTTGATTATTATATAGTAGGGCTCCATCTCAAGACGGGTATCTCCATAGAGCTCATCCGGTTTCTGCCATAGATCTTCCTGGTTGTAAAATACCTGCACATCGGTCATATGATATTTTGTATATGTGCCCACCTGGATTTTAAAGAGGTCCTTGGGATATCTTACATGTTTTTTCAGACCCTCGGGCATGGCCTCAAAGGGTTTAAAGAGATAGGGGAAAATGGATTTATATGTTTTAAGTATAGGATCCTTTTCATCCATGGAATAAAAATCTACCTTTCCATTATAGGCGTCAACAACAACCTTTACGGAATTTCGGATGTAATTGATGTATTTACTGGTTCCGGGTATCTGGGACCTTACAGAGTACGGGTACATGTCCGAAGTAGTGTATGCATCCATAATCCAGAAAAGCCTGCCATTGGATACAACCATGTAGGGATCGCTGTCATACTGAAGGAAAGGAGCTATAATATTAAGCCTGTTCCTGATCCTCCTGTTATACATAATACGGCTTTCAGGTGTAAGGGATGTGGTAAAGAGAATCTGCGGGTCCATAAACTCAATGGCAAACAGTAGCTTTTTTATAAACGTGCCTATGGGTACGCCACCTTCTCCCTGATAAATGGTAAAGATATTCTTGTCTCCCTTACCATAATCGAATTCCTCTTCCTTTGTTTTTATGAGGATATAATCCTCTGTGCTTTCACCAAAATATATTTCAGGCCTGTCTACCCGCATGTCAGCATCGGAGACAGGCGGAATGTCCTTTAAAATAAGGTGTGGAAGCCCTTCCTTTGTGACTTCATTGACAGTACTTGAGACAAGACCATAACCATGGGTATATTTAAGGTGCCTGTTGACCCATGTGTTTGCCTGGGGTGGAAGCTTACTGGCAACGAGTTCTCTTGCTGAAAGCATTATCTGGCGATATTTGCCGTTAATCTGATACCTGTCTACATCTACGTTGTTAAAGTCATAGTAGAGCCTGATTGCTTCGAGCTGTTTGTAGGTCTGGAGAAGCGGTCTTTCATCCCATACCCTGATATTTTCAATTGTAGCTTCGTTTTCAGCCAGAGTTTCAGGTGATATGCTATCGCTTACATAGAATGGAACCTCTTTCATTTTATTGAGGTTATATGCCTCGCGGGTAAACTTGATGTTATGCTCGATATATGGAGCTTCCTTTGCAAGTTCATTCGGCTTTACAATAAATTTCTGGGCCATTGGCGGGATGACATAGGAAAGGAGAACAATGGCACCGATCCAGACGATTCCTCCCTTCAGGATCATCTTCATGTTGGGTTTTATGGCGTTATATATGAGCAGCCCTGCAAACAGGAGAGAAATAACCATGAGTATCCTGTAGGCAAGTACCTTTATATTTACATCTGTATAACTCGCTCCAAATGCAGGTCCCTGGATTGAAAACAGGAGTTCGTATATCTTAAGGAAAAATCCCCATGATATAAAAAGCATGATTATGCCGCACAGGAATATAAGGTGTCTTTTTGCATTATGAGCAATTTTTATCGTGGGAGGGGCTGGCGGTGCCCCGTCCATGGGCATATCTCCCTCTATCTGGATTGCTCCGGTTTTGAGGTACCAGATGGCTGTAATAGCCGTTGAAACTGCAATAAGGAAAATAAGTCCGTTTTTTATAAGGATCTGAAATGGAAGTGTAAACATGTAGAAACCAATATCCCTGTTAAAAACCGGGTCAACAGTCCCAAAGGGTTCCTGATACAGGTATCTTAAAATAAGATCCCAGTGCTTGGAGCTTTTATATGCTACTACAAAGCTGAGAATAAGTATAAGGGCAAGGATGAGGGTATTGAGCGTTTTGTCTGACATTCCAAACTGGGCGGCATAGTTGCTCTTTTCAGTGACTGATGTACCGGAAGCGCCCGGGTTAAGCCGTTTACCGGCAAAAATATTCACTGAGATAAGGGTTATGAGAAGCAGCCAGACGATCACTCCGAAACCGTATTTACTGAAGAGCATCTTCATGAATACCGGTGAAAATCCCAGGTTGTCAAACCAGAGCCAGTCCGGATAAAGTGAGATTACCGACCATAAAATAAATACTATAATAAGGCCAAATCCTATCAGCAGCCGCTTTTTGTCCATAAATATCTCTCCTTGGTATGTACGTGTGAAAAGGGCACCCTAGCATGTATGTAATTAAAAAGGAAGAAGATTATCTTGCAATAAAACCCTTGACATTGAAGCAGGTAATGGATTAAATTTCCTGAAAAATCAGGAAAGTTGTTTAGATACAGGAACGAAATGACAAAGAATATAATAAAAAACAGATTTTGGTGGTGGCGCTGGTGGAACAGGGAGGGGTTTGTCGTCCTTTAGAATTTTACCTTTGTCATTCAGGAAATATAATAGGGACCGCGGACTTCGAAACATTTCCCGCGGTTTTTTGTTTTAAAGGCTGTGGGAAACCATCAGCCTTTTTTTTGGCCTGAAGAAAAACATTATAGGGAGATAAAAAATGTTACTTGTAATGAAAAAAAACGCAACAGAAGAAGAGATTGAAAATGTAATAAATACTATCAACGATCAGGGGTATACGCCAAGACCCATTCCCGGAGGGGAAAGGGTATCAATCGGTATCCTTTATAACAAGGGGCCTGTAGATGGTGCGCTTTTTCTGGGGATGCCCGGTGTACAGGATGCCATACCTGTGACAAAACCCTATAAGCTTGTCAGCCGCGAATTTAAGCCTGAGGGAACGATTGTAGATGTAGGAGGAGTAAAGGTAGGAAACGGCAATATTGCGATGATTGCAGGGCCATGTGCAGTTGAAAGCGAAGAACAGTGTCTTATTATAGCAAAAAAAGTAAAGGAAGCAGGGGCCAATATGTTCAGGGGCGGCGCATTCAAACCGAGGACATCTCCCTATTCATTTCAGGGACTTGGACAGGAAGGGCTGAGAATACTTGAAAAGGTAAGGGCAGAAACAGGATTACCTGTAGTAACCGAGGTTCTGGACCTGACAACATTTGATATGGTTGAAGAGAGTGCAGACCTGATCCAGATCGGGACAAGAAATATGCAGAATTTCAGCCTTCTTAAAAGAGCAGGGGCCTCAAAAAAGCCTGTCCTTTTAAAGAGGGGTATGGCCGCCACAATAGAAGAATGGCTGATGGCAGCGGAATACATACTGGCTGAAGGGAATTCACAGGTCATTCTCTGCGAGAGGGGTGTAAGGACATTTGTAAATCACAGCCGGAATACACTTGATCTTTCTGCAGTACCTGTTGTCAAAAATGAAAGCCATCTTCCGATTATCATCGATCCGAGTCATGCGGCAGGAAAAAGAGACCAGGTGATTCCTCTGAGCAGAGCCGCAATGGCTGTTGAGGCAAACGGCCTTATCGTGGAAGTTCATCATGATCCGGGAAGAGCATTGAGCGACGGGGCCCAGTCTTTATATCCCGAACAGTTTGAGCAGCTTTGCAGGCAGGTAAATACCATCTATAACAGTTTGAAGAACTGAATAAACAGGAGGTATATCCGGATGGAATTTCCAGACCTGCTTGAACGATTTATTTCATATGTGAAGATAGATACCAGATCTGACCCGGATTCAGACACCTTTCCTTCAACTGAAAAGCAGTTTGATCTTGCCAGGAAGCTTGCTTCGGAACTGGATGATATAGGGCTAACGGATGTCGGTGTGAACAACTACGGGTATGTCACAGGATTTCTTGAAACCAACCGGGATAGTGAAATACCTGTAATTGCACTTATAGCCCATATGGACACATCTCCTGATGTTACCGGTACAGGAGTAAATCCTAAAATCCACAGGGATTATGACGGTAAAGACATTATCCTGTCAGGAGATCTGGCTCTTTCCGTGGAGGATAATCCGCTTTTAAAGGAAAAGACAGGCGAAACCATTATTACTACAGACGGCAGTACACTCCTCGGGGCTGACGATAAGGCGGGTGTTGCAGAAATAATGAGTGCTTTAAATTTTCTGGTTAAAAATCCCGAGTATCCCAGACCGAATATAAAGGTCCTTTTTACTCCTGATGAAGAGGTGGGCAGGGGTGCAGACAGGATAACTGTCGAAGAGATCGGGGCTGATGCGGGATACACTATAGATGGTGAAAAGCTTGGGGAACTGGAGGATGAAACCTTTTGCGCCGACTCTGTGGATATAAAAATTAAGGGTATAAATGTACATCCGGGTTATGCAAAGGGAAAAATGTTAAATGCGGTGAAGATCGCGGCGGAAATAATCGATGGGTTGCCTCAGGGAGTTGGTGCGCCCGAGAATACTGAGAAAAGGGAAGGGTATATCCATCCCCATGTTCTTACTGCCAGTGTTGATGAGGCTAATATCCAGATGCTTATCAGGGATTTTGAAGAAAAGGGTCTGATCGAGAAGGAAAAGCTGATAGGTGAGGTAGTCAACAGAATCAGCGATAAATACCCGAAGGCTGAAATAAGCATGGTTGTTAATGAATCATACCGGAACATGAAACAGGTGCTGGATAAACATCCCGAGGTACTTGAAAAGGCTGAAAAGGCAATCGAAGCGGCCGGGTTGACTCCCTGCAGAACAAGTATAAGGGGAGGCACCGACGGTGCCAGGTTGAGTTTTATGGGGCTTCCAACCCCAAATCTGTTTACAGGTGGGCATAATTTTCACTCCCGTTTTGAATGGATAGCACTTGAAGATATGGAAAAGGCCGCTGAGGTGATTGTCTGGCTTATGAAGGTCTGGACTGAATAAAATAAATGAGTATTTCCGAAGAAATTAAAAAAATAAAAACCCTTCTTCCTTCCACCATGCTGAAGGAGAGGGCTGTTATTTCCTACAGGCTTAAAAAGCTTCAAAATCCTGGTAAAAAGGACAGAGGATCGAAAAAGTCACCTTCGAATATCCTTTCGGGTCTGCTTGCACGGGCAGAGAAGTCCGTGCTGGAAAGAGAAAAAAGGCAGGCCAATATCCCGAAGATTTCATATCCTGAAGAGCTGCCCATTGCCTCAAAAAAAGATGAAATAGTCGCAGCAATAAGGGATAGCCAGGTCCTTATTATTTCCGGGGAAACGGGATCAGGTAAGAGTACACAGATACCCAAGATGTGTATCGAGGCAGGGCGCGGCATTTCAGGTAAGATAGGCTGCACCCAGCCAAGGCGTATTGCGGCATCAACCATATCCAGAAGAATAGCCGAAGAGCTGGGTGAGAAACTGGGGAAGTCTGTTGGCTACAAGGTCCGGTTCAGGGACCGAACCCCTCCCGATGCCTATATAAAGGTAATGACAGACGGAATGCTCCTTGCCGAAACCCAGGGAGATGGTTTTTTAAATGAGTATGACACCCTGATAATCGACGAGGCTCATGAGCGCAGCCTTAATATTGATTTTATCCTCGGCATATTAAGGACACTTATCCCGAAGCGCCCGGAACTTAAGATAATAATTACCTCCGCTACACTTGATACCGAGAGGTTTTCAAAGGCCTTTAACAATGCCCCTGTTATACATGTAAGCGGCAGGCTTTATCCTGTTGAGCTCAGGTACAACCCCATTGATCCTGAGCAGGAGGAAAAGGGGGATGTTACCTATGTGGATCTGGCAGTTCAGACGGTTGATGACCTGAAGGATAAAAGGCAGAGGGGAGACATACTTATCTTTATGCCCACTGAACAGGATATCCTTGAGACGTGTGAAAGGCTGTCCGGCAGAAACTACAGGGATAACCCGACCGTGCTTCCCCTGTTTGCGCGTCTTCCATCATCCATGCAGCAGAGAATATACAGCGTAAAGACTAGCAAGATTGTTGTGGCGACCAACGTGGCTGAGACATCACTTACCATTCCTGGAATCAGGTATGTGATCGATACAGGCCTGGCACGTATAGCAAGATATCTGCCAAGGACCAGGACAAACAGCCTGCCTGTAAGTACTATCAGCCGTAGCAGCGCGGATCAGAGAAAGGGGCGTGCAGGCCGTGTACAGAGCGGAGTCTGTATAAGATTATATGCGGAAAAGGATTTTGAAAATCGTGAGGAGTTTACTCCGCCCGAAATCCTGAGAGCCAACCTCGCAGAGGTCATACTTCGCATGATAGACCTCAAACTTGGAGAGCCTTCCCGTTTCCCGTTTATCGATCCACCCGGCGACAGGAGTATCAAGGACGGTTTTGACCTGCTTGAAGAGCTTGGCGCAATAGAGAGTCATCGCGGCAGAAGGATTCTTACTGAAAAGGGACGGCTCATGGCAAGGATGCCCCTGGACCCGAGAATCAGCAGGATGATGATAGAGGCATGCAAAGAAGGATATGTTGAAGAGACCGCGATAATTGCCGGAATACTGAGTATACAGGATCCAAGGGAGAGACCCTTGGATAAGGCCGCCCAGGCTGATCAGATGCATGCACCCTTTAAGGATAATGATTCGGATTTTTTTACACTCTTAAAGATCTGGAAGCAGTATCATCGGCAGTGGAAGGAACTTAAAACCCAGAACAGGATGCGCAAATTCTGCAGGGACCACTTTTTGTCATTCCCGAGAATGAGGGAGTGGGCCTACACATATGACCAGATAATGACCATAATAAGAGAGCAGAAGGTATCTGTCACTTTGCTGCCTGAAAAAAACGATTCAGAGTCACGCTATGCAGGTATTCACAGGGCTATACTCAGCGGCTTTTTATCCAATATTGCAGTTCTCAAAGAAAAAAATATCTACAGGGCGACACGGGGAAGGGAGGTAATGATCTTTCCGGGTTCGGGGCTCTTTAATAAAAACCCTGCATGGATAGTGGCAACAGAGATGGTTAAGACATCCAGGCTCTTTGCAAGGAATGTGGGGAGGATTGATCCGGCATGGCTAGAAACCCTGGGGGGAAGCCTGTGCAAATATTCCTATGCCGATGCCCACTGGGAAAAGAGCAGGGGAGAGGTGGTGGCGTCTGAAAATGTATCCCTCTACGGCCTGCCCATTGTAACCGGCCGTTCCGTATCCTATGGACGGATCAATCCAAAGGAAGCGCATGAGGTTTTTGTACGCTCCGGGCTTGTTGAAAATAATATCAAAGAGAAGTTTTCCTTTCTGGATCATAACCTGGCGCTTCTTAAAAAATTTGAAAACATGGAGAACAAGCTAAGGCGAAGAGATCTGCTTGCCGGAGAAGATGCACTGGCAGCATTTTACTCTGACAGGCTGAATGGGATATGTGATTCGAGGAGCCTCGCCAGGATGATAAGGGAGAACTGTTCCGATGATTTCCTGAAGATGACAGAGGATGATATTATTCTCTCAATGCCTGACAGGGCTGATCTTAGTCTCTTCCCTGATGAATTAAAGATAGGAAGTGTAAGGCTCCGGACCTCATACAGCTTTTCACCCGGAAAGGAAGATGACGGCCTTACAATAAAAATACCTTCTGCTTTTGTATCCAGCATTACACCTGAATCCCTGGAATGGGGAGTCGAAGGTTTTATGGAGGAAAAGCTGACGGCTCTAATCAAGGGACTCCCCAAACGATACCGAAAACAGCTTGTTCCAGTATCAAATACGGTGGATATAATTATAAAGGAGATGGAAATAGGCGGCCAGTCTCCAATCAATACACTGTCGCGTTTTGTCTATACCCGGTTCAAGGTGAGTATCCCTGCCGAGGTATGGGAACAGGTGGAGATACCCGACTACCTGCGCACCAGGATTGCTATAACTGATAACAGTGGAAAAGAGTTAAAGGCAGGAAGAAATATACCTGATCTGTTAAATAACCGGGAACAGCAGCCCGCTGATATGAAGCAGTTCGATAATCTGAAAAAAGAGTGGGAAAGAAAAGGTCTTACCTCATGGGATTTTGAAAGTCTGCCGGAGAGTATTGAGACAGGAACTCCTGTTAAACTCTATCCCGCTCTTGAACCTTATAACGGGAAGGTAAATATACGCCTTTACCAGGATAAGGAGCTTGCCCTTAGGGTGCACTGTATGGGTGTCCAGGAACTGTTAAATATCAGGCTTGCAAAGGATATAAAGTTTTTAAGACGGGACTGGCCCTTTCCCGGAGAGGCAGCAAGGGCGGCAGTATATTTTGGAGGGGAATCCGCGCTCTGTAATGTTATGTATGAAGGACTCCTGAAAAGACTTTTGAGGAAAAACATCCGGACCAGGGAAGATTTTGAGGTTTTATCAAATGATCTTCCCGGTATGATGCTGGATGAATACAGAGGCCTCAGGGAACAGGCCTTAAAGGTTATCCTGGCTTACAGCCATGCACGAAGCCTTATCGATGACATGGAAAAGGCTAAAAAGATAAGCCCCGCAGGGCTTATTCTCTGTGCGGAATTAAGAAAACAGGCAGAAAGGCTTATTCCACGGAGTTTTCCGGATATCTATTCACTCAAGGATATGTCAGAGCTTCCAAGGTACTTGAGGGCAATGGAAGTCAGAGTGGAAAGGGGCGTATATAACCTTGAAAAGGATGCGGAAAAGGCAAAACTGGTTGAAGAGTATGAAAACATACTCGGGAGCATGCTTGAGAGCCTGTCTCCATATGCTTCTGTAGAAAAGAAAGAGGGCATTGAACAGTTAAGGTGGATGATAGAGGAGTACAGGGTTTCGGTGTTTGCACCTGAGGTTGGTACTGCATTTCCTGTTTCTGCAAAACGGCTGAAGAAGCATATAGAACAACTGGAGATGATTGTTTAACCGGATGCCCTTGTTCCACTTAACTGTCCATTAAGATCGACAACCTATTTTTGTAAAATAACTGCAATTTCCATGACTTGAGTAGTTTTTTAAAGATATTTAACCCCTGTCCCATAAATTTATGGGACAGGGGTTTTAATCATTCTGTAATATCTTATCCATCGTCACTGCTATTATTAACATATATTAATGAGGCAATGGCACACATCTTTTCACAGTCTTTTCACATAAAAATGAAAAAATACCTTGAATTCTGATGATAGCATCATTAAAATTGCTTATATCTTTGCGCCGGTAGAAAAACCGATTCCTATATCTGAGAATGATTATGCAGTGCCATGGGATATGATAACTGCAGCTAATCCGACCACAAACGCTTCTTAAGCTTTTCATCCCAGTTCGGATGAAAATCGAGAAAGGTTTGCGAAGAGTGTAATCATTGGCACTTCAAATTCGGTAATATCATGCAATCCAAAACAAAAAAATGCAGCATTGCTGCGGGGGTTTAAAGAATCAAATTATTTAATGAGCCTGGATCTGTTTACCAATTCTCCAGCCTGCGCCGGTTGCTTTGGGAATAATTGCAGGATAATCACAGTCACCAACATTATAAAGCTCAGGAACTTTGCCCTTGAGTAATTCATAGAAGTAGGTGTTTGCTATAAAACCTAAATGATCTTCATTTGAAAAATAACGATTTGAATATTGTCGGGTTGCTTCGCTTAACCCAACCTACGAACTTATTTATGGTCACTGTTTCAGTTATAAAGATTTTAAAAATTATCAGCTAAGTAATTGCCCTGTATATCAATCTGTGAATTTCAGTTAATATCAATAGATTAGACGATAGGGATGTCTGGGCGATAAAATGTATTGTATAGAAATTTTATATCTGAACTTGATATATATCAAATATATCCCAACTTTTAATAGGCTTAAAAAACCTTGGATATATAGCAGTGATATGCAATCAAGGCTTCCATCTGATTTAACAGTATCAGTCTATCCATATGCCTTTATTTCTTCCTTGACAAAATATTAATTGTTCTATTACCATTAGAACAATGTTAATTCAAGTTAATGAAAATTCCACTGAACCTCTTTTTCAGCAGATTGCATCCCAGATCCGCCGGGCCATTGCAACAGGAGAAGTGCGTGTTGGTGACAGGCTGCCCACAGCACGGGAACTGGCCGATTCGCTTGCTGTTAATATGCATACTGTATTGCGCGCGCTGGCAGAGCTTCGGGATGAAGGACTGGTTCAGATGCGGCGTGGACGGGGTGTGACTGTTGCGGGCGATGGTAAACTGGCAAAGCTCCGGCAGCAGGCTCGAAACTTTATAGGAGAAGCCAAGAGGCAGGGACTATCGCTGAAAGAGATCCATGAACTACTGGAGGAATATCTATGAACTTAAGAGCTAATGAAACATCAATACGCAGGATTCTAGGAATTATGCTGCCTTCCAGTTTCATCATTCTTAATATGCTTCCCTTCTTCCTGTTCCGGGAACGACTCCCGAACCTAGTTGCAGTGCATTGGGATTTAGATGGAAGCCCAAACGGTTCGATGCAATTATTTTTATTATTCATCTTTACTCTGATTTTCGTCGGAATTCCGGCTATTGTAATGTTTTTTTCTTCGCGCAGGAAACCCGTCTACAAATATGGCATGTCCCGCGTAATGTCTGTCATGGCATTTAGCTGTACTCTGATTACCTGTGTTAGTTGGTTGATAACATACAATAATCTTGATGTTTCTGACTGGGCTAAGGCGGTTGTCGAAGGAGGGATTCTTGTCGGGTTGATTATTCAACTGGTTGCATCATGTCTGATGGCAGGTCTTGCCTTTTGGCTTGGAAGCCTGGTCGAGTTACCTGAACAACCTGTGCCTGCTTTACCAAGCGCTAATCTTAAACCGGATAACCGTGCAGTATGGATCGGTACTGCATATTCAATGTGGAGCCTACCATTATTGGTCGGATGTATGGGACTTGGCATCTTTTTTCTTATAAAGCATTTTTATCCGCTTGCCCTGATAATGATTCTTGTGGCAATTTTATGTATTCCATTTATGTCAATAAGGCTGCTCGCAGACAGTCATGGAGTAAAGTTATCATTTGGTCCCATGAACTGGCCAAGAAAACTTATTCCACTGGAGGCGATCTGTCAGGCTAGAGCTGTAGAGATTATCCCTATGCAGCATGGAGGCTGGGGTTATCGTGGATCAATGAAGTTTAAGGGCCGTGTGTCTCTTGTACTGCGTGGCGGTGAGGGGCTGGAACTCGGCCTGGAGAACAACAAAAAGCTGTTTATTACTGTGGATAAGGCAGAGCAAGGCGCTGGCTTAATAAATGATCTCATTGCAAGGCACTGATAAAATATAAAAAGGGAGAAAAATGGAAATTATAATACGACCGCCAATATTATATCCGATTGGCCTTACCATTTTCTTTTCTCTTATTTTTTTAGGTATATTTACTAAATGGAACTATGGAAAATTGCAAAAATATTTCGGTATAATCGTTGCTACCGCAATATTTTTATTGCTTTTTGCCATAGCGATCCAAAAGAATTCAATGAATGTCAATAAGTCAGGCCTGAATTTCTCAGGAAATCTTAATGTAGTTCTTTCATGGGATGATATAAAATCGGTTAATTATCAGAAAAATTACATTGCTGCCGGATATGAGCTTGCTCATAAGAAGTGGGGCACAAACCCCCCGGGACATAATGCTGGATACTTTCAATTAGCAAATAATAAAATGGCATTTTGCATAGTAAGCGGCTCTGCAAAAGATGCTATTGTTATCGAAACTAACAAAGATCTCTATTTATTGTCATTTAAAAATTTAACAGAAGTCTTTAAAGAAATTTCAAAATATACAACTGTTGAGAATGAGTCATAAAATAAACTACCCATCAATTTGCTGCAGGTGACAGCGTAAGAACTACGTCTCTGAACAAAATGCTAAAAGTACAGATATCTTGCCTTATGTTGCGAGTTCACTTAACCCATTGAAAAAAGGAAGTTATCAGAACAAGTCTTCGGATATTTCAAATAACCATAAAAAGCAATGAGTTATCCTGCTTTTTGATGATGACAGAGATAGAACTGATAACATAATAATATTCCGCCTATTATACTTATTCCTTTAACCGGCAGGATGTTCTCCCGGTCTATAAACTATCAAGCCATGCCATCATATCTTTGTCACTCTCCCATTGAAGTAGGTCTTGTATTTTTGAATCGGATATGATTACCGATTTCATATATCTGATAAAGAGCTTTTGTATATCGCGTTTGTGCTTGAGATCAAGATGGAGATAAATAGTTGTTGACTGGATATTGTCATGTCCTAAACGGTTTTTAATATCCGTGATAGATTCACCGCGGTAAAGGAGGTCCACTGCTCTTGAATGCCGGAAACTGTGTGCAGGGTTGATGTACTTTAGTCGTTTTGCCGGGATGGCTATAGAAAGGTATTTTTTACAGAGACGATAAATACCATGCCTTGTAAGCTCTTCTCTTCTTTGATTGATAAAGATACGGTGTTTGTATTGCGCTTTCGGCTCTACACGATATTTTTTGATATAAAGCTGCAAGAGCTGAGAAGTTCTTTTTTCAAGTGGTATGATGCGGAAGCGATTCCCCTTTCCCAGGATGGCAAGTGTATTATGGTCAGGATCGAAGTAATCGATATTAAGGGCTGTGATCTCACTGGCCCTGGCCCCTGAGTCATAGAGAAGATGAAGCAGGGTATAATCGCGGAAGCCGTCCCTTTTTTTGATGTCTACACATTGAAAGACCTTTAGAATCTCATCCTGATAGAGAAATCCTACCAGCGTTTTCTGAGTGCGCTTCTGGGGAATATTAAGTATCCTGTCTGCCAGTTCCCTGTATTCGGGACACATAAACCGGATCATTTTAGCAAAGGACTTAATGGCAGCCAGTCTTTGATTCCGGGTCTTTGCAAGATTATTACGCTCAATCTGCAGTTCGTTCAGGAATGCAATAATCACCTCTGATGAGATATGCTCCACCTTGAGAGAGCTTATTTTGTTGTCATAATATTTTGCAATAAAAGGCAGAAAAAGCCTGAAGGTATCACGGTAGGATTTGACAGTATTATGACTTACTCCCTTGATGTGGGGAAGGTATTGTTCAAAGAACTTATGGACAGCAGTAGATATCTTCATTCCTTCCTCTTCTGCCATAAAGAAAAATCCACCAGATTTTTACGGCTGATCGCATCCATGACCCTGAGATAAACACTGGTGTATTTGTATTCCGCATGGCCCATATAAGCAGCAAGCACCGGAAGGGCATTCTGCGGAGATTGTCCTCGTTTTTTAACGTTCAGCAGGGTATTTACTGCGAAACTGTGTCTGAGGCTATGAGGTGTGGGCTGACTGAAGTTCACATTCCCTATGATTTTTCTTGGCTGGTCAAGCCCGATATCTTCTACGGCTTTATGGAATAAATTGCGTATACGATAGTCTCTTATGGCTTTGAGGCCTTTCCCTGCCAGTAGATATGGATTCTCATCATTGGGGCATGCATGCCTGCGCACAGCAAGATAGTTTTCTATCTCCGATTTTACGTCCCCTGGTATGGGGATCAACCTCTGTTTCTTAAACTTGGTCTTTTTAATATACAGGGTAGCGTCATCCCTGTTGTAATGATGTCTCATAAGTTTCAGTGGTTCTGATATCCTCATACCGCATCGTGCCAATAAAAGAATAACAAGGTACTCCGCAAGGTCAGTCAGAAAATACTGATTCTTTTTTCTTAATCTGTTACATGCGGCATTTAGTAATTGATCGGTTTGTTCACAGGAGAAAACAAAAGGAATGATGCTGTTTTCCCTGAGAGAGGGAATGTCCCGAAGGGGGTTTTCAACCAGGAGCTCCTGTCGTAAGAGGTAATTAAAAAAGACCCTCACTGAGGAGATCACCCTGTTGACACCACGTGGCTCTAACTCCAGGCTGGATCTCATCTCAAGAAAGTAAAAAGATTGAAGAGAATGCCAGTCAGCGTTTGTCTCTTTTAAATATCGATCAAGGACCAGAAGATTAGCCTGGGATAATTTTATGCTGTATCCCAGGCCTTGACGATAAGTAAGATAATCATTTAGTTGCGGAGCAAGAAAACTTTCAAAGTTCTTCATTGAATATGACCTTTCTCATAAGCTCTGTACTGATATGAAGATATCTGTGGGTTGACTGTATGTTCTGGTGCCCCATCATTTCTTTTACCTCATAAATGGATCGGCCCATATGGAGAAGATTCTGTGCATAAGTGTGCCTGAGCCAGTAAGCAGATGAGGGGAGTCCGGCCTGTTTCATGGCCCTTGCTATAGATCCGACAACGTTATTGGCTTTCATAGGATGAAAGGGAAAGTGATGATTAAGAAACAGATATTTTGATGAGCCCTTCGGTCTTCCTTTAGAGATATAAAGAGCAATAGCCTTAATGGTGTTTTCAGGTACAGGCAGGGTGATGACATCCCCTCCTTTTCTTTCCTGGAGGGTGAGTTTTCTCTGCTGGAAAAAGATATCATCTAACGTAATCTTACTGATCTCCGCAGGCCTGAGACCCAGAGAGTAAGCCAGGTGTATCAGGGCATAGGTTCTCATTTGTGTGGGTGTGGAAAGCTCCAGGGAGGCAAAGAGTTCTTTTACCTGCTTTGGACGTAAAAACCTTGGCAGCCTTTTCTGGGCAAATTGAGGAGGGCCGACAAGAAACGGGGCTAAATCCCTTATGATAATCTTCTTTTCATGATAGAGGTGCTTTAAAAAACCTCTGAGGCAATAACGATAGAGCCTGCGGCTATAGTCCGACACCTTGAATGTTGCCATGAAGGCATCGCAATGTTCGATTTTAAGCTTTGAAAGGGAGATGTCATTTTTTTCCAGATACTCATGGAATGAGCTCAGAACCCTCCTGATCCGTTTGATGTGTGTAGGAGAACTGTCAAGAGATTGAGAGTGATGAAGGAGGTATTCTTCATAAATATCCGGTAAAGGTGGCGCAGCATTTTTTTGATTCAGGGTATGATCGATAACTCCCCGGCTGAAAAGATAGTCTGATAACGACCTAAGTGCAGAATAGGCATTCTTATAACCGCTATATATTTGAAAGGCTTCTGCAGTACCATTAGTAAATATGTTTTCCCATATTATATCTTTATGGATTACATAGAAGAGAAAGTCGATCAGGATATGCTTGTAACGCTTATGGGATCTGCTCCCCTTTTCCTTCTCAATTGATTTGACCCAATGCATATAATCCCGGATCGAGTCCATTAATCTCCGGCTGTCTTCAAGGATCACTTTGAACCTCCAAAAGTGATTCCTGTATCAGCCCGCTGACTCTTGAATTACTCTGGCCTTTATGTAAAGTTTTTTCCCATAATGGTTTCGGAGGCAGGGAAAGTACCTGATAAAGTGTTCCGTCAAAGGCAATTAAATCTTTCTTTAAGAGCCCATCCCGGGCTTCAATATACTCATCCATAGAAAGCCGGAGCAAAGAACAAATGGCATCATAGGAGTAGAAAGATAACCCATATCTATCTGCAGCAAGTATGAGGAAGGAGTATAACAGGATCTCTTCCTGTTCCATGTACGCAAGAAACTCATCAGTCAGAAGTCGGTGAGGTAAAAAACCGAACCCTCCTTCAATATGTCTGATTCGATTCGGGTTGAGAATCTTTTTCTTTATCATAGTCAACTCCTGAGTTTTTCAGGTAAATATACCTGCAAATCCAGGAAAGAGTCGATCACATCTTGAAAACATTTAAGGGGGTAGTCGATCTATTTTCCTTGTCATAACAGTTAGTTGAGCTCGTAACACCTCTTGAAATCGTCTGAAGAGCAGTTGTCCGAAATACTCAACGATTATAAGATGTTGAATGCTTATCACCTCTTGAACTAACAAATGGGGTAGTCCGGATTTTAACCGGGTCTTTGACTGGAGTGAGGAAGGGGTTCCGGACTGGCAGGCTGCATTGAGTTTCTTTTGAAGGTAATTGGCTCGAAAATAGTCGGAGTTCTTTCTGTTCCACTCTCTGCACTTCCTTCTATGCCATTCCTTCTTACATCCAGGGTCACCACAGGTCATTTGGCGGTCTTTCACTCTTGAGTTAGGCATAAACCAGCGCCTACAGATCCTGCAAGGCCGCTTCTTTAAAACATTCTCCTCATGCATCGTTCCCTCCCTTGTTATCAAGGTGAAAAAACGACTTTAGATTAAAATGGACTGGTATGCATAGAGGGACGCTTTGTATTGGAAAGCTAAATGATGAGAAATTAGATGAATAAAATGGATACTTAATCTTTCTTTTGGAATTAAATGATGAATTATATGGAGGGAATTAAAACACACAACATAACCAATCTCACAACATAGCTTGCCAGGATCCATACTTTATATACAGTTGAGATATCACAAGAGTATCTGTAAAAAGAAAGTACTGTACGTGCTGAGCCTTGAGGCAACTTTATTGTAACTTAATCAAATGATTGTTTAACCGGATACCCTCTCGATAAATTCACCAATAATTTTATGGACCGCATCAGAGCCTTCATCCATGATTATTCCGTGACGATCGAAATCCAGCAGTTTGTATTCTTTATCTTCGGATCCGATTCTTTCAAATAGCTGCTGTGAACCTTCAGGATTGACAACAGGATCATTGTTTCCCTGGATAACAAGCGCCGGTACAGTGATATCACCAAGCTTATCCTTTATCTTTTCCATCAGTCTTTCAAGCTCTCTTATACCGCTGATGGGGTTTCTTGTGTAATTTATATGCGGATGTTCGGGCTGGTTTTCTACAAACTCCCTTGCCATGGATTTGATTTTTAATTTTTTCATTAAAGCGTTCCACACATCCACCGCAGGGACAAATCTTGAGGAAAAATCCTGCAGTTTCATAGGAGGATTGACCGCAAATACTCCCCTGACATCCTGTACTCTTGAAACAAGCTCCAGTGCAAGCCCTGCCCCTGTTGAAAATCCCCCTACAACAACCTTTTCGCACATATTGCTTAATATTGCATAACCCCTTTCCACCGAGTTTATCCAGTCATTATAACTTCTTTTGGCCAGGTCTTCGGGGGCAGTGCCATGTCCCTTTAACCTGGGAGCATAGACCCTGAAACCAAGGCTGTTAATATACTTTGCCAGACTTCTGACCTCTTCAGGCGCAGCCATATACCCGTGTATTAAAAGTACTCCTGCATCGCTTCCTTTTTTATTTAATAAATACGGCCTGCCGATTTTTGCTGGTTTGGATTCTTTTGATATATAAAATGTCTCATAATCCAGTTCAAAGTCATCCTGTTCTTTTTTTATTATATGACCTGTAAGCCTTTTCCTGATTAAAAATTCGGGCATACTGGCATATTTGGATATCGTCCTCTGAAGACTTCGAAGCGGTTCTGTCCAATTCGCAAGTACTGCTACAGGGTTTTCTATGCGAATCCTGTGAAAGTCACTTTTAACAAAGAACCTTGATCTCTTCAGGAAGAACCTGTCTTCTCTTTTTTCCAGTATACCCGTATCAATGGCCAGTTGAATAAAGTTACTGTATTTATCATAGCGGTCATCTATCAGTAAATGGATCTGATCATTCACAAGATCATTATTCAGGTACAGATCACTTTTTGATAAAAGTTCGGAGATTATCAAAAATACTCTTTTTTTCAGGAAATTATGGTCCAGGCTGCGATACCATGTTTTTTTAAGGAGGGAGGCAAATAGGTGATCATGGTTGATTGTTGTCATATTATAGATTGCACTCATGTATTCCTGCATGAGCTTAATAGCCTCTCTGCGCATTTTATTTCGAGAAGGAATTGGATCGTCAAATTCAAATGATTCCTTTTTTTGCAGATCTTTTTTTATCAGCCTGTGGGTCAGCCGATTCTTGAGCTTTATGGGTTTCCCGAACCTGATGTCAATATCCACACCCGATAAAAGCATGGTCCCTTCTGTCATTATTTCTTCTATGACACGCTCCGGTATATTATCAACCATTGAACCGGCAAGCCTGCTCAGGATATTTTCCTTTGCTCTGACCGGATAATAACTGATGTTGACAGGTACGATATTTGTTTCTATTGGAGAAACCTTATCTATTGAGTCGATCTGAAACATCTCTATCAGTCTTTTTGCCTCTTCAGATCCTTTCATGCAGAGTGAAATGATGCGCCTTCTGTAAAACTCTGCCCTCATTGCAAGGGTGGCTGCTCCTGTATGCGGAGGACGCTTTCCGCCCGCGTGATACACCATGAATTTTCCCTTTTCGACCAGTTTTTTATCCTTTACCATCAGGCCTTCAGGAAAAATTATCCATGATGCCTCACCTGTAAGCAGCGTCTTTATTATCAGCTTATCCCTGTCAGGGTTTTTATTGGACACCGCCCCTATTGTATCGAGGAATGAGCCGAATGCCCCCTCAAACAGGGTATGATCGGCAAGCGACCATACAGGTTTATCTGTAAGTTTTGAGATAATATAGGGCATCAGGAAGGTTTCAATCCTGGTGAAATGGTTGATTACAAAAATGGCATTGCTTTCCGGGATGTGTTCTTTACCGTGGAGGTTGATCTTTGCCCGTGAAAGATTATAGATTGCCTTTATTGCAAGGCTTGTGGTTTTATATGCAAGCTGTTTCATATTATCTGGTATTGACCCGCAAAATTGCTGTAACTATCATTGTTATCCGGCAATGACAGTTGGTTAATGCATTATATACATGTCTGAATCAGACTAAAAAATAACATTTGCAGGATAATTTATCAATATTTCTATGAATGAAAAACAGGCACATACAGTTAAAAGGCTGAAAGATTATTTAATCGATAATTATGATCCCGAAGTGATTATTTTATACGGAAGCACGGCGCGGGGAGATACTGATGAATTCAGCGATATAGATATGATGGTGATCATGGACGTTGAAGATAATGAGAAGGTGACTGCTGAAATGTTGTCAGTAACTGATCATATTGTTCATGATAAACATATTATACTGAGATCCTGTGATGATTATTACAACCAGAAAGATATCCCCGGTACCATGGTTTATTCAGCACTGAGTGAAGGCCTGATACTGTTCCGGAGACCGGGTTTTGACATGAACGCCTTACCCTTAAAAGGCTATGAGGAAAGAAAAAAATATGTAATTGAAAAAGAATACCTGCATCAGTCCGGTGAGTTTTTGGGGAACAGCAAAAATGCACTTGAGAGCAGACAGTTATTCAGATGCAGGGATAATTTAAGGTTTGCTGCAGTAAGGGCGCTAAAGGCCGTTTTGGTTTTCAGGGATATACATCCGCCGAGGAGTACCGACCTTGAGGAGCTCTTTGAGATGGCAAGGGAACTGCTTCCTGAGATTGGTAAACTTCAGCCATTGATTGAAGCGCTGGATAAATATATTCCGGGAGGCAATGATACAGAAGAGAATGTGAAATGCAGGGATCTTCTGAGTAAAGTAAATTGTATGATTGATATTATCATGGCTTTGCTTTGCTGATTCAAGCCTGAACGCAAACTGGTGTAGGTACGAAAGCTTGTTTTAACAAAAGAGCACGAAGGACACGAAGAAAAGCCATTTATATTTAAGCAATAAATTTATATTGCTTTTGTCTTTCTTTGTGTCCTTAGCGTCTTTGCGGTTCAGTTTTTTATTTCCCCTGAATAATTTTTACCATTTCCCTGGGAATAAATACCTTGTTGATATTCGGAGCATATACTGTAATTCCTTTGGTTCGGAATTCCTGTCCGTCCTTAATTACAACATCCTTGTTTACAGGAATGCGGGTATCACCTGTCTCCAGGATATAACCTGTATAGTCATTTGAGATCCTGTATTCAGGAAAAACACTTCCCGCATCAACAAACAGCTCCTCCCCTATCTTTGTGAGGTCGAACTCCATAATTTTAGCGAGTTCAACAGCTATCTGTGTATTATCTATGTTGCCTCGAATAGAACCATCCCCCTCATTAGGGTAAATCCAGAGCGGCACATCCACACCTGTATGGCCTCCGGTTGTCCAGCCGATTATCGAAAAATTGTTACTTAAATAATTGGCAACTCCATAGGCAGATTTTCTAAATTTAAGTATTTCAGCAGCCTGGGTGTCATCGAGTGACAGCTGCCATTTTGTATTAAAAAGCTCCTTTATTTCTTCTATGGTTGCATTGTTGTCTTTATAGGCCAGCTCAAGTAAGCCCTGGACCGTAATTTGGGCGTTTTTAAAGGGAGCTACCAGCGTGTCAACAGGTGTTGAAGAATAATTACGACCCAGTTCACTTGTATTGCCAATGCTTAACCCCCCTGTATCATGGTCCGGAAAGATAACAATAAGCGTATTGCCATTCTTTTTTGCGTAGTCGACCGCGACACCGACTGCCTCATCAAAGGCAAGAAACTCGGAAACCATAAAGACCGGATCATTTGCATGCCCGGCATAATCTACCTGGCTTCCTTCCACCATCATAAAAAATCCATTTTTGTTCTTCGAGAGGATTTCAATTGCCTTTCCGGTCATCTGAGCCAGTGACGGCTGGGACGGATTCAGTTCATCCTTGTCTATATCAGGAACAAGGTTACCTTTATTAAAGACTCCCCATACCCTGTCATTTTTTATACTGTTTAGCTCATCACTGCTGCTGATAAAGCTGTATCCCCTTTCCTGAAGGATGTTGATCAGGTTTTCCGAATCCTTGCGTGTCCCCTTCCAGATGTCTCCTGAAGCGGATTTATATTCGGTTCCCGAGGGCAGGAGATTGCTTCCCCCACCGCCAAATATTACATCAATGTCCTGGTATACTATCTGCTCCATAATATCATCGGACATATTGCGTGAAGGCACATGGGCAGAGAAACCTCCGGGAGTAGCATGATTGACTACACTGGTTACAACCAGGCCGGTTGATTTTCCATTAAACTTTGCTCCTTCAAGGATGCTTGGAAGAGGGTGATAGGGAGATGACTTCGGTTTATAGATTGAAAGGATATTTTTTGTATCCGGGCCAACTCCAAGAAAACCGGTTGTGGTTTTATGTCCGGTAGCAAAGGCCGTGGCTGCTGCGGCAGAATCCGTTATGACTGAATTTGCAGAAAATGTTCTTACCGACCCTGTATGCAGTTTGTCCAGGTTTATATCCGAGCCTTTATATAATCGTGCAAAGGTCTCTATACTCATGGAGCATCCATCGGGGACCATGACAATAACATTTTTATACTCAGGTTCTGTGCCAGCCCTCTTTTTTTTATAAGCATTGCCTTCTGTAAGATGAAATGTTGAACATCCTGCTGCAGCAAGAAGTATTAAAACAGCAAAAACTGAAAGAAGTCGAATAGGTTTTTTCATTATGACATGCTCCTTTTATTGATATGCACCATAACATTATATCTATCGGAGTACATGTCAACTCTATAAATATCCTTGCAAAGATTTTTTCGATCATTTAATAAAAGAAGTATTATCCTGCTGATATGAAAAGGAGAGTGTGAAATGACTAAAGTTGAAGTGTTTTCCGGTATATGCGGATTTACTACCCGTATTGAAGTTGAGAAAAAGGAACAGTATGTGGCAATTTGTAAAATGGAAGGTCAGTGCCCAAACTGCAGCAAAGTTGCAGCTATACTGGCTGAGGAACCGTTGAACGTTATGGATGAGCTCTTCAGGAAGGGGCAGTCAAAGGTTATTGCGGCCTGTCAGTCAAACCTTCCCCATGTTTCATGCCCGGTTCCGGCAGGGATTTTAAAGGCACTTGAGGTAGGGGTCGGTCTTGCCCTGCCGGCTGATGCGTCCATTAAGTTTACAGAAACGGAAAAGAAATGATATAACTTATTGTTTTTTAATAGAGAATTGGTGATGCCGGGTATTTTAAATATGTTGGAATGATAAGAAGAGCCTTCGGGCGATTGCGACGCTCCTTTCAGTCGCGCATAGTGCAAAGAGCATAGCGCATAGGGTAGTCAGGTTGTTAAATAATCGATACTACTGTCACGTCAATTATCGAGTGTCGCTGTTTGTCATTTTGAGCTGTAAGCTAAATGCTGTTAGCTAAAAGCCTTCAGCCTAAACCGCTTCAGCCTGCCTTTCTTATATGTTGGAATGATATGTAGAGCCTTAGGGCGATGCGACCAGGCATTGCATGTAGGGGCGAATAATCATTCGCCTGTTTTGTTGGAATGATAAGTTGCAAATATATAACTGGCTGCTCACAAACTCCGCTGTGATATCCCCAGCATGAAAGAAATCCTCCGGGACCCTATCAATGATTTTTAATTTCTGTTTGAGAGATAAGAAAAATCACGGGGCTTTAAGAATAAAAATACATAATCTGCACATAAATTTAGGCATTATGCACATGATATTGTGCAATCTTATTTTCCTGCTAATAAAAAGCCCTAAAAATATTCAATCCCATCGCAGCATCAATAAAATGAAAAGCATCTATATTTAAGGGCTTCAGCTCTCTTTGTCCAAGACAGAACCTCATCCGGGTTATTTTGGCATGATGTTTGTAATTCAAAGGACAGCCTTCACAGCCAACATGCTTCAGCCTGCTTTCATACAAAAGGATAAAATCATGAGTAAAGTACAATCCATAAAGATTGATGACATTGTTCTGGACAACAGCATTTATCCAAGAATCAATATTGACCACAAAAGGGTGTCCATGTTTGAGGAAAATATGAGGGATGGATTCAAATTTGACCCCATTCATTTACAGGAGCACCCTGATAAACCCGGTAAATACCGCATTCTGGATGGTGCGCACCGGTTCAGGGCTTACAAGGGTATTGGAGAAAAAACGGTTTCAGCAAAGATTATGCAGCTCAACGGGGAAGATCCCCTGCTTTATGCTGCAAAACAGGCAATCGGACCAAGGCAGCTCAGTGATGAAGATGCAAAGGATACTGCAAGAAGGGCATATCTGAGAAATCCGAATCTCAGTTCGCATGATATTGGCAAGACTGTTGGAAGGGCCAGAAGGACAGTGGATTCTTACATTGCCGATTTAAGGGCCTCAGTACAAATGGAATTTGATCTCAAATTATACCGAATGCAAAAACTGGGAGTCCCGCAGGACCGGATAGCAAAGCGTTTTGGTTTTTTGCAGCAGTCAATCTCAAAGCATTTACAACTTTTGGCAAGATTGCCAAAAGTTGTAAATAGCGATCTTGAAAAAGGTTTTACAGTCTCTCAAGTTGCTGAAAAGCACGGCTGGCTTGAATCTATGGTCTGGTCGCTCAAATTGAATGAAGAAAATGATAAGCGTAGATACCATAAGTTACAGTGGGGAATCAGGACCTGGGACGACTGGAGATGGATTGATTGCGACAAAAGGTTTGGTGATGAATGGCCCGGAAGAATTCCGGCCCAGCTTATAGCCCATATCCTTTATTACTTCTCAAAACAAAACGACCTTGTTATTGATCCTATGGCCGGAGGAGGGGTAGTGGCCGACACATGCCTTGCATTCAACCGGAGGTGCTGGAGCTTTGATATGGTGGATAGAATCGATGAAAGGCCTGAGATAGAGCCTCATTTCTGGGATATAAACAATCTCAAGTGGCCGATCAGCGGAAAGACAAAACCCGATCTGATAATCTTTGATCCGCCTTATTTCAGTAAAAAAGCAAAGGAATATGAAGAGGACAGCATATCGAATCTATCAAAAGAAAATTATCTGGATTTCCTGGAAAGGTTTTTCAGGCTGGCGTTTGAGAACAGTAAAAAAGGCACCAGGCTGGCGATGATAAATGCGGACTGGAGAGACTTTCAGGGAACCCCGGCCCTTGAGGAGGACGAGGAATCCGCAATCCTTATAATTGATTACGGCAATTTGATTAGAAAAGCAGGATGGGCTGTGACGCATGTCATGCAGGCGCCAATGTCATCCGAAAGGTTTCAGGGTGGTACAGTTTCAGCGATGCAGGATAAAAAGATACTGGGTGTTACCTGCAGGAATGTAATTGTGGGACGGAAAAAAGGCTGAAGCGGTTAAGGCTGAAGGCTTTTAGGTTTACTGCATTTACTAATATCCCTCAGTCTAAATTCCTTCAGTCTGCTTTCCTAAACATAGCAACTAAATGCTTCAGTCTAACTTTTAAAGCTGGAGAACAAGGAAAGGGTTAATTCGACTTTTTGTGATTTGCCCTTTATTTTAAAATCTTAAAATTTCTGTCGATGGGCAAAGACAGTCCTGATTCCCAGCTTTGTAATATATTGCTCCGGCCAGACTCTACCATCAAATTTTTTATTGGTAATAATAACAGCGGACTTTAGGTCAGAGGCTGATTAGCATTATTGACAATATACTATAAATGGTATAAGTTATGCACGAGTGGCAAGTTGAGATAAGTAAAAAGATTGTCAGGCAAATAAAACGATTGCCGAATAAAGCAGTAAAAGAAAGTCTGTTTGCCCTTTTACGTGATATTGAATTGCATGGGCCGGTAAGGGGAGACTGGCCTAATTACGGAAAACTGGACAAGGACAGACACCATTGTCACATAAAGAAAGGGCATCCTACTTATGTCGTAATTTGGGAGGAACAAAATAAAAAAATACGACTTGTCGAGGTTACATATGTTGGAACACACGAAAAAGCACCATATTGAACTGATAACTATTCGGTTTCGCGGGCCGGCTGATAAAAGGGATGAAGCTGAACGACTTATGAAAAAGATTGGGTATTTAGATCTGCACGAAGGTGTACCATGGCGTGAAGCTTTTCAGGAGATTTCTGATAATGACAGTCCGTCTATTTGTCTTCGTGCACTGCGTAACAGAGAAGGGCTTACGCAGAAGGATCTGGCAGAAAGAGCAGGCATTCCTCAATCACACCTTTCCATGATGGAGCGTGGAAAAATGCAGATAGGCGTACAGCGTGCCAAAAAACTCGGAAAAGCTTTGAACGCCGGTTATAAATTATTTTTATAATTAGCAGTGTCCATCCAGAAATTGCCTCTTTCGGATGTACAAATTAATTTGAAGAGTTTTTATACACCTTACAGTTTTGGGCCTTGTAACATGTTGAATAATAAAGTAATTCCGATGTGGGAGTTAGAATGATATAATGAGTCTTCGGACAATTGTTAGCTAAAGGCCTTCAGTCTTTACCCTGTTAAATCCGCGTAGCGGGCTGCAAAGCAGCATTAAACAGGGTGAATCCCTTCAGCCCGTCTTATTTTCGGGCAAATGTCTAATTTGGTGACTATCTTATGAAACTATTTTTACTCCTATTATTCTGGTCTCTCTGGTATGTAAACTTTTATGCAAAATCGATCATCTCTCCTTTAATGCCGCTCATTGAAGACGAATTTGCAATAACTCATACCATGTCAGGAATATTGTTCTTCTGTTTCTGGATCGGAAATACTATATCGGTTTTTTATGCAGGGTTTTTATCGTTAAGGATAGGCTACAAGCGTTCAATCCTTCTTTCATTCTATGGAATGACCATTATCTTTATATTCTTAAGATTTGCCTCTTCATATATCTCTTTTGCTGCATTTTCGTTCATGCTGGGCCTGGCATCAGGGATATATCTGCCATGCGGAATCCCGCTTATAACGGCGGTGTTTGAACCGGAAAACTGGGGAAAAGCCATCTCTGTCCACGAAACTGCTGCCGGATTCAGCATGTTGACTGTCCCGTTTTTTGTAACATTTGTTATCTCAATCATGAGCTGGAAATCGGTTTTTTTTATTATAGGCGGGGCATGCCTGCTTGTGGGGGCAGTGCTTCACATCTTTTCCCCTGATCCCAGGGCAAAAAAGGAAGAAAAGACAGGGATGATGAACATAGTGCGCAGAAAGGATTTCTGGATCATGACGGCACTGTGGAGTTCCTGCGCAATCGCCAGTATGGGTATATTTAATATTATACCCCTGTTCCTTGTGAAAGAACGCGGTATCCCCATAGAAGCTGCAAATACAATATTCGGCATCTCAAGGATAGGCGGCTTTATTGCAATGATTTCCGTGGGTTTTATTATTGACCGTTTTAATCTCAAAAAACTCCTTCTGATCCTTCTTCTGGCAGCGGGCCTTTCGACCATGGCAATTGCTGTTATAAATGTTCCATGGCTTTTAAGTGTAGCGCTGTTTTTCCAGGCAACATTCAGTGTTGTGTTTTTTCCAGCCGGGCTTGTGGCTATTTCAAAGTTGACTACTCTGGGCGAACGTAGTGTCTTTACCGGCATACTTATGAGTATGTCAGGGATAATAGGCCCTGGCCTTTCTCCAATAATACTTGGAGCAATTGCTGATGTTTGGACCTTTCAGGCAGGAATCCTGGGCTGCGGAGTCTTAATAACATCAGCCTGCCTTCTTGTACGATATCTTCGCGAAGTTTAGATATTCTGTATTTATCCGCCACCAATCCTTATATATATCGCGGCAGGTTGAGACTGTATTTACAGTTGTGCACGCTATCAATATGTCCCCTGATTAAGGGCGGGATGGTGAGGTGTCGATAAATGTGTACAATAAAAATATAACTCCAATGTATTATTAAAGATAATAAATGTTCCTGCTGTTTATAACCGGTAAATTTGTGATAAATGATGATGGTAAAAACATTAGTAATATCAATAAGTAATAAATATAGTATGATTTATATTAAATTTGGCACTGATATTGCTTATAAGCTGAAACAGTGTTCGATTTAAGTACTAGTTGTTTTTCGTATCTGTTTTTTGTTTTACCGCTTGTTAAGGCGAATGTTCGAAAGAACATGCAGCATAGCCGCTGATCCTGGTTCTAAAGTACTGATTCGATATTTAGGTGAAGGGTCACCAGGCGGAGAAGCACCGACCTAAGTGCTGTTCCGTATTTTATAGCAACATAGGGAGGTGTTTTTTTTATGTCAAGATTTATCAATTCCAGTATTTTGTCCAGTGTCAGGCGTATATTAATCTATACGTCTATGTTATTGCTTTTCAGCATTGCAGTAAATGCCCGTGAGGTTACTCTTCAATGGGACCCCAATTCGGAGCCCGATTTAAGCCATTATGTGGTCTACTGGGGTGAAAATTCAGGGGAATACTCAAATAACAGTGGTGATATAGGGCTTGTTACAACCTATTCAGCTATACTGCCTGATGATGGCCAGATTTACTATTTTGCTGTCACTGCAGTTGATGAGGCAGGACTTGAAAGCGATTATTCAAATGAGGTAAATACTGAAGGAGTTTCAAGCAACACTGGTCCCCTCGCGGCAGCAGGACCGGATCAGAATGTTAATGAAGGATCTCTGGTATATCTTGATGCCTCAAATTCAAACGATCCTGATGGTGAAATCGTATCCTATCAATGGGTACAGGCTGGCGGAATTGATGTGGCCCTTAATGATCCTGCTGCAATGCAACCTTCATTTTATGCCCCGTCTATCTCTTCAGATGGCGAATCCCTGACTTTTCTGCTTACAGTAACGGATGACGAAGGTCTCCAGTCCACAGACACCTGCATTGTTAATATAGTATCTGTAAATATTCCCCCAGCAGCCAATGCAGGGCCAGACCAGAATGTAAATGAAGGCTCGCTGGTATATCTTGACGGCACCAATTCAAGTGATCCTGACGGTGATTCCCTGACATATCAGTGGTTGCAGACAGGCGGGCCTTCCGTAATCCTGGATGATTCAACTTTGGTTCAACCCATATTTGACTCTCCTTATATTGACTCAGAAGGCGAATCCCTGACCTTCCAGCTTACGGTAACTGATGAACATGGTCTTCAGTCAACAGACAGCTGTATTGTTAACATAATATCTGTAAATAATCCCCCATCAGCTAATGCAGGACCTGACCAGAATGTTAATGAAGGTTCAGTGGTACACCTGAGCGGGGCCAATTCAAGTGATCCTGATGGTGACCCATTGACATATCAATGGACACAAACAGGGGGCAGGGCCGTTTCCCTGGATGATTCAGGTGCTGTACAGACATTATTTAATTCTCCCTATATAGAATCTGATGGAGAATCACTGACGTTCCAATTGACGGTTACCGATAAGGCAGGTCTTCAGTCAACAGACACCTGTATTGTTAATATCGTATCAGTAAATAATCCGCCCTCAGCCAGCGCGGGCCCGGATCAGACCGTTGAGGAAGGTGCTGCAGTTACACTTAACGGCTCAGGTTCAACAGACCCTGATGGAGATGTCCTGTCTTTCAAATGGGTTCAGATCGGAGGCACTTCCGTTACCCTCAGCAGTTCAATAGCAGCGAATCCTGTTTTTGAAACCTTCCTGGTAGATCCTGAAGGCGAATCTCTGACCTTTCAACTCACTGTTACAGATGCAGACGGCCTGCAGTCAAAAGATACCTGTATCGTTAATATAACATGGGTAAACGATCCCCCGGTTGCAAGTGCAGGCCCTGATCAGAATGTCGATGAAGGCTCTTCTGTAACCCTTAACGGTTCCGGATCAACAGACCCTGATGGTGATTCCGTTGTCTATAACTGGACCCAGGTAAGCGGTCCGGCGGTAACCTTTAGTGGCTCAAACGTTGCAAACCCAACATTTGCCATACCGTATATTGAATCTGACGGTGAGTCCATGACCTTTCAGCTGACGGTAACTGATGCCGGCGGTCTTCAGTCAACAGATACCTGTGTAGTAAATATCGTATCAGTTAATAATCCTCCGGAAGCAAATGCAGGGGCTGATCAGAATGTTGATGAAGGTTCTTCTGTAACTCTTAACGGTTTCGGATCGAGTGATCCTGACGGTGATGTGCTTGCCTATAAATGGACCCAGATAAGCGGTCCGGTTGTAACCTTAACCAGTGCCGGCTCAGTTCAGGCAGGCTTTATGGCTCCCGATGTGGATAAAGAAGGTGCAACTGCTGTATTTCAACTGACAGTAACTGATGAAAGCGGTCTTCAGGCAACGGACACCTGTATGGTAAATATCCAGTCAGTTAATAATCCTCCGGAAGCCAGTGCAGGGGCTGATCAGACGATTGATGAAGGGGTATCAGCATCTCTTAGCGGTTCCGGATCAAGTGATCCTGACGGAGATGTGCTTGTCTATAAATGGTCCCAGGTAAGCGGTCCGGTTGTAAGCTTAACAAATGCCGGCTCAGCTCAGGCAGGCTTTAAGGCTCCGGACGTTGACAAGGATGGCACAACACTTGTTTTTAAGTTGACTGTAACAGATGAAGGCGGATTAGAGTCTACTGATACCTGTGCTGTCAACATTTCCTGGGTAAATGAGGCTCCTGTAGCCGATGCAGGTCCTGACCAGACGTTTTCCGAAGGTTTATCAGTAACGCTTAATGGTTCGGGTTCCAGTGATCCGGACGGTAATACACTTTCCTATAGGTGGGTGCAGATAGGCGGGCCTGCTGTAATACTTAATAATTCAGCTTCAATTCAGCCAGCCTTTATAACTCCTGATGTCGGTATGGAAGGCGATGCTGTTGTCTTCCGGTTAACTGTAACCGACCAGGGAGGCCTTGAATCAACTGACACATGTGTTGTTAATGTATCCTGGGTAAATGAGGCTCCAACAGCAAATGCCGGATCGGATCAGACAGTTAACGAGGGATCGGTTATAACACTCAATGGCTCAGGTTCCAGTGACCCAGACGGTAGTTCTCTTACCTTTAAATGGATTCAGGTAAGCGGTCCTGCTGTCAGTTTGAGTAACTCAGGTTCGGCCATAACATCATTCACATCTCCGGATGTAAATGCAATAGGTGATTTTATAACTTTTCAGTTAACAGTAACTGACCCTGAGGGTCTTCAGGCAACAGACAGGTGTATTATTAACATACTATCTGTAAATGCCGCTCCTGCAGCAGATGCAGGTCCTGACCAGACAGTAAATGAGGGTTCTTCAGTTACACTCAACGGCTCAGGTTCCAGTGATCCTGACGGTGACAGTCTCACCTATAGATGGACCCAGGTAAGCGGAATTGCAGTTAATCTGAATAACTCAACTTCTGCACTGGCAACTTTTACATCCCCGGATATAGATCAAGATGAGACAGTTGTCTTTCAGCTGACTGTAAAGGATGAAGGAGGTCTTGAATCAACGGATAGATGTACTGTCAACATTTCCATGGTGAACGAGGCTCCGACAGCCAATGCAGGAAGTGATCAGACTGTAAGTGAAGGCACACTTGTAACCCTTAATGGTTCCGGATCAAGTGATCCTGAGGGTGACACACTTTCCTACGAATGGATTCAGGTAAGTGGCCCGCATGTAACAATCTCAGGTGCGGCATCTGCAGCACCATCTTTTAATGCTCAGTCATATATACCAGGCGATAATTCTCTGATTTTCCAACTCACTGTAGCTGATGCAGGCGGCCTGAAATCAACGGATCAATGTTCAGTAACGGTTACAGGTACTAATAATTCTGACCTGACAGGATACTGGAACTCAGTCATAAAATACTGGAGCTGGACTGAACGTACATATGTCCTTAATGGCAGCTTTACTGTTCGCAACAATGGCGGTACTGTGGATAAACCTTTCAGGGTTTGCTTCTATCTTTCAAGAGATAGTCAGCTCAGTTCAGATGATGTCTTAATATTTGATCAGTCAATCGCATCAGTAGGCGCTGATGGGGCTGTGAATATTTCTCTGGACCAGATTAAGAGCAGCTATTTAACAAAGTTCAATAATGTTATATGCAAAATTGATGATGGTAACGCAATACCGGAAACGAATGAGGATAACAATTCAATAGCAACCGGTATTAATGTAAATTACTGGAGCTTTTTCTGGCGCTAGAATCACAAATGAAAAATGTCAGGGCTTTTGCCCTGGCATTTTTTTATTTAGAAAATAAGAACAGCCAATCAGTTTGCTGTATGTATTTAGTATAATAGATTGTACAGTTTTATGTACACCTCTTTATCCCTTCCCTGTGTAAAATTAATAAAATCAGGATAAAACAGTATGTTACGCCGGTTAATCTGTGCGGCACAAATATTGCTTTAAATGAGAGACAAATGCGTTTAGAGATAATCCGCATTTTTTATCAACTCGCTTGATAAAGGCAAAACGTTCGAAAGGGCGTGACGCAAAGCTGCTGGCCTAAGTTCTCAGATATTGAGTGGATATGGTAGCAGGGCTGCCAGGCGGAAAAGCACAAACCCTGGTGCTGGACCGCAGAGATTTACAGCATTATGGGAGGTGCTTTTTTATGTTCAGGTGTTTTAAGGATCATGTAGTAACAGGTTTTGTTTATAAAATTGTTTTTGTTTTATTTGTTTTAACGGTTTTCAATTCTTCAGTATTTGCCCGTCAGGTCAGCCTGCAATGGGATCCTAATTCGGAGCCCGATTTAAGTCATTACGTTGTTTACTGGGGATCAAGTTCCGGATCATATTCAAATGACAGTGGAGATATAGGGCTTGCCACTTCATATACATGTTCGTTACCGGATGATGGAAATATATATTATTTTGCAGTCACTGCAGTTGATGTGGCAGGATTATCAAGCGATTTTTCAAACGAGGTAAACACAGGTGATCTCTTAATCAGTGACAGCTCAATAGCCGGTAATCCTCCGGCAGCAGACGCAGGACCTGACCAGAATGTGAATGAAGGTTCACTTGTTTTTCTGGTCGGTTCCAATTCGAGTGACCCGGATGGTGATTTTTTAACATACCGATGGGTCCAGACAGGCGGGACTTCCGTAATCCTGGATGACTCAACTTTGGTTCAACCCATATTTGACTCGCCCTATATTGACTCAGAAGGTGAATCTCTTACTTTTCAACTGACGGTCACTGATGAAACCGGTCTTCAATCAACAGACACCTGCATTGTAAATATTGTATCTGTAAATAATCCACCTACAGCAAATGCAGGGCCGGATCAGAATGTAAATGAAGGATCAGTTGTTTATCTGAATGGTTCCAACTCAAGCGATACTGATGATGATTTATTAACATACAATTGGATTCAGATAAGCGGCCCGGCGGTCAGCATTTCTGGACAAGCTTCAGTTCAGGCCGTATTTGACTCGCCTTATATTGATTCACAAGGTGAATCGCTGGTTTTTCAACTGACAGTAACTGATGAAAGCGGTCTTCAGGGAACAGATACCTGTATTGTGAATATAGTGTCTGTAAATAATGCACCTGCCGCAAACGCTGGGCCTGATCAAAGTGTAAATGAAGGCGCGCTTGTATATCTGGATGGTTCCGGTTCAATTGACTCTGACGGAGATGTTCTTTCCTATCATTGGACCCAGACAGGCGGGGCATCGGTTACCCTTAGTGATCCTGCTTCAGTAAACCCGGAGTTTGAGACCTTTTTTGTTGACCCTGCAGGAGAATCACTTACTTTCCAGTTGACCGTGACAGATCTCTATGGTCTCAAATCAACGGATACATGTATTGTAAACATCCTCTGGGTTAATAATCCTCCGGTCGCCGACGCCGGCCCAGATCAGGAAGTAAATGAAGGATCTTTTATATCCCTTGACGGGACAGATTCAAATGATCCTGATGGGGATTCCATTACATTTCAGTGGATTCAGACAGGCGGGGCTGCTGTTACGTTAAATGACCCGAATGCCGCACAATCTTCGATTGTATCATCCCAGGATATTCCTTCGGGAGAAATACTGATTTTCCAGCTCACGGTTACTGATGAAGGCGGATTAAAATCAACGGATGAATGTTCTGTAGCCGTTGTGACTCCTGCGAATTATGATATAACAGGTGACTGGGCATCTTTGTATCCGATAGAAAGAAAAAATAAATCCTGGATTTCCGGTGGCTTTAATGTCACAAATTTTGGCAGCAGGATTAACCAGGTATTTAATATCTCATTCTATCTTTCAGATGACGGCTCATATGATGCAGGTGATATGGAGATATACAGCCAGGCTGTAAGTTCACTTGGTGAATATGAAAGTGTTAATGTAACATTGAACAGCATTAAGGTTAATGGATCGGTTATTGGTAAATATATCATCTGCATAATTGACAGCAGTGATCAGATATCAGAAAACGATGAATCAAATAACATGGTTGTCTCTTTGGTTCAGTAACAAAGCAAAGTAAACAGCAATAATCAAATCGATATAAACAGGTCAGGGTATTACACTGACCTGTTTTTTTATGGAATTTTAATCATATACTATAAAAATGAGACATTGATTTTTAATTAAATAATGCTACTATTCAGCGGGCTTTATGAAATGAAAGCAACCTCTGGCCTGAAAGCAATAAACACCAGTTCATGATAAGGCTGTCAAGCTATCTAAAGGCATCGGAAGGAGATAATATGGACCTAACAAAACGAATAGACCCGGAGCTTCTCCCCTCAATTGAAATTATACCTGCGGATGGTTCTTTTAATTTTGATGATCTGCCTGCGGCACGGGAGATGAGTACACTGATGTTTTCGCAGATGGCGGCACAGATGCCTCCTGTAGAAGGGGTTGATTCCCAGGATCTGACAATACAAGGTCCTGCCGGTGCTCCTGAGATAACTGCAAGGCTTTATTCACCGAAAAACCGGACAGGCAATAAACCCGCGATGCTATGGATACACGGCGGCGGATATATCCTCGGCGACCTGGATGTGGATGATTATAATCTGCGCCAGATGTGTGTTAATACAGGATGTATTATACTTTCTACAAACTACCGGCTCGCCCCTGAGAATCCCTTCCCGGCACCGGTTGAAGACTGTTATGCCAGCCTCAAATGGCTGGTAAAAAACAGCGAAGACCTGGGAGTAGATAAATCCCGGATTGCTATCGGCGGAGGAAGTGCCGGCGGAGGCCTTGCCGCGGGACTTGCGATAATGACAAGAGACAGGGGTGAAATTGAAATTAAATTTCAACTGCTCATATATCCTATGCTTGATGACCGGAATATTACACCCTCCAGCCACACCATTACCGATCCCCGGACATGGGACAGGGAAAAGAATATCTTTGCATGGAAGGCATATCTTGGTAATTCTGCCGAAGACGGGAATGTATCAGCTTATGCTGCCACAGCAAGGGCTGAGGATCTCTCAGGACTGCCTCCTGCATATGTTGCGGTTGGAGAGCTGGATCTTTTTCTTGATGAAGACATAGAATATGCCCAGAGACTTCTTCAGGCAGGCGTCCCGACAGAACTGCATGTTTATCCCGGTGCAACACATGGATTTGATGCAATATTAACGGCTGCAGTTTCAAAGAGATTTATTGAAGAAAGAGACAGGGCAGTCATAAAGGCGCTTTTATAGTTCTTAAAAATACAATCAACTGTCTGCAGTTTCCCGGCAGTTGATTGTTTATTATTTTCTTTTCTTTATCTTTTTTCGTTTTACTGATTTCTTTTCCCCGCCTTTCTTTTTTTCCGCATATTCAATATTGATTTCTCTTCCATCCAGTGTAGCTCCCTTCATTGATTTCATAACTTTGGCTGCCACACCTGATTCGACCTCAAAAAAGGAGAACTCTCTCATTATTTCAATGGAGCCTATTTTCCCCGAACTGATTCCAGCTGAACTGCAGATTCCTTTGATTAAAGTCTTTTTACTCAGGTTATCCATTGCTCCGGCGTTCAGGAAAAATCGTTTTGCCTTTCCTGGTTGAATATTTCTTTGCCTGTCAACAGCATCCCGGGTGCCGGAGGATTTTTTTTCTTTCTGTAAATGGACATTTATATCCTTTGAATCTTTATAATAATCAAGGAACCTGTTGAACTCTATAGATACAAATTTCTGTATCAGTTCTTCCTTTGAGAGTCCTTTAAGGGTATCATACACCGGAGGCAGGAAAGGCCCTATCTCTTCATAATCCACGTCAACCTCTACCATTTTGCTGATCATGGAATAGAGCTGTCTTTCACAGATCTCATGTCCTTTCGGGATTTTTGTGTATGTGAACTGAACTCCTGCTTTTTTTTCAATCATCTCCAGTTTTCTTCTTTCCCTGGAATTTGTGATGACTATGGATGTGCCAGATTTGCCGGCACGGGCGGTCCTGCCGCTTCTGTGGGTATATATCTGTGCCTCATCGGGCAGCTTGTAATTTATAACATGTGAAATATCTTTTACATCAAGACCTCTGGCCGCAACATCAGTCGCAATCAGTATCTGAAGCGATTTGCTCTTGAATCGATTCATAACATTATCACGCGCAGCCTGGGAAAGATCACCGTGCAGTGCATCAGCATCATAGTTATCCTTCATGAGCTTTTCCGCTATTTCCTGTGTCTCTTTTCTTGTACGGCAAAATACAAGGCCATAGATGTCCGGAGAATGATCCAGTATTCTTTTAAGGGCCTGATACCGGTCCTTTTCATGAATTACGTAATTCAGGTGCTGAATATTTTTGGCACCCCTGTTCTTTTTGCCTACTGTTATCCTGACCGGATCATCCATATATTGTTTGGTGATTCTGGCAACTTCATCAGGCATTGTTGCAGAAAAAAGCCAGGTTCTTTTATCTTCCGGGGTTTCTTCCAGAATTGTGTCTATATCCTCCTTAAATCCCATATTCAGCATTTCATCAGCTTCATCCAGAACTACATAGCTCACATTAAAAAGCTTAACAACTTTTCTATTTATAAGGTCAAGTAATCTGCCGGGAGTGGCTACAATAATCTGAGCTCCTTTTCTGACCTGTTTAATCTGGTTTTCCATACTGGCGCCACCGACAACAGCGGCTATTCTGGCCCCTTTTACATATTTGCAGAAACTTTTCATATCATCGGAAATCTGCGCGCAGAGTTCTCTTGTAGGGCATATAATCAGTCCCTGTGTATCTTTCAGGTCAAAGTCAATCAACTGGATCATAGGTAATCCAAAGGCTGCTGTTTTACCTGTTCCAGTTGGTGCAAGCCCTACCAGATCCCTGTCGCCGCCTATTATCTCAGGTATTGCATCTATCTGGATAGGTGTCGGGGCAGTAAATCCCAGGTCCTCGACTGCCTGCAATAATTCATCTATTAAATCTAAATTTTCAAAACTCATATATGTATTGTTCCTTCCGGATAATTAAAAACCCGGATTTCAATCTGGAACACCTCCAGATGGAATCCGGGTTAAATATCCATAAAATAAAAAGAATCATAACATTTAGAAACCTTTAAGGCAAAGATATTCTTATCTTTTATTTGCAGACTATATTCAGACAGGCCTGACGGTTTTCCTTCTTAACGGCATTAAGGGCCCGTTCAATGGCTCTGTCAAGATCTTCCGGTTTTTCAACCTTTTCGCCATAGCCCCCAAAGGCAGTACATATCTGATCATAGTCCGGCGAGGGTTTGAGTTCACTCAGTGGCATATCCTGACTCTTTGCTGCCCAGCCACCGGGATGAATTCCCAGAGTGGCATGTTTTACTGCCTCCCATGACTGGTTGTTGTAAACTATAACAAGAGTGGGCAGATCATATGCCTTTGATACAAAATGACAGGCTGACGGTACGGAAAACATGTATGATCCGTCTCCAACGGTCGTTATGACCGTCTTGTCCGGAGAGGCCATCTTAATTCCCAGGGCTGCCCCCAGGGCCCAGCCCAGGTATCCGGCGTGAGATACGCCAAAATAGCATCCCGGATGGTGATTCATCTGCCAGATCATCTGGTTATTGTACTCATTAACAACTATTGTGTCTTTATCAATTATCCGGTTTAGACGGGATGATACAAAGCCCTGGTCCATTGGCAGGGAATCCGATGATTTTTCAGCCTTTGAATAAAGGTTGCTGAATAGTCTGTCATGTCTGACTTTTAATCTTTCATGTCTTTCTTCAAGGACATTGCTGTCGATTTTATATGATCCTGACAGTTCCTTTATGAGTAAGTTTATGGCGAGATTTGAATCACTTTTTATTGTTATGTCGGAGGTAAAACTGCGAACAGGGTATCTGCTGTAAAGCGGATCAATTCCAATATTAACAATGGTCGCAGAGTCAGCAGGTTTTTTTATTGACGGATACCAGGGGACATCACTGTCTATAACGATAACAAGGTCTGCGTCCGGAAGGAGCGGATCGGGTGAAAATCCCTGATGACAGTGATGGTCGTGGGGAAAGTTCATGTATTCCGGGTTAAATGATATTACGCCTGCACCCGCTTTTTCGGCAAGTTCAGTAAGGGCAGCAACAGTTTCTTTCTTTATTCCCGAGGATGAAGTTATGATAATGGGATTTTCTGCCTCGGCAATCAACTTTGCTGCCCTGGATATCTTTTCCGGGTCCGGATAATTTGTTGGCAGGTCATATTGCAGTTTGGCATTGAACTCTTTTCCATTGAAGTCAGAGTAGAGAACCTCTCTGGGAAGGGTCAGGTATACCGGCCCCCTGGGATCAGACAAAGCCATAACAAGCGCCCTGTCCACAACATCTTCGAGCTGTGATGCATATCTTAGCTCATAATCCCAGTTTACAAATTCCCTTACTATGCCTGCCTGATCAAAGCATTCCTGTGCCCAGTGGACAAAGGATGAGCGTGAGGCCGGGCTGCCTTCCTCAGTTACAGGGGTTCTGCCTGCAAAAAAGAGCAGGGGGATATTGGATCGCCGGGCTGCCATAACAGCGCCAAGTGCATTGGCTGTTCCAACGCCCACATGTACCATTGCTGCCTGTACCCTGCCGGTAGCAAGATAGTATCCATGGGCCATGCTGATGAGAGGTATCTCATGGGGAACAGTAACAGGCTTTGGTGTTTTTTTCCCTTCCTTTTCCCTCCTCGCAAACGCATCAACGATGCTGGCAAAATCAGTTCCTGCGTTGCCGAAAAAGCAGTCAATACCTCTCAATGCAAGAAGCTCGAGAAATGCCTGAGCCGTATTTTCAACGTTCACTTCCACATTATCTGTTTCTTTATGCAATTGTTCTGTCTCCCTTGCTTTAAATCTGTGGATCAATTTCATATTGCTTGTAAATAAAATAACATATACACTGCTAAATATAAAATTTCAATTTTACATACTGTCTAAATGGAAATATTACTGAGCCCCATAAAGTACTATCATTATATTATTCTGGTAGCCAATATTGCTATCACCTTCCTGGCTGCCTGGCATGCACTTTTATATAAACGGGATCCAAAGGCCTCACTTGGATGGCTCGCCGTGATTTTGATGTTTCCTGTAATCGGTTATTTTCTTTATTTCCTGCTGGGGATAAACCGTATCCGAACACGAGCCAGAAAACTGGCAGGTAAATTATCATTCAGCGGTTTCATTAGATTCGAACCTGCTGAAGAAGCTATAGTCCTCCCGGATTTTCTGCCGCCTGTACCATACAAGTACACTGAAATTGCTAATATAGCATATTCTGTGACCGGAATGCCCCTTACATCAGGAAACAGAATCGATATACTTCATAACGGTGAAGCTGCTTATCCGGCAATGCTCAATGCCATTAACAGTGCGGAACATTCAGTTTATTTATCAACCTATATATTTAAATCCGATAATACCGGAAGAGAGTTTATTGATAAACTTGCAGGCGCCAGGGAGCGGGGTGTTGAGGTAAAGGTGCTGCTTGATGGCATTGGTGAATATTATTCATTACCCAGGGCAGGAAGCCTGCTGAAAAAAAGGGGAATAGAGGTCGCAAGATTTATACCTCCTGCGCTTATACCTCCATCTATCCACGTTAACCTGAGGAATCATCGTAAAATTCTTGTTGTTGATAAAAAGACAGGTTTTACAGGAGGAATGAATATAGGTTCTAATCATCTTGCTGAAACACTGTCCAAAAAATCAAGGGTGATAGATACGCATTTCAGGATTAAAGGCCCGGTTGTTACACAAATTGTGAATATGTTTAACGATGACTGGAACTTTGTTACCGGTAATAATATTGAGGCTGATCCGGTTCAATATGATCCTGAAGGAGATGGTGCAAAATGCCGTGTTATTTCTGAGGGCCCCAACGAAGATTTTAATAAACTGGCTACAATACTGGTAGGCGCCATAGCTTCGGCAAAACAGCGAGTACTTGTAATGACACCTTATTTTCTGCCCACACGTGAGATGATCTCAGCCCTTCAGACAGCAGCCCTTAAGGGGGTATCCGTAGAAATACTGCTCCCTCAAAAAAACAACCTTCCATATATTCACTGGGCAACAAGAAATATGCTGTGGGAACTGCTTCAGAGAGGCGTCAGGGTCTATTATCAACCTCCTCCCTTTGTACACAGCAAACTGTTTATTGTGGACGATTATTATGCCCATATAGGTACTGCAAATATGGATTCAAGGAGCCTGCGGCTCAATTTTGAGCTGGCGCTTGAGGTCTATGACAGGGAGTTTGTCTCACTGCTTTCTGCGCATTTTCTTAATTGCATGAAGCATTCAAGATCTATTAACCTTGCTGAAATTGATTCACGGCATTTACTGAGCCGCACAAGGGACGCCCTTGCATGGCTTTTATATCCCTACCTGTAGAACATTAAATTTTTATCAGACAGATAGTAATATTTTCAGTATACCTGTATTGAATCTTTTATAACTATTTGGAACCCTGTTCGTCATTACCCAGGATGCGTTGTATTATATCAGAAAGTATCTTCATATTGACAGGCTTCATCATAAATTCCCTTATGCCTATCTCCCGTGCACGGGTTTCGGAGATATGCTCATTAAATCCTGTACACAGAATGACGGGGATGTCCTTCCTGATTGAGATCATTTCCTGTGCAAGCATATCTCCAGTTATTTCAGGCATGGTCATATCAGTAATAACAATATTGAAATAATCAGGCGCATTTTTAAATATTTCCAGACCTTCCTTGCTGCTTGTCGTGGATACAGTGTCATAACCCATCAGCCTCAGCATTTCCGTAACAAGTTTTACCAGTATCGGTTCATCGTCTATTATAAGTATTCTTCCTGTACCTTTTTTAACTTCTTTATCCAAATCAATTATTCCTTTTTCCTGTGTTATATCGGTTTCCGGGAAATAAACTTCGAATGTGGTTCCTTTCTCTTCATTAGCCCTGCATGTTATTTCTCCATTATGTGACTTAACAATGCCATGAATTACCGAGAGCCCAAGTCCTGTACCCTTGCCTGTTTCCTTTGTGGTAAAGTACGGCTCAAATATTCTTTCTATTGTTTCAGGCGTTATTCCCTTTCCCGTATCGCTGATTGTTATTCTCATGTATCTGCCTTCAGGCACATTGATACCATAGGGATTATCCGGGCCTTCAATGGAGACTTTATCAAGGTTGATTTCAAGGATGCCTCCGGTTACATCCATTGCATGGACAGCATTGCTGCACAGGTTAAGCATTATCTGGTTTATATGAGTCGGGTTGGAAAGGATATAACCGGGCTCATTTATCTCCTGCTTTATTTCAATGTTTGACGGGATAACTGCCCTTAACATCCTGACTGATTCACTCATAATATTCTTTAATATAATCGGGCTTAATTCGCTTTTCTCCATGCGGCTGAATGTAAGTATCTGTTTAACAAGGTCTTTGGCCCGCTCCCCTGCCAGAAGTACTTCGTTAAGGTTACTTTTCAGGTCATCATCACTTATCTCATGCATGGTAAGTTCCGTATATCCGATAATAACTGAAAGGATGTTATTGAAATCGTGTGCAATACCTCCTGCCAGTGTGCCTATTGCCTCCATTTTCTGGGATTGCTTAAGGCGCGTTTCAAGACCGATTTTTTCTTCTTCCGCTTTTTTCTGGTCGGTAATATCCCTTGTAATACCTACTATAAATTTATTCCCGGTTTTGTCTTTATAAAGTGTTTTTTTAGTTACAAGCGTATGAACATTATTGTCGATGTCTGTATACAATTCTTCATTAAGAATAACATCTCCATCATCAAGAACTAACCTGTCTTTTTCACAGAATATATCAGCCTCTTCTTTTCTGCAAAAATCGTAATCTGTACTGCCAATGATCATGCTTCGATCTTTCCCGAAAAAATCGCACATTGCATTGTTTACCAGCACGAACCTGTGTTCATGGTCCTTGACAAAGACCGGGTCTGCCACCGCATTGATTATCTCATCAAGGTATAATTTTGATTCCGCAAGGGCTTCTTCCGCCTTTTTGCGGGCGCTTATATTGGTTAAAAAGCCTTCAAGCATCGGAGTTTCACCCGGGGCCGTTTCCATTGTCCTTGCACTGATGGAAACCCAGATTTTTTCCATATTCTTTCTGTAAAACTCGACTTCATATTCAATTACTTCCCCATGTTCTTTCAATATCTCAATGAGTTTTTCTCTTTCTGCCGGATTTACATAAAGCTGCCTCTTTAGATCCTTCACCAATGACATCAGTTCTTCAGGTGATTTATAACCCAGTATCCTGGCCATTGCAGGGTTTGCATTACAGATCGTCCCCTCAAAGGTATTCTGGAACAGTCCTTCAATTGCATTTTCAAAAATTCCCCGGTAATTTTCTTCGCTTTTCACAAGGTTTCCCAGGGTTTCCTTGAGCTTGTATGTCATATGATTAAATGTTTTTGCAAGTATTCCTATTTCATCGCCTGACTTTACAGTTATAACCTGGTTCAGGTCTCCCCTGATTATTTTTTCCGCTACCATTGTCATGTCTTTGACCGGGCGGGTTATCCTCAATGCAATGAAGACAAAGATTACACCAACAATAAATGTAATGATAATACCGGCAATTCCCATGATGTTTACCATGGTTTGCCTTCCGTCACTCAGCCAGATGCTGTATGTCTTGAGCTCATCCTCATAAACACTCGTTCCTATTACCCAGTCCCATGGTTCATAGTATATCAGGTTTGCTATTTTCCACCGCGGGGATGATTCTCCAATATTCTGCCACCTGTAGCGAATGGTATCCATTTTACCTGGTTTCAATGCCAGTGCTTTATTGATAATTTCCTGTATTACATAACGGCCGTCACTGTCCATGGTTGGCCAGATGTTTTCACCGTCCCGTTCACCTTTGTAGGATATAACATAGCTGCCCCTGTTCTTGCCTTTTCCTTCCAGAACATATACATAACCTGTCTTGCCGACCTTTGTCTGAATTATTGCCTGCCTTATCCTTGCCTCAACATGTTTCTGTTGTATTCCTACATAGAGCATGCCGATCAGCCTGCTCTCATTACTGTATAAAGGTTTATATGCGGTGAGATACCATTCATTAACAACAAAGGCACGCCCCAGATAGGTTTCGCCTTTCAGGATTGTCGATATGACAGGGTTTGCAGATCCGTCGGGATTTAGTGACGGTATGTATGTGCCGATTGCCCGGGTCTCTTCAAGCGTTTTTACATTAGTCGCGACCCTTAGCATGTCTCCATTTTCATTTATCCTCTGGAAGATAGTTGCGGTTTCTCCTACCAGATTGAAAATGTCATCAATTACCGGGGTATAAACTGAAAAATCCGGATTTTTTTCAATCCACTTGTTTCCAATTAGAAATTTTGGAACTGTTATTTCCTGTATCTCATTAGTAAACTGATTTTTGGCCTGCCATTTAACTGTTTCAGTTGAAAGGCCGGGAGTTCCGTATTGGGATAATATATATGAGGCGACATTCAGGTTGCTGCTGATCTGCAGCTTTACAGCTTCATTTTCTGTTTGGACGAGATTGTATATTATCTGGGAGATATGATTAAGATCAGTGTTTATAAGCAGATCGACTTCCCGCTGTGCATGGTTATTATACTGACCGCTTTGCCATATAGCTATACTAACAAGTGCTGTAGCGGTTACCAGAACACTTACGGCGCCCATCAGGGCAAATTTAAATCCAAGACTGATATTTTTAGAAAAACCTGTATTTTTTTCATCCATGGGTTCGTATTGCCTTTCAATCATGAAAATACTCCGAATCGCATGTCAGTAAACATAAGTTTTATCCGGTTTTATGTCAGCATCAGTAAAAATACCTTAGCTCAATTTAGTAGCAATATGTCAGGTGTAAGGTAGTGTTTTTATATATTACCTCATCTTATATATGGTTATCAATTTAACATAAAATAAAAAAAATAACATATGTATTCCCGGAAAGGAGGTCTATTATGAAGGCATTTGTGTGATAAAAAACTCATTTAAAATATGGCGGTTATATCAATGTTAAAAACAAAATAAAGGAGAATTCCGGCTATTGCCCATAAAAATAGCAGGGTCTGGGCCTTTACATCAAGGCTGTACCAGTTTAAGGGTTTTCCTTTTGTACTACCGGGCAACTGGGCTGAGATATTTATTGATGTCAGAAAAAATAAAATTACGAACAGGAATATATTATTTTTCATAACTGCTTCTCCAGAGAGTAGGAATGTTTTTTTTAATGTTTTCTTTTTTCTACTTATTATATCAGGGAAGATCAAAGGAAAATTTATTATAAGCGTGGCTAGATCTATCCCCTGTTAAAAAGTGAACCTGAAAAAGGAAGGTTGCGAATATGAATATTCGATGCTTGATTCCGGATACCTGATTCTGGTAAAACCCTGATATTTTCAGGCACAAAGAGTTATCAATGCAGAATAAAACAAAAATTAAAATGAAACAGTTCACTGATTCTATTAAAAAACAGGGCGAGCTGCTTCTTGTGGAAACATGGAAGACAAGCCTCATACTTTTTAAGATTGTTATCCCCATAAGCATTGCAACCAAACTGCTTAATGACTGGGGGGTAACCGCATATATCGGTATTGGCCTCGGGCCGGTTATGAAACTTGTCGGGCTCCCCGGAAGCATGGGACTGGTATGGGCAACTGCCATGATTACCAGCCTCTATGCGGCTATAATTGTGTTTTTATCACTTGTTTCAATGGAACCACTTACGGTAGCCCAGGTAACCATCCTGGCAACCATGATGCTTGTTGCCCATTCCCTTCCTATAGAATTGCGGATTGCCCAGAAGGCCGGTCCCAGACTGCGGTTCATGCTGCTGCTCAGGATATCAGGGGCCCTGGTAACAGGGTTTCTGCTTAATCAGATATATCTCAAAAGTGGTTATCTTCAGACCGAATTTGTTGCCATGTGGAAACCGGATATAATCGATCCCTCCTGGAAGGCCTGGGCTGTTGCTCAGATTAAATCACTTTTAACCATATATGGAATAATCCTTTTACTTCTTTTTATCCTCAGGCTGCTGACATGGCTTCGTATTATGGAACTGCTCACCCGGATTTTCAAACCAATATTAAGAGTAATGGGCATGAGCAGGGACGCTGCACCCATAACCATAATAGGCATGACAATGGGAATTGGCTATGGAGGAGGAATGATTATCCGGGAGGCCCGGTCAGGTTCGCTTTCCAGACAGGATATTTTATTCTCCCTGTCTTTTATGGGACTGATGCATAGTATGATTGAAGATACCCTCCTGATGATTTTCCTTGGAGGTCATGTTTCAGGTGTGCTCATTTTTCGTTTTCTTTTTGCCATGGCGGTTATTTTTGTAATGGTTAAACTCATGAAGTCTGTATCTGAAACCACTTTTAACCGCTATTTTTTCAGGCCTTCCGGACTTTAGTAAACCTGTTTAACATAAATAAAGATCATTAAAGGTTTCCAGAAAGTTTCCTCTCACCTTTTCAAGCTCAGTAATGAGCGAAGATACCTTCTGATTTTCACCATTGTTTACTGATTCAATAATTTTTTGCGCATGAGCATGTATCTTTTCATGAAGTTGACCAACCTTTGAAAAAACCGGAAAATCCCTGAGTTTCTGACCTTCGTGACCATAGTACCATTTGCCGAAATCACAGTTATGATAGTCGGTAATTTCCTCTTTACCTATTGACTGCCTGCCATGAATCAGGGCTTCGAGTTTTATCCTCCATTTAAGGTGGCCGCTTTTTATGGCCGCTATATCAAAGCGATCCTCGGTGAGGATAAATTTTTCCATAACTCCTTTTAGCCGCTGCGCAAGTTTCTGCAGCTCATAAAGACTTATATTTACCTCTGAACAATTGATTGTTATCTCGTTTGATGATGCGTTTACCTCTGTGGACTCATTGGAGATGTTTTCCGCGAAAACAGAGCATTGAGCTATATTATTATTCACATCCTGTATCCCGTCCGAGGCCTGAGTGATATTGCCGGCAATCTCCTGTGTGGTAACTGACTGCTCTTCAACTGCATTGGCAATAGTGGTCACTATCTCATTGACCTCATTGTTAATGCGGTTGATTTCCTTTATCATGTCTATGGTTTCGTTTGATGATGACTGGATTGCACTGACCTTTTCCTTGATCTCATTGGTTGCTTCGGAAGTCTGCCTGGCAAGTTCCTTGATTTCATTGGCTACAACAGCAAAACCCTTTCCTGCCTCACCGGCACGGGCCGCCTCAATGGTTGCATTAAGGGCCAGAAGATTTGTCTGCTCGGATATATCCGTTATGGTTCCTGTTACTTTTCCAATATCTGCTGCCACTGCCCCAAGTTCATCAACCTTTGTTGATGCAACCCTGGCTTGAGATACCGCCTTATCAGTGATAACACGTGCCGATTCTGTATTTTTAGCTATTTCGTTAATAGTTGCGCTCATCTCTTCTGCAGAAGAGGCTACCATGTTGATATTGGTAGTGACCTGTTCGCTTGCAGCAGCTACACGGATCATATTTTCACTCATGTTCCGGGCCTCTCCGGCAACATTACCTGTGAGCTGAGAATTGGATTCCGCCCCTTGCTTCATCTTTTTAGAAATGGCAAACAGATTGTCAGAGGATGTGTTTAAAGTAGAAATTCCATTATTGATATCTCTCAACACATTGCTTGTCTGGGATTTTATCTCGATAAGCTGGTCGGCTATCTGAGTAATCTCATCCTGACCTTCAGCCTCAAGACTGGAAGTGAAATCGCCTTTAACCATTGTATCGGTGAAATTTAAGATTGATCCTATATTCTTTTTAATCCCAACGGTCAGGAAATAGACAAGGAACAATAAAGAAACACAGCTTATGATTCCAATAATCAGATTTATATATATGCCTTTATTAACAAGTGAAGTAATAGAATTTAAATTTTTATCCAGCTCAGTCTGTTGAAACTGGATTGCAGTTGACTGTATATATCCGGCCTCTGATATAAAAGCAGCTGATTCTGCGCGGGCGTTTTCTGCCAGTCTTTTTGTTTCGGTTCCATAGTACCAGCCTGAAATTATTAAAACCGGTAGTAGAATCATAATAAAGACAACAATCAGTCCGTATTTTTTAGCAATAGTCATATTCATAGCCTGGCTCCTCTCGAATTGTAAGCAAATGGTAAGAATTAAAGAGCAAATACCGTGCCGGTTATGTTGGGCAGGAAAGTCTTGTATAATCAATAAGATATACTTTAGGGTTACGCAGGGTGAAAATTAAAATGTATCAGGTGTTAATTTTTTGACATATAAATATATATATTTTTGACTAAATTGATATATTATTAATATAAATTATCTGATAGAAGTAAACTTGATTTTATCAGGCTGGATATGAAAATTCGTATTATATCGGTTCATACAAACTGTTTATTACGAAATTCTTTATTGATACTGTATATGAATTCTCTATATAATCTTTAGACTTATAAAAATAAAAACATGATTATAGATTTACTGAAAAGGTGAACTATATGGATATAGTAATTACAGAAGAAGAGATCAGGGTGCTGGGCTGTTTAATGGAAAAGGAGATGGCAACACCCGAATATTATCCTATGTCTCTCAATGCCCTGACAAATGCATGCAATCAGAAGTCAAATCGTGATCCTGTGACCTCCTTTTCAGAGGAGACGGTTTTGAGTGCATTGGATGGATTAAGAAAAAAGAAACTGGCAATGGAAAGCAGCGGAAGCCGTGTACCTAAATATGCCCAGACATTTTCAAATGAACTTAAGTTGAGCAGCAGAGAAGAGGCTGTCATCTGCATTCTACTGGTTCGCGGCCCCCAGACCCCTGGTGAAATCAGGGGCCGAACCGAACGGCTTTATTCCTTTTCAAGCCTTGAGGAAGTACTGGAGACAATTAACGGGCTTGAAAATATGGAACTGGTAAAAAGGCTTCCAAGGCAGCCGGGACGGAAGGAGTCACGTTATGCTCAATTGCTGGGAGGAGAGCCTCATGAGACAACCGGTGATATTACTGAGCCTGATAATGCCGGGAGTGCTCAGACGATTGAAAATAAACGTATAGATGAACTAACGCATGAAGTAGATATGCTGCGTGAAGAATTGAATAAAATCAGGCAGGAGTTTGAGGCATTCAAGGCGCAGTTTGGATAAACTTTTAAAAACAGAAAGTAATAAACTGAATGATTGAATATGGCAAAATAAACAGCCTCAGGGTTAAAAAAGTAGATGGAAACATGATAGCCCTTGATGGCGGAGAACTGGGTGAGGTATTCCTTCCTAAAAAAGAGGTGCACGGACGATGCAGGGTTAATGATAATGTTGAAGTTTTTTTATACCTGGATTCAAAAGACCAGGTAATCGTCACAGCAAATAAACCATATGTTGAGGCAGGGCAGTTTGCACTGCTCAAAGTGGTGACAGCAAATTCCTACGGGGCGTTTCTTGACTGGGGCCTTGAGCGGGATATTCGGGTATCTGAAAAGGAACAGCAGAAAAGGATGCGGCAGGGCGAGTTCTATCTGGTTTACGTATATAATGATAAAAATAACCGTATCGCCGCGTCCTCCAGGCTGACGAAGTTTATGAAAAACATTCCTGCTGATTTCAAAGAAGGTCAGCGAGTGGATCTTGTCATAGGTGACATCACACCCATGGGATACAGGGCGATCATAAATGGAACTCATATAGGTGTACTGTATAAGAATGAGGTGTTCCAGCTCCTTAAACAGGGGCAGCCCATAAAGGGATATATAAAAAAAATAAGGGAAGATGGAAGAATTGATCTTTCCCTTCAAAGACGAAGCGCCCGGGAAATAGATGACCTTTCCGGAAAGATCATGAATGTATTAAAGGAGCATGGCGGTCGCCTTGAGATATCAGATAAAACGTCACCTGAAAGGATATACAGCCTGTTCGGCGTAAGCAAAAAGCGATACAAGAGTGCTATCGGTACCCTCTATAAAAAACGGCTTATCAAGATCGAAGATTATGCAATACGAATTGCAGTCGGGAAGGGGCAGGACTCATCCGAAACTCCAGAGGTTAAAAAAAAGAGGACTGTTCGAAGAATCAGGCCGAAAAGATAAATTAATTTTCGTGAAAACAGCCATAAATTTTATTCAAAAAAGGAGACATTAAATGATTAATGTTATTGCAACAGTGCAGGTTAAAGAAGGTAAAAGATCGGAATTTATTAATCTATTCAAGACTATTGTTCCTCTGGTTAAAGCGGAGAAGGGGTGCATCGATTATTTCCCAACAATTGATCTGCCGACAGATTTGCCTCCACAGGACATTAATGAAAATGAAGTGACAATAATTGAAAGATGGGAAAGTCTGGATCATTTAATGGCCCATCTTGCAACAAAGCACATGGCTGAACACATGGAAAAAGAAAAGGATTATGTTGAAAAGGCTTCGATCAAGATACTGCAGGAAGCCTAGAAAAACAGGCTGAAGCTTTTTAGTCTGAAGGCTGTAGCAAAAGCTTTTCCTAATAGCCTATAGCCTTCAGCCTGCCTGGCTGCTTTTAGTTTCCCTGATAATCTCCAGCAGGATTCCCTCCAGATTCTTTTTTACTTCCTCATTCCCGTTATCCGGATATTTGCGCAGCGTATTGAATATCTTTGCCAGCTCTCTCCTCTGACCGGATTTTATTCCCTTTACTATCCCGGCATTATCAGGATTTTGAATAATGATTTTTTCCCGCCGGCTGTGCGCAAAATCCCGGACTGTAAAATAATGAAGGAGGGCGCGGTCCATTAAAACCCATGGGAAATTCTGGTTCTTGTGCGGCCCAACCCGGACCAGTCGGCTTCCTTTTAAAAATTTACTCACATGCTCGATAGAGGCAAACCTTTTGGTTGAAAAATAGGCAACAGATCCTGCCCCTATCAATGCCCCGCCCACGGCCCCTGCCAGAAATGATGATCCTCCAACTGCGGCGTCAAGGGTTCCGCCCAAGGCGGCACCGGCAATAACCCCCAGGCTTAAAAGCTGACGGGGAGTCAGGCCCAGCATGGCCCAGGTTGATTCTGCAAACAGATCCTGCTGGAACACTGGTTTTCCCAGTTCTGTTTCTTCCCTCACAAGATTATTATGCTGATATAACTTCTCAATCGTCTGTCTGGATTTGATCTCCCTTTTACGCAGCCAGTCATGGAATTTGGTTTCAAGTCCTGCCCTGTGGTCCTCAATATCTTCGTGTTTATAAAGCCCTATTTCCGCATAATGGGTCAGTTCTGCTGCAAGCATCTCCGATATGATATGTGCAGCTTCTCTTTCTCGTCGCTTCCATTCCGCATTAAGATACCTGATTGCCTCATCTACCCTGGGACGCCATGCGTCGTGAAGTTCCCGGAACGCCTGAAACAGCTCCACCCTGTCCTGGAACCGGACATGCTGGGCATTAAACTGTCTTACAACACTAAAATATTGATCAAGGGCAGGACGCCATCCCTCGGTAAAGTCATTATCCCCGATGTGATTGATCAGTGCCATGCGCGGCTGCCCGGTCCACCGGAGTATTTCCATTTCTGCCTCAAAATTTCTCCTGAAGGGCTTTGCACCATCCACAACATAAAGAACGCCTGCACCGTTTAAAATAGGTTTAAGGAGCCGGCACTCATCAACAAAATCATTCGTGTCTTTAAAATGCTCATAAAAATTAATAACTACATCACGACGGTTTGCGGCTGATACTTCACGTTCTTTCATCCAGGCAAGGGCGCGGGGGGCCTGCTGAAATCCGGGTGTGTCAATCAAAGTAATAATCGTCTGGCCGTCCACCTTTATGGGGAATTCCTGGCAGACAAGGGTGGTGCCTGCACCGCTGTCGATAGCTACTGTTTCATCCTCTGCCAGTGCTGAAACAATACTTGATTTACCCTTGTTCACCCTGCCTATCACGGCAAATACCGGTATATCTGTCATTGGAGTGCCCCTGTAACCGGTTCTACACTTATAAAAGGATCATTTACCCTTGCTGCTGCATCCTGCCAGTTCTGCCAGTCAGTTTTTGTTGGAGAGATTATATCCTTGTCAGAATCAAGGCTAAGAAGACCTATTACAACAGGGCGATCCGCCTTTATATTTGAACGCAGGTGATGTAAAAAATGTATTACCGCCTTGCCCGGAGCCTCCCATGATTCGGCCAGTAAAAGAATAGGCGCATCATCTTGACTTCCTTTAAAGCGTTCAAGGGTATGCTCATCCTGATTATTGTCAAGCATGCCTGCATATAAGGTTTCTTCAACACTCCATTGAAACCCAGCCTGAACAATCTTTATTATTTCCTGTTCAGACAGGTCGATTTCTTCCCAGATAATCAGATAACAGGCCCCGGAGTTATGGGCATGTTTATTCGGGTTTTTTAATTTCTGTTTTTCAGGCATGCCTTCCCTGTTATTCATATCTTCGGTCCGGCTGGAAAATATAGGGGATGTCAGTCTCCTGTATAGAGAATCAAATTCTGCCGAAAGAAAGGGAGTACGCCTTTGGGCGCGGGAAAGTGCAAATCCTGAAAACATCAGAAAAATAAATCTGGGAATCAGGCCGTAAAAGATCAGGGTGCAGATTAAAAAAGGCCACCAGCCTCCTGCAGTCAATGCGTTGCTGTTTATACCTGAATAATTACCGTCCATGCGAAAATAGCGTGTCGATTCAACAAGGTCCAATGTTGGAACAAGCTCAGGGGATAACAGTGCCCACGGTGCCGAAATAACCGAGACAATACTGTGAAAAAAATCGGGCGAAACATCCAGCGTCGTGTTCCAGGCAAATGCCAGATCAGAGAAGGTTACAAGGTATGCGCATGCTGCAAGGGCGCCCAGGCTGAATGCAAATCCGCCGAGCTGGGTAATACTGAAAAGGGTCCATCTTTCGATATTTTTATATATTGCATGCCTGGATTTCACACGATTAAACAAACCGGTCATATGACGCAGTGATTCTGTTTTGTTTTTATAGAGGTGTTTACTGACCGTTCCCACAATATAGGTGAAAACAAGGCGTGCGAATCTGTAGAAGTCGCCTACCAGTGGAATCCTGCTGCGGATATTGCCGGGAAGAATATTCAGGAAAAACAGCAGATAAAGCAGGCTCTGAAGTCCTGCAAATACAGCAATAAAGTTTACAATATTAACCGGATGGGATCCGTCATAGGTAAGGATTCCCGCACAGGCTGTTGCTCCTGAGACCAGGAAGAAAAAAAATACAAGATAGCGTAAAAAGAGCAGGGCTGAAGTGAGAGACTGACCCGGATATGAATTTTCATCTTCAAGCTTGTTAAGCCAGAACCTGAACAGGGAGATGCGGTCATCTTCAGAACCGTTATAGTCTTTGCCTATCTTTCTATCCCTCTCACGCTGTTCTGCCGGATCGGATTGCGTATCTTTATAGAGCTGATATTCAAGATTTATTATTTCATTAAGTTTCAAGTGTGCTGCCTGAGCTGATGAATATCATGTTACTTTTTTATTCACATATTTTTGTTAAATACCCATATCGTTAATCTTACAACATATACGGCGAGCAGTGAACAGATTGCACCTAAAAGGATGACTATGAGACCCGCCTCTATTTTCAGCAGACGACATAGTGAAAGAAATACTGTCAATCCCCCCGCAATAGTTAATAGAAACCAGACAAGTTCTTTGATCAGTCTCTTCTTTTTATTCATGCCTGGCATCCTTTAAAAATAAGCTTTGTTACTGTCAGGGAAAAATAAATCCAATCTATTTTAAGAGTATAGAATCAAGCGTTTTAATAAAGATAAAATCCCAGGGCCTTGTCTTCCGATACGTTGGGATCAAAGGAACAGAACTCTACATTTACAAAATTGTCTTTTATATTCCTGACATAAACCTGTTTTCTGATCAGTGTCCTGTTTTTATTATCCAGATTAAATTCCACTTCAATGATATCATCAGCTTTAAATAAAGGGGTTGATAACATCTTAAATTTGAGGCCCCCTTTGGAAATATCCAGCACGGTCATCGGTCCTTTCTGGTCATCACCTAAAAGCGGAGTGAAAGTGAATTTCCCGGGGAATTTAGTATCTTTCCTGTAATATTTTCTTCTCTCCAGGGTAACGGAATATACATTTCCACAGGGGCATTTGACTTTCAGAGTAACAGCGGTTGTTATTTTTTTATACTTCGAGACATTAGCTTCCTTGTTGGCATGACATTTCGGACATTGAAAAGAAGCCGTATCCTTGTCAGAAAGATATATTTTTTGCGGTGTTGCAGCGTTCATTGTTGACCTCTAACTCTTATTTATACCTTTAATTTAGGTATAATATGTTGAACTAAAGTTATGTTTTGCCTTTATTTTATAAACTTTGCAAGTTTTATCAATTAAATATTCAGAAAATTGGGGAATCCGGTTAACAACAGGTCTACTTATAAATTCAGCGAACGCATAATTCCCAGTTCAAGCCCCCTTAGTTCTGCCAGACCTCTCATTCGACCCAGCAGCGAATAACCCGGATATATGCCATTTTTATCCTTTTCAAAAAGCATGAGCTGTCCGTGATCCGGCCGCATCGGGATTTTCAATTTGCTGCCGACCGATTCTTCCCTCCGCTTCTGCTCCATAAGAAGTTCTTTCATTATGGTATAAAGATCCACATCCCCCTCAAGATGCCAGGTTTCAATAAAATTACCCTGCTCATCCCTTTCAAGGCTTCTCAGGTGTACAAAATTGATTTTTGGCGCAAAGGTTTTAACCATATCAGCAAGATCATTCCTGTACCCGGCCCCCAGCGATCCGGTACAGAATGTGATCCCATTTGCGGGTGAGTCGTATGCATTAAGCAGTTTTTCAATGTCCTGTTTTGTTCCGGCAACCCTGGGCAGTCCTAACAGGGTCCAGGGCGGATCATCCGGATGAATTGCCATGAAGACCCCGGACTCTTCTGCCGCAGGGGTAATTTCTTTTATAAAGTTATAGAGATTTTTTCTTACCTCTGCCTCACCGATCCTGTTGTATTCAAGGACCGCGTTCCTGAAGACCTCAAACGGCAATGTCTCCAGTGAGCCGGGAAGTCCGAAGAGGATTGTCCTGGTCAGGTCGTCCTTTTCATTCCCGTTCATATTCTTAAAATATATTTCAGCCTCATGGATTATTTCAGGAGAATAATCCTTTTCTGCTCCGGGCCTTTCCAGGATATAGATGTCAAAAGCTGCCAATGCTTTGGGCTCAAATTTTGTTGTTATGGTTCCGTCTTTTGTTTCAACCATCAGGTTTGTGCGCGACCAGTCCAGGACAGGCATAAAGTTATAGCAGACAGTCCTGATATCGCATTCAGCCAGATTGCGGATTGACTGTTTATAATTTTCAATAAGGAGAGGACAGTCGCTGCTTCCCTTTTTGATATTTTCATGTACAGGAAGGCTCTCAACAACAGACCATTTAAGGCCTTCATTCTCAATAACTTTTTTTCTTTTCCTGATCTCTTCAACCGGCCAGATCTCACCCACAGGTATATGATGCAGTGCAGTGACAATTCCGGTAACACCAATCTGTTTTATCTCTTTTAATGAGATTGTATCATTGGGGCCGAACCACCGCCATGTATGTTCAAAAGCCATATGTCTTATTAAACTCCGCTAAAGGCGTTGAAACCGCCGTCAATCGGGATTATAGCCCCGGTTACAAATCCGGATGCATCGCTGGCAAGCCAGATTACGGCACCAATCATTTCATCCGGTTCCCCGAATCGTTTAAAAGGTGTCATATTAATAATTGTCCGGCCTCTATCGGTGAGTGATCCGTCCTCATTGGTTAATAGAGTTCTGTTCTGGTTGGTCAGAAGGAATCCGGGAGCAATGGCATTAATCCTTACCCCGCTGCCGAATTTCTGAGCCAGCTCAACAGCCATCCATTTTGTGAAATTATCAACAGCCGCCTTGGCGGCCGAATAGCCTACAACCCGTGTAATTGTTCGATATGAAGCCATGGATGAAATATTGATTATTGATCCTTTTTTATTTTCAGCCATTGATTTTGCAAACACCAGGGTGGGAAGAACCGTGCCGTTGAAGTTGAGATCGGTCACCTTTTTAAATTCGTCAATTTTAAGGTCAAAAATATTCTGGTCAACCCCTATGGTTGCACCCGGCATGTTTCCGCCAGCCGCGTTTACCAGTATGTCGATTCTGCCGTATCTATCCAGTATCTGATCATTAACCCTTTTTAATCCTGCCTCATCCAGAACATCGCATTGGAAGGCTGTTATTTCGTTTTCATGTGTGCTTAGTTCCTGCACCTTTTTTTGAAGGCTGGATTCAGTCCTGCCGAGTATTATTGCCTTTGCGCCTGAATTGAGGAAGCCCTTTGCCAGTTCACCGCCGATTATACCGCCGCCGCCGGTTATTATGACAACCCTGTCTTTTACGTCGAATAATGAGTTTATATAATTCATATTTTTCCTGGTAGGTGTTTATTGATTTATAAAACAGCTTTAATAATACCGATTGGATTTCTTTTTTCAATAGTAATATACGATCCTGTTGATGATTGTAAAACATTGGTGTATTCTTTCAGAGCTTCATTTCAAAATTACAGTTAACAGGTGATATTTATGAATTCCAGCGAAATTTACTCAAAACTTGAAGAGTTTAAAATTATTCCGGTTGTGGCAATAGAAGATGCCGGGGACTCGCTGAAGCTTGCCGATGCCCTGATTGAGGGAGGTCTCCCGTGTGCCGAAATTACCTTCCGCACAAAGGATGCTGCTCCTGCCATTAAAAAAATCTCACAGGAAAGGGGAGGAATTCTCCCGGGTGCGGGTACTGTACTCAAAGTTGACCAGGTCAAGGAGGCCTGTGACAGCGGTGCAGAGTTTATCGTTTCCCCGGGGTTTAATCCAAAGGTCGTTGAATACTGTTTGAAAAACAGTATTACAGTGATCCCCGGAACCAGCAATCCGACGGATATTGAAATGGCCCTTGACTTTGATCTGAGTGTTGTAAAATATTTTCCTGCCGAGAGTTTCGGAGGAATCAAAACACTGAAGGCAATAAGCGCGCCCTATTCAATGATGAAATTTGTCCCGACAGGCGGGATCAGTATTAAGAATTGCATGGATTACCTGGATTTTCAAAAGGTCCTGGCTGTCGGAGGAAGCTGGATGGTGGCAAAATCATTAATCAATGAAGGTAACTTTCAGGAAATTACCAGACTGACAAAAGAGGCCATGAGCCTGGTTCATGGATAACAGGAGATGATATGCCGGTTCTTCGAATAAAAGAAAAAAAAGATTGCAGATATGATCTTGTCTCTCTCGGAGAGGTAATGCTTCGCTTTGATCCAGGCGAGGGTAGAATCCATACATCGAGAAACTTCAGGGTATGGGAAGGCGGGGGAGAATACAATGTCGCCAGGGGGCTGAGAAGATGTTTTAAAATGGATACCGCTGTTGTTACTGCCTTTGCTGATAATGCAGTGGGAAGGCTGCTTGAAGACTTTATTCTTCAGGGTGGGGTGGACACAGCCTTTATCAAATGGCGTGAATATGACGGCTGCGGACGCGAGGTCAGGAACGGGCTCAACTTCACGGAAAGGGGCTTCGGAATACGCGGGGCACTGGGGGTATCTGACAGGGGCCATACTGCAGCTTCCCAGATGAAGGCCGGCGATATTGACTGGGAATATATCTTCGGTAAGTGCGGAGTAAGATGGCTTCATACCGGGGGCATCTTTGCGGCATTATCCGAAACAACGCCTGAAGTTATAGAAGAGGCAATGACAGCAGCCAAAAGGCATAATACGATAATATCCTATGACTTAAATTACCGTCCCAGCCTGTGGAAGGCGATCGGCGGTCAGCAGAAGGCCCAGGAGGTAAACAGGCGTATTGCCCGGTATGTTGATGTAATGATCGGAAATGAAGAGGATTTTACTGCCTGCCTGGGTTATCAGGTAGAAGATGTTGACAGTAATTTATCAAACCTGAATGTGGAAAAATTCAAAAAAATGATCCGCAAGGTTGTAAAGGATTTTCCCAACTTTAAGATGACTGCAACAACCCTGAGGACAGTAAAGTCGGCATCGGTTAATGACTGGGGAGCCATCTGCTGGGCGAATGATAACTTCTATCAGGCCACCCAGCGTGACAACCTGGAGATATTTGACCGCGTTGGCGGAGGAGACAGTTTTGCCTCGGGCTTTATTTATGGAATGATGATCTTTGATGACCCGGGTAAGGCGGTCGAATATGGCGCTGCCCATGGTGCCCTGGCCATGACCACTGCCGGTGATACAACCATGGCAAGGCTTTCCGAGGTGGAAAAGCTGGTAAAAGGGGGCGGAGCAAGAGTAGACCGGTGATTTTCTAATGGCTTTAATAAAAGGACCCAGATTAATATGAGCTTTCTGCACAAAGACAGATTGTTTCCGGCAGAAGAGAAGACACGGGAAATTGCCCGTTCTCTATACAGCGGAATAAAGGATCTTCCGATAATAAGCCCGCACGGTCATACTGACCCATCCTGGTATGCGGATGATATTAATTTTAAAAATCCTGCGGAGCTGTTTATTATACCCGACCATTATCTGGTCAGGATGCTCTGTTCCCAGGGATATACCCATGGTGAAATGGGGATAAAATCCCTTGATGGTTCTGCATATGAGCCAGATCCCAGAAAGATATGGCAAATCTTTTCTGACAACTATCATTTATTCTACGGTACTCCAACAAGGATGTGGCTCGATCATGTGTTTAGCGAGATATTTGAAATTGAGCAGGAGCTGGATAAAGACACCGCTGAATTTTACTACAATACAATAAATGAGAAACTAGGCTCGGAAGAGTTCAGGGTAAGGAGCCTCTATAAAAAATTCAGGATAGAGGCAATAAGCACAACTGATGAGCCCAACAGTACTCTTTCCTTTCATAAAAAAATACAGGATAAATGGGAAGGAAGGGTGGTCCCGTGTTTCAGGCCGGATACCATAATCGATCCCATGCATGAATCATTTGTCCCGGAGGTTAATCTGCTGTGCGGAGATAATTCAGCTTACCGGAGCTATCTCAATGCCATCAGGGAACGCAGGCTGTTTTTTAAGGAGAAGGGGGCGGTTTCAACGGATCACGGGTGTCTTGCGCCATATACCATTGAACTTTCCGAAAACCGGATGCAGAAGCTTTTTGATAAGGCGCTTTCCCAAACTATTGAAAAAGAAGAGGCAAGGGATTTTCAGGGGCATATGCTTATAGAGATGGCCCGCATGAGTGTGGAGGATGGTCTTGTAATGCAGATACATCCCGGTGTTTTCAGAAATCACAGCAGTCTTGTCTATAAACGCTATGGAAGGGATAAGGGTGTGGATATTCCAGTTGAAACGGAATATGTAAATTCCTTAAGACCTCTCCTTGAGTGTTACGGCCATGAAAAGAATCTGAAGATTATCATCTTTACACTTGATGATACAAGGTATACCCGGGAACTTGCGCCTCTTGCAGGCTATTATCCTGTGTTAAAACTCGGCCCGGCCTGGTGGTTTAATGATAGTCCCGAAGGCATGATGCGTTTCAGGGAGTCGGTGACAGAAACGGCAGGTTTTTATAATACCGTGGGTTTTAATGATGATACCAGGGCCTTTTTAAGCATTCCCGCAAGGCATGATATGGCAAGGCGTATTGATGCGTCATTCCTGGCCAGACTTGTAGCAGAACACAGGCTGAGTATGGATCAGGCAGAGAGGGTTGCGAAGGACCTTGCCTATAATATCCCCAGGGAGAGCTATAATTTGTAGATGGTGAATATCGGAAGAGGGCAGGTGCAAACACACACAATCTACACCATAGGACACTCCAATCAGGATGTGGAAAGCTTTATTGAATTACTCAAGAGAAACTCAATAGAGGTTGTGGTTGATGTGCGTTCCAGTCCCTATTCAAAATATGCCTCACAATTTAATAAGAGTGAGATTCAGAAGGTTATTCAAAGTAACTGGATAAAATACCTGTTTATGGGGCAGGAAATAGGCGGAAAGCCCGCGGATACACAATTCTATGATTCTGAAGGATACGTGCTCTATTCACATATCGCTGAATCGCCAGAGTTTATAGAGGGTGTCCAGCGGCTGTTAAAGGGAATAAAACAGTATAGAGTTGCCCTGATGTGCAGCGAGGAAAATCCTGAAACCTGCCACCGAAGACTTTTAATCGGAAGGGTGCTGTCTGATCATGGAGTAGATGTACTGCATATTAGAAGTGACAGCAGTATTCAGGCGGAAGAGGATTTTAGCAGCGCACAGCAGAGCATCTTTAACGAGGATAACAGGGCCTGGAAATCTACAAGGCCGGTATTAAAATTATAGCTAAAACCAATAACCCACAATTTTAAGGAGAAATTATCATGAGAGTTTTAAAAAACCGAATTTCCTTTTCCTGCTTATTATTTGTAATGTTTCTGGGTACGACATTAATGGCAGGGTGCGCCGTAAAGACTAATCCCGAGTATGCAAAAATGCTGGACCGGGTAGCGATAGAGGACATGATAGTAAAATATTATGTTGATATGGGGGCAGGGAAGCATCATGATCTGGCTATGTACTATACAGAAGATGCAATCCTCGATGTAAACAGCACTGTTGCAAAGGGCCGCGATGAAATAGAAAAAATGTATGCAGGTGCAGGTGACAGCGGGGAGGCCCCTTTCAGTGGAAAAATGCACATGCTGCTCAACAATGCCATTATCGATGTTGATGGAGATACTGCAACAGCATGGTTCATATGGACCGGTGTCTTAAACTATGATATCACAAAGCCACCGCGCTTTCAGGAACAGGGGCGTGAGTATGACAAGCTTGTGAAGATCGATGGCCGCTGGTATATCAAGGAAAGGTATATCACAGCTGACAGTGCATTACCTGCAATGTGGGAAAAGACCTATAAACCGAGGACTTTCAGAAAGAAAGAAGGCCGGCATCGATCGGCCGGATCTTAAACCTTTACCCTGTTAAATTCCGAGAGGTGAGATTTAACAGGGTGAATTTTGATGTTCTTGTATAAAAAAATAAAAATTATCTATTTCTATTATGCAAGCGCACAGGCAAACAATGGGTATATAACAAACCTCGGGCTCAAAAACGTTTCTCTCCTGCTTCTACCTTTAAAATCCCCCATGCCTTATTTGCTCTTGAAGCAGGCGTTGTTAAAGACGAATTCCAGGTTTTTAAATAGGATGGTAAAAAAAGATCTTATGATTCCTGGAACAGGGATCAGGATCTTCGGTCATCAATGAGGGATTCTGTTGTACGGGTGGAACACCCGGATGGAGCAGTGTTTTTTGCCCTTAATATCGATACTGCTAAAGATGAGGACCTGCCTAAGCGGATAGAAATTTTAAAGGCTGTTCTTCGGTCTATAAAGGCCTTTAAATAAAGGGTTCAAGGAGTCAAGGTTTCCAGGGTTCGAGTGAAAAGCGTCTTTGAGCTTGTCATTTCGACCAGAGGGAGAAATCTTGTATTAAAAGAAAGTGAGTACAGTCAGATTTCTTCTTTCAGTCGAAATGACAAATAGGGATAATTGAGTATTTAATATGCCCTTGAACCCCTGAAACCCTTGAACCTTTTTATTTACCCCAAATACCTCTTTATATCATAATAACCCGCATGACGCGCCAATGCTCCAAAACTCCCGAGTGTAAGGCCGCTGGGAGGTGCATGTCCAATCTCGCTGACTCCATAAAAGCACCCGCAGTCATGCATGGTATTTTTATTGAAAACCATGGTTCCCTGGCTTCCGTTGCATGCCTCTTCAACCCAGGTAAAGAGATATACCTCGTCACGCAGTTTCACATATTTGCATGGTGAACTCCACATCATACCGGGTACGTTATTTTTGTAAAATATTGTCCATGTATATGAATAGGGTGTTGTATAAACGTGTATGGATGTCATGAAATCGCTGTATGCCCATGCAAAGGAACACCCTACCAGCTCATCCGTGAATTTGTGCCTGAGAATATCAGGAGCCTTGATTCCATCCATCTCAATAACTCCGAACAGCACCTCCTGTGATACCTCGTTTGCCATGTATTCGGAACCGAGTTTTGAATTAACACAGGTAGTGAGTCCTGTGGTAAAGTCCAGGACAATATAAACACTCTCATGAGTCCTTTTATCGCTTCTGGGGTTGCAGAAGGCTATCATATCCTCAGCCGGTTCAAAGGCTTCATACGGCTCTTCATGCCATATATCTTCACCTTCACAGCAGTATCTGAGTTTCCTGACCTCATCAAATTTATATTTCCACACGGGACCTCCGCTATCGTAGCGCACAGTTAGCTCTTTACCAACAAGGTAATCGGAAAGAGGCATTTTGTTGCGGCTCATGCCGGAATCCATGATACCTGCGTCAGCAAAGGGTGCCGGGCTCTGCCGGACAATTTCCTTAACCCTTTCTTCGGATAATGGCGGATGAGCCTTAAAGGGTCGGTATACCGGCCTGAATCCTTTTTGTGATCCAGGCGCGGGTGGAGAGGAAGGCGGTTCGGCGCCTTCCGATAAAGGCGGCATATTCATTTCATAAATAATTTTTTTACCATGATCATTAAAAAGCTGGTACTGGGCTATCTGGCCTGTTATCTCTCCTTTTCCCCTGAACATGTAATATTCAAGGTCATCCTTTTCGTTAAACCCGAGCCTTACCCCAGCCTGTTTTAAGGTGAAGAGGTCAACAACATACATGGTCATAATGCCGGAGAATTCGCACTCAATCCTGTCATATAAAAAGATGTTTTCATCCAGCTGGATAAAGTCAGAAGGTGCACAGAAGGTAAGTTCTCCATTGTGCCGGGTCAGTTCCACAAATGATGAGTATGTAACTGAAGGGAAAAACTCAAGGGTTTCGGTCCCCCTGTCATCTGTCCAGTGAAAACCCTTGCCCGATATCCTGTTTGTAATGTGGTGCCGTTCAGCTGGAGCATCTGATCCATTATCGATATATCCATAGTATATCTCACGCTGGAGCTCTCTTTTGTCTTCAGATCCGCTGAACCATACCTCTATAACACTGGCCAGACAGGATTTCTGGTCAAGGGCTATGCAGTAACCCTTTTGAGTTCCGGGGATCATATGTGAAATGAAAACAACCTCTTTTAAAGTTAATGCACCATATCCGCATTCAATACTGCTTTCACCATTTTCTGAAAGGGAAAGGGTATTTGTGTTCTTAAAGGAATATTCAAGAGACGGCCCTCTATCAGTTACAATCTTAATGGATTTGCCGGCAAGAGCATTCGAATACTCGGAAGCACAATCAGGGCCGGTCTTAACTGATGCAAGTTTTTCATCAATCTGTTCTGTGGTGAGTTTTGTAAACTGAAATCTGTGCATTAACATGTTGAGTCCTCCTCTATGATAGGTGTAAGCGAGATGATATGGAATCAATATTTGAGTGTCAAGCAGAAGCATAATACTTTTTTCTCTGCCCGCTACGCTGGAGCCCGCATCCTCCGACGCTCAGCTTTGGCGAGACAGGGAGATTCCAGAGAGAAATGATTATCTCTATATATGTAGGGGCCGACCCCTGTGTCTGCCCGTGGTAAATCCATATATCTATATGTGATATTTTGATCTTGATTTCTCTATGGCACCGCATTCTTAAGACTATAAATCACCGCTTCTGAAAACTGTTGACATCATTTTCTTCATTTCTCATAATGCCCTTGCCTCTGGCGTGTTATTCTTGCAACTAAATGGATTGTGGTTTGCCATTATGGAAGGAGAACCGCTTTCTGAAAAGACATATAACCATATTGCCTTAAAGATAGCTGAAACAGATCTTGGACAATATGTAGAACGCGTAAAATCCCTGGGGCTTGAGGTTTTGTATGACCGAAGCCGTATAAGCGGGGAAGGGAAATCATTTTATTTTTATGATTATGACAATCATCTTTTTGAACTGCATACGGGGACTTTAGATAAGCGTCTTGAAACCTATAAAGGGAAGGACACAATTTAAACCGTAGACAGCCGTGTATAAGTTTATTTTTCAATTAAATGTCAGGCCTTCACAAAATGAGAAAATATATATTGCTAATTATGTCACTGTTTATCTTCTTAATGCCGGCATTTATTTTTTGTGATGAGCCAATTGAAAATATCACAAATGGACACAGGTATTTTGTGCCCCTCGGGAATGATAGAACAACTGATTACAATAAACTTAAAAAACGTATAACAGGGCGATATGGAGATTACAGAAAAAGTAATGTGCCGGGTCACAGACACTCGGGCATAGACCTAGAGGGGAAATTCAATGAGCCGGTATATTCGATAGGTGATGGGACTGTAACGCATATCTTCAGGAAATTTCCTCATAAAACAGTATATATCCTTCATGATAACAGCGGAGGCAAGCCATTTTATTCAGCCTATATTCATGTTGAGGATATAAAGGTCAGAATAGGGGACCGGGTCACAAAAGATACTGTTATCGCCAGGATCTTTAATGAAGAAGAATTAAATGCCTCAAACTTCGGGACCCCGCCTCACCTGCATTTTGAAATAAGACTCAGCATTGATGATAATGGTGCTGCATCCTATAATAGTATGAATATCAGCGGTTTAAATAAGTATTGTATGGACCCGTCATTATTTTTTGAAAAAACATTAAAAGGAAGGAGAACACCATGAGTAATAATAATCAGGGAGGGTTTTTCTTTATGGGACTGTTTGTTGCCATAGGAATAGCTCTGGGTGGTTATTTTGTCGGACAGACCATGTTTAATGCAAAGGTAGCTTTGAATACTGCAGAGGCTAAAGGACTGGCAGAGCGGCGGGTAAAGGCGGACCGTGCCAACTGGAATATTGGATATATTGTGAAAGGAAAAGATAAGGCGGAAATTCCGGAGATGTATGAACAGGCAGAGCAAAACCAGCAGACGATCGTTAAAATGCTAAAGGAAAACGGATTTGATGACAATGAAATAGCGACAGGTGTGCTTGATTACAGATATCAGGAGTTTCGTGATGAGAATAATAAACTGGCTGATCAGGCTCACTCGCTGCACGGAAATATCACTGTTGAGACGCAAAGGGTCGAGCAGGTAAGCAGGGCACGTTCAAACGTCAGTAAATTGATTGCCCAGGGAATAGATCTCGAAAACAGGGCTCCTGTATACAGCTTTACAAAACTCAATGAAATTAAACCTGATATGCTTCGTGAGGCGACTAAAAATGCGCGTATTGCAGCAAATGAATTTGCTGAAAATGCGGGTGTAAATGTTGGAGGTATTCGAAGTGCGTATCAGGGCAGTTTTTTCATCCGCGATGCAGGTGAAGAATATGGCGATACCAGGAAGATTGATAAAGATGTTCGGGTTGTAACTACTATTACTTTCTATTTGACGGAGTAGACAAAAGAAAAATCTATATATTCTATAAGAAATTGAAAATATATAGAGACAGGTTTGATCCGTCTTCGCAAAAGCTTCGCCGCGACAAGGGCCTGTCTCTAAAGCCGTTATGTCCGTGCAGGGGGAAGGGAATTTGCTGAAATCCCACCCCAAAGAAAACAATAAATAAAGATGAAGATCGGAAAAGAGGGTTGTTTCCTGGTTTTTATGATTCAGGGTCCCAGCCTCCGCCAAGGGCCTTATAGAGCCGGATGAGATCCATTGTAATCTTTCCCTGGCTGCTTATCTGTGTTTCCTCAAATGACAGCAGTGCGCGCTGAGCATCCAGAACAACTAAAAAATCAACCAGCCCGGACCGAAAGCGTTCATCTGCAGTATCAAGTGCCGATCGGGCCTCAGCAGTTCCTTTCTTCAGTATCCTGTAACGTTTCTGCTCTTCGCCGTAGGCCGTAATAGCATCCCGGACTTCTTTGATCGCATCAAGCACTGTGGTTTCATATTCAATAAGGGCACGTTCCTGAATAGCGTCCTGGATCTCGATCTGGTCCCGGATTTTTTTGCGGTTAAAGAGGGGTACGCTGATAAACGGTGAAATGCTGAGAGCCGCATTTTCATCCGAAAAAAAGTTGTCCATAGAATATGCGGTCAGTCCCAGAGATCCGCTCAGGTTTAAGGAAGGATAGAGATCGGCAGTGGCCGACCCAACCCGTGCGGTCTGAGCCGCCAGCGCCCTTTCTGCATGCCGTATGTCCGGTCTGCGGCGAAGGATGTCTGATGGAATACCTGCAATTATTTCAACCCCTGGGACAGGTATGGGAGCTGTTTCTGAAAGTTCTTCGTGAAGTTTTCCCGGCATTTCCCCGATAAGGATAGCCAGCGTGTTAAGAGTTCCTTCTATGCTGGTCCTGTATCCAGGGATGCGCGACCGGGTATTTTCAACATTATATCTGGCCTGCTGAACCTGCAGCGAGCCGATCAGTCCTGCAGCTGCCTTGTCCTCCAGGACAGACAGGGCTTTTTCCTGCATCTCCAGGTTACGACTGACAATTTCCAGTTGCTTTTGCAGGGTCCGCAGATTCACGTAATTGCTGGCAATTTCCGAGACCATACTGATCAGAACGCTTCGGTATCCTTCCTCTGATGCATCGAGATCAGCTGCTGCAGCTTCTATACTGCGGTGTTTTTTCCCAAATAGATCAATCTCCCAGGATGCATCGAAACCGGCATCATAGTAATCGCTGCCCACAGAAAATGCTGAGGGCTCAGGGTCTTCGGCAGTAGGTGCTCCGGATTGGTTTCTTCTATACAGTGTCGATCCGGTGACAGAAGGGCGGAGTCCCTTATCTGCAGCACCCAGTATAGCCCTGGCCTGTCTGATCCGGGTAAGGGCAATTTTGAGATCTTTGTTGCTGGACAGCCCTCTTTTTATAAGATCGCTCAGCATAGGGTCTTCAAGCGTGGTCCACCATTGCGCCAGGCTGTCAGTTTCTGCTGTCTGTACTATGGAGCCTTCCTGACTTTCAGCAGAAGGCCATTCCGCAGGCATGTCCACTCTGACAGGTTTATAATCTGTGCCTACAGTGCATCCCGTGCAAACTGCAAAGAGGAGCAGGGCAACAAATAATTTGATTTTACTGTTTTCTTTTTTCCTATTCATCATCTTCCGGTAATCCTGACCCTTCCTTAAGAATTCCAACGGTCGTTTTTAAATGCAAAAGAGTTTTCAATTTTTCCCTGGCGGTCTGAAATACGGCCCAGAGAGAAGGGGTCAGAACTACCCCGAAAATCACGGCAGCAACCATACCTCCGAATACTGTCGTCCCTATATGCCGTCTGCCCACAGCACCTGCACCTGTGGCCAGAACCATTGGAAGGACGCCCAGGACAAAGGAGAATGCAGTCATCAGAACCGCTCTGTATCTTATCCTGGAAGCCACACCGGCGGACTCTTCAATTGAGTGTCCGTATTCTCTCTCGGTTTTGGCAAATTCTACTATAAGGATAGCATTCTTGCTGGCAAGCCCCACCAGAAGAATAAGTCCAAGTTGCGCATAAATACTCAATGGTATGCCGGTGATAACGAGTGCAACCATTGCCCCAAGGGCTGCCACAGCAATGGACAGCATGACCGAAACAGGAATAGTCCAGCTTTCATACTGCCCTACCAGAAACAGAAAACCGAAAATAAGGGCCATTATAACAAGGATTATCACCTGACCCTCATTTTGTCTTTCCTGGTAACTCATTCCCGACCATTCGTACTGAAAACCCTCAGGTAATGTTTTTTCCATGATATTGGCCAGCGCGTTCATGCCTTCGCTGGAGCTGAATCCCGTTGCGACATCAGCATTCAACTGGACAGATGGATACATGTTATAGCGGGCAATGGACTGTGGCGCCAGGATAGTGGTGACCTCTACAAGTGTGGTTAAAGGGATCATATCCCCTTTATTATTTTTAACATATACATTCAGGATGTCTTCAAGCTTGCTCCGGTACGGGTAATCCGCCTGAACCTTTACCTGATAAATTTTACTGTACAGGTTAAAATCATTTATATAGCGGGAACCCATAATGGTCTGCAGCGTGGAAAAAATCACGCTGATCGGAACATCAAGCATTTCGGCTCTCTGGCGGTCCACATTGAGGTAGAGCTGAGGTGTACTGGCGCGGTAAGTGCTGAAGGCCCGGGCTATGCGCGGGTCCTTATTAGCCGCCGCGGTCAGAAGATCCAGCCCTTCAGCAAGCTCTTCCGGAGACTGCCCCATTGCGGCCTGCAGCCGGAAATCCATCCCGCTTGTGGAACCCAGTCCGCGTATAGGAGGCGGATTGAATGCCCTGATCTGTGCGCCCGGTATTGTTGCCGCAACCCTGCCAATACTGGCAATAACCGCATCAATCTGCAGTTCATCGGTCTTCCGCTCATCCCATGGATCCAGCAGGAAAAAGGCCATACCGCTGTTTCCGCCGCCACCGCCCACCTGGCTGAAACCGACAATTGTCATCATCGTCTTGACACCTGGCAGGTCATGCGCTTTTTGGTAGAATTCCTGCATTACTTCCACGGTACGGGGCTGGGTTGCATTCTCCGGGAGTTGAACGTCAACCATAAGCATGCCCTGATCTTCACTGGGAAGAAAACTTGCGGGATGTACTGAAAACAGATACAAGGCGGTCGAAGCGACAATCAGCAGTATTCCGACTGCAATCGGTTTACGGCGAACCAGCCACATGGCGCAGAATACATAGATGTTTCGGATGCTATCCAATCCCGAATTAAACCATTTGAAAAAAGGGAATTTTGTTTTCTTATGGGGCCGCAAAAGGATGGAACAGAGTGCCGGGCTTAAAGTCAGGGCATTAAGGGTGGATATGGCTACAGCGGTTGATATGGTTACGGCAAACTGCTGGTATATCCTGCCTATGATTCCAGTGATAAATCCTATGGGAATAAAGATCGCAAGCAGCACCAGGGTAGTGGCGATAACAGCGCTGGAAACCTGTTTCATCGCTTTCCAGGTTGCCTCTTTGGGCGGAAGATTCTCCGACTCCATGAGTCGCTGCACATTTTCCACCACCACAATGGCGTCGTCGACCACAATTCCGATTGCCAGTACCAGGGCGAAGAGAGTCAGGGTATTGATACTGTATCCCAGTAAAAGGAGAACGGAAAAAGTTCCGATCAGCGATACAGGGATAGAGCAGGCCGGGATCAAGGTAGCCCTCCAGTCCTGAAGGAAGATAAAGACAACCAGTACGACCAGTACAAAGGTCAGCATCAGGGTTTGAACAATCTCCGAAAGAGCAGTTCGGATAAAAGTAGTCGGATCATAAACAATCGTATAATCCAGGTCTTCCGGGAAATACTGAGAAAGCCTTTTAAGTTCGGCAGTCACATTTTTTATAGTTTCAAGGGCATTGGCACCTGGAAGCTGGCTCAATCGCATTGCTATAGCAGGCTGTCCCTTATAGGATGCACCTGCTGAATAGCTCTCTGCCCCCAGTTCGATCCTTGCAACGTCTTTGAGTTTAAGAATTCCGCCATCCTTATTGGTACGAAGGATAATGTTTTCGAATTCTTCGACGCTTTCCATGCGACCTGTCGCCCGTATGCTGAATTGCAGCTGCTGAGAACTGTCCGAGGGCTCAGTTCCGATCGCGCCTGCGGCTGCCTGGATATTCTGCGTGGCTATTGCAGTGGAAACCCCATCTATACTGATTCCGTAGGCCGCCAGTCTGGCCGGATCTACCCATATCCTCATGCTGTACTTGCTCGGGCCCATTATACCTACATCGGCTATCCCATCGACCCTGGCAATAACATCCTTAACCTTGTCATCCAGATAGGTGCCGATGGAAAGCTGGTCATGCGTGCCATTGGGAGAATAAAAGGCGTAGAATCCAAGTATGTCTCCGGACCGTGATGAAACCCGGACCGACTGCTGCCTTACTTCTGCCGGCAGTTTGTTATAGGCCCGCTGCACACGGTTTTGCACCTTGACCATTGCCATATCAACATCTATCCCTACTTCAAAGGTGATTGACAGGCTGTAACTTCCGTCACTGCAGGTAGAAGACATATAAATCATGCCTTCAACACCGTTGACCACCTCCTCGATAGGGGCGGCTACTGCATCCGATACAACCTGTGCGCTTGCCCCGGGATAGGCTGCGCTTACACTTACAGACGGAGGGACCACATCCGGGTACTGAAGGATCGGAAGATTGGTTAAAGCGATAGTTCCTGCCATCAGAATGATAACAGAAACAACCATTGCCAGGCGCGGACGCTTGATAAAATGTGCGGAAAACATTTACTTGCTACCATTCGTAGAAACCGTCTTTGCGGTGCCACTCATAATATTTACTTTCTGCCCGGGGCGAACCTTCTGTATTCCTTCTACAATAACCGTTTCACCGGGCTCAATACCTTTATCGACAATCCAGTCCGTGCCGGAAACTGTTCTTTTTATGATTATCCGCATCTCTACGATATCGTCTTTGTTCACCACATATACATAGCTGCCTTCCCTGCCTTCCATAACTGCCGCCTGCGGTACCAGAGGCAGTTTTTCTCCACTGACCGGAGACAGTATCACTGTTACGTATCCTCCCGGAATCAGGAGCCCATCGGGATTGGCGTACCTGGACCGCAGGGAGATAGTCCCTGTACCGGCGTCTATAACAGGGTCAGCGAAATCCCATACTCCATCACCCTGATGCAGGCTTCCGTTGGGAAAACGTAATGTTGGCCGGAATATTTTTTCGGGAGATGAACCTGATCGTTCAAGAAGATTAAGATATTCGACTTCGCTCATGGAGCATACCACCCTTATTGGGTCAGTTTTTATCACAGTGGCAATGGTCCCCGAACTCGGGCTGATATAATCACCAACGGAATATTGTTTTTTCGTAACGCGCCCTGAAACAGGAGCTCTGACAGTAGCGTAACTGAAATCGATTTCCGCCAGTTCCAGGTTGGCCTTTGCCGAAACCAGTTGTGCACTATTGAAGTCGACATTTCTCTGTGCCGATTCAATATCCTTTTCCGGAACGCTTCCTGATTTTGCGGACTGGAGCCTCTTGAGGTATTTTTCCGCTTCATCCAGGTTGGCTTTTATCTGTAAAACCGTGCCTCTGCGGACGTCAATTTCAGCCTTGAACCGGTCTTTTTCAATGGTAAACATCAGGTCGCCTTCCTTAACGTTTCCGCCTTCAACAAAATCGATTGATTCCAGGTACCCGGATACCCTGGCAACAAGTTCCACGGAATCGACAGCCTCTACACGCCCGATGTATTCTTTAGTGTCTGTAATTTCCTTTGCGGTAATTTTCTGCACCCTTACCTGTGGAGCTTCCGACTGCATCCTGGCCTGCGGGCTATTATCCGGTGCAGAAACAGTATCTTTTTTTTCTCCCAGAAAAAACCAGAGTGCAATCACAATGGCAACGAGTAAGACGGCATAGTTTACTAACCGCTTCATTACTGATGAGCCCAATGCTTCTTTTTTATCAATCAATTTCCTGACTCCTTAACTGATCTGTCCCATGAAAGACAGAATTTCATTATATCCTATTTAATCCGGCCGTAATACAGTGAAAAAAAAGGTTGAACGGAGGGAAATACGGTGGGATTAAAATGCTGATTTGTTAAAACCTCTAGAATTGTAGATTATACCTGTTTTTATATTTATTTTAAACCTAAAAAAATATCTCAAAATTGATAGAGGTTGTCAAGAAACAATAAATCGGGTATCCGCTTTAATTATTGATGATAATTGAATAAATATGTTTTCTATTTTATATAGGTAACGGGCATAATGCCCGGACCAATCTGTACTGGGGAGCTCATCCACTTGCACTTACAGCAGGTCTTATGGCACCGGAAGCCTATACACTGGATGCGGCTGTAAAGGCATGGATGATATGAAGGTAAGAAAGGCAGCTGCAGCGAGTTATAACAAATATCAAAAGGCCGGACAAAGGGCTGCTGACCGGTTATTTGGCGTGAAATAAATGAAATCAGATGTATTTAATCAAAAGGCTCAGGATTATGCCCTGTATCGGCCTCAATATTCCGGTGAAGCAATTGAGTCATTAATAGATGTTACCGGAATGGACTCTGCCTGGAATGTGGCGGACATAGGTTCCGGTACAGGAAATGTGTCGCGGCACCTGGTAGAAAGGGTAATTCGGGTATTTGCTGTTGAACCGGAAGAGGCCATGCGCAACCAGGCGGAACTGCTTTTAGGTAAATATCCCTCCTTTAAAAGTATTGCAGCCACTGCCGAAAGATCTTCTTTACCGGAAAATTCAATTGACCTTATAACCGTGGGGCAGGCCTTCCACTGGTTTGACTGGAAATTGGCGCTAAAAGAGTTTTACCGTATCTTAAGACAAGACAGGTGGATTGCCTTATTATGGAATCAGTATGAAACAACACCGGATATGGACATGGATTTTATATTTAAACCGGGCACACTATGCAGAAAGAAATTTCCTGTTGTTTTTGAGGAAGGGTGGGATGAATATATTGGAGGTATAAGATCCGCTTCCCGTAACCCGAGCCCCGGCGATAAAGGATACAGAGATTTTGAGGAAAACCTGAGACAGAGGTTTGATTCAAAGGCCGTGGATGGGCGTATTACAGTCAGGTATGTAACAGAGTTGGCCGTTGGACGATTAAATTACAGAATAGACAACCAGAGGATAATAAGATGAAAAAGATTTCATGGGGAGTGCTCAGTACAGCAAACATTGGAACCAATCTGGTGATTCCTGCAATGCAAAAAGGAAAATATTCGCAGGTTTATGCAATATCTTCACGGGATAAGGAAAAAGCATTAAATACTGCTGAGATGTTGGGCATACCAAAGGCATATGGCTCATATGAAGAAATACTGGAAGATTCTGATATCCAGGCTGTTTATATTCCGCTTCCCAATCACCTGCATGTTGAATGGGCAGTTAAGGCACTGGAGGCCGGAAAACATGTTTTATGTGAAAAACCAGTAGCACTGGATTCGAAACAGGCTGAATATTTAATTAATAAAAGCAGAGAGTTTCCCGAACAGAAAGTTATGGAAGCATTCATGTTTCGCTTTCATCCACGCTGGGACACAGTTAAGAGGTTAATCAGGGAAGGAACAATCGGTGAAATAAAAAATATTCACTCGGTTTTTACCTATTATAATGTCGATCCCTTGAACATTCGTAATCAGGCTGATATTGGCGGTGGCGGGTTAATGGATATCGGCTGCTATTGTATCTCTTTATCCCGTTTTATATATGAGACTGAACCTGTGCATGTTTCAGGCGTTATGGACTACGATCCTGAAATGAAGATAGACCGGCTCACATCTGCTGTGATGGATTTTGGAGGCAGGACCGCAACATTTACATGCTCGACACAATCAGTGGATCGCCAGTATGCCGAGATAATAGGAAGCAGAGGGCGAATAGAAATAGAAAACCCCTTTGTTCCGTCATCAGTGAGGCCGACAAAGATTATTCATCAAACCGGACCGGATACCAGTGAGATTAATTTTGAAACATGCAATCAATATACAATACAGGGTGATTTATTTTCCCTGGCAATTTTAAACAATTCCAATGTTCCCACTCCCCTTGATGATGGAGTTGCCAATATGAAGGTGATAGATAAAATCCTGGAGAGTCATAATACCGGAACCGTGATCAAGTTATAGTCAGTATATTTTTTATCTGCTGATCAATATCAAGGTAGCAGCCTTTAAACCGGGCCGCAAAACCGGATGCATGTGAAGATTCAACTCCTGCGCTGATTATGGCCTGAACTGTAACCTGATTCATGTATTCCCACCACTGTTTTCCGTTGAAAAAGTCGCTATGAGGGGTATCAAAGTCATGCCTCTATTTTAAAACATCTCTCTTTGAATCATATTGTTAACTTTGCCATCATTTATTGACCCGGGAGACTGCAGTTCCAGGACAGACGATTCGTGAAATTCTTTAATATTTGAAGCGCCTGCAGTGCGGAATGCCGAAATCAGCTTATTCCTTGATACCGGTAATATTTCATATATGGAACCCTTCGACGGTACAAAACCATATATGCCTTCTTCAAAGAAAGAACGTGAATTATTCTGGTACCTGCGACTGTTATGTGCCTTCATGCTTCCTTCCATCCAGTATTTCTTTACCTTCTCTCCATTTATCATGAACTCTTTTCCAGGGCTTTCATCCATTCGCGCGAAAAAATTACCCATCATCACACTGTCGGCCCCCAGGGCAAGGGCAATAGTGATATCAGCCGGGGAGTTGATTCCCCCATCTGCTATAATCGGTATATATGAAGTACTTTCAGCATACGCATCCCGGACAGTTACTATGTCCATGATCGCTGTTGCAAGCCCCCGTCCGGTTGCCTTTTCTTCCTGAGTAATACAGCCTGATCCTATTTTACCATCTTTCTATCCAGGCTCCTGTATTGTATTGCTTCGGCAATATGATCCGCCGTGATATGTTCACTCCCCTCAACATCCGCGATTGTCCTTGCTATCTTGAGAATCCGTGAGTGCGCCCTTGCGCTTAATCCCAGTTTCTCCATTGCTGTCTCTAGGAGTTTGTCGGATGCACTGTCAATCTCACAGAATTTTCTTATATGTCTTCCGCTCATACCTGCATTGTTGTGTATCTTGAGGTTTTTAAAGCGCTCTTTCTGGATCTCCCTGGCCCTGTTAAGGTCTTTTAATATTTCTGCAGACGTCTGCCCCTGTTCCTTTGCAGAGAGCTCTTTATATTCAACTGCCGGTACATCCATGTGAATGTCTATACGGTCCATTAAAGGTCCCGAAACCTTGGTTCTGTATCTTTGAATCTGCGTATATGAGCAGTGACACTCTCTCTTGGTACTCCCGAAATAACCGCACGGACACGGATTCATAGCCGCCACAAGCATAAAATTTGCGGGATAGGTTACTGTTGAATTTGCCCTTGTTATGGTTACCTGGCCTTCCTCCATGGGCTGTCTTAACACTTCAAGCACATTTTTTTTAAATTCAGGGATTTCATCAAGAAAAAGCACTCCATTATGGGCGAGGCTCACTTCTCCGGGTTTTGGGTTTTGTCCTCCTCCAATCAGGCCGGCATCCGAGACCGTATGATGGGGAGCCCTGAACGGCCTGGTTGTTATAAGTCCTTTTCCCTCCGGCATAAACCCCATAACACTGTAAACCTTTGATGTCTCAAGAGCCTCTTCAAAGGAGAGATCGGGCAGAATAGTATGGATACGTTTGGCAAGCATTGTCTTGCCGGCGCCGGGAGGGCCTACCATAATTATATTATGGTTTCCGGCGGCCGCTATTTTCATGGCTCTTTTTACATTTTCCTGCCCCCTCACGTCGCTGAAATCAATCTGGCTGTCCGTGTTCTCGAACAGGCCCTTAAAATCGGATTTGAAGGGATCTATATGTTTAACCCCTGAGAGTATTTCTACAAGTTCCGAGAGTGTGCCAACAGGGAAAACATCCAGGCCTTTGACAACTGCAGCCTCCATGGCGTTTTCAACAGGCAGGAATATTCCGTCAAGACCCATCTCTTTAACAGCTACTGCAACCGGAAGTATTCCCTTTACAGGGCGTATAAGGCCGTCAAGGGACAGTTCTCCCATTATAAGATATTTCTTTTCATTATTGACCGGGATAACACCTGTTGCAGTTAAAATGCCGATTGCCATTGGAAGGTCAAAGGCTGATCCCTCTTTTTTTATATCGGCCGGTGCAAGATTTACTGTGATCCTGTCCGCAGGAAAGTGATAACCTGAATTTTTAATAGATGTCTTAACCCTTTCTTTGCTTTCACGTACCGCCCCCTCGGGGAGGCCCACAGTGGAAAAGGCAGGCAGTCCCTGGGAAATATCTACTTCGACTTCAACTATATAGGCATCAATACCTATTACAGCGCTGCTCAATATCCTGGCTATCATAGTGTTCTCCGGTAATGTAAATTCCCTGCAATATGCTGTCCTTAAACAAGGAAACACAAATCGCGTAATACGGGTATAAATTTAAGTCTGTAGTCAGTGGAAAAATTATGTTAAGTCTGGTTTGGCTCTGCAACAGCAGAAGAAATGCAGCCTCTGTCGAAACAGGGTAAAATTTAAATCGGCTTTACATTTAATATCATTGGTGGTAAAAAGTAAAGTTTATTTAATCCTGGCATTAAAAAGTTCACTTTAAAGGAGTATTACATGGCACGAATAACTGTAGAAGATTGCCTTAATAATGTAAATAACAGATTTACCCTTATCCATATGGTAGCAAAAAGAGTCAGACAGCTCAGGAAGGGTGCTGAACCGACAATCGGTTCTAAAAACAGGGATATCGTTATGTCTCTCAGAGAGATAGCAGCCGGCAATATTAATATACTGACTGAAGAAGAGGCTCTTAAACTCGCTGAAAGCCAGATTGAACTTCTCATTGAAGAAGGAGACGGAGCCGCTCCCGAAGAAGAAAATGCAGAAGGTGTCAGGACAGAATAAGAATGGATAAAAGAGATTACTATGAGATTCTTAATATTTCCAGGGACGCTGGAGATGATGAAATTAAGAAGGCTTATAGAAAACTGGCAATGCAGTATCATCCTGACCGGAATCCCGGTGACAAGGAAGCCGAAGAAAATTTCAAAGAGGCATCCGAAGCCTATGAAGTATTGAGAGACAGAGAGAAGAGACAATTATACGATCAATACGGGCATGAAGGACTCCAGGGTTCAGGTTTCAGCGGATTCAGCGGTTTTGATGATATCTTTTCCAGTTTCGGTGATATTTTTGAGGATTTTTTCAGTTTCGGATCAGGCAGCAGGCGGCGCAACAGGCCTGCGCAGGGCAGCAATCTCAGGTATAATCTGGAGCTGACTCTTGAAGAGGCTTTTTCCGGTAAAGAAGAGTTAATTGAATTCCAGAAATGGGGCTCCTGTAATTCCTGTGACGGCAGCGGTATAACTCCGGGAAGCGACCCCCAGATGTGCGGAACCTGCGGCGGAAAAGGCCAGGTTATTCGTTCACAGGGTTTTTTTCAGATCAAGACCTCATGTCCTTCATGTAACGGCTCAGGGCGCATAATTAAAGATCCATGTGCAGACTGCAGCGGAAGAGGCAAGGTTAAGGTTGACCGCAGTATTAATTTGAAAATACCGCCAGGTGTTGATACTGGTTCACAGCTGCGGCTCAGGGGTGAAGGCGAAGCCGGAGAACTGGGCGGACCTTCGGGCGATCTGTTTGTTGTAATGCATGTAAAGGAACACAATCTGTTCAAAAGGGAAGGTAATCATCTTTATTGCGAAATCCCTGTATCTTTTGTTCAGGCAGCCCTTGGCGATACTGTAACAATTCCTGTGCTGGGAGATGAAGAAACCTATGAAATGGATATTCCCCATGGAACCCAGCCGGGGGATATTATTTCGATTCCTGATAAGGGGATGCCCGCAATAAACAGCAAGAAGAGGGGACAACTCCTTGTGAAGCTGGATGTAAAAATCCCGAAGAAATTGAGCAAAAAACAGAAGGAAATCCTTGAAGAATTTGCAAAAACAGAAGGAATCGAAAATAAAAAGAAAAAAAGAAAACTGTTCGGGTAATAGAACAGGAGCCAGGCCTGCCCGATTCTGTGTCAGAACTGATATATATTAAAAAAATGAATTGATTTTTCAGATAAATGTCTATAATATCTCAAGGTTACACAAAATTAAGAGGACGCAATACAGGTTGACATCATGAAAAAGAAGCAAATAAATTATTTTAAAAAACTCCTTAGTGAAAGACTTGATGAGCTTTTGAGTGAAGCCAACAGGACAGTATCCGGGATGAGCGATCTTAATGAGAACATGCCCGATCCGGCTGACCGAGCTACACTTGAATCCGATCGGAATTTTGAACTGAGAATCCGTGACAGAGAAAGAAAGCTCATAAACAAGATAAAAGAGGCACTGGAACGCATAGAAGACGGTACCTATGGAATATGCGAGTCCTGCGAAGAGGATATTTCCGAAGAAAGATTAAAAGCAAGGCCTGTAACCACATTGTGTATTGATTGCAAAACAAAACAGGAAGATGAGGAAAGATTAAAGGGTATATAATTACAAAGCTTCCTTCAATTTCTAATACCAATACAGCCGGAGCGGATATTAATGCCCGGCTTTTTTATTCACTTTGCCAGAGGAAGAATGCCTGAAACAGTACACAGGGAGATCATTACTACCCATATCAATGCTGATTTCGATGCCCTTTCATCAATGGTGGCGGCAAAGAAGCTCTATCCTGATGCGACTATTGTTTTCCCCGGCTCACAGGAAAAGAATCTCCGCAATTTCTTTATCCATTCATTGTCATATCTTTTCAGCTTCACGAGAACGAGGCAGATTGATTTTGATGCAGTTGAAAGGCTTATCCTTGTCGATACACGACAAAGAGACAGGATTGGAAAGTTTTCGGAAATACTGGATAAAAAAGGACTTGATATCCATATCTATGACCACCATCCAGCTTCAAACAATGATATAAAAGGAAGCATGGAGGTCATTAAATCCCTGGGATCAACTACAACCATTCTTGCTCAGATGTTAAGGGAAAAGGGTATTAAACTGAATTCCGATGAAGCCACGGTTATGCTCCTTGGCATTCATGAAGACACCGGATCATTTACCTTTTCATCCACAACTCCCGATGACCATATCATTGCGGCCTGGCTTACGGAACAGGGTGTGGATCAGAATATACTAGCCGGTCTTCTTACAAGAGAGTTGACGGCCGAACAGGTATGGATATTGAATGACCTCACTCAATCGGCCGTAAAGAGCGTCATAAACGGCGTTGAGGTGGTTATAGCAAAGGTAGTTAGAGAGGAATATATCGGGGATTTTGCTGTGCTGGTCCATAAATTTATGGATATGGAAAACCTTCAGGTCCTCTTTGCCCTGGCCCAGATGGAGGACAAGATATATCTTGTAGGCAGAAGCCGGACCGAGGAAGTAAATGTTGCTGAAATAGCGCTTGAATTCGGAGGGGGCGGGCATCCCCAGGCAGCATCGGCAACCATAAGCAAAAAAACAGTAATACAGGTGGAGAGTGCCTTACAGAGACTGCTTAAGGAACGGATAAATCCGGGGAAAATGGCAAGAGACATGATGACATCACCCGTTATTCATGTTCTTCCTGAAAGGACTGTAAAGGACGCATCAACCCTTATGACCAGGTACAATATCAATGTCCTGGTTGTCGTTAATAAAAAGGGGGGTCTTGAAGGTTATATAACAAGGCAGATAATGGAAAAGGCAGTCTTTTTTAATCTTGGACACCTGCCGGTCAAGGAGTATATGAATATCGAGTTTCACACGGTTACTCCTGAGACGCCTTTGAGTGAAGTACAGGAACTTATCATAAAGAATAACCTGAGGATACTGCCTGTATTAAAGGAAGGTTCGCTTGTGGGCGTTATTACACGTACCGACTTGATGAATATCCTTGTCGGCGGACCTGTTATTAATGATTTTTTATATGACTCCTCTCACAGCGCTCATTTTTTAAAAAATAAAAACCTTGCACCTATGCTCAGGGAACGGCTGCCTGAAAACATTACTGCAATCTGCAAGGAGTTCGGGGACTGTGCTGACAGACTTGGCTTTAAGGCTTACCTGGTCGGAGGGCTGGTAAGGGATATCCTGTTAAAACAGGAGAATTTCGATATTGATGTTGTAGTTGAGGGAGATGGGATCACCTTTGCCTACGAGTATGCCAAAGATCATGATGTAAGGGTCAGGAGCCATAAAAAATTCGGAACCGCCGTGCTTATATTCCCGGATGGTTTTAAGGTTGATGTTGCCACAGCCCGCATGGAATATTATGAGACTCCGGCTGCGCCTCCTACAGTTGAGACAAGTTCTCTTAAAATGGATCTTTACAGAAGAGATTTTACAATCAATACCCTGGCAGTTAAGCTTAACAGAAGAAACTACGGTGATCTTATAGACTACTTTGGTGCGCAGAAGGATATCAGGGAAAAGGTCGTAAGGGTTCTACATAACCTTAGTTTTGTCGAGGACCCTACCCGTGTTTTAAGGGCAGTAAGGTTTGAGCAGCGCTTTGGTTTTAGAATAGGCAGGCTTACCCTTTCGCTTATAAAAAACGCGGTGGATATAAACTGCTTTAAGGACCTTTCCGGAAGAAGGCTTTTTATGGAACTCAAACTTCTTCTCATGGAAAATGATCCTGTAAAGGCAATAGAAAGGATGCATCAGCTTGAACTTATCCAGTTTATTTCGCCGTATATTAATTACAGTGAAAAACTGCTGAAATTAATGGAAAATATCAATGAGGTTGTTTCCTGGTTCGGCCTGCTTTTCCTGGATGAGGCATGTGAGACATGGAAGATATACTGGTTTGGCCTGACCTCAAATCTTGAGCAGGATCAATATATTGATCTTTCTGCAAGGCTTATGATGAATGACCTTGAATGCCAGAGAATGGCCGATCACCGGGAGGTATCGTGGCGGCTTATCGACAGTCTGTACAGGACAGAAAGTGATGATAATTATAGTATCTATACTTTACTCTCTCAATATGATACAGAATTCCTGCTTTTTATTATGGCAAAAGCAAACAATGAGAAGATAAAAAAGGTTATATCCAATTATTTCACGAGATTAAAGAGGATATCCATCAGCCTGAAGGGCAGGGATTTAAAGAATATGGGATTTGAACCGGGGCCGTTATACAAAAAGATATTTGAAAGCCTGCTTGAGGCAAGGCTTAAAAACCTGGTTAACAGCAAAAAGGAAGAGCTGGATTTCGTAAAGACCCGGTTTGTGAATCAGCCCGGTGAATAGATTTACATCAATAAGATTGAGCCTATCTTAAAAAAATGAGGAGAGTGTATTAATGAAGAAGAGAATTGTAAGTGGTATGCGAACAACCGGGAAATTACATCTGGGGCATCTTCATGGTGCTTTAAATAACTGGATGAACCTTCAGGAAGAGTATGAATGCTTTTTTTTTGCCGCCGACTGGCATGCCCTTACAAGTGAGTATGCCAATTCAAAGATAATCAAGGAATCGGTAAATGAAATACTGAAAGACTGGATATCTGTAGGACTTGACCCGGAAAAATCAACATTTTTTATTCAGTCGGCAATAAAAGAGCATGCAGAGCTGCATCTTTTATTTTCAATGATTACACCGCTTCCATGGCTCGAGAGAAACCCAACCTATAAGGACCAGCTCAAGGAACTGACGCAGAAAGATCTGTATACATACGGCTTTCTCGGCTATCCGGTTCTGCAGGCCGCAGATATCCTGATGTACAAGGCAAACGGAGTCCCTGTGGGTGAAGATCAGTCGCCCCATGTTGAACTGACACGGGAGATAGCAAGGCGTTTTAACCATCTCTACCAGAAGGAGGTGTTCCCCGAGCCTGCAACTCTCCTTGCTCCGACATCAAGGATTCTTGGTCTTGACAGGCGTAAAATGAGTAAAAGTTATAATAATTCAATTTATTTAACCGATACTGATAAAGAAATAATGACCGGAGTCGGTCAGATGATTACCGACCCGCAGCGTGCCAGAAAATCGGATCCGGGAGATCCGGATGTATGTAACGTATTTACATTTCACCAGATTTACAGCCCTGAAGATATGGTCAACCGGATCAACGAGGAATGCAGGAAGGCTGAAATAGGCTGTGTTGTATGCAAAAAGATGATGGCAGAAAACCTTATCAATGCCCTTCAGCCCATCAGGGAAAAAAGAAATGAGCTGGATTCCAATCCTGATATGGTGAAGGAAATTATTGACAAAGGTAATAAAAGAGCTAAAGCTATCGCCGAAAAAACCATGGCAGAGGTCAAAGAAGTTATTGGAATATAAATAAGTGGAAGATAGAGACGACTATAACGTAAGGCTGGAGATTTTTGAGGGCCCCCTGGATCTGCTGCTTCATCTGATACGTAAGAATGAAGTGGATATCTTTGATATTCCTATTTCACTTATAACTGATCAGTATCTTGCGTATATTGACATGATGAAGGCTCTTAATATTAATGTGGCAGGTGATTTTCTTGTTATGGCGTCAACCCTTATCCATATTAAATCAAGGCTTCTTCTGCCGGAAAAAAATGAGGACGGTGAAGAGGAAGACCCGAGAGAGGAACTTACAAGACCGCTTCTTGAATATATGCAGTTCAAGGAGCTTGCAGGGGAGCTGTCGGAAAGGGCGATGCTTGAGCGGGATGTTTTTCAGCGCAAGCCTGACAAAGACTATTCCGCTGATTTTGAACCAGAGGATCAGCAGATTGAGGTTAATCTCTTCCAGCTCATGGATGCCTTTAAAAGGATATTGGAAAGCAATATACCCGAGGCTGAGATAACATTCCGGGACGCCGGCTTCTCGATAAATGACAAGATAAGCTTTATTCTGGATTTATTAAAAGAAAAAAAATCATTATATTTTAAAGAACTTTTTGCTGACGACAGAACCCTTGCCGAGTTTGTTATCACATTTCTTGCGGTGCTGGAACTTGTACATATGGGGCTTATCAGGGTTTACCAGCCTTCTGTTGAAAGCGATATACTGATTGAAGCCCGTTTTGAAGAAAATGAGGAGATAAATGTCCAAATCGTTGAAGATGATAATTGAGGCTCTGCTCTTTTCATCTGATAAACCACTTACAGTGAAAGATATCCACGACTGTCTGCCGGATGCGGAAAAGTCAGAGATTAAGAATTCTATCAAGATCCTGACTCATGACTATGATGCCCTTGAACGCAGCTTTGTACTAAAGGAGGTTGCAGGCGGTTATCAGTTCAGGAGCCGTCCGGAATATGGCTCCTATATCTTAAGGATGTTTCAGAAAACCCCTAACAGGCTTTCAAGGGCAACTGTTGAAACACTCGCAATAATCGCCTACAAACAACCGATCCTGAGAAGCGAAGTAGAACGGCTAAGGGGGGTTGATGTAGGAGGCATTATAAGAACCCTTATGGAAAAGGGACTTGTTAAGATAATGGGTCGCAAAGAGCTGCCCGGAAGGCCTCTCGTTTATGGAACCACAAAAAAATTCCTGGAGGTTTTTGATCTCAAAGACCTCAAATCACTTCCAAAGCTAAAGGAGATAAAGGACTTTGCCGCTGATCAGTACGAGCCGACCATAATGAACAGGGAAGTCTCAATGGAAGAGGGGAGTGCCCAGGTCGAAGGTTCTGAAGAAGAAAGTATGGAAGAAGGTATCGTAATCGAGGAAACTCAGGCAGAAGATACCGCTGAAAATGAATCCGATACCGGTGATATACAGGCTGAGGCAGCCGAAACCGGCGAAGAAGCGGAAGAAAGTTATGAAGAGCCTGAAATGTCTGAGATCCCGGATGACTTAAATGCTGAAGATGAAGAAATGTATGAGCATGAAGCTGATACAGATACTGAGTCAGATATCCCGGAACCTCCGGAAGATATGCCTGAGGAGGATGATTCTGTAAAAACAGAGGAAATATCTGCCCCGGAAGACAACGTTGAACCGGAAGAGAATGGAACAGAGACTTAACAGAATACTTTCTCTCGCCGGAGCTGCATCCCGTAGAAAGGCCGATGAGTTTATAAAGAGCGGCCGTGTAATTCTGAATGGCCAAAAGGTATTTGAACTCGGGACAAAGGCTGTCTGGGGAAAAGACAGCATTAAACTGGATGGCAAAGAGATACCGGGACCCAGTGACCGGATATATATAATGCTGAATAAACCGTTCGGTTATATCACATCCCTTTCCGACCCCGAAGGAAGACCTGTTGTTACAGACCTTATAAAGGATATCCCTCAAAGGCTCTACCCTGTGGGCAGGCTTGATTTTGACAGCATAGGCCTGCTTTTAATGACCAATGACGGCGATTTTTCCTACCGGCTTACACATCCTAAATATCATGCACCTAAAACCTACAAGGTTACAGTAGAAGGTAAAGTAAGTGATGAAACCCTGCACAGGCTTCAAAATGGTATTGAGCTTGATGACGGCTTCAGCGGCAGATCAAAGGCAGGCATCATTAAACAAACCGGATCGCGATCAGTAATAAGGCTGACGATCAACCAGGGGAGAAACAGGCTTGTAAGACGTATGGTTGAAGCGGTTGGTTGTAAAGTTATTCAACTGATGAGGACAGGGTTCGGAGGGCTTGAATTAGGAGGTCTAAAAATAGGCAAATACAGATACCTTACCCCTGAGGAAGTATCTGATTTGAAGCGCTCAGTAGGATTGGTTTAAATATTGTACATTTAAAATCTGTGCAATCTGTAAAAGCAATTGGTAAATAACATAGACGTTTATGGGTAATTTTCTATTAAACAGGAATTGCCTGAAATGTTAAAATACTCACTTTGATCTCGCAGAGAACTGGAAACAATATGGATTCGCGAGTGAATAAACCAATTCATCTGCCTTAAAGTTTATCTTACCAATGAATGCTCTCGAAAATCGATGAAACATTTGTGAATTTTGACTAACTGACCGGAATATGAACATAAGATTGAAATTCAACTTGACACCATCTAACATTCTATTTTATTTATAAAAAAATGACGGTTTCCTTCCGAGTCATTATGTCTTGCCCAAAATTATTACACATTTAGTTATAGCGAATTTCCAGTATTCTGTTTTTTAAAACTTGGACAGTGTCGAGATCTATTTACCACTAATTAAAATCGGAAGATAATATGGGATGCTCAAAATACTTATTTAATATTACCACCTTGTTATTAATACTCATTTTCAACGTCATGTTTACAGCTTGTGCAAGTAAAGGTCCCGAATTGCTCGAAGCTACAATTAATGGCAGAACCGAAAATGCGAGGCAGCTCATTAATAAACATGCCGATGTAAACTTCATTTCAAATAATGGTTGTACTCCCCTCCATAATATATCCATTAAAGGGAACCTAGAAATAGCAGAACTTTTAGTTAAGAATGGTGCCAATGTAAACGCAGTGGATAATAATGGAATGACTCCTCTTCATTATGCCATTGAACATGATCATGTAGACGTTGCAAAACTTTTAATTGAAAACGGGGCAAACATAAATGCAGTTGCTGTTAATGGATTTACTTCCTTGCATAATGCAACATCTAATTCAAATGTCGATTCAGTAAGGCTTCTAATAAAAAATGGAGCTGATGTAAATTTAGCTGCAGATAATGGAGCCACTCCTCTTCTAAATACATCTATTAAGGGAGGCTTTGAAATAGCAAAGCTTTTAATAGAAAATGGGGCCGACATAAACGCGGTAGATAGTAATGCAATTACGCCTCTGCATAATGCTGTCAATAATGACCATATCGAAATAGCAAAGTTATTGATTGAAAATGGGGCAAACATAAATGCTGTTAGCGAAGATACTAAGATTGCCCCCCTGCATAATGCTACATTTAACTCAAATACCGAATTAGTAAAGATCCTGATTGAAGGCGGTGCCAGTGTAAATTTGGTTGCAAATAATGGCGTCACTCCTCTTATAAACACATCCATTAAAGGTGGCTTTGAAATAGCAAAACTTTTAATTGAAAACGGGGTAGACGTCAATGCAGTGGGAGATAAAGGGCTTACTCCTCTACATAATGCCATCTATTATAATCATACCGAAATAGCAAAACTTTTAATAGAAAATGGGGCTGACGTTAACGCAGTGGGTGGAGATATTGGAATTACCCCCCTGCATAATGCTGTTTCAAATTCAAACATTGAATTGGTAAGAGCTCTTATTGAAAATGGCGCCAATGTAGATATTGCTTCAAAAACTGGGATTACTCCTCTTCATAATATATCCATTACCGGAGGAGATCCAAACATAGCAGATTTATTGATTAAAAATGGGGCCGATATCAATGCAAGAAGAGATGATGGCATGTCCAGTTTTGAGATCGCATGTTTGAAGGGGAACAAAGATTTAGCATTTTATCTTTATGATCAGGGTGCAGAAGTGAAATTCGATGACTCATCAGATGAATGCCTGGAGCTAAACGGAATAACTCATCATATATTAGGCGATTATTTTATTAATCAAGACAATTCCGAAAAAGCTCATACCTATTATGAAAAGGCAATTCAATACTATGATAAAACAGCTAAAAACTACAGCAGGGATGCAACGAAAAAGACATTAAAAAAGGCACTTTTTAAGACACTAGAGTTTACCTTGGCTGTGGGGATGGCATTTGTAACCGCCGAAGTCGCAGGTAGCATGTCGCAGCCCCAAACCGAAACATGGAGCTTTCCAGATGGCACAACCTATACTATGCAGAGGATAGACACCTTTGCTTTTAGTACACCACTACTATCCGAAAACGCACCAATCGATGAACAAAGGGCCTATTTAAAAGCAAAAGCTGAAATATACAAAAGGCGTTCTGCATTATTGACAAAGGTTTCGGGGTGTTTCGATAACCAGATAAATGGTTCGGATGTCCAATCCTGTATAAAATCAAAGATCGAAGAAGAAAAAATATAATCGGTATTAAAAGTTAATTATTAATTTACTAATGATTTATAAACAGAGATTTAAAATATTTTGGGAGGGTAGAACAAATGCTAAAGTATGGTTTTTTCATAATGATTCTTCTAATAATGTTTACTGGCTGCGGGACCCCGTCCATGGTCAGGTATGTTCATAATCACGACCCTATAATGGATAAGAATGATGGTGTAATACTCCTGGTAGATGTCTGTAATCAAGTCGATGTACTTGGACATGGTGATTACTGTATTATAGACGAGTCCAAAGAGGTAGCATCCGCGATCGTTGAACCAATCAAAACCTATCTCGAACAGAATGGTGTTCCTGTAAAAACCGAAATGGTACCATTTGTATGCGGTGCATTTGATAACGCAGAAAACATTCCCAGTAAAGTATCTGAAAAAATAGGGGAAGATGTCACTGAAGCCCGTAAACCATATGGCATAGCCGACTATTTTAAGGAAGATTCGGAATACCTGAAGTCCCTTACAACCCTTTCCACATATGTTCTGGAAAGAAGTGTTTCAGGAAAAACTGAAAATTCGATGACAATTATACCTGAAGAGCAATTCAAAGAAGCAGTGAGGATAATCAGGTCAAAGGAAAATGCCTCAAGCTTAATTTATGTAGGCCTTAAAGGAAGAAAAATATCCGGAGGAAAAAAGTTTACACAGGGCCTTGTGCGCTGGACCACGGGTATTGCTACGGCTGTAGCGACCGCTGGACTGGGTGCCGGAGTCGCAGTTTCCTACTGGCCGGGAGGAAATGTTGATGGGAAATTCTTTCTTGCCGGTCTGGTTAATCTTGAAACAGAGGAACTGAGCTGGAAAAACTATTATAGTGCACAGGGTGACCCACTGGAAGTGGAAGAGATGATCAAGTATTACAAGATTAATACACTACTTAAAGATTTGGTCTATAATAAAGAAACAGTATCTGCTTCAAAGAAAAAATAACTAACTGTTAATGATGCTTTTTTGATTTCCAGTTTCAAAAGAATTTTCATATCTAACTGATTAAATACACGATATGCTGAATTTACTTTATTAGGAGATAATAATGATTCCTTCACAAAACGAAAAAATAAACACAATTCTCTGTGTAATTGTCTTATGTTTTTTAATGTTTAATGGTTGTGCGCCAAAGAGGACAGATACTATACAGTTAACTACAATTCCTGAAGGTGCAAAAGTGACTGTTAACGAGAGCTATTCTGGTGAAAGTCCGGTTAGTTTTTATCATAAATATCGTATGACTAATGATGAAGATACGATTGATATTTATCTTGAAAAAGAAGGTTACTATCCAACAGCCAGGACTGTTTATCCCCTTGGGCTTGTATCACGAATAGTAGAAAAGGATTATGTTCGCGGTTCAAATCTGGGGAAAGGGGATACATTCCCTGTAGAGATATACCTGAGACCAGATAGAAGTACTGCGAATTGGGAAGAAATAAGAACTTCAAACAATTTAGAGGCATTGGAAAATTTTCTAAAAAAATATCCTGATACTACATTTTATTCTGAGGTAAAAAAGGTAATAAAACCTTTAGCGTTAGATAGAGAGAAAAATGAATTGGAACGCATCCAGGAAATGATAGATTCATCAGAGCTGGATGAAGTCCCGGTCACTGATATTGCAAAGGTTGATAATCTTTTTGTCAAGCAAAGTTCGTTTAATCGGAAGACGCTATATTTTAAGGGAGAGGGTAATTCAAAATCGGATCGCGTCACTGCAAAGAAGTATAAGCTTGTTAAATTACATGGTCTTCCTGGTAATACTGAAAATATAGTTTCATGGAAAGATAATACGAAAATCAACAATGGTGTCTTATATCGGGAGGATGGTTCTGTTGTATTAATTGTTCCAAGGGAGGTCCTGCCATGTGAACTGGAGTTTCCGGACGTTCTCTATAACCGGGTGATTGTAAGGTAATTAAATAAAAACTATGAAGATGTCGTATTGACTGGAGAACTGGGTATTGTAGAAGCTGGTCTATAAAATATAATGTTCTGAACAAAACTTGACTTGAAAGCGATAGTACTACACTGCTGTCAAGTCAAGGTCGTTTTTCTGGATATAATGCGACTTTTCGCTAAACATGATTCTTTAGTTTCAATTCAAAAGGATGAGGATTAAGGTATGTCTGGTTTTTCAGGTAAGGTTCGTCATACTTCCTTACATAGTGGCTTATAAGTGTTACCGGTACAATAAGCGGAAGAAAACCATCTTTGTAATAATTAATCTTTTCAAGCAATTCCTGTTTTTTCATCCGGTGTAAGAACCTTTTTAAAGTACCCCATCATGTGCATGAGGACATTGGTATGCCTTATTAGGAGTGGTCTTGAGTTTTAATGCCTCAAGCATTGTTTCTTCATAGATTTTATAGCCATCTTCAATATTGTTTTTTCCTGCGCCGGCTACTATCTTTCCCATTTGCCTGTAATGTTTTTCACTGTGTGCAAAAAACAGGAGCTTATTTTCAGAATGGAATTGTACCAGCCTGCCGGGTGTGTGTTTTCCTTTTGTAATATCCCTCCATCTTCTCAGGGCAAATACACGCTCTATAAAGTTTTCCCTGAGGCCAGGATCATGCAGCCTGCCCTCATCCTCAACCGGGATAAGGGGGAAAACTGTTCATTAATTCTCTTGCAAATAATCCCGTGCCCCTGTGGACAGGTATACCATTATCTCTGTATACCTTTACACGTTCCATGCCGCTGCTCGGCGACCTGCTCTTAAATATAAATCCGCATAAATCTTCTTTTTTGATCTCCCTTACACGCCTTATTGACCACTGTTTCATTCGTTTTGTAATATCTTTTCTGCTGTTTATGGTCATTAGTCTGGGGCTGTCAATATCTCCTTCAAGCCTCATGGGTTCTCTCGGTATACCAAGCCCGCACTCTGTTTCCGGACAGACCGGCACATATTCAACAAATGCGCCAAGGGTATCAGTCAGAAACCTGTCAAGTTTATGGCCTCCGTCATAGCGGACGCTGTTTCCAAGAAGACATGAGCTTATGCCGATTTTAATTGGGGCAGTCATAGGAACCTCTATAATATTAATAAACGGTAGCCTATCATCCGGGATGATAAAAGTAAAATAAATGGAGTCATCCTTATGTTACCTCGAAATGACATCTATCTATTAGCAATCCCATGATTGCAACAGAATCTGCTTTTATATATAGAATAATTAAGCACGATATAACATAATTAAGCTAGCCCTCTCTTCTCCATGATGTATCTATTTACTTGATAGCTCCTTCGCTCTATGGTAATTCTTTCATTTTATTTGAGGTATTTTTCTTTCCAGGGATTATTTAACATGCCCGTAGTAATAAACAGGATTATAGTGAGAACAACTTCAGATACCGATATAATTGATATCACCTCCAGGGTGTAATTATATAATAGAGTTTAATCTTTTAAGAGGAATATTTTTGGCTAAAAAGAAAGAAGATAATTCATCACTCACAAGGAAGATAGATTTTAATGAATATGAACTTCTTAATGTCCTTTTAGGTGAGCAGAATAAACATATTAAAATAATAGAAAAGAGGGTCGGTCTCTCAATAAGTTCAAGAGGTACGGAACTGATGCTCAGGGGAGGGGACTGGGAGATAGACCTTGCCGAGAGCATTCTTGTTCAATTGTATGAACTGGTTAAAAAGGGATTTCCCCTTTACTCCCAGGATATTGAGCATGCAATAAGGATACTGAGTAAAGACCGCTCTGCCAAATTGAAAGATATCTTTCTGGACACCATCTATGTATCATCCAAAAAACGTGTTGTTACTGCCAGGACAGTGAACCAGAAGGAATATATAGAAAGTATCAGAAATTACGACATTGTTTTTGCCATTGGGCCGGCGGGGACAGGAAAGACGTATCTGGCAATGGCCATGGCAGTGGCATCCCTGGTTAAAAAAGAGGTGAGGCGGATAGTCCTGGCCAGACCTGCTGTTGAAGCAGGTGAACGGCTCGGATTTCTTCCGGGGGATTTGAATGAAAAGGTGAATCCCTATCTAAGGCCACTTTATGATGCTCTGCATGATATGGTTGATTTTGACGATGCCTCAAACCTCATGGAAAAGGGTGTCATTGAAGTAGCTCCTCTTGCCTTCATGAGAGGCAGGACATTGAATGATTCATTTGTAATTCTTGATGAAGCACAGAACGCAACGGCCGAACAGATGAAGATGTTTCTTACCCGGCTTGGTTTCAGTTCAAAGGCTGTCATAACCGGAGATATCACTCAGACGGATCTTCCGGCCGGAAAGAATTCGGGTCTTGTCGAAGCCCTGGAAATCCTGGACGGGATAAAGGGTATTAAGTTTATCTATTTCTCAAGGGATGATGTTGTAAGACATCCCCTTGTGCAGAAAATAATTGATGCTTATGACATAAAAGACAAACAGAGAGAAATCAGAAATGGCAAATGAACCATCTAAAAGGTTTTTTGGTACTGACATAACCAGGGGAACGGTACTGATTTTATTAAGCCTCATAATCAGTGTTTTCCTGCATCCCGGCATATTGAAGAAACCAAAGGTCTATAAAATAAATGATATTGCCGAGGCTGATATCAAGGCTCCTGAGGACATTCTTGTCCGGAATGATGAAACAACAGAAAAGGAAAAGGATAAGGCTTACCAGAGTGTTCCCTATGTGTATGACTTTGATCCCTCTGCCACCAATCTTACATTGAGATTAAGGGAAGCAATGGCCGAAACAAGAAGGCTGATTATAATTCAGACAATAGACCCTCTTGCTCCCATACCGATCGAAGAAATACAGGCTGATACTGCCGATATTAAAAAGACAACAGCTGAAGGCTTTTTCAGGAGTCTGGATCTTCCCCTTGATAATGAACTCTTTGAAAGGATAGTCGCAAGCGGATGTCCTAATAACCTGGAGACCAGTATAGTCAAGCTGGTAACAGATGTCTTCAGAAAAGGTGTTGTAGGTAATTATTCGGTTTTAATGAGTCAGGCTACTAAGGGGATTGTGCTCCAGAGTATTCTGAATCAGGAACAGGAGATGGTAACTGATCTTTCGAGGTTTTACGATGTTAATGGTGCAGTAAAACGGATTGAAGAGCGTGAAAATGAACTGTTAAAGGATGGTGTGCCCCAGGAAATAGCTGAACTCGCAGTTAAGCTTGCCACATCCCTTGTTAAACCGAATGTGACATTCAACCAGAGAGAAACAGAGGAGAGAAGAGATAAGGCGCGGCAGGCAGTAAAAGAATCCTTTTACCAGGTGAAACGGGGTGAAATGATAGTAAGAGAGGGTGAAAGGATTGAACCCGATGATCTCTTAAAGCTGACAGCCGTTAATCTCGCACTGGAAAACAGGAATATTCTTGGCCGCATACCTGGTATGTCCCTTTTAATGGGCATTCTTTTTATAGTGATCTACATTACCGGGTTTATGAAATTCAAACCCGTAGGTAAGGATGACAAACATCTCATTTTCAGTTCCCTGACCCTGTTAACAGTCTTTTTATTTACATGGGCATTCAATTTTATTGCAGAGGAAGTCGCAAGGGGGTTTCACGATGTTACCGCAAGGGCATTATTATTTGCGCTTCCTGTTACATTCGGTGCAATCCTGATAACCGTGTTTCAGGGCATGAATATGGCGATGGTCTTTTCACTGCTGGTTTCAATTTTTGCCGCATTTGTCATTGACGGGAATGTTGAGTTCCTGATCTATTTTTTTACAGGAAGTATCTTTGCCTCATACCTGGTTCGCGAATACAGGGAGAGAGGCATACTGATAAAGATCGGTTTGAAGGTCGGTCTGCTTAACATACTTACCTGTCTTGCAATAGAATCCATATACGGTTCGCTATTTACCTTTGATGCAGTGGTTGCAATTATTGCCGGGTTTCTGGGCGGTATCCTGGCAGGGGTGATCTCAACCGGAATTATTCCGCTTGTTGAAATGGCCTTTGGTTTTACAACCGATATCAAACTGCTCGAACTTGCCAATCTTGATCAGCCTCTCTTACGGGATCTTATGGTGCAGGCCCCCGGGACATATCATCACAGTGTTATAGTAAGCAATATGGTTGAGGCAACGGCCAAGGCAATTAACGCCAACCCTCTCCTGGCCAAGGTGGCGGCATACTATCATGATATAGGAAAGATGAAAAAGCCGCTTTATTTTATCGAAAACCAGATGGGAGGAGAAAACAGGCATGAAAAACTTGCTCCATCCATGAGCAGCCTTGTCCTGATATCTCATGTGAAGGATGGTGTTGAGCTTGCAAAGCAGCATAAGCTGGGCCAGGAAATAATAGATATTATCCAGCAGCACCAGGGAAAGGGGTTAATAGCCTATTTCTATCAGAAGGCCAAAGATCAGGCCATGTGCAGCAGTAAAGGTATTGATATTAAGGAGGATGATTTCAGGTATCCGGGTCCGAAGCCACAGACAAAGGAAGCCGGGCTGGTAATGCTGGCCGATATGATTGAGGCTGCATCCAGGTCGCTTCCCGACCCGACACCCGCTCGAGTCAACGGAATAGTGCAGAAGATAATCAACAAGGTTTTTTCAGACGGTCAGCTTGATGAGTGTGAGCTTACATTAAAGGACCTTCATGAAATCGCCAAGAGTTTTAACAAGACACTGGGAGGGATATTCCATCAGAGAGTTGAATATCCCGAGTCTGCAACAACCAAAAAGACAAAGAAAGCAGCAAATGGAGATTCAGATAAAATCGGCCAGGAGAATACACGGCCTAAAAAACCAGATGATACGTCAGATGATGGAGAAGGCCTTAAAAGACTTGGGCTGTAACCAGAGTGAGTTGAGTATACTTATTACCGGGGACGAGCAGATCCATGAGCTTAACAGGCAATATCTGAACCGGGATAAACCGACCAATGTCCTCTCCTTTCCAATGAGCGGAGACCCGGACGAAATTGAAACAGGAATGCTGGGAGACATCGTAATCTCGGTTGATACTGCAAAAAGAGAAGCCGTTGAGATGGGTATTTCATATCATCAAAGAATATATGAACTGCTCATACATGGCCTGCTGCACCTGATAGGGTATGATCACGAAAAATCTAAAAAGGATGAAAAAATAATGCAGAAGGAGGAGTCGAGACTCCTTTCACTGCTGATGGAGGATTAGAAATGGCAAGACTTGCAGTTAATGTTGACCATGTCGCAACAATAAGACAGGCAAGGGGAATTGATTTCCCTGATCCGGTTTTTGCAGCCGGCCTGGCTGAGATGGCAGGGGCGGATTGTATTATCTGCCACCTGAGAGAGGACAGGCGTCATATAAACGACAGGGACCTGAGACTTCTCAGGGAAACAGTTAAAACCAGGCTGAACATGGAAATGGCGGCCGTGGATGAAATGGTAAATATCGCAGGGAAGGTAAGGCCGGATCTTGTAACCCTTGTCCCTGAAAAAAGGGAGGAGCTGACCACAGAAGGCGGACTTGATGTGGCGGCAAATCCCGATCATTACCGAAGGGTAGTGGAGAATCTCAGGGAAAAGGACATAATGGTAAGTTTTTTTATAGACCCTGATCCGGTCCAGATCGAGACTGCCCACAAGGTCGGCGGCGATATTGTCGAGATACACACCGGACATTATTCCGAGGCAAAAAATGAATCAGAGGCAGAGGAACAGTTTTAAAAGAATTGTAAAGGCAGTTGAGGCATGCAGTGATCTTGATCTCGGTATAAGCGTGGGTCATGGCCTCAACTATACAAATATAAAAAGATTCAGCGTGCTGCCACAGATAGATGAATACAGTATCGGACACGTGATTGTCGCAAAGGCTGTTTATGTTGGTTTTGAAAAAGCAGTGCGGGAGATGATTGATCTGGTTAAGGATTTCTGATGATTTATGGAACAGGTGTAGATATTATAAAAATCTCCCGCATAGAGAAGGTAATCAAAAAATGGGGAGACAGGTTTATTGACCGTGTCTTTACTCCGGAGGAAAAGGCGTTCTGCCTCAAGAGGATAAAGCCCTATCCTGCCTTTGCACTCCGTTTTGCCGCAAAGGAGGCCTTTTCAAAGGCCCTTGGTACAGGGATGAAAAATGGCGTATTCTGGAGGGATATAGAGGTCTTTCACTTTAAAAGTGGAAAACCCGGTCTCAATATATATGGAACCGCTCTCTCCCTTTGTGAAAAGGAAGAGATAAAATCTTTTCATGTAAGCCTTTCCGATGAAGATGAATATGGCATAGCAATGGTTATCCTGGAGAAATAAACATGAGACTTGTAACTGCTTCCCAGATGCGTGATATGGACAGTATGACTATAAATGAGGCAGGTATCCCGGGTGTGGTCCTCATGGAAAACGCTGCGAGGAGCGCAGCAAAGGTATTTCTGGAGCATTTTAATCCGATTGATGGCTCTTCTATTGTTATTCTCTGCGGAAAAGGGAATAACGGCGGAGATGGCTATGTCATGGCCAGGTATCTTCATGAAAAGGGAATGAATGTTACTGTCGGGATAACAGGCGAAAAATCTGCCATTTCAGGCGATGCCCTTGTAAACCTTAAGATAATAGAAAAACTCGGTCTCAAAATATTCGAAATAACAGATGATGAATCATTGCAGGGATTTAAGGATAACCTGATAAACTGCAGTTATATGGTTGATGGATTGCTGGGTACAGGGCTTAACTCACCTGTGCGGGGTTTATATAAAAAAATAATCGACATTGTTAATATGTCCGGCAAACCGGTAATGTCCATAGATATCCCGTCAGGCCTCAATGCTGATACTGGTCAGAAAATGGGTACGGCTGTTAAGGCCGATCTGACAGTAACTTTCGGTTTTCCGAAACCGGGACAACTGGTATACCCCGGGGCAGGACTTGTCGGAAGGCTTATAAATATTGATATAGGTATTCCGGGCACAGTCAGTAGAAGGTTTGAATCCAGCCACAGACTCATCGAACCGGAAGATTTTATTTCAGATATCTGCAGAGATAAAAGAGACGCGCACAAGGGTTCGAGAGGTCATCTCCTTGTGCTGGCAGGTTCTACAGGAAAGACTGGTGCAGCAGCACTTACTGCACTGGGGGCATTGAGGACCGGCGCGGGCCTGGTAACCGTCGGCGTTCCTAAAAGTCTGAATCCTGTTATGGAATGCAAGCTTACCGAGGCAATGACCGTTCCCCTACCGGAAACGGAAGATGGATCTCTGTCTCTCAATGCCGGAGACGATATCGTCAGGCTGTTATCCGGAAAGACAGCCCTTGCCATAGGACCAGGGCTTTCTACACATCCCGAAACTGTTGAACTTGTAACCAATATTATCAAAGACTGCGAGCTTCCCATGGTAATCGATGCCGATGCACTTAACGCCCTTTCTCTTAGTTCAGGGAGTCTTGAATTGCTGGATGGAAAGAAAATACTTACCCCCCATCCTGGCGAAATGGGAAGGCTTATGGGTATGGAGTCCAGGGAAATCCAGGCTGACCGCCTGAAAATCTCCTGTGAATTCGCAAAAAAATATGGGTGTAATCTGGTTTTAAAAGGAGCAAGGACAGTTATAGCCGACCCTGCGGGCGTCCTTTATATTAATCCTACCGGGAACCCTGCTCTGGCAACAGGCGGAACAGGAGATGTTCTTACAGGTATTATCTCAGGGCTCCTGGCAAGAGGGGTATCCGAAGTAAAAGCCGCTGCAGCAGGTGTTTACCTGCAAGGGCTTGCTGCTGATTATATTGCCGAACAAAACGGCGAATCAGGTCTGATCGCCTCTGATCTTCCTGATGTTATACCGTTTATTATGAATTCTCTTATTTCAGGCGTATACCCGCTCGAAAATGCAAATCTGATTTCTGATCTGAAACATCCTGTATAAATTAATCCTGAAGATTCTTTTTAATTATTTTACAACTTGTATGGTATTTCAACAAAAGGATGTTTGCGAGGATTAAAATCTTTGGTGTTACGGGTACAGAGTTTCAGATTATAATATGTTAAGAAGTCTGTTCAGCATCCTTTTCACTCCATTCCGACCTTATTTTCTTCTGGTATTCCAATCCGTCACCCTCTTCCCATATCCCTTGAGTCTCGCGGACCATTGTTTTATAAAAATTTTCAGATTCCTTTTCCTTTAATTCTAAAATTCCCCGTGGAATGGTCTCAGCCATGGAGATGTCATGACTTTTGCTATATGCCTCCAGCCATGATTTGTCTTTATCCGAAATAGTAATAATTGTTCTCTGGCTGCCCATGTTTTTCACCTCTATAAATGTGATATCATATATGATATATCATGTCCTGACATTAGTCAATCCAACCGGAAGCATGATAACTAAGAGCAGGCTGAAGCGTTTAAGTTTATAGATTATTAGTTTTTTGTTTTTCCCTTCGTTTTTCCTGACAGCCCTCAGTCTAAAATGCTTCAGCCTGCCTTTAGATCAACCTCCGGCTCCAGATCACTGATCTCTAGCTTTTCTCTTACATTTTTCACCCATAAAGTCTTAGAAAAGAAGACTATATCGATTGCGGTTTAATGATTTACTGTATTTAATGTCTTTTCGAGTGATCAGTCTCTGCCTGATTGCTCATTAATATAATTATTCATAAAAAGTATTTTTGTCGTCATTCTTTGGCTTGCCAATAAAATCAGTTAACTAACTGCTCGTTTTAATAATCGTCTTAAAAAATCTAAATAATACTCTGGACCGTGACCACCTGATGATCTGTCGAGAGACTGCTGATACCAACCAATTACAAATAATATTTCATGAACATGAACATTCTTTTTTTCGATCTCTTGGCCGCCTGATGCCAAATAGGAATCTATCAGCCGTTCCAAACCGGATTCAACTTGAAAAGGTTTTTTAACTCCACGGGTTACAATAGCAAGATCATAAGAAGGGTCTCCCAGGCGTGAATACTCCCAGTCAATTACAAACATTCCATCTTCTAAAGTCTGCAGAATATTCTGCCCAAGTAAATCACCATGTATCAGCACCGATTTTTGTCTGCCTGGCAAGTTTTCCGAAATCCAGCTAAGTGCGTCCTGAATCTCTGATTCATTTAATTTGTTAAAATCATTTATTTTTGAAATCGCATGATCTTCTCTGGTTTTATATTTCTTTAAACTCTCAGGTAAGTTTTGCACAGGAAAAACATGAAGCTCAGCAGCAATTTTGGCCACTATTTCCCACGGTTTTTTATTTAACGATTTTGCAGTTTTTATTTCGAGTGGAAACCCTCTTATGAAAGAAGTAAATGAAAAGAGGCTGCCATCTTTCCAGAAAATTCCCATTGGTTTTGGTACTGAAAAACACTCAGTTTTATTATAAATGGATTCCAGAACATACTGTTCTTTAATCAGTCGTGAGTAGACATCAATATCTGCATATTTAATATAAGGCTTACTGCTAATAAATCATGTTCTTCTTCTCCATCATTAATTATTGTAACATCAGCCCTGTATACTTCTCTACTTAATCCCTCACCTATTTTAGTAACCCATTCAATTTGATATTTTATCCGATCCTGATAGTATAATGGCAGCATAATATTTAGAGCAGATCGAGCTATAGCCCAGCCTGCTCCATTCAACACAACATCCAACTTAGCTGGTGAAGACAATTTGTCATTAGTCTGCACACGATCTTTTGGCAACAATATCAATGTATCGTCAATCGCTAACCAATCTTCTCCATAAGGTTTTGGTATATTTGTACAGTATTTATTTCTTCGATGTTTCACTTCGATGTATACCTTAAGGGCGCCAATGGACAACAAAGTATGAAGACCATTGATGCTGTTTAATTCCAATCGGAATGAAAAACCAGCCAGATCTCCTTGAAAGTGGTTAGCCCTTAAAGGGGAATAAGTCCCCATGAATTTCATACGTTTCGTAGTCGTCGGTGCCTTTTGGGAATACAAATGTTAAGGGTTGAAAATGGATTCCCGCATGCGCCTGGATATTATCACCATATAAAGGGGGCATCTCCCTCGTCAGTGGAAGTATTCTTCATTTCCATGCAAGAAATCCAGTATCTTTACGCGATAATAAAATCAATAAAAACAGATATTAATAAAATAAATAAGAAAAGATAAAGAATTATGTTGACAAAGATTATACGTGTAATCGATAATGCGATTACGCGCGTAATTTATATAAGGAGGAAAAATGAATCAAATACCAACCATCTCGGAGGCAGAACATCAGGTTATGAAAATCATCTGGAAGGATAATCCGATTATGGCTTCCGATATCATCAATGTCTTGACGAAGACAACAGACTGGAAACCAAAAACAATTAAAACACTTATAAACCGGCTGTTGAAAAAAGGCGCTATCGGTTTTGAAAAATCCGGTAGAGAATATAATTACTATCCGCTCATTGAAGAGGCAGATTTTGTAAAGACCGAAAGCCGTATGTTTGTTAAACGGCTTTTCGGTGGCTCAATGAAACCCATGCTTGTTTCAATGGTGGAAAACGAGGATCTGACCCTGGAAGATATCGATGAACTCAGGAAATATATCATGGAGAAGAAAAAGGGGTAACAGCAATGGAAAATATATCCTTTGATACAGCAGCAATGCTGGGCTGGCTCTTTGAATCAACACTGCATATCAGCGTATTCATCTGCCTTATACTTGTATTAAAGGCCGTTACAAGGGGAAGGCTGCCTGCATGGTGGAGCTATGGCCTGTGGATTTTGCTGGTTTTCAGAATGCTTCTGCCATGGGGTATTGAGACACCTCTCAGCATCTTTAATTTTTTCCCGGCACCGCCTGGAAATGAGGTCTATATGCCTCTCCTGATGTCACAGGAATTGAATATACCCTTTCTTGAGGATGCATCCTCTGCCGTATCACTGGACAGGATATTGCTGACCGTATGGCTCGCAGGGATTTTATTTTTCACCATTACAACCCTGTTTAAAAACCTTGCATTCTGGGCCGCCATCAGAAGAGTATCCCCTGTAACAGACAGTTCAGTCCTGGATCTGCAGGATGAGTGCAGGGCATTGCTGGGATGCAGGAAGCCAGTGCAGGTAGTGGTTACAGAAAAGGTAAAGAGCCCCGGGCTTTTTGGGTACCTGAAGCCGAGGCTGTTACTGCCCCCGGATTTTCTTGATACAGTTAAAAAGGATGAACTGCAGTGTGTCTTCTACCATGAACTGGGTCACCTGAAAAGTCATGATATAGGCATTTCATGGCTGGTAGCCGTTTTGCAGGTTGTCTACTGGTTTAATCCCTTTGTATGGTATGCATTCCATAATATGAGGGTCGACCAGGAGGTTGCCTGCGATGCCTATGTACTGAGCCGCATAAAACAGGTCAAGCCTTCTGACTACGCCAATACTATTGTTGGACTTCTTGAACGCTTTATTCAAAATCGTCAACTGCCTTCTTTAGCCGGAATCATCGAAAATAAATCCCAAATAAAAAGGAGGATTGCCATGATAATGAATTTTAAAAAACATACATATAGAATGACCTTAGTTTCGGTTTTTATACTTTTTACAGTAGGATTTGTCTTTTTTACAGGTGCGAGCGGTTTCTCCAGCGAGGACCAGGAAAGCACTACAGTCATTGCAGTTAAAACTGCCTACGGGGATGCCAAAAAGCTGAATGAAGTTGATACTCCGCCGCGGATAATTCGTGCTATACCGCCAGTTTATCCTTATGAAGCAAAGGAGCAGCAGCTTAATGGCAGGGTTGTCCTGCGATTTATTGTTGATACCGAGGGATGGGCATGTGAGCCCGAGGTGATCAGTGCTGAACCTGAAGGTATTTTTGATCAGGCTGCACTGGATGCAGTTGCTGAATATCAGTTCACACCGGCTACAAAGGACGGAAAACCGGTTAACTGTATTGTCATGATGCCTGTAGTATTTAAAATGTATGAAGATAATGAAGTGATGGAACAGTAAAGGTATATTTTTCTGCTATCAGATCAGCCGAGCAGGTTGGATTTTAACCCAACCTGCTCAGCTGATAAATTAATGTAGGGGCACGGCGTGCCGTGCCCTTGTATACACACCGATGCATATAGCATTTTACCTTGAGGGCACAATGCGCTGTGCCCCTACAAGTGATTCCTGATCACATTGAAATTTCACTTCGGTTTATAAGCTCATTCTGAAGATCTTCATACAGTTCAACAAAATATGCAGAAAAGCCTGCAACCCTTACAACCAGGTCCTTATAGTCATCAGGGTTAGCCTGTGCCTGTTTCAGTGTCTCGGCATCCACGATATTGTACTGCAGCTGCATTCCGCCCTGTTTGAAAAAACTCTGGATAAACTGTTTCATCTTTTCCGTTCCTCCCTGTCCTTCAATGGATGAAGGATGAAATTTCATATTGAACTGAAGACCATTGCCATAATTGGATGGATTTAACGCAAGTACTGATCGTGCTACACCTGTCGGGCCGTTTTTTATAACCCCGTGGGAAGGGGAGGCCGAGTCAGAGATAGGCTGGCCGTTAAGTCTTCCGTCCGGTGTTGCCCATGTCATGTACCCGTGAAGCACATGTGCCCCGGCCGAATATATTCCGGGCCTGTATTTTCCCCGTGAGTTTTCGTAGGTATAGGTGCGGCCGGTGTAAAGGTCCGATACCCATGATGCAATTTCATCGGCGTATGGATCACCGTTCCCGTAGTGCGGGACCTCGTTTATGACCTGCTGCCGCAGCAGTTCATAACCCTTCCAGTCTGCCATTACTGCATCATAAAGCTCCTTTGCAGTGCACAGCTTTTTGTCAAATATCATGTATTTAATAGCCGAAAGGCTGTCAACAACAGAAGCGATTCCCAGAATGGCCGTGCCCGTGGAGTTATATTTCGCTCCACCCTGCATCATATCGCGGCCCTTTTCCATACAGCCGTCCATTGTGGCAGAGGCCATTGGTACAGGCATAAACTCGGCAACAATATCTCCCACAACATTGTTTATCCTGAAATGCCAGTCCATGAAATATTCAAGCTGTCTCTTAAAGGCATCCCTTACCTGGTTGAAGCTCTCCATTTCATAGAGGTATCCTGTCTCAAGGCCCCCCGGCTGATTATTCTGGGGATTGATGCCGTTGTTTATGGCCTGAAGGAGTATGTTAATAATATTCATAAATCCCTGGGAGCAGGGTGAACTTACATTGGACCATTCACAGCCTGAACCTGAAAGTTCAACGCAGCCTATTACGCAGTAATTGCGTGCGTCCTCTATGGCGAGTCCCCGCCTGTGAAGGACATCGATAATCAGGTCGGCGTTTTCAATGCATGGGATGCCGTATACGATTTTTGATGTTTCGATTCCAGACTCTATCAGTTCCGCGGGTGAGTCATCATGAATGCCAAGAGACAGGGTAGGGTCATGGAGTTTTAACCTTGCTGCGGACTGTAGGCATAGAAAGGTTGCCTCATTTGTGGCATCACTGCCGTCCGGTTTTCTCCCTCCTATGGTAATGCGCAGGTTGTTGGAGTAGGAACCTGCAACACGGGTAATAATTATCGGCCCGCTGAAAAACAGATCCGCGGTCTTTATAAAAAAGCAGTCCATGAGTTCCTGGGCCTCATCCATGGTAAGCCTGCCAGTATCAAGATCGGTCTTAAGGTAATCTCCCGCATGCTGGTCAAGGCGGCCGATGGTTAGACCGAGATAATTTCCTTCTATTAAAAGGATATACTGGTAGAGCAGGCATATCTGCAATGCATCGTGGAAATTGCGGGCAGGGTTTTCCATGATCCAGTCAAGGGAGTCTGCCATTTTTAAAAGCTCATCACGGCGTTTTACTTTGTTCAGTTCATCTGCCTGAACGCGGCATTCCTCTGCATAGCGTTTTGCCAGAAGGATGGCCGAATCACAGCTTATGACTATTGCCTCATAAAAGGAGTGTTTCTCGTAATTATCATCTCCGGCACTGCCCTGCAGTTCTTTTATTTTATCCAGGGCTTCCTGTCTTATTGTACCAAAGCCCTTTTTCACTGCCTTGCGGTAGTTCGCATTGTAATGCCCTGCCGGATTACTTCCGTTAAATGTAGCGCTGATACCCACACCGGCAGTACCTATCTTATCCACTCCTTCAGGCAGTCTGCCTGCAAACCTTGCTGCAAGGCAGTTCTCCTGCCAGTATTTCTCAACTGAATGTACATAGCTTCTGTCTTCCTCATCCATGTACATAAACGCGTCATGTGCCTCCTTTTTGTCAAACAGCCCGCTGTCGAGTTCATCAACAAGCCATCCCAGCCCGCCAAATTCAGGCCATAAACAGCAGCCCCGGAAACTTTTTGCCATGTTGCCCACAAGCAGTTCATCGGGCTCCACCCTGACTGTCATATTTGCCAGTATCGCATGAAGCGCCTTTGCCTGACGTATTACAGGTACATCATCCCTGTTTTCTTTTAAGAATTCGGTAAGTATTCCTGCCCGCTCGGCATCAAGCGTGGGTACAGTATCCCTGTAGCGATTACGGAGTTTTTTAACACGCGGTGTGATGTCTCTTAGCTTAAACATAATTAAATACCTTTTTGTTATATATGGATAATAAAAATAATATTATTATCAAATATAACCGTTTTATGTTACTTTAGCATGTCTAACTGCCTATTATTATTGAAATATTATTTAATTTCAACAGTAAAGTATTTTTGTGTACCAAAAGATTGACAAATACTGACAGCTGTATTTACCTATGAAAGAGGTTATAAGCATTCAATAAAAAGGGAGGAATAAAAATGACCGCAAATATAATTTCAGATGTAATGAATCCTGAAATCAACAGGGAAGGGGGAATGCCTGAAACCGCATATATGTCTTCTGAACATACGATCGCAGATCGTCCCGGGTCACTGGATAATAAGACCCTTTACCTTGTTGATACGGGATTCGGGGGCAGTTCAAGGTTTATGATACAGCTTCAGAAATGGTTTGCTGAGAATATGCCGACGGTAAAAACCGTGCGAAGAAGAAAGCCCGGCGGGCCTCTCATGGGATTTGCTCCCGAGCTATGGAATGAGATAAAGGAAAAGGGGGATGCCGCCATACTTGGGGTTGCAGGGTGACCCGGCTGTGTCGGAGGGGTCGCCTCCGGACGAAGGGAACTGGAAAGCATGGGAATTCCAACAGCACCCCTTTCAACCTTTGCATTTAAGGAGGCCGCTGAAGGCGGTTTTGGCGATGACACGCCCTTTATCTATACAAAACACCCGGTTGTTGGGTCGCCCGATGAGGTGCTCATGGATTATATTAAAGGTGAGGACCCGAATACCGGTAAAATTGTAATCGATGAAATAGTTGAGGCACTGACCACAAAACCGGAAAAAAGAGAGGTGAAGGATAAACCCCTTGGCAATGCTCAAAAGGGATTTTTAAAACCGGATACGGAAGATAATCTGCAGGATCTTTTTTATGAAATGGGCTGGACAGACGGCCTGCCGGTCATTCTTCCTACACAGGAGCGTGTTCAAAGGATGCTGGCCGGAACAAGCGCCTCACCTGATGATATCGTGTCAGAACCCGGTCCCTTTAATCCCGTAAGGGTTTCGGTCCTTGATGTTGCACGGGTAGCCGTAATGGCCGGGGCAAGGCCCGAATATTTCCCGGTTATCCTTGCCATAGCCGCAACCGGTGAACGTGCAATCCTGGGGTCAACCACACCCTTTGCATGCATGATCGTGGTTAACGGCCCCATAAGAAATGAAATCAAGATGAACTCGGGTATCGGAGCCTTTAACCCTGTTACCATGGCTAACTCTACAATCGGAAGGGCCTGGACCCTGCTGGGGCATGCAACTGGCGGAAATAAAAAGAAGGTAACACTCTGGGCATCACAGGGAAATGGTATATCATATAATAACCTCTGCATTGCGGAGAATGAAGAAAGAAGCGTCTGGGAGCCCTTCCATGTACAGAAGGGTTTTAAACCCGAGGAAAATGTTGTGAGTATTTTCAGGGGATGGACCTTCAGTCACAGCATGGGGGCCGCATCCCTGAGATCCCATGCAGAAGAGGTCGCTATACTTTTACAGGCCTTTTCAGCTTATAGTGCATCTGCCACCATAGTTATAGATCCTTCAGCTGCCAAAATTGTAAAGGAAAACGAAGGGTGCAGTACCAAAGAGGATTTCAGCAGGCGTATATCCGAAACGGCTGAAATGACCGCGGATCGCTTCTGGAAGACAGACTATGTTGATTTTTTAACAGGGCCCCAGGCGGATAAAGGTGTAGAGCCCTATGCATCATGGAAAAAGTTCTCCGGGGATTCAATCATAAAGCCTTACCACGATCCTGAAAAAATCAATATAATCGTGACCGGCGGCGAAACCGGTCCCTTTTTCAAGGCATGCGATTTCGGATATGTAACCAGTTCATCAATAGATAAATGGAAAGTAAAATCCGATGACATGTGCTCTGACGGGTCCTGCGGTCTTCCTGATGACATGATTGATTATGATTAACCGGTCTCGAGGTAGAGCACTAATTATTGACAGACAAAGAATCCGAATCTAGAATGCAGTCGATTTTACATAACTAATATGAAGGAGAATAGTCAGTTGAAAAAAACAGCCCGTAGTCTGCACATATTATTGTCTTCTGCTGCAGCATTATTTATAGCGCTTTCGCCGATTATTCACGGGCTTCATCTGGCAACTGCTTCTCACCACCATGATTGTTGCAATGTATGTATAGAGACCCATTCAGCCCCTGGCAGCGGTAATTCTCACAGTTATCGGGTCAGCAGGGATTTTAGTATATCAGCCTTTTCAAAGGAGGGCAGTTCTGAAGGGCATAACCCTGATACATGTCCTCTTTGCCGGCAGTTTACTCAACTGCTTAAAAATCAGATCGTCCTGCAAAGTTATATGCCAACCGTTCTGCAGGACAGTTTACCCGAGGAGTATGTTGATTTCCCCCGGCATTACTACCTCATAAGCTTTAGCAATATCATACCAAGGGCTCCTCCTACATGCTGATTGTTTTAAAAAACAATATATAAAATTCGATTTGAGAAGGGGAGATTTTAATCTGTTCCGGGATACCGGCAGGATTAGAGCTCAGTCTATAACTGTATACACCCCGCATTTTTATGTGGAGCTGTATCCTTTACAGGGATCAGTCTGCTTTATGAGGGTCTTTATTTTTTCTGTTTGCTACCTATTAAGCTTAATAACAGAATTATCGGATCTACTAAAGTGAATATCTATCCTTATCTAATTATACATGAATCATTTGAAGGAGTTAGGATTATGAAAAGATTATTTGTATTTATTGCGGCATTGCTGTGCTGCACATTATTTATTTATGCCGAAGATATCTATACACTTCCGCAGATAGTGGTGACACCGACCGGATCTGAGAAAGATGTGTTTGATACATCTTTACCCGTTAACCTGTTAGTGAGCCGCGAGCTGGAGGAGAAGGTCGCTTTCTCAGTGGCAGAGATCTTTCAGAAGGAACCCGGAGTGGACGTGGTGACCACTGGGCCGGGAAGTGTGCACCCCATGATTCGCGGGCTATACGGCGAGCGGGTTCTCGTTCTCGTCAATAGTGTGCGCCTTTCTGAACAGCGGCCAGGAGGTAACCATGTATTTTCATTCGATCCTGCTCAGATTGAGCGTGTTGAAGTGGTGCGCGGTCCGGCTTCGGTGCTCTATGGTTCCGATGCGATCGGTGGCGTGATCAACTTCATCACCAAGAAGGCCGGCGAGAAATTCGCACCCGAAACCCGTTTCGGCGGAGATGTCGATGTTCAGTATGAGGGAGCAACAGACGGCTGGAAGGAGTCTGCGCACCTGCGATTTGGTAAGGGCAGTTTCAACGGATATGTCGGTGGAACCTATAAGGACACAGGTAATATCGAAACCACGGAAGGCGAGTTGTCGAACAGCTTTTACGATGGCTACACGGTCTGGGCCGGCGGTAATTACATCACTGACAAATGGAAAACCTATGCAGATTTTTCGCTCATGGAAGCGGACTTAGGAATTCCCGGTCCCGCGGCCTTTGCAGAGGACTACTTTAAAGGCGAAAAGCATCAGAGTCTTACTCTCGGTTTTGCAGCTAATGAGTTCGCTGACACTACTGAGGGCTTCAGCGTTGATTTCGGATGGCAGCAGCATAACAGACATCGTTACCGCCGCAAAACGGACGCCATCCCGCCTTTCCTTCAGGGAGACCTCGAAGTCAACATCTGGCTAGACATCGATACCTATACACTCAAGCCGCAAATGGTTTTCGTTCCCAACGACACGCACCGGTTAACGTTGGGGCTGGACACCTTCTATGAAGATGCAACGTCCGACCGCACAATCAGGGATAGTGCTTCGTCATGGGTGAACCCGGGTTTCGACAAGGTTCCTGTCATACCCGATTCAACACGAAAGGGTTTTGGTTTTTTTGTGCAGGATGAAATTGTGCACGGCGATCGCTGGGTAATCACACCGGGTCTTCGCGCAGACTGGATCAAGGCAGAGACAGACGGGCATCCGCGTCACCAGTTGACCGCTAAAGAGACCTCTGATAGCAGTGCGGTGAGTGGAAATCTCGGACTGCTATACAAGGTGAGTAATGAAATCAACCTCTATGGTAATGTGGGCCGTGCGTTTCGCTCACCAACTTTGCTGGAACTATACTTTTATGGACCACACGATGTCGGTAATGACATTGGTGATCCGGACCTTGATCCCGAAACGAGCTGGAACTTCGATATCGGACTGAAAACCCGTACAGACCGGCTGCAAACTACGGTCAGCGCCTTCTACAATATTGTCGATGACTACATTATCAAGGAAAACCAGGGTGATGGAAACTACCGCTATATGAACTATGCCTCTGTTTCGCTGTACGGTGTAGAAGCCGGGTTGGACTACAAATTGAGCAGCGCATTATCTACATTCGCTTCCATCTCATATGTGAGAGGAGAGAATGACGATACAGGAGTCAATCTTACGGGGGTTCCACCGTTGAAAGCCACTTACGGGCTTCGATACGAAGCGGCATTAGACGTGTCAAAGAGTCTCTGGATTGAGGTGGCCGGATTGACTGCATCCGACCAGGATAAGACCGGTCCGAACGAGCTAAATACCGAAGGTTACACGCGAGGTGACTTTCGCATCGGGCTCGACCTCGGCAATAAATGGAGCTTTGCTGCTGTGGCTGAGAACTTCACCGACAAATTGTACCAGGATCATCTCTCTTCATCCTGGCAGGAATTCCAGCTGAACGACCAACCCGGTCGGAATATTAAGGTAATGATCAAGGCGAGGTTCTGATCGATGTCCTGGGGCCTCCACAGTAACGACCAGGAAATCAGGAGGGGAGATAAATAATTTAAAGTATATCGGAGGGGGTCGGGCGGACGCGGCCTCTTCCAATACCATGTTGAGCCTTCGGAGCCTAAAGCTTGATAGTCACTCCGCTAATCCTGTTTCTTAACCATGTCTTTATCGCAACACCGGAGAGGCACATTGCATGATCCGTCTTCACTTCCACATGCACAGGTTTTTGTAACCTGTAATTCCAGGTTGCATGATTCACATTTGTAAATGTCTCCTTTTTTCATGTCACTGCAATTGGCCATAAATAAACCTCCTGTTTTATTGTTTCAAGACTTCTGATTCTATCTGAACAGTCCTATCCCGGATATGATAATATGTGTTATTCTACTATTTTTTCGGATCAATAACTATTATTATTTTTTATAATATTTAAATAGCAATTGATTATTAGCGTTAAATTTATTAATTTTTCAGGTATTCATAATAAAAAATATAATTATTCGCAGAGGAAGATATGGGCAGAAAAGTATGTATAAACGAGGATGAATGTATCGGGTGCGGCAGCTGTGCCGATATGTGCCCCGATGTATTTGAGATGAACCATGAGCTGGAAAAGTCATTTGTAATAAAGGCAGAAGGGGGTGATGAAGACTGCATTCTTGATGCCATGGGCGAATGCCCCATGTCCTGTATATACTGGGACGATTAATCTGCAAAAGATATTATCGGTATTTTTAACTATGGGTTAAGGCAATCTGTTGATTTTGATTTATTAGGTATTAACTTAACTGATATTTTAATCCCGTTTAAATATTCTTAAGGAGGATATAAAACATGACAGAAAAAAATCTGCCTGAAACATTCAAATCAATAGTGGATAAATATCCTGAAGTCTGGGACGCCCATGAAAAGCTTACAATTGCCTGCGCTGAAGCAGGTCCGCTGGATCGAAAGACCTCCGAGCTGATCAAGGTAGGAATCTGTATAGGAAGCGGTCTTCAGACCGCAACCCAGCGCCATGCGATTATGGCTGTTGAGAATGGCGCAACAAAGGATGAGGTTTATCACACTGCACTCATGGCAATGACCACTCTGGGGCACCCGAGGGCTGTTGCAGGATGGAAATGGATTCATGATGCACTGGAAGGCTAATTTGAAATATGCTTGATATAAATAACACGGTACTGACAATAATAGATATTCAGGGAAATCTTGCTCATGCCATGCACGATAAAGAGTCCCTCTTTAAGGGGCTCAAACAGCTGATAAAGGGTTTTACAGCCCTTGATATACCGATAATGCTGACAGAGCAGAATCCAAAGGGACTTGGACCGACCCTCCCTGAAATAAAAGAGCTGTTGCCGGATGTAACTGCAATTACCAAAATGAGTTTCAGCTGCTGTGATGAAAAGGCATATATGGATGCTGTCAGTGCCCTTGGAAAAAAACAGGTGCTTGTTGCCGGCATAGAAGGCCACATATGCGTTTATCAGACCGCTGCTGCTCTTTTTGATATGGGCTATGAAGTGCAGGTTGTTGCTGATGCAGTAGCATCCAGGTTTCCGGAAAACAGAAAACTGGCCCTTAAAAAAATGAGCATCATGGGTATTGGAATGACCACCGTGGAGATGGCCCTTTTTGAACTGCTTAAAACCGCAGATCACGAAAAATTCAGGGAAATAGTGAAAATAATTAAGTGAACGGCCCCGCAGCACCGATAAACCGGAATTCCCGCCTTGCTTTAAAAGGCAGGGGGGTATCGGCACCTGCGTTTCTCAGGAAAGGAAAATACATTGCTTAAAACGGGGACCCTTATCCGCTGGCTGATTCTTACCGCAGCAATAATGTTTACCTCATACATCCTTGACGGCATTCAGGTATCAGGGTTTTTCAGTGCCCTTCTGGCGGCAGCAATTTTAAGTGTCCTTAATGTGTTTTTAAGGCCCGTTTTGATTCTTCTGACTCTTCCCTTTAACATCCTCACCCTGGGACTGTTCACCTTTGTAATTAATGCCATCCTGCTCATGATGGTATCCGGGGTAATATCCGGATTTACTGTCAGGGATTTCAGTTCTGCCCTCTTTGGATCCTTGCTTATAAGTATTGTAAATGCAGTTCTGGGTTTATTTGTTGCTGATGACAGAAAAAGGCATAAAAAGAACAGCCATACAATCGAAATGAAAAGGACCAAAGATGACAGGTGGGAATAATCACCTGATATTTTTACATTGTCAGGTACTGCTTGGTACCTGTTTCAGCCTGATGTCGAATAAGTTCTGACAGTTTAACCCTGAAACGTCAGTTTCAGGGTTGCTATGGTTATTTATCCCAGTCGTCCTCCAGGCATTTTCTGCAGGCATCACATTTCTTGTTTTCATCATATACGCATTGACCGGGGCCGTTATAATAGAGCTCTTTTCCATTATATACACCGCCGAATATCCCCTGCATGCATGCTGCCTGGAAAAAAATCGGTTTGTCAACGCGTTTGAAATTGAGGGGGCAGTGCAGAACTCCGGGAGGTATACGTACAATCGTTGGCTTTGTTATTATATACTCTTCCATCTCTTCACCCATGCAGAGTGATATTTCTGCATCAAAATCAAACACGTTCGGGAAGGTGCCGCCCAGGAAGATGAGGTATTCTTCAACCGGATGAATATGTGGAGTCCTGTCCAGAAAAAAGGGCTTTACAAATATCTGAAAGCCGACATTGTATTTTGATCCCGGTATCTGGCATGCCCCCCTGAAATAGGCCTGGGGAGAATATACAAAATCGGTTCCCACGCCCTCGGCTGCGGCCTCGTTGTATTCAGGTTTGAACTCGTAGACAAGTTTTTCATATTTTCTTTCGCTCATGATGGTATTCCTTTCCGAACAGTATTTTTTTAGAGATGATGATAGATCTAGTAACTATCTAAAATTCTGAGGGCATAAAAGTCAACCTTATTATTTTGTCTTATTGGCGGAAAGGTAATCTGCAACAGCATCTTCCAGCAGTTTTCTGAATGCCCTGTCAATGCCTACCATTGTATCCAGTCCCATCACGGTGTGCTGTGGCGATGAATAGAGGAGCGCCTGCGAATACCGGCTGTTAAGCACACCAAAGTGAATATCAAACTGGTAGATATAGGCAGACTTATATTCAATGCACTTTCCATAAATATGGAGAATTATTTTATTATCTGAGGTCAGGTCTTTATCTATTTCTTCCATCATTATCTTTCCGCCTTTTTCAGAGGTCTGAAAGGCAAGGCTGTCCGATATAGTTGTTTTAATATCATGGCGTAAAAAAGATCTTTTAATGGTCTCGTTTAATTTGGCTGAAATAAAATCACAATTGTTAAAGTCAGTATAAACAAAAATCTTTTCAAATCCTTTAGTTTTCAGCCATTTATACTCCTCAGCCTGTGCATATGATGCAAAAAAAAAGGTGAATAGAGCGGTGAACAGGATTACAGATTTGATTCGTAATAAAGTTGTCATGCTTAGATACCTCACTGTTGATAAAGATGTTAAAACCCGGCACATATATCAGAATGATAAAAAAAATTCAAAAAAAGCTTTATGCATACATGATATTTGACACCGCTAACAAATAAATACTCAAAAAGAGTAATATTCCATGAGAATGAATTTATCTTACCTTTCAAACAAAACAGGGGCGAACAATGTCCGCCCCTGTTTTGTTTGAGGTTGCCAAGCTCAGGTTATGTGTCTGGTTTGTATGGATCTAAATAATAGATCCTTTCAGTTTAGTTTGCTGTTCCGGAAAGAAGACCTTTATACCCCTTGCCAATGTCGTTTCTGGCGTCGGAATATATCAGGACAGTATCCAGAAATCTGCCCGGTTCATTTGGCGTGACAGCAAAGCCTATTATGATTTTTTTCCCGGTTGGAATTTCAATTCTTCCTGATTCCCCTGCATTAAAATACTCTGAGTTAAACTTGCTTGAATGTATCCTGGTGACCGTCAGCGGGGCGTCTCCTTCATTTTCAATGACCATCTGTACCCGGTTTTTTTCGTTTACCTTTAATTCTCCGACGTCTGTCTTCCTCGGGGTTATCCCGATAACACCCATGGGTATCTGATCAACATAACCCAGGATATGTATAACGTCTTCATCCTTACCTTCCGGGCCGGTGAAAATGGTTATGGTTTTGTCAAATTTGCCGGGGTATTTATAGGTATTATAGATTATCAGGAGTTCCGAACTCTCCCCTGGCTCGATAGTAGTTTTGGAAAGGCTGACACTGGTACATGCACAGCTTGTTACGGTGTTTGCTATCGTTACGGCTTTGCTGCCTTCGTTGGTAAGGGTTATTTTCTTTTCAACAGGCGGACCTTCTTTTATGTTTCCAAAGCTGATAGAGGTTTCGCTTATTTTAAGATCCGATGCATTTGCTGAGTATGCAAAAAAAAGCATTCCCATGAGGATAATTGTCAGAAGCCGATTCATAATCGATCCTTTTATATCTATAGTATTATGTTGTTTTTAATGAACAAGTTTTGATTTTTTATTATAATCAAAATCCTTGTCCTGCCCTTCAGTATGGCACTTTCTGCAGATATCTTCAGTTGCCTTTTGAATGTCATCTGCGCTCAGGGTTTCCGTATGTTTCCTTCCTGGCCCGTGACATGCCTCACACTGGACATCCTTGAGTTCCGGGGTAAGCTCCATATCAATATACCCCCCGTCTTCATTGTAGGCTACCACATGACAGCGAAAGCAACCCGGGTTTTCCTGCTTTTCAGCGCCCTGGGTCTTGAGGTTTTCAAAAGCGTTTCCATGTTTGGTGGCTTTCCATTTTTCAGCTATTTCCGAATGGCAGTCAGCACATGCGGTATAGCCCAGGTAATCACCAAGTATTTCACTGCGTAAGCTGGTTCCCCAGCCTAAAACTGAAAAAAATAAAACAGCTATTATAGTATATACTGAACGGGCCATAGTTATTGATTCCCTTACTTAACAGTTACATCCATCAAGCTCTTCGACCTTGATATATTTTTTCAACTGGCGCAGCAGCTTCACATCAATTCCTTCAATATCAAGGAGCTCGTCAATATCCACAAATTCTCCGTTTTCCTCTCGAACCTCAATGATTTTCTCTGCAAGTTCCTTATTAACGCCGGGAATTTTTACAAGCTCTTCAACTGTTGCCGAGTTGATGTTTATTTTGTCGTCTTCCTCGGCGTACAATCCTGATGCCAGAAGAGAAAGCATCAGCACTAATGACATGCAATATATAATCTTTTTAATGTTCATAATTGACTCCCTGACCGTATTTATTTGACTTCAGTTATAAAACAATGTATTTCTTGACCAATATAAGGTATAAGGTTCAACCAATGTATTGGTTCAACCAAAATAACTGAAATATTATGGAATGTAAATATTAAAATGAATATTTCAGTTTTTCAACATGTCATTGGAAAAGTACGAAAATAGGGTAAAACATATGGAATTTCTTCAGGATATCAGCAAAGTCCCGCTATCTAAAGTAGTAATGCTTCACATAAAAAATGCTATTTTGTCCGGGAAAATCAAATTTGAGGAAAAAATTCCAACGGAAAGAGAGCTGGCCGCCGGGTTTAATGTAAGCCGAAACATGGTCAGGGAAGCGATCCGCGCCCTGGAAATAGCCGGTTATCTGGAGGTCCGGCAGGGACCCAAGGGCGGAGCCTTTGTAAGGGAGTTCACTCCTGATAGATTGTCTGAGGGATTCCTGGATTATTATCTGGCTAATAAACTTACCATGGAGGAGTTGAATAATGTGAGACTCCATATTGAACCTGAAGTGGCCAGGCTTGCCGCTCAGAATATTAATCAGGAAAAGGCTGCTATTCTTCAGGGCATTGTTGATGATGAATTTATGGCCGATGCCATTGACGAACGTGTAGCCAGCCTGACAAAATTTCACCTGGTCCTTGCGGAGATGTGCGGCAATTTTTTTTACGAAATAATAATGAATGTCGTTGTATCTATTACAAGGGAGATAGTTGTGGCCGGGCACCGTGGTGGTGACACAGTTGTACATGGCCTGGAACAGCACAATGAAGTTTTAAATGCAGTTATTGAAGGAAAACCGGAAGAGGCATCAATGGCCATGGCAGACCATCTGACAAAGTTTTCAACCGGTATCCTTGAGATTGAAAAAGACTACAGGGATAGAATCAGCCTGAAATAAATAATAATTAAAAATTTGCAGGGGGATAGAATGGATAGAAAATTAAAATATATTGGAATCGTTATTGTCATGGTTCTTACACTTGGCCTTTCTCAATTTGCAGCAGCCAGGGATCTTATAGTTATTGCCTCTAAAGCTACTCAGGCGGACTCGAGGAACTGGCTCGGTTTTCTTGAATCAAAGGAAATACCTGTAAAGCTGGTTACACCCGACGCCTTCCCCGAAGTCAAGGAAGACCTGTATATTTTTGTCCTTGGAAGCCTGGATGAATCAAATGAGATTGCAGCCATAGCTGAGGATGCACTGACTGCAGATGAGTTTAAATCAATAAAGAGCGAGGGGAAAATGTTTTATAAACCTCAGGCATGGAACGTAGGCCAGAAGGTTATACTTATTCTTGGCCCGGATAAGGAAGCCCTGAAAAAGGCAAGAACATCCACCCAGGAGGAGTGGTACGGAATGCTGGCAGAGTGGTTTGACATTGAAGACAGTGAGGGCTTTCACATCTATTAATTGTCCCCGCTAAGGAGATTATTATGAAAAAATATTTTGTCTTAATTTTTGTATTACTGTGTCTCGTGCTTCCGGGATATCTGTTTGCCTTTCCATCTGTTTTTCCGCACGGCACTACCATTTTTCATCTGGACAAGACATACAGCGGCTACACAATACTGACAACCAAGGGATATCAGGCGATTCTTATTGATATGAACGGCAACGTTGTCCATCACTGGGAGAATATGTGCGATGAAGAGCATCCTGCAAAACTGCTCCCGGGCGGATATGCCATGGGCGCGACCGGGAAACGGGGCAGGATATTGGGAGATAAGGAATCCAATGACCTTTCCGTTGTTGACTGGGATGGAAACATTGTATGGACCTATAAAATGGCCGGTGTGCATCATGACTTTCAAAGGGAAGGCAATCCAGTCGGATATTATGTGCCCGGTATGGATTCATACGTTGATAAGGGTAAAACCCTGATACTTTCACACCTAGTTGTAGAGAACAGCAAAATAAGTGATAAAAAACTCTATGATGATGTCATTATTGAAGTTGATCATGACGGCAACGAGATTTTCAGGTGGCTTGCGAGCGATCATGTAAAGGATATGGGATTTGACAACATGGCTAAAATTGTTATGTATCGCTATCCCAATTATTCAATGACCAGGACACCCGGTGTTGTCGGCGGAGACTGGATCCATGTGAACACCGCATCATGGCTTGGCCCCAACAAGTGGTATGATAAGGGTGATAAACGTTTTCATCCCGACAATATCATTTATGACGGCCGTCAGACCAACACTACCGGAATCATTGACCGGAAAACCGGAAAAATAGTCTGGCATCTGGGCCCGGAGTTTGAATCCACAAAGGAACTTAGAAAGATTGGACCTACTATCGGCCTTCATCATGCACACATGATTCCCAAAGGTCTTCCAGGTGAAGGAAATATCCTGATTTTTGACAATGGCGGATACGGCGGCTATGGCGCTCCAAATCCTGCGGCTCCTACGGGGTTGAACAATGTAAAAAGAGATTATTCAAGGGTCCTTGAAATTGATCCGGCTACACTAAAGATTGTGTGGGAGTATGACGCCAACAAATCCGGAAACCGTGACAAGGTAAAATTTTACAGCGATTATGTCAGTTCTGCCCAGAGACTTCCAAACGGGAATACCCTTATTACAGAAGGTGCATTTGGGCGAATCTTCGAGATCACCAATGACTATGAGATTGTATGGGAATATGTAAGTCCCTACTATGAAAAATCGGAAAATTTTAATCTGGTCTACAGGGCCTACAGGGTCCCCTATGACTATGTTCCGCAGCTTACAAAACCAAAAGAAAAACCTGTTATTCCGCCTGAGAATTCAACTCTGAGACTTAAGGATCTAAAACAGCAGAAGAAATCTCGGAAAAAAAATAATTAGTTAATACGTTCAAGGAGGTCATTTCAAATGAATTATACAAAGAAACTGAAATACATAATATTTTCTATGATTATATCTATGACATTTATTGCAGCAGGATATTCCTTTGCACAGCATGAAGGCGGTCTTGGAGAAAAAAAGATTCACCTGAATATCGCTGACAAGGATCAGCTCATGAAGATTGAGGGCATGACCGAAGACCTTGCGGCGGCTGTTATTGAATACCGGGAAAAATCCGGCTTCTTTAAAGCCCCTGAGGACCTGCTTAAGGTGCCCGGTATTACAAAAAGTGTATATGATACCCTGAATCCGCAGGTAGGCTCGGAAGGCGACCTGTATTGTGTTCCCAAGGAAGGCGCTGAAGATGAATTTGATGAAGACGAAGAGCCCGTTTTAAGTCCTTCAAAATGCTAGCACTGTAAATTAAAAGAGGATAAATGCCGGTATGGTTCATAACAAGAAATGGCCGTTGATTGCTGTCTTTTTCGTATTCTTTTTATTGATAACTGTATCTTCTTCCTCTGGTGAAGAAAATCCCAGGGGACTGGCTCCAGTAATGGATGCTACCTATATGCCTGAACTGGGCGGAGTTCTAAACAAGACATATCATAACCAGTACGGCCAGAAAAGGGATCTTTCAGAATGTATCGTTCTGCGGGAAAGCAAAATCGAGGATGGAAAGGCGTATGTGCCGGCCGGAGGCCTTTTTTATTCTTCAGAAACCTCCCAGGACGCAAGACCTTTTATGAGAGAGCCCTTTCTGATTCTTGGAGAGCATACCTATCTGCTTCGCTCCATCCATAAAAAAGTTGTAAAACGAAATGTGGAGGTGGAAAGAGGTGATAAGGTACTTCTTGATTCTTCCGGATATCGGCTGTGGTTTGATTATGCTACAGACCATTATGAAAAACCATATGGTGAATTCGCCCTTATTGCACCTTCAGGAGCATGGCCCCATGAATGGCCTGTCTCTACTTCATTTCCCGGGGCTGAAGAAATTAAAAAACTTAAACTCAAGGAAGGTATCCATCCCCAGCCAGAATCCTTTTTTATGGATAATAAATATCTTTACGGGCTTACAAAGCTTGTAGCCGAGGATATAGGATTTGAGAAAGCAAAATTCTCCATGATTGAGTACCCTGTAGTTACAGAGGCAGTCTTTTCCATGGAAAGACCCTGGGTGATGGATGTATATCAGGAGACTTACCGCTGGTACGGCAACAAAAGAATTTACACATTTAGAAAAGAAAACGGAGTTCTTGTTGAGATCAGAAACTGGACAGGGAAGAAAGTACTTGCATCCAAGCTCCTTAAGCCCGCCACCCAGCAGGAATACAAGGCAGCACATCAGGATGACTATTGCCTGACTGATTTTGATCTGGATATCCATATAGAACTGATTGTTGACCCTGATTACAATAAGGCATCGGATTTTTCTCCCTGGGCCAATGACGTCCCCTATGGCTGGCAGGAAGGGACTGTTTCTCTTGCGGTTTATAATGACCTTATTAAAATAAAAGACGGAGAACCATGGCCCAATGATGAACGTTATATAGTAAGGCTTGAAGCAAACTACGAGACCGGAATGCTCCAGCGGCTGACCCTGGAAAACAGGGAGCCTTTTGTCCTGAGTAATAAAAATACATCATATGACGGTCCTGCAAAGATCTCAGAAGTATGGGACCGAAGTTATTTCAAGGTGGTTGCCAGAGATTTTAAAGACAACGTCGTAAAGGATTGCTATGTGCGCGATTCCTTTTTCCGGAGAACCGACAATCTCATACTCTGGAAGGAGGGAAGAGGCAACATAGACTTTTTCATCGGCAAGAGCCCCCTGTTTTTCCCTGTGATGGAAGATACCTTCCTCGGACGACTGGCTGATCCGACCTATGGTGTCCCCGTGGTACAATCACGTTTCACATCCTATCCCGAGGTTATTCCCGATGCAAAGTGGTTTGCTCCTGATCCTACATGTGCATTTGATCCCAAACTCAAAGGCTTTATAAGGAAATACGTCCGGACAAGAGATAATCAGAAGTTAATTGCTCAGGAAACCATGGTGATCAGAAAAAGCTACGTGGATTACAGGAATAGTAAAATTATTATCCCGCCCGGGGGGCTTTATTACAGCTCACGCGACAACAGAAATATCCGGCCCGGAGAACCCCTCGTAATCCTTGGAAAGAATGCATATCTCCTTGGGTTTAAAAGCTACCTGGTAGTAAAGAAGGATTTCAGGATCGACTTATGGAAGGAGTATCCCATGGGCGACGACAACCTGCTTTTCTGGCAGGATGTTGCCATCGGCGACGGCGCCAAGGCTATGCGCTATATGGGGACCGGTTTTTTGTGGGGAAAACCGGTCGGTGAACTTCGCCTGACAAAATATTCGGGGAACAATTGGGGTGCCAATATAATGGTTGCTCAAGGATTAAAATCGTATGATGACATTCCTGAGACCTTTCCTGAAGAAGGTGTCTATGTTCAGGATTTTGATTACTACATCCCGGATGTATTTGCCGAAGGCGCAACCTATCTTATACCCAAATTTGTATCTCCGGATTTTGTAGAGGTAGAAGAAATGGGAACCCCTGGTATGGATGAGTTTACTGTCACCTATGAAAAACCCAAAAAAGCTGTTCTTGAGGAGGGTAAATCAGCCAAGGCCGGAAAATACATGTTTCAGGTAAGAGGGATCAATTCTGATGCAAAATCCATTGATTGCGCGCTGATAGATGACAAGGGTAATACTGTGGCCGAAAAGACCTTCGGTCCCCTGGACGAGAAGCTGCTGGATACACTGCCCCAGTATGGACCATCCCAGGAAAGGATCACCATGCGATATCAGGATATGTACATTACCCTTGATGTCCCGGTGGACCTCTCAAAAGGTAAAGCATCCTTCCATATAGCTACTGGAGCGGTAACCTACAAACGGGACGAGCCTTTGCCGGAGGATTCCAGATTTGTTGTGAAACCTGATGTCTGCGGCCACTGCTACCAGTTGAATGAAGTTCTTTTTACAAACAACGAACCAATCGTGCTGGACAACGATCATCGTGTTTATGAAGGACCCGAAGGATATTTCAAGATCGTTATTGATGATTTTGACGGGGAGGCCGTCAATGCCTGGCATATCGAGACCGTTTATAAAGGTGAGACCCATAAAACATCGAATATGGCGGAATTCAAAAGAAATAATATCGACGTGATGGTCGGTGTGAATGGAACGACAGAAAGTTTTTTACGCCAAACCGTGCTGGATCGATTGGCCTATCGTGAAGTCTGGCGACTTCAGTAACATAATGGAGATAGTATATGACAACAGCAATAACTGATGGTCAGGCAATAGAAAAAACATCCAATACAAGGGAGCCTTCTGTGTGGAGTGCACTCCCAAGTTTTAAGAATAGCTGGCCCGGACTTCTGGCCATGGCAATACTCGCCCTGTTTTGCGGCCTTCCAGGTCTTAACTTCCCTTTAACCCTTGATACCCTTTTGCATTACATTGATGCCGTTTTACCGCCTGTATATGGCAAAGGTTTTTTTACTGATCTTCTGCATATGAACTATGTTGTCAACTGTCTGCTTGTAGGCATTATTGTCAGGAATGTTATCGGTGTTCCGAATTCATGGGAGCCCGGTCTCACCTACAGCGGCATTTTCATGAACGCAGGGATCATCATGCTCGGGTCTCAATATCTTTTGAGCGATCTGATTAAACTGGGCGGGGTGAGTATTATCGTCATGTTCTTCATGGTTTTTGGAGGGGCGTTGATATTCACCTATATGGGCCGCTGGACAAAAATGGGGGACTCCATGACAGCCCTTCTTGCCGCGGGATTTTCCATGTGCGGTGTGTCCGCGTGTATTGCCATATCCCCCATGGTGAGATCCAAGAGCGAAGAAGTGGCCTATGCCATCGCAGTCTCGGTTACCTTCGGTCTTTTCTGCCTGTTTGCGCTTCCATTTGTCGGTCATTTGATCGGCATGTCAAATGATGCATTCGGGCTGCTTTCGGCTGCCGGAGTCCCTAATTCGAACCAGGTAATCGCTACCGGTTTCAACTACAGTTTCGAAGCAGGGAGAATTTCCGGGTTTACGAATATCGGCCGGCTGGTTCTGATTCCCGGCGGTGTTCTCTTTATCTATTTCATGACACTGGGTAAGGAGATTAAAGGATCATCGATCAGTTTCTGGCAGGTTTTAAGAGAGAAATTCCCCATATTTATTGTAGGTTTTGCCATTGTATGGGCACTGAACTGCATGAAGGTCTGGCCGCTTCCGGCCAGTGAGGCAATGGGGAAGGTAATGGAATGGTTTTTTTCTCTCAGCTTTGTCGGGCTGGGACTTTTGACCAAGCTGTCGGATTTAAGGAAAGCAGGCATTAAAGGAATTGTGGTGGGTTATACAGCCGGATCAATGAGAATAGGCCTCTGCCTGATTCTCCTCTATATTGCCGCAAAAATGGGTAAGATAGTATTCATCCAGTAAGGCGCGGGAACCCAGGGGATTTGTATATATTAAAGGAGTTTATTATGGCTGACACTATAGTTAAAAACCAGGAGCAGGGCACCGAAGATTTGAAAAAGGTAGAGGCCACAGCGGATGAAAAACAGCGCAGGCACCGGGTGGATGAGTATATGGCGATGATTATCGCTCTTGGTGCAGTAGCCGTACTCTGGCTTTTACAATATTTAGGGTTTTATTGATAAGAGACAGCGATGATTTTTATAAGAGATAAAAAAGGCGGGGAGGTATCATGAAGGATATCCTTATCATATTGAACGGAAAAGACAGTGAAAATGCCGTTGAACAGGCGTTTAGCACTGCCCGGTCCGGTTCAGGAAAGGTAAAGGTGATGCAGATCCTCGATTCGGGACTTTATCATTACGCTCATAACGACCTGGTCGCTCCCAGACTTAACAAGCGGACATTCCTGCTCTATATCCGCGAGCAGGTTCTCGAACAGGGCAGGGTGGAAGCCGGTGAACTTATCAGGAAGGCCCACGAGATGGGGATCTCCCTTGAGATTGACCCGGTAGAGACGGATGATGTGATTTCAACCGTGATTGCCGAGGCAAAAAAGGGCTATGATGAGATATATCTGCCCAAAGAGGAAAAAAAACTTTTCCCGATTTTCAAGAGGACCATGGAGCAGCATCTCAGGAGAAAGGCACCGGGCCGGGTCATAGCATGCTGAAAAGACATATAAGGAAAAATAAAATTATTAATACGGAGGGTCGCATGAAAAAAAGTATGGGTATATTATTTATTATCCTTTTTATCGCGGTATCGTTTGGATCAGCTTCGGCATATGAAGCCATGGTCGGACCTACAGGAGTACTGAAGTATAATAAGGAAAAATCCTATGGCGGATATACCTTGTTTGCACCAATGGTAAACTGCAAAACCACCTATCTTATAGATATGGAGGGTAATGTCGTTCACAAATGGGAGTCTGAGTATACACCTGGTGCCTATGCCATGCTTCTTCCAAACGGAAACCTCCTGAGAGGTGGAGTAATGAAGAAAAAACCTGCTGCTATAGGCGGAGCCGGAGGTATTGTCCAGGAGATAGACTGGGACGGCAATGTTGTATGGGAATACAAGATGAACAGTGATACAGAGTTGCAGCATCATTGTTTTACCCGTATGCCGAACGGAAATACGCTTATACTTGGCTGGGAAAGAATAACTATTGAGGAGGCGATAGCCAAAGGGCGTGACCCCAAAACAATCCCCCTCGAAGTATATGACATGGGGCAATATCACAATGATTTCTGGGTAGACTTTGTTCGCGAGGTTGATAAAAAGAACAAGACTGTCTGGGAATATCATGTCTGGGACCATGTCGGAACAGGGCCAAACCAGTATGATATAAATTATATCCTGCCGGAAAAACTTGGCGGAAACTATACCAGTTTTGACTGGTCCCATTTTAATACGGTTGAATATATTCCAGAAGACGACCTGGTACTCCTCAACTCCAGAAATTTCAGCGAATTCTATCTTATTGATCATAAAACAGGAAAAATGATCTATCGATGGGGTAATCCGAGCGCCTATGGACAGGGAGAAAAACCCTCATGGTATAATAATGGAGACCAGAAGGTGTTCGGGTCCCACAGTGCCACATATATTGGCAAAGACCGTTTTATGATATTTGACAACGGTTCGGAGCGTGCTGAAGGAAACAGGTCCAGCATTGTAATAATGGACCGGAAGACAAATGAGATCGTATGGCAATACCATACAACAACACCTCAAAGTTTTTATTCGTTCCGCCAGGGCTCAGCCCAGATGCTTGCCAATGGAAATATCCAGGTCACATCAACTAACAGCGGGCACCTTTTTGAGGTGACAGAGGATAAGGAAATAGTATGGGATTATGTAAGTCCTGTCTTTAACGGAAAGACAAAATGTTATGCTGAAGATGGTGACATGCCCAATATGCTGAACAATATGATTCACAGGTCATATCGATACGGGGCAGATTATCCCGGCCTTAAGAGAAAGGACCTCAGTAAAAAGGTTCCCTTAACAGAGTGTCCGGAGTTTTATAAGATTTATAATACAGACGCCAAACCGGAGTAAAAAAATAACACGGCCATCCAGGAGCAGGCTCCGGGATGGCTGTGTTCCATCATGTCTTTCCCCTTCATCTCCCTTTTTTCCATAAATGCTCCTGTGATCTTAGCTTTTTCTATTTCAGGATCTGCGGTATAATCGATCCATGTTATCGGGAAAATACCACCTAAAGATATCCATTAATAAAATTTGAAAAAACGGGCAATTTATTATATTTAAAAAATCTGTCAAAATGATCGTGTAGTTGCGTGTCAATGAATAACTAATGCCGGATTGGAGAGTATAATGAAAAAATATGCTATTCTGCTGATCATGGCAACTCTATTGTTCTCCGGCTGCGGGGACACAGGAAAGCCGACCGACGGGGAATCTGCAGGAAACAGATCAGAAGGAGAGGGGAGTGAGATGTCTGCATTGCTGGCAAGGTTTGCACCTACCGGGATTGGCGTTGAAGACGCCAGCATCCCGGAGAAACATCGCAGCGTGATCAAAAAACTGGTCGAGGCGGCTGAGATTATTGACGAGTTGTTCCTGCTTCAGGTCGACAGCCGCAACAGGACCTGGCGTAATGAGATCGCCGGGGATCCCGGACTTAAAACAACGCTGGCCCTGTTCGACATAATGTATGGCCCCTGGAACCGGCTCGATCACAACAAACCCTTCTGGGGCAATGTGGAGAAACCAAGGGGCGCAAACTACTACCCTCAGGATATGACGAAGGAAGAGTTCGAACAGTGGATTGCAGATCATCCCGATCAAAAGGAGGCCTTCACCGGATACTTTACACGGATCGAACGTGACGGAAACGGGCTCAGGGCAGTTCCCTATGCAGAGGCCTATAAAGATTATCTGGAGCCGGCGGCTAGGCTGCTCGATGAGGCGGCTGAAATGGCAGAGGACACACGGCTTGCTAAATTTCTCAAGTCCAGGGCGGCCGCATTCCGGTCTAATGAGTATCGTCAGAGCGACATGGACTGGATGGATCTCGGTGACGGCGATATCGAGGTTGTGATCGGCCCATATGAGGTCTACGAGGATGAGCTGTTCGGTTACAAGGCGGCATTCGAAGCCTTTATTACTCTTCGTGATCCCGTGGACTCGGCTGAACTCGAGAAGATTAAATCATACATCCCGGATATGGAGAGGTTTCTGCCGATACCGGATGAGTACAAGAACCTGGACCGCGGCTCCGAATCGCCTATCTCAGTGGTCGATGTACTGTTCACTGCCGGTGACACCCATGCAGGGGTTCAGACCCTGGCCTTCAACCTGCCAAACGATGAAGTCGTGCGCGAAAAAAAGGGCTCCAAGAAGGTGATGCTCAAGAATGTGGCCCACGCCAAATACGACCGGATCCTTGTTCCTATTGCAGGACGTCTGATCGACGACGAACAGGTCAAACACGTTTCTTTTAAGGCGTTCTTCAACCACACCCTTGTTCACGAGACCGCCCACGGTCTGGGGCCAGGAAGGATTACTGTTGAGAAGGGCGGCAGGAAGGTAGAAACCAGCGTAAATGCCGAACTCAAGGAACTCTACCCGGTAATCGAGGAGGCCAAGGCGGACACCCTGGGTATGTACCTCAACTATATGCTGATTGATAAAGGCATGCACACCGAGGAGTTTATGCAGAACGTCTACGCATCGTTCCTCGGCGGATTTTTCCGATCCGTGCGCTTTGGCGCCAGCGAAGCCCACGGCAGGGCCAACGTGATCCAGTTCAATTATCTTGCCGAAAAGGGAGCGATTATACGCCGCGAAAACGGCAAATATGCCTATGTGGCGGACAGGATGCCAGAGGCAGTCAGGGCCCTGGCCCACGACATTCTGATGATCGAGGCCCTGGGCGACTACGACGGGGCAAAGACGTTTGTAAAAAAATACGGCGAGATGCCCGCGGAGATGAAGAAGGCCCTGGACAGCCTGTCGGACATTCCCACCGATATTCGTCCGACCTACCCGATCAAGAAGCAGATGGCCTCCTGGTAGTATCGGGTATAATTTTTTACTTTAAAAAATTATAAAAATACCATTAAAAATATTTTGATTTGACACTTCAATTTATATTGCTATGCTCATTTATTTTCTGTATAACCCCGAATCATTTTTTCAGGAGCCGCGATATGATCGGTGGTACAGTAAGGGTTCATAATATAAATAAGTTTTTTGGTTCCACCCAGGTTTTGAAAGATATAAATCTTGAAATCAAAGCCGGGGAGTTCTTTTCTCTTTTAGGCCCGTCCGGCTGCGGTAAAACCACCTTATTAAGAATTATTGCCGGGTTTGAGACACCCTCATCAGGCGACCTTCTGCTCGATAACGAAAGCGTTCTTGACAAGGCTCCCAACCAGCGCCATGTAAATACTATTTTCCAGAATTATGCACTGTTTCCCCACCTCACGGTTTTTGAAAACGTGGCCTTTTCACTTAGACTAAAAAAAACAGATAAAAATATAATAAAAACCAGGGTAGAAGAGTACCTGAATCTGGTTCGGCTTAAAGAGCATATGGAAAAATATCCTGCGCAGCTTTCAGGGGGGCAAAGACAGCGGGTTGCCATTGCCAGGGCATTGATAAACGAGCCCAGGGTGCTGCTTCTGGATGAACCCCTAAGCGCCCTTGACGCAAAACTGCGGCAGGATCTTTTGATGGAGCTGGACCGAATCCATGACATAATCGGCATTACCTTCATCTATGTAACTCATGACCAGGAAGAGGCTATGAGTGTATCCGACCGGATTGCAGTTATGCAGGATGGAAATCTCCTCCAGATCGGAACGCCCTTTGAAATATATGAAAGCCCGTCAGATATGTTTGTGGCTGATTTCATCGGTGCATCCAATACCATTGAAGGCAGGGTTGTCGAAATGATGGAAAGGCTTGCCCGCATCAGAACCCTGGAGATTGGTGATGTCCTGGTTGACCTGGACAAACCCATGAAAACCGGTGATATGATAAAGGTTACCCTTCGGCCGGAAAAACTCCATATTTCAAAAAAACAGCCGGAAATTAATTTATCCACCTGGAATTGTATTTCCGGCAGGGTTGACCAGATGATTTACACCGGTTCCCATACCAGCTTTATAGTAAAATCCGAACAGGAGAAGGTTTTTAAGGTATTTAAGCAGCATGCCAAGTATTTTACCGACGAAGAGCCCATACAGTGGGAAGATAAGGTGTTTATATGGTGGCATGCCGATGACAGCTTTGTTGTCGAGGTTAACGGCTAATGATCAAAAATTACGGCCAGCGCTACACATCTCCTGTACTTGTGTGGCTTACATTATTTTTTGTGTTACCCTTTTCCATCATCCTGGTCGGGAGTTTTCTGACAAAGGGACTCTATGGCGGGTTTGAACCAGGTTTTTCTCTTGCAGCGTACAAGGCACTGTTTTCAGATACCATGCGCAAGGTAGCTGTTAACACTTTATTTATCAGCATAGCAACAACCGTAATTACAGTATTAATGGCTGTCCCGACCGCATATTATATAGCCCGTTCCAGGTTTAAAGAGAAGCTGCTCTTCCTTGTGATTATCCCTTTCTGGACAAATTTTCTGATCCGGATATTTGCCTGGATTGCCGTTCTCGGTAATAACGGGCTTGTCAATACCTTTCTGATTAATGTCGGTCTTTTTAACGCCCCTGTACGACTGCTGTATAACAAATGGGCTATCATCCTTATAATGATATACACATCTCTGCCATTTGCTATTTTGCCTCTTTATGCAGTAATTGAAAAATTCGATTTTTCCCTGCTTGAGGCAGCACGGGATCTCGGGGCCACAAAGTCTCAGTCAATGTTTAAAATCCTTATGCCCCTGATTATTCCGGGTATATCCACTGCAGTACTGTTTACATTCATCCCGGCCTTTGGAAATTTTGCCATCCCTGATATTGTCGGCGGTACTGACGTCCGGATGCTGGGGAATATCATAAATGAAAAGCTCAAGACAGCACGAAACTGGCCCTCGGCGGCCGCCATTTCCATGGTGCTTACAACAATATCGGTAGTCATGGTCCTGCTCTTTAACCGCATAACTGCATCAAAAGAGAAAAAGATTCAGGGGGACTCCTGATATGGTGAATGATATGAACAGGGCAGGTGAAAGGCACCGAATATCCGGCCTGTTTTTCTGGGCTACGATGATCTTTTTTTATGCACCGCTCATGGTACTGGTCATCTTTTCCTTTAACGAAGGAAAATCAATGAATTTTACAGGATTTTCCTTCAGGTGGTACAAGGTCCTGTTTTTTGACTCGGCCAAACTGTGGGGTTCCTTTTACAATACGGTCATCATTGCCCTTGTTTCCGCAATGGTTTCAACGGTTATAGGAACCCTGGGGGCTATCGGTGTTTACTGGCATCATTTTAAACTCAAAAAATACCTTGAGGTAGTTTCCTACCTGCCGATTATTCTACCGGAGATTATTATCGGGGTATCCATGCTCATGTTTTTTGCCGGTACAAAAATACCCCTGGGGATCACAACTATAATCATTGCCCATATAACATTCAACATACCATATGTGATGCTTATCGTTATAGCGAGGCTTTCGGAGTTTGATTATTCGATCATCGAGGCAGCCCATGACCTTGGAGCCAGAGAAATTGATACCCTGCTGAAGGTCATAATACCCATGTGCATGCCGGGTATTGTTTCCGGTTTTCTTGTAGCTATCACCCTCTCAATCGATGATTTCGTAATTACTTTTTTTGTCACAGGACCCGGCGCATCAACCCTGCCGCTTCATATTTACTCCATGCTTCGGTTCGGGCTGTCCCCGGCAATCAATTCCCTTTCGGTAATATTGATCATCGGGAGCCTTGTCCTGGCGTTTATGTCAAAAAGACTGTTCAGACACATGTTTAAATAAAGGAGAAAAACACAATGAAAAAAATAATTTTTTTGCTGGTTTGCGTATTTTCTGTTTTGTATGTCTTCAGCTGCGGTAGCAGTAAGGAAAAACTGTATATATACAACTGGACCTATTATACCCCTCCGGAAGTAATCAAGGGATTTGAGGAAAAATACAATGTTGAAGTTGTTTATGATGAATTTGCATCCAATGAGGAGATGTTTGCCAAGCTCAAGGCAGGCGGTTCAGGATATGACATTACTTTCCCTTCTGCGGATTATGTAACAATCATGATAAACGAAGGAATGCTGGAAAAGATTGATAAAAATCTTGTCCCCAACTTCAGGAATATCGATCCGGACCTTATAGCCGGTATCGAGTATGACAAAAACTGTGAATACTCAGTCCCCTATATGAAAGGTGCATCCGGTGTTGCAGTTAACACAAAGTATGTCAAAGATTATAAAAAAGACATGAGTATTTTCCTCAACCCCGAACTCAAGGGCAGAATGACCCTGCTTGATGACATGCGTGAAGTTATGGGGTTTGCACTTAAGGCAAACGGTTTTTCAGTAAACTCCGTAAATCCGGAAGAGCTTAAAATAGCGAAGAACCTCGTTCTCCAGTGGCGTGACAATATACTTAAATTCGATGCGGAATCATTTGGCAAAGGTTTTGCTTCCGGTGAATTCTGGGTGGTTCAGGGATATGAAGAGGTTGTCTTTGATGAGCTGGAAGATTCTGCAAAGGCTGATGTGGACTTCTTTATTCCTGAAACCGGCGGGCCGTTATACATAGATTCAATGGTTATCCTGAAGGGATCAAAGAACATGGATCTGGCACACAAGTTTATCAACTATATACATGAACCTGATGTATATGCAAAGTTTGTGGATTATTTCGGGTTCCCTTCAATCAACGTGCCTGCCCGTGCAATCCGAACCGGTAAACCGGTTTATACTGAAGAAGATCTTAAGAATTGCGAGTTAAAGCTGGACCTTGGAGATAAGCTGGAGATGTATAATGCCATCTGGGAAGAGATTAAGGTGAAATAACCAATTCTATTGCAGAGACCGGTTTATAACCGGTCTCTGCAGGTTTTTCCGGATTTATACTGATTTCTCGTAAACTTCATTTAATATTACAGGACACGGATTTACACAGATGTACACGGATCTTTTATTTTTTTATTTTTAATCCTAAAAATCCGTGTTGATCAGTGTCTAATCCATTACTTTTCTCAGTTTTCTACTTGATCAATCTTTCCAGCTTTTCGGCAAGCAGCCAGGCTGATCTCTGATTTATTGTTTTCACTAACAGCCTTTAGCCTAAAATGCTTCAGCCTGCATTATAGTCTTCTGCCTAAAAAACATAGGAAATATTCTTACTTGACGTATTGTCAATATGTAACTACAATAATGCCATGAAATTCGAATGGGATGATACAAAACGTAAATCAAATATTAAAAAGCATGGAATTGATTTCATTGATGCTCCGATAATATTTTCCGGCTATACTCTTACGATTGAAGATGACCGCTATGATTATGGTGAAGAGCGTTTTGTAACATTTGGAGTCCTTGGTGGTAGAGTCGTGTCGGTTGTTCACACAGAAACCGAGGATTTAATAAGAATTATTTCAATACGAAAGGCGACAAAAAATGAAGAAAAAGGATATTTCTCGCAAATCCCAGACTGATTTGGATCGAGTTGATAAAATAAAGGATAAAGATATAGATTTTTCTGACAATCCTGAAGTTACACCTGAGATGTTTGCAAAATCCGCTGTAAGAAAAGGTCTTAAAACTGTTAAACGAAAAACTCAGGTTACTTTGAGGATTGATGAAGATGTATTATCTTGGTTCAAAAAACAGGGAACAGGTTATCAAACGCGTATTAATTCATTACTTAAAGCATATAAAGAAGCACATCAGGAGCACACGGGCAGAACAAGTCACTAAACAAGGTGCGACAAGAAGTCGCCTTTATATATGGCAATGCGGGATTTTATACGCCCGAGGGAAATGATCATATCGAGGTTATAAAAAGGAATTTTCCTTTCCTCGTTTCTGCTGCCTTCTGTTTGAACCTGTCGGAATTTCCGACAGGTTGCCTCTTGGGTCAATTCTCCTTCCTCAAAAATGTGCTTAATGTGTTTGACGATATTGGTTCGTGATGATTGGTACAGTTCCGCCATTTGCTGTTGGCTTAACCACATATCCTCGTTTTCAAACCGGACTTTAATGTCAGTTTTTCCGTCTTCGGTTTTATAAATAATTATATTGTTATGTTCTTCCTTTTTCATTACCGGCTTCCCTCCAGATCCGCGACGATTTCATCAATCGACTTGCGCAGTTCGTTCTGCCGGGCAACGATCTCTTTAATTTCGGCGTTGAGTTTTTGTATATCAATCACCTCGCGGGTGTCCTTTTATTCCACATAGGAGGTTAACGACCTTTACCAGTGAGATCTCCATGGATAAAAATCAGCCACGATAAAGCAATGCAAAAAGCTGAAAAGGAATACCGAAAACATCAGGTAAAAACACTCACGCCTGTGGAAAAAGCCTATCTGGATACCATTAGGACCGTGCAGAAAAAGGTTGAGAAGAAAACAAAAAACGAGAATTAATTTTAAGTAACACCGGCTACCCTTTGAGCCTTGAGCTTTCAACTTTGAATTTGTTGTCTCTCCTAACAGCCTATAGACTATACTGTAGCCTGCTTTCCCCCTGACCTACGATCTCTGGCTTTTCCTGCTTCGCTTCCCTCTGCGCTCTGCCCTATGCACTATGCTGTTTTAACCTCTTGCCCATCCAATGATTTTCTGCTAAAAACAAATCATTCAAAAATTTAAGCAATCCCAATTAGTTAAGCAATAATTTGGTATCTTTTTTATAATACTGAACCTGAATTTGCGAAACAGCCCGCTACGCAATTGTTTAGTATTCCCTGGTGACATAATATGGCTATTGTAAGTAAATGCGAAACGATTAAAAAAGTATTGTTTTACATACAGAAGGCCATTTGCGACAGAGCCTGATTTTGGTGTCACAAGTGTGAATTACGATTTATCCGAACTGGTGGAAAAGGCCGAGGAGCCACGATAACTACACCAAGAGAATATAAAAATATGGTGGAACCGACCCTGAACTGATCGAAGGAGATGTCTTTCGCACTGTGATCAGTATACTGGAATATGGCGCCAACCCTGCTGAAAAGTATGATATTGTTCAGGTGGAATCCGATTCAGGGGCCCAAGTCAAGGCCCAAGAGGCCCAAGTCGGACTTCTCAAGTGGCAGGTGGATATACTACAATCCTGCCTTGTTAATGAAAGATCAGGCAAAGAAATATTGGAAATTGCCGGATATAAGAGTCGCACAGGAAACTTTAAAAAAGGGCTGCAAAAACTGATTAATTTTCAACTGCTTGAATTGACCCTTCCTGATAAACCCAAAAGCCGTTTGCAGAAATATCGGTTGACGAAAAAGGGCCGTGAGGTGTTAAAAAGAATATCATCACCTTAATTGAGTTTAAATTTACATATTAAGTATTCCATGTAAAGTTGATGGCCTTTTCTTTACATTTCAAGCTGTATATGTAAAAAACAATTGTTTACTTTACATATCCTGCAAATATAGAAGAAGCTAAGACTATCGGCAATTTTCATATAAAAATAAAAATTTTTGTCTCTGACATCTGCCCTCTATCTTTTCCTGACCTCTGATAACTGATTTCTGGTCTCTAGCTTTTACCTGTTTTCCCTAACAGCCTTCAGCCTGCCTAATTTAATCTCTTGAAATTTCCTGAAAAAATTTTTAAAACTAACCAGTCATATCATTTCAGTCTCAACGAATTACTGTCTTAAAAAGTTTTCCTGAATTACTTGAATCAATCAAAATACATTTGTTTATTAACATCAGACCCGTTTACGGATGGGCACTAGAGGTAAATGACTATGAAAATCATTGATATTGAGAAGATTGATCCTTCCCCTTTTCAGCACCGCAGGCATATAAGTGATGATAAACTCAGGGAGCTTGCCCTGAGTATAACGCGTGACGGGCTTATTGAACCTGTAGTCTTAAGGCGCTGTAACGGGCGTTTTCAGCTCATATGTGGCGAAAGAAGGTTAAGGGTAGTTAAAAATATACTGATATGCGGACCATACTCTCCCGGGTAATCAAGGCGAATGACCTTGAGGCAAGGCGCATGTGCGCTGCGGAAAACCTTCAGCGTGAAAATTTATCGGTTATTGAAACAATAGAGACCATTGTTGACCTTGTCGATTCCGAGCTTTACGGTGATGAAGTGTATGACAGCATGGGCGAATCCGCCATATATAGGTTGAAAAATCTTCTTGCCAGGCTGGATTCGATTCGAAGAAGCAAAAACAGGGGATCGAGTATTTCAGAAGAATCAAGCGACCTGTCCCATAAATTTATGGGACAGGTAGAAAATATCTTCAAAAATCTGCCCAAGTCATTGAAATGGCGATCATTTTACGAAAATGACCTCCAGATTTTACTGGACACCTCAGATGAGGTACTGACTGCCGCAATAGATCATAATCTAAATCGGTCACAGGTGAAAGCTCTGGAAGGGCTTAGGCGTGCGTCTCATGATGAATTTAAAAGGATCACTGGAACAGGGCAGGGTAAGTCCGGTGCAGAGATACTCGGACTTAGCGCAAATGAGATAAAAGACATTACTGAAAAGGCAGTCAGAAAGATGCAGCTTGAACAGCCCGAAATTACTGGTCCGGGTGCGTTGTCAAAGGATGTGGCAGTGTTCAGTCTGAACAGGCTTGGTTATTCCGGTAAAAAGATTTCCTCTCTTCTAGGCGTAAATCGCAAAACAGTAATGGCATACATTCAAAAGGAAAAGACTGCTAATCGAGTGAAAAAGGCAATCAAAGCAGGTAAAACTGTAAGCCAGGCAGCAATGGAAAATAACAGTCCTCCTGCCCCCGCCTGGTCAATCGCTCTTGAAGATAAAGACGACATGGAGCGTTTCAGGCTTCTGGGATGGGGTTTAAGGACATGGGATTACTGGTTTTACAATGATGTGGATAAGCGTTTTGGCGACGACTGGCCCGGCCGTATTCCGGCCCAGATGATAGCACATATGCTCTACTATTTTACTGGATCATCCGGTTAATGAGTACGCCTGAGAGTGTAAATGATACAATCTCAATTTAAAGTATACCATATCCCGAAAGCCATAGGCCTGTCTTTTAAGGGTTTTTATTTTATTATTAATACCTTCGACTTGAGCGGAAGTAATTCGATGGAAAAAGTAGTTCAATAAACCATGGCTATGCTGCATAAGGGTTTTGGATACTTTTACTAAAGGTTTTATGCCTGATTTTTCAGCATCAGTGCACCACGCATCCAGGAACAAAGCTGCGTCAATGTAAGTGTCTTTTTCCCAAAATTGTCTCAGTTGTTCTTTCATTGTATGGGCAGTGAAAAGAGGTTCGTTGACCCGGAGCAAGTTATTAAGGCGGTCTTGCTTTTCATCACAAAGTTTTTCGTAATTTTTCAAAAGAAGGAAGCGGGAGCCTTTTATGAGATTTGCTCCTTCTTGATCGATTTTTGCCTGTTGCTCCCGCCTCACATCCTCAATGGCATTGTTCATTAAAGCAGAGATGTGATAGTGATCGAAAACTATTGGTACAAGGGGCAAATGCTCCTGCACTGCAGCGATAAAGCTTTTACTCATGTCCATGGCAATGGCTTTTAGCTTAGGGGATCTTTTTTTTATGCGTTTTAGAAAGGGTTCTATATCTTCACCTGATCGGCCTTCAACGGCGTGGAGTATACGTCCTGATTTAAGATCAACAAAGATACTCATATAATTATGACCTTTTCTAATACTGAATTCATCAATGCCCAGGTATTCTAATTTTTCCAATGGTGGTGTTTTGTAACGGCGTTTTAAGTGTTCCTTATGGATATCTTTAATCAGATCCCAACCAACACTTAGAATGCTGGCTGTTCCGGAGATAGTCATCCAGTGTAGTAGATCAATAGCAAATTTTGCGAAACGCCTTGTATATCGTTTTTTACCCTCGGAAAAAGGGAGTTTAGGCCATCTTAGAGAGTGACAGTCTTCACAATAAAGACGCCATATCTTTACCCTTAGAAAGGTTGGCCTCGAACCTATGGGGTTCATTTTAAAATCCCTGATTTTTACACCCTTTTGTCTGCTTGTTTTATGACTTTTACACTCAGGGCAATACTCAATGGAATTTGATACTTCTGAGTTAAATATAGTAACCCCATTTTTATATTTTGTAGAAATATACTTGACTCCTTTGATTCCAAAGGCATGATAGAGTAATGAGGTGGACATGTGGTTGATACCTCCTTTTGGTGTGGTTACCATTGGATTATCAACCTATTCCACCTCTATTTCAACTTTATGTACTCATTAACCGGATGATCCATTTTACTGAGCAGGGTGAACTGGTAATGGACCCCATGGCAGGCGGAGGGGTTGTGCCTGACACATGCCTTGTAATGAACCGCAGATGTGTGAGTTTTGACATGGATGTAGATCCCGCTGCCCGGCCAGAGATAGAAAAGTGGTTCTGGGACCCTGATAATATGAAATGGCCGCTGGACAGGAAAACAAAACCCGATTTTATCCTGTTTGATCCTCCATATTTCAGTAAAAAAATAGATGGGTATCATAAAGACAGTATAGCGGGCCTTGCAAAAAAAGAGTACCTCCGGTTCTTTGAAAGGTTCTTTACCCTTGCCTGTGAAAACAGCAAAAAGGAAACCATAATAGCGATTATCAATGCCGACTGGAGAGACTTTCAGGGGAGGCCTGCAAGGGAAGAGACATGGGAAAATTCCATTTTAATAGATGATTATTTGAGTGCGCTAAAAAAAGGAGGATGGAAGATGACCCATATGATACAGGCGCCCATGTCATCGGAGCGTTTCAATGGGGGTGTTGTGTCTGCAATGCAGAAAAAGAAAATACTGGGGGTGACAAGTCGCTACGTTATCGTAGCTAAAAAGCCAGCGTGAAGCGGTTAAGGCTGAAGGCTGTTAGGTTTCCCCGTCATTCCGCGACTTGATTATCAGAGCCATTTGTCCCGACGTCTTGTCAGGGCGAAGCTTTATGCAGAGACTTAAACCTGGTTGTCCCTTGCATTTCCAATCTTGAATGTTTTCCCTGTGAAATTCGCATAGCGAACTGCGAAGCAGTATTTAACAGGGTTGAATATTGAACCTTGAATTAGCTTTTCCTGAACCCTGACTTCAGACCTCTGGTATCTGACCTCTATCTTTTCCTTCTTGCATTTATTACAAAAAAGTCTTAAATCTAACCCATTGTATCAACTCAGAAACAATGAATTACTGCACCTGTCCGCCATAGCTTTCAAGCGAAGGTGGATTAAAGCGCCCCAGGCGCATTGTCTTATGTTTTTCCAAATAAAATATTTTGTCGTCATTCCCCGACTTGACCCTGTCTCTGGGACACACTTGACACCGTGGGTAATTGATGCTAGAATCGGTAGCATGTGGATAAATGGACAACATATTAATGAGAAGCTGATTGAAAAGATAAGCAAGGCTATTGAGTCAGAGCCTGAGATATCCAGGCGAGAGTTATCGAGACGGGTGTGTGAGTGGGTAGGCTGGCGATCAGCGAATGGCAAGCTTAAGGAAATGAGCTGCAGGAAAGTGCTTCAGGAACTACAAAGGCGAGGAAGCATCAGGTTACCTAAAAGTGAAAAAACTTATGGATTTCAAAACATCAATGTTGAAAAAGGACAGGTATTACCCTGGGTAAAAGAAGCGGATTGTGATCTTAGCGGACTGGGCAGAGTCGAGGTAATACCTGTAAGCAGCCGTTACAGCAAGAGCTCTCGTGACTGGAACCAGTTGCTTGATGGGTATCATTACCTTGGGCGGGGGCCTTTATGTGGAGCACAGATTCGCTATTTGATTAAGAGTGAAAAATATGGCTGCATAGGTGGCATGAGCTTTAGCGGAGCGACCCGTAAATTAAAGTCACGAGAGGAATGGATAGGATGGAGCGAAGGAGCCCGAAGACAAAATTTAGAGAAGGTGGTATGCAACAGCCGCTTTTTAATAGTCCCGACAATAAGGGTGAAGAACCTTTCATCGCATGTATTAAGCCTGAGCCTTAAGCGATTGAGAGAGGATTGGCTGAAAAAGTACAAATATGAGATAGAGCTTGTTGAGACCTTTGTAGATCCCGTAAGATTCAAAGGTACTAGCTATATAGCCTCGAACTGGACAAAGATAGGGGAAACTGCTGGCCGGAGAGACGGCTACGCGAACGGGAAAATATCGAGTGGAAAGAAAGATATATATGTATATCCGCTTACGAAGGAGTATCGAGAGAGGCTATGCCATGAAAGCCCGAGTTTGTTGGGATGCGGCAAACGACTTTTCGAGCCACAGGACTGGGTTGAAGAGGAGTTTGGGGGAGTTGAGCTATACGATGGAAGATTAAAGGAAAGGTTATTTACTCTGGCGAGGGATTTTTATTCTCAGCCTGGAAAACTTGTTCCACAAGCGAGCAATGGCTCAAAGGCAAAGGTTAAGGCAGCGTACCGATTTTTTGATAATGGCAACATAGATATGCAAGTATTATTGAAACCGCACATAGAGTCGAGCATAGAGAGGATAAAGGGGCAGAGCGTTGTTCTTGCAGTACAGGATACAACTACGCTTACATATAGTCATCATGCAGTAGAAGGAATGGGGCCGGTAAACACGAAGGGAGACAGATCTGTTGGTCTGTTGGTTCATGATACCATGGCTTTTACAGAAGATGGTGTTCCATTAGGTCTTCTTGATGTTCAATGCTGGTCGAGAAAAGAGGAGGAAGCTGGTAAAAGGGAGTTTCGCGCGCGCCTGCCGATTGATCAAAAGGAAAGCATAAAATGGCTTAAGAGTTATCGGGCAGTGGAAGAAGTTCAGGGTCTTTGTCCGGATACTACGCTTGTGAGTGTTGGTGATCGAGAAGCCGATATATATGAGTTTTTCGAAGAAGCCGGCAGGAATGTATCGGGTCCGAAGCTGCTGGTTCGAGCCAAGCGTGGAGGAGGGAAGAAATCAGAAGAAGCGAGTCTTTTGGAAAAACTTTTAGAGGCTCCTTTGTCAGGCACACAGGAGCTTTTTATACCCCGAAAAGGATCACGTCGAGCTAGAACTGCTAAGTTAGGGATACGCTTTATCGAGATAGAGAAAAGGGCGCCCAGAAAAAAAGCCAACAGGCCGTCTATAAGGATGTGGGCGGTTCTTGCCAAGGAAATCGAAGCTGGTGAAAATGTTAAGGACCCGCTTGAATGGATATTGTTGACAACAGTTAAGACAGAAACATTTGAAGACGCTTGTAAAAGAATAGCCTGGTACAGCAAACGTTGGGGAATAGAAACATATCACCGGACATTAAAAAGCGGATGCCGGATAGAAGACCGAAGACTGGAAAATGCAGACAGGTTAGAAGCCTGCCTGGCAATTGATTTTGTAGTTGCCTGGAGAATATTCTGGATGACAAAACAAGGTCGAGAGATCCCCGACATTCCTTGTGATGTATTTTTAAGTGAAGACGAGTGGCAGGTTTTATGGATCAAGATAAATAAAGGTCCGATTCCAGCCAAACCGCCATCTATAGGTCAAGTGCTTCCAATGATTGGAGCGCTGGGTGGATACCTCAACAGAAAGGGGGATGGTCCTCCTGGTACCACAAGTATGTGGAGAGGTCTTACGCGGCTTCAGTCTATGGCCGAAGGTTACGCACTTGCTAAAAGACACATGCAGCGAGCAGGACCTTAAACATCTGTGTCAAGTGTGGGTAATAGTCAGGGCTTGACCGGGGAATCCAGTTGTTGTTATTTTGTGATTATTTGAAATGTTACGCTGACAACGTAGTGCCCTTTATATTTTGATAGCCGATTAATTACAAAAAGGTAGAAAATTGACAGAAATAGATTTTAGAATGATCGCACCTCACTGTGGCGGGCAGCGAGAATCATTTGAGGAGTTATGCTGCCAACTCGCGCATAGAACCGTCACAAGCGATTCAAAATATGTTCGACTTTATGGTGCTGGAGGTGATGGTGGTTTAGAATGTTTTGCTGATAATTCAACGATTACTCGTATTGGCTGGCAAGCGAAATATGTTTTCAATATAGGATCCCTCCTTACACAAGCTACTGTATCAGTAACAACTGCTTTAAAAATTCATCCTACACTAATCATATACAATGTATGTTTTCCTTTCGATCTTACTGGCCCAACTGGAAGAAAAGGGCTGAGCAGTCAAGAAAAATTTGATAATTGGCGAAAAAGTCATGAGAAAAAAGCAAAAGCTGAAGGTCGCCAATTAAATATTATTGCATGGCCGGCATCAAAGCTCAGAGAACTATTATTGGAACATGATGTGCATGGAGGTATTAGGGAATATTTTTTTAATCAGAATATCTTAACAAATGAATGGTTCTTTGAGCATCTCGGGTTAGCAAAGAAAACTGCTGGCCCACGATACACTCCAGAGTTAAATGTTAAAACGGATTTATGGAAATGGTTTGCCGCATTTGGGCGTACATCCTTATGGTCAAATGAATTTAATAGCAAGATTCGCGTATGCCGCAAAGCGAATGATAATCTGATTAGCACACTAAACAGAATTAAAGGTGACTCGATGTCACCAGCATGGCCAGAAAACTTGCATGACAAAATGAAATCTTTAGTGGCAGATACCGGTGAGTTTTTAAAAACAATAGATAGTCGCTCTGCAATTGGTGATGTGGATTCCTATGATGGTTTTGTTAAAAAAATAAATACCCTTTTAAACCGCTTCAAGTCTGCTGAGATTGAATTAGTACAAGATTTTGAAACCCAACATGGGGAAGGAAAAGCTGACTCACCTGGCTTTCGTCAATTCATGGCAGAATATATGGTTTCTTTTCCAGCAGCTAATTTGGATTACACACGAGAGGCAATTGCTGCACTTTCTAGTTTTTATAAGTGGCTTCTTTCACCTTCTTGTTCCCTAGCGTATAATTCGGTATTTGTGCTATCAGGCGTTGCTGGATCAGGAAAGACACATGGGATATGCGATGCAGCTGAATATCGTTTTGGCAATAATCTCCTTTCGTGCATTAATTTTGGACATGAATTCAGAGGAGAACCAGACCCTTGGACGAGGATATTGGAAACTCTTGGTCTTCCTATTACACTTGGTATGAATGGTCTTTTGGATGCATTGAACGCCGCTGGTGAAGCATCTGGTTCTCTACTCATTATATTTATAGATGCGATCAATGAAACTCGTCCTTTACGCTACTGGCGAGATCGTTTATTAGCTATCTCTCAGGCAATTAAAAGCAGGCCGAATCTACGTCTTTGCTTAACATGTAGGACTTCATTTTTATCCTTTTGCCTTCCTGATAAGCATAATTTGCTGATCGTTGAACATACAGGGTTCGCAGGTATCGAACGAGACGCATGCCAGGCATTTTTCCATCATTACAATCTCGAACCCCCTATCTCGCCTATCCTACAACCCGAATTATCAAATCCCCTATACCTTAAGCTTGTCTGTGAAACTCTGCGTTCTCGTGACCTCTATCGTATGCCATCAGGTTGGCATGGCTTAGCTCCAACCATTCGCGCTTTCCTTGACGAAAAAGAACAGCAATTTGCAACAGAATATGAAACTAGTGAGGGTGCGAAGATTGTGAGTGGCTCTCTCATGGCAATAGTTCGGGCAATCGTTGAAATGCAAGAGTCTTCAATCGCATGGTCTCAAGCACAAAAAGTAATTGCTGATGCTCGACCTCAAGCAAACACATTGCCTGTTCTTGATTGGCTTGTGCGTGCAGACTTGTTAGTAGAGGACGCTCCATCATCAAAAACACAATTTGATAATGATAGTGTTGTTCGGCCGGCGTTCGAGCGTCTTGGAGATTTTCTAATTGCGACGGAGTTGCTAGAAAGAAGTAAACAAATAGGCCTTGATGTGGCTTGTCAATCAGGAGGGATAATCTACAAACTGTTTGAGAATCATAATGCTCTGGAACAAAATAGAGGTGTACTTGCTGCGCTTTCAATACTTGTCGCAGAACAAAATAATGGAGTGGAACTCCCAAATTTTGTTAATAATGTCGATATACGTAACATATTGAAACGAATTGTGATTCAATCGTTTCCATCGAGAGATCCAAGTTCATTCACAGATAGATCAGAATTATTAATTCGGGAAGCATTGGGATGGAACGATTTCTCCTTTGAAGCGATGGACTCTTTGCTTTCTATATCATGGCAACCTTCTGTTATCGATGCAATATGGATTGACTCGCTCTTAAAAGAGAAATCACTGGCAAAGCGTGACGCTTATTGGTGTGGATATCTTCACCAACGATTTGAGTCAAAAGGTACAGTTCCACGCTTGATAAATGCCGCATTTGAACTACCTTTAGAGCAGCTCGATAATGATATAGCCGAACGATGGTGTACGATTCTATTATGGTTTACTGCAGCCGCAGATCGTCGCGTGAAAGATTTCGCTACACGTGCTTCAACAGAAATTTTAACTGCCAATCCCAAGATAATACCAAACGTGTTACAACGCTTGCTTTCCAGTGATGATGATACCGTTCGAGAGCGAACTCTCTTATGTTGTTACGGTGCATTAATTCTTTCCCAAGATACTAGTATACTTAAGCTTGTCGTAACGTTGCTTTATGAAGCTTTCCAATCTAAACCTAGAACATTTGATAATGCTTTAATCCGTGATTTGACTAGATGCATCTTTGAAGCGGCAAAAGAACTAGATGTTTTGACACAAGATTATGATCCATTGTTGACTATGCAACCGATAGATTCAGAATGGCCTCAAGTGCTACCATCCGATGACCAAATTGAAAAGTGGGGAGAATTATTACATTTCAAGCCTGATGAATTTTTTAGTGACTTCTTTAAATATTCTATGAACTGTCTTAGGTCTTGGATGCACGCTTTTTCAAAAAAAGAAATGGGGATATGGATACTTCAGAGAATTGCAAGTGACTTCGGTTATGAAGGGTCAGGATGTGAAAGATACGATGGCTATATGCTTGGAACTTATGGAGGAGGTAGAGCTAAACCAAAATGGGCAGAAAGGATTGGTAAAAAATACCAGTGGACTGGAATGTTCCAATTAGCCTCCCGCTTATATGATCATGTAGAACAAAAACAAGACAGCTGGGACATAAAGCCATTACGAAAGCCATTAATTTTACTCGAGGAACGAAAAATCGACCCAACGTTGTCACATAGAATCGATGCAAGTTATAAAAACAGTGATACTTGGTGGATGGGAGATTCGGTCAACCTGAAATTGGGAGAACATATGAATGACACGGATTGGGTCAACTTTGAAGGAGACCTTCCATCATTGACCAAAATTTTGTCAATTAAGGAACATGATGGGCAAAGATGGCTATTGCTCGCTTCGTATCCTTCTTGGGATGATCGTTCTGAAGATGCTGATTGGGGTGAACAATATCGCCAAGTTTGGTTTCATATTGAGGGCTATTTGGTTGCCAAAGACGATGTTGATATAGGTTATAATTGCCTTCACCGCCGAAATTTATTTGGGGGATGGATGATTGAAGGATCTTCCTGGCTTTATGGGTTTGCGGGTGAATATCCATGGGCAACTCCCTTTAATATTGAAAAAGATGAATGGCATAGTAGGGGAGGATTTGGGAAAAAGTTACCTGTGATTTATACACCTGTATGGAATGAACTAGCGGTGGAATGGGAATATGATGCTTCTTTAGAAGAAAGTTTCCATATGCTCGTACCTGCACGTACTTTTTTTTCTCCTTCTGATCTATGGTGGAATCGACTAGATGGATATAAACTCAAAAACGGGAGAAGTGTTTTTCGGGATATTTCTGTTTCAGAAGGTGGCCCACGCTCACTAATAGCAGATGTTCACGATTTACTAGAAAGATTGGACAAACTTGGACTTAGGATTATTTGGGGTGTCCTTGGTGAAAAATGGATATTAGGAGGACCGCACGATAGACGGACTCCTACTCGAACTTTTAGCCAAATCGCCAGATTGGAAGAAGATGGTTCAGTTCATATAGGTGATCGCGTATTTTTCGATGATTATGATAAAGATACTGGTCCCATAATGTAAAGTAGAAATTGACAAGATCTCCGATTATCTATTACTAAAAGGGTGACGCTGTTAAGATCGGCGGGAGATTTAAAGTTTATTCTTCAAAACAGTGAAAAAAGGATCGCCACAATAACGATAAATCAAGTTGTTTTATATGGGTGTCTGCTCTTTTTAGACTTGCATCCTGCCTCTTTTTAAAGAAAGTAAAAGGTGAAATCTGCTGTTCCATAAATTTTTGGAACAGGCTGGAAATTTATCATAGAAACCGGCTAAGAAATTGATATTGCAATTGTGAAATAGGGGTCGTACTTCAAAATATCAATTGAGTTGTCTATATTGGAGAAAGAATTAATGAAAGGTATATTAGAGGTAAAAGGATGAGCAAAAAAAAGATTTCGAATCTTCCCATAAATAAAGAGGTCTCGATGGTACGCTCATCAGCAGCAGAATATCTGACTTTTATAGCAGCCACAGGCAATAGTGAAACCAGCGTCGAAATGCGTTATGAAGATGAAAATATCTGGCTGACTCAAAAAATGATGGCGACCCTTTATAATGTTACAGTATCAGCTATTAATCAACATTTGAAAACTATATATAACGACAATGAACTGGAACGTGAGGCAACTGTTAAGAAATACTTAATAGTTCAATCCGAAGGCAGTAGGCAGGTAAAGCGTGAGGTAGAGCACTATAATCTGCAAGTCATCATTGCTGTGGGTTTTAAAATAGAGAATGAACGGGCAGTGCAATTTCGTAAATGGGCAAACCAGATCGTTAAAGATTATACCATCCAGGGTTGGACCATGGATGTTGAGCGACTCAAACACAGCGGCAGTATTCTGGATGATGAATATTTTGAGCGTCAACTGGAAAAGATCAGGGAAATCCGACTTTCTGAGCGCAAATTTTACCAGAAAATTACGGATATTTATGCCACCTCATTGGATTACGATCCCTCAGCCACTGCCACCAAACGTTTCTTTGCTGCTGTTCAGAATAAATTACATTATGCCATTCATGGCCAGACAGCCGCAGAAGTTGTTGTTACACGAGCGGATCACCAAAAGGAGCACATGGGGCTTACCAGTTGGGAAGGTTCACCTGCTGGTAAAATCCATAAATATGATGTCACTATTTCCGGCATGCCACTCAAGTCAAGAAAAGATAAATGTAATACTCAATGGAAAAATTGGAAACGTTGTTAATTTAACTATTTATCAGGAATATGCCATGACTGTTTCTTTTCTCACATCTGACTATGCCTCCTGGCTAAAGGAACTAAAGGGAAAAATTCGAAGGGCACAGGTGAAAGCATCACTTGCTGCAAGCAGTGTACTTATAGACTTTTATTTTGAACTTGGTAAATCGATTTCAGAAAAAGACATCGTCTGGGGAAGTAAATTCCTCGAACAGCTCTCAAGAGATCTAAAAATGGAATTCCCTGATATGCAGGGCTTTTCTGTTACTAATCTTAAGTATTGCCGCCTGTTTTATAAATATATTGCAATCCGTCCCCAGGCTGAGGACGAAATCGACAAAGCAGTTGGTCCCCGGGCCGGGGACGAATTTAAAACAGTTGTAGGCTCTCCTCAGTATCAGTTAATCAGGCAACTCCCATGGGGGCATCAAACTGTTGATTAACAAGATAAAGAGCCCCGATGAGATTCTTTTTTACACTAACCAGACACTTGAAAATGGTTGGAGCAGGGATGTTATGGCCCTGCAAATCAAGTCTGATCTTTATTCCAGGCAGGGTAATGCAGTTACAAATTTTAAAGGGGTAGAGGTGTCAGACCTTGAATATTTCCATTTAAACTAGTGTAATAAGGATCTTATGACTACCCAGTTTGTTATCACCTATCTGATGAATTAATAGGCTTAAAAATATGACCCCAAAAAAGAAACAAAAATTGGGTGAATTGGCTCCTTTATATAAATTCACTATCAATCCATATCCTGATCAACAGTATTCAAGTTGCCCATCCTGTGGGCAAAGAAATGGACAACGTAAACTTCCTCTGGTTATTCATGTTGATCCCAGACAATTGATATCTCTCAATTATACATGTCGATACTGTAAGAAATGTGATTTACTTATTGCCCATAAGCATAAAATAGAACACATTTTGACAGAGATGTTTATGAGTATTGATCCTGATTCCATTGGAAATGAATACCTGATTATCGGTACGCTTGAGAAAAAGGCATGGCGTGAAAGCATGAAACAACCCAAAAATCAAGCAGAGATATTTTCTCAATTACATGATTTTAAAATGGTTTTATCGGAAATAAGGATGACTCAACCAGGATGGTATGGTCCTGGTCAACAACCACCGATCATGGAGCCACCCGTATCAAACGAATGGATGAGTAATAAAATTTAAAACAATATATTATTCAAGGAGATAAAAATGAAAAATGTGGAGATGAAGTTAGAAGAGAATATACTGACTATAAAAGTAGATATTACAAAAGAATTTGGTCCGTCTTCATCAGGAAAAACCATTATTATTGCTTCGTCTGAAGGGAATATCCCAATCCCGGAGAAGGATGAAATAAAGATTGGATTAAACGTCTATAGGAAAAAATAATTGGCATTATAAATGGCAATTTTGGCAGTTTCCTGGTTTCCACAGTCTCAGTAGAAACCTATTCTCCACGCACCGCGTGGTAAATTACGAGTAAAAAAATAGGAGTCGTACTTCAAAATACCAATTCGTTTGTTCCCTGGTTCCCACTGAAACAAAAAAACATCATGATTCCATTATTGGTATCATAAATGGCTATTTTGCCAGTAAGCTGAACTGAATCAATTACAATTCATACAATCCTTTAATAAATTCATGTTTATGTTTTAAATCAACTATTATCCAGAGGAAGTAATCCACAGGGCTCTGCATAGAACAAAAACCTACTTCAAGATAAGGTTTGTCTTCACAATACAGCATATGCTGACGCTGTATGACAACCATCTTTGCGCCTTTAACAAAATGGGTCATGGCTTCTTCGAATGAGATCTCCTCCACTCGTTGTCTTGCAAAACTTTCCCTGCAGTCCAGCTTATCAAACCACCATTTATCACATATGGAGTATGCTTTTCTCAGCAGTTTTTCCTGCTCGGAGTGTGTTAATTTGTCAGTGTTGTAAAAGATATCCCGTTCCATCCTACAATTGCCTTCTTCTATTTTGACAATTTAAAACCTTATTATTTTTTAAATATTGTTGATTTTACTATCTATTTATTTACTTATCAAAATGAAAAAAGGTGATGCTGTTAAGATTTAAAGTTAATTTATCGAAGATTCTTCGCTTTTGAGAAATAGCAATTTTAGTAAATAAAAGAAGCCACTTAAATTTGAAAAGGCCTTGATGAATCCATTATAACTTGACAAAATCGGGCATGTTTGGGAGGATTGTATCAACTTATTACCTGTTAACCTATTAAAACTTATGGTAAAAATTATGTTAAAACAACTTACTGCAATCATAGAACGAGAAGGAAGCGGGTATGTTTCATTGTGCCCTGAACTCGATATAGCCAGCCAGGGAGATACTATCGAAGAGGCTCGCATGAACCTTAGAGAAGCACTTGAGCTTTTTTTTGAAACTGCTTCTTCCACTGAAATCGAGTTGCGTCTTCATGAGGAGGTATATGTCACTCAGGTAGAGGTTGCTGTTGGCTAAACTACGTATCCTTTCCGGAAGGCAAGTCTGCAATATACTTTCGAAACATGGATTTGTAGAAGTTCGCCAACGTGGAAGCCACATTGTAATGCAGAAACAGCTTTCTAACTCAACAATAACAGTCCCTGTCCCTAACCATTCTGAGTTACGAATTGGAACTCTTCAATCCATTATTCGACAATCCGGGATTCTAAAGAGTGAATTTGAGTCATAAGTAAATATCCAATCTGCATTGATGCCTTATTTGACTTCATATTGGTGCAGAACTTCACCCTCCGGTTTTATGCTGTCCGGCCTTATAAAAGAGACCAGTACTTTGTCAGCATCAATATCAACCAATGTATATCCCGAGTCAGGGATATAGTTTTTATATCCGGTTTCTTCTGTCGTAAACTTCCATGGCGCACCGGCGCTTCCAACACAGGTGTAATGTATTCCATCCACCGGGATATCTGTAAACACATGATCGTGTCCATAGAAGAGGGCATTTACATTGAACTTTTTCATCCATTTATGAATAAGTTTCTGTTCTCCAATTTTCGCAGCCTGACCGCCGCCGCGGCCGTACCTGGTATTTAGATCATCGCCTGCCTTTCCTGCGACAGTATGATGAATATAAATAAACTTCCACTTTGCCTTTGATTTTTTTAGCTGTTTGTAGAGCCACTCCTTTTGTTCTTTACCAAGGGTCCAGTCATCACCCCTGCCGACTTTGGTATTATGAATATGCCCTATGGTCGTATAACCAGTTACAGTGAGAACAATGTTAAGTGTGTCACCCCAGGTAAAAGCGTAATAGTCGCTGAACTCACCTCCGCCTTCAGGGTAGGTGTCAGGCATTGGACCAGGCATCCAGGCCATGCGGGCATTGCGGGCCCACGATCGGTACTTTTCATCGTGCCAGCCGTTTTCCCCTTCCCAGTTGCCTATAACATTGAATACCGGTACAGATGCAGGAAGATTTCCAAGGCCGTACCTCAGCATGTAATACAATATTGGTCCATAACGCTCATCTGTCATGGGACCGCCGTGTGAATCAAAGGTCGCTATATTATCGCCAAGCATCAGTAAAAAATCAGGTTTTCTTGCAAGGATGGATTTGCTGATATCGGATAATATCTTAATGCGTTCGGGTTGGTCAGGGGTGATATGCGAATCGGAAATCATTGCGAATGAAAAGGCGGATTTATCAGTTTTTTGTGTTCTGAAACTGCTTTCTGTTACATAACTGAACCTGTCAGCGCCTTTCAGTTTTGCCTGAATCTGGTATTCATAAACAGTATCGGATTTTAGGGGGTGTAAGGAGATATTAATCGGTATCTGTTTATCCATAGAAAAGGTATCTGTTTTTTGCCATGGAGCAGTACCTGTCTCCCTGAATTTTATAAAACAGTCTATTGGGTTTTTACCGGCGACAATATTTACAGTGATTTCAGATCCTGTGGGCTTGACAAGGCATGGAGAAACAAGAAGGAAAGGGGATTTTTCGGGCGAGGGAGATTCATTTTCCTCTCCAATAATCAGGGCACCGGGAAGCATTACTGTTCCAGCGCCTGCTACAGTAACCTGTTTTATGAATTTCCTTCTTGAAAGATTATTAATTTTCATTGATATCTAAAAAAGCAGAGACGGGTTTCATCCGTCTTCGCAAAAGCTTCGCCGCGACAAGAACCCGTCTCTAAAGGCTATTTTATTTCCAGAGTTTTTTCCATTTTTTTGCACCTTTCTGGGTTGCCCCTTCAAGGTTTACTCTGGGTTTCCAGCCATCCTTGATATCTTCCGCAATCTGACCCTTCGGGGTTAAATCTTTCCCCTTAAGACCCGGGTAATCCGGTCCATATCGATGTGCCCTGAATACCCCGTTGCTTGCCTGAAATCCCAGGTCATCCAGCCAGTTTTTGGTCCCGCCGCTGGTAGCAGGATTGATATATTCCCACACCACTTCACCCTCTTTTGTAACCTCGAAAAAATGACCGTGGTTTCCTGAACATACCATGGTGTTGCCGTTCGGGAGTCTCTGTGCTCCGGATATATGATGTGAAGAAAAGCTGTTTTCGGCCTTTGACTTATATTCCCAGACTATTTCTCCGGTTTTGGGGTCCATTTCTATAATTGATGAATATGTAACAGGGGATTGTGCCCAGCCGTTATTAAATATCAGGATGTTCCCTTCCCCAGGAAGCCCTTTTTTGATCCAGTGGGCATCATGGGGGCCAAAAAGGATCTGGTCACCGTTTGTGGTGAAGGTCGGCGGATCGCCAGCACCATAGGCGCTGGGATTACCCCATCTATAGATAATTTCACCTGTTTTATGGTCGATGATATAAAGTTCGCCAAATTCCCTTGAATCTGTAAGAATCTGATCAGTCACAGGATCATAGTCAACATCATTAAAGTGGAGCCAGTCAGGATTTCCCATTCTATATTTTGGTAGTACGTTTGTTATATAATTTACATCAAGGTGCTTCTTTGAATTCATGCCCCTGTGTGCCCATCCGCTCCATTTCCAAACGACTTTTCCACTGGGATCTATTTCGTATATAACATCATCAGCCACCCCTCTGTCAGTTGTCTGTTTGGGGTTTCTGCCTCCGGCTATTGCTTCTTCTTTGCTTATATGTTCCCAGGCATTGGTCAGGGTGTTGCCGTTGGGCAATCTGACAAAATCATGGTGCAGTGAACCTTCATCAGGTCCGGGAATATATTCCCATACTATATTGCCGTCCCAGTCTACCTCCTTTAAACCCTTTGCTCCTCCGCCGAAGTTAAGACCCTTATTAGGATTTGCGTTGGGGTCCGGTTTTGGTTTTGCCTTTGGTTTGGGGGCGCCTTCTTTAGGCATTGGCGGACGCTTTTGACTGGTATTACCCAGAATATTGCCGTTTTCAAGTAAAATATAATGCATTCCCGGAGGATCACCTTTATGCTCCCAGACATGTACTATATTTCCCACCATATCTATGAGATATGTCTTGCCGGAGTACATAGGGCTGAAAAGAGTGTATCCTTCGTATGCCTTTGATGCATTGTACTGGATCAGTTGAGAAGGTCCACTGTGTGATTCATAGGCCTGAGAGGTTCCAAAAATCAGGGTTGCAGACAGCACGATTCCAAAAAAAATAATCCATTTTTTCATTTCATTCTCCTTGACATTATTTTGATGAATCACTGATTATTAATCTCTAAATCAAATATCTTTTTCAGTAAAGCTTCCAAAGGGTTTTCGTTATCATTCGGACGGGAAAATGCTGAATAAATTTGACGTCAAGTGTTTAACATAATATGACGATATATGGAATAAATATTATAATAAAGATGAGGTGTAAAGTGGAAATAAAGGAACATGAATATATAAGACAAACGCTTGAACGATACACTGACTGCCGCCTTGAAGATTTCTGCAATCATGTCCTTATTACCAATTTTAAAAAATATATCCACGCATTTAAAGATCGTACGGGTGCTGAATTGCACGAAGGTAATTTCAGAATAGCCAATGCAAAGGACCGGGACATCACCATGATCGATTTTGGAATCGGTTCTCCTCAGGCTGCCCTTATTATAAACTGTCTGGCATATCTGGATAATCTCAAATCGGTTATAATGCTGGGTATGTGCGGTGGCATTGACGATATTCTTGAGGTCGGTGACTTTATTGTTCCGACGGCTGCCATAAGGGGGGAGGGTACAAGCAGGCATTACCTTCCCCAGGAATTCCCGGCCATTCCCGCTATGTCGGTCAACCTCTTCTGTATCGGTGCAGTTAAAAAAATGAGCTCTAAGCCCCGCTGTGGTATTGTCTATACAACGGACAGGCGGCTGTGGGAATTTGATGAATCGTTTATAATGTATCTGAGAAAACAGAGAATCCTTGCCATAGAGATGGAACTGGCAACGCTTTTTTCTGTCGGGTATCACTATGAAGTACCTATCGGATCAATAATGCTTGTATCGGATATGCCTCTCCATAGAAGCGGGATCAAGGATAAGAAACTCCATGCTCAGGTATATGAAAAATATATGGATAAACATCTGGATATTGCCTTTAACGCAGTTGAAAGTATTCAGAGTAAATGGAGCGAGGTGGAGGACCAGCTTTCCAGTGAGTGGTAGGAAAAACCGGTTTATGGTTTAGGGGTTAAGGTTGAAGCTTTTATTCCTGTTGTACACGCCAGTATAAAAACATGGTACCTCCTGTTTGAACCTTTATCAGTTGCTCTTTATTCCATTTTTTTTCGTGCAATTGCTATGGTAACATTTCCTGATGTTATCTTGTTAACAATAAGTTCTGAGCCCTTTCCTGCACATAAAATAGCTGCCGGCTCTGATACACCATAGGAGCCGAGATTTTTTTTCAGTTCCTGGGATGGGGGTGACAACCTTTGATACTTGACGTTGTTCAACGTTTCAGCGTCGTAGTATTTTAATTCCTGATTAATAGAATTGCAGTAGGCCAGCAGCCCTGGTTCGTCCTTTTTTTTATCTATAGTCGCCACATCAGTAATGGAGAGCGGGGAGAGCCCTTTAAGACTTAAAATTCTGCTTACTGTGGAGGCAATCTCTTCTGAACCTGTATTATGAACGATCCCTATTCCCAGTACGAGATTTGGGGGCCTTATAAGTAAAAACTTTCTTAAAACATCCGGCGGTATTTGAAATTGTTTTTCAGAGATAATGCATATTGCATCATATTCATGTGGATTAACATCGATGATATCCTGAAAATGATCGGGTCTGTAATCTGCATTTCCATAGTATTTTTCGTATAAATATTTATCGCAGATAAGGGCAACCGGTTCATTATTAAGCATGGCAGATGAGAAAGATTTTATCATATCCTTATTCTCAATTACCGCACCAATCTCCATCGCGACTGTATCAACAGCAGTAATATCAGTTATATCTGTTGTGGTTGTAATAACAGGATTTCCATCAAGCAGGGAGGCCAGCTGAAGAGTAAGCCTGTTTGCGCCTCCCATATTCCCCAATAAAAGACTTATTACATTTTTGCCCATCTCATCCATTACTACTATAGCAGGATCACTTTTATTATCTTTAATAACTTTGCTGATTGTGCGTATGACTATTCCGGTTGCCATGATAAATACATGACCATTGTATTCGCGAAAGACCTTACAAACACTTTCACTAAAATTGTCATAACCGCTGATGCGTGGATTAACATAGGATTTTTTGACAGAGGCCGGAGTAAGAATATCTTTTATTCCAGGTACCCCCCTGAGTCTGAGCGCAGTCCTGAGCCCTTTTTCGTTCAGTGTCCATATTGCAATATTATATTCTTCCATTTTATAGAATTCCTTCTATTTCATATTTCTTTTTTAATAGTAGAATAAGAAATTATCACATGCAGTATGGCAATGCAAATATCATTTATTACAATCCTACGAATATCGCAGGGCATTAGAGATAATAATCGGAAAATCAGTCCGAGAAATAATAAAACAGCCGGCAGAGTGGTAGATATAGAGGAGGGTAATGTACAGGAGTGCTGAAATAAACTTCAAACACAATCTGTGGTTGTTATTATTTAAAAATATACAATATTATGTATATTTTTAGTGAAACTATATGATTTTTATCTTGACAAAACATGTCCTTTTAAATAAATCAATCTCTATTCGGGTGCTTTATTTAAGCCTAACAGGGAATCCCGTTAAAGTCGGGAACGGACCCGCCGCTGTAACCTCCCCTTTTTTCCATTTGGGAAGAGAAACTGCTTTGACCTTTGTGTGCCACTGTTGAAGAACGGGAAGGCTGTCAAAACAGGAGGAAGTCAGAAGACCTGCCCGGATAATATAGGTCTCTTTCGTGGTATGAAGCAGACCGCCTGATCTAGAGGATAAAAAAGGGTAATCCCCGGATCGATGTCTATCGTTCCGGGTTTTTTTATCTTGGATGTTAACAACAGTCTCGTTATTTAGACCATATCTCATTATAAACATTAGAGTTAAATCAGGCGTCACAGGAGGAAAGAAAAGAGATGCAAAAGGGTAATGTTCTTACTGCAATGGGAAAAGGAGATGGGTATCCGGAATCCTTTGAGCACGGTCTTACCGGTTTTTTAAAAAGAGATGGAAAAGAAGTAGACTTTGATCCGGATAAAATTTCAGACGCAATAAAAAAGGCTTCAGAAAAGACAAAAAGGGATCTTAAAGGTGATCTGGATATTCCTGACCCTGATAACATGGCATGGAAAGTGATAGCAGAATTGAACAATCCATTCTCTCCCTATTTTATTCAGGCCAGAAATGGCAAGCGGGTGCCCAAAATAGAGGATGTTCAGGACCTTGTAGAGATTGTGCTGGCCCAAAGCGGATATCAGGAGGTAATGACAGCCTATAAGCTCTATAGAAAAAAGAGGGAAAATATCAGGAAACAGCTTAAGATCCGTACAAAGCAGGACTCAGAACAGCAGGATTCCACGGATGCGCTGCTCCTTGTTGAATCAACCACCCAGAATGTTACACACCCCTGGGACAAAACGCGTATTGTTGATGCACTCCTCAAAGAGACCTCCCTTTCCTATGAAGAATCCCGAAGCATTGCAAAATCGGTTGAAAACCGGGCCTTTGCCTGGGATGATTCCACCATAAGCACCTCCCTGGTAAGAGAGATGGTTAACAATGAACTGGAGGAGAGAGGATATATTGCCTGTCTGAGGGATATGGCCCAGTTTTCCATTGCAAAGCCTGTTCTTGAAGGGCTGCTTTTTTCAAAGTCCGATGAGAATAGTAATATAAAAAACAATAACCCCGAAGCAGTTACCCAGACAATAGGCGAGATAGTCCTGAAACAGTACGCCCTGAGATACCTTTTTGGTGAAAAACTTGAAAGGGCACATGCTACAGGGCGTATACATATTCATGACCTTGGTTTTCCTGACAGGGTTTACTGCTCATCACACTCCATTGAATATATAAAAAAATACGGGCTCAAGGGGCTTGTTAACCTTACAAGCGAATCAAGCCCTGCAAATTCAGCACAGGTGCTTACCGGACATTTAAATACATACCTTGCCTCCATGCAGGCCTATTATGCCGGGGCACTGGGAGTAGCCTATATTAACATCCTCTATGCCCCCTATCTTGAGGGGCTGACAAAGGAGGAGATTTACCAGCGGGCACAGGAACTCATCTTTAACGGCTCACAAAATGCCTTTTCAAGAGGCGGACAGAGTATCTTCCTGGATTTTAATATACATTCGGGGGTTCCTGAATACCTTAAAAGAGTCCCTGCTATTGGTCCCGGTGGCAAATATATGATGATGACTGCGGATGGTGAGAAGATCAGCCTGGAAGAATCTTTATCAGTCGAAGTATCATCACGCGGATACAGATTGATGATATTAAAACATAAAGATCGTGTGGTACTGAAAGAGGTAATGAACAGTGAAGGCCAGATAGAATATGATGTTTCTGTCCAGCAGGAACTCAAAGACCGGGGTGAAAAAATCGTTACCTATGGTGACTATGAAAAACTGGCAGGAGACTTTGCCATCAAGATGCTTGATGTATGGGAAAAGGGTGATACAAACGGCAGGGTGTTTGAGTTTCCTAAATGTGACTTTCATGTAAGTGAGGAGTCCTTTTCTGATCCTGAACAGCTTAAAATTCTTGAAAGAGCATGTGAGGTTGCTTCAAGGAACGGATCGGTCTATTTTATTTTTGACAGGGACCAGGTTACTCTTTCCGCATGCTGTCGTCTTCGCACAACAATAAATGATAATTATATGCTTATCCATCCGGAAAGCATGAGGTTTTGCGGATTCCAGAATGTTACGATCAATATACCCCATGCAGCATACCTTGCTGCCGGAGATGGCCAGAAAAACATCGACGGCCTTATAAAAAAGGTCTACGAGTCCATGGATCTCGCGATTGAAGCCCATCTGCTAAAAAAGACCTTTGTTGAGCAAAAAATGATGAAGCGGGGAGGCCCCCTGTGGCAGATAGGAAAAGAGTGCTGTGACGGGAAAAGGTATGTGGATCTTGATTCAAGCACATATATCATAGGGTTGATAGGAGTAAATGATGCTGTTAAATTTCTAACCGGCAGGGAAATGCATGAATCAGGGGAATCGGTTGATCTTGCATTAAAGATTGTAGCGTCAATGAATATAAGGCTGCGTGAGTATTCCGAAAGATACGGTTTAAAGTTTACCCTTGAAGAATCACCTGCCGAGAGCGCTGCCAGACGGCTTGCAAAGACGGATATGATCTATTTTGGAAAATATGCATCCGGTATTGTCAAAGGAAGTATTGAGGACGATTCCATTTATTATACTAATTCCATACACCTTGCGGCAGACTGCGACGTAAGTCTTGTGGAAAGGATAAGAATCCAGGGGCTGTTTCACGGGCTTATAGAATCGGGCGCCATCACCCATGCCTTTGTCGGAGAGGAAAGACCGTCCTCCGGGGCAATCTTCAAGCTGGTCAGGAATACATTTTTTCGCACACAGTCAGCCCAGCTTACCATAAGTCCTGAGTTTACATACTGTAATGAGTGTCACAATGAGATGAGAGGACTGATTGAAAAATGTGACAGGTGCGGAAGCTCCAGCGTTGATGGTATCTCCCGTATTGTCGGGTATTACAGTGTTATTCATGACTGGAACAAGTCTAAAAAGGGAGAGCTCAGGTCTCGGAAAAACGGAAACTATGGCCTGACAGGCAGGGATGATATCTGTAAGCCGGATAATGATATAATGCCTTCCTATAAAAGGAGTTCTGTATCACCAGACTATGGTGAAGAACTGTCACATGAGGATCAGACAGGTTCATGTAAAGATGGTGTATGCACACTCAACTGATAAGGGATACTGGAAATGAAAAAATATCTTGTGGTAATATACGGAAAAAACGGGTGTGAAAAGTGTGTCCGCCTGAAAAAGGAAGTGAGTCAGATCCTTGAAGAGGATAACAGCCTGAATGATTTTGATATGGATTACCAGAATCTCTCAACCATTGAAGGGATGCAGGCATATGCCCTGGCAGAAACGGTTAATGGCCAGAGGATTCCGGCCCTCCAGGTCATGAAGTACAGTGAGAATAAAAAATCCTATGTCAAGATACCATATCCCGGTAATGGCAAAGATTCCGATGCCAAACCCTTCCTGTACTATTTACAGCTTGAAACAGGTTATTCAGCTGATGAAGCCGGCATTGATCCGGAAAGGATAAAGAAAATCATGTCTATGGCTCAATCAAGTTCTATGGTCTCATGAAGTCTGCTGTTTTTACATACCAGAAAACCGAATCTACTATTGACTTTGAAGGTCGCATAGCACTTCTTTTTTTTACGCAGGGGTGTAACTTCAGGTGCGGTTTCTGCCATAATCCGGAACTTATTCCTGTAAAAGACAAACACATGTCATTCGAAGAACTGGACGCTGTCCTTGACAGGGCTGGGCGGAACTGGGTGGATGGAATTTGTATAACAGGCGGCGAGCCAACGATGCAGGAGACATTACCTGAGACACTGGCATTTATGAAGCAGAAGGGGATGGATGTAAAACTGGATACTCAGGGAAGTTTTCCGGATATGCTGAAAAAGGTAATAGAATACTGTGATTACATTGCAATGGATTATAAGATGCCTGTTGATAAATACCATGAAATTACCGGTGTAAAGGTCGACAGGGAAAGTATTGCAAAGAGCCTGGGTCTTTTAAAAAACAGCAATATTGAGTATGAAATAAGAACAACTATAGTGCCGGGAATACACACTGAAGAGGATATTAAAAAGATTTGTGCCGAACTGAAGGGTGTCAGAAGATTTGTGTTGCAAAGATTTATTCCCAGGGATAACCTGCCTGATAAAAAATTGAGAACAATAGAAAAAACTTCCCCTGATGTAATGGAACATTTTGCAGAAGTCAGCCGGGAGTATTTTGCAGATGTTGTTGTGAGATGAATTAGGAGAATTACCAGATGAATTTTGATGTTTTACATAAATTGCAGTTAAAAGGAATAGGCCTGAAAGACATAACATGGCCAACGTTTGATCTTTCCAAGATAAAGTGGTCCAGGATGCCAAAGCTGAAAATTGGTGATTCTGTTGCTAAACTTCCCATTGTTCAGGGAGGAATGGGGGTTGGAATATCTCTTGCCGGGCTGGCTTCGGCGGTTGCTAATGAAGGCGGTATAGGCATAATTGCCGCAAATTCAATAGGAATGCTTGATCCTGACTATTATGCCAGTCATAAAGACGCAAATGCTATTGCCTTAAGAAGAGAAATCAGAAAGGCAAAAGAAATGAGTTCGGGAATCATTGGCGTCAATATAATGGTAGCGGTGAACGATTTTCACGCACTTCTCAGGGTCGTAATCGAAGAAAAAGTCGATATTGTTTTTTTGGGAGCAGGGCTTCCCATAAAGGATATACCTGTTGAGGATCTCAGATCAGCAGGAGTAAAAGTGGTTCCTATTGTCAGTTCTGCCAGGGCGGCTCAGGTTATCTTCAAGTCCTGGTTAAAAAAATATAATGATATTCCTGATGCTGTTGTTATTGAAGGACCAAAAGCAGGAGGACATCTTGGATTTAAGGAGGATCAGATTGATGATCCTGATTTTGCACTTGAGAATATTTTACCCGAACTTGTTTCAGTGGTAAAAGATTATGAGGCCAAGTCACATAAATCTATTCCTGTAATCGCTGCCGGCGGTGTTTTTACCGGCACTGATATCCATAACCTTTTTAAGCTTGGGGCCAGCGGTGTCCAGATGGGAACAAGGTTTGTTGCGACACATGAATGTGATGCAGATATCAGATTCAAGGAGGCATATGTTTCATGCAGAGAAGAAGATATAGAAATTATTAAGAGCCCTGTGGGTATGCCGGGCCGGGCGATCAAAAGTAAATTTTTAGAGGAGCTGTCATCAGGGAAAAAGATTGAGCTTAAATGTGCCTGGAGATGCCTTAAAAGCTGTGACATCAAGACCGCCCGCTACTGCATATCTCTGGCGCTTGATAATGCCAGAAGAGGGATTCTGGATAAAGGCTATGCCTTTGCAGGAAGCAATGCCTTCAGGATCGACAAAATTATCTCAGTAAAAGAATTGCTGCAGGAACTGCAAAAGCAATACCTGTGTGCTAAAGAAAAGGGTGCAAGCAGATTAAGAAACGAATATGAAAAAGCGGTTGAAAGACTTGGTTTGGTGAAAAATGAGTATTTAATCGCCTTGAAAAACGGGTTTTATTCTCTCAAAGAAGAATATACGATAAATATTGAGAAGGGGCTCGTAACATTCCATGAAGAGGTTGAAGCAGGCATGAGTAAAATCAGTTTGCTCAAGGCCGAATACACAAAGGCAATGGATAATGCCAATTTGTTAAAAGAGGAGCTGACAGATCTGTTTGAGCAATATTCGGTAGGCTTCATGCCTATTAAAGACATACCTTGAACAGCCACGTAGGTTTGTCTTTATTACTGCTGATAATTCAAATGCCACCATAGAGGTGAAAATCACATTTTGTATTTATAAACGCCCGGCCTCTTGAATCCTTGATTCCATGGCCCTGCTTTTTACCTTGACAAAATTCCCTCTATTTCATAATTCCTTATTCTATTCGGGTGCTTTATTTAAGCCTAACAGGGAATCCCGTTAAAGTCGGGAACGGACCCGCCGCTGTAAACCCTTCTTTTTCGATTTTGAAAAAGGAACTGATTTAACATTCATGTGCCACTGTTGGAAAACGGGAAGGCCGTTAAACCAGGGGGGAAGTCAGAAGACCTGCCCGAACAATATGTGTCTCCTTCGTGGAAAAAGGCAGACCGCCGGATCTTGCGGATAAAAAAGGGTAATCCCCGGATCGAAATTATTTCGGTCCGGGTTTTTTTATGCTTAATGAGCTTGTTGGAAGATATTTATACGATGAAATACCGTGTTCTCTTAATCTGTTTTTTAGTTTTCTTTTTTTTGTACCTGCCACAGGAGCTGAAGAATCATCGGGGAAAAGGATGATTTTTTATGGATTGAGTATGGTGACGGCACAAAAGAAAAAGATGGCAGTCTTATACTTGAATTAAAGGTTCATCACGGCAGGTTTTCTGATAAACGAAATATTAATATAAACCTGGATAACATGAAGGCTTTCTATACTGTTTATGAAAATCGATATGGAAATGAGAGCGATACTCTATATCACGCATACATAGATGAAGATGTGCATGGCTATTCAATAAAAATAGAATCTTCAAAACAGGCCCGGTTTGTACTGATAGTTACTGCTGAAAAAATAAAAGAAGGGATTTCCACACATTACCTGGCCAAGGCATCCTTTACACTTTTTGGGAAATCAATGTCAGACGGGTCTGAAAGAGTGCCTCTTTCTTATGAATCAATTGACAGGTCTCTTGAAATACATATCGATCCAGAGCACAATTACTGGCCGCAGACAGGCAGCCCGGTAAAAGTTTTTCCTTTGTTTAACGGTAAGATGCTTCCTGAAAAGAGTCTTTCAGTCTTTGATGAACATGCTTCACCTTTAGAGTTAAATACCGATAATACCGGAAACCTGGTCTATGTTCCGCCTGAGGACAGGATTCTCAACAGTATGGGGGAAACAGCATCCAAGCAGACAGTACTTGTAAGCAGCATGTCTGATAACGGGATAAAATATATCTCATCATACACTCTGCTGCTGCACAGGTCCCGGTTCGGAAAAAATAAACATACCCCCGGTCTGATTGTTTTTGGGAGTGCATTCATGCTTTTTCTGGTTTACACGATTGTAGTAAGAATGAGGTCAAGGATTTGAAAATATTTAAACTGCGTTTCCGGATTCAGCTTATCACCTTTGTAATATTGACTTACGGAGGTAGAATAGGACTGAATTTCAGCCATGCATTGCCATGTTTTGCATGTCCTTATGTCAGCGGGTGTGCAGGCCATTGTTACCTGATGGCCCTTCAGGGCTCTTTCTGGGGCTTTCAGATCCAATTAACCCAGATATTCAGTGTATGGGGTATACGCGCCCTTGGCATGCTTGTACTGTTCATTGTTTTATCACTGCTGCTCTCCAAGACATGGTGCGGGTGGATATGCCCTTTTGGCACATTGCAGGACTGGATAACTTCCCTGAGAAAAAAAATGGGGATAAGAGAATCCAGATTTTCATATAGATTCCGGGACAGACTTAAACCCGTAAAATATATTCTTCTTGTACTCCTGATTGTAATACCTGTGCTGATAGAAAATGCCGGGATGCATTCAGACTACAGGCTTCCATTCTGCCAGATATGCCCTGCAAAGCCGATAATGCCTCTGTTTGAAGGCAACTTTCAGTATTTCTCAGTTGATACCACCAATACAATTACAATAGCTATGACAATGGTCTCTCTTATTCTGGCAGCCTTTTTTCTTGTCGGGATGTTTTTCAAGGATCGTTTTTTTTGTATCTTCTGCCCCATGCTCGCCCTCTTGAGCCTTATTGAAAAAGCAGGCTTTTTAAAACTGAAAAAGAATGTGGACGGCTGTATCGGGTGCGGAAGCTGCCAGCGTGTATGCACAATGGATATAAGGGCTGTACATATGGAAAGAATAAAAAGTGATGTCCAGACACAGGACTGTATGCTGTGCATGAAGTGTGCGGAATCATGTTCACAGGATAATGTGCTTTATATAACATTCCTTGGGAAGAGGCTATTTTCTTCCTCAAGGAATTATGTATCAGGAATATTTTCTAAGATAAAAAGGTGAAACAGACAGATATGAATGCACCTGATGAAAAACAGGCAAGACTGATAAACAGGATAGAAAAGGGACTGGGGCAGGAGTTTGAGGCTCAACTCAATATTTTGAAGGAACGTGCGGATTACTCTCCTGAACTGGATTATTTCCTGGATATTCTTTGTATGCAGATAAATGGCCCGGAGAGCATGAAGCACTATGGAAGACCTGCAATTGGACTCTATTGTATCCAGGTCCCTCTCGAACTCATAGATGCTATGGGCTTTCAGCCTGTAAGGCTTATAAATGGGTCACTGGTTATGCATAAGCTTTCTTCAGGGCTTCTTCCTGTCCTTGCATGCCCCTTTATTAAATCATGTGTCGGTTCATTTTACAGGGGAGATTCTATAGAAAGGGCATGTGACACAATTGTTATGCCCACCACATGTGACTGGAACGTAAAAATGGATCAGGCGCTTCCAGATACTATACCGGCCTTTTACAGTATGGAGCTTCCTCATGTTAAGGAAAGTGAAAAAGGCAGAAAAAGGTGGTTTGAAGAACTGATTGATTTTAAAGAATTTCTGGAAAAGAGGGCAGGGCACGGACTTAAGAAAAAAGACCTGCTGCAATCTATAGATAAATACAACAGGGCATGGGCTGTATTCAACAGGTTAAAGGACATGAGAAGTGAAGGGCGTTTATCAGGCACATGGTTTATTATTATTGCAAATGCCTTCCTGGTGGACAGGGTTGAATCCTGGACAGAGCATGCTGAGCAGGTTGTCGAAGGATATAAGTACAGGGAGCATAACATGCCTGATATTTTTCTGGCAGGTGCACCTGTTTTTTATCCATATTTAAAGATACCTGAGCTGATAGAAGAGGCAGGCATGAATATTTCGGGTGATGAACTATGTACATCCGAGAGGATTACTAACTGTGTTGTCTACGATGATACCTCCAGGTTCGGGTTGCTTGATGCTCTTGCGGACAGATATCATCTCGCATGCAGCTGCCCCACATATTCTGACAATGATCGGCGTTTGAGCAGTATTTTAAATACAATGCAGAATAATGGCATCAGGGGAATGGTTTATCATATGCTGAAGGGATGCCATCCCTATGACATGGAGAGTTTTTATTTTGAAAGAACAGTTAAAGAAAAGGGTATCAGGTTTTTAAAAATAGAGACCGATTTTTCAAGGGAAGACAGACAGAATATTTTGACAAGGCTGGAGGCCTTTAGAGAAACACTTGTTTAAATTTAATTGCGGTTCGTTAACAGTAGGGGAACGGCGTGCCGTGCCCGCTTTGAAAGGAGTTTGATTTGATAAAAGTAGGACTGGACCTGGGATCTGCGGCAATCAAGATGGTATTTACTGACGGAAAAGATATTTTATGGGCAAAGGCTTTGCCAACAGTTCCTAAACCTACAACAGTATGTGACAGGCTGATCAACGAGGGTATTGAGGCCCTTTCCATATCAAGAGACGATATATCCGGCATTGCAACTACCGGCTATGGAAGAAAGCTATATTCCGGTTTTGATAAGGAGGTAAATGAAATATCCGCAAATGCAGCAGGAGCCCATATATTGAGCGGCAAAAAGGCAAGATCAATAATAAATATAGGCGGTCAGGATGTTAAGGTAATAAAGTTATCTTCCGAAGGAAAAGTAGAAGATTTTAAGATGAATGACAAGTGTGCTGCCGGAACCGGACGTTTTTTTGAGGTGGCGGGAAGGATACTTGATACTCCTGTGAATGAATTTGACAGCCTTGCATCACAGAGCAATGACCCTGCTACCCTTAACAGCACCTGTGCTGTTTTCGCTGAAAGCGAGATAATCTCGCTTCTGGCAATGGATAAAAACAGGGAAGATATTATCGCAGGTCTTCACAGGTCCCTTGCAGGCAGGATATCAGATCTTATCGGAAGCATGGATATCGAAGACGATATCTATCTTGACGGAGGGCCCGGTACAAACAGAGGCCTGCTTGAAGCGCTGGAAGATGCCCTGATGAGGGATATCAATGTATTTGAAAGGCCGCAGTTTACAGTGGCATTTGGTGCGGCTAATATGGTTGATTAATTCGAAAGCAAAAGCTCAAAATCTACATCATTATAAAAACTTTTTTTACGGGTTTTTGATGTGTCCAGTTTAAACTCTGCAACACCGGCATGATCAAGATCTGCCTTGTCCCATCCCATATGCATATCCTGAACCCCTGTGATCTGAGCACCTGTATTTGAGCATACCGCGACAGCAGAACCTGCAAGCGCCTTTACCCTGCTTAACAGGAACTGACCTTCGGTTATATCTATTTCCGATACTACTATAAGGTCAGTACCGAGCTTTGAAAGAGAAACTGCAAGCTCCGGATGCTCAATTGCCTTTGCCGGAACCATGGCAATGGCGGCAGGTCCAAAGTGAAGAATGTTGTAAGGGAATTCGATCTCGATGGATTTTGATTCCTTACCCCTGTAAAAGTTTTGTATGCCTTCAGGAGTAATCAGCAACTGCTGGAGAATCTCATCTGCGCTCTTAATGGCAACAGCGATACCTGTTTTATATTTTATGGAAATCTCGGAAAGTTTATTTTTATCAACTATACTTTCGTCTGTTTGAGGAAGTATCCATAGTGAAGGAGTACTATCTTTATGTTTTTCAATGTTTGATACGAGTTCATCAATGTCAGGGTGTCCTGTTTCGGGAACATAGCCGTATACATGTAATATGCCTGTTTCCGGCAGATTGTAATAGGCTGTGAGATTTTCCAGCCATGGCCTCAGGTAAACATTTCTGTATTGGTTAATATTTCTCTGTGCCATTTTATTATTGCGTTTGATTCCTGCAAAACGACCCTGCTCATTAAGTGGAATGTCTGCATAAAATATACGTGATGTTTCTGATGCCCCTTTAAGTATGACCTTTCCATCCGGATTGAAAACACCTGATATAGTTTTAGTACAGTCCATTCTAAGGTCTTTGCCTGTCCTGTTGCAGGCAGCAATATAAAAGCCGTTCTCAAGCGCCCTGGCCCGCCATATGGGAACAGGATTAAGCCCACCCGTCTCAGGCCAGTTGGCAGGAACCCATAGAAGATCCACTTCCTTTAATGCCATTGTCCTGATAAGCAGACCGCTGTATGAATCCGCACAGATGGCAGAACCTATGCGTCCCCAGGGGGTATCTGCAAAATTATCCTGATATGGGCTTCCCGTGTTTGCCCATTTTTTTTCCGCAGTAATTATTTTCCTGTATTTAGATACAGCCTTTCCTTTGGGTCCGATAATAAAGGCCGAGTTGTAAAAAATCTCTGTTGATGGATCACGTTCGGCCAGGGCTATGCCTATATAGACGCCCTTTTCAAGGGCAAGTTTTCCCATGGCAGTGATTGTTTTGCCATGATCTGTCTCTGTATAGTCTGATATATCTTCCCGTGAGTCAAATGAATATCCTGATACAGCCATTTCAGTATTCAGGATAATGGATGCACCTTCTTCTGCTGCACGACGGTTTAATTTTAGAAGTTCTTCAAGGTTCTTTTCAGGCTGTTTATGTTTTACTGCAAAATGCACCAGTGCAATTTTTACCGATGAATCCTTCGTGGGTGATTCTGCACTGTAGATATTAAAAGAGAAAAATGACCAGAGCAGGATAAGGAAAAAGCAATAGTTAATAAAACTGCATTTTTTATGAAAATATAATAAATAAGTCATAATATTCAATTTCAGTACTCCTTTGAAAAAACTGCTAATTCAATCCGGATATTTTTAAATAGTCGGGATCAATACCCTCGGCAAGTAGAATGCCTGATGCGTTTCTTTTCATCCAATTTTTATAAGACCTGATAAAACTCGGATTATGGAATACCATGACTTCATCTAAACAATCCAACTCCTGTTGAACACGCCAGTATAGAAACATATAATCTCCTTAATATTAGAATTCGATCCCTTTCTGGCCTATTATGCCTTCCTGATAGGGATGCTTAACAACACGCATTTCAGTTACAAGATCAGCTGTATCCATTAACATTTTTGGCGCTCCTCTTCCTGTAATAGCTATGTGTAAATCGGACGGCTTATTAGTCAATGTGTCGATTACAGACTCAAGATCAAGAATATTATAGTTCAGAAGATAGGTGAATTCATCAAGTACAATCATATGATAATTTCCACTATCCATCATTTTTCTGGCAAAATCCCATGCCTTCCTGGCGAGTTCTTTATCCTTTTCCAGGTTCTCGGATTTCCAGGTGAAACCGTTTCCCATAACATGAAAATCTATTGTATCCTGATATTTTTTAATAGATTCCATCTCTCCATATTTCCATGAACCCTTGATAAATTGTATAAAACATACCTTCTGATTATGGCCGGCATTGCGTAAAGCCATACCCAGGGCGGATGTTGTCTTTCCCTTACCGTCTCCGGTAAACACCATTAGTAATCCTTTTTTCATTTTAAACCTGTTTTTTGTTTCAGTATTTTTCTATGATCTGGAAATATTTGAAGACTGTTGTTGACTCATATAGGGAGTCAACAACAGTTTATTCTGCAATACGCTTAATATTCGTATCTTAAACCTAAATTGAATGTCCTGCCGGGAGCAATATATCCCTGAATTGCAGCATAATCTTCATTGAAGAGGTTGGATATGTTTCCATTAAGCAACAGTCGCCCGAAACTTGAGTAAGAAATAATCTCTTTTGAGATTGACAGATTTGCTACAGTATAACCTGGAAGCGTAGTTGCTCCTGTACCCTCATAATCAGTTATGTTCTGCTTGCTGAAGTATGAAAAATTAAGTGAAGAGACAAAACCAACATCAGGATTGGAAAGTCTGATGCCATAGGAGGTTGACCATTCCGGATTATAGGAAAGATCAGTGTTAGACTCTTCATTTTTATTTTTTATAAAGTATGTTAATGATGTATAGGGCTTAAGTTCCCAGCTCCAATCAAAAATATCACCTATATCAACATTAAAAGCCCACTCGATACCTGAGAGTTCCGCACCGCTGATATTTTTATACTGAGTGATATCTTCCTCTGCATTATATTCATAACCTATCTGGTCTTTAAAGTCTGTTGAAAAGTAAGTTAAGCTGCTTGAAAGGGTTCCCTTTGTATAATCCATTCCTACTTCATATGTCTTGCTTTTTTCAGGGGTGAGATCTTCATTACCGGACCATATTCCGAAGCCAAACGCGCTGTAGTCAGTAAACATAAAGAGCTGATCAGGAGTCGGCATTTTAAAAGCCTCTGCATAATTTGCTCTTATACTCAGATTTTTATTGAATTTGTATACAGCGCCTATGCTGGGAGATAAATTTTCATCACTTTTAGTTTGTCCTTCATCCGATTCAATATCGAATTTGTCAAAGCGGAGGCCGGCTGAAAATATTAATTTACCATCAAGCAATTTACTTTTGGCAAGTAAAAATGCAGCCGGATTGTCATAAGTGTTTTCGCCTGTTGAATAGATATCAGTAATATCATAATGGACCCAGTCAACTCCACCTGTAAGTCTTATAAAATCCCAGTCGGATGAAAACTGTGCCTGCACTCCCTGCTGGTCTGTATCCTGATAGTAAGACATGGTGGCACTGTCGTCAAAGTTACTATATTTACGATCTGTCCTGAAATAGAGGAAAGACCATGACAATTTACTGTCAGCGGTGCTGCCAGTGTATGTCAGGTCGTAATTTCTATTGCTACTGTCGACATATGCATCCAGATCATTCTGGCTTAAGTAACTGGGGCTTCCTATTTCATTACCATCATATGATGAGAATGTTATTCCAATACGATGAGTTTCTAAAAATGTATATCCTGTGTCTATGCTTATTCTTTCTTTCGAATCAAAACCTGTATTGTAATAGTTCTGTCCATTAGCAGTATCATAATCATCCTGGGATTCAATGGATCCGCTGAGAGAAAAATCAAAATTATTGAATTTTCCTGATGCTCCTACTGAATTTTTTTTATTGTTCCAGCTTCCTATTCTTGTTTCCGCATATGCTGAAAAATCACCTTTACCCTGTTTTGTAATTATATTAACAACTCCTCCAACCGCAGAAGCTCCGTACTGAGTAGCACCAGGGCCGCGGACTATTTCCACCTTTTCGATATTATCAAGAGGGATATCTGCCAGATTGCCCGTTCCGGCTCGTCTTCCATTAATCAATAAGAGTACATATCCATCCAGATCATTTCCCTGTGTATTAGTTCTGAACCCGCGGATACTGACAGATGCCAGTGAATTCGGGTATTCCCTTATGAAGAATCCCTGCTCTTCAAGAAGATCAACCAGGTCAGTAACTGAAGATTTTTCTATCTCTTCCTCACCTAAAACCGTGATGTTTGTAGTCACATCTTCCTTTTTTTCTTCGATTCTCCCTGATGTTACAACAACCGCTTCCATTTTTACTTTTTCCTCTTGTTCTTCGCCCGCCTTTGACAGACAGGGCATGCTCAGTATGAATAAGAGTACATAAATTACATAGTGTTTTTTCATTCCTTTCATTTCCTCCCTTTAATCTCAATTTTTGCAAAAAAAAATCCCGAACCTAAATAAATAGATCCGGGACATCCCTTTTTTATCCGCAGAAAAATATGCAGGCTTATCGCTGTCCACGCGATATTAACCCTATGTGTTCAGGCAGGTCTTCTGACTTACGGATCATCCTACTTGCTGCGCCTTCCCATCATGTGCTTATGACAGTGACTAATTGCAGCGTTCGTCCCCGATTACAGCGGCGGGCCCGTCCCCGATTTTAACGGGGTTCCCTTTTCAACTCTATTTTAGAGTACCATGAACGCTATATGCAATACAAAAAAAGGCAGATAGATGTCAAGAGGAAATAAAGTGCTTAAGATTACTGAATATCTATTCTCCGGTTATTTCCTCTATTTCACCTTCTATGTCCAGATAGGCCTGTTTTAACTCTTCAATGGTATTTTCATCAGTGTTCCACATATCCCTCTGGCTTGCTTCCAGCAGTTTATCTATAATGTTTTGGAGTGCATATGGATTTACAGATTTCATCCACTCCTGCATGTCTTTATCAAGTGCAACCTTTTCTGCAAATCTCTGGTACATCCAGTCATCCACCACATCTGCTGTTGCATCCCAGCCCAGGATGATGTCCATGGCCTTTGAGATATCCCCGGCCCCTTTATAACCATGGCGTTTCAGGCCTTCCAGCCAGATGGGATTGAGAAGGCGTGATCGGAAGATGTGCCTTGCCTCTTCGGTCGTGGTGCGGACCTTGACGTCATCCGGATCATTGGAGTCCCCTGCCAGTGAGAATGGCCGCTTTCCCTGAACAGCGTGAACAGCAGTAATAAGGCCTCCGTGATAGTTATAAAAATCCGTGCAGGTCATCATGTCTTTTTCTCTTGTGTCCTCATTTTTTACGGTTACAGACATCCGACCCAGGGTCCGGCGAAACTGCTGCTCTGCCTTTTCTCCAAAACTGTTTTCACCATAGGCATAAGAAGACCACTGTATGTACATGTTGCCCAGGTCATCTGTGGTTTCCCAGTTTTTTGATTCCACCAGTTGAGCCACTCCTGCACCGTAACTGCCGGGCGGAGAACCGAAAATCCTGAAGGTAGCCTGACGAAAGGCAGCGTCTTCATCCATGCCCTCTTTTTTCAGTTCATCCATATCCTTCACCACATGGCGCCGGATAAAATTGTTTTCCGGTTCTTCCTTTAACATGGCCACCATGCGCACTGCCTTATCTATCCAGTCTACCAGGAGAGGAAATGCGTCTCGAAAAATGCCTGAAATCCGGGGTGTTACATCAATACGCGGCCGCCCAAGTTCTTTGGATGGAATAATTTCAATGCCTTTTACATTGCCGCTGCCCTTTTGCCACACAGGCCTGACTCCAAGGAGGTATAGAATTTCTGATACATCATCACCCTTGGAACGCATTGTAGGGCTTGCCCAGAGTATGATACCCACATTGTCAGGGTACTCCCCTTTTTCATCAAGGTATCGCTTTATAAGTGCATCAGCCAGTTTTTTGCCGGTCTCCCATGCTGCGGGAGTAGGGATCTTCTGGGGATCAACCGAATAAAAATTTCTGCCAGTGGGCAGTATATGTGTCTGCCCTCTTGAAGGGGCCCCTGATGGGCCGGGGGAAACAAAACGGCCTTCAAGGGCTGTGAGACATGAATCCAGTTCATCCGTGGTCTGTTGAATCCGGAAAACAAGGTCATCCCTGATATAGGTCAGGACTGATGATACATCCGTATCTGATTTTCCAAGATATTTCTCTTGTATCCCTGTTATATCGAGATCTTCTTCCGACAGAGAGAGGAGATCTGCAACCATTTCTTCACATAATGTCTGAGCCTTTTCTATTATCTTTGCACCTGTAAGGGCGTTTTCATTATCAATAACCTTACCGAGATTATTCCCAAGTTCACCTGCATCATATCCCATTACAGAAAGTACTGATTTGCGCAGAGAAGGTATTGAACCGTTTGCAAGCCTCGTCATCTGGACAATAGTTTTTGAGAGGAATTCACCTTCCGGTGCCTTTCCAAGAGTATGCAGCCCGTCTGCAATAAATGTATCGGATATTTCACCCAGGTAATCATGAATTGTTTCAGTAAATGCCTCAGGGGCTGCAAGGGCCTTTTCCTTTTCAAGCCCGAGGTCGTTTACCACATCTGCCTTTTCTGCTGCCTCCCATATCATGGCAGGCAGTATGTCGAGCTTGGCCTGGTCCTGTGTTTTGGCGTTCAGGTAATCGTTGAGAAGGTTTTCAAGCTCCGCAAGTTCATCATAGAGCCCGGAATTGGTAAGGGCAGGGGGCAGATGATCAATTATACAGGCATATGACCTTCGTTTTGCCTGGGTCCCCTCTCCGGGATCGTTTATAATGTACGGGTATATATTAGGGAGATCCCCGATGGCAAGGTCCGGATAGCATTCCCGGTCAAGTCCTACTGACTTTCCGGGCAGCCATTCAAGGCTTCCGTGTTTTCCCACATGGATAACCGCATCTGCCTTGAATATTTCGGATATCCACCTGTAATGAGCAAGATAGTGATGGGGCGGCGAAAGATACATATCATGATACAGCTTGTCTATCTGTTCAAGATAACCCCTTGGCGGCTGTACTGTAATGAATACATTGCCGTTTATTATACCCGGGAAAAGAAGCTTTCCATCATGAACAAACAGGTCTCCGGGCATTGGCTGCCAGTCTTCTGTCATTTTTTTCCGTATCTTATCGGGAAGCTCGGCATGCCAGTTCATATACTCTTCAGGGCCGGCAGTTGCCTCTGCCCTCTCTGCCATCTGTTCTGGCATGAGCCAGCGTTGGTCGCAGGTCATTCGACTCAATATCTTGTGTGCCAGTGTATCTCCGTCAGGGTAAAGCTCATCAACTTTATAACCGCGTTCTGACATGGCCTTTACAAGGTCTTTGACACTGGCAAAGCTGTCCAGGCCTGATGCGCATCCTATACGGTCATTCCTGGGAGGGTAGTGATGAAATACAATGGCTACCTTTTTTTTACTGTTTTCTATTTTTGACAGGGATGCCCAGTTAAGGGCCAGGCGCACCATCTTTGCTGTACGTTCCGGTATGGGGGTATATTTGTTTACTGCAGCACCTGTCAGGGGATCAACCGAAACACACTGCTTGGATGCTACAGGTACATTAATTATAACCCCGTCCAGTTCCGGCTGGGCAACGGATATGGTTATGTCCACATTTGTGAGTCCCTGATCGCTTTCCTTCCATTCCCGGATATCTCTGGCTGTTGAAATAGCCTGTATTACCGGTACCCCAAGCTTTTTAAGAAGGCCTTTGTAATCGGGCGATGCCGTCTCAAGGCTGAACATTACAGGGTTTATGAGCACATCGATTCGGGATTTATCATTATCCATAAAAAACTGATCAACAACATAATCCGCACCGTTGTTTCCAAGGAGTTTATCCTTAAACCGGGTATGGAAGACACATATTACATTGGCATTCTGTTTTTCCAGCTCCCAGATGATGGCATCTATATGGTCCTTGTTATTGCTGGTCCAGAAGTTCTGATAAAACCAGATTCCTGCAGTTATTTTGTATGGATCAAGGGAATTATAATAATCTAGGGCATCCGGTATATAACCCCTGTCAGGGTGGTATAGTCCTTCATAGGGCAGCAACATTGGCGGTTTTATATCAATGTTATCATTATGAATGCGGTTGTGCAGGAAACCCAGCATATTCATGAGGTTTTCCACTCCGCCGTAACGGTAGTAACGGCTCAGGTTTGTCCAGGTATCGTCATCAGTCCCGTCAGATAACTGCTGTACAATTTCAAGGGAATCCGGGTTGCTTCCCGTAGGCTGGATATGAAACCATGGTATTTTATTCCCATTCTTGCGCTGTTCTTCCATTGCAGAGATCAGATCATCCCAGGCAGGGCAGGACTGGCTGCCTGCCATGAGCGTGATAAAAATAATATCCGCTTTAAGGGCATGCTTTACAAAGGATTCCTGCATTTCTTCGTTATCCTGCAACTGGGTACGTGTGCGGGCATATATTTCAACAGAAGCGGAAGCGGTTTTCTCTGTAAATAAACGGCAGGCCTCGCTCAGGTTGGGAATTTCGTTTGATGTAACGCTGAAATATACAAGCTTCATTTGTTTTCTCACTTTCTAAGACTTTCCATTGGGATTATGTAGGGGCAGTCATGTTCTCTATCAAACTGAATATTTACCCGGATATTAAAAACCTCTGCCAGGAGATCCTGTGTGATTACATCCCGGGGCGCTCCTGATGCTACAATCTTTCCATTATTAACCACAGCAATGGTATGTGCGTATCTTGCCGCCTGATTAAGGTCATGAAGTACCATTACAGTTGAAAGACCGAGCCTTCTGTTGAGCGTTTTTACTAGTTCAAGTACCTCAAACTGGTAACATATATCAAGAAAGGTAGTGGGTTCATCAAGGAGCAGTATTTCAGGCTTCTGGGCCAGGGCAAGGGCAAGCCATGCCCTCTGGCGCTCGCCTCCGGAAAGGGAGACAAGTGTTCTGTCCTGTAATAGTGTAAGCCTTGTCCTTTCAAGAGATTCATCAACAATAGCCCAGTCTGCGGTTGTCATCCTCCCGGTCCATTTTAAATGGGGGCTTCTGCCGTATCCGACAAGATCACGTACTGTGAAATCCTCCGGTATTATGGGGGACTGGGGCAGAAAGGCAAGGTGTCTTGCAAGTTCCCTTGGTGAAAACCGGGTAACGGGTTTATTATCGAGCGATACAACTCCTTTTCGTGGACGGAGTGAAGCCGCCATTGCCTTTAAGATAGTTGATTTTCCCGAGCCATTTGGGCCGATAATTATCATGAATTCTTCAGGATTCAGAGTGAGACTTACATCATGAATGACTGATGACAGTTTTCCATATCCAAGTTGCAGGTTTTTTGCTTCTAGTATCATAATCCGATCTCTACATCTTTTTTCGCAGCAGATAAAGGAAGAAAGGAGCGCCTAACAGCGCCATAATAATTCCCACCGGCACTTCCACAGGATCAAGAACAACCCTGGAGATTGTATCGCAGATCATAACAAGGGCCGCTCCCATAAGTGCTGCAGCGGGAAGCAAAAACCTGTAGTCGGAACCTATGATAAGCCTTGCTATGTGAGGTACAATAAGGCCCACAAAACCAAGAAGCCCTGCCACGCTGACAGCGCTGCCTGCAAGAAGGGCTGCAAGGGCGATAAAAAACATTCGGGTACGTTCAACATTTATCCCGAGGCTACCGGCAGTTTCATCCCCAAGCATCAGAATATTAAGCCTGCGCGCAGAGATATTAACAAGCAGGAACCCTGACAGAGTGTAAGGAAAAATAATATCAAGGTGCTTCCATGTTCTTGCTGACAGCCCTCCAACCATAAACCCTAAAACACTGTGGACGCGGTCAGGAAAAAATATCATGAGACCTGTTATCATGGCGCCCAGAAATGAGGATACTGCCACTCCTGCAAGGATAAGCCTGGAAGGCCTGATTCCCTGCCGCCAGGCAATAAGATATACCATGATTGCCGTAATCAGTGCTCCTGTAAACGCCACAGGAGGGAGAAGATAGTATATCCCCGGATAAAGGATCAGTATAACAACACCTGCAAGTCCCGCCCCGGCAGATATCCCGATGATATGAGGCGCTGCCAGGGGATTTCGCATGATTCCCTGCAGGAGACAACCTGAAAGTGAAAGGCATAATCCCACGCAGGCGGCTACAAGGGTCCTGGGAAGACGGATATTGTAGATGATCTGATAATGGGGGCCTTCAGAAGCCCTGAAAATAGCATCAAATATCTGGGCGGGAGTTATTTTTAAAGATCCCAGCTTAAGGCTGAATAAAAACCCTGCGATACACAGGATGAAAAGTGAAGCAAGGATTAATACTCGTTTTAATGTCCTGCCTGCAGGCGGCATGGTTAATTATTCTCTCCTGTCTGTGTTTGCGCTGACTGTCATATGAGATATGTCCGCCGGGATATCAAAATCCGGATATATAAGCCTGGCCAGGTATTCCAGCGCCCGGGGGAACTCATCATTTGGTTTATATAAAAAGTATTTTTTTGGCAGGACATGAAACCTGCCTTCCCTGATAGCTGTGAGGGCCGACCAGGCCTCATTGCTTTCAAACTCCATCCGCAGTCTTTCACGGCAGGCGTCCACTTCCCCCATGGTGTTGAGAAGTATTATGTCCGGGTCAAGCTGTACAATTTTTTCTAGACTGAAATCAACACGTGTCTGTGAGGCGAGGTTATAATCCTTGGAAATAATATTCTTCACCCCGATCATGGAAAGCATTACACCTGTCTGAGAATTGGGCAGTTCGCATGAAACCGAATTTGTGGATGTAAACACAACAAGCACTTTAGGTCCTTTAAACTTCCTGCACCTTTCTGTAATTATATTGATCCTCTCTGACATCCTCTCATAGGCGGCCTGATAAATCTTTTCTGTTCCGTTGATTCTGGAGAAGAGGTCTAGTATGTGAAGGTAATCATAATGATTTACATAGCGGAGAAAGATATAGGGAATATTATTCTGCTTCAGTATGGGGATTATATCCCTGAAACCGGCCACATCAGATGAAATAACAAGATCTGGCTGGAGAGTTATGACCTTTTCTGCGTTGGGGTTGTTGAAGGAGCCAACCTCGGGGATGTTTATCACCTCAGGCGGCACATTGATATCTCCTGTGCAGCGGGCTATGGCTGTGCCTCCTGACTCGACCCAGAGATTCAAAAGAGAAGTCAAAAGTACAATTGTTCTTTTAGGATGTTTTGGGATAACCGATATCCCACCATCCGGAAGCATGCAGGTTATACTGTCAGCAGTTTCTTCAACAACAAGGGATGAATGATCATTAGTCTCTTTCACGCTCTGTGATATGTTGTCACATGCAGTGACGCTTAAAATTATTAGTAATAATAGAGTTTGTTTTAGGAAGTTAGATAAATTTTTAAGCATAGTCTATTCTCCCATACCAATCAAAGCCGCCCCGATTGCCCCGTTGAGCTGAGGATATTCGGGAACATGAACATCCATGTAAAGCAGATCTTCCAGGGCATCAGCTATACCAATATTAAGCCCGCCTCCTCCGGTAAGGAGTATTTCGGCTGTTCCACCGGTCTTTTTGAACATCCCGGCAATGCGTTTTGCCAGGGAGCGGTGAATGGCTGCAGTTATATCCTCCCTGCTTTTTTTTCTTGCTACCAGGGAGACCACTTCCGATTCGGCAAATACAACGCATGTACTGTTAATATTAAGAGGTACCTTTGATTCAAGGGAGATGGGGCCGAGATCCTTTACATCCAGTTCAAGGATACGGGCAAGGGATTCAAGAAAACGCCCGGTGCCGGCAGCACACTTGTCATTCATGGTAAAGTTGGTTGTTTCACCCTGTTCATCAATCAGAATGACCTTGCTGTCCTGACCGCCGATATCTATTACCGTACGGATATCAACACCTTCGGGTGCAGCCCACCGCGCACCCACACCATGTGCCCTGATTTCCGTAACAGTATCATTTGCCCTTGTAATTGTACGGCGGCTGTATCCGGTAGATATTACGGCCTTGACCTGGGACGGGTCCAGGCCATTGCTGGTAACTATATTATCAATCATTTTACCTGATGTGCTGTCTGCATCTATACCCGTCGGCTGCCGGTCATACCCTGTAAGTTTGCCACTCTCATCAAGAAAGGCCACTTTGACATAGGTTGAACCCGCATCAACGCCTGCATAATAATAGGTCATTTTATCTGTAATCCTCTTTTCTTTTTTCCTGTTTTCAGCATTTCAATGAAAGCCTCTATTCTTGTCCTGAGTTGTTCAATATCTTCAGGGTTATAATCAGTCTCAACACGAAGCATAGGGATGCCCTGCTGTTTTAGTTCCTTTTCGAGCCTGAGAACCTCAAAGTCATATGAGATACAGCCCTTTAAAACATGATACAATACCCCGTCCACAGCAGAGTTATCTGCTATCCTTTGAACTATCCTTAACCGGTCATTGTTCGGGGCAAAGGAGGGACAGGTACACGGGGACATATAGCGGGAAGCAAGTCCGATCAATTGATCTCCCAGGTTGTTTTCCGTATTGCCAACCGGATCAGAAAGGTATCTGTCTCCTGCGCAGGACTCGTCATAAACAACTACTCCGCCCATCTCTTCTACAAGGTTTGATATTTTCATATTTGGAAAGATGGAAGGACTTCCTGCAATAAGTATCCTGGGTGTGTCTTCCCGGCATATTGAAGTCCCTCTGGCTGACCTTGTGGCAAGTTCACTGTTAAGGCGATTAAGGGCCTCTCTCCATTTATCCGCCGGAGCATAGGCATATGAATTGATGACAGCAGTTGCCTGCCTGCCCCATATAGCCGGCGTTAATGATGCGCGTACGGATAAAAGTTTTCTTATCTCGGCCTGTGCCCCGGCAACATCTTTTATAGCATTACCTAATCTTTGGACAGTTATTTTGCATTCTGAACTGGTTCTGGAGACATGTCTTTCTATTAAATTCTTCAATGCATATACCTGTTCAATCCAGATCTCCCTGGATAAGACTGCATCCTTGATATGCGGTACCTCCAGCATCCAGACATTTTTATATTCGGAAAGCTCTTCTCCCATTTTTCTTTTACAGTCGCAGGTTGTCGGGACTATTACAACATCGCACCGGTCAAAGATCTTCAGACCCTTTTGAACTGAAAATCCCATGGCAGATTTTACCAGAGGGCAGGCGTCACGGGGAACCAGGTCTTCTCCATTCTGTGATGCATCAAATGAACCGGCGCAGAGCCTTACCGGTACAGCGCCTGCCGCATAAATCAGTTCTTCGGGAACAACCATACAGTAAACGCCTATAAAAACCGGATTCCTGTAATCCGGTTCAAATATTTTATCTGGTTCGTTCAGGACAAAAACCGATTCCATTATATCGTAAAAATAGTTAAGGGAGGCGGGGCTGTCCGGGATATTCCTAAGTTTTTCCAGTTCAATGACCGCATTTCCTGCAACCTGCCTTAAAAAGCGCCTGCTTTTCTTTTCTTCTATGCTAATCTTATTCATAGGTATAATAGAGATGAGATTTTAGATTGTTGTCAGCATCAAAGCCCTTTTTAATCATGGGCCTTCCAATATTATCCCTTGAAATGGTGGCTATGCTTTTAATCCTGAAATCTTTATCATAAGACTCTGTCTTTTCCAGTTTTCCTTCATCATTATAGATGTATTTTGTGCTTGATGAAACATCCCCTTCTGGAGTAATACTGTAATCCCGTACTCGCCTGTTATCTGTGTCGAAGATATAGAATTTTATATCGGTCAGAAAGCCTTTTGCATCAAGGCTTCGTTTCATTATCCGTTCACCGTCCTGGCTGTAGCAGTAAAAATGGGTTTTTGTTATAGTGCCTTCTGCATCTGTAACAGTCTCTTTAAAGGCAAGGTTATGATCATCATAAAAAAAAATATTAATACGGGTGACCTTTCCGTCTGCTGCCAGCTTTATCTTTTTTGTGAGGCGATTTTTATCTTCAAACCTGTAGTCGTATTTCAGTTTTACCTTTCCCTGTGAGTCATAGTGTGTTTTTTCTATGATGTCGCCCTTTTCATTACGTTTGATTTTTATTATTTTTTTTATCTGTCCCTTGCTGTCCTTGCTGATATAGCCTGTAAGTTCTTTGTCCCGGTAGGAATACATGCCAACCTGGGAAGATACCGGCCCTGCCTTATTAATCTCATCGCCTGAAGAAGGCGGGGCGGATAAAAAGCTTCCTAAAAGCATCATGGATATGTATGTTAAAAATCGATATTTCATTTTATTTACTCCTTACAGAAAAATTATTTGATGTTTATTCTTATTTCTTGTCGTTAATTTTATTCACCATAAAGGATAAAAGTAAGTTTTGATCTTTTATTGACATTCTATTACTGGATTCCACGGTCAAGCCGTGGAATGACTGCCTGCCCTCATCGTTATTCTTCGACTTGACCGGAGAAACTAGTTGCTTTTAAGTGTCTCGCCCGCTTCGCCAGAGCTCTCTGAGTTCACAGCTAAAAACAAAAGACAAAAACGGTTTTAATTTATTTAAAATAATAAAATGCATTTGTCTTTCTCCGTGTTCTCTGCGGTCTCTGCGAGAGAAATGTTTTAAGTTATTATTTTTCTTGGCGTCCTTTGCGTCTTTGCGGTTCGGCTTTATTGCTTTTCCTTTTTATTAAAAAAACCTTTAGCAGATGATTTGTAGATTGTTTTCCCAAGGTATGTTGCACTCAATGCGTCGTCTTCAGGGCAGTTCTCAACACATTTCAGGCACAGCAAACAGTCTGCGGATGTTACATCTTTTTTTCCAATGGATTTATATACATCTTCGATATCAACAGGGCATGCGTTGTAACAGATTTCACAGCGTGTGCATTTTGAATCATCCTTCTTTAATTTAAAAAAGCTGATCTTCCTGTACCAGGACATCATTAAGCCGAGCGGACAGAAGGTGCAGAAAAATCTGCGTTTAATCATGGCACCTATTATGGTTATGGAAGAGAACGCAAGCCCAAGTGTGGATGTAACCAGGTTGGCAACACTGTTAAAGTTGACTGCTATTCTATCAGGATTCCCCACAATCAGCGGAAGAATGTATTTACCCGGACAGAGCTGGCAGTAGGGAATGTTTAGATTCAGGGCAGCGTAAGGACAGAAAAGGGGAAAGGCTACCCATACCGGTATTAAAACAGCTATAGAGAAAAAGGTCCATTTTATCCAAGCAAGGCTTTGTACAAGCTTTGTTGAAAATCTTATATAGGAGATACTGAGCTTTGTCCTGATCCAGTCAAGCACATCCTGAAACAATCCAAGGGGGCATATCCATCCGCACCAGGCACGGCCGAGTATAATAACCAGGATTGAAAAATAGAAAAACCTTTCAAGAAATATCAGGGTACTGTCCCAGGTGAAGCTTGCTATGGTCTGCTGAAGAGTGAGCATAAAACATGTGCCTGCCCTTGCCCTCACATAGCAGCAGGAAAATGTCGGAATGAAATATCCGAAATAAAGCCCTGCATATGCACCGAATAAAAGAACAAAAAAGGATATAAAAAGGATTGTCCAGCGTAGATTTTTTATATTCATGGCAACCCTTAGTTTATAGTCTGTTTTTCATAGACCGCAAGTTTGCGATTCTGCCGCTGTCTTTTTCTGATCCAGTATCCAGCAATAGTCAGAAGGATCATGGCAGTACCCGTGATGGACCAGAATATAAATCCTGTCGTTTTGGAGCGCCATTCAGGCCGGTTCTTATTGATTGTTACCGGAAAGGTGGTAATGTAATACTGATCTTTGTCAGTATCGTGATGAGTCGCAATATACAGGTAGTTCTGGAAATCTTTTGATCCTGATCGGTCATCTGTAGGCATTATTTCAATTATTCCTCTGCTATCGGTCACAAACGATTTACTCCATCCGCTTTCAATGGACATGACAGTAACTTTGGCGGATGCCAGAGGCTTTGCATTAAACTTAACCATCATTTTATATTCTCTGTGAACTGTCTGCGTTCCTCCACCATAACGGGATTTTGCCGTATTTATTACCGGACCTATCTCAAGAGGCATGAGATCAGGGTCATCAAAAAAGACAACCGAAGTGCTTCCTACATTGCCCCCATTTTTATAGTGAGGCACAAGATACTTGAGAGAAATATGGACTTCTTCTGGAGTGTTATCCATAACTATATCTTGCTCCTTTGAGGACAGATGAGCCCCCAGCAGATAACGACCTGCAAGGTTGATGTCTTCCGGAATAGATATATGTGTGCCAGTATCTGTTATGTCAGCGTTACCAGGATAAATTCTTCCGTTAGTATCCCGAATAAAAATATCACTCCCGGTTAAAAAGTCATCTTCTGAAAGAGTGAATATTTCGTGAGTTTTTTTAAACTGTAATTCCGGAAATTGCAGTGTTTCAGATTCAAGTGTCTTTACACTGAATTTTTTGATTTCTTCCCTTGCAGCCCTGTATGTTTTCTTTCGATCCCTGATTTCCCGCCAGTTCATACTTTCCAGTTCAGATGGGTATATATAATGTTCCTGGTTTTCTATCTGGAAAAAATATACAGGAAAACGGGTATCCGCAAGGGAATGAAAGGGAAAAAGGATGATGGAATGTAACAGCACAACTGTAACTGTAAATAATTTCAATTTAAAGATGTCCTTATGTATTGCTGAATTTTAATGTTTTCCAAAGGGAAAAGGCAGCCAGGTACCTTGCTCCGGGTAGCAGGGGCGGGCACCCGGAAATACGCTGAATAAATTCATTCCGGATGCCCGACTTCGAAATTGTGTCATGTTGTTGTAATTGTAAATTAGCCTGAGCCATTCGTCACTTTTTTCAAAAACAATAGAGAGCAAATGACTGGTAAATTACTGGGGTGAAACTCTGCTTTTAAAGGGAGGTTAAATATGCAGATTTCTCATTACAATAAAGATATAACACAATCCCTATCCCTGCATAATTTGCAAGAGGTGTTGTTATTAAAACACAAAAACAAATTCTCTTATTTTATTTCAAATGCAAGGGATGCGGTATATGAGTATTCATCAGCATCTTCTTTGTTTGGATATGGAGCTTTATGGTTTGCCTTGATAACCCATATGCCGGATTTAGTTATTTTTAATTTGCCCTCCCCTTTATCATCTGTTTTTTCAGTTAAAGCAAAGTCAGTACCTGTTGAGAACCCAACATAGGTGGCGTTGAATGATTCTGCTACAGGCTTTCCCTGGTATAAAACCTTAAATCTGAAATAATCACCTTCCTTAGTGTTTGCAGGATTTGTCAGCGGTATTATTTCAAGGGGAGCACCTACAGGTTTTTGGACAATATCATTCCCGGATGCATGTCCCACATTAATAATTGCTTTGCCATACATACCCAGGTAGCGCGAGTAAACAACATTTGTTAAACCTTTTCTTGACTGTCGCTTATATCCATCCGTGGTCTTGGTTGAAAAACCTTCCTTACGCTGAACCATGGCTATCCAGGTGCCCTCGGATAATTTGTCTGCTGATTCATACTGTATAATGTTTAAGGGTTTGATTTCGGACTTGTTTCCATCCGGATCGATCATGAATATATCGCCAAGCAGTTCGTCACTGTTAAGAAGATCTTCTACCGGGTTATAAAAATGATGTCCCCAGCCTATGGTGAACATTGCGGTTTTGTCTTTATCAGGGGTGTAATCATTTACGTTCAGCCACATGTAATGGGCCGATGCGTTTATGGAAAAAATAAAACATATACAGAATACAGACAGTACCAATCCTTTTTTAAAAGTATACATTGTAGTCTCCTTTAAGTAAGAAATGACCCTGTCTTAAATACAGGGTCTTCTTTGTAAAAAATTAAAAATTAAAAATCATACCAATTTCAAAATAACGCCCCGGATAGGGATAATAACTGGTATCGAGTGTACCGTCGCTGTTCCGGGTGCCTGCAGAGTTGGAATAGTAGGCGTAATCTTTATCCACAACATTTTTTACAAGACCGTATATTGAAACGCCTTTGAACAGGTTGTCAAATTTGTAATCCAGTTTTAAATCTATCAAAGTTGAAGACGGCTGTATCACACGTTCCAGATAATCCACATTTTTTTTACCCTCATAGGTGACATTGACCCAGGCAAGTAGATTTTTAATGGGATAGTAGGAAAGGGTAGCTCCTATTTTATGTTTAGGAGCCCTGGCGAGCCTTTTTCCATCAATATGCATTGCAATTCTATCTTCATCACCAGGTGGATCACTCCAGTCGTAGGATGGGTAAATAGCATTGGGATCGTCCCATTTGGCATCCATGTAGCCGTAGTTAAAACGATAGTTTAACTGCTCTGTCACCCAGCCGTCCAGTTCAAGTTCCAGTCCTTTGGCCACAGTTTTACCAAGGTTCCTTGCTCCCTGGCTGCGATTTGTTTCCTCTTCATATTGAAAAATGAATTTATCATCAGTTGTCATGTGGTACACTGCAATGGAATAATTCAGGTTTCTGTTAAACTTGTTTTTATAGCCCAGTTCCCATGTCCTGACATCCTCAGGCTTTAATTGTGATGGATCATTTCCAGGGAAATCTTCACTATAGTGTGCCGACATCCTTGTGTAATCAATATTAGGGTAAAAATAGGCCTGGCTTACTGTCAGGTAAAGATTGTCATCACCTGAAAAACTGTAGGAAGGAGAGATGTTCCAGGAAAATTTGTCATAATCGTTATTTACATCGGCAGTGCCGGCATAATGGTCCTGGTATTTAAGTTCCACATTATCTAATCGAACGGCAGTTTGAATCCTGAAATGCTCTCCTGTTTTCAGGTCATTATTGATAAAAAAGCTGATGCGGTCTATATTTATTTCGCAATCGTACTTCTCCAAATTTTCCAGCTGACCGGAACTCAGTTCCGTATCAAAGACGTAAGTCCTTGCCTGGTCGTAATTATGTTTGTCATATTCAGTTCCCAGGGTTAAAGTGCTCCAGACAGCTCCGTTATTAAGTTTATAGCCACCTGATGCCTTAAATGAAAGGCGGTCTTCAATATAATCGCGCTGATAGCTGCTGCTGTCAGTACCGGGCTCATAACGGTTTTTATTGGTTTGGGAAAGGTATAATCCGTCAGTATTAGTGTATGCCAGCAGTGATTTTAAAAACCAGGTCTCTTTATCGGTTTTGAAATCAGCAGACATGTCATATATTTCCCGATCATTAAAAGTGGGCGATAAATTATAGGTTTCAGGATCATTTTCATCGGGATCGCTTGGTGGTGTATTGTCTCTTGGATTCCTGTCCAGTTGCCATTTTTTAAGACTTGTTGAGGAAAAATAATTCTGGTCTTTATAACTGGCGCTGATACCCAGTCTCGTGGTATCATCAAAGGAGTACCCTCCCTTGAAATTGGCACGTGTTCTCTCATCTTCATTATGTCGGTAACCGTCTCCGCCCTGATTCATGAAGCTCAGACGGTAATCAAAGGCGCTTTCCTTGCCCCAGAAAGAAACATTTTCTTTATGAATACCCCATGAACCATACTGCAGCTTCACACGTTGATCATGACCTTCCTTGTTACCTCTTTTGGTTGTGATATATATAATGCCCCGGGTAGACTCTGCATATTGTGCCCCCGGAGTTTTGATAACCTGTATCTGTTCTATATCATTAAGGTCAACATAGTTCATGTCACCATAGCCGATTCTTTCTGAGCTGATTTCCTGACCATCTACATATACAGTCGCTCCCCTTGAGTGGGCATAGGCTGTACCGCGAAAATTGTATTTGGGCATGCCGGGGTTGGTTGTATCATTTGTAATACCGGGAAGGTTTTTTACAACATCCGCAACATCGATATAGGCGCCTTTTTCAAGGTCTTTAGCTGTAAAAATATTAATAGTGCCCGGAGTTTCCAGCAGTTTGATATCAGGGCTTGTTGATGAAACAACAACCTCTTCAAGCAGATATTCTTTTTCGTCTTTTATTGATTCTGTCTCTTCTTCTGCCAGCCCGATTACCGGCAGGCTTAAAAAAATGAAAAAGACGAAAAAAATAATCAAATTTTTACTGATTATATACATCACATTCTCCTTATTTGTCTGGTTTTTAAAAGATTTTGAGATGGGACTGTGACCTGTGAGACAGGAAAACAATTATGCCCATTTCTATTTTTTGACTTCCGGAAGATTGCGATGTAAGATGAATCTCCCGGAATCGCCGGTATATTGATTCCCGGCTTCCTGGCGACAGGATGGATTGAACTTGGACGGCTCGTCCATCCTGTCATTTTGATCTGGAAAACTTGAGTAAAGGCTGGCCGCGGATATTGTCATTTTGACCGGTGGCTGTTTTATTCATAATTTATCCTCATTGTATGTAATTATTATTTATTGAGCGATCTTACATGCTTGGTAAAAAATCCCATAGGACAGATCATCGTGCAGTAGGAACGCCCGCCTAAAAGCGGAACGCCAATAACAAAGTAGAAGAATTCCGCTGTTATAAAATATAAAAGTTTTTGTGTTGCGCGGATCGGATCGATAGTATCCGGGACCAGCAGGATAAGGATAAGTGCTGCAGCCATGAAAAGAAAATATACCATGGGTATAATGCGACCAAGCTTAATCAATTTTCCGGGCTGGCCTCTAAACAGCCTCCCATAGGTTTCTGAATAGAATGCGCCATGTGGACAAATATATCCGCAGAAGGCTTTATAACCCCATCTATAGGAGATCAAAGGAACCACTATAAAACCTGTAAACAGACTTAATATCATAGCGGTTGAATGGGTGGCCGGATCAAAACACTGGAGTGAATGGGGCCATGGGTAAAGCAGACAGGTCCAGCTCCAGTCATTTAATATCATTGGCAACATAAGTATCACTGTAAAATGGCAGATCGACAGCACGAGAAGTCTGATACGGCGCCTGGGGTAGTTAATAAAGAAATAAATAACAAGACCTGCCATAATGATTTCTATGAGTAAAAGTGATGACCAGAAGAATGCATTTGCCATGGCAAGCGACTTATGTCCTGTATCAGGAGTCAAATCAAAAATGATCTTCACCATTTCCAGGGTGAATGTGGTAAAAAAAAGAAACCAGAGTAAAAATTTAAGTATTTTTTTGATGTTCATATTTTTTTATAACTGCAATTCACTTTTAAGATTCCATTTCGGCTGCCATTTATCCACATCTTTAGCCGTCATGACATCAACCTTTGAACCCTGAAATTCTTGGGTAACTTCTCCTATCATCTCTTCCATATCGCCTTCGATCATAAGTGCCGCATCACGAACCTGCAGCATCATGTCCTGATCTGCCTCCCATAGTCCCCTGGATTCTGCCTCAATAAGTCTTCGGGTCAGTTCCTCAAGGGCGTAGGGGTTTTCAGCCCTGAGCCATTCCAGGTTTTCCAGGTTGCTGATGTATGTCTCAACGATTTCATCAAATACCCATTTATCAACCTTCTGGGTGGTGGCACTCCATTTGAACAGGTTGTTAACGCGGCCGGAAACCCCGGATGCGCCTTTGTAACCGTGTTCTTTCATATCCTCTATCCAGTTTTTATTGAGGAGCCGGGAGATCACTGAGGTTTCCAGCTCTTCCTTAAGATTCCTTACAGAAAGGTCATTTTCGGCATTGTTGTCTGCCCAGTACTGTTTTACAGATTTACCTCCAACTGCCTTTATAGCTACTGACATGCCCCCAAGATAACCGGCATAGCCTCCCACATCCACAAGGTCATATTCAGGCGAATACTGTCTCATATAGGTGACATCAATGCACTTAAGGTTTCTTGCATACAGATCATGGGCGGCCTGGCCGCTGATTCGCTCAAAATCTCCGGAACGATCTGATCCGTATGCGTATCCTCCCCAGTTGATATATGTTTCCGCAAGATCTTTTTCATCTTCCCAGGCAGAGGCGTCAAGCGCAAGACCGACCCCGATGCCGTATGTCCCGGGCGGAGATGAGAAAACTCGAAAACTTGCCATTCTGGACATCTGCTTTATAGAAAGCGTGTTACCAAGTTCGGCCTTTATTTCTGCAAATCTTTCGTCTGTATGTTTGCGTATAAAATTAAGTTCATGAGATTCTTCAAGAGTGGAGGCCATTACCGCGGCTTCATCTAAAAAATCTGCAAAATGCGGAACCATGTCTCTTAAGATACCGCTGGTCTGTATTACAACGTCGATACGCGGGCGTGGCGAGAAAGATTTATCTCCAACCGAAAGGTAAAGCTCGGAAAGAGGGATGGCTTCTACTCCTGTTGCCTGTCCTGAAGAATTCCATTTCGGCCGCATTCCCATGAGATGAAGGATCTGGCAGAACACCTCACCGTCTGACTTGAAAGCGTCGATGCTCCAGAGGCTGATGCCGACACTTTCCGGGAACCTGTCTTCCTCTTTAATATATTTGACCAGAAGATTATCAGCCAGGGTGCATCCTGCTTCATAGGCAGACTTTGTAGGCAGAGAGCGAACGTCAGTGCTGTAAAAATTGCGGCCGGTTGGCAGTGCCTCTGTTTTTCCCAGAACAAGAGAGCCTGAAAGACCAGGTTCAATATATTCACCGTTCAAGGCCCTGAGAAGCTGAGGTATTTCGCGGTCGCTCATCTTTATCTTATTGCCTGTGGCCAGGCACCAGTCCCTGAATTCTGCGGGCAGTTCAGACACTGAAGGATCATAATCCGTATCAATAATTCTCCTGATAATATCTCTTGCAGTATCAAAGCTGTCATTATTCTCAAAATTTGCCAAAGCAGCGATTTCATCCAGCGAAGGAAGTCCGTCCGCCTGTTTTATGAGCATTGTGGCAATCATGGTGGCAATGCCCTCTGAATCCGGAAATGTACCCAGTGTATGCATGCCTGATGGCGCAAGGGCTCTCCTGATCCTTGCGATGCGCCTTGAGAGCATGCCAACTTCTTCGTAAAAATCAGTTCCGTCATATTCCTGGTCAACAAGGTTTTTTGATTTCATCAGTTCGAGCATCTTCTGCTGAATTATATTCATCCTGCTCTTCTCATTGTTATCCAGGGCGGAATGATATTCTTTAACAAGCCGCTCCAGTTCAACAAGCTTATCATCCATGACAGCAGGCCTGTAGACAGGGGTAAGGTGATCAACAAGAACAGCACGTCCCCTTCGTTTGGCAACCATGCCGTCTCCGCTTACATCCATGATATAGAGGTAGATATTGGGCAGATCACCCAGTGTGATCTCCGGGAAACAGGCGTCTGAAAGGGCTGCACGTTTTCCGGGTAAAAATTCCATTGCACCGTGGGTTCCAAAATGGATTACAGCATCAGATGTTTTTCTGATGTAGTAATATGAAGCAAACCAGTGGTGAGGGGGCGAGAGTTCAGGATCATGCAGGATTCGACACACTTCGCCGTTACATTTTGACCCGTAGCATCCCCGTTTCGGCTGAAGCATAATCTTAAGGTTCCCAAAGCAAAGCCCTGTTACAAGGAGTTCCGGTTCACCTTTTTTATTAAACACCATTCCTTCACCGGGAAATTCGCCCCAGTCCTGAAGCACTCGATTTTGTGCCTTTTGCGGGATACTGTCAAAAAACTCTGAATACTCTTCCCCATTCATCCTGTATATGTCGCCGCCTTTTTCCACGATTTCATCAACTGTGGTCCAGCGAAATTCAGATACAGCCTTGCGATCCATGAACATATCCAGGATGGCTTTACCGCTTTGAGGGGCCTCTCCTACGTCATACCCCGCATATCTCATTGAGTTTATCAGGCGGGACAGGCTTTCGAAAGTGTCCAGTCCGGCAGCTACTCCAAGTGTGGCCTCCACTGCCTTGCAGGGATTGTTATGCAGTATTATTGTTACCTGCTTTTTATTGTTTGGAAGTGTGCGCAACCTGTGCCATCCTTTGACACGTCTGCACAGGTGTTCTATCCGCTCCTTAACCGGAAGATAACGCCTTGATGAGACTCCGCTGCCTGGATCTGGCTCCATGACCGTACCGGCAACCATAGTGGGCTCTATTACTCCTGACATTTCTGGCTGGGCCAGGCCATAGATCATGGCGCTTGAGCCTGAAACAAGATCACTGTTATCTCCTGCCCATTCATCAGGATGCTGATGAAAAAGACGTATGGCCTGAAATACAGGCACGTTTAAATCTTCAAAAACAAAGGTGTCTTCAGGCTTTGCCAGCAGCCTGCCGGACATAAGGTTTATAATTGCAGAAAGTCCTGAGGGTACAATATTTGTAGATTCTTTTAAGAATGAAAGCCAGGGGTAGCGATCAGGAAGAGGCAGACTCGAATCCCGGCCGCTGTCAGAACACACACAAAGAGGAATCATATTATTTGATTCCAGGGTCCTTATGATCATGTCCGCATCCCGATGATTATCCTCTGCGATCTGGTTGTAATGGCAGGTTATACCTATCACCGGATCCGGTCTGGTGACACTGTTTTTGCATTTATACCATTCCAGGTAATCCCATATGCATGAAAAAAGGCCTGTCACATCAGGATGATAAATGCCGTTTGTAAGGACAGGGGAGGGCTCCTTAAATTGAATATCAAAACCTGTACAGGCGGCAAGATACCTTATGCCGTTTACATAGTTTTCTACCGACACAGCGGCCATATATCGGCTGAATTCCGAAATCTGTCCGGCCGTAAAGGTCGAAAAATCAGGAGGCATTTCCTGCCCCAGGCCCATACGGTGTTTTGCAATTTTTGAATACTCTATGAGCTCATCATGCAGGGGAAGATCACGGAACAGCCTGCCTATGACTATATCCGCTTCCCTGTTTTCCATAAAGGATATTGCCCTGTCCGGAGACTGCTGCTGGGAAAACATAGAAAGTTCTATCCCGACCTGTTCCAGTATTTCTGCGGCCCTGGACCAGGAGTGTACATTAAACATGTGTCCATGAATAAACGCGATCAGCATTGACCGTTTCCCAAAAGAGTTTTGAGCGGGAGTTTTTTCATATTTTCCAGTTCAGTCCGATAATCCAGCAGCGTGAAGGCGCAAGGAGTCCGTCGGCATAATAAAAGGTTTTGTCAAAAAGGTTTTCAATTTCACCGAACAGGCTGAATCGCTTAAAGGCATATTCTGCCCTGAAATCAGCGATTGTATATTCAGGGACAGTCGTTGTATTGCTTTTATTCCTATAAACCTTGGAACAATACTTTCCTGAAAGGACGATCGAAAGCGGTCCGTAAGGTTTCCAGTAAATATTTGTTGTTGCATTATGCCTTGCCTTGGATGTCAGCCATAAACCTGTCTCATCATCCTTTGCTTCAAGGTAGGTATAGCTGTTTTTTACCTTTAATGTATCATGGGGCTGCCATGAAACTGCAAGATCTCCCCCTGTATATGTGACAAGACCGACATTCTGGTACTGGCTTATACCGTCATCACCCATCATATAGGTAATGCGGTCGCTTAAACGATTATAAAAAACTGAAAAGTTAAAGGAGAAAATGTCTGCCGGTTCAATAAAAAAAGCAAGGCTGTAGTTGTCAGATGTCTCCATATCCAGATCGGGATTAGGTGCCTTAGAGCTGGTCTCATCAAATCTCTGATAAAAAGAGGGCGTATTATTAACTCTTCCATAGGCCAGTGTTAATCGACATTTATCCTTCTTATAGGTGGTCTTTATTTCAGGGTTATAGGCATTATCAAATGCAGAGTTTTTATTCGCCCGTATCCCAAGGCTTAACGAGAAGGGATTTTCGGGCCAGTTAATAGACTGTGCTGCAAATACCGAAAAGGTCTCTTCCTGCTGATCTGTAAAATTTGTGCCTGAGGCCTCACCAAGAATAAATCCGGTTCCCAGAGTCAATTCTCCAAGGTTTCCGGTAGTGAATGACCCTGCCAGGTCTTCTTCCCATTCGGTTACATGCAGATCCTGGTCAATCTCCCTGGTTATATCAGTATTGTGTTTACGCCCTTTATTAAAGGAAGTTGTACTTGCAAATTTGTTGTAATTTATACGCATTGAAAGATTTGTGTTGCTGGAATCAATCCGTGCAAATGGAGTAGGGTAGGACGGGAGTCCACTCGATCCCTTGTCATCCTTAAGATAATCGCCTGTAAAAGATAACGATTTTTGATCATCAAATGTATAGGCCAGCTTAATGCCTCCCTGGTAGCGTTCTTTATCATTGTTGACCTTATACCCGTCAGTTGTTTCAGTCCCGCCTGTAATGCCGGCAGTCATTTTTCCTGAAACCATCTGCATGTTGACATATCCATACCCGGTTTTATTGTTTCCGCCATAGGCCTTTATATTGCCTGAGAGCCGTTTAGCCCGTTTTGTCGTAATAATTATCACCCCACCTGATGCATCCTGTCCGTACCTTAATCCGCCCTTGCCGCGCAGTATCTCTATATGCTCCACTTCCAGGGGTGAGACCAGATCCCAGTTGACTCCTCCATGGCTGGAAGTAGGATCATTAATTGGGCGTCCGTCTACCAGTACCTTTACTTTATTAGAGCCGTGGATGCTGACAGAACTGCTTCCAGCTGTAACACCCGGTACATTGTTAAGTACATCGGCCATATCATGAGCATTAAGTGCCTTAATATCCTCGGCAGTTATTACAATCGTATCGCTGTTTTCATCGGCTTTAACTGCTTGGGGGAAAATAATGCAGCATCCAGTAATCAGAAACATAAACAAATATACATGCAACCGGAGTCTGTGAGCAGATTTTTCTTCCCCTTGAATTGTTGCCATAGTTGTCCTTCCACTGTTTTTAGTTATCATATCTATTTCCCATCTGGCGTTTACAGCTCCGCCCGGTGGATTCCATAACCTCTGTTGTTATTACTATCCAGCACCAAATAAAAAACCCGAATCTATATACAGCTATAGATCCGGGTATCCCTTTTCTTACACAAGATCATTTGATATTCCCTTGTCCGCGAGGAATATCTCTTTAATATTCAGGCAGGTCTTCTGACTTATGGATCATCCTACTTGCCGAGTCTTCCCATTCCGATTAATCGGAACAGTGACATGTTTCGGTTTTCGTCCCCAATTACAGCGGCGGGTCCGTCCCCGACTCTAACGGGGTTCCCTTTTAAGCTTTGCTCTAAAACACCTGAACAGATTGATTTAAAATTTAAAAATATTAATCTATAAAATAAAAAACCCGGAATGATAAGAAATCGATCCGGGTATCCCTTTTTTTTACACAAGATCATTTGATATTCCCTTGTCCGCGAGGAATATCCCTTTATTATTCAGGCAGGTCTTCTGACTTATGGATCATCCTACTAACCGAGTCTTCCCATTCCGATTAATCGGAACAGTGACATGTTTCGGTTTTCGTCCCCAATTACAGCGGCGGGTCCGTCCCCGACTCTAACGGGGTTCCCTTTTAAGCTTTGCTCTAAAACACCTGAACAGATTGATTTAAAATTTAAAAATATTAATCTATAAAATAAAAAACCCGGAATGATAAGAAATCGATCCGGGTATCCCTTTTTTTTACACAAGATCACTTGATATTCCCTTGTCCACGAGGAATATGCTTTTATCATTCAGGCAGGTCTTCTGACTTATGGATCATCCTACTAACCGAGTCTTCCCATTCCGGTTAATCGGAACAGTGACATATTTCGGCTTTCGTCCCCAATCACAGCGGCGGGCCCGTCCCCGAATTAAACGGGGTTCCCTTTTAGCTCTTTTTATGAGCACCTGAACTGTTTTTAGTTACTGTAAATTAATAGATAAATAAAAAATGTCAAGATATATTCTACGATGAGTAGAATAATTTATTTATATCATAACAATATTTCTTTTCTTGTCACCAGGTCCGGTCGTCCTTTCAGGCTGGCGTATATGGCTCTTTTTAAAAAAAATGGTTTTGCCGGTTGCTGATACAGGAGCGCTGTCTTTTGTTTCAACTGTTATGGTTTTGCAGCTTGTTTCAGCCTCTATAGCCTGCTGACTAGCCATATCAATCAGCTTTTGTCTTGCAAAACGGTCTGCTGCATCGAGTTCCCTGAATTTGTGAGTTCCGGAAATACCTTGCACAATAAATCCGCTATACTTTAAAATACTGTCCTATAAATTTATATTGAATTAGAACTTTAATTATTTTATATACATAAAATGAAATAGAGGAAGCTGGGTGAAATTCCCGCACTGGCCCGCAACTGTGATTCTGATGCAACTAATATCAGATAAGTCAGATACTCATATAAATGAAAATCCCCGGGGACCGGGATAGTTTATAGTATATTGATTTTATAAAGTATAATTGATGCTATAAAAAAAGGACACGCCCGGGGCGTGTCCTTTTTATTGTTTGCGCTTAAGCGTGAAAAAACCACCTGCTCTGCAGGTGATAAGCATGTCTTTAGCTATAAGCAAAGAACCTCCAATGCTATATCAGAAGTAGGATTGCCAACCACATCCAAAAAGCAAAGGAGGTAGTCCATTGGACAAAAATAAAGAAATCGCTTGAATTGGACTATCCCCGGCCAGAGGCCGGGGTATTACGCCCAATTCATGGCTTCGCCACCGCGATTTCAAAAACATTTTAAGGCAGAGCCTAATGACTCTGACCCCGCCCAAAGGACGGGGTTTTCTATGATTAAATAAATTATCACACACGGCTTGGGAATGTAAATATCATATAGTTTTCGCCCCCAAGTATAGAAGGAAAGTTATATATGGAAGTATCCGGGAGGATATAGGCAAGATACTGAGAGAACTATGTGACAGGAAAGAAGTAGGAATAATAGAAGCAGAATGTTGTCCTGATCATGTGCATATGTTTGTTCGCATTCCACCGAAATATAGTGTTTCCTCGATAATGGGATATCTGAAAGGTAAAAGTTCGCTGATGATATTCGATAGGCACGCAAACCTGAAGTATAAGTATGGAAATCGCCATTTTTGGTGCAGAGGCTATTATGTTGATACAGTAGGAAAAAATGCAAAAAGAATAGCCGAATATGTAAAGAATCAGTTACAGGAAGATATTACGACAGACCAATTAGCGTTAAAAGAATATGTGGACACGTTTACGGGTGAGCCAGTAAATGTAGGCAAGAAATCAAAAAAGCCCCTTAAGGGGTAGCCTGAGAACATGATGCGGTTGGCAAACCGTTCAGTGTGCCCTCAGGCACAAGCTGGTATCCACCCCTTATAGGGGGAGTGCAGACCACCCGCTGAGCGGGTGGTTCTGATTTTTGAAGGTAATTTAAAGAAAGGAGCTAAAATGATTAGAACAAACCGGACTATTCTCACACTCCTGCTGGCATTGGCGCTTATTTTCACTGCAAACGGGTTGATGGCATCTGAAAAATCCGGGCTGAACCCACAACGTATCATCTCCATGTCGCCTGCCACCACCGAAATTCTTTTTGCCCTGGGGCAAGGTAGTAAGGTTGTCGGGGTGACGCGCTACGGCGATTACCCCGAAGCGGCCACCACCATTGCCAGGGTGGGCGGATTTATGGACCCCAATTACGAAGAGATTGTCGCGCTCAAGCCGGACCTGGTCATCCTGCTGACCTCTCATCGTGACGTCAAGGATGAGCTGGAGAAGATGCACATCCGGACCCTGGCGACGCCCCACGAAACAATTGCGGATATCCACCAGGCGATCCCCGGCTCATCGGAAATGCCTGCATGGCCGACCAAAGGGCAACGGCCATGCTGAGCCGGTTCGCCGCCAGGACCAAGGCGATCGGGCAGGCAGTTGAGAACAAACCCCGGCCACGGGTACTGATCTGCATCGGCCGTGACACCGAGTCAGACCAGCTTGCCGGCATGTACATGGCCGGGTGCAACAATTTTTACGACGAGATCATCCGGGCTGCCGGCGGGGTCAATGCCTGCACGGACACATCTGTTGCCTACCCCCAGGTATCGGCCGAAGGTGTCATTCAACTAAATCCCGATGTTATCATCGATCTTGCCGGCCAACTCAAACCCGGCAGCAAGACAGCGGCAGAAATAGCCGGCCAGTGGGACCGGTTGCGGACCGTAAGTGCAGTGCGCGAGAGCCGGGTTTATGTGATTGTCAGCAACCACGCCATGCGGCCCGGCCCGCGATACATCCGGTTTCAAGAAGAGCTGGCCCGTTTGCTTCATCCCGAAGCATTCCCAAAAAGGCCTGTCGTATGAGTGAAGCGGCCCTGGAAATCGAATCGCTTTGCTTTTCCATAAGAGACACTGCAATTCTTCGCGATGTCTCAACCTGCATCAGGACCGGCGAAACATGGTCGGTCATCGGCGCCAACGGTGCAGGCAAATCGACTCTTCTCAAGTGCCTGATGCGTATCCATACGGGCTGGCAGGGCCAGGTGCGTCTTTTTGGCCGTTTGCTAAAGTCCTATTCCCAGCGTGAGCTGGCCCGCCACATGGCCTATGTGCCCCAGGCCGGAGGCGACCAGCTTTTCCCATATACCGTGCGCGAATTCGTCCGCATGGGGCGCTATGCTTACTCCGGCCCATTTGGTTCAGCCCATCCGGACGACCAATCCGCCATTGAAGAGGCCCTGGTTCGAACGGATATCAAGTCCTTTGCCGACCGAACCCTTGAAACCTTGAGCGGAGGCGAACGCCAGAAAGTATTTATTGCGGCGGCTTTGGCCCAGGGGGCGGATATCCTGCTGCTGGACGAGCCCACCGCCTTTCTGGACTATCGGCACCAGGCCGAGGTCTGCGCTATCCTGCGCGCTATCAACAGTGAATCGGACGCCACCATCATGACCGTCACCCACGATGTAAACGCGGCAATTATGACCGGGGGCCATGCCGTGGCCCTGCGCAGGGGCCGGGTGGCCTGGTGCGGTCCGGTGCATGACCTGGTCAGTAAAGAGCGTCTGGGCCGGATATTCGGCGCAGACTTCCGCTTTATGGATGATCCTGTCACGGGTCTGCGATTCGTAGCGCCCCAGGGAGCCGGGGTATGAAAAAGTTTAATCACCTGCCCTTTTTTCTCGTTGTTTCCTTCACGGTCCTGTTATGTGCGCCGCTTGTGGGCGGGCGCGCAATTCCTTTAAATGCCATTTTGCATCCCGGACCTGACATACCCGGGTCCATGATTTTTTGGGAAATTCGTTTGCCCAGGGCCTGCCTGGCCTGGATGGCCGGGGCCGGACTTGCCGCAGCGGGCATGACTTTCCAGGCCCTGTTTCGCAACGCCCTGGCAACTCCCTTTACCCTGGGCGTTTCCAGCGGTGCCTCTCTGGGCGCTGCCATCGGCATGCGGCTCGGTTTGGGCGCCACATTTCTGGGTTTTAGCGGGGTTACCACCGGTGCCATGCTGGGCGCACTTACGGCCATTGGCATTGTCTACGCCTTGTCGCGCTTCAAGCGCGATTTTACCACCGGCGCCATGCTGCTGGCAGGTGTGGCCGTAAACTTCTTTTTTTCCAGCCTTATTCTGCTGATCCAGTATACTGCCGATTTTTACGACACCTTCCGCATCCTTCGCTGGCTTATGGGGGGGCTACAAATGGTGGGCTTTGACGCTTCTCTTCGGATTCTGCCTTTTCTGCTGGCAGGCGCCATCATACTGGCGGCGCGGGTGGGTGAGCTCAACGTACTCACCACAGGAGAGGAACTTGCCGCCAGCCGCGGGGTCCCGGTGGGGCGGGTCAAGACGACCCTCTTTCTTTCGGTTTCTGTCATGGTGGGCGTCATTGTTTCGATCTGCGGCCCGGTGGGATTTGTCGGGCTGATGTGCCCCCATATCTGCCGCCTGATAGTGGGTGCGGACCACCGCCGACTGTTTCCTGCCGCCCTGCTCAGCGGGGGTGCCTTTCTGACGGCCTGCGACACAGTGGCCCGCACGGTCTTCGCACCCACCGAACTTCCGGTCGGCATCTTCACAGCCTTTCTCGGAGGCCCGTTTTTTCTCTGGCTGCTTGTGCGATCACACAGGCGCGGTGATCCGGCAGTATAACCCCGCCCGAATAATAAGACGGGCGGTTTATAATTTTAGATATTTGCCAACATCGATTGCTTCTGAGCCTCACTCAACTTCGATCTGTCAAGAGAGTAGCCCTGTCTGATTTAATTTGGTGGTTAAAAGCCATTTTGTTGCTGTTTGGCGACCATGTTATTTTGATAACTATTTATTATTACAAGACAATATTGATTTTAATTTACCATTTGGCGGATTTGCTGATATTGGCATTTCCGCCAACAGGTATTTTATTGCCCTGATTTTGCTTTTTAAACTCTATTTTAGCGACAACAGGACTTTGGTAACTGCCTATTATTACTAATGAACTTGGATTTAGATTTTCTATTTAGCGAATTTGGCAGTACCGCCATTTCCGCTGAATAGCATTGGTTATGATTTCTGATCTACTTCTTTTCTGCTTTTAACAAAAGGAATCACAATCATTATATCAGGTTTGCCGTAAATAAATCGGGAAAGGAGGAATTCCCTTTCCCGATTGCGGTATTAATTATATTATAGTTTTCAGTCAGGGAGGCTGTTATTTAATATAAGTTGTCAAAAAGGTTAAGCCTGCTCCAGTCAATGAACCTGATTAGGGTTAGTAATCGTAATAAAAATATACCGTGTAGTATTGATCCAGTTCACCATCGCTAGAATTCGGATCACCGAACGCAGAGGCTGCATAGTCAGGCTCCAAATCATTGTAGTATGGGTAGTCCAAAACTGTGTATTTCCAGCCTTGAGTGGATGTGGCGCATACATCCTCAATGCACACCAGGTAACTGCCTTCAAGAGTCAAGGTGAGTTCATCCTCGGCCCAGTCAGGGTTGCTAAAATGTGCATTGCCACCAGCGGCCAGTGCGTGCAGGGCTGATGGATTCATCTGCAGGATTTTATCATCATCAGGTTGATTATTAGATGGGTCGAGGTAATCGAGTACATTCCTGTTGACCGTCACCCCGAATTCATACCAGTCATCACCACCAGGACCGTCCACATATACATCGATATTGGCAACGGAACTGCTTCCGCTGGTATCTTCAACTACAATATAAGAGTGAACAGTATAGGTTACCGTTGGGGAGATATAATAATGGGCAATGACATATGACGCCCCGACACCGAGCAGCTTGATGTCAACGGTGGCAATGTCATCCACCCTGTTGTAGAGGTTGTCATATTCGTCAACGAATTTGACTACGCTGTCATCGGAAACCGTCCACCAAATATTTCCGGGATCATAAATGGGACCTGTAGAGCCATCATTGTTTAGACCGATAACGTGGAACCCTTCGATTTTCTCACCAATATCGCCGTAGGGCACAACATAGGTAAAGTCGTACGCATCATCCAGGGTGACGTCATCATAAGCCAGGGCTAACGCTGGTGTAATCAGGAGCGCCAGCAGAACAATCAGGCCTGGTAAAGAATTGAAAATCTTTTTTTTCATACTGAAATGTTTCATTTTTTACTCCTTTCTTTCTGTTAATGGTTGAAATCTCCCTTTGAAAACCTTACCGCTTATCAAAACCCGGCAGTCTTTATAAATTCAGGCTCCGGGGTATGGGCGGCCGGACTTGTTTTAAACAGCGTCACGGCCGCAGTTTTTAAATCCCGCCCCGGAATCGGACAGTCCGGGGCGGGGGCACAATCAGGTCAAACACACACCAATCAGGGTACAGCCGTCACCGTCACCTCACAGGTGCCGTTGTAGGTGCCGTCATCAGCCTGGACCGCAATCAAGGCGATGCCGGGAGCCACGGCTGTGACCACGCCCTCCCCTGAGACGGTGGCCACAGCGGTGTTGCTGCTGAGCCAGGTCACGGTTTTATCTCCCGGTATGGCATGGGTCAGGGTGGTTGTCTCCTCGGCCGCCATGGTCAGTTCCGTGGCAGAGAGGCCGGCGTCATCGGCCATGAAAAGGACCGTGGTGGTTGACGGTACACGGGCCATCCGGATGGACATGCTGCTCAAGCTGGTGGCGCTCAGATCCAGGATAGCAAGGGCATTGGAATCCTGGAAACAAAACAAGCCTATCGAGGTGACACCGGCGGGCACGACCAGATGGGTGATACCCGATTCCCTGAACGTCCATCCTCCTATTGTGGTTAGTGAATCGGGAAGATCAACGGTGGTGAGTGAAGTGCATCCGGCAAAACTGCCATCTAGATTGGTGATTCCCTCAGGCAGTACTACCTGTCTCAGATTGGCGCAATATCTGACCACGCCCTGTCCCAGTTGGGTCATCCCGCTCAAATCCGCCTCGGTAATGCCCGTACTGGCAAAAACGCTGTCGCCAAGGGCAGTGATGCTGGACGGTAGGTTGATGGCCGTTATGCCGGTGCAGCCGCTGAAGAAGCCCATCGGCAGGGCGGTGATCCCTTCAGGCAGGACAATGTCCGCCATGTCTGTGATGGCGGTGCACCCCTCGAAAAGCTCCCGGCCATCGGCCAGGACCGTGACAGGGACTTGTGACAGGTCGGCCTGTGTAAGGGCAATGCAATCCTTGAAAATCTCCGTGCCCATGCTGGAGATAGTGCCTGGCAGGGTGACTGAAACCAGCCCGGTGCCGGCAAAGCAGCTTTCGCCCAGATGGGTGACCGTTTCCGGCAAGGCGATGCCGGACAGGTATTCGTATACTTCAAAGGCATTGTCAAGGATCTCGGTAATGCCGGTGCAGCCGCTGAAATCCAGGCTGCTGAGCATGGTCCAGTCAAAGACCGCCCCTGTGGCCGAAGCGGGGGTCAGGGCTGTATTACCGGACAGGTCGATGGTGGAGACACTGCGCAGGTATTTCATCACCGCCATATCCGCATCAGTCAGATCCAGGTTGGATAGGTCCAGGTCAAACTGGATGGCACCCAGTTCATCATAGGTAAGGGGGCCGTTGTAGTCCGAGCCTTTTCCTGCGGCCACGGCCAGTCTTTGCATAAAGGCCGTATTGGCGATGGAGACGCTTGTCTCGCCTTCATACACCGCTTCCAGGGTGACCACGATGGTATAGGTCCTTATGGAGCTGCCCGTGGTGACCGCCACCTTGAAGATATTCTCGCCGGCGGACAGGTCGACCGGATCAGACGGGGTCCCAGCGGCAACAGCACTTCCGTTGACGCTAAGGGTGGACGCTGCATCGGCCGGTGTGGCGGTGATCTGCAGCGGGGTAAAGTAATCGCCCCCTGCGGTATAATAGACACGCAGGGGATCAAATGCCTGGTCCGGGGTGGCCCCGGTCAGGGAAAGGGCTGCCAGGCCGGGGGATTCGGTTTCCGTGAAGGTGACCCGGCAGTAGTCGAAGTAGGTTCCGTCCTCAGACGACACAAGGATCAAAGCCGTACCGGCGCTGACCCCGGTCACCACCCCGTCGGCCGATACCTCTGCCACGTCAGGATTGGTGCTGCTCCAGACCACTGCCAGGCCGTCGGGAATGGCATGGGAAAGGGTCAGGTCGGCTTCGCCGATGTTCAACTCCGCTGTGGTGGTATCCAGCCCTGCGGACTGAGCGCCCGGATACACCACCAGGGCGATGTCCGGTATCAACCAGTCGGCGGTGTCAGCGGCGGTAAACGCGGTTTGCCGCAAATCAAGCAGGCCAAGGGCGCTGTCTTTAAAACATCCATACCCGATTTCCGTTACACCGGCCGGGATAGTCAAATCGTGTAACTGCCCGCATTCTTCGAAACTGCCGCTTCCTATGGACGTCAGGGACGATGGCAGGATGATACTTTTTAATCCGGATACGGAAAAACTACCGCTTTCAAGGGTTTCCAGGCCATCGGGCAGGTCGATTTGGATCAGGGAAGTACAGTCTTTAAAGGCAGAAGTTCCAATATATTTCAGCGACAGGGGCAGGACCACACTGGACAGCCTGGTGCAGCCCATAAAGCTGTACGTGTCGATACGTGTCATCGTCTCAGGCAGAACAATGCCCGTAAGATTCTCGATTTCCCTAAAACCGTCATTAACAAATCTTTCAATACCGGTACATCCGCTGAAATCCAGGCTTTTTGGCGTGGTCCAGTCAAAGGGGGCCGGGCTTAGGCTCCATGTAAGAGCGGTGTTATCGGAAAGATCGATGGCTGACACTCCGGTCAAATACTTCATCACCGCCATATCCCAATTGTTCAAATCCGTAGCGGAGAGATCAATGGTTCCGGTAATGGCGGCCAGCTCTGTCACGGTCAGGTTTTCGGTGTAAATACCTGCATCCTTGCCTGCGGCCACTGCCAGCCGGTCCTTGATGGCGGGGTTGCCGATGGCCACCTGGCCGTCTTCTTTTTCCGTGACCGCTGCCATGTCGATAGTGATGGTATAGGTTTTGGTGATCCCGCCGGAGGTCACAGTAATCGTAAGAACGGTCTCCGGATAGGTCAGGTCCACTTCCGTTGTACTGCCGGCAGTCACGGTTTCGTTGTTGAGCGTCAGGATCGAACCCGAATCAGTGGCATCCAAGGTCACACTGGTGGTCCTTATATCACCGGCAATATCTGCGGTGTAGATATAGGCCAGGGAATCAAAGTTATGGTTCAGATCGATGCCGGACAGTTCAAGGCTGCTCAAGGTGGCCAGGCCGTTGTCAGTGACCGTCACCCGGCAATACCCGCTGTGGGAATCCGACTCTGATTTGACGTAAATATATGCGATGCCGCCGGAAACACCGGACACCACCCCGTCTTCCACCACTGCGATATTGGCATTGCTGCTACCCCAGACCACGGTTTCGGAATCGGGGATCTGGTGGGTGAGAGTCACGGTTCCCTGGCCCGCCTTGACCTCCGCGGTCGGCGGATTAACCTGGGCGTCGTCGCCGATGAGAAAAACGATTTTCTCGTACAATCCCAATTCACTGCGGGTGAGCTGGGATTGGCGCCCGTCCACCACCTTGAAATAGTGGGTTCCGGAAGAAGAATATGAGCTGCCGAATGTTCCGCTGCCCACGGTTTCCAGGGACGCCGGAATGTTTATTATCTGCATTGCGTGGCAATGGCTGAACGCGTAATCGCCGATTGCGGTCAGGGAGTCCGGCAGGGTGAGGTCCCTGAGATTGGTGCATCTATTGAAGCAATTATCACCGATGCTGGTCAGGGATACCGGCAGAATGATTTCGGTCAGGCTGCTGCACCTTGAAAAACAGTCCGGGCCGATGGTTTTCAGATTTGCGGGCAGTTGAATGTCTTGCAGGTTTTCACAAGCATGGAATATTCCTTCATTCAGGGCCGTTACACCATCGGAAATGGTGATTCGGATCATAGCCGTGCAGCCTGCAAAGGCCCAGTCGCCGATGGTTTCCAGATTTACCGGCAGGATTATCGGGGCCAGCCCGGTGCAGCCTGTAAAGCAGGACTCGCCGATGCGGGTCAGGGTGTCCGGAAAAATAAAACCCTTCAGATTGGTGCACTCGAAAAAGGCCCTGTTTGCAAGCTCTGTCAGGCCGGCGCACCCGCTGAAGTCCAGCGTCTTTTCAAGGGTCCAGTCAAAGGTTGATTTCTTGACCGTTGCGGACGTTATATCCGGATTACCGGACAGGTCAATGGCAGTGACACCGGTGAGGTACTGCATCAGGGACATGTCAGCATCCGTAAGGCCGCTGTTTGACAAATCCAGTTCGCCGGTAAGGGTTTTCAGTTCGGCCGAGGTCAAATCGCCGGTATAATCCGCTCCCTTGCCCAGGGCCTCTGCCAGCCGGCTTTTCAGGGTGTCGCTTTGGATGGGCACGACACCGTGGAGCTGGCCCGGCACCTTTTCTTTTACCTCGATGGTGATATCCGGAATATTGCCCTTGTGGTAATAGGTCACCTTCTTCCACCAGGTCGGCCCGTACATGACCCAGACGTAACCGCCCCGTACATGGTAGGTGCCCGGCGGCGTGTCTTCCGGGACCATGAATCTGACTGACTGTATCTTTTCCAGTTCATAATCGACTACGGCGCTTGCTGAAGTCACTGTTTCCTGACCGGGAATGTCGGTTACAAAAATGGTATAGCTGTTGAGCAGGGAGGAAGTCATCCAGCTATCGTCATCCTCGGGATGGGCCTCGGCAATGGTCTGGATGTCCAGGTCCGGCAGGTTCAGGACCACCTGGTCCCCGGGCCAGATATCTTCGGTGTTGGCTATATTGACAGTGAATAATTGAGGATCGTAATCCTGGTTTTCTAGGACCGTGATGTGTATATCCGGCAGGATGCAAAAGCTTTTATCCGTCTGGGGCGCGGCCGTATTTGGCGGGGCCGTTCCCACCGACCTTTCGGAGTACAGGGCATCGCCGAACCAGTTGGTGTCGATGTGGCCGTTGGTAAGCACATAGTCACCGGCGGCGGTCAGTTCCACCTCCACATTGCTGAGGCTGTACTGGGCCGTGCCCCCTGTAATTATCGAGTAGCGGGGCATCAACGTGTCATAGGTAATCCGGTTTGCAGACGGGTTATAGATGCGCGACACCTTGGGCACCGGGGTTGTCAGGCCGGTAAAATTGACGGTGACGATATCCCCTTCGTAAAAAAGCCCGGAACCGGCACGGGTGTTATTGACCACTGAAATGGCGCATTTTTTGGCCCGGATATTCACCACCTCGGTGGTGGCGCCGGAACTGCCTGCGGAGGTGATCACAATTGGGTTGTAACCGTTGATCAGGGGGACGGTAAAGCTATTGTCCGTGGGAGTGTAGACAGTGCCGTTAAGTTCGGCGATTAAAGTGGCGCCCTCGTCAGCAGTCACGGAAAAGGTAAAATCGATGCTCTCCCCGGTAAAATATATAATATCGTACTTGGTCAGGGTGATATCGGTCTCTATTGCCGGACCTGCGGCGTTGGCCGCCTTGACATTGACGGCCAACAGTGGCTTCTGGCCGGTGTAGTCCGGGTAGGAAATCTGGAACACTGCCACGCCTTCGGAAAGACCCCGGATGTAGTAGAGGGTGTCCTCCGCCGAATCGGTGGGGTCCTCCTTTTCTACCAGGGCCACCTGATCGCCTTTGATGCAGGTGAAAATCAAATCTTCGCGGTTGTAGGCCTGGTCATCTAACCCCACCCTGGGGGTATCCAGGATAACGATCACCTGGCGATCACCCACTGTGACGTCAAGGGCCAGGGTGCTTAACAGGAAATCCTCTTCGTAATCCTGGGCCTGCAAATCCACAAAGGGGATGCCTGCTGCATCCTGCATCCAGTAGATGGCCTCGCCCAGGCCTATCTTGCGGTCTCCGTCAATATGTTCGCTGGCCAGTATCTCATCCGAGCTGGCCTGGCCGGTTAAAATTTTAAGGGCACGTATCGTATCGCCCAGGTCACTCTCGCCGGTGTAGGCCGAAGCGTTGACGCCGGACAAAAGGATTATCGATATGATCATTAAGGGGAGTAAGAAAAGACCCGCTGTTTTTTTATTCATTATATTTTTCATCCATTTCCTGCGGAGGCAGATAGCCATGCCCAGGACGGATAAAAATAGAGCAATCAGGGCCCAGGGCAGGTTGGCGGACTTCATTCCTCCGGACAGGGTTTCGATAAAACAGCTGTCTCCGCCGGATGCGTTTTTGTTGGCTCCGCTTATATTTGTACCCAGACCACCGGGATCTACAATTCGGCCGTTTTCGATTCCGTCTTCATCGCCGTAATCCCCGTCTTTGAGGGTCAGTTCAATTGATCTCCGGTCAGAGGAAAATTCCGAGTAATCCGTGTAATCGATCCATGATTGCTGAAGTGCATCGTATTTCCACCAGGTCATATCTTCGGAAACCGCGTCATCAAAATGGATGGTGACTCTAACTGTGCCGTCGCCCGAATCGTCATCGTCAAGCGCCATGTTGAATCCCACAAGACCGTAGGGTGTTTCCAGCCCCTCAGGCATGGCAGAAACGGCCGTATCATCCATATCATCCAGATGCAGGGACGAAATTTGTCTGATTTCGGCATTGTCCGGCTGGACGATGCCAAGGTTCAGGCTCTCGCCGGCTGAACGGATACCGATGACATCCGCTTCAAAGGCCGCAAGCTCCTCCTCTGTCAAAGACTGGTCTTCAGGCACAAGAACGCCGTTGGTGACGGCAAATCCTTCAGGTAGGGCCTGCGTCTTAAACCGGGTAAAATCCGACCATTCCGAGGACATGGCGCCTGCCGGGCAATCATCGTAAAACATGGCGCGTACGGCGTAGGAGGTGTCCGGTTGGAGATAAAAATCCGGAACGATCAGGGTTGTCAGGTTTGTGAAGCTGTCCGCCCAGTACACAATAAAAGTTTCGTCAATGACAGATCCGTCAGTGTCGATCAGGTCATCCAGTTCCATCCCGCTGTCGGTAAGTGCGGAAAGGTCCACAATCTGCCATTCGGTTTCTCCATGGCCGTTACTGGCATCGTAAAAGGCCTCTGTTTCAAGGATTGGTGTAAGCACTGTAGCGCCGGTAACAGCCGCCATAACAGGTTTTTCCGGAGCATCATTGACAAAATTTGCAGTGATACCGCCCTCGGCCACGTTGACGCTGGTTGTATAACTGCCATAGTCCGCATGGGAAAAACTGATCTGAAGTTCTGCCGAGGCCTCGGAGTTTGACAGGGTAACTTCAAAATTTCCCTGATCATCGGTTGTCGCTGTGGTCGTTCTGCCTGTCAGGGGAGAGTATATGGTTATCTGGGTATTGCCGATTGCCTGGCCGTCAAAACTCAGGGCGCCGGAAATCAGGGCCTCGGATGTATCGGTAATTGTTACAGTGCCCTGAACGATCGCGGAGACTTCGATCTCTTCGAAAGATGTCTCCGACAACTGGGTGACAAGCATTGCGGTCTGCTCGCCCGATGCATCGTAACCGGCATTCTCGTTATCGATCATTGATGGTTCAACTGTGACGGAAACCGTATCACTGTATTCCAGGCCCGTGGCCGTGAAATAAATCGTGCACAGTGTGGTGTTGTTTGTCCCCGCGGAACGTGCGCGCACACCGGCGATACGGGCGCCGCCGATGGAGGCGCTCTCCTCGCCGATTACCAGGGGACTGTTATAGGTGACGTTGTCTACTGTCACACTTTCCGGAGGATCATTGTATGCATCCGCAGCTTCAAACTGTTCGGCAAAGGTGTCGAAAAAAGTGCTCTCCACCGATGTCATGGTCAGGTGCTCAGTATCGTAGCGAACGGTAAAGGCCGCTCCCAGAATATACTGGGGATCATCCACATCAATATCTATGCTGAATCCGGTATTGGCCAGATCATACTCTGCATCGTTCACGGTGATGGTCACCGGAGATGGCGATGCATAAACGGACGTTACCGTCAGCAGGGTCCATATAATAAGACTTGTTAATAGTTTTAATCCTCTTATCATAACCTGTTCTCCTTTAAATTTGTGTTGATAAAAAAAATCCCCGGATTGAAACAATATTCCAATCCGGGGATTCCCTTTGATTTCCTCGAGATCTTCTTATACCCGTCCATGCCGTAGGACGGATAATATTTTTAATCATTCAGGCAGGTCTTCTGACTTTCGGATCAACCTAATAACCGAGCCTTCCCATTCCGATTAATCGGAACAGTGACATATTTCGGCTTTCGTCCCCGAATACAGCGGCGGGCCCGCTCCGGATTCTCACCGGATTCCCTTTTCAGCTTAAGATAAGCACCTGAATGTCTTATATATTCATTCTTATAATGGACTCAGTATGTCCTCCTTGTTTAAAAAAGAATTGAAATGAAGCATCCTCCTCCGCCTCCTCCTTTATCATCTCCGCCCTCATCACCTGGATTGGGACCGGGGTTAGGACCGGGATCGTTATCCTCAATGGTTCCGGGAGCAACATCGGCAAAGGCATCGATCTCTCCTTCCGCAAACTCTCCCTCAAGCCCCTGCACCCTGATGTATTGAATCCATTCATAGCCCGATTCCGAAAGGTCAAAACCCGTCCCTCCGGCAGAGCCTTTGTACATGGCGATGGCCTCGGCGGCTGTTTTTCCCTCGAAATCCTCAAGTGTAAGGGCGGGATTTACCGGTCTGGTCCAGTCCATTTCCGTGTCTGTCCATTGGCTGTTTTCCTCGTCCCAATCGTATGCCTGGGTGGGAAACAGGTTGTCTCCGTAGGGGCCGTTATCATAGGTGTACCAGGTTTCACCGTCCTGACTCACTGAAACCGTGACCTTTTCAAACCACCCGCCGCCGCTGAGTAGCGCCTTGTTCATGTCCGAATCGTCGTTGACAGACTCTCCGCCCAGGGAGAAAAAGGAATTACCGAATACGATAAAATCGATGCCGTATGGGTTTTCCGAATCATCCAGGACCTTGTGGTCGAAGCGTACCGTGATGTGCGAACCGGGGTTGAGGGTTGTAATCAGGGGTTCATCATCCAGGCCGTAGACATAGGCGGGCTCAACGATTTTGACCCGGCTTGTGACGCCGGCGCCGTCCTGGAACTGCGTGGCCGGCTTGCCGAGCAGGGCTTCGGGATAGCTGTAGGCGCCATCACCAAACGGCCCCTCATAATCCACCAGGGCTGCGGCATAAGGCGAAGGAGCAGCGGCAGCAGCCAGGTTTTCCATGTCCGGGGGTGAGTTTTCACTTATCAAATCGAACCCGTCATACTGAACCAGTCTCCAGCCGTCCCAGGTGCCGTTGGCAAGTACCCGGGAGGTGATGCCTGTGTTGGACGCTGACCAGTCATCGTTGGCACTCTCCTTTAACGTGTAAAACCAGAAATTTTCATACCATCCCTCCTGGTGCAGGTCATCGATGTCTTCCGCGTATCCGTCCTCGTTGGACAGGTGAGGTGTGCCTTCATAGGACTGATAGTCGTAGGTGCCCTCCACATAGGTAAATCCGTCACAGTCCATATCATAGCCAAGCCCGTAAACAGTGCTGCCCTCCGGGTTTGTCCACTCCTCGAAAATGGCGAACAGCCGGTCATCGGCCTCAACGATTGCCTTGATCATATCCTCGCCGGTGGCACTCCCGTCCCAGCGAAAACCCCATGCCAGGGTGGTTTTGTCATGTGTACCGTCATCCCATTCGATCACCAGAACTGCCCGGTTTTCTCCGGAACCGACCCAGAATTCGATATCATCCACGGTTAAACCAAAGGCTGGATTTTCCACCTGAAAGAGAAACGATAAGGTCGTTGCCAGTATAAACAACACCATTTGAATCCTACGAATGCGCATCATGTTATTTTTTCACTCCCTTTTTCAATCCGATGTTCCCGGCGGGAATACATCGTTTTTTCCGTTTTATTGCGAAGCGCAAGGTCTAATGCCTTATCGCTTGCGGCGGTTAAGATCGAGTTAATCATTCTTTGATACCCCGTTGCTTGAAGCGGGGTAGTTCATTTTTACCGCGATTGCGGTGTATCCTCATTGAAAGCAAAATACGGTTTTTAACGGCGGCAGTCCTGTTTCCACAAAGCCGATCTCGGCATCGGTTTCAGGATCGATTAACACGATGCCGTTGTCGGTCCGGTTGCAAACCCATAGCCGCCCTTTGTTATCCAGGCTGACGCCCGCCTCCATCACTGTAATGTTTTTTCCTGACAGATAATCCAGCGCTGTAATGCTGCCGGTATCGGCCCGGCCTGCATCATTTAACCGGAAGGCGTAAAGGCTGTTGTCGTTCCAGCCTACATATCCCACGAAATACCCTTTTTGGGGTGAAACCATGACCATGCCCGAAATATTTCCCCAGGGCAGTTCATCCTCATCATTGGCCCGCTCGCCGTCATCAAGCACCAGCAGGGTTGTATATGATTCCGGTTCCACGGCCTCTATGCCGCCGGTGTCTTTACCCGAATAGCCGGTCATGGGATAGGTCCCCACGCCCTGTACATAGATGGTGTGGTTCTCGGGCAAAAACTGCATGGAAATGGGGTTTTCTATCTCCAGGGGAATGCCTTTGAGCGTTTCGCCGGTTACATCGTTTACCGTGCCGTATCCGGTATCGATTTCCGTGTCTGAATCGGTATCGAACACCGCCACATAGGCCCGGTTGGGCTGCCAGATACCGGACGAGTGGGTTCTGTCCATGCGCTGCATGACGATATAAAGCCTGCCATCGACCAGGACGCCCTGTGCCATCTCTGGTATGCCGTCCTGGTCTCCGTAAACGCTTAAATCAAGCTCTCCGGTTTTGAAAGATGTTTCATCGGTTGCCGATGGATTGACAATCCATGCCCGGGCCGAGCCATACCGGATCAGGTAGGCCTTTTGATCACTGACAAAAACGAGGTCGTAAGGATTTGAGCTGGCACCGTCAACCGTTGCTTCAAGGGCCGAGTATTGCCAGATCGCGCTTTCCGGATCATTGATGCTGAACTTGGCCACGCTGTCATGAAGATACCGTTCAATGCGGTAGAAATGGCTCCCATGGGCGACCATGGTAATGTCTGACGTGGTGGGCAGGATATTTTTCCATACTTCGAGGGAATCCACGTCAACAATGGTGTGAGCGCCTGCTGAAAAGTCCGTTGCCGCTGTGGCAATGGCGGCGGTAAATTTTCCGGCATGGATAACCTTGCGTGCGATACCGACACCGCCCGCGCCCATGACCCGGACCGCCACGGTATGGCGTCCTGCGCTGCTGAATGTGTGGTCCGGATCAATACCGGTCAGGGAGGCGCTGTCTCCGAAATCCCAGATATAGTCAAAAACCGCGCCATCAGCCTGCGCTTCAAAGCTGACGGTCAAAGGGACCTCGCCGTTATCCGCCGAAGTCGTCAAGGTAACCGAAGGCGGGGGAATGGCGGTTGTAAATGCATAGACACTGGTTTCCTTAAAGGCGAGTGTCCCATCCCCGGTGGCCACCGTGAGCGAGACATTGTAACTGCCGTAATCCTCAAACCGGTGCGCGGTATCTTTATCATCACTGGTCAATCCGTCATCAAAATCCCAGGTGTAGCTGTTGATCTTTCCCACAGAGAGGTTGGTAAAGGCGATATCCAAAGGAATGTACCCATAAGATACATCACAGATCAGCGCCGGAATGGCGGACGGAAAGCCATAGGATGTATCGATGTCGATATCTTCCCGGTCCAGGGTGTGGATAATCAGCACTGCCTCGTCTAGGGTCTCTGCCGTGAAATTGGATTCAAGGCTCTGCATGGCCAGCGTAAGTCCTGAATCGCGGTCTGCTGCCAGACACGCTGTGAAGGGGTCGGTTTCGATGGAAAATTGCTCTTTCAGGGTAGAGGTCACTATATCGTGAGAGAGGCCGCATTCCAGTATCTGGCTAACTGCCAGCGAGGTAATTTCATTGGCTGCGACCACATCCCCGGCGTTCCGGATCACGGTGGAGACGGCGCAGTAATTCCCATCGGCACTGCCCACAAGGTTTAAATAAAGGGGATAGTCATGATCGATGTACAGATTTACCCGGCATTGATCGGAATCCCACTCCCAATCGCTTCCTTCATAGAGTTCCACCACATCCGCCGGAGTCGGTCCGACAATTTCTTCCACCCGATACATGGCCGTAAAATCGGAATTGACACCGGGAACGACTGCTGCGGTAACACCGGACCTTTCAGGCCTCTGCGGAGGATCATCGCCTTTATCGCTGCAGGCGAAGATAACCGCTGACACTATAATACAGAGCCTTAATTTTATACCGGTTTTTTTAAGAAATAAACAATGTTTCATAAGTTTGCCTGTCACAGGTTGTAACTAACGGTTGCGTAATAGGACAGTCCGGGCATGTAATACCCGTTGAAATCCTCATGGCGGTTATTTCCAAGATTCTTGCCATCCAGCCTGAATTGGAAATTTTTCCATGACCACGCCACACCGATGTTAAAAATTTCTTTTTCCGGCCCTTTAAGGGTGCATGCGGTGTCATAATACATGCCGCTTTCATAGATATACTCTCCATAAACCTTCCCGCCCCACCGAAAGGCTTCTATCCGCCCGGTAAAGGCGCGTTCATAGCGTCCGGCAAGATCCTTGCCGTAGAATTCATCAGTTCTGTCAAGATTAGTGGTATCCTGCCAGGTCATATTGGCGTTCAACCGGAACATGGAAAAAAAATCAACACTCAATTGGCACTCGATTCCTTCAATTTCGGCGCCTTCCACATTAACTGATTTTCCGACCCCCCGTGCATCGTAGGTGCGGGTTATCAACTGGTCCACATCGCTTTTGAACCAGGCCGCCTCCAGTGAAACCCTGTTGAGCCATGATGTACCGAATCCATGGCTGGCGATAAATCCGACATCCTGATTTACCCCTTCTTCCGCAACGAGATCCTCGTTTCCCATGAACAGGCCGCGGTCACCGAAAAGTTCGAAAAAACCTGGTTCGCGGGTATACCTGGCCAGGTTGGATTTGATGGTCAGCCAGTTGTAAACACGGTATTTCAAGCCTATCTGGGGACTGAAATAATCTTTATGGACCTCGGAGCCTTCGAGATGGATATTCCAGTAACTATCTCCGCTCTGCAATAAATTTTCCACGTAGTAATACCGCACGGCGGGCGTCAGGCTCAGCCTTTCCTCAAACCAGTACACCGTATCTTGAACGCCGATGGTGTAGGTGTCCCTGTGGCTGTCAAGGGGATTGCTTTCGGTGTATAGCAGGTCTTCGGGTGAATATTCTTCGTGCCTCGCATCCATCATCAGGTTCAGGCAGTGACGTTTATATAGCCATTCCATAAAAATATGGCCTCCGTAACTTATAGTCAGATACTCGTTGTGCTGTTCACCCAGGCCGATTTCACCATGCCGGTCGTCATAGGTTTCTTTTTTCCATGTATAGTCAAGATAGGCGTTCATTCTGAAAGGTCCCGGTCTGTCCAGGATGACTTTAAAAATGCTGCTGTTCCGCCGGGTGTCAAAGGAGGCGTTACCTTCCAGATTGACCCAACTGGCAATCTGCTGATCCTTTGAAAACCATTGATTGGAAAAGTCAAGATGCAGCTCATCGGTGAGATCGTATCCCACCTTGGTCAGTATATTCTCCTGATCGAATCCGTTGTTTTTTCGTTTTTCCCAGGTATCGTCATAGGGATTGAGTTCTGTGCCCCTATTATTCAAAATCCAGAAATCGTTATCGCTGTCCAGTAGGTCCGCGGAGAACAGGTAGTCCCACTTTCCGGGTTTGTTATTGATGAAAGCGCTGAGTTGCCGGGTATTGAAAAAACCATATCCTGCGGTGATTCGCCCCGTTGCTTCCCGTTTGGTCCGCAGTGTACGGATATTCACAACCCCGCCGATGGATGCCTTCCCGAAGTTCATGGGGGTGCTTCCCCTGTAAACCTCAATTGCTTCCACGTCCGACAGGGAGATATTGCTCAGATCGACACCGCCCATGGCAGCGTCGTTCAGCAGTATACCATCCAGAAAGACCATAACCTGATCGGAGGAGGCGCCGCGCAGGGATACCGTGGAAAAACTTCCCAGCCCCCCGGATTGCCTGATCTGAATACCGACCTCTTTTTGCAGCACCTCACCAAGACTTTCAATTTTGCCTTCAAACGTGTCCCGGGCTATAAACGTGTAAAACGATGGGGTTTCTTCGATATCGACATCACCGGTCTGGAAGGTTTGATCTTTTTTATGCGCCGTTACGACGATCGTGGGAAGTGAATATTCGCTTTTGATTTGATCGGCATGGACACGTGGCGATGCAAGAAGAACAGCAATAAGAAGCGCTGACATGCAAAAGTAACCAGACCCTATCAAACTCAAAAATCTCATCATTTTAACGAGTACCCCAGTTTTTAATTTACATAAAAACGGCACCCCCCATATGCCGATTCACCACACGACGAAAGAACAATAAGCCTAATGCATTAAATAAATGATTGCTGTACCTCTTTTTAAATAAAAAAACCCGGACCGATAATAAAAATCGATCCGGGTATCCCTTTTTTACACAAGATCATTATGGTATATTCCCTTGTCCACGAGGAATATGCTTTTATCATTCAGGCAGGTCTTCTGACTTATGGATCATCCTACTAACCGAGTCTTCCCATTCCGATTAATCGGAACAGTGACATGTTTCGGTTTTCGTCCCCAATTACAGCGGCGGGCCCGTCCCCGAATTAAACGGGGTTCCCTTTTAGCTCTTTTTATGAGCACCTGAACGGATAATAACAATATAAAAACAGATAGAAATGTCAAGAAAAATTATTTATATGTTTTATCCCTGTTACTTAACAGTGTGAATGTAATTATATATTCGGATATCAGTTTATTTATCAGGCATTATATTTTATATTGACATGAAAAATGAATTTATCTATATCCCTTAAATATTAAGGGGAGATGAACTTCCCTGATTGTTATTGGATGATTTTAATTAAAATAGAATGAGGAAGCCGGGTGAAAATCCCGCACTGGCCCGCAACTGTGATTCCGATGTTATGAACATCAGATAAGTCAGATACTCATGTAGCTTAATATCCTCGGGGACCGGGATAGGTTATAGTATATAGTTATTAAAAAATGATTAGTGCTATAATTAAAGACACGCCCGTGGCGTGTCTTTTTTTTTGCGGAAAGAACTAAACATGGTTATACAATGCGACTCGATTATCTTGAAATAAAATCAACATGGCGCGAGGTGGCGGATGCTGCCCGGACAACAGTGGGTATGGAAAAAGGCAGGGGAGAACCAGGGCAAAAATGGCGACACCAGATGCTGCTTTCGGAACATTCTCCAATACGTCAGTTGATAGTGAAATGGAAATGGGTTGATCTGCAGTACTGGGTAAGCGTACATTTTGTAAGGCATAAAATAGGTATTGAACATTTTGTGAGCACACAGAGAAGCGACCGGACTGGGATTAACAGGGATGAACTGTCCCAGTCGCAACTGGTTTCACATGAGTGTATAGCAAATGCTCAGGCCATAATAAATATCTCACGAAAGCGGTTATGCACCCAGGCTTCCCGGGAAACAGGCAAGGTCTGGAATGCATTATTGGTTGAGATTAAAAAAGAAATGCCCGAACTGAATGATGCCTGTGTTCCCGAATGTATATATCGTGGATTTTGCCCGGAGATGAAATCATGCGGCTACTGCAATTCGGATGAATATAAAGAAAAGCTGTGGAACTACAGGGGCACGAACTGAGAGCTGAAATCCTGTATTCAAAGGAGATTAATATGAAATCGATTCTTTCAGAACTTAATAAAGGAAATATACTGGTCTCGGACGGGGCATGGGGTACAGAGCTTCATAAACATGGGCTGAAACCCGGAGAGTGTCCCGAATACTGGAATTTAACTCACTTTTCTGAAGTACTTGATGTTGCTAAAGGATACATAGATGCAGGTGCTGATATAATATTAACCAACAGCTTTGGTGCCAGTCCGATTAAACTAGCTCATTACAGGCTGGAGTCCTTAACCGTTGATTTGAATAAAATCGCGGCAAGAATTTCGAGAGAAGCTGCCGGAAATAATAATTTTGTCATGGGCTCAATAGGTCCCACAGGAGTAATGCTGGCTGCAGGTGATGTCTCGGAAAAAGAAATATATGACGGATTCTGCTTGCAGACAAAGGCCCTGGCTAAAGGCGGAGCAGACGCACTATGTATTGAAACAATGGTTGATCCTGTTGAAGCCGGCCTTGCCATAAAGGCTGCCCGGGAAACAACAGATTGTGAAATTGCCTGCACATTCACATTCGGAAAATCACCATCAGGAAAATACCACACAATGATGGGTCTATCCATTGATGAAGCAATGAAAACAGCCATTGAGGCAGGTGCGGATATAATTGGTACAAATTGCGGAAATGGCATAGATGGAATGATAGATATTGTCAGCGAGATAAGGAAGATTGATAAAAGAACTCCTGTGCTTGTGCAGGCTAATGCCGGTCTCCCGGTGTTTAAAAACGGACAGACAGTTTTTAAGGAGACTCCGGAACAGATGGCTGAAAAAGCTGCTGCGCTTATAGCTGCTGGCGCAAATATTATTGGAGGATGTTGCGGAACAACCCCTGATCATATCAGGGAGATAGTAAAGGCAGTTAATATTCATTAAATAAAAATATTGAAATATTAGTTTTTCAGGCGCTTGTAAAAGAGCTTAATCGGGAATCCTGTGAAAATCAGGAACGGGCCCGCCGCTGTAATCCTGCCCTTTTTTAAAAGGGAACCCTTTCAGCAAATGGGTACCACTGTTCTTTTAATCAAAGAATGGGAAGGTAGCTGAAGGGGCGGGGAAGTCAGAAGACCTGCCTGAAAATGATAAAAGGTAAAAGCCGCGTGGACCACGGCAGGCCTTGACGATAAAACAGGATAGTTTTGGGAAATCCCGTGCCGTTTAATACAGGTTCGGGATTTTTTATTTTTGGGGCTGACAATTTTATGCTCATGTCGAGGATAAATGCCTGTCTGCGTGAGAAAGATATTAAGACTTTTTATCCAGGACCATAGGTTTATGGATGAATTCTGTTTGATCAATCAGGTCAAACATACAATTAATTAAATATTAAAAGGAGTATTTTAAAATGATTATAAAAGCATCAGATGTAAAACTCAATGTTCGACCGGTCTGTCTTGGTGTAGAGCATCTTTATTATTATGAGGGACCTTGCAGGTTTGGTAAAGGCGAGGTGCTGGAGCCGGGTTATGACCGTCTGGCAAACGAACAGCTGCACCAGGCCTTTCTCTCCAGTTTAAAAGAATGCGCATCAGAAGGTATTAGCCTTCTTCCTCCATTACGAGCAGGACGTACTGACGACTGGGAAAATAAGGAAGAGATGTGGAATGCCTTAACAGAAGGAATGCAGGATACTGATCTATATGTATTTTTTGCAAATATAGCAGTGGACGATATTGTCGTAGAGTTTGCAAGCCGGTTTGGCAAGCCACTGATGATTTCACCGACTTCAAATTTTTCCGTAACAACTGACGTGGCTGCTATTCGTGCAAAGATGCCGGATTACCCTGTTTATGCGGAATGTACCTGGAAGGGGGTATCAATGATAATGGATGCACTGCGTGCAAAAAAAGTCCTTGCCTGTACACGTATCCTGCTCGCCACCCGATTCGGTTCTACCACATCTTACAGCAGCGTGGATTCCTTTAACTCCTATGATGCCATTACAGCAAGATTTGGAACACGTTTTCGCTTCATCAACATACATGAATTAATCGACCAGATGTCTCCTGCCTTACCGGAGGGCAACCCCACAACTCCGGGGCGTAAAACCCCTGATCTGACAGATGATGACATGAAAGAGGTAAATCGCCTGGCTGATGAAATGTTGGGAGGCGCAAAGGATGTGGATGTCTCCCGTGAACATCTTGTGAAGACCCTTATCCCCTATGTGACTGTAAAAAAGAATCTGGATCTCAAGGATTGTAACGGCTTTTCAGTGCCATGTCCTGATGTCTGCTCTACACGCAGGCATGATAAAGAACAGTTTACTTTCTGTCTGACACACTCTCTTCTGATGGAAGAAGGTATCCCTTCGGCCTGTGAGTTCGATGTTAACAGTGTTCTTTCACAGCAGACACTGATTGCAGTATCCGGCAAATCTCCCTATATGGGCAATACTAGCCCGATGCCCTTTGTTGATGGCAAGTTTATGGAAATGTGGGGGCCCACAGAAGAAAATAGAAAAGTTCTTGCAGAACATAAGGACCGGGACAATATTTACTTTATGCAGCATTCTGTTCCAAACCGAAGTCTGCGGGACCCTGAAAAAAAAGGAGAATACGGGGTTCGACACTTCGCCTATGATAAAAAATTCTCAGCAGTCCTGAGGTATGATTTTAATCAGGACATAGGTCAGACCATAACTTTATGCAGGTATTCGCCTGACGGAAGCAAACTTATGATAGGTAAAGGTACCATAGTTGGCGGCGGCGGTTATGAATTAAACAACTGTAATACCCATGTTCTGTTCAGTGTAGCGGATCAGGAGAAATTTTTTAAAAAGCAGTCTCTGGTTGGTAATCACATGGCAATGGTATATGGCGATTATACCAAAGAATTGGAGAGACTTGGAGAAATACTGGGTCTTGAAATCCTGAAGGCCTAGCCGAAAAAGGAAATTGTGATGGAACAAAAAGAACGTATAAGGGAAATGCTTCTCGAAGCACAGAAGAAGGCTGCTGAGCATGTACTGCTTATTAAAGAACGGGTACCTCTGAGCAAAGAATATTTACACAGGTCGCTTCGGGATTATATCCTGTGCAAGTTTATGCTGGAGGAGGAAGAATGTACCAGCGATAACCTGGATGAGATTACAGAAATCAGCCTGGCAAAAAGCGCAGGCATATCAAAGGAACTGGTCAAGGACCTTGATATTGCAAAGACATGCAGTGGCGGCAGTTCAGCCATGACTAAAAAGGTGCTGCTTTTGCTGGCTATCCAGAAGGATTTTGCTGTGTATCTTCCTACCGAAGGAACCGGTAATGTCAGAACACTACCGGATTTATCAGAACTTGTATGGGATGCGATGAGTGAAAAGGAATCCTGGAAAAACGTTCTTGAGTAATAATTGAAGCTCATCCGGAAAGAGAAAAACCGGACTGGGCTTTCAGCGTTCAGCTATCAGCCATCAGCTAAAAATATGTTGTAAAAGCTGAACGGTGATGGCTGAACGCTTCTATCAAATGAAAATAGCTTTTTGGGTGCATTTTATTAAAATGATTAAAAATATAGAAAAGATACGTTCGGATTTTCCAATCCTGCGGAAAGAAATACATGGAAAACAGCTAATATACCTTGATAACGCAGCTACCACACAAATTCCCCTGCAGGTTCTGGAGACCACAGAGGCTCATTACTGGAATCATAACGCCAATATTCACAGGGGGATACATTTTTTAAGTGAATCATCAACCTACAGGATCGAGCATGCAAGATATGTAATAAAGGAGTTTATAGGCGCTAGGGATACAAGGGAAGTTATCTTCACAAGCGGTACGACACAGTCCATAAATATTGTTGCGGGCAGTTACCGTGAAACACTTTGTACCGGTGATGAAGTGATTGTGACCGAAATGGAACATCACTCAAACCTCTGCCCCTGGCAGAACGCGTGCAAACGATCCGGTGCTACTTTGAAGATTATTCCTGTTGATGACAGCGGAAATCTTAAGATGGACGTGTACAAATCCCTGTTGTCCGAACGTACCAGGCTGGTGGCGGTAACATACTGCTCAAATGTCCTGGGGACAGTAAATCCTGTGCCGGAGATTATTCGACTTGCACATGAAAAGGGCGCCAGGGTGCTAATTGACGGGGCACAGGTAATGCGTCACATCAATATGGATGTAAAAGATCTGGACTGTGATTATCTCTGTTTTTCGGGACATAAAATCATGGGACCATACGGCACCGGCGTATTATATGGAAAGCGTGAAGCCCTTGAGCAGTTGCAGCCTGTAAACTATGGCGGCGGCATGATAGATACTGTTACAGACAAAGAAACAGTTGCCGGAGAATTGCCCTTTAAGCTTGAGGCCGGAACCATAAATATTTCTGCCATAATAGGGCTTGAGTCAGCTATTCAATATCTGAAAGAGTTAGGTATTGATAAGGTGGCCAGTTATGAAAATAGACTTTTAGCATATGCGGAAGTCATGCTCCGCGAGATACATGGTGTGCATGTTCTGGGTTCTCCATCCGAAAGGGCAGGGGTCCTGAGCTTTGAGCTGGATGAATTTCATTATTATGATACTGCCGCGATGCTGGATAAACTTGGTATAGCCGTCAGGTCCGGGAACCTCTGCGCCCAGCCCCTGATGTCCAGGTTCGGCCTGTCCGGTGTAGTGCGAATGTCGCCTGCCTTTTATAACACGGAAGGCGAAATAGAAAGCTTTGTGAACGGAATTGAAAGGATTATATCAATTAGCGCGAGGAAGATAGCATGAAAGGCATAAAGGAAAAGCAGGATGAAATAGTTGCTGATTTTGAAGCTATGGACGACGATTTTCTTAAATACTTATACCTTGTTGAACTTTCGACCATGCTGCAATCTATGGATGAGTCATTAAAAAACGATTCAAATCTGGTAAAGGGATGCCAGTCCAGTGTATGGATCGATATTAAAATTTCGGAAGGGCGCATATATTTTGATGCTGACAGCGATACCATGATTGTAAAAGGTGTTTTGTACCTGCTAAAAGAAGTATTGTCCGGACAGGATATAAAGGATGTTTCAGAGACAGATATAGATTTTCTTCAGCGGGCGAATATCATGGCTACCTTTGGAAGTGACAGGCAAAAGGGTATAGGTTTTGTGATAGGGACGCTTAAGGATAAAACCCGTTCTTTTGCATTAAAAAACACTGAATTTGTTGGCAACATTAAAGCTTAAAAACGGAAAGGTTAAGACCGGGCTTTTACCCATGAAATTCCGGGGGAATATGAAGCTGTTGAACGAGGCACATAATAAAGACTATACCGGTGTGTACAAAGGGTAATAAAAGTTATTCTGTATATGAAATAAGGAGGATTAAAATGGCGATATCAGGATTAGAGATATTTAAAATTCTTCCAAAAACCAATTGCGGGGAGTGTGGGCAATCTACATGTCTTGCCTTTGCCATGAATCTTTCTGCCGGCAAAACATATGTTTCAGCATGTCCCTATGTTTCTGAAGAGGCAAAGAGTGCGCTTGCTGAATCAGCGCGCCCTCCCATAAAAACCGTTACAATCGGCGCGGGGGATTATGCTGTTAATATTGGGGGAGAAAGAAGTCTTTTTCGGCTCTTATAAAAGGCTTTTTGACCAGGTTTGCATCACATTAACTAGTGCCCATCCAAAAACTGTCGTTTTTGAATAGCCGCGGTCAGCTGTCAGCGTTCAGCTTTTGGCTAAATGCTTTTAAAGCAGAGCTTTAGCTGACAGCTGACAGCTGATAGCTGAATGCTGAAAGCTCCATCCGGATTTTTGTTATTTCTGGATGGACACTAACTATAAAAGTATCATTATAGGAGGGAAGTATGGGGACCAAGTTACTCAATAAAAAAGATATATTCCTTATTATTTCCGGCATTATTATAGCGGTGTTATTGGTAATAGTTATTCTGCAGAATGTTCGCATTAATGGCTTAAAAAAGGGATTAAGCGAAGCAATCTTAGCTGAAAAAAATCGTTTTGTGATGAGCTCCAAAACACCTGAAGTAAAGTACCTTAAAGGAAAAGAATCAGGCGTAAATGTCGGTAGCCTTTCTTCTGAAAAAAAAGGACTACAGGAAAATGATTATGACTATCCTGAGAAGATAAAAAGACTTGAATCCAGGATCAATGATATGCAGGAATGGCAGGATTTCCTGGAAGGAACTTTGAATAAACAAGACAGGAAAGCCCAAGAACGAGACAATATAATTTTCAATGCACGAAAGACATTTATTTCGTCACGCCTTGAACCGTTTGCCGAACATACCAACCTGTCATCTTCCATTTTAGAAAAACTAATCAACCTGCGCGTTGAAGAGCAGCAGGATATTGCTGATTTAAACACTGAAAATCTACTGCCACAGGATCGGATGAGGGAAATAGAAAAAATACGATCACACTATGATGAAAAAATATCACAGATATTATCAGAAGATGATTACGCTGCCTACAGGGAATATCAGAAAACTGAAAACGAGTGGGGAGTGATAAATCAGATTAAAAAAGATCCTGTGTTTAATGATATTAAGCTTGAAAAATATCAGGAGGAGCAACTGGTCGCTGCTATGTATGAAGATAGGCAGGCCATGATACCATTGCACAAGGAAAAAGTAACACAAAATGGTGGTTATGAGGAGCAGTCAGAAGAAGATAAACTGAAAAACAGTCTGGAATATCAAAAGCCCTTATATGAGAGGTATATTGAATCTGCTGAAAGTATATTGTCGGATGCCCAGCTACAGACATTTAAAAAATATTTTGATAACCAAATCTACATGCTTGAAAAAGCAATAGCCAGCAGGACCGAAAGAACAGATGAGTGAATTAGGTGTTGAGGGAGGCTTTTTAGACTTCGCTATGATTGTCAAAGTTCGTAAATGATAATAATGAATTAAGCCGGAGATATCAAATGCAGAGACTTTTAAATACTATTTTGATTATGCGATAAAAATGCGCATAAAAGGGAAATGAGTAGAGGCAGCTTACCTGCAATTTCTTGACTGATCCAATATCAATGAATTCCGGTACAACCATGCCAAAACGCATGATATAGAACTCACTATGGATGCTATTATATTAACTATAGACCAGATGCAGGGATTTGTTCCCAAGACAGTTATTGTTATGTTTTTTTCCATGACAATAACATTTTTCATTATTAAACACGGGTTTCTAGATTATCTTGGTAAAATAAGCAGGCCGATAACATACTTTTTAAAGCTCCCTGAACAGGCTGCGGTTACAACCATGCTGGCCTTCGGCTCTGCACTGAGCGCAAACATCATGCTCGCGGAGTTTCTCAGGGAAAGGATAATAAATGAGGATGATGCATACCTGGGGGCACTTTTAAACGGGACCTCTGTAACAATAAAGGAGATATTCACCTATCAGATCCCGATAATTCTCCCGATACTGGGCCTTAAGGCAGGGATTATTTACCTGTGCTGCTTTATCTCATCAGCATTACTCAAGTATTTTTATATATACTTTTTTTATCGATTCGGAAAAAGGCATGAAGACATTCAGGACGACTACATAGAGAAGGAAGAAAAAAAGAACCATCCGGAAGTTAAGTTTAAGAGACAGATGATAACATTCATCAGGCTGATCTCTGTCTATATACTGGTTACATTTATTATCCTGACTGCCATGAATGCCGGATTGACAGGGTATTTTGAAATGGCAGTAAAGCCCATAAACAAACTTCTCGGAATGCCTTTGATTCTGGCTGTTCCTGTATCCATATTTATCTTCAGCCCTATAGCCGGCGTCTCTGCCATAGGATCTCTTGTAACAAATAATTCCATTACGGATATAGATGCCGCACTTGCTATTGTGGTTGGAAGCTTTATTATGATTCCCATCTATACATTACGGGGCAATCTTTCACGTACAACCTCGATATTCGGGAGAAAACTGGGTCTTAAAATTGTTACGACTTCCATGTCCCTTACAATGCTGTCGAGGTTCTTGTTCATTATTGGAATTCAGTTATACAAAGGAGTGAAAGAGATGAGACTTTTTATTGCCGTATGTATTGTTCTTTATGTTATGAGCACCACAGTAGTATGGTCACATGGTACACTGGGAAGTGTGGTTGAGTCAGAGACTTATCTTGTAACTGCAGAATATGATGATGGCGAGCCAATGAACTATGCAGAAATAAATATTACAGCACCGGGTCTGGATGTACCGTTTCAGACCGGCCGTACGGATCTGCTTGGTCATTTTTCATTTAAGCCCGACAGGCCGGGAAAATGGGCGATTGAAGTACTCGATGGTGAAGGGCATCGCCTTGCACTTGATTTGACAGTGGATGATGATTTCAAAGTAAATGAGTATGATAACACTACAGGTGTTGTATACGGTGGTAATAAATTCGTAAAGGCAATTACCGGCATATCACTTATTTTCGGTATGGCAGGGGTATTATACGGATGGAAAGCAAGGCGTTTTATAAATCATGTGCAAGAAAAGGGCGTCAGAAAAATATAAAGCGGTAAAATGAAATACCCCGCTGATCGTTTGGCCCGGGATATATTATACAGACAGCGGGGCGTTGGATACTCAGGCGCTCATTAAAGAGCTTATCGGTATCTTTTTTTTAAAGATAGGTTTGTTTTTCTTAAGCAGTTTTGCCTTAATTTCCTCTTTCTTTTCCTTTCCATTAAGCTTGTATATTTTTTCGATAACATAGTACATATTAATGTCAAAGTCATTCACGACAACCATGTCTAAGCCGGAAGAAATAGTGTAGCCTCTGCTGTAAATACCTATTGTCTGATCTAAAATCATTGAGTCCATGGGGTTGCGCAATATCAGGAGATAATATTCATTCAAGGTGGTTTCAATGATAATAGACTGTTTATCGACCTGTTCCCAGCTTGTTGTCTGAAATGTGGAGATTTGATTGACCGGTTCAAGATAAGCATCAAGGTTGTATTTTTCAGGAAGGATACTTGGTGTTGTGGCGCATGAAACCGCTAAAATTAAAAGAAAAAAAATGGATAAAAATTTTATTATACTTTTCATTTTTCCACCTCCTTTTGGTTTATATCCAAAAACTGGTGTTATTATATGAAAGCGGGCAGTCTTTAGCTTACAGCATTCAGCAAAATATATTAAATGCAAAAATAAGGCTGACCGCTGATAGCTCCACCCAAAAATTAAGTTTTATTTGGGTGGATGGTGGTAAATATACCATTATCCGGGACATAAGTGCAAATCTGTTTTATTTTTACTCGTTTTAACCCTGAAAACTTTCCATTTAAAGAGGGTGATATATTTTAAGGTTGCCCTTCTTTAGGTCCTTATTGTCTCGAAATGTACTCTCTTTATCGGAGATCCCATGATTTTTCTATTAGTTATGATTTTTGCACAAAATCATGTGCACACGTGCACACAAAAATGTGCCATTCATCCGATTTTCAGGTTCTTATTTTTTTAATCACCTTGACTGCCTAATTAATTTCCCAAAACATCACTTCATAATTGTCATGATACCAGAGGTTTAACTCATTAATACCTTGTCATAGTTTCTTCCTGATATCTCTTTTGCCATTATGGCACAGATATTGTAAATACAAGGCCTTCAGACAACTAAACTTGCCTTTGTGAATTCAACTTTTTATAAAGAAAATGACCATGGAAATGATTGAAATTGAAAAGATTGATCCTTCTCCTTTCCAGCACCGCAGGCATGTGAATGCTGATAAACTCAGAGAGCTTGCCCTGAGTATAACGCGGGACGGGCTTATTGAGCCGGTAGTCTTAAGGCGTTGTAACGGTCGCTTTCAGCTCATATGCGGTGAAAGGAGATTAAGGGCTGTCAGGGAGTATACTGACAAACGAACCATACTCTCCAGGGTAATTGAAGCAAACGATCTTGAGGCAAGGCGTATGTGCGCTGCTGAAAACCTTCAGCGTGAAAATCTGTCTGTCATAGAGACTATTGAGGTTATAGTCGATCTGATTGATGCTGAACTGGGCGATGATGATGAATATAAGCTTATGGGGGATAAATCACTTGATAGAGTTAAAAAGCTTTTGGGAAAAATGGATACCTTAAGGCGTAATGAGGAAAGGAATTATACAAGCGGAGATATTACAAAACACACGTCCCATAAATTTATGGGACGAGTCGAAAATATCTTTAAAAATCTGCCTAAATCATTGAAATGGCGATCATTTTACGGAAATGACCTCCAGATTTTGATGGACACCTCAGAAGAGGTTCTGATGGCCGCAATAGATCACAATCTGAACCGGTCACAGGTGAAAGCCCTGGAAGGACTTAAACGAGTATCTCCTGTTGAATTCCAAAGGGTTACCGGGAAAGGGCAGGGTAATTGCGGCAATGTACTATGCGAATTAAGCGCAAATGAGATAAAAGAGATTACTGAAAAGGCAGTAAAAAAGTCGCAGCTTGAACAGCCCGATGATATTGCCCCGGATGTAATGGCAAAGGATATAGCAGTATTCAGAATGAATAGTCTTGGTTTTTCCAGTAAAAAGATTACCTCACTCCTGAGCGTAAATCGCAAAACAGTAATGTCATACATCCAAAAGAGGAAGACAGCCAACCGTGTGAAAAAGGCGATCAAAACAGGTAAAACTGTAAACCAGGCAGCAATGGAAAATAACTGCCCTCCTGCAGTTGCCTGGTCAATAGCGCTTGAACACAGGGACGACATGGAGCGGTTCAGTCTCCTAGGATGGGGTCTAAGGACATGGGATTACTGGTTTTATAATGATGTGGATAAACGTTTTGGTGATGACTGGCCAGGTCGTATTCCTGCCCAGATGATAGCTCATATGCTCTACTATTTTACTGAGCAGGGTGAACTGGTAATGGACCCCATGGCAGGCGGAGGGGTTGTGCCTGATACATGCCTTGTATTGAACCGCCGTTGTGTGAGTTTTGACATGGATGCTCACCCCGATGCCAGGCCCGAGATACAAAAGTGGTTCTGGGATACTGATAATATGAAATGGCCCCTGGACAGGAAAACAAAACCCGATTTAATCCTGTTTGATCCTCCCTATTTCAGCAAAAAAAAAGATGGATATCACAAAGACAGTATAGCTGGCCTTGAAAAACAAGAGTACCTCCGGTTTTTTGAGGGGTTTTTTAGCCTTGCCAGTGAACACAGCAAAAAAGAAACTATATTGGCTATTATCAATGCCGACTGGAGAGATTTTCAGGGGAGACCGGCAAGAGAGGAGACATGGGAAAATTCCATTCTGATAGATGATTATCTGAATGCCCTTGGAAAAGGAGGTTGGAAGATGACGCATATGATACAGGCACCCATGTCATCGGAACGTTTCAATGCAGGTGTAGTATCCGCAATGCAGAAAAAGAAAATACTTGGGGTTACAAGTCGATACGTTATTGTGGCGAAAAAGCAAGCCTGAAATTTGTTAGGAATTCACACAAACCATACTATATAGCTTTAAGGAAAAAAGGTGCAGGATGGAGGCGCAAACCTTGACATTTCTCCTTAATGCATTGTCTAAAAACATATATGATTGGATATGAGAGGTTATGTCAATCAGTAATGTCCAAGGTTAAGGGCTGGCCACTTTCGTCTACTCTGATTTAGGGGGAAACAGCACTCTTAAACCTTTGCTGAAGGCATAGGGGGTAACTGCATAATGAGATTCTCCCTCAAAAACAATGCTAGTAATGTTCAGGCCTTTGTATTTTCGCAGTTCAAGAACAGCAGCCAGTTCCCGCAGTTGATGGACCATCATGTCATCTGGAAGATTTTCCAGGCTTCCTACTGAAAGAAAAATATTGGATGGTAACTCTTTGTTATTTTGGGCATACTCCGATTCCATCTTAAATATAACTCTATCATCCCATGGCAAACACGGGCTTGAAATAAGGTAGCTGGTAAACAGTTGCGGCTCACTGAAAAGGGTATACAGTGCGAACAATCCTCCAAATGAATGCCCCACAAGGGTTTTTTCATTTGTTTTTGTATTGTATTTTGTATCTATAAAAGGAATTATTTCATCTTTTATACACCTGAGAAACTCTGAGCCTCCACCTGTCCATGATTCAACTATACCAAAGTTTTCATAGATATCTGATCTTGTAGGTGTCAGGATGTAGGAACGTTCCTTGAACCACTCTTCTGTAGTGTTGACCTCCATCTCAATACCCACTGTAATTAGCTCAGGAATTTCATGTCCGACTGCCAGCCATTTGGCAGTTTCTCTCAGGGTGCCGCCATATCCAAATGCATCCAGATAATATATAACGCCATATTTTTCCCCTTCAGTACTATATTTTTCAGGTACTCCAACCTGAAGTCTTATGTTTCTATTTAGAATTTTAGATTTTACAGTAAGGTTTTGAGTTGGAACGATAGTCCAGTTTTCTCTATTTTTCTTTGCTTCAGCTGATACCACAGCGGGTATAAGGAACAAAATACATAACGCTATACAACTGATATATCTCATTGCTGCCTCCGTTTATTATTAACAGTTAATGATGCCTGCTTTTGAAGGGTGGGGTTGTGTCCCGGTTAAAAAAAACAAATCTTCCCTATGGGATTTAACAGTTTAAATCACGAATTTTGAAAGTCTTCAATAAAAATAAGAAAAGCAACGGGGTGCGTCTCGACATGGGACATGTAAAGAGGGAAATTTTACAGGGTGAGTAGAGAGAGGTTTTAAACCTGTCTCCTGATCATGGTTATTTGATTCCCTTGACAAAATGTACGGGTTTTTAGCCTTTTTTATAGCCTATATTTTTGGTGTTTTTTCGACACAGTCAATGATTTACTCACCAGAAAACAGGACAATACTGAATTTCAATTTACCAGGACCGTCTCGCACTTGTTTTCGGGTGGGGTGACTTGTTGAACAGTGGTGTAAAACTTTAACACTGAATCTCTTAAGTTGTTAAAACCATAAATTTTCAGATACTCTGTAATTTTTTGGGTTAGCGTCATGAGCAGTTCCCTGTCTTAGTCGGTAGAAAGGGACCTAAAAAATTAAAATTTCAGTCGTTCCAGTTTATGAGAGCGAGAGCGTTTTTTTACTATTCTGTTCCGCTTTCAACTAGCGGAACAGAATAATTGAGAATAAATAAGGTCTACAAAATAATACTTTTTGCCAGTTCGGCAGCAGATGCTGCATCTTCCGCATAACCGTCAGCACCGATTTCATCAGCATAGCTCTGTGTAATAGGTGCGCCGCCAACAAGAATTTTAACCTTGTCTTTCATGCCTGCATCGATCAAACCTTTTACTGTGTCTGAAAGAGCCGGCATTGTGGTTGTAAGAAGACAGGACAGCGCAACAATTTTACAATCCGGAGTAGAGTTTATTGCCTCTATGAACTTGTCTGTAGAAACGTCAACACCCAGGTCAACGAGTGTAAAACCGGCAGATTCGATCATCAGAGACACGAGGTTTTTACCTATGTCATGAAGGTCACCGGCTACTGTACCGATTATACATGTTCCCAGAGATGTAGATGTATCGCCAACCATAAGAGGCTGAATAACTGCAACTCCCTTTTTCATTGTATGGGCAGCCATAAGCATTTCAGGAACAAATATTTCTGATCTTTTGAATTTGTCACCAACGATAGCCATTGCTTCAATCATGGCGTCGAGGATTGTGACTGGGCTGCAGCCTTCATCCAGTGCGCCCTGAACAGCTTCTGCTACAAGTTTTTGTTTTCCTTTTTCGGTTAATTCTTTTACTTCATCTAATTTTGACATGTAATGCCTCTTTTTAAATTAAAATAAACGGTGCCAGGTCCAGGTTAAACAAATACAAGAAAGGTTTAACAGGATTCACCCTGTTAAATAGGGTTTCCTCTGGGAAATTTAACAAAGTAAATCTTCACCTTTGACACCGTTTTGTATACAAATGAGCCTATTTTTTCTGGACACCAAATAACTCTTCTCTGTAGGCGCCAATATATTCCATACACATCATATCCTGTCCCAGCAGTGCCTCTGTAGCATAAATTAAGCCTCTCATATCCCTGTTCAACGGATCAAGAATTACGCTGTCCATACCGGCGGTCATAGCCATAACAACAAATGCCTGGTTCACCATTTTGCGGGCAGGCAGGTTAAATGAAACATTGCTTGCTGCACCTGTAACATGAATAGTCGGGTAACGTTTTTTGATTTCTCTAATTACATCCATAAGCATATTTACACCATCTTCTGATGTACAAAGCATTTCCACAAGAGGGTCAATATGCAGACGGGAGGGATCAATATTGTATTCCTTTGCCTTTGTCATGATATCTTCGAAGATCTTAAGCCGTATTTCGCCGGTCTTTGGAATTCCATTTTCGTCGTCACACAGCAGGGCAGCGACCTCCCATTTACTGTCTGCAATAACAGGAAAGACATCTTCCATCTTGGTTCCTTCTCCTGATACTGAATTTATCAGGCCCGGTTTTTTACAAAGTTTTGATATGTCGGCACAAAGCTTTGCGTTAGGACTGTCCACAGCTATAGGCGTGTCAGTAACCTCCTGAACCTGCTCCACCATCCACTTCAGGGTTTCATATTCTATTTCCGGCCCAACTGATGCACACACATCTATAAAATTTGAACCTACATCTGATTGTACTTTTGCCAGATTTTTAATAAACTCTGCATCCCTGGCTTCTATGGCCTTGGCCACAGAAGGAATGGATCCATTTATTTTTTCCGCAATAATTATCATTGTTATTTCTCCGTTTTCTATAAGGTTAATAAATATTAAAACATAGTAAATAAAACATAAGGACGAGGGGGTTTAACTCATTAACTTCATTAGCTATTATTGCCAATACGACGCGGAGCGTCCAATATAATAGATGTTCCCACTGGGACAGTGGGAACGAGGAAAATCTAAAGTAATTGACATTTGCCTGTATAGGCCTCCCATAATGCCTGATAAAGTGTACATGTCAGGCTGTTTCTGCCATTGCCGTTGTAGTGCAACCTGCTGGGGCATTCGCCCGGGCATCGGTCCTTTACAATACAGGTTTCACATTTATCTGATTGGAGTTTGTATTCTCCAAGTGCTACTGTCTTAGAAAATTTTGTTTCATTAATGTTTCCCGAATAAAAGTCTCTATCTTCCATGGTCTGGCCGCATGGGTAGGCGCTTCCGTCTGGAAGTACATATATGCTCTCACTATTACAGGCATGGCAGAATGAATTATTTATCCTTTTCTGCACGGAAGATTTTTTAAGAAGTTCCAGTTCCCTATTAAGAATGGGATTTCTTCGCAACTTGTTGAAATATTGCAGGGAGTTCATCATGGAGATGATATTTTCTCTTAACGATTTAGCATGTGCCGGTTCGATACTTTCTCCATTTCCCTTATTTACAAGCAGATCAAAACCAATACCGCGCACCATGTTATAGCCTGCGAGCAATGTTACGAGACTTGTAAGATGCTCTATATTTACCATTGATAATACTGTGGTAATCCGGAATGGAATGTTCAGGCTTTCCAAAAATTGCAGACCTTTGTATGTATCTGCTGCCCTGCCGCGAAGCTTTTCCTGAACAAAAGGAGGTCCGTCAAGACTGACTCCGACCTGAACATTATGCTTTTTTAAAAACATCAGTATGTCCAGATCCAGTAGTGTACCGTTGGTCTGGAGACCTATGGTATATGGTCTGTTTAAATTCCTGGCATATGACACCGTGTGTTTTACAAGGTCAGGGACAAGAGCAGGCTCTCCCCCTGTAATCTGTATATGGCATGGCCCTTCGCCTTCACTTGCCAGATCAAGTGCCTTTTCTATTGTTTCGGCTGGCATGTCACACGGTTTTTTAATATTGCCGTTATAACAATAGGCACAACTCAGGTTGCATCGTGTTGTAAGGGAAATAATGAGATACCGGATGTCCATTAATCAGTCCCTTGCCTGGTTTACCGAAAGCAGTGCGAAGGAAAAAAAAGCGATACCTATAACCGGCAGAACAATATATGACAAAAGGTCAGGTATTTTTCCCAGTGCAACGGAACGCATGGCATTGGAGGCATGGGTCAGGGGCAGAAAATAAAGTATATGCTGAATCCATTCGGGCATCTTTTCAAGTGGAAAGAATGTCCCTCCCAGAAAAGCCATGGGTGTTATAATAAAATTGGTTAAAAGGGATTGATCAGCGTGTGATTTTACCAGCATTGCGCAGGCCACAGCAAGGGATGAAAAGACAAAGCTGTTCATGATCATGGCGAGCCAGAAAAGGGGACCGTAGTGAAGAAAAATACCAAAAGGTATACCCAGTATAATAATGACAAGAACACCTAAAAAGGCACGGGTCATACCTGCAAGCACTTCGCCTGCCACGTAGCTGAAATTGCTTATCGGAGCAGCCTGGAATTCCTCAAATATATACCAGTAGAAACGTGCCACATTTATATCGGTCGCTATTCCGAACCCCTGGGTCATGCTGGCCATTGCGGCAAGACCGGGTATAAGGAATTCCAGATAGGTATATCCGTTGTAGTTTATTTCTCCCCCCATGGCATAACCAAATGCTATCATATAGAGCAGGGGCGATACAGCCATGCTTGATAACTGACGTTTCAGTCTGCTATTTAAAATCAATATTTCACGCAGGTATACTGCAATGATACCGTTCATTACTTCACCTTCTTTCCTGTAAGCGATAAAAAGGCATCCTCCAGATTTACCCGCCGGAGGGTAAATCCATTGTGCCCGGCCTCTGATGATCTGGCTGCGGAATCCCTGTCTTCAAAATAGGCGGTATTTATCCCGTCATCCGTTAGCCAGTCTATGGCCCAGTTGCCTATATCGGACATCAGTTTTTCAGGAGATTCTATTGTAACAATCCGGCCATTATCCAGGAATGCCACCCTGTCTGCCAGGAACTCGGCCTCTTCTATATAATGGGTTGTTAAAAAAATGGTGGTTCCGCCCTGTTGTATCTTTTTTATAAGCGCCCATATCCGGCGGCGGATGTTCGGGTCAAGCCCCACTGTGGGTTCATCCATAAAAAGTATCCTGGGGCTGTGCAGCATTGCCCTTGCAATCATTATCCTGCGCTTCATTCCCCCGGACAATTTTTTAACCAGGCTGTTCAACCTGTCCTCCATCTCCACATAGGCAAGGAGTTCGTTTATTCTGGCCTTACGATCCGAGGCCTTCATACCGAATAGCCTGCCGTGAATATCGAGATTTTGAAAGACTGTCAGCTCACTGTCCAGGTTGATATGCTGGGGAACCAGTCCGCACTGACGCTTAGCCTCTATGGAATCTTTGCCGATATCATAATTGTTGAGAAAGGCCTGCCCCTCTCCCGGCCTGGTAAGGCCCGTCAGTATGCGGATGGTGGTCGTTTTTCCCGCGCCATTAGGGCCGAGAAAGGCAAACAGTTCTCCTTTCCTGACGTGAAGGTCAACGCCGGCAAGGGCCTTTGTGTTTCCATATTCCTTTTTAAGGTTGTTTATTTTTATCATCGGGTTATCTCCGGTATACTGCTGATTATAAGCCAGAAACCACTATCAAAGCGTAATTTGTATTTTGCTTTTGTGCAGGCATTTCTCGCCTGACAGGGATTTAATGACCTGCAATCTTTAACGCAAGGCAGGTTACTATACCTGCCTTGCAAAGGGATTTAATCACCTTGTAAAGTTAGAACGAATAACGCACACCTGCAGTATAAGTTCTGCCTGAAGTTGCTTCACTGCTGTAAAATTCTTCGTCTAAAATGTTATTAATGCTGATCTGCAGAGTTGTATTTTTAATGATTTCAAAATTAAATGCTGTATTAACAACAAAAAAATCATCTTCAGAACCATACTCGCCTGTAACACTGTCCGGAGACTGGCGTTCACTTACATACTGGCTCTCAAGCAGGGCATTCCATCGATCTTCTTTGTAGGAAACCCCTGCATGCAGTATATGCTCAGGAATATCATAATTGTCAGTCGAATTTGCTGTAAGGTTGGTGTCGGTTACTTCATCCAGTTTAACCTTGCCTTTTTGCCAGGCATAGTTTAGATATGCCTCAAATGCATCAGTAAACATGTGTCTGAGATCAAGTTCTACACCGTAACGTTTTTCAGTCCCATGATTTTCATATCTTTTATATTCTGCAGTTGTTGTTCCGGATGTGTAATGTGTTGTATAAATTATTTTGTCTTCGGTTTTAACACTGTATAGTGATATCCCTAAATTAGTTTTAGAAAATAATTTTTTTTTCATACCTATTTCATAGGTGTCAGATACTTCCGGATCTAAATCAGGATTAGCTATGACATCTCCCATATCTCCGCCACCGTCACGATAAATCTGATATAAGGGCGGAGGATTAAAGGAATGCCCGTAAGATGCATAATAATTGGTATTAAGGCCAGCCTTATATTCTAAAGCGACCTTTGGACTCAACTCCGAATAATCTCCTTCTCCATGATCAATACTTCTTTCAAAGCTGCCGTTTTCATTTATATAACGGGAATAACCGTCATATTTTTTATAATGATCGTATCGCAGGCCAAGGTATATGTTTAAAGGATCTAAAATTTTATATTCTTCCTGGATAAAGACTGCAAGGTTTCTTGCCTTGCCGCCGTGTTTTTCATACAGGCCGTATTCACTGTTCACCGAGCTGTGGTCTTTCCAGTTATCCAGATAAGATCTTCTCTGGTCAAATGATTCCTGCTTGGAATTAAGTCCTATTACGATAGTATGATTACCAATGTTTTCCCAGGCCTTTTGAAGGTCTAAATTATAGGTTTTGCTGGGATAAAAAGAATCTGTACCTGCTCCGGTCCAGTCAATATCTGTAGGACTGGAAGGACTGCTGTAACCATCACGCTTAGTGTCAGTCAATCCAAGGTTGAGAACGATTTTATTTTTGTTATCTTTAAAGTTAAGGGTATGCAGGTTTGTCTCACGTTTACCTTCGTACCCTAAAAATCTGCTTGGAGAAAGGGTTACCCTGGTTCCATCCTGTGTCATGACTGTACCGCTAAATACCTGATTGCCATCTTCATCATAAACATAGCTGAAGGGATTGTTATAGGAATAGACGTTTTCACTGGACATGAAAGAGTATTTTATTGATCTGTATTCATCAAAAATATATTTTGCGTTAAACGAATAACTTTCATTTTCCCAGTCTTTTTCACCTCGTCCGCCAACAACATAATATCCATTACTCAATTTAGGCAGAACCGCTTCATAATCAGCAGAAGTGGCGCTTCTACCGCTTAAAGAACGGTAATATCCCCTAAAGCCGTCGGAAGATCTGTTCTCATAGCCTGCGCCAATGGATATTTTATTATTAACCATCGCATCTATCTTTATTGATTTTTTCCAGGTGTCATTGCTGCCGTAAGAAACTGCGGCATCAAGGCTGACAGGTTTTTTATTATCTTTGGTAATAATGTTAATAACAGCCCCTACCGCACGTCCGCCATATAAAGAAGACGCAGCACCACGCAGAAACTCAATGCGTTCGATGCTTTCAACAGGCACTAACTCCCAGTTCATACCATTGTTGTATCCTGAATTTATCGGCTGGCCATCTATCAGTACCAGAATATCGGTGCTGTCAAAACCGCGAACCATTATTCCACCCTGTGCAGACTGATCCATAAAAACACCGGCTGACATCTGCAGGGCCTCGGTAACTGAATTAACGTTTTTGTCCTCAATTTCCCGGGCAGTAACCACGCTGATGCTGGCCGGAACATCCTGAATTACCTTTGTTGTTCTGGTTGCGGTTACAACTATTTCGTCAAAAGTGAATTCCTCTTCTTCTTCAGCAGATACAGCAGACCACCAACAGATGATATTGCAGCAAAGTACCGCAATTATCAAAAAACCTTTTCCAAATTCTTTTTTAAGCATAATGGTAAAAAAAACCTCCATGCCCGAAATAAAAAACCCCGGGCCAATTTATAAAAATAATTGATCTAGGGATCCCTGATTTTTCCGCAGAATCTTTGGCATTCTCCTGTCCCTGAGAATGGCCGGTCCAATAATCAAGGCAGGTCTTCTGACTCTCGGTTCATCCTACTTGCTGTGCCTTCCCAGCTTTATAGCCAGTGGCATAATACAGCTTTCGTCACCGAATACAGCGGCGGGTCCGTTTCCGATTTGCACGGAATTCCCTATTAAGTCCTTTGGGACACCTGATTAATATATATTTTTAAAAATCAATAAATACTTTTTTAACACCATGATAGTGAATCAGGGATAAGCCTTATTTGTTATTTGCCGCCTTCTCCCTTACCAGGTGAATATTATCGGTAATTTCCATCAAAGGCTGTCTTCTGACCCGGTGGGGAAGTGCAAGCTCAGCAGCGGTTCTTACATCTTCCGGTGTTACCTTATCCCTACCCTCATAGGCGGCTATGGTCCTGGCTGTTTTAAGCATGATTATATCTCCCCTGTGGCCGTCTACACCTACTTCTATACAGTATCGCGCTATTTCATATAAAAGTTCTTTTTCGGCAATAACTTCGGAATAAATCGCCTTTGCCCTCATGATTTTTTCGGAGATCTTCTTTGACTCATCCGCCCACTTTGCAACAAATGCCTCAGGATTGTCATCAAAGGCAGCCCTTCTTTCCATGACCTGTACACGCAAATCTGTTGAGGCAATACCCTCAATATTGACACACAGGCCAAAACGGTCAAGCAGTTGGGGGCGAAGTTCTCCCTCTTCAGGGTTCATTGTGCCTACCAGTGTGAATCTTGCAGGGTGGGAAAAACTGATTCCTTCTCTTTCAATGCTGTTGACTCCCATGGCTGCAGAATCAAGGAGGACATCCACAACATGGTCATCAAGGAGATTAACCTCATCAACATAAAGCAGGCCCCTGTGTGCCTCTGCAAGAAGGCCGGGCTCCACACGCTTTTCTCCTTTCTTTAATGCATGCTCAAGATCCATTGTCCCCACAACCCTGTCTTCAGTTGCTCCAAGGGGTAATTCCACAACCTTGACCTTGCGTGAAAGTACACTGGGAAGTTTTATTTCCTTATTTTCCATGCTGTTAAGGATTGTTGCCAGTTTAAGGTATATGTCATCTTCTTCGCCGGGAGAAAGATGAAATGGATCATTCTCAAAGACCTCAATTTCCGGTAAAATATCCGCAAGTGCCCTCACTGCAGTTGATTTGGCAGTGCCTTTTTCTCCACGAATAAGCAGTCCTGAAAGACCTGGGTTGATAACATTGAGTATCAGTGCAAGCTTCATTTTTTCCTGGCCGACTATGGCCGCGAATGGGTAAATTTGTATTGATTTCATTTTGTGAGTCCTTTTGTTATGTCTACAAGTGTTTTTGCCTTAAGATCATCGATTTTAAAATAGTCCGCATTAAGATGAACAGCCAGCTGCTCGGCAAGGCCGAAGGAGACAATTCCTTTTTCTTCCGTATCCACCACTATATAGCGAACACGTTCATCCATTGCCATTGCCGAAGCCAGTTTCATTGATTCGTTTACCGGCTTTTCATCGCCTATAGCTACATTGCTTTTACCGTCCGTAATCAAAATAACAATCGGTTTGGCAGAAGGGTCCTTTAATAGGACATTGCGTACCTGCTCCGTACTTTTTACAAGCCCGGCAGATAAAGGGGTTCTGCCGCCCACCGGGAGTTCGGTAAGAAGTTTCCCGGCCAGGTCAACCGATGTTGTCGGGGGAAGGTTGACTACAGCCTCATTTTTCCTGAATGAAATCATGGCGACCTTGTCCCTTTTCTGATACGCATCAAGCAGAAGCGACATTACAGCTCCTTTGGACGCAACCATACGCCCCCTGGCCCCGATTGACCCGCTTGCATCAACCACAAAAAACAGATAATTGCCTATGCGTTTTTCACGTATTTTTCCTCGCAGATCCTGCTTTTCGAGTACAATACGCATCCCATTATTATTGCTTCTTCTTTTCTGGTATGGCGCTGCGGCCCTGAGTGTTGCATCAACTGCAATATCATTGTGTCTCGGTTCAAGGCTGCTTTTTATATAGCGTCCCTGTTTTTGAGATACCCTTGTACGTGATCTCCTGCCTGATCCCCTTCTGAAGATACGATCTTTTTTAGATGTTATCTGCCTGGTTCTGAATGTCTCCCCAATATCAAAAACCTGGTCTTCCCTCTGCATGGGTGACTGGGAAGGCTGTTCCTCTTCATGACTGTTATCAGGCTCCTGTTCCATGGTTTCAGGAGGCCTGTTATCTCTCTGCTCTTCCTCTTTTTCAGGCTGCTCCTCCTGTTCTTTCTCTTTATCAACTTCCGGGGAATCATCCCGGTCGTGATCCTGATCATTTTCATCAGGTTCAGACGGCGGGGGAGGGGGGGGAGGCTGTGCATCCCTTCTTCTGTGAAGGAGGACCATAGGTGCTACCTGCCGGATATGATCAACCGTTACCTCATCCACGCCCTGAAATGCCGCAAGTGCAATTGCTGCCTGTTCCATTACAATATCAGCACGGTGACCGGCAACATTATTTTCCGTGCAGAGCTCCGTTATAAAGCTCCTTAAATACCCCGGTATCCGAGTTACTGCGAGCCTTTCCTTTGCCTTTTCTATCTGTTTGGCAATCTTATTGTTTTCATCTGCCGCAATGGCGATGAAGCCTTTAGGGTCTGCATCAAACTCATCCCTTTTTTGCATGAGTCTGACACGATCATCGGGTTCTCTGGATGCCGCTATCTCAACACACAATCCAAAACGATCCAGTAACTGGGGTCTCAGTTCTCCTTCTTCCGGATTCATTGTCCCTACAAGTATAAAGCGTGCCGGATGCCTGAAGGAGATACCTTCTCTTTCTATAATATTTTCACCGGAGGCCGCTGAGTCCAGAACAATATCAACCAGGTTGTCATCAAGAAGGTTGACCTCATCAATATAAAGAATACCTCGGTTGGCTGATGCAAGGAGACCCGGCTGGAGCACCCTTTTGCCGTCCCTGACCGCGATTGAAAAGTCTATTCCCCCTGAAACGCGGTCTTCTGTAGCATTTAAGGGAAGATTTACTACACGGACTTTTCGGGATGAGCTTTTTATACTGTCTTTTGATCTCGCCATGCAGTTGTCGCAGCCGGATTCAGGGTGCCCGGGATGGCATGAATAGGCACAGTCACTGACAACCTCTATATCCGGCAACAGGGTGGCCAGGCCCCTCACTGCTGTTGATTTTGCAGTGCCCTTTTCACCGCGAATAAGGATTCCGCCTATTGCAGGGTTTACAGCATTAAGTAAAAGACCAAGCTTAAGGGTCTCCTGACCTATAATAGCTGAAAAAGGATATACGTTACGATGCATGTCTTGTCTCTACTCTGTCCATTCTTCTATTTCACCTTCCATATCCAGGTATGCTTCCCGGAGTTTTTCCAGCATTTCTTCTTCCGCATTCCACATACCCCTGCCTGCGGCTTCCAGCAGTTTATCAAGGATATTCTGCAGTGCGTAGGGATTGACCTCTTTCATCCATTCCTGCATTTCAGAATCAAGGGCATATGATTCGGCTATTTTAACATACATCCAGTCATCAATGACTTCTGCTGTTGCATCCCATCCTAAAACAACATCCATCATATGGGAGATGTCGCCTGCTCCTTTGTACCCGTGCCGTTTCATGCCTTCAAGCCACTTGGGATTAACGAGCCTGGACCTTAATACATGTTTTGCCTCTTCAAATGTGGTGCGCATCTTTACACGGGAAGGATCGGAACTGTCACCCATCATTGCAAAGGGCAGTTTTCCTCTCACCGATTTTACTGCAACTATCATCCCGCCGTAGTAGTTGTAATAATCCGTGCAGGACATCATGTCATATTCCCTGGAATCCTCGTTTTTAACTGTTACATCCATTCGTGAAAGCTGGCGGCGATAGGCTTCGGGCTTTTGTTTGCCGTAACTGCCTTTTCCATAGGCATGTGATGAATACCGGATATAATTATTGCCAAGGTCCTCCTGTGTCTTCCAGCTCTTTGATTCCACGAGTTCGGCAACACCTGCTCCATAGGCGCCGGGCGGGCAGCCGAAGACCCTGAAGGACGCCTCCCGGAATGCATCTTCCTCATTCATGCCTTCCTTCAGATATTCATCCATATCCTTATAGATGTTTCTGCGCAGAAAATTTGATTCGGGCGGTTCATTAAGGGCAGCTACCATTCGGACTGCTTCATCGATTCTTTCTACAATGTTCGGGAATGAATCCCTGAAAAAACCGGAAATACGGGGGACAACATCCAGCCTGGGTCTTTTAAGCTCCTCCATTGGAATTACTTCAAGACCCATGACATTTCCGCTGCTCTCAGACCAGACAGGTTTAAGCCCCATAAGATAATATATCTCGGCTATATCGTCTCCCCTTGTCCTCATTGTTGCGGTTCCGTATACAAGTATTCCGATACTTTCCGGATATCTGCCAGACTCTTCAAGATAACGTTCAAGAAGTGCCTCTCCCAGTTTAATACCCACTTCCCATGCCGCGGGGCTTGGTATCTTGTTGGGATCTACCGAATAAAAATTTCTTCCGGTGGGGAGTATGTCCGCCTGTCCCCTTGTGGGAGCACCTGAAGGGCCGGGGGGAACAAACCCTCCTGAAAAGCCGTCAAGGCTGGATTTGATTTCATCTCTGCATTTATCAATGTTGGGTACAAGGGTATCTGCAATATATTTTAATGCCTTTTCCACATGTACAGGCTGATTCTTTATGTTTTCAACTGCAATCCGGCCTGCTTCATCCGCCTTGAAACCTGCCTCAGACAGCCTGCCTATAATGTCAAGGGCCGTATTATGTGCTTCACGAAGGATTTCTCCGCCTGTCCTGTTGTTAAAGTGTGGAAGAATTTTACCACGGTTTGCAATCAGCTCATCATAATCATGACCCATTGATGAAACAATTGCCTCACGGAGGCTGGGGACAGAGCCATTCGGTATCCTTGTAAGCTGTGCCAGAAATTCGGTAAGCCTGTCTCCCTCAGGGGGTGTTCCAAGGATATGGAGCCCGTCATTTATCATTGTGTCCGAAAGCTCATGCAAATAAGAGTGAAGCTTTTCCAGAAAAGCATCAAAATCATTTAATGCTGTTTCTTCATCTATCTCAAGGTCCTTGTCCAGGCTGGCGGCAGCGACTGCCTCCCAGATCATGGGTTTTAATACATCAACTTTGGCCGGGTCTTCCCTTTCTGCGCTCCTGAAGTCAGTGAGCAGGTTTTCCACCTTGCCCAGGTCATCATAGAGATCTGCGTTTGTAAATACCGGCGTAAGGTGATCAATAATACAGGCATAGGACCTGCGTTTTGCCTGGGTCCCTTCTCCCGGATCATTAATAATGTAGGGGTATATGTTGGGAAGTTCCATTATGGATAGGTCAGGATAACATTCTTTTGAAAGCCCGAGGGCCTTTCCGGGAAGCCATTCAAGGGAGCCGTGTTTTCCAACGTGCATGACTGCATGGGCCTTGAATACGTCCCGTATCCACCTGTATTGTGCAAGGTACAGGTGGGGTGGCGACAGGTACATGTCATGGTATATCTTGTCTATATTTTCAAAGTATCCCCTGGGAGGCTGTACCGAAATAAATATGTTTCCATTATACATCCCTGCAAAATGCATCTTCCCGTCATGGACAAAAAGATCTCCGGGCATTTCTCCCCAGTCGGCTACCATCTTATCACGGTTTTTCGTGGGAACTTCCTCATGCCATGGCAAAAAATCATCCGGGCCTGCATGGGCCTCAGCCCTTTCTGCAAGTTTCTCCGGTGTAAGCCACCTCCGGTCTGATGTAAGGCGTGAGAGTATTTCATGGGAAACCTCTGTTCCATTCTCAAAGGTTCGCTCCACTCCGTATCCTTTATCCTTCATGTTGTCGATAAGGACCTTAACGCTCTCAAAACTGTCAAGACCTGCAGCACATCCTATACGGTCATTCCTCGGCGGATAATGGTGAAATACTATTGCGATCCTGCGCTCATTAACAGGTGTCCGGTTGAGTCTGCCCCAGTTCAGGGCCAGCCTGACTGCTTTATCAACTCTTTCCCGTATGGGCTTGTATTTGGCGAGAAGTGCACCTGTTAATGGATCTATGGCTTCCTGTTCCCTTGTAGCTACCGGGACGGTAATAAGGGCGCCGTCAAACTCGGGCTGTGCTGCAGAGTAGGAAACATCCATTGTGGGAAGCCCCTGGATACTTTCCTTCCATTGGGCGTAAGGTGAAGAGCATGTCATTGCCTGGATAACCGGGACATTGAGCCGCGCCAGGAGCCCCTTGTATTCCGGTGCGGCCATACTCAGGGAAAACATGAGCGGATTAACAAGCACATCTATCCTTGGTTTTCCATTTTCCATAAAATAATGGTCAACTACATAATCTGCTCCGTTATTACCGAGTTCCAAATCTTTATACCTGTGATGAAATACAGGTATGACATTGGCCCCCTGCTCTTCGATGGAACGGATTATGGCATCAATAAAGGCCAGATTGTTGTTAAGCCAGTAGGTCTGGTAAAACCAGAGGCCTGCAGTAGGTTTATCCGGATCGACCTTTTCGTTTAAGTAATGTTCAATGGTTGGAATCCCCGGAAGGTCAGGGTGGTATATACCTTCAAAGGGGAGCGCAACAGGTGCCCTGCACTCTTCATGTTCCTGGAACAGGCGGTTATACAGATAGATCAGCATCTGGTGATAATTTATATGCCCGCCGTAGCTGATATAGCGATGAAAATCATCCCACACAGGTGTCCCGAAGTCACTGGAAAGATCCCTTGTGGCTTCAATAGAGTCTTCATCTCCCCTTGTGGGCTGAATATAGATATAAGGTTTTATTCTCTCAGCCGGGAAAGACTCCAGTGTTTCCATAAGCATGTCAAATGCCGGGAATGAAGGTTTGCCCCCGTGAAGGGTAATAATCAATGCATCCGATTCCATGGCGTGATTTATAAAGTCTCTTTGGCGGGCCTTGTCAAAGAGCTGTGTCTGCGTTCGAGCATGAACCGTGATTTTGCCGCCCATGACCTGATACTGACGGATACCTTCGCTCAAAGAAGGCATCTCTGTTGCTGTAGCTGAAAAATATGCCAGAGTGTAATGTTTCATTATTATAGGCTTTCCTGTGACTGTGTGATGGATGGAGCGCTCTCTGTATATAAGGGAATATCTTTATCCAGTGTCTTGAGAAGATGAGATGTATCGCTCAATTTTATCAGGCCGTTATTGGAGATGTTCAACATTGATTCACGTTCCTGGCCTGCAAGGCTTAACACTTTTTTTCCTTTTTCCAGGGCTGCGGCCAGGATTTCTAGGTTTCCCCGGTTCATGTCTTTAATGGAAAATCCGCTGTCAATTACAATATGACAATTCTCCATTTCCTTTACTGCTCTGGAAACAGTTACATCATCGATTGCCTCCATTGGATCAATTGTTGTGCAGTTAACTCCTAGTGACCTTGCAACATAGTAATCAAGATCATTTGTGTGAATGACACCTGAGCTTATGGAGTATCCACGTTTTGCCAGCAGGCGGTAAATCGGTGCACCGGTTCCCATTCCGGCTATAACAAATGCCTTTCCATTGCTTCCGTCTCCACGCATCTCTATGCTTCCCAGTTTACGGTCAAACTCCGCATTTTTAAAGTCATAAAGATCTGTTACAGTGCTGTTGGTGAGAATAGTCTCGGGCGGACCATATGCTGATATTTTTCCGTCTTTAACAAGGGCAACGTGATCAGATACCTTTGCCGCAACATCTACATCATGAAGAGATGCAATAACTGTAATTCCCCTGCGCCGGCACTGGTCTCTGAGTATGGACATTACTTCTATTCTGTGTTTAAGATCCAGATGAACTGTCGGCTCATCCAGCATCAGGATAAGAGGCTGCTGTGCAAGAGCCCTTGCTATTATGACCTTTTGTCTTTCACCATCGCTGAGATCAGAAAAAAAACGATTTGCCAGGTGTGCTGCATGTACCGATAAAAGGGCATTTTTGATTTCCCGTTGGTCTTCAGAAGTTAAATGGCCCAGAAAGTTTGTGTGCGGATAACGGCCAAGGGAAACAAACTCGAATACTGTAAAAAGGGGAGGGGATACTTTATCAGTCAGGACCACTGCCACTATTTTTGCAAAATCCATTGGACTGTATGAATCAAGGGGCCGTCCCATTAGATGAACATGTCCTGACAAAGGGTCGAGGTGGCGTGAAAGAGTGCGCAGGAGCGTAGTCTTCCCTGCGCCATTAGGGCCCAGGAGTGATATGAATGCTCCTTTTTCAAGAGCAAGTTCAATATCCTTTAAAATAACCTTATCCTTATAGCCCACAGCAAGTTTCCTGCAGGTAAATACTGAATTGTCTGTCATGTTTTAACCTGAAAAAGATAATTTTTAAAAAAAACGTTTTTCTCCGTGTTCTCTGTGGTGCATAATTATTTTTTCACATCTTAACCCTGCGTTTCATTAGAAGCCCTATGACAATGGGTGCTCCGAAAAAGGCGGTTATAGCAGAAAGGGGCAGTTCAACAGGAGATAGAAGCATACGCGCAATTAAATCACAGAGGCTTGCCACTGCAGCTCCCATCAGGCATACACCTGGAATCAGTACCCTGTTATCTGATGTGCCGAAACAGAGACGTGCCATATGAGGGACTGCCAGTCCTATAAAAGCGATTGGTCCGGCTACCGAGGTGATCATGCCTGCCAGGGCACAGGAAAAAAGAAGTATAAGTATCCTGAATTTTTTAATGTTTACACCCATGGATGCTGCGTATTCTTCTCCCAGTAAAAATGCATTAAGGGGTTTGCTCATACAGTAAATCATTATGAGGACAGCACCTCCGAGGAGCAGCATAATGTTGATTTCGCCCCATTTGAATCCTGAAAAACTGCCCAGCTCCCATAGTACAAAGCCCTTGATTTTTTCTTTTTCTGCCAGGGCCATAAGCACGCTCGTTACTGCTCTGCAGAGGTATCCCATCATAAGCCCTATAATAAGAAGGGTAATCCCGCTTTTAACCCTGGATGCCACAACAACTATAATGAGAAGCACTCCGTATGCTCCGATAAAAGCGGCCAGGGTTGTTATAAAGGGTGTAATCACTGTCATTCCGATAGTAAGTGTTGTAAGCATGACAAATGCTACCATGAGCGTTGCGCCATGTGAGATGCCAAGGATAAATGGACCTACTATGGGATTACGAAAGTATACCTGCAGTAAAAGCCCTGAAGTTGCCAGATAGGCCCCTCCCAGCACAGCAGCTATGGAACGGGGAATGCGTATTTTCCATATAATGGAATCGATCGTGGAAGCGCTGTCAGGGTGAAAGATCGTATCAATAATATCACTTATCGGAATGGATACTGAACCTATAAAGATATTCAGCAACATGAGCATTCCGGTTAATATACCAAGGAATGAAAATACAAGTACAAAACGGCCTATAGGCCGATATTCTGTATAATTTACTGCTTCCTGCGCTACCAGCATTATGCACCTTCTTTCGGTTCCGGGTCAGTCTCAGGAAGTTCTATAAAAAATTTGCGTTCAAAATCGGGGTATACTTCGGGATGCAGGATCGAGGCTATTTCAGTGAGTATCTCGTCAAGCCGATAGCCTGACTGCGAGTAATGGGGCATGGGTATAAAAACTTTACCCTCTTTGATAGGTCTGATATCAGCCAGCAGGGGATTCATCCTGGCCAGGGCGGCCTTTGAAGTTACACCGTCTTTAGCGGTTCTGTAGGTAAAGAATATGTCAGCATCTTCTCCGCTGTAGATGAAGCGTTCAACTGCTATTTCTATACATGATGTACCGAATACATCATCAAACAGATAATCGCTCTGTGCAAGACCGACCAGCTCACCGACCCAGGCGTTACCCGGTTCTACGAGCACTCTTTTCTCATAGATATCTCCCCACATTACCTTTGGCGGAGGTCCGGCATTTTCTGTCTGTTCACGAATAGCCCACAGGGCATCTTCGACTTTTTTAAAAAAATGATCGGCTTCATTCTGCCTGTTAAAAAAAGGGGCCAGGAACTTGACAAAGCGCATACGCGCATTAAGACACATGGCTGTTGGGGTTGATGTTATGGCGCAGGGTATGCCCAGGTCATCAAGCATTGGAATGATAGAGTGGTCCCATGTAAGAACCAGTTCCGGCTGCTGTTTCCTGAGTCGTTCAAAATCAATGCTCTCAGAGTCACCGAGATATGCAATACGGCCCTGTCTCATTCCTTCTTTGACCTCTTCCACATACCAGTCTTCCTCAGGATGAGTTACTCCGACAAGGGTTTCTTCCAGCACCCCCAGTGCCTTGAGTGTTGCTATGTCAAAATAACCGGCAGCGGTAATTCTTTGAACCGGTACCCTTACTATCCTGTGCGGATCTACATCTTTCGGAGCGGTGGCATTCCGGGGGATCAGCACGAGCTTTCGACCGGCACCGTCCCTTACTTCAGTACGCTCTTCCGAAATTTTGTTAACAGTGAAATCACCGATCTGGATAAAGGATTCATTTTCAGCGGAATTATTGGTACAGGAAAAACTCGCTGATAATAATAGAGTGATCAGAATAATTATAAATATATGTTTATTGTTTTGCATTGGATTTCCTTTTTACCTCCCTGTAAATAAACCTGTCTGCCAGGTACATTAAAAGTCCTGCTACAAAAAGAAGAATGCCTGCCATGTAAAACCTGACACCAGGGTCTGTTCTTATGTTTAAGTCAATACGCGGTGTACTTGACATTCCGGATGATTTTGATTTAGGCCTGAAGCCTTTCAGGAAAACAGAGTAACCTTTATATGTAACAGGACTGTTATGGTTCAAAAGCCTTTCTACACAAAGATTACCTTCTGTAATGGCCAGTCTGGCATTTGGTTTCAGGATGCGGTCTTCAAATGAAGGGATGCTGCCTCTGTAATAATCAGGGGATATGGAATCGAAGGTGATTTTTATTTCAGTGCCGGGTATCACCATGCCGGTACCAGGTGTAAGTACCCTTGTATCCAGAATTGTGGAGAAGGTATAACTTATCAGATACCCTGTCAGTATTATGATCATTGCATAATGCATAATATGGGGGCTTAAACCGATAAAAAATCTCCACCTGGTAAAATTTCCTGAAGACCTGAAAAGCCTTATAAGCCGGTCGGTAGTGCATGCAAAGGAATTAATGCAAAAAATTGTCAGCAGAATAAGCAGGATAAACAGCCACATTGTATGGCTGAGGTTATACATGCCATATGTCTTTATCCACTCTATCAACCCGACATCATTAATTGGTGTGAATATATGTGCATTTCTGTTCAGGCACAAATACCCGTAAATCAGATCCAGGGGAATAAGTATACACAGGATTATTGTAAAATTAATACTGCCCAGCCTGCGCCATATAATTGAAAAAAATGAAGTCATATCTAAAAAGGATTCCTGTATGGTCCGAGATTTGTCAAATAAGTCAAAAGCAGGACAAACGGAACTCCTGTGGCCGTAATAATTCCCCGCCACTTTGAATTCCCGTAACTTGTAAGGTGTAAGTGTAAAAGGCCGATATAGTAAAACCATATGGCCATGGCAGTTGTGATTACCGGGTCTTCCCATTCAACAGGTGTACCCCAGCCAATGTAGGACCATAATTCACCGAAAAACATTGAGAGTGTCCAAAGAGAAAAACCAAGTATGACCCAGAGAAAGGATTTTTTAACAAGTTTTTTCTGACGTTCTTCTGATGATGATCTCTCCTGATTAAACAGGGATGATACCCCCCATAAGCCGCCAACGAGAAAACACCCTTTTCCGGCAATACCGAAAATAATAAACAGGTGTGAAAACAGGGTCAGTGTTTTAATAAAGGGTAGATAGTAGTCTTTAGGGAAAAAAACTGCGATTACAGAAAGAATAGAAACCAGCCCGGTAGCTGTTTTTATGGTAAATAAATTGTCGCTGTCCTTTCGGGTAAATAATAGTACAATCCCTATAAATAGAGGTATAGCTGCAGCGTCCATATACATTGGAGACATGGGAAGTGCCGTTTTATAGCGTAAAAAAACAGACGCCCCGTTTGCAAGCACCCCCGGCAGCAGTATCAGCTTAATGAGCCCCGGTCTATTACCTGTTAAGCTTATCGTAAAAGAAACAATATAAAATATTGCTGATATCCTGATGAAAAAATATGGCTGATCCAATAATGTGCTTTCCTTTTAATCATGAAAGATAATTTATTTATAAAGCGTGGCAGGCAAAAAAAAACCCGGATCTAAATATATAGATCCGGGATGTCCCTTTTTTATCCACAGAATAATATGCAGGCTAATCACCTTCCACGCGAATTAACCCTATGTGTTCAGGCAGGTCTTCTGACTTACGGATCATCCTACTTACTGCGCCTTCCCGATCATTGATCAGTGACTTTATTGCAGCTTTCGTCCCCGAATACAGCGGCGGGCCCGTCCCCGATTCTAACGGGGTTCCCTTTTAAACTCTTTTACGAGTACCAAGAACCTTTATTGAAATACATAAGAACCATTATGTATGTCAAGTATAAATTTTAAAATAAACTGTTCTATTTAAAATGATGAAGTGAAACACCAATATGGTCCACCCATATATCCACAAAGGCCTTATTTTCCCCGGTGCCTTTAAGTATGGGGATACATTCTATTCCGGATTTGGTCAGGATGGATTTCCATGAATCATCTTCATCTCCGGCCATGTCATTTTTTGCATGATCTCCTGCAACCGACATGAAGGGGATGAGGTATGCCTTTTTTATTTTTCTGTTAAACAGCATTTCTTTGATCAAATCTATATCCGGGTAGCCTTCCACTGTCCCGACAAAAATATTCGGGTCCCTGAGCTGTATCTGAAACATAAGTGCGGCATAAAAGGCATTGGCAGGGTGATGTGTTCCATGCCCCATAAGAACAACTGCTTCATTCTGCTTTCGTTCCTTCGGGATTATCCCCATAACAGCATCAACTGCCCGTTTCATATCTTTCTGTGTTGAAAGAAGAGGGGCACCGACAGCAATCCTTCTGAATTTTCTCATGCCTTTAAATGAGTCAACTGTACGGATGAGATCATGATATTCCTCCCCACCGATGGTGTGTAATGACTGTACAACCACATGAGTAAATTTATCATCCATCATTTTTGCCAGAGCTAATTCAGGTGAATCTATAAGCTTTCCCTGTTTTGCGAGTTTTTCTCTTATGATATGCGATGTATATGCCCATCTGACAGGAATATCCGGGTAGGCAGCTTTGACAGCCTTTTCAATGGTTTCAAATGGTACCCATGCGGATTTTTTACTTGAACCGAATGCCACAAGAAGGATTCCTGTCTTTTTAGAACGGCTTTTTTTATCATGACTACCTGATGTGGATGCATTCACAGGTAACAATGCAAATAACAAAACAAGTAACATACTGTATAATGCAATTTTTTTCATTTTTGTCTCCTTTAAAAAGATCTATTTCTGCGTATTAACCCCGTAACAAGTAATGCCATAAAACCAAGGACAATAACTATTACAGCCCAGGCTGCACCGGAACTGGTGAGTTTAGTATCCTCTTTCTTCTCCTCAACCATCTCGTATCCTTCGATCTTGTCTTTTTCCGGCTCCCTGCCTTTAACTGCTTTCTCGTCACCTGACCCTTTAGCATCTACTGTACTATCATCCTGCTTAAGCTCTTTGGTGGCCTGTGCAAGCTTCTCCTGCAGGGCCTTTCTTTCTGCTATTGCCTTTTCCAGGTCCATTCCAACCGCCTTTGACATAACCGCCTTAAACTCATTGACCAGTTCGGGAGACAGCATCCCGGGCAGGGATATGATGTTTACAACCATCTGAGTAAGGGCAGGGTTGTTACAGGTGTGCTGGCAGCAGGCAGCGCCCTTTTCAATAACGCTCATTGCATATTCCACGGCCAGGTTCTTCTTTATTTTTTCAGGGGCATCCCAGTATTCCTTTCGAACCGCTTCAAGCATCCGGGCGTTGATGGACTGATATGCCCAGGGATTGCTCTTATCAAAAAATTCCTTGAGATTCTGATCATATTTATCCTCAACATAAACCTCATAGACCTGTTCCCACTTGGTATCATCAACGGAATGAGGAACAGTTACCTGCCAGGCCCACATATTTTCTACCCCATATTCCATCATTCCTGCCCCGTCATAGTTCTCCTTTTTCATTCCCTCAATCCATTTGGGGTTGAGAAGACGGGAACGCAGGTCTTTTCCAAGCATGGTTTCAATATCTTCAATGTGAGGGTTTCTTTTGTCTTCCTGCCTGGAGATAAGCACGTCCGGGTATTCTCCTCTTAAGGTTTTTACTGATAAGGAAAGGCTGCCCAACCATTCATGGGGGCCGCCCGTATCAAGCAGACGGTAGAGGTTTGAGGATCTGGAAAGCATGGTCATTTTCACATCTTCGAGATTCTTCTTGTAGACTGACTTTATCTGCTTTCCCCAGATATGTTTACCATAGCCAAAGGAGACCCAGTTCATAAAGACCTCTGCGATTTCTTCATCCTTTTCCCAGAGTCCGCTGGCGTTAATGAGTCCACCGGATGGTCCTGCTCCATAGCTGCCGGGCCTGGGCGCGAAGACCCTTACCTTGCTTAAGATTTCTGCATCTTCTTCGCTGTAGCCCTTTTCCAGGAGATAGGTCTTTATCTTTTTGCTGTGCTTGGCTATAAAGTTTTCTACATCAGTTAATTGCGCGGCCTTACGCACCGCCTCATCCATAAGTAATATTACATTTGGAAAACAGTCCCTGTAGAGACCTGTCGTCTGGATATGGGCGTCGATCCGGGGTCTTTCCAGTACAGGCCCCGGGATGGGTTCTACTCCGATTACCCTGTCGTTTTTGTCCCAGATGGGTTTCATCCCTAAAAGATACAGGACAGTTGATTCATTTACTCCCTCATTGCGCTGGGTCTCTATGCTCCAGACAACAACGCCTATCTTGTCCGGGTATTCTCCTTTTTCTTTGAGATGTTTTTCAATCATCTCATCTGCTGCCTTTTTACCAAGGGAATATGCATCTTTGGATGGAACCTTATCAGCGTCAAAGCCGTAAAAATCTTTTCCTGTGGGGATTGCATCAGGGTTTCGTAATGGATCATTACCTTCTCCGGCAGGGACATATCTTCCATTGAGCCCTGCTATGAGACGATCCAGCTCAAGCTTACAGAGGGATAGATTCTTTTTGACCTCGTCCAGGGAGAGATCCTTCTCCCTTTCCTTGATCAACTCACTGAATTCTTTAAGCTCCTGACCTTCCGGGGATATGCCGAAGGTATGAAGGCCATAGGGCATGCTGGCCTCCTGCAATTCGACAATATAGTGCTCAACCTTTTCTACCGCTTCATCGTCAATTACATCCAGCAGGAGGTCCTTATCCAGACCCAGTTTTTTTATCAGGATGCTGACCCTATTAAATTTTTCTTCGGCCAGGTCCTGATTTCTTGCCATGGCATCGTTATAATCATTAATAAGGCCGGCCAGGTCGCGGTATTCCATAAAGGCACCGGCTTTCTTAAGTGCAGGGATAAGGTGATCAATAATTACCGCCCGACCCCGGCGTTTGGCCTGGATGCCTTCACCAACATCATCCACGATGTAAGGGTAGATATTGGGAAGATCCTGAATCAGAACCTCCGGTGCACAGGATTGACTCAGGCCTGAACCTTTGCCGGGAAGCCACTCGTGGGTGCCGTGTGTGCCCAGGTGGATGACCGCGTCTGCATGAAACTCTTTTTTGAGCCATAGATATGTGGCGGTATATTGATGTGTGGGCCAGATCTGGGTAGAGTGATACATCTTTACCGGATCATCTCCCCTGCCTCTTCCCGGCTGCGGAAGAAAGATGATATTGCCAAGGTTTACATGGGGGATGATAATATCCTTACCTTTAAACATACTTTTAGAGTCTTCGGTTTTACCCCATCCGGCTTCCACCTCTTTCCTGTAGTCTTCATTAATCTCATTGTACCATTCCAGGTATCTGGAGACCGGCAGGCGGACGACCTTATTAGACGCAATAAGCGCATCCAGTTCGCCCTCGGCCCAGCTTCCTATGTTACGCCCGCTTTGGAGGATAAGGTTTTTAATCTCTTCCTCGGATGGGAGATCGCCTTCAATTGTGTATCCTTCCTCCCTCATCCTTTTCAGCATTCCCTCTAAACTCCTGAGTGTGTTCAGGTAGCTTGCACCTATAGCGGATTGTTTGCCTGCGTGGCTGTAATAGAGGACAGCAACCTTTTTATCTTTATTGGGCTTTGCCTGGAGATTTCTCCATGCCTTTATCCGCTTGACGAGAAACTCTATATTCTCTGTAATAGGCTCATATACGGAAAATTCTTTGCCTGTTTTATCATTCTTTATTTCTTTCCCGCTTACAGCAGTAGGTTCTATCAGACCGCTGACCTCCGGGGTGCACAATTGATAGGTTATATCCTTTGGAGCTATTCCCCCTGAGTATTCTCTCCATTCGGAAACAGTCTGGGAGGGAAGGCTGATAATATTTATTATTGGCGCCCCTAATTCATCTAACAGTTTTCTTTTTTTCTTATCGGTCTCTGCATCATCCATGAACTTAAAGGTGCCGGTGCAGACAACACTCACCCGCGCGTTTCCATTTTCATCCATAAAGAATTTTTTGATGGCTTCTTCCGGAGAGCGCCAGCGGACAGACAAAACATTGATATTGTTTTTTTCCAGTGAATGTATTAACGCTTCAGGAGCACCGGAAAGGATTCCCACCCAGAAACTGTCATTTTTGAATAAGCCTTTTTTCTTATACCAGTCCAGGTACTCTTCAAAGGTGGTAAAAACCTTTTTTGAATCAGGATGAGAAATGCCCGGTTTGCTGCCTGTTTCCGGTTTTTCGTAGCTGACATCAACGCCACAGTCCCGCGCAAGGAGAAAAAGAATACCGTTTTTTATATTTTCTTTAGTGGACGGACGGAAATACTGCATTACCTTGGGATCAAGGGAAACCGTATTTGCATCGATTGCCGCACCTTTATACAATGCATAGGGTTTTGTTTTACTGAGGGATATATTGTCCGACACATATTTTGCAAACTCGCTGTTCATAGTGTTAAGGATAAGGATTCTGGATGAGAAAATATCTTTTTTATCAATACTTCCCTCTGTCACCTCTTCATAGGAATAATACTGAATATCATAGCTGTCAGCTATTTCGGGAATCTTCATCAGCTCGTTAACTGCCTTGCTGACAGCAGAAGAAGTCCCCACAATCAGGGTGATTTTATCTTTTTCCTTAGCCGAAGCCGAAAAAAACATAGATGTGAAAATAAAAAGGATTAACGTAAGCTTACTTATTATTTTTATCCGGCACATAAATTATTCTTCTTTCTCCGCCAGTTTACCTGGCAGTTTTATCTTTTTATTAAAAATTCGGTTTTACCTGTTTTTCCTTATCCATCCGGTAACAAGTAATCCCATAAAACAAAGAACGATTATTATTACAAGCATGGCGGCGCCGGAACTGACGATTTTTGTATCCTCTTTCTTTTCCTCGACCATTTCATATCCTTCAATATTATCTTTTTCCGGCTTTTTGCCTTTCACTGCATTCTCTTTTCCTTCTTTTTCAGATATCTTGGCGTCCGGTGTCTTTTCTTCCTGCTGTATCTCTTTTGTAACTTGAGCAAGTTCCTTTTGTAATGCCTTTCTTTTTGCTGCCGCCTCTTCAATGCTCATTCCCAGTGCCCTGGAGAGGATGGTCTTAAATTCATTGACCAGCTCAGGAGACAGCATTCCGGGTAGAGAAATTATGTTTACTACCATCTGGTTCAGGGCCGGGTTATTGCAGGTGTGGTCACAGCAGGCCACTCCCTTTTCAATAACGCTCATCGCATATTCTATTGCCAGTTTATTTTTCATTTCTTCGGGGGCATCCAGGTATCCTTTACGAATGGCCTCAAGCATCCGTGCGCTGATTGACTGATATGCCCATGGGTTGTTCTTATTAAAAAATTCCTTGAGATCCAGATCATATTTATCCTCAACGTAAACCTCATAGACCTGCTCCCATCGGGCCTTATCAACCGCAAAGGGTGTGACCACCTGCCAGCCCCACAAAAACTCAACAAACCTGCTCATTGACCTTGCACCAGCATAGTTCTCTTTCTTCATGCCCTCAATCCACTTGGGATTAAGGTAGCGGGAACGCAGTTCCGCCCCGATAGTCTTTTCAATATCTTCGATGTGGGCATTTTCGGCATCCCCCTGAAAGGAGATCAGCACATCCGGATATTCTCCGCTTACCCTTTTTACGGCCAGGGAAAGTCCGCCCAGATAGGCAAACTTATCATCATTTCCCAGCAGGCCGGAGGAGAATGCTGTAATGTCAACATCTTCAAGGCTCTTTTTGTAGACACTTTTTAGAGGGATTCCCCATGACTTTTTGCCATAGGCAAAAGAGCAGTGATGGATAAAGACATCGGCAATCTCTTCATCACTTTCCCAGAGACCGCTGTTGGGTACCAGGGACTGAAGCTTGGTATAATAGGAGCCCGGAGCTTCACTAAAGACACGGGAGTGACTCAACTCCTCCGCCTCTTCTTCGCCGTATCCTTTCTCAATAAGATATGTCTTTATCTTTAAACTGTGTTTGGCGATATAATTTTCCACATCCTTCATCTGAGCGGCCTTGCGTACGGCTTCGTCAAGAAGGATCATCACATTGGGGAAGGAATCCCTGAATAGCCCGGAGCACTGCATATGGACATCAATTCTTGGCCGGCCAAGAATATTACCGGGAATGGGTTCAACCCCTATTACCTTATCGTTGATATCCCAGATCGGCTTCATACCTAAGAGATAAAGTACCGTGCTTACCTGTGAACCTTCATTGCGATGGATTGATCCGGCCCAGAGGATGAGCCCTATTTTATCCGGGTATTCCCCTTTTTCCTTAATGTGCTTTTCTATCATCCTCTTAGCAGCGTCTTTACCCAGGGCAAAGGCGTCCTTGGATGGTACCTTATCCGGGTCAAAACCATAGAAATTTTTACCAGTAGGGATGGCATCGGGATTTCTTAAAGGGCCATTGCCTTCTCCCGAAGGGATATACCTCCCGTTTAATGCCTGGATAAGATGCCCTATTTCTTCAGGGCCGCAAAGAAGAAGGTCTTCTTCAATCTTATTTAAGGGAAGGTCCTTATTCTTTTCATTGATGAGTCGGCTGAATTCCTTCAGGGATTCCGATTCAGGAGAAACTCCATAGGTGTGCAGACCATAGGGTATGTTTGCATCCTGCAATTCCAGCAGATAATGTTCAACCTCTTCAACCGCCTCTTCGGTTATTTCTGTTAAAAGGAGGTCTTTATCAAGACCCAGCTTTTTCATTAAGATTTTTATTCTTTTGAATTTTTCATCGGCCAGTTCCTTGCTGCGGGGAATGGCATCATTATATTCGTCAATAAGGTTTGCCAGTGTTTGATATTCCTTATATGAATCGGCCTTTTTCATGGACGGGACAAGATGGTCAATAATTACGCCCCTGCCGCGGCGTTTTGCCTGTATTCCTTCTCCTATGTTATTCATAATATAGGGGTAAATGTTTGGAATATCCAGAATAAGTACATCGGGACAACAGGACTGGCTGAGGCCCGTCTGCTTGCCGGGAAGCCATTCCTGGGTGCCGTGTTTTCCAAGGGATATAATGGCATCGGCCTTAAACTCATTTTTTAACCAGAGATAAAATGCAATATATTGATGATGGGGCCATATAGTCGGGTCATGATAAAGCTTCATCGGATCATCGCCCAGTCCCCTTGCAGGCTGAGGCATGAGAATAACATTGCCCAATGGAACAGAGGGGATGATAAATTCATTGTCTTTTACCATGATTTTGGATTCATCGGGTTTTCCCCATTGCTCTTCCACCTTTTTTCGGAAATCCTCATTGGTCCGGCTATAGAATTTTAAATAGTCGGATACTTGCCATCGAACAACCTGATTACTCTTGAGAAGCTCGTCAAGTTCACCCGGCACCCAGGAGCCTATATTGCGGCCGCTTTTTAAAACAAGCTCCTTGATCTCCTCTTCCGAAGGAAGATCGTTTTCTATGAAATAACCTTCCTTTCGCATCCTTTTCAGGATATCCTTCACACTTCTGAAGACATTAAGACCGCTTGCGCCTACATTCTGTTTCCCGGGGGTATGATTCCAGTAGATAATGGCGATCTTTTTATCCCTGTTAGGCTTTGTCTGTAGATTCCTCCAGGCCTTTATCCGCTTAATCATAAACTCAATGTTTTCTTTGATGGGTGCTTCCGCAAAAATTTCCTTTCCTGTGGGATCATTTTTTTCAAGGGCCACTTTTCCACCCAAAACAGAGGGTTCAATCAGACCGTTGAGTTCCGGTGTGAATATATCCATGCCGATTGATCCTGCGCTGAGTCCCTGGATGGATTTGTTATATTCGGGGATGGTTTGTCTGGTCCTGATAAAGTTAAAAACAGGGACATTTAACTTGATAAAATTCTCCCGCGTTTTATCATCGGTGGTAAATTTAAAACAAAGGCCGCAGATAACATCAATACGGCTCTTTCTATTTTTATCAAAAAAGAATTCTTCTGGATTGGATGAAGAATAAACAGGAAATGTATTAATCCCCTCTTTTTCCAGGGATAGAATAAGTTCGCTTACTGTTTCACTGACCTCACCGGCGATTCCGGCATTAGATTTATAATCGGCAATCCCTGCCCAGAAACCATTATCATTATAGAGTCCCTGTTTTTTATACCAGGTTATATAATCTTCAAAGGCAGAAAATATTTGGGGTGCCTTGGGATGAAAAATACCCTTTTCGGGAAAAGGTTCTTCATAACTCACTTCAAGACTGCAGTCCCTGTTAAGAAGAAAAAGGATCAGGTTTTTGATACTGTGTCTGGTTACCGAAGTATAATATTGGTTTACTATGGGATCAAATATGATTTTTTCTAATCCTTCGACCCCTGATCTTACACCATATACCTTTGTCTTCTCAAAATCCGCGTTTTTCAGAATATAATCAGCCATGCGATGATTCATGGTGTCAACAATAAGTATCGCGGATTGCCTGACAGCTTCGCTGTTAATCTTTCCTTCTTTCATATCCCCGCTGGTATAATAGAGGATATCATAGCGATCAGCTATCGCAGGAATCTTCATAACTTCTTTAATGGCCTGGCCAATAGCGGGGGAGTTTTCTACAAGCAGGGTAATCTTCTCTTTTTCTTTGGCCAAGGTTGAAAAAGCAATAGCTGAAGCAATAAAAAAGACTAAAACAATCCTATTTACCATCCGGTACATAGATCATCCTTCCGTCTTTTAACTGATAGGCTGTTCCAAGTTTCATGCCTTCCTGTCCGCCGATCTTTTTATCGGTTACCTTTTCCACCTTGATATCTTTGCCCTTTTTGGTAATGATCTCCATCTGACCTTCCTGGTTTTTTTTCACAATAGTGATTTCACTGGTTTCCGAGAAGAAATCCATCATGTTATAGACAGTCATGAGAGCGAGGAACAGGCCGACAATAAAGACCAGCCCCACATCAAAAAGGTTGGCAACACCATTTAAAGGGTCTTCATCTTCAGTAGCTCCGGTAAGACGACGTTTTTTCAGGTAGCTCATTTATCAGCCTCCCGGGTCATTGCCTCGGTAATCAGTTCAATATTCCTTATGTCTACCCTGGTCCAGCGGCCTTTTACTGTAGTAAAAAAATATGCCAGAATACCCAGGGCCAGTCCTACTACGGTGGTGGAAAAGGCAATAATCAGGCTGGAGGTCATCTGGGCCATATTGCCCTGGCCTAAGGCGGCCAGGCCCGTACCCATTGGAATCAATGTCCCCATAAGCCCTAGACCCGGACCAATACGAACAATAAGGCGGGTGCGGTCTACTTCCTTGGTTAATTTGGATTCCTTTTCCTGGATAAGGACTTCTACCTTTTCCTGAAAGAAATCATCTTTATTCTCTATAAGGGAAATAAGTTTCTGTACGTAGACACGCACACGCAGAGGCAGATGTCTTTTTACGTTATCCGGAAGTTTTTTTTCTTTTCGGATTTCATCCAGGTAATGGGTAATATCCACATTTTTCGTTAACCGCTTTCTGCCTATCCATTCGGCAAAAAAACCACCTGAAAAGATGACCATCCAGGCAACCAGAACAATAAGCAGTATCATTACCGGATAAAGAAGGCAGGAAGATATAGCATAAATAATTGTCTGCAATAGACCAAAAAGATTTTCCATTGTTTTATTCCTCACTTAACAAATTTGATTTTCTGTGATGGATAAAATATCCGGCACTGAAAAGTATGACAGCCGTTAACATCAAGATTAAAAAAGACTTTAAATTAAAGGTGGTATTTCCGGCGTTTTGAGATGCCAGACCGTAAACATCCTGGATTTCCTGATAGACAGGGGCAATAAGCAGTGTAAGAAAAAAATAGGTGGAAACCATGATCATCACCAGTCCAAGAAAGGAGGAATCCGTTTTATCGATTTGCCTGCGAAAAGGAAAAAGAATCAATACGACCAGAAAAGCAATAGTTGAGAAGATACCAAAAAGAAGCATAGTAGTAGACGCTAAAGATATAGAAAATGCACTGTATGCCAGGGAGAGAGTTAGGAGAATTACAGTCGCACACACCGGGCATGGAAGAATCAGCAGTAAAATACCTTTGCTGCTGTTGCCCGAAGAGCCTGATCCTGCCGAGAGAAGCAGTTTTATTCCCCATAAAATCAGGCCTGAAGCAACAAAAAGATGTAGCAGTATTCCGTAGCGCATAATTTCCAGAAAGTGGTCTAAATAGTTTAATAACTGGAAGCGTACTGTCAGGGCATAAAGACCAAAAAATAAAAGAAAATAGACAAGCAGTATCCCTGCAAGAAAAAGCAATTTTTTTCTGACAGGGATACTGCTATCATAAACAAGGGGTGCCATTCCCAGACCTGTTTTTATCCCAAAAATAGACAGGGCACTAATAATGCCCGTAATTAAAAGAGATTTAATCATCATGAACCTTTCGGTCTGGAGGAACTCTCAAAAATAGGATGTTTTTGAAAAGACCCTCCAAACCTTATTCAGGAAAAATCAACTGTTAAAATGACCAGGTGAGACCTGCCTTGAAGTTCCGCTTTGCCATGGGGTATCCACCCACCCATTCGTAGCCCTTATTGGTCAGGTTATATGCCCCTGCATTAAAGCTAAGGCTCTCTGACAGTTCATACCCGAGTGTCATGTCAAAGAAGTTAAACGCCTTTTTTTCGACAAGTTCACCACTGCTGGTATTCTGTTCCGGCCCTATCCAGACGTGAGATAATGAAACGGCTGCTTTTTGGTATTTGAAATCAAGGTTTGATTTTACTTCGTAATCTGAGATGTTTGTAAGATCCTTGTTTTCTATTTCGTCTTTGTATTTAATGTTAAAGGCAATATTTGAGGAAAAGATCAGGCTGAAAGGCATTTTAAAAGTATTTCCAATATTCCAGGTGGTAGAAAGTTCAATGCCCTGCATTTCTGCCTTGCCGAGATTTTCCCAGGTGCTCCACTCCTTTTCATCGTATTCAATCGATTCACTGGCAGTGACAATCTTGTCCTTATAATCTGTCAGAAAATATGTGGCGCCGAATTTAACCAGCTCAGAATCAAAATCGAACCCGGTTTCGTAGGTTATAGAAGTCTCGGGCTCAAGGTCCGGATTACCCAGGTATCGTCTTTCCCTGCTGCCGGATGTATATTCGTATTCGGCCGTTAGCTGGAACGCTGACGGCGACTTGAAAGCCTGGCCGATGTTGCCTCTTACCCTTAAAAAGTCGTTGAATTTATAGACAATCCCTGCGCGCGGCGAGATATGATCAAAGTCCCTCGTCAACTCATTGAAGCTCAGGTATAAATCATCTTTTGGCCTTATGGTAGTAAGTTCAAATTTGTCATATCTTGCTCCAAGAACTAAATTCAAGCGTCCGTTTAAAAAATCCAGAGCATCCTGACCATAAAAACTGGTGGTTTTATATTCCATCGCAGGTGTTATATTGCGCTTGGGCTCTCCATTGCGTAGCCCCTCAGATTCCTTTGACAGGCTTTCATAGGTGCCTCCCAGCACCATCTTATTATTGGGGCTGATCTGAAGGGTGAATTGCTGGTCCATACCAAAGGTTTCATCCTCATACATTGTGGCATCATCCTCAACAGCTTCTAAAGTTGGATCGCCGGAATACCATTTATTGCTGTCCCAGAGGTAATAACCAAGGGCCTTCCAGGAAAGTTTGCCTTCCATAAACAATGTATTATATTCGATGTCAGCATGCCCCCTGCTCTTATCGGCATAGGATGCATCATTGGGATCATAGGTGGTGTATGTGCCTGTGTCTGCCCAGCTTGCATAATGTCCCATTAAATCGGTATAGTCGAAACCAACGCGGATTTCCTGATCCCCGCCGGGATAGAAGAGCAGGTTTCCACCTATGTACTTATGACGTTCATTGCTGTTAAAAATCTTTCCATAGTCCTTGGTATCTATATCATCCGTTGCCTCGTAACTCGCAGCAATCTGATATCCAAACCAGTCATTAACGCCGCCGCCGCTTGAGACCGATGTCTTATTATATCCAAAGCTCCCTCCTTCCTGTTTGAGGGTCGATTTGATTTTATCTATTCCTTTTTTGGTTATAACGTTGATTACACCGCCCATTGCCGCAGCGCCGTACAGTGCCGAGGCAGGGCCCTTGATAATTTCTATCCTCTCAATCATATCCGGCAAAAGCTTGGCCATATTCCCTGTACCAATCCTGTGTCCATCCATCAGAATAAGTACCTCTCCCTTGATGTCATCTCCGTGTGTCTCGGTCTGAAATCCCCGCATGCCAACTGGCTGCAACATCCCCTGATAACGATGGTAATGGCCGGTGACCTGTTTCCCAATAATATCACCGACAGTCATTGACCCGGACTCCTTGATCTCCTCTTCGGTAATGACCTGTACACGTATCGGTATATCTTCGACTTTTTCTTCGGTTCTTGTTGCAGTGACAACTACCGCATCTAATTTAACTACCTCTTTTTTCCCTTCCTCTTTTTCTTCTTTGGCGAATGTGTCTGGAATAATGGCCAAAAGGGTCAGGCCGATGTAAAATACAGTAGTCAGTAGCATTCGTTTTTTCATAATTTCTCCTTTTGCATTCCATTAGCGTTATTGGGCATAAAAAAATCCCGGATCAAAATTAATTGATCCGGGATTTCCCTTTTTTATCCTTTAGATCTTTTCGTGTGATCTCTGGTTCTAAGTAATACGCCTGGCAATTCAGGCAAAAAAAAACCGGACCGAAAAATCGACCCGGGTATTTCCCTTTTTAAACCCTAAGATTCACTGCATATTCTCTTTGCCGAGATGAATACACATATATATTCTGGCAGGTCTTCTGACTTACGGATCATCCTACTTGCTGCGCCTTCCCGGTTGTTGATTAACCAGTGACTCATTGCAGCTTTCGTCCCCGAATACAGCGGCGGGCCCGTCTCCGAATTTTACGGAGTTCCCTTTTCAACTCTTTATGAGTACCATGAACATCATATAAAATACATAATGATGCGGTTGTATGTCAAGTAGAATTACAGTTTAATGGTATAATTTATTGGTAGTGATTCATCTTGACATAAAATATTATTACCGATATCCATCCGCTTAATTACCTAAAAGGGGCTTTATATGCACATTTACCTTTGCAGAATCATTGCCAGGCAGTTTTCATACAATGATGGGGCTTTCAATTGCAGATGCAATGGAAGTTGCCAAAAAATAAGGTGCTGATATAATAGGCCGTAACTGTGGGAACGGCATTGAAGGGATGATCAAAATAGTCAGTGCTATTATAAACGCAGTGTAAAATGGCCACTTATGTCTTCTTTTAAACAGTGTCAGATACATTATATTCCTTATATGTGGAGCCCGATAATGAACAAAAAAAATATACCGGAAGTAAAAGATATAAAAATATCAAAGTCCTGTCTTCGAAGAATTTCTGAATATTACAGGGCCCTGCGTCAGCTGAGTGAAGAAGGGGTGAGGAATATTACTTCCATGGAGTTAGCCGAAATAAACGGAGTATATCCTGCACTGGTAAGGAAAGATCTTTCATATTTTGGATGCTTTGGTCAGAGAGGTGTCGGCTATAATGTAGATAATCTCATGAGTGTGTTTGAAAAGATATTAGGGCTTACCAGGGAATGGAGGGTAGCAGTTATAGGTGCAGCCCAGTACAGCAGCAGTTTGATGATTTCATTGCCCTTTGAATCAAGAATCTACAAGGTAAGAAAGATATATGATAAAAATCCTGAAAACATAAAGGGAGTTCCGGAAAATGTCGAGGTATTTCATATTGACAGCCTTGAGACTACCCTTGATCCGGAGCTGGATAATATTGTTATTATTGCCCTTCCTCCTGATGAAATTCAGGGCATTATAGACAGGCTGGGCAGGATAGGAATAAAGGCTGTGCTCTATATGGCATCCAAAACAGTTAATGTTCCGGATGGGATGGTTGTAATGAATCAGGATATTAAAATAGAACTCGGGATGCTGACCTACCGGTTGATATAAAAAGGGCAGGCAGACCTGCCCTGTAAGAATAAAGTAGTTACGCTACGGCTACCAGCACAAGTCCTGTGCTGTTTTCAAGGGATTTAATCTTTGCCAGTTGATCTTCTGATAGATCAGTTAGTTTTAAATCCTGGCCTGAAAAGGCAATCATGGTTTTACCAATTTCACTTTCCAGTGCCTTGATTTTATACAGTTTGTCATTTCCAAGGTTTGCCATGCTGTATAACATAATATCCCTCCCATTTTAAAGGTTTTTTGAATAATGTTGAGCAATGAATGAGAGGTATTATACCAGATCCTGTATTATTAGCCAATAAGTATAAAATTGGTGTAATAACAGATGGTTAGGGTAGTGAGGAGGCAAGGTGCAGATGCACATATGAGGCTACTGTATTTTTTACCCTGTATGCTTTTGCTTTTTCCGCGGGTGTTCCACTGTAGATTTGCTGAATATCTGCATTATTATCCATTACCATTTCCGAATAATGAAAACAGTGCCCTCTCAGTTTTTTACCCATTTTTATAAACAAAAAATCATCCAGGGGCGAAACTTCGGTATAACCAAGGGACTGAAATCTTGATTTCATAACCGTCCTGAACGGAAGACATCCGCACATGGAAAAGCTTTTTTCGTCACTGGTTGTTATGGATTTCCCAAGATACATGAGCCCGCCGCATTCTCCGTAAATAAAAGCTCCATTTTCACTTAGTTTTTTTACAGAATTTCTCATGTCAGTATTTTTTGAGAGTGTATCTGCATACAGTTCAGGGTATCCGCCGCCAAAATAGATGGCATCGATATCTCTTGGAAGAGCCCTGTCGTTAAGAGGACTGAAAAAAACGGTCTCGTAACCGAGTTGTTTCAAAATATCCATATTGTCATCATAGTAAAAACAGAATGCATTGTCCCTCGCTACTGCCATCCGTGCTTTTGTTTTTCCAGGAGGATTATCAAACAGTGATCGTTCTCTGATATCAACTTCTGCAACAGTGAGAAGTTTATCCAGGTCAACATGTCGGGATATGATTTCCGCAAGCCTGTCTATTTTGTTTTCCAGTACACCATCTTCTCCCATAAAAAGGCCGAGATGACGGGAGGGGAGGGTGATATCTTTTACAGTGGGGATGCCTCCCAGTAAAGGAACAGAACAATATACTGATATTGATTTATTCAGGATCTCCAGGTGTTTTGGGCTTCCAATATTATTCAGGATGATGCCCTTGATATTAACTCTTTTATCAAACTCTACCAGACCGTTTATTATTGCTGCTGCAGTTCTTGCCATTGATTTTGCATTAAGTACAAGTATAACCGGTACATTGAGTTCCGCAGCAAGCTCTGCAGTCGAGCCCTGAGGGGAATCGGGTTCTCTTCCGTCATGGAGCCCCATAACACCTTCTATTATGGAAATATCTGCACTGCCGGCACGTGATTCAAAGGAGCGGGATAGAAAATCAGAAGGCATCATCCATGTATCAAGGTTTATTGATGGTCTGCCCGTTACTATCCTGTGAAGGCTCGGGTCTATATAATCGGGACCAGCCTTAAATCCCTGCACATTATGGCCCTGATTTTTTAGAGCCGCCATAAGCCCCAGAGTAACAGTTGTTTTACCAGTCCCGCTTCCTGCTCCGGCAATAAGAATGGACTTTGTCTTCATCTTTAACCGGCCTTTGTCTCTTTTCTTTCGTATCCGCGTCTTGTAACCATTTTACCATTAATGATCTGGGTATCACTGTTTCCAATAACCAGAATGGAATTCATATCCATTTCGGCTTCCATGTAATTATCCAGGGTTCTTATCTCCTGCTTCTGTCCTTTCCTCAGGGCATGTGTAACAACTCCCACAGGTGTTGTGTTTTCTCTGTGTTTTAGAAACTCCAGATGCAGGAATTCTATTAATTCCTTTCTTTTTTTACTTACAGGATTATAAATTACCGTAACCATATCTGATTGAGCCGCAACGGATATTCTTTTTTTAACCGTTTCAGTTGGGGTCAACAGGTTTGAGAGACTGATGGTTATAAAATCATTTGAAAGGGGTGACCCAAGGAGAGAGCCCGCTGCAATACCTGCTGTAACGCCCGGTGATACTTCAACCTCCACATCAATTCCTGTCAATTCCATACGCTCATACACCAGCCCTGCCATACCGTATATACCTGAATCACCTGAACACACAAGGGATACTGTTTTCCCGACAGAGGCAGCTTCGATTGCCCTGTCAACTCTTTCAATTTCTTTTGTCATGCCCGTGCTTATTATTTCTTTGTTGATGGCAAAGGGTGCAATAAGCTCAATATAATTTTTATAACCTGCTATAACGTCACTTGTTTCGAGAAGATGACGTGTATGCACTGTCATATAGTTAATATTTCCCGGTCCAATGCCTAGGACAAAAAGTTTTCCTTTATTATCTGTCATTTTAATAATCCATTTTCTTTCGTGCGATAGCCAGTGTCATATTTCCTGACTTTATTTTGTTTGTTATAAGTCCTGAGCCTTTTCCAGCGCATAACAGCGCAGCAGGCTCTGCAACTCCGTATGCCCCGACATATTTATAAACATGCTCAGAGGGTTTCGACATACCCGTATATTCAACGCTGTTCAGTTCTTCCGCGCTGTAATATATTAATTCGCAGTTAATTGATTCACAATAGGCCACAAGGCCCGGTTCATCCTTTTTTTTGTCTATAGTAGCCACATCTGCAATTGATAGAGGTGAGATGGCCTTTTGATCCAGAACCCTTTCTACAGTAGAGGCAATCTCATCTTTGCCTGTGCTGCTGTTGCACCCTATGCCCAGTACAATGTTTGGCGGCCTTATAAACAGGACCTTTTTTAAAACATCCGGCGGTATACTGAATTGCTTTTCAGAGACAATGCATATGGCAGAATATTCATTTGGGTTGACATCTATAATATGATTATAGTGATCGGGCCTGTAGTCTGCTTTTCCATAATATATGTTAAATAAATCAGTATCAGAAATAAATGCGACAGGTTCGTTCTTCAGCATGGCTGAAGATACAGTCTTTATCATTTCCCTGCTTTCAACCTTTGCCCCAATTTCCATTGCAATCGTATCAACAGCAGTAATATTGTTTATATCTGTTGCAGTGGTAATAACCGGATGCCCATTCAGTATATCTGCCAGTTGAAGTGTAAGGGCATTTGCACCTCCCATGTGCCCTGATAAGAGGCTTATTATATTTTTCCCCATCTCATCCATAACTACTATAGCCGGATCAATTGTTTTATTTTTAATAAGAGTGCATATACTGCGTATGACAATTCCCGCAGCCATAATGAATACATGGGCTTTGTAATTATGAAATTCTGTCCGGACGCAGGCGCTGAAATTATCATACCCGCTGATACGAGGATTATCATATGTCTCTTTTAAAGATACCGGTGTAAAAATGTTTTTTACACCCGTCATACCCCTGATCTTGAGTGCAGTTCTCAAGCCTCTCTCATTCAGTGCCCATATTGCTATTGATTGTTTGTCCATCCTGTTGCTTCCCTTTTATCTGCACCATAAAGAATGGACCTGCTACCAGTTTTCGTTTTATTGTCAAAGACATCTCCTACCAGTATCAGTGCCTGCCGTTTAAGATTATTTTCCTTTATTTGATCAGCAATATGTTCAATTGTTGTATGGAATAATTTCTGATCCGGCCATCCGACGCGATAGGCTATAACCGCAGGTGTGTCCGCAGGATATGTCTTTGACAGTTTCTCGACAACCGCTTCAGACCTGTGAGTGCTCAGAAAGATAACCATGGTGGCCTGGTGTTCCGCCAGTTTTTCAAGGTCTTCTTTTTCCGGCACAGGTGTCTCACCCTGAATCCGTGTAAAAATAGCGGTCTGGGTTATATTCGGGAATGTGAACTCGGTTTTTAAGGCTGCGGCCGCTGCCATGGCCGATGATATGCCCGGTATTACTTCATATTCTATATTGTCCCTGTCAAGAAGGGCCATCTGTTCACTTGTTGCGCCATACATGGATGGGTCTCCGGTATGTATTCGTGCGACATTTTTCCCGTCCTTAATTGCCTTTACAATAAGATCATGAGTTTCTTCAAGCGTCAGGTCCGCGCTGCTGTGAATATCTTTGGAAGATAGATCTGTATGCGGCATGAACACGCTGTCAGGGACCAGGGAGCCGGCATAGATAATTAACCCAGCTTTACTGATTCTATTAATAGCTTTCAGTGTAATCAGTTCCGGGTCCCCCGGGCCGGCCCCTATAAAACTTACTATAGACATTTTATTCTCCATATTTTTTTTTAATTAAAACCGTACTCATATAGTGCGGCTTGTAATCCTGTGGTATATCCGAGATCCGGAATACCTTTTCTTCGCTGGTAGATGCTCTTTCAACAATATAGGATGTCTCTGATAAACCCTTTTTATCAAGCAATGCCCTGATGGGTCCTATGCTGCTGTGGGCCTTCATAAGTACAACTGTTTCAAATATATCAATATAGGTTTCTATGTTATCTATTGCATAAGTCGCTGGAATTACAGCAAGCTTTTCTTCGGAATAGACCATGGGGATACCTGATGCTGATGCAGTTGCGTTTATGGAACTAACTCCAGGAATAAAGTGGATATCAATGTCCCTGTTTCCCATTGACACAAACAGATTGCCTGCTGTTGAGTAAATTGTAGAACAGCCGACAGTTATGAATACTCCTGTTTCACCTTCTGCCAGTTCATTGTCTATTATCTCGGCAGAAGGTTCTGCTGCTGATATTATTTTATCAGCCCCTTTTACCATGGGGAAATGCAGAAAATGCACCCGTTTTTTCTTTAGATCTATAATGTCGCCAACAATTTTCATGGCAATGGAATCATCGGATGATTTTTTACCTGCCGGGAAAAAGAGGACATCACATTCTTGTATGAGTCTTACAGCCTTTAAGGTCAAAAGTTCAGGGTCTCCAGGACCAATACCAATAAAGTACAAATTGCGTTTATTTTTCATTTTTTTACCGTGAATATAGTTACAGAGTTTTCAGGTTTTAACATGTGGTACCCGGACAGGGAGTGCTGTCTTGATACGTGCATTTCAATAATATCAAATTCTCTGGCCTCGGACATACAAAAACTTCTTGCCGTCTCAAAGGCTTCCAGTGTGACTGTATTTATAACCATTACACCCTTATCCCTTAAAGCCTTATAGCTGAAGGTAAGAAGGGCAGACAGATCTTTACCTCCCCCTCCAAAAAAAATTCTATCAGGCAGGGGCAGGGACGGGCAGATGTTAATAGCATCTCCATGAACTGGAACAATGTTATGTGCATTGTGGCTTTCTTTGTTTTTAATAACTCTGGTTATTCTTTCTTCGTTTTTTTCAATACAATATACATTTAACAGCGGATCGAGAAGGGCTGCTTCAATACCCACAGAACCGGAACCTGCACCAATATCCCACATTACCTCACTGTTTTTCAGCATAAGTTTTGAAAGAGTTACTGCCCTTACTTCAGGATGAGTTATCATATTGGCATCATGTTCAAATTCATCATCCTCTCTCCCAAAATATGTATATGCTCCCGGTTTTAGAGGAGATGGATTTTCAAGAATCAGAAGGTTTGGAAAATTAAATGTATTATTGTAATAAAGCTTATCAAGAGTTCCACTCCTTATTAATTCATTTTCCAACCCCAGGCGTTCGCATATATGCCCATGCCATGAAACAGCCCATGGATATCTGGTTATCAGGTTTTTAATAACATCTCCAGGAGTATGATTTTCAGAAGTAAATATGACTGAAACATTATGGTAACATGCCTTTTCGAGGGTTTCCTTTTGCGATGCATGCCTGTTGATTACCAGAGTGTTGTCAGTTTTTAAACCGAGTCTTGAAAGGGCAGTTTGAATTGCCGATACCCCGGGGTAGACCTCTACCGAGTCAATACCAAATTCTTTAATAAGCGTATTTCCAATTCCGTAAAGAAGAGGATCTCCGCTTGCAAGAACTGAAGTGCTTAAACCCTTTTCCATGTGCTGATTAAGGGCATTGAGTAAACCCTGGATATCATGTGTTATGGGAATTTTTATTCCTTTGAAATCTGCAAAACTGTCCAGGTGCCTTTTCCCTCCTGCAAGAACATCGGAAGAGTATACAAGCTGTTTTTTCTCAGCAGCCATTTCCTTTGTACTGGCATCGAGGCCTATTATTTTTATTTTCATTTTTCCCATTCTTTACAAAGCTTCTCATTATAATCAAAAAGGCATATAGTGATATCTACCCTGTTATCACTCATGTTTCCAGCGTTTTTAACAGCCATAGCTCCCATCAGATCAATAAAAATATCCTTATCCTTAAAATCGGATTCAAAGATTTGTCTGGCATTGTTTGCTGTTTTAACAAACTCGCCGAACATAGTTGAACATCCATTATCAAGGGCAACCTGGGAGAGAAAATCAAAATCGATCAGGCCTGATCTTGCGTGGGTATATTTCATGTTCATTGCCCACTTGCACAGCTTTCCGAAAAAGCATGAAAGGACAATATGTTTAAATCCTGTTTTACTTGCCTGTTTTAATGCATGAGAGAAGAAATCCGCTGTCTGGACAAAGCATTTTTGATCAAGCTCGGGATAGAGCTTTTGAGCCAGTTTTTCGCTCTTTCTACCGGTTGAAAGAACACATGTTTCCTGATTGTTGTACCTTGCTGATCTCAGGCATATATCTATCGTATCCTTGTAGCTTTTAGCTGAATAGGGCTTAACAATGCCGGTTGTACCCAGTACTGAAAGTCCTCCTGTAATCCCGAGCCTCGGGTTGAGGGTGTTTTTTGCAAGCAATTCACCGTCTTTTATGAACACTGTTACAGTTATTTCATAGGTCTTACCTTCAGGTATTCGCCGAATAACCTCGTGTTCTATCATCCTTCTGGGAACAGGATTAATGGCCGGTTCTCCTTCTTTTACAGGAAGGCCGGGCCTTGTTACTATTCCTACACCCTCACCACCCCTTATCAGTACCGTGCTTACCGGATGCGGCTTTACATATAACTGGGCACCTATCATTGCCCCGTGGGTTATATCTGGATCATCTCCTGCATCTTTGATAACAACAGCGCTCGCAATAAAATTTTCTTCACCTGACAGCCCTTTGCCTGTTTTATATACAGCTATAGATATTTCCCTTTCATTGTCAGGTAAATGAATTTTAACTGATTCAGGAGTCGATCCAAAAAATGTCTCAACAGCCGCAGCAGCAGCTGCAGCCGCACATGATCCGGTTGTTATCCCTTCTTTAAGCTTTTTCTTTTTATCAATGCCCATGACTGTGTGAGTGTGAATGACCGTGGTGTTCAGAATAATGTTTTGCCTCTTCAGGGTCCATCTCTACAAATTCTCCCTGTCCTTCGGGAACAGGAAAGGAATGACGCGGGGCCAGCTTTAAATCCCTTACATCGGGGAGTTCGGCAGACTCTTCTATTCGTTTATAAAGTATGTCAGCAAATACATCATCAAAGCCGAGCTGTTTTCCGTATACCAGTTTTATGTCCGGATATTTTTTGGCTTCTTCCTGCATCATCTCGGGTATGTCCAGCCTGATGTGGAGCCCCATGTTTAAAAAATAGGGGATTACGGTAATCTCCTTTGCGCCATCCTTAACACACTTTTCAAGTGTTTCCGGAAAGTGAGGTCCCAGCCTGGACATAAAGCAGCTTACAACCATGTCCAGGTTATATTTTTCCTTCAAGAGTTTCCCTGCCTGTTCCATGTCTTTGCCTGCCCCTGGGACACGGCTTCCATGACCTAATAAAATAATTGCTCTCATTTCTTATTCTCCTCTATCGCAAGGATGGATATTGCATTTATCGCAGCAACCACAAAGGTGGTTCCGCCTCTCCTCCCGTCCATCAATATATATGGAATATCCATTTCCCTGATCATTTCCTTAGTTTCAACCACATTAATAAATCCCACTGGCATGGCTAATATTAAGGCTGGTACAATATTTTCTTCTTTTATCAGCCTCATGACTTCCCACAGTGCAGTGGGCGCGTTTCCAATACAGATTATGCCTCCATTAACCTTGTCCTTTAGAGATCTGAAATTAAATACAGAGCGGGGCAGTTTATGTTGTTTTGCAAGCTGCCCCACTTCTTTGTCCGCAATATTGCAGTAAATATTTCCATCCCTGTATGACGGGTGCAACCGGCTCAAACGTGCCCTTGAAATACCGCTTTTAAGCATTGTACTGTCTGTAATAATGGGTGCCCCGTTTTTCATGGCGTCAATCCCCTTTGATATTGCATTTTTATTAAACTTTACCAGCGGGAGTATGTTGAAATCCGCAGAGGCATGTACCATACGCCTGATAACGGCCCATTCATAGGGTTCAAAGCCGTGATTCCCGGCCTCCCTGTCAATGGTATCCATACTCATCTGTTCTATTTTATCACCTGTAACCAGATCCATAATAACTCCCTTTTATTCTCCTTCAGGTACATAAACCATTGATCCATCCTCAAGACGATAGGCAATACCAAGGCGTTCACCCTGTCCTGATGCCTTTGACTGGGATACCTTCATTGTTTTGACCTTCTTGCCTTTTTTAGTAATGATCTCCATCTCACCGTTTTTTGACTGTTTCATGATTGTCAGCTCCGATGTCTGATCGAACAGATCCTGGAGATGATATGCACTGAATAGTGTCATGAGCAGTCCTACAATAAATACCAGTCCTATATCAAACAGGTTGGCAACACCGGTCATGGGGTCATCATCACTGAAGGCCTGGGCGCCCAGGCTTTTCCCTATTCTCATTGTTCGTCTTTTTTGAAGATACTTCATTTCTTAACCTTTTCTGTTTCGGAAATAAGAAATTCGGTTGCCAGTTCCATGTTTTTTACATCAACTTCTATCCAGCGGCGCTTTACCGTATAAAAAAAGAAGGAAGCTGTACCAATAGCAAGGCCTACAACTGTTGTTGTAAATGCAATAACAAGATCGGTTGTAAGCTTGGTCATGTCGCCCTGACCAAGTGCAGCCAGGCCCGTGCCCATTGGTATCAGCGTCCCTATGAGCCCGAGTGACGGAGCAACCCTTACAAGTATCCTGAGTTTGTCTATTGACTTCCACAATGCCATTGTTGTTTCCTGTAAAAGGTTCTCAATAGCTGCTTCTGCCTTGGTGTCTTTGAGATTGATCTCTTTCAGCGAACGGATATATTCACATACCCTGTGAGAAAGCATTCCCGAAGATGTTCCGTTTTTTAAAATATCAGGGAGATCCTGTGGTCGATACTTATCGAGTCTCATTATTTCTACCCATTCCGCAAAAAAAGATCCTGCGTACACTATTATCAATAAGGTCAAAAAGACCAGAAGAAGTAAAACCGGATATAAAAGTGACGAAGATATCAGGTATATAAAGGCCTTAAGCATTGCCCCTATGTCCATCATATAACTCTCCTTATTATTTGTTTTAGTTTGTAGGAAAAGCCGCTGACAAATGCCAGGGTTGTAATTAGTGCAAATGGTACAAGGTATAGAACTTCATGGGATTTATTCTGTCCTTTGTACATTGCAAGGCGGTAGACTTTATCCAGGTCTGAAAAATTAGGCATAACAGTTACTGAAAGAAAAAAGTATACTGCTATAAGCAGCATAATACCGCCAAGAAGTGATTCGGGCTGAAAATCCCGGGATTTCCTGTAAGTAGAGATTAAAATCATTGTGATAATATTTATTACCATAAATGATGCATACAGGCCGGATACAACAATAAGGGGTGTGTTCGGGTAAAGCGTTATTAAAAACGAGGTGGAAACAAAAATTACTGTTACACATACAGGGCAGGGGAGGCTTAGAAGCATCCACCCTCTGCTTTTCTTATGCAGTGTACCCTTTCTGTGCCTGAGCAGCATAATTCCCCAGATCATCATAAACAATGCCATTATCAGATGTATTGTCATGCCGGACCGGATAAACTGTTGTATCTTCATTAGATGAGTTACAGGATCAATCTTTTTTATAAAAACAAGGACTGCGAAAAAAATAACCATATAGATCAAAGCAAAAAATAAAAACCCTGCGGACTTTGTTTTGATTTTATTGTTCCCGGAGAAAAGATAAGCCAGCCCCGCACCGCTTTTTATGGCGAAAATGCCGATACTTAAAAATACTCCAAGTATGAGACTTTGATATTCCATGATTTATTTCCTTTTCTTCCTCGATCCCCAGAAAAACAGTGCAATTATAAAAAGAACAAACACTGATGCCGCCCACTGCATTCCTGAAGATGTAAGCTCTGTAGACTCATCCTGCGAATCTACATCCTCCATTTTGTATCCTTCAATCTGCTCGGAATCCTTCTTGTTATCCGGCTGACTTTTTGTTTCTTCATTCTGCTTGCCGGATTTATCACTTGAATCATTACTTGCTTTTTCAGGCCCCTTTGCAAGGGCTTTAAGCAGTTCTGACCTTTCTGTTACCTGATCCTCCAGGTCTTTTTTTGCGGCCTTTTCTATTGCCAGTTTGAATTTTTCAACCATTTCAGGGGAAAGCACACCGGGGAGAGATATAATATTAACAACCATCTGATTGAGCATTGGGTTATTACAGGTATGGTCACAGCAGGCCACGCCTTTCTCTACAACATTAACCGCGTATTCGACAGCCAGTTTCTGTGTGACATTCTCCTCGGCATCCCAGTAATCTTTTCTTACTGCCTCAAGCATTCTTGCTGTCATTGATTGATATGCCCATGGGCTTGCCCGGTTAAAAAACTTTTTAAGCTCAAGATCATATTTGTCTTCAACATAAACCTCATAAACCTGTTCCCATTTATCTGCATCAACAGCGTCCTTTACAGTTACCTGCCAGCCCCACAGGTTTTCAGCAAAATCAGCCATTTGTCTTGCTCCTGCATAATCATCCTTTTTCATACCTTCTACCCACTGGGGGTTGAGATAACGGGTTCGCATCTCTCTGCCGATTGTCTTGGAAACATTCTCAACCATGATTTCATCTTTTTTGCGGTGCATGGTAACCATGGTGTCAGGAGCTTCGCCCTTTATATTTTTAACAGCAAGAGACATTCCACCAAGGTACATGAAGAAATCATCAGTATCTATAATACCGATAACGTTTGTTGAGCGTGAATGAACAGCTATATCTACTCCACGCAGGTTTTCGGTAAATGTATCCTTTAGGGGTACTGCCCATTCACCCTGGCCTACTGCAAACTGTGCCCTGTTAACGTATATATTACTGATCTCTTCATCATTGTCCCACAGGCCTGAAGAAGATGTCATGTCATCCACACCATTACCATAGGAACCGGGTTTCTCTGTAAATATCCTGAAGCGTGACCGGTAATCTGCATCCTTCTCACTCATACCTTTCTTCATAAGGGCTGTTTTTATGGTCTGAGTGTTTTTTGAAATAAGATTTTCAATATCTGTCTGCACCATGGCAAGCTGTACTGCTTCATCAAGATAAATAAGCTTATCCGGAAACATATCTCTGTACAACCCTGACGGCTGGACCAGTACATCGACCCTTGGCCTGCCCAGCTCCTTTCCGGGTATAACCTCCATACCTTTTACTCTTTCCGTGTTATCATAGGTAGGCTTGATTCCCATGAGGTAGAGGATAGTACTCTCATTTACACCCTCATTACGTATGGTCTCGGTGGCCCAGAGTACAACTCCAACCTTTTCAGGGTATTTACCTTCCTTTTTCATTTTCTCTTCAATCATCTGTTCTGCAGCGCGTTTTCCTATTTCCCATGCTGCCTTTGATGGGACCTTTGCAGGAGAAAATCCATAGAAATTTCTTCCGGTGGGTATTGCCGGAAGATTTCTGAGGGGATCATTTCCCTCTCCCGGTTCCACATATTCTCCTTTAAGTGCCCGTACAAGGCTGTCCATTTCCTTTATTGGGGAACCCTCAATATTTTTCCTGACCTGTTCTTTATCCGCATCAGGGTTCTGCTGCATAATAAGCCGGATGGTTTCAGCAGCCACATCTTTATCATAGGGTTTTCCGTATGTATGAAGACCGTAGGGAAGGGAGTTATTATCTATTTCATGGAGATACAGATGGATTTTTTCCATTGCCTCTTCATTCAATTCTGTAATCTCAAGATCATTTGCAATACCTGTTTTCCTTATAAGGTCTTCAACCTGTTTCAGATATTCGGGCACTGTTTCACTGCCATTTGACTTTGCTATCTCATATTTATGATAAAGATCATGGAGGTCAGCATATTCATGGTAGAGGTCAGCCTCTTTCATGGGAGGTGTTAAATGATCAATAATAACGCCTCTGCCCCTGCGTTTCACGGCTATGCCTTCCCCGATATCATCTACAATGTAGGGGTAGATATTTGGTATAGCGCCTGTCATAATTTCAGGGGGATCAGAAGGGACAAGCCCTGCCTGCTTTCCCGGAAGCCATTCATATGTGGCATGTGTGCCCAGATGAATCATGGCATCAGCATTGAATTTTTTCGCCAGCCATAAGTAGGCCGCAATATACTGATGATGGGGATAGAGTGTTTTGTCATGGTAGAGCTTCATTGGGTCATCTGTCCAGCCCCTGGCAGGCTCGGGAAGAAGTATAATGTTACCAAGTCTTACCATGGGAAATATCATTTCCCTGTTTTTTGTCATGATAAAGCAATCTTCAGGTTCTCCCCACTGTGCCAGTACCGGCTTTTTAAAGTCTTCAGGAAGCTCATTGAACCATTTTTTATATTCATCAATGGAAACCCTGTCTACCTCCCCTGATGCCAGTAAAAGGTCAAGTTCGCCGGGCGCCCATGAGCCTATATTTCTTCCGCTGTTCAGGATCGTTTTCTTGATATATTCTTCGGTAATCTTTTCTTCCGATTCAATGGAATAGCCTTCTTCTTTAAGGCGGATAAGAATCTGTTTTATGCTCCGGAAAACATTAAGATAGGCTGCTGCTATATTCTGCTTACCCTGGCTGTGGTTATAATAGATAAGAGCCACTTTTTTGTCTTTGTTTTCCATGCGCTGGAGGGCGGAAAGCTTTTTTAACCTTTTTATGAGGAGGTCAATAGAATCATCTATTGTCTCATATATAAAGACATCACGGCCTGTGTTGTCTTCCTTTATTTTTTTCTTTCCAATAATAACAGATGGTTCTATGGACCCTGAAAGTTCAGGCGTATCCACTGCCCATACTATTTCCATTGGGCTAAGACCCTGCTCGCTTTGCCTCCATTCCTCTATTGTTTCAGCGTATGGGTTAATCACATTAAATACCGGGACATTAAGGTCTTTAAGTGTATTGAGCACCTTATTATCTATTGCGGAAACAAATTTCAGGCTGAAGGAGAGTATCATATCAACAGGCACTTTGCCTCTGACAGGGTTCAGGAAACTTGAAAAAAGGGGCTGAACAGAACCAAAACAGGGCAGTACATTGAATCCTTCGGACTCCAGCTTTTTTATTAATGCATCTATCGCCTCTATCTGCCCCTCCTTCAGGCTGTTGTTGTAATTCATTATGCCCACACAGGGTTTCGTCTGATCAAACCCTTTTCTCCCGGAGTACCAAGCCTGATAGTCATTAATATTATCAAACAATTTGGGGGCATCAGGATGGTGAATACAGTTTTCAGGGCGTATCTCCACAGGTTCATATTTTATTCCTGAATCAATATGTCTGTTAACGGCCAGCCTCAGCATGTTAACCATATTATTAACAGTAAGATAATTGTAATATGCCATTATCTCTTTATCAAAAATAATCCCCTTGGGGCCAAGTACCTCTGGGTCACCGGCTGTACTCAGTGAATAGACCTTTTTACCGGATATTAAATTATTATTTATAAGGTAATCGGGAAGCTCAGACATCATGGTATGCACAAAAACGATTTTTGATTCCGAAATAAACCCGGGCGTATCTTTATTATTATTCAGATCTTCAAGCGTGAAAAAACGTATTTTTATATCTTCAGGAAGGTCTGTTTTTGAAATTGCAAGGTTTACCTGATAAGTATTGCTGTCCAGCTCCAGGATAGAAATGTTTTCTGCCTTCGTATTTGAAAAGATTGATAAAAACAACCATACCGGGAGTAGCGTAAGTGCAGTTTTACGTAATAACAGTTTCAGCATTATCAAATTCCTTTATTGTCAGCATGGGTGACCGCATAAATCAGAGATCCGAAAGCCTTTGATAAGCCAACCGGGATTTGATCAGTCATTGGAATATTCTTTATAGAGACATCCTTTGTCTTAGTTATCCTTTTAACTGTGTTGATACACATCTCATCAAAGGGGGCAAGGTCACTGATAAGTCCTTTGTCATATTCGTCACTTATTGTGAATGCTGTTTCCAAAAAAGATGAATAAAAGGGCAGGTCGAACAGTTTTTCAAGATCCTCAGTAACTGCCGTTTTATCTGTTTTAAGGGGATAGTATTCAACTATTTCACTTATTTTCAGATGCCTGTCACCTAATCTTTGGAAAATGTTCCTGGGAGCCCTGATTCCATTCTGTTTATATATGGCTTCGGTAACACCTGCATGAACCGCCCTGGCTATAAGTTCACCGGTATTTGTATGGCCTCCGGCATACTCTTCAACCGGACCATTCCCCCTCACAACAAGGACATTGTCCGTGCCGGTACCTGTTGCGCCATTCTTTAAGCCGCTGTATGTGCTTCTTATGTCCATATCAAGAAGTGCGGCGGTTTTGGCCTCTGTGGCTGTAATGATTGTTCTGAGCATGGCCTGGGGAGTCAGAGTCCGGTTTGTAAGGACAATAACATTAATTGTTCCATGACTGTAATATGATCCCTCATCCTGTGAAGCCCTCTGGGCGTTTCCCCTCACACCGGCTGTTACCAGTGCCGTTACCTCAAGATCCTTGTAGGACCTTTTCTGTATTGAAAGATTATCCATGTCAGCACCGGTCATAAGGGTTGTAAACCCTGAACTGGAAAATCCGACATTCTTTTTAATGGCCTCCTTTGCTCCTGAAACACCATACGCCATTTGACCAAGACTTGCGTGCATGGGGATATATGTATTGGCAACACCCTTAATACCAGAGAGGCTCCCATCAAAGGTCGAAGCTATATCCTGTGTGCCCGCAAAGGAAAGCACTACAGATTTATACTCCGCGTCAGCAACACGGTGCCTTACAATCTCGGCATTTATTACATATGGAACATCAACCTTTACCGGGGTCTTTTCCAGGACTGTATTCTCTGTTACGGCTTTTTCCGGGTCAGCAAAATCTTCCAGATAAACAGCTGCTGCCAGCCACTGAATAAAGTCCCCTATATGTGTTGATACCTGGCATGTGAGATTACATGGAAACATTGTAATCGAACCGTTCTTTATTGCATCAACATCTTTCCATCCATCCCTGTTTATAAGTTTGCGTACCGCCTTTTCATTATCGCTGCATCCGTAAATAAACTGTGGATTAAAATTCTGCCACTGTTTAAGGGTTACCGGGACTGCAAAGCCGTTTTTACCCGATTTAAGAGGGATTCCTCCTGCTGCCTCAATCATTTCCGTCTGGAATGAATCATCTCCCGGGCATGAAATATCGGCCCCAGCCATTACACGTGCCACTCTTTTTCTTTTTTCAGGAGAGATTTTATCGGCACGGGCTTTTACAAGTGCCAGTTTTTCACGGTTGCTTTCTATTACTTTTTTCGCTTCAGGAAGGCAGTCGAATATTTTACCGATCATTTCCATCTGAGTAAAAGCATCGTTAATAGTTTTTTCTTCAAGCACCATTATCTTGCATGGTTTATCCTTATAAAAGTCGATGATTTTTTTGTGTGATGGAGCTGCAATAATCAGATCAGGATTGCATTCGACAACTGCTTTAGTATCAGGAGAGAAGTAACTGCCAACATTTTTAGCTGTGGCTGTCGGATTAAGCTCGAGGTCCTGCTTTGTGAGACCAGCAATACATTTCCCTTCTCCAAACTTGTAGATCATTTCAGTGATATATGTACGCAGACATACGACTCTTTCGGGTTTTTTTGTAAGGATCAGGTTATTACCGGCAGAATCAGTAATTTTTACAAAATCTGCGCCCAATGAAAAGCCAGGTATAAAAAATGAAAAGCAAACTGAAAAAAGAAGGGCTTTGTATATTAACTGTGAAAATCTCATTTTTAGCTGTCCCTTTAATTAAAAATTAATGTTAATGCCTGCAATGAACCTGAAACCGTCATCAGGATAACCTGCATGGACTTCATAATCCGTATCAAGAAGGTTGTCTATGTGAAGGTAAATTTCACCCTTATGGCTCATTATGGTGACCGGATGTATTATCTTCATATTCATTGCTGCATAACTGTCCAGTTTTTCTTCCTGATCAGTGCCCGGACTGCTGTATTGACTGCTGTTTCCTTTTACGGTTGCCTCGATTCTGGTCCTTGAGGGCAGGTTGAATTTTCCGGTTACCTTTAATGTCTGATCTGGAGAATAGGCCAGCACACTTCCTGTGTCCTTGTTTTCAGTGTCCTGGTAGATGTAGCTTATATCCATTGTAATATTTCCGTTAACCGGCAGCTTTAACGCTAACTCAATACCCTGTTTGTATGCCTTTGAGGTATTGATCGGCCTGTAAATCAGGTCTTCACCCCTTACATGTGTAATGAGATCCTCAGTTTCTGTCCTGAAGATAGATGCGTTGAGTACGGTGTTTTTATCAAAAATATGTGAGAGGCTGAGATCAAAGGCATATACCTTTTCTTCATCAAGGTCAGGGTTGCCTCTTACCAGGTCGATTGATCCATGGCTTGGCTGATATAGCTGATTAAATGTAGGTATTACGACTGAATAGCCCGCTGTGGTCTTAATTACCGTCTCAGTTGCTAAAGGATAGCTGATACCGGTACTGACAGCCGGAAAAAAACCAAAGTCATTGGTGTAGTCGCCACGGAGACCAAGGGTCCCATTGAAGTGTTCAAATTCCCTGTCCTGCTGAAGATGTATTGATACATTTTCCCTGTGGTGATCCCCCGAAAGATTATGGTCTACTCTGTTTGTCTCAAACAGCATACCAAGCCTTTTTGCAAGCCGTTTTTCTTCATTATTCCATGTGGTTTCACAGTTTAAACCGGCTTTTAAAACATCAAGGGTCGATGTATATCCTGCCTGGGATCTGTCCCACAGGTCTACCATATCGACATATGTTTTTAGTGAATACTCTTTTTTACTCTTTAAATATCCCTTTGTCTGAAAGTCCAGAGAGCCTTTCCGGTAACGCTGCCTTGCATCCGGCGTGATGTTGTCAACAGGGCCGGACGATCCATGGCTGGAGTAGTAGTAGTTTCCATTGAGATCATATCTTTTTCCTGCAGTACCTTCCTTCTGATATTTTAAGCTCATATTCTGGCTTTCACTGTCGCTGTTGAGCCTTTTTCCATCCTTACGATTAGCTCCTGCTACAAGAAGTATTTTTTTCTTTTCACCGTTTATTATATAGCTGGCACTAATCTCTGCAGCCCCATATGAGCCCCCATTCAATTTTAAACGGCCGTTGTTATTATCCTTTTTAAAGAGCCTTTTTCCTGTATTTTTTGTTGTAATGTTTATTACTCCGCCTGCTCCTCCGGGCCCAAGCCATACCGGAACAGGAGGTTTGAATACGGTAATTTTTTCAATTATTTCAATAGGGATACTTCCCAGGTTCACTCCGCCGTACTGGGCAGAATTGACAGGCTTTCCGTCTATCATAACAAGCACTGAGCCTGAGCCTCCGCCTCCGCGAATGGATATCCTTGCGCCGGTGCTGCTTCCTCCCTGCGATACATCCACTCCGGGCATTGAGCCTATTGCCTCACCAACCTCAAGGAAGTTTCGTTCCCTGATTTCAGACACATTCATTTCAATGATGTTCTGGGGGTTATTTTTAATGTATTCGGAAAGTTTTTTTGTGGTTGCTTCTACTTCTTCCAGTGTATAAACACCTTCATCAGTTTTATGATGCTGGGCAAAGGAGTATGATCCTGAAAGGAAAAGTGCAAATATAAAAGTAAAAAAATATTTCATAATATTTATATCCATAGTAATTCGAGTTTTTTAACAGGAGGCTGAAAAAAAAATTCTCAGGGACCTGAATTTACAAAAAAAATCCCGGACCTAAAATTAGATCCGGGATGTCCCTTTTTTATCCACAGAAAAATATACAGGTCAACCGCCGTCCACGCGATTTTGTCCAGGTAATATAATGATGATCCTGGGTTTTCACCTTATATATCCAGGCAGGTCTTCTGACTTTCGGTTCATTCTACTAACCGCACCTTCCCAATCAATGATCAGTGGTATAATTGCGGCTTTTGTCCCCGATTACAGCGGCGGGCCCGTCCCCGAGTTTCACGGGGTTCCCTATTGTGCTATACAACACCTGAATGTTTGCTTTAATACATGAATATTAAAAATTGTGTCAAGGAAAATGTTTTACTTGACTCATGTGTTATTTTTTCATAAATACAATACATTACATATTCAGGTGCTCTTAATTGAGCTTAATAGGGAATCCCGTTAAAATCGGGGACGGACCCGCCGCTGTGACCCCTCCTTTTTCAATTTTGAAAAGGGAACCTCTTTAACCTTCGTGAGCCACTGTTATCTAATGGGAAGGCCGTTAAAGGAGGGGGGGGAGTCAGAATACCTGCCGGAATAAGATATTGGCCATCGCGGAATATGGCATCTATAGACTAGAGGATAAAAAAGGGTAATCCCCGGGTCGATTGAATTCGATTCGGGGTTTTTTATTTTAAGGTCGGCTAGATAAAATATTTTATTCAGGGGAAGAAATGAAAAAACTTTTATTGACAATAGCAGCCGCAATTGCCGTTACATCTGCGGGGGCAGTTCTGGCTGAAGATGAAAAAGATTTAAAGAAAATGGATGCAGTAGTTGTAACCGGTACAAGGTTCGAGCAGGAAGTGGAAAAGATACCTGCTAATGTAGCCGTCATTACAGCAGAAGATATTAAGAAAAACGGAGCCCAGTCTGTTCCTGAGATCCTGAGAAATCTTGCAGGTGTGAATGTTCGTGACCTTAATGGCAACGGGAATAATCAGGTTGTGGATCTTGGGGGATTCGGCGAAACTGCTGACCGTCACGTAGCAGTAGTAATAAACGGCAGAAGGGTAAACCCCATTGATATGTCAAATGTAAGATGGACTCTTATCCCGGTAGATAATATTGAGAGGATAGAGGTCCTTTATGGCTCTGGCGCTGTGCTTTATGGTGACAACGCCATGGGCGGTGTTATCAATATAATAACAAAAGACATTACAGAAGGTATTTCTTTTGATGCTGAGGCCCTTGCCGGCAACATGGGGACCAGAAGAGCTCATGGTATTTTTAATTATAATAAGGGAGCCTTCGGGATTCAGCTTGGCCTTGAGGGATCAGAAACCGATGGCTATCGTGACAGATCCGGATCAGAAAGAAAAGGGATATATGGAAAGATCCAGGCCTATCCTACGGATACTATAATGCTGTCCATGGAAATAAATGCAGGAAATTCAGAGTATCAGCTTCCTGGTTCTATTACCGAAGAACAGATGGCTGTCAATCGTAAACAGGCTGCCAGTCCCAATGATGAAGGTGAGGATGAGGATTTTTTTATCGGACTCGGCGCAGAATTTGATTTTGATACAAACGGTGTGTTAACTCTCCGGGTTAATAACAGAAAAGAAGACATTGACAGTGATATGGCTTCATGGTTCAGCTACATGATGATTGAATCGGATACTGATGGGATTAATACTCAGTATGTTCTTGATGGAGATCTGGCAGATCATAAAAACAGGCTTACACTGGGAGTTGATTATTATGATACTGAGTATGATGCTTACAGGGGAGCAAGTAAGGGTGAAAAAACCGACAGCTTTCATCATACCAAAAAATCAATTGGTTATTATGCACAGGATGAGTACTCCATACTGGATTCATTGATACTTAATGCCGGTTTAAGGTTTGAAGATCCTGAAATTGATCTTTTCTCCAATGTGTTTGGTACTCCAAACAGGCACACACTGGATGACTCTGAAACCGCATGGCATCTTGGCCTGTCATACATATTTAAACCAGGCTCAAAGCTGTATGCAAGGGTATATGAGGCATTCAGGTATCCTGCTGTGGATGAGTTTACAAGCCTTTATACTGGCGCGATTAACAACAACCTGAAACAGGAAACATCACAGGGATATGAAATCGGTACAAGAATTGCTCTTGCATCCAGACTGGTTCTAAACGCAAGGGTCTATACCATGAACCTGGAAGATGAGATAGCATACAGCAATATTACCTGGCAGAATGAAAACCTGGATAAAACCCGTCACCAGGGCGCAGAGATCGATTTCCGTTATCAGACATGTGCCTATGCCGCATTGTTTGGTAATATAGCATATACCGATGCAGAGTTCAGGCAGGGTGAAAATAATGGCAAAAAGATACCCATGGTTCCGGAATGGAAGTACAGCCTGGGTGTTGATATGAAATATGAAAATATCAAAGGAAGGGTCCAGTATAACTACCTTGGTGAAAGATATTTCGGAAATGATTACGCAAATACCCAGAAACAGATGGAAGATTACCAGACCGTTGATCTTTATTTAGGGTATGAATTCAAGAAAGGTGAATTTTTTATAAACGCTGCAAATATCTTTGGAGAAAAATATTCCGATTACGCATATTACTATTACGATTATTCTTCTATGAGTGATGCTTATGGCTACTACCCGATGCCCGAAGAAAGTTACTGGGCGGGTGTAAAATTCTCCTTCTAATCTGCACTGATTTAAACGGAGATTATGTCTTGTTTTAGAGTTAAAATTGATATCCCGGTGTTGCGGCAGAAACTGATTGTTTGCCTGGCAATCATCCTGCTCGTAATTATTGCCTCCCTTAAGACGAGCCACTGCTATCCCCTGAGTTTCAGGGATAGCAGTGGCCGGGATATTACAATCAAGTCTGAACCCTTATCAGTTGTATCTCTGGTTCCTTCCATTACCGAAATTATCTGCCGTATCGGAGCAGGGGATAAATTAAAGGCAATAACCCATCACAGCACCTATCCGCCCGAAACTGCCGGAAAAGAAATAGTAGGAGGCTTTCTAAAGCCCGACCTTGATCTTGCGGCAAGCCACCAGCCCGATATTATTTTTTATAATGATATCCAGGAGGGAGTTGTAGAAAAATTTAAAGACCGGGACGTTATCCTGATTGACTTTGAGACAGTGAGTATAGAACAGAGCTTCAGGTATATTATGCTCATAGGTGAGATTTTCAATAAAAAAGAAAATGCAGACAGCATCATCAGGGAAAATAAAAGATATATTGATCTGATTGAAAAGAAGGCAAGCCTGATCCCGCCCGAAAAGAGAAAAAGGGTTATGCGTATCATGGGAAGCAGCGGCTATATCACTCCCGGTGATGATTCCTTTCAGAAAGAATTTATTACACTTGCCGGCGGCATTCCTCCTGTGTTCAATAAAAAAGGCAGTGTTATATCTATAGATAAGGATGACATGATAAGATTTAATCCGCAGATGATATACGGTTGTGATAACGACAGGGACGGGGGAAACGCTCTTTTATCTGATCCTGAATTAAAGGAAGTTGAGGCAATAAAAAATTATAATATACAGTACTATCCATGCGATCTTACATGCAGGGCTTCTACAAATACAGGGTATTTTGTCTCATGGCTTTCCGCCGAAATTTACAGTAAAGAGTTCGGAGATAAAAAGAACCTCGTTCTTCCTGAAGGAATCGTGAAATCCAACAGGATAGATATTGACCTTGATTATGTTAAAGAGGCCAATGTCTATACAACCAATCTCTATGATTTTACTAATAAAACATTGATTATTGATTTCGATAGACCTATAAATGTCATTTCAACCCTTGAAGGCAGCAGAGATAATATAGAATCCATCGGAAACCATTATGCCCCGCTTTCATGCTGGAGTGTGGCACATATGGAAGGCCTTGAAGGAATGAGGGCAAATGTTTTTAAAGCTCTCGGAAAAACAGGCAAAAACACCAGCTTTCTGTTTACAGGTGCTGATGTTGACCATGTTGCGGTTGTAAAGGAAAAATTCAGAGATCTTGAAGTATTTGCCGTAGTAACTGCCGGTGTTAAATCCAATGGGATGAGAATGTCTGTTGATGAAGGCAGTTTTTATGAGCCCGGGACAATCAATATACTTGTGCTGCCCAAAATGAAGATTACCGAAAGGGCAATGACAAGGGCTATTATTACCGCCACAGAGGCCAAGACAGCCGCTCTGCAGGATCTTGATATAAGGAGTGCTTACAGCCCCGGATACCAGGCAACCGGAACCGGTACTGATAATATGATCATTGCCCAGGGCATCGGTGATAAGCCCCTTGATAATACAGGTGGGCACACAAAACTTGGTGAACTTATTGCTTCATCGGTCTACAGGGCGGTAAAAGAAGCAATATATAAACAGAACGGAATAATAGCTGAAAGGAATATTTTTCAAAGGCTCAGGGAGCGAAAGATAACCCCGGGCAGCAGCCTGATTTCGGATAAAATAGAATGTAAAGCCGGAAAAAAGCAGACTGCATATGCCCTTGAAAAACTGCTTCTGAAAACTGAATATGCTTCTTTTTTATCATCTTCATTCAGCATAAGTGATGATTATGAAAGAGGACTGATTAAAGATCTTAAGGAGTTCAGAAAACAGTGTACATATATTGCCAGAGAAATTTCAGGTAATGAAGATCTTGAAACAGTGGAACTGGTAGAAGATGAAAATATCCCGACCGTAATAAAGATGGCATTAAATGCCATGCTGAACGGCTTATGTAACAGGGAATAAGGCAACTGATGAAAGTCATATCAACTATATTACTGGTTTTTGTTTTATTTGGGCTCTCCGGCACAGCAGGCGCCGAAAGCTTTAAGGATGCTGTAGGAAGAGATGTCGTAATAGAACATGCTCCATCCCGAATAGTCCCGCTTGCTCCCAGTCTTACAGAAATTCTCTATTATCTGGGGCTTGGTGATAAGGTTGTGGGTGTAACAAATTACAGTTATTATCCACCGGAAGCGCTTGAAAAACCAAAAATAGGTTCATATATAGATATCAATATAGAAAAGATTCTCACTCTTGGACCTGATCTTGTAATAGGAACAAGAGACGGAAATAAACCGGGAATAGTTGATCTGCTTGAACAGGCAAAAATCCCTACCTATATAGTGAACCCGAAAAATGTTGTTGAAGTAATAGAAACAGTCAGGATAGTCGGGCGCCTGTGTGGTGTGAAAGAAAAGGCGGACATGCTTGCAGATAAACTTGATGCAAGGCTTGCAAAAATTAAAAATAATGTAAAAGACGAAAAGAAACCTCTTGTATTTCTGCAGATAAATCTTCACCCCATTATGACTGTTAATAAAGATACATTCCATCAGGATATTATTAATATTTCAGGCGGTATCAATATGGCTGCCGATTCAAAAATAAGTTACCCAAGGGTGAGCATAGAAGAAATAATAAAGCGGAAACCTGAGATAATGATTATATCCTCAATGGACAGGGGCGGTGAATTTGAGAAGGCAAGACAGGAATGGCTCAAATGGACTTCTATCCCTGCAGCAAGAGACGGGAAGGTATATCTTATAGACTCCGACCTCATAGACCGGCCGTCCCCGAGGATAATTGACGGGATAGAGGAAATGGCAAGGCTCATTCATCCGGAAGTGGCTTGGGATGGTATCAATGAACGAACAAATTAAGATAAAAGGAATACTCACACCCGGGAAGGTCATATCCGTAACCATGATAATGTGTGTGGTTCTTGCTGCGGTGGTTATCGCTTCACTTGTACTCGGAACCGCAGACGTATCCTTAAAACAGGTAATGGGGCTCATCACCGGTGCAGTTACGCGGGATGACCCGGTTTGGTTGATCATCTATAAGATAAGGCTCCCCAGAATAATCCTGGCAGGTCTGGTTGGCTTTGCCCTTTCGCTGGGAGGCGTAACATTTCAGGCCATCCTTAGAAATCCCCTTGCTGATCCCTTTATCCTTGGTGTATCAAGCGGGTCTGCCTTTGGTGCTGTTCTGGCAATTACCTTTGGCCTCAGTTTCAGCCTCGGGGTTCCTGTAATGTCCTTTATGGGCGGTTTGCTGACCATCTATCTTGTCATGTCACTCGGTTCCAGAAAAATGGGCATGGAATCATCGACCATACTTCTCACCGGTGTAATCGTTAATGCATTTTTTACGGCAATAATAATGTTCTTTATTTCGACATCCGCTGATGACCGGCTTCATACCATGCTTTTTTGGCTCTATGGTGATCTCAGTCAGAGCCAGTACACACAGCTTCTGATCATTGCACCGTTTATACTGATCGCAGCAGTAATACTTTACTGCTATGCTCGGGACTTCAATATTATCACAACAGGTGATGAGATTGCGGCACAGCTTGGCGTTGATGTGGAAAAGACAAAAAAGATCGGCCTCTTGACGGTATCTCTTATCATGGGGCTTGTTGTCGCATTTTCTGGCCTTATAGGGTTTGTAGGCCTGATCGTTCCACATCTCGCACGAATGGCCTCCAGGTCGGATCATCGTATGCTTATCCCTGTATCTTCAATAGGTGGCGCTGTTTTTCTCATTGCCGCTGATACGCTTGCAAGGACCATAGTATCTCCAAGTGAGCTGCCGGTTGGCGTAATAACCGCTTTCCTTGGTGCACCTTTCTTTTTAATCCTTCTCAGAAAAAGAGGCAGTCAATGGAGCCGATCCTGAAATTAAAAAATATCGGTTTTAAATATGATGAGAAGCAGGTGCTTAAAGATGTCAGCCTTGCTGTAAATGCAGGTGAGATACTTGGAATACTCGGGCCTAACGGATCAGGGAAAAGCACTCTCTTAAGGGTAATGGACGGTGTCCTTTCTCCTGAAGAAGGGAGTATAACGATAAACGACAAATCATACCATAGCCTCAAAAGAAATGCCCTTGCAAGGGAAGTGGCCATGGTTGCCCAGGAACAGCACTTCAGGTTTTCATTCACATGTATCGAGGTTGTTCTTATGGGCAGATTTCCACATTTAAAACGCATGCAGTTCGAGGATCACAATGACCTGAGGATAGCAATGGATTCACTGAAGGCTACCCATGCCATCGAATTTGCGGAACGCTCCATACATGACCTGTCAGGTGGTGAAAAGCAGAGGGTGCTTATTGCCAGGGCCCTTGCACAGGAACCCAGGGTTATCCTGCTTGATGAACCTACTTCCTTTCTGGACCTCAAATTCAAGCGGGAGGTTTTTAAGCTCATCTCCTCATTGAGTAAAGAAAAAGGTCTCGGTGTGGCAATTGTATCCCATGATATTGACCTTGTGGCACAGTATTGCAGCAAGATTATTTTATTGAAAAACGGGACAGTGTACAGAACAGGTGATCCGGATACTGTAATAACCGCAGAAAATATAGAAGATGTTTATGAATGCCCGGTACTGGTTGATAAAAATCCTCTGTCAGGCAGACCGAGGGTCAGCGTAAAATAAAAAATGGTTTGAGGTTTACGGTTTGCGGTATAAGGTTTTCCGTACACCTCATACCGTAAACCGTATACCATTCCATCTATAAAGTGAATATTATATTTGACACGATATTTTGAAACAATTGATGAATATAATTGGGTGACCATATAAGGAGACCATATGTTCGATTTTTTTATAAAGGGCGGGCCTGTAATGTACCCGCTGTTATTATGCTCAATAGTTTCCCTTACGGTAATAATAGAACGCGCCATCTTCTGGATTGGTGTGGGCATGCGGAAAAACCAGGATCTGCTTAATGAAGTGCTGGATTTATGCAAGAAGAGTGACTGGGAAAGCGTGAGGGTCAAGGCTGCCGGATCAAAGAACTATGTGATAAGGGTCCTTATAAGCGGGATACTTCACAGGGAATATTCATTGAGCAAGGCTATGGAATCTGCTGCTGCAGATGAAATTACCAGGATGGGGAAATTCATGGGGGTGCTTGACACCATGATTACTGTTGCTCCACTAATGGGAATATTGGGGACCGTTCTTGGAATCATTGAATCATTCAGCATGCTCGATTCATTTGGAATTGAGAATCCACAGGCAGTTACAGGCGGTATTGCACAGGCCCTTATTACTACTGCAACAGGCCTTACAATAGCCATAGTAACTGTCTTTCCATATAATTATTTCAATTCAAGGATAGAAAAGGCTGTAAAGAATATTGAAAAATATGCCACAAGTTTTGAGATAGTGTATGAGCGTAATATCGTATCAGAGAGCAATGAGGAACAGGAATAATGAAAGTAGATCTCCCATCTACCAAAAAAACACGGATAGAGATGCTGCCCCTTATTGATGTGGTATTTCTTCTCCTTGTCGTTTTTATCTATACAATGCTTTCAATGGCTGTTCATAGAGGACTTAATGTCGATCTGCCAAAATCAGAGACAGCGATGATAGAAAAACAACTAGTGCTTTCAGTCTCTATTGATAGTAATAGGCTTATTTATATAGATGAACAAAAATGCGATCCTGAAGATCTTACTGAAACGCTCAGGGAATTGACACGGGATAAAAAAAATCCGGGGGTGCTTCTCTTTGCTGATAAGGCGATCCCCTACCAGGATCTTTTTAAGGTGCTGGATAAAATAAGAGAGGCCGGGCTAAACAGGATATCCCTCCAGGCAGAGGCAGAAGAATAGATGAAAAGACTTTTACCGGCTGTCCTGATAGCCATTTTTTTTCATGCATTATTTTTTGCTATTAATTCGGAATGGCTCATTAAGAAAGTCGCAAGGGTGCAGAGACCGGCCATAACAGTGACCATGTCATATAAAAAGAAGCCTGCGACGCCTGCCCCTGTCAAAAAAACTCCTCAAAAAAAACCAAAAGAAAAAAAGGTAAAGGTCGTTAAAAAGGTCCAAAAACCTGTTCCTGTGGTTAAAAAAGAGGTTCCGGAACCTTTAAAGGAAGAAGTTATAGTTGAAGAAGATATCGGGCCTGTAGAAGAGGCTGCAAATGATCCCGACCCGATGGAGGTTACTGATACCGGTGAGTATTCGGATGCTGTGGAAGAAAGTGGCTCAGGAACGGTGTCAGAGGCTGTACCTTTGTACAGGATGAATCCTGAGCCGAGATATCCGAAGATGGCACGAAAAAGAGGCTATCAGGGGACTGTTCTGTTAAGCGTACTTGTAAACAAAGAGGGTTTGGTTGACGATTTGTGGCTTTATAAGTCATGCGGATATAAAATACTGGATAATGCAGCGATAGAGGCTGTTAAAGACTGGACTTTTGAGCCGGGGAAAAAAGGCGATGATGCAGTTGAAATGTGGGTTGAGGTTCCTGTGATATTTAAGCTGGAGTAAAATAAAGGCAAATGGCGCAGGGCTCAAGGCGCAAGTACAATGCGCATGGAGCGTATTTCCCTGAGCCCTGAGCCATGTACCTTGCGCAGGGTTAAAATTATTAATAATCCTATTGATTGTAATAAAGTAAAAATTGGAGAAATTTAATTGAGTCAAGCTATCATGTTTCTAGGCACCGGCAGTGATGTTGGAAAATCCATTACTGCTGCGGCTTTTTGCAGGATATTCAAACGCAAAGGCTTTAATGTGGCACCCTTTAAGGCTCAGAATATGTCCAATAATTCATATGTTACGGTCGAAGGAGGCGAAATAGGCAGGGCCCAGGTTGTTCAGGCCGAGGCCGCAGGAGTCCTGCCTTCGATTCATATGAATCCGATACTATTAAAGCCGTCTTCCATGCTGGGTTCCCAGATTGTTCTTCAGGGCAGGGTGTTTGATCAAATGGAAGCTGCAAAATATCATGACTTTAAGCCAATGCTGAAAAAGACTGTCATGGAGTCATATAATATCCTTGCCGGGCAATATGACCTTATTGTTATGGAAGGAGCAGGAAGCTGCTGTGAGATGAACCTCAAAAAAAATGACCTGGTTAACCTCTCAATGGCAAAGGCTGCGGGTGCTCCATGTATTCTTGTGGCCGATATTGATAGGGGAGGTGTATTTGCACAGGTAATCGGATCATATGATTTAATGTCTCCAGTGGAGAAGAAAATGGTCATGGGCTTCGTAATAAATAAGTTTCGCGGTGATCCTGATCTTTTCACTGATGGTATTAAATATATAGAGAAGAAGACCGGAAAGCCTGTGTTGGGCCTTGTACCATACTTTCATGATATACAGATCGATTCAGAGGATTCGGTCGCAGTTCAGTTTGACAAATTACCCATGAAACCTGTCAGTAAAAAGACTATAAATATTGCAGTCCTGAGACTTCCTGCAATCTCCAATTTTACTGATCTCGAAATCCTTAACACAGAAAAAGATATTGTTGTAAATTATCTATCAAATAAGAATGAACTCACCGATGAATACGACTGCCTAATTATCCCCGGTACGAAGAATGTTATGGAAGATGCAGCATGGCTTTCAAAACTGGGATGGAAGAAAAAAATAAATGAATTTGTTTTAAAAGGAAAAAGTGTCCTGGGGATATGCGGCGGGTATCAGCTTTTAGGAAAGGTTATTTCTGATCCTCATGGGGTTGAATCGAACCAGAAAAAAATATCCGGACTTAATCTTTTACCGGTAGAGACAGTCCTTGAGGCCGATAAGATAGTAAGAAAGATAACCGGTAAGAGCTTGAATAATAATAAAACTGTAAAAGGCTATGAAATCCACATGGGGCTGACCAGGATAATAGATAACAGTGGAATGCCCCTGTTGAAGATAAAAGAAGAAAATGGGAAGGATTCCTGGGTTGACGGCTGTTATATTCCTGACAATGATATAGCCGGGACCTATGTACACGGTATACTTGATTCACCCGGATTCAGGGGTGAGATATTAAACAGGTTGAGAAAAAAGAAAAGAATAAAAGAGAGAAACCCGGGTAATGGCAGGGCCATGCGGTTTCGTGAGTATGAGCGCCTTGCGGATCATTTTGAGAAGTATTGTGATGTTGAGAGGATTGTTTCGAATATTTCATAATGAAATAATCCAAAAAAGTGGAATTTAGATAAAAATAATCCTGATAACTGGGATATTCAGAGGAAAACAAACAATGTTTAAAACAGAATTCAAACAGGGAACTATTCTTGTCCTCGGCGGTGCACGGAGCGGTAAAAGCAGTTTTGCATTAGAACTTTGCAATAAAATGGAAGGTAAACGTTATTTTATAGCCACTGCCCAGGCCTTTGATGATGAGATGGAAGATCGCATAAAACGTCATCAGGAAGAGCGCGGTTGCGAATGGAAGACTATAGAAGAGACAATTGAAATAGCAGAAAGAATAAGTGAAATTGATAATGCGAATTCAATTATTCTTGTCGACTGCCTGACCCTGTGGCTTAGTAATCTTTTTATGAAATATGAATCCGATAATGATAAGGTTTATAAAAAAATCGGTGAACTGGTTTCTGGATTTACTGATATAAAAGGCAGAGTTGTTTTTGTGAGTAATGAAGTCGGGATGGGGATTGTTCCGGAAAATAAACTGGCAAGGCTCTACAGGGATGCTGCCGGTGCATTGAACCGCAAAATGGCAGAGAAGGCTGCCAAGGTGGTTATCACATTTTCCGGACTGCCTATGATCTTGAAAGAGGGATAAGATATGAAAGGATATGTACAGGTTTATACCGGTGATGGTAAGGGAAAAACTACTGCGGCGCTGGGACTGGCAGTAAGGGCATTCGGTGCTGGATTAAATGTATACATGGCCCAGTTTGTAAAAGGCATGAAATACAGCGAGCAGGAAACATTCAAGGTTTTATCCGATCATCTGACTGTTAAACAATATGGCAGAGGCTGCTTTATTAAGGGTAATCCTGCTGAAGAAGATATCATTGCTGCCAGGGACGGATTAAAAGAAGTAAGAGAACTCATGCTTTCGGGGAAATACCAGGTGCTCATCCTTGATGAGGCCAACATAGCAACGTTCTATAACCTGTTCAGTGTTGATGATCTGCTTGATCTGATAAATGATAAACCTGCTGATGTTGAACTCATTATTACCGGCAGAAGGGCAGATCCAAGGATAATTGAGGTCGCAGATCTTGTCACGGAAATGAAAGAGATTAAACATTATTACCAGGAAGGTGTTGTTGCACGGGTCGGAATAGAAAAGTAAAAAAGAAAGGCGCATGGCTCAGGGCGCAAGGTTCAAGGATAAAAAATCCTATCTTTATGAAATTGTAGGGGCACGACGCATCGTGCCCTTTGCCTTTCATGTTTTAACAATAAAAAAGCTTTTGTATTTCTTCGCGTTCTTCGCGTCTTGGCGGTTCAGTTTATATCTGTTTACGGTTTATGAATTATCTTTCCCCTTGTATCGTATTTTACTCTGGCCTCAACATTTGCTTTTCTGCGGTTGTTTTCAAAGTCTTTACGTTTCTGATTAATCTCTTCATCCGGGAAGTATGAAAGTATCCATTCAAAGTTTTCTTCCACCTCTGCCTTCATCTCAGCGTGTGTAAAGATAAACAGATCCCTGTTTTTCATGCCTTTGAGAACTCTCTCTCCAACTTCAATGGGAGCCATGCCCGGGAATACAGTGGAATCCTCCATGTCGATATATTTGCCTTCCTCGACATTGTAACCGCTGTTTTTAAACTGGGCAGGCCTTAATTCTTCTGTTTTGCCTATTTTTGAGTTTACAAAGCCAGGACATACAATAGATACCCATATATTCTGCGGAGCAAGATTGTACCACAATGTTTCTGACATGCCTCTTAATGCGGCTTTAATGGCGCTGTGTATTCCTGTTCCGTGGGAAGTTACGAATGCTGCCATGGATGATGTGGTTACAACATGGCCTCCTTCTCCATGGGATTTAATTTTTGGCAGAAAATGTACAAGACCGTTCACCTGTCCCCAGAAGCAGACGTTGAACATCCAGTCCCAGTCATCAAAGGTGGCTTCATCAAGAGGTCCGAATATATTAATACCTGCATTGTTGCAGAGGATATGAAGTTTTCCGAATGCCTTTTCTGCCTCATCAGCCGCTTCCTTCATGGCATCCCGGTCCGAAACGTCTACTGCAATGGTGTAGACATTTTTGTTATATTTTTTTACTTCTTCTGCTGCCCTGTCCAGGTCATCCTGCCGGATATCGCTCATGATAACGTTTATGCCTTCTTTGGCAAACGCAACCGACATGCCAAGGCCTACTCCGTTTGCAGCGCCGGTGATAAATGCTGTTTTCCCTTTATAATCGCTCATGATTTCTCCTGTAGATAATAAATTTTAATTGATAATATATAGAAGGATAATCTATCCGTGTCAAAAGAATAATAACAGGCCCATTGCACGGGGTGCATCCGCAGTCGTCCTGAAGCTATGGCGGAACAGAGGTACAAGGAAAAAGGAATAAAATCGTATAAAATGATTACTTCATGTTGACAAAATGATGTGCCTCGTATAGTAAATAACCCTGATTCTATGAATGAAAAGAACCGCCCTGACGAAGTATAAAGGTGGTAATATAAACAATCATTTTTCAAACGGAATCCCGTTAAAATCGGGAACGGTCCCGCCGCTGTGGCCCCGTAGTTATTCCTTCGGTAATGAGTTGTCACTGTTTTGATTCATCAAGACGGGAAGGCAGCCGAGAGGTAAGGGGAAGTCAGAAGACGAGTTGAATGGTTGATAGTTGAACTTGATGGTAAAGGGTTCTGAAAGGTTTTAATACCTTTCGGAGCCCTTTTTTTGTTTTATCGGGCAGGCACAGGCCCTGGAGTTTAAAAGGCAAGGCATAATGAAAACAGCATTTATTACCGGTATAAATCAACTTGAAATCAGAAACATCCCTGAACCGACTGTACCTGATAATGGCGTAATGGTAAAAATGAAGAGCGTTGCAGTTTGCGGCACAGATATCAAGATGATTGCCAATGGGCACAGAGACCTTTCACTGCCAAGGGTGCCGGGACACGAGGGAACAGGTGTTGTGGTTGAAAGCCTTAATAAAGACTTTCAGCCGGGTGATGTTGTGGCTGTCTATCCCGGTATTTTCTGCGGCAGGTGTACGAACTGCCAGGCCGGGCATACTGCAAGGTGCAGTGCAATAAGCATTTTCGGCTTTAACAGGGATGGGCTTTTCAGGGAGTTTGTGCCTCTTGCAGAAGAAGAGACAAAAAGCCTGGTGGTGTTATCCGGAAATGGTGACAATAGTTTTTTTACCATTGCAGAACCTCTTGCCTGCTGTATATCGGCATATAAAAAGGTTAACGTTAAAAATGGCACAGCCCTTATTATTGGTGCCGGGTCAGTCGGCAGTATATTTGCCGCGCTGCTGGCAGCTGATAGATGGAAAAGGATTGTAATAACTGACAGGGATGTAAAGAGACTGGAATCTCAGATCCCTGAATTTGTTGAAACTATAAAATCGGAGGCATCATCACTGGATGATGCATTAGCAAAAAACGGGCATGATTATGGCTTTGACCTGGTTGTTCCCTGCTGCCCTGAAGGGCTGAACTGGCCTTTCTGGAAATTTATGAATCCGGGAGGTGCAGCTATTTTATTTTCAGGTAATTCCGGGAACGTAGACCAGAGGGCTGTTGATATAAATGAGATACATTACAGGGAGCTGGTTCTTGCAGGGTCCTATGGCTGCAACATGGAAGATTTTGAGGATGCGATTGAAATGATTGAACAGGATAAAATCAATTTGTCTTTTTTTTCTCCATACAGGACATCCCTTGATGAATTACCTGAATGCATGGAGAAAATAAAAACTGATAATATTAAAAAAATTATCATCGATAGATTTTAGGAGGTAACTATGGATTTTAAAGAGGATTCTCTAAAGTGGTTTGGTGATCAGATAACCGAAATTATAAGTGGTAAGAAATTATCAAGAGAAACAGCAAAAAAGATGATGATGGATACCCTGACAGGCTCACAGCCTGATCTCCAGCAGGGGGCGTTTCTTGCATCACTGAGAATGAAAGGTGAAACAGCGGATGAGATTGTAGGGTGTTATGAAGCAATAATCGAGTCTGATACAAACAGTGTAAACCTTGAAGATATGCCTGTTGTGGAAAACTGTGGAACCGGTATGGACAGTCTGAAAACATTCAACATAAGCACATTGTCAGCTATAGTCGCAGCATGCATGGATGTACCTATTGCAAGACATGGAGCAAGGGCAATAAGTTCAAAGTGCGGTACAGTGGATCTGTGTGAAGCCCTTGGTGTTGATGTTGACTGCAGTGTGAATACAGTTAAAGAATCTATTGAACAGTGTGGCCTTGGTCTTTTTAATGGAACAAGTGCAGAGGTTCACCCAATGGGATTGGGAAGAATCCTGTCACAGATAAGGTTCGGGACAACACTGAATATCGCTGCATCCCTTGCAAATCCGGCTCTTCCTAAACTGGCTGTCCGGGGAGTGGGTGCTCCTGAACAGATAGAGCCTACATTAAAAGTTATGAAACAGATTGGTTATAAAAAAGGTCTTGTATTCCATGGATTTAATATGGATAGAACTGCGGGTATGGATGAGCTTTCTACTCTTGGCGTCTCAAAGATCGGTTTTTTCCGGAAAAACGTGGATACTGAGTATTTTGAGATTAAACCCGAGGATACAGGGTTATCAACCGGTAACTATGAAGATATCAGGCCTGATTCGGATAGTGCTTCTGAAGCTATAAAGGCTGTCCTGTTACTGGCGGGAAAGAGCAGTCGAAGCAGGATAGATATTGTATCTCTCAATGCCGGAGCAATACTGTGGATGGCTGAAAAGGTGGCAAATCTCAGGGAGGGCGTTATAGCTGCAAAACAGATTATTAATGAAGGAAAGGCCCTTAAAAAATTGGTGTCATGGGTAAAGACACAGAATCGCGAGCCTGAATCAGGTAATGGTATTATAAGCCGCCTGTGCCGGGAGAGTAATATTTGAATTGTTACAGCACAGTAATTTTCAAGATAAAGGAGAAACGAAATGTATAATAAAATCATAAAAGAAATAAAACCAGTTTCCAAAGAATGGATAAACAAAGCCTGGGCAAGGCTTGATAATTTAAGTAAACCCACAAGGAGCCTGGGATATCTCGAGGAGCTGGCAGCGAGAATAGTATCGATTTATGAAGCTGAAAAACCGGAGATTCAAAAAAAAGCGGTTTATGTTTTTGTAGGAGACCATGGTATTGTTGAAGAGGGCGTCAGTGCATATCCACCGGAAGTAACAGCTTTAATGGTAAAGAATTTTCTTATTGGAGGCGCAGGCATTAATGTGCTTTCCCGCCGAGCAGGTGCTGATGTATATATTGTTGATATAGGAATGAAAGAAGAGTTAAAGGATGCTGAAGGTCTTATTGACAGGAATATAAAGAGATCAACCGATAATATGGCAAAAGGCCCGGCAATGACAAAAGAAGAAGCAGAAAGTGCGATAAATGCCGGTATTGAAATAGCTTTAAATGCGGCTGATAATGGCGTAAATATGATTGCTACAGGTGAAATGGGTATTGGTAATACAACTCCGTCGTCTGCATTGTATTCCGTTCTGCTGCCTGCGGATCTTGTTGCTGTAACTGATAAGGGTACCGGTCTTGAGGATGAAGGCGTCAAATTAAAGGTAAAGGCAATTGAAAAAGCCCTTGAAATAAATAAAAGTTTAATGGATGATCCTGTATCAGCTCTTGCGGCGGTTGGCGGACTTGAAATAGCAGGTATATGCGGTTTATGTCTCGGGGCAGCCTCAAGGCGAATGGCAGTTGTAGTTGACGGATTTATCTCAAGCGTTGGGGCACTGGTAGCAATGAGGATGTGTCCGGCTGTGAAGGACTATCTCTTCTTCTCACATAAGTCTTCAGAAAAGGGGCATATGATCTTTTGTGAAAAGGAAGGAATCAGGCCCATACTGGATCTTGACCTTAGACTTGGTGAGGGAACAGGAGCTGCCTGTGCAATGCAGATTATTGAAAACGCAGTAAGTATTTATAATGAAATGGCCACATTTGATGATGTTGGTATAGAGGCAGGAGCCTAAGGCATTTAATGATTAAAGGACTTGTGACAGCAGTAAGGACACTGACAGTAATCCCTTTTCCCGGAAAGGAATGTGAAGATTTTTCATCAGCCCTTCCATGGTTCCCGGTTGTTGGGCTCATGCTGGGTGTGATCCTTTATCTGGCAGCCACATTATGGAATGCTCTTCCATTTGATCAATGGAACTGGGGTTGTGCCGCTGTTCTTTGTGTGCTTTTAATATGGCTCACAAGGGGTCTTCATATGGACGGCCTTGCAGACTGGGCAGATTCTCTTGGCGGCTTTGAAAGAGAACGCAGGCTTGCAATTATGAAGGATTCTTCACTCGGGGCGTTCGGCGGGATGGCCCTGGTCCTGGGTATTCTGTTTAAATTAACTGCCTTTGAGCGATTACTTTCATCCGGTACCTTTATCTTTTTATTAATTGTCCCTGTTGTATCAAGAAACATGCTTGTTGAGCTTCAGACCACGTTGCCATATGCAAGGAACAACGGAATGGCATGCGTGTTTATTAAGGATGCAAATATTCGTCACCGGATTATTTCACATATTATTGCATTCATATTATGCTGTATATTTGGATTTACAGGTATCATACTTTATGCCTCCGCGTTTGCGGTGACACTGTTTTTAAAAGGTATGTTCAGGAGACAGTTTAATGGTATAACCGGTGACCTGCTCGGGGCCTCCAATGAGATTATTGAGGTTATACTTTTTATGATTATTGCGATCTCGGGTAAAATATTATGACAAAAACACATAAACACGGCGGAAATCCCCTTGATGATCTCTCAAGGTTTAAACTGTCTGAAAGAAAAATAATAGATTTCAGTGTCAACCTTAACCCCATCGGGATGCCCGAAGTCATATCGGAAAAATGGGGCAGCCTTTATAATGCTGTTATGGATTATCCCAGTATTGAAGGCAGGGGAATTGTTGATTTTTATACCAGCAAGACAGGGATTGAATCATCAGAATTCCTGGCTGGAAACGGTTCCACAGAGCTTATATATCTTATTCCAAGGGTGCTTAAATTTAAAAAAGTACTGATTCTTACACCCTCATTCCATGATTATGAACGCGCATCTGTGCTTGCGGGTGCAACGGTTGTTAGATATCCTCTTGATCCTGAAAAGGGTTTTCATTTTCTTTCTTTAGATGAATTATCCGAAAAGGCCCGTGAGGTTGATGCGGTGTGGGTTGGCCGACCTAATAACCCTACAGGCGGTATGTTCTCAAAGGATATTATTATTAAACTTGCAACACAGTTTCCTGAAAAATATTTTATTGTTGATGAGGCATTCATTCAGTTTGCTGATAACTGGCAGGAAGAGAGCCTGATCTCTTCAGAAAAATATCCCAATATTATTGTCGTTCATTCATTTACAAAATATTACGCCGTTGCAGGACTGCGCATGGGTGGCCTGATAGGGCACAGGGATACAATAAATATCCTGAATGAGAATAAAGAGCCCTGGTCAGTTAACGGGATTGCAGAAAAGGTAGCTGTTCTTCTCATGGATTGTGAAGAGTATGAAAAGAAAACCATTGAATTTCTGCGCCATGAAAGAGAAAGAGTTTTTAATGAGCTGAAAAAAATGAATGGGATAGAGGCTTTTCCTTCACATGCGAACTTTTTTTTATGCAGATGGGATAAAACAGATAATCTTGATCACCTCATAGGATACCTCCTGAAGAATGGAGTCTATATCAGGGACTGCAGGAACTTCCCCGGCCTGGAGGCGAATTTTTTCAGGTTTGGAATACGTTCGGTCAAAGATAATAATATATTATTGTCCCTGCTTTCATCATTTGATTAAGCATAACAGATGCCATGTCAATATATCATGCCTCAATAATACTGATTTCAGGCTTTATCCTTGATCTTGTCGTCGGTGATCCGGTCTACAGGTATCATCCTGTCAGGATAATCGGGAACCTTATTGATGCACTGCAGAAAATAATTAAAAAAGCATACCCTGGCAACAGGTCTTCGGGTGTTTACCTTGCAGCGCTTACCTTGTTTTTTTCGCTTTTTATATATTCATCACTTTTTTTATTGTTTAATAGAATTCATCCCGTAGCAGGGATTTTATTGAATATATATTTTGTATATTCGCTAATTGCATTAAGGGATCTTTTAATGCACTGCCGCCCTGTAATGGATGCACTCAGAGGTAAGGATCTAAAAAATGCCAGGAAGGCTATAGGGATGATAGTGGGACGGGATGTTAATTACCTTGATGAATCGGGTATTGTAAGGGCTGCTATTGAAACACTGGCAGAAAATTTTGTGGACGGATTCCTGTCCCCTGTCTTCTGGTATACTGCAGGGTGCCTGACAGGAGTATTTTTCAACATTAATCCTGTCTGTTTCGGTGTTGTTTTTCTGATACTCTTTAAGGTCGCCTCTACCCTGGACTCCATGGTGGGTTATAAAACAGCGGAATTCAGAGAAATAGGGTGGGCCGGTGCAAGGCTGGATGATCTTATGAATTTTATTCCGGCACGTCTTTCACTGATAGTTCTTTTTCCGGGTGCCGTGCTATCCGGTCTTCATCCATTAAGTGGATTAAGAATTTTCTTCAGGGACAGGCTTAAACATGAATCTCCCAATTCTGCCCATTCCGAAAGTTTTGTAGCCGGAGCAAGCAGAGCAAGGCTTGGCGGGCCAACAAGATATAGTGACGGAGTCAAAGAAAAGCCATGGCTTGGTAAGGAATTTCCTGATCCTGATTTTACTGATATAAGACGTGTTATGAAACTCATCCTGATATCATCATGTCTGACAGTATCATTCTTTTCATCAATAATCTTCTTAATGTATAAGATATAGAAAGGTGCACATTTATTTGTGCATGATGCCCTGTAAAGTGTGCAAAAAATCCTTCATTTTAATATCATCCTTATATTTTTAACTCTTAATTATTAAAAATAATGTTAAATTAAGATGAATATCAAGATGTTATGTAAATATGTCTGGCATGGTCCTTATTTGTTGTTTATTGGCATAAAATTTGTATGTATCTCGTATATAAAATTCTCCAGGGCACGTGCATCTGTCAATGCCATCTTCAAAAAAAAGAGGATCCAGGGCAATTGAATAAAACGACTCTCAGGGAATTTATATAATCAGGATTGAATATCAACAGGGCCTGTCTCAGGAACTCCCTGTTCCTTTATTTTTCTCCAGGGCCTTTCTTCTCCAAGCTGCTCATCGCACCATCTGGCAGCGCTGTTTAAGCTGTCTTCCAGGAGTTTTTTGTACTTATCAAGCTCGTCTCCTTCTGCGTCTTCAGGCACCCATATGGGTTTGGAGATGTGGTATACTATTCTGGCAAAGGGTTTTGGTATAATAAACCTGTCCCAGCTGTTCAGTAACCAGCACCTGTCGGTTCCCCACATCATTGGAATCATCGGCGCCCTGCTTCTTTTTGCAAGTAAAACAGCCCCCATTTTAGCAACCCTAGGAGGCCCAAGCGGTCCATCGACTACCATTCCTCCGTTTGTTTCTCCTTTGATTATCTTCTGGGCCAGTTTTACCAGGGCGGCCATACCTCCCCTGGTTGATGAGCCTCTAACATCTCCAAGACCAAAGGCGTTTATCAGTCTTGCCGCAAATTCTCCGTCACGGCTCTGGCTCACCATTACAGTTACTCCTTTTTTTGAAAGGTAGCGGGGATGAAAGGCGAGTCTCTGATGCCATGAACAGTAAACCGCTTTACCTCCTGATTTTTCAAGTGCCTCTTTTTCAAGTTCCGCGCCTTCAATCCTTACAACCCTGTATGAACAAAGCAGGAGCTTTATTATGGATGTAAATATAGGAAAGATAGTATTAAAAACGATCGGATCATACCATCGGGATGTTTTGCGGCGTCCTTTTCTGGCCATCAGGTCTCCTTGTAAATCCTTGAAAAAATAAAAAAGAGAAACATACAGTTATAAAGGGCTTTATGTAAAGAAGAATCAAAACATTAATAAAAGTTATTTATAGTAATTATAAGTAATATAAAAGGATATAAAAATAAACATATGTTAAAATAAAAATAACTTGACAAATAATGATCATAAAAGATACTTAATCACAGATTTTGTCAGGGTTTTCAGGAGAATATTGCGTAAACATCCAATATTTTGCCACTTAACTCTCTGCTAAAATAATTAAACAAACTTGAAAAGATAATAATCAGTTAATAAAACCTGAATTAAGGTAAAAGTTCAAAAGTTTTCTTATGTTATATATCAGTATTGATATAATTTTAACCTTATTCCGAGTAAATTAAAAAATGTTACAAGGCCTTTTTTTCGCCAACTTCGTTGTCTATTTTCTACTGCTGTTTTCCCGCATTATCGGTTTCAGGATATTTGAACTTGTTACATGTATGGGAGCGGCCCTGCTTAACCTTTTTGTACTGGTCTACATGTATCACTGCTCCGGCAATCTCCCTGTATTTAACATCTTCGAATCTTTCCTGTTAATATCCTTTATTATATGCCTGACAGGGCTTCTTGTACTCTTCAGGGGAGATTATTCAGAAAAGGTACGCAGGTGGGTCTGGCTTGAGATCATTATACTGTTTCTGATTACGAGTTTTTTTCCGAAAGAGACAAGTCTTTCTGTCTATGACCACGGATATGTATATGTAGTCCTGTTCCATGCCTTTCGTTGTATAGCTCTGGCGTTAATGCTCTTTTCTACTGCATGGTTTACTCAGTTCATTATCCAGAGAGAAATGAATGAAAGGACAAGTATGCTCGCTCACGCGGGAAGAAACTATCTTCTCCTTGCCGCGGTTTTTTACCTGATGGGCGAATATGTAGGGATTATCTGGTGCCAGAAGGGGTGGGGTGATTTCTGGATGTGGAGCCAGACCTTTCTGCAGTCAACCCTGGTTGTGCTTTATCTGATGCTTGCCTTCCATATCCCTGGTAAAGGAAGAAGATCAGAAGATATCAGGTGCCTGATTGGCGGATTCAGCAGTATCTTTTTTCTCAGCCTGGCTGTTATGAGGAGTTTATATTGAGCAGGGTAACCGAAAAACTATCTTCAATGTATCTAACCATGTGGATACTTGTCTTCCTTTTGCTGTGGCTGGGGCTTGGGCTCTATATGGCCGGTGCAGAATCTTTTGCAAAAGATTTCAGGGCAATGAACAATGTTCTTGTCAGTGACTGGCTCTTTTCTGATAAGCCCGGATCAGGCTTTCTTAAGATCTGGTTTGCAGTCCTTTGTGCAGCCATGACTGTCATTGGTATAAACCTTATTTTCTGTTCCTGGAGCAAGATATTCAGGATAATTAGGGCACGGTTCAGCGGTAATCAGTTATTCATGCTGATTGTTCATGCAATATTCGGATTTGTTGCCCTCGGCCATCTTGGCGGACTTATGCTTGGATTTGAATATAATGACATCAGGCTGGGTAAGGGGATAACTCATAACATTAAAGAAGGGTATGGGATAGAAGTAAAGGATGTCCATTTTGTGGGTGATACAGAGGCCCTTGCAAAATCAAAAAGGGATATCACACGTGATGAGCTCGATTACTCTAAAAGCTATGTGGATGTATCCTTGAGCAGAGATGGAAATATCTTAAAGACCCAGAGGTTATTCCTGCTCAAACCAATGAATTACAGGGATGTGCATGTCACACTCAGGAGTTTTGTATTGCCGGATAATTTTAAAGGTGAACCGGGGCCTGATACTGAGGCGTGGGCGATGTTTACCCTTTCAAGAAATCCGGCCCTTAAGATGTTTCTTGTAATCTATCCGGTAATGATAGCCGGAATATTTATTTATCTGGTTATTACATGGCGTAAATCTCGTTTTAATAAAAATAACATTCCTGAACAGGGAATATAAAAGGAGGAACGGAAAATGAAAAGGGCTAAGTTTCTATTTATTTTATTAATTTGCAGTCTTGTCTTCAGCTATGGATATGCATTTGCTGAAGGAGAGGAAGATATAAAGAAGAATCAGGTTGGAGAGGTATTTGAGCTGGGTGAAGTTGTTGTAACCGCAAACAGTAGTGTTATAAATCTTTCAACCACAGTAACTGAAGTATCTGCAGAAGATATTACTGCCAGAGGTACCCAAAATGTTGCTGAAGCTCTTGAGATGATTCCGGGTGTGAATGTTAAGGAGATAGGTAAAAATGCCCAAATCTTTATCCGCGGATTTTCACAGGAAGATGTCAAGGTCCTTATAGATGGAGTCCCTGCATATCAAACATATGACAAGGTTGTTGACCTTTCTCTTATTCCTGTTGATTCCATTTCAAAAATCACTGTAACCAAAGGTGCTTCATCTGTACTTTATGGTGCCAACACATTTGGAGGTGTTATTAACATTGTAACCAAAAAAGGCGGTAAAGATGCTGGTGGTGAAGTTACTGCATCATTTGGAGAAAACAGTACTCAGAATTATATTTTAAACTATGGTGGTTCTAAAAACGCTTTTAACTACTGGTTAACTTTTAGCCATAGAACTTCAGATGGTTTTGAACTTTCCGACGATTTTGTGCCAACCTCATGGGAAGATGGCGGTACAAGAGATTTAAGCGATTATGAAATGAATACTTTTAATGCAAAAGTGGGATTTGAACCGGATGAAGAAACAAAACTTTATGTATCATTTGATTATCATGATAATAAAAAGGGGGTTCCGACAAGTGATGGCACCTACTGGTCATTTATAAAATGGGATCAGTGGCATCTGAATCTTGTAGGTGAGCAAAAAATAACGGATACTATTTCCACTAAAGCACGTTTATTTTATGTGTCTCATAAAGATACTCTTGAAGATGTAGCTCCGGTACCGGATCCAGGTAGATGGTGGGAAATGTCTTCCTATGATGATCATTCCATCGGAGCTGAAGTGCAAACATCTTTTAATTTCGGCCCAATGAGTTATCTGACCATAGGACTTAATTATCTTGACGACAATCATAAACAACAGGATTACTTTACTGATGATATGGATGCTGTTGATGATGAAGAAGTATTTGCAGGTTATCAGCCTGAAGAGGAGTTTGAGGCCGAAACATATACCATTGCAGCAGAGGATGAAATACATCTCCTGGATAATGATCTCTCCTTTGTTGTCGGCGCCAGTTATGATTATTACAATCCTAAAAAAGGTTCCGAAGAACGTGGCAGTACGGACTCTCTTAATCCCCAGTTGGGAGTTGTTTATAATATAGCAGATAATGCATCAATACATGCTTCTGCTGGCAAAAAGATCAGATTCCCAAGATTAAAGGAATTATACAGTGTATTAGCAGGCGGTAATGATTCTTTAAATCCCCAGGAAACCATTGCCTATGAAATAGGTACTGATTATTTAATCACTCCTGATATAAAAACATCAGTAGCCTTTTTCTATAATGATATTACTGATTTAATACAGCGACTTGGTTCGGGCAGAAACAAGTATTATACAAATATTGGAAAATCTACAATCCAGGGGTTGGAATTTGCCGTGAGTTACAAGGCGCTGGATAACCTTAGTTTTGGTACCAGTTATACATATCTAAGTGCATATGATGATACAAATGATGTTCGATTGTTAGATCGCCCCAGACACAAAATAGCATTTGATACACGTTATTGGATCCTTTCCAATCTGTTTACCAGTTTACAGGCATCTTATACTACCGGGGCAGTAACCGAAAATGATGACCGTGAAATTATTGGTGCTCCGGGTTATTTCCTGATGAACGCAAAGGCAGAGCTCAAAATAATAAATCAATTACAAGATAAATTAATAAAAGATGCATCAATATTTTTAAGTGCTAATAACATATTTGATAAGAATTACTATGAAGGCTATGACCCTCAGCCAGGTAGAAGTTTCCTATTTGGTTTCAATGCAAAATTTTAAAATTTAAAAATATTAATATACAAGATTCCTCCTATCTTTATATTTCTGGTATAGAGGTAGGGGGATTTATTGCTTTATAACGAAGGAGATATCCATGAAAAAAACTATATTTATCTTTATTCTATCTCTTTTACTATCCTGCCCCAGTATCTTTGCATCAAATAGTAAGTCTATCAGTATTACCGGGACAGTAAAGCAGCCATTAAACCTTTCAATTGAAGATATATGCAGGTTTAAGACCGTACGCATTCAACTGAATGAAATACTCAAGGACGGCTCATACAGGGGTGCATGGTTTTATAATGGTGTGCCTTTAAGAACACTGCTTGAAACAGCATATATTGAAAAGGAAGAGTCAGCCTTTAAAAAGGCCGTAGACCTGGCTATCCTGGTAAAAAACAGTGAAGGTGAGGCGGTTGCTATTTCATGGGGAGAGATATTTTATAAAAATTCATACGATATAATTATTGCCACGTCAGCTTCACCTATTAAGCCTAATCACGGCTGTGATTCATGCCACAAGCCTGAGGTATATAACCGCTATATGAAAGAGTTTGACAGAAAAATCGGTTTCCCCAAACTAGTAGTTTCCTCTGATGGATATTCTGACAGGTCTATCGAGAATGTTGTAAGTATAGAAGTGATAAACCCTACACCGAGAATGCCTGCGGACAGATCAGCGGAACTGTACGCCCCGTCACTCCTTGTTACAGGAGATGTGAAAAATGAACTGAACCTGAAAGATTTAAAAGGCTTTCCGCGCAAGGATATGCGTGTTATTCACATGGGGGACGGCAAAGGATACCACGGAATAGATAATTATTCAGGTGTAATTATAAATGATATTTTAAATAAAGCCGGTGTAAGCCCTGATCTTACAAAAATATTTCATATATCGGCTCCTGACGGATACCGCGCAACCTTTTCATATGGTGAGATATTCCTTAACAGGGTTGAAGATAACACAATCGTCGCTGACATGAAAAACGGTAAAGAGATAGAGAAAGAGGGTAAGTTTATCTTTGTCCCGTCCGATGATCTGATGTCTGATCGTGATATAAAAGCAGTTGAAAAGATTGAGGTAATAGATCTGAAAACAAAGCCGAAACTTACCTATATCGGTGTGGGATGCGGAGATACTGATCTGTTAACCCGTGAGGCTATAACCGCCATGTCCCGTGCAGATGTTTTTGTCTGTCCCTCTGATATTAAGGAAAGATTTGCGAAATACATGGGTGATAAACCGATTCTGCTGGATGTTTATGATTTTATTCCCCCTGTTGTTAAGAAACAGAATCCGGGAATATCCCAGGAAGATCTCTACAAGATACTTGATGAGAAGAGGAAAGGCATGGCAGATGCCATTAAGGCAGAGCTTAAAAAAGGCAGGAATGTTGCTATTCTTGAATATGGAGATCCGACAATCTGGAGCGGTTCAGAGTATATAAGTGAGCACTTTGACAGTGACATGTTTGAAATCATACCGGGTTTAAGCTCCTTTAACGTTGCCAGTGCCTTATTAAACAGGCATACAGGATGCAAAGGGTCTATAATCCTAACTACCTCGAGAGGGATTCTTGATAATAAACCCATGTTTGAGGCTGCAGCAAAAAATGGTGAAACCCTGAGCATTTTTATGGCAATGAAGGATCTTCCCGGGCTGGTAGAGTTTTTTAATAAAATATATGACTCTAAAACACCGGTTCATATTGCATACCGAGCAGGATACTCAGGCAGCGAAAAGGTTGTAGTAACTGATCTCAAAGGAATAAAGAATACAATCGATTCAGAAAAGGAAAAGAACCTGTTTCTTGTATTTATAGGCCCCTGCCTTGATTCTTCCATGAAGGCTCACAGACATTAGTAATTGATTTAATAACAATATGGCATACATCTGCCATAGGAGCGCTCCGCTTACCTCATGTTCAAAAGTTCAATTTGAAAGCGGAGCGCTTATTAATTTATAAAGGTCGAGGATGATTCCCTTCTCACATCACCGGTCAATTTGGTTTAGTCTCAGTATTGCACTCTCTTTTTTATTTGTATTTATTACCGGACATAAATGTATTGCCTCTGATAATAATATAATATGGTGGGAACTTGAAAATGCCGGGGACTATATTAATAAGTACAGCGACCCGAAAAAATCTGTTTCGCAAATAGAGGCTGAGACAAATTTTCTGATCTCAATACTGGGAAAGCCAAAACATATTTTTTTAAGCAACGGATTTTCAAATATAGAACCCGATCTGTCTTCTATATCGATTAAAACATGGGTGCGAAGTCCTGAAGGCCGGCTTTCTGAATATATTAAAGCAGAGAATGATTTATCTATATATGTCCCGGCAGATGATGGCAGGGAAGAGGGGCTATACCTTGCCGCAAGTGTATTAGATGCAGGTGAAACAGATGTTGACAGTGATGGTCTAAATGAAAGGGTTTTTACTTATCCTAAAACCATTCTTGGTCACTGGCGTCTTGGTTCCTCTATGAAGACAAATCAGTCACTCTTTGTTGATACACCAGAGATCGCACTCGAAATAGCGCCTTTAAGGGCTTCAAGGTATATCGGTTCAATACAGGTTGCCAACCGATCATATGATATGGAAGTCCTCTACAGGGGAAAACCTGTATCCGGTGCAAATATAAGAGTTATTACGGAAAATGGTTGGGAAAAGAAATTTATTACTGATACCAGGGGACAATTCAGAATCACTCCCCCACAGGTACAAAAATGGGAAACCTATATATTTGTTGCCGAGTATCTTGATAAGGAAAAACATGAATTTCATCAGGCAACACTCCCCATGCTTATTGATCCCCCATGGCCTGAATGGAGAAGCTGGCATGGTGTGCTTATTTTCTGGTCACTGGCAGCTCTTTTTTTTCTGGTTGTTTTGATTACTACAGGAGTTTTAATTAGAAACAGGAAGAAAAAACTTCTGATGGTGAAGTTCAGTAATGGAAAGATAAAAAAGGATTCTTTATGAAAGTCTCAACCCTGCGCTGGATAATACTTATTTTATGTTTTGTTATACTGACCTTCGGGGGATATATCGGGATTAACCTTGGAGAATTTCTACCTACATTTTCATGTTTCTTCATTGGGTACGGTCAGGGGGGTGTCTGTTTTTTATATCCTCTTCAGGCAGCCCTTGAAAGCGGAGAGCTGTATCAATATCAGTCAATTGCGTTAAGCATCCTGTTTTTCTCGATACTCATAGTAATACTGGGAAGAACATGGTGCGGGTGGATCTGCCCCTTTGGTTTTGTTCAGGATGTTCTTGACTGGATCAGAAAAAAAATGGGTTTCGGTTATATCAGATTTCCAAAAAAACTCAGGGAGCAGCTTGTATCTATTAAATGGATATTCCTGTTTCTTGTCCTGCTGCTTCCCCTCTGGATTGCCTTTCCTTTTTTTGCATCGGATGTAGCAAGAGAAATGAGAACACCATTTTGTGACTGGTGCCCTGCACGGTATATAATGCCTGTTATTGCAGGTGATCCCATCAGGATGGGTATTAATTTTGAGACCGCCACTTCTATAACTATGACGGTTACAGGTGCTGTTATTTCAGCTCTTACAATATTCGGGACATTAATGAAACGGCGATTTTTCTGTGCTTATTGTCCCATGGTCCTGCTTATTTCCTTTTACAGGAAGATTTCTTTTTTCAAACTTAAAAAAGATATTAATCGATGCACAAGGTGCGAAATCTGTTACAACGTCTGTCCTATGGAGATTGAACAGGTATACCTGGAAAGGGAAAAGGAGGATGTGACCTTTAAGGAATGCATCATGTGTCTTAGATGTATTGAATATTGTCCTGAAGACGCGGCTCTTAAGGGGGTTTTTATGGGTAAACCATTTTTTACCTCCAGCAGGAGCGGCTTTATTAAACGACAAAAATAAAACTGAATATAATAATGAATAATAAACAGATCCAAATATTAATGAAAAAGACAGCCCGGTCTGCGGAAAGTGTGCTTAAATCCATTGAAGCAAGCAGTACAATGCCTTCATCAATGGGGTATTTTAATAACCTCATGCGAAAGGTTTTTTGTAAAAAGGAAGGACAGGAGTCACCTGACAGTTTTTCAGGAGATAATTCAAAGCCCATGGTTGGGATTTACTGCATGATGGTTCCTGAAGAACTGATTTATGCCGCCGGAGCAATACCTGTACGTCTTTCGGGGGGAACCTATGAGGGGGCTGCTATTGGTGATGAGATGGTCCCCAGGGATACATGCCCGATTGTAAAATCCTCTATAGGCTGCACTACGACGGGGGTACCTTCAGTTTATGAGTCCTGTGATGTGATAATTGTTCCAACCACATGCGATTCAAAAAGAAAGATGGCTGAAGAGCTCTCTGAATATAAAACAGTGTGGACAATGGAAGTTCCTCACGTTAAGGATGATGAAAATCAACGCAGAATCTGGTTTGAACACATCATGGCATTAAAAAACAATCTTGAAAAACTGACAGGCAACCGAATTACAGGAAGATCCCTGAAAAAGGCAATCAGAATTATGGCCGGGGCCCAGGAACAGGCAAGAAGGCTTTATGATATCAGGATGAATAACCTGCCTGTGGTTTACGGAAGAGAAGCAGCGCTTGCCCTTAACGCGTTTGCATTTGACGATGCTCAATATTGGACAATTGCAATGACAAGGCTTAATGATGAATTATCCGCAAGGCTAGATAATGGCAACTCTATATGTTCAGAGAAAACACCCAGGATAATGCTCGCATCATGTCCTCCTGTATTTCCCAACTGGAAGCTGCCCATGCTTATTGAGGAGATGGGTGCAATTATTGCCGTGGATGAATCATGCCTTGGTGACAGGTATCTATACGACCCGGTCGGCATAAGTGAGACAACAATGCGAGAAATGCTTGCAGCCCTTGCATCACGCTATATAATGCCGTGTGTGTGCCCATCATTTTCTCCAAATGATGACAGACTGTATAAACTTGAAGAAGCTGTAAAGGCATTTAATATTGAAGGAATCGTATACCATGTATTAAAGGGATGTATAATATATGATTTTGAACTCTCCAGGGTTGAAAAACTCATGAAAAAATTCGGAATTCCTGTTTTAAGGGTCGAAACAGATTATAATCCCGAAGATATTGAACAGCTGAGAACAAGAATCGAGGCATTTATTGAAGTTCTCAAAGAAAAAAGTAAAGGAGATAGCCGGAAGTGAAATATTTTGCTGGTATTGATTCAGGATCAACATATATAAAAATGGCAGTTCTTGATCAGGATAAAAACATGGTGACGCACCGGATTGCGCCAACAGGTATAAACGGTAAAAAGACTGTAAATGAACTAAGAGAATCAATATGTTCGGAGCTGGCTATTACCCCTTCAGATATCGAAAGGAGTGTAGCTACAGGATACGGGCGAAGAATGGTCGATGATGTTTCTGATAATGTGACTGAAATAAAGGCCCATGCAGCGGGAGCAAAATGGAATGGAACCGGTAATTATAATATCAGGACAGTCATAGATATAGGAGGTCAGGACTGCAAGGTGATTAACCTTGACGAATCGGGCGGTATTGAAAATTTTGCCATGAACGATAAATGTGCTGCCGGTACAGGAAGGTTTCTTGAGGCTCTGGCCCGTGTGCTTGAAATGAAGGTGAGTGACCTTGGGCCTTTATCACTTGAATCAGATAATCCATGTGCTATTAACAGCACATGCGTTGTATTTGCCGAATCAGAGGTTATTTCGCTTCTCGCACGGGGCGAGGATATAAAAGACATTATAGCCGGAATCCACACATCTATGGCAGGCCGTATAATCCGTATGGCAGGCAAGGGCAGTGTTGAGCCTGCAATACTTCTCACAGGGGGTGGCGGAATGAATCCCGGACTAAAATCAGCATTTGAAGAGGAGCTTATGCAGGATGTTTATGTGTCATCCTTTCCTCAGTTAAACGGTGCTGTAGGTGCGGCAGTAATAGCAATGAAAGATAATGGATTTTAGCAATACCCTGCAGAGTACACCATTTCTGGCAGCATTGATTACCGGCCTTTTTACCGGTTCAACCTACTGCCTGGCAGGGTGTGCTCCTTTTATTTCAACATATATAATGGGAACTTCAAACGGGACCGGAGACGGCCTGAGGTCGTATATTCTCTTTACAACCGGCAGGATAATAACATATGGTGTCATTGGAATACTGACAGGATACATGGGCAGAATATTAGACATGAAAGGTCCCGGACTGCCTTTTTTATCCGGGTTTTTTTTTATAATATCAGGCCTTATTCTGTGCCTGAGGGACAGTCAGGGATCAAAGGTATGCAGTGCAAAATTTAATAAATTTTGTAAAGGCTTCTCATATCGCGGTTCAATACACCTGTTTTTGGCAGGAATAATATTATCCATTGTCCCGTGTCCGCCCTTGATAGCAGTCATGACAGGCAGCCTGCAATATCATTCAGTATTAAAGGGGAGTATTGTAATGCTCCTGTTCGGCCTGGGTACAATGCTTTCACCACTTGTTCTCATAGCCGGAGCAGCCGGTTTTATATCGAAAAAGATAAAAGAATCCGCACCAAGGAATAACCTGTTTTTTCAGAGGATCGCCGGAGTAATAATAATGATAATGGGCGGATTTATGATAATTTCAATGTATTAACAGATGGACTGATAATGGAAAAAGATGATCAATTAAAAAGAAGTATCGGCCTGGGAACTGCGATTATACTGGTTATCGCCAACATGATCGGTACCGGTGTGTTTACCACATCGGGCTTTATTATGAACTCACTTTCCAACCCGGCCTCTATGCTGATCTGCTGGTTTATTGGTGGCATACTTGCCCTTTCGGGTGCTCTCTGCTACGGCGAACTGGGGGCTATTTTCCCTAAGGCCGGCGGTGAATATGTATTTTTAAGAGAGAGTATCGGAAAGCCATTTGGTTTTCTTTCGGGCTGGGTTTCATTGATAGTAGGTTTTTCGGCTCCAATAGCCGCTGCATCAATTGCATTTTCCGCCTACCTGTATAAAAGCATGGCTTTCGAATCTGCAGGAAAAGAGCTGTTAAACACCGGAGGAATTATTACAATATCCCCGGTTACTGTAACCGGGATTTCTGTTATTGTCCTGTTTTCTCTTATCCACTGGTACAGCCTGAACTTTGGAAGCAGGGTTCAGAATCTTCTGACATCCTTTAAAATACTGGTGATACTTGCCTTTATCGTGCTTGGTTTATCCGCAGGCAATGGAAGTGTTGATAATTTTATATCAGGACCTATCCATTCCTCATTGTTTACAGGTGAATTTGCCACTTCCCTTATCTATATCTCATTTGCCTACAGCGGCTGGAATGCATCTGCCTATATCGGTTCGGAAATAAAAAATCCCTCCCGGAATATACCTCTATCTCTTTTCTGGGGTACTCTGGCTGTTATGATTCTATACCTGCTCCTTAATATAGTTTTTGTCTATGCGCTTCCTGTATCAGGGATGAGCAGTGCGGGTGAAGAGGTTGGGGCAGCGGCTGCCATAAGTCTTTTCGGCGCAAAGACAGGACGTATTTTTTCAACCGCCATCACCATATGCCTTTTATCGGTTATAAGTGCAATGATTATGACTGGACCCAGGGTATATTATGCAATGGCAAGGGATCGTGCCTTTCCACGCTGGTTTGGTGATGTGAATGTCCGACATACTACACCTGGAAAGGCTATTTTTCTACAGGCTGTTATTGCAATACTAATGGTAATAACATCTTCATTTGACAGGCTTCTGATGTATATAGGGTTCACTCTTTCACTGTTTGCCATGCTTACTGTGATCGGCCTGATTATTCTGCGCCTGAAAAGTCCCGGGCTTGAACGTCCCTATCGTACATTCGGTTATCCGGTAACACCGGTGCTGTTTATTTTGAGCAACCTGTGGATAATTGTTAACACCGTTGTGGGAAATCCTTTTGTTCTGCTCTATGGAGGCGGGACGATTGTTGCAGGGATTTTGATTTATTTGTATTATAGCCTTAAACCTGCAAAGTAGGTTTATTTGCAGTTTATATCCTGAATACGTGCTAAATGGCACGGCGCACCGTGCCCGTAGTCCAGTATCTAATCTTCCGCCTGTGTGGGAATTACAAACCTTGCCCTGACCCCGCCATCGGGGAGGTTTTCAATACTGACCTTTCCCTTGTGAAGCTCTGCAACCTCTCTTACAAAGTTAAGACCCAGGCCTGTACTCTTTTTATCGGTATCCGGTCTGTTCAATGAAAAAAATTTGTTGAATATCTTTTCAAGTGCGTAATCAGGTATTCCCGGTCCTTCGTCAATAATCTCGATGACAATCATATCTTCACAATTTTCCGCCGAAATATTGATCTGTGAATCCCGGGGGCCGAATTCAATGGCGTTTTGCAAAAGGTTTGATATGGCCTGATTCAGTAAAAACGAGTCCCCCTTTATGATCAGTTCTTCATCGGGCTTAAAGAGAACGCTGATGTTCTTTTTAAGGAGCATTGGCTGTTTGCTTTCGAGTACTATTTTCAGTATGGAACTTAAGTTTATGTTTTCAACCGCATTAAGTTTACTCCTGCTTTCCAGGCTGGAAAGTTCAAGCATCCGGTCTATAATATCCTTGATCCTGTTTGCCTCATTTCTTATATTTGCCAGAAAACGCTCCCTTCTTTCCTGCGGCATTTTTTCTTCAAGGAGTTCTGCTGCTCCTCTTATAGCAGAAACCGGGCTTTTTATTTCATGAGTAAGGGTCTGTACATACTGCTCAACATATTTTTTACCCTCAAGTGCCTCTTTCATTTTTTCAAAGGCAAAACCCATATCTCCTATCTCTGTTCGGTCCAGCCTTGGCAAAGAGGCCCTTTTACCCTGCCTTATATCTTCTGCGTAGAATTTCAAACGGTTAATGGGTCTTATGATCCACAGTGTAACTAAAAGGCTCAGCACCATTGCAGCAAAGAATGATACAAGGCTTACCTTTAAAAATCTTGGTTGCGCATTATCAAGAAAGTTATTTATGTTTGTTGTAGGTTTTGCGATGGTCAGTGCTCCTTCGATTCTGCCATCAACCCTGATAGGGGCGGCAACATAGAGTACTGCAGATTTACTGTCCGCAGGATCTATTCTGGTAGTCCGGGCGCCGTATCCTCCTGCAAGGGTAAGTTTTACATCTCTCCATTTATTAAAGTCCTTGCCGATATTTTCACTTTTATCCGAATCAAAGATAACCTTTCCGTTTTTGTCTGTAATGTAGATACTCATATCCACATTAATTTTATCGAATTGATAAATTCTGGCAGATATCTTGCGTGATTTGACATCCTCGAAAATTCTTTCCCATCTGGGTGCATCAAATGATCCCTCCTCAAATTCCTTTCCCAGTATGGAGGCGAGTATATTGGCCTGGTCAACCAGGGGATCTTCAACCCCCTCAAGATATCTGACCCTCAGGTTTTCAACAACCCAGTTGATAGGAAAAAAGAAGCAGATAATAAAGATGGCAAAATAACATATGAAGATGCGCAGCCCTAATTTCATAGATCCTCTCTCAGTGAATACCCTATGCCGCGATGGGTTATAATAGGGTCTGAGTCCGGCTCAATACTTCTCAATTTTGCACGGATATTTTTAATATGGGCATCTACTGTTCTGTCAAGACTTGCCTCGGGTTCTTCCCATGCCATATCCATGAGCTTGTCCCTTGAAAATACATGGCCGGGCCTGTTTATAAATGTCTTCAGGATATTGAATTCGTAGCGGGACAGTTCGAGAGGTTTGCCAAGGTAGGTAATCCGCCTTCTTGATTCATCAACAATAAACACACTGCTGTTCTCTGGCGGGTTTTCCCTGACCGTGCCTGTTCTTCTTAAGACAGCCTTGATCCTGGCAGTAAGTTCTCTTGGGCTGAATGGTTTTGTAACATAGTCATCAGCCCCGATCTCAAGCCCAACTATCCTGTCCACTTCGTCTGCCCTTGCAGTAAGGAAGATGATAGGAGTATTGGTCTTTTTTCTAATATCTTTACACAGTTCAAAACCGTTTATATCGGGAAGGCCTACATCAAGAACTATAAGGTCTACCCCTTCCTTATCAAGGTATTCAAGCGCCTTGATCCCTTCTGAAAAGCATATTGCATCAAAGCCGTCTGTTTCAAGCGCATACTGGATATTATCGGCAATGGAAGGTTCATCCTCAACTATAAGAATCCTGGGTTTCATGGCATCTCCCACATGTTATAATTTAGAATAATACATTAGAATAGATATAAGTAAATCAGCGTCTTCACTATTTATATGCATAGCGCAAAGCGCAGAGAGCAAAGGGTAAAACTGTCCTTCACAGGTTTTCAGGTTTTTCGCCATGCTCTCTGCGCTATGCTCCATGCATATATTACTCACTTTACCCTAACCGAGACATAATGACAACAGGCCTTTAACAGAAAAAACAATGTAAAAACAATGGCGCAGCCGGACAGTACAATCAATGCAAAACCGATAAAATCACTGTTCTGAGGAATGCCTCCATGGTTCAGCACTGGTACCACCAGGGTAAAAGATAAATAAAAAGAGAGAGGCAAAAGAAATCGACCTAAAGGAATGAAGGGCTTTTTAGATGTTTCCTTATGGTCAGAGTCCATAATTCTGTTCAGCAGGCTGTTATATATAAGTAGAAAAATAAAATAGACAAGTACTCCTTCAAACAGGTGAACCGTTTCTCTGGTGAACCAGGTTTCAAGCAGTTTAGTCTTAATACTGTATATGGAAAGATTGATTCGGAAGATGTTAACAAACAATGTATAGGCATAGGCACTTACCAGACTGACAAAAACCCACAGGTTCTGCATGGATGCAGATTTTATATTTTTCAGGCCGATATATACAGAAAGGCAAAATGCAATAATCATGAAATTAACACCTGAACATGATGGTGCGATTATTATGCCGTTTTCATTATTAACATATCCGGTATCTGTTTCTCTTTCAAAATCCATGTCTCCTGTCATCTCCACGAGATATGCAGTAGGTGCCAGTATCCAGACCAGGTCATCACTGGAGCTGTGGCTGTAGTGATATTTCAGCCCCCATGCAATAACAAGACATATGACCGCCATTATTATCCTGTTCAATCTGAGTTTGTTAAACATTTCTGCCCCCTAAACGTAAGGACTTAATAAACTTTTAAAATATTCACCACATCCCCGTAGAGACAGGTTTGAAACCTGTCTCTACCCCGACAATGGTTAGCCGCGACGGCATCGAGAGATGACCTTAACTGATCTTCTGCGAACACTTCCTCCGGCCACTATTGAAGTAAAGATAATCAGAAGGATATAAAAATCCGGTTCAGGAACCTTTGCAATCCTTACTGGTTCAGGTTTCGGTTCTTCCTCCGGCAAAGGTAATGCCTGTGCAACAATTTCTTCTTCAGGAGTTATTGCTTTTCTGACCGTATTATTAAAGGCAATAAATGATGTATTCTTTGTAAGGACATTGTGTTTAATCCCCAGGTCAGTTATTTCTGAATCTATACTCCCATTTTCATCAACAGAGTTAAGTCCGGAAAGGCGCTCGATCCTTTTTCCTGCCCAGAGGCGCTCCAGCGACCCCTTTGATTTTCGGCTGTTATGTTTTACAAAACGATATGCCTTTGAATAATCACGGCCAAATCTTTTTCCCTCCACTTTGATAATGCCGTCAGCCTCTCCTTCCCATTTTCCAAGCAGCGCGACGGGCCTGCTGGTAGACGGATCAGGAATGTTTGAAGGCTCAAGGTCATAAGTCTTAAGATCTGTAAATTTTACAGAGACATCCTTTAAACCGGGAGAACCGACATACTCGTTAAAGAGCAGGTATTTTTCATCTCCTCCACCGGATAAAATCAACCCTGACGGCATCTTCTGTTCTGCAAGACGGTAGTTCAGGATATAATCCCGGGTACTCCCAATTTTGCCCTGGTCATTGAGAATTACCTTTGCAGTTGAATCTGTTTCTGCAATGATATCAATATCATGTGTGTTGCACATCAACTCCTGGATGGGGGCACCTGCGGATATGCTCACAGTAATATTAAAATCGGTTTCCGATGATTCCTTATCTCCGGAATCTAAAACAGCCGGGTATACAAATTGATATTTCATATTATCCGGTATAAGGAGCTTGGTGTAGCTGAGTCCTATATCAACAGTTTCTCCCGGCATTATGTTTGTCAGATTCATGGTAAACCGGTTTTGCCTGTCCTGCTCAAGCAAAAGTGCATTTTTGCCTTCTTCTTTAAAGCGGTTAAATTCTTCAAGGGCTGTTTTTTGTTCCATTACCTTTGCTGTAGCAGTCTCTTCATTTGTTTTCATTTCCATTCCATGTACCATAACCCTCTCCGGTACAGGAAATGAATGCCGGCCATTTATTATCCGGTCGCTGTTATTTTTGTATTGTTGTCTTACAGTAACCTCCGCAATTGATCCGTTAATGTTGACGTTGACGTCGGTGCCCTTGAGCTGCATCCGATCGGCTGCCGGTTCATTGTTCGTTGTTGAGATACAGGATAAAAGTGAGTGAAAATCCGGTGTTTCATCAAATGCAAAGATCTTAACATCAATGAAACATAAAAATAGTAAAATACAATAGGTTAACAGTCTGCGTTTCATCATTTTGGCACCTCCTCGTTAAATGTTAAAGGATATTGTTTAGCGTTGATATGAAGTCTAATGCCCTCATGTGAAATGATTAAGAAGTTAAAATGAAAAATGTGTGAATAAAAACACGTTCTAAGGTTTACGGTTTAAGATGTGAGACTGAGGTTTGTTTTTGAGATTACTCGAACCCCTGGCCCCTTGAACCCTTGAATCCTAATTTATGATCAGGAATTTTCAATTTGACTTGACTGGAAAATTGCTTTAACCATAAAAAAGAAAAAATATATAAAATTCAGGAGTTTTTTAATGGATTACAAAGAGATTGAGGAGCTGGCCCTTTCCTGCGGATTTACCTGTGTGGGAAAACTTGATGTAGATACCATCCAGGTACGTACAGAGGTGCGCGATTCCTGTGCAGAAAATAAATGCCATGCCTATGGAAAAAACTGGTCATGCCCGCCTGCCTGCGGAGATCTGGATGCCTGCGAAAAGATTATCAGAAAATATAAACATGGCCTGATTCTTCAGACAAAAGGCGAGCTTGAAGACTCATTTGATTTTGAAGCAATGATGGATCTTGAAAAGGTCCATAGAAAATCCTTTATAAAATTCAACGAAGAGATCAAGAAAATCTATCCGGATGCAGTGGTTATAGGTACAGGCGCCTGTACCATTTGCAAGGAATGTTCATACCCGGATAATCCCTGTCGTTTTCCGGAAAAGATGATTTCATCAATGGAGGCATTCGGGATGATAGTAAGTGATGTGTGCAAAGCAAACAATATTCCATACTACTACGGTGAAGGAACACTTACATATGTAGGATGTGTGCTGTTGGATTAAAAGGTAAAAAGGAGCATTCATGCATTCTCTTGAAATAAAAGGCAGCTTAAATACCTCTGCAATTCATGTCGGGGAGAGTTATAAAAACGTAGGAAAATATCTGCCGTCATCTAATGTGGTTATCATTGCGGACAGTAATGTGTTTGATCATTACCATGAGTCTTTCCCGAAGGCTAAGACAATTAAGATCGAAACCAGTGAAAAAAAGAAAAGCCTTGATACTGTCAACTATATTGTTAATGAACTTGTTGACATGGAGGCCGATCGAAGCCTGTTTCTGCTCGGCATAGGCGGAGGAATCCTCTGTGACATTGCCGGATTTGTAGCGTCAGTATACATGCGGGGCATATCCTTCGGATTTATATCTACAACGCTGCTTTCCCAGGTGGATGCCAGTGTGGGAGGCAAGAACGGGGTTAATTTTAAAGGATATAAAAATATGGTAGGGGTATTCAATCAGCCTGATTTTGTCATATGCGACCCCGAAGTATTAAAAACCCTTCCGTCTGAGGAACTGTTAAACGGCTGCGCGGAAATTATCAAACACGGGGCAATAGCCGATGAAAATCTGTTTAAATATCTGGAAGATAATTATAAGGGCATTATGGATCTTGACAGCAGCGTGATTGAACGAGTCGTTTACGATTCCGTAGTAATAAAATCCGATGTAGTAAACAAAGATGAAAAGGAAAAGGGAGAGAGGAAAAAACTCAATTTCGGTCACACCATCGGACATGCCATAGAAAAGGTAACCGGCGTAAGTCATGGAAAGGCTGTAGGCCTGGGCATGGTGGCTGCCGCAAACCTGTCGGAAGCCAGGGGTTTGCTTTCTCCGGATGATAAACAGCGGATCATTTCACTTATTAAAAACATGGGACTTCCGGTTGAAATGGAAGCCGACAAATCAGAGATACTTGATGCAATGAAAAGAGACAAAAAAAGGGAAGGGGACAGCATCCATTTTGTTCTTCTGGATGGGATAGGGAAGTCTGTAATAGAGAATATTACTATAAGTGAACTCGAAAAATATTTTATAAGTGCATAGGAAAACTTTATTTTATCTGTAATCCTTCAGAAGGGAGAGCCTCAACCCACGTTGATTATCAATATCCAAACTCAGGTATTGTGTCTGCTTACATTATAACTCAACGTCGTTACGCGTCTTTCGGGTCGAGCGCCCAGTGCTCGTTGATCTTGGAAATCACTTCTACGAAATCCACCGGAACCTTGACGGTAAGGCGCGGATAATAGGATCTATTTAGAAGAGAATGAAGTAAGTGTCCGAACGGGTTAGAATCTGCACAGGCATAACTGATTACTGCCTAAAAAAATATTTCTAAATTAATGAAACTTGAAAAAAATCTGTATTTTCGGAGCCCACTATATTAATGCAGGTAATCAATACTATTATGGTCTATAAGCTCAAATATAACCAGTAAGACCAGAGACAGGAGGCAATAAAATGACATCAGAAGAAAAAATATATCGGGATTTACAGGAACATCTTGATAAACAGGCAGTTGGCTTTCCTGCAACCGACTCCGGTGTTGAGATCCGAATCCTTAAAGAACTTTTCACCCCTGAACAGGCGGAACTGGCCCTTTACCTGACTTATAAACCGCAGTCTGCGTCGGATATTTATGAACGCGTTAAAGACAGCGGCATATCGCTTGAAAAAGTCAAAACTCTTCTGGATGAACTGGCTGGTAACGGGGCTATAGCCGAAAAGGAGAGAGATGGCATTGAATATTATTACACGATGCCGCTGCTGATTGGGATTGTAGAATGGCATGGCAGTAAAGCAACTCCGCAGTTCCGGGCGGATTTTAGTGAGTATATGGGCAGCGGCTATGTAAAATCATACGCAAGTACAAGGACCTCACAAATGAGGACAATCCCTGTCAGGAAAAGTATCGATGTGGAACACAGCGTCATTACCTATGACAGCGTAAAGGATATTATCAACAATACAGAGGGGCCAATCATTATAAGCCCCTGTATGTGTCGTGAAGGCGCAAAACTGGGAGGTGAGCCTTGTCAAAAAACAAGCCGCACAGATTCATGTATGGCATTTGGTGACTGGGCGAAGCATTTTATTAAAACAGGAAAGGCAAGAGAAATCACCCGTGAGGAGGCGCTGGAAATAACCCGTCAAAACGAAGAGGACGGTCTTGTTCTGCAGCCTACCAACTACCAGAAACTGGATTTTATCTGTGCCTGCTGCGGTTGCTGCTGCGGAGTCCTTAGAATACAAAAAATGTTGCCTAAACCGGCACAAAACTGGGCTCATAACTATTACGCCGCAGTAGATGCAGAGTTATGCACCGGCTGCGGGATCTGTGTTGAAAGGTGTCAGATTAACGCTGTTTCGATGGACGAGCAAAATGAGTGTTCAGTAATTAGCCTTGACCGGTGTATAGGCTGTGGCAACTGCGTTGTTACCTGTCCGGCAGAAGCTATAAAGATGGTCAGGATGGAGAATGAAGCAATTCCACCTGAAGATTCCACGGGCCTCTTTAAAATATTGGCTGAACATAATTAGTTTCCATCCATAAACGGATCTTTTTCATAATTTCCGTATCAATTTTCGGAATTGGGCGTGGGATGTACTGTAATTGTACGTCTCAGCCCAATGTAATGATTTCCTTTAAACTGTAAAAATATCCGGTGAATGAATTGAAACTCATCAGCTCCTCTTTTCTGCAATAAAAGGAAATTAAATTTTCTACTGCGACATTATATGTCATACCACCTGTAATATAATCATTCTTATCCATAAAAATTAAATATAAAAATCTACTGTTGAAGGCTGATTTTAGCCTTAATGAAGGTGCAACACGTGGTCTTGAGAAGGTCGGATTGCTTGATTCTATTCAACATACAAGCAATTCAAAAAACTACCTTCTTAATTCCGGCTACCATGGAAGCAAATACTACCTGGATGTTTTATCAGCAAGTGACAAAGGAATCATTACAGCCTCTGGAACTGCTCCACTTGAGTTTGCAAGGGAAATATTTAAAGAACTTGATCTGTATAAAACTGAAGTTCTTGATGCCTGGTATAAATTGGTTAAAACCGGCTCGCCGGAAGCATTTGCTGAGTTTATGGAATCAATCGGGTCTTAACCTCGCGTTTACATGGCTATCCTCCATTACATACTGGTTGATATGCACCATAACTGGTGGTGCATATCAACCAGTAAACCGACCTGCCTTTTTCCGCATAAAAATAAAACTATGTAATTACCTGAAAATAAAAAGTAAATTGCCGCCCGTAGAGGTGGCATCGGATTTGCTTTTACCAAAATGCAGAGAGAATAAGAAGGTAACCTATTTTTTTGGCAGCAGAGCGCAATAGATATTGAGGCGGGAGTGAAAATTTCCAAATGGTTTTAGAGCAAGATTCCCAATTTACTGATCGTCGGCATTTCAAACGCCGCCTTCTGAATCATGTGGTTTCCTTTGCCTGTATTGATGAGAATGGCCGTTTTGACTGGCATCTCGGTGTTATCCGTGATGTCGGTTCAGGTGGTATCAGGATCCGCTCCAATCGGGAGGTAAGATTACACCGGGGACAGCGGCTTTTTATTGTCTGCATACCGGAAGGGAGCCAGCCTGATAATGAGCAGTGCGCCGTTCAGATGGAAGGCAGGGTTACATGGCAGGATAAGGGCGGATATTTTTTCGGTCTGGAGTTATAGCCCCGGATATTCGTGTCTGACGCAGACATTGGATAAAAGAAAGTGTTTTAAACCTGGCGTATTTAACCGGTTACTTTTTTACCCCGTATTTTTTGATGCGATAGCGCAGGGTGTTACGGGTAATACCCAGCTGAATAGCTGCCCTGGATTGATTCCAGTGGCATTCCTTAAGTGCCCGGACAATAAGTTCTTTTTCTCTGCCGAAAAGATCAAGAGCATTCTCATCAGATGAGTTTGTTCTCGCGATTGCTCTTTCTCCTGCCACAGCCGCCGGAAGCAGATCTGCAGTGAATACGTCATCCCTGCATTGCAGGCATCCCCGTTCAATAATATTGCGCAGTTCACGAATGTTCCCGGGCCAGTCATAAACCTGCAGGCGCGACAGGGCGGTGCTGTCAAGTCGCAGGGGTTTATTGCCGTATTGATGAGAAAAAGCCTTCATAAAATAATGGGCCAGCTCTTCGATGTCTTCCCTGTGCTCACGCAGCGGGGGAAGCTGCAGTTGCAGTGCATTGAGACGGTAATAGAGGTCGCGTCGAAAGGCTCCTGTATCTACCATAGCCTCCAGATCGCGGTTTGTGGCTGATATAATTTTGACCCTTACAGTTTGTGGGTTTGTCCCGCCTACCGGAGTTACCTGTTTCTGCTCAACGGCATGCAGCAGCTTTGGCTGTAATGAAAGAGGCAGATCTCCTATTTCGTCGAGAAAGAGGGTCCCTCCATTGGCAGCAGCAAAAGCGCCTTTGCGGTCTTCGATAGCCCCGGTGAAGGCACCGCGTCGATGACCAAAAAGTTCACTTTCTATCAGATCTTTAGGAATCGCCGGGCAGTTGACCCGTATAAAAGGGGCCTCTTTCGCGGTGTAAGTTTCATGGATGGCCTTGGCCGTTAATTCTTTTCCTGTTCCCGACTCGCCGGTGATCAGAACGGAACTGTCTATTCTGGCTACTGTGGCAATATCCCGTTTCAGTTTCTCTATAACCGATGATGTGCCGATTATCCTGCTGCTCGCTGTTGCCCGTGCGACTTGTGCCTCCAGAGCCCTTGCCACCAGTTCCAGGACATGGTTATTGTCCACCGGTTTGGTAAGGTAATCAAAGGCCCCTTCCTTCATGGCGGCTACGGCTGTGCTGACGGTTCCAAATGCTGTGAGCAGGATAAAAGGTGTATCAGGGAAGTTGACATTGCGATAACGCAGGACCTCCAGGCCTCCCATTTTGGGCATCTTCATGTCACTAAGCACCACATCGGGCTGCCACTCCTTCCAGCGTAAAATACCTTCCTGCCCATCTGCGGCAGATTGTACATCATAACCAGGTTCCTGAAGAACCAATTCCAGCAACCGGCGCATTCGTGCCTCATCTTCAATAATCAGTATCTTGGGATTCATCATGTAATTCTCTTAGCCTTGTTATTCGCTTCCATATGCAATCATAGGCTGGAAAGGCAGACTGATCAATACCTCCGCACCTCCCTGCTTCCTGTTGCCGATTGTGATTGTACCATAATGGGCTTCAATAATCTGTCTGCACATTGTCAGACCCAGGCCCAGACCATCTTCTTTGGTGGTGAAAAATTTACTAAACAGTTCGTCTTTATGTTCTTCTGCAATTCCCGGGCCATTGTCCTGCAGCCGGATGAGAACAGAATCATCCTGTCTTTCGGCGCAAAGGAAAATTGATCCGTTTCCGGCTAGGGCCTCTTCGCTGTTGAGAAAAAGGTTAAGAAGCACCTGGCGGATTTGTCCGAAATCCGCATACAGGAGAGGCATTGGAGTTATGACTGTACAGCGGATACTGATATTTTGATTATGATCATCCGATTCCCTCCATTTATCACACAGCGCGGGGAATTCCTTCTGAAGATCAACGGGCTGAAAATCGGGTTTTTTGTATTTGGCCAGACTGAGGATATTCGAGATGACCGTGTTCAGGTTGTCCACTTCATCAAGAATATAATGCAGCATTTCCCTGTTGATTTCGGCTGATCGCCTTTCTTCTGCCAGATACTGGGCTGAACTGCGGATAATACCGAGCGGATTCCTGATTTCATGGGCAAGCGTAACACTCATCTCACCCAGGGCAGCCATCTTTTCGGATTGAACAAGTTTTGAAAACAGGTTTTCCAGCTGCTCTTTGCTTTCGGCAAGCGAGGTATAATGAATGCTGTTGGTCAGGGCAATGGAGATCTGATTGGTCAGTGTTGCCAGCAGGCGAATATCATGTTCCCGAAAAAGCCGTTCATCTTTTCGGGGTCCAATCAGAATGACGCCGGTCAGCAGGCTGCTGCCCCACAGTGGCAGGGTAAGGATATACCCTTCGGAAAGCAGTTGTGACAATTCCTCATTCAGTTGCGGATCATCCTGTTCTTCAAGACAGAAAATGGCCTGCTCCCCATTGTTAAACCGTTTGATAAGCCGGCTGTCAGGCCAGGGACTGTATCCGATTCGGAGATGTTCCGGATACAATCGGCTGTTTTTATCATGAAGCAAAAGAAGGGCACTTCGGGTGATCTGCATCTGTTGCGGCAGTTCATTGGTAATTAGTGCTACAAGTTCTGAAAACAGCAATGTAGAAGCCAGTTTTTTACTGAAATCAAAAAGCACTGCCGTGTCGCTGGGGCGATAGCGGAAGAAGTAGCGATCAACCAGACCCTGTGTCCAGTTGATGAGCGGGGTTATTACAATGACTATTACAAGAAGAAAGAGGAGAAAGATTTGTTCGGAAAAAATCTGACGGCCAAAAAAATATCGTTTGAGTATTGCAAGCAGAGCAGTATAGGTTATGGCCAGAAAGAAAATGACTATAAAATAGGCAGTGGTACGGCTTATAAATCTGTCTACACCAAGGAGCCTGTAGCGAAGCATGGCTATCAGGTAAGCTGTAGGTAGAACTGTAGCAGCCAGCAAGACAATACGGAAGGAGATCATCGGCTGATCGATTATCAGGTTGGGAAGAAGGTAGAAAACAAGGTATGGGGTAAAAGACAGCCAGTACGCGTTAAGAGTAAGTTTGACCTGGTTTCTGGATGATGGAGAACTGAGATGACGCAGGTCAACAAAATGTTTTATAAAAGATCCTATGATAATAGGTGGCAGGCAGATGTTGCGGAAACGCTGCAGCTCACTGAAGACGTCATTCGTGAACCCCGCGGTGAATAATGCGCAACCAAATGCAATAAACGGCGGAATAAAGTAGAGCATTGGCGCCAGCAAGGGCCTTGTCCTGCAAAGATCCCTTTCCTGTGGAAACCTGCTTGTGAAATGAGCTAGCCCGCCAAAAGCCAGCCAGTTGCTGAACGTAATGCCAAGAAAACTCAGCGAAATCGTTTGTGGATCGAGCAGGCCGAAGTGGGAAGGCAGTGTTGTGGCAATGGTTGTTGCAAACCAGCAAAGCAAAAAAAAGAAAATTCCCACAGGCTGATCCGGATCTGCAAGAAACAGGGCAAGACAGGCCAGAACGAGGAAAACTGAGATGAGGAGCAGGTGCGGCCAGGCAATGGTCAGGTAACTCGGCCATGTGACAGGCATAACAGGAGAAGTGATTGTGACTTCATGTCCGTTACGGTCAAGTGTTATTGTGTGACCTGTCTTCTGATCATTCCGGGATGAGTCAAGAATGAGTGAGCCAAGAATTTCTGTATAAGGTACGCTGTCAATTTTTACTATCAGGTCGCCCGGCTGTACGGAACTGTTATGGGCGGCCACCTTCGAAATATAGAGCCCATGCCGGGTCTTATCTACACGAAAACCAGGCATCCCGTACCTGAAGGCGGCAATGGAAAAGATACATGCAGCCAGAATGGGGACAATGAGGAGAACCATGAGGTATCTTCGCCCCGGCATCCAGCCCTTTAATTTTTGTTGGTTTATTGAATTCGGTTTAATTTGATAAGAACTTCCTTTTTTTTAAGAATTGAGTATATTTAGAGGCACTTTGTGTGTCAAGAATAATAGTCGAGCCATGATAAGCCTCCGGGATATCGCCATATCTATTTCTTAACCACAACCGGTACATCAAAACATTCCTTTATCCCTTCAACTGTTTTTTCAAACTTATCAATATTTACAACACCTGTTATTGATGCAATTGTGCAGCTTAGTCCAAGCAGATAAACTCCCTTGTTTTCAAGCGATTCCATCATTTCAAAGCATATGCCGTAGCGATCGCCAAAGTGCGGACCGTTCATTGAAAAAACAATGTTATCGGGATTTTCCGATCCGCTTACGCCCGATATACACAAACCGAGAATTTCTTCACGATGATCCGGGGCAGGGTATGACGCCGAGAAAGTAAGGATACGTTCATTTGGGCCTATTTTTATGAAGCACTCTGTTGCTGAAACAGATTTTGACTGAAAATCAATATCCTCTATCTCCTGTTCTTCATAGTATTCGAGCCCGTATACCTTGGGCCTGCTTTCCTGATATGTTGCAATTACCTCCTTATATATTTCTTCCTTACCCTTCTGCGCAAGTTTCCAGTCTTCAGGCGTCCGGTAGGCGCTGAAACTGAAAGGGCCGAAAAGCGAAGCGCTTGCCCTCTCAAGGTCCTTTTCCTGCAGCACAACCGAGATTGCCGAAGGTGATATCGCAAGGGCCTCGGGTTTGACACTGTTTTCTTTAAAGGCATCTATAAGGTTGCAGAGCACCAGTGGATCTTTTTTGTGTGGAAAGATTGAAAAAACAACACATTCGGATGTATGTTCACAGGGTTTGCCGACAACCTCTTCAATTATCAATGAGGTCTGTAAACCCTTCGGGGTCTCCACAAGCAGGTTAAGCCCCCAGTGGCCATCCCTGTGAAAAGATGTGAAATAGGGCAGGTTGATTTTTCTTTCAGCGATTGACCTGAGAAGCAGGGCAGGGGTGATACCGGTCTTCTCCGGGATAATCAGAGAAAACCTGGCCACACCCTTTAAGACTTTGAATCCGCCCAGTCTCATAGCCTCTGTCATATCAACCCGGCTCCGGTCTATATGGGATTAATATTTATTCGGGTATATTCACGCAAAGAATATATCTGTTCCAGATAAAATACCCCTATCCCGAATATCACCAGGTCTTAAAAAAAGGCACTGACTGCGCTCCATAGCCCTTCGGTATCAATGGGTTTTGGTATATATTCATCCGCCTCAGTGCTCATTCCGTCGGCATGGGAATACCTGGTAGTGGGAACTGCTTCACCAACCGCGGTAAGAAGTATTACCGGGATGTCCCTGGTTTCATCATTTGCCTTGAGCTCAGCACAAAGGACATAGCCGTCTTTCCGGGGCATCATAATGTCCAGGATAACCATGTCCGGGCGTCGTTCCCTGATGGATTCCTCGCCTTCTATGCCGTCGTAGGCCTTGCCCACTTCGCAACCCTTACTTTCCAGCATCAAGGCTATTGTTTCCACCAGATCCGGGTCATCATCAACTACAAGAATGTACTTGTCGGTCATAATAAAACCTCCTTAATTAGGGTTACTTATTGCTACTAGTCATCAATAACAGGCCTTGGATAAAGGCCCGACCTTTCAACTATCTCAGGAACCTTTTCCTCCCATTCAATTGCCATTACATGAAATCCGTGTATTCCTTCGCATTCCTTAAGTCTCTGAATAGATTCAACGCAGATGTTTATTCCCTCCTCTGCCTGCTTTTCTTTAGGTACGCCTTTCATTCTATTTATAATTTCATCGGGAACATCCATTCCGGGAACCCTTTTTCCTACATAATTTGCCATGCCTGCCGACTTAAGCGGTGTTACACCTGCCAGGATGTGTACCTTTTCATGAAGGCCTCTGTCGCAGACCTGCTTCATCCATAATTCAAATTTATCAAGGTTGTAGATGCACTGGGTCTGAATAAATTCAACTCCGGCGGCTATTTTTTTCGCAAGGCGCGGAACACGTATCTCAAAGGGGTCTGCAAAGGGATTGGCTGCTGCTCCAACGAACATGCCGGGTGGACGTTTTATATCATCTCCTCCCAGAAATTTCCCTTCGTCACGCATCAGCCGAACAGTCTGTATAAGCTGCATTGAATCGATATCATGAACATTCTGACCAGTTGGACAGTCTCCAAAGGACTGGTGATCCCCTGACAGGCAGAGAATATTGTAGATATCAAATGAGGCAGCACCCAGGATATCGCTTTGAAGCGCAATACGGTTCCTGTCCCTTGTAACCATCTGCAACACCGGTTCAATACCCAGCTTCTTAAGGTGTATGCATGCGGCAAGACTGCAGAGTCTTGTTACAGAAGTCTGGTTGTCAGTAATGTTTATGGCATCAACATGATTTCTGATCATTTCACCCTTTTTCAGGATGGCTTCAGGGTCACTTCCCCTCGGCGGTCCGCATTCGGAAGTGACCGCCATGTTTCCGCTTGCCAGTATTTTTTCCAGTTTGCTGGGTGTTTTAGTAGTGCTCATTGTCTGACATCCTCCCTTACAACCTTTCGTGGTCCTCCGGCCCTTTCCGTTGACCAGTCTTTGATAGGTGCGAGCTGTTCATATTCATCAAGTTTTCCCAATTCCTTTAATCGATCTATTATCAACTGCCAGGCACAATCAAGATCCTTGGATATTTCGCATTTACCGTTGGTTGATCCCCCGCATGGACCATTGAACAATCTCTTTGCGCAGCGGGAAACAGGGCAAATTGATGCGGTCTTTGCCAGTATGCATTGTCCGCATCCCTGGCATCGCTCAGTCCATACACCTCTTTCTTCGGTTACTCCCATAAAGGAGGTATTAACTCCGGGAAATATTGGTATGTTAAGGTATTTTTCGGCCATAAACTGAACACCTACCCCGCAGGCAAGGGATACAACTGCATTATACTTGCCTATGTCATTACGCAGTTCCTCCAGGTACTCATGATCGCACTGCCTTTCAAGGGTGACTTCGTCAATATCAACCTTGTTCCCCTGGTTCATGAAATACATCCTGAGGGCGGAAGCAAGAATTCCAACCTCTTTTTTGCCACCTGCTTCGCAAACGGTCACGCACTCATTGCAGCCTGCGATAAGTATCTTTTTAAAACCTTTGATCTCTTCTATAATCTCTTCAATAGGTTTCTGGTCAGCAACTATCATTTCATCTCCCTCGCTTTCTTGTTGATCACGCTGCTTTTTTCATCGCGGCTTTTATTGGATTGGGCCCCAGTTCTATAATCTTTTGAGTCATTTCGGTTGCTATCTCGGCAAATCTTGGACCTTCTCCGGAGGACAGGTTATACATCTGTACCCTTTCTCCTCCTATACCAATCTTGTCCAGTATTTTGGCCGCCTGTTCCACCCTTTTCCTTGCCCTGAGGTTGCCCCTCTCAAAACGGCAGTCTCCTTCAAGACACCCTACTATATATGCGCCGTCAGCACCCTTTTCGAGAGCCCTCAAGAGGTGGATGATATCAACCTTACCTGTACACGGGACACGGATTACCCTGATTGTATCAGGGTAATTAAGTCTCATTGAACCTGCCAGGTCCGCTGCCGTGTATCCTCAGAAGTTACAACAGAAAGCCACAATAATCGGTTTGAAATCGGTCATTATATAACCCCTTCAAGTAATGAATCCAGTTTACTCATGATTTGTTCATCTTCATACCAGTTAAGATGAATAGCCTTTGCTGGACATTCTGATGCGCATATTCCGCATCCGTGGCAAAGGGCTTCATCGATATAGCTGACTCCCTCTTCATTTATTACAGGTACGTCATAGGGACACGCCCTGACACATACCAGGCATGATGCGCACCTGCTTTGATCCACCTCAGCCGTGACTGCCGACAGGACGATCTCCGGCTGTGAAAGGAAGGTCGCAGCTCTTGAAGCTGCTGCCATGGCCTGGGAGATACTCTCGGAGATAAGTTTCGGGCTGTGGGCTGTTCCGCACAGAAAGATGCCGTCATTTGCCAGGTCAACAGGACGCAGTTTGACATGCGCTTCAATAAAATAACCTTCTTTGCTTTTAGGCAGTTTCAGGATCGAGGCAAGTTCATCGGTATCCGTGGGGACCATGCCCGCACTGAGGGCAAGCAGGTCTGATCTTACCTTTATATCCCTGCGGAGGATATGGTCGAAGAAGGTTACATGTAATCCATCATCACGTGCCTCAACCTGCGGAGGATTATCCTTTGAATATCTTACAAATCTGACTCCTTTTCTTCTTGCCTCGGTATAATAATCCTCAAGCATTCCATAGGTTCGTATGTCACGGTTTAATATCCATACATCCGTATCAGGATTAAGGTCCTTTATATGAAGGGCATTTTTGATGGCTGCCTGACAGCATACGCGTGAGCAGTTGGGGTTCTCATCATTCCTGGAACCGATACACTGGATCATTACCACGCGCTTTAGATCGTCAGCCCCTCTCACTTCCAGCCTTTTTCCGAGGCCTATCTGGGTGAATACCCTGTGATCCTTGCCAAAGTAGTATTCTGTGGGCTCGTATTCATTTGCACCAGTTGCAACGATGATAACACCATGCTCTATCTTGCGTGAATACATGTTCGGGCCTACCATTACCTCGGTATAAAAATTTCCTTTAAATCCTCCGAACCCCACAACCAGAGATTCAGTCAATACCTGTATTTTATCATGCTGCGACACCCTGTCTGTCAGGTACACAAGTTGTTTTTGAATATCATTGCCTTCAATGGTTGTGGTCAGATTATTGGCAAGGCCCCCAAGCTGTTTTTCCTTTTCAATCAACACAACCTCATAACCCTGATCTGCCAGACTCAGTGATGCCGTAATACCTGAGACTCCGCCGCCGATTACGACCGCGCGCATAGTGATGGGTATTCTCTTTTCCTTTAAAGGGGTTAAATAGCCTGCCCTTGCAACCGCCATCCTGACCAGATCCTTTGCCTTTTCTGTTGCCGCAGCAGGATCGAGTGCATGAACCCATGAGTTCTGATCTCTTATATTAGCCATTTCAAAGAGATATTTATTAAGACCACAGGCCTGGAGAGTTTCCTGGAAAAGCGGCTCATGGGTCCTCGGGGAACAGGATGCAACAACAACCCTGTTCAGGTTGTTTTCCTTGATTACTCCCTTGAGTTTTTCCTGGGTATCCTGGGAGCAGCTGAACAGGTTTTCCTGTGCCAGTGCTACAAATGGAAGATTGCCGGCATAGTCTACAACCTCAGGGACATTGACAACACCTGCTATATTAACGCCGCAGTCGCAGATGAATACCCCTATTCTAGGCTCTTCTTTACTTACGTCGATTTCATCGGGGATTGTTACAGTCCTTACCTCGCTGCCCCTTGCAGCCGTCAGATCAATACTTACGGCACAGGCGGCTGCACTCGCTTCGGTAACTGAGGTGGGAATATCTTTTGGTCCCTGGAATGTCCCGGAGACATAGACTCCGGGCCTTGATGTATGGACAGGATTGAAGACCGGTGATTCTGTAAAATTATACTTGTTAAGTGATATCCCTATCCTGTTGGCAAGCTCGATATTATTATCATGTATTTCAAATCCGACAGACAGTACTACCATATCGAATCTTTCTTCCTGGAAGTTACCTTCTTCATCAGAGTATTTTAATATCAGGTCATCACTTCCGTGAACAGGATCTATTGTATGTATCCTTGATCGAATAAATCTTACACCTCGCTCATTTTTTGCCCTGTCATAATATTTTTCATAGTCTTTTCCATAGGTCCTGATATCCATATAGAATATAGCCGTGTCAAGATTACCCTTCATATGCTCTTTTGCTATCATGGCATCCTTGATGGCATACATACAGCAGACACCGGAACAGTATCCGTTATTGCAGTTTGCAGTATCCCTGGAGCCGACACACTGGAGCCATGCTATCTTTTCCGGTTCCTTTTTATCAGAAGGGCGAACAAGGTGGCCCATTGTCGGTCCTGTTGCACTCAGGATTCGTTCAAACTCAGCGCTGGTAAGAACATTTGGATGGCTGTTGTACTTATAAAATTCATCACTGCTGTCGAGATCATATAATGATGCGCCGGGACACAGAATTACAGAACCCACATCTATATCTCTTTCCACAGGTTTCTGATCGTGATTGATTGCCTTTGCCACGCATGCATCAACACACTGGTAGCATTCACAGCAGTACCCGCAGTTCAGGCATCTCTGGGCCTCGGATATTCCGGTTTCCTCGTCATATCCCAGTTCCACTTCATTAAAGTTGCCTTTTCTACTGTCCGCGGGCAACTCCTTTACAATGGCCCTTGCACGGGCCTCAATATTCGGTGGGATGGGTCGGTATTCGGGATCAGGTGTTTCAAGCGGCTCCCTTCCTTCACAGAGGTCAATATCGTCAATGTATCGTGCAATTGATTCGGCTGCTTCCTTTCCTGCAGCAACAGCACCTATTGCCACCCATGGACCGGTCTGCAGATCACCACCGGCAAAGACCCCTTCCTTTCCTGTATAGTATGACACAGGGTCTACCTCAACGGTTCCCCATTTTGATATGTTTAAATTTTCTTCATCAGCAAAGGCCGAAAGATCAGGCGTTTGTCCTATTGCTGGTATAATCTGATCCACATCAAGGTCATACTCACTCCCCGGTGTTGGTACCGGCCTTCTCCTTCCTGATGAATCCGGTTCCCCAAGTTCCATTTTAATACATCTTAATCCCGTTACCCTGCCATTGCTTGTAAGTATCTCCTGGGGAGCTGAAAGATAATTTATTTTTACGCCTTCATCCTCAGCCGCCTGAATCTCTTCCTCCCACGCTGGCATCTCGCTTCGCGTCCTGCGGTAGATAATATCTACTTCTTCAGCCCCGAGTCTGATCACGGACCTTGATACATCGATGGCAACATTTCCACCACCTACTATTGCAACCTTTTTACCTACGGGTGCCTTACCATTCAGGTTGACTTCACGAAGAAAATCTACTCCCTGTCGCACTCCCTCGGATTTTTCACCCGGTATGCCGAGTTCGATGCCTTTGTGGGCACCTATTGCAAGATATACCGCGCTGTACCCGTCACCAAGCAGTCCGTCTATTGTGATATCTCTGCCAAGTGCGATGCCTGTTTTTATGTCAACACCAAGATTGGTTATTATTTCTATCTCCTGATCAAGTACAGCGCCTGGTAATCTGTGATCCGGTATACCAACCCGAAGCATCCCTCCTGCCTTTGGCTGGGCCTCATATATCGTTGATAAGAAGCCCTTTCTTGCAAGGTGATATGCGGCAGAAAGACCGGCAGGGCCTGATCCTATAATAGCAACCTTTTCATCTCTTTTTTGAAGACACTCAATCTCAATCTCCCTTGGATCAAACTTGTCGGCAGCGAGCCTTTTCAGGGTCCTTATTGCAACAGGCGCATCAACTTCGCACCTGCGGCAGGCATCCTCGCAGCCATGGGGGCATATTCTGCCAAGCACGCCCGGAAGAGGCAGGTCTTCCATAATTATATTTAACGCCTCTTTATATTTTCCCTGCCCTACCATCTGTACATATCCCTGAACATTTATCCCCGCGGGACAGGCAAGCCTGCATGGCGCCTTGTCTTTTTTCTTTATCGCATAGGCCCCAGGGATTGCCTGGGGATAAAGTTTATAGGTGGCTTTTTTAGGTGAAAGGCCCCAGTCGTATTCATTCTCCAGCGTCACAGGACACACGGCTGAGCATTCTCCGCATCCTGTACATTTATCTATATCAATGTATCTCGCTTCCTGTTTAATCCTGGCTGTAAAATTTCCTTTTGCTCCATCGAGATTAAGGAGTTCTGTACCAGTTAAAAGCTCTATGTTCAGGTGCCGGCCGACCTCGACCAGTTTGGGCGAGATAATTCACATGGCGCAGTCGTTGGTCGGGAATGTCTTGTCAAGCTGAGACATCAATCCGCCTATTGCGGATGATTTTTCAACCAGATAGACATAGTAACCGGAATTAGCCAGATCCAGCGCTGACTGCATACCGGTGATTCCGCCGCCGACTACCATAACAGAACCTGATATTTTATTGCTGTTGTTTCCGGACATATTATCCTTCCTGTCTGTGACCTTTATTCAAATGAATTGATTCTTAACCTGATTCGATAACCCTTGATCCGGCCTTTATAATCCTGCCTCATCCAGTATTTTTGGCACTTTATCTTCCCAGCCTGCAGTGGATATCATTATACCCGCCATACCCAGTTCCCTGAGCTGGCCTATTATCTCTGAGGCTGTATTGATGCATTGTTTCTGTTTGTCAGGGGCCTTCTGTATTTCCCTTATTATTTCTGAAGGGATTGAAATATTTTTTATATTCCTGTCGATGTATCTGGCCATTCCGGCTGACTTTAAAAGAAGCACAGTTGGTATCACGGCTACATCCATATCTTTAATACGTTTACTGAACTGTTTAAAACTATGGATATCAAATATCGGGTTGGTAATAATGAATTCAATACCGCTGTTGATCTTTTTCTGAAGGTTTTCCAGTTCAAGTTCGAGAAGGCCTCCCGGTGCGTTTGTGTCTATAACTGAGCCCATAAAGAAACCGGGTGCGCCTGTTAATTCTATTCCCGCCAGGTCTTTACCATTTTCGAGTGTTTTTATGGCTTCAATAAGTTCCAGAGAGTCAAGATCATTGACCGCTCTTGCCTTTGGATGATCCCCGAAATGAATATCTTCCCCCTGCACAGCCATTATATTCGGTATCCCGAGGGCCGCTGCGGTCAGTATATCTGCCTGCAGGGCCAGCCTGTTCCTGTCCCTGCAGCAGACCTGATACACGGTCTCCATCCCCTCACTCTGCAGATAGGCGCAGCTTCCCAGCGAGCCAGCCTTCATTACGGCATTTGCCATTTCTGGGACTAATAATGCATCTACTCTTCCCTTTACCAGGTTTGCGTTTTTCCGGAAGGATGAGAAATCAGCGCCTTTCGGTGGTTCAAATTCTTCAATAACTACAAATTGGCCGGACTTGATCTTATTTTTCAAGGACATCTTGTGCGCCTCCAGGTTATTGCGATAGACTGTTGATAGCGTTTGAAACGGCCATCTCAAGATCATCAATTCCAAATGATTTTATGTGATAATAGAATATCTTCTGCTGCCGGATCTTACTTTCCAGTTCGGGGGTATTGCTTTCGGCACAGATTATTACCGGCAGGTCTTTTTCTATTCCCTTTATTACCGAAATAAATCCGCAGTCATCCTCAAGAAGGGCTGCATCAATGACAAGAGCATCCACTCTTCCTTCCTGAAGTGAGAGAAGTGTTTCCTTTAAACTATCGACCTTGATCAGCCTTATTCCATGCTTTTCAAGAAAAGGAGAGAGTTCCTTTGAGGTTGTTTCCAGCGGTTCTGAAAAAAGTACTATTTTTTCTTTTTCCATAAGCTCGTGACTTTTATATTCAGTAATAAATCTGATACTTGAGAATGAATAAAAATAATTCTGAACTTCGGTTTGCTGGTGATAAAAATAATTCTGTACAATTTATATATAAAGCAAGTGTCGTGCCTTTTTATGACAGGTAGAAGAATAGACTGGTAAAACAGGATGTTATGTCAAGCCTGACTAATTTTGAATATAATCATATTTAGGGTAAAAATGTCGCAAAATGATGAGTAAACATTTATAACTCCCTGAAATAATGGATAAAAAATACTCAAAGAGATATATGTTCTCATATGGGATATAATTACCCATTTATTTTTAGTGATATGAGATTGGAATTTTGTCCATATTTCAACCTTGAATCCTTGTATAAAGATTATTTTTCTAATAGATTTTTGTTTTGTTCTCCCTTCATCTCTTGTTGTTAATTTTAAATTTAAGGTCATTAACAATATACGATTTATGTCAATATATTGACTTCTATTTCATGATAGCACCGATTATTGACCTTGATCGCCATTATTTACGCTATACTGCAGAAATAAAATAAAACTTACAGGTGAAAAGTTCACCCGTGAGGATAGTACAACAGGCCTGACACCCCCCAGAATACCGCATTTTTAAAGATAAGATCTATCTTAGAGCAGTACGATGTTTTTATGAAGAGTTTATAATTGCCTGGTTTTTATTTTTACTTACTTAATTTGTCAGTAATAAATGGCATATATATTGCTTTGGAATTGGTACCGGATTCAGGCAGCTAAGGATGTTATTCCAATAATAAATGGTGTGAAACATGCTGAAAAAAACAGACCACATTCCAATAGTTATATTGATTGCAAGCCTTTTTATAGCTGGAATGGCCTATAAGATATTAAGGGATAAGGAGCTTTATGTCCACCAGGAGAATTTCCTGAACAGGGCAGAGCGTGGATTCAGGTATGTGGAGATTGAATGCAATAATGCCCTTTCCATTGAGAAGCTGTTAAATGCCTTTTTCTATGCCTCGGAGTCTGTATCAAGGAATAAGTTTGAGATATTTTCAAGGGATCTTCTTAAGGAATATCCCTTTATACAGGCCCTTGGATGGATCCCGAGAGTTAAGAATGAAGACAGGTTTTCATTTGAGCAAAAGGCACGACGGGATGGTATGGAAAATTTTCAATTCTTATACATTGGAAATGATAATTTCATGCATCCTGTCGAGGAAAAGACAGAATACTTTCCTGTTTATTATATTGAACCATATTCAGATAATGAAAAGAAAGCTGGTTATGATCTGTCATCCGGTAGAGATTTTTATATCGCAATGCGTACTTCATGGCTGACAGGTAAAAGTGTAGTTACTGCCGGTTCCACCCTTTTTAATGATAATGGTTTACTGAATAATTTTATTTTATTGACACCTGTATATGATAAAAATGCAGCAACATTTATCCCTTCAGGACGCGAAGAGGGCTTGTCAGGATTCATCCTCGGGGTTTTAAATTTTAGAAGACTGATAGAGGAGTCCTTCAGGCACCTTGAATTACCTGTCATGGTTTTCCATTTTTATGACATAACGAATGTAAGGGCTTCAGCTTCTTATATTATGTCGATAAACCTGTCTGATAAAGGAAAGCCTGATGAGCGGCCAGAAAAGAGGCAGCTGTTTCCCGGTGAGGAGTTGAGAGCTTCGGATCTCAATATTTTCAGCAAAAGCCATTCCTTCAGATTTGGAGAAAGAGACTGGGCGGTGGTTTCTGTCCTGGATAAAAATCTTGTTGATGAATATTTAACTAATCAGCCGCTTATAGTATCTGTATTTATACTCCTGATAGGCAGTATGCTTTCCTATTTGTTTTACAGCCAGATTAAAAAAAGATCAGTGATAGAAGAAGAAGTAAAATCACGGACAATGGATCTGCAGGAATCTCAAAAACAGTTGATAGCAACCAACCTGCAACTGGAAAAATCTGTGCTTTATTCAAATGAGATGGTAGTAAAGGCTGAGATTGCCAGTGGTGCCAAGAGTGAGTTTCTGGCAAATATGAGCCATGAAATAAGGACCCCAATGAACGGGATAATCGGTATGACCGGCCTGTTAATGGATACCGATTTAAGTAAGGATCAAAGGAATTATGTCGAAATTATTCAAGGCAGCGGAGAGGCTCTTCTTACCCTTATCAATGATATTCTCGATTTTTCAAAGATCGAGGCAGGTAAACTCGAAATCGAACATATAGGTTTTAATTTGAGATCCGTGCTGGAAGACACCGTCGAATTGATCTCGGTTAAGGCAAGGGAAAAGGGGATTGAGCTGACTTCGTTTTTATCGCCCGATGTTCCGTTTCTGCTTAAAGGTGATCCAGGCCGTATCAGGCAGATACTGACAAATCTTATCGGCAATGCAATAAAATTTACCGACAGGGGAGAAGTGTCGGTCCGGGTTAGTCTTGAAGGCAGGGAAGATAAAAGTGTAACCATATGTTTTATAATCTCTGATACGGGTATTGGAATTCCCCGGAACCGGGTAAATCATCTGTTTTCTGCCTTCACCCAGGTTGACGGATCAACCACAAGAAAATATGGGGGGACAGGGCTTGGACTGGCAATAAGTAAACAAATTGTTGAATTGATGGGCGGGACAATAGGTGTCGAGAGTGAGGAGGGCAAGGGTTCCACTTTCCGATTTATGATAACATTTGAGCTACAGGAAGATGTTGAAGATCATTTATTTACGCATAATGTAGATTTAAGTGGAAAAAAGATTCTCATCGTCGATGACCATAAGACCAACCTGCTGTTTCTCAGTACTCTGTTAAATTCCTGGGGCTGTAATGTTCTGGAAGCAGTCAATGGAGCAGACGCCCTGGAGAAGATTCGTGAGTGCAAATTTAATGGTGAAATCCCTGCTGCCGCTATCCTTGATATGCAGATGCCGGTGATGGATGGTATAGAACTTGCCAGCACAATCAGAAATGATCCTGAGCTGGATGTTGTAGTTTTGATTTTAATGTCTTCTACCGGGATGCAGGGTGAAAGTGACAAACTCAGTAAGGCAGGTTTCGCAGCCTGTCTCATGAAACCTGTCAGGCAGAGCCAGATTTTTGATTGTCTTTCCATGGCACTGGAAAAGAATTCTGTGAAAGCTGATAAAAACAGGGAGGCCAGGCTGATTACCAAAGATTCCCTGCCACCGGTAAAGAGAGATCATTTCAGGGTACTGCTGGCAGATGATTCTATTACCAACCAGGCAGTGGCTGTTGCCATTTTAAATAAACTTGGATACAGTGCGGATACTGTTATAAACGGCAGTGAAGCTATCAACGCACTGAAGGTAAAAAAATATCATATTGTCCTGATGGATTGCCAGATGCCGGATATGGATGGGTATGAGGCGACAAGAAGGATCAGGAAAAATAAGGATGGTATTAAGAATCCAGATATTCCTGTCATTGCATTAACTGCCAATGCCCTTAAAGGTGACCGTGAAAAATGTATTGCTGCAGGCATGAATGACTATCTGAGCAAACCAATTGACCCGATGGTTCTCAGGGAAAAGCTTGATAAATGGCTTTCGGATGAGAATGCTGCTGCAGGGTTTCCTGAAGAGGATAATCAGGATATGCCTGAAGCTCCGGAAATGCGGATTTTTGAGCGGGAGATACTTCTTGAGCGGTTAATGGGAGATAAAGAGCTTGCTGATATAGTGATAGACGGCTTTATAAATGATATCCCTGTTCAACTGAATGAAATTAAAAGAAATATTGATGAGGGAAAATCTGAAGCTGCAGGAATACTGGCACACAAGGTGAAAGGTGCCGCCGGAAACATAGCAAGTCCTTCCATACAGGGAATTGCCTTTGAAATGGAGAAGGCCGGTGAATCAGGAGATATTGATCTGCTTATAACTCTAATGCCCAGACTTGAACAGGAATTTGAGAAATTTAAAATAAAAGTGAAAATGGATTCAGTATGAAAGTTTTAATAGCTGAAGACGATCTTACATCAAGGACTATCCTGACTGCGATACTGCAGAAATGGGGATATGATGTAGTATCTGCAGTCGACGGAGAGCAGGCACTGGAAATGCTCAAGCAACCTGAAGCCCCTAAACTGGCCCTTTTGGACTGGAGTATGCCGGGTTTATCCGGTGTAGATGTGTGTACCCACCTGCGGGAAAACCAGGCCAATGACTCGATCTATATAATCATGTTAACGGCAAAGAGTGAAAAGAAGAATATTGTTGAGGGGCTTAATGCCGGTGCAAACGACTATATTATAAAACCCTACGACAATGACGAACTCCAGGCCCGTATCAATGTGGGCAAACGCATGGTGGAAATACAGTCTGAACTGGAAAATGCAAAAAGCGCACTTATCCATGAGGTCATGCATGATTCACTGACAGGAGTCTATAACAGGAAAGCCATCATTGATATGCTGGAAAGAGAGCTTATGCGTACTGCAAGAAGCGGTGGAATACTGTATGTAGGTATGTGTGATCTGGATTATTTCAAGCGGATAAACGATAACTTCGGTCACCAGACCGGCGATGATATACTTCAGGGATTTACCCGGATTATTAATGATAACCTGAGGAAATATGATCTCATTGGAAGATATGGCGGAGAAGAATTCCTGATTATAATTCCATCATCGGGGAAGATAAACGAAAAGATGGATTTTAAAAGGCTCTGTAATCTCGTTGCAAAATCGAATATTAAAACAAGATCAGGTGATCTTTCCGTTACGATCAGTATTGGAGTTACCGATTCAGAAGTTGAAAAAACTGTTGATCAAATTCTTGCAGAAGCAGACGGCGCACTATATAAGGCAAAAGAGATGGGGCGCAACTGTGTATGCTATGCCTAGCCAGATGTTTTTTCGTTGAGGATCGTTGAAAAGAAATATTGACACCCGCGGATTTTACATTTATTCTTCTTTCCCTTAATTGATTAACATAAAAAAGTATTTATAGTAAAAACAGATAAAACGAAACAGAGGAAAGCTAAAAGATGAATTTTATTACCTTAACAAACAATGCAGCCGCCAGACGCAGGGCCGGACGGGCCCGGTGTTACTGCTTGTTTTAAGGTAGTATGGTCAGCTGAACCTAAAACTTATAAGCAGATATACCAGGCCCCGGTACCAATAAGTACCGGGGCTTTTTTTTTGAAAAAATTAAGGAGATGATAAAAAATGAACAATACAATTGATACTGAAGATAAACACACACCGGGGTTTTTTAAAAAAACGCCGGCTTCTGTTGAATACGGCAGAGGTGTGTATGTATGGGATGAAAATAATAAAAAATATCTGGATTTCACTTCCGGATGGGGTGTTACATGCATCGGTCATGCAAATGAAGTGATTATAAGGGCACTTCATGAACAGGGACAAAAAATCATTCAGAACCCGAATTCAGGTCTGACGTATTCACCTGTAAGGGCGAAACTTTTAAAACTGCTGATAAAGATAATGCCACAGGGGCTTACCAGGGTATTTTTTACAAACAGTGGTGGAGAGTCTAACGATGCAGCAATAAAACTTGCACGCAAAGCAACCGGAAGGACAGGAGTAATTTCTACACACCAGAGCTATCATGGCAGGACTCTGGGCACTGTATCGGCCACAGGTCAGGCAAAACACAGGGAGAGATTCAATCCCCTTATGCCAGACTACAGGTTTGTCAGGTATGGAAGTTTGTCTGAAATGGAGCGTTCTCTGAATGAGGATGTTGCTGCAGTTATAGTGGAACCTGTACAGGGTGAAGGAGGAGTAAATATCCCTCCTGATAATTATCTGTCAGAAATCAATGCCATGTGTAAAAAGAATGGAACCCTGCTGATTGTTGATGAGGTGCAGACAGGTTTTTACAGGACAGGTCCCGCGTTTGTATCATCCGCCAGAGAGATAAGCCCTGATATCCTCACAATGGCAAAGGGTATTGCAGGCGGTTTTCCATTTGGCGCCTTTGCCATGACGGAAGAGTTGAACAGTCTGCTTGAACCGGGAGACCATGGCGGAACATATTGCGGCAATCCCCTTGGATGTGCTGTCTCATGTGCTGTAATTGATTATCTTCTAAAAAGCAGGATATGGGGAAATGTTGAAGAAATGGGGCAGTATTCAATTGAGAGATTAAACATTTTGAAGTATAAATATCCTGAAATAATAAAGGAGATAAGAGGGCAGGGACTTCTACTTCTGATGGAGACATCAGATGACAAAACAGCAGCGGATATTATCGATAAATCTCTTTCCAATGGATTGCTGTTGAATTTAATTCAGGGTAAGTGCATAAGGATTATTCCGGCCCTTAATATCAGAGAAGAGGAGCTGGGTGAAGGTTTTTCTATTCTTGAAAAGGTGATGAACTCGATAGAATAATCGAATAATGTATTTTGACAGAATATAACGGTTCATGTAAATAATGTTGTAAAAATAATGATGGGGCACAGCGCACCGTGCCCTTCTATGGATGTACATTTGAGACCTTGAAATGGAAATTCTAAAACTGCCACATGAAATAGTCATAAATGAGAACCGGATAGGGGAACGGGTCATTGAACTCGGCAGGCAGATTACCCTGGACTACAGAGACAGGGAGCTTATGGTAATAGGGACATTAAAAGGAAGTCTGCCATTTTTCGCTGATCTTATCCGCAATATCCATCTTCCCATACTTACCGATTTTATATCAGTATCAAGCTATAATGGTAATATGCAATCGTCTGGAAAGGTTAAGGTCATCAATGATATTTCTATACCTGTCAAAGATAAAGATATACTTATAATTGAAGATATAATAGATACCGGTGCCACATCAAAATTCCTGTTTGACCATTTTAAAAGTAAAAATCCTCTTTCTTTAAAAATATGCACACTGCTGAATAAACAGTGTGCGAGGATTTCCACCTTTGACATTAATATTGACTATGTCGGCTTTGATGTGCCCGATAAGTTTCTGATAGGGTATGGACTGGATTATCAGGAAATGTATCGCAACCTGCCTTATATTGCTTCGGTTAAACGACAGGCTGAAGGTTTTTAGCCTGAAGGCTGTCAGTCTGTAGTCTGCGCCAGATTTTTATTACTAATAGCCTTCAGCCTGCTTTTATAAACTGCATCAATTCAAAGACAAGTCCGCTGGTTTCCATATCCATGTATGCAACCTTAAGAGGTCCGAGGTCCGATTTCATCTGGACACTTGCTCCTTTTTGTTTAAGGTCTTCAATGTTGTCTTCCAGGTTGTCCACAGCAAAGGCAAGATGTTGAATACCTTCTCCTCTTTCTTTCAGAAACTCCATGTGCTGTGAATCACCATCGACAGGTTGAATGAATTCCAGTTCCATGCCGCCAACAATAACGGCTGCAATTTTGAATGTTGCCTCCATAGGTTTGTCCTTAAAATATTCTTTAGCCCCGGCAGGTACAGCGCGGTGTTCAAAGGGATCGATGCCATAGGATGTGAGACGTTTTATAGTATCATCCATGTCCTTTCATGCTTTTGAATGTCTTAGTAACCTGTTGAAAATAAAATGAAAAATAATCTGCAATACTGGCATACCTAATGAGCTTTATCTGGATATGAAGGCCGGAGACGTGGATATTGATGTTGAGAATATTAAAACCTCTCTGGAGGTTGATCTTGGAGCCGGGGATGTGAATGTTAAGATTCCGGAGGATTCTGTTCGCGAGGTTGATGTTGATGTCGGTATAGGAGATGCCTCCATAAGAAGAAACGGCAGGGATAAGCTTGTACTGTAAAATTCCGGATAAAAATTGGGCAGACCTGTGTGTCTGCCCGCATTGTTTGTGTCGGGTTTTTACACATACCTCACTGTTGTAGGTTTCCGGTCAACAGTGGTAAAGAATTTCATTTTCGGGTAGCCTATGATTATAACACTGAAAACCTTATTGCTTTTGGGTAGATCCAGCTCTTTCATTACTGCCGGACTCCCGTTTGCCGCAGCGTCAAATAACCCTATGTAGGTGTACTCAAGCCCCATTGTACGCGCCAGAAGTCCCATGGTAGTTGATGCAATAACACAGTCATCCTTTTTGGTAAATGTCTGATCCAGTGCATGAAAGACCATTACTGCAGGAGCATTGTAAAATATTGGGTCCAAACCCATTTCGCTGCTCTCTTTCATCAGGTTGCCGTAAAAGGCCATCATTTCGAGCTGTTCAATCTCCTGGGGATTTGCATTTCCTTTGGTTTTAAACTCTTCTGCCTTTTTAGCCGCATCAGCACCGCTTTTTACCATGAAATCAACGGAGAGATCTGAAAGTTTTTTAATCCTGTCAGGGTTCTGGATTACCATCAGTTCCACCATCTGGCTGTTTGTGCCTGTGGGAGAATACCTTACAATATCAACAAGTTTTTTCATGTCTGCTTCAGGTATCTTTTGATCTGTAAATGCCCGGTGAGATCTTCTCTGCCTTAAAAATTCAAATAAATCATTCGTTGTTATTAATTCTCTCTTTTCAATTTTATGGAAATTATCCATGTCCATTTGAGTGTGTGTTACTGCTCCGGCAGGGCACAGGGAAATACAGCGGCCGCATATAACGCATGTGCTTATATCTGCAAAAACAGTGACCATATCATCCTTTATGGAAAAACATCTGCCGCATCCTTCAATGCATGTTCCGCATCCGGTACACTTGTCATAATCAATTGATACCCAGCTCATGATTTCCTCCTTAAGATTAATATATCCTCATACATTGTAGAGACAGTAAAAACCAGTCTCTACCGGCGAAAAATCTAATGTTAATGATTAATGATTAAATTTTAAAAGGTCAAGCCGGAAAGCAGAGGTCAGATGTTAGAAATCAGAAGTTGAGGTCAGAGAATAAGGTAAACCGTTTTCTGATCTCTGACTTTCGATATCTGAACTCTTGTCTTTCAGCTTTTCTTTTGACACATAAATTCATTCTTTACTATACTCCATTTTTGGAAAACCAGGCTTGTCAATTTATGTAGAAAACATCTTTACAATCATAGTCATTAAAACTCGGCATTAAAAGTAATTAACCCTTAGACTGGAAGTTGGGGAATTTTATTGTGGAAATCCAGATGTGGTGGATATGGGCCGTCCTGGCTGCAGTTTTTATAACCGGCGAATATTTCAGGAATGGATCATCCCTGTTATGGCTTGGTTTTGCCTCTGCTGTTTCCTGTATCCTGTCCCTGCTTAACACCCCTGCTGCCGGGCAGATAGCGGTTTTTATAAATCTGTCAGGAATACTTATACTGCTTGAAAGAAGGTTCAAGGAACGCTACCGGTTTAAGACACAGGCTGAGCTGGATAAAGATAAGGCAGAATCCTCTCAAAATGAACCCGGAGAGAGTATATTTCGTAAAAACGGCCCTGTCTGGGAAATATTTTTTTATGGGAACGCCTGTACTGTAAAACATTCAATCGGCCTCATTCATATTAAAAATCTGCTTAAAAATCCTAATCAATGGATAACCTGTACTGATCTTAAGAATATTTCTTCCAGGATACTTGATATGGAAACAGGGCCTTATAACAGTATGTCTATTGAACAGCTCTCGCTTGAGAACCTGAATCCCTTTGAAAATATTTCTCCTGAAGATGCAATTGACAAGCTTTCAATTGATAAAATAAAGGAATTGAGGGATATGCTTCGTGAAAAAATAGAGGCAGGTGATTTTGATGACCCTGAAGTCCTGATGGAAAATAAGAATACTCTGGAGTTTGTTGAGGATTATCTGGATAAAAATACTGATAACAGGGGTAGATCCCGTCGGGTTTCAGGCAGAGCAGAGGCGGATCGAAAAGCTGTTTCTGCAGCAATAAACAGGTGCCGAAATAATTTAAAAGAACACAACGAACTCTATACACATTTGAAATCATTTATAGAGGCAAAAGGAAACTCTTTCCGATACCTTCCTGACCGTCAAATTAACTGGAAAACAGAGTAAAGTAAAAATAAAAATGATCTCTCACAGAGCTCACAGAGAACGGAGAGAAAGGCAAAAACGTTTTAATCTTTTTCAAAACAAAAAGCTTTTCTCTGTGGCCTCCGCAGGCTCTAGCGAAGCGGGCGAGAGGAAAAAAGTTTTTATTACAAATAACCGCAAAATACATCTCAATATCACATTTTTTCCTGTTTTTTACTCCATGTAGCGACCGCTACACGCTTTGTAGCGCTTTTAATTGTGAGCATAAAAAATTGTTTTATTGTTTTGTAGTTGTAAATAGTAAATGAAAATAAGTTCACATTAGCTACAGCTTTTTGGGAAATTGTTTTTCAGATCAATTTTATGATTTGAGGACATTATTTAATATCAAGGATGAAATTTATGGAAAAAAGGGTATTACATTGGCGAAATTCACTGTATCTAACAGCTCTTCTACCTGTCTTTTTGATTCCTGGTAAAATAATATTTAAAATAAAAGACATCGCTTACTTTAAACTTCAAGCAGAATTTTTCAAATCTTTTGATGTTTGTTTTTATTTCTTAACAGTCTTTATCGCTATTATCATTTTCATATACAAATTTAGAAATCCTGAGCTTGAATACAAGAACAGAATTCTGAAATTTTACGGTGAAAAAGATGGGGATAAAGAAAGGCGAAGCATAAATGTGCTGGAGATTAAATCTGTTATTTTAACAAACCGGTTAACCGGTGAAACAAAGGAAGTAAATGATTTTCCCTATCTTGTAATAAGAACAAGGGATGGCAATTCGTATGAATATTTACCAATTAAAAAACAGAAACATATGAAAAGGATGGAAGAGGTAATCAGGTTTTTGAATCACTGTCCGGGAATACCTCCTGTTCAGAAGGATATTGTCATAAAATCTTAGGTTACCAGTTTTAAAGATTTGTTTGGATATAAGATATTTTCTAAGCTAACAGTTAAATAACAATCATCTTAAGGAGGTGAACAATGCATATAGAAATGTGGTGGATATGGATGGCCCTCGCTACTATCCTGCTTATTGCTGAGATATTTACCGCCGGTTTTTTTCTCCTGTGGTTCAGCATAGGGGCTGCCGGAGCAGGAGTGCTTGCAATGCTTGATGTAAATCGCCCGGCCCAGCTAACTGTATTTATCCTGCTGTCAGGTATCCTTTATGTATTTGGCCGAAGATTTGCCGATCGGGTGACAGCAAACCAGCCGCCCGGTATAGGCGCTGACCGGTTGATCGGCCAGCTGGGTGTTGTTGTTGAAGGTATAGATAATAATGCCGGCAAAGGACGTATTAAAGTGGGATCAGATGAATGGAGAGCTTTAAGCGAGACAGGCAAAATAATCAAGACAAATGATATGGTTGAGGTAATAAAAATTGATGGAACAAAGGCCATTGTAAAATTAATGAAAAAGGGAGAATAAAATGGAGATATTACTCGTTTTTTTTATGATTATTATAATTACTATTGTTGCAACAGGTACAAAGATTGTCCGCCCTTACCAGAAGGGAGTTGTAGAAAGGCTTGGGAAATACCAGAGGACAGCTGACAGCGGACTCACTATTATTATCCCGATCATAGAAAAAATTCTTAAGGTTGATATGATAGAACAGGTGGTGGATGTCCCTCCGCAGAACGTAATCACTCAGGATAACGTTGCTGTTGAGGTAGATGCTGTTGTTTATTATGAGATTACCGATCCGGTTAAGGTTACCTATAATATCACTGATTTCTACCTTGCCGCCACAAAACTTGCCCAGACAAACCTCAGAAATGTCATCGGTGATATGGCCCTTGATGAGTCACTTACCTCAAGGGAGACCATAAACAGTAAACTGCGCCAGGTGCTCGATGATGCCACCGATAAATGGGGTGCCAGGGTTACCAGGGTGGAGCTTCAAAAGATAGAGCCTCCTGAGGATGTTACTGCATCCATGCACAGGCAGATGAAGGCTGAAAGGGAGAGACGGGCAGCAATTCTTGAAGCTGAAGGTAAAAAGAAGGCAGCTATCCTGGAGGCCGAAGGTTTTAAACAGTCCCAGATACTGAAGGCCGAAGGAGAGGCCGAGGCCATCAAACGGGTTGCCGACGCGGATAAATATCAGAAGCTTACGGTCGCAATGGGTGAGGCCCAGGCAATTGAAACCGTATTTGGATCTATTCATAAGGGTAACCCCACAAACGATCTGATTGCAATAAAATACCTCGAGGCGCTCCCAAAGATTGCCGACGGCAAGGCCACAAAGGTGTTCCTGCCGATGGAAACAGCCGGAATTCTGGGGAGCATTGGCGGGATCGGTGAATTGTTTAAAGAAAAAAAGGGTAATGAGTCTGCATAATTTTAGATAGGACCTGTACCATAAAGGATTTTAACCCCGATTATACAGTCGCCATCTACTGCGGCTTGAAAAAATTTGCTATAGCGTTCTTTTAACTCTGGTTTTTCAATCCTTGTTACGATTTCTACTGCAAAATCCGGGTTTAAGGTACAGGTTCTCGGTAAGGCTGGATGTAAATGCGTGGTTGGATATATGAGTAGGGTGGGAAATCAGCCGGCGTCGAATAAATTCAATAGGACACAGAGCGTCAAAACAGGCATTACCACAGTGACCAAATCAGGAGAAAAAATGAAGGAAACCACATCAAACAAAAAGAATCATGTAATCCTGTCCATACTCTCTATACTTGTAGTTATACTGATTACAGCAGTTTTTCTGCAGGGAAGACAGCTTAGCAAATTTATAGACGGGTTGGATGAAAAGTCACAGACAGAAATAAAAGCAGACGGGAGCTTTTCGGGAAAAAGCGCACCGCAGGATGATGAAGAGACTTATCAAAAGAAAATAACAAAGCTTGAGACCAGGATCACTGAAATGCAGGGAGTGCAGGATCAGCTGGAAGAAACCCTGAATGAATATGGAGATAAGGAGGCTTCCGCAGCCTCTGAAATGGATGCTGTTTCAGAGGCAAGGGCGAAATTTAATACACGTAGAAACCTGTTAAACAAGTTTAAGGATTTTCTTGAACAAAATAATTATCCTCCGGAATTAAAGGGAAAACTGTTTGATCTGAGTATTGAACGGAATAATACAATTGGTGAACACATGATGAAAGCTCCGGAGGACTGGGAAAATCCCAGGGACTGGTCCAAAAATAAAGAATTTAACCGGCAGACTGAAGAAATAAACGCCATATATGATGAAAAAATAGCAGAACTTCTGCCTGAAGGCGGCCTTGCTGCATATAAGGAATATGAGGCAAAAAATAAGGAAAGATCCCTGGTGTTTTATTTTCAAAGTACGCTGGGTGATGAGGCACTTGAAAAAGTGAAGGAATGGGAACTGATTGACTTATTGTATAAAGACGCCCAACCCTATTCCTCTCACGATGAAGATGAAACGAACATACTTTATGCGCACCCTTATATAATCCCTGAAAAAAGACTGGATGAGGAAACCATTGACAGGATAGTAAAACTGAATGATGAAAATCTGAGAAAAACATATGATACTTATATTGAATCAGCAAAAGGTATTCTCTCAGAGTCAGAAATGGTGAAGTTTGAAGGATTTGTTAATATGTGTAAATCAATGTATTTGGGGGATGACGCAACTTCAGACAACAGTGAGAAGAAAAAGGGTGAGGAATAAAATGAATAAAACCACATCAAACAAAGTGATTCATGTTATTCAGGCCGCACTTTTTATACTTGTAGTTATACTCTCTACAACTCTTTATCTGCAGGAAAGGCAGCTCAGCAAATTAAAAGGGAGGTTTGATGTTACAAGCCCTGCAGAAAACTCCCAAACAGGAGAAATAGCCGATGAAAGCCTGTTGGGAAAAACCCTGTCACGGGACGATGAAGCGAAATATAAAAATAAAATAAAGGTGCTTGAGACCCGGATCAATGACATGCAGGCATGGCAGGATTATCTTAAAGATACCCTGGATGAATATGATGAGAGGGCTGATTCAGCAGTCTCGTTCTGGCGTCAAGCAGGCACTGTTTCACAGGCTGATTATTCACTCTATTTTATAAAGGATTTTGCACAAGAAAATAATTTCACTCCGGAGTTAAAAGAAAAACTGCTTGTTCTGTTTAACGAAATGAATAATGCATTGAAAGACAGTGTCCCTGATTTATTGGATAACACAACCGTAATTATAAAAGAAAATATGGCAGAACAGATGCAGGAGTATAAGAAAATTAAAGCCGAATATGATGAAAAAATAGCAAAACTGCTGTCCAGCGAAGAGCTGGCTTTGTTAAAGGAGTATGAACTGAAAGGTAAAGAAAGGGAATTAATAAATGGACTAAAAACATGGCTGGGCGATGATAAGCTTGAAAAAGAGAAGGAAGAGAAGCTCATAGCCATTATGTATAATTACAGGCAAAGTGCCCAGGAGGAACAGAGGAAAAAGGCGCAGTCATATAAAATTAACGAAGAAGGGCCTGATGAGGAGACAATGGCGAGAATGCAGAAGGATAATCTTGAATACAATACAAAATTATATGAAAATTATGCTTCGCTTGCAGAAGGTATTCTCTCTGAATCACAAATGCAGGCGTTAAACGGGATTGTTAATCTCCGAAAGTCAGTTTTTGTTATGGAGAGTCAAGGGATGCCTGGGAGTGAGGAAGAGGGGGATGAGGAATAAAGTCCATCAAACGGGTTGCCGACGCGGATAAATACCAGAAACTTACTGTTGCCCAGGGTGAAGCCCAGGCAATAGAAAATGTGTTTGGTTCTATTCACAAGGGGAATCCCACGAATGATCTGATTGCAATAAAATATCTCGAAGCGTTGCCGAAAATTGCTGATGGCAAGGCCACAAAGGTATTCCTGCCGATGGAAACAGCCGGAATTCTGGGGAGTATCGCCGGAATAGGAGAGTTGTTTAAAGAAAGGAAACATATGGGCACACAGTGTGACTAGCTCATGTGTGAGGTTAATGAAATAAACTGAATTATCATGTCATCAGCCAGGAAGTTTCAGGTGCTTTCAGGCGGTTATAGATTAGTGAATTCAAAGAGGCAATAAAAATGAAAAGTGAATACTCATTAAATGTAAATACCCCTGTTAAAGATGCTGTAAAAAGAGTCATGGAAATGCCTGGTTCACATGGTGCAGAAGGAATTTATTTTTCCGGTCGAATCAAACAGGTATCAAAAAGAAAACATATTTATTTGCAACAGGCATCGGATTCAGAAATTGCATTTTCCGATACTCATGAATGGCGTTTTTTAGTGTTATCTGGATACTGCATCTTTAAATCTGTAAGTAAAAATAAAACTGAAGTTACTGCAAAATTTAGAATTAGAACTATGACGATAAATACGTGGAAAGTCTTAATTCCACTTTGTATTTTACTTTTTATTTTCTCCTGTTCAGTCGCTGCATGGTTTGTGTATTGGCCTTTATTAGATTCAGGAATAAAGGGATACTTATCCAGGGAAGTAATTTTATTATCTTGCCTGCTCGTATTTTTATTAATATGGCCAATTTATGGCAGTCTGTTACTCTGGCTTAATTCAGGCAAGGTTAAAATTTATCTTAAAAATTTCTCAGATGCTTTAGGTGTTGGAAATGAGTGGGTTTAATGTCTCATTTGGATATTGGTCAAAGTCTTTTTAAAAAATAATTCCACAAGGAGAGTTACATAATATGATAGCAGATTTTTTAGCAGAAATATTTATAGGTTAATATATGGTTCAGGAGCTTTAATATACTGGCTATTGAAAGGCTGTAAAACAAAATTTAAAGATGAAATAGAAAATTATAAATTGCGGAATACTATTACGAGCATAGTAATAGTTGCTTTAATTGTGGGCATTTTCATAAAAATACAAAATTAGTATTATTCCCATCCATTTCTGAATTGGAAGAAGATTAGTACCATTTTTCTGTTTTCTTTTGACACCATACAATAAAATACCTATATTCTCTTTCCCGTAAAGAATCTCTTATAAATCCTGTAATAAAATGACAAAAAACAACAGACAAAAATACCTTCGAGAAGAATATATCTCCCGTATAAACCGGGTAATTGATTATATTGAAAATAATTATAGCAAAGCCCTGTCTCTTGATGCGTTAGCAGATGTTGCAGGGTTTTCAAGGTTTCACTTCCATCGAATATTCAGTGCAATGGTTGGTGAAGCCCTTAATCAGTTTATTATCAGGATTCGTGTAGAAAAAGCGGCTGCCATGCTTACAAATAACCCCAAAAAGAGCGTTACAGAAATTGCCTTTGACTGCGGGTTTTCCGGATCTGCTCCTTTTGCCAGGTCATTCAAGTCTTTATTTAACATGAGTGCTACGGAATGGCGGGATGGGGGCTGGCAGAAAAGCAAGAATTGTAAAACGGATAGCAATGGTTGTAAAACGGTTGGCAAGATCGGGCAATCTTTTGATGTATCTTCATATTATGCTGGGGACGTAAACAATAACCAGCAAATATGGAGGATAAAAATGAAAGAAGACGTAAATAAGATTGATGCGGAAATTACAGTTGAAGAGATAGATGATTTACATGTGGCCTATATCAGGTATATTGGCCCCTATAAAGGTGACAGTAAGCTCTTTGAGGGTTTATTTGAGAAGTTATTTACCTGGGCAGGGCCGAGAGGATTGTTGAGCGGACCTGACTTGAAAGTTATGAGCGTTTATCATGATGATCCTGAAATAACAGAGGATACAAAACTCAGGACAAGTGTGTGCATCTCTGTGCCTGAGAACACTGCTGTTGATGGTGAAATAGGTAAGATGACCATACCCGGAAGTAAATATGCCAGGGGCAGGTTTGAAATCAAAGCCGATGATTTTCAGGCGGCCTGGGATACCATGTGCGGTGGATGGTTTCCCGAGAGCGGCTTTCAGCCAGGTGATGGATTATGTTTTGAGTCCTACCTGAACAGTCCTAAAGATCATCCCGAAGGAAAGCATATTGTTGATATTTATATTCCTGTAAAACCTTTATAATCTCAACTCTGTTTGCAGTGATTCCCCGATCAAGGTTGGACCGGGGAATCAGGATTTTTATTTTTGCCTGCAACCTGAACCGCATTTCTGGTGGCTCTGGTGATGCCATCTTCCTGTTTTCTCCTGCATTTTCAATTTTATTGATGGATGGATTTTCCATTGACACTCTATTGTGAACTACATATACTCCATGCCTCAAAGGCGAATCTTTATTATTAAACTCAACCATTCTGAATTAAGCAACCCCTTAGCTGGACTATTCTACAGGAGCATACACCTATGGCAAATCAATCGGATAATACAATTAATACATTTGAAGCACTGGTAAGCAATGCAGTTGCTGAACCACTGGTGAAACATATCTATACCGCAGATCCGGCAGCCCATGTGTTTAACGGCAGGATTTACATCTATCCTTCACACGATATTGATGCTGGGATCCCTGAAAATGATAATGGTGATCATTTCGATATGCGAGATTACCATGTGCTTTCCATGGACAGTATCAACGGTGAAGTTACTGATCACGGGGTAGCACTGGCTGTTAAGGATATTCCATGGGCAGGGCGTCAGCTCTGGGATTCGGATGCCGCCCACAAGAACGGTAAGTATTACCTGTATTTTCCTTTAAAGGATAAGAATGATGTCTTCCGCATAGGCGTAGCCGTAAGCGATAAACCGGAAGGTCCATTTATTCCGGAGGATGAGCCCATAGAGGGCAGTTTCAGTATTGATCCCTGTGTATTCGAAGATACGGACGGTCAGCATTACATGTATTTCGGCGGCATATGGGGCGGGCAGCTGCAGCGCTGGTATAAGGGTGAATATGATCCTGCCGGACCGTTTCCCTCAGCCGATGAACCTGCAATACCGCCCTTTGTCGCAAAACTGAGCGATAATATGCTGGAATTTGCCGAAACACCGCGGGCTGTTCAGATAATTGATAAGGCCGGAAACCCTTTGCTTTCCAGCGACGAAGACCGGCGGTTCTTTGAGGCATCATGGATGCATAAGTACAACGGGAAATACTATTACTCATATTCAACAGGCAATACACACTACCTATGCTATGCCACAGGTGAAAATCCCTATGGTCCATTTACCTATGAAGGGAGGATACTTACCCCGGTGATCGGCTGGACTACACATCATTCGATCGTAGAATTCAAAGGGAAATGGTATCTTTTTCATCATGATTGCACTGTATCGGGAGGAAAAACGCATTTACGCTCTATCAAGGTAAGTGAGTTGAACTATAATGAAGATGGTACAATCCAGGTAATTCATCCATATGGCGAATTATCGCCAACCTGGTAATTATCTGGTGGGTTTCCGGTTAATGTAAAAGATTTTATAATTTAAGGAGAAATAATGGATTTAGGCATAACTGATAAAATTGCACTGATAACAGGAAGTGCACGTGGTATTGGACGGTCGACGGCTGAAAAACTGGCAGAAGAAGGAGCCAATATAGTAATAACCGATATCAATAAAAAGCTGGCAGATGCCACTGCATCCGAAATTGCAGAAAAATATAAAGTGCGGACACTGTCACTTGAACATGATGTTTCCTCTGAAGAATCTACAAAGAATGTTATTAAGGCGGCAGTGGATCAATTCAAGAGAATAGATATACTTGTAAACAATGCAGGAATTACCAGAGATGCCCGTTTGATGATCATGAAAAAAGAGGACTGGCAGCTTGTACTGAACATAAATTTAACAGGCGCATTTTTCTGTACAAAGATTGTTTCCAAACAGATGTTAAAACAGAGATCCGGTAATATAGTTAACATCGCCAGTGTTGTCGGGATTATGGGTAATATCGGACAGGCTAATTACTCCGCATCAAAAGCAGGTCTGATTGGTCTGACAAAGACTACTGCAAAGGAATTAGCCGAACGCGGTGTTACTGTGAACGCAATTGCGCCTGGGTATATTCATTCCGATATGACCGAAGAGGTTTCTGAAGAAGCCACTAAAAGAATGCTGGAAATGATCCCCATGAAAACATATGGGGTTCCGGAAGATGTGGCAAATGCTGTTCTGTTTTTAGTATCAAAACAGGCAAGATATATTACCGGCCAGGTTATTAATATCGACGGTGGGATGATCATGTAAAAGTGGATCTCCGGCAGGTTCAAATGGAAATGTCTTATTCTTTTTTCAAATCATCCAACTTTTGTTATAATGTCAAATTAACACACAGAAATGGATGATTTGAAAATTCTTTTAAGTAGACTGTTTTTCCGGCAATAGAATAACTGAAGCTAATGCTGAAAGGGGAAGAAAATGTCTGATACTAAAAAAACAAAAAGCTCAGCCGATACCTATGGAAATGCTGCTAATAAAATAAAAGAAGCTATTCTTTCAGGCAAGTTTAAAACCGGCAAAAAGTTACCTGGTCCTGCAGAACTTGCCAAGCGGTTTGGCGTGAGTAGATCTGAGATTAATGAAGGCATTAAGGTTTTGGTGTCCAATGGCTTTCTTGAAAAAAAGAAAGGCATCAGAGGAACCTTTGTGCGCAAGTTTTACAAGTTGCCCCTGATGGAAAATATCACCGATCTTGTCAGATACAGGCGAGTAAAGGTGGACGATCTCGCAAAGGCAAGGCTTCTTCTTGAACCCGAAGTCTGCAGGCTTGTAGCTCAAAAGGCATCTCCAAAAGCTCTTAAAGAGCTACAGGACCTTATTGATTCCTATGCTCATGTAAAAACAAGAGACGAACTGGATCCATTATATGCAAAGTTTCACAGAATAGTCGGCAGATCCTGCGGGAATCAGATATACTCCATTATAATGGAAAATATAATGGATTTTACTGAGAGCTTCATCAGAACCATGAAACCTGTAACCACTATTATACATAATGAAAGGGATCATGATGAAATCATGGAGGCCTTCAGGCAGAGAGATTCTGAAAAGGCTGCTGAGGTGGGAACAAGGCATGCGATGGATATTTTAAGGGAAATGAAAAAGCTTGAAGATATCTATCTTGAATTGCTGGGAAGCAATATTCTGGATCCTTACCTTGAGGAGGGTAATGAAGAAGATACTTATGAGGAGTAAATCTGTCTGATATTTATTTTACATAAAAAAACGGGGTTAATCTGACCCCGTTCTTTTCAACACTATTACATCGTGGAATAATACACTTTCATACTTCCTTCTTAATGCAGATTCTGGCTTAAAGCTGCCGCCCATTCCGGAAATAACCTGCCAGTGATTCTGGTTTAAACCTGCCACCCATTCCGGAAAATAGTTTACCACTTTTTATAATATTTCCGGAATCCAAAAACTAACCCAAGCTCCATCCTTTTCCTATTAAAAATTGAACTAATATCTTCTCGAAAAAATAGATTTCGGAAGAGGAGATATTAATGGGACGGAAGAGGATTAGCATGAAGAAAATTAGAGATATTATACGATTAAAAGAAACCGGTGACTTAAGTGAAAGAAAGATAGCTAAAGCACTTGATATATCCAGGCCGGTAGTTTCTCAGTATATTAGTGATTTCAGATCATGTGGGCTTACATATGAAAGTGTCAAAACTATTCCTGACAGCCAACTTCTAGAAAAGCTTCAAAGCAAGAAGATAAAAAAGTCTGCAAAATATGAGGCCCTTGCCAGTAAGTTTCCCTGGTTTGTAGAAGAGCTCAAAAGAACCGGGGTAACCCTGTTGACACTATGGGAAGAGTACCAAAAAGAGCATCCTGACGGTTACAGTTATTCCCAGTTCTGTTATCATTTTCAGGTATGGAAGAATGCATCTAAACTCACCATGCATATCGACCATAAAGCAGGGGATAAGATGTTTGTTGACTATGCAGGTAATAAGCTCTCAACCGTTGATCGGAAAACCGGTGAGATTATCCCTGTGGAAGTATTTGTGGCTATCCTCGGCGCCAGCCAGTTAACCTATGTTGAAGCATCTAAAAGCCAGAGAACCGAAGACTGGATCAGGTCCAATGAGAACGCATTCCTGTACTTTGGGGGTGTCACTCAAGCTATTGTGCCGGATAACCTCAAGTCCGGTGTGACCAGCAGCAACAAGTATGAACCCAAAATAAATTTTATGTTTGAGGATTTTGCAGACCACTACAATACTGTTGTCCTCCCCGCACGTGTTCGTAAACCACAGGATAAGGCACTTGTAGAAAATGCCGTAAGACTAATCTACCAGAGGATATATGCTCCACTCAGAAACAAGACTTTTTTCTCCCTGGAAGAACTTAATGAGTCTATTTGGGAGTTACTTAAAAAACATAACAACACTCATTTTCAACGTCTAAAAGCTTCCAGAAGAGAGCTATTTGAAAGGATAGAGAAAGAAATCCTCAAGCCTCTTCCCAAAGAAAAATATACTATAAAAGAGTGCAAGGAACTTACAGTCCAGTTTAATTATCATATCGAACTGAGAGAAGATTATCATTATTACAGCGTGCCATGGCAGCTAAAAGGAAAGCGTGTCCGTGTCATATACGACGAAAGGAATGTAGCCATATATTATGATAATGTAAGAATCGTCCAGCATCGCAGAGATTACACTCCAAATGACTATACAACGCTTCACACACATATGCCGCCTGAACACAGGCATCATGCAACATGGGACTCCGACCGTTTCATTCGGTGGGCGAAGTCCATTGGCAATAACACAGAAGACGTAATTAAAAATGTTTTAAAAAGCCGAAAACACCCTGAACAGGCTTTTAAAGCCTGTATGGGTATCCTTAATCTTGTTAAAAAATATGGATCAGAAAGACTGGATAAGGCTTGTGCAAGAGCCCTTCACTTTGGATTTTTTTCTTATAAACGGATAAAAAATATACTCGATAGAGGCTTGGAAAAAGACACTCTTACTGAGCAGAAAGAACTTTTTATAGCTTCCCATAAAAATCTTCGTGGAAGTGGGTATTATAAATAAAGGAGATAAACATGAATAATAATCAGGCAACATTACAAAAACTAAATCAAATGAAACTCTATGGTATGGCAAGAGCATATACCACCTCTATGGAGGTTGGCGGTAAAAACCAGTTCACTTTAGATGAGTTACTTTCTCACCTGGTAGATGCTGAGTGGGATGACCGTCATAATAGAAAACTAACACGTCTCTTAAAAGGAGCAAGGTTTCGGTATAATGCCTCTTTTGAAGAGATTGACTTCTCATTAGACAGGGAACTCGATAAAAACAAAATGCTTCGGCTTTCAACCTGCCAATGGATAGAATCCCATCAAGATTGTATCCTGACAGGCCCAACGGGTGCCGGAAAAAGTTTTATCGCTTCAGCTTTAGGACACCAGGCTTGTATGCATGGTTTTAAAGTACTTTATTATTCTTCTTCAAAAATGTTTTCTCATTTAAAATTTTCCAAGGCTGATGGCAGTTATCTCAAAGAGCTTAATAAAATATTAAAAATGGATGTCCTTATTTTGGATGACTTTGGAGTTGAACCCCTTGATGCCAAAAGCCGGCTTTCTCTTTTGGAAATACTGGAGGATCGTCATGGACGGCGATCATCCATTTTTGTTTCTCAACTGCCAGTCTGCGACTGGCACCAAATTATAGGTGATCCAACTATTGCTGATGCTATTTGTGACCGGATCATTCATAATGCTCATAGAATAGAATTAAAAGGAGATTCTTTAAGAAAAAAATACTCAAATATTTGACGCAAACCTGCCACTTTTGGTATTGCTGTCAAATAGGAATTGGATGGGGTGTTGAGTGGCAACTTATTTCCGGAATCAGTGGCAGTTTTTCCCGGAATCTGCATTAACTTCAGATAAAACCTTTTATAAGGCAAGCACCTTTTCTGCAAGTTCCTGACCGCGGTCATAGGCCAGTTTCTTATCATCTTCGTCCGGGGCTCCCTGAAACTCGACCGGTTCCAGGAAGTCCCATTTCAGGTTTTTTGTCAGTTCATCCAGTTGTTTTTGTGCGCCACCCGACCAGCCAAAAGAGCCGAATCTGAAAACCTTTTTATTCTTGACGTGACTCCTGTCAAAGATATCCAGGACATGGGCCATGGGGGGAAACATTCTGTATTCATAGGTAGGCATCCCAAGGACAAGACCGGCGGATTTCCAGGCAGATGCCAGGACATAGGATGCATGCTCCTGCGGCACCCTGTGCATCGTAATGGGGACGTTTTTACTCTCGATACCTTTTAGTACATGTTCAAGAAGCTGTTCGGTGTTGCCGTACATGCTGGACCAGATAACAGCGATCTCTTTTTCTGCCGGACCGTTCATATAGCCGGTAAATTTCTGATAACGTTCAATTATTTCACCCGGGTTTTTCCGGTAGATGATACCGTGGGAAGGGGCGACTACATTTATTTTAAAACCTGCGAATTTCTGTATCGCCTTCTCAACAGCAAAGGAAAATGTTGAAACGATATTCGAATAATAGCGGAGTGATTCGTCATAAAAAAAATTTTTCTCTTCCTCCGATAGCTGATCATCGAATGCGGCATCCTTTACGCTTCCGAAAGAACCAAATGCATCGCATGAAAACAGGACACCGGAATGCACTTCATAGGTCATCATGGTTTCCGGCCAGTGCACATTGGGTGTTTCTTCAAACTGTATCACAAGGTTTTTACCCAGATCCAGTGTTTCGCCGGATTCTATAGCATGGAGATTATTTTCAATTCCATAAAACGCTTTGAAAAGGGGCACGGCTTTTTTAGTGGTAAAGATCTTTAACTCTGTGTTCTGCTGAATGAATTCTTTCATCCAACCAGTGTGGTCGGGTTCCATATGGTTGACAATGAGATAATCAATATCGGACATGGCAACTGAAATCGAATCCAACTGGTCCTTCATTTTTACAGGGGCACCTTCCCAGTCTTTAACCAGGTCAATTAATGCTATTTTATCTCCGGTCACCAGATAGGAGTTAAGCGATACACCGTCGGGAATCGGCCAGATTCCTTCGAACAGATCTGCATTTTCAATATTCGCACTTATTCTATATATGTTTTCGGCTATTCTAACAGCTTGCATGAAATACTCCTTTCCTTTCAATATATAATGATAAATAGGCACTAAAAATGGATTTACATGTATACACATTCTACATTTTTAAGGTATCTTATAAATAATAAAGCATAAACCGGAAATCTACCAGTGATAAATAAAAAGACAAAGATATTTCCTTCTTTTCTTTGAAACACGTGTATGTTACATAAAATTATATAAAATATTACTAAGCTAACAGGAGCCTCCCTGGCTCTTTAAATTGAGATGATAAAATGGAAAGATTCCTTATTATAGCGTTTTCAGCAGCTGTTGGGACCGTTTTTTTTATATGGTTTTCACGGGCTGTTAAAAATAAGCCATCCATGCGCGAATATATCTTGTCACACCAGTGGCTGCTTCACCCAAATTCAATCTGCTACTGGCGAACAGCCATGGCAATCCTTGGTTTTGTTCTGTATTTTTATAGTACCAGCCAGCCCTATCAGGCTATTGCCATATTTATCTTTACTTTTGCGGCCATCCTTGATGGAGTGGACGGCGTAGTGGCAAGGGGGTGCAATTTAGGGTCTCGCTGGGGTGAGTGGCTGGATCCCATGTGTGATAAACTGACCTATCTGCCCCCATTGATTGGATTTGCATATACCGATATGCTTTCTATAAAACTGGTCTGGATACTGACATTTATTGAATTTGTAGGCCAGTTCTTTGCACGAAAAATACTTGGCTGGCTCGGATATTCGGGGGCGGCCAACAATTTTGGCAAGATAAAGGCAATTATCTGCTTCGCTCTTGTTATACTGTGTGCCCTGATGGATAAAAACCCGGGACTGATCAACGCCGGACATGCCAACAGTATCCTTATGGCCTGTATTGTCCTGTCATCGGCATCCGTTGTCTTCAAGTTTATCCCCAACCGTCTCTATGCAGATATCCTCTCGGGGCTTAACTTTATCTGCGGTGTGACCAGTCTTGTCATGACATATAATCATCATTTTGTCTGGGCCATCTGTGTCATCATAATGGGTCAGCTTTTTGATCTGTTTGACGGACGTATGGCATTAAAACATGGCGGAACCAGGGTTGGTCCATATATGGATGATATTGCTGATTTTGTCAGCTTTGGTCTGGCGCCCGCCTATGTGGTTGTGCAAAAAGGAGGTTTTCTGGCATGGTATATCGCTGTAGTCTTTATTCTCGCTGTGGCCTTCCGTCTCATTCGGTTTGTTGCAAAGGATAAAAAGCGGACTGATCTGCCAGCGGGTATATTCAACGGGCTCCCCAGTCCTGCAGGCGCTTTGATTGTTCTGGGTGCGTCTCTTGTCTCAACACAGGGAATATTGTGGGGGCTTACCGGTGTCTCTGTTGCCCTCATGGTGAGTCATATCAGGTTTGCCCATTTTGGGCGGGTTATCCTTAAGCAGATTCCCAAGCCGGTTTTCTTTGTTTTCAGTGCAGCAGTTATTGTCACCCTATCTTATATTTTAAAGACAAGAAGTGTTCAGATGTTTGGATATCTGATCCTGGGGGCAATTCTGGTCTATATAATTACAGGAATTTTAGTGGGGAAAAGAGCTACCCTATAAGCCTTTCAATATACTCCTAAAGAAAACTTTCACCACATGTAAGACCTTTCAGGGATCTTTATTCGTATTCATACATTTAGGCCTGTAATGTTTGACAGGTTTTTACTCATCCTGCACCTGTTTTAATGATGCGTGCCACGTCCATCTATCGGTAAATCCGAATGTATTTATGAATTCTATTAAATAAACCAATTTGACACAATTCCCAGCCCCGTAGTATGAATTTAATTACATTTCTATTGCGGGGATCTGAATGGTACATGGTTTATCAGCAAAGAGAGCAAGAACATGAAAGACAATAAAAAACATAATGAAAATCACCTGAGCAGGAGAGATTTTCTCACAACTGCTGCAAGTGCTGCAGTGGCAACTGCTATTCCTTATGCACTCTCAGCTAAAGAATTTAAACAGAACACTCTCCAGGTATGGTCATGCGGAGGGCTGGCTGAAGCCTTTATACCTGCTAATAAAAGGTTTAAGGAAAAAACAGGAGTTGAAATTGCCTATACCGGGGCATTTGCCGCTGCGCTGGGCAAATCCCTCCTCGGGAGTGCAACGACTGAAGTTTTTGCCGGCAGGGTACTGGATCTTGCAAAAAAATTGCGGGGTGCAGATAAAATGGTCTCATTTAAGCCCCTGTGCTTTACCAGTTATCTACTTGTTACGCCAAAGGGAAACCCTGCAGGAATAACCGGAATAGAGGACATTACCAAACCTGGGGTAAGGGTTATTCTTTCACCGGACGCATCTCCTCCCGGGGGTTCTGCAGTAACCGGACTTTTAAAGAAAGCGGGAGTTGTAGAAGGAGCCATGAAGAATTGTGTCATAAAAAGCAGCTGCGTGCAGCGTGCAATGAAGGACCTGATTTCAGGCAGGGGCGATGTCTCTGTTGTTGAAAAGAGAGTTACCCGGATGAAGATGTTTGAGGATAAATTCGAGATTATTACAATTCCCGATAAATTTTTCCCACCGCCTCCGCTCACATTTACAATAGGTATGATGAAGGATGCAAGAGACCCCGAACTGGCTGACTGCTATATTGATTTTATCCGCAGTGAAGAGGGACAGGGTTTTTTCGAAGCTGCCGGATTTATACCTGCGATATCAGATGAAGGCAGGAATCTAACCGAAAAACTGGGGGTAAAAGATGTCTGATTCTGGTCAAACTGTAATACAGGAAAAAATACTGACAAATAAAAAAGAAGTTTCCGGATCTTTTGTGTGGTGGAGGCGATTAACCCAGCTGATAATTTTAGGAGTAATGGGGCAATGGTCATTCTACGGAATCTTCAGATGCCCGTTTATTGTCCCATATGTAAGCTGTCAGAATTGCCCGGTCGTTACCTGTCATGGCAGGCTTTTTACAATGTTCTGGGGATTCTGGCTCCTGCTACCTGTTTCGGTAATCCTGTTCGGAAGGGCCTTTTGCGGATGGGCATGTCCCGGTGGACTTATTAACCAGTTATTTGGGTTGGCCGCGCCATTAAAACTAAGGTTCAGGAATGCCTTAACCTCCATCCTTCCATATTTCAAATATATCGCCCTGCTGCTCGCGCTGTATGCCTATTTTATAATGATGCAGCCAAGGGTGGCTGTGCCCATACGTATCGGTGATTTTTTCAATTCAGTATCTCTTACCTTTGAACATGCCGACCTGATATGGATTGTAAGAACTTTTATAGTGCTGGGGCTACTTGCTTCAGGTCTCATTGTCGCGAATGCATGGTGCAGATTTGCCTGCCCGATCGGGGGCATACTCGATGCCTTTAAAAACATATCTGTTTTCAGGGTATATATGACAGATGCATGCAATGACTGTAACAAATGCCTTAATGTATGCCATATGGGAACGCGTCCGGCTGAGAAAAACTGTACAAACTGCTGTGACTGTATATCTGTATGTCCTCAGGATGCTATAAAAACAGGACACAGAAAAAGACGAAAGAGATAACGAACAATAATCAACCAGAACCTGGTATTCACCCATGCTTTTATTCGGAAGCGAAAAACAGGTATGGAATAATTCATCTCCCTGTGGCCTCAGAATGCAATATACAGTGTGCATACTGCAGGCTTGATTATGATTGTTTATATGAAAACAGGCCAGGAGTAACAAAAGGGGTGATCAGCCCGGAACAGGCCCTGGAGCGATTGAAGAGAAAAATTGAGCGGATGCCAAATATTTCGGTGGCGGGAGTCGCCGGTCCAGGAGATGCATTTGCCGACCCTGAACTTACATTGAATACATTTGAACTCATTCGGAGTAAAAATCCCCGGATCGCCCTGTGTGTGTCCACTAATGGCTTGAACATTGGAGATTATATCATGCGGCTTGCTGAACTGGACGTAAGATACGTCACTATAACAATAAATACCCTTAATCCTGTAACCGGTGCCCTTCTATACAAGTGGGTGAATATCGGTGATGCCAGGTTATATGGTGCTGAAGGTGCAAAAATCCTGATAGAAAAGCAGCTACATTTATACCTCAGATGCATCACTGCGGCCGGTGCAGGCCTGGTATTTGATATCAGGGGAAGCCTGACCGCAATTACAGTAATGCTGATCATATTTATTGCTGTCATGGGTTACGGTATCTCAATGGGGCTGGATATAGATTGCGGATGCTTCGGCTCCGGGGATACTGAGGTAAAGGCATATCACGGACTGAGAACAAAACTTTACAGAGATATTATCCTACTCTCAGGCACTGCTGCTAACTAATAGGCTACAATCTAAATGCCTTCAGTCTGTTTTTATTTTGACACTCAAGGGTAATATCCCTATACTCAATTCCCAAAAAAATATATTCCTTTCAACTCAAGTTAACCAACCAGGTAAAAGGAGATCTCTTATGCGGATAAGATTTTTCACTACTGCTATTATCTTATTTATATTTTTCATATTTTCAGCCTGCCAGAATCAGGACTCGAAGGAATCAACCCAGAACCAGAAAGTTGCGGAACCAGGGGTGCTGAAAACTGCTGATAGCGAAGGGCTGAAGAGCTTTGTGGATAAATACATGGATGCAATGCTTGCAAATGATCCGTCCGAAACTCTTTTTTCAAAGGATTGTATTTTCACCGAGAACGGCGTACGCCTGCCCATTGGTGATGAGGGACTCTGGTCCAGCATGGTGGAGAAGGGCTCATATAAATTCTATGTCCCGGATGTTGAAACCCAGCAGATCGGATTCTTCGGTACAGCCCGGCAGGAAGCCCAGAATGAAGGCGATGATCCCACTCCTGTTGCAATTGCTCTGAGACTGAAGATTGAAAACGGCCTGATATCCGAGGCAGAACAACTGGTTGTAAGGCCGGAAAGCAACCTGCTTAATCCTGACATTGAACCGGGTCCTTCTGCAGCAGAAAAAATCGAAAAAATGGGCGAAGAACTGGGAAATCCTCATCCGGTTTTCACAGAGATTATCCCTGAGAATGAGCGTCCGTCAAGGGAAGAAATGATAAAGACTGCAAACTACTATTTTTCAGGAATGCAGAAAAACGATGGAAAGGGTGTGGATGGCACAGGCACCTACCCATTTACCGATGACTGCGACCGTTACGAAAACGGAGGACGGTCCACAAATGTTCCCCTGGCACCCGGTCAGGAAATGCCTGATCCACTTAAAGAGACAGTTTATTCCTCCCACTGGGGATGTAAACAGCAGTTTGAGTCAGGCCTAATATATTTTGTGTCCCGTATCCGTGACCGCCGTTTTGTGGCTGTTGACCGTGAACATGGAATAGTATTTGCCTTTGGTTTCTTTGATCATTCAGCCGGAAAGTCACGCTATTATACCACACCCGATGGCCGTGAGGCTATTGAAGGTCCTTCTGAGCCATGGACATGGCAGATTGCTGAACTTTTTAAGGTGGAAAAGGGTAAAATCCGTAGAATAGAAGCCATTCTGCAACGCTGCCCCTATGGTATGAACTCGGGGTGGAGCTCTTACGAAGACGGAATGTCGGATAGAATACAGATAATAAAGTAGCTAGGTTTTTAAATTGATTGTGAATTGTAGGGGCACGACGCATCGTGCCCTTCAATCGATGCATGACACAATGGCAGTCAAGCAACCATGTATTAAAAAAGGAGATAAAAAATGCGTAGCAGGGTAACAATATCAATCCTTATTTTATCTTTGTTTTTCATATCAGCAATATCCCATGCTCAGGAAACGGGTGTTGTTCAATCCTGTGACAGCGAGTGTTTAAAAGGTTATGTTGACAGGTATATGGATGCCATGCTTGACAATAATCCTTCAGAAAAGCTTTTTACTAAGGATTGCAGGTTTACGGAAAATGGTATACGCCTTGAATTGGGAGATGAAGGCCTCTGGGCCAGCATGGTAGGAAAGGGATCCTATAAGTTCTATGTCCCTGATGTTGAAGTGCAGCAGATAGGATACTTTGGAACGGCAAGAGAAGAGCCTCAGAAGGCAGGGGACACTCCACGTCCTGTGGCAATTGCATTACGGCTAAAGATTGAAAACGGCCTGATTTCCGAAGCGGAGCAGCTTGTTGTAAGGCCGGAAACTAATATCCTGACTCCTGCAAAAGGAGATGCCCCTCCGTCGACTGCCGAAAATATTGAAAAAATGGGTAAAGAACTGGGAAATCCTCATCCGGTTTTCACAGAGATCATCCCTGAGAATGAGCGTCCGTCGCGGGAAGAAATGATAAAGACTGCCAATTACTATTTTTCAGGGATGCAGAGAAATGACGGCAAAGGAATAGACGGCACAGGTTCCTACCCGTTTACTGATGACTGCGAACGGTACGAGGTAGGAATAAGGTCCACCAATGTTCCTCTTGCCCCGGGACAGAAAATGCCGGACCCCAAAAAGGAAAATGTTTATTCCTCTCACTGGAGCTGCAGTCAGCAGTTTGAGTCAGGTCTGATACATTTTGTATCAAGGATAAGGGACCGCCGGTTTGTGGCAGTGGATCGTGAACATGGTGTAGTGTTTGCCTTCTGTTTCTTTGATCATATGGCAGGGGAATCCCGCCGTTTTACAACTCCTGACGGACGCAATGTGGTTTCAGGTCCGGCAGAACCATGGACCTGGCAGGTTGCGGAATTATTCAAGGTGGAAAATGGTAAAATCCGTCGCATTGAAGCTGTTGATCTCAGGTGCCCCTATGGCATGAATTCCGGCTGGAGCACATATGAAGATGGACTTTCAGATAAAATACAGATTATTAAATAATAAACCGGGAGCGCCATGTGAAAAGATACCTTTTAAAATTTAGCTTTGTTATGTGTATATGCCTGGTTTGTTCATTGTCAGCATCTGCTGAATCAGATTTTAAGGTCCAGAAGACTATTGAAATGGAGGGAGAACCCCTGGATATCGCAGTATCCGAGAGAAGCTATACAACGTATGTGTTGACAGCCGATGGAATTGTATATGTTTATGATTTTGCCGGTGTTCTTAAAGGACAGGTAGAAGTCGGAAAACATATTGATGGTATTGCTCCGGGTAAAAGTGAAGACAGTATATTTATTAAAAGCAGTAAAGAAAAGACCGTCCAGAGAATACAGATCGAGTTTGTGTATGAGATTAATACCGAAGGATCTCCCTATAAAGGACGTGATGATGCGCCAATAGTGATTACGGTTTTTACTGACTACCAGTGACCGGCCTGCGGAAGGCTTTCGCCTAAACTTGATCAGGTGATTAAGAATAATAAGGACAAAGTAAAAATAGTATATAAGAATTATCCCCTGAGCATGCATAAGTATGCCAGGAAAGCTGCCGCTGCTGCCCTTACTGCCCATTCAATGGGTAAATTCCGGGAGTTTCATGAAGCACTTTATGCAAATTCAAAACAGCTTGATGACAAAAAAGTGCGTGAGATCGCAAAGAGTCTTGGTCTGAATCCTGATGAATTTATAAAGGAAATGGAATCCGAAAAAATCCAGAATGAAATCAATCAGGATATGAAAGATGGAAAAAAAGCAGGTCTGAGAGAGACACCGTCAGTTTATATAAATGGAAGATTGCTTAATAACACTACTCCTGAAGGCTTTCAGGGTATGATTAATGCTCAGTTAAAAAAGTTGAAGTAATTTATATAAAATTCGAAATCAATGTTAAGGATAAGGCATTCCCTGCCTCCATGTTCGAATTCAAAATACGGGTTAAAAGGAGTTGCAATATTTTACAGCTATAAATTTAAATCAAGCAGCATACATCATCTGATTTCTAAACTATTTACAGAGAGGTATCACGTGATATGAATAATTCAACTTCGAGTAGCACTACGGTTATGAACAGAAATTCGGGTTATCCATCAACAGCCTACGCCTGGTATGTAGTGATGGTATTGTATCTCATCTACGCCCTGTCATTCATTGATAGAGGTATAATTGATTTTCTGGTCGATGCCATCCGGGCTGATCTGGGCATTAATGATTTTTACTTCAGTCTGCTTAAAGGCCTGTCATTTATAGCATTATATACTGTCATGGGAATACCCCTGGGCAGGCTTGCAGATTCACGTTCAAGACGAAATCAACTTGCTGTCGGTATTGCCCTGTGGTGCGCCATGACAGTCCTTTGTGGTAAGGCTAATAGTTTTTTTGGATTATTTTTGGCAAGAATGGGTGTTGGTATTGGAGAAGCATGTCTTGTACCCTGTGCATACTCCCTCATTTCAGATTATTTTTCCCGTGAAAAGCGCAGCCTGCCATTAACTGTTTTTTCAAGCGGTATCATGTTTGGCACTTTTGCGGCCAGTATAGTCGGTGGATTTGTTTCCCAGTATACCTTTGATGCCGGCCCTATGACAATACCGATAATGGGCTATGTTAAACCGTGGCAACTGTCTTTTATTATTGTTGGACTACCCGGAATACTGTTTGCACTATTAATGATGAGTATAAAAGAACCGACCCGAAAAGAAAAAAAGGGACAGGCAGATTTTAAGACAACAATACAATATATGCTTAAAAACTGGAAGACCTATGGGGCAATAATAGGTGGGACAACCTTTGGTGCCATGACAAATGGAGCTATACTTGGATGGTTGATCCCATGGTTTTCAAGACGTTATCTCTGGAATAATATCCAGATAGGGTCTTATCTTGGTGTCTGTACCCTTGTTTTTGGATCATTAGGAAACTTTTCTTCAGGCGCTCTTGCAAACCGGTATATCGGTAAAGGGAGAAAAGCAGTTTATATAAAGTTGATGATGGCCGCAGAAGCTATTGTTATTATTCCCATTCTTCTTGCCCATGCAGTTGATAACCCATACTGGGTAATTTGCTGTGTAGGTGGAGTTATTTTCTTTGGTGGTGTTTCATCAGGTCTTGGCCCTGCATCGTTACAAACCATTACGCCTAATGAAATGCGTGGACAGGTTACTGCAATATGTTTTCTTATAATAGGACTTGTTGCAGCTAATGTCGGTATATCGGCAGTTGGCTGGCTTACATCTTATGTGTTTGTTGATGATTTGATGGTTCGAACATCTGCAGTTATTGTGGGTCTACTCGCCTCAGTTCTCGGAGTCCTTACCCTGAAGATGGGTTTGAGAGCTTACGAACATACAGCAGGAGAGAACGGTCAGTCTAAATAGGCATGATGAATTTTCAGAAGGATTGCCGTCGTTTTATGGGAGGTGTTTCTGTTGACGGCAATCCCCCTGATTTAAAAAGAATGCTATATGAGAGTTAATAAATGCAGAACCTACAGCCTGCATGACATATATTGTTCCTGCAAGTTGACCCCCGCAAATATTACAGGTGCTGAGGATTATCAGATCACTTATCTTATTAAGGAATATTTTTGCTATATCTTTCATTTATTTGGTTCCGGCATTATAACAATGTGACCTTATATATTCAGTTCGTGTGACCTCTTTTTTGTCCGGCAGTTATACTTCCTTTTTTATGTTACTCTCACCTTAAAGCAATGAGCATGCCAGAAATAATTGGATAAAGATAATACGTAAAAACAGGAGGTTAACAGGTTTTAAATGAATTGTGAGTTCATAATTGTGTATAGATTTTATAGATAGGTGTGCACAAAAGTATAGCCTTGACTTAAGAGTAATGCCTTTAAATGATTTTACTCGACACGAAACATATGATCACCTATACTACATATCAAGTATATGTAAATAAATTTTTAATTTGGCATTTAATCAGAAATATTAAAGTTCATAAAGGAGGCAGTCTTTTGAAAAAGATATTTTTTGGAATTATTATGACGTCTCTTTTGCTTTTGGTGACAACCTTTACAGGTGTTTTAATGGCAAAAGAATCAAAGGTTACAGTATATAACCCTCTCGGGCAACCCCCGGCGATAAAGCGGGTTCCCATGGCCCCACGGGTCGATAATCTTGAAGGAAAGACCATATACATTGTAGATATCGGGTTTTCAGGTACCCATCAGTTTCTGACAGAACTTCAGGATATTTTAAAGGCCAGGTATCCCAAGACCAAATGGGTCCTGCGGGATAAAGTAGGGACATATTTTAATGATGATCCGAAACTGTGGACAGAGATAAAGGAAAAGGGTGATGCCATGATCATGGGAGTAGGGCACTGAAGCACCTGTGCGCCGTCGGTCGCCGGCCACTGCTGGACAGTTGAAAAAGATTACGGAGTTCCCACTGCACCTATAGTTACTATCAAATTCGAGAATCTGGTTAAAACCTATTCATATAAAAAAGGTATGCCCAATCATCGTTTTACCTTTGTCCCTCACCCGATAGCAGGGACTACTGCTGAAACCTGCAGAAAGTATCTCGAGGGTAATGACCCTGTTACAGGGGAGCCTGTACTCAAGGAAATCATTGATGCAATCACTGTTCCCCTGAGCAAGGAAGACAGGGAAACAGGCTCCATTGAAAGACCCACTCCGCTCATGGTAGAGCCTGATACTGAAGAGAACCTGCACAACCTGTTTCTGGAAAAAGGCTGGACAGACGGACTTCCTATTGTTCTTCCAACCAAAGAAAGAGTCGCTGCTATGCTTGAAGGGACAAGCCATGCTCCGGATGAAACAGTAGGTAAAATGCAGCCGTCTTCTCCCCATGAACTGTGGAGTTATACTGTGGAAAAGGTTGCTGTTAATGCAGTAATGGCAGGAGCAAAACCTGAGCATTTTCCGGTAATACTGGCCCTTGCATCCACCGGGATGACCTCCCTTTCTACCTCTACGACATCCTTTGCAACCATGGTAGTTGTGAATGGTCCTGTACGTAATGAGATTAATATGAATTCTGGAATCGGTGCAATGGGACCTTTCAACCAGGCCAATTCCGTAATAGGGCGTGCATGGACCCTGATGTCCATAAACCTGAGCGCCTCCGGAAAGGCCGGAGAGACCTATATGGGCAGCCAGGGAAATAACCTTAATTACAACAATCTCTGCTTTGCTGAAAATGAAGAGGAACTTCCGGAAGGCTGGAAACCTTTTCATGTACAACAGGGATTTAAACCTGAAGAAAGTGCAGTGAGTGTATTTTTAGGCTGGGGAATTACACATCCTGATCAGAGCTTTGAAAAGGCCTTCCATCCTCAGATTCCATTCTGGCTGAAATTTGTCAGCCCGTTTTCGTCTGTAAGCCTTTTTCTGGATCCTAATATTACCCATAAACTAAGAGATGATGAGGGCTTTGTTTCCAAGGAACAGCTGATTGAGTGGATTTATAAGAATACAAAGGTCAAGGTCAGGGACTGGAAAGATGACTTTTATGCTGTCCAGAATTTTATTATTCCAATGGGTGAGATGGGGCAGGAACCAATTGCCTCATGGCTGAAGCTTCCGGATGATGCAGATATTCCGCAATTTATAAGCCCATCCAATATTACAGTTCTATCTGTTGGCGGAGGAACCAACATGTTCTGGCAGGCAGGAGATTTTGCCTATACACGGAGCGCGTCTGTGGATGAGTGGAGATAGAATAATAATTCTCCTGATAATAGCTTAAAACCAAGAGGGCGTCCTTCAAAGACGCCCTCTTTTGTTAACATATACTGCCTTTTTATTTGCTGCCATCAAAAAATCAAAAGATAGTTTTTGGATAGATATTAGTTGATTTTAAATCCAATTGGCATCACAGCAATACATCTTACGTTCTTTTTTCCTATTTTAGCGGGTATGAATTTATATTTAACTATTGCTGCAAGAGCAGCTTCCTCAAACACACCTTTGGGCTCAGCCCGGGCTACTTCCGGGTTCTGTACTTCGCCGTTTTCATCTACAATAAAACGCAGAACAACCCTGCCTTCAATACCATTGATTGTTGCCTGGTGAGGGTACACAGGGGTAACAGGCCTTATAACGCGAGGCCTCTGATCAACCTGTTCCGGGGTGAAATGTTCAGGGATAAAAGGAACCTGGACACTGATCCCTGGTTTAATTTTTGTTATTTTTATCTCTCCCGGACCGGGTATTCTTCCCTGCTGAATTGGTGCAATAGTCCTGGGCGGATCTGCACTTACATGGGTATGATCTTTTTTGGTATAGGTTGCTGGTTCGCTGATAATAGTTTCCGTTTCCTCAATCTCGACAGGTTCCGGAGTTTGAGGGTAGGGTATAAAAACTGGCTTGGGGGTTAAATCTATCTTTCTGGGAATGTAAATTTTAGACAGGTTGTAATTAAATATGAGAAGCAATCCTGTTGCAATTACTGCTACTAAACCGCTGACTGGAAAGTTAATGCCCGGATTTCTTAATGTTTCCATGATTACTCTCCTTTCACTTGATGTTTAACTGCTTTTAATTGTCTGCTTCTCCTCCGTGTGTAGTATTTGTAACTCTTGACTACAATTGTACTTAATAAAAATATTCGAGTCAATAGTTAAAAATAAGTATATTGACAGGGAATATATACAACAATATTATGTCCCGCCAGATACGGGTAGTTCTTTATAATCAATAATTTAAAGTAAGATATTTATTCGGTATTATTTCCTGTTTACATGAGGTTACCAGATGAAATTGAATAAGAATGTTTTTTTGAGTATTGTATTTCTATCTTTATTGTTTTGTCTTTCCGGCGCTTCGGCTACTCCCAAAAAAGCATTTAATAAATCAGATATTAAAGATATCGAAAAAATCAGAACTCAGATTTTATATAAATTACCGGGCCTGAAAGAGAAGATTAAACAGGATAAAGTCAGGCAGCAATCAGAAAGCACCATTTATGAAAATAAAAAGAAATTGAGACTTGATGCAGCCAGTCTTAAAAAACAATTTAAAAGGGATACGAAAAATATAAAGTTAATTATCAATACATCCAAAGATATTAATGGGTTGTCGGATAAGTTGAAAACTTTTGGAGTTAGGACAATTAAATCTTGGGATAATATGGCCGCTGTTGAGGTCCCTGCAGAAAATCTTGAAAAAATGTTTAATGAAATTGAATCCATCAAAACTGCAAGACTACCGCGCAGGGTTTTTCCTCAGGACGTTCAAAGTGAAGGAGTTGCTGTCACAGATTCAAATGATTTTCACAATATTGACTATTTTGGTGAAGGTGTAAAGGTTGCTGTCATAGATGTCGGTTTTAAGGGGTTGACGGAGGCCCAGCTGAATGGCGATCTTCCCGGAAGTGTAGAAACATGGGATTTTACTGGGAACGGACTTGAAACAGAATATTATCATGGTACTGCCTGTGCCGAGATAATATATGATATGGCCCCTCAGGCCGAGTTCCATCTTTTAAAGGTTTTGTACTCGACGGATATCCTTCAGGCACTTGAATACTGCATTGATAATTCCATTGATATTATATCCTTCTCGATCGGAACAAGCGGAACCGGCCCCGGAGACGGAACCGGGCCCTTTGATGAGGCCTTTGATGAAGTCAGGGAACACGGCATTCTGACCGTGGCATCGGCCGGGAATGGAGGAAATTTTACTTCTCTTGATGGTGTTACCATAGGGGCACACTGGAAAGGTGTATTCAGGGATAGTAATAACGATAATTGCCATGAATTTCTTGATGGAAATACCGAGGTAGATATTAATATTTTTGGGGCATATGCCACAACAAATGATGACGGTGACCCGGAGGATGGTGAGGTCAGTGTTTTATTAAGATGGAACGACTGGATTAAAGCGGACATAGACTATGATATGATCCTGTTTGAATATGACCCCGAGACAGGAGATGTTGAGGAAATCGCTTCATCAACATATGTACAGGATGGTTCACCCTACGAACCTGTTGAATATATATCTCTGGATATCTCTGACAACGAGCCCGATCCCCCCTGGCATTATTATGCAGTCGCTATCGTAAAGGAAGCCGGATCAGATAATGTAGAGATGGAACTGTCCCTTGGCATGACAAGTGTATTTCTGCCCTTTGATGCTAATTCAGATCCAATCGCTACGTCATCAAGCTCTCTTAATGAACCCGCCGATGCGGAAAGTGTACTGGCTGTGGGTGCAATAGATTATGAGCGCTGGACCACAGGACCACAGGAAGGTTTCAGTTCCCAGGGGCCAACCAACGCGTGGGCAGGCAGTATCGCCAGGAGAAAGCCTGATGTCATGGGGCCTGATGGTATCAGTACCTATACCTATGGCAGTTCGTCATCCGGTGACGGGTTTTATGGGACTTCTGCTGCTACACCTCATGTTGCCGGATTAGCCGCGCTGATACTTTCAAAGTATCCCGGAATGACCCCGGATGAACTGCAGGACGCCATTGAGTCAAATGCCATAGATATGGGCACATACGGAAAAGATAATATCTACGGTTGGGGTAGAATCCAGGCAATCACCGATCTGTCTGATGACACAGATGACGATGATGACGATGGCAGCAGTGGAGGAGGTGGCGGTGGAGGATGTTTTGTTAATACAGCGGGTCTTGATTCTTTTGCAGGATCTTATATCGTTTTATTTCTTGTTGCCGTAATGTCGGTCTTTATTGTTATAAAAGCTTATGCCAGATTGAAAAAATCTGAATTTTACGCCAGAAATAGAGAATAAATCCAAATCAGTTAAAAACTGAAGATATTTCAGCTTTTGCTTTATTATTCAGATGTCAGTGCGAGATCGTTAGGGCGGGCGGGGAATAAAATAGTATAATTCATATGGCGTGAACCCGCCTGATAACCTGACGCCTTTTATTGAGTAATAATTTCGGATTTCCAGCTTTATTACTACATATAATGTGATCCTGTGTAATAATACATCATTTAATACATCATGGAAGATCATATCTTGACAAAGACCCCAACCAACAATATTATGTGCCGCCAGTAGCTCTTTAAAAATCATTAAAAAATTTTTCAGCCCCCCTTAAAGGGACTTCTTATCAACCATTTTCGGCAGTTATTCAGCTTGAATAACATACTTAAGGAGGTCCAATGAATCAGCAATCTACTGCAATACCGAAAACGCCGGCATATGCCTGGGCAATAGTGTTCGCTCTATACATGGTCACGTTGTCATCGACTCTTAATCTGTTCAAGGTGCCACCCCTGATGGTTACACTAAATAATGAATTTAAGGTGACCTTTGTCGAAACAGGCGATCTGATGGGCATCTTTTCGATCATGGGATTTGTTCTTGCTCTTCCTGCCGGTTTTATTCTTAGAAAAATCGGAATCAAGGCTACTGCATTGATTTCTGTTGCCGCTGTAGCAATAGGGCCTGCAATTGGTGCTTTGGCAACAACATTTTTAATGCTCAAGGTAGGACGATTCATCGAAGGAGTAGGGATGGGGCTGATTATGGTAACCGCACCACTGGCAATCAGCATGTGGTTTCCTTTACAGAAAACATCTCTGCCCACAGGAATATGGGCAACCAGTGTTGCAATAGGTAATATAGTTATGCTGTTTATTGCACCATTAATTGATGCAGCCTACGGCTGGAAATATGTGTGGTGGTTATGCGCTGGTTTCTCAGCTCTCTCTTTCATAATATTTGCAATTATGTTCCGTATGCCGAGGGCAGATGAAATGGAACCTGCTCCAGCTCCGCCTCCAGGTGAGGATGCCTCCCCCAGCCTGTTTAAAGGAATGGCTAACCGCAGTTTCTGGATGATCGGTGTCGCATTCGGCTGTTATAACCTTGTTGTTATGGCTGTAACTAATGTTTACCCGTCATACCTCATGGAATTTAAGGGTTTTCTACCGACATACGATAATGGTCTTCTATTGTATGCCTCGTTTGTAACCGCTTTTGTATTTGGTGCTTCAATCTTTTCATCACCGATCGGAGGCTGGATATCTGACACTATTGGTAAACGTAAGATTATGATTATTATTCCCTTTGCCCTTGTGACCTTAACCTTCCTTTTCCCATTTAATGTTGATGGAGGTATGATTCCTCTGTATACGCTCATATTTGGTATTCTGCATGGTCCTCTCGCAGCGGTACTTCTTGCTTCAGTTCCTGAAGTAGCAAAGAAACCCCAGTTTATCGGAATAGGTATGGCTATTGCTATTTTCCTTCAGAATATTGGAATGTTTCTTGCCGGCATACTGTTTCCGCGAATTCAGGCGGCTTATGCAGCAACAGCAGGCATACAGGAAAGCTGGGCAATTGCCGGGTACTGGATGATTCCTTTTGGTGTGCTTGGAATTATTGCTACCCTGTTTGTTAAGGTCCGATAATATTAAAGGCTCTCCCCATCATTAATTAAATTATTGATGGGGAGGTTTTAGGAGGTTTTCATGCGTTCAGGTTTTAAAGGCTCTGCACTTGTGCTTGTGTTGGCGTTATTTTTTTCATGCTCTGCAGTTAACAGCAACTTCTCCAATCCTAAAAATATTGAAAAGGCAGTTACGCAACTGACCGAATCGGGAATTCCGCTCCAGGCTGACCCTCAGGGCAATGTTCGCTGGATAGAAGCCAAGAACGGTGAATTCAAGGATACTTCCATGCGTTATCTTCCAGGACTGCCGGGACTTGAATGGCTGGAGATAAGTAATAGCACTCTTTCTGACAATGGTTTGAAATATCTGAAAAATTGTACAGGCATTAAAAGGTTATATATACATGACATGGATCTTACGGGAGAAGAATTGAAATGGATATCGAATCTTAATCAGCTTGAGGCACTGGCACTGCAAAACACTCAGATCGATGGTGCATTTTTAAAACACCTGAGTGCTGTAAATACGCTCAGGGTCTTGAACCTGAGCGGCAATAATATATCTGATGAAGACATGGCCCAGATAGCCCGTTTTAAGAATCTTGAAGTTCTCTCTCTTGCAAACACTAAAATAAGCGGAACGGGAATAAAGAGTCTTGAAGGAATGGCGAGGCTCAATGAGTTTAATATCGAAAATTGCGGTGTATTTGATAATGATTTAACATCATTTCTGACTATGCCCAACCTTCGAATTGTGTATGCAACAGGTTGCGAATTAAGTGGTTATGCAATTGGAAATATCATCGCAAGGTTTCCGTCACTGGCAATTTTTCTTTAGAATATTATAGAGTTATCTTAGCTTATAAAGGAACCTCAATGTATCAATTTAAACAAAATATAAGACGATTGGTTTTAATAGCGACTCTGCTTATCCTTGTTTCGGCTCCACTGGTTGCTGATGAAAACGCAGATGAACCCATATTTATTCAGACACCCGATGTTGTATATGTCGGAACACCATATGATATTGTGTCTCAAATGCTTCACATGGCTGATGTAAAGAAAGATGACATTGTAGTTGATTTGGGATGCGGAGATGCAAGGATGCTGGTTCTGGCAGCGCAAAAGTATGGGAGCAGGGGAATAGGCTATGAAATTGACCCTGTGATGGTCCGGGAGTCCAGAAAAAATGCTGAAAAAAATAAGGTCTCAGACCTGGTGGAGATAGTTCAGGCAGATATTTTTAAAGTTGATATCAGTGATGCGGATGTGCTTCCTGTCTACCTCCTGCCTGAAATGAACCTGAGGCTTGTGCCACAGTTTGAAACTCTTAAACCCGGTTCAAGACTGGTATTTCATAACTATGACCTTGCAGGGTATGTATATGATAAAAAGATAGAAATAATATCAAATGAGGATAATTCCAGGCATACATTGTGGCTGTACACTACGCCATTAAAGAAGATTTTTTAGAATGATGCTTCTATAGTCAATACTTCCCTGATTTTTGCGGCGAGTTCTTTTTTTGTAAAGGGTTTCTGTAATAAAAATACATCCTTGTCCAGGACTCCTCTATGGACAATAATATCCGATGCATAACCGGACATGAAAAGAACTTTTAAGCCAGGGAAAAGAACCCTTAATTTTTCTGAAAGGTCACGTCCGTTTAACTCCGGCATGATAACGTCAGTTATTAGAAAAGCAATCGATTCAGTACTGTTCTCGGCAAGGTCAATCGCCTCTTTGGGTGAATTGGCAGCCAATACTCTGTAGCCCATTTTATTGAGCATTCTTTTTGTAACCGCCAGTATGCTTGTATCATCTTCAACCAGTAAAATCGTCTCATTATTATTTGAACCTGCTGTCTCAATGTTTTGTGGAAGGGTTTCAACAGATCGGTCACTCACCTTGGGAAAATAAATCCTGAATGTCGTACCATATCCCGGCTCACTGTAGACATTGATGAAACCATTATTTTGTTTCACAATACCATAGACCGTTGACAGCCCTAATCCTGTTCCTTTCCCAATGGCTTTTGTGCTGAAAAAGGGTTCAAAAATATGGTTTAGAGTCGCTGAATCCATTCCTTTGCCATCGTCAGTTACTGTCAATTGCACATAGTGACCGGGTGTATACCCTTTATGCATGGAGCAGTACTCATCATCAAATTCGGCATTTGCAGTTTCAATAATAATCTTGCCAATACCACTTATTGCGTCTCTGGCATTAACACATAGATTGGCAAGGATTTGATCGATCTGTGACGGATCAATATAGATAGGACATATATCTTCATTGGGGTTCCAGATAAGATCAATATCCTCTCCGATCAGCGGAATAAGCATTCTGAGCATATTTTCAACAGTATCGTTGAGGTCGAGAGTTTTAGGATCAATAGATTGTTGACGGGCAAAGGCCAGAAGTTGGCGTGTAAGATCCTTTGATCTGGTCGCAGCTTCAAGGACCTGCTGCAGGTCAGCATACAAAGGATCATTTTTAGGGAGGCCCTCAAGGGCTAACTCTGTATAACCCATAATAATGCTGATCATGTTGTTGAAATCATGCGCGACTCCACCTGCCAGTCTGCCGACAGCCTCCATCTTTTGAGACTGACGTAACTGATTTTCAATCTCTTCCCGGTTTTCCTCTGCGAGACTGAGTCGTGTGCTCATCCTGTTGAATTCATCGACCAGTGTTGCCAGGGCATTTGTTTCGGTTACCTCTATCCTGTGGGAAAAGTTTCCATCGGATATATGTTGAAAGGCCTGCTGCAGGCGGCGGGCAGCAGCATCTTCCATTTCGGTTTTTGGTAACCCTGAAAAAAGTATCCAGTTGACGCCTGGCACACGGGAATGACAGAAAACCCATTCTGTATCGTCTTTATCTGTGATAAATTGAACACCGCTTTCCGTTTTACTAACGGTTTTCAGGTTTAAGTTTTTCCATTCTCCTCCCAATTCGGTGATAGGATGTAAAAAAATACTGCCGCGCCTGTCATCTATTTTTGCCTGCAGTTCGTCATGCAGGATCAGCATACCCTGCTGATCCACAATAAATTTGGATTGATTGGGAAATGGTGTATGGGTAGAAAAATTCCTGTATAAATATCTGATCGGAAGATCAATACTCCACAGGCCAAGGAAGGTTTCTCCCTTCCATAAAGGGATAGATACGGAAAGGATTATACCCTCACCTGCATAATCTACTGTTGGTGGTGTCCAGCGAATTTGTCTTTCGGGATTGTTTTCAGGATCTACAGAAATAAAAGTGTGATATGAAGTCCAGTCAAAATCAAAGGGAATAGTGCTTCCCTGATCGATATAGGGATACTGCAGAGAAGCGTTGGCTGCATCCTGATAATATATCCAGCCTATATCCCCCAGGCGTTCATGGATATGTTTAAGATGACTGCCGATATTTCTATGACAATACATATTTCTGCGTATGACCGGATTTAACTTAAGATCCTTGCTCCAGGAGATACTGACTGCGTCAGAAGGGGCTTTGCCACTCCTGAATGCTGATACAAGGGGTATACTCTGAAAAAAGCCATCTTCATCTATTTCAAAATTTTCATGTTGCAGCCATGCATCAATTTTTTTATCAGTAATATCATCCTGGTCGGTGAGAAGCAGGCTTATTCGCTGAAGTTCTTCCAAGGCATTGTACAATCTTTCAATCTGCTGGGAAAGTGCCGCACTATATGTTTCCAACTGCCATTTCAAGCCGTCAATTTCATTCATCTATTGTTGCCTTTGGATAAGTTTATTATTTTGTTAAAATAATACAGCAGCTAGAGTGTTAAGTAGAAGGTTAATATGAAATCTTCAGGTTTTGAGGTTTAAATTGAGGTATTTTTAATAATATAATAATATTGATCTGTAGCCACCGATAACCTGAAACCGGGCAACTGAATTAAACAATTATTTCTATTTTAACAATATTTTGGATATGAAGCAATTATCTTTATTCTGACATGTTTTAATGAAAAAAAGGCAGTCAACTGTTATTTGACAGGGATTAAAAACAGATAATTTTAACCTATATTATGAGGTGAAAAACATGCCCCTGCGTTTGTTAATAACAATGTGTTTAATAGTGTTGCTGGCAATTGTACCTGCTTATTCAGATAATCTTACTGCAGTTCAGAAGCTGGACGATAAGGTGAAAAAATTTCTTTTTGAACATGAATACGGATGGCGCGATATGAACGTGCCTGAAGTGGACGGGAAAAAATTGTATGATCTCGTCATCAAAGGGAACTATAAAACCGCACTTGAAATAGGGACTTCCACCGGACATTCCGCAATCTGGATAGCCTGGGCCTTGAGTAAAACAGGGGGTAAGCTTATAACCATTGAGATTGATGAACAGAGGTATAGTGAAGCCCTGGCAAACTTTAAAAAGGCCGGGGTATCGGAATTTATTGATGCCAGACTGGCAGATGCCCACGAACTGGTAAAAGAATTGAAAGGTCCCTTTGATTTTGTGTTCTGTGATGCGGATAAGGGATGGTACAAAAACTATTTCATAGATCTCGACCGGAAGATGAAAACAGGAGGCTGTTATACTGCACATAATGTTTCTGATTCTGTGTGGGGAAGGGGTGGAATGGGGACAGGCGAGTTCAGAAATTATATTAAATCACTTGAAAGGTACAATACAGAATTTTTTACCGAAGGTTCAGGCCTGTCGATCAGTTATAAGATACGTTAGAAATTTCCGGCCGGATAAAAACCGGCCGGAACTGTAACATACTACTCATTAACCCTTACAACCATTACGGGAACAGTTGAAAGTTTGACAATTCGGTGTGCAACACTGCCAAGCAGTACTCTTTCAAGACCTGCCCTGCTGTGCCCCATAATAATCAGATCTTCTCCATTCTTTTCTGCATACTCGACTATTTCATCTGCAGGATTTCCTGAAAAAATTTCAGTTTTGACATTAAATCCTTTAAATACTTCTTCAGAAAATGCTTTCATCTTGGTTTCTGCTGCAGAGACAAGCTCTGTTTCAAAGCTTGCAAGTCCCGCTGAAGGTACCTCCAGAGAGCTGTAATAGGGGCCGACGCTGACTACATATATGACTGTAATTTCTGACCCGAATTTTTCTGCCATCAGTTTCACATGTTCTGCAATTGTTTTTGAATCCTCGCTTAGATCCGTAGGAAAAAGAATCTTTTTATATCCTTCCATTTTTATCCTCCTTTCTCATCTGTTGTGCGTTTAATAAATTTTCAAATATCCGAGAAGGCCTTTATTAATAAAATAATAACAGAAATTGCATTTTCCAGCAATCAGGGCTTGAAATAGCAAATAAATGCAAATATATTCAATCCATTCGACCGATACTAATTATTTATATCTCAATCTTTTCTTATTATGTAACTTTAGCGGGAAAATTTGATAATGGAAAAAAATGAAAAGTTGGCAATAGCGCTTGGAAGTGAATTGAATATGCAGATTGATGGCATGGAAGAAAAGTTCAAGTCAATCCTAATTGGTATTGAAGCTCCGACCTATATAATGGTTAGAATGCGGATCCCAAGCAGGTTTCGAAATCAGATAGATAATGGCACAATTTTTCTTGTCCAGTATGTTTATATGGGACATTTATACGGCTTCAGGACAAAATCGCTTGGTTCGGTTGAAAAACCCTACAAAGTAACCTTTCTTTCATACCCTGAGAAAGTTGAAAGTTTAAATATCAGAAAGGCCCCGCGGGTAAGCTGCTTTATTCCTGCCACCCTTGAAACAGACAAAGAACAGCTCAGAGGGCTGGTTATGGAAATAAGTAAAAGCGGAATCCGTTTTACCATAAAAACCGATAAAGGGGATACTAATGATATGAAGATAAATGATTCCCTTGAAATATCTTTTCCTCTACTCGGGTTTGAAGGTATACATAAATTAAAGGGAATTATCAAAAGCATAAACTGTGATGCTACAGGAACATCATTTGGCATCCAATTCAAAGATATAACGTCTTCACTTGAAGAGATGATTGACAGCTATGTAAGGGATGTTCTGGATATTCTTTAATTAAGGAGGGACAGTATGAAGGTATTGGGTATTAACGGAAGTGCACGAAAAGACGGAAACACTGCCATAATGATAAAGAGTGTTTTTAATGAACTTGAAAAAGAGGGCATAGAAACAGAACTTCTGCAATTTTCAGGAAAAACAATACATGGCTGCAAGGCCTGTATGAAATGTTTTGAGAATAAAGATAAAAGATGCGCTTTTGATAATGACGATTTTAACGAATGTCTTGAGAAGATGATAGAAGCAGATGGTATTATCCTGGGGTCACCCACATATTTTACCGATGTAACCGCAGAGATGAAGGGCCTGATCGACAGGGCTGGCTTTGTATCCTTTGCAAACGGTAGATTTTTCAGAAGAAAAACCGGGGCTGCTGTTGTTGCAGTGAGAAGGGCAGGAAGCATTCATGTCTTTGATACGCTGAATCATTTCTTTTTCATCACCGAGATGATGGTGCCAGGTTCCAGTTACTGGAATATGGGATTTGGGATGAACAAGGGTGAGGTGGAAAAGGATGAAGAGGGTTTAAGGACAATGAGAGTTCTCGGCGAAAATATGGCGTGGATGATGAAACGTCTTTATGAATAAAAGAGATTTAATGTAGTGAGTCGACTTTGATTGTCACTGCAGATTGCTAAATGGTCTACGGTTTACGGTTTAAGGTGTACGGAAAAATAAATCCGTAAACCGCACACCGCATACCGTAAACCGGTTTTAATATTGTCCAAACTCCTTTGTCGCTTCCACCCACACCTTAACAAGCTCTTTGTCACAATAATCCATGGCTGATCCGGCAGCCATTATAAATCCCCCGTTTTTACCTACAATCTCACACATCTTTTTTGTATGTTCCCGAACTTTTTCAGGTGTTCCTGCCTGGAGGAGTGAAACCGGAAAACCTCCTGTAATACACATTGTGTCACCAATTATTTCCTTGGCCTTGAACATATCGGTTTTTTCAAAAGATCCTCTCGTTTTTCCCTTTGGTAATTCCGCGAGATAGTGCAGCCTGTTATCCCAGACACCTTCATAGAATGGTGCGGGGATCAATCCGGCATCGATCATGTCAAGCAGCAACCCCTTGAATTGCGGCCAGTAAAAGGTCTCAAACTGTTTTATGGACATAAAACCGTCGGAACCCCTGTGAAGGGGCATCATTATAACATTACGTCCTGTCATCTCAGCGGAATGAATACATGATTTAAGTATTATTTTCCGGGCCTTTTCAATAGCTGCAAGAAGCTTGTCGGGCTGACGGTACATGTCCATCATAGATCCTCTCATTGCCCGCAGTGTATCCCCTATGAAATCAAATGGAGCCGCCGCAATCCCGGCAAAGTCCATGCCTGAAGGAAAACCGAGATCAGCCAACCGCTGTGCGTTTCTTATGGGCCGGTCTCCGGCCTCGAGCATTGATTCCGCTGCTGCAATCAGGGATTTTAATGCTGTCTGGACCTGCGGGGAGTTAAGTACTCCAATAGTAGGTAATGCCCCGTGACCCATTACTGCTGTGGCAAGGGGAGGAAGCATTGCCAGACCTTCAAGCTGACTGAAACCTCTTGGAAGAAATTTACGTATAGCAAAATCACTGGGATCATCAATGAATTCATCATACTCATCTTCCTTCAGATACTCTCCTTCCTGAAACTGGAAGGGCTGATCCTCCGGCAGGCCGTGTCCGGGCCATTTTGTCATTCTGTCTCCAAGTATCCTGTTGACCTTACCGGGAATTGCTCCGCCTGAAATCCTGTCAGGCTGGAAATACAACGCGTATTCTTCAAGCAGTTCCTGTGTTTTATCCGGATTGCTCTCGAGTTCTGCATAGGATATCCCGCCAAGCCGCGCCAGCATGTATCCCAGACTTAGAATGATTGGCACACGATCCGGTTGTTTTAAATCATAGGCGTCCTGTATCCTTTTTGCCCTTTCTGTTCTGAGTTCTTCGGGAGATTTTGCCATTTGATGTCCCTCCTGTTGTATAAAGTATGTTCTTATGACAAAACTAAAATATAAATAAGGATATAGTATGTCAACAATATTGATCATTAGTGGATTCTATTATAAAGAGATTGCTTATTCTACAGAGACAGGAGTCTAAAACCGTGGATCTTTTTCATGTCCTTGCCATAATAATAACTCTGACTGCCATATTCAGCTATGTTAATCATCGCTGTTTCAGGCTTCCTGTTACAATCGGTGTAATGACAATATCCCTTATCTTTTCTTTATTCCTCATTCTTTTAAACAGGTTAATTCCCGGACTTGACGAAAGCGCACAGTTACTGCTGGATAATATCAATTTTGATAAGACGCTTCTCCACGGAATGCTGAGCTTTTTACTCTTTGCAGGGGCTTTAAATGTAAATCTGCAGGACCTTGCAGAACGCAAATACAGCATAACTTCTCTTGCAACAGCAGGTACGCTTATTTCCGTCATTCTTGTGGGTGTAACCTCCTGGATTTTATTGAGGCTGTTTAACGTAAATCTTTCATTTCTTTATTGCCTGCTATTCGGGGCAATAATCTCACCAACTGATCCCATTGCTGTATTGAGCATACTTAAAACAGCCAATGCCCCGAAAAGTCTTGAGACAAAGATAACTGGAGAGTCTTTATTTAATGACGGCATTGGTGTTGTTTTATTTTTAGTTATACTTGAAATTGTATCAGGTACCCATCATTTAAGCACAGGGCACATCCTTTCATTGATTGCACAGGAAGCCGCAGGAGGAATTTTTACCGGCCTTGTGATGGGGTATATTGCATTTCTGATGCTTAAAAGTGTTGATAACTATCAGGTTGAGATTATGATCACACTTGCTCTCACCACCGGAGGCTATGCACTTGCTGATTTTTTACATATTTCCGGCCCAATAGCCATTGTTGTTGCAGGGCTCCTTGTAGGAAATCACGGCAGATTGCTTGCCATGTCGGAAAAGACAAGGCATCATCTGGATATATTCTGGGAATTGATGGATGAGATCCTGAATGCTGTACTGTTTGTCATGATCGGTATGGAAATACTTGTTCTAACATTTAACCGCGAATACCTGCTGCTGTGTTTTATTATAATCCCGGTTGTTCTCCTGGCACGCCTGATTTCAATATCAATACCCATAAAACTGCTTTCCCTGTTCCGAAGTTTTACCCCGGGAGTTATAAGGATAATGACCTGGGGAGGGCTCCGTGGTGGCATATCCGTTGCCCTTGCCCTCTCTCTCCCTGCATCCCCGGAACGCCAGCTTATTCTTGCGTTGACATATAGTGTTGTACTTTTTTCAATCCTGGTTCAGGGCTTGACTATTGAGAAACTGGTTAGAAAAATTTGTTGAATCCTTCTTTTATTTCAGAGATTGTTGATCACCTGTATAAACTAAAATCTCTCTATTAATTTATCGATAAGGAATGAACTCTCTCTCATTGCCTGTTCACTGAAAGGGCCGAACCACTCAGCTATTTCATTAAACTGTTTTTCAAATTCCTCCTTATCGCCTTTGTTCACAATTTCCATTGTTTCTGATATGGATGATAAAAACTCCTTCAGTATTTCACGTCTTTCCTGTGAGGCAAATATTATTCCCGAATAGAGGGCAGGGGCCTGGGCAAAGAGACGTCCAACCATGCCCAGTTCAAGCCTGTATATGGGGCTTGAAAATTCCAGGGAACGAAACAGATCAATATTCTTTCTGTAGAGAAATCTGCCGAATGTAAATGTGGCAAAGTGTCTGAGTGCCTGGACAACCGCCATAATCCTGTCATGCTCATCCTCATCGGACTCAACTATTATTGCCCCCCAGTCTGAGAGCTGGTCAATAATCCATTTACATGCATCGTTATCTCTTCCCGGTGTATAGACAATTATCTGCTTATCCATGGTAGATGTTGTTGGGCCGAACAGGGGGTGAATACCTATTACAGGACCGTTATATAAATCCATCATTGCCTTCATTGGGGCCGTTTTTATACTCGTGAGGTCAGCAAGAACAGCTTTAGCAGGAAGAAACGGGCTGATTTTTTTTATGACATCAACGGTTTTATTAATCGGTACACTTATAAGGGCCAGATCTACTTCTTTACATAAAGACTCAACATTATCCCAGTCCCTGCTTCCAAGTATCCTTGTATCATAACCTGATTTGTCGAACCATTCCGTAAAGTATTTTCCCATACCGCCGGTTCCGCCGACAATGAGCACTGTTGCATCCGATCTGACACCCTTTACTGATTTTGATTCAGTCTGTTCAACACAGGACTGGTGTATTATTGTACGGAACAGTTCTTCAAGGTAATCCGGATCAAGGTTCTTTTCTTTACCCCTGTTCCTTCGTTTCGATATCATGTCTTCTTCTCTTGCCGGGCGACGCACAGGCATGTTGTTCGCTTTCTTAAACGCAATGACTTTATCGACTTCCGATTGTCTTTCCGAGAGGAGGTCTATTATCTTTGAATCGATGAGGTCTATCCTGCTTCGTGATTCAAGCAGTTCATTATTTAATTGATTATCCATGGTTTCCTCTTTTTTAAGACAATTAAAAGCAATACCTTGTATTTTTTTCTGAATGCTGTTCAAGATAGTTGTATGTTGAAATTATTAAATCCTCTGTCATCTCCCAGGAAATACAGGCATCGGTTATTGATACACCGTATTTCAGATCTTCCGGGTTATCTCCAACGGGCTGATTTCCCTCGTGTATATTACTTTCCAGCATAAGCCCTGTTATAGAAGCATTCCCGTCAATTCGCTGGTTTATTACATCCTGCCATACCCTGGACTGCATACTGTAATTTTTTGAGGAGTTCCCGTGTGAGCAGTCAATAATCAAGGAATCCCGCAGGTTATTTTTTTTAAGGAGTGTGATTGTGTTACTGACACTTACAGAATCATAGTTTGGGCGCATTCCTCCCCTTAAAACAACGTGTGTGTATGGATTTCCTTTTGTCTGTACAATACTGGTCCTTCCCATACTGTCGATGCCAATAAATTTTTGAGGGTATGCCGCTGCCTTCATTCCATTGACTGCAATCATTAGATCTCCATCAGTACCGTTTTTCAGACCAACGGGCATGGAGAGTCCGCTTACCATCTCTCTGTGTGTCTGGGATTCTGTTGTCCTTGCACCGATTGCACTCCATGATATCAGATCTGCAAAGTATTGAGGGCTTATAGTGTCCAGCATTTCAGTTGCCGCAGGAACACCGAGTTCGGTTATCTCAAGCAACAGTTGTCTTGCTGACCTCAGCCCTGATTCGATATTACATGAGCCGTCCAGGCATGGATCATTAATCAGGCCTTTCCACCCGATACTGGTTCGTGGTTTTTCAAAATATACCCTCATGACAATAAATAAACGGGACTCAACTTTCCTGCTCAGTATTTTTAATTTTTCCGCATACTCGACAGCGGATTTTTTATCGTGTATGGAGCAGGGCCCTGCAATCACGAGCAGACGTTTATCTTTTTTATCCAGGATATCCCTGATTATTTTTCGTGAATAAGTGACAGTTTCCATGACCCGGTCAGAAAGGGGCAGTTCTCTTATCAGTGTATCAGGAGATACAACAGGGATGTATGACTCAACATAAATATCGGTTATCTTTTCCATTAAAAAATCCTCCATAAAAATAAAAAAGCCGCAAGAAGGTTACTTCCTGCAGCTTTATAAATTGTCTGATTATATAAGGATGGAATCAACTGGCTGCAGGCAGACTACAGGTGTAGTAATAATAGTAATAATACCTGTTTGTTCTGCCTGAAAAATTGCTCATTAATTGGTTCCTGTATTTTTTATTTTAAATATGCAAAAAAGATTAGCATAAGATTTCTATTATTTGCAAGAAAAACATACTTATTTGATCTTTAAAATTTAGAGAGCACAGATCCTGCAGCCTGATCAGAAAGGCTGCAGGGGAAGATATTCTATTACGGATTATTTGTGATAAATACCATATTCCTTTGCTGCTTCAAGCATTGCCCGGATATTTTCAAATTTTACATCATCGGATGCCGCGCCCGGTGAGAGGATATACCCTCCGCCTTTTCCTGCTGTTTCGATCAATGTCTTACATTGAGCCTTAACTTCATCCGGTGTTCCTGTTACCATCGTGGAAATCGGAATGTTCCCCATTATACATGCCGTGTCGCCCAGGATCTCCTTGGCTTTCTTGATGTCTGTCTGGTCAAAATGCCATATTACCGAGGCCCTGGGAAGGTCTTTTACTATTTCCAGTCTTGAATTGTAGCCACCTTCAGCAAACAGAACAGGCACAAGCCCTTCTTCCACGCAACCATCTACAACCCGTTTGAGATACGGCCAGTAATATTTCAGGAATTGCTTTTCGGACATGAAGCCGTCTGCTCCTCTATGGAGAGGCATGTATACTGTCGGTACTCCAGTCATATCCGCTGTTTCAACTATGGAACGAATAGCCTTTGGCATTTCCTTTTCCATATATTCAATCAGTTTTTCAGGCTGTCTGAACATATCATTTATGGTTCCTACTGTGCCTCTTAGTGCAGCACCTATTGTATCTATCGGCACTCCACCCCGGGCAAGCACATAATAGACCGGAAGGCCCATTTCCTTACCTGTACGTTCTACCTGCATGATTACCTTTCGCCATTCTATCTCCAGCTCTCCGGCCTTACTTAAGGTAGAAAAAACAGCCTGAATCTCCGGGTCGGCAAATGCGCCAAATCCCGCACCGAAACCACCTATTGCATTAAGTGGCGGAAGTTTTTCAAGGGGTTTTGCTATTTCATATGCACGGGGAAGAAAGGTCCTGAGATGGAAGTCAGAAGGGTTGTCAATGTAGGTATCCCATTCGTTTGCCTTTAAAAATTCAAGCTCAACGTACTGTGGTGAAAAACTGTCATGCAGTCCCTGTCCTGCCCATTTATACATCCTGGGCCTTACCAGATCCCACAGGTAACCGCTCCTTACATTGGGAGCGGGGAATGCATCCTGTTCAACCTCCTCCATATATTTTGTCCATGCCTTAATCAGTTTTTCCGGGTCATACATTACCTCTTTTGCCGTATAACCAGCATATCTTGCCGGGGCATGACCGCAACCTGCAAGTGTCGGAACCCTGTCAGGATTATTTAGCTTTATGGCTTCAATGACTCTTGTAAGTCTTTCTTTGTAAAGCCTTTCTGCATCAGGATTAATAAAGTTGATACCCTCGGGGGAAAGCCAGCGTTTGAATCTTTCCTCCCTTTTTTCATCAGGAGTCAAATCAGACCATTTCTTATCCATGTTTCATCCTCCTTATCAATCTCGGTAACATAATTTCAAAAGGAACAGTAATTTTAAAAATACACAGTGAATCATTGAAACTCATTTTTTGTCAAGAAATAAACTGTATATATGAAATTTCCGGCGCTTGACATTTTTTAAATATTGATTAAAACATTATTGAGATAAATTTAAAGGTGAACTGAAATATCATGCAGGAAATAAAGGAATTTGACTTCTGGAACGACCATTCACGTAATTATCTTGAAATGGCCTATCGAACAGACAAGCAGGAAATAAAAAAGGAATATCCCTATACCGGGAAAAATATAGGAGACTGTGGCGACATTGTGGAGATGTATCTGGATATTGATGATAACAATATAATCAGTAACATCACATATAATGTAAAAGGGTGTATAAATACCAACGCCTGTGCAAACAGCATATGTTTTCTTCTTGAGGGTAAGAGTCTCGAAGCGGCCTGGGAGATTACCCCTGAGACTGTAATAGATTTTCTTGAGACATTGCCCCCTGCAAATTATCACTGCGCTGAGCTGGCTGTAGGGGCGTTATACAGGGCATTAGGTACAGTAAAACCAGATATTATGGGAAAATAGCTATGGATGCAGAAAAACAGGGTTCAGGGAGTGGTAAAAGGAAAAAAAAAGAGGGCGTATTCACGCGCCTGATTAACTGGATAGCAGCAGGAGCCGCAAAAATCCCAAATGGGGGAGGGCAGTGCTCCGCCTGAAACGTTAAACCTTATCGTCCGCCTGTAGGGCGGAAAAAATAAAAAGGGCCCCTTTAAAAGAGACCCTTTGAAATCTGAATAAAACGGTTATTATGCCTGTTCAAGCACCATGGCAATTCCCTGACCGCCACCAATACACAGACTTCCAAGCCCAAGCGCATCACCGTTTCTTACCATCTGGCTTATCAGCGTAACCAGTAATCTCGCACCTGAGGCTCCAATCGGGTGGCCTATTGATATACCGCTTCCAAGCACATTTACTTTATCAGGATCGCAGTTCAGATCTCTCATACACCCGATTGCCTGTGAGGCAAATGCCTCATTAAGCTCAATTGTACCAAAATCATTGATGGTAAGATTATCCTTTGCCAAAATTTTTCTAACTGCGGGAACAGGACCCAGTCCCATATATGCCGGGTCGATACCTGCAAACGCATAGGATTTAATCTTAACGATTGGCTTTAATCCAAGTTCTTTTGCCTTGTCTGCTGACATTACAAGCATCGCGGCGGCGGCATCATTAATACCTGAGGCATTTCCTGCTGTAATAGTACCGTCTTTTTTAAATGCAGGTCTCAATTTTGCCATTTTTTCAACGCTGGTTTCCATTGGTCTTTCATCGGTATCAAAAACAATGGGATCGCCCTTTCTCTGGGGAATTACGACCGGGACTATCTCATCCCTGAAGAGACCCTCTGAAATTGCCTTGAGGGCCCTCTGATGGCTGAGTGCGCCGAGTTCATCCTGTTCCTGCCTGGAAATACCCATTTTTTCCGCAATGTTTTCTGCGGTTATACCCATGTGATAGCCATAAAAGATCTCAAAAAGACCGTCAAATACCATCAGGTCAACCATGTCCGCATTATTCATTCGTGCTCCCCATCTGGCTGCCGGGATTGCATAGGGGATCATGCTCATGTTTTCCATACCACCGGCAAGAATAACCTCAGCATCACCTGCCTTGATAGCCTGGGCTGCAAGTGCAACAGCCTTCATACCTGAGGCACAAACCTTATTTACGGTCATTGCAGGTGTTTCTTTTGAAATACCTGCCTTGATCATTGCTTGGCGTGCTGTATTCTGTCCTTGGCCTGCTCCTACAACATTGCCCATAATTACTTCATCAATCTGTATGGGCTGTGCAGAATCATCATAATCGTAACCCTTTTTCTCAAGGTCGATCATGCCGATGCCTTTAAGGGCATCTGGCTCAAAACTCAAAAGATTATCCGAGGCACAGGGCCTGAGATTAACCTTTTTTAATGCCTCTTTAAGAACTATTGATCCGAGATCTACTACCGGAGTGGTCTTAAGTGTACCACCAAAACTACCTACTGCTGTTCTAACGCTGGAAACAATTACAACCTCTGTCATTTGTGTAATCTCCTTTTGCTGTTTTTAAAATTTCATCAGTATAGGTAATTCAAAATTTTGTGTCAATGGGAATAAAAACGGTTAAAGGTACAAGGTTTACAGGTAGCCTGTATCTATTTTCAGCTGTATACCTCACACCTCATACCTTAAACCGCCTTTTTCATATACTTCTCCATTATAAAATGTTCCACACTCCAGACGGTTTTTCCCCGTTCTGTGAGTTCACATATTCCATTAGACCTGCTTATTAACCCTGCCTCTACAAGGTCTCTGCGTGTGGCTGAAAAATCCTCGCACACCCAGGCGATCAGACCTGTAAGCTCTCTCTCGTGATATTCTCTTATTTCAGGTACTGCATAACGGATTGCGGCATCCATTGAGTTTATAACAAAGGGAAATTTATTTTCTCTAAGCCTTGTAAGCCTTTGTTTTTCTTCTTTTAAATAGCCCGGCTTTACGCCTTTTTCTCCTCCGAAGATAACCCTGGCGGCAATCTTTTTGAGCTGGAGATCCTCAGAACCCAGCAGTCCCTTTAAAAATCTGTCCGCCTCTATATCCCCCATTTCCCCAAGGGCTGTTATGGCGGCCTTTCTTAAACTATTCGAACCATTTATCACTGTTTCCCGGAGTAATGGAACAGATTCTTTGATCTTAAGTCTTCCGATAGCCTCGATAGCCGTATATTTTTCCTCTTCCGTCCCTTTTTCTGCAAATTTGATAAAGAGTTCAGAAGATTCGCAGGAATGAAAATCGGCCAGGGTTAAGAGGGCTGCTAGCCGGGTTGATGAAACATCATGGGAAAGACATTCCTTAATCTCTTCGGTATATTCCATGGCCTGTAGCAATCCAAGACATCGAATGGCCTTTTCCCTTGTTTCGGTTTCCCGGTTATTGATGAGCGATGCAGTCCTTTTTTTGATTTCAGCAAATACTGTCTCATCCAGATCTTCCCGGGATACAGGGACCCATTTCATTGCAGCTGTTCCCATTCGGATATCATTCAACCTGTGCTCCTTTGAAACATAATCTTCTGTATCAGCAAGCTGAAGACAATTCCCGAAAGACTCCACTCCAGCCAGTGCAGATTTAAGAATATGATAATCAGGGCTCATGAGCATATCAGCGAGTTCCGGCAGGAAATAATCATACATGCGGCAGAGGGTATGAAGCAGAAACGGGTGACTGGCAAAGTTATCCCTGCTGTCTGTTTTTCGGAATTATCTCATTAACAATGGAAAGGCTTCAGCAGGGTAGCAGAGCAGCAGATTTATGCAAAGTACACATGTACTTTTTTCGCTGCATGAATAAAGGTTTTCCATCAGAAAAACCGCCTTTTCCTGCTTACTGACCGTCAGTCTGATAAGTTCATCCAGGATTATATATGATCTGAAGGAGGCTATGGAATCTCTGTTTTTGGAGTAATAGGGTTCGCATCTGTTTATCGCCTTTATCATTACCCTGCGTGCATTACCCGAGGCCTTTTTATCTCTGGAAAAACACGTTTTAAGTATATCCTGTATAGATTGTCTTTTTAAACGATTTACCAGGATTGATATATTTTCCAGAATCTCATCATTATCTGTCATGTTTATAAACTGGATAAGCCTTTCAGGTGAACGTTCCAGAATTACTCTTAAGGGTTCTATTGAATCCTGCTGATCATTGAACATTTTGAGGAGCACAGTTATTTCAGCCTCGATTCCTTCTTTTATATACTTTTCCATATCTATATTATTAATGTTATTTTCTGTTGTATCCAAAATTTCTTCCATCCTGTTCTTCAGTTCATTTCGGGCACGATAAAGCCGGCTCATTACTGTTCCTGGCGGTATTTCAAGAAATCCGGATATCTCTTCATATGTGAATTTTTCAAAATAATGCAGGACAAGGATGAGTCTGTGGGGAGCCGTCAGATTTTTAATCCCCATGGCCATCTGAAGATGAATATCATCAGTTTCTTCCTCATTGTCCACAATTTCGGGATGCTCCTCCGGGATCTCAATAAACATCCTCTTATTTTTTCGAAACCACATCCTGTACAGATTAAGTGCAATACGCCTTAACCATGAAATTTTGAAGGATCAAGCAATTGATCAATCTTCAGGTAGGCCTCTACAAATGAATCATGCACAAGTTCACGACTCAGAAAATCATTCCCGGTCATTCTAAGACACATGAGATAAATACTGCCCTGATACCTGTCCATGAGCAGCCCGAACATCTCTCTGTTTCCCTCTTTAACCGCCTCTATTATTACTTTGTCATCCATTAAAAAATACCATCAGGAAATAGCGAATTTATTATCTATGATGAAGAAACTTTAGAATTATTCCCATAAAGAAGGATTTTATTAAAAAAATCTCATTAAAAATGATTCGATAAAATACACCGAACCGGCTTGAAGTGGCATACAGGCTTTTTATCATGTATAGTTGATATTGGACACAGTTGGATCAATACTTAATAAATAATTGAAGAAAATTTACATTTGTGTCTATAAATATTATACAAGTCTGCAGTTTAAATCAAAATTAAAGGAGCTACTAAGAAATTGAGCTCAATTAAAAAGATGGACCTGAGTCACCTTATCGGTAAGAAGGTAGGTTCATCGACTTTATTGAAAGAAATAGCCCGTGGAAATATGGGTGCTGTGTTTGTAGGTTATCAGAGCAGTCTTAAACGTCAGATTGCTGTTAAAGTATTACCGAAATCTATCATTACAGAGCGAAACGCCAAGACCTTTCAGCAGGAAGCAGAACTCGCGGCTATTCTTTCCCACCCAAATATTATTCCCGTGTATGAAGTTGGGGATGCGGGGGATTTTCTTTTTCTGGCCATGCAACTGGTGAAAGGGAGAACTCTTTCCTATTATATTCAAAGGGCACGAAAAAATGTATTACCTTCAAAGCGGATTCTACCGATTAACACAACCTTTAATATCATAATCAGCATTTTAAATGCCCTGGATTATGCACATAGACAGTCTATTATCCATCGTGACATAAAACCCGGAAATATTATCATTGAGGAGTATGACAGCCGACCCATTATAGTGGATTTCGGCCTGGCCAAGGTGATCAGGAAGTCAGATGAGAGCGTTTCTGTGATAGTGGGAACCCCTATGTACATGGCTCCTGAACAGATATTAAAACCACAGGTGGACGGTCGTGCGGATATCTATTCAACAGCAACAATGTTTTTAGAGATGTTGATACCAACACCTTTATTTCCGGATATTAAATCTTCGAGAGAGCTTATCAGGGCAAAGATAGCACTAAAGGATAAGCTGTTTACCAAAAAGCCTTCGGAGCTGAATCCAAAACTCGATAAAGAAATGGACAGTATCCTTTCAAGGGCCCTTACTTTTAACCCGGAAACACGATATGATACATGCCGTGAATTTCGTGAAGAGCTCGAGCAGTACTCAAAAAAATATCTATAAAATCAGGATAGTAAAAAATGATAAAAGAAAATGAAATTGATAAACGACATCTTGCATCTTTCGGACGTTCATTCGCCCTGGTGCTTAACCGGTGCTTTATGTACTCCGCCAATCATCCCTTTCTGGTTGAGGCAATAGATTCGGCTTATCAGTATCTGACAGAAATTTTAAAAAATATCTCTCCCACGGTTTTTATATTGAATGGTGAAAGATTCTATGTGGATGAAGAACCTCTTGATTCCCGCGTGAACGTTTCCAAGATTGTTGCCCATTTCAAGAAGACAGGTATGGAATCGATTACATTTTATAGCGGTACTGAAAAGAAGGAACTTCTATTCCTTCTTGATATAATTACCTCCCTGGATAAATATCACAATGCAGAAGAGATGAATAACGCGCTGTTCAAAAAGCAGATCAGTAATATAAAAATCAATCATTTCTACTTTAGAAAGGTGAGTGCAGAAGATGAACTGATTTCGAAGAACATGCTGGATAAAGTGACACCGGAAATCATGGGAGAGGATCATGATAAGATGAGGCAGATGTTCATGGATTCTGTCTTCAACAGTGTCCTCCAGGAAGAATTCATAAATAAACTCAACCTCGATAGTCTTTTAACAAACCCCGATGGTCTGCCAAAAGAAATGATCTCAGCAGACCTGGCAACAGTCAATCAGTACAAAAATAGAAGCCTGGGTGAAGATACCGGTGAAGAACTGCTTCCGGGGCAATTTCTGCTCCGACAGCTGGAAGTAATAGACCTGGATGTGGAAAAAAATCTGGCAGAAGGTAAGGCTGTTGATTTATCTAAAATAGCAGATGCCCTCTTTGATATGAGGCAAAAACTCATAGAAGGGGTAGAAGCACAAAAGACACTGGGTATTGCCTATGCCAATGAAGATGAAGTTTTTTCAAAGGCCTCTGAGATTACGGATAAAGTTCTGATTCGTCTGATTAAAGAAGAGTATAAGGGAGGAGAAACCGGAGTTTCCCGTCTTGCCCAGATTTTATGCAGGTTAATACCTGAAGCAGATGAACTGAAGCGTCTGCTGCCAAAGATCAAAGCTGCCCTTTTAGAAGAAGGCATGTCTCAGGCGGATTTTATGATTCTTATTCAGGAACTTGGAAGAGAACTTCAGAGTGACGGGCTGGCCAATATTTTATCAGAGAGTGCGGAAGAGATTGGTGTCGATGGAAAAGAAATAATTCAGCAGGTAAAAGAGAATCCGCTCCAATCCGCTGAAATGATCTATCTGGCATCGGAAATCCGAAAAAGCGGGGGAGATGAAAAGGCCCTGACTGATCTCATTGTGAATTATGTTGAGCAGGCTGGATCCAAATACTCTATGGATCTCAAGGATAAAAAGGGCGAAGAGGGGGAAAAACATATCCAGCGTGCCCTTGTGGAGGTTAAGTCCAGCCTGGTTAAAAATCTGGGCAATATGGATTTAAAGGAAGATTTGCTTGGTCGACTGGAAGGCCGGGTCAACCAGAGAATGGACGAAATCTTCAATAAATTACGATCAGAGTGGATACAGTCACATTCTACAGCACCGGAACAGGGATCTCTTATGGGATTGACGGTGCTGGAAATCATTGAGCGGGGCGTAAGCGAGGATGAAGAGCTTGGGCAACTCTTAAAGATAATACGAAAAAAAGCGGAAGCCAATGAAATAGATGAAAACGACTTTCTTCAGATATATAGGGAAATCACAAAGCAGGAGCAATTAAGTAAAGCCGCAAAGGAAAAAAAAGGTGAAACCTCAGGAATTATGAGAGAAAAGATGCTGATGAAATATGTAGATAAAGAGATTGCGAGGGCAAAGCGTTTTAAAACATCTCTTTCCATTTTAGGTTTTACTCTTGTTAAAGCAAAGGCAAAAGATATTTCACAAACAAAACGGATCAGTACACAAGATATTATGGATACCATGCTGAACAAACTGGTTGAAATTTTTAGAACCCCTGATATTGTGGGTGAAGTGCGTAAAAACCATTTCATTGTACTACTGCCCATGACACATCAGGGGCAGGCTAATATAGCATTGCGCAGGACAATGAAAATCTTAAACCTGGATCCTCTGGACGTAGACGGTATTGCTATTGATATTAAGGTTGCAGGTGTTGTAGCTGATATCCATTTGCTGGAAATAAACAATACCAGTGCTCTGGTAGATTATCTCACATCTCAACTCAAGGAAATGGCCACCAGGGTCAGCACCCTCTACTCTTATTCAGGATAAGATTTATATAATATATCGTTAAGACCTGGAAAACATTCCATTAACTCTGTTGGAAAATAAGAATTAAGTGTGGAGAAAATCTACAGCTATTTAACTCATTAATATTACGCATATAAATGATGTTTTATTGTGTATTTCAAATAAATAAAACAAAATCATTGTGGTAATATCCTACAAATCCAATCCACTATATTTTATATAAATAAGTGATGACTCTCACTTCTTATTAAAATAACCAGTTATACCAGTAGTATAGCCCTTATCTTTAATTGGTCAAGTTTTGTGGCACACCAATTGCTTTTGTATATTTGTAAAACTGGATAAATGTAAACCTTAAAAGAGGAGCAAAGAATGGCTGATATAGATACCGGAAAACAGAGAAGTCATGTCGGTTATGGATCATCCTACAGAAAAGTTCATTCAAAGGGAGCGGTAAGAGGTGAGGAAATTCCTGCAGTAATTGGCAACCAGGTCTGGATGATCAAGCCTGATAAAGAGGCAAAGGCCGCAAACCCATGCATATGGATGCAGGCCGGTGTTGTGGAGTTTAAGAGCTGCAACAATTACTATGACTGCACTTCCTGCAAGTATGATCTTGGCATGAAGATGAAGGCAGCTAAAGGTCAGCAGATAAGCTGGCAGGATGCCATGAGAAGGAAAGAAGGGCTTGAAAGAGTGTGTAGACACAGCCTGACAAACCGGATAGCCAAAAGGGCCTGTGCCTATGATTATCAATGCTCCTCATGTGATTTTGACCAGTTTTTTGAAGATGTCTGGTCTTCCAAGACAGGAGGAAATCCTTTAAATAGACACAATATCAAAGGATTTGATATGCCTGAAAATCACTATTTTCATAATGGCCACACCTGGGCGAGGATAGAGAGCGGCGGATTTTTGAGGATAGGTATTGATGATTTTGCTCTTAAGGTACTGGGCAAAGCGGATTGCTTTGACCTTCCGCTTATGGGGAAAACCCTTGATTTTGGAAAACCCGGATGGGGATTAAAACGAAAAGACAATTCAGCGGATGTACTGTCTCCTGTGAGCGGGGTTATTACCGAGGTTAATAACAAGGTAAGAGAAAACCCCGGAGTATCAAACAGAGAACCATATGGAGCAGGATGGCTTTTCATGGTGCGTGTACCGGATATAAAGGGAAATGCAAACAGACTCATGGCGGATTCTGACAGTCTGAACTGGATGGGCAAGGAAGTAAGCAGGCTTGAAAGGATGGTTGAGGATTCAGCCGGTCCACTGGCAGCGGATGGAGGCTATTTTGCAAATGATATATTTGGGAATATTCCGGAACTAGGCTGGAGCAATCTAACCCGTACATTTCTAGGGACGGAATAATAACCAGTATGTGCGTGAGAGGAGGTATGCCGGCAGGTTTAAGGAGTAGGTTTAAGGTTTGCGGTATGAGAAAGAGGTGTACGGTTTAAGGTTTACGGCATACGGTTCGGTTTTTTAACCGCAAACCATACAACGTAGACCGTATACCACTTATCAAAGCGAGGATTAAAATAATGCCCGAATATATAAACAGCCAAATAAACTCATCGAAGTCCTCCCCCTGCCTATGGGAGCAGGCCGGGATAGTAAGAAAAAAACAGTGCAGCCAGAGTTACTCCTGTTTTGATTGCCACTTTGACCGTGTAATGAAACATGTTTCAAGAGAGAACAGGGAGCTGAGGCAGGCAGGAAAAAGGCCGGAGGGACAGCGTGGTAAAATTATTTCCTGGAAGGAAAAGCTCAATTCAATGCCCCTGTCAAAAAGACCATGTGTTCATCACATGAAAGGAAGAATTGAGTTCAAGTCATGCACCAATGAATACAGGTGTGGTAACTGTGATTTTGACCAGTATTTTAATGATCAGTTTTCAGTGCATGCAGTGATAAATCCGGTAAATGTTCTCAATGTTTCAGGTGTCGATGTCCCTCAGGGGTATTATTTTCACAGGGGGCATACATGGGTAAAGATGGAAGAAGACAGTTCGGTTCGCATTGGGCTGGATGATTTTGCTTTAAGGCTCATGGGGCCTCTTGATAATATCAAGGCACCGCTTATGGGAAAGAAGGTGACCCGGGAAGATGCTTCTATTCTTGTAAAAAGGGGGGGGCTCAGGGCCGCTGTGCTCAGCCCTGTCAGCGGAGTTGTTATGGCGATTAACCCGGAGTTAAGAGAAAAAGGCAGGCTGGCTAATAACTCCCCCTACGCTGACGGATGGATCATGAAGGTGCAGCCTGACAATATAAGGGATGATTTAAAAAATCTCATGATTAACCGAGAGACTGATACATTTATGACAGAGCAGATAGACACTCTGTATAACATTGTAGAGGAAACATCAGGCCCTATAGCTGCTGACGGCGGATATCTTGCAGGCGATATATTCGGAAGTATGCCTGAACTGGGATGGGAGCGATTGACAAAGATATTTCTTCATACATAGATAAAACTAAATGTAATTAACTATTCCAATTTTATCTGTTTTCTGCTCTTTTCCTTTCGTCCTCAAGCAACACACTGCAGTATCTGCACATCCGGATTTTTTTATTGTCCACATCATCGAGTGAACGGCAGTAGTGCATTACGCAGGAATTATCGGAACAATGTCTGATATTAAAGGTGTGTCCAAGTTCATGAACAGCCTCCTTTATCACCCTTTCTGCAAATATTCCTTCAGGATCAATAAACGCCTTTGTATCTTTTAAACGGTATATTGAAACAATGCATGATCTTCCATTTAACTGGGCTTCACCAAAAACATAGGTAAGTATAGGGATAAAAATGTCTTTATTGCATATGGCAAGTACCTTCAGGTAATCGGCCGGTGCAGCATCTGAAAGCCTGTTAATTATTGATGTCGAGTTATACTGATGCCTTTCGGGAGAGTACGCAAACTCTATATCATTCAACAGGTCGCATATATTCACAGGGTATCCGAAAATATCGGCCACCTTTTCTCCCAGCTGTTCCAGGAGAGACGGTTCATCAATACCGACAGGCGATATAAGGATTTTATTTTGAGACGGATCAGTCAACGGATTTGTTAAGGTTATAGCGTTTTATTTTATTGTATAGCGTTGATCTGTCGACACCAAGAATTTCAGCGCTTTTTGATATATTCCAGTTATTCTGATCAAGTATATTTTTTATATGAGTACGTTCAACCTGTTGTAACGAATTGTTATCTAAAGACACCATTTTTTGAGGATTAAAAATAGGAAGATCTGATGCCATTATCTCTCTACCCTTGGCAACTACAACAGCCCTTTCAATGGCATTTTCCAACTCTCTTACATTGCCGGGCCAGTCATAAAGCATAAGCTCATCAAGTGCTTCCCTGCTGATCCTGTCAATTGCCTTGTTGGTTTCCTGGGTAAACCTGTAAAGGAAATGATCTGCCAGCAGTGGAATGTCTTCTTTTCGCTCGCGCAGAAGAGGCATTTTAAAGGACACAACGTTAAGCCTGTAGAACAGGTCTTCTCTAAATATTCTATCTTCTATAGCCTTTGACAAATCTCTGTTTGTGGCGGCAATGACCCTGAAATCGGCCTCTATCGGCTGGGTGCCTCCGACCCTGTAAAATACCCTGTCCTCAAGCACGCGAAGAAGATCAATCTGCATCCTCATACTTATTTCACCTATTTCATCCAGAAAGAGTGTACCACCATGGGCAAGTTCAAGCCGGCCTTTTTTTGTTTCCTTTGCATCGGTGAATGCACCTTTCTGATGGCCGAACAGTTCACTCTCCATAAGGTGTTCCGGTATTGCTCCGCAATTTACTGTTACAAAGGGACCTTCGCAGCACCTGCTTTTTGTGTGTATTGCCTTGGCCGCAAGCCCCTTGCCGGTACCCGTGTCTCCTGTTATCAGCACCGTAGAATTCATAGGTGCCACATCTTCAATCATATTGAATATTTCCTGCATGGCCCTTGACTGCCCGATCATGCTCTCGAATCGGGTCAGTTCTTTATGTTCTTCTCTTAAATAAAGGTTTTCCATGTCCCGGGCCTTCTTCTCGATAACCTTTTCTATGAGGAGTCCCAGTTCGTTAGGGTCAAAGGGTTTTAACATATAATCAAATGCACCGTTTTTCATGGCTTCGATGGCTGTTGATATTGATCCATAGGCCGTAATCATGATAACAGAGGTATCCGGATCTGATTCTCTGACGCTTTTTAAAACCTCAAGGCCATTCATGCCTTCCATTTTGATATCAACAAGCATAATATCAAACTTGGTCTTGTTTATTTTATTAAGCGCTTCCTCTCCGCTACCGGCCTTATCAACAAAATGGCCGTCCCTCTCCAGCCATCCGGCCAGAGACTCTCTCATTATCAGCTCATCATCCACTATAAGTATTTTTGTGATACTCATTTTAATCTTCCTTGATATCTGGGTTAATGGAATTATCAAGCGGAAATACAATCTCTATTTCGGTGCCTTTGCCTGCGGAAGAGGTTACTTCAATTCTTCCTCCATGTTCCTGAACAATACCATAGGCAACGGAAAGGCCGAGCCCGATTCCCTTTCCCTTTTTTGTTGTAAAAAACGGTTCAAATATCCTTTTGGTATCCTCTTCAGGGATACCTGATCCAGAATCCCTGAAATTTATTAATATACTATTGTCACCAAGTTCATGCCTGGTTTCAATGGTGAGGATACGTTCTTCAACGGCTTCCATTGCCTCGGCCGCATTTGAAACAAAATTCATAAAAACCTGCTGAAGCTGGTCGGCTGAACCCATGATATCGGGTAATTTTTTATCCAGTTTTGTTTCAACTGTAATGCCGTTTATTTTTAACAGATTTGAGTTAAGGATAAGGGTCTGTTCAATCATCATATTTATATCAACCTTTCCCGGTTCAATTTTAGACTGCCTGGAAAAGGCCAGCAGGTTGCTTACGATCCTGCTTGTTCGTTTTGTCTCTGCCTCCATAAGGCCGAGATACTGCATGAATTTATCTATGTCTCTCTGTAGCAGGGGACCGTCTTCAATCATTCTTTTCATGAGCATGATGAAGTTTAAAACACCTGCTATAGGGTTGTTTATTTCATGAACAACAGAGGCCGCAAGTTTTCCAAGGGATGCCATCTTATCCTGGTGAAGCAGCTGATCATGGGTCTCCTTGAGCTGCCTGGTCCTGTCTTCAACCATACCCTCCAGTTGCCTGGTTAAATTTTCCTCTTCTTTTAAACGGGAAGTAATGTCCCTGCTTATTTCAATAAATTTTGAAAGCTCACCATTTGTTTCCCAAAGGGGAAAGATATTTATTTCATGATGTCTGGTCTCACCATTTTTATCTATTCTGGGTAATATTTGTCTGACAGGCATTTTTAGTGAAATCGCATCCTTGAGCGGACACCTGAAACTGCCTTTGTTGCAGCGGTTGTCCTGCTTCTGAAAAACCTGGTAGCATTTTTTCCCGATCACATTTTCTCTTGAGAGTGCCATATGGTCGAATATGGCATCATTGACGTCCAGTATTTCGAGGTCGGGGCTTATTACTGTAATAAGATCCTGTATCCCGTTAAGGATTGTCTCTACCTCTTTATTCCTCTGGCGCAGCTTCTGTTCTTCAATGCTGATGGCCTTCCAGAAAACATTAAAGACATGGTAGGATTGTACTCTTATATGCGCGGGTTTTGACTTTAGAATTTCTTCAAGAACTTCCTCTTTCGGGGTAAGGATTATAAACAGGTGAATGTTGTAGGAAGGGGCATATAATTCATGGTAATCACTGACGGTGATCAAGCCAAGTTTTCTGGCAGTTGCTATTCCGGGACTCTCCTGGTCCGGATCTGCAACTGCTGTCATGCGTGCACTTACTTCATCTTCTCTGTAGTCCTGAGTGGTCTTTTCAAGTAACTCCTTACAAAATGTATTTCCCCCAATTACAGCTATATTAATAATTGAAGCATCTGTATCCGTCATGGGCGGATCTTCCATTAAGTATAAAGGTTATTTTTTAATTTTATCTTCAAAATCTTTTACAAAAGATATGACAGTTTTTCTTACCTGAGCAAGGTCTATTTTACTGGTATTCAGGACCAGATGGTATAAGTTAGGTGAATTCGGCGGGCCCAGCTCAAAATATTTCATAAAGGAGTCTCTTCGTTTTTCACGGACCAGGATTTCCTTCTCCGCATCTTTCCTCTTCATCTTCCAGCTTTTTTCCAGAAATTTTATGCGGTCATCGAAGTCAGCTACAAGAAGGAGATGTATTACGTTTTCCCTGCCCTGGAGAATGTACTGGCTGCCCCTGCCCAGAATAACAACATTGTCTTCATCTGCAATCCGGTTTACAATACTTTGAAGGAATGTAATATACTTTTTTTCATCGAAATCTGTTTTTTTATCACCTACAAGATTCTCAATAAATTCTCCGTTAACAAATTTGTTTACAAAGCGCATAAGCCAGTCACCTGCATGCTTTTCAACGCCCTTTATCCACTCTGTGGAAACATTCGCCTCTTTTGCCATTTCGTTGAGAATCTGTGAGCTGATAAACTTATAACCGAGCTGGGAAGAGATAGATTTGCCAAGGGTCCACCCCCCGGCGCCGAACTGACGGGAAATCGATAATACGGCCATATTACCCTCCTGCAGTTAAGGATGAATTATTTATATAATGCCACAGGTGTAAAACAAAGTCCAGATTAAGTTTTTTATGCCTAATTATCCTATTTGTTTTTATATTAATTTAATACCTTGCCCGGAAAAAGCAAGGTATCGGTGCTGTAGTTATTTATTTTTTAAAAGATCTGCAAGGCCTGCGAAAGGATTGTGGGTTATTGATTCTGTCTTTTTATCTCCGGAATCCGGCATTTCACCATCCAGGTGATCAAGATATCTTCTGTGCTCATTATCATGGCAGTATACGCACAGGTTTTCCCAGTTGCTTCCGTCAGACGGATTATTGTCATGATTGTGGTCTTTGTGATGTACCGTCAGGAGATGAAGATTTTTATGTGTAAACTCCCTTCCGCAGCGTGCGCAGACCCATGGGTGGATATTCAGGGACTGTTCGCGATAGCCCTTCATCCTGTCTCCATCGGATTTTCGTGCCTTTGCCACAATTTTATCCATTTCTTCTTTTGTGAGTTTCTTCCTTGATGACTGGATCTTTTCACTATTATCCAAAACAATTATCCTCCTTTTCGGTTTATTCCAGGAAATTTAACATCTTTATTAACATTTTTCATCGATTTAATTATGGAAAAAAAGAAATTAAATTTGAAAGTATGTCCTGTCATATTAATTTAAGATCGGGTCTTAATTTTTTTATTTCTTTTACAGGAAGAGATGCTCTCATGCCACCCAAGTTTATAGATTTCATCAATAGTATATCCGGTATTTTTTCTATTGATTTTAAATGCACCATGAAATAATCATCATAGTTATATGATCTTATTATTTTTATCTGTGAACGATAAAGAGAATAATCGAACCGGTAAGGACAAGACAGGTTACAGGGACCGTTATAATGTTTTTCTCTACAGCAGACATCGAAGTTGCACTATGGATTCCGCCTTTAACAGCGTTTGTGATCTCATTTTTTACTTCCATGGGCGGAGTTTCAGGTGCCTTTCTACTTCTTCCATTCCAGGTTTCCTTTCTTAGCTATACCAACCCGTCAGTCAGTGCCACAAACCAGGTTTTTAACATTGTGGCAATCCCGAGCGGGGTGTACCGCTACTGGCGTGAAGGCCGAATGGTCTGGCCTTTAACATGGGTTGTGATTGCAGGTACTTTACCCGGAGTTTTTATTGGAGCTGTAATACGGGTTGCCTGCCTGCCAAATCCTGTTCATTTCAAACTTTTTGCCTCTCTTGTGCTGCTTTATATTGGTCTTCAATTGATGCGAGACCTTTTAAAGAAAAATACAGGCATTGATCATAAAGTTAAAAGTGAACTTAAATTTCGGGAAATGGTTAGAAACAACAGTTTAAACACGACTTTTGACCCGTCAAAACAAACAGAAAAGGGATTCCATCCTGTCAGAGTTACCCATTTTAATCTAAAAAGACTTGGATATACCTTTTATGATGAATCATTTGATATTTCCTTCTGGGGTATCTTTGCTCTCAGTTTTATAGTTGGTATTATCGGTGGCATTTATGGTATCGGGGGTGGTTCTATAATTGCGCCTTTTTTTGTAACCTTTTTCGGACTCCCTGTTTATACTGTTGCCGGCGCCGCGCTCATGGGAACCTTTGTTACATCGATTGCAGGAGTTGTGTTTTATCATCTCATAGCGCTGTTTTACCCGGATCTATCAGTCGCCCCCGATTGGCTGCTGGGGATTTTATTTGGAACGGGAGGAATGGCCGGCATGTACCTGGGTGCGCGCTGTCAGAAATATGTACCTGCAAAAGTTATAAAATGGATGTTGGCTGGTATAATTATTTTTACTGCTTCAAAGTATGCCATCAATTTCTTTCAATATTAATGTCAAAGCAGGGCAAAAAGGGCAGCAATTACCTGGAAAATACCAGATATAAAAATGGTTTTTTTCTTCTACAATATTGCAGAACAAATCCAGAAGGCAAAGGAGCTGTATACCCGGTATGCAAGTGATATAATGCTGGATAAAAAATGCTCCTCCCAGCTAGAGGAATTAAATACCGCAATAGAAGATTCATGGGAACTCATGAAAGAGCTGGGGGTAATTGAAATCTGTTCAGCCTGTGCTCAGGAGAAGACCGGAGGGTGCTGTCATTTTGGAATCGAAACGTGCTACACAGATATGATCATTCTGATGAACATGCTTCTTGGTGTTACAGTACCTGAGCAGAGAAAACTGGAGAATAACTGCCTGTTTGTGGGTGAACATGGCTGTAGGCTGAAGGCACGTTTTAAGACCTGTATTCATCACCTCTGCCCTGAAATTATAAATTCCCTCAATGAATACGATTTGTTCAGGTTAAGGGCGCTCAACAGTTATGAAATTAAAGTGGTTTCGCAGGCCGAGTCATCTATAAGGGACTTTATACGGCGTGAAATCAACCGGTGAAGGAGATAATCAGGTGCCTGAGACACCAAGAGCATCACGAAGGGAACTTTTCGGGTGGGCAATGTTTGATTTTGCCAATTCATCCTATACAACCGTAATAATAACAATTGTTTTCTGTAATATTTTTACGGGTGTCATTGTGGGGGATGGCCCTGAGTTCCGTCTTGGTAACTCGCTCTGGACAGTGGCCTTATCTTTAAGTTATTTTGTTGTCCTCCTTACATCACCTTTGCTTGGTGCTGTAATGGATTTTACCGCATCAAAAAAGAAATTTCTCTTTGCAAGCTATCTCCTGACTGTTATTGCGACATCCTCACTTTTTTTTATCAAACCCGGATATATCATCCCGGGGATAGTACTTATAGTTCTTTCCAATATCGGTTTTTCATATGGTGAGGCATTTGTTTCCAGTTTTCTTCCCGGACTTGGACCTCCAGAGGACCTGGGAAAAATATCCGGCTATGCATGGGGACTGGGATACTTTGGCGGTTTGATATCAACAGCGATTGTTATTTTCGGATTCAATGGAAACCGGTACGAGATTGAAAATGTCGCGAACCTGCGCCTGGTAGGCCCTGTAACAGGCCTGTTTTTTCTCGTAGCCGCCATTCCTACTTTTTTATGGATAAGAGAACGTGCAATACCAAAGGTCCTTCCCGAAGGCGAAAATTACCTTTCTGCTGGAATAAAAAGGCTCAAAAAGACTGTCTCAGAGATCAGGGAATTCAAAGATCTTGTGATGCTTCTTTCCTCCTTCTTTTTCGCCTATGCCGGCCTTTCCATAGTTATAGCCTTTGCATTTATATATGGTAACCAGATAGTCAAATGGGAGGGGAAGACAGAGATATACATGTTTATTATAACACAGTGCACTGCCGCTGGCGGGGCCTTCCTGTTCGGCTTTATTCAGGATAAATGGGGGGCAAAGAAGACATTTATTCTTACTCTCTTTCTTTGGATCATTACTATTCTCTTAATTTATGGTGTAAATGGAGTTACTGCTTTTATAAATGCTTTAACAGGCACATCGTTTAAGGGTGAACATATTTTTCTGGTTACAGGTTCCATTGCCGGGCTTGGCCTTGGCTCAACCCAGTCTGCATGCAGGGCAATGGTCGGGTTGTTCTCACCGGATACAAAGGCTGGCGAGTTCTTCGGGTTATGGAACTTCTCAAACCGCCTGTCGGCAATTGTGGGGCTTCTTGCAGTCGGAGCCCTGCAGGCACTTCTGGGACTTCAAAAGGCAGTGCTCATTTGTTTAGTATTTTTTATTATTGCTGTAATTATTGCATTCTTTGTAAATGAAAAGAGAGGAAAAACTGCGGCACAGAGACATACGGGGGAGTAATGAATGCAGGCTGAAGCTTTTCACCCTGTTAAATGCTGCTTCGCAGCCCGTTTACGGATTTAACAGGGTAAAGGCTATAGGCTGTTAGGAAAAGGAGCCTGCCGTCTTTGCTAAAGCGACATAGGGGCCGGGAAGGGAATAATGCAGATTAATATCTGTTTAAAATATTAATGGAAAATATAAAACACAGCATGCAAAAACTTTCCAGATCCGAGGCAATGGGAACAGATCCCATCTGGCGTCTCCTGTTCCGGTTTTCAGGGCCTGCAATTATTTCCATGACAGTGGCATCTACCTATAACCTGGTAGATGCCGTTTTTGTGGGGCGTCTCGGTTCGGATGCCCTTGCTGCCATGAGTGTTACGTTCCCGCTGCTGTTGTCCTTTATTGCACTTGCCTCCGGCACAGGCGTCGGAGCAACATCGCTTATATCAAGGTCCCTTGGTTCGGGGGATAAGGAAAAAGCAAACAGGGCAGCATGCGTTGCCATAACACTGTGTCTTATTATAAGTGCTTTCATCGCTCTGGTATGCCTGCCAAATATCAAACCCATCCTGACGCTGCTTGGAGCGAAGGGTACTGTTTTAACCCTGGCTGAAGATTATGTTTCTGTCCTGATAAAGTGTATTATTTTTTCATGCATGTCCATGGTCCTCGGGAATATCATCAGGGCCGAGGGAAACCCGCTGTTTTCCAGTTCAGTAATGGTATGCTCTTCAATTACCAATATCATTCTTGATCCTGTATTTATCTTTGGTATTGGCCCTGTACCTGCGCTGGGTATCTCAGGGGCAGCCGTCGCAACAGTAATTGCCCAGGCCCTGAGTACCTTTATTTATCTTGGTTACCTGTTATCCAGCAGGGCGGGCTATGAATTTAAGATTGCCAATTTTATTCCCCATCCAAAGATTGTGTTTGAGATATACAGGATAGGCGTGGCATCCATTGTCAGGTCGGGAGTACAGTTTGTCGTAATGGGTGCAGTAAACAGGATTGCCGCCTCACATGGTGTAATAACCCTGGCGTTAATTGGTGTCCTTATACGTATGGGCCGTTTTGTCCAGATGCCGGCCATCGGGATAGGGCAGGGGCTTCTGCCTCTCATCGGATACAATTTCGGCGCCGGTAAAAGAAAAAGAATAACAGAACTGATTTTAAAAGCTGCGCTGTCAGGCATCATGTGGTCAGGGAGCTGCTGGGTAATAATAATGCTGTTTCCCAGGCAGGTATTGTCTGTGTTCAACTCTGACCCGATTTTTTTAACAGAAGGTGTTCATGGTGTGCGTATATATTTTATCTGTATTTTTATACTTGGTATACAGATGATCCCGGGTTTCTTTTTTCAGGGCATTGGAAAAGGACTTCCTGCTACCATCCTCTCGGCCTCACGGCATTTTATCTTTCTTCTGCCTTCAGTTCTGATGCTTCCGGGTATTTTAGGTGTGACAGGCCTGTGGATGGCCTTTCCGATCGCCGACGTGATGACCTTTATTGTTGGATTGACCTGGATTATTTTGGAGTATAGAAAGCAGGGGATATATACATGATCAGTATATGTGGTGAAAACTGCACCTTCTGCCCTCGTTATGTAGCAACACAAAGCGGCAGCATGGATGAACTTGAAAAGGTGAAAGAATTGTGGGTGCGCCTTGGATTAAGAAATCCTGATTTCCCGGCAGAAGGTTTGAGATGCAATGGGTGTAGGCCGGAAAACAACTGTGCTTATCAAGAGCTCCGTTCATGTGTTAATGGCAGAAAGATTAAAAATTGCGGTTTCTGTGATGAGTACCCCTGTAAGTTTGTAATAGAGGTTTTTGATAAAACTGAAAAATTAAGACTTAGGGCTGAAAAGGTTTGCACAAAGGAAGAATTAGAGAATCTTAATAAATCATTTTTCTCAAAAAAGGAATATTTTGACGGGATAAGTGAGAGGTAGGATGCAATTTTCTTTTTTTTAGAGACAGGTTTTAAACCTGTCTCCACTGAGGAGGAATCTGACCCGGGAGCAGGCAAAAGCAAGGTAAAATACGCCGGGGCCATCATTGTATATATCATAAAACCAGGTAGATCTATCACTGCGGTTTACCAATGTGCTAATATTGGAAATTATAAGATCCTACCATAGCGGGCAGACACAGAGGTCTGCCCCTACAATGTGAAAGAGACATTTGATATAAATGTGGTATATGGCTTATTGGTAAACTTCGTTGTTAAAAAGGTGGGGCAGGCCCATGTACCTGCCCGCTTTCTCTTATTACAGGCATGAAAAAGAGGACGGTAAAAAAACATGATAGGGATTTCACATATTTAAATCTACTTCTTCATTAATATGCGATGTTTCGGTGAAATATCTTTTTTCAATTTCACAAAGTGATAGATTAAGTCCGCTGAGATCAAAAGTCAGTAGATTTGGATCATCCTCGTTTAGCTTTGCAACTATCCTCAATTGATTGTTAAAATCCCCAACTATGCCGTCCATCGAAGATTTAGCATTTTTATACAGATTTTCTGCTGCTTTAGGACTCAATTCAATAGTAACTTTAACATCATTCTTATTCGAGCCTGAATAGGAGGTTTCTACTGCCTGAACAATACCCGCGATATCTTTATCTGTGATTTTACATTTTTGGTCCATTGTATTTATCTTCAGAGTAACGTCCGGAGCAAGCTTGTTGCCATCATAATCAATAGTCATATGTTGTGTTTTGATGATTTGCCAGCCTTCGGGAACATCCATGTTGAAAAGTTTATCATCCAAAGGGACATTCAAATGAAAATCTTTATATTCAGCACAACTCCTCCTGATATCACCAGGGAGGATTTTTACTTCGAACTCGCCCTTTGCCATAATTGGTGTGCCGTCATTTCGGTTTACCCATAATTCATATGAGAATAAAGTATCTTGAACCACGGTTGTGTTATCTGGAAAATGTATCTTTTTTGGGGGAAGGTTTTTAAAACTGAATCCTACTGCGGGGATGCCATTAATAACACGTTCACCTATAATTTTCGTTTCATCCTCAGAAACCTTCTTGATAATCTCCCAGCTCTTTGATACTTTATTTAAAATCGATTGAAATGGAGGTTCCCTTCGGCTATTAGCATTCCATAACCAGTTTTCAACTTGAGCCTTACGGGATTTATCATACAGCATCAAAGTATCTAATCTGCCTGGTGCCAGCTTGGCAAGATAGGTTACATTAGATCCGGGTTCCATGCCGGTTATATCAGATTTAAGAATCTCCCATTCCTCCCTTTTATAAAATGGGTCCTTTTGAAAAATGTTTGAGCAATAACTTAGTTTTTTACCTTCAGGAAATTCCGTGTCTACACATACCCGGAAGGAAATACTATGGAGCTGATCTAACTGTTTTTGCACATCAGCCCATGTGATTGATCCTGACAGGTTTCCCATCCATGGAAATATTATAAAAAAGATTAATGCTGCAGCAGCAGCCAGCGGCAAAATAGACCAGCGTAAAGAAAATATTTTCATTTTATCTGATTCAGGTTCCATTTGAATCAACCGTGACCTGATTCGATCTTTTAGGTCCTCAGGCATCTTTGGAACTGGTTTTCCCAGTTCAAGAAGACTGTCCACATTTTTATCAATATATTCTTTATCATTATATTTTTTATTATCTGTCATGGAGTAATCCTCCCTTCCTCTCCTCTCTCAAAAAATGAGGCAGAGATTGTTTCAAATGCATCACGAAATGCCTGGCGTGCACGATGAAGCAGTATCTTTACTGCTCCCTCGCTGCTTTTTTCAAGAATCGCCATCTCGTGAAGTGTAAGGTCTTCAAAGTAATGTCTCTGTAATGCCATCTGATAGCGAACAGGTAAATTGGTAAGAGCAATACGCACAAGATCTGCTGTTTGTTTCTGCTGAAGAAGTTCTTCGGGAATACTATCTGAGCCCAGATTGGTTACAGCCTTGATAAGTTTGCTGTCAACACTCTCCCAGAAGTCCACAAGTTCACTGTTTTTTCCATGTCTGCGCATGACCTTCCTGATGCAGTTGCGGGCAATGTATGTAAGCCATGGGAACATTTCACCACGTTTGGGATCATACCTATCAATAGTTTCAAGGGCAGTTGTAAATGTTTCCTGTGCTGCCTCACCTGCAAGGTCGGTGTCTTTACCAACACGGTAATAGATGAAACCGTAAACCGGATCACTAAAAAACTCAAACCAGTGTGCTATTTCCTTTTTGTCCCGCTTTCGCAAACGCTTAAGGTTAATTTCGGGTTCGGGTTTTGATGTAGTAATTGTCATAATGATAAATAATGTTCCTGAGAAGGAAAAAGGTTACAGTGGATTATCACATTTTTTTTAAATTTATTTTGTTTGTCATTTCGAGCAGTAGGAGAAATCCAGCAGCTTTTAGAAAAAAAATATCCCCAAGTTCAATAGCACTTAAAAACGGAGGTTAGCATTGTAGGGGCAGGCCCCTGTGCCTGCCCGGTGATGGTGGTTCTCATCTTCAAATACCGGGCGGACATTCAGGTCCGCCCCTACGATGTTAAATTTCACTCCCATCTTCAATCGACTTAAATTGGGTGTTGTAAAGCTGCTCATACTTACCTTTTTTCATTATCAACTCCTCATGCCTGCCTTCTTCAATTATTTCACCCTTTTCCATTACAACTATCCTGTCGGCATCATGGATGGTGGAAAGCCTATGGGCAATAACAATACTGGTACGGCCTTTCATCAGGTTGTTAAGGGCATCCTGAACAACTTTCTCCGATTCCGTATCAAGAGCGGATGTGGCCTCATCAAGTATAAGTATGGGGGCATCTTTTAAAATTGCCCGTGCAATCGCAATCCTCTGTCGCTGGCCTCCTGACAGTTTTGTACCGTTTTCTCCGATTATAGTGTCATAACCTTCAGGTAGTTTTCTGATAAAATCGTCAGCAAAGGCTGCTTTTGCCGCATTTACAATATCCTTTTCAGCAACTTCCTTTGTACCGTATGCTATATTATTTTTTACAGTATCATTAAACAGTATAGTCTCCTGAGTTACTATGCTGATTATAGATCTTAAAGATGAAATAGTTATGTCTCTTATATCCCTGTCATCAATTCTGATACTTCCCGCTGTTACATCATAAAATCTTGGGATAAGATTGGATATAGTACTCTTTCCTGCACCGCTTCCGCCAACTATGGCAAGGTTTGTTCCTTTTTTTACTGTAAGGCTGAAATCTTTAATTACATCCTTTTCGCCATAATTGAATGAGACATTTTTAAACTCAATCCGGTTATCAAATTTTTCAATTGCTTCTGCTCCTTCACGATCCTTAATTTCGGGTTCCATGTCTATAATATCAAATATACGGTTAGCTGCAGACAGTCCTGTCTGAATAACATTATTAAGCATACTTAATTGTTTCACAGGTGTATATAATCGCATAAGCGCGGTGAGGAATGTGAAAAATTCACCGGTTGTCATAGAATTTGCCATAACTTTGGAACCGCCGTACCAGATAATAGCCGCAAATGTTATGGCGCTTAAAATTTCCATGATAGGGCGAGCAAGAGCCTTAACCCGTTCAGATTTCATTACGAGATTAAAAAAACTTTTATTCACCTTTTCAAAACGGTTTATCTCATATTTTTCCATACCAAATGCCTTGATAATTCTTGCACCGGTTATGGTTTCATGTAAGAAGGTATTTATCTCCCCCATCGATTCCTGGCTGCGTCTTCCCACATTTCTCATCCTTCTGCCCATGCGAATTATTGGGTACATGGCAAGCGGATAGAAGACGACTGATATTATGGCCAGATAAAAATCCAGCCAAAAAAGCAGACCGACAAGAAATAGCATGGTGAATGATTCTTTTAGTATATTGCTCAAACCGTTGGAAACTGAATCACTCACCAGGTTGATATCATAGGTTATTCTGGCCATGAGTGTGCCTGTGGGATTTTTTCCAAAAAAAGAAAGGGACTGTAGCTGTATCCGGGAATAAAGCGTATTCCGAAGGTTCATAACTACTCGTTGACCGACAAGAGCCATTATATAGTTTTTTCCATATGTAAAAATGGCCAGTAGAAAGAAGATGCAAAGAATTGCAACCGGGATCAATTTGAGCATTTCTCTGTTCTGATCAATAAAGATATCATCAAGTATATACTTTATACTTAATGTGTAAGCACCTTCCATTGAGGATGCTCCGATCAGGCAGATCAATGCAATAAAAGAAAGGCCAAGGTAGGGTCTTAAATATGGTAGAAGTCTTTTAAAGATTTCCAATAGCTACTCCTAGTATAAGGTTTATCAATTTGGACTGAATTTATATGAATGGGTAGAGTGATATCGTCATTTTATAGTTAAATCTATATTTATAAAGTTGGATAAAATTATTTTCATTAAACAACCTTTTTAATAAAGGTCTCTTGTTTAATAATTTTGTCTGATATCTGACCTCAGATTTCTGATCTCTTGCACTTATTCTTCAATCCAGCTCTTGCTTCTCTCCAGGGCCTTATTCCAGTATTTCAATAATTCACTGTTATCAACCGATTCATCCGGCTTAAATGTCTTATCTGTTTTCCATCTTTTTTTAATGTCATCGTAATCCTGCCAGAAACCAACCGCCAGTCCGGCTAACAGGGCTGCTCCCAGGGCAGTTGTCTCTGTTATCTTTGGCCGCACCACTTCGCTGCTTAAAAGGTCTGCCTGAAGCTGCATGAGTAGATTGTCCACTGATGCACCGCCATCCACATTGAGCTGCTTGATCTCGATACCTGTGCTCAATGCCATTTCATCAATGGCATCCTTCACCTGCAGAGCTATCGCCTCCAGTGCTGCCCTGGCAATATGGGCATCTGTGGTTGCTCCGGTAATCCCGAATATCGTGCCCCTTGCAAACTGATCCCAGTGGGGCGCTCCCAGACCGGCGAATGCCGGAACAATTACAATCCCGCCATTATCCTTAACACTGTTGGCCAGTGTCTCTATCTCTGATGCTGATTTAACAATCTTTAACTTGTCCCTCAACCATTGAATTAATGACCCTCCAATAAAGATGGAGCCCTCTACCGCATAGTTGATCTCTTCTCCAATTTTCCAGGCTATGGTAGAGAGCAGTTTTTCGGAACTAAGGTCAGGTGCAGTGCCTGTATTCATCATGACAAAGCAGCCTGTGCCATATGTGTTTTTTACCATTCCCGGTTCATAACAGAGCTGACCAAACAGCGAAGCCTGCTGATCTCCTGCCATACCGGATATTGGAATTTCACCTTCAAGTACCTCAGGATGAACAGTGCCGTAAACAGATGAAGAATCTACCACTTTAGGAAGCAGGGCTTCGGGAATATCCATCAGTTCGAGCAGCTCTTTATCCCATTTAAATATATTGATATTAAAGAGCATGGTCCTGCTTGCATTTGATACATCGGTGATATGAAGTTTTCCTTTGGTGAGATTCCACACGAGCCATGTTTCAACTGTACCAAACGCCAGTTCTCCATTATTTGCCAGTTCTCTCAATCCTTTTACATTGTCCAGTATCCATTTTATCTTGGTCCCTGAAAAGTAGGAATCTATCACCAGACCGGTCTTTTTTCTGATGGAATCACTATAACCGCCCTCTTTAAGTGATTCACAGTAGCCGGCAGTCCTTCGATCCTGCCAGACAATTGCATTGGCGACCGGTTCACCGGTTTTCCTGTCCCAGATGACAGTGGTTTCCCGCTGATTTGTAATCCCGAATGCTGCAATCTCTGATGGAGAGATATTGTTCTGTTCTATAACTTCTTTTAAAACATCATACTGGGTATTCCAGATTTCCTTTGCATCATGCTCAACCCATCCGGGCTTGGGATAAATCTGTCTGAATTCCCTTTGTGCAATACCAATAATATTCAGATCGTGATCAAATATAATAGCTCTATTTGAGGTGGTTCCCGCATCCAGTGAAATAATATATTTTTTTCCCATGGTACTCTGTCCTTTTGATATTTGCTGAATCAATTATTTCGACATTTTTTCAGGTTGTTAATGATTTTTTAAAATTTGTTAAAATTAACCTCTTCCCCTTCATTTAAAATATTGAACCGGCACAAGGAAGGAAAAACCTCCTGAGAGATCCCGGTTATTTTAAATAGAAACGAAAGAGGGGATAATTTTCACGTAAATAAAATCACCAAAAAATTGAACGCCATGAACAGGATTCATGCTGTTGTCATGGCGTGCAGGAACAGACTTATCGATCTTTAAATAAAATCTTTATATTAAAACTTTCACTCCATATTCCTGAAAACGTCTATCCGCAGTAACAACAGGTATCTGTCTGAGCAGAGCTGTTGCTATGATAAATCTGTCGCATGGATCCCTGTGGATATCCGGTAACTCCGTTGCCTTTATGCAAATATCCATATCAAGATCTATAACGTCAATATCATGATGTTTCAATATTTCTCTAAACCACTCTTTTGGGGGAGCAGGAAGCAGGAGTTTACCTGTCTTGTTTTTCAACCCTATTTCAAATGAAGTAATTGCCGAGACATATACAACTGGTGATTGGTCTATAAGGCTAAGGACTTCATTACTTATTTTAGTCTGTTCATGTGCCAGCCAGAGGAGACCGCATGTATCCAGAATCATTATTCTATCTCGCCCCATTCCTCATTAGTGAGATCTTCCAGTGGATCATATTTAATTTTAATTTTACTGAAAGAGGGGTGGTAGGCAAGGCGGTCTGTTTTTTTATGTGGAACAAGCTCTGCAACAGGTTTGCCATTCCGACAGATGAGAAAGGTCTCTCCCTTTTGTTCTACCTCAAGGAGCACGGCGGACAGTTTTGTTTTGGCTTCATGAATATTCAGATTTTTCATGATTTAAAACCTTAATGATTGTTAGTTTACTTAGTTTAGTTTGATTAGCTAGTATAGTCAAATCATTTTTTAATATTCAAAAAATCCTGTTGGTCCTGTCGAGACGATGCGATGTACCCCTCCCTAGTGCACTGTTACTGAAAGCCCCATATCCTCAAGTATTTTCTTAAGAGACTGAATCTTTTCATCAGTTGGTACCGGTGCTTCAAGCACCTTATGATCATTGCTTATCCTCTGGTATTTCATGACCCCCATATTATGATAGGGCAGGAGTTGAATAACCGTTACTGCATCACCCAGGGATAAGCAGAACTCCCCTGTCTCCCTTATGTTTTCTTCGGAGTCATTGAATTTTGGTATGACTGGGATCCTTATCTGAAATTTCCCCTCTGCCTCTGCAATTTTTTTTGCATTTTCCAGTATGATTTCATTTGGAACGCCAATTACCGCCTTATGCTGATCACTTCTCATATGTTTAAGGTCGTAAAGGAATAGATCGGTGTATGGTAATACGGCTTCAATATTTTCATATTTTGTAAATCCTGTTGTATCGAGGGCAGTGTTTATTCCTCTTTCTTTCAGTCCCTTCAGGAGCGCAAGCGTAAACTCCGGCTGTGAAAGGGCTTCTCCACCTGATATGGTAACCCCTCCTCCTGACTGTTCAAAGAAGGGCATGTCTTTTGATAATTTTTCTACCAGTTCATCGACCTTATAATCGGTGCCGCACATGAACAGGGCATCAGGATAGCATACTGCCGCACACTCACCGCAGTTGTCACATATGTTTCTGTCAACACGGACATGCTGGATATCTTCTTTTGTTACCATGTGCTGGATTGTTTCACCAGGGGTGATTGCGCCTTTTGGACAGGCAGTGAGGCATTTCCCGCATTTTTCAATGCCAATGCATCTCATGGATATCCAGCTCAGTTGTGAGTGAAACTGCTGTGATTCCGGGCTGTGGCACCACGGGCACCTTAGGGGGCATCCCTTAAGGAAGGCTGTTGTGCGTATTCCCGGACCATCCTGGACGGAAAATCCCTGGATGTCGTATACCTTACCTTTAAGCTTATTGCTCATATTCTAAAACCTTACCACTGATAAAAAAACAAAACATGTTTCTCACAGAGCTTACAGAGGCCACAGAGAAAGACAAAAGCGAAAAATGATTTTATGTTTAAAAATTAAAATGGTTTTTCTCTGTGTTCTCTGTGTGCTCTAGCGAAGCGGGCGAGAGATTTGCTTTTTAAATTTTAAACAACTAATAAGTTATGTCTTTCTTAGCGTCCTTTGCGTCTTTGCTGTTCAATTTTAAAGACTAAACTCCGTTCTCTTGATAATATCATCCTGGCTGGCCTTGTACATCTCCACAAAGTATGCGCTGAATCCGGCAATCCTTACCACGAGATCCCTGTAATCCTCCGGTTTTTCCTGGGCCTTTCTGAGGACATCCGCACTTACAATATTAAACTGCATTTCCATTCCACCCAGACCAAAATAGGTCTTTATTAGGGCCTTAAGCTTCTCTTTTCCGGTTTTATTCCTGAGGGCTGTAGGGTGAAAACGCATGTTTAAAAGGGTGCCGTTTCCGAATTTTTCCTGGTTAATGACTGAGACAGACCGTATTGTAGCCGTGGGGCCGTTTTTATCGAGCTGCTGAACAGGAGATATGCCGTCACACAGGGGTTCGCCTTTCATCCTGCCGTCAGGAGATGCTGCGGTCATCATGCCGAAAAGCACATGAGCTGTTACAGGATATAAACCTGCGGAATACCTGCCCCTGGGGCCTGTAGAGGAGTTTATCACATTGGCGTAGGTGTCAGATACCCATGTGGCAAACTGATCAACATATTCATTTCCGTTTCCGTAATGGGGGGCTTCATTCAGGATCTGCTGCCGGAGATCTTCTCTGCCTTCCCAGTTTGTCATTATGGCATCATAAAGCTCCATGGCGCTGATCAGTTTTTTATCGTAGATCATATATTTTACTACTGCGAGGCAGTCTGTAATATTACCTATGGCAATACCGGCGTTTCCAGTCGAGTTGTATTTTGCGCCTCCCTTCATTACATCCTTGCCCTTTTCCATACAGCCGTCAATAGTTGCCGAAACAACCGGGAGAGGCATATGCTCGGATGCAACATACTCAAAGGTGTTTACAAGGCTTACATGCCATTTTGCAAAGTATTCTATCTGTTTTTTTACTGCAGAAAGGACGTCATCAAATGTCTCCATTTCATAGAGGTAACCGGTTGGAAGGCCTACCTGCGCCCCTGGTTTGCCCCCGGGCCATGGCATAGGGTTTATCCCGTTGTTTATGGCAAGCAGAAATGCGTTTAAGAGGTTAAAAAACGATTCGGTTCCGGTTCCTCCGGGGCTTGCCCACTCATCACCGCAGCCCTGTGGCTCCACACAGCCAATCAGACAGTAATTTCTCGCGCTTTCAAGGGGAAGTCCCCTTGCCATAAGTGCTGGTATAATAATTTCATCACTCTCAAAGGTCGGTACGCCGCCTGCTATCTGTGTTGTTTCAATAGCCGCCTCCCAGAGCGCATCAGGAGTGTCCTTGTGTATCCGCAGTGACTGTGGAGGATCATGCAGTACGAGCCTGCCTGCAGACTGGAGCATCATGTATGTTACGGTGTTTGTAGCATCTTTACCGTCCTTTGTTAGGCCTCCCAGTGTCATGAGTTGCCCGCTTGTATAGCCGGGAGCAGAAAGAGTAGCCATGGCCGGCCATATCTTGTTCATCTCCGCGACTTTTAAATAAAACAGGTCAAGGATTTCCTGTGCCTGGTCGTGGGTAAGTCTTCCGGCCTCTATATCTGCATCATAAAATTTACCCAGGTACTGATCTACTCTTCCGAATGTTATTCCATGCTGCTGTGCATCAAGACAGAGGCACATCTGATAGAGGTACATGCACTGGACAGCATCATGAAAAGTCCTGCAGGGGTTTTCCATTATCCAGTTGAGGCTGTCGGCCATACGTTCAAGTTCTTTTTTCCTGGCCGGATCACTCTCTTCGGCTGCAAGTCTCTCGCATTCTTTACCATATCTTTTTGAAAGGGTAATGATTCCTTCACTTACCAGTTTAACTGCGCGATAGAAGTTGTATTTGTATACACTGTCTCCAAACATTACCCCTTCGAGTTCATCCATTTTTGCTTGGGCTTCATCCCTGATGGCGCCAAAGCCCTTATTAATGACCTTGTCAAAATTGCCAACAAAATGTCCCACTGGTGACTGGCAGACACCTTTCAGCCCAAAAGTGGTTACCCCGTTTCCCACGGCCTTTTTATAACCTTCAGGGATATATTCATCTATCTTCGCGCTCAAACACTCCTTGCGCCAGAAGTCACCGGTGCTAAGAACATATTCCGCGTCTTTGTCATCAATGTCATATGGGTCGGTATCTCTTTTAGGGATAGAGCCTTCCTTTAATTCATCCATAAACCAGCTGAATGAAATTTCAGGGTAAAGGGCGCAGGAGCGGTAAGTTGTTCCCTGCCACCCGACGATGACTTCATCCTCATTAATGAGCAGAGGGAGCTTTTCGCAGAGATTTTTAAAATTTTTTGCCCTTTTCAGGATACCCTGAAGCTGAGGGTTTTCCATATAAAATTCAGTGACTATCTTATAACGCGCTATACATATTCTGGGTCTTGTAGAGCGATATTTTTCACGGATCTTTGATACCCGGTCTGTTACTGGACTCAGTGTATACATAAAATTCCTCCAAACCTGGAAATTTCAATTAGTGCCTCAAAACAGTTATGGATGGGCACTAATTAATTAAAACCTTTAATTTAATAATTTAAGCCATTGTGCTTGTATCGTCAAGTTATGAATAACGCTTTTATCTGGCGCAGGAAAATAAAAACCAGGGTCGGAGGCAGCAGTAACGCTATAGTAGTACTTCTAAATATTTAATATATCGGCAACATTTACATCAATGCCAAGTATTCCCATGAAATCCATGGTTTTGTTAAAAACCGGAACAGAGACTGTAAAACAGAAGTTTCCGGTTGCAGATGATCTGTATGCCTTTGATATATAAGCCTGTTTTGTGGATTTTGGAGTAGAAAACCATTCCTTATGTGTCCAGTTTTCATTAATACCCTTTGAGTTGCTTTCTCTGTAGGCCTTTTCGGAATAGATGTTTCCGGTAACCTGAATTCCGTTTGCATCGGTTAAATAAATCAGTTCAATAAATGGATTTTCTTTGACTGTTTTTATCATGGCTTCTTCCTGTATGAGCCTGTCATTTGACTTGATTTCAGGAAGTAAAGCTAATTTTTCTGCAAGGGATTGGGCCTTTTTATGGTTTGAAAGGTGGAATATCCCTGTATCCAAGATGATCTGATCGCAATATCCATTGATGCTTTCTACTATTTTAAACAGTGTTTTGCTTTCGGCTGACTGGGATTTTAATGCAGTCTCAATAGAGATGATCTCATTTGCAACCGCCTTTACATCTTTATTCTGGCTCTCTGTTGCCGTATTTATCTTTCTTATGTTTTCCGAAAAGATGGAAAAATTTTCATATACCTCTGCAAGTGATGTGTTTGAAGAGTTTATTACTGATTCTCCTGCTTCGACATTACTGGCTACACGATCCACTGCCTCAACAGTATCATTCACCTTCTCCCGCAGGATGCTGAGTTTAGAGTTAATATCAATAGTTGCATCTTTAGTCTGCCTGGCAAGCTGGCCCATTTCTTCGGCAATAACACCAAATCCCTTGCCGTGTACGCCGCTTCTTGATGCCTCTATCTTCGCATTAAGGCTTAATAGATTTGATTCATCAGATACGTCATTAATAAACTCGATAACAGAACCTATTGAATTTGCATTTTCGTCCAGGATTTCTATTACTTTTACAAGCTCTCCTACAATATTCTTTATTTCGGTCATCTGGCGCAGTGACTCATTGCCAAGTTCCATGGCTGACTGTACATCCCTTTCAATACTGTTTGAAGTTTCTGTCAGGGACTTTATATTTTCCGTGACGTTTTCAATGCTATCAGCCATGTTGATGCCCGCCCTGGAAATTTTTATTACATTCTGTTCCTGGTCCTCGCATTTTTCTTTGAACGTGCCTGCAATTTCCAGTAATCTGGGCGCATTAGAAGCCAGCATTGCAACGCTCTTTAGAATGGATGATATATAAATATTTAATTTACTGAAAACCGAATTGAAAAGAGAGACAGGCCGGCTCAGAAACCTGTCATCAGGCAATGCAAACTGTTGGGATAAATTCCATGTTCCCTTCAATGTAAGGTTAATTGGCTCAATATACTTTTTTAAAAAAGATTCTTTATTCGATTTGCTCATGTAAAACATTGTGGAAAAAATCCTTTCAAAATAAAAACAAAATTGTCTGTATATATACCGGGAAGAAATATTTCCTTTAACATTCGTTTCATACATTAACCCGGGCAGCGATCAGTTTTGAAAGGAAGTATGTTGATGTTTGCTACAAAAAAGTGTTTTGGATAATTTTAATCTTCAAAAATGTATTATGGGAATTTCTCCCTGTCAGGTGCTCTATTATTTTAAGTGCCTGTAAATTAAACTAAAATCATCTTAATTCATCGAGAAATACTTTTTTTCAAAAAACAGATTACTGCAATTAATACTTGATTTATATTTGTCAGCAATAACTATGCCAGTATAATTATTTTATAAAGCCCCTTTATTTTTGTTATGTTTGTATATTAAAATAGCTGTTCACATAATTTTTCTTTCCGATATTTTTTTCTTAAGTAAGGAGGATTTAAATGGCACGTCCATTAAAATGGATTTTGGGAATAGTTGGCGGATTAATTGTTCTGGTTATCGTTGCTGTTGTAATAATTGTCTCCAGTTATGATTTTAATGATCTTAAACCTTTAATCTCAAAGGCTGTTAAAGATGCAACCGGCCGGGAGCTTATTATAAACAGCGATATAGATATTAATATTGGTTTATCTCCATCGCTTGTTTTATCCGATATAACCTTTCAGAATGCCGATTGGGGTTCCCGAAAGGAAATGGTTAAGGTCGGCAGGTTTGAGGTAAAGGTTGCGCTGCTTCCGCTGATAAAGAAAAATATAGAGGTCAATCGTTTTATCCTTGTAGATCCTGATATCCTCATCGAAACAGGTAAGGATGGTAAGGCAAATTTTGAATTTGAAACAGCAGAAAAAACTCCGGAAGTTGAAAGTAAACCTGAAACTCCAGAGACAGAGTCTATTGAACTTCCGGCACTTACAATCAATGAACTTGAGATAGTTAACTGCACTCTGACATACAGGGACGGCAAGACCGGTAAGTCAGAGATCGTAAAGCTGAAAAGCCTTACAGCTTCTCTCCAGGGGCTGGATAATCCCTTTACCTTTAAGCTCAGCGGTTCATATAATGATTCTCCATTTGATGTTAATGGAACCCTTGGAAGCATTAATGGAATAAATGATCCGGTTATTGAATGGCCGCTTGAGATCAACGCACAGGCATTCGACGTAAATTCAAATATCAAGGGCTCAATAAAGAATCCCGTTGAGCAGCAGGGTATTAAGCTTGATTTTAACGTCAAAATTGATAACTGGAGTAAGCTGTCAAAGGTGGCAGGGCAGGAGATACCGGTAAAGGATGCCTTCAGTGTTTCCGGGAGTATCGCCGATAAAGCCCCTAAGGATTATCAGATAAACGGCCTGAAGATATCCCTGGGGAAAAACAGGATTGAAGGATCAATCGGGGCTAATGTCGCAGGAAAGGTCCCTTATATTGATCTCTCCCTCTCCTCCAAAGAGATTGATCTCAAGACCCTTATGCCGGAAGACAAAGCAGCTGATACGACCGCAGAAAACGCAGAGCAGGCCCCTTCTAAAGAAACTGAAAAAATGTTCCCGGATGATCCCCTTCCTCTTGATTCTTTAAAACTTGTGGACGGCCGGTTCAAGATTCGCTTTGATAAGGTAATAATGCCAAAGATGGTCATAAATAACCTTGCAGTTGACTCCACCATGAATAAAGGCAATCTGACTGTAAAACCTTTAAAGGCCGGCATGGGAGGCGGCAGCATCAACCTTGAAATGGCACTTCTTTCCAAAGGCAATGCTGCGGACCTTACGACAGTCATTAATGTTAAAGGGCTTGAAATTGCTGATATGCTGGCAGAGGCAGGAAGCAATAATTCTATTGAGGGAAGCGTTGACGCGGATATTGATATCAAGGGCTACGGCAGTTCAGTTGCATCAATCATGGCCGGGCTGAACGGATATCTGCGTATTATAATGGGTGAAGGCAAAATAGATAACAAGATGATTGATAAATTAGGCGGAGATATGAGCAAAAATATTGTCAGACTTTTAAACCCGTCAATTGATCAGAAACAATTTACCACCTTAAGGTGCATGGTCACGAGATTTGATATACGTGACGGGATAGCCGATACAACCGCGCTTGCCATTGATACAAGCATGATGAGTATAATAGGGGATGGGAGTATCAACCTGAAGAATGAGACCCTTAATCTGTCCCTGGACCCGTCTACAAAGGGGGGTGTTGCCGGCTACAATTTAAACATTGGCGAGTTGTCACAGCCGTTTAAGCTTGGAGGTACCATGGCAAAACCTTCTCTGGTGCTGGATAAGCAGAAAACTGCCCTATCAATAGGTAAGGTGATCGGGAAAAAATTACTTAAGGACAAGGCCGGATCGCAGGAAACTGCTGTCAGTGATATAGATGTCTGTGCCGCGGCAATGGAGGCCGCTGAAACAGGAGTCAAAATGACAACTAAATCGGAAGCCGCCGCAAAGGAAGAGCCGGCCCAGATCACACCTGAAAAACTGATCGAGGATGTTGTAAAAGATCCCAAGAAGGCCCTGAAAAGCCTGTTTGGAAGATAACCTCTATGACTTAACAACAACCTCGCTGCCCTGCAGCGAGGTTGTTGTTTATCATAAATGACACAACTCTGAACCTTTCTACCTCCAAACACAGACTATATAAAAATACAAATTATAGCGAATTAAGTTAAAGTAAACCGCTTATTGTTATATTTCCTTTAATTTTATAATGAATCAACGGGCATAATATCAGGGGTTTAAATCGGATAGTGTGCCCTGAGAGTAAATTATAAAATATACTTGACGTTAAAAACATACGCATGTAATAAATGAAAAGCTGTAAATGACGTTGGAAAAAGTCAAATGTAGTTTGAATAGATAATCAAGCTGATTCACCTCTCTGGAATTTGAAAAGGAATCTCATATGAAAACGAAAATATTCTTATTAATGTTCCTGTTCTTCATATCACTCATTTCTCCTGCCATTGCCGGGGAAGTCAAAATCAACCTGCCTGAGACGGAGATCGAAGGTACCTTCGAAGAACAGGATTTTGTTGGCCCTTTGTTTACTGAAACCAATACCGGCATAAAGGTCACGGAAAAGGGAATAAATGCCCTTGGACCTTCTGCCGCAATGTCGCCTCACAAGGCTATCAGCCTGATGCCCTCTGTCAATCAGCAGAGCATTGATCCATCCGGGCTTGCGGATATAAGCAATTATCATGAATCCTTCAGGTTTCGCGGGGTTGAGCCCACCGGAGGAGGTAATCCCGGCACACCTGTAAATGTAGAAAATGTACCTGTAAGCGGAAGGCCTGGCGGCGGAATTACCATCTATGATATGGAAAATTTTAAGAGTGTTTCCATATACAAGGGAGGTGTTCCCGCTGATCAGGCCTTTGGACTTACCAATATCGGCGGCAAGATTGATATGGAGATAAAAGGGCCAAAGGACATTTTCGGCGTTGATCTGAAACAGAATTTTGGAAGCGACAGCTACAGACGAACCTTTATGCGGCTTGATACAGGCCTGCTTGGCAGCGGGACCAATGCCTTTTTATCCTTTTCCCATGCCGGGGGTGACAAGTGGAAGGGGGAAGGTGATTCATCAAGGACCAACGCCATGCTCGGCCTGGTCCAGGATATCAATGATAAATTCAGAATTTCCGCCTACACAATTTATAATAATGCCGACGTTAATACATACAGGACCTTAAACTATTCCCAGGTATCATCCTTATCCGAATTTTATGACTTTGATTATACAACAGACAGCACTGATTATTACTATTACGGCTATAATAAAAGCGATTTTGAGGATGTCAGCGTTCTGATGGATCTGGAATACAGTTTCAGCGACAAATCCACACTGACAGTAAAGCCCTATTACTGGCAGGACAAGGGTGATTATCTTGAAACAATTACCACCAAAAGCGGTGCAAACCGGGTGCGGAACTGGGCTATTGATCATGACATGAATGGTGTCCTGACACAGTATTCTCTTGATCTTGAAAATGCCAGTCTCAATATGGGTTACTTTTACCTGAAACAGGAGAGGCCGGGTCCTCCGACAGCCATGAAACTGTACCAGGTGACAGATACAGGCCTGCAGTTTAATAACTGGCAGATACTTTCCGCACCCACAAAACATGTTCAGAATCAGCCATTTGTTGCGGGCAAATACACCATGGGTAATCTGACCCTTGAAGGCGGTGTAAAATATCTGGATTACACCATGCCTGAGGTCATTACCTATGTCACAACCGGTATCGGGGATGTCAGTTATAAGGCTGCACTGGCTATGGCAGATACTGTAGAAGAAAATGCCAGTGCGGATGAAAAGGATTATAACGAACTGCTGCCCAACCTGGGGGCCAGCTATATCTTGAGCGATACACTGAGCAGTTATTTGTCATATGGCCGCAATTACGGGCTGAGTGTAAAGCTTTATCCATACTTTATTTCCCAGAAACAGAGTTTTTATCAGGCGGGTATTTCCCTTCAGGACCTGTGGGATACCCAGGAGCTTGAGATCGTAGATAATTTTGATCTGGGCCTGAGATACATTACCGAAAAACTTTATGTTGTCCCGACCATTTACTATGCAGCGCATAAAAATAAACTGGCGGTCTATTATGATAATACACTGGATATCTACTATCCGGCCACCAATGCAAAGGCCGAAGCCTATGGATTTGAACTGGAGGCGGGCGCAGTACCAATGGATAAACTGTCTGTCTATGGTTCATTTTCCTATAACCGGTTTTACTTTTCCCAGGATTTAATGAACTCAACCGGAGGTCTTGTCCCTGTTGATGGAAAGCAGGTCCCTGATGCGCCTGAGCTCATGTTTAAGGGTATCCTTTCCTATGAGATTGGCGATTTCACCTTTTCCACAATCATGAAATACACCGGCAGCAGGTATGGAGATGTGCTTCATACACAGAAAATAAACTCATCCACAATCTTTAATCTTGAGGTGAATTACAGCAAAGAAATCAATTCATTTGGAATGAAAAAGCTGGATCTCTCCTTATCCCTGAATAATATTTTTGACAGGGAGTATATCAGCATCATCAACACAACCGACTACCAGACTCTAGGTTCAACCTATATGGCAGGGGCACCTTTTACGGCATATGTATCCTTCTCCATCTCAATATAACGATTTTCTTCCGGGCCGCAGAGGCCTGGAAAAGTTACAGGACGCACGGTATGGAAAATTTATTTTCTGTTCCGTGCTTCTGCACCTGGTTTTATTTTTCTGTCTTATAACACTTAATCAAAAGGGAGCAGGTCATCTTCTGCCGGGAGAAAGCATAGTTGAGGTTAATCTTGTAAGCATAGGAAAGACATTACCTCCTGTGAAATTATCACCGGACATGAATTACAGCGTTAAAGAGAGCAGGGTTGTTAACCATGTCCCAACTCCTTCAGGTGTTATAAAGAAAAATGTAAAGCCGAAACCGGTTTTGAAAAAGGTTGAAGAAACACCCGTAATATCTGAAAATAAAATTGTACCTCCTGAATATATAAGTGAGCCTTCATCAGCCAATTCTTCGGAAGTTGATCATCAGCCAAATAATACATCTCCCGGTGCTACTGAAAATATTACTGCAGCAATTTTCGAAAATACCCCTGTAAATCATGTGTCATATGAACAATATTCCATGAACACTTCAGGAGAGTATAATAGTGATCAGGTTTCAAAAGAAGATGCTGTTACCTCCCAGAGGCAGCACTATGTGGATAAGAATTTTTACTATGTAAAGGATCTCATTACACGTAACTTAATCTATCCTGTTCTTGCCAGACGAATGAAATGGCAGGGGACTGTAGAGGTATCCTTTGTTGTCCTGCAAACAGGGGATGTTGAAAATATAAGAATTGTAACCAGTTCAGGCCACAGTGTCCTTGATAAAAATGTGGTTGCTGCCATACAGCAGGTGCAACCATTCCCGGCTCCTCCGGTACAGGCTGAATTTACAATGCCGATAAAATATACCCTGAAAAAATAATTATTTGTATTTACTATGGAACAGGATTATTTTTTTTATTTAAGTCTCTGAAGTGAATCAAGTAAAAAGTCAAACCCGACTCTTTCCTGCTCAAGCCTTATATGGTTACCCCAGTGATTAAAGCGTAATTGATTATAAAGAATGCTTTCTTCTGTGCTTAATCTGTCAAGATTCCCTGTCTCGGGTTGAGCTTCAATTCCCCATAGGGATCGATGTTTTAGCAGAATATTTTGATCCATGAGAAAGGATATTGTGTGTGGGAAAATTGCTCGCAATTGATTGAGAATGGCAAAACCATGAGTATCAATATCTCCCCAGTAATAGATTTTGTTCTTTTTCAGCCACGAGGCTGCAGCTAGATTTTCAAAGCCGTAGCCTGCACCGAAAATAACAATGGAATCTGCGACGTTTGGGAAGGATAAAAAATTGATTTCATTTTCTGTGATAAATATTTTCGAAACTGGTAAATCAAGTCCGGCAAAGGATGTTGCTGATACAGTGATATCCTGGTCTGAGCCAGATGGCAAAAGCTTGAGTTTTGGATCAATTGTCCGAAAGCGTACCCGTAACGGCTTATCTAGAAAACCATAGCGACGACAGAAGCCGCCGATGCCTTTCGTAGTCGTATCAATGGTCCCTTGGGGCATGACAATGTCAAGCAGTTCGGTAAGTACACCACGATTCCTTTCAATTAACTTGGTATGTACCCCGGGGATGTTAATTTGACGCAGATAGATCAATGGTCGAGGATGCTGGCTCATCCATGTAACTACTTTTAGCAGCAGGTGCCAGTCTTCGGCCAGATTAAGGGCTCGTAAGGGCTTTTTAAAAAGCCATGGGGTAAGCCCCGGCTGTTGAATGGTCGTTTGTTCCAGTAATTCTGTAAATTGTTTGGCTTGTTTGTGTTTACCAATAAGATCGAGTGCATCTTCCAGGGTATTGATTCGGATTTCTGCAGGAATTTCATTTTGGCCGAGTATTCGATGATTTATGCTTCGCCATCGGATATGGAAATGTTTTGTGTCTAAAGTTATTTTGTTAATCCAGTCTCTAACATCCGGAAATTTTTCACTAAGCTCTCTGGAATTTGGCGCTTTAAGTTTCAGCTTCAGGGGAAACAGGCCAGACTCTTCTGAAATGGCTGAAAGCAATGATCCCTTTTCCCAGAGTTTTTGGACCTGTGATTTAAGTTCTTCCGGAGTCGTCCATTTCATCCCACTATCCTTTGCTTTTCCGCCCTGTATTCCTCTATGGTTAGGTTTTGCAGGACAGAGGATTTTCCATCCTCATTATGGACAAAACCAACATTGGCAACAAATGGTTCGATAATATGGATTTTCTGCAGCGGCGTGACTATTAGGAGTTGAAGGTTTAATTGATCAAAAAGTTTGAGGCCGTATTCCGTTGATTCATCCGAACCGCGCCCGAATGCCTCATCTATAACAACAAACCGGAAAGAACGCGAGCGAACTTCCCCCCATTCCAGGCCAAACTGATATGCCAGGCTGGCGGCAAGGACCGTGTAGGCCAGCTTTTCCTTCTGTCCGCCTGATTTACCACCTGAATCAGCATAATGTTCATGCTCGGTATCATCTTCACGCCAGCGTTCGCTTGCCGCAAAAACAAACCAGTTGCGGACATCAGTCACCTTGGCTGTCCAGCGTTTGTCAAGGTCGGAGTGTTCCTCCCTTCCCCGGAAGCGTTCAATGATACCTTTTACCTGAAGAAATTTTGATTCCGAATACTGGGCGTCATCGGAGCCTGTGAGGGTGCCCTCGGTACAAGTGCGCAACTCGGCCTGAAAATCACGGATGTCTGTATCAAGCGTCGATTGTGCTTCAAGGCTGATATAACGATTGTCGTTGTAGTCGATCTGTGTGAGTGACTCGTTTATCCGTGCAATACGTTCCTTGATAGTCTCTCTTTCACGAAAAAGTTGTGACTGGAAATTAGCTACTTCACGAATGGTATTCTCATTAAGCAGTTCCTTGAAACGCACTTCAAAACGAGGCAGATCATCAGACAGTAACTGGTCAAGCATTGACTTGAATTCATGTCCTGCTGCAATACTAATATCTACATCCCGGGTTTCAAGCTTCCATTCATCTTTATACTCAGTCATTGCCCTTACTATTTTCTCACCAAGTCTGCCGAGTCTTCTTCCTTCATTATAGATTTTACCCTGTATCCAGTCACGCATACCCCTTTCACGATTGTCACATGATTTAATGGTAAGTGGCTGGCTGCCGATTGCCTCTTCACGCATTCCCTCAAGGCGTTCAAACTTTTTCCCCAGATCTTCTGTTATGTTTGCTAGCAATACCTGTGCCTGTTGTTGTGTCTCTTCTGCCGTGCTGATTTTCTGTTCGGTTTTTGAACGGTCATCTTTTCGTTTATCAAGCTTAAGCTCAATTTTTTTCAATTCGGTTTCAAGCGTTTCAAGTTGCGCAGTGAGGGCTTTTAGGATATCAGACGCTGTTTCAAGTTCATGCTTTTCTTTTTTCAGGGTTGCTATAGCCTCGGCTACAGGCTTCCAGTCAATATCTGAAAAATCGGAGTATTCATCCAGTTTTGAGAGTATTGAAAGGCTCTTCCTGAGTTTTTCATGATCATTCTGAAGCTTGCTGATTCGGCCCGCCAGTTCTGCCAGGTGTGTTTCCCTAAGTTTTGCTTTTTCTTCCAGTACTGATATTTTTTCTGTATTGCTCCAACCTAGAACATACCTGCTTCTATCATCAATATAATGACGGTCATCCTTTTCATGGCGTCCGCCGGGTGATTTAATTTGCCCGGTTCGGGTAATGGCGTGTGCTTCACGTTGGAATTGGCTTTGGGATGAACAGCAGGCTAGATTAAAGCGACGCGCAGTTTCATATTCAATCCATTCATAGAAAGGGGAGTCAGGTTTTATCTGAAGCTTTCGAACAAGAGAATCAGGATGAAGAGAAGGAATATCACTATTGATTCTGTCTCGTACTCTGTAATAAACCAGACGCCCACGCAGGTTTGTTTTATCTACCCATTCGGCCACTTTGCTGTAATATTGATCAGATACAAGAAGAGAAAGGCCAAAGCTCCTGAGCAGTCGTTCGATTGCACCCTCCCAGTCTCGATCATTTTCTCTTACCTGGAGTAACTCTCCGGCAAAGGGCATATCTTCTTCTCTAATTTTAAGTGCCTGGCACAATGCGCGTCGAATAGATATCTGCTTTTCTTCAATATTGCTGCGCCGGGATTTTAAGCCAGTAATTTCGACTTTTAACTTTTCATGCTCCTCCTTGCCCTGTACAAATTCGACTTCAATGCGTGTCCGGTCATTCTGTATCCCGGATTCCTGTTCTTCTGCAGATCTGCGCCAGGCCCTGATATTTGAACTTTGTTTAATAAAACTTTCCTGTGTGGATGCGGGTTTCTTTCCCAGCATTCTTACAAACTCATTATATTTTTTTGCTTTGAGTTCCCGGCGTTCTAGCTCTTCATTCCTATAGCGTAACTCCGCTTCTATTTTGTCAATCCTGTCCCCACCGTTTTCAGCAATTGATCTGCGGATTTCACGCTCCTGCAATAGCTGTTCATTCCTTATTTTTTCAAGCCCCTGTATAGCGGCATGGTGACCGGTTAATTCATTTTCAAGAGAGTTGAGATGCTTTTCCAGTAGTTTGATTTTGAGAGTGGCGAACCATGGCTGCAATGCATCACTGCATGCTTTAAGTTCTTCGACCTCCCAGTTCAATGTTTGGTGGCGGTCACAATCCGACACAAGGGGCTTAAGCATTTCAACCTGACGTTTGGCCTTAAGGACTGCTTCATGTGCCCTGTTGAGATCTTCAAAATGCCGGATCAGGGCGGATATCCGTGGTACCACATCAAAGGCTTCAAGCATATGAATGCGAACAAAGTCGGTAAGGTTTCCAACTGATTTAAGAGAAACAGTCTGGTGAAACAGGTCGAGGGCCTGTTCATTATTAATTCCAAAACGACGCCTGAACCAGGCGCAGTATGGCGGAAAACTGTCAAAAATTGTTACATTATTTGATCTTAACTGTTTACGCAGTCGAACGATCTCCGTGCCGAATCCCGAAAAATCGGACGCTATTGAAAGATCGCGCTCACATGCTGCGTAAAGACGGGTCGGCTGAGATATCGAATCCTTCATCCAGAAAACCTGTGCAAGTGTTACGACTTTATTGTATCCCGCGTTGTAAAACATGCCCAGAATTACGGAATAATTATTAACGCCCCTCAGGGCCACTGGCTTGGCGCTGTTCAGGGTTTCCTGTCGTTCGGACTTGTAATATCCCAGTACATAGGAACGCAGGGTTCGTTCACGGGTTCCGGCACCTGCAGCCTTGTTGTATGCAATACGCTGACTTGGCACAAGTAAGGTGGTGACAGCATCAACCAGAGTTGATTTTCCAGAGCCTATATCTCCTGTAAGAAGACTGTTTTTGCCTTCCGGTTTGAGTGTCCAGACCCTGTTGTCAAAAGTTCCCCAATTATAAATTTCAAGACGATGAAGGCGAAATCCGGCCAACTGGTCATCAGTGATAAATTCAATGCCTAACTGTTCAGCCATCTGTTTCATCCTTCTTTTTTACAAGCTGCTCCCGATACTCGGACAGCCTGGCGTCAAAATCCGCCAACCATTGTGCATCGACAAAGGCCTTGATAATCCTGCGCACCTCAATCATTTGTCCCTGTCCTCTTAAACTGCGGATAAAACCCAGTTCCGATATTTTATTCAGTATAGCACCGATTTCATCGATAAGTTTTACTTCATTACTACCGGATGGAAGAAAAATGCGCACCATTTCCACGATTTCATCTTTTGAAAGGATCAGTCGTGACTCGCCTCTGCTCGCATCAAATTCTGTCAGCTTTTTTCTAAGAAGTGCAAGTACCAGGCTTACCTTGTATGAAAGCTGCCGCCTGACGATAAGCCTGGGAATGGCTGTTGTGATGTCATCATCAGTATCCTCCCTTGATCGCAGGTAGCCATATCCCTCGGCCTCATCAAGCATTAATTCGAGACCAAGTACAGTAACATAATCCCGGATACTTGCCTGTTGGTTGAGAAGAGAACTCCACAAACCAGGATTTTCATCCCTGTATATCACACCCTTTAAAAGAGGGATAACAATAGATGATAATTCATGGTTTGAGTCCAATGAAGAGTTTAAATCAATATCTGTGTTATCCTGCATCAGTTCCTCATAAATATGATACGCGGCAATATCGCCTGCCGTGTGACACCCATATCAGACTGCCAGGTGACTTTATCCTTTATATCTTCATTTACTGATTTGTGAGGCCAGTCTACGGCGAGCTGAAGATAGGCGACCAGTTCTGCCAGCCCATGATCAAGGGGATAGCACGTCACTATCTCGGCCAGGCTTACTGCTTTACGTGCCTGGAGTTCATGGCGTATGTTCCTTTTTAGTTTTTTACGATCAATTGCAACCTGAGCATATAATGCTGCGGTATCTACATCCGCGTCTCCTTCTTCCAGAACCATGCTTGATATCAACGGCTTGAGCGATGGGCGGAAAAGTGGTCTTTCAAGCGGAAGATCAATGGTTGGCGATATATCGGATACAGTAACAAAATTTCCTGACGGCAGGTCTTCACGTATTGCCAGTGCGTTATTTTCAATGCTATGGAGAATATCCATTATACGCCGGTTTTCAAGCCATGCCTGATCATCTAGAAAACGCCGCAACTGTTCCGATAATTTTGCTACTGTCCGCTGTGTATGTTCTCCTGCTTCAAGCCAGTCGTAATGCACACGCTTTAAACGGTCTTCCGGGTGTATGGATTTAATCGGCGGCAGGGATAAAATCTGTTCCAGCAAACGGCTGAACTCTTCCTGCCTGGACTGGGACATCAGGAAATCCCAGAAGGCGCGAAAGCTCTTTCCCTGATCCGAGTCGGAAATGGCATCACGTTCTCCCATGATCTCTTCAAGAAGTTCTCCCTTGGCGCCCTCCCACAGGGCTATGCGTTCACGCACATGTCTGTCCAGTATGCGGAAATTGTGCTCCACCTCACGAAAATCGGTGAGCAGCTCGCGTGCTAGTTGAATGAATTGCTGAAAACGGTCTTTAAGACCCGTATCATCAAGAACTGATATGTCTCCATCCTTAATACTGTTTATTTCCGAATCTATCTCTTCCCTGCGTTTTTTTAATTCAGTTATTCGTATTTGAGGGTCTGTCTGGCTTCCTTCACTCATCTGACGAAGCAGTTCAAACAGGGTAAGAAGTCTTGATTCAGTGCCGACAAATGATCGCTCTGTGAGATTTTCCAGCCAGGAAATGGCTTTTTCAGTGGCGGGTGTAAGATCAAAGTGAGGCTCATCACTGTCCGGAGGATAGAATTTTCTCAACCATCCTTTGTTATTATCTGCCCACTCATTCAGATAGTTTTGGGCAGTACCCGAAAATGACTCGGATTCGGGTTGTTCTCGAATGATATAAAGCTCGTCTTCAAGAGCCTCGGTCAGTTCGGATTGGGAAAGATTCCGTTTGTTGGGGATGATAAATATACGATGGAGAAAGGAACATATCAACGGTGCATGTTGAGCACGTAGTAAACGCCAGGCCGGGTGCTTTTGAAGTAGTAACTTTAATGTGATGTAGTCGAACGCCATTAAATGATTTTACCAATATGGATCTTATTTTTTATTCTGATATCTGTAGTTTTGTTTTAAAAGAATGATCGTATTTTTTAAGAAAAAATTTCACTTTAATATATATCGTCTAATGTGAATTGTTATATTAGTAAAATTCTGCAATTTTTAATAATATTTTTTATCTTGAATTGCAAAAACTTGTTAACACGCACGACCAAGGAGAACTCAATGAATTAAAAATCCTAGATTCTTGAAGACGTGCGTTTGATAATAAGAAAGTATTAATGTTAATTTTATTAAACTTAGTTTAATGACGAATCTTATGAGAGTCTATAGCTTTTTGCCTTTGAGCATGTCGATATTCCATTTGTAAAATAAGATCTTCCTTGTTCAAATCGCGACGAGGTAAAAAGTGAGCAAGTAATTCCTCGATGTCAGAACATGATAATAAAGGATAAATATCTTTATGCCGGATTTTCTCAGTCAGCATGAACAACATAGACATCATAACAAGAGCCATATGATGATGCCAGGCTTGCCATTTTCTGACTTGATAATCAGCCATACCACATTCGCTTTTACCATCTTCGAACGCACGTTCAACCCAGAATCTTTGCCGTTGCATCCAGCCCAAACGTTTAAGAGACATATTTTTAGAAGCATTAGTAAGCGAAATCTTGGTATCAGGATTGCTCCCACAAGTTTTGGTAGCTATCAAGGTCCAGCATTTTGTATTCTCAGATTCCCTATCCCAGATGTAGACCTTAATGCGGCAGATTCTAACCCTAAGTTTACCTCGGGTCGTATCACGGAGAGTAACTGTTTCCCATCTCCAGGACGGAAGCTGTTTTATCATTACACCGACTTCAACACTTTCATTATCAGTTTGATATTTTTTAGGTGGGCGGCCACGCTTCTTTGTCTGCTCAGGGATATAGGGTTGTGGATCTTCGAGGAAAATATGAAAGTCGGTGTGCAGATCGACAACAAAGGTTTCACCCATCTCATCAAGCGCAGAGCAGAATCCCGGGCCTTTGCCATAACCGGCATCAGCACCTACCCATCCAAAATGAAGATCTTTTTCTCTTGCATGTCTCACAATTTCAAGACCAAGCTCAGGCTTTGTTCTAAATTTTCTATCTTCTTTTGGTATACCTGCAGCGTCACAACGTTTTGGAGCATCTATCCATTGCTCAGGCAAATACATATGGACGTCAATTGGTGTTGCGTATTTGCCATTGGCCAATACGCCGAACACCGCTACTTGACCATTGTCTACTTTACCCAGTCTGCCAAGCCATTGGCGGGCGACTCCAACAGAACCTTTGCCCTGCTTGGCAAAACCGCTTTCATCTATCAAAAGGCAGGCTTGTTTGCTATCGCCCAAAAGATTATCAGCATCCTGGGCTACATGATCAATGACTTCTCGATGACTCCACTTAGAGTGTGTAAGAAACTGCTGAAGATTACGCGATTTGGAATCCGGTACAACTTCTGCCATGCGATCCATATTTTTTCTGGACCCGGCCTGCATCAAACCAGAGGCATACTGTCTGGCTTTGTCCGAAACATTATGCCGGGTATGACTGAAAATGGATAGTATAATTATTCATAAAAGATATAAAGCGCTCACCGACGCTCATGAGCGCCGTGAGAGGGGTTGCATAAGATGGGCTCCTTTGTTCAGTAAAATTTTTCGCTTGGCGTTAACATAATGATTATTTTATATATTTTTAAATTTAAAAACGCAATCATAATCTTTACAAAGTCAAACTATGATAATTATTGAATATAATATAGTTCCTATTATTGGAGATTTATCAAAAAAGTGATCAACTATCCACGACACACTAAGCAGACAAATGAAATAAATAGGAAAATGAAAATAATACCGAGACATTTTCTTTAATTTTTTTCTCTCATCATCGTTAGGAATGCTTGTATTCATGGATATTCCTTCCATTTTAAATTTATGATTTCAATTTCGATTCCGCACACAACGTATTGGTTTAATGTGCGGGCGGGTAATAACCTATGGTTAACGCCCTGTACATAGACTTGCTTTCGCTCCATCCCGCCCGCACGAGAAGATGGTAGCCCGTCACTTTGAAACCTGGGTTATAGGTTTATTCGATTATTGGCCCGATATCTGTTGCTTTAACGACTACCGGAAACAAATTGGCCTGTCTCACCATTGCAAAGCCATCTGATATGGCCATTAAAATAACCTCAATTTGATCCACTTCATATTCACCCGTTACATGTCGTATAGATGATTCTTTTTGTAATAAAACTTTTATTTTTTTTGCCATTACTTTTTTACCTATAACGGCCAGCTCACAAGCCACGCCGAGATGCTCAGCAAAAATTGAAAGAAGCCCCTCGTGGTCTTGTGAAGCGACAGGTTAAAAGCCGATTTTGCCCGCTATTTACCGACCTTGTATTTTTGATAACCAGTTATTATTACAACAATATTTTGATTCTTATTTTCTATTTACAACTTTGGCAAGATTGCCAATTTTTGTAAATAGACATCAATTCAGCCCGGAATTTTATTTTTGATACTGCCATTTGGGGATTCAGGAAATATTTCCTATTTCCCCAAATACCTTAAATTACCTTCTTTATTATGTCCTTTAAGCTTTTAACGAAAAGCATTACAGGCCGTGCAGTGCATACCAACTTACCATGTTAAAGGTATGAGGATTCCTAGTTGGCAGATAGTTTAAAAAAAGCGGAAAAAATAGCACGGTCCTTGTAGATGCAATGGTTG
>CAXXJJ010000002.1:0-6882 GCA_963667015.2 Desulfatiglandales bacterium
GTTAACTTCAGCTTTAACTTTTACTTGAATTATGCAATATGGGTGCCATTATGCTGTATAATGGATAAGTATATATATATCAGTATGATAAGGTATTTTGAAGATTTTATTTAAATGATAAAAGTCATGAGTATGACACTTAAAGTTGAAAAATTTTCCTATTTGCTGATGGTGTGCCAGTTATATTTGACATTGCAGGAGCATTATTTCGAATCAAAAGGCAAAAAGAAATCTTTAGACAGTATTTACAGTATGCATAGGATAGATAATATTTTTTGCCTATCCATATAGAGTTAGAAAGATTTTAAAGGAAAAATCAGATTGAAAAAATATTACCGAAAAAAGCTCAAGGCCAAATTAGGTAAAAATATCGAGCGGTTTGATAAAATCTCCACTTCAGGGTTTTATTTTCCCAACCGCTACAAGGTAGAGGAGACGGGAGTCTTTATCAAGGCCGATCAAATCCATGGCTTCATCGTCATAAAAGGCCCCTATACCACAACAACCGAGACCAAGTGACGTTGCAGTAATATAGAGAAGTTGGCCAATTCTGCCGGCATTCATCATTGCATACCTGTAGCCCCTCGGACCATATTTTTTATCAAGAGCTCTAAGATCGCAAATAAACAGGAAATGCAGACCCGCATTTTTGAGCCATTCCTGATTAAGGCATGTATGAGCGATTTTTTCGCCGAAAATTCCTGGCTTAAGCATTCCAAATTTTCTACCGTGTTTATCCAGGGAGTATAAACCTGGGACAATATCCTTTACTTTTTCGGCAAAAAACACTGTCTGAAGCGGGTTTGATTCATTTTTTTTGTCAATAATTGTTCCGGAGCAATCTGTTATAATATCAAGGATAGTAATAAAGTCTTCGCTTGCTATCTTCTCGTTAATAAAATTACGTTTTGATCTTCTCTTGAGCAAACATTCAGGATATGGGATACCTGTTTGTAAATTGTCTGTATTTTTTATCAGTTCCCATTTGTCAGGCTGAAGCGGAGAAAGGGAAGGGGGGATTTCTGATAATTCTCTATCGAAAGGCATATTGCCAGCCTCATGAATCTCTCTTATGGCCGGATAGTCAATAACTTTTTGGGACATAATGCTCGCATTTGTTATCTCTACAGAAAGGGTGTCGACCGACAGATCAGCTCCATCAGACATGTTTTCCTTGCCAGGGATATTAACCATGGCAAGACCTGCTTCATGAAAATCATCAAGCCCGAGAAATTTATTCAATTTATTGTCTTCAAAATCATAATTAAGTTCAAATAATATACTTAAACTATTTAGCGCAAGTATTAGATTTAATAACACATGTCCGGTGTCCAGGAGGTGGTATCTGTATGCCCGGTCACGGTATTTCCATGAACTCCTGAAGAATATGGATGAAAACATAAATGATATAAGCGGTCTTTTTATCGATTTGGGAAAGGTTATATCTCCTGCAAGTATTGAATAATCACCTTTCCTTAGTCTTGTGAGGGAATGATTCATTGTCAGCGCCGTTTTGAAAATGCTATTCAATTCCCGGTTTGAACATGTAATATTCTTCAGCTATATCTTCTTCAAAAAATAAAGATATAAAATATTTTCTTCAATCTACTTCCAGTATTTTCTTCATAAAATAACTTCAAAAAACAGTCTTATTCATAAATGTTTGAACCTACTTTGGAGGTTCAATGCGGATGGGACTAAAGAAAAGGAAAAGATGTTGCAATTGCAAAAGGTTATTTGAACCGGATCACAGGAATAGAAATAGGCAGAAGTACTGCAATAGCCCTGAATGCCGGAAGGCAAGCAAGGCATTCAGCCAGAAAAAATGGCTCCTAAAACCGGAGAACAAAAACTACTTCAGGGGGCCGGAAAATATCGAACGAGTAAGGGAGTGGAGAAAGCGGAATCCTGGCTACTGGAAGCGAAGCAGTATAAACAAGGGAGATGCGTTACAAGATCCCTTAAATGGACAAGGTACTGATATTAATAAGAATACCAGTGATTTTGCAGGCATTGCGTTACAAGATTTCTTAACTGCACAACCTACTGTTTTAATTGGATTAATCTCCAGATTTATAGGATCTTCGTTACAAGATGACATAGCAAGATCAATTCTTCTTATGCAACAATCCGGGCAGGATATTTTATTTTATCAACCCCAAGCAGAAGGAGGAGATCATGATATCAAAGACTCCCATTTTACCCGAGCGGGTCCGCAGGGTTCCTAAAAGTTTTAGCTGGATTGATCATCGACTGGTCAGTGACAAACATATCGAGGATATCAGTCATGCGTCCGGAATGTTGTATTTGTTTCTGGTCTGTGTCGGCGATGACAAGGGATTAAGTTACTATGGTGATCAGAGTCTGATGAAAAAGCTTGTCATGGATCAGGACATGTTTGAAACCGCGAGAACTGATCTGATCAACAAAGGGCTGATTGCATGGCAAAAGCCAATATACCAGGTACTTTGTCTTGGTCCTGAGAGAAAAGTCCGACGTAAAGGAGAGCCAATGGGTCTGGGAGATATACTAAAGAGCGCCATGGAGGCTTGCCATGATTGATTACGAGACCTATGTGCAAATCAGAAATTATTATAAGGACAGAGACTTAAAATACAGTCAGATTGCCGCCGCCCTGACTCTTGATGTCCGCACAGTAGCCAAATGGGCTAATGAAGAACGATATCGACCAAGGAAGTCCGGAGAACGCAAGAGCAAACTTGATCCTTTTAAAACTGAAATTATCCGGATGCTTGAAACTCATCCATATACTGCGGAGCAGATATATCAACGTATAAAGGAACATGGGTTTGATGGAGGCTCTACCATAGTCCAGGATTATGTCCGGAAAGTAAGGCCCCCTAAAACCAAGGCCTATTTAAAGCTGGTGTTTGCACCAGGAGAATGTGCACAGGTGGATTGGGGTTCTTATGGCTCGGTACAGGTTGGTTCAACCACCCGCAGGTTAAGCTTTTTTGTAATGGTATTATGTAACAGCCGCATGATGTATGTGGAGTTTACAGTCATGCAAACCATGGAGCATTTTTTAGGATGTCATCAAAACGCCTTTCAGTATTTTGGGGCAGTTCCTGAAAAAGTTATGGTAGACAATCTTAAGACCGCAGTCTTAAAACGTACACCGGGCCAGGCGCCGATACTTAATCCCGGATATATTGATTTTGCCAGGCATTATGGCTTTTCCATCGTGCCGTGTAATGTTGGAAAGGGAAACGAAAAAGGGATCGTAGAAAACGCTGTAGGGTACGTGAAAAAGAACCTTTTGAACGGCCTTTCCATATCGGATTTTAACATCATGAAGCCGGTAACCCAAAACTGGCTTAGAACAATAGCTAATGTCCGCAATCATGGACAAACCGGCAGAAAACCGGTTGATATGTTCCATGAAGAAAAGCCCTTTTTACAACCTTTACCTGCCTTACCCTATGATATCGGCGTTATCAGTGAGATGCGAGCTTCACGCCAGTTCAGGATCACCATAGATACAAATCATTACTCTGTTCCAGCCCAACTGGCAGGTGTGAGATTAACTGTAAAAAAATATCCGGACAGGATTTGTATTTATCACGAGAACAACCTTGTAGCCAGGCATGTGCGAAGTTATGACCGCAGACAGGATTTTGAGCACCCTGATCATCCCAAAGCTCTTTTACAGCAACGTAGAAAAGCAAAGGAACAGAAGATATTTATGAGATTTTTATCCTTATCGGATAAAGCTGAACAATATTACAGGCAGTTAGAGCAGCGTCGTATGAATCCTTTACATCACATCCGGCAGATAGTTGCCTTGAGTGAGATTTATGGAAAAGAGCAGGTTAAAATCGCTATAGATGATGCCTTCGCATTTGCGGCTTTTTCCTGTGAGTATATTGCCAACCTCCTGGAACAAAGGGCACAACCTGAAAATGAACCGGGAGTACTTCATTTAACACGGAATATTGATCTTCTGGATCTGACCATGGATCACCCTGATCTTTCTATTTACAAAATAAAAGGAGACATTAAAGATGACTGATATAACAGACCTTCTATCCTATCTGAAACTTCCATATATCCGGGAACATTATGAACCAATAGCTCAAATAGCTGCACGAAAACAATGGACACATATCCATTACTTATCAGAGTTAATCAAGGAAGAATCCAACCTTAAAAAGGATCGCACCATACAGCGCCGTATACGCATGGCGAGGTTCCCTGTGGTGAAAACTTTAGATCAGTTCAACTGGTCATGGCCTAAAAAAATCAACAAGCCTCAGATACAAAATCTGTTTCGATTAAAATTTATTGAAAGCCAAACCAATGTAGTTTTTATCGGTGGTGTAGGATTGGGTAAAACACACCTTGCTTCAGCACTGGGGTATCAGGCATGTCTTAAAGGGCACACAGTATTATTTACATCTGCCATTGATTCTATCAATAACCTTATATCATCACAGAAAAAGGGCCTGCTTAAACAGGAGTTAAAAAAATATCTTAAACCTGACTTGCTTATTATGGATGAACTGGGGTATCTGCCCATCGATAATAAAGGCGCTGATTTGCTCTTCCAGATCATCAGTCAGCGATATGAACAGGGATCGATTATTATCACTACTAACCGTGTCTTTAAGGAATGGCCCAAAATCTTTAACAACGACAGTACGCTAACATCAGCGCTTCTCGACAGGCTTTTGCACCATGTAGAGGCAACTCTTATAGAGGGCGATAGTTATAGAATGAAGGAGGTTGCTGATAATTAATCATAAGGGCTAACCGGGTGTCTTACTCTACTCGGTTGGCCTTTTTTAATCTTCTCATTTTAAAACCGGAGGTTTTAATGCATTTTTACACCAGAGCCAACATAAATGGATCGGCCCATATGGAGAAGATTCTGTGCATAAGTGTGCCTGAGCCAGTAAGCAGATGAGGGGAGTCCGGCCTGTTTCATGGCCCTTGCTATAGATCCGACAACGTTATTGGCTTTTATAGGATGAAAGGGAAAGTGATGATTAAGAAACAGATATTTTGAAGAGCCCTGCGGTCTTCCCTTACTGACATAAAGAGCAATAGCCTTAATGGTGTTTTCAGGTACAGGCAGGGTGATGACATCCCCTCCTTTTCTTTCCTTGAGAGTGAGTTCTCTCTGCTGGAAAGATATATCATCTAACGTTATCCGGCTGATCTCCGCCGGTCTGAGCCCCAGAGAGTAAGCCAGGTGTATTATGGCATAGGTTCTCATCTGTGTGGGTGTTGAAAGCTCCAGGGAGGCAAAGAGTTCTTTTACCTGCTTTGGACGTAAAAACCTTGGCAGCCTTTTCTGGGCAAACTGAGGAGGGCCGACAAGAAACGAGGCCAGATCCCTTTTGATAATCTTCTTTTCATGATAGAGATGCTTTAAAAAACCTCTGAGGCAATAACGATAGAGCCTGCGGCTATAGTCCGACACCTTGAATGTTGCCATGAAGGCATCACAATGTTCGATTTTGAGTTTTGAAAGGGAGATGGCATTTTTTTCCAGATACTCATGGAATGGTCTTAAAACCCTCCTGATCCGTTTGATGTGTGTAGGAGAACTGTCAAGAGATTGAGAGTGATGAAGGAGGTATTCTTCATAAATATCCGGTAAAGGTGGCGCAGCATTTTTTTGATTCAGGGTATGATCGATAACTCCCCGGCTGAAAAGATAGTCTGATAACGACCTAAGTGCAGAATAGGCATTCTTATAACCGCTATATATTTGAAAGGCTTCTGCAGTACCATTAGTAAATATGTTTTCCCATATTATATCTTTATGGATTACATAGAAGAGAAAGTCGATCAGGATATGCTTGTAACGCTTATGGGATCTGCTCCCCTTTTCCTTCTCAATTGATTTGACCCAATGCATATAATCCCGGATCGAGTCCATTAATCTCCGGCTGTCTTCAAGGATCACTTTGAACCTCCAAAAGTGATTCCTGTATCAGCCCGCTGATCCCGGGATTACTCTGGCTTTTATGTGAAGTCGTTTTCCATATTGGTTTCGGAGGCAGGGAAAGTACCTGATAAAGTGTTCCGTCAAAGGCGATCAGATCTTTCTTCAAGAGTCCGTCCCGGGCTTCAATATACTCATCCATAGAAAGTCTAAGCAGAGAACAGATGGCATCGTATGAGTAAAAAGAGATTCCATATCTATCTGCGGCAAGTATGAGGAAGAAGTATAACAGGATCTCTACCTGTTCCATGTACGCAAGAAACTCATCAGTCAGAAGTCGGTGAGGTAAAAAACCGAACCCTCCTTCAATATGTCTGATTCGATTCGGGTTGAGAATCTTTTTCTTTATCATAGTCAACTCCTGAGTTTTTCAGGTAAATATACCTGCAAATCCAGGAAAGAGTCGATCACATCTTGAAAACATTTAAGGGGGTAGTCGATCTATTTTCCTTGTCATAACAGTTAGTTGAGCTCGTAACACCTCTTGAAATCGTCTGAAGAGCAGTTGTCCGAAATACTCAACGATTATAAGATTTTGAATGCTTATCACCTCTTGAACTAACAAATGGGGTAGTCCGGACTTTAACCGGGTCTTCGGCTGTAACAAAGGAGAAGTTCCGGACTGACAAGCTGCACTGAGTTTCTTTTGAAGGTAATTGGATCTAAAATAGTCGGAGTTCTTTCTGTTCCACTCTCTGCACTTCCTTCTATGCCATTCCTTCTTACATCCAGGGTCACCACAGGTCATTTGGCGGTCTTTCACCCTTGGGTTAGGCATAAACCAGCGCCTGCAGACCCTGCAAGGCCGCTTCTTTAAAACCTTCTCCTCATGCATCGTTTCCTCCCTTGTTATCAAGGTGAAAAAACGACTTTAGATTAAAATGGACTGGTATGCATAGAGGGACGCT
>CAXXJJ010000003.1:0-193727 GCA_963667015.2 Desulfatiglandales bacterium
GTGGTGTCTTGACAGGTGGTTTGCACGGCAATAATCGATTTGGCTCAGACCGCTTTCTTCCCATTGTTTAATATGATCAGCCCAGAATAATGCTTTCTCTAGGTTCCTTTCTTTTATGTTTTTTTCTTCCATAATATGTCTTTCTCCTTCCTGGTGTATTCCAGAGAATCTTGACATATTTTTCTGTCCCTGAGAAGATGTGCTTTATTTAGCGCTTACGAATCTTTTCGTGAAAAAATGGAACGTTGTCGTACCATTTGGTTTCAAGGCGCATACAAACGTGAAAACAATTTCGCTCATTGGATAAAACATTAAAGGGTCCATATAAAGGGGCAAGTCTCCTAATAGCTCATAGCGAATAAAGGGGTCCTATTAACTAATGAGGAGATAAGAAAGAGGGATATGGGGCTTGATAAGAGTTTAAATAAAAGGGTTGGATTATTGATCGATAAAATCTTCAAAGGTCAAAGGCAGATTTGCCCCCTTTTTATTATGTATCACTCATACTCCGCCGGGAGTGGAATTAGCCAATATTATATTATGGAAAAGAAAGATGGAAAGTGGACCAAATCCAGTATGTATATTGGTAGCGCTATATATTTAAGTTGATAAATCGCCAGCAATCTAATCAACCGGATTTGGCGAAAAGCTTTTCAAACCGGTTATCAGGCACGATTATAGGGCGATCGATTCACTGATATACTTCAGATTACATAAAATGAGTTAATAAATGAAAATTGAAAAAATTCATCCAGAACTGAGAAAGACTGTCAGCCGTATTCTTCCCTTTCCATTTCATAGTCGTACAGTTGTTGCCATACTCAACTTCCTACTAAATTTAGCTCCTAAAAAACGCTCTATAAATGGAGTGAAAATTACTGATAACCAGCTTGAGAATACTAACGTACGAATTTACCTACCTGCGGGCAAATTGTCGGGTGCAGGTTTATTATGGATTCACGGTGGCGGGTTTATAATTGGCAGGGCTTTTTTGAATGACAAATTGTGTGCTGCCTATTCAGAAGATTTAAGTTTAGTTGTGGTCTCAGTAGATTATCGATTGGCACCAAAATTTCCGTTTCCTGCAGCAATTGATGATTGCTTTGAAGCTTGGCAGTGGTTTCAAAATGAAGCGCCTGATATGGGCGTGGACCCAAAACGGATTGCAATATCTGGCCAAAGTGCCGGCGGAGGTCTGGCAGCCGCCCTGGCTCAAAGAATATACGATGAGAGTGAGATTCAACCGGCGGCTCAAGCACTGTTCTGTCCCATGCTTGATGACCGAACAGCCGCTAATTACGAGCTCGATTCGATTAACCACAGGATTTGGAATAACAAAAGTAATAGAGTTGGATGGTCGGCATATCTTGGGCATCCTCCTGGCATGCCTGAAGTTCCAGAATATGCTGTTCCATTGAGAAGAGAGAACCTTTCCGGGCTACCTCGTGCGTGGATCAGTGTCGGAGATATTGAACTTTTTTACGAGGAAGCTTGCCGGTAAGGAGAAATGAAATGAGGACAGTCTTAATATATATCACACTAGCTTTCTGTCTACTCCCCCTGTGGCTGGGTTCTGCGGTGGCGGGAGAAAACAGCGAAAAGGATCAGGACAAGCTGATAAACGCGTTGATGGAACGAGTTAAGCATCTTGAGGAGATAATAGGAGAGGATGAGAGCCCTTTTAGGACCAAGCCAGCTATTAGAGAGAGATTAGACCGTATAGAGCGGGAATTTAGCGAGAGCAAGATTAAGTCGACCCCATCGGAATATGACCTGCGGCACGATTTAAGACAACTTAATCAAGAAGTTCAGAATATTAGTCGACGGATTGAATACCTTGCAGTTCGGGTGGATCGCGCAGAGCAGGAAGCTGATGAAATGTTGAAGCCAGTAGATTTGTCAAATCTGCGGCGGGACATTGAACAATTACAGAGGAAACTTGATAATCTGAAATAGAAGGTGAGCAAGATAAACTAAACCTAGGTAGTTTCCATCCATAAACGGCTCTTTTTCATCCCGCTAAAAGCGGGACGTCAATCTGCGGAATGACTTGTGCGATGTACTAAAGTACATCTCCTCGCCATTCCTTGATTTCCTTGATCTTGTAAAAAATATCTCGTTTATGAACTGGAAACCAATTAGTGCCTCAAAACAGTTTATGGATAGGCACTAATTAAGGTGTTTGCTTTCAGTCCGGGGATTAAACTATGAAAAATGTGGATACAACCAGCTCACATGATCAAGAAGCTGCCCAATATGATCAGCAAGTTTACGAATACAATTGTTATAGCCATGACGCACTCTTTGGTATGAGTTTTGAATATGTAAATCCCCGTGACCGCCTACTTGATATTGGAATAGGCACCGGGCTTGCTTCCCAGTCCTTCTCCAAAGTGGGGCTCGAAGTCTATGGGTGTGATAGTTCCACTGAAATGCTTAAAGTTTGTGAATCGAAAGCTTTTGCGAAGGAGCTTAAGGTCTTCGACTTACAAAACATACCTCTACCATATTCCGATAGCTTCTTTGACCATGTGATTTGTTGCGGTGTTCTTCACTTTTTTGATGGCCTGGAGACAGTCTTGAAAGAGGTATTGCGGATTATCAAACCGGGAGGTATCTTCGCCTTTACTGTTGCCGCACAGACCTCCGGCGAAGAAGGGGCAACCGATGACAATCTGCAAGGTTATATTGAAATGCCTACGCCTTGGGGTGTGCCCATCTTCAAACACAGTAATGGATATGTCACCAATCTTTTGCAGGCCAATGGTTTTGATATACTGAAAACTCAGAAACTCCTTATACGGGGTGGACCTGAAGACAATAGCGAGGATATGTTATTCAGAGTTTACGTCTCACGAGAAGCAGGTGCCGTACGTGCCTGACAATGAATGAAAATTCAACAAGGGATTGGTGAAATCTGAGTGGGGTCTTTTTTGTTTTTCGCATAGCATCACGGCGCGGTTTGTTATTTGTGCAGTTATTTGCTAAGAAAGGAGCAATTATGTGGGGATGGAAAACTGTTGAGCGTTCAATTAATAATGATATCCCATTCGATGATGTAAAGAAGTATATTATTCATGAACTCAACTTTTTCGAAAAGGAGATTAATGATTCATATAGTATCTTCAAACGTTCCGGCACGCAATTAACATTCAAAGGTGATAAATTCCCAATTGAATTAGCCCTTGGAAAAACAGATCATGGGTGTTTTTTTCAACTGAGGTATGATGGCTTTGCTTTATTTGATACAGGCGATCTTTCAATGTTTGCCGATAAAATCGTTGAAAGTCTGACAAAGCCATTGGAATTAAAAAGCATATAACCCTTCAATTAAGGGGGTTTGCTGGTTTTTCTTGACGATTGGGATCCAAAAATATCAATGGTATTCATACTTTGACGGCCATCGGCACCATTAACCAGCCAACCCCTTATCGCAAACGTTGCGCGAACAGGAAATGTGAACATATAGATGATAACCATCAGACAGATTTCGGAAAAAGAAGTACCGATGAGTATGTTGCTTCATGCAGACCCCTCAGAAAAATGTATTGATAAATATCTTCCCGGATCGAAATGCTTTGGCGCATTTATTGAAGACTCTTTAGTTGGCGTGTGTGTAACAAATTCGCATGATGCTGATGCATGGGAAATATATAATATTGTTGTGATTCCAGAAAAACAGAAACAAGGGTTTGGGAAAAAACTTCTTGAATTTGTAATCAATTATTTTGAAGAGATAGGTGCAAAGTCGCTTGAATTAGGTACTGGCACATTTGGTTATCAATTGTTGTTTTATCAACGATTTGGATTCAGAGTTGAAAGTATTAGGAAAAATTTCTTTGTTGATAATTATTCCGAACCTATTTACGAAGAAGGCATACAACTCAAAGACATGCTCAGATTAAGCCTAAAAATTAACTGGCCGAGCACATAACCAGCGCGTCCATGGGACAACCAACCGCGCTGTCGCGCAGCCGGCCACCCCTGAAGCGCAGCGTTAAAAGCTGAAATGGAATAGGTGTCACATGCTATTTGGTAAAAATGCTCATATGAGCAAATTTACCAAATGGCAATATCAAAAATAAAAATCCGGGCAATAAAATCCCTATTTGGGGAAAATGCCAATTTCAGCAAAATCCCCAAATAGAAAAAGATTTTGTCTGTTTTAACCAAGGAGAATTAGCCCAATTCTATTATTTGGCGGGAGAATTGCATAAAAAAGTAAAGGATGGGGTTAGAAATGTAGATCGTAAGTCTTTAGAACAAAAATGTAATAAATTAAGGTTTACACTCTACAATGAATTAGCTGGAAAGGAAGGAATATATGACATCTGTTCGGAGCATATACAAAAATATTTTTCTAAAAGGTCTGATTTTAATGTTCGAATATGTATAAAAGCACAAGATAAAGACGGTTTTTTTTATGATTATTACAGATATAATGCACCTCAAAGTCCTAAAAAATGCAGGTCTGATCAAAATACTGGAATAAATGAAATAGTAAAAATGGGAAGATATTATCTTTGCAATAACATTCCCAATGATGTAAAAAATGAGGAATATAAAAACCCAAGATTAAATGGAAAAGATGCTAGACAACATATGTTGAAATATGGGGAGATTAGGGATCAAAAAACATGGAAGAATTACTGGTATCGCTTTAATGATCAAGGAGAAAAAGTTTTTTTCGATGAATCAAGTTATATGTCCACTCTGATAATACCAATGACTTTGCTAAATAATAAAAATCTTGATGAGAATTTTCGAAGTCATTTTAAGATTCCTGTAAAAAGTGAGGACGAGAATCACAGGGCTATTTATGCTCTCTTATGTTTAGATCATGTCGAAAGTAATTTTTTTATTGAGGAGTTGGATGCGACTGTAGGATATATATTCGCTGATATAATGTCTTTGTACTTAATAAGTTATTTAATGTATGTAGATTTTTCAGGAACATTTAAAAAAGCTCATACCATCGTAGAATAAATAAAATAAAGAGGATATTTATGGATAATACAAAAATAAAAGAGACTTATAATAATCATGTAGTTCCTTGTGATGCATTTGATCTTGCACAAGAGCGATTTATTCAAAGATATGGGAGATTAATTGAGCCAATTTATAGTACGGACAATGATATTAAGCAAGGATCTTCTTTAGAAAAAAAATCTAAATCAAATGAAAAGTAAAATTAAATAGCTTCCTGCCATTGTTTAGAAAAGTAATTAAAGTAACACATTCTAATATATACTGTACAATCCTGCATTTCGATATTATTCACCCCATGCACACTATGCATAGAGGCAAAATAAAGCCAGTGGATCATAAATACGCTGTAACTTTAATAAGTTATAGATAATTTAATTCGATGATTGACCTGAATGTCTCCTTAATATATGGAAGCCAAGTTTTCTAATCTCTGAACCTATGGGAAAATGGATATTGAAGGATAATAATGCGTATAACTGCGTGATATACCTTATTCTATGCGTTAAGATTAATTAAGTTTCCAGCTACCAAATAGCTACCTTACAAAACTTACTGCATGCTAAGTATCTGATATCATTAACTGCATGAAGAGCATAAAATGCATGAAAAGAAAATCAACGAAAAGGAAATACGTAATAATATAAATAGGTTATAGGTTGTTTTGCATCGTAAAATCTCTGCTTTGGGAGCAGGATGCCATAGGGTAATTTTATTAAAAATAGATTATGATAGCTCTAATAATATAGTATTGATTAGACATTCCAATATTTTTATTAGTAATGTGGATATACCGGTTAAAAAATCCACCCTGTCCGGAAGGTTGGTTCCAATGAATCCGGGTATGGGGTTCCAATGGTTCCGGTGAGGAACCGGTAAAACTTTTTTTTAAATGCTGTATGTTCCATGGAATCAGGATGAGGATTCCATTTTTAAACGGATAGCGAAGCTAAAAAAATAATAAAAAAATAAAACGTAAAACACCAACGTCATTAAATTTTATTCAGATCGATAACAGAGGCTGTATTTCCTGTCTATTCGGTTTCTACCTGGTCTCTTTGTTTCCTGATGGTATGTAGGCAGCACGTTTTTTTCTGAACAATCCTAATAATGAAAAAAGAACTGAGAATACATGAGAGGCAGCTCATTGCTCTGACTGCATTCTTCACAGTACTCATTCCACAGAAGCTTTAGTGTTAACCCGTTTCGCATCATTTCCCTGGCTATGTATTCATAATCAGGGTGTTTACGTGATGACTCTCTGGAGGTTTTTTCCGGGAACAGTTGCTTTTTCAGTTCAGCATCAGTGCTCTCAGCATTTAAGGGCCATTCAATTTGTAGTTCCTTTGCTCGATTAAGCACATTGCGTACTGTCTTTCTTGAGCATCCACAGCTTTTAGCTGTACCGCTTTGGTTGATCCCAAGACTATGCAGTCTAAGGATCTCACGATATTTGGTCATATAGGTGACCTCCTCTATAATGAATTTACATCAAATCTTGATACATTTACTCATTATAGAGGTTCATAATTGGATTGGAACTACCCCGGATTGGTTGGGACTTTTCACCGGAACGATTGGAACCAATGGCCGGACTCATGGGGAAATCGGACCCGGAATATCCAGTAATGGAGATCTCTAAATATCACTGACCATAGCAGATAACTTTTTAGCTAAGGACGCTAATTCTTCTGCCTTGGATGTCAATTTGGAGCTATTTTGGGCAATCTGGCTCGCAGACTCATGCACAACAGTAATATCTTCAGCAATTTCTGTTGATACCGAAGAACTCTGGTTTATGTTGTCGTTTATCTCGGCGAACCTGGAAGAGGCATTCGCGACATTTTTGGATATTTCCTGACTTGTAACAGACTGCTCTTCAACAGCAGAAGCAATAGAAGAAACAATATCATTAATATCATTTATCCCATCTGATATGTTCTCAATTTCAGAGACGGTACCGTCGGTTGAAGTCTGAATACCTTCAACTGTTCGTTTGATTTCTTCAGTAGCATCAGATGTTTGCTTTGCAAGTTCTTTTATCTCGGCGGCAACAATAGCAAACCCTTTACCGGATTCTCCTGCTCTGGCGGCTTCAATGGTGGCATTTAATGCCAACAAATTTGTTTGATCTGAAATGTCTGAGATGATTTCGGTAACACTGGCTATCTTATTTGCTGATTCTCCAAGTTTGCTTACTTGAACAGACGCATTCTTCCCCTGCTCCACAGCAAGGTTTGTCATACTTCGTGCGTTTTCAGAATTTTTTGCAATTTCACCAATGGTTGCATTCATTTCTTCAACTGCTGAGGCTACATGGTTCATGTTCATCGTTGTTTCTTCCATGGCGCTGGACATGGATTGCATATTTGAACTCATCTCTTCAGATGCTGCCGCCACAGAATCAGATCTTTGTGACATATCAAAAGAATTTTGTTCAAACTGCTTTGATACTTCAAGCAAAGACTCAGAGGATGGTGTTAAGATCTTAGCAGTTTCTGATAATTGTTTAATTGAATCGACATTGGTGACCAATTCCACATGACCAATATTTTTCCCAGTGTCATCCTTGATATAGTGTGTATCGACCTGCATATATGTGCTGGGTGCATCAGGATACTCTTGATTATAATGAGTCGTCTGCTGCCCATTCCGAAGGCAGCTGATCCCACAGTTTTCTGTCTCACAGATATCGGCTTGCCAATTTGAACAATGTTTACCAATTACACTTCTTTTATCCAAATTATGTTGGGCTAATAATGTTTCCGTAACCTTGTTAATAAATACCCATTTCATATTCATATCTGTCGTAGTCACTGGGAAAGCCATTGCATCCAATGATCCTTCCAAGTAGAAAATCAATCGTTGCTTGTTGTAATTCAGCTTTAGAAGGATGAGGTTCATCACACTTAATATAATGGCAAGCTATGTTGTGAGATTGGTTATGTTGTGTGTTTTAATTCCCTCCATATAATTCATCATTTAATTCCAAAAGAAAGATTAAGTATCCATTTTATTCATCTAATTTCTCATCATTTAGCTTTCCAATACAAAGCGTCCCTCTATGCATACCAGTCCATTTTAATCTAAAGTCGTTTTTTCACCTTGATAACAAGGGAGGGAACGATGCATGAGGAGAATGTTTTAAAGAAGCGGCCTTGCAGGATCTGTAGGCGCTGGTTTATGCCTAACTCAAGAGTGAAAGACCGCCAAATGACCTGTGGTGACCCTGGATGTAAGAAGGAATGGCATAGAAGGAAGTGCAGAGAGTGGAACAGAAAGAACTCCGACTATTTTCGAGCCAATTACCTTCAAAAGAAACTCAATGCAGCCTGCCAGTCCGGAACCCCTTCCTCACTCCAGTCAAAGACCCGGTTAAAATCCGGACTACCCCATTTGTTAGTTCAAGAGGTGATAAGCATTCAACATCTTATAATCGTTGAGTATTTCGGACAACTGCTCTTCAGACGATTTCAAGAGGTGTTACGAGCTCAACTAACTGTTATGACAAGGAAAATAGATCGACTACCCCCTTAAATGTTTTCAAGATGTGATCGACTCTTTCCTGGATTTGCAGGTATATTTACCTGAAAAACTCAGGAGTTGACTATGATAAAGAAAAAGATTCTCAACCCGAATCGAATCAGACATATTGAAGGAGGGTTCGGTTTTTTACCTCACCGACTTCTGACTGATGAGTTTCTTGCGTACATGGAACAGGAAGAGATCCTGTTATACTCCTTCCTCATACTTGCTGCAGATAGATATGGGTTATCTTTCTACTCCTATGATGCCATTTGTTCTTTGCTCCGGCTTTCTATGGATGAGTATATTGAAGCCCGGGATGGGCTCTTAAAGAAAGATTTAATTGCCTTTGACGGAACACTTTATCAGGTACTTTCCCTGCCTCCGAAACCATTATGGGAAAAAACTTTACATAAAGGCCAGAGTAATTCAAGAGTCAGCGGGCTGATACAGGAATCACTTTTGGAGGTTCAAAGTGATCCTTGAAGACAGCCGGAGATTAATGGACTCGATCCGGGATTATATGCATTGGGTCAAATCAATTGAGAAGGAAAAGGGGAGCAGATCCCATAAGCGTTACAAGCATATCCTGATCGACTTTCTCTTCTATGTAATCCATAAAGATATAATATGGGAAAACATATTTACTAATGGTACTGCAGAAGCCTTTCAAATATATAGCGGTTATAAGAATGCCTATTCTGCACTTAGGTCGTTATCAGACTATCTTTTCAGCCGGGGAGTTATCGATCATACCCTGAATCAAAAAAATGCTGCGCCACCTTTACCGGATATTTATGAAGAATACCTCCTTCATCACTCTCAATCTCTTGACAGTTCTCCTACACACATCAAACGGATCAGGAGGGTTCTGAGCTCATTCCATGAGTATCTGGAAAAAAATGACATCTCCCTTTCAAAGCTTAAAATCGAACATTGCGATGCCTTCATGGCAACATTCAAGGTGTCGGACTATAGCCGCAGGCTCTATCGTTATTGCCTCAGAGGTTTTTTAAAGCACCTCTATCATGAAAAGAAGATTATCATAAGGGATTTAGCCCCGTTTCTTGTCGGCCCTCCTCAATTTGCCCAGAAAAGGCTGCCAAGGTTTTTACGTCCAAAGCAGGTAAAAGAACTCTTTGCCTCCCTGGAGCTTTCCACACCCACACAAATGAGAACCTATGCCCTGATACACCTGGCTTACTCTCTGGGTCTCAGGCCTGCGGAGATCAGTAAGATTACGTTAGATGATATCTTTTTCCAGCAGAGAAAACTCACCCTCCAGGAAAGAAAAGGAGGGGATGTCATCACCCTGCCTGTACCTGAAAACACCATTAAGGCTATTGCTCTTTATATCTCTAAAGGAAGACCGAAGGGCTCATCAAAATATCTGTTTCTTAATCATCACTTTCCCTTTCATCCTATGAAAGCCAATAACGTTGTCGGATCTATAGCAAGGGCCATGAAACAGGCCGGACTCCCCTCATCTGCTTACTGGCTCAGGCACACTTATGCACAGAATCTTCTCCATATGGGCCGATCCATTTATGAGGTAAAAGAAATGATGGGGCACCAGAACATACAGTCAACCCACAGATATCTTCATATCAGTACAGAGCTTATGAGAAAGGTCATATTCAATGAAGAACTTTGAAAGTTTTCTTGCTCCGCAACTAAATGATTATCTTACTTATCGTCAAGGCCTGGGATACAGCATAAAATTATCCCAGGCTAATCTTCTGGTCCTTGATCGATATTTAAAAGAGACAAACGCTGACTGGCATTCTCTTCAATCTTTTTACTTTCTTGAGATGAGATCCAGCCTGGAGTTAGAGCCACGTGGTGTCAACAGGGTGATCTCCTCAGTGAGGGTCTTTTTTAATTACCTCTTACGACAGGAGCTCCTGGTTGAAAACCCCCTTCGGGACATTCCCTCTCTCAGGGAAAACAGCATCATTCCTTTTGTTTTCTCCTGTGAACAAACCGATCAATTACTAAATGCCGCATGTAACAGATTAAGAAAAAAGAATCAGTATTTTCTGACTGACCTTGCGGAGTACCTTGTTATTCTTTTATTGGCACGATGCGGTATGAGGATATCAGAACCACTGAAACTTATGAGACATCATTACAACAGGGATGACGCTACCCTGTATATTAAAAAGACCAAGTTTAAGAAACAGAGGTTGATCCCCATACCAGGGGACGTAAAATCGGAGATAGAAAACTATCTTGCTGTGCGCAGGCATGCATGCCCCAATGATGAGAATCCATATCTACTGGCAGGGAAAGGCCTCAAAGCCATAAGAGACTATCGTATACGCAATTTATTCCATAAAGCCGTAGAAGATATCGGGCTTGACCAGCCAAGAAAAATCATAGGGAATGTGAACTTCAGTCAGCCCACACCTCATAGCCTCAGACACAGTTTCGCAGTAAATACCCTGCTGAACGTTAAAAAACGAGGACAATCTCCGCAGAATGCCCTTCCGGTGCTTGCTGCTTATATGGGCCATGCGGAATACAAATACACCAGTGTTTATCTCAGGGTCATGGATGCGATCAGCCGTAAAAATCTGGTGGATTTTTCTTTATGGCAGAAGAGGAAGGAATGAAGATATCTACTGCTGTCCATAAGTTCTTTGAACAATACCTTCCCCACATCAAGGGAGTAAGTCATAATACTGTCAAATCCTACCGTGATACCTTCAGGCTTTTTCTGCCTTTTATTGCAAAATATTATGACAACAAAATAAGCTCTCTCAAGGTGGAGCATATCTCATCAGAGGTGATTATTGCATTCCTGAACGAACTGCAGATTGAGCGTAATAATCTTGCAAAGACCCGGAATCAAAGACTGGCTGCCATTAAGTCCTTTGCTAAAATGATCCGGTTTATGTGTCCCGAATACAGGGAACTGGCAGACAGGATACTTAATATTCCCCAGAAGCGCACTCAGAAAACGCTGGTAGGATTTCTCTATCAGGATGAGATTCTAAAGGTCTTTCAATGTGTAGACATCAAAAAAAGGGACGGCTTCCGCGATTATACCCTGCTTCATCTTCTCTATGACTCAGGGGCCAGGGCCAGTGAGATCACAGCCCTTAATATCGATTACTTCGATCCTGACCATAATACACTTGCCATCCTGGGAAAGGGGAATCGCTTCCGCATCATACCACTTGAAAAAAGAACTTCTCAGCTCTTGCAGCTTTATATCAAAAAATATCGTGTAGAGCCGAAAGCGCAATACAAACACCGTATCTTTATCAATCAAAGAAGAGAAGAGCTTACAAGGCATGGTATTTATCGTCTCTGTAAAAAATACCTTTCTATAGCCATCCCGGCAAAACGACTAAAGTACATCAACCCTGCACACAGTTTCCGGCATTCAAGAGCAGTGGACCTCCTTTACCGCGGTGAATCTATCACGGATATTAAAAACCGTTTAGGACATGACAATATCCAGTCAACAACTATTTATCTCCATCTTGATCTCAAGCACAAACGCGATATACAAAAGCTCTTTATCAGATATATGAAATCGGTAATCATATCCGATTCAAAAATACAAGACCTACTTCAATGGGAGAGTGACAAAGATATGATGGCATGGCTTGATAGTTTATAGACCGGGAGAACATCCTGCCGGTTAAAGGAATAAGTATAATAGGCGGAATATTATTATGTTATCAGTTCTATCTCTGTCATCATCAAAAAGCAGGATAACTCATTGCTTTTTATGGTTATTTGAAATATCCGAAGACTTGTTCTGATAACTTCCTTTTTTCAATGGGTTAAGTGAACTCGCAACATAAGGCAAGATAAAATAGCTTCTGTGCTTTTTCAGAATATTGGGCATCGCCATTGAAAATCTGAACCACGAAAAATCCTGTTATCACGAGGGCACAGATCCAAAGGACCAGTTTGATTTTATGCGGGATATTTAACATGTTCATCTCCTCATAATTGTTACGAAATTATGATAACACTCCGGAAATACTTAGATTATATACGATTTGGATATAAAAAGCAAAAGTTACCTGCTATAGGCTGTATTGGAATTATATTGTTTAATAAATGAGTAATACCAAGCCGATCACTTAATTTATTCGCTTCATCAGAATTATTAATGGTATAGGTATCTGAAATTTGCCCTGGCTTAGGTTCTTTTGGTTGGTTTGATGCTTTTTGAAAAAAATGATTCGTATAAACATTTTATGATGAGTGGACACTTGAAAGACTCATAGGAAACTCTCCTCATATTCAATTATCAGTTATCCCTCTCTTGATATATGGTTATGCAAATAAGGTAGCATGGTAAAAAAGAGTATAATAACAGTCAATTAATGAAATGCAGAGCTCGATAATAATGTAAGGAAAGGAAAAAATTTCCGGATAAAAGGAAAATTAAGGACTATTACTATATGCTTAGATTAATGAAACAGAATTAAAATGTAATTACTTAGATCTTTCCAGCTACCAAATAGCTACCTTACAAAACTTAATGCATGTTAAGTATCTGATTTTAAAAATCTTATGTATGGCGCTATCCCTGAAACCCACCCAACGCATCACGTACCTTGTCACCAAGTTCTTTCAGGGAAAAAGGTTTTTGTATATAATTTACACCTTTATCCAAAATCCCCTGGTGTGCAATAATATTAGCTGTATATCCAGACATATACAATTGCTTAATATCAGGATGGATGGATAGAACGACTTGGGTAAGGTCTCGCCCATTCATTTCAGGCATTACCAAATCAGTAAGCAGCAGATCTATTTCTCTACCGTGATTCCGGGCACACTTTATGGCTTCCCCCGGTGTTCCGGCAGTCAATACTTTGTAACCAAGGTCTTTAAGCATTCTCTCAATCACTTCAAGAATGGCTCGTTCATCCTCTACAACCAGGATCGTTTCTTGACCTCCAACAACAGGCTGATCTTTTCTCGTATCCAGTAAGTCGATATCTTTTAGCCGGTACCGTGGGAGATAGATTTTAAATGTTGTGCCATGATTTAACTCGCTATAAACGTAAATAAATCCATTATTTTGTTTTACAATTCCGTAGACAGTTGCCAATCCCAATCCGGTTCCCTTTCCGGATTCTTTTGTTGTAAAAAATGGATCAAAAATATTATTCATAGTCTCAGTGTCCATTCCACAGCCGTTGTCACTTACTATTAAAAACACATATTCTCCCGGTATAAATCCAGCATGATCCTTACAGTAGGACTCGTCAAACTCAACATTTCCGGTTTCTATCGTAATTTTACCCACATCCACAAGCGCATCCCGGGCATTGACACAAAGGTTGGCCAGAATCTGATCAATCTGTGCGGGATCTATCATCACAGGCCATACAGTCTCATTCGGAAGCCATAAAAGATCTATATCTTCTCCAATTAGACGCTGCAAAATCTTGTGCATGTTTGATATTGTTTTGTTTATGTCTGTTAATTTGGGTGATATTGTCTGTTTTCGTGCAAAGGCCAGCAGCTGGCGAGTAATTTCAGCAGAACGTTCAGCTGCTTTCATAATTTCCTGTAAAGAGTCCTTCAGTTTGTTAGTAATTCCGGGTTGCCACAATGACATTTCGCAGTTTCCGAGAATTACACTAAGCATGTTGTTGAAATCATGTGCAACTCCGCCGGCTAGGCGACCAATGGATTCCATTTTTTGGGCTTGTCGCAGTTGAGATTCAAGAGAATGTCGCTCGGTGATATCCATTATGTAACCAATGACACGATTATCTCCATTTTGATTTTTCACGCGTTTTGCACTTGTTTGTATCCAAATTTTTCGATCTTTTTTTTGTAGTAAATGGAAATTCAAAAGTATAAGGGACGCCTTCTTCTGCACATTTACTAAGAGCATTCCAAATTACCCGCCTATCTTCATCGCTAAAACAGGATAAACTATTTTCCATGGTTGAATCTATATCATGATCTTCCTTATCAGGTTCCATGTCGTGTATTCGGTATACTTCCTCTGTCCAGAAAACTTTCTTGCTGGCAATATCCCACTCCCAAGCGCCAATTTTTCCTAAACGCTGAATGGAATTAGAAAGCTCTTCGCTTTGTTTTAGTTTAGTTTCAGCAAGTATACGTTCCGAAATGTCTATGATAAAACCTTCCAGAGCTTTAACATTTCCGTTCTCATCAAAAATACCCTGGCCTTGCTCCCATACCCACTTCTCAAGCCCATTGGCGTCTGTTATGCGGTATACAAACTTAAATGGTACTTTATTTTTAAGTGCATCTTGCACATCATTCCAGACAGATAGTCGATCTTCCGGATTTATTAGGTCGGCATAGGGGATTCCCGAGCTGCTTACAAGCTCATCAGCACTATATCCGGTAAGAGGCATGCACCCATCACTGACAAACTCCATTGTCCAGTTGTTATCATTTTTACACCGGTATGCCATCCCCGGCAGATTGCTCATGAGGGTGAATAACTTACGCTGGCTCTCAAAAAGAGCATCCTCGACCATTTTACGTTTTGTAATATCTCGGGCGACTCCCAACACTCCGATCAGTTGCCCTTTATTATCACGCATAGGTGTTTTTATGGTCTCCAGCAACACTCGTTTTCCATCATCGGCAAAAGTCACCCACTCTTCATTGATGGAAGGTTTTCCGGCAGTAACAGCTTTACGATCATATTCGCGAAAGAAATCTGCCATATCTTTATCCATAAGATCATAATCGGTCTTGCCTACTATATCTTCTTCTTTATTTCCGATAAAACGCTCAAACGCCTCATTGCATGCCAAAAATACACCTTTTGTATCCTTCAACCATATCAGATCGGGGATAGTCTGAAGTAATGAGCGTAAAAAGCCTTCACTCTCCTTTAAAGAATTTTCCATTTTTATACGATCAGTAATGTCTGTTACAAAGGCACAGTTGTATTCTTTATCGCCAAAAGCTACATAGTTTGCCCTGATTTCCACAGGATATACATGACCATCTTTCCTACGATGAAAAGATTCAAAAGTGACTGATCCTTTTTTCTTTAAATTGGGCCAGTGTTCGGAATACTTTTCAAAAGATGAAGTTGGATCGATATCTGATATTGACAAATTTAGAAGTTCTTCTTGTGTATAACCTAGTGCTTTGCACGCAGCGTCGTTGACATAAAAGAGATGGGCATCCTTTGTTGTCCAGAATGCCTGATCAATGGTTTTATCAATTGTGTACTGAGTAAACCTTAATGCTTCTTCTGTCTTTATTCTAGCATCGATATCACGCACAATCGCGATTACACATTCATGATCTTTAAAGGTGACTATTTTCAAATTCACCTCAACCCAGAACAGCTTGCCATTTTTCTTTTTGGCTCTCCATTCAAAAAGGTGTTGTTCACCCATTGCTGCTTTCTTAATATTCTTTTCAATTTCAGATTTGCTATAGGGAGCTACCCCCAGGCTAAGAGATTCAATATCTAATTTTATTATTTCTTTTTTAGTGTATCCGTACATATCTGCTACTCGCTGGTTCACATCGAGTATACGACCATCTTGAGCATCATGAATAAAAATACCATCGTTAACCGCTTCAAATATATCTCGATAGCTGAAATTTCTTGTGTCAAGCATATCCAACTTTTGTCTGTACTCTGACTCAGCCTTTTCCAACTCTTGAATCCGGTCTCCTAATTCTTTATATGTTGGTTTTTGAGACATGTTTTTCACCTTTACATTTTAAACAATTCTTGTTCAGTTGCATATGAACATATGGACATGAGCAGTAGCAACTTTTCCAGATATTATATCCAATTAATGTTCGAATGCTATTTGATGAAGGTCATCACAGACTCTAATTGACACTTTTCCTATCAGTACTCGCTTTCGATATTTCGGTATCAAGATTAAATGGACCTTAAGATCTGCCTTGGTATGTGCCCTATCTTGTAATATCGTCTGGCTAAAAATATATACTTTTCTTCGCCTAAAGGCGAGAGGTTTTAACCATCCCTGAAAGGAACACCAAGTGTAACGACATATAAGTATTACCACCTAACCTCTTTGTTGTATGTTGGGTGAAGAAAAGGAAATTACGAAAGATCTTAAGCATAAAATGCTTTTTGCCCTTCAATTTTTACATTACACTAATCAATATCTAATGCCTTTATAACTTAAGGATTCAATAATTTAATAACGCTTTATAGCGTTCATATAGTTGATTTTCATCCGATAGAAAGGTCGAGTCCTCCCAATTTTCCTCGACCTTTCTTTTTTATGCCCAACCTTCTTTTTAAAAGCTCCAATTTAATACACCTTAATTTTACCTCATGACATAGGATCGTTTATTGTAAGACGGCTTTATAGATCTGAGAGGTATTGATCAGCAGAAACTGAGAATGTTATAACTTGTACATTGGGATGTAGCTTGGTCTGTGAATAAATCATAAGAGGTCTGTAGAACTACGAGCCCATTGTTTCTTTATAACTCTATCACATAAGGTAATCTTGACAATATTCATTTTATATTTTTATTTACTCCATTCTACTGATGATATAAAACCTGAATTTTGCACGAAATCGATCTGAAATGAATATAGGGTTCTATGAACCTCGTTATTACTGAGTTTTGAAAGGCTTAATATTTTCCATACTTTAACCAAGTAGGTAATGGATTACAATTTTACAATTCTAAAAAGCTAGCCTGATAAGGCTTTTCAATGCCACCCGGAAAGCCAGTAAAATAGGGTCTCTTAAAACACAGTGTTTTTATGGTACGTTTAACCATTTGATAATTCGTTGAAATTTACCCGTGCAAAAAATTTCTTGCACGGGATTTTATAAAAGTGGTGCAAAATTCAGGTAAAAGCCTCAAGTAAAATTAACTTTTTCATGCAATTTTATCTCGGGAGGGTAAAATAATGGAGAAAAAAGAATCAACAATGAGGTTGATACTCAAGTTTCTGCTTGATAACACTATGGTGGAATTCACATCAAATGAGATCGCAGAAAGTATCAAACGTACAGGGATCAGTTACCACACTTCAAGGCTGAAGGCATTCATAACAAGCAACGAAAATGCCTCAGATATATTGCAGGTCAGGGTAGCGAAAAAGAGAGAGTCTGTCTTCATGTGTAAAGCTAAATCAATTGATAACCCTGATGAATGGGCAACAAAACTTTATCAGGACTATTTAGCCTGGGAAAGAGGCATAGTTGGGGGGAAAGGAAAAGCAGCTAAACTAAAGGTGCTCCCTCCCAAAAAAGAAGGTAAAAAAGAAGTCTCCGTACCGGTCAGCATTGTTTATAACAGTGTAAATCCAGTAGAAATACCAATCAATTTAAAAATAAAAATTGCAATTGAAATAGTCAATAAATCTTAAGAGATAAATGTAAATAATCGTTTGTTCTGACACGTGATGGAAAAAAGACAGGATGAGCTTTATCCTGTCTTTTTGATCTAGACAAAACTCCTCTATTGATTTTGTTTAATGGAAAGGCGTAAATCCTTTAATGTGATGACTTCTAGGCGAAGTTTATTTTCTTTGAACTAAGGTTGATGTTATGATTAATAGCAGTAATCTAAACTTCTGACTGTTACGACAGCCTCAACGAATAACTAACGAGCAAGCGGTACCTACCTGTAAAGGTTATTAAAAGAATGAATGTCGCGAACCTATAAAGATTGATTCGGAGATATAGTAGCTTGTCACGTTGAGTACTATGATAATGACTTGTGGTGGAATTAATGGGGAAAAGAATAAATCTTTTCCCCATCCTTAATTAGACCCAGATTGCCCAAGCTTTACGACCATAATCACGTGCATATAAACGCTTGCCATTGACTGTGATCCAAGCCCGGAAAATCAAACGCTTTCCAGTCTTTTTAGCCATGAAAGGCTTCCTTTCTCAGAAGGCGCACTTGACACGGCACAAATATAGTATATAATATTTGAGTTACATAGCCATGTTACCCCGAGCCTTCTAAACTATGGGGTAAGGTTGGCGGAGAGTGAGGGATTCAAACCCCCGGTGGGTGGTACCAGCACCCACAACCGTTTATAAGACGGTCGGCTTCGATCGCTCGCCCAACTCTCCTAAGTTAATCATTTGAAAGCGGATCTGATACTATTTCAGATCCGCTTTCGTTTTGGTCCCCACGGAACCTAACCATTTCCACATCACTTCCCTTTCTAGTCTCATCCTTATAGCTATACAAATATCCTTTTGGAGTTTCTATATATCTTAGCTCTCCATGGGTTCTCATATTTAATAACATAGTTCTTGCAGTATTTTTGAAATTTTTAGATTCACTTTGAAAACCCTCATTTAAAAGACCTGTAAAAATATCTTTAGGTGCCCAGGTTTTCTCTGGGTCACTTTTTAAAAGGAGTTTAACCGCCTTCTTAAATGGCATATTAGTAAATCTGCCGGATTCTTTAGGTATAGTTATAAGTGATTTTTGCGATTTGTTGGTTGTTTCTTGTTGTGTTTGGAGTAAATCCAAAACGTTGTTGATTGAGGTTAGATTTTCATCTATTTCACTTAATCTATCAACAATCTTTTTTCTCTCCAGTTGGAGCCTATCTTTTAATTCTAGTAGTTGTTCAGTCATATTAACCCCCAGTTGAATTAATTTCCAGTAATCATAGCAATTAATAGGGGTCAAGTCAAGGGGGTAAAGCACAATATATTACTTGTCATTGTTGGTATTAGTTAAATATTCAATAAAAACAGAAAGATAGTGAAGTGAAAATATTTTTTAATGTGATGAGTATTATAAAAAATGTTGTTGAGGGGGTATATTGGTATTAATTTTAACGTACTTTGAACGATTTACGTAATATAATTGGATTTTACTCCTTGATTCTAAACGCTTACTGTCTGATAGCATATAAGAACCCGTTTCAATTTAATATGAATGTTTAGATTACTTGCCATAGTCTTAAAAATGGTGAAAGTGAAGATTTGATACTCTAATCATAATATCCTTTGGGCAGACTCCCATTCACGCCCAGAAATGGCTTTATTCTCAGGAGTATTAAGAGGCTTTTCACCAGAAAACAGATGCTTCTGTTTTTTGATATACCTGTAATAGCAAGGTATTATCTCTGTAACTGTCTTTGCTACGTTTTTTAGCTGAGTGGATGGACAGGGGAGCCAGTTTAATTCTTAATAATATCAATCATTTGAATGGCAACCAGTTCATACACCTACTAATAAATTGTTCCTTTTGAAATCACTTCTAATTAGTATCCATCCACAAACGGCTCTTTTTCACAATCTCTGTGTCAATCTGCGGAATGACTTGTGCGATGGCTAGAAAGATTGCTTACTGCCAGGCTATCAAAAAGGACGAAAAAAGCATGGTCACGCTTGAATTCTTCGTTATACCTATGTTATAGCGATAATGGTCAGTATAAGAATAAATGAAAAGGTCATCAATAAAGCCGACCTTTGTATCGTGCTATTAAATTTTTCATTCGACATGCGGTATTTTTCAAGCCGTTGCCTTCCCATCAAGAAAAGTATTATAGCAAACATCACCGTACCAATTGAAAAAAGCGGCATTATATTAAGATACATGTGTAAAATTAGTGAGTAGATTAAAACGGTTGATGTCATCAATATCATGAATGCTGATAATAGAAACCATACAATAGCTACATATTTATTATCTGAATTTAATTCGATCATCGTTCCTCCTCATTTATATGCATTTGGGTATAACCCCAAATAACCAGACGGGCGGTTTATAATTATTGATACTTGCAAATATCAATTGTTACTATGATGCACTCAACTTCGATCTGGCAAGAGAGTAGCCCGGTCTGAGTTGATTTGGATGGGGTACCACACCAACCGAATGGAGTTACAAGAATAAGGAAAAAGAGCAGTACACAAAAAATGTGATTTTTCAGTCAGGCTTTCATCTAATCCTCTTCTCTTGCTTTTTTCCACTTATTTCTTTAGTATACTTATATACAAATTACGAAACAAATCAATGACTTTATCAATTTAAAAAGTAAGAGGACACAGCCTTATAAACAAAATGAGAATTTATTAAAACTTTTGGCTGAAACATAAGAGTTAATTTATTTTCACTACACTTGGAGGAAACTATGCGAAAAATATTTTTTATTCTTATTATTTTAGCTTTTCCCGGATCTCTTTGGGCTTCTGACCCAATCGTTGGCAAATGGAAAACCAATCTTGAGAAATCAAGTTTTCCAGCCGATCAACAGGGGATAAAAGAGGATACAAATACATACCGAGAAATCGAAGGAGACCAAATTGAGTTATCTATTAAAACCATTAATCCGGATGGCTCTCTATATACAGCTTTATGGACATGGCCTAAACAGGGAGGATATGCCAAGGTCCTTTCCAGAACTCTCGAAGAAGGAATTGTGTATGTTCAAACATTAATAGAACCAGGTCACTGGTGTGTAAACATCATGAAGGACGGTATGCAAATTGCCCGATATCATAAAGTTGTCAGCAAGGATGGTAAAACCATGAAACAGACCTTGACAGGGAGTAAAGATGGAAAACCTATTTATATAATGAAGGTGCTTGAAAGACAATAGCAGTTTTGTCTGAAATCAATATTATAAAACAGGATATTGGATCGGGATTATCTTTAAAAAAAATAAGGAGAAATTTATGAGGAAGACCTTAATTGTTGTATGGATCTTTGCCATTGTTTGTGTAACGGCCTTTCTGGCAGTGGCGTGCAAATCCAAAACACCCATCACGGCATTGTTAAAAATTGACAGCGGATATATCGCCGGTACGGTAATAAGCGACAATCCGGTTTATATATTTCGCGGTATTCCCTATGCCACTCCCCCTGTAGGCGATTTGCGGTGGAAACCGCCTCAACAGGTTAAACCATGGTCAGGTATCCGGGAGTGCACCGATTTTGGTCTAACACCGTCCCAGGACATGGCCGGTTCCATGGGAGAATCACAAACGCAGATAGGCGAGGACTGCCTGTATCTGAATGTACAGACGCCGGCTAAAAACACCTCTGATAAATTTCCGGTAATGGTCTGGTTCCATGGCGGTTGTTATCATATGGGAAGCGGCAATAGTCTTGACTCCAACTCCCCGGCGTTACCCGAGCATGATATTGTCTTAGTCTCAGTCACTCACAGGTTAGGAGTAATGGGCCTTATGGCTGCATCGGAACTATCCGGCGAGTCACCGGACAATGCTTCAGGGAATTATATGGTTCTGGATCTTATCGAGTCCCTGAAATGGATAAAAAGGAACATCGCTGCTTTTGGCGGCGATCCGAATAATGTCACCATCGCTGGTTTTTCCGGAGGAGGTGGAAAAGTTATAGGCATGCTTGCCTCTCCTTTGGCAAAGGGGCTTTTTCACAAGGCCATCATTGAGAGCGGCTCATTGTATATGCTGTTTCCCGGAGCTCCCCTTAAAGACAATGAGGCTATAGGTGACCGGTTATTGGCCAAACTTGGCGTCAAAACACTGGCCGAAGCACGGGAGCTTGATTGGAAGACCATAGAGAAGGCAAACAGCGAACTTGGGAGGGAGCTGAATTCGTTTACTCCGGCCGGTCCCGTATGGAACTACACAGTGGATGGGCACGTATTTCCGGAATCTCATGATAAAGTCATAAGGGAAGGTAATCACAATGCTGTTCCCATGTTGGGGATGGCCAATTACGGAGAAATATTCGGCACAAGGCCCAGTATGCTTCAGCAGATTCCTGCCTATATAGACATTTTCAACGGCAACAACATAAAAGGTGTTGGGAGTTATGCCTGTGTGTTTGGCCTAGTGCCGTCAGGATGGAGAAAACTTGGTGGTACTACAGGCCATGGAAATGAGCTTCCCTATGTTTTTGGCTTCATCGACCTTCCCTGGGCCTGGAGTGAAATGCGTATTGGGTCGGCCTTCGGTCAAAAACGTCCTGACGGAATAACTACTGATGCAGGAGTAACAAATGAAGATATACAGGACGCTGATGAAGTGATGACCATCTGGGCCCAGTTCATGGAGACGGGAAATCCAAGTGTGAATAACCTGATAGACTGGCCGGCCTGGGATTCGGAAGGAGATAAATACGCGGACATAGGTTATCCGATCCAGATTAAATCAGGGTATTCTCAACTTGGCAAATAGGTAAACACTAAGTCCCTTTTCAAGGATATTTTTTTCATTGACAGATTAAACATTTCACGAAATGAACCATGCTTATGAAGAGAAGAATATTTTTTACTGCGATACTGATAATGTTCATTGGCGGATTTAGTGCAGCCCGGCAGCCTGATACTGTCAAGGTGGAGGGTGGATTAGCACAGGGAACCTCAGAAGACGGATTGAAGGTTTACAAAGGCATCCCCTTTGCAGCGCCTCCGGTTGGTGATCTCCGGTGGAGTGCTCCTCAACCCGCGGCAAAGTGGGATGGTGTGCTGAAAGTCGATAAGTTTGCTCCATCACCCGTTCAGGGCATGAGAATGGGGAATATGGGCGGTCAGGGGTCCGGATCGAGCGAGGATTGCATTTACTTTAACATATGGAGCCTACGAAATCATCAAAGGACCGAATTCCGGTATTCATATTGATCTTTGGCGGCGGATTCAACATGGGATACACATATACTCCGGGATACAGCGGCGAAAATCTGGCAAAAAAAGTTGTTGTATTTGTCAGTATAGCCTACTGTGTTGGCCGGATCGGATTTTTTGCGCACCCGGAATTGACTGCCTAGAATCCCAATAAGTCTTCCGGTATTTACGGCCTGCTGGATATGATTGCAGGTCTTAAATGGATTCAGAAGAATATGGCCGCCTTTGGCGGCTATCCTCAAAAGGTTCTAAAGGAAAGATCACTCAGGAACTTATTGACTTGCACAGTACGTGGCGGCATTCGGGATTTAATGTGTTTTGCGGTGAAAGAATCCAGCCCGGGGATGAAAAGGCCATGAAGAACCTGGCCCGGTATATTGTACGGGCGTCATTCTCACAGGAGAGGATGACCTATTTCGGGAAGAGTCAAAGGTTGTATATCAGTCAAAGGACGGGAAATCCTTGCTTGCTTGACTTCTTGACTTGACTTGATCTTGATAAGAACTTGATAAGAATTCCCTTTTTGAGGAACAAAGTATATGACGTCAGGCTTTGTACGTCAATGGAAAATCGCCCCATCATATTGTATATGCGGAAGTGCGGTCAAAACCTGCAATCACTGCTATGTATCTCAAGGAAATGAATTTTTGTGATATCTTGAGGATATCTCAAGTTTATACTTCTTGCCATAGTCTTTAAAATAGTGAAAGTTGAGATTCCGAATATAAATAAAAAAATCAATGCTGTTTTTTAGAGTTTTTATTTAGTTTTTTTGCCATTCTTTCTGCTTTACCAAGATGTCAAGAGTGAAGACGCGTCCCCCCCTTGTTTTTCCTGACTTTGCCTTACTTTTTATCTTTTTGGTTCATTACCTGATAACATGTAATTAGTATAAATAAAACATAAGCAATTCCGATAAATTCAATAATTGACAATACATATATACAATTGGATGGAGAAGATATAAATATTGTCGTTGGCCCATCAGAACCACCGATAACTCCAGTTGAAATTGTATCTTCTCCAAGACTATAAATCGCATTAATAATCAAATTAAATATTGAAGTTTCTTGTAATACTACTTTCAACAGCAGAAATACACATATCGCGATACTGATTACTATGTGAATTGATAGCTTATGGTTTTTCATGTTTTTCTTCCTGCGCGAAGCGTCAAGCTAACAAGTTATTGAGCAGTTCTGTATATCTTTACAAATTGAATGTTATACAGAAAGATTGTCATAAGGTTGATATTTAGACTACTTGCCATAGTTATAATTTACTCTGAGTTATAGAGTTTCAGCTTAAATCAATACACCGATCGCAGTAAGACTGGAGCTACAAGATAAATGATATTTTTAAAGGTATATTAATAAGGTGCAATATTTATGTCGAAATCGTTAGAACATATTGTAGAGCGCAAAATATAATAGAGTTGTATAATTAATTATGCAAGTGGAATATAGGGTAAGTTTTTTAATAATATTTTAACCCGAGGCCGCTTGGTTTCTATGCTATCATTATATCTCAACCATCCATCTACTGTGCCCAAATTGTGCCCGTCAAGACCAAAAAGTTTCAAATATTTCCAAACAAAACCAAAAATACAAAGAAAAACAATAGTTAATTCAATAGGTTGAAATTACATGAATTTTCATTTTTTTCAAAATCGGACTGAAAATCCTGCTGCCCGGCCAAGGCCGCTCAGGTGATCCCTGTTATGGAAATGGCCCAGTTCATGGGCAATAACAAAGGCCAGCTCAATTTCATTGTCCAGCGTTTCAAGTAAGCCGGTTATCAGGCCTGTGGTTCCACCAGGCATGGCAAACGCATTGGGTCTTTTTTCTTTTAACAGCAGAAACCTGTAATCGATTGGCGGAAGACCAGGACTGGATTTGAGTTTATCCGGTATCCCATGCGCCATTGTCATACCCTGATCTTCATTTTATTGTCTATTTTGGAAAGTTGGTCCAGGTTGTTAAATCTGAAGAGTTTACATTCTGTCTGGATAGAAATTCCTGGTACAATGAGGTCAACAGCAAATCCAGTTAAAGAGAACAGGGCGACTATCAACAGCACTGCGGATATTGCAAGCTTCCAGATACCAGGCCATAGTGTTCCACAATCCTTTTCCCGGGGACTTCTTCAATGTTAGTAAGAATCATAATTGCCTACTCTTAAAGATAAAATTAAAATACTGTTTATAAAAATAGTATCAATGCAGTTATGAACTGCGATGTGATGAACTGAAATACCCGGTCATTTCCTTTTCAAATTTGATTTTATCAGAAATATCAACAAGCTTAAATTCAATAGCGCCACTTGGACAGGTGGCTGCACAAACCGGTTCTTCTCCTCTATTAATCCTGTGCAGACAAAAATTACACTTTTGCATTTTCCCATTACTGTCATATTGGGGGGCCTTTACAGGACATGCATCAAAACAAAGTCTGCATCCTGAACATAGGTCCTGATCAACATTTACTATTCCATTTGAATCTTTTCCTATGGCCTCTTCCGGACATGCCTTCATGCATTCCGGATCTATACAATGCATGCATGAACTGCTGAGGTTGACACTTTTTACTTCCGGGTAAGTTCCATACCAGAGTGTCTTCACCTGCCGCCAGGAACATCCTCTCTCAACGTTGTTATGAATCTTGCAGGCGGTTACGCAGGCATAACAAAGTACACATTTACCGGGATCAAAGCTTAAGCAGTATTCTTTTGATGACATTTTTATGGTACATCCTGTTTTTTTAAAAGCCAAGAATGAACCGCAAAGGCGCTAAGAACGCAAAGATTTACTTTTTAACTTTAAAAAAATTAAATAAGTTTTCTTGGCGCCCCTTGCGCCTTTGCGGTTCAGTTTTAAGTTTACTGTCCACTGTATTCTGTTTACTATTTCCTTATTTCTTTTCTGACCTGTACAAGGGTCTGGCTGGCCATTGCAGTTACAAGCGGATCAAATGCCTTTTTTCTGTCAACACTGTACATGATATTTGTATTAGCCCCTCCATCAATCAGAGGGTAGGATGACAGTCCCAGTTCGTCACATCCCTGCCACCAGCCGTGGAGAGCCATGACTGTATCAGGCCTGATGCCCGAAATTATTTCTGCCCTGAGTTTAAGATACCCATGGGGTGATTCCACGATTACCCAGTCTCCATCTTCTACTCCTCTTTCCTTTGCAGTGTCTGGATGGATCTGGAGAGTAGGGTAGGGCATGATTTCTCTCAGGACTGGAACATTTCGAAGCCATGATGCATTGTACACCTTTGATGTATGAAAATCCGAGAAAATGAGAGGATAGTCATTAAGAAGCTTCGGGGTGCCTGTAATGCTCTCCGGGGGTTCATGCCACTCGGGCATGGGACTGTAACCGGCCTTTTCAAAATGAGTGTTGTACAGGGCGACTTTCTTCTGAGGAAGGAATAAATCCTGCGACAGACTCGTGCTTTGGGTAGAAAATATCCTTTCATATTTTTCATATTCCATTTTCCTCACTGGATATTCAATGCCCCTTGGATGCTTTCTCAATTCATCTATTGTTATGCCCAGTGGTGAAAGCTGGTCATTCATACATAAATTGATATCTCCGTTCCAGAAATCATCTTCGTATCCCATCCTGCAGCCCAGTTCGATCCAGAATTCATATATGGATTTATATTCTCCGAGAGGCTCTATTACCCTTTCGGGAGCCATTATCCAGTTTATGCTGGCCTCAAAGGGATGATCGATCTCATAAGGGGTGGCAACAGGTATGACAATGTCGGCATAATTCATTTCTGCTGTCTGCATGACATCAATAACAACAAAGAAATCCAGTTTTTTTAATGCCTCGATTACCCTCTTTGTTCCACGGTTGCTTACTGTCGGCTGGGTACCGGGTGCTATAACTGTCCTGATCGGGTATGGTTTTTCTGTGAGAATGCTGTCAAATATCCTGTAATAGGCAGAGGATGTGCCTTCCAAAAAGGGTTGAAACTCTCCGGGAAATTCCGGGGCAACAAGTTTATCAACCCATTCACTGGTATACCTTTCCCTCAGGTGAACTGATTTAGGCCGAGGCATCTCGCTTCCTGCAGGAACAATATTCCCGCCAGGACGATCAAAATGTCCTGTAATGGCTATTAATATCGCTATGGCTCTTGCTGCATCACTGGCAGATCTCGCATGTTCAAGACCGTTGCCGTAGTCAATAGCCGCCTTTGTTGTAGTGGCATACTCACTGGCGATTTCCTTTATCACTTCTGCCGGCACACCGGTAATAGACTCTCCCCATTCGGGAGGATATTGCTGTATATGTTTTTGCAGTTCCTCAAATCCATAGCAGTATATGGAAACGAATTCTTTGTCATACAGATCATTATTTATCACATGGTTGAGCATCGAAAGGGCAAGGGCGGCATCAGTGCCAGGTCGGACAGGTATCCATTTATCAGCCAGGGCTGCATCCGGCTCCATGGTTGGCTTGATGGAAAATATTTTGGCTCCTCTTTCTCTTGATTCTATAAGAGACCTTGTTCCGCCTTTGCTTGATCCTGAATAGACAGGCTGTTTTCCCCAGATAAGTATAAGGTCACTGTTCGGGTAATCAGCAAAGGGCATTAATGCCCCCAGTGTATGTGCAAAAGAAAAGGCATTTTGGAGTGCGCAAATTCCGCTGTGCCCGTAGTTGGGGCTTCCGTGAACCATGAGAAACCGATAGAGGTATTCGCTGTAGCTTCTTCTGGCAGGGGATAAAATTGCCAGGGATTCAGGGCCGTATTTTTCCTTTTGTTCGGAGAGTTTTGCCGCAATAAGATCGAGGGCCTGATCCCATGTTATCTTCTCAAACTTACCTTCTCCCTTTATTCCTGTTCTTTTAAGGGGATGTTTAAGTCTCTGGGGGGAGTATACCCACTGCGGAGCAGCATGGGCCTTGGGGCAGAGGCGTCCCCTGTTGACAGGGGATTCTTTCATGCCCTCAACGCGGATGAATCTTTCGTTTTCAACAACAGCGTAGACACCGCATCCTGGTCCGGGACCGCACATGGCGCAGAATGTGGGGATTTTTCTCATACCGGTTTCAACTCACACTTTGAGGATGACGGCATTGTATAAAGCCATTTGCCTGTCTGTTCTGCAATAATGAGTTTGTTATCCAGGTTCTCACGCCTTGCAGGCAGCATATCCACTACATCAAATCCGCAGGTCATGAGTATTCGATCAAGATTCATGCAGCATGATGTTGTACCGTTTCCGCTTCCCCCGGCATAACATATACCCATTGCTATTGGTCCTATATCATTATTGAAAGGGCCGTGCTTTGGCGCATTGGGATTAAGAGGCTGCCTTGGAATCCTTGATCTGACCCTTCGCAGCCTGTCGAGAAATGCCCTCATGCTCTCACTCAGGTCTCCGAAGTATACAGGAGTCGCAAATACAGTTACATCGGAGTTGCTGATTTTTTCTTCTATAGACGTGAAATCATCATGCAAAACACATCTGTCATTATCCCTGCAGTCACCCCAGCCATCTTTTTCACACTGCCTGCACACCTTTATATCCATATTGGGAAGAAAAAGAACCTCTGTTTCTCCTCCACTGCTTTCCACACCTTTGCAAAGGGCATTAATAAGCATGGCTGTTCTTCCTTCGGGATTTCTACTTCCTGAGATGATTAATGTTTTCATGTGGATGCCTCCAAAATATAGTGAAGCAGACTAAAAGATTATCTCTCGCCCGTTCCCTTCGGTCACTAGAGCCCGCAGAGAACACAGAGAAAAGCTATTTGTTTTTGGTTTAAAAAATAAAACGTTTTCTTGCCCTGTTAAATGCTGCTTCGCAGCCCGTTATACGGATTTAACAGGGTGAATTTTCCTCTGCGGACTCTGCGGCTCTGCGAGATACATGTTTTTTCTTTGTGTTTTTATTATTGTAGCAGTTGTATGCTACACAATATTAAACCTCTTCAGTATCCTCTCTCGCACAGCCTTCGGGTTTGCCTTTCCCCTGGTTTTTCTCATCACCTGTCCAAGCAGAAAATCTATTGGCTTTGTTTCCCCTGCCTCTAACTGTGATACGGCTTCAGGATTTTCACCTGCCACTTCGTCAAGTATACTGTCAATCAGAGAATCATCAGACACAGGTTTCAGGTCCTTTTCCTCTACTATCTTATCAGGACCTTTTCCCGTTTCAAACATTTCAGCCAAAACCTTTTTGGCTATTGCCTCGGTAAGATCACCTTTTGCTATGAGGTTAATAAGCCTGGACATATCTTCCGGTTTTACAGGACATTCGGTTATGGAAATGGAGGCGTCTTTAAGATATCTGAAAAGTTCATTTATTATCCAGTTACCCAGCCTGCGGTTATCTTCGCATGTTTCTATGCAGGTAAGGAAATAGTCAGAAACTTCCCTGTCCTTTGTAAGGGTTATTGCATCATTTTTAGGTATATTATATTTCTCGATTATCATGGCAAGCTTCTGATCCGGAAGCTCAGGCATTGTATCTGTAACCATGGCAACAAAATCATCATCAAGCTCTACTTCGAGAAGGTCCGGGTCCGGAAAATACCTGTAATCCGGGGCATCTTCCTTGCTTCTCATGGGGAGCGTTATTTTTTTTGTCTCATCAAAGAGCCTTGTCTCCTGTTTTACCTCTTTCCCTGATTCAATCAGCTCCTTCTGCCGTTTAATCTCATATTCCAGGGCATCCATTATAAACCTGAAGGACGACATATTTTTTACTTCCGCCCTGTTGCCAAACTCCATGGCACCTTTTTCCCGCAGGGATATATTTACATCGCATCTGAGCTGCCCCTTTTCCATGGCGCATTCGCTGATTCCAATATATTTAAGTGTCTGCCTCAGCTTTTCAAGGTAGGCCTTTGCCTCGGTAAGGGATCGCATGGGGTTGCGTTCGTGATCCGTAACAATTTCAAGCAGCGGAACACTGGACCTGTTGTAATCAACAAGGCTGTAATCCGCCTCATCAAATGAATCTGATGAATGGACCAGCTTACCTGCATCCTCCTCAAGGTGTATTCGTTTTATACCGACCTGATACGGCTGGCCATCATCACCGGGTATTTCAAGAAAACCCTCTTCGCAAAAGGGTAATTCAAACTGTGAAATCTGATAACCCTTTGGCAGGTCAGGGTAAAAGTAATTTTTTCTGGCAAACCTTGAAAGCCTGTTAATTCGGCAGTTGAGGGCAAGACCGGCCTTTACCGAGTATTCAACAGCCTTTTTATTGAGCACCGGGAGCGCGCCCGGCTGTCCAGTACAGACGGGGCATATGGCGCTGTTTGGCGGAGCATTATATACAACCGGACATTCGCAGAACAGTTTGGTTTTTGTGTCCAGTTCAACATGAGTTTCAAAACAAATTATAAGTTCATATTCCATCTTGATTATCCTGTAAAAGCCTTTAGCTATCAGCCTTCAGCCTATAGCCTGATTTTCTCATATCCGTTCGCTACACGAAGGATCATCTCTTCATCAAATGCCCTGCCTATTATCTGCATGCCAACCGGAAGACCGTTGATCTCTCCGCATTTTACGCTCATTCCGGGAAGACCTGACAGGTTGAGCGAAACAGTATATATGTCTACAAGGTACATCTGTAGTGGATCAGCCATTTTTTCGCCTATCCTGAATGGCAGGCATGGGGTAGTCGGAGTAATAATGCAGTCAACCTTTTCAAATGCCCTGTCAAAGTCGGTTTTAATAAGGTTTCTTACCCTTTGCCCCTTGAGGTAGTAGGCATCATAATAGCCGGCGGAAAGGACATATGTCCCCAGCATAATTCTTCTTTTTACTTCACTGCCGAATCCCCTGCTCCTGGTATTTTCATACATCATTACAGAATCATCGGAATCGACGTCAGCCCTGTAGCCGTATTTAACACCGTCATATCGTGCAAGGTTGCTGCTGGCCTCTGCAGTTGCAATAAGATAGTAACTGCTTATTGCATGTGCGGCGTGTGGCAGGGATACCTCTTCTATTTCCATGCCGTTCTTTTCAAGAAGTTTAACCGCATCCATTATTGAATCCTTGATTCCCTGATCAAGCCCCTCTATAAAATACTCCTTTGGAAGGCCTGCCTTTATCCCCTTCACACCTTTGTTAAGAGATGCGGAAAAGTCCGGTTTAACTATATCCGCAGATGTTGTATCCCGGCGGTCGTGGCCGCAGATGCTGTTTAGCATCATGGCGCAGTCTTCAGCATTCTTTCCAAGAACACCTATCTGGTCAAGGGAAGAGGCATATGAAATAAGACCGTATCTGGATACCCTTCCATAGGTCGGTTTTATTCCGGTAATACCGCAAAATGCAGAGGGCTGCCTTATGGAGCCGCCTGTATCTGTTCCAAGGGCCATAATTGCCTCACCCGAGGCTACTGCAGCCGCAGAACCGCCGCTTGATCCTCCTGTAACACAATCTGTATTTGCCGGGTTTCTGGTTGGGCCGATTATGCTGTTTTCCGTTGAGGAGCCCATTCCGAATTCATCAAGGTTTGTCTTTCCTGTAATAACCGCTCCATCAGAAATTGCCCTTTGAACAGCAGTTGCATTGTATGTGGGGATATAGTTTTCAAGTATCTTTGAGGCACATGTTGTCTTTATGCCCTGAGTACAGAGGTTATCCTTTAATGCAATGGGAATTCCGTTCAATGGTGATGTTGCCTCACCTCTGGCAAACCTTTTGTCTGCCTCATCCGCCTGCCTGAGGGCAGTATCCATTGTTTTTGTTATATAGGCGTTTATGGATACTTCCCTTTCATCTATCCTCTTAAAAACAGATTCCGTCACCTCTCTTGAGCTGACCTCACGCTTTTTCAGTAACTGTGCAAGTTCTACTGCACTTTTATCACATAAATCCATATTAATTCCCCTCCAGTATCTTCGGAACCCTGTAATATGCCTCTTCCCGCTCCGGGGCATTATTTAACAGTTCCAGGGGATTTTCTCTTTCCACTGGCGTGTCATCCCTCCAAACATTCTTTATATCAAGTACGTGGCTCATGGGCGCTATATCCGTTGTGTCTAAATCCTCGAGCGCAGCAGCATAATCAAGTATCGAGTTCAGATCAGCCCCGTATTTTTCTGTCTCTTCATCAGTTAAACTGAGGCGGGCAAGTTTTGCAACGTGTTTTACTTCATCAATAGTGATCTTTTCTTTCCCCGGTCTGATCTTGCCGTCAGTTCCTTCACCATTGGAATCACCTTCCTGTAATGCAGATATTACTCCCTTAAGTCCGCCCATAAGACCCAGTTCGTCAAGCTGGGATTTATCAGCAAGGTTTGGAGCCCTGGTTAATGGGCAGAAGGCCCTCCTGTTTTTGGGGAAGGCAATAACATCCCTTATCGAGGATGTATTAAGTATCATTGAAATAACCCTGTCTATTCCAAGTGCAAGCCCTGCGTGCGGAGGTGCACCATATTCCAGTGCTCTCAGGAAAAAGCCGAACTTTGTCTCCGCTTCATCCTGACTCAGGCCCAGTGCCCTGAATATCTTTTTCTGGACATTCATATCGTGTATACGGATGCTTCCCCCTCCCAGCTCTTCGCCGTTCATGACAAGGTCATATGCCCTTGAATTGAGGGACAGAAGTTCTTCTATATTTTCAGGGTCAAAATCCGTCTGGTCAGGCATTGTAAATGGGTGATGCTGTGAACTGGGGGAACCGTCCTTCAGCTCAAAGAGCGGAAAGTCTGTCACCCATACAGGGCAGTAGGTATCCTTCGGTATCAGGTTGTAACGGTTTGCAACATGGAGCCTGAGATCACATAACACCTTGTTTACAAGGTCGATATCAGTATCGGCTATAAACATCAGAACATCCCCGTCTTCGGCCCCGAATCGGTCAATAAGGGCTTTTTGTTCTGCCTTGCTGAAGAACTGAACAATATTAGACTGGAGTTCCCCGTCCATTACCTTCATCCAGGTCATGCCTTTTGCACCGAAGGTCTGGACAATCTTCATGGCATATTCGTTTTGAAGCACATTTTTGCTGAGTGCCTCTGCCATGTCCTTTACGCAAAAGCCTTTAATAACACCCTTCTTTTTAATTATCTGTTTGAAAATACTGTATTTTGTGTCTGAAAGAATATCCGTTACATCCTCAAAGGTCATTCCGAACCTGATGTCCGGGCGGTCTATGCCGTATTTGTCAATTGCAGTCTTATATGTCATTCGCGGAAACGGCCGTGAAAGTTCAATGCCTCCAATGGAAAACATCTGAACTGTAAGTTCTTCGATAAGCTCATATATGAATTCCTCATCTATAAATGAGGCTTCCATATCAAGTTGTGTAAATTCGGGCTGTCGGTTTGGCCTCAGGTCTTCATCCCTGAAACAACGGGCTATCTGAAAATACCTGTCCATCCCGCTCATCATCAAAAGCTGCTTAAATAGCTGGGGCGACTGGGGCAGGGCATAAAATTTCCCCTGGTGGACCCGGCTTGGAACAAGATAATCCCTTGCCCCTTCGGGTGTGCTCCTGGTCAGAAAAGGGGTTTCAATTTCATAGAAATTATTGGCATCAAGAAATGCCCTGATACATTTCAATATTTCATACCGTTTGATAAACAGATGCTGCATTGAAGGGCGTCTGAGGTCAAGGTATCTGTATTGCAGGCGCAGGTCTTCATCAACATTTTCCGGGCCGCCCGATATATCTTCTCCAAGCACCATTGCCTTTTCTGATATACGAAAGGGCAGTGTCTTTGACCCGGATAATATCTTAAGACCTGTTGCATTAACCTCGATATTTCCGGTTTTAATGTTTGGGTTCTCTGTTCCCTGTTCTCTTTTAACTACCTTGCCCTTTACTTCGACAACAAACTCTTCCCGCAGAGATGTTGCCATATCATAACACTCTTTATTTTTTTCAGAGGAAAAAACAACCTGTACAATACCCCTGATATCCCTAAGGTGTATAAATAGTACATTCCCGTGATCACGTATTGCATCAACCCAGCCCAGGAGTAAAATCTCCCTCCCGCTGTCAGATGATCGGACATCTCCGCAATATATTCTTTCTTTCCAGTTCATAATTTAATTACCTATCTGTTGACTGATCTTTTTCTCCCTGAGAGGAAAAAGGTGTATAACATAATTTGAACTGAAAAACATAGCCTATAGTTACTATATTATCAAGGTTATCTTGAATGATTGAGAAAATATTTGACAAAGGAGTATCCCTTTGTTATTAGACTTTGTTCCGTACAAAGACGTACGATTTAAAGAATTTTAAAAAATGACAAAGACGTCGATCTCATGATTCAAGTGGGAGGCGTCTTTTTTGTTTTATGTAGATACAATAATGGATAGATAAAATTGATTCAAATATTGTCTGATCAGTACCGATTGCTGTTTTAAGCACTTAAGAATCCCGCCATCAGGTTGTATCTGCCTGAATTCAATTGCAAATTGCCTTGAATAGGTATAGGATATCTACTTTGCTTTGGGTCTGAACAAATGGGAAATCGGTTTTATTAATTCCTGATTGTATAACCATTTCGGAGCCGGTTAGAAAGGAAAACAATATGGAGAATGAACAGAAGCGTAATCTTGCGGTATTTTACTGCCGGAACGTTCCTGAAAGTAATGAAAATGCCAGAAGGAAACTTGAAAAAAAATACGGTCCCTCAGTAAAATTTTTTCCTGTAGTGTGCAGTGGCAGAATGGATATGATTCATCTTTTAAAGGCACTGGAAGACTTCGCAGATGCGGCATATATCGTTACATGTCCCGAAGGAACATGCCGGTATTTTGAAGGAAACCTAAGAGCCAAAAAGAGAGTCCAGAAGGCAAAAAGTATAATCGAGAGCATTGGCCTTGAAAAAGAGCGAATCGATATAATAATCGGGTCGGTAAAAGATACTAAAACCCTTGAGGCACAGGTAGAGGAGATAGTAAGTCGAACAGCCAGTTTATCTCAGTCGCCTGTTCATACAAAAAAGTAGTTTATTAATTTTTAATTATCTGGAGAAGAACAATGATAACGGCGGAACAGAAACCTATTGATGAAATAAGGGAGATGATTGCCCCCTACAAGCGTATTCTGGTTGTCGGATGCGGTTCCTGTGTCGCGGAATGCGCAGCAGGAGGGCAGAAAGAGACAGCCCTTTTGGCTTCAGCCCTTCGCATGGCTGACAAAATGGATGGGCAGGAAAGAGTCATAGATGAGCTTACCCTTGACCGGCAGTGCGTGAAAGAATTTGTAATCAAACTTGACGATTATGTAAAAGATTACGATCTTATCCTTTCGCTTGGATGCGGAGCCGGTGTCCAGGCAGTTGCAACCATGTATCCTGAAATTCCTATCGCCCCGGCCCTTAATACCGAATTCCTGGGAGAAACCAGGGATCAGGGATTATGGATCGAAAACTGCCAGGGATGCGGAGACTGTATGCTGTTTTATTTTGGCGGTGTCTGTCCTATCACCAGGTGTTCCAAACAGCTTTTAAATGGTCCCTGCGGCGGATCAAAGAATGGTATTTGTGAGGTTAACCCGGAAACACCCTGTGCCTGGCAGGAAATTATTGACAGACTTTCATCCTTTAATGCGCTGGATAAACTTGAGATGATCTATCCGCCAAAGGACTGGTCCAAAAAACAGGGAAGCGGACCCAGAAAGATAGTAAGGGAGGATCAGCAAAAGTGACAGTAAACAGCAATCTTAAAAAAGTACTTGAAGGCGGTGGATTTGCAGTAACTGCTGAGTGCGGCCCACCAAAGGGTGCAGATCCCGAAGTAATATTGAAAAAGGCCGAGCTCTTAAAGGGCAAGGTTGATGCAGTTAATGTAACCGATAACCAGACAGCCATCGTCAGGATGTCAAGCCTTGCTACATGCAGCCTTTTACTAAAGGCAGGTCTTGAGCCTGTTTTCCAGATGGTTGTAAGGGACAGGAACAGGATAGCCCTTCAGTCTGATATCCTGGGTGCTGCTGCAATAGGTATAAATAATGTTTTATGTCTGTCCGGCGATCACCAGATATTTGGTAATCAGCCGCAATCCATGGGTGTTTTTGATCTCGACTCTGTACAGTTTTTAAATGTAGTTAAAAATATGAGGGACAACGGCAAGCTGCTCGGCGGAGAAGAACTTACAAAATCTCCCGAGATGTTCATCGGCGCAGCAGCCAATCCATTTGCAGATCCTTTTGAGTTCAGGATTGTAAGACTTGCCAAAAAGATAGCTGCCGGTGCCGATTTTATTCAGACACAGTGCATCTACAATATTGAAAAGTTTGAAAAGTGGCTGAAAATGGCCGCGGACAGGGGCCTGACTGAGAAGGCCTATATCCTGGGAGGTGTAACACCCTTAAAATCAGCCGGTATGGCGAAGTATATGAACAATAAAGTAGCGGGAATGGATGTTCCTGAAGAGATAATCAAGAGAATGGAAGGCGTCGCCAAGGACAGGCAGAAAGAAGAGGGCATTAAAATCTGTGTTGAAACCATTCAGAAACTGAAAGAAATGGACGGAGTCAAAGGCGTTCATATCATGGCAATTGAATGGGAAGAAGCTGTTGGTGAAATCGCTGAAAAGGCTGGATTGCTGCCCAGACCTTAATAAAGAAAAGACTTGGAGAAGTAATAGCATGCCATCTAAATATGTGATTCATGTAAAGCAGACCGGGCACCGGTTTGAGCCGGTGACTAAATCAGGTATCATTGCCTGGGAAGAGGGCTGTCTTAAATGTGCTGTCTGTGTAAAAACAGAGTGTGTTTACGGGGTCTATGACAAGAGAAACCTCAACGCAAGACAGATGATTGACTCCATTGATAACAAATGTATGAACTGTTTTCGGTGCGTGCAGAACTGTCCGAATCAGCTTATACAGAAAGCAATTAACCCCGAGTTCATTGAAATGGGTGATACCCACTGGACTCCTGACATAATAGCCCGCCTGTGGTATCAGGCTGAAACTGGAAAAATCCCGGTGTCAGGAGCAGGATATCCCGGACCCTTTACCGGACCCGGATTTGATTCCATGTGGACAGATATGTCGGAGATTGTCCGTCCCACAAGGGATGGTATCCATGGAAGAGAGTATATCAGTACTTCGGTAGATATAGGCAGAACCCCAAAGAGCCTTGTTTTCGATAAAACAGGTAAAATGGTAAAAAATGACGCAGGATTTATTGATATTCCTATTCCTGTTATCATGAGGGTTCCCGATTTCGGTTCAATAAGCGAAAAGACCCTGAAGGGCTGGCTTTCTGCAGCAAAACGACTGGAAACACTTCTCGCTCTTCCTGTAAAGTATCTGACCTCAGAGCTTTCGACGATGAGTCCATACATTGTACCCATTATTTCAGCAGGTGATATGGCACTGGTAGACAGGAACGATAATGTCAGACTGGTTGAATATATCTGGGATGAAAAAGGCAGGGAGAATGTTGAAAAACTGAGGGAGTTATTTCCATCAGCCCTTGTTTCCGCGCGACTTGATCTCAAGGGTGATTATGAGAAAACTGCCAGGGAAATACTTGAGGCCGGTTGCTCCATAATAAATCTTGAAGGCAGTTATAACGGCAGGGTAAGGGATGATGAATCCCAATATATGAAAGATGCAGTAAGATCCGTTCATCTTTTATTTGTTGATGAAGGTATCCGAGATGAAATTACTATCATGGCGAGCGGCGGTTTTGCCATGGCAGAGCATGTTGCGAAATCCATCATTTGCGGAGCTGATGCAGTATTTGTTGATTTCCCAATCCTGATAGCCCTTGAGTGCAGGATGTGCCACAGATGTGAACAGGAATTACCATGCCCCGTAGAAATTGAAAATGCATCAATAAAATGGGTTGCAGAAAGAACCATTAACATAATCGGTGCATGGCATAACCAGCTTCTGGAAGTTATGGGTGCCATGGGAATCAGGGATGTCAGGCGTCTGCGCGGTGAGGTAGGAAGAGCAATGTTTTATGAAAGCCTGGATGAAAAGATATTTGGCTCTCTGAATAAAGTGGAGGAGGAGTTTGACCTTGAGTGATAATAATAAATTTGAATTTCCTGAAATCGTGAGAACACCATCACGGTTCAGAAACCCGATAGGTAAATATCGTCTGAACAGGACGGATGCATGTACTTCCTGTGGTAAATGCATGGAGATATGTCCCTATGGAGTCCATGTGGAAAAAAGAGGCAAGGTCTATGTTGAGAACCATTATCTTTGTGTTGGTAAAGACTGCCCGAATCCATGTACCGAGGCATGCCCTGAAAATGCCCTTTCCCTGAGGCGCAACCCTACTTTTGATACCCTGGGTGACTACAGGTGGACCCCCGATCTTCTTGCCAGCACATGGTATATGAGTGAATTCGGAGAAGTCCCTCCGGCAGGGCTTAATTACAAAACAGGAAACAGCGGCGGTGGATTTGATAAGCTGCGCATTAAAGTCAAAAAAAATCAGGAAGAGCCCGAAATAGATGATGACGATATTGATGTAACAGTCGATCTCAATCGCCGTGGTGACAATGCTCACAGGGTTGATATAAAGGTGCCCTTCTATGGCGGCGGAATGTCATACGGTTCTGTAAGTGTTACAACAATGCTCAGCAGGTTCAAGGCTGCCAAGCTTCTGGGTACCTTTTGCTGTACCGGCGAAGGCGGATATCCAGATGAACTGAAACCATATGACGATCATGTTATAACGCAGGTGGCAACCGGACTTTTCGGTGTCAGGGAGGAGACCATACAGCGTGTTAAGATAGTGGAATTTAAATATGCACAGGGTGCCAAACCGGGTCTTGGAGGTCATTTACTCGGTGACAAGGTTACCCCCGGTGTCGCGAGGATGCGTGAAGCGGTTGTGGGTTATCCCCTGTTTTCACCTTTTCCCTTCCACAGTGTTTATTCGGTTGAAGATCATAAAAAGCATGTTGACTGGATAAAGGCGATGAATCCAAAGGCCCTTGTTTCGGTTAAGGTGTCTACTCCTACTGACGTAGATATGGTGGCTGTAGGAAGTTACTATGCGGGTGCCCATATTATTCACCTCGACGGCAGTTATGGCGGGACCGGGGCTGCACCAGAGATAGCTAAAAAGAATATAGCAATGCCGCTTGAATATGCTGTGCCCAAGGTGCATCAGTTCCTGACAGATGAAGGTGTAAGGGATAAAATTACAGTTATCGCGAGCGGTGGAATCAGGACTCCCCATGATCTGGTCAAGATTATAGCGCTGGGCGCAGACGGAATATGTACAGGTACCGCTGATATGGTTGCCCTTGAGTGTGTGCGCTGTCATAACTGCGAAAGCGGAAGAGGATGTGCGAGAGGTATTGCTACAACCGATGCTGAACTGATGCAGCTGATGAACAATGACTGGGGTACCCAGCGGGTTGTTAATATGTTCCTGGCCTGGAAAAAAGAAATAAAAAGAATACTCAAACGATTGGGTATGAAGAGTATCAAGGAACTTGTGGGCAGGACGGATTTGCTTGTTCATTTAGATTATATGAATAAATAACGGATAGGATAACATGTCTGATAAAATAATTAATAATATTATTCGTTCAAGAGAAGAACTCACTTACGATCTACCGGCTAAACATGTGTTTGAAACCGAGGCCGAAGGCGGCTGCGGTGTTACCGGGTTTGCATGCAGTATTCCGGTAAGGGGTAAGCATATTTTTGAGCCCTCAAAACAGATGCATAACCGCGGAAACGGCCGCGGCGGCGGTATTGCGGCAATGGGTTTTGATCACAACATGCTGGGTGTCAGTCCCGAGGTTCTCAAGGAAAGCTATATTCTTCAGATCGCCGTTCTTGAGGATGAGGTTATCAGGGATCTTGAAAATAATTTTATAACCCCTTTTTTTAATGTGGATTTTTCTGAAAAAATCCCGAGGATTGACGATTATCGAGACGTTCCCGGACTGCTCGTACAGCCACCGGATGTATGGCGGTTTTTTGTAAGGGTAAAACCTGATGTGCTTAAAGATTTTATATCAAAAAACAGTCTTGAAGCCCTTTCCAGCAGGCAGGCGGAAGATGAATTTGTTTATCAGAACAGCACAAAAATTAATACCAGATATTATGATGCAACAGGAAAACAGCAGGCATTTGTTCTTTCTCACGGCCGGAATTTCTTTATCCTGAAGGTTGTCGGTTATGCAGAAGAGGTTGTCAGGTATTATCAGCTTGACGACTTTAAGGCTAATATATGGATTGCCCACCAGAGGTATCCCACCAAGGGAAGGGTGTGGCATCCTGCCGGAGCACACCCGTTTATAGGTATGAATGAAGCCCTTGTGCATAATGGTGACTTTGCAAACTATCACTCTGTAAGTGAATACCTGAAACAGCGTAACATTTATCCCAGATTTCTTACGGATACGGAAGTATCCGCCCAGCTCTTTGACCTTTACAGCCGGACGTACGGTTATCCTCTTGAGTATGTTATCGAAGCGCTTGCCCCTACAATGGAAAGAGACTTTGACCAGCTGCCGGTTGAAAAACAGGAAATATACAGGGCTATACAGGCAGCCCATATACATGCCTCACCTGACGGCCCATGGTTCTTTATTATAGCCAGGAACGATACTGAAAATGACAGGCTTCAACTTATAGGAATTACTGATACTGCCATGTTAAGGCCGCAGGTGTTTGCCCTTCATGACGGTCAGGTGCAGGTTGGCTTGATATGTTCCGAACAGCAGGCTATTGACGCAACCCTTAAAAGCCTTGCTGACGAAGACCCCAGGATCGGTACAGTTGCCGATTTGTACTGGAATGCAAGAGGTGGAAGTTATACAGATGGCGGGTCTTTTATTTTTAATCTTGATAAGACTGATCCGGATTCTACTGAACGAAGGATAACATGTGTTGATAAATTTGGACGCGAAATAAAAGTTGAAAAAGAGCAGGTTCCATATCTGCCCGGAAGGGTTTATTATTCATTAGAAGATGACAGTAAGGAAAAATTCAATGTATCTAAGTTTTTTGAGCTCCAGCGGCCCGACCTTCTTTTTGATTACATAAAAGAAGGCATACTGAAGTGGGATTATGCTGATTTTATGGACTGTCTCAAAGAACTCAAACGATGGGCACTCAAGAATGACGCTCATCTTGAGGTTGTTATTGAGGCTCTTACAAAACTGATAGATATGCGGTATCCGACCGGTGACAAGAAACGTCGCTCAATATTGCAGATGATCAATCATACTCTGGAAAACATATTTAGAAATCTTCCCAGTCTTGAAAATGCTGAAATTAAAGGTGCCTATAAGTTTATCGACTGGGAAAGCAGACAGTTTTTCAGAGGCCCTGATTATGATGAAAAGGTGCTTGTTATCGATGCATCATTATTCCCTCCGGAGGGTGATGACCGTGACAGCAGGCTTATGACCGAGGCATATTTCAGGGGATGGCGAAAGTTCATAGTATTTGGCCTAAAAGGACAGCGTTTTCATGGATGTGGTCTTGGTCCTGACTCCGATAGCGTAAAAATTGATGTCTATGGAAACTCCGGTGACTATCTTGCTTCAGGAATAGATGGTCTTACAATATGTGTTCATGGGAATGCCCAGGATCAGGTTGGCCAGATCATGAAGGCAGGTAAACTGGTTGTATATGGTCATACAGGTCAGACATTCATGTATGGAGCCAAGGGCGGTGAAGTATATATAATGGGAAATGCCGCAGGACGGCCTCTTATTAATGCTGTCGGAAGACCAAGGGTTATTATAAACGGAACTTGTCTTGATTACCTGGCAGAATCCTTTATGGCTGGAGATCCTCATAATGGCGGAGGATTTGTCATTTTAAACGGCATTGAATTTGATGCAGATGGGAATGTAGTACCTCTGGAGATTCCATATCCCGGATCAAACCTGTTCTCACTTGCGTCAGGGGGAGCAATTTTTGTAAGAGATCCCCACAGAACAATAGACGAAGAACAACTTAATGGCGGTGAGGTTTTCGAGCTCGAAGAAAAAGACTGGGAACTGATTCTGCCTTTTCTCAAGGAAAATGAAAGACTTTTTAGTATATCAATAGAAAAAGATCTTTTAACTGTTAATGGTGTGGTTAAAACCCCATTTGATGTGTATTGCAAGGTTGCACCTAAAAAAGCAGGAGATATTGAGGAAGACGGGCTTGAAGAGTGGGGAAAATAATCTTTTGATCTATACTTGAAAAATAATAAGCCCATTAAGTTCAATAAAGAGTCAATGGGCTTATTATTTTTAGAGAAAGAAAGACTGGGCATCAAAGGTGTTTAAATGGCATCCTCATTTTCTTCACCGGTTCTGATTCTTATTACCTTTTCCATGGGGATTACAAAGATTTTACCGTCACCAATCTGCCCTGTCTTTGACTTATTGATGATGGCATCAATGACATCGGGTACAATGGATGAATGGACAACGACTTCTATTTTTACTTTCGGTAGAAAATCTACTGTATATTCTGCGCCCCTGTAGATCTCCTTATGTCCTTTCTGACGGCCGAAACCTTTTACCTCGGAAATAGTCATGCCGCTTACACCAAGTTCCAGTATTGCATCTTTTACATCTTCCAGCTTAAATGGTTTTATTATGGCTTCGATTTTTTTCATTGTGTCTCTCCATTTTTTATTAGTGATTATCAGGTGACAATGATTGAGTAAATGTAATTTTCTATAGATGATTAATTTATTAGTGGCAGCATATAAATGTCAATAAATTTATTATAACTAACAAATATGATCATAATGGTTAATGCGAAAGCTTGAAGATAATTTTTTCAGTGGTATGAAACTGAATCTTAAAAAAATATTTTTCAGAAAACCCTGAAAAATATAATTATTCACAAATATTAATCAGGTTTTGATTTTAAATTACCCGGTTATGTGTTAATACCTAGCGAAATAATTTTTATGTAACAGGACAGGTCCAGAACAAATATGAAAGCCTTATTAGCATTAGAAGATGGAACCGTTTTTTACGGCCGGTCTTTTACCGGTGGGTGTGAAACTGTTGGTGAAGTTGTTTTCAATACAAGCATGTCAGGATACCAGGAAATCCTTACAGACCCTTCCTATTGCGGACAGATCGTCAACATGACTTACCCCTTGATCGGCAACTACGGTATAAATCACGAAGATATAGAATCCGCTCGAATTCAGGTCAAGGCATTAATAGTCAAGGAATACCAGAAGATGCCCAGTAACTGGCGATCCGAGTCTTCCCTTGCCGATTACCTTATAGCCGCTAATATTCCCGGTGTTGAGGGAATAGACACAAGGGCGCTCACCAGACATATAAGGCTTGAAGGGGCAATGAAAGGGGCGATATCAACAAAGATAACCGACCCGGATCAGTTGATCGAAGTTGCCAGAAAATCGCCCGATATGAAAGGAGCAGACCTTGTAAAACTTGTAACCTCTACAAAACCCTTGCTGTGGAAAGATGGCAGGGCAACCGAGGTTGAAGGTGATCTGAAGGATTTTAACTGGCCATCGGACAGCGGAAAATGGCGAGTTGTTGCCATAGACTATGGTGTTAAGTACAATATTCTAAGATCCCTTGAACGTAACAACTGCAATATCCTTGTTCTTCCTGCCGGGACAGATTCGGAAACAATCAACATGATAAAACCGGATGGTCTTTTTTTGAGTAATGGTCCGGGTGATCCTTCTGCTGTCACATATGCAGTTGACACTATAAAGCAGCAGATCGGCAAAAGGCCTATATTCGGTATATGCCTCGGGCACCAGCTTCTTGGGCTGTCTCTTGGCGGCGAAACATATAAACTCAAGTTCGGTCACAGAGGAGGAAACCAGCCTGTACAGGACCTTCTTACCGGAAAGGTTGAGATAACATCACAGAATCATGGATTCTGTCTTGATATGGATTCCCTGAATGATCCTGATATTGAAGTAAGCCATATTAACCTGAATGATAATACAGTTGAAGGTTTAGTCCATAAAAAGATACCGCTCTTTTCTGTTCAGTATCATCCTGAAGCCTCGCCAGGGCCGCATGATGCAGATTATCTGTTTGAGAGATTTATCAGGTTGATGGAAGAAAATAAGGAAAAATAAAGATATGGCGTAAGGTGTATGGCGCAGGAAATGACTTCAAACATTAAAACCTTGCATCCTGCGCTGTGAGCCATACGCCGGTTTCTGAATATAACGATATAAAATATTTAGTTAATTTACTGGAAACTTATATTTACACACTAGAAAAAACTTATGCCAAAAAGAACAGACATTAAAAAGATATTAATTATAGGTTCAGGTCCAATCATTATCGGTCAGGCCTGTGAATTTGACTATAGCGGGACCCAGGCCTGTAAGGCCCTGAAAGAGGAAGGTTATGAAGTTGTTTTAATCAACAGTAATCCTGCGACAATTATGACCGATCCGGAGACAGCTCATCGGACATATATTGAACCCATAACACCTGAGATGGTTGTCAAGGTTATTGAAAGGGAAAGACCCCAGGCTATCCTGCCCACACTGGGCGGGCAGACAGGTCTGAATACGGCTGTTAAAGTAGCTGAAACCGGCGTTCTGGAAAGACTCGGTGTTGAGATGATCGGTGCATCCATACCGGTTATTCAAAAGGCCGAAGACCGCGAGCAGTTCAGGGATGCCATGGAAAGAATCAACCTCAGGGTTCCCAAAAACGGTATTGTACGAAACATGGATCAGGCCAGGGAAGTTGCCGAGCAGATCGGATATCCCCTCATCATAAGGGCCAGTTTCACACTTGGCGGGATCGGAAGCGGTGTTGCATACAACAAGGAAGAGATGGAGAGCATTGCCAGCACCGGTCTTGATGCAAGTATGATCAACGAGGTTATTATTGAAGAATCTCTGATTGGCTGGAAAGAATACGAGCTTGAGGTTATGAGAGACTTCAAGGACAATGTTGTTATCATATGTTCCATTGAAAACTTTGATCCAATGGGAGTGCATACCGGTGACAGTATAACTGTTGCACCCGCACAGACCCTTACTGACAGGGAATATCAGATGATGCGTGATGCAGCTATTGATATTATCCGTGAGATAGGCGTAGAAACAGGCGGATCAAATATTCAGTTTGCCATACACCCTGAAAACGGCGAAATGGTAGTAATTGAAATGAATCCCAGGGTTTCCAGAAGTTCTGCTCTTGCATCCAAGGCAACAGGTTTCCCGATTGCAAAGATAGCGGCCAAACTGGCAGTGGGATACACCCTTGATGAAATTGCCAATGACATCACCCGTGAAACACGTGCCTCCTTTGAGCCTACAATTGATTACTGTGTAGTAAAAATCCCCAGATGGACATTTGAGAAATTCCCCGGAGCCCAGGATAGACTTACGACATCAATGAAGTCTGTGGGTGAAACAATGGCGATCGGGAGAACATTCAAGGAATCACTCCAGAAGGCGATCAGATCCCTTGAGATCGGCCGTTTTGGTCTAGGGTCAGATACCACTGACACTGAGGAAAACCCTGATTTTAATGAGATAGAAGAAGGAATAATAAACCCAAATTCAAGAAGACTTTTCTATATTCGTGAGGCCTTTAAAAAGGGCCTTACAATTGAAAGAATATACGAATTGTCTGCAATCGATCCGTGGTTTCTTTTCAACCTGAAACAGATCTATGACATGGAAATGAAACTGAAGGACATGAGCATCAATAATGTTGATATCATGGACTGGGATAACGATTTTCTCAAGCAGGTAAAGGAATACGGATTTTCTGATGTTCAGCTTGCCACTATCTTTAAACGGACTGAACAGGAGGTCCGGGAGATACGGAAAATCAAGGGTGTTGAGCCGGTCTATAAACTTGTCGATACATGTGCTGCTGAATTTGAGGCATACACACCCTATTATTATTCTACCTATGAACAGGAAAATGAGATAAGAAAAACAGATGGAAAAAAGGTTATTATACTTGGTGGCGGTCCGAACAGGATAGGGCAGGGTATCGAGTTTGATTACTGCTGTGTCCATGCCTCATTTGCACTTAGAGAGATGGGCATTGAAAGTATTATGATCAACAGTAACCCGGAAACAGTAAGTACGGATTATGATATATCTGACAAGCTGTATTTTGAGCCCCTTACCAGGGAGGATGTGCTCAATATAATTGAGCAGGAAAAGCCTGAAGGCCTCATTGTCCAGTTTGGCGGCCAGACTCCTCTCAATATTGCGGTTCCATTGGAAGAGGCCGGCGCAAAGATTCTTGGTACAAGCCCTGACAGCATTGACCGGGCAGAGGACAGGGAAAGATTTCAGATCCTGCTTCAAAAGCTGGATATTCTTCAGCCGCCAAATGGTATAGCTACAAATAAAGATCAGGCGATAAAGATAGCCGAAGAAATAGGCTATCCTGTTGTTGTTCGGCCTTCATTTGTTCTTGGCGGAAGGGCAATGGAAATCGTCTATGACAGCAAGGATCTCCAGTATTACATGGAGACCGCTGTAAAGGTATCTCCCGGAAAGCCGGTTCTGATCGATAAATTTCTTGATCACACTACAGAGGTAGATGTTGATGCCATATCTGATGGCACGGACACTATAGTCGGCGGTATCATGGAGCACATTGAAGAAGCAGGGGTTCATTCAGGTGACAGTGCGTGCGTTCTTCCTCCTATTTCCCTGAGCGCCCAGATTATTGAGCAGCTTAAAATATCTACAAAGGCAATAGCAAAGGAACTGAAAGTAATAGGTTTGATGAATATTCAGTATGCTGTGAAGGATGGAATCATCTATGTGCTTGAGGTAAATCCGAGGGCATCGAGAACCATCCCCTTTGTAAGCAAGGCTACCGGTGTGCCTCTGGCAAAACTCGCAACAAAGGTTATAATGGGATGCAGTCTCAAGGAGCTTGGATTGACCGGGGAAGTTATACCGGTTCATGTTTCCTGCAAGGAATCAGTCTTCCCCTTTACAAGGTTCCAGGGTGTTGACACAATTCTTGGCCCTGAAATGAAATCGACCGGAGAGGTTATGGGTATAGATACTACCTTCGAAATGGCCTTTGCCAAGTCACAGTTTGCAGCCGGGCAGAAGCTTCCCTTATCCGGAACCGTGTTTGTAAGTGTAAAGGACAGTGATAAGCCTGATGTACTTAAGTCCGTACGTATTCTTAATGAGGTAGGTTTCAGTATTGTTGCGACAAGGGGAACTGCAGGTTTTCTAAGGGAACACGGCATACCGGTAAAAGACGTAAACAAGGTCAGAGAGGGAAGACCCGATATCGTTGATATGATTAAAAACGGTGAGATTGCTCTTGTAATAAACACCACAAGCGGCAAGAAGGCCATTTCCGAATCATTTTCCATAAGGCGAAGCGCCCTTGTTCTTGGAATACCCTATACAACAACAATAGCCGGTGCAGGAGCAACGGCGCTGGCGATAAAATCGTTGATCGAAGGGAAGCTCGACGTAAAGACCATCCAGGAATATCATAATTTATAGCAAAGAGTTTAGCATGGAATGTTATTGTAATAAAAAAAGTGTTAAGGAAAAACCGGACCGGCCCAAAGACGAATGTGGTATATTTGCTGTTTACCAGCATGAAGAAGCTGCCAAGCTTACCTACTTTGGCCTCTATGCTCAGCAGCACAGGGGACAGGAGTGTGCAGGTATTGTTGTGTCGAATGGCGATTGTGTGCTTGAACACAAGGCAATGGGGCTTGTTCCTGACATATTTAACGATAAAATACTGGAAAGACTTAAAGGAAACATCGCCCTTGGCCATGTAAGATATTCAACTACAGGGTCATCAGTTATCGCAAATGCCCAGCCGTTCAGGATCAGACACGCCGGCAAATGCCTTGCAATAGCGCACAATGGCAATCTGGTGAACGCCCACAGTATCAGAAGTGAACTCGAAGATAACGGCTCCATCTTCCAGACCAGCATGGACAGCGAAATAGTTCTTCATCTTGTAGCAAAATCCCTCAAGCAGGGTCTTGAAAAGGCTATGGTTAATACAATGGCCAGTATTAAAGGCGCTTATTCTCTTGTCATAATGACAGAAGATACGCTGATCGCAGTACGTGATCCCAACGGGTTCAGGCCTCTTTGCCTGGGCCGATTGAACGGGGGATACGTAATAGCAAGCGAAACCTGTGCTTTTGATCTTGTCCAGGCAGAGTACATAAGGGATGTTGATCCCGGTGAAATACTTATCATTAACAAAGAGGGTCTAAAAAGTGTAAAACCTGAAGCGCCCGAGAGAAAGGCTCACTGTATCTTTGAGCTGATTTACTTTGCAAGACCTGACAGCAATCTCTTTGGTCAGAATGTATATATGTTCCGGAAAAATCAGGGCAGGTTATTAGCTGAAGAGTTTTCTGTTGATGCAGACCTTGTTATGCCTTTCCCGGATTCAGGGAACTATGCGGCCATAGGTTTTGCCCAGGCATCAACAATACCCCTTGAGATGGGAGTAATCAGGAACCATTACATCGGAAGAACCTTTATTCAGCCGTCACAGACCATGCGTGATTTTGGCGTCAAGGTGAAGCTTAATCCTGTAAGGGAGTTATTCAAGGGGAAACGTGTCCTGATTATTGAAGACTCCATTATAAGGGGAACAACATCAAGGACAAGAATCCAGACCCTCCGCAAGATAGGTGCAAAAGAAGTGCATATGCTGGTTTCCTGCCCGCCTCATAAATTTCCATGCCATTATGGTATAGATTTTTCCACAAAGGGTGAACTGATTGCAGCCCAGAAGAGTGTGGATGAAATCAGGGATTTTATAGGTCTGGACAGTCTTGGCTATCTGAGTATAGATAATGTTGTAAAGGCTACCCATATACCAAGAGAAGATCTCTGTCTTGCATGCTTTGACGGCAACTATCCAGTTCCGGTTGAGGAAGGGACCGGAAAGTTTTCACTGGAGTGATTTATCATTCCCACCTTTTAAATATATCCCTGTATATATCAGGCTGAGGAAAGTCCGATTCCATCATCATCTGCTCATTTGCAAACATGGATTCATTAAAGAATTTCTTTAATCCCTCCATAAACCCATCCAGCTTTGACGCAGGTATGGAAAAAATCATTTCGCCAGCCTGTGTGAGTGCCCGCACATATTCACCAGGGTCGGGCAGGGTGATTGCATATTTATTGTGCAGGATAGGCGATGTGACTGACCAGGCGCAGGAGAACGGGAAAAAACTGGAAATAATTCCGGGGCGATCCGATTCATCAATTGAAAGAAGCATACTCCTGAGCTGATTTGTATCGCAGTATATCATTACCAGATCAGGCACAAAGGATGCTGCTTTAAGGGGTGCTGTTAATATTCCGATGTATTTGCTGTATTCAAAGCCCTCATAGTTATTGCCTGCATTTGGATCAGGAGATTCAGGTGGCGGAACGAACCCATAGGCCATAACCGGTCCGGGACACCAGCTGTCTTCCTTCGTCATGGCAACAGTGAGTTTGTCTCGTCTGGAGAGTGCAAAGGCCTGGCACTGGGCGTAATGTTTATTCTGGTCTCTTTCAGGCCTAAGGGCTTCATCAGGAATATCGGTTTCTTTCTTCAGCATTTTTAGGGCTATTGGTGATGTTTGAAGACACAGTAAAGATTCCAGTTTTTGTCCATACACTTTGCAGTCTTTTATATCCGGCATTTAATTTCCTTATAAGGCGATCGATTAAAAGAATAAAACTAGAATTTGCCAAGGGCTGCAACCAGTTTATTTGAATTTTTATGGGTCGACATCTGGACTAATAATTTAGCTGCAATTTCATTGGCCTTTTTTTCTTCTTCCTGTGTTAAACCGCCGTTGTCTGATTCATTAACAATTTCTTCCGCTTCCTTGTGACCATTTGCCTTTGCTACAAGAAGCCAAACATAGCCCATCTGTTTGTTGATACTGGTACCCGAACCCAGGTAATAGAGTACTGCAAGATCAAACTGCGCTTCAGTCAGGTTATGCTCAGCAGCCTTTTTCATCCATTCAAACCCTTTTACCGTATCCCGGTCAACGCCGAGTCCGCTTATATACTTCCGGGCAGTACTGTATTCTCCCCACACATCCCCGTGTTCAGCACTTTCTTTAAAAAGGTCAAATGCCTTATAATCATCCTGCATAACTACTTTGCCGTCACTGTACAGTTCAGCAAGGAATCTTTGTGCCAGGGCATTTTTGCATTTTGATAATTCTTCAAGGCTTTTCAGCATTTTTTCGGTCATTGCAGAATCTGTGCTGTTATCAAGAAATTGTTTTTTTAACAGGGCGCAGATATCATAACTGAGGTTGTCTCCTCTGTTGCCGGAAATAAGATAATAGTGAAAGGCCCTGGTTTTATCATAGGGGAAGTCTCCAGGTATTACCACTCCGGCATATACTACCTCTGTGCTTATCTCTTTAAAAATATTAGCTCCCTTAAGGTATATTGTACCTAAAAGAAAAGAGGCTTCCAAGTGGCCCTTGCCTGCTGCTTTCTCAAGCAGTGCTATGCACTTTGAAAAATCTCTTTTTACATCCTGCCCTCGCCCAAACAGTAATCCTACCTTGAACTGGTCGTCAGCATTGCTATTCATTGCAGAATAAAATAATTCTTCTTCGCTGAGGTTTAATAATTTAACTTCCGGACTATATGTCCCGGTTAATAAATTTTCAGTTTCATTTTTTAATTTAAATGGCGTTGAATTGTTTGTCGCATAAGCGATGGTCCCGTTACAACATATCAACATAATCCCCACAAATAGCAGTGCAGCTCGAGAGCAACATTTCATTCTTTTAAGTCCCCCTTTACAACATCCTAATCTCTGATTTTATTTATAGCCTTGAAATGCAAAAATTAAACCCAAAATTAAAAAATTAAAAATGGTAGTAAAAACAGCATTATAAAGTGTTGAGGGAATGATGTGTGAAAAAATATGCTAAATATGTGTGTAAAGCAATGTCTTGATTAGGAATAAATTTACACATCATTTGGTTCGGATATTTTAGTGTTTCAGGAATTAATTAGTTTTATTGTATCACTTGCTTCAGTTCCCGTTTATATCCTGCCTGTATAATTTAATTATCTTGACCTGTAATATGATTTTCTCTATGGTTTTCAGCAGGTTCGTTGATTTTAAAAACAGGAGATTTTCATGGCTGATATTTTTAAGAAAAAATATTCCCGCAGGAAGTTTATTAGAAATACTGCATTAACTACCGCAGGTTTATCTCTCGGTCCTTTTATACACCTTGGCAGGGCTAAGGCCGGCGTGCTTATGAAACGTCACATGGGTAGACTTGGTTTTGAGGCAACAACACTGGGTCTTGGAGGGCAGGCGTCACTTCAGTGGACACCTGCTGATGTTGATCCGGTCAAAATTATACTTAAGGCATTTGACTCAGAAATAAATTATTACGATACATCCAACTTCTATGATGACAGTCAGCTCAATTATGGTAAGGCATTCCGCAAACTTGATCTTATTCCCGGACAGCCCGGGTATAATGAAAAACTCCGTCGGTCCATTTTTTTAACAAGCAAAACCTGCCTGCGTTTTGGCAAAGGTGGCTGGAAAAACAATGTGATGTACAACCTCACTAACGGCTCCGGAACACATGCGGCAGATGATCTTAAGAGGACTATGTCACAGATTTTTGGTGATGGGAAAGGAGCCTATCCAAAGGGGGCCTATCTTGACCAGGTTTTGATGCATGCTGTTACCAGCGTTGAAGATATGGATGCGCTTTATGAAGGATATGAAAAGACTGATTCAAAGGCAGAGACAATAGGTACACTTGCAACATTGATAGATTTTCGTGACGGCACTAACCTGACCGGTCTTAATCCTCAGGAAGAAAAGCTCATCCGCCACATTGGATTTTCCGGACATGCTTCTCCGGCTGTTATGATGGAGATGATTCATCGCGATACCAGGGATGTTCTTGATGGTATGCTTGTTGCCATTAATGCAAATGACCGCAACTATTTCAATATGCAGTATAACAATATCCTTGTGGCACAGGCAAAGAATATGGGGCTGATTGCCATGAAGGTATTTGCGGATGGTGCAATGTATGAAAAACCTGCTGTAATGACCCAGGGACCGCATATGGTAATCCGCAAGGTTGGCAGTAAAAATCTTCCCAGCAGAAAGCTGGTAGAGTATTCCCTGACGACACCGGGCATTCATACAGCCATTATTGGAACAGGACATATTGATAATGATCCTAAAACCTGTCAACTTACACAGAACCTTCTTGCTGCACAGGTAAAGCCAAATGACTTAACAGTGTCGGATCGTCGAGAGATAGAAAAGCTTGCTCTTGCTGCCAAGGAAGGAAAGACAAACGGCTTTTTCCAGGTTGAAAAACAGGAACTTGGAGCAGTTAGAGATTATGCTGTTTCACAGGAAAAGCAGGACAGGAAGAGGGTTGCCAGACTTGAATGGCAGACTGCCTATGCAGGTGATGAACCGATTGTTCATTATGAGATATGGCGTGATAATACAAAGGTTGGGCAGGTTGCCTATAAGCCCCAGATAACCAGGGCTCCTTTTATATATAAAGAAACTCTGGCTGACAGCAACGCCCATAAATACAGGATTATGACTGTAGATGCTGCAGGGCGCAAGGCTAAGACAGAAGAAATGATGCTTGCAGGAATTTAACTCCTGTTTTATTTTTCCTGAATCGATGGTGACCAGCGTATTGCATCAGCCAATACCAGGTCTCCGTCGGTTTTATCCGACAGGGTCACCGATACCTCTCCCTTCGGAAGATCCATAATTGCCACCTGATTCCAGCCCTCCAGGGCAGCGTCCGAATTAAATTCTATATCAAATTGGTCACCATTACTGTCCCTGACAACCAGATTCCAGGTTCCAAAATTATATCGGGGAAAGGATTTCTGTTTGTCCGGTATGTGGTACCACAGGTCCCATGATCCGGTCCTGTTAATTGAAGCCGTAAAAGTTGCAGTCTTCTCACCTTCTCCAGCTTTAACTACCGCAGTTGTGTGACGGTACTTCCCCCAGCTTCCCGGCAGATCAAGGTATGTCCAATCCGGTGTCGCAGTGAAAAAAGACGATGTTGATAGACCCTTCTCATTTAAGCTAAGTGCTGCAGAGGGTCTCCCCTTTTTTACATCTCTCTTTTTATCGCCTTCCATTATCTCAAAACCTTTATCCAGGTTATCAACAATAATAAATGGGCTTTCGGGCGGAGTCCAGGGAATGTCTTCCAACCCCTCGATAGGCTCCATGTTTATTATTTTATCATGATCAATATTTTGAAGAGGGACCGTAAAATTCCCCCGGTTAAGGGAAATGTATGGCTCAATCAGGATATCTTCAGGCGGCTGGAATAGGGTCATGCCAGAACGAACTGCATGGTTTCCACCTATAGAGATAGGATCACTTTTACTCCATTCCTGCTTTTCACCGGTTCCTACACGATACTGAAAACGAAAAACGCCGGGAACCGGTTCGTCATTGCGGACTGAAATCAGCAGCTGGTAACGGGGCATGCCATTCTCTGAATCAGGCAGACGATAGGCCTCGGCGTTTGAAACAATTAAACCGGGCAAAGATGTGCTTCCAAGCCAGTCACCAAAAAGCTTTTCAAAATCTATGCCCATGGCTTTACCTTTATTTTTGAAATCATCGAATGAGAAGGTACGCCCTTTGTATGCTTCTCGAATGGAAGAAAGGAATTGCGCTGTTTTTTCCCGTCCAAGGATATCCATAATGCATCGTGCCATGGCGCCGGCCTTTAGGGCCAGGACGTTAATTTTGAGGGCCGGATCATCCCATGGGTCCATATCCCTGAGTGAGATTTTAAGTACCTGATTCCAGACTTCCTGCCCGGAGGTTGATAAGGCAATGGCAGTATCTGTCATCGATTTTTTTGATGTTTCATTATTCTGAGAGAAAACAAGTGCACCAAAAATCACTCCCATAGGATCTTCATCGGTAAAACTATGTGCAGAAAAGTAACTGTTTGTATCAGTAACAAGGAGTGTTGAGAGAATTTCCATGACATAATTGAGAGCAATTGCTTCCAGACCCCGGGCACTGGTCTGATAAAGAAAAAAATTTCTGGCTGCCCCTGATAAAATATTTCCACCGGATATGTCATTAAGGAAGAATGTCCTGATACTCGCAAATTTGGCATGGGTCAGGCCTCCTTCCTGATCCCTGAAAACTTCAGGATCACGAAAGGGCCAGTCAAAGCGGGCTGTTGGAAAAGATATCTCACGCATCAGCAGTAGACCCGGAGGAGCCATAACTGTATCCATTCGCCATCCTCCGCCGAAACTGCGAAGAGAATTGGGTACCTCCACCAGAGTAAGACCATCATAAGGGTAACCAAGACCATATGCCTTGGCTTCTCTTATATGATCACCGATCCATTCTCGGATTTTTTCAACAGTATCACTCATTAGTTGGATATTATTCATATGTCCGGGATATGCCAGAATCTCCATCTTTACCCCTTCTACCTCAAAGGATCGGCTTTCAAATCTTGAGGCAATAACTGCTGCTTCAGGCACAGGGGCTTCAGGTGAAAAACGAAATTTTACCCGGTCAGCGTCCTCACCTTTTTCTTCCATTCTGCGACCCGGGCCTGCCACAAGCCAACCGGAGGGGACATCTACAGTGAGATCCAGATTGAAGTAATCTACAGTGCCATGCCTAGGATCAGTACGATCCTTTTCAGTGCCTGAGACAGGCAGCCAGCGTGTGCCAGGCATAAGTGCTACAAATCGCGAATCAAATATGTATCGATCAAGCCCGAGCATGGAGAGATTCTTTTGGCCGCCCTTCAGGTTCCCGGTATTTACAGCACTTTCCAGATATCCGAATTTGTGATCAGGAAGCCCTTCGATGGAAAGCTGAATTACTGTTTCTTCTCCAGGATCAAGTGGGCTGGGCAAAATGACTTCAAGTAATCCGTTTTTGTGGGTAAAGTTCAGGGGTTTATTAAAAGCATCCAGGGCTTCCTTTACCTCCTGCCCCGGATTAAGAGTAAAGATTGCGTTTTTCATAGATTCTTGAGCCGGGGCACTAAATAACAGCTCAAGATCAAGATTCAACGCCTTTCCCGGTTCAATTCTAACCCTGCCTGATATGGATTGAATGTCAGGCACAGGAGCATCGGCTTGAACAGCATGGGCTTCCTTCCATACTTCAGTCAATTTTAATGAATTTATGTTTTTAAAAAATCCAAACCCGGTCATGAACAGTGCCAGGATTATTATTCCAGCTCCGCCTGCTGCGAGTCTTTTAGAGGAACCTCCGTCAAGGCGGGGATGGGCAGCCGCGCTTAATGCAATCATGCCAAAAGCCGTAAACAGTACTCCTATTCGCTGCAGGAATCCTTCCAGACTGGCTATAGAAGGGATAATCTCAGATGAAGAGCTTATTATCGTTGAGCCGGTAATGTCAAACAAAGGAGAATAGATTGAAGGAAGATTAATTATGGCCCAGAAATTTCCACCTAAAATAAGGAGCAGCAGTACTGCAGTCATAAGCCTATTGCGAACAAGCAGAGTTATAAGAAAGACCACCGATAAAATAAATGCCAGAGCAGGAATGGCCATAAGGAATACAAAGGAGAAAAGTGAATAAATCTCCATGGTATCGCCAAAAGGGAGAGGTAAAAGCAGGCCCAGGAATTCCAGAAGAAAAGACAGTGCCGCAATGGGAATCCATGAGGATATTAAGAGACCAAGAAACCGACCGGATACTAACTCCAGATTGGTATAGGGCCTTGAATCAAGGACTTCGTTTATCTGTTCTCTCCGGTCTCGGTCCCGTACATCGAATCCCAGAAAGACCGCTCCTCCAACATAAATAAGAAGGTAATACAATCCGATAGTACTGATGATATAGCGGGGACTTAACAGCGCCTCAGTTGCAGAATATGATGAATAAACACCATGCATGACTGAGTAAATAAGAAAAATAATGATGGCAATCAGGTAGGAAATAGAAACAAAACACCAGTAGCGTACCAGTCGTCGGGTTAGCCTTGTTTCGGCGCGGGCAAAGGAAATTACATTATTGATATTTATCATGATATTCTTAAATATTAATCACACCGGCATGGATAATTATCTTCATATGCTTTATTACGCTCTTCACTGCAATATACCTTTAAACCTTTATTTTCCCCATTCATATACCCATAAACCGCTTTACTAAAAGAGTCGTGAATAATATCCGCCATGTCCTGTTCCAATTGCCCCTGCATTATAGGCATGGGATCCGTTTTAAGATCCCCCTTTAATTCAAAAGAGGAATATGTTATGGCGCCCTCCTGGTATTGTATACAACGATCTTTACCTTCCCCGTTGAGTTTTATTTTAAAATCAAATTCGGATTCAAGGTTTACATCCTGATCGTAAACGGGATATGCGGATGACAGTGATACCTGATAACACATTTTTATTAATAATCTTGCGTTAATATTAGCGACTGCCTTTCCTGTTACAAAATCCCCTTCGACATGCCATTCCTTTACCGATATGGCGTCGGACATATTTAAAATATTGTAATAATAACAAAACTGGAACAGGTAATCACACCCGACATAACAGGGCTTTTTAGTGACAGGAATAAATTGGGGTTTTGTTCCCGGAGAATTAGCAGTGTCTGATGCATTAACATTAAGAGGGGGAAGGCTTAACAACATAAAAAGAATAATTAATCTCAATAATCTGGACATGGCCTGTACTCCTTAAATTTAAATGGTCATTTAACTGCATGTTTGTTAATAGTAGCAGAAAAGGATCGAAAATGAAATTAATCGGAGAAAATATGCTCAAGACAAATGAAAACAAACTTGTAGAATTCTTACTGCAATGCCAGCCAGGCCCTCCTGGAGTGTTGATCATCAGGGGAAGCCTTTCATACTGCCTTCCATGGCGGTACTAATGGATCATGATAACCGTTATGGAAGGGCATACCGGAAGGGAGCTGTTACAATAGGTATTATAGTACACAGCGACTGTTTAATAGCTGGCCATGGCCCTGGAGTAACCACTTTAATGACATGTGAAACTTCACAGATAGAGCCGGTCCTCGATAAAAGTGCGAACATAGCGGAGCTTTTAAAAATTGGTACAGCTGCAAAAGTCGGAAGATGAAAAGGTAATAAAGTCTTAGAATCTACCTGTTATCTCTTTAGTAGCACCATAATGACAGTTTTATACTGTTATTATGGTGCTAATTTTATGATATTTACAAGGTAAGATTTTTTTTGTAGATTTTTGGGGTATTTCAATAAGAGGGTATTTCGAATAATTTTATGTACACAGATCGTAGACCGCGTGTTTGTATTATTAATACAACATCAACCCCTCCCGATTTGTTGATAGCGGTTTGCGATCTGTGTACATAAACAGTAATAGCACAATTTATCCGCTCACACCATAAATATAAATTACCTTAAAATTAAATCTCGAATCTACTGCATTTAAAAAAATAGATATTATCAACTATTTAATTTTGTTGACAGTTTATGATGGCAATGAATAATGGATACATTATTCATTGCCATTTTTGAAGATGTACAAAAACAGATTTGGCTAAGTGGTGCCTTCTTAAAAATAATTTTAATAAGGAGAAAATTCCCATGAAAATCACCAGGGTAGAGTGTATTCCATTGTCGATCGAGTTTGTTAAACCGATCATTATGTCCGGTGGACCTGTTAAATGGGCTCATAGCGTCCTGCTCAAGCTTTATACAGATGAGGGAATTACAGGCATTGCGGAATGTGGTGATACCTCAACATGGTATATGGGTGAAAGCCAGGAATCGATTCTTCATAATGTCGGAAATATTTACGGACCGAAGGTGCTGCTGGGTGAAGACCCATTTAAAATCGAGACCATAATTGCCCAAATGGATAAAATAGTTTACCGCAATTACCACTCTAAAGCCCTGGTAGATTATGCCCTGCATGACCTGGTAGCCAGGGCGATGGGAGTGCCGCTTTACCAGTATCTTGGCGGCTGTGCCAATGAAAAGATAGAACTGGCATATGTCATGTCCTCCGGAACGCCCCGGGAGGTGGCCGATAATGCGCGAAAACTGGTCAGCGTGGGCTACAAGGGACTCAAATTGAAGGTGGGGCATAATATTATAGAGGAAGATGTTGAGATGGTTGCTGAAGTGCGCCGGGCAGTTGGCAGCAGAGTGAATATTATGACTGACACCAATGGCGGCTGGGATTACATGCGCGCCCTGCGGTTCCTTAAACAGGTTGAAAAATATGATCTCTACCTGGCAGAGCAGCCAATTCCACGCTGGGATATAGACGGGCTGGCGCGATTGCGTCGCAAGACTTCTGTGCCAATCTTTGCTGATGAAGCTGCTGCCGAACTGAACGATCTTATTAAGCTGGCCCAGCGCGATGCCATTGACGGATTTTTCCTCAAGGTGCCCAAGGCCGGGGGTATCCACAAATCCAAAAAATTTGTAGCTGTAGCCGAAGCAATGGGGCTCAATGTCATGACAGGCTGCATGATCAACTCAGGTCTGGGTGCGGCAGTGGAAGCCCATTTTCTGTGTTCCACAGAATGGCTGGGAAAGATCCAACAGGAATCCATAGGCCCCCTCAATATGCACGACCTTTTGGAAACAGATGGCGGCCCGATTCCCAATGACCTGGGATTAAGTTCTCCCCGCTATGAAAAGGGATATCTGTACCCGCCGGAGGGTAATGGCCTGGGAGTTGAATTAAACCAGGCTGCTGTTGAAAAATTCGCTTCACCGGGTAAATCCCCTATTATAATTGGCTGATTCGTGAGGCAGTAAGGATTCTGGAGGCCCGCAATTTTTTTGAGACTATTCCTCAGAAAGGGGCTTATGTCAAACAGGTCACGACCGAAGAGGTCGAAGAACTCTATGTTGTGCTCAAGGCTTTGCTATCAGCAGCAGTTAAAATAACTGCTGCTCGCCTTCCAGGAGAGAATCGTGAGAAACTGCTCACGATTGTAGAAGAAATTTATCAACTTTATATTAATATATCCACGAACATGCGGTTCTGGCTTTTATCCAGTATCCATTCCCCGGAGCCATTGTAGTAAGGTCACTGAATTCAGGATTTTGAGGATCGTAAACCTGCCATTTACCGCTGATGTAGGCCCAGACACTTGTTACGTTTTCAGCTATTGATGATATTGCATCAGCCATATCCAGTGCTCCGGATGAGGCGAACCCGACAAGGTTCCAGCCCTCTGAAATGTCTGTTGATTCGACAGGGGCAATCTCGGAAATAGAAAGCTCTGCATCTTCTCGCATATTTACCCACAGCCCTTTTCCTGGCTCTACTTCCAGAAGGTCACTGGACTCGATGTCTGCAGGGTTATAAACTCTCCATGCTCCCTCATCAAATGACCATATGCTGATAATCTTGTCCATAATCTGCCCGAATGCCTCTTCAATGGAAGTTGCTGTCTCGCTATTTGAGATGGAAACAAGGTTCCATCCGCTTCGGACCGGGAGAACATGGGGTGAAGGTGTGACGTCTATAATGCATTCACTTGATGATTTCAGTCCTCCATCATCGGTTATAACCAGCTTAAAGATGAGTATTTCGCCCTGGGAATCGACAGGTGGTGCGGTAAATGAGGGGTTTACTGCTGCCGGATCATCCAGTATAACGATTGTTCCCCCGGTCTGGGTCCATCTGTATGATAGTATATCTCCGTCATAATCAACAGAGGCCGATCCATCCAGGGCAACGGTTTCTCCTGCGGTTACATTTTGATCCTCGCCGGCATCTGCAAGAGGAGGATTGTTGACCCATACTACATTTACAATACATGAGTCAGTGCCTTTCAACCCCTGATCATCGGTTACAGTCAATTCAAATATTAATGCTTCGCCTTCCGGATTAACCAGTGGAGAGGTAAATGAGGGCTGCGGGGTTAAAGGATTATCGAGCTCTACAATGATTCCGCCTGTCTGAACCCAGCGGTACGATGCTATGCTTCCATCGGCGTCAAGAGAACCGGAACCGTTTAACGCTACCTGCATGCCTTCTTCAACGTTCTGATCCGACCCTGCAATGGCCACCGGAGGATCGTTTACCCATACGATGTTTACAATACATGTGTCTGTACTTTTTAATCCCTGATCATCGGTTACAGTCAATTCAAATGTTAATGCCTCACCTTCCGGGCTAACCAGTGGAGAGGTAAATGTTGCCAGCATTGTAGCGGCATTCTCAAGTTCTACCGTGGTTCCACCTGTCTGAACCCATCGGTATGATGCTATGCTTCCATCGACATCTATAGAACCGGAACCGTTTAACACGACCTGCATGCCTTCTTCAACGTTCTGATCCGCCCCTGCACTGGCAGTCGGAGGTTCGTTTACGAAAACAACATTTATGATACAGGTATCGGTATCTGTCAGGCCGTCAGAATCTGTGACGGTTAACACAAAGGTAAGGGACTCACTCTCAGTAATTGAAGGGGCTGTAAATACCGGTTGTGCAGATGAGGGATCATCCAGAGTGACCGATGTGCCAGCTGTCTGAGCCCACTGCCACTGGGTAATACTGCCGTCAGGATCACTGGACCCTGATCCGTCAAGGGTAACCGTTTCTCCCTCATACACACTCTGGTCTGGACCGGCGTGTGCATCAGGTGGGGCTGATGATACTTCACCGGTGCTGACTTCATTGGAGTAATCACTTTCAAGTCCTGCTTCATCAACCGCGGTTACTGCAAAAAAATAGACCTGATTATCATCTGGAATTTCAACAGAATATTCTGTAGCTAGACCGATATCGCCGCTGTTGTAGGAATAATCTCCAGAAGAAATACCCCAGTAAACTACATAATGACTTAAATCCGGTTCACTGTTCGGGTCCCAGGTAAGGGTAACATTGCGGGCATATGCAGATATGCTGAAAATCGATAATATGGCTGTATAAAAAAGAATACGTTTAAATCCGGGCAAAAAACTGGAATTGGTTAATGCTGGCATAAAAAAACACCTTCCTTTGCTGCTGTTAAACGCGGACCAGCACTTGGGTCGGTGCTTCTCCGCCGGCAATCTTTGAATTCAAATATCGAATCAGTACTTGAGAACTAAGATCAACGGCGTTTCTACTTCACGCTCTTTCGAACGTTTTGCCTTTATCAAGAGGTAAAACAAAAAAACAGTTAGTACTTAAATCGAACACTGTCTCAGAATTTAAGCAATATCAGTGCCAAAATATCTAAAAAAATATTTACCCCAGCTACCTGTTGATTTTGTTAGCTTTTTTTAATATTGCCCTTTTAAAGGAGGAACCTGTGGTTGGGAAATTAAAAATTAAAGTTATCTAAAAAAATACAGTGTAGTCAAATAAATAACGTAAAGACCTTTATGAAACGTCAAATAAAAAACATCATGGGGTAATATTGACGTTTTATGGGCGGTATTTTTTTATCTATCAGGATATAATGAGCTGGTTATTTTCGTTTGAGGGGTTTAAAAAGATATTCAAGTCCGTTGACTTTAATCTCATATACGCTTCTTAACATATCTCCCAGGTCACCGGTCGGAAAGCCTTTTCCAGCAAACCATACAAGATAAGGTTCGGGAAGATCGATCAGCGATCTTCCCTGATATTTTCCAAAGGGCATTTTTGTTTTTACCAGTTTTATCAGGTATTGGGGATTTGGCGTGACGTCTTCGGCCATGTATAAAATCAGCTCCTCGTAAGCTGGCGGTATTTGATCCTGTGCGGGTTAGCTGCAGCCTCACCAAGTCTGGCCTTTTTGTCCTTTTCGTATTCGGTGTAATTACCGTCAAACCACACTGCCTTGCTGTCACCTTCAAATGCAAGGATGTGTGTTGCAATCCTGTCAAGAAACCACCTGTCATGGCTTATTATGATTGCACATCCGCCGAAGTTTTCTATGGCCTCTTCAAGCGCCCTCAGTGTATTCACGTCCAGGTCGTTTGTAGGTTCGTCAAGGAGCAGCACATTGCCGCCTTCCTTGAGCATCCTTGCCAGATGAACACGGTTTCTTTCTCCACCCGAAATATTGCCCACCTTTTTCTGCTGATCACTTCCAGAAAAATTAAACCTTGCAACATAGGCCCTGGAGTTTACCTCCCTGTCACCAAGTTCGATAGTGTCGTGGCCTTCGGAAATTGTCTCCCATATGGATTTATCAGGGGAGAGTATGTCCCTGCTCTGGTCCACATAGGCCAGTTTTACTGTATCGCCTATTTTGAATTCTCCCGATGTAACCTGCTCCTGCCCGGTTATCATCTTGAAGAGCGTGGTTTTACCTGCGCCGTTAGGCCCAATTACGCCTACAATGGCTCCTGAAGGTACTGAGAATGAAAGATCACCGATAAGCAGCCTGTCATCATAGGCCTTGCTTATGTTTTTAGCTTCAATAACAACATTGCCCAGCCTTGGTCCGGGCGGAATGTATATCTCAAGTTCTCTTTCCTTTTCCTTAGTCTCCTGGCTCATCAGGCTTTCATAGGCGCTTATACGTGCCTTTGCCTTGGCATGCCTACCCTTGGGAGACATCCTGATCCATTCAAGCTCTCTTTCGAGCGTCTTTCTTCTCTTGCTCTCTCCCTTTTCTTCAAGCGAGAGCCTTTTCTGCTTCTGTTCAAGCCATGAGGAGTAGTTGCCTTTCCACGGGATGCCTTCTCCCCGGTCCAGTTCGAGTATCCATCCCGCAACATTGTCCAGAAAATACCTGTCATGGGTTACGGCAATTACTGTTCCTTCATACCTCTGAAGGTGCTGTTCCAGCCATGCAACGGTTTCTGCATCAAGATGGTTGGTGGGCTCATCAAGGAGAAGGATATCGGGTTTTTTAAGAAGAAGCCTGCACAGTGCAACTCGGCGTCTTTCACCGCCCGAGAGCACATTAACCGGCGTGTCTCCTTCGGGACAGCGCAGGGCATCCATTGCCATTTCAAGCCGTGAATCAATATCCCAGGCATCAAGGGCGTCTATCTTTTCCTGCACCTCACCCTGTCTTTCTATAAGACTGTTCATCTCGTCATCGGACATGGGTTCTGCGAATTTCTCGTTTATTTCGTTAAATTCCTTTAAAAGGTCAACAGCCTCCTGGAGTCCTTCCTCCACAATCTGTCTTACCGTCTTTGAATCGTCAAGTTTCGGTTCCTGCTCGAGCAGTCCTACAGTAAGACCCGGAGACATACTCGTTTCACCGTTAAACTCCTTGTCGACCCCTGCAAAGATCCTCAGGAGCGTACTTTTTCCGGACCCGTTCAGGCCCAGCACACCTATTTTTGCACCGTAAAAATATGAAATGGAGATATCCTTTATGACCGGTTTTTTGTCATAAAACTTGCTCACCTTCATCATTGAATAGATGATTTTGTTTGGTTCCTGCTGGCTCATATAATTATATATCCTCCTTCGCCAGTTCTCTGGATTCCTTGATATCCAGATAATTTTTATATATTACATAATACTTGTTTATATTGCTCACATATTTGACAGGTTCCTGGCCAATATATTTAAGCACTGCAACCTCGACATTCCTGAACCACTGGTTGGGGTCAAGGTTCATGGCCTTTGCCTTCCTTCTTGCCCTGTTAATTTTAGCAGGACCTGCGTTATATGCTGCCAGAGAAAATCGTACCCTGTCTTTCTCACTGATGTTATCGTCTGAGTAGTACCTTGTTCGTATAAAATCAAGATATTTCACTGCAGCGTGAATATTATTTTCAACAACTATGACATCTTTGATTCCGACCTTGGGATCATCTGCCGTGGAGGGCTTTATCTGCATCAGGCCTACTGCACCCTTATCACTCTTTTTATCTTGATTTAGCCCGGATTCCTGAAATGCCATGGATAGAATAAGTTTCCAGTCAAAACCATATTTATATGAATACTTCTGAATCAGGGGTTTATATTCTGCCGCCCTTTGTTCAAGTTTGCCCTTCAGGGGGTTTTTTATCCATTTCATATTTTCGTAATAACGGGCAAAAAACAAATTACCCATAAAGGTGCCTTTTTTGTGATTCTCTATAAAGCTGTTGAGGCTCTCTTTAAGCAGGGGGTTGTCCTTGCGCACTGCCCATGCAATATGGACACTTTTCCTGAACCTGATTTCCGGGTGGAGCCTGATATCTGGAAGGACCTTTGACCATATTTCAGCAAGATGACTGTCGCATATGGTCATGTCTATAGCACCCGTGTTGATCATTTCGAGGATATCCTCTGATTCAAGGTTTTCATCCGCCTCAATGATCTTTATTGGCTTCATATTCTTTAATTTAAAAACATTGTTTATTATTGTCATGCTTTCAAAGTAGCTGCTGCTTTTTCTTACGAAAACCTCTTTGCCTGCAAGATCATCGCGGCTGCTGACAGGTTCCGCATCTTTATATGTTACCAGTATCTCCGATATTTCAGAGAGGTATGGATCGGTAAAATCAACCTGAAGTTTTCTTTTGGGTGTGACTGTCAATCCTGCAGCGGCTATGTCACCATAACCGTTGATAAGACTTTCAAGCAGCCGGTCCCTTGGCACGGGTATAAACTCAAGTACTGTTTTCAGTTTCCTCCGGCTTTTTCCCTTATTAAGCTGTTTTTCATACTGTTTTAACAGTGAATATTCAAATCCATGGGGATTTATACCGTCCAGGAAGAAATTGGTGTGGTTTATTGTGGTCAACACACGTATATACTGTCTTTCCAGCATGGCCGGAAGATCATCTTTCCTGATTTCGCTGAGATGGGAGTCAAGGGGATGCTGAAGGGGTGGTTCCTGTTCATCCGCCTGAATCTGAAGAGAAAAAATAATAAAAAGAATCAGCAGAAATAATTTTGATTTATCCATGGTCTCCTTTTATTAAAGGTTTTCGTCTTGAGTCTTCCAGTTCCTGTATTTCTGTAACTCCCCCTGCATGGATCTTATTATTGTTGTGAGCAGGGCAATATCATCCACTAAACCCACAAAGGGAATAAAGTCTGGGATGATATCCGTCGGAATTATAAAGTAAATCAGTCCGCCGGCGATAATCCCCAGGTTTACCGGATGGAGATTGTAGTTACCCTTAAGGGCATCCTTTGTAAGATTGTAGAGGTCTTTTACATCTTTGATGATATGCTTTATTGCGCCTGAAGTGTGATTGATTTTGCTGGAGAATGAAGCGTCGTTTACATACTGGCCGTAGTCTTTACCATCCGAGAAACTGAGTATCCTGTCATAATGTTTTTTCTGCTGGGGATCGGATAAAACGCCATAGGCAATATTGAGGGTCTTTGTCATCTCCTCAGCCTTTTTAAGACGATCAGGGTTTTTATCCGGGTGCCACTCCTTCAATTTTTCCCGATAGGCCTGTTTTATTTTGTCAGGTTCAGCGTTATCATCTATGCCAAGCAGTTCGTAATAGTCCATATTTATTAAAGAAAAAGAGGTTTAATGTTGTAAAGCAACTAAAAGATTGTCAGCAGCTCAAAATTAATTGGGGAAGTTTATTTTAATTTAATTCCTATGTCTACCAATTTCAGGATCGGTATTTTGTTTATTGGATTAAGTATTGACAAAAATATCAGATGTGATATTAGGGCTATCTAATAAAAGTAGAGAATAAAAACGCCTTACGGCTTTCGACCAAAACAGGTGCGTAATGAAGTGAAGGTGCAATACGGTTTTGCAACCGTTTTGCACCTTTTTTATTTTAAGGAGGTAAGATTTGGAAAAAGGATTTGAAATAGATTCAAGAAGCAGTGTCGGCAATCTTCATGTGTCTCTGGCAGGGGAATTCAACGGGATGTGTGCATGGGAACTGATAAAGACTATAAAACTCAATAAAACATGCGGGGGCAGGGTTTTTATTAATACAAAGGAACTCAAAAAAATATCACCAGACGGGATTGACCTGTTTAAGACCCATATGTGCGGGAATAAACTTAAAAGGGACTGGCTTTATTTTAAGGGAATAAAAGGATTTGAGATTGCCCCGGACGGAAGCCGTGTTCTTGTCTGCGGAAACAGTGATGATAAAAGGGAAAAAAAGAACCTTAAAAGGGCATTTGGACCCTTTCGGTGTGTCAGCAGGAGTTGATGGTTCGGAATATGCTGACAGGGATTCCGAATTACCTACAGGAGTGATTATATGGATATGGAAAAACTGGAGGAGAATGTAAGGGAACGGTTCAATATGGATCTACATGCATTCTTAAGACAGAAAATCGAAAAGGAATCATATTATAGTTATGAGGTTGCTGAAATGTTGGATATGAGCGTATCGGATGTGCGTATTCTCCGGAACGTCTTCGGTGTAAAAAGGGGAAGTGTATTTGAAAAACAGTTTAAAAAAAAATACGGCAGGGGATCACTGGAAACCTTCAGGATAATGATATCGGATTCGGATACTACCCTGGCTGATGTGGGGAGATATTTCGGATTTTCAAGAGAATATGCACGTCAGGTTTACAGAAAAATTTATGGTAAGCCATATACTCAGAATCATGAAAGAAAAATGGCTGTATGGCAGGAAAGAAGTGAGAAGTCTAAAAAATATTATCCTGTCCCTGAAGCTGCGTACAAAATTATCTCAAAGCTTTGCACCATGGGATACAGGCCTGAGTATATCAAGCCTGGCAGCAGATACTGGATTGCAGTGAACGGGTATCGCATATTATTGAGGTCCGGGAGGCACCCTGCCAGGAACGGAAGACAGCTTTATTTTCAGATTAACCTGGATAGAAAACTATCAAAGAAAGAACTGGATTTCTGTATCTGCATGCTTGGATATGGAACTACAGAGATATTCTATATCATACCCACGGATATTTTGAATGGATACAGTATTTCACTGCCCACGGCCGAGAATGCGCATGGTAAGAAGTATGCAAACTATCTTGAAGCATGGCATCTCCTGAAACCGGAGGTGTCCTCTCCAGTATATAATCCAAATAAAAGACGCGGCTTTATCAACTGCAGGTCAAGGCTTATACACCCCAACCCTATCTCTATTGAAATCAGCGCCATGCTGAACAACAGGGGAACCGGAAAGGAAGAGACCGGTAAAAGTTATCTTTAAAAAAATATTTTTAAAAAGAAGGAGAAAAAATGAAAATAGCAGTTTTGATTACAGGGATATTCTTTCTGTCTTTTATTTCTGTTAAAGCCTTTGCGCATGAAGGTGAAGGATCAGAAGGAGTAGCGGAGATGGAAAAGATGGTTGTTACCGCTACCATGAACGAGAAGATCATTAAAGATGCTCCCGGATCAATCGAGGTGATAACCGAAGATGATATTATTAATATGAACGCCGAAACAGTGTCCGATGTAATTGAAGAGGCAGCTGGTCTTCTTGTGACAACCGAGACAGGGAGACAGAAAAGACCCAGTATAAGGGGAACCAGCAATAAGCACACACTTGTACTTATAGACGGACGCAGGATAGCTTCGGGATTCAAGGAGCTTTCAGGTGTGGAGCAGATTCCGGTCGAAATGATCCGAAGGATAGAGGTAGTTCGCGGCCCATCAGCTGCTATTTACGGAAGCGATGCGATTGGCGGTGTTATTAACATAATAACAAAAAGACCTTCGGAAGAGATAAGTATTGGGCTGACCGGTCAGTACGGGCAGAGTATTCATGCAGAAGCCGGAGAAAAAACTGGAAGCGGTTATATCAGTAATTCTTCCGGTCGGTTTGGATTTATCCTGGCAGGGGGATACAGGGACAAGGAAGGGTATGACAGGGATGGTGTTACGCCTGATGATGGTGATTCAATAGAAATGAAATCCGCAGGCGGGCATGTTTCATTCAGGATAACCGATGACCATGAAATCCTGTCGGGACTGGAGTTTGCCGAAAGAAATAGCGTTGGGTTGAGGGATTTGGAGGGTCAGGACAGAGAGAGGGACGCCGATTACAGGTACCTCAATTATTTTGTTGAATACAATGGCAGGGTATCAGACCTTTCCACCCTGATGCTGAGGGCAAACCGGTCTGAACATGAAACTGAAATCAATATCACACCCGTGACCTCCATGATTGTCGGGGCCATAGGCGATGAAAATAATTCACAGAGATTTCTCAATCAGTTTGAGGGCAAGTATACTGCTGCAATATCTGATAAACACCTTTTGACATTCGGAACGGAATACAGGGAAGAGGGAAGGGAAGATGATTCTGGCCTCGATAATGAGATCGATAACCTGAGTGCCTTTCTGCAGGATGAATTCCAGGTGTCTGAAAAACTTTATCTCCTGCTGAGTGGGCGATGGGACGACTATTCCACCTTTGGTTCCAACTGGACCCCCAGGATTTCGGTCTCCTACCGGATTAATAATAATATCAGGCTTAAATCCTCATGGGCACAGGGATTCAGGTCCCCTGATATGATGGAGCTGTTTGTGCCTACCTATATGAAAAGAGGAAAACAGGTTTATGAACCAAATGAAGACCTGAACCCGGAAAGTTCCGACAGTTATGAGGCCGGCATTGAAGGTGAGTTCGGAAATTTCAGCGCCCGTGCCATGTGGTATAGAAACGATATAGAGAATCTTATTGAGGCGGTATGGTATTCGTCAGAAGGCAGCGGTAACAGCCGGAAGGATTATTATCAGTACCAGAATATTTCAAAGGCCGTTATGACCGGAGTGGAGCTGGAATGCGGATACTGGTTTGACAGCGGCCTGGGGCTGTCTGGAAATATTGCCTGGCTGGATACTGAAAACAAACTGACAGGTGAAGAACTTGAAGGCCGTCCTGACTACAAGGGAACCCTCAAAATCAGTCATGATCGTTTGCCATGGGGCCTGAACGGAAATATCCACATCAATTATACAGGAGAAAAATATTACTCAGACGAGCCGGAGGATGATGTTACCCTGGTAAACGTATACCTTGCCAAAAAGATTAATGAAAAAATCAAGGCATTTGCCGGCATGGACAATGTTTTTAATTCGGGTGACGAGACTGAAACCGAACCGGCCTTTATTTACAGCGGCCTGTCCTTCAGGTACTAGAAATGGATAATAATATTCCTAAATGTTTTATCCTGGCATCATTATTTTTTATGGTGCTGGGAGTTCTTGAAGGGATTATGCTTCCAACGAAGTTTCAGTTTCAGTCATTTTATGCCTCGGTGCTGTATATTCCCCCGGAACTCATAAAACCTTTTTTCGGGACTTTCCTGACAAAGATACACACACATATAAACCTTATAGGGTGGGTGGGGAGCACTCTTATGGGCATACTCTATTTTATTACTCCCCAGATAAGCGGAAATTATCAATATAACCGGCCCATGGCATGGTGCAATCTGGGATGTCATGTGGCCGGTCTTATCTTGTTCACCCTGGGGTTTCATATGACTGGCGTGGTTGGTCTTTCAAGCGGCGAAGCCCCGGGGTCCGAGGCATTCAGGTCTGCGGTCGGTCATTGTAAAGTCTTTACAATGGCCGGCGGGATACTGGTTGCTATCTCAACATTCATATTTGTCTTTAATATGGTCGGGATATTGTATGGAAAGAAACCGGAGGCGAAATAAATGAAAAGGGTTCAAAAAATTTTGTTTATAATAAAACTCATATAAAGACCATTTATTTCCAATCTATAATTAATAATATTGAGCTTTTGCAGCATGGATTCAATTTCTTCTGTCCTGCATGAGGCCCTTATGGATTCCCATATCCCTCTTTTTATCTTCAGGTAATAGAAAAGGCCTCCCCTGAAAAAATCATATATGTAAATAACACCATTTTCATTCAGGCAGTTATAAAGGTTTTTAATTCCCAGTAATGGATCAGTCAAGTGGTGCAATGAAAAGGTGGAGTAAATAACATCGAATGTTCCGAGACTCTTAATCAGTTCCGTGTCTTCAACAGCACCGCTTACAAACTTTATATGACTGCCAAATCCCTGGAGGCCTGAATATTCCTCTGCTACCTTTATCATGTCTGATGAATATTCAAGGCCTGTAATTTCATCAGGATTATACCCTTCCGCAACCAGGCAGGTCTGGCATCCGGAGCCAGGTCCAATCTCAAGGAACCTGCCGGATTTTTTGATCTGATCAAACCTGGAAAAGAAATCCTTGAAATAATATTTTCCTAAATTCTTCTACATCTTAAGGTGATCCTGAGTTGTCTGCTCTCCGGTTATTATTTCAAGATCGGTGTGTGGGATTCGTTTCGGCATTTAAATTTTCCTAGGCTGTTTGTATCATTTAAAATAATAAACTTTGCGTCCTTAGCGTCTTTGCGGTTAATCCTTTATTCCAATCAGCACACTGCGTCCGCCCATCTTTTTGGGATAGTCAAGTATCTTAAACCCTAGCTCTTTTGTTAATGAGACCAGGTCTTCAAACATCTCTTTACTTACGTGCATTTTAGGTTCGGCAATAAGAATTTTTCCATTTTCATTAAGCATAGCCTTCATCTCATCAAGCAGGTTTCGGGGCGAGGGCGTTTCATGGACCATGTATACGGCAAGAATAAAGTCCGCCTTCTCCTTGAAGCCGATACTGTCCTGTTCACATTTGAAAAAACTGATACGCTCTTCAATATTATGTTTTTTTGCTTTTTTTCGCACATGGGAAAGCATCTTTTCCTGAAGGTCTACAGCTATCACCTTTCCTTCAGGTCCGACAAGTTCTGCCATGTCTATTGTAAAAAATCCCGGTCCGCATCCTATGTCCATTGCTGTTGATCCTTTTGCAATATAAGGCTTAAGCATCTTTTTAGGGTTTTGAAAAAGCCTGCGAAAGGGATTATCCAGTATAAATGCTATCTGGTGCGGGCACACATGTGCTGACTGATTTTTTTCTAAAGCGATGTTTTCCAATTTTGCTCTCCTTTGCATTAGTGTATAGTGGCTAAATACTATATGCAAAAAAATTACTCCTTTGCCATTTGATAAAAAAGTTCCACCCTGTTCAGGACCTCATATAAAAAATCCTGTTTTTCATCTGATAGATCAGTGAAAAAGGCCTTAAAGCCTCCATCCATTGTTTCGTGCCAGTCCCTGTGTGAATAATAGGCAGTTTTTCCACGGGATGTAAGCTCCACAATGATTCTGGACAGGTTTGAAGGATCGGTCTCTTTTATTATAAAACCTTTACTTTCAAGCTTCTTAAGGGTTTGGGAAACAGCCCCCTTGGTTACTCCCATGAATTTTGCAAGATCCGTCACACTGAACTTTTTTTCATTATCGCCTATCAGTTCTATTAGATGAATTTCACTGTTTGTCATGAGAAATTCTGTGCCGTAGTTTCTAGGCTTCTTTTCCAGTTCAACTGCCAGCTTTACTATCCTTGAAAATTTTTCATGCAGAATGTGTATATTTCCATGTTCCATAATGAGGAGCGTATAGGCTCTAAACACTAATGTCAAATATTTTTTTAGAAAAATACTAAAAATTGTTTGACAAAGGATTCGGATATGATATTAGAGGATTCTAATATATATTGAATAGACTAAGTTAGGGTATTGAGTCTTACGGCATACGGCCTTTTTGTTAAAGGCGTGTAACGAAGTGAAGGCGCAAATGGTAATTGGTTACCAGTTGCGCCTTTTTTTATGTCTGTTCCGTTGTGCCGGCGATTGCCGGAAGAGATATTTCTACAGCGTATGAACAGGGTAATCTGAGGAGGTAATGATGAAAAAGATACTTATTATTTTCGGTTCAACAACAGGAAACACGGAGTATATGGCTAATATGATAGGAGAGGTCTTTCTTGATGCGGACATTTTAACAGAAGTCAAGAATGCAGCAGATACCAGTATCGAAAGACTGGGAGAAGAGGAAGATGTTCTTATTTTAGGATGTCCTGCCTATGGTCACGACAGTATAGAAATGCAGGAAGATTTTGATGAGCTTTTTGAAAGGATAGAAAATATCAGATTAAAAGGAAAACGGTTCGCGGCCTTTGCACCGGGAGACAGCACCTATGAATATTTCTGTGGATCAGTGGACAGGATTGAAGAAACAATGGAAGGCCTGGGAGCAGTTAAGATTGCGGATGGGCTCAAGATTGACGGCGCGCCAGAGGATTTTGAGGATGATATCAGGGAATGGGCAGAGGTAATTGTTTCAAGCCTGTAACCTGTAAGGAAATTTTGAATAATGTCATGCAGTGCAATGATAGGGAAAAATCCCTGTAACAATTTTTAAGTATCGGAAATTATGGAAAGGAGAAAAGAATGAGGAAAAAAATAGTTATATCAGGATTGCTGATTAGCGCGGTATTTTTCTTTATAGAACAGGTATGGGCATGTCATCCCTGGATAAATGTAAATAACTACAAAGCAAAAACAAACAGCGCCATAAGATTTCATATGGCATATGGCCATAATTTCCCATTTGGTCATAGTTTTTTTGACAACGATAAGGTTGAAAAGCTTTATATGCTTGCCCCTGACGGTAGTAAAGAGAACCCTGACCTGCGGCTTCTTGGAAAAGATAAATACAGCCAGACACAGTTTGAATCAAAAAACGATCTTACTGAAGGAACATACCTTATTGTGATGGAAAGTAAGGGTAATTTTATAGCCAAAACAGATAAAGGGTATCAGCGTAAACCAAAAAGTGAACTAAAAGAATTTAATGTCAAGGGCAGTGTCAAATACTCTCAGAATTTCTGTAAAGCTATTGTAAATGTAAATGGAAAAAGTTCTGTCGACAGTTACAGCAAGGTCCTGGGACATGGCCTTGAAATAGTGCCCCTGAAAGATCCCGGCCAGTTGCGGACAAATGATACCCTTCCTATTAGGATTCTTCACAATGGTGAAAAAATAGATGAGTCCATAATGGTATATGCTACCTATATGGGATTCAGCAATGAATCGGATGCCTTTGCATATACAGCATGGGCGTCATCCTCAAGGGATGGTGTAGCCCGGATCAGGCTTTTACAGCCTGGTATATGGATGCTGTTTGTTAACCACAAGTTTTCTTACCCTGATTCTGAGAAAGCGGACAAGTTCAGTTACCAGTCAACATTAACCTTTGAAGTCAAACCATGAAAGCTGAATAAAATTAAAAACAGGAGAATTACGAGATGAAAAAATTGTTTATAGGAACGATTTTGAGCATATTTGTCATGTCCTATACACCCGGACAGATGATCTTTGCTGATAATGATGAAACAGATGATGCCGTTAAAATGGAAAAGATCGTTGTAACGGCAAACAGGACTGAGACGCCCATGTGGGATCTTCCGGTAAGTGTGACGGTAATAACGAGTGAAGATATAGAGAACATGCCTGCCACAACAGTGGATGATGTGCTTAACAAGGCACCCGGTCTTCAGGTCAGGAGAAACAAGGGCCTGGTCAATACAACAAGCCATACCACAATTTATATGAGGGGGACAGGCGACAGTTCAAGAGTGCTGGTCATGAAAGACGGTGTGCCTTTAAACAGTGCCTATGGCGGAACTGTAAGCATATGGAATACCATTTCCCTTGAAAATATAGACAGAATAGAGATCGTAAGAGGCGCTTCGTCTGCCCTGTACGGATCAAGCGCAATGGGCGGTGTGATAAATATTATTACAAAGAAACCCGATAAAAAGGTGTCGGGAAAGGTCAGTCTTGAAACCGGGTCTATGGATACCAATATCGGAAATGTATATATAAGCGGATCAACAGATAAATTCGCAGTAAGGGCCTCTGCCGGACACAAGTCAACAAAGGGTTATGTCTATTATGAGGCCTCATCATGGAAGGATTATTACAAAAAACCGGAAAGTAAACTGACCGACGGTTCAATAGGTTTTGATTTCCGGCTGGGAGAATCGATTTTAAGGCTGGACTATTCCCACATGATTGAAGATACCCTGAGTGCAACATCAACACAGTATGACGGTAAACAGACAAACAATGAATACATGATGAGTTGGGGGGTACCGGTCACCGGTGGAGACCTCAGTATAAAGTCATATTATTTTGATTCGGAAAGCACATCTGATGCAGATAAATATAATTCAACAACCGAAGATTTCGATGAGTATTACTATCTGTCCAGTATCCCCAAGGACGAATACGGGGTCATGCTGCAGTTTAACAGGAATTTCGGTATTCACAATATTTCCATAGGAAGTGATCTGAAATGGGCAAAATGTACATCCGATTATGCATACGCAGAAGGTGACCGTGATTTCAGCGGAAAACAGGATTTCTATTCCCTGTTCCTGAGCGATGAAATGGGTTTTATGGATGAGAGGCTTATCCTGAATGCAGGTATAAGGTACGACTACTGGGAAAACCACAGCGGAGAATTTTATGATTCAACAACCTCAACAATAAGGTCAATCGAATATCCGGATAAATCCGACAATGCCTTTTCACCAAAGGCAGGGGCTGTTTACAAGGTTTCCGAAAAAACGAAACTGAGGGCCTCATTCGGAACAGGGTTCAAGGTCCCCTCCCTCTACGACCTCTATAAGTCAGGTCCTCACGGGTCAACCAAGTTTGACCTTGCCAATCCGGAGCTTGAAGCAGAGGAGATGAAATGGTCCTATGATGTTGGTTTTGATACAAAACCCAATGAAGACCTGAATATCAGCATGACCTTTTACAAGAGCATGTTTGAGAATTATCTTGGCAATAAAACCCTGGATGCCGACGAAGTACCATCATGGTTTTCTCCTGATGAGGGCATGGCGGTTATACAGCCGGTAAACCTTGGTGAGGTTGAGATATACGGTCTTGAAACAGGTATTGAATATCAGTTCAACAACATGTGGTCAGTCTTTATAAATCACACATATAATGTTTCAAAGATCACTAAAAACGAAGAAGACCCGGATGTTGAAGGAAACTACCTGTCCTACACACCCCGTCATATGACACGTGCGGGTGTTACCTATAATAATCCCGAACTCTTTTCCATTGGTTTATTTTTGACCATGGTGGGTGAACGGTATGGGGACCTGGAAAATACCGATACCAAAAAACTGGATGCCTATCAGATTGCGGATGTCAAGATATCACGGAAATTATTCTCGGGCACCGAGATATTCGGTTCCATTAATAATGTCACAGATGAAGAATACAGGGAGTATTACACAACCCTGAATCCTTCCCGGACCTATATAGTTGGTATTAATTATAAATTTTAGGACAGTAAAATGATAACCGATTTCTGGGCAGCAGGCGTTTTATTCAGCATAGTGGTATTTGCAGTCAAGGCAGGGCTGGTGGCAGGTTCAATAAACATGAAGACACGATGGATCATCGGGCTTGCCATGTTATATGGGGTAATCTCCCTGGTAATTGGGGTTATCCTCAAGATGTTAATCCCCCTTGATTATTTTGAATTCTTCCGGAAGTACATGGCACCGGGGGTGATAGTGCATCTCCTTTTATCCATAGGTCTTATAGCATGGGGTCTTTTTACGATGCAGCGGTCTATAAGGGAAAAAGATGGGCCGCACTCCGGTGCCGGTTATTTCCTGATGCTTCCATGCCCAGTATGTATGTTTGTCATGCTGCTCAGTTGTTCCGTATTTTCGGCTTTAACAGGAATTGATCCCATAAAGGCAGGTGCAATCATGGGAGCTGTCTTTATAATCCTGATCCCTGTTACTGCCCTGTATGCCGCGCATCTTGTGAGGCAGGGCCGTAAAAGCGGAAACAGTCACCTGCTGCTCGGGTTTATCCTGGCCATGACAGGACTCTATTTTGCAGTGTCCATAATTGTTATCCCCGTATACAGCAGGGTGAAGGCCCTGCTTGCAACAGGCACCATGGTCCGCGGAGAAGATGTTTCACCGGTTAAAATGGTAGGGCTTGTGGCTGTCGTGCTTATTGTTGTCCTCTGGGGATTTATCGGAAACCATAAAAAATATAAAAAAAATAAAAAATAAACGAGGTGTAAACAATGAATATTTTAAACCTGATGCAGGGGACTCTATACCTGATAATGAATGCCCTGTTATATCCTGTTATCGCAGCGATCATTATTCTGGTTATCTGTACCTTGCTCAGCCTGGGCGGCTTTGTTTCCGAGTTTTTAATACGAAGAAGAAACTCGGGGAGTAATGAAGACCTCCACCTGGAAGAGCTTGCAGCCGGTATAGCCCGAGACACCCTGTCAGGCAATATTACCGATAATATTAAAAGGTATTCTATTCAGAACAGCTATATAAAAAAGTATGTGGAAGAACTGCTCGGGCAGGCATCTAAGGGTGTAAAGGGTCTTGCCATAAGGGTGGAAAAGCTTATCAGTACCCATGAAGGCCTGTCACGTAAAACACTGGATAAAACACGGCTTATGATCAGGGTAGGGCCAATGCTCGGGCTTATGGGTACTCTTATACCCATGGGGCCGGCCCTGCTTTCACTTTCAAAGGGTGATCTCACACAAATGGCTAACTGTCTTGTAATTGCATTCGGCACAACAGTATCAGGTCTTGCAGTAGGAGTAATAGCCTACGTGATATCCGTGGTGAGGGAGCAGTGGTACACAAAGGACAGTGATGAAATGGAATACCTGTCGGATCTTGTGCTGGATAACATTGAAGGGGCAGGTGAAGTTGAAGATGATGACGCGGAACAGAAGATAAAGGTGCTGCCCGTATCAAGAGGCGGACAAAAATGAGAGATACCCCTAAAAATAAGAGAAAAAACCGCAGAATGACAAACCCCGTACATCAGGATGATCCTATGAGCGGTGTGGCCAACCTGTTTGATGTTGCTATGGTATTTGCAGTAGGGCTTATGGTGGCCATGGTAAGCGCCTATCATCTGCATGAGCTGTTCAGCGCTGATGAGCTTACCATGATCAAAAATCCCAATGAGCCCGGAAAGATGGAGATCATCTCAAAAAAGGGCAAAGAGATAAAGGTACAAAAAATGACAAAGGAGATGGCACAGGGGCAGGGTATGCGCCTTGGCACTGCCTATCGTCTGACTGACGGCAAGGTAGTATATATCCCGGAAGAGGAGGAAAGATAGAATGTTACGTAGCCTGTTTTGCATGTTTATGCTGGCATGTATGATAATGGCCTTACCAGGCACTGGAAGTGCAGGCCAGAAAAATAATATTATCTTTTATATAACGGACGGAAATACAAAGGTCCTGTCCGAAGGAATAGCAAAGTTTAATAAAGAGTTTCCAAAGGCGGCTTCCGGTTTAAAGGTAACCGTATTGGCGGAAAAGCAGCATGATAAAGAGACGATATCCAATAAACTGGCAGGCCAGGATGTTATTTTCCTGTATCATCTCGGGTACAAGTCCATGCTGGATATAGAGACAGACCTGAAGATCGCGCGACAGAATGGAACAAAGGTCATAGGTGTTGGCGGTTATGAAATCTTCAGGAAAAAAGGGTACTTTAATGTTGATGAAACAGAATACCCTGAACTCCATACCTACTGGCAATACAGCGGCACTGAAAACGTCAAAAGGCTTATTGCATATATTTTAAACAGGTTTTGCGGGGTTGACAGCCTTGAAATAATGGAGCCTGTTACACAGCCCCTTGACGGTATATACCATCCTGATGCGCCCGGTTCAGGGGTTTTTGATTCCTTTGCAGCCTATAGAACCTGGTATGAATCTTCCGGTCATAAAAAAGATGCCCAATGGGTAGGAATTACATCCTATAATATTCTAAAAACCGGGGACGCAAAAATACCTGAAAGCCTTATCAGAAGCCTTGAGAAAAAGGGCATGAACGTGGTGTGTGCGATCGGCTACCCGGCAGATATGCTGATAGAAAAATATATGCTGGCAGAGGGTCTTGAGATAGACCTGATGGTTTCGCTCATGTTTTCACACCCAAAGGAAAAGACACAGGAACTTCTCAACAGGCTCAATGTGCCTGTAATCAGGGCAATTGCACTATACAACAAGGTTGAAGACTGGCTGGAAAGCCCACAGGGCGTTGACGCGACACAGCTTGCTTCACAGATATTTCTTCCCGAGATGAGCGGCCTTATAGAACCGATCGTGGTTGGCGGCAAGCGCATATTTATTGATGAAAAAACCGGAATAAAGGTAACCGAAAGAATTCCCGTTGAAGAGAGGATAGGAAAGCTTTCAAAAAGGGCAGCATCATGGCTGCGTCTCAAGACCCTGCCTGTTGATAAAAAAAAGGTGGCGGTTCTTTATTACAATCATCATACAGGTAAACAGAATATAGGGGCCAGCTATCTTGATCTTTTTGCCAGCCTCCAGAACCTTGTAAAGGCCCTTAAAAAGGCCGGATATACCATGGGTGATGACGTCCCCCTGAACAAGAAGATACTACAGGAAATGATTATCATGCAGGGCCGCAATATAAGCACGGCAGCGCCCGGTGAGCTCAAAAAGATGCTGGATACCGGCAAAATAGAGCTGCTTCCCATAGAGCAGTATAAAAAATGGTATGCCGAACTTCCAGAGGAATTCAGAAAAGGTGTAGATGAAAAATGGGGTAATGTGGACAATACTACCCTCATGACATGGGAAGATAAGACCAAAAATAAAAAATATATTGTTCTTCCGGGACTTACATTCGGAAACATATTTGTAGGACCCCAGCCCACTCGTGGGTGGCTTGAGGAGTCTGATCACCTGTACCATGACGTGACCCTTCCTCCGCACCACCAGTATCTTGCCTTTTATCTGTGGCTCAAAAACAGGTTCAAGGTTGATGCGGTTGTCCACTTTGGAAAGCATGGAACCCTTGAATGGACACCCGGAAAGCAGGTGGGGCTGACTCAAAACTGTGCGCCGGATGTGCTCATGCAGGATATCCCGGATATCTACCCCTACCTGATAGATGATATTGGTGAAGGCACACAGGCAAAAAGAAGGGGTTATGGTGTGATTGTAGATCATATGATACCTGCAATAAAGATGTCAGGGCTCTATGAAGAGTATGCCAGGCTTAATGAACTGATACCCCTTTATGAACAGGCAAAGGAACAGACTCCTGCTGTTGCGGAAAAGTACCAGGAGGAGATCCTTACAATGGTTTCCGAACTGGGTATTGCAAAGGATATAGGGATAAAACCGGGTAAAAATAATTTTACTCAAATACTTGACGAACTTCATGACTACCTTGCAGAGATAAGAGGCGAGAGCATGCCATATGGACTTCATGTGCTGGGTAAATCACTGGAAGGCGAGAGCCTTGTAAGCATGGTGCGCGCCATGCTTGGTGTTGAGTCTGATATCCCTCCGGCACAGGAAATCATAGCCGTTGTCATGGGAATGGACTGGAAAAAGATAAAGAAACGTCCGGGAAAACATATAAAGGATATGGAGAAGGTGGATACCGTGTGTGAAGTACTTCTCTCAAAGGTTATCCTTGAAGGTATGCCCCTTGAAACGGCCATGAGCGCCAGCCTGGGTAAACAGTATTCAAAGGCTTCTTCTGTGAACAGGAAAAATCTAAGGACCATGCTGGAACGGAGCCTGGAATATGCCGAAGGCCTTGGGCAGTGTGATCAGGAGATCAGGAGTATCCTTAACGGGCTCAATGCAGGCTACATATCTCCGGGGCCTGGTAATGACCCTATACGTGATCCGGATGTGCTTCCAAGCGGAAGGAATTTTTACGGTTTTAATCCGGAGAAGGTACCTACCAAAGCATCATGGAAGGTGGGTAAAAAAATGGCCGATGATCTGATCGAGACCTATATGAAAAAGAACGGTCGCTATCCCCACAAAACCGCCCTGGTCTTATGGGCCACAGAGACTTTAAGACATCATGGTGTCATGGAGTCAAAGGCCCTGTATCTTATGGGTGCAAGGCCCATATGGGACGGACGCGGGTCCATAAAGGGTGTAGAGCTTATACCCGAGTCAGAGCTTAAACGGCCGCGCATAGATATACTGGTTTCAGCATCAGGTCTTTACCGGGATGTATTTCCTATCCAGATAGGCCTGATCGATGATGCAGTACAGATGGTTATAAAGGAAAAGAAGGGCAAATATGAAAATTTTGTCCGTCTTCATACACTTGAGGCAGAAGAACTGTTTATCAAAAAAGGGTACTCAAAGGAAGATGCTGCCCGGGCCTCAAGCTTCCGTATCTTCGGCGCCCCAAACCAGGGATACGGCACAGGCCTGGACAAGGCAATACCTGCCAGCGGATCATGGGAAAAGGAAGATAAACTGGCAGACCTTTACATGAAACGGATGAACTATGCATACGGCAGAAACGTATGGGGTAAAAAGTCGGAAGATGCGTTCAAACAGGCCCTGAGCGGAACTGACCTTGTGGTGCACAGCCGTTCCACCAACCTGTTCGGTGTACTTGATACGGATGATTTTTATCAGTACATGGGCGGTCTTGCAATGGCAGTAAGAAACATTTCGGGCGAAACACCCGAGCTCTATGTTTCCGATGCTAAAAATCCTGCTAATCCAAAGATGGTAAATTTTGCAAAGTTCATGGGCCTTGAGACAAGGGCGCGCTACTTCAATCCAAAGTGGATCACCGGTATGAAAGAAAACGGTTATTCAGGTGCAAGGGAGATGGCAAAATTTGTAGAGCACCTCTGGGGATGGCAGGTGACTACTCCTAAAGAGGTTTCAAAGGAGATGTGGGAGCAGGCAGAGCAGGTATATGTTGAAGATAAATACGGTATGAAACTCAGGGAGTTTTTTAAAGAGAACAGCCCTTATGCATACCAGTCCATCACTGCAAGGATGATGGAGGTAGAAAGAAAGGGGTATCAGAAGTTTGATAAGGAGATGCTGGAAAAGCTGGCTGCCGAATATATCAAATCGGTTGCTGAAATGGGCGTGGCATGCAGTGAGCATATCTGTGACAACATAGCCCTTAACCAGTTTGCGGCAAATGTAATGTCTGTTCCGGGCATGGTCACAGCATCAGAGATGAAAAAGTTTCAGCAGCAGGTAAAGCAGAGCACTGGCAAGGATGTTAAAAAACCGGAGTGGGTGGAAAAGGAAAAAAATGAAATAAAAAATGCCGATACTGCACCGGGTGAAAAACCTGATGCTACGGGAAAATCGGAAATAGAGGATGTAAAGGGATATGAGATGAAGGAAGAAAAAAAGGCGGAAAACTCGACCGGGATATCCTCATCCGGTGCTACAGCAGCGGCGGTTATTCTTGTCCTGGCTATTGTAGCCATTATAGGGCAGGGGTATCTGGAAGGGTATGAAGAAGGATTAAATAATATTAAAAAAGTAAGGAGAATAATCATGAAAAAAATTGAACTGGTAAAAAAGATGGCAAAAGATGCGGAGATTTCTGAAGCTGCTGCTGGCAGGGCTCTTAATTCATTTTTTGATGGAGTTAAAACTTCATTAAAGAAAAAGGGCGGGAGCTTGACCCTGGTTGGTTTTGGAACCTTTAAGAAGGTGCACCGCAAAGCAAGAAAAGGACGCAATCCACAGACCGGCGAATCTATAAAGATAAAGGGCAAAAACGTGGTGAAATTCTTACCGGGTAAAAAACTCAGGGATTTTATTGCCTGATGAGGTACGAACAATGGAAAAAGAAAAACACTGGTCCCGTTTTGCAGATGACTTTGAAAAACGGGTCATTTATGTGGCCGGAGAGCACAACATACTGGCCATAAAAAAAATACTGAATAAACAGCGCTTGAAGGGCAGGGTCCTGGAGCTTGGCTGCGGTAACGGCACCTATTCGAGCACACTTGCTGGAAAGGCCGATGCGCTTCATGTTACTGACTTCTCGGATCAGATGGTCAGTTTTTGTCAAAACAGGCTAAATGGCCTTGCAAATGTAGTAGTTGAAAAACAGGACTGTTTTAACCTGTCATACAGTGACAGAGAGTTTGACGCGGTTGTGATGGTTAACCTGCTGCATATTGTCCCTGATCCTGAAGTCGCTCTTAATGAGGCTCATCGGGTGTTGAAAACCGGCGGTACAATAATTGTGATAAGCTTTACTGCAAGCGGAATGAGTATTTTTACAAAGCTTGGAATGATGTACCGCTATTTCAGAGCCTGGGGCAAACCGCCTGCGGGCAGCAGAGTTCTTACAGTAGCTACTACTTGCACTATGCTGGAAAAGGCCGGGTATTCGGTTATTCTGGCAAACCTTATGGGTAAAGGTGTAAAAGCGGTTTTTGTAAGGGCAGTGGCCCTGTAACAACCATATGACAACTGATAACTCGGGAGTATTACCAATGCACACACTTCAAAAACTTCAAACCTATATGACGGGAAGAAAAGCGCTTCTTCCCGGATCATTAGTCTTGTCAGCCATGAGCACCCTTGCGGGAATGTCTCCATATATTTTTATATGGTTGATTGTCCGTGAACTTTTCAACGCGGGTTCGAACTATTCCGTTTCCTTTGTTAACACCTGTGCATGGTGGGCCGCGGGAACTGCTGTAGGCAGTGTTATACTCTATTTTATTGCCCTGTCCTTTTCGCACCTTGCAGCCTTCAGGGCAGAAGCCAACATGCGCAGATATGCCATGCATAAAATTGTACGCATGCCCCTGGGATTTTTTGACAGAAAAACATCAGGGCGCATACGCAAGATAATTGATGAAAACGCAAGTATCACCCACGGTTTTTTGGCTCACCAGATGCCCGACCTTGCGGGAACGTTCATTATGCCTTTGACAGCGCTTGTCCTGGTTTTTGTGTTTGACTGGCGGCTTGGCCTGGCATGCCTTGTCCCCATAATCTTTTCCATGTTTCTCATGGGTTTTATGATGGGTAAAAAAGGACGGCATTTTATGAAGAGCTACATGGATTCCCTTGAAGAAATGAATACCGAGGCAGTGGAATATGTAAGAGGTATACCGGTAGTAAAGGTTTTTCAGCAGACTGTATTTTCATTCAAGAATTTTTACAGAAGCATCATGAAATACAGGGAAATGGTATCGGAGTATACAAAGCTGTGGCAAAAACCCATGTCCGCCTATACGGTTGTTATAAACGGTTTTGTGTTTTTTCTTGTGCCTGCCGCGATTCTTCTTGTCAACAGTACCGGGGACCATGCGGGTGTTATGCTGAATCTTTTTTTGTATGTTCTGATTACCCCGGTATTTTCACAGTGCATTATGAGAAGCATGTACATGAGCCAGGCCCTTGGGCAGGCAAGAGAGGCGGTTACCCGTGTGGAAGACTTGATTTCTGCGGAGCCTCTCCCGGTACCGGCCATACCAAAATCCCCTACCGGTTACGATATCAGTTTCAGGAATGTGTCATTCATGTATCCCTGTACTGTTCAAATGGCCATAGAAAACATCAGCTTTAATATTCCCGAAGGAAAAACAGCAGCGCTTGTGGGGGCGTCCGGCGGGGGTAAAACAACCATTGCGCGTCTTGTTCCGCGTTTCAGGGATGTTACTGAGGGCGAGGTGTTTATTGGCGGCGTCAATGTAAAGAATATTGATCCTGAAGAGCTTATGAACTCCATTTCTTTTGTGTTTCAGAATACCAGGCTTTTCAAGGCCTCCCTGCTTGAAAATATAAGATACGGTAATCCTGATGCAACCGCGGAACAGATAATGCAGGCAGTTAAGACGGCACAGTGCCGGGAAATAATAGATAAACTTCCCAGCGGCCTGAAAACAAAAATAGGAACCGAAGGTACCTATCTTTCCGGAGGCGAGCAGCAGCGGATAGTACTTGCCAGGGCTATTCTTAAAAACGCGCCGGTTGTTGTGCTGGATGAGGCAACCGCTTTTACCGACCCTGAAAATGAACATCTGATTCAGGCGGCCCTTAAAAAACTGGCAAAGGGAAAAACAGTGCTCATGATCGCACACAGGCTTACAAGCGTAAAGGATGCTGACACCATTATTGTTATTGATAAAGGTAAAATTGCAGAGCAGGGTACACATAATGAGCTGCTCAAAAAACAGGGCATCTACACAAACATGTGGAATGAATATCAGCAGTCGGTCCAGTGGACAATAGGAAAGGAGGCATGTAATGCTTAAGATGCTTCAAAAAAGACTTGCCCTTTCAAAAAAGGGCGCTAAAGATTTTTTAAAGGGCGTGTTTTTTACAACAATCTTGGATCTGGCCCTCATGCTTCCTGCGGTCCTGTTTTACTTTTTTCTAAAAGAGTACCTCGCTCCTGTGCTTGATCTGTCCGCACCGGTTACAAAGGGTTTTTTATATTATGTTCTTCTCGGGGCAGTATTTATGCTTGTCATGTATGTTATCGCAATATTACAGTACCAAAGTACATATACGACCATTTACGAAGAAAGCGCCAACCGCCGTATTTCTCTGGCCGAGAAGCTACGTATATTGCCTCTTGCCTTTTTCGGTGAAAAAAATCTTTCTGATCTTACTGCAACTGTTATGGAAGACAATACTGAACTGGAACATACCTTTTCACACGCAGTGCCTCAGCTTGCAGCCTCGATTATCAGTCTTGTTATAATCGCGGCAGGTTTGTTCTTTTATAACTGGCAGCTCTCCATTGCCCTGTTCTGGGTAGTACCTTTTGCAGGAGCTATAATTATTGTTTCAAAGAAAATTCTTCATAAAGAAAACCGAAAGCTTTACCTGAAAAAACGGGATGTAACTGAGCAGATACAGGAAGGGATAGAAACAATACAGGAAATCAAGTCATATAACCGGGAAGAAACCTATATTGATGAATTGAACAGAAGTATCAATATCTATGAAAAGCATCTTATACGCGGCGAACTGCTGGCAGGAGGGCTGGTCAATTCTGCACAGAGTTTTCTCAAACTTGGTATGGCAAGCGTTGTTATTACAGGCGCAAAGCTTTTATCATCAGGGAGTATTGATCTCTTTATGTATCTTGTATTTCTTATGATAGCATCCAGGATCTACAACCCTATAAGCGAGGTGTTCAACAACCTGGCGGCCCTGTTCTATCTTGATATCCGCATCAACCGTATGATCGAGATGGAAGCTCTGCCCGTGCAGAAGGGTAACAGTGATTTTAAACCCGATAACTATGATATTGTTTTTAAAGGTGTGGATTTCTCATACGAAAAAGGAAAGCAGGTACTGCATGATGTATCCTTTACTGCAAAGCAGGGTGAAATAACCGCGCTTGTGGGTCCTTCGGGCGGGGGAAAAAGTACATCTGCAAAGCTTGCCGCCAGGTTCTGGGATATTGAAAAAGGTAAAATACTTTTAGGCGGGCAGGACATCAAAAACATTGAACCTGAAACCCTGCTTAAAAACTACTCAGTTGTATTCCAGGATGTTGTGCTGTTTAATTCATCTATAATGGATAATATTCGCATCGGCAGGCGTGATGCAAGTGATGAGGAAGTAATGCATGTTGCGGGTCTTGCCAGGTGTGATGAGTTTGTTAATAAAATGCCGGAAGGCTACAATACCGTTATAGGTGAAAACGGTGAGACTCTTTCGGGCGGCGAACGTCAGCGCATCTCCATTGCCCGGGCCCTGCTTAAGGATGCCCCCATTGTTCTGCTTGATGAAGCAACAGCTTCGCTTGATGTGGAAAATGAAACAAAGATTCAGGCTGGTATTTCCGAACTGGTAAAGGACAAGACCGTGCTGATCATAGCCCATCGCATGCGCACTGTGGCAAATGCTCATAAAATAGTGGTCCTGGAAGAGGGTAGGGTTGCTGAAACAGGATCACCTGAAGAATTGAAGACAAAAAATGGTATTTTATCGAAAATGATTGAACGTCAGATGCAGCCGAATCTTATATAAAAACAGGGTAAATGCTCCATGATGGATCTTATTCAAAAATATCAGAGCTACCATAACAAGTGTCATGATATCAGTTATTCTATCCCGGATATAAAAGGCCGCGGTTATTTTCGGTCGATATGTCCTCGAAAAGGAATATGGATTTTTCAGGAAGAATATCAGCTCAGGGAGGAGTTTTCGGTCAAGACATGTAATACATCTCTCCCCATGGGTATTTCATATTGCCTGTCAGGCAGGGTGGACTGGTCTGTCGAAGGCAGGGAAGAACAGTATACAACCGGAAAGGGACAGAGCGAGTTTCTTTTTGCCGGAGAAACCGGCGGGGTATCAACATACGGAGCTGATGAACCCATTGTAATAATAAGTATTATGATTTGCCCTGAAGTAATGGGGATGTATCTGGATATGCCAGGAAATTCAGCCTGCGATTATATGCTGATTGAGCCGCACGAGGAAAAGGGTGATGATATACTGTATAAAAAATGCGATATTCCCGGGTATGTTCGGCAGATACTGCATCAATTGATGAGATCTCCCTGTGAAAATATATCCGAGCGCCTGCTCTTCCAGAGTAAGGTATTGGAACTGGTGGCATTGCAGATGGAACAGATCGGCAGTAACAACACCGGTATACGCAAAAGGTATGAAACAGCCGCTGCTGGTACAATAGTGTCAGAGGCAAAAAACATCATCAGTGCCCGCATGAAATCTCCCCCTTCCCTTAAAAGTCTTGCCCATATGATAGGCACAAATGAAACCAAACTCAAAAAGGTTTTCAGGGAAAAATGCAATACAACTGTATACGGATATTTGACAGAGTGCCGTATGCAGAAGGCATGTGACCTGCTTAAAGATCATTCCCAGACCATGTCGGAGATCGGCGCAGAACTGGGGTACTCCGAACGCACTCATTTCTGCCGCGCATTTACAAGATATTTTGGCATGCCTCCTTCACAGTATCGTATGAAATTAAGATAGTTTTACAACTCTCCAAAAACACCCTTTGAGGTACATGTTTGTACCTCAGGGGTACACTTCTTAAGACACGTGTGTGTTATAGGTGTCTAATAATATTTTAATCATATATTTGAGATTGATATTTGTTTGATAATCAAGGAGTTGATCATGTACATACTGAAAAGAAGTCTGTTGTTAATGATATTATTAATACTGATACCGGGCATTGTTGTCAGCGGAGAAGAATATTCTACACGAATTACCGGCACTGATGAATCCGTAAAGATGGAAAAACTTACGGTTACTGTCCGCAAGATCGAGGAGGATCTTCAAAAGATCCCTGTGAGCGCCAGCGTTGTGTCGGATATTCTTCTGGATGATGCCAAAATCGATGACACAAAGGAACTGATAGATTTTATTCCCAATGTTTACCTTAAAAAAACAACCTCTGAAAATGTAATAACCATGAGAGGTATTACAAGTTATGAGTCCTCTGTATATTCCCCGACTGCCGTCTATATAGATGATCTTATGATCCCCCTGCATTATGGGCATCTGTTCGATTTGATAGACATCGAAAGGGTGGAGGTGCTCAGGGGACCACAGGGAAGCCTTTATGGCGGAAACAGCCTTGCAGGTGTTATAAATGTAGTTACCCGCATGCCGGATAATGAAAGGCGTTTTAAGATATTCGGAGATCTTGCAGGCTTTACAGGCGGAGAAGGCAGTTTCCCTGAATACAGTATGGGATTCAATGCGTCAGGTCCTGTTGTTTCTGATAAATTGTATTTAGGTATAGCAGGAAGCTGGTCAAAGGGTGACGGATTTATGAAGAATCTGTATTCAGGAAATGAAAAGGCCGGAAAGACAGATCGAAAAAATATCCGGGGAACCTTGCGTTTAACACCTTCTGCAAACCTTGATATTACACTTTCCGCTGATGTTCTGGATAATGATGATAACATAGGAGTATACCGTTTTGAAGGCGGTCCATACAGAACCGATCCCTATACTGTTGACCATGACACCGAGGAGTTTCAGAAGGAATCGGGATATGGATTAAACTTCAGGCTGGCCTACACCGGAGATAATTTAAAATTATTATCTGTCACAGGATACAGGAAATACAATAACGACAATCTGCAGGACTATGATGATACCTCGGATCCATATAACAACTGGGGGGCATATTACTCTGAGTATGATGACAAATACCTGAGTCAGGAATTCAGGCTTTCTTCCGTTGACGATGATTCTCCCTTCAAATGGCTTATAGGCGCACACGGTTTTAGAGAAGATACTGATATTGCCCAGACTGATGAAGTTGTTTATCAGGACAGCAGGACTGCCATTGAATCATCAGGCTATTCCCTGTTTGGCGAGGGAACATACACCCTGATTGGCCGCCTGCATTTGACCGCAGGCTTCCGGTATGATGCCCGTGATACCGAGGGAGAAAAACATGACTATGGAATAGACATCACACATGAAATGGACAGCTCGGAAGTTATGCCCAAGTTTTCATTAGGTTATGATTTTACGGATCAGACCTACGGTTACGCTACTGTTTCAAAGGGATTTCTTGCAGGCGGGTACAATTACGGTGATGCTTCGGATATTTCATCATTTGCCTATGACCCGGAATACGCCTGGAACTATGAAGCCGGGTTAAAGACAAACTGGATGGACCGCAGGCTCATGCTTAATGTTGCTGTTTTCTATATTGATATGACCGACAAACAGGTCACGGAAATGGATTACGGTGAGGGATACTTTATTACCAAAATCGATAATGCCGCAAAAGCACATTCAAAGGGTATTGAAGTTGAACTACAGGCAAGGCCTGCAAAGGGCTGGGATATATTTGCCGGGCTGGGATATACTGACGCCGAGTATGACAACTGGGTGGCAACCGAATATAACAGTGATTACACTGATCTGATCAGCAACGATTACAGCGGAAAAAGTGTGCCCGGAGCACCTGAATACACAGGACATCTGGGTATCCAGTACCGTCATATCAGCGGGATATTCGCCCGTGTTGACCTGGATGCGATCGGCTCAATCTACGCGGACCAGAAAAATATTATTGAGGATGACGCCTATGCCCTTGTTAACCTGCAGCTTGGTTATGAGACAGAGAATTATGACCTGATATTCTACTGTAAAAATCTGTTTGACACGGAATATCATACTGTTGCTTATGACTGGGACGGGGTAAAACTTGTACAGGACGGTGAACCCGCAATATTCGGCGCGCGTGTAATTATGAGATTCTGATAATGGGGGATAACGCTTCGGTAATGAGGGAGACATGCACACCTGATGACCTGTTTGCTCCCGCGAGCAGGTACATTATAAAATGCGGTGCAGACTCCGGGATACGCGACTGGATAATCCTTGGAGTACTTAACGGACTGGTGGTGGCAATGAGTCACCTGATATTTTCCCTGTATATATTTCTGGGGCCTCTGGCCGTTTTTATGCAGTTTTATCATCAGTGTGCAGAAAACCTTTTTATTGCAAGCGTATACCTGCTTATGCCGGTAACTGCTCCGCGCAGGTTTGCCTTTTCCCTTAACGCTGTTGTGTGGAGTATCATGGGTGTAATGCAGGGATGGTGGCCTGTTATACCGGTCGCAGTACCCGCAGGAATAATGGCTGATCTTATTGTGCGCGTACCATGTTTTAAAAGCCGTAAAATCAAATTATTGATCAGCTATTCATTCTATACAACCATGCTGAGCATTGCCAGTTTCTGGCCCTTTATGTTCATGAAACAAAGCACAATGATGCGGAGGATGGCGGCAATGGACCCGGGCATTGGGGCCTATATTAATAAATTTACCATGCCGTTTTTTACAAGCATAATGGCGGCGTCCTTTATATCAGCCCTGCTCGGCGGTTTTATGGCATTAAAATTTATTTCAAGACATTTTGCAGCAGACGGAACAGGGTAATGAAAATCAGAGGAATAAGGAAAATTATATATGACCTTGATGACCGTGTTAAGGTCTGGATGGCAATAAGTGCGGGTGCCGCGGCAATTTATTGCGTGGACTGGTTTTTACAGTGCCTGATCCTTTTTATATGCCTTGCCCTGTGCATGGCAGGAGGGGCAGGGCGTTTTGTTGCAGGCTATACAATACTGCTGCTCATAGTTGTGGGTATTGTTTCCCTGGGGCTGAAACTTACTTCCCCGGAATCAAACTCTACGGGCATGAGCCTCTATTTTATGATTATCAAGTTCAGTCCCATGTTTGTGATGATGGTTTTTATTCAGGCAAGCCTCAATACAAGCCGCTTTCTGCATATGCTGGATCAGATGCGCATCCCTGCAAAATATGTAATTCCTCTGGGTGTATGCCTGCGTTTTATGCCTTCTGCTGCAACAGAGATTCGCCAGGTCCGTTATGCTATGCGTATGCGCGGAATCAGGTTTTTCTCTTTTTCTACGGTCAGGCATCCCTTTGTTATGCTCGGGTATATGATGGCCCCGATCCTTGTAAGGTCCCTGTCTATCGGAGAGGAGCTTGCACGCTCAGCCGTGGCAAGGGGAATAGAGTCAACAGGTTTAAAGACCAGTATTCATAAACTTTTATTTCGTACAGTAGACGGGGTTGTGTTTGTTGTCTGGTCCATGTCTTTTGCAGCCATTATCATTACTGATCATCATATCTATTCCGAGGGTCTTAATCCTCTGCAGACAGTATTATCCGGAGGGGTGATGTGCTGAAAACCGAAGAACTCTCATTTCAGTATACAGGCAGCACAGGCTGGGCCATAAAGGATGTCTGTATTGAGGTCAACAGGGGGGAGTGTGTCCTGCTAACGGGTGCAAGCGGGTGCGGCAAATCCACACTGGTAAAATGCCTTAACGGTCTTGTTCCCCATTTTGAAAAGGGTATAAGGGCAGGCAGGGTAATGCTTGATCAGACGGACATGGCAGACATGCCCATTCATGGGATTTCACAAAGGGTTGGAACTGTTTTTCAGAATCCAAGATCCCAGTTTTTTACCACCCATGTGGTAGACGAGATAGCATTCGGGTGTGAAAACTTCGGTATGCCCCGGGAAAAAATCATGAGCCGTATTGATGAATCCCTTGACCGGTTCGGTATTGCCCATCTCCGGGGCAGGAAGATATTTGCTCTTTCGAGCGGTGAACAGCAGAGAGTAATACTGGCCTCTGTTTATGCTATGGGTGTCGATGTATGGGTGATGGATGAGCCTTCGGCCAACCTGGATAATCATGCAATAGATACACTCAGGGATATTATCGGTTCACTTAAAGAGGAAGGGAAAACCATAATTATAGCGGAGCACCGATATCATTATCTTAAGGAACATATAGACAGGGTTGTATTCCTCAACAAAGGCCGTATCTGTTCAATACATAGTGATGATTCTCTTTTGGAAAAAAAGAATCATCACTGTGTATCACATTTAAAAAAAGAAATAAAATATTCGGACAGATCCCTTACAGCAAAAAATATATTTTATCATTACCCCAAATCCCGTGATTCAATTCTCGAAGGAATAGATATTTCTGTTTCCGGCGGGGAGATTACTGCGATTACCGGGAACAACGGGAGCGGAAAGACTACGCTGGCAATGATGATCGCAGGTCTTATCAGACCGGACAAAGGAGAGATAAAATTCAACAGTTCTCCTGTTACTTCAGGGCAAAGGATTAAAAAATGCAGGATGGTGTTACAGGAAGCAGACCACCAGCTTTTTACCGAGACAGTTTACCGGGAACTGGAAATCGGCATTAAAAAGAACGGTGACCATCGTGATCGGATAATGAAGATATTAAAATCCATCGGCCTTGACCATAAAGCCCGCAAAAGACCCCACTCACTTTCAGGCGGTGAAAAGCAGAGGCTTGCAGTTGCTGCAGCTCTTGCGGCTGATCCTGAAATACTGATCCTGGATGAACCCACAAGCGGGCTTGATGTAGAAAATATGATGCGTATAGGGAATATGCTTAATCACGCATCCCGGAGAGGTGCTGTTGTAATAGTAATAACCCATGACAATGAATTTATAAAAAACTGCTGTACAAGAGTACTGCGGATAAAAAAAGGAGGTATTATCAATGAATAATTTACCTGCACTGGAGATTGATTTTAGTGAACTTATTAATATTTATTTCGGGACAATCGCAAGCCGTCTTTTAATGACCGCCATAGATATGAAGGTGTTTGACCACCTGGAACACCCTGTGTCTTCCGATACAGTTGCTGAGGCCATTATCAGCCACCCCTATAACACAGGTCTTATGCTGGATGCCCTTTGCGCGAGCGGTGTGATTATGAAAAACAACAGCCTTTACAGTAACTGTCAACTGGCCACCGATTTTCTGGTATGCGGAAAACCGGCATACCTGGGTGAATGGCTCAAACGGGCAGATGATGCAGCTCAGCCCTTTCTTTTTAAAATGGAGCATTATATTCGATCCGGTCCTGATAGTCCTGCCGAAGAAGAGACAATGAACGGCGAGGCTCACTGTGAGTATTATACCCACTCCCATGCTGCCAGCAGCTTTGCGGGTATTGCAAAGAGTTTTGCCAATCATATATCTGCTCTGCCCGGGTTTAAGGAGTGCCGCAAACTGCTGGATCTGGGTGGAGGGCCCGGCATTAATGCCATGGCTGTTACAGAGAAAAATACTGACCTTAAGGCAACAGTATTTGACCGGCCCGGTATCGTGAAAATTGCGGAAGAATATATCAAGAAATATGGTTTTGAAGACAGTGTATCGACTATTGGCGGAGATTATACCAGGGATTCTATAGGAGCCGAGTATGACATGATCATGATCACTGACTCTCTCTATTATGATGACAATGATGTTGATGCTGTCCTTAAAAGGTGTCATGATGCTATAAAAAAGGGCGGTATGTTTGTTGGCATACACGCAGTGTTGACACATGAAAGGACAAGACCTGCCAACCTTGTTCTGGATCTTTTAACCGAGACCATGACAGGCCAGGCCCACATGAGGGAAGAGAAATTTCTGATGTACGCACTTGAAAGATGCGGATTTAAAGACACTACATCAAAAATGATTGATGTCTGTGGAATGCAGATGGAGATGAATACAGGAATAATTTAATAGAGGAGAAAAAACATGAAACAAATGCCGCCTAAAGTCCCTTCCTTTAAGCCGCTCCATAAAATGCTCACCGGAGCCATTTCATCAAGGCTTTTGCTGGGAGGTCTAAATCTTAAAATATTTGATGTGCTGGAAGACTGGCGAACAGCGGAGCAGACAGCCGCGGAACTCGGGACCAATGCCGGGAGCACGGAATATTTTATGGACGCCCTCACAAACATCGGTCTGCTTGAAAAAAGGGGAGGGCGTTACAGGAATATGCCAATGACAAATCAATACCTGTCATCTGCATCCGGATATTATGTCGGAGACCTGTTCGCAATGATCAGGCAAATGAGTATTGATCCGCTGGAACATCTGGAAGATCTTGTCCGCAAAGGTCCGGGGCCTGTCCAGGCAGATATTGGGCCTGAGCCGGATGACTGGTGGGTAAAAAGCGCAAGGGCAAGCATGCCATGGGCAGTAGGCGAGATGGGAAGCCGTATTGCCGGGATAGTGAAAGGGCTTAAGGGGTTTTCAGGATTCAGGAGAATGCTTGATCTGGGCGGTGGGCATGGAGTTTTATCATTATATATTGCACAGACAAGCGAGATACTTGAAGCAGTAATATTTGACCATGACCCTGTAACCCGACTGGCCTCGGAAATAATTTCTTCATGGGATATGGGTGAAAGGATCTCGGTAATGGCAGGAGACTACACGATTGATGATTTCGGGGACGGGTATGACCTGGTGTTTGCCAGTGCCACATTAAACTGTGCAAAACACAGTCTGAATACCATGATTTCGAGGATATACAATTCCCTTGAACCGGAAGGTTTTTTTATAAGCCTGCATGACGGCATGACTAACGAGCATACAGAGCCTGCCCTGATACTGGAATGGCTGGGAGGGCTTTTAGGGGCGGGCCGGGATGTAAGGTTTGAACAGGGGGAGCTGGCAGATGCCATGCTTGAGGCCGGGTTTAGGACTGTTCGATCCCGGACTCTTGAAACACCCATCGGCACAATGGAATTGGATATTGCCGGGAAATGAATGAACCGGTAAAAATTAAAAAAGGCCTGTGGGCCATAATGGCCCCTGTAAAGGGTTATATAAAAGCAGCAATAACACTTTCCATCGCAGGAGCCGTGATCAATGTTGCGGGATACGTTCTGCTTGCGTATGTGCTTTTCATATCAGCAGGCGGATCTCTTGAATTATCAGGAATATCATTTGGTTTTAAGCAGGCCTTTTCCATGCTTGCCTTTGTGATTATATTTTCTTTTTTATTAAAATATTATTCCTTTACAGTATCACATCTTGGTGCCTTCAGGCTTGAGGAGATATTAAGGACAAGTATCACTTCACACTGGGCAAAGGTTCCCCTTGGACATGTTATTTCCACGGGCACCGGGGCCATTAAAAAAGTCCTGCTTGATGATGTGAAAAATCTGCATGCCTTTGTGGCCGACAGTATACCAATGATCGGTAAAAGCATAGCAGCGCCTGTCGCGTCCCTTATAGCCCTGATAATTATTGACTACAGGCTGGCGCTGGTTGCTGTGAGTATATTGATGCTCGGCGCTTTAATCATGTATTTTGTTATGAAAGACGAAGCAAGGCACAGGACAAACTATGAGCAGAGCCAGTCGGACATAAACAGGGCCGTAATAGAATTTGTCCAGGCCATGCCTGTTGTAAGGACCTTTGATGACGGCAAAACACCTTTTAAAAGGTATAGCAGTGCTCTTGAAAGATACAGGGTACATTTGAAAACATGGATAGCAGCCACAAGCACACCTGCCAGGATATCCATGACTGTCTTAAGCCCCATGCCCACACTGATTGCAGTAACTGCAGTCGGAATAATATTCGTTATACAGGACAGCCTGGATTTTACCCGGTTTATTGCCCTGCTCCTGGTCAGCACGGGCATGGCAGATGCCCTGATGCCGTTGATGTGGGCAAGTGAATTTATTAAGAAATCACGGGCAGCGGCAATCAGGATATATGAGGTTATGGATATCCCCGAACAAAGAGAGGCATCATCTTTTAACTCTCCCGAAGGATATGATGTTGTGTTTGATAATGTCTCCTTCAAATATAATGAAAAGGATAACTATGCATTAAGGAATGTCAGCTTTATTGTTCCCCAAAATACCGCAGTAGCGCTGGTAGGACCGAGCGGCGCGGGCAAAAGTACTGTGGCAAGGCTTATCCCCAGGTTCTGGGATGTGACTGAAGGCAGCATAAAAATAGGAAAAATTGATATAAAGGATATTGATACTTCAGTATTGATGGACATGGTTTCATTTGTTTTTCAGGATACCTTTTTATTTAATAATACCATTGCAGACAATATACGAATTGCAAATGACAGTGCAACTGATGAAGATATAAAGGACGCCGCAAAGGCGGCACAGATACATGATTTTATTATGTCGCTACCGCAGGGATACGAAACAAAGGCGGGAGACAGGGGGGGCAGTCTGTCGGGAGGGCAGAAACAGAGGATTACAATTGCCAGGGCCATCTTAAGAAATACGCCCATTGTTGTGCTTGACGAGGCAACCGCCTTTGCTGATCCTGAAAACGAAGAAGAGATAATAAAGGCCCTGTCAAACCTGATGAAAAATAAAACAGTCATTGTGATTGCTCACAGGCTGCATGCAGTAAAGGACGTTGAGCAGATACTGGTTTTTGACAGGGGAAGAATATCGGAGACAGGAAGGCATGATGAACTGCTGGAAGGGCAGGGGATATACACCAGGCTTTGGGGTAACTATGAGAAAGCGCAAAACTGGGGGCTGTAATTTTATTTAGGGGATTGCATAATGCAGAAAGCAGGATTTTCATCAGTATACGAAATCTACAAACTCACCCTGGAGCTTGCAGGAGAACGTGCAGGCAGTTTTAAAAAAAGCCTGCTTTGTTTTTTTGTGGCCTTTGTGTCACAGGGGCTTGCGCTGGGTATGTTTTATCCTCTTTTAAAAGGTCTGTTTGCCGGGGATATCATAGTCCCTGATGTGCTCACCTGGCTTGGATTAATGATATTTTTCAGCATAATATCCCTTGCAGTAAAATGGAAGGCCCATGATTTTGATTATACCGGTAATATCGTTGATATAGCCCACTTTCTCAGGTCAAGGCTCGGTATAAGGCTCAGGATGATGCCTTTGCAGAAACTTTCGTCATGTAAAACAGGGGAGCTTAATTCCATATTCTCAAGCAATGTTGATGAATCAGTACTGCTTATGGGTATGGTGGCCGGTGTACTTATGCAGTTGTTTGTTGTTCCTGCTACAATAATCGCGGTTACCTTCTGCTTTGATTTCAGGCTGGCCCTACTGATGCTCCTGTTTTTCCCCTTTGCAATTCCGCTTTATTACAGGGCAAGAAAACTCGGCATTCATGAAAAATCGGAATTCAATCGTGCAAACGCGGAACTTGAAGCGGGGTTTATTGAGTATATCCAGGGATTACCTGTTTTAAGGGCTGTAAACAGAACCGGTATAAATGCAGAAAAACTTCAGCAGGCCATAGGGCATGTAAGGGCAGTACAGAAACAGGACCTGTATAAATTACAGTTGCCATTCGTCCTGCTGGGTATTTTGATCGAAACACTTCTCCTGGTTATCCTCTTTGCCGGGGCCATGTTTGTTGATGCCGGATCCATGGAACCGGTGACGCTGGGCGCCTGTCTTGTTATTGTGGCAAGGCTTACGGAACCCCTGTCGATTTTTATCGGCATAATTCAACTGTTTGACCTGATGGATTCCGCATTTAAAAGGATAAAGTCCATACTGGAAACAGAATCCCTTGAGGTCCACAAACCTGTTCAACGTCCGGATAAATTTGATATCGTGTTTAAGGGTGTATCCTTTACCTATGATAATCAGCACACGAAAGCTATAGACAATATGAGCTTTTATATACCTGAAAAAACCATGACTGCCATTGCAGGGCATTCAGGATGCGGCAAGACAACATTGACCAGGCTTATCATGAGATACGCGGATGTTCAGCAGGGAAGTATCAAAATAGGCGGAGCGGATATAAAAAATATGAATCCCGATGACCTGATGAAATATATATCAGTTGTGTTTCAGGATGTGTACCTGTTTGATGATACGATTATGAACAATATAAAAATGGCAAATCCGGATGCAACTGATAAGGAAGTGGAAGACGCCGCGCAATCAGCATACTGCCATGAGTTTATATCCGCTATGCCTGACGGGTACAATACAAAGACAGGTGATATAGGGGGAAATCTGTCAGGAGGAGAAAAGCAGAGGATAAGTATCGCCAGGGCAATACTGAAAAATGCTCCAATTGTTATCCTGGACGAACCCACCGCAGCCCTTGATACTGAAAGCGAGATGGCAGTACAAAATGCTATAAACAGGCTTGTTGAAGACAGGACAGTGATAGTAATAGCCCACAGGTTATCTACCATCATAGGAGCGGACAACATACTGGTTATGGATAATGGCAGGATAATAGAAAGCGGAAGACATGATGTACTGATCGAAAAAAGAGGAAAATACTTTGATATGTGGTCTGCACAGCAAAGGATTAAAGAATGGCAAATGGCTGATTAATACCTGAAAATAGAAGAAATTTACAACCTCGCCCCGGTCCTGATGCCGGAAGACCTGCCTGAAGTATCAAGGTTTGAAATTATTAACTGTATATTTGAACAAAAAGTAAAAGGAATGTTCATGCAGGATGTATGGCATACGTAATGCATAAACGTTTTATTTACAATATCAAAAAGAATTACGAAGTCAGCTCGTCTGTTTTTCTGAAAAAATACTTGACAGGAAACATTACAAATGTTAGATGAATCTAAATAATATATATAGGGCTAATAAGTGTATATCCTTACGGCTTTCGGTCTTCAGGACGCGTATTGAAGTGAAGGTGCAGGTGGTATCAACCATCTGCGCCTTTTTTTATAATTTACTGTAAAAGTGTCATTGATGTAAGCTTATTATGAATACTGATTATATAAAATACTCCTGGCAGGGCTCAAACCCGCTTTCAACAAGCCAGATAAAAAACTTTCAGAACAAAAAGCAGATATATGCAATAGAAAGAGATTTACTGGTTGCTGTTGATAATTTTTCCCTTTCAAAGGATTATTCGATTCCTGTCAGAAAGCGTGTGGAATGTATCGAGCTTGCATATATCTATTCCGCCAGCGGCACCCTGCACCTCAGTCTGGATAACGGTTTTACAAGGTCCATGGAACTTCTTCCCGGGACCTGCACTTTTTTGCCGAATAAAAAGCTGCCATATGAAGTAAATACTTTGTTTGAAATGGAGCGCTCCAGTCCTGTTAAAATGGTGACCATATTCATAACTCCTGAAAAACTTTCATCCCTTATGGGAACATCAGTTTACTTTTTATGGAATAATTTATCAGGAGGATTATGGGAGGAAGACAAAATAAATCACGAGCTCTATTTTGAGATGGCACCCGCTGTTGAATCGGCAGTATTCCAGATTCTTCAATGCAGTATCGAGGGCCCGGCCAGAAAGTTATTTATTGAGGGAAAGGTTCTTGAGCTTCTGGCCCTTGAGATAGACAGTAAGTTCGGTAAAAAGTCTCCCTGTACTGCCCTGTCTCCAAAGGAGGTGGAGCAGCTTCACCAGGTGAAACAAATAATGATGGACAGTATGCTTGATCCGCCCACACTGGCGGAACTCGCTAGAAAAGTGGGATTAAATGAAAAAAAGATTAAAACCGGGTTCCGTCATCTATTCGGGCAGACGGTCTATGGATTTCTTAATTCCCACCGCATGGAAACTGCAAAACGAATGATGGAGCAGGAATTCTGCCCGGTAAGCGAGGCTGCCTGGGCAGTGGGATATGTAAATGTAAGTCATTTCAGCTCTTCCTTCAGGAAAAGATTCGGTGTGCTGCCGGGCGATTATCTCAGAGATTTGCGGAACAGACTCATCCTTCCCCATTTATAAAACCTCCCCTGAACAATGATATCCCCTCCCGGGGCAGAGAAAGTCCTTTAGCGGGTAGTCAGGCATGACTAAATATATTAGATATGACTAATTAAATCATATTTTCATATCAACAGGAGAAATATATGTCCGATATCAGCAATTTCAAAATAAAGCAATCGGTGTTTTCATATGTTATTACAGCCTTTTTTTTAATATTCATAATGGTTTTAGGCACGACAGTATGGGCAGAAGAAACCGAGTCAGCAGATTATAAGCTTGAAACAGTGGTTGTCACAGCCAACAAGATGGAAGAGAACCCGGCAAAGGTCCCGCAGAGCATTACAGTCATAGATGAGGTCATACTCGAAGAAAAGGGCATCAAAAATGTGAATGATCTCATCCGGGAGATCCCCAACATGACCGCAGCCGCCAGCCCCATTGCCACGGGTGTCAGGTTCCGGGGCCTTAACCCGTCTATATTCACTAATAACAATCCGGTACTCATCTATATCGACGGTGTAGCCCACATCGGCACGGAAGGTTTTGACGCATCCTTTGCTAATGCAGAACGGATTGAGGTACTGCGCGGTCCCCAGGGTGCGATCTACGGCAAGGACGCTATCGGCGCGGTTATAAATATCGTCACCAAAAAACCTGTAAATGAATGGCAGGGAAAAATAGGGGTAGAATATGGGAGTTATAATCTCATGCGCGGGGTTTTTAATGCCAACGGCGCCCTCATCAATGACAGGCTCTATATGGGAATAAACGGGCAATACCGACAGGATGACGGCTGGATTGAGAATGAGAACCCAGACAGGGACAAGGACTTCAACAAAGCAGACGACCGCCGGACCAACCTCAACCTGACTGCAACTCCCACTGACCAATTTGCCCTCCGGCTCTCCCTGATCAACGAATACACCAGAGAATATGGTGTTGACGGTTTGGGCGTGCCGGACGGGGACAATATTTACGATTATTCCAGGGATGACGCCGAACATGTCGACTTTGATGTGCCCACCAGGCAGACCACGGAAAACAATGCCCAGAGCCTGGCTTTGATCTATGATTTTGATATTTTTTCCCTTAATTCGATTACCACGCACAAACTCCTGGAATTCGATGCCAGTTATGATTCGGACTTTGGCAACAATTCCCTTTATGACGGACTGACTCAATTCTGGAATTATAAGGATGAAAACTGGACCCAGGAAATGCGCCTGTCGAGCGCTGACACGGACGGTTTCCGCTGGGTGGCAGGTCTGTATTTTGAAAAGGAAAAACGCGATCAGCCCGGCATAGGGCAGCAGTTCCCCGGATTCGATCCGGTTACCTATGACTATCTGGGCAACTTTGAGATGAGCGCGGAATCCCGCATGGACGCCGAAACATTTGCAGTCTTCGGCCAGGTCATTATCCCCTTTTCCCAGGGCTTTGAGCTGACCCTGGGAGGACGCTACCAGCGCATCGAAAAAGAGATAGATCTCTCCATGTATTACCTGCCGGTAGCAGTGCCCGGCCCGTCCATGTTTGATTTAAAGGCCGAAAAGACCTGGAATGTCTTCCTTCCCAAGGCTGCAGTGTCCTGGCAGTTTGCCGATTCCTGGAGTTCATATATATCATACTCCAGTGGCTACATGCCCGGAGGTTTCAACTATTTTGCCATGGCCGGCGATGAGGAAGACAACAGATTTGAGCCCCAGAAATCCGCAAATTATGAATGGGGACTGAAAGGTGAGTTTGAGCGCGGATATCTGGCCGCATCCTTGTTCTATATGGATATCAAGGACATCCATGTCTACAAGGTCGAGGGCATGGGCACGATGTTTGTTACGGACAACGCCGAGAAGGCCCATTCACAGGGTCTTGAACTGGAAGCGATCTACCGGCCTCTAAAAGGTCTGGAATTGAGCGCGGCCCTGGGTATCATTGAGGCCGAATACGATGATTACGACACCGGGGTTGGCAACTACAACGGCAGAAACATCGAACTGACTCCGACCCATACTATTCGTGTCGGGGCCGCATACATACACCCCGGCGGCTTCTACAGCCGTATCGATATCTATAACCAGGGGAAAATGTATTTTTATGACAACGAAAACATGGAGTTCCCTGAACAGGATATGTACACGCTGGTAGACGCAAGACTCGGCTACAGGCTCGATGACTGGGATTTCTGCGTCTATGGCAGCAACCTGACCGATGAGGAATATTTTACGGGTTTTTCCAGCATGCGTGTGCTTTCCTTTGGCAAACCGCGTACCTTTGGCGTTGGAATGACCTACTATTTCTAACAGTAAAGTATCCTATTGAACAAAGAGGAATGAATATGGCTAAAAGCCTTAAAAACAGCCTGACCGGAGAAAGGGTGCGTATTGCCGCCATAGGGGGTGATCACCGTTTTATGAGCAGGGTAACTGCCATCGGTCTTACAATCGGCTGTGAAGTGGAGATAATCGAGAATCAGAAACGCCTGCCAATACTGATCTATGAGCGGGACACCATGGTGGCTGTGAATAGAAAAGATTCCGGAAGGGTGATAGTGGAAGATATATAATGACTGAAACACGCATACACAATATCCTTTTGACCAGTCCGAAGGAGGAATCGCCGGAACCTTTGCCTGTAAGGGAGATCGCCCTGCTGGGGCAGCCGAATACCGGGAAATCGACAATATTCAATGCCCTTACCGGATCAAGGCAGCATGTGGGCAACTGGCCCGGAAAGACAGTCGAAAAAAAGACAGGTTTTTTTACCTTTATGGAAAAAGAGTATTCTGTGGTAGATCTTCCGGGTTCATATAGTTTGTTTGCCTGCTCTGAAGAAGAACGGATTACACGTGACTACATAGCCGCAGGCAGGGCGGATTTGGTTTGCATCATAGTAGACGCCTCCCAGCTTGAACGGAGCCTTTATATGCTTGCAGATTATGCGGGGATCAGGCACCCGGCAATACTGATCCTCAACATGATCGATGTGGCTGAGGAACAGGGCAGAACCATTGACTGCAGGGCTCTTTCCAGGCAGCTTGGAATACCTGTAGTCCCCATGAATGCTTCCGATAAAAACGGGTATGAAGGATTTTTAAAGGTCATAGGACAGGAGCCCAAAGAGCTGGATTTTTCATCCCTGGATGAAATCTGTGAATCGGCCATGGGAGAGGACTACACTGCCCTTATAGGCCTGCTGCCTGCACATGGGATCGGCGCCTATTCCCGTCCTTGGCTGGCCTCAAAAATCCTCGAAGGTGACGCGCCGGCATCAGATATGGTAAAGGCCTCCATATCTTCATCCCCATGGGAGGAGATTCAATCAGCGCTCAAAGGCGTAAAGGCTGGTTCTCCGGACACGGCCAGGTGCAGATTCGAATGGATAGCCTCGCTGATAAGGGGAAAAGTTACATCAAAGGATAACAGCAATGGCGCCAGACCCCCGCGTGGAAAGTTTGATTGCCTGGCCACAAGCAGGCGCTGGGGAAAGCCTCTTGCCCTTGCCATGATGTTTGCAGGGCTTATAGCCTCTTTTATTATCACCATTCCCTGGATGTACCTGAGTTTCAAGGCTCCAAGATGGCTTCTGCCTTTTATTCTTGACGGCCTAAGCGCCGCAGGCATGTCGCCATGGTTTCTTTCTCTTGTTGAAGTAGCCATGCAGGCAGTGGGTACTGCCGTGGGCCTGGCAGGTTTTGTGGCAGGATCGAGCCTTGTCTTCGGCTTTATGGAAGAGGTCGGTTACATGGCACGTATATCCTATGTCTTTGACAATACCATGTCTAAACTGGGACTCCAGGGAAAAGCTGTGATGCCATTTTTAATGAGCTTCGGATGCGCTATCGGAGGGTCAACAAGCACAAGGGTTATAGATTCCTGGGGACAGCGGGTCCTTACCATGGCCCTCGCCTGGATAATGCCCTGCGCAGCAACCTGGGGTGTTGTGGCGGTTTTCGGGGCCGCCTTTTTCGGTCTTAATACAGTATGGGTTATCGCGGCTTTGTTTATCACCTCCTACCTGTTAATATCGGTTACAGCCAGGATATTCGGTCCGCACCTTGTAAAAGAAGAGGAGAGGGCAGGCCTTATCATGGAGCTGCCGCCCTATCACAAACCCAGATGGCGCAGCCTGTTTCGACTGGTATTCATACGTATGGGCGATATGCTGAGACGCGCACTGGTTTTTATTGTATCACTTTCGGTTATCTTCTGGGTGTTTGCATATACTTCCGATGGAAATATCGAACACAGCATTCTATACAGGATAGGGCGCAGTGTGGAACCGGTGACCATGTGGTTCGGATTACGCTGGCAGACCTTTACCGCCCTTGTATGCTCGATAATGGGAAAGGAGGCCTCCCTGGGTGTCCTGAGCTCCGTGTTCGGCGCATCAGCCACGGTTTTAGGTAAAGCCGAGGTAAGCGCAGACCTGGGATCACAACTGCGGGCAACACTGTCAACAGCCGAAGCCCTGGCCTTTTTGTTCGGTTTTTACTTCAGCATCCCCTGTTTTGTAGCAGTACTTTCAATGAAGCAGGAAACCAATTCATGGAAATGGACGCTCCGCATCTCGGGTTATTACATTGCCGTAGCACTGTTAATGTCCGCCCTTGTATACCATCTGGCGAGGCTTGTTTTGTAATGAAGGCATGAACTGCGAGTTTTTATGGGGAAAATGTTGAGGGAATAAAAAACGATATTCGTTAATTCATATGTGTCAGTGAAAAGGTGAAGTTATGGGAAATAATAAAATAAAATCAACTCTTAAAAATGTACCCCAGACAATGTTAATCCCCTTAAGGGCAAGATACCTTGAAACCAAAAAAACGGATGGCATTATCAATGATCCCAAATCCGTGGAGATATTTGATCAGATAGAGTGCGACTTTTCAGGTAAAAAAGAGGTGTCAAGCGGATCGCAGATGGGAGTATCCATTCGCACTGAAATACTGGATGAGCTTACCGGGCAATTCCTTGCAAAACATGAAGATGCAGTTGTGGTAAACCTTGGATGCGGCCTGGATACTCGCTTTCACAGGCTGGACAACGGTACTGTAACATGGTTTGACCTTGATGTTGCGGAAGCAATAGAGCTCAGAAAAAAATTCTTTAGGGAGAATGAAAGATATAGAATTATATCAAAATCAGCTCTGGATTTTCCATGGATAAAGGAGGTTCCAAAGGGGAGCCCGACCCTTTTTATTGCGGAAGGCCTTCTTATGTACTTCTCAGAATTCGAAGTGAAATCCCTTTTAAAAACAATCGGGGATAATTTCCCTGAAGCGGAAATGATCCTTGAGGCAATGTCTCCTTTTATAGCGAAAAGGACAAACAGGCACCCTGACGTAAAAAAATATAATGCGAATTTTAAGTGGGGAATAAAAACAGGAAAAGAGATAGACGCCTGGAATACAGGTGCCTCCTTTATTACCGAATACTACTATTTTGACAGGCATAAAAATAAGCAGGCATCGATTTACAGGCTTCTTGCATTGTTCCCGGGATTCAGGAAAATGATGAAGATAATACATATTGTTTTTTGATTTCCATCAGAAAAGGTTTGACAATATTCTTTATTATGGTATTAGGTAAATCAAATAAATATATAAAGCCCTAATTAATGTTTTATCGTCTTACGGCTCTCGACCCTTAATCAGTGTGGTGCGTTAAGTAGTGAAGGCGTGGCAGGTTTCAGCGAAACCTGCCACGCCTTTTTTTGTTCGGGAACTGTCAGAGGTCATCGTTTATTTAAATTTGCATCTGCAATTAGGAGGATTGCCTTATGAGTATCGAAAATACATCAAGAAAAACAAATAAAAAAGAAAATCCTGGAAGAAATGCCGCCTGGAGAAACTTTGTCGTGATTCTGGCTGTTCTGTTCACATTTATCCCGGTTGGCCTTACTGCAATGGCAACTGAAGCCGGTCCTGATTCGACTGAGGAGGAAGAGCTCTCCGAGATATCTGTTATTGAACTTGAAAAAATAGTGGTCACTGCGACTAAAAACGAACATAACCTGGGAGATGTTCCCATTGGCACTACTGTTATCACCAGGGAGGAGCTGGAGAGTCAGAATATACATAACCTGGCTGAGGCCCTGGAGATGCTTACCGGCCTGTTCAGGAACTCAAATGGCGTCAAGATCCACGGCCTGGACGTCTTTCACACATCCCTGATCATTGACGGGCAGAAGCAGTACAAATGCCCGGGAAGGGCGCCGATACTGGATCGTTATCCCGTAGAGATGATTGAGCGTATCGAAATCAAGAAGGGAGCCTCTTCCGTCCTCAGTGGTGGCGAAACCTCGGGAGGTGTCATACATGTGATCACCAGGTCTGCCCCGGAAGAGCCTACCCTCAGCGCCTCCACCGGATTCGGTTCAAACGGCAGGCAGGTCCATCATGCGGGGGGCGGCAGCAAAATCAGTAAGTTCGGATACCGTCTGGATGTTACAAGAAGCAAGTACGATGGAGAAGAGCCGGAGGATGCCTATACATATGACGATTTATGGGCAAGCCTGGAGTATGAAATTACTCCCAGACTCAAGACAGTCTTAAAGCCTAGCTACTATAAACAGGACAGTCCGGACTGGAAACAGGAGAAATATTCGCTTAACAGTATTACTGAATGGCGCCCGGATGACCTGTCCAAGTTTGTTGTCAGGGGTTCCATGCTGAAGCTGAAGTGGACTGAGAGCGAAATGTCCATGGACACCTATGAGGCGGAAACCTATTATAACCGGCTCTTTGGAAAACAACATTCGGCTACCTTTGGTTACCAGTACCAGGGAGATTTTCCGGAAAATACAACAGTTGGGATGAAGGATCAGTACACAAACAATCTCTATTTTCAGGATGAGATAGATTTTTCCCGCCTGACCCTGCTGCTTGGAACCCGATGGGTTGATCATAACTGGTGGGGAGACGATTTTTTTCCCCAGGCCGGCCTGCTTTATAACCTGACAGACAACATTAAATTCAGGGCCTCTACCGAGAGGGGTTTTCGATCTGCCAAGGGATGCCACTCCTTTGAGGGATTAAAGTTTTTTAAGAAAAAATGGACACGCATAGACCCTGATCTTGCCCCGGAACTGACCTGGTCATATCAGAGCAGCCTTGAGTGGAAGATTTATAAAAAGGCCCTTTTGACCCTGTCCGTTTTCCGGAACGATCTCGAAGATAAAATCGAGACCATTGCAACCTCTGAAACTTACAACGACCTGCCTGTGTATCTGGTGACAAACATTTCCGAGGCCCGAACCCAGGGCTGGGAAGTCAACCTCGTAATAGATTTTACCAAATCTTTCAGCGGACGTTTTGGCTACTACTATCTGGATTCGGAGAACCTGGAGACTGGAAAGGAACTGACCTACGACCCGACCCATATGGCCAACGTTATTTTCCGCTACCGGTACGACCCCCTTGCCCTTGGCATCAGTGTGGGCGGAGAGTACGTGGGTGAACGCTACGCAGATGAAGACAATACAGAGAAGCTCGGCAGCTATTTTATGGTCGATATAAAGCTTACCAAGGAGATAGGTAAAAATTTTGAGGCCTTCTTTGAGGTTTCCAATCTCCTTGATGAAGAATACACGGAAGACGACGATGAGATGCCAGGCCTTGAAATATTTGGCGGTTTAACTGTTTCGTTCTAGGCCTATTGTAAGTATTTTGAAAAAAGAAGGGATATAAGACTTATGACAACAATTGCTTTTATGTTGTACTGGATAAAAACAGGCCTGTACGGGGCTGCATTGATATCCGGATTTTTTATCAGGGACGATAAAGTGTACGACAACAACCCGCGGCGGTTTCTTGTTGCCGCGGTAGTCGTCCATCTTGCATTTATTATTATGTATGTAATAGCCGGCGGACATACCCCGGCACACGTGCGTTATGATGCATCAGTGGCACAATCTTTTATTCTCGGGATGCTGGTCCTGTTCACATTTAAAAGGCAGGCCTCTAGATTGTCCATGTCGCTGGCTGTCGGCACCATACTGCTCATTTCGACAATCGGTATCTATAAAACAAACATGGGGCTTGAACCTCACATGCCTTCGGAGAGGGTTTTAACCTTCCTGTTTTTCCATTTTAAAGATATCGGGGTTGCCTGTTTTGCCTGCTGTTTCAGCCTGTCGGCAGCCATCCTGATCAGACCTTTGGAAGATGAGTCCGATATGTTGAAAACAAACGGGGCAATACATATGTATGCCCTGTGGGGGTTTATATTTTTCTCTTTATCACAGCTTTTCGGATCTGTCTGGGCCGTGATCGGAGGCTATGGAGATGTATGGATTTGGCGCCCCATGCACCTGTATTCCGCCATGATATGGATATTTTATGCTGCCATGCTCCACGCCGGAAGGTCAGGTGTCTGGCCCAAAAAGACTGCTCCGGTAATGGGTGTCATCGGTTTTGTGATGATCATATGGTGGTGGCTCTTTTTTGATTTTGTAGTTAAACCGGCCTGGCACAGCGCTTTTCTTGATGCAGGGCAGAAAGGAGGACTGGTATGAGTACTGAAAATACAGGTTACATAAGAAGGTGCTGGGCAGCTTTCGGTTCCATGCAGTTGTTCTTCTCACTGGCGCTGCTTATTGCTTTCTGGTTTTTTATATCCCTGGTAATATATCCCAGTTATTTTAAGGTATTCAACGCACTGGAAGAAACAACGATTATCCAGTGGCTGCTGGAGACAGGTGATGGGGCCTGCCCGGTCAGGGGGTGGCTGATTGTACTGATAATCCTGGTAGCCCTTATGACTGTCAACCTTGCAGTGTGTGTAGTGGATGATTTCAATCTGATAAAAAAAATAAGGTCGAAAAAAAATAACTGCAACGGCAGTGTTACAGGCAGGGTAAGTATTCTTATAATACATCTTTCATACATTATACTGATCCTCGGGCACCTTGCCAGTGCGATGCTTGGTACAAAATACTCATTTGATCTGAAGGAAGGCGAATTGATAAAAGACGCCACTCTGCCATTTACCATGCAGTGCACTCAGATAGCCTCGGTGATGGATGAACACAACAGCCCTGTGCCTGTCGCGACAATTATCATTAATCCCGGTGATGCCGGTGAAAAGGAGATAAAACTCTGCAAGAGTGAGACAATATTCACCAGCGGAAGATTGATGGTAATGGGTTCGAGAGACCTTAAACTGGCAGGAGACCAGGCTGATGAGCATCAGGGCAGGGGTGGAGGCAGAGGCCGCGGGGCCGGAAACAGGCTGGAGCCAAAACAGGAGCCTGTTACTGTGCCTGTCGCCCGGGTGATAGAAAATCCCGGGCTCCCCATTGATATTGCGGGAGGTATCCTGTTCTTTGGTGGGATGGTTTTACGTATGATGTTCAGACGTAAAAACGGTGTTAAACCACAATAAATGTAGCTGTATATTACTTTTTTAAATGCACAAAAACATGTGCCTATGTGCACATGTTTTTGTGCATTTTGTATGATTTTTAAGATTCCGATTTTAGAATACTCCTTTGAGTACAGACTGCCGATTGTTGGATATCTCAATATAAAGGGGATTAAAAACAGGGGGTTGTATCCTCTCTGTTTTCTTTCTCATGTATCTTGTCCGGTTATGGCATATATATTGTATACTGAAGACACTTGAACAAAGAAACCTGCCTTAATAAATAAAAAAATCAGGAAAATTAGCCATGGAATTGATTGATATTAAAAAGATTGATCTGTCTCCTTTCCAACATCGCAGGCATATGAATGCCGATAAACTAAGGGAGCTTGCCTCCAGTATCAGTCATGACGGGCTTATTGAGCCTGTGGTGTTAAGACGCCGCAACGGGCGATTTGAGCTCATATGCGGCGAGAGGAGACTAAGGGCTGTCAGGGAGTATACTGATATGCGGACCATTCTCTCCAGGGTGATCGAGGCAAGCGATCTGGAGGCAAGACGCATGTGTGCTGCTGAAAACCTGCAGCGTGAGAACCTGTCTGCCATAGAAACTATTGAGATGATAGTCGATCTGATTGACGCTGAACTGGTCGGAGATGATGAATATAAACTTATGGGGGAATCCGCGGCTTTAAGAGTAAAAAATCTTCTTAGTAGGCTTGATTCTATGCGGAGAAGCAATAACAGGGGATCGTATATTTCAAAGGAGTTAGTCCACCTGTCCCGTAAATTTACGGGACAGGTGGAAAATATCTTTAAGAATTTGCCTAACCCATTGAAGTGGCAATCATTTTACAGAAACGACCTGTCGATTTTGCTGGAAACTTCAATGGAGGTTCAAGATGCAGCAGTAAACCACAATCTCAACCGGTCTCAGGTAAAGGCACTGGAAGGTCTTAAACAGGCATCTCACGATGAATTTAAGAGGATTACCGTAAAAGGGCAGGGCAGTTCCGCTGCAGAAATAAGCGGATTGAGCGCCAGCGAAATAAAAGACATTACTGATAAGGCGGTCAGAAAGATGAAGATTGAACGGCCATGTTGTTCTGTTCAGGGTGCATTGCCAAAGGAAATAGCTGCATTAAAAATGAAGAGGCTTGGCTTTTCAAAGGAAAAGATTGCCTCCCTCCTGAGCATAAACAGTAAAACAGTAATGTCATACATTCAAAAGGGGAAGACAGCCAATCGTGTGAGAAAGGCAGTCAACGCAGGTATGCCTGTAAGCCAGGCTGCAATGGGAAATAGGTGCCCTCTGCCTCTTGCCTGGTCAATAGGTCTTGAAGGAAAAGACGACATGGAACGGTTCAGGTTTCTCGGGTGGGGACTGAGGACATGGGATTACTGGTTTTACAATGATGTGGATAAACGTTTTGGTGATGACTGGCCCGGCCGTATCCCTGCCCAGATGATAGCGCATATGCTCTATTATTTTACTGGCCAGGGTGAACTGGTCATGGACCCCATGGCAGGAGGAGGGGTTGTGCCTGATACATGTCTTGTAATGAACCGCCGCTGTGTGAGTTTTGATATGGAGGGCGATGCAGGTATACGACCGGAAATAGAACGATGGTACTGGGACCCTGATAATATGAAGTGGCCGCTGGACATGAAAACAAAACCGGATTTTATCCTGTTTGATCCTCCCTATTTCAGTAAAAAGGCCAATGAATATCACAGTGACAGCATAGCGGGCATGTCAAAAAAAGACTATATAAGGTTCTTTGAACTGTTTTTTACTCTTGCTTGTAAAAACAGCAAAAAGGAAACCATAATGGCGATTATTAACGCCGACTGGAGGGATTTCCAGGGCAGGCCGGCAAGGGAAGAGACATGGGAAAATTCCATCCTGATAGATGATTATATAAGCGCCATGGTAAAAGGAGGATGGAAAATGACCCATATGATACAAGCCCCCATGTCATCTGAACGTTTCAATGCCGGTGTTGTATCTGCTATGCAGAAAAAAAGGATACTTGGTGTGACATGCAGGTATGTGCTGGTTGCCAGAAAGAGGGCTGAAGTGTAAGTATAAGGAGAATTGCTCATTTAAATTCAACAAGTTCTTTTTCTTTCAGTTCCAGATGATCTGTTGTTATCCTAATTTTTTTATTGACAAAAAGGTTAAGTAGCTTTACTGTAAGTGGTATGGATACTAAAGAAGAAATAATAAGGCATGCTATACAGCAGCTTCTACAGGTTGCAAGGAAGTATTCACGTTCCGAGGAACTCCCGATCACTGTAGATGAAGGGTTCGAGATTTCAACTGCCGAGGCACATACAATTCAGGCGGTTGGAGAAGGAGAGCAGGTAAGGGTTATAGATATTGCAAAAAGATTCGGTATATCAAAGAGTGCTGCGTCCCAGATGGTTTCCAAGCTTATAAAAAAAGGATTTATCGAAAAAAAACAGTCTTTAGAAAACAGCAAGGAATACCCCCTGTCCCTTACCAAACTGGGATGGCGGGGGTTTGAGGCCCATAAAAAGTTTCATGGTAAAGATATGGAATACTTAATAAAAAGCCTTGATTCCTTTTCCCTGTCGCAAATATCAACAATATCCGTACTGCTGGAGGCCCTGGGCAGTGTAATGGATGAAAGGTTATTTAAAAAACAGGGTTAATTTTTTTGCCCTAAAGGTTAAGTAGCTTAACTAAAATATGAGGAGTGTAAGAAGAATAATATGAAAACATTAAAAAATATTCTGGTCGATTTTTCGATTAAACATTGCAAACTGGCCACCCTTATAATGGTGCTGTTTACAATCCTGATGTGTGCATTTTTCCCCATGGTTCAGGTTGATACTGACCCGGAAAACATGCTTCCTGCAGATGACATCGAGCGTGTTTTTCACAATAAAATGAAAAAGCAGTTCAGTCTCAGTGAAACCATTGTGGTGGGCATTGTAAATGAAGATGATCCGGACGGGGTTTTTAATCCTGATACCTTAAAACATGTTTATGAACTTACTGAATTTGCAAAGACACTCAGGTGGCAAAATGATGAAACACCGGGTCAATATTCAGGTGTTGTTGAAGTGGATATGCTTGGTCCGTCACTGGTCGATCACATGTCACAGGGGGCGCCCGGGGAGATCAGCTTTGAATGGCTCATGAGCAGTCCGCCGGAAACAAGGGAAGATGCACGATTAATCCGGGAAAAGGCGTTTTCAAACCAGATGCTCAGGGGACGGATGTTTTCAAGGGATGGAAAGGTTATATGCATCTATCTTCCCCTGACTGACAAGCATCTTTGTTACAAAATTAATACGGAACTCAACAAAAAGATAGAGCAGATGGGCGGCACTGAAAAATATCATATCGCCGGTGTGCCTGTGGCCGAGGTGGCCATCGGTGTGGAGATGTTTTCCCAGATGTCTGTGGGCTCCCCCCTTGCAATGGGAGTAATCCTTGCCCTGCTTCTGATTTTTTTTCGTAAATGGAGGCTCGTAATACTTCCCATGGTTATTGCCATGTTTTCGGTCATGTCCACCATGGGGATGATGATAGCCCTTGGTTTTGACGTCCATATATTAAGCTCCATGATACCGATTTTTTTAATGTGTATCGGTACTGTAAGCTCGATACATATTCTTTCGGAGTTTTTTGACGCCTATACAAAAGAGAAGGGAAGGGAGACGACGATCAGGGAAGTGATGAATACCCTGTTTACACCGATCCTGTATACATCGCTTACAACTGCCGCAGGCTTTGCCTCCCTGACATTTACGCCTATTCCTCCGGCACAGGTCTTCGGGGCCTTCCTGTGTATCGGTGTGATGATTGCCTGGCTCTACACGGTAATTTTTGTCCCGGCCTATATAATGATGATCCCGGAACAAAAGCTGGATAATTTCGGTATGTCATCAGGGCATGGGGAGCATGAAAACCTGTTAAGCAGAATATTGAAAAATACAGGCAGTCTCACATACAACCGCCCGAAACTGGTCCTTTTTATAATGGCAGCAGTTGTTGCAGCCGGGATCTGGGGAACTACACGGATAAAGGTTAATGACAACTATGCAAAACGATTTGCCATGAGCCATCCCATCCGCAAGGCCGATATCGCCCTTAACAGTCACCTTGACGGTACATATACGGCATACCTGATACTGGAAGGGCAAAGGCCTGAAAAGATTACCGGGGATGAAGTTAAAAAGATATCCGGCGGCCTTGTTGAATATGCCGAAACAATAAAAGCTGAATTCACAGATGCCCCAAAACTTGCAATAGGCATTGCAGAGGCTGCTTATAAACTAGCAGATCAAAATATGTCATATGATAATTTTCTGGATGTAATTATTGAGTACATGGATAAAAAATCCGGCCAGGCAACTGATGATGAGTTTTTTGCCCTTGATGAACTCAAGGGGTATATTGGGCTGGAAAAGGAAAAATTAAAGATATTCAAGCGTCCTGATGTGCTCAGGTATATCAAAGGACTGCAGGAAAATCTTAAGGGATCAGGTATGGCCGGTAAGAGCAGTTCCATTGCGGATGCCGTATCAAAGGTCAACCAGGAGATGACGGACGGAAAGCCGGAAAATTACCGCATCCCCGGCACCCTGCGGGCCGTTGCCGAGTGTTATTTTCAGTATCAGCAGGGGCACAGGCCTCATGATCTTTGGCACATGGTTACACCCGACTATATGAGCACAAATGTATGGGTTCAGCTAAAGGACGGTGACAGCAGCACCCTTAAAGATACTGTGAAGGCAGTTGATGATTATATAAAGCAAAATCCCCCTCCTGTACACATGGTTCATAAATGGGCAGGGCTCCATTATATCAATCTTGTATTACAGGAAAAACTCATTCCGAATATGCTCAAGGCATTTATAGGGAGTTTTATTGTTGTCTTCCTGATGATGACCTTCCTGTTCCGTTCCATACGCTGGGGGCTTTTATGCATGCTGCCGCTTACCATTACGGTATTAACCATATACGGGATCATCGGTATTTTCGGCAAGGATTATGATTTACCCATAGCCGTACTGGGAGCGCTTGCCCTGGGCATGGCAGTGGATTTTGCCATTCATTTTTTGCAGCGTGCCCGGGGCAAATACAGTGAAACCGGTTCATGGAAGGCAGTTAGCTCCGGAATGTTCGGCGAGCCCGCCCGGGCCATCAGCAGGAATGTGCTTGTAATAGCGATTGGGTTTCTGCCGCTCCTTGTTGCCACGTTAATACCATATAAGGTCATGGGAATCATGCTCTTTGCCATAATGACACTTTCGGGAATCATCACATTACTGGCATTGCCTGCCATGTTGACAGTAGCGGACAAATATTATTTCAACAGTCCTTCAAAGGACGTAAAGTGTGAAACCGTCACTGCCGGCAATGTCATTGAAAGAAAGTAAACAGAAAGGAGATTAAAATGAGAATAATATATTTAGTAATAATATTGGGAATATTTGCAGCGAGCGCTTTTTCGGAAGAATTACCCGCCCGGCTGACAGTGGATGAAATAATACAAAGGGCCAACCACATGTCTCTGTATCAGGGAACTGACATGAAGGGCAAGGTCTCTATGAAGATTACTGACAGGCAGGGGCGAGTCAGGGAGAGAAAATTCAATATGCTCAGAAAAAATACGGATAGTCATGATCGTAACCAGAAATTTTATACATATTTCCAGTCTCCTGCCGATGTGCGAAAAATGGCATTCATGGTACATAAACATGCTGTGCTGGAAAAAGATGATGACCGATGGCTGTACATGCCCGGCCTTGACCTGGTTAAACGTATTGCCGCAGGAGATAAAAGGACCAGTTTTGCGGGATCGGACTTTCTGTATGAAGATATATCGGGACGCAGCCCCGAAGAAGACAAGCACGAATTGCTGGAAAAAACGGATAATTATTATCTTGTCAGGAATACACCCAAAAAACCCGGGAACGTTGAATTCGAATATTATATTGCTTTTATTGATATAAGCACCTTCATGCCGATGAAGATGGAGTTCTATAAAAAAGGTGACAGCCTGTACCGGGTAATCGAAAACATGAAAATTGAAAATATCCAGTCAAAAGAAGATGGCAGGCAGGTAACATATCCTACTGTAACCATATCAATTGCAAAGGATCTGGATAGCGGAAACAGCACTGAAATGATATTTTCAAATATTAAATACAATATAGGTCTTAAGGATGATCTTTTTACCGAACGATATTTAAGGAGGCCTCCAAGGGAAGCAGTACGATGATAAAATCAGGAAATATAAGACTGTTTTTGGTAATTTATTTTATATTTGTGCTGACAGTATCAGCGGTGTCAAAAGTGTACGCAGAAGAGGAAAACGATAATCCGGTTATAAAAATATTATCGCAGGTTGAGTTAAACGGATTTTTGGAGGCCAGGGGCGGTTATCGTACACAGGAAGATCCCTGTGAAAAAGATAAGTCAGTAATGGAGGCCAGGCTTCAGGCAGAGCTATACGCATATACGGACCGGGTCGAATTCAAGTATAAAGGGGATGTGTGGGCGGACGGAATAACTGAAAGGGGTGAATACGATACCAGGGAGGCCTGGATGTTTTTAAGACCCACCGATTATATGGATATCAAGATAGGCAGGCAGGTCCTTACCTGGGGCACAGGAGACCTGGTCTTTTTGAATGACCTGTTTCCCAAGGACTGGCAGTCCTACTTTATCGGCAGGGACAAGGAATACCTGAAAGCGCCCTCCGACGCATTTAAGGCAAGTTTTTTCATGGATATTGCTAATATTGATCTTGTTTACACGCCGAAGTTTGATCAGGATCGTTATACAACAGGGGAGTATGTTTCTCACTGGAATGGTAATGAAAAAAGATTGACAGGCCGGGACATGATCGATGTCCCGGACAGGCCTGATGAATGGTTTAAGGATGACGAAATATCCCTTCGGATTTACAGAAATATTAAAAATTATGAACTGGCCCTGTACGGATACTTTGGTTACTGGAAGAGGCCCGGAGGGCAGGATGATCTGGGAAAATCCATATTCCCGGAACTTAACGTATATGGAGCCAGCGTACGGGGACAGGCAGGCCGCGGCATTGGGAATATTGAAATTGCCTGGTACCGGTCTCTTGATGATAAAAGCGGCTCCGATCCTATGATTGATAATTCGGAAATACGATGTGTCATAGGTTATACACAGGATGTTGCAATGGATTTTAATGCAAGCCTCCAGTATTATGTCGAGTATATGCTGGACTATGATGAATACAGGGCCGGCCTGGGCGATGGTCCGGCCCGTGACGAGGACAGGCATGTTATAACGCTACAGTTGACAAAACTTATGATGAACCAGAACCTGGAACTCTCCCTCTCTTCCTATTATTCACCCAGCGATCGGGATGCCTATCTTCGTCCTTTAATTCATTACAAGTATACGGATAAAGTAACATTGGAGACAGGTGCAAATATCTTTTTCGGAGAAGGGTGTCATACGTTCTTTTCCCAGCTTGAGAACAATACAAATATATACGGGGCTGTAAGATACAGCTTTTAATGAGGGATAAGAAATATGAACAATAAAAAAATACCCCGAAGAGGATGTGACGGAGATAGAAAAAGCAACAGGCGCGGACCAAGCAGTTTCCTGATGCATGATCCCGAAAAGGTGTTTAATGCCCTGGCCCTTGAGCCGGGGGATTGTTTCCTGGACATGGGAAGCGGGCCGGGAGACTATTCCCTGAGGGCTTCCGAAATAGTAGGGGACTCAGGGACGGTATTTGCTGTTGAAAGAGACGGCATAATTATCGGAGGATTGGAGGAAACGATCCGGGAAAAAAGGATTTCCAATATCAGGACAATCAATGCAGACATCACACAACCGTTGCCGATCTCCGATAACAGCATAGACCTGTGTCTGATGTCCACTATATTGCATATCCCTCATGTCTTAAAAAATGTATCTCCTATACTTAATGAGGTGTGCAGGCTTTTAAAACCGGGGAAACGTTTTGCAGTTATTGAATGTAAAAAGGAAGATGTGCCCTTCGGTCCGCCTGTAGACATGAGATTATCTCCCGATGATATCGGGAATTTGATAAAAGAATATGATTTTATAAAATCGGATGAACTGGATCTGGGGTATAACTACATGGTTCAGTTTATCTTCAAACCGAACGGATAAAAAAATATGATTAGGCGCATCAATATAAAAGAAGCGGATAAAATTTCCATGTATCCTGGATACAGCGGGAAATATCCGCCGGGAGAGGTGGATATAACCCACAATGAGGAAAATGGTGAATCGATTTTTGAAAATATCACTATACGGCCGGGTATCAAGATGATCATCGCCAACCGGGTGTGCCGTAAAAACCTTCAGATGGATTTTGAAATTTACAACGCGCCGGTGAGTTTTTGCTACGGTTTATCCCAGCATATCCGCTATACCGTGAACAATGGATTCGGCAGAAAAAAGGTAATGGAAAGACTGCCCGGAGAAAGTGTGCTTTCGTATCTCCCGAAAACAATGGGAGCCGCCCGGATAACACCGGATAGAAAGATCGAAGGAGTCTCCATCCATTTTAATGTGCATACTTTTAATGAACTGTTTGGTGAAATCCCCGGATGCCTGAAGGATCTTTTTACGGGCTATGGTGATTCAGGGAACAAACGCTTTTATTATCAGTCACGGTTTAACAGCGAAACCTTTTTTGTGCTCAAGCAGGTTTTGGAATGCCCTTATAAAGGTGAAACCCGGAGGCTATTCTATGAAGCCAAATCCCTGGAACTTGTAGCGCTCAAACTTGCCGAACTGGGACAAAAAAAACATATGGAGTCATCCGAGTTGAGCTGCAAGGACCTGGCACGGGCAAGAGAGGCATATAATATCCTGCTGACAAATCTTGATCATCCTCCCAGCCTGATAGATTTAAGCCGACTTGTGGGAACAAACCGCAACAAATTAAACCATGGTTTTAAGAAAGTATATGGTGATACGGCATTCAACGTACTGCGTCATGCCAGAATGTCAAGGGCATGGTCACTTTTGGAAAAAACGGATATGAGTCTGGCAGAAGTCGCTTTTTCGGTCGGATATAATAATCAGGCAAATTTTACCACAGCATTTCGAAGGCAATTCGGAAAAACTCCCAAAACTGTTCGCCGCAGTATTGCTTTCGATCCCTTTCCACCCAAAATATAATCTGATTGCAGATTCCTATCAGTCCGGGCTCAAATTAATGAAAAAAATGCTTGCCAATATACCGATCGGTAGGTATATTGACGGTCATGGAATTAACAACAAAAGATAGAATCATGCAGGAATCTCTCTGCCTTTTCTCACAATATGGCTACGATTCCGTGGGTGTCAGCAAAATAGTCAGGACGTGCGGTATTACCAAGCCGACACTCTATTATTATTTCGGGAGCAAGGAAGGCCTGCTCAAATGCATTATTGAACACAATGCAGGGAAACTGCGGTGTCGTCTGCTGGAATCCTATAGTACTGATGACCCTTTTGTTGCCAAACTTGTTTCGATTGCAGATGCATACCTTGAATTCACCTCGGAGCATGTGGAATTCATCAGGCTGTTCCTGTCCCTGGTATTTACTCCGCATTCAAACAAAGCCTACGGTATAGTTAAAACCGAAGCAGAGCTTATTCAAAAGACCATCGAGTCGTTATTTATAATTGATGATAATTTCAGGCATAAGAAGGATTTGCTTGCAGCATCTTTTGTAGGGCAGCTCAATATGTTCGCAACCCTGATTCTTAATGGGTATACAAGGTATGACAGGGAACTTGCAAAAACAATAGTAACGATTTTTCTCAATGGAGCGGGGAGTATCCTGTAATGAACAGCAGAAGACTGGTTCATGTCGATTATCTCAGGAGTTTTATTATATTACTGGTTGCAGTCTTTCACATATCGGTTACCTTTATGGACAGGGCGCCCATATGGTGGTATGTAAAGAGCCCCGACTCAAGTATCCTCTTCACACTTCTTGTAATAATTCTCGATACCTTCATGATGCCTTTGATGTTTTTTATTGCAGGCTTTGTGCTCCTTTTCCAATTGAAAAAGGTCAGCGTATCAACATACATTTTTAAAAGGCTGAAACGGCTTGGAGTTCCCTGGATATGCTGCACATTGTTGTTCTCGCCATACCTCTCTTTTTTGATTGCACATGAAACAGGTAATGATATTCCATACATAAGTATGGTGACCCATTATTTCTGGACAGATTACTATTCCCAGGGCCCGTACTGGTTTCTGGGGATACTTCTGTCATTTACCCTGCTGGTGTTGCTTGTCCGGCGGATTTTTGACAACAGGTTTTCTTTGGAGAATGTATCCGCCGGAACAATCTGGTTCATGGTTTTTATAATGTCTTTTGCGGGATATTCAATCGGTTCGTATTTTACAGGGGCGGATGAATGGCTTAATCCGCTTTATATATGGTCGTTTCAGCCGTCACGAATAGTGACTTATTTCAGCTTTTTTATTGCCGGTTATTTATTATCCTTAAAAGAATGGAAATTTTCCATTCACAGCGCCGGATGGGCAATAACTGCACTTGTGACGGCCGCGGGATTTGTTGTTATGAAAGGCAGGGTGGAAGAGACACAGAGTCCTGCATCATTCCTGATTCTGGGATTTTTCTATGCCGGACTGACCCTGTCGCTTTCACTCTTTTTTTTAGGGTTCTTTAAAACCGTATTCAATAAATCCTCTTCGATATTGACCTTTATAACACGGCATTCGTTTACCGTTTATCTGGTTCACTTGCCGATAGAGGCATGGATTGCCGACAGGATACTTGCTGTTCCGGCAGGCATCTGTTTACGATGGTTTCTTCTGCTGACTGTTGTGCTTGTTTCTTCAACAGCCGTTTCAATGCTTATACAAACAGTGTCACATAAGGTAAAACCATTTATAAATAGCGGATAAATGCATCCAGCTTTGTTTGATCGCTGCCGCTCCTGTTTCCGTCAAAAGTGAGATTGAGAACGGGGTTTTTGTCAGTAATTCCCCTGTTCAATATATCAAGCGAAATTCCGGTATTTTCATAAGTGGATGATACTGTGATAATGCCGTGTATATCCGGAGAGTTGCAAAGGGCCTTGGCAGCCCGGTATCTTCCGTTTGCACCGGCATAGTATCCTACTGTTTTATCCGCCCTGGAAAAAAGATCATTCAAGTCATTTTCAAACGGGCTTTGAACCGACAGACAATCATTGATTGCCTTAATGTTTTTTCCAAAATCATCCAGTCTTTTTTGTGCGGCAGGTTTGTCCTCTTTATTGTTTTGCTGTAAAAAATCTTTCCATACCATCCACATACATTCGCTGAGCGGGCTGTAAAGGATTTTGTGTCCTTTTTCCTCAATGGCATTTGCAAGGGAGGCGCTTAAAAAATTATTATACACAATCCATGGTTCTCCGATAACCATGATTCTTTTTTTATTTTTTTCAAACCCCTGTTCAATGGAAATCTGCTTTGCCATCTCCTGCAAATACCCTATACCCAATTCCCGGGTTTCAATAATCCTAATCAGGTTATCCAGATAACCGTTTTGGTTTTTTCCATCTGCATTTCTTATGATATCCCCTGCAATGAGCCCCAGGCAAATCATTTGCGCATCTCTGAAAAACAGAGTGTCCTCTATGAACGGAGAAAAAATATCCACATCCCTTAATCCTTCCTGGTCCAGCTTTGTTCTCACCATGCGTGCATACTGGCCATCCACTTCCGCACCTTCTGTCTGGGGAATAAAAAATGAAATGCTGTTGTCCGGCTCATTATTATTTTCAAGTGATTTAAAGACATCTCCCAGCAGGACTGCCAGGGACAGGTATTCATTTGTCAGGGTATGCCTCCTGCCCGTATCGACGGAAGAAGGCGTGGAAGCCTGCATTACTTCGGCTTTAAAACCTTTGTTGACTAACATCCCGGCAAAAATATCCGAATAGGGGTAGAGGTTTGGCAGGTATAACATCCTGCTTTTTTTCAATTCGTGAATATCGGTTGTTATTTTCACAGGCCTGTAAGAGACTTCTTCCAGGCATCCGGGAGACCTTTCAAATTTCAAACATCCGAGTTCCGCACTCTTTTTAGTCGGCATCTTGTCAAGACAGTTTAAAAAAGCTTCGATTCTGGTAACAACGCCGACACAGGAGGAATGCTCATCCACCTCGATATTCAGATACGGTTTTCCAGCCATTATCTCGTTAAAGAAGTGTGATGTAACCGAATCAGGTCCGCAACCGTGATGGCTTAAAAAAATCCCGTAGAAATTCAAATTCCGTTTAATCAGCCTGCCGGTTTCAAGGATATGTTTACTGAAAGGCCAGTACATATTGGGGTGTGTTTTGGATATATCCAGTTCCGGAAGGCTGCACAACGGAAAAACTTTATAACCTTTATCAATCAACATATCCGGAATACCCAGATTCAGTAAAGGATCAGCAACCCCGTATATTTTGGAAACAATGAAAATCACTTTTTCATCGGGACCTATATCCCTGAGCATTTTTGTTGTGTTTTTCTCCATTCTTTTTTCAAAATCAAGAAAGGATTTCATACCCTTTTGAAATGCAGAAAGAGTCTGATCCTTTGTTTTACCGAGTTGTTTTCCAAGTTGTAAAAAGCTTTTCATCATAAAATCTTTACCCAGGCTGAATGCAATTGTCGGGGCAAGTAATTCTATGCCTTTGTTTTTTAAATCCATGGCCCGGCTGACCAGTTTAAATGCCAGCTGCATATAGGCGCATCCGAAATCCTTGCGGGTATGGGATCCGGGGTGCATGACAGTATAAAGGTCGGGGAAAAATATATAGTCCACTTTTTTTTCAACGAGCTCGGCAACATGGCCGTTGATAAGCTTTACTGGATAACAGGTTTCATCAAGGGAATACTCCTGCCCCAGACGAATCGTGTTTTCATTACTGGGATCGGATAAAATTACATTTAATCCAAGATCTTTAAAAATTTCGTGAAACATGGGAAACATGCCATAGGTAAACAAGGTTCTGGGAATACCCACTGTTTTTTTATTGCGGTCTATCAAACCTTCGTACCCGTCAAATATCATCGACTGTATTTTCGTGTTGAATCGGCCTGCCGTTGTGCTTTTATACCCTGATTTTTCCGGCCTGAAGGTCTCCATTTCATTTACCTGAATATCGAAACCTTTAAACGCTGATTGTTTTGTTTTCATTTCTTCTTTAGCAAGGATCGCAACCCCGTAAGCACCTGTTATACTGAAAAACCGGGGTACATGAATCTGTTTTTCGGTCATTGCCCGGAAGGCATTTACGACACCCTGGTTGTAGGCCACTGCCCCCTGAAAGAAGATTTTATTACCGATCTTTTTTCCTCCTACCACGCGGTTGAGGTAATTTTTTACAATGGAATAGGAAAGGCCTGCCGCGATATCATCCATTTCGGCTCCATCAGACAAGCATGCAGCGATACTTGATTCCATAAAAACCGTACACCGTTCTCCCAGGTTTACGGGATTTTTGCCGGCAAGGGCGATATTGCCGAAGTCATTTACAGGGATGTTAAATTTTGCGGCCTGTTCTTCAATAAAGGACCCTGTACCCGCAGCACATATTTTATTCATCTGAAAGTCAGTTACGTTTCCGTCTTTAAGACTTATATATTTGGAGTCCTGTCCTCCGATTTCAAATATCGTATCCACTTCACTGTCGATAGTAACTGCGGCCTTTGCCTGGCTGGTTATTTCATCCTTGATTACATCAGCGCCGACAAGCCGTCCTGTCATATGCCGTCCGGAGCCTGTTACTCCCGCTCCGATAATCTTTATTCTTTCGGCCGCCTCGTCCCTGATTTCCCCTAAGCCCTTTATAACCGCTTTAACAGGATTTCCCATGGTCCTGAGATATTTAAAACAGACAATCCGGTTATCACGATCAACAAGCGCCAGATTGGTGCTTGTCGATCCCACGTCAATCCCCAGATAACATTCCCGGAGGGTATTGTTATCATGCTCCAAAGGATCACGGATATGTTTATCCAGGCCGTCATTTTCTCCATAGGTTAACAATGGCGGCAGTTTAAAACTGTAGTCATAATCCCGGAAAAACGTATCCCTTTGTTCACAGAGGTCCAGAATACGCTGAATGTTGATCCTGTTTTTTTCTTTGTTTGCTGTTACTGCGGCCCCTAAAGCGCCGATACAGGAAAAATGATCGGGAATAATTAACTCCTGCCTGCCGAGATTCAGTTCCTTTTTTAGAACATCAATAATCGTCCGGTTGTACGCCACACCTCCTGCAAACAAAACGGGTTTTTGAATCGGCTGCCTTTTTATGACTGCAACACGATAGTTTTTGACCATAGCATGGGCGAGACCAAGTAAAATATCCTCGACCGGGACACCCTCCTGCTGATGATGAATGATGTCCGTTTTAGCAAACACACTGCATCGTCCTGCTATACGCGGTATGGATTTTCCTTTGTCGGCATAAAGGGAGTAGTCTTCCGGTTTCAGGTTCAAGCGGGACATCTGTTCTTCCAGAAATGAACCGGTTCCGGCAGAACAGCTCGAATTAATGGAGATGCTTATACGTGATTTATCTTCCGAATTAAGGTTTGTTATGTATTTGGCGCTTTGTCCGCCGATCTCAATAATTGAAGCTGCATTGGGCGCCAGATAAGCCGCCCCCTCTATAATGGCTGTTACTTCATTGGTGAAATTGTTTTGCTCATTTCCGTCTATAAATTTGGAGCTGCTTCCTGTAAACATTCCATAGAATATTTCTGCCTGTTTATAATCGGCCGGCAGTTCATTGATTATTGCAGTAAGCACCTGTTTTATTTCTCCGTGATGCAGCCTGTACATATCTTTTATTATTTTGTTGTTTTGATCAACCAGTACAACACTGATGGATGAATATCCGATATCAATTCCCAAACTATACATTTTTGTTCTCCAATAAAATTGCTTTCATGTTACTGATTCACATTGCCAATGGTAGTAAAGGTTAGCGATTTGACAGGATTTTGTCTTATGAGGGGTGCATTTTTATTTATGCTTAAGGCAATCGTTGCCTGATTATTACTTAGTGGCTGTCCATTAAGATGGCATCCGGATTAAAATATCAGCTTGTGCCGCAATCATAAAAAATAATGCATATATCAAAAGACATGAAACTAAAGGTAATGCTATCAAGGGCCGCACTGTCTGCAGTGATGTTCCGGGCTGTAAAATACATAAACGTACATTCCTGACAGATATCAAAAAAATAATCGGCCGAAGCCGCTTGTGCATGTCTTTGAAAAGGCAAGTTGAGACCTTTGTATAACCGGATGAATATTATGATCTGCTTTTTAAATTAAAAAACATATATTAAAGAAACTGTGCAAAGGTCTCATAACCTGATTAATTAAAAATGGGCCGCCCATGTTTTAGATGGCAGCCCGGATATAACATAAAAAAAGCCATGAAGGTTTATCTCCCCCTGAAGGGAACATACCGTCATGGCTTTTTTTATGAAAGGAGCACTGAAATGAAGGTGAAAATGATCCCGGTTATTCTTGCTTTGTTATTATCATGTACGGCAGAAGCTGAAGAAAAATCTGCTTACATACTCGATGAAATACAGGTTGTCGGTGAAAAAATGAATGGCGAGATTGCATATACTCCCGAAAAGACAAGTATCGATGTGGTTTCCTATCAAAATGCCGGGATACCTCAGAACATCGGGGATATCATAAAGGATCAGCCTGTTATCGATTTCCGCGGGGCAACCGACCTTATCCCCGGTGACCTTGTTGATGGTGATGATACTCTCTGGATGAGGGGATTCAGCAGCAACCGGTTTGTCACTGCAATTGACGGTTCAAACATCCACAAGGCCGGAGGGCGCCAGACATTTCATGTAGTGGACTATTCCCTGCTGCCCACGTTCCTGATCGACAGGGTAGAAATCCTGCCCGGTCCTCATTCTGCGCTGTATCCCGGACAGAGCATCGGCGGTGTGGTTAACCTGATTACAAAAAGGCCTGAATCATACGACACCCTGAAACCAAAGGCATATATCAGAGCAAGCTACAAATCCTATGATACTCAGAATCACAGTATCTATCTCAGGGGCGGGGGTGAAAAATTTACATATGATACCGGATATCAGCGGTATGCCACGGATGGTTCCCTGAGACATGCAGAAGCGGAAATAGACACATTTTTCGGCCGTATCGGATATATTACACCCAATGAAGGGTATGTTGCCTTTACTGTTTCCCATACGGATGCAGAGCGTCTGATTCCCGTTAAAAATGATCAGAGTCTTTCGGATTATGACGGCAGCTATCCTGTGGTAACCACATCCTCCTATTACCAGTGGCAGAATCCGAACTGGGATGAAGAGGCCATATCCTACCGGTTTAATTATAATCAGCCCTCATCGATCGGTACCTGGGATTTGAATGCCTATTATTCCGAAGAAGAGTGGAAAAGGACAACCCTGCGCACGAACAGTGATGGAATATATGATGCAGGGTGGGAATCGACATGGCGCCAGCAGGGAGCAAAACTGCAGGACACTGTTACATTTTCCGACAGGCTTCAGGCAGTTATCGGTGCAGAGCTCCAGCAGTTCTATGACAGCTATGACTCAAAACTGAGATCACCTTCTGCCTTTGATGACCAGAAAAGGGTGGAGAATATATCAGGCTTTGTACAAGAGCGGTGGCAGGTTATTCCCCGTCTCACGCTTACAGCCGGTCTGCGATATGAACACGCGGAAATATGCGTGGATAATCTTTCCAGTAAAACCGGAACCCTGCTTATTACCGGAAAGCCCCGATGGATTAAACGCAGTTTTGATGAAGTACTTCCGAAATCATTTCTTACCTATGAGCTTGATGATCTTGCAACAGGCCTGAGAGATACATCGGTTTCCATGGGCATAAGTAAGATCTGGAGGGCATCGATCAATTTTGGTGATTTCAATCCCAAGGGGATGCCTGCCGGGGCATGGACAGAGCCCGAACATGGTATCGGATATGATATTGTATTTTCCAGGCGATTGATCAGCGACATTAATATGAAGATCAATTACGCCTGTTATGAAATAAAAGACTACCTTGCCTGGAACTGGGATTATGCGCAATATACCCCAGGCAGCGGCAACACGGTTACCCCTGGTATGGAATACATGGATTACATTATCAACCTGGAAGAAATCACCCGCCATGGCCTTGAACTGCAATTAAGCGGACACCTTACCGATAAACTTGCCTTCAACCTGGGATATGCATACCAGACATTTGATAATAAAGGTAGTGAACCTGCCGGGCAGGCGGCCCTGGATAATTTTGCCGAGAACAGAATCAACGCGGGACTGCGTTATAACCTGTTTAAAAATACAATGCTGTTTCTGGACTATAAATACCAGGATGAACAGGTTGTTCAAAAATCCGAAGAGATTGCAGCGGACGAATGGGTATTTACGGAAATCCCCATGGACGAGTATCATGTTTTTGACCTGGCAATTCAGCAGAAAATATTCAAACAATGGGGCGCGTTTAATAACGGCGTCATAAAGGCATTTGTCAATAACCTGTTTGATCATAAGTATGAGAATCTCAGCGGATATCCGGCAACGGATCGAACATTCGGCATTGCCTTTGATTTTGATATCTAAAAACTACAGACAGGAAAAAAGTGAAAAACATAAAAACCGGAAAGGCAATACTAACAGTATATGTAACATGGCTGATCTTCTTTCTTGGTCTTGCGGCAGGATGCAGTGATCAAAAAGATAAAGGCGAACAATATGGCAGCCTGAGAATAATAAAAGACTGCATGGGCAGGGAAGTCAGGATTCCGGACAGAGTCGAAAGAATAGTAGACCTGGCATTGCTCGACGGTGTGCGCACCCTGGTGGAACTGGGCGCTGACAGCAGGCTTGCCGGAACAAACAATACTGTTAAAAACTTTATGTACGGAGAAGAGGGCAGATCATACTCCTGCTGGTTTGCCCCGCCGGAGGTGGCTCCGTATCTTAAGGACCTTGTAAGCGTGGGAGAATGCAGGGAGCCGAATATTGAGCTTATAAAATCCCTTGATCCCGATGTTATTTTTGCATATGCCTCCTATGCAGGATTGGCCGGGGCCCTTGAAAAGCAGACAGGTATTCCGGTTGTATTCATCAGGTCTTCGGGTTGTCTTGATTTTAAGATGCATAAACTGGTTGCGGAAATAACAGGCAAAACAGAACGAGCAGATGAACTTGCTGACTATGCAAGGGAAAAGGTTAAAAAGATTACAGTCAGGAATTCTCAACTGTCTGCAGAAAAACGGGTAAAGGTTTTTTTCTGGGGATGGCCTGTCCAGGATTCTCCCAGGACCATTGCTCCCTATGATCCGATCGACCTGGCCGGTGGTATAAATTTGGCAATGCAGGCAAAGATAAAGCCCTATGAAATATATGATGTGACCAAAGAGCAACTGGCCGTGTGGAACCCTGATATTATATTGCTCCAGTGGTGGACAAAAAAAGATATAGGCGTAAGAGTCGGAACCATCCTTGCCGATCCGGCACTTCAAACGGTTTCTGCTGTAAAAAACAGGAGCGTATATTATTCACGGAGCTTTATGAAAGGATGGGACCCGGCAATGGGCCTGTGCGAAATATACTATCTGGCAAAACTTTTCTATCCGGAATTATATGATGATATGGATGTTGAAAAGGAATGCAATGAAATACTGGAACGGTTTTACGGGGTTGAAGGCCTGTATACGGATTTTATTAAAAGCAGCGAACTTCACAGGTGGCAGCTATTAGTAAATAGAGTCATTTGATGTACACAAAATCTGAAACGGACAGGATTGATTTACATTTGATTAAAACAAACCAGAAACATGAGATTTCGGTTGAATATCAGAAATATACCGGAAGAAAAAGATTATTTATTTTTATACTGATGGCCGCAACATTTTTGCTTGGAACATACTCAATTACACTGGGGCCGTTAGACATATCAATCCCGGAAGTCTATTCCACTATTTTGAACCGGTTTCTGCCTGATTACTTTTCAGCTCCCGGTGAGCTTGCCCAAAGGACCATATGGTTTATGAGACTACCCAGGCTGCTTATGGGGCTGGCCTCCGGTTTCAGCCTTGCCATTTCAGGGGCTGTAATGCAGACAGTGCTCAGGAATCCCCTGGCAAGTCCCTTTACCCTTGGCATATCGGCAGGTGCCGGGTTCGGCGCGGCTCTTGCCATACTGTTTGGAAAAGGCCTGGGAGGAGGAACCTACTTTGTCGTGACAAACGCGTTTTTCTTTTCTTTATTCACTTCTTTTATTATCCTTGCCCTGTCCAGATTTAAAGGAACCACTCCCGGAAACATGGTGCTTGCAGGCATTGCCCTTTCATACCTTTTCAGCGCAGGTACTACAATGATGCAATATTTTGCCGAATCATGGGCCGTAACAGAGGTTGTCTTCTGGATGACCGGCAGTCTTGCCAGATCAACATGGAACAGCCTGAAATTCCTGCTTCCGGTCATGTTAATATGCATACCATATCCCCTGAAAAAAACAGGAGAGTTAAATATAATGAGTTCCGGGGATGATGTCGCTAAAAGCCTCGGCGCAAATGTTAAGCAAACGCGAATTCTGGTTCTGGTGGCAGTGGCGCTTTTAACATCCACTACAATATGTTTTACCGGAACCATAGGCTTTATAGGACTTGTGGCGCCTCATATTGCAAGAATGATACTGGGCGGGGATAACCGTTTTGTTGTACCGGGAGCAGGATTTATCGGGGCATTGCTTTTAAGCGGATCTGACATGATAGCAATGAACATTATCCCTCCGACTGTTATCCCGATAGGAATTATGACATCCTTTTTGGGTGTGCCGCTTTTTCTTTACCTGATTATGAAAAACAGGAGTGAATTCTGGGGATAGAACTTAAAATAAAAAATGTTACCTTTAAGTATGACACACTGCCGGTTCTTGAAGATATTACCTTTGAGCTCCTGCCGGGGCAGATAGTGGCATTGATAGGTCCAAACGGCGCGGGTAAATCCACTTTGTTAAAATGTATAAACGGACTTTTAAGGTGCCGGAAGGGAACCATTCATCTGAACGGGAAACAAATAAATAAAATGCATAGAAAAGAAATTGCGCGATATATGGGGTATGTACCGCAAAGCACTTCATTTGTTTTTCCGTTTACAGTAATGGATATGGTTTTACAGGGCAGATACCCCTATAGTAACGGGCACCAAAAGAAACAGGATATTGAAAAAGCCGTAAAAGCCCTTCAATATACGGGTACCGAAGACCTTGCAATGAGAAGTTTTGGTTCTATCAGCGGTGGTCAGCAGCAGAAGGTGATCATAGCAAGGGCAATCGCCCAGGAGGCCGGGATTCTCCTGCTTGATGAACCCACAAGCAGTCTTGATATAATGCATCAGCTTGAGGTGATGGAACTGTTGAGATATATGGTCAATAAAGATAATTTATCAGTCATAATATCAATGCATGATCTTAACCTGACATCCAGATATGCTGACAAGGTAATCATGCTGGAAAAAGGTAAAATCGTCGCGGCCGGAGAGCCTGTGTCGGTTCTGACGCCTGATAATATAGCCTCGGTTTACAATGTTGAGGCTGCCGTAGAGCACATAAAAAACAGGCCGCATATAATACCGTTAAAAACTTTATCAAATCGTTTATGTCAATAAAGGAGCTGTCATATGAATCAATCCGAAATGGAATACCGGAAACAAAATCCAAGAAAAGAAATAATTAAAGCTGTAGAAAATAGTGATCTTGCATGGTGTTTAAATAAAACAGCAGAAATTCACGGCCACTATTGTCCGGGCAGTGCTCTGGGAGTTATGTCCACGGTATATGGCCTCAAACAGTTAGGGAATGGGATTATGATCTCTGACGGGATGGAGAATCTTATGGCAATAGTTGAGTGCAATGCCTGCTTTGCCGACGGTGTCCAGGTTGTATCTGGTTGTACACTTGGTAACAATGCCCTTGTATACCGGGATTTTGGCCGTCTTGCGGTAACATTTGCCATACGTGGAAAAGAGGAAGGCATTCGCGTATGTGTGAGGTCGGATTTCCAATCCTGTATCAATAAGCTTGTTCCGGAATTTTATCCGCTCATGGAAAAGGTTATTAAAAACAGGCAGGGCACTGCAGAGGATGAAACAGCATTCAAGAATATGGGTTATAAGACAGCATTCGCTATCCTGTCTGTTTCTTATGAAGAGATCCTTGTTATTGAAAGTGTTCACCCCTCCCTGCCGGCATATGCGCCCATAACCGACAGTGTTATCTGCCCGGGATGCGGAGAAATGATTATGGCGTCCAAAGCGGTGGACACAGGAGATAAAAAGGATTATTGTCTGAAATGCGGCGGCAATAACTATTATCAGGTTGATGGCCGTGGAATATCAATAATCAATAATAATGGAGCGAATTAATGGGTTGTACCTGTAAGTTATCAGATCAGCCTGACGAAATGTCAGACAGCATGATATTAAGGGCAGTGGGTGTTGTAAGAAATAAAATTCAGGAACCTTTCCACAAGGCAGGGGAAACTGGTATTGAGATGCAGGGCGAAATGGATGATGTAACGGAGAGGGTAAATGCATCATACAAAACAGTGTCCGAGATCATTATTAAAGAAGAGTATGCACCGCTCCTTGATGGCATTGATGAGTATTCTCATATTACGGTGCTGTACTGGGCGCATAAGGTTCCTGAATCGAGCCGTCAGCTAAAACATGTCCACCCCATGGGAAGAAAGGAAAATCCCCTTATGGGAATTTTATCAACATGCAGTCCTGCAAGACCCAACCCGGTGTTGATGACTGTTGTTAAGCTGGATAAAAGAGAGGGAAATGTCCTTTATGTCCAGGGCCTGGATGCAGTGGACCAGAGTTCTGTAATAGATATCAAACCATATGTAATGGAGTTTTTTCCGAGGAAAGACGTGAGTATTGCCGGCTGGATGCGGAAGATCCAGGACGAGATGGATTCCGGTTTAAATGAATAACCTGTCAATAGTAACTATGATAATAAAACAGTTACAGCCATTTCGGAATGATCCTGTGATTGGATTCACTTCTATTAACATGCCGCATCCTTCGGATGCTTTTTAAAGAAATTAATCGTTTGAAAAAAAATCCCCTCCCTGAAAGGGAGGGGAAAGGGAAGGGCCAGGCAATAAAAAGAGGTGGACTTTTAGTTGCCTCTAAAATTCGACCCTCCCCGGGTTTAGCCCGCCGGACTTTTCATCCTCAGCAGTAAAAACTGTTTCGGACGCCGTCAGCAATAACCTGTAACTCAGGACGGAGAAGTGAGTCACTGAATCTTCGGCTTTACTAAAGCTTCAGTCTCCGCTAAAGCAACGCCCTGACAGGATGCCGGGACAAGACGAACCGGCAGGCAAGGGAGAGGGGGCTGAGATGAAAGGCTGTACATGATTCTTTAGACTTCTATTCCACCTCAAATGTAAGTGTTGCGGAATATTTCTCTTCCATACAGTCTTCACGCAGTGATTCCTTTGCCGGTTTTCGTACTACAGCCCTTACAAGCCACTGCCCTGGACTGAGCAGACGGATAGTTGATATGCCATCGGATCCTGTTTTATTTGAGAATGCATAGTCTTCCTCATTGGAAAATCCTACATATGTGGCACTGATATCACAGAAGCTCGCAGGCTTGCCGCCATGGAGGATCTTTATTTTAAGTGTATCTCCTGTTTTTTTGAGATAGGGATTTTCAAGAGGGATGATCTCGATGTTATGCCCAACAGGTTTTGAATATGAGTCTGTATCAGTATCTCCAACATTAATAAGGGTCTTTGCATAATTTTCGTAATAAAGGCTTAAAACAACATTATCAAGCCCTTTCATTGATCCCATTATATGGTGGAGCCGATCCTTGTCATAATACATGGTGTAATAGCCGGATCTTGTTACTGCCGTTACAATGTTTGCCCCGGGCTTTTTTATAATTACTGGTGTTGCCTTGAACCCTCCTTCTCCCGGTTTGATATCCACTGTCTTTCCGTCTTCGCCTACAAGTTTGAGCTCTGTTAGCCTGTTATCACCAAGAAAATCATGGACAGGCAGCTTGTGTCCAAAACCGAAATATATTTTGGTTTGTGCACCGGTTTTTTCATTTAATAAAGGTTTATAATCAACAGAATTAATCCAGAAATTATGGGCAAATGCCGTTTGCGGAATGCATGATAAAATAAAAAATAATATAAAGGTCATTATTGACGATTTTAATGAATTAGCCATTTATTCCTCCATTTATATAATTTTGAATGATTTTCCAATTAATATCGAACAAAATCTTTAACTAAAACATGATAAATAGTGTTTTAGCTCAGAGATATGTTCATAAAAAAAGGCATAACCCGGAATTTGACTAAACCGAGTTATGCCTTCACTTTTTTAGACCCGTTACCGGTGATAAAACCGTAAAGCATACCTTTTTATCTATACTTACTGCTTGAAAAAAAGATTTTCAGATAGCAAAGTAAGGTTGACTAAATTAAATAGAAATCTCTAATTAAACTAATCGACTAATCATGTCAAGTTTTTCTTTTTTATAAAAAAACTTGACATGATTTGATATAGGCCTTATAAAAATAAATTATTAGATCTTTCTAATAAAATTAAGAGCCTTAAAAATGGAGGTTCAAATGGACGATATACAGATTACATCAACAATGGAGGATTACCTTGAAACCATCTTTCAGCTCAATAGAGAAAAAGGTGCCATCAGGGTAAAAAACATCGCCAAAAAAATGGGAGTTAAGATGCCTACGGTAACTAATATGCTCAAAACTCTCAATGATAAAGGCCTTATTGATTACGAAAAACATGAATATCTTGAATTGACCAGGGCGGGGCTCAAGGTAGGTAAAGAGATAGAAAGAAGACATAATGCAATAAGGAGTTTTCTTACTGAAATATTAAAACTGGACCCTGTTTCAGCTGATGAAGAGGCCTGTAAAATGGAACATGGTATGAGTTCCGAAACACTTGTTCGTCTTATCAAGTTTATTGAATTTGTACAATCATGTCCCAGAACAGGTGAAAGCTGGTTAAATTATTTTGAAGATTATTGCCGTAATGGAATAAAGCCAGAAAAGTGTGAAGAACATATGAAGGATTTTAAGATGAGCTGTGACGCATGCATTGCTGAGGTCAAACAGTAAATTTTTTTATTTAATGAGTTAGATTAATCTAATAGGATTAGTTATGCCTAAAGAAATACTGGATAAAAATGAAATATTGATAAGCCTGCATAACCGTACCGAAGAACTGCATAAACGAATGGATGTACAGTGTGCCCTTATGGAGGATTTTATCAACAGCGGTTTTTTTAAAAAAAATTATCCTGCGGAAAAGAATCCGCAGAATAATGAAAGAGAAAAAAAACTGGTAAATGCCCTGAAAGATACTATAGAAACCCTGGAGCAGACAAAAAAATCATTTAAATCAAAAAGACTGGAACATTTACGGAAAAGACTGACTGATGTCTTGATAGGGCAATAATTTTTTATATAACCTAAAATAATAACCATAAATATGGTTATTTAGGAATGTTTTACATCCTTTGGCCGACAGGCGCAAAGGAAGTGAAGGCAAAACTAAAGGCGGAAAAAGCCTTAAGGAGTTAAAGAATGAGCACCATAACAATCGGCCTCACCGGGAATCCCAATTGTGGAAAAACCACGTTGTTTAACTGTCTTACCGGAGCCAAGCAACGGGTGGGAAACTGGCCTGGCGTTACTGTTGAGCGAAAGACAGGTAATTATAAACATAAGGGTATAAATATAGAGGTTGTGGACCTTCCCGGGATTTATTCCCTTTCAGCAACATCACTCGATGAAAAGATATCCAGGGACTTTGTTATTTCAGGACAGCCTGATCTAATCCTGAACATAGTGGATGCTTCAAATCTTGAAAGGAATCTGTACCTGACGGTTCAGCTCCTGGAAATGAAAGTGCCTGTTATCATAGCCTTAAATATGATGGATATAGCGGAACAGAAAAAAATAAAGATTGATGTGGATAAACTTTCAGATGCTCTGGGGTGTTCTGTTGTGCCGATTGTGGCAAGGGAAGGAAAAGCTGTTGATGAATTAAAGGATCAAATTTTAGCGGGTTCAAAAAATAAGGCAAAAACAGATATAAAAATCCGCTATTCGGAAGAGATGGAAAAGTTTATTGATCTTATTATTCCAGCTGTTTCTGAAAAGGCACGTGCAAAGGGCCTTGACCCCAGATGGATTGCCCTGAAGCTGATTGAAGAAGATGAGATGGTTTTAAGTTTAGTTGGTGATGACGTTGATAAAATATTTATGGACGCGGATAAGAATCTTTCCGTGGTTATGGAGGATGATCCTGATATTCTCATAGCAGACGGCCGCTATGGCTTTATAAACTGTGTTTGCCATGACGCTGTTGAAAAAAAATATGAAATAAGGCGAACAGTCTCCGATGCCATTGATAATGTATTATTAAACCGGATACTGGGTATTCCCATCTTCCTTTTGGCAATGTATCTGACATTCATGATCACTATAAATGTCGGAGGATGTTTTATTGATTTTTTTGATATACTTTTTGGCGCGGTGTTCGTGGACGGGTTTACATACCTCCTTGAAGCGATCAATTTTCCTGAATGGCTTGTTACCTTTCTTGCCGGAGGGATAGGCGGCGGTATACAGACCATGTCCACCTTTATTCCGCCAATAGGATTCATGTTTCTCTGCCTGGCAGTACTTGAGGATTCGGGATACATGTCCAGGGCGGCCTTTGTAATGGACAGGTTTATGAGCTATATAGGCCTGCCCGGAAAATCTTTTGTTCCCCTGCTTGTGGGTTTCGGATGTAATGTTCCTGCCATAATGGCTACAAGGACCCTTGATAATGAAAGGGACAGGATATTAACCATTATGCTAAATCCCTTTATGTCCTGCGGTGCCCGGTTACCTATTTATGCCCTGTTTGCAGCAGCATTTTTCCAGAAGTCAGGAAGCCTGCTGGTTTTTGGCCTCTATATCGCCGGTATACTGCTGGCGGTTGTTACAGGCCTGATTTTGAAAAGCACTGTTTTAAAAGGAGAGATTGGTCATTTTATTATGGAACTGCCCTCCTACCATCTGCCCACAGTCAGGGGTGTCCTATACCATGCCTATGGAAGATTAAAGAGTTTCATGTTCAGTGCGGGAAGGGTTTTGATACCTCTCTTTATAATACTTGCCTTTTTAAACTCCATGGGTACAGACGGGACCTTCGGAAATGAAGACAGTAAAAAATCAATACTCAGTGCAGGGGGGCGTGCTATTACACCCCTGTTTGAACCAATGGGTATTACTGAAGATAACTGGCCTGCAACAGTAGGAATATTTACTGGAGTATTAGCCAAGGAGGCGGTGGTTGGAACTCTTGATGCCCTGTATACATCCATAGCAGATGATGAAAGCGGGGAAGGGGGTGAATTTGATTTCCCTGCCAGTGTAAAAGAAGCTTTTTTATCAATACCTGCCGCATTTTCCGAGCTTGGAGGAGCTGTAGTTAATCCTCTCGGAATAAGCGCAGGTGAAACGGGTGATCTTCAGGAAGCCGCGGAAGAGCAAGAGGTCAGGGTTAAAACATTTGGTGTAATGTTGAAAAGTTTTGACGGAAAGATCGGAGCTATAGCATATCTCCTGTTCATTCTCATTTATTTCCCATGCCTGGCTGCAATGACTGCAATATACAGAGAAACAAATCTCAGGTGGACATTATTTGCCGGCATATATTTAACCGGCCTGGCATGGATAGTGGCAACACTCTTTTATCAGCTGGGTACCTTTTCAAAACATCCGGGAACATCCATGATATGGGTGGCGATCCTGGTTAGTGTTTTTATAGCTTTTATTATGGGAATGAAGAGAGCGGCACGAAAAATTCCGCCAAGGGCAGGCCATGCCGGTGCCATGCAGGCGGTGTAGGGATTTTTTTGAAAGGGTGAATGAAACTTGAAACAGGAGAAAACACAATGATACTTACTGAAATTAAAAAATATTTGATCGAGAACAGGGTAGCTTCATTAACCGATCTTTCAGTACGGTTTGATGTTGATACTAATGCAATGCGAGGCATGCTGGATCAGTGGATAAAAAAAGGCAGGTTGAAAAAACTCCCAATGGGTACAAAATGCTCACACTGTTGCGGAGAATGTGATTCAGAGAATCTGGAAATTTATGAATGGATTGAAAAGGAAGTTTAATTATGTTCCAAAATAAAATGAGAATAAATGGGATATGTAAAAAATGTCCCTTAACCAACTCTTCCTATACACCCCTTTCACAGGCAAGACCGGGTGTGAAACTTATTATTATGGAAATGAGGGCAGGAAGGTCAGCCCATTTAAAGTTGACCTCTCTCGGTTTGCATCCGGGAGACGCTATTGAAATAATCAACAGTAATTATGGGAAGCTTGTTGTTGCCCATAACAATACACGTATTGCCCTTGGAAGGGGAATAGCTGAAAAGATTATGGTAGATTTTGAAAGGTAATACATATAGGTGAAGTGTTAATTAAATTCAGTGAAAACCTTTGTTAATTCAAACTCTCTCTATTTCCCTACACATGTTCGACGTCTTTCATACATGGCTCAAGCGTCAGCGGGCAATAGTGTTATATTAATAACCCATCTGGAGAAAAACTACAGTTATTTCCTGCCGTATGTTTTTATTGCATGTTGTTCCCATTAGAAAGATTTAATTCTCATATGCACCATCGAACATATTCCAAGCATATCAGGTATAAGGAATATCAATTTTGTTATAAAAGGAAGTCCTTTATACATCCCCTTTGACATTGATACTGCACTTTTTACCTTTATCCTTTTGTCCCATGTTTCCAGGATTTTTACAGGTTTAAGTCCCCATCCGCCATCCATGGATATGCCCATGCCGCCCTTTTTTAACGCCCATCCATAAAGAGGCAAATTCTGGATGGAAACCAGCTAATAAATAAGCAATGGGTTGAGTGTTTCTGTCATAGACCCTGTTTATTTTAACCGAATATGAATGATTTTCATTCCTTTCCTAAATGTCGGAATATTAGCCATTAGTTTTAAGATAAAAGGAAACCTGCTTTTATGTCTGTCAAAATAATACCATTCTTCGTTAAAACTGATGCCTTGCTTCCAGTTTTCTAAATCAGCACCAGTCTTAATTCCCCATTTGAATTGCGCATTATATTGGTTATCATCCGGATGTTTTTCCGTTCTTTTTGCAATCCAGGGTGACATGGCTTCAAAAAGCATCTCGGCTCCCGGAAAAGCTAATTCGATGTTCTTGAACAGTTCTTTTACCTCCTCTTCGGTGAAATACATGAGCAGGCCTTCGGCAAGAAAAAGGAGGGGATTGTCTTTGGGGATTATTTCCAGCCAGGAAAAATCCGTCACCGATTTCGGGATAAACTTGAATCGATCCGTTTCTTCAAAGAAGTTCTTCCTCAAGCTGATGGCCTCCGGCACATCCAGGTCGTACCACAGTACCGATCCGTTATCCAGCCGGTGAAAGCGGGTATCAAGTCCGCAGCCGAGGTTTACTACTACGGCGCCGGGATGTGCTGCAAGAAAGCGGTTTGTCTGTTCATCCAGTATCTCAGTACAGACAGCTACGCCGATTTGAGAACCTTTGGACACTTCTTTTTTTTCTGGAAAATCATATTCAATCTGATCCAGTATTTCTATGGATTTAGGATCGGATATTATTCCGTTTTCATTCTTTGACTCCAGATACCTTGCCCGAAGAGGGATGAGCATTGTATCCGGCACCCCTGAAAGTTTTGCTTTTTCTCTTTCCATTATCGATTCTCCACGGTTTGTACATAGCAGTGCCCATCCTGATTTTTGTTCTTTCTGGATGGGCACTGCTAATCAAATATCTAAAAGAGGCTTGCCCCGTTTAACCATTAAAAACGGGCAGCAAATGTGACTCCGAATTCAGCAGGCGGACTGTAAATAACGTACATGCCTTCATCGTAAGGCAGGTCGTATTCTTCATCCAAAATATTTTTCCCATAAAGATAAATATCGTAATGCTCTGTTTCGTAGCCAACTTTGACATTGATCAGGGCATATGCATCCCGTTTATATTCATTGGCCTTGTCGGTATACATATTTCCTGTTCCTACAACATCTGCCCCGTAGTAAAAACCTGATGAAACTCGGTATGTAGCGCCGATGTTGAAGGTGTAATCGGGAGTGTAGGGTCTCCTGTTTCCTTCATAGTTTCCAAGGGCATCACTGAAATCATCAAACCTGGCCTCGACATACCCAAAACCGGCAGTCATGATCAACCCATGCATCGGCTTATATATCGTTTCAATTTCAAAACCTTTACTCGATACCTCGGCGGCATTGGTTGTATAATTAGAGGTTGTATTGACATACTCCTGTACCTGGGCATCGGTGATATCCATGTAAAATGCTGATACATTAAGGATCAATCGGTTATTGAGTAAAGTGTTTTTGATGCCGATTTCATAGGACCAGAGTTTTTCCTCATCAAAACTCATGTACTGAGATTTGCCGGCATAGGCCGCATAACTGTTAAATCCTCCGGGAAGATAGCCTTTGGAGACGGTGGCATAGGTCATCATCTCTTTACTCACTCGATACTCGGCGCCGATCTTCGGAGACACTTCGCTCCAGGTGTCTTCAAGGCTGATACCGTAACTGGGCTGGTTAAACTCTCGCTCCTGATAATCATATCGAATACCACCCAGAACTGAAAAATCACCAATCGGTACATTTATATGAGAAAAAGCTGATCTGGAGGTCCCTTCATTCACGGCATCATCAATTGCCATTATCATCGACGGGTAAATTGAACTGGAACTGTACTTGTTCTCAATCTCGTCGGTATCGGTATAGATGCCGACAACCCACTTTATCGGTGTATTGGTTGAGCTGAGCCGAAGCTCTTCCGAATATCTTGTTGTTTCCAGCTGGCTTCGATAATGAAAATATTCGGGTTGGGCAAAGTCATAATCCTGAAGATTGTCAACAGAATACTTTCGATTGGAAGTAACCGAGGACAATTTTAAAGTGTCTGAAAGACGGTACTCCACTTTGAGGGTCAAAGCGGTCGTGTCGGTCTTATCATAGCCGTACAGGGTGGAAGAAACCACCCGGTCCCCGGGAGCTGAAAGTCCGTATTGAGAAGCTCCCAATTCGGTGAGGTTCATGTGCTGCTGGCCATTGTCATATTTGAGATAGGTACCGCTCAGTGTGATATCCAAATCACCGGTTGGTGTAAACCTCAGTTTTGCAGCCACATAGTCCTGTTTAAGGTCATCGATGGTATCGCCGGAGGTGTTTTCAAGCCACCCGTCTTTCTGTTCATGAAGAATCGACAAACCGGCATAAAATTTATCCTGGATAATCGGTCCGGAGAATGTTCCTTCAGCTTTTATCTTATTATCTATGCCAAGTTCCGCAGAAACCTGCCCCTGTGCTTCGCTATCCGGAGTGTGGGTAATGATATTGATAATACCTGCTTCAGAACCTTTGCCGTATAGTGTCCCCTGGGGTCCTTTCAATATTTCGATACGTTCAGCATCAATAAGCGCCTGCTCATATCCCATTCCATCCAGAATCGGCACCCCATCCACATAGAGTCCGACTGCAACAGTATGGGAATGTATTTCGGCAAACATGCCTCGCATGGATGGCATATTGTAACCGGAAGCACCTGCCTCTATAATTGTGAAATTTGGCGTGAAATTTGAGATATCGGAGATACCTTCCATTTTTAGGTCATTAACTTCATCGCCGCTAAAAACCGTAAGTGATCCGGATACTTCCTGTGTGTTTTCTTCAGTTTTGTTAGCGGTAACAGTCATGGTTTTGAGGGTTATGATCTCTTCCGCATGGGCACTGCTAAATAGACAAAACAATGCTGCAACCAATAGTGCCGTTATTTTGGTATTCATTCTTTTCTCCTCATTTAATCCGTAATATTTAATTCGCTATTCAAAATCTTTTTATGAGATTTGATTAGCATCCACATAATAATTAATCCTCATATACAAAATAAAAATTGTAATATGATTTTCTGTTTATAGAGGTTCTCGGTTGGAAAGGCTAACGGTGGATTATATTTTTTTAACATCTGCTGATATTTTTTTCGACGTTTGTTTATGAATGGTTTTCGGATAATCAACCGGATATTTAATTAAGTGGTTTGTGAAAAGCTATATGGTAGATAACTATTATATTATTAGACTAGCCTAATAATTATCTTGACTTTTTTACACTCCAAATATACTTGTAAAAACAAAGTTTTTTATTGATTAAAAGGAGAGGGGTATGCGTATCCTGGATAACGAATTAATCGGGCGACCCTCGTCAAATGCTATGACTTCTCCCAATTCGTTGGCAATGAACAGGCGGTTTGGAAAGGGTATAATAAAGACGGTTCCGGTGAAGGAAAATGTCTGGATTTCATCCTGGGATTTCACATTTAATCAGGATACTTGTGTTATACCAACATCACCTAAAAAACTTTATGGGCATGTAGTGATATATATATGCCTGTCAGGTGACATAAACTATACCTTTCCTGACAGGGCATTTCACATTAAAAACGACTATTCCGGCGTATCTGTCAGTAACCCTGACAATTTACTAATTAAGGAAGAATACAAAAAAGACAGCCGCTTGAGGATGGTTAGTGTTCTATTTGATCAAGACTCGTTTTTCACCATGACCGGGAGGAAGACAAGCGAGATTTATCAACTCTTTAACCTGGAACTTTCCGGGCGAAAGCGAAAAGTACCACCCGGTATGCGCAGCGTAGCGGAACAGCTTCTCATACCACCTCCGGAAGGTGTTGATAGAAATCTGTTTCTGGAGGCCAAGGTCATTGAATTTGTGTCTTATAAACTGGGCATCCTTGATAGATATCGCCCGATCGGAAGAAAGCCCGAACCGAAATATGCATCTCTGGATGAAAGGGTTAACTACGCAGCCGAACTATTGGAAAAGAGGATGGATGATCCTCCAGGTATATTCGATCTTGCCCGGAACACCGGATTAAATCACATCAAACTGACTCAGGGGTTCAAAGATATTTTTGGACTCACACCCTATGAGTATCTAAGCAAAATTCGTTTACGAAAAGCCGCTAAAATGATCGCAAGCAGAGAACAGAATGTAACGGAATCCGCTTTTAGCGTTGGGTACTCAAACCTGAGCCATTTTGCCAAAATCTTCCGCCATGAGTTTGGCGTGAACCCCAAAGAATATGCCAAACTCCGAACAAACTCCAACAAAGTAAGTATGGGGTCAGTCCGTTGACTCTTGTCAATTTTAATCCACCCGAGGCGGACAGGTAATCACAAATCAAAAACATTCAGGGGCGGCTGTTTTAAAATTTAGGCAATATCCTTCCTGTTTCTTTCATATATTTTAAATATTCTTCTCCAAACTCTTCTTCCATCATTTTTTCTTCATAGGGAACACGAATGAAGTAAAGGAGCGCCCATGGAACAAGGCCTCCCAGACTCACTGTCCAGTTTGATGAAATCAAAAACTGCGCAATTACCCATATCCAGATCTGAGTATACATTGGGTGCCTTATTCTTTTGTAGGGGCCTTCCTTTGTCAGTGTGTGGCCTTCTCTTATTTCAAGTATCGGGGACCAGTTTTTCCCCAGTGTCCTGTGTACTTCATAAAACAGCCAGAGGCTTAGTACTGCTGCTATTACCCCTGCTGTTCTTGCGTAATTGGGTAGCCCTATATCTGTTGTTCTGAACAGCCCGGAAAACATCCATATCATGGGTATTATCATCATTCCGATTGAAACCAGGAATACCAGGAATTTTTCTCTTTTTCCTCCTTCGGTTCTTAATTTGACATTGCCTTTGATATTTTTTGCATAGTAAATTCTTATAAGCATAAATATCAGGAATAGTATCCCGAAAGTTATCTTGTAAACATGTTCCTGTGTCATTCTGTTGTTTCCTTTTTTAATTGTAAAAATATCTGAGCTTATTCTGTACAGCTCCGGCCTACCGGGAAGTATCAATCCTCATATGCACCATCGAACATATTCCAAGTATATCAGGTATAAGGAATATCAATTTTGTTATAAAAGGAAGTCCTTTATACATCCCCTTTGACATTGATACTGCACTTTTTACCTTTATCCTTTTGTCCCATGTTTCCAGGATTTTTACAGGTTTAAGTCCCCATCCGCCATCCATGGATATGCCCATGCCGCCCTTTTTTAATACCTGTTTTTTTGCCATCTTCATTCCCATGGGCGACAGCGAATCAAAATAAAAATCACACTCTTTAAAAAAGTCTGCTGATTTAATAAAAAACTCTTTTATCTGTTCCTCTTCAAAATAATAAAGCACACCGCCTGCAAGAAACAGCAGGCTGTCTTTTACCTCTATCTGTTCAAACCATTTGTCAGTATCCAGAAATGAAGACGCAATGCTTATGTGTCTTTCGCTGTCCTCATAAAATTTCTTTCTGAGTTCAATAACATCAGGCAGGTCAAGTTCATAAAAAAGAATTTTACCGTTATCAATACGGCTGAAGGTGGTGTCCAGACCACAGCCGATATTTACAATCGTTGCCTCCGGGTGCTGTTTAATAAACTCACGGGCAGTTCTGTCCGTGTGAAGGCTGCGAGCTACCCAGCCGTGCTGCGACATAGCCTGGGTTTTTTCTATTTCAGTAAAATCGTAATCAATATTTTTAATGATTTTTACAGCGTTTTCATCAATTAAACGCGGATTGGCCCTTTGTGTTTCATATGCCCTGCCCCATAGAGGCAGTAAGAGGGTTTCCTGTACCGTGCCTTTTGTGATTTTGATTTTTTGTTTCATGTTGTTTCCTCCTTTTTAAAGCTGAACCGCTAAGAAAAGCTAAATTTTAAATATTGTTTTTGTTAACCACTGAAAACACGGAGGCCACGGAGAAAAACAAAAGCAGAAAACATAATTAATTAAAAATATAAAATGTTTTTCTACGTGTTCTCCGTACCCTCCGTGGTAAAATAGCGTTTAATTTATTTCCCTCGCGGCCTTGTCCCTCTCTGCAGCAAGGTACAAATAGTCCGGATCAAGCACAACCTTTGCCGGCCTTGCCGGAAGCACAAAATCATGCAGGTTTGTTCCTGTCTCAAGTACAATTTTACGAATGCCGAAGCATTTATTATTTTCATCCATGAAAGCGACTGTTACCGGAAATCTTCCGGATGCTTCGGTCATGTTTCCTATGCCATCCATTTGTCCTCTGGCAGATTTGACTTCAATGGATAATTTTTTGTTTTTATATTCTGCTCTGTTAATGGTCATGGAGTACTGCATACGTTTTGTAAAACATTCCTCCGCAAAGGTGTGAATATCTTCAGGCAGTACCTTTAAAAGGTCATTGTAAAAATCATGGGATACCATAAACTCAAATCCGGGCCGGCTGTATGTAGACTCCAGCCAGGCCTTGAGCCAGGTATCAAAATCCCTTTTGCCCCATCTGTGTGATATGGCCCTCAGGACCAGTCCGCCTTTATTTCTTGAAACATAGATTTCCTCGTCCACATTCAATAAAGATTTTTCGCTTATCTCCTCTTCACCTTTACCCTCCTGGTAATCTTCAAAGTTATCCTCCAGCCACACTGCAGTTCTATCAATGCCAAAGGTCTCTTCCATAAATGACAGGGCAAGGTATTCGGGTATGGTTTCTGTAAAAAACTCCGCTCCCTGAACATCCGCGGGTGTTATCCTGCTGTAAACCCACTGGCGGGCCAGTTCTCTTGCTATGGTATAGTAGATGTATTCCCTGTCCTCCGGTTCTTTGATGTCCGCTGTCCAGCCGTGTTTTTCAGAAATGGCAAGGACGTTTGAAAAGGTAACAAAGTCATCATCAAAAAAGGTCTTTTCCACAACCTTGAGTTCACTGTAGGGATAGTGGCCAAGAGTATCGGAAAACCATGAAAAGATTTTTGTGACTGCTGACTCAAGACATTCAATGTTGTAGGCATGTGGCGGATAAAACATGATTGATACGGGAGTGCCATAAGCCTCAAAGTTGCGAATGTCATATGCCGACCCTGCTATCCTGAAATCAAGGTGACCGGGTTTTTCCGAAACATACTGTGTAAATTTGCGGCTCTCAATTTTCCATGACTTTTTCTGTTTTCCGGGAGCCGCGACAATCCACTCGTCAGGCGCACTTATTGTAATGTCCCATGTAACAGTGTCCGCCTGATCCGAAAACATGGAATTCTTTAGTGCAAAAACATTGTCCCGGGGTCTGGTTCTTGATTCAATTTTAGTAAGCCCCTGTTCTATTCTGTCCTTGTTGTTTGTGAGGCGTCTGTCCTCGTCATAGCCGAAATAAGGCAGGATATCTGTCTCAAGAAATGCTGTTTTTGTTGTGAGGTCAGCCTGTGGATCGTTCTGATGAAATCCCTCATATTTAAGGCTGGCAGCAACTAAAAGATCCATTGTTTCGCCCGGTAAAAGGGCAGGGGAGATACTGTAAACCGTATGTCTCAGTTCTTTGTTTTCATTGGTATTTACAAGGTTTCGACTGGCTTCAAGTTTTTCTATGGTCAGAAAGTCGCGCAGATCTACATGAAGTTTAGCAATGGGCGAATCGCTTTTATTTACAAGTAAGAGTTTTGCCTCATAAGAGGCTGTCCTGTCTTCAGGATAGATATCCAGATTAAGGGATATGTCTTCGATCTTGGGTTGTGCTGTTTCAGCGATAGCCCCATAGGTTCTTTCATATTCTGCATCCTCTGCGTTTTCCTGATCAATGGTCTGGAACTGTGCCTTTGCCATGAGATTATAGTGTATGCCCCATTCACAGAAAACAAACAGCGCAGCCAGGAGGGCCATGGTCCCGCACACACGAGGCGTAAATCTTTTTTTTGCAGCTTTCAAACGTTCTTTAAAAGGACGTTCAGTGCCCCGGGTCCAGAAAAGGTTGGCTGTAATAAACAGTATTGCGGCCAGTGATGCCCAGGCTATGGCGTACCAGGGCATGGCCTTTTCAAAAACGCCGTATCCTATCATGTCCGAATAATCAAGAGAGCCTGGAACAATAGGATAGGCAAACCGGATCTGTTCGAGCAGGTCCAGGTCAAGGGTGATCAGGGTGGCCAGAAAAAAAGAAACAGCAAGTATATGCCCTTTGAACCTGTTTGCAAAAACAGACCCGAAGAAAAAGGCCAGGGCTATTAACTCAAGCAGTGTCAGCCATCCTATGCGGGGGCCAAAAAGGTCTTCTATATAAAGAAGCCAGTTGATATCTGTAAAGCCTGACATAAGCTGGGCCGCGAGTCCTGTTGCAAAGGCCATTGTCATGAGGGTAAGGGCAACAAGTGCCTGGGTTATAAATTTAGAAACAGGAAAAAGCCAGTTGGGAGCGGGCATTGCATCAACAATCTGCCAGACTCCGGATGCACGTTCCCTGAACAAAAACTCCACAGCCAGGACAATCATCACTATCCCGAGCATGACTGTCATTGGAATACGTGCATAAGTTATGGTATAGGTGAGCGGAAGGTGACTTGTGGTTATATAGTACTGGCTGGTCCACACAAGGTGGGTAAGAAGAAAACTCAGGAAAAAGAGTACCATTGCAAAACGGAAAAATGCGCTTCTTGAAATACTTTTAAAGTCTGCCCATGCAAAACGAAAGGCCCTTAAAAGCATGGGAATGCTGTCATATGACATGACTGCAGGCGGTATGTTATTTGAAAAAATTGCTGCAGGATCAAGCTGTTCTGTTTGTGCTGCCTTTTTCTTTGACGCCTTTGCTATAAAATACTTGAAATCAAAACGCCACAGCGCAGAAAAAAACAGCACAAGGGAAACGGAAAACCATATGATCCTGTTTGCTATCACGGATGGAATCATGGGAAGGTATGCCGTGTTTCTTTCTGCTATTCCAAGGCTGTCAACTGTATCCATTACACCTGTCCAGCCGAATGGTTCAATCAGATGGACGATAGTGTCGTAGTGGGTTTCTCCCCGAACAAAATCTCCCAGCATAATCAGGACCATTATAAAAAGCGCGCCCACATAGGCAGAGCCTGACCGCCTTGTGAATGATATAAGAAAAAAGGCAAGGGATACCATGAAGATAAGATTGGGAATGGTAAATACAAGAAGCGCATGACATATCTGCCCCCAGGGCACAGGGCCGTACTGTTCGGGAGTGCCGAAACCAAGATAGGGAACAATGAGCATACCGAGAGGAAAACCCATCAGGAGAATAAAACCTATAACCAGTGAACAGAGATATTTTGCTGCGAAATATTTTTTATCCTTTGAAACCTTTGAAAACAGCCCCTCTGCTGTCGCGGATTCAATGTCCCTTGCAAGGGAGTTTACGGATATTACGACAATTATTATAATACCGATCATACCCATGACAGACAGGTTCTGATAAAAGGTAGAGGCTGCATTAAGGAGTGTGTTTGCATTGCCGTAATACTCCGTGCTTTCAAAGGAGTACCATATGCCCTGAATCATCATAATGCCTATGAGAATATATGTGAAAGGCCTTTTATAATTGTACAGGAATTCAAAATTAAATATTGTTTTCATTGTAGATTACGCTGCCTTTCTCTCTTCACTGAAAGAGCCCGGGCCGATAACTGCAAAATATGCATCCTCAAGGTCCGGTACCTTTGAAGAGAATGAAGAATCCGGCTGTTCATGGCTGAAGACATCCACTGTCATGTGGCCCTGTACAAGGCGGGAGGATGCAACCGAATAATTTTTTTCGTACTCGGGAAGTTCTTTCCTGTCTATCTTCTTTTCCCATATTTTGCCCTTAACCCGTCCTATGAGATCTTTCGGAGCGCCACGGTAAAGAACTTCACCATTACCTATAACCGCCATGTCGCTGCACAGTGTTGTGATATCTTCAACAATGTGTGTGGAAAGAATAACAACTGCCTTTTCTCCCAGTTCGCTTAACAGATTGTGAAATCGTTTTCTTTCGGCTGGGTCAAGACCTGCAGTGGGTTCATCAACTATAATGAGGTCAGGGTCGCCGACGAGTGCCTGTGCAATGCCGAAGCGCTGTTTCATGCCGCCCGAAAATGTACTGAGTCTTTTGTTTCTTGCCTCGTACAGGTTTACTTTATGTAGCAGGGCCGTGGTGATATCCTGCCTTTCCTTTTTTGTGGCAACTCCCTTTATGTCCGCAACATACTCGAGCATTTCACGGGCAGTTACATTGTCATATACCCCGAACTCCTGGGGCAGGTAACCCAGTCTTTTACGTATCTCCGTAGGGTTGTTAAGCACATCGATATCTCCCAGGTATATGTTTCCCCGGTCCGGGTCCTGAAGTGTTGCAATTGTGCGCATAAGTGTGGATTTACCGGCACCGTTCTGGCCCAGCAGGCCGAACATGCCTTTTCCGAAAGTAAGATTAATATCCTTAAGCGCTTTGACCCCGTTAGGATATGTTTTTGAAAGATTATTGATTTTAAGTTCCATGATGTTCTCCCGGTTAAATATGTGTATTGTTTTCTTTTCCAAATGGCCTGAACCTGTTCAAAAGAACCGGTGTCATAAAGTAGTCTGCTGCAAGGGCTGCAAGTATTCCCATAACAACCAGCATTCCCAGGTTTACAAATACCTTTGCATTTGAAAACAGGTATGCTGAAAAATTCAGGATAAGCACAAGTGATGTTAAAAACAGGGCAGTGCCTACCGTTATAAAAACTTTTTTAGTACTTTCCCGATAGGTCCCTGTGCGTGAATATTCAAGCTGACTGTGATTTATAAAATGTATGGTGTCATCAACTGCAAGTCCAAGGAGCATGGGCATTATGGTTACTGTCATCATGTCCAGGGGGATGCCGGCAAGTCCCATGATTCCTCCTACTGCGAGAGCAGGGGAGATGTTCGGGATCATGCCTATGAGACCGGTTTTTATACTTCCGAAAACAGCAGACATGAGTACCAGTATCACCAAAATGGCTATTGCGAAAGACTTGATCTGACCCCATGTGACATATTCCATCATAACTGAAAACTGTGATATGGAGCCTATGAGAAGCACCTTTGCATCAGGAAACAGATCCGCGGCAAAGGCTTCTATCCTGTCCAGTTCATTTTTTATCTCTGCTGAATTGTAGTCATCAACCTCTACCATAAGCCTTAGCCTCTGATAGTCGTAGTCCACCCATTTTTCAGATTCCACGCCGCCCGCGTTTTCATACAGCAGCAGAAGCTGTGCAATCATTTCCCTTGTTTCCGGTACAGTGTAAAAGGATGAATCCCCGTTATTGAGTACCTGGTTCATATCTTTTATAATGTCCAGTATGGAACTGACCTTTTTTGTGAGCCTGAAGTTGTTTACTTCCTCTATCAGACGCTCAAATTTCTCCAGGTTTTCAGGGTCCTTAGCAGCGCCCGGAGTGTTGAATTCAAGGGCAACATCATATGAGTAGAGAGAACCCACCTCGGTTTTTCCTATGTAATCAAGTTTGTTGACATAGGGCACCTTGAGCCCGTATGTACGGCGCATATCAGCAGAAACCTCAAGCCGTGAAATGCCCAGGATGCAGATGACGGTTGCCAGGAGAAAAACAGTAACAGTTACCAGGGGTCTTGAAAGAACCCTGTCGCCCAGGTTTCCCATCATGCGTTCAATCAGGCGTCCTCCCTTTTTTTCATAAACCGGGTGCGGTTTTCTGTTTTTACCAAAACTCAAAAGAACAGGAAGAAGCACAATTATGAGCAGGTATGTTACTGCCACAAGTCCGGCTGCGGTCAACCCTACCCAGCGGATCGGGCGAAGGGGAATAAACATAAAAGAGAGAAGGGCTGCTATGGTTGTAAGGGCGCTGAACAAGAGGGGCCATCCGGTCTCTTCCACTGCATGCACAATGGAGCTGCGCCTGTCGCCTGTGCGGTAGAATTCCCGTTTATAATAGTTGAATACATGTATGGAATAACCTATGGCAATGGCCAGGCCAAGGAATACTGGCATGAATATCATGGCTGTGTCTATGCCCATCTTCATATAACCCTGAATCCCGAATACTATTACCATTGAACTCACAGCGGTTAAAAGTGGGAACACAACGCCTGTTGCACTGCGAAGAGAAAAGCCTAATACGATAACAGTCAAAATCAGTGAGATTCCGAATAGACGAGGGGTCTCCTTTAAAAAAAAGAGGCGCTTTTCATAGTTTATAATGGGAAGACCCGTTGTCTTTGGATGCAGTTCTTTGTATTTGTCTCTGGCAGCTATCTCATTAACAAGCCTTCCTATGGTTTCTTCGGGATTGACTTCATGTTCCTTTTCCCAGTCATCGGGAATTGTTTTCATTCTCATCATGACCCATGTCTTTTTGCCGTCTTCGGATACGATCCTGTTTTTCATTGCGGGTTTTGAAAGCGCCATCTCTTTTATGCGCGCGAGCTCTCGGTTGGAACGGGGCACAGGGTCAGGCACAAGATCTATTATTTCCATGCCTTCTTCTGTGCCGTAGGTGAATTCAAAATCGGTAAGGGATACAATGTCATCGCTGTAGGGCACTTCCTCAAGAAGCTCTTTTCCCATTTGCCTGATTTTCTCAAGAACAGAGGGTGCAAACACATTGTCCGCTTCAACAAGCACTGCACAGTAATCATTGTTGCCGAATATTTCCTCGAAACGGTCTTTTACCTCAAGAAGTACATCGTCTTCCAGAAACCAGTTGTCCATGTCCTCTTCGCTTCTAAGCCCTTTTAACCCCATAATTGATCCGATGAGCAGTATGAGAAAAAGAACTATACAGATAAATCTGTATTTAAGTATTTTTTCTGCGGTATTTTTAAAAAATTGATTTATCATTGCTATGTTCAGCATGATGATTCCTCCTTAAAATCTATTTTGCCTGAAAGCTGTATTTAGCCTTAAACCAGAGCTGTGAATTGTGTTCATATTGACCATAGGACCCTGTATCTCCTTCAAAGATGTCCGCGCCCACGGAAAAATTGAGACTGTCCGATGCATCCCAGGCAACATTGAAACGGTCAAAGTATTCCTGCGCGCTGATATCGTAGTAGACCATGTTTGATATGGTAACTGTCTGACGCAGAACTTTTTTTGAAATATTTAGCGTTGCTGTAAGTTCATGACTGTCCGCATAAAGAGCCGTATCATGATCAAATATTTTCGTTCCGGTAATCTGGCCTGTGACTGTCCAGTCATTTCCCGGGTACCAGTCTGTACCTGCAAGCCACTTTATGCTGTCCTTTTTTAAAGGATTGTCATGTATGGATTCCGCAGAAAAGTACCGCCCGGAAAAAAAGGCGGTTTCTCCCCTGAACACAAAGTCTGACCAGGGTACCGCGCATTCAAGTCCCGCGACTGTCATGCGTTTGTACTGCGGTTTAAAAACGATTTGAGTTGTGTCCCCTGTCTCGTATACATCACGGAACATGACCGGATCATCATCCCATGTGTAAAATACCGAAGCTGCCCAGTCCATGCCTGAAAAGTACCCGGATACTTTCATGGCAAGCTCACTGCTGTTTATGCCGGTATCAGGCTCATCTGCATTACGGGATGAAATTTCAAAACTTTCGGGATATTCCATTGTAACTGCCCATGGGTTATCTCCCTCCGGCTGAACCGAAGATCTGAAAACCGGTATCAGAATAAATTCCGTGGTTATATTGTCGCCAAGGAGCCTGAATTTGACAGCGTCAACAGCCATGCGTATTTCATCAAGATCTCTTGTTACAGACTCCGTGTAGTCCGGGGGTGAAATATTGTCCGTGATCCTTATGCCGTCTGCCTTGCCCCATATAACTATCTGGCGGCCCAGCCTGATGTCCCAGTTGTCAGACACGTATTCTGCCCATGCCTCCTGGAGTTCCAGGCCGGTTTCGCTTTTAATCTTGAAATTCTTTTCCACGTCTATTGACACAAACCCGTAAATATCATTCAGGTACCCTGATGTTTCCAGCCTTAAACGGGCACGGGAAGTCAGGGTATTATTAGGATCATGCATGCGGACAGACTGTATGGTATCGGCCCATCCCTTGATCTCAAGACTGTCGGTTATGGAATAAGCCTGTACTGCCCATGCCGCATTTACAATCCAGATAAGGAAAAAAAATAAAACAGCGAGCCTGATAAATCTCATCTTATTTTTCCGCGCTGTATAGCGGACACTGTAAACAGGCTGTCTTTTATGCCTGTGTTGTACTTCATAGCGTCCATCTCAAGTATTGTTTTATGACTGCGGGACACATTGTCCATTTCCGATCTAAACACGGTCCAGAACCCGTCATGTTCCCTGTAGTCAACTGCCCTGAAGGTTTTTATGAGGCCGTCCCTGTCGTAGTATTCAGCCTTAACTGCAAGGTATGCTGACTTTAATATCCATACTACCTTCCGGGTATACATATCGTCTTTGTCTATGGGTACGGATTCAATTTTCCAGCACAGTTGACCGTTTAACTCCTCTTCACCCAGCAGGGTATGGGTGTCCTCTTCCACGTTACGGTCACCCATATCGTCATAGGTGAAATCGCTTCCCATGAAATACTCGTTTTTTGAAGCTCCGCTTATGCGGCGCACCTTTTTCATGGCAGGCATGTAAAGCCATTTATCATCTTCCTTTTTAGGGTCGTCATACTCCCATGATAAAAAGGCTGTGCCCTTAACATCTGCGGGTTTTTCAAATACCATGACGGACTTTGTGTCCTTCCCGAAATCCTTTGAAAAACTTTTTACTCCACGAACGCGCTTGCGCCCGCGTTTGTTGATTAATGTCATGGTCATGACAGACCTGCGGTCATCGCCGTCAGGGCGGTCGTCCACAATGGTCATGATCTCCTTTGCCGACAGTTCTTCTGCACCTGCACCTGCTGCTGAAAATAAAACAAAAAGAATTGCCGCCGTGATCATCCATAAGCTTACGTGTGTTGATTTTTTATACATATGTCTTCCTGTTTTAAAAAAGTTCATTCATTGTTTCAGTAATTGAAATTAAAAGCGGTAAATTAATCCCGTTCCTATTGTTCTTGGATCTCCGAAACCGGCCATTGAAATGAGAGAACTGGATTTAAAGGTGGTGATATACTCTTCATCAAAAAGGTTTTTCACGTAGGCATAAATATCCCATTTATCAAATGAATAACCGATTTTTGCGTCGACAGTCGTGTAGGCATCCTCCTTGACCATTTCCCTATTAACGTCATCATAAAAATAGACTCCTCCCTGGTTTTTCATGTCCACTCTGGAATAAAGCCCCCGGGGATGAAAATAGGCGATGCCGATATTGGCTGTATGAGAAGGTGTGCATTGGATGTCAAAACCGTTGAAGTTGATACCGCCTCCCACATCATAGCTGTCATATTCGGTGTCAATAAGGCCAAGTGCTCCATTCAGCTCAATGGTATCGGTCAGACGATATTTCATTTCCAGCTCAATACCCATTGAATGAGCCTTCTCTGCATTGGAAGTAAGGTACATTGTGCCTACAGCCTTATAGACATGGATGTTTTTGATATCCATGTGAAACACGGATGCCGCCATCTGCAGACGGTTAAGTGAGGCCTTTATCCCCATTTCATAGTTGGTTGATTCCTCGGGTTCAAAACAGTTGTCTTCCTCGGTTCCAGCTGTGGCAAAAAAGTTGAATCCGCCGGGCATATATCCCTGTGAATAGGATGCATATGCTGTCCAGTCATCGTTTATCTGATAGGTAAGCGCTGCCTTAGGCAGGAAATCATCCCATGATTTATCTCCTCTGTATTCAAAAGAAGCAGGGCCTGTCATGCCAATAGGAAGGGAATACATCTTCATGTCTATTTCCTTGTCTATTTTCTGGAAACGTGCACCAAGGGTCATGTCAAGGCGATCTCCCAGAGGAACAATCGCCTGTCCGAAAACTGCCATGTTTTCGCTGTCTGAAACAGACACTGCATTCATTTGATAATTGCCGTAAAAAGTTTCTCCGTAATAATAGGGGAATTCCATTCCATAGGGGTCCTGATCATGATCTTCGGTTTCGAGGTACAGGCCGGCAATCCAGCGTACACCCGTTGTGCTGCTGCTGGAAAGACGCAGTTCCTGTGCCCAGGTATCTGTCTCAGAGTCGCCAAACTGCTTCAGTCCTGCATAAATCGCGTTGTTTGAGAAATCGGCATCATATGTGCTCTTTACATCCAGGTTTCTGTGTGTGGTTATGGAGGTGATTACTACGGAACCGAAATCATAAGTCAGGTTGAGATTCTGGGAATTACTTTCATTTTCGGACTCCGTAGGATAATCATAGTCTGCATATTCAGCGTCGTCCCTGTGAAAATCATTGATACTGGCGCCGCCTGGCAGGGCAAGTCCCGACAGAAAGTGATTGTTAAGGTAATCGTTTGAAACGGTTAAGCGGGCGCTCAATTGATCTGTGGGTTTGTACAGCAGGTAGGCGCTGAGTCTCCGGGTTTTATTCTCGCCGGCGTCTTTTTCCATACCTTCGTGTGTGTTTTCAATCCAGCCGTCATCATGTTTGTACTGGCCGTTGATTCCAAGGTAGAGCGAGTCTTCAACCAGAGCTCCGCTGATGTTAAATGTTCCACGCATCAGATTGAAGCTGCCGTATTCGGCGCCGACCTTTCCATGCCATTCATTTTTGGGGTCCTTGGTTACTACATTAATGACTCCACCGATGGCATCCTTTCCGTATATGGTTCCCTGAGGGCCGCGCAGCACTTCTATTCTTTCCACATTTGCAAAAGATGCGTCGTATCCGTAACTGTTGTTGATCGGTACACCATCTATATAAATTACCATGGGATTGGTGTTGGCAAAGAGTGAGGTATTAAGTCCCCTGAAATTCATGGCACTGCCATATCCGGGGTTTGCTGCAAACATTATGTTCGGCACCTCATTGAGTAGGTCATCCATATTTTTTATGTTTTTTTCTTCCAGAATGTATTCATCCATTAATGTGATGTTTTGTGGAACATCCTGTACATTTTCCTCCATTTTGTTTGCCGTTACTGTGAGTTTTTCAAGCTCAATCATGCTTTTATTTTCTTTATCAGCACTCCATGAACTAACGGGTAGAAAGGCGATTAATAATCCTGCTGATATCCCCGTAATCATAATCTTTTTTAAGCCCATTATTGACACTTCCTCCTTGTAGATTTGTTTTGTTATTCTTTTTAAATTTCAGTGTCCCTGTACCGGACGCATAGGCAATATTGCCGATTAAATTCATGGGCGATATATTTATGAAATAAAATTAGAATGGACTAACTTAGCATTTAGATTTTTAAAATGCTGTCTATGGAAGAAAAAAAATTGTCGGAGGAAAAAAATAGTATTTAGTCCATCCGGATTTTTGTTCTTGTCCGGATGGACAAAGCTATTTACAGGAATGACTGATTATTTCATAATTCATCTGTTTTTACTGCTGAGAGCAGAAGCGATGGGTACGGCATCTCCTTTTCAAGATATTTTGTCCTGAATACACCGAATCCTGCGCTGCTTAATGCGGATTTCAGATCATCTTCCGGAAGTTTATGGGTCGGGTATCCCATGCTTCTTGTCATCAGCTCTATTATCGAAAGGGTGAGGTTTTTCTTTCCCTGTTTTTCAGTGGTAATATGGCTGGAGATAAAAAGGCCTCCCGGCTCCATTGACCGGTTTACCTTTTTTAAGAATTCGGAAAGAGTTCCTTCTGCATTGAGGGCATATAAAAAATGGGAACTGAAAAACAGATCATATCCGTTTCCGAATGATTCACCCGATGCAGCGTCAAAGTCATGGTATGTGATGCGGTTGTAATATTCTTCATTTTCCTTTATTTTTCGAGCCAGGTCGCACACTTCCGGTAAATCATAAACATGCGACTCCAGGTGCAGGTTTTCCTGCATGAACGCGAAAGAGAAATAACCGATACTGCCGGCGAAATCACACATTTTTTTACACCCTGCAAACTCCGGCATTTCACCTATAAAGGAAAGGACTGCCTGGATTGCCCCGCCGTTCTGCTGCTGCTCCATATTTAAAACTCCATCTCTGCTGCTCCACATTCTGCTGTTAAAATCAGAAGTTCCTTTTTGCAGAGTTTGTGTCAGGTTATCAAAGGGGCCTGCACTGCCGGAAAAACCTTTTGTGACACCAACAAGGCTTGCCGCCGAGCCGGACAGAAAAAAATCCTTTCCTGCTTGTGTAAGGCTGTATTTATTCTCATGCCTGGCTGCCAGTTCAACGGCGATCAGGACATCAAGCAATGCCTCGGTAAGGGGTTCAACTGTTTTCAGTCTTTGTGACAATTCCGAAAGCTGCAGCGGGTTCTGCGATAGCACTTCAAAGATATCGATCTCAATGGCGCAATTGATAATCCCGGGCAGATAACTCTGATATAAAAGCTTCATGATACCGCTGTTGTTTGACTGTATAAAGTTTGTTGTCATATTTGATCCTCCGATTTTGAGTAAATAATTGAATGGCAAATATTTCTGCGGAGTCATATTGCCGTATCTGTAAATCATCCTGCATATTAAGGGATTTAACTTTTATGTGTTATCAACTTTGGCTCCAAAAAATACTGGGAGATGTTCCGAACTGCTTTTTAAACGCCTGTGAAAAGTGGCTGATGCTTTCATACCCTACCGCATATGCTGTCTCGGTTACATTAAGACCGTTCATGAGCATCTCCCTGGCCTTTAAAAGACGTTCGTTGCGCAGAAATTCAAAGACTGTCATGCCGTACATCTGCCTGAAGCACCCGTTCAGCTTGGGAGACGACATGCCCGCCTTTCGGGCCAGGTCCTGAAGTCCGGGCGTAATTTCGATGTTATCGGAAAGATAATTCCTGACTGTTTCAATCTGTTTCCGGTCATTGGGGTGCAGGGGTTTTCCTGGTTCATTATGCCTGAGACCAGCTTCTGAAAAATAGTCAAGCTGGTAGGATATCAGTTCAAGTGCACGGCTTTCCAAAAACAGTTTTCGTGATATCCCCTTAAATGGACATTTCAGCATCTGCAACAGTGCCTCGCGCATGGCAGGAGTTATTGTCCGAATGCGGTAAAAGGGATCTTTGTTTTTGTTCTCAAGAATTTTTCGCATGTCCTGATGTATTGAACCCATGTCCGTATCAAAATAGGAGCGAAGCCTGTCAGGGGAAACGGCAATGCCTACCTGGCATATGGGTATGTCGGCGGAAATGGTGCTGTAGCCTTTAAAATCGGGAGAGTAAAAAATGCCCTGGTTTCCACTTGATATTTCAAAGGGATATTTTTGACTGTCATAAAAGGATCGGGATTTTCCTGATAAGCAGAAGCTGAAGGAAAAAACTTCGGGATATTCATCAACCAGAAAACGAATATCCTTTTCTATCATACAGTCGGCCATCCAAATCTCAAAACCCGGGCCTATATTAATTACATTAATTTTGAAATTGCCATAGTCGCCGGACACATTCCAGCTTTGTTCAAACTGATCAAGGGAGTTTTTGTCAATATTTAATCCTGCCTTGGAACGAAATCCGTCCTTAGGGTTATAAAAAATATTTCCAGTCCTGGGTATCATACTGCTTTACCCTCTTTTATCCAGTTCAAACTCTATATCTATTTCCACCCATGTGTCCACTTTTTCACCATCCTTGATGCCGGGTGTGAACAGCCAGCGGGCAACACTCTGCCTTGTAACCTCGTCAAAGATTTTCTTTGGAATGGATTTTACAATACTTATATCCTCCACTCTCCCTTCTCTTGTTACCAGGAATCGAACTGATACAACCCCTTCTATCCTTTCACGTTTTGCATGGTATGGATAAACGGGCGCCATTTGATTTCTGATTACCGGTGCAGTATCTATCTCATCAAGGGTAAAACCTACTTTAAAATCAAATTCTGGCACCTCAACTTCATACTGGAGGCTGCCCGGGATCTTTATGCCACCCATTACATCGGCGTGAAGCAGTTCAATGCCTGCTCTCGGCTGCTGTATGCTTTTTCTTTTAACCTGGTTTTTTTCCCTGATTTCATGTCTTTCTTCCATTTCAGGATCTGGCGGAGGCGGGGGCTCCTTTAAACTAACCATGACACCCGGTTCTTTTCTTATCTTTTTTACGCCCTTTCCTGACTCTGATAGATATGTCATTACATTAAAAAGAACCGCTGTAACAGATACCGCAATTATTAACTGGGTTAAATGGCTTGCTATATTGTGTTTTGTTGATAGTCTGATCATTTCTTTTCTATTCATCCATAATTTCTTAAGATAGTGCATCGTTGGCATGTATCCTTCTCTGCCTGGTCCGGCAGAGAAGGATACACCCAATTGAAAAAAATTTATTAAAAGGTTATTTTTATTCCTGCATAAAGAGATCTTCCACGTAATGGAGCATATATATAGCCGACATCATATGCGCCTTCCGAATCGTAAAATAGAGGAGAATCTTCATCTTCAGCCTGGGTGTAGTCAAGCAGGTTCTTGACTCCCGCATATAAACTCATATATTTGCTCAACTCTTTTGAGATTCTCATGTTGACCTCAAAATAGCTCGGGGCGTCGGTCGTTTTTAAGTCGCTTGCCTGGCCCGTGGTTTCGTCATATACGTTATAGCCTTCATATCCGTAGTCGGTAAGATCCCGTGAGGCTATCCAGTAGATGTTTGAGTTAAAGTCCCACCCTGCACGGTTTATATCAAAGGAACATCCCAGACGGGTCTCAATAGGTGCAATACCGAATGTTGATTTGTATGAATCGCTCATGGCGTAATGTTCAACACTGGCGCCTAAAATAAGCCAATCGGTCATCTTATAGCTTCCTGACAGATCAAAGGCCGTTACATCGCCTTTTTCATCTGAATTTATAAGGGTAGGCCTCTCATAACTGTCAGAGTCTATGGTGGCGAGGTTTTCTACTTCAGTATAATTAATACCTATGGTTGCTGCCCATCGTTCATCCGAATAGTTCAGACTGTATCCGGCAGACCAGGATTTTTCCAGGTCTGTGATCAGGATATTAAATCCTTCCTCCAGTATTCCGTGTTCGGATTCAAAAAAGGTTAGCGGCGCCCTGTAGCCCCTTCCTGCTGAGATACGGGATGAAAGACGGGGTGTGTGATTCCATCTTAAATGTGCGCGGGGGGCGATAATGGTTTCGTTTATCTCATCACCTGTGGTTGTCTGTCCTGTCCAGTCAACCGCGATCTTGTCTGCACGCAGGGCTGTAAGGAGTTCAATATCATTATTTATCTGCCATGAGTCCTGGATAAATATACCATGGGCAGTGTAGTCATAGTCGTCAGGTATAAGGTTAGGGTCGGACTCTACCTGGACGGAATCAGCATCAAGTTCCTCTGATTTTGTACTTATTCCACCTGTGATAAGGTGATTGCCGGCAGAATAATTAATTTTAATGTTTCCATAATATGCCGGGACCTCGTTACGATAGTCAAAACCCTCGTACACCGAATCCTGGGTATGTTTGGAGTAACTGGCCGTAGCCGAAAAATTTGTGCGGTTGTTGATCTCCCTGAGCCATGTGCCTGCGAATTCCTCCCTTTCAGTGAGGATATATTCGCATGTTCCCAGCTTTGCTCCTGTATAAGGCAGCCTTACATCACCGTTAACAAAGGATGGATCACCCGGATCCTGGAGAACGGAATTATAATTATCCGACATGTATCCTCCATGGACATCGGATTTTATATGTGTCACCCTGAACTGCAGCTGGCTTGAATCAGAAAAGTCATAAAAGGTTTTTAGGGTAAGGGTTGAGTTTTGAAGACGCGGGGCCTCATTAACCAGGTTGTTATCTGCATCTTCCTGATCAATATTGTCGTACTGGGCAATGGCCAGTATGGCCAGTTTTTCGTCCGGGGTCACGGCCGTTCCAACGATAGAATACTTTTGATAGCCCTCGCTGCCCATGGATATATCACTCATTAATCCGTTTTTTTCCGGCTTGTCAAAGATCATGTTTATGGTTCCGCCTATTGCCTCAGGTGAAAGCAGTGACGGGCCGGCACCCCTGGCTATTTCAATACGGCTTACACCTGCTGTTGCCAGTGCATCCATGCCGTAATAACTTGATACAACCGAATGCATGGGGACTCCGTCGATCAGTACTGTAGTGTGTTCCCCTTTGAGACCATTAATCATAATTCGCTTGATTCCGCACATGGAGCACTCTGTGTTCACTGTTATTCCGGGTTCTTCCTTGATCAGCTCAAAGAGGCTTCCTGCCTGTTTAATCTCGATGTCTTCAGATGTGATAATCTGGGTCTTCTCTATCACATCCTTTAGTAAGCCCTGCCTTCTTAATCGTTCTTCAAGTGATTTTACCTTTAAAGGTTCAAGTTTTATTGTTTTCTTGTTTTCGGTCTCTGTGTTTTCTTCTGCAATGATTTGTCCTGTCCCTGTAATTAGAAACATGAGCGTTGATGTCATAATCAGTGTCTTAATCTTATTGAAACCTATATTCATTATATCCTCCTATAATAGTTAAAAGACCCCAAAAAAAATAGAATGCTCTAATAAAAACCCCAAAAAAATATGGCTGATAATATTCCTTCTGAATTTACAATGTCAGCAGCAAGTGCAAACTAAAATTTTCAGCCATATAAAGACATTAATTTAAGATACTCAGTTAAATATAATAATGTCTATTATTTCCTAATTGCTCTAAATATTAAGCGAATAAAAGGTTAGAGCTTTCTAATAATGTGAGTGCACACTAAAATAAATTGGTAAGAATTGTCAAGTCTTTTTATGAGCAGTAAAAATTAATGGATATTAATAGGAGAAATAAAAATACTTGACATATTATATATAGGGGATATAGAAGAGGCTAATGAAATTAGCCTGATCTAATTTAAGGTTTTAAAAGTAGATTCAATGCAAAAAAGGAGAATAAAATGGTGACTACTGACTCTTTGCTAAAAAATGTAATGAAACGCTTAAATGAAAACACAAACAATAATATATCTTCGATGACGATACCTGATTTTAATTCGGTACTGTCCTCTAATACTGTTACTGTTTTGGAGAAAAAAATAAAACATGTGTGGGAGGTTGACAGGCACCTTTGCTGCCCATTGATTGGCGGATGTCTGACAATAGAAGAACATAAAAAAGTCCTTAACAAGGCAGGTGTTTCAACCGGCAAAAAAAGACCATATGAACTGCACAATATAATCATGTGTAATCTTGATGACAAAAACAGGGTATCTCAAAAGGTTGATAATTTTTTAAGATATAAATATCGGAAAGAAATACCAAGTCTGAGAATTCTTGACGAAGGTGAATTTCTAAAAAAATGGAACCGCTCTATGGAAACAGGGGGAATGGAATCGATTTATTTTGTAGCTGCCGTAAGGAATGATTTGAGCAGCAAGATCATAGAGCAGATATTCGGTGATGTACATATGATAAACCATATAAATCTACATGAAATCAACAGGGTTAAGAAGCGTGTTACCATGCATGAAAAGACAAATGTAAAGCTGGCGCGATTGTTTCAGCAGCAGAAAAAGAAAAACATTAGTCTGAAAAAGGAAATGTCAGTATTAAAAAATTCAATAACTGATTTAGCAAATATTAATAGAACGCTTAAGAATCTGGCAAAGATAAATAACTGTGACAGTAAGGAAATTATAAGGTTAAGGAACCGAAATCATGAATTTAAAAATAGAATAGCTCAGCTGGAAAAGCAAGCCTCCCGCCTCTCCTCCTGTAATAAAGGACTTGAAAGGGATAACAAAAAGCTGGAGGAAAAAAATAATAACCTTGAATCATTTAATCATCAGTTGGCCGAAGAAATAAAAATTATCGCCGATGCAGCACCATGTATTAATAAAAGAGAATCATGCCGCGGCAGAGATTGTCCTAAATTATCATTTTGTCCGGGTAGGATACTTATTGTTGGCGGAAGAACAAGGATGAAACAACATTATAAAAATCTTATTGAAGCATATGGAGGGGAGTTCGAATATCATGACGGTTGTATGAAAGGCGGAGAACAGAATCTTGAACATCGGATCAGACGATCTGATATTGTTATATGTCCTGTGAACTGTAACAGCCACGGTGCATGTGAAAGTGTAAAAAAATATTGCCGCATATACAGGAAGCCCTTTAAGATGCTTCCGTCTTCAGGGATTACATCCATTTTTAATGCCATGGTTGAAGATGCTCATAAAAATTAAAATACTGTTAAAAAACACCTAAAAGCAGTGATCCTCCAAAAAGTACAATAAGCAGGGAGCCGAAAACCGTAAGGCCTTTCTGGATATAATGCTGAACCTTTTTCCTGCCTGCAGTGCTCTTTACCAGAGTCTGTCTTCCCACTATACTGATGAGGCCTGCAATCATGATAGTTACAGCCATACCCAGTGCCATAAGCAGCGACATGGCCAGACCTGTGGCAAGAAGGTTGAAGGAGAGTGCAAAAAGCATGATTATCACAACGCCGGGGCAGGGAACAATGCCTACTGCAAGTGCAATTGGCAGCAGTTTTTTGTTTTCAACCTTTGATTCAGCCTCTGTGCCCTTTTTATTATTTTTAAACAGCCTGTCAGTAATATTAAAAAGGCTGTTTATTAAAAGGAAAAGGCCTAAAAAGAAAACAAGTGCATAGCTTATAATCTTTATATACCTGGAGATATTTTCAAATGATGCCAGGTAGGTTGTCTTGATAATGTAATAGAGCGAAAGTACTATTACAATTCCGGAAACAGCATGAAACAGGCTGATAAGAAACCCAAGAAACATGCCTTTTTTAATATTTGCCCTCTGGGATATAAAATATGAAAAGACAACGACCTTGCCATGCCCGGGGCCAGCTGCATGTAACACACCATAGAGAAAAGAAATAAGGATAAGAGGTAAAAGGGTTTTAAAAGACCTGTCGTTCTTCAGTTTTTTTACACGTTCTGTTAATTCCGTATTCAATTTTTCCTGCCATAGCAGGATCTTACCTATTATCTTTGTAGCAACAGCAGGAAGTTTTATACTGCTGTCTTTCTCCGGTTTTTTAGCAATGAAAGGGTTATCCCTGGCACCTGATTGAAGCGTGATAGAAAATATAAGCAGTAAAACTGTAATTATTATGAATTTATTCATTCTTTGTCCGGAACTTTACTATAATCTCTTCGGGATAGACCTGCCCGTAATAATAGGAATTATCTTTGTTCTTTTTAATTTCATATCTGCAATCATAGCCAGAATCGTTATCAAGAGATACCTGTTCTTTTAATATTGTTATATTTGTATAGAACGATTCATCATATACAGATATTCTTACTTCTTTATCTTCTTTATCTGCCTTTACATGACATGGAATAAAAAATTGATATACTACTGAATCCTTTACTATTTTTGCATTAAAATCCTTTACATACTTGACCGAAAAGGGTTTGCCGTTAATCTTTACATGTGTAAAATATTCAAAGTTTTCCAGGTTGGTAAATGCATTTTCATAGAGATCCTTTACCTCATCCGGTTCTAACTTTTTGTTCATGTTCTTGTCATGATCATGTATCAACATAGTGCTGAACATTTCATCCATGACCCATTCATGTCTGAACCCGGACATGCCCTGTTCGTCAAACTTGATAATTACTGCTCCATGAATCCAGACATGGGCATGACCTGATACTGTAAACGTTAGCCCCAAATAAAATAATAGTGCTGATACCGGTATCCAGGTCAAGGGTCTTTTCATAAGCGTGGCACCCCGGTAAAAAATGAAAAAGTAACTGCTGTGTTTTTCAGAACTGTTTTGCATTATAGACTCGCTTGATTGTTTAATGTCACTGGCATATGCCGGTAAAATATAGCTGTAGAAAATATTATTACTGAAAGAGAGAATACTATATCTATAATATTTTGCAGTGAAAAATCAATATGAGTTATTCCATAAATCAGGAATGGAAGATATTGAATTACGAAAACGGCTTTTAAAGAACGCCACTCTTGAAGAACTGCAGAAAAGTGATGACAGTATTATAAAACTGGCCTTGAAACTGAGCGCGATGCTGGAGGATATAAAGGAATGTGAAAAACGTCTCTCAGGAGCATTGGTGCTGTTGCGGCCGCTTTATTTCGAGGCACTGAGCGGATATAAATCCGGTAATATTGCGCCTGATTTCATTATTGATGCGGTTTCGCCGGTGAGTTACTTGCTGCAGGAAATCGTCTCTACAATACCTGCTTTTTTAACTGGTCTGCTGATCAGAGCCTTCAGGCTGCGGGTTATTTTCACGAAATCACCAAGACCCAAATATTTTGTCTGTCCATGCTAGGTGGCGGCCTGTATTTTCCGGGATAGGTCTGGGGGCATTATATAAGATTCCGCAGAATATGTTTAAGCTGTTACCGAATCCGTTAATTATAATTTTAAAGGGCAGTTAAAAGGAGGCACCATTGGAGTGGATGCAACTACGGCCCTGCTTGGTGCTACACCCTGGAAGCAGCAGTTGACAGAGTTTATCGGTCTACTTTTTCCTTCTATCGCCATGGGATTTACAGTGTTTTTCCTTAACGATGCCTTTGGATTTGACCAGATCGAGGGTTCAACCCGTGCTCCTCTGCTTGCACCACAGGCCAATGTAATGGCTACTCTGGTTCAGGGAGTTATGAATTCCAATCTGCCCTGGCTGCCTATTATTGTAGGCAGAATGATAGCCCTGGCAGTAGAACTGCTCGGTATTTCTTCATTTCCCTTTGCAATAGATCTTTTTCTTCCACTTTTATTGTCCACTCCGATAATGACAGGAGGTCTGGTTTCTCTTCTTATCAATAAATTTGCTAAAGACGGCTCTCAAAAACGAAAAAATGAAAACGGTATTCTCTTCTCGTCAGGACTTGTAGCGGGTGATGTGATGCACTGGTTATAGTATTTGTGGCCTTTATGATAGGGACATGGAGTGCCTATGAACACTTCTATAATGCATATGACGGCCTGGATAACTGAATTAAAACAGCCGTCCAATTAAAAATGGGAGGGCTGTTTCCACCCTTAGTATTCTGTCACCAAGAGAAACGGCCTTGAACCCTATATTCTTCAATGCATCAATCTCATAGGGTATAAAACCTCCTTCCGGGCCAATGGCAAGGGTTACAGGTTTATCTACTTTATGCGGGCACGGGATTTCCGCTGAAGGATGAGAAACCAGAGAAAGAGAGTCCTTAATAATCAATGGGAGCTCATCTTCGACAAATGGTTTAAAACGTTTTTTTATTTGAATTTGCGGCAAAATGGTGTCTTTACCCTGTTCAAGTCCTTTTATCATCTGGTCTGTCAGGTTTTCATAATCAAGCACCGGGCTCTCCCAGTAGCTTTTCTCTACCCTCCACGTTTTTATTATGTATATTTCCTTTATCCCCATTGATGCTGCATGCTGGATAACCCTGTTAAATACCTTTGGTCTTGGCATTGCTATAATGAGTCTGAGAGGAATCGGGGCAGGGGGAGGGGTGTTGAGATTAAGATCAAGGGTAAGCATGCTGTTATTAACATCAGTAACAATACCTTCACCCATGAGGCCGCCCAGAAGACCCGATTTAAGAGTGTCTCCGGCAGCAGGCTTAATATATGTTAGAATATGACGGAGTTTCCTGCCGGTTATCTCGGCTTTACCTTCGTGAATATTTTCTTTGTCCAGTATTATTAAATTCATTGAGCCTCTTGTCCTGAATATGGGAAATAATTACAGGTTTGACTTTATTTTAATCATTTTATTAACCAAAAAGAATAGACCATAAGCCCTTTTTTGCCAACACCGAAATTTACCATTGATTGCAGGATACTGATAAAAACCACCTGCTTTTAGGTCCCAATAGTCTTAAATGTTAATAACATTTTATTTAAAGCGCATGATGAACTGTATTTTAGGTTCATTTTATATGCTGTCTTTTGAATCACTCAAACAAAATAAATACCTGAAATAACCTGTAGCTCCTGTCTTTAAAAACTCCGATACTGTTTAGTTTATAAATGCGGTTTTTATAATATGTTTAACAGTCTAATAAGGAAGGAGAAGATGTTGGCAGTTTCACGATACTGTACGGTAGTTTTTGCATTGTTTGTTGCTGTTTTCCTCATGGTTAATATTTATCTTGCCGGCAGCGTCAGCCCGACAACAGCCGATATAGATGAGGAGGATCTCACTAAAAGGGATCGAATGATCCGGGAGGCGGATGTTTATATCACTGAAGATTTCATGTCGGTTGACCTTGATGCCTCCGATCTGTCAATCGGGAAAAAATTCCTGGGGGACATGAGCCGCTCGTGGGGGTATATGCTTCTGGCGCTCAGGCACCGGACAAACCGGCAAATGCCAGGCTGATACCGGCGGGATTGCCTGATGCGTTCATGTCAGGAAGTGGAAAAGACTCATCCTCACTGTTAGACCTTGATACATCAGATGCAATTGAGATATAGAGTCGAACCATTCCGCGGGGCGGACAGAGGCAAGTCAGTATTCGGTTTAAGGAACCGATCGATGTCGGGATTTATAAGGCCAAACTCAGATTTGGTGCATTAAATGCTGATTCTGAGAAGTTCTATGAATTGGCTGTTTCTCTGCTCATGGAACGGCACTGGATCTGGGCCGTGCTTGTGCTTTTTCTGGGAGTGGTGTTGTCATGGTTGTCTACCAAGGGTATTGAGACCCTTGGGGAGCGGGGTAACTTTCCGAGGCGAATATTGAAGCACAGCCAGAACTAATGGTTACGCCTTGATAACTAAGGCAGTGGACCAATCGTCCGCGCATTGGCAAGAATTGCCAAGATGCGGGATGCAATGAAAAGAGTAAAAAATCTGGGAAAACTATCCGTATTTAAAATTGTAGACAGTTGTGTATGGAACAAACTGACAGAACAAAACCTGGTGATAGAAAAGGCAGGCCTTCTCGGCTCCTGTGAAGACTATCTGGCATTGTTTACACGGGGCTTTGTCTATATTATTCTGTTTTAGCCCATCTCTTTATCACTGGACTCAGGGCAATAAAGAAGATTGCACCTCCAACACCAAATTGTACGACTGCCATAAACAGGTCAGGCATCTGCTGTACATTTTCCGGGTCAAAATTACCGGCATAAAGTCCTGCAATAAGGTTGCCCAGGGCAGATCCTACAAACCATACCCCCATCATCTGGCTGTAATATTTGCGGGGCGCCAGTTTTGTTGTTGCGCTTAATCCGACAGGGCTTAATGTCAGTTCACCGATTGTGTGCAGAAAATATGTCATGATAAGCCATGTCATACCCACCTTTGTCCCGGCGGATACAATTTTTGCTGCAAAGTACATCACCAGAAATCCCGCGGCCAGCAGAAACAGGCCCACTGCAAATTTCAGCGGTGTGCCAGGGTTAAGATTACGGGCCGCCATCCTGACCCACAGCGCACCTACTAACGGGGCAAAGATGACTATAAAAATGGGGTTTACACTCTGAAGCCATCCGGCCGGAAGCTCCCAGCCAAATAATATCCTGTTCGTATAATCCCTGGCAAAGAGATTAAGTGAAGAACCAGCCTGTTCAAATCCTGACCAGAACATGGCCGCGCCGATAAAAAGAAAAAAGATTACAAGTGTTTGCTTTTTCTCCGTAGTGTTTAAACCGCCCGCAACAAACAGATAAACAAAAAAGAACAGGATTACCGTAACAATAAGAACTCCGACAGTACTGGCAATACCAACAGCGCTTAACATATCGATGTAACCGAATATCTGCAGGGAAACCAACAGGGCAATCAGGATTAAGATCATGGCAATGGCCATGGGCTTATTTGACGGCGCATCGGTTTTTACCCCTTTATCTGCCTTTGGCTTGAGTCCTATTTCACCAAGGTTCTTCTGGGAAACCCGATACTGGATCAGGCCTGCCAGCATTCCAAAGGCAGCAAGGCTGAACCCCAGGTGCCAGTTTACCTTTTCTCCAAAATAGGCAACAACAGTCTGCCCCAGTATTGCACCTACATTTATCCCCATGTAAAAAATAGTGAAACCTGCATCCCGTTTTGCATCTGTAGCCGGATAGAGATCTCCTATTACGGAACTTATGTTCGGTTTTAATAAACCGGTTCCAACGGCAACAAAACAGAGACCCGCATAAAAAATTACGATTACCCCTGGAATTGCCAGAAGGGTATGGCCTATCATAATACATATGCCGCCGTACCAGATTGCTTTACGCTGGCCCAGGACATTATCTGCAATCCATCCGCCGGGCAGGGTCAGGAGATAAACCCCGGCCGTATACAGTCCGTAAATAGCCCCTGCCGTTTCAGTTGTAAGCCCTAATCCTTCCCTGGCTGTATCAGTTGTCATGAAAAGCAGAAGGATAGCCCTCATGCCGTAATAGCTGAATCTTTCCCACATCTCGGTAAAGAACAGTACCCGCAGTCCTTTTGGATGCTCTTTAAACATAAAATCTGATTCCTTTCGTTACTGGTTTATGAACCCTGCATTTACCAGTTCTATCGCCAGTCGTCAATATTGGTACTTCCCCCCAGCATGCCTGGTCCCATCATAAAATCTGTCATAAACCAGGTTGTCTGGATTCCTCCCCCTGTAACAATTATTTTAATCGCAGACGCGTCAGTGAACTCTTTTATCTTTTCACCCGAAGGGTATTGCGTTTTTTCTACATTATCTGCAAACCATTTGCTCAGCTGATCTTTCGTCTTAAAACCGTAGCTGTCTTTAAGAAGATCTGCAACGGTCGGATCCATAATGACGGTGGCCGATCCCATTGTGAGGGATTTCATATAGTCACCCATTATCATGTACACAGGATGTTCCTTCACGGCCATGATTACGCTGGAGATATATGACCAGCCAACTCCCACTGATATGACATTGTCATTTGGCTTAAACCCCATCTGCACGTGAAAGGGCTTCCATCCCCGGGGCAGTGCCTCTTCGTTTTCCGCGATACATACATTGTTATACTGCATGGTGCTTCCCAGGCTGCTCCAGGTTGTTTTTTCGCTGTGCAGACCGCCGATGGTCTTTGACATGATTGTGTAGCTTCGGCCGATAACCGCATTGGCCTCGTTATGGGGGCCCATGACATTTGTGCCGTAATTCATGCCTATCTCATCCCGTATGGGCCCGTTGACCAGGATCATGTTGGCCATGGAGGATGTCGAGTTTCCAAAAGGTATATGATTGGCAAGGGCCAGGATTACCGGAAGATATTCAGGTTTTGCACCGGCCATAACAGCACAGGTTGCCACCCTTTCTACCGTAACCTCACGTTTGCCCCCGGGCCAGTCCAGTGTCTTGATAATTTCGTCCGGCTTGTGGGAAGTGCCTTTGAGCATTTCTGCTACCCGCTCTTCGGTAGGAAGGACAATGGGAAGATAGTCTGTCCAGTCATTGTCTTTGAACAGGCGGTTAAGATTTTCTTCCGTGTCCGGTCCGAGAAAACGTGATCCCTCCGGTTGAGGTTCAGGCGCCGGCCCTTTGTATTTTTCACTTTCGGTCAGCGGGAGTGTAAGGGCGTCAATAAGTGCCTGCATCATTGGTTTTCCGCTTACGACATCGTTAGTATCAAAAACATATTTATGGTGGACCGACTGAGGCTGTCCAGCAACAGGAAAAGGAAAGGATATAAATCGAATGGGCGATCCATTAGTATACTTAAAATCATGATTCAGGGCGTAGTTTATTATATTGGATGCCGCCCCTCCTACTGTCGGGACACCATAGTTCTGTTCCAGGGTTTTGCAGTTTCGGCTCACGGCCGATGTGCAGCTGTCTCACCCGGATATCCCTACCATGGCCGCGTCACCCTTTTCCTTTATCTCCTGCCAAAGTTCCGGCTGATCCTGCATATAGGAGCCCTTGATTGATCTGATCTCAACCTTTACACCGGGCATATTCCGGGCAAACCATGCCTTTATTTCCCTGTAAATGGGGGGAGCGGCATTGGGGCCTCCCCAGCCGATATCCACCAGGTAAAGGGTCTTTCCTTCCAGCGTATCATGCCTTGGAATAAGGGGGATGCGATCAACCATACTGTTGGGCGGTGTCGGATTTAATACCCTGATTTTTTTTTCGGAAGAATATGCTGTGGAACATACAGCTGTGAGTAGAATAAATAATATTGCGGACCATATCTTTGTAGTCAAATTGCACCTCCTGTTTAAAGGTTGCTAATTCGTTGATAAGAAATCCCTTTGTTATAATACTACTCTTTTTTTTCGGGATGTTCATACCACATTTTGTAACAGGCATTACGGTTTTGAAAGGGTCTCAGGTAGAAGAGCATACCTAAAAACATATTCAATTGTTCTCTCCTATTGTACCACGTAAGCTTTCGGTTGCTTGTAATAACCGGTTCTTCCAGGATGATAAACTTTTTTCCCTTCTGCCTGCCCCATAGTCGCAGGGCTCGTGAAAAGTGAATCTCCTCGGAAGCGTAATAACGCTCATCAAAGCCGCCTGTCGCTATGAATGCCTCACGGGTACAAAAGACATATGCCCCGCATGCCCATTTAAAGGTTCTTGAAAGAAACAGCCATAAATTAAGGGTGCACCTTGCCATAAAATCAAGATGCCCGTCAAACTCGACAACTGTTCCTCCTCCGCAGTATTTGCCCGATTCAAGGGCTTTAAGGGTCTCTTTTAGGAGAGCCGCAGGCAATGTTGTATCACTATCAATGAAGATAATATATTTTCCAAGGGCTTTCTTTGCCCCGGCATTTCGCGCCCGTGAAATCTGGCGGTGTTCCTCAAAGACTACCCTTGCACCTGATTCCTCTGCTATAGCTGCCGTGCGATCGGTTGAGTTATTGTCTGTAACAATAATCTCACCTTTAAATTTTTTCAGGGCATTCATCGATTCCCTGATACCTTCCAGTGTGGCCGGCAGATACTCTTCCTCATTATAGGCAGGAATGATAACGGAATAGTCGATTTTTGTTTCCGGCTTCATATATCCTCGGTTTATTTTGAGAATCATACCTTTTATCATAATATGAAATATTAAAATATGGCAAGAGTAACAGCAGAAGGAAATAAAAGGCAGACGATTATCACCTGTTTTTCCTGACAGTGTTCAGGATCAATAACTTCAGCCTGTTTTTATTCTTGCCTTTTAATCCTGTTGGCATTAAATCTGGATTATAGTCTTACTTCATGCACATCAGATCTTATCGATGTAATTTTGCATTATCATTATTCAGGTTTATAAACGGCATCCTTACCTTGGTCATTGATTTTATCATCGCTCGGTAAATGCTGCCTGTTTCTTCATGAACAGGTGGTCAGAGAAACTACCCTGAAGCGGAAAAAACGACTTGTTGGTATAAAATGGAGTTGAGTAAAAAATGTAAATAAGTTGTAACACATTGAAATAAAAAGCTAATTGAATGATATGCAGTCCTGGCATGAATCATGCTTTTGCCTTTACGTAATATTTACAGTGACTTTTCTGTATCATGATTAGTCATAACTGTTTAATAGGCAGAGGAAGATATTCCGTGTGTCTGTTGCAGAAATAGTCTTAAGATTTTCCCTCAATAATTTGTATCAAGTTTTTTAGCATTTATCAGATAAAAGAAATTACCTTTGAATTTAAATTTTGGCGAAGGTTCGTACACATATGTATAAATTCTGCCCGCCTGAATTGATATTTGATACTGAGGAGCTAAATGGATAGAGCAATTGAAAAAAAGCGATGGCCTGCGAGCAGGATTACTCTGATTTTTTGTATCTGTTTAATAATAACCTTCCTTGCATACCTTGTAATATCCCGTTCGGGGAGTACAAGGCTGAAGATTGATCCAACAAGGATGACAATTTCACAGGTAAAATATGGTGAGTTTCGCGAATACTACCCCTTTGACGGTACTGTAGTGCCTGTCACATCAGTTTACCTGGATATCGAAGAGGGCGGAAGGGTGGAAGAGATATTTGTCGAAGGAGGACAATCCATCCAAAAGGGGGATAGAATTCTGCGCTTTTCCAATGATACCCTTCAGAGAAATTCCATAGACACAGAAACCCGGCTGCTGGAAAACCTGGACACCCTTCGAAATACACAGTTCAACAGGGCTCAGAGCAAACTGCTTTTAAGGGATACTCTTCTGGATATGAATTACAATATCCTCAGACTTGAGAAGAAATACAGGCGTTACAAGGCACTGAAGAAGGATGATGTTGTTGTATCAGAGGAACAGTATGAAAATGTATTTGATGAATTGAACTATCAGAAGGAAAAGCGAGATCTTCTTAAGGAGAGGATCAGACAGGAAGATCTGCTGAGTGAAAAACAGATAGAGCAGGCCAATAAATCAATAGAACGCCTGAATATAAGCCTCGATCTGCTGGGAAAGACAATGGACAGCCTTGAGGTCCGGGCACCAATATCCGGACATCTATCGAGTATAAGCGCAGACATAGGACAGACTATCAGCCGCGGCCAGAGGATCGGTCAGATTGATATTCTGGACCGCCTCAAGATTCGCGCAGGCATTGACCAGTATTACAATTCAAAAGTGGATATAGAGACAAAGGGTAAATTCAGCCTGGATGGAAAAACATACGAAGTGGAGGTTATGAAAATTTACCCCGAAGTAATAAACGATCAATTCAATGTTGATATGGCATTTGCAGGTGATCCGCCTGAAGGGATTAAACGCGGGCAGACACTTACTGTGGAATTGGATTTCAGTGAGTCGGAAAAGAGTCTGATGGTAACAAAGGGCGGATTTTATCAGGAGACGGGCGGCCGATGGGTATACCTGGTATCGGAAGACGGCGCAACAGCGCATCGTGCCGATATACGTCTGGGCCGTCAGAATCCGCGATTCGTTGAGGTATTGGAAGGATTGAAGGAAGGCGACATGGTAATTACTTCAGGTTATGACACATTTAAAGAAGCAGATACCCTGATATTTGATGAACCGATCAATCTTGCCAGATAAATTTTACTGGTAATCTAAAAGGAGGGATGTGAATGATTATTGAAACCAGCGGCTTAACAAAGGTTTATCGTACAGACGAAGTAGAGACAACAGCGCTTGATGAAATTGAATTTAAGCTGGAAGAAGGGCAATTTGTATCGGTCATGGGACCTTCAGGATGCGGCAAATCAACCCTGTTGCATATTCTTGGCCTCATCGATAATCCGACAGGCGGAAGTTACAGGTTTTTAGGAGAAGAGGTAGCCCGGTATTCAGAATCAAAAAGGTCTTCACTTCGTAAAGCTAACATAGGTTTTGTATTTCAGAGTTTTAATCTTATAGATGAACTTACAGTATATGAGAATGTCGAACTCCCCCTGGTTTATCTCAAAACCCCTTCCAGTGAACGTAAAGCAAAAGTTGATAAGGTCCTTGAGAAACTGGACATGGCGCACCGCAGCGGGCATTTCCCAAGGCAGCTTTCCGGCGGCCAGCAGCAAAGGGCTGCAGTAGCCAGGGCAATTGTCAACGAGCCCAACCTGATACTGGCCGATGAGCCAACCGGTAATCTGGACTCCAAAAACAGCCATGAGGTAATGGACATGCTTGGCAAGTTAAATGAAGAAGGCACTACCATTCTTATGGTGACCCATTCCGATGAAATGGCAAAATTCAGCAGCCGTATTATTCAATTGCTGGATGGTAAAGTGGTTTCGCAATAAACAAAGAGGAGATAATTTATGTCCAGTGCCATTCTCAAGACTACAATACGTAACCTCTACCGCGAGAAAATCTACGCGGTGATCAATCTGGCCGGGTTATCCCTTGCTATTGCCTGTTGTCTTGTCCTCGGGCTCTATCTGCACAGCCAGTTAAGCTATGATAAGCACAACACCAAATACAAACAGATCTACAGGGTAGTAAACGAATTAAATATAAATGGAAAAGTAGACACCTTTGCAATCACTCCTCAGCTGCTGGGGCGGATGCTCACCGATGAAAATGACGAGATTAAGGACTACGTAAGGTTTTTTCCAATAAATCAGAAGGTTTTGATGAGCAGCGGCGACAAGTCCTTTTACTGGGATACCTCGGTTTTTGCCAGCAAAAATGTCTTTGATTATTTTGACCATGAATTTATATACGGTGATCCCAAAACAGTTAAAAACGAGAGATTTGCCGCAGTGAGCGAGTCATTTGCAAAAAAATACTGGGGCAATGAAAACCCGATCGGGAAATCAATAACATCCGAAGGGAACACTGCAAAAATAACCCATGTTTTTGCCGATCTTCCTAAAAACTCCCATCTCAGATACGACATAATCCAGTCGGATGAAATACCGTTTTTTAATGACCCGGAGGACGCCAACCAGCGTCGTCAATCACTCTGGAGTCCACGATTCTATACATATTTAATAATGCCGGAAGACTATGATATCAGTAAATTCAAGGATATTTCCGATTCCTTTTTCAAGCGTCATATGGAAGATCTCGGAAAGGCCTATAAGGCTACATGGAGGGCCTGGATACAGCCACTGGCAGATATTCATTATAATTCGGAGGTGGGATATGACCAGCCCACAGGAATAAAACATTACCTGTACGGATTTTCAGCAGTCGCAGTTTTTATCCTGATCGTGGCCTGTATTAATTATATGAATCTTGCCACTGCCCGTGCATCAAAGAGAGCCAAGGAAGTCGGTATGAGAAAGATATTAGGTTCCGGAAGAACACGCCTTATCATCCAGTTTATGGGCGAGGCTATCTTCTTTTCGCTGCTTGCACTGGTAATAGGTTATCTCCTGGTAGTGCTGCTCCTGACCCAGACCTCTATAAACGGGCTCATGGATAATTCCATCGCACTGACAGACCTCTATAATCCTATCCTGATACTCTGGATGATCGCCTTCAGTCTTGGGCTCGGTATTATATCAGGCATCTATCCTGCCCTGTACCTGTCTTCCATTGCTCCTCTTTCAGCCCTTGGCGCCGGGCACAAGGCTGGCAAAGGCAGTATCCGTTTAAGGGAAATACTGGTCCTGATCCAGTTCATGATCTCTGTCTGCGTAGTCGCCTGCACCCTGCTTATGATCCTTCAGATGAGGTTTGTTACCAATATGCCCCTTGGTTTCAACAAGGAGAACAGGGTGATAGTAACCATGCGCACCGCAGATCTGATCGATAAGGAGCCTACTATAAAAAAGGAACTTTTAAAAAACAGCAGTATACTTGGCGTCGCCTTATGTAACGATGTTATAGGTAATGTACAGGGCCTGATGGGGGCGCAGATAGATAACAAGGATGGTGTTGCTGAAATTATGACCGTAAAAGTCATGCAGGTGGGTAATGACTTTACTGATGTTATGGGAATCAAACTCAAGGAAGGAAGGGATTTCTCAAAGAAACTGCTGACTGATGTCGGAGATTCATTCCTCGTCAACGAAACCATGGTGAAAAAGATGGGATGGGACCAGGCACTGGGCAAGCATATACAGGCCGGCAAGGTTATAGGAGTGGTTGAGGATTTTCATTATGATTCTCTGAAAAATACCATTGAACCCTTTGTTCTGATCAGGTTTAACGGGACTCAAAATGTAGCTGCCCAGAACCGGAACCTCGTGATCATGCACCTGATAGTCAACATCAAAGGTGAGGATACATTTCGTACATTGTCTTTTCTTGAGGATAAATTCGCAGAGTTTGATCCGCAGCACCCTTTTGAGTTTGAGTTTATGGATGACTCTTTAAACAAGCTGTACCAGGACGAACAAAGGCAGATGGAACTGATAGGAATATTTGCTGCTGTCTGTATATTTATTTCATGTATGGGACTCTTCGGGCTCGCGGCATTTACCACTGAACAGCGTACCAAGGAAATAGGAATAAGAAAGGTTCTGGGTGCATCCACCATGCAGATTATCAACATGCTGGCACGAAATATAATGCTGCTTGTTTTAGGCGGTGCAGTGATCGCCTCCTTGATTGCCTATTATGCCATGAATGAATACTGGTTAATCGATTTTGCATACCGGATAAATATTAACTTGAATTTATGGGTATTCCTGTTGGCGGCTTTTATTGCGGCTGCCGTGGCCTTTACCACGGTTGCCCTGCAGTCATTTAAGACTGCACAGGCAAACCCGATCAATGCATTGAGATATGAGTAAAAGGCAGGTGTGCGGCCTGTTATATGGTTAAAAGTCAAAAAACTTTTTATTTAATGTTAAAAGCTGAGTGTTCGATATGCCGTGCTGTAGCTATTGCCGGGCAAATACCGGATATGCAGATTTTAAAAACATCTCTTCACATTAAGGAGGAAATAATGAAAAAAGCCATAACGCTTTTAGTACTGCTGATTTCTATTTTGTTTATAAACAATGTAATGGCATTGGAAAACATCGCCGGAACATGGCAGGGAGTGCTGACCCCGGCTCCGGGCAGCGAACTGACCATCCAGTTTGTTATAACTCAAAACGCCGATGGCTCATATGAGGTGGTGCTTAATTCACCGGAGCAGGGTGCCATAAAAGATATCAAGGCAAGTTCGGTAAGCTATGATTCAGGAACCCTGAAGCTTGACGTCACGGATCTGAGCGGCAGCTACGAAGGAATTTTAAAGGACGGCAAATTTGAAGGGAACTGGAAACAGGAAGGGACATTAATTCCCTTAAATCTCAAGCCCTATGAAAAACCGGTATTATCCAAAGCGGACATGGAAAAACTGGCAGGCCAGTGGTATGGCCCCTTAAAAGTACCGACCGGCGATCTGACGGTGGTTTTTCGATTTGAGATAAAAGAAAATGGTGAGTACAAGGCCTTTTTAGACAGCCCTGATCAGGGTGCAACAGGGATTCCGATTTCCGATGTGGAACTGGTTGACGGCACCCTTTCCCTGCAGATCACAGTGGCCAGGGCGGAATATAAAGGGAAGATTTCCGGTGATGAGATTATCGGCGAATTTAAACAGGGGGGGCAGCCTCTGCCATTAACATTGAAAAAAGGGGAATATAAGCCGGAAGTGGCGTTAAACCTTTCCAAAGAAATAAAGGACAAGCTTGCAGGGGAGTGGCACGGAGAGCTTGCAACCCCGAGAGGCCTTATTCATATGGCCTTTAAATTTGATGTTACAAAAAATGGTGATCTTGTAGGATTTTACGAAGTGCCGGATCAGAATGTAAAGGGAATACCGGTAAAAGAGGCGGATTATGCAGATGGAAAACTCACTCTTAAGATAAAAGTTGCCAATGCAGAGTTTAAGGGGACTCTGTCAGGAGATATGATGAAGGGAGAGTGGGTGCAGGCCGGGTTGAGTAATATACCTTTATCATTGAAAAAAGGGGAGTACACACTACCTGTCTTCAGCCTGGATCTTCCTAAGGAGACAAAGGATCTCTTACTGGGAGAATGGCACGGCGAGCGAAAGATGGCAAAGGGTTTTTATCATGTGTCATTCAGGTTTGAAACAGATGACAAGGGTAATTTCCTGGGATTTTATGATGTGCCGGAGCAGGGGCAAACGGGGATACCAGTCACAGATGCAGTTTTAAAGGATGGGAATCTGGTCATTAAGATGCAAAAACGCGTTAATCTGGAGTTTAATGGCAGTCTGGCAGGAGATGAACTGACCGGACAGATGACACAGCAGGGGGTTGCAGTTTCATCTGTATCAATGAAGAAGGGAAAATATATACCTCCTGTATATAACCTGGATCTCCCAAAGGAGATAAGGGAAACCTTATCAGGTGAATGGTATGGAGATGTCAAGACTCCAACATCAAACGCCACTGTGGTCTTTAATTTTAAAACCAATGATAAGGGTGAATTTGTAGGGAGCGAGGAAATCCCGGAACAGAAAATCAAGGGTATAGTGGTCTCAAAAGCAAGTTTCAGTGAAGGAAAGCTGGCTTTTACAGTTGTTGATGTAGAGTATAAGGGAGAAATCAAAGGTGATGAATTTATCGGAGAGGTTAAACCGTCGGCAGCTAACAGCCAGCCAATATCTTTTACAATTAAAAAGGGAAAGTATGTACCTCCGGATTACAGCCTAAATCTTCCCAGGGATGTTGTTGAGACCCTGTCCGGAAAATGGAAAGGAAAACTTGTTAACACTAATGTGATCTTCAGGTTTGAAAAAAATGAAAAAGGAAAATTGCTGGGCTTTGCTGATTTCCCCGATTCGAACACAAAGGATGTCCTGATTACCGAAGGCAGCATGAGTGAAGGAAAACTGGTCTTTAAAATTAAACTTGCGAATATCGAGTATAAAGGGAAGTTATCAAAGGACAGCATTGATGGCGAGTGGTTACAGGGAGAGCAGAATATTCCCCTGACATTGAAAAAAGAATAATATTAGTTCGATTCTTACTCCCTTGCTAACGAGAATAAATGGGATGTTTGATTTAAGCTTCAGGCATATTCGATACGGGGGCATACCCGGAAAATGCTGAGAGATCAGGCATCCGACCGCACAGGAGAAAGTATATTCAGGGATTATCTAACGCCACTCCCCCTTAACCATTCCACAGGGGGGAGTGGCGTTATTTGTATGGAGCATGGTTTTATAACCTGCATTTTGAAAAACGTGTTTTGATAATTAACTGCTTGTTTTTCCATCCTTGATTTAAACTGAGAATTGTGATTCTTATAATAGTATGAATTTTTACATTATGGCAAGAGCCAATCATTTTACTCTCCATGAAGCCGGTAAGGTGACCAGCTATGTTTGAAAAGGACTGTCCCGTTCCCGAATCCTTCCAGTCCATGCTGTGGAATATTCTATTCCTGGCTCTTCTTTTTTTTCTTACATTTATAGCCCGTTTTATTTTTTCACCCCTTATGCCTGTAATAGAAAGTGAACTGGAGATCTCCCATTCCCAGGCAGGAAACCTGTTTCTAATGATCTCCTTTGGGCTTTTTCTGGGCCAGATCTTTTCCGGTTTTTTGTCCTCAAGGTTTAACCACAGAGGTTCCCTGGCCCTTTCTTCTCTGGGTATAGGCGTTGCACTCCTGCTGATAAACCTGACTTCCACCCTGTGGGTTCTCCAGGCGATACTGGTTTTTCTTGGGCTGGCAGCCGGATTTCATCTTCCCTCAGCAATGGCTACCATCACTGCAATGGTTGATCGCAAAGATTGGGGAAAAGCCATGGCAGTTCATCAGGCCGCGCCACCTTTAAGCCTGGTTCTTGGGCCGTTTTTAATAATATGGCTTCTGGGGCCGCTCTCCTGGCGCGGTATACTGACAATTATCGGGGTAATTGCAATTGTCACAGGGCTTCTATTCTTCCTATTTGGGCAATGCGGTGAGTTTCCCGGTGATCCACCGAGGCCGTCCCTGATTAAGGATCTTATCAGCAGACGTTCCTTCTGGATCATGGTCGTAATGTTCGCCCTGGCTATGTGCGGGACCATTGGAATATATTCCATGCTCCCCCTTTATCTGGTAAATGAGAAGGCTTTTAGTACAGGCCTGGCGAGTACACTGCTTGGTTTTTCCAGGATCTCAGGCTTAATCATGCCCTTTGTTGCCGGGTGGTTTGTCAGCCGTTTTGGTGAAAAACGTTTCATCTTTATTATTATGATTCTATCCGGTATGAGCACAATTTTGCTGGGTGTATTATCAGACACTGCATTGATTTTCATGATATTTATCCAGCCTGCTATTCTGGGATGCTATTTTACTGCGGGATTTGCCGCTCTCGCCCGAATTGTTCAGCCTTATCTGCGGGGAATCGCAACCTCCTTCACCACACCCGCTGCTTTTCTGATAGGGGGAGGACTCTTTCCCACCGCCCTGGGCTATATGGGCCAGGTCTACTCTTTTGGGTTGGGGATCTCAATAACCGGAGCCCTCATGATTTTTTTCTCTCCGCTGGTATTTTTACTTAATCTTATAGAAAAAATGGAAGAGGGGTGTTAGGCCGATAGTTGCCTAAAATTTTTTATTACTGCGTTTCAGGGAGGTCCTTTTATGAATGATAAAGTCCAGCCACAATGTGCAGAGTGTTCTATCAAAGTCAGGATATGTGAATCGGGAAAAAGTGGAAAAGGCCCTGCTTTTTGTCCCACCAAAAATTATAAGTCTGTGATAGAAAAGGCACTGAAGGAGTATGAAAAACCGGAAGTAAAAGAGTTTGCGCGAATGGCCTCCATTCAGGAAGGTGAATGCTACAGCAACCGGGAAATAAAACCTTATACACTGCATCCCACAAAACCAAGGGTACAGGAGGTTTGTGAATTTGCAGGCAAAATGAATTATAAAAAGCTGGGGATCGCCTTTTGCGGCGGCCTTCATGCAGAAGCGCGTATTTTATCGGATATACTGAATGCTCAGGGTTTTGATGTCGTATCCGTAATGTGTAAATGCGGGGGAATTAAAAAGGAGAGAATAGGTTTATCTGAAGAGCATAAAGTAAAGATGAACGAATTTGACCCCATGTGCAACCCGATTGCTCAGGCAAGTATCCTTAATGAAGAAAAAACGGATTTTAATGTCCTGGTAGGGCTTTGTGTAGGGCATGATTCGCTGTTTTTTAAATACAGCAGTGCCTTCACAACAGTGCTGATAGCAAAGGACAGGCTCCTTGGACATAATCCTGCTGCGGCGCTGTACGCATCAGGAAGCTATTACGCAAGGTTACGTAAACCCGGATTTTAATTTTTTAAAATATCCCTGAAACATGCTCATAACAGGGGCAATAAATGACAATGCGTACCTACTGGGAACGAATTGCTGAAAATTATGAGGAGGAAATATTCAGTGTCATAAAGCGTGACCGTCAGGGACTGGTCCTTGCCAGGATAGAAAGGTATTCTTGCCCTGATGGAAAGGCCAGTGACATCGGATGCGGTATAGGAAATTTTCTCCCTGCGCTCTCTGCACTGTTCAGGCATGTTATTGCTCTTGATATCTCCAGGAAATGCATTGCAAGGGCAAAGTCCAGGTTTAAGGAACTCCTGAACATATCCTACAGGAATGTTGATCTTTCCAAACCCCGAACGCGGCTTTCAAAAGTCGATTTTACTCTTAGCATAAATTCGATTCTTACCACTTCGTTAACGAAAAGAAACCGGATGTTTGATTTGGCCTGCAGGCATATTCGTGCCGGAGGACATCTTGTTCTGGTTGTCCCGTCTCTGGAATCTGCTTTATATACCGACTGTCGACTTATTGAATGGAATCTAAAAAGCGGCATGTCGCCCGGGAATGCTGTTAGATCAGGTTTTTACACACATAAAAAATCAGATATTCCAAGACTGCGTCAGGGAATCGTAAAGATTGATGATGTTGATACAAAACACTATCTCAAGGAGGAATTGATTGTTCTTCTTGAGAACAGAGGGATGAGAGTAATAGAGATTGAGAAGATTGAGTACTCATGGGAGACGGAATTCGATCAGCCGCCACGCTGGATGAAGGAGCCGTTTCCATGGGACTGGCTGTGTGTTGCCGGAAAAAAATAAGCTTTACCCTTTTATTCTAAATGGTCCTGTGTCACGATAATTATCTATTGTTTTATTTGTCATTTCGACTATCAGGAGAAATCTTAAAGCTCCTCTCAAAGGCGAGATCTTTCTGTTAAGTAAAATTTGACTGTAGACAAATTAAAAGAAATAAGTCATTCCTTTATAAGCCTTCAAATTTTTACTTAAACCTCTCTATGTTCCACTAAAACTCCAACACCTGAAAAATATTCTTGACAAATATTATCAATGTATTAATGTATTAATACAAACAAGCGAGGTGTTATGTTCCATATAAGAGCAGAATCAGGTGAACCCATTTATATTCAATTGATCCGTCAGATCAAGAATGCGGTAACCACTGGCATTTTAAAAACGGGCGACCGGATGCCAACTGTGCGGGAGCTGGCAACTAAGTTAGTTGTTAATCCCAACACTGTTGCGCGTGCATATCGGGAACTGGTGCGCGATGGCATACTTAAGGCAGAGAAGGGTCAGAGTGGCGGTACATTTGTAAAAATGGAAACTCAACCATTGTTTCAGGTGGAACGGGAAAAAAGACTGAAACCTTTCATTGAGCAACTTGTCGCAGAAGCACAGGTGCTTGGAATTTCAGATGAAAACCTGCTTCGTCAGGTTGAAAAGGCATTAAATAAAGCAGCCGCAGGGAGGAATAAACGTGAAAAATCTGATTGAGGTTAATGGATTATCCAAGAGCTTTAAAAAGACAAAGGCTGTTGACAATGTATCCTGGACTCTTCCAGAGGGCTCTATTACAGGTCTTTTGGGATCCAATGGAGTTGGCAAAACAACAACATTAAAAATGTTATTAGGATTGGCTCGTCCTGACTCTGGTTCAGCACAGGTAGGAGGATATGACATTTCCACAGAAAGTCTTGATGTGAGAAAAATCAGCGCGTTTGTGCCGGAAGAAAAAGGTCTTATTGATCGAATGCGTGCATGTGACTTTCTTCATTTTTACGGCGGTTACGGAACTGATTGGAGTGAGGATAGGGCAAGAAAGCTAGCAGATCAATGGAATCTTCCATGGGACAAAAAAATTAACAACTATTCAAAAGGGATGCGAGGAAGGTTGATTTTTATATCCGCCATATTAAGAAACCCTAGAGTACTTTTACTGGATGAACCAACCGATGGCATGGACCCGGAAGGTGTTGAAATGACTTTGCAGCAATGTACCGGCTGGATTGGAGAAAGCAACAGGGGTATTGTAATGTCTACCCACCGTCTGGATGAAGTGGAACGTATATGTGACCGAGTAATTTTCATGAACCAGGGGCGAGTTCTGATTCAGGAAGAAATGGATAATCTTAAGGAAAATCACAAGTTGATACAGGTAATGGGGGAAATACCTGAAACAGAACTCGAAAGATGGCCAGAGCTTTTTAGTTGGAAAAACGAAGAGAATCTCCTTAAAATATACACCCAATCATCTCCAGATTCTTTGCTTGAACGTCTGAAAAATTACAGCCCGACACACCTTGAAGTAATAGATTTAAACCTGCGTGAAATCTATTTGGCCAGAACAAATGAAAGGAGCCAGCAATGTTAGTAAGAAGATGTTGGTATGATATGAAATCAAGGTTTTTATGGGTATTGATACTTTGTTTGTGTCTATCTGCGTACTTTTTAAATACTTATAGATTAGTGATGAAATATAATATTAATATTAAATATGATCCAAATCAATTCATGTCTGAGAGTTTTTTTAACGCTATACATGAAAGAGTCGCCCGGGTAACAGAAGACTATAATTTTTATGTGAATCATTACTGGTTCTTGTTAGGAATATTTATTTTTGAGATATCTGCTATAGTACTTGCGCTGGGAGGAATACTTGTTCGAAAAAGTAAATCAGATCTCCATATGAGTTTAAGCCTCCCTGTAAAACGTTCTCACTGGCTTCTTTTACAAGGCAGTATGACTGCTCTTCTGATGTTTATATTGGTATTTGGCCTGACTTTTTTTACTCTCACTACCAACTTTATTGTTGTTGGGAAATACTATCCTACAGGTATGGCCATGATAAATGCTTTACAGGTCTGGTTGGCATGTCTTCCATTTATAGGATTAAGTTTTCTGGTAAACAGTTTTTTCCATAATAGTTTTAAATCAATGACAATAATTCTCATTGTTATTTTTATTGCATGCTGGTTAAAGCTTCCTCTGTATTTATTGAATTATACATTTGCGTATCCTTTTGTTGAAAAGCTGCATGCTTTTTCATGGATAGATTTTATTACTATAATCATGTTAACTATAGGTACCTTTGGGCTGGCCGTTTGGAAATTTAACAGGAATGAATATTAATCAGGAGTATTATTGATGATAAATAGCTGTTTATCACAGAATCCAAACGATTAATTTTCTGTATTCTTTGTTTCTGATTATCCAGTAAAGTGGAGGAGTTTTTTTCCTCAAGAGTTATTAGATAATGTAAATTTATCTAATAACTGTTTTTTGCCCCTCCCAAACCCTCCCAAAAGGGGAGGGGCGTTATTTGTATGCAACATGGTTTTATTTTAAATCCTGAAGGAAGGAGGGAGTTCCTGTTTGCACGGGAGCTTTTAATAAAAGATGGCAATATGCAATAATCCGGATTGTCCTCACAAAGAAAGAACAGGCCGCTCTGCTGAATACAGGGATGGTATTACAACCTGTCCGGAATGCGGAGCCACTTTAACCACTGCCCCTGTCAATTTTTTTGAAAAAACTGAGAAAGCGAATAAAGATCTGCTCCGGAAAGTCCTTTTTACAATAGGCCTGATTATATTCTATCGTCTGCTGTGTATCATTCCTGTACCAGGAGTGGATTTATCCAGCCTGCCTGAGGGTTTGATTAAAAAATATTTTCAATCCGCAAATATTTCTATATGCGCACTTGGACTTATGCCCTATATTAATGCATATTTTTTTGTGGAGATCTTTTCACTGGTGATCCCCTCTTTAAAAAGATGGCGAGGCGAAAAACACGAGGGGCGGAGGAAGCTTAATCTTACCGCAAGATGGCTGGCCCTGGTCTTATGCCTGGTACAGGGATTCGGTATAGCCATATCCCTTTCCAGAATGGCAGCTCCGGGCGGATCTATGCTGGCGGTTAGTGCGGGTTCCGGGTTTAAAGTTATGGTTATTGTCACCCTTACAGCCGGTGTGTTAATAAGCATCTTTATAGCAGACCTGATTACTTCAAAGGGAATAGGTAACGGCATAAGCATGATAATACTTGCCGGCCTGGGAGTAGATATATTTTCAGCATTTATTAACAGGTTCAGTCAAACATCCGGTTATGGTAATTTTATGGAGGATACGGTTGGAGTACTGCTTATATTTTTTGCCACAGGAGCTGTAATTTATTTTATGGAAAGAGGTGAGTACAATATAAAAGTTAAGCTTAAAAATAACAGCCTTGTTGATCTTCCTTTTAAATACAACACCTCCGGTATTATTCCTGCTGCCCTGGCAGCCTCTTTTGTTATGCTTCCCGTCACAATCATGAATTTTACTCCTGATTACCCCAAAATATTTGACTATTTCCGGTATGCCTCCTGGGCCTATAATATAACCTATGCAATTATTACGGCTGTCCTGTTTTTCTTTTTTGCATCACTTTATTATGATCCTGATAAGATACTTTCATTTTTAAAATCAAAAAATGCAGAGCCTGTTTTGCCTGATGGCGTTTCCTTTGAAAAACTGCTGGATAAAAAACTCACTCTCCTTACTGCATGGGGCGTTCTATACTTAATTATCTGTTCTGTATTATTAAGCCCCGGTATTTCCGGATCAATAATAATCAGTGGACTTGTAATTATACGACTTGTTGCCATTCTTCTTGATGTTATAAATGAGGTGAAGGCAAGGAAAGATTACGGTAATTTTATAAAGATTGATGAGATGCAGAAACCCTATGAGGCTAAATTTTTAAAAAATCTCCTTGAGACGCATAATATTCACTGTTTTTTAGAAGGTTACTATCACAGGAGTCTATATTATTTTTTCGGGCCTTTTATCGGGATTTCACTCTATGTACAAAAGGATAAAGAGTCTGACGCCTTGGAAATTATATCCGATCAAAGGTGTCCAGGATAAAACAATGGCACGTTTCCATGCATAGATAATATGTATAGACAGGTTTAAAACCTGTCTCTACGCTGTCATGCCCGTGAAGACGGGCATCCTGTTTTATCTTTTTATTTGTCTTTCCATAGCCTCCAGAGCCCTGCGCCTTCGATAATAGACCGGGAGCATTAAGAGCAAAGCAAGCATAGTGAAAACTGCCAATGATGAACCGCTTTTGAACATAGTGGAGTAATTATACATATCTTTTACAAACCCTCCCAGGATAGGCCCCATAAAAAGGCCTATGTCAACACCGATATAGAGTGTATTGCTTGCCACTCCTCTTTTTAAAGGCGTTTCCGAGAGTATACACATGGAATATATAGCGGGTTGGAATGACCCGAATCCCACTGATGCGACAACTGCTCCCAGGAGTAATGTGCTCAGTGATTGAGTGTTTCCTATGATAAAAAATGATAGCGCGAAAATTACAAGGGAAGGGTACAGGATTTTTGCCAGTCCGAATCTATCGGTGAGCCACCCGCTTGTCGGTCTTGATACCAGAAGGGCCAGTGCGAGTACCAGGTAGAATGAACTTTCACCGGATATTCCGACTTCTTTTAAAAACTCAACAATGTATGTATTATAGAGTGACCAGCCCATAAAAATAAAAAACATGAGAACAGCCATGGGAACAGCATGTATGGAGGCAATATTCTTATACCATGCCCCTGTGCTTAATATCTCTTCCTTTGTCTTTTTATCAGGTAAAAGAAGATAACTGGGAATTATCCCTATGAAACAGACTATCATTGAAAAAATAAAAAGGCAGGTAAAGCCGAAGCTGTCATCTCTTAAATATGTGCCAAAATTAAGAACATATAATCCCAGGCTTGGTCCTATTGCCATACCTATTGTGCTGGCAGTTGCGTATATTCCCAGCCCCGAAGCCATTTTTTCTTTAGGAAGGTTGTCTCCCGCAAGTGTCATTGTGAGGGCACCTATCAGGGCGTATTGAAGACCATGGACCAGCCTGATCAGGGTAAAAGCTGTTATACTGTGAAAAAGCGCATAACCGATATTTGCCAGGCCACCGATTAAAAGGACCAGTACCATAAGTTTTCGCTTGTCATATTTTGTGATCACATTTCCTGATACCGGTCTCATTGCGAGTGCTACGGCAAATAACTCTCCGGCCAGTATTCCCGTGATAAAGGCGCTGGCTCCAAGATGCACAGCGTAGGATGCTACCAGGGGATTTACTGAAAAATGCGCAATAGAAAGCAAAAAGGCTGAAGACAATATACATATAAAATTACGATTCCAGATCGTAACTACCGGTTTTGATTTTGAATGCTCCAAATAAATATATCTCCAATGGATGTAATAATTTACTCCAATCCATTATTTAGACTTTGTTATTTTAAAATCCTTTCTCAATTATACACTATAGGTATAATCTACTTCTTCTTTTTCTCCAAGGGTTTTTATAATTCTCTAATGAAACGATTATTGCACCCCTGACAGTCTTTTCTGTAATTCAGAGGAACAGGCGGTTGAACTTATAAAACATCTGGGAGGGTTGCGGTTACAGCCACGGCATAAGAAACCTGAAACCAACTGAAGGCAGTTTCCTTTGTTTTCACGGGCCGAAACGATGTCCGCGAACAAAAGAAATATTGCAGCTTGTTATTCCCCATTTCCATACCGTCCTGCAGAGACTCGACAATCTGTCCAAAGACAGTTTATGCCTGACACCCAGGGAAACCGAAGTCCTGAAATGGATCGCTCAGGGAAAGAGCAACCGGGCTACCTCCGTGATCATGGGAATCAGCGGGAGAACCGTCAAATTTCATGTCAGTAATATATTACAAAAGCTTGATGCCGGAACCAGATCCCACGCTGTGGCTATCGCTATTGAGCAGGGGACCATAGAGATAGGCTGGAGACGGTATATAGTATCTAACAGAATCAACGATCCTGGGGATATATATAGTAGTATTAACTGGAAATATTTCGTTGGGAACTGCGTGCGTGTGTATAGACTCCTGATGTTGTATGTGAAGGTTCAATATCCAGATTTTTCCTTAGTGCTTCCTCACATCGGCGAAAAAATTTTTCGATATCACCATGTCTTCCGAGGCAGTTGCAGCATGTCATGGATCTCTGATAGAGAATCTCATTTGTCTGATCCATGGTCAGTCCCATGGAATACAGATCAACAGCTTTCTCGTACTCATGCTGTTCCTCACAAAAAATTCCCAATCGTGTCACAGCCTTTATATAAAGTTCTTTCAATTGTTCTCTGAAGGATACAATCCAAAGGATTTCACCTTCTTCTTCAAGAAAATTACCATCATAGCAGGCAAAGGCCTTTTCATAAAAAAAGACAGCCTGTTCTTTTTCCCCTTTTTCCCATAATTGATCGGCTTTAAGAATAAAGTGGGTAAATGCACCTGTATCTATTCGACATATACTTTCATCGACCATAATTATTCCATCCCGTAATCTTATCACTTCCTTAATGCCAAGCAGTACACGCAGACGGTTAAGTGTTGTAGAAAAAGCACTGTATGCCTGATCTCCATTTGAGTCAGGCCATAGAGAGTCTACAATTTTATGAACCGCTATATCGGGACTGCCATATGATATAATTGCCTTTAACAGATCCAGGGGTTTTTTATGTGCTCTGCCCTTTATCTCGACAGGATTGTCATCTTTTAATATTTCAAACCTGCCAAGGGTATTTATTTTCAATGGCCAGGGCCATGTATCAATATGATAGGGTGTTGGCCGCATAGTAACATTATAGACCTTATGCAATACCTTTGCATACTCAACCTCAATACCTAATTCAAAGGCTTTGATAACAATATCCGACATCATGGCCGGCTGCCACCACCAGATCATATTTTTAAAATCATGGAACCGTCCCAGACTCATTGCCTTTTCAAGGCAGTTTATGCCTTTTTCCCTTATTCCCTGTTTAAACAGAATTCTGGCCTTTGCAGCCGTACACATAAACTCAAGTATATGGGAGCGTGTACGAACAGCCAGATCAATGGCTGAGTCAAGCAGTTTTTCTGTCTCTCCAAATTCGTTTCTTTCGGCCAGTATCTGGGCAAGGCCGAATCGGCAGATGATAAGGGGAAATATATAGCCTGTTTCTTCTGCAATATCATTTGCCTTGCGGGCGTGTTCCAGGGCTCGGAAATTGTCTCCGGTGAGAAGGTAGAAAAGGCTGTAACCTATATGATACATGGTATATCCATGGTATCGGGAAGGATGCAGTGAAGATTCGATTTTCTCAAAGAATTCTCTTGTTTTGTCTGTCTTTCCCAATATTATTGAGGCATATACGCCCTCAGTCAAAAACATTGGATCCCAGGCATGGATACCTGTCTCCGCGCTGATTCTGAGGGATTCGATAATATCTTCCAGAACGGATTCATCCAGTATGCCATAAAACATACCTGTAGCTATATCCAGCCATTTAAGATGAAGCATTACAGCCGGATTTTTCAGGTAGGCCTTCATTTGGTTCCTGTTTTCCTCTTTGAGTATTTCAGCCCTGGGGAAATTGCCCAGCCAGCAATAGAAGGTTATTGCCCAGTCCCATGCCTCGGTTCTGAGCCTGGTATCTCCATATTTTCTGGCAAGGGACAGAGCTTTTTCAACCCATCTTATCATGTCAGCATGATCAGGTTGTCTGAAAAGTAGCGCACACATAATGTTTACAGCGATTTTGGCCTCTATGCCGGGTGAAGGATATTGAGGGCCCTCCAGCAGATGCTTTTCCATCCATTGTATCCACGGATCGAGGACAGTAAAGTCATTCCATTCATATATGGTGCTTTCAATGATCCCTGTCCATGACAGGTAAAGACCTGTCATATCATGCTGTTTCTCAAAGGCGTAAAATGCCTGTTCAAAATAGCTCCTCGCCCTGGAAGGAAACATATGCTGACAACCTGATGCAAACCAGTATACTGACCATGAACTGGTTTCAAGGGCCTCTTCAGGGATGAATTTATACCACCGTGCAATGGTCATACCTCTTCCCTGTTCAATAAGCGACCTGCCGTATGTTTCTATCAGATGAATAAGCCCTGAGGAATCATTTGTCTGTATATAGAGCTCTGCAGCCTCTTCAATATGATCCGAAGCAGATAAGATGCTGGCTGCCCTTTTGCGAATTATATTCATTTCTTCTGGTGTAAAGGTATTTTCAGCGGTTGATATCAGAAAATCCCTGAACAGCGGATGATATTCATATGTGGGAACTACTGAGTTATGTCGTTCGGTAAACATGCGATTCTGTTCAAGTGACGCAAGGATTTTTTCCGAATCATTTCGGTCTGTAAGAATGTCAGCCATGCCGGCTGTTGTCATCCCGGGGAGCAGGGCTGTTTTAAGAAGAAAATCCCTGGTGTCTTTATCCGCCTTGTTAAAAAGTTCACCCGCAAAATAGTCAAATGCCTTTTCATGATTTGATCGATCAATACACCCTCTGGAAACACTGTCACAGGTCAGCCCTTTTGCCATAAGGATAAGTCCGGCGGCCCATCCCTGCGTTTTTTCAAAGATCTTTTCAGCCATTTCCCTGTTGATTTTCATGTTCAACTGGTTCTGTAAAATCTTTCTGGATTCTCCCGGGGTCATCAGCAGGTCATTTTTCCCCGCAATCCGCAGGCTGTTATCAGCGAGCATCCGGGCAAATTGGACCGGAGGATCTTGCCTGCTGAGGATCAGAATATGGATATGGGGCATAATTTCAGAAATTCCGGCTTGAAATACCTCGTGAAAGGGGGTATCCGGAGAGATTGTTTGGTAATCATCAAATACAAAGCAAAAGGGCTGTTTGATTTTTGTACACAAATATTCAAAATACTGTCTGGAAAAGGACGATGCTCCAAAGTTATAATCTCTGGTAAAAAGGGGGAGGTTACCGTCTGACTTTATTAATGCCTTTTGAGAGGCGTTTCTAAAATAGTAAAAGAAGGTCGCGGGATCACTGTCACGTTCATCAAGCCGATACCAGAGACATGGTATATGGCGAGTGTCAAGGTAACTCGCAGCAAGGGTTGTCTTGCCTGATCCTGCTATGCCGGATATCCATGTCACGGTACAGTTTTTTCGATGGTCAAGAATACGAAAAAGGCGTTTTCTTTCTATTACCTTTGTAAGAACCGGTCGAGTTATTTTTTTTAGGCCTGAATTTATTTGATCCATAAGTTACCTTATTTTGACTAAAAATAGATAATTAATCTAATTTTGTCAATTTAATAAAAGATATGAAATTATTGTTCTGTTATCCTTTTAAATTGCAGAAACTTATGAATAAAAATCAGTTTTTTATTTCCTGTGACTCTCCTGTGACTTCCGATCAATATAATAAAAAAATGATGAAGCTCCAGAAAGGCCGGTTCGGATTTTCAGAAAGCATTGGCAACTGTTTTTTGAGTAATATCAAGGCTTTTCAGGAATTCGGTGATGCTCATTATATAAAAAAATTTCCACTTCCCAAATTATTTTTTTTCGTGATTTTGAAAAATTAACTTTCTAGCGATAATTATTGATCCGAATGTTTAATTCAGTTGGAGTAATATCATGATAGATAGTTGGCGAAGGATCCTGTTTACCGTCCTGTCTTTAATGTCTTTATCCTTTTTTTATTCTCCTTCAATTATTCATGCCAAAGAATCCCCTCCCATGCCATTGGCCCCGGGTGAACCGGAAAAGGGAAAAATTGATTATTATGAACCTGAATGGTCATCTGATTTTACTTTCATAGACGATGCCGGTGACAGTCGAAAATTTAAAATTCGCGGGGAGAGATGGTGTTATCAGGTCAGGCTGGGAGAAAGCAAAGAGGCCCAGAAAGAATCTATTCTCCGATGGATAAAAGAGTCAGGGTGTAAACTCATGGCTCAGGGACCTCAGAATTTAATAGCTGAAAAACAGGACACTTATACTGACAGACTTACTTATTATTTTGAGATTTCAGATAAGCAAACCAGGGTGTGGATATACCTTGAACGGGCACTTACAAAAGAAAATACCATTACCATGACTATCGGCGGAGAAGGCAGGAAATCCTTTGATGTCTGGATGGATCATGGCGGCAGGCAGTATACCTCGATGATTGTGGAATTTGAAAAAGAACAAATTAATTTATACGGGATATTTCGTTCCAGTTTTGACGGGTATGGACGCTCCATGCGTTATAATCATGAGTGCTGGATTGAACATGGCTCCCGGCAGGCAGTTTTTGATATTCCTCAATATAAAGGTGCCTATAAATGGAGAATCTCCACCAATTCCAAAGTCCCACAAAAAGTCAGTATCAGGCTCGAACATGGACCGCCTTTACCTGAGTTTGTCGACTGCCCGGGCCTGGGTGCGCTTCGAGTAAGAAATCTTCCCAATACAGCGGTATCAGTAAAAGAAGAATGGGAATTTTCATCAAAAACCAAATCAATATGGAGCACCAGCCCTGATCGGACCCCTGAAGGTGACGCTATCTTCTGGCTTGCCCCGGGTTACTGGACAGTCAACGGTGCACCACCCGAGGAAAGCGGATTGAAGTCTGCTGAGGCACACATGGTACCGGTGCATGCGGGTAAAACCACGCAGGTGGATTGGCCCCGGTCCTTTTCAACCCTTTTTGCACCAAAAGGAGTAGGCAGGCTCGAGATTCTTGATGCTAAAAATCAGGGTGATACCGCACAGGTAGATGTCTCCCTTGTAGAACTGGATGAGAATATTCTGCCTGAAGCGGAACGGATGAACTGTTATGAAGGAGGATTGGCCGGAAAAATTATTTCAGTGGAACCCTTGAAAACACCTCTCAATGTTGTTCTCCTTTTAGATTCATCCGGTTCCATGAAAGGAAGCATGGATCAGGCCCTGGCAGCAGTAAAAACCTTTGTTAAACTTTTTCCTGAAAATGCAAAAATTACTATTGTGGACTTTGACACGAAACCAAATAAACTTCCTTCAGATAGTCATTCTGGATTGTTGGCGGCTTTAGATAAAGTTAAGGCAAATGGTGCCACATGTTTGTACGATTCTATTATCCTTGGTATTAACGAGTTAAAAGACAAAGACAGAAGAGCTCTGGTAGTTTTTACCGACGGGGTGGATGCCAACTGGAATGACACCGGCCCTGGAAGTAAAGCCACAAAAACGGAGGTCATGAAGGCTGTTGAAACCGGAAAAACACCCATATATACCATTGGTTTTGGAAAAAATCCGGATGTGGACACCCTGACGCGTGTTGCATCTATGTCGGGCGGAATCTATTACGAGGCCCATGACAAAGAAACGCTGGATACTGTTTTTTCCGGAATTTCCGAAAACCTCGGACGGCAGTACCGTGTTACCTATCAGCGTCCGCAAATGTCAGCTCTTTCCGATGTTCCGGTCATGGCAGTTGTTGTAGACAACAGCGGCAGTATGGATCATGATCCCAAGCAAAAAGGCTGTGATTATCGAATTCAAAAGGTAAAGGAAATTCTGAAAGAATTCAGAGGTTCACTGCCAAAAGAATTCCTGGTGCAATTGATCACATTTGAAGATGATGTTTATTTATCCCAGGTCATTACGTCCGATTTGGCCTTCTTTTTTCGTGGATTGTCTTTGATGAAAGGCTCTGGCGGAACAAATATATTAGGTTCCACACAGTCTGCCCTCGACACCCTGAAAGCTGTGCCTTCCACCCGGAAATATCTTGTTTATCTGACAGATGCGGCCATGCAGGTGGATAAAAAATATCAGGGCCAGTTGGATACCACACTTTCCAGCCTTAAGGACGAAGGTATACAGAGTCTTTTCATTGGTGTGGTTGATGCGGATGAAGGCGGTGTTTTTGAGCATGCCGCTAATTTAAGTGGCGGTAGATATGTGATTTCCACGGATCTGTCGAAAGTCAAGGACGCCTTTACCGAATTGACAAATACAATAGAATCATCAGACCAAAGGGAGAAGCGTCTTTCCCTGCGCTTGACCCTGGCACATCGTGATGAGAAAGGTAAAAACCGGCTTTTTTCTGCCGGAAGGTTTGTGGATTTTCCCAGACTTCCGGTTTCAGATAAGGTTGTTTCACCGGAAGCACTGGCATGGTCCGTTGAAGGGCCAATGGTAGTCTACGATAAAATGGCCGGATCGAATGTTTTTGGCGGTGATCGACTTGCAAGAGATATAAGTGTTGATAAACGAATTCCCCTGGAAGTAACTTCAAAGGATGAGACCGTTGAACTGGGTGTAAAGGGCCACAATGAAGCTATTGAAATAAAGGCAATGGAGATGGTTTTTCTTTCACGGTTGAGGGGTATGGATCCTCCACCACGGCATCGTTTTCTGGCCCTGCCACTGACCCTGACGAACAGACTGAAATCTCAAAAGGTCGCTGTTTATAAGGACGGATCACAGCATCCAGCCGCATGGATGGCCGGATCGGCCGCACCGATACGCTATGAAGAAAAAATACCCCCTTACCTGATTCCTGATCTTACGCGGCATATGTTTTTGACCTGGAACAATGAGATTATTATGCCTGTGTCACCGGCCACATGGCTTTGTGAGGAACCCCTGCTCCTGCCGGGGGAACGCTCTCTTTCCATTTTTCCTGAACAGCCTGTGACAGGAGCCTGCGCCTTTATCGTGCCAGATACAGAGATGACCCAGGCATCACTTCATTTCTATGATATCAACTATGGTCACATGGACATCCCCATGGTGGGGGTCATGCCAAAAGTTCCGGTGCCCATAACCGAACTTCCAACCAATGCGCCGAAAAAATTAGGCGATAGCTTTTCCCTGGTGATTTCTAATGTAACGGATCAACCTCAAATAGGACAGGTCAATGCAGGGGATGGGTTTATCTTCCGTATTGTCGAGGGCTACCTGACCTCCAAAATCCAGGCCCATCTATCAATTAATCCCAAAGAAAGGTTTACATACCATCTGCCTACCGAAACCGGAAATTTCGTTTTTTATCTGCATGGCGCAACGGAATATGTCCCCATGGGCTTTTACCGGCCTACCATGGTAACTCCCGGATCGAGAAATGTCATCCGCATGGCCTTCCGTATGCCAAAGGCTTTAGCTGATCGCACAGAAAAAGGCTATCTGTTTGCGGATATTTATGGAGGCGGAGTCCATCTGGAGCTTTCCGATGCGCCGGCTCCCTCTTCTAACCTGGGAAAATCTGGTGCATCCGGTCAGGGCATGGAAATATATGTAAACGGTTCCGGGCTGGTAAAGGACAGGGTCGTAGACCGCAGGGGAACCCTTGTTGCAGTGGATATTACCTTTAAAGATGAATCCGACCGGTCCCATACACAGCTCGGGCATCTGTTGGTTTTAAAGAAAAAAGGAACTGGTGCAAAGGACTCGGGAGAACACTATGAGCGTCATATGGCTGCGCAATTTGATAAGGCAGTTGAAAAAAAGGGTCTCAAAAGTTTCGGCCAGGTTGGTGTCGCAGGGGAAGACCTGGTGAAGGCGACCGGTGCCAGTCTGCCCATTTCCATGGAAGAGAAATACATATTTGGCATGGATGAAAAAAGCGTTATCTTTGACGGCCAGACACGAAGGGGTGTTATGCTTTTTGAACTGCCCGGGGATGAAAAGATTGAAGACTGGGAAATTGGATCATGGATATTAAAGGACGCTTTCATGCCGATAAGCATCTCACAGTTTGATGAAAAGCTCATCTTTTCTGAACGCCTGATATTAAAGGATGAAATGGGATCGGGCTTCTGGCAGAAACTGGAAGCAAAGGTTGCTCAACTTCAGGCAGAGCGAAAAGCTGAAGGATATGAGCGTCCCGGGAATGTAACTGCAAAACCAGTAGACCTTGAGACTGCAGATCTGGGAAAGCAGCCTGTCCCTGTACCTGGTATCAACACTCCCGGAGCACAAAGATTAAAACATGTTTCCGGCATTGAAGATATCTGGAAGATCATACCTGATCTGCGATGGCTTCCGGGAAATCCCAGGGCATGGCGTCCTCAATATGCCCCTGAGGCTGTGCTTACCCAGGGATGGGGTGACCCGTCTGACCTTGCTGCCCTGGCCGAGCGATTACTAAATAAGCAGGGTGTGGTGACGACACGTATCGCAGTCGAACCCACTGAAGCTGGCAGGCAGGCATTGGCTCAAATGATTCATGCGGAAAATGTTAAGATTGATTCTTTGCCGGCCCTGCTTTTTACCGAAGCCAATGGGAAAGAAAA
>CAXXJJ010000004.1:0-4141661 GCA_963667015.2 Desulfatiglandales bacterium
CACCAGGTGCCAGTAGCAACAAGGCATCACTGACCCTGACCGGCTGTCCTGGTCGATTTTTCGGCAGGTAGCGATCATAATTATAATCGGCCAGCAGCAGGCCTTCGGCGACGGCCTGAACTTTTTCGCCAAGCTCCGCCTTTTTCACTGCAATCTGAGATAACGCCAGGACGAACGATCCCAACTGCTTACGGGTCAGGATATTGGTCGCTTCGCTGGCGACCTGCCGCAGGTCGCTCAAGGTAAAATCCTTTTCCTTGCCCAGGCCGAGCAGCAGAACCCGCTCGGGACCACCCTTGCTCACCCCGTGCAGGAGCAGAACCTCACCTTTGCAGCCAGAAAACTCTTTGCTTTTTACCGCGCGCCCAAACAGTTCATCCAGCTCTTTGCCGATCTCGATATCGAGCTTTTTTCTGCCCTCATAAACACCTGCGACCAGGCAGGTGGTTTTCTGTTGTTCAGCCGCTCCTGTTGTTACGGAAACTTTCATGACAATCCTTTCGTTATCTGCTCAGTGATCATGCTTTGCATGACCAGTCAGTTATCATACAACCTGCCGAGCCTCTGGTTGAGAGATACTCACAATTCGCTCGACAGGTAGGAATCTTCCAGCGCCTGCTGCTTCATCTTCAGGGCGATCCGTTGCCGGATGCGAGTCGGAATTTCAACATGCAGGCAGAGTGCCCGGGTTCCGAGTTTGCAGGCCTGCATGCGCTGCAGGGCATTGGCGCCGGCACTCGGCAGCCAGCGGATATAACCAGTAGACCTGGAGACTGCAGATCTGGGAAAGCAGGCTGTACCTGTACCGGGTATCAACGCTCCCGGAGCACAAAGATTAAAACTTGTTTCCGGCATTGAAGATATCTGGAAGATCATATCTGATCTGCGATGGCTTCCGGGACATCCCAGGGCCTGGCGGCCGCAATATGCCCCGGAAGTTGTGCTGACCCAGGGCTGGGGTGATCCGTCTGACCTTGCGACCCTGGCCGAGCGATTACTAAATAAGCAGGGTGTGGTGACGACACGTATCGCAGTCGAACCCACTGAAGCTGGCAGGCAGGCATTGGCCGAAATGATTCATGCAGAAAATGTTAAGATTGATTCTTTGCCGGCCCTGCTTTTTACCGAAGCCAATGGAAAAGAAAAGCTCATGGTATTTCCATGGTGTAAAGAGGCAGGCGAACTTCATGACCTTGTAACATGGGACGGCATCAAGAAAGAACCACAGGACTGGCCACAGAGAATTCGCATCCAGGTCCAGCTCGAGGTTGACCCAATTATATCCCAGGAAAACACGGGAAGTACCCGTATTGCCGCCTCTGCACTGGCCGGTGGAGGAAATGTTGCAAAACAAAAATGGGTAACTCTTTTTGATCAGACGTTTCTAAGCCAGGACATCAGCCGGGATGCCATTGATATAGGATATACTGAAACCAGAAAAGATGGACATCCTGTGCTTAAAGTTATTATTGATGGCCCCAACGGTCGGCAAATCGGTCACGACGAAGTAAGACTTGACCAGTATTCTGTTATAACTGAATGGATAAGCGCAAACATGGATAACGGACCCGGGCGAAGTTCCCAGCAGTCGGTTGACGGAGATCATCCTATTACAGGGCGGTTTCATACCCTGTCTCTCAATTCGCCTGATCTTGATGCTGAAACGGTAGAAAAGCTCGATAAGGTACGTAAAACAAAATACGAAAAGGCGGATACCCCTGACGGGCTTTCAGCCCTAAAGTGGTATTGCCGTGGCATCATCGATAGATTCATTGCGGCACAAACCCGGTTTGAAAATGATCTGGCCCGAAAACTTGATTTGACAATCGGACGCAGTTTATATGGTCGTTGCATACTGGTGACTGTCCAGCGATCGGATACAAATACCAATCCCTCAACACAGGTGGACCTGTTATATGTGGCCAATGATATTCACGGTGGAAAGGCTGCTGATTTCAACAAGGCCTCGCGTGCATTTAACATCCTATCAGGATTTGCAGCTGCAAAATTTGAAGCAGCCGCTATTCCCGGCGGGGGAACAGGTGTATTTGAATTATGGTCCAAATGCCCCGGTGACACGCAGCTCATTTATGTTGACCATACCAATAAAAAGACATTTTTAGATATGCTGAAGGAAAAAGAATATTCCGTATCCATGATAAAATACCTCAATGAAACTGGGGGCGTGATTCTCTTCCCGACAAATCCTGCAATCATAAATGGTGAAGCGCGATGGGGTTGGCTTGAGATAGATCCGAAGACCTACAGGGTAGTATCAAGGCTCGACAACGGGGCGGCCGGAGCCATGATAGAAAGCATAATCGGGAATCTGTTTGAACAGGCCACCAGCTATCTGGTAGGGGCTCTGGTTGGTATTGATGTGTCTTTGTGGAGTGTATCCGGTTACTCGCTTCAAATGGAGGATTATGACGCAATTTGTGAAAAAGCCAAGACCTTTGCACTTAAATCTATAAAATTTGGTGTTGCCGGGGATAACGCTGGGCCAATTTCTTTTGATTTTGGGTCTATGTCTCAGACTGGAGTTGGATTAGCTTCACCTCCAGATGGCACTAGAAAAGCTCCAGATATAGCTGAAGTGTCTTTTGGCAGGGCTGTTAAGTTTAATCTTGATATTAATGGGATTGGGTACGGCAATAATCTTCTGGGGTTTGGGAATGGCTATAAAGACGCAGTAAATTATTATTTCTCAAAGTAACATTATAAAGAGGGAGATTTATCATGGATGTATTTAGCTTTAAAATGTTTCAAAAAAATATCCCGGGTATTTTGTTGTATCTTTTCATATCCATTTTCCCTTTAACGGCATTGGGTGTAGATTTTACCGCTGATATTTCGGAGACAATGCTTAATTATAATTTTACAGGGAAAATTATTGTTAAAGATGACCGTTACAAAGTCAGCATAACTCCCTCCGATTCAGGGCCTGAAGGAACTATGACCATTATTGTGAACCTGAAAAAAGGAAAAACTGTTCTTATTCCAATGAAGCCGGGAAAACCGGAGGAGTTAGATAATTTTTCCATACAGGCCTATATGGTGGATCCTCTGCAGACTTTAAAAAATCTGGAAAAAAATGCTGAGATGAGGATAGTTGGTGAAGAAACAGTAAACGGTTTTCTCTGCCGGCATTACGCTTATTACGATAAGGACTCCAAGCTTGCGGATGTATGGTATTCAAAGGATCTTGGGTTCTTTCCAGTTAAGGCCAGTATTGTAAGCGGCAGGGAGGATGAGTCTGTCAGTGCCAGGACAACTATCGGGGGTGAAAAAATAGAGAACACTAAAATAGAGTTGAATAATATCAAAATAGAAACCGTAGATGAATCGATGTTTAAACTGCCTTCAGGTCTGGACAGTATTGAGTCCGGTCAAAAGGCGAAACAGGAAATAACAGCAGACACCGGGACACTGAATGGCACCGCTCCCTGGGGCCGACGTATTTCCAAAGGAGGGGAGATCCGGGTGAAAACGGATCCCGGTCGTCCCCTTAAAATCGCCCTGAAATATTTCACGAATGATGCTGTTTGTAACTACACTGCAATCCCTGTGGGAAAGACTGATAAGGAACTTGAATCAATAGAAAAAAAGCACCCGGAAAAAGGAGATTTTAGAAAAGTTACATTCAGTAAGGATAAAAAAATCGAACAGATAAATTTAAGGGTCAGTGAAGGAACAATTTTTATCAAGGTTGAAAATGAAGTGGATCCCTTTGCCTTTAGCCGAGACAAAAAGCTGGAAGATGGGTATTTAACTGCAAAAGAGATAAAGGGCGTCTCTGTAGAACCTGACAGAAAGTTGATTGTTTCAGTCACAGGAGATAACCAGGATGGTCCGGATTCGGAATTTAATCTTATCTGTTATCAAAAACAATATGATGAAAAAGTTTTTGAAAAAAAATTGACAATACCAAACGGAAAGACCGAGACATGGGAATTTTCTACGAATGACAGGATAAGGACAATTGAACTTATCATAGGGGAAAGCGGAAGCATAAAATATCGGGTGGAGCAACCAGCCTTGTAGAAAAAGGGCTTCTTCAGCTATATAGCACTACTTTTTAAATAATAAAAAGGAGAAATAAAATGAGAAAATTATTTATTACTTTAGTACTTACCATTTTATTTGCCGGAACTGTCGGTGCAGCAGATTTTAGCCAGTTTGTCGGCACATGGGTATACACTAGCGCACAAATAGAAGAAATTACAAAAATTACAATAAAAGGCAGTGGAAAATACAATGCCCAGGTATGGGAAAAATGCAGCTCCGGAACCTGCGATTACGGATGGCATAACTGTAATGCCATTTTTAGTACCGGAAAACTTAATTTCAGCTATGAGAGTAACAGCGATGATAAGCAGGTCTGGTTGAGGGTAACCGGAGAAAATACTTTAGAGGTAAAAGTAAATAACCAGACATATACATTCAGGCGTTTCGTGTTGACACCTGAGTCACCGAAGCCTCTTAAACCCATGGGCCGCATTACGCCTAAGCCTGTTGACCGGGTTTACCCAACCCCTTCAACTTCGACCGATGATGAGCCGACTGGAAAATATTAATCACATGGAAAGGAATTAAAAATGAAAGTTATATTTAAACTCACATTTTTATGCCTGTTTGCTCTTATTTTTTGCACTGCACCATCTGCTATTGCAGCGTCATTTTCTGCGGATATGGTGACTATAGACGCGGGAAAAACCAAAACAGAGAAATTTTATTTTTCAGACCCCTTTTACCGGATAGAAACCCGGGAAGACAACAAACCAGTGGTTATCATCGTAGACAGAGAAAAAAAAGTATATCGGATTTTGGACATGAAAGATAAGGTTTTTTTTGAATTGCCGTCCGATGATTTGAGGGTAATGAGCAATGACCCCTTTAAAGCCTCTGAATACATGGTAAAAAATTACGAAAGCCGTAAAGAAGGCATGGAGAAGATAAATGGCATGGAGTGTGAAAAACAGGTCGTGTTGGCCGAAAAAAAAGTTATTCATGCTGCCTGGATTTCAAAAAAACTGAATTTCCCCATAAAATTAGTGAACTACTATAAGGAAAAGGAAAAATATGTCTATGAACTGAAAAATATCAGGCAGGGTGATTTACCAAAAAACATATTTAAAATTCCTGCCGGTTTCAAACAGAAGGAGGACCCCGCAGCAGCTGAAGAAAGAAAGCGTGAAGAACAGAAAAAAGCAGAAGAATTATTGCCGGCCCTTACAAAGGTTGGAAGGGAAAAGGTCCCGTGTTATGTCAAAATTGCCGCCGGAGGCGAGCTGCATATTGCTATAGATACTGACAGAGAGGCCTTTCTTGAAATTATGAACACGGTAAATGAATTTTCCAAACACACCTTTTCCGAATACACCTTGATGACATACATAAAAGGAAAACCGAATGAACCTTATGATACAAGAAACAGTTCACTTGGCATAAATGAGAATAAAACATGGGATTTTAATGATGATTTTGACCGGAGGGATGGACGTACTTTAGTTAATGAGGTTGTTATTAAGGTAAATAAAGGACTGGTAAATGCCTATATGCGCCAGAGAGGAGAAGACCGTAAGGATTTTTATAACAGGGGTAATCTCCAGAACGGTGCGGAAGTTGATCCGAAAAGACCTGTCACAGTACAAATCACCGGTGACAATCCATTCGGCTCAAAAACCACAGGAAAGTTTTTTTTAAGTCATGAGGATGGTAGCAAATCGGACGTCATCCCTTTCACTGTTGAAAACGGTAATACCCTCACATGGGACTATCCTGCGAGTAAAGGAATAAATGGCCTGGATGTAATGATCAAAGAGGGTGATGGCCGGGCAAAGATCAGCGTAATTCAGCCTCCATCTCCTGGAGAAGCTGAAGCCAGTCAAATCGAAGCAAAAACAGTAACCGTGTTTACTGTTACCCATCCTTCCGGTGCGGGGAAACCGCTGATCCCAGGGAAGGATTTGTTAACAACTATCACTGGCAATACCGATGATGATTCAGTTGCAATTCGATTTTTCACTGACAGGAATATGACAAAAAAGGTCGACACATTCAGTGTTAGATTAAAAATAAACCAGGCTGAATCTTTTTTTATTCCAGGTTATAAAAAAGTAGGATGGGCAATGGTAGAGGTTCATAGAGGATCCATTGATGTAAAACTGGATCAATCACCGGGAGTGAAACCTGCTTCAGACAAAAAGTTAAATCAAAAAACGAAAAAGCCAGCAGTTAAGGCTGAACCTCCGAAATCTAAATCCATGGTCAGTGATGCCCCTGAAGCAAGCCCTCCCGCTGATAAAGCTAAATCTTCTATTGTTGCAGAAGGTACTATCATCGACGGTAAAGTCCCTCTAATCAAAGGCGCCAGCGTGATAAAGGAGTTATCTATGGGCAATATGAACCAGGTTGACCTGGAAACTACTTCAAGCCCCGAAGATATCATTAATTTTTATAAGGAAACCATGAGCAAGCTGGGATGGAGAGTAGGCGCCAACATGGTGCAGGGTACCCAGGGGGTGATTCAATTCATGAATGGCAGTGGTATGTTGACCATGAAGGTTCAGGGCGGCAAGGAAAAGAGTACAATCAGTGTTGTTCTTATGACGACTAAATAGTCCCAAATTTCTGTCCTGTTTTACAGGGTAACAAGTTGCGAGAAAAAATGGAGTGAAAATATAAAAATGAAAAAGACCTATAATTCAATAAATAGTTATGAAAATAACCGATTTAGATTTTTTTATAAAAAATCTACCTTAATATTCTTTTTTATTTTAATACTGTTTATGATTTCCATGAGCAAAGTGCCGGTTTCCAAAGAAGACCCCATATATAAAAAATGCACCTCCCAGACAGAGCATCCCGGGCCATGGTGCTATCAGGAAGAAGTTAAAAAAATAGGCGACCCGGCTTTGTGCGAAAATATCATCAAATACTGGCCCAAAGCCACGGGTGTTCGAGGTCAGTGTTATTACGAATTAGCCAGAAAGAAAATGGATTGTGAACTGTGCGAACGAATTAAAGACAAGGATATTAAAAAGATGTGTGAGCTGGATGTGTGTAAATAAATCCGGGGAAGGATAAAGCTTATGAATACGATCGGTCTTTTAGCAGGCATTGGCTGCCTGGGAGGGGCATTTTTGATACTCCGCATGGCGAAACAGGAATTCATCAATAAACGGCTTATTGCAGCATTGGAAATGACTGCTATCGGGAATCTGAAACCTGGGTTAAACCTCACCAGCGGTGAAGTGGCATGCCAGAATCCCGTCAAAACGCCATATACCGGAACGCCGGCTGTCTGGTACAGATATAATGCTACTAAACGTATGAAAAGCAGTTCAAGTGCTAAAATAGAAGAACGCTCCATAGGGAGCGGAAGCCTCACCTGTCCCTTTTTAATCAGAGATATAACCGGGGAGATTGAAGTGGTGGGCAATGGTGGTGACGTACCATCCTACCCACACTCCAGGGCATTGAAGTCTCAAAGCGGGACAAGTGCTTCGTTGAAAGAACGTATGAAAAAATTGAAGGAGATAGATGCGGCAAAACAGGTCGATAACAATAAAAAACCCTTTTTTAGAAAAATAGAGGGGGGAGAAGGGATACCCCTGGATGTTCCGCCTGACCTGATAGAGATAGATCGAAACACCGAAGAAGCGGAAAAAACCGAAAAGAAATATTATGAATCATGGATTCAGGAAGGGGATAATGTGTATGTCCTGGGAACCATGGTTAAAGATCCTGGTTCAGATTCATTGAAGATTATTAAAGCAGGAAAGAAAAGCCCGATGTTTGTTTGCAGTAATGCCGAGGACCTGGATCCATCTAAGTTTCAGTCCAATTTTATAGTAGGACTGTTTTTTGGCGTGGGGTTAGCCCTGGTGGGGGCAGTTTTGTTCCTGGCCGGTATAGGAGTTGTTGAGATTTAAAATGAATTGAGTAAAATTTTTAGTGGAACTTCATATGACTGAAAATTATCAGAAAGGATATTCCATTGAACAGGACAAAAAATCCAAGTCCAGACGGAATACAGCCATATTGGCTATCGGGTTTTTATTAGCCGGTTTAGGGATACTGGGATATGGCGGTTACTCCATTTATAAAGGTTATGAAAGCCTTGCATGGCCCAGAACTTCAGGCATTATAAATGATAGTTATGCGGAGCTGCAGCGCCGTCGATCATCAGGAACATCCGGGTCCCATGACCAGTATGTGGCAAGAATACGCTACAGCTATACATTAGATGGCAGCAAAGCTTATTCTAGTAATGAAATCGGATACGGAAAAAGTCAATACACAAGCAGGATAAAAAGTAAAACTGAAAAATATCTTCAGCAGTTTCCTGTTGGAAAATCCGTTACAGTTTTCTATAATCCGGAAAATCCAAATCAGGCGGTTTTAAAACAGGGAATAACCGGTGGGGCTCTGCTGATGGTGACAATAGGGATATTTTTTCTTCTAGCTGCATCGGCAATGTTTTATACCATGAGGATCAAAACCGGTAAAACCTGGTACCAGGGTAAACCGCCCATTGAACCTTCAAGCTGGGGCAGGTATAACAAAAATAATAAAAACTAAACATATGAAAGGAGTAAAATATGGTACTAACGAAAAATATTATGAGTGTTGTTGGCATAATCGCATTGTCTGCAGGTGCAGCATGGGCAGGTCCACAGATGAATCCCGGCAAATGGGAAATAACCACAAAGACAGAAATGGCTGGAATGCCGGCTCAATCCCTTACTCATACCCAGTGCATTACAAATGATGACCTGGTTCCCATGAGCGGGGATGCAAACAACAACTGTAAGGTTAAAAACATGAAAACTTCAGGTAACACCGTGTCCTGGGAAATGACATGCGAAGGACAGGGCGGAGGTATGGATGGAACCGGAGAGGTTACCTATACCGGTGATACCATGGAAGGCAAGATGGAGATGAAGATAAGAGGTATGGATATGAAGGTAAAAAATACCCTCTCCGGTAAGCGTATCGGACCCTGTGACGGGCAGTCATCAGCCCCGACATTCAGCAGTGCTGCACCTGTTCAGACATCCGCATCTCAAGAAACTACAGAACAGACAACATCTGAAAATCAGTCAAAGGTCGGAGAAACTCTCACGCAGGATGCCAAGGATGTTGGTCAGGCTGCCAAGGATGAAGCCAAACAAAATACTGTTGAAGAGGTCCGAAAGGGTGTAAGGGGATTTTTTAAGAAGGTATTTGATTAACAACAGTGTTAGACAATTTTAAATCGACTGGATTCCCCGACCCCCTTAAATAATACGTGCCCTTCATCAAGTCGGGGAATAACTGATTTGCCACTTTGGATGGTTAATAGTTATAGTGCTGAAGAGAAGAGAGATATATTGGAATGATTGAATATGATGTGTAAAAACATTCCAATGTATCTCACTTCTGAAGCCTCTTAAGTAATCTCATATAATGGGAGGCCTCTTTGAAGATACGACTCGATAATTTTCCGCCTGTTCGCCGCATCTTTGCCACAATTGAGGATCGTCTCATTCGTAGTCAGCTCGAGTCGGTTATTCATGCTGTCGAGAACGAATCGACAGGTATCATTTTTATCAAACCCTCCATTGAAATCTACAGTTGTTCAAAACCGGCAAAGCAGGCACTGCAATTATTTCTCGATGGAAAACCTCGAACGCAGGCATGCACCACCTGCGGCGTAGCGCCGGCCGATTTTGATGCGTTACTAGATTTTCTGCTTACCAGAGTCGAGTCACCTGCGAAACCTGAGGAAGAGACGACAACGGAACGGGTGCTTGAACGCCTTGTAATGAACATAACCCAGACCTGCAATCTCAAGTGCCGATACTGCTACGCTGGAGGCGGCAATTATAATCTTCCAAATTCTTTAATGAGCAGAGAAACAGCCATCAAAACGATTGATCGTTTTTATGAAATTTACCACGAAATAAAGCAGTTGCAGTTTTTTGGCGGGGAGCCGTTGCTCAATCCGGAACTCATTGATTTTGTTTGTGGTGAAATTAAAAGCAGACATAAAAAGGGAGCTATCTCCAGCATTCCGAGCTTTGGTGTTGTCACGAATGGAACGATCGCGTCGGACGAATGCTTTCACATTCTGGAAAAACACGGTATCAATTGCACGGTAAGTCTTGACGGTCCTCGATCGATCAATGATTATCTCCGCGGAAAGGGCACCTATGATCGGGTTGTCCGCTTTCTCGATGCTCTTGAAAAACGAGGATTGCAGTACGGGTTTGAGGCCACATTTACGGCCTATCACCTTGAAAAGGGAGTGGATCTGCAGGCATTGCTCAATTTTTTTGTTACAACCTTCGATAAGCATGAAATGCACATTCCTGAGGTAGGTGTTCCTGCTAATAATCCACTGGCCCTGACTCCAAGACAGGCAGAGGAAATCTATCGTGACGGAGTTGAATACTCAATCCGCAACCTTCGTGATGGTACATCGCCATGGTTAAGTTTCGCTACACGAATAATGAATGTTTTTCTAGAGCATCGTCCCATCAAGTTCATTTGTCCAGCCGGGCTTGGCACCATTTCCATTGACACTGAAGGTAATGCGTACCCATGCTTTATGTTCACCGGAGTTGACCATTTCCGGTTCGGGAATGTGTATGATGATGTTTTCCCCGACGCCAAAAGGTCGGGCCGGATATTCAAAGAAATTATTGAAAATGACAAGTCGCAAAATCCTGCCTGCAAAAGATGCTGGGCATCCCCCTTCTGTTTCGGCTGCATCGGAGGGGAATACCTGAATAGTGGAGGGAGCCTTGAAAAAAAGGATTGCAATCTGATGAAGGCAATGGTTGAAGGTTTTCTGTGTGCGGGAATAGAATTCCTTGACGAGATCCAGAAACCTGATAACAAATCACACAACCTAGAAGAAAGAGTGCTCCCGGGATTTTGAAGTGCGGGAGAGTAATCTGAAAGGAGGACCAATGGCAAATAATCCACGAAGACAGTTTATGAAAGACACGCTCCATGGCCTTGGAGTTGTCCTGCTGGCCTGTGTGCCCGGTACGTTTTTTAACGCACGGAAGGCATGGTCGCAGATTCAGCGAGTGACAACTGACCATGGGACGGTGCCGACAGTTACCACAATCAAGAGTGCCATGACACAAACCACACCGCAGAATGTGCTCCAGGTGCTCAAGACATCCAGACTTGTACCGGAGGATAAACTTGCAGTACTGGCAGTCCGGCAGCTTGGAACAGATGAAGTTAAGCAATCACTCAAACAGTTAGAAGGGTTTTTGGGGACTTCAACCACGCAAGATAACGTTGGTAATCCCTGCGGAAACGACTGCGGAAGGGATTGCGGGAATAGTTGTGGAACGACTTGTGGCAACAACTGCACCTCAGCCCCATCATCAGTATCAGGGGCTTTCTGCGGTGGAGGCTGCAGCGTGAGACCAGGCGTCACCGGTATCATCGATAAATTCGGGGAATTAGGAATTAATTTTACAAAGATTAATACGCAGCGTTTTCAGAACTCGATTAATGAAGTACTAAGGCTGGTTAGGTAAAGGCAGGGGTTAAAATAAATCACGGAAGGAGGTTACGAATGGAAAACAATCCACGAAGGCAGTTTTTAACAGACACGCTCCACTACCTTGGAGTTGTCCTACTCGCCTGTGTGCCTGGTACATTTTTCAATGCCAGAAAGGCATGGTCACAGATTCAGCGAATAACAACAGCTCCGCAGGATGTATCGACCATTACCACAATCAAGACGGCCATAGCAAAGACCACACCGCAGAATGTGATCCAGGTGCTTAACGCATCCAGACTTGATCAGGAGGATAAACTTGCAGTACTGGCGGTCCAGCAGCTTAGTGCCGGTGAAGTCCGTCAAGCCCTTGATAAATACAATGAAATGTCGAAAATAGTAAACTCTGGTACCGGTACAAAATGTGGCAACAATTGTGGAGATAGTTGTGGTGACAGTTGTGGTGATATGTGTGGGTTTACATGTGGTAGGACGGATTTGGCAAGTGGTGTTTTTTGCGGAGATAGTTGCAGTGTAGGGCCTGGTGTTATTGGGGTCATCGATAAATTCGGAAAACTGGGCATTAATCTTACAAAGATTAATATTCAGCGTTTCCAATACTCAATCAATGAAGCGCTCAGGCTTGTTAAGTATTAACATGGGACGAGAATGCAGCACAAAAGGAGGTTACGAATGGCAAATAATCCACGAAGACAGTTTTTGACAGACACGCTCCATGGCTTGGGGGTTGTTCTTTTGGCCTGCGTTCCGGGGACTTTCTTCAATGCACGTAAGGCATGGTCGCAGGTTCAGCGCGTAACAGAGGCTCCTCGGGCAGTATCGACCATTAACACAATCGAGACAGCCATGGCAAAGACCACACCACAGAATGTGATCCAGGTTCTCAAGACATCCAGACTTGATCAGGAGGATAAACTTGCAGTACTGGCGGTCCAGCAGCTTAGTTCGGGTGAGGTAAAACAGTCCATGGACAGGTTTAACAAATTGTTCAACCCTACAGAATCAAGTGCTGGAACAGACTGTGGCATTGGTTGTGGATCAGACTGTGGAGAAACTTGTGGTTCAGATTGTGGGAATGGTTGCGGATTTACTTGCGATGGTTCGCAAATATCATCACACGGTGTATTCTGCGGTTGTGGATGCCATGTACAGCCTGGAGCCATTGGTGTTGTTGACGTTGACGGGAGACTCGGAATCAACTTCCGTCAGCTCAATTTTGACGCCTTTCGGCAGGCGATGAGCAGGGCTATGCGTCTCGTACGATAAAAGATTCTTTCATTAAACCCGTAAGTTATTTTCACTTATAAAGTTTTAACCGCTCTTCTACCAGGGAAACAGGAGATTAATAATGCTGAGACGAAATAAGAGACTGGTTTGCATGTTCGCGGGTTTATTGATGGTGTTTACAGCTGTATTTTTCTTTTCTTTTGTATCTGCTGATGACAGTCCATCTCTGATGAATAGCGAAATACCTTTGATGAATGGCGCTAAAATCATCAATGAAAAACAGTCCACTGGGTTTGGTCAGTTTGAATTGGAAACCACTGCACCCCCGGAAGACGTTACCCGTTTTTACAATACTGCGATGCAGCAAAAAGGATGGCCGGCTGGAAAAATCATGTCCGGCCAGGGCGCCAGCGTGCTTACCATCCAAAACCAGGGTGACCAGTTTAACCTGGGAGCTACATCCAAAAACGGGAAAACAAAGGTCTCTATTGTTTTGGTGCAAAAGACAAAACCACCGAATACCAGGACCCAAAATACCACCGTGCAAAAGACGGCAGGTAACACATCAGCTAAATCCCCGCTTAAAGCGCTCAAACATCAGTCGGAAAACTTCCCCATCAATCTACCGGTGGCTGATAACCGACTGGAGATGACGGCCCCAACTATATATACAGATAATACAATGGACCTGGATCAGCCGCTGGTCATCAGCTTTTCACAGCCAGTGGACCCTGCATTTTTTGATTTTAAGATATCGCAGGATAATGATAGCAACTGGAAGACACAATGGTCACCGGAGTATGATCAGGTAACATTGGTTCCAAAGGTGTCCCCTGAACCCGGCCAGGCTGTTAATTTGACAGCGAGTGTCCTGGGAGGGCCGAAAATACAAAAAACCTTTACTTACAACCGATTGACGCCGCAACGACAACTGGACTATGATCTGCAGAATAACCGTATCGACATCAACCAGGCCTCACGCTATCGCATTTATTCGATTTTCGATCCTGCAAAAGTTCCTGAAGCCTACCGGCCGACTCAGATTATCCCAAGCGGTACCCCATTATTAAATATCATCAGAAAAGATTTTGATCGATTAGATGGGAGAACCCGTGAGGAATTGCTCCCTTATTTCTTATCTCCCTCAGATCCTGATAGTTACTATCATTCAAAATTGCTGAAAAGACCTTCGCAACATAGCACCAGGCGGATGTTCACACTTGTGTCGGAAGCCTGGGCGGATGAGGTGTTCCTGGATATATTTTGGTCATATACAACGGAAAATGGCAAACGCATCGACATCTATAGTTCGCAGGATCAAGAATTGTCATCAACCCCCGCATTTATGGCCTATAAACTTATGGATTCAAAAAAGATGTATGAGCGCTTTAGAAAATTCCTGGGTGTTGATGTGCCAACTCCTGAAAATATAATTGAAGTGGCTATGATCGGTGATAACGTGAAAACCTATGGTTATTTTTATTGCGACGAAAAAACAGGCAAGCCGGTCATCGTCATCTCAGGACCAGCCTTTGGGAGTAAAAAATTGATAGGTGCAACCCTTGCCCATGAGTTTTTTCATGCTTTCCAGAGTGCATTCACGCCCCTGAAAAAAACAGATACCTGGATTAAAGAAAGTACTGCTGTCTGGGCCGAGGACTATATCGAGAAAACCTGGAACACGGAACAGGGCTATATTATTAGTGCTTTTGAACCCAATCGGAAATTGATGCAGCCGCTCAATACCAACACGGGATTAGTCCCCTATGGTATGTACCTCTTTCCTTACTACTTAAGCAAGGTGTCTCCAAAAGATCCGACCGTGATCCGGAGAATTTGGGAAAACTGTGCCTCCGGAAGTTGCACTGGTGAAGGTGCCATCACCGCAGTGGATAATGCACTTGGCGGAAAATTTGATGAAACATGGAAAAAATTCAGCCTGGCCACCCTGGATGTGGCACCTGAAGATAAACGCTTTCCGGATACCGTTATTAAGGAATTCGGCGGAATGGCTCCTCTGAAAATCAAATCATCACACGGCTTTAATAAAATTGCCCTTAGCAAAGAAGGATCAGGCGGAAGTGTTGCGATTATTCAGGGTATCAATGCATGTTACTTTCATGTAACAAATGATAACACCGGGCCCACCGCTCCGGCGGTCCGGTTTGATCTTGGCTCTTTTAAAAATGATTCGGATAAGATTTATGTCCAGAGCGTGATTACTTTCCTGGATGGCCATAAAGAATATGAGGATTGGACCGGCAAAGATGAGCGGGTATTCTGCCTGAATATCGATTCTCAATGTTTTAAGGAAATCCATACGGTTATCAGTTGTTCGGACAGCAAAAAAAAGAAATACAAATCTTTTCGAATAACGCCGGTTCCCATGTCCCGCTGTTACAGCGGCAGAATGGTTATCTCAAGACGATTTGAAGAGCGTGAAACTCATGAGTCGAGCCGGAGAGTTGATATCCATACCACTGAAACCGGCTTTAGCAGCAGTTCCGGGAATCGGTGGGCTACTCTTTTATTGGACCTGGACCTTGAAGAAAAAATTCAGGATAAGCAACGTACCGCGCTGGACATAATGGAGAGACGTACCAAAGATATTGATCCATATGAAGTCAAAGAGACACGAAAGACCCTGGAAAATATGATGAAAACCACACGGGCCACCCTGGATTCCGAAACAGGATTAATGGAAATCAGTTATCGGGTCATAGCCTGTCGTATTGATTCCGGGGGTGGAATTTATCGATCGCACAGTCAAGGTGAACGAACTGATACCAATGGAATTTATACACAAGGGGAAACCAACTCCACCAGGCAGTGGTCTCCCATGGGATTGGATGAAAAAACCATAAAGCGTATCGATCGGGGCCATATCCGGGCGGAAATCTATTTTGAGCCGGATACCGGAAAAATTATCTGGGTGAAAGTCCCCCAGCTGGATCTTCATATGCAGGTGACCGAGGAATCCCACGGTCAAAGCATTAGACGGACCAAGGATGGGTATGAGACCACCCCCTTTTCCCGCAATGATACAAAGGAAGAAGAATTTCAATTGATATTCAGCAGTGATTCCAAGGATAAAAAAGATCTGCCAATGGATCCTGTGTGGAAGGCAAAGGAAAGCGATGCACTGTGGGCCGCCGGAGAAGGTCGTAACGAAAGACCTGTTAAAAAGACAAAATCGGAAAACGGTAATACTTCAAGCACTAATGGAATGGACGTTGAGACATTTGAGTGGTCCATCAATTTTACCAGAGAGGAATCTTGAAAGTCAGTTAAACAGTTATCGGTGCTATTTTTTGTGCATACCAGAATAATAAGGGTAGGAATGAAAAATAAAGAGAAAGGAGGTGCATAGATTTAAATGATAGGATCATAATCCACTTACTGAAATTTCATAAGGAGATAATGTCATGAAAGAATCAAACAAAGGAATAAATCGCAGGGATTTTTTTAAAAAGCACCGCTATTGGTGTGGGTTGTCTTTCATTAGGCGGAGTAAGAGAAGCTTTAGCACAGGTAAGGATAACAGGTAAGCCTTTATTGACAGATAAAAGTCTTAATGAGATATTTCTAAATGCTATCAGGAATAGAAACAAAGCGGTTTATACGAATTTACTTAACGAAGCCAAAACAAATCTGTATAAATTTCTATCAAAATATTTCACATTAACTCCGATACAGGCTACATTAATTAAGAACATCTCAAAGCAAAATATAGAAGAAATAAATAAAGGTATTGAAATGGCGGTAAGAAACAGGGAACCTATTTCCGCTGAGTTTATCGGGGCACCTACTAAGGGTACAGTCAAATTAACTGCAAACGTCTCGCATAAAGAATCATCAGATGGAGGGAGCAGTACTACAGGCAGTGTCGGTGTGGAAATTACATATTGATAAATTGCCTAATTTATAAGATTGACTAATGCCATTTTAAAAAGACTGAATTATAATAGGCGAAAGGGGTCAATTTCTACAGTGCCCCTTTAGAATTGAACCCGCTTATTAATTACCATGTGGCAATACAAGTATTATTACCCCTGTGCTCATGTGCTTCACCGAAAACGTTCGCGGGATCGATATCTACGACCAGTTTAACATCATTCAATTTTTCCGGGGCAGCATTGACATTAAGCAAAAACAGAATTTCCATTTTAGATGTCAGTACCCAATAATTGTTTCTGATTTCCAGATTTTCCTGCAGATAGTTTTCCTGTTTTATCAGTGTGTTCGTTAGGGTGTTGATTACCTGAATTCTGAAAGGCACGTTTTTAGTTACTGTGTTCAACTTACCTCTGTTCATCAAAGCAACTCGAAATCTTAGCCCCTTGAATCGTCTTGAAATAAAAGTTGATTTCTTGGAATACAAAAGCTCCATATCCCTTAACTCACCGGCAATATCAAAATCAGGGGTGTCTTCCAGTTTTGTGGCAAGAGGTTTTTCTATCTTCTGATATTCCATGGAGGTTGACGGCAGCGTTACAGCCCGGGTGTTTGAGGGCAGGGGTGCAGTTTGGGGGTCTGAATGTGGGGGTAAGGTCTGTGTAGATGTCTTCCCTGATATTCTACCACCGTGAGCTGGAGAAATGATCATCGATAGTCCCACTGCAAAAATCGTAAAAACGAAATATTGTTTTAATTTTTTCATTTTGAATTCTCCTTTTCAATATGTTGATAATTAAAGTTCCTGAAATTGATTAGCCCCTTAAATGTGAAAAGTAAAGGTGTCGCGTCTCGACAATTGAGAAGTGACGCGGAACGTCCGAAGACGGGGACCGTGGGGATGAGAGATATTGGTAACACATTTTTATCATGATTAAATAAATTTATCGTTTAGTAATATTATTAATAACATCTCTGATATTGGTTCTTTTGTGCATGTTAGATGGGGTACTTCTCTGTGGTTTAAGTAGACCGCTAAGTATAGCAAGTCCAACAAACAGAAATACTGACGGAAAAGCAGCCATCAGAATATCTTCACTGCTTACACCCGGTTTAAGCGCTGCCGAATCAGGTATTTCGGGGTCGTAAAAAACATCAACAGTTTTACCTGCCGGGAATTCATCTACCAGTTCTCTGGCTTTGGTGATGTTACCTCCCGAATAGGTGCCGCTGGAATAGATTTTTGCAGATGTGTACTTTTTCCCGCCCACGCTGTAGCTGTAGTTGATATGTGCGGAATATTGCGATTTTCCTTCTTTTAACCAGCTTTCCACTTCTGAGCTGGTAATTGTTCCACTCGTTACGGGCCAACTTTTTGAATCTAAGCCGTATTTAATCGGAGGCCATGCCCAGAGATATAATATTACAGCACCTATCAGTGCGAATATTAATCCAAACATTTTGGGATTTGAGTTTTTTCGCCTGTTCATTTGCATGATTCCTTGAATTGATTAGTTTATTTTGATAAAAATTTTCACATCCGGTCCTCCCATCGAAAAGGTGAGAGTATCTCCCGAAAAAGTATAGTCGATTGTTTCAGACGGGTTTTCTTTATGTTGAACCTTAATCTGAGCGTCGGTGTTGACACATGTGCAGCTGAACGCCTTGAGTTTTCCCTTATTCATCCTTTCATTTATTCGCTCTCCATTACAATATGTTGAAAACCAGCAGTCCTATATTTATTTATCTTCCGCGCGATTAATATACACAATCCAAAGTCACATATAAGTCACATATTAATATTTTTTTGAAGATTATGACGGTGTATTTTTTTGTCTTTCATCGCTTTTACTCAATATCAACTCCTGCCCAGTATCCTTTGAACACTGCTTCAGTTACATTTGATGCCTTCACACAGTCTCCAATCTCAATAACCTCAGGTGCACTGTCTTTAAGGCTTTCAGCCGTATATCTGATGGGCCTTTGACCCACTGCACAGATAACAGTATCACCCTTGACAGTGACTTCACTGCCATCCTTATCAGCGCACACCACCCCCTCCTTTGTTACTCTAAGACCACGCATTTCTGTTTCGCAGGTTACATATTTATCAAGCTGGGCCATAAGCAGGGGCCTGTACCTTGGGTTTGCGTCAGGGCAGAGGTTGTCCATCATTTCTATTACAGTTACCTCCTTACCGTCCATGGCAAGATGAAGCGCGGTTTCGCATCCCACAAGGCCTCCGCCCAGTATTGCCACCTTCTGCCCAATCTTTCCATATTCTTCAGGCAGATTATTAGCTATTATCACATTGCTGCCTTCAATACCCGGAAAGGGCGGAATGATTGGTTCTGACCCTACTGCAATAATAAGCACATCAGGTTTAAGCTGAGAAACAAGATCGGGAGTAACTTCGGTGTTTTTTCTTATATCAACTCCTGCCTTTTCCATAAGGATAGCCTTTGTAGAAATGAACCTGTACAGGTCCTCTTTGAACGGTGTTCCTTTCACTGCATTGAGGGCGCCGCCCAGTTTTTCTGTTTTTTCACATAGCACTACGTGATGCCCCCGTTCGGCAGCCGTTTCTGCAGCCTGCATCCCCGCCGGGCCTCCTCCCGCAACAAGTATTTTTTTAGGTCTGGCTGTATTTTTAATGAAACCGGCCTCATATTCGCTTCCTATAACCGGATTCAATGCGCAGATGCGTAAACCTGTTATCATCCGCTCTGCCATGCATGCATAGCACCTGTAACAACGGACTATCTCATCGTCTCTGCCAGTTAGTGCTTTTTTAGGAAGATATGGATCAGCAAGCAGCGCCCTTGCCATTACAACCGCATCTGCCTTTCCTACTACTATTATATCTTCCATCATGCCAGGTTCATTTAATGCCCCGATTGTGGATACGGGTATTCTGACATGCCTTTTCATTTCCTCCGCATAATGTACATTTACTCCGCGATCCATGAATGATGAGGGGTGAGTTTTATCAAAGCTTCCCCTGTGGGCACCTGTAGAAACCTGTATCAAATCTATTTTGTCTTGCACAAGTTTTGCAAACTCTATTGCCTCGTAAAAGGAGTAGCCGTCTTCCAGGTATTCCTCTGCACTCATTCTCATCTCAAGGGGAAAACCGGGACCGACTACAGAACGAACCCTGTCAATTACCTCTATTGCAAACCTGGCCCTGTTTTCAAGGCTTCCGCCATATTCATCCGTTCTTTTATTGCTTGAGGGGGATAAAAACTGCTGCAGAAGCCAGCCATGCCCTGCATGTATGAGCAGCATTTCAAAACCTGCCTCCCTGCATATTTCTGCTGCTCTTTCATAGGCATCAAGAATCTCATTTATCTTTTCCTTTGACATCTCACGGACTGTCTGAACATCGTCAGCAAATTCATCACTGGGGCCCCAGGCTAGGGGATTTTCCCTGTTTGTTAAGGAGTGCTTTCCCCCATGGGACAGCTCCATGCTGGGGATGGCCCCATGGCGCTTTATAGCCCTTGCCGCCATTGCAAGGCTATCCTTTGCATTTGGTGCATCGATAAGAACCTGTACAGGATAGTATCTGCCTGTGGCCTGGACTATGAGTTCACTGACAGTGACAACTGCTGCACCGCCCTTCGCACGAAGCTCATAAAATGCAATGGCCTCCGAGGTGAGGCAGCCATCCGCAGTCAATATGGGGAAGGTCATGGGAGCGGAAATTATGCGGTTTTTTAAGGTAATATTACCCACTTTCAACGGGGAAAACAGGTTTGGGAATTTTCTTTTCATTTTAACCTCAATATTTTAAATTGTATTACAGGCGGACAAGTATAGCTGTTTAGACTTTTCAGGTAAAGCAATACAGTAAATCAACAGTCGTTGACTTATATGGGCATATACCTCTAAAATACTCAAGTTTTCCGATCATGTTGGGGAATGACGAATAGACCTAAATTATAAAGATAAATCAGGGGTTAGGGATAGGATGAATAACCTTAAGAAGAAATCTCCATTTGAAATTCAGAATATCCGATCCTTTATTGCCTTTCGAGTCTTTTTTAGCGCCAGATTTTACTACCCGGTTTTTACCATACTTTTTATCGATTTTGGATTATTTCTTGAGCAGTTTGCCCTTCTTAACTCGGTATGGGCGGCTGTTATTGTTATTGCAGAGGTTCCTTCCGGCGCACTGGCCGATGTCATAGGAAGACGCAATCTGGTGGTTTTTGCAGGAGCTGCTATGGTGATTGAAATGGCAGTTATCGGCTTTGCTCCCAAAAATAATCTTTCTCTTTTGTTTGTCCTGTTTTTTATTAACCGGGTTTTAAGCGGATTGGCAGAGGCATCGGCAAGCGGTGCTGACGAAGCACTTGCATATGATTCACTGATGCAGGAGGGTGATACTGATGAATGGGGGATCGTGCTTGAAAAAGAGATGCGCTATAAATCCATAACCATGGCAGTGGCCATGAGCCTGGGAGCGGCGGTATATGATCCTGAATTCATGAATCGTCTTTTTAATTTTATCGGCCTTGATATCACATTAAATCAGGATATTACCCTCAGGTTTCCCATATACCTTACGCTTGTCATGTCTGTTTTTGCCCTTATGAATGCACTTAATATGAGGGAAATATCCCAGGAAAATAATATATCATGCCTTGATTTTGACAGTTGTCAAAAATCGGTTTCACAGGCATTCAAACTTACGCTTAAGGCTGGAAAATGGGTGATAACTACGCCATATGCAATTATAATTATTGTTTCTGCCATGACATTCGAACATGTCCTTCGCATGATAGTTACACTTGACAGTCAGTATTTCCGAACGATTTGCCTTCCGGAGGCCAGCTTTGGGTTGATAGGTACAGGCCTGTCTCTGCTGGGATTATTTATGCCAAGGATAGCCAGAAAACTGGCGGAATCACGTAACCCTTTATATAATCTTGGGGTTACAGGTATTTTATCATTTATCGGTGTAACCGGTATGTCCATGTTTATACCTGCCTATGGACTGATTCCGACATTGTTTCTTTTCAGTGCATTCTCTTTAATCTATTTTTATGTCAGCTATTATCTGAATCAGCTTACTGATTCAAGGCAGCGCGCGACGGTTCTTAGTATAAAAGGCCTTTGTTTGAACGGCGCCTATGGACTGATAGGTATATTGTATTCATTTCTGGTAGCCTTTCAGCGATCAGGTCTGACGGAGCATCAGCCTTTACTGAAGGGTGATGCCCTGGAGAATATAGTCTTTGTAAAATCATTCAGATGGTTTCCATGGTATCTGCTTTTTATGTTTTTGCTTCTAGTTATTTTTATATGGTACATATCAAAAAAGGGTTCAAAAGATAATTATAATAAGCTTCTGGTGAAAAAATGAGAGATATTACACTGAAATCAAGAATAAAGGGAGCTCTTTATGGGCTTTATATCGGTGATGCCCTGGCCATGCCTGTACACTGGTATTATGACCGGGATGCCCTGAAAAGGGATTATGGATATGTAACTGATTATCTGGTCCCCAAAAATCCTCACCCGGGGAGCATCCTGAGTTACAAGGAATATGATCCTGTTAATAAAAAAGGAGATATCCTGCATGATCAGGCGCAATACTGGGGGAAAAAGGGCATCCACTATCATCAGTTTTTAAAGGCTGGGGAGAATACATTAAACCTGAAGATATGCTCCCTCTTAATTGATTCATTGAATGAAAAGGTCGGGTATGATGCGAATGACTATCTCGAACGCTATATCTCATTCATGACAACACCGGGTATGCATAAAGACACCTATGTGGAGGAGTATCACCGTCATTTTTTCACTGAATATGCGAAAGGCACTTCCCCAAAAAAATGTGGTATGGAGGAAAAACATATTGGAGGCCTTGTCGGTCTTTCACCTATAATACTTTTCTACTGTAATGATCCTCAGAGAGCAAGGCAGGCCGCTCTTGAACACCTTTCCCTGTCACACCTGGGACGAATGATGGAAGAGGCTGCAAATGTCTTTATTGATATATTGCTCGCTGCGCTGGAAGGGGGACCATTAAAAGAGGCAATTTTAAAATCAACAGGAAGTACAATTCTGCCATTTGATGGTGATAGTTTTCTTAAGTGGATGGACCAGCCTGACAACGAGATTGTCGGAGGCAGATTCAGTGCTGCCTGCTATGTTAATGAATCAATACCTTCAGTAGCATATCTTGCATATAAATACAGCGATGATCCGGAAAAATGTCTCATTGCCAATACCAACCTTGGAGGAGACAATGCCTATAGAGGGGCCGTTTTAGGAGCCTTACTGGGGGCGGCAAATGGGATTGAAGCCTGGCCTGAAAGGTGGGTTAAGGGCCTTCTAAATCCACCGCAGGGGTTGAAATTGTAAGTGTTTTTGGAGGCGGTCTTTAAGGTTTATAATAAAATCGATTTTGGCTGCCTGTTTGCAGAGATTCACGGACCGGACTCTTGTATTCTTGTACGAATTATGTGTGGCTCTTGTACGCAATATGTATATGCTGTTTTTATTCTTTTCTGCTGATATTTGGGCATTATTTGAAAATAAAGTTATTTCAATTAGTTAGGTAGTACAGGCGTTCTGGCATGCTCCTTGCCTTTTGTCAGTGTTAAAAACAATGAAAAGGAGAATTTAAAATAAAATCAAATAATGCCCTTAATGTTTATTTAACCTGCCTGACCATTATTGTTATAACAGCCTGTTTCTGGCCCCTTTAGGTTGGTCCTGAAAAAGTTTTAAGAACAAAACGGATTATTCGAGGTCCGGTGTTGACAGACATACTGGCAGGTGCGCCAGTCTTCGATAAGGCTGCGACCCTGCAGGCAGGGGTGAGCAGTTTCAGGAAATCCCGTCTCCCGGAAAAGCCGGCAATTTCGTTTCAGTAAACAAATGAGGATCTGGAAACATAATAAAAAATACTGAACAGGTATGTAAAATATAATGCATTAATATCCCTATAAAAAATGACCTGAATGGTATTGTTTTTGCAACGTTAAAATATCTGTATTCATATATTTTAATGGGTATTTTTTATATGAGATTTTTTCGATTCGAACTGGAAAATTAAACTATACCCACTGTGGAGGAGAAATGCCGGAAAAGCCCACATATGAGGAGTTAGAGCAGAGGGTTAGAGTTCTGGAACAGGCTGAATCCACTTTTAAGAGGATGAATGAAGGCCCGGATGACAGTGAATTATGGTTCAGATCCATTCTGGAGACAATAAATGAGGGTGTCATATTGCAGGCGGCATCGGGCGAAATTTTGGCATTGAATAAAAGAGCTGAATATTATTTCGGGCGTACAGGTATTAAAACATCCGGGAATAACCCCTCAGACAGGAATTTGCCCCTGATTCGTGAAGACGGTTCAATATGTAGTGATAAAGATCATCCTTTCACTCAGACCATAAAAACTGCAAAACCATGTATAGATCAGATTATGGGCGTATATAGAACTCATGATGATCTTCGGTGGATTTCTATCAATACAAACCCCTTATTTAGAAAAAATGAAAAAAAACCCTATGCTGCGGTCATCTCATTTTCTGATATTACAGAACTGAAGAAAGAAAGAGATATCTCCCAGACCTATCTTGATGTGGCAGGAGTCATTATCATTGCCCTGGACAGGGAAGGGGTGGTAACCCTTATCAACAGAAAAGGCTGTGAAATACTTGGCGGAACAGAAGAGGATATTCTGGGCAAAAACTGGCTGGAGCTCTTTACTCCTGAAGATAAAATTAAAGAGGCTAAGAGACTTTTCAGTGGTTTTGTTGAAGGTCGGCTTCCACCTGTTGAATATACAGAGCACAGGATTATCACTCTGGATGGTGAGGAGAAGATAATCGCGTGGCATCATACAGTACTGAAGGATAAGGACGGCAGATCTGTCGGTTCTCTCAGTTCAGGCGAAGATATAACTGAGAAAGAAAGGTCTGAAGAAAGTTTGAGGGAAAGTGAAAGACAGCACAGAATGATCATCCAGACCGCAATGGACGGCTTTATGCTTCTTGACCTTCAGGATCGTATACTTGAAGTGAATGATGCCTACTGTAAAATGAGCGGTTACAGCCGGGAAGAACTTTTAAAAATGAAAATTACCGATCTGGATGCAAGTGGAGAAAGTGAGGAGCTTTTCAGAAAAAGGCAGTTTCTTATTGATAATGGAGAAAGTCGTTTTTTGGCAAAGCATAGACGAAAGGATGGCACGGCTTTTTATGTGGAGGCAAGCGCCCAGTATCGTGCAGATGAAAAAAAGGTTACCTCCTTTATTCGTGATATTACTGAACAGAAGAAGGCAGCAGAGGCATTGCGCGAACGGGAAGAGCTGTTAAACAGGTCCCAGGAAATGGCCTCTGTCGGCAGTTTTGTGTGGGACTTACGCAATGGCTCCCTCAGCTGGTCCCGTAACATGTATGCCCTTCATGGTACGAGTGAGGACACTTATGATGGTGATTTAATTGAGTTGTCCAGACGGATCATGCATCCTGACGATATTAAACGGGTAGAGTTTGAGATATCGCAGATGATCAGCGACAGTAATGAATGGGATGTGGAATTTCGTCTTGTACTTCCGGGCGGAGATGTAAAAAATATCCGCTCCATGGGCAAGCAGGAATATGATGAAGAAGGTGCAGCTTCAAAGTGTTATGGCGTCTACCAGGATATCACAGGAAGAAGGCAGGGCGAAAAAATGAGGGAAAAACTTCAGGTTCAACTGGCTAATGCCATTGAAATCGCAGGTCTTGGGCCATGGGAGTATGATATCGACAGTTCAACCTTTATACTCAATGACTATTTTTACAAAATATTGGGCACCACGGCTGAGGACGTAGGGGGGTATGAAATAACAGCCCGGGAGTATGTAAGTCGATTTGTTCATAAAGAAGATATCTCCTATATTAGTGAAGAGATCCAGAAGGCTGTTGCCTCAAATGATCCTGACTACCAGATGCAGATGGAGCATCGTATCATTCACGCTGATGGTACAGTCGGTTACAATAACGTACGGTTTTATGTTGTAAGGGACAACAGCGGAAGAGCAATAAAGACAATAGGGGTGAATCAGGATATCACGGAACGCAAACTGGCAGAAGCAAGACTTAGAGAGAGCGAAGAAAAGCTCATGAGATCAAAAAAAATGGAGTCTCTGGGGCTTCTTGCCGGCGGAGTTGCCCATGATCTTAATAATGTTTTATCCGGTATTGTAAGCTATCCCGAACTGCTTCTCTTAAAACTGCCTGATGACAGTCAGTACAGAAAACCCATACAGACAATACATGACTCCGGAATGAAGGCGGTTGCTATTGTCCATGACCTGCTGACAATAGCCCGGGGTGTAGCTACTCAAAAAGAGAGAATTAATATTAATGATATTATCGAGGAATATAAAAGATCTCCCGAATTTACCAAGCTTAAACAGTACCATCCCGGTGTGGTGATAAAGACTGATCTGGATAAAGATCTAATGAATATAAACGGATCCCCGATTCATATAAGTAAATTAGTCATGAATCTGGTTTCGAATGCATCCGAGGCAATCGAGGATACCGGTACTGTTACTGTTTCGACAATTAACCGGTATGTGGACGAACCTATAAGAGGCTATGAGGATGTAAAAACAGGAGAGTATGTTGTCCTCACGGTTTCAGATGACGGGGCAGGGATCTCAATGGAGCATTTGGGAAAGATATTCGAACCGTTTTTTACAAAAAAGGTTATGGGTAAAAGCGGAACAGGTCTGGGCCTTGCTGTCGTCTGGAATATAGTTCAGGATCACGAAGGATATGTAGATGTGTCGAGCGATGCGAATGGCACCACCTTTGAGCTGTACTTTCCGATTGTAAGAGGCAGTGTATCTGTAAAAGCCTTGCCATTGTCTATTGAAGACATTAAAGGAAATGGAGAAAGTGTGCTTGTTATTGATGATGAGGAGAGCCAGAGAGAGATAACCTGCAATATGCTTGAAGAACTGGGTTACAAAACAGGGGCTGTATCCGGAGGCGAGGAGGCAGTGACATATTTGCAGGATAATAGCGCAGATCTTCTCCTTCTGGATATGATCATGAGTCCGGGCATAGGCGGACGTGAGACCTATGAGCGGATAATCAAAATTAATCCCAAACAAAAGGCCCTGATTGTCAGCGGATATGCTGACACTAATGATGTAAGGGCAATACAACGGCTGGGAGCAGGTAAATATATCAGAAAGCCGTTAACGCTGCAAAAAATAGGACCGGCAATTAAAGAGGAATTGAGAAGGCCTTAGAGCCTGTAATGAAGGTCCCGGGCTGCAACAGACTTTGAAAAACCGGTTATATATTATAGTCCTGGATTAGCGCTGTCGGTTAATTTTATTTTAACATGTATACTGCACTGTATCTATCTGCTGCGTTCTGCTACCATCATGATTTCCACCAGCCCGTCTGCAGGGAGCCGGGACACTTCAAGTACTGCCCGGGCGGGAAAATCATTTTTAAAATATTCCTTATAGATATCATTGAATTTTGGATAGTTGTCCATGTCTGTTAAAAAAACCTGGCATTGTACAACATCATTGAGAGAAAAACCGGCGGTTTCAAGTACAGCCTTCTGGTTGTCCAGGGCCTGCCGCGCCTGGGCCTCAAAATCCTGGCCTGCAAATTTTCCTGTTAAAGGATCCAGCCCAAGCTGACCGGAAAGGTAAAGCCTGTTGCCCACACAAACCGCCTGGGAGTATGGTCCTATGGCAGCCGGTGCATCCGGAGAAGAGATTATCTCACTGCTAATGCGCTGATATGAACATCCTGTAAAAACAGCGATGAATAAGATCACAGCAATTATATTTTTCATGGATTAAACCTCCTTGCTTACTCACTGAAATGTGTTCGGTTCCCGGACTTTTTGTTGATTCCTGACTTTATCCCATGTTAAAAACAAAGCTGATACATTGACTATAATCAGATGTAAAAGCCTGTTAACATCTATATGGATCCTCATGATAATTACAAAGAAGGAGGCATCATGCAAGAGATAAATGAAAGAGATACTAAGAATGGTATGGATCGAAGAAACTTCCTGAAACTGGCAGGCGTTGCCGCAGCCGCAAGTGCTGTAAATTTCACTGCCTCATGTCAGTCAACCACAAAGAAGGTTCCCGTTATAGATCAGGGACTGGCAGAGGAAGCTTTCTGGAAGAATGTTCAGGGGCAGTTTATTCTTGATCCTGAACAGGTATATATGAATATCGGGACAACAGGGGCAATGCCCCTGAGGGTGCTCGATAATTATGATAAAAACAACCGGATAGTTGCACGTTATCCCATGGGATTTACTGATGAACTGGGCTGGGAATTCGGGTTTCCGAAACAGAGAGAAAAGCTGGGCGAACAGTTCGGCTGTTCCAGTGATGAAATTATCATTTCCCGCAATACCACAGACGGCCTGAACACCATCCTTTTCGGTCTTCCATTTGAAAAGGGTGATGAGATTCTATTGACTCATCATGAACATGTATCCGCAATGGCACCGCTCAACATCCTTCAGGATCGCCTTGGTGTTGTTTTGACCGAGGTGGAAATTCCGGTCCTTGACCTTGAACACCCGGACCAGATTGTCGATGCGTTCAGGAAACAGATCTCAGGCAGAACAAAGGTAATACTCTTTTCCCATATCCCATATAAATCCGGTGTACGTCTGCCTGCAAAGGCTCTGTGCAGGTTAGCACAGGAACACGGGCTGATATCCATTGTCGATGGGGCCCATTGTGCAGGAATGATAAAACTGGATTTTAATGATATGGGATGTGATTTCTATGCGGCATCAGGCCATAAGTGGCAGTGCGGGCCGGGCGCAACAGGGATACTGTATCTTCGTAACCATGGTGAGAATCTACCGACTCTCTGGCCCCAGAACAGTTGTTTGTATCAGTATGTTTCACAGCCTGTGAACAATGACCGTTCTCAGATAAAAGATTTCTCCAGCATGTTCGGGCTGAGAGGTCAGGAAAATTATCCGGCACTTCAGGGATTGCTGGATTCATGTGACCTCTGGGAAGAGATAGGCCGGGATCGTATTGAGACATATGTATGCAGACTTGGTTCTTACCTTAAGAAGAAAATAAAAGAGAAATTTGGAGATTCAGCAGTATTATTCTCTCCTGATATCCCTGAGTTTTCATCCGGTCTTACGGCCTTTAATCCGTTCAGGGATATGAGTGATCAGAAAAAGATAGAAGATTTTGTGGATCGTCTTAAAAAGGAGATGGGGTATGTGATCAGATCTACCGAATTCCATCTGCATAAGGGTGATCAAAAAAACACCTATGCATTGCGGGTTTCCACCCATCTTTTTCATGACAAAAATCATGTAGAAGGTGTAGTTGATGCAATGTACAGGTTGTGGAAGACAATGTAAATAAACTGATAGGAAACTGTTTTGTCACTGATATCCGACCTCTGGCTTTTTCCTATTCAAACTTTTTATCCTATGGGCGTCCCATTCGCACATGGTTTGAACCCGACAGGGAGAAAAGAAAAATATGTCCATATAACCAGGCAGGGACCAGTATGCTTAGAGCATTTATTAATGCCTTTAAAAAAGCTATCAATCTTGAAATGGAAGCCATGCAGCAGCGCATGGGTTCATTTCTGGTAAAGCTTGCCTATGAAAAGCAGTTACGTATAGAAAGTGACGCGAGCGAATATATTTATGTCTACAGGATTATTCACCATAATGACAAGCTTTCAACAGGAATGCAGTGCAGCCTGCGTATTTTAAAAAAAGAATATCCTGTAGAGATTATTGAGTTGAAAGATAATAGCGTTGTTCTTTCATGCAGTAATAAGATCATTTCTCCTGATGGCGATCCTTCGGTACTGGTAATATATCCCTGGTTTATATATGAAAAACTTATATATTCTCTTGATCTGCTGACAAATGAAAATCCCGGACTTCCCCTCGCATTTAAAACATTCGGGAAAATATCTTCACAAATTTCTGATGATCCGGAGTTTGATTTTAAAAACGGGCTTAATTTAAGTCAAAACGAAGCTGTCTCTAAGACACTCGGAAGTGAATTATCATTTATCTGGGGGCCTCCGGGTACGGGGAAGACATACACCCTTACTCATCTTTTATATGAACTGATAAAAAGAAACAAAAGGGTACTTGTTGTGTCGACAACCAACAATGCTGTTGACACAGTAATAAGTCAGCTTGAAGGGCTGGAAGAAATTCTTCCTATGTTTATGGATGGATATATATTGAGGATTGGCAGAAATCATCCGGACTGCAAATTCACTAGTTTTCAATACATAATTCAAAAGATAAACGAAATTAATCTCAAGGAACTGGAGGGTATCAATAATAATCTGCAAAACAGTGATTTCCTTCTGAATGATATAAATGAATATATTTCCTATATTGATAAGTTAACCGGGACAGAATATCAGTTAAGCCTGTTCGGATCTTCAAAAAATACTCAAAGGATTGCCAAAAAAAAACTGGCTGCCATGCATAAGGTCGATCCGGAATTCTATGATATGAAGCTGCCTCATCAGAAGGAAAGACTTCTTCAATTGAATGCTCAGCTGGATAGAGAGAAAAAAGAGTTAATGAACCGGAAAGCAAAGGTAGAAGCCTTAATAAATACAAACCCGCGAACGGCTGTTAAACATGCAAAGATTATCTTTTCTACAATGGCGTCTCTTTACACAGGAGACATTTTAAAAAATGAGGTCTTTGACTGTATAATTGTTGAAGAGGCAGGAATGGCAGTGCTTCCTTCTCTTTTCTACAGTACAACAATGGCAAGAGAAAAATCGGTTATTGTTGGTGACCCGATGCAGCTTCCACCGGTGGTTCAGTCAAACAATCCATTTGTTAAAAAGGCAATGGGTAGGAGTATTTATCAGGTAGCACTTGATGAGGCTTTTTCGTCTCCTTCGGTGCATCTCCTGGATACACAGTATAGAATGCATCCGGATATAGGTGATCTTATCAGTGACCTCTTTTATAATGGAAAGCTGAAAAACGGTGTAGAAGGGAGTGACAGGTTTTCTATTTTTTCATCCGGCCCTGAACCCGGAAAATCGTTAATTATTTTTGATTTAAAGGGTGAGTCTTTTTGTAAACGTCATGGAGGTTCATATTCTAGAGTAAATGAGAAGAGTGCAGAAGCCGTGATTAAATGTGTAAAGCAGGTTACCGGTGATCTGGGCATCGGCATTATTACACCATATACCGAACAATCAAAATACATAAATGATCTCCTTAAGGAAGAACAGCCTAACCATAGAATCCCAATCAAATGCAGTACAGTTCATAAATTTCAGGGAAATGAATGTGATGTTATAATAATTGACCTTACAGACGCAGAGCCTCTGGAACCTGGCATACTCGTGAAAGGTTCTGACTCCAAAAACCTGTTGAATGTTGCAGTTTCAAGAAGCAGGGGAAAAGTAATACTGATAGGAGAAATTGAATATTTCAGAAAGAGGGCTAAAGGATCACCTGTAGTGTCACTTATTGAGAGGATGTCTGAGTCGGTTGAATCGGAGGCGGACCAGGCTAATTATTTGGAATCAATTATCTTACCTTTTAGAAAAATTCAAATTTAAGGCTTATGGAAAAAACAATGTCAGGTCCGGACAATTGACTGTCATTGTCGATTATGTCCAATGTACGGACCTGACCCCTGTATTTTTCAAAAAATACATTAATGAGACTTCCTTAAAATTCCGATGCATTATTCAATGCTCAAATAAAAAAGGAGAAAATGATGTCAGAACAAGATGAATTTGTTTTTAATCCTGAAAGTCAATCAAGTTCAATTAACTTCACAGACCCAATGCTGCTTTCACTCAGGCAGACAAAACCATGGACCATGCTTATATCAATTGTCGGATTTGTATATTGCGGCTTTATGGTAATCCTTGGTGTTGGATCAACTTTTATGCTCTCAATGTTAGGTCCGAATAAATCTTTTCCATCCGGAATTCTACTGGGTGCAGTTTATATTATAATGGCGGTTGTATATTTCTTTCCTGCATTTTTTCTTTTCAAGTTTTCTTCTTCTCTCGGCCGCCTGGTAGAGGGCGGAGGAGCCACTGAACTGGAGCAGGCATTATTAAATCAAAAATCCTTTTGGAAATTTATGGGAATTTTGGTTATTGTTGGAATTGCCTTATCTATAATTGCAATTATTGCGGCAATTGCTGTCCCGCTGTTTATCTCAGCAGCACGGTGATTTATCTCCTGCCTGAAAGAGAATTTAACAGGGGTATAGAGAAAAATTGGGGTTGCTGGACAAGAAGACTTGCTCTATTATTCTTTTTTTCCTAGAATCTTTGATAACTCAAAGATTTGATTTGGTAATAATTGATGCCTTTTTTGCTTTACATCATAAACAGGGCAAAACATCAGGAGAACCATCATGCTGACCCCAAAACAAAACCTGCTGGAAACATTAAAACAAAACGGTAAACCTGACAGACTTGTCAATCAGTACGAGCCGTTCACCCTGATCATGAATGATCCTGTGTACAGGTTTGTGCGCGGAAACAGGATCCGCGGCAAGACTACAAAAGATGTCTGGGGCACCGAGATCGCCTGGCCTGAAGACCAGCATGCCGCCATGCCGCATGTAACCACAGAAAACAAGGTGCTTAAAGATATTACGAAATGCCGGGATTTGAAGGTTCCCGACCTTGCTGCAGCGGCAAAGGAACCGGCCGCGTGGGAAGAAGCTCTCGGTGAAGCTGCTACTGTCAACCGCGACGAAAAACTTGTCATGGGATTTATGGGGACAGGCGTTTTTGAGCAGCTGCATTTTCTAATGGGCTTTGAAGACACTCTGATGAATATGCTGGCAGAGCCTGAGGCGATGATGGATCTGCTCGATATCGTAGGCGAGTATCGTTTTACTTATATGAAGCTGCTTGTGGACAACCTGAAACCTGATATCATTCTCTCCCACGATGACTGGGGGACTAAAAACAGTATGTTCATGAGCCCTGATACCTGGCGTGAAATGATCAAACCGCAGTACATTAAAATATACGGCTATGCAAAAGAACATGGTGTTCTAGTCATGCACCACGCCGATTCTTTTATGGAGCCTATAGTTGATGATATGGTGGAACTTGGCATCGATATCTGGCAGGGAGTTTTGCCTCAAAACGATATTGTTAAGCTTCAGGAGCAGCTTCAGGGCAGGATGGTTCTTATGGGCGGCATAGACGCAGCGATCGTAGACCGCAAAGAAACACCTGAGGACATGATCCGGGCAGAGGTAAGACGCGCCTGCACAACATATGGCCCCGGCGGCGGTTTTATCCCCTGTATGACCTATGGCGGCCCGGGCAGTATCTTCCCCAACGTCAACGAGATAGTCTGCGACGAAATTGACAGGTACAACCAGGAGGTATATGGCAGTTAGGGAAGTTTGACGAAAACCAATTATACACCGCAAAAGGTATGCAGGTCGTAGCCGTCATAATCCATCTTTTTAACGAATTTGTTCAAACAGAAATTAAAAAATATTATGAAAAAGCATTGTGAAAATTGCGGGTCCAGCGTTGAGCATTTCAATTTAGATTATGAAACAGGGTTTATACGTTGTTTTTACTGTAACAATATTTTGCCTGCAGAAATGTTTTTTAACGACATAACCATAAATAAATTCGTAAAAAAAATCCCGGAATTAAGAAGAGATGAATTTCTGGAAAAACTGGGGTTTGAGAAGAAACCGATAAGTAAACGTACCATCATTATTGGTTTTTTTGCAGCACTGATTCCTTTAGCCGTCTCACTGCATAAGATCTTTAAAAAAAGGGAAAATCCGGCAGACCTTTTCTTTGCAGCACTGCCGTTATTGATAGTGCTGATTCCGGCTGTCAAGATCCTTTTGGATGGAACAGACCAAAAATATGTTAAAAAAGATAAAGGTATTATAAGCGATTCCCGGTAATGTTAAATATCAGCCTGTTTCTTTGTAAAAAAGGGGAGAGCCGCCTTTAAAATAATGAGAGCAAATGGAAAAACTGCATCGTTTTATATTGAATATGTGGCAAGCTATGCTAAATTTGGCATCGATATTTATAACATGATCTTACTTTAATATTTTTATCTAAATCAATTTAAATCTAACCTTATTTTAATTATAATAATGTTGAATCTCCATTGCTGAATAAAAAAGATATTAAAAGTTTTGCCAAAAGATTAATTCAGTCTTTTTTTATCTATAAGGAGATGCATCATGGATATGACAATTCTGTTTTATTTTTTAATCGGCGCAGCGATAGTTTTTGCATTTGCAGTCAATTATTTTAACCAGCCGGGTTATAAGTCTGCAGACGATCAGACAGATATTAAAGTATCCGATAGTGAAGGGCGTTCGGCCATAGGGAATATCATAAGGGTCAGAAGGAATTATCTTCACATTCATTTTCCCGATAAGAAGGCGTGGGGCCTGGTGCAGAATAATCTCGAAATTCCCGCCTATGCCTGATAAAAATTTAGTGTCGCATTTTATTTTCAAAAAGGAGTTTGCAGCTATTCCTGTATGCCCTTTATATGAATAGGAAACTCATTAGTGCATCCTTTTTATTATGGATGGGCACTATAAATCAAAGCAATGGGATAGTGTCTTGAATCTTGAATATAGCGGAAATAAAAATATTGTTGACCATGTTGATAAACATTGTCTACACTCCTCAAACAACATTCCAAATTCCAATAAAAATATGGCTGAGACTTGCTGCACAACTTTGCAGCTGAAATAATTTGATTGTAAGGGGTAAATCGGGATGCTTAAACACTGCAAAACTATTGATCACCAATGGTATGTTTTTGATAAAACAACCGAGGATAGATGCTTACTGCTGGAGTGTCATAAATGCAGAGCATATGGCATTGTTACGGATCCAAATAAACAGGAATGGAGAGATGCTGACAATGCATCGTTAAATCCATATTTGTGGGAGGAGGGTAATTCAAGAGTTGTGATATGGCCGCCCGGTAATTAAAAAAATACGCAAGGCCGAAGAGGGATTCCCGGCCTTGCGTGGTTAAACTGACTTGATCTGTTAGATCCAAGCTTTGGTAGGTGAAGAGTAACCTACAAGTGTAATTTTGTCAACATTGATTTATTGAGAAATTGTAAAAAAATGTAAAAAATAGCCAAATAAATCATAAATTAAATGAAATTAGCCGTAGAATACAAAAAAAGCTTATTAAATCAGGCATTTAATATCAAAGATATATATCATATTTATTTAATTTGAAGGTCTGCTATACTAAGAAATCGGCATCATAAATAATAGAAGTCCTGGTGGAATTATTAAGACTCAGAAGCGCTTTTGCATACTTGTGGTTCCAGTTATTATTGAGAGGAAATTATGCCCAAAAATGTTGATGTGATGAAATGTATTCGTGAAGAACAACTCACCCGGTTAATACAAAGCCTTGTTTTCCTTGGCGCTGCCCTGCTTGTTGCATCATTTTTAAGGATATTTATCGTGGGCAGGTATGACCTGATGTACCTTCATATATTGTCATATCTTGCAATTGCCGGAATAGCTGTTTTCAGGAAATACATACCGCATAATTTAAAGACTGTTTTTTTAATCAGCATCGTATTTATTGTATCACTGGGCGGATTATCCGTTTTTGGACTTGTCGGCCACGGGGTAGGCGGTCTTTTAATATTATGTGTTCTCAGTACCATATTTTTTGGCACAAGGGGTGGAATTGCAGCCGTTATTGTCAGCGCTGTCTCAATTTCGCTTATTGGAGCCGCGTTCGTTAACAGGTATATCACCTTTAAATTTAACGTTGTGGAATATCTAAGTTCACCAGGTGCCTGGGCTACCTGTGTTATTGGAATGATAATTCTTTCGGGACTCGTGGTTTCACTCATCTCAACAATAAACAACCAGCTGGTTAAGCTTGTACAGGATCTTAATAAACAGAATGCAGAACTCAAAGAGGCAAACAAAAAGCTTGAGCATGCCATAGAGGAACAAAAGAGATTAAAAACCGGACTTGAACAGGCGCAGAAAATGGAACTTGTCGGAACGATTGCCGGCGGAGTAGTACATGATCTGAATAACGTTCTTGCAGCCTCAATAAACTATCCGGAGCTTCTTCTATTGAAGATCCCGGAGGACAGCCCACTAAGAAAACCTCTTAATACTATAAAAAAATCAGGACTTAAGGCAGCTGCAATTGTCCAGGATCTTCTTACGCTTTCAAGAAGGAGGGTTGCCAACAGGCAGGTGCTTAATCTTAATGATATTGTTATGGAATGTATTGCGGGTCCGGAGGTTGAAAGAATACTTACGTTTCATCCCGGGACAAAAATCGAAATGGATCTTGAAGAATCCCTGCGTAATGTTGATGGTTATCCGTTACATCTTTCCAAAACACTGGCAAACCTTATTTCCAACGCAGCTGAGTCAATGTCTGAAGGTGGAAATATAAAATTAAAAACCTCAAATATTAGAATAACCGAAGAAAACAATATTCATAAAGAACTGGCCACAGGTGAATACACTCTATTGACAGTGACTGACAATGGAGAAGGAATCAGGGAAGAGGATCAGGATAAAATATTTGAGCCTTTTTATACAAAGAAAGAGATGGGAAGGAGCGGAACCGGTCTGGGGATGACAGTGGTCTGGAATACCGTTAAAGATCATGACGGGTATATTTTTCTGGATAGTAAAAAGGGAATGGGGACAACTTTTTATCTGTATTTTCCAAAAACAGACAAGCCGCTGCCTGTTATAAATGAAAAATCGGAGATCTCCAGCCTTCCCGGTAAAGGAGAATCTATACTTATTGTTGATGATGTTAAAGAACAGAGAGAGATAGCATCATCCATACTGTCAACTCTTGGCTATAAGGTAAATACAAAAAGAAATGGCAAAGAGGCGCTTGAATTTTTAGAAAAACACCCCTCAGACCTGGTAATTATTGATATGGTTATGCCAAAGGAATTGGATGGACTTGATACCTACAAAAAAATTCTGGATATCAGACCTGATCAAAAGGCAATAATAATAAGCGGCTTCTCAGAAACAGAACGCATAAAGGAAGCACTGGAGCTGGGTGCAGGAGCCTACCTGAAAAAGCCTTATCTGATGGAAACAATAGCCCATGCCGTAAGGGAGGAACTGGATAAAGGTTTATCAGAAAAGACTGCTTACAACTAATTTCCATCCTTTAAAACCTTTTTAAGAAAAGACAGCTTATGGAACCTTTAATTAAAAATGATGCCATTGTTTTAGGCGTGCTGATATGTGTTTTGGCCGTAATCTTTGTTACCTCTTCAAGCCCTAAACCATACCTGAAAAAATTCTACACCTATGTTCCGCCGCTGTTACTTTGCTATTTTTCTCCTGGACTGCTTAACTGGCCCCTGGGACTTATTTCCGGTGAAGAATCAAAACTGTATTTTGTAGCCTCTCGATATTTACTGCCTGCCAGTCTTGTGCTTTTCTGCATCAGCATTGACCTGAAAGGGATATTAAACCTTGGCCCAAAGGCAGTAGTCATGTTTTTTACTGCAACTGCCGGAATCATTATTGGTGGCCCGATTGCATTGTGGATATCGGGTATTTTCTTCCCTGAGATAACACACGCACCTCCGGGCAATGAGATCTGGCGGGGATTATCCACCATAGCCGGAAGCTGGATTGGAGGCGGTGCCAACCAGACCGCCATGAAGGAAATTTATCAGTGCAAAGAAGGCCTGTTTTCGACCATGATTATTATTGATGTGGTTGTCGCCAATATCTGGATGGGATTTTTGCTTTACGGTGCGGGACGTTATCATGAAATAGATAAAAAATTGAAGGCCGACAATTCGGCCATTGAAGAACTGAAAAGACGAATAGAGAACTACCGGGCAAGCATCGCAAGGATTCCATCAACAACGGATCTATTTGTTATTCTTGCCATTGCCTTTGGCGCGACAGCCATAGCCCATTTAGGGGCGGATATTATCTCTCCATTCATGGAAAGTAAAATAGCGGTCCTGGAAAGGTACAACCTTAACTCCCTGGCCTCTCACTTTTTCTGGCTTATTGTGGTTGCAACAACCATAGGGCTGGTCGTATCATTTACCAGCCTGAAAAGATACGAAGGGGCAGGCGCCTCCAAATTCGGAAGTGTTTTTATCTATATCCTGGTAGCCACCATTGGTATGAAAATGAACCTGCTCGAGGCATTTCAAAACATGCATTATTTTGTTATCGGGCTGATCTGGATGCTGGTTCATGTGAGTCTTTTACTATTTGTTGCAAAATTGATTAAAGCCCCCTTTTTCTTTGTTGCCGTGGGCAGCCAGGCAAATGTCGGAGGGGCGGCTTCCGCGCCCATTGTGGCTTCTGCATTCAGTACAGCCCTGGCGCCAGTTGGCGTATTGCTGGCAGTGCTTGGCTATGCTCTAGGGACCTATGGGGCAATTATATGTGCACAATTGATGATGCTGGTATCCCCGAATTAAAATAGCGAAGGACGGGAAAATTAAAATCAACCTCCGGTTTTTTGTTTAAATTTGATATGTTGGTTTTCATGTTGAAACCTTAAAAACATTATAAATATAACTGATACATATCTTATTCCTTCGGACAAAAGGGCTGGAAGAAAACTATCCTGATTTGTGCATTGATAGAGGGATTACAGGATCGCCACACGGGCGGCATTTAAGGCATTAAAAAAGAAGAGACGTTTTAAGGAAACCTCACTTGAAGAACTTGGCGAACGGGAAAAACTTCTACATGATGCAGAATCTCAGATCATTTTAAAAGAGACTCTTGAATCCGTCTCATCGGTAATCAGTGATTTATCGCCTGCCAGCAGATCAGTCCTTTCACTGCATTTCCTGGAGGAAATGTCCCTCAAAGAAATTTCGAGCCTTGTTGATATCCCTGTAGGAACGGTTAAATCGCGATTATCCTATGGAATCTTTAAATTAAGAGCAAAGATGAAAAAAGAGAGTAAGTCATCTTTTGTTAATGGATGAACCTGCTTCTATTCGATCTTAAAACCAGAAAGGATCTCTCCTGCCCTGGCCATATTCTTTCGACAGGTGGCATCATCAATATCGGCATTTCCTGTAAGATCCTGCAATTGTTTAACCTTCGCCCTCAACGATACCTTTAAATTATCAACTTCCTTTGCGAGATGCTTAAATTCATCCTTTTTACGCAAACGGACCTCACCGCTGATATCACCCTCCGACATCTCGCGAATTATCCTGCGCAGTCTGAAAATGGGACCGGCCATACGATGGGAGGCAATCATTACATAGAAAAAAAGAAATACAAGCATTATACCCACGGAAACAGCCATAGTCGGCCAGAGCAGCTTAATAGTGAAGTGGGTTGTGGAGGCGAAGAGAGCGATGTGGGATCAGGTGCAAAAGGATCCGGCTGTGTCAACATCGTAACCTCAACATCGCCATGAAGGTGATGTACCATTGCTAGGAAAAACAGAGACATGACAATAATAACAACACCCACCAGGCATGATTTAAATATCATTCTGTACTGAAAACCAGGATCAATAATGTAGATTCTTCTTTTGTATTTCTTCTTTGCCATTTCGCGGTAATTCCTTTTGTTTTAATTTTAATCTGTATTAAATATCATATCCTGAAAGGTTCCACCTTAAGTCCGTTGAAGAATCATCTTTATTCGGATCAACCGAAATGTTCAGAATGACGGATTAAAAACAGTCAGATGTCACTCAACGATAAAAGATATCTGTTCTTTTTATCGGATTCAAAAAGAAATACATTAAAAAAGTTTTAATTTTATTTTAAGATATACCGGTAACCAGGAGCCAAATGCCGATAAATAAAAAAGGAAATATTATATAAAAATATGGGGTAAATTCCTGACAGTATTTACAGCCTCTTTAAACTCGTCATCACGTATCAATAATCATTGTAACAGTATCATAAATATAATGATTATAAACATAACAAGCACAGCAAGTGTTATCAGCTTATAGCCGTCAAAGGAGATTTTGGGTTTATGTTTAATACGCTGTTCTTCAAGCCTGGCTGTAAAATCCTCTCGACCCAGATTATAGGCGGCCGCATACAATGGATGAGTTTCTTCCGCAAGACCTGAATCCTTATTTCCATTTATCACGGCATCACATCCTGCATGGACACCGGACTCAAAAATTTCCTGAAGATGGGTGGCTTTTGTCTTCTTTATACGCAGCTTATTGCAGATGAAGTCAACCTGGGTCCGGGCATCATTTCCGGTTCGCATTAATTTTAACAGGTCTGTTGCTATTTTTACTGATTCTTTCTCATTCATTTTTATTAACCCACTGTGTCTGATCTGTAAGAAAATAACTATTTCATATTATATTTATCTTTTTAAAGCCTGCCATAAGGATCTTATATACCCTTCGGTAAAGCTTGACACAATCACAATATTTTTTCTATGTTTTAATAATTCTATACAGGCAGACCCCAATTTAGACATTAATCATAACTGTTTTTTTATTTTTTAAGCAAGATAGATCTGAAGCCGCAGCGGAGTGGAAATATGAAATGGAGAGTTATTCGTCTGGTAATATGGGGAATCATCCTTGGTGTAACAGAGTACTTATATTTTAATCCTGACCTTTCTTACCTTGGATTTTACTTTCTCCTGGGAACAAATATCGTATATGTAATTTTTTTACAGATAAAAAGGTTTGTGGATCTGTTCCGCAAAAATCAGAAATCCTTTTTTAAAAAAATGTTCAGCCTCTCAGCCCTGGAACACCTTTTCTGGACCTTTATTGTATTCTTAACTATCCTGCTCGCCTTTGGCTTTCCTTATATTGATGATGCTTTCCTGGGCGTTGACATTGATCTTATAGCAATATTTCCAGGTCTTGAATATTATGAAAGCGTTGCAAATGATTTTCTTCTATACGTCAATGCAGGTTATTTCCTTTTACTGTTAATCATAATATTTTCGGGTATTGTGCTGAAAGATAAAAAACATGAGAAGCCGGAACAGCATGATAATTTAAAGGAGACAGTTCAAAATCCACAGAAGCAGCCCTCACACTGTTCATCATGCAAGGCAGCCCTGGAGCCGGGAGACCGGTTCTGCCCCATGTGCGGCAGTAAAATATTTTTCAGTGTCAACGGGGGGTAATCCGCATGAGAAGATGGATAGCTCCATTTTTAAAGAGTATTACGATATCAGCCATTGTCTGCGTTATCGGGTTTGCAGTCACATCCCAGAACAGGGTTGCCGGTGTACTGTTTCTTGCAGTATATTCAACATTTATGGTTGTAAAATCCTTTCGCAGGCCCATTCCCCTGGGTTTTCTGACTGCAGTTTTACCGGGCCTTACAGCCTTTGTATCATATGTGATTCAACTGAGCGTGATAGATTTCGGGACTCCTGACCTTCCCCTGGCAGGATTACTCATCGGAATCATTTCCGGTATTATCATGGGAATTGTCCACCGCACATATATTGAAAACGGAAGAATATGGGCTAAAAAAAGTTTCTGGTACCTGGTGCTGTGGGGTATTTCCTATATTGCAGTTCAGGGAGCTGCGCTGGCCGGAGTTAGGGAGATTTCGGGCGGAGCCCTCGCTCTCTCCGGCTTTACATCCTCATCCCTTGTAATGCTGTCTTTTTTTCTTTTTTGTAAATACATAAGAGGAAAGAAAAAACTGCGGATAGCCAACTCATCTTCTGTTGCAGCATTAATTATGATCTCAACTGCTGCTTTAATTATTCCTTTTTTTCCAGTCACAGGAAACAGCAGCAATAATTCAATTGCTGAGGAAACAGCCAGAAAGAATCGAGCTGTGAAGGAAGCATGGAAGAATGCTACCCCGGAACAGATACGTGCAAACGTAAAATTGATTGAATGTCTGGACAGAGAACTATATACAAAGGAGGAGTGCGACAGGTACTGGCAAAATAGGAATAGCAGCAGGAATGTCACTACTCAGACTGACATGGAAACGGTAGCAAGTGCAGGCATTGCCGGTTCTGTGTGGCAGATGCTGATTGCGGCCATTATGGCATCTATGATGTCAGGTGCTGCGTCTCTAGGAACCTCTGCAGCTGCAGAAGGTGCAATTAAATCGCTGTTGAATGAATCTCAGGTTTCTGGTCCTGAACTTATTAATCCGGATGATGATACTCCCCTTGAGCAGAAAAACGGCAAGTATCTGGTCTGGGGTGAATGGGTAGACTATGATGAAGCACAGCGATGGATAAGGGAAAGAAAGGCTGATCAGGCAGCAAGAAGTGCTGAGATAGACAAACTTTTTGCAGCAGAACGTGAGGATAGACAGGCAAAATCCAATGCAAAACACATAGCCAGGGGAGACCGCTATGATGCGGATTCCAATACATGGTATTCAAAGGAATATGAAGATGCCAGACTTGCGGCAGAGCATAAAGCGAAGATAGACAAAGAAAATGCTAAAATGCTTAAAAAAAACAGGGACCATGCAGCCGACCGTCTGCGCGGAATGCTTACAAAGGAGGGTAAAGATCCCGGTTATGTGGATGATTTAATTGCTGCCGGGCAGTGGGATAAGCTGTGCGACATGTTCCGGGACAGGGTGTATCAAAATATAAAGGATTCGGTACAGGTACATGCATCAGAACGAAGGTGGGCTGTTGCACACCATGTGGGTGAATACGGCGCAAGGATCGTTGAATCGGCGGCCAAGGCAGGTATAGCAGTACTTGCAGGCCCTGCAACCGGGGGATCTTCCATCGCCGCAATGGGTGCAGCGGCCGGTGCAACAGGGGCCATAGCCGGTGCAGGGGAGGGAACCGGTGCATATCTTGATGCTGTTGAAAAACATGGCCCTATAAACTCCAAAAACTGGTCAAAAATTGCAAGTAAGACAGTAAAGGGGACAGCTGTTGGATTTCTCTCAGGCGCAAAGGACGGGGCTGTCGGAGTCTATTGCGGCGGTCCGGGTGTTTCGAAAACAGTAAAGGTTCTGCTTCCTGCAGGATGTGATGCGGCGGAAACGTATCTTAGAACGGGTGACAGCAAACAGGCATTGACAACAGGGGCATTATCTGTAGTTGGAGATCTTGGCGGTGATGTCGTAGATAAAATTGGAAATAAAGCCTTAAAAGAGGCAGCGGGAACCGCCTGGTCAGGGGTAATGGGCGGTGCAGGAAGCTATATTAACGGCGGAAAATTCGGTGAAGGAGTCATGACCGGGCTTGCAAACCGCGCGGGTTCCCGAATTGGAGGAGACCTGGTACAGGGAGTGCAGGCATCACGGCCTGTCTCGGATGATGATTTAACAGACAGCTATGCAGCAGAAGGCAGGCTTCGTAAAGCATTAGATGAAGCCTCTCAAAAGAAGAAGAGTATTATTCCTATAGAGGATCAGCCGGAAGAAATAAAGGCCCTCTGGGCTTCGAGAAAAACAGTCGTTGAGATTGATCCGGAAACCGGAGCAAAAAAGACAGTCATACTTGTTGATGAGGAGAAGGCATTCAACCAGCTTGCCGATACCGCTTCAAGCCGAAGTGCAAAACTCGCCGATCCTGATGTACAACAGGCCATTCTGGACACCAGAAAAAAAATAACCGATCCCGCGGATGAGGCCACTATTACACGTGCATTAAAAAAACCTGAGATACAGTCTCAAATGCAGGAGGGGGACAGGCTTATTATGACCGGCTTTTCAACACCCGGATCAGAGCCGAGTGTTGGGGCGGACAGGGATGCAATCATGTGTATTGCCAGACCAATTGAGGGAACTGACAAGGTGCAGTTGATCCAGGTTGATCGCAGGCTGTGGCAGAACGATGCGTATGATGAGTTTTATAAACATACTATAAAATATGCCAGGACAGATGCTGACGGCAATATTACCCCTGAAACAGAGCCGGAATTTCACAGGCAGAAACAGGCCCTCGCCCACCTGAGAAAAAGACCTCTTGACCAGGAGACAATAGACATGGTTAAGGCCCGGGTACAGAAAAAGGTTGATGCCGAGATCGAGATAGAGAATAAATTCCAGAAGGCAGCCGGCATGCCGAATGTGGATACCGAGACCCGGCAGGCAAGGATTGACGCCCTGGTAGATCAGAGGATATCAAGACTGAACAGCCAGCTTTTAACAGATGATCAGATAAACGCCCGTGCATGGGCGGCAAGTAGAAACCAGGTATTTACCGACCCATACCATATGGAAGCAAGCAGGGATAACTCAAACCAGGTTTTAACCGTTGTAGCCACTCCCGATGGTAAGCCAAAAATCGTGAGGGCACAGGTAGGGGTTGAATTAAACGGAACAGTCAGGCCCATAGTTGATGCTGAAGGAGAAATAAGGACTGCCCCCGGTATTCTGGAAGGTCAGAAAGGACAGAGAAAAGGACTGATCGACCCCGAAGGCACCACTTCTATGTGGAAGACAAAACCGGATGATTATATTGACGGGAATGTTCCCGAAGCTGTGGCCCAGGGGCAGAAGGGTATAAAACAGTTTATGAAACTGAGGGAGGGTCAGCGGCGGGGAGGATATGAGGTTCCGCCTCTTAAACCCCATGTTGCGGAGGCAATGGAAGCCCTGGTTCGTGCACCTGTAGATTCATCTTCATCCCCTCAGAAGATACAGGAATTAGAGGCAGCTTTAAAGGCAATTCGAAAACCGGATCCCACGGGCCAGAATCCTGACGGTATTTCTGCCTATCCCGGAGGAATAAAAGAGGCCCTTGAAAAACTGCCGGAACAGAACAGGATGCTGGGAGCTGCAATGCCGAAAAGGATAACAGTTACTGTTCATTCGGATTTTCAGCAGGGGCCCCAGACAGCTGACGATATTCGAAGCGCAATGAGAGAAGGAATCAGCAACCCGCGAGACCCTCAAAATGTGGATAATCCGCCTCCAGAGTCTCCACCACCTGAACCCGATGACCTCGAAGAACGTATTCGCAAACTGGATGAAGAAAGGGCCAGCCTTGCCAGACAGATAGCCGAGAGAAATAAGGGGAAAGGAGAAAATTCATGACAGACAGCATGATATTCTCCGACAGAATAATTCCTCCGGAATGGCAGTGTGAACTGTCCCCGAAAACCATGGCATGGCTTTTAAGTGATGATATCAAGGGAACAGACCTTTCTCCCAAATATCATTTTATTGAAGCACAGCCTCCGGATAAAGATGAAATGCACCGGCTGCTGTCATCGGGTATTATAAAAAAAACAGCCTCCGTCGCCCCTGATCTAACGGCTATCGGTCAAAAAGTCATCTCCATTCTCGCAGCTCCTGTCTCCAATGTAACACTGCGAATCTGGGGTACAGAAAGATCATCAGCTGAAACAAGTGTCTATTTCCCGGGAAACCTAACAGAGGGGCCTGGCGTTCTGCTTACTGAGCAGGCTGATGGTAAATGGCGTCTTGCGGGTATGGTAAGTGCCATGGAGCTGATCTCAATAGCCTCAAAAATGATACCTGCAGAGCCTGAAGACTGGATTAAACAGTCCTCATTCGAGGCTCATCTGGACGCAGCAACGGCAGCAGTTTTATGTGCGATTATTGATATAGGCCGTACAGCCTATAGAAGACAGGGATTTCCTGATACAGGTCTTGAACCGGGGACAGCTTTTTCAGCCGGTGATGTTACAGGATACCTGGATGCCGGCTGGGGATTCTCAAATTTTGACCAGCTGATCTCTTATCTGCCCTCAACAGTCATGCGCGGTGATCCGCCGGGTATTTCAGAAATAGATGCTGCAATAGATATACTTACTGTAAATGACTATTTAAAGGAGAGTATCACAGGAAGGTATATTATCGGAGAACAGATAAGGAATATAATACCTGCCATGTTTGCTTTAAGAAGCGGAATTCAATGGCTGCGTACAAGTCTTATTGATGATGATTTAGCTGTATCAAGCAGAATTTTTCTGTCAGGTTCCAATGGTGCAGTCTTTATGTTTTCACCAACTGTTGCAGATCATGTTTATATGAAACTTATATCAGGTGAAGACATGATAAGCTTTTTATCCGGTGAGATTGCAGAGATTCTGCCGCTTAAATATCAGGAAGAAAGTATTATTAATGACGGGCATGTCTGCAGGAAATGCAGGGCACCAATAAGAGATGGTGCTGTTTTTTGCACGATTTGTGGTGAAAAAGCTGCAGAGGATAATGCCCCCGCAATCAACAGGCCCTCTTTCTGCAGCACCTGCGGTAAAAAAATACGGTCTGGGGCTAAATTCTGTACTGGCTGTGGAGCACAGGTTAAATAATCAACAGAGCGGTATAAACGGTAAAAGAGTGGCAAACAGAAATATAAATCCAATTGCAAAACAGAAGATTGAATAAATTGAATAATAGATATCTTTTGCTTTGCTTTCTCTGTATTTTACCTCGAGGATTAGTACAGAAGCTATAAACAGACTTACTATTAAAATCCGAATTGATCCGATATCAGTAAATTTCATTGCAATACCGGTTGGAACAGGTAGTGACTCTCCACTCTGTTCGATCACCGTTCTTATATTGCAGCTGCTTAAATCATTATTGGAGTTATCCTTAAGCAGAATTGGCAGTAAAATAAAGGCAAACAGCGACAGTACAAGAGATTGTACCAGGATAAATCGCGATAAAAACTTTTCAGCCTTTGCCATAGCTTTTTGATCCTTATACAGTTCTATGTTTATCTGAAGACCTTAAAAATAAAAATTTTCCATCTTTGAGTAAAGACAGGGGGTCGTGTCCCGGCTAAACAAAGACGAAATGTGTTTAGCCGGATTCACCCTGTTAAATACTGCTATGCAGTCCGCCATGCGGATTAAACAGGGTGAACCCTGTTAAATGCTGTGTTGCGTTTGTTTGGCCCGGACCTGCTCCACCTGTTTTGAATATAACCTAATTAAGCCCGCGTCTCTCAAGTAAAGGCTTCACATCGGGATTGCGTCCTCTGAAATTTCTAAACATCTGCATCGCTTCAATACTGCCTCCCCTTGACAATACAGTATCGCGTAAATGCTGCCCGTTTTCTCCTGTCAGGCCGCCATTTTCCTTAAACCATTCCACTGCATCGGCATCCAGTACTTCCGCCCAGATGTAGGCGTAGTACCCTGCAGAATATCCGCCCATGATGTGGGAGAAATAGGGCAGATGATAACGCGGAGGAACAACATCCAGTTTTGCTCCTGCCTTTGTCAGGGCATCCGCTTCAAACTGCATTATCTCATCAGCCGAAGGAACTTCTTCCGGCTTGAGCTGGTGCAGCGCCATATCCGTCAGAGAGGCCTCGAGGTACTCGGTGGTTTGAAAGCCCTGATTAAATTTTCTTGAGGCCAATACCTTGTCCAGTAGCTCGCGCGGCATGGGTTCACCGGTTTTATAGTGAACGGCATAGTTTTTAAGAACTTCCGGCCAGTATGCCCACATTTCGTTCACCTGCGATGGAAACTCGACGAAATCTCTCGGTACACTGGTACCTGAAAAGTCTGGATAAGTAACATTGGATAACATCCCATGCAGCCCGTGCCCGAATTCATGGAACATGGTAGTTACTTCATCGAAAGTCATCAGGGTGGGTTCACCTTCCGGCGGCTTGGTAATGTTCAAATGATTACCGACTACAGCTTTGCGGTTCAATAGACTGGATTGATCAACATAGGAATTCATCCATGCACCGCCGCGTTTGCTGGGACGTGCGTAGAGGTCCATGATTAAAAATGCGAGCGTGGAGCCGTCTGCATCAAAAACCTCGAACACACGAACATCATCCTGATAAACAGGCAGATCAGCTCTCTCTTTAAAGGTGATGCCATACAGTTTATTTGCCGCGTAAAACACACCATTCTTCAATACGCTGTTCACCTCAAGGTAAGGACGCAGTTCAGACTCATCAAAATTGAAGCGTTTCTGCCTGACCTTTTCGGTGTAGTAATCCCAGTCCCAGGAAGCCAGTTTAAAATCACCGCCTTCACTGTCAATCAATTTCTGTAAATCTGCTGCTTCGCGTTTGGCATTGGCTACTGCAGGAGGTGTTAACTCGGCCAGACGCTGATTAACCGCTTCCACAGTTTTCGCGGTTTGATTCTGTAGTATATAAGCTGCGTGATTTTCAAAACCCAGCAGCTGTGCTTTCTCGGCCCGAAGTTTTGCCGTACGGCTCAATATTTCACGGTTATCGTACTCACCGCCGCGATACCCACGGGAAAGCGATATCTCATGAATACGCTGGCGAAGGGCGCGATTTTCCAGGCTTGCCAGGGCCGGCTGCCCACTGGTATTTAACAATGGAAGCACAAACTTACCTTTAAGATCCCGTGACCCGGCTTCGTCAGCAGCAGCTTTAATCTGCGCCTCGGTGAGACCGGCCAGCTCTTCGCGCGAATCAACAACAACAGCAAGATCATTGACTTCATTCATTACGTTTTGAGTGAATCTGGTTGAAAGCTCTGCCAGTTCGCTGTTGATTTCTTTCATTCGCTTTTTCTGCTCATCGTTTAAAGCTGCGCCCGACCGCACAAAATCTTTGTGGGTCTCTTCAATCAGGCGTTTAGATTCCGGATCTAGGCCTGAATCATCACGCTTGTCATACAGGGCTTTTATCCGGTCATATAATTTTTTATTTAAAAGGATACTGTCCCCATGGGCTGACAGTTTAGGAGCAACTTCGGTCTCAACCGCTTTAATATCGTCATTAGTATGAGCCGCGGTCATTCCAAAAAAAACGTTTGAAACCCGTGATAACAAGGCACCTGATTTTTCCAGAGCGATTAAAGTGTTTTCGAAAGTCGGCGCCTCACTGTTATTGGCTATAACCTCAACCTCTGCCAGTTGATCGGCCATACCTTTTTCAAAGGCAGGAAGATAATGAGTGGTTTCTATGCGATCAAAAGGCGGAAATTCCAGAGGCAGGTCGCTGGATGAATAAAACGGATTGTCTCCGGCAACAGCGGATTGAGTACTGTCCTGATTCGTATCTGAAGAGCAGGCAGTAATTATCACCGAAAGAGCCAGGACAGAGAACAACTGGATTTTTATCATTTTATTTCCCTCTCAATAGTTAATCTATTTGATTTTGTTAAGAATTTTCTTTTTAAAAAATGAAGTATATGGATTTGAGTGTTGCATGTCAATCTGTGTTCAAGTTTTGCAGGATTATTCTTTAGCCGCCAACAGACTTTGTTTTTCTCTTATAGTCCTGATTTGCGCTTCCAGTTTTTCGGCTTCATCGATGCGGTTCATCCTGCGGAGCACTTCAGCATATCCATCCATTGCATCCAATACGTAGGGATGCTCAGGGCCATTTGCTTTTATGCGGATATCTATAGCCTGTTTAAAGAGCGGTTCCGCCTCCCGGTATCGTCCATGTCTCGAGTAGATGTATCCAAGGCCCGCCAGATTCCAGGCGTTCCTGGCTGATTCAGGCCCGATTACTTTTTCAATTATTTCACGTGATCGTTTATAATAGAGCTCCGCCTTATCATCAATATTTTGCATGTAGTAGCAATATGCCAGCCCCTGAAGGCTCTCTGCAGTGTCTGCATGTTCAGGGCCCAGTAGATTCTCTCTTATTTTGAGACCGCGTTTCATAAGAACTTCCGCATTCTGATAATCACCCAGTTCCTGCATTACTCCACCCAGATTCTGAATATAGCGGCCAAGTTCCGGGTTGTTGGGAGCGGCCTTTTCCTGGATTTTTATTGCCCTCTCTAAATAGGGCTTTGCTTCAGCCGGCTTTCCCATGTTTCGCAGTACCCATCCAAGGTTGCTCAGCACCGATGCGATATCGGTATGGTTCGGACCAAGAACTTTTTCCTGGATGGCAAGGGCTCTTTCAAGCAGTTCCTTTGCTCCTGAATATTGACCGAGGGCACAGCGTATCAGAGAGAGATTACTCAGGGTATGCGCCAGGTTAGGATGATTTTCGTCGTACAATTTTTCCCGAATGGCTAAAGTGCGCAGGAACACAGGTTCGGCTTCTGCATATTTACCCTCTATATAATATACTGTTCCCAGTCTGTTTAGTGAATCAGCGACATTCTCATTGTCCGGACCGAGAATCTTTTCATGTATTTCCAGGGCGCGTCTGATCGATTCTGTTGCTCCGTCAAAATCCTCCTGCCTTAATAGAATATAGCCCAGCTTGTTTAATGTCTCAGCCGTTTCAAGACTGTCCGGGCGGTAGATCTTCTGGGTAATTGACAGGCTGCGCTCATAGAATCTCCCTGCCTCGTCGTTTTCACCTTTTTTAGCCAGTACATCGGCAACGCTGTTCAGGCTCTTCGAAACTTCAACATGCTCATCTCCAAGTATGCTGATTCGGGTCCGGAGTGCTTTCTTTGTATATGACTCGGCCTGGTCGTACAGTCCCAGTGCCATGTACACCTTGCCTATCGTATCCATGAGACGGGCCTGCACCAGCGGCTGATCCTGCAGTTCTCTCCCGATCTTTTCGGAGCCGCGATCCAGAACCTCCCGCGCTGAAATATCGTTTCCCAGTGATTCGCCGGGATCCGAAACCTCAAACAATTGCACTAGAAAATCCGATATCTGCCTGGCGTTCTCCGCCTCTTCCATGGCGGACTTTTCCGCGCTCTTCGCCCGTATCATTCCAATCGTCATTCCGGTTATTCCGGTCAATAGCGCCAGCAGCACCAGAGCCGATGCTGCCACACCTGCCTTGTGCCTCCGGACGAACTTTTTTGCCCGGTAGATCGTACCGGGAGGACCTGCAAGTACTGGTTCGTTATTTAAATGTCTTTTAATATCCGCAGCAAGTTCCGATGCTGAAATATATCGGCGGGTTCGATCTTTCTCCAGGGCCTTCATTGTAATCCAGTCGAGATCACCATGGAGCCGGCGCTGCAGCAGCCTTTTATCTATCTGTCGATTCATGGCCGCTGTGGTGGAAACTTCCCCCAGGCGGCTTAACTGTGAACTCGGCCTGACAGGTTCCTCTTCCCTGATCCTCCTTCTTATTTCATCATAGCTCGTTTGCTTTAACGATTTGTCGTCAAAGGGCTTGATGCCGACGAGAAGCTCGTAAAGCAGAACACCAAGAGAATACACATCTGTCCTCGTATCAATATCCATGTCTGATATTCCCGCCTGCTCGGGGCTCATGTAATCCGGTGTTCCTATCATCTGACCGAACTCGGTAAAAACGGTCCGCTCCGTCAATCTTTGTGATGTTGCCTTGGCTATTCCAAAGTCGATAATCTTGGGGACAGGTCTGCCATCCTGAAAGGTTACAAGAATATTTGAAGGCTTGATATCTCTATGGATAATTCCCTTCTGATGTGCATGCTGTACTGCATCACAAATATCAATAAAAAGATCCAGCCGTTCACGGACAGGCAATCGATTTTTGTCACAATATTCAGTGATGGGATTTCCGAGGACAAGCTCCATCGCAAAGTAGGGACGGCCTTCCTGAGTGGCTCCGGCATCATAAACTCCGGCAATATTGGGATGATTCATTAAAGCGAGTGCCTGGCGTTCCGACTCAAAGCGTCTAATAACTGCCCTGGTGTCCATTCCCCATTTGATGAGTTTGAGTGCAACCCTTCTGCGTACGGGTTTTTCCTGTGATGCTTCATAGATTACACCCATACCCCCATGTCCTAATTTCTTAAGAATCCGATAGGGGCCTATTTGTCTGGGATCATTATCTTGTATGACTGACTGCTCCCATTCGTTGGATAATGTAGCGGCTTCATCCGACCGACTCTCTTCCGGATCCGGTAATGGGGCTAGAGTCAGTGTCTCAGGAGGATCCTTGCTCATGTATTGCCTTTCTTTGATACTGATTTTGATACGAATTTCTTTTTGAAGAGTATATGGAGTTACGATTTTATGGTCAACTGAAAAACAGGCTGCCGCCTTTGCCATAGCTTTTGCGCCCGGGGAATTCAGATAGTATTTGTCAGTATAAAAAACAAAGATTTCTCCTTTCAGTCGAAATAAATATTATTTGACAGCCGGTAAATTTAGCTGTATCATTCTCAAATTAATATTCAGGAAAAACTGTTATGCATTTCAATTCAATAATAAACAGCATCATAATTATCAGGGCAGCAGGGTCTACTCTCTCTTCCCTGCTGCTTTTATTTACAGGAGAGGATTAAAAAACTACCGGTTCTGGTAAATGGCATAACTTAAATATAATAAATTATAAAATCCGTTATCAGGTATTTCTGGTAACGGATTTTTTTTTAGGAGCAAACCGCATGGCTAAAAAGATAATGCTTTATGATACAACCTTAAGGGATGGCACACAGGGCGAGCAGGTCAACCTGTCTGCCGAGGATAAATTAAAGGTCGCCCACCGGCTGGATGAGATGGGTATAGCCTATATCGAAGGCGGCTGGCCCGGTTCCAACCCGAAAGACGCAAGATTCTTTGAAATGGCTAAATCAGCTTCATTTAAAAATGCAAAATTAACGGCCTTCGGTAGTACAAGACGCATTGGGTGCATACCCGAAGAGGACCCCAGCATACAGGCGATACTGGCTGCCGAGACATCTGCAGTAACGGTATTTGGCAAGACATGGGATCTTCATGCCACGGAGATCCTGGGAGTTACACTTGATCAGAATCTTGAAATGATCGAAGACACAATGCGTTATCTGAAAAAAGAGGGACGCGAAATAATATATGATGCCGAGCACTTTTTTGACGGGTATAAAAACAATCCCGAATACACCATGAAGACAATAGGTGCGGCAATAGCAGGCGGAGCAGACATGATAGTGCTCTGCGATACAAACGGAGGAACACTTACCCATGAACTGAAGGCAATAATGGATGAGGTGGTTCCGCAGGTATCACTTCCCATAGGAATTCATGTTCATGATGACTGCGGACTTTCTGTAGCAAACTCTGTTATGGCGGTAATGTGCGGAGCTGAGATGGTTCAGGGAACTATAAACGGTTATGGTGAAAGATGCGGAAACGTGGATTTGCTGGCTGTCACTGGAAATCTCCAGATCAAGATGGGATATGAATGTTTACCTGCCTATAATTTGAAACACCTCACAGAACTTTCGCGGTTTATAAGTGAGGTTGCGAATGTGCCTCCTGTCAACCAGCGCCCCTTTGTAGGTAAAAGTGCATTTGCACACAAGGGAGGGGTTCATGTTAGCGCTATACTTAAAAACAGTAAGGCCTATGAGCATATTGATCCTGAGACCGTAGGAAACCGCAGGCGTGTCCTTGTGTCCGATTTATCCGGTAAGAGTAATATCGAATATAAAACAAGGGAAATGGATATAAAACTCAATGGAGGAGGGGCGGACAGTTCAAAGGTCGTGAATATTGTTAAGGCCCTGGAAGATAAAGGTTACCAGTTTGAAGCAGCAGAGGGATCACTGGAGCTTCTTATTAAAAAGGTAACCGGACAATTCAAAGATCCGTTCATGCTTGAGTCTTTACGAGTAACCATTGAAAAGGATGGAGATAATGAAAGCACTTCACAGGCTACAATAAAGGTGTCGGTTGGTGATGAAAAGGAGATAACAGCAGCCGAAGGGGACGGCCCTGTCAACGCACTTGATAATGCCCTGAGAAAGGCACTGTGCGGATTCTTTCCTGAAGTAAACGAGATGAAACTGGTAGACTTCAAGGTAAGGGTGATTGAGGGTACTGACGGAACAGGCGCAAAGGTCATGGTAAGAATAGAATCAAGAGACTCCAGTGAAATATGGTCAACAGTAGGTGTTTCTGAAAATATTATAGAAGCCAGCTGGCAGGCGCTGGCAGACAGTGTGCAGTATAAGCTGCTTAAGGAGGAAAAGAAAAAGGCATAAAGAATATAACAATCCTTTATGCCCTGAGAACTTTATTATGCGACAAAAGTTTTTTAACTAGACACAACCGGTTGGTTTGGGGAGTCCGGCCATTTTACATGCGCCTTTACCCGGGCCTGATGGGAACAGCTCATAGATATATTTCAGTTTATATCCGGTTACCTTGGAAAGGATTCTTACCATTGGTGCAATACCATTCTTTTTGTAATAGTCCTGAAGAACGTTGATTACTTTCCAGTGCTCATCATTAAGTTCTTCGATTCCCTCTTCTGTTTTGCAGTACTCTACCCAGTCTTCGCTCCAGTTGTTGAAATCATCAATAAAACCGTCTTCATCAACGTTAAAAGTCTTTCCATTAAATTCTACACTTGGCATACCCTAAAACCTCCTTTATTAACTATCTTAGTGATATTAGTGGTTTATCGTCTTATCCACGGAAATCTAACTTATTAATGAACTATTGTCAATCAATTTATCCATATTTTAGTATTTTTTTTCACAAGCTTTTTTATAGATTATTGCTGTCTTTACAAGGCCTTTTCCCCAGGAATTATTTCCTGCAGCATGTATATGCGTATAGGTGGCAAAAAGGTTTTTTCGGCAGAAACCATCATTTTTGCCATCCAGGCAATAACCTCTTTCTACATCAAATACAGGGGTTATTTTTTCTCCTTCGGATATAACAGGACGCGAATAATGAAACTCATGCCCCCTGATTGTTTCACCTGTTTCATAAAAAGGGTTCGTTCTGCTTGTCTTTAAAATTGTGTATCCATGACCCTGAGGCTTTTTTTCCATGATAAATTTAATTGGCAGGGCACCTACCATTGGATAGGATTTTCCATTTAATTCAAGGCCCTGGCCAAGATATATCAATCCGCCGCACTCAGCATATACAGGTAAATCATTTTCTATCATTTCCCTTATGGAGTTCCTGAATGAACTGTTTTGGGAAAGCTGCTCCGCACAGACTTCAGGAAATCCCCCTCCTATATAAAGTGCATCAATATCGGGAAGTGCATTATCAGCGAGGGAGTTAATTTCAACAATTTCTGCTCCCAGAGTTTTTAAATTGTCTATATTTTCAGGGTAATAGAACCAGAATGCCTTATCGCGAATAATTCCGATCCTGCATGATGGAGATCCGGCCTCAACTGTTTCTTTAATATCCAGACCTGAAGAGGGAAGAGGATCAGCCTTTTCGGCTATTTTTTGTATAAAATCAATATCGATATGGTTTTCAACAACAGACCGTGCCCATTTGACAGCTTCACTGGAATAATCACTCTCAAAGTGGGGTACCAGCCCCATGTGTCTTTCAGGGAAAGGATTATCCCTGAGTTTCGGAATAGCGCCTATCACCGGGATATTACAGTATTTTTCAATGGAATCCTTTATAAGGTTTTTCTGGCGCGCTCCTGCAACACGGTTGAGAATGATTCCGGCGATATTGAGTTCAGGGTCAAAATGCTGACAGCCCATTATCAATGCAGCAACTGTCCTCGTACACATTGTTACATCAACAATGATAATGACAGGTGATTTTGTCAGCTTTGCGAGTTCGGCAGTGCTGTATTGTCCATCAACATTCATGCCGTCAAACAGACCCCTGTTGCCTTCGATAAGAGATATATCCATATCTTTCGAGTTTTGTTCTATGGAGTTAAGTATCACCTCATCTCTCATTAGGAAAGGATCAAGGTTATGGCAGGGAGATCCTGAAGAAAAGGTCAGCCATCCGGCATCAATAAAATCCGGTCCTTTTTTAAAGGTGGATATTTTTATATTTTTGCTTATAAAGGTTGACGAAAGGCCTAGGGTTATAATAGTTTTTCCTGACCCTCCCCGGAGCGCTGCTATCATTATTCTTGGGGTGTTATTATTCATATCTTGTTTCTTTAAAATAGAGTCTTAAATTTGGGTTTTTTTATTGACAACTTTATGATTCTGGGTAATACATACGAGATTGTATTAAAATTCACAAATAAAAAATCAGGTAATTAGAAACTTAGTTTAAAAAAACCTTTTTTAGTAATGTTTTTTGAGTCATGGGAGGAGGTGAAGGTAGATCATACTTTATAGATCAGCCTAATAGTTTATATCACTCTAATTGTACAATTTGATAAAGGAGGCTTTAATAATGGCTTTTGAACCAAAGGAAGAGCAAATTAAATTAGATTATCAAGAGCTGAGAATCTATTCCGATGAAGAGCTTAACAGCTACACGGATGAAGAGCTCAAGAATTTCAAGATAAAGCATGACATTCCAATGCTTGAAGATCTTGAAAGCGGACCATGGCCCAGTTTTGTTGCGGATGCGAAAAGACAGGCTCTTTTCAGAAGAAAACTTGCTGATGACAGAATGATGATCGAACGCGATGTTGTCGAAGACATGCTCGGTCAGTTGGAAGTATCATTCCAGGAAGGTGAAACTCACTGGAAGCATGGCGGTATTGTAGGTGTTTTCGGATATGGTGGTGGTGTTATCGGAAGGTATTCTGACCTGCAGGAACGATTTCCTTCAATCGCACATTTTCATACGATGCGTGTTAATCAGCCGGCAAGTAAATTTTATACAAGTGATTATCTCAGATCACTCTGTGACCTCTGGGATTATCGTGGTAGCGGAATGATGAACCTGCATGGTTCAACAGGTGATATCATATTTATTGGTACATTTACAGAGCAGCTTGAGCCCATATTCTTTGAGCTGGGTCATAAACTTCAACAGGATCTTGGCGGATCAGGTTCAAACCTTCGTACACCTTCCTGCTGTATTGGAAAGGCCCGCTGTGAATATGCATGTATCGATACTCAGGACCTCTGCTATGAATTGACTCATTACTATCAGGACGAACTCCATCGCCCTGCGTTCCCTTATAAATTTAAATTTAAATTTGATGGATGTCCGAACGGCTGCGTTGCTTCAATAGCAAGATCCGATATGTCATTCATTGGAACCTGGAGAGATGATATTCGGATTGACCAGGAAGCAGTTCAGGCTTACATCGGCGGAGAAATTCCACCTAATGCCGGCGCTCATGCAGGTAAAGACTGGGGTAAATTTGATATAGAAAAAGAAGTTATCAATCTCTGTCCCACAAATTGTATGTGGATGGAAGATGGTAAACTTAAAATAGATAACAAAGAGTGTACAAGGTGTATGCACTGTATCAACGTAATGCCCAAGGCCTTAAGACCGGGTACAGATACTGGTGTAAGCATCCTTCTTGGCGCAAAGGCTCCTATTCTTGAAGGTGCACAGATGGCGCTTTTAACCATCCCCTTTATGAAGGCAGAAGCGCCTTACGATAATATCAAGGAAAATGTTATTGAGCCTATATGGGACTGGTGGATGGAAGAAGGTAAAAACCGTGAGCGTCTTGGGGAACTTATCCAGCGTCAGGGATTACCGAGACTCCTCGAAGTTCTTAACATTCCGGCTATGCCTCAGATGGTTAAAGAACCCCGTTCAAATCCATATATCTTCTGGAAAGAGGAAGATGTTCCAGGCGGTTGGGATAGAGACATCAATGATTATCGCTCCAGGCACAAGAGATAGGAGGTTATACCATGCCATTATCAACTGAAAGATTAGGACTCTATAATCCGAAAAAACCAATGGAAAACAGGCTTACTGACCTTGGCCCGAGGCATTTCTGGCAGTATTTTCCTCCTGTAATTCAGAATAATTATGGGAAATGGGAATATCATGAAATTCTCGAACCAGGCGTCCTTGTACACGTAGCTGAAAGTGGAGATAAGGTATTTACCGTTCGATGCGGTGGCTGCCGTTTCATGACATCTGAGAATGTCAGGGAAATATGTGATATTGCTGACAAGCACTGTGACGGCTATGTAAGGTTTACTACCAGAAACAATATTGAATTCATGGTAGACAGTCAGGACAAGATGGAGGCCTTAAAGAAAGACCTCATGAGCAGAAAACATGTTTCAGGCAGCTATAAGTTCCCCATCGGTGGAACCGGTGCCGGCGTTACTAATATTATCCATACACAGGGATATATTCACTGCCATACCCCGGCCACTGATGCATCATCAATGGTCAAGGCCGTTATGGATGAATTGTTTGACTATTTTCAGGGTATGACCCTTCCTGCACAGGTAAGGGTATCAATGGCCTGCTGTCTCAACATGTGTGGCGCGGTACACTGTTCTGATATCGCTCTTCTTGGATACCACAGGAAACCTCCGATAGTTGATGCTGAGGTTCTTGATTCGGTATGTGAAATTCCTCTTGTAATTGCAGCATGCCCCACAGGTGCTATTTCACCTGCAAAAACAGAATCAGGAAAAAAAGCTGTAAAGATAAAACAGGAACGTTGCATGTTTTGTGGTAACTGCTACACAATGTGTATGGCTCTTCCCCTTTCCGACTATGAAGGTGACTGTGTAACAGTACTGGCTGGTGGAAAGCTCTCAAACAGGATCAGCCCCCCGAAATTTTCCAAGGTTGTTATTCCGGCTCTACCCAATAACTTTCCGAGATTTCCTGAAACAGCCCAAGCAGTAAAGAAAATAATCGATGTTTATGCTTCCGATGCAAACAAGTATGAAAGAGTCGGTGACTGGGCAGAGAGGATCGGCTGGGAAAAATTCTTTGAAAAATGCGATATTCCTTTTAGTGAACATCTTATTGACGACTATCGTCTCCAATATGATACATACAGGACTTCAACACAGTTTAAATTTACAGAAGCCTCTTGGAATGTATCAAAGGTTGTTGGCGGCGAATAACTAATCTACCGGTAATACCGGGAGGAGAAATAAAATGGAAGAAATTAAAAAAGCTATTCTGGATTTCGCAGAATCAAGTAAAAAATCTAAATTTTATTTTAATGATATTACCAAGGCAGTTAATAAGGATTTTCCTGATGCCAAATCAAGAGAAATAAAAAAGGCTTGTACTGCGTTAATTAATGAGGAAAAGCTGATATATTTTTCTACCGGAAGCAGTACAATGTATGGTTTGAAGGGCAGGGGCCAGACAGAAGATCATTAGGCCGTAAAACCCTTAATAATATTTAATCAACTTACAGAGGTCGCTGTTCATACATATTGTTGAGAGCGACCTCTGTTATTAATGAGAGGTATAAATGAAAGAACCGCAGGATTCAGAAGATTTTATCAATCAGCAAAAGGCTATACTTGCGGACAATCCTGATTGCGCCAACTCACATTATAATGTGGGTGTCAAATTCCTTGAACAGAACAAACTGGATGAAGCCCTTAATTCCTTTCAGGAAGCAATAGCAAACAGCGGCAGGATGTTCGAAGCATGGGTAAACCTTGGTTATATATATTTTAAAAAAGGAGATCTCGAACAGGTTATATATGCCAATGAAAAGGCTGTCGAAATAGAACCTAGATATGCGAGGGGATATGCAAATTTAGGATTTGCCTTCCTTCAAATGATGGAAGCTGAAAAAGCTATTGATGCACTTCAAAAAGCTATTGAACTGAACCCTGATATCGCACAGGCAAAGGCAAACCTGATTAATGCCTATCTTCAAAATGATGAAATAGAAAAAGCGATTGAGGTTGGAGAAGAGCTTGTAAAAATGGCGCCTGATTTTTCACTTGGAAATAACAATCTGGCTGTGGCCTACTATAATAATAAAGATTATGAAAAGGCTATTGAATATATGGACATTGCAATTATCCAGGGGTTTGAAGTCCATCCACAATTTAAAGAAATTCTCGAGAAACATAGAAAATGAAACTGGCACCTTTTTTTCACAACTACGAACTGCTTGTTGATAAGGCGGAAATTGCCTTCCATAATGTTAAGGAAAAACACAATGACTGCGTAAAATGTGAGCTCCACTGTTCTGATTGCTGTAATGCAGTTTTCGGTGTTTTTCTTGTTGAGGCACTTTATATCAAGCAGCATTTTGAGGGAATCAATGAAGATCAAAAGCTGGAGGCTCTGAAAAGGGCAAAGATTGTTGACATGGCCATTAAAGACCTTCAGAACAAGCTTGAAACCTTCAAAGACGATCCGGGAATGCAGGCCTATACACTTGCCAGGGAAAGGATACGATGCCCGCTTCTTGATGACAATGATGAATGTGTGCTTTACCATAAACGTCCCTATAACCTGCCGTGTATACGGCATTCCTACCAAAATTCATGGCAAGACCCGTTCCTGCGGCAAAGCGACCTTTAAAAATGGCGGAGACCTATCCGATACTTGACCTGGACAGCGTTTACAGGGATTTATATATCCTTTCAAGGGATATACTGGAAGAGGCGAAGGTACAAAGCAATGACGAAGATAAGGCCTCTCTGCTTATATCGATTTCAAAAGTAATTCAGACCACAATTGATGACCTCATAAAAAAGGATTTTTAAAGGTTTATATTAAATAAGGCCAGATCGGTTTTACTTAAAAATTAAATGGCTTACAAAGATTCTACTTCTCCCCAGGGCCTGAGTTTATACTATTGTTTTCCATGCAAATCTGCATTTTCAGGTATGTTGCTTTCACAACTGATAATCTTATAGTCTTCAAGCAGTCTGAGTTTTATTTCTTCTTTTTTTAATTCGGATATTTCATCAAGCGTAAGATCTGACATTTTACATAATTCTTTTGTTTAATGTTGGCAGAAAACAGCAATTCAGCCTGCGATAGGAGTTTTTTAATGCCCTGATATTTAATGCCAACGCAAAGTACATGCCACCCCGAGATTTTTTTCATGTAAAAAATTAGAAATATATGCAGTTATGATGAAAGGGTTCCTGGATGGGAATATAGGGTTTCTGGAATAAATAAAAAAATATATGCGGTTATTATTTCTTTAGATATTGTTTTTGATAATAAATCCTCTGAATCAAAAGATTCCCGGCTGAAAAGAACAAAATAGCATGTAATTTCAAAGGATTAAAAATATGCGGAAGAGCTGGTCCGGAAATATTTAAACAGTCATAATAATGACATAGTTGTCAATGTAATGGCTATTATTTTGAGCTTATAACTTTTATTGCGGCAAGAGCCAGTTCACCAATTGTTTTTTTGTCAAAAAAACCCTTATTATAGATTTCTATGTATGTCCTGTCGTTCGAGAGTAACATCAGATCGGCGGTAGCTTCTTTTGCCTTCAGGTTTCCCATAATAATTATAGTATAAGCGAGAATCTCTGTATCTTTATCTTTTAAATAGGGAAGCAGGCTGAATCTTATTTTTTTAAATGGTTCGGGTTCTGCTGCCGTTATATTGCCAAGGGCACGCAGCACCTCCGGCAAAAGTTCTCTGTCGGGGATGAATTTATATAACTGGGGGGTATAGGATGCATAAAGTTTTGTCGAGTTGCTTATTATATGTCCAACAGTGTCTATTGCGCCCCAGCTTGATGCCGCCGTATCTGCTACGGATATAAAAAGGTTTTTTAAAAGTTTGGATACGCTGTTGGGATCATATTTTGCTATAACAGCTGTGGCCTGCCCGAGGGCATCTGTTGCCCGGAATCTGAGAAGGTTATCTGCCGAATATATCAGGCGCTGGATAAACCTGATTATTTTTTTATCCTGTCCGGCAATTTCAATTATTCCATCAATATCATAGCCTGAGACAAGTCTTTCAATATCATCCTTGGACAGCCTGCTTTTTGGCTTTTCCCTGGCTGGTCGGGATACCGGATGGATCGATTTTTTCTCAAGTTTTTTCCTGAACCCGTCTTCAGTTACTTCAAGAACATCCTCATGAAGCTTAACAAAGTAAAGTACCCCGGTTACATTACGACCTTCATATGCTCCGCTGTGTACAATCAGGTGACTCTGGTAGTCATATTCTTCAAGTTCTGCAACAAGGTAATCATCTTCCGGAAGCAGATCCCATGCCAGGTCCCAGTCGCCGTTACAGGCAAAAACGAGGGCCTCTGACATTGCAGTGCCAAGATTATGTCCTGTTACATCGCATGTATATACCGCACCGCATTCACATGCGCCAACAGGCATTTCCTGAGGCATTCCGATATCCAACTCTGATGGTTTTTTGAGATATAGTCCACAGAATGGGCATGATGGTTTGTTTACTACTTCTCTTCCTTTAAATCTGCCTTCCATAATACTCTTTCTCTTCTGATGCTGAATAAGTCTATCAAAAATTTCAATTAGTTTGATTGTGGTGGTGTCTTAAAGATCAAGGTCTATCGAGGCACCCTCTTCATCAAATTCAAAGTCTGATATCATAAAATCTGATCCGATGGATTTAAACCTTATATTCCATTTCTGATATTTATCGCCTGCAAAACTGCAGTTGATTGTCCCAAGCCTTGCTCCCAGTTTAATAAGTTTTGGAACGATCTCATCATCAAATAATTCACCAATAAGGATCTTTTCATCTTCATCCAGATCAGGCTGGTATTTTAAAGAACCGGGTGAAGTCATGGGATAATATACTTTTCCTGTTATCTGGTTGGACCTGGTATGTCGAGGGTCATACATTTATTTGATCCGCCACAGGATTTAGTTGTAACCGATGTCTGTTTTCCACCTGCACCTTGTCCCATGGCATAATTGGTCTCGCTTACTACACGTCCCACTGATTTAGATTTACATGCCGGGCATGAAAGATCGACTTTTTCGTCACTGTTAAAGAATAACTTTTCAAAGGTATTGTTACAATCAAGACATTTAAATTCATAAATGGGCATTCTTTACTCCTTGATTAAATCTTCATTAATTAGATCGACAATATAATTCCTTTGAACCTTAATGTCAATTTTATCACAGGGATACCTGATTAAACTTTCCTTTCAAGCAAACAATACAGCTGGAAGGCTGATTCTTATTGACTCTCCTTACTTAAATCTTTTAAAAGCATTAAGCCTTATGACAGTTTTATATGGATGCTGATATAAATTATTGGGGTATTTATGTTTCATCTGATATGGTAAATTCATGTATTGACAATGGACACCCTGTTATTCGAATGGACGATTTTTTAATATAATGACGGAAAAAATGAAAATATTTGTAAACGATGAAGAGTTGCAGTTTTCCGGGAATACACTTGCTGATCTTTTGACCAGCCATGGTTTTATTGAGAGTCAGGGCATAGCTGTCGCAGTAAATGAAACGGTTATTTTACGGAAAAAATGGAGTTCATGTATTCTTGGTGAAGGGGATACCGTTCTGATTATAACACCGGCCCAGGGGGGATAAAAATCCTATGGAAATTGTGCTTATCTCTTGTCCGAATCATATTGAAGGTGAAATCGACCTGATTAACAGTATGTTTGAACATGGACTCAATACCTTTCATCTAAGAAAACCGGATTATCATGAGGAACAGATAACGGATTTTCTGGAACTGGTAGAACCTGTTTTTCATTCCCGTATTATATTGCATTCCTCTTTTGGGCTTTTAAGACGATACAGGCTTGGAGGCGTTCATATTCCGTTTGCAATGGCTGTAAAAAGTAATATTATCCAGCTTAAAAGAGATAAAAAAATCAGCATAAGCAGTTCTTTTCACTCACTTTATGAAGTGAAGGAAAAAAATGAATATATTGATTATGCCTTTTTAAGCCCGATTTTTGACAGTATTTCAAAAAAGAACTATAAAGCAGGATTTGATTGCACCGAGTTACACAGGGTGCTGCAGAGGGTTAATACAAGGATGGTCGCCTTGGGAGGCTGTAAAGCCTTAAATCTAAGCCATATTAAAGAGCTAGGATTTTCGGGTGCTGCTGTTCTGGGAGCCGTATGGAACAGTTCTGACCCGCTCGTCAGTTATCTCGAAATTAAAAAAACTGCCGAAAAGCTTTGAGCAGTATTAATAGGAATTTTATGGATAAATTATCAATAGGAAACAGGGAGTTTGATTCCAGGCTCTTTGTGGGAACTGGAAAATTCAGTTCCAATGAGATTATGGGAAAGGCGGTTGCAGCTTCTGCTTCTGAACTTGTGACCGTAGCACTTAAGAGATTTAATATTAATGATAAAAAGGATGATATGCTTAAACACCTGAAAATTCCGGGTGTCAGCCTGCTTCCGAATACATCGGGTGTAAGAACGGCAAAGGAAGCTGTTTTTGCAGCAGAACTGGCCAGAGAGGCATTGGAAACCAACTGGCTCAAGCTGGAGATTCATCCTGATCCCAGGCATCTTCTTCCTGATCACAGGGAGACGCTGAAGGCATCAGAAGAACTTGTTAAGAAGGGCTTCATTGTGCTTCCCTACATCAATGCGGATCCCGTATTCTGCAAGCAGCTGGAGGAGACCGGTGTAGCAGCCGTAATGCCGCTGGGAGCACCCATTGGAAGCAACTCAGGCCTTAAGACAAAAACAATGCTTGAAATAATCATCGAGGAGAGCAATGTTCCGGTTGTTGTAGACGCCGGAATTGGGGCTCCTTCTCAGGCTGCCGAAGCAATGGAAATGGGTGCCCATGCAGTTCTTGTCAATACAGCCATCGCCATTGCAGAAGATCCTGTAGAAATGGCCGTGGCCTTCAAAATGGCCGTTATGGCAGGCAGGAAGGCACGCAATGCAAGGTTAGGCAGGATATCAGACCTTGCAGTGGCAAGCAGCCCTTTTACATCGTTTCTGGACAATTAATAAAAAGATTAACGGATATTATATGAGTTTTTCCGAAATATACAGAAGTTACAACTGGTATGATATTAAGGCTCAGATATATAAAAAAGAGTCCTGTCATGTTGAAACTGCCTTGCATAAAAAAGGCACCCGGAATCTGGATGACCTGATGGCCCTTCTATCTCCTGCCGCAGGATCTTATCTTGAAGAGATGGCAGGACTCAGCCACGATCTCACACAAAAAAGATTTGGAAAAACGCTTCAGATGTATATCCCTCTGTATCTTTCCAATAAATGCAGCAATAACTGTGTATATTGCGGTTTTCGTAATGAAAACAGGATTAAACGTATAACACTCACAGAAGATCAGATACTGAATGAAATAAAGATTATAAAATCCTATGGTTTTGATCATGTCCTGCTGGTTACCGGAGAGTCAAACAGGAATGCAGGGATAGACTACTTTGAAAAGGTCATCAAGCTGATAAGACCCTACTTCTCACATATTTCAATGGAAGTGCAGCCAATGAACCGGGATGATTATTTTCGGCTGACAAAACTGGGATTGAACACCGTACTTATTTACCAGGAGACCTATGGAAAGCATTATCCCGAGTTCCACCCCGGCGGAAAAAAATCCGACTTTTTTTACAGGCTTGAAACCCCGGACAGGCTCGGGTCTGCCGGTGTTCATAAAATAGGCTTAGGATGCCTTCTTGGGCTGGATGACTGGAGGACAGATTCGTGGTTTGTCGGACTTCATGTTGATTATCTCGAGAAAAAATTCTGGAAAACCAAATATTCCATTTCTTTTCCCAGGCTGAGGCCTGCCACGGGAATTATCGAGCCAAGAGTCATCGTCTCTGACAGGGATCTTGTCCAGCTGATATGTGCATACCGTATTTTTAATGAAAATCTGGAACTTTCCTTGTCTACAAGAGAATCCGAAAAGTTCAGAAACAATGCAATTAAGTTTGGTATCACATCCATAAGCGCCGGATCAAAAACCGAGCCTGGCGGATATTCGGCTGAAACCAGCGAACTTGCTCAGTTTGAGATAAATGACAGCAGGACTCCCAGGGAAATTGCAGATATGATCAGTAAGCAGGGATATGAACCGGTATGGAAAGACTGGGATATCCATTACGGAATATAAGCTCATTTTAAGACAATAATCTGCCGTGGTTTGTCATAACTTTGACAGAATTGAGATGTATTTTGATATGCTTGTACTGTCTGTCTGATGTCCTAAATATCTCCTATTATGCAATTTGCCTTTATCCAGGTGCTATTTCACATTCTGTTTACCCTCTTTGTACCCATTCATTGATTTCATGCGGTTAGTGGCATATTCTTTGCAAAACAATACCATGATCACTTGCACAGATGATGCTAAATTCTATTTTATGCCAATCCTTTTTTAGTGCAAATAAAGGATCGTAAAAAAACGGAGGTCAAAATGAAGCTTAACTTACGGAATAAGTTACTACTGCCCACACTTTTATTTGTAATCGTCGCGATGATTATATCGACGATGGTTTCATATAATTATTCGGAGAGTGCACTCCATAATTCTATAGAGGCCCAGATCAGTGAGGTCACAAATGGTGCAACCAGTCAATTAACATCATGGCTGGAGGTATTGCGTTTTGATCTGGAGAAGATGTGTCAGATACCGGAGGTAAATGGCGCCCTGGATCCGGATGAAACCATGGCAATACAGTCCAGGGAATATTCCGGAGAAATGCTGTCCAATGAGAAAAAGAAATCCAAATATCTTGAATATATAGGGGTAACCGACCTTACTGGAAAGGTAGTGACCAGGTCTATTTCCATGCCTATTGATCCTGCCAATCCGGTTAAAAATGAAACCCTTGATTACAGTAAGGAAGAATGGTTTAAGGGTGCAGTTAAGGGAGAAGTACAGATCTCCAGCGCAAAAATCGATTCGATGATATCAAAACTGGTGTTTATTGTAGCTGTTCCTGTATACCATATGGATTCAGTTACCCTCACAATGAGTGATGATATAGCTGGTGTGCTTTTTTCCATGGTTGATCTTGGATATTTCACTAAAAAACATATTGATAATATCAATTTTGGTGAAACCGGTTATGCCTTTATGTTTGACAAAACCGGTATAACTATTGGGCATCCTGAACAATCCCAGGTACTTAAACTGGATATGACCAAAGAAAAATGGGGACAGGAGATGATGGAAAAGAAAAACGGCATCATTACCTATACCTTTAATGATCTTGAGAAAATTGTTTCCTATAAAACCGAACCCATGTCAGGATGGACAGTAGCCGCAGGAGTCGGGACTGATGAAGTATTTGCCCCGGTTAAGAAGATACGTAATATAAGCCTTATACTGGCTCTGATTGTTGCCCTGGCCATTGGAATAGGGATGTGGTTTTTGACAGGTTTTGCTGTTGTTAAACCCATATCCGAAGTAGTGGATGGATTAAAGGATATTGCAGAGGGTGAAGGCGACCTCACAAAAACTCTTAATATAAACAGTGAGGATGAAGTAGGGGAGCTGGCAAAATGGTTTAACACCTTTATGGAAAAACTGCGGGCTATTATTACCGAGATAAGCGGAAATGCAGATTCAATGACCTCAGCCTCTGTTGATCTCTCGAAACTTTCCGGCAATCTTTCAGAGGGTGCAGATCTTACATCCGGAAAATCAAATACAGTTGCCACGGCAGCCGAAGAAATGAGCTCCAACATTAATTCAGTTGCAGCTGCCACAGAACAGGCCTCGACCAATATGAACCTGGTTGCCACGGCAGCCGAAGAGATGACCTCGACAATTAATGAGATCGCCCAAAATTCCGAGCACGCAAGGAACATTACCCAGGATGCCGTTAAGCAGGCTGATGACGCCTCTCAGAAGATTGATGAACTGGGAAGGGCTGCTCAGGAAATCAGCAAGGTAACAGAGACAATTACCGAGATTTCTGAACAGACAAACCTTCTTGCCCTTAATGCAACCATCGAGGCCGCCAGGGCAGGTGAAGCAGGAAAGGGTTTTGCGGTTGTTGCAAACGAGATCAAAGAACTGGCAAGACAGACAGCAGAGGCAACTCAGGATATCAAGGACAGGATCGAAGGCATACAGAAATCAACCTCACTGTCAGTTAAACAGGTTGAAGGAATATCCAAGGTAATCAATGATGTTAATGAGATTGTATCAACCATTGCTACGGCAGTTGAAGAACAGTCTGTTACTACAAGAGAAATAGCCGGCAATGTTGCACAGGCATCAAACGGGATGCAGGAGGTCTCTGAAAATATCGCCCAGAGTTCTGCAGTGTCAAGCGAAATAGCAAGGGATATTGCCGATGTAAACCAGTCTTCAAATGATATCTCAAACAGCAGTTCCCAGGTTGACATGAGTGCCCAGCAGCTTTCAAAGCTCGCTGAACAGCTGAAAGAGCTGGTGGGTAAATTTAAGATATAAGATCATTTTACCTCATCTGTAAATAAAAAACGCCCTGCCAGACCGGCAGGGCGTTTTTGCTTTAATGACATTGATGTTCAATTTACAAACAGGGATTTTTGTGCAATACTTCGCACTTTATTTTAAAGGAAATGGGTCCCATGAGAACCATATTTGCATATATTATCCTGATGGTTACACTGAATTTTTCTCCTGTAGTATCTGCATCTTCACCTGAAGAGGCAAAGGAAGACTATTTTTTTACCCATGATATGCTTTCATGTCTGGATTGCCATTCTTATATAAAAGAGAATCAGGATCATCCGTCAATTGAAGACTCAAATGAGTCATGTATGGAATGCCATGAGGGATCTTTGAGAGCCTCATCTGCAAGCAAACATAAAGTCAAATGTTTGAATTGCCATTCCCGTCATCCTGAAAAAATATCAAATGATGCGCATATTAATGTGCCCTGCAGGGCATGTCACCTTTATGGAATAAAGTCTGTTAAAGAAACGGAAAACAATGTATCCTTCTGGAGATATAAAGAGGACCCTGCGTTTGAATATAGTCCCCATCGAATTGTAACAGAAAAGGAAGATATATGTTCCAGGTGTCATTTTAAGGGGAATACTCTTGGCGCCCCGGATCAAAAGTTACCTGCAAAGAGTTTTATCTGTATGCCATGCCATGCTGCTACCTTTTCCATGGGCGATATTTCGTCGGTAATCGCAGTTATTATCTTTATGGTCGGTATTATAAGTATTATCTGTATGTGGCTTGCTGCAGGTAAAGGTCACAGCAGATATAATGGAAATGAATCTGCCAGTTTATTATGTGCAATCAAGGGCTTGATTTCTGAAGGAGTTTTCCAGAAGAGACTGTTAAGGGTTTCATTCAGAAGATGGATTATACATGCGATGATTTTTTTCCCCTTTGTTATTCGTTTTCTCTGGGGAATAGCTGCCCTTGTTGCGTCACTGCTTTCCCCTGAATGGAGTACTGCATGGATAATGCTCGACAAAAATAATCCTGTTACAGGTCTGGTTTTTGATATTACAGGTCTCTTGATACTCACGGGCGGGTGCATGATCGTTATTGAAAAAAGGACAGATAAAAAGTTGATCAACATTAAAAATCTGCCAAAAAACAATGTTTTTGTTAACATCCTGCTTGGGGGTATGATTTTTACAGGTTTTATTGTTGAAGGTGTAAGGATAACAATTACAGGCAGTCCCGAAGGTTCACAATTTGCCTTTATCGGCTATGGAATCAGCAGGATTTTAATAGGTTATCACCTGAATGGAATCTATGTATATCTGTGGTACCTGCATGCTTTTATGACAGCCCTGTTTATTGCATACCTTCCATTCAGCAGGATGTTTCATATTTTTGCTGCCCCTTTAAGTCTGTTTATAAGGGGAACATCCTCAAAAAGATAGAAGCAGTTTTTCAGCTTGTAATGAAGATACTTACAGTTTGAAAATATAAAGTAATTTTGGATCAATAATAGAAGAGGAGAGCATTATGGATATACAGGGATATAATATACCTGAAGATCTTTATTATGAAAAAAATCATTTCTGGGTTAAGGCAGAAGGGGACCTTCTTGTTATGGGAATGGATGATTTCGCCATAAAAATGGCCGGCGAAATAGTATATGTACAGCTGCCGGCCGAGGGTAAAAAAATTATTGCCGGTAAAAAGTTTTCCAAGATTGAATCCGGAAAATGGCTCGGAAAGGTATACGCTCCTGTAGATGGTGAACTGGTTGAATCAAATGAGGCACTGGAAGAAAACGCGACCATTATTAATGAAGATAATTACGGGGCAGGATGGATGTTCAAGATAAAACCCGACAACATGGGAGATATCGATAATCTTATTCATGGTTCAAGTGATATTGAAGCGTGGATACTGGAAGATATAGAGAAGTATAAAGAAGTATAGTAATGCCCCTTAATGATTACAGTTTAAAAGAGGTTATCCAGCTTGAGGCATGCACAAACTGCATGCTCTGTGCCGAGGTTTGCCCGGCAGTTTCTGCAACTCAGGACGGATCATTGTCCGGCGCACATCGCATACATGAGCTTCAAAGGTTGTTCAGGTCAAGGGCAGGACTGTTTAAAAGACTGTTTTCAGGAAAATTTAATGAAGAGGCTTTAAAGGCCTTCAGTGAAACGGTCTACAGATGCACCCTCTGCGGAAGGTGCCAGGAGATTTGCCCTTCAGGAATTTTTCTCAAGGATATCTGGATCTCTCTAAGGCAGGACCTTGTGCATTCAGACAGCTTCCCGGACAAGGTTGATATGATTAAACAGAATGTCCTGAAGAGCCACAATGTCTTTAATGAGGATAATGAAGAGAGGGCAGAATGGGTCGAAGACCTGGATGATCCTCCTGAACACGGACATATAAAAGACTTGGCAGAAGTAGTCTATTTTACCGGCTGTGTATCCTCGTACTTTCCTATGGCACAGCAGATTCCACTGAGCCTTGTTGAGATATTTGAATCAACGGGTGTCGATTTTACCCTGCTGGGTGAAGATGAATACTGCTGCGGTTTCCCTTTTCTTGGGGCAGGCCTTCGCGATCGGGTTGATGAACTTATTGAGCATAACATCAGGGCAGTCAAGAATAAAAATGCCAGGAAGGTCGTATTTGCATGCCCCTCATGTTACCGAATGTGGAAGGAGTATTATCCCCCTGAGTTTGAACTGTATCATGTTACCCAGTTTATTAAACAGCATCTTTTGGATAATAAGTTAAAACTCAAGACAGTAGATAAAATAGTTACCTACCATGATCCATGTGACCTGGGCAGGGGCAGCAGGGAGTATAATGCTCCAAGAGAAATTATTAATGCCATCCCCGGTATCAGGCTGGTTGAGATGGATAATAACAGGGAAAACTGTACATGCTGCGGTGGAGGAGGGAACCTTGAGATGATAGATGCAGACCTGTCAAAGGAGATTGCAGGTGCAAAGATTAAACAGGTCCTTGACACCGGTGCCGAGGCGGTCATTACATCCTGTCAGCAATGTGTCCGGACGATGAAGGGATACGTTCGCCTGAATAAGATAAAGCTTGAGGTCCTGGATATCGTGGAACTGGTTAAAAAGGCACTTAAGTAGCAATTATCCACTTTACCGCATCAAGGAGATCATCCGCAACATAAACCGGTTTATAGGGGAATCCGGGCAGTATATAATCCACCTCTCCAAGCCCGTATCCTGTCTTTACCATAATGCTTTTTATATTTCCGTTATGGGCAAATTCCAGGTCAGTGAAATGATCTCCAATCATATAAGATTGCTCAAGGTCAATGTCAAATTTATCAAGTGCCTGTCTGATCATACCGGTATTGGGTTTTCGGCAGTCGCACTTGATTGCATACTCTTTAAACCTGCTTCCCGGATAATGTGGGCAGTAGAAAACAGCATCTAATTCAGCACCTTCCTTTTTAAAATAATCCTTCATGTAGGTGTGGAGCTCTTCCACAAGCGAAACAGGGAAATAGCCGCGTGCTATACCCGACTGGTTGGTAACAACAATAGCAAGGTAATTATTTTCATTGAGCAGCCTTATTGCCTCTGGGACACCGGGTAGAATATTAAATCTGCTCAAATGGTTGATATAGCCCATCTGCTCGTTAATTGTTCCGTCTCGGTCAATAAAGATAGCTGGTCTTTTCATCATTTCTCCTGTCTGTTGAAATCATTATTTTCACTCAGGGCTAAAGTTTCTGTGATACCGGTAACCTTGGCGCCTTTATGGAGTTTTTAAAAATATATTTTTACATATGAACTCATGAGGGGGCAAGGTATATTTTATATCCAGATGGAAGCAGTCAGCACCTCACATCAAATGAAGTGTCGCTGTACCCAATATTCCTGCTTGCATATAAAAAAATATCTCATTATAGTCTATCAGCCCATATGGCAGACCGGGAATTCAATTTTTCTCATTTACAGATTTATGTGTAATTATATTTCATACTTTTTAATGGGGCATCATTATGGATCTTCTTGAACAAATAACAGTAAAAGGTGTTCTAATTGAAAGTATTGCCGAAGAGGTAATTAATTCTCCTGATAATATTCCCCTGCTTTTTGAAGGCCTTGAAAATAACAAGGGTGCAATCCGATTCGGGTGCGAGAAGATAATACGGCTTATAAGTGAAGAACAGCCGGAAATTATTTATCCCTATTTTGATCAAATAGCCTCCATGTTGGATTCTCGCAACAACATATTAAAATGGGGTGCTGTCATAATAATATCAAACCTTGCATCGGTCGACACTGAGAGAAAATTTGAAAAGATATTTAAAAAGTATTTCGAACCGGTTACTGGCAGGCAGATGATAACCGCCTCTAACATTGTTAAAAATGCATGGAAAATAGTCCTCGCAAAACCTTCACTTGTAGAAAAAATTGTCAGGGAGATATTAAAAGCAGAAAAAGCCGCATATGAGAGTAAAGGTGAGAGTTCTCCTGAATGCAACCGGATTGTATGCGGACATGCGATTGATTCATTTTTCAGATTCTTTGATAAAATAAAAAGTAAAAAATCTGTAACAGATTTTGTTAAAAGGCAGATTAATAATCCCAGAAGTTCTGTAGCTAAGAAAGCTGAGAAGTTTGTTAAAAAATTTGAATTAAATTAAGAAGTCTAATCTTTTTAGAGATTCAGATAGACTTGTAATACAATTTTGTTAATTAATTCAGAAGAAACCCCCTGTAAAAAATGATCCTGCATCAAAAAAAATCTAATATAAAATCTGTTTCTCCAAAAAACATTTATCGCGGACTTCCCTCAGGGATATGGGGGCTTGGATTTGTCTCCATGTTCATGGATATCTCATCCGAACTGGTCCACAGTCTTTTACCAGTATTCATGGTTACGGTACTGGGTACATCAGTGGCTGCCGTGGGCATGATAGAAGGCGTTGCCGAGAGTGCTGCTGCGATAATTAAAGTTTTTTCAGGAGCCATCAGTGATTATTGCGGCAAGCGCAAATATCTTGCTGTTACTGGATATGCCATAAGTGCAATTACTAAACCTGTATTTCCACTCGCAACAACACTCGGGTGGGTTTTTGGTGCGCGATTCACTGACAGGGTTGGAAAAGGCATACGGGGTGCACCGCGTGATGCCCTGGTGGCAGATATTGCACCGGAAGAACTTCGAGGCGCAGCCTATGGTTTACGCCAATCACTCGATTCAGTCGGAGCTTTTATTGGGCCGCTTCTTGCCGTATTTTCCATGATCTGGTTTAGTGAAAACATCAGGGCTGTTTTATGGATAGCTGTCCTGCCCGCATTCGTTGCTGTTTTTCTTCTGATCTTCACTGTTCACGAACCTGAGAATAACAACTGTTCAAATACAGTACGAAATCCGTTGGCATTTTTTGAGATAATACGTTTGCCCAAACGATACTGGTTTATAGTTGCACTTGGTGCGGTTTTTACTCTCGCCAGATTCAGCGAAGCCTTTCTGATTCTCCGTGCCAGTGATCTTGGGGTTTCGCTTGGCTATGTACCGGTAATTATGATTATAATGAATATTATTTATTCTGTGTTTGCCTATCCTGCCGGTGCAGCTGCAGACAGGTTTTCGGCCAGAATCATTCTATTGTCAGGACTTATGATACTTATTGCTGCTGATATTATACTGGCGCTGGCCCAGTCACCATCCGGTTCATTTATCGGGGCAGCCTTCTGGGGTCTTCATATGGCTTTTACTCAGGGATTATTTTCAAAACTTATTGCAGACGCCGCACCGGTAAATCTTCGCGGTACAGCTTTCGGGGTATTTAATCTTGTAAGCGGTATATCACTTTTTCTTGCAAGCTTAATAGCCGGATCATTATGGAGTGCATACGGCGCTAAGGCAACATTTTTTGCAGGCGCTTTATTTGCATTTCTTGCAATTATTGGATTGATCTTTTTCTCATTTGAAACCAGATCAAATAAGTAATGCTGATTTTAGCCGATTATTTTTTTTATTGTTTCATCCACATGGTCAAATCTTACATGAATCGAATGATCAGAAAGCACGTAATATCCAATGCCTACTATCTTGCCGGTCTGCTCTATTTTTTTGGATGCGTTGCCGTCAGGTACAACTAACTGCGTCTTTATTTTAGCACCCAGTATCCTGTGAGCAACTTCATTATTTGATAATTTGAAAGTGAAGGATAGCCCCGAGATAGATATATCACAGAGTGACCCCAAAAATTGTTTTCCGGAAGGAGAACCAGAAGCGTTTAACAGCTGGCCTGCAACCTTTCCCTTTAATTTTAGCCGTTTATTACGCCTTCGATTCATCCCTTTTTTCATCAGAATATCAGATACACGTCCTGATTTATCGCAATATTCATGTAATTTTTGCTCCAGTGCAGGAAAATGATCTTTCCATCTTTCCTGAATATCTCTGCCAAGACTGCGCAGTTTTACATTTGTATTAGCTATTAATGACACTGTCTTTGCTGATGTTGTATAAAAAAAAGTGTCCTCACCTGCTATTTCGCCAGGTTCAAGGATGTTAAGTATTTTATCATTCTCCTTCGAATAAACCATTTTGGCTTCGCCTGAATCCAAAAAATAGAGATTACTATCAACATCGCCCACTGAGAAAATCTTATCTCCTTCTTTATAAACATTTTCTTTCATGGCATAATAAAGCTCGTTAGTTTCTTCTGTTGTAAGGTTGCCGTATAATTTTGCCCATGTCTTTTTATGGACATCATCCATGGATTGGCTTTTTTCTTCATCAATAATATCTGCGGATTTTGAAATTTCATTTAAAGCCATGGGGGCAACTTCAAACAGCCGGTCTCTCAGGGCTTCGGCTTTTATAAAATCGTGTTTTTTTGCATTTTCCACAATTAATTCGAACAGTGCCTTTACCGCAGCATCCTGATTTCCTTCACTGAGATATTGATCAATCAATTTTTCCTGTTCTGTAACTGAATTCATGGGTTAACCCTCGCCCTCTATTCAAAATATTAGTGATGAACGACCTTCATTCCAGATAACTGCTCATGAGCTTGCGACCGAAATATAAACCGGCTGCCGCGCCGAGAACACTGAGAAGGTAGGCTGTCATAATACCAACATGTTCCCCAATCCACCATCCTATCCATGAGCTCACAGAAATGCATGTGATGGTTAATATTTTTTTCATGAAGGAATTCTCTCTAATGTTTTGTCATGAGGTAAATGTTGTTATATTTATATCATAAATCTCAAGGGGTATTCTTATAAATACCCCTTGAGATTTTATCTGTTTTACAAATCCAGTGCACTTTTTATCTTGTCTGTAATTATTTCAGTCGGTGCACAGTAAATATAATTCCCTTCAACCGGCTGCCATTCATCCTGTGAAATCTTTCCAAGTTTTTTGTGATGATAGATCAGCCTGTATGACAGTTTATCACTTCCAACATCCTGGTAGATTACCTTGTTGCCCATGGCATCTCCTGCCGCAGGTGAAAGGGAGGCATTCTTATTATCTGTTATTGTCTTTCCAAACTGGTTGTATCTCAATTCAATGCTGACCCTGGCTATTCCCAGATCTTCCAGTTCAGTCAAGTCCGTTTCATACTCCAGGGTCACCGGTTGGATAGGGGCGGCAAGGGTTACGGCCATAAGCTCGCCCTTTTTCCATTTAGGCTCCGCAGGATAAAGGTGTCCTCCGCGCAGGCTCCACTGTACTGCATAATCATAGGTCTGGGCATCATCTCCCATGCGGGCATATGTCAGTGTGGCTGTCTGGCCGTTTGTTTCGAGGTATTTTCGATCTATTGTCATCTCCTCTATAAACGGGCGCTGGTCCTTTCTCGGAACCCTTACCTGGATGGTTGCATAATTTACCATGTTATTGAAGATATCATAGGCTTCATTATCTATAACAAAACGCATTTCCCTTCTCTGGAAAAAGGGATCATCCAGGTTTACCTCTGATACAAGTTTGGGGTTATCCTTGAAATCCTTATACCAGGCACCTACATTTCCGGTCATTGTGTAGGTTTCATATCTGGCAATAACCTTTTTCAGGTTGAGCACCTGCTTTGATTTACGTTTAATCTCTTTTCTCTGAAAGACCGTATAGGAGTATTTATTGTATTTAGCAGCTTCTTTTCTTCGGGCCGCGATTGCTTCCTTATCTTCGGTCTCGTCGTCTGCTGCCAATTCATCTTCTGTGGGTTCTCCAAGACGTTTCTGCATATCAAAGAAGGATTCAAGGACGATTTTATGAAGGCCGCTTTCAACAATCTCTTTGTCTGCGTCAGGAACATGCTGCACATAATCAAAGGTAACAACACCTGTTTCCTGCAGGAAATCGAGCGCCTGTGTCTGTTCTGTTTCTGTAAGTGTTGTGCTCTTGCGAGTACTGATATTTAAAGGATTATACCACTTGGGGTTCCAGTATTTGGAGCGTTTGGTCTTCTTTTCCCTTTCATGGGTATATTCCGTTTCTATTTCATTATATTTGTCATAATCGATAGTAACCTTTATATCATAGGCCGGAAGTTTAACCACGTATTTAAGATCAAAGGCAACCGATACCTGGGAAGTGGGTTGTTTAAAACCTTCGGCTAAAAGCGTTGCTCCATATGCGTCCAGGCGGGCTGCTACCGCCACCTGCTGACCTTCCATAACTGGTGCCTTTCCGCTTGTGATCAGGGTAGGGGCAAATTCCTTGTCACCCAGAACTGCAGAGATTACATTAAAACTGTTGCCTTCGGCTCCGACTTCCAGCGGAACAGCTCCCTTGAGTATTGCTCCTTTTACCTCTTTTTTTAATAATTTGGCTGTTTCCTGCATCTGTTCCTGGCTGAGGCCGTACTCAACCATAAAATGGAGGACTGCACCCTCTGCGCCGCCGGCTTCCTTGGTCTTGTCCGAAACAAAACGGATCATGGAAAATTTTGGAAGGCCATCCGGGGCCACAGATACATGGGGATTGGTGGGCAGATAATAGTAGTTATTGCTTGTTTTTTCAGGATTGCTGGTGGCGGCCGGAAAGCATCTCACCGTTGTTCCATCCTTTAATTTAATATCAACATGCCGGCCGTATTGAATTCCGCCCACTTCCTTGACAGCACTGGCCGAGGGTATGGAGAGTGAAGGTCTTATAGTTGATGGTTTTAGCTGCCTGATGTAATCCAGTTTTTTAGAGTTGTCTTTGCTGTTAGCTGCCTGAACCTGGCCTGTAAAAATAAAGAATGCTGATACTATTGCCAGGCCGACGATTTTAAGTGTTCTGTTCATTATTATGGCCTCCTTGATCCATTATAAAATCTGTACTGAATGAGATTTCTGTAATTGTTATAATACCTGATATTTATAATTAAATTAAAACTGAATGATTATTCATCCGGTGGTACCAGCACCAGATAGGTTTCATCCAGTTTCTGCCAGTCACCTTTTATCTGGCTTCCCTTTGAGGGATACCAGTTGACCCTGTAAAAAACTTCTTTTCCCGGATCATGAAACAGCACACTTTGTGAGACGGACTCCGCATCTGTCGCCCTCATTACTGCCAGACGCTTATTGACTTCTTTATTGAATACCGGATACTTTACCTCAAGTGTGGCACTGCGAATTCCCTTGTCCTCAAAAAGGAAGCGATCCGCGTCTAGCTCCAGGTCCACTCTTGTAAGCGGAGGGGCTATAGTGATGATCGGATCACTGCTCTCAATCCATTCATCAGGAGATTCCGGGTTTTTAATCTGGTGCTGTCCCTTTATGCTCCATGTGGTCCTGTAACCGTAATCTAGCCATGATTCATCCTTCTGACCCAACCGGGCATACTTCCATGATTTAGTGAGCTGGCCTTCACGGATATCTTCCCTGGTAAATATCAGTTCACCTGTGGCATCTTCATGGTTTTTGTATTTTTTTAAAACAGAAACACCTGCAAAATTCATGATGTCTTCAAATACATCAGAAAAATCTCCGTCTATCCTGAAAAATACATCCCTTTTCTGAAATGCCGGATCTGCCAGGTTTACAACCCGGAACATATCCTGGTTATCCTTAAATTCCCTGTATAGACCGGATATATTGCCTGCGGTATCCACAGGTACTTTAACAACTGCCTTCCGGGTAAGATTTATATTAAACATCGCCCGGTTTATATCCGAGCGCTTTTTCAGGACATACTGGTTATCCGTGTAATATTTCTGGTTGCCCGAACTGGTGAACATTTGAGCAAGCCAGCCTTTTTTCTGGCGGCCCTTTATCTGTCCTGATTCCACCGCCTTTTCTTTTTCAGGAATTGCAGTAAATCCTGTCTGCTGGTCAAATATAATTTCAGTCAGTTTGGTTGTAGCAAGATCTACCAGGCTCTGCATGGCCTTGTTTGCAGAATCTTCCGGAAGCCGGTCAAATATCTCCACATTGACCACACCATCCCGGACAAGTTCATCCATGATATTTCTCAGCTGCCTCTTGGTATAGTTATCCTGGACATTTTTAACCTTGGAAAAATGTTCATAGACCGTGCTGACATTGGCACTGATCTTTGCCTGAAAGGAGGGTAGGGTAGCCTCATAATAGGTCCTCAGGGCAACAGAGACATCTGATGTGGGTTTTGTTAATGATTCCCATAAAAGTGTGGCCCCGTTTGCGCTTAATGTAGCGGCCACGGCAGCCTTGGAACCGGGTGTAACCGGGGCTCGTCCGCTGGAAATAAGGCTGTTTGTGAATCCCTTGTCAGAAAGAGATCCTGATATGATGGTAAAACTTCCCTGGTCCTCCTGACGCAGGGGAACGGGACCGGCAAGCCGTGCCTCACTGTTTTCTGTTTTCAAGGCCTCTTTCAGTGCATTGAGTTCATCTTCCGGAAGAGAAAAGGTGATAAGCATATGCAGCAGGCCTCCGCTGGTATCTCCCTTTGGATCAACAAACTTTACAAGAGAGAGCTCCAGTCCTCCATCAGTTCGTTCGGAAACCCTTGGCGCAGGCGGCAGGTAGTAATAGACATTGGCATCACTAGCATCCTGAAGTAAAAGAACCCCGTTTATTTCCATCTGACCGGCCTCATAATTTACCAGGCCCCACGCTGGAGATGTAAGGAGTATCGTTAAACAGATTGCCAGAAGATACAGTTTTTTAATGGAAATCATAATTATATCCCTCCCTTCGGCAGTTCATCCCAGTAGAGGATATCCCCTTCCAGTTCAGTCTTGTCCGAGTTAATCTTTCTGCTCTTTGTCAGATACCAGGTTATATCCACCATGGTTTCAGGTTTATTCGAGTCTTCCGGGATATCCAGCACCATGGACGGAGCTGGTCCGTTGTTGCGGATAGTAACCTGCTGTGAGATATATTTATCCCCCAGGCTGCAGGAGAAATTGACTACTCCATGTCTGACCTCTGCATCAGTTAATGTATTACCATCACCCTCAATAGAAACGGTTCTGTAGTGGTGTGGAGGGATCAGGGCCAGCATAGGGCTGTCCGTCTCAATCCATGGAGTTCTTATCTCGATGCCTCCATAAAAAGACCATATTGCCTGGTATTCATAATTAAGCCATGCGGTGCGATCGGAATCATCCTTCCATCCATAGACTATGGAAAAATTATTGCCTGATGAATTGAATGTCTCGGGGGTAACCACTATTTCTCCTGTGGTAACCTCTCCACCCTGGTGCTGTTTTTTCATTTTAACTGTTACGAAGTTAAGATATTTGGTGAAGGTAGAAGCATCCTGTCCATCAAGTGTAACCATTATTTCCCTTTGTTTAAAAACCGGATCATCAATGGTTATAGCCCTGAATACTTTTGAATCCCTTCCATATTTTTTAAAGATGTCTCCTATATTCTCTGCCATTGCAAAGGCCTGAGTTTCGGTACGATAACTGTTCATGTTGTAAACCATTTTACCTGAACGTTTGATCTTCTTCATTTTATAGGATGCTACAAGAGAAAAACCCGGTGATCCGTCTGATCTGGCCTTTTGTGCCGTTGTTTTGGGTTTTGTACTGCCTGATGCAGTTGTTGTTCCGGTTTTTGGCTGAGTAGTTGTTGTTGGTAATGGAAGAGCGGGAAGATCTTTTAAATCAGGAAATTTAAGTTCTGTTCCGGAATCAGGCGTATTTGTGGTATCTTTTTTCGTGTTGTCTGCAAGTATCTTATCAGTATCCTGTGTATTCTGATTTTCAAGATCTTTATTTATTGCATCCTCAACGCTTATTTTGCTGTCCGATATATCAGAGGATCCTTCTTTTGTTTTGAGCCTTTCCTTCAACATACGTATCCGGCCCTCAACCTCTTCAGCTCTACTTCCGGTAGGTTTGTGTTCGCTCTTATATTTTTCATAGGCTTCAATTGCCTTCCTGGTAGCCTCTGGCTGAAACCCTGCATTTCTTGCCTCATCGTAAAGGCGGCGGGCCTCATTATATGATTCACTTGCTGATTCTGCAGGATGCTGTTCATTTTGTGTATTTGACATATCAACGCTTCGACTGACGAGTATTTTTTCAATCTCCTTTACCCTGGCCTCTGCGTCTTTTCCATCTTTTGTATCCCTGCCATAAAGATCCGCAGCCTCACTGAATGGGGGGATAGCCTCTTCATATCGTTCCAGTTTCATCAATGCCATACCGGTATTAAAAAGAAAAACAGCCTTTTCTTTCGGTTCCGGATTATTCGTATTTGAATAGGTTTCAAGAGCTTTTTTGAATGCCGTAAGAGCCTCCAGATAATTTCTGTTGGAATAATGATCCAGGCCTTTTTGAAATGCCTCCCTTGCCTGCTCTACGTATGGATCACTGGAGGGATCCCCGACACCGTGAATGTTGGTTTGATCACGAATTTCTGATGAAGAAGTCTGGGCATAGACGCTGGGTACAATGAAGTTATAAAAGCGGGACATCAGCGATCTATTTAAAGGATCCCTGATATGATTATCCATATCCCTGTATAGGCTTGAGGTCTTTTTAGCGGTGCTGCTCTTTTGAGAAGATGCATCCTTGAGCATTTTTGCCGCCTGATTAAGGCTGTCATAGCTGGGTTCTGCTGCTGCCCGTGTCAGGTCGTCGGATGTTACCGGATCAAACATGACCTTGAGCAATTTTTCATTTGCACTTTCCAGTATCCTGTCCATAACATCATTTTCACCCTTGGTTGTAATCTTTATGGCGCCGGTCTGACGCAGTTCCTGGAACATCATATCTACATCTGCTCCGAACCATTTGTATTTGAACCCGGCCTGGATACGGTCATGTTTGGCAATACTGCTCCAGTCGGCTTCCAGTGTGGCTTCATAGGGTTCGCGGATTCCGGCAAATTCCATATCAAAAACCAGTGATATATCCGGTGTATCCGTCTGAAAGCTTGCCCACAGGAGTTCGGCGCCCTCACGTGTCAATGCAATTGAAACCGCTGTTTTCTGGCCTTCCATCAAGGGGGCCTTGCCAACAGCAACTGTTTTTGTTGTTGTTTCACTTCCTTCCATAAAGGATGTGATCAACGCAAAATTACCCTTCCTGTAAACAATAGGACCGGCAATTTTTGCATCAGGATGCCTCTGCTGCAAATCCCTTTCTGCATTTTTAATACGGTTTTCAGATACCCCGTAGGTAACCAGGAAATGTACTATTCCACCTCCCTGGGCCTGACCCGTGCCGGCCTTTCCGGTGACTTCTGTTCTTGCATATTTTAAGAACGAAAACTGGGGTTTACCATCTTTAACAGCTATCTTTGGTTGATCAGGTAGATAATAGTAATTATTAGAATCCTTCATTTCGGGGTAGCATATCAGGTCACCGCATTTTTCCATTTTATCCAGCATTACTTCCTGGGAGAAACCTGTGCTTCCTGAAAGTACCATTAATACAGTCACAACAAAAAACAAAAGGGATTTTCTAAAAATCATATTTTTCATAGGCCTCCTTAATAGAATCATGGGTTGAAAGATTCATCCTCTGACTCATCTTTTATGTCATCAGTATTTTTATAGGCAGTAATATCCAGAAGCGCCTCTCCGCTTTTTTCCATCCATGGTGAGGTCTTTTGACTGCCGTCATTAAATATGCGTGTTATTCTGTATCGGTAGGGCTGATCCAGGTCCTTTGCCAGCTTGAATTCTATTCGATTCCTGTAATCACCGCCTTCTTTAAAGGTAATGGTCTCTACAAGGTCTCTGCCGGTTGTGGGTATTGCCACCTCAACGATCTTGGCATAAAGGTTTTCTTCAAGGTTTTCGATAAAATCAAAACAGAATACATCAAGGCCTGTGTATCCAACCTTCATCCTGCCCCCGAGATCCATTTTATTGAAATGATCCGGATGTGCCTTCATATCCATTTCAACAGGAACTGTCCATGTAAGGGAGGTTGTGGAGTCCTGCCATTCATCATCTGTTTTATTAACACCCGTAAGGATTTCTTCAAAGGCGACACTTACAAGTGTCTGTCCCTTTTCCACGGCATCCCATAAAATCTCAGCTGTATCTTTGTCCAGAGGAACAACCATACTGCCTGTTTTCCATCTAATACCGGCCTCCCTGACCTGTTCCTGATCCGCAAAAATCAATGTAACTTTACTGGCAGATACAGGCATTGATTTAAGCCTGGGAGAATTTATCCCCTTTGTACGCAACGCCTTACGGATTTTACCTGATAATCCGGAATCACTTAAACGGTCAAAACCAAAGGTAAGAACTCCCTTTACCCAGAAGCTTCCTGAATCGCCTGTGCCTTTACGACCCAGGTAGCGATAGAGCGACAGCCCGTAGTCAGGGGATTTATCCTCTCTGGTATTAAGGAGAGGTCTGGCAGGGGACAGGTACCATACTGAATGGTTTTCATTGTCCCGATAAATTCTCACTCCTTCGATGTCATCATAAACACTGAGATCCGGAGCAGCCAGACAGTCAGGACAGGAGATGAATAACAGCAGTATCAACAGTGAATATTTTTTCATTTTCCTACTCTTATATTAAAGTCTGTTAATCCGCGTTATCCAGCAACGCTTCCAACTGACTTGAACCGATAAACTGGGTCAATTTTCTTGAGTCTTCCCAGGCTTGAGACAATTTTGTTTCCCCGGTCTCCAGAACCGCTTCGAACCTGTATTTAAAAAGCAGGGGGTTTTCCCCTTTATCAGCGGGAACATATATCATTACATCTTCATTTTCATTTGCATCAGCCGTAAGTGATACTTCATCCTGCTGAACCGTTTTCCCGCCAACTGTAAGATAAGGGGACTGAATATGGACAATGAGTTTATATAATCCGAATTCCTCAAATACTGCGGGAATTGCTTCAAGGAGGATCCGGCTTCCGGGGGCAAGCCCCACACCCTTTCTCACCTTGAGATCGATATTTTTTATGCAGTCCGTGCAGTTGCTGTCAAGTGATAATCCCATCCAGGTAACAGCAAGATTGTCACCCAGAAGATTCTTTACAGCAGGGAGTTTAAATGGCTTGGATGTCCCCGGCTCAATATCCACCGGCTTGAGATTTTTTGAGATACGCTCTAGCTTTCCTCCTGTTAACCTGTAGGCGTTTATCGCCTCAATATTAACTGGAAACTCGGTCAGGTTTTTAAGTGTATCAATTGTTTTACCTTCAGCCCAGTTGTCAAATCCTTCAAGCCTTGGACCGGTGAATTGTTCATAACTGATCCGTATGGGGATAGGGATATAGGTTTCTTTTACCTTTACGTTGAGATTCCCAACGAGGCCGTCACCGGCAATCTGGGCCAGTATCTCTTCTGTTTCATCCTGTGTCAGAGACAGGGTTAGCCTGAAGACCTGCTTTAAATGGGCAGGAGGGGTAAGATTAATACGTTCCGGAGGCAGAGACATACCGGTGGTGAGTGCATTCAGATCCGCTGTGGACCCCAGTCCGGGCATGGCCTTTATCTCCAGCGGATCTGCGGGTTTGAGATCAAAGGCCTGCTGCAGGATCGATTTTAGGAGACGAAGATCTCCTGATCTGTGAGGGGCCTGGAGTTCTGCTGTAACCATGACAGACGGTTTGCCGGGTTCAGTACGGGTATTGTACTGTATACTCAAACGATATCCGTCCGGATCACGCTTCAGGAGAAATTCTCTCGGGATATAGTAAAAGACGTGCGGCGCTGCCGTATCCTGCAGCAACAGATGGCTGTCCCATCCGCATACCTCACCCAGGTCTTCGAGCAGGGATGAATCGTCAATATAATCGCTCAAATCCAGGGTAGCAGACGGATCCGGTCCCTCCGGCTTCTTAAGCTGTGTGGAAGGTATAATAGGTTTTAAATTTTTAAGATTCACAAGCGGTGTTTTTTTAATCTGAACCGCTGTCATTGGTTTAAACTGCATAGTCCGGATGTTATTTTTAACCACCGCGGTGTTGTTAGTGCCTCCTTTTAATATGGAAGAAGAGAGCGGTAAATTTCTTTTAATAGTGGCTTTTTCTTCTTCCGCCTGCATAGAAAAGGAAAAACACAATATAATAAAAAATGCTATGAATGTTCGCATATGCCTTGCTCCTGAAGTGGATTCTATTTATTGGTTAGGTGAGGATTTACCCAGACAGCCCAGTCCTGGGTGCTTGAGCTGCCGGCTCGCACCTGAAGGACTATCTGGATCTCCTTTCCAGCCCAGGGTGATAGATCCGCCTCAAGATTTTCATAGGCGCTGCAGTTGATTCGCTTTCTCAGGATGCGCCTGATTTTATTATCATAAAAAACACCTACTGACATAATAACTCCGTCAGAATTTGTAGCACCCTTAAGCATTGCCCCTACAGCCTTAAATTTGGTGTTTTTCCCGGGAATCATTAATGGATACCGGCCTTCAATAGAGCCGCCATTCACCCACTGGGGATGTGTTTCCAGCAGGTTTACTGCCTTATTGTTAGGGCAGATTGTGCCGTTAGCCATTGTCAGAACAAATCCCTGCCTGTCTCCTGCTGAGCCTGGAAACTTAAGTGTTCCGGCACCGCTTTTCCATTTTGCTGCATTGGCATTTTTATAAAAATTATAGGCCGCATCAGGGCCTGTAAGATCAACAGGTTTTGTTCTGGGATGAACTGCTATTGGTCTTGCCGGTAGTTCAGTTTTCTGAGTGGATGTAGAAGTTGAAACAGCCGGTTTGACAGCAGTTACCGGACTGGGTTTTAAAACCATTCCTTTTTGAAGTGTTACCGAAGGTTTGACTGTTGTGATTCCGGGTTTGACAGTCGGGGTTGTCTCTGCTGTTTCCCCTTCAGCCAGTTCAATCGCATCCTCTGTATCAGCAGTCTCTTCGGCTGATTCTTCAGGCGATTCAATTTCACTGCTGCTAGACCATGTCTTAGTAAAGTCATAAACAAGCTCACCGAAAGGACGTTCAGGATTGGTTTCCCTTACCAGGGATAAACGGATCTGGTCTGATGTGACCTGTTCATCTGATGATACCCCCCAATCCGAATCAACCTGTTCCCCCTGCCAGCCAATCGTAAGAACAACAGACCCTGACTTGCCCTTAAGTGGCGATAACGTGCTTTTAAAACCTTCAAGAGATTCGCCCCATTGCAATACTTCTCCCTGGACATAAACTCCGTCTCTGCGTTTTACGCCTTCATATTTTACCTCAAGGACAACCGCATTGCCTCTTCTTTCAAGAAATTTCACTTCGCCTATGTGACCTTTGTATGTGCCTATAAAATCGTCAATCCCTTCTTTTAAAGAGTCCTGGGCAGCACTGCCAAGTGCCTTGAAAAGGGTATCCATCACTCCGCCACTCTTGGTCTCGTTTTCTTCCCCTGTTGAGGTATCGTCCTCGGGAAGGGCTTCTTCTACCTGAGCGGAGGCAGATGAAATAAAAATGAATAAAAGAAAAAACAGTAATAATGTCAGGCTTAATTTAGGTCTAATCACTTTTATATCTCCTTATTGATGAGTTAGCATAATATAATTGATTGATACTGAATATATTAAGTAAATAAGACACCCTTTTTACAAAAAGTATCAAATAAAAATAACAAACATGAAAAACAATAGTCGAATGAGTTCCCGCTATTCAGGCAGCAGGTATAAAGACATTTCTCTTTGTAAAACCAGATAAAATATCTTTTTGAATAGGTTATGCTTTTCTATAAGTTTTGATAAAATAACTATTAACAATTATCAACTATAAGAACATAAAACAGTTAAAATAGAGCAATATATATGCCATATAACAGCTTAATTAAATAAAAATATGAATCAGGGTATGTCTGTAATTATAGGTAGCTATAAATTAAAAATTTGTCATAAAGATAATTTGTAATAAATGTTGATAAATAATGTTAAATATTCTAAATATGACAATTTATATTAAGTTGTCTTAAAAACATCTGCTGCAGCCAGGGATGAAAATTCAATTTAAGGTTGTTGCAGGAACATACATACAGGTTAATACCGTCATCTTTTTGCCTCTATTTTGTACTAAAAACTATACAATACATTAAATGTTGAAACATTTTTATGCAGGTTATTATGTTTTCAATGTCTCATTAACTTGTTGATGTAATACATAAATCATGGTTTTCGGGGCGATGAGATATGCACAGGTTTCCACCCGCAAGTTTTGAAGAGTGAGGGAGTGAGATCAGAATAAGTTTTTAATTACAAAATGATTTTGAAAAGATTTATAACCTGTATGGAGACAGGTGGCGTCATTTGATATATCGAAATAGAGATCGTACAGGGTCGATGTTACATACCCTGTACAAATCTCTTTTCCCATTATTACTTCTGATACTTGAATGAAACATTTACTCTTGCTCTGTAGGTTTTTACTTTCCCGTTCTCAATTTTGGCATCCAGCTTTGTGATTTCGGCTATTCTCAGGTCTTTAAGTGATTCGCCAGCCGCCTGAATAGCTATATTAGCTGCTTCTTCCCATGACTTATCGCTTGTTCCGACTAATTCGATTATCTTATAAGTACTTCCGGCCATAATAATCCTCCTTGGTTTAAGGGTTTTAATATGTATCCAGTAAAAACATATGCGACACCCTGGCTGTTTTCATTTTTAGTCTCTCTCTCGGGGCTCGATATAGACGGGCTGGCCCATTTCAGAGAATGAAAAGGTATGGAATACGTTGTAGCCGTTGTAATCAAGGACCCTGAGGTCATCATTCTGTTTCAGATCTCCCATAATAACATTGTACTGGTTTCCATATTTTTTCATAACCTGTTCCATTTTAAGTTCAGCTGCGATGAATTTTTTAATACCCTTGTCGGCAAGCTTCATGATAAGTTTTGGATCCTTAAAAGACTCATAACTTGTCAAAATAAGGATTGGCCCTGTTCCTGTAAAAATAATACCTGCTTTCATAGCTTACCCTCCTTACTTAAAAATATTGTAAATAATTAAAATATTGAGATAGCCTGTCTACCTCAATTTTGGGATTTATTTATTAACGGGATTCTCCTGGCAGATAAACATCATCTGTCAGGAGCTGTGTATGCATATTTTAAGATTCATTCCCACAGGTAACCCCATTTTGAAGTTAATTTTAGATAATTTCTTGTCAGGGTTTAATTTTAGATAATGAAAACCCGAAATACTTAAAAAGATACTGGCTTCTCATGATCAGTATTCTGTAGGAGCAATAGAGGAGAGGAAAATTGAATTAAATCAGTAATCAGTGTAGATTGTTAATCAGTTTATTGTAACAGCGTAATGATATAATTATAAAACAAATAAATTCTTAGTCAACATCAACCATGCAGGCAAACTGTCAGGTTTGCAGGGATGCATCTGTTTGAATCAGCTCCCAATTTGTGCAGATCCTAATGCAGATTTTAGAAAATCACATATTTTAAATAAAATATTTTATATTTAAAAAAAATGATAAATAGTTTATAAGCCGGAGTGCAGGTTCAAAAAGGATATCCTGAAAATAATGCAGGATAAATATTTTATAAAATTTCAGGGAAGATTTATGTCAGCGGTTTATCCAATATATGTAGTTGATGATGAGCAGTCGATCTGTGATTCTTTAAGGGGAATATTTTCCGATGAAGGTTACGAGATCGTTACCTGTTTAAATGCAAAGACATTATTTGAGAAGGCTGCAAAGGTTCCCCCTGCATTAGTGCTGCTTGATATATGGCTGCCGGATAGAGATGGGTTGGAGGTTTTGTCCAAACTCAGGCAGGATTTTCCTGAAACCGCTGTAATAATGATGAGCGGTCATGCCGGGATTACCTCGGCAGTTACGGCAATTAAAAAAGGGGCATCCGATTTCCTTGAAAAACCATTGAATATGGACATCCTGTTAGAAAAAGTAAGTAATGCACTAAAGACACATGGCGAAAAAGGTTTCCATGTCCACGTGCCGGGTAATAAAGAAAAGGCGCTAAAGCTTAAGAAAAATGCAGTCGGTATCGCCTCTCTGGTTGAAACGGATAAACCCCAGAGAACCCTGAAAAAAAATATTGTCCTTAATGGTACCGGTTTAATGAGCGGCAGGAATACTGGCATTATAATGAGTCCTCTGGAGGAAAACCAGGGAATCGTTTTTGAAACCCTGAGTGGACATCGCATTCCCGCACATATCACATCCCTTGAAAATTATTCATCTGATCCTCAAAAGCAAAGTTTTTCAGCCAATTCTACAGTTCTCAGGGTAAATGGAAACCGTATCCGTACTGTAGAGCATTTAATGGCCACCTTTTACATGTATGGGATAAGCAATGTTCTTGTAAAGGTTGATGAAGAAATCCCTAATGTTGACGGGTCTGCCGAAGATTTCTGCAGACTGATAAAAGAGACGGGTGTTGTAAAACAGAAGGCCTTTATTAAAAAGATTGTTATTAATGAAAAGATATTAATAGGCACCGAGAAAAAAGATGAAAAATATATTTGTGCACAGCCATACAAGGGATTTGAGGTGTCAATGCGGATTAATTATCCTGCTCCCATATTTGAACAGACCTATACATTCAATCCGAGAAGAAATTCTTTTACATCTGAGATAGCGCCTGCCCGCACATTCAACACCTTTGAAAATATAGGCATGGCTCAAAAGCTTGGAAAGGTTGGCGGCGGGTACCTTGATTCGCACATAATAATTCATGATGGAGAAGTCATTAATACAAAACTGAAATTTCCGGATGAATATGTCAGACACAAAATACTGGATATTCTTGGGGATCTCTTTTTATTAGGGTATCCTATCCAGGGAAAAATCAAAGCCAACATGACTTCCCATGGATTTAATCATGCCTTTGATCAGAAATTATACGACTGCATCAAAAAATCATAATTTATTGAAACTTTTTAAAATATTTTCTGTCAATTTATAGAGACAGGGTTAATTTTGAAGCCCTGATACCCTTTTGCTGATTTTGGCTTGAATATTGGCGACATTGATGTTATCCATATTCAGCTTCATGTGAATACAATATCTCTCAACATTGTTAAAATTTTTTCCCGAAAAGATTAATAAAATAGCGTCTATAATTTGGACTTGTCTGTATATTTTGCTGATATTCCAGCGCTAATTAATAACCTGATTTTCATACCACAGGGGGAAAGATGATTTATTTTTCAGCTATTACTAAAGTAAGGGAAAATACCCCGGGCTTTTTAAAAAGCAGGGAAGGGTATATGGCCCTGTTTCAAAAGGTAGTGTTCATCCTCTTATTCACATTCTGTTTTACACTGTCTGTGACAGAACATGTATACGCGCAGGGTGGCTCTAACTTTTATAATCCACGGGATGAGGATTATAAATTGCTGGGATTAAAAAGAGCAAAAGAGAATTATGAGCTTGCAAGAACAGAGCTTGAGCGCAAGAAAGTATTATTCGATGAAGGCCGGATATCCCGCTCAGATTATGAGCAGAGTTTAAAGCAGTTTAATGGTCTGGAAGTAGATTATCAGCAGCAGCAGCTGGCTGTATTGTTTGAGGATCAATATATAATCATAAGCAATGCGGTGAAGTTCAGCAGTGAATCTGGTGAAAAGGTAGTAAAAATTACCCTTGAAAACAGTTCCGGAGGCAGTTCGGAGTTAAAGAAGCTCATCAATTTTGATGAAGATTTATATAAGGCCCTTGAACCCGATGTTATAGATAATGTCTATGTCTCCCTCATTAACGAAGATGCTATAATCAGCCAGCCCTATGAACAGAAGATAGACAGATTGCCGGCAGGCCAGCCAAAGGATGTCAGTTTTGTATTACTGCAGGATGTTGATGTTGTTACCGTTCATATTCTTTACGGGAAAGGTTCAACTATCGATAAGAGGATATATCTTCAGAAAGATTCCACAATAAATAAGGTTGAAATGCAGTCGGACCAGTTTTCACAGGAAGTGGAACTGGGAAATTCTGCTTCATATGATCTAAGCCTGGAGCTTTTCAGCGGTACAAGTGACACCTTTAAACTGGAGGTTGTAAACCTGCCAAGCCAGATTAACCGCTACTTTGTTAACCAGGGGACCGATACACGTCTTAGTTTTATAAAATTCAATGAAAGTACCAGTACTAAAAGAGCCTCCCTGAAGGTCTTTTTACCTGACCGTGCAAGCGATTCAATTAAAATGGATCAGTCTCTTACCTTCTATGCACTGGCAATTCCCCAGAACAGGTTAAAAGAAATAAACCTTAATAATACAAAACAATGGACTGAAGAAGAGCTTGCTGGTTTAAATGTAGGATTTGTAAAACTTGATCTCAAACCCAGGGGGGTGGGCGAACTGCTGGTAAAGGCACAGCAGCTGTTCTTTTCCATCAATTCAGGTGAGTCGGTGCAGGTACCTATTGAGCTGGTCAATGATGGTACCAGGAGCCTTAATAATGTTGAGGTCGATGTTGATTTACCACTAAACTGGACGCATTCGATTGATCCAAAAAATATTGACCGTCTGAAAGTTTCCGAGGAAAAAAGAGCCATCATAAATATTATACCCAGTTCCGATGTAGCTCCCGGACGTTATGAAGTTAGAGTGAAAACTACATCTTTATCTGATGAGCAGCCTATATCAGGTGAAGATAAGACCATCAATGTCGAAATCAAGGCCGAGACCAACCTTCTTGGAATGATAATAATCATCCTGTTGATCCTGGGCCTGGTTGGCGGAATGGTCGTCTTTGGAATTAAGCTTTCAAGGCGATAAAAAAATGAAAATCCGAAAAGGTATATTTTCGGATGGCGTCTTTAGCTAAATGATTGGCCTCAAAATTTTATGAAAAATCCATAAAAATATCTGGATTCCCCGAACAAGTCAGGGAATGACAAATATTCTAATATATATAGTTCGTCATTCCCCGGCTCGACGGGGAATCCAGTAATAAATTGTCTTAAGAGCAGCATAATTATTTTCTCTATAATTAGTGAAGTATAGCTCTGGAACACCTGTAAGGATTTTTCGTTTCACGCGTAATTATAAAAGAACAAAATAATTATTTATAAATATCATCAGCAAATTCTAATCAAGGAAGGGAAACCCATGACAGAAACAAATAATAACGAAACAAACAGCTCAATAGTACTAGAAGCAGACAAACTGACAAAACGTTATGAAGACGGAGTACTGGCACTTGACGAACTCTCCTTCACCATAGAGAGCTCACAGATATATGCTATGCTGGGCGCAAATGGTGCAGGAAAGACCACAACCATTAACCTGTTCCTGAATTTTATTGAACCCACAAGCGGTGAAGCCAGGGTAAAGGGGATTGTTACACATAAGGAACCGCTGCTTGCAAAGGAGCAGATCGCCTATGTCTCAGAGAATGTCATGCTGTATCAGAATTTTACAGCAATGCAAAATCTCGATTATTTTGCAAAACTGGGCGGAAAGAAAGACTATAAACGCGATGACTACCGTGATGTCCTATTACGAGTAGGTTTGCAGGAAGAGGCGCATAACAAACGTCTTAAGGGATTTTCAAAGGGTATGAGGCAGAAATGCGGAATAGCTATTGCCATCCTAAAAGACGCTCCTGCTATTCTTCTTGATGAGCCTACCTCAGGTCTTGATCCAAAGGCAGGTTTTGAGTTTATTCAGTTGCTGGATAAACTCAGGAGCGAAGGCAAGGCAATATTGATGTCCACACATGATATATTCCGCGCCCGTGAAATAGCTGACACAGTTGGAATCATGAACCAGGGAAAACTGGTAATGCAGGCCGGAAGGGATGAATTGAGCGACAAGGACCTTGAGCAGCTTTATATGAAATACATGGCCGGATACATGGAGGAGGCTGCTTAATCATGTTAAAGCTTATTCTTTTTAAAGAATTAAGAGAAATAACAAGCTCTCCGAAGTTTGCCGTTACATTCGGGATATGTTCCATCCTCATAATCCTGTCTTTTTTTACCGGTATTAAAAATTATGAGACCCGTCTTGAAGAATATAATGCCTCTACAGCAGCTCATCTTCGTCCCTATAAAGATACCACTGACTGGGACCATGTAAGAGACCACAGGATTTCTCTTACACCCAGACCGCTTGCCTCGCTCATTATAGGGTTGTCCAATGATGTTCCCAGAACCGCTTACATAAACGGCCGCGACATACCGTCATTAAGTACAAGCAATTACAGTCAGCAGCCGGTTTTTTCAATATTCCGGTTTCTGGACCTTGAGTTTGTATTCCAGATAATTTTTTCTCTTTTTGCAATTCTGTTTGCCTTTGACGCCATCAACGGAGAAAAGGAAAGAGGGACATTAAGACTGTCATTTGCCAATTCGCTTCCAAGGGCCAATTATATACTTGGCAAGCTTGCTGGGTCATTTCTTGCCCTTGCACTTCCTCTGCTCATCCCTCTCCTTATAGGAGTTTTAATGGTGCCGGTAATGGGAATATCTCTGACTTTTGAAGAATGGATTAGGCTGGGCCTTTTTATCCTGTGCGGGATGCTTTACCTTGGAGTATTCCTTACATTGTCTGTGTTCATCTCCTGTCTAACACAGCGCTCCTCCAGTTCATTTCTATTTCTTCTTATTATATGGGTATGCTCTGTACTTATAATCCCAAGGGCGTCCGTATTAATTGCAGGAAATACTGTCGAAGTACTTTCTGCCGAAGAAATATCCGTTATGCAGCTTCAGCTTCAGAGACAAAACGCCAGGACAGCAGATGAAAAGTTTGGAGAAGCATTTCAACAGTTTCTGAAGGAGTTAAGGCAGGGCAAAGATAAAAGTGTCGAATTTCAGAAACGCAGGCAGGAAGAACTATATAGAGAGGTGGATAAATTAAGGGCCGAACTTGAAAAAAACGTTGATGCTTTAGCAAGCAGGCTTAATGAAGAACGCAGAAACAAACAGATCAAACAGGAAAAACTTGCATTCGGTATTTCCCGTATTTCACCGGCCGCAGTATTTACCCTGGCAGCAACAACATTATCAGATACATCTATGGAACTGAGAAATCACTTTTTGGAAAATGCCAAGACATATTCAAAATCATTTGCTGATTTTTTTCGCGACAAAACAGGTAAAAGTATAGACAGCAAAATGGTTTTCAACAGTGACCAGGAAGAACAAAAGAAAAAGCAGCACCCTATTGATGTCAGTGAAATTCCGGAGTTTGTATATCAGTCGCCTGAACTGTCAAACATTTTACATGATGCTTTGCCTGATATTGCCCTGCTGATTATATTTAACCTTGTATTTTTCATCGGCGCCTTCACTGTATTCCTGCGTTATGACCTTCGATAAAAAGAGAGACAATTATGATTCTCACATTAATAGAAAAAGAATTGAAGTTAATTTTAACAAGTTCCAAGTTTGCAGCGGTTTTTGCAGTATGCACTATCCTGATAGTTATGAGCGTTTATATAGGCATAGAAGAATATAAAACCGCAATGACCCATTATGAAACTGTTACAGCCCAGGTAACTCAGCAGATGAGAGAAGAAACAGAGTGGAACAGCCTGATTCCTCAGATAACCCGTTATCCGGATCCGATGCAGATATTTGTATCAGGAATAAACAATGATATCGGGAGACAGGCCAGAATATCAACCTACGGAACCGCAGATCTTATTAACAGTAATTACTCTCAAAACATGATATTTGCGGTATTCAGATCCATGGACCTGATGTTCATAGTGCAGATAGTGCTTTCACTCTTTGCAATACTGTTCACCTATGACGCCATCAATGGAGAACGTGAGAGAGGGACATTAAAGCTGAGTTTTGCGAACCCGGTCCCGCGTATTTCCTATATATTATCTAAAATCATAGGTTCATGGCTAGGCCTTGTTATACCGCTCCTTATACCCCTTCTGCTTGGAACAGCACTCATACTGCTTTATAAAATACCGATGACGGTCGCACACTGGAAACAGCTTGCATTTTTAATCGTTCTGTCAGTTCTTTATTTCAGTTTTTTTATCTGCTTTGGTGTGTTTTTCTCTTCTCTTACAAGAAATTCATCTTCATCCTTTCTCTATTTGCTGGTTATCTGGGTATGTCTTGTTCTAATTGTCCCACGAGCTGGTGTAATGATAGCGGGACATTTTGTGAAGGTGCAGACAGCATCTGAAATTTCATCACAGATATCACAAAAGTATGGTGAATTAAGCGATGAGTATATTGAAAAGATTCAAAAATATGGAAAAGAACAGAGGGCCGGGCTTGAGAATCTCGAAAGAGAAGGTATCACATCAAGAGAAAAATTCCAGGAAAGGTATGAGGTGCTTAGAGAGGAGTACAGGAAAAAGGCCAATGCAGCAGAGGAAGATTTTTCACAAAAATTAGCCGAATTTGATGCTGCCCTTAAGGAAGACTGGCTCAATAGAAAGGCAGTGCGTCAAAAGCTTGGTTTTTCTTTGTCAAGATTTTCGCCCGCATCAGCCTATCAGCTCGCGGCTATGGACTTTGCAGGAACCGGTATGAGCCTTAAAACAGACTATGAGGATCAGCTTCGTACCTACAGCAGTCTATTCAGTAAATTCAAGGCTGATAAAATTGAAGCATCCGGAGGAAACGGCTATGCAAATGTCTTTGAAAATAAAAAACCAGAGTCGCTGGACCTGAGTGAGATGCCCAAATTCAAGTATATTAACCCTGATTTAAGTAAGATATTACAATTCACAGTAATAGATGCGGCTATAATATCAGGTTATATACTTTTAATTATTTCTGGATCATTCATTGCCTTTATTCGGTATGATGTCAGATAAGGTTGTTCATAAGCTATGCTGAAACTCATAGTATATAAAGAGCTGAAAGAGATAACAGGTTCTGCAAAATTTGCAGCAACCTTTGGTATCTGCTCCTTACTCATTATCCTTGCTTTTATTACCGGCATACAAAACTACCATAGCGGGGTGAGGGAGTATGAGGCCTCAAAGTCAGCTCAACAGAGTCAGTTTGAAGCAAGTAAATCATGGAAGAATGTGCCGCGGCGCAATGCCTACCTTCCTCATGAACCACTGGCAGCTCTTGTTATGGGAATATCCAATGATATAGGCCGGACTACCAATCTTTACGATACCAGTTTTCAGGTAATGCGTAACAGTACCTACAGCCAGGATACAATATTTGCTGTGTTCCGCTTTCTGGATCTGGAATTTGTATTCATGATTGTTCTTTCCCTGTTTGCAATCCTCTTTGCCTTTGATGCTGTGAACGGAGAAAAGGAAAGGGGCACATTAAGGCTTTCATTTGCCAATCCGATTCCGCGCGCTGTGTATATACTTGGCAAAATAATTGGCACTTTTCTGGCCCTTGCCGTTCCGCTGCTTGTGCCTGTTTTAATCGGAATGCTGTTTTTACCTTTAATGGGAGTCCATCTTTCCATCGGAGAATGGGTAAGATTGAGCTTGTTTATTATCTGCGGCCTGCTTTACCTGGGAGTTTTTCTTTCCCTTTCTTTATTTATTTCCAGTGTAACAAAGCGATCTTCAAGTTCCTTTCTTTTCATGCTGGTAATCTGGGTGTTTTCAGTTCTTATTATCCCCAGGGCGTCTGTACTGCTTGCCGGAAATATTTACGCAGTTCCTTCATTATCCAAAATTTATTATCAGAGACTGCAGTTAGAAATGAATAGTGCCAGAGATGTCCCGGAAAAAGTAAAAGAACCGGTTCAAAAATATATTCAGGAAATGAGCCAAAAAGCGGAAAAAGATCCGGATGCAATGAAGAAAATCAGCGCCGGGATCAGTGAAATTTATAATAAGGCTTATGGTGAGATTGATAAAGAGGTAGGCAAATATGTAAACAGGCTGTTTGAAGAGCGTTATAATGAACAGGACAAACAGGAAAAACTTGCGCTTGGAATCTCACGCATATCACCTACTGCAGTTTTTACGCTCGCGGCAACTGAGCTATGCGGCACATCGATTGAATTACGAAATAACTATCGGGAAAAAACCGCCGCATATGCAAAAATTTATGAAAAATTTCTTGAAGAAAAACAGAATCAGGATAACGCAGAAGGTAATAATTCCCAGGCGGTTAATACTGAAGAAATTCCGTTATTTGTATATGAGTCACATGAACTGCCTGTAATTATCCAGCGTGCTTTGCCTGATATGGGCATTCTGGCGCTTTTTAACCTGATATTCTTTTGCGGCGCTTTTACTGCTTTCCTGCGCTATGACCTTCGATAGTGAGTCTGTTATGCTTGGAACATTAATAGAAAAAGAGTTAAAGACAATCCTGTTAAGTCCTAAATTTGTCGCGGTCTTTGCTGTCTGTTCAATCCTTATTATTCTTAGCATCTACATTGGAATAGATGAATACAACACCGCCGTGAACCACTATGAGGCAGTTAATGCCCAGCTTGCCCAGCAGATGCGAGAAGAAACAAACTGGGGATGGCTGCGGACAAACATAGTCCGCCGTCCCAATCCTATGGAGATATTTGTTACAGGAATTAATAATGATATCGGCAGGCAGTGCCCCATAAATACCAATGATGTTATAAAACTGTACGGGAGCAGATACTCTGATCAGCTTCTGTTTTCAATCTTCAGATCTATGGATTTTATGTTCATCGTTCAGATTGTTCTGTCGCTTTTTGCCATACTGTTTACCTATGATTCAATATGCGGCGAAAGAGAATCCGGTACGCTGAAGCTTAACTTTGCCAATCCAATCCCCAGAACCGGCTTTATACTTGCAAAACTGATCGGATCATGGCTCGGGCTGATTATTCCACTTTTAATCCCGATGCTGCTGGGTGCTGCACTTGTGCTTGTATTTAAAATACCCATGACATCACAACACTGGCTACAACTGCTGTTTTTAACCGGTATATCTGTCCTGTATTTTACTTTTTTCATATGCCTTGGAGTGTTTTTTTCATCGGTCACCAGGGGACCATCCACTTCTTTTTTATGTCTGCTCGTGGTGTGGATATGCTTTGTGCTGATAATACCTCGTGCCGGTGTCATGTCTGCAGGGCAGTTTATTAAAGTTGATCCTGCTGCGGAGATTGAATCAAAATTAACCCAGAAAAGAAGGCAGACATCCGAAGAGTTTAGCAGGTGGATGGACAATATGTCGAAAGAGCAAAATGCAGCTTTGTCTTCGATACCAAGAGAAGAATATCAGGAGAAATCAAAAGCCATATTTGAGGAGTATGATAAAAAATACGACGAAGAACGGATCCGGACCACCCTTGAAGTAGACAGGTATTATATGTCTTTGCTTGAAGACTGGCGTAACAGAAAAGGAGAACTGGAAAGGCTCGGCTATGCAATGTCCAGGTTCTCACCGGCCTCAGCCTTTCAGCTTGCCGCCATGAATCTTGCCGGAACAGGTCTAAGCCTTAAATCACAATATGAAGATCAGCTTCATGACTATAAAGGTGTATTCAACAGGTTCCGTGCTGAAAAAGAGATAGAAAGTGAGGCGAAAAATGCCGGCAATTCGGGAAATGGAAAAAAGGAAACCATTGATATAACGGAGCTTCCAAGGTTCAGCTTTGTTGAAGAAAGTATATCAAAAAAGCTGACCGGTACCGTAATAGATATAGCAATACTTTCATTTTATATACTGTTCGCGATCGCAGGGGCATTCATTTCATTTAACAGATATGATGTGAGGTGAATAAAAGGAGGAAGCAACGCAGCGTATGTTCAAACTTATACTTTTTAAAGAATTAAGGGAGATAATAGGTACTACAAAATTTGCCGTTACCTTTGGGATTTGTTCTATTCTTATTATTCTCGCCTTTTTCACGGGCATAAAGAATTATCAGACCGGTATACAGGAATTTAATGATTCAAAAGCAGCAGAACTGCAGCAGTTTGAAAAATATACAAAATGGGATAGTGTCAACAATCACCGTGTTTTCCTTCCTCCCAGGCCCCTGGCTTTTCTTGTCATGGGAGTATCCAATGACATCGGGAGATCGGCAAGTGTTGACGGCCTCAACAGGCCGTCTCCTGGAGACAGCCTTTACAGTGAACAGCCCGTTTTTGCCGTATTCCGTTTTTTGGACCTCCAATTTATCTTTCAGATAATACTTTCTCTGTTTGCAATCCTGTTTGCATTTGATGCTGTAAATGGCGAGAAAGAAAGGGGGACATTAAGCCTGTCATTTGCCAACGCTGTTCCCCGTGCCAGCTATATACTTGGTAAACTTTCAGGGTCGTTCCTTGCACTGACCCTACCGCTCCTTATTCCGGTGCTGATAGGAATATTGCTGCTGCCTCTGATGGGGCTTACACTAACAAATGATGAATGGATCAGGCTGGGATTGTTTATTTTATGCGGCATACTTTACCTTGGTGTTTTTCTGTCGCTCTCAGTATTCATATCCTGCCTTACTCAGCGCTCTTCCAGCTCATTTCTTTTTCTGCTTGTTATATGGGTATGTTCGGCCCTTATCATTCCGAGGGCTTCGGTATTAATCGCCGGAAATATCGTTGAAGTACCTTCCACTTCGGTAATCTATTTCCAAAGGATGCAGCTTGAGAGACAGAACTCTGCGGATATGGAAAAGAAACTCAGAGAATTTTTCAAAGAAATAAATCAGGCGCAGATGAATAATACGGACAACAGCCCTGAGGCCACAGATAGGTTACAGACCAGGATTAATGATTTTCTGCAAAAAATTACTGATGAAAATAATGAAAAGCTCGAAAACCTTACCAGTCGCCTTAACGAAGAACGTCGTAATATACAGATAAAGCAGGAAAAACTCGCATTCGGAATATCACGTATTTCCCCTGCTGCTGTTTTTACACTTGCTGCAACGACATTATCAGGGACATCTCTTGAATTACGAAATTACTTTCTTGAAAAGGCAGAAGAATATTCAGTATCCTTTGCGGGTTTTTTACACGAAAAAACCGGGCATAATGTTGGAGGTTCAAGGATAGTAATAAGGGTAATATCTGAAGAAGAAAATAAGAAACCGCCACAGCCGATAAACCCAGGAGAAATCCCGGAGTTTGTATATAAATCACCTGAATTAGCCGGTATTTTAAAGGACGCGTTTCCAGATATTACATTATTAATGTTATTCAACCTGATATTTTTTAGCGGTGCTTTTCTGGCGTTTTTACGTTATGACCTGCGCTAAACAGTGAGTTGATTATGATAAAAATACTGATAGAAAAAGAGTTAAAGGCAATTTTATTAAGTCCGAAATTCATTGCGGTTTTTGCTGTGTGTTCAATACTGATTATTCTGAGTATTTATGTAGGAATACAGGAGTACAGGGCCTCTCAAACCTATTATGATACAGTAAATTCCCAGGCTGATCAGAGAATGAAGGACGAAACAAACTGGATGGCATTGAGCACAGGTGTAAACAGAATACCAGATCCTATGCAGATTTTCGTATCAGGTATTGATAATGATATCGGCAGATCGGCACCAATATCACAGGCTGGCGCAATAAAACTGTACAACAGTAATTATTCTGAAAACACTGTTTTTGCGGTTTTCAGATACATGGACCTGATGTTTATCGTACAGATAGTCCTGTCACTATTTGCTATCCTGTTCACCTATGATGCTGTTAATGGAGAAAGAGAAGCAGGGACACTGAAACTAAGCTTTGCCAACCCGATACCCCGTGCCAGCTATATAATTGCCAAACTTATCGGTTCCTGGCTCGGGCTGGTTATTCCGCTGCTTATACCTCTGCTGATTGGTATTGCAATGGTATTGCTTTTTAAAGTACCAATGACCACGGCACACTGGATGCAGCTTGGTATGTTGAGCGTATTATCAGTCCTTTACTTCACTTTTTTCATCTGTATAGGTATATTACTATCTTCACTGACCAGAGGATCATCAACCTCATTTTTATACCTGCTTGTTATCTGGGTGAGCCTTGTTTTAATTATTCCAAGGGCTGGGGTCATGGTAGCGGGGCAGTTCATCCCGGTGCCTACTGCTGCGGAAATATCATCAAAACTTTCACAAAAATCCCGGGAATTTACTGATCAGTTTATTGAATGGCAGAAAACCCGTTTAAAAGAAATTTCTGCATCTCTCCAGAGTCAGGACCTTAAAGATATATCACCGGAAGAGCGCCAGATCAGGACAAAGGAAGCCTATGATGGGTTTACTATAGAAAATAGAGAAGAGCAGGAAAAACTCTCTCAGAAAATAGCAGAATATGATGCCACACTAAATGAGGACTGGCGAAACAGAAAGGCCGAAAGAGAAAAACTTGGTTTTTCATTATCAAGATTTTCCCCTGCATCCTCTTACCAACTGGCTGCAATGGATGTGGCAGGGACAGGAATCAGTCTTAAGACAAACTACGAAGACCAAGCCCGTGCTTACAGCGGTATCTTTAATAAATTTCGTGCTAAAAAAGCCGCAGAAAAGGGCAATAATTTAATTAACCTTGTAGGAGGGGTAAACAAACGCGAACCTATTGATGTCAGTGAGGTCCCAAAATTCCAGTTTATTAATCCTGATTTTAGTCAAATATTACAATCCATAATAATCGATGTCGGAATACTGGCATTTTATATTCTGATCACCATTACGGGATCATTTATCGCATTTACCAGATATGATGTAAGATAAATTAATCCTGAAATAGATGTTTCCGGATTAAAGCTGCCAGATATCAGCTTTCAGCGACCTGTTCCGCCATAAGAATATTTGGAGATATTATGCATAAGAAAATCATTCTAATTTTATCAGGTCTCTCAGTTATTTTACTATTATTTACTTCTGTCTATTTCTATTGGGGCCCAGAGACATTTGCGTCAGATCAGAGGAAGGTGGATGAGGGAAATATGTCCCAGTCACTGATCGATATTGAAAGACGTTTATCTGCTCTTGAGGATCAGTTGGATCGTGAAATCAATAGACTTAATAATCTGGAAGGTCTGATAGATGATATAGATAATAAGCCGGCTAATACAGCCAGCATCAAACCAGAGGTAAAGGAATCAGTAGTTAAGGTAACTGATTTGGGTACTGCATTCAAACAGTTGCAGGAAAGTTCAGATAATAAGAGATACGAAAGAATTGAGCAGATATCTCGTTTTAAAAAAGCCGGCTTTTCAGATGATGATGCACTCTGGCTGGTGGATAAGATAGACAATATCCGCATAGATGGGATGTATGAAGTATGGGAAAGACGCCGTCAGAACTACCTGGAGCAAAAAACAGAAAGTAAAACTGTGTTGAAAACTGCACGCGAGCAAATAAAAGAGAGGTTTGAACCGGAAGATTTTGAAAAATACCTGACAGCAATGGGAAACCATTTAAGCATTGAAGTATTCGGTGTTATTGATGATTCACCTGTGGCACAGGCAGGATTGCTGCCGGGTGACGAGATAATAAGTTATAATGGAGCGCGTGTTTATTACTATATGGAACTCGATGATGCTACGGTTCATGGAGAATTGGGAGAACCGGTCACACTGGGCATTATTCGTAATGGCGAGGAAATACAACTCAATATGGAACGCGGACCTCTGGGTTTTACAACCAGGCCGGACTTAATTGTTTTTACTCCTGCCGATCAAGTAGAAGGACGGAAATAGTTTATCAATCTCAGAATATATATAAACTCTGGAAATAATTCTCAATTTAAAATAATCCGGGAGACGTTATGCAGAAAACAGTCATAATTATTTTAGGTGGTATCATACTTGGTTTAGTGTCGTTTATCTTTATTCGTTTCGATGGATTGCATAAATCAGATGCCTCCTTTATGAAGAGTCCGGATGCGGCTGTATCTAAAGCACTGGCAGATATTAAAAAGCGATTATCTGTTTTTGAAGAAAAAATGGCAGATGTGATCGATCGAAACACAGAACTGGAAATCCTAATAAATGACCTGGATAAGGATAATTTAAATAAGGCAAAGATCAAATCGGCGGCAGGGATATCTGGCGTTGAAAAAACACAGGGCCTTACAAAAGTAGTACTGGGAGGGGAGAGCGAAAAAGAGACAATGCCGGACATAGAAGAAAAAATATCTCGTTTTACAGAAGCCGGACTCTCTGAAGATGATGCCAGATGGATTGTAGAAAAGCAGGACGAATGGGAACTGGATTCTCTATATTCACAATGGGAACAGCGTCGTAAGCGCTTTCTTGAACAAAGTTCAACGAGAAAATCTTCAGTAGATGAAATAAAGGAACGACTGGGTCAGGAAGGTTATGAAAGGTATCTGAAATCAATCGGGTCAGATACCAGCGTTGTTATAGGTAGTGTTACAAAAGGCGCACCCGCTGATCTGGCAGGATTAAAACCGGATGATGAAATTATCAGCTATAATGGCGAACGTGTTTATAACTATATGGAACTCGATGATGCTACAGTTCATGGTGAGTTAGGTGAATCTGTGACAGTTGAATTTATCCGTGATGGTAAAAATATGCAGATCAGTATGGAACGCGGACCACTCGGTTTCTTTTCCAAGATGAAGGCAGGGGTTTATTATACTTCGACACTTCCGGCTCTTTCTCATTAATTGACGAGTCAAATGAATTGAAGATATGGCAGCCTTTTTTTCTTTAAAAAAATTATAAGAAGTGATTGCAAAAATGATTCAAAGATATAAATTGATCTAAAATCATTTTATAATATAAGGAGAAATGCCATGTCAAAAATGAGAATAGAAGCTCAGCCGTCACTGGAAGCATATGTTGGAGAAAATGGAAACATCTGTCTCAAGCAGGGTGGTACAGGTGGAGAGGATAAGGTGATAAGTATGCCGCTCGAACATATTAAAAAGGTTATAGAGTGGCTGCAGATTTTATATAAAGAGCAGGAGCATAAAACTACTCCTGATGATTTTGATGCCGTGGATTAATTCCGGACAGAGAAAGCCCTAAACAACGGGGATAGAACGGATCCTTTTTAATTTGACAATCTTCCACTCTTCGGTTTGCCCGGAGGGTGGAGGATTCGACCAAGACTCAAAACCCGGTTTTCAGACTCCAATCTATAAAATCGCTGTTTATTTACTCATACATGCGATCTTACCTTTTTCACTCCTTTTGAGGATGTTTTCATAAAAATCGGGGCTCAAATCATATTTAAAAGAATTATTCGGATATCTCATTTTGAATTGCTCGGACCGATAAAAATGGTAAAATCTTCATATTGGTAAAAAAAATGATTGTGTCATGGATCAAATTAGTCTATTAAAGGCGACTTTTTATTTTTCACATAAAACAGGAGATAATAATATGAAAGATATTTCAAATATAACACTATTTAGCGGTGGTCATAAAGGGGCTGAAGCAGAGTTCGGTAAACTGGCTGAAGCCTGGGGCTTTAAAGAAGTTAACTTTGTCTTTGAGGGACACAGTGCAGAGCGCACAGAAAATCTAACGGTTTTAAACAATGATGAGTTGAAAAAGGGAGATGTCAGCATGGAGATAATTTCCATGAGGATGAAACGCTCTTACTCACGTGCAGAAAGGATTCGAAAAGTCATTCAGTCCATTTTTCACGTGATTAATAATGGTTATCATGTCATCGCAGTTGGATGGATACAGAAGGATGGAACAGTAAAAGGCGGAACCGGCTGGGGAGTTGAACTGGCCAAGCTATTTAATCGTCCGCTGCATGTTTATGATCAGGAGCAAAAGGCCTGGTATGCATGGGAAGGCAATGAATGGGTTAAGAATATACCTGTTATAACATCAGACACCTTTGCCGGAACCGGAACCAGAAATCTTTCAGAAGAAGGCAGGAAAGCCCTGTATGATCTTTTTGTCAGATCATTCGGGCCGAGTAAGTAATTACTAAACCGGAACCTCCTGCATTAATGAAGGTGGTTCCGGTTATCGTTTTTTTCTGTTTTATACTGTTGATCTTGAATTCTGAATGTTAAATAAATAATTTTTAGTACTATTCAGCTTCGCTCTTGTCGGCAGTGGGCTGGTTATTAAGCACCTCCAGCAGCTCAACATCAAATATCAACACTTCATTGGGGCCTATCTGTCCACCTCCTGCACCGCGTTCGCCATAGGCGAGCTCGGCAGGTATAAACAATTTGTATTTACCACCTTCCTTCATAAGCTGGAGCCCCTCGGTCCACCCATTTATCACCTGATTAACCTGGAAGGTGGCCGGTTCGCCACGTTTATATGAACTGTCAAACACGGTTCCGTCAAGTGTGGTGCCCTCATAATGAACCTTGATCTTGTCTGAATTTCCCGGGGATTTGCCTTCACCTTCTTTTTCTACCTTGTACTGCAGTCCGCTTTCCGTTGTAATAACCCCTTCTTTTGTTTTATTTTCTTCCAGGTAGGCCTGGCCTTCTTTCAGACTTTTTTGTGAGGCCATGGCAACTTTTTCCTGTTCTTTAGCCATTATTTTTTCACTGAATGACTGGAGCAGGGACCGGGCTTCTTCATTGGATACAAGAAGCTCTTTTTCCTGGAATTTATCTGTAATTCCTTTCTGGAGCATTGGTAAATCGATTTCATCGCTGATATCGTTAAGTGACTGAGCCATGTTTATGCCAATTGCATAGCTTATTTTTTCCTTGTCTGTTTCAGGTTTGGCTGTGTCTGATTGCTGTTTTGTATTCTGACAGGCCATGGAAGAGATCACAACAGCGATACAAAGGATTGTTTTAATAAGAGATTTCACGTTAACTCCTTTTAATTTACAGGTTAAGGCCGGTAATTAATTAAATTGATCTGGACCCATATAACAGACGGCCGGCACAAGTCTTCCCCAGATTAGTGCCGACCGTATCAGATTCTCCTGTCTGATTCAAATTGAATTTATCAACCGGTGTTTTTTAAAAACATAATTATAAAACGTTCAAAATATGAAGGCTTCTGCCATACTAAAACTAAGGCTGTTTTTTTATCAAAATGTCAAAATTGGTATATGCTCAGGATAAATAATATGCCTCTAACCGGATAAATTGCTTATTATTATAATCTCTTGAATTTTTCTAAAAAAAATCCTAAAAAAGAACAATATTGTTATTGTATGATTGATCACCGCATTCCTGTCTGATTCATGCGGATATTATTTAATAAAGAAACCAGATTTGTACACTGTGTCTGCGATTGTTTGAAGATACCCATTATCAGGCGCAGACTCAGAACGTTGAGAACCTTAACCGTTTAGAGTATAAATGAGTGCCATTAGTTTCTAACCCGATATAGAGGAGAGAGAATGACATCATTACAAAACAATATAAGACCAAACCTGGCAGGTGATTATCCACAGATCGATCCCACGGCACTGATCGATCCTTCAGCACAGATCATTGGCAATGTAAAAATCGGTAAAGATGTTTTTGTGGGTCCATTAAGCGTAATCCGTGCCGATCAGCGGGGACCAGACGGAAAGGTTGCACTGATCCAGATTGATGATGAGGTGAATATACAGGACGGCGTCATCATCCACTCTGATCCAGGTGCCTCTGTAATAATAGGGGCGAAGACGTCTGTTGCTCATGGAGCGATAGTTCATGGCCCCTGTACTATTGGACAGGAGTGTTTTATTGCAGTAAGGGCCACTCTATACAAGGTAACTATGGAAGATCATGTTTGGGTAGGTATCGGTGCGATCGCCAAGCTGGTTACATTGCAGTCCTTTATCAGGATTCCAGCGGGCACTGTTATCCGTGATCGCCCGGAAGTTCTTGCCCTCCGGCTTGTTTCCGACAAGGAACGAAAATATATGGAAGAGGTATGGGCTGCCAACACACGTTTAAGAGCAGACTACATGGAACTCCGAAATAAACTGGAATCCATAAAATCCTCTGCAAAGAAAAAGGGATAATCCCAAAATTTCATAATTTAAATATTTTTATCACCTGTGAAGCCGGATAATTTGAATCCATCAAAATATTATCCGGCAGGCACAGGCGAATTGATCAACATTTTTTGGCATTCCAGCAAATAACTTCACCCCCAAACAATAATAATGAAATCGTATTTTAAAGTGAGAATTATAAATTTATTGATAAATATTTCCATGCGTAAATTCTTCAAGGGGAGTTTCATAATGCTGGTTATCCCGGCTTTCGTAGTTGCATTACCTCATCTTCCAAATTGAAGCCTGTTGAACCAAGACTCAACGCAAGGCCTTGTACACCAGGTCAGACAGCAACTAAAGGATTAACCAAACTTATACTTAACAGTGGACGAGGAGGATTTCTCTATGTCCCTGAAATTGGTTATGATGTGGTTTATAATGAATTAAAAGGCGGTCATGAGGTTCCTGCTGCAGTTTCAGAGGCCGCACTGGACTGGTTCTTATGTGCAAATACCTTCATGGTAAATCATTTATCTTTGTTTTTATTTTGAGCAGATGTTAATAGGTAAAATATTTTCCTATTCCTGTTATTCTCTGCAATCTGTAAAGCGGTTAGGTTTGAACCGTTAGTACCTGTCGGGTCAGCTCCAAATTCAATTAGTAATTTAACCAGGTCGGAATTATTTTTTTCTACAGCACAAATAAGCGGTGTACACCCATGTGCGTCTTTATTTTCAATACCTGCACCCGATAAGATCAACAGCTCTGCAATCTCTTCCTTACTTTTTCTATTGATAAATGTAGAAGAGTCTGTCCCTTGCTGTTTGTTATATCCAGGTTGGCTCCTGCAAGTATAATCATACTCAATATTGTACGGTTGCTGTGTGAAAAGACAATATGATCAACTGCAAGGAAGACAGGGGCTTCATCCGAGTTTGCGAACATATTGACGTCTGCTTTGTTTTTCAGTAACAGCATAACGGTCGTATCTTTTCCTGCTTTAACAGCATCCTGTAATGGTGTTCTATCAAAACGATGTTGATTGATATCGTTTGGATGACTTTTAAGATACATAATCAGTTCCCGATATTGCCCGGTACTTGCCATAAAATGAATATCACCTGCATTAGTTGGTATGGCTAATAAATACTGCTGATAAGAAGAAAATACAAAAATGTTTTAAGTGTTGGTTGCCAATATCGTCTTTTATCATTTTATCCTCCTTTTTAAGAAAAGATTATTATGAAAACAGAATTACGTAAAAGATAATGCTGTATTAAAAGAAAATAGCGGTAAATAGTTTGCACATAAAGGCTTGTTGAATTTCAGGAAATTCTTCAATTATTATAAAATACCCTACTTTTGTCAAAAGTATATATTTCTGATAATTTCTAAAACCTGAATTCCTGGTATTAAAAAAATAAAATTTCTCTTGCTTTTTCCATTAATAAATCTAACAATATTACAGTAAATCAATCTCAGTATGATGATCTCCTGCAAAATATCTTTTCGTTTGCAAAAATCTGACCTGTTCACTTGGCTGATTAATGTACCTCCAAAGAATTAGCTGATTATCATCATTTGTTCCGGCTATTAAGTAAAATATGGGAATGTAGCTGATACTCCTGAAAAGTAGCATTAAAAAATCATTTAAATAATCCATTCAGATCTTACATGAGTTTGTCAAAAGGGCAGGATCAATGAATACAGGTTATTGGATATTTTTTTTAATAACCGACGATTAGACTGAAGATTTTTTATTTTAGTCTTTGTTTAAACGCGATTCTGAATTTAGCAGAAAATTAAAATGTGTCGGGCATGGATAATACCTGTCCGGTAGCCCAGAAAGATATGTCCATGAACTATTCGAAACAACGTTCCTTTTCACTCTTATGTGGGATATATTGTCTGCTTATAGTCATAATACTTACATTTATGGCCTTATATTATTTTCATATTGAACGTCAGAAAGAACAGTTCTCGCGATACTTTCTTAGACAACTCTCTCATGCCGGTGCAAATATCAGTGATGCCCTTGAGGGCCTTCGTACAAATCTGGCCAATTCTGTGGTTACCAATCAATATTATCCTGAGACCAAAAATGGTTTTAAAGAAATTAAGGAAGAAAATGAATCCAGCAATAGTCCAGTAAAGACAGAGTGTCATAAAGATGATGCAGGTGAATTAAAAAAACGTAAAGAGTACGTCGAAGAACAGCTGAAACTGATTCCAGCTCTTGACTTCACTTCTCTAGGTTGGAAAAAAGGACCTCCGGAAATATTATTTCTCAACAAGGATAAGGTAAAAGTCGACTTTGAATTAATTTGGAATAAAAAGGGATATGCCATTAAAGCACAGGTCAAGGAGATAGATTTAACGGAATGCGAAACCCAAAATGAATATGTTTTTTTTGAAATTAATGTGGATTTGAAAAAACTGGTTGTCCCGTTGCTTCCTGATGACGTATTTGAAAACTTTAATGGCGGCATTATCTTAGCCGGGAAAAAAAACGAGGTTGTCTTCCTGGAAACAGGAATGAATCTGCAACTCATTACCCTTCCTGATGAGAAACTAAAATCCGACACTAAAAAGGATGAGACCGATAAAAATGATGTAACTGATAAAAAGGCTGAAGTGAATGATTCCAGGTTCAAGCCTATTCGAGATGTAGAAATTGGTCTCAATCAATATAAACTGTTTCTTTCCCCCTTCCGCTGGCAGATAAGCGGAGATACCGGCCATGAGAGTGTTGGGACCCCTGCAGGGGACGAAGATATGTGGATTATAGGTGCAATCATCCCTCAATTGACGTTTTTTTCAAAGGCAATGACAATTTCTCCGACACTGGGCTTTTTTATTTTTTGCGCCCTGTGTGTCGGTTTGCTTGCAATACCTTTCATGCGAATACGGCTGATCGGACTCAGGGAGGGAATTAAAGCACACGAAGTCTTCATTCTTGTAATAGCGCTTCTAGTTGGGTGTTCACTGGTTTCCCTGCTTACTATAAATCTGTTAACCAGAAAGGATGAAATAAAAACAATAGACCACTATCTTGAAATAATCGCTAAAGATATAGGAGAACGATTTAGCAAGGAGTTTCACTCTCTGGAAGAAGAACTGATCCACAAGGTTACTTCAGATAAGGCTGAGTGGGAGCGAAAAGGGAATATCCTGTCAGGAGAAGATGATTCCGAGTATCCATTTTTTGAGCTTATAGTGGGAATGGATTCAAAGGGAACACAAAGATGGAAATGGACTGTGAGAAATAAAACAACACCAATGCTTGTACTTCCTAACAGAGAATATTTTGAATATGCCAAAAAATTCGATCTTGACCTCTTTGAAAAAATAGAACGTGATGAAAAAATTGACAGTATGAAATTTTTTATGGAAGGAAGATATGTTGAATCCATCAGATCCAAAAATACCGGAAATTCCTATGCAATGCTTACCCTGAGAAGAAATATGCATTTAAATAGGACTTCAGAAATGGATATAGACATTAAAATAGCATCTTCTGGGGATAATAGAAACTTTGAAGATTCGATCGTATTCTGTATACAGGCTATGCCGTTATGCCTCATTGACCCAATTATGCCTCCGGGTTTTGATTTTGCTCTTATCGATCAGAATGGGATTGTTCAGTTCCATTCAATATCAAGCCGGAATCTTCAGGAGAATTTCTTTGAGGAGGCAACACCGCGGCATGATCTTGAAGCTGTTTCCAAAAGCAATATTCCAGTCCATATGGATCTGGAATACCGTTCGAACAAGATTCGGGCTTATATTACACCTTTTTACGGCACGCCCTGGACCCTTGTAGTATTTTCGGATAAATCAATACCCTATCAGCTTGAGATAGAAACAATAACATTTACAGTAGCACTGTATGGTGCCTATCTGTTGATTCTCTTTTTAGCATTCCTGATATATCTTGTTTTCAAGCCAAAACCTCTTCCCGGTGAGGCCTTCAGGATGTGGCTTTGGCCGGATATAGAAAAAATTGAAAAATACCATATTATTATTTTATACATAGCAATTACATGGACTATCTGGGGTGTCTGTTTTATCTTCACTCCATCCATAATACTTGTTCTTATGTGTTTTTTCCTGCCGTTGTCTGTTCTTGTTGTTTTATTTCGAATGCTGCGAAACAGGGATAGGAAATCTGTAAATGAAATAAGGCATATCTGCCCTCTAAGATTAAAGATTACCTATATCATTGTATCTTCCGGCCTGCTTATAATCCTGGCTGTTCTGCCACCATGCGGATTTTATCATGCTGTTTACCATGAAGAGATAGCGGTTTTCATCAAGTATCATCAACATGAAATGGCACAATCCATCAAACAAAGAGCTCAAAAAATAAAAGAGAAATATAGCAAAATTGAATTGAGTGACTCCAACAGTAAAAAATTGGAGAAAATATTATTACCTGTTACTGATTCACTAAATGATACCGAAAAAATTTTAACGGATATATATGCAACGGGTTTTAATATTAAACTTGACATTAAACCTATAAAAGAGCCTCAAACCAGGTCCATACAAAGATTAATAACCTTTTTGAGAGATTTACCGCTTGTTAACAGTTCTGATAAATTATCAATAATAACCAGGATGTTTTCAGGCCTGAAAGGCGACCTGAAAGACGATAAATCAAAAGCAAAATGGTTTGTCGAGGATGATAAGATTGTCATGATCGAGCAAAACAATAAACAGCCCATACTCTACAGTTCATCAGGCGAAAAAGAAGAGGTATCTTTTTTTCATCCTCACTATCTGCAGATCAAGACATCGACCTATAGAGTAAAGATAAGTCCTTACTGGATTGTACTCTGTTCCATTCTTGGATTAATTCTACTTCTTCTTATGATAAGGGCCATTATGAAACTCATATTTATCATTGATATCAATCCCCCTGTGTCTTTCGAGGGTAAGAACCTGATTTGTAATCAGGATTTAAAAAATCAGATACACATAAGGATGCAGGATATTTGTCCTCTGAAATTCACAGGTCGGCGTATAATCACTCCCAGTGAGATCAGAGAAACTTCCAGTGTGAAATCACTTTTGACTCTTTGCAGAAATCCTGCGGTAAATGAAATAATTCTCGATAATTTTGAAAGTGATCTGGATGAACCACAGATCGCGCTTAAAAAACTTGAGCTTCTCGAAGGACTGGCACCCATGCCAAATAAGCAGGTGATACTTAAGTCATCAATAGATCCCCTGTTCCTGTTGACATCCCGTTGTCAGGACCCGAGTCTGAATGAAGATGATAAAAATAATCTCCTGCTAAGATGGGGGACTGTTCTGCAGGGCTACTCCAAGCTCAGGCATCAGAATGAGGAAAATGAATATCACAGGCATCGGAATGAGTTCATGGTAAAAGAATTGCAGCAAATCGATAAATATAATTATTTGCCGAAAAATGCTAAACAAAGCCTTGTCGATGAAGGGTGGCCGAACCGGCTGCTCAAGCAGTATGCAAAAAAACTTACGGAATTAAACGAAATTAAATATTATTCTGTCGACAATATTGTTGACCAGTTCAAAGATCTGGCTGACGCTCACTACCGGAAACTCTGGTTAAGCTGCAGCACGGATGAAAAGATACTTTTATACAGACTCGCAGAGCAGGGTTTTGTAAATTGGCATATGAAAAATGCAATGCGAAGTCTTATGAAAAGGAGAATCATTGTTATGGCACCTAATTTTCGTTTAATGAACGAAAGTTTTCGGCAGTTTGTTCTGAATGCAGAGCATCCCCAGTCTTTTCAGAAATGGGAAGAAGCTGCAGGTATGAGCATCTGGGGCAGAATAAGAACACCGCTTATTTTGGTCGGTATTGCAATGGGAGCTTTCTTTTTTATTACGCAAAGAGAGATCTTTGGACAATCATTACGAATTCTATCTGCAGTAGCCGCCGGGCTTCCAATAGTTTTAAAGGCAATAGGATTACTGACTCAGGGCAAGAAAATACCTTTAGAGTAAAAATGAAACGATGTTTTACTGATGAAAATAAATTCTATTTTCATGCCATCCTTTAGTATAATAAATATCAACTTGCTTAATAATCTTTTTCCATCACTGCCTTTTCACAAATATTTCATTTTTCGTTCGAATTCTTTTCATACTGTGATTTTAAAATTCTTAGTAAATAATCAATTAGAGGTGATAATAATGAGAAGATTAGAATGTATGGATCTTTACAGAAAAGATATGCCGGCCTGTTACAAACACTTCGTAGAAGTTTTATTCAATAAAAAAATATTGTTTGAAAAATATTTTAATGAACATCAGGAAAAGATATTAATTTTTGTTTTAGCAGCAGTTGTTGCCATAATAGCATTTACCGAAATATATGACAGAAGAGATGAAGATGAAAAACTTATAGGCTTTGGTGAATATCAGGATTACACAGTTGAAAAAATAAACCTTCCAACAGAAGGTGATGTCGTATTGTTAAAAAAAATTCCCTATCGGGAGTATGAAACAAAGAACCTTACAAACGGCAATGTTTTGATAACCGGTAATTTTTACTATGAGATAAGGCCTCAAACAAAATATGCACCAGATTTGCAGCGTTCAGATATATATGGGAACACACCGGAAAACAGTAATTACTGGGGAGATATGAGATACGGAACTGTCCTTTTAAGCATGAAAGACCAGTAGTATTAAAGGAAATATTAGCTTCATTTCCCCCTGATAAGATATAATACTGTGAAGGCGTATTTTTTTTATTGCTAACCATGGACCACAAAATATTAGGGATAAATATTTTCTTTTTAATTCCCTGCAGATAATTGTTTACTGTCCATTGATAACTGTAAAATTACCTTGCTTTTTAGTTGCCTTAGTCCTAAAAATAAAAAATATAACACTTCCGATATAAAGAATAACTGCATTTGTTTACGCCTATGGGCGCAGGGCTAATTTATGTCTTTTTTTCAGTCGTTTTGGGCGGGTTGACAACTGTTTTTCATTTATCCGAATTAGCTCTGCTGCTCTGGTTACTGGCCAGAGGGTTGAATGTTTAGCAATTGGCGAGTCCGATATGGCAACATAGCTTTCAAACATAATATTTACTTCAGAATGCTTAATAATATGAGATAGGAGGTAAACTAATGAATGCGCAGAAACTGCTATCAGAGCAACTTATCTGGTTAATTAAGAATAATAGATTTTTTGCCTATATTATTGTGTTTGGAGTAATTGTCATTTCGATTGGTGTGTTTACAGATGCTGTTAAAAAAATTATTTATTTTTTTAGTGAAGAGAGTCCTGAAGACGCCAGGATCAAGCTCGCCCAGATGAAATTTTCCTTTGAACCTGCCACATTTCGCAAATGTGTTGAATCAAAAGGGGAAGGGAGAGAAAATATGCTTGGGTTGTTAACTTCGAAAGGTCTGTCCCGAAATTAAATACCTCTATAATGGATGGACTGACAACTGTAGAATTTGAGATACAGGATAAGTATTTTATCCTGCCAAAATGGAGGTCGTGTGATATATAAAAGGTACTGTAATAATTCACATGACAAAAATTAAGATTATATTTACAATCCCTGTATAAAATTTAAAAAGGAGAAAATAATGTCTATCGTAACAATCAGCCGAGGATCTTACAGCCGAGGCAAGGAGGTGGCTGAAAAGCTGGCGGAAAGACTGGGATATGAATGCCTTTCAAGGGATATTCTGCTGGAGGCGTCCGATGAATTTAATATTCCTGAAATAAAGCTTATAAGAGCTCTTCATGACTCTACTTCCGTTCTTGAACGATTTACTCTCGGTAAAGAACGATATATAAATTTTATTTATTCCTCTCTTCTTCAGCATGTTCGAAAAGACAATGTGGTGTATCATGGCCTTGCCGGGCATTTTTTTCTTGCTGATATTCCACATGTTCTCAAAGTCAGGGTAATTGCCGATATGCAGGATCGTGTTAAAGAAGAAATGCGACGCGAAAATATTTCTGCTGAAAAGGCCCGGTATATCCTGAAAAAAGATGATGAGGAGCGGCGCAAATGGAGCCTTCAGATGTACGGCAGAGATGCCTGGGACAGCAGGCTCTACGATATAGTCCTGCACATAGGGAAATTGACAGTTGATGACGCCGTGGATATCCTTTTTGATATAGTTCAAAAACCAAATTACAGGGCTACACCCGAATCACTTAAAATAGTTGAAGATCTTGCTCTTTCTGCAAAGGTCAAGGTAGGACTGTTTGATCTCGCCTCAAAAATTAAGGTTGAAGCAGATAATGGAAAGGTTTCTATTGATCTTGTTGATGATATCCAGGCAATAAAAAACAGAGAAGAGATTAAAAAACTAACCCTTAAAATGGAAGGAGTTAAAGAAGTAGTAGTCAGGGGCGAACAGCACGGCCGTGTCAACCCTTTCCACAGAACATAAAATAGGGGACTGATAAAATAGGGGAAAATATCCCATGATTTTTTATTCAAGGATTTTAGTTAAATATATCCTGATGTTATTATATGTCTTATTATTGATATGCGGATGCAGTTCTCAAAACAATGAGGCTGAAAGCAGCGATGATCAAAAATTAAATTTTGAAGAATACTGCAGGACCCATGAATGCAGGAAAGATTTAAAATTCAATCTAAAGACACCCGATGATAATTACTTTAAGTTCAGTGCGACCCTTTCTGAACCTGTCGTACAGGAATCTGTCGATAAGTCTGATTCCAGTGGTAAAAAGAAAAATTATCTGGTCACAGTTTATCCTGGCGAAACAGTTAACATTGCCTTTGACCAAGGAGACAAAGGCCCAGAGAACCTGCATTCTGTTTCAGATACAGGCGGCTCTGAAAATATTCTTACACTCAAATTATCCCAGGAACAAGACATTGCAAATGGTTGCGGCATGAAGTTATATATCAATAATTCATCCAGGTTTTTCATTAAAAACTGGTTGTTCATACAAAAAATTGAAGATGCAAAATCCTCAAAAGTTTCAAGTTGTCCATTAAAGCCCGAATCGAGCCGTTTTGAGACATGGCAGTTTCCGGTTTTTAAGATCCATATGGGAAAATTTGAATGGGCGGATGAAGATGACCTGGAATGTAAATGATATAGCGGAAACGTGATATGCGGAGAATATTAACAAGTCTACTGTTTTTATGTTTTATTGCTTTTATTTATTCCTGTGGATCCGGGACAGAAACTTCAACGTTATTATCCTATATAAGTAATCCCCGCCTTTCTTTCGAAACAAGAATTTTTGATAATGCCAGTCTTATTAAAAATAAAAAAAGTCTGGATGCTCATTTGAAAACACTGTATGACGCTGCTGATATTGATATGGTTGTTGTTATTATTCCAGATCTTCAGGGCAATGATATTGATGATATTGCAAACAGGCTGCTTTCAAACTGGAAAATCGGAGAGAACACAAACGGGCAGAAAGGTATTCTGTTCCTTTTAAGTATTGAGGAGGAACTGGTCAGATTTGAGATCGGCTATGATCTTGAATGGATCTATCCTGACAGCTTTGTCGGATACATAGAGAGGGATCAGATGGCCCCGTTTTTTCAGACAGGGCGGATTCAGACAGGAATCGCTGCAACCCTTGAAATGATTATTGCACGCGCCAATGAAGAAATGGATACCGCCTCTTATGACCCTGCAAAGAAGTAAGGGACACAAGAGGAAAGACATTCAAGATCTTTACTGAAGAAGACCTGGCGATAATCGTATTTGAAACCAAATACAGAAACTGTTCCCCTGTATACCTGATAAAAAATGGTGAAGGATGGCAACTTGATATAGCAACCATGTCCGGGACAATACAGCTCAATATGAAGAATCATGCTCATATGAAGACGAGTAAGTACACCCCGCTTTTTTATGAAAACGGTTTTACTTTTGATGATAATGGTTTTTTATATTATAAGGGAGAAAATAACGAATAATTAATTTTTGATAAACTCATTAAATTTGGGAGGGAATGGCATGTCAACAGAAGAAAATAAGGAAATTGTTCGCCGTGTTATAGAAGAGATTGTCAATAAGGGGGATCTTTCGTTAGCAGATGAAGTCCTCGCCGCTAATTATATCTATCATTTTCCTACACATGACATCCATGGACCGGAAGGCTTTAAGGCGTTTGTGACTTCCATGCGCAGGGCTTTTCCTGATCTGTATGTCAGTATTATAGATCTTATTGCAGAAGGTGATAAAGTAGCAGCACGTGTTATAATGCAGGGAACGTTTAAAGGTGAGTTGAATGGAATATCTCCTACTGGCAAAAAACTCACATTCCCGGAAGCCGTTTTTGTCAGGTTTGAGAATGGCAAAGAAGTGGAGGCAACGGCGTATGGTAATATGAAAGCATTTAATGAACAACTTGGTTTGGCTTGAGAGAATAATACCAGATGCATATTTTACTAATCCTGGGTCTTATTATGGCCGTTGGTCTCGCCGGCGGGAGACTCTTTGAGCGCTTTGGTATTCCACAGGTTGTCGGATATATTGTCATTGGCGTTCTGCTTGGAGACTCGGTACTGCATTTCTTACCGGTCAAGACACTTGATGATCTGGCTCCCCTAACCTCAATTGCCCTCGCATTTATAGGGTTTATGGTCGGAGGAGAGCTTAAATATTCCATATTTAAAAAATATGGAAAACAGTTCTTCAGTATCCTGCTTTCCGAAGGACTGCTGGCCATGTTTCTTGTAAGCTTCCTGACCATACTGTTAACAAAAAATATACCCCTGGGTATCCTGCTTGGTGCCCTCAGTTCAGCAACAGCACCTGCCGCTACTGTAGACGTTCTCTGGGAATATCACTCCAAGGGACCATTGACTTCTACTATATTAGCCATTGTGGCGCTCGATGACGGACTGGCGCTTTTCCTGTACGGATTTGCCTTTGCCTTTGCAAATGTGCTTGTTACAGGCGGCGATCTGAGTATCAAGATCATGCTGGTACAACCGCTTATTGAGATCTTTGGTTCGCTCGTACTGGGAATTTTAATCGCCCTTATCGTAGACCAGGTTTTGCGCTGGATTAAAACAAGGGACGACCAGTTAGTGGTAAATGTCGCGGCAATATTACTGGCAAGCGGTATTTCCCGGTATTTTGACCTTTCCCTTATTCTGACAAACATGGCTGTGGGCTTGACACTGACCAACCTGCATCAGGATAGAAACGAGTCAAATTTCGAGATAGTAAAGGAGTTTGTACCGCCGATCTATATTATTTTCTTTTTATTTGTAGGCGCCAGGCTTCAGATAGGCCTTCTGCCGTCCATGGGAATGCTTGGGATTCTATATGTTCTGGGCCGGACTGTCGGTAAATGGGCAGGCGCTTATCTGGGATCAGTTATTTCAAGTGCATCCCCTGCAGTTAAAAAATATCTTGGATTTGCACTTTTCTCACAGGCTGGCGTTGCCATTGGGCTTGCTCTTGATATTTACCAGCACTTTGGAAAATTCGGAACCGCAGGCGAACAACTGGGACACACGGTCATCAATGTAATTGCTGCTACTACGCTGCTGGTTCAAATAATTGGTCCGCCTTCTGTAAAATTTGCAATATCAAGGGCCGGTGAAATCCCAAAACAAATGCAAAATAAAGGCAGGGGGGAGTAATCATGGAGGTAATATTTATTAAAGACCTTCGTCCATATAATACTGTCGCCAATGTGTCTGAATATATGGCCATCCGCTCGATGGCTGAATTAATTGTAAAGCATCCGGAGATACATTATTTCTGTGTTGTTGATGACTCGGATAATTTAATGGGCCTCATAAGCCGCAAGCGATTGTTTAAGGCGATTTTTTCACATCATGTCTCTGCCGGTTCAAAGGTTACAGAACTCTACTCTCTGCTGACATCGGAAAACGCAGCTGATCTACTTATAAAGCATGTCATTACCTGTAAAGAATCTGACCAGGTGGATGAAGTCGTTAACAAGATGATCACGCGTCGTCTAAATGCCATACCGGTACTGAATAAAGCGGGAAAGCATGAAGGCCTGATCACTATTGAAATGCTCCTCGAAAAATGGCTTGAAAAAAGAGGTGATATTTTTGGTCATCATACAGAAAAATTATAAACAATAGATGAGGTACAACCATGAAGAAAGCTATGATAACGTTTTTGATTACCCTTTTTTTCTCTCCGGTTTTATTTTCAATTGAAATTGCAGGTGTTAAGGTGCCTGACAGTATTACAGCCGGAGAGACCAGGCTTGCTTTAAACGGTGCCGGAACAAGAACAAAATATTCTTCATCAAAGGTTAATATAAAAGGATTGGAATTCAAAAAAGCCCTTTTCGGAATCTGGCTCTGTGACAAACCTGCGCAAAAGAGTCTGAAACAGGAAATGCTTGGGAAGTGATAAAAAAGGTTAGCGATCAGGGGAATTAGATCGAGCCTATCTTCTGGCAAAATTTCGTAAAAACAATCAATAAAGCTCGCTTAGATATGAATATTCCTTATTGTATCAAAATCAGAGGAAGTATTAACTTCAATCACAATTTTTTATTTGTTATCGATAGTATTTTAATAATATAATTATATCTTTAACTTGTAAGATTGGAAAGTTTTGGTTAAATAGCCAGAAATAATTAAAATCTTAATGTTCCAGATGAAGACTATTGAAATCTCAAATGTTGATTTTCAAGCGACCTTCAACTCACTAAATTTGAAACACCTATTCAAAAAAATAATTTAATACTGCTGATCATTTTTACAGTGGAATAAATTACCATTGAATTTAAAATTAAAAATCACAATGTCTGCTTCATAAACGAAAAAAACCGGTTACTCTATTCTTAACATTTTCCAGGTCAATTTTATGAATCTCTATTTTTGGCATTAAAAGCTAGGTTTTTTTGTTTTTAATCAATTAATAGATTTATTAACAAAAAAGGAGGATAGAATATGTCCAAGAAGCTATTTATCAGTGATGTTCATTTGGGTGCCGGTAGATTCAGTGAAGAGAGCCAGGAAAATAAAAAATATAAAAACGAATGGGACTGGCTTTCGATTGAAGAAACTAAAAATTTTATAAATTTTATTCGGTTTCTTCATTCAAGTTATATTAACGAAATAGAGGAGGTCGTATTGCTGGGGGATATTTTTGATAATTGGGTTTTTCCATACGATATGGTTCCTCCTACCATAGAGGAGTTAATGAGTGCGCCGAAGAATTTATCAGTTGTGGAAGAATTGAAAATACTTTCTCAAAAAACAAAAGTCTATTATGTTCCAGGTAATCACGATATGAACGCGACAGTTGAAATCATGGAAAGTATATTTCCGGGAATTATCTACTGCCCCAAAATATTCTCGAGCGGACGCTTGATTGCAGAACACGGGCATCGTTACGCACTGTTCAATGCTCCTCCGCGTTTTTCTAAAAATATAATGGGATATCCCCTGGGCTACTTTATTTCAAGAATTGAAGCCACCAAAATGGCTTTGACAAATAGTCAAGCACGTTCTTATCATACTTACGTGGACGATTTTATTGAGATGTTTGGTGAGCAGACATTACCGCAAAGCGTTTTTGAAGCAGTTATTGAAGAAGCCGGGCTTGATGAGAATATTGAATTTAAGATAAAACGAAAAAACGGGCTCGTACAATCTGTGTCAGCGAGAGAGGTGAAAGAAGTTTATAAGGATATTTATAATGATTGGCCGAACTCAATTGTTTCCAAACAGCGCGCGGTTTTTGCAGAACTCGATATGCTTGGCCCTATAGCGGATAAGATTTGTAAAGATGGATACTACCAAGTCTGTATTTTAGGGCACAGCCATAAAAGTGACATTGATAAGGACACATGGTTTGTGAATAAGAGGATCTACGCAAACTCAGGTTATTGGTGCGGTGAGAATTGCACGTTTATTGAAGCGGAAAAAACAAATGAGGGCTATGATGTAAATCTCGTAAGATGGATGGGTAATAATGAGGTCGCACGGGAGAAGAACGAATCAATACCATAATATTATTGTAATACGACTTCATTTTAAAAAACAGTGAGGCCGTTATAGACATGCTCTTTTATGGCCTCGCTATATGTTAAAACAGATTTCATTTAGACTGTTACCTGGACTCTGGGCATAGCGAAAAGAGACGTGTAATCTGCTCAGAAAGAACATGATGGACTTACCTCAGAAGATGGACTTTCATCAATATTATCAATCCAGTATGCTTATTAGCAAATGGTTATTTCCCTTTCGATTTAAAAAATTCAGTTAGATTTTTCCTTATATCTATGGTATACATTAACCGTTTTAAATTTGCATATGTTATTGCTTTAACCCACGATATTTAACGTATTAAATTTTAGTCTTAACGCAACGCCTTTTTTATATATGTTGTTTTTTAACGCGTGTTAACTCATCTGGAGACACATCAACAATGCCTGACTATAAAAGAAAACTTGCCGCTATATTCAGCGCGGATGTTGCCGGTTACAGCCGCCTCATGGGAGATAATGAGGCACTTACTGTAGAGACCCTTACAGAATACAGGGAAGTGATGTATTCATTGATAAAGCAGCACAGGGGTCGTGTAATCGATTCACCCGGGGATAACCTGCTTGCTGAGTTTGCCAGTGTTGTTGATGCAGCCCAGTGTGCAGTAGCCATCCAGAAAGAAATACAGTCAAGAAATCTCTCCCTGCAGGAAGACCGCAGGATGCAGTTTCGTATCGGTATCAACCTTGGTGATGTGATTGAAGAAGGTGAAAGTTTATATGGCGACGGTGTTAATATAGCAGCCAGGCTTGAGTCGCTGGCTGACCCGGGCGGTATCTGTATATCAAAGACGGCCTTTGATCATATAGAAAGCAAGCTTCCCCTGGGTTATGAGTTTATAGGAGAACAGACTGTTAAGAATATTTCAAAACCTGTGTTTGCCTATAAGGTTATTATGGATCCAAGGGTTGTTACAGCCAGCATAATTAAAAGGGTAAAAAATAAATCATTTTGGTCGATCAGAAACCTTCTCATTACATGCGGGATCGTTGTTCTTCTTTTGATTATCGCCTCTGTTTTGGGCATTATTCCCAGGTGCTCTGCTCCTAAGACAGCTAAAAGGGATGACCAGAGGCCTTCTATCGTGGTGCTGCCATTTAGAAATATGAGTGGTGATCCCGGTCAGGAGTCCTTCAGTGATGGCATTACTGAAGAATTGATTCATTCTCTTGCCAGAATAGATGGACTCAGGCTTATCTCCCGAACAACCTCTTTCTATTATAAGGGTAAGAATGTTTCTCTTCCCACAATAGGAAATGAGCTGGGCGTTACACACGTGCTGGAAGGCAGTGTAAGGAAGGATGAGAATAATCTGCGTGTTACTGTGCAGCTTATAAGTGTGGCTGATGATACACACCTCTTGTCCCTTACCTACGACCGGGAACTGAAAGATATCTTTGTTGTTCAGGAAGAAATATCAAAAGCTGTTGCTGAAAAATTGAAGATTAAACTTTTGGGGAATGAATATGAAAACGAAGCCCCATCAATAGTTGAACACGAGCGTCGTGTCGGCATTAATGTTGTGATTGACGATGATGAAATAATAACAGGAGGTCTCCTTGCTACCGGTTTTAATATTGATATGGCCGGTTCAGTAAAAGGGGGGCTTAAGGTATATGGCGCTAATGTTGAGATCTCGGGTATCAGCCAGGATGTGGTAGATTTCTGGGCAATGAACGCTACACTTTCAGGTGATTTTAAGGATAAGGTTAAGGGATCAGCAGAAAAACTTACTATATCGGGTACATTTGAAAAAGATCTTGAAATTGATGCCAGGAAAATAACCATTACCTCAACAGCCGTGATCAATGGAGATTTTATTTATTCCGGTGTGCTTGACAGAAAAGACGGTTCCCGGATAAACGGTGAAATTACAGAGACAAAAAAGGTCACTCCGGAAGCCTTCTCCTTTGAGGAGATGCCTGAGGAAAAAAGCGGATTGGCAATTATACTGGGAAAACTTTATTGGTGCGCCTGTTTTTTTATTTTAGGCGTTTTCGCATATTTCCTCTTTCCAAAACAGAATGAAAAAATATTATCTGCCATTTCATGTAATTCATTTTTTAAAACCATTTGGAAGGGATTTTTATTTATTATTACTTCTACTGTCATAATTGTCCTGGCATTCCTTTCATTTGTGGGAATATCTGTCGGAATTATTTATTCATGCTTTTTTAGTATTATCATGAGCTCAGCGCTGCTTTATGGTTATCTATGGGCCGGTAGAAAACTGTTGAACCTCATAAAGGCTTCTTTTGCAGATAAATATTTTATCTCATTAATCACTGGAATTATTGTAATTGAGGCCTTGTCAATGATTCCATATGTTGGCTGGATTGCAAAGGTTATTCCCTTTTTACTGGGGGTAAGCGCAATGTGGCAGGTAACACGAGCCGCTTTAAAATCTGAAAAAGCAGAGGTCCAGACAGAAAGTTAAAGACCCGCATTTTTCCCTGGCAAGTCGATCAGGAACTGAAATTATTAACATAATTATTTAATTGATCACATAATTCAAAAGAAACTTCACAGTCCATACCCTCAACACTCAATACCGGAACTGCCCCAATAAGTGAATTTGTTATGATCAGATTGTCCGAAGGACTCAGGTCGACGATGGATATGCATCTGTCTGTTATATAGTAACCTTCTGCTTTCAGGAATTCACAGACATTCTTTTCCATTACGCCTCTCAATACATGTTGTGAAGCGGGTCTGATAACCTTTTTTCCCCTTATTACCAGAATATTTGCGGTATTAGTTTCTGATATGCTTTTATCTGGATTTAAAATAATTGCTTCATCAAACCCGTTTTCTTTTGCCCATTTTCCGGCCATAAAATAGTAGAGATAATTAAGTGTTTTATGGTCAGCGAGTGGAGACTGTCTTGGCGGCGGATATATACCCAGCCTGAGGCCTCTTTCCTTTTTGCCTTCAAGCCTGTGGGTATATTTTTTTGCTGTTACAAAAATATTGTGATTATAGGGGGGCAGAACCCTGTCCCCATGGGTGGTCATGATCTTTACTGCAGCGGCACTGCTATCCAGATCATTTCTGAGGATAACCTGGCTGATTATTTCATCCCATGTGAGGTCGGGAAAGGGCCTGTTAAACAGGATTTTCCATGCCAGTTTAAACCTTTCCATATGATCTTCAAGAAATAGAATTTTGCCTGAATCAACCCTTATTGTCTCAAAAAATCCATAGCCGTACTGCAACCCGAGGTCAGTAATGGGTACATTTCCTGCTGATAATGTTTTCAGAGATCCGTTTATCCAGGCGATCGGTTCACTTAATTCTTCCGCTTTAATCTGCTGCAGGGTTTCCATTATGGTTTTTCCTTTATGAAGGGTTTCCCTGAACTCATCCAGTGGATCAGAATCATATACAACTCCTCCACCAAAGGAAAAATATATCCTGTTATTATGTATTATGGCAGTGCGTATCGCTATTGAAAGGCCCATGCTTTTATGAAAACTTATATACCCTATGGAACCGGTATAAACATGTCTCCTGTTAGGCTCCAGTTCGTCTATTATTTCCATGGATCTGATCTTGGGGCATCCTGTTATTGACCCTCCAGGAAAAGTTGCCTTGAGAAGATCCACTTCATCGCACTCCTTTCTGAGTGTGCCTTCCACTATGCTCACGAGGTGATAGACGTTTTCATAGGCCTCAAGACGCTTGTGCTCCTTTACCTTTACAGATGACGCCTCACACACCTTTCCTATATCATTTCTCATAAGGTCAACGATCATGGAAAGTTCAGCCTCATCTTTTTTGCTGTTTTCCAGCTGAGACCTGAATAACTTATCCTCTTCGTCTGTCTTTCCTCGTGGCTTTGTGCCCTTAATGGGCCGGGTCTCGATATAATTCCCCTTCATGTTTAAAAATCTTTCAGGAGAAGTTGAAACAATGTGATGGTCTCCGGCATTAATATACGCAAAAAACGGGGCAGGATTTCTATTGTATAACTTTTCAAAGAGCTTGAAAGGATCGCCTGAAAAATCCATCTCAAAACGCTGGGTCATGTTAACCTGATACACATGGCCTGAAGATATATAATCTCTTATTTTTACAATAGCTGATTCGTAATCTTCCTGTGTGAAATTTGAAATACATTTACTTTTTGATGTTTTTTCACTTTCCTGTGAAATCCCCTGAGCGCCGCCTGTTTCCATTAACAGTGTTTCTGCATCCTCAAAAGATAAAAGAGGGAAACCATTCCTTTCAGGAATACAGAGCGTTTCCTCTTTTGTAACTTTGTCGTGTATGAGGATTATAGAAGGAATGGTAAGGTAGACAACAGGCAGATTCAGATCATCAATGGATGTGCGAGGCAGTTTTTCCAGATAATCCTTGAGATCATAGGAGAGATAACCCAGGAGGCCGGCGCCTACAGGTATTGAATCAGACGGGTCCTTGATTTTACAGGAATTTAGTATGGTTTTTAAAGCGTCAAAGGGATCTCCCTTAAACCTGTGATTTTCAGTGTTATCGCTTATGGTTATATAATCGCCTTTACCGGAAAAGGTTAACAATGGTCTTATTCCCAGTATATGATAACGTGAACAATCCAGGTCGCCGCCGCTCATGAGGAGAGTTGTTCCGGGTTCGTGTGAAAAGCCCGCAGCAATACTTATGAAGTCTTCACCCGTATTAATCTTTTTATGCCTGATTCCTGTGAGGCTTTCTGCCAGTTTTTGAATCTCAATCATTTAAAATTCCTAAATCAAGAAAATTTTGAATTATCGTAAATCCGTGTTCGGTTAAAAAACTTTCAGGATGAAACTGAACACCATGAAGAGGATATTCAGGGTGTGACAGCCCCATTATTACATTATCCTCACTTTTTGATGTTATCGTCAGGGCATCGTCCTTTGGTTTAACCATTAATGAATGATATCTTGCCGCGAGAAAATTTTCAGGCACATTCTTGAACAACCCCTGGCTGTTATGCTTGATAATGCTTGTTTTGCCGTGCATGGGAAGAGGGGCCTTTACTGTCTGACCGCCAAAAAGCTCATTGATGCACTGCATTCCCAGGCATACGCCAAGTGTTGGTAACTTTTTATAATAATGTCTTATAAGGGGGATCGAAACCCCTGTGTGGGAAGGATCCTTTGGACCCGGGCTTATAAGTATATAATCGGGCTCAATTTGTTCAGCCTCCTCAAGGGTAATTTTATCGGCCCTGTGAACAAATATCTCCAGATTATAATCCATGAACATCTGGACAAGGTTATATGTGAATGAATCATAATTGTCTATAACCAGAAGTCTTGCCATTAATGTCTTCAACTCCGTTTAAAGAAAGTTCAAATACCGGTGAAAAGGAATATCCGGCGATGCTCTAAAGAGCTATGCTGTGGTCCATTTCAGGTATTCCAACGGTTAAAATAAAAAAGCCACCCCGACCTTTAGAGTCTGGATGGCTTTCACCTAGTGCATAACTCGATTGAATTTGTTCTTAATATATTTTAATTATCGGGTCAAGGAATTCCTTGATCGGTGCCAGAATGAGAGAATAAGCGGGTGGACATGCAGGTTCCACCCCTGCAAAAATGGGTATATTATCGTAGTTGCAGACCTACGTGTCTGCCTGTCGGCTTTGATGAATGAAAATATATTTGTCGATTAATAGCCGTAAGTTGATTTTAGGTAATTAATAATAAAAAAATATTTGACATTACCGACTGTTAGTGAGAATATATCCAAATATTTTTTACTGAATCAACGGATAAATAGATTAAAATGAATAAAAACACTATCAATATTATCAGCGGAAATTTAGTAGAGGTGCTACTAGTCGTAGTAAGCCTTCTGGTGCTAGGGGTATACCGCCAGGCCTGATAATGGGATAGTTAAAAAAAAGATCAAATATAAATCCGTTATCAGGCCCGCCTGATAACGGATTTTTGTTGTTTGCGCTGCAATATTCGGAATAGAAAAAGGAATAAACTGATATGACAGATACGATTATTGAAATGGAGATATTTGCCACAGGTCCTGCAGGTCAGGGTCTGTGGAGGGTCCTTCAATGGGTTCTCTATTAATGTTACATAAAAATAATTAACTAATTAACGGAGGAATACCCCGAATGGACAGAGTAATATTTTTTGATACAACACTGAGAGATGGAGAGCAATCACCCGGCGCCAGCATGAACACAGCTGAAAAAGTGCGCCTGTCAACACAGCTTGAAAAACTGGGGGTTGATGTTATAGAAGCAGGTTTCCCGGCGGCATCACCGGGAGACTTTGAAGCGGTTCAGGCAATCAGTCGGAAGGTAAGCAAGATACAGGTTGCAGGGCTTGCACGCACTTCAAAGGAAGACATTGACAGGGCATGGGGTGCAATAAAGGATGCGGCCTATCCGAGGATACACACTTTTATCGCAACATCCGATATCCATTTGAAACATAAACTCAAGATGGACAGAGATGAAGTTCTTAAAACAGCCTACGATTGCGTTAAATACGCCAAATCCTTTACTGATAATGTTGAATTTTCTGCAGAGGATGCATCAAGAAGTGATAGGGATTTTCTGTGCAAGGTCCTTGAGGCCGCTATTAATGCAGGCGCCACAACAGTCAATATCCCTGATACTGTTGGATACGCACTGCCCAATGAATTCGGTGAATTGATAAGCTATATAAAAAACCATACCCCTAATATTGATCAGGCAGTTATAAGTGTCCACTGTCATAATGACCTCGGGCTTGCAACCGCTAATACAATGGCAGGGTTGATCGCCGGAGCAAGGCAGGCTGAGGTAACCATAAATGGAATAGGTGAGAGGGCAGGTAACACCAGCCTTGAAGAGATAGCCATGAGCCTGCATACAAGAAGAAGCATGCTGGATCTGGACAGCACTATTGTCACACAGGAAATAGTCCCGACAAGCCGCCTGGTCTCAATGATTACCGGTATTGTAGTTCAGCCCAACAAGGCTATTGTAGGCGCCAATGCCTTTGCACATGAGGCCGGTATTCATCAGGACGGTGTTCTTAAAAACAGGATGACCTATGAGATTATGGAGCCGGGAATGGTCGGTCTTACATCAAACCGGCTTGTTCTCGGAAAACATTCAGGCAGACATGCCTTCAGGGATAAACTTAACGATCTTGGCTATGATCTTTCAAAGGAAGAAATTGACAAGCTGTTTCTGAAGATGAAGGAGCTGGCTGATAAAAAGAAGGAACTGCTGGATGAGGATATTGATGCCCTGGTTGCAGAAGAACACCTCAGGATTCCCGATATCTATAAACTGGATTACCTGAATGTGGTGAGTGGAACTGTAACCATCCCTACTGCCACGGTTATTTTGATGATAGAGGGAGAAAGGAACCAGAGTTCAGGATTTGGTGTAGGGCCTATTGATGCAACATTTAATACCATTGCAAAGATGACCGGAACAACGTCCAACCTTGTAAGATTTGCTGTAAACTCCATAACAGGCGGTATGGATGCGCAGGGAGAGGTTACAGTAAGGCTTCAGGAAGACGGTTTACTGGCGCTTGGTAAAGGTACTGACCCGGACATTATTACTGCAGCGGCAAAGGCCTATATAAACGGATTAAACAGGATAAAATATCTGAAAAGAAATCCGTCAATAAATGCTCAGGAAAGAAGCTTATAATAAAGAGAGGAAATTAAGATGGGAATGACCATTACTGAAAAGATACTGGCAGCACATTCGGGTATGGACAGTGTTAAACCCGGTGATCTGTTGCAGGCAAAGGTTGACCTGGCCCTGGCCAATGATATTACAGCTCCACTGGCAATACAGGTTTTTGAAGAGATCGGCCGGGATGAGGTCTATGATAAGGAAAAAATTGCCCTGGTACCAGATCACTTTGTGCCAAATAAAGATATCCCTTCAGCGGCCCAGGCCAAGATCATGAGAGATTTTGCCAGAAAATACAGCATAAAGAATTACTTTGAAGTAGGTGAAATGGGTATCGAGCATGTGATACTGCCGGAAAAGGGACTTGTAATACCCGGTGATCTGGTAATAGGTGCTGACAGCCATACATGTACATATGGGGCTTTAGGTGCCTTTTCAACTGGCGTTGGAAGCACGGATCTTGGTGTAATCATGGCAACGGGCGAGGTATGGCTAAAGGTGCCTCCCACAATAAAGGTGGTATTTGAAGGGAAGCTGCAGCCCTGGGTTGGGGGAAAGGATCTCATTATAAACCTGATAGGCCTGCTTGGAGTCGAAGGTGCCAATTACCGTTCTCTTGAATTCACCGGACCGGCTGTAAAAGACCTGTCCATGGACAACAGGCTAACCATGTCCAATATGGCCATAGAGTGCGGAGCAAAGAACGGTATTTTTGAGGCCGACGAAATTACCATGGAGTATGTAAAGAGCCGTACTGACAGGGAACCTGTTGTTTACAAGGCTGATCCCGATGCGGTTTATGAAAGGGAAATCGTTATTGATGTAAGTGAGATAAGCCCACAGGTTGCATGGCCGCATTCTCCTGATAATGTAAAACCTGTTTCAGAATCAGGCGATGTGATACTTGATCAGGTATTCATAGGCTCCTGCACAAACGGTAGACTGGAAGACCTTACACAGGCAGCCGAAATACTGAAAGGAAGAAAAAAGGCCGATGGATTGAGACTGATTGTCATTCCAGGGTCTCCATTGATCTATAAACAGGCTATTCAGCAGGGTATTATAGAAACCTTTATTGATGCCGGAGCTACTATCGGACCTCCTACATGCGGTCCCTGTCTTGGCGGACATATGGGTATTTTAACAAAAGGCGAAAAATGCGCATCTACGAGCAACAGGAATTTTCTCGGCAGGATGGGTGATATTGAAAGCGAAGTATATCTGGTAGGACCTGCAATTGCAGCGGCGTCCGCTGTTCTGGGCCGTATCGGCTCACCTGACGAGTTATAAACCGGAAAGGAGATAAAGATGGAAATACAAGGAAAAGTCTGGAAATTTGGAGACAATATAGATACTGATGTAATTATCCCTGCCCGGTTCCTCAATGTATCAGATAAGGATATTCTGGCAAAAAATTGTTTTGCAGACCTGCGTCCTGATTTTGGAGGCAATGCAGCCGGTGATATTATAGTGGGCGGAAGTAATTTCGGATGCGGTTCATCACGAGAGCATGCCCCGCTGGCAATTAAATCTTCAGGAGTAGGTGTTGTTATTGCAAAAAGTTTTGCGCGGATTTTTTACAGAAACGCGTTTAATATAGGTCTTCCAATACTTGAATCAAAGGAAGCTGTTGACGCCATTGAAGATGGTGATTCATTAAGCGTCGATCTGGTTACAGGCGAAATAACCAACAATACCAAGGGCGGAAAATATTGCGCAAGTCCGATTCCTGATTTTATGAGACAGATTATTGATGCAGGCGGACTGGTTGAATATGTAAAAAATAAATAAATTAAAACTGAAGGCTATTAGTTTACTATATCTAACAGCCTTCAGCCTTTAGCCTAAAATGCTAATAAAAGGGGGTGGTTACCATCAAAATCAAAGGTACTGAAATATTGATGAGAGTGCTGGAAGAGGAAGGCGTAGATATTATCTTCGGGTTTCCGGGCGGTGCGGTTATTGATATCTATGATGAAATGGTCAAGAGTGAGAAAATTAAGCATATCCTCGTACGGCATGAGCAGGGAGCCGTGCATGCTGCTGACGGTTATGCAAGGGCGGCAGGAAAACCTGGAGTGTGTCTTGTGACATCGGGACCGGGTGCAACAAATACAGTGACCGGTATAGCCTCTGCCTATCTGGACTCTATACCAATGGTAATAATAACAGGGCAGGTTAATACCAGCCTTATAGGAAATGATGCATTTCAGGAAGTGGATATAGTAGGTATCACACGTCCCTGTACAAAACATAACTATCTGGTCAGGGATGTCAAAGATCTTGCAAAAACAATAAAGGAAGCGTTTTATATCGCCACTACAGGCCGACCGGGCCCGGTCCTTGTGGATATACCCAAGGATGTTGTGCAGGCCTTTACCGAATATAAGCCTATAAAGGCTGTGAAGATGAGATCCTATAATCCTACATATGAGCCGAACATGAAGCAGCTCGACAGGGTAATAGGTATGATAAGGGAGGCAAAACAGCCCCTTATATTTGCCGGAGGCGGTGTAATTCTTTCGAATGGATCAAAGGAATTTACCAAATTTGCCAAAAAGATACAGGCTCCGGTTACAACAAGTCTGATGGGGCTTGGTGCATTCCCTGCCTCAGACCCTCTATGGCTTGGCATGCTTGGAATGCATGGAACCTACAGGGCCAATATGGCAACGGCCAATTGTGATCTGCTTATAGGGATAGGTGTAAGGTTTGATGACAGGGTCACAGGTAAAATATCCACCTTTGCTTCAAAGGCAAAGATTGTTCATATTGATATTGATCCAACATCAATAAGTAAAAATATCCCTGTTCATATCCCTATTGTAGGCGATTGTAAAATAACCCTTGGGAAATTAAACAGTCTTCTTGAGACAGAAAATATCAAGGGAATAAAAGCAGCAAGGAAACCATGGTTTGATAAAATAATTGAATGGAAGTCAACAAACCCACTGGCATATGATCAGAAGGATATTATTAAACCACAGTTTGTTGTTGAAAAATTATTTGAGGTTACAAGGGGTGATGCAATCATTACAACTGAAGTAGGGCAGAACCAGATGTGGTCGGCACAGTACTATCACTTTGAAAAGCCAAATTGTTTTATAACTTCAGGCGGACTTGGTGTTATGGGATTCGGGCTGCCTGCGGCAATCGGTGCTCAGGTAGCACGTCCTGATGCCACAGTTATTGATATTGCCGGAGACGGCAGTATACAGATGAATATACAGGAGATGGCTACAGCAATGCAGTTTGGTCTGCCAGTCAAGGTTGCCATACTTAACAACGGATACCTGGGGATGGTTCGGCAGTGGCAGGAACTTTTTTATGATCGATGCTATGCATGTACCCAAATGGAGCATACCCCTGATTTTGTGAAACTGGCAGAAGCATTCGGGGCAGTTGGGCTCAGGGCAACAAAACCCGATGAGGTTGTGCCTGTTATTAAAAAGGCTATGGAAATAAAAATGCCTGTAATAATGGATTTTGTTGTTGAAAAGGAAGAGGGCGTTTACCCCATGGTCCCGGCTGGGGCTGATATAACTGAAATGCTGCTCGTTTAGGTTTCATCAGGCCGTAATAGTGAAATACAGGTAAAAAAACAGGAGTTATTACCTATGGATAATGATATGGAGAAAAAACATATTCTTTCTCTGCTTGTTGAGAATGAACCGGGTGTCCTTGCCAGAATATCCGGTTTATTCAGCGGAAGAGGTTTTAATATCGAGAGCCTTTGTGTAGCCGAAACAAACGACGATAACATCTCGCGTGTTACGCTTGTGACCACCGGCGACATGAATATCCTGGAACAGATTAAAAAACAGCTTAACAAGCTTGTTTCCGTTATTAAAGTTCTCGAATTTACCGGAACACCCTATGTGCAAAGAGAACTTGCTCTTATTAAAATTAATGCAAAGAGTGAAAACAGGGCTGAGGTATTGAGGATTGCTGATATCTTCCGATCAAGGATTGTTGATGTCAGCCCGGGTCATTTTACAATAGAAGTTACTGGCAGTGAGGATAAAATTTCTGCTATTCAGGAACTTTTAAGACCCTTCGGAATCAAGGAAATTGCAAGAACCGGCGCAATAGCACTTGCAAGAGACAAGAAATAAGTATATGTGATGGTTGCGCTGGATTTTTATATAATTAATTAAACTGAATTAAATTATATTTTAATATATTAATCATAATATAGATGATAAGTACATTTAAGGAGGATATAGAATGGCAAAGATAAATTTTGGAGGAGTTGAAGAAGAGGTTACCACTGTTGATGAATTTCCACTGGAAAAGGCCAGGGAGATTCTTAAGGATGAAACCATAGCTATTATCGGTTATGGTGTTCAGGGCCCGGGACAGTCTCTTAATATGAAGGACAATGGCTTTAACGTTATAATTGGTGCATCAAAAGAACGTAAGGCCGGCTGGGAAAAGGCAGTTGCAGACGGATGGGTACCTGGAGAAACACTCTTCGAAATAGAAGAAGCAGCAAAAAAGGCAACAGTTATCCAGTTTCTGGTTTCAGATGCTGCCCAGAAGACCGTATATCCTTTGATTAAAGAATGTCTGAATCCGGGCGATGCCCTTTATTTTTCGCATGGTTTTGGAATTGTTTATAAGGATCAGACAGGGATTATTCCTCCTGAAGATGTTGATGTTATTCTTGTTGCACCCAAGGGTTCAGGTACATCCGTAAGAAGAAATTTTCTTGCCGGCGCCGGTATCAACTCAAGTTATGCCGTTTTCCAGGACTATACCGGAAAAGCCGAAGAAAGGACAAAGGCTTTAGGTATTGCAATTGGTTCAGGCTATCTGTTTCCGACAACATTCGAGAGAGAGGTAACGAGCGATCTGGTCGGTGAAAGAGGTGTGCTTATGGGTTGTCTGGCAGGTACCATGGAAGCACAGTATAATGTATTAAGAAAGAATGGTCACAGCCCCAGTGAAGCATTTAATGAAACGGTTGAAGAGCTGACCCAGAGCCTTATCCGTCTGGTTGATGAGAATGGCATGGACTGGATGTACGCAAACTGCAGTGCAACCGCACAGAGAGGCGCTCTTGACTGGAAAGACAAATTCCGTGATGCAGTTGCTCCTGTATTTGATGACCTTTATAACAGCGTTAAGACTGGAAATGAATGCGCGATTACAATCAAGGCGAACAGTCAGCCTGATTACAAAGAAAAACTCCAGGTAGAACTGGGTGCAATTAAAAATTCAGAGATGTGGCAGGCAGGTGCGGCTGTACGTCAACTAAGGCCTGCAAACAGAAAATAATAAGAGGCTTTTTTAATATAAAAAAGGGCGATCAATAGACAAAAGTAACTATTGATCGCTTTTCTATTTCCAGGGAGTTACTGATGGTGAAATTATGTGCTGTTTATGGAAGTCCCCGCCGAAAGGGAAATACTTCGTTATTACTGAAAAAGGCAATTGAGGGGGCCAGAGATGCGGGTGCAGAGGTAACCGAGGTAGTATTGCGTGATAAAAAACTGTCACCATGCCTTGAAATATACGGGTGTAAGAATGATGGAAAATGTGTAATAAAAGATGACTTCCATGAAATAGTCGAGCAGATGCTTGTGTCAAATGGAGTTATGCTGGCTTCTCCTATTTTTTTCTATTCGGTAAGCGCACACACAAAGATGCTCATTGACCGCTGCCAGTCACTGTGGATGAAAAAATATTATATAGAAAAGGCAGACAGGAAGAACTGGATTCCAAAGAGAAAAGGGCTTTTTATTTCACTGGGGGCAACAAACGGTAAAAAACTTTTTGATGGCCCGCTGCTTACTATAAAGTATTTCTTTGATGTACTTGACATGACACTGCATAAAAGTCTTTTATATCGCGGTATTGATCTGGAAGGTGAGATAACTGATTACCCTCAATACCTTGAAGAGGCCTATCAGGCCGGCAGGGACCTTGTTGAAGCGGTTAAAGAGGAGCAATAACAAATGGGTTGGTTTGGTAAATTAACATTAGGTTCACTTGGACTCTTTATGGGAGGTCCTCTCGGGGCCATAGCCGGAGGGGCGCTCGGACATATACTGTTTGACAAGGAAGACAGTTTCTCATCAAAGGCGCTCCCATTCGGGCATGCAGAGCAGGCACAGGCCGCATATTTTATAAGTCTCTTTTCCATATTGGGGAAACTTGCCAAGGCAGATGGTGTTGTAAGCAGAGAAGAAATCAATATAGTGAATCATTTTCTATCAACTCTCAGGCTGCCTGAGCAGCAGAAGCAGTTTGCTAAAAATATTTTTAATGAAGCAAAGAATTCTCCATACAGCATAGATGATTTTGCAGCACAGCTTTACCAGGTGAACCAGGCCCAGCCTACAATACTGCTTTCATTTATGGATCTTTTATTCAAGGTGGCTGCTGCGGATGGTAAACTACATGAGGATGAAGAGGCAGCATTATCAAGAATAAAGAATATATTCAGGATAAGTGATTCTCAATTTGCAGATCTGAAATCGGTATACTTCAAACAGAATGACATGCATTACAGGACACTTAACTGCACAACGCAAAGCACTGATGAGGAAGTAAAATCCAGCTACAAAAAACTGGTAAAGGAATACCACCCGGATATGATAATCTCAAAGGGATTGCCTGAAGAGTTTGTGGATGTGGCTACAAAGAAATTTCAGGAAATACAGGAAGCCTTTACAAAAGTAAGGCAGGAAAGAGGGTTTTAATTCCCGATGATATGCCAGAGCGATCGGTTTTAAAAAAACTTATCATCTATAAAATATAAAAATCAAATCAGGAGGATTCTCCCATGTTTTTTAAGGCGGTTATTTTTGACCTGGATGGAACACTCCTTGATACGCTTTCGGATCTTGGTGACTCAATGAACAGCGTTCTTGAAAGGCATGGATTTCCTCAGCATAACCTTGAGTCATATAAATACATGATAGGCGATGGTGTCGAATTTCTCGTAAAACGGGCTCTTCCCGAATCAATAAATGATCCGGAAGAAGTAAAAGAGTTCATAACTGAATATCGCACAGAATATGAAAAAAACTGGAAAAATAAAACTAGGCCATATGATGGTATTGTTGAACTTATAGGTTCACTGCATTCAATGGGTCTGAAACTGGCGGTACTTTCAAATAAACCCCATGATTCGACAGAAATGTGTGTCAGGGAATTTCTGCCATTTAATAAATTCGATATTGTTCTGGGGCATCGTACAGGAAAAAATCCAAAACCCGATCCAAACGGAGCGGTTGAGGTAGCAGAAAGGTTTAAGGTGTCTCCTGATCAGATTCTTTATCTGGGGGATACTGGTGTTGATATGAAAACTGTTGTTTCCGCCGGCATGTATCCGGTTGGTGTACTCTGGGGATTCCGCACTAGGAATGAATTATTGGAAATCGGGGCAAAGGATCTCCTTGATAAGCCGGAGGATTTGCTTCCGGTTATTCGATAGAGAATTAAAGTGATCAGCATAACGGGTTCCTCATTTTATTTTTTGAATTAATAAACATGACACCAGTTTTAGAACATTATGAAAAAAAATAAGAATGAAAAAACCATTATCCATCTTGATATGGATGCATTTTATCCCTCGGTTGAGATTCTGGATAATCCGGAATTAAGGGGGAAACCTGTTATTGTCGGAGGAGGCAGTAAAAGGGGGGTGGTTTCTTCAGCATCCTATGAAGCCAGAAAATATGGAGTTCACTCTGCGCAGCCAATTGCTCAGGCCTTGAAGCTTTGTCCCCATGGCATTTTTCTTCCTGTAAGGATGGCACGCTATAAGGAGCTGTCTGATAAAATCTTTGAAATATTTCATCGTTTCTCACCCCTTGTTGAGCCCCTTTCCATTGATGAAGCCTTTCTTGATATAACAGGTACGGAAAGACTTTTAGGTAACCCTGTAACTGTTGCAAAAAAACTGAAAAAGAAAATCCTTACTGAAACAGGGCTTACTGTTTCAGCCGGTGTGGCACCATCAAAATTTATTGCCAAGATAGCATCGGATATGGACAAACCTGACGGGCTAACGGTTGTTTCTGCTGATGAGATTCAAGCATTTCTTGATCCGTTGCCTGTTTCAAAGATGTGGGGTGCAGGAAAGGTTACTATCGAAAAATTATCACGTTACAATATTAAAACCTTCTATGACCTCAGGAAGTTCCCGGTTGAGATCATCGAGAGATCTTTCGGCAAGAATGGTCTGCGAATGCAACTTCTTTCAATGGGCATTGACGACAGGGGTGTTGAGGTCGAACATGAAACAAAATCAATAGGCCATGAAGAGACCTTTCAGGAAGATATAACAGATCTTGAGGTTTCAGAAAGACACCTGCTTGATCTTGCAATGAAAACAGCAGAAAGGATGAGGCATCACCATCTGAAGGGGAGAACTGTAACCCTGAAGGCCAGGTATAATGATTTTACCCGGGTAACCCGGTCCCTGACGCTTGATGAACACACTGATGACGGCATGCTGATATATTCTACTGTTCGAATGCTGTTAAAAAAAACAGAAACCGGTAAACGGCCGGTAAGGCTCCTGGGGGTTTCCATGTCAGGCCTTGCCATGGATGGCCTGTCGGGCCAGACATCTTTTCTCTCAAAGGATGAAAAAAAAGAAAAGTCCGAAAAACTCAATAAGGCTATCGATTCTCTTCATGATCGTTTTGGAAAAAAGAGTGTAGTCCCCGCAAGATTGTTAACAGACTAATCCCGAATATTCTCAGGATTCTTTGAACTCATAAATCATGTGTTTACATCTCTTTGCTATTCTCTCCACGATCTCTTCTCTGCGGTTATGCATCCAGTCAGGCATAACCTTATTCCAGTTGGAAGATTCCGGTATATGTATGAGGGTCGGGCCTTTCAGATTCGGTTCAACCTTGAATTCCGCTGTTTTTTTACCTTCTGTGTAAAGAATATAGGCAAATGAAATAACAACAACATAATCATCTTCATCAGTTAATTCTTTTTCGGCCTTTAATGACTGCGATATATTTTCATTCTGTGGGCTATCTTCATCGATCTGTCTGATACGCGGAATATGCCTCCCGCCCTCAAAAGGGGTTTCAATCCACAATCTTACAATTTCTATGGCATCTTCCCTTGAAATCATTCTTTCGCCGAGAGAGATCATATTGGCATCATTGTGTTTTCTTGCCATTACTGCGCTTTCACTGTTCCAGCACAGTGCACACCTGATCCCCTTTATCCTGTTTGCAGTCATCGCCTCACCATTACCGGAACCGCCAAGTACTATACCTCTCTCATATTCTCCACGACTTACAGCCATGGTCACAGGGCGAATAAAAAGGGGATAATCTACCGCATCATCACTGAATGTCCCAAAGTCTTTTATGTCGTGACCTTCTTTTGTAAGGTATTCTATTAATGTTGATTTATATGAAAAACCCGCATGGTCCGAACCGATTGCAATCTTCATTCGATTTCTCCTGGTATTAATCACTCATAGGTTTTGAAAGTATTTTTCCGGATGCATTGCATATAAATACAATAAAGTTGTTATCTATACAGTATTGTTCCAGGAGTCCATATTTAATTGCCTGTGCTTCATATTTATGTGCTTTATCTTTGTTGATTAAATCAAGAGATTTCACTGCGTCATCCTTTTCATAAAAGGCAGGGATAAATGAAATATCGTTTTTCTCATCGTATTGCCCCAGAAACATTTCATTTCCGCCCGGGTCCTGAACTATGACCCATAACCAGGTATCTTTTTCGAGTGTCATAATGGTCTCCGTATTAGTCATCTGATGGATTTGTATTTATTAGCCCTGTCTTCGTCATTCCCGTGCACACGGGAATCCATTTGAGATATTTAAATGCCAAAGCCAATGGATACCCGCCTTCGCTGATATGACGTCTTACCAAGTTTTATTTAAAATGTTTAAATAATTATTTCACATTAATTTTACTATTTTTAATGAATCTTTTTCTTCTGTAATGTGTTGTATATCTCAATATATCTCTCTGCTGATTTTTTCCAGGAAAAATCCTCTTTCATGCCATTTACTACGATTCTTTTCCAAGCGGTTTTGTTATTATAAAGCCCAACAGCCTGTTTTATACACGCCAGCAACTCCACGGAAGTAGCTTTGTTGAATTTGAATCCATTTCCTGCTCCGGTATCCGTGTCATACTGAAATACCGTATCATTCAAACCTCCTGTCGCCCTGACAAGAGGAACTGTTCCATATTTCAGTGCATACATCTGTGTAAGGCCGCATGGTTCATATCTTGAAGGAATAAGAAAGATATCTGAACCCGCCATTATTTTATGTGCAAGGGAATCATTAAATCCTGTACCAATACCTATTTTCCCCCTATAAAGCTTTGCTGCATCCAGCATTGCTCCCTCAATGCTCCTGTCGCCCGAACCAAGGAGTACAAGACCCGCATCAAGAGCAATAACCTCATCCAGTATGTCCAGAAGTAGATCAAGGCCCTTCTGTTTATCGAGCCTCGAAACCATCCCAAAAAGTGGTCTGTTTTTCAGTGACGGGTCAAGGCCCATTTCTTCTAAAAGCCCTTTTTTGCACATGTTTTTTCCGGACATGTTTTTAACAGAATAGTTTCGGGGAATATACCTGTCTTTTTCAGGATTCCATACATTATAATCAACTCCGTTGATAATACCGAAAAGAGAATCCTTTTGATTGGCAAGAACTCCTTCCATGCCCATGCCGAATTCCGATGACTGGATCTCCTCTGCATAAGTCGGGCTTACAGTTGTGACTGCATCGGCATAGACAATGCCAGATTTTAGAAGGCTGAGATTTCCCCAGTACTCAAGGCCTTCCTGGTGAAAGAAATCGCTGCTCTTCAAGCCTGTTGCCGAAATTTTATGTCCGGGAAAGATGCCCTGATAGCCCATATTATGGATTGTAAATATTACAGGTACACCGGAAAAGAATTTAACGCTGTACGGCCCCTTGAGGAGCGCCGGAATCAATCCTGTCTGCCAGTCATGGCAATGAATTATATCCGGCTTAAAATTCAGGTGTTGACTGATTCCAAGTGCGGCATGGGAAAAAAAGGAGAAACGTTCAAGGTTGTCATAATAATCACCGTTTGAATCACCATAAAGATTCGGCCTGCTGAAAAGGTCTTCCCGCTCGACAAAATATGTCGGGACACGTTTTTGCGATTTTGTCTCAAATATCTTTGCTGCAAGGGTAATGTCGCCAACGGGTACAGTAAGCTCCTTTATTATTGGTGTTTTGTTCAGCATATTTTTCTTAACAACAGAATAAAGCGGCATGACAATCCTTACATCCATGCCGGCTTCCTGAAGTGCGATTGGTAGAGCTCCGGACACATCTGCCAGACCGCCGCTTTTTGCGTAGGGGACTACTTCCGATGAAACAAAAAGTATTTTTAAACCGGATTTCATTTGATCTCCACAGATTGATTAAAATAGTAGTTTTTATATAGAGAACCGAAAACCAAATCAAAATTATAAGAATCTATGAAATCCAATCAAACCTGATTGTGGTAAACAATTCAAGTAATTTCGTACTTTTATAATAGACTTTAAAAGGAATAACTATTGTTATTGAACCTGTGTATATGATATAAATTATGTTAAAATTCTATGAAAGTAAATAAACATAAAGATGTTATTCAAATATCTCTAATGAGCACAATAATGTATAACTTTTGTTTAATCTAATCTTTTGTATCATTTGGGAGAGGTGAAATGAATTATAATACGGCACTCAGAGGATATACAGCAAAAAGAATTGAAGAAATTGAAACCGCTGATATATTGATGGGAATACCCAGTTATAACAATGAGAAAACAATAGCTCATGTTATCCAGATGGTAACCCACGGTCTGGCTACCCACTACAATGACAAACGTAGCGTAGTACTTATAGCTGATGGCGGTTCAACCGATGACACAAGAGAGGTTGCCAAGGAATTTGAAATCAAGCCATGGCAGGAAAAAATAGTATCAATATACAGGGGGCCCGGAGGAAAGGGGACTGCCCTCAGGTCGGTCTTTGAGGCTGCTAAAAGGCTCAATGTCAAGGTATGTGCCATGGTTGATTCTGATCTTAGGAGTATTACGCCCGACTGGGTAAAATATCTTCTTGATCCCATCCTGAATCATGGATACCAGTACGTCTCACCAGTATATGTACGCCATAAATATGATGGAACAATTACCAACAATATAGTTTACAACCTGACAAGGGCCCTCTATGGAAAAAGAATCCGACAGCCCATTGGAGGGGATTTTGCCATATCAAATGATGTAGCCAAATTTTACACGGAACAGGATGTATGGGATACCGATGTCGCAAGGTTCGGAATTGACATCTGGATGACTACCAGCGCTGTAACCCAGGGCTTCAAGATATGCCAGTCTAATCTTGGTGTGAAAATTCACGATGTAAAGGATCCGGGACAACACCTGGGGCCGATGTTCAGGCAGGTATTATCCGCCCTTTTTTCCATGATGGAAAGATATGAGAGCAACTGGAAAGGTGTTAGGGGAAGTGAAGCACTGGAACTCTTCGGTTTTGAGGGTGCAATGGAACCTGAACCAGTTAATGTGAATCTTGAATTAATGATAAATCTGTTTAAAACAGGCTATGAGCAGTTTTCATCCCTCTGGCAGAATATTCTAAGTAAGTCAAGTTTTGAGCAGATTACAGAAACTTCAAAAATGGATTCCAAAAATTTTCATTTATCCACAGAGGCATGGGTTGAAATATTATATGAACTGGCAGCAACATATCACCTGTGGGATGTAAACAGAGAAAAACTGCTCGATATGATGACCCCTCTTTATTTTGGCCGGGTGGCTTCCTTTGTAAGGCAAAGCTGGGAAATGTCATCAATTGAAGCGGAAAGCCTCGTAGAAGATCAGGCTGTTAAATTTGAGAACCAGAAAGACTATCTCATTAAAGTGTGGGATAAAAAATCTGAAGAAAAGCTGATACATAACAAAAAATGATCAAGGAGTAGTAAATGTTTAAGAATATTCTTGTTCCCACCGATCTGACTGATAAGAGTGTTAAAGCCCTGGAAATTGCCGTTGAAATGGTAAAAGATACACATTTTTTCATAACCCTTCTTCATGTTGTTGAAACAATCGATGATGATGAAGGAGAAGAGGAATTCCAGGATTTCTACAATAAGCTTGCGGATCGTGCAGGAAAAAAGATGGCCGAACTGGCAGATAGATATTGTTCTGATAAAATCGATATTCATACTGATATTATTTACGGTAAGCGTGTGCCTGAAATTGTAAAATATGCTGCCTCAAAAAACATTGACCTTATAATCCTCAGTTCCCATAAACTTGAAGATATGGAGTCAATGGATGGCTGGGCAACAATAAGCTACCGTGTCGGCATACTTGCATCATGTCCGGTCATGATGGTGAAATAATGTCGGGAAATCACAAAGGAAACTTTTTTTATAGAAATATGTTTGCCAGAGTCATCCTGTGTATTGCAGTGACATTGGCTCTGGTTCATATTGTTTGCCTTGCGGAGGATAATCTTTCACCGGCAAAGGTTCCTCCTCCTGTGCTGAAAAAGGCTGTTCTTTGTGAAAAGGTCCTTAACAGTACCAGGCCCATCAATGAAGGTGTTGTTTTTTCGGCAAGCCTTGGCCGACTGGTATGCTTTACATATTTTGAACCCGTGTATGAAGAGACAGTCATATACCATAAATTTTATTTTAAGGATAAATTGAGCTCCAAGTTTAAACTGGCCCTTGATCCTCCGCGCTATGCCCAAAAAAGCATTATATATTTGAGGGAAAGTGATAAGGGACCCTGGCGGGTTGAAATAACCGATGCTGATGATAACATATTCAGCACTATTCGATTCAGTATAACAGACTAGTTAATATGCCAGAGAATTTTTTTAATACAATCAGGTGGCAAGATGTTTTTGATATCCTGCTGATGAGTTATATTCTATTCAGGCTCTACGTCCTGTTTAAGGGGACCAATGTATTCCGCGTTCTTATGGGCCTGGCAGGTTTATGGTTTTTTCAGAAAATCGCGGTTTCCATGGGTTTAATTGTATCAAGCTCGGTGGTTCAGTCTTTTACTGCTCTTGCTCCAATAATAATAATTGTCATTTTCAGAAACGAGATAAGGTCGGTCCTTCAGGCAAAAAATTTCAGGGTTATATTCTGGGGAGTCCCTCGTTATGAAATTGAGACCCCGGTAGATATTATAGCAGAAAGTATGTTTGAGATGGCAGCAAAAGGAACCGGCGCTATTATAGTTATTCCCGGGAAGGAAGATATTTCCGATTCTGTTCACAGCGGTATCAGATGGGATGGCAGGATCTCAAAGGAAATGATTCTAAGTGTCTTCTGGCATGAAAATCCTGTACATGACGGGGCAGCTATTGTAATGGGCAATAGAATTGTCCAGGTAGGGGCGGTCCTTCCACTTTCCCACAGAAAAGATATTCCATCTTATTACGGTATGCGTCACAGGGCTGCAGCCGGTCTCGCGGAAGCTACTGATGCTATGGTGATATTATCATCTGAAGAACGAAGAGATATTATCATCGCCAAATCCGGGAATATTACCCGCATAAAAAGCAAAACGGAGTTGTCTTCTCATATCAACAGTCACCTTGAAATACCTGAGAAAGAGCCAAACGACAAACGAAAACTGAATTTTGAGCTTGCCATGGCTGCACTTGTTTCGCTGTTTTTTATTACAGGCATATGGCTCAGTTTTACCCGGGGAATAGATACATATATTACGCTGGAGGTTCCTATCCAGTATACAAACAGCAACCCGGAAATGATTGTTGTGGATACATCTATTAAAAATGTATCCCTTGATCTTAGCGGTTCGGGTAGGCTTCTGAAAAGCCTTACCCCCGGTCAGGTCAAGGTAGGTATTGATCTGGGGGGCGGTGAAATTGGAAGGAACGTTTATAATATTACAGATGCAAATATTTCATTGCCTCCGGGCGTTTTATTACGAAATACGACACCGTCATCTGTTGATATTATTCTCGATAAATTAACCAGGAAGAGTGTTCCGGTACAGGCCGACTGGAAAGGAACACCTGCTTCCGGTATCATGATAACTGGTGTTTCTTTTAAACCAGAATTCGCAATAATCAGTGGCCCCAGTTTAATACTTAATGAAATATCTACTGTTTATACCGACAAGATTCCTCTTGCGAATATCATGCAAAGCGGAAAAATGGATGTTAACCTTGATCTGAATAATAAAGTAAAAATAGAAAACAGCGTTAACGGGAAATTTACCATGGAATATCTTGTTGAAAAACGAAAAGCCGTAGATGCTGACCAATCCTGAAGAGAAAAAACTTAAAATATTTCCAACCGGAGAAGTAAATGAAAAAATCTATTACGAAAACAAAAATCGTCTGCACTATAGGACCATCAAGTGATTCCCCTGCTATTATTAAAGAACTGATACTTTCCGGTATGAATGTAGCCAGACTTAATTTTTCCCATGGCAGGCATTCTGAACATGGAGATAAAATCCAGATCATCAGGCAGTTATCAAAGGAACTTGATAGACCTATTGCCATATTGCAGGATCTTGCAGGCCCCAAAATAAGAACAGGCATAATTCCTGATCCGGGTATAGAGCTTTCTCCCGGTAATACACTGATTCTAACTACCGAAAAGGTGGAAGGCGGCAATAATAGAGTGAGTGTATCAGATCCTGAGCTTCCTGATGTGGTTAAACCTGGAGACAGGATTCTTCTTGCAGACGGATTGATGGAATTGAAGGTTCAGGATATTCTTTTAAAAGAAATACACTGTGAAGTTATTACCGGTGGAATACTGACTTCCAACAAAGGAATTAATCTTCCCACTCGCAGCATTCGTATGCCTTCAATGACGCCGAAGGATCATGACGATCTGAAGTTTGGCCTTGAAATGGGTGTTGATCTTGTTGCTCTTTCTTTTGTGCGAAATGCACAGGATGTAATTGATGTTAAGAATATTATTCAGAAAAGTAAAAGAACAGTTCCTGTCATTGCTAAAATTGAAAAACATGAAGCCATAGATAATATAAGAGAAATACTTGATGTCTCGGACGGATTGATGGTTGCAAGAGGAGATCTCGGTGTTGAGATCCCCCTTGAAAGGGTGCCTGTTATACAGAAACAGCTGATACGTATGGCAAACGAGGCTGGTAAACCCGTAATTACAGCGACTCAAATGCTTCGCTCAATGGTTGACTCTCCCCGGCCAACAAGAGCAGAAGCTGGCGACGTTGCCAATGCAGTTCTCGACGGCACTGATGCGGTAATGCTTTCGGAAGAGACTGCTTCGGGCAATTACCCTGTAAATGCCGTACGACATATGTCCAAGATAGCGGGGTATGCCGAAATAATATATCCCCATGAAAAATTTATAAAAGCTGTACCCGGTAATAAAACCTACGAATCGGTAGCATATTCTGCCTGTGTACTTGCCCAACAGATCAATGCCTCCGTAATTATTGCTCCTACACGTTCAGGACGGACTGCGACTCGAATATCAAGATTCAGGCCCAGCTGTCCTGTTATTGCCATGTCTCCCAATATTGATGTTGTAAGATGGCTTTCAATCTTTTTCGGGTGTAATGCCTTTCTTATTCCTGAAATAGGAAGGTCCGGAAATATGATAGACGAGTTTTCACATTTTGCCCTTAAAACGGGAATCGTAGAAAAAGGTGATCTTGCTGTTATAACAGCCGGTGTTCCCGGAGGATATGAGCAGGCGACTAATATGATTGAGGTGGTTAGAATATAAATGACTTTTTTCAAAGGGGGTAAAGGAGGAAAAAATGTCAGATAATTCGAAAAAAAAAGGTGTTATTGCAATACTTACAGGTGGAGGGGATGTCCCTGGTCTGAATCCGGCTATCAGAGCCATAACAATCAGGGCCATCAGGGAAGGTTATCAGGTGATTGGCATCCGGCATGGATGGCAGGGGACAATAGATATTATTCCTGATAAGGATGTCGATAACTCAGATCATTACCAGGTACTTACCGAAGAAATAGTCAATAAGGCGGGTAGAACTGGAGGGACGTTTTTACACACTTCCAGGGCAAGGCCAAGCCATGTTAAAAAGGAAAGCGTACCAGATCATTTAAAAGACAAGTATACGGAAGAAGTTAATGACCTGACTCCCGAAGTTCTGAAAAATCTTGATTTTTTGGGCGTTGATTATCTGATTCCTATCGGTGGAGATGATACATTAAGCTATGGAGTAAGGCTCTATCAGGAGGGGGTAAAGGTCGTAGCAATTCCAAAGACAATGGATAATGATGTCCCGGGAACTGATTACTGTATTGGTTTCAGCACCTGCGTTACCAGGACCATATCAATGACAAACAGTCTTCGTACATCTGCCGGGTCTCATGAAAGATTTCTGGTGATGGAGGTATTCGGGCGTTATGCAGGTTATACGGCCATGCTTCCTGCAATGGCCGGCGCTGCAAACAGGTGTGTCATTCCCGAACATAAATTTGATATTGAACTTTTGACTGAACTTCTGACTCAGGACAGGAATAAAAATCCAAGTCGCTATTCAGTTGTTCTTGTCTCTGAAGGTGCCATGTTTGACGGCGGTGAGATGATTTTTCAGGAAGCCAGGACCGATGCCTATGGGCATAAAAAGCTTGGAGGAATTGGAGACCTTGTATCTTCAGAACTCAGAGAACGTTCCGCAAAATATAACAACGGAAGGCCGATTGAAATAATCAACCAGAAACTTGGTTACCTTGTAAGGGGCGGGGACCCTGATGCCATTGACTCGATTGTTCCAATGGCATATGGGAACCTTGCACTGGATCTTATTCTTGATAAGATACACGGTCGTATTGTGGTGCTGAAAAACGGAAGGTATGACAATATGCCTATTGAAGTTGTAACAAGTTCAAAAAAACTTGTAGATGTTGAAAAACATTATGACACTAAAAGATTAAGGCCTTTATATAAAAGCTTTGAAATGAAACCTCTTTTTATTATGACTAATTAAATATTTTCCCCATACCCACCCTGTCATCTCATTGTGAAAAAGAGAGGGAGGGTCCGTTAAATACAAATAACGGTTTTCACAATGAGAAGACCAACTCAATATTTTATCTGCCAATCCTTCAACTGGCGGAATATAATTTTTAAATTTTCATTAAGATAAAAATGTTTTCTTAAATAACTAAAACAGGAATTGATTGAATAAACAGACTGATAATTTTCTTTTACTTAAGTAATAACTTATATAAAGTAAATTATTAATAAAATAAGAGGCTGATTTTTCGAAAAAATAAAAATAATATCGAACAGATGTCTTGTAAATTAGATTATTTTGTGTCAATCTGTCAAATACTTAAAGGTGTTTCATTAAAATATTATGTTAAGTTGAAAACCTAATTATTTTAAAATAAAAGATTGAAATATGGGTGGAGAAAATATGAAAACTAAGAATATTTTAGATGAAACAGATAAAATCAAAAGAGGTCTGCTGGCAGTATTTCCAAATCAGGAATCATTCAGAGAATTTATTGATGATAACCGTATGAAGACTGACCGTTTTATAGATATTGCCCGAGAGTATAGTATCATCGGTCCGGATGATGGTGAAAGGGCTTTTGAGTTTTTTATCCTTGAAAACTCATTGAATTCGGATGATTGTGTTCCGCCTGATGATTTAAATCTTGGAGAACTGCTTGAGGATAAAGATAAAATAAAAAATTCTGTGCGTGGTTTAACAGGGTGGATTAATGATCTTGTAGAAAAATTCAATCTGGGCAGCCTTATTCCTTCGGGTAAGGTAAGCAATGTTATGTTAAGCAGACTGCAAAGAGAGCCTGCAAACACTGTTAATAAAAGAAACTGCCTTAGACTGCTTGCATTCTGGTTTGGATACAGCAGAGGAAATCTCGGTAGTATCTGGAATTATGAAACCCTGGTAAAAATGTGCCCGGTGGATATCGGAACCAGAAGTAAAAGGGGTGTGAGGATTGCCTTTGACCTCTATAGTCGGGGTGATGTAATTGAATCATCATCTGTTAACTGGTTAAAGGCGGAGTTACTTCGATGTATAAAGGATCTTTCTCTTACTAACAGAAACCGGTTTCACTCATTCAGTACTACCTCATTTTATCTTGATATACCTAATGATAATATGTCCGAAGAGAGTATCGACCATCCCCGATCCTATGGAAAGGCGATTAAAGATGCCCTCTCTATCGCACACCAGATATCGGTAAGGTGGTCACTTTCAAAACACAGCACAACAAGGAGATGCCTGACCATAGCAATAGCTGCAGGTGAGCTCGCAAATCTCGATATCTATCTCCAGTCAATTATCAGGACAAAGTTATCTGTCGATTCCGTAATCAGGCTAACTGATTTCGCCCATCTGTGCGTTCTGGTAAATGATATCAGAACGGTTTTCTGTGAGAAGCCAAAGGAAATTGAGATTTCTACAGGTGAAGCAGTATCCATATGGTGGGTTATGGGATTATGGAATACCAATTTTTGGGATCTTATTCCTGGCCTTCTTGAAGATCCTGCCCTTCAGATGGAAGCGAAGACTGATCAGAAATTTATGAAAATGTTATGGTTTGATGATGTAGCTTCTGAAACGACAGGTGAAAGAGGATCAAATGCGGTTGCATCTTTTTTAAAGACACCTCAGAATTCATTTCTCGGCCTTGAAATTGCCCGTACCCTGTATTTTAGAAGAAGATTTCTTGCTGCAGACGAAATCTTAAGAATTATCCTCAGTGCTGATCCTGCTAATCTTCCGGCTAGAAATCTGAGGATGGAAATTTACTGGATATTAGGTATTGAGGCTAAATCCTATTCCATATCAAATATACATTTCAGACAGGCTGAAAAGGAAGCTGCTCTCATCGATGAGATTTGTACAACCAAAATTGAAGACTTTTTTTGTGAATATGGTCTTGGTAAAATGGGGCAGGCACTCACTATCCTGAGGCGGGTTAGACAGGGAAGAGGGGAGTATAAAGAAAAAGAATTCATGTTAGGCCCGGATGATGTCTTCAGAGTTCTGGATGAGGCGCAGAGTCTCTTTGAGATGGGCATGTCTCTGAGTTCACGGGGACACAGATCCTACTACTTCCTTCTCTTTACATTAAGCCTGAAAAGAATCCTGCATGCATATGGAGAGATATTTAAAGATCCTGAAATGCCGCTTACCGACAAGGGTAGCCATGTGACCGGGACTGCTAAAGATGTATTTTATGCCATTGGCTGGCTCAATAAAGAAAAAAGTATTAAAGATCAGTATTCCGATTTTGTTAATTTTTTAGGTAATGCCGTGTCCAATTATGGTGAATCCATACTTTTAAGTACATCACTTCCAAACACCAGGTTTTCTTTTGCTTCAATACTTTGGGATTTTTCGCCGATTCTTAATGTCGGGATTGCAAAAACCGTCTTAAAATTTATGTATGAAGCCAAGCGAATGACTTTAGCTCTTAATGATAAGAGTTTATGCCTGTTTTCTACGGTCAGGTGTCACAGGGATATCATGCTTCCTGATGCTTTTCTGGCCTGTGTACAAAAGACAATCAACAGGATTGAAGAGAAGATCGGTACAATGGAACAGTTAGGCAAACAAAAAAATGAGGAAATAATTGATCCGGCAGTTCTGGATGGCCTTAAATTGTTTTGCCTGAATATCTAACCATTATTCGGAAGGATCATTAAAGGGAGCATGACTTCAAAAGTAGTTTCAACATCGGGTTCACTATTTACTGTAACCGTGCCTTTATAGTTTTTGACGATTCCATGGACTACAGAAAGCCCAAGCCCTGTACCTTCTCCTTTCTCCTTCGTTGTAAAGTACGGATCAAATATCTTTTCCATAGTGCCAAATGCTATTCCAGGGCCATTATCACTTATTACGAGTTTAAGATAACTGCCTGGCTTCATATTATTATTTACCAGTGAACTTTCAGGAATAAGTTTCGTAGTAGAGAGATCTATCGCCAGAGTTCCACCATTTTCTTTCATGGCATGAATAGCATTTGTGCAAAGATTCATTATTACCTGATGGATCATAGTCGGAGATGCCTTTATCAGACCTGTGTTCTTGTTTATATTTTCCCTGATCTCTATATTCTCAGGAAGTGACACTCTTAGAAGTTTTATTACTTCACTGATAATAGGTGCCACCTGAATGGGTTCTTCATCATGTGCCTGGTAATTCTGTCTGCTGAATGACAGTATCTGGTTGATCAGGGATTTTGCCCGATCACATGCTTCAAGTATCTTGCCAAGTATATTCGATACCTGTTTGTTATTATCTGCAAGGAGCATTGCTACTTCAGAGTATCCCACTATGCCTGAGAGTATGTTGTTAAAATCATGCGCAATACCGCTGGCGAGTGTTCCCATTGCCTCCATCTTCTGGGCATCTATCAGCTGGTCTGCAAGTTCATTTTTTTCTTTTTCGGTTTGCTTGATCTCTCTGTTCTGTTCAACAACCTTAACCTTCAGTTTACTGTTTAGCTCAAGCAGCTGCTCATTCTGATCCCTGGTTATCTTCCAGAGTCTTCGGACTTCTGTTTTTGATTCGTAGAGATCGATTGCATTCTTAACAGCGGTTTTTAATTCAACGACATCCCATGGTTTAAAAACAAACCTAAATATATTGCCCTGATTCATGGCATTTATTGCGACCTTGAGGTCCGCATGGGCTGTCATTATTATGCATACTGTGGCAGGACATTTTTCTTTTACCAACTGAAGCAGATTAATGCCTTCTATTTCGGGCATGACCTGATCTGCGACCACTAGCGCAAAATCCTCAGTATCCAGAATGTTCAGGAGGTCTGAAGGGTGTTCAAATGTTCTGATTTTATATGGCTCATCCTTAAAAACCCATTTCAAGGATTCAAGTACACCTGGCTCGTCGTCAATAAATGCTATCTGATGTTCCATTTTTATCTCAAAATTAGTTGATGTTATACTCGGAAAGAGAAGATAATAAAAAGCATTATTTTTCAAGTAAAAATAAATTATTTTTCTCATCTTCATTTTTTTGACATAGATCAATGTAATGAATGCCGAATTTAATTATCATCGGTTTAAAGAATTACAGGGACATACTTTAAACTATAAAGAGGAGATAAATTATGTTTTGTTATCAATGTGAACAGGCGGCTAAAGGAGAGGGATGTACAAAAATAGGTGTATGTGGCAAACAACCGGATGTTGCAGCATTACAGGATCTGCTCATTCACCTGCTTAAAGGATTGTCCCTTTATGCAGTTGAAGGCAGAAAAGTCGGAATAAATGACCATGATGTTAATGTGTTCACCTGTAAAGCGACATTTTCTACGCTTACCAATGTTGATTTTGACAGCAGCAGGTTTGTGGACCTGATAAATGAATGTGCCAGATTGCGGGATCAGCTTAAAAAGAAGGTTGCTGATACAGGAGGAAAAACTGATTTCTCTGATGATTCAGCTACATATGTTCCCGGAAATTCTTTAAGTGAACTCGTTTCCAAGGGAGAAACAGTTGGCCTGAAGTCTGATACTTCAATTGATTCTGATATACTTGCACTTCAGCATACCACATTATTCGGTATTAAAGGCTTGTGCGCATATGCAGACCATGCGCAGCTTTTAGGGCAGGAAGATGAGAGTGTGTATGCCTATATCCATGAAGGATTGGCTTCTATGCTCAATCATAGTCTATCTCTTAATGACTGGGTTGGACTTGCCCTTAAATGCGGTGAAGTAAATCTTAAAGCAATGGAACTGCTTGATACCGGTCATACAACCAGGTATGGACATCCTGTTCCCACCGTTGTTCCTTTAGGTGCAAAGAAGGGAAAGGCAATACTCGTTTCAGGCCATGATCTGATAGACCTGGAAACAATATTGAAACAGACCGAAGGGAAGGGGATTAATATCTATACCCATGGAGAAATGCTTCCAACCCATGGATATCCCAATCTTAAGAAATACAATCACTTTTATGGTCATTACGGGACAGCCTGGCAGAATCAGGCAAAGGAATTCGCCGAATTCCCTGGAGCTATCCTTATGACAACAAACTGTATCCAAAAACCTTTGGAAAGTTATTCGAATAATATATTTACAACAGGACTTGTAGGATGGCCTGGTGTCAGGCATGTTTCAAATAACGATTTTTCAGATGTTATCGAAAAAGCCCTTGAAATGCCTGGATTTGCATCTGATACAGATAAAGGCTCTGTTATGTGCGGATTTGGGCATAATGCTGTTATGGGTGTTGCTGACAAGGTTATTGAGGCTGTGAAGTCTGGAGCTATAAAACATTTTTTCCTTGTTGCCGGTTGTGACGGCGCTAAACCCGGTAGGAACTACTACACGGAATTTGTAGAAAAGGTGCCTTCTGACAGTGTAGTTCTTACACTGGCCTGTGGAAAATTTCGTTTCTTTGATAAAAAGCTTGGAGATATAGGTGGTATTCCAAGGCTTCTTGATATCGGGCAGTGTAATGATGCATATTCTGCAATACAGATAGCCGTTGCTCTTTCACAGGCTTTTGATTGCGGGGTGAATGATCTTCCGCTTTCAATGATACTTTCATGGTATGAACAAAAGGCGTGTGCAATTCTGCTGACTCTCTTATATCTGGGTATAAAAGACATAAGGCTTGGCCCGTCTCTTCCAGCTTTTATAACACCCAATGTGCTTAATGTACTGGTAGAAAATTTCAATATAATGCCAATTTCAACACCTGATGAGGATTTGAAGGCAATCCTCGGCTAGTAGTATTTCCGTTCCTCTATCCTGTCCCCTACCTTAATTTACCGTAGGGGACAGGAATATTTACCCTCCTTGAATCATTCCTTGACACACTTTGCAGCATTAAATATAATTTTTTCTTTAAATTATTGTCACTTTACTTATAAATTGCCCGGTACAATCGGGAAAGGTTTTATGAAAGGAGAACATTTAAATGTCAGAGTCAAAATATGGGCCGTATATCTGCACTGATTTGAAACATATCGAACAGATGCCCGGTTACAAAGGTGATCAAAAAATCGGGAGAGGATATGATGATGAAGGGTACCGCCTCTCTCTGGAGCATATTAATTGGATGGATGGAGATGTGATTCCCGGTGCCTTTTATGGAGAAAGTACATGGATTTGGCCTCCAACATTTAAAGATCAAAGGCCAAAACCCATTATGACACGGGAAGAGATGGAAAAAAAGGAGGGAATTGCCCCTCATGCCCACGAATTTTCAGAAGTACTCACAATGTTTGGCACTAATCCTGACGACCCGAGTTATTTGGGAATGACAATAGAATTCTGGATGGAAGACGAAAAATTTATTATTGATAAAAGCTTCCTTGTTTATATACCTGCCGGTATGGTGCATTGCCCCCTGAAGGTGCTGAGCCCTATGGAAATCCCAATATTCCATTATACCGTGGGGCCGGGCCAGACATATGAATAGGAAAAAGCAAGCATAATATAAGCTAATAAAGCAATCTATTTCAAGGAGATAAAATGGCGGAAAAGAACCATTCAAAATATTTTGTATGGGCAGATAAACCGAATCTGACATACCCATCATACAGACCGAAACTGGACCCAAATCTTTTTAGAAAGATCGTTTATCTAGATGCTGATGTAGTAGAAGAAACAGACTTTTACAGCGAAGCCATGTGGATAGTACCTGGCGAGGCATTTAACAAAGGGGTTACACATGTTGAAGCTCATTCTCACACCTGGGGAGAATTTATAGGTTTTTACGGATATAATTATGACAATATATACGATCTCGGCGGTGAGATAGAGTTTACCATCGATGGAAAGACCTATAATATAACCGAGAGTTTTGCTTCATATATCCCGGCAGGAATTGAGCACGGTCCATTAATTATCAAGAATGTTACTCGACCGATTATGCATTTTACGGCCGGGCCGACTCTGAGATATGAATAGCTCAGGGAATTTATAGAAACTTACCTGATAGAACTATAACAAAATCCCTGTAAGCTTAACAGGCTACAGGGGTTTTGGTCTCATTTAGACTTAAGAAATTATATTCTGCACTGAAAAATCGTTAATACTGCTCCCAAAATCGTTAATTTTTAGTTTTAACAATATGTTAGAATATACTATATATTGAGTGGGTTTATATTGAATACCCTATATTTTGTTGACATTCTGAATTTAATAATGTATAGGCATTTAATATAACTGATAATTTTATTATTTTTATTGCTAAGAGCTGGATACAGGATAACGAACAGAAGCTGTTAACTAATATTATATGCCTTTAATCAAGTGGTAGAATGAATAAAATCTAATGACTCAATGGAATTCATCATATTATCGTAATAAAAATTACAATAGGATAATAAAAGGTTCAATTGACTCAATTATTTATGATGTCCATTTTCTCCCAGTTGAGCCCGAGATCTGCTCGGTATTTCTTGAATCGATAAAAAAACAAAACTATTCATCAACGGATCTTACAAAATTTATTACGCTAAGCCCTTCGCTTACCTTTAATTTACTAAATCTTGTTCATTCATCTTTTTATGGAAATAAAAATATTACCAGTCTCAATGATGCATTAAAGGCAATAGGAAATGATATTGTCATCCATCTGATAAAAGACTTTTTAATTCGATCATCTGCCTTAAATAAAAGTCATAACATAGAGCCTGGTATAAACAGTCATTATTATGGTTCCTTAAAGAGTGCACATCTGGCAACTCTGGTCTCTGAGGAGCTTAAATTTTCATCTCCATTTACAGCATACACTGCAGCGCTTCTACATAATGTTGGATCAATTGTTCTGAAAAACAGGTTCCCCATACAATATGACAAACTAAGTTCATCAGTAAACAATTCTTATTTAGAGCAGGTATCAGAAGAAGAGTATACACTGGGGGTAAATCATTGTTATCTGGGCGCTCGAATGATTGAACACTGGGATTCTTTTCCGTTCATTGCTGATGCGCTTTTTTATCATCACCACCCTTTAAAAAAAGTAAAGCAGGCAAGTAAGCTTGTACAACTGATTTATTTTTCCGGTATGTTGGATAACCAGAGAGAAGCAGACTTGTCCCTTATTATTGAGACAGGTAAAGAGCTGTTTAATTTTTCTGCCGACCAGATTAATGAGTATATATCAATAGCAGAATTGAAAGTACAGAATCGTCTCCTCCATCTGGGAATTGAGGTATCAGATAATTACAGCTCTGTCGTATATCGATCGAATTATCTAAGAGAAACAGTTAGTTATAGTGATATGGATAATAATTCACTGCTGTCGACACTGATTGATCACGTCCGTAACTCTGAAGATGAAAAGGATGTTTTAAAGCAAATTGGTAAATCAATACATCTTTTAACAGGATTAAGTGAAATATTATATTTTAAACATAATAAAGACAATAATTCACTTGATGGTTACTATTTGAAGAGCCCTGAAAATACGGAATTCTCCAATGATTTTTCTATCCCGATGAATGCAAAGAGCAGCATTATTGTTACTTCCTTTTTAATGGGGCTGGACATTAACTCGCTGGATAGAGTCAGTAACGCAGAACCTGCCCTCTTTGATCTGCAAATAGCAAATTATTTGGGATTAGACGGGCTTTATTGTCTGCCTCTGGTTGATGGGGACAAAACAATAGGAGTTATTGTCCTGGGAATCAATCCCGGTGGAATAGCATTAGAATCCGAGACTGTAAAAAGACTTTGCCGTTTTACAGAGGCCGTGGTTCCCCTTCTCTCGGATGAAGAGGTTAAGGAGAGCACCGAATCTGCAGATATTAAAAATGCTGAATCAAGTTTACTGCAGACCCGAAAATTAATCCATGAGATTAATAATCCATTAAGCGCTATAAAGAACTATCTTAAGGTGCTCGGCATGAAGCTGGATGATATAAATGTAGAGAATGATGAGATCAGGATCATGGATGATGAATTAAACCGTATTGCCAAACTGTTAAAAGAATTTAAATCTTCTTCATCCGATAAAAATAAAACAACAACATCAAGCCTGAATAGGATCATTTCAGATACCATCCTCCTTATAAAAAACAGCCGGGTAAATGGACCTGAAATTAGCATAGGCTTTGAAATGGATGAAGATACCCCTGATATAATGATTGATAAAGATGCTTTCAGGCAGGTGTTGATAAACCTGATTAACAATTCAATTGAAGCCATGCCCATGGGCGGTAATATTTCATTGGATGTTCGATATAAAAATGGTCTGCAGCAGGGAAACAATAATGGGAAGGTAATTGAGATATCAATAGTGGATAATGGACCTGGCTTTCCTGATCATTTAAAATCGAATCTCTTTAAAAATCAATCAACGACAAAGGCAGATCATGATGGCATTGGTTTATTGATAGTACACGAACTTGTGAAAAAGATGGGAGGCAATGTCATTCTTGATGAACATTCCGATAAGGGTGCATGTTTTAAAATAACACTGCCGGTGAATTAACGAATTTAAATAATAATATTAAAAACTATAAATATTAGATCATGAAAAATGTTTGTACCCTTTTAAAGGAGTTTTTATGGAGCCAGCCCCTAAGATATTAATTGTTGATGATGATGCGGTTGTGGCAGCAAGTGTCAAGGCTGTGCTTGACAGAAGAGCGTATGAAATCACGGTTACCAATGATGCCCTTAAAGGAGTTGAATTCCTTCATCAAAAACAATTCGATCTGGCTATTCTGGATGTTATGATGCCTGTAATGAGTGGTTTTCAGATTATGGAATCTGTAAAGGATTTAAATCTTGATACCATGTTCATTATTATGACCGGTGACACTTCAATGGATTCAGCCATAAAGGCAATAAGGAAAGGGGCCTCGGATTACATCAGGAAGCCTTTTGATGCTGATGAACTGATGATAAGAGTGGAAAATGCTATAAGACATAAAAAATCAAAGGATGAGAAGAGATTAATTCAATCAGAAAAAAAACAACTGGAGATGCAACTACGTCAATCTCAAAAAATGGAGGCAATAGGTACCCTGGCTGGAGGTATGGCCCATGATTTTAACAATACTCTGGGCATAATAATCGGGAATACTGAACTTGCAATCAGAACAACCCCGAAGGAGAGCCCGAACAGGCAGTACCTGAATAACATAATCACCGCGAGTTGCCGGGCTGAAGAGATGGTCAGCCGACTATTGAGTTTTTCCAGGATCACAGATGCAGAGAAAAAACCGATCGATCTTATATCAAGTGTTGATGAATCACTGAAACTACTCAGATCAAGTCTACCTTCAGATATAGAAATAAAAAAGTGTTTTCCGGAATCTCAGCTTGTTATCATGGGTGATCCGACCCAACTCAACCAGGTTATGGTTAATATCTGCACAAATGCGGCTCATGCAATAAACGGGGAAGGGGGAATACTTGAGATAAATATAGGCACCAGGGAAATCGATTTAAATCCCCTTAGCTCATTTAATGGATTACCACAGGGTCATTATGCCGAAATCACAATAAGGGACACCGGGCATGGAATGCCGGAGGATGTTATAAAGCGTGTATTCGATCCCTATTTCACAACAAAGGAGACCGGAAAAGGAACAGGTATGGGGCTTGCTGTTGTGCATGGTATTGTTAAAAATCATGGCGGCTCTATTAAGGTAGAAAGCAGGGTTAATGAAGGAACTGTATTTACCATTTATGTTCCCCTTATCGATGCAATTGTAGAAAACAAACCTTCGGTTGATATAGAGTGTCTTCCGGGTGGAAAAGAAAGTATATTGCTTGTTGATGACGAATATATGATCGCTGATACAATGAAGATAATGATGGAGCAGCTTGGGTACAGAGTCAAGGCATTCACTGAAAGCGGTCGTGCTCTTGAGGTATTTGAAAGTAATCCCCATGCCTTTGATCTTGTGATCACTGACATGACAATGCCGAGGATGACGGGCGATATTCTTGCCTCAAAGATCCAGGATATAAGGGATGACACGCCTGTTATAATCTGCACAGGTTTTAATAACAGGATTGATCCTGAAGGATTAAAAAGCAAAGGCATATGTGAAATCCTGACCAAGCCGGTAAGGACTACCATACTGGCAAAGGCTATCAAGAATGTTCTGAACGCCAGTAGCAAAGATAGACGAATGGAAGAAAGGTTTGCTACAAATGAGGACATCTTTGTTGTTTCCAGTTCCAAACCTGAAAAGAAGCACAGCCTTCTGGATATAAGCCGCTCAGGAATGGCCTTTAAGTATTACAGCATAAAAAACCAGATGGTTGAAAATGGCAAATATTCTATAATGACCTCAGATAAAAGATTTGTGCTCGAAAATATCCTGTGTAAAACCGTATCAGATACGGTTTTAAACCATTCCAATGATCTTATGGATGTTTCTGTTCGAAGGCGGGGAATTCAATTCAAGGATCTCACATTAAGTCAGTATGAGTCTTTAGGTTATTTACTGGAAAATTATTCAAGAGAAGCTGTTAACGCATAAGGTTTTTTTAAAGACATAAACAAAGGGGGCTGTTTTAAAGCCCCCGTTTATTTTCCTGTTAGAGAATTATTATTACTTAACATCCCATTCAAAGTTCGCATCAGCCGCATATTGTTCAACAGTGCCTGCATCAAGCATTATAGCCATTTCAATAAATGGTTTCTTGACATCATACCATACGAGCGGACCATGGGTTACTCCCTTGGGGAGCCAGATACAGTAATTAGTATCAAATTCCAGTTGATCATTCCCTACATCAAATCTCATATGTCCGCCAAGATCAGTCGGATTATCAGGATCGCTACCGAAGTGAATAACGATTTCATCAAAGTTATAATGGGTCATTCTTGGAAGGGGTGGCTCAACCGGAGCCCAGATAGGTCCGAACTCAATATAGTTATTGTTGGCCTTGCATTGCCTTGAGCTCATATATGTCATGGTCGGATACATTCTGAACGGTCCCTGGCGTGAGTCGCCGGCTTCTCTCATGGGGCTCCTTATAACATACTGCTCGTAATCTGTTTCATCGGTTTTTTGGGGGAGACCGTCTTTAGGTTCAAAAATACCGCTTCCGGTAAGAATAGAACTGTTGCCGGTTCCGAGTATGAACTCCATCATAATATGAGGACGATTCACCTTCAACCAGTTTACCGGACCCAGCCTCATTCCCTTCGGTATAAAAAGACTTGTGGTGTTGCTGAACTCGGTTCTTTGCCCGCTAATATAACATTCGATAGTGGCCCCCAGGCTCTGGGGGTTTTTATGGTCAGTACCCCAGAATATATAAATTCTGTCGTAATCAATCGCGTGTTCAAATATGTGTGGTTCAGGTACCGAAGTAATAAAGCTAAGATCAATATGATAGGGTACACCAGGGAACAGTTTATCGTTCAGGTAGGTCATGATAGGTTCACGTCCCTTTACCTTGGGGAACAGACTCATATCAGGTGTTCTTATTGCATACTTCTCATATTCTGATTGTGTTATTAAATCAGCCATGGGAAACATCCTCCTTAAAAAATAATTGCTTTAATCTGAAATTATAAAAATGAACATATTCTCAAGGACTATAAGATATGTCAAGGTAATCCATTCATTATAATGCCAGTAAAAAGAGATGAAAATACAAAATCTTTTTGGAGTAAACGGCGTTATATCTATTAATGAAAAGCAAATATGCTCAGATCAGCTTTGCCCTTATTAAACCTCTGCCCGATGTTTTTTTATGTTTTTTTAACTTGAATTGAAGGCAGTTCATACCTGAATTTTTTAGAACCGCAATTGAAGGAAGTTCCCTGCTTTTAAATCCCATGGATCTGCATCCGTAGGGAAAACTCTTTTCCCAGGTTATATAGTAATGTTCACATTTGTTACAGTTGGGTTGGATATCAGGAGAGTATTTCATAGTCAGTACCGGATTTTGCCATCTCAATTTCAGTAATAAGACGATAATTTTCATTCTTTATTTTTAAAAGTTCTGCATCCATTTTCCTTAATCTCTCCGCAAGAATTTCTGCGAATATCCGGTAAATCACAGCATTAAATGCGTTTTTCTCATTCCCTTTGAGTTTCTCCGCATATGATGTGTCAATGGCCAGACATACTGTATTGGAAATGGCAACAATCGAGGCTGATCTGGGAGAGTTATCTATAATTCCCATTTCGCCGAAGATATCTCCGCATCTCCTGAGAACATTTATTGTTTCGCCTTCCTTTTGTATGCCTACTTCCCCTTTTAGCAGAAAGTATATCCAACTGCTGTATTCACCTTCAGTTATAATGGTTTCATAAGGATCATATTTAATAATTTTACTTGATTTTAAAAGACCTTTTATATCGTCATCTCTTATTAACCCGAGCGGTGTTATAGCGCGCAGTTTTTGTATTATCTCATCATTTCCCAGGATATTTCCCTGATCGCCCATCTTTATTCTCCTTTTTTGAATTTTTATGCAAAAAACAGGCCTTGTATTATTTATAGTAATAAATTTTTCTTATCATTTAAATTTTCAGTAATGCTCTTAAGCACAATTTTGTGTGCACGGAGCACATAAAACTGTGCAATATTCGAAATTAATCTCTGTGTGTAGTAATTATTGGTCCGATATCGCCACTTATTTAAACAGTTAATTATCAAAAAGAATTCTAAAACTCTTTGAAAATATTAATGAAAAAAACTGTAGCGAATTTAAATTTCTTACTTCTAAACAAATAATAAAGAATTCCTAAGTTTGGCATTAAAATTGTATTAACAGTCAATACTCTTCTTTTTTTATCACTACATAATCTATACCGTCCAAGGAAAAACATTCCTTTGATGGATTATTATTAACCTTTAAAAAGGAGGATTTATTATGCAGAAATGTAATAAAATTAAAGGTTTAGTTGTTGTGGTACTGGTTATTGCCTTCGCTTTTGCAGGCATTGTTCAGGCGGCTGATTCAAAAAAGGTTGACCTTAATAAGGCTACCATTGAAGAACTTGTACAGTTAAAAGGAATAGGTAAAAAATACGCCGAACGGATAATTGAGTATAGAGAACAGAATGGTAAATTTACGAAGACAGAGGATATAATGAACGTAAAAGGCATTGGCCAGAAGAAATTCGAGGCAATTAAAGAGTATATTTTCGTAAAGGCTGATAAATAGATCTTTTATAAAATCCATTCCGGAGCATGATTGCCTCCCGGAATGGATTTTTCCACTCCTCTTATTCTTTCCAGATTTTTTAAAGAAGTGCAGTCAGTCAAAGAGGGTTTTAAACTTGACTCAACCTGTATTATTCTGGTAAAAAATATTTTAAATTAACTTTCTTTTACCAAAAAAATACCAAATAATGAAAAATATTGATCATTCATTTATAACTCATTCCAACAAGCAGAGCCTTGAAAAGGAAAGGAATTTTATTCACCATAATAACCTTTTTGTAGTTATAGATGGTGTGGGCAGGGATTACCTTCGTACAAAAGCTGCCAATCTGGCATACAGTGTCATCATGGAAACCTTCTACAGGAATTTAGAAGAAAACAATTCTCCTGGTGATGCAATTTTTACCGCACTAAAAAAGGCAAACAGGGCTATTCTTGAAGAAAGAATCAAAATCAATGAGAAAATGGCTGCATCAGTATGTATCCTTTATATTGAGGGCAGCATAATGTATTTTTCTCATCTTGGTGATGCCAGAATATATTCCTATCAGGATAATGAGCTGAATCAGCTTACACGGGATCACACTCTAAGGGAAGAAGATCCTTTTGCCGAAAAACGTTATAATGATCCTCGTGCACTCCAGGCTTTGATAAAGGGATTAGGAATTCATGAGACGCCTGACATATACATAAAAAAATACCCTCTGGGAAAGAAAGGGATGGTTATCCTCACAACCGAGAGGCTGACCGAAAGGATTACCAACAGGGATTTTCAATGGCTTTCAAAAAAGATAAGCAACCCTAAAAAGCTGGAGAAAAGCATTATCGATCTTTACAGCAGAAAAGGGGGAGATGAAAGATTTACCCTTGGTTTGATAAAGTATGGTGTGTTTCCAAAATGGATCAGGAAAGTATTATCAATTTACCTGGTATTCTTCATTATTATTATCAGTTTGATCGGCGGGTATTTTATCATGTACAGCGATAATGATATCCCGGTAGAGACTGTAGCCATGAATCAACCGGTTATATTTGAAGAGGATGCAGACGGTGTTGCTCCTCAAAAAACTGAACCTTCAGCGCCTGAAAAAAGTGCTGTAATAAGGCAACCGATAATTGTTGATAAAGATATTGCTGTTCCTGTCGAAAAAACATCTAACTCAGATATCGAATCCGTTGATAATATTTATGATCAGGTATACACCATTTTAGATGAGTGGAAGGAAGCCTGGGAAATGAGTGCCGGAGCTAATGGTGATATCAAAAAATATATTTCCTTTTATTCAAATGATTTTCGATCCGGCAGGCTTAACAAAAGTGGGTGGGCCTCCGATAAATCAAGAAAAAATAAAAGGAAAAAATGGATAAAAGTTGAGATATCCAATATAAAAATATCTGAACCGGACCGGAATAATAATGTAAGGGTAAGGTTTTCCCAGGATTACAAATCCTCTAATTTTTCAGTTACTTCAGGTAAATTACTGGTTTTGAAAAAAGAGGATGGTAAATGGCTTATTGTTTCTGAAAAAAGCAGTTAAGCTCCTACTTTTTGAAGGTCAAATTCTAATTTATGGGCTTTTATTCCCTGCGCTTTAAACTGCGTAATTAATTCAGTTCTGATATCGTTTTTTAACTCCCAGGCGTCTCCAGGTGAGTCTGTCCAGGCGGCAACCCAGCATTTAAAACCTCTCTCTTCCATATCCATTATCCAGAATTTGGGTTCTTCATAGTCTGCGAAATATTTACTCTCTGATGCTGCGGTTACGGCTAAATTTTTTACCAGCTCCAGGTCTGAATCATAGGAAACTGAAAATTCAACATGGGACCACTGGTATGAGTCGTTAATTGTGCAGTTGATTACCTCTTTGGACAGCATTTTACTGTTGGGGACTATGTATCTCCTCCAGTTCCATATCTTTAAGACTGTATGGGTCATGGTTATATCTTCTATTGTTCCATATTTGTCATCAATGAGTACGGTGTCACCAATCCTTGAGAGGTTGGAAAAGGAAAGGACAATACCTGAAATGAGGTTTTCAATAAACGGTCTTGCAGCAAGACCGACAATAACACCGGAGGCTGCAACTAAAACTGAAACAAACGTTGAAGGTACACCGCTTAAAAAAGGGTAAAGTAGGGCTATCAGCCACATAAAAACTATAGAAATAAATGAGACTTTCCTGATAATTGAGAAACGGTTTTCGACGCTCTCCAGTGCTGCCTCTTTTGCATCAGCCTCCGGTGTATCAGTTGGAGAGCTGGTATCAACCGCATTAAAGCGTTTTATCTTTTTAATCCTTGCCTTTCTTTTTGCCTCAGTCAAAAATATTTTTCTTTTACACCACCATATAAACGAAGCGCCTAAAACGCCTACCGCCAGCAGATAAATCAATTGAAGATGTGAATTCATTATGTTTTCTTAATAATAGATTTGTTATAGATTTTGTATAGACCATACCAGTTATTCAGTTGTTATTCAAGTTTGTCTCTGGAATAACATGGGAGCAGGAAAAGGCATAAAAATAAGCGGGTTATAAGGATAGTAATTGTAGGAATGTTTAACAACTAAATGAGGCCGCTATTCTATAGCCGGCAATTGCCAGGGCGTGATGGAGGTTCATGGATTTTTTAAACCCGAACATGGGAATTTTTATAAGTGTTTTGCAGCAGTTACGCAGCTCATTAGCAATTCCATAAACCTCGTTGCCAATGACAATGATGCAGGGACTTTGAGGTTCCCATGCTTCGATATCTATTGCTTGAGGTGAGGTCTCCAGACCTATAACAGGAAGCGCCTCCACGTTGAGCCAGTCGACAAGGTCCTGTTTTAATTCAACAGGTATCCATTTTTGACATCCTCTGGCTGATTTGCAGAGCTGCGGATGATCAAGTCTCAGCCATTCAGAGTTGTGAACAAGTCTCCTGAATCCGAAATTATCAATCAGGCGCAGGACCGAGCCTACATTATATGGGCTTCTTACCTGGTCAAGGACTATTGTAACATCCAGTCTGTGCTCCCATTTGACAGTATCTCTATCAGTAGCGGAATCATCATTTTTAAAAATATCCTGTGGGTTTCCGCTGAAACTCTTATGGAACAAAAAAAATTCATGCAGAGCTTCTTTGTCAGTGAGGTAATCGGGCGGGGTATACCGGTCGAGATCAGTCCAGGAGAGCATCTCCCTATATCTTTTATAAAAACCCGAAAAATCACATGTTTCCAGGGACTTTCGGGCAAGAAAGGCAAGATACTCATGCTGTCTTGAGGAAGAGAGTTTAATAAATTTTCTTTTGCCTATTGTCTCAGCATACCTTGCCGGCTTTGAGCTGGTGAGTTTCAACCGGATTGCCTCCTATATGGCATTTTTGTTCTCCAGCCATTAATACGCCATCTTTTACCTGGATATCTATCTCTCCAAACTCTTCAATGGTCAATTCGCTGTGATCTATTTTCTGTTTATCTACAGTCACAATCTGGCCTGGCTCAAACGGGCTTCCATCCAGAAGCTCCATTTTGTTCCTGTGTTTGCATACAAGGATCATCCCCTGTGATTTGATATCCCTGATCTTTGTGGGTTTGAGGTTTGCAAGGATAATGACCTTTCGATCTGAGAGTTCTTCAGGCTGGTATCTTTTTACAAGTCCGGCAACAATACTCCTTGGTTCATCCTCTCCAAGGTCAACAGAAAGCCAGTAAAGTTGATCAGCATTGGGATGTTTTTTTACTTCTTTAATCTTGCCTACCATGAGCTGAATTCTTCCGAAATCAGACTGTTTCCCGCTGAACTGTTTTCGGAACTTCTCTGCAAGTTTTATATCAAGTTTTTTATGTACTATCGCTGGCTGGTCTACGGTATGTCCGTCCAACCCCGTGAATTGCCCTATGTCATCCCATGTATATTCACTGATATTCATGAATTCAAGTATTCCGCTGGAGGTTTCAGGCATGAAGGGGTTTAAGGCTATAGCTACACTCTTCACCAGATAAGAAAGAAGTGAAACTGTTGCATGTGCATGAGCAGGTTCGGTTTTTATCCTGTCCCACGGCTGCATATCCTGAAAGAATTTATTGCCGCGGTTTCCTATAGCAAGAATAGTTCTGATTGCATCACGTATTCTTACCGCCTCAAAGGCCTCTGTAACCTGGTTCAGTTCCTTTCTGCATTCTTCAATGAATGTCTGGTGAGATTCAGGTAAGTCAAGGTCTTTAATCTCACCGTTAAAGTTTTTCTTTAAGTATACAAGGGTGCGGTTAACCATGTTTCCGATATTGTCTGTGAACTCGGAATTGACCTTTTCAATAAAGTCATCCCATACAAACTGACTGTCATTTCTTTCCGGTCTGTTGGCGAGAAGGTAGAATCTCCAGAGGTCAATATGGATACCTGTCTCTTTTACATCATTGCCAAAGACTCCGATATTCCTTGATTTTGAAAATTTAGTATTTTCATAGTTAAGGTATTCAGTTGCATTAATGTGGTAAAGAAGCGTCCAGTTGTTACCTGTGCCGATCAATGAAGCAGGAAATATCACTGTATGAAACGGGATATTATCCTTTGCCATAAACTGGTAGAGTCTGACCTCATCAGGGTTCTGCCACCACTCCTTCCAGTTATCCCGTTCCTTTGCTGTTATTGATATATAACCTATAGGCGCATCAAACCATACATAGAAGACCTTGTCTTCGTAGCCTGGTCTTGGTACCGGTATTCCCCATTTTAAGTCCCTTGTAATAGGACGCGACTGAAGTCCTTTTTCAAACCATGAATGGGTTGTCTGGATGGCATTATTCGTCCAGTTGCCTTCTTTTGATGTTTTATCCGACCATGACTTTAATCTATCCTGGAGTTTGTCCAGCCTGAGATAAAGATGTGATGTCTCCTTTAAGACAGGAGAGGATCCGCATATCTTGCACCGGGGATTTATAAGGTTTTCCGGTTCAAGAAGTTTTCCACAACTGTCACATTGATCCCCTCTGGCGCCATCATCTCCGCAGTGGGGGCAGGTGCCTTCAACATACCTGTCTGCGAGGAAAATGCTGTCCTTTTCGCAGTAGGTCCTGCATGTGGTTTCCTCTGATATGAGGTCAGCCGCTTCCAGGTCCTTAAAAATTCCCTGAGCTATTTCGGTCTGCTTTTCGGTGGATGTTCTTCCGAAAATATCAAACGAAATATTAAAGTGCTCATAAATATCTTTATGAAGTGCATGGTATTTATCACATATTTCTCGCGGAGTAAGGCCTTCCTCTCTTGCCTTTGTCTCTGTAGCTGTTCCGTACTCATCAGTTCCACATACATAAAGCGTTTCATATCCTTTCAAGCGGCAAAAACGCGCATAGGCATCCGCTGAAAGCACACAGCCTATAATATTGCCCAGATGGGGAAGGTTGTTCACATAGGGCAGGGCAGATGTAATCAGTTTTTTCATACAGTAAACTCCGATAGTATTATTTATAAATTAAGCGAGGATGTGTACCATTTTTATAAAAAACTTTCAATACAATGTATGTTCTGAGAGATAGTCTGGTAAGAATGCCTGAATAGAAAACCAATTTCATTATGTATTTTTATTGAAAGTTGAATGTTGATCGTTGCAGGTTGAAAGTTAATTTTTGAATGAGCCCATAGTGCTGTATCCGTAATGCTATTTATTATTCAGAACTTTTTTAAGATAAGATGCAGTATAGGATTCTTTTACATCTACCACCTCTTCAGGTGTTCCGGTAGCAACGATATTTCCACCATTGTCACCGCCTTCCGGGCCAATGTCTATTATGTAGTCGGCTGTTTTTATGACGTCAAGATTATGTTCTATTACAATTACAGTATTTCCCATGGATACGAGATATCTGAGGACTTCTACAAGCTTTTTAATATCCTCAAAATGGAGTCCGGTTGTGGGTTCATCAAGCAGGTAAAGGGTTCTTCCTGTGCCCCTTTTGCTTAATTCTCTTGAAAGTTTAATCCGTTGAGCCTCCCCGCCTGAAAGAGTGGTTGCAGATTGTCCCAGTTTAATATAACCAAGTCCAACATTCAGGAGTGTTTTTAGTTTATTTTTAATATTAGGTATATTTTCAAAAAACTTAAAGCTTTGGTTTATGGTCATGTCCAGGACCTCAGCTATATTCATACCCCTGTATTTTATCTCAAGTGTGTCTCTGTTAAAGCGGCTGCCTTTACATGATTCACACAGTACATGGACATCAGGCAGGAAATGCATCTCAATTTTTATAAGTCCGTCACCATTGCATGCTTCACAGCGTCCGCCCTTTACATTAAAGCTGAATCTGCCCGGCTTGTATCCCCTGACTTTAGATTCAGGCAGCATCGCAAAAAGGTCTCTTATATAGGCAAATATCCCGGTATATGTGGCGGGATTTGAACGGGGAGTCCTGCCAATGGGTGTTTGATCTATACTTATTACTTTATCTATGTGTTCTATGCCTTTGATATCTTTTACTTTACCAAGCATCTTCTTTGATCGGTATAATTTCCTGGCTAAGGCAGGGTAGAGAGTTTCATTAATAAGGCTGCTTTTACCCGAGCCTGAAACACCGGTAACGCATGTGAATGTGCCTAAAGGAAATTCCACATCTATGTTTTTAAGGTTATTCTGCTCTGCCCCCAGTATCTGGAGTCTGTTTTCATTTCCGCTTCTCCTTTTTTCCGGTAGGGGTATTTTCAGTCTTCCGGACAGATATTTTCCAGTAAGGGAGTTCTCGTCTTTTAGGAGATCTGCCGGTGTGCCGCTGAAAACAACTTCCCCTCCGTTTATTCCTGCACCGGGCCCCATATCAATAATATAATCTGCCTTTTCTATGGTTTCTGCATCGTGTTCAACAATAAGTACAGTATTTCCAAGTTCCTTCAACCTGGTAATATTTTCCAGCAGGAGGCTGTTATCCCTCTGATGAAGGCCTATACTTGGTTCATCGAGAACATAGAGAACTCCTGCAAGGCCCGAACTAATCTGGGTCGCAAGCCTTATTCTCTGGCTCTCTCCCCCTGAAAGGGTGGATGACGGCCGGTCAAGGGTGAGGTAGGACAAGCCTACATTATCCAGAAAACCTATTCTGTCCTTCAGCTCCTTTATGACCCTCTTTGATATCTTTTCTTCCCTTGAGTTGAGTTCGAGTTTATCAAAAAAATCATTGGCCTTTTTTATGGAGAATGACGTAAGTTCATGGATGGTATGCCCTCCGATCTTTACTGCTCCGCTGAATTGATTTATTCTGGATCCGTTGCATTCAGGGCACTCCATTACGCTCATGTATCTTTCTATATCTTCCCTTGTCTGGTAGGAATCCGTTTCATTATAGCGTCTTTCAAGGGAAGGAATTACCCCTTCAAAGGGCCTGTCATAGGAATATCGTTTTTCATCCTTTTCAAAATAAAATTTGATCACTTCATTGCCCGATCCGTACATGAGAATATTTCGGCTTTCCCGGTCAATGCTTTCGAATGATTGATATGCATCAATATCATAGTGTTTACATATTGCATCGAGCATCTGCTGAAAGTATATGGAGTTTCTTTTGGACCATGGGGCAATAGCTCCCTCCCTTAACGAAAGGGCTGGATCAGGTACGATCAGATCCGGATCAAAATATCTTTTCTTTCCCAGTCCGCTGCATTCGGGACATGCCCCCCGGGGATTATTAAAGGAAAACATCTGAGGGGTAAGTTCCGGGATGCTGATTCCACAGTTTCGGCATGCTGCATTTGTGCTGAAAAAGATCTCTTCTGAATCAATGACATCTATAATTGCATGGCCGTTTGCCATGTTAAGGGTGAGTTCCATTGAATCTGTAAGGCGGTTTTTTATATCCGGGTTGATTATCAGCCTGTCCACAACAACGCTGATATTATGCTTCCTGTTCTTATCCGGTTTTATTTCTTCATCCAGCAGCCTGATATCATCGTCAACCTTTACACGGGTAAAACCATCCTTTCTCAGTTTGTTGAAAAGCTGCTGAAATTCGCCTTTTCGGCCCTCAATAAGCGGGGCAAGTATCTGGATTCTGGTATCCTGTTCAAGATCCATTATCCTGTCAACAATCTGCTGGGTAGTCTGTGCTGATATTTCTACTCCGCATTTTGGACAATGAGGGTGACCAATTCTTGCATAAAGCAGCCTGAGATGATCATAGATTTCTGTAACCGTGGCAAGTGTAGAGCGTGGATTTCTGCTGGATGCCATCTGATCGATTGAAATGGCAGGAGAGAGTCCGTCTATATAATCCACATCAGGTTTATCCATCTGTTCCAGGAATTGCCTGGCATAGGCTGAAAGTGACTCTACATATCTTCTCTGGCCTTCGGCATAAATAGTATCAAAGGCAAGGGATGATTTTCCTGATCCGGAAAGGCCTGTAATTACAACTATCCGGTTCCTGGGAATATCAACGCTGATATTCTTCAGGTTATGAACCCTGGCGCCTCTGACTTTTATTTCACTTGCGGCCATTTTAATATTCCGAATATTTACGCCTGTTTTCCGACATTTGGGCGGCCATAACTACCGCTGCCTTGAGACTGTTATAGTCGGCAATGCCTTTGCCTGCAATATCATATGCAGTTCCGTGGTCAACGGATGTCCTTATAATGGGAAGCCCCAGAGTTACATTGACACCATCTGAAAAATGCAGCAGTTTCAAAGGGATAAGGCCTTGATCATGGTACATGTTTACTACTGCATCAAATTTCCCTGAAACGGCCTTCGGGTAAAGTGTGTCAGCCGGAAGAGGACCTGATACATCGTATCCGTTTTCAATCGCCTTTTCCACAGTCGGCCGTATAATAAGCTCTTCTTCTTTTCCGAAAAGACCTTCTTCTCCTGCATGGGGATTCAATGCTGCAACAGCAATCCTGGGTTTTTTTATTCCAAAATCTTTCTGAAGGGCAGAGGCGGTTATCATTATGGTTTTCAGGATGTTTTCCCGGTTAATATTCTTCGGCACATCTTTTAATGCACAATGGATCGTAACAAGCGTAACTCTCAGCCTGTCTCCAGCCAGCATCATTACATAATCTTCGGTGTCTGTAAGATGGGAAATGAGTTGAGTGTGCCCCTGGTAATTATATCCGGCTTTATTCATCAGTGCCTTGTTAAGAGGACAAGTTACCATGGCTGATATCTGGCCTTTAACGCACATATCTACCGCGGAAAGTATATATTTTACCATTGCCATGCCACCGGCAAGTGTCGGCACTCCCGGGGCATAATCCTTTTTATCGAGCGAGGATATTTCTAAGACATTTATTCTTCCGGGCTTGAATTCCGCTTTATCCGCTGATTCAATTTTGTGTATCATAAGAGATCTTCCAGCGTATTCTGAAAGGACTTTTGTATCCCCAAAAACTATTGGATTACATACGGTTAACAGACTATCATCAAGGAATAATTTAGTAATTATTTCAGGCCCTATCCCTGAAGGATCCCCCATGGTTATGCCTAAAAGAGGTTTTTTATCCATAAACTTATCCGGTTTAAAATTTGAGTTTGAATAATAAAGGTTTTTTTATAAAAAAGAAATACTAATGGCGGGATATTGAAATCATTTTTTACCTATGAAGCAAATAATTTTATATCTGGTCAATTAATTTTTTTTGAAGCGTATTTCGATGTATTCCCAGGATACGAGCCGCTTCTTTCCTGCTGCCGCTGACTCTATTCAATACATCATTTATAAATTCCTTTTCAAATATATCAACTGCTTCCTTGAGAGGTATATCTTTTATTTCCTTTTTATTAATATTGAAACTGGATACACTTTTAGGAAAAATAACATTACTCTTTGTAATGGTGTCAAGACGTTCAACCAGATTCTGAAGTTCCCGAACATTACCCGGCCAGTCATAATGTTCCGTCAGTATTTTTACGGCACTTTGTGAGAATTTTTTTTGGGCTTTTCCGTTTTGTTTTGAATACATTTGAAGGAAATGATCCAGTAAAATAGGGATGTCTCCCCGTCTTTCTCTGAGAGGAGGTAATTCAATAGGGAATACATTAAGTCTGTAAAAGAGGTCTTCTCTGAATTTTCCGATCTCAGCAAGGTGTTTGAGATCTTTATTGGATGCAGCTATAAAACGAACATCGATTTTAATCAGTTTTGTACTTCCAAGCCTTTCAAATTCTTTTTCCTGAATGACTCTTAAGAGTTTTGCCTGCATAGCTATATCCAGCGTATCTACATCATCAAGGAACACAACACCTTTATTTGCTATTTCCAGTTTTCCTACCTTGATTGAAGATGCACCTGTAAAAGCTCCTTTATTGTGTCCAAAAATTTCACTCTCCATGAGTGTTTCAGGTATGGCTGCGCAATTAATAACTACAAAGGGTTCTTCCTTTCTGTGCCCAAGCTTGTGAACAGCCCTGGCCACAAGTTCTTTTCCTGTTCCGCTTTCACCCTGTATTAATACTGCGCCATCACTTTCAGCAATGGTAGATATCAAATCAAAGATCTCCCGCATTTTCTGATCTTGTCCAACGATCTTTTCAAATGGCTGAAATCTTTCCAACTCATCTTTAAGGTAAGTTACTTCCCTTTTAAGATTATGCTTTTCAAGAGACCTGTTAACAACATTAATAATATCCTCAACAACAAAAGGTTTTACGATATAATCATATGCTCCGAATTTCATTGCATCTACAGCGGTTTTCACTTCTTTTACAGCCGTAACCATAATAACTTCAGTATCCGGGTCTGCTTCCTTGAACTGTTGTAATAGATCAATTCCATTGGAATCAGGCAACATAATATCAAGCAGTATAAGGTCAAAAGAGTTTTCTGAAAATATCTTCAGCGCTTTTTCACCATTTTCGGCAAGGTATACATTGTGATCAGTCCCTAATACCATTTTGAATGATTGTAAAACACCGTATTCATCATCAACTACCAGAATGGAAGCCTTTTTATCCATTTTAGAAATTGTTCCTTTCAGTAAGTTTATAGCTATGAAATTCTTAAGCTATGTGTCAGAAAATAAGAGTGATTTTAAATAATAATCTGCTTACATACAATCATCATGCCAAAATATATTTCATAGGCTCTACAGTACCATATGCACATAATTTTGTGCATTATAAAATGTATGATTGTTGTGGTATTTTTATCATGTATCATGAAATTAGATTAAAACATGCTAATAACTGCTTAAAATTTCACATATTTCATAAGATATTATCTCGGATATTTATGAATAAAAAAACATAATTCAAACAGGCTAATTACATTTCAGGTATTATAATTGTTATCTTAATGCTAAAAAAAATTGCACATATGCACATAAAAATGTGCATATGTGCACAATTATATGTGCGTTATTATTTTTTATAAATCCAGGCATCATTCATTGAAATACTCCTTTTATATAATTATTTCCTGTTAAAATTAATAAAATTAGCTTGTTATCCATTTATATATTTCTGTTTTTTATCACTCTTAACAGCAAAAGCAGCCAATTTTTTTTGGCATAAATATTGAGTACTATGTCATAAAGATCTTTGAAAATTTACTTAGAGAGAGAGGGAAAAATCATGAGAATGCTTAAGTTGAGTAATTTCTTACAGGCGAAGTGTAACATTTTTCTGTACACAATTTTCGGATGGAGTTTGGTAAGGGTATACATGTTTATTTTATGTAAATTTTATTTTTTCATTAAAAAAGATGAAAGAGATACCATTAAAAAATCGGTCTCGGATGTAATAGGATGGACAAAAAGGGAAAAAGAGCTGTCTGGTATTACAAAAAGGGTATTTTCCGGTATTTTTTCACATTATTATGAAAAAATATTTGCAGCGTTTGAATCGAAAATAAAAGTTGCTGATTTTTTAAATAAACATGTTTCAAGCGATGATTTGTCAATTATTAAAGAAGCACTTAAAAAAGGGAAAGGTGTAATTCTTATTACAGGTCATTACGGAGCAATTGAATACATTCCTTTGCTGCTGGCTATCAATGATATCAAAATCTCAATGATTGCAAAGTTTAAAACGCCTCAACTTAAAAGAATGGCTTTTGAGCAGGCAGATAATTTTGGGATAAGAATGATTGACGGGGCAGAAAGCGGTAATGTATTAAGAAGTGCAATAAATGAACTGAAACAGAACCGGGTGGTTATTACTCAGTGTGATGAAATAGATGAATGGAGGACATCGGACAAAAAAAAGACTACGTTCCTCGGTCAGGTTACAGGTCTTGATCGTACCATTAACCTCCTTCAAAAACGTACAGGCGCTGAAGTGGTATTTGGAGTTTTACATCGCTTTAACCTGGATCAATACAAGTTCGTAGCCTATTCTCATGAGCAGATGATAGAAATGGTACGATATACCCCCTCCACAACAACCGGCGAAATTGTATTAAAGGTGCTTGAACAGTTTATCTGTAAGTATCCTGAGCAATGGTATGAATGGAAGAAATATCCAGAATTAGTCAAAACCTATAATCCTGTGAACCAGGAAGAAAGGCATGTGGTCAGACCATATTTACAGCCAGCATGCAATATTAGTGTATAAATCTTTTTTTTAACATATACTGAAATACCCCGCCTCTTCATGGCGGGGTGATTTATTCAACTAAAATGCAGCTTTAATAATACTTAATGAGGAAAATAAAATTAATAAGAAATGGAAAAAGAAGTTAACTGCATAAACTCAAAGGCCATTATCAACTACCTTGAAGATCACAGCGATACGGATATTCGGGAGTTTTTAAAGGACCTGCATCCTGAACTTGATATTCTTGCTGATCCTGTATCTTATCTGAAAGATCAGAACAACTGGATATCAAGCGAAGTGGCTTCAGAATTATACAGGCGTGCAAAAGTTACATTAAGGGATGACGATGCACCATATAAAATCGCCAAGTACACGACTACAAACGCTTCACTGGGTTATATCCAGAAGATAATTTTTAAAGCCTTCTGGTCCATAGAAAAAGGTTTTAAAAATGTACAAAAGATCAATGATAAACTTAACAGGAACAAAAGAGTAGAACTGCTTTCAGTCAATAGAAGCGGTGCAATAGTAAGATTACACTGGAATCCCGATATGAAGGCCTCCAAGGATATCTGCCAGTACAATAAAGGTATTTATACCTATTTACCTTTAATCTGGGGAAGTAAGAATGTAGACCTTAAAGAGAGTTGCTGTTATTTCGATGGAGCCCCTTATTGTGAATACATTGTAAAATGGCCGGCCAGGAACAGGGTCAACGAGATATTTTCCAGATTTTTCTCTTCAAAATCAGTTTTAGCCGACACAATTAAAGAGATGGAGAGAGATAAACATTTACTTGAAAAAAAATATGAGGAGATCAATCTTTTAAATGTTCAGTTGAGTGAAAAAGTCAGACAGCTTCAAGCCGTTCAGGAGACCGGAAAAGCAATTCTTTCTGTTTTGAATCTTGAAAAACTCCTTAATGTAATCATGAGTACGCTCTCAAATATATGCATGATCAACAGGGCAATCATCATGATTGTAAATGAAAAGAAGGATAGTCTGGAATACCTTTATGCGACAGGTTTTGATGATAATATTCCCGAAGAAGTAAAAAATTACTGTGTGTCTCTTGACAGGGTTAACAACCTGCTGGCAAGAGTTGCAAGCACCGGACGGGCAGAATATATCCCTGATGTTATAACCTCCAATCTCAGAAAGGAGAATATCGTCCTTTTGCATGGTAAACCCAGTTCAGTTTTTGCCGTACCATTGATAACCCGATCTAAGGTAATAGGAATTATTGCAACCGATGCGACCAACGGGGATGGTGTTTCTGAAGAAACAAGAAATACGCTTGAAATTTTTGCTCCTCAAATTGCTATTGCGATCGAAAATGCAAGGCTGTACAAAAAACTTCAGGAGCAGATGATGGAGCTTAAAAGGTCCCACGTCCTTTTAAGCAGGACGGAAAAACTTGCTTTCCTGGGTGATCTGGCTGCCAGGCTTGCTCATGAGATAAAAAATCCTATGACAGCAATCGGTACCTTTATACAGATGCTGCCCTATAAATTTGATGATGAAGAATATCGCGGAAATTTTCATAAAATAGCGATGGAAGAAACAGAAAGGGTAAACAGCCTGATTTCTGAACTTCTTGATCTTGTAAACACCAAGGAACCAAAATTTGAGTCCAGCTCTATTCATGAATTGATTGATAAGATGGTCCTTCTTGTTTCGCCTCAAAGCAATGGTAAAAGAATTAAAGTTCAGACTGAATATGATTCCGGATTAGATAAGGCCTGGCTTGATTCGGAGAAATTCAAGCAGATTATACTGAATCTCCTGTCAAATGCCGTGGAATTTACTCCTGAGCATGGAATTATTAAGATAACTACATTACAAAATAAAATAGGCAAAAAAGGAGAACCGGGTATTCGAATCATTTTTGAAGATAATGGTGAAGGTATTCCGGAAACCATGATTAATAAAATATTTGATCCATATTTTACAACAAAACATAAAAGCAAAGACCATAAAGGAACAGGCCTGGGACTTTTTATTGTCCACCAGAACGTTCAGGATCATGGTGGCACCATAGAGGTAAAAAGCAGGCTGGATAAAGGAACTCAGTTTATTATTGATCTTCCGGTTCATCCTGAAAGTGGTTCAAAAAATAATGGAATCGAGATCTAAATGCTGATTAAAGAGGTAAACTCTGTAAAGGTTACGCTGCCATTTGCCCGTGAATTTTCACATTCCCTGAGAAAAAGGCTGTCAATCACAAATGTATTTATCCTGCTCAAAGACAGGGATGGCAGGATATTAGGCTGCGGAGAGGGTGCCCCAAGGACATATGTTACCGGGGAAAGTCCTGATAAAATGATTTCCGATATCACTGAGTTAATCCAGGATGAAAAATTTCCATGGGAATTATATGATACCGAGCAGTTATGGGGTTTCCTGGACTCACTCCCCCTTAAAAAGGAGATGAACGCTTCGATCTGTGCTCTGGAGATGGCATTACTGGACGCATTTTCAAGAGAACAAAAAATGAAGATAATTGATTTTTTTTCACATGAATACTATGCCTCTCCAATTCTATATAGCGCGGCTATTCCACTTGGAAATGAGGATGTTGTAAAGGATGCATGCAAAATTATAAACAGGCTCGGTATAAACAGGCTCAAACTTAAGGTAGGTAAGGACTTTTCACAGAACGAGTCACTATTGAAAATAGTTTCAGAGAATATTTCCGGTAAATATGAGCTCAAGGTGGATGTGAACGGGGTGTGGGATAAACATACTGCTATAAGACACTTACCTTTGCTCGTAAAACACGGCGTGAAGGTTGTAGAACAACCCATGGAACCGGACTCCGGGGAAATCTCTGACTTCTCAAAAGCGGCCGGGGATTCTGATATAGTATTAATGGCTGATGAGTCTGCATGTTCATTTGAAGATATAGAAAAGATCTCATGTGATGGATATTATGGAATGGTGAATGTAAGGGTTTCAAAATGCGGTGGATTGAGACGATCCCTTAAAATAATTGAATATCTGCGCACCATGAAAACCCCTTTTCAGATTGGATGTCAACTGGGTGAATCCGGCCTGTTATCTGCTGCAGGGAGGATTTTATCACTTCTCTGCCGGGATGCTGTCTACTATGAAGGCTCCTATGACAAGTTGCTTCTGGCTGAGAATGTGACAAAAGAAGATGTATCCTTTGAATATGGAGGGGTTGGTCATCCCCTTAATGGGATAGGGCTGGGTGTTGATATTGATCCCTCAAAAATTCAAAAGCTCTCGGACCATGAATCTTTTCGAAATTTTAAAAGATAATGATGCCGGTCTTATTCTTTTAATGGCATATGAATTGCATTTATAGAGCAATAAAAGGAAATGGAGTCTCCCTCCTTACTTCATTCCTAATCTCTGAAAAAAGCCCCTGTCAGGGTTGCCCTGACAGGGGCTTTTTTGTCTAGATCCGCAATGGATTTTAGAATTAATAAATAAACCATTAATTTCAGTTAGATACATTTTTTGATTGAAAATTTATTATGGCGGCTCAATGTAAACAGGCCGGTCATAAATAGAATATTTTCCACCGCCCTAAAGGATAATGAATAAATGGAAAATATGCGCTTATTATTTTAAAGTCATTAATCTGACAGTCTGTTATATATTCGTGAATGGAGGCGAATCATAACTTGACCATTTTAAATATTTTGTCGTAACATTCCTGATCAAATCAAAATCATCCGGAGAAAAAAATGTCACTTGAATTAAAATCCTTAAAATATTTTAAGGGCAGGAAGGGGCCTCTGCTCCTGATTATAATGGACGGTATTGGTATAGGTAAAAATGATGAAAGCAATGCCGTGTTTCTTGCCAATGCCCCTGTTTTAAATAGACTTTTAAAAACAGATCTATACATACAATTAAAAGCCCATGGAAAAGCGGTTGGACTGCCAACTGACGGAGACATGGGTAACAGTGAAGTTGGGCATAATGCGCTTGGGGCCGGCAGGGTATTCGAGCAGGGTGCAAGTCTTGTCAACAGCGCCCTTAAGACCGGAAAGGTCTTTGAGGAAAGATTATGGCAGGAGATACTTGATCGATCACGAAAAGGCGGAACCCTCCATTTTATAGGCCTGCTTTCTGATGGAAATGTCCATTCCCATATTGACCAGCTTAATATTCTTATTGATAACTGCGCAGAGTCAGGACTTAAAAAGGTTCGTGTTCATGCACTTCTTGATGGAAGGGATGTTGGTGAAAAAAGTGCGCTTGACTACGTTCTTCCCACCCAGGAAAAGCTTGATAAGATCTCAAGGGAAAAAAATGCTGACTTTGCCATTGCCTCGGGTGGTGGGCGTATGAAGGTCACCATGGACAGGTACAATGCGGACTGGGATATTGTCAGGAGAGGATGGGACGCCCATGTACTTGGGAAAGGAAGAAAGTTTCATTCTGCATCAGAGGCCATAGAAACATACTATGCCGAAGATCCGCATATAACCGACCAGTATCTTGATCCTTTTGTTATTGTTGATAATGATGATAATCCTGTAGGAACAATCCGGGACGGTGACTCAGTTGTATTTTTCAACTTCAGGGGCGACAGGGCCATCGAGATATCAAGGGCATTTACTGAAAAGGATTTAAACGAATTTGATCGCGGTCCTTTGCCGGATATCCTTTTTGCCGGTATGATGGAATATGATGGTGACACCCGTATCCCGCCAAATTTTCTTGTTCAGCCTCCAGATATAGAACGAACGGTCAGTGAATATCTGTGTGCCGCCAGTGTAAAATCCTTTGCTGTTTCAGAGACCCAGAAGTTCGGACATGTTACATATTTCTGGAACGGAAACCGGTCCGGTTATATAGATGAAAAACTTGAAAAATATATTGAGATACCTTCGGATAGAATCGAGTTTGATCATGCACCTAAAATGAAGGCCTTTGAGATAAAGGATTCGGTAATAAGCCTGTTAAGGGAAGGGGATTACCGGTTCGGAAGACTCAATTTTGCCAATGGTGATATGGTAGGCCATACAGGCGTTATGGATGCTGCAATCACAGCGGTTGAAGCAGTTGATAAATGTCTTGGTGAACTCCTGGATGTAGTGGAAGAAATGGATGGGATCGCAATAGTAACCGCTGATCACGGAAATGCAGATGAAATGTATTCAACAGGAAAGGACGGAAAGAAAAGTGTGAAGACCTCACACACACTCAATCCTGTTCCCTTTGTTATTTTTGATCCGCAGTATAATGGTGAATACAGAATGGCTGATATCAAGGAAAAAGGGTTGTCAAATGTTGCTGCAACCCTGCTGAATCTCCTTGGATTTGAAAAGGTGGAGGATTATGATCCTTCACTCATAGAATTCATATAAATTTTTTTATCAGGCGTTAAGGGCGTATTCTGCGCCCTTTTCTATTCCTGCCTTATTCAATTCAACAAGGCCGGCTTTTTTGGATTTCAAAACCTCACTCATACCACCGATAAGTGATTCAAGGGATGTAACGCCTGTCTTTGCAGCAAAGGCGCCGAGCATTATCATATTAACAGCTCGCTCATTTCCAAGTTCGAGCGCTATCTTATTGGCAGGAATTTTTACGGCTTCTATGTCATTTCTATCAGGTTCCCCTTCAACAAGGGAAGAGTTGATGAGCATTATCCCGCCTTTTTTTATCAGTTTCTGATATTTAACCATTGATGGCTTGTTTAAAACAACGACATAATCAGGAGATGACGCCACAGGTGAGGCAATCTCTTCATCTGAGACACACACAGTGCAGTTTGCTGTCCCGCCTCTTACCTCTGCTCCATATGAAGGCAGGTATGTAACATTCATCTTATCTCTCATTGCCGCAAACGCCAGAATGTATCCCATTGAAAGAACTCCCTGGCCGCCTGATCCTGCAAATGCTGTTTTGGTTATCATTTCAGTAAACTACCTCTCTCAAATATTCTCTGCGTTGTCCTTGATAACGCCAATGGGGAATGTTTTTGTCATATTTTCATCTATCCACTTACAGGAATCTACGGGTGACATCTTCCAGTTTGTAGGGCAGGGGGATAATACCTCGACAAGTGAATATCCCAGATCTGCTATCTGGATCTTGAATGCCTTTTTTATTGCCCTTTTTGCGGCCTTTATATTTTTGGGCGATGTTACTGAAACCCGTTCGATGTAGACAGTACCATCAAGCAGGCCGAGCATTTCACTAAGTCTCAAAGGATTTCCGTCCCTGATAACATCTCTTCCGCCCGGTGTAGTTGTGGACCTTTGACCCGAGAGGGTTGTAGGCGCCATCTGTCCGCCAGTCATGCCATATGTACCGTTATTGATAAATATGGTGGTGATTTTTTCGCCCCTGTTTGCAGCATGGATTGTTTCCGCAGTGCCAATGGCTGCCATATCTCCGTCACCCTGGTAGGTAAAGACAATCCTGTCAGGAAGAACTCTTTTTATTCCGGTAGCAACTGCTGCACCTCTACCATGCGCCGCCTCTCCCACATCAATGTCAAAATAATCATAGGCCAGAACCGCGCAGCCCGCAGGCGGAACACATATGGATCTATCACCTATGCCAAGTTCTTCTATTACCTCGGCTACAAGACGATGGGTTATTCCATGCCCGCAACCCGGGCAGTAGTGGAAAACAGCATCCTTAAGATATTTAGGTTTTGAGAAAACGGTTTCAGACATTTTAAATCCTTATATTAAAATAATTCTGATAACAGTTTGTTATTCAGGATAATGTTTTTTAATCTGTTCAAATATTTCTACAGGTGTTGAAACCGGTCCGCCGGGACGGCCGTAGAAATGTATCTTGTTACTGCCATTCAGTGAAAGCTTTACATCTTCAAGCATCTGACCTGTACTCATTTCATAAACAAGAAACTCGGTTTTGTTTTGTGCAGTTTCCTGAAGGTATTTTTCGGGAAAGGGCCAGAGGGTAACAGGCCTGAAGAGACCGGCCTTCAGTCCTTCCTTTCTTGCCCTGTCAACAGCGCCTTTTGCTATTCTTGCGGCTGTTCCATAGGCTATTACCGTGATTACAGCATCTGATGTTTTATATGTTTCTGCAAGCTGGATTTCATCTTTTATGGCCTCATATTTTTTTACAAGCTTCCAGTTAAGTGCCTCTTCTACGCTCACATCCAGCCATAGAGACTTGATAACGCGCCTCGGCCTGTTATTTGCGCCGTCTATCTTATAGGGCCTTTCAGGCAGGGTACTGATGTCTCTATATTCAGGAAACACAACAGGTTCCATCATTTGTCCCATCATACCGTCGAGCAGTATAAAAACAGGGGTCCTGTACTGGTCAGCATAATCAAATGCCTTTGTTACGCAATCGGCAAGCTCCTGTCCTGATGCAGGTCCAAGGACAATATTCCTGTAGTCGCCATGGCCTCCGCCTCTGGTTGCCTGAAAATAGTCTCCCTGTGAAGGGGCAATATTTCCAAGTCCTGGGCCTCCACGCATGCAGTTTACAATAACTGCCGGGAGTTCAAGTGCCGATAAAAAGGAGATACCCTCCTGCTTCAGGCTTATTCCCGGGCTAGATGAGCTTGTCATGACTCTAGCTCCGGCCATCGAAGCGCCTATAAGCATGTTAATGGCAGCTATTTCACTCTCCGCCTGTATAAATGTGCCGTCATCAAGTCTGGCCATTGATGCAGCCATGTATTCTGTCAGTTCATTCTGCGGTGTAATAGGGTAGCCGGCATAAAACCTGCAACCTGCTCTCACTGCAGCTTCGCCAATAACATGATTTCCACTCATCAATACTTTTTCAGTCACGATAAACCTCAATAGCAACATCCGGACACATGGTTGCACACATTGCGCATCCAATACATTTTATGTCTTTCGGGTTGTCATCTATGCTTTTTGCGGGATAATATCCCTGGTGGTTGAGACTTTCGGATACAGATATTATCTGTTTTGGACAAACCGAGATGCAAAGATAGCATCCTTTGCATATTTCACTGTTTATTTTTATTCTTCCTTTTTTCCTATCTGCCATATCCAATTCCAAGTCGAATTTTTGAAACTTATTTATTTAATAAAATACCGGCATCAGCCGAAATATAAAACGTCTACCCTGGTGAACTTTATTTACTTGCAGGACTAAACAGGGAAATGATTATATGAATTGTTCTTTCAATTCATGTGTGTTCTACTTGATATATTTCGGTTTTGTCAATTTCTTTTAAAAAAAATTTTTATTTGGTATATTTACAAGTTGTTATTGCTATAAAAATTAAAAATAACCTTATTAAATTATGTGGTTTAAAATTTAGATAAAACAGGTTATGCAAAATATTATATATAATTATATTTCCGTTGAATTAATTAAAAGGTTATAAAATGGATTCAGATCAGCCTAATTTTCAATCACTTCGAATAATAAGGGACAACACACTCCTTATTTCCATTGCCAGCGAATATATTAGTGAGAATATATTCATGGAAAAATTCGGAAAAGAAATCAAAAAATGTCTCTCTGTTTTAAAAAATGACATTATTAGTCTTAAAAAACAGTTCCCGGGAAAATTTACCCAGGAAGTCAATACTGATGGCATTATTTCCAGCTTTGAGAATACGGCAGAGGAAATGCTTTCCGGCAGCGAAGAAATTAAAAACAATTGCAGAACAGGAAAGCTTGCAAAATCCCTGGACACTGATGTTGACAAAATCACCGAAGCAATTGACAAAATCTGGCATCAGGTAAAGGGGAGTGACGTTAAATATACAACAAGCGATTCAATTGGTACTTTTTTTGATCGTTTAAACATTTTTTCAGGTATCGCCAGCCTGCTTAAAGGAATTGTTAAAGTCCTGTTCATTATTGTAATAATCTTGCTGGCCGGATTCTCATATCTCTATTTTACCATGGAAAAGGAAGCCCCTATACTTGAGGAGAACAAGGAAATAATGGCTTTTATTGAAGAGGAAAAAATCGTTTTACAGGAATTTGAGAATAAAAAGGCCGATGCTCAGAAGGAATTAAAGAAATATAAAAATAGTGAATTACTAAGGAAAGACAAGATAGCTATTCTTGACATTGAGACCAGAATTCAGGAGATTAACCAGGATATACACAAGATTGAAGGCCAGATTGATGCCCATAATAAAACCATGGAACAAAACAATGAAAAGATGGAAGCCATAAGAAGCAAGCCATTTCTGGACAAGCTTTTAAAACAGTAAATAACATGATTTATATCATATAATCTTTAAACTCACCCTTATCCCTAAAACATACCATGATGCTCTTTTTTGTGCCTTCATGATTTAATGCAATTTCGGTCTCACCTGATTTTGCATCACTGTATGCAACGGTCATAGATGCTGAGAGCATATCAGTTTCAGGTGACCTCTTTCCAGAGACATATACGACCGGGCCGGGAATAGTGATGGTATTAAAAAAATAACTTCTTTCACCAACGAGAGACAGTATTGTTTCATTTTCTTTCATATTTCTGCCAACCACAATCTTCGTGTCAGAGGATATGCGGAAATGTCTTCCAATTTTCAGGAGCTCTACCTCTTTTTTCAGGAGCTCTGAGCTGTTGTCCATAAGATCTTTCAATCTTCTGCTGAAAATTGGATCGGTTAGAAGGCAGCCGCCGGCAGGGCGGGGATAATCCGTCACATTTAATTTCTTTGCCAGTGAGATCTGGGGTTTTCTGGAACGACCGGATATATTTAACAGGCTTTTTTCATCAATCCATCCCTTGAGTTCAGGGATGGTTTTCGGCAGGAGTTTTGCCGAAAGCGGGCGCAGAATAAGACCCTTCATGGAGCTTTCTTTCTCAACTTTTGAAAGGGATACCATGGTCTGTGACATGGGGCGCTGACCGAGCACTTCACCGCTTACAATAAAATCTGCATTTTCCTCTTCAAGCATCTCTCCAGCCAGTCTGAGCATAAGTGCATGACAGTCTATACACGGGTTCATATTCCCCCCGAAACCATGTTTCGGATTCTTTAATAAGGAAAAATATATTTCCGTGATATCAACAACTTTAATGGGAAGGTTATTATTCCGTGCAGATTCAAGCGCCTTTTCGGGTGTAAAGAAAGGGGTGGTAAAAAACACAGGCATGACTTCAATTCCGGATTCCCGGACAAGGAGGGCTGCGAGGATGCTGTCCAGCCCCCCGGAAAAAATGGAAATTGCCTTCATCCTATAATCCCAGCTCGGAAAGCTTTTTTACGGTTTCCTCCTGTTTTTTTGTCAGGGTTTTAGGTGTTTCAATATTTACTGATACATATGCATCACCGCGGTCTTTGCGGTTCATATGGGGAATGCCATATCCCTTGAGCCTAAATTTAGCGTTATTTTGTGTTCCCGGTGGAATTTTCAGTCGTAATGTCTTTTTATCAATGGTGGGCACATCAATATCAGTACCAAGTACTGCTTCGGTGAATTTGATATTTTTAGTAAATACAAGATCATCCCCGTCTCTTTTAAACAGAGGATGCTCTATAACCCTTATCTGGATATAAAGATCGCCAAATGGGCCTCCGTTTATACCCGGATTTCCCTTGCCGGCAAGTCTGAGTTTTTTACCGGTTGATATGCCGGCCGGAACCTTGACTGATATTTTTTCCTGATTTGAATTATCCCTGTGGTAAGCAATCAGTTTTTCCGAGTTTTCAATAGTATCTTCAAGGTTGATAGAGAGTTCATAAATAATGTCCTTGCCCTTTACAGGCTGAGGACGACTGTTGTGGCCTCCGAAAGGTCCGTTAAATGGAGACCCACCCCCCTTGAAGGAATTTCCGCCCATCCCTCCGAAGATATTTCCAAAATTGCCCCGGCCTCTTCCTCCAAAGCCGAATTCACTGAATATACTCCCAAAATCGAAATCCCGGAAAATATCTTCCTGAGAGAATTTATTCTGGAACCCTTCGGAACCAAACATGTCATATTGCTGCCTTTTTTCCTTATTGCTCAGGACTGCATATGCCTCACTCACATCCTTGAACTTGCTTTCGGCTACTTTATCATCCTTATTGCGATCAGGATGGTATTTCATGGCTAGTTTTCGATATGCCTTTTTAATTTCATCATCTGTTGCAGTTTTCGAAACACCAAGTATTTTGTAATAATCTTTTCCTGACATATTAACCCCGGAATACATAATGAATTAAGCCTATTAGGTGCTCTAAAATAATCATAATTTTAATTGAGTCAAGTATGATCTGAAATCTCTGAAAATACTATTTTCTCACGGAAGTAAGGCGATACTCAAAAGATACATTTATATTAAGTCTTTTTACTGTAATGGAATCAGGGAAAGGAGGGAAGGGTGCCGCCCTCATAATAGTATCAATCCCTTCCTGATCAAGTAATTTAAACCCGGATGACCCTGTAATTGCAGCTGTAATAAGCTGTCCATCCCGTGACAGACTGAAGATTGCATGGGATTTCCCTTCCATAAGCTGTTCCTTTGCTTTCCTGGGGTAGCCCCAGTATTCAGAAAGCCTTTTTTTAAGAAGCCTGGTATAGGAAATGTACCTTTTATCCTTGGTATCAAGGGATATGGTTTCTTCCGAATCTTTATTTTCCTCTGTTAATTTTTTAAGGCTGTTTTCCTTTTCCAGTTGTTCCAGCATTTCCGAAGGGATGTCGTCAATAGCATCCCTTATAAGTTCAACTTTGTAAGTCTTAAGTTCGCTGGTTTGCCACAGTTCAGGCATGACCTGCTGAAAGGCTATAAAAAGAAGAATATGAGAAAAAAAGGATACTCCTAAGGCCACCTTTCTTATTCGGGAAGCATTAGTCAGGTTATTTGCTGTTTTTATTATTTTGAGATCCATTTACCCACAGGTCAATTCTTTTATCAAACCACCATTCCGTATGATCGGTCTGAAGAATTTCTTCAACCATTTCTTTTGATTTATCGTTAATAAGCCTTTTTTTTGCAAAGTAGAGCCATTCATCTGCATATTTGTTTCCCAGATCCTTCTGCTGCTTGAGTTCAAGGATAAGATCAATCTGATCGGCATCTTTTGCAATAGATGCTTCTATAGAATCTCCCATATTGAATTCTTCAGTAAGATCTTTTATCTCATCACCAAAGGGAAGTCCGGCAGTCATATGAGAGACTGCCTTTTCTTCATTTACGGTGTTATAGCGCTTATTCACATAATTCTGGTCTCCTGTTCTTGCCTCATGAAGGTCATGAAAGAGACACATCAGAACTATCTTATCCCGGTCTGCACCCGGGATTTGACCTGCAAGGATATAGCCGATAACTGTCATCCTGAAAGAATGATCAGCAACTGATTCACTGCCTGAGCCCAGAAACTGGTAGCCTGTCCGAGGTGTTTTTTTCAGCATGCCCACTTCAAAAAGAAAATTTGCTATATTTTTCATAATAAACACTCAATATGGAGATGCTTGAAAAATGTCAAGCATCATTTGAGCTTAACTCAACTTGATTTCTAATTAATAAGTATTTAATGTTTGGGTATTATGCTTATTTTGTAGTATAGACAATAAAAAAATAAATGGTGGTGATTCAATGAGTGATATGCTGACTATATATAAATATCCAGACCCTGTGCTTAGGGCAAAGGCCCTGCCTATAGAGAATATAGACGGAAAACTCCAGGAATTGATCGATTCAATGACCGAAACTATGTACAAGGCCCCTGGAATAGGTTTGGCTGCTCCTCAGGTAGGGGAATCAATTCGGCTTGTAGTATACGATGTTACACCTCCTGAAGAAGGTAATAGGATAAATGTAATTATTAATCCGGAGATAGTATCTTCCGAAGGTTCAATAGTATATGAAGAAGCATGCCTGAGTGTTTATGATTATTCCGCTGAGGTAACAAGAAATGAAAAAGTGCTGGTAAAGGCCCTTGATCGGGATGGGAATCCAGTTGAAATAGAGGCGGAGGGATTACATGCTGTATGCCTCCAGCATGAGATCGACCATCTTAATGGAATTCTCTTTATTGATCATATCAGCACCATAAAAAGATCCCTGTATAAAAAGCGTTTAAAAAAAATTCTCAAAAATAACCAGTAACAGGATATTATGGAACAAAGTAAAGGTAACCTGTTTCCTCATAATCCGAATATTATCTATATGGGAACCCCGGATTTTGCCGTCCCTGCCCTTAAAAGCCTTTTAAATGAAGGTTACAATATATCCGCAGTTGTAACCCAGCCTGATCGGCCAAAGGGAAGAGGGCGCAGCCTGACCTGTTCACCCGTAAAGGAAACTTCTCTTGAATATAATTTGAAGATTCTTCAGCCTGAGAATGTGAATGAACAGGGTTTTATTGATGAACTTAAAGCCTTGGCGCCCGATCTTTTCATTGTTGCCGCATTTGGACAGATACTTCATCGATCTGTCCTTTCGGTACCCGGATATGGAGCTGTAAATATCCACGCATCGCTTTTACCCAGGTACAGGGGGGCAGCTCCCATACAGTGGGCCATACTGGATAATGAACCTTTAACAGGCATAACTATTATGAAAATGGCAAGAGGGCTCGATAAGGGGCCCATCCTCCTCATGGATGAGGTAGCCATAAGAGAGAATGAAACAGCCGGGCAGTTGTTTGACAGGCTGGCAGATATCTCGGGGGATGTGATAGTTAAGTTTCTTAAAGAGTCCGCAGGAAAGGAACTGGTTGGAGTTCCTCAGGATGATGCAAAGGCATCCTATGCCTCAAAGATTACAAAAGAGATGGCAGAGATAGATTGGAGCCGTGATGCCTTAAAGATTGCATCGCTCATAAGGGCCATGGATCCTTTACCCGGAGCGGCTACGAACCTCGGTGGAAAAAAAATAAAACTGTTTTCACCGATTGTAACTGATAGTGAGGCAATCCATGAAAAACCAGGGAGGGTCATAACAGAAGATAAAAGCAGTTTTGTCGTTGAAACAGGCAAAGGCACAATAGCGATAGGAGAGATTCAGCTTCCCGGTAAAAAAAGGATATCAATATCTGATTTCCTCCGGGGAAACAGGATTGAAAAAGATACGATGCTCAGGAGTTAATTATTGTCCCCGGGTAATCTTTTAGACTGTTAGACCAGTAAACCGGACATATATCAGGCATAACATGGATACAAGTGAAGACAGAAACAGCAGAACGCGTGACAGAAACAGATTTATACTGCTTCTGCTATTGACCTGTGCAGCCCTTACAGGATCAGCGGTCCTACTTTGGTGGATACCATATGTCGGTTTCAGGAACATTCATCCTAAACTGCCGGCCGTTATGGCAGTGGTCTTTGCCTTTGGTGTACTGTTTTTGATCGGTGGAGGTTTTACCCTCATATTCACCATATTAAGAGGAAAAAACCTGTTCTTTAATAGACGTATACGGGGTGTTGTGATCAGGTTTTTATTCCCAATGCTGGTGGTTATGGGAAAACTTATAGGGATCAAAAAGGACCAGGTAAGGAGATCCTTCATTGAAATTAATAACCAGCTTGTTTTAAATGAGGCAAAAAAGGTAAGGCCCGAAAGGCTACTCATCCTGCTTCCCCATTGCCTTCAGTTTCATGAATGCCGCGTAAGGATTACGGGCAATATTGAAAACTGTAAAAAGTGCGGTAAATGCAAGATTAAGGATCTGGTAGATCTTATGGAAAAATACAACGTGCCGATCTCTGTGGCTACAGGCGGAACACTTGCAAGAAGGATAGTTGTTGAAAAAAAACCTCATATAATAATCGGAGTGGCATGTGAAAGGGATCTTACAAGCGGCATTCAGGACAGCTTTCCCATTCCGGTCTATGGAATACTGAACAGAAGACCGTTTGGACCATGCTTTGATACTGATATTGACATAGAGAAGGTTGAAAAGGCCGTAAGGGTGTTTCTTGGGAATTAAAGAGGACAAACCAAGGGAGCTTGCCCTTAAGACACTTGTTGATCTTGATAAATCCGAATCCTATACCGGAAATTATCTTGAGGATATATTCAGGGACAATACAGGGTTTGACGAGAGAGACAGGGCCTTTATCAGCAACCTTATTCAGGGTGTTGTACGCTGGAGGCTCCGGCTTGATTGGATAATCGGTCAGTTCTCAAAAACACCTGTAAAAAAGATTGACCGGACAATACTCAATATACTTCGTCTTGCCGTGTATCAGATAATGTTTCTTGACAGGGTTCCGGATTCAGCCGCAGTGGATAGGGCTGTTGAGCAGGTAAAGGCGCAAAAGGGACATCAGCACATTGTTTCCTTTGTTAATGGTGTATTAAGAAATATATGCCGCAACGAAGACAGCATCACCTTTCCCGGAAAGGCCAAGGCACCTGTAAAATATCTAAGCACCTATTACTCATTTCCTTTATGGCTTGCCGAGCGGTGTCTTGATGAATTCGGCAGAGATATTACCGAAGCATTGTTTAATGCCCAGAATCAATTTCCACACCTCAATATCCGTGCAAACAGGCTAAAGACTGACAGGGATACGCTGATAAAAACGCTTGAGGATGAAGGGATAAATGGAATACCCGGAGAGTATTCACCAGAATGCATTATTCTTACCAGCTTCAGCGGAAGGATAGAAAGGCTTTCATCCTTTAAAAAAGGTCTTTTTCAGGTGCAGGATCAGGCTGCACAAACAGTATCATGGCTGCTGAATCCCCAGCCTGATGAGGAGATCCTTGATGTATGCGCAGGCCTCGGAGGAAAGACAACCCATCTGCAGGAACTCATGGGCGGAAGAGGAAAAGTGACCGCCCTTGATACGGATAAAAAGAGACTTACAGGGCTAAAGGAATCTGCACGAAGACTTGGCCTGTCAGGCATCAGGACCGTGACAGCAGATGCAGCCTCATCTCTTTCGACTGTACTTGGGCAGACATATGACAGGGTGCTTGTTGATGCCCCGTGCAGCGGCCTGGGCACCATTGCAAGGCATCCCGATATTAAGTGGAACAGGATGGAGCCGGATGTAAAGAGGATATCAAGGCTTCAGAAAAAGATACTTGAGAATTCAGCCGGAGTTGTAAAAAAGGGAGGACTTCTCCTGTATGCCGTATGTACCTATACAAGAGAAGAAAACAGGACAGTCGTTGATAATTTCCTGACGAGGTCCGGGGAATTCTCTCTGGTAAATCTTAAAGAAAAAATACCTGAATGGGCGGCAAACCTTATTGACAATGACGGCTTTTTCAGGTCTTATCCTCACCAGCATAAAATGGACGGGTTTTTCGCGGCCCTCCTTGAAAAGAAATAATAATCTGTAAGGAGAAAATAAATGGGAAAAATAGCGCCATCAATATTGTCAGCCGATTTCGCACGACTGGGAGAAGAAGTAACGGCCGTGGAAAAAGCGGGTGCTGATTATATTCATATAGATGTCATGGATGGGCATTTTGTCCCCAATATCACAATTGGTCCGTTGGTAGTTGAGGGAGTAAAAAAGGTTACCTCCCTTCCTCTTGATGTGCATCTTATGATCGCGAATCCTGATCAATATATTAACGACTTTGCAAAGGCCGGGGCCGATATAATAACAGTGCATGTAGAGGCGGTTAATCACCTTCACAGATCCATCCAGCTGATACGGGATGCCGGGTGTAAAACCGCTGTATCCCTTAATCCGGCTACGCCTCTTGAATCAATAGAATATGTGATGGATGATCTTGATATGGTCCTTATTATGACTGTTAATCCCGGTTTTGGCGGTCAGAAGTTTATTTTCGAGATGCTTCCCAAGATAAAAAGACTCAGGGAAATGATAGTCTCCAGAGGCCTTTACATAGATATAGAGGTTGATGGAGGTGTTAATTCAAAGACAATAGGGGAAGTATCTGCTGCAGGTGCAAATATCTTTGTTGCAGGTTCTGCAGTCTTTAATGCAGATGATTATGCAGAGGCAATAAGGTGTATCAGGGAAGGAATGATCGAATAATACTATTTTAATAAAAAACGGGTAAAAAAAGTTCATTTTACCCTTGATATTTTTCGGGTGTGCAATTATTATACGCAACTTAAAAGTTTTCAAGGAGAGATGGCCGAGTCGGCTGAAGGCGCGCGCCTGCTAAGCGTGTGTAGGGTTTAAAGCCCTACCGAGGGTTCGAATCCCTCTCTCTCCGCCATAAAAAAACAACGGGTTAATTGATTAGATTATTTTCAATTAACCCGTTTTTATTTTCAGTGATTTATATAAACTATTAATAGTATGTAGATCTTTTTTTGGCCTGTCTTCCCAGTATTGACCCTATTATCAGGCCAAACAGTAGAACCACTGCACCGGTGCCGAACCAGAGGTAGCCTTGTGATTTTTTAATAGATTCATTTTCCTCTTGAACCTCATTCAATTCTTCCTCGGTTGCCTTCAATTTTATAAGATTTTCGTCATATTCCGCTTTTAGAGTTAAATATTCAGAAGATGCACTTTTAAGTGATTCATATTCCTTCTTTAAAGATGTTAACTCGCTATTGGTTTGATTATATTGGGCAGTAATATCTTTTTTATCCTTTTCAGTAGATACCTGGTCTTTATTGAGTCTTGAGAGGCTTTCCTTGAGTTTCTGGTTTTCATCCGAAAGGGTTTTAGCCTGAGTTTCATATGGAACCCTCTCCATCAGATATTGATTGAGAACCCAGCCTTCCAACTCTGCACCGTTACTCATGATTGCCCTAACATGACTCCATTTTTCCTGTTCTTCCAGTATATCCAGTGCCTGGCCGGAACTCAGTATCCTTAAGATCTTGTTATCTGTGCTTGGTCCGGTCCTCAGGGTTATTGTAAATGTATCCGACACATACAGCCTGTCGGATGCCATAGATTGTGATGTAAAATAAAATATCATAAGAAACACAATAATGAATTTCAATTTTTTCATATATATTTCCTTTATATAGGATTGATAACTACTTAACGTTTGTGGATTCAAAAGTGGACATTTGCTACAAATACCAATATTCCACTGTACCTGTCAAGGAGAGTAATAGGCTGATTTAGGACTTGTATTTAATATTAATTTTCTGTGGATATAGGGTTTATCGTTACTGATATAGCTGACTAATTCACACGTTTATTTAAAATATCAATCTAAAAAGAGCCTCTGAAAGAGGCGGCATATTCATAAAACATGTTTTTCATTTTCCACAGCATTTTTTATATTTTTTACCGCTTCCGCATGGGCAAGGTTCATTTCTACCTACCTTGGGCGCTTCACGTTTTACCTGCTTAGGTTTGGGTACAATACCATCCATAAAAATCCATTTTCCGTCAATTTTTTCAAATGAGGCAAGCTCATGATGCCGAACTTCCTGGTTATCCTGTTTAAAGCGGGCAATAAATTCTACCGTCCCCTTATCATCAGCAGGGCTTCCGTCAACAGTTTCAATTATCTCAAGTCCCTGCCACTCGGAATTACTTGACCAGTCGGTTGTTTCTTCATGGTTGAAATCCCTTTGCTGATCAGGTGAAACAGTATTGTAAAGATAATCAACCTCTGTCTTTACAAAGGCACTGTACCGGGCTCTCATCAATGATTCTGCTGTATCAGCATCCTTAAGACCTTGAATAAGGGGCTGACAGCACTCATCATAGGATTTATCACTGCCGCAGGGACATTTTTCCATATTATATTTCTCCTGAATAAAATTGGTTATGAACACTGTTTTAAATAATGCGATGGTATCTATAATAGGTATGAATAATTTATGTCAAGGAAAAGAATGATAAATTTATTGCTTGATATTTTGTTTTAATCGTAATATATGATGCTCCAAAACCTTATGGAGGAATGGCCGAGTGGTTTAAGGCGGCGGTCTTGAAAACCGTTGAACGAAAGTTCCGTGGGTTCGAATCCTACTTCCTCCGCCACTTCAAAATTATTTAACTTCCCTTTAATAGATAAAATCACCTTACCAGTTCTACATCATCAGAAGCCACCCAGCAGGTGCGTGAATCTGAGAGTTCAACTTGGTACCAGTCACCCCGGTCTTCAATGAGCGTAAATTCGGTTCCTGCATGAATGGGGTCTTTAAAGCTGGGTTCATAGGTCTCGCTGTTCCCCTTTCTTGCGGTTGTTTCTGAGCTTATTATTACACCCGGTCTTATCTTTTTAAGAATATATTCCTCTGCTATAAGCGAACCTGAAAACAGGATGGAGATCACGGCTGAAGCGGTTATACACCAGAACAGAAACGGTCTCTTAAAAAATATTCGAAAACCGGCAGATATCCATACAACTGCAAAGAATATTGTAAACAGCATTATCCTGGTTTTCACCGAAAGGTCATAATGCCAGAAAAACAGGGTCTTCAATACCTTTGTTTCCTGTTTTTCATCTATTTTATCTATACGTTTTTCTCTTGCATACTTAAGATTCTGTTTCAGGTTGCTGTCGTTTGGTATGTACTGTTCTGCGCGGCGGTAGTTGAGTATTGCTCTGCCTATATCATTCATTCTGAAATAGATATTACCTAGGTTGTAATATATCATGCCGTTTCTTATGCCGCCTTCCTTAATAAGACGCTCATAACGCATGGCAGATTTTTTATAGAGAGACATGGCCTCATCTGGGGTTACCGATTTACTGTTTGCCTGTCTGAATAATTCCTTTGCCTGACTGTAGAGGTCCGATATTGCGGTTTCGTCAAGCTCCTCTGCATTTAATTTACTGCTTGCTGCCCCGGATAAAAGGACGGCGCAGATAATAAGTATCCATATAGAGGAAGAGATATTTATTTTCATTAATTTCTTCATTATGAATCTGACTACTATCTCTGCCATTTTATTTAAGCCTCTTTTCAAGATCAGCCGCGATACCTGCAGCCCTGTTGATAAGTGAAGAACTGTCCTTAAAGGTGATATTCCCCGCATATCTTCCGGCCTCACAGGATCCAAACAGTTCCTTTAATTTTTCTATAATATCCTGGTCAATCCCGAATGATTCAAGTCTTTGCCTTGCATCGCTAAAGGTGATTGCACCACCTGAAGGCAGGCGCAGCTTGACACCAAGATACTCCCGAAAGATATCCAGAACCATCTCGCAGGCCCGGTCCGGAGAAGCGCTTTCAGTGTCCTTCAGGGCCTTCTGAAGCCTTCCGAATGCCTTTCTTGATAATACCTTTTGAGGGTCATCATTCCTTTTTCTATTAATGGTAATACCGGCAAAAAGGATTAAAAAAAGCAAGGGCGTGCCAAAAACGAGAAATGGCCACGAACCTGCCTTGAAACATGCAAGAGGTGTAAGATACTGTTTTTCAAGTACAGACATATCTTCATAGTTAAATGCGATTCCTTTTCCCCATGTTTCAATATCGTTTCCGACAACAGGCGTTTCCGATGTCCCTTCCGCGTCCAGTAGAGTAAGAACCTTTGTTTCCTTAACTGACAATGGAATGGGTTCCGATTTAGCTATCCTGTACTCTTTCTTTTCCGTATCAAAATAAGGCAATTCAACCGGAGGTATTTCTTTAACTCCGGAATTTAAAGGTCTTATGGTCTGGGTAAATATTTTGCTCTCACCTTTAATTTCGGCGCTTGCCCTTTCTTCAGGGATCTTGAATCGATCTTTAAACGCCGGCTGGGCATTCAGGGGCGGTAATTCAACATGCTCAAGGTATTCCGGACCTTTAACCGTTACAGTAAGGGTTATGGGGTCTCCCACATTAACCTTGAGAGGGGAGGCAATGGTTTCAACTTTATAGTTTCCTATATGCCCCTTGAAGTTGGCAGGCCTGCCTTCCTGAGGAAGTTCAAGCGCCTTCAGCGTAAGATTATTTGATGGAGCTACTACTGTTTTATATACTGCCCTGCGTGAAGATCCAAAAAAATCATCATCAAAAAATTTGGAAAATGGGTCATTGGATTTTCTGGAATAGCCGGCCTGGGCACTGCATGTCACTGTTGCCTGTTCAATAGGGATTGTTCCTGATTCAACAGGAAATAATATCTTTTTAAAGGATATGTTAGTGTATATTTTTCCATCAAGCTCTTCCTGCCCCTCTTCTCCTATGACTTCGGTGCCGCCCAATGGGATACGATAAAGCTTTTTTCCTGAGTTTTTATTTATTTCAGGGTCTGCAAATTCAAAACGCTTATCCTGAAGAACCGGCAGGTTGAAATTAAAATTGCTTACATTCTTTCTAATATACCATGTAACAGTGAGTGTTACTGGTTCTCCCACATAGCAGGTTTCTTTTGATAACCTGAGCCTAAGCTTAAAATCATCTGATTCAACCGGTTTTCTTGCAATAATTGCAAGGGAATTGGTCCGTGCAGTTTCATTTCCTGATTTTATTGTTATAGAAGGAATTTCAAAGGTTCCTACCTTTTCCGCTGTAAGCTGGTAACTGAAGATATATCCCTTCCTTTCATTCTTCGTCATCTTCCCGTTAATTATTGTTATGGATGAACTGCTGTTCTGGGAACCTCCCAGGAAGTCTACTCTAAAGTCTTTAAGGCCGGACAGATCAGGCTGTTCCGGATTTTCACTTCCTGAAACCTGAATCTGAAATGCAAAGGTTTCGCCTGCATATACTTCCATATTCTCTACTACAGCAGTTGCGCTTAGATCAGCTGCATTGGATGGTGTGCATGCAAAAAAAATAATAATTAGAGATAGGATTATTCTAAAAAACATTACCAGTCCTTTTCTACTTCTTTGAAACCAAATGGTTTAATCAACTGTCGCTGTTTTCTGTTTTCTTTTTCTTCGTCAAGTATGTCCTGGGCATCCTCGTTTGCCTCCAGCATTTCAGCCTGTTCTTCTTCCTGTGCTTTATTCTGATCTTCCGAAGGCTCCTGTTTTTTCTGTTGGTCCTGGTCTTTATCCTGACCCTGCTGCCCCTGTTGATTCTCCTGATCGTCCTCTTTCTGCTGGCCGCCCTGTTGTTTTTTCTGATCCTGATCGGGTGGAGTGAGAGCGTCTTTTAGTTCCTTTACAGCGTTCTCCTGGTTTTTCTCAGCCATGGATTCAACCGAATTTCTCAGGTTGCCTTCAGCCGCCTCCTGTTCCTTTACTGCATTGTTAAGATGAGTCAGGGCAGGGTTATCTCCTCCCTGATCCTGCTGTGAAGACTGAGTTTTTATTCTATCGGCCAGTTTCTGTGTATCATCGGCTATTGCCTTCTGTTCATCTGCAAGCTGATCAAACTTTTTTTTCTTTTCATCAGGCTTTATCCGGCTTTCGGATATCTGCCTGTTTTTTTCAAGGGCGGCTTCCTGTCTTTTAATGAGTTTTTGCAGATCTTCCGCATTTTCCTTTGCCTGCTGCTCCTGCTGTTTTGCCTCTTCTTCCTTCTTTTTGATCTCGTCCAGTATATTTTTCATATAAAGACGCACGATCTCTATGTTTTCTGCAGCATATTTAAATTCCGGATTAAGCTTTAATGAATCCTGATAATGAATCACACTTTTCTGACACTGTTCAAGTGCTTTTTTAAGATCGCTGTCCATCTGCCTTTCAGCTTCACGAAATGCGCAGTTACCAAGATTAAACCTGCTTTTAGATTCCATCTCCGGATCTTTGCTCTTTAATGCGGCCTTTTCAAATTCCTCTATAGCGGCATTGTAATCTCCCTTTTTATACAGGGCAGTACCTTTATTAAAATATATGTAGGGTGATTCAGGATTTTCTACCGCCGCTTCATCATAATCCTTTATAGCCCCTTCATAGTCGCCTGCAAGCCATGATTTATTACCCCTGTCAATCACTGAAGCGGCTGAGCCTGCAAAGGCGTTATTGTAAATAAAAAAAGCAGCACATATAACTGTAATTAAAGAAAATCTTTTAAGCATTTCTGCCCTCTTTTTTTCTGTCCGATAAAACAAATTCCAGGCAGGCAAGGAAAAAAGCAATGCTAAGAAAAATCTGGAATTTTTCTTCATAACGTTTGATGGTCTCAGATTCCAGTTCCTTTTTATCTGCCCCGGCTATAAGCTGCCTGTAAACGACTCCGAGATCAATGGCACCTGTAGCAACATTAAAATATTTACCCCCCGGTGTAACATTCACCATCTTTCTCAGGGTGTCTGCATCCAGTCTGGTCCAGACCTCTTTGCCATTATACTTGAGAAATGTCTTTTCACCCTTTTCATTGATAATCGGGATTCGTTTTCCCTCGTTTTCATCTCCAAGACCTATGGCAATCAGTCTCATCCCTTTCTCTCCGGCCTTTTTTGCGGCCTCAACCGGAAAGCTGTCATGGTCCTCTCCATCTGTTATGAGAACGATATCCTTGTACTCCTTTGCCTGGTCATCAAAGACATTATCAAGAAGCAGCCTGATGGCATCACCCATCATTGTTCCGCCCCTGGCTATGCTGTCCGTGTCTATTGACTTTAACATCATCTTGAAAAAGCCGTAGTCCTGGGTTAATGGGCATTTGATAGCAGCGGTTCCTGCAAAGGCAACAAGGGCCACCCTGTCACCAAGGAGCTGATCAACACAGTCGCTGATTGCAAGCTTTGCCCGTTCAAGGCGGTTTGGAACAAGGTCTTCTGCCAGCATGCTTTTTGAGACATCAAGGAGAAAGACAATATCCCTTCCTTTTCTTTCTATTTTTTCAGGTTTGGGATTCCATGAAGGTCTTGTAAGGGCAAAGATAATAAAGGCGAGGGAAACTATTATAAGGATTGCCTTGAAATATTTTTTTGATTTATCGGTTGATATATATATACGATCGATAAGACCTGCTTCTATAAAGAGCTCCAGCGCCTTTTTCTTTTTTGACCATCCATACATGAATATTGCAGACACTGCCGGAAGCACCCATAAAAGATGCAGCATATAGATATTCTGAAGTATAATCCCGTTCATGGTATTCTCCTGAAAACAGTGTTTCTTAATATGACCTCACATATTATCAGCAGAAATCCGGATAAAGCCAGCCATAGAAAGGATTCCCTGTAGTCAACAAAGCGTATGGACTCTATTTCGCTTTTTTCCATGGAGTCTATTTCTTTATATATATCTATAAGTGATTCAGTGTTGTCTGCCTCACGGAAAAACCCTCCTGTCTTTTGGGCAATTTCCCTGAGGGTGGATGTATCCACCCTCTGCCTTGATGGAACCTTGTAGGTCCCAAAGGGTGTCTGGATGGATGTGACTGCCTCACCGCCGCCAATGGCAATTGCATATATTTTTATTCCCCATTCCCTTGCAAGTTCTGCAGCTTCAAGGGGGGAGCGTTTTCCGGCATTGTTTTCACCATCCGAAAGAAGCACTATTACCTTGCTTTTTATTTCATATTTACCTGCGGTATCCTTTTCATCCCTGAGGGTATCTTCCGCCTTTTTTAAACGGGCGGCTGCAAGGGCCACGGCATCACCGATGGCGGTTCCATCATCCTCCCTTGTAGTAACAAGGTTGACGTTCTTTAAAAAGGCAGGGAGTGCCCCATGGGCAAGGGTAAGCGGGCATATGGTATCCGGATATCTTGCAAACACTATCATGCCGATCAGGTCATTGGGCCTGCCGTCAAGATCATCGCTTCCTCCCATTACAAAATCTTCAAATACTTTTTTGACTACCTCCAGGCGGTTGAGATTTTTTCCCCTGTATTCCTGCTCTGCACCCATGCTGCTGGAGCGGTCAACAACCATCTCTATTGCAACTCCCCTGCTTACCTCTCTTATCTGTTCCCTGCCTGTCTGGGGGCGGGCAAGGGCAGTAATAAGGAGTATAAGGGCCGCAATGCGGATTATATCCGGTAATCTTATAAATTTTTGCCTGAATGATTTTGTTGCCTTTGCAGCATTTCCCACAGAGGAAAATCTTATGCTTCCTCTCCTTGTCCTGAAAAAATTAAAATATATCAGGACGGGCAGTATGAGTAATAAAAGAAATGCCAGCGGTGATTCAAAGTGCATGATAATCTAGTCCTGTTCCTCTGTTCCTTTGATAAATGCCTTGCAGCTGTCAAAGCTCTTTTGAATGTCTTCAGCCCCGGGTTCAAACCTTGCAAATTTTACAAGGTCGCAGTGCCTTAAAAAATCCCTTAAAAGAGGTTTATATTCAGATGGAAATTCATCTGCATTTTCAAGTCCTGTCAGAAATTCTTCTGTAGTCTGCTCCGGGGCACGCAGGCCAAACCTGTTTTCAATATACCTTCTTACAATGGCCGACAGCCTCAGATAAAACTGCTTGATGTCGCCGCTGTCTATAAGGTTTTCATCTACCAGTTCCCTGAGTTCATTATAGGCAATTTCATGTGCCTTCAGCCTTGTCTCAATAGTGCCCCTGTTGCTTAATCGACGCCGGTAATAGATGTATCCTCCGGCAAGTATTACTATTAAAAATATCCCAACGCTGCCGTATATCCAGATCATATATGACCTGGGATAGGGCAGGGGAGGCAGGATATCGTGTAACTTAAGGTCCTTCATATCTTCAGGTAATAATGAAATGACCTTAATCGTTATCTCGGGAGTTTCAATAAAATGTTTACCGGTTTCCTTTTCATCCTTTTTGAAAAACAAGATCTTCATGGGTGTTATTGTATAATCACCTGAAAGAAAAGGCTCCAGTATATAGGTTCGCTTTATCAGCTTTCTGTTGTTACCTTTAAGTTCCGGCTGCGTGTTGTGATAATCCACTATACCGAACTGTTCCAGTTTGTCTCCGAATGCGGGCAGTTCAACCTCGTAATCCTCTTCTATATCAACGCTGATAGACAGGTTTACCCTCTGGGCTATTGTGATCTCCTTTTTATCCGCTTCTATGATGACATGGGCAGGACCCCTTTCAACTGATTCCTCTATCTTTTCCGTGTTCTTATTATCTGATATCTGGTCTGCCTTGTCTCTTTTGCATGAAGAAAAAAACAGAAGCGCCAGAGACAGAGCAAATATCAGGATTGATATTCTGTTTTTATATGATATTGAGATCGTCATAATAGTCTGTTTATTTCTTTTTACTGGTTTCTGCAGATGATAACGCCGTGTTATGTACCACCACATTATATTTTTTCCTGAGCTGGGAAAGCAGGTTCGTCTGAACGTCTTTTTCTTTCTCTGACATAAGATCCAGGGTTGCTTTATCCCTGACCTCATCAAATTCAAGCTGGCGCTCAGTATCATCCTTTTCTTTTTTTACGTATTTATTCTTATTTGCCTCATAATAGTTTTTCACATCGGTTTCCGTTACCTTTATTTCATCTTTATAGGCATTCTCAAGAACCTTTGAGGCAAGAAGGTTTCTTTCCATTTCCTTTATGGAATCCTTTACCTGAGGAGTCTCGGCAAGCCTGTCCTCTCGCGCCTTTCTGTACAGCATTTCCTCTATAATATACTGTTCAAGGAACATTCTCCTCCCGTTTTCTGATGAATACTGTTTGAGGAGGTTTTCCTTTTCGCGGTTGATCCGGTCAGGGGGCAGATATCTTGAAAGACCGCTTATCCTGGATTCGATGAGGTCCTCTATCTTTTTATCAAGTTCTTCCCGGGTAATTTTATATGAGCCGATCTCTGCAACTATTCTCTGCCCTGATCCCGGAGTTATGCTTTTGTTATTATCAGCACCCAGGGTTTCTCCAACCCTGTCTCCCAGCTCATAACGCAGCGCCGCAAACCTGCCGGCTGATTCAAGGCACTCCTGTATTCTCCTGTTTATCTCATTCCTGATATCATCAGGTCTTGAAAAGCTTTCGGAACGGTAAAATGCATCAAGGGCATTATCAAAATCCCCTTTCTCCTGATATATCTTTCCTATCCTGTACCAAATCTTTGCTGTTTCATCACCATTGAGAACTGCAGAAGAGAGGTACTCCTTCCATGCATCTATTGCCTGGCGGCCCAGTTCCTGTTTTTCAAGTTTCAGGGCCAGATCTTTCAGCTCTTTCTCAGACGGTGTAAGACCTCTCACTGCCCCTGTTATCTCTGACTTTTCCCTTAAGAGCGCTATGGTGTTCAGGGCTGATAAGATTAAAAGAACAGCCAGAAGAATATATACCGGTTTCATTGACAACCTGCTTATTTTTTTTCCTGTCTCAGGAATATTGAAATCAAGCTCCTTTGACATTCTCGTCTTTACCTCCTTCTCTCCCTGTTCCTGAAAAATTTTACAAGATCAAAGACATAGTCTTCACCTGTCCTGATATCTATATGATCGATGTCCATGGACCTGAAAAGCCTTTTTAATCCGTCCAGCCTTGCTCCCCCAAGCTGTTCATATTTTTTTCTAAAGGAAGCGCTTCCAGTATCAATAATAACCATCTCACCTGTTTCCGCATCTTCAAGCTGGATAAGCCCCACATCTGGCATGCTGACTTCCCGGGGGTCTGTAATTGATACTGCGATCAGGTCATGTCGTTTTCCAAGTATTCGTAGCTGTTTTTCAAAACCTTCACTCTGAAAATCCGAAACCAGGAATACGACACTCTTTTTATGCAGTACACGTCCAAGGTAATCCATTCCCGCGACAAGATCCGTCTTTCCCTTTTCAGGCTTAAAATTAAGAAGTTCCCTGATAAGCCTCAGCACATGGGTTGTTCCCTTTTCAGGGGGAATGAACATTTCAACCTGGTCGGTAAAGACTATCAGGCCGACTTTGTCATTGTTCTTGATTGCAGAAAAAGCAAGCAAAGCGCACATCTCGGCAGCCGCCTCGTTTTTTATCTGCCTTGTGCTTCCGAATGCACCTGATGCTGACAGATCCACAAGGAACATTACTGTAAGCTCCCTTTCCTCCTTAAAGAGTTTTACATAGGGATCTCCTGTTCGGGCGGTCACATTCCAGTCTATGGTGCGGATATCGTCTCCTATCTGATATTCTCGCACCTCCTGGAACTCCATGCCTCTTCCCTTGAAAAGGCTTTCATATTCACCAGCCAGGCTGTCGTTTACAGCCTTGCTTGTGTATATCTGGATATACCTTATCTTTTTTGCCAGTTCACCGGGTATCATGGAACATCAACTGTCTGTAAAATATGGTTGATAATATCTTCGGATTTCTTTTCCTCTGCCTCTGCCTCATATGTGAGTACAACCCTGTGACGAAGCACCTTCATTGCAACTGTCTTGACATCCTGCGGCGTTACATAGCCGCGTCCCTCCAGAAAGGCATTTGCCCTGGCGGCCATGGCAAGAAATATTGAGGCCCTTGGTGATGCCCCGTAACGGATATAATCGCTGATATCAAGACGGTATGCTTCGGGATTTCTGGTGGCTTCAATAATATCAATAATATATTCCTCGATTTTTTCATCCATGTATATATCATCTGCAAGAAGCCTGAGTCTTTTTACATCTTCCGGTGTTATTACAGGGTTTACCTCGATAGACGGAGATGTCCTGGCCATCCTTTTCAGTATCGTATGTTCTTCGGATTTATTGGGATATGAGACCACCAGCTTTAACATGAACCTGTCAACCTGGGCCTCCGGAAGAGGGTATGTTCCTTCCTGTTCTATGGGATTCTGGGTTGCCATTACCATAAAGGGATCGGGAAGCGGATAGCTTGTATCTCCAATTGTTACCTGTCTCTCCTGCATTGCCTCAAGAAGGGCGCTCTGTACTTTTGCAGGTGCCCTGTTGATTTCATCAGCAAGTATGATATTCGCAAATATGGGCCCTTTTTTAGTGGTAAATTCACCGGTTTTCGGGTTATAGATAAGTGTTCCTATTACATCTGCGGGCAGCAGGTCCGGGGTAAACTGAAGTCTTCTAAAGGAAGCCTGGAGCATTTTTGACAGGGTTGTAATCGAAAGGGTCTTTGCCAGGCCCGGCACGCCTTCAATAAGGACGTGATTATTGCACAGCAGCGCCAGAATAAGACCGTCAATCAATTCATCCTGGCCTACAATAATCTTATGCATTTCCGTTCTTATCTGCTGAATTAAAGGGCTCTCCTTTTCAACCCGTTCTCCAATCTGCTTGACATCAACTGCCATGTTCTCCTCCTCTTAAGTCCTCAAGGTATATAAAGAAATCTTTTTAATTATGCGGGGTTTTCCCGGATAAATGTCACTGATACAATTGACTTTACACCGGATATTAGACAAATAAACAGGATATTTGTTCCGAAATCTTTAAAATTTTTTCATGACTTTAAGGTTCATGTTTTGTTCTGTCAAGATGTTTTGGATAACTACTCCAAAGTCTGATTGCAGGATTTAAATCATTTTCTTTTTTTTGACGGCAAAAACTGCTATATAAACAGAAAATTTATTTTTAAGGGGATTGTTCCAGATGAATATTGAAGGCGATCTTGTCCTGATCTACTACAAGGATGAGCCGGGAGTATATGCAAGGATTGAACGAATTGAGGCAGATGTAAAAAAGGACTGGTATCGGGTAACGCTCCAGATGCTGACCATCCCGCACCAGGTAATAACATGGATACTGAGGGAAGAATATATCAACGGTCAAATCTTTACCATGGGTGGCAACAGCATGCGTCTGGAAAAATTAGAGCGGCTTACATTTGAGGATGATACATATGAAGAAGAGCCGGAAGAATCAACAGAAGGTCAAAAAGGAGAGAAAAAAACCGCAAAAATAGTCCCCTTTAAAAGAAAAGACTGAAAAGAATATTAAAATGAAAAATATATATCTTTTAATCGTTCGGATTATAATGTCACTTGTGATTGCATCATTGATAAGCCTGATCTTTTTTAATGGCATTCATCCTTTTAAAACACCTGCACTGGCTGCCGGATTACTGTTTTTCGCCTATATATTTGCACAGTCCAGAAATAAAGAATAAATACTCTATCCGCCAAAATGTGAGAGGGAATATAATCTCTTGATAAATTCGGATAGATTGTCATAATCCGCTTCCCTGTTTCCCGACTTCTCATCTTCAACCGGCAGAAGTATATTCTTGTTTATATAAGTAACTGCGTTTTGAAAATTCACACGTGAGATCGCGCTTATATGATCGATAATGCCTGATTTATAGTATTTTTTTCCCATGTTGATAGTCTGTTTGAGGAGGTTGTCGCCCTTCAGTTTTTCATCCCTGGACTGCATAATAACGTTTGCTGCAATCCAGTATGATTCGATAAATGTCCTTGCCAGTGAAGCACATGAAGATAATTTATCAAATCCGGATTTTGTAACAGAAAAACCTTCGGTTTCCGGGGTATATTTTAGAAAACCCTCTTCCTGGAAATATCGGATTATCGAGGCGGTCTTTTCTCCGATATCCTTACCCTCTTCAAATAAAAACTCATTATTGAACGTCTCTCTCAGAAAAGTAAAAACAGACATGATCGTTTTCGGGTTATTCTCTTCCTCCGACCTGGCGAGCAGTGCTGTTGCAACAAAGGAATGGTCTATAAAAAAATGAATGATACTGTTTTTATAATATTCCAGTTCCAGCTTATTATCATCCTGAATAAAGTAAAAAATCTTCTCATCGCCTGAAGGTTCATCTATATGTTCAATAATATTCCATTCAGTTAAAAGCCCTATTGAAACATCAATAGCCTTTTCTATATCTTCGAAATCATTGGAAAGAGGGGCTTCCGTCTTCCTTGCAAGCTTCAGGTAGAGTTCAACGGTCTCCCTTAGCTCCGATAAATAAAAACCCTTGCGATGTGATGTTAATATGGCCGTGCTTATAAGTGAGAGGGGAGTGATAAGAGTAACCCTGTTTATTGAATTGGCAACATGAAAAGCCAGGTTTCTGTGCAGCTCACCGGAAGGGAGATTTTCTTCAGATGCCGTATATTCCCTGAGCGAAAAGGGCTTGTGGAAACGTATATATATTTTTCCATAGCTGCTTTTCAGGAAGCGCCTTGCCCGGATAACCTGTTTAAAATTTTCACTCTCCTTAATACCACCTCCCAGCTCGTTCCTGTATGATCTTTCTTCCAGTACTCTGTCATAAATCACTGATGTGGGCACAAATATGAGGTCATTGCAGTAGCCCTGTTCATAACCCTGCAGGATAATGGATAAAAAACCTGTTTTGGGCTGTACCAGTTTGCCGTTTCTGCTCCGCCCCCCTTCAATATAGAACTGGATTGGGTAACCATCCTGCAGAAGGGCCTTTACATACCGGGAAAAAACCTCTGCGTAAAGCTTTGCCCCCTGAAAAGAACGCCTTATAAAAAAGGCCCCGGATTTCCTGAAGATATGCCCCATTGGCCAGAAGGCAAGATTCTGCCCTGCGGCAATCCTTGGTATATGCATGTTGTTGTAATAAAGGATGTAATTAAGTACCAGATAGTCAATATGGCTTTTATGTGAAGGAATATATATCAGCGGACCTTTTCTTGCCCATTCTCTTATCTCGGCAAGTTCCGAAGGGATTGTATCAATCCCGTTAAAAATCTTTTTCCATAACCATGACAGGGCTATGCGAAAAAACATTACATATGAGCTGTTATAATCAGCAGCGATTTCATCAAAATATTCTCCGGCCTTTTTTCTTTTTTCGGTTATTTTCTTAGGGGCACCGTCAGACATCTTGTCTATGAGTTTATTTATATTTCTGTCCTGCAGTACTATTTCCTTGAGCTGCTGGCGGGATTTCATTATGGGGCCCAGAATAATCCGTTTCTGGCTGTCGATCCTGCTGATCAGTTCTTCTTTCAGCTCAAGGGTTATCTGTTCCATTGGTTTTTCTTCAGCCTGTTCTTCAAGATAGATTTTAAGATTGATAGCCTCTGCAAAATCAATAAAGGTTGATCTTGAGTATCTGAAGAACAGGATTATCTTTCTGACTGTTCCAAGGTTATCTTTGAATCCGAAAAAGATATCCCGCAGTCTGAAACCTTCCTTTTCAGGCGACCGTTTAAATAGAATAAGCTGTGGTATTATAAAGATTGGAGTCTCTGTCTTTTTCTGCTGTTCAAGTATAAAATGCAGGTTGTTTATCTCGGATTTTAAAAAGGCCTTTGAAAATCCGGATGGATCGAGCAGGGTAACCAGTGAAGGTATCTTTCTTCTTAGAGAATTTTCATAGAAACCTGAATTATAGGGCCCAGGGATCTTTCCATAGCGGAGATAAGCTGAAATACCGGAAAAAATGACCCTGAAAAATTCTCCCAGGGGAAGCACAAGCGAAAGATTGATTCCGAATGTTACCCTGGGGTAGGGGAGTCTCCGCATTCTCATTGCAAAGTGATAGAGCAGAAAATCAAGGATTCCGCTGTATTTTATTGCATATACAATTGTTCCCTCTCTCTGCATTTTTTTAAGAGGGCCCTTTATGCTTTCATCCAGTTTTACCTTTTTAAAAAGGCGGTAGAAAAACCATCCCAGAAAGAAAACCGGTTTGTAATCAAAAAAATATGGAAAGCTCAATTTTTTTCTTTTTTTATTCATCGCCCGGTATCATATCCCCTATAAACAGGATTAATTCGCTATAATTAAAGTTATATTGACAAACATATGAGTATGTACAAGAATATAATTAACCTGAAAACAAAATAATTTCAAGGGAGACAAGAATGTTAAAACCAATGACCATATCTAAACTGACAATGGATCCAATAACGAACAGTCCTATTGTTATCCTGAAAGAGGTCGATGGTGATAAAACCCTTCCAATCTGGATAGGTCTTATGGAAGCAACCGCTATTGCAAGCAAGATGGAAAAGATAGATTTTGACAGGCCGATGACTCATGATCTATTAAAAAATATACTCGAAATGGTTGACGTAAAGGTTGATAAAATTGAGATCTGTGATCTGAAAAATAATGTATATTATGCGCTTATCCACATCTTCCACAACGGGAATGAGATTCAGATTGATGCAAGACCAAGCGATGCCCTGGCATTATCATTGAGAGTAAATGCCCCTGTATTTGTTGCAGAGGAAGTAATCGACAAATCAAAACATATTGACCTCATGAGTGCCGAGCCGGAAGTAAAGACTGAAGAGGGTAAAAAATGGCAGGAAATACTGGAAAATCTCAATCCTGAAGATTTCGGCAAATACAAGATGTAAAATAATGATAGACCTTCACACACACTCCATATTCAGTGACGGCGTACTGATACCTGCAGAACTGGTAAGACGATATGAATCATACGGCTATGATGCTGTTGCAATTACCGATCATGCTGATCAGTCCAATATCGATTTCATTATCCCGAGGATAATCAGGATAGCTGAAATTCTTAACAGTGCACAGTCTGTCACAGTGGTTCCGGGGATTGAGATCACACATGTTCCTCCCTCCCTTATTCCTGATACGGTTAAACAGGCAAGGGATCTTGGAGCCGGGATAGTTGTTCTTCACGGCGAAACAATAGCAGAGCCGGTCGCCCCGGGGACAAATATGGCAGGGATTGAATCCGGCGTAGATATCCTTGCCCATCCGGGTCTTATAACCCCTGAAGAAGCAAAACTTGCTGCAGAAAACGGTGTATATATCGAGATAACTGCAAGAGCCGGACACAGCCTTACAAACGGACATGTGGCAAAAATTGCCCAATCAGCCGGTGCCGGTATGGTGCTAAATTCCGATTGCCATGAACCGGGGAATATTTTAACAGAGGTTTTTGCCCGAAAGGTTGTAACAGGAGCCGGACTCCCCGATAATTCACTGTCTGCATTTTTATCCAATTCACGCAGCTTAATTAAAAAAGCCGGGTACACAGTATAATATTTTTTTCCTGCCCCGCTTTGAATCAGCGATATTCTTATACCTTAATTAATCCATGGGAACTTTTCACAGATGAAGCTTGGTATTAAAAAAAGACAGATCTTCAATATTTCAGGAGTATTAATCATTGCCTTCTGGATTGCAATGCTGTCTCTGCTTGTAAAAAAGCAGTATCTCCCTCAGGACTCATTGCCGGGTATAGAAGAAAGTCAGACCGAACCTGGAAAGGCAAGGCAGACATGGAAAGAGATATTCCTTAAGGGTAAAAAGGTTGGATATTCGATAAACACCATAAATCAATTTGAAAAGGATTACTATATCCAGGACGAGTTGTATTTAAAACTGAACCTTATGGGTTTTGAAAAGGGATTATATACAATTACTCAATCCAGTGTGGACAGCAACTTCAGGTTGAAAAATTTCTACTTCAAGATAAATTCAGGTGTCATCAATTACAGTATTTTCGGTAAGGTCGAGGGAAATACCTTAAAGATTAAGAACGGAACCGGCAGACAGGCAAAGACAACAGAACTGAAACTTACAGAAATCCCCATGATAAGCAGCGGTATTGACCAGCTGTTCAGAAAGATCACGCTTACCCCGGGTGACAGCCACAGATTGTCATTCTTTGATCCCTCAACAATGACCCAGAAAGAGGCTATCTTTAATGTAAGGGCCAGGGAGAAAATCAGGATAAATTACATGGAGTATGATACTTGGCGGGTTGAGAGCGAGATGTGGGGAAATAAACTGACCTTCTGGGTGGATATGAACGGTGGGGACATACTTAAGGAAGAAGGCTTTATGGGTCTTACCATGGTTAAATCAAGCGCCGCAAATGCCCCTGCGAATCTTGAAGAGGGTTCCGATGACTTCTACGAGATTACTTCTGTTGAAATGGACAAAAAACTGCCAAGGGCAGACAGGATTACCAGGCTCAAGATTAAACTGGAGGGTATTGAAGATACAGACTTTGACCGGTCAGGCTTAAGCAGTGACAGACAGGAATTCAGCGATAACGTAGTTACTGTGACCAGGGAAAGGGAACCTTTCCGGCTTGAATATAATGTTCCATATTCAGGAGATGATGTTGAAATAAAAAAATATCTCGCACCTGAATTCAATATCCAGAGTGATGATATAGAAATAATTGAAAAGGCAAAAGAGATCGCCGGAAAAGCAAGGACGCCTGTTGATGTATCAAAAAAGATGACACAATGGGTTTACTCAAACCTTTCAAAGCAGCCTGTAGTGAGTATCCCCAGCGCCCTGGAGGTCCTGCATTCAAAGACCGGTGACTGTAATGAACATGCGACCCTGCTTACTGCATTACTGAGAGCTGCAGGCGTACCTGCAAGGATATCGGTCGGACTGGTATATCTGAGAGAAAGGTTTTTTTATCATGCATGGGTGGAGGCATATACCGGACAGTGGATTACAATGGACCCCACCCTTAATCAGATGCCTGCCGATGCTACACATATAACTCTTTTAAGGGGTAATATCGATAAACAGGTTGAGATCATGGCGCTTATCGGGAAACTGAAAATTGAGGTGGTGGACTTTGAATATTATTGAACTCGTTGAACTTACCAAATTGTACAAAGGGTTAAGGGCAGTAGACAATATAAGCCTGCAGGTAAAAAAGGGTATAGTTTTCGGCTTCCTTGGCCCCAACGGAGCCGGAAAAACAACCACTCTCAAGATGATGGCCGGTATCCTCAAGCCTACCAGTGGAAAAGTAGTCATAGACGGTATGGACCTCACAATGAACCCTGAGGGTGTAAAAAGAATATGCGGGTTTATACCTGACAGGCCTTATATCTACGAAAAACTTACAGGGCATGAATTTCTTCGATTTACCGGAGGGCTCTATGGTCTTAATCATGATACCCTGGATAACAGAATAACTGAGCTCCTGGAGTTGTTTGAATTGAGCCACTGGTCTGATGAGCTTGTAGAGAGCTATTCCCACGGAATGAAACAGAGACTTGTGATGTGTTCATCCCTGATACATGATCCCAAGGTAATTATTGTTGATGAACCAATGGTGGGCCTGGATCCTAAAGGAGCAAGACTTGTGAAGGATATTTTCAGGAACGAGGCAAAAAAAGGGAAAACGGTTTTTGTCTCAACCCACTCACTGGATATAGCCCAGGAAATATGCAGCGAGATAGCCATAATTCAGACCGGTAGAATAATTGCTACAGGAAGCGCCGGAGATCTTAAAAAACAGGCGGGTATAGACGGAAATCTTGAGAACGTATTTTTAAAATTAACAGAGGGGCCGATGCTGGCACATGAAAAATCTCTTTCTACTTCTTAGCCCCAGAATCCTGGCTTTTAAAAACAGCCTTAAAGGATCAAACACCGGTGTAAGGAAAAAGGCCTTAATCATGGCGTTTGTAGGCCTGGGTTTCTGGGCGCTCATGTTTATTTTTTCCTCCCGGGTCCTTAATTATTTCAGGTCAACCGAAATAATAGGGGATATACTGGCCCATAGCCTGCTTTCAATGGTCTTTTTAACATTTTTCAGCCTTCTTATTTTCAGCAACATCATCACGTCGTTATCCAATCTATACCTTTCCGCTGATCTTGAGCTCTGCCATTCTTCCCCGGCCTGTCTTGAAGAGGTATTCATAAGCAGGGCAGCCTTTACAGTGCTTGACAGTTCCTGGATGGTGATAATCTTCGGACTGCCCATCATGATGGCATACGGATGGGTGTTTGAACCCGGTTTAAATTTTTATTTTAATCTCATGCACCTGGGGCTGGCCCTTTCAATAATTGCCTCAGGAATAGGCATCCTTATTACCGTGATTATGGTAAGCATCTTTCCTGCCCAGAAGACAAGGGATATTATTATGCTTTTCATGATCTTTGTCATAATAGGTCTCTATATAATGTTCAGGATATTAAGGCCCGAGAGACTGGTAGATCCGGATGCATTTTTCAGTATCATGCAGTATGTAAGTGTGCTCCAGGCCCCTGACCATCCTTTTCTGCCCACACACTGGATTACCGAAGTCCTGTGGGCCAATATCAGGGACAGTGAGGGTAATAACGTCTTTAATATTCTTTTATTATGGAGCTCTGCAGGCGCCCTTGTGGTTATCAATGTCTGGCTGGCAGGATTTGTTTATTTTTCGGGATTTTCAAAATCCCAGGAGGCGAAAAGGAGACGGGCAGGGAAGGGGATACTTGATACTGTTGTAAGGCTGATAAGAAAACCTGTTGGTGATGATCTGGCGTCCATTCTCGAAAAAGACCTGAGAAATTTTTTCAGGGATAATACCCAGTGGTCACAGCTTCTTCTTCTTGCGGCGCTTGTAGTTGTATATCTGTATAATTTCAGCGTACTGCCCCTCGAAAGAAGCGCCATGAGGCTTGATTTTTTGCAGAATACCATAGCCTTTTTAAATCTTGGACTGGCGACTTTTGTGCTCGCATCTGTATCAGTCCGGTTCATATTTCCTGCCGTAAGCGCAGAGGGGAAATCATTCTGGATTATACAGTCATCACCCATAACTATTAAAAGATTCCTGCTGGGTAAATATCTCATTTATATAATGCCCATGCTTATTCTTGGTGAAGTGCTCATAATAATGACAAACCGGCTGCTGGATGTTTCATCTTTTATGATGATTCTTTCAGCTTCCACCATGTTTTTTGCCGTATTTGCCCTTGTCTCCCTTGGTATCGGTATGGGTGCAATGTACCCTAAATTCAGGTTTGAAAATATTGCACAGGTTGCAACCGGTTTTGGCGGACTGATCTATATGATGATGAGCGCCCTTTATATGGCGGTCATTATTATCCTGGAGTCCGGGCCGGTTTATATTATTTTTATGGCAAATCTCAGGCACAGGGCATTAACCTGGGGGCAATGGATGATGATAACAGTCGCCTTTATTCTTGTGATTGCAATTACTGCATTTACGATCTATAAACCTATGAAAATGGGAATGGATGCCCTTACAAAGTACGAATAAAATCCGGAGCTGAACCTAAATGTTTAATCACGAGTATGTTGGAAATATTCACATACATTCCTACCATTCCGATGGGAAGGGCAGTTATGCTGAGATAGCCGGCAAGGCAGTTAAGCAGGGCATTGATTTTATATGTTTTAATGATCATAGTTATATGCATAAACATTTCAGCCTGGATGAAGAGGGCCTATATGACAAGCTTACCCTCATCATCGGTGCGGAGATAGGTGAAAAGGACCATCACTACCTTGCCTATAATCTTACCGAACTTCCTGATTGCGAGAATGCATCACCCCAGGAGATGATCGACAGGGTCAATGAAAAGGGTGGGTTCGGGTTTATGGCTCATCCCTTTGAAAAGGGTATGCCTTTTATGGAAAAATCCGTCACCTACCGATGGACCGATCTGTCTGTAACCGGTTTTACAGGTATATGCATATGGAATTTTTCATCCAGGTGGAAAGAAAATATTAAGACATTTTTTCACGGTCTCTTTCACCTTGTTTTCAAGAAGCAGGGGCTCAAGGGGCCAAGCAGAGAAACCCTGTCGTTCTGGGACAGGCTCTGCCAGGAGAGAAAGGTCGTTGCAGTAGGAGGGTCGGATGCCCACGGAACAACCTTCAAACTTGGGTTTATCAAGGCAACCGTGCTGTCATATGATTTTCTCTTAAACTCCATTAATATCCATGTATTCCTCAACAAAAAGATATTCAAGGATTTCAAGGCAGCTAAAAACGATATATTCGAGGCCATGAAGGCAGGACGCCTCTTTATAGCAAATGACAGGCTGTGCAATGCAAGGGGTTTCAAGTTCTGCTATCTGTCGGATGATGGTTCGGATCTACTCATGGGTGAAGAGGAAAACTTCAGCGGCCCGGGTAACCTTATGGTAGAGCTCCCGTCCAGGGGCGAAATAAGGCTGATAAAGAATGGCGAAACTGTTACCACATTCAGGGGAATGGATGCGGTTTATCCTGTAAGTGAAAAGGGGGTATACAGGGTAGAGGTATACAAGCATGTGCCCATGTTCGGATGGCGGCCCTGGATATTTACAAACCCGATCTATTTAAGATAAGGCAAAAAAAACAAGTTTTTGGATGAATACAGATAATATAGCTTGACATAAATCTGTCATGTTATTAAAAAGCCATAATTAACTGCCTGGGTGGCGGAATTGGTAGACGCAAGGGACTTAAAATCCCTCGGGGAATTTCCCCGTACGAGTTCGATTCTCGTCCTAGGCACCAGAAATAACAAGGGTTTCAGCAATTTTGTTGAAGCCCTTTTTCTTTGCGTTGGATGGTACTGTAATTATTAGGTAAACTCTTATAGAAACTCTAAGAGGCTTATCAGTAAAGGCTCTTACTTTGGGTGGCATGGATGTGCTTAGGGTACCATCGGAGAGCCTCGAATCCGGCACCAAGTTACTCAGGATGCCTCGCCTTACGCTTTAACTGAATAGAGTAATTGCCCCTGAAAACAGTGTGGCTGAATTAGAAAGCCTAAAGAGTGGTTGAGGTCGTAGAACGACTTTGAAGGCTTCTCCTGAAGTTTGGCTCTGAGTTTATTAAGTTATTTATTCGCATAATATAAAGTATAGAGAAAGGTCAAATAGAGTTGAAATAGTGGTTTAAAAATGTAATATCAAAGTAGAGTTTGACTTTAACGTAACAGCGCCATTTGATAGATATTACAGAAATGACTTAATGTGATAACTTTAAACATTTCCTTTTTGAAGAGAAACTACAAACATGTCCGACTCTAGTCTTAAAATTGAAAATTTGATCCCATTGATTATAAGGTTTTGGTATGAGAGAACAGGACTTTTTATAGCTATTGTTCTGACAGTAATCATTGAAACTTCTTTGATAAAAATACTAAAGCTTGAGACTCTCCCCGGTTCTCTGGTTCTTATTTCAACTCTACTGGTAATAATTATTTTCTGGCTTGTTTGCCGGCAACCACCTAAAACAAAAAAAGGCAAAGTCGGTTTTCTTGTCAGTATAAGCTGTAGCGATGATAAAGAAAGCAAAAAACTAAAGGAGGATTTTATCCTTCCACTTAGAAGGCTTATAAAATCTGGTGACTCTCGACATTCATTCCACTTCATGCAATTACCTAAACATTTAGCTGATAAAGTACTTGATACCGAAGATGCCATGGAAATGAGAGTACGAGCCCGCGCACATTTCTTCTTGTTTGGTAGCATTCGACTTAGAGTTCTCGGTGGTAAAAACATTCATGTAATAGAATTAGATGGCGCGGTAACACATTCACCTCTTCCTAAAGAAATCAGCAATGCACTTGCGGAAGAGTTCTCCGAACTTTTACCAAGAAAATTACATATTCAAACAGAGAATGATTTATTGTCTTTTCAATTCACATCAGAATGGACTGATATTGTCTCAAGATATATTATTGGTATCGCGGCTATGTATTCTAGGGATTTAAGCTACGCTGAGTCACTCTTTTTGGAAGCAAATAACAGACTTGAATCAAAAGACTCAAGATTTCCTGCTTATCAAAAACTTACCCAACGGATTCCAATTAGGATTGATGAAATAAATGAACTGAGAGCACATGCATCATATATATCATGGACCAAAACACATGAAGATAAATTTATTGATGAATTGGGATTATATTTAGAAAAGATTAATATCAATATGAAAAGCGTTCTTCATTTACGTTCCATCTATACTTTCTTGAAAGAACGAGATATTAATGAGGCTATAGGCTTTTTAAATCAATTAAAAAAACGTAATGAAGGTCTTTATCATTATAATATGGCATTTCTAAAAGGCTATGATGGAGATTTAAAATCGGCAACTCGCTCTTATCGACAAGCAGTGATGTATACAATTACGCCATCTGCATTATCACAAATAGAGGATTTTATCTGTTGGATATTGAAGATGGAACCAGAAAAAATTCAGTTATATTTTTGCTTAGGATTTTTTAACTGGAAGGCGAAAGGAGACTTGGCGCAAGCAATTAAGGACTTCCGATCTTTTTTAGAGGCTAAATCATCGATAGAATTTCCAAAAGAGAGGAAATTAGCTGCAAGATGGATAGAGGATATCTCGAAGAAAAAGACATCTAATTAAATTGCATCTTATTGATCAATTTTATGTGGCTAAGTCAAAGTGCCCCTCAAGTTTAGCCAAAAGGAGCACTCCAATATTTCCCACCTTCTTCTTTAACTCTCTACAAGATTCTACTTAAACAACCCACTTTTCATGGCTTCCTGTATTGTCAACTTCCCTTTGACCGGATGTTCACAGAATGTTTGACCACCTTCCTGATAAAACTGCCAGCCCACATCTACCAATCTATGGGCTTTACTCATAGATATATTCCGTGAGTTATAATGGTTAACCAAGTCCTTTACTCCTGAAAGATCACCTGCAAATATACCACGCTGAATGTCCATAAGTTTCTCACTGTCGTATGTCGTGCAGGCATATTCTAAGACATCCGCAGGGTTAACCTCTGTATCTAATCCCTGTACAGTGTAATAGGCCTGTGAATAGAACTTCTCAGTAACACTCTTTACTACTGCTCCCAACTGTTCACGGGACATATTGAACTGAGGCGCAAGCTGTATGAGAGTGTCTTCACTCGGTATACCTCCATTCATTAACACATCATTCACAAGTCTATCTGTAGCGATATCACCACCGGTCTGATAGAGACTCTCAATGGTTGCCTCTGTGTCAGCATCAAGCATCACGACTGAGGATTTACTCTCATTACCGTGGAATCCTTATCCGGATAACTTTGGAATCGCCATCCGCTTTCCCGTGGAATCGGCGTCCGGATTGGCGGGGATTATACAGTTCAGACGATCAATTCAAATATCTATCTCTCTTCTGGTTCTGCATTTTTGTGCCTCTTACGCTTTTGCTGCGAAAAATACATGGATACGTGTACAGTCACCAAGTTTTGGAGTAATTTCAAGGCTTGATGAGAAAAAACAAGGATGTTTACAGAAGAGTTTGATAGATTTGTAACCTATATTAATCAGCTATATAATACGGATGATAAAAGTCTGACTCCTCTTACCATTGTACTTTTAAAAAATAAAAAACAATTTTTACCATATCGTAATCATACTGATGGAAAAAATACATGAAGAATAATCTTTCACAGGATGAATCCCGGAAAAATGATGCGATGAGGAAAATTGCCGATATGTATAAGAAGTCCATTTTACTGAGGACGGCCAATAAATATACTTTTGAAGGCCGATGAAATTTTTGCATCACAAAACTCTCTTTGCATTATATCAAAAGATATGCAAAAAGTACTGGAAAACATAGGTGCCATTCTCAATTCAGCAAAACGGCTGAATAACGCTGATCTTACCATGAGAGCCCGTAATTATGATGAGGGGCAGCGATTCTTGAGGGCATTATGAAGGATGAAAAAGTTCCACGTCCTTCAAAGGCTAGTGCCCGACGCATGCAGTTGTATATTGAAAAAAGAAAGAGTTAACCTTTCGCCAACCCGAGTCACACAACATTTATATTTTAATATGTATTTTTTTGCCTGAACTGTGAAACGGATTTCATAGTTTTTAGGTAAAGTTTTACATATTTCTTTTTTTATAATTTTAATTAGTGGATAACATGCTAATATTCCTGAGAAATAAAGAGGGAAGGATGTTGATAGCTTGGCATAGAAATTGCTTTATAATAAAAAATACTACATGTGTCACATTTCAACTTGAAGATATTTTAACTGTATCTCATCTCTAATTGCAATATTCAATCTATAATTGAGTTTTAAGTAAAGCAGCAGACTTTGTTAATAATTGGACCGATTTTTCTAAACTTATTTTTAGAATAGAAGGAGGTGATATATCACTATGGTCAGAGATTAGGAGACACCGATATCTTTTAATAATAAACAAAAGGAGGAGAAAATAATTATGAAGAAATTATTATTGTTTACTATTGTGATAGCGTTTTTATTAACCTCAGGCCAAGTGTATGCCATTTTAATTTCAAATGGAAGTTTTGAGGATACTGACGGTCCAGGAGGATCTTTTACAACTGTATATAGCGAAGATTACACTACTATTCCAGGTTGGGCGGTAGTTGAAGGATCAGTTGATTGGATATATACCTATTGGGAAGCCAGTGATGGTGAAAGAAGTATTGACCTTGCCGGAAATTCAAGTGGCCTAATCATTACATCATTTGACACGACAGCAGGTGCTTGGTATGAGGTTACTTTCGATATGGCAGGAAATCCGGATCGTTCTTATGAAAAAGCACTTGTTAGTGCAGCTATAGATTGGGATACTGGACCGATAGGTGAGTCTGAACTTTTTACTTTCGACCAAGCCCTTGGAACAAAGAAAGATATGGGTTGGCAGACACATTCATTTGTATTTCAGGCAGCAGGTTCAATTACTACGCTTGCTTTCGGTGACTGGACGAATACTTCAGACCCTGAATGTTGGGGAGCAGCCATTGATAATGTGTCCGTGAATCCGGTCCCCGAACCGGCAACCATGCTTCTTCTCGGTTCAGGTTTAGTAGGACTCGTCGGCTTCAGGAGAAAATTCAAAAAATAATAATTGAATACACATATTCAAAAAAAAGGCAGAGTCTTATAGCTCTGCCTTTTTCTTGCTTTTTTTATCAAGCGCATAAATCGCAAAAGACCCAAGCCAGTGACCTCCTTCATAGCTGTCATCTACAAGGTTAGGTAATGAATAACCCACGTGCTCATCAGCTATGCTTATCAGGTGTGAGTATTCAGGATACTGTCTGGCCAGACTATATAATACCCACGCCCTGCTGAAATTGAGCCCATCAAGGTGAACGAGCTTGCCATCTGTTCGATCTGAAACCTCTGCCACCTCCAGCTCAAATTTATCGGATTTGAGTTGATGTGCAAAATTTTCTATCCAGTTATTAAACTCGTCCTTATTTAATATCCTGCGCATCAGGTCAATTTCTTCAAGACATGGTGATAAAAAATCATAACCGCCCGGCTCCCAGCTTAACGGGCAGTTAGAATCATCCAGATAGAAATCTTTTGCACGGCTTTTGATTGCCGTTTTAAGGTTTTCATTATGTGTGGTATCTGCATAATCCCAGGCAAATGATAAACCAAAGGCCGTATTTGCATGTTCTCCCACCCTTACCGGATATTTAAGTTTTGGCAGAAAATCGATATACCGCTCAACGATCAGATCCGTTAGCGGCTGAAGATTTTTATTTAACTCATGAGCCATTGGATCATCCCAGGTGTACAGTTCTTCAGCTAATTTAAGCAGCCATGCCCATCCATAGGTTCTTTCATAGGATTTACTGTGTTCTCCATTAAAATAGAAAACTTCTGCCTTAATATTCTCCTCTGTGATATTTTCCTTAAGCCTGCTCCGGATCAAATCTGCCTTTTCCAGTTGAGGAAAATCCTTCAATAACTTTACCAGTGACCAGTGCCCGTGAACCGCTGAATGCCAGTCAAAACAGCCGTAGAATGCCGGGTGCAGCTGATGAGGTTCGCCAAGATCGCCTTCTCCCCCTAAGGTTTGTCCCAGTTTATTGGGATACTCAACCTGCATACAGGCCACAGGCAATCCGGCAAGATTGTTCGCCTGCTGCAATGTTAATCGATTGGTTTCATGAACATCGGGGCTGTTGACTGTCATCTTCATATCGGATGTATCCGCATGCTGTTTTTCCGGTTCTTCACCTGATTGACTGCAGGAGATCATTAAAGATAAAAACAAAAATCCCATATAAAAAATCAATATTTTTCTCATCAGTATTTTCCTGTATTGTTTTATTTAAAGAAGACTAAATTCTCTATATATTAGTTTTTTAAATACCTTTTAAAATAAAAAAAACAATAAAAAATGTCCTTTTAAGCAATTAATTAAAAAGAATATTAGCATATTAGTCTCATATCATGCATCCACTGTCATCTCTGACTGCAAGGAGAGATCTTGTGTTAAAATAATAAAAAGATTTTTCCTATTGGTCGAAATGACATCTTAAGGCTGCACATCGTTGACGCGACCACAGGCAAATTTATGCTCTCCAAACCGCGCAGCGGTGACATATTAATAGTACTTAATGTTCAATTAACCCATAGCCCTGTAGGGGCGACACGTATCAATAAGGGCTCGCACCAAAAGGCGCGTATTCTTTTGTTTATCCGATTTACTATTAATATACCGCCTCCTCCAGAGGCTGTTTTGAAAAAGATCAATAACAACCGGCTTGATTTATTAACATTAAATCCTGTAATCTCCGGACAAAATATATAAGAGAGATATTGCATTAATGAATGCTGAAAATAAAATAATAATGGCAGGGTGGCTGATTGACGGCACCGGTAGAGAAGCGGTAAATGGCTCCCTCATAAATATTTCAGGAGAAAAAATATCCTCTGTTACCGGAATAACTCCGGGTAGTGAACTATCTCCGGAAGTTATAGATTTTTCGGACTGTACAGTTATCCCCGGCCTTATTGACGGCCATACACACCTGACCATGTCGGGAACTTTTGATAGTGAAATAAGGGATACACAGATTACTGACGCATACAATACTGCTGAAGTAAGAATTAAAAAACATATCAGGGATTACCTTAAATATGGTGTTGTTGCTGTCAGGGACGGCGGTGACTTTCATGCACATGTCCTTAAATACAAAAATGATTTTCATTCCTTTAAAGATACTCCATTAACCATATATGCGGCCGGTAATGGTTTCCATGTAAAAGGGAGATACGGCCAGCTGCTGGGTATGTATCTAAGGCCCGGAAGGGATCTTGCTAAGGCTGTACTGGAAGATCATAGACCCGGAATTGATCATATCAAGGTAGTAAACTCCGGTGTAAACAGCCTGAAAGAATTCGGGAAAGAGACATCTCCCCAGTTTACCAGAGAAGAACTGGAAAGGGCGGTAGAGGCTGCAGGTAGCATAGGGCTCAGGGTTATGGTGCACGCCAATGGAATAATGCCTGTTCAGCTGGCAATCGAAGCAGGGTGTCAGACCATAGAGCATGGCTATTTCATGGGAGAAGATAACCTTAAGAGGATGGCTGATAATGGAACAATATGGGTTCCGACTATAATTCCTATGAAGGCATACATGGATATCTCAGAACCTGGGAGCAGGGAGCATCATGTAACTGAAAAAAATAAGATCCACCAGCTCGAACAGGTTGAAAAGGCCATAGAATATGGTGTCACTGTTGCACTTGGAACAGATGCAGGATCTTCCGGTGTGTATCACGGGCCGGCAATTGCGGAAGAGTTCAGCCTTTTGCTAAGGGCAGGTTTTTCAATTGAACAGGCAGTTAAATGCGCAACCTCAAATGCCATGCAGATTATTGGTGATGGTTCAAATGACGGCACCATATCTGCAGGAATGCCGGCAAACTTTGTAGTGGTAAAGGGCAGCCCTGATGATCTTCCTGAATCACTGGGAAATATAAAAGAGGTATGGATTCAAGGTAAAATTGCGTCAATATGAACAATGTTTATATGGTATTTTGTAGGGGCACGAGGTATCGTGCCCGATTGGTAAGATTTCCATTTCCACTTTAAGATTGAATGGTGCGAGAGAGGGGAGTCGAACCCCTACACCGCAAGGCACTGGATCCTAAGTCCAGCGCGTCTACCAGTTCCGCCACTCTCGCACTTCTTCTTAAACCCTCTCAGAACTGCGCTTTATGCCATGTTCTAACAGGTTTTGCAATATAATAACGAACCCTGATTAAAAGTCCAGTCTGTTTTCATAATTTTTATGGTAACATGATCCTACTTTGTATTCTGTTTTACAGGTGTAAGTGTAATAAAAGGTTTTTCATTTTCTATCCTGACCTCTGATACCTCCCACTCTGTCTGTTTTTCAATGTATTTGCCAAGTCGGTTTTTATATCTTTCCAGTACCCTTTTACCGATGGTAATACTTCCTTTTTCATTAACCTTTATTTTAGGTCCGGTACCTCTGGATTTTGTTTCAAGGTCTTCAGGCTTATAGTAGAATCTACGGTCTCTGCGTTCCTTGTCTATCAGGTAATTTTTAAAAGTCGACTTTGTAATATTGAACTCGTACAGGATTAGTTCCACCTTTTCGCTGGCTATTATCCTTCTGTCAAGTAAAGACAGCAGGCCTTCATTTTCGAGATCCCTTATTGTTTTAAATTTCTTTCCCTTTTCCGGCATTTTTATCTCCTGGCTGTAAAAAGAATCTTAATATGTTGTAGCTGTAAATTGATCTTGATTTTTTGAGAAGCTGTTATCCTATTTTTATTTTACTTAAAAATAAGATTCAATCGGTCAATACATCGAACTTTTTATAAAATAACTTTACTCTTTTCCTGTATAAACATTTCGTCACTATAAATTTAATTTTGATTTATATTCATCTGAAAACTGCTTTATAAACCCCTCATCTGCAAAACTGTAATACCTGTTATGTCCTATGATTATATGGTCAAGCACCTGGATTGACAACAGTTGTGATGACCATACCAGATTCCTTGTAAGGTTTCTGTCTTCGGGTGAGGGTTGAGGGTCTCCTGACGGATGGTTATGGACAAATACCAGTGCTGCGGCATTATTATTAAGGGCCAGTTTCATAATTTCCGCCGGATATACTGCACTTCCGGTCAATCCCCCCTGAAATACATCCTGGTCAAAAATTAGCTCGTTTTTTCTGTTTAAAAACAGTACCTTGAACATCTCTCTTTTTATATCCCTCATTGAATGAAAAAGATAATCATAGACGGCTTTGGAAGAATTGAAGAAAGTCGTCCTGATTGCCCTGTCCCTCAGATAGCGGCCTGCCACTTCATGAATAAGTTTAAGATACATTACATTTTTATCACCAAGACCTTTAATAGTCTTGAGTTCATTTAACGGGGCGGCAAGGACTCCCGAAAGGCTCCCATATTGTTTAAGCGCCTGTCTTGCCGGGATTTTTACATCTTTTCTGGGCGTTCCCAGCGTGAGAAGAAACTCTATTATTTCTTCATCCGTGAACCTGTCAATGCCACCCTCTGTGAATCTTGATCTGAGTCTTTCTCTGTGACCTGAGCCTCTGTTTGAATTTTCGTTTTTCAGCATTATTTTTCCAACCTCTTTTTCTACAAATTTATTTAAAAAAAGACTAAAGAAATGCCTGCAATAAACCGATTTGGGGGAAGCGTTAAAAAAAATTATGGATGAAAATGTTCTTTTAAAAAATAAAAATATGATAGAAACCTGTAAGGAATTGGAATAATTAATGTTTTACAGGTTTTAGCCGGTTCATTACCTGGCATATTAATTGCTGGTATATTCCTGAACACTTTGATATATTACACCGGTTTTTCTGGTGGGCAGTATGGTAATGCAATATTCACTTTACATCCATAAAAAAATCATTATCTTGAAAAATGATTTTTATCAGAATATGCCTGTACATCCTGTTTATCATGTGAATGTTTAGTGTGGACGGAAGGTTTTAGGTTAATAATGTTTGTTTTAAATATCGTAGTCTCTTTTGTAGCAGTATTTGTCCTACAAATGGTTTTTGCCGATAACGCCTTTGCATGGGGCCCTGCCATACATACTGTTATCTCATGTTCAATACTTGATGGCGTAGGCAGTATTATGCCTGATATTGCAGGAATTCTAAAACAGTATCCCCTTGAATATATTTATGGGAATCTTGCTGCAGATTTTTTCATCGGCAAGGGAAATAAAAGAAAAGAAGGCCACTCACACAACTGGGAAGCAGGCTTTACTATACTTGGTGAGGCGGAAAGCGAAAAAGAAGCTTCATATGCTTACGGTTTTTTATCTCATCTGGCCGCTGATGTTGTAGCCCATAACTACTTTGTCCCTGATCTTATCTACAGATTTATCATGCTTAAAAAGCTGGGGCATTTTTATTCCGAGGCAGTGGCAGACAAGGCCGCCGGATCATTTTATCTCAGGATGGCGGCAGATATACTATCGAGTAAAGATCTCGATTGCGATAAAATGCTCAAGTCGGCTGTGCTTGCAAACAGCAACGGTCTGAAGGCAAAGAGACACATATTTGCCCGGTCCGTCAAAATGTCCGACTATCTTTATGACTCACCGCAATTTACCTTTATGTACAACCAGTTACGTTACAAGATACCCGCTGATTATATTGAATCAATGATCAATCTTTCCTATCGCCTGGTAAAAGACCTGTTATCCAACACCGGTTCATCAAAATGTCTTTCACATGATCCTATCGGGGAAGACAACCTGAGAAGGGCGAGCCAGAACGGGTTAATGTCCCGTATTCGAAACTCCAGAAGGTTTGTAAGTAAATTTCCTGTTGACAAGGAGCTCCTTGAATTAGCATAACCTCTCTATGAGCAAAATAAAAATACTTCCTGAAAATGTTGCCAACCAGATTGCTGCAGGTGAGGTGATTGAGAGACCTGCGTCTGTCGTAAGAGAGCTTCTTGATAACAGCATCGATTCCGGGGCTGACAGGATCAGTATCCGGATAGAAGAGGGCGGCAAACAGCTTATAAGGGTCAGTGATAACGGTTCCGGTATGGACAGGGAGGATATGCTTCTTGCCCTTGAAAGACATGCCACCAGTAAGATCTCATCAGTATCTGATATATTCTCCATAAAAACCCTCGGGTTCAGAGGTGAAGCCCTTCCAAGTATATGTTCGGTATCCAGGATGGAGATTATTACCCGCACCTCTGATCAGATATCCGCATTCAGGATGAGGGCTTCAGGGGGAGTAATTGAATCTGTTGACGAAACAGGTGCTCCTGAGGGGACATCCGTTGAGGTGAGAGACCTTTATTTTAATACACCTGCCAGAAAAAAATTTTTAAAGGCACTTAGAACCGAAACAGGGCAGATCGTTGATACTGTTTCAAGGATAGCATTGCCCTTTACGGGTATCTCTATAAAATTACTCGATAATTCAACAGGTAAGACACTACTGAACCTGCCTTCTGCGGACAATGAACTTAACAGGCTGACAGCACTTCTGGGAAAGGATATAGCTGTATCTCTTCTGGATGCCCACTTTGAACAGGAAGGTCTTAAAATAAGGGCCTATCTTGCGCCCCCTGAACTGAGCAGAACAAGGGGCGACCGCATGTTTGTTTATGTAAATAACCGAAATATAAGGGATAAGCTGTTTATAGGTGCAGTTACAAGAGGGTATGGCCAGAGACTTATGAAGGGGCGTTATCCGCAGGTAGTCCTTTTTATGGATGTTGACCCTGCAATCGTGGATATAAATGTCCATCCTGCCAAACAGGAAGTACGTTTTGAGGACAGCGGATTCATATATAAAAGTATTGCATCAACCATTGCCATGGCTCTTGGAGATCAGCTTAATCCTTTTTCATTTCCGGGCGAAAACAGACCTGATGAACCGGTTATAAAGCCTTCATATACGGAGACCAGCAATAAGATGCCGGCCTGGGAATACGTTCCCGGTGAAACAGGGGTAAAGGTGCAGTCTGAAATAAAGGAATCCGCTTTTAAGGAGCAGAACACTCTTTTTGATAGAAATGAAAGACCATACAAACCTGAAGATGAACCCGATCTGATATTTTCCCGGTCCAGAGAGACGAATGACCTCCCTCAGGAAACCCCGGAGCCAGCAGAAAAGGAGTTTTCTCCAAGGGAGATCCCCCAGGTGATTGGTCAGCTGAAGGGCACTTATCTTCTGTTTCAGGAACGTAACGGATTGTTGATGATTGATCAGCATGCTGCCCATGAAAGGGTTGTGTATGAAACCCTTAAGGCCAAATATGCCGCTTCAAAGATTGAAAGCCAGAGTTTTTTACTGCCGGTTGATTTTGAATTATCCTTAAAGGATGCCAGGGTGCTTGATACAAAACTTGAGCAGCTTCAAAAACTGGGTTTTGAAATAGAAAATTTCGGTGGAAACAGCTTTTTAATTAGGTCTGTTCCGGCCATACTGGTAAACTCTGACTGGGAGAGCTTTTTGAGGGATCTTATTCCTGTGCTTGAGGAGGAAGATGACCTTACGAATGACAGGGCTTTGGATAAATTACTTACTGTAATGGCCTGTCACGGTGCCATAAGGGCAGGGCAGAGCATGACCAGGCAGGAAATGTCACTTCTGGTTGAACAGCTCCAGAAACTTGAACTGGCAGCAAACTGCCCTCATGGAAGACCTGTCTTAAGAAGATTCAGCTATTATGAAATAGAGAAGATGTTTAAAAGGGTCGTGTAACATGCGGCCTGACAAACAGAAAATAATAATTATAACCGGACCCACTGCAACCGGTAAAACCGATCTGGCTGTGAATCTTTCTCTGGATATGGGAGGCGAGGTCGTTAACTGTGATTCCATGCAGGTATACAAAGGCATGGATATAGGAACAGCCAAGCCCCTGCCTGAAGAAAAAAAAGGGATTCCCCATCACCTGCTCGATGTTGTAAATCCTGATGAGGAATTCAATGCATCCGTTTACAGAGAATATGCGGTTCCTGTTATCAAAGATATCCTTGCACGCGAGAAGATCTGTTTTGTTGTTGGCGGAACAGGGCTGTATATTAAGAGCCTGCTGGGAGGATTGTTTGAATGTCCTTCTTCCGATCCAGAGATACGGGAACAGCTTCTAATAGAATATGATAAAAAGGGGAAGGATATTTTATTTGAACGCCTGAAAAAGCTTGATCCGGTATATGCAGACACAGTCCATCCTAATGACAGGGTAAGGATTACAAGGGCTCTTGAGGTTATCAAACTTACAGGTCAGCCATTTTCAGCGCTGGCAGCCGACCATTCATTTAAGAACCGTGATTTTAAACCGCTTAAGATATGCCTGTACCATGAGAGAGAGATCCTGTATGAACGCATTAACTTAAGAAGTATCAGGATGTTTGAATCAGGCCTCGTTGACGAAACCCGAAAACTGCTTAAAAACGGCTATTCTCCGGACCTGAAACCAATGAAAAGTATTGGTTACAGACATGCCATTGACTATCTTGAGAACCGGATGAGTTATAATGAATCAATTGAACTTCTTCAAAGAGACACAAGGAGATATGCCAAGAGGCAGATCACCTGGTTTAAGGCAGATACTGAGATGTTATGGTTTTATCCTGATAACATAAATGAGATAACCGAAAAGGTTAAAGAATTTATTTGACTGATTTAAGCCTTTGGGTGATTATTGCAGTCTTTATTTTAATAAATTAATTAATGAGTTTCCTAATAAAATCTTAAAAGAAAAAACCATGAAAAATATGAAAAAAATAAGCTTCCGGGCAAGTATATTTATCTGTTTGTGCTTTCTAATATTTCCAGCCTTAGAGACATATGCTAAAGATAATGACGGTGAAATTCTGGTAATAGGCTCCGCTGCAATAAAAAATGAAAATCGTGCAGAAGCGCGTAAACTTGCCATTTCCGATGCTCATATCAAGGGGATAGAGACATATCTTGTAAAAATCCTTGGTCGTCAGGGCATGATCAATAATTTTGAAAATATTATTAATGAGGTTATACCTGGCTCAGGTGATGTTATCGAGAATTATGATATACGGGCAGAGACCAGCAACAGCAAAATATATAAACTGCTGGTAAGCATTAAAGTAAATGAAAAATTAATGGATGAAAGACTCAGAAACTCCGGTATAATTTTATACGAAGGTTCATCTTTACGTGTGTTGTTCCTCGTATCAGACAGGATATCCATTTATGATATGCCATTCATATGGTGGGATGACCCGGAGAATAAAACGAACTTATCCTCCTCTGAACTCATGCTTCACAGGCTTTTCCAGGAACGGGGATTCAATCCTGTTAACAGGCTTACCAGTATACCGGAAGAGGGATATAATCCTGAACTGTTCAAAGAAGAATTAACAGAAGAAGATGCCGCACAATGGGGGAGGCTCTATTCAGCCGATGTGGTTATACTGGGTAAGGTCGATGTAAGCGAATTTAATCAATTGATAGTCAATTTAAAGGCAATACAGGTTCAGAATGCGGATGTCCTGGCCAGTTACAATAATGATCAGCTAATTGCAAATGATCCTGAGACAACAGGGACAACTGTTGAGGCACAGGAAAAAATACTTACTGACGGGGTCAACCGGATTATCCCGGATATCCTTAAGGTATTCAAGAAAGAAGAAGAAAAACTGTCCCGTTTTGATCTGGAACTTAAGGGCCTTGACAGTCTAAAGCAGGTAACATCCTTTATATCCTTTGTAAGAGAAAAAATCAGCGGGGTTGTATCTGTATTACAGACAAGGATAACCCATGGAACCATTACAATGTCTGTGGAATTTTCCGGTTCCAGAAAGGCATTTATAGAAAAAATTAAGAGCAGCGTAGAAGTACCTTTTGCAGCTGAAATTATCGTTGATGAAGCCGGAGCGCTGATAGTTACACCTATGTGAGCCTTATTTTATATTAAACAGGCGATAAATGACCATTCCGAATATTATTACAATGATCAGAATCCTGCTGACACCGATCTTTGTCATCTACGTGATAAACGATCAGTTGTTGACAGGACTTGTTATTCTGGTGATATGCGGTATCAGTGATGGCCTGGATGGGATGATTGCACGGGTGTTTAAGCAGAAAAGCCGGTTGGGGAGTTACCTTGACCCTCTTGCTGACAAGATTATCCTTTCATCTGCCTTTATTGCCCTCAGCATAAGAGGTTTTCTGCCGTCATGGCTTTCGGTTGTTGTAATAAGCAGGGATGTATTGATCCTGATAGGGATTATTATTATTTACCTCAACGATATTAACCTCGATATAAAGCCCGTATTTTCAAGTAAAATTACCACATGCTTTCAATTCACAACTGTTATCGCCGTACTGGCACAGGAATACCTGCTTGCATATCAGGATTATTATTCATACATGTATTATGTGACAGCACTTTTCACTATAATCTCCTTTTTACAGTACCTTTACCAGTGGCAAAAAATGATGATAAACGATAAGCTGTATCTGGATTAACTGACAGTGTATCAGCCGATCCGTCCATCTCCATCAATATCTTTGCCATATTCCTTTTCAAGTAAAGAAACTAGGCTAAAAATCACCTTTCTGGTATGACGCAATTCATCCTCAAGTAAACCGACTCTTTGTTCAAGAGTTTCTGCTTTATTACGCTGTTCAGAAATCTGCGACTGCTGTATTAAATCCCAGAATAGACCCATCTCTATCTCCTCTTTGACGTTAATTTTTATCAGATAATTCTATATCCTGAAAAATAAACAATCCTGATATATGATTGTACAAAAAATATGAATGGAAATTTCTGTAAAGGTAACAGCAAAACCATTATTTCATGAATTCGGTTCTGTTGTTCAGCATATTCAGTAATTCCTTTGCAACAGGCAAATCCGGGGCGATTTTTACCATTGTTTCTGCCATGTCTCTTGCCTCAGGTAATCTCGATCTTTTAAAATAAAAATCAAAAAGGGCATATAAAAAATCCATATTTTCGGGCTCTATTTCAAGGGCAGTTTTAAATTCGAGTTCGGCATCTTTGTCCCTGTTAAGAAACTGGAGCAGTAAACCATAATTATAATGAATTCTGGCTGCATCGGGCATGTTATGGGCAGCCTTCTCCATGTAGAGCGCAGCTTCTTCAAGATTATTTTTTTCAGCCAGAAGCAGTGCAAGTGAGTAGTAAATTTCATATAAGCCGGGATGTTCTTTTATTACCTCCCTGAAAAGTTCTTCAGCCTTATCCTGATCGCCTTTTCCATTATACAGCATTGCCAGGTTTACCTTTGCAGGGTAGAAGAGATTGTCAATCTTAATGGCCGCCCTGTAGTTTTCAATTGCCCTGTCAATATCATCAAGTTTCTGAAACAGGTTCCCTAAATTGAAACGGCCGAATGAAAAATCTCCTGAATATTCCATTGATGTTATAAATTCTTGCAGAACCCTGTGATAGACTTCTTTCTGTCTCGTGTCCAGGTATTCGGAAGGTTTGCCTGCCAGCCTTGATGACGCCTCTATACGCACGGCCTTAACCGGATCGTAGAGGAGCGGTGCAATAAGTTTTGCCTTTTCCTGATCGTCTGAAAGGGGAATGTTTTCAACTGCTGTCCTGCGGATAAGGGCTTCTTCATCCATTAGGGATATTTTGTAGGCATTAATTGTTTCCTCACCCGGGTACGCTCCTAAAAGTGAAAGAGCAGTGGCCCTTACAATTACAGGATAGAGGGTGTCAGTGGCAAGCTTGAGAAGATCATTATATACTTCAGGCCTGTGACTGCGGCCGGCAGCAATTATTTCTCCATAATGTCCTTTTCTTCCGGGACCATACCATTTAGTAATCCACTCCTCTGACCATTCGACCGGTTTATCCATATGGCATCTGTTGCATGCGTTAGGGGTGTTTAACTTCTCACTCAGGTCGGGCATAGGAATTCTGAAACTGTGATCAGGACGATAATCTATTACCATGTAATTTCTTCCGGGCATATGGCACTGCATGCACTCTGAACCGGTGCCTACCTCAAACAGTATCTTTCCGTCGTCTGATCTGATCGGTTCTCCTTTTTCTCCTTTTTGTTTATGGAAATGGTGTTCTGCCGTGTTATATTCACTTGCACGGTGACATTGAAGACATAGGTCATTGCCATCTCTGATCAGTCTGGCGCTGTGAACATCATGACAGTCGCTGCATTTTACATCACGGTGATACATCTTGCTCTGGGTAAATGAACCATAGACATAGACCTCTTCCAGTATCTGTCCATCGGGAAAATAAAGATCCGGTGTCAGAAGGCTGGGCTGCAGACTGTCCAGGAGGTCAGATTCTGCATGGGTATAGTCTCCAAGTATGGCTCGCCTGCTGTGGCACGGCGCACATTGATTTACCAGTTGTCTGGAAGAAATCCCTGATGTCCTTACTGCCAGATTGAAATTAGTAACATCAGGTCTGCCCATTTCGGGTGTTTCAGCCCATTTTACATGTCCTGATCCTGGGCCATGACATGCCTCACATCCTACATCGATATCTGTCCAGGTGGTTTCATATGTGTCATTGACCGGATCATAATTCTTTTTAAGGTTTGTAGAATGACACTCCGCACACATTCCATTCCAGTTCTGTCCGGCGTTTGTCCAGTAAAGCCAGTCATCGGAGGCGATTTCAATATCGGGATTAAGATCAAACCACTTTTTTTCGCGCACATCCCATGCAATGGGCAGGCATTGAAGGCGTCCGCCCTCAAAGGGAACAAGGTATTGCTGGAGAGGATACCAGCCGAAGGTATGTGTTATCTCGTATTCTCCCATGCGTCCATCCGGACCACTGGTATATGTATAGAACTTATTTTCCTTTCTGTAGAATTTTGATGTGATACCATGGCTCTCAAAACTGACATTGTTGAAATTACCAAGAACCGTATCTTCACCGGCTATCTCCATGGCATGATCATGATGGGAATCCTGCCAGTTGTTATATTCCGTCCTGTGACAGTCAGCGCATTTTAGACTGCCTGTAAAACTGAAATCTGCTTCTTTTGAATTTGAAACAGTGGGTAGTGACAGATAAGATACTTTAAACAGATAGGCGGGCACTGAGAGCGCAATGACAATGGTTGCCAGGAGACCTGTTAATTTCCATGCCTTCATATCTTTTCCTTTTTGGCATAAACAAGTTGTTCCCTGATAAATTTATCTCTTTTTATACTCATACCGGTATCAACTTTCACGATATTGTTCTCTATATGCACCGGATATATATCAAGCGGTCTCGGGGCAGGGGAGGTAACAACACTGCCTGCAATATCAAAGGATGATCCGTGGCATGGGCATGCAAATCTCTTTTCTTTATCGTTCCAGGGGACAGTGCACCCAAGGTGAGTACATTTACTGGAAAGCGCGATAAAGCCGCCGTCAGACATCCTGCACAGATAAAATCTTCCCTGTATATTGGCGGTAACCGAGTTGAGCGGGAATCTGTCCACATGACCTGCTTCGAGTATATTCCCTGTTTTGCCGGAATTGCTTTCCGGTTTTCTGCGACTGAGAAAGGCAATGATTACCGCAATAAATTCACCAGCAGCAGCTATCCCGAGAATAACCCAGAGAGTTTTTAGAAAGGATCGACGGGAAGGAGATACATCAGAATGATTTTGTATTTTTAATTTTTTTTTCATTTTAATATCTAAAGTTTCGCAGTTGATAAATTAATAGGTTTAACAATAGTATCTTCAATCATATCAAGTAAATGCAAAACAATATCGGGCTCTATTTTATAGCAAATTACATGACTTGATCTGATTATGAGTTCTTTGATATAGGCCCAGAGTTTTTCAACCATTGATAGCAGGAGGTTTTCATCCGACAGCTCTCTGAACAAAGGACCTATGGGTCCCATCACCATTCTTTTACCCAGGATATATACCAATAGTAGGTAACGGATCATAACCATGCTGTAGCTGGTGATAACCGCATCAAAAGTATTGCTTTGTTCTTTTCCCATATAAAGCATTTGCTTTGCATCCTTAAAGAAGACTTCAATGGCCCAGCGGCGGGCATAGTAACTCAGCATATCAGATGCTGCTATCTCTGTGTCCGTTGATAAAAGAGCATGCCAGTCTTTTTTACCGTCAGACAGGAACAGAAGACGAACATTCCCCGTCTTTGGAAGCTTAACATTAAGGCAGGCTGCCTTCACATTGTAGCCGGGAAGCAAAACAGTCTGTTTCTTTGCCACCTTCTGCCATAGTTGCTTCAATGTATACTTTTGCCCGTGGTATTCATACTTCACCCGGTTCCTTTTTAGCCTGCATATAACACCGTAACCTATTGAGTATATCTGGCTGATAACATCATCGTGAGCGAACCAACTGTCAAATAGTACAAAGCTTGCATCAATACCGGATTTCCAGGCTCTGTCAATCATGCTGATTAAAGTTTCTGTCTTCTTACTTAGAGCTTCCTTACGTCTGCGCCATCCGATGGTTCTTTTATCTATGTCCCTGAGTTTGTTATTGGGACGTTTGCTAGATGTATTTAGAGAAGCATCCAGAGGGAAAAAGTTGATGCCATTATGATATCCAAGCTGCAGACATTGGATTCCTAAAATAGAACGATTCGTCTTATGATCAAAGTGATAACTTGCAAGCTCTATATCTTTTCCTGTTTTGGGCATCAATGAATCATCAGCAATCAAAACCTTTTGCGTCAAAGGGACATCATTGCTGCATTCTATTATTTTTAAAGCGAGGAGATATACAAACTTACGCCAATTAAATCTTTCATGGTTCAGAAATCTGTAAAAAACATCCTTTTGTGCGTTGGTAGCATTATTAAGGTACTCTGAATTCCAGATATCAGTAAGGGTTCTTTTCAAAAATGGAAGCAGGACAATAAGGAAAAGCAGTGTAATAGTTTTATATCCTCTTATTTTTCTTATCCCGCTTCGATTAAGAAGTGACCTGAATTTGAGTTCCTTGAATGCGCTGTTTATCTCCGAATCGATAACAACATTTTTATTTGAAATCTGTTTTTGCAATGAGAGGGAAAATGTATTATTAAGTTTCATGAGGTGGCTCCTTTTTGTTAGTAAATTTAATATCTTAGCCGATTCAAATATACTAATTTAGGGGCCGCCTTTCAACTATTTTATCAATATTTTCAAACTTTTATCCCTCTTTTTTTTATAAAATTTAACTGCGAAACTTTAGTTAATATGTTACTTTATTAAATTATTTGATGTCCGGCTATCGATTAATTATCATAATTATAAGACCACCCTCAAAAAGGCCATATCAGCTTCATGCTCTCTCCCCTGAACCATATCCCGGTTACAGTAAATAAAATGAAAACTGTAAGAAAAAAAACAAATACAGCCTGCACCTTTTCATTTTTATTCGGGGCGAACTTTTTGACTGAAAGAATATAGAAAGCTGAAAATATCATGAATGCAATAACTGAAGGTATCAGGCCATTACTGATCACACGGGGAATACCCGGTATCCACAGCGTAAAATCAATTAAATATTCATCAAGAATCACTGCAATGATAGTAAGCACCATGGCACCTGCAAAGGAAACGACTGACATGGACCTTCCCTTTGATGAAACAAACCATATTCCCTCATGACCTTCCGGGTATCTGGAATATGAGGTTGTTACAAGACCTGCAACGATCATAAAAGGGATGACACAAACTGCAAAAAACGGATGTATATGGAGGAGCATCTCCTGGAAACCCATGAAATACCATGGTGCCTTTGTTGGATTAGGGCTAAGGCCAGGATTTGCCCTGTCTCCAAGGGGGGCATCAAATATAATAGATAAGACAAGAATAACAGCAACCAGAACAAGTGCTGTTACGAATTCTTTAAGAAGGAGATCAGGGATGACTTGGACCCTTGATTCATTTTCTTTATCACAAACGGGAGCAACTATCCCGCCTGCCTTTCGTATACGCCAGAAATGAAACGGCATAATAATGATTACAGCGGCCGGGAGTAAAACCGTGTGAGTTGCATAGAAGATGGAAAGCGTTGATGAACTTACCTCACTTCCGCCTCTTACCAGTGACTGCATCCAGTTTCCTGCCCATGGGACATACTCCATCATGCTGGTGCAGATAGTGACAGCCCAGAAGGACAGCTGATCCCAGGGAAGGAGATATCCTGTGAAATTAAAAAAAAGAACGATAATAAAAAGCCCTGTCCCGATAATCCAGTTAAGTTGTCTTGGCGGATGGAATGCCGAAGTGAAAAACACCCGCAGAAAATGAAGAAATGCAATAAGAATGAGAATATTCGCTGACCAGTAATGGATATTGCGAATAAGCTGACCAAACACGACATTGTTATTCAGGTAGATAATGGAGTCATACGCCCTGTCAGGGAAGGGCAGGTAGTAGAACTTCATTAAAAGGCCCGTTCCGAACAGTAAAAGTATCAGAATAAGAGCCATACCTCCAAGACCAAAGGTCAGGGTGAAGTCAATAGCCCTGCGGTTAACCATTTTAGGTCTAAAGTGTAATATCAGGCTTTTATTCATGTAATCGGCGCCTTTCGGACATATGTCCTGTTTTCAGAAAGACACCGCCCATTGATACCTTATCAGGGCAGTGACCGAATAAATCGATTTTAATTATTTGAGGCTCTGTAGAGGTCGTCATACTAATATCTATTATTGTATCAGTCAATAGCATCCGAATCATTGAGTAAACTTGACAAGCTGATAAAGCTTCAATACTATGTGATTCTCATTATGTGAAAATGTAATTAAAATCAATCTTTGCATTTAATTTTCATTTTAACCGGAGCCTGCAATGCGAAAAATAGTAATACCTATAATCCCAGTTGTACTGGCTTTTTTCCTGATCGGCATTTGCACCGTCGGATGCGAAAAGAAATCTGATGTGCAGAACCCACCCCGAAAACCGAATATTCTTTTAATTATCGGCGATGATTTTGGTATGGATGTTACCTCAAATATGAATCCGGGTTTGATCGAAGATCTTGAAAAAAAATATGGTCCATCCGGTTATAATCATCCTGATTACAAGAAAATTAAAGGACTTCCAGCTTCAACTCCTAAGCTGGATAAGCTGGCAAAAGAGGGCATGTTTTTTACCAATGTATGGGCGCATCCTTTCTGTTCACCCACACGAGCGACCATTTTAACAGGGCTTTTTGGAAAAAATACAAAAGTTCTCACATATGCAGATGCCTTATCTCAGAAGCATACTTCATTTGTGCAAAAACTGAGGGACGAGGGCGGTTACAGTACGGCACTTTTTGGGAAATGGCATCTGGCCGGGATGCCCAGTCGCAGTAATGATGGCCCTGGTTTTCCAGGCATAAAACCCAAGGAGGCCGGTTTTAATCTCTTTAAAGGTAATCTGAATGCAGCAATAAAAAGTTACTGGGATTATGACTATCAAATTCAGGACGATACAACACCTGCGAACGAATGGAGAACTGAAACTGCTCCACAAAAATCATTGCCGGGTATTGCTGCAAGCAATTATGCACCGCTGGTCAAGGTGGCAGATACTATTGAATGGATTACAAAGAATGAAAAAGAGAATCCTGACAAACCATGGTTTGCGTGGCTTGCATTTAACCTCTCCCACGCTACAATTATTCAGCAGCCAAATGCCATGGCCGTACCCAATGCCGATACCATGGATAAGGAAAGCGTAGAGGAGATGAAGGCCTGCGGCGGTAAATTCGGTTCAAACGATGCCGGAGATTGCAGCGATGAATCGCTGATGCGTGCCATGACTAACTCCATGGATACTCTTATGGGTAAACTGATTGATGCAGTAAACGAACTGGATCCAAACACATATATAATCTACATAAGTGATAACGGGACACCTATGTATAACATGCGCGGCGGTCTTAATTATATTGACAACATGTACATCACAAAAAAAGGACGCGGAAAAGGTACTGCTTACCAAAGCGGTGCACTGGTACCTATGGTCATCAAAGGACCGGGAATAAAAGCAAATTCAAAGAATGATGGAATTGCACATGCTGCTGACCTGTTTTCTACGGCTCTTGCACTGGCAGGTCTGGAAATACCGGAAGAAGTCAATAACAGCGAGGGCACAGGCAAGATATCGCTTGATTCTGTCTCTCTTACACCAATACTTTTTGATGGTAAAGACAGTGTACGCGATCCTGATAAAGGTTACGTACTGACCGAATCCGTTAACCTGATGACTAACGGCACACAGCATGCAGGTGCCCGCAATGCAAAATACAAGGTAGTATGTGCGGGCGGTATCGAAGGCAGTAACTGCTTGTTCTATAATATTAAAGAAGATCCGCTTGAGGAATATCCGCTTGATATACCTGCCGGTTGTGAAAAGTATGCAGATAACAGCTGGACACCGGAAAACCCGGAGTGGCATTACTGCAGGCTCATGGAGGTTATAAGAGAAGATTCCTATTTAAATGGATATTCAGCAAAATAAATTTACTCTATTCCACATAAACTGCGAGCCCTTTCAGGTATTCACCTTCAGGATGGAATATATTAACCGGATGGTCAGCGGGCTGGTTCAGCCAGTTCATGATCCGGATATTTCTTCCCGCCTCGATTGCTGCAGCAATGATAGTGTCCTGAAACAGACGTTTATCCACAACCTGGGAGCAGGAGAAGGTGAACAGTATTCCACCCGGCTTAATCTTTTTTATAGCAGCAGCATTCAATCGTTTGTATCCCATAACTGCCTGATGCCGGGCATTCATTTTTTTCGCAAAGGCAGGAGGATCAAGCACTATAAGGTCATAATTATCGCAGGCCTTCAGGAAATTAAATACATCCTCTGTAAACATTTTATGCCCGGTCAGACCGTTAAGTTTCATATTTTCCTCGGCTGCTGCCATTGCTGTCTTTGAAGAGTCAACACTGTGCACCTCAAGGGCACCGCCAAGCCCTGCGTAAACGGAAAATCCGCCCGTATAGCAGAATGTATTCAAAACCAGTTTATCTGCTGAATATTCACCCACAAGTCTGCGGTTTTCTCTCTGATCAATAAAAAAACCGGTTTTTTGTCCTGCTGCCCAGTTGACTATAAATCGCCGTCCATTTTCAATAACCTCTATGTAATCTTCTGCTGATCCGAAGATGAATTCGTTTTCAATAGCGCCGGCCCTGCCGTAAAGCGTTTCCTTACTTTTATCATACACTGCCATGAGGCGTTCCCCTAAAACGGTTTTCAGGGCCTTTGAAATGTCATGGCGGTTCAGGAACATGCCGGTGGAATGTGCCTGCAGGACAGCTACACCGTTATAATAGTCGACGATCAAACCCGACAGACCGTCACCCTCGGAATGAATCAGCCTGTACACACTGGTATCCGGCAGATCTGTGATACCGATACGTTTTCGATACTCCCAGGCCTTTAGGATTTTATTCTGCCATAGACTGTCATCGTCAACCGGTGCAAATGACAGGATTCGTACCGCAATACTGGCGCCGGATTGATAATGCCCCATGCCCAGATATTCACCCTTGTGGGAATAGATATCTACCATTGTTCCATCATCTAATCCGTTGACAGTGTTTTCTTTTATTGCACCGGAAAAAATCCATTGATGTCGTCTCTTCGGTGATGTCTCCTTGCCCCGTTTAAGCGTAATTGCCGGTCGCTCATTTTTCATTTATAAAACCTTATTTTTGGGTGAAAAGTTAGATGTTATAGAACTTTTGTGAATCCAGCCCGACTAATTCAACTTCACTTATTTTATATTTTTCAAGATATCGGGAAATTAAGTTAAAACCTATCCAGTAACCTGCATATTTGGGAAAATCATCAGGATCAGAGCCAAGAAAGTATTTATTAACAGACTGATTTTTTTTATTAAGTAACGGCTTTATTTGTTCGAGCAGGGCCAGCCAGTCACAATCTTTAAGGTTATCAAACAGTGAAGGCATCCTGCCGCCGGTTACTACCACCTCAAAATGGCAGGCCATACCTTCAGTAATGATCTGCTGTCCCAGGGTTTCAGAAGAGATCCCACGGCTGATCCTGATGCTGTGATGTATTTCATGGGCCAGCACTGCCAGAAGATCACTTTCAATTATCCGGTCCAGATCTTCTCGATCACAATCAAGCAACAACTCCACTCTATAGGGGCTCAAAGAATATCCTCCGATACCGGAAGGAGACTCATCACCTTTGTGATATGGCGTTACTGTTATATCGATACAATCAATGGCAAAGTAATCTCTGATTCTTCCCAGACTATACTGTATTTTATTTTCTATTAAGGGAGTGTATCTGCTCAATTTACCGGTAGCATTCAATATGCTTATAATAATAGCCACTGTTCACTCCTTTTCTGAATCATGCCATTCCTCTTATATATACCCCTATGCCTGAGGCAGGATAGCCGATTAATGTTCCCTGATTTTATAGGGTAATTAAGCCTGTTTTTATATATGTGCTTATTTCCGATAGAACGAAAAAGCAAGAAAAATATCATCAGGTTTTTGATGTGTATTCGCAGTGTTAATTCAATTTGCAGTAAAAATTGCTTGTACCTGTAAGATATTAGGTTTACCATCTAATATCGTTTCTTTGTTTAAATCTTTAATCTCTGTTCATAATCCGGAGGAACAAATGTTTGTCGAAAAAAAAGATCAGGACAAGATATCATTGACAAAAAAAATAATAGATGTTGCTGATGTTGATACAGTTTTCCGTGATATCTACATAGAGCACGCAAAAGATCTTTTGTCCGATACCCTGACTCCTGATAAATATCAGGATATCATTAAAGAGAAGAACATGCTTGCACGCCTTCCCAACAGCATAAATGAGGCAATGGAAAAAAATGACTGGGCGGCCGTAAAAGAATTAAGCATACGGATGAAAGACCTCCACAGGTGGACTGAAAGTAATCAATATCTTTTTGACATAGGCAGAAAGGTATACAGCTCCAATTTCATTTATATCAATCCCTTTTCCCCGGGGCTGTATCATGAGGCGGGCGTGAGTATTAATGACCTGCCTGAAATACGAAAAGATATTATTAAAAAACTTGAAGATATTATCCTTACCGATAAATCCATGAACGATTTCTATCTTTCCCGAAAGAATTATTTCAACTCAATTCAGGTCGGAAAAACAGGTGAAGATGAAATAGGAAATGATGAAATGGACCTGGAAGAGCAGGCAAAGCTGGCCCTCGAACATGGAGACATAAGCAGGCTTGAGGAATTGTCCGAAAAGATACTTGAAATGAATAAACAGGGTGGAATATCAGCGAAAGACCCGTCTTCAGATTCAGGTGGTGCTAAAGATGCTGAAGGGAGACTCTTTGAATTTCCGGAAAATATTCTCGAAAAGGCAAAAAAAACTCGGTCTCAAGTCGTTCCGGGTCGATGCCTCTCCAAAATATGCATCTTTGTGCATGCATGCCGTAAGGCGGGAGTTTAAGGTCGATAAATCTTCGGCCTGGAAAAGAATCATGGCAGACCCTCTCTTTAAAGACGGAATATCAGATGCCCTGAAAACACGAACCGAGGTTTTTTCAAAACACCTGGTAATCAATAGCATGGGATCAAGGCATCTTCCCGATTATGTTGCAGAGGACCTGCTTGTTGAGGATTTTCCCGAACAACATTCAGGAGATACCGGAGAAACACCCCTGCTTAAACACCTGGGATTTAAGACGAGGAGGGGACTTTCAAGGCTTTCCATTGAACATTCACTGTTTATTAACGGTTACCGGATAGTGAAAGATGAACTTGGGCTGGACCCCGCTCTATTCAAACTGATCTGTATACCTTCCGACATTTACCTCAGACTGGGGGAGAAAATGGAGTGGGGCAGACACGAGATCTGGACCCATTTTGACGGCTACGGCATAATGCAGCACAGCATGTTCAATGCAATGGCCGGAGGGGATGTACGCTTTGGAGGCCTTTTTGATCTTGTAACAATAGGCCGTGAATACGAGTCAGACCACGTGACAGTAAGGTTTGCAGTGGTCCAGAGAAAACGGATGCTCAAGATGATCTAACCCGGAATATTCATGCACTGCTTTAAAATGAAAGGGCACGATGCGTAGTGCCCCTACTGCCCCTACTATGCATGATATGTGTAATTCTTTCACCCTGTGCCCTGAGCCATGCGCCTTGGGCCTTTTTTTATTCATGCCTCAGGGCATCAATAGGATCAAGCTGTGCAGCCTTTTTTGCGGGCACAAACCCAAAAACAACCCCGACTGCAGCAGAAAATAAAAATGCAATCATCACTATCGCCGGACTTATTATAAACGGGATACTGAACAGTTTAGACAGGAGGGCTGCTGAAGATAGTCCCAGGGTTATACCAATTATCCCGCCGAATGATGACAGAACCACGGCCTCCAGCAGAAACTGCCTTAATACCTCGGTTTCCAGTGCGCCTATGGCGAGCCTGATACCTATCTCCCGTGTTCTCTCTGTTACGGAAACAAGCATTATGTTCATAATTCCTATGCCTCCTACCAGGAGACTGACTGCAGCTATGGCACCGAGGAGGGCTGTAAGCGCCATTGTCGTACTGGTAAGCATGGAGGCAATTTCCTTCATGTCCATAACTGAAAAATCATCTTCGTCCTTTGTTTTGGATCCTGGCCTTCTTTCTCTCATCAGGTTTTCAATATTTTCTTTAACCTTCTCAGTGTCAACGCCATCCTTTGCAGACACCAGTATGGAAGAGATATCCCGGTTGCCGGACAGCCTCCTTTGAAGAGTTTTTATAGGGATAAGCACAAAATCATCCTGGTCTCTTCCAAAACTGGACTGCCCCTTGGATTTAAAGACCCCAACTATTTTAAAAGCTATCTTTTTCAGCCTTATAGTCATACCGACCGGGTCTTCCGCCCCAAAGAGGTTCTCCTTTACGCTGGAGCCAATAATGCAGACAGATTTCCCGCCGCTTATCTCTCCATAACTGAACTCCCGTCCGGTATCCATAACCCAGTTTTGTGCCTTGATATAATCATTTGTGCTGCCGGTAATGGAGGTTATATAGTTCTGGTTCCCGTATATTATCTGCGCCATGGTGCTGTTGACAGGTGCCACGGCTGCAAGTGACAGGATCTGTTTCCTGATTGCCTCAACATCAGACTCTTCAAAAGGAGCGGATTCACTCCTTGCACCGCCCGGACCTCTACCCTGTCCGGGCCTGATCTGCAGAAGATTGCTTCCCAGTTTTGAAATATCCTGAGTAACCTTGGCGGTAGCCCCGTTTCCAAGGGTTACCATGGTTATAACAGCCGCTACACCTATAACAACACCCAGTATTGTAAGGGCTGATCGCATCAGGTTTCGTCTGATTTCCTTTAAGGCCAGGATAATACTCTGAAGCCACATTATTTACTACCCCCGTTATGTCCGTCATTCTCAATCAGGCCGTCGCGAAATCTTATTGTTCTTTTTGCAAATTCAGCCATCTCTTTTTCATGAGTGACCATTGCAATTGTTATGTTTCTTTCGTTATTAAGGACTGTAAGAAGATTCATTATCTCTATGCTTCTTTCAGTATCCAGGTTACCTGTTGGTTCATCTGCGAGAAGAACCTCAGGATCTGTTACAAGCGCCCGGGCAATAGCAACACGCTGCTGCTGCCCACCTGATAATTCGGATGGAGTGTGTTTTTCCCATCCACCCAGGCCAACAGCTTCAAGGGATTTTCTTGCCATTGCTCTCCTTTGTCTTAAGGGTGTTCCCCGGTAAAAAAGCGGCAATTCGACATTTTCAAGGGCGGATGTCCTGTTGAGAAGATTAAATCCCTGGAAAACAAAACCGATATAATAACGCCTTAAAAGGGCCTGCTGTCTTCTTGAAAGAGATTTTACACTCACTCCTTCAAACAGATATTCACCGCCTGTCGGTGTATCGAGACAACCGAGTATATTCATGCAGGTTGACTTGCCGGATCCACTCGGACCCATGACTGCTACAAATTCACCATGTCTGATGCTGAAATCCACTCCTTTAAGGGCGGTCACTGCTGCCTGACCTGATCCGTATTTTTTTATAACCCCTTTAAACTCAATAACACAGTTGTTTCCTTTTTTTTCAAGTTCTTCCATTTTAATTTCCTGCAGTGCCGGTAATAATATTCATATCAGGTCGCAAATCACCTTCTATTACCTGTGTCATATTACCATCTGTGTGGCCTGTCGTGATGGAAACCGGTACCGGTTGATTGTCTTTAAGAATCCACACTGTTTTTTGATTGCCTGTATCCTTTTTTTCAGGCTTTTGTTCGCGATCCCTGAACCTTCCGGGAGGACCGGGCATGATCCTGCTGAACAGTCCCCCTCTGTTATTAGAGGAGGAAGAGGTACCATTTATCATCGGAGGCTCATACCTGAGGGCAGCATTTGGGACAAGAATGGAATCTCTGATATTCTTTACAATTATTTCAGCCGTTGCTGTCATACCGGGCCTGAGAAGAAGGTCTTTATTATCTACCGAAAGAAGGGTTTCATAGGTGACAACACCCTCGGTGGTTTCAGATCCATATTTTACCTTTAATATTTTAGCCTTAAAAATGTTATCCGGGTATGCATCTACTGTAAATGTGGCATTCTGGTCACTTTGTACCAGCCCCACATCAGCCTCATCCACATCAACACTCAACTCCATTTTTGTGAGATCTTCCGCAAGTGTGAAAAGCACCGGTGCCTGGAATGAGGCAGCTACGGTCTGTCCCCGGTTCCACATCACGGCTTAATACGATTCCGTTCACAGGAGACCGGATAACCATCTTACTGAGATCTGTTTCATTGGCCTCAAGTGTCGCCTTTGCCTGTAATACCTGGGCATTTGCTGATGCCTCGGATGCAATTGCTCTCTGGAGGGTTGCCTCTGCTGAATCCATTTCCTGCTCTGAAGGGACTTTTTTATCGCTTAATTCCCAGACCTTTTTTAGCCTGTCAAGATCATTCCTGGCTTCCTTGAGAGTTGCCTGCGCCTGTAAAACCTGGGCGTTTGCCGATGCAAGAGAGGCCCTTGACTGTTCAACCTGGGCCTCAAGCTTTGATGGATCGATAGTGGCAAGAATCTGTCCCTTTACAACATTATCATTAAAATCAACATTCACGGTCTTTACTATCCCGGATAATTCACTTCCCACATCAACCTGGTTTCGCGGTTCAAGGCTGCCCGTGGCGCTTACTGTAATGGTAAGGTTTCCCTTTGATACTTTCTCGGTCTCAAATGAGGCTGTAGTCTCTTTATCCTTTCCTTTAAATAATGATAAACCGATAAAAAGGGCAATTATTACAATCACTATAATGCCAAGCTTTTTAAAAATTCCCTTTTTACCTTTATTTTTATCCAGTTCAAGATTTTGAATTATATCGTTATTCATTTCAGTTTTCTCCGTTTGCTGATCTGTTCTAAATGTCTGTTGATAGGGAAGTCCACCCACCGCCAAGGGCCTTGTAAAGGGTAATATAATTGATACTGATCTGTCCTTCACTCTGGGTTACCTGATCCTGTATGGAAAGGAGTGTCCGCTGAGCATCCAGGAGGACCTGAAAATCAACAAGACCCGATGAATATCTCATCCTGGCAAGTTCATAGGAGCGCCGGGCGGCATCACTTGCCTTTACCAGGGATTCATTTTTTACCTGCTGATAGAAGCATGATGAAAGGGCGTTTTCAACCTCTTCCACTGCTGATAGTAAAAGGGATTTATACTGAACAAGCAACTGCTCAGCAGCAGTTGACTGGATTTCTATGTTCTTTTTTATTGCCCCGGCCCGGAATACCGGCCATGATATAGAGGGGCCTATACTGCGTGAAATACTGTCACTGTCTGTCAGCGAGCTCAATGATGATGAGCTTGCTCTCAATGAACCTGAAAGCGTTATAGACGGATACTGGTCGGATACTGCAACCCCTATCCTGGCTGTCTGCGCAGCAAGATCTCTTTCCGCTTTTCTCAGGTCCGGCCGCTGTCTGAGGAGGTCCGCAGGAATCCCTGTCTTTATCTTATTCTGAATTACAGGAACCGACTTTACCGGACTTAGCTCCTCTTTCAGTTCCCCTGGATTGCAGCCAAGAAGAACAGCTATTCTGTTTTCTGCCTTGTCAATGTTCAAAAGAATACTTGGAACCTGTGAACGCGTCTGTTCAAGCGAATATTCGGAACTCTTGAGATCAAGTTCAGTCACCAGCCCGGCCTCGTAACGCCATGCCACTATTTCATGAGTCTCCTCCTGGGCCTTAAGGTTCGATCGCGTATTATCCAGTTGTGCCTGATAAAGCCTGAGCTGGACATAATTGGTGGCCACCTCTGAAGCCAGGGAAATAGTAACATCCTTAAGGGATTCCTTTGAGGATTCTACATCCGCATCATATGCTTCCAGGGTTCTTCTTATTCCCCCGAATAGATCTATTTCCCAGCTTGCATCAAATCCCGCCTGATAAATGGTGTTGCTCATTCCTGCTGAGTGACTCTTTGTAACAGACGCCGAGGAAGAAACAGAAGGGTATTTATCAGCCTCGCTTATGCCTCTTCGGATCCTTGTTTCCTTTAAGCGGAGTACCGCTTCCTCAACGCTCAGGTTGCCTGTAACAGCCCTGTTTATGAGTCCTGTGAGCATGGGATCGTTAAAGGATTCCCACCATTTTGCCAGATTATTTTCGTCCTCTTCGGTTGATATGTTTTCCGGCTTAACCGATTGCCATTTGTCCGGGGCTGCCATTTCAGGAGCTTTATAATCAGGCCCGACCGTGATACATGATGAAAATGAAAGAATAATGAGCGGCAGCAGCAATCTCACCCCTTTTATTACTCTTTCTGTCTTTAGTTCCATTTCCTGTTCCCTTTCTTTTATCAAATTTGAGAATAATCATATCCTAATATGAAAAAGTAAAATGTTTTTTTACAAAAGGTAAAAGAGTGTAAATGTAATGTAAAAAAATGTAAAAAATGTAACATTTTAAGTATTACTGCGACTTTAATAAACTTTAGCTGTATTTGATATAACTATTCAGTAAATTTAAAATAATAGCTATAGTTTATGAAACTGTTATAAAATCAACTGATTCTTTTAGTATATTTTTCAATTTAATGATACCAGGATTTTTTTTGCTAAAAAACAAATGAGAAGGGCATGCGCAGTCAGATGAGCCGAACCCATTGACAGGTGATGACAGATCAGGGGCATAATTAAACCTTGACGCCCAGTTACACTCCTTTTTATCATTATCACTGCTGAAAAGAACTGCTATCGCAGAGCCTTTATCCATAAGATAGTCAATATGCCAGTGTCTTGACTTGTCCTTTCTTAAATGCCTTTTTATCCTTGACCTTAAACCACCCGGTCCATGAGCACTTCCTACATAAAGGTAGTATCCCTTTTCAAAGAAAAAATATCCCATTTTACCAATCATGATGTTTTTTGAGTTATTAAGTTCAATTATAATGACATAAGTCCCTGGCCCTGAATAAATTATGTCCATCATTTTTTTAATTCTTTATCTAATATCAGCCTAATGTTTCGTTCAAGTTCAGGGAGAGCCCTGCCGGCCCTCTCTTCAAGCATAAAATCCGAATCGTTAAAGGCATTTTCAATATTTATCTCAATAATTTTTGCACCATTTCTTTTTGCGAGCACCGGCAGATATGCCGCCGGATACACTACTGCAGATGTGCCTATCAGGAGCAACACATCACATGATTCTGCCTGCTGCTGGGCCTCTTCCAGCACGCCTTCGGGTAACTGTTCTCCGAATAAAACCGTATCGGGTTTTAAGATACCCCCGCATGCGCAAAGCGGAACGTCACCAGCCGGTATATCCGGGGCAATATATTCCCTGCGGCAGGATCTGCAGTAGCTCTCTCTAAGGGATCCGTGTATCTCCAGAATATTTTCTGATCCGGCCTTTCTGTGGAGACCGTCAATATTTTGAGTGATAATACATTTTAAAATACCTTCTTTTTCAAGCCTGGCAAGGGTATTATGCCCTTCATTGGGAATGTATTTATCATAATTCCTTATGAATTCACCCCTAATACTCCAGTATTTTGAGGGATCTTTAATAAAGGTATCGAGAGATGCATAGACCGTAGGGTCGTAATCATTCCATAATCCTCCCTTTGACCTGAATGTAGGAATTCCGCTTTCGGCAGAGATGCCCGCACCGGTAAGCGCTATACATTTTTTGCTTCGGGCTATTACTTCTGCTGCTTCCCTGTATATATTATCCATTTTAGTATACCTCTTTTTTGTAAATATCTATTCATCAGGGTTATTTTTCCTATACCTGTCTAAAAAAAATAAAATATTCTTGATTTTCGTACAATATCCGGTTAATAATCCAAAAAGTATAAAAAAAGAAGAAGATTAATAAAAATATAACCTTTTTTTGACATCATTTTCTTGATTTATGTAATAAAAAGGGTATAATAAAGTGTTTTTATAAAAACATTACCCTATAGTAAAGATAATTATATATACGGAACTTATTGGGCATCAGATTAAGTAAATGAGACAGGGAATGAAAACTCTTTTTGTTACAACATTCTATTTTTTTAAGACTTTTTAACCGCATGAATAGTCAGCTGTTAATGGCTGCGCGGGTAAAAAGAAAAAATATGAATTAAGGGTTTTCTCCTTCTACCAGATTACTTGTTTTGATGCCTTATTTTTTTATACCTGGGAAATATGGGACTAGAAATAAAATTAAAAGATAAAGCGCCTGTTGATGTTGACGCCAACAGCATATCCACTCTTGATGCACTGAAAGAACTGGGTGTGAAAGGCATGGAAAACATCGTTGCAGTAAAAGTGGATGACCGGTTATATGATCTGTCATGTGAAATTAACTCCAGCGCAACAATCGATCCGGTCAGGATCAATTCCGCCGAAGGGATTGATATCATGAGGCACAGCACGTCTCATGTAATGGCAATGGCGGTAAAGGAACTCTTCCCGGGTGTAAAGGTTACAATAGGCCCTTCCATAGAGAACGGCTTTTATTATGATTTTGATTATGAACGCCCTTTTAAAGAAGACGATCTGCCTGCTATTGAAGAAAAGATGAATGAGATCATAAAGCAGGACCTGCCTTTTGCACGTGAGGAATTATCAAGCTCTGAGGCAATAGAGTTATTCGGTAAACAGGGTGAAAATTATAAGGTTGAAATCATAGAAGATCTGGGCGCTGAAAATGTGTCTCTTTATACCCAGGGCAGTTTTTCAGATCTGTGCCGCGGGCCTCATATACCCTCTACCGGCAGGATAAAGGCATTTAAGCTTACAAAGGTAGCAGGGGCTTACTGGCGCGGCGATGAAAAGAGGGCGATGCTGAGTCGTATTTATGGTGTGGCCTTTTCCGATAACAAGGAGCTTCGTTCCTACCTCCAGAAGCTTGAGGAGGCGAAAAAGAGGGATCATGTAAAGCTAGGGAAACAGCTTGATCTGTTCAGTACCCACGAAGAGATAGGCGCGGGCATGATTGTATGGCATCCAAAAGGATACATGTTAAGGCACCTGATTGAACAGTATGAAATCAACGAGCATTTCAAGCGCGGATACGATATGGTCAAGGGACCGGAGATACTCAAGACCGATCTATGGCAAAAATCGGGTCACTTTGATAATTACCGCGAAAACATGTATTTCACCGAGATAGATAATCAGTCATATGGTATAAAACCAATGAATTGTCTTTCTCACATGCTCATATATAAATCAAAACTCAGAAGTTATCGTGATCTTCCAATCAGATATTTCGAGCTTGGCCTGGTTCACAGGCACGAACGTTCCGGTGTTTTACACGGGCTCTCCAGGGTTCGAGAATTCACACAGGATGACGCACATATTCTCTGTACTCCCGAGCAGTTAGGTGAAGAGATTAAAGGAGTGCTTACGTTCGTAAAAGATGTCATGGGTATCTTTAATTTTGAATATGAGCTTGAAATCAGCACAAGGCCCGAAAAGTCAATAGGATCCGATGAGGACTGGGAAAGGGCAACCAGTTCACTCATTAACGCAATGGAGGATCTTTCACTTAAATATGATATCAATGAGGGTGACGGCGCATTTTACGGCCCTAAGATTGATATAAAATTAAGAGATGCCCTTGACAGAAGCTGGCAGTGTGCCACCGTACAGTGTGATTTTACACTTCCTGACAGGTTCGATCTATCTTTTATTGACCAGGAAGGGCAAAAACAGCGACCCGTAATGATTCATCGTGTCATTCTGGGGTCTATTGAAAGGTTTATAGGGATTTTAATTGAACATTATGCCGGTGCGTTTCCGCTCTGGATAGCTCCGGTTCAGGCTCGTATACTTACTGTTACCGAACGTAATGATGAGCATGCTGAATACCTGTTAAAATCCCTTAAAGAGGCAGGATTTCGCGCAGAAGCGGATCTCAGAAACGAGAAGCTTGGTTTAAAGGTAAGAGAAGCTCAGCTTCAGAAGATTCCCTATATGCTTGTTATAGGAGACAGGGAAGCAGAGCAGGGCGGCGTTACCCCCCGGTTGAGAAACGGGAAAAACCTTGCCTTTATGAGCACTGATGAGATTATTCAACATTTAAAAGAAGAAGAAAGACAAAGGAGGTAGTAGCTATAGCAAATAAAGTTGATGATATCAGGGTAAATGAAATGATCCGGGCAAGTCAGGTAAGGCTGATTTCAAGTACTGGAGACCAGCTTGGAATAATGTCCACGAAGGATGCATTCGATATTGCCAGCAAGGATGGCCTTGATCTTGTAGAAGTAGCACCAAACGCTGATCCACCTGTCTGCAGGATAATGGATTACGGAAAATACAAATATCAGACCAGTAAAAAAGACCAGGAAGCCAGAAAGAAAACAAAGGCTTTCCAGTTAAAAGAGATCAAGTTCAGACCCCATACTGATGAGCATGATTTAAATTATAAGATCAGGAATCTTATCAAGTTCCTTGAGAAAAAGAACAGGGTAAAGCTCACAGTAATGTACAGAGGGCGGGAGTATGCCTACCAGGAAGCCGGTATAGAGCTTCTTAACAAGGTCGCCGAAGAAGTACAGGAATATGGATCAATTGAACAGGAAGCGAAGAGGGAAGGCCGTAACGCAACCATGGTTATCGTGCCAAAGTAATTATTTTATTGTATTAGTTTTAAATACTTCTAACTACCTGTTAATACTTTGAATAATATTTGTATCAGGGGGCGAAGACTGGTCATCTCTGCTTTATTTTAATAAAATCCTTTGACTTTTTAGGTATATTTTATTATGCCGGCCCGACAGGAAAAATATTGTTAACAATTTCTATCGGATAAGGCTATCACAGATTACGTATATAGGGAGGTTTCTAAATGCCGAAATTAAAGACAAACCGTGGTGCAGCAAAGAGATTTAACACCACCGGTTCAGGTAAAATTAAAAGGAACAAGGCATATGCCAGTCATATTCTCACAAAAAAGACCACAAAGCAGAAAAGGAATTTGAGAAAAGCCGGGCTGGTTGATGCAAGTGACGCAAAGAGAATAAAAAGACTTATTCCTTTTAAATAGCAATATTACATAATTTTAAATTACTATATAGTATTTGTAATATATTAATATAATAACATAATTGTTTAGTAAAACAGGAAGAGGATCATCAAATGCCAAGAGTAAAAAGAGGTTTTAAGGCAAGGCGCCGGAGAAATAAGGTTCTTAAGGCTGCAAAAGGGTACAGGGGTGGTCACAGCAAGCTGTTCAGAACAGCGGCTGTTACAGTGGATCGTGCAAGACAGTATGCATACCGCGACCGCAGAACTAAAAAACGTGAGTTCAGAAAATTGTGGATCATCCGCATTAATGCGGCCGCAAGAGAAAACGGGCTTTCCTACAGTGCATTTATTGGCGGCCTTGCAAAGGCCGGGATAGACCTGGACAGAAAGGTACTTTCTGATATGGCCATATATGACCCCGCAGGTTTTTCAAAAATCGCTGAAATGGTGAAACAGTAACCATTTAAGAACATTTACTTCTATTACATCCTATTAGGCCCGTTTGGTAACTCAAATCGGGCCTAAAAATATTATGATCATGAAAGAAAAATTACTGGAAATAAGAGACCGGGCACTCAGCGAGTTGGACTCTATAAAACATCTCGATGCCCTTGAAAAATTCAGGATTGAATACCTTGGAAAGAAGGGACAGATCACGTCCCTAATGAAACAGCTGGGCACACTTACCAAGGAAGAGAGACCTGCATTTGGAAAACTTGCAAATGAAGTCAAAAATGAAATTGTAGGTTTTCTGGAAAAGGCGCTGGACAGTTTAAAAGGGAAGGAAACCGGTCAAGAAGAAGTCATTGACATCACTCTGCCCGGAAGAGCCCCGTCACGGGGACATCTTCACCCGATAAACCAGGTAAACAGCGAGATATGCCGTATACTTGTGAAAATGGGATACAGTATAGTCAAGGGCCCTAACATTGAGCTTGACTATTATAATTTTGAGGCCCTCAATTTTCCCAAGGATCACCCTGCAAGGGATATGCAGGATACCTTTTATGTGTCTGAAAATACTGTATTGAGGACACATACATCTCCAATGCAGGTCAGGGTAATGGAAAAACAGAAACCGCCTGTAAGCATTATAGCCCCCGGTAAGGTGTACAGGAGCGATTCTGATGTATCTCATACCCCGATGTTTCATCAGGTCGAGGGCCTGCTTGTTGATAAGGGTGTGACATTCGGTGATCTTAAGGGAACCTTGACCAGCTTTGTGCACCAGATGTTTGGTTCAGATATCAAGCTGAGGTTCAGGCCGAGCTTTTTCCCGTTTACCGAACCAAGTGCCGAGGTTGATATACAGTGTGTTATATGCCGCGGAAAAGGTTGCAGGACATGCTCCAATTCAGGGTGGCAGGAAATCCTCGGTTCCGGTATGGTTGACCCCGGAGTGTATGGATTTGTGGATTACGACCCTGAGGTATATTCAGGTTTCGCATTCGGGCTGGGAATAGAAAGAATAACCATGCTCAAATACGGCATTGACGATATCCAGCTTCTTTTCAAGCATGATATGCGTTTCCTGAAACAATTTTAATAAGTTAACAATACTGAGTCTAGCAAATGAAACTAAGTTTAAACTGGCTTAAAGAATATGTAGATATTGATATTGCACCACAGGAGCTGTCCCATATACTCACAATGGCCGGCCTTGAAGTTGAGGAGCTTGAAAGGGTAGGGGATGTTCCTGATGAGGTTATTGTTGCAAAGGTTCTGTCTGTCAGAAAGCATCCCAATGCAGACAGGTTAACTCTCTGTGATGTTGATACCGGGAGTTCAATTGTGCAGGTGGTGTGCGGAGCCCCCAATGTAAGAGAAGGCATACTCGCTCCCATGGCCCTTCCCGGTGCAAAATTCAGAAATGGTCTTACCATAAAAGCGGGCAAGCTCAGGGGCGAGTTATCCGGCGGAATGCTCTGTGCCGAAGATGAACTTGGTCTTACAGACGACCACAGGGGGATCATGATTCTCCCTGAAGATCTTGAAATAGGTACAAGGTTAAAGGATTCCCTCAACCTTGAGGACTGGTCACTTGATATAAGCCTTACTCCAAACAGATCCGACTGTGCTTCGGTTATAGGTATTGCACGGGAAGTGGCTGCCCTGACCGGGAAGAAGCTTCAGCTTCCTGATGTTCAATACAGTGAAGAAGGAGCTCCTGTTGCTGAAGAGACCAGCGTTGAAGTAAAAGATCCAAAGGGATGTCCCAGATACGCAGCCGGAATGATAAAGGGGGTAACCCTTGAAACCTCACCATTCTGGATGCGGTACAGGCTTCACGTTTCTGGCACCAGGAGCAAAAACAACATTGTAGATATCTCAAACTATGTTCTGCTGGAAACAGGCCAGCCTCTTCATACATTTGATTATGACCAGTTGAATGAAAACAGGATAGTTGTTGCCAGGGCGAATGAAGGAGAAAAATTCTTTACCCTTGACGGGCAGGAACGCACACTTAATAAAGAACATCTTATGATATGCGACGGGAAAAAGCCAGTTGGTGTTGCAGGAATAATGGGAGGTTTAAACAGCGAAATCTCCGATAACACGACCAACATCCTTATTGAAAGCGCATTTTTCAATCCTGTTACAATAAGAAGAGGCGCCAAATCCCTTGGTATTTCAAGTGAGGCATCCTACAGATTTGAAAGGGGTGTTGATATTGAAGGAGTTATATATGCCCTTAAAAGAGCCCTGAGCCTTTGCCTTGAGCTCGGCGGCGGGACAGTAAATAAAGGCATTATAGATGTATACCCTGAGCCTTATTCATCGCCTGTTATCGATCTGAGGATTGCTAAGACTAATGAGTTTCTGGGTGCATCAATAACAAAACAGGAAATGGTGTCATTCCTTGAGGCCCTGCGAATGGATGTCAGCGAAAAGGATGCGGATACCCTTAAGGTAATACCTCCCACTTACAGGGTTGACATCGAAAGGGAAATTGACCTTGTGGAAGAGGTAGCCAGGATGTACGGCTACGACAATATCGCAGAAACATATCCTGCGATAAGACCTACCGATAAGGCGGAGATGCCTGTGCTGGGACTGCATGACAGGGTATGCGATATCCTTACCGGTACAGGATTCAGCGAAATAATTACCTTCAGCTTTGTATCACCCGAGTCAGCCGACCTGCTTAACGCAGGAGAAAACAGCACCATAAGATCATTTGTAAGCCTGATGAATCCTCTTACAACCGAGCAGTCGGTTATGAGAACATCCCTTTTACCGGGCCTGTTCACATCAATAAAAGAAAACGTTGCCCACGGCGAACCGAACCTGAAGCTCTTTGAATGGGGCAAGATATATATCCGTGATGATTCAGCAGAACTGCCCGTTGAAAGGGTGACACTGGCCGGGATCATGTGCGGTAACTACTCTGCAAAAAAATGGCATAATGATGCAAGGCCAATCGATTTTTACGATATAAAAGGTGTTATTGAGGTACTCTTCGATTCTCTTGGATTATCAGGATGTACATTCGAACGAAAAGAGATAAGCGAGGTATATGATAAAAATGCCTCCTGTAATTTCTGTCATGGAGATATCATCTTAGGCAGTCTGGGAAAAATCAGCAGTGATGTTCAGGATAAAAATGAGATAAAGTCAAATTCGCTGTATGCCTTTGAAATCGATGTGGAGAAATTGCTTGAAGCAATCTCATTAAACACATTCGAATTCAGATCATTCGGGAAATATCCCGCTGTTTTCAGGGACATATCAATAATTGTTGATAAAAAAGTTGAAAGTATGCCGATTAAGAGTATAATTCACAGGGTTGGCGGTAATCTGGTCGATTCAGTCGAATTATTCTCGATATTTGAGGGTGAAAAACTGGGGTCAGATAAAAAAGCTCTCAGCTACAGGATATGTTACAGATCAAAAGAAGAAACTCTTGATGGTGAGCTTATCAACCGTCTTCATGAAAAGGTGATTAACAGTATAAGAGAAGAAACAGGTGGAACTCTAAGCGAGGGTTGACATATATGAAGATTCCTGAAGATAAGCGCTATTTTCGCATTGGTGAAGTAAGTCGCATTATCGGGGTTGAACCATATGTACTCAGGTACTGGGAAAGCGAATTTCCCCAGATAAGGCCTTCCAGGGCCGATTCAAAACAGAGAACCTATCAGAAAAAAGATCTTGAACTCATAAAGGAGATTAAGCGTCTCCTTTATGAGGAAAAGCTCACCCTTGAAGGCGCCAGAAAAAGACTCAAGTCACGCACATCAAAATCAGAACCAGCCAAGCCTGCAGATATTATCAATGAGATTAAGCAAGAACTGTACAGTATTGCAGATCTTTTAAGTGATTAAATGCAGATATCATGAAAGGACTCGAACTCAGCCGCAGATACTATGAAGAGATATGCAGGCCCGCAGTTGAAAAATCCTTAAAGGAACATCTGAACAAAATGGCATTTGGCCTGGTTGGCGACGGGTCCGAATGCTATGGTTTTGATGATGAAATATCACAGGATCACGATTTTGGCCCACGTGTAATGATATGGCTTACACCAGATGATTTTACTGTATTTGGTGCAGATCTTCAGGACCTGCTTTCAAAACTTCCCAGACAATTCCTTGGATATGACGGGGTAAATACCAGCAGGTATGGTGATGGTCGTGAAGGTGTATTTATAATATCTGCATTTTATAAAAGATTTACTAACCTTGGTCACCCCCCTTCAACAACTAATGAATGGAGGCTGATTCCTGAAGTCAACCTGTCCCTTGCAACCAACGGGGAAGTATTTACTGATTCTGTTGGGGAATTCACCCGATACCGGAATCTCTTACTTGCCGGATATCCTGAAGACCTGCGGCTTAAAATGATGGCTGCAAGGTGCATGAAAATAGCGCAGTCAGGACAGTATAACTATGCACGCAGCATGAAGAGAAAGGAATCTGTGGCCGCCCTGGCGGCGCTGGCTGAATTCACGGACGCTGCCATATCCATGATCTATTTAATGAATAAAAGGTATAAGCCCTTCTACAAATGGATGCACAGGGGATTAAAGGATCTTCCTATACTTGGAAAGGAAACTTATCTTTTATTCGAAACACTTTCAAAATCAACCCGGGTTTATGATAATATAGATACAATCGAAGCTGTATGCAGCCTGATTATACATAAACTGAGAGAAGAGGGGCTCAGCGATTCAAAATCGGATTTCCTGCTGGATCATGGTCCACAGATACAGAAAAGAATAAAAGATGAAAACTTGAGGAATATGGTGCCATGGGGGTAGATAATATGGAACGGGAACAGATAATTGAAAAGATACTGGCAATGGAATGGAATATGTTTACGAGTGTCAAAGGGGCCAGCGGACGTTCTTCATGCCAGGATGATAAAAGGACATTTTTAGTCATGAGAATGGCACAGGCTGATATCTGGAGTACTGATACACTGAGCAGCTATCTCGAAGACCTGGAATCTGCAGACAAAGATGATATGAATCTCATGACAATAAAATATGCCCGAATGATGGAGATAACCTTTCCTGATGAGTATGAAAACATTAAAGACAGGCTGCCCTCCATATCAGAAAACACTCACAATCTGGTAAGAGAAATAGTCGGTTACCACCTTGCATGGTCTATTGAGGCATCAAAGAAATATCCCAGACTTTTTTCTCTCGGCCGTCCTGTTGACACTGCAGAAATGAAAACTCAGCATACCATTTCTATTGAAAATTACCTGCGAAGCGAACTGCTTACATATTCCGAAAATACACTAAGGCTGTGTCTGAAAGACACAATGGAAGCATTTGATAATAAAGTGAATCTTTCCATGGAAGTACTGAGAAATACGGCAAAGAGATATGGATATGGTTCTCTGGATGAACTAGAAGAAAGACTGTCACGTTAACTAGTGTCCATCCAGAAATAACAAAAATCCGGATGGAGCTTTCAGCATTCAGCTATCAGCCGTCAGCTAAAGCTCTGCTTTAAAAGCATTTAGCCAAAAGCTGAACGCTGACAGCTGACCGCGGCTATTCAAAAACGACAGTTTTTGGATGGGCACTAACTAAAACAGCCTGTTTTTCCAGCTCTGTGACGGTTTGAGCGTTGTATTGGCATTTACCAGATCTTGAATCTTTAGCCAGTGAAATTCATATATATGACAGCAGAGCGGATTTCACAGTGCTTTCCACAGGCCTTCTTCCGGAGGAACAACTGGATAAGATAGACAGGTCTATGTAGTAAGGTGGAGAAAGATTCTACATATTCACCATGTTTAATACTTGAGATACCGGAGAGAAACTAATCAACGAGAAACAGGGACTGGTCTGTGAGGAGGCTCAAGACTCCTGATGATACACTTCCCAAAAGCAACCGCTTGATCCCTGACAGGCCTCTTTTTCCCATGACTACAGTCCCATATTGCCCGGAATTGACGGTTTCAGTCAGGGCGGAAACCACATTGCTTTCGGGACCTAATAGCTGAAGGGGGGTGTTCCAGTCAAGCCCGGCTGCAGCTTTGAGATGTCTCCAGCGACTACGGGCAACATGGGGACTGCCGTTAAGAACATGAATGAAACGCACCGAGAAACCTTCCGCCGCTAGGTAGCCCCCTTTTAGAAAGGACATTACCAGCAGGCTTGCATCAGATAGATCAACCGGAGCGAGGATCTTTTTCCGGTTTTCGTTGGAATTCAGAAACGCCACGACAGTCCTGCCCTCCCTGTAGAGCATTTTTTTGCGCCAGGGATCTATAACGTTCGAGCCCAGGAAAATTCTGCCATAGCTGCCCCTGGAGATAATCGAATCGATGATATCCTTCCTGCCGGAGGTCGATTCCTTCAAGCCATCACCGGGTGAAGTATCGTATTGAACAGATGTATCGTATATATCGATAGAACTACCAAAAGTATCCTGAGCCCATCGAATGAAATTCTTTTTAGCATCGTCAAAAAACGTATCGTTGTTTTCCGGTCTTAAAAAGAGCATTGCCGGACGGTAGGAACACCTGGTTTGCCTGTCCGTATGGCTGGTAAGAAGAGGGAGGCATTGTTTAAAGGTTTGCATGTCACCGGAATTGGCTATTAGCCACAGGGTTTTGCATGTTCGGGTTAAAAGCTTATGGGCCAGGTCAGTCCTGTCATAAATCAGCTTTGGCCAACGGGCGCAGCAAATACCCTTCTCCAGGATCACCCGTTTCAGACACCGGTTGCAGTTGATGCACTGTGTTATTTTCCTGGTGCTATCCCCGGCCTTTTTCACCCATCCCGGATCGCACAGGAGCGGGCGCCCAAGCCCGATTAGATCCGCTGTGCCATCTCGAATAAGTTTTTCAGCAACTGAAGGAGTTGTTATTCTTCCGGATATTATAACGGGTATATTCACAGAATCCCTAAGGGCTTTGACATCATCACTGAGGTAGGCTATCTTTCCCATACCTTCTAATGCATGTCTGGAAAAAATGGAATTGAACGTACCAGCCGAGGCAGACAGGTAGGCAATCCCTTTTTGTTTCAGCAGCTTTGCAAATGCCAGCGCTTCGTACAGATCAACACCTCCCGGAACCCATTCTTTGAGAATAAGTCTGAATCCCACAGGGAAGTCATGAGGAAGATGCTGTTTTACCGCCTGTATCACGGCAAGGGGAAATGTCGATCTTGCGTTCAAATCACCTCCGAAACCGGATGTAAGTTTATTGGTAAAGGTAGAAAGATACTGGCATAGAAGATAACCGTTGGCACCATGCAGTTCGACCATGTCAAAACCGGCTTGAAAAGCCCTTTGAGCAGCGTTTGAAAAATCGTCGATCACCCGGTTACAATCCTCGTAATCCATGGCATGTCTCCAGTTTTTAGCCTGATGCAAAAACTCCCTGGTGAGACTGAAACGTTTTTCAAAAGGAAAAAATTCCATGAATCCTTTCAAGGATTCGACATTGAATGAAAAGTGCTCATAGCTCAGTGGAGATGGGAGAAGTGGACGAGTGGTTTTCCCGAACCGACCTGCATGGTTTAGCTGAAGACAGGCAATGGCACCATTATCCTTTATTGCAGAGGCCAACTCGGACAGACCATGGATAAAAGCATCATTGTCAACTCGTAGATTATAGCGTGAAACCACTCCGTCCGACGACACAGCGGCATTAGCAACCACTACCATGCCTGCGCCCGAGCGAGCCAGCATTGTGTAAAAATCGACCAGCCAGGAACTGACACGGCCATCCGGATAAGCATTGCCGGTATGAACAGGAAGAGAAACAAGCCTGTTTTTAAGTTGAACCATGCCAAGCTTCATCGGGCTGAAAAGAAAAGGATGATCGATGCTTTTCTGTTTATTTTCATGGCTCATGGCGGATTTGTTTTTTTCTTTATCAATATTTTTAATCAGATTATTATAATAACAATATCATTGATGAAAAAACAGATAAAAAAACCTATTTTAGAGATGCCATGGAATCTGCCATTCTTATCACAGGATCGTCAGGGTATCTGGGCTCGGCGCTTTGCGTAGATCTTTCCAGGGATCACAATGTTATTGGTTTATATAGACGTTATCCCTCAAAAAAACTGAGAGAGGCGGCGCCCGGTGTGCAGTGGAGAAAAGGCGATATCGTTGACAGATCCTGCGTTGACCTTGCTTTTGAACGCGGGGCGGCAAATGGATTCCGGATCGACTATGTCATTCATTTAGCAGCCTATACCGATTTCGGTGAAAAATGGCATGATGAATATTACGATTCCAATATACTCGGTACCGACAATATTATAAAAATAGCCAGCGAAGCCGGTGTACGAAGGATTCTTTTTTCCGGAAGCGTTGTCGCCATGCCACCTCTTCCCGATGGAAGTTTACTAACGGAGAAGTCCCCTGCCTGTGGAATCACTGCCTATCCCTTAAGCAAAGCCATGGGTGAAAAGATGCTCAAGGAGAATTCGAACAGGGTCCCGATCATTGTGTTGCGTATTGGAGGGGTGTTTACGGACTGGTGTGAACTTCCTCCTCTATATAGTGTCATGAAATTGTGGAGCAAACCTTTTATAGGTCGAATAATGCCTGGCCGGGGTAATTCCGGTTTTCCATATATTCACAGAAAGGATCTGGTGGGAATCGTAAGAAAAATCGTGGAAAAAGATGCCTGCCTTGACCGATTCGAAACATTGTTCGCCTCGCATGAAGGCTGCACTTACCAGAAAGAGTTGTTTCCCATCATCAGAAAGGAATCCAATAAAAGGTTTTGCATGAAACCGCTAAACGTTCCCCCTGTTCTGGCAAAACCAGCTCTTCATGCCAAGTATGTCTTAAATACATTGTTAAGAAAAGAAACCTATGAACGTGCCTGGATGATTGATTTTGTGGATCGACCGTTTAGGGTGGACACAACTTATACCCGGGAAAAATTGGGCTGGAATCCCACACCCGGGCTGCACATACTGGAGCGTCTGCCTGTTCTTATGAAAAATTTTACAAGCCATTACAGGCAGTGGGATATTCGAAATATAAGAAGAAATGAGCAAAAATATGAATATAATCCGGATTAGGGGCGACAGACAACAGGGTACTCTAAAATATCGTGCGGGTGTCATGACAATCGCATGGACAAAAATCTAAAAGATATTCCGGTTGCACCTCCATAGGATAAGAAAAGTATATTGACATACCAAAGTCAGATCCATATACTTCACTCCGCCAGAAGGAGAAAGAAGAATGAAAATGCACCGCAGATTATGCATGGCCTTTACAGTAGTTATTTTGTTTTCGGGTTTTTTTGCAGCCCCATCCATGGCACAGGTCTCCAGACCCGGTAAATACAGTGGATATACCTCGACGATATACAGTGAAACTGTCCGAAGTTCCCGGTATGTAGCCATGAGGGACGGTATAAAACTGGCAGTGGATATTTTAAGGCCTGCAAAGGACGGGACTGCCGTAAATACCCCCCATCCGGTGCTCTGGTCATACAACTGGGGTGGCAGGGCAATAGGCGGCAGGCATGCTGTGGACAGGCTCGACGAGATTGTGAAGTACGGATATGTTGTTGCTTTTGTGGATGCTCGTGGATGCGGTGCGTCATACGGGGTTATGGTAGGAAGCTATGCCCGTATAGAGGCTCAGGATGCCTATGATATGACCGAATGGCTCGGGACTCAGACCTGGAGCAATGGAAAAGTCGGCATGATGGGCTGCTCCCACAGCGGACAGATAGAATGGCTTGCGGCAGGCATGAGACCTCCCCATCTCAAGGCGATCTTTCCCCAGTGTTACAGCTTTGATTATTACTTTGGAAAATCACAGGGCGGTATTCCGGGCATGTTCCGATCCGGAAGCGCCTATGAACGAGAAAAAACATCCGCTCCAGTGGATGAAGACCCAACAGGCGCCATGCGCGACGAGGCTGTCGAGCAGCACAGGAAGGGTCGTTCGGATAATGACGTTTTCAGCGAACTTCCCTACAGGGACAGTCTTTCCTCCATTACAAAAAGCAGGGCATGGGAAGAGGCCAGCCCAGGAACATACCTTAAGGACATTCAGGAGTCCGGCATTCCCATCTATCAATGGGCAAGCTGGAACGATTTTTTAACAAAGGTTATGCGCGATGCCTTTATATTCCGCGCCAATGTAAAAACTGTATACAAAACAAGTGTCGGCCAGCTCGGGCACTGCGGATTCGGAAGCTTTGATCTTGTTGCGGAAGAGCTTCGCTGGTTTGACTACTGGCTCAAGGGTATAGATAACGGCATCATGGATGAACCGCCGATCTATTACAGTGTACTGAATGCCGAACCGGACAAAGAATGGAGGTTTTCATGGAAGTGGCCTCTGCCCAATGAGAAACCCGTCACATACTATTTTGAACAGGGACCGTCTGAAAGCCCTTATCCGGGCGTAAACGACGGAATCCTCACCACAGATGCTCCTGAGAGTGCATCGGCAAAGGACAGCTCCAGGGCCGATTACACTGTTACTCCTGATACACGGGACAGCAAGGGATTCACCTACACCTCGGAACCGTCACCGTCCGATACTGACCTTATCGGGTATGTAAAGGCAGACATATGGGTCTCATCTTCGGAAAGCGACCAGGATTTCTTCGCCTTTCTGGAGGATATCGACGAAGCAGGAAAGGGCACTGTTATCACTCAGTTCCAGCTGAGGGGATCTCACAGGGCACTGAGCGAGCCCTTTTTTGATAATCTCGGGCTTCCATGGCGGGCCAACAAAGAATCTGAAGCAGCGATAATGCCCCCGAACCAGCCTGTGAAACTTGTCTTTGATCCCATGCCTGTTTCATATGTTGTAAAAAAGGGCAACCGCATCAGGTTTACCATTGTCAATGCCTATCCAGGGGCCAGTTATCTTAATCCGGATGGTGCAATGGTCAGTATCTATCGGGACAAAAATCATGTTTCCAGCATCTCCCTGCCTGTTGCCAATGATCCTGTAACAGTAGAAATTGAAATGAAGACCGATAAACCCGGTATGGAAAACGCTGATGAATTAAGCTTCATCATAACACCGCCTTTTACTCTGGGCAAGGGATACAGGGCTGAAGATATTGATGTAAGTACACTCATGTTAAACGGAGTCGGCGCGGTGAGCACCAGGGTGAGCGGCAATACACTTGTGGCAAGATTCAGGAAGCCGTCCACAAATAAGGCGAATTCCCTGGATTTGTCGGGTAATTTTAATTTCGGGATTCCATTCAGGGGCAGCAAAAGGGTCCAGGTTAAATAAGGTGGTACTGGTACATATCCGGTCTGAGCGGACCCACTGTCAGGGTCCACATGCCGTCTTCACCCTTTACAAAGGGTACAGGTTTATTCCCGGTTAAATTCTCTTTTATGAGGAAGAAGTATATGGAGCTGAGTTTTGTATGTCAATATACTTTACTCGTCTCATAGGCGAGGGCAGTTCAGTTTCCCGGCATTATACCCTGAACCAGGCTTTTTACTCATTTGCACTAAAAGAAACTGCTGGAAAAAATAATGATTTTAAAAAACACATAAACCCCACCTTCTCAAATAGGGAGGTGGGGTTTAGGATTACTGATTGATTATACTTTCCAAAGGCAGTTCGGTCATCGAATACCTCTCATCTGTTTTAACGATTTAATTATCATTCTGTCTTTCCTTATAAAACTGTGAAAAATTTTATCCAAAAGTGATAAGAAATTGCATGGTTTACAGGTAAAGTTTTACACATCTTCATCATTGCTAAAAAGATATTTCTAAAGATTTTACCACTATAATAAATATATATGCTTAATTTATTTACAATTTTTATAATTTGCTGATTTTTAATAATTTTCAGATAAAGCTGGCATAGTAATTGCCACATTAAAAAATTATCTTCATGTCTAGAATTAATCAACTAAGCGTCGGACCGAGTGTAGAAAGGAGGAAATTAAAATGCGGAGAATTTTTATAATAATTATTCTATTAACAGTACTTGGTATTCCTGGAATAAGTTTTTCATATACTTTTCTAGATGATTTCAACGACAGTGATTTAAATGGTTGGTCTCAAAAAATTGGTACTTGGTCAGCTGCAGATGAATATCTTGATAACAGCGGCAGCCCATATGGTGTAATCTTGAAAGATGGTTCATTCGGAGTTTATCAAGAAATCCAGGTGGATGCTTATTTTGATTTGAGCAACATTGATGATCAAATAGCGCATTTAAGATTAAGGACAACAGAGCACGAAGGTGCAACACAACCATGGTGGGATACTGGATATCTAGGAGAGTTTCGAACGGATCACGTCACTATTTACAATACTTATTTGGGGGGTGGAAACCCAATAATTTCATTCGAATTTGATAATCCAATTAGTTCTAACGGATGGTACACGTTAACCTTTAGCGTCTCCGGTATCGGAAATGATACACATTTTGATATAGGGATTGATGGTATGGCATCCTTCGGCTACGATTATGATAATTCAATAACTGCACTGGATAGCGGTTATATTGGCCTTGGTCGGCGTATCACATACGATAATGCACAAGGTTATTCATCTATTGCACCTGTCCCTGAACCGGCCACTATGCTTCTTCTTGGTTCCGGTCTTATGGGACTTGCAGGTTTCAGGCGCAAATTCAAAAAGGCTTCTGATTTCCCGTTCTCCGAGATCTGATCACAGTTATTCTTCTCCCTCAACAATCTACTTCCTGTCACAGGAATATTTAAAATAAAAAGGCAGAGTTACTTTTAACCTCTGCCTTTCATATACCAATGTAACAATTAAAATGAATTGTTATTAAATCATACAAACTGCTGTTATTTAAAAACCAGCATTGTGGCAGTCTGATTGATATGACCGATAAATTCTTCGCCATAAGTGCTGAAACCTACTGTAGGTACCTCACTGAATAGTTTCCCATAGTCATCAGTCTGCTGTTTGGCCTTCAGTTCAAGAGTTCTCAATATGCAATTGAAATTGATTATCCCTGAAAAACTGCCAAACTGTTTTTCCTTATCTTCTAAGGCTTTCCTGGTCTCGTCAATAATGTTCTCTGACTGGAGAAGTGTCAGCTCAGTGTTTTCAAGAATATTGCAATAAAAAATCATGCTGCTGCCCTGGACCTGCTGGGGACTTCTTACATAGGGTTCATCTCCTACCATAAGTCCAACGGGGTTTGTCATAAAATAATCAGGGGCTTTTTCTGCCTCAATACCCAGTAATGAGGCATATTCCTGAACCGCCGGCCGATTGTTGAATTCAATAACTTCTCTTCTTGCCTCGTCAACCTTTGTAGCAGTTAAAGCGATATTTAAAGATTTAAAACTCTGTGTCTTGATAAAATCAAACTTAACACCAACCTTTATCAATACCAGTAATGCGGAATTTGAATATGCTTTTCCATTTGCAAAAACATGAGTCTGTTTGAACTTAAGGTTATCGCCCGCAGAACCGCCTATAAATGTAACATTTGTAAGATCTCCAATCCTGTCCATGACTCTTTCTTCTGCACCGCTCAGGCCGTCCACAAGAATCAAACCGATATGTTTTTCCGGATCAAGTTCCTGCATCGGGACTCCATAATAATTCTCAAAGGCCTTGAAGGCCTTTTCCACTGCTGTATTTGAGTCATCAGCTATATTCTCAAGTACTTCAATTTTAATGTCCTGTACGACTTTGCTGTTTAGACCCATGGCAACGACAGAATCATCCAGCATCTTCCCTGATGTTATTTCTCCTGATGTAGTACATCCAAAAACCGGTATATCTCCAAAGGCTGCCTGCATTTTGCTGCTCAATTTATCAGGATCAATATTTGATGATCCAAAATAAAGAACCGCGCCGGATTTAATTTCATTCAATTCATTACTGATTTCATTTACTGCATCATCCAATTTTTGATTAACTGAATAACTTGTTCCAATATTCATAATCATCTCCTTATCGTCCTATTAGCAGTTAAATAGACACGCCCATTTCCTGTGCGGCTGCTTTTATTTTCTTTATTATTTCAGGGTCATCTTCACTTGTGTTTGTAAATTTATCCGGATTAAAGCCTTTAAGAATTAATTTTGTTTTGGTGAGATTCATCATTGTGATATTGCCATTTGATCTTTTGGCAATGATTTCATCGAGCATTTTCTTTATCACTCCAGCCATAGATACCTCCATTAGAATTCGAGCTTCAGTTATCAGATCTATATTAAATCGGCAGTTAAGGTAAGAACTTGAAAATAAAATATTAGGACAGGTCGTGCTACGCATGCATTCACTGTATTCGGTTCTGATAGATACAGAGAGGATGCGGACATAAAATCATGGAAAAGATTCAGCCTGTTTTCTCCCTGTAATTTCGAAGTGTACCTGAGAAATCTTTGTTTCTCCTGATCTCCGACATAAGATATCTGCCCTCCCTGTCACGGCGTAGCTGTAAACGAAGCCGGCTGTTTTTATGCTTTTCCTAACAGCCTACCATGGCACGGCGTAGTAATACGAAGCCGGCAGTCTAACAGTCTGTTTTTCCCTTGACTAAACCACCCCACAGGAGTACACAAATACAATAAATACCAAGACTTACCTGCCCTGTTAAATTTCCCAGAGGGAACCTTATTAAACAGGGTAAACCCTGTTAAATTCGCACAGCGAAGCTACGAAGCAGCATTTATACAGGGAGACTTCTCGAATTTTGAATCTCTAATATATTTAACGTTACTAACAGCCTTCCCTGGTATGTCGTAGCTTAAGCGACGGCGGAAGCCTGTTTATATATGTATGATGTCAAGGGCGGACCCTGGCTGCATATTAATCTGAAAATCAGGAGAATATCTTATGAAAAACATGAAGAACATAGTGTTGATTATCTTTCTGTGTCTTTCTTTATTAATACTTTCCGGCAGCAACATCAGTAATAATACAGATAACACCGGGTATCTGCCCGGTGGAGAACCGTTCCATGTAAATAAGGACTACAACAAAAAACCTGTGCAGGTCATAGGTAATGACATCATTAAGAAACTGGACAATGGAGAATTTGAGGATATAGAAAAATACATAGATTACCTTGTTTCTGAAAAGCCCTATTCAGTCAATGGAACAAGGCTCCTTGAAGAGCTCTATGATTATGTGGCGCAGAATTCATTCAACATTGACATGCTTAACAAATGGTGTGCAAAAGAGCCGTCACATCACTCGGCCTTTATATTCAGAGGTAATTATTATATCACCGTGGCCTGGATGCACAGGGGAGGCGGCCTTGGGGGTGGTGTTACTGAAGACGGGTACAGAAATTTATATAAATATTTATGGCTTGCAGAAAAGGACCTTAACAGGGCCTGGAGTATGAATCCCGCGGACCCGAACAGTGCAGCCTCCATGCCTACAGTATGCACCGGTTTAAGAAGGCCGCTGAAGGAGATGGATGCCTGGTTTAAAAAGGCAGTAACTGCTGACCCGGTTACATATTCATCCTATGCAAATAAACAGAACCATATAAGGTCGAAATGGAACGGCTCCCAGAAAAGAGATTTTGCATTTGCCGAGGACTGCTATTATAATGCTCCCCCAAAAAGTGTTATTCATGAAATCATGCTGGATTATCATATTGAATTTGTCAACTGGGAAAGAAAAGACCCTTTTAAATACTTCAGCGATCCTTCTGTACAGGAAATAATTGATAACATAGCCGAAAAGACCTTTAAAAATTTTCCTGACTCTGTTTCATTAAAGAGCAAACTTGCAGAAATAGAAATATATAAGAAGAATTATTCAAACGCTCTTGAGCTTTACAGTGAAATACTTGAAAAAGACCCGGATAACCTTGAAGCTCTGACAATAAGAGCAGCGCTGTATTCGCAGATGAGAAAAACTGACCTGGCCCGGGCGGATATTGAAAAAAGCATCAAATTGCGTCAGTCCAGAAAACAAAGACAATTGCCCACTGTAACCAAAGATGATTCAAAGCGTATTCCTGAAAAAATCCTTTCTCACTATACAGGCACATACGAAATAAGCCCTGTGGAAAAATTTGTTTTTTCCCTGTTCAGAACAAGGCTGATGATACTGCTGCCCGGTAACAGGCTTGAACCGCTGTTCCCTGAATCAGATTCAAAATTTTATAATCCCACCTATGGCATGTTCGAATTTTTTAAAGATGACAGCGGTAAAACAACTCACCTGACAGTCACCAGGGATGGTGTTGAAAAGAAAGCCAGGTATATAACTGATAACATTCACGATAAAGAGGGTATAACACTGCCGGCTGAAATGCTGTCACAGTACATAGGAAGTTATCAGATAACCCCGTCTAATATTGTTGAGGTTACATTGGAAGGGAACCAGTTATATGCACAGACTCCAGGCTATCTAAAAAAAGCAATATGTCCAGAATCAGAAACAGTTTTCTTTTACAGGATAGCAGACGCTAAAATCCAATTTATAAAAGATGAAAACGGAAAAGTAACAGACTTTATACTTATGCAGGGTGCCACCAAAGTACAAAAAGGCCGTCGAATATAGAAGGCTCCAGTAAACCGGATGGGTCAGTTCTTCACAGGCTGACCCCAGGTTTTTCTCTTTTCCTAACAGTCTTCAGCCTTCAATCTGATTTGCCCTGACCTCTGATCTCCGACCTCAGATCTCTGCCCTCCCTGTCACGGCGTAGCTGTAAACGAAGCCGGCTGGTTTATTGCTTTTCCTAACAGCCTACCATGGCACGGCGTAGTAATACGAAGCCTACAGTCTAATTCCCTGTTTTTCCCTGACCTCTGACCTCCGACAACTGGCCTTTTGTTTCTTTTCAACTTTGAGCTTTCAGCTCTCCTACTTTTCTTTCTTGAATTTATCACAAAAAAGTCCTAAGAATAACTGTGTCTTTTCGGGCAAAATGAATTACCGCTTTAAAGTCTTTCTAAATCAATCAGATCTGATCAAACTTATAAAATCATAAATAATTCTATGATGAACTGAGAAGACGTGGGTCTAATCAATAAATCAGGGAGTAGATATGAGCGAAAATAAAATTGAGTCGCTGGAACTGATAGAATCTAAAATCTATACAATTCGCGGTATCCAGGTAATGCTTGATAAAGATCTTGCTGCCTTCTACAGGGTTAAACCTATACGATTGAGGGAACAGGTAAAACGAAATAAAAAACGATTTCCACCCGATTTTATGTTTCAATTGACGGAAGAAGAAGCTGATCATATGGTATCGCAAAATGCGATACCTTCCAGAAAGCATTTAGGAGGTTCGCTGCCCTATGTTTTTACTGAGCAGGGAGTGGGTGCATTATCGGCAGTTTTAACAAGTGATAGAGCTGTAGAAGTAGGTATTCAGATTATGAGGGCATTTATAGCGATGCGTCGTTTCATCATTTCTAATGCAGGTATATTTCAGCGGATTGATACTCTTGAATTAAAACAAATTGAAACAGATAAAAAATTGGCTCAGGTTTTGGATGTTATTGAACGCAAAGAGGTTCAACCTCGCCAGGGGATATTTTATAATGGCCAGGTATTTGATGCATACTCTTTTGTCTGTGACCTGGTTCGTCGGGCAAAAAAATCGATTATTCTGATTGATAACTATGTCGATGATTCTGTTCTAACATTACTCAGCAAACGCAAAACGGATGTTGCTGCCACTATTTATACAAAAAGCATATCAAAACAACTCCAATTGGATCTTAAAAAGCACAACGCACAAATATCCGGCCATAGCAATTAAAACCTTTAAGATTGCTCATGATCGATTCCTTATAATCGATGAAAAAGAGATTTATCATATCGGAGCTTCATTAAAGGATCTGGGTAAAAAGTGGTTTGGTTTCTCTAAATTTGAAGTTGGTGCAGTTGAGATGCTTAAAAAATTAAAGAGTTAGAATTAAGCGAATGGTTTCTGATCTCCCTGGGCGCCGAAGCCCCGGCGAAGGCGGCTGCTTTTCCCTTTACTTTTCCCAACAACAGGAGTACACAAACACTATCAATAAAGACTTACGACAGATCACTTGCGAAAGCGTTTCACATTAATTGAAAAGATTTTCCTAACAGCCTTTAGCCTAAAAAGCTTCAGCCTGTTTTTCTAATTTTGAATATTGAATGTTGAACCTTGAATCTTTACCCTGTTAAATTCGCATAGCGACGCTGCGAAGCAGCATTTATACAGGGTGAACTTAATATGTCTGGACTGACACCGTCGAAAGTTTGTAAGTTTTACCAAAGCATATCCAAAGCGTTGCCAGCTCCAGCACGAAAAAATAATCGTTGGAAAAACAGTGTCCCCAAAAAAACATAAATCCCATTTGCTCAAATATAGAATTCTTGTTTTGAAAAAGTATTAAAATATTAACCCGGCAACAAAATACTTAACAAATGGATCGTATTTTGTTATAACACGATCATGGAAAAAATAGACGCAAGGAAACTCAGCACTGATGCCCAACAACAAATTCGTAATCAAGTCATTCGACTCCGAAAACAGGGACGAACGCATAATGAGATCAGTGCCATTACAGGAGTGAGCCGATCCATTTGCAGTACATGGTGGGCTCTTTATCAAAAAGAAGGTAATAAAGCCCTTAAAATTAAAAAGCGTGGCCGTCCAAAGGGCAGTTGCCGCACGTTGACACCTGATCAGGAAAAAGAATTGCAAAAAGCTATACAAGACAAATGCCCTGACCAAATGAAATTACCATTTGCTTTGTGGACACGCATTGCCGTACAGCAACTCATCAAACAATTGTGGAATATAGATATGCCGATCAGAACTGTTGGCGAGTATCTGAACAGATGGAATTTTACTCCACAAAAACCACTGAAGAAAGCCTATAAACAAAATCCAAAAGCAGTCAAAGCTTGGTTGGAGACAGAATACTCGGATATTTCCAAACGTGCAAAAAAAGAGACCGCGGAAATTCATTGGGGGGATGAGACTGGATTGTGTAACGACAGTTACCATGGAAGAAGTTACGCTCCTCGTGGTGAAACACCGGCGATTAGGCTTCATCCCAGGTGCCAGCGCGTCAACCTGATTTCCTCTGTCACCAATCAAGGTAAAGTTCGTTTTATGGTTTATAAAAACAAGATGAATTCCCAAACGATGATCAAATTCATGGAACGATTGATCAAAGATGCTGATAAAAAAATCTTTTTGATTGTAGATAATTTGAAAGTCCATCATAGCTATATTGTCAAAGACTGGCTGAAAGAACATGAAGACAAAATTGAGTTGTTCTTTCTTCCATCATATTCACCGGAATTAAATCCTGATGAATACCTAAACTGCGACCTAAAGGTCGGTGTACATTCTGGTATTCCAGCCAGAACAAAAAAAGAACTCAAGCAAAAAGCTATTTCTCATTTGAGAAAGCTTCAAAAACTACCTGGACGTGTTAAAAAATATTTTAAACACCCTAAGATTGCTTATGCTGCTTGATAGTCTCCTATTTAATTGCCGGGTTAATAATGAGAGCTAAGCGGAAACTTAATCCCTTTATGTCTCTTCATTAGCTTCGAGGGAGGGTACTATGCCCATAACTGAATACGTAACAAAAGTTGCAGGAAGCGTATTATTAGCATATATAAAAAAGAGACTTGCTAATTCTTCAATTAATAAGAAACTTGATAAAGAAGCTATCGAAAAGGGAATTGAAAACCATATAATCGAAATAAATAAATGGAGTAGTCATTTTCAATTTCTAGAAATGTCTGTTCCAAGTAGTACTGATGAAAATACAATCGCCCTTGATTTTCATACACAGCCTCGCAAATTCAGAGGTAACAGTAATCTAGATAAAATAAAGACTGAAAAGGAATTATTAGAAGGCTCTGAACATTACTTATTACTAGGTGAGCCTGGTTCCGGTAAAACAACTACTTTAAAAAGACTTATTAGGAAATTATTCACCACTCCTCCTATATCAAATTCGGATATATATCAGATACCACTTGTAGTGAGACTTCGCGAGATACCAAGAGGAAAAACATTGCATATGGTAATTGCTGATATCCTAAACATCGCTTATGAAAACATGGAACGCAAACGGACTATAAAAGCTGATCCAAAAATTCATGGTGCTACAGATACTGTGATTTTGCATATTGATACATTAGTCGGTGGTAAACCGATTGAGGATGTTATCCCTCATGTCATTGCCAATATGGGAGTTATATTATTTTTAGATGGCTTGGATGAGGTTCATTCTTCAATTCGATCAGACATAAAGGACGAAATATTACAGCTAAGGGATGACTCAAAAATAAATTAACAGATTAAAGATGAACTATACCATAAAGCTTGAAAGCGTCTGACATGGCGATAGATATATTACATTGTAATATTAGCAGGTTAAATATTGACAGGATTGAAAATAATTTGATATAGTTCCCCCTATTATCAATTTAATAGGGGGAACTATATCAAATGTACGCCCAAAAACCTCGGTTAAACGAAGCCTTGGAATTCTTTAAAAGCAATAAAATCGGAAGGTTAGACAATCTAAAACATGCACTTCATACCAATAGTACAATGACTGTTTTTCGATCACTCAAAGAGCTTAACTATCTTTCAAGTTATTCTCACAGGGGAAAGTACTACACCTTGCAGAACATTCCAAAATTTGATGAACTTGGTTTATGGTCCTTTCAATCGGTGTGGTTTTCCCAATATGGCAATCTCGTTGAAACGGCAAAAGAGTTTGTGGAAAACTCAAACGCCGGCTATACAACTCACGAACTTGAAGATATCCTTCATGTTGAAACCAAACACCCCCTTCTGAGTCTTTATAAGCAAGGACGAATCAACCGAGAGAAATTCGGGGGATACTATGTGTATCTTTCCAGTGAAGTGCATGATAAAAAAAGGCAGATTGCAGTTCGTAAAACAGGCGCTGAAAAATTTGAGGTTGACCTCTCATATGAAATTAAACTGCTCTCTGAGGAGCTGAAAGCAGCGATAATATTGTTTTTCAGTCTATTAGATGAAAAGCAGCGACGACTGTATGCTGGTTTGGAATCCTATAAATTGGGACATGGCGGAGATAACCAAATCGCAAAATTATTGGGATTGGATGTTCATACTGTTTCCAAAGGGCGTAGAGAATTATTCAGCCAGGATATAAAAGTCGATCGTATCCGCGAGAAAGGAGCCGGCAGAAAACCTGTGGAAAAAAAATTCCGCAGGTCACCGAAAGGATAAGAAAGCTTTTGAAATACGAAACAGCAGGCCATCCAATAAGCGGACTGAAGTGGACACGAAAAACCACGGAAAAAATATCCAGTGAACTGGAGTCTATTGGAATTATTGTTTCCGCAAATACAGTATGCAGGCTTTTAAAACAAATGGGCTTTTCCTTGAAAGTGAATTGTAAAAAAATAGAATCCGGGATAAGCAATCCGCCGGACCCGAAAAAAAGAGACCAGCAATTTGGCTATATTGCCGATTTACGCGAAAAATTTACGAAACGACAACTTCCTGTTATCAGTGTTGATACCAAGAAAAAAGAGTTGATTGGGAACTTTAAAAACTGGGGAGATTCCTGGCAGGAATCTCCCATTGAAGTTAAAGATCATGACTTCCCTAGTGATGCCAAAGGGAAAGCTATTCCATACGGTATCTATGATACACAAAAAAATATCGGTACAGTTTTTCTGGGTGTTACACGGGATACGCCCTCTTTTGCTGTTGATTCCATTGAGACCTGGTGGAAGACCGAAGGGAAAGCCAATTATCCGGATGTCAAAGAGCTGCTTATACTGGCTGATTCGGGCGGTAGCAACAGCTGCCGATCACGGGTGTGGAAATATAAAATCCAAAAAAATATTTGTAACCGGTATGGATTATCCATCAGAGTCAGCCACTATCCTCCCGGTTCGTCAAAATGGAACCCTATCGAACATAGACTGTTTTCAGAGGTCAGCAAAAACTGGGCTGGACGTCCGCTTGAATCGTATGAGACTGTTCTAAAATATATCCGTACTACAAAAACATCTACAGGCCTCAAGGTGAAAGCACATTTTGTCAGAAAAAATTATAAAACAGGAGAGAAAGTTTCTAACAAACAAATGGATCAAATAGCCATCAAAAATGGCCTATTACCTGAGTGGAATTATATTTTACATCCAACTAAAATGTGATTTTATTTTTGAGTCATCCCTAAGTGTGAAAGCTAGTGGCGTAAAAATAATTGTCACGACAAGGTCGGGAGACTACAACACCATAATGGAGGGATTTTGTATTATTGAAATATGCCCTCTAACGCCAGAACAAATTGAAGTAATCGCTAGAAGGTGGATTGAAGACCCACATGATTTTTTGAATTGCTTAAAAGAACTTCCCTATTATGATATTGCTGATAGACCTCTTTTATTGACACAATTAATTATTATTTATCAAAAATACGCTTTTTTACCTGAGCAACCTTCAGATGTATATAAGAGAATTATAAGACTTTTATTGGAGGAATGGGATGCACAGCGCAGTATAAAACGCACAACTAAATATTCTCGTTTTGACAACGAGCGGAAAGAGGACTTTTTGGCAGAATTAGCGTATCACTTAACCTATGTAGTTCAAGAAAAACAATTTTCAGAAAATCAACTTATAAATGTGTACGATAATATTTATAAAAAATACAATTTGCCACTAAATGAGGGTAGGCAGGTAGCGCAAGAAATACAAACTCATAATGGAATAATAATTTCTGGTCCAGATAATACATATGAGTTTTCTCATCTATCAATACAAGAATATCTTTGCGCCAGTTATTTAATAAGAGCACCTTTATTATTGGATATTTCTAAATACATTGAATTATATCATGCCCCTTTAGCGGTCGCTGTTTCGCTTTCTTCGAGTCCTGGCGCTTGGTTAGGAAATCTTTTCCTCTCAAAAGGTGACAATAAGGTTTATAAAGAAAATGAAATAATATCTTTCTTTAAAAGATTGAAAATCGAGAGACCATTTTTTGAAGATTCGGAAATATTAGGCTTAGCAGTTCTCCACCTGTTCGGCAAATATAGTAATAGCCAGTATGTGCGTTTTAGAGAAGTATTAGGAGATTTCGTCTTTGAGGTGAAAGGGGTTCTTGAGTCGATCGTGTTAGCACTAAGGTGGTATTTGTTATCCTTGTCATCCTCCGAAACAGGCCAATATGTAACCCTTAATTTAAAAAGAAATTCAATTAGTCCTTATAATTTTTTAATACCCTCAAGAGCTATGGTCCCGAAGAAAATACTAAAATATATTTATGATAATATTGAGGGATTTAGAGGTGTGAGTGAACTAGTAAAAGGCAGGGAACGATCACTCACTAAAAAACAACTCATTAATTTATTTAAAGGTATTGATTAGAATTGGTATGTAGACTTGAATATGTATAGAGCTGGAGTTGTAGAATATCCATCCGAATGGTCTTATTGCGGGTATAATGAAATTCAAAATCCACCACAAAGATATACCCTAATTAATTATGAAAAATTAATGCATCTACTCCAATTGAACAGTTATGAAGAGCTTAAATATTTCTGCAAATCCAGAGTTGATGAAGCAATTTGTGAGATGGATAAATTGAGAGAAAACAAATGGACAGAAAGTATTGTAGTCGGGAGTGAAAAGTTTATCGAAGTTACGAAGAATCTGCTTGGTATTAAAGCAATAGGACGGGAGAAAGTAAACAATTGTAAAGGCTATGAGCTAAGAGAACCACCGATAGCTTATAACACTAATTTTGTACCTGAAAATGGTGTTTTAAGAATTGACAACACATATTATTGGGATGGTAATTTTATAATATCAGACAGATAGCTTGATCCGACCCCAATAACAATGGCTTTCGGATAATAAAAGTGGCAATGTCAAGGCTGACCTCGTTTGGTTCTTTTTCATGTATTAATGAGTCAAGGGCAGACTTTTACAACTAACTAAGGAAAAATCAAGAATGGCAGATATGGAACAAATCGAAATTCTCAAAAAAGGAGCTAACTTCTGGAATGATTGGAGAAAAGAGCATTCTGAATTGATTATAGATCTCAGCAGCGCGGATCTTATCGGAGCGGAGTTTAACAGTATAAACCTTCACAGAGCTGATCTCAGTAGGGTCGACCTCGTCGATGCAGATCTAATAAATTCAGATCTTAGCGAAGCAACACTAGATGGTTCGAATCTTAGCAGAGCAAACCTCACAAGCTCTAACCTCAAGAGAGCAAACCTTTTAGGCGCGAATCTCACCGGTGCCAATCTGAAAAGAGCTAATCTCGGCGAAGTGAACCTTACAAATGCGGACCTCACAGGTGCTGTTCTTACGGAGGCAGAGCTTAATATGGCCAACCTCAGTGATGCAAACCTCAGCAGAACTATTATCAGTAGAGCTAATATTAAAAAGACGATTTTAAAAAGGGCAATTATAGGGAATACAATATTTTCATATTTGGATTTGTCCGATACTATTGAATTACAAACAATGTTGCATAGAGGACGCTCAACAATTGGAACAGACACTCTTTCCAGATCAAAAGGTAAAATATCTTCGAGTTTTCTACGTCAATGTGGGCTTTCACCATGGGAGATTGAGGTTGCCAAGCTATATAACCCAGATTTAAACCCTCATGAAATTGCAGAAATATTGGATGTGGAAATTTTCAGCAAGCGAACTAGAGGCCCAATATATATTGGTGGCATATTTATTTCCTACTCTCATGAAAATTCGAATTTTATTGATAGAATTGAAGAAAAATTAAAGAAAGAAGGTGCCGCGGTATGGCGTGATATACATGGATTAAAAGCTGGCAGATTAACAAAACAGATAACCGATCAGATTAGAATCAGAGATATTTTACTTATTGTTCTCTCTAAAGAATCGATAAACAGCGATTGGGTTGAAAATGAACTGGAACAGGCAAGAAAAAGAGAGATATTGGAAAATAGAGATATAATATGTCCAATAGCAATAGATGATTCTTGGAAAGAAAAAATAACTGGAGATCCTCTATGGCGTCAAGTATCTAAATACAATATTTTGAGCTTTTCAAAATGGGAAGATGATTTTTTCTTTAATGGACAATTTAAAAAGCTCGTATCAGGTATTAAAACAAACTACACAATATTCTATAATGGTGTGAACTGAATCGGCTGAATCTGAATCGGGGTCGGACTAAGACAACCCATGTTAAATTCCCAAAGGGGACTGCTATGCAGTATTTAACAGGGTAGGCTACTTGGAATAATAAATTAAAAGCTGTAGAATCGCTCTATTTTAGAGCTCAAACCATTCTTTTTAAAAGTGTAAATAGACCAATAACAAGTGAGGGGTAAATGCAGCTTTTGATTATAACAATGGTGACCGGGCAGCTGAAATTATTTTACGACGTGATGATGGATTTGAAGATGTGTTACCTGTGAGCTTCTTTTTTTAGATCTGAATTGGAGTTTTTGGAACGGGGACGTGGAGCGGGGACGTTGTTAGGTTATAAGGTTGGCGATAATAAACCTAATAACCTTACAGCGTCCCGCTTTTACACATTATTGTTTTAAAAATAGTGATAGCAATTAAACGTTAAAAATTATTTTTTATATCTGGAGGAATTATGATCAGAAAAAAATATTTTAATCGCTATTTGATCCCAGTAATTGTAATTGCTTCAATTTATAATCTGGCCTCTTGTAATGCTCTGAAATCTACGATTTACAAAAAGCCTTCAGGAGAAGAGGTAGCTCAAGGTATACCTTATCTGCTCCCAACCGGTATGATTGAGGTTTCATTAGAAGTTATTAAAAACGATAAAGGCGAATTTGAGTCAGTGGATATTATAAGTGACACAAAATTGATGCCTGATATGTCCCAATTATACGTTATTAATCCTGTTTCAGCCTTTTTAACACATAAAAATCAATCAATTGAACTAGACGGAGGGATGTTAAAAAGTGTGACAACAAATGATGATGGTCAGGCAGATGAGATTATAAAATCTGCCATCGGGACATGGGTGAATATTTCTAAGGTTGGTGTGTTGAGCAATACAATTGAAGAAATTAAGAGTATGGAGAGTATAGATTTTGGAAACCTACCTACGATGAAATTATTTTCAGGAATAGATATATCCAATTTAGAGAAGAATTTAGAAGATAATACTCCTTACGAAGAAATAATCAAAAGTTTAGTGAAAAAATATTCTGAGTTAAACGGCTTAGGTGAGGTCTTGGAAATTTTAAAAAATCTTTCAGAATATTATATGAAAACTGAGCCTAATCTTTATCAGTATTTTGCTGCTACGAACTCTGAGAAAGAAGCATTACTAATTAATAGTAACGATCTTAGTAAGGTAGCGTTTTTGGGAAGCAACATATCAAATAAAAATATACAAACAAAGTATTTTGACCTGGAGATTAAACAGCAACTATCAAACTTTAACAATACTTATAAATATCCAGCCAACGGACCAAAAACAATTGATGAAATAAAATTGAAGCATGAAGCTTCAGATAAAATATCAGTGTCAGGTATAATGGTGAAAGTACCTGAACCTATATTTTTTAAAGCTCAGTTGTCTGTTAATTCAGTAAATTTGTATTTATTCAGGTTGAAACAGTATAATGCAAAAATGAAGGACTTAAGAGATGAGCATGTCAAAATTGATGCCACAGTTAATTGGGAGCATATCTCAACTTCTATTGAAAATTGGAACAAAAATAAAGAAAAAATTAAAAAAGAGATCTTAGAATTAGAAGAATCAATTGCTAATTCTGAGAGAGAATTAAAAACTTGCACAAAGGCAAATCCTCCAAATTGTAAAGATATACAAACCAAGATAGATACTACTAATGGTAGAATAGAAACTCAGAAAAAAAAGTTGAACGAAACTGAAACGAAGATTAAGTCAGCTAGTAAAATTGAAAAAAATAAAAATAAACTTACTGATGAAATTCAACATAACCTTGTTTTACTACATAAAATGATGCTCTCTGGAGAGTACAAAGACCTTCGTGACATTGTGTTTGAGAAAGACTTCTATGCAATAGTCCCAAGCAAATTTGCAGTTAACATTACTCTTAAAAATGCGAAGCTTGGTAAAACAACATATGATTTAAAATTGGATAGAGGAGTACTCACGAGTTTCAGTTTTAATAAACCAGCAGAGCTCGTAGAACTAGCTAAGTTGCCGCTCGTTATAACAGGAGAAATAGTTACGCAGCTCTCAAGTCTTATTACATTTAGAATAGATATGGTTGGTAAAACACAAGAATATATTGATGCAATGGTGAAATTGAAAGAGGCAGAGCATGAGCTTGATATATTGAAAATAAAACTAGAGCGGGATGACGTCACTTCTCTTTATGAGTACGAGAAGCTGATCCTTGAATCACAATTAGACATTATTCAGAAATCTACGGAAATTCAAACTGCCATTATTGAAGGCTTATATAATAAAGATCTTAGCGAATATGAAATCAGGAAAAAAATAATTGAGTTACAAGCGCAGATTTCGGAAAAACAGTTAATAATAGAGCAGAATAAAAAAGCTATAGATGAATTGAAAAGTGAAAAAGAAGGATATTAAACTAAAGTTTCGCAGTTAAATTTTATAAAAAAAAGAGGGATAAAAGTTTGAAAATATTGATAAAATAGTTGAAACGAAAACATCGGGGTCAGCCCTTGACATGGGACAAAGTCAAGTTAATCTCCACCTAGAATAACTTGTTAAAAGCTTAAAGGTAATCAATATCCGGGATAACAAAATCCATATTTATCGGAAATGGCAATGTTGCCAAATCCGATAAATAGAAAAAATAAAATAAAAATCATGTGTAATAAAAGACAGTTATCCATTTTCAGTATGTGATAAATAGCCCTACAAAAATTGAAATCCGGACAATAAATGTTCTATTTAGGAAAAATGGCAACGTTGCCAAAATTACTAAATAGAAACGGCGAATCGAAATTCTTTTGTAATTATATATGGTTATAAAAAAATCTTAATGGCTAAATAGCAGTCAAAATCGCGGGATATCTTTCTGTATAACATTCAAATAGTGAAGATATACAGAACTGCTCAATAACTTGTTAGCTAAAAAGAAGGAGGCAATTTATAAAATGATTATTTCAAAAAAAATATTCTCAGCTTTGCCTATTCTGCTACTGGATATTCCGGGTCTGATTTCCCCATGAGTCCGGCCATTGGCCCCAATCGATCCGGTAAAAAGTCCCAACCAATCCGGGGTAGTTCCCATCCAATTATGAGTCTCTATAATGAGTAAATGCATCAAGATTTGATGTAAATTCATTATAGAGGAGGTCACCTAAATGACCAAATATCGAGAGATCCTTAGACTAAATAGTCTTGGGATCAACCAAAGCAGTACAGCCAAAGGCTGTGGATGCTCAAGAAAGACAGTACGTAAAGTGCTTAATCGAGCAAAGGAACTACAAATTGAATGGCCTTTAAAAGCTGAGACCACAGATGTTGAACTGAAGAAGCAACTATTCCCGGAAGAAACCTCCAGAGAACCATCACGTAAACACCCTGATTATGATTACTTAGCCAGGGAAATGATGCGAAACGGAGTAACCCTAAAGCTTCTGTGGAATGAGTACTGTGAGGAATGTAGACAGAGCAATGAGCTACCCCTCATGTACTCTCAGTTCTGTTTTCATTATCAGAAGTATTCTGAAAAAAAGCGTGCTACCATGCATATCCCTAGAAAACCGGGGGATCTTACAGAAGTTGACTGGGCAGGAGATACAGCCTCTGTTATCGACAGAGATACAGGGGAGATTATCCCTGCATATATCTTTGTAGGAGTTCTTTCCTATAGCCTGTACACTTATGTAGAAGCCTTCTTCAAACAGGATATGGAAATCTGGATAACTGCCCATGTTAACATGTATAACTTCTTTGGAGGGACAACACGTATGCTTGTTCCCGACAATCTTAAAACAGGGGTTGAACGGAGCGACTGGTATACTCCGGTAATAAACAAAACCTACCGTGAAATGGCCGAACACTATGATACTGCAGTAATTCCCGCACGGGTTAAAAAGCCCAAAGATAAACCGAATGCTGAAGGCTCTGTAAAGGTGGTATCAGCATGGATTATCGCAGCTCTTCGTAATGAAAAGTTTTTTACTCTGGAAGAGTTGAACAGGGAAATAAGCTTTAAACTGAACGGGTATAACCGCCGTAGCTTTCAAAAGAAAGAAGGCAGCCGATACAGTTTCTTTGAGGAAGAAAAGCCATTTATGGCACCGCTACCTGCTGCCTCCTATGAACTGGCAACCTGGAAACAGGCCACAGTCCAGTTCAATTATCATATATCTGTAGATAAGATGCAATACTCCGTGCCTTACGAATATATTAAGCAGAAGGTCGATGTGAGGCTAACAAAAAACATTGTAGAGGTGTTTTATCGCAACACCCGAATCTGTTCCCATATGCGTCTATATGGGCGTCCTGGCCAGTACAGCAGCATCGAGGCTCATATGCCTGAAGATCATCAGAAATACCTGAAATGGGACAAAAGCCGTTTCATAGCATGGGCAGAAAAGATAGGTCCAAATACTGTTATTGCTATAAAATCCATACTCAACTCCTATAAGGTTGAACAGCAGGGTTATAAAAGCTGTATGGGGATTTTAAAGCTTGCAGATAAATACTCCCTGAATCGTCTGGAAGGTGCCTGTAAGAAGGCTTTATTTTATACTCCTCATCCGAGTTATAAGATAATTAAAAACATACTGACTACAGGTCAGGACAAGGTTCCGGATAAAAAACAAAAAGAATCTTCAGCCCCGAATGAGCATGGCTTTACCCGCGGCGCCAAATATTACAGGAGGTAAAGCCATGATAAATACAGCAACCATCAACAAGTTGATTGAAATGCGCATGTCAGCCATGGCAAACGCTTTACGTACACAGATGCAGGATAACTCAATGTATGATTTATCCTTTGAAGAGCGTATCGGAATGCTTGTGGACATTGAATACGACACTCGTAAAACCAACCGTCTGCATAGGTTGATAAGGAATGCTTCCTTTGACCAGCCTTCAGCCTCTATTGCTGATATAAATTACAGTTCAGGAAGAAAGCTCAATAAAAGTCTTATTAAACGTTTATCTACCTGTAACTACATTACTGATAGGCACAATGTTATGGTCCTTGGAGCTACCGGTGCAGGAAAGTCCTATATTGCATGTGCATTAGGTATGGAGGCATGCAAACACCACTACACTGTGAAATACATCCGCCTCCCGGAATTGCTTGCGGAACTGGCAATAGCCAGAGGTGAAGGGTGCTTCAAGAAGGTCGTTAATCAGTATAAAAAATACAGGCTTTTAATTTTGGATGAATGGATGCTTGTTTCTTTAATCGAAACTGAGGCAAGGGATCTCCTGGAAATAATCCATGCCCGTCATAAAAATGCATCCACTATTTTTTGTTCTCAGTTTGCACCTGCTGGCTGGTATAAGAAAATAGCAGAATCAACTTTAGCTGATGCCATCCTTGACCGAATTGTTCACGACTCTTACACCATTGAAATACAGTACATTGATAAAGATAACGACAAATCCATGAGGGAAGTTTACGGCATTAACAATAAAAAGAAAAATTAGAAAAAACCTTTAAATTGGTTCCTCTCCGGAACCAATGGGACATCCTGTCCGGATTCGTTGGGACCAACTATCCGGACAGGGTGGATTTTTTAACCGGTATATCCAGCTACTAGTGTCAGGATGCACTTTCCCTATCAACCCGGAATATGGTCCAGTACAAAGAGTCACCATTGCCTCAGCAGACCAAATGCTTGATCCTTCATTTGAGGGATTCACTGATGAGCAATTATTACAGTTACTTGATCCAATATACAATGGAGCATCCTTAGAAAAAAACATCAAAAATGAATCAAATAATGAAACCGCAGAGGGTAAGGAGGGCAAGGAGCAGAATAATGAAGAACTTATGAAAAATCAACTTACGAAATCTGAGGAAAATATTCTCTCCAAAGAGTATAGTAATTTAACTCCATCCGAGAAAGAGAAGGCTCTAAGGTATGCTTTTAGAAATGCTAATCAAAATAATAAATATGGTGTTCCGCATCGTTCACAAATTCAAGATCGTTTAATAGCGGCCTCTAACCAGAGGTGTAATATTTATACGACATATTTAAAAAGGGTAAATACTAATCAAAATGCTATTTTGGGTACTTTAACAACCGTACTTGGTGGTGCAGGTGCTATTGTTACTGGTGAAAATTCGTCAAGACTTTTATCTGGCCTCGCGGGTATAACAAGCGGAACAAGAGCTGAATTGAATCAAACCATCTTTGAGTCAGTCGCTACAAGTGTTATAATTCCAGGCATACAAAATAAAAGAAATGAAATACTTACAAGCATTATGGCTAAACGTTCAAAGTCATTATCAGAATATACAATTGAAGGAGCAATTGCTGATGCTATAATATATCATGGGGCATGTAGTATTGATGCAGGTATTGCATTCGCTCAGAAATCTATACAATCTTATGAAGATATTGGTGTAAATAAATTGTCTGAGATACAAAATAAATTAAACATCACTAGAAGTTTATCGGAAACATTTACTCTTCCATCCATTGACACACTTACCGTTTGTGTTTCACTAGTTGAAGATCAGTTATCAAATCTCAAATCTAAACATCAAAAAACAATAGATGCCTTGGAAAATAATAAGGAAGATCATAACAAAATAATAATATTATACAATAATCTTTTAAACTCATTAAAGAAGGATGGCGATCTAAGGAAAGAAGCTGAAAAGATAGATACTTTATTGACTTCAAACATGCTTGCGTATGTTTCAAGCAAAGGTGTAGAGAAAACAGAAAATTTCAGCAAACTTGAAGCTCAACAAATTGATGCAAGATCATTTGAAAGGAAATTAGATGCTAAAATAACAGAATTTCTTTATGCACTCAGCATCAACAATTAATATTCACAATATTTAGGGGGGAATGTGAAAAACAAAGGGGATGCCCATAAGATTATAAGTTGATTAAATTGTAGTGGAGGGGGAGATCCCTTTACCTTATTTATTAGCTTGAAAAAGAAGTATCAAAGGCTATCAACATATATATTGAATCTAATGTCGACATTATTACCAACCTGAAACTGAACGAAAATGACATTTTCTGAACAGCTGATCAATAGCATCAATAATTGTTACACAAATGATCCTGGGTTTTTCTGGGGTATTATTATTTTTTTAATTATTACCGGTTGTGGGCTTTATTTAACCATCCCAGCCTACAGAAAAATTATAGGCACTAAATACTTTTTTCAACTTATTGCCCTGTTAATATTTGTTTCTCTCGCATTTCTTATCACCCTGCCAATATTCATTATTGAACAGATACTATTGTATTTTGATTTTGCTGTAAAACCGCCCTACACCTGGGTTTACATACCTGTTCCGATACTCTCAGCAATCATACTTAAAAGGGTATTAAAGCTTAACTATGAATATAAGAGTATCTCGACAAATAAGACCGGTATTAATAATCAGATAAAGAAATCTGGAATAAAACGAAAGAAAACTAAAACTGAGATATTTTTACTTTTGTTTTTTACGTTTTTTGCCGGGATTTGTGTGATGTGCGCGGTTAATGCAGTTATTCCATTTATTAACCCTGCAATAGAAGAAGCAATTATTCTTTTTATTGGTTTAATGGTAATACTGGGAATAATCGCTGCAACTGTTATTAAAATATTGAATGTTTTTAATTTCCTGAAAGAACGGTTTTAAATTTTACAAAAGGGGGGCTGCCCTTGACTCTTGCACATATAAATAATAACAGAGGTAACAACAGCCCCTTTATTATAAGGATCACCTCCAATGATGATCAGGGATCGAGTGATAAATTGACTTCAGCAATATTAACCTTCACTCACATCTGTAAAACAGTCTAGTTGTAAAGATAACAAGGAGGTAATTCAATGAAACAAAAAAAATTGATACCTGGAAAAGAATAAGATCAAATGGTAAAGGGCGTTTTATTTTCGATACAATTTGTGTTGTTTATTGTATTGTTTCTATTATAACTACACTTATTGAATTATGGCCAGATGGTAAATTTATGCATCCCGGAGGGTTCCTTCTCAAAGTCATTATTTTATTTGCAGGTGGCTTTATAATAGCTTTAATTGCCTGGAATAATAATGAGAAGGAATTTAAAAAAGCAGGTACAATAGAAAGCAAATCTGTTTAACCATGCTGACAAGAGCTAGCGGGCTATTTTTTCGCCTTTTTTAATCTCTGGCAATGGGCAATCTTTCTCACGACCAATGAGTGAGCTGGCTTGTACCGCCCTGGCCCTTACCGCCACGGTGTTATCTTCAAAAACAAGGAGTAATTCTTTATGGATTTACATGTCTATTTTGCATTCGTTTTTGCGACAACGATAATGATCGCATTACCGGGCCCCAGCGTTATTTTAACAATCGCTCACAGTATTTCATTTGGTCGTCTTCATGGAATAATCACTGTCGCAGGAGCAACACTGGGAATTGCTTTTCAATTATTGGTCGCAGCGATAGGTCTTACATCTATCCTCAACACTGTTGCGGGAGCATTTGAATTGTTTCGTTGGGCTGGAGCCGCATATCTAGTATACCTCGGAGTAAAGCAATGGAAAGGTGCAAATAAACCTTTGGAACTTAGTACATCAAATATGTCAAAAAAGAACATTTTTGCGCAAGGCGTTGTTGTTACGATTTTCAATCCGAAGAGCCTTGTTTTTATCGCTGCTTTTCTTCCGCAATTCATTGACATAGGTCGGTCCCTTGCCCTTCAATTCATTATCATCGTACCTACTTTTTTAGTGATTACTTTTACTGTGACATCAGTTTGGGCTATAACCGCGGGATCAGCAAGAAGATTCTTGAAAAGTCAGCGGGTAGTTAAAGCAGTTTCCCGGACATCCGGAGGATTGATGATTATAGCGGGAATGGGGCTGGCGGCTGCCCGTCGGAGTAATTAATAGCAAAAAAATGGTTAGCAGATAACAAATGCATTTATAGGAGGTTCCCCGCTGCTGAAGCTCTGGGGAACCCGGGTTATGCTGGTGTTAAGCGCCTGGAATAAGAAACTGCAATGAACTTTGAACTTCGCAATGTGAATGAAAATGACTTTGACTGGCTTTTTGAATTGAGAAGCCAGACCATGTCAAAGTATATAAATGATTCTGGTGACAATTTCAATTTAGGCACTCAATCTAAAAGAATCATGAAGGAATACGAGTCTATTAAAATTGTCAGGAGTGATAATCAAGACATTGGCATGTTTAAGGTAAAACGCAACTCCGACAAATGGGAAATAATTCAAATTCAACTTCTCCCTGATTATCAACATATGGGAATAGGTACAAAATTAATTCAGGAACTCCAGATGGAAGCTTCACAGCAAAGTGCAGCAATCTTTCTAAGTGTTCTAAAGGTAAATCCGGCAAAAAGACTATATGAAAGACTTGGGTTTGAGGTAATCCAGGAAAAAGAAAAATCGTATACAATGCGTTACAGGGCTTAACATCATTTGGCTGCACAAGACCCCGGAGGGTTCCTTGCTTGTTGCGGAAATCACGGCGGGGCTTGTGAATCGGGGTCTGGCCCAAGGTAATCCATGTTAAATTCCCAAAGGGGACTGCGAAGCAGTATTTAACAGGGCAGGCTAGTTGGAATAATAAATTAAAAGCCGTAGAATCACTCTATTTTAGAGCTCAAACCATTCTTTTGAAAAGTGAAAATAGACCAATAACAAGCGAGGTGAATATGCAGCATGAAGCTATGATTTTGCATGGTAAATCACTTTTTGATTATAACAATGGTGATCGGGCGGCTGAAATTATTTTACGACGTGATGATGGATTTGAAGACGTGTTACCTGTGAGCTTCTTTTTTAGATCTGAATCGGAGTTTTTACCTGGTGAATCTGAAGCAATTAATCAGTCAAAAGGGCGTATACTGGATATTGGTGCGGGGAGTGGTGTCCATTCACTTGTTCTGCAATCCAGAGGTTTGAATGTTACTGCGATAGATATAGACAGCAAGGCAGTCAATATAATGATTGAAAAAGGGATAAAAGATGCTCGTTGTGTTGATGTTATGCAATTTCAGGATGGACCCTATGATACGCTTTTGATGTTGGGTCATGGTATAGGTATGACTGGAAATATTCAGGGCTTAAACCGCTTTTTAAATCATGCGTCAGGCCTTCTCGGAGAAAATGGGCAGATATTAATGAACTCAGTAGATGTTCGTAAAACACAGGATCCTGTGCACTTGAAATATCATGAAGCAAATAAAGATAAGGGACGATATTTTGGAGAAATAAATCTGCAATTTGAATATAAAGGTGAACAAGGTCCATTTTTTGAGTGGTTACATATTGATCCGCAAACACTGCAAAGACAGGCGGCAAATATAAACTGGAAAACGGAAATATTATATAAACATGAGGATGGGGAATATCTTGCACGATTGACCTGTAAAAGATCTGCTCAATAACTTGTTATATTAAAATATGGAATCAAGGATCTGATAAAATGGATATTGAACAAAACAAATCCAACAAAATAATTTTTCCAATTGTTACAATCTTTATCACTGGTATTACAGTTGGAATGCTCACATTTTCTATCGTACCTTTGTTTATCCAGAATTATTCCATTATAGCGCCTGGACTAAAAACTATTATATATATGATCTTTTTCTTATATTTTTTAGAAAACATTTTCGTACTTTCCGGTTCCTACTTAATGATTAAACATAATAAAATAAATTATTTTCTTTTGATAACTGCATTACTCTATTCGATTACAATTAGCGTGAACGGTTTAAAGTTCGCTTTTTTACCGTTTAGATTGGACTTCACTTTACAATACAACTCGGGAAATAGTATTGTGGGTGTTGGTGTTAATTTAATTGGCTTAATATTTATAATCTGGTGGTGCATTATCTACAAAAAAGATAATTTTATAAGCAAATTAAATATGGAAGACCTTTGTATTAACCCGGCAATTAAATAGGAGACTATCAAGCAGCATAAGCAATCTTAGGGTGTTTAAAATATTTTTTAACACGTCCAGGTAGTTTTTGAAGCTTTCTCAAATGAGAAATAGCTTTTTGCTTGAGTTCTTTTTTTGTTCTGGCTGGAATACCAGAATGTACACCGACCTTTAGGTCGCAGTTTAGGTATTCATCAGGATTTAATTCCGGTGAATATGATGGAAGAAAGAACAACTCAATTTTGTCTTCATGTTCTTTCAGCCAGTCTTTGACAATATAGCTATGATGGACTTTCAAATTATCTACAATCAAAAAGATTTTTTTATCAGCATCTTTGATCAATCGTTCCATGAATTTGATCATCGTTTGGGAATTCATCTTGTTTTTATAAACCATAAAACGAACTTTACCTTGATTGGTGACAGAGGAAATCAGGTTGACGCGCTGGCACCTGGGATGAAGCCTAATCGCCGGTGTTTCACCACGAGGAGCGTAACTTCTTCCATGGTAACTGTCGTTACACAATCCAGTCTCATCCCCCCAATGAATTTCCGCGGTCTCTTTTTTTGCACGTTTGGAAATATCCGAGTATTCTGTCTCCAACCAAGCTTTGACTGCTTTTGGATTTTGTTTATAGGCTTTCTTCAGTGGTTTTTGTGGAGTAAAATTCCATCTGTTCAGATACTCGCCAACAGTTCTGATCGGCATATCTATATTCCACAATTGTTTGATGAGTTGCTGTACGGCAATGCGTGTCCACAAAGCAAATGGTAATTTCATTTGGTCAGGGCATTTGTCTTGTATAGCTTTTTGCAATTCTTTTTCCTGATCAGGTGTCAACGTGCGGCAACTGCCCTTTGGACGGCCACGCTTTTTAATTTTAAGGGCTTTATTACCTTCTTTTTGATAAAGAGCCCACCATGTACTGCAAATGGATCGGCTCACTCCTGTAATGGCACTGATCTCATTATGCGTTCGTCCCTGTTTTCGGAGTCGAATGACTTGATTACGAATTTGTTGTTGGGCATCAGTGCTGAGTTTCCTTGCGTCTATTTTTTCCATGATCGTGTTATAACAAAATACGATCCATTTGTTAAGTATTTTGTTGCCGGGTTAATAAAAATTATCTTTCAGAGCTAGAAAAATTAAGATCACAAATGAGTGATCTAGGCTATGTGCAAATTAGAGGTGAAGGGAAAAAATCTTTTATTTATGCTTCAGTTGATGGAAGAACAATTGAACTATCCAAAGCGGATGATGGTATTTGGGTATGGTTTTGCGACGGAAATAACGAATCATCCGAATATGATAAAACATTTCCAAATTACGAAATGGCCCTTAAAGCAGTACGTGATTGGCTCAGTAAAAAATAATTATAAATAGTACAAATGGAGTTTATCATAGCGATCTACAAGACCCCGGAGAGTCTCTTGCTTGTTGCGAAAATAACTGCGGGGCTTGTCAGTTAATCATTATGATCATGGAATCAAAAAGATAAATGGATTACGAATTAGATATCAACAAATTGGTGATGCGAAACGATTTTATGAGATACCTACTCATCTAAGGCAGTACAATTTGTTGAAGATATCTGCTTTAATGAGCTTGGCCTGGAACGAATAGAACTCATCATCCTTGGGGGCAGGTATTGAATCTTGAATTATTCTTAAATAAGTTTTAAGAATAACTGTATCTTTTCGGGGATAATGAATTACTGCCTTATAGCGTAAAAGTTGCATCGTCTTATGCCTTATAAAAACAAAATATTTGAGTCGTCATTCTTCGGCTTAACCGCTTAACTTAACTGACACCTAATATTAACAGGGAGATATGAGTATATGAAAATTATAACCATGATTTTGATACTGGCAGGATGTCTTTCGACAACAACATATGCGGATAACACATCTAAGGATGAAAACAGGCTTATCCTTGAAGAACTAAAAGAGATTCGTTCGGCTCTTAATCGCATAGCTGACGAATTATCAGAAATTAGATCGTCAAAAGAAAAACAGGATGATATCCGTCAGAGTTTCTCCGGAACTTTCCCATTAAACAGTCGAGGGCCTGATATTGACAAGCTGGCTGATATAACACTTTCCAATGATGCCGGACCTGATGAAGTAAAGAAATATATCCGTGATATTATAAAGGCCTCTCAGGGACAAAGCACATACTCGGATCGAGATCCACAGGTGGCTATGCTTGCAAAAATCGGTAAAAAAATCTGCAGTTACTCATTGATTCACTTTCCTATTCACCGTCAATGAGCAATAATTTTCATCTTGAACGTGCCATTTTATTATTATCAGATGAGAGCAGCAAATCAGCTATTCTTGAAGTTCTTCCGATTCACCATAATCTGGTAAGAGTAGTTATTCAGAACGGATGGGAGACAGATGCCAGAAGTATCCTTCTGGCCGAGCTCAAAAAAATTGGACAACATCTACCTGTAGAATGGGTAAGAGCTGTTGCCAGTCTGCGTGACAGTGAAACCTATGACCTTCTGAGAAACTATTTTGTAAATGGAAATAATCGTGCCAATACATACATGGAGATTCAGCGCTTTCCAATAGAAGATTTGCCGGCAGCAGTGGCGGAGGCCTGGGAGAAAAGTAAGTATGATCAGGGGTACAACCGCATCAGCATGGCAGTCATAGCTTTGCAGTACGGCCATCTTGATGCTCTTGAAGCACTTGTCGAATCGCTGGCATCAGGCGGTCCTGACAGTTACTGGATGATCCAGGAGGCACGGCCAGCTGTTCTTCAGTACACCGGTTTCAAAGGTTCTAATAAAGAGTTAAAGAGCTGGTTTGAGGCCAACCGTTCTGTTCTCAAATTTGATTCTGAGAAAAAGAAGTTTGTAGTAGACACTAAGGACTGATAAAAAAGTAAGTCGTGGAGACTGGGATGCCCTTTTGCTATGGTGCGTGGACGAGACGTCCATAAGAAACTGAGAAACTGAAGAGGAATACTCTACTGCTACACAGATCCATAGAATAACTTGTTAAAAGCTTAAAGGTAATCAATATCCGGGATAACAAAATCCATATTTATCGGAAATGGCAATGTTGCCAAATCCGATAATTAGAAAAAATAAAATAAAAATCATGAGTAATAAAAGGCAGTTATCCATTTTTAGTATGTGATAAATAGCAGCTCAAAAATTGAAATCCGGACAATAAACGTTCTATTTAGGAAAAATGGCAGTGTTGCCAAAATTCCTAAATAGAAACATCGAATCAAATTTATTTTGAAATTATAGATGGTTATAGAAAACATGGTGTGGCTAAATAGCAGTCAAAATCTCGGGATATCTTTCTGTATGACTTTCTATTTGCAACAATATCCAGATCTAAAAAATTACTTGTTATGTCACTATGAATCTGCTCACTAAAGGAGAAAACTATGCAACCAGAAGCCTTAATTCGTACCTTCATTGATGAAGCATTCAACAAGGGGAATCTTTCGATACTCGAGGATATCATTCATACTGAGTACCAATATTTGAGCCCTGACAACAGCCAGCTAAAAGGCATAGGTCAATTGACAGAATTTATTCAGGCGTTCCGCAAAGGCTTTCCTGATCTTAACCTTCAGATAGATGATCTGTTTGTGTCAAATGACCGCTCGTGTACTGCCTTTACACTTAGAGGCACTCACGAGGACGATTTCATGGGGATTCCGGCAACTAAAAAGTCGGTGGAAGTCCGAGGAATGGTAATGAGCCGATTTAAAGACAACAAGATCTTTGAGGATTGGGAGATTCTCGACAACTTGAGCTTTTTTCAACAGCTTGGGGTTGTTCCTGAACTCTCCTAATGCACTGCTGCCAGGTGTTATCGTTAAAATGGTCAACAGTGTTGAATTGGCGAATCTTTGAATTGGGGTCGGACCAGGATAACCCCGGTTAAATGTTGTTTCGCGATCCACTATGCAGAATCAACTCGGTAAAAGGAAGATCACAGGATACTTGACATTGACATGAACTGTTTTCTCCATAATAATTTTTTATGTCACAGTCAATCACAGTCTGTGTCATTGGTGTGCTGAGAAATAATGAAAACAAAATATCATGGCAGGAGAAAGCAGTTGCCAATAACAAGTAACTAAAGGACGCGAGAATTGATCTGATAATTAAAAAGGTAACAAAATATCAAGGAAATTCATTTGAAAATAAATTCAAAACAATATAAAAAGAAACATCCAAAAACATAGTATTCAAAAAGTATCAAATCTTTAAAATCAGTAATTGAAAGTAAGCAGTCAAAAACAAATTTAACAGGTTGGCCGCAGCCAGCCATTGCATCTACAAGGACCATGCTATTTTTTACGCCTTTTTTAATCTATCTGCTAACTCGAATCTTTCAAGCATTTAACATGGCAGGTCGGTTTGCACCGCACGGTCTGTAATGCTTTTCGTTCTCACTATCAGAAACAATGAAAGAAAATTTAAAATTTCGTTTTAGAATATATTTAACAGTTTTTACCACTCTGTTGTTAATTGGTATAATTGGCTTTATGTTCATTGAAAATATGTCATTAACAAACGCGATCTATTTTTCAATTGTAACCATGGCTACAGTTGGTTATGGCGATATTCATCCTCAAACCGCAACTGGTAAAATCCTGGCCCTGATTATCATCATTGGGGGCGTAGGAACATTTCTCGGCGTTATTGCCAGTATAATTGATTTATTTGCCAGTCGCCGCGAAGAGGTAGCCAGACAAAAAAAATAGATATGGTAATGGGATTATTTTTCAGTGAAATGGGAAACGAACTGCTAAAACACTTTATAAAGTTTGACCCTGATACTGAAGCTCTTCACAAAATTCTGAGGATTACACCAGAATGGAAAGCTGAGGATTTTGACGAGGCATACAAGCTTTTAAAAAAACATCGTCTTTCAGTCAATTCACTCCAAGGTGATATATCTGCCCTGTTAAATTACCTGCAAAATAAGGCAGATCTGCTTTTAAGACTGCTTGAAAATCCAATCATTGAAGAACACGAGGATTTTACAGATTTACTGCAAGCCTTATTTCATCTTCGTGATGAGCTATTGCACCGTGATAATATGTTTGAATTATTCGATTCTGACCGTAAACATCTCGAAAACGATATCGCTCGAGTATACAGCTTGCTGATATATGAATGGTTGCGTTATATCCGATATTTGAAAGAGAACTACGCATATCTTTTCTCTCTGGCAGTTCGCATCAATCCCTTTGATCCGGAGGCATCTGCCATTGTGAAAGCTTAAAAAAAGCACATTATAAAGTGTGCGATAACCTTTGAGTCCACAGGAAAGCAAGGCACATGCCGCCTGTGACACAATTCGCTGGCTGCAGAAAAGCAACGGGGTCATGTCTTGAATCTTGACAGTTTTACTAACGTCCAAGAGTACTGTAGAGTGGGACAATCCATAAAAACGAGATAAATAAATTCAAACCCGGGGCATTTTAATGAGCTACAAATCAATTGCTTTACTCTCTTTAAGTTTAGTCTTGAGTTCATGCACAAATCCCAAAGACAATTCAGACTGCAGTCAGGTAAATTATTCATTCATCGGTGACTATGAAGGTAAAGGGGCTGATTCTGAAGGCAATTCATTCAATTTTTTTGCTAAGGTAAGTCATTTAGGTGATAACAAATATCGGCTGTTAATCCTGGCTGATTTAGATAAGCCGAACGAGCCTCTGCATGTTATGGATGGAGTTCTTGAAAAAAACAAATTTATCTATACTTCTGACAACGGGCAGTATAAGGGCGATGGTACTCTCAGCAAAGATGGGTTTGAAGGATACTACAAGGGGCCAATTGACGGTACGTTTACAATGCGTCGGATGAATAGAAAAGGGGATTTGAATCAGGGTCGGGCCAGGATATCTACTTGAAATGATAAAATAAAATTCATAGTCTAAAAAAATGAAATTTTATATTTTAAGGCCGACCCCATGTACGTTATAAAAACTTGACGGATTCCGGGGAATATACAACTTGACGTATTTCAGAAGTGACACTATAGTATCACTATTATGAGAATAGAAATCGTTACCACACTTAAAAGAGAGGCAACAAAGATCTTATCAGATCTTCGAGAAAACCGTGAGCCGATTTTAATTACAGAACACGGAAAACCCTCCGCTTATCTGGTAGACGCCGAGGATTATGAACTAATGCAGAGTCGCATGCAAATTCTTGAAGGAATTGCTCGCGGTGAACGTGCAATTCTTGAAAAGAAATTGATTTCAAAGACAAACGCTAGAAAACTCATGGGAAAATGGCTCGATTAATCTGGACCGAACCTGCCCTACAAGATCTGGAAGAAATTGCAGAATACATTGCCTTAGACGATATGTCTGCAGCCAAGAGGCTCATTTCAAAAGTTTTTACAGTAATAGAAAAACTTGAAAAATATCCAAATTCCGGAAGGAGACCTCCTGAGCTGAAAGGAACACAATATCGAGAAAAAGTTGTGGGGCCTTGTCGTATATTTTACCGTGTTGAAAAAGAATCTGTTTTCGTGCTTTACATAATGCGTGGAGAGCGGGAACTTCGAAATTACATCTTATCAGAACGCGAAAAATTGCGCTAAAATGATACATGATTATCAAGTCTGCATTTGACTCTTGCCATAAAAAAATGTTGGCAAATCCGATAAATAGAAAAAATTAATAAGAATTTTATAGCTCCATTAGTTGAAGAGCTTCTTTTTCGCGGTATAGTGCTGGGCGGCCTGAACAGGTCTTTTGGTGTCTGGTGGGGCGTCGCATTGTCAAACCTGCTGTTTATAGGCCTTCACTATTCGGAGGCAATACATTTTTGGCCTGCATTCATCGGAATTGCCCTTTTATCTGCAACTGCCACCAGGCAGCGATTGACTCATAAAGCTATTGGGCCCGCGGTCGCTGTACATCTTGGTTATAACCTGAGTATAGCGGGAGCTGCACTAATTGCAAAAATGACCGGCGGGATTATCTGAAAATACGTGGACATACCTCAAAATATCAAAACTCTTCTGAATTGATAAATTGAAATACGCCCCATAAATATACTCCTGGATCATTCTCTGAAAAACCTGCCGGGGCATTACTCCCGGCTGTTCAAATGCTATTCAATCGGTTCAAGGGGCCAGCCCATTGATTCCGCCTTAGGTCCTACGATTGCATGTATCAGATCCACTTTACCATTTCTCATCCTGAACATGTGACAATCGACAGAACCTCCACCTGTAGGGTTTTCCTCACTCACGGAGTCTCCTCCGGCAAATGCCATAAATGCGATGGAAATGCCTTTTTCAGTATCAACCCACACGCGTCGCGGTGCGTGGTTTATACTTGATTCTCTTCGTTCAATAAACGTAGCTGGTGAACAGTCATGGTCTCGCCCTGTGGTCATAAAACCGTTCTCCCAGCGGTCGCATACTTTGGCAAAGGGAACGCTGGCTGTCGAGCCTTTCATGAATAAATCAAAATAATGATTGGCTGCATCTGCCAGGACCTTGCGGGATACCCGTTTTTCAGGCGGGAGAATCGTGTCCCAGTCCTGATCTTTTGTTTCCAGCTCCTTTTCCACGCTGAAGGCAAAATCTTTTTCCCTGGCTATGATTGTTTCAATTTCCGTGATTTTACCATTTTCAACTTTTAAACGATTGGCAAAAAGGATCGGTCGGACTGTTCCCTCTTTGGGCAGTTCTTTTGGTCCGGCAAAAAGTGCAGCCACGTTGCCGTCAACCTGTTCATTGGCGGGAGCACCGGCGGGAGCTGTGGGTGTGCCTGGAGCCCCGGCGCTTTCAGAGCCTTCTCCAAGTGTTTTAGAGTCGAATGGTTCTTCCACTACCGCAATTGTGGCTGTAACACATTTCTGAGTGTCGACTAAAGTTCGTTTTAGCAGGGGCTTGCCCGCAGTTTCCCAAAAGCCTGTTCCAACCTTTTTTTCTACACCGTTTTCAGTGAATTTTGCGGTGGAAGCAAGGGGCAGACCTGATGTCGTGTGTTTCTGAATGGACTCAAAGTATATGTCTGTTATTTTAATAAGATCTTCGCGGGTACAGCTGTCTCCTACAGTCTTAGCATTTGCGACAGAAGCACATATAAGTACTGTAAGACAGGTCATCATGAAAAATAATACTATTCGTTTCATCCTTTAATCCTCCGGAACAATACAATTCTATAGAAAAATAAAAAGGCTGGCCGATAAAAATTACCTTATCTTGAGGAGTGAGTATATGGAGCAGTGTTTTGCATGTCAATATACTTTTATCGGTTATAGGTTTATTAATCCAGTGTTTGCCTCTTTTAATCGGGACCATAATTGCTTTTTCCGGTAATGCCTATTCCTTTGATATTGATACGGATAAAATGTATGAAGAGGGATGTTTAACAGTTCAATAACTTAAAGGATATTTAATTATTGGACATCGATTTCCAATTTATACATATACTGAACCGAGATTTTAAGGACAACAATGTAAACAGATATTCAACGGAGGAAAGAAAACAATGAATAGTTTCACAAACCGATTCAAAATTTGGCTTTTCCTGATTTGCCTTACATTATTTTGCAGCTCTATTGCTCAGGCAGAAGAAATAACTGTCGAAACCCTGATTGAGCGCCAGAAGATTCAGGATTTAATTACCCGCTATTACTTCAACTTTGGTGGAACGCCTGAAAGTTTTGCAAACTTTTATGTGGAAAATGGAGAGCTGTATCTGGTCGGTCGAAGTTTTAAGGGTAGAGAGGACATTGCCAGGGCTTATACATTTCCTGAGAGTGAAGGACCCAAAAATTTTTCATTCAATAGTCTTATCAGTAATTTAATCATTACGGTGAAAGGTGATACCGCCAGGGCGAAACTGGTGTGGACCGAGAATGTGATGAAAGAAGAAAGGGGTGCGATAGAACTGCGAGCTCAGGGGAGGGAGTACTCCACTTTCGTTAAAAAAGATGGCAAGTGGATGTACCTTACTCGCATAATTAAGGGTGGAACCGAGCCGCCGGATGGTTGGAAGGATTAGTCGATAAATGTGTGGCTGTTAAGAGGGAGGATGTTTAACAGTTCAATAACTCAAAGGATATTGAGCTACTGAACATCGTCCCACTTTCCCACATATATTTACGATGAACAGCACTGCAATATTCCGGGTGTTTGTAGTTTGACATGCTGGGTCAAACTACATATACTTTCTTTCTCAAAACGAATATCTATTAACAACTGATGGTTTCAGGTTAAAATGCGTATTATTGTCACACACAAGAATGTCGACCTGGACGCATTTGCTTCATTGGTCGCAGGTACTGTCTTATACCCTGACGCAATCCCCGTCCTACCCAGGAGCATTAATCCTAATGTAAAGAACTTTATTTCCATTCATAAGGACTTGTTCAAAAGCATTTCTCCTGCTGAAATAGATATTGATAAAGTCAAAACGTTGATTGCCACGGATGTGAACAGCTGGGGTCGCCTGGAGGGTATGAAAAACCTGAGAAAAAAGGAGAACCTTGAAATACTGTTATGGGACCATCATCCGAAGGGTGATATGATTCCCACCTGGAAATGTCAGGAACAAATCGGTGCTACTATCACTTTGATGATCAGACAGATTAAGAAAGAAAATAAGCCTCTTACTAACATTCAGGCAACGCTTTTTCTGGCTGGTTTGTATGAAGATACCGGAAACCTGATGTTCCCCTCAACAACGGTCGAAGATGTTTATGCCGCAGCCTATCTCCTTGAGCAAAATGCGGATTTAAGGATTATCAATTCATTCATGCGTCCCGTGTATGGTCCTGAACATAAAGATATCCTGTTTAAAATGCTGGCATCGGCCTCAAGAACCAGGGTGAAGGGATACTCTGTCAGTATTAATAAAATACCAATAAAAGGGCATGTGACAAACCTTGCCGTAGTGGTTCATATGTACAAAGAGATATTAAATGTTGATGCGGCATTTGGCGTTTTTATCAATAAAGAACGGGAACAATGCATAATAATAGGCCGCAGCAGTATTGACGATTTAAATATTGGGAGGATAATGCGCACTATTGGTGGAGGCGGCCATCAGGCAGCCGGTTCTGCCATGCTGAAGTCTGTTAATCCTGACGAGATTGAAGAAAGGTTAATGGGGTTGATTAAAGGAAACCAGGGCTCCTCCGTCAATGTGACGGACCTTATGTCGTTCCCTGTTTTTTCCGTATCTCCTGATACTCCTATGGAAGAGGTTGCTGCAGTTCTAAGGGAAAAAGGATGTACAGGTGTCCCGGTTATGGACGGGGAAAAATTAGCAGGGATGATATCCAGGAGGGATTTTAAAAAGTTAAAAAACGAATCCCAACTGAAGAGGCCTGTGAAGACTTTTATGATCAGGGACTGCATCACCATAGATGCCGACAGGAGTCCTGCGGAGGCATCCCGGTTAATAGTAAAGCATGATATCGGCAGGCTGCCTGTAATCCATGACGGCCAGGTCATCGGCATTATTACCCGATCCGATGTGATGCTGTATTTTTATGACCTTCTGCCGGAGTAGTGTACGGGTGCGTGTAACAGCAGGCAATAGAATTAGAATAGAAATAGAATAGGGGGCGGCCCAGGCTAACCCCTTTTAAATGCTGCTTTTGCTGTTGACGGCATAAGCCTGACATTTTTAAAAACCGGAAACCTTTTAGAAAAGAGTACCCAACCTACGAAAAGACAGATCAGCTGATACAAAAAGAGAGTTTAAAATGTATATAAAAGAAAATGCAATGAAGATACTGAAAAAACTGGACCTGTCTGCCGAAGAGGCCCAGCTTGGATATGTAAAAAAGCTTAAGGATACAGGTGATGCCAGTCACAAAAAAGAGCTTGATAAGCTTCATCATATGATAGCCCGAAAGACACTTGAATACTACTGCGATGGCGGATACAATGCCTTTTTTGAGAGCTATTCGCTTGATTATACAACAGATGACGAATACAGGGTCGAAGTCAGAGGGCACGCAATGACTATATCTTTTGATACACCTTTCGGCACGCTAACTGGCAACGGCTCAACCTGGGACTATATCTCAAATGATCTTAAGGTATCCGCCAAACCGGTTAATATGGAAATAGAAAAATATAAGGCTGTTAAACAACGCATGGAAGAAATACAGAAATCCGAACGCATTGTTTATCCATTCCACTCACTTCACAATATTGCCAATGGATATTTTGATCCGGACATCTGTATGTATAACGCCCATAAGATTATTAAAGAGTAGTTGAAAAACAGGATGACAGGCTATAGCTGAAGGCTGCCAGGAAAGAAAAAATGGATTCACGCTCCCAGACTTCCCGAGTACAGGCCCTGCGGGGTTAACGATTGAACAAGCAGGTACCTTACTCCGTTTAATGAAATTTAAAAAACAGAGGATAAATCATGAATACTGGAACACTTGAATCAAGGCTGGAGTTTCTGGAAAAACAGGTTGTTGAACTTGCCGAAAAGCTGAGTAAAAAGGATAAAGAAATTCAGGAATTAAAAGACATTGAAGAGATCAAGAAACTCCAGGCGGCATATGCATATTACCTTGAAAACAGCATGGGCCAGGATGTCATTGATTGTTTTTCCAATGACCCCGGTGTATCAGGAACATTTGTTGAAGGGACCTATAAGGGGCCTGAAGGCATAAAAAGATATTTCGGTCGAATGATGGAGAAGGCTCCTTCATTTTTGCATCAGGTAAGGATGGACACCCCATATATCTCAGTTGCTGCTGATGGAAAAACTGCAAAGGGCAGGTGGTATGGTGACGGAACTCTGGCATTTAAGCCGTTAAACAACAAGATAGATCCAATGTTTATGAATGTTGTTTATGAAATGGAATATATCAAAGAGGATGGTGTCTGGAAGATCTATACACTTGCATTTCAGATGCTGTATGCCTTCCAGCCTTCGAAACAGGGAACAACTGCCGAAGTTTCTTCAGCGGAGCCTTCATCGGATGACGCCTTTGATCCTGATAACATGAAATTGAGTCCTGATGAATGGGCTGAGTTCGATACTCAATATCCATCAGGATACATATATCCCATTCACTTTAAGCACCCTGTAACCGGAAAGCCTACTAAAGAGGATGAATATAATGCCAGGTTGAAACTCAATCCTAACCCGTTCAGGCCATAAGTGACGCAGAGCGTCTGAAAACGACGTTTCCATGAAGACCATTGGAACGATAACACGTGAGTAGAGATAGATTATTAACTATTCACCCTGTTAAATGCTGCTTCGCAGCCCGCTGTGCGGATTTAACAGGGTAAACCTTTCAGAGGAGCTGAATATGGAAAGTCAAACTGAGCAAAAGGAATATGAAAAATATTTTTTCAGAGATGCTGTCCGTGGAGCCATGAAAGAGGAATGGGGCGGTGAGATGATTGGGCTGGGCGGAATAAAGAGTGATGTAATTCCGGCAGATGCCCATATGTCATTAGGGGTTACCGCTGTTAGAAGACCCTATATGTTTCATGAACCGCTTCATAAACACATGTTTACAGAATATTTTTATTTTTTCGGGTCAAATCCTCTTGATATGGATGAATTTGATGCAGCAGTAGAGTACACATTCGGTCCTGAACGTGAAAAACATATAATTACCTCCCCTACCATTGTGACTGCTGCCCCCGGTGTGTATCACTGCCCCCTGAATTATGCGAAGATCAACAAACCTATTTACTGCCTGGAAGCATTTATGACAAAGGGCTATTCCGGGGTGGATTTTGGCGAAGATCTGCTGGAGATCAGGACAGATGAACAGAGTTACGACAGATATTTCACTAAAGGGGTTGTCAGATACGATCAGTGGGGCGGACAAAAAATAGGCCTGGACACAGTGCCTGAACATATACTGCCAGCCTGCGCAAAACTTAATCTTGATGTATCAGTGGTAAGAAAACCATATATGTATCATGATGTTACCCACAAGCATAATTTTACAGAATTTTATTTCTTTTTTGGCTCAAACCCCATGGACATGAAAGAGTTTGATGCAGAGGTGGAGTTCTGTTTTGGCACTGAAAAAGAAAAATACATTATTACAGGACCCACTGTTGTGGTTGTACCGCCCGGAGTTTTTCATTTTCCATTGAATTTTAAAAAGATCAATAAACCAATCTACTTTCTGGAGGCTTCCCTGACATCCAGGTATCGTGCAACGGATTTTGAAAAAACAGGTTGATAGGCTGTAGGCTGTTAGGGAAAACAGATAAGGTAAATTATAAACAACAGATGCAGACCCCGGGCAATTGGCAGGCGGCGCAGAGCGTCTGAAGACAACCTTTACACCGGGACTATGGGAATAATAAAAAAACAATAAAAAGGAGATATATATGCCTGATATCCGATTGTATCAATCAATCCGCTGTATTTTTGCTATCTTAATGATTCTCTGTGCTTCTGCTATAGTGCATGCTGGTGAACGCACAATTACAACCGGTGACCAGTTACTGGACCGCATCAACATTGAAGATATGTTTCATGATTACTACCTGATTGTGGGAAATCTTGATCGCAGCGATATCAGTAAGTTCTGGGCCGAAGACGGTGTGTTTGTAATGGGCGGGAAAGAAATAGCAGGCAGAAAAGCCATTCAGGCGCTTTATAACAATACCGAGGGCGCCCCCGAAGGCAAACTGATCACTCTAATGGGAAGTCCGCGCATAAGCATCAATGGCAATAAGGCGACTGCTTATTTTATCTATACTTCCTTCCGTTCAGTTGATCCGCAGAAGGCACCTGAAGTCTTTGAGCAGGGACAGGATCATGTCGAACTGGAAAAGATTGACGGTGTCTGGATGATCAAGAAAAGGACCCTGGAAAACTATGGTCTCGATATAAAGGTTCTTCAAAAAGCACAACAATAAACCGGCCGGGACCTGCAAACCTGTGGAAATTGCGGAAGCAGGAGACGTAGATAAAATGGTAAAAATAAAAGTCTGATTTGCCTTTTTACCAACGTCCCACAGTCCTGCTTTTGAATGTTGCGGAAAAGGCCGACAGATCGACGGCCTTTTCATTTTAGGGGCTTAGAACATTGTGTTCTGGTTCATCGCTTTCTTGGGATCAGGAATCTCCTGAACCACATCCCAGTGCTCAACTACCTTGCCGTTTTCAACCCTGAAGATATCCACAACGGCGTAGCCGAGCATTTCCGGGCTGCGCTGGCAATGGATGTGCAGTGCTACCAGATCACCATCGGCCAGGACATGCTTGATCTCGCCATGGTTTTTGGGAAAATCGCGTTTCAGGAACTCGATGTGCGCCTTCAGCCCTTCCGGACCATCGGCGGCATGAAGGTTGTGTTGAACGTAGCGGTTGCCTATGAAGCTCCTGGTCTTCTCCCAGTTCTTCTCGTTGAGTGCGGCGTTGTAAAACTCGATCACAATCTTCTTGTTCTGTTCCTCAATAGCCGTCTGGTCATCGGCGGAGTATGTCGGTGCTGATGCCGAGATACCGGCTAATACTAGGATCGCAATGAAAATAAATCGTTTGAGCATTTGGTTTTCTCCTTGTCCCCGGCACAGGAGGACTATTAAGGTTAACAGGTCACTCATAAATCAGGCATTATGTTAAAAGATCGACCTTTGCACATCTCCAGATTTTCTGTATTCAATCTTTCAAAAGAATTCCCTTTTTAGAGAAACAAAATATATGGAGTGCGGGGTTGTATGTCAATAATAATTAGCTCCCACCATATAGCAGGATCATTCAACATTCCAAAGGAGTATATCTGTTATATATTTTCCCTTGCTTTTTCAGTCAATTAATCTTAAGTCTAAATTAAAGTATCTTTTTACTGGATGCCCCCATAGAAGAAATATAAAACCAGGAAGGAGAACCCGTCATGAATTCGTCTGAAAAAGGAAACCGCAAATTAACCCGCAGGGAGTTCGTCAAGGAGACCGCTTTAAAGGGTGGAGCCCTGGCTATTGGAGCAGGAAGTTTGGCAATGCCTGTGTCAGCCATGGCAAATCAAAACACGAGCAAAACATCCGGAACAGTTGACGTATCCGGGCAAACTTATTTTGAACCCGGAAGAGAAATATCGATAGTAAGAGATGCCGAAGTTGTCGTTGTTGGAGGCGGTCCGGCAGGCGTTGCTGCAGCTCTGGCTTCCGCGAGAAATGGAGCTGATACGGTTCTTGTTGAACGATACGGTCAATTGGGCGGAATGGCAACCGGCGGGTTGGTGATCTGTATTATGCCCATGAGCGGAGGTACAAAGGAGCAGCAGATAGTCGGAATCTGCCAGGAGTTAGTGGACAGGCTGGATGCACGCGGCGCAGCCGTACATCCGCCAAAGGAAGATATTGGATCGAACGACATTAACCGGGTCAAATACTGGCGGCAGTTTCCCTTTTTTGTGATCGATAACCGAATAAGAATGAGTGCCATGGTAGACCCTGAGATTCTCAAGTGTGTCATGAATGACATGGTAGAGGAAGCGGGTGTAAAGTTATTGTTACATTCCTGGGGCTGCAGGGCGATTGTTGAGAATAACGCGGTTCAAGGGATCATATTTGAAAGTAAATCCGGCAGGCAGGCCATAAAATCCAGAGTCGTGATCGATACAACCGGTGACGGGGATATTTTTGCGTCGGCCGGAGCAGAGTTTGACGGTGAGGCCGATCAGAATCTTCGATCTTCCAAACTGGCTCTGGTATTTCAGGTCGGGAGAATTGATATCGATAAATTCACTGAGTACCGAAGCGCAAACCCTCAGGAATACTCCGCCAAATTGCAGGAACTTGTTAAGCTGGGCGGCTTTACCAAGCCCATGCGAAGCGCCCTGGATGATGTTATGTGGTTTAATAACCAATTGCAGGGGAGCGCGATCAATGTTGAGGATTTAACACGAGCAGAAGTCAGTGCGCGAAAGAGGATGCTTACAACACAGGACTATTTTAAAAAGCATATCCCCGGATTTGAAAACAGCTTTATCATGGACACTGCCTCTCAGGTTGGTGTGCGGGGCAGCAGAAGACTGATAGGCGAATACATCTTAACTCAGGATGACATATTCAAGGGTACATTGTTTGAGGACACTATAGCAGTCTGTCCGCCTTTTAAATACAATTTGTCATCTGATAAGCCATGTATGCATATTCCCTACAGGTCACTGGTACCCCGAAAGGTAGATAATCTTCTCGCTGCCGGCCGCTGCCTCTCTGCGGATTTAGTGGCAAATGATATACTTGCTCCGATCCAGTTCTGTGTAGCCATGGGACAGGCCGCAGGAACTGCCGCAGCCCTGTCAGTAAAAGCGGGTATAGCTCCTCGAAAAGTTGATCATGTAATGCTGCAGAAGAATCTCATGGATCAGGGCGTCCCGCTGCCGGGTTTAAAAAGGGCAGGCTAGCAAAAATCGGGAGGTTGAAAAGTCTCATCCACCGGGTGGTAGAGGGGCGAAGATAGTGTGGATATAATATCTCAATTTGTCAAAAAATGGCCGGAAATAAAATATGAGGATCTCCCTGACCATGTCATAGAAATCGTCAAGTGTGAAATTATAGACAGTCTGGCCGCGGCTCTTGGAGCGTCATCAGCGAATGGTATAAAACAGTTGCTGGATGTAATTGATGAATGGGGAGGAAACAGGCAAAGCACCATTATAGCCGGCGGAGTCAAATGTCCGGCTCCGGATGCCGCTCTGGTCAACGGTACCCTGATACATGCCCTTGATTATGACGATGGTTGCCCTGCAACCCTGGTGCACATCGGATGCACGGCAGTATCGGCCGGCTTTTCTGCGGCTGAAAGAGTGGGCGGGGTAACCGGAAAGGAATTTATTGCCGCTCTGGTACTGGGAAGCGATTTTATCAATCGCCTGGCTCTAGCCAGCCGGCCGAACGGCAGTATCACGGAATCCGGATGGTTCCCCACTGCCCTGTACGGGTACCTGGGTTCGGCTGCTGTTGCTGGAAGAATAATGAAGCTGGATCAGGAAGCAATGATTAATGCCATTGGTATTGCCTACAATCAATGTGCAGGCAATATGCAATGCATCCACGACGGCGTTTTTGCCAAGGCAATAGCAGCTGGACTGGCTGCAAAAGGCGGTGTTACTGCCTGTATAATGGCCGGGAAGGGCATTTCCGGGACCAGGAATAGTCTTGAAGGTAAAGCCGGGTTCTATAATGTCTACCATGGAGGGGATTACGATCCTCAAATTCTCATAAAGGATCTGGGCGAAAGATTTGAAACGGAAAGAATTGGTTTTAAGCCCTATCCCTGCTGCGGGCAAAGCCATGCGGCAATTGATGCTGCACTTTCTTTAAGGTCAAAATACAATATTATACCTGCCGAGGTTCAGGATGTAATCGCATCTCTGGGTGATGCGGCATATATGTTATGTGTACCCCTGCAGGAAAAGCAGAATCCGCAAACCGTGATTGATGCGCAGTTCAGTCTTCCCTGGACAGTTGCAACTGCCCTGGTAAAGGGAAATGTCACATTGGAAGATTTTACTTTTACGGCTATCCGGAAAGAAGAGGTACTGGAGGTATCCCGAAAAGTGAAAGGCCGGCTTGAACCTGAATTCAACAGGCGGGGTGTTGGACCGGGCAGCGTCACGATAAAACTGACTACGGGGCATGAGTATACGCAGTACGTGGAATTCGGCCTGGGCAGCGTTGAAAATCCAATGTCTTTCGATGACTGCGTTCGAAAATTCAGGGAATGTTATCCTTATTCTATTCGTCCCATTTCGGCTGCCACTGCCGATAAAATTATTGAACTGGTCCAAAATATGGAACAATTAAAGGACGCTACTCAGATAATCAAGATGCTGGGATAAGATTACTTTTTTTTTAAAGATATATAATTCTATACGGGCATCATGGAATCATTTGTATTTTTCATCCAGTCCACTCAGGTCATCATGCATTAAACCTTTTTCATCATAAACTGTTGGAGCAATAAAACAGTCCCTTACTTTGTCATGGGATCTGTCTCGATATTTGCACCATATATGATACCAGTCTCCCTTCCATTCAAAGAATTCACCATGTGCCCAGCCTGTCTCCAGTCCCCATCCTTCACCTACTGAACCTTTTGTTTCATAGGGACCATATATGTTTCTGGATGTAGCATAATAGCCCGAACAGCTTAAATAATATAATCCATTATATTTGTGCAGGGCATTTTTATCCATAAAGGGGAAGTGAGAGGTTCTGTTAATTGGAATCTCCCTGGGTTCTTCATCCAGCTCGAGCAAAGAATCCTTCAGCCTGGCAATTACATAGGTTTCCGTTCCCCATATTAAATAAGGGGTATTGTCATCATCGATAAATACTGTGGGATCATATGATTTAACAAGAGGTTTGCCCAGAGCATCAGCATAAGCACCTTCAGGTTTTGATGCCACCATCACCCCGGTGTCTTTGTCGCGATTTGAAAAGAACCAGTAATATTTACCATGGCGTTTTACGATGTCACCGGCCCAGCAGCTGGTATTTCCTTTTCCCATGTAATTTTGTTCGGGAAGTATGGTGCCCACATGTTTCCAGCTTTGAAGATCTGCAGAACAATAGATTCTCCAGTCAGGCATAACCCATTCGGATACTCCAAATCCTACGTCATGTCCGGCAAACACATAGCAGATGTCATTATCCACCAGAACATGAGGGTCAGACATGCCGGGTTCGTCAATTAGGGGATTTCTTATTTTGGGAGCCTTTTCAGTTAAACTTTTAGATGCAAAGAGAGCTGAGGGTTTTAAGAAAAAAGCACCTGCGGCAGAATATGCCATGGTTTTAATTAATGTTCTTCGGTCTATCATTTTCTTCGGATTATTCATTTGATGTGCATCCTGTTAATATGACATAACCCAGTATATTTAAAATACAGGGTTTCAACAAAAAAATCGGGATTCCAGTTCAGGGATTTTCAATTAGAATAAAGCGGATCATATATGACTAATTTATGTAAAGTCAATATTCAAAGGGATCGTCCATGAAAATATGAATCAATTCGGGCAGAACTTTTTTATCTGAGCTCATTTTATCGGGAACTTTTTACTATCTCACGTGTATTTATGTTATATAGATCAGGTAATGGAGCCCTAATGGACGATAATACAATAATAAGGCTTATACAGGACGGTAAAACCGAAGCTTATGCCAGTCTTGTTCAAAAATACCATAAAAATCTCCTTTCATTCATTTACAGGCTGGTCCGCGATCCGCACTCGACTGAGGATATCGGTCAGGATGTGTTTCTTTCCGCTTATAAATCACTGCCCAGATTCGATACTGAGAGGGGAACTCCCTTTGTCGCGTGGCTATTTGTTATTGCACGCAACCGATGTGTTAATCATCTTCGGGATCATCAAATTGTTAAGGACGTGCCTGTCGATGAACTTAAATACCTGCCGATCACTGAAGATACAGCCGAAGAAGAGCTGATTCGTCGTGAAGACTTGCGAATATTAACAGCCTCGCTCGAACAATTACCTGAACCGTTTAAGTCAACAATTATGAAGAGTCTTAAGGGGGCCTCTCTGGATGAAATAGCCTGTGAATACGGAATCCCATTGTCTACTGTAAAGTCACGATTATTCAGGGCCAGGGCAAAGGTTAGACAATTAATGAATATTTATGTCGGAGGTGTAGGTCATGAAAGAAAAATATGAACCATCAACAGATTTTGTCTTGAAGGTCATGGAGAATGTTTATGCATACGAGGAGTCCAAAAATACCTTTATTCAATGGCTCTCTATTCATTCGTCAATCCGCTATGCAGTGCTGGGGATCGGAGCACTACTCGGAGTATTAAAAACTGCACCGGCCTTTTAAGCAGCATCAGAGGTCAGGACGAATTGTTGATTTTAAAAAGTAAGTAAAAATATCAAGGAAGTGAAGGAATAAACGCATGAAAAATAAACTAAAAAAATATACTGGTATTGTTCTCAAAAGCTGGATTTTCAGCCTTGTAACAGCATTGTTAATTGCTACATCAGTTAAGTCCTCATTAGCTGACTGGAATGATGTTCCGACCGGTTCGATGCAGCCGACCATCCTGATTGGAGATCGAATATTTGTAAACAAGCTTGCATATGATTTGAAAATACCCTTTACAACATATCATCTTGCAAAGTGGTCTGATCCTGAACGAGGGGATATTGTCGTCTTTTTTTCTCCTGAAGACGGCAAACGCCTGGTTAAGCGTGTGATCGGAACACCAGGAGATATAATAAGCATGAGAGACAACAGACTTTTCATTAATGAAAAACCTGTGGAATACATCCAGTTGCAACCGAAAATAATGAACCGGTTTGATTCGGAACTGAAAAATGATCATATCTTTTTATCTGAGCAGCTTATAGTAAAAGATCATGCTGTAATGTTGTCATTATCACGATCATCATTATCTTCTTTTGGACCGGTAACTATTCCGAAAGGCAAATATTTTATGATGGGAGATAATAGGGACAATAGTGCAGATTCCCGCTTTTTTGGTTTTATCGATCGAAATTTAATTGTTGGAAAAGCAACAACAGTGGTCATTTCAAGAAATGAATCTTTTTTGCATCCGAGATGGTCTAGGTTTTTACAGGAACTCATCTAATACTATTCGCTGAGTCATAATAACATCAGGAAAGACATGCAAAATAGTGAGAGGGTTTATTATTGACATGCGTTACACTTCTCCATATATTTCAATCTTCAAACAGGGAATTCTTATCAATCGTAACATTATTATTCTTGTCTCAGATGCAGCTGCCGGTTAAACCGGGGCTGGTTCGATAGGAAACACATATCTTAAACATGTTCACTCTTCCTATCGTCAAGCGCGGCAGGAATATGTGCCCTACAATCGGGCAGAAACTCACATTGGGAGGGTAACAATGATCATTCGCGGAGCAAACCGTTTGATAACCATCATGATTCTGGCCGGCGCCATGGTGGTCGCCCAGTCAGTCGCTGCACAACAGCCACCTGAGACCCGCACCGGCGGGCCCAATCGGGCAGCCATGGGTCCTCCGGGAGCAAAGCAGAACAACCTTCCGGACACCCCGGGAACCGGTGCCTATCCGGCAATGAAGGAGGAGATTCCGGATCTTCCCGGACACGTGGTGTATCGACCCGCCAACCTGGCGGCAATGGGTTCTCTGAAACTGGGAGTGGTTGCCTGGGGAAACGGCGGCTGTTCGGAGGATGGGGCAAGCACCCGCTTTCATCTGCTCGAGCTGGCGTCCCACGGTTATCTGGTAATAGCATCCGGTCGCATACTAAGCGGCCCTGGCGCACATGCTCCCGCTGCTGAGCGAAAGCCTTTTCCTCAGACCGAAACATCGGATCTCACCAGGGCAATTGACTGGGCACTGGCCGAGAACACCCGTAAGGGCAGCCCCTATTTCGGGCGCATTGATCCGCAGCAGGTGGCCGTATCGGGTTTCAGCTGCGGGGGACTGCAGGCGGCCCTGGTCGCAGGGGACCCGCGTGTGAAGACCCTGATCATGCAGAACACGGGAACATATGACGGTGAACGCGCCACCATGCCCGGCCTAAAGGTACCCAAGTCGACGGTAAAGACCTATCACACGCCCGTTCTTTACATACTGGGCGGGCCGACCGACGTCGCCTATAAGAATGGCATGGAAGACTTCAAACTGATCGACCATGTTCCTGTTGCCGTGGCCAACCTGCCTGTAGGTCATGGCGGAACCTACCACGAGCCCAATGGCGGCGCTGCCGCACAGGTTGCAGTGGCCTGGCTGGACTGGCAGTTGCGTGGTGATGAAAAGGCCGCTGCACAATTTGTGGGCGACAAGTGCGGTCTGTGTATGGATGAGAAGTGGACCATAGAAAGAAAAAATTTTCCGGAACAATGAACTGTCCCGCCGCAAGCTGCGAAGTATCAGAACTTGCGTTTTGCAATAAACTGGAGATGGAATCCGCATCTCACCATGTTGAGTGCGGTAATACTGGCTGAAATGTAACCGGCAAACACGCCGGTAAGAAAAGGAGACTGATCTATGCAGAAGAAAAAAATGCTCTTGACATTTACACTTGCGCTGATGGTGAGCCTGTTATTCACCTCCGGTGTTTTTGCGCTTAACTACACCAATAGACTGGGGAACAAGGCCACTTTCGAGACGCTTGAAGAGGCTCGCGTGAGCAGCCCTGCATCCGCCGCCTCACAGGGGACAGGCAATGTTACCTACAGGTCGCATCCTGTACTCGACGGGTATCCCAAAGGAACTACCTATGTGTATCGGTCTGCAAACCTGTGGAGCGGGCGCGCCAATCGCTCCAACACGAACATCCTGGTCTTTGCAGAGAAGTCCTTTAAGGACAAGGATGCCGCGTTAAACTACCTGAAGGATCTCGGCCTGATCAGCATAATCGATAAAGCAATCGGCAGTGTGGTGCTCATCACACCGTCCGATCCCAAAACCGGTTTTGTTGACCACGACCAGAAGCACTACTACGCCCTCCAGACGGCGATGCTTTCGCTCGGGACCTCTGAAAGATCCGGAAACATCACTACGACCTACTCCGACGGTGACTACTTCGGCGGATTCGGCTTCATTTATGTCATAGGCATTGACGGCGGCGCAACGTTCTTCAACAACTGCATTGCCAGTACCCTTGACTACGCCAGCCGCATTGCCGGCGCTCTGCTGATCAACAGCAGAATGGATGAGATCCGTCAGGTGGCCGGCGTTCTGCCCGCCTATCTTGTGAACGCCACTGAAGCTGTCGAGGCCAGGTACAGGGCCGCTAACAAAGCCGACTCTTTAAAGGGTGACACTAAGACTACAACCTACTACAATCAAACCCTGCCGCTTCAGCAGGTGATGGTCCACAGAGAAGCAGATCCGGACACGGCTGCTGTTATCAGAAAGGCTTATGATGATATGTTCTCCCGAACGATGCGAATCCCTGTTGTTAAAACGGGTTTGCACAGCGCCGGCACGCCCTACCAGGGATATAATTTTGATCAGGCGCCATATACTCTGGCTGCCCGGAACGTAGTCACTAATGGTGTGGCGCCGGACGGCATTTCCGTGTTTTCTCACCAGGAAGACAGATTTTCCAATATCAAATCCAAAGCCGGTGAGTATTTGCAGACCTGGTATGAGTATGTACCCGAAGAGGTTCTTCAGAACAGGGTCATGAAAGGCTCGGTTCCACTGGTAATTGCCCTCCATGGCGGAGGTGATGATCCGCAGGCCTTTATTGAGGAGGTCGGCTGGCTTGAGATGGCACGGCAGAAGCGGTTTATCATAGTGGCTCCGGAACACCAGGGCCTCTATTCTGACCAGACTGTTCTTGGAGACTCGATAGCTGCGCTGGCAAAATATATGATGAAGACCTATCCTGCGATTGACGCTTCACGGGTATACGCGTCCGGCTATTCCATGGGAGGAGGCGCGACCCTTACAATTTCGACCAGCCATCCCCGGATGCTGGCAGCCGTTGTAGACATGGCCGGTGCGATGTTCACCTTTACTGACAAGATGGAAGCGCAGTTCAAAAAGACTGATCTGCCGTTCATGTACCTGACCAGCGCCTATGACCTGGAGCCCAATATAAACCCGAAAGACAAAAGTCTTTCAGATAATTCTCAGGTTCTGATGAATAAATTTTTAGGATTTAATAACATGAACCTGATCAGCTATGACTTCAAAGCATACCCGAAGTGCGGGTTTAAGGCTGATGCCTGGTCCGAGACATTGCTGAATGATGAACAAAGGAATTTTATATGGTATTTGAATAACAATGAGGGTGTTCCCATGGTGGCCCTTAACTATACTGAAGATCTGATTCATGCCTTGTATCCGCTCTACGCAAAGATGGCGTGGGACTATCTGACTCACTTCTCACGGGATCAGAAGACCGGCGCGATAAAATACAATCCTTAGACCAGATCGTTCAGGCAGCACGGCGTATGTTTTAGTGCTGCCTGAACGCCATATGAAAAAAGGATATTTATTACAGGGTGCCCTTAATTTATTTAATCAAGCAGGTATTTATCCAGAAACCTGTCCATGGCCTCAAAAAACCTGTGCCTGTTATTTTGCAGGCTGAGACTATGGTCACCCTTCTCGAGTTCAACATAGGTATACACCTTTTTCTCTTTCTTTAATTCCTTTGCCATATCTCTGCTCTGATCTACAGGCACGGTATGGTCTTCATTACCGTGTCCAAGGAGAATCGGGATTTTAATCTTTTCTATATGGTAAAGCGGAGAAACAGCCTTAAGCTGTTTTTTGTCCGTTCCAAGCTGTTTACGCGCAACACCATAGTTTAAATAGCCCTGACTTGATTTGAGAAGCGCATTAAGATCTCCTATGCCGGCAAAGCTGATCGCGCACCTGAACAGGTCAGGCGTCTTAACCGCGCCCATAAGGGCAGCATATCCGCCATAACTTGCGCCTGCAATGGCGATTCGCTCGGGATCTGCAATCTTCTCTTCAATAAGCCATTTGGCGGCATCTGTCAGATCATCCTGCATAGTCAGCCCGAATCTCTGTACTGCCTCCTTAGCAAATTCTCTTCCATATCCGGATGACCCCCTGAAATTCGGCTGAAGCACTGCAATACCCTTGCTTGCAAAAAATTCTGCCCAGTAATTAAATCCTCCATAATCCCGTGCCATTGGCCCGCCATGGGGAAAAATCACTGCCGGGCAGGGTGTACCTTCCCTGTAACCTGCGGGAAGTGTAATGTAGGCTTCTATTTTCTGGCCGTCACGGGCAGTATAGGTGACTTTTTCGCTGCCCTGAAGTTTCCCTTCCAGTTGAGGGTAGGGATGGGCAATTACAGACAGGGATTTCAGGTCACGATCTCCCAGTAAATATTTTCCGGGCATGGTGTCGCTGGTACTATATACAATATATCTCCTTTCATCCCTGCTGAAATCGATCAGATAATTGGTTGTATCAGGAAGCGCCTTGTTGACAGCCATCTGAAATCTCTTATATTTTTCGTTCCAGTAAATCCTGCTGTCTTTAGCCTCACCATGGTAAACACCTGTTACATCCCTTGTTTTCCGGCTGTATATCAGGCTTCCGTTGATATCATAGATATCATCGCTGGCCAGTAATTCCATTGGCAGGTCATCCCTGCTTACATCCACCCTGAATATGGCATTTCGCCCGTTGTGATCAGCGCGGACATACAGGATATCTGGATCCAGTCCAAACCCCATGGGTTCGATAAGGGGGGCAGCGCCAAAGGGCTTTGCCGCCCATATTTCTTTCCATTCTTTTTTTTCCAGGTCATATAAAAGGGTAGAAATGGTAGTCGTTGCCGGGTTAAACATGGTCCCGATCCTCACACGATCCTGCTGGTCCGTTCTCCAGTCACGTACATCTTTTTTAAAATGCTGAACTACGGATTTGTCCTTTGTATAGATGTTGACCCTGTAGACAGTATCGAGGTTTGGCTCCTCAAGGTCGATTCCCATTAGGATATGTTCCGGATCATCCGGAAGAAGGCTGATGATATTATCCTGAAACTGGGAATAATGTTCCGGGCTCCTGCTGCTTTTAGGCCTGTCGCCCTCCGGTCTGACCGGCTGATAGCATTCTTCACTGCCGTCTGCCTTACAGACAAAAAGCCTTGTTTCCATGGTGGGAAACCCGTAGCGGTTATAGGGAAAAACGACACTGTATAATACCATTTCGTTGTTTGCCCATTCTGCATAACCAAATTGGAGGCTTTCAATACCCGCAGTGGAAATATAATTTTTTTTACCGGAATCGAGATCCATACATACAAGAACAGTCTGATCCTTTATATTCTGCATAAAAATTATTTTTTTACCATCCGGGGACAATTTAATATCAAAAACCTCCGGAAGCGCACTGAATGCCCTTACAGGCAGAGACCGGATTCCGGCCGAAATGTTCTGATCCGGGATTAATATGAACAATAAGAGTAGTAAGGCAAAAGCTGAAGTAAGCCTTGATATCTTCTTCATTTGAGACTACCTTTCCTTTAATTAAATACTGCAGTAAAATTATCAAAATGTGGGAATATTCGAAGGAACCGGTTTTATGATTATTGGCAGAGGCCGAAAAAATCAAGAAAAATAATCAATACTGAACCCTGAAGGATATAACATGGGGACGTAACTTCGACAGTCATGTGTATATTCCGGTTTAACTTTTTATCCTCAAGCTAGCCTGTCATCTAACCCGGCTTCGTTTTTAAGGCTACATCGTGGTTCATCTTCAGCAAAAAACTGGTGAAGTCAAAAAAAGCCGCATTATTTCTAAACAATGCGGCCTTTTAAGTCAATATATGTGAGGTAGCTTACTTATAGAGTTCCTCGGCAACAAAGTCCATACCAAGTTCAAGCAGGGTTTCCTTTTTGGGTTTGCCTGTCTTTGTATCCCAGCCCATTGCCTCGTAATACTCTGTATATATATCTTCCAGTTCCCATGTAATACCTGCCCTCGGGCCTACGGTTTTTGCAGGTTTTCCAAGCATCCTGTCAGGGTATTTCCATGGAGTGGTAATGCCTTCACGGATATTGAAAGCCTGCCGCATGGCGTTTATCCTTCGGCCTGTCTTTATTATCTCCTCACTGTCCACATCAAATCCTGTAATGGTCCTGATTGTCTCTAAAAAGTACTCGGCCTTTCCGTAACCGTCACCGTAGCATATCATACAGAGACCGGCCGCATTAAAATAGTTTGTATAGGCACAACCGATCATGTGGGGTACACCACGGCCTTTAAAGGTTGTGGGATCATATTCGGGCATTGTTCCCGGAGGATGAGGCATCTCGCCGCCCATTGTGTGACGTGCGGGTGTTGGTTCCGCACAGTAGGAAATGGCAAATGCATGACCGCCCCTTGAATCATGGGCAGGAACTTCCTGACCGCCGACATGCATTGCATATTTATCTGAACCTTTTCCTATCTTTTCGGAAGCAGTTTTTACACCATCAGCAAGGATGTCGCCAAAACCTTCACGTTTACATATTTTTTCGAGAAGTGCTATGGCAACCTTGTGGTCTCCCCACTTTAATTCCATACCATCCGTATCATCGGTGGTAATGATGCCCTTTTCAAAACACTCCATGGCAAAGCCAACGGCTGAGCCTGCGCCGATGGTATCTATACCGTAGCGGTTACAGATATCATTGGCCATAATGATTGAGTCAACATCTCCTACAAGGAGGTTTGTCCCGAACATTGCCTGGGTTTCATACTCGGGTTTATGTGCATGCTCACCCCATTTATACTCACCGGTGGGTGCTTTCATGATACCGCCGCATGCTATAGGACAGCGGTAGCAGCCGTATCTTCTTTCCTGCTGTGCCACTATATGAGGGCCTCCGATTTTGGCATAATCAGGCATATCTCCCTCACCTGTACCTGCCCAGTTTTTAAAGGGGGCATCATCCCTCTTTGCGCACATCTCAAGTATGCCGCAGGTACCGAACTCCTGCAAAAATTTCACCATGGGGCCCATCTCACCCAGGTGCTTTTTACGCATGGCCTTTGCACCTTCCTTGTCGGCAACAGGAATTTCAAGGCTTCCGTTTACAGCTATTGCCTTGAGTTTCTTTGAGCCCATGACAGCACCAAGACCTGAACGTCCTGCTGCACGGCCCTTATTGTTCATAACAGCAGCAATAAGCGATAATTTTTCACCGGAAGGTCCGATACATGCTACTTCCAGTTTTTTTCCATGTCTTTCCCTCAGGATATCCTCGGTATCAAAGGTATCCTTTCCCCATAGATCAGAAGCATCTTTAAGCTCTGCCTTTCCATTATCAATGTAGAGGTATACCGGAGACTCTGAGATTCCTGAGAAGAATACCGCATCATATCCGCCAAATTTTAGAAATGGACCAACATTGCCGCCGGAGTTTGCATCGCCCCAGCCGCCGGTCAGAGGAGATTTGCCAACCATTACATATCTGGAGCCGCCGATGGCATCCGTGCCGGTCAGCATACCGGTCACAATACCCAGCATTGCTTCCGGGCCAAGGGGATCTACGCAGGGTTTTTGTTTTTCAAAAAGGATCTTTGCACCAAGGCCATAACCGCCTACATACTCTCTTACTGTTTTTGAGTCCAGTTCCTCTTCTTTAAGCTGCTTGGTGCCAAGATCTACAAACAGCATTTTTCCCATAACTCCATTTGCCATGTTAAAAGCCTCCTTTTATAGTTTTAAGAGCATATACTCTATATTCACATTTAAGGTCTCTGAATTTTTTAATACAAGATCCTGCAAATAACCTTGCGTTTATTTCAACATAACCAGTTCAATATACACATCTTACATATCTATTAAAAGTATTTTTTTTAGTTTCATTGCTGTCAATTTAGATATAACAATTTGAAAATAGTAAAAATTAATTGGCATTTAATCCTGACATAGTTCTTGTTTTCATTATTAAAAAAAACTATTATGCAAAGAAATTCAGATAGACCTGAAAATAATCCAAAATAAATAGTAATATGGATAAAGGAGATATTATGAAAAAATATATAGTTACTACGGTTATTATACTTCTATTTGCCTGTCTCTCGGTTATTTATGCATCCGAGACCATTATCCGGGATATGAATAAAACCGGCAAAACATCTCCGATTATCGTTCAATACGCAACACCGGGTTTTCCAATGAAGGCGGTAGCTGATCGTGTTGAAGGATTTGTTACTATTAAATTTATTGTAACAAAGGATGGCGATGTAGCAAATATTGAGGTAGTGGAATCGGTTCCTGTGGGTTACTTTGAAAATTCGGCATTAAATGCGCTGGAGAAATATAAGTTTGATCCGGCAATAGAAAATGGTGCAGCGGTTGATTATACTCTGGAATTACCGTTTTTTTTCAAATTTCCTGATACCTCCTTTTCAGACGATCTGGACAGTAGAATGCAGGCATGCCGCTATGCCGATGTTGGTAGACGCCTTATAGCTAATGATGATAACGAGAAGGCTGTAACGGAAGTATCAAAGGCAATCGAACTGGAACCTAAATTCGGAACCGCATATTACTACAGATCATTGGCTTATATGAATATGGAGGATAATGAAAAGGCACTTTCAGATATAGACAAGGCAATTGAATTGGCTCCTGGAGTATTCGGCTATTTAAACCATAGAGGGACGGTATATCTGCTTAAAAAAGATTATCAAAAGGCAATAGAGGATTTCACTAAGTCTCTTTCGATTGAACCTTTGAATATTGTAGCATACATCAACCGCGGAGACGCTTTTCGCCTGAGCGAGAAATATGATGAAGCTGTTACGGATTATACATCGGCATTAGGCCTGAACGAAAAATTGATACATGTCCATAACAACCGCGGTTATACCTATTACAAGATGCAAAACAATTTTCAGGCATGCAAAGATTTTAATACAGCATGCGAACTGGGAGATTGCAGGGCCCTTAATCATCTGAAGAATCAAGGGGCATGCCAGGAATAAGATTCTGAAAAGAATATTTTTATTACATGGGTTGTTTCGACTCCTGCTGTTTTAATGTGGGAGTCGAAATGTTTTAAGACCTGATATATTGCGTACTATACCCCTGCCGGTTTTTTCACTGTGCCTGCATCCCCGTATAATGAATTACCAAAAATGGAGAAATAAAATATGGATAAAGAACGACGACTGAAGCTTGTTGGAATATATAAAAGGTGCAGCGATGACGATCTTGATCAGATGATACAGGAGGGAAAGGAAAGCTATGAGGATGGTGCATACGAATTAATACTTGAGGAGATCCGGAGAAGAGGTCTCAGTGGTCCGGACAATGATGATTCTCCCGATGATGAATCCGATTATGAAGGCGCTGAAGAACTTAATTTTGGAGGAATGAGCACAGAAGATCTAATGGGGATACTGATAAATATCCATACCCTTGATGAATTGAATTTTCATCTGGCAGCCGCAGAAGCTGTTAGACGAAATATTGATGCATCGGATATCAGGGCATTTAAAAGAATGGTTCAGTGTGATGAACAATGCTCTGCTAATACCGATACAGTGGAAATAGAGATGATAGAAAATCCCAGGCCTTTAATTATATTGAATTCAATAGAAGAGGCAGATTTTTATGCTGATGCCCTTATGGAAGAAGACATACCTTTTGAAATTCAGATTATAGTTGATGACAGGGACTATAAAAAGGCTGAATTGGCAACAATTAATATTATGCTTCCCGCGGAAGATGAATAATCCAATGATGCCGATCGGTAAGGCAAAAGATATCCCGGAGCAGCTTCCGGAGAATCAGCCGGATTTCAGTGAATTTCTTGAACTGAAAGGGAAAGGACCGACCAGTGTAGTTCTGGTGGGTGACGATTATTATGTGGGTAACGAAAAAGCAGGAAAGCTCGGGTATCTTTCGGAACTGTTTCCTGATGAGTGAGGTGAAGAATGACAGATTCTATGTACGCTGATTTTAAAAAGTGGCCATATCCTGTTAATTATGGAAAAGAAAACATAATAGAAACAGATGTGCTTTTCATCGGGGGAGTTATTGCAGGGTCTCATGGCGCCATCAGCGCAGTAAAAAAGGGTATAAGAGTAGCAGTTGTTGATAAGGGACCAGTAATAAGGAGCGGTCTTGGCGGGGCCGGCGTTGATCACTGGCATCTTGCCTGTACAAATCCTGCCTCAAATATTACCCCTGAAGAGATCATGGAATATGTTTCAGGTTTCGGTGATTATGGATACCTGGAATATTATGAATGATGTAACTGTAATGAATAATTCTATTAAAGAACTTCAGGAAGATATCAGCCGGTTAAAAGCTGAACTGGCAGAGAGGGAGGCAGCCTTGCCGGCACATTCGGTAAGACCTCACCAGCTTATGGCTATAGAAGAACTGGAAGAAGAGATCTCCATGAAAGAAGAGGTCCTGAATGCTATTGAAAAAGAGGGTAAGGGAAATTAGTGGATCGGACCCTGAAGGCGTGAGATCAGGGGTGACATATAATGTAAGGGGAAAAGACCGGAAGATATTCTTGATAAATCGGGATCAGCCTGAAACAGCTGATCCCATTGTTTTATTGGATTTATCTCGTGTTCTTTACCGGGGTATTTAAAACCCGGAAAATTCTCAAATATTCATAAATGCTTTCCACCCGGATCATTGAAGGATCTACCTGAAAAAGCCTTTAAAATGTCCAGGATACTCCAACTGAAAAATAATCAAGGTCAATATCACCCTCAAGGTCAAATATTTCATATTCGGCACGAACGGCAAGGGAGCTGAACTGAAAACGAAGACCTAACCCGTATGCCATATCGCTGCTTGACACGTCCAGGCTTGGAAAGCTGGAATCGGTCTCCCACCAGGCATGTCCGACCTTGCCGAATATGCCAAAGGGACCTATATTGTAACATGCGACTCCAAATATATCATAGGCTGTGAGACCGAAATCCAGGTCAGCAAAAGGCTCAGGCAGCGGAGTAGAGATTTCTCCAAAATCAACATAGGACCCTTCAACCGCAAAATCAAACATTGGAATCAGACCGAAATTATAACCTGCGAATACCTTGAAACCCATGTCATTGTCATCAAAATCGATACCGCCACTGATATCATCCATGGCAATATCCAGTGATGTATTCCCGAGTGAAGCGCCAACATAGAAACCGCTGTCCTTGCCGGCCATAGCCATACTTGAAATAGACAGAAATACAATTGTGAAAATAAGTACTGTTAATTTTTTCATTTTTAAATCCTTTCTCTAATCAGTTTTTTTGTGGGATGGATGGTCAATAGGCCACCCTGATCTTAATCAAACGCACCTGGCGAAAAAACCTGTTAAATTTTTAAATGATATAACAAAATACACACTGCCTGTTTTAACCTACACTCATAAGGTGATATAAATCACCAATGATAAGTTAAATTAATATATAGTTTGCTTAAATTGATTAATATGGATTTATCATCACATATTAAATGCAATGTTCAGGCCAAATGGTTTATCAAAAAACATGAAAAATATTGATCAAATTTAGTTGGCAGGTGTCTAAAGAAATAAGTTATCATTATGCAGTGAAGGCACTGCCCTGTAATCGATTCGTCTGCTGATTGGTTGAATTAAGGGAAATGAATTTTAATTTAAAAAGTTTATACTGTTGAAAGCGGTGTCGATAGAATGACATACCTCCATGAAAGGAGAAAGATTATGAAAAATGTAATTATGATACTAATGGCAATGATCATGTTTGCCGGAAATCTGTACGGACAGGCTCCTCCTGTACCGTCAGAGGAACAGCCGGAGGTTATGACCCGGGGTCCGGTAAATGAGGCGTTTGCCCAGCCGGTAAATATTGAGGAAGACAGTGGTTTTACAGCACCAAAAGCACCTCCTCCCGATATAGATGAAATTCCTCCGGAGGACAGACCAGTAGGTGCTCAGTTTGCATGGGTGCCCGGGTACTGGTCATGGGATACTGATAAAAACGACTACATATGGGTTAGCGGGTGCTGGCGAGCCGTGCCTCCTGAAAAATACTGGGTTCCGGGGTACTGGACTGAGGTTGAGGATGGCTGGAGATGGGTAGAGGGATTCTGGGCGCCTGTCAGTGATAAAGAGATAGAGTATCTACCTGCACCGCCTGCAGTAACATATGTTGCTCCGCCTGTTACAGCGTCCCCTGACAGGATATGGGTTCCCCCATGCTGGTACTGGAACAACGGTTATTATACGTTACGATCAGGCTACTGGATCGATGCTCGGGAAGACTGGGTATGGGTTCCATCGCATTATGTCTGGACTCCTCGTGGATATGTATTTGTACGCGGACACTGGGATTATCCTTTTAGTCGCAGGGGTGTATTGTTTGCACCGGTATATTTTTCAAGCCGTACACACTGGAGAAGCGGTTTTTCTTATTCCCTCAGCATCGCAGTAGATATCGGTAACCTGGAGTTTGGTCTTTTCACACGACCGAGATACCGGCATTATTACTTCGGTGATTACTATGACAGCTTTTATATAAGTGTTGGAATTTTCCCTTGGTTTGAATGTGTGACCAGACACTCATGGTATGACCCTATTTATCTGCATGACCGCTGGCGACACAGGAGACATGATCCAGACTGGTGGCAGCATGAAAGGCGTGAATATGAACGGCGCAGGGACGACAGAAGGCTGAGGCCACCAAGGACATATCGCGAAATGGAACGCAGGGTGCATAATATGACTGATTCTCAGCGAAAGAACTTTGAGGTTGCTACACCTATGAAGAGACTTGTCGATAAAAGAATGACCACTTTAAAGTTCAGAAAGGATAAACCTGAAATTAGACAGCAGATATCGAGACATGCAGAGGATGTTCACAAATACGTAAAAGAGAGAAGTGAGTGGGAATCTCGCGATAATGTCAGAAATACCAATAAGGCTGTAAAAAGGAGTTCTCCGTCGACGGGCACCAGGGAAACAAAAACACCCTATAAAAGGCCTGAGATTAAAACACAGGAACAAAGAAGAGCTTCTCAGCCGGATCGTGTGAATTCATCCAGGCCTCAGGCAGTGAGTCGGGAGAGTTCTTCAATACGAACAAATCATATGGCTAAACCGTCAAACGTTCCGCAGCGGGAAGTAATAAGTGAAAAATCAGACAATGTGAAAGTAAAGGCCTCACCTGTAGCAGATAAAAAGAGACGAGGAATTTTCCAGAAAAAAGCGCCATCTAAGCCCGATGAGGAACGGGAAAATAATGATGGGAAGAAAAAACGAAGTTACCGCAGATAATTTTAACTGAAGAAGTGAGATCAGTAAAAAGTCAGATAATCCTAAAACCGGCATTGATTTTTTGGTATAAATATGTAATCTCCTTTTGAATACCAGCTCTCATTCAAAAGGAGATTTTACATGCCGGACATACTCCCACCCACTATAGTATTGGGTGTCTGTCTCCTCCATAAGTGTAATTTCAATTGCCCTCACTGCGGGTATCTATATACCTGTGATTCCGATGATAATGAGTTAAGGCCCGGTTATCGTCTCTCATGGGAACAGATCCAGCGATTGATTGCCGACTGTAAAAGTATTAAAAACGAAAGATTAGGATTTATAATTAATGGTGGTGAACCAACCCTCTGGGAAGATGGAGATATTAAATTTATAGACCTTCTGATTGCAATTGCTGAAGAGGGTATTAGTCCTGGCTTTAATACAAACGGGAGCTATTTTACAGATTATAACCAGTGCCATGATTTTTTTCATCAATATGCGGATAAAGGAAAGATGCCGCTTATAGCTGCTTTAAGCGTAGATAAATATCATGGTAACTATGATCATGAAAAGGGCAGGGCAGACAATCTTGACAATATCGTAAAGGTTCTGGGTGAAATGCCTGTCGAAAAAAGGTCGATGCATTGCATCCAGGTTGTCTCGATAGTGTCAACTGATCCTGACTCCCACCTGCCTGATAAAATGAAGGACTATTATGAGAAAAAGGAAATAGTCTTTGATGAATACCCACTGCAGCCTATAGGAAGGGCAAAGAATCTTATGGATGAAATGCCTGACTCGGAAGAATTTTTTAAGAACCAGCCCCCCGTGAAAGGATATATTAAAATGCCTTTAGCAACACTTATCGGTGAAAATTATATAAGAAGAGGAACAAAATTGGAAAAGCTCGGAAACCTCAGGGACCTCATAAAAAAATTTAAAGAGAAGGAATAAAATGAAATTATGTTTTCCTGTTAAAATTGATAATGGTTTGGAGAGTATTGTATTCAATCATTTCGGATCTTCGCCGCTGTTTGTTCTTTTTGATACAGAAACTAATGAAACAGGCGTGATAAATAACCAGGACCTGGGTCATACACTGTATGCGTAATCCCTTTTAAGCCCTGAACGGCAAAATAGTAGATCCAATTAGTCGGAGGTATTGAGCTTCTATTTTATCACCCTCTCCCAACCTCTCCCGTCAAGGGGAGGAGTTGTGTTTATGGATAGGCACTAATTAAACAACATTGGGCTTTATATTTCACCATATGTCTATTTCCTCAACGACGCCTTTGAAAATACATACTCCGGAATTTTCTTATTAAACTCGATCTCCTCAATAATAAACTCTGTTCCCTTTCCGGTTTTAAGCATATCCTTGAATACCATCCTTCTGGGAAACCATCGGCCATCAATTTCTGTTACATCCCTGAGTTCCAGCTTTTTAAGGAGTTTCCCGCTTTTTGCAAATAATTCCTCCTTCAGGGGTACCCATCTTTCCTTATCTACCCATAGTTTCATTTTATGATAGGCAACATCATCGGTGATTGCTGTTAATTCCACAATCCAGCAATCTCTTTCATCAATTGCCTCTGATGTTTCAACAACAGCGATATACTTGTTCCTTAACCGTGAATCCTCCATCATGTCTTCATAGGAGAGATCAGAGCCCATAACAGACTGCCTTAGCATATGACCCGATATCTGGATGATCCTGTCTGTTGAAGGTGAATAAATCCACAGTTTGTCTTCAAGCTTCAGCATCTTTGTGCCTTTTTCACGGGCAGGGGACAGGTACTCCGAGAATGTTTTTGTTTCTCCCTCACTCCAGGATTTGGACACTACTGTCCTGCTTCCGCGACGCCCGTGGATTAACATCCTTGAGGTAATAATCTGTGTGTCTGAAGACATATTCATGTCTATTTTTTTTAAAATATCGTCACCGGAGGGCGGTTGTGCAGAGAAATTAAAAGATGATCCCAGTAACAGGGCTAATATAAAAATGATTTTATTGAGTTGTGATTTTATCATAATTTATTCCTTGTTATTATACCGTAGAGACTGTTATTAAACCTGTCTCTTAAATTTTAAACCTCCAGTTCCTTGAATAACTGCGAAGTCTGCCTTCTGTAAATGCCCACTCCGGCAAACATTGTCCCAATAACAGATGCAAAGATTCCGGGGATAAACCCAATGAAATAACTGGTTTCAGTTACTTTTGCTCTGAAAACCGTTGACATTACTATTGTATATTTCTGCATCATACTGCCGAAATCCAGACCAACATTCTGCATCCAGTATGATATTCCCAGTCCGGCCGCTGTACCTATAATCGAGCCAGCTATACCGATACAGATGGATTCCAGGATCATGGCGCGGTAGATCTCTCCCTTTGGTTCACCCATGGCCAGTCTTATTCCTATCTCTCCATACCGTCTTATGCCGTTCATCAATCCGGAATTCCATAATACAATGGACATTGCAAAGACAAATATGCCGGCTATGATGCTCATTATTGTATTTGTTACAGAGAGCATTAGTTCAAGTATTCCCTGTTCCCCGAGCCGCCTGGCGATTGGAGTGAATTCTTTTTCACTTTGCTGCGGGTTCTGCATGTCAATTCCAAATACCTTATTAAGTGATATGATTTTACTTTTCATTTCTTCATCATCATAAACCATATCCTTCCTGAATCCCAGTATTTCACCGGCCCCGTCATCCATATCCAGGGCATCTCTTATGTCCCTGATATCTGCGATAATGGTTGTGCGATCCAGTGTAGTCATTCCGAATTGAACCATTCCGACAATTTTAAAATTGTGCATGGACATACTGCCATACATGGTTGAAGCCATAAGGGTTGCACTGTCTCCTATGGTTACTCCTAGATTTTTTGCATAGGTTTCACTTATCAGGATTTCATTTTTGCTTTTAGGCAATGATCCCTTTGTAATGGCCTTTTTCAGGTTCAGGATTGAAATTTCAGGAGATTCCGGATCAATTAGATTGATGCCAAATCCGAGAACCGGTCCCTGTGCCTTTGTCTCACCTTTTTTATCCGGGATATCAATAAGACCACCGAATTTTATTCGCGAGGTCCATATCATATCCGGATAATTTGTTTTCAACATTTTCAATATTTTGCTTATATCCAAAAGGGCCAGGTCATTGGGCATCTGATCTGCAAATTCACTGTAGGCCCTGGTCATTATCCTTATGTGCCCTGTTTCAAACCTGGCATTTGAATCTACCATGTCAGAAACTGCACCCTGGATAACACTGTAGAGTATTACTGTAAGAAATACACCTGAGCTTACCATCAATACCGGAAACAGGCTTCTTGATCGATCTCTCATGAGTCCTTTTATTAAAAATCTGATCATGAAATTTTTCCTCTTAATGCCTCTGTTGGTTTCATACCTGATATTTTTCGGCTTGGCATATAGCTTACAATAGTAACTGTAATCATTATAATCAGGATAGTTCCGCCTATAAGCAGCGGGGAATATGCCGGAAACATTCTGGACGCAAATATAAATCCGAACTCCTCCTCTGCATTGAGAGTTTCGGGCAGGGGGATGCCTGTTTTTGCAGATAATAACAGCACCGGAATCCCGTATATGGCACCTATCACAATACCAAGAATTCCATGCATGGCGCCCTCGAGCGTAAAGAGCCCTATAACCTTTGAGCGAACCATACCCAGTGCCATAAGGGTTCCGATCTCTTTTCGTCTTCGGAATATGGCAAGCACCTGTGTGTCAAATATGGCAAGCATGGAAAGAAACAGGAGAATTGTATAAAGCACGGCTCCACCTATCCTCTTGGAGTTGATCATATCGTTAAAGTCTTTAAGAAGATAACCATGGTCTCTGAAAATCCATCCATCAGGATCTTCGGGTCTTTTTGTATTATTTCCGATTGTAATTATCGTGGCTTCATCCTCAAGTCCGAACATCTGCTGTACCTTGTCCAGTGGAAGCCATAGTTGACCAGCATCCAGTGAAGGGACAATCGTATCCATTATTTCAATAATCTCTCCATCCCCTGCGTCAAAGGTCCCGTTTTTATCCCTCCATCTTATTGTAATGGGATCTCCTATCCTGAAGCCATTCTTTTTTGCCATCAGTTTGCCTATCATCACAGGAAAGGCAGTATCATCATCAAGTTTTTTTGTCGGGATGTTCATGACCTCCTGCTCAGGCGGTATCCCTTTAATCATCACTATCTGCATTCGACCTTCAGGGTAGATTGTTCCCTGCCTGATAAGAATGGGTACTGCCTGTTTATCATCAATCAACGCCCTGAGTGTATCCGGGATTTTTCTGTGGATTGAGTCAAGGGCAAGGGGATCATATGGATCGTATTCACTTACCCAGTATTGCCCACCGGCTATTTCATCTTTTATATATTCCCGTGAGGCCATCCTTTGAACACCGGAGAAGAGTCCCTGATGCCAGATTATAAGTACATATGTAAAAGAAAGCACAAATACATTAAGCCAGGTACGTAAGCCCGCACCAACGAGGTTTCGGTATGCCAATCTTAATGTTATCATTTTTCTTACCTCTTTATTGTGAGACAATCCTGTCGTCAGCCACTTTGCCGTCTTCAAGGGTTATAATTCTGCGAAGGTACCTGATTACCTTTTCATCATGGGTGGCAAATATGAAGGACGTGTCCAGTTCCCTGTTAAGGTTTACCATTGTTTTAAGTATATTATGGGAGTTTTTGGCATCCAGGTTGGCTGTTGGCTCGTCAGCAATTACAATCTTTGGTTTTTTCACCATAGCCCTTGCAATGGCTACACGCTGACACTCTCCGCCGGAAAGCAGTGCAGGTTTTGAATCAACCTTGTCAAGCAGTCCTACCCATTCGAGCGCTGCCATAATTGCTTCTCTTCTTTCTTCTGCAGGCATCTTTAAAAGCAGTAAAGGAAATTCGACATTCTCATAAACCGTATAAACCGGAAGAAGGTTGTAGGTCTGAAAAATAAATCCATAATGTTCATTCCTTAACCTTGCTGCCTCTTTTTGCCCAAGCTCACCCACAGACTGTCCCAGCACAATAGCCTCCCCCTCGGATGGGACATCAAGAGTTCCTATTATATTGAGAAGGGTAGTTTTGCCTGAACCGCTTGGGCCAACAAGGCCTGTGAACTCACCCTTGCCTATGGTGAGATTGATATCGTCAAGGGCTGTGAACCTGCCTTCTCCAACCGGAAAATGTTTTTTTAGGTTTCGGGTTTTAATGAGAATTTCATTTTCCATTTTTAGCTCCTAATGATTATAAATCAGCATAATCTGTAGCCCGCGTCCGCCCATGAAGGTTCTTTGAGTCTGGCCGTTAATATTAAAAGATGTTTCAGGATAATTAAACAGGCTGACATTCAATATGAAATTATCATAGGTTCTCATCCAGCTGATGTGCTGGCTGAATTTATCATCTTCCCATGAGTAATACCCTATGGCTGAGATACTGTCCATGATGCCCAGAGAGTAACTCATCTGAAACGCAGTTACGTGGTAGTCATTCTGCCATTTAATCATTTTTTCTGATACAGCGGTTGCCATGTGCTCTGCAAGAAAGTAGAGCCCGCTTCCAATTTCAAATGTGTAATCCGCTCCGATACTAATTCTCTTTGTCCACTTATAAGGAAGATAATCTGTTTTCTGTTCCTGGAACAGGCTTTCAAACCATAATCCGATCCCCACATCCCATCTACCGTCCAGGGCATAACGATTTTCCCTGAATTCGGGGATATTAAAATCTGTACTGTCTACAATCCGCCTATGAAATGTGAATCCCATATCACCGGATAGAATAGGGGTCTGTATGCGTCCTCCTGTTTCTATATCGTTTGATGTCGACGGAAAAATCTCATAACCCTTGGGGTCATCATTGCCATAAAGGCACCATACCCAGAAATTTGAGTTATCCTGGGCAACATACCGAAATCTGAGTGCATAAACTCCGTCAGTAAGTTGAAGGGGGTCCACCGGGTCAAGTCGATCAAACCATTTTAGTGGCCTTAAAATAACTCCCGGTCCGAAGTTAATTTTCTGTAGCCCCATGCGTGTCTCAGTTCTGCTTGTTGTATAGCGTATATCAGCCCTGTAAAGATCTATGTCACTATTATCAACATATGGGCCGGATCCGGTTGATGAAAAAATGTTAAGAGATATCTCTGAATCAATGGTTCTATCATTATCAAGCTGATGTGAGATATCAATGTCTGGAATATAACGAATACCCGCACTTTCTTCCCAGTTATCGTTTATTTCCGATTCAATCAACCAGCCTGAGAGCTGACCTTCGAGGTCATATCCAAGGCCGTGGGCAGTTGTGATGAAACATACAAGTAGAATAGAGAAAATAGAAAACAGGAAACAGACCGATACTGGATACCTGATGCCCCGAACGCTGCATCGGGATCTTCGACTGGATCCTGGATATTTTTTTAAAGAGAAGTATTTTCCGGTATCTAGAGACCAGTATCCAGTATCTGTTTTTTGTGTATCCAGTATCAGATTTTTTAAATGTATCCAGTGAATCGCCATGCTGTAGTCAGTTATTCAATTATTGTCTTATATAATTCTTCTTTAAAATCTTCTTTTTGCATTTGATTACCAATTTTTTCACTTTTCTCTTTAAAACTTTTATTGTTAAGTAATTCTAAAATTTTCGGTTCGAGATTTTTATTGTTTATTTGATTTATTTTAATACCTTTTGGTCCGACTCCCATTTCCGAAATCATTTTATCCCAGACAAACTGATCAACAATATGCGGTATTATCATTGATGCGCAGCCGTATTTAATTGCTAGTTGTGTTGTTCCTGAACCACCGTGATGAATAACTGCATACACTTTGGGGAAAATCCAATCATAAGGAATTTGCGATACAAAATAGATCAGGTCTGAATTGAATTCATGGGGTTTAACTAAACCGCCGGATGCAGTATTTATGACAGCCGGTATTTTATTCCGCTCAAGAATTTCAATAATTATTTTAGTTTTCAGTTCGGGCTCAGGATTAAGCATTGAGCCAAAGGTGATAAAAAATATTTTTTCATGTTGTTCAATGAAGTCGGTCAGTTTTTTTTCGGGTTTCCAATCTGTCTTTCTCTTTAATTCCTGATGTCCTAAAATTTTAATATTGTTATTCCAGTAATCTGGTCGCTGCAGTAAATCTGGCGAAATTGCGTAAATAAATTTTCTGTTGTGAATTACGTTTATTAGCTGCTTTATGGTGATTTTATCCCTGATTCGCAGCATTTTTTTAAACATAAGAGTTGCTGCTAAAGCCCCAAAATCATAAAGTTTAAATGAAAGTTTATTTAAAACATCACTATAATCTCTGCCTGAAATAAATGCATGTCCTTTTATGTAATGAAAATATGGGAAAGGACTTATTAATATTGTTTTTCCTTTGTTTTTACATCCCCATATTACCGGGTAATAACTTTTTATATGATGGACTATTCTATCCGGTTTTTCCTGGTTAGTAAGTTCGTATAATTTAAGGTCTTTTTCTTTAAAAGCGCCTTTTTCATTACCTGCAAGTTTGAAAAGTTTAATCAAAGCAATGATTTTTTTAATTACGGTCCCCCCCATAACTGTTCCGGCTACATCGCACTCAAATAAATCATCACCTTTTTTGCCAAGAGAAGCGAATTCCAGGTCACAGCTTTCGGTCAGCTCTCTATATCGTTCTGAAAATGCGCAAATAACCTGATGACCTTTTTCTTTTAGAAATTTTCCAATAGCTAAAAAAGGTTCAATATCTCCCCGTGTTCCTATTGATGTTAAAATTATTTTCATCAGCTATTCTCCTGATTAGTTACAGGATATTAAATAAAATTGATGCGCCATTATATTAAGCGAGTGTCGAGATGAGCCTGTATCCAGAATCCAGTAGCCAGTAACCATTATCTGTTCTTCTCATCCTTTCAACCCCTTAATTAATTCTTCCATTTCTTCGAGGTAGTCGTTTAGAGCCTTTATGCCTTTTACTGTAATAGAAACTGCAGTATGTGGTTTGTTATCCCTGAAACTCTTGCTGATATTTATGTATTCCGCTTCATTCAGTTTCTTTAGCTGAATTGATAAATTCCCAGGAGTAAAATCCAGCTTATCCTTAATATCATTAAAACTTACTTCTATATCCTTGTTACTGGCGAGATGCGTAAGGATTAAAAGCCTGGAACGCTCGTGAATTATTTTATTAAGTTCCGGCACCTTCTTTATTCTACCTTTCCTGATTTTTGATCAATATACCCTAAGATTCCAGAAATGGTAAAACCTATCCCGAAGGATAAAAAAACAGCAACAGTTACCGGTATTGTATTGAATATCAGAAGTAGAATTCCAGTAATAAAAAACCAGTACCCCGTGACGAGGGCGTATTTGGTATGGAGCATTGATGCTGCCATACCTAAAAGGCCTAACCATATAGCAATAGAGGGGATAATAAAATAGGGAATCCCTTTGTAAATGTAGAACATAATCAGAAATAAGATAAGAAATATACTAGATAAATAGATGTGTATAAATCGATCAGAAAAGAGCTCCTTATAAAACCAGCTGAGAGTGAGGCTTGAGTCAATCTTTTTTACAGAACTCCGGTAGAGCCCCTGTTTCATTATTGAAAGGATAAGGTTTACGATACCCATAGCGGTATATACTATCCATTTGAGATTCAGCGGAATAGCGCTATGAGATCCGTAATTATTAATAAGAAAATAGAGTAGAAGAGAAAAAAAGGAAATCCCTATCCCGAAAAGAAGCATAAGAAGTCTGAAATGCACAGGGTTGGCTACCTGCTGAATTATAGACTTATTTCTATTGATTACCTCTTTAACAGAGGCAATATCTTCAAGAAGTTTTTCCACCTGTTCATTATCTATAGTTTTCATTTTTATTTTTCTCCTGCGTATAAACTAGTTTATAATATAAAGTAGTTTATTATGAAAGTCAACATTATTATTTATCTGGTTCCCATGGTCCCCGTGGGAACTTTTTCTTTTTACGCTCTGCGTAAATAATTGAAGAATTGATACACCGCATGCTGATAAAAATGAGTTGCAAAAGAAACTGTCAATTCTCAGAAAACAGTTATCAATCGACAGAGTAATAGGTCGTTTGACGAAAGGATTTGTTATTGAAAGATGGAGAATACTGTTTCTCAGAGCATCAAAAAAAATGTTCCCAGGGAGACCCTGGGAACGAGAGATTGATTTAAAAAATCCCTCCCCTGGAAGGGAGGCTCCGGGGGAGGGGAGGAGGAGTTTTTAAAATCAATTACAGGTTTGATACTCCACCTCAATGAGATTTAGGTAAAATTATATTACCTTCTGGTGTCCTGTGTAATCCGGCCGTCCATTATCTCTACCTGTCGAGGTGCCCTTTTCGCAAGGGCAGGGTCGTGTGTAATAACCAGGATGGTACGTCCCTGTTCATACAGCTCTTCAAAAAGGCTCATGATATCGCTACCTGAGCTTGTATCCAGATTTCCGGTTGGTTCATCTGCAAGGATTATATCAGGGTCCATGGCAAGTGCACGGGCAATAGCCACACGCTGCATTTGACCGCCTGATAATTCTGTAGGTTTATGATCAACACGTTCGGAAAGACCGACACGGTCCATCAAATCAAGTACTTTCTCTTTTCGTTTCTTTCGGGGCACACCTCCAAAGAGAAGAGGCATCTCAACATTTTCATAGGCAGATATCTGAGGGAGAAGGTTGAAACTCTGGAATATAAATCCGACTCTCCTGTTGCGGATACCTGAAAGCTCTTCCCTGGTAAGGCATGACACCTCTTCACCCCGCAAATGATAACTCCCTGATGTCGCAGTATCCAGGCATCCGATAAGGTTCATCAATGTACTTTTTCCTGATCCTGACGGCCCTGTAATAGCAACCATCTCTCCTTTATGGACCTCAAGGTCAACACCCTTGAGCGCCTCGACCTTAACCTTGCCGGTATCATAAACCTTTGAAAGTCCCTTTAGGCTGATTACCTCACCGTTTTCTATTGCATGATTATTCTTTTTTGAATTGAAGAAATTGCCTAATAACATAAATACCTCACTCGTAGCGGAGAGTTTCCGCAGGATTAATAGATGCTGCGCGTCGTGCAGGAAAGTAGCCGGCAATAAGACCAATAATGCCCAGAATGGCAGCAGATACAACACCGATTGATATAGACAGTGTCGGTTTTCCAAGCATTTCAAGAGCCTCATTTCCTTCGGTGGGAAGCTGTGCAATGAGAATTATCGCCATCATAGCCATTATAAGACCGACTGCCCCTCCAAGCAGGGTGTACATCATGCCTTCCAGAACAATAGGCCCGGTTACCCATCCTCTGCGGGCACCAAGGGCCATCTTGACTCCAATTTCCCTTGTACGTTCCTTGACTACCGCGTACATAATATTGGCTACGCCCACTCCGCCGATTATAAGTGTCAAAGCTCCAATGATCCCCAGAAAAGCCTGGATACCGATAAGTATTTTCCTGGTAACATCACTGGTTTCTACCATGTCAAATATGCTGAATACACGCTCGTCTTTGGGATCAAATCCGTATTTTGCCCCGAGTATCTTGTGCAGTTCATCAAGTACAGCTTTCATGCGGTCAGGGTGATCCGGTTTAACCACTATAATATCCAGTTTATCCGCTCCGAACTGGGCCTTGAATGTTGTTATGGGGATTGAAATCTGGTCCTTGTCCATTCCATTGTAGTTACTCATTGTTACCTTGGGCTTCATAACACCTATCACTGTATATGGAACCTTATCCAGGTATATTCCTTTACCCACAGGGTTTTCTTTTCCGAAAATCTTTTCGGCCAGTTCATTTCCCACAAAGGCCACCCTGCGCCTCTGTTTTTCATCCATCGGGTTAAGGAACCTTCCCCCGGATTGCGGAATATGATTTCGAATTTCACCAAAGCCATAAGTGACACCTTTCACCCTGGATGTGGTGGAAGTATTGCCATAGTTCACAACAACACGGCCTTTATGTATTTCCCCTGCTACTTCTTCAAGATCGGGAATCCTCTCTCTTAAAAGGTCAATATCCTCTATTGCGGCCCTTATCGGACGGCCTGTTGGAAGCCCTTTCCATATAAGGCTTGTTGTGCCTGGCCATATAACAGCAAGATCACTGCCAATACCGTTCATTCCCCTTGCCACTGATATTTTGAGTCCTTCGCCAAAGGCAAGAAGCAGGAGCAGTGAGAGAGAACCCCAGGCGATTGAGGCTACTGTGAGTATGGCTCTCTTTTTCTGTACATGGCTGGCTTTAAGAAAAAGCTGGAATATAAGGCCTGGTCTTGGTTTCTTCATTGTTATAACCTCACATCTTCATTGCAACTACCGGGTCCAGATTGGACGCGGTGCGGGCCGGAAAGTATCCTGAAATAAAACCTATCAAACCCAGCAGGGTCGCTGTTACCAGGGCTGAACCATGGGATACATTAGGCTCGCCTACATATTCAGTCAGATTCAGGGCCGGAAAAACAGCACAGATCCCCAGGGTAATCAACAAACCTATTGCACCTCCTGTAATGGTAATTGTCAGGGTTTCAATTAAAAACTGACCGAGGATAAGACGGGGTTTAGCGCCCAGGGCCATTTTAATTCCTATTTCACGGGTTCGCTCTTCCACAACTACATTCATGATATTTGAAATTCCTATGCCTCCTACAATCATTGTCAGGCACCCCACCAGCCCCAGGAAAATCTTAAATGCCAGCATAAAGGTATTAATAAACTTGGCATTTTCCGATACATCCCAGAGACTGATAGCCTCTTCATCCGAAGGATCAAAACGATGTCTTTCAGCCATGATCTGCCTTACATCTTTTATCAATTCCCCGATCATATCGACATCAGCAGCCGTAAAAACGAAATTACTGATAAATTTCTGTCCGGTCATCATCCTGAAGGTACTGGCCGGTATAAATACCCTGCCGTCATCAGGCCCGCCATAGCTTGAGTTCTGAACCTTTTTTTTCATTACTCCTATAATAAGGAAGGGTGAACCCTGGAGTTGAATTGTCTGACCTACAGGAGGTGTCTTACCAAAAACCTGTTCGGCAAGTTCATTACCGATAAAGGCAACCCTTCTTTTTAATTCCAGGTCTATGGGATTGATGAAACGTCCTCCCGCATCCGGAATTATATTCCGAATTTTATGGAAATCGGTCTCAACTCCTGACACCGGCACAGAAAGGACCTTTGCATCACGCTGAAGTTTGAAATTCTGGGAATATTCAGCGGAAAGAAATTCAAGTCCAAAGGCCTTTTTTCTTATCAGGCGGATGTCACTTTCATCCATTTTTATATATCGGCCCTTAGGCAATCCTTCAAAGGACATGGAAGTACGCGTAGGCCATCCAATAACTACGTTATTGCCTATACCTGCCATATCTTTTGCCATCTGCCTGTGGAGTCCGTCGCCAAATGAAAGCAGCAGACTTACTGCTGCGGTTCCCCAGATCATACCGAAGAGCGTAAGCAGTGTTCGTAATTTCTGACCGCGGGCATCTCTAATAAGCTGGCGTATGATATTCAACATTTCAAAGTATCCTATCCTGTAATCTCTCTCGGAGGCCTTTGAACAAGGTTATCACCTTCCTTAAGCCCGGATGTTACTTCAATATTTAGACCATCTGAAAGACCGACCTGCACAGCCACTTTTTTGGGCTCTGCATCAGGTGTAGCACCCGGGATTTCAACAAATGTCTTTGCTCCATCATCTTCAAAGATAACCAGTCGTTCGGGGATAAGGAGTATGTCTTTCTTTTCACGGATCACAATATCGGCATTGGCTGAATACCCTGCACGGAGCATTACGTCTTTAAAGGAATCCATAATTATCTCAACCTCAAACAGCTTGGCATTATCTTTTTCAATAGCTTGAGGAGCAATGCGGCTTAATTTTCCGGTTACGGCCTGATCGGGAAGTGCACCTATTTTTAAACGGACAGGCATCTCTATTGTTAATTTACCAACATCAATTTCGTCCACTGTTCCTTTAAATATAAGGTCACTCATGTCAGCAAGGGTAGCAAGGTCTGTTCCAGCCTGGTAGCTTGTAAGGGGAACCACAGGGTCCCCAGGGTTTACAAGGCGCTGCAGGAGTATGCCCTCAGCAGGAGCCCTTATTATTGTCTCCATATTTTCACCGCGTCCGCTGATACGTCCTTCCTGAATAAGCTGCAGACGATCCCTTGCACGGGATAATTCAATCCGCGCCTTATCATAGATCTCTTTTTGTACATCACGGCTGTTAAAGGATTCTATTCCTTCACTTGCAAGTTCCTGGGAGTGTTCCCAGTCCACCTTAGCGCGGTCAAAGGAAATCTGTGCGGATTTTACCTGGTGCTCTGCTTCAAGAAGTTCATCAGGAGTAGGGTCCGGGCTTATTTCTATAAGGGGATCACCTGTATTGATCCTGTCTCCTACCTCTGCGGGGCATCTTTTTACAATGCCGGATATCTTTGATTTTATATGAAACTTCTGGCGGGGTTCGATCTGGCCGATAGCCACGGCCTTTTCAGTAATGTCGCCTCTTGTTACCTCGATAAGGGTAAACCCCCGATCTGCAGGTTTGCGGTTTGTTGCCCATGTATAACCGCCTACCGCAACAGCAGCGATAATTATTAGGAATAGAAAAATCTTCACGAACTTCTTCATTTTTACCTCCCTGATCAAAATTGAAGAATTAAATTTTTAAAAATTATCTGTATGAGTAAAAAACACTCAAAGCATGAATCATACCAAAAAGAATTAAAGATAAAATGCTTTAAAAAACAAAGAGTTATAAATTATAAAAGGTTTTCGCCAGTGGTTTATTATACCTTCCCATAGTTTAATATGCCGATGACTGGTAAAAATAACCACCTTACTTACATGGTAATAGTAAAGAAACCAACAATGGTTACTGAGTTTTTTAGCGATGGATTTATCTGTTTCCCATGGTCCTCGTGGAAATCGCCTCTTTTAAGCCTCCGCGTCAATAATATTTCGATGGACACATATGGAAAGGATCAGATAGGAAATATTCAGTCATCATTATTAACCATTTAACAAAGATATTTTACTGTCACCCAAACTGCTGAAAAGCAAGGCTGGATTGATTATCCAGTATGGTATCTCAGACTTGGAAAGAAGAATGACCTTTCTAAATGCCAGGAATTACAGTGGGAAAAAACTACAGGCTGAAGGAGTTTAGGCTATATATTGCCAGGCTTTTATGTTTTTCCTCAGCCTTAGGGCTAGCTGCTTCCAACTGTTTATATCAGTTGATTATTTTAATTTAAATAGGTATTATCCACTCGCTTCATTGTAAAATTCCTTTTAATTATAATTAGTTATATACAGTCCGCTTTTGGTGGTATTATTCTATAAGAATTTGGGTTCGAGTTTGCCATGGGGGCAGTTACAGAAGATTAGACAAAAATTAAATATCTATAACAATCCGGCACAATGGCGTTTATCCAGCGCAGAGAATCATGCAGGATAAACAGGATAAATTGGTATATGTAGAGACTGGCAAAGAGATGCAGAGCGTCTAGGGGACCGCAGGAGCCAGTGAAAAGCTTTACAGTGTGTTGAGCTTAAAATGTGTGAAGCTGGACAATGATTTTAATTATTAATTCATCTTGATTTAAAATTGATCCGGAGCTGGTATCCAATGTCTGATTTAATCCCAAAACATGGCGGTTATAGAAAACTTAAAAGCTTTCAGTTAGCGCAGCTCGTTTATGATGTAACAGTGCGTTTCTGCGATAAATATATTGATAAACGCAGCCGTACTCATGACCAGATGGTTCAGGCCGCACGTTCTGGTGTGCAGAATATAGCAGAAGGATCACAGGCTTCGGCAACCTCAAAGAAAACAGAGTTAAAACTAACACAGGTAGCACGCGCAAGTCTCGAAGAGCTTAAACTGGATTTTGAAGACTTTTTAAGACAGCGTTGTTTTCAGCAGGGGAATGGTGAAAACCCATTGAGACAGGAGCTTGTTGATAAAAGGTGCCTGACTGCTGATGAAGTGGCAGGCTGGGTATGGGAGGTTTCAAAGAGGCATGGACTAAGTGGAAAGTATGGACCTGGTGGACAAATGGTCCAGGATTATCCCGGGGCCACAGTGTCAACAATGTCCACTCTGTCAACAAGAGTATTCCCCGAATTTTCGGCAAATGCTGCCCTGGTATTGATCACTGTTGCCTGTTCTCTGCTTGATCGGCAAGTGGAACGGCTTGCTCTTAATTTTGAAAATGAGGGAGGCTTCACAGAACGGCTATACAGAGTCCGAAGTGAAAAGCGGAGAAAAAGATAAAGATGTGAAGCTGAATTGATAAACCGGGGTTGGACCAGTTCAAAAAACGATGCAGAATCTAAAATCATGCATTTCCATGGGGACAGTGGGAACGTGGAGATCGTGGAAACGAATAATATTCATTGAATTGAATGAATTTAAATTAAATGGAACCTTTTTATTGTTTTTATCGCTTATAGGAATTAAAGAAAAAAGTATAAAAAATTACCAGCCATTAAATGTATTCCAAAATATCAAAATCCACTGGAGAATTCATGATTAAATCTGCCAGGATATTCTTTTTGCTTGTAATGTTATTTGCTCTCACTTCAGAATACATATATTCCATTAATCCGGAAAAAGCGGAAGAGAGTCCTCAACCTCTCGAAATAATAAATACCACACCGAGAGGAGAAGACGTTCCTGCAGGAAGGCAAATAACATTTCAATTCAACAGGTCGGTTGTACCTGTGGGACTAATGGATCGTGATGCTTCAGAGATACCAATTGTCATAACTCCGGATGTAAAAGGTCAGTGGCGATGGCTTAATGCTTCAACACTTGCTTTAATGCTGGATGATGAGAATACTCTTCTGCCTGCTACACACTACAAAATCTCAGTGAAACCCGGCATAAAAGCAGAGGATGGGTTAACTCTTAAAGAAACTGTAAATCATACCTTTATCACAGAACGACCGATAGTAACCGGTACAAGATTTAACACATGGGAAGCGCCCGGTATGCCAGTAATCAGGATAATCTTTAATCAGCCGGTCTCAAAGGGTTCACTTGAAAAGCACCTGGTAATCAGGATTAAAGGAAAAGAGAAAAAAACAATTACCTTTGATATTAAACCTGATTCCGAATATGAAAAAGAGCTGGAAAGGATGCAAAAATATAATGATGAAGGGTATATTCAGAGCGCATATCCTGAATTTATGAGTCAATATAAAAGAAAGGATAAATTTACTTTAGTAAAAAATGGAATTGAATACAAAACTTTATGGATAGTTACTCCAAAAGATGAACTTCCTGAAGGAAGCTCGATAGAGTATCACATCAAACCAGGCCTGGAATCTGTTTACGGGCCTGAGGGCGGAATAGAAAACCGCATGATCGATTCGGTACCTGCTTTCCCTCCTTTTTCTTTTATTGGCATTCAGTGTTACGATGATAAGGATAGAAACGTACTAATAACCCAGAATGATGAAGGGTGCTGTTGTAATCCTGGAAAAGCAATAGGCATTGTTTTTTCTTCTCCTGTATTTAAAAAAGAGGTAATCGAGAATATTTCAGTTGAACCTGCTATTAACTTCGACCTGAACCATTCTCCGGAACAATACAACTATCGTATTGGTACCTTGAAGAAAAAGGAATTTGAAAAATATATTATACATCTCCAAGGTGACTTTGAACCGAATACACATTATAAGATAGAAAGTAATTCTAATAATATTATTGATGTGTTCGGGCGTGTTATTGATGAACCCTTTGATATCCATTTTACTACCGGTCACCTGATGCCTGATTATGACTACCGCCCGGTGGTTGTTCTTGAAAAAGATGCAGATACAGAAATGCCTTTTTATACTGTTAATCTTGACAGTGTAACATTTACCTATGACAGACTTACTGCCAATGGTAAAGATACTTCACTAAAAACAGAAGTTAAAATCCCAAAAAATGAAGATAAAAGAATAGTGGTTCCTGCAAATGTTAGGAAAATGTTGAACGGGCAATCAGGCATTGTTACTGGTCAACTTGATACAATACCTCCATTCAAAAAAAATAATTATTCCCGTCTCGATTATTTTTTTGCACAGGTTACACCTTTTCATATTCATTTTAAGGAAAGCAAGTTCAGCACCATGGTATGGGTAACGGATATGGCTACCGGAAACCCTGTTTCGGATGTAAAAGTTGAGCTTTATAAGGGTAAAGACGAAACTCCTCCTGATATTAATAACATGAAGCTGCTTGCTAATGGGATTACAAATGCAGAAGGCATAGCATCATTCCCAATAGGTCTCAAAGAAGTAGAAATGAAAATATACAGCAAAGATGCGTACAGGCGTTTAGCTGCACGTGTTACTAAAGGTGATGATACTGCATTTATTATTGATGATTATTTTTTCGATGTCGAATCTCAAAAATACAAAACAACAATTCCAATATTTTGGGGAACAACAGCACAGGGTGTTTACAGGCCCGGAGATACAGTTCAGTATAAGATTTATGTGCGTGATCAGGATAATACAAAATTTATTCCAGCTTTAAGTGAAGGTTATGGGGTTATAGTTAAAGATCCGCTGAGAAAAACTGTATTAGAAACAAAAGACCTTGTTTTATCCGAGTTTGGCGCTTTACAGGGTGAGTTTAAAATTCCGGAAACAGGTACTTCAGGAGAATACAGATTTGAGCTTTCCACTCCATTTTACACGATTCCGATGAGCTTGATGAAAATACTGGTTTCTGACTATTCATCCGCTCCGTTTGAAGTGACAACAGAAACTGACAAAATGATCTACCATACCGGTGATAATGTGAAAATATCAACCAGTGCAAAGCTTCATAATGGAGGAGTATACGAAGGCGCCGGCACAAGAGTTACTGCTATGTTGGATAGGTTTTACGACAGTTATTATTCATTCTTTCCAAAAGATAGTCCGGCCATGGGATTCAGTTTTGATATGTCTTATAAAATAGAGGCATACGAAACTGAGACATTAGGACAATTCGAAGGAGCACTGGATGAGAATGGCAGCCTTGTCAATAATTTCAATGTTTCGTCAGATCTTCTTTTTGGTAAACTTATCATGGAAAGTGCGGTCAGGGATGAACGTGGAAAATATGTAACAGAAGTGGCGACAGCAAAATATTCTTCAAGAGACCGTTTTGTAGGTCTTAAACCCAAAGATGGAGATTCAAGTGGTGGAATTTGTAATAAAGATGAACTTTGCGAAAGTAAAATACTTGTAGTAAATGCAACAGGTAAACCGACAACTGACATCACGGTCTCTATTAATGTGGAACATAGTGAAATAATATATCCTGCCCCCAGCCCGGGAGTTAATTTAGCGCATAGCAGTGAATTGGAAAAATGGAAAGGTGTTGAAGCACATACGGTTAAGTCCGATAATAAACCTTTGGAGTATTCATTTATTCCAAAGAAAGCAGGGCGGTATAGAGTAACAGCTTCTATAAAGGATTCAAAGGGAAGAGAACACAAATCAGGTTTACCCATATATGTATATGACTATAAATCAGTTTTATGGACTGAGAATAAAGAGACTCAACTCGAAATTGTACCGGAAAAGACGAACTATAACGTAGGTGATACTGCCAGGTACACAATTAAAAACCCTTTTCCCGGAGCAAAGGCCCTCATCTCTATTGAACGAAACGGAATAATAAAACACTGGGTTCAAGCTCTTGATACAGCCATACCTGTTATCGATGTAAAAATTGAAAAGGATTATTTCCCGGAATATTATCTATCTGTAGTAGTGATGTCTCCAGATGCTGAAGAGTCTTCTAATGATAAAAACAATAAATCCGGTAAACCTGTTTTTAAAATGGGTTATGTAAAGACAACCCTGGATGAACCATATAAGGAACTCATTGTCGAAGCAAAACCTTTTAAAGAAACATACAAACCCGGAGAAAAGGTAAAGGTTGGTTTATATGTTGATCAAAGAAACCCAAAAAGCAATGACCCTGTTGAGCTTGCTGTAGTTGTTTTAAATGAAGATGTTTTTCAGCTTTTAAAGGAAGGCAAGGATTATTTTGATCCCTATAAAGGGTTCTATTCCGATTTTGGCCTTGGTGTAAAAAATTACAATTTACTTAAGGCTTATCTTGGTCTGGAGAATTTTGAGGCGTCTGTTACACAGGGAGATAGGCCATACGAAGTATCTGACAGTCTTGGGATCGCTATCGCAGGGGGCTTATCGAGTATTAGTGAAAACGAGCCTGAAGTGCGCTCTAATTTTAAACCTGTTGCCTATTGGAACCCATCGATTTTTATCGATAGTAAAGGAAAGACAAGTATCGAGTTTGAGGCATCTGACGATTTAACCGGATGGCGGATATTTGCCATGGCTGTAACTCCTACTGATCAGATGGGGTTAGGAGAAGGACATTTTAGCGTTACAAAAGATACTGAGATGCGTCCTGTTATGCCGAATCAGGTTACAGAAGGTGATAGCTTCAATGCGGGTTTCAGCATTATGAACAGGACTGATAAGACCCGTGAACTCACCATGACGATTACTGCCGAAGGAGCTATTGAAACTGATTCAGGGCAGGACATTCAGAAGGTCACACAAAGTGTAATAGCAGAACCAAATAAACGTAAAACTGTGTGGCTGCCTTTAAGGGCAAAAGGTTCCGGAAAGATAAATTTTACAGTAAGAGGAGGAGACTCAACTGATCAGGACGGGTTTGTTTACGAGCTTGAAGTACGTAAAATGGTAAATCTTGAAACTGCCGCAACATATGGAACAACTATTGATGGCGCAGTCATTGAACGACTGCATTTCCCTGATGATATAAGAGCAGATGTTGGAGAAGTAAAAGTATCCCTTACTCCAACTGTCATTGGCCAGGTCGACGGTGCATTTAAATATTTGCGCGATTATCCATATTCCTGCTGGGAACAGATCCTGACCAAAGGAGTCATGGCAAATCATTATCAGTATCTTAAAAGATATATGCCTGATGAATTTACATGGGAAGGTTCAGAAGGTTTAACTCGAGACGCTCTCGCAAAGGTTTCCGCACATCAGGCCCCAAATGGCGGAATGGCATATTACACTCCTGAAGATAGCCGTGTAAGTCCATATCTGAGTGCCTATACTGCAATTGCATTTGGCTGGCTAGAGGATCGTGGGTATAAAATACCTTCTGTGGTGCAGGAGAGGTTGAATGGGTATCTCCTGGATATGCTTAAAAAAGATGAGATTCCTGATTTCTATTCAACTGGCATGGCATCTACTGTACGGGCAGTTGCTTTAGCTGCACTGGCTAAACAGGGTAAAGTAACTATTGATGATTTGAAATTTTATTATCCTTATGTAAAGAAGATGGATCTGTTCGGAAAAGCCCATTTTCTTTTGGCTGCTGTTGGAGTAGCGGGATCAGAAGCTATTCAGAAAGAAGTCTTCAATATGATCCTTTCGCAAGCTGACCAGACCGGAGGAAAGTTTATATTTAATGAGTCCCTTGATGACAGCTATTCAAGAATTCTAACATCATCTCTCAGAACAAATAGCGCAATATTAAGCAGCTTCATTGCTTATGGAAAGACAGAAGAAGGAAAAGATCTGGTAGGCGGTATACCGTTCAAGATGGTTCGATATATTACTCAGACCCGTAAGCAGAGCGGAAGGTGGGAAAACACACAGGAAAATATCTTCTGTATGAATGCACTTATTGAATACAGTAAAGCCTATGAAAATGTTAAACCTGATATGAAAATTGTAACATTTTTAGACAATAAAATAATTGGCGATGCCATATTTAATGGTGTGCGGGACAATACTGTTGTTCATACAAAGCCTATAGAGAAAAAAGACCCGGGTCGTAAATCAGAAGTTATTATAGAGAGAAAAGGGAAGGGGAGATTGTATTATAGTGTGGGAATGGATTATGCCCCACTGAAACCAAATACTGAACCGATCAACCCAGGGATTGATATTAAGCGGGAATACAGCGTGGAGCGGGACGGGGAATGTGTGTTGTTAAAAAGCCCCATGGAAATTAAAAGAGGAGAGATTGTGAGAGTTGATCTCTTTGTTTCTTTGCCTTCTGCGAGGAATTTTGTTGTGGTTGATGATCCGGTACCAGGCGGGCTGGAGCCGGTAAACAGTGATCTTGCGACTTCTTCCCTGGTGGATGCTGATAAGGGTAAATTAAAACCTGCGAGAGGCTCATGGTGGTTTCATTATGGTGACTGGTCATACTATGGAATGTCCAGATGGAGTTTTTATCACAGAGAATTACGGCATCATGCAGCAAGGTTTTACTCAGAATATCTGCCGGCAGGTAATTATCACCTGTCATATACAGCACAGGCTATTGCTTCAGGTGAGTTTACTGTAATGCCGACCCATGCGGAGGAAATGTATGATCCTGATGTTTTTGGTAAGTCATCAGATGGTATTCTGAAGGTTGGGATGGAAGATTAAAAGGTAGAGAATGGACAGAAATCAGAGATCAGAAAAATAAATAACAGGATAGAAAAAACAGAAAATAGGAAAAGCGACGCAGAGCGTCTAAAAACATTCGTTCCCAGGGAGACCGTAGGAACGAGAGAATGGAGAATTATTAATCATGAAAATGAAGGATATTCAAATCAGGGAAACTGAAAATAAGGATTTTAACGATATCATGGAGGTCGAAGAGCAGGCATTCGGTTATATTAAAGAGGCCAATTTAACAGCTGATCTGTTAAAGGATAAAACCGCAAGGCCGATTCTTTCTTTGCTGGCTTTTAATGAAGGTAATGCAATCGGTCATGTTTTATTTACAAGGGTATGCCTGGATGAAAGAAAAGATCAGCCTTTACTTCATATTCTTGCACCTCTTGCGATTAAACCGGATTACCAGAAAATGGGAGTCGGCGGTATGCTGATTAGTGAGGGATTAAAGCTGCTGAAAGAGATGGGATCTGAACTGGTTTTTGTTCTGGGGCATATGGACTATTACCCCAAATTTGGTTTTATCCCTGACGCAGCCAGTCTGGGGTATTCTGCGCCATATCCGATCCCTGAGAAATTTAGAAATGCATGGATGGTTCAATCTCTTAACCCTGAAGGATTTTCAGGTAGCAAAGGCAAGGTTGTTTGTGCGGATGAGTTGAATAAACCGGAGCACTGGAGAGAGTAATTTTATCGTGCTGATCCGAAAACAGGATTTTCGGATTAACACTTATGAACCTTTCCTGAAAAAGCCAAAAATTTTGATCACAATTATAAATCACATTGTAATAAATATTCCTGCCTGATAAAAACATATTCTATTAAAAAAACAGGAGATTTATTGTGTCATCCAGTGTTAATTCTGTTGCAGAACAGAGAAATGATCCAGACAAATTTCAATGGGGAGGAGTTCTTTTAATATCCTTCTGCCATATGATTCATGATATATATACCAGTTTTCTATCGCCGCTATTGCCGCTCCTTATTGAAAAACTCTCCATAAACCTGACACAGGCAGGTTTGCTTGGAACAATTGTCCAGCTTCCATCATTATTAAATCCACTGATTGGAAGATGGGCAGATAAAGGTGACAGGGCAAGACTTTTTATTGTTCTGGGGCCTGTTCTCACTTCTGTTCCAATGAGCCTGCTGGGGCTTGCTCCCACATATAGTGTCTTGATTCTGATTCTTCTTGTTGTTGGTATCAGTACATCTGTTTTTCACGTACCAGCTCCGGTTATGGTGGGAAGACTCTCCGGTGACCGAAAGGGACTGGGAATGAGTTTTTTCATGATAGGAGGAGAATCGGCCAGGATGTTAGGCCCCTTGGCGGCTGTGGGCGCTGTTTCCCTGTGGGGTCTTGAGGGTTATTACCCTGTAATGGTGGTAGGGATAGCATCTTCTATCATAATTTATATGCGGTTTAAAGATGTTCCAGTCAGTCTAAATAGAAGGTCACCTGGTTCTCTTCGAGAGGCATATATTGAAATAAAACCCATAATGAAACCCCTTACCTTGATTCTGTTTTCAAGAGGATTCATGCATGGTTCTCTGGCGACATTTCTCCCAATTTTTATCAAACAGGAGACAGGAAGCCTCTGGCTGGCAGGGGCAGCGCTTGCAATGTATGAGGCATCAGGTGTAGCAGGGATATTTACAGCCGGCCCATTAAGCGATACGATTGGCAGAAAGCGTATCCTTGGTTTCCAGCTTATGTCTGCACCATTTTTTCTGCTCCTTTTTATTGCTTTAAGCGGCTGGTTGAAAGGTATTGCGCTTATCCTGACAGGTTTTACGCTTCTGTCCACAACACCTGTAATGCTTGCAATGATCCAGGAACACGCAAAAAACAGCCCTTCTGCTGCGAACGGTTTTTATATGATGATATCATTTATCGCCAGATCTGCAGTGATTGTACTGATCGGATTTTGCGGGGATCTGGTAGGACTCAAAATAACATATTATATAAGCGCTGTTATGGGAATAGCTGGAATTCCGTTTTTGTTAATGCTGCCGGAAAATGAAAATAAAATAGTAACTTCATAAACAGACCAAGTATAGACTGGTAATAAGACGCAGAGCGTCAAGAAACCCGTTTCCACGGCGACCCTGGGAACGAGAGGAAAGGCGGGGTTGATTTAGTAGTTACAATCCATCGTAGGGGCAGGCCTGCGTGCCTGCCCCTACATTGCTGAATATACTTTTTATGCACTATTAAAATTAAGATAAAGGGCAGGGGCCGAGGAAGGAAAATAGAAGATATGGGAATAGAAAATAAAATACCCAGAGTTTATACTGCTGTATTTACAATTCTTTTAGTCTTATGTAATTTTTCAACTGCAAATGCCAAACTCGCATTAAAAGAAATTAGAACTGCTTCAAATGATGTTCTGGTCGCCTTTTTTACCAGTGATATTATTGATGTTAATGAAGCGGATATAACTGATCTGTCAAGCTGGGAGGTTAATGGAAAACCTGTAAAAAGTATAAATAAATATGTTGTCCAGGCTGATCCATGTGATCATCATATTTACCTTCAGACTGAAACGTTTGAAAATGGCAAAGAATATTCCCTGAATACCCCTTATGGAAATACTAAATTTACCTTTAATCCGAAAACTATCCAGTGCGAGTCAATTAAGGTAAATCAGGCGGGTTACAGCGCTCTCTCTAAAAAACGATATGCCAATTTTTCTATATGGCTTGGAACTGGTGGAAGTCGAATAATCGAGGGTGATTTACCTGTTTATGAGGTAATTAATCTGTCATCAGGAGAGGTAATTGTAATAAGTCAGTTAAAAGAAATTGGTAAAGACGATTCTTCCGGTGACTTTGTATATCGTATCGATCTTTCTTCTGTTCCTGAAGGCGGCCCCTATAAAATAGTTGTTGAAGGTTATGGTAGTTCATATCCATTCGGGATAGGCGGGGAGTTTTCAAAACGGGCTGCCTATCTTCTATTTCGTGCCCAATATTTACAACGATGCGGCTGCCCCATTCACATGCCTGACATAAGAGAAAAGCCGTGCCACACTCTTATTTATGATGTTGATGGCCCGATAGGTGAAGCAAATATCATTGTTAAAGGTGATGAAAGGGCATTTAGAGTATATGGCGGATATCACGATGCCGGAGACGCTGATAGAAGGGCATATCACATTTCAAATCCCATTATTAACCTGTTGATTTATGAGGCATTTCCTGAATATTTTTATGATGGTCAGTATGACATTCCCGGAGAATTTGATGATGAATATAATATTGTAAACTATGAAAATAAAATCCCGGATATAATTGACGAGGCAGAATGGGGAACACTTGCATGGGAATATTTGCAGAATGAGGATGGAAGTGTTCATTTTGGTACTGAAACAAAGGGGTATCCCGATCCATTTGCAGCGCCAATGGATAAGGATGATAAAAAGTACGGTACTGTCGGGATAGATTCAAGAGCAACTACTACCTGTGCAGGACTCTTCATGCATCTTGCCAGGATAATAAAGCCCTATAAACCAGAACGTGCTAACGAGCTCATAGATAGAGCTGAAAGGGCTTTCGACTTCAGCTCAGATAAAATGGCTGGTCCTGAAAAACTTTATTATTATATTCAGAAATATCTTTTAACAAGGGATGAAGCAGTTCATCAAAAGGTCAAAGGACTATATAAAGTAGCGGGATCTCTCAAGAACAATTTATATGCTACTCCCGGATACTCTCTAAATGATGCTAACTTTGATAATCCTGGCTATATCTATTCATATATTATTGAAAAAGACGTGCCTGTTGATCCTGTAATAGTGGAATATTTTAAGAATGCTATCAAAGAAGCCGCAGACAGCAATATCGAGGAATTGAAAAAACATGCATATCCTGTAGGAAATAATTCAGTTGCAGGAGGGTGGGGACATAATGTAAGGCAACCCCTTTATGCCTGCGCCCCGATGCTTTACTGGGATTTGAGCGGAGATCAGAAATATCTGAATGCCGCCTCGGAGCTGATGGACTATAAACTCGGACTTAATTCTCTGAATATTTCCTATGTTACAGGGCTTGGTTTTAATCAGGTTCATAATCCCCATGACCGTGAAAGCGCATATACTATATCTAAAGGGTGGGGACCCAAGCCCGGTATAACTGTTTTTGGACCGGGTGTACCCGGATGGAACGGTGGAAATGCCAAAGTACTTCCTGCTGTAAAAGAACTCTCAAGCGAGCGACTCTATGTGGATGACCGAGAACTTATCTCATTCAATGAGTTTACTATTTTTGAAACAATGACCCATGATGCACTGTATACCGTGCTTGCAAATGGCGGGAAATGGGATGGGGAAAATCCTTTTAAGGAATAGAGACAAAAGATGAACTTCCAACGTGCAACATTCAACATCCAATGATCAAAAAAAGCAGGATACATTGTCTTTTCCACTCGTTCCTGCATTTTCCGTGGGAACGAGGCGGTCAGGCACAGGGGCCTGACCCTACATTATTTTGTTGATTAATTGGGAGTTGAAAGTTGGACGTTCGATGTTGGATGTTCATGCTTTTTTCACTCCAACCCTCGCCCCCTTTAATCCTTGTCGAAGATCCCGCGTTGTATGCGGGAACCCCTGCCTTTCTATCCCTTTGCTTTATTCTCGATAAAAACCTCAACAAGTCTTGGCTTATTATCATCAATAGCTTCCTTGAGTGCATTTTCAAGATCGCCTGGCTCAGTCACCTGAATTGCCTCTACTCCCATGGACTCGGCAAGCTGTTTGAAGTTGATGACAGGTTCATCTATTTCCATACCGTCATGTTTTTCAGTTAGTACATATTCGCCAAGCACCAGTTTTCTTACCAGTTTAACCTGCCTGTAAACCCCGTTATTGGTAATTACAAATGTTACAGGGAGATTGTACCGGGCTGCTGTCCACAGGCTCTGCATGGACCATGCTGTGCTCCCGTCACCACACACCGCTATAACATTTTTGTCCGGGGCGCCGAGACTCACTCCCATTGAACCGGGAAGGCCCCATCCTATACTGCCTCCTTTGCGGGCTCTTATAAATTGACCGGCCTTTGAAAAATTAACAATTTGTCTTAACATCTGTGATGATGACCAGCAGTCGTCCACAATAACAGTTTTTTCTGTGGTGAGTTTGGCAATTTCCTTCATAAGTCTTGTTACAGCAATTGGGCTGTTTTCTTTTTCTGCAGTAACCTGCTTTTCCAGCCTGTCAATCATGCATGCCTTCTTATTGCCTGTTTCCTGTTTCCTTTTTTCTATATTCTCTCTTGCCTCTTTCGGTAAATCCTTTTCAAGAAGACTGTTCAGATCGATTAATACCGCCTTGATGTCTCCTTGAATACCGCAGTCAGTTACCATATTTTTACCCAGTTCCCAGGGATTTTCATCAATGTGAATTACCTTTATATTTTCCGGTAAAACTTCTTCCGGATTATAAAAACTTGGACTGAAAAGGGAGCATCCTGTTCCGATAAGCAGATCTGCATCTTTTAAAGTTTCCTTTGTACCGGGTTGTGAAGGGTCAAGATCCCCAAGGTACAGGGGGTGCCTTACAGGAAAGTTTACATCGGACATCCATGCCTGATAAACCCTTGATCCTGTCAATTCTGCGAATTTAACAATCTCGTCAAGGGCATTACACCTCGTAATGCCGCTTTCAACCATAATAACAGGCTGTTTTGCTGCTTTAATTAAATCAAATGCCTTTTTAAGTGCCCTTGTGTCCGGCCTTACTCCTGAATAAACCGAGCTTTTGGGTCTTTCGTCAAACTCAATTTCATGGGTCATAAGGTTCTGGGGCAGTGAAACAAGAACCGGTCCCTGAGGATGCTGTACAGCCATTTTAAAGGCACGCTGTATTATCATGGGTATATCTTCAGCGTGCTGAATCTCAGTGCTCCATTTGCAGTATATCTTTCCCATTCCCACAATATCACCGGTAAGATGCGGGTCATGCTGGAGAAGTCTTGTATCCTGCTGCCCTGCCGTAACGACCAGAGGCACACCTCCTGCCTGAGAATTATAAAGCATGCCAAGAGCGCTTGCCACACCGGGTCCGGTATGGAGATTTAAAAAACCCGGCTTTCCACTTGCCCTTGCATAGCCTTCCGCCATTCCGGCAGATACTATTTCATTAAGGCCAAGGATATATTTAATATCGGTACTGTTCTCCAGGGCATCCATAAAGACCACTTCTGTTGCACCGGGAATACCAAAAACATACTCAACTCCTTCATTTTTCAATATCTCTATTAATGCCTCAGCACCTTTCATTTTTGGCATTTCTTTTCTCCTTTTTTTTAAAATAACTCCCAATTCGATTAGAGGTTTTACACTATATTTACATTCGTTCTTCCTTTCAAATATTTTTTTAAAAAAACTTATTCACCACGGAGAACACGGGTAGCACTGAGGAAAATCTAAAAAATAAAACATATCACTTGCCGCTTCGTTAGAACTCACAGAGTTCACAGAGAAAAACAAAAACACTTTTTATAAATAAAAGCTTTTCTCCGTATACTCCGTGGTAATTCATATACACACAACCGTTAACCTATGTTTAGTTAACAGGCACTTAAGAGTAAATGTCATTCTCCAGCTTGACCGGAGAATCCAGTAGTTTTATAGTGATTCTTTTATTATACGCAGCGACATAATTAATTGCGCAAATTAAACAAGTATGTTATGATGCTTTCATGAAAGCATCCAAAATAACAGACACAGAAAATATTATTTTCATCCTCCAAGATGAAATACGCCGGACAGATGAGGCGCGCTACGATCATAGGCTTCATGCCATACTTCTTGTAGCTCAAGGTATGAGCAGCAGACAAGCCGCACAGTATCTTGGTGATTCTCCAAGGACTGTAGCATACTGGGTTCAAAGATTCGAAGCTGAAGGTCTTTCAGGGCTTGCTGATGCAGATAGACCCGGAAGAACTAAAAAGCTGAATCAGGTGCAGATGAATAAAATAGAGATTGCTTTACGTAATTCACCTATTGATTACGGATTATCAGGCAATCTATGGGACGGCAAAACATTATCTGCCCACATCCAAAAAGAATTTGGAGTCCAGTTAGGTGTACGTCAATGTCAGCGCATGTTCAGGCAATTAGGTTTTCGGCTAAGGAAACCACGTTCAAAAATCGCTAATGCTGACGCCTCTCGAAAAGAGGACTTTAAAAAAAATTCTAAAACTTATGAAGGATGATAAATACGACATTTGGGCAATTGATGAAGTTCACTTCCAACAATATGGTTCATGCTGCCGTATGTGGATACCTCCAGAAGTCAAAGAACCTATCCTATTGCATCATCCTACACGTGCCAGCGTTGGTTACTATGGAGCAGTAAGACTTCGTGATGGTAAGTTTGCATATAAGCCTGAATGGGATAAATTTAATGGTGAAACATTTTTTTCCTTTCTTAAGTATTTAAGAAGGATCAGTTCCCATTCAGGTCGAAAAGTGATTATTATTAGTGACAATGCCAGATATCATCATGCCAAACTGCATAAAAACTGGCGTGATCAATGTTCAAAACAATTTGAATTAATGTATTTGCCTCCATATAGTCCGGAGTTAAACCCTATTGAACGTGTCTGGAAACTTACAAGAAGGATGGCCGTACATAACAGTTATTTTCCTTCTTTACAAAGTGTAGCTGATGCTATTGAATCATTGTTTGATACTTGGTCTTGTGGCAACAATACATTATTAAAGTTATGCGCATTTATTTAAGTCGCACAGTATAATTTATTTATTTTGAGGAGACAACACCATGACAGACTTATCAGAATACAACTCATACGGAGAAAAGCTTGAAAGTCATTTTTGCTTAAGAACTTCCCCTATGGCAGTTAAAATGCTCGAAAGTGAAGGTGATATTCCTGAAGGGGCCATAAGGCCTTCAAAGGATATGGGTACACGAATTGCACAGTGCCAGGCATTTGCACTTTCAAGGCGTGAGAAAAAAACAGTAGCTATGCTCAAGGAAGACAATAACTGTTTTGCCCCGATAATTGCCTATGGGATTGAAGACAAGCCTGATGATGCTCAATACGAATTATTTATGAGATTCCCGACCTTTGATAAAGGAAAATATATCGGTATTGTCTCTGCACCCTTAAGAACCGCAAATTTTGAGCCTGATGTAATCGTTATATATTCAAATACAGCCCAGATGAGAAGCCTTATAATGCCTTTACATTTTACAGCAAAAGAGGATGAACTCCAGTATCATTTTTTCCCGCCAGTATGTTCTTATCTGCTTGTACCTGTTATCAACAAACAGAAATGTCTTGTAGCGCTTCCCGATCCCGGAGAGCACATGCGTGCTTTACCTGCCGAAGACGAAATAATTATTTCCATACCAGCATCAAAAATAAGCGACATCATGGATGGAATAAAAAAAGTGGCAGAATTCAAGCAGGGATACCAGGATATCAATTATATGATGAATTATAATTTTCCTTTGCCTCCGCTTTACCAGGATTTATTTAAGAGGTGGGGGATGGATAGTTAGCATGTTTTTCCCAGACTATACTGGTAACAGCATTGTAAATTTGATGAGTTCCATTCGTGCCATTTATGGCAATGAATACCTGTATCCTACTCTGGATGGCCTTGATATTGAGCCTTTTAAAGATAAAAGTATTGTTTTTATTATTATCGACGGGCTTGGATATGACTATTTAATGGAATATAGCGATAACAGCTTTTTAAAAAGACATGTTATTCGTAAAATGACATCAGTGTTTCCATCCAGTACAGCTTCTGCCTATATCAGCCTTGCAACCGGCGTAGCCCCCCAGCAGCATGGCCTCACCGGATGGTTTATGTTTTTAAAGGAAACAGGTATTCTCACAAGTATACTGCCTTTTTTAACAAAGGCTGGCGGTATACCCCTGTGGAATGTACCATTTTCAGACATATTCAATTATGACTCCTTTTTCAGGGAATTAAATGCCTCTTCCTTCTGTATTATGCATAAAAGCTATGTAAACTCCCAGTGTTCGGATGTGATTACAAAAGGAGCCAGAAGAAAATCCTATTCTGATATAAATGAGTTTGCCGGGCGGATCGAGAACATACTCGGTTTTGGGGACAATAAAAAATTTATTTTTGCGTACTGGGACCAGTTTGATAAAATTTCCCATGAAACGGGAGTAAAGAGCCCGGAGGCCTTTGAACATATCAGGATGATGGATGAAGAAATCAGTAAACTTGCAGCAACTTTGGCCGGAAGTGACACAAGGCTGATTATTACCTCTGACCATGGTATGATTGATTCATCAGAGAGGTATACTATCAGGCTTGAAGATCATCCTGAACTCTCGGAAACCCTGGCGCTGCCTTTAGCCGGAGATCCGAGGGTAGTCTACTGTTATGTGAGACCGGATATGGTTTCTGAGTTTGAAAAATATGTACGGGAAAATCTAAATGAATATTGTGATCTTTATAACAGCCGTGAACTTATTGAAAAAGGGTTCTTCGGACTGTATGAGCCCGATAAAAGACTGTATCATAGAACAGGCGATTATACCCTTATCATGAAAAAAAATTACATGATAAGGGAGGCCCTTTCAGGACAGAAATACAAGGAAGTTATCGGTATTCACGGCAGTGTAACCAGTGAAGAGATGTTCGTCCCTTTGATTATTCTTTAACTTGTAAAGGAGGATTTCCAGTGAAAAAAAATCTTATTGTATATGCCTCAAAAACAGGCAATACCGAAAAAGTAGCCAGAGAGCTGGCTAAAAATTTTGAACGATATGAGTGGACCTGTGATCTTAAAAATATCCCGGATGATTATGACGCAAAAAATCCGGATTTCAGTTTTGACGATTATGATTTTGTATGTGTCGGTTCTCCTGTTATTAGTGAACTTCCCCTTGACCGGATACGCACCCTAACATATGGCCATCCCCCCTTAAAAAGACTTGAGCCAGGCCCAAAATGCGGCATTGTATTCTGTTCTTATGGAGGCATACATGTCGGTCCCATGGAGGCTGCTCCGGCACTGAAATTGCTGGAAGTTGAACTTATGCATCAGCTTTATAACGTGATAGGTTCACTTGCAGTACCGGGAAGTATGGGTGATTTTGATAATCCTGATGTCTATTACAGTGACCTCATAGACAGGCCGAATGAAGCGGACTGGGAAGATGTAGCGGCCTTTGTAGATGAAACTATGATTAAGCTGAAGGATTATCCTTATTATAAATAATAAAAAGAGTATTATTATTTCTTTACTTAAATTGGGTTCTTTACCCTTATCAACTTTAGTGTTAGAATCTTTTATATGCCTTATAAAGTGGATGGTTCTTTGCAGCTTCATATGAGATAGCAGTTTGAAAATATTTTTTAATCCTGGCTTCCGGCTGATAGCTGACAGCTGAAAGCTCAATAATTAGAAAGAGAGGTTTCTATGCTGGATGAAATTAAAAAAGGTTTACTTTCAGGACTGGGTGCCGTGTTTTTAACAAAAGACAAGATAGAAAGAATAACACGCAGCATGGTTGAGGAAGCCAAGTTAAGCAAAGAAGATGCACAGAACCTCAAAGAAGATCTGTACAAGACAGGAGAGAAAGAGTGGTCTGATCTTGAAGATTTTTTCTCCGGCATCATAAAGAAAATTATGCAGGGTCTTGACCTTTGCAGCAGGAAAGATATGGATGAACTCAAAAACAGGGTGGCGGATCTTGAAAAACGTCTTGCTGGCGAAAGTGAACAATTAGAAAAAGAGAACTGATAGTGCATTTTAAAACAATCGCAAGGTTAGGGCGATTCAGAGAACTGATCGTCACCCTGTTAAAATATGGTTTTGAGGAAATTGTCCAGCGCCTTGAATTCCCAGGAATAGAACTCCTTAAAAAAGTCAACAGGGAGGGAAGGAATGCCGGAACCTATGTCCGCATAAGGCATATGCTGGAAGACCTGGGCCCGACCTTTATCAAAATAGGCCAGATTATGAGCCTCAGGCCGGACCTTTTACCTCCTGACCTCGTTAAGGAACTCAGTAAGCTTCAGGATCAGGCTGCAACAGTTGACTTTAAACTGATTAAGTCAATTGTTGAAAAGAGCATGGGAAATAAGATAGAGGATCTCTTTTCCGATTTTGATCCTGTGCCGTTTGCTGCAGCATCTTTGTGCCAGGTTCACAAGGCAGTCTTAAAAAATGAAGGTCTTACAGTTGCAGTAAAGGTTCGCAGGCCGAGCATTAAAAAGAAGATTGAGGTTGATCTTGATATACTTGAGGCAATTGCCGAACGTCTTCATGAACGATCCGATGAATTAAAAATTTATGACCTGCCCAACCTGTTAAAGGTAACAAGACGCAACCTGCTAAAAGAGCTGGACTTTACCCGCGAAGCCCGGAATATAAAAATAGCCGGGACATATGAGTCTGATGTTTATGTCCCGGAAGTATATATGGACTACTGCTCCGACAGGGTGTTGATCGCGGAGTTTATCGATGGATTAAAACTTAGTGAAATCGAAGATAATAATGTAGGTGATCCGCATGAAATTGCAAGGCTGGGATTGAACACTGCAATTAAACAGATCCTTGAGGATGGTTATTTCCACGCTGATCCTCACCCTGGAAATCTTATATATTCAAAGGAAAAGGGATTATGTCTTATTGACTGGGGGATGGTAGGAAGACTCACCGAAAGAGACCGCTATGACCTGATTGATCTTATCAGGGCAATTGTTCAAAAAGACAGCGGACTTCTCATGGAAAACCTGTTGAGGATAACCATAAAAGAAAAAGATGTCGATGACAGGGCTCTTGAGAGAGAGCTTTCTGAAAATCTGGATCTATTCTTTTCAGGACCTATTAAAGACTTAAATATTGGTCATTTACTTTTAGCAATCGTTGACATGCTGAGAGAGTATCGCCTGAAATTACCCCCTGATCTAGTTATTATGATAAAGGCACTCGTAACTGCGGAAGGAACAGCCAGACAGATATATCCCGAGTTAAATGTTGTGTCAGAGGCAGAGGTATATATAACCAGAATAGCCTCTAAGCGATATAAGGCTGAGATGCTCTGGCACGGATTAAAAAGAGCACTTATTAAACTCATGTCCCTTCAGAAGGATATACCTGCCAGGTTTTTCAGAATAGCAGATAAGATTGAAAGGGACGAGCTGGGGATACGCTTCAGGCATGAAAACCTTGAGAGCCTTAATCATACCCTTGAAAATATCTCAAACCGACTTGCATTCAGTGTAATTATTGCTGCACTTATTATCGGCTCATCCATGATAATAACCACAGGGATAGGGCCTTTTATTCTTGGCTTCCCGGCACTTGGTATAATAGGCTATTTTGTTTCCAGCATTCTGGGTTTATGGCTGATTATTATAATTATTCGGACAAAAAAATATTAGGAGATTTTTCGGGTATAGGAGGAACATTATTATGCTCCTCCCGGCTATCTTATATCCTGAATTGATTGACCATTGAATCAAGCTGCTCTGATAAACGGCTCAGTTCTTCTGCACTGATATTAACCTGGGTACTGCCTTTTGACACCTCATCCGACTGTGTGCTTACTTGGCCGATTTCTTCGGTTATTGATGAAGCCATTTGAGAACTTCTGTTTATATTTTCATTGACCTCCTGTATTCCCTGGGATGCCTGAGAAATGTTGGATGCTATTTCCCTTGTCGAAACAGACTGCTCCTCGACTGCAGAGGCAATGGTGTTTACAATATCATTTATTTCATTAATTATACCTGAAATTTGATTGATTTCTGATATTGTTGAGCTCGTTGTAGATTGCATACCCTCGATCTGGGACTTTATTTCAAACGTTGCATCTGCTGTTTGTTTTGCAAGCTCTTTTATTTCATTGGCAACAACTGCGAACCCTTTTCCTGCCTCTCCCGCCCTTGCAGCTTCAATCGTTGCATTTAAAGCAAGCAGGTTTGTCTGCTCAGATATTTCATTTATTGTTTCGGTAACCTTGCTTATTGCCTGGGCAACAATACCGAGTTCATTCATCTTTTCACCGGCATTTTTAGATTGTTCCACGGCGTTTTGTGATATTGTTCTGCCTTTTTCAGCATTTTGAGCTATTTCATTTATTGTTGAAGTCATCTGTTCTGCCGCAGCCGCAACCATTTCTGTGTTTGTGCTGGATTCTTCCATTGCCGCAGCAACTGCATTAAGGTTGGAACTCATTTCATTTGAGTTATTCAAAACATTTCCTGCACTTCGAGAGGCATTTTCAGAGTTGGCTGCAATTTGTGATGATATTGTTGAGAGTTCAGTAGAGGCGGCAGACAGGTTTCTTGATGATTCCATCAGTTCGTTAATCATATGTGAAAGTCTTGTTTTCATAATATTCAGGGATTTGGATAAAACTCCAACCTCATCCTCCCTGTCTGATTCGAGAGAAGCTGTAAAATTCCCGCTTGATATTTCCTCCGCAAAATTAACTGCCTGAGTTATGGGGCGTGATATACTGTAACTGATAAACACACTTATTAAAAGTCCTAATCCTGCCAGAATTATTCCGGTTATTGTTGCTGTTGCAGACAGTTTTCCGGATTTTTCCTGTGTGTTTTTTACAAACAGGTCTGAATCCTTTTTCGCCTCTACCTGAATGGTATCAATAAGATTCTGTAATTTATCAATTGATTCTCTGCTTTGTTTTATGAGGTTTTCAATTTCTTGATCTGAAGATGACTGATTTAATATATTTAGAAGTTCACCTGATTTAATTTTATAATCCTGGTACAGGTCCTCAAAGGTTTTGAATACAGGCAAAAGATCATTCCTTCCGGCTATTTTGGCACATTCTTTTACCTGTTCCATTTCAGAAAACACTACCTGCATATCCTTTTCAGCATCACTTATCAGATTTTTGTCTCTACTGGAAATAAACTGTTCATTTTTTCGAAGACTCTGGAGGACATGCAAGCTGGCCCCATCCATATGGAAGGCCGCTTTGATCGGTGATTTTAATGCGAAATCGTACCCCTCCCTGATTGTCATATTGGCGTATTGATATATTCCTGACACTATGGAGAATATAATTATTATGAATAGGAAACTTCCAATCAGTTTGTATTTTGTTTTCAAATTATTGAATAATCTAAGTAAGTTCCATTTTTTCATTAAATTATCCTCCCATGTAAAAGGTTGCTATTATGACCTGCCTTATGTCCATAATATAACAAGCAAACAATATGCCATACTAAAGTATAGACCGGTTTTAAAATTTTATGGGAATTTGGCTGATACTTGTGGTTGTGTTTCGGTAGCCTGTTTAATGGATAGCAGGACAGTATGGGAAGGTTTAGAAAAGGGCGTAAGGATCAGCAAGTGAGTGAGTTCGAGAATGAATGAGAATGATCGAGAACGAGTTTGATATCAGAAAGAATATGAACAGTCCTTACGCCCTGGAAGAGCCTGTCATAAAAATGCCAGCCTCTTTTATCTTTATTTTTTTCTCCTTGTGAACATGTTATATACAACCGGAAGTACATACATTGTTAGAAGTCCAGAAACAAATATACCACCTACTGATGCAGCTCCGCACGCCTGTCTCATTTCAGAACCTATCCCGGAACCGACTGCAAGTGGAAGCATGCCAAGAACTGCTGCAAGCGTAATCATAACGATAGGTCTGAAACGGTCACAAGCTGCCCTGACCATGGCGGAATGCCTTGGTACTCCTTCGTTGACAAGTACATTGAGTCTGTCCATGATAAGTATTGCATTATTTACAACAATGCCTATAAGCATTACGCCGCCCATAAGGGCAAAGAGTTCAACGCTTTTTCCTGCAACAAAGAGTCCGTAAAATACACCTATAAGAGCAAGCGGAACCGTTACAAGAATAATAAACGGCTGCTTAAAGGATTCCATAATTGCTGCAAGTGTCAGAAAAACAAGTACCATTGCAATCAGGGCTGCTTCTCCTAATTCGGACTGGGCTTCTGACATTACCTCGTACATGCCTCCAAATGCAAAACTGTAACCCTGCATCAGTCCGCCTTTTTCATTGAGGGCCTCTGTTGTCATATTTACTGCTGTTCCCAGAGGAAGATCTTCGTCAAGGTTGGCAAAGAGTTTGGATATCCTGAGTTTGTCCTTCCTGATAATCTGTACCGGTGCAGTTGTTTCTTCAATATATGCCATATTTTCAAGAAGAACAGGCGCCCCTTTACCGGGGAGAAGTGTGTTTTCAATCTGTTCTTTACCCTCGGTTTCAGCCATTTTTACAACAATATCATAGTTCCTTGCATTACGTTTGTATGTACCGGCTTCAATGCCTTCAATGTTACCTCTCAACAGGATACCAAGTCCTGTTACAGGGGCTCCGACATCTGCCATTACTTCCCTGTTAGGCTTGATCCTTATCTCCGGTTTACCTATTCTTACACTGGTATCACGATCGATTACACCATCAAAATCCATTGTAAGTTCTTTTGCCTTAAGGGCAAGACCGTCAAGAACATTCAGATCCTCTCCTGCTATTTCAAGCTCTATGCCTGAACTTTGACCTCCTGTCATGGTTGGAATGCTAACTGCTATAATAGCATCCGGAACATCTGCCAGGCGGTCTCGTATTTCCTTTAACAGGTCATGGATAGATACATCTCTGTCAGTCTTGTCATTGAACTTAAGCAGAACCTGTGCCAGGTTTACACCTTCGGATGCCTGGCCTATCATACCCTCGACTTTTCCGATAGTTATAAGAACATGCTTAAGGTTGGGGAGATCTTTTAATTTATGAATACTTTCATCAAGCCGTTCTCTTGTATGATTAAGGCTGTACCATGTAGGGTATTCCATCTTTACAAAAATATCACCTTTGTCAGATTCGCTTACGAATCCGAATCCCAGCCCTGATGCAACAAACAGTGAGCTGAAGAAAATAAGGGCCACTATAAGTATTACCCCTGTTCCGGCAAATTTGTGCCTTTCAAGGAAAGATAAAGATTTGCCGTAACCTGCTATTATTTTATCAAAAAAACTGTTCCATCTCTTTTCCATTTTTGCAAGAGGTGAGTTTGAGTTCGCATCCTTTGGTTTTAACAGAATTGAACAGAGCAGGGGAGTAAGTGTAAAGGATATAAAAAGTGAGACAAGTGTCATTATAACCATTGAAAGGGCAAATGATTTAATGAAAACACCAACCATGCCTCCCATTATGGCCATTGGAAAAAGTACGACGACATTTGTTCCTGCACTTGCAAGAACCGCTATAAATGTCTCCTTTGCTCCGAGCCGGGCAGATGCCTTCGGGTCACCGGTCTTGTCCAGCCTTGTAGAAATTGCCTCAAGGACAACTATGGAGTTTGTAACCAACACACCTACTGAAAGACCTATTGAAAGAAGTGTAAGGGTATTAAAGGTGAATCCCATAAAATATATAAAGAAAAGGCCGATAACAATAGTAAGGGGCATGGTGATGGAAACAACAAGGAGCGCCCTGAAATTATAAAGAAACACAAAAAGGATCAGTGCCGTAAGTATTACTCCCTGAACTACATTGGTCCAGGCACTGCTCATAGTTGCACCGATAAATGTACCGTCATCGGTTACCCATATAAGCTCCATTCCTCCGGGCAGACTCTCACGAATGTTTTCCATGGCGGCCTTTACACCGTTTACAACATTTACTGAGTTTGCATCCGACTTTTTAACAACCTTAATGGCAACACACTGTTTTCCGTCAACAACCGACATCTGTCTTAGTTCTTCGGTAGCCATCTCCACATGTCCTACATCCTTGATATAACAGCGCTGGCCATCTACGTTTGTGATCTCAAGATAATTGAGGTCTTCTACATTGGTGAAATCCGCATCGTATTTTACGGAATATTCCATGCCGTTGCTTCTGATTCTGCCTGATGGAATTATTCCTACTCCCTGGCTTATTGCCTGAACAACACTGGGGCTTGTAAGACCTCTTGCCGCCATTTTTTCTCTGTCAAGAATGACATGGACTTCCCTTTCCGCCCCGCCTATAAGGGTAACATCGGCGACACCCGAGATAACTGTAATACGGTCACGCAGGGTATTGTCAGCATAGTCATATATCTCATCAATAGGAAGATCCCCTGTTAGCGCCATCTGGACAACAGGTTTGGCATTGATATCATACTTGAGTATTTTAGGGTCTTCGGCGTCCTCCGGAAAGTCAGCTTTGATCAGGTCAAGTTTTTCGCGGACATCGGTTGCAGCTATGTCAACATCAACATCCAGAGTGAATTCAAGCATTGTCATGGCAACATTTTCCATACAGGTCGATGTTACATGTTTAAGGCCGTCCAGGGTTACCATCTGATCTTCTATAGGTTTTGCTATGTCCGATTCTATTTCAGACGGACTCGCTCCCGGATATACCGTTGTAATGGTTACATAGGGCATGTCAGCCTTTGGCATAAGCTCCAGACCGATTTTTCTGGCAGCATTAAACCCCAGTATTGTAAGAGCGATGATCAGACATCCCATGGCCACCGGTCTTCTAATGGATGCATCAGAAAGAAACATATATTATTCCTCCCTGAGAATCGTAACGGGTGTCCCATCCGAAAGACGATCCTGACCCATAGTAACGATGGACATTCCCGGTTTGATATCCTTTGCTGTAATTTCAATCAATCCGTCATTTTCCAGTCCTGTTTCAACAGGTATTATTTTTGCCTTGCCGTTTACAGCCGCAAAAATATTTGTTCCGTCCAGTTTTTTGAGGGCAGAAGCACGGGGGATTCCTATACCTGCATGAGAGCTGAGGATAACTTTTATGCGTGCAATATCACCTGAGGTAACTCCTTCAGGAGGATTTTTTATAAGGGTTTTAATCTCAAAGTTCCTCAGTCTGCTGTCAATTACCGGACTTTTATAGTCTACCGGCAGTTCTCCCAGGTCTATGGAACCAACTGTTATTTTCATTGTTGTTTCATTGGCGTTAACTTTCTGATAATAGGCTGCGGGAAGAAAAGCTGAAACCTCAAGAAGTGACAGATCATCTACCTGAACAATGGGTGTGCCCGAGCCAACCATTTCACCAGGTTCTTTTAATCTTTTGCTTACATAACCGCTGATCGGTGAAAGGCCCATAGAGTTTTCATAATCTTTCTGAGCTATAATATGTTTTGCCTGTGCCTGTTCCAGCTGCTTTTCAGAAAGATCAGCCATTGCTTTTGTCTCATCAAAGGCCGCTTTTGTCTGGATATAACGTGATTCCTGGGATTCCAGGGCATTTTTTGTGACTGCCATGTTATCATTGTAAAGTCTCTGGTAGCGTTCATAATCAAGTTTTGCCTTGTTATAGTCAGCTTCTACTCTTTTGACTGTTGCAAGCCTTGCCCTGTATGTAAACTCGGCCACGGATACGGACTGCCTGGAAATGTCTACAGCCTGCTGTGACTTTACCTTGTCGATCTGGAAAAGTTTTGTTTTTCCTGCGACAACCTGATCACCTTCCCTGACAAATATATTGTCTATAATTCCGGCAGAGCGGGATGAAACAATGGAATAATTCCTTGTCTCAATGTTTCCTGATGTTTCCACTCTGTCTTCAAAGGTCATCTGTTTTGCCCTGGTAACTACTACGGATGCCCTGTTTTCTTTTGATTCAGCTTTATCATCAGAAGCGTAGGAGGTACTTCCTGAAATCAGCATTATAAAAAGTGCAAGATAGACTATTATTTTTTTCACTTTATTATTCCTTTCCTGTTATTCCCATAACATCGGCCATTGTAGCTGCTGCTACCTGGTATCTGTAATCAGCAACTGCCATACCGGCCTTTGCTGACGTGTAATTACTTGCTGCGTCAAGTTTTTCGGATGATGTAATCATTCCTTCTTTCCACAATGACATTACTTCATTATATTTGCTTTCGGCAGAGTCCAGTTGAAGTTTGGATAATTTTCTGTTTGCATCCTCATTATCAAGGGACTGTTTGGCTTTTATTGCTTCAAGTATTATCTTTATGCATGACTGCTCTCTTTCAAGCATTGCCTGGGCTTTTTCCTGTTTTGCTGCCTTGTATTTATAAATATTGGCAAAGCCGTCAAATATATTCAGGATACCTGATGCCCCATATGAAAAGATATCCCGGTATTTTAAAAATGAATCCCGGTTGCTTGTAAAATCACCCACAAGAAATATTTTAGGCAAAAAAGCCGATATAGCCATTTTCAGAGAATCACCTCTGGCTTCAATCCCCAGATCAGCTGCCATGAGTTCCGGTCGGTTTAGTATGGCCTTGAGAATCATATCTGCGAGGTCTCCGTCCTCGATAGAAAGAGAAGGGGGGCCGCCAAGGTTGATTTCGGAAAGAGGGTACAATCCCATGGCTTCAAGAAGTTCCGCTTTCGCATATGTTTTCTGTCTTTTCATTTCAGCAAGGTTGTTCTGCTGCATGGTGTTAAACGCACGTGCCTTTACAAGGTCGCTTTTCAGTATCAAACCCTCTCTGTACATGGCTTCCATTTCCTTTAAAAGAGCTGCAGCTTGTTCTGCCGCTGATTCTGCGGCCATAAGGCCGGAGTCCAGTGAAAGACATGAAAGGTAAAGGGCTGTAACCTGAAGCCTGATTCCCTGTTTTACCCGCAGAGTGATAAGCCCCTGGATATCATCTCCTTTTTTATAGGCATTGTACATAAACCACGTTTCAGGATTGAAAATCGCAAGCTGGCCTTCGATTACACCAACCCTTGTTTCCTGATCTGACATGGCTATGTAGGAACTTCCTGTATAGTGCATCTGGTATTTATTAGTATCAGTAAAGGTAGCCTTCGCATCCACTTGAGGCAGGAAATAACTGAAGGCCGTTTTTTTATCCAGCTTGGCAAGACGTCCATCTATTTCTGCAATTTTCACATCGAGATTATTTTCGAGTGCTATATCTATGCATGACTCAAGATCGTAAACCTTATCCGGCGAAATTAGTTGAGCTGTCCTGCCTTTAATATCCTCATTAAATCTTGCGGCCTGTTTATTTCTGATAATTGAATAATTCGTTGTGCATCCACTTGTTAAAATCATTAGGGTTAAGGCAAAAATTACCGGATAAAATGCTTTATCAAACATGTTATTAATGGATTTCAATTAATATCCTCCATTGCTATTTCCTTGATCAAATTTAATAATTTTTTATAGACTTCTTTCATGTGATTTCTCTCATCAGGTGTAAGGCCGCTCATTACCTTAAAAACATCAGAATACCTTTTAGGCAATGCTCTTCTGCAGAATTCAATGCCTTTATCTGTGATTTTTATTAAGGTCATCCTTCTGTCGCTTGGATGAGATTCTCTTTTTAAAAATCCCTTTCTCTGGAGGGAATCAAGATTTCCTGTCATGGTTGATCTTGTAAGGTGAACTTCATCAGCGAGTTCGGCAGGGGTCAGCTCTTTATCAGTATATGAAAAGAGTATTTCAAGTATCTCCATCTGCTTTATAGGAATATCAAATCGAGAGCCTATAATTTCAGTGAACATTTCTATTTCTCTGTGAAGATCCATAAGGGCCATGCCTTCTGTGATTGTTTCCCTCTCTTCACTAGGCCGGTCTCCAAGGGTTTCATTGATTATTTTTGCATATTTAGCATACTTCATGTGATTTACCTTTCAGTTCAAATCGTCTTTAAAAAAAACTGTACGACGATAAATAATTCGACGCAATATAATACGATGTCGTACTATATGCAAGTTTTTTTAAGTAAAATTTTAGTAAAAGAAAATATGCTCGATAATTCAATGTTTTAGTTGATATTGGACTTGATAAATGAAGAAATCAGAGGGATATTTTAGATGAATATTGATGAATTTATTGAAAGCTAATTGAAAAGATCCGAGACATCACTCATAAGTGTTTGAATTTTTTCTATCACCGTATCGATTTCAGGAGGCTCAATGCCGAGTAAAATTCTTGAATCGAGAGTAGATATATTAATGTCATCGGGATTACTTCGGACACCATAACCTGCTTTTTTTGCAATATTTCCGGCAAGATTCAGGAGAAGAATTTCCTGATCTGTATTATATTTAAATTTGGGTCCTGCATGAAGAAGGCACATTCTTGCATATCCATCGCTGAAACCGCATTTTCTTAATGTTGCACTGCCGAAACTTGTGTGAACCGCTTTTGCTTCATCCAGCATCTCATCGACATCAAGAGATTCATATTTATAATGCAAATCTCCCAGTGTTTTTAAAATAAGTACCTTTCCAATATCGTGAATAAGCCCCATAAAATAAAACTTTTCGCTGTCCCCTAATCTCATGAGCTCAGCTAATGATCTTGCTGCAAAAGCACTGGCCAGGCTATGCTTCCATAGTTTTTCCATGAGTTTTTTAAATACTTTATCTTTGACTTCATAGAGGCCTTTATTGGCTATTGTTGCAACTATACTTTGTGTCTCCTTGGCCCCAATACGGGGAATTGCCTGTTTAATCGATAAAATCCTCTCTGTCCCTCTATATAAAACTGAATTGGCAACAGCTATAAGGCGTACTGAGATAACAGCATCTTTCTCAATAATTGCTGCAAGCTCATCAGCACTGCTTGAAGGCGAACTAAGAACTTCCTGAATATCTTTCACGATTTCAGGTAATACAGGAAGATCTATATCACTTTTTTTAAATTTTTGAATAATATCGGATATAATTTCCTTTACTGATCCGGGAGGGGGTTCTACTGTGTTATTGTTTATTTCAAATTCCTGGTTGTTTTCAGAAGACTCTTCTTCATTGATCTCATCATGTTGAATAAATTTAACAAACCGGTCAGCCAGTATCTCATCAAATATTGTGCCTGACATTTTTTTAATTTTATCAAGTGCATGATCTGGGCTCATTGCTTCATCGTTAATGCCCCTTGATATTAATCTATCGTAAGTATTTACAATGCTGAGTATTTTAGCACCAATTGGAATTTCATTACCTTTGAGTCCCTGAGGATAGCCGCTTCCATTTTCAGCCTCATGGTGAGAACGTATTATTGGCAGGATATCTTTTAATATGGTGTATTTTGAAAGTATTTTTTCAGAGATAAGGGTATGTTTCTTCATATATGCCATCTCTGTTACTGTTAACTCGGATTTCTTGGAAGAAATTTTTTTCGGGATATAGATCATCCCGATATCGTGAAGAAGAGCAGCAATGTATATATGGTTTATCTCTTTTGAAGGACGTTCCAGGTCTTTCATAAATAATACACATTGATTGGCTACATTTGTTGCGTGAACCTTCATGGATGGATCATTTTTTTCCATCTCACGCATCAAGGAGTTTATAAGGTCCTTTAGGGTCCCATGTTTGTTTTCTGACAATTCTAAAAGTTCCCTTGTTCATTATGAAAAATTTATTCATAGATGAATTGCAGTAATCTGCCAGGCAATACGTCAAAAAGCATTACAGAAAAGGCCTTTTTGCTTTAATAATGGCCTAACAGTCTGTTTATTCAATATGTAAACAATTTATGCAAATAGTGTGCCTGTATAAGCTATTGGTAAATGTGTAAAATTTATTTCAATTAATCTATATTGTAAATTGTACAGCAGCGAGTGCCATGTTAATTATCATTCTGTCAATAAATATATATAATATTTAAAGATTCTTACATATACTGAATGATCTTGAAAAAATAAGTCTACTCTGATATATTTCATCCTTTTTATTTCTACAGGTCGAAGAATTGGGAAATCAGGATAGCCTCGGTCCCTTGAAAGAGGGAAAATACATAGCATCAATCGATTTGGGGAGCCATACTGCAAGATTTCTTGTATGTAAGATTTTAGAGCCCCCCATTTTATTTAGGCCGGTGGCTCGAAAAAGATATTATACCAATCTGGCAGAAGGTTTTAATCAGGAAGATAGAGGAATTATTAATCCTGACTCTTTTAAGAGGGCAGTAACTGCCATTGAAGATTTTAAAGAAATGGCTGATGGATATTCTGCTGATAAAATAGTCGGGGCTGCTACCGGTGTTTTCCGAAGGGCAGGGAACAGTAAGGAACTTCTGAAGAAAATAAAAGAAAAAACGGGTGTCGAGATTGAAATTGTGTCAGGAGAAGATGAGGCTGAATTAACCTTAAAGGGTATATTCCATGCTCTTGGATTATCAGATTACCCTGATGTTTTTTTTGATCTTGGAGGATCAACCACAGAATTTATATATAGAACAAATAGTGAAATAAAAATTGTCTCACTGCCCATTGGCGCATTTGTTCTGGATACCCTGTTTTTCAGGAATGATCCTCCCACTGAAGAAGAAATATATAAATTAAAATTTTGTGTTGAAGGTATCCTTAAGAAAAAAATAGGTACTGTTTCAAATAATGGTGAAGATTTTTCATTGATAGGGTCCGGGGGGACGGTTACTTCTCTCTCAGCTATATTGATGAATCTTGATAAAAAGGATGTAAATCCCGATCGAATAAACGGAAGTGTGCTGGCCCGGGACAGTATCCTTGAATTTTATGATTACCTGAAAACGCTCCCGTTCTCTCAGAGAGTAAAAATAAAAAGTATTGATGAGGGAAGGGCAAAGGTAATTCTGGCCGGCACATTAGCTGTAATGTCAATCATTGAGTACTTTAAAACGAAAAATTTAACTGTAAGTTACTCAGATATACTTGAAGGTCAAATAATATCTTATTTAGAGGGAGAAAAAGATGAATAAGACAGAGATTAAATACGGATATACATTCGATGATCTTATACTTATCCCGGATGAATCAGCCATACTGCCTGATCAGGTTGATGTAAAGACCAGGCTTTCGAAAAACATAACCCTTAATATTCCTCTGGTTAGTGCCGCGATGGACACTGTAACAGAATCCGAAACTGCTATCACTATGGCACGACAGGGGGGCCTGGGTTTTATACACAAAAACATGAGTATTGAACGTCAGGCCCTTGAGGTAGAAAAGGTTAAAAAATCTGAAAGCGGAATGATTGTTAATCCGATAACAATAGAACCCGATAGAAAAATCCATGAAGTCCTGGACATCATGAACAGGTATAAAATATCAGGTGTTCCGGTAGTGAAGGATGGTAATCTGGTAGGGATTATTACCAACAGGGACCTCAGATTTGCAGTTGATATGAATGCAAATGTGTCTGAGGTAATGACGAAAGACAATCTTGCAACTGCAAAGGTAGGGATTACTCTTGAAGAATCAAAAGCCATCCTCCATGAAAGAAGGATTGAGAAACTGCTTGTTGTTGATGATGACGGCAAACTGCAGGGGCTTATTACAATAAAGGATATTGAAAAAATTAGAAAATATCCCAATTCCTGCAAAGATAATCTTGGAAGACTCCGAGTGGGTGCAGCCATTGGTGTTGGACCGGACATGTCTGACAGGGTGCAGAAGCTTATTGAAGCGGATGTTGATGTTGTCGTAGTAGACACTGCCCATGGACATTCTCTTAATGTAGTAAAGACCATAGGAAGGATTAAGGCAAAATACCCCGACCTTGAACTGATTGCCGGGAATGTAGCAACACCTGAGGGTGTAAAGGCCCTCATAGATCAGGGCGTGGATGCTGTGAAAATAGGTGTGGGGCCAGGCTCCATATGTACAACAAGAATTGTAGCAGGTGTAGGCGTTCCTCAGATGACAGCAATAATGGGATGTTCAGAAGAGGCCGCCAAACATGGTGTACCGGTTATTGGAGACGGCGGTATTAAATATTCCGGCGATATTGTAAAGGCCCTTGCAGGTGGAGCTGACTCTATAATGATAGGAAGCCTTTTTGGCGGAACTGAAGAAAGTCCGGGTGAAACAATACTGTTTCAGGGAAGGACATATAAGGTATACAGGGGTATGGGTTCAATAGAGGCCATGAAAGAAGGCAGCAAGGACCGCTACTTCCAGGCCGAGGTTAAGACAGAAAATAAGCTGGTTCCTGAAGGGGTTGTGGGAAGAGTGCCTTACAGGGGCCCACTGGCCGCGGTTATTTATCAGCTCATAGGCGGACTGAGATCAGGCATGGGGTATCTGGGCTGTGAAAATATAAAGCAGCTTCAGATAAAGTCAAGATTCATGCAGGTTTCACCGGCAGGCTTGAAAGAGGCACATGTTCATGATGTTGATATAATCAAAGAAGCACCAAATTACAGGGTGGAATAATGAGTAACAGCATATATGAAAACAAGATACTTATTCTTGACTTCGGTTCACAGTATACTCAGCTGATTGCAAGAAGGGTCAGAGAGGCTCAGGTTTATTGCGAAATACATCCTTTCAATCTATCTTTTGAAAAGATAAAGGAATTTGCACCCAAAGGCATTATCCTGTCCGGAGGTCCTGCAGATGTATTTGCGGAAGATGCTCCCCTTTCCGATAAAGAGGTTATTGATCTGGGTGTTCCGGTCCTTGGTATCTGTTATGGCATGCAGTATATGACACAGGTACTTGAAGGAGTTGTCGGAAGGGCGGAAGACAGAGAATACGGCAACGCCATGATCAAAATCCTTGATGACAGTGATCTGTTCCATTCCTTTGATAAAGATAAAGATGAAAAGGTATGGATGAGTCATGGAAACAGGATAGACAGGGTCCCTGAAGGTTTCATAGCTATAGCCAGCAGCTCAAATAGTCCGGTAGCAGCAATGGCAGATCATGAAAGAAAACTGTTCGGTGTCCAGTTTCACCCTGAGGTAGCTCATACTCCCAATGGATTAAAGATCCTTAATAATTTTATCTTCAGGATTTGCGGATGCAAACCTTCCTGGACAATGGAATCCTTTGTAAAACAGACGATAAAAGATCTTCAGGAAAAAATCGGTGATGAGCGTGTTGTATGTGCCCTGTCAGGCGGAGTTGATTCCACTGTAACAGCTATACTGCTGCACAGGGCAATTGGTGACAGGCTTATATGCATATTTGTTGATAACGGTCTTTTACGAAAGAACGAAAGCCAGGAAGTAATGGAGATGTTCAAGGACAGGTATAATATCAACATCAACCTTGTTGATGCCTCGGAGCTGTTTCTTGAAAAACTTGAAGGTGTAACCGATCCCGAGCAGAAAAGAAAAATTATCGGACACGAGTTTATTTCTGTTTTTGAAAAAAAATCCAAGGAACTCGGGAATATCAAATATCTGGCCCAGGGTACACTGTACCCGGATGTGATTGAAAGCGTTTCCTTTAAAGGTCCTTCCGCCACAATAAAGAGTCACCATAATGTTGGAGGCCTTCCCGAAAAGATGAAGATGGATCTTCTTGAACCCCTCAGAGAACTTTTTAAGGATGAAGTAAGACTCCTGGGAAGGGAGCTTGGGCTTTCAAAGGAACTTGTTTTAAGGCAGCCTTTTCCCGGACCGGGGCTTGCTGTAAGAATACTTGGTGAAATAACCAGAAAACGCCTTGATGTTCTCAGAGACGCTGATGCAATACTCATCGAGGAAATAAGGGCTGCAGGCCTGTACGAAAAAGTGTGGCAGTCATTTGCCGTGCTTTTACCCGTAAAGACAGTAGGTGTTATGGGTGATGAAAGAACATATGAGAATGTAGTAGCCGTGAGGTCTGTAGACAGTCTTGATGCCATGACTGCAGACTGGACCAGAATTCCCTATGACATTCTCGAAAAAATTTCTAACAGAATTATTAACAATGTGCGCGGTGTAAACAGGGTTGTTTATGATATATCTTCAAAACCGCCCGGCACTATTGAGTGGGAATAAAAAAACCGGGCGCAGGGCTCAAGGCACAGGGCAAAAACTTCAAGTTAAACAGTTTAGATACTCTTCTGATAATCTGGGATATCTGATCTGCTCCGATCAAAATGCCGTTGCTGTTGACGGCGGGGCTGTTGAGGATATCCTTTCCTTTTTAAAATCCAACAATATTTCACTTAAGTACGTGATCAATACCCACAGTCACGGTGACCATACCATTGGCAATCAGCAGCTTCTTAAAAACACTGACGCAGAGTTTATTGATTATCAGACCTTGAAAGACAATGGTCTTAAACTGGATAATGTCCCAGTAGATATCTTTGAAACCCCAGGTCATACCTCTGATTCTCTTGTATTAAAGATTGGTCTAAACCTTCTAACCGGTGATACGCTTTTTATAGGTAAAGTCGGCAGATGTTTTACAAGGGATTTAAATGGTTTTCTTGATTCCATTAAGCTTATTATGGAATTCCCGGATAACTGTATAATATATCCCGGCCATGATTACGTACTCGAATATATGGATTTTGTCAGAAAACTTGACCCGGATAACCGCAACATTGAAAAAGTTGAAGCTAATTATAATCCAGTTTGTATTCAATCTGTCCTGGGGGTTGAAAAGAAAATAAACCCATTCCTGAGAATAAATGACAGGAGGATCATATCCATGCTTGAAAAACGAGGCCTGCCTGTGAAAACCGAATACGACAGATGGAAATCAATGTTTACCATGATGTGAAAATTTTAAATGGTTTGAGGTGTACGTTTTAGGATATAAGGCAAGGATTTTATTCGCTGTATACCGGTAAATTATCCTCAGGTATATCTTTTAACACCTTATATCTGCCGTCCTTTTCCGATAATACGGGGTCTGTTACAGGCCATTTAATCCCTATTTCCGGATCATTCCATATTACTCCATACTCATCATCCGGTGCGTAAAAGTCAGTGCATTTATAAATTACATCCGCCTCTTCACTTGTTACACAAAAGCCGTGTGCAAATCCGGGAGGCACATAAAATTGTCTTTTATTCTCGCTTGATAAAATAACGCTTATACATTTGCCGAAGCTGGGAGAACCTTTTCTTATATCAAGCACCACATCAAATATTTCGCCCCTGAGTACATATAGAAGTTTTCCCTGGGAATGTTTCAGCTGATAATGAAGGCCGCGCAACGTGCCCTTAATTGAATGGGAATGATTATCCTGTACAAACCTTTTTTCAAGTCCGTTTTCCGAATATTTATTATTATGGTATGTTTCGAGAAAAAAACCCCTGCTGTCATTAAACACGGCAGGCTCTATTATTGTGACACCGGGAATATCCGTTTTGATAAATGACAGGGGCATTAGTTTTTCCCTTCGTTGGCAATTGCCATAAGATAGGTACCATACTCATTATTTTTATTTTCTTTGGCAAGTTCCATTAACTGATCACTTTTTATATAACCGAGCTGAAATGCAATTTCCTCAATACATGAAATCTTGATACCCTGCCTCTCCTGTATGGTCTCAACATAATTTGATGCCTGCTGAAGAGCTTCATGGGTGCCTGTATCAAGCCATGCGAAACCCCGGCCCAGGAGTTCCACCTTTAACTCTCCGCGTCTTAAATACTCCAGGTTGACATCTGTTATTTCGTACTCCCCCCTGGCTGACGGTTTAAGATTTTCAGCTATTTTAATTACACTGTTGTCATACATATACAAGCCAGGTACTGCAAATTTTGATTTTGGTTTTTCAGGTTTTTCTTCTATACCGATGACTTTGTTATCTTTGTCAAATTCTACGACACCGTATCTTTCAGGATCTTTAACAAGGTATCCGAAGATCAGACCGCCTTTTTCAAGTTTGACGGCATTATGCAGAATAGTATCAAGGCTGTGGCCGTAAAAGATGTTGTCACCCAGGATCAGGCAGACATTGTCATTACCTATAAACGATTTACCTATTATAAATGCCTGTGCAAGACCATTTGGACTGGGTTGTTCAGCATATGTAAATGCCAACCCCAGTTTGGAGCCGTCTCCAAGAAGTTTTTTAAAATTAGGAAGGTCATCCGGTGTGCTTATGATCAATATTTCCCTGATCCCTGCATTCATTAATACACTTAATGGATAATAGATCATGGGTTTATCATATAGGGGTAATAACTGTTTGCTCACCACTCTTGTAAGAGGATACAGCCTTGTCCCTGAACCGCCTGCCAGAATTATTCCCTTCAAAATTTATCTCCTTTGTTAGGGCTTAGCATAATGTTTGTTTATCCAGGACTGGTACTCTCCGCTTCTAACATGGTTGATCCAGTTGCTGTTTTTAAGGTACCATTTTATTGTCTTTTCAAGACCTGTCTCAAATGATTCCTCCGGTCGCCATCCAAGATTATTCTGTATTTTAGTTGAGTCAATGGCATAGCGCTTGTCATGACCCGGTCTGTCTGTAACAAATTTTATCAGCTCTCTTCTGGTCTTATGTTTTTTCGGTTTTTCAACATGGTCAATATAGTCGCATAAAAGTTCAACAATACGGATATTCTCCATTTCATTATTTCCGCCTATATTGTATGTCTCTCCCTTTTTCCCTTTCTCCATAATCAGTTTTATTGCGCTGCAGTGATCTTTTACATAGAGCCAGTCTCTTACATTTTTACCGTCACCATAAACCGGAAGGGGAGTTTCTGATAGTGCATTGAGTATCATCAACGGTATAAGTTTTTCGGGAAACTGGTAGGGACCATAATTATTGCTGCAGTTTGAAATGGTTACCGGTATGCCATATGTCTTAAAATAGGCCCTAACAAGATGGTCAGAGGAGGCTTTTGAAGCGGAATAGGGGCTGTTAGGTTTATAGGACGTCTCTTCAGTAAACAGGCCTTCAGTGCCGAGACTTCCAAAGACCTCATCCGTGCTGATGTGATGAAACAGATTTAAGCCTTCTTTGTATTTTCTCGCACATTCAAGAAGGTTGAAAGTACCGACAATGTTTGTCCTAATAAAATCGGATGGTCCGGAAATAGACCTGTCAACATGAGATTCAGCCGCAAAATGGCAGACCGCATCTATGGAGTAGTCCTTGAAGACAGAATCCATTGCATTCATGTCACAAATATCGGCCTTTATAAATACATACCGGCTCTGATACTCTTTTTCAAGGTCTGCCAGGTTTTCCGGATTACCTGCATATGTGAGTTTATCAACATTTATAATCCGGCCTTTAAAGTCGCAGCTCCGAAGAAGATACCGTATAAAATTACTTCCAATAAAACCGCTTCCACCTGTTACAAGCAGGTTATCCATGGTTAATCTTCCTTGAATATAGCTCCGGTATTTGCCGAGGTTACCTGTTTTGCATATCTATAAAGGTAACCCGTTTTAACCTTGTAATCCGGTCTTGTCCATTCTGCTGATCGTTTTTCTATTTCCTCATCACTCAATTTGACATTAAGTGACCTTTCAGGGATATTTATTTCAATTATATCGCCTTCTTTAAGTATGCCTATTGGGCCGCCTTCCTGCGCTTCCGGTGATACATGGCCTATGGCAGCTCCTTTTGTTCCTCCTGAAAATCTACCATCAGTAATAAGTGCTACATCCTTGTCAAGACCAACCCCGGCCAGGGCCGATGTAGGTGAAAGCATCTCTCTCATACCAGGTCCGCCCTTTGGACCCTCATATCTGATCACTATAACATCACCCTTGTTTATCTTTAGGTCCATAATTGCCTCCATTGCCTCTTCTTCACTTTCAAAGATTCGGGCAGGACCGGAGTGTATGAGCATGGAATCTGCAACTGCTGATTTTTTAACAACTGCACCAAGCGGAGCAAGGTTGCCAAAAAGTATTGCAAGACCTCCATCAGGAGAGTAGGGGGCATCGATTTTTTTAATAACAGTGTCATCAAGAGATTCTGCGGTTCCGACTATCTCTTTTATCGTGGCCCCGGCTACGGTCATAACGTCAGTATGTAGCAGATCCTTTTTCATTAATTCACCCATAACAGCAGGTATACCTCCAGCTTCATGAAGGTCTTCCATGTGAGATGAACCTGCTGGTGATATCTTACATAGGTTCGGTGTTTCTGCACTGATTTTATTAAAGAGGTCAAGGTCAAGTTTCAGTCCTGCCTCATGTGCAATGGCCGGAAGGTGAAGTACCGTGTTGGTTGAGCTTCCAAGGGCCATTTCAGCATGCATCGCGTTTTCAAATGCCTTCATTGTCGCAATGTCTCTTGGCTTAATGTCTTTCTCTACAAGGGCCATTATCCTTTTTCCGGTTTTCTTGGCAAGCCTCTGCCTTTCAGCCATGACTGCCGGAATTGTTCCATTTCCAGGGAGAGCTACTCCAAGTGCTTCACTCAGGCAGTTCATGGAATTAGCTGTAAACATTCCCGAACATGATCCTGCTCCGGGACAGGCATTGTTTTCCATTTCCAGGAATTCCTCTTCTGTGATCAGGCCTGCTTTTTTGGCTCCTACACCTTCAAAAACACTGATAAGATCAACTGCCTTCTTGTTCTTCATTTTACCGGCAAGCATTGCACCGCCGCTTAATAATATTGAAGGTATATTTAAACGCATCATGGCCATGAGCATGCCGGGTACTATCTTGTCGCAGTTGCATACAAAGACAAGACCGTCAAAGGGAAAGGCGGTAGCCATTATTTCCACGGAATCGGCAATCAGTTCTCTGGAAATAAGGGAATATTTCATACCCTCGTGGTTCATGGCAATTCCGTCACACACGCCTATGGTAGGAAATTCAAGGGGAGTACCGCCGTTCATGGCAATTCCCATTTTTACCGAAGTTACAAGGCTGTCAAGGTGGATATGCCCGGGTATTACTTCATTGGCGGAATTTGCAATACCTATGATGGGTCTTGCCAGTTCATCATCTGTGAGTCCCATTGCCTTGCAGAGGGATCTGTGAGGTGCTCTTTCTATTCCTTTTTTCATTTTATCTGATCTCATGCGTTTCTCCTTATAATCTAGCGCTTAAAACCGCTTTTTATTTTAAAAAAATTCTCCGCCCCTGGCAATGGGAAATCTCCTGCCATACCCGAAGGCCTTTGAGGTTACCTTAATACCGGGAGCTGCCTGTCTGCGTTTGTATTCATTTATTACTATACGTCTGAATATATCCTTTACGGTATCGGAATCATGTCCCGCTTCAACAAGCTGTTCATGGGAAAGGTTTTTTTCTATAATTCCTTCCACTATCTCATCTAGAATTTCATATGGCGGCAGAGAGTCCTGATCAGTCTGGTCAGGCCTGAGTTCTGCCGATGGCGGACGTTCTATAATTTTTTGGGGAATAATCTCTTTTTCCCTGTTTATATATCTGGCCACCCTGTAGCAGAGTGTCTTGGGCAGGTCCGAAATTACCGCCAGCCCCCCGCTCATATCACCGTAAAGGGTACAGTATCCCACTGCTGTTTCCGATTTATTACCCGTGGTTAATAAAAGGGAATTGAATTTATTGGTCATTGCCATAAGGATATTACCGCGTATCCTTGCCTGTATATTTTCTTCTGTCTCATTTTCCTTTAAACCCTTAAAAACAGGTGACAGGGCAGTTTTGAAACTCTCAAAAAGATGTTCAATGGGTATCTCTTCAAAATGTATACCAAGATTTTCAGCCAACTCCCTTGCACAATCTTTACTCAATTGGGATGTGTAGGGTGAGGGCATACTGACTCCTGTTACATTATCAGGTCCAAGGGCCATCATTGCTATGTATGCCACAAGTGATGAATCAATCCCTCCGCTTAGGCCGACAAGCACTTTATTGAATTTACATTTTGTAACATAATCAAAGGTGCCGGTAACAAGGCAATTGATTATGGATTCTTCCTCATCAGGCAATGGATCAGATATGGGGGAATAATCTGTTTCCGTATTCCACTCTATGATGTCCGACTTAAATTCTCTTCCAAGCAGTATAAGTTGACCTTTATTATTAACAACCATGCTCGAACCATCAAATACAAGATCATCATTTCCTCCGACCTGGTCGCAGTAAATAACAGGTATGTTATATTTGAGGGCAATCTTTTCCAGTACCTTCAGGCGTAGTGCCGGCTTATTTATTGTGTATGGCGACGCCGAGATATTGATCAGAATATCAATACCTTTTTTACACAGCTCTGCAACCGGATCCCTGTCGTATTTTGGAAGATTTTCAATATCCCCGACATTCCATATGTCTTCACATATTGTTACACCTATCCTGATTTCTTCAAGTTCAAACAGAAGGCTGCTTTCCGCGGGTTCAAAGTAACGCGTTTCATCAAAGACATCATAGGTCGGCAGAAGTTTTTTCCCGCCAGTGCATGATATTTTCCCATTACTTATTAATGCAGCCCCGTTTATAAGGTCCTTGCCTTTTCCTGTTTTATTCCTGTCCACAAATCCGCAGACGATATTAGTATCACCTGCTTTTTCTGATAATTTTTCAAGATATTCAATGTTTCTTGTAATAAAGGCAGGCTTTTCAAGAAGGTCTTTAGGGGGATATCCCATAAGAGATAACTCCGGAAAGATCGCAAGCGAACATCCGGAGTCTGCTGATTTTTGAACAGCATCCAGCATAAGTGAAAGATTATATTCAAAATCACCAATAACCGGATTAATCTGGTTGATAGAGATTTTCATATTAATACTAACTTTAATGTTAATGATATGGATAGAAGCTTATTAGTGCCTCTATAAAATTTCTAAACAGATACTATCGGGTTCCTTCACCTGCTTTTTCAATTGCTTTTAGAAGTCCGGGCATCTTCTCTTCCATATTCAGTGTAATCTGGATGGTGAGTGCCCTGGACATTATTGCCGATGATTTAGGAAGCGCCGCTTTATCATAGCTGCATCTTGTTTCACCTTTGGGTGTCTTAAAGGGATGTCCGCTTTTTATAAGGCTCTTACCTTCAAGAAGATGTTCCCATCTTTCATAATAATGCCAGTCATTATCATACCAGTAAACAGCACCATAACCTTCTTCAGCCATAATCCTGTTAAATTCTCTTGCCTTTTTTTCATCAGGAAGCAGGAAGATCATAAAGGTGGCCGTGTCACCGGATGGGTCTGGTATATTCCGGAAGGTTATCTGGCTGAACTTTGACAGAGCATCTTTGATTCGGGCCTTATATCCTCTTTGTATTTCAAGAATCTTATCCAGTTTGTTAAGCTGGGCCAGACCGATGGCACCCTGCAGTTCCATCATTCTGTAATTGAAACCGATAAAACTCCTTTTTTCAAGTCCTCTTCCGACATTTGGATTATGATCGTGCCCATGATCATGGTACTCGGAAGCCCTTGTATGAAGGTCCTTGTCATTTGTCAGCAGCATCCCGCCTTCGCCTGTTGTAATGGTCTTAACCGCATCAAATGAGAATGTCCCCACCTTCCCGAATGTCCCTAGTGCCTTGCCATTACACATGCCTCCGCATGACTGCGCGGTATCTTCAAGAACCGGTATCCCGCGTTTGTCGGCAATTTCCACTATCTTTTCAATATTGGCAGGCGCTCCACACATGTGAACCGGAATGATGGCTTTTGTCCTTGGGGTTATCTTATTTTCCAGATCATCCGGATCAAGGCAGAGCGTATCATCTATTTCAGCAAAAACAGGTGTTGCCCCTGCGTCAAAAATTGCTTCCCATGTTGCAATAAAGGTAAATCCCTGTGTGATTACCTCATCACCGGGGCCTACGCCAAGGGCGGCCAGGGCAACCTTCAGAGCTGCAGTCCCGGATGATACGGCCAGGGCATAACCTGCGCCATTATATTCGGCAAATTTCTTTTCAAATTCCAGAACCTTGCTGTTGTCTTTATGTTCGTATCTGAGCAGTATTTTTTTAGACAGGGCCTCTTTTACGCCATCCAGCTCTTCCTGCCCTATAATTTCATATCCAGGCATATATTTTCCTCTCTTCTATAAAAAATTCGAAGTGACTAAAGTGCGGAGTTCGAAGTAGGCATCATTTATAACTCCGTACTTCGAACTTCCCAATTCGCACTGCTTTTTAACCTTCAAATGCATTCCGATAAATCTCCATTGCGGCATCGACTGTCATGGGTCTTGGGTTATTAGCAATAGGAACTGCGACTTCCATGGCTCCCTTTGCCATTTCAGGGATGGCGTCTTCAGGGATGCCAAGTTCAGTTAGTGTCATTGGAACCCCAATATCTTCTGCCAGTTCAAACACGGCTTCTGATACAAGCGAGGCATTTTCCCTGCTTGAGAGGCCTTCCATATCCTGGTCCATATATGTTGCCAGATTGCGGAACTTATCAATATTGCCAGGGTAATTATATTCGAGAACATAGGGCAGGAGAAGCCCGTTACCGATACCGTGGGGAATATCGTATATTGCACCCATGGGGTAAGCGAGGGCATGTACTGCTCCAACACCGGCCATGGCAAGCCCCAGGCCAGCGAGATAACTTCCCATCATCATGTTTTCACGATATTTTATATTTTTGCCGTCAAATACTGCACCACGGAGGTTTTCCATTATAAGCTCAACTGCCCTCAGAGAAACAATCTCGCTCATGAAATGGGCCTTAAGGGATGTATAGGACTCGATAGCATGTGTAAGAGCATCCATTCCTGTATAGGCCGTTATCATAGGAGGAAGATCAAGTGTAAGTTCCGGGTCAAGTATAGCAGTATGGGGGTAAATAAGTGAACTGTTTATCCCGCCTTTTTTCTTGGTATCCCTCTGGGTAAAAACTGCGGTCAGGGTGGTTTCACTTCCAGTTCCTGCCGTAGTAGGGACCATAATTGTCGGGATGCCCTGTTTTTTAACCTTATCAAGACCGATATATTCGACTGCTTTACCTTCATTTTTTACCAGCATCCCTATTGCCTTGGCAATGTCCATGGTACTTCCGCCGCCCACGCCTATCACGCAATGCACCTTCTCTTTGAGTGCGAGTTCTGCCCCAAGATCTGCAGTTTTAGGATCAGGTTCAGGTGTAACATCCGAGAAAATAAAAGTTTTAATCCGGGCAGATTTTAAATATGCCTTAACCCGTTCAGCTATTGTTGATTCGGATAGAGCCTGATCGATTACAAGAAGGGCCTTTGATGCCCCCAGCTTTTTACACTCGGTTCCTAACTGTGCGATGGCCCCTGAACCGAATACAGTTTTCTTAACACCCTCTATGGTTTTAATATTATTCATATATTACTCCTTTGATAAGTTTTTATCAGGATTGACTCGAAATTGATAGAAACGTATACCTCTGATATTTTCTTCCAATAATTAAACAAAATTGATTACATCAATCAAGGGAATATATCAAGTTATTAAATCCTTGAAACTCAGGTATTGAGACACGCTGTCTCATCCATCTCTACACCCAGGTATAGAGCTTACCAAAGAATAATTATTCCATTGCTCATATTCTGGCATAGATATCGCATCTATAACGTAAAGAGAATACTATCCGAATGATCCGGCAGGTGAAACGGTCAGTAAAAATATATTCTCTGGAGGATACAATGGATTTTAAGATATCTGCACAGAAGCTAGGTTTGGAAGTAGACGAATATATCGAAATTATAGAACTATTTCTTGAAACAGGTATTAATGATCTGAAAAGGCTTGAACATGCTGTAGCAAACAATGATGCGCAGATGGCAGCTGAACATTCTCATTCATTAAAGGGCGCCTCCGGAAATCTGGGGCTTACTGATATTTATGAAAAGGCGAGAGATATAGAAGACAGGTCCAGGGAAAACAACCTTGATGGAGTTGCAGATGAAATTCAGGAAATTAATCAGGATTTTAAAAATATACTGGCAGCATTAAAAAAATAAGGATCTTAAAAAATACATATTTAATGTCAAAAAAGCGTCACATTCAGTCAATTGAATGACTGATTATTAATCTAAAACATTTTAAAATCCTTAGAAAAATTGAAATTATGATAGAAATTTTATCGACACAATATGGCACGAATATCGCATTAAAAAAGGACCGAAGTATTTTCTGAGTGAAGGAATAGTTTAATTTAATCCTTTATTGCTTCTAGAAACTGGAGGAACCAATGGCTGGAACCCAAAAAAAACAAACAAAGAAAACTGTCAAACCCGGAAAAGAAATAGTTGCATCTATGGTGGAGGATTTCAGGGATAAATTGATTAAAATTATCAATCAGGATATCAAAGAATTAACAATTGATATGAAAAATGTAGGGAACATTGACTCTACCGGGATGGGAGTACTCATTGCTGCAAAAAACTCCATTGAACAGGCTGGTGGTCAGCTAAATCTTACAAATATACCGGAAAATATCGGAAGTCTTATACAGATATTAGGGCTCGACGGATACTTTAGTCTAGGCGCAGCCTAAGATTATTATCAATAAGAAAAAAATATATATAAGTAATAGCAGTAAAAATGCATGAGCTGTTTAACATAGCGAAGCATAAATAGCATGGAGGACGGTATGAGTATTCAGGATGACGAAACTTTGAGACTTTATGTTGAAGAATCAATTGAACATCTAGCAGATATTGAAAACGATTTACTTGCCATTGAGAATGCAGGCGCTGAAATAGATGAAGAACTTGTAAACAAGGTTTTTCGAGCTGCCCATTCAATAAAGGGCGGGGCAGGTTTCATGGGATTGAATAATATCAAGGAATTATCCCATAAAATGGAAAATGTACTTGGTATGATCCGTGAAAGAGAGATGGTTCCCAATTCAGAGATAGTCAATATTCTGCTTCTGGCCTCTGATACCCTGAGAAACCTGTTAGATAATGTAGAAAGCAGTAACGGTATGGATATTGATGAACATGTCAATGCTCTTATTGCCCTTACCTCAAATGTCATGCCTGAACCGGTTGCAGAAGCACAGAATAAGGAAATTGATATTATTTTTGATGACGGGAGAATGGTCTTTACTGTATCCGTTTCGGATCTCGCCAGTTCAAGAAAAAAGGGACAGTTTATATACCTTGCGGAGTTTGATCTGGTAGGTGATATAGATAAAAAAGGGCTTAATACGGCCGAACTGTTAAAGAGACTGAGCGAAAGCGGAACAGTTCTTTCTACAGAGGTCGATGTTCAATCAGTGGGAAACCTTGATAATTTTTCAGATTCAAGCAGATTACCCTTCCTGGTGCTTTTTGGGACTATTCTCGAACCGGAAATGATAAATGCCCTCTTTGATGTGGACGAGGAGAATATATATCTATTAGGCAAAGATAATACATTTAAGAGTCTGGGTGAAGGGATACAGGAATTCGCTGCCGCTGAAGATGAATACATTGCCCCTCCGCTAAAAGGGGCTCCAATAGATACAGATATTCAGGAAGAAGAGCCGGTGGATTATTCTCCTGTTCAAACAACACCGGATATTTCCACAGAACCTGCTGTGCCCAAAGAGACTGATTCTCAGAGTGCAGCCGCTGCAAAGGGCGGTGACTCAAGTCTTAGGGTAAATGTAAGTCTTCTGGACTCACTAATGACCCTGGCAGGTGAACTTGTTCTTGGAAGGAATCAGTTGCTTCAGGCTATCGGTCAAAAGGATTTAAGGTCAATAGACGGAACAGGGCAGAGACTGGATCTCATAACATCAGAGATTCAGGAAGCAATAATGATGACCCGTATGCAGCCAATTGGTAATGTGTTTAATAAATTTCCCAGGGTTGTCAGAGACCTTGCACGGACTCTTAATAAAGACGTCAAATTGACAATTGAAGGTGAAGGGGTCGAACTGGATAAAACTATCCTTGAGGCCATAAATGATCCCCTTACCCATCTTGTAAGAAATTCCGTTGATCATGGTATTGAAAAACCAGCGGACAGACAAAAGACCGGTAAAGATCCGGTTGGTCATGTTTTTCTTAAGGCTTATCATGAAGCCGGCCAGGTAAATATAGAAATACGCGATGATGGAAAAGGAATCAGCCCCGATAAACTTACCAGGATTGCACTTGAAAAAAATCTCATTACAGAGGATCAGGCAATATCAATGTCTGAAAAGGAAAAGATCAACCTGATCTTTCTTCCCGGTTTTTCAACCGCAGAAAAAGTCAGCGACGTATCCGGTCGTGGTGTTGGAATGGATGTTGTTAAGACCAACCTTGATAAGCTTGGCGGGGTGGTTGATATTGAATCTACCATTGGTAAGGGAACTACTATCAAGATCAAACTTCCGCTTACCCTGGCTATTATTCCAAGTCAGTTAATCAGTGTATGCGGAGAAAGATATGCCATTCCTCAGGTAAATCTTGAAGAGCTTTTCAGGATTCCCGCAAATCAGGTAAAAGATAGAATAGAAAAGGTTGGAGATGCTGAAGTTGTAAGGTTAAGGGGAAGCCTTCTCCCGCTCATACGGCTCTCGGATGTAATCGGGCTGGAGAGAACATTTTTTGATCAGGCTGACAAGCTCGTGAAAAAGGACAGGAGAGAAAATATTGCAGACAGAAGAGGTCGTAAGAGTCCTCTTAAAAAGGCAAAGAAGGATGATGAAATCATCAGGATGATAAATAAAAAGGATGAAGACATAAGCCTGAATGAAACAGAGTCTCCCGATGAAATTGATAAAAGAAGGGATCTTAGAGATCGCAGATACCATGCAACTAGTGCAGTGAATATTGTAGTTGTTTACACCGGGGCATTAAAATACGGACTTGTAGTAGATGAACTGTTCGACTCTGAAGAAATCGTTGTTAAACCTCTTGGGAGACACCTTAAGCACTGCAAGGCATACGCCGGAGCAACTATTATGGGTGATGGCAGGGTAGCCCTTATTCTTGATGTGGCAGGTATATCCCAGATGGCAAACCTGACATCAATGGAAGGAACAGAAAGAGCAATGCAGGTTGCCAAAGAGCAGAGATTGAAGAGTCAGCAGGATATTCAATCTCTTCTGATTTTCAGGAATGCCGAAGATGAGCAGTTTGCAGTTCCATTAGGTCTTGTAGAAAGAGTGGAGAAGATAAAGCGATCCTCAATAGAAAATGTTGGGGGAAAAAATGTTATTCAATACAGAGGCTCCAGTCTTCCACTTTTTGCAATCGAACAGGTAGCCGATGTAAAACCACGGGCGGATAAAGAAGATCTTCTTGTTATAGTTTTCTCAATAGGCGGGAGAGATATCGGACTTCTTGCTACTCCTCCGCTTGATGCAACAGAAGAAGCTCTGAATGTTGATGATATGACCTTAAAACAAACCGGGATTATGGGATCTGCAATTATCGGTAATCAAACAACTCTTATGGTAAATATATTCGGGATTGTGGAATCATTAAATCCGCACTGGTTTGATAAAAAAGAAACAGTTATGGTTTCCGACAATAAGGCCGCTACTGTTCTATATGCCGAAGATTCAAATTTTTTCAGAAGCCAGGTAATGGAATACCTGAAAGAAGATGGATATAATGTGCTTGAGGCAGAAGATGGTGTTATAGCCTATGATCTAATAGGAAAACATATCGATGAAATATCTCTGGTTATCACTGATATAGAAATGCCCAATATGGACGGTTTTGAATTAACCTCAAAGATTAAGGGAAATGAAAGATTTAAACATTTGCCGGTTATAGCCCTTACAACAATGGCCAGTGATGATGATATTTCAAGAGGTCGTGCCGTAGGTATTGATGACTACCAGATAAAACTGGATAAGGAAAAATTAATGAAAAGTGTTTACAAGCATCTTAAAACGGCAGGGCATTAATTTCAGAAGTTTATCGCATGACATGGTTTTTAAAAACATCAGGGAATGATACCGGGGTGTTGAAACAGGAGGTAAGAATAAATGGCAAGTCAGGCAGACAATAAACAGGCAGGAAATAAAACAGTTGAACTGGCAACATTTTATGTTGGTGATGCACTGTGTGGAATGGATATATTAAAGGTGCAGGAAATTAATAAACTTCTTGAAATGACAGAGGTTCCGCTTGCACCTGACTATGTGAAGGGAATACTCAATTTAAGGGGACAAATCGTAACAGTCATTGATCTGGGAAATAAATTGAGTCTTTCTGAGACAACGACAAGTGGAGAAACCAGAAATATTATTGTTAATTCCAATGGCGAATACATCGGCCTTCTTGTTGATAAAATAGGAGATGTTGAACGAACAGATGAACAAGATATAGAACCCCCTCCGGCAAATATTGGAGGGATTCAGGGGAAATTTTTTGAAGGTGTTTTTAAGAAAGAAAACAGCCTGATAGGAATACTTAATGTGGAAGAGGTCCTTAAAGAGGATAATACTCAGACTCTGTAGACCGTTTCAATGAGGTATTCATTGGCAATATTTCAATCCTATGAGAGATTGAACTAAAAGGAATTACAATATTTAATGGAAAAAAATCCTGTAAGAATACTTGTAGTAGATGATACAGTAGTTTATCGAAAAACTGTAAGTGATGTACTTGCTGAAATACCTGATGTTGAAGTAGTCGGGACCGCAAATAATGGCAGAATTGCCATGATGAAGATTGCATCACTCAAACCGGATCTTCTTACCCTTGATATTGAAATGCCTGAAATGAACGGGCTTGATGTTTTAAGGTCAATCAGGACAGAGGCTCCCGATGTGGGCGCCATTGTTTTAAGTACATTAACCCATAAGGGCGGAGACCTGACAATAAAAGCACTTGAGCTGGGTGCCTTTGATTATATAACCAAACCTGAAACGGGCAGTATCGAAGAAAGCAAGCAGTCAATAAAGAAAAGCCTTGCCCTTTTAATAAAGAGTTTTTCCAGACATCTGGAGATGAAAAAAATTCTCAGAGGTGGAAATTACAGTTCAAAATACCAGTATACCGATGTTCAACCCAAGAGTATCAGCTCTTCCACTGTAAAGAAATCCAGAAAGGCAAAGGCTGAAATTATCGGTATCGGCGTGTCAACCGGAGGTCCAAAGGCTCTTACGGAAATGATGCCCAGGATACCGGCAAACATTAATGTTCCTATCCTGATTGTACAGCATATGCCGCCTTTATTTACAAGTTCACTGGCAAAAAGTCTTGATTCCCACTGCGCTATTGAAGTTAAGGAAGCAGAGGATGGTGAGGTTTTAAGGCCCAATACAGCCTTTATTGCCCCAGGTGGGACACAGATGAAAGTGGTTGCCAGTGCTGATGGATTAAACAGAATTTTAAGAATAACTGATGACCCCCCTGAGAACAGCTGTAAACCATCTGTAGATTATTTATTCCGCTCTATTGCCGAACATTATGTCGGGAGATCTACCGGAGTTATTATGACGGGAATGGGATCTGACGGGACAGAGGGTCTAAAGATGATGAAAAGAAACGGATCATTTATAATTGCACAGGATGAACCAACCTGTGTTGTATTTGGCATGCCCAAGAAGCCTATCGATGAAGGTATTGTGGATGTTATTGCGCCTCTTGACAGATTAGCCGATGAAATATGTAACAGCGTGAAATCAGTATAGAATGATATGATATATGTGCCGGTAGATCAAAAGGACAGCATTAACTCATGATCAAAATAACCCCAAACGAGATCAAAGTAATCTCAAAATATATTTATGATATCTCGGGTATCTTTCTGGATGAAAAAAAGGCCTATCTTATCGAAACCAGACTGAAGATGATCATTGAAAATGAAGGTGTCTCCTCATATCTTGAACTTTACCGGAAGGCAATATCCGACATAAGTAAACAACTGGAAAGAAAAATAATCGATGCGGTAACTACCAATGAAACCCTGTTTTTCAGAGATTCCTCACCTTTTGAGATGTTTAAGCATAAGGTAATGCCAGACCTGATTGATAAAAGAACTGCACAAACATCCGGACTTTTACCTATAAATATAAGGATATGGAGTGCTGCCTGTTCTACGGGACAGGAAATTTACAGCCTTGCTATTATTTTAAAGGGGCTGCTCCCTGACCCTAATAAATATAGAATCAAGCTGCTTGGAACCGACATCTCTGATGAGGCTGTTGCCAAAGCAAGTTATGGTAAATACAATAAATTTGAGATAGAACGTGGTCTTGATAAGGATACACTGAACAGATATTTCCTGGAACATGAGAATTCCTGGAAGATCAGGGATGATATCAGGGCTATGGCAGTTTTTCAAAAACGTAATTTGATGCAGCCCTTTACCGGAATAGGCCAGTTCGATATTATTTTCTGCCGTAATGTAGCAATATATTTCAGTCTTGAGGATAAGAAAAAACTTTTTGAAAAAATTGCAAGCGTTCTTGCCCCGGACGGATATCTTATTATCGGATCAACTGAGTCACTCACAGGTATATGCCCCCAGTTTGAACCGCAGAGACATTTGAGGTCTGTATTTTATCAGTTGAAATCACTTTAGTTTTTGTTGCATCATTCCGATATGTTAAATATGAAAGCTACAAAGTCATACATAATTTGGATGCCTAAAAATGGCACAGGAAAGTCTCGACAAATTATAATCAGGCCGGGATATTTAGTCGCACTGGCAATAGCCCTGATTGTATCCGTTCTCTCAATACCTTTTTTTCAGAATCATATCTTCTCATTAAATCAAAAGATTGCATTTCTCGATAACAAAAGTAGAGAGATGAAAGCCGAAATATCCAACTTGAGATACCTTAAACAAAATCTTGCACGTATAGAAGACAAAGACAGACAGTTAAACGAATATTTCGGAATAGAGAAAATGTCCGCCGGATCAAATGAAGGGCTGTTGGGGCAGGGTGGTGCGTCTGATATGTCCGAATACCTGGAACTTGATAATACAGGAAATAATCCAGCTGATAGCTATTTGCCGGCTCATCTGGATAGCCTGGAATCAGATTTTAAGAAATTTGAAAAATTACTGAAAGCCAAAGAAACGATTCAGGATTATACACCCAACATCATACCCGTTGATAAAAAAGGAATCCACCTGTCATCAGGTTTCGGATGGAGAGCTAATCCCTTTACAAAAAGGAAAGAATTTCATGCCGCCATTGATATTGCAGGTAACTGGGGAACAAAGATAATTGCACCGGCTAATGGTATCGTTTTGAAAACAGGACATGACAAGCGGCTTGGAAATTATATAGTTCTCAGACATTCAGAACAGATCAAAACCATATTTGGACATTTGAGCAATGTTGCTGTGAAAGATGGAGAGGAAATCTTCCGTGGAGAAAAAATCGGTCTTATGGGTAATTCCGGCCTGTCAACAAGCAGTCATTTGCATTATATGATAGTAAAAGACGGCAGGGCCGTTAATCCTCTGGAATATATCCTGGATGTAAGTGAGAAATTATGATCTACTTTTCTAAAGCCTTTACGAAAAGAGCTCTGTTCTCTTCTTTTATTTTTGTCGTTTATATCCTAATATCAGAGACTGCTTTTTGTTCAACATTTCCTTTTGATGAATATGCTGTTTTTTGCAGTTACTTCAAGCTAAGCGGAGACACTCCATCGGATCAGGATGTTGAAGAATTATGCTTCTCCTTTAACAGGCCGATCTATACATCCTTTAAACCTTCGGAAATGTTTACAAAGAAAAGTTTATTGAAAGAAAAAAACAGAATTGGTGAAATAATTACATCAATTAACCTTGAATCTGATTTTATATGGAAAGTTAAATGTAATTTAACTAATAAAAAAGATATCGATAGATGTTTCAGTATGTCTTCAATAAATGAGAGGCTTCCTCAGGCAACGCCATATATCAACTCAAAGATTTCCGGTAAAGATCAACGCCAGATAAAAAAGGCGATTTCCTCATTATTTAAAACCCATTCCGAAAATATTAAGATGAAGGATGTCGAAATAATAATCACATTAAAACCGGAAAAATCCGAATACGAATATCAAAAAAGAAATATCGTAGAACAGAATGTTGTTCTTCCTATAAGGTATGTCATTTTTCGGCCTACAAAAGTCCAGATACTTGACGAATTAGAGAAGATCAACTAACGCGTCATTTGATGAGGGCAGATGGCTCTGGTTGATTGACTCTAACTGTCTGAATTAATTAGGGTTAAAAAATAGTTTATTGGTGTTGTTTTGGTATATATTTTGCTAGTTTGTCTAGTATAAAATAATTTACTGTGATTAGAAGTTGGAGGATATTTTAATGGGCAATGTGTTAATGGGTGACCTTGATGGGAAAACAGAACGAATAGCCTTTGATACACATGAGATTGAGCAGGTAATAACCAAATATAAGGCCAGTATCGTTTCGGGAAATGATAAGTATGATTATATAGAGTATGAAGGGAAGGTTTTTCCTGTTCAGGGAATGCAGGATAAGGAAAATATTAAGCCCTATTTTATTGTTTTGAAATCAGGGACAGCTTATAATGTCAGCGACTATCAACTGCTTTTTAATACTGAGGAACTTCCTAACAGCCTCCTGTCCGGTATAGATACATCAGGAAAAAAGTTTCTCTGCCATAGATATATAAATGGTAGTCATAGAGAAGAGTTGGCAGGACATCCAGTAGTTAAAGCCGAAAATCTTACGACCGATGAAACAGAAGACATAAAAGATGTTATCAGCAAATTGAGAAAAGGGGAATTCTTTGAGTTGTTGACCATGGAATTTTCCGACAAGATAAAGGGAATAGCCAAGGAACTAATTGATTTCAGAAAAGATATCCAGACCAGAATTGAGCCTGATATAGTTGAATTAGCCTCAAGAGATATTCCTGAGGCGAGCAATCAACTTGAGGGGATAAACGAAACCCTTGAAGAGAGCACTATGCGAATTATGGATATCAATGATGCTCAGATGGATGCGGCAAATACACGATGCAGAGTGCTGGAACAATTACTCGAAAAGCAGGGTGAAGGAGATCTTACAATAGGCATCAGCCTTGAAGAAGCCATGGAGGCGCTGGTTGCTCAAATAGATTTTTTAAAGGAAGTTGAACAGCGATCTCTTAACATGATGGAACCTTTAAGTTTCCAGGACCTGGTAGGGCAGCGTATACAAAGGATCATCAATCTGGTCAGGTCAATGGAAATAAAGATAGAAGAACTGATAGTTTCGTTTGGAATAAAATTAAAGAAATATAAAGAAGACCCTGAAATAACATATGAAGAGTTGAATAAAGATGTTGATGAGTTCATGTATGAATTAAAAGGTCCTCAGAGGGCAGGGGAAGGACTTGATCAGAAAGCTATAGATGATCTTCTTAACAGTCTATAATTGAACGATAAAATATAAAGCGGATATTGCAGCTTTTTCACAATATAATAAAGAAGATATGGAGGATATGATATGGGATTTGATACGTCAATTAAAGTTTTGGTAGTAGATGATTTTGCCACGATGAGAAGAATTGTTAAAGGGGTTCTTAAGCAGCTCGGCTTTAATGATATTATAGAGGCAGAAGATGGCCAACTGGCACTTAAGGAGCTTCAAAAAGAGAAAGTAGGTTTAATTGTCTCTGACTGGAATATGCCTAATATGACAGGATTGGACCTCTTAAAGGCCGTAAGGGCAGATGCTAAACTTAAGGATACTCCATTTCTTATGGTGACCGCTGAGGGGCAGAAAGAGAATGTTGTACAGGCCGTCCAGGCCGGTGTAAGTAATTACATTGTAAAACCTTTTACACCTGAGACATTCAGTGCCAAACTCGCGAAGATATTCTAACATTTATGATAAAATCATAATGAAAAATGTACGTGAACCGGTTTACTCCAGTGTAAGCCGGTTTTTTTCATCTGACATAACTATATCATATAATCTTTCAGGAAAAAATATTCCGGATGACAGGAAGATTATTCCCTTTTGAGGGTCTTCTATATTATTAATAATAAATTTCTTATTTTCGGCGTTTAATAAAATAATGAGTAACCTGTTGATAATACAGGTTGATTAAGCGTTAATGCCCGGTTTGAAAGATTGCTTATGCCGTTAACGGCTATGGCAAGCATATTGCATTAAAATTAAATATTAGGATGTAAAGATTCCTGATTATAAGTGTAAATATGATTCCATACAATATCCGGATCTGCATTTACATAAAATAATCATCAAACCGGCAAAGGAGCAAGGAAATGAAAATCTATGAAAATCAAAGAGTTCTGCTGGAACAGCAGGGAAAGATAAATAAAAATAAAAACACGGATGCAGGCAGTTTTCAGAAGATTATGGATCAGTTGACGTCCAGTACCGAAACAAATAAGACTTTGCCTGTTAATATTAATCCTGTCCAGATAATCGATGGCCCTGCAGGGACTCTTCCTATTAACGGAACATCGGGAACGAGCGAAAAGGATTTGTTGCTTGATTCCCTGAAGGATACATTGAATTTAGTGGATTTTTATGCCGGAAAGCTGGCTGATGAGTCTTTTCCAGCCGAAGACCTGTCATCTCTGGTCGATCAACTGGATGAAAGACTTGCTTCAATAAAAGATATTTCAACTATGGAAGGCGTACCAGATAAACTTAAGCCGGTAATTTCAGATGTTGCTGTTACCATTGGCACGGAAATAGAACGGTTCCGCAGAGGTGATTATATTTAATTCCCGGTGGGGAAGCAAATGACAAGTTTATCCATAGTGCCTGATCCTGCTTCTACTATTATTCCTTCTGAATGAAATATCTTTATGATAAGCAGCAGATCAGACCCTTTTTCCGGGGCTGTCAATTTATCAGAGCCAAGGTTTGCATTTTTTAAAATCGCATCAACTGAATCCGAAAACTCATTTATCTCAGCATCAATAGAGATCTTATATAATCCTCCTTCTTTTTCCGTCTTAATAAAAAGCTTTTTACCTTTAAGTTTTTCCACCTCTTCTATGACTCGTTGAAGGAGCCATCCAAATGCGAGTATTGAATTTTCAGGTAACCGACTTGTCAGGGGAGGGGGAGCATCCAATTGAAGGGTTATTTCCACATTATGTTTAAAGTAGAGGTTAGTCTTTAAAAAAGATAACTCCTGTTCAATGAATTCGTTAAAATTCTGAAGGCCGTTATCAGACTGCATTATTTTATTGGATGATATTTTAATCATGTTATTTAAACGATCGAGCTCCTCCTCAATTCGTTTAAGGCGTGCCATGATACTGCTTTCTGTCCCACCATTATCCTCTGCTTCTTTTCTCAGCATGTACTGGCTCATTTCAAGATCAAGGCCTATATTTTGTAATGGACCGTTAATATTATGTATGAGACCTCCTGTTACTTTGCCAAGTGAAGCCATTTTGAATAATCCGATCAGATCATTCAGGGAAAACTCCATCAGTCTAAATCCTCCAGGTTTTTTTTATTTCTTATGTCCATCCTCTGCTTCTGAAAAACCAGCTTAACTATTGAATCACGCGAATCATCCTTTATATAAACTATCCTTGCAGCATTTATGTATTGATCTTCTTTTTTGGTGGATCTTATTATTTCGGCTATGAGCTCCATGTTATACTGGACGATTCCTGGCATTATGAGCTCCATTTTGAGCAGTGTTCCTTCCTCAAATATTTCCTCTGAAGCAAATTTTAAACCAGAAGCACTTATTTCCATGATTTTATCATGACCGGCTGTTTCTAATGAAGACCTGGATAATAAATGTTCTATAATATAATCAATCTTGTTATTCAGTAACTGGAGAGCAAGAAATAGCTGTTCGTTGTTTGAACCCTTTTCAGTTTCATCAAGAAAAGAATCTATGGGGCTTGGTATTCCGCTTTGTTTAAAAAGAGTGCTGCCCATACCTTTTTTTACTATTTCTATTTCATCATCAGCAAGTATCTTCCACTTGACCGGTACAGTCATTTCAACTCTGAAATGCTCGCGTCGATTGCTTTCTGACATGTAAACAAGCTCCTGTGTTTTTATTGGCTTAAGGATTAAAAGAATGCAAGTATAGTATAAATTCCAATTGAATGGAAAGAAAAAACAGCGGTCTATAAAAAAGTATCGGAAGTTGAGAATCCTTTGTTATCAGCTGGCTATACTGATCAGGTCAGGATCAGTATTTTCTGAGAATGCCTTTATGGATGCATCAACAACATCAGGGTCGAATTGTGTTCCCTTGTTATGTACCAACTCTTCAATGCATTTTTCAACAGGAATAGCTTTTCTATATGCCCTGTCAGAATTCATGGCATCAAAACTGTCAGCCACAACAAGAATTCGTGATAAAAGAGGGATTTCTTCTGCTGAAAGGCCGTCAGGATAGCCTTTACCATCCCATCTTTCATGATGATTTCTTATTATTGCGAGTTCATCCTTATCAAGTCCAAGGGGAGTAACAATATTAACCCCGATCAACGGATGTGATTTTATTACATCGTATTCCTCTTCTGTTAACCTTGAAGTCTTATTCAGAATGCTGTCATTTATACCTATCTTGCCTATATCATGAAGAGGAGCGCATGTTCTAAGCCTCTGCATATCATCCTCGGAGCAACCCATTACCGTTGCAATCTCGATGGCATATTTAGTTACCCTGGATGAATGCTGTCGCGTATATTTATCCTTTGCTTCAATAGCCCCTACAAGTGACATTAGCGATGCCATGAGGCTTTGCATAAGATTGTCATAAAGGGCCATATTTTCGATATTGAGGGCAGTTCTTTCGGCCATGAACTTTAATATAAATTCATCATCAGAGTCGAATGCTCCTACACCATCCTTTTCACCGACCAGTAAAAGCCCAAATGGTTCATTCCTGATATTAAAGGGGATAGACAGGTAGTTACTGTCGATTTTTGTGCTGATACCAAAACATGACTCAAAAAGAATACTTTTTATATCCTTCTCATCCTCTTTTTTATCAATGGTTATAGCTGTTCCTGGAATAAAATTTTCAAGACCGGTTTGAGAGAGGAGAATGTAGTTACCTGTACTTTCATCGTCATGAATAAGGAAACAAGCCTTTTGTGCCTGACAGGTCTCCATACTCTTTTTAACGATAAATCTGCACAGGTCTTCAGTTTTATTTATCCTGGAAAGAGAATCAACTATATTGTACATCATTGTCTGATGCCTTATTCTCTTCTCCAACTCAATGTTCAGTTTTTCAACTTCCAGTTTTTCTTCAAGTTCCTGATTCAGCCTCCAGTTTTTTTCCATAAGTATTTTAATACGGCTGATTCTTTCAAGAATTATTTTTATATCCTGAAGTCGAAAAGGTTTAACCAGAAAATCAGAGGCACCGTTTCGCATGGCGTCAATAACCGTTTCCATCGTCGGATATCCGGTCATTATAATAACATTTGTAAGCTGATGGTTTTCATGAATACGTTTTAGTGTTTCAAGTCCGCCTATCCCCGGCATCATGAGGTCCATAAATATATAATCAAAGAATTCACGATCAATTTCTTCAATCGCCTTTTCCCCTCTGTCCAGTGTGACAATTTTTTTAAATTTGAGATGTTCGAAAAACATGCCCAGGGTTTCACCAACCATTGGGTCATCATCCACAACCATCACAGTCATGGAGCTAAAGTCCTGCTCAACTACTGGTTCATGTTGTTGAATAGCTTCGACTTGCACAATTCAAATTCCTTTCCTGTTAATAAGCCTTTTTCCTTGAGTTCCGAAATTCGTTCAAGTTCGTCAAGAATAGATGATTTTCCTCTTGTCAGTGTGCTGGAATAGTAAAAGGGCAGCATGCTGCCGGCTATCACCGGTGCGCCGTCCTTATCATCTTCAAGTACCTTATCATGATCAATATCAAGCATCTTCTTCATCATGTTCAATTGTTCGTAGGCATTACGAAGATCTTCAATAAGTTTTCTATTTTCGCGTATCAGTCTGATTTTCTCACGCGCATTGTTTACTATTATCTTGATCTCTTCCAGCTTGAATGGTTTTGTAATATAGTCATAAGCCCCTTCTCTTATGGCCTGAACTGCTGTTTCAAGAGAAGCGAATCCGGTTATAAGGACAACAAGGCTGTCGGGATCAATTTTCCTGGTCTCCGTCAAAACTTCAAGACCGCTTGCACCTGGCATCATCAGATCTGTAATTATAAGATCAAATTTCTCATTTTTACACAGTTCGATCGCCTTGTTACCATCGTTGCATACGGTTACATTGTTTTCCTGATCAAGAACCGTTTTAAGTGCGGATAACAGGGTTTTATCATCATCAACGATTAATATTTTTAGTTTCATTTGTGATCTCTAAGAGGTGCGAATATAAAATAATAACTTCTGTTTATTATACCTTTTCATCAAATAAAGTGCCTGCCAATTCTTCTATTCGTGTAGCCAGATCAAGGAGTTTTTCAGGCGGAAATTCCCTGATAACTTCACCGGTGTCCCTGGATGTCACCTGCACCATTATTTGTCCTGTCCCATCATGGACCTGGATTTTAAGGTTATGTTGCATTGACTGAACATAACTGTCCATAGCCTCTACAATACTGTTTATTCTCTCATTTGTTGCCTCTTTTACCTGTTCAACAACTTGAGTCTCATCCCTTCGATATTTTGTTTTATCAACATCCGGTTTTTGAGTATTTGAAGTAGAAGAAGTAGTGGTTAACATCTCAACCTGCCTTCTTGCCGGCTCCTGGGTTATATTTTTTATTGCCTCCATTTTGGGCATCCCTCCACATGTCATTATAAATATTATACAATACTTATACGGGCTCCGTATTAATTATCGGCACCAACATGATTAATCTTAAGCAGTTTTTATAAAAGTAAAATCAATATAAGGACAGTTAAAATAAGCGGTTAACAAATGCAGTTATATTGAAAATATTTAACTGAAACGAAGGGTGAATCATACGCATTATTCTTTGTATCTTCTGGGGATTTATACCTTGTCATGGATCGGAATAAAGGCCATAACTGCCCCTTTGCCACGGAATTTGCCTGAGGCCGATACTATATCAATATCATAATCTCTTCCCGAGATCTGGAAACCTTTTACAATATCTCCTTTGTCATCATCAATTACGGTGACTATCTTGGCTTCCAGATCAGGAGGGAAATGGCCTGAAACATCGTTTCCGACCTGAAAATATTTTCCATTAATTGAAAGGAACATAGCTTTTATATTGACCATGACTACTATGAGATCACTGTCGACGGCAATTACCGGTATGGGAAGATCTTCCAGTATTGCCTGTGATATCTCAAGGGCTTTATTCTGAATTTTAAGGTCTTTAGTCCTTTCTCTGACCATTGCTTCAAGATTTTCATTTATTTTTCTTAATTCTTTATTTTGTTCGATAACCTTATCCTGAAGCCTTCTGTTTGTCTGTGCCAGTTTATATTGCTCGATACATTGTCTTATTTCCAGCTTTAGATTCTGGTCATTCCATGGCTTTAAAAGGAATTTATAAATATGGCCTTTATTTACAGACTCGGAAATAGCATCAATATCAGTATATCCGGTCAGAATCACCCTGATTATATCAGGATAGTCTTCTTTAACCTTTGCAAGAAATTCGGTTCCGCCCATATCAGGCATTCTCTGGTCACATATTACAAGGTGGACATCATTAACTTTGAGTATGTCCAATCCTTCTGAACCGCTCTTTGCGGTCTTTAAATTATATCCTTCTTTTCTTAAAAGGCGTTTTAAGGCATTAAGTATATTTTCTTCATCATCTACACACAGGATAGTATTTTCCGGCGTATTCATCAGTTTTTCCCCACAGGTATTGAAATGGAAAAGGTTGTTCCCTTTCCCGGTTCACTGCTGACTTTAATCTCACCTTTATGTTTTTGAATTATATTATAAGCGACATTCAATCCCAGTCCAGTTCCTTTACCTGTCTCTTTAGTGGTAAAAAAAAGATCAAATATTCTATTAATATTTTCTTCTGGTATTCCAGAGCCGTTATCACTAATTGAGATATTTATGATATTATTTACTTTCCTGGTTACTATTTTTATTTCACCATTCTTTTCGATTGCCTGTGCGGCATTAACCAGGATATTCATGAAAACCTGATTTAATTGGTGGGGATAACATTCTATTTTAGGGAGTTCTTCGAATTCTTTAGTAACAGTAGCTTTATATTTTATTTCGTTCCATACTATATTTAATGTAGACTCAATATTCCTGTTGATATCAGCAAGTTCTAATTTATCCTCGCCAGGATATGCAAAGTCTTTAAGATTCTGAACTATTTTATTAATTCTACTGGCGCCGTCTTTTGATTCATTAATCAGATTCTTTATGTCTCCAAGAATATAATCTAAATCAATTTCTTCTTCGTAATTTATTATTTTATCAATCAGTTCTGAAACTTCTGAAGTCGCTTCATTATGGATATATACATTGTTCAACATTGCTAACAGTTCCCTGTATTTTATTATCAATCCGCTAAGATCTTCCTGGTAACCAGCGAGGGTTTTAAGGTTGCTGCTGACAAATCCTGTTGGATTATTTATTTCATGTGCAATTCCGGCGGCGAGTTGACCGATGGACGCCATCTTTTCTAACTGTAATATCCGGTCCTGTGTTTTTTTTAATTTCAAAAGAGTTTCTTCCAGTTCATCATTTTTTGATTTTACCTGAAGAATTGCATCATTGAGCTCTTTATTGAGATTGCTTATTTTCTCAGCATTTTTATTATCGATTGTAATATCTCTGCATGAGATAACTACCTGGTTTATCTTATCGTTGTTTATAACAGGCGTATATATCAATTCCTTTTGCTTTATTTCTCCATTGCTATCCAGACATTCATGTATGCTCGATCTGCATTTACCAGTTTGAAAGGTCCTTTGGATCAGAGAAGGGATACTTTCTTTTTTTCCGGTAAACCTGCGTGTAGCCAATATATTAAGAAGATCACTTCCAATTATGTGGTTAAAGGGCATATTCATTTCATTGAGCATGGATTTATTTGCAGAAATAATTTTGAAGTCCGCATCAATAGAAACAACCTCCTCTTTTAGTGAATCGAATACTGTAAGAAGTTTGTTTTTACTTTCAATAAGAACATTCTGGAGAAGTTTATGATCCTGCTCCAGCCTGATTATTCTTTCTCCTGTTTTTATTCTTGCCTTTATTTCACCTGTATTAAAGGGTTTGGAAATGAAATCATCTGCACCGGCATCAAATGCTTCAATAAGATCTTCCTTCTTGTCTTTTACTGTCAGAATTATGAAATAAACATAATTATGCTTTGATATTTCACGAATTTTTTTGCACAATGAAACTCCATCCATGTTTGGCATCATCCAGTCACTTATAATTAGCCTAAAGGGTGTTTCATGGAATATCTTCAATGCTTCCAGACCGTCCTCAGCGGTAAAGGTTTCATACCCGGCTTTCTGCAGTGTTTTCTGCAGAACATCTCTGGAAATATAGTCGTCTTCGACAATTAAAATTTTCATTCTGCATGTGCCTCGTAACTTATCTGGCAATTTATTCGGTCAGGCTCAGTAGGAAAGAGTGTTAGAAACGAATAGTATAAAGAGAAATATGCAAAAAGAATGCCGTTGAAGGTATGATATATAATCGGATTAAAAAGGACTAACATGTTGATAATAAAAGTAAAAATAAAAAATGGGGCGGTAAAGGATATACCGGTTTCCTCCTTGTCTATCAATAGTCAGTTTGATGACAGAGATGTGTCAATGGATTAAATTAGGCTATATGACCTGATCAAAAAATACACCGGAGATTTCTTCCATTCTGGCTGCCAGTGCCAGTAATTCTTCGGATGGAATCTCTCTTATTACCTTTCCGTCTTCTTCCGAAATGACCTTGACCATTATATCCCCGGTTTCATTGTCTACCTGTATTGTAATATTTTTTTGCAATGAGTGGACATAATCGTTCATCAACTCGGAAACACGCTGTATCTTTTCCTCAGTCGCCTTTTGTACCTCTTCCGATAATTTACCTGTATCAATAAAAGAGGTTGTAATGCCTTTCTCAATATCTGTCTGTTTAACAGATTCCGATACAGGAATACGGTTGATTGTCGATAGGATGGTGTCTTCTGGTGGTTTTAAATTTAGAATTTCTGATAGTGCCATTTTTCAGTACCTCCATGTACGATTTCGCATTTTATTTTAAAGGATGAAATACCTTATTAAAGATCATGAGTCCTCAAACAAATTAACTATACTGCAACCTGATGGGAAAGCCTTGGTATTTCCTGGTTAACAGCCTTGTTTAAAGAGGCAGATTCTTCTTTTTCTGTTCTTATACCCTCCCAGCCGCTCTTTAGTTCATTGAGAATACTTATGCATTCATCAAAGATCGAATAGTTTTTTTGAACGTCAGCAAGAATAATTCTATTGGTTAAATATGTATACAATGAATCTAGACTTTTTGCGATTTTATCGCCTTTTTCAAAATTGAGGCTTGACTGTAATTCACTTATTATGTCCAGTGCTTTTTGTAACTTTAGAACCTTTTTATCTATCTCGACATTCCTGAGATGATCCTTTGCCTGCTGAAGGCAGAGAATTGTTTTATCATAGCACATAATAATAAGTTCAAGTTTATCTGCCGTCTCAATAGATGATCTTCTGTACTGTTTGAAAGCCTTTCCGTAATCCATTTAATCCTCCGAAAATTTATAAATATTAATAACGGTGATATTTATAATTGAATATGAATCCCGTAATATCTATCTGGTTTATAATAATTTTAATACAATGAGTTTAACTGGCTTGAAAGCCATGAACTCTGTGACTGTATTGTCGATATTGCCAGTTCCATGGCGACAAAACGGTTAATCATCATTTCCATCTTCTGATCCAGCCTAGTCTGCATCCTATCAATATCATCATCAATCGCATCAATCCTGTCAGAGAGCGAGTTCTGTTTAAAACCTAAATATCCTTCATATGAATCGGTTATTGAGAAAAGTGTCCTGTCAAATAGTTCAGCTATTCCCAGTGTAAGTTTTAGATTTCCGATTTCTCCTGTTGTTGAGCCTGTGTATTTGATGATAAGACCGTCTATATTATCTGTACCACCATCGCCGGTGAGGTTCTGCCCTGATCCTGTCGCAGACTCTCCGTTTATGGTTCCTGCCACATCAAGCCCGTTATCCACGGTTACAGGAGTTGTCATGCTTCCGGTCCAGAGTCCTGAGTCAGTATCTTCCTCGATTGTAAAACTGTACTTACTGCCATAACTGTCATTTGTTAACTGAAGATGATCACTCCCATCATTGGAAGCGATTATATTCATGGCATATCTTCCCTCGTATCCTCCGCTGTTACTGGCAAGAACAGACCCGAAAATATCATTAGTGGGATTGGATGTCTGGGAATAATCGAAAGAAATTGATAATTTGCTGCCACCTTCAAAATCATCTGTTATAACCAGATGGCCGCTGCTGTCGATCGATGCAGCAACATCTCCAAAAGCTGATTCTATTTCTGAGAGAAGACCCTGAATTGTATCAGTGGCGGTATCATCTATTGTATAGGAACCGGAAACCTCTACTCCCTTACGTGTTGTTCCTGAAAAAGTTATGATGTCGGTATTTGCAAGATTTGCTCCGTCAACCACACCCCATGTAGTTGAAGCACTGACCGGAGAAGAACTTGCCGTAACAGCAGTGTCACCGGCTAATGTTTCTGTATAAACAGTATCAAACTCTGTATTGGCAGCATTAATAATATCTGCCATGGTCATTCCTGTTGTGAGTGATATTGTTGCTGTTTTATCACCATCTGTTATCGTAACTACTTCATCGCTTGCAAGTGTTCCGCTAACTGCCGTATTACTTGTGGAACTGTTTTTAGTCGCCGCCTGGATTATATTAACAGTATATTCGCCTGATTCTGTGGATCTACTGCTTGAAATATATTCAATAGTCCCTGAATCAGAAGATCCGGTTACTGAGAATAACTGCTGAATATCGTAAAAATTGGTCTCAAGAAAACCGTTTAATTTATCGCGGTCAACAGAAAGCTGCCCTTCATTATCAAGGTTGATGCCAACAAGGCCGAGTATTGAAAATTCCGAAGAAACTCCCCATATCGGTTCCACAAGCAGAGATGACAGGTCTGATTTTATTGATGACAATGTCCCGTCACCAAAAAGAACACCACCTGTTGTCTCGTTCTCTTCATCATATGACTGCTGTTCATTTATATAGGCCGATACTTCATTGTATGCATCCACAAATTCGCTTATTTTATCTGTTATTGCACTTAAATCCCTGTCGATATTAAGGGTGACAGTCGTGCTTGCATCGGAGTCCTTCAGGTTTAAGGTTACTCCAGTGATAACATCGTTAATGCTGTTATCACTGCTTGTAACTTCAACTCCATCTATTGTGACGGATGCATCCTCGCCTGCGATCAACTCACGTTTTCTAACTGTATCAAGTACACTGAATGCTCCCCAGGCAAGGGTTCCTGAAGTTATATTTGAAGAAAGTGAAACTTCAAGCAAGCTTGTGCCTGTTTCCATATCTTCTACTTCAATAGTTCCGTCAGAAGTTACACGAGCAGTTACATCTCCGCTGATACTTTCAAAGGCTGATTCGACGGCGTCAAGCAGATCCTGAACTGTAGAAGAAGATCCTATTGAAAATGAAGTGCTTATAGCATTTCCAGTATGATCAAATCCGGTTATGTCTATTGAATCACCCGATGTCCATGCATAATATCCGTCAATATCGCTTAAAAGGGTATCGACACTTATGTTTTCACCATTCGAAGTCATGGTGTTTGCTGATGCAGTTCCCTGAACATCGCTTACTCCCTTGGCAAGGACTCCTATAGTTTCAAGTATATTCTGATCATCTACAAATGTCTGTGTCCCGTCTATCTGAAGTTTATATTTCGTAGCACCGTCTTCTGTGTCTGTAATCAGCGACGCGGAAATACCGGTTAATGAATCAATCTTTGTCTTTATATCTTCCAGGGAATCAGCAGAGAGATCAATTGCAACACTCTGCCCGCCTATCTGCACAGTTCCTGACTGGAATGAGGAAAGACCGAGAAGTGTTTTTATATCCTGAGTAGTACTGGAGAAAGTATCTGACTGGGCGCCTCCGGTTAAGCTGTTCTTTAAGGACGAACTGCCGTCCTTCCATCCGAAAAGCTCCAGGAGATCATTTGCTGAACCGTTCTGAAGAGATATTCCTGTGTCTCCCGTTTCACTGTTTGTCAGTATAAGCCGATAATCGTTTGTGCCGTAACTGACTATACTGGCGGTAACTCCCGTTGGATTTGTTCCTGAATTGGCATTGTTTATTCTGTTTCTTATGTCATCAAGACCATCGGTTTCGTTTATGGAGATGGTTTTGCCGTTTATTATTATATCTCCGGCGTAACTGCTTCCTATTGCATCTGAATAGCTGCTGAAAGAGGCGGAAGATAATTTCTGTGCTGTTGCTATATTATTCACCTGAATAGAATAGGAACCTGGTGACGCAGAGGATGTGGTAGAGATAGAAAGGAGGTCTTTGGCGTCAACATCATTATTGTCAGAAGACATGTTTGAGGTATATACAAAAAAATCATCAGGATTAGACAATGCCTGGGCAGAGCTTTTTAATGAGAGGAGGGTAGAATTGAAGGATCTCCACTCTGAAAGTTGTGTCTCATATTCATTTTTCTGCGATTCCTTAAGATCAACCGGTGCAGCTTCTATCGCAATCAATTGGTCTATCATTGACCGCCAGTCAAATCCGCTGGAAAGACCGCTTATAAGGTTAGTACTTGTAGCCATAATACCTCCATGTATTCTACACTGCTACATATGGGAATTTTATTCCCTTTATATCCATTATATCGGAAAAAAATGCCAATAACTTAAAGAAAACAAATGCTTTATTGGAAATATGCAAACTATTTGCCAGAAAAGTAAAAATATTGGTTTATGGTGTGCGGTGTGCGGTTTAAGGTAAAAAAAACTAAAAACCCCGCAACCGGTTTTCCAGAAGCGGGGCTTATTTTCAAGTTATACTTTGAGCTTTTAGCTTTAGGCTTCTAGCTTAATACCCCGTTAACCAATCAGTGAAAGTATATTCTGCGGAGCCATATTCGCCTGAGCAAGCATCGCAGTACCAGCCTGCATCAGTATCTGGGTCTTGGTAAAGGATGTCATTTCAGAAGCCATATCAACATCCCTGATTACAGATTCTGCTGCCTGGACATTTTCAATGGTTGTTGAAAGATTTGCAGCAGCATAGCCGAGCCTGTTCTGGATAGCACCGATTCCACCACGGGCATCATTCAATGTGTCAATAGCATTATCAATGCTGGTGAGGAAGGTCTGTGCGTTTGTTGCTGAAAGCATCTGATCTGAATCCAGGCTCAGTGTGCTTGTGCTTACACTGTTCAAGGTTATTCCGATACGGTCATCAGTGGTATTCTTCGCACCTATCTGGAAGTTAGAGGCAGTTCCTGCATTGGCTACAATATTTCCATCGGAGGCACCATCAAGATCTTCGGTGATTCCAAGCTTCAGACCAAGCGCTGCAAATGTAACACTTGTATCACTTGTTTCATCTACACCTGATACTGTCTGAGTAACTGAACTTCCGCCTACAGTAGCAGTTACAGTGATAGAAAAAGATCCTGTACTACCTGTTACTGAAACGCCATATGTTTGGCCATCCAGAAGGCCGTTAGCGGATGATATTCCTGCCGACGCTGTAAGCCCCTGAGTTGTATCCTGTGTTACACCGAAGCTGCCGTTTAAGAGTTTTGTCCCGGCATATTCGGTTGCATTAGCAATACGATCGATTTCATTCAGAAGGGCATTGCCTTCATCATTAATCTTGTCAAGGTTTGATCCTGCATTTGCTGAAGAGGCCTGGGTAGCAAGTTCTTTAAGCCTTACAAGCATGTTGCTGACCTGGTCGTATGCACCTTCAGCAACCTGTGCCAGTGCGTTTGCTTCTGATACGTTTCTGCTGGCAACCTTGTAAGAAGCAATATCAGCTCTGAATGCAGATGAAATAGCCAGACCAGCGGCGTCGTCGGCTGCCTTGTTGATCCTGAAACCGGATGACAGTCTTTCCAATGATTTTGACATCATTGAGTCTGTCTGTGTAAGGTTTTTGTGGGCGTTCATTGCCGCGATGTTGTTTTGAATTCTTAATCCCATAGTTTTAATCCTCCATGATTAAATAAATATGTTTTATGTGGCGGTTATAAAATAACCGTGGTGAAAATATTGGCATCCTTGCCTGAGTTTTTGTGGAATATTACAGTCATAAACTCACCTGCCTTTCCTCCACTTACTCTGTATTTAAAAGTAATATCGGGATTAAGCTGAATTAACTTAAATATTTTTTTGAAGTTATTATTAAAAAAATGAAAAGATTTTTATAAATGATGAAATAGGAGTGTTTACAGGTAGATAGGTTGATTAATGAAGGGGTTAGGGGAGGGTAAAGCGTTTTTCAGCGGCCATTTTATAAAGATATTTTGCCTCTTTTTCTTTTCCAAGTCTCATCAAAAGGTCTCCTGATCTGGAAAATGGGATATCATACTCTGAAAATATAGTGGCTGCTTTATTATATGTATTAAAAGCTTCTATTATCTTTCCCAGTCGGGCATACTGATCACCTAAAAGGATATAAGCTTTTATAGAATGCGGTTGTATATGGATTGCTTTTAACAGAACTGAAACAGGATCTTTTGATATCTGGGATTGGTAAAGGTATGGAAGATAATTATCAGGTTCTATATTAGACCCTTTTTTAAAACATTTTACTGCATGTGAGTTTTTTTCTGGCTCCTGCATTAATATCAGCCCTTCAAACAGTTGTTTTTCAAATTCGGTATTTGATAAGATGAGGAACCTTCCCTCTAATAATGCTCCTGGAAAACAACTCCATTTATTGAAAAGATCTGCGCTTTTATTCCGTGTTTTTAGGTCCTTCAGATAAAAAGAGAGTCTTTCTGTATTATGGTCAACCTGATGCCTGCAGGAAATTACGTAATCCCTTGCCTGTTTGGATACATTCTTAATTATTTCACGATTGTTGGCTAAATAATTCAGTTTTTTAGTTAACTCTAATACATTTTTATATAAAAAACCTGTTCTCCCATTGATTACCGTATCTTTATATGGAGCTATATCAGCCAGGACTGGAACAACGCCAGAAACAGCATATTCAAGAAATTTTACATCTGAACGGGACCTGTTAAAAGGTGTATCATTTAGAGGCGCAATACCTACATCAATTGTAGAAAGAAAATTATAATAATCATCTATAGAGCCTGTAGAAAAATATCTTATTCTATTTTTTGGCATACTATTGAATAAGTCAAATATTGGCTTTGAACACATTAAATGCAGCTTCACATCAGATCTGGACAGAACCCAGTCTATTAATGGTTTGACCACTGTATTGATATCATCTAAATGCCCGTGTGAACCACCCCAACCGATAGTAAGGTTATTATCATATTGTTTTTCTTTAATAGAAGAGACGCTTATTAATTGATTTGTGAAGACCCTTTTATTTGTATTTAGAGTTCCATATAGTTTTTGCAGCTCAGGTACACTAAATTGAAGCCCGTCACAATAATTGGCTAGTTTATAGATCAGCCTTATATTTTCCTCGTTTTTATAGAAATTATAGACCGGATTCCATGGCTGAAGGCCATTCATATCATCGGCTATTTCAAAAAAGGTTGGTATCCCCAGCCTTTTTCTTTCGGCGATGACAGGCAGCATATCCGAATCACATATATCGTTTAGTATTAAAATATCAGAATGTTTAACTACCTCATCCAGCTTGGGATGGAGCCTGGATATGCTGACAACAAAAACATTTTCTTCCCTGGACATGGCAAGCCCGGGTGAATAGGTTCTGTAATAGTAATCGCCACTGCTGAAATTTTGTGGAACATCAACAACGGCAATTAATAAAGGTTGATTTGATATCACTTTACTATTGTCCTGTAGAGGAATTATATGTGTCCAACTGTTTAATAATGCTGCTAATTTTTGAAGAACAGTTAATGTCTTCTTTTAGATAGGTGCCTACCTCTATAAAAAGATTCTTAAGATCAGAGAACCCGCTGATAGCTCTATTCCTGTCAAGCCCTAAACACTCCAGTAACGTATCACAATACCTTACATGTGATTCAATATCCCCTGATTTAAGTTTCAGTTCACACATCGTAAGTATATTGGATGCGTCATTCCCTTTAAGTTCAAGAGCCTTTTCAATAAAAACCTGGGAATCATCATACTGTCCAAGAGAATACGTAATTTCCGCCAGGATACTCCATGCTTCAGATCGGTCAGGTTCTGCCTCAGCCGCTTTCATATAACATTGAAAGGCAGATTCAAGGATGCCTCTTTCCAGGAAGCTATTTCCAAGTTTTAGAAGATAATGGTAAAAGGATGAATCAAAATTATTAATATTATTAATTAATGTAAAGGCTTTATCATTAAGCCCTTTTTCAGTGTATAATGTGAATAGTCTATTAAAAATAAAGTTTTCTTCTGTTCCTATTTTAATAACCTTTTCAAGAGCAATAATTTCATTATTAGCTGATCCGCATTTGTTGTAGTATTTTGCCAGCATATACCATGCTCTATACTCATCTGGAGCTTCCTTAATTGCGAGTTCAAGAAAGTGGCCTGCTTTTTCCAGATCACCGGTTTTATCCATATGGTAGGTTCCGATATTCCACCAGACCTCCCATTTGTTTTCTGCAGTATTATGTGCCAGGTTATAGTATTTTTCCATTTGTGCAAATTCTGCCGTATTATAGGCAGCATGTCCCATTAGTAAACATACTGCAGGACCTTCATTCATGGTATTATTAATGGAAAGGCCTGCATTTCCGGGATTCTCTTTATGTTTTTCCAATATGCCAAGGAAATTCTCGCCATATCGAATCACTTCATTCCACTCCGCCTTTTCAGCAGCCATCATTGCCAGCATATAATAGGAATCCATATGGTCAGGATATTTGTCCAGCGATTTCAGAGCGTATCTTTTACCCAGGTCAATATCATCCAGAGTGAATGAAGTCATTGATGCTATGAAATGAGTCCACGCATAGAGCGGATGATTGTCATTGTGTTCATCAGAAAGCCGGATAGCAGTTTTTGCTTCCTCCAGGGCGTCCTTATTCATGCCTTTTGAAAAATAAGACACACTAAGATAATGATGATATTTGGGATTCTCAGGATCATTTTCAATTTCTTTTTTGAGCAGGTCTGATGTCCGTTTAAACTTTTGTAGAGACTTTTCCTCATCGACATCATAACCATAATGCCAAAGTTCGATAGAGGAATAAAAAGCTTTTGTACCACCAATTATTTGATTGTGAACACTTCCTTCATAATGGATTACACCGTTATTTTTAAAAAGTCTTTCAAAATTATGAAGTGATTTTTTAGTTCCGCTGGCGTAGCTGCAAAATATATTTACATAAATTATGTCAGCATCTCCTGCATTTTGAATAGCCTCACGGATTCTTATTCCACTTCCCTCCATTAGTTCTTCGTCACCGTCAATCTGAAAAACCCAGTCACAGGTTGCATACTGCAATGCCTGGTTTCTTGCTGTGCTGAAGCTGTTTTCCCATGGATGAAAATAGATTTTATCAGTATATTTTTTTGCTATCTCTACTGTACTGTCTGTTGAGCCCGTATCGACTATTATCAATTCATCAACATAATCTTTTACACTTGCCAGGCATTTATCCAGAAATTCCTCTTCATTCTTGACGATCATACAGCAACTTACTGTCTGTTTTCTCGAATTATCAGGATTCAGTTGAGTTAAAATATTTTCTGTTGTTGAATCATCAGGATTTATTTTGTGCGCTTTTTCAAGGTATATCCTTGCTCGGTTATTTTTACCTCTACTATGGAAATAGAGTCCAGCCGCTCTATATACCTGAAATGATTTTTTAGGTTTTTTTGCGGCGTTATTAAAAAAATCCTCTGATTTTTTTTCTTTTCCTGTTTCATAACTGGCTATTCCCATCAGAACGAGAATGTTCCAGTCCATACCCAGAGTAGAAGATACTAAAATGCCAAATTTATCAGGATCTTTTTCAAACAGTTCGCATAATTCTATATATTTTTTTCCGTAGCTGATTACATCATCCCATTTTTTAAGTTCATGATTGACTAAAGTCAGGATGAAGTAAGAGTCAATATGATGATCATTAATCTTAATGGCTTCCAGAGATATTAATTCTGCATTGTTATAATCCTTTAGCTGATAATATGCCATAGCCGCATTATATCTTGACCAAAGATAGATCGGATTTTTGTCATTATGCTTTTCTGCCAGCCCAATTGCCTTAGAACTTACATCCAGAGTTTCATGATATAGGCCTTTGGGTAAATAGCAGCATCCAAGATAATGGTAGGGAAGGGGATTGTCTGGCGTGTCCTCTATATCCTGTTTAAGAAGAGAGACCCGTCTATGGTATTTCTTTTCCGATAGTTCAGCATCGGAAAGGTCATACCCGTAATGTAACAGACCGATCAGATAGATTTGTGGATTTTTAATGCCTGTAAGTCTGTTATGAACACGACCCTCATAGTGTATGACACCATTATTTCTGAAAATACGCTCGGCATTATGGCGGCTTTCATCCTCTCCCTTTTTGTAGGTACTGATAATCTGTATCATGATTGCATCGATATCAGGATTTTTAACTGCTTCCAATACTGTCTTTTTGTCTTTTTTTATTAGTTCTTCATCAGCATCTATTTGAAAAATCCAGTCACCGGTAGCATATTCAAAATAATGATTTCTGGCTTCACTGAAGCTGTTCTGCCAGGGGTGAAAATAGACTTTATCTGTATATTTTCTCGCGATATCAACCGTTTTATCCTTTGAACCGGTATCAATAATTATTATTTCATCTGCAATATCTTTTACACTCTTTAGACAGTTGTCCAAAAATAGCTCTTCGTCTTTAACAATCATGCATACGGATATGGTTGGATTATTTTTTTGTTTCATAGTGGCAATTGTATAATTGCCAATATCAGTTTTCTTCAACTGTTTTTTCCTTTTTCTATTGTTCTTTGATTTTTTCATTCATTTCTCCTGCAGATCAGAAACTTATTGGAGTTTAAGTTGAAAGGTTTTAAGTTACTTGTTCACTTATACAAAGCTTTTGCTTTGAAATTGTCTGGTATTTGAAGAGTGAGTAGTAAGATTATTAAATTATATAAAAAGTGTCTATTTAGGCAGAGATCATATCTATTAAGCTTATTTATTAAAAATGGTATGTTCCATAATATCACGCGGAGTGATAACTTCAACAAGGTAGTTATTCTTATCTATTACAGGAATCAGTGATATGTTTTTCTGTTTGAAAATATTGAATGCCTGGTTTAAATCGACTTGATTTAAATAAATAAACGAAGGTTTTATAAGCTTTTCAATAGGAGCATATATTGATTTACCTTCAACCAATGCGTGTATGATATCTCCAAGCGTAAGTACACCGATGACCTTTTCTGTATCACCTAAAACGATAACACCGCGTTCGCGGATAGTTTCAATAACATTCATTACTTCAAGCAGAGTATACTTTGTCGTAACACAAAAATCTTCTTTTTTCATATCTCACCTCATCAATAGGTCAAATGTTTAACGATGAGTTTTTCATCTATCTTTGTTTCAAGTAACAGTTTCAATATTTTTTCCGAGGAATGCCCGTCACCATATGGATTATCGATATTCTCCAGTAAGAATTTTCTAAATTTTGCGGAGATTGCTTTTTCTATTGCTGAGACTATTTCTTCTTCCTTGAATCCTACATCAATAACATTATTTCCCCTGAATCTAAGATGCTGACGCCTGCCAATATTGACTGCAGGTATTCTGAAAGTAGGAGCCTCCAGCAATCCTGAGCTTGAATTACCGACAATACATAAACAGTTTTTTAGAAGGCAAAGGTAGTCTTCACGCTTCAAGTTGGCATAAATGTGAAATTCCCCCTGTCTGTAATGATTAATTGCATATTTTATATCGTTTGAACCGGCATCGTTATTAGGCATAATTAATATCTTCGGGAACTCAAATCGGTTAAGTGAGCGTATAAAGATTTCTGCCTGCTCTCTGGCACGATTACTTTCTTCGGTCACCGGATGCATTACTGCGAGAATGTAGCCACTGCTTAATTTAACACAAAGCTTTTCTTCAATATTACATAATTCACTATATTGAGCACTAACCAGTTCATCAAGTTGAGGTGCACCTACATTGAATATGCGAAAAGGTTCTTCTCCTAATTGAAGCAGTCTGTTTTTAGCATCTTCATTAGACGCTAAATGCAGGTGTACAAATTTTCCTATAGCATGTCTGGCCATGCCGTCAATATTCCCGGACAACTCTCCTGCCTGGATATGTGCGACAGGAGTATATGTGTAGCCTGCTGCAATTGCCCCCATAAGCTGTTCTCCGCGGTCACCTGCCAGGACCAGCCAATCGGGCTTTTCATTCTCGATTATGTCAGGAAGTGAGCTTAAACATATTCCAAGTGATTTTGCCATAGTGTAATGAGAGTCGCCATCAAGAGACATATGTAACCGATAATGAATTGTAAACCCATCATTTTCGATTTCTTTATAAGATTCACCAAAAGATGATAATAAGTGCATGTTTGTGACTATCAGCCGATATTCTATATCATCACGTTGTTCGATAAGATGCAGTATGGGACGTATGTATCCCCATTCACCTCTTGAACCTGTTAAAAAAAGTATCTTTTTCTTTCCCATGCTACTACTCCAAATCTTCGTAACTGATCAGGGTATTTTTTTTTATTTTTCTTACGGCTTTACGCCCAATAATCTCGGGCATCTTATAGGATGGAATGCCTGTACCAGGGCGCTTTGACCAAACCATCTCCTCTGCAATGATATCACCAGGATGAATATCCTTTATGCTGACTATACTCCTGAAGGCCCACTGACGTATTGTTTCTTCTTTTGTGTGTACTTTTTTCTCGTTTCCCCCGGCAAGATACACCTTTCTTACTCCGTCAACAAGTTCATGAAGTTCGCTAAAGTCTATAGAAACCGATTGATCTGGGCCGGGAGTACGTTTATCCAGTATTACATGCTTTTCGATGATTTTTGCACCGAATGCTACTGCAGCAAAACTTGTAAACAAATCGGGAGTGTGATCCGAGTGACCGATTACAACATCAGGGTAACGACCGCCCATAATGGGAATTACTCCTAGATTTACATCTTCATAAACCGGTGGATATTCTGAAAGGCAATTTGTAAAAGCAAGTGGTCTGCCTGTTGCTTTTAAAGCTTCATAAGTACGGTCAATCTCATCAAGAGTACACATGCCGGTTGAAATTATCATCGGTTTACCAAATTCCGTCATTTTTAAAAGAGAAGGGATATCAGTCATCTCTCCCGAACCAATTTTTATTGCGTATAAAATGCCGGCGTCATTTAGTTCCCATGCTGCTTTATAGGAAAAAGGAGTACACAGATATGTTATTCCTATCTGGTCACAATATTTTTTAAGTTCAACATGCTGTTCAAGCTTTAAGGCGTGAAGCTTTAAAAACTCATATAGAGGTATATCAAAATTACTTGACATAGGGACGTCAGGCAGCATTTCTTCATCAGGAAGGTGATGCTGAAATTTAATGCAGTCAGCGCCGGCAAGCTTTGCCTGCAGGGCCATTTCTTTAGCAACGTCAAGGTCTCCCATGTGATTGTCACATCCTTCGGCTATAACATATGGCAAATGTCCATCGCCAATCTTCCTGCCATTTATATTAATTTCACTCACGTTGCAATGCCTCCATGTATTTTTCAAAGTTTGAGTATTTATCATATTCATCTTTTGATAAAAATGGATACAGGTCATCAAAAGCTGGAGATACAATTCGTCCATCCGGTAAAATTTTACTTTTGCTTTTTGGTTCGATCGACTGTGTCCTGTCAGAAATAATCTCACAAATACAGTAACCCGGTGTATTTATAATCTCGGGAAGTTTTGTCTCAAGGTCAGCGTGGTTTTTACAAAGGTAATAAGGTATGTCGTATGCATATGCAATCCTGGAAAATTCAGGGAAACTTATCCCGCTTTCTTCTGTACAGCCAGTCAATCGACCGAAAAAATTTGTGTGTGTCTGAACTATGGCAAAGTATCCGCCATTAGAATGTATGAAGATTTTTACAGGTAATTTATTGTGAACTATAGTCTGCAGTTCCTGAATATTCATTTGTATACTGCCATCACCAGTAACACATACCACAGTGTTCTTTGCTGCTACGGCAGCACCTATTGCCGCAGGCAAGTCGTAGCCCATTGTGCCGCAATTAGTGTTGCCCCATAACCTTTGACCTTCCTTGTCTATTCCGAATTGGCGGACACAGTCACAAGCACAGCTGTTACCAACGACTGTTACACTATTTTTATCAAGATTTTTATTTAATTCATTTGAAAAATAGTATGGATTTACACTTTCCGACTGTTCATATTTATTTTTAAAAATAGGGAAGTCTTTTTTTAATCCGTGACAATATTCCAGCCAGTTGCTATCAACATTTTTGAAGACCACTTCTTTTTCTATAATAATGTCCAGAAAATCACTGATATCGGTATTAACTTTATAGTCAATATTTATTGTAGGTTTCTTTAATTCTTCAGAGTCTACATCAACAACGATCTTTGTTGCCTTTGGGGCAAAAGTTGAATAATTGAAACCTGTCTGCTTAAAAGATAAACGACAACCCATAACAAGAAGACAATCTGAATTCTGAATTATAAAGTTTCCCGCTCTTCCCCCGATAACCCCAAAGTTTCCGCAATACAGTCTGTGATGTTTAGGGAACAGGTCTGAAATAGCGGTTGCAACAACTACCGGAACATTAAGCTTTTCAATAACTTTTCTGAATTTTGCATATACTTCTGCAGTACGTATGGCTGAACCTGCAAGAATAACAGGTCTTTTGGCTTTGCCAATCTCACCCTTTAAGTTATTAATATTAATTTCAGGCTGTTCAGGATTTGGCTTTGTGAAACATGCAAGTTCTTCAGGATCAATCTGGGCACCCTGAACATCAAGAGGAACGTCTATCCAGCAGGGCCCCCTGCGTCCATGGGTAGCTTCATAAACAGCTTTTTCAATGTGATACCTGATTTCTGAAGCATCCTTAACAGTAACTGCATATTTTGTCATAGACTTTACAGTGTCTACTATGTAATGCTCCTGTTCCCCAAATTGTCTGAGGTTCAGTCCTGTACTCTCGACTGTAGTTTCATAGCGAACCTGACCGGATATTACCAGCATAGGAATATTGTCCTGCCATGCACATAGAAGTCCGGTTATAGCATTCGTGCCTCCCGGGCCTGTTGTTACACAAACTGCAGCTAATTCATTGTTAATGCGTGCATATCCTTCAGCAGCTATGGCTGAGGCCTGCTCATGATGATTATAGATGCATTCTAATTTGTCACAGTTACCAAATGCATCATTTAAGTGCATGGCGCCTCCTCCTACAACAGAGAATACTGTATTTATTCCATTGTCTATTAACAATTTGGCAATGTATTCGGCGACTTTCATAGTTCATTTCCATTCGACTGCCAGGCAATCTGCATGGCAATACCATCTTTAATTGATATTTTAGGTATTACACCACTCTCTGTAAAAAAACGATTTCCATTCGAAGTATATTCCAGGTTCAAACCCTCATGAAGGATTTTAACAGGCTGCCTGGAATTCATTTGTCGAAGTACTTCTCCTGCTATTTCAGACAGGAAACACGGTGAATTTCCGGATGCATTATACATATGGTATTTCATTTCATTATCAATCATCCATTCCATAATCCTGGCAAGGTCATATACATGAATATAGTCAAACCTGCATTCCTGGCGAATTGTGACAGGTTCTTCTTTTAAGCAGGAGTTTATACAGTGCGTTATGAATTTTGTATGATAATCATAGGGACCATAGCAGCCAAAAACACATAAATTATAAATATTATTACTCGTGTGAGAAAGTTTGTTCATAATATATTTAGCAAGTCCGTATGATTCAGTGGGCATAGAACGGAAACACTCTTCCTCTTTTACGGATTTGATATCCATAGTTTTATTGTACTCTGCACCCGACCCAACATATATCATTTTTCCATACAGGTTTCCTGCATCGCAGAAATTCATGAACATGCGAAGGCTGTCTTCAAACATGGTTTCGGATTTATCATATTCTGAGTTCTTGACCGGATTAGGGTTTGCACAATGAAGAATCACATCAAACTTATTATCTGACAGGTATGAACGTACTTCTGTTTTATCAAACAAATTGAGAGTTTTTCTTGTGGGGGCATACATTTTATATTTTTTCCTTAAAACAGGCAGAATGTTCAGCCCCATAAAACCGCTTCCACCTGTAAATAGTATTTTTTTCATTTTATTATTCAGAAGTTGTTTTCGCTTATGTATTCTCTGTCACACAGATAATAGGAATTATTAGGCAATTCCTTTTCTTTAAATAAATTTTCTGCCTCAGTTTTGGCCACGAACGTTGTTACAAAAACTATTATGTTCTCATCTCTGGCTATTGTTTCAGGTTTTTTTGAAGCTATTCCATGAAAATTCACAGCTTGTTTTGCATCATAAATCTTAACAAGCTCTGAATTTGTGAAATTATCTGTCATATACTTATGAATGGCTTCCGCATTATTATTAACCCCCCAAAATGCGTATCTTATCCTGTCGTTTTTGTTCCAGTATCTATTAATAAATTCAATTGCTCCATCATAATAATCTATTAAACCGACATTTTTCCATTTATCATAGTACAAGAGATCACAGAGTTTATCAGTTGCATTTTGAAATTCCTGAGAGCTTAACCTTAATGATTTTCTGTTAAGCAACACAGGATTACTTTTATCAATTTCATTAACTGCATCAAGCATTCTAGATTTTGCAATCTGCTTCATAAGTCTTTTTTGTGCTGAAAAATCCACTGTCTCAGGATTCCAGTTTGCTGTTGAAATATTTTCCCTGGTATAAAAGTTTCCAATTCCTTTAAGCCAGCTGAATCTGTAAGTATATGCCTCGTTGATAAGAATATAGGGGATATCATATGCTATAGCTAATGCTGCGCCATGGAATCTTGATGTAACTACAAGGCGGGCTTTCTCCCGATAAAGTGACATAATCATATCAGCATATTCAGATGGGCTGACTCCTTCCGGCAATTCGTGAAGTGAGCGTTCCTGTTTTATGAACACTATGTCTTTTTTTATTGTTTCGGGGATATATTCACGGGCAAATAGAGGAACATCGGAAAAAAGGATTTTATCGGCTTTTTCATTGTGTTTATTATTTGAAAGAGTTGCGACGAGGCAGCCGAGTAAGAATGCCTTTATTCCATGCTTTTGCATTACATCCAGAGTATGTTCATCTCTACAGGCAACAGGTTCATTGGCTTTCAATGTTTGAATCTGTTTTTCAGAAAGCAATGTTTCAGTCATTGATATTGCAAGAAATACTGGTTTGATTTTGGGAGACGCCTTAAAAATGGCATTATTCTCGTGAAATTTAGGTACATGTATGCAGATAGGAAGTATCACTTCCTCTCCGTCGTATTTTTCGACTTCACAGGTTTTGATCTCAACTATTTCATCTTCCGAAACACCCAGTTCTGAATAAAGGTTCATAACAGAACGAGTCATATATATTGCGCCGACATTGGTTTCTCCGGAAGATACATTATTTTGTAAAGTATCTGAATTCAGTACGGCAAATTTCATTTTGTCCCCTCAATTTCAATAATAGTATTGCAAAATTCTTTTGCATACTGCTCGTATGCTCTTGTATTTAAATGCCAGGGAAAGCACCCGTGTTTATGCAGTTCATCACAGTACATGAGATTATCGTCGTTTAAATTAACTATATTGCTGACTCCACACTTTTTAACAGCATAGTCGTAATACTCATTTAACATATCATTTATGTTTGAGATCTCTTCCCTGTTTTCAAAATACTTCCAATCATTATTGCTTCCATATTTTTCGCAGAGAAGCATCCTGATAAGAATAATTTTTGTGCTGCTGAAATTCGAATTGAGAAATTCTAACAGTGATTTAAAGCTCTCTTTGAAATTGTTTATTGTTTTTTCTTTGTTGATTGCCTGCAGACTGAAGTGATTTAAAAAGTCACTGTCTTTTAATGCATCGCTTATTGTTATAATAGAATTATTGTATTCGGCGATTTTGAATCTCTCTTCAAGAAAATCAATCACTATATAATCAATGTCTTTGATGTTGATGTCTTTAAAGTTTTTTTCAAAATCGCCATTCATCATTTGTGCTCTGAACGGATTTTTCGGCATACTTACAGATGATGGTATTTTGCATGCAGTTGACATTACGCTGGTAAGACTTGAATTGCTGTATTGGAAACTCAGAGTGCACATTGATGCATCCACAGCAGTGTTTAAAATCTCTCTGCTGTTATAACTTCCAAATAATCCGAAATTTAATGATAACTCAGGAACAGCTGCTAAATATCCGAGGTGCTTCCTTATCAGCGCTTCGGGAGTTTTTTGAGCCTCTGCAAACTCAGTAAAAAAAGCATCTCTATTTCTATGCTTTGGTTCAGGTATAAATACAACGCGGTTTTGCTTTGCAATAGTCTCGACGTCAACTTTAAGCAACTGCACATATTCCTCAATTTCTTTAAGAGCAAATTCACCTATTTCAGTATGAATTATTATAGCAGAGACACCTCCATCAACACAGAATTCCGGTATAAATGTATCCGCTCCCCAAAAATCGCCTATTGAGGCATCTGCTCCTGAAAAACATCTGTTAAGTTTGAATTTACAATTATAGCAGCTTGTTCTGGTAATTAACTCTTTGGCGAATGCTTTAACAAATGGGTCCTGTGCAAAAGGCGTGGCATATTCCGAACCATTTTCAAAGTCCATTTTAAAAACAGGATTTTTCCATCCGCATTTTACTATACTCGTATTTGTGTCATCGTCTGAATTATTTCTATACTTATGCCTGAAATCGACTGATATCAGCTTACTTTTATACTCCAATTCTTTCTGCAATATGTATTGTTCCCATACTCCGGGACTGGCTATAGCATGACAAAACAACTGGATACAAATTAGATTATCATACTTTTTTTTTAGATATGAAGTAAGACCAGCCACCTGGCAGGGAGTTCCTGAAAATAATACATTTATCCCCCGGTCAAGCTGAATTTTAATATCCTGATATGTTTTCCCTGTATCACTCTGCAGGTATTTTGATTTGCGAAGGCTTTGTAAATCTCTGATATTATCAACCCTAATATGTTTTACATTAAACCTGCTGTCATATGATGCCCCATACACAAGACCGTTATTTTGAATCACCTTATATGCCAGTGCGTAAAAAGCGCCTCCGGAAGCACTGTTGAAAATATCATCATGATCTTTCAGCTTTAATGCGTAAGCTGAAATAAAGTCATATTTCTTTTCCTCTTTTTCTACCAGGACAGGGCAAACTTCCATACATTTACCGCATTCTACACAGGTATCTGTATCAACAAGAGGATAACTGAATCCATCTGCCTTTTGCTGCATTTTTATGCTGTCATATTCGCATATATTTGCACATGATCCGCAGCCAGTGCAAAATTCAATCATATTATTTTTCATATTGATTCTGATTTTCAAATGCCCTGTGTTCGCCAGTACCATACCTGATTCAAATCTTTTCCAATTTTGTCAAAATATGACTTAGCGTATTTAGCTGCTGCAGAGGCTGCAACAAAGAAAAACATATTGTCTGTCCCTTGTAATTCTTCAATTTTTTGTGTCTGCTTACCAAAAAAATCCATTTGTTTATAAGTATCAATGATAGCTTCCAATCTGGCATTTGGATATTCTTTTTCAATATACTCTATAATGAGAGAGGCGTGTTGACAGACTCCCCACAAGGCATATTTGTATTCTCCATATTTATCCCACGCTTTATTTATATAATCCTTAAACTCTTCCAGGACATCTAATGCATATCCTCTTTTTTTACGTTTCTCATATATTGAAGATAATTCTGTAATTTCATCTTTATATGGCTTGCCGGCTAATCTATTTTTTGCTGCCTGAGCAATCAGTTTTTTTTGCTTCTCATATTTTACAGCCTTACAGTCCCAATTAATTTCATTATACATATCAGGCGTATACACTGGCATTATATCTTCCAGCCAGGTGAATCTGTAGTTGAACCTCTTATGTATGAATATTACCGGAATTCCCATAGCCATGCAGGGTACAGCACAATGCAATCTTGAAGTGACAACCATAGAAGCATTTTCGCAATACTCTTTCAAAATTTCTCTGGCTAATGATATTGTATCAGTGTTACTTTCTAAACCATAAAAGAGATGACTTTTTTTAATTGCATTATCTTTTATTTGTTCTGGAATATATGGTTCAAGGTTTTCGTATGTATCAATGAAGTATATTTTATTCTGCTTCTTTACACCTTTATACGCAGAAAATGTTGCAGTGATGCAGCCGCTAAGGTACGCATCAATACCCAACACTTTGAGCCCGTTTGATGTATGCTCATCCCTGCATCCAATAGGTTCAAATTGCTTCAGATAGTTAATGTCATCTTCTTTTAGGTTTGTGTTTAATAAGCTTAAGCCGAGAAATACAGGATGGATTTTGGGCGAAAAACACGTAACGCATCCATTTGTTTCATTGTAGCCAAAGAACGGAAAACAGATCGGTAGTATTACTTCTTCTCCGTCGTATGTAGTTAAGTCATAAAAATCAATGTCTATAATATTCTCTTCAGCTATATCAATTTCTTGATAAATCTTCATTGTTGCTAAAATCTGAATATCATCACCAATATTAACAACGCCTTTTCTGTTATATTTAATTATGCCGTATTTCAAAATATTTGCTCCTTTTGTGATATTGAACCGGCTTGGTTTTATTAAAAGTGCACAAACTCAATGAATGTAATTGTTACAGGACATTTTCAACCTTTCGGGGAAAACCATTTGTTTTTATAAAGGGAATAATGTAGTTTCTATCGGAAATGCAAATTTGAATATCTATTTATGGAATTAATACTCTCAAGCAGGATAACAGTTAGGGGCTCCTATGATTACATTTCCAATTAAAGGCGTAAAATGGTTCCGTGAAATTATAAATGACCAGCAGCGTCAATTCGGTGTAGAGGCTCATAATGTTTTTCCAGAAAAAAAATTGCCTGTATTACCATACGGAAAAGGTACCAGCATCATAAGACTTCCTGAACAACAAAGACTTGTAGAGGATATGGAGTATCATTTCGGAGGTTTGCCAGCCACAAGAATATTTCCTGAAACATATGCTGCCACAATTCAAAATGGGACTATTGTAGGGCATAGTGGAATGATTATAACTCCTGATGGTTATCTCATTGCAGAAACTGCCAGCATGACCGGCTTTAGAGACGGTCGTTCTTTTATGATTGAGGATTTGAGAAATCCATCTTTCAAGCCTCCTTATCGGGGCCATTTGAACAGCTGGATTCTTTCCGCCGCAAACCCCAATGGCGGATATGCACATCATATGCGTGAAAGTTTTTTTCCTCTGCTCTGGTTTGACAATCATGATATCGATTTAATCCATGTTTCCGAAGGGACAAACGCCGAGCGAATGTATGAATTTACTGAACACCTCGGTGTTCCAAAAGAAATGTTTTTGGTTGGAAAGCGAACAGAGACAATTTCGGCTGATCGAGTCTCATTTTTTGCTCCCTGCGCTGTTCCGCTATATCGTCCTGAAACAGAGGATATGGTCAGAAAATTATTACTGGAGCCATTTAGAAGAGAAGATATAAAACCAACCAAAAAAGTATTCCTTAAATCTGGAACAAAAACAGCTGGCGCTCATGCCAGAAAAGTTACAGGTATTGATCAGCTTGAACAATTTTTAGAAGAGAAAGGTTTCGAGGTTATTGATCCTGCGGTTTTCTCCCTGCCGGAAAAGATTGACTTTCTGCAGGAAGTAGAAACAGCATTAATGACATATGGTTCTGCAGGGGCAAACGTTGAGCTTTCATTGAACTATAAAATGAAAACAATCTCTATTCCAAAGCCTATTTCAATTATTCAAGGTAATATTATGGGGCATAACGGACAGCTTCCTACATATTCCTGCCCTGTTATATTCCCTGTATATCCTGAATATTGTAAGTATAACGGATATTTAATGACTCAGGAGATGGCTTCGATTTATTACAGCTCAAGACGGCCGACAGGTCAGTTTTTTCCGCGCCATTCTCCTGACTTTACCAGTAATTTCGGTTTGTCAATTGACATGGATATCTTTAAAAGGTTTTACAATTTTTATGTGGAAAATATAGAATTACAGGTTCAGTAACGGCTGGTTCATAAACATCATATGAACTTGTTTAAGCGTTTACTCCTATATATTGAATAATTGTATCCGCCATGAAACCCAGCTTTATTTCACCCATCCCAGGATAAACTCCCACCCAGAGAGCATCTTCTGTGATTCTGTCAGTCTCTTTAAGTGTGCCGGAAATTCTATAGTCAACCCCTTCCTTAAGAGATTGAAAAAGAGGATGGCGAACTATGTTACCACTAAAAAGATTTCGCGTTTGTATCTTTTTGGACTCAAGGTGTTGGGCAAGTTCATTACGGCTTGATTGTAAAGACTTATTAACTATCATTAAAAAACCGAACCAGCTTGGTTCTGCCCATTCATTACACTTTGGGAGTTTTATTAAATGCTTTACAGGCTGTAATTTATGGCTGAGGATATTGAAGTTATTCTGTCTTGCTTTAGTAAACTCGTTAATCTTATCAAGTTGGATAGTGCCAATTGCCGCCTGTAAATCAGTAGCTTTGAGATTATAGCCAAAATGGCTGTAAACATATTTATGATCATATCCAAAGGGGAGATCCCCGAATTGTTTTGTAAAACGGCTTCCGCAAGTGTTATCTTTCCCACTGGAACACCAGCAATCACGGCCCCAGTCTCTCATGCTTAGCATTATTTTTTTTAAAAGAGGGTTTGATGTATAGACAGCACCACCTTCCCCCATTGTTATATGATGGGGTGGATAAAAACTGCTGGTGCCAATATCTCCAAATGTGCCGGTCAACTGCCCGTCAACCCGTGAACCGAGTGCGTCACAATTGTCTTCAATAAGCCAGAGGTTATTTTTTTCGCAAAATGCTTTTACCTTTTTTACGTCAAACGGATTGCCGAGTGTATGAGCAATCATAACAACTTTTGTTTTGGGAGAAAGTGCTTTGTCCAGTTTGGAAACATCAATGTTGCATGTGTCTGTTTCAATATCCACAAAAACCGGTACAGCTCCATATTGTACAATAGGTGAGATAGTGGTGGGGAATGCAGCTGCGACAGTAATAACTTCATCTTCCCGTTTTACCTGTCGGTCTTCAAGTAAATGTGATGTCAACGCCATAAATGCAAGGAGATTAGCCGATGATCCACTGTTTACAAGAAGCGCCCATTTTACGCCTAGGAATGAAGCCAGTTTTTGTTCAAATTGCTGAGAATGACGTCCGTGTGTAAGCCAGAATTCCAGGGCGCTGTCTACAAGGTTTACCATTTCGCCTTCATCAAAAACTCTACCAGCATAGTTTATTCGGCTCTCTTCAGGAATGAAGGCGTTTTCCTGCTCGGGTTTATGAACTAAATGGTAGTATTCTTTTACTTTACTGATAATTTCTTGTTTGATTTTTTCTGCTTCATTCATTTTTATATTCAAATTGTAATTAATTGTCTCTATTTGCTAGATAATCAAAATTGTAATCTCAGTTTGCCTGTATTCCCATCTTATCTTTTATCCTGGATTCATATAATTTTAATTGATCAGATGAGATGATGTTATCATTAGTATAATACTCTTTATACCATTCTGTGGTGTATTGAATTGTTTCAGAACAATTCAATAGAGGCTTCCATTTTAAATGCTGCCGGGCCCTGGAACAGTCTAATTTTAGCATCCCAGCTTCATGCGGTTGATCAAATGTTTGTGCAATTTTATAATCCATTGCCGGCCAGACATCTTTTATCTTTTTAGTAATTTCTTCTACTGTTATGGTTTCTTCATCTGAAGGACCAAAATTCCAGGCCTGTGCGAATTGTTCTTCTCCTTCGATAAGTTTTTGACCAAGCATTAAATATCCGTGTAATGGTTCAAGCACGTGCTGCCAGGGGCGAATGGATTGTGGATTTCGAATATCGACTGTCTCTTCCTCATGGATAGCACGCATAATATCAGGAATAAGCCTATCAGTTGCCCAATCCCCGCCTCCTATAACATTTCCTGCACGGGCACTGGATAGAAGGGTTTGGTGAGTTTTGCCGTAATCTCTTGGATTAAAGAATGATTTTTGCCAGCAGCCGGTTATAATCTCCGCACAACCCTTTGAGGCACTATAGGGGTCGTAGCCTCCAAGCGCATCAATTTCACGATAGCCCCATGTCCATTCCTTGTTCTCGTAGCACTTGTCGCTTGTAACATTAACAATTGCACGAACTGTTTCAATTTCTCTAGAGGCTTCAAAGACATTTATAGTTCCCGTTACGTTGCTTGAAAATGTTTCAACAGGATCTATATAGGAATGCCTTACAATAGCCTGGGCAGCCAGGTGAAATACTATGTCCGGTTTTTGTTCTTTGAAAATCTGTTTCAACTTGTCAGCATCACGAATATCTCCGATCTCGGATTTTATATCCATGTTTAGAAGTTGGAAGTGGTTAGGTTCTGTTGAGGGCTGAAGGGAGTAACCTGTGACTTTGGCACCCAGATGTAAAAGCCATAATGCCAGCCAAGAACCCTTGAAACCAGTGTGCCCGGTTATTAAAACTCTTTTATTATTATATATTCCTTTAAACGGATGCTGTTCGGTTACTATTCCCATATTTTCCACTTTGCCTCACCGGATCTCCAGAGTTGTTCTAGGACACCTTTATCTCTCAATGCATCCATACATTTCCAGAAACCTTTATGTTTATAAGCAGACAGCTGTTTGTCGCGGGTCAGTTTTTCAAGAGGATCGTCTTCCCACATAATCTGGTCTGCATTTTCAGGTAGGTAATTAAATATTTCAGGTTTTAATACAAAAAAACCTCCATTAATCCATCCACCATCTCCAACTAATTTTTCATTAAAACCTGCAACATGTTCGTCAGATTCTATATCGAGCAAACCAAATCTACCTTCCGGTTGTACTGCTGTAACAGTACCGATCTTTTCATGTTCATGATGATGAGCTATCAGTTTTTTCAGGTCGATATCAGCTACTCCATCGCCATATGTTAAAAGAAATTCCTCATTGCCGATGTAATGCTGAATACGTTTTAGACGACCAGCTGTACCAGTTCTTAAACCTGTATCAACAAGTGTAACACGGAATTTTTCGGTATTTGATCTATGAACTTCAAAACTGTTAGTCTGAAGATTAATAGTAACATCTGAATTATATACATAATAGTTTAAGAAATATTCTTTTACGATATAGCTTTTATATCCAAGACAGATTATGAAATCATTGAATCCCTGAGCCTCGAATATTTTCATGATATGCCAGAGGATTGGTTTTTCGCCGATCTCTATCATTGGTTTAGGTTTTAAATGGGATTCTTCAGAGATACGTGTGCCCAACCCCCCTGCGAATATAACTGTTTTCATAGCCGTACTCCTCTAATATTTTACTTACCTGAAATATATATTGGAATTAGTTCCTGTTTTTATTTCAGCTTATTTATTTTATTTTTAAAAATTTTCTAACTTCCAATTTGACTATCTCAGCAATCTTTTCAGTGAGAATATCTATAGCCGTTTCATCATCTACTAGCTTTCCATTATTATGACCTTTGTAAAAGTATTCTTTTATTTCTGGAATACTTTTTCCGGAATCTCTTAATTCTTTTATCCTTTCAAGAACTGTTATGTGTGCCGTCGTATATCTTCGTTGTCCACCTGGAGTTCTTAAAGGCACAACTATTCCATCCATTTCCTTTTCCCAGAAACGAAGAGTCGGTTTTGGGATGCTTAGCCTTTCGCTCAGTTGCTGGATGGTAAATTGAGTTGAATCCAAATATGTTTTATTCATAGTCTCATCAATATTTCGAAATGTTTCGGGAAGTGAAGTATTAGAGCGGGCTCCGCCCCTTTAAGTTACATTTCCATTTGAAAAACGCCACTAGTGAATGCTTTCAAGCTGAAATCCTTTTTCTGGAGATATGCTGTGCAATTCTAATTTCTCAGAATATAAACTAAAGTTGAATTAACTTCAGCTTTAACTTTTACTTGAATTATGCAATATGGGTGCCATTATGCTGTATAATGGATAAGTGTATATATATCAGTATGATAAGTTATTTTGAAGATTTTATTTAAATGATAAAAGTCATGAGTATGACACTTAAAGTTGAAAATTTTTCCTATTTGCTGATGGTGTGCCAGTTATATTTGACATTGCAGGAGCATTATTTCGAATCAAAAGGCAAAAAGAAATCTTTAGACAGTATTTACAGTATGCATAGGATAGATAATATTTTTTGCCTATCCATATAGAGTTAGAAAGATTTTAAAGGAAAAATCAGATTGAAAAAATATTACCGAAAAAAGCTCAAGGCCAAATTAGGTAAAAATATCGAGCGGTTTGATAAAATCTCCACTTCAGGATTTTATTTTCCCAACCGCTACAAGGTAGAGGAGACGGGAGTCTTTATCAAGGCCGATCAAATCCATGGCTTCATCGTCATAAAAGGCCCCTATACCACAACAACCGAGACCAAGTGACGTTGCAGTAATATAGAGAAGTTGGCCAATTCTGCCGGCATTCATCATTGCATGCCTGTAGCCCCTTGGGCCATATTTTTTATCGAGATCGTTAAGATCACAAATAAGCAGGAAGTGCAGTCCCGCGTTTTTGAGCCATTCCTGATTAAGGCAGGTATTAGCTATTTTTTCATTGAAAATTCCTGATTTAAGTATTCCAAATTTTCTACCATGTTTATCCAGAGAATATAAACCCGGGAAAATATCCTTTACTTTTTCGGCAAAAAACATTGTCTGAAGCAGGTTTAATTCATCTTCTTTGTTAATATCTGTTTCGGAACAATTTGTTATAACGTTTAGGATATGCATGAAATCTTCGCTTGCTATCTTCTTGTTAATAAAATTACGTTTTGATCTTCTCTTGAGCAGACATTCAGGATATGGGATACCTGTTTGTAAATTGTCTATATTTTTTATCAGTTCCCATTTATCAGGCTGAAGCGGAGAAAGGGAAGGGGGGATTTCTGATAATTTTCTATCGAAAGGCATATTGCCAGCCTCATGAATCTCTCTTATGGCCGGATAGTCAATAACTTTTTGGGACATAATGCTCGCATTTGTTATCTCTACAGAAAGGGTGTCGACCGACAGATCAGCTCCATCAGGCATGTTTTCCTTGCCAGGGATATTAACCATGGCAAGACCTGCTTCATGAAAATCATCAAGCCCGAGAAATTTATTCAATTTATTGTCTTCAAAATCATAATTAAGTTCAAATAATATACTTAAACTATTTAATGCAAGTATTAGATTTTCCAATACATGACCTGTATCCAGTAGGTGGTATCTGTATGCCCTGTCACGGTATTTCCATGAACTCCTGAAGAATATGGATGAAAACATAAATGATATAAGCGGTCTTTTTATCGATTTGGGAAAGATTATATCTCCTGCAAGTATTGAATAATCACCTTTCCTTAGTCTTGTGAGGGAATGATTTATGATATTAAAGTGGTATAATCCGTCACCCAGATCGTCTAAGCCCCTGATCATCAAATAGATCTCCACCGGATAAAGGGCGCCTGCAGAAGCAGCGCTCCTGTAATAAAAAAATCCATTTGAATGCCTTGCTCTGGCTATAATGGAATAGGTCAGGTTTAGAATTGTGGAGATATCGTTAATATCCAATTTAAAATCAGATTCTGCCCCCTTTTTGCCAGTAATCGCTTTAAGTGGAACAGGTGAAGGCATCCTGGTTACTGGAAGAGGTACATTCTCAAGACCTTCATACGTCTTGAAAAGTAAAGGCTGATTCTGCCAGTCAAGTTGATGGTCTCCAAGGCTGTTCCGCTTATAACTCGTGATATCATGGTAATCTTTCGAACATTTTATCATCAGCTTTTCCTTTCAGTTAATGTAACTGACCTATCAAGAGACCCAGCACCTTTTACATTGTACATATTTTACAATAATAACAGACCTTATTAAAGGTCCATTATTTATGTATTTTACTGCTTGACTTACAGTTATATTTACAGTAATATGACTTTACTGTAAGTTTGACTGTAATAATTTCTGGCGAATTAATAAAAGCGGGAGTGAAAGTATGAAACTGACAGAGAAACAGAAGGATTTTCTTACATATCTCTCTGAATATATTGATGAATGGGGGCAGTCTCCCAGTTTTGATGAGATATGTGTCCGCTTCGGATTCAGTTCCTACAATACGGTTACAACCTATCTGAAGCTGCTGGAAAAAAAGGGTTATATACGCCTTCCTGATAAGAATAAAAAGCGGTCCATTGAGGTTTTAAGTCCAGTTGAAAAAAGTCGCTTTGAATTTCCACTCCTTGGCAAGGTTGCCGGCGGAAAACCCATAGAGGCCATTGAAAACTATGATGTCATAGAGGTGCCGCCTTCCATGATCGGCAGCGGTGATCATTTTGTCCTGGAGGTAAGCGGGTTTTCCATGAAGGAAGAGGGAATAATGGATGGCGATTTTGTAGTGGTAAGAAAGCAGTCATGGGCAGAGACCGGTGAAACAGTGGTTGCCCTTATAGGTAACGAGGCAACCGTAAAAAAATACTACAAAACAGGCAAACATGTGGAATTGAGGCCTGCCCATGAAGGAATGGAGTCAATATATGTGGAAAAGGGGGATCTGCGTATTGAGGGTAAGGTTGTTGGGGTGTTGAGGTTTTATAAATGATAGGCTAAAGGCGCAGGGCGCATGGCTCAAGGTTTTAAAAACAAAGGCATAAAACCTTAAAGAGGAAAATAATGGGTAATTTTGAAAAACTTAATGTTTGGCAGAGGGCTAAAGATTTGGCAGTGTTTGTTTATAAAGCCAGTAACCATGGGGAACTCGCCAGGGATTATGGGTTGCGGGATCAGATAAGGCGCTCCGCTGTATCTGTACCCAGTAATATTGCAGAGGGTGATGAGCTTGATACGGATCGTCAATCCATAAAGTATTTTCATATAGCAAAAGGTTCTTCTGCTGAGCTTCTCACTCAGGCAATTATTGCCCATGAGATAGGAGTTATAGATGAAAAGGATTTTACTCATATCAACACTGAATGCCGTTCCATTTCAAGTATGCTTGCAAAACTGATTAAAGCCAGAACAGAGAATAAAAATGTTTAGCTTCCTTAAGCTAATCGTTTTTTCCTTACGCCTTGCGCCCTGCGCCCTGCGCCCTGCGCCGTTATAAACTCCTCCGATAATATTTTTTTCCATGTATTTGGAGTTTATCCCATGTTCCGCCACATCATTCACCTCCACGTCCCCACCTTCCCCATAACTTTGGAGAGGCTCAATCATCCTGAGTTAAGGGAGAGGCCTGTTGTGATAGCTCTGCCTCAATCTGACAGGGCCTTGATCCTTGCCGCATCATCAGAGGCCAGGAGGGAGGGGATATTTAAGGGTATGGTTATAGGAAAGGCCTTAAGATTTTGCCCTGAACTGACCGTTTTATCTCCCAATCCCGGTCTGGTGGAAAAGGGTTCCAGGCTTCTTGCCAGGGCGGCGGCTGAATATACGCCCGTATGGGAGCCTTCGAAACCGGGGCATGTATATCTTGATGTTACCGGTACTCGTCGTCTGTGGGGCAGGGCAAAGGATGCTGCATGGCGTATAAGCCGTGAAATAAATACCCGCCTGTCTCTTTCGGGAGCAGTGGGTGTGGCAGGCAACAAGATGGTGTCAAGCATTGCTTCGAGACTCCTGCCTTCAGGAGAAATAATGGATGTTGATCACGGTAGGGAATCATCATTCATGGCACCCCTGGATGTTGATTATCTTCCGGGTGTAGGCCATATCCGCAAACGGGTCCTTCTGGAAGAACTTAATATCACCCTTGTCAGAGAAGTCGCTGAGATGGATACCAGTAATTTACGGCTGGTGTTTAAAAAACAGGCACTTATCATCCACCAGAGAGCAATCGGGATTGACCCGACCCCTGTTATTCCTCCTTCATCAAGGCCTGAAGTGAGCGAGTCTGTAACCCTTGCCGGGGATATTAATGATGATCAGAGGCTCCTGAGCGAACTCCACAGTCTTGTTGAGAAATGCGCTCAAAGGCTCAGGAAGAGGGGAATATGTCCCGGAAAGGCGGGTCTTGTAATAAGATATTCCGATCAGATGGAGAATACACGAAGTGTTCCGCTTGCTTGCCGGAGTTACTGGGAGAGCGAGCTCTACCCTGTTATTGAAAATCTCTTTTTTAAGGCCTGTGACCGGCGATGCGGAGTAAAGTTCATGCGTGTCAGGTTCACTGATCTTGGAAAAACATCCGGTCAGATTTCATTATTTGCAAGGCCAGCCCCTGAAATTGTTAAAAAAAACAGGGTTTCTATTGCAATGGATCTCATCAGGAAGAAGTGTGGGGATAGTGTTATAAACTACGGAAAGGCTTTGTAATTTAACCACAGAGACACGGAGGACACAGAGGGTGACTGTGCTTTAATCCAACAGGGAGATACCTGTTGAATTAAATGAATTGTCCCTTTGTGAAAGATACAAATTCTAAAGGTTTAAGGTAAGGGGTTATTATATGGGCATAAATAATCTTACAGGTCAAATAATCGGTGCCGCTATTGAGGTTCATAGAGAATTAGGGCCAGGGCTTTTGGAGTCTATCTATGAAGAGTGTCTTTGTTATGAATTCAGTTTAAGGAATATTCAGCATATTAGACAGCAATCCATTCCTGTAAACTATAAAGGCGCTAAACTGAATTGTGAATACAGGATAGATATCTTAGTGGAAGATACTGTAATTCTTGAATTGAAATCTGTTAACGATTTGCAGCCGATCTATGAGGCACAGCTATTAACCTATTTAAAGCTAACAAGTCTCAAAGTGGGGCTATTAATAAATTTTAATGTGCCGGTTTTGAAACAGGGAATCAAAAGATTGATGCTTTAGTTTTAAATTGTAAATGTCCTTTTAGCCTATCGGCATCTCCCGATATGCTAAAAGCTCTGTGACCTCTGTGTCTCTGTGGTGACATTATGAATTTTATACATTTACACGTTCACTCTTCCTTTTCCAAAGGCTGGGGCATAGGCTCCATTGAAGAACTCTGTCATTCTGCCATCGACATGGGCATGAACACCTTTGCCCTTACCGATACAAACGGTCTTTACGGGCTTATCTTTTATCTTGAAGCCGCAAGAGAAATGGGGATCAGTCCTATTGTCGGAAGCGAGATCATAACCGATAACAGCAGGGCCGTTCTTCTGGTAAAGGACAGGGAAGGGTACTCAAACCTCTGCCGGATAATTTCAGCCAGAAAATGTCACAAAAATTTTGAGCTTATTGATTCCCTTCGGGTGCACCGGAAGGGACTGATTGTCATATCCGATGACTTCAGGCTGCTTAAGGCCCTTAAGCGTGATTCAAACAGGGATATATATGTGGAGATGTCACCCGGGTACAGTATGCACAAATGCCTTGCCTTTTCCCGTGACAGTAAAATACCGCCTGTTGCCACCAACAGGGTATTTTTAACCTCAAAAGACCAGTTTGAACTTCACAGAGTCTTGCGTGCTGTTGACCTTAACAGCAAGCTGTCCAGGCTTAAAAAAGATGATTACTGCATGGAGCACAATTTTTTTAATTCGTCCCAATCCATGATTGACCAGTTTCCCCATGTGCCTGATGCAATAAACAACACAGTAAAAATCGCAGAACAATGCATGAAGGAGTGGGATATTTTCACCCTTACCTTTCCTGATTTTGAAAATATGAACAATAAACAGGCCTTTGACAGGCTTTATAATGAAACCTTAAAAGGGTGTGAAAGGCGTTATGGCGGGATTACCGATAAAGTAAAAGAGCGTATCGACCATGAGATGAAGATCATACAGGAAAAGAACTTCAGTCATTATTTTCTTGTTGTGGCTGACCTTGCCGAAAAGTCCCCCCGCTCCTGCGGGAGGGGAAGCGCCGCGGCATCAATCGTGTCATACGCCCTTGGCATAACCCATGTTGACCCCATAAAACATAATCTCTTTTTTGAACGGTTCCTGAATCCGGGCAGGATTGATCCCCCTGATATTGATATTGATTTCGCATGGGATGAGCGTGAGCAGGTGCTGGATTACCTGTTCTATAAACATGGGAATAAAAAGGCGGCAATGGTAGCAAATCACAATACATTTGGTGCAAGGTCCGCGGTAAGGGAAGTGGCAAAGGTATTTGGGCTTACAGAGCAGGAGATAGGACGAGTAACAGAGCGGATAGGATTCGGCTGGAGACTTAAAAAGATGTGGAGTGAACTCAAAGATCATCCCAAGATGCGGGATATTGAGTTCGCTGATCCGTGGAATGAAATCCTGGCAACGGCCGTAAAACTGGAGGATCATCTCAATCATTTGTCCGTTCACTGCGGCGGAATAGTTATAGTTCCGGATGAGATAAGACGTTATTGCCCGGTTGAGATATCTGCCAACGGTGCCCAGGTACTCCAGTGGGAAAAGGACTCGGTGGAAGATGCAGGACTTGTAAAGATAGACATACTCGGGAACAGGAGTCTTGCAGTAATACGGGACAGTATTGATCTTGTGGAAAGAAACCATGGAATCAAAATAGACTATGCCGCCTGGAATCCTGTTGATGATCCGGATACTGTGAAGATTTTTTACAGGGGTGACACATTCGGGGTATTCTATTTTGAAAGCCCTGCAACACGACAGGTCCTCACAAAGGTTGCAAGCGGGATTGCCTTTGAGGATTACATCAAAATGGACCACTTTCATCTTAATGTGGTGGTCACATCCATTATAAGACCTGCATCAAACCAGAGTATAAGGATATGGGTTGCAAGGCTCCATGGCGGGCCATGGGATGCTATTCATCCTCTTTTAATGCCTGTTCTTGAGGAGACCCTTGGCGTTATGGTTTTTCAGGAGCAGTTGAGCCAGGCGGCAATATATATGGGAGGATTTGATGCTGCTGAGGCCGATATGCTCAGGAAGGTGGTCAGTAAAAAGAACAGGGAAAAAAAGCTTAAGGATTTTCATAAAAGGTTTATCCTGGGGGCGTCTGAAAAAGGGGTAGACAGGGAGATAACAGACAATGTGTGGGAGATGATGATGGGGTTTGACGGATACAGTTTCTGTAAACCTCATTCAGCCAGCTACACCATGGTTGCATACAAGTCTGCCTGGCTGAGGGCCCATTACCCTGCCGAATTCATGGCATCAGTTATTTCAAACGGGGGAGGGTATTACTCCACCTATGGGTATATATCGGAGGCAAGGCGTATGGGGTTAACAGTGCTTCCTCCTGATATAAACCTGAGCGAAATAAAATATACGGGGAGGGATAAAAATATAAGGATAGGCCTTATGCAGTTGAAGGAGCTTTCCATGGAGGCACGGGATTCCATCATATATGAGCGGAATAAAAACGGACTGTTTAAATCTATTGAAGATTTCCTGAAACGAATTTCAGGCCGTATGCACTTGCAGGATGCCAGGGTGCTCATAAAGGCCGGATGCTTTGACAGTATATGCAATGGTATTAACAGACCTGGCCTTATCTGGATGGCTCTTGATTTTTTCAATAAAAAGGAGGAAAGGGAACAGTCTCAGACACTCTTTGATTATGGAAAGAAACCGGTTCCTATAAGCATGCCGGCGCTAAAAAGGGAAAACTACTCAAAATCTACCATGCTTAAGCATGAATCCGAGATACTTGGGTTTATCCTTTCGGTTCATCCCCTTGAACTTTATCAGGATCTTTTAAGAAAAATAAAATATGTGCAGGCAAAGGATCTCTCAAAATACACAGGCAGATATGTAACCATGGTCGGATGGCTTGTAACGGGCAAAACAGTGAGAACAAAGGAAGGCGACCAGATGAAGTTCGTTTCCTTTGAAGATACGACAGGTATCTATGAAACTGTGTTTTTCCCGAAAATATATAACAGTTACTGCCATATGCTTAACGCTGCAAGACCCTATATGCTTAAAGGAAAGGTGGATATGGATTTTGGGTCGATAAATGTAAATGTTCAGTGGCTGGGATTTCTGGACAGATATAAAGGGTGAAGTTAAGCAAGAAAATATACTTGACGCGTAACCGTAATAACTCATATACTCCCGTCTTTAAAAATTATTTAATATCAAAATGATGCAAAAGTAGCGGAGGTGTGCCATCGCAAAACAGAAAAATCAAAGAAGTGAAATAGTCGAGAAAGTCGTATCCCTTGCAAAGAGAAAAGGTTTTGTTTTTCAATCGAGCGAAATCTACGGAGGTTTGAATGGCTGCTGGGATTACGGCCCTCTGGGCGTTGAACTTCTAAAGAATATTAAGGAAGAATGGTGGAAGTTCATGACATACCGGGAAGATGTTGAAGGACAGGATGCAAGCATCCTGATGCATCCCCGTGTATGGGAAGCTTCCGGACATGTTGAAAACTTCACAGATCCAATGGTCGACTGTAAACAGTGCAAATCAAGATTCAGGCTCGATATCCTTGGGGATGCAATACCTGATAAGAAAAAGGAAAAGGTTTTTACCTCCTTTTCCGAGGCTGTTAAAGGTTCCGAAAAGGAACAGATGGTCCAAGATATCATTAATCTGGATATTTCTTTGAATGAGAAATTTGAGAAGATTCTTGAGAATAATACAATTGCCTTTGATCTCCTTGCCCATATTAACTGTCCAAACTGCGGAACCGAGAACTCTTTTACCGAGCCGAGAAAGTTTAATTTAATGTTTAAAACCTTTGTCGGACCGGTTGAAAGCGAAGATAATGTAGTTTATCTCAGACCTGAAACAGCCCAGGGTATATACGTCAATTTTCTTAATGTACAGGTTGCAAGCCGCCAGAAGCTTCCCTTTGGAATTGCCCAGATAGGAAAGGCCTTCAGAAATGAGATAAATACAAAGAACTTTCTTTTCAGGACCAGGGAATTTGAACAGATGGAAATGCAGTACTTTGTAAAACCTGAAGATGATGAAAAGTTTTATAAATACTGGAAAGAGGCAAGACTTGAATGGTTTAAATCTCTGGGGATGTCTCCTGATAAGCTTAGATATCATGACCATCCTGATGATAAACTCGCACATTACGCAAAGGAAGCAACGGATATAGAATACCTTTTCCCCTTCGGATGGGGTGAGATTGAAGGAATCCATAACAGGACCAACTTTGACCTTAACCGCCATGAAGAATATTCAGGCAAATCCATGAGGTATTTTGATGAAGAGACCAAGGAAAAGATAATCCCCTTTATTATTGAGACATCAGCCGGTGCAAGCAGATCCTTTATGGCATTTCTCGTAGATGCCTATCAGGAGGAAGAGGTAAATGGTGAAAACCGTGTTGTTCTTAAATTTCATCCAAAACTGGCACCGATAAAGGCTGCAATATTTCCGCTCGTAAACAGGGATGGGATGCCTGAACTGGCACGTAAAATAGAGGCCGATTTAAGGCCTTATCTGCGTGTTTTCTTTGATTCAAAGGGGGCGATAGGAAGACGTTACAGGAGGCAGGATGAGGCTGGAACACCGTTCTGTATTACTATTGATACCCAGACCCTTTCGGATAATACTGTCACTGTACGTGAAAGAGATTCCATGGAGCAGAAGCGTATTGAGATGGATAAACTGCTCATGTATCTGCTTGATAGACTGAGGTAGTGTCAAAATTTTAATAAAATTAAGAAGCCCTGGCATTTAGATGCAGGGCTTTTTTTAATGATATTATTCAAATAAATATAAGGATTACTTGTAAAAACCTTATAAAGATTATATTGTATTGTCCGGATTGTATTAAATTGAGTGTTCAGGGGATAATATAAAAACATCTCCAAATAAAACAGGACCGACTTACAATCCTGCTATTTGAATTTATTTGAATTGAAGGAATATATGACAGAGGAAAAGGAAGATAAAGTAGAATATCACAGGGCGGAAAGTCCGGAATTTTTAACTGAAACAAAATTTGAAGATCTTGGATTACCTGAAAAGATACTTGCCGGGCTCAAGGAAGCCGGGTTTGAAAAATGCACACCTATTCAGCAACAGGTTATCCCTGTCTCCCTCTCGGGTAAAGATGTCGCCGGCCAGGCCCAGACCGGTACAGGGAAAACCATCGCATTTTTAGTATCAGTCTTTTCCCGCCTGCTTTCGGATGACCTCAAAAAAAACAATCTGTCCTCAGCCCTTATAGTGGCTCCCACAAGGGAACTTGCCCTGCAGATTTATGAAGATGCCGAACTGATAGGCAAAAACACGGGTCTGACCTTTGCCCAGGTTGTGGGAGGTATTGATTATAAAAAACAGGCTGATAAACTGCTTGAAGGTCCGGATGTAGTAATATGCACCCCGGGCCGGGTTATTGACTATATCAAGCAGGGAGTTTTCAAAACCAACGGAATAAAGATAGTTGTGGTTGATGAAGCGGATCGTCTTTTTGATCTTGGGTTTACCAAGGATATGCGCTTCATATTGAAAAAATTACCTAAATATACCGAACGGCAGTCACTTCTTTTTTCCGCTACACTCTCACACAAGGTTCTGGCACTCACATATGACTATATGAACCTTCCAGAGTTTATATCTGTTATACCGGATACCACTGCAGTAGAAAATATAGAGCAGGTACTTTACCATGTGGGCTCACATGAGAAGTTCAATCTTTTACTGGGGCTTCTTGAACGGGAAGACTGGTCCAGTGTGCTTATCTTTGCCAATACAAAGGCCGAGGTTGAAGTTCTTGAGCACAGATTAAAGGGAAACGGTTTTCCTGCTGAAGGCATCACCGGAGACCTTCCTCAGACAAAACGTCTTAAGCTGATGGAGCGGTTTAAGAACGGAAAGACAAAAATTCTAGTTGCGACTGATGTTGCGTCAAGGGGCATCCATGTGGAAGATATAAGTCATGTTTTCAACTATGATCTTCCCCAGGATGCTGAAAATTATACCCATAGAATAGGACGTACCGCCAGGGCAGGAAAGAGCGGCAAGGCTATATCCATGGCCTGTGAAACCTATGTTTATTTTCTTGAACCAATTGAAAAAATGCTTGATAAGAGTATTCCTGTGGAATGGCCTGAAGAGGGCTGGTTTAAGGAAGATAAGTCCCCGCCCGTTACCTCCAGAAGGAGAGGTCGTCCGACAAAGTCTTTAAAGCCAAGGACGAAAAGCCCTGCTAAAAAGAGCAAAGAACCACCCTCATATCTTCGGAATATCGGATGGAGTACTGAACCGGGAGGTATTTTTGGTCTTGTGCCGGAAAAACGTGTGACTGTTGAAGGCAAGGCTGAGCAGACGCCTAAAAAGAAAAAAAAGAAAAGCCGACCGCGAAGGAAGAAAAAACCGGTACAGCATAATGAAACACCGGATACAAACACCAGCGTAGAAAAAAGCAGTTCCTGAGATAAATAATCCTGAAACCGCCATGAATTTTCTTCCCATAACCAAAGAAGAAATGCAGCAAAGAGGCTGGAATGAACTTGATGTTATCCTTGTTACAGGGGATGCATATGTGGATCATCCTGCCTTTGGCATAGCTGTAATAGGCCGGGTGCTCGAAAGTAAGGGTTTCAGGGTTGGCATAATATCAATGCCTGACTGGAGAAATCCTGCTTCCCTGAACGCGCTGGGTAAGCCCAGGCTGTTTTTTGGTGTAACAGGCGGTGCCGTTGATTCTCTGGTATCAAAATATACTTCATTCAAACGCCTGAGAAGTGATGATCCATATACTCCTGGTAAATCAGGTTCCGATCGGCCTGACCGTGCTATCATCACATACTGCAATCACATAAAAAGCATATACAAGGATGTTCCTGTTGTAATAGGAGGCATAGAAGCCTCCATGAGGCGTATTGCCCATTTTGATTTCTGGAGCAACAAGGTCAGAAGATCAATAATTGAAGACTCCAGGGCTGATGTACTTGTATACGGCATGGGCGAATCACAGATAGTAAAAATCGCACAAAGGCTTGCAGCAGGGGAGGGGCTGGAGAATATTCCAGGTACAGTAATATTGTCAGGAGAAATGCCTGATAATGCAGTAATACTTCCAACGGAAGAGGATGCAGTAAATGATATAACCAGTTTTATGGAGTTGTATAAGCTGTTTTATAGAAACCAGCATAAAACAATGGCCCAGAAAACTGCCAAGAGATATATAATCCATATTCCACCGCCTCAAGAGAATACAGGCACCCTTGATGATATTTTCAGTCTTCCATTTTCACGCCTGCCTCATCCTTCATATAAAGAGCCTGTTCCAGCCTATGAGATGATAAAGAATTCGATTATCTCACACAGAGGATGTTTTTCCGGGTGTTCATTCTGTTCTCTTACATTGCATCAGGGGAAAAGAATTGTAAGCAGGAGCCGCGGGTCAATTCTGGAAGAAGTGGAGGGACTGGCTGCAAGCAATCAATTCAAAGGACACATAACAGATATTGGGGGGCCGTCTGCAAATATGTATTCTTTTGAATGTGCAGCAAAATGGAAATGCAGCCGTGAAAGCTGCCTTTTCCCTTCTATATGTAAAAACATTAAGTTTAAGACAGGGACATGGATAAATCTTCTTGAAGATGCTCTGTCGGTTAAAGATGTAAAAAACGTCACCATTGGTTCCGGTTTACGCTATGATCTTTTCATGAAAGACCCGGACAGTAAATCACTCCTTAATAAACTGGTTAAATCCTTTATCAGCGGGCAGCTTAAAATAGCGCCGGAACACACTTCAGGAAGGGTTCTGGCTGCCATGAGAAAACCGCCTTTGTTCGATTTAAAGGAGTTTGTAGGGCATTTCAGGAACAGCACATCAAAGGCCGGGAAAAAACAGTACCTGCTGCCATACCTCATGTCATGTCATCCGGGCTGTATGTATAAGGATATGAAGGATGCCAGAAAAAAAATTATGGAACTCTTTAATTTTATCCCCGATCAGGTCCAGGCATTCATGCCTCTTCCAATGACCCTGTCTTCTGTTATCTATTATACAGGTATGGATCCTTTAACCGATGAAAAATTTCCAGTGATAAAAGACATGAACGAAAGAAGAAAACAGCATAAAGTCTTCTTTGAATAAAGGTTAATAAAGCTCATATTTTTTAATTTTCAAACCAAGCGTCTTTCGGTTGATCCCGAGTAATTTTGCTGCTTCCGTCTTTCTTCCCTTTGTTTTTTTAAGGATAAACCTTATATATTTTTTCTCAAGTTCCTCCAGGGAAAGAATATCCTCTGTGAACATCTGAAAATCAACCTGGCTTCTTGATATGAAAGAAGGGAGGTCATGCGTTCTTATAATATCTCCCTCTTCCAGAATCAATATACGTTCAATGGTATGTTCAAGCTCCCTTACATTGCCGGGCCAGCTGTGTTCAATAAGGATATCCATGGCTTCGGGTGAAATCTCAGGCACATCTCTTTTTACCCGTTTACTGTATTTTTTCAGGAAGTGATCTATCAGCAGGGGAATGTCTTCTTTCCGGTTTCTTAATGGCGGGATTCTCAGGGGTACTACACTCAACCTGTAATAAAGATCTTCACGAAATGATCCTTCATTTATCGATTCACGCAGGTCCTTATTGGATGCAGATATTATTCGGATATCCAGCTTTATTTTTTTCTGGTCTCCAACCTTCATGAATTCTCGTTCCTGAATAACCCTTAAAAGTTTAGCCTGTATCTTCTGGCTGAGGTTGGATATCTCATCAAAAAAGAAGGTCCCGTTGTTGGCAAGTTCAAATAAACCGTGTTTGGTATGATACGCCCCTGTAAATGATCCTTTCACATGGCCGAACAGTTCACTTTCCAGAAGTGTCTCAACAAGGGATGAACAGTCAATTGCAACAAACTCATTTTTATTCCGTTTGCTGTATTCATGAATAGCCTTGGCTATCAATTCCTTTCCTGTACCGCTTTCACCTGTGATAAGGACTGTACTGTCGGTTGGTGCAACTTTAAGAACCTTCCCAAAAAGCGACTTCATTGCATGGCTCTTACCTATTATCAGTTCCTGAAAGGTATTTATGAGGAGCCCGTTTGAGGTGCCATCATGAATGTCCGTCGCTGAACTTGTTTCATTAAGGAAATTTAATTTTTTAATGGAGGCTTCAAGATCATGGAGTTGAAAGGGTTTAACAAGATAGTCAACCGCCCCGAGTTTTATACAACGGACAGCCGTGTCTATTGTCGGATATCCGGTTATCATAATTACCTTTAATGCGGGGCATATTTTTTTTATCTCATTTAAGACGGTCACCCCGTCCATTTCGGGCATTTTTATATCGAGAAGCGCCAGATCAAACTGCTGCTCTTTCAGTATTTCAAAGGCCTCCGGGCCGCTGGAAACAGCAACCGACTTAATTCCCCTGTCTGCGAGCGCCCGGGATACACTTTTTCTGATTACCGACTCATCATCTATAATCAGTATATTATTGATATTTAAACGGGTGTTATCAGGCATATGTAACAAGAGGTAACAGGATTCTGAATGTTGTACCTTCTCCCTTGACGCTTTCGACCTCAATGGTTCCGTTGTGCGCCTCAATTATTCCCTTTACAATAGATAGGCCAAGTCCTGTCCCCATCACTTTCCTGGTTTTTGGATCCTTTACCCTGTAAAATTTGTCAAATATCTTTGGCATCTCCGACTCGGGTATACCTACACCCGTATCGGAAACCCTGATTTCCATATAATCACTCAGGCAGCGGCCCGAAACCGTAACAACCCCGCCTTCAGGAGAATAATTTATGGCATTTGTAATAAGATTGCTGAATACTTCTTCAATTCTTTTAGGATCTGCCTGAACGGGCTGCATGTTCTCCATTTCATGCTGCAGCTTGATACCCTGAGCCTCTGCCCGCTGTTCGAGGAAGGTCATGGTATCTATAATTATCCTGCCTATGTCTGTGGGTGTTTGATGCTGTATATGTTTACCCGCTTCTATCTTTGCAATATCAAGCAGGTCATTGATTAACTCGAGGAGCTGATCGATCTTGAGTATTCCTCTTTCAAGAAATTCCTTCTGTTTTTCCTGTAACGGGCCTGCAAGTCCTTCAAGCAGGACGCTGTTCTGCTGCCTGATCGCCACGATAGGGCTTCTAAGCTCGTGGGCAACCATATTTACAAAATCTGTTTTCATTTCATCCAGTTCTTTAAAGGCTGTAACATCCTCAAGCACAGTTACAGTCCCTACAACATAGTTTTCGGGTCCGTATGCAGGGGCTGATATAGCTCTCAATACATTCCTGTTCAGCTCTATTTCCTGGGAAATGGTCTTGGCTTCCGAAGAATTTGCAGATTGAACATCATTAAGGGCTTTGAGCAGATCTTTGTCATTTATTATTCTGTTTACAGGTATGGGATAGTCAATCTGATCCGTTGTAATCTCGAGAAGTCTCATCAATGCAGGATTATAGAGAACGATCTCCATATTCCTGTTTGTCACCATTACGCCGTTGGCCATACAGTTAATGATTGTTTTCAGCCTGCTTTTCTCCAGGTTAAGGTCATAGAGATTTTTAATGTTTTCTTCTTCAAACTGCTTTGCCTTCTGTTCAAGGGCTCTTTTTTCCGAAGCCCTTTTTATGGTCAGTAAAAACTGGTCTATCTGAAATGGTTTGGTAATAAAATCATAGGCTCCTTTTTTCATGCATTCTACAGCCGTATCTATTGTACCATGGCCTGTAATTATTATTATCGGGATATCGGGGTATAGTTTATAGGCTTCTACAAGAACCTCCTCACCGCTCATAACCGGCATTTTCAAATCGAGGAGCATAATATCCACCTTCTCCTTTTGTAGCATCGACATGGCTTCCTGTCCGTTTTCCGCACAGATAACATTATATTTGTTGTCCGCCAGAACGCGCCGGCATCCATCCCTTATTACCTTTTCATCATCAACTACCAGTATTTTTGTTTGCTCTTCCATCATTCATCCAGTCCAATAAAAACGGGTTCATCAACCTGCTGTTCCACAAAGCCCATGGGGAGTTCTATGGAAAATACAGTTCCTTTTCCAGGTTTCGAATCAACCATGATATTGCCACCATGCAGTTGCAAAATGTTTTTTGTGATGCTTAAGCCCAGTCCTGTTCCCTTGCCAACCGGTTTTGTTGTGAAAAAGATGTCAAATATTTTATCTTTCAGGTCATTCGGAATACCGGGGCCTGTATCCGCTACCTTTACTATAAAGAATTCCCTTTTTTCATCATAGCCGGCTGTTATTTTAAGCTGGCCCTTGCCTCCCATTGCATCGGCAGCATTGATAAACAGGTTTGTAAATACCTGCTGCAGTTGTCCCAGATCACCTGCAACAGGAGGCATGTTGGCTTTTATATCCTTAATTACCTCAACGTTTTGAAACAGGGCCTGGTTTATAAGCAGGTTCAGGGATTTATTGATCAGCTCTTCCATATTGAACGATGTGACCTTGCCTACGGTTTGCCTGCTGAATTCAAGTAATTCCGAAACAATTTTTTTACACCTCAGGGTCTGATCAATTATTTCCTGTATATCGTCGATATTCTGTTTATTTTCATTATCTACCGTGTTCATCAGGTTTTTCTTTATAAGTTCAGCATATATCATTATTCCTGAAAGGGGATTGTTTATCTCATGGGCAACACCTGCAGCCATTCTGCCTACAGAGGCTATCTTCTCTGACTGAACCAGCTGGAAATGGGCCTCTTCAAGGTTTTTTCTCATCTCCAGTATTTCTCTCATGTCCGTAAATATCCCGACACTTCCGACTTCTTTGTTGTCTATATTTATAATTGATGCACTCAGTGTTACAGGGATTTCTTCTCCGCTTTTTGTTTTTATGGACATACTCGTTGGATTCAGTTTTCCGGGCGGACCGAAGTTTTTGCTCCGCATCTTGCTCATATTTTCTTTTGCAACATCTATATCGTAAAAGAAACTCAGATGACCTTCGTTGATAATTTCATCAGTAGAAAACCCGGTAAGCCGTTCCATGCCTTCATTAAAGATCAGCACATTCCCCTTTGTGTCAACAACGACAATTCCGTCAACGGTGCTTTGTATTACATTCTGTAAAAAGGTGTTTGACTTCTGTGCGTCGTTTTCAAGCTGTATCCTGTCTGTAACATCTCTTGATGCTTCCAGTATCTGAACAATTTCTCCTTTATCGTTGCATATCGGGGCAATGGTTATAACATCAAATCTGGTCTGGTTCTGGTCATCAACATATTCCTCAATTGTGCTGAAAATACCTTTTTCTTTAACTTCATCAAAGTGTTCATCGATATAGCATCTGCCATTTTTTTTAGCACAACCTCGTGATGGATATGGACCGAAATCGAGTTGATAGCAATTCTTGCCATAAACCTTGTCTTCAGTAATATTATAGGAATTAAGGAATGTCCGGTTGACGGTCTCAATGCTTTTATCCATGTTAACAACCATGATTCTATAGGGCAGGGAGTCAGGGATTACCTTGCTTTGTTTTCTTATCCATTCGATATATTTTCCCCAACTTTTTTCAAGTTCATCCGTTTCGTTTTCATAATGCAGAAGGTCAAAGATGATCTGGCTTGAAAAGTTATCCATTAGCGAAATACCTTCAGGTTTTTCACGTGCTATTATATCTGCAACCCGGGATGAGCCTGTAAGTTCAATGATAAGGTTTAAACCGTTGATGTCGAAAAGTTCATGAAAATCTTTTGTGGTGAATATGCCATTTTCTCTGGCAAGTGAAATGCCTCGTGCGTCAGCATTTATGTCTGCGACGCCTGCAATTTCGAGTTTTAATCTTGAGGATTGATTATCGCCAAGAAGTTGCAGAAGGCTGTAACATACCTCTCCCCCTCCAACTATTCCTGCCTTATAATGGTTTTTAAACAGGCCCTTTCCAAATGTGTTACCTGTTCTGTTTATCATTCTGGTGAATGAGTTTTTAATCTGATTGCTTTCCATTACCCCCCTGGTCAGGGAAAAGGCGCGAAATCAGCTTTGCCTCAAGGTGATTAATAATACTCTTCAGTGACTGACTTTCACTGATTTGACCCGAAAAATTCCAGCCCTTTAAGAGGGCCTTTCTTTTTTCCTCCCTGAATTGTTCAATACTTTCGGCCAGTGACTCCCATAAAAAAAGTTTTTGAAGGACATGGCGCTCTTCTGACGTGAGGTCCGTTTCAGTATCGATAGTCTTGCCGTCAACAGTATTAATAATCATATCATTAAAATGTATTTTATTGTAAGCGTTTTATCCATATCAATAATATTATACAATGCTGGATGCTCTATTTGGATTTTAATTAATTCCAATATGTTAAACTATCAATACCTGTCCGGTATTGAAGAATAAAAAACGCTTTAAAGACAGGAAGGAAGACAAAAGCTTCCTATTTTTCTGGTCAGGCTACTGACAGGCAGGTTATACGGTCTGCCTGTCAGTTTAAACTAGATGAAATATAACTACTTACACTTGAGGTCTTGGAAGAACTTTTGCTCTTTCGGCAATTTCAGGAACCTTGTGTTCCCACTCGATGGCCATGAGATGGACACCCGCGACGCCTTCCATTTCTTTGAATTCCTCAATCTGTTCAACCGCAAATTTAATACCTTCTTCGGCGACTTTACCCTTTCCGGCGCCCTGGAGTCTTTCAATAAGGGATTCAGGAACATCCATACCCGGTACTGATTTGGACATATACCTCGCCATACCAACGCTTTTCATAGGAGTGACACCGGCGAGTATATAACATTTTTCATGAAGCCCCATATCAACGACTCTTTTCATAAATTCACGGAACCTGTCCATGTTGTATATACACTGGGTCTGAATAAAATCAGCGCCAGCGTTTATCTTATTGGCAAGTCTGTAAACTCTATATTCAAAGGGATCGGCAAAAGGATTGGCTGCAGCGCCGATAAACATTTTTGGGGGGCCGTCTATTTCTTCTTCATTCAGGAATTTCCCCTCATCCCTCATTTTTTTAACCAGAGAGATGAGCTGCATAGAATCAATGTCATAGACGTTTTTAGATTCAGGATGATTTCCAAAACTTTGGTGGTCACCTGAGAGACACAGCATATTTCTTATGCCCATGCTGTATGCACCGAGTATGTCGCTCATCATGGCAAGACGGTTCCTGTCCCGGCAGACCATCTGAAAATTCGGTTCCACACCTTCCTGGATCATGATTGAACATGCTGCCCAGCTCGACATCCTTACCACAGCGGTCTGGTTATCCGTAACGTTTACTGAATCAACCATGCCTTTAAGAGGCGCGATCTTTTCTTTCAGATGTTCTATATTTGCACCTTTGGGAGGTCCGCATTCACCGGTAAAGGCAAAATGCCCGGCCTTAAGTACCTTTTCGAGATTACTCCCTGATTTCAATTCTTCACTCATATGGCGATATCCTCCCTGATACTTCTGCGTGGACCACCATCTCTGGCTGTACTCCAGTTTTTAGCAGGTTTAATCACAAGCAGGTCTTCAAGGCGGCCCTGCTCCATTTTTTTTCTGACAATAGTGTCCCAGATGCACTCAATATCACTGGATACTTCACATTTGCCGTTAGCTGAGCCACCGCAGGGTCCATTTAAGAGACTCTTGGAACAACGTGCAACAGGACACAGGCCATCATATAAATGTACAACACAGGTACCGCAACCAGCGCATCTTTCTTCCCATACCCCCTGTCTTATGGAACCGCCGTAAAATGTAGTATTTACAGCAGGATAAATTTTGCTTTTGGGATAAGCTTCAGAAAGGAACTGAGGCCCAACGCCACAGGCCATGGTCAATATTGCCTCATAATCACCGACAATATCCTTAATAACATCGATATATTCAGGATCACATTGTCTTTCCAGTGTTTTTTCATCGATTTCAATCGGATTTTCTTCCTTTTTCCGTGCTATTTTGATTGCACTGGCAAGTATCTCTACTTCCTTGGTTCCCCCGACATTACACACGGTAACACACCCTCTGCAACCGACTAACAATATTTTTTTGTAGTCCTTGATCATCTCAAGTATTTCGGTCATGGGTTTTCTATCAGCAACTATCATTTAACAACCTCTCTACCTCTATTTTTCAGGCCGCGTTTCAACTTTCGCTGGATGTATCGAACCTGGGTTATTTTTATGAGAAGGAAAAACCTCTAACTTAAAATAACAATTGATTTTAGTTTATTCATCAATTGTATTAATTAGTTAGGTCGACATATTACATCTTTAACAGCTAATATAAAGCCGATTTATTATTAAAATACAAGGGTATCAATTATTATATTAAGCAATGGGAAGTCAAGTAAAGAATGTAAAAATATGGATGGGTTAGATGTTTGTGAATTATTTTATATTTACCTAAAAATTGCATAGTTAATACCGAAATATTTTTTTTGCAATCAATAGGACAATCCGGCATGGCCCTGTTCATTCCTGATCGGGATTTATAGCTTGACATACAACAGGGTATAATAATAAGTAAAATTTACTTCATAATTTAATATTTAACTGTCAATAAATGCTTAATATAATATAAATTAACTGATAAATAGTAATTTATATATAAACTGATTCCAATTGAGGAGAGATTTAATGCTTACAAAGGCATATATTCCTTACAAAGGTTATTACTCCAGTCCTTTCTGTAGGTGGCAGGGACAACTTGCCAATGAAAATCCGGTAACCCTTGGTGCGGAAACAGCCAGGCGCTGGTTTGTACATTCAGACATCGACCCTGTGGTTATCGAGTATCTATATTATGGTGCTACCGTTGCTGCCCACAGGGCATTCTATGCCCATACAACGTCAAGCGCAATTATTATGGAAGGGCGAAAGAATATCTCCGGCCTTTATGTGCATCAGGCATGCTCTACCTCAACTTCATGCATTCATATGGCAGCTGTAAATATAGAAGCGGGAACCTTTGATACCGCTTTTACTCTCATGTCCGATCGATTATCAAACGGGCCGCATGTTGTATGGCCTAATCCTGATGGGCCGGGCGGTGAAATGATTTCTGAAAACCTGATTATGGATAATTTCAATAATGATCCATGGGGCGGGATGAAGATGATACAGACGGCAGAAAAGGTAGCTGCCGAGGCCGGTATTACCAGGGAAGAATGTGATACAGTTACCCTGAGAAGGTATGAACAGTATCTGGATTCACTGGCTGATGACAGGGCATTCCAGAAACGCTACATGTTTCCTCTGGAGGTAAAAATATCAAAGAAGAAGACCGAACATATAGAAGAAGATGAAGGTATTACACCGGCAACCTCAGAAGGCCTTGCAGGGCTTAAGCCTGTTGAGCCGGGAGGGGTTCTTACATACGGTTCGCAGACCCATCCGGCAGATGGGAACTGCGGTTTTATAGTAACAATCAGGGAAAAGGCAAAGGAATTGAGTAAAAATCCTGACCTTGAAATAAAAATTATTTCCTATGGATACTCAAGAGAAGACAAGGCTAAAATGGCTGCAGCGCCTGTTCCTGCAGCTGAAATGGCCCTTTCAGATGCTGGACTGAATGTAAAGGATATTAAAGTGATTAAAACCCATAACCCGTTTATAGTAAATGACCTGAATATGGCCAAAAAGATGAATATAGATGTTATGGCAATGAACAACTATGGAAGCTCATTGATATTCGGCCATCCACAGGGCCCGACAGCCGGAAGGCTTATATGCGAATTAATAGAAGAACTTGCTCTCAAAGGTGGGGGGTACGGCTTATTTACCGGTTGTGCAGCGGGTGATACAGGTGCGGCACTTATTGTCAGGGTGGGATAGGATTTGAATTTTATAAATTAATTGTCATTTCTGACAGATATATAAATAGCAAAACCACACAAATTCCGGGATTTTCTACCCGGATTTTTTATTCAGGTGGATTACATTGAAATATTTATAATTATTTCATATAGTCATCCACCGGGTTTTACCCGGATATGAACAAGGGAAAAATTAAATGGCTGAAACATTAGACTTTGAACAGGGACCGATCAGGCCCCCTAATGAATCAAAAAGTTTTTTGCTGAGAATCACAAGAAACTGCCCGTGGAATCAGTGTCTTTTCTGCCCGGTATATAAGGGCCGAAAGTTCTCTTTGCGCTCAGTTGATGAAATAAAGAATGATATTAAAACCGCAAGGGAGATTTATGACATCATAAAGGAGATTTCCTTTAAGCTCGGTTATGAAGGAGATATTACTTCCGAAGTAATAAGTAATATTTTTAATGATCCTTCAATATCAAACAGTTTTCGAAGCCTTGCCATGTGGATGTATTACAGGACCAATGCATGTTTTCTGCAGGATGCGGACAACATGATAATGAAAACAGATGATCTTGTGGAGGTGCTTGAATTTTTGAGGGAAAACTTCCCTGAAATATCCCGTATTACAACATATTCAAGATCCCGTACTATAGCCAGAAAATCCGAGGGTGAGCTTATAAGAATTAGGAAAGCCGGCCTTAACAGAATCCATGTCGGGCTTGAAACAGGCTATGATCCGCTTTTAAAGCTTATTAAAAAAGGTGTGACTTCGGAACAGCAGATTGAGGCGGGAAAGAAGGTTCTTGCAGCAGGCATGGAACTGTCAGAATATGTAATGCCAGGACTTGGAGGGCAGGAAATGTGGAAAGAACATGCTGTTGCCACTGCCAGTGTCCTGAATCAGATAAACCCGCATTTTATCAGACTCAGGAGCCTCAGGATTCCTCCAAGGGTTCCACTGATTGAAAAGGTGAAATCCGGAGAATTTACCAAGCTGACTGATGACATGTATGCAGAAGAGATTCGCGTTTTTATAGAGACACTTGACGGCATAACCAGCACCTTGACAAGTGACCATATGATGAATCTCCTTGAAGAGGTTACAGGTACATTCCCCCAGGATAAGCGGAAAATGCTGGATATTATACACAGGTATCAGTCCCTTTCTGAAGAGGAAAGAATCATATACAGGGTAGGAAGAAGGGGAGGGGCATATCGCTCTGTCGAGGACATATATAATGATCCTGCTACCAGGAACAAGATTGAAAATCTTATTAAAGATATCCGAACAAAGGAAGGTGATACCGGTCTTGAACAAACTATTAATGATATGGTAGACCGGTATATATAATAAAAAGGGCGCATGCCCAAGGGCTCAAGGCGAAAGGTAAAGGACTGGGATTTAATATGACATATTATCCTATAATGGTTGATTTGACAGGCAGGGAGGTTCTTGTTGTAGGTGGCGGTTCTGTTGCCTCCAGGAAGATAGATACCCTTCTTGAGTATGGAGCTGTTGTCAATCTGGTTTCAAGGGAGTTATCCTCTGAAATACAAGCCCATATTGACAATGGAAAAGTCAGATATCTTGGTGAAGAATTCAGTATGGTATTCTTAAAAGAAAAATTTCTTGTGATTGCCGCGACTGATGATGCTGAGTTGAATCACCGGATCAGCCAGGTTGCCGAAGAAAAGGGAATGCTTATAAATGCTGTTGATCAGCCGGCAGACTGTAATTTTATCGTCCCGTCGATCGTTAAAAGGGGAGATCTCATTGTTGCTGTTTCTACCTCAGGAAAAAGTCCGGCACTGGCAAAAAAAATCAGGAAAGATTTAACAGATTATTTCGGCGATGAGTATGACCTTTTTCTCAGGTTAATGGGAAAAATAAGAAATGAAGTCCTTGCATCCAGCTCGGATCAAAAGGAAAACAGCCGAATATTTCACATGATTGTAGATTCGGAACTGTTCGAGGCAATCAAGAAAGATGATTTAAAGAATGCCTCCCTGATACTTACTGAAATTCTCGGACGGGAAATTTCAGATAACGATATCAAATATTATATCAAGGAATGAGGTGTACATGGATCTGATAATATCCAGGATAGCCCTTTTTCTTATACTCCTGTCAACAGGCGGATTTATTGTGTATATAGTCAAACAGAATAAATCCGTGTTCAGGTGTTCCTACTGGGTGATGTTTTCAGGTTTTATATTTCAGACAGTCTTTCTTGCTCATCAGTATCTTACTCTTGGTACAGTGCCTGTAGTATCCCTCAAACTGTCTCTGGCATTTTTTGCCTGGAGTGTCATTGGTATCTATCTTCTTTCGCATCTTAAGTTCGGACTCATGGTACTGGGTTCCTTTGTTGCGCCTTTTGCGGCTTTTCTGATGATTCTTTCCTCAGCAATACCTGCTGCTCCGGATACAGTGCCGCCTGTGTTAAAGAGTATCTGGCTTATCCTTCATGCCTTTTCCATGTTCCTTGGGGACGGAATTTTTGCAATATCATTTATAGCTGCGGTTATGTATCTGATACAGGAACGGCAGATAAAAAGGAAAACAAGGGGAACTTTCTTTAAAAGACTTCCTTCGCTTGAGACACTTGATTCCATTAATCACTATTCCCTAATATATGGTTTTCCTCTTTTGACAATAGGTATGATCACAGGAGCAATCTATGCACAGTATGCCCTGGGTAAATACTGGAGGTGGGATACGAAAGAGGTCTGGTCTCTGGTTACATGGATTGCCTATGCGATTCTTTTGCACGAACGGCTTACTGTAGGATGGCGGGGAAGGCGGGCTGCCTATATGTCTATCCTCTGTTTTATGATACTCATCTTTACATTCCTGGGAAGCAGTATCTGGATGAACAGTTATCACAGTTTTACCGATTTTGGCGAGGTAAGTAAATTGCCATGATCAGCATTATTAACATAGGAATGAACCATGAATCAGCGCCTGTCGAACTGAGAGAATGCCTTGCTGGAGACGGGATGGCCCCTGATAAAATCCTGTTAAAAATGAAAGGGACTGAACTGCTCAATGAAAGTATCTTTATTTCAACATGCAATCGTATCGAGGCATTGTGCACGACAGAAGATATTTCAGGTGCCGAGAAACTGATTGTTGACCTGATGTCTCAGGCGAGCGGGGTTTCAGAAGAAGAAATAAGGTCCCACATGTATCTATATAAAGATCTTGAGGCGGTGAAACATATCTTTAGAGTTGCTTCAAGCCTTGATTCAATGGTTGTGGGAGAACCTCAGATACTGGGGCAGGTAAAGGACGCATTCAGGCTTGCAGCCGCAAAAACGAAAACGACCGGTGTTATCATCAACAAGCTTATGCACAAAACCTTTCAGGTTGCTAAACGGGTAAGAACAGAGACCGGTATTTCAGAGACTGCTGTTTCAATAAGTTATGCCGCTGTTGAACTTGCTAAAAAGATATTTTACGGTCTTGAGGGAAAAACAGCGCTGCTTGTGGGTGCGGGAGAAATGGCTGAGCTTGCTGCAAAACATCTCATGAAACATGGGGTGGGTAATCTGGTTGTTGCAAACAGAAGTTTTGAGCGGGCAATAGAACTGGCCGGAAATATAGATGGTAAGGCTGTACTTTTTGAAGAACTGGATTCACAGCTTATTAATGCAGATATTGTCATATCTTCCACAGCAGCAACTGACTATATCATCACTGCAGACATGATTAAAAAGATCGCCAGAAAAAGAAAAAACCGGCCTCTTTTTCTCATTGATATCGCCGTACCGAGGGATATAGAGCCCAAGGTCAATAAACTCGAAAATATATTTTTATATGATATTGATGACTTGAAGGAAGTAGTTAATGAAAACAGTGAACAGAGAATGCAGGAGGCAGTAGTCGCCGAAAGGATTATAGAGGAAGAGATCCTGAAATTTGAAACCTGGCTCAGGACTCTGGATGTTGTGCCTACAATAGTTTTACTGAAAGAAAAAATAGAAGCAATAAGAGCATCAGAAATAAAAAAAAGTCTGCCGGGGCTTGGAGGCCTTACACCTGAGCAGATAAAAAGTATTGATAAATTGACAACCTCGATGTCAGAAAAGATAATAAATGATCCGATTATTTTTTTAAAGAAAATGGCGGTCAGGTCATCAAAGGATTTATTCCTTGATGCCACAAGGAAACTTTTTAATCTTGATCAGGAAAAAAAATAAAGGAAATAAAATGGAAATAGAAAAAATTATCAACAAAATTAAAAATGATGAGAACAGTGACAGTATTGGTATGATAGCAAGCCACCTTGGTATTGTGCGCAGTTTTTCCAGGAACGGTAAAGATGTTGAGGCGGTAGACGTCAAATATCATATGGATACTCTTGGCGATATTATTAAAAATATCAAGGCAATGCCTGGAATAGTTGCTGTAGAAGTTGAGGTAAATGAGGGGCATCTGAAGGTCGGAGATGAACTCATGTTTGTAGCAGTGGGTGGGGATATAAGAGAGAATGTTTTTGCTGCACTTATTGAGGCTGTAGAACAAATTAAAAAAAGTGCGGTTACTAAACAGGAAATATTCATATCATAGATTAGATAAGAGGTGATTAATATGGGAATGGCTGATATTACTGAAAAACCAATAATAAAACGATCTGCAAAGGCATCAGGCAGATTGTATCTAAGGCCGGAAACAATAAATGAAATCAAGGCAGGGACTGTTAAAAAGGGTGATCCACTTCTTATTGCAGAAGTAGCAGGAATGAACGCTGCAAAGCAGACGCATCTGCTTATCCCTCACTGTCATCAGATCCCTCTTGATATAGTAAAGGTGGATTATACTGTAAACGATGACTTCATTGATGCTGTCTGTACTGTAAGCGCCCAGGCAAGGACGGGTGTTGAAATGGAGGCCCTTGTCGGAGTATCTATCGCACTTAATACTATTCTTGATACAGTAAAATATATCGAGAAGGATGAGAACGGCCAATACCCTTTTACAATGATAACAGACATTAAGGTTGTTTTTAAAAAGAAGGGATAGCAGGAATTAAAAAAAATGTAAGGAATCGAATCTGTAGGGGCACGGCGCACCGTGCCCGAAATGAATGTGTTGCAAACTCTTAGGGCACGATGCGTCGTGCCCCTGCATCAAGTTTCCCGGTAATATGAAGAAACCCAGGGGGCGAATAATTATTCGCCCTTTACTGCCTGATTTTCGTTAGAAGCCCCCAATGACACCGCCACTGTTTTTATCAGTGCAAAAACATCCTTTCCTTCGTTAAGTTCCAGCTTATAACATGAATGACGGCTTATTCTTGCATGGAGAAGGAGCCCGATATCAACATATACATCAACGAAAGGACCACCATTATCCACTATGGTCTTAACTTTCCCTGCAAAGATATTATGAAAACTTGTATCTTCCGGTTTTTTCAGTGCTATTGCCACATGCTTTGCAGAAATCCTGACCCGTATAGGCATTCCTTTAGGGGCCTGAACAGGGGGAACGGTCAGATATAAGGATCCGAAACGCAGCTGTGTAAGGCCTGCACAGTTGTCAGGATCATCCACAATTCCCGAAATAACGGATCCATGATCCTCCATGCCGAGATGTTTCTGAATATCCGGTCTTGAGAAGAGATGTTCAGGGCTTCCCGATGCAACCACATTTCCTGAATCCATTATTACAATTTTATCAGCCAGATTGAGAATCTCATCTATTATGTGGCTTACATAAAGAATCGGGATTTTATATTCACGCGAAAGTCGTGTTATAAATGGAAGAACCTCTGCCTTTCTCTGTGGGTCCAGTGATGCAAGGGGTTCATCCATCAGCAGCATGGCCGGGCTTGTAAGGAGTGCCCTTCCTATGGCAACTCGCTGTTTTTCTCCTCCGGAAAGCTTTGACGGTCTTCGATCCAGAAGATGACCGATACCCAGCAGTTCTACAACAGAATCAAATGATACAAAACGAAGTTCAGGAGGTGTCAGTCTCAGCCCATATGTAAGGTTGCTATGCACAGAAATGTGCGGGAAAAGTCTGGCATCCTGAAAAACATAGCCTATACGGCGTCGTTCTGTTGGTAGATTAATCTTCTTTTCAGAATCAAAAAGACAGAGATCTTTAACCGATATATGACCCCTGTCAGGAGTAATAAGACCTGAGACCATGTTGATTACGGATGTCTTACCGGCACCCGAAGGACCGAAAAGGGCAGTAACTCCGGTTTCTGCTCCTGAAAAACTTGTATTAATTAAAAAATCTCCCTGCTTCCGGCATATATTAACTTCCATTAATAATTATCCTTTCAGACGGGCGGAAAAACGCCGGGAAGTCAGTTCAGAGAAGAGCAGGGCGGCCATGGCTATCAATATTGAGAGTATGCAAAGTCGCATAGCCCCAATCTCACCGTCAGGCACCTGGGTAAAGGTATACAGTGCAAGAGGTATTGTCTGAGTCTGTCCCTGTATATTGGATACAAATGTGATAGTGGCTCCGAATTCACCAAGGCTTCTGGCAAACGCGAGAATCATTCCTGTGATGATCCCCGGTATTGTGAGTGGAAGAGTAATGGTAAAGAATACTCTGAAAGGGCCGGCACCCAGTGTACGGGCCGCGGCTTCGAGTCCCTGATCCACCCCTTCAAGAGATAATCTTACTGACCTTACAAGAAGAGGAAATGACATTACAGCAGCTGCCAGCACTGCACCTTTCCAGTTAAAGGCAAACACAATACCGGTGTATTTATATAAAAAAGCCCCTATGGCGCCATTCCGGCCAAGAAGTATAAGGAGAATATATCCTGTTACAACGGGTGGAATAACCAGAGGAAGATGAATTATTCCGTCAATGATATTTTTGCCCGGAAATTTATGACGGGCAAGAAGCCATGAAATAAAAATACCGATGGGAAGACTTACAGCAACCGACCACATCGATACTCTGAGACTCAGCTTGAGGGCCTCTATTTCTATTTCAGTTAATTGCCAGAAATGCATTATTTTACTTCAAATCCATACTTTAAAAAAATTTCCTGAACATCCTGAGATTTAAGAAAAATCAGGAAGGAAATTGCAGCTTTGGATTTTCCTCCAGATACGACTGATATCGGGTATACTATTGGAGGATGGCATTCAGCAGAGAATACCCCTGCAACCCGAACCTTTTTTGATATTGCAGCGTCTGTGGTATAAACCAGACCCAGCGGGGTCTCTGTCCGTTCCACCATTACAAGAGCAGCCCTGACATCTTTCATGGGCGCGATACGACCGCTGATCTTCTCCCATAATTTCAATGATTCAAGTGCCTGTTTGCCGTATATACCGGCAGGAACATGCTCCGGATCGCCAATTGCCAGCCTTCCGTCTTTTCCGAGAAACAATGATAAATCCAAACCCTGTTTTATGTCAATCTCCTGAACATTGCTTTGAGATGGAACAATAAGTGCTATTCGGTTACCAAGCAGGTCAAATCGGGTTGCTTTTTGAATCGCCCCTTTTTCTTCAAGGTAATCCATCCATTTTTTATTGGCAGAAAGGAAAATATCTGCAGGAGCACCATTGGCGATCTGCTTTGCGAGTGTTGATGAGGAGGCAAAGGAAGTTTTTATTTTTCCAAGGCCTTTTGCCTTATATAGTTCAACTACCTCTGTTACTGCGTTGGTAGTTGATGCAGCTGCGAATAAAGTTAAATCATCTTCAGCTGCCATGATGTCCAGAGTCAATCCGAAAATAGTAAAAAAAATAGTCATTAAAATAAGGAATATCTTTGCTGAAGATTTCATTATTGCCTCATTATTTAAAGTAATAAATGTTGTCGTCTTAAAACGACAGATGTGTTGTCATATTTACATATGATCTAATTTTTGGTCAAGGTTTTTAAACCGGGTTAGCGAATAAAAGAAGATTTATGAGGAATATTTTTTGATTATAACTGAAAATTCATCAATATTTATCGGCTTGGAGATATAGTCATTCATCCCTGCCTCAAGAAAGCTTTCTTTATCACCCTTCATGGCATGAGCCGTCATAGCAATTATAGGTATTTTATTGTTGATGCGGGATGAATTTGAGTTTCTGATTTTAATGGTTGCCTCTATCCCATCCATCACGGGCATCTGAACATCCATTAAAACAATATCGAAATCACTGTTTTCAAGTGCCTCAATTGCTTCAAGGCCGTTATTGGCGATTGTTACTTCATGTCCCCATTTTTTGCCAAGGATACTGGTAGCAACCTTCTGGTTGACAATATTATCCTCTGCCAGCAGGATTTTAAGCTTATGGCTGTCTCCCGATTTGTCCTGTGGCTGTCCTGTATTTTTATTTATGCTATCAGGCAGATCACCAAATGTTGTAACTATGGTTTGTATTAAATTCTTCTGAAGCACAGGTTTTTGAAGGTAACTTTCAATCCCCGCTTTATGGCGTTTTTCAATATCCCCTTTTTCAGTAATTGAACTCATCATTATTATCTTTATGTCATCGAATACACGGTCTGAGCGAACCGTTTCAGCGAATTCGAAACCATTCATCTCCGGCATATGATAATCAAGAAGGATCAGGCAGAATTTATTACCATCTTTGTATGATTCATATAGTCGAGCAAGTCCTTCTTTGCCGGTGTTGCAGATTTCACATGAAAAGCCGCAGGGTTCAAGGGTGTTTTTCAGGATAAGACAATTTGTACTGTTATCATCCACAATCAAAACACGATCACAGTTTAGTTCTTTTGAAATGGATTTACGGATAATTTCTTCATCAGGCTCCCTTTTTTCAAATGTCGCGGTAAAATGAAATGTACTGCCATGCCCGGGTTCACTTTCCGCCCACATATCTCCATCCATCATTTCAGTAAGCTTTTGTGAAATTGTCAGGCCAAGACCTGTACCCCCGTATTTTCTGGTTGTGGACGCATCTACCTGTGCAAAACTTTCAAATATGCATTTAAGTTTCTCTGCAGGAATACCTATACCTGTATCCCTTACAGTGAAATGTAGACAGCAGAACACATCATTGCTCCTGGACGTATCTAAACCGGCATTTATTACTATCTCACCTTTTTCAGTAAACTTGATGGCGTTACCAACTAAATTTATAATTATCTGCCGCAGCCTGCTGGGATCACCTCTAAGTGCGGAAGGGGTGTCATTTTCAAGGTTGCATATCAATTCAATCTGTTTGGAATTGGCCTGTGCTGCCATTGTGGATGCAGTTGTTTCAAGTACATTTCTCAGGTCAAAATCAATTTTTTCAAGCTCAAGTTTTCCTGACTCTATTTTAGAAAAATCAAGAATATCATTCAGTAAATCGAGTAATGAAACCGCCGACTGTTTTACAATATCCATATAATCAAACTGCTGACTGTTCAGCTCCGTTTTAAGGAGCAGTTCGGTCATGCCAATAATGCCGTTCATTGGGGTACGTATTTCATGGCTCATATTGGCAAGGAATTCACTCTTGGCCTTATTTGCCTCTTCTGCCACAAGTTTGGCCTGTTTAAGTTCCTCTTCAAACTTTTTGCGCTCAGTTATATCATGACTTATTCCAACAATACCTTTTACATTGCCATTACTGTCTTCCAACCGGACTTTAGTTGTAAGTATCCAATGGGGTAAACCACTGGTGTGATTTTTAACCTTTTCTTCAACATTTATAAGCGGGATGCCGGTACGTAATATTTTTTGTTCATCTTCATAAAACTTTTTGGCAGATTCATCCTGGTCCTGAAAAATTTCAAGATCTGTCCTTCCGAGGATGTCTTCCTGGGAATTAAAGCCTAGAATCTGCACAAGCGCCTTATTCATAAGTATAAAACGGGATTTGTCATCTTTGCTGAAGATAGGATCAGGGATTATATCGATAAGAGTTTTTAGAAGATTCCGTTCATCTGCAAGTTCTCTGGTTCTTTCCTGAACTGTTAACTCCAGTTGCCTGTTGCGTTCACGAATGGCCCGTGTCCTTAAATAATAAACAGCCGATACCAGCAGTATTATTAAAAAGGCGCCTGTTATTCTAAACCATGCTGTTTTCCAGAAGGGCGGGGTAATAATTATTTTTACGGATGTTCCTTCCTCATTCCAGATATTGTTATTATTCGAACCTTTAACCCGGAATGTGTATTCACCCGGATTAATGTTTGTATATGTTGCAAGGCGTCGTTTCCCGATGTAATTCCATTCCCTGTCAAATCCTTCCAGCATATAGGCGTACTGATTTTTATCCGAAGACACAAAATTAAGGGCGGTAAACCCGAAAGAGAATACCGAATGCTTATAGGAAAGCACCAGTTCATCTGTCTGGCTGATCTGTTTTTTTAGAGGTGAATCCTGAGTGCCGGGTTTAATCGATTTGTTGAAAATCTGAAAATCGGTGATAACCACGGGTGGAATATTTTTATTTTCAATTATATTACCGGGATAAAACGCATTGAAACCGTTTTCCCCTCCAAAATAAAGAGTTCCATTTTTAGATTTATATCTGGATTTTTTTATGAAATTATCGCTCTGCAGTCCGTCAACCTTTGTATAGTTTTTAAATTCCTCTGTCACAGGATTAAACCTGGACAACCCTCCGTTTGTACTGATCCAAAAAAATCCATTTAAATCTTTTTCGATTCCAAAAACCAGATCATTCGGGAGTCCATTGCTTTTAAAATATTTTTTGATTGTCCCGGTTGCCCTGTTTAATTTGTTTAAGCCGTAATTGGTTGCAATCCATATGAAATTTTCATCCTCCTCAAAAATATCGGTTACAAAATTATGAGAAAGGCTGTTACTGTTTTTTTCATCGTGTGTGTAATTAATATTTTTATTCGTTTCAGGATTAAAGATTGTGAACCCCTTAGATGCACCCAGCAGTAAATCCCCCTGTGAGGAGATTTTGATAACCTCAACAAAATTATCAGGCAGTCCGGCATTTTCGCTATTATAATTTATAAATGATTTATCGGTTTTATTATATTTAATGAGGCCTGCCTGGGTAGCAAACCATAAATTACCCATTTTATCTTCAGCAATATCAAAAACATTGTTGGATGATGGGTTGCTCTCATTAATAAAATTAATAAAAGATTTTTTCTGCCTGTCAAACAGATTGATTCCGCCGGCCCAGGTCCCCGTCCAGACATTGTTTTCAGAATCTATATATACTGTTAATACGGCATCTGACTTAAGATCTGAATTGGACGAATTGTAATATTTAAAATCCTCTGTCTCAGGGTTGAATCTATTTAAACCACCTCCATCTGTTGCAATCCAGATAATGCCCTGACGGTCTTCAGAAAATTCCCATACCGAATTATGACTGAGTCCATCAGGCATGCTTTTATAGTGAATAAAACCCTGATTACTGAAATTAACTACATTTATTCCGCCTGAAAATGTTCCGGCCCAAATGTCTCCTATATTATCCTTATATATAGAGTAGACCGAATCATTGTTAATACTGAATGGATCATTTTGAGATGATTTGAAATGTGTAAAATTTTGTGTGTTTTTATTCAGCAGGTTTATTCCACCATTTTCAGTACCAATCCAGAGTTCCCCTTTTTGGCCTTCGCAAATAGCAAGAATATCATTACTCGAAAGGCTGTTTTCATTATTGGGATTATTTTGAAAATGTTTAAATACCTGTTTATCGATTTCATCGACCTTTATAAATGATAATCCTTTTCCATAACATGCAAACCACAAATAACCCTCGGAATCTTCAAAAATAGTATAGACCTTATTCCCTATCAGACTGTGAGGATTTTCTTCCTGATGTTCCAATCTTTTGAAGCTGTCTGTTATATAGTCGTAAATATTCAGTCCGCCGCCATCCGTTGCGATCCATATATTTCCTTTGCTGTCTTCAAATATTTGTTTGATTTTATTACTTCTTAATCCGCCATCTTCATTGCCGGCCTTATAGATTTTTATATTATCTGATTCAGGGTCATAAAGAAACAACCCGTCATCATTGGTTCCAAGCCATAAATTCCCCTTTTTGTCCTTAAAGACATTTAAAATATCTACCTCTTCCAGTGCATATCCATTCCGGGAATTATAATTAATGAACTTATCCTGTTCTCTGTCATACCTGGATAGACCGTTGGAGGTACCTATCCACAGGTTACCTTTATTGTCTTCATATATTGATTTGATCTGATTTGATATTATTGAGGTCATGTCATTTGGATCATGGCGGTAAACAGTAAAATTATAACCATCATACCTGTTTAATCCGTCAAATGTCCCAAACCATAAAAATCCCTGGCAATCCTGGATTATTGAGGTGACTGTCGATTGCGAGAGTCCATTATCCGTTGTTATATGGTCAAATTTAAGCTTTGAAAGGTTAGACGAATATAAGCAGGGAGCCTGAAGTATATAAATAAAGATTATTATTAAAAAGAAAAAAAATTTTTTATTGATATGTATCATTAAATTAAAATATCTTTAAATAAATAAAAGTGTGCAAAATTAATTTTTCTATTTTGTTGGCTCAATATACAATAAATGAAAATAAATTTTATTGAATGATTTGAACTCATTAATCCATATCGGCATCAATTGGGATAACCTTCACGAAAATAAAGGGATATTTGGAATTGTAGATTCCTCCCCTTTAAAAGCAGCAACAGATATGATGCTCATGAATCAAGCATACATTTTTCAGAATCATCATTTCCCTGATAATAGCGTGCTTCAATCAGGTTTTCTTCCGGATCCCTGAAATAAATTGATGTTCCGGTTCCATGAGCGCCCCAGCGAAGGACCGGTCCTTCAACAATGCTGATATTACAGTTTTTTAATCGATCAATAAGTTCATCCCAGGACTTTTTATCCATGGAAAAGCAGAAATGATTTAAATGAGCCCTGCATGGCTCTGTGGCCGCATCCTTCTGCCATAGTCTTTTGGGAAAAAGGTCTATTACAGTATCTGCATTCAAACGGACAGAAGGAAAGGGCACCTTTCGAGAACGGTATTCTTCCAGCCGTTCGGTTTCAAGCAGGAGCACCTTTGAATAAAAATCAATCATTGCATCATCATCTTCCATATTTAAAACAATATGATCCATCATGCATTGCATGGTAAAACCTCCACAGGGTAATTTACTTGTTCGCCGGTTTAATACCTGAATTTTGCATGATTAAATAAAAAAAGCTTGAAAAACCATCTGGGTAACCTGTTATTAAAGGGTTTTGAGGAACCAAAATAAATAACAGGAGGAAACCCAGATGGTAAAGAAACAAAAAGACAATAGCACGGAAAAGGTTGTAGGTAAAGGTTCTGGATCTGAGGGCGGGAGAGCTAGAAAAATCAATGCTTCCACGGTTTATGAAACATGCACCGAGCAGTTAAGTGCATTTGGAGGGCTTCTTGGGCTAATCAAGTTTTTTGATCTGATTGAGTTTGAAGAGATATTCAAAAATAAATATATTGCGCCAGACCGGAAAACCAAGCTGGGCAATTATCATATGGTAGTGGGGGTATTAACGCTACTCTTTATAGGGTTCAACAGATTATGGCATTTTACGTATATTCGACTTGATGCAATGGTATGCGGATATTTTCAGGTTGAGGCATTACCGGTGGCAAGTACCTTCTGGCGTTATGTGAACAGTCTGGGTATAAATCAAGCCAATGCGCTGTTAAGTATCATGAGGGTGTTAAGGGAACGTGTTTGGTTGTTATGCGGCCTTAAATATAAGCAGATACATATAAGCACAGACACGACAGTTGAAACGGTATATGGAAATCAACAAGGAAGCAGGAAAGGCCATAACACAAAAAATAGAGGGAAAAAGGGCTATCGACCTGTACTATGTTTTATCGATGAGACAAGAGAATATCTTATTGGCAAACTCCGAAAAGGTGAAACAATGAGCAGTGTGGAAGTAGGTAAGTTTATAAAAAAAATCAAAGAGCATTTACCGGGCTGTGTTGAAGAAGTTCTCTTTCGTGGAGACGGAGAGTTTTTCGGATGGGAAAGCGTTGAAGCATGCATTGAAGTTTTCTTTGATTACATTATTGCCAATAAAGGGGCCAATCCGCCTTTTGATCCAAAAGCATGGTACAAACCTAATAAAAAGCAACTGGTTGAATATAGCAGTTGTGTATACCAGCCCATAGGCTGGGAGTGTCCATGCAGGTTTGTTGCAATGAGGTTTCCTAAAGATCAAAATAGTTCTCCTGATGAACCTGTACAATACGAATTGTTCGAGGATGATAGATACACATATCGGATTTTCTGCACAAGCCTTACAAAGAAAGCCCATAAAGTAATAGCAGAGTATGATAAAAGAGCTGATGTAGAGAACCTGGTTGGAGAAGCAAAAAGAGAAGGGCTTGAAGCAATTCCTTCAGCTAAATTTAAAAATAACTATGCCTATTTTCAGATTGTAATGCTGGCCTATAATATCTGGCGCTACTATAAAATGATGGCCCAACTGAGTAACCAGGAAGTTACATCTTCAGATGATAGGAATGCAACTCCCTATCCTTCTTTAAGTGGACTTGCAAACAATCAGGTTCGAATTGCTAGATTAAGGCTTTTATTAATAGCCGCAAAAGTAGTTTATCATTCGAAGGATAAAGTAAAGTATTCTATCCACGATATGCGAACACCAGGGCTAATGCATTTTATGTGTTACCTTGATAGAGCGAGAGAGAAAATAAAACCATGGGTTGAAGGTAGCCCCTGGAATTGTCGTTTTTCATTAAACAATATGCGTGCATAAAATTTCTTGCATGAGAAATACCATGCTGAAAAAATATTAAGAAAAAATGAAAAATGATTGAAATTAAATGTTGTGACGAGTTGAATAACAGGCGAAATATCAAACGCGCTTAGTTCAACTCTCAATAAGCTAAGATAGAAATTTATTTTTTTATTCTTGGAGTGATCAATTGTGTGCAAAATTCAGGTAATAATCTGATAATTCCCGCTTAAATGCATGAGGCTGAAGAGATATAATAAGCCGTCATAATAGGGATCAAAATACCCGTCTTCATACGGCTCAAGTCTGGCATTCCAGACCTCATCAATAAATTTCCAGCTTTTTGCCTGTGTGCCCATTAGAGACGCTGCTGCTGAAGTGGAAACCAGACCGAGTGAATGACGTAATTTTTTAAAACCCCCGGCCGGAAGTATCCAGTCCGGAAGGGTGCCGTCTACATTGTACTGATCTTCAAAGGTCTCAAGACCCCTGCAATAAAGAAAATTCTGTATACGTTTGGCATAGTCCTTTTGCCACTCTTTGTCTCTGGCATACCATGAATAGTCCATGGCAATGTTCATTGGGACACGCCATGAATCAAATCTAAAGGCCGGCGGGAAAAAATTCTGTTTTGGAAGCTCTCCGCTGTACAGGGTGATATCCGGATTAAGGCCGGTTTCAGGATGACACACTTTGTGCAGGTATTTACGTGCCTTGTCAGCGCATGCCCTGTAAAACTCTTCATGGCCGTCTCTGGCATACTCAGCCCATACCTCAAAAAAAGCCGGCAGATAGTAGGATGGATCTGTCTGGTCATATCTTTCAGACTCAGGGACAAAACTGATCTGCTTGTGCTCCACATTAATTATATTATTAATGCCTTCTGAGCCGTCCTTGCTCCACATGGCGTCGAGAATTCTTCTTGCCTCGCCATAATAATCAATTCCGGTATCATTTCCCCACCTGTTGGAGGCAAAGAGCAGGGCGGTTACAAAATATAGCTCTCCGTCAGAAGCGGTGCCTTCGGAATTGTGCTTGCCGGTTTGTGGGTTAACAGACCATGCAAAGTAACCGTCACGCGGTCCGCCCTGATGCTGCATATACTTTTTTGACCACCGCCATAATCGGTCAAATACATCCTTTTTATTTAACTGTACTGCTGCCATCATACCGTAGGAAAGGCCTTCAGTTCGGGCATCCTTGTTTTTGATGTCAGAAACATAGGCCATATCATCACCTACCTCAAAGTAGACCCTGTTGGGCCCTTCAAATAAATCAGAGTAGGCCTTTGCAAGCTTTGCATCGATGTCTTTCTGTTTATATCCGGCCTCAAGAAAAAGGTTTCGATATTTGCCGGTTTCCCATGCGCCCTTTTCCCATGGGATCATTTTACCACGGGGATCATTGATATCATTTTTACAGTTATCACCTGAATAGGCAGACATAGGTAAACATAGAGTAATAAGCAGAATAAACAAAACAGATCTTTTCATTTAACAACTCCTTTTACTATGTTGTGTAATGTGCATTAATATCGATATATCCTTCTGTTAAGTCACATCCCCAGACTTTCTCAGAAAAGGGACCTTTTCCCAGTACGATTTCTATATGGACTTCATTATTGTCCAGTATCTTAGAGATATCATCCAGCGGTACCTTATCCTGATCAAGTGTCTCTGCATCAAGCCTGATTCGGTTATTTCCTTTTCCGAAAAATATCTTTAACTCCGAGATATCTACAGAGTACCGGAACACCTTTCCAATCGCCATGACAAATCTTCCCCAGTTGGGGTCGCAGCCATATATTGCTGTCTTTACCAGGGGGGAGTTTACAACCGATTTTGCCGTTAACAGTGCCTGCTCCTGTGTCTGAGCTCCGGACACGATCAGTTCAATTAGTTTTGTTGCTCCTTCACCGTCACGGGCTATCTCTTTTGCCAGGAATATAGCCATATCAGTAAGGTTAGATTCAAATTCTTTAAGGTCAACGGGTCCGGCAAGGCCGTTACACATGGCAACTACAGTGTCACTTGTTGACGTATCAGTATCAACCGATATCCTATTGAATGATTTATTAACGGCATTTACCAGGATAGTATGGAGTTTACCGGAGTCAATTTCTGCATCTGACATGAAATAACAGAGCATGGTAGCCATATTGGGTTCAATCATACCGGAGCCCTTCGCAATTCCGAGTATTTTGGCATTGCCGACTTTTCCGGTTACCCACTTCGGGCGGGTATCGGTTGTCATTATGCTGCGGGCAAAATCAGTGGCATGCTGCTCTGTCTTTCCGAAATCCTGTTTAAGGCTTTTACATCCTGCTGTTATTATATCCATTGGCAGACGCGGCCCAATAACACCGGTGGAAGAGGGCAGTACCATTTCGGTTTGTATACCGCAGGTTTCAGCAACAAGGCTGCATATTCTTTTTGAATCTGCAATTCCATGGGCTCCTGTAGCCACATTGGCATTCTTCGAGTTTACAATAACTGCCTGAAGCTTCCCATCCTTAATATGCTCTTTCCCCACAATAACAGGAGCTCCGGGCATTGTGTTTCTGGTAAAAACACCGGCGGCATTGCATACCCTGTCCGACAGGATGCCTCCAAAATCCAGTGTACTGTCTTTAATCCTTATATTTTTACCGAACCAGCTAAAGCCCGGTACTGTTTCAATCTTGTTTTCTATCATTTATATCTTCTCATCATTTTTTACAGCTTCTCTCAGTGCTGCTCTTGCCAATAAACGTGTTGAATCCAGGGTTGGTAACGGAGAGTCATCAGGATCGACAATAAGCGGAATTTCTGTACATCCCAGAACAACTGAATCGCACCCCTTATTTTGAAGTTTTTGAAACACCTCATTAAAATACAACCTTGATTCTTCCGGAAAGACTCCGTTGACAAGCTCCTTAAATATAATATTGTCGATTTTTTCACGATCGTTTTTATCAGGTGTCTGACATTTGATATCATGTTTTTTTAGTGTTTGCGGATATACGGGGCCTGTCATCAGATATTTTGTTCCTGTAATGCCTAAATTCTTATACCCATTTTCTTTTGCTTCTTCAGCAACAGCTTCTGCAATATGAAGCCATTGAACAGGATACTCTTTTATTACTAAATCGAAAGCTTCATGGATAGTATTGTCCGGGCAAATTAATAATTCGGCCCCAATGTTAGACAATTTTATTGCAGATGATAACATTAAATCTGCAACCCCCTGCCAGTTGCCAGAGCGGATATGTGTCATATATTCACCAAGAGGATGCGTATGCATCGATACTTCAGGATGCATATGTTCTCCCATTATAAAAGGCGCTTCTGAACATATGGTTCGATAACATAGTGCAGCACCTTCTGCACTGCAGGCTACAATTCCGATATGTTTGGTCATAATTTTTCCTTATATGTGAGGTTTTTATGCAAAATATATTTTTTTCTATGCAATCTCTGTTAGTTCTGTGAGACATATGTTTTTATTTATTTTCTCCAGAAACACCAAAGTCAATTTTTCCGATACCTTTTTATTATTAAAAAATTGATAACCATTTTTAGTATATAAGTGCAGGTTTTTTTCGCTCTTTTTGCCGGTAAATAATTCATATCTTTCTGCATCCGGATATTGCTTTTCGGCTTCAAATAGCAGTTTTGTACCAATACCAAGATTCTGATGGTTCGGGTGTACGATCAATTTACCAATATAGCCGGTTCCCATTTCCAGGTAAATTCTGACTGAACCGGCAATTTTATTATCGATCTCATATTTTAAAAAGATCTGATTCCTGAATTCGGATAGTATCTCGTCCATTTTCTGGTGTAATGGCGGAATTGTGAAATCATCAATTATTTCAGCTTCACTTATATATGCAAGTTTCTGAAGCTCAAGAATTTCTTCAACATCCTCTATGGATGCTCTCTCTATATAGACATTACTCATATCAATACTCTTTCAAATTATAGGATATATTCAAAAAAGCATCTCAACTACTTTTTCAACATGAATCCTGGTAGTATCAAGAAAGGGTATTCCAATATTATCAGTTTCCTTTAAGATTAAAGGCAGTTCTGTGCCTCCCAATATAATTGCCTCTACCCCGGTGCTTTCTTTTAATCTTTTTGAAATATTAAGCAATTCCTGTTTTGTGCTCTCTTTTATGATTCCTTTAACCAGTTCCCCCATGTATTTATCGTGAATATAAGCCCGGTCGTCTTTGTCAGGAATAAATACCTTGATTTTGCTTTCAGCAAAAACGTCATTGTAAAATCCACCCTGCATGGTAAATCCTGTACCAAAGAGACCTACCTGTTTATATCCTTCTTTAACGGCCCTGTCCCGTGCAGCATTTACAATACTTATTAAAGGCAAAGGTGCTAGACTCTTTAACTGTTTGAAGACAATGTGGGGCGTGTTTGATGCAAGCAGGGCAAAATCAGCGCCTGCTTTATTAAGTTTTTCTATTTCAAGCAGCAGGAAGTCTGTGACATTTTCCAGTTCATTTTTCCCGATGAGTTCCAGCATTCTCTTCATATTAATACTGTTTATTATTACCTGTGGATAGTTACCATTTTTTCCCTCTGAAGGAAGGATGAGACTATCATGCGGTAATACTCCACTGTTGATTCAGGGCCTATACCCCCTATAATACCAACTGTTTTCATTTTTTATATCCTATACTGTATTTCAGTTAATATCATTAATTGCAGCCGCACGATTATTCTTTCTTTTGCCAGATATAATAGGGGCCTCTTTCTTCTACCCAATTATCAATGCCAAGTTCCATTATCTTTAACAGGTTTTTGTATGGTGTGTCGCCGCAGCGCGGAGTCAGTATATCGAACTTTTTGCACTCTTTAAAATCGGCACATTCCCAGCAGCCCTCATAATTTTTTTCTTCAGCGCATTTCATGATTTTACAGGGATTTCCGCCACAGCCATTGCCTGTTCGGCATGGTTCTGTACAGTCGTTTCTTGCGATAAACTTCAATATGTCAATAAACTCCCTGTAGTATTCCAGTTCAGTTCCAAAGGGGCTTTTAACAGATGCGTATCTTTCAAAATTAACCTGCTCAAGTTTATCCATCAGCTCATCGGCAAAATTACTGAAATTATTCCGATACCACATGCAGTCCGCGCAATATACACCACAGCAGGCAGTTAAGTCTTTATTATGGTTCATTTCTTAATCCTCAAAAGTATATCCGGCAGCAATTAAGGCCTGTTCTGCATCAGTTATATCCGCTGCTTCTATTAATATATAATCAGTATTATAGGTAGATACAGCAAATATACTGATTTTAGAATCTGCAAGCACCCTTGAAATTCCTGATAAAATACCTGTAAGTGAAAAATCCAAAGGCCCGACAAATTTTATACATGTCCACCCATGGCTGGATTTTTCTGCTGTTAAATGAATTGAAGATTCACAGACAATTGATATCTCATCATCAGTCTTTACAATTGAGTAAAATTCACTCTCATAAATCTGAGGAGGTATCAAGCTTTCTATTGATAATCTGTAAATAGAAAATTGTCCATTTAAGATTTTTAATCTATTATTTTTCACGCTCTTACCCATGAAAATTCAGTGTTATTTTTAAAACAATAACAAGCGCTGGGGCATTTTATTCCACAGTCAGGTTAATTTTGTTTTGATAGTCTTCGTTTTTTTGGAAAAAGGGGATATTGTCAGATTATTAAGTCGAGATACTATTAAACCTGATAACCTTACACCATCTCCTATTCATAATGTGTCCACATACGAATAACTTTAACTGTCTTTATATCGTCCAGAACCTGGTAAATAAGTCTATGCTGAATATTAATCCTGCGGGAACATGCACCTGCCAGATCTCCTACCAGCCTCTCATATGGAGGAGGGGTGCGATAAGGGTCTTCTTTAAGGATGTTCAGGAGTTTTTCTGCCTGTGGTTTTAAACCTGAGCGGGAGATTTTTTTTGCATCTTTTTTGGCCTGTTTTGTATAGACCAGATGCCAGCTCACCAGCCAGGCTCCTCTTCGCATTCCTCAACAGGTGTATCCAATCCGTTGCGGATTGATTCTCTCATTCCAGGAATAGACGTCAAGTATAATGTTTCCTGTATGGCGCTCCAGTCCTCTTCTGATAAAAGGACCGCCGAATTTCGCTTTCCAACAATTTTAATTGGAACATGCGATTCGGCCACATCATCAACAAGTGTATAGAGACGTTTTCTTGCCTCAGTTGCTGTAAGAGTAGACATTATTTATACCTCTTAGTTATAACGTACGTTAAATCGTACGCCATGGAGTGGTATTTGTCAATTTGTTATTTTATTAAGGTATGGCAGGTCAGGACTTTTTCCATTTGCCACAAATTTCAACTGTTAAAACTATAGCAAAGTGTGAAAAAGGATAATATCGGGCAAAAGAATATGGACTTTATTATTTATTTGAAAGACTGCTCTTAAAAGATTCTTCTACTGTCTGGGGAACCTGGATAGATACAAAATATGAGGAGGGGTAAATATAGTCCTCTCCGCTCTCATCAATAATACGAATATCTCCTTCGTCCTCAATTTCTTTATCTGCAATTACACGGTATATTTTATGTAATTCTAAAGAAGCGGGATAATCCGAATTATTTATGCAAACCGTAAATTCTGATAAATTTCTTTTTGATTCCTGCATTTATTACTCCAGATATATTTTAATTTCAGTATGTTAGATTGACTAGCCCACATTTTGTCGGTTCAGACAGATGCGTCCGATTGAATTGACTCTATAGCACTCTGTGCTGAATGAACAAGAAACGCGGATCTGGACATACCGCATTTTCTTGCGGCGGCATCAATCTGTTTTAGCATGATTTCAGGTAAAGTCACATTTACCCTTACTGTCCTGGGTTTTGCGTCGGGCACAGAAACAACAAGATAAGCAATCGCATTTGTGTAATCAGGATCATTCATGATTTCTTCAAGCCGGGATGGGACAGGTAGTTGTTCACCGTCTTCCAGCATACCCTTTATATGAAGTGTCAGTGCTTCCTGTGCCATATCCTTGGATTCATCGATATCTTTTCCAGCGGTAATGCATCCTGGAAAATCCGGAAACGATACGCCGAAATCCGTATTGGTTTCTTTGTGAACAATAGCTATACAGTTTGCCATATTAATACCTCACTCAAGTTTAATACCGGACTGGTGCTCAATACTTTTTAATGTTCCATTGATAATGAGGAGTGGGACTTACCAGGTCAGAACTTAGCAGTGACACTTTGTGGAGTTAAATGTCACAGTCAAGGGGTGACCCCGTTTCTTTCCTTCATATATTTTTTTCATTCTATATTGAAGATGAAGCATTATTACTTGAATGGCTGCTATTCGATATGTCAATGTTGTCAACTCGGGGCTTCCTTTGATATCTTATGCAGAACAGGAAGTTTCTAGGCCGGGTTGTATTTTATCGCCCGGTTACGTGAGATGCCTGGTTGGCGCTCAATTTGCACCTAAATGTTAAAAATATTAAAATTTAAAATATTTAAATAATCAAAAAGGTGGCGGTTCTTTATCATGTGATTGTGCAATATCCCTCAAGTAAATAATTGACGCTGCTACAACTGTGAGTGCCCATTCTGCAACCGCGGCTGTAACACTTCCACCTGTCGCTCCGCCATGAGCTACCCCATGACCAGCGCCTCTAAAATGATATGGTGACAGTAAGCCTTTTATAATTGTTGGAGGAATTGATTCACCATTAACATCTCTGATACCTTGTATGATTTTTTCAAAATCCTTTTGCTTTGTTGAAAAAAGATGTTTAGTCGCAGATTCCATAGCAGAAACAGCTTCTTTTATTGCATTCGGAAAATCTGGTTCTGGTGCCTTTTCAAAAAACATTTTTGCTTTCATAAAATGTTGACGAGCATCGCTCAAAATAGGATCTTGAAGCACCCGATAAGCTTTAGAACTGATTTTTTGGGAATGAAACCGACCTGGTCTATAAAATTCACCATCTTTCATTCTGTAAACAATTGATTCTTCCCCAAGAAGTTGGTTGATATCTCCTTCGAAATCCTTACGTACTTCCTCTAAAGGATATACCGACTCTGGATTCCTGTTAAAATCGTATTCAATTTCCTCAGTCAGCATTCTTTCATATACTCGTTCACAAAATATGTATACCTTAGTCCATTCTAATTGGTGAAGAATATTATAGGAAAGGTCAGATGCTTCATCATTTTCGTAGGATTTTTTTACCCTATAAAGTCTAAGCAATTCTTCGGCGATTCTATTCCATCCTTCAGATCGGTTGAGCTCTATAGTTCGTTTTAGTACAAACCATAAAGCAGTTCTTGCTGACTCGGGAAAATCCGAATCAACCAGTGGTTTATTTTCAATACCGAACCTGCTCGGAAAGAGGACCTTATCAGTATCATTCATATTCAGTATTCCACTTTACGTTTTTTGTTAATCAAAAGAGCTATTTTAGAGTAATGGCAAATTTTCCGATATTGCGGATGGTCAATTTCATTATCAATAATTTAACTACTTAATAATCCGAAGAAATAAGTTTATATTTCAGATATTGAACTTCAATAAAATGGAAAAACCGCTTTTTTCGAAAACAATTAAAAAAAGTAATGAGAAAAATATTTCATGAAATGAATCGTTCAATTTTTAATCATACCCTGTTTATTTTGTCAAAAAGAATATAATGCATGCATTGTTTAAACTGAGTATTGACAATCCATGCAATTTTATCAATTATCGAAAAATCTGGAGGGGCTTCAGATGTTCTTTTTTTACCCAATATAAAATGTATTAGTTGTCATCCCGACATTGGGGAAAAATCTTTATTTTTTAAAGCAAGATCTCTCCTGCAATTTATCCCGCAGCCATTTAGCGGGAGTCGAAATGACATTTAACTTATCCGGTTCAAAGAAATTATATTTTTAGTCACTTAACATTTATAAAGAGGAGGAGAGTTATGCGGAAAAGATTTATGGTTATTGCTGTTGTCCTGTTTCTATTGCCCGGTGTTTTTGCATCAGGTGCTGAAAAGAAGGTTTATGACAGGGCTGCTCTTGAGGGCTATATAGATAAATATCTTGATGCCATGAAGGATAACAACCCCAGCCTGGACCTTTTTACCAGGGACTGCAAATTTACAGAAAACGGCATCCAGCTGCCATTGGGCGGCGAAGGCCTGTGGTACAGCATGGCAGACAGGGCAAATTACAGTTTTTATGTTCCTGATATCGAAACCCGTCAGGTTGCCTTTATAGGCACAGTCAAGGAGCAGGGGCGTCCTTCCAGGAATGGACAGCCTGCAAAGGATATCATTGTTGCGGTTGCAATCAGGTTAAAGATTGATGATAACGGCAAGATCTGTGAGGCTGAACAGCTTGCTATACGCCCTGAGACAAGCCTGTTTGAAGTAGAAAAGGACCCGGCTCCCTCCACCGGCGATAAAGTTGAAGCGATGGGCAAACCTCACCCGGTTTTCTTTGAAGTAATTCCTGAAAACGAACGCATGTCACGTGAAGAGCTTGTAGAGGTGGGAAACTACTATTTTGAGGGTCTCCAAAGGAATGATGGCAAGGGATACTACCCTTTTACTGACGACTGTGTCCGCTTTGAGAATGGTAATGATGTACTGCTGCAAACCAACCCCGCAACAGGTGAAAAGACGCGCATGACATGCAAAAAACAATTTGAGGAATCGTTAAGGGGCATTGTTACACGCATCCGTGACCGCAGATTTGTGGCAGTTGACCGGGAACGAGGTATTGTTTTTGCCTTCGGCTTTTTTGACCATTTGTCGATCAACTGGACATGGCAGCTTGCCGAACTGTTCAAGGTTGAGAAAGGCAATATCAGCCGCATTGAAGCAATATTTTTAAGGGGCGCATATGGAATAAATTCCGGATGGAGCACCTATCAGCAGGGTATGTCTGAGGAGGCTCAGAGTATAAGATAGCAGCTTTAAGCGATCAGCATTCAGCCTGTAATGAATGTGAATTTCGATTTTGCCGTCATGCCCGTGAAAACGGGCATCCATTTTAGATATTTATAAATTTAACTGGGTTCCCTCCTCCGCGGGAATGACGAAAAACAAAAAAAAGCCACTTCGATTGAAGTGGCTTTAATATTTTAATGGTAGGCACGGTCGGGCTTGAACCGACGACCCCTACCGTGTCGAGGTAGTGCTCTCCCACTGAGCTACGCGCCTGGAATTTGGGGATAATAAACAATCTACTGTTCATATGTCAAGGAGATTTGTGGGGGAAATTATCTGATTTATTTCAAAAACCGGGCGAACACATAGGTTCGCCCCTACAGCCTGTTAAATATTACTCTGTTAATTATGTCATGTAAAAATTGTAGGGGCAGACCTGCGTGTCTGCTCGGTGGTGGACAGGTGGATATGGAGGAATATAAATTTTAACCCCAATTATTCAAGTTCCCTTACCTCCTAATTTGCAATTTGAATTTCACCCCTTTAACTGATATATTCCTTCTTACTTTTAGATCAAATAAATGTCGTACCCTTAACTTAAAACCCCGGGAGGACAGTATGAAAGAAAATAAAAAAGAAAAAAAAGGTCGGGTATCCAGACGTGAATTTATGGGAATTAGCGGCGCTGCTATTGCCGGCGCGTCCATAGCCCCGGTTTCATTTGCTGCGGCTGAAACAAAAAAGGATATAAAGATCAAACAGACCAGGGTGCTGGGCAGGACCGGATTTGCTGTTTCCGATATTGGAATGGGGTGCGCATCCCTGAAGGAAGGAAATCTTGTCAGGTACGCCTATGACAGGGGGCTTAATTACTTTGATACGGCAGAAAATTATGGACGCGGCGCCTCTGAATCCGCAATCGGCAAGGCCATGCCCCACATGGACAGAAAAAAGATATTTGTAACAACCAAACTGGATCTCAAGATGGATGACACGGACCAGGCGCTTATTGAGAGATTCTCAAAATGCCTTGCAAGGCTGAATACCGATTATATTGATGCACTCCTGATTGCAGGCGCCACGACAGTGGCCCAGGTAAAAAGTGAGGCCTTTCATTCGGCAGTAAAAAAACTGAAGGCCGACGGCAGATTAAAACATGCAGGTGTTGCATGTCATGGGCCCAGAGGAATGGGCGAAGACTCTATGGAAAAGGTGATTGTGACTGCAGCCGAAGACGGCAGGTTCGATATAATGCTCTTTGTCTATAACTTCCTTAAAAAGGAAGAGGGTGAAAATATCCTGGCCGCATGTAAAAAATACAATATAGGTACAACCGCAATGAAGGTTGCACCCGGTAAATTAAAGGATGTTCCCGACTTTAACCCGGAAAACCCGACCCCGGATCAGGAAGAGCGATTAAAAATGATGGAAGGGTTCGGTATGGACCGCAAGGCTGCAATTGCACAGGTAAAAAGTATGGTGGAAGGCGATAAAGCAGCACGCGAGCAGACAAAACCATTTGTTGCAAAGTATGGCCTTAAGTCAGAAGATCAGCTATGGGAAGCAAGCATTAAATGGGTACGCCAGAACAGCGACATGCATACAGTATGTATAACCATGGCCGATTTTGACAAGGCAGATAAATCTATTGCCCTTTCGGGTGAAAAACTTACCACCATGCAGGCGGCAATGCTTAAAGACTTCAGCCGCAAACTGGGCCGATCATACTGCCGCCACGCATGTAAGGAGTGTGCCGGTTCATGTGAACACGGCGTGCCGGTAAGTACCATCATGAGGTATTCATATTACTATGAGCAGGGTTACGAGAAACTGGCCATGGAGAAATATGCCTCGCTCAGGGACAGGAACGAAAACAATGCCGCGCCATGCGCCGGATGTGACGCCCCCTGTGAAGGAAGCTGTCCATACGGCGTTATGGCAAGGAATAATCTGCTTAATGCCCATTCAATGCTTACAATGGCTTAATTAACTGATGGATTTGATATGAAAAAACTATTTTTATTCTTACTTTTCTTTTTAACCTGTTCAACCGGTCTCTATGGAGAGGAGTTCCCACAGATAAAAGGATGGACTGCCCATGGAGAGGTAACCACCTACAAGATCGCCAATTTATGGGAGTATATAGATGGCGCTGCCAATCTGTACCTGGCATATGATTTTAAACTGTTGAAACTGCGGGAATTTCAAAAAGGTGAAACCATTTTAACCGTGGAAATCTATGATATGGGAAGCCCGGTAAATGCCTTTGGAATATACTCAAGCGAGCGTTCGGATGATGCTGTGCTGCTTAAAATAGGAACCGAGGCAGCGGTAATTCCTCCATATTATGCCCTGATGTTAAAAGACAGGTTTTATGTAAAGGTTGTGATACAGCAGGGAGAGCTTGACAGGGAAATAAGCGAGGGCATTTTAAAGGATGTTGCGGCCTTTGTTCCGGGGAATACCGATTTTCCGGCTGAATTAAAACTGTTACCCGAAAAGGACAGAATCCCGGGATCCATAAAATATATATCTGAAGGGTATATGGGGTTAAGCGAAATCAATAACCTTTTGTTTGCGGATTACAGGGACTCCAGCGGGAATGAGTTTAGATCCTTTGTTATGATTTTACCTGATAAGAAACAGGTTGAAGAGACATGGAATAAGCTTACAGGAAAATGGCAGTCCGAAACAGCCAAAGGCCGTACAGTATTATATCGTGAAGTGCCCTATGAAGGCCTGATAGGGGTCATTAAAGTGAATGATGTGATAAAAGGTGTCTCCGGTGTGGAGGATAAAGGGGCTTTGTTAAAGATCTTACAATGAGATACAAAGCTGCAATATTTGATATGGACGGGCTGCTTCTTGATACAGAGAGCATGTTCCTGGCCGCCTTTATAAAAACATGTGAACAGCTCAGGCTGGATTTTGACATGTCTTTGTTTAAAAGGATTATCGGCACAAACTCGGTTAAAACCAGAGAAATCCTGATCAGGGGATTTGGCGAATATTTTGATTATGATGCATTCAGAGCTCAATGGGTTCAGAATGTGAGAGATGATATTTATAAAAATTCTATCCCTGTAAAAGAGGGGGCGGTTAATATACTTAAAAAAATTAAAACCATTCCGCTTACCATGTCAATTGCCACATCAACCGCTTACAGCGATGCGGTAAAATCCCTGGAATTGACGGATATTATCCATTACTTTGATTTTGTTGTGGCAGGAGACCAGGTGACAAAGGGTAAACCCGATCCTGAAATATATCTAAAGGCCGCGGAGAGACTGGGCGTTAACCCGGATGAATGTATAGTATTTGAAGATTCTGAAAATGGTGTGAAATCAGCTCATGCAGCAGGTATGGATGTGATACAGGTTCCTGACTTTTTAGAGCCTTCGGACGAACTAAGGAGTTTGGGACACAGGATTTATAATTCTCTGGATGATGTTTGCAGGGATTTTGATACTATTTTTATGTAAAGATTATCTCTCGCCCGTTTCCTTCGGTCACTAGAGCCCGCAGAGAACGCAGAGAAAAGCTATTTGTTTTTGTTTTCAAATACATAAAATGGATCCCCGCCTTCGCGGGGATGACGATTAAACCGACATACCTGCTTGATTATCTTAAGGCAACAGTATTAGGTGTAAAACCCCGCCTTACGTTTTATGTTTTTCGTAGGGTGGCATTTTATATGCCACCAAAGTAATGGTTTGGGATCAATTTACTGCACTTTAAAATTAGGCTGCTGTCTACAGCTACACATCCAGAAACTTAATACATTTTGTCGGACATTTTTCAACAGCTTTTAAAACATCCTCATTTATTTCTGGCTTATAAGCACCTGAATCACAGCGTGAAAGATTACCTTCCACCGTGAAGATATCAGACAGCTTTGTACAGGCCTTGCATGCAATACACGATGTTTTGCATACAGCCCTTGATTCTTTGCCCGAATCCTGATTTGAGCAGGCAACAGCGGGGACACTGCTTACAGGAAAGGGTACTATCTCGATGATTCCCCTCGGGCAAACACGTGAACAGGCTCCGCATCCGATACATTTTTTGTAGTCGACTGTGGCAAGTCCATCAACTACTTGTATGGCATCGTAATTACATGCCTGTACACAGTCTCCAAATCCAAGGCATCCATATGCACACCCGAAGACTCCTGCAACCTGGTTAGCCGCAGCACATCTTTTTTCACCTCTGTAGTCGGTTTTAACTATTCTGTCAGCAGAGTGGGAGCCGCAGTGAACTACGGCATATTTTTTAACAATCTCACCTGCTTCAACACCCATAATCGAAGCAATTTGGGCTGCACATGATGCACCTCCAACCGAACAACTGGTGATAGGCGCATCTTCGGTGACTATTGCGGCAGCATAGTCTGCACATCCCATGTAACCGCATCCGCCGCAGTTGGCTCCGGGGAGAGCCTCAGTTACTTCTTCAATTTTAGGGTCAACCTCAACCCTGAATTTAATATTAGCCCAGCCCAGTATCCAGGAGACAACTATGGCAAGCAGGAACAGGGTGGAGGCTGCTATGGCAATGGTAATCAGGGTCATTTTTCTATACCTTCATTTATTCTGATTTTATTTAATTCAAGCTCTGCAACCATGAGAGAATTTTCTTTTGTTTCGATATGTTGGCTTACTTCTGTTTTGTCAGGAGAAGACTTCACGGCCTTTCTTATTCCGGATTCTACACCTGCAAACCCCATAAAAGACACAGCAAGAATACCGCCTATTATTAAGGTAATGGCAGCTCCCTGAAATGGTTTTGGTATGTCACAAAGCTCGAGTTCTTCTCTTATTCCTGCCATGATCGAGATAGCAATGGTAAAACCAACTCCTCCAAAAATACCGAGTGTAAGAGCTCTTCCAAGATCCCAGACATTATTTGGATTATCAACACCAACGATATGGCTCATTATTGCCAGACATCCGTACAGGATCGCACAGTTAGTTGTAATGAGAGGAAGAAATACTCCGAAGGACTTATAAAGCGGAGGGTAAAACTTCTTTACATACATCTCAACAAACTGTACTGAAGCGGCAATTGAAAATATGTATACTATGTAGCAGAGTATTGTCAGGTCAACAGTGGCGGCCTCTGCCTCAGGAACAAAAAAACCTGCTATAAATGATGCAAGAGGAGCCCCGGGCATTAATACAAAAGTGGTTATGGCCCAGCTCAACAGGGAGGCAATGGTAATAACAAATGTAACCGCACACCCCATTCCAAAGGCCATTCCCACATTTTTCGATACTCCTACAAAAGGGCATATACCCACAAAATTAATAAGTACGAAATTATTTATGAGAGCCGCGCTCAGGGCTATCATTAATACGTCAAATAGATATTCCATTAAATTACCTGTAGCTATTTTTAATGTTTAACTGTTTTTATTCTTGCCGGCTTTTTTCATATCCAGCCAGTTCACAAAACCGAGCAGTAATCCCAGAGTAATAAATGCGCCAGGAGGCAAAACCATTATTACCCAGTCAGGCCAGGCCGCAGGAAGTATTGCAACTCCGAACAGGCCTCCTGTACCGAGGAGCTCCCTTATGGCTGCAACACTGGCAAGAGCCAGCCCAAATCCAAGTGACTGACCGATTGCATCTGATGCTGCAACAAAAACATTCTGTTTTGAGGCACATACCTCACACCGGCAGATAATAAGGCAGTTTACTATTATTAAGGGAATATAAGGGCCCAGGGTTTTGCTCATCTGATACATATATGCTGCCAGAAGCTTATCTGCAATTGTAACAAAGGTAGCAATAGTAAGAGTAAATACCACTATCCTGAGATGCGGCTTCAGAAGGTTCCTTATCAGGCTTATTACTATGTTAGCGCCAAGGAGAACAAAAGCGACAGCACAGGCCATGGTTATGGCTGATTTCATGCCGTTTGTTACCGCAAGGGTAGGGCATAGCCCTAACAGTTGTCTGTACACCGGATTTTCCGGTAATATTCCGTTTATAAACCTTTCAATGGCAGTAGGTTGGTCAGCCATCAGTTATTCTCCATATTATTCCCTGATTCAGGGAGTATTATTTTTGTTTTTAAATCGGCTATTGTGCTGTTAACTATGTCCGTCACCGCCCTTGATGATATTGTTGCACCTGATACTGAATCTATTTCATTATCATTTACTGATTTACCTTTTATAACAACAAGGGATGAATCTGAAGATTTGCCCACATACTGGTTCCGCCAGGCATCTTCGACTATCTTATTGCCCAGACCCGGTGTCTCCTTCTGGTCGAGTATGAACAATCCGGTTATGGTTTTTCCATCAGGATCAAGACCAAGAAGAAGTTCAATCTTATCGGCATATCCCTGTCCTGTTGCCTTTACCACATGACCTGCTACAGTGCCGGTCTTGTCCAGTGCGTCATATACTGTATAGGATTTGGTTATACCGTTCTTATCAATATTTAAAATCCGCTTACTGATATCAAAAGAATCGGCATTTGCTGTTGAATCCTCTCCTGACACAAGAACAGGTATCTTTTCCATGGTTTCTCTGGTTTTATTTTCCTCGATTACAGGGCTCAAATTCAGGTGGACCGCTGCAAGAGAAACACTGAAGACAATTGAAAGTAATAATACGAGCCATGCCTGGCCCAGGTTGCTGTTTTTTATTGATCCCATATTATTTCCACCCCAGCGGTATCGGTATTGAAATTCGGTTTATAAGAGGTGTAACTGCATTCATCAGCAGGACAGCGAACATGAAACATTCAGGATATCCGCTGTACATCCTCATTATCATGGTCAAAAATCCTATCCCAATACCAAAATATATTTTCCCCTTAAAACTGAGAGGTGATGTTACAGGGTCTGTAGCAATAAAAAAGGCCCCGAACATGGTGGCCCCTCCAAAAAGGTGGTGATATAAAAATACACCCGAATGACTCCCGACCAGATCAACAATTGCAGAGATTAAAGCCATTGTTATTAATATGCTTATGGGTATTTCCCAGGAGGCAGCCTTTCTGTAAATCAGATAGAGACCGCCAAGGATACAGGCTATTACACTTGTTTCTCCCAGTGAACCTGCAGTATTTCCCAGTATCATATTGGTAAGTGCTGTATGTGCTCCGTCATACTTCAATGCAGTAAGAGGTGTTGCCCCTGAAACCGCATCCACAACACCCGAGAGGTTATCATAGGCAACCGCGCCAAGCTGCTGGGTAAAGGCCATAATAACAAAGGCGCGTCCCACCATGGCAGGATTGAAGATATTCATTCCAACACCGCCGAACAGGACCTTTCCAAGACCAATAGCTGCAAAGGCCCCGATAATCGTTGCATACCAAGGTGCTCCGGGCGGAAGAGAAAATGCGAGTATGATTCCTGTAACCGCTGCTGAAAAATCGTTTATTGTTAATGATTTCCCTCTCATTTTCTCAAATATGAATTCCGCCACAAGGCAGGTGATTGTGCAGAGAAGGATCTGTTTAACCGCGTATAATCTGAATAGGAAGATAGACACAGCTATTACAGGAATGAGGGATATAAATACGTCCAGCATTACCCTTTTTGTGTGAGCCCCTGTATCCAGAATATGAGGGGAAGGCGACACGTGAATAGCCGGCGCTGTCTCTCCGGTTAAATCTGTTGATTTACTTATATCCGGCATAATCTAATTACCTTTTTTTGCTGAATGCTGGGTTGCCAAAAATCTCTTTCCGGACCTTATCAACTGAACAAGGTTGATCTTGGCTGGACATACATGGGCGCAGCACCCGCATTCGTAGCATGCGTTTATAAAATATTTCATCATAACATCCGGATTTTTATACCTTGAAGCCAGCGCCAGTCGTGTAGGTACAAGCCTCATGGGACAGGCATCAACGCATCTTCCGCACCTGATGCAGGATGTTTCCTCCTGTTCAATCAGTTCCTGATTGGTTATTACTGTTATACCCGAGCTTCCCTTGGTAATGGGCGCAGAAAGGTCGGAGAATGAAAAACCCATCATGGGGCCTCCGGCAATCATTCTGCCTGCATCCTTTGTTAATCCGCCGCAGTAATCGATCAGTTCTCCCATCGGGATACCTATAGGAACAAACAGATTTTTAGGATTGACAATGCCTCTGCCTGAAACGCTTACCACGCGGTGGGTAAGCGGCCTTCCCTTGACAACTGCCATTGCTACAGCAGCTATTGACCCGACATTACTTATTGCAACACCGACATCACCGGGAAGTCCTCCAAGCGGTACTTCAAGCCCCAGGACAGATTTTATAAGCGATTTTTCGCCGCCCTGGGGATACTTGGTCTTTAATACTGCTATTTTTATCGGAGTATTTTGCGCTGCTTCTTCCAGTTTTTTAATGGCTTCCGGTTTGTTGTTTTCTATGCCAATAATTATTTTCTTTGCCGAGAGGGCATGGGCTCCTAAAAGGGCTCCGGTAATAATGGCATGGGGAGCCTCCATCATCATCCTGTAGTCACATGTAAGGTATGGCTCACATTCACAACCGTTTATCAGAACAACATCGATGGGTTTTTTCTCATTTTTGATGAACTTGACGTGGGTTGGAAATGCAGCGCCTCCCAATCCGACTATTCCTGATTCTTTTATTATGTCAGGGATTTTTGATGCATCATATGCAGAGATATCTTTAGGCCAGTCATTTGATGTCAATTCCTGCCAAAGGACCGTGGGGTCCATCTGGCCTTCTTCATTGCTTTTTATAGTTACGGCCGGCAGATGTCTGCCGGTTGGCAATGTAACAGTGCTGTTGTTTTTCACAATTCCTGAAACAGGCGAATGGATGGAAGCCGAAATAAAGGCCTCTCCAACGCCTACCATCTCACCATATTTTACTTCCTGCTTTGGTTCGACGATCTGTTTGCACGGGGCTCCAACATGCTGAGACATTGGAAGGAATACCGTTTGGGGTATATCCATCACTTCAACCTTTGAATCCTCACACAACCCTTTGTTTTCAGGCGGGTGAATTCCGTGCTCAAAGGTGCCGGTTCCCGGAAATCCTTGTAACCTGAAAAGACTCATTATTTACCTTTCCTTAATCGCTCATAATAAGGTCATATGCGATTTATCTATAATGTATTCCGTTTCTAACAGATATTACCAGATGATTCTCTGGGCCTTAAAAAATAACATCCGGAACAAGAGGCTTTCCGGAGCCAAACATATAACAATATTTCTAAAAAATTTTCCATACTTTTTTTCAGTTAGAAGACATTTTTGTTATTTTCAGCGGAATAAACCCGCTTAGTCCTGTTTTTATATCTTCGGCCAAGGGCATCTGCTGTTATAATAATATCGGTTGCAAGGTCTGGAGAAACATCAAATGCAAGATTCTTCATATTAGACCCGGGTCCAAAACAGGCCTGTCCGGCCCGTTGAATATTCTCTCTGGATTGATCTTCAACATTTAATTCATCAAGTGTTACGGGAAGTCCGACTGATATGCAGAATCTAAGGACCTCTTCAATCTCCTCCTTAGGGTAGTTCTCTATTATCAGGTTTGCAATTATACCAAATCCTACAAGCTCTCCATGGAGACGATCTTCTGTACCTTTAAGTGTTCCTACTCCAATCCCGAATGAGTGGGCCGCGCCCAGACCGCAATTCTCAAAGCCAATGGAACTTAAGAGGCAGTTTGCCTCAATTACCAGTTCAACTGCCGGAGTAACGCTGTTTAAATCCACTGCCATTTTTGCGGATTCACCATACTGCATGACAGTGTCATATGTAAGTCTGGCTATTGCCTTTCCTGCACCAGTAGGGAGTGCACCCGCAAGATTTTTGGCGCCTGTCATTTCACAGGTATTTGCCTCAAACCATGTTGCAAGGGCATCACCCATTCCTGCAACAAAAAAACGTGTCGGCGCTTCAGCGATTATTCTGGTGTCAACAATCACAAGGTCCGGGTTTCTCTTAAGTATAACGATATCATCGATTACATGATCTTCTGTGTATTGAAGAGCAACAGAGCTGCACGGGGCATCTGTAGAGGCTATTGTAGGGATAATTGCCAGCGGGAGATCTGTATGATGGGCGGCAGCTTTTGCCGTGTCAATGACAAGCCCCCCGCCGATACCGGCTATAATATCAGCATTATGGCTTTTTGCTTCAGCTGCAAGATCCAGGGCTTCCTTCTTTGTTCCTTTGCCGGTGAAAACAGAAAATGAACATTCCAGGCCCTGTTCATTTATGCCTGAGGTAATATCATCTTTGACCCTGAAAAGGGCAGTCCTGCCGCCTATGATAAAAGGACGTTTTCCCAGCCTTGAAGCATGTCGGGCAAAATCCTTTATAACATTATAATCCTGTATATATCTTCCAGGTGCGGTCATTATTTTCAGCATTGCTGATCTCCTCTTAATGAGTGGTAAATATTAATTCTGGTATTTCAGTGATACAGTTATACGAAAATTACTTTATAACAATTTCTTACCGCTATGACCATATGATATATCTGATGTCAGGGAAGGGGATAAAAAAAGCTTGCTATATAGTTGATTATATCTTTAAATTACTTTTAATTATTTAGACTAATAAGCTGACATTTAATCAAAAAAATAGAAAGGGGGCTATATATGTCTGTTGAAGAAAACAAAGAGCTTGTGATGAGGTTTCTGAATGAATTTATGATTGGTCATGATATTAAGGTGCTTGATGAACTGCTTGGGCCGTCTTACACTCAACATAACCCTGGGCTTGGTCATGGTAAACCTGAACTGATTAAATTTTTTCAGGATTTCTGGGAGATACACCCTAAACCCGGCTATTACCTGAAAAGAATTCTTGCTGAAAATGATCTTGTGGCAATTCACTATCACTTCCAGCCTGATCCGGATGAAAAAGGATATGCCATTGTTGATATCTTCAGGATTGAAGATGGCAAGCTGGCTGAACACTGGGATGTTTGTCAGAATATGCCTGAAAAATCATTAAATGACAGTCCAATGTTCTAAACCATTAATCTCAAATAACGTGGAGGTATTGTAGTCAATGCTAAGTAATCTAAAGGCGGGTTCAATTTACAGGTTGTTCTTTATAATATTTATTACTTCTGCCGTTACTTTTCCATCATATGCTCAACAGGCAATAGAAAAATCCGTGGTTAAAATTTATACTAACCAGCGAAGGCCTGATATATTTAATCCGTGGTCTAAAATGCCTTCAAACGAGATTTCAGGTTCCGGAGTTATTATTTCCGGAAACAGAATACTTACAAATGCACATGTGGTTACATATGCAAACCAGGTTTATGTTCAACCCTATCAGTCAGCAGAAAAGATCTCAGCAGAAGTTATAGCTATTGCCCCGGGGATAGACCTGGCACTGCTTAAACTTGAAGATGAAGAATTTTTTAAAGATCATCCTCCATTACCAATGTCAGAAGTGATCCCTAAAACAGGTGAAAAGGTAAATGCATATGGCTATCCAATGGGAGGATCTGGATTATCTGTAACCGAGGGGATAGTGTCCAGGATTGAATTCAGCTCCTACTATTACAACAATTCAGGGCTCAGGATACAGGTAGATGCTCCGCTTAATCCAGGCAACAGCGGAGGCCCGGTAATATCCAATAAAGAAATTGTAGGTTTAGTTTTCAGCGGAATCAGAAAGGCCGATAATATCGGATATTTAATCCCTGTTGAAGAGATAAAAATATTTCTAGATGATATTGCTGATGGTAAATATGATGGAAAACCCATGATGTTTGACCAGCTGCAGACACTTGAAAATGATGCTCTGAGGGAAAAGTTGAGGCTTAAAAAAAGCCAGACAGGCATGATGGTAACAATTCCTTATGGGGATGGTGAGAAAGGTAAATTGAAAAAGTGGGACATTATCGCCAGTATTGGCAATCATGATATTGATAATGAGGGAAAAGTAATTACTAGGGATGGACTGCGACTCAATTTTGCCTACATGATTCAGCACCTGGAAAAAGACAGTAAAATCAATCTCACCGTGATTCGAGAAGGGAAAGAAATAAAGTTGGATCTGCCCCTTGATAGAGAAAAAAATGAACTTTTACCTAATCTGAAGGATGGATACCCCAGTTACTTCATTTATGGCCCCCTGGTGTTTTCAGCCGCAACAAATGACTTTGTCAGATCCTTGCAAAGAGACATACTCAGTCTCTTGATGAGATCAAGTCCCCTGACTACACGATTGACCGAAAGTGCAACCGAAGAGCAGGAACAGTTGATTATAATTTCTTCAAGGATGTTTTCAAACAAAATTACTAAAGGTTACAGCGATCCGTTTACTCAGGTTGTAAAGGATATAAATGGCATTAAAATTAAAAACATAAAACAATTAGTTGAAGTTATACGCGATATGAATGATCCATATATTGAAATAAATTTTGAAGGAAATTATGTAGAAACCATGATATTCAGAAAAGATGAAATGGATGCTGCTACCGAGGATATCCTTTCTGAAAACGGTATCAGGTTTCAATGCTCAAGTGATCTAATGCCTCTGCTGCAGAGACAGAAAAAGAGGGAGGAGTAATCCTCCTTCTTTTACTTCATTCGCGATAAGGAGAAAAAAGATGCCATCACATAAAATTATGCAGATTGTTGCATCCGAAAGTACGTCTGAAAATAAAAAAAGATTCTGGATTATTTCAATATTCCCGGCAGGTAGAGACTCAGCCAGGGCCAGTATGTAATGATAAGCAAAGACAGGATACATATCAGAAGAAAGGGGAGGGTAGCTTTATATAATTGAAGAACCGGTCTCTTCAACCTTGCGCTTGAGATGAAGAGATTTATGCCCACAGGCGGGGTGTTATAGCCTATTGCAAGGTTGACCAGAAAAACCACACCCAGGTGAAGGGGAGCAATACCAAAGCCTTCTGCCAGAGGGATAATCAAAGGAACGACTATTAATATTGCACTGAATATATCCATCATGCACCCGACTATTATCAGGAAGAAATTCAGGATGAGGAGAAATCCGATTTTTGTGTGTACAACACTCTTCATGAATTCAAGTATAGCCATCGGGACAAAGGCATCCACCAGGTAGTTTGTAAATCCCAGAGCTGCCCCTAAAATTATTAAAATCCCGCCTACCATTTTCATGCTTTCTACCATAATAGGCGGCAGATCCCTGAATATGCTGATTTCCCTGTACACCACGGTTTTTATTATCAGTACGTATATAACAATTATGCTGGCTGCCTCAGTTGCAGTACAAAATCCTGAATATATCCCCGCAATTATTAAAAACGGGATAGGAAGTTCCCATATTGCGCCTCTGAATGAAGATAATAGTTCGGCAGTACTGAATTTTGTCGTCTTTATCTTCCATTTTTTTCCCATATATATTGAGAAGATACACAGAAGCCCCAGCATCAGTGATCCCGGAAGCAGGCCTGCCATGAACAGTTCCTCTATATTTACCCCGGATACATATCCATATAATATGACAGGAAGGCTGGGAGGGAAATTTAGCCCGAGACTTCCGCCTGTTGTGACAAGGCCCAGTGAAAAATTCTCTTTATATTGTTCCTGTATAAGAGATGGAAAAAGAAGCCCCCCAAGGGCAATTATTGTAATACCTGTAGCACCGGTTACAGCAGTAAAAAATGCGCAGGATACAAGTGCTACAACACCCAATCCACCAGGAAGCCAGCCCAGCAGGCTTTTTGAAAACCTGATTAAGCGCTCCGATGTTTTTCCTTCTGCAAGCAGGTACCCGGCAAAGGTAAAAAGCGGAATAGACATTAGTATAGGGGATGATGACAACCTGTAAATTTCAATTGGGATGGCAATAAAATTAATCTCTTCACTGTAAAGCCCGAGTAATGCCGCGCCAAGAATACAAACAAAGATCGGCATTCCAAGTAAGGCAAGTATTATAAGAATAATAACCAGTGCAATTATCATTGTGCCCTTTTACCAAATAAATTCACAAGGTCATTCAACAGGTTTACCAGAAATCGAAATAACATCATACCAAATCCAATTGGTATTATAAGCTGCCATTTCCAAGCAGAAATCCCCATTAACATGCCTGTGCCATACTGCATTTCCATACTGATATATCCTATTGATGCACGGAGCATAAAAAAACAGATAACTGAACAGGCGATTGCCAGCGTTACTTCGCGGATTTTCAGGAGAGCAGGGGGCAGAAAATGTCCCATAATGTCGATCCTGATATGCCGGTTGTTTTTTGTCAGAAGTGATGCGCCGAGGAATGTTATCCACAACACCATCAGCCTGGCTAAAGGCTCGCTCCAGTCGATACTGCTCAGAAAAAGATTGGCAAACTGAATATCCAATTTTGTGTATAATGCACGAAGAACAACGTTAAGGGATGAGAATATCACCATTAGAGAAAAGGATATTATTACAAGCCACCTTTCAATGTTTTCAAGTATATTATTGATTAATTCTACTTTTTTTATCATTGTATTGTGCGCTTTTTATCAAGTGCATTATGAACTTTATTAAGCAGGTCCTCCGAAAATATATCACCCTTAAGCTCATTTGAAACTTCATTATAAAGATCCTGAAATTTCTGCAATTCATCACCTTTGGGAGCATAGGGTACTGTTATTCCTTTTTCTTTAATTACCTTTATTGCCTCAATTGTCTGGGTCTGTAGTTCATCGGTGAGTTTTTTCATTGAAACTTTAACTTCTTCCTTAAAAAGTTCTGCTAAATCTTCAGGTATTTTATCAAAATATTGCTTGGAAACAAGAATTGCACCCGTTGAATGGGCAATAGGAATGCCTGTCATATAATTCATATTTTCATTCCACTGCATTGCCAGTGCCCCAACCGGAGGCGCATAAACAGTATCGATCATATTTGTATTTATTGCTGTCGTTACATCAGTTATCGCCAGGGAGATTGGGGTAGATCCCATTATGGAAAATGTCCTTTTGGAAACAGGGTCCCCGGACCATGTCCATATCTTGAGCCCCTTTAAATCATCACGGGTTTTAATCTCTTTTTTGGAAAAAAGGTATACATCGCCAACTTCCGCCCATTCAATATATTCAAATCCTTTTTTCCTGAACTCTTCAGTAAAAAGACCTTTTAACTCGTTTTGCACAAGCCTTACCTCGTCCATATTCCTGAACTGGAAAGGAAGATCCATCACTCTCCATATGGGAAGTATTTCGGTTATTCCCACACCGGAAAAGGCAGCACAATGTATCTGTCCAATTCTAATCTTTTTAAGTACATCAATCTCATCACCCGCTATGCCCCCTGCATATATAAGCAGCCGCAATCTTCCCTGGCTCTTTGACTCCAGCCTTTTATCCAGGTCCTTCATATAATTTACCCATATTGAGCCTTCAGGAGCTACTGTTGCGAATTTTATTTTATATTTTTTTTCAGCGTAACAGACGTCCCTGTTAAAAAAGAAAAGATATATAATAACAGCAAATAAAAAAAATATAATCTTAGGATAGCAAGATATATACTTAATCATAGTAATTATCCTTAATTAAGTGGAGGTTTAAATAAAATAGTCATCAACATTATCTAATAATGCCAATGCCTTATTACGGATCACCATATTAATAAGACATAAATCATCCGGATATTCTTTGTTTCCATCAATTATTTCAGTAAGGAGAGATATAAACATTTCCTTATTCTGGGTTCCAATGCAATAGTATTTTGCATAGAAATATTGAGAAAGGAAAAGATTTTTGTTTCCTGATAAAAGGGCCTTATCAAAGTATTCTTTTGCTTTTTCATAATCCCCACCAAGCATTGTCGACCTGGCAGAAAGGCTCACTGCCTTTAAAAGATATGGAAGTCCATTGAAAAGGTCAGGATTTAGTTCCACGAGTTTATCGATACATGATTGAGCCATACCCAACTGGGCGATAGCGGCAGGCTTATCAAGATTAAGATTTATCCATGAACTCCAGGATACAGTAGCCCATAAAAGAGAATTAAGCCCCTTATCATCCAGGCCGTTAAAAAGATATTCAAGTACCTCTTTGTTTATCTTTTCCGGATTTTCACTAAAGCCGACTGCCTTTAATCCATAAACAGTTGCCCTGTAATAAAGTTTAGAAGCCCTTTCCCGGTTGTCATCGCTCTCAACAAAAAGCAAACTGTAACCGCAAAAGCCCATGCTCAGCAGCCTGAGTATCTCAGGATTTTCCGGATCATTCTTTAAAATACCTTCCAGTAACTTGAGGTTAGCCGGGATTGCTTCCTTGGCTAGATCAGGATCACATTCTTCAAAGATAGACCCGGATATATTCCGGAATAATGCCGGTGACATCCTGAGAGCCATCTTCATGCATCCGCTACAAGGCAATAGAATTATCCAGAGCGAAAATAATGATAATATAAAGTATCTTATTTTTTTATTCATAGCTGTATTATCATTTAAAATTAAACTATATTGTGTCAAATTATATTTATAAGTATTAACATAAAAAAATAGACACCCGCAAGAGTAAAAAAATCACGATAAGTATGCTAAACCTTCACAATAACTAAAAGATTTTGCTGGTGTTTATCAAATTTTCAATTATAATAATTTGATTATCATCAACAGGAGGATGACTTTTAATGAAAATATTGCTTTTGGGTTCGAGTGGACTACTTGGAAATGATTGCAGGGAAGTGCTGACGGATGAACATGAAGTTATTGCTCCATCCAGTTCCGAACTTGATATCATTAGCTGGGACGTTGTTATAGACAGCCTTCATAAAATATCTCCGGATGTAATTATTAATTGCGCCGGTTATACAGATGTTAATGGCTGCGAAACTGAAGATTTTAAAGTCAGGAAGATAAATATTGAAGGACCTCGAAATTTTGCACAGGGTTCTGCAAGATATAACTGCCGAATGATTCATATTTCAAGTGATTATGTATTCAGTGGTCAAAAAGGTATACCTCAACCTTATTTTGAGGATGATCCTGTTGACCCTGTATCTGCATACGGAAGATGTAAAGTTGAGAGTGAAGTTGCAGTCAAGGAAAATGCCCCAAACTATATAATTATACGAACAGGGTGGTTATATGGCAGGTATGGTAATGACTTTATTGATTCTCTTCTTCTTAAATCAGCAAAAAGCCCTAGAAAGACTATAAAGGTAATAGATGATCAGGTTGGCTCACCTACCTGGACCTATCGCCTTGCACACCAGATAAAGGCCTTGCTTAAAACCGATTTAAAAGGGACTTTTCATGCTACGTCAGAAGGCTTTTGCAGTAGATATGAGTTTGCCAAACATGTATTTGAACAAATGAACATTAAAACTCCGATCAAGCCATGCAGCATTTCAGAGTATCCTCAGCCGGCAAAAAGGCCGCTTAACTGCATACTTGAAAACAGGCTTTTGAAAACTCTGGGGCATAATGTTATGGCTGACTGGAAGGAAGATGTTGATCAATACCTTGAACTGTTTGGAAAGGATATAGTTAAGGAAGCAAAAGCAAAGAAATAAGTATGATTTTAAGGGTTTACGGTCTGCGATCTGGGGTATACGTTCGATTTTAAGAAACCTTATATCGTATACCGTATACCATTTTAATTCTGTTTTTTTAAGCCACCTTTACACTATTTCCTCACCGCAATCCCCGGTTTATATGTTGTAATATACCTTTATGATTTATATGTTAATAATTATTAAGTAATCTGAAATAAAGAGGCCATGTCTAATAATACAATATCACAAAAGCCCCCCCTGATAACGGTAGGAATCGATCAGATTTCCGATGAAGATGGAAAATTCTGCATGAGTTATGGTTTTGATAACTCTACACTTAAAAAATCCATATCACAGGTTGGCATAATAAATAATCCTTTTGTTTTCAGAAACAATAAGGGCTCAATAGAAGTGGTAACCGGCTTAAGGCGAATACTCGCTCTTAAAGAACTTGGTATAAAAAAGGTTGAATGTTTTGATTTGACTGACTCCGGCATGACACCATATGCCATGTTAAAATTTGCTATTTATGATAATCTATTTAACAGAGAATTCAATCTTGTTGAAAAAAGCTTAATAATTAAGACATTATTAACATTAGTTAAAGATGTTAATTCAATAAAAGAATTGACTTCCTTAATAAATGTTAATCATAAAGATTATGATTTGATTTTAAAACTCGAGAGCCTGGATGAATCGATAAAGAAGTCTATTTCTTCTGGAGCTCTTAACATAAAGGCACTTGAACGCCTTGTTGAGTTATCAATTGACAATCAATTAATATGCAGCAACTGGATAAATAATTTAAAGTTAAACTATAACCAACAGGTTCTATTCATTGATTATATTACCGATATATCCAGAATTGAAAAGATAGCAATCCTGGAACTTCTAAATGATGAATATTTCCGACGCCTTCTTGCAGATAAAAAGAAAAATACTCCTCAAAAGGCAAAGATATTAATAGATAACCTGAGAGAAAGAAGAAATCCCGATTACTCCAGGTATCAACAACTCTTTGAAAAAAGAATCAGCAAACTGCAACTTCCAAAAAATATTAAGATAAAATATCCCAGATATTTTGAGGAAGAATATTACCAATTAGAAGTTGAGTTTAAAGACGGTAATGAGCTCAGGAAGGGCCTCAAAGACCTTATTGAGAAAGACGAACTTGCAACTATAGGTGATCCCTGGCTCAACGAGTAAATACTATTATGAAGTACAAGATAAATAAAATACAGATAGAAGAGGGGGCAAAAAAATTTCCCCTCACATCAGAAATAACGAAAAACCTTAGCACTATCCCCATTGCCAGTTTAAAAGACGGCGAAGACACGCATATAAAAGACCTGGATATGGATAAGGAGACCTTAAGGCTGCTATCCTTTAAGGGTGAGTTCCTGAAACCCTGTCCGGGCACTAATAACTATATCTGTTGCGGATACCAGATCTTAAACATCGGCACAAACTGTCCTTTGGATTGCAGCTATTGCATTTTACAGGCATATTTCAACAAACCATCCCTTAGAATCTTCGTTAACCTTGAAGATGAACTGGCAGCAGCAAGTGAGATCATTGATAATTCTCCCGAAAAATTATACAGGATAGGGACTGGAGAATTTACTGACAGCCTTGCTCTTGAAGAGATCCATCGATTCAGTCATCTGTTGACAGATTTTATAGGTAAGAAAAAGAACAGTGTTATAGAATTCAAGACTAAAACTACTGAAATTAAAAGGCTTTTTGACTTAAAAACGCGTGAAAGAGTAATAGTCTCCTGGTCGCTGAATAGCCCCTACATTGTTTCACATGAAGAACACAAGGCTCCTTCAATAGAGCAGAGACTCACAGCAGCAAAAAAATGCCAGGAAGATGGTTTTATTACCGGTTTTCATTTTGATCCTCTGATCCGGCATGATAACTGGAAGGACCAATATAAAAAAACCATTGATTTAATGGATAAGTACCTCGATCCGGATAAAATAATTTGGATAAGTATGGGCTGTATACGCTTTGTACCTGCTTTAAAGCCTATAATATTGAAAAGACATCCTGAAACTATAATTCTGGATGGTGAATTCATTCAGGGTCTTGATGGCAAATCACGGTATTTAAAACCGCTCCGCATTGAAATGTATCGATTTTTGAAAAAACAATTGGAGGACTGGGCAGGGCATAATCCCGGCGTATATTTATGTATGGAAAGTGACGAAATATGGCGTAAAGGCACAGGCTGGTCGCCTGTGAATTCAGATGGCCTATCTGAATATCTAGATAACAGGGTAGGATTATTCTGGGATATAAACTAATATAAAAAATATCGGGAGAAATTCATGCTAAAAGAAAAGGTTGAAAGCACACTGGAAAAGATAAGACCGTCACTTCAGGCGGATGGCGGAGATGTTGAGCTTGTAGACATCGATAAAGATGGTGTAGTCAGGGTCAAACTGCAGGGAGCCTGCGCAAGCTGCCCAATGTCAACAATGACATTAAAGATGGGGATTGAAAAAATATTAAAACAGAACATTCCAGAGATAGAAAGAGTTGAGTCTGTTTAAACAGATTCAACTGAATAAAAAAGCAGTTCCATATAAAAAAATGGAACTGCTGAATTTTTTGGCACTAAAATAGAGGGCTATTTATTTTTATGCCTCATCTTTTTTATCTGTTTCCTGTATTTATGCTTCCTGATTTTTTTGCGGCGTTTCTTTACAACACTACCCATTAAAGGACCTCCATTCAAAGTTAAAGATACATAATATATTTATATTTAATTTGTCAATACCTATCTAAAAAAGAAGAGGATATCTTGATTAACCGCTACACTTATATTAGTTTACATAATATACATTATCAGAAGTTATTTTATTGTCTCTTTTCCTTGTCTTCTTTAGATTTATAAAGATCTTTATCTGCTATATCAATAAGTTCTTTAGCAGTCATATCTCCTTTACAGATTGAATAACCAACGCTTATCGTTACCTTTCCTTTATTACAAAAGGCTTTTTCAATTCTGCTGCCGATCTCTTTTGCGATCTCCGTGTCTGCATCAATAAGTATAACCGCAAATTCATCACCGCCATACCGGTATCCTGAATCCACGCCGTCCCTAATGGAATTGCGTATAATTTCGCCAGCCTCTCGAAGGACCTCGTCTCCGGCCAGATGCCCATAATTATCATTGTAGACCTTAAAATCATTAAGATCCATGAGCATGATCGTCAGTGAAGTGTTCTGTCTTTTTGCCCTTTTTATTTCATCATTCAGTCGATAATAAAAATGTCTCTGATTGAAAAGCTCTGTAAGTGCATCGGTTATTGATAACCTGTTAAGCTCTTTTCGAAGGTTCCTTTCATTGATTATCCTTCTTATCTTGGCCTCGAGTTCCTCAATTCCAAAAGGCTTTTTAATAAAATCATTTGCTCCTGCATTGATGACATCAACGTAGGTATATCCTTCCGAATACCCGGTCATGGCAATTACACTTACATCATGCTCGTCGCATATCATTTTAATCAGATCCATTCCATCAATGCCAGGCATCTTCATATCAGTTAAGACCATTGAATAATCTTTGTTCCCCAGCATTTTCAGGGCTTCGTCACCATTTGATGCTGAATGTGAAGATATGCCTACGACCTCAAGCAGCTTTTCGAGTGTTTCCCTTAAAAAAGGATCATCATCAACAATAAGGATCAATTCATTGGAATAGTTAATATTTAAAGGTTCCATATCAGAACTTATACCTGTTAAAGAAAACAACCAGTTAGCAGTTAAATCAATTCACCCAGCAGTGAATTGATGAAGGCACGTTTGATATTTACATTAACAAGTTGCCCTATTATATTAGATTTACTGGTGAAATTTATAACTTTATTTGTATCGGTTCTACCTGTGTATTGTATCCCCTGTTTGCTTATTCCGTCTACAAGAATTTCTTTTGTTCTTCCTTCAAGACGTTTATTTCTAAGCAATGTCTTTTCTTTTTGTAAATCCTGCAATATCTTAAGCCTGGATGATTTAACCTTTTCATCAAGCTTGTTAGGCATTTCAGATGCTTTTGTTCCTTTGCGGTCTGAATATTTAAATGAAAATAGATTATCAAACTCTATTTTTTCAATTAGGTCAAGCGTCTTTTTGAAATCAGCTTCACTTTCGCCTGGAAAACCTACAATTACATCGCTAGTAATAGCAAACTCAGGATCAATCTCTCTAAGTTTTTGCGTAAGCCGAAAGTAATCATCCCTGCTATATTTACGATTCATCAATTTGAGTACCTTGTTTGATCCTGATTGGAAAGGCAAATGCATATGGTGGCAGAGTTTTTCCACTTTATTAAATGATTCAATCAGGTCATCTGACAAATCTTTTGGATGGGATGTTGTGAACCTTATTCTGAAAAGACCCTCTATATCCCCGATCATTTTAAGCAGTTCAGGAAAGGATCCCCCCCTGCCCTTTCCGGAAGAAGAATAGGAATTAACGTTTTGACCAAGCAGGGTTATTTCTTTTACTCCCTGTCTTACAAGGTTTTCGGCTTCTTTAAGTATATCTTCAGGCGATCTGCTGATTTCCCTGCCCCTCACATATGGAACAATACAATAGCTGCAAAAATTATTGCATCCTTCCATTATGGACAGGTTGCTTTTTATCCTGCCTTTAAAATGTTCTCCTGGATTTCTAATATCATGAATTGGAGTCAATGTAATATCTGTTGAGGCCAATCTCTCATTATAATTAATAATTCGGTCCAGGATCTCGCTTATCCTCCCTACTTCTCTCGTACCCATGACAAAGTTGAGCTCAGGGTATTTTTTTAAAAGCGACTTTCCTTCCTGCTGGGCAATGCACCCCATAAATCCAAGAATTATCTCAGGTCGTTTCTTTTTCAGCTTGATCATTCTGCCAAGAAAACTAAAGGCCTTTTGTTCAGCCTTTTCCCTTACACTGCATGTGTTGATAATAATCAGGCTGGCATTGTCCGGCGATTCAGAGGTGATATAACCCTTATCTTCAAGAATACAGGAAAGGTAATCAGAATCGTATTCATTCATCTGACAACCCATTGTAGATATATAATATCTGTTTGTTTTTTTAGTATGAGACATTTTAAATATTATTCATTTCGATTATATTGGATTTAATTTTATCCCTTCATCAACTCTTAAGGAGTGGACAAGTTCATTTACTATATATTCACAACCGGGAGCGATCTTTAATTCGATAACTGCCTCAACCGGATTGATTGTTGAGACGATTGCCATCCCGTCATAGGATTCTATTATCCATCTGATATAGCTTATTCTGGATTTATCAACCAGATATGATTTCCTAATTGTCACCATCTTTATTATAGGTTGCTCCGCCCCATTTCATCTTTTTTCTTAGAATTTCATAATATGTCTGATCCGGTGATTTAAAGAGCCGTATATTTGCATCGGATTTATATATGAGGACCTTATCCCCTTCAAGAAGATCGAAACCAACCTGTCCGTCAAAGGTCAGACTCACCTTTTCTTCACTTTCCTTTAACATCATTATCGATATTACTGCAGATTCAGGAAGTATTATCGGCCGGTTTGTAAGGGTAAAAGGACAGATCGGAGTTAAAATAACATTTGAGATTGTCGGATAAAGTATGGGCCCACCGGCAGCAAGATTGTAACCCGTTGAACCGGTCGGTGTGGAAATTATAAGTCCGTCAGATCTGAAAGTTGTTAAAAATTCGTCGTTTATCAAAACATCCAGTTCAATGATCCTCGCAAGGGCACCTTTATTGATCACTACGTCATTGAGGGTTTGGAACCTGAATACTTCTTTTCCATCCCTGAGAACTTTAGTCTCAAGCATAAGCCTTTGCTCAATCTCGAGACTTTTGTTAAGTACCATTTCTATTGAGGGGTAAAGTTTTTTTATGGGGATGCAGGTTAAAAAACCCAGACCTCCCAGATTGACACCGAGTATAGGGATACCATGCCTGCCATATTTTCTGGATGCGCCAAGTAATGTTCCGTCTCCTCCAAGTACGATTATCCATTTGAGGTCATTTACAGGTAATAAAGCCGGATCATCGTAATTTATTTCATGTTGTCCGTTTGGACCCATTTCTTCAGAAAATGTTTTAATTCCTTTGTCATTTAGCCATTCAACAAGTTTTTCAGCCTCTTTTTTTGCTGGTTCAAACCTGTGTTTGTAAATTACCCCAACCGAAATATCATTCATTTGCATATCCTTTTATCTATGATTATTCGTTGGTTGAATATTAAACTGCTCAGCCACATATTCAGGAACATTAACACTTCCCATGAGAACAGGTTGTTGATGACAGTCAGACCCGCCTGAAACCAGTAATTGCTTTTTTGCTGCATACTTTATATATGAGTCGATGGTTGTTTTATCATGGGCAGAGTGCCAGCATTCAATTCCGTCAATAAATGGAAGCATGGATTCTGTTATTATTTCCTGCTGTGTGTCCATATCTCTTGTGAATTTAATTAATGATGTTCCACGCGGATGATTCGGGTGCGCCATAAAAAGCTTTCCGCCGGCGTTTCTAACAAGGCTTGATGCCTCTTCCAGGGACAACGGTATCTTGGGCACATTGCACTTTACAAGGTATCGGTCAAAGGCTTCCTGCCTTTCTTTAACTACCCCTTTTTTTACCATATATTCAGCGATATGAGGCCTTCCAAATGCTCCGTCAACAGATTTTTCAATCTCATGAAGGTCATCTGGTGTAAATTTTTTCCTGTTTTCCCTTGAAAGTTCAACATTAATATTTTCCAGTATCTGTTCAGCTCGTTTCCATCTATGAGCCCTGAGATCCTCAAGTTTGTTGTTCAGGTCTTCATTCCCTGGGGCAAAGTCATAACCCAGAAAATCAAGGGATATGGGCTTTGAATTATTATAGGCCGGATGAGTAAAAGTAACACTTAATTCAAGACCGGAGATATATCTGATATCGTATTCCGCGGAAAGAATCCTTGCCTCATCCTGACAGGCTATTGAATCATGGTCAGTTATTGAGATTAGACCAATACCAATCTGAGATGCCTTTTTAAATATTTCCTTTAATGTAAACTGCCCATCCGAACAAACGGAGTGAACATGCAAGTCAATTATCATGAAATTCCTTTCGGTTAAAAAGGCATCATTATCAATAATTTCACTGTTATGTCGAGAAAAAATTAAGCCTGGCTTGCGAGTTGATATCTCCAGTAATACTCAAAAACCTTTTTAATATAAGTCCGTGTGGCTCTAAAAGGCGGAATACCATTATATTTTCTTACTTTTTTGCTGCCGGCATTGTATGCGGCAAGTGCAAGTTCAAGGTCTCCATTATATCTATCGAGCAGCATCTTGATATACTTAGCGCCCCCATAAACATTATGAGCCGGGTCATATATATCTTCAACACCAAGCGCATTTGCTGTAGCAGGCATTAACTGCATCAATCCAATTGCACCTCTCTTTGAGATTGCCCTGTGATTATAGCTGGATTCAGCCATAATAATAGCCTTGATCAGTGCCGGCTCAACCCCGTACTTTTCTGCCGCATCATTGATGATACTATTATATATTCCTTCCTTGCGTGATGTATAAAGCCGTGAATTAAATTTTTTATTCAGCTTACTGATTATTTCCGCTTTATAAGGTCTTGAATCTTTCAGAAGAGGGTTTGTAACAGGGGTAATTCTGTCTTTTGGAAATGCAATGAAAGACAATATAAAAACTATTGAAAATATTCCGCATAAAATCTTGTTCACGGAATATTTATTAAATGATGAATCTGTTTCCACTTTTTGACCTCCCATAAAACTGGAGTAAACTCTCATAAAAAAACAGGTTTGTCAAGCTGCGTAGTTCTGTAGATACAACTTCTGAAAAAGTCACAATTTATCATATTGCCATAACTGTCAATATCTACTATTTTATCCCACAAAATATTCACTATGATGGAGGTTAAAATGATAAACAAGATAAATGAAGCCGCTGATTTTCTTACTTCAAAAATATCTGGAACGCCTGAGATAGGCATGATTACCGGAACAGGACTGGGGAGCCTCACTGACAGAATGAAAGTAGACGTACGTATTCCATATGAAGATATCCCACATTTTCCAACATCAACAGTAACAGGCCATGACGGTTTTTTAGCATCAGGCAGCATAGCCGGCAAAAATGTAATTACCATGGAAGGACGTTTTCATCTTTACGAAGGCTACAGCCCGGCAGAGGTGACCTTCCCTGTAAGGGTCATGAAAAAACTTGGAATAAAATACCTTTTTATTTCCAGTGCCGCAGGTGGATTCAATCCGCAGTACAAAGCCGGCGACCTTATGGTTATTGATGATCACATCAATTATACCGGTATAGACCCTTTAATAGGTCCCAACCTTGATGAATTAGGGCCGCGATTCCCTGACATGTCAAGGGTGTATGATCCTGATTTGATAATGCTGGCAAAGAAAAATGCAATGAAACAGCTGATCGATCTCAAGCAGGGTGTTTATATCGGAATAACCGGTCCATGCCTTGAGACACCGGCTGAAGTCCGTCTGATGAGGATGCTTGGAGCTGATGCAGTCGGCATGTCTACTGTACATGAGGTAATAGTAGGAGTTCATTGCGGTTTAAAGATAATGGCAATAGTAGTCATCACTGACGTAGATCTTCCTGACTGCATGGAAGAGATAAAGGTTGAGGAGGTTATTGCTACAGCAGAGGCTGCAAGCCCCGGCCTTACATCGCTGTGGGAGAATGTTATCACTGAATTAGCTTAGTTTCCAATTAGTGCCTCAAATACAATTTATGAATGGGCACTAGCTTAAATTCCTGACCGGATATAGACAAAATATAATATCAGCAGGATTGCAAGCATATACATAAACCATCTGACATCTTTTCCTTTGCCGCTTAAGAGCTTTATGAACGGGTAACTTACAAAACCCATGGTAAGCCCATCCGCAATGGAGTATGTCAACGGAATACCGGTTATAATCAGGAAAGCAGGGATAGATTCGCTGAAATCATCCCATTGGATCTTCAGGACATTTTTAATCATCATTGATCCAACCACAATAAGGGCGGGGGCTGTAATCGTTGTATAGCTTCCTATCATTGTAATTAAGGGGCTTAAAAACAGTGCCAGCAAAAAAAAGATTGAGACGGTAACACTGGTCAGGCCTGTACGCCCCCCCTGCTCTACTCCGGCAGCACTTTCAATAAAACTGGTTACTGTTGTTGTTCCGGTACATGCCCCGGCAACGGTGCCCATGGCATCCGAAAGGAAGGCCCTGCTTGCTCTCGGCAGTTTATTATTTTTTATAAGTCCCGCCTGTTCACTCACTCCTATAAGTGTGCCTATTGTATCGAACAGATCCATAAACAGAAATATTATGATAAAGGGGATCATGGACAGTGAAAGGGCTCCAGTAATATCCATTTTAAACATTGTAGGTTCAAGTGAAGGCGGAAGAGAAAAAATACCTGGTGACAGCACAAATTCTTTTACCAGCCTGGAGTCGGAGAGAAACGACCATTCTATACCCGAGTCGGCAAGTAATTTTAATAGGATTGTTAAAAAGGTTGCGCCTGCAATACCTAAAATAATCGAACCACGTACCTTGCGTACATGAAGGGTTGAAGTTATCAATAAACCTGATGCAAAAACCAGAAGATCGGCAGAAAAGATTAAGGGATTAAGTTTTACAAGGGTACCGCCGCTGATTACCGGTCCCTCAGGGGTTGAGGCTATTGTTGCGGCAGTAACAATAATGCCTGCATTCTGCAGTCCAATAAAGGCAATAAAAATTCCGATGCCCACTGCCATGGCATTTTTCATACTGGGGCTTACTGCATTTATGATTACTTTTCGAAAGCCAAGCAATGATATGATGAGGAATAACACGCCGGATATGAATACAACACCAAGACCGACCTGCCATGAATTGGTAAAACCCGCAGCCGTAACAGCCGGCAAAACTGAAAAAACGAAAAAGAAATTCTCTCCCATACCAGGGGCCTGAGCTATGGGATACCTTGCATATAAGCCCATGATTGCAGTCGCTATTGCAGCAGATATGCATGTGGCGGCCATAACCGCGCCAAAATCCATACCTGTATCAAAACCAAACATCCTGCCTGATAAAACCATTGGCTGAACAACAATAATATATGCCATTGTCAGGAAGGTAGTGATACCTGCAGTAATTTCCGTGGAAACACTGCTGCCGTTTTCAGAAATCCCGAATATTTTATCCAGTCTTTCTATATCTATTCTCCTTCGAATTCCACCAGCGTTTTTACGCTGTATCCTTTATCCCTTATCTTTTTTGATCCCTGAAGGTCAGGAAGGTCAACTATGAAAGAAACCTCAGAGACAATCCCTCCCAGTTTTTCAACAAGCGCAATAGCCGCCAGAGCAGTACCTCCGGTCGCACATAGGTCGTCAACGATAAGTACCCTGTCTCCCCTGTTTAATGCATCTTTATGGATCTCTATGGTATCAGTGCCGTATTCCAGTTCGTATTCATGAGAGATAACTTCTGCAGGCAGTTTGCCTTTTTTTCGTATGGGGATAAACCCCTTTCCGAGTGAATATGAGAGCGCCCCTCCAATGATAAATCCCCTGGATTCAATTCCTGCAATAACGTCAAACTCAGTATGATCTTTGATATAGCGCTGTGTAAAGGTGTCAATTACAATTTTTAAGCCCGTCGGATCTTTCAGGAGTGTCGTAATATCTCTGAACATTATACCCTCTTTAGGGTAGTCAGGTATAGTCCTGATCATGGATTTTATTGTCATTTCAGATGCCCTCCCCGTTGCATTCGTCTTTATTATATTCTATCTCAGGCAATGTTTTTAAAATAAGTGTTTTTACCTTATCGGCAGTTTTATTCATAATAGCTACAATCATATCCCAGGTAACGGGTTCCTCCCCCTCTTTCCAGCAATCATAGTCAGTCGACATAGCTATTGTCTGGTAACATATCCCAAGTTCTCTGGCCAGTGTAACCTCGGGCACGGTGGACATGTTTATTACATCAGCTCCAAATCCCCTGAACATGTGAGATTCTGCCTTTGTTGAAAATCTTGGGCCTTCTATCGTGATAACTGTCCCCTTTATGTGGTGTTTATAATTCAGTTTTTCCGCGTTTTTTATCAGACGTGATCTTAAATTTTCACAGAAGGGCTCAGCCATGGATGTGTGAATCACCTTGTCCATATCAAAAAAGGTAAGCGCCCTGTTTTTTGTGAAATCAATAAACTGGTCAGGAAATACGAGATCACCCGGTGCGATTTCTTCTCTGAGGGAACCAACGGCTGTTGTGGCTATAATATGTGTGCAGCCTTCCTGTTTTAAAGCATATATATTTGCCCGGTAATTTACACCGGTGGGATATATGGAATGGGATTTACCATGTCTGGCAAGGATTATAATGCCCCTGTCGCCTATTTTTCCGGTTGTAAGGGGAGATGAGGGCCTTCCATAGGGAGTATCAACATCCTTTTCCTGCGGATTTTCCAGTATTTCAGGATCATCCAGGCCTGTCCCGCCGATTATACCAACTTTAACTTTTTTCATCTCAATTCCTCTGTTTTTTATGTTCAGGATAAAGACTCAGAATACCTTCTTCGCTGGCATTGCATATGCCCCTTTCGGTAATCAGGCCTGTTATTAATCTTCCCGGCGTTACATCAAAAGAATAATTAGCAGCAGGGCTCTCCTGCGGCATTATGAGGACCTTTTTTATCTCTCCATCACAAAGACCCTCTATATATTTAACCTCATCAGCATTCCTTTCTTCAATCACTATCCCGCTGACCCCATCCCTGATCTCCCAGTCAAAGGTGGAAGACGGGAGTGCAACATAGAATGGAATATTATTATCATTGGCTGCAAGGGCTTTAAGATATGTGCCTATCTTGTTTGCCACATCGCCTGTATAGGTGGTCCTGTCAGTCCCGACTATTACCATATCAACAAGTCCGCGCTGCATCAGGTGTCCTCCTGTATTGTCCGGTATAACGGTATGGGGTACCCCGTGCTGCCCCAGCTCCCATGCGGTGAGACTTGCACCCTGATTTCTCGGGCGGGTTTCATCAGCAAAAACATGGATTTTTATACCTTTTTCATATGCCGCATATACAGGAGCGGTTGCAGAGCCGTAATCAACAAATGCAAGCCATCCTGCATTGCAGTGAGTAAGGATATTTACAGGTTTTCCATTCTTTTTCTTGCTCAATTCTTCGATAAGATGTAATCCGTGTTCCCCTATCCTCCTGCAATAATCAACATCCTCATCAGCAATTTCATTAGCTGTTTTAAAAGCTCCGTCTACCTTTGCCTCAATTGATGATTCTCTTTTAATTGCCTTAAGCTGTCTATTGACTGCCCATAACAGGTTAACGGCAGTCGGTCGTGTTGCAACAAGCTTCTGACCCGCCATTTCCATATAATTACCAAAGTCTCCTTCCTTTTGAGCCTCCAGAGAAGCCAGATACATCCCATAGCCTGCCGTAGCCCCTATCAGGCCTGCGCCTCTTACATACATTTCACTTATTGCTTCACAGGCATCATCCAGTGAACAGATATCCCTGATTATGAACCTGTGAGGAAGTTTTGACTGATCAATTATGCTTATAATCCGGTCATTTCCTTCATTTACCCATATTGTGTGGTAATGCTTTCCATTTACATCCACTATGTTTTACCTCTTTTACCTCATGACTACTTATTGCATAATCTAGCTATTTTAAAATTATTTTACCATCTTTAACAAAACATAGTTTACTTCCATATTGAAGTCAAATATTATTAAATCCTTATTCATAATACCTTCATAATACTTTCATAGTCCGTTTATATATTAAAAACTTTATGATATTAAAACTGCATACATTATGAATAACTATTTGCAATCTATCTATACATGGACCTGAAAATCTAATGAAAAAGAAAATTAAACGGTTAGTTGTTATAATTTCCATAATTTTTGGTGTAATGTTTTTAACTTTTGCCGGTTTCTTCTTATACGTCCGACAGGATGTAAAAGGCCAGATTGACCGTGGCATAATTGACAGCATCATTTTTTCCGAAAGCCCGGTATACTACAGTGATGAAACTACCCCCATAGGTGTCTACTTTGAAAAAATACACAGTAAATATATCAGGTACGGAGATATTCCAAAGATATACATCAAGGCCCTCGTTGCCTCTGAAGACGGTGATTTTTTCAACCATCCCGGTTTCGATATAAAGTCCATTGCAAGGGCTTTTATTGCGAATATAAAGGCAGGCAAAATCGTTCAGGGAGGCAGCACAATTACCCAGCAAACAGCCGAAAACGTATTTGAAAGGCAAAAAAGGGGCTACTTTTCGCAATTGAAGGAGCTTTTTCAGGGGCTGATACTTGAACATTTTTATACCAAGGAAGAGATCCTTGAAATGTATATCAACCAGTTCGACGTTACTGGCCTGGGTAAAGGGTTACGAATAGCCTCGGAGTATTTTTTTGATAAGGATGCAAAGGACATTACCCTTGTGGAGGCGGCGTTTATTGCCGGGATGGTCAAGGGGCCAAATAAATATAATCCTTTTAATAAAAAAACAGATGAAAAAAAGAAACAGGCTATTGAGTATGCAAACATCAGAAAAAACTATGTCCTTAGGAATATGCTCAAAGAAAAATTTATATCCAGTGAAGAATATATTGCAGCAAAGGAACAGGAAGTACCGTTTAAGGAGGGTGAATTTACCTACCGTTTAAACGTAATACTGGACTATATCAGAGATCAGCTTGAATCTGGCTATTTTAAAGAAATACTCCACAGGGAAGGTGTTAATAATATTGCTACATCCGGTATCAAGATTTATACATCGATCAATAAAGATATACAGGAAAAAGCCCTTAAAAGTATTCGAAAAAATCTTCCCCTGCTGGATATAAGGCTGTCAGGTATGAACCAAAGCCTGTTCAAGGACAGATACATTCATAAGGCCGGGACCTATTACACAAATCATGGGTCCGGATTACCCTTTTTTGCTAAAATTGAAAAAATAACTAAAGAAACAGGAAAAGAAACGGAAATATCAGTGTCATGGGCAGATGACAGAACGGGAATAATTGATATAGATGAATTGGAAAATATAGCTGATGCCTGGGCACACTGGAAATATGGATATAATTATAGAACCGGTTCCAATTATTTAGATGAATTTATTAAAGAATTCAATGAAGGTAATTCGATTCCTGTCACCCTTTCTGATACAGATGAAAACAAGGTATGCCTGGCCCCTATTCCCGAACTTGAGGGAGCGGTTGTCATCCTGAAAGACGGCATGATAAAGGCAATGGTTGGTGGATATTTTAACAGGTATTTCAATCGTTCTGTTGATGCCAGAAGGCAGCTGGGCTCCATATTTAAACCCATCGTTTATGCAGCGTCACTTCAACTGAAGTGGCATGGCCTCGATGAATTGGACAACTTCAGAGATTTGTATACCTATGAGAATACATATTATCCGCCAAATCCAGACCATGAGCCTAAAAGTGATACTGTTTCAATGACATGGGCCGGGGTAAAATCAGAGAACCTGGCAACTGTCTGGCTGCTTTATCACCTCACTGATAAACTTAATATGAGTGAATTCAAAAAAGTTGTAGAAATGCTCGGTTTAAGTCGTGAGGATGAAGAAAGTTATGATGATTATGTCTCAAGGATAAGAGATAAACATGGCGTAATTGTTACAAAAAACGCCATCAGATATGCAGCATTTGATCTTGCCCGAAAAACCATCGAACCGGATTTATTGTTTGATGATAATTTATTTGCCCTTGATAATATTAAAAGGCTTCATCTTAAAATAGATAAAAAAGGGAAGGATGCTATTAATGACAATTATTCCCAGGACAATAGCCGCATAATATTGAGGTATGACTTTGACAGGTTATTAAAATTAAACCTGCAAATGGAGGAGGATCTTAAAGATATTAACCTGCTATTTACCCTGTACAACGACAACCCATCACAGATGGAAAAAGGACTGGAAAAGGGTTTAAGCCGCTTATATATCCTAAAAACAGAAGACGACAAAGAAAGGATTGTCTACACTGAAAATCCACTGGATATCCATGGCCGGGATTTTTATAAGGTCAGCATTAATGAGCTATTGAAAAGGAAAAACGACTTCAGGTTTGATGATGTGTGGATTGATGACCTGGTTCCTTCAGGTGTATTGATTAATCTTCAGACATATATAACGAAACACTATAAAGAATTATCAGCCTACTCCAGGTACGATATGAAGGTGCTGTCCCAGGTCAGAGATTTTAAAACCTTTGTAAACCTCACATATGTTAAACAGCTTGCGAAAAATATAGGTATAAGCACATGGCTTGATCCGGTTCTTTCATTTCCGCTTGGCCCTAATTCCATAAGCATTATTGAAGGCGCTCTTGCTTACCAGTCAATCATGAGTGGTGATTTTTACACACTTCCTGATGTTGAAACAGACAATGCTATGACACCCGTGATTACTAAAATCACCGATCGAAACAATGTGACTTTATGGGAATACAAACCTGAAATAAAGAAAGTCATGTCAAAGACAGTATCAGCATCAATAATTGAGATATTGAGAAAGGTTGTTGAAAACGGCACCGGCAGAAGCGCCAGGGATGCAATAAAGATGAGTCTTGATTTTAAGAGCGGAGAGAGTGAATTACCTGTCAGTTGTTATGGAAAGACAGGAACAGCGAACCGTTTTACAAATTCAAGCTTTGTTGGATTTATTCCCGGCCTGAACAAAGTTACAGGTGAATTTGATCTGAAACAGGGATATGTTATTTCGGCATATGTCGGGTATGATAATAACTTTCCAATGAAAGGAAAAAGTTTTAGTATCTCCGGTGCGTCCGGAGCGCTGCCTATCTGGATAGATTCAGCAAAGGGAATTGCTGATAGCGAAGAATATAAAAAAGGGATAGATATTGCCGATCTCGCGTTTATCTCAACAACAAAACCATTAATGACAGATGGGATGGAAACCTTTGAGGTTTCAACTATTGATGGCCTGCCTGTCGGTGGAAGACAAGATTTAAACCCCGAAGATATAACCGAAATATATTCCTTTGGGAAGACTGGCCAACTGATATCTGAATGGAACAGAGAATTTACACCTCTGAAAGGAACTGAAAATGATTAATAGCTATAGAGTCATAATATTTATTTTTATATTACCTCTAATCTTAATGATAGCAGGCTGCGTCTCATCAGGCAGAACAATACAGGAGCAGGATAAAATTCAGTATTATAAGCCCCCTGCCCTTTCAACGGGACTCCTGAATAAAAGAATTGATGAGATAAAAAATATGCTCAAAGAAGACAGCCTGCCAGATGACAGGAAAGAGGCAGCCATTTCACTTTTAAAGGCCTATGATAAACTCAAATCCCTTAATAACGAGAACATCACTGAAAAAGAATACAGGAAAACAGTACAGCTTTTATTTAACAGCCTTGCTGGTATTGAACAGCAATATTTCTATAGCGGTATTGAACCGGGAGATACAGCAAGGGAAATAGTAATAGAAAGCTATTCGGCTTTTAAAGGACAGATCTATGAAGACTATTACGCAGGGAATTTCACCGGCGTAATATCAGGGTGTGGTGAACTTATGTCCAGATTCGGAAGGAAAGGTTTAACTCCTGACCTTGGCATACTGCTTGTAGAGGCCCTTTTAAAAAACAATATGACATCAGATGCCCTTACCTTAGCAGGAAGCATTCTTGGTGCAGTAGAAAACAGACCTGACCTGATCCATCTTCTGGCAGATGCAATAGAACTGGAATTAAAAACAGGTAATGTTGAAGATGCCAGGCGGCTTTATGAAAAACTTGTTGATAATATCAATGAACGAAACAGTATATACCGAAAAGCAGAAAAACTTTTTTCAGAAAATCAAGGTAATGAACCTGCTGTTGATGATGAATCAGTTATAGAAAAAATATCAACTATGCCCCCTGAAATAATGGCGCAGATGGAACAGTTAACTGAGAGTGTAAAAAAACTTATTTCGCGGAAAGATTTTTCAGGCGCCAGGCTGGAGTTGATACAACGGCGGCTAAGGGCTGAGGAAGGTCCTGAGCTTGAAATGATTGAACAGCTTTTAAAAAGTGTAGACAATGCTGAAGCGCATTTTGATAAGGAAAATAATGAAGACAAATTAAAAATTGAAGATGCCAGGAAATTGATCGAAGAAGAAAAATATGAAGATGCTCTTAATATCCTTGATATCGCTGTCACGGATGAGGGAAACTATGAGGCCGAAAGGCTTAAAAATGAAGCGATTGAAAAACTGATCACAAGGGATAAAAATGACGCAGCAATTATATACAGGGCTGCAAAGGCGGAAAATAATATTCAAAGGAAAAGGGATCTTCTGCTCAAGGCAAGATCAATATTTCAGAATTTAATTGATAAATATCATGCATCTCCTTTAATTGACAGGGTAAAAAGGAATCTCTCAGTTGTAGATGAAGAACTAATTCTGATAACACCCGATAGGGAATAAGTATTAATAGATGGGGATAGCTAGGATGCCATAAAATGCAAAAATATCGGAGTAAAAAATGCAGTTCCGGGCATTGATATAATAAAGAATTTTATGGACAGCCATGAATTTTAGTTTTATAATGTATTTAACTTTTTTATCATACTAATTAACAGCCTGATAGATCACTGATCGTTTTATAATATTAGTACTAACCAAAAGCCAAACCTTTCACTTTCCTTATAAATCATTATAATTTTTGTGTGCACAGGTTTACATCCTTAATAAAGGCATTATTTTAACAGTACATGAAAATATTATTAAAGAAGCAATCAGAATTGACCGATTAGTATTTTAAAAGCAGTTCAGAACAGTTCTTTGATAGACATAATAATTAGAACGTACAGTGTGCCGCATGACTTCAACACAAAAGACAAAACCACAGGATGGTAAATAAAAAATGCTTCCAAAGGTTATAATAAAATCAGGAAGTCACAGGTGGTACTTAAAAGAGCTTCTCGGTTGTTCGTGCATCTTTTCGCCGGTCGTATCCAAATATTAAAATAAAAGATACCTGTATCGGAGAGAACAACGGCATCTGGGGAAGCCAATATTATATTTAACGCGTAGATTGTTAACTTATCAACCAAATCTCTAAGTTAGGTGAGAGTTAGATATAATTAAACTATTATGCTAACCAAGATAAAAGCCGCGAATGTTGTTTATTCGCGGCTATTTTTTTGCAAAATAAGGCGGGTTTAAAACCAGTCTCTATAGTTCCCCTTCGTTTGACATGATTGGTAACAGTTAATACTTAAACATGCCTTTTTCATAAATGATCTTTTTGCCGCCTGACTTTAAAAAGGCAGTAACTGTTTTATCCTCCGTATTAATCAGGTCCCAGTGCAGTGCAGAATCATTAAAACCCAGTTCTTTTTTCACCGATTTGGTAAGCTTTGCAGGATTGCCGTTAAATGTGTCAGAATAGGATGCCCCCACTGCAAGGTGGCAATTCCCGTATTTTCCGCCGAAATTCTCATCAAATAATGTATTTGCCATAAATTTATTTATCTTTGAGAATCTCTTGTCTGTTAATGAGAATTCACCTACTCTCCGGGCTCCCCTGTCCATGGATATCTGTTTTGCTACAAACTCTTTGCCTTTTTTCGCGCTGCTCTTGATAACCTCGCCCTTTTTAAATTCGAGCCGAATACCTTCGACATAATTTCCATCCTTGTAGGAAGGCAGATTGGCATAATAAATACCCTCTGTGCCTCTCCAGTCCGGAGAGACAAAAAGTTCAAAACTCGGAATATTATGGCCGGATATACCTATCCATTTTCTTCTGTCCCCCGGTGTTATTTTGAGATCCATATTATCTGATTCGACTTGAAAATATTCCACCTTCATCCCGTTTATCCATTTTTTTATTGTCATGGCATTATCAAAGGTTTCTTTCCATCCTTTAACAGGATCAGCCATGTCAAGGTAACAGGCCTTTACAACCTGAGATGTATATTGGTTGAGAGAGATGCCTGCAGTATCTGCAGCACCCTGTGTAGGAATCATGCATAAGGTCCATCCAAAATCTCCCTTGTCCTCTCTGTCCCATAAGATATCCCTCAGGGGCTTTCTTGCCAGGGCAGCCTTACCGATTTTTCCCGGATCAATGTGCTTGAGGTGTGTAATGGATTCCGGGGCCAGAAGACTTATTAATCCATGAAGGTTTTCATTTAATTCTTTTTCTCCGGGGGGTTGAAAGGTCAGCTGAATGTTGTTTGCCTTCTCAAAAAAATTCTTTTCCATCCTGGGAGTGCTTCCTAAACGAAGAATGGGATTCATTCCCATACCAAGAATTTTACCCTGTAGAATTTCAGCAAGCTTTAGTGCGGACAACTCAAATCTAACCAGGATATTATCATTTTTTTTAAATTTTTTTCTCCGTGCTGTGGTTAATCCCCAGATGAGAACATCTGCATACCTGTCAAGTTTACTGTTTGATATCATGTTATTTTTCCTCTCTATAGTTTTCAAACTATTGCTTTACCCTGTCTCCTGAGGTTAGTTGAGCAGAATCAAGAAGTCAATTCCTATAGTTCGTTCTGAATTTAAAAATCATCTGCTGCATTTTGTATAAAAAGAATACTGTTGCATATGTTTTGGAATAAAGCGAAAATAATCCTATTATTTTAAATAAATATATCCTGAACCTGAACTAAAAAAGAGTAAGCAATGAATAAAAAAACAGATCGGTACTTGTGTATTCATGGACATTTCTATCAACCTCCAAGGGAAAACCCGTGGACAGATACCATATTTATTCAAAAATCCGCACATCCCTACCACGACTGGAATGAAAGGATAACAAGAGAATGCTATGGACCTAACACCCGAAGCAGGCTTCACGGTGAAAAGGGGTATATAAAAAAGCTTGTAAATAATTTTGAGATGATAAGTTTTAATTTCGGGCCTACTCTCCTTAAATGGCTGGAAAGATATAATCCATGGGTTTATGACCAGATTATTAATGCGGACAGGCTTAGTGCCGAAAGATTTGGAGGCCATGGCAATGCCATGGCCCAGGTATATAATCACCTGATAATGCCGCTTGCATCGGAAAGAGATAAGATTACCCAGGTAAAATGGGGTCTTGCAGACTTTCATCACAGGTTCGGCAGAAAAGCAGAAGGTATGTGGCTCGCAGAGACCGCTGTAGACAGTAAAACCCTGGAGGTTCTGGCAAAGGAAGGTGTCAGCTTCACCATACTTTCACCATATCAGGCCCATCTGGTACGGCCCCTTAACGCTGGCGCAGATAATCAGGCATGGCAGGATGTCTCAAGTGGTAATGTGGACTGCACAAGGCCCTACAGGTGTTATCCGACAGACGATAAAAACCTTTATATCGATCTGTTTTTCTATAACGGTCCTTTATCAAAGGCAATAGCATACGAAAAGATACTTGCCTCCGGGGAGGTATTTCTAAAAAAGATCATAGATGCATATCCTGTTGAGCGTGACAACCCCGCGCTTGTAAGTATGGCGACAGACGGTGAATCCTATGGACACCATTTTAAATTCGGAGAGATGGCACTTACCTGGGTGCTGGAAATGGTTATTGACGGCAAGGATATAACACTGACAAATTATGGTGAATTTCTTGAGAATTTCCCGCCGGAATATGAGGTTAAAATTATTGAAAACAGTGCATGGAGCTGCGCCCATGGGATTGAAAGGTGGCGTTCGGACTGCGGATGCAGTGTGAGTCAAAATCCTGGATGGACCCAAGCCTGGAGAGCTCCTCTAAGGAATGGCCTTAACTGGCTGAATGACCATTTATCATCAATCTTTGAAGATAAAACAAAAGACATGCTGACAGACTGCTGGCAAACAAGAGATGATTACATATCCATAATTTTAAAACCGGATGATCAGGAAAAGCAATCCTTTTTACTGGAACATGCCTCAAAACCCCTTAATGATGAGGAAAGCAGGCTTGTTTATCAGCTTCTTGAATCTCAGCAGATGGCCCTATACATGTTTACAAGCTGCGGCTGGTTTTTTGATGATATAGCAGGGTTAGAGGCTATTCAGATTCTGACGTATGCAAAAAAGGCAATAGAGTTGTGTAGAGATTTTTCAGGGGATGATCTTGAAGAAGGTTTAAAAGGTTTTCTATCCGAAGCTGTCTGTAATGACCCGAAATATAATAACGGCCTGGATGTATATATTAAAGAAGTGGTGCCACTGGAGCTGGATAATAAAACCCTTCTTGCTAACTATGCAATGGTCTGTGCGATAGACAGCAATCAGGTTCCAGAGTGGCTCAAAACAGTCTTAACGCCTGGGAAAGAGGAAAAGATAGAAAACGGCGATCCAATTCTTTATCTGTATGAAACAACTTCACAGGGCTTTAGCCGGAACAATAAATCGGAATTGTTTTCCCTTTGTTTAAAGACGGATCACAACGAAATTATATGTATCATTGGTGAACGAAACGAAGACGCAAAACAAATGATGCTGAAAGAGCTTGACAGAATGCTTCCCTTGAAGGGAGAAACAGGTTCAATAGTAAAATTATTTCAACGATTCGTGAATAACAGCAGGGTCTTCACCATAAGGGATTTAATACCTGACATAAAGAGGCTTATTGTCAGGATGCTTTCGGATCAATTGGAAAGCCGGCTGTATAATATCTTTATTGATGATATAAAGCCGATTCAAAATTATCTAAAGACAATTTCTGATTCAGGAGAAGATGTCTCATCCCAATTTAACGATCTGTTCAAATCCGTTTTTTTGAATCAGCTTGGAAAATTATTAAAGAACTCTGAAAACATACCGATTGATTTTACTGTGGTTGAAAATTTTTTCGAGCTCTTTAACCGGGATAATGAAGAGATAATAGAAAACGATAATGATGTCTTTATCCTCGATAACCTGGTAAATCAGCAGAAAACCCCGGTAATGATTGAGGATTATCTTTCCAGTCAGCTTGAAAAACTTAAATATAACAATATAAATCTATACTTAAATAATATTATAAATACATTTGAATTTATTAATAAATATAAAATTAAACTTGATTGGTGGAAGTGTCAGAACACATTTAATGATTTAAGAACTGACAATAATTTTATCAACGGACTTGAAAATACATCATTAAGTTTATTCCGACAGATCGAGCATCTGCTGGGTTTCACCGGAGGCATATAATATGTTGAACCTTGTAATGGCGCTTCACTGCCACCAGCCGGTTGGCAATTTTGATCATGTCTTCAGCATGGCAATGGAAAAATGTTATCAGCCCCTTCTGGATATTCTATACAAACATCCTGCAATAAAAACAGGGGTTCATTTTTCAGGACCGTTACTTGAATGGATAGAAAAGAACAGGAACGATTACCTTTCCCTGATAGCTGAAATGGTTCAAAGGGGACAGCTTGAAATGCTGTCAGGCGGCTTTTTTGAACCACTGCTGGCAGAGATTCCTGCACGTGATGCCATCGGACAGGTCATCATGATGAACGAATATCTTAATGAGAAATTCGGCCGGAAACCAAAGGGCTTCTGGCTTACCGAAAGGGTATGGGACTCTACCCTGCCGCTTGTCCTCAAGGATTCCGGTCTTTCATATACTATAGTTGATGATACCCACATGTATTATTCAGGCCTGAAACCTGATCAGATATACGGAAGCTACCTGACAGAAAAAGAAGGCCACATGCTTAAAATCCTGGCTACGCCTATGGTAATGCGTTACCTGATCCCCTTCAGGCTGGTTGAGGATGTCATTGGCCATTTGCGGCATGAAGAAAGCCTTGGAAGAAATGTTGCGATTTACGGGGATGATGGAGAAAAATTCGGATTATGGCCCGGCACGAATGAATGGGTAATCCAGAAGGGATGGCTTGAACATTTTTTTAAGTCCGTGGAAGACAACGGGGACTGGCTTAAAACAACCCTGCCGAGTGATTATATTGCTTCCAATCCTCCCCTGGGCAGAATTTACCTGCCTCAGGCCTCATATGAGGAAATGACTGAATGGGCTCTTCCTGCAGGGCAGTCACATGCACTGGAAAACATCATAAAACGTTTAAAAAATGATAATCTCTGGGATGAATGGAGACCATTTGTACGCGGCGGTATATGGGATAATTTTCTGGTCAAATATTTTGAAACAAACAGGATACATAAAAAAATGCTTTTCCTCAGTGAAAAGGCAGTAAATGACAAAGAGGCACAAATCAATATATGGAGGGCACAGTGTAACTGTGCTTACTGGCATGGCGTTTTCGGCGGCCTTTATCTCGGGCATTTGAGGCGGGCTCTGCATGAAAACCTTATTGAGGCCCATAAAATCCTGTTGGCAGATTATGAGAAAAAGACAGGCTACATCCTGACCGATATAGATAAAGACGGTCATGATGAAATTATCATACATAACTCATCCATGAGCATAGGCATATCCCCTGCCATGGGCGGAGGGATCTTTGATATTTCCTTTTTTCCGTGTTCATACAATCTGTCAGATACTCTTACCAGGAGGAAAGAAGCCTACCACTACGATATCAATGTAAATAACACCAATGGCGATTCATCAGAAAACGGGATTGCTTCAATACACGATATCCATAATAAAATCGACAACATCGAAGAACTGCTTGTTTATGATCATTATCCAAGGATATCTCTTCTGGACCATTACATGACAGGCGATATATCCCTTGAAAACTATGCAAAAGCTCAGTATCCACCCGAAGCAGACCTTGCTCAAAAAATATACAATCTTAAAAACCTGAATTCCAATGATGGAATGGTAACAGCTGAACTGGAACTGGCCGATATTACCCCTCTCTTATCAAAAACAATCAGTATCTCTGAAGAAGCCTTTACAACCATCAGGTACAACTTTTCAAACAATGGCATGGATTTCATCTCAAACATCTTTGGCTGCGAATTTAACCTGACCCTCTATTCCGATCAGGATACTGAAAAATACTACTTTTTGAGGGAGACCGAAAAGAGAAGGGAAATATCTGAAACAGGTGAGGAAGAAAACATTAAGAAATTTGAACTGGTCAATAAAAGGGACGGATTAAAGGCGGGATTCGATTTTTCATTACCAGTAACAGTATGGTTTTACCCGATAATGACTGTTTCAAAATCAGAGGAGGGATTTGAACATACATATCAGGGATCAAGCCTGCTTTTCAGGATGCCTCTTGATTTACCTCCAGGGGGGAAAAAAGAATTCGAGATCAGGTTAAGTATTACTGAAGTCTAACGATATCTGTCAATTTCGACTTCCTTTAAAAATAGTGGGAGTCGGAATGACATAATAATAAAGTCTGACAAGTACAGCAGTCGTGGATCCATTTTTTATTCTTTAGATATTCTTTCCTTTTAAAAACCTGCCCTCTCTCATGCTGATTTTTTATTATCCTTTCCCGGAATGTTCTTTGTTTTTATTAAATCTGTAAAGAAGATTAAGCCATATACATATCTGCCAAACCTGTTTAAAATATTTATTTTCATTTTATTTTTAATATGTTATCAACTCCATCTTTTTAACATGTAAAAATTATAACCTTCCAGGCAATTCATAAAAAATGAAATCCTATAAGGAACATTTAAAAGAAACCATCAAACTGGCGATCCCTGTTGTTATCGGTCAGCTCGGGCACATCATGCTTGGCCTCACAGACAGCATCATGGTAGGTCAGGTGGGCGCAGTCCCGCTGGCTGCATCCTCACTGGTCAACAGCGTTGTTTATCTGATACTGGTATTCGGTTTTGGAATGACGCTGGCTATTACACCCCTGGTTTCCATTGCCAGAGGCAGAGGACAGAAAGATCAGTGCGGAGTGATCCTGCGGCAGTCGCTTTTACTTAATATATTGGTGACTATTCTCCTTTTCATCGGCCTGCTCATAATGGGAGGCATGATTAAATATCTAAACCAGGAAGAAGCGGTTGCAGTTCAGGCTGCATCCTATGCAGGGATTATCGCGTTCTCAATAATTCCCTTTATGATTTTTCAGGTTTATCGCCAGTTTATTGAAGGACTGGCCTTTACCAAACCGGCAATGTATGTAACCCTGGCTGCTAATCTGGTGAATGTGTTCGGCAACTGGGTATTTATATACGGCAACCTGGGTATGCCGGCCTATGGACTGGATGGCGCCGGATATTCCACCTTCATTACGCGCAGCTTTATGGCGGCAATCATGATGATATATGTTTCAAAGGCAAAACGTTTTCAGGAATATGATCCGTCATTCAGGTTTCGCAATATCAACTGGCCGGTTATAAAACAGCTTGCCCGTGTTGGCCTGCCAACCGGTTTTCAGAATTTTTTCGAAATAGGAGCCTTTTCATTTTCTGCTATCATGATCGGCTGGTTTGGAAGTGCACAACTGGCTGCACATCAGATTGCCATAAGTATGGCTTCAGTTTCCTTTATGATTATATTAGGAATCTCCTCGGCAGGAACAATCCGTGTCGGACATGCCTATGGCAGAAAAGATATTGACGATGTACGCCGGTCCGGGTTTTTAACTGCAGTTTTCACCTCATCAATAATGGCCTGTTTTGGTGTTCTGTTCATTATTTTCAGGAACCAGCTTCCGCTTATTTTTTCGGAAGATCCTGCAGTGATTCAGATTGCGGCCTCACTTATTATCGTAGCGGCTCTTTTCCAGATTTCCGACGGGGCTCAGGCAGCAGGCCTCGGAGCTTTACGCGGTATTACCGATGTACGCGTGCCCATGATTATTACATTTATTGCATACTGGGTAATTGCCTTACCCATAGGTTGTTTTCTTGGATTTATATTAAAAATGGAGGTTGTCGGAATCTGGATAGGTCTCTCAGCCGGACTCAGCGCCGCTGCTGTAATGTTAAACCTGCGGTTCGGGATTAAAACCAAACGTATAAAATTTGAATAATATGATGAGATGTTTTCCATCCGGAAAGAGATAAATTCCGGATGGAAACCATATAATGTGTATTCAGGGACAATCCTTTAATCTCATTTAACGCTTTCATAGAAGGTGAGTGAGACGCCTCCGGCCCCCATCCCTGGAGGAGAGCTCAGGTACAGGCCCTTGTTCAGATAGGCGTATTTGCTGTCTACCTGAACCTCAAAGGTCGGGACCAGCCGTCCGAAACCACCGGCATTACGGATGATGATCACCTCACCATCGTTGGTCTGCCACAGATAGCGGGCATCGATTGTCGCAGGATTGGACAGGTTCTGGTAGTCGGCTCCAGCGGCCAGCACTTTTCCCTCTAGCTTCCCGGTGACCGTCCCTCCGGTGATCGGAATGATGTTCCGGTTGCTCTTGCCTGTGTCTCCCACCGACTGGCCACGTCCCAGGGTTACATTCTCTTCGATCAACAGATCTCCCTGTTTTTCCTCTGCCGATGCCTTGCGGTAGTCCCATGACTGATCCTGAAATCCTGACGGTTTTGTTACCTGGACCGAGTTCGATGCATCCGGCTTCACGGCCACGCCAGAAACGTCAAATACGCTAATCTTCAAGGTCCCGGCATCGAGGTCCACTTCTCTTCTGCCGGCATACTTCCCTGTATTGAGCCAGTTGTACTCTCCGGCGCTAGGCGCCTCAAATTCCGGCACTATTCTTACGTCGCTGCTATCTGCGGCCGTGCCGGCGATCCTCAGGTAGATGTACTTCCCATCATCGGCCTGAAGCACGAATATCTCTTCAACCTCCATACTGCCGTTTGGAAAACTCAACTGAAAGTCCAGACCGCCAAACATCACTGAACCTTTTATCTTGTCACCATTTATCGTTCCCTCTTTAACAACATAGACCCCCCTCTGTCCATACTGAGTCATGCCCAACTCGTAGGTCTGGTCTAGTTTCATATCAGCCACCAGCACCGGCACACCCTGTTCAGGTACCGGTATACCTTCTGCCATCCCGCATTGCCACGACCTGTGTGGAATTAACATCTTGTCCGCCCCCGTATACTTTCCTTCGCCCTGCGGCATCTGGCATGCCTGACATAGAATAAAAAGGCCGATGACTACCAGAATTGCAAGATACGACAATTTAAAGCTTTTGTGTTTCATATCATTTCCTCGGATTTGTTTTTAATGTTGTTGCGTTGATAAAACTTCCATTTTTCTGTTTACTTTTCACCTGCCGAAGCCTGTACGCCGCTCAGTGGATAATTAACAACCATTTTCCAGGCCAGTTCCTGCAGGGTACGATTGAACTTTTCCTCGCGATACTCCGGCTTGCTTGAATTTTTCAGTATGCCGGGAACAGGCAAACCAACCGGACTGACACCGTACATGACCGCAAAGTGCAGATAAGCGTTAAGGGCAATTACCGGGTCGGTTGGATGCCCTATAAAATCTCTGAATACTTCTCCCTGGTCGGTCATACCGGGAATCTCCTTATTATAAATCATTAACCTTAAAGCATTGTGAGCCTGGGCAGTGGGAATAAGATAGACAACTGTCCTGCCCGCTTCTCTGTTCAGTTTCATGGCCAGTTCTTCGGCTGACTTGTCGTTCTTGATATTGATTTTGGCAATTTCTTCGGGGGTTTTGTTGTAGTCCCGGTTGCCGCCGAACATACCTCCTCCAAAGCCTCCAGGACCTCCCGGAGCGGGCGGCTTTTTTGCAGGTGATCCGGTCGGAGGCGCTCCGGGAGCTCCGGTTTTGGGTCTGCCGCCGAACATGCCTCCCATCATGCTTTCCATGTCATTGTTATCCACAAGCCCCATTCCTGGCCAGGATATCTGGATATAGAACTTTGCATTCGGATTATGCTCCAGTCCCAGTTTAACGAAGTTGTCGATCCCGGGGTCCGGCATTCCGATAGGAGACATTACAAAAGCGTCTACATTGCCTTCCTTGAGGGCCTTTTTGGCCTGATTCTGATCGTCCGGCAGGTCCCAGTGCTGTGATGTTCGTGAAACGCCAAGGCGCTGTATGCCCAGAACTTTATGACCTTTGATGCCGTAAGATTCAGCAACCTCGGTCAGTACGGGGGGCATATCCCACATAAGACTGTGGGAGGCATAGAAGGTGCTCTTTCCATCAGGAGCATTTCCTGACTTAGCTAAACATGTTCCGCAGGATAAAATAATGGCTAATAGGGTAAGTAATAATATTTTTTTCAATTTGTAACCTCCTGAACTGTTAGAGTTTTAATATCTACCTGTATCTTTGACTCCTGCTTACCCGGCATAATTATTTAACGGGTACGGAAGGAAAAAAAGGGGAACGGATATATTTACCGATCCATTCTAAAAATATCGGGATATTCGGACCCGAAGTATGACCGCCCTCGTGCTGGCGAAAGGCCAGATCGCCTCCAACCAGAGTCCCTACAGGCGGCAGGGGTGCGTGAACCCAGTCCGCGATATCGTAGCCGTACCCCTGCTTTCCAAGTACCCTGTAAACCTTCGAGGCCAGAATTCCTGCGCGGTAGCTGCCCGGTGCATCCACCCATTTGGGATCACCAGGCTCTATGCCGTAGCTGATGAAGCATGGACGCGGAGCGCACAGGGCGATGAGTTCATGGGAATCGACCGGAAGGTCGGAAGCGTCCATGGACCTGCCATTTATATCCGAGGCCCCGTATTTGAGGAAGTTGCCGCACATCCAGTGGTACTCGCCGGTTCCTGTGAGATTTTCAACGGCTTCGCCGAAATCGTGCCTGTGGAGTTTTGCACCTCCCTCACCGGAGGAGGCTACCAGGGCGACGGCAACGCGCTGGTCAAATGCCTGGGTTACCAGAGCGGCCTTACCGTAACGGGATACACCTTCGATAGACACTTTTTCAGGATCGACTTTCATATCAGGATTGGCTTCAAAAAAATCGATCAGTTTGCTGACGCCCCAGCCCCATGCGCGCAGGGCTCCCCAGTCTTCGGGTTTGCGGGGTTTTCCTTTATTGGTAAGGCCTATGATTCCCTGTCGCAGGGCATTGCCTCCCCTATCAGCCTGAACGCTTGTGGGAACGATGGTACCCTGTGCCCAGCCATGGCTCAGGGCCTGCTTGAGAACATCCCCGCCCATGCCGGCGAACATACCGCCTCCAAAACCGAACTGCAGAAAAAGTGGTACCGGACCAGGTGTATTAGCCGGTACAGTGAAGCTGGCCTGGATATCAACGGTAATATCGGGAAAGCCGCTGTTGTCCACATGACCGACCAGTGTCCTTTTTATTGTAGGAATCCCTTCAGTTTCGCCTTTGGTGGTTTCGGTAATCTCCCAGGTTACTTCAGGCACATTGACCGGGATGCGGCCGTATACCTCACGCTCGAAATCTTCGAGGATTTCTGCCCGCCGCCTGCTCCACTGCTGCGGAGTAGTGACCTTTGTTCCATCTTTCATGACAAGAGCATCGGGCAGCGTCGGCATCCATTCGTTGGCAGTAGCTTCTTCGAAACCCGGTCCGCTCTGATTGCTTCCGCTTTTGCCGGGCCGCAATGACTTGATGCCCAGCTGGTCCATCATATTCTTATGGTCATCATACCTGTCTTTGATCCATGGGGCCGGCTCTTCCTGAAATCCGCCAAAGCCTGCAAACCCTCCGCGTCCCTGGCCAGGCGGTGCTTTTGGATTGGGTTTGGGTTTGTTTTGTGCAGTACATACCGCTACAGCGCCAAGTATCATGCAGACAATAAGTGTCAACACCAGATTCTTTTTCATATGGCATCTCTCTCTTTAAAATTTTGTAAGTGTTGATTCAATGATTCAGTCAAGTTGATAAGAATATGTTTTTTTTCGGAGTGAAGTATATGGACCATAGTTTAGTATGTCAATATACTTTTCTTTTCCCTTTAACGTCTTTTCACTATTGTGCAGAGGATCGGCCATAAAAGAATAAATATTAACAGGAAGAGGCTATAAATAAATCATGAGTACAGAGATTTATTTATAGCCCCATTCCAGATAATGAACTGCCCCGCCGCAAGCAGCGGGGCAGTATACATTACGCTTTGTAATAAAAACCGGGTGATTTATACTATTTATCGACTCACCTTAAGGAATCTTCTTTTTTTCATAGGTCCACCCTTTACGTGTGCATAAACCGCAGTCCGAACCAGTGAACATCTTTCCGCTATTTTTGTCACCTTCCAACTGCCATTTCAGCCATGCTGTGGCAACCACTCCAAACTCGCCGCCATTCGGTTGACTGTAGGTGCCTCCATGCCCCACTTTTTCGAGATTGGCTATGGCCACAGGGACTTTGTCGATCTTTGCGTAATCATCGATTGCCTGCGGGTATGCGATATCTGTCTCTCCACCGATGATATAAATAGTGGGCGAGTGCAGTTTTGCAAGAACCTCCTTGCCGACTGCGGGCATTACCATCATTGGGGCTCCGCCACCTTTAGGCATACCTTCTTTAGGCGGTCCCATTTTAGGCATTCCCGCTTTGGGGGCTCCCATCTTGGGCATACCTTTTTTGGGCGGTCCCATTTTAGGCCGTCCGCCTTCACCGAAAAGACCGCTGTTCATGACCATGACTGTCTTAACGCGTGGATCAGGAGCCACTTCCAGCGCCTGAAGTCCACCGCAGCTCATGCCTGCTACGGCGAATTTTGATGGAGCCAGTTTTCCATAATATTTACTGCCGGAGCGGTTGTTCTCAGCCGTAGCCCAATCAATAGCTTCCAGTAACTGTGCCGATTTTGTGCCGCTGCCACCCATCATGCCACCGGAACCGGCATTGGATTCCGCAACATACGGGCCTAAGGCCAGAACCAGAAAACCATGAGACGCTACTTCAGCAAGGAAGTTGGCGTGCATACGGGAAGAACTGGAGCACCCGCCATTCCCCCAGGCCAGCACAGGCATAGGATTCGATTTACTGAAAGGGCTCAAATCCTTGGGCCGATAAATTGTATGATCAGGTAAACCAGGATCCCCTTCCACGATTGCCACCGCATAAGGCCCCGAACCATCTGACATCGGCCCCATTTTAGGCATTCCGCCAGGCCCGGGCTGAGCAAGCGCCGTCGACACGATTAAACTAAATGCAAATACCAATACACTGACCAATCGAATCATATTCTTTCCCTCCTGATTATAAGTTGTTGCATAATAAGTTACCTTACTGATTTCAGGTCCTCTTTAATGAATAAAAAAACCTCTTTTAAATAAAATCCGGTCTTTTGCAGCCGTTCAATATGAAAGGAATTTCTTTTTTGTGCAGTGAAGTATATGGATATGAGTTTGGTATGTCAATATACTTTTCTCATACTTTGGTATATCTATATACTTTTTTTATCATTTTGAGTTACAAACAGATTTTTTTTTGTTTTAAGCCTTTCTGGTTGTGTACATGGTCTGATTTTATTGCATAGCTATTTTGCATTTTTGAACTAATTCATGATGTTCACCATCCATGTATAGCCTTCCTTTTGCGCAGAAGGGCCAAACCATACAATATTTTGCCTTATAGGCCTTACGCATATCCGCCATGGATATAGTATCGCTTTTTCGGTCTCTGGCATTTTCAGCCGCTTCCCTCATAAGCACATCAACGGATGCGAGGGCATCAGCCTGTTCACGCTGCCTGGATTCTTCCTTTTGCAGCTCAGAATGCATATTCTCATCCCTGTAGTGGTCCAGGTATACGGTAAGCAGGAAAGTTACAGAATTTTCAACGTTAAATCCCCCTGTTTTGGCCCGGGCGATTACGCGTTGTCCTATGCTTTTTTTAAATTCTTCTGATTCTAACCAATCATATTTTGCCATATTATGCTCCTATCCATCATATGAATCCACAGGATATCTCTTTTGTATGATTCCAGCCTCTTTTCATATCCGTTCGGATGCTGTGAGAACTCCCTGTTCAGACCTCTTCTGTGCTTCCAAAGATTATATGTCTTCTGCCATAGGAATACTGAACTGACTGCTCATGGGACATTCCGGTTTTCCTTTCATCTGGCGCAAAAGCATCAGGTCACTTAAATAGTGCCCATCCATAAACAGGGATCAACAGATATTACACTTTGGGGCCTCGAACCGCATTCAGATAGTCTAAAATTTCTTTTACATCCGTATCGGATATTTTATCTGGTTCTTTTTGCTGCATTCGGATTACTGTTTCCTTCCATTCATCGGGCGTCTTGTTTTTTCCAAGTGGCCTGTCTATATCGTGGCATATAGAGCACCTCGCCTCGAATATTTCCCTGGCCTGCTTCAGTGCAGGATCATCCGTTACCGGGGCATTGTTCGATGAGTCGCATGCAGCAATGCACAATCCACAGATACAAAGAAAAATCAATTTATTTATTATCATCTCTTTTCCTTTCCTGTATTAATAGGATACATTCCAGTCTCATACACCTGTTATTTGATTATTATAGTTCAACCCCGATTCATCAATCAATGAATATTCAAACCTGCCTATGCGACTATTGCATGCAGCTCTTTCTTGAGCCTCCTTATTTCAAACACCACAGGATTTTGTGCATCGGCACAGGCGACTGCTTCACAATCAGGATCTTTTGCCCATGGGTATTTACCATTAAAGGCCATCACACCTACAACAGGAAAAATCGACCCAAAGGCACCCATACATATACCCTCAGGAGTAGTGTACCCTTTAATAATCCACTCATCTCCAGGTTTATGGCCCATTGCACAATACCCCTTCTGAGAGACTACTTTTATCGATACATCATGTATTTCATCTTCCATGTAATCTACCTCCTCTGATGTTACTTACTTAAAGGTAATTCCTCGTAACATCAAACTTTTGAATCCCTAAAGACTCTGGTGATCCCGGGTAGAAGCCATCTGTTTTGATCGTTTTGTGTTAGATCGTCAATCAGTGAATAATTAAGGCCTGTCCCTGGTCACTGTCTCTATCCAGCTCAAATTCCTTTTCAAGGAGAGCCTCAAGTTTCGGGCCATGGTAATTGTCCTGCTGCGAATGTTTTGAGAAGTCATTTTTTACATACAGCGTATAGAGCATTTTAAGGTTGAATCTATATAAGTAGATAGTCGTATGCACAGACACGACAGTTCCGTTATCAGTTTCCTGTTCCGCCCGGTCTCTCTTCTCCGCAGTAACTGTAAGTGTGCCCTGCTCCAGGATCTCCTTCCCAACACGGAAACCAACACGAAAGAGACCTTCATTATCTGTCCTGGACATGTGCAGTGCGCCGCTAAACAGTTCTGAACCCTCTTCATCATTTATTTCAGAACTGACACCGGAAAGTCCTTCGAAATTGCCTGTTTCCCGAATGTATATCGTAAAGTAGATTTCGTCCCGGGAGTCAAGTTCATCGATATAGCCCATAATAGGAAAGCTATCCACTCGATCCGCTTCAATATCATAAGTCCTGACACAGGCCAGCGCAGGAGTCGCGAGCAGCATCCATAAAATCGCTATTGTTATGTATTTCATAATGGCTCCGACACAGGTATTAATTTGCGATGAAAACATCTCCGGTTTTCTTGATTCAGCAACAGGTAAGGCTCGTAATAAAAAATCAACTGCATGGAATGACTTCTACTGATATAACATATCTTACTGAATATTCAATTTAAAATTAATTTTGATTTGATGGAATGGTTCTTAGAATAGATTAATCTTTATCAGCATTCTCTTTTTCTTTCCTCTCCTTACGCATGAGTACCATCGTTTCATATTGCCCTTCGAATTGTTCTCTATGCTCTCCCAGCTGTGTATTAAACAATTCAGCCTGTTCCGGAGGCAATATATTTCGAACTATATCTTCGTATTTTTATAACTCTTCAGTGCTACCTCATACTCGCGTATATATTTATCTTCACCCATCAGGTCTGTTAATTCCCGGCTGTATTTTTCCATGTTTTCCTGATCAAGCCTTTCAGCCCTTTCTCTGTCTTCAGGTGTTGGTTTTTCTGTTAACCAGTTTTCAAGTTCAGCCAGTCTCCATTCAAGTTCAATGCGCTTAAATTCATCTGCATCTTCAGTAGATAATAACAACAATAGCTGTCAGGGTTATCAGGCCTGCAAGAGCTAAAAACATTTTTTTATATATCATTAAACTCTCCAGATTTTATAGAGTGGAAAATTTGCTTCTCCTCCCAATTAGTAGGAGAAATGGTTCAAGGATTCAAGGGGTCTAGGGGCCAAGTGTTTGTTTTATTAGGCCTTTTACTTTCGCAATATTCTATAAATGTAAATAAAACCATTCATTAGTACCTTAAGAGGATACCTTTTATGGGCTTAAGAAAATTTCATCCCAAAAGCATCCCTGGATGCGATATTTTAATAGATACTCAGATACATATAATATGACAAGCTCTATAGGAGCGACATATACCAAATATGTTACCCCTCCGGGGTTAAATATTTTTGTATTATTATTGCTATTAATATATCACCGCGATGCGGTTTAAAATCAAAGCTTAATTCAACAGCATTTGGGTGTAAAACCCCATACTACGTTAAACACTGAGGCTTTTCGCAGGGTGTCATTCTTTGTCCCGGCATAGCTTTTGCGACGACGGATTATATACCACCGGAGGTCTGAGCTAACAGCTAAAGCAACTGAGGGATCACTCGTTTATTTTAATCAATAAAATTTAAATTTAGTTAATCGATCTCCAGTTCCTTCTGAAGATCTTCTATCCTTTTTCGAATTTCATCAAGTCTATCTTTATCATGGACGCCTTTTTCCAATTGTATCTTTAAGGAGAGAAGCTCCATACTCTTCCTGTACTCCCCGCAATTTACTTTCATAATATTACTTCCATTTAAAAAACTTATAAATTCAACTTTTTCTCTGTTGCCCTGCTGAACAGCCTAATTATTTATGACCGTCTCTTTTTCATTAAATTTCGCCCTCAGGAGATCCGTCTTTGCCATCTGGGCATACAACTGTGCCTGTGCGTAGTATGTCAGTGAGGACGCTAAAAGCTCTCTCTTGCGGTTCTGATCTTCCTCCAGACCTGCATATCCATACCTGTCCATCGCTGCGGAATAAGCATAATATGCCTTGTCGAGGGTGTCCCTTATAATAGTAATCACCGGCAGGGTTAGATACGCGGGTTTCCTGTTCAGCTCATACTGAAAGGTATCTGCAGCATCCCAGTAAAGTGCGATTGTGTCTATATCCGCCTGCCTGGCTATTTCTTTTGGAGTTGCTTTCAACTGCAGCTTGACGTATTCCCCTGTTGCGTATGCAGGTGATCCGTTTCCACTCGGTACCCCTGTTGCAAGGTAGGCGGTGAGAGTAGCAGGATGGAAAATATTTACGCTGGTCGTGCCATGGCTGTTTGAGGTACCGCCCTTCCCCGGTTGATTGCGGTTCCAGGTACCCGAATCTGCGTCATACCAGTCATCGGATGCAAATATCTTTTTAGCAATATTAAAATTAACTGTCCCCGGTTCGGCTTCCGTCAGGTACCGGAGTACAGTGTTATACCTCTTGGGGCTGTCAGTGAAGGCAATAAAGGGAGCGTTATAGGGCTTCAGTGATGTACTCACCAGATGATTTGTCTGAACAATAAAGTTTCCCTTTTCCTTCTCCTGTCCCGGTGTTCTTAGGTTGTAATGGAGGTTGTTCGTTTCGAGAACCATGACATTATTTGCATCGGCCATGACAAAACCTCCTGAAACAGCGCCTCTCGGCGTTGACTGTATAAACTCCTGAGCCTCTGCCGGCGTCTTTGCTGTCTGGCACAGCCATTGGAAATAGGCCTCGCAAAGCCCCCACGACGGTTTATCGCCCATGATAGCAGTCATCGCCCAGGCAAAACCATTCCCGTTCATTCCCATATTTCCGGCTAGTTTACCTGCAGAACTCTGTGTAACAAATGGTGCTCCTTCTGTGGGAAAGGCAAGTAATATGATATTGTCCATTGCCTCAAGTCCCACCATTGAGTCAAGAGCAAGTATCGATTTACCATCCGGGGTCGCTTTTCCGGCAGCTGCAAAGGCGTTGCAGGAATGGGGTCTTTCTGCTGGTGTGACTTCCGGTCTTTTTATCGGCCCTTCCCACTTCACCCCTGTCTCCTCCGGATAGGCAACATTCGGCCTTGACCAGAGTTCTGAGGGATAGTAGGAGACTAAAAGTATATCATAATAGCTCAGATTGTATCCCTCCCGGCTGCACCCGTCCGACATGCCCCTGAACCACTCCGCCATGGCCGGCGTATAGGTCTTAATGTAGTAATCCCAGACCTTCAGATCGGTCGCTACAGTTTCCTGGCCGTAAGCCTCATAAAGCTGGTTTTTCTGGATTGCAACATTGTGTGCCAGCCTCGCTGCTGTCTGTTGCCCATATTGCAATCCCATTTCATACTCTGTACCTGACACAACCACGACCTGAGGAAACCCTGTAGACACATAAACCTCAGGTATTGTCGAAATCACTTTAGCAGGGTTTGTCCCTGAGCTGCCAGTGCAGTTTGTTTGCAAAGCTATGATAAAGAAAAAAAAGATTGTGAGGGTTATGTAACTGAGAGTAGTCTGTTTTATTTTCATAAGAATTCCCCCTGAAAATTGTGATTTATTTTTTCAAAGATGTTACAGATTCGCAGCCCGGATTTATCAGGATATATTTAATTTATATTCAGGTTTTGCGCATCATTCGTTCAGATAACCCCGCCGGTCATTTTTGCAATAAGTGCAGCTCCCGCTATACTCAGGTTATAACCAAAATGTACAGCGACCGCCGGCCCAATAGCTTTTTGAGTTAATCGCTGCCTTGTGGCAATTGCAGATAAAAGAGCAATTCCGATGAATGCGGGCCAAAAATATATTGCCTCCGAATAGTGAAGGCCTATAAACAGCAGGTTTGACAAAGCGATGCCCCACCAGACACCAAAAGACCTGTTCAGGCCGCCCAGCAGTATACCGCGAAACAGAAGTTCTTCAACCAGAGGAGCTATAAAAAGTGTGAAAGTAATCCATACAAATTGAGCAACGCCTGACTGAAGGGCCATTTGGGCCAGCAGGCCGCCTTTTTGATCGGGGGGAAATGAAAACACCTGTATAGAAATTATTGAAAGAATAAAATAGATTAAGGCTGCGCTTACCCCTAATAAAATAGAATTAAGAAGAACCTTGGGTTTCCCTGCAGCCCAGGCGGCTCCAAAGGGAGAATTGTCCTTAAGAGATTTTCTAACGATATATGATCCTGCGGCAAATGCAATTGCTCCCGCCAGGGCTGATGCAAATACTATTTCCGGCATTATACCTGAAATCATTCCCTGAAGCGCGTCTTTATTATTAGGATTACCTCCACTAACAATATATTTTATGATTGCAAATAGAGTGACAACGATTGAGGTTACCACCTGGCCAGCCAGATAGATTATGAAAACTAAAATCGCAGTTGCAGCACGGAGTTCAGGCTTGGAAGGGGATCTATTTTGTGTAATGTCTTCATCCTTATTTATTTTATCTGAAAAAAAGAAATCAGCACCTTCATCTACAGGAAGTCTGTCCGAAGCTATATCCTCGTTACTTTTCATTTCAAGGCTGGCATTTTTTGGATTCAAAATATTTATCTCCCTTTAATTTATTGCGAAGCGCAAGGTCTAATGCCTCGTCGCTTGCGGCGATTAAACAGATTTATTCCTTGTTTGTTACCCCGCTGCTTGCGGCGGGGTAGTTCATTGGTTTTTCTGCTGTTGATTTTTATCAGTTACGTTGAGAACAAATTGCTACTCTCGAATGGATGATTATTGTTCTATACTCTATCAGCCTGTTTTTACTGCTCTCCTATGTCAAAGGCGGATAATGAATAGACAGGTATTTATGATCGTCCTCAATAACGATCTCGCAGTTCAAAGCTCCATCTGTTATCTTATTTTCTTTAATCTGCTCTATCTCTGCATCTGTAAGTCCGTCAACAAGTTCTTTGATTGGCCTTAATTGTCTATCCATGCGTTAAGCCTCCTTGTAAAATAGAGTTAAGCAAAAAATAAACCTTTACCCTGTTACACGTAGCCGAAGGAAAGGATATAAATTGTTTTATGCGGAAAGCTGTTAAAGATATGATCAACAGTCCTGTAACCTAATTGTCTTTTCTAAGGGCACTTAACTTATCATTATCATAAACATCATGATAAAATGGAGGAATATCTTTTTTCTTCTGGTTGCCTTCAAATGAAGTAGTTTTCTTATATCCAATGCAATTTTTCTCGTCCAGTTCAACCACCTTCGGTTTTGTAACTATATTTTTTCGAATCAAGAGCTTTAATATAGGATTCATCAATAAAAGTTTCATTGACTTCATTTTTCTACTCCTGTTCAGGTCAATTTCAATCCATAAACCGGCACTAGGCTACAGTTATTTCCTTTGTCAGATAAACATCCTGTATTTAGTTAACTTTACTTTGATTCGCGACTTTCCCTATAGCTTTCTGAACTTCCTGAGGATCTCCCAGATAATATTTTTTTAATGCTTTTAATGAATCATCAAGTTCATATACCAGCGGTATCCCTGTTGGGATATTCAGGTTAATGATTTGATCATCAGGCATATGATCAAGTTCTTTTACAAGCGCACGCAGACTGTTGCCATGGGCAACAATGAGGATTTTTATTCCCTTTTGAACAGCTGGAGCAATCGTCTTATTCCAGAGAGGCAGTATCCTCATCATAAAAAAAGAAAGTCAGTTATTATTGGGGTCCGCCCCCGATTCATATTCACAGACCTGACCAAAATTCTTTTCATGCATTTTAAAATATTTTATACAGCCTTAAGTGTTTCCACCAGAAAATCCCAGAATTTTCTGACAGAAGGTATATGCAGCTTTTCATCGGGCGAATGGGGGAATTTTATGGTTGGGCCGACTGATACCATGTCCATTCCTTTAAAAACAGACCCTATGATTCCGCATTCAAGTCCTGCATGGATGACTTTTACGTCAGGCCTTTTATTGAAGAGGTTTTTGTATACCTGCTGTGTAACCTGTAAAAGCCTTGAATCCATGTCCGGCTTCCATCCGGGATAGGACCCTTCATGATTTACTTCGCATTTGCATAGGTCCGCAATGCCGGTGAAAACATTGCTCAGATCTGTTTTTGCGGAATCCGATGAGCTTCGTAATAAACTCAAAACCTCAATAATATTTTTTGATGCGTCTGATTTGACAACAGCCAGGTTGGTCGATGTTTCAACAATATCAGGCATGTCTTTGATCATACGGATTACACCGTCAGGAACAGCATAAACAGCGTTCAATAAAATTTCCTGCGTATGTATGTCAATCAGGTGATCAAAGGTACTTTCTGCGGGATTTGCTTTAAAAGAAAAATCAGGTTCTGTTGATGATAATTCATTTTTTATTACATTGCCGAATTCGGTAATCAGGTTCAGGAATTGCTTTTCTTTATCAGAGGGAATTGCAGCTGTCACAAATGATTCCCTTGGAATTGCGTTACGCAGGCTGCCTCCTTCGATATCAGCGATTCGCAATCCGAATTCCCGGGATGCAGTCCACAGCATCCTGTTCATCAGTTTATTTGCATTACCGCGACCGAGATTAATATCAACACCTGAATGTCCACCCTTTAGGCCTGTAAGGCTGATCTTATATATTTTCATTCCTGATGTGACAGGTTCCGGCGTATATTTGAATGTAAGGGTTGAATTCAACCCTCCTGCGCAGCCAATGCAGATTTCTCCTTCATCTTCCGAATCAAGGTTTATCATGATCCTGCCCTTTAATGCATCAGGGTTCAGGTTGAATGCTCCGGTCATTCCGGTTTCTTCATCAACTGTGAACAGGGCTTCTACCGGACTATGGAGAAGTTCCCTTGATTCGAGAACTGCCAGCACTGCAGCCACTCCTATGCCATTGTCAGCGCCGAGTGTGGTGCCCTGTGCCTTTACCCATTCTCCATCTATATATGTTTTTATTGGGTCTTTTTCAAAATCATGAACAGTTCCAGAATTTTTTTGACAGACCATATCCAGATGCGCCTGCAGAATTACAGCAGGTCTGTTTTCATATCCATCAGAAGCATCTTTACGGATTACTATGTTGCCGGCACTGTCTTTAATGTATTCCAGGTTATGGCTCACAGCAAAATCGATTATATATTCAATTATCTTTTCTTCTTTATTTGAAGGCCTTGGAATAGCACATATTTCATAAAAGTATTTCCGGAGGGATTCAGGTGATAGTTCTTTGTTTTCTGTCATGATAAGTTCCTTGGAAGATTAATTTTTTTTAAAAATACTACAGGAGTTGAAAACAGGCAATGACTTTTATCGACTTTAATAAAATCCCCAAAATGGGACGCTCTTAATAAATTTAGTTGTAATAAGTTATTGAATTTTAAAAGAGCCTACCGCTTTATACCGATCCTGATTTTTTATATCGACTTTTTCATGCAAAAAAAAGCGCAATATAGGCCCTGATTGGAAGGTGTTTTTAAAGGTAAGTCAATTTATTCCAGGGAGTTTACCCTGTGAAATTCGCATAGTGAGATGTGAAGCATCGTTTAACCGGGGTTAGCCTGGTCCGACCAAGATTCATTAGCTTATCAGAAGGAGAACTTCTTTTTCATTATCAGAAATGTCAGGCAGTTAACGACAGCAGCAAAAATCAGGATTTCCTTCAGCCCGACCGGAGGCAGATTCAAAAGATTTTTTAATATTATATTTTCATACCATTGTCCTAATGGCACTAAACCGAAATAGGAAATGAAAACAAGGAAAAGGCATATGACAGGTATAGCTATGGATATTACAGGCCTTAAAATGCCGGTTTTCGGATGCAGTGCATCTTTGAGCTGCCTTTGCATAGTATATCGGGTTAACAGTCTACGCTTCCAATCGCTGCTGATCAGGGGCTCGAGCGAGGGCTGATACAGGGCAGCATTGCGAAGGTGTTCTTTAACCGTCAGATTATCTGTCATGAGGTCTCTCCAGTAATCCTTTCAATCGCGCCAGGGCCCTGTGTATCCTTGCCTTTACTGTTCCAATCGGGATGTCAAGGCTTTGCGCCAGTTCGGTTGTCGTCAGTTCTTCGAGATATCTCAGTGCAAGTATCTCACGATCCTTTATCCCGAGTTTTGAGAGTGCCTGCTGTACCTGTTCTGCAGTTTCCTTTCTCTCTAAAACATCAATGATGCTATCACCCGGATCAGGCTGTTCATTTTCCTCATGGGCCGGCGCTTCTATCCGGGCTGTGCGGTTCTGTTTTTCAATATATCTTAAACTTTCTCTCCATGCTATCTTATAAAGCCATGAGGAAAGTTTGCTGTCACCGCGAAAATCAGGCAGCCCGTTCAGGGCCCGGTAAAAAACCCGATAAAGAACATCTTCCGCATCGCCTACACGCATTCGGCGAATACAGGACAGCACAAATTCCTCCCATTCCTCAACAAAAAGATCAGCTCTTTTGGGAGTCAGGGGCAGATACCGGTTTATTTTCTCACATGGGGCAATGGCCAACCTGTCACATTCCTGTCTTATTTCCGCTTGCTACTCTATTTATTTAGAACCGCCTTTTCTTAAAAAGGTTGCACAAAAAAAATGCAACCATTTAAGAAATACCAGGGTCAAATCATATAACAGTGCTTTGACAGAAAATATTTTTGTCAAAACCGATTATTAAAGCGTATGTAAAACATATACAGGAGGATTTTATGGAAGCCGTACTAATTCCCATTTTCGCGATTGTTTTTTCTCTTTCTATACCGATTATTGCAATAATTGTCGAATATTTTAATCGAAGAAATAAAATGAGGGTTCTTGAAAAAGCTATTGAAAAAGATGTTCCGCTTGATGGGCTGTCTTTGGAAGAAAACAAGCCCAGAATGCCCTACCGTTCTGGAATGGTGACTCTGGCCGTGGGAATTGGAATCGGTATTTTTGCCGTTTTAATCGGTCAAATGGAGGCTGATGCACTTTATCCCTTACTCGGATTAGCTTCCATTCCAGCGTTAATTGGCATTGCATTTCTGATCAATGATAAGATCAATTACGACAGGTATTTTAAGCAGGATATTGATTAGCCTGAATAATAAAAGCAAATCTGTATGGGAGCAGGTGATTTATAGTTAAACACAGGATAAAAAATGAAGAAGTTTTATGTACTACGCATTATTGGCATCTCAATCCTGATTGCTGCAGCATTGAATGCAGCATCATTTGCAGAAGATGAAAGAAATAACATCACAATCGGGGAGAAAGCCACAATCTTTTCAAAAATACTCAATGAAAAACGTACAATACTTGTGAGTACACCCGCAGGTTATGAAGAGGACGCAGAAGTTTATCCGGTGATGTTCCTGCTCGATGGCGAAACTCATTTCCAGTACGTCGCAGCACTTGCAAAATATCTTGGCAGTATAAAGTCGATTCCGCCAATGCTGGTTGTCGGTATCCAAAATACCGATCGTACCCGCGACATGACACCGCTCTCACAAAAGCCTGATGAGATAAAACGCTTTCCGTCGCATGGCGGAGCGGAGAATTTTCTTGCATTCATTACCAAAGAACTTGCACCGTGGCTGAAGGATAATTATCGAACCGGTTCATACAGTATCCTGGCAGGTCATTCCCACGGCGGACTGTTTGCCATAAATGCAATGTTTACAGATCCCGCAGCGTTTAATGCCTATCTGGCTATCAGCACCAGTCTGCAATGGAATGATCAAAGCCTTGTTAAAGAGGCTGATGTTTTTTTTGGTAATACAAAACTTCCTGACTTCAGTCTGTTTTTATCAGCAGGCAATGAAGGCGGTTCACTTCTCGGAGGGATAAGAAAGTTTTCAGGTATACTTGACGAAAAGGCGCCTGAAAATATTGACTGGCATTTTGAGCATATGCCGACGGAGTCACATGCATCTGTTTCGTTACGAAGTACTCAACTGGGACTGCTGTTCATTTTCTCAGATTGGGAATTATCTGATCCCCTGAAAACATACAATGAATCAGGTATGGGCGCCATTGAACAGTTCTATGAAAAGCGGGATAAAAAGTACGGGTACAACACCGGAGTGCCCGCGCATATTATTATCAGACTCATTGCAGAAAATGCTGCTGCAGGATCGATAGATTCAGCAACTGATCTGTTATTTAAATACTATGAGGTTGTGAAACCGCCTGCCTTTTTCCTGGAAAACCTTGCAAATGAAAACCGTAAGCAGGGAAACAGAGATAAAGCAATAGAACTGTACAGACTGGTTTTGAAGGCCAGCCCGGACAGTCAAAGTACCAAAAAGGCGCTTACAGAACTTGAGCGCACAAAAACAGTAAAGAGCAATATTGCTTCTGGAACAGGGGAATAAAGGGGTCTGCCCTTGACATCGGCGCTTTGTCCCATATCGAGGTTTGCCCCCAATGTCTTTTTTTAAGTTTTGATTCCTGATAAAGTATCCTTACTTCCAGGAATCATCTTTTGACTCCTGCCCTTATTCATTTACGTGTTTAACTTATCTTTAAAGACCTCGTCGAGAGTTACCAAATTCGTCATGCCCTAAGTTATTAGGAGCGTTACCAAAGTTGTTACGCCCAATAGGGCCGGAGGCCAGGCTGAATGCAATAGGCAGCTTAACTTTTATTTTTACGGGCCTACCCTGATAATATGCAGGGCTGAATATAAAGTTTTTAGCGCATTCAATCGCTGCATCAGCAAATCCCTTATGTGTCAAAGAAAATACTTTTAAATCTTCCGGTATACCATTTTCACCAATGATTATATCAAGGACTACGCGACCTTGAATTCCCTGTTTTTGCAATTCAACTGGGTAACGAGGGGGGAATGGTTTGATAATTCGTGGCGGTCGATCGACTTCCGACAGTTCCCATGTCTTTTTTTCTATTTCTTCACATTCAAGTATAAATTGCATATCGACAACTGCCGAACATTTTTTACCTGAAAGATCTTTAGGCGCGGTAAACCGCCATTTTGTAATTGTTTCCATCACTACTTTATCAAGCTCATGAATCTCAGAGTCTATCATTTTTGGAAAAAGAACTTTCCCTTCATCATCAATTAATACTTTTACTTTAAATTTTCTTGAACCATATTTTCTTTTCAGGTCCATCGGGTAATATATTGGTGTTTGTTCAATAATTTTTGGTTTTTCTGAGAGAGCCATTACATTTGTAATTCCAAGTTTCCGGCCTTCATCTATTTTTGCGCCATGTTCCAGAAGCAATCTAAGAATTTCATTCGCTGAATAATATTGAGCCACCAATGTTGAGGGGTATTTGTCATAAAATAGAAAATTCGCATCAAGACATTGGCTAAGCGCAAGATCCACTGCCTCAGGCATATCATACCTGAAGGCCAGTTCCATTAGCTCAAGGGCGATTTCATGGTCTAAATCACACTGTGCACCGGCGTCTAAAAGTATATTCATGCTTTTACGATAACCGAGCATTGCAGCCAGCCAGAAAGGAGATTTTCCTGTTCTGTCTTTTGTTTCAATATCAACGTTATAGGAGAGAAGCAGATCAATTATTTCAGGATCGTTTCGGAGAACAGCTGCTTCTATTGCCGATAAACCGTCCTTTGATTTCCTGTTTACATTTGCACCTTTTTCAAGAAGGTATTTTACAACTTCAGGCCTTCCTGTAAGGCAGGCACTCATGAGCGGTGTTATATCTTTTTCACCTGTTTTACTGATTTTGGCACCTGAATTGATTAAAAGCTTTACCACATCAAGACTGGATGATCCGGCAGCAACAATAAGAGGAGTTGTTCCGTATAACTCTTTATCAGCATCTGCCTTCTTATCCAGAAGGAGCGATACTGTATTGTAATTATTCCCTGAAATATTATCTATCATAACAAGCTGCTGGTTTTCCGCATCGGCTGCTAATTTGGCATTTTTTGAGGCAAGCAATCCCACAATAGAATCTGCTTTCCGGTTAATGGCATAATCGACGGGAGAAAAACCAGATTTATCTGCACCATTTACATTTTTCATGTATTGAACAAGTATTTTTACTATGTCTTCATGGCCGCAATATGATGCGAAATGAAGTGCACTTCTTTTATCTTTATTATTGTATTTAATAAGTTCGGCATCCTTTTGCAGCAGCAGCGCAACAATATCTTCATGACCGGTTGCAGAGGCAATAAGAAGCGGAGTCATGCTGTTATCATTTTTTTCCCTGGCATTTGCTCCTTTGGAAAGAAGTTTTTTCATTATCTCCGTACGGCCAAGAGCAGCAGCATAATGTATTGCCCTGTTGCCGCAAATATCTTCAGCTTTTAAATAGCTGCCGGCAGCAGCGTTTTCAAATGATTTCAGGTCTCCTGATATGATGGACTTGAATAGATCCATATTGTCTGACCATAATGATTGAGGGGGAATAAAACTGTTATCCTTCCATAGCAAAAATATTGGAAACCCACTATGTCCTTTTGAGTTTATGTCAACTGAAGCGAAGATTCCAGTTAGTCCGCCTTTGGAGTAGGGATGTACTGATAAATCACTTATAGCTGATAATTCTGTGTCCGGTTCATACCAGCATAAAATACTGTATGAGTTATTCATCAACCCCTCATCCCAGATTTTAAAAATAGAACTGATATCAGTGTTGTTCCATGCATTCCTGATGGATTCTTTTCCAATTGTAACTGCAGCACTTGAAGAGTTTTTACTGTTTTGCATGACAATATAGTTCACAGGAATAAAGCCAAATGATAGGATGTCAGCATCATTTTGACGGAGAGCAAATGTTTTGCCTTTGGGAAGATATTTTTTTTCTCCATTTTCAAGGTAATAGGGCTTTGAGTTTTCAATTCCGTCAATCTTTTTAACTATTCCATTCTCAGAATATACCAGCTCCGGCTGACACCAGGCCGAACTCGATATTCCATAAACCAGAAAAATAATAAAAAGAATCACAGGGGTAGCTTTCATATGCATTCCTCTCTTTTTTATACCGACTCAGTTATTTTTTTTGATATGGATTTTGATAAGAATTACTTTTAGTTGAATGGACTATATGGGGTTGCCTGTGGCAAGTCAATATAATTCAGCAACAGTCCTTCCTTCCTATTTGTTACTACAAACCGCGACTGTGGTATCAGGGGACGTCCCACTAGGCTGGGTAATGTGATGCTGGACGCTGTTAGGTTATAAGGTTGCTATGATTATGGTTAAACCTGATAACCTTACAGCGTCTCCATCTACACTACTGTTTTAATCGGGAAACAATTCCGAAAGATGGCCCAGCTTTCCTGCTTTTTCATTACCCACATAATAATCATCACCCACCAGAACAACGCTGACAGGTCCTTTACCCTTCAGTTTGCGAAATTCACTGAAATCCGGCTGAGCTTCCGGTAGCTGATCCGGGATATCTTTTGCTTTACCTATGGGCATCATTGGAAAATCACCAAAGGTGATACCATATTGACCGTAATACTCTTTCATTTCTTTGGGCAGAGAGGAGTCTGGATCTTTTGTGACGATAATAACAACGTGGGTTTCAAGCAGTTCTCTTTTCTCTTCCGGGATTTCGGTTACTATCTTGATGATATTATCCAGGCTTTCAGCCCTGCCCTTTTCTTCATCGTAGTTTTTGTGGAATTTATCCATGCTGATAAAGGTTTTTAGTGGAACATTCGCATTCTCAAGGTATCGATCAAAAAACCTGCGACACCTTTCAAGGCTGTGAAAATAGCTTCCGTTTGTATTATAGCTTGGTAAAGCCCCTGAATTCGCTGATTTTATGAGGATGTCCATAAAATCTTTTCCATTGTCCTTCCATAGAGTGGGTTCACCGCCCGTGTAATTGTGATTCCATTTTGTGCCATCGATCTCAACGCTTTCTGTTATAGCGGTATTCACCTGCTCCCAGGAGAGCTTATAACCCGGCTTGATAATATGATCCTCATTATTACCGATGTAGATATAACCGCAGTGTTCACAATTGAAGTTGCATTCATAAAGAAGAGAGATACCCATTACATTTGTAAAGGGAGACATTTGTTCCATGCTTACCTCCTGAGATTAATGGTTTAAAGACCTGATAATGTTACTTTTGCATTTTTTTTAATCCGGCTTAATGTCTATTTTCCAGTGATCTGCGATAGATTTTAATTCATCCGGTGTCAGATAGGTAACCGCTCCGTGTTTAGGACGTTCGAAGTTGGTGCCTTTCATAACACCTTCATTGAAATGACCAATATCTTTATACTTAATGAAGTCTTTTGTTTCACTGAATCCCATATTATTGGGCCTGGCTCCGTATACATCATACATCAGCACCCAGGTATCCGTCCCCAGGCGCTTGAATACATTGGGCGCTTCAGTGGATTTTGTCTCCGGATCGATACGCCTGGATTCAGATATGTATCCCGTGTTGATTTTATTCGAAACAGCATGGAAAACTTTAGCATCCGAAACATAGTGCTGATGATATTTGCTTCCGACTCTGGTAATGTCACTATCAATACCATTAATATCGGGTATCATCTTCGGCACTGTTTCCAGCCTGGTAAAGGCATCATCAGCATAGGACCAATAGATATTGGCGTTTTTATTGTTGTAGCGGATGGTGAAATAGACCATCATTTTATCTTTGTCCTGATCATAAACGGTCTGGGGTGCCCAGGAGCAGTCAATATCTCCCAGTTCAGGAAAGGCCTTATCCACCCGGAAATCGGAATGGGTCCAGTGGATCAGGTCATAAGATTTCATAAGCACAATAGCGCGATTGTTACCCCAGCCGTACTTTTCTTCCGGCCTCTGCCATTTGGTCTTCCTGTAGCCGGCAGACTGGCCGAAAATATGCAAATCAGTCATGGCAAGGTAAAAACCTCCATCCGGGCCGCGCGTGATGTGAGGATCTCGAACGCCTTTCTGCTCAGCCAGTTTTGAGCCGTCAAAAATCGGATTGCCTTCATTGAGGTCTGTAAAGGCATAACCATCCCGGCTGACAGCCATGTAGGCTGATTGGGTCTGGTCCTTGAAATAGACCATCAGGTAGCCGCCGAAATCCTTTTCAGTTAAAACACGTGGATTATCAGGCTTATCAAGAGAGGATACAATCACAATACCGCCTGTTTGTGTTGTGTCCTGAATTGTCTCGGCTGTGAGATTTCCTCCAATTGTCATAAGAAATATCAGGATGGGAAAAAATATATGCTTCACGAGATTCTCCTTTGTGTATTGTTAAAGCAGCGTGCCGGTTGGGTTAAGCGAAGCAACCCAACTAAGACGCTGTCTCCACCGTGCCAAGAGTCAAGAGCGGACTTGACCCCTTAACTCATTACCCGGATTATTATTTTTGAGACTGCTATTTGGCCATTTTGCCAGCATTGGCATTCTGGCCAAATAGCATATTATGCCTGTCAGAAGAGTTTTAATGTTTTGAGGTATTGTCCCCTGGCCTTCAATAGTTTTGCCGGTTTCACCTTTGAAAAAGTTGCCAATAGTCAAAGGCAGATCTGACTTACCCTTTAATGGATGACCCCTTTCACTTAAGCTCGATTCACCAATGCATCCATTTTATTTTTAAATGCTGTCCTTTCATCAAGTGATGCAGGGTTCCTTAAAAGTTTTATATAATCTTCAAGATCTTCTTTAAGTGCTCTATGCACGAACATTCTATTCACTGTTTCTGGCGTAGTCATTCTGTCATAGAGATCTCCGACTGACCAAACTAAAGCCGAGCTTTGAACTTCTGCTTGATGAAGAATTCCACATCGAAACTGTGTATAAAATGCATGAAGTTCGTGCTCAGTAGTAAAATATGGTGAAAATCGTGGACTTTCTTTTAAGAAGTTTTTAAAAACTCTAGCTGACTGCCCATTTGTGTCTGGCAAACCCTCTCTAAAAGCCTGAAGTGTTTCCATAAGAAGGAAGTCAATTGCCAGCGTAGTAAAACCGAATCTTTTATTCTTAGAGGTAACTTTCTTTTCAGCTTCAATTAAAATATCAACTGGGTCTATATATCTTGCAAACAGACGTTGCTTAAAAACATCTATTGCTTTTTGCCAGTCATCTTCGCTATTTTCCAATTCAAGTTGTTTCCAATCTGCATCGCTGAAATTTGGCGCAATATCCATATTAGCTCCTATTGATATTTTGATTTAAACTTAACAAGTTATTTGGTGGATCTGTATAAGCGAAGCAACCCTACTAAGACGCTGTCTTCAACGTGCCAAGAGTCAAGAGCGGACTTGCCCCCTTAACGTCATGAACTAGAGATTGCGTTCGATTAAAAAATCATCCATCCTTCTATACTCAACTTCTTCTTTTATTGATGGGGCTGAGTCTACAATCTTATTTAATACCTCTCGAAATGAAGTCATTGGCCATTGATAATTTTCTGTAAACAACTTGGTGAGCAGCTTAAATACTTGCTTTGGATGCGTTTTAATTAGTTCTTCTTTTGGCTTAAGAAAAGTTAGTAGACGCGAAAGGTTAGTAACTGGTTTTATGAATGGAGATAAAAAATCTAGTGCATCTTCAAATGTATCATCTAACCTTATCAACATTAAGGCTAAGTGTTCAGTCGTTTTTTCAGTTATAAATTCTCCAGCTCTAGGCCAAGCACCTTTTATAAAAGGCTGTATTCGGTTTTTCCAATAATTATCTGCAGTTTTTGAATCCTTTCCAATATTTCGCATTAACATTTCAGAAATATGCACTAACCCATCTACTCCCAATGATAACAATACTCCACGTTGCTCCTTTCTAGAATATAAATCTTTGTATTCTAAACAAACCACAGCAAATAATTTAATAAGTCTATCAGGATAATTCGAGATCTTTTTAATATTTTTCAAACAATTCATTAGATATTCTTTGAGTTCAATTGCTAAATCTGCTGAGAGACGAGGGCTCCATAGATATCCTTCCCAAATCAAAGGAGCAATATCTGATGTTTCTAAATTAAACAAAGGGATAAGTTTTTCTTTTGTCCACTCAGGATCTATTGTATAGAAATAACTCAATCTCGAAGCGAGAATGATTTTACCATAAATGACAGGATGAGTTTTTATTCCTATTAATTGATTTAATGCATCTCTTATGGGGCCTTCGGGAATATTTCCTTCTACTTGTAAATTCCATGCTCCACACCTTTCTACCAAGGCTTCGGTAATAATGCCTACAGGGTGGTTTATCGCAGAATTAATAGCGTCTTTAATTTCATTTTTGTGGTCAGTAACATTGTCCAATATTTTATTAAATATAGTCCAGAAATATTGTTCTTCTGGTTCTGCACATTTTATTGGAACAATATTTTTTTTTGTCCAAAACGCTATAGGCCATGATTCATCACGATATAATTCCGGTTGAGCATTCACGATTAATGGGGCAATTTTCCCCCAGATATTTTCAATATTTTCAGAAAGGCCTACTAGTGCGGCGTGCCAAATATCCCCCTTCCAGTTTTCTGTATCAGCCATATAATTAAGAACTTCAATGGCTTTTTCCTGGTTTTCCTTGCAACCCACTCTGAAGGAATCAATCCTACCACGATTATACTGAGGGTCATCATTCGATAGATATTCAACAAGTTCTGGAGTATCCATTAAAAATAGATTATTTACAGAAATATCGACTTCGTATCCTGATCCAGTTTCCATCCAAAAGCTAAATTCATCTTTTTCATTTTCACTTAAAGTCCACCTAGGGTAATTGGAACTAATTCGTTGAAGTTCTTTCTCTGCATTTTTAGGCAAATCTTTTCCAAAACTTTTGAGTTTAGAAAGCATCAACCACAAATCACGATTATATTGCTTACGCCAATCTTCATGAGATAGATCCTTTAGGTACATATTTCTAGGGGGGCCTTCAAGGATTTTTTCAATTAAATCGATAGCTAATTTTTCTTCAATTTTCGGCCAAATAACAGCCAACAATCGAAACACTTCACGCTGAGTTTCAGAAGCCCACATCCATTTACCATTATCCTCTAAGAGATATCTTATTATTTCAATATCTGTGGCAACATCACTAAACGTCATAGTATAAAAAACTAACCGTCTGAATACAGGGTACTCTATTGCTCTCCAGTAACTGATTATGGATTTTGCTATTTCTTTCTGATACTCCCATGCCACTCCCCATAAATCACGACATATTTCAATTAAAATTACCCAATGTCTGAAACGAGTATTTTGTTGGTGGTCTTGGATAGAGGGCATATCCCAATGACTGCGATCAAATATATCATCACTCTCATTAGAAAAACTCCATAAATCGAGAGCTTCAATGAGGTACTGAGTAGATGGAACTAATAGAGGGATAAATTCTTTAGGATAATTTTTATTTTTTCTTAATTCCTGAAACATCCAATCAGATAGAGCTATTGTTACTTCTACTTCATATGGTTTCCTTTCTTCCTGAATCATGAAATATTCTTTGTCCTTTTTAGACCAATCAATTGCCTTTCTTAAAATAAAAACAGGACGTAATAATTTGGTAAACTCAGACAATGTGAATTTATCTATTGTACGCTCGAGGGAAATAACATATTCATAACCATAGCTATCTGGATTTCTATTACAGAATATATGATCTGAAGTGACAATTTTCCAGAAACGTAAATATGGCTCATTGGGTGGATTATCTCTTATTTTAGTTGCTATTTTTTGTTTTACCCATGGATGCAAACATACCCCATTATCAATTATCCATCTGATAAGCGTATTATTTTCCAAGTAGTGAAATAACCAGTCCCATAAATTTAATGATATTTTATTGGGTTGTAATAAGTTATACTCGCATGGGTCTGAAGCAACCAAATATAAATACTCTACTTCTTTTGCCATCGATAACAGATTATTCTCATATAATACAGGCAACCAGTCGATTGGTGCGGGAGGGTCATTAATAGCACTAAATACTTTTGCGGGATAGCCGGTGATATGATTTTTGTTTGCACTGGTTTTTTCAGATAATAAATCAACTAATTGCATTACATTTGGATCTTGATCGTAAGGAGAAAGTGGTGCAATAGATGCAACTTTAATAACACTTCGTTCTTTTGCGTTTAGACCATCTCTTATATAAAAATCCCACTCCTTTAGTGTATTATATAAATTGTTATGAGAGTACGAATATAGTATTGGTTTTATTCCTTTTGAAGCCCAAGCTTTTTCATCATTCTCACTCTTTTTAGGACTCGTATGCGCAGCTACATACGGTTGTTTAAAACCTTTATAGCCATGTAATCTTTCCGACGCAATAGCATCAGTCATATAACGAATTACTGGATCGTTGAGACTATAACCAATAAAAAAGACAGTAAAATGGGTAAACAATTCTGTAACAAATTTACTTGCCCATCGTTCTGTTAGATATGCAGTACCAAAATCACCACTCGTAAATATTAAATTCTCACCATTTGGATCCTCACTATCAATGATACCATGTAGATGAACTATACTTCTCCACCTATGTGGTTTTGGTACAGGTAATTTAGGAGCAGCATCAATACATTTGTTAACGGTATTATCAGCTTGTAAAAAACCATGATCGACATTAGTAGTGACTAAACGATATTTATTATTTTCTGTTCTCGAAAGTTGTAAAATAGCTTTATGATTTGATAAATCAGCATCATGTGAAATGGTTAGCTCTTCAATGATTGCTTTTCTAACAAGGTTCGAATCTTTTGGAGCTTTATGTATAATATCTTGCTCTAACAATCCTAATGCGCGATCAAACAAGCCAGCTTTAATAGCCTCATCCTGAGCTTCAGTAGCTGTAATCCCAAGCTTTTCGAATACATTTTTAACCAAACCACTAAAACCTGGAAGTCCTGCGGCATATGAAACACCTGCACCACAAAAAAACACAAGTGATTTTGACTCTTGGGCTTCTAATAATTCTAAAGGAATATTTGGCGCACCTTTTGTTGTAAGAAATTTCATTGTTGTATCAATATGTTATATCTAAATATGAATAGAAATTCAGTTTTTACACCCCCGCCGTTTCTGAATTTGTGTCTCAGAAGTTGGCTATAATTACACTACATGAACAACTGGGGTCGGCCCTTGACATTGGACATTTTTAAAAACCCAGATTTATACTTTTCGCTATTGCCTCTAGCTGATCTGCTCCTTCAGGAGTCAACAACAAAACCAGAATACCGCAGTTGACAATAACAGTTACCCAGTAGACTGCTCTGAATTTTACTTTCTTTGACTTATGCCTCAGAAAACTCTGTGCAATTGCCGCTCCGGGCCATCCGCCTATAAGAGAAAATATATGCAGTGTTCTTTCACCGGTTCTCCACTCCCCTGCCCTTGCAGCTGATTTATCTGTTGCATATATGACAAAGGTTAATGCGCTTACTGCCAGGTAGTAAATCATCAGGAACGATGGCAGCTTTTTGTAAAGGATCAGGCCTATGAGGAAGCACATGAAAAGGATGCCCAATATAAGTGCTGTAATCATCTGACCATCAGCCTTTGTAAATCCATCTTCAACAACCTGCGGAAATACCTTTGCTGCGCAAACACGTCCTTTCTTATCCTTTGAAAGACTGTATATTACAGAGAGTCCCTGTCTGGGCCGCTGGTGCTTTTTACTGAAGTCGTTGATGAAAAGGGGTCAAGTCTGCCCTTGACTCTTGACAGCTTCAAGCAGCGCAGGGACAATCCTTAAATAATCAAATATCATTTTCCCCTCTTGTTAAAATAGGATAATGGTTTTTATTTTAAAACTGGTAATAATTTATTTTGAAAGACTTGTAAGACAGTACATCTTTATATCTGAAATGAAACATTTCATTTTTAGGCTTTTTTTGTAATAAATTCAAGAGTCTTTTTTTGATTCAAAGTTCAATATTCAAGATTATTTAAAATAGGCTGAAGCGGTTTAGGCTATAGGCTGATAAGCAAAAACAAAAGAACAGAGGTCAGATGCGGGAGATCAGAAAACAATGCTTCAGATTCAATATTCACAGCTTCGCTAAAGCTTCAGTCTGCGCATGAAGCTGCGCCTTGACAGGTCATCGGGACAGGGAAGTGGAAGGTCAGAGACCACAATATTACACTGCTATTTGGCGGAAGGTTTTTTTTGGATAACACGCTATTATAATTATATTAATTGGATTTTATTTTGATATTTGGCGGATTTGCTGTATAATGCCCGCCAATCCGGATGCCGATTCCACGGGAAAGCGGATGGCGATTCCAAAGTTATCCGGATAAGGATTCCACGGTAATCCGGATGGTGATTCTCCGCCAAAGCGGATAAGCTACCCAGGTCAACCCGGCCAAATAATAACAAAAATAAGACGCAGAAAAAAGATGATAATCTGTGCCCCAAATACAGAATTTGGAGGAACAGATGTCAAGAAAGAGGATTACAATGAGAAAGATAAAGGAAGTTCTGCGTTTAAAATACGAAGCTGACCTGTCATATGAGGAAATAGGTCGAAGCTGTAATATTGGTCACACCACAGTTGGAGAGTATATCAATCGGGCAAAAAAAGCGGGTTTAAAATGGCCCTTGCCGGATGAGATGGATGATAACCAACTGGAACAGTTACTATATAAACAGCCTGAGAACAAAGATCCACAAAAGCCTATACCTGACTGGAGCTATATACATAAAGAACTCAAGAAAAAGAGCGTAACGCTTTTTCTTTTATGGCAGGAATATAAGGAAACATACCCTGATGGATATGAGTACAGCTGGTTCTGCCGGAACTACAAAGAGTGGTCCGGAAAAATAGATGTTACAATGCGATTCAATCACAGGGCTGGAGAGAAGCTTTTTGTTGATTATGCAGGTCAAACAGTACCTATTATTGACAAAAATACCGGAGAGATAAAAGACGCCCAGATATTTGTTGCAACCATGGGAGCCAGTAATTACACATACGCTGAAGCAACCTGGAGCCAATCTCTTCCCGACTGGATATCATCTCATGTCAGAGCATTTAAGTTTCTGGGTGGAGTTCCTGAGATAATAGTCCCTGACAATCTCAAATCAGGAGTTGATAAATCCTGTAGATATGAGCCTGATATTAATCCTACGTATCACGCAATGGCATCACATTACAGGTGTGCTGTTATACCTGCCAGAGTTAGAAAACCAAAGGACAAGTCCAAGGTGGAAACAGGGGTAAAGATAGTTGAACAGTGGATACTGGCGAGGCTGCGCAATATTAAATTCTTCAGTCTGTATGATCTCAACTCAACAATAAAAAATCTGCTTAAGGATTTAAACACCAGACCTTTTCAGAAACTTCCCGGGACAAGGCAGTCAACCTTTGAGGAACTGGACAAACCGGCCTTAAAGCCATTACCTCTTGAACCATATACCTACGCAGAATGGAAAATAGTAAGGCCTGGCCCTGATTACCACATTGAGGTTAAGGGATATTATTACTCTGTCCCGTATCAGCTTGCTGGAAGAAAAATGGATGCCAGGATCACGCAAAATATTATTGAGGTACTTTACAAGGGAAAACGCGTAGCCAGCCACAAGCATGATCCCGCAATAAGATTTACCACACTTCCTGAACATATGCCTGAGGCTCACAAAAAACATGCTGAATGGACACCCCAGAGGATTATCGACTGGGCAGCTAAAACAGGTAAATCCACTGCCAGGACAGTAGAGGTTATTATGGGAAGCAGGATGCATCCTCAACAGGGTTTCAGGTCCTGCCTTGGGATAATAAGTCTTGGCAAAGATTACACACAGGAAAGATTGGAGGCCGCCTGTTCAAGAGCTCTGGCGATTGGAAGCCCCTCGTATAAAAGCATCCGCGCCATCCTTGAGAAGGGCCTTGACAGGCTGCCCCCTCAAAAAGAAGGCCCGCAACAGACCTCTTTTATAACTCATTCTAATATCAGAGGTCCTAAATATTATCAAACTAAAGAAGGAGAAAATACTTATGCTGATTCATCCGATTATTGATCAACTCAAATCTTTAAGACTAAATGGTATGGCTCTCACACTTCAGGAACAGATGCAAATGACGGATATTGAATCCCTTTCCTTTGAAGAGCGTCTGGGGCTTATTGTAGATAGAGAAGCCACATACAGGGAAAACCGAAGACTCAAAACACGGCTTAAAAAAGCAAAACTGAGACAGAATGCCTGCGTAGAGGATATTGACTTTAAGCACCCAAGGGGCCTGGATAAATCCTTGATGGCAAAACTCTTTTCCTGTGACTGGATAAAAAGCGCCAATAATCTCATTATCACAGGACCTACCGGAACAGGCAAAACCTATATCGCCTGTGCGCTCGCCCAAAAGGCATGCAGAGAAGGTTACACTGTGCAATATATCCGGACACCCAGGATCTTCCATGAACTATTTATTGCAAAGGGAGATGGTAGATATGGAAAAATTATGAGAGACTTTGCAAAAACAAATCTTCTGCTTTTTGATGACTGGGGTCTTGCTAAAATGACCGATGAAAGCAGACGTGATTTACTGGAAATACTGGAAGACAGAAACTCCATATCTTCCACCATGATCACGAGCCAGTTCCCTGTTGATACATGGCATGACTTGATAGGTGATCCTACTCTCGCTGATGCCATTCTAGACAGGTTGGTTCATTCCGCTTATAAAATAGAATTAAAAGGAAATACCATGAGAAAGAAAAAGTCTACATTGACTAAATCTGAAAATTAGGTAAATTTGTTGACGTTGGCGTCTTACGTTTTATCTTTTTGTTATTTTTTTTAGCTGCGCTATCCGCTTTGCCGTGGAATAGCCATCCGTTTTAATATGGAATCATTATCCTGATTCCTGTGGAGTAGTTAACCGGATTCCGGGGAATACACAGATTTGCTGATATTGGCATTTCCGCCAATAGCAAATATTCATGATGAATTTTAATTAAGGGAATCAGCGGTGGTACTTCATTTAAAGGGTCACCCATTAAAGGGTATGTCAAATCTGCCTTTGACTCTTGACAGCTCCCCAAAATCAGTTATCAGTGAACAAAACCTGGATTCAATATTCGGCTGTCTGAGCCTCTAATTATTTCAGAACAAGATTTTTCTTCTCATTTTCAGGAATGTCAAACCCTCTACAGTAAAAGCAAAAACCAGGATTTCTTTCAGGCCGATTGAGGGTATTTCTAAGGCACCTAAGGCTTTAATATTTTGAACCCAGTGTTCAAGGGGTAAAAATCCAAAATAAGAAGCAAAAACCAGAATGAGACAGGCAGCAGGCACAAATATACAAACTGACAGTTTTAAAATACTGTTTTTTGTATGCAAGGCATTTTCGAGTTGTTTGAGTATGCTGTACTGGCGCAGCAATCTATGTTTCCACTCTTCACCATGTGAGGGTTTGTTTAATAGAGTGCGTAGAGTGGGACAATCCTTTCATAATTTAATAACTTCTTATCAACTTAATTTTAAAAGAGCGTCCCGCTCTAAGCTATATATCTTTTAATATGTCAACTTAATTTATTATTTAAGGACGTCCCTGTTTACTTGATAGTTACCTCCTGAGATTAATGGTTTGAAAACCTGACACTGTTTCTTTTGTTGTTTTTATTCATTTTTGAGTGCTATTCAGCCATTTGGTAAATCTGGCAACGCTGCCATTTTTACCAAATAGCATGTTATGCCTGTCAGAAGAGTTTTGATATTTTGAGGTATTGTCCCCTGGCCTTCCATAGCTTTGCCGGTTTCACCTTTAAAAACTTGCCAATAGTCAAAGGCAGATCTGTCCCCTATGTTTTCATAATAAGCCCATGAGCTAATAGGAGACTTGACCCCTTTTTTACTCCAGATGGAAAAAGATGGAAATGGTAATATCTAATGCAATGAACATCGTGGCAGCCCTTGACAGCCGGCTTTCGAATACGCCATGGGTAGAGTAAAAATAATCGTGAAAGAAAAAAATGAAGTTAGAAGTAAGAAGACGAACTTGAGTTGGTACTCTTTTGTTTTTTCTCTTCCTTAATTCTTATTTGCTTGATAAATTGATGTAATGATGCATTTAACTCACTAGGTGTTTTAATTAGTAGTCTCGGGTTACTTTTTAATAATGGTTTAGGAAGTAGCTTTTCGGTTTTTAAAAGGATGCCAATTTCAGCAGCATTCAAAAAACAGAGGTCAGATTCGGAATCTCCAAACGCTATTTTAATTCCATAATTCTTAAGGATTTTTTCAATTATCTGTTTTTTTCTTTCTTTTGGACCGCTATTTTTTAAAATTGTACCATTGTATTTTCCTGAGTGATCTACTGCAAATTCTAGTGACCCAATTACCTTAAACTTCATTTTTTCTCCATATGCCATAAGTGGTTCTTGAGGCGCACCACTTATTACAAAAGATTCTATTCCGATGGTATGCAATAAAGTGATTGCTCTTTCTCCAAACTCATATAAAAACTCAAAATCATATTCAACAAATTCAGTAGCAATATCAAGGAAATCACTTCTCGATTTACCCTTTATATATTCCGCCATATTAAGAGTGATATAGTCACAGAATTCTGGATATGAAAAAGCTCCTGATTTTAACGCATCAAAAGCATTATCCATTTTGTGGATGCAAGTATCACTTAACTGATTGAAACTATTTAAATATCTGCACCACCGGTCAATAAGGAATCCTCGTGAAATGGTGTGGTCCCAATCAAAGATTGCTACTGGCTTTTTATCATCATTCATAATTATCTATTTCTAGAATAACATTCAGGTTGTTTAACCGCTTGAAGCCTATCAAATAACTTTTGTCTTTTAATTCTCATAATATTTAATGTGTTTTTTTGGATATTTTTATTTTGTAATATTTTTTTTAAAACATCAGTTATATGTGAGTTATTTTTTAAAAGTAATCCGGTCTTAAAAGCGGCTATCAAATAACATTCTAAATATTTCTCTGGTAAATCTAACAATGATCCAAGTAAATTTTCTTTTTTAAAAATAAATATATCTTTGAAAATATTCAATTTAATAATGTCCTTTATTTCTAGGTTTTCGTCTAAAACAGCATATTCTTTCATCAACTCAGGAGGAATTATATCTTTTTTTGTAACAAGTAGAGCATCAATATCGCTTGGCCCAACGATCAGCTCTTCTTTTTGTTTGTTTCCAACTTTTTTTATTGAAAACGAGAAGTTAGACTCGCGACCAACAATATAAGATCCCCATAACAATATACAATCCATACTTGCTTCATTAGACTTAAACCATTGGACAATGCGCAGTAGATCTGAAGGTAATTTTGCAGTGCAGCCAGAAAAAGCTAAATTAATATGTCTAATCCTATGTTGGTCCGGCAATGCAATAATTTTTTCATGCCTTATCAGGTGCTCAATTAAAAGCTTTTTGAAATTTACTTTTGACCATTTTAAATCCATTTTAATAATAAACCGTCAATTTATGATTCCAATAGCTGGAAATCGTTCATAAAAATCTGGGCAAGATATCTTAATCGATTGCTCTTTTAATGTTTCGATTATTTTATAATAATAAAATAATGAGTTAGCTTCCTTATTTCTTATTTGAAATTGCTTGTCTGTTTGTGGGGTGAAAAGGTTAAGTCCAATAGAATTTATTTTATCGGAAAATAATTGAATCATCTCATAAAAACCATGAAGTGAATCTAGGCCGGCGATATAGTTTATTCTTATTTGGCAAAAACCTTTTTGTTTTGCAGCGTTTAATATACTGTAAACTTTCTCAACCTTAAGGCCTTTGTATGAACTCATAATTTTATCTCTGTTTTCATAGCATTCAAATGTGTAACAAAAATCATCACCATCTACAATATCATAAAACTCGCTTATTTGAGTTGGATTCCTTATTTCCTGTGCTAAGGCAGTATACTTCCCACTAAACCCATTTAGGCGTAAAGCTTCTTTAAGCCTTTTACAATAATCGAGGTATGTATTAGTGTTGCCAAATAATTCTGTAGCTAATAGTACATGTTTTGCATTTGAGATAAAGTCTACCCCATAAACATTTATAGTCCTATCTATCAATTCATTAATTGTCCAACGTTTCCGATTAATCGTTTCTTCCTTTGTTGGAAGATGATAGCAACGATGGCAAAAGACACAATTTCCAGGGCATCGCCCCGTATTTAAAGGATTGAACCTAATAAAGTCAAAGGAGTATATACCGTTCTTCTGTGGAAAATAGAAACCATTATTCCGATCATTTTCATTATGACTAACTGGGTAGAGTTTGATATCAAGAGGCCATTTATCTAGATAAAGTTCATTCTTTACTAGTGAGAACGGAGTTTGTTTTTGTTGTTGTAGGATCACTTTAATTACTTTCGATTCAAATCTTAAGGAAACTTCTTTATATCTAATCAAGCCTTGCCTCGAACCTTTTCTATGCATTGCATATAATACCGGGTTCTCGTTTTCTATTGCCAAACCATTAATTTGTACAAATGTTACTATAAGGTTAATGTAGTCATCATAAGGTAATAATGACACAAGACTGACAAACTCTTGATAAAAATGTTTTTCCATAAATAAATCAAGTTGTACTATAAAATCTTCTCCCCATTCATTTATCAATCCCTTTATCTCCTATTGCATATATTTGGTAACCATATAAGATCCTATCTTGAGTACTTAAATGTTCTTCTAATCTACACAGTTCTTTAATATCTTTCTCTGTAAAATTTGCTCTATTTGTTGTTGGTGCTATATCCATAACAAATTTTTTGTGTTCTTTATTCTCATTTAGTCTTTCAGAAACAGTAAATACACCCCTTCCGCCGTATTCAATGATATCTGCTTTTATAAGACCCATTAAAGAATTAAGATTGTATTCGTAATGACCAGATGAGTCTTTTGAGTAAATATGGTAAAAAGCACTGCTTCGAACATAATTAGGCACCTCAATATGGACAAATCTTTTCGAACATCTTGCCATTTCTTTGATTAAAATCTCTTGCTCATATTTTGGGTAATGTTCTATTAATCCAACTGAAAATATATACTCAAAAGATTTCGTAAAAAAAGGTAATGAGAAGGAATCTGCTTTTAATACTTTTACACTTGAGTTGAAATATTTACATAAAAGTCTAGTGAATTTGAGGCTTACATTAGAATAGTCCAAAGCATAACAATCAAAACCAAGTTTATTTAGCATATGTATTGTTAGAGATCCTCCACATCCAACCTCTAAAATAGTAGAACCAGGGGGTAGTAGATTAACGATACAATTACACATAAGTGTTTGGATATAGAACTTGATAGGTAAAATGTTCTCGAGTTTAATCGCCTTTTTTAGCCCATTTTTTGACTGTAAAAATTGCCGATATAAATATTCCATATTCAATTAGTTGTTTTCTTTGTTATTTGAGCGCCTATAGCTGAGCCATTTCATGCTTAAATTATCCCATATTTCTTGGAATTTTTTTTCATATTTAGATAACTCCTCATGTTTAAGATCATTATCGTTTAGACCAGATAAATAGAAGCCATATTCATCTCTTAATCTACGAAATTTATATTCAGCTTCTTCATGTTCAATCCAGAATAGACGAAAGTTGAAGAATGGCTCTAAGCCGTTAAGGACTGTTATTACAGCACCAAGTATAAATGCTATCATCTTAAATGTTTCCTCATAACATTGGTTTTTAAAACCTAGGAAGATCGTTATTAGGCCAGCAAATATAATGGTTGCTATTTTAATTAGTGAAGAAGTCTTTTTAAATTTGTTAGATTTGGATTCTACCCTTTTTATTGAATCTTCTATACGTTTGGAAAGCCAATCAGATTTTTCGCGCAGGGTATTCTCTGTCCCAACTGCATGTGACTCACGTGATTGATTTTTGTTATCGTCCATTTTTTGACCTCTCTGTCTTATTCTTTACGTTAAAAATTATTTATTTTTACTATTCGTTAGATTTACCTTATACCGCTGTTTTTAAAAAATATAGAAACCACTAGTAAAGGGGTCTAAAGGGGTCAAATCTCCTATTAGCTCATAATGATGTTTTGCTCAATTTTACTGATTTTCATTTTTAATTTCTTGTCTGTAAAGTGGGACGTTGTTAGGTTATAAGGTTGGCGTTAATAAACCTAACAACCTTACAGCGTCCCCATTTTCATTACAGCGTCCCCATTTTCAGATCTCTATCAAATAGCTTTATCTGGAATCCTTGGCAAACCCTGTCGCTGCAGATATAAGGAATATCTTTGTTGAACACGAGTAATATATGGCGGTTGGAGTCGACCGATTCTTTTATTCTTTATGTCCTTCCATTTCTTTTTCGTGATATCTTTAAACCGAAAGTCAAATGTATTCCCATTTAACATACTAAATACAATCGTTTGATTATCTAATTCACTAAAGTTTCCATATTTTTTATTAAAAGTTTCTTTTTCTTTTTTAGGAGAAAGCTTTGAACCTTTTAGTAAGTATAATTCAACATCATCAATACTTGAATTGGTATTGTTTCTATCTGGGATACAATCACAATCAGGGCGTATATTTAGATATATTTTTTTCTTTCCGTTCTCTTTTATTTCGAATAAATCTCCTGATGCTATTGAATTTGAATCCATCTGATCCTTTCTAATGAAACGTTCTCCTTCCAGCACGCTGCGTATTTCTGTCTTGCTTGGAATTTTACTTCTTTTTTTTAAAGTATTATCATTAAATGAAAATGGAGCCATCCTAGAATAAATATTTTTAGTTATTATTTCACCGAGTTCTTGGGCCATATTTACACCGTCTTCTCGGAAGTTTTTCCACAGGATATTCGGCCAAAAAGGACTCATAGAATAAAAATCCTTAAATAATTGAGTCTTTGCTACACGATATTGCATTTCCCATTTTTTCAATACATATATCGATGGATTATCTTTTATCCATTTCTCTAAAGTTCGAAATAATTTTACACTTCCAAAAAGATCACGCTTTCTTTTTATAAATATAGTATTAGGTTTACCTTTTTTGTATAATCCGTTTTCATGTAAAATATTTTCTACTCGATCTATATCTTCATTTGTAAATATAAAAATTGGTATAAAGAAAGAATCTTGCATTTTTTTTAAAAAGCTTATATTTTCCTCTTCAGCAATTTCATTAAGTGCATTAGGAACTACTACACCTTCTGGTACATGTTCCGCTAAATTATCAGGTTGAAGTTTCCAATCAAGAAGAAGGAAAGAGATATTAGCGAAGTGTTTTGTTATATCCAATTCAGGTAATTCAGAGTATGTCACACAAGGCATATTTCTATTTTTTATTTGTTTTATAAGATTGTTAATTTCTTTTTCTTCTTTTCCAATCTGATCATCTATGATTACGGCAAATCCATCAAAAATATTGTTAGCATCCATTTACTGTGCCTCCGATACGAAACTCACAACAAAATTAGCTCCAGATAAAATTTTTTCAGACTTTAATTGCGAAAAATCGATAGCATAATCATTGCGTTCAAGAAGTTGTCTCGCAATGTACAAGCCTAAACCACGACCATCTTCTCCTTTCCCAGAATAAAATGGTTCAAAAATATAGGCTTCATCTTCCTTTTCTACTCCTGGACCATTATCAGAAAAAATCAATTTCCCATCATCACCATCAAGCAAAATTTCAATTTTTTTGTTAATTTTTGACGTTTGTTGTAGCCAATATACAGCATTATCAAATAGATTGAGGAATAATTGTAGCAAAACAGCATCGGTGGTTTTTGCGACTAATGGTGAACCTTTTTTTTGTATATTTAATTTAATGCCTTCTTTTTTTAAGATTCTTTTGTATATTCTTTCAACTTTTTCTAATACATCTTTAACCTTAATATTTCTCCGCCTCTGTTTGGAGGATTTAAATAATAATTGTACATCTTTTAGTTGTGCTTCAATGAATGCTAGCATTCCACGCAAAGTCTGAAACTCTTTATTTAGTTCGTTTTGATCGATTTCATAATTATGCATTGTTTCCGCAATAAGAGAATCTAATGTGCTCATGGCCTTTCCCATGATAGCCATAATATCATGAGAGGCTGTCTCAACAGAAAGGCCTACACCCGCTAAGTCCTCTGTTGTTTCTGCACGTTGGATTAAATATTTTCGCTCAGTATTATAAGCAGTTTTAGCTTTTTGTATAAGATTAAGAGCGTTTTTGCTATGCTTAACTTCATCTTTTAAGTTTCCTAGAATATTATTTACAAATTCAATTTTATGAAGATCTTGCGCTTTTTTATTTTTAATATCAATTCTATACCTTTTATAAGGTTTATCCCTAAGATAACGAAGGATAGTACGTAGTAGAGCTATAAAATCTTCAGTAGCATTTCCCTCATCGATCAAACCTTCACGATTGGTTTTATCTTTTAGGTATGGATTCTCTTTCTGTGTAATATTCACATAACCCACGACTTGATCATTGCTTAAAAATTGTGCGGCACTTACAGTACCTCTATGTATATCAATACCAAGCCAATCATCATCAGGTTCTCCATAGGGATATACTCGTATCCCGTCTCTGTATAAATAAATTCTATGATCTTTTATAATTAGTTTGTCCTCTTTATTATCAAGACGGTATTTAATAGGCGCTTCTATACTAAAATCGAATAAATAAAAACCAAATCTGAATGACCCGCATTCTGTATACCTTTCATCTAGCTCTTCCCCTTTCGCTCCAAACCGTTCTTTGAAGACATTTAACCCAGATATTACGGGGTCACTTAGTTTTAAGACTTGTGGTTTACCATTAAGTTTAAAACGAAATTCCTCTTTATTTTCATCATATATTCCGTTCTCAACTTGTATTACCGATCGATTCTCTAAAAGTACTTTGAGCTTTTCTATATATTGTTCATGATATTTCTGAAGATCTTTGTCTTTATATAACCAAACAGTAAATGATTTTTTTTTATTTTCTTGTCTTTCTATTTTTCCCTTCTTAGAAAATATATTTTCAAGTTTAGATATATCTTTATATACTTGTTTAACTTTATTATTTGTCCAACTACCTTTTAAGTCAGATATTTCTATCTTTGTCCCATAGGGCTTTCTTTCGTATTTATTAATTCCTAGTTTTATAGTCCCCTTCTTTATATTTCTTGGTGCGCGAGTGTTCATTGTAACGGTTAAGTCATCCAGGAATATATCTTTCTCTATTATATTTTTCTTTTTATTATTATCTTTCTGTTCTGTAAGAAAGTCATCGTCATACATTGAGAAGTCGTAGTCCAGTACATATTCAATATTTTCATCAGCAGGCCTTGTAATAATATTTATTTTCCTGCCAAGTTTTAAAATTGCAAAACGTCCAATTCCTTTTTCTCCCTGTATTACTCTACCTTTTAAGGTAGTATCTTTCTTTTTCTTCTTTCTTTTTTTATCTGGTGTTGCAGGGTTGAGCCAATGATTAATTATTGTATCTTCATCCATGCCGTATCCATCATCTTCTATTATGATACGAGAATTACTTTTAATCTTATAGTTTTCTCCAAAGCCTTCAAATGATACTTTTACCCATGAGGCATCAGCATCATATGCATTTTTTAAGATTTCAATTAATGCAATCCGCTCATTCTTTATCAATTGCTCACCTAGCATAGTAAGCAGTCTAGCATAAGGTCGTATTTTTAAAATTTGTGGCTCTGCCATTATTTTATTCCTATCAGAATAAATTCTTCACTATATACTTTTCTACCACCATCATCTCTAGTAAACCTACCTACTTTATCTCTATATGGCGTTAATATTTTTTTACTAATTTTTCGTTTTGTGACGAGTATTTCTTTAAATCCACTTTTTTTAAGAGATTCAGCAAGATGTTTTGTATTATTGATTCTGACGTTTTTATATTCTGTATTTCCAATAACAAATAATGCCATACCATTTTCTGATAACATCGAATGACATATTTTTGCCGTCGCTTGCATATCAAGAAAATATTTGGCAACCGATCTGGCTTTTGATTTTTGTTTTTCAAATAATCTGAAGACAATTTTTGTACCTGTATTATTAAGTCGTTTTAACTCTCGATCAAAATTATACACATGATGCAGACTACCTATCGAACCATCGCGTAAATCTCTATAGTCTTGGGAGTAATCTAACCATAATGACGAAAGTTGATGTAAGTCAGCATACTCATATGATGTAACATATGGAGGGCTAGTAATAATCATTTCAACATTTGGTAGCTTAGTATTAGTTTTTAAAATATTTGTAGTAACAATCTTTGTATTTGAATTATGTGAGACATCACTCTCATTGTTTGCCGTAATCATAAAAGAGCATTGATCATCAAATGAAGATATAACATCGGCTGGTTTTTTAATCGGATCTATTTGAGGTTTTATGGATTTTGTGAGCCACCTAGAAGTGGCTTTCAGAATATTGGAAAATGCACATAGAAAAAATAGACGATAGTGGCTATGTTTAGGGATACTATTTACAATGGCTTTTTTTAAATAAAATAAATCATTGTAATGATCAGCATCATACCAGTACTTTAATCTTTCATTAGCTTCATCATAGTAGTTTTTCTTTTTAATTCTGGAGTATGCTTTTTTTATTAAATCAGAATACTCATAAAGTTTTTTCTCTTTATAATTCTGACTTTTTGCTTTTGCTATCATTGTCGCAATAGGATTAATATCACAGCCCCAAAAATCGATATTTTTTCTTTTTGACTCGAAGGCGACCGTGCCACATCCGCAAAAGATATCCGCTATTCTCGAAGGACTCCCTACATTATTAGATGTAAATTCAAGAGCCTTTGTCGTAATAAATGCTGGAAATTTTGCAGGATATGAATGTATTCGATGCATTTTTAATTCTTTTTCACTTCCTGTATTCCAGAATGGGTCTATAGGAATTGAATCAAAATCTAATTTATTTACATTATTGACTGTAATCATGTGTTTATGGCCTTGGCAGGAAAAACCTTTAATAAACTTTAGTTAATATTGAGAAGAATATATTATTCGTTTTCAATATATTAAATATCCATAATGCTAATTATATTATATAATAGTTAAATTAGGCCTAACCATATAACATATGGCAGTTCTAATGCAAGATTAAAACATTATGCATAAGAATACTAAACTCAATTAAATAACAAAAGTTTCACAGTTGATAAATTGGGTTCATCCGGTTAATGAGTACATAATGTAAACAGGGACACCCTTAACTTATTAACTTAAAGTATTTCCTTTGATTTATTAACTATATTCTCATGCTTGGAAATCACAAATTTTGTTTCATATGTCGATGTCTGATCTCTTTAATGCTTTTTTATCTTGCGTTACAGTTTGATATTTATCTCTAAAGCTCTTTATTAATATATGTTTCAGTTGCAGTAACAAGATCGGTAATGAAGCGAATATGTTTACGTAAATCATCTCGTGTAACGATATGTGGTTCTGAATGCCCATCAACCGGGCGTAGGGACCGATGGGCTATATTTCCACGCTTTTTAACAATTAAGTCGAGTTCTTTACTAGCTCTAGTCGCATCGTAATTGTTCCATACCCATCCTTCAGATATATTTATGCCTAAATACTTTTGAAAGATTTTCTTTACCCTATCAGTACTCGGAGTATGAAAATATTTTAAGTCATTATCTAGCGAAGATTTATAAAATCTAACAAGGAATCCTTCTTCTGAACCACAACCAGACACTTGGTCCGCAGCTTCAACTATTCTGTCTTCCACGTATATCTCTAAAGCGGCTAGAGCCATTACGAGCCCTGCTCTTTTTAGAACTTCAGCCTCTGGGGGTGGGGGTTGTTTATTTAAAGTATCAAAATGGTTCATAAGATCTAACGAGTCTTGAATCGCATGTTCAAATGTTTGAAAAGCTTTTGAGTCCATATTTAATATTCCAATAAATCAGGGTTGATCATAGGTTAACTGCAAAGGGGGAAGTACTTAAATAATCAAATATCATTTTCCCCTCTTGTTAAAATATGATAATGGTTTTTATTTTAAACCTGGTAGTAATTTATTTTGAAAAACTTGTAAGGCAGTACGTCTTTATGCCTGAAATGAAACAGTTATTCTTAAAACTTATTTAAGAATAATTCAAGATTCAAGCCCGGTGAAATCCGCTTTGTTGTCGTAATTATGAATTTCACTGGCTAAAGATTCATGGAAGAAGATAGGGGTGTTCATACTGAGCGTGCACAGTTATTTCAATTCACGTTCTGCACAAACGCCCCCTTTTTCAATTCATAAAGCTATTTATATTTTTGTTTCTTAAAAAAGTGCCAAGGAAACCAATAAGGAGACTGCTTTAATCCTTCTTTATAATTAGCCTTCTCTTTCAAATATTTGACTCCCGTCCACGCTGCTGAAGAAGAGACAATATACTTTATTATTTCTGCACTATTTGGAATACAAATTGATACAAGGGTTGCACAAAGACCTACAATTACTTCAACGCCTCTCCAATTAAGTTTTTTATGTAATTTTTTACACTCAATATCAAGTTTTAAAAATTCAATATCAATTTCTTTAAGAATTAAATCAATTTCATTTTCGGATTTTGCTGATTGTAATTTGACCGCCAAGGACTCTATTGTCTTTATGTAATAAGAATAATTAAGTTTGTATTCATCAATTTCAGAGATATTGATATAATTAGAATTGGGAATATAAAAATAAGGACGTGCTACTTGAAAAGTAATGGTTCCATTAACACGATCCGGATTGATCATATCTACAATTTGAGGAGAGTTAGAAAAAATATCCCAGTCATCTTGTATAAATTTCGTATTAAATACAGTGATATCAGTGTAATCACTACCAGCTAAATTAGTATCTATGTATTCATGGGATGGTAATATTACACATTTATTTTTTAACAATAAATATTTTAATTTTGTTGTTACCTCCAGTAAAATCTCAGGTATTTCAATGTTTGTAATTATTCCATATCCACCTATTGCATTCAATTCAGTAGCATTAATAAATGGTGTTATTATTATAGGGATTCTACCGGCTACAATTGTCGAAACCACATTAAAAATGATTTCATTTGAAGACTGTGCTCCTTTTGTTTTATTAATTTCATATGGAACAAAGCTATCAATATTTGTTTTTGAAGATAACCAGCCTTTGATTAGAATTGAATGCGTCCGATAAATCTGAGAAATTTTAGCGGCATCAAGATTAGCTTTTTTATCTTTATTGCTACTTGTATAAGAGAGCTTTTTAAAATCATTACCCCATTTGTAAAGGGGGACGTCCTTAAATAATCAAATAACATTTTCCCCTCTTGTTAAAATCGGAACACCTAATAATTTTTATTTTGGAAGACTTGTAAGGCAGTAAATCATTATACCTGAAATGATACAGTTATTCTTAAAACTTATTTAAGAATAATTCAATTTGTAAAGGGGGACGTCCTTAAATAATCAAATAACATTTTCCCCTCTTGTTAAAATCGGAACACCTAATAATTTTTATTTTGGAAGACTTGTAAGGCAGTAAATCATTATACCTGAAATGATACAGTTATTCTTAAAACTTATTTAAGAATAATTCAAGGTTCATTACTAGGCTGATAGACTGAAGGCTGAAGACTGTTAGAAAATGCGAAGAGATAAGATTTCTCAGTTACTCTTCGAAATGACAGGGGAAAAACAGACTGAAGCTTTTTAGGCGGAAGGCTGTTAGGGGTGTTGATTAAAAATTCAATATTCAAGATTATTTAAAATAGGCTGAAGCAGTTTAGGCCGAAGGCTGTTAGGGAAAGAAAATACAGAGATCAGATATCGGAAATCGGAGGGCAGAAAACAGAAAATAGCGGTGTCGTGTCTTGAATCTTGAAAACACTATGAATGTATTTCCTGAATTTTGCACGAAAACGCATTTTCTATAGTTTATTATTCAATTTTTATAAAGCTTATTTCTCCGTGCAAGAAATTTTGTGCACGAAGTACAACCAACTCAAATTACAGCTAAATTATTGCCGCACCAAGGTTTAGGCACTGCTCTCTTCATATCCAAATATTCCATGAACGACAGTAAGGCAGGTGTTCGGCTATCATGGATAGAGTACCTGACTTTATTCCGGTTTGATGCCATGACAACCTTTGCGGCAATCATCAGCAAACGCAACCTTGCTATACGAACAGTATTTGTTTTTATCCCTTTAAGTGAAGCAGCCTGCGGTGCTGCCTCATCAGGTTGTTTGTCTTTGCAACTATTCTCAGCCATTATTTTCAAGTAGCGCCAGATATTATAGGCCAGCATTACAACTTGAAAATAAGCATAGTTATTTTTGAAACGTGATGAAGGAATGGCGTCAAGCCCTTCACGTTTTGATTCACCCACCAGGTTTTCAACATCTGCACGTTTATCATACAGGGCAATGACCTTATGAGCTTTTTGCCTGAGATCAGTGCTGAATATACGATAAGTATATTTATCTTCTTCAAACAGTTCGTACTGAGTATTTTGATCTTTGATATTTTCTTTGGGCATTCTCATTGCAACAAACCTGACAGGTTCCTCCCACCCCTGAGGCTGGTATACGCAACTGTTGTACTCACACGCCTGTTTTTTGTTAGGCTGATACCAAAGTCGGGGATCAAATGGAGGATTGCATCCTTTGTTAGCAAAAATAAAATTATAGCCTTCTTCTATGCATTCATGAACACTTTCTGCACTTTGGAATTCCCCATCCCCACGTACCAAAACCTGTTCAACGCAGCCAGGCAGCTGGCTTTTTATTTGGGAAATAAATTCCGCAGTTTCGATGCCTCCCATGGTTTCACCTCTACGAAGTTTGCCGATCAGATATTCCCTGCTTTCCTCAATAAAACACAGGACTGGTCGATAGCCTTTCTTTCCGCGGTTTTTAGTGTTGTGGCCTTTCCGAGCCCCCTGTTGATCTCCAAAAACTGTCTCGACTGTTGTGTCTATATCTAAGCAAACTTTGCGATAAGAAATATTGTTAAGGCTCCAGACACGCTCTCTAAGGACTGCCATTACATTCAGTAAGGATTTCCCCTGATTGAGACCCATACTATTAACGTATCGCCAAAAAGTACTGGCAACAGGCAAGCTGGTAACCCTAAAAAATCCGCAAAGCATCGAATCAAAACGTAAATATGAAAAATGCCATACCCTGTTGAAGCCTATAAATAGTAGCGTCAGCAGACCGACTACCATAGAATAGTGTCCCAGCTTGGGTTTCCGGCTAGGGGCTTTATATACAGATTCAAATATTTCCCGAAAATCAATCAGGTCTATAAATTTTATAATGGCCAAAAGCCCGCCAAATGGGCTTAGCTGTTCACTGCATGTGTCATATGCTGTAGATGCATTGATATTTCTGGCATTTGAGTGATCTGTCTGGGTTCCTTTATTGTTGTACTTCTTAGTGAATTTTGATTTATTAGCTTTTACCATCTGGGTATCTCCTGTATTTATGGTTGTCTTTGTCAACTCCCATAATAACAGCGGTTCCCAGATGGTTTCTATGTTTTTTTATTTTTTAATGCAAAATTCAGGTATTTATTTCAAGATTCAAGACACGACACCAATGTGTATTTAGTTTTGGTCGCTAGACGTCTTCTCCTTCCAACTACCATGAAAATTAAGCCATGCTTTTTGGGAATTAACTATCCCTTCACATACCTTCATCTGTGACTCAGAGAGAATACCTTTAGCAAGTGAAGCATAATTTTCAATTAATTTTATATTCCATTCAAGGTTATCCTTCCTCATCCGCTCAAAGCTCTCCTTATCCGGCCCGTCATCATTTATTTTATATGACTGGGCCTCTTTCTCCTGTTCCTCCTGGGCATCCTGCCTGTAGCTATACATTTGGGCAATCAGGTCTTTTTCTTCCTCTTTTTCAAGCCTGTCATTACCCAGCATTTCTTTTAATTCATTTAGAAATTCCCTTTCTTTGCCTGTTTTTTCATATTCCTTTAACTGAGCAAGATCCTCTTCGGACAGCAGTTTTGCTATTTCTTCATCATATTCGGATTTTATTTTCTCACCCTGCTGGATCTGTTCTGCCATATTTTCATTTATATTTCCGGGTTGGAAATCAATTAAGCCCGGAACGCTGCCTCTTAATTCAGTATCTCTTTCATTATACAGGCCAAGCAGTTTTTCGTTTAGATCAGGTGGCAAACTGTTTTCTCCTACAAAATCCTTTATAAATTCCATGGAATAATCGGCCTGAGAAAGAGTGCCTGTTTTACGCCATACCGAGGCTGAGGAATCAACCCTTTTCTTATATTCATCCAGGGTCTCTATAAGATAATCCTGCCATGCCTGCATATCGGCAATCTGGGTCTCAAGCTCAGTTATTTTCTTTTTATATCTTGCTTCATCATCCGGTAACAGGTTTTTTCCCGATAATTTCCCGTCTGTTTTATTTTCTGTCCGGATTTTTACATCAAACCTCTCTTTCAATTTAATGAGCTCTCTTCCCCGCAGATAAAGGGTTGTAGATATTATAAGTACAAGGATAAAAAGAATGGCCTGAATAACATGTATCACTTTATTTGATGTGGTTTGTTTCATTTTATTCCTTATCCTTTTCTGCCTCATTACCATTAGCAGTAGTATTATCCGGAGGCAAATAAGGAGATCTCATCGAATTAATCATTCCTTCAAACTTCACCATCTGTGACTCTGTGAGAATACCTTTTGCAGATTCAACATAAGCCGTATATGTTTTTATCATACTTTCTGTACCCTCTTTCATTATCCTGTTTAATGTCTCCTCATCTATTTTCTTTTCAGGGACTAAATTAGCCACCGCATAAGGTATATCTTTTAACTCTTCAGCGTAAGTTGTATAAGTCTGAGTATCTTTATACAATGATTCAATCAGCGCCTTCTCCTTCTCTCTTTCAAGTGTATCATCACCAAGCATTGTTTCAAAATTAAATACCAGAGCTCTTTCCATACTCCTTTTCTCATATTCCTTAAACAAAGCAAGCCCGCCTTCGGGTAGAAGTTCTGCTATTTTTTCATCATACTGGGCCTTGATTGCTTCAGTCTGCCTGTTAAATTCTATATTTTTGGAATAGTCCTTTGGATTTTCCCAGTCCTTCGGGGCATTCTGCATGTGTTCGAGTACTATATTGTTCTTTTCAAGAACCAGACCAACCAGTTTTTCATTTAACTCTGGAGGATAATCATTTTGATCAAAAAAATCCTTATACAAGGAGAGATTTAATCTGCGCCCATTATAATCCCCCCTTGCCTTTGAAACAGCATCCATTTCAGAAGCTTTGGTAGCATCCTTCTCTCCATATTCATTCACTGTCGCTTCCAGATGATCCTGCTTTTTCTGCATGTCAGCAATCTTATTCTCAAGCCTGGTGATTTTCTTTTGATATGTCTCTTTAATATTCTGTATTGGGCTTTTCTCCAGGGAGCTTTCGCCTGATTTAATTTCTCGTTGTAAATTTTCAAACTTGTTGTTTACATCCGATCTTTCTTTATATTTGCTGAATTGTCTTTCCTGTAAATAAAAAGCTGCAAGCAGAATAACTGCAAGCATGGAAAGTACGGCCAGAATAACATGATTCTTTTTGTTTGATGTGGTTTTCGTCATTTTTTTCTCGAATTTAAACAATGATTCTGTTCTACTGAGGACCATAGTTCGCAGATAAAATGTATAAAGGGAGACGTCCTTAAATAATCAAATAACATTTTCCCCTCTTGTTAAAATCAGAACACCTAATAATTTTTATTTTGGAAGACTTGTAAGGCAGTAAATCATTATACCTGAATTGATACAGTTATTCTTAAAACTTATTTAAGAATAATTCAAGAAGGAAAAGCTAGAGATCAGGAAAAGCTAGAGGTCAGAAAAAGCTAGAGGTCAGAAATCAGAGATCAGAGGTCGGAGACATAAGTCAGGCTGCCGCCTTCGCTGAAGCTTCGTCGTGCCATGGAAAAACAGAGGTCAGAAATCTGCGGTCAGGGCCTGCTGCGGTTTATTCAATGAATTTATTTACCCGCATTTCCAAAGAAATTATTTAAAATTATACCTGAATGACAGGGTTACCTTCTTATCTGCACCGAAATTAATATGAATATTGTCCGCTTTCTCAAAAAAAGCATCATAGAGGAACAATGTTACGAAGTTTCCTAACGCAGCGCCGGCCAATACGTCAGTCGGATAGTGGGCACCAGCCTCAACTCTTGCCCAGGCGGTTGAATAAGCAAATACAGTTTCAACCGACTTTGCACTGTATTTCCCAAAAGGCCTGATATTAAGCTCATCAATATTTCGATATGTCATTCCTGTATATGCAAAGGCCCTGGTGCTGTGTCCGGATGGAAATCCTTCTGTATCTCCATTAGGACGGTCCCGGTCTGTAATTTTCTGGATTGGGATTCGGGCTGTTGTAGCAGCAATGACTCCCACTTGTTCAAAGACCAATCGCTCAACCGCAGTGCCCCAGCAACTGCGTAAAAACGAATTGGTGTCAGGTCTTCACAATTCACAACCTGTCAAAAGTGCAGACCTGACACTGTTTCTTTTGCTCAGCAGTTATTTTTCATACATCCATTATCCATTTTATTAGCCCTGTTAATCAGATTCCTCTGTATCTGAATCTGTATTCTCAGGCATCTGAGACAGCCGATTTTCCAGCATTTTCATTCCGGATATCTGGATGTTGATATACTCATTGAACTTTTCCATCTGAATATCAGTCATTATTCCTTCAGCCGCTTCGGGGTATTCATTTAATATTTTTCTATCAGCCTCCCTTATTTTAATCCGGTCTTCTTCGCTCCGCGAGTTTCCTTTGGATTTTAGTTCTTTTATCCCCATGGAATCTTCAGTGGTCTGCCTTGTTCTATAGAATTCTGCTATCAGATCTTTTTCCTGCTGTTTATTAAGCTGATTATCTCCGGAAAGTGCAAAGTTATTAAAAGATCTTATAAAGTTTCTCACCGGCTGTGTTTCCATATATTCCTGATATGCAGTATATTCCTTTACCGATAATAAATCTGAAAACAGGGTATCATAATCTGCTTCAATATTTCCCCATTCCTTTTGAAACTCTTCCAGATCGGCAATTTTAGAGAGTGCGTCTTTAACTTCAAGTCCTTTTTCAATAATCAAATCAATGAATTCTGCTTTTTTATTAGCGGAGAAGTTGTTCTCTTCAAAAAATGAGTCGTAAATCGATGAGAGTGCCTGTTTTCTTTCTTTTCGTAATTTTTCATTGACCGCTATTTCCCCGCCTTCTTCTTTTTTAATAGTCTCTTCCAAATAATCCTGCCATGCCTGCATGTCATCTATCTTTGCTTCAAGTTTTTTAATTCTGGCCTGACCGTCATTATCAGTATTTCTTTCTGACGGAATTATTTCTGTTTCTAATTCCGTTTTCTTTTTTCCTGCAAGAGTATATGTACTCGATTCATTATCTAATCTATTGATGTGTCTGTTCTGAAATAAAACCGCTATTATTAAAAACACGATAATGATACCGAGAAATATCGGGATAGCGTGATTCTTTTTAGTAGCTATTTGTTTTTCCATTTCATTCTCCGATTGTTAATAAATATAGTTGCTATAATCTTCCAATAGTTTTTTAAATTTTATGGTTAAATGATAGTCACCATCTACAACGATTGTTTCAATGGCCTGAAGCCTTTTTTCAATACCTTTTGGGAATGAACAGCAGGTGGCTGCCCCTGGTTAAACAAATACAAAGCATGTTTAACATTGTAAACCTTGACATTGGACATTTTTCAGAGGCACAGATTTATACTTTTCACTATTGCCTCCAGCTGATGCGCTCCTTCAGGAGTCAACAACAAAACCAGAATACCGCAGTTGATAATAACAGTTACCCAGTAGATTGCTCTGAATTTTACTTTCTTTGACTTTTGCCTCAGGAAGCTTTGTGCAATTGCCGCTCCGGGCCATCCGCCAATTAGAGAAAATATATGCAGTGTTCTTTCTCTGGTTCTCCACTCCCCAGCCCGCGCCGCTGATTTATCTGTTGCATATATGACAAAGGTTACTGCACTTACTGCGAGGTAGTAAATCATCAGGAACGGCGGCAGCTTTTTGTAAAGGATCAGGCCTGTGATGGCGCACATGAAAAGGATGCCCAATATAAGTGCTGTAATCATCTGACCATCAGCCCTTGTAAATCCATCTTCAAGAACCTGCGGAAATACCTTTGCTGCGCAAACACGTCCTTTCTTATCCTTTGAAAGAGTGTATATTACAGAGAGCCCCTGCCTGGGCCGCTGGTGCTTTTTACTGAAGTCGTTGATGTGAAGGAATACTGATCTGCCGCCTTTTTTAGGGGTTATAAAACCGAATCCCTTCTCATCATCCCATTTTGTGATCGTGCCGGGTTTTGAAGACATAATAGATTCAACCCTGTTAAATACTGCTTCGCAGTTCGCTATGCGAATTTCACTGGGTAAACATTCAAGATTCAATATTAGAAAAACAGGCTGAAGCCTTTCACCCAGTTAAATGCTGCCTAGCAGCCCGTTTCACGGATTTAACAGGGTAAAGGCTAAAGGCTGTTAGGAAAACATATTCAATAATTAAGAAAACTTTTAAGAATGGGATGTCTAAGTCTTTGGTATTAGTGTATTTAATTACTCCCGGGATTGGGTTTAGTCAAGGGGTTTTCAATTAATAGTGCGAATTAATTGAAAAATTCAAAGTTCAAGGTTCAAGATTATAAATGCAGACTGAAGCGGTTTAGTCAGTGGGCTGTTAGGGAAATCAGCCGGCTTCAATGTTTTACGCCGTGCCATGGAAAAACAGAGATCAGAAATCTGAGGGCAGTAGTCAGTGCCGCTTGCCGAAAAGCCGGTAAGATTGATCAAGTAGGAAACTGTTAAAAGCAAATAATTGGACATGGATTAACACGGATTTTTAGGATTTTTTAAAAAACAAAAGATCAGTGTTCATCTGTGCAGATCTGTGTCCCTTAGTTCTAAATGAAGTTTCATACGAGGTAACACAGCATTGCATTGCTATTTGGCGGAAGGATATTTTGTGATAACATTCTATTATGATTTATTTATTTTGATTTTATTTTGCTATTTGGCGGATTTGCTGATATTGGCATTTCCGCCAAATAGGGATTAATTGTGTGACGTGGGTCAACGCATACCACCCCGGTGCATTCATGGCATTTCCAGATACCTTATTCTGTTAATTGGAATTTAATAACATCTGCCATGAGAGCAAAGTGTTTATCATATGTATAAATAAGACAATGATTTTGTTTTGCATTCTGTGCAATAATTAAATCTGGTATACCGATACCATTCAACCCGTTTTTGAGACATTTAAATTGAAATTCTATAATTTGATTCCAATCTATTATTAAATCCAGCTTATGAATGCTGCTTAATAATTTTATAACATCCTTCTGGTTTCGTGCTCTTAAAGGAGGGATCAATTCGGCAAGTATTAGATCATTGGTAACAATAATATTTTCATCGATTAATAAATCAAGTTTTTCAGCATTTTTCCCGGTCCTGAAATATTCGATCCATATCGATGTGTCGACTAGTACCGACATTTACGCCCTCTAACGGCATCCATATCAATATTGAGATCTATTTTTCCTTTAAAATCCTTTAACCCTGATATTCTGGATTTTCTTATCAATTCTTCCAGGGCCGTGATTATGACTTTTGTTTTAGTATTAATTTGAGTGGCTTTCATGGCCTCATTTATCAAATTATCAGGTAAATCAAGTGTTGTTCTCATTTTTACTCTCCATTCTTTAAATATGCATAAAATTATCAATTTATGCATATATTGTCAATTCGTAGGAACAATTCATTTTTTTAAGGATGTAGAGGAGGAGGTCCTTAGATAGTTGCATCCTCACGGTATGCTCCACATCTGATACTTTTTCACTCCAGGCTGAAGGGTGGGTATTCATCAGTAACAAGCAAAATATCAGAGATCGGAAACCCCCTGTTAAATAAGATTTTATCAAATCTTTCCTTCGGAATTTAACTGTGTTCACCCTGTTAAATGCTGCTTCGCAGCCCGCCATGCGGATTTAACAGGGTAAAAAGTCGGAGGTCAGGGCCAAATCAGACTGTAGGCTGTAGGCTGAAGGCTGTTAGGGGTGTTGATTAAAAATATCCCTTTATATCATAACAGCCAAGGGGACGTGCTATGGCTCCTATGACATCAAGGGTCACACCCGAGCTATCGCCGTGATACTCAAATCCGCTGACACGCATGGTCTTTTCATTTATTGCTATGCAGGTCTCGTAGGTAGTTCCTGCCTCTTCATGCAGATTAAAGATATATATCCCGGGGCGTAGTTTTATATAAATACATGGAGCGCTCCACTGCATGCCTAATGTTTGATCATCAGTATAAATAGTCCATGTGGCTGAACATGGTGTTGTATATAGATGCATTGAGGTCATCATTCCCCATGTCCTGCTGTATCCTTTACCGACAAGTTCATCCGTGAATTCATGCCTTATGTACTGGGGAGCTTCAATGCCTTCCATTTCAGCAATACCAAAGAAGGTCTGATAGGAGATTTCATTTGCAGAGTAATTATTCCCCATCTTTGATGCAATACATGTTGTCAGCCCGTTAGTCAGATCCAGGGCTATCTTGACGTTTTTACGCGGTCTGCTTCCGCTGTGCATATGGGCAAAGAAAACGAGATTTTCATCTATTTCAAATGCCCGGTATGATTCCTTGTGCCATTCAGTTTCCTCGGGATTCCGCCAGAGGAGTGTCTTTCTGTCAATAATCTTATATTCATAAACAGGGCCATTGTAATCATAACGCAGTATAAAATTCTTACCGACAAGCAGTTCGGTAAGGGGCAGGGCATTCTCTGACATGGTTCCGGCTGCCTTTTCTTTGGGCATGTCCGGGTCCCAGGCAAAAGATACTGTGTTTTTTTCTGCGGCCTGATGCATTTCTTCTTCACTGATACTGATAACAGACCTTCCCGGGCGATATACTAATCTCTGGCCTTTTGTTTTAACTTGTGGATCAAGCCCCATGCCAACCTTGATGATACTGCCGTCTTCATTAAAAGGCTCAAGTCTTGTAAGATGTCCAACGACTTGTCCTATTCCCCTGAACATGTAATATTCAAGTTCATCCCTTTCATTGAACCCGAGCCTCATACCTATCTGTTCTTCTGTAAATTGGTCAACAAGGTAGAGTGTCATGATGCCGGAGAATTCACATTCTGTGCGATCATAGATAAAGATATTGTCGTTAATAAGTATATAATCAGAAGTACTGCAATATCCCAGATTATTATTGTTTCTGGTCAATTCAACAAAATTAGAGGATACAACAGAGGAATATAATTCAAGGGTTTCTATGCCTGTATCCTGCTTCCAGTACATGCCTTTCCCTTCTATCCTGTTTGTGGTGTGATGACGTTTAAGTGGAGGTTTCTTCCCGGGTACATCAATATATCCGAAATATATCTGGCGCTGTACTTCTCTGTCATCCAGATCCTGCCCCTGGTTGTCCTTTCCGCCGCAGAACCAGATCTCAAAAATGGTTACAAGATTTGTAGAGAGGTCAATAAATACATTGTATCCTTTTAAGGTGTCAGGGACCATGTGAGAAAAGAAGACCATATGCTTCAAATCAAGTGAGCCATAGTGCGCTTTTATTGATGATCCGCTGTTTTCTGTGAATTCAAGTGTGTTAGCATCTTTAAATCTGTAGCTAAGGACAGGCCCATCATCGGATATTATTTTAAAAGATTTTCCTGCCAGAGCATCCGATATTTTCGATATACATTTCGGACCTGTATCAACCCGGTTAAGCTTTTGGGAAATCTGGTCTTTGGTAAGTTTCGTATACTTAAATCGATGCATAGGTGTGTTCATGAACTTTTCTCCCCAATTGGAAAGTTTTTATTTATCATACCAGGAAATACATCGGGACATTCTTCTGGGCCAGCCCCTTATTAAACAAATACAAAGTATCTTTAACAGGGTTTACCCTGTTTCACTTCTCTCCTGGAGATCAAGATCCGAGTTTGGGACCAATTCAAAAACTCAGACTGTGCCATAGTAGCAAAGGGATCATCCATTAAAGGGTTATCAAGTCTGCCCTTGACTCATTAATACATTAAACGTCTAAAATTAAACAGGTTATGTTTTTTCTTACAAAAGAATTGAAAGTCGGTAATGCTTTGATACTGAAATTGTATGGTTATTCTTAAAACTTATTTAAGAATAATTCAAGAAGGAAAAGATAGAGGTCAGAAGCCAGAAGTCAGTGAAAACAGACTGAAGGCTGTAGGCTGAAGACTGTTAGGGAAAATAAACAGAGATCAGAAGTCAGAAATGAGCAGGACCAGGGGACGTCCCCTGGTCCACTATTTAGGCCTTAATTGATACCCCGCTGCCTGCTGCCGGGTAGTTCATTAATCCAGAAATCTTTTTATTTTTATTTTCTTTCTACCTATACCATGGGTGCAATACCAGTGTAATTCAGCCTTCCTGAAGCTACGGAGCGAGGACCGATCCAGCGGCCAGGAACCAGGTAACCAGACTTGCTGTCACCAGAGCCCCAAGGTAGATCCTTCCGGTCCGACGATAGAACCAGGTATGGAAGAAGAAGAGGATGATGAATTCTGGAATGTACACCCAGAGCATCAAAGGCCACATCCCGCCGTATTGCCGTAATCCGATAATCTCAAAGCCAGGGCCCCCGGTTGAACCCAGGAACCATGGCAGGTACTGGATGAGCCATACCACGACCAGACCAGTGACCATGGCATACACGACCTTGAGCCACCAGATAATCTGGGTCATAGCAGGGGATTCCCCTCCCTTCAGTCTGGCCTGGCCAAACAGGAAAATGCCGCCGTTGATCAGGAAGAAAAGCAGAGCCGGAATCATGTAGATGAGGAACAATCCTGCCCGGTTCAGGGTCGCGAACTGCCGCATGTAAGGCCAGGCAAAACGGAATTCCACCCCAAAGAAGTGCTGGAAGAACCCTTCGAACAGGTACATCCACATGAACAGAATTACGGCCAGCAGGACAGTTTTGCCAATGATGCCCCAGTCGATGACGGTCTTCTTTTCATCAAAGGACACGCCCATATCGTACATGGTGATGCCCTGCTTCCTGGCACCCCGCCACCAGAACAGGAACAGCGCTCCGGCCACAACAGCATTCATAAGGAAGAAGGCGGCCACGCCATTACCCATTTGAAGTTTCATAAATGGGAACCATTTTCCAATCACGCCATTCGACCCTCCCCATTGGGTTGTAAGAGGATACAGGATTCCGCCAATGATCATGTTGATTGTTGCCAGCTTCCACCATGTGCCATTGCTGGGAAGATGCTTCTGCGGAACAGCCTGGGCAACAGGCTTGAAGTAACCTGTAGCGAGGAGGATATTGGTGAGGGGGATCAATGAAACGAGAGTTCCCAAAAGGGCGATAAACCCGAAGATTTCCTTGACCATGTAAATTTGGCTGGTCGGCTCGATCCATTGCGGGCCACCGTCACCACCCTTGAGGGCCAGGCGCATCCAGTCCACAGCTTCTGCCACGGCCTTGCCGCTCAATGTAGTGAGGTGATGGTTGATGTTGATCAAAGGCATTCGACGTGCGGTTCCATCATCAAAACTACCGTAGGTAGTATCCCATTCAATAGTCCCCAAATCCTCCAAACCCATATTGGTTAAACGAGTTTCATTGCTGGTCAGACTCTCGGTACGCGCTGCGCCTTCACGAAAGAACTCTTCGTAGCGTGCAGTGGTGATCAAAACGTTGCGAAGGTCTTTGCTGCCGGACACAGAGGCATGCGGGTTAACCGCATCCACGATATCCGGGAAAAGGGCCGCCAGGTTAACGGCATTCAAACCGCCCAATGAGTGACCCATAACGCCAATGTGTTCTGCATCAACGAACGGGAGGGTGATCACGTATTTTAACGCATCTGCATTGCCCATTACGTAAGTGGGATTTGCGCCAAAATTGATGCCCCCTTCCGAATCTCCATGCCCGGCTGCATCCGGAGCCAAAACGATAAAGCCGCGACGGGCAAGTTCAATCGAGAACGAATCCTGAACGCCTTTGTCGTTCTGATAACCATGCATATTCACCACGGCCGGCAATGGATTATCGGCTGAAGCTGTGACCGGGCGGAACAATTTGGCCACGATCACATCACCGTTAGCGCTTTCAAGCCGAACGATTGAGACATCCACATTCCCCCAGTCGCGCTCGATAGCAAAAGCCATCAGTATTGAGATTGTGATAATGGCAGCCAGTCCCAGGAAACAATACCATTGCCTTCTAAGGTCTACTTTCATGTTGATTTCCTTTTCTGTTTTTACTCTTTCATAAAGGGGTCATCCATTAAAGGGTAAAATCTCCGTTTAGCTCTGACCACTATTAGCAAGAAAACATATTTAAAAACAACTGGATTCCACGGTCGCAGCCGTGGAATGACGACAAAAAAACTTTGCCTGGAAAAACATAAGACAATGCGCCTTGGCGCTATTTTGCAGAATTTAATTAAACCTGAAACGATTTAATGGTTAAGCCCGGTGAAATCCGCTTTGCTGTCATTATTATGAATTTCACTGGCTAAAGATTTAAGACTTTTTTGTAATAAATTCAACATTTATTACTGGCCTGATAGACTGAAGGCTGTTAGTGAAAACAGCCGGCTTCAATGTTTTACGCCGTGCCATGGAAAAACAGAGATCAGAAATCTGAGGGCAGTAGTCAGTGCCGCTTGCCGAAAAGCCGGCAAGATTGATCAAGTAGGAAACTGTTAAAAGCAAATAATTGGACACGGATTAACACGGATTTTTAGGATTTTTTAAAAAACAAAAGATCAGTGTTCATCTGTGTAGATCTGTGTCCCTTAATTCTAAATGAAGTTTCATACGAGGTACCACTGCATTACACTACTATTTGGCGGAAGGATTTTTTGGGATAACGTACTATTATGATTTATTTATTTTGATTTTATTTTTCTATTTGGCCATTTCGGCAGCATTGCCGGATCAGCCAAATAGGGAACAATATGCACAATATCTATTTCTCTTAATAAAATGAATATCACGCCTAAGCGAATAACTGCCCAACGTTTCTGTATTATCCATTCAGTTTATAAAATATCTCCTTTGAACTTCCCATCACTGTCACCATCTTCAGCATCAACAGCCCTGACCATCCCCTGGAGTTCATCAGGAGAGATCAATCCTTTTGCTGTCATCAGTCGAATTACCGATGCAAGATACAGTTTCAGTTCAGCGGTTTCGGTAATAAGCATATCGATCTGCCGGTCCTGTGACATGTCCTTGCTAAAAGATCCTGCAATTTCCCTTTTCAGCCTGGCTATGTCGCGCTCGGTATCTTCTATATCGAGCCTGTTTCCTATATCACCCAGCAGTAATGTTCTTCCCCATCCCATATTAAACTCCTTTCAAGAGATGTTATTGTTAACGAAATTTCAGGTTGGAATAAAAACAGCGGTGTCAGGTCATTACTCTTTACAGACTGTGAAATGTGAAGACCTGACACATATGTGGTTCCTGCTATTATGGATGATATCTCGCTCCAAGTATCACCTTATCGCCGGAGTCATCAATTTCATAAAGCTGTGGTTTACGTGGACCTCTTTCTTCAGCATGATGGATAATAAAAAGCCTTTTCCCTTCAAAAGTAGTAAAAAACATACCATGCCCGGAGTTATCACCTTTGAAAGCCTCTTCTTCCTGTACCCAGGGACCTTTAACACTGCCGGAAGTGGAATAAGCGATACCCTGTGCATAGCGGTGTTCACCCCAGCTTGACCAAAGCATACCGAGCCTGCCGGTTTTTGTTCTGAACAGTTGCGGTCCGTCGGTAACCCAGCCCGGCATTTTCATACCAAAAGTGGCTTCACCTATACTATTCATCTCCTTTGACCAGGCGGCTTCACTGGCACGAAAAATTGTAGTTGGATAGGCTGTACGGTGCGTCAGGTCCTTTGACAGAGGCATATAATCCATAGTCCCGTCAATTAACTGGGTCCATTCATGTACAAAAATCATATATACCGTGCCGTTTTCCTCATAAAGCGTACCATCGATGATATCCCAATCTCTTGGTCCGAGACAAAAATCATATTCTTTGACCAGAGGTGTATAAGGTCCTTCGGGTGAATCGGCTACCAGAAGCTGGGTCTGGTTAAGTGGTACATTATAACGGCGTGGAACAGCTTCGATCAATGTTGTGTCATCGCTCCAGGTCCCGGCCAGGTAATATTTATCTCCGAATTTGTGGATTTCAGCAGCAGCAACCCAGAGACCATCCATCCAGGTGCCGGTGAGGTCGATAATCCTGTAAGGTCCGGTCCACATTTTAAGGTCTTTACTTTTATATAATTGCCCCCCCGTGCCGGTCAGATAATATGTCCTGGTTTTTTCATCAGGAAAAATAAAGGGATCACTCATGGACATCTCATCCAGGGAAATGGTCTTTATCTCCGGTTCGGGACGCGCCGGCATCGGACTTCGTTTGGCTTTTGCGGTACCTACATTTCGCATGGGCCCGAAAGTATTCTGTCCGGGATTGGCAAGAGGCGCCTGTTCCCCCGGGACAAGTTCTTTTTTTTCATTTTTCTGATCGATTTCTTTTTCCTTAGCTGTTGAAATCTGGATTAAACTAAATACAAACAGCAGCGCGATAAGACAGGACAGTTTCTTCATGTGCATACTCCCTTTAACAATAATTTATTTTGTACTTTTTAAATTCCATTAATCCAAATGACTATAGTACAAGAATTAATGACCTATGCCTAAAACTAACTAGTGTCCATCCATAAACGGCCCTTTTTGAATGGACGCGGTCAGCTTTCAGCTTTCAGCAAAATGCCTTTAAAACGGGGGGTCAGCTGATCGCTGAATGCTGACAGCTCCATCCGGATTTTTGTTCTTTCTGGATGGGCACTAACTGACAGTCAAACGGAAACCTGATGGCCCGTTTGTTATTATTTCGGTTGAGACCGGAGCATATTCGGCGGCATTACCGGACGACTGCAATTCGGCTCAGAGCAGACCGTCAGGGTATGAACAAATCGGATCTTCCCGTCTTCAATACGAAAAAGATGAGAGTCCGGGTGTCCGTCTTCACCGTCAAAAAGCAAAAATACTACTACCGAACCGATATCCTCATCCACTACATAGTGACGGTTTACAAGCAAGATATTGCCCTGTCCGGAAATCCCAACTTCACAGGTATCATCCGGAAGTCCCTTTCCCGTATATATCCCCCCCTCGAGACGTGCGCAGGGCCTGCCCCACGGCACCTTGATTGAAGGATCATTGAACATATCGAGGTAAGCATCAGCAGCGGCAACCAGGGCTTCCCGGTCGCTGCGCTTATACACAGGAATAACATCCCAATTCTCAGTACTGGACCATTTCAGGTAGTTATCCGCATTGAAAAGCCAATCTCCTTTGTCGGTAACAAGCGAAATGATCTCCCGGATCTTTCCACCGCTGATTTTCAGACGTGTACCGATAACGCAGGGGTGGGTTTTGTCGGTAACGATAACCTCTGTGAATGTTTCACCTGCAGCCACATCGAGCAGACTCCTGTGAAAATCTATATTCAGGGGTGTTTTCCATATCCCTTCACCCAATGGGGTATTTTCTGCGTTTTCAATATATTTTACCCCCGGGGCCAGAGCCATCCTGGATATTTCGCCGCTTCTTGCCGCTGCCAGATAACTGTCGACCGCGGCCTGAAGATCGGCTCGTGTATTTTCCCCAGCTGCTGTCTCATTCACGTATGTAAATATACTTATGCAAAAGAATAAAATAATTGTCGTTCGGATCATATATTCCCCTTATTCAGACTGAACTACTGTTTTGGTTTGGGAAAGACCTTTTCTTCAGCTTCCCAGTTGGATTTAACGCCATAGGGTAACATCGCCCCCGGGGCCTCTATTTCATAGAGTTTACCATTCCTGATTTTGTAAATATGAAGCGCTGCCATGTTAAACTGGCCCCACTGGGTTTTGTTATCAGTTCCAGGTTCCGCATCGGCAGGCAGACGTTTGGTCCCGTCATGACGAAACATTGAAAAACCGGCTGATATACCTTTTTGAACGTCTGCCACCACCATGTGCGGTCTGATTTCAGTGATATACGCAAATACACCTGCGCTGAGCTGTCCTTCACAATCCCTCGGCGTATTGCCGAATCCTCCAACCGGCATGGCGCCCCCGGCACCTTCCCGGGGTTTTGGCGGCGTGCCTCCTGCCGTTATCATACCGTTCTCGCTACGTTCACATTCCTTTGCAAAGGGTGCACGTGTTCCATCTTCCGAGGTGAGTGCATCATAGTAAGAGAGCCCTATTTTAAGTAAATCCTCCCTGCTCATCTGTTCCGCTTCAATGATCTTTCCCTCTTCAAGCTTGATACGTGCTCCAAGCAGGATATCTTTATCTTTTTCTTTCATGCCCACAATGCATACTGCTGACTGAAGCACAGGATCGGCAGCATAAATCTGAAACTCAGTAGGTCCTCCTGTTGCGTTTTCCCAGAGACCTTTTCCTACTTCAAGTAATTCAATAGCCTTATCAGAGTTTTCAGTAAACTTGACATTTTCGGCAAAGGGCAGATCCCCGGGATTATGATTTACCAGACCGGTGATATATTTTTGCATGAGATCGACCAGGCCTTGCCGGTCGAACTTTGGCGCAGATGCAGTACAGGCAGCCGTTCCCAACATGGCAAGTGAAACAACTAACAAAAAGGCAATTATCATTCTTTGTAATTTCATACCATCCCCCTTCTCTGAAAATCCATAGATTAGATTTATAAAAACATTTTTTTTGATGAGTCGTAAATTGTAGATCGAAAAGATATATTATATTTAATAAATATTTTCAACGTACTTACCAGCCTGGACCGGGTCTTTTGTTATCTTTATATTTTCTCTAAATGCATACCGGCAGCTGCTATTGCAATCAGTTCTTTAATATTTCCTAATTGCGCAACTTTTTTTCCATGGTGCATATAATTTTCACCGACAAGAGTTCCTATAGGATATCCGCCCTTATCCTCCTTTGGCGGTGGAGGCATGTTCTTGAAAAACTCCTTTGAATCGGGCATTTCATCCATCAGGTTCTTTGCCCTTCCAATGGGCTGAAGGGGGAAATCGCCGAAGGTTATTCCCCAGGACCCATAGTATTCCTTCATCCCGGCCGGAAGAAATGAATCAGGGTCTTTTGATATTATTGTGACCACATGGACACGGTGTATTCCTTTTTTATCAGGAGGCATTTTATCAATTACTTTCACAACATTGTCCAGGCTTTCTGCCCTCCCTTTTTTTCTGTCATAATTATCATGAAATTTATCCATACTTATGAATGTCATAAGCGGAGTCTCTGATTCATCAGCATACCGGTTGAGAAAATCATTACACCTGGCGTAATCAACAAAATAACTTCCGTTTGTATTATAGGTCGGGTTGATGTTCCCCCTGGCAACTGCCAGCAGAACATCAATAAATTTAAGCTCCCCTTCTTCCCACAGGGTTGGTTCACCGCCATTAATTACAAAGGAGAATCTCTCATTCTCAACGCTGCTGCAGTCATCGATCAGTCTCTGTATCTGGTCCCAGGTCATACGATAGCCGGGTTTAATATCATGGTCCTCGTCATCATTGACATATAAGTACCCGCAATGAGGACAATTGAAGTTGCATTTATGCAGAAGGGTCATTCCCAGTGTTTTGGTGGGTGGAATCATGTTAACCATAAGATCCTCCTGCTTTGTCAGATTGTGCCTTAAGTGAAGGGTGGACCGGAGGATGTCTGGCAAAGATCAGAAAGACGAGACCAAGTATCAGCATCCCGATGGATAGTTGAAATGCCTGCGTATAACTTCCTGTTGCATCATGGATATACCCGGCTACAGGGGTAAGGAATGCCCCTATAAAGGTAGAAAAGGGCATTGTAAATCCCATCATTTTGGGAAACTCTGTTCTTCCGAAGTAATCAGGAATCAGATTGCCCATGGCCAGGGCCTGTATACCGAATCCTATCCCCAGGACAATATTGTAAGAAATCGCAATGACCAGGGATTGGGGAAACAGCATGATTGAAAAACCTATGATTGTGACGATGATCGATACCATAGCAAGGGAATGCATTCTGAACTTGAGTGCCAGAAAACCCACTGTTAACTGGCTGATACCCATTACAGGTCCCATAATACCGGCTGCCAGTGCAGCCTGAACACTGGGGATGCCTATATCTAAAAGGAATGCAAAATTATGGGTTATTATCAACTGCATTACAGAAAATTGAACTATAGCAAAGCCCACAAGAAGCCACATGGCTGGGGTTCGCAGAGCTTCCCTGGCGGTGAAATCCACTGGTGTTTTATACATTTTTGGTAGAGGTGAATTGTCTTCCTTCGTTTTTTGAGATGTTTTGGAAGAAGGCCCGTCCGGGACCTGGCCCAGATCTTCAGGCCTGTTTACAAGGAACAGAGCGGGTAAAATCACACATAACAGCAGGACCATCCCTGCAGTTATCAGGTAGGTGTCTCTCCACCCTATTATTTCGATGAGCTTTACTAATGATGGTTTGAGGACAATCGCTCCCAGACCCATTGAGGACATCGAAACGGCCATTGCCATGGGTCTTTTCATGACAAACCAGTTATTGGTGACTGTCATCATGGCCAGCATACCGCCTATACTGACACCTAAGCCGAGAACGACTCCATGGCTTATAAAGAGGTGCCAGAGTTGCTGCTGGTAGGAGAGCAGCACAAGTGCCACTGCAGAAATGAGGTTGCCGATTACAATGGCTGTTCTGGGGCCTTTTTTCATGATGTATATGCCCACAATGGGGGCAGTCAGACCTGACAGGATCAGGCTGATGCTCTGGGCAAGAGACATATCTCCCCTGCTCCAGCCAAACTCCACGTCCCAGATAGGAATGCAGATCATAAACATAAACATCATCGGATACAAAGCGATATTGAAAAAAAACATAACAGCCAGGTTGACCCATCCATAGAAACCATCAGAACTCTTAAATTTTGAGAGCATCCGCAAACCTCCTATGATAATTGACAATGCTTTTTTTACTATGGTTTTGTTGCGACTATTTTATTTGAGGCATGTTTGTGTTTTTCTACTCCTGGATGTTCATCATCAAACACATATTCCATTGTTTTGGTAATCTCCCATTCTTTATACACTGTTGAGACTTTATCATCCGTGTATGTATTTTCCCAAAATGGTTGTTCCATAAAATTCACTCTAAAAATAACAAGTTATTAACCGGTTTAGGACCGGTATAAAAAATTGTTACATATAAGAGGGATTTATAATCATCAGCATATACCTTTGATAGCGAAAACATGTGATCAACAAAGATCTTCAACTGGGCTGCATAGCTCCACCAGTAAAGCGGGGTGGCAAGAACAATCACATCATTCTCCGGGAGAAACGCAAAAAGGCGGCACTAAAGGGGGACACATGACCGGCCAGCATTCGTCCAGCAATAAATGTCCCTCCCCAGAATATCATGGTCAGTATAAATTTGATGTATATCCCTGCCACCTGTCATATGTCCTTTATCTTAAAAAATCAGTTAGCCTTATAATATTTCATAGCCTCAGGGATTAGGGCTTGAATCTTGTTTATTCTCGTTTGATCCGAAGGATGGGTACTCATGAATTCTGGCGGAGACTGCCCCCCCTTCTTTGATGCCATCCGCTGCCAGAAACCGATCGCCTTGCCCGGATCATAACCGGCCATTGCCATGAAGATTAATCCGAGATGATCGGCCTCGTTTTCCTGAAGCCTGCTGTAGGGGAGAAGGAGTCCATATTGAGCACCTGCTCCAAAGGCGGTCATCCATAACTGTTTTGTCTGTTCCGGCTTCTGTTCCAGCGCCATGGACAGGGCCATACCGCCCAGCTCTGTCAGCATCCCCTGACTCATTCGCTCATTTCCGTGCCCGGCAATGGCGTGGGCAATTTCATGCCCCATAACCACGGCCAATCCGGTTTCGTCCTGGGTAATGGGTAATATTCCGGTATATACCACAACCTTGCCTCCGGGCATACACCAGGCGTTCTCTTCTTCGCTGTCCACAAGATTAAATTCCCAGGCATAATTCCGGAGCGCAGAGGACATGTTCTTTTCTGTAAAATACTGCTCCACCGCCTTTTGAATTCTGGCTCCCACCCGCTTTACCATCTGCGTCTGCTGCTGGTTCCGGCTCAGTTTACTGGATTTTATGACTTCATCATACTGCTGGAGACTCATGGACAACATAGTGGCGCCGGGGATAATATTTAACTGTTTTCTCCCTGTCACCGGTACAGTTGCACAGTATTGTAAAATAACCGCTGCAACAATGATAAAATACAGGCAATATTTTTTTTTGTTCATGACAAGATCTCCTTTATGACTCAATTATAATCTGTAACAGACTACAATAATGGCAAATCAAAAACAAGGGATTCCATGCATCACAGCGTCTCTTCCTGATTATGGTGTCAGGGTAAATATTCAGGATTTGAAAAGCAAGGGGAAATTCCAGGTTATCAGGCTGCAGGCTATAGGCTGTCAGGGCAAACGATAAGACGAAACCGGAAGGCAATGTGAAAGCTATGAAACGTAAATTCAAGATTTGGAATCGTTAGAACGGTTTTGGTTTATGAAAGTAGAGACGGGTTTTAAACCCGTCTCCTGTAAAACATCCATTAGATTACTGCAATTAGGTAACCCTTAGACCAGGGGAATTTCGCCAAGGTTTACATCATCTTTTGTGGAAATGCTGTCAAAGTCTACCGACTTTCCATCCTTTTCCAGTTTAAGGGTAAAGGTTCGGTCGTCCTTGAGACCCCTGAACCAGAAATCTCCGAATTTATCGGTTTCCGTTGTAAAGGACTCTCCGCTCTCCATGTCCGTCAGGGTGCAGCTTGCACCAATAACCACTTCCTTTATCTCCGGATCATAGAGGAGCCCTCCCACAAACTTTTTAGGCAGGTTCAGGTAATGCACACGTGTTTTTATCCCCAGTTCCGGGCGGAATTCGTCGGCCTTTTCAATCAGGTCCTTAAGATCCGATTCTTCGCCGAACCTGAGGGCATCGGTGGGACACTGATCAACACACCGTGGCACCTCCCAGCCGTCATCCAGCAGATGGGCACAGCCGGTACACTTCTGGGCAATATTGAGTGTCTCATTAAAATAGATCGCACCATATGGACACCCGTCCACACAGAGTTTGCAGCCGGAGCATTTTTCAGGATTGATGATAATAAGACCGTCATCCCGCCTGTAGATGGCATCCTCAATTTTACATTCATTCATACAGGGGGCATCCTCACAGTGCATACACATAGCGGGACGATATGAAACCATTACCTTGGGCACTGTTCCCCTGACTTTTTCTTTGATGCCCAGCCAGAACTGTCCGGTATCCGGCTGTGGTTTGGCATATGGTGACCAGTCATTTCCCGCATGTTCGTCCTTGCAGGCGATCTGGCAGCAGTAGCATCCATTGCATACAGAAAGATCAATTACAAAAGCCTTCATTATTATTCTCCTCCTTCAATCCATGCGTTAAAACGCAGTCCCGCAGCGGGGTCGTATTCTTTTTCAAATACCTCGGGGTATTCCCTTCGCCATTTATCCATCTCCTCCATGCTGAGTCTCTCCACCTGCACCAGGTAACCGGTTACAACGTTTCCCACTGCATTTTTAGAGGTGATTGGCCCCGGGGATATGGTATTAATTGCCCCTCCGCGGTCGATCTCTCCGGCCTTGATAAAGTCAACCCTTGCGCCATGATCAATATATGCAACCCCCGGCCTCAGGCGTTCGGTCACATAGGCGCCGGCAAGGACTATGCCTCTTTCATTGATAATCTTTACGATATCGCCGTTTTTAATGCCTCTTTTTTCAGCCTCGGAGGTATGTATCCAGCAGGGTTCATACTTGTAACCGTCCGGTCCTGTCACCTTGCAGGTAGGCGCCTCACGGGTCCAGGTGATATCGTCGCACTGGGCATGAACCCTCCACCGCCCGTGATTGGACTGAAGAAGCAGCGGGAACATTTTAGACCTTTCACTGGAGAGCCTTTCATCATGCAGGATGCCCTTTTCTATCCATTTAGGCATGGGCGGACGCTCGTGATCATCCGGAAAATGTCTTGCAAGTTTCTCAGAATAGAATTCCAGTTTGCCGGATGGTGTCGACAGCTTGTGCTTCTCAGGGTCCTCATAGAACTGTCGCAGGCCAGGAGGATCATCTTCCCAGTCCTCAGCCACGTTATAGAGATAATATCCTCTTTCCTTGAACTCTTCCCAGGTTGTGAACTTGGTTAGGTTCATGAATTCGAACACAGATTTCTGCATATCTTCCGTGGTCTGGTTTTCGGTCATGGTTTCTTCCATGCCCAGCTTCTTGGCGATCTCCACAACAACCTCAAAGTTGCTCTTGGACTCGCCGACCGGTTCGATGGCCTGCTCTGTAAGGATCACATTTGGTATCTGGGTACCCTGCCTGATATTTGTAACAATATCCTCAACCTCAAAATGTGTATTGGAGGGAAGGAGAATATCGGAAAACAGGCAGTCGTTTTCCATCCAGGGGTGCTGGGAAACAATACATTCGATCTCGGGATTCCTGAGCGCCCTTTCTGTATCATTGCCGTGATTCCAGCAGGTGGTGCGGCACGGGGTATCAGTCCACATCATATGTATACGGGTACCGCCCTCTTCCTTGGCAATGGGGTATGTATATTTGACAAACTGATCCTCGGTGCGGCCTTCCTGTGCCCCGGCCCCGTAAAAGACAATAGGTTCATCGGATTCAATTGCATTCTGGATCAGGGTCTTTGGAAGAACCTGTTTCTGCCATGCGGCAACGGAATTCATTACCGGGATGGCCAGTCTTTCATTGATTTCAGGATTGTAAAAGAATGTCCCTGCAAGACCTGCTGATCTGGGCATACCAAAGTATGTAAGCTGATGCTGATGCACGCCTGGTTTTCCAAGGCCCTGCATGCCAAGCAGGCAGCTCTCAAGTCTGGCAGGTTCATGGGAATATGGGCCACGAATCATGCCGCCGCCAAAGTAGTGGGCGATGGATGTTGTTTTTTCGGCAAACTCACGGGCCAGAGCCTTAATGGTCCACTCGGAGACACCGCATTTTTTTGAGGCCCATTCGGGTGTCTTGGGAATATCGTCTTCTTCACCCAGAACATAGGCGCAGAATTTGTCAAAACCCACAACATGGGTATCCACATATTCCTTGTCATAGGTCTCCTCCTTGAGCCAGGTATATGCGATTGCAAGTTGAAGGGCCGCATCCGTGTTTGGCAGGATGGGAATCCATTTGTCCGCGTGAACAGCTGCACCATAGTTAAGATCCGGGCAGATATAAACCTGTTTTATACCGATGTCTCTCCAGAAGTATGTCAGACGGCTTGGAAACTGTCCTGTAAAACCCCAGGGCGTGGTCTCTGGATCGCACCCCCAGAAAAGCACCATCTCGGCATTTTCGGTTGTGTCCTTTACAATGTTGTGGGCCGGCCACATGGCGCCCTGTACACCCTGCCCCCAGACATGTTTTGAGCCCCAGTACCAGCCTTCCCAGCTGTCAGGGTTTCGAATCTGCTGGGTGAAACCGCCAAGATTGTCAAGAAGTGTGCTTGAATGGCCGTGGGGCGTATTGATGGTCATGCATTCGCCGTGGCCGTCTCCCTGCATAAGGATTGCGTTTGGTCCGTATTGTTTATGAATACGTTTGATTTCGTTGGCCACAAGGGTTGCAGCCTCATCCCAGGATATCCGCCGGTATTTGCTCTTTCCCCTGTTCTGGGGATTTCTCTCTCCATTGGGGTCCCAGTCTACACGTACTGCCGGGTATTTGATTCGATTGGGAGAGTAAACCCGCTTTTTATAGGCCAGGGAAAATGGTCCGGGAAGGGATTTCCAGGCCTGCTCCAGCTTCTTCCCATTTTTTTCCAGGGCCCAGTTTCTTATTTCTTCCCGTTTCACCTTCCAGTCGTAGTGAAAAGGCCTGATCCGGACGATTTTGCCATCCTTGATGTCTACCATTCCCTCACTGCCGCCGCCAAAGTATCCGCCGAGACTGAGGGACCTCAAAACTGTCTTGTCTTTAGTTCGTTTTTTTTCCATTCTTAAATTCCCTTTTCTTTAATTTACTCTCCCGAAAATAATCACTTTCCGGAATCAGCCGATATAAACTATAAAGGCATTTAGTTTACGGTTGAAAACTAAGTTTTGATTATAGCCTATTTTTGCCAAAAGTCAAACATCTGACATTTAATGCTCCAAAAGTTAATTAAAATTAAATATTGAGGTAACTAACTGATATATAGTCATTTATAGAAGACATATTTAAAAGTTGGGTAAACTCATCATTCTACTTAATAAAAATGCAGCATAATCAGCGGGTAGATTTTTAGGAGCCAGTATTTTGACACAATTATCCATGTTTTCATTAAACCAGTAATACTTATTCGGGTTGCAGATGTATCATAAGCGTAACCACCTGTATTAATTCAGATTATTTTCAGTCCAACGTGGTATGGATCTTGCTTTTAATTAACACATTATTGAATAGGGGATAAAATCTTGTAATGTCGCAATTTTTTCAAATTAGAACCATATTTCTATTTGGTGGTCTTATATCAGCATGTCTTTTTGTATGCATGCTGTATATCTATAAGAATCGAAAGACCTATCCGGGTTTCAAACAATGGACAATAGCCTTTATGTTTAATTTCTCAGGTGGTGTACTCCTGAGCTGCAGGGATTTTCTTCCTTTCTTTACAACTGTAATCCTGGCAAATTTATTAGTGGTGCTCTTATTTGTATTCATTGCAAGGGGTCTGATCACCTTTGTTGGCAACCGTCAAAACAATCTGACAGATATTTCGATACTTTCCCTGTATATTGCGGCATATATATATTTCAGTTATTTTTCTCCAAATATCAATGCACGCATAATAATAATTTCATCTGTTTTGATACTTTTCTGTATACGCTGTATTTTTATATGCCACAGAAAACTTCCGTTGATACTCACCAGAAGCAATTGCCTGTTAATGACAGCCTTTATACTGATAGCCCTCAGTTCCCTATTCCGGGTAATTCTAATGATAGTATTTAATGAGCATATTTCGGATTTTATGTCGGCCGGCACAATACATGGAGTCAGTATGATTCTGGTAACGACCGGACATATCTTTATTGCCATAGGCCTGATAGTTATTAACGCACAGAGGCTGGAGCAGGAGCTAATTAATGCAAAGGCAGAAATAAAAACGCTGATAGGTTTTATACCTATTTGTGCCAACTGTAAAAATATACGCGACGATCAGGGCTACTGGCAGCAGATTGAGGCTTATATTAAAGATCACTCCGAGGCAGAATTTACCCATAGTATCTGCCCTGACTGTTTAAAATTACTCTATCCGGATTATGATTTTACCGATTAAAAGGATTCCCCCTTGTTCATATTGCTGATATCAAGACACTGCTTAAGATGCATGCTTTCAGGATAGAATTTAAGGCCTTCTGATAATATTTTGATAGAGGCATCATAATTTCCCTGTTTCTGACTCAGGATACCCAGCCCGAGATAGGCCCTGTGATCCTGGGCGTATTTCAGTGCCCTTTCAAAGAGCCTTTTAGCGGTAAGGTCTTTTTCTCTTATTTCAGGGATATTTGCATAATCCCCATGGCTGAAGGTCATGCCGAGCCTTGAAAGGAAATCAGCGTGATGCACGTACATGTCTTTTCTGTCTTCCAGTTCAATGTTCTTCGCAAATCTATGCACGTTTTCATAAAAGGTGGTTCTAAGTTTTCTCCCGAACCGGAGAATGAGATCCTGGTTCATTGTCTGGTCTGTTTCAAAATACATTACACCTTCAATTTTTTTAAGCCACAGGTTATCAGTGAGATTCGTCTGTTTTTTGTAACTCTCATAGAGTGCAGTCCCGGGAAAAAGATCAAGGATATAGAATATAACGCTCAGGGGGCCTACCTCCATCATGAGATCTATGGATTCCTGAATAGTATCCCATGTCTCGCCCGGTGAGCCGTAAATAAAATAGGCCCTTGAAAGGATGCCGTATCTTGTGGTCAATTGAAATGCCCGCCTGACCTGATCGGCCTTGAGCTCCTTGCACAGCAACCCCCTTATCTTTTCTGAGCCGCTTTCAATCCCGAAACTTATCTGGATACACCCTGCCCTTCTCATCCAGTAGATGATCTCCTCGTCGATGCAGTCAGCCCGTGAAATGGCATACCAGGATATGTTAAGCCCCTTTTCTATAATCCTTTTACATATCTCAATAACCCTGTCTTTTTTAATGGTAAAGGTGTCATCGGAAAAATAAAAAAAGTTAACACCCTTTTCATAGAGCAGCGCAAGTTCCCGGACAAAATGCTCCGGAGACCGGAGCCTCACCCTGTTTCCCCAGAAATTCGGAGATCCGCAGAATGCGCACTTCCATGCGCAGCCACGCGCCGAGGTTACATGTTGATACCTGAAATATTTTGCCGGAATGGGGAGATCATCAAGATCCCGGACAGGTTCGGCATCCCCGGTTCTGATCGGATTATTGTTTTTATTAAAGGCAATGCCATTGACCGACTCCGGATCTTCGTCCCTGTTCACGGTATTGATGAGGTTCAGAAAGACACGCTCCCCTTCCCCGAGAACGATATAATCAATTTCTGGAAAATTCTTTAAAAGGTGTTCCCACAAAAACGTTGCCCCCGGTCCCCCCATGACGATCCTGACGCCCGGATTCAGGCGCTTTGCGATACGCGCAATCTCTATGGCGCCCCAGCGGTTGGCATGCATTATGGAAAAACCAATCCAGTCGGGCTGCTGTTCCTTGAGTATGTTTTCAATCTCATTGGATTTATCCCTGCCATTGTGCCAGTCCAGTATTGCCACATCACAGTCATTATCCCTGAGAAACGCTGCAACGGAATAAACTCCAATAGGTATGGCCGCAATTTCTTCTTCATGAATCCTGTCCTCGATGAAATAGGGATATATCAGCAGTATTTTATTTTGAGGTTTTCCCATCAATGAATCCTTGATAACTGTATTTCGTCATACCCGCAAACAGACTGTCTTATAATTGCCATACTGTCTATTCTGTCGTTTCGACCAACGGGAGAAATCTTGTATTTTAAATGAAATTATTTACAGATTTAATTCATAACATATTTTATTTCATTTGTTTATAAATGTAATTGGCTGATTCTCAAGTGATGGGGAGAAAGGATATCCAGCAGGAATAGTATGTCATTTAAAAACCAAATGGTGGTATCCGGGATAATCCTTTATTCATATCTCAATGTCTCAATCGGATTGAGGACAGATGCTCGCCATGATGGGTATATGGTTGCAAGAAAGGACAGGAACAATCCGGAGAATACCACAATGAGTATATCTGATGGATCGACAAGAACCGGTATTGTTGACATGGGGTATATACCTGCTATTGAAACAAATGATATTACCGATATTAAGGATTGTTTTCTTTTTGCCCTTATATGTCTGATACTTAAAAAGAGTTCAAAAAACATGATAATATCTCTCCCTATTTAAGGGTAAAGATTTAAGATTTGAAACAAGTTTGAGGTCTATGGTCAATCGTATGTGTTTTTGGATAAACAGAAAGCTTGAGACTATAAACAGGTATTCCTTCGAATCACCGGGGGAAAAAAATCATATATCAGTGAGTAATTGCCTGTTGGAAATTTAGACCAAATATTCAGGTATTTGTTCCAGAAAATCGAAGTGGGGAAAGTAACTTAAAAAAATGAAATCCTTCTGCATTTGACATCATCTGTTTTGCTCATTATATTTACATTCCGGATTTAATGAAAATACAGGAGTTTTACCATGTTTGATTATGATGAAGACGAAGGAATGCACTATGAGGGAGCCTGTATCAGGCCTCCCAGCGAGGCATACAGTATACTGCTCCAGGTAACCCTTGGGTGCTCCCATAACAAATGTACATTCTGCGGGACCTATACAGATAAACCCTTTAGGATAAAAGATGATGACATCATTTTAAGCGATATAAAATACGCATCCAGGTATATGAAAAGACAGGACCGTGTCTTTCTCATGGATGGTGATGCCCTGATTATTCCTCATAAACGGCTGATGTGGATATTTGCAAAGATAAAGGAACATCTGCCATGGGTTAAACGGGTCGGGGCCTATGCCAACACAAAGGGCATAAAGATGAAGACACCGGAGGAACTGGTTGAGTTAAGAGAAAACGGCCTGGGCATCCTTTACCTGGGTGTTGAAACAGGGGATGATGAATTAAGAAAAAAAATAGTCAAGGGCTCCACTGCAGCCGAGTGTATTGAAATGGGTCGCAAGGTAAAGGAGGCAGGCATTAAGCTCTCGGTTACCGTTCTTCTAGGTATTGCAGGCAGAGAAAAATCTCTCCAGCACGCAAAGGCTACAGGCAAGCTTCTCAGTGAAATGGACCCTGACTTTATAGGCGCCCTTACAGTAATGTTTGTTCCGGGCACGCCTCTTCATGATGAGCATGAACGAGGTGAATTTGTACTGCCAGATGAACTGGGTCTTTTAAGGGAACTGAGAGAGATGATCCTTCATACGGATATTACCCGGGGGCTTTTCTTTTCCAACCATGCATCCAATTATCTTCCGGTCAAGGCAAGGCTGCCCCGAGGAAAACAGGCTGCACTCGACCAGATAGATTCGGCCCTGAGCGGAAATGTCGAACTGAAGCCCGAGTGGCTCAGGGCACTCTAGTCTTTTTCCTCCCTGGGAGGCTGGGGCAGGTCTTTCTTATATACTATGGTTCGATAGGGGAATGGAATTTCAACACCTTCCCTGTCGAACCTTTTCTTTATATTCTCCAGCAGCCAGAAGCGTGTTGACCACATATCGCTAACGGTTTTTACCCACACATATACCCTCAGTCCTATTGAAAAATCTCCGTGGGAGATTACCCGGACCATGGGTTCTTCAGCCGCCTCTTTGTCTGTGTAGGGGCATTTATCAACCTCATCCAGTATCAGCCTGCGTGCAAGGTCGATATCCGTATCATAACTCACGCCGAGTTCAATCCTGCACATCATGCGCGGATCAATAATGTTATAATTGACCAGCGTCATATCATCCAGCTTGGCGTTCGGGATGATCAGCCTTTTATGCTCCCATGTCAGCACTATGGTGTGCCTGAGGGTAATGTCCTCAACTGTCCCGTATTCACCTTCTATTGTAACTGCGTCACCTATCCTGAAAGGGCGGTAGATTGACAGTGAAAGCCCGGAGATAAGGTTTGCCATTGTTGATTTGGCAGCAAAACCGATAATCAATGCAGTGATTCCGGCACCGGCAAGCATGGTACCGAAAAGGGACCGCAGCCTCTCTACCTGCCCGGCATAGATAAAAAAAGCAATTACCCAAATAAGGAGATTTTTTATCCTTATGGAGTAATGTATAACCGTCTCATCAATTTCTCTTCTAAGTTTGCCTGTAACCCAGTTCAGTCTTTTGAAAATACGGGTTGTAACTGCGCAGGTTACCCATGCAAGCAGAATTATAAATAAAGGCAGCAGCAGTTTCCCTGTCATGCCTTGAGGATCCATCAGTTCCTTAATTCCATTAAGGTTAAAAGACATATTTCTCCAAGTATAATTAGATATTTATAAAATCTTCTTCCTTTTAAACCAGAGGAACATAACTATACCGACAATAATCATGCCTGTCCAGACAGCAGGATACCCCCAGTGCCATTTGAGCTCGGGCATAAACTCAAAGTTCATCCCGTAAACGCCGGCGATAAAGGTAAGGGGAATAAAGATTGTTGCTATGACAGTGAGCTTCTTCATGACTTCATTCATCCGGTTGCTCACACTTGACAGAAACAGATCCATCATACCTGATACAATATCCCTGCAGGTCTCTATAGTGTCAATAACCTGAATGGTGTGGTCATATACATCTCTGTAGAAAATCGTTGTCTTTTCGCTGATAAGATTCAACTCATCTTTTTCAAGGCTGCCGATTATTTCCCTGAGCGGCCATACAGATCTTCTTAAAAAAACAAGTTCACCTTTCATATGATGAATTACCTGAAGTGTATCAGGATTAGGAGAGTCCATAAGGTCCTCTTCGAGACTTTCAACCTTCTCACCGATCTTTTCAAGTACGCCGTAATAGCTGTCCACAAGGGCATCCAGGAGAGTATACAGCAGATAATCGGAACCCATCTTTCTTATTCTGCCCTTACCTTTCCTTAGCCGTTCCCTTACCGGATCAAATACATCGCCAATATCTTCCTGAAATGTTATAACAAAATTTTCCCAGAGTAGAAAACTTATCTGTTCAAATTTCATTCTGTCATCATCAGGGTTATAGTAGATCATTTTTGCAACTATAAAAAGATAATCCTCCATATCATCCAGTTTTGGCCTTTGTCCTGTGTTGAGAATATCTTCAAGCACAAGGGGATGGAGATTGAATTGAGCTCCTATGCTATTGATTATATCAATATCATGAAGGCCATCGATATTAACCCATGTCACTCCATGCTTTTCTTTATATGGAACGCACTCGTCAATTGAATCAAGTTCTTTTTCCTCGAAACTCTCTTCGGAATAATTGATCAATTTTATTATGGCGTTTTCCAGTTTTTTTTCGCCAAGGTGAATAAGGGTTCCAGGTGGCGAACCTGCCTTTTTGATTACTTTTTTCTGAATAAATAATCTCATGTTTCCCCTTTGACTTTATTTGACTGGTTTAATAAATGATGTTTGTCTATATTGAATATATGTACAAAATATATAACATTATCACTAAGAAAATATCAATAATGTGATTGGAAAAAAGGATGCATTATCAAAGAGTGTCAAATTTTTAAAGCGGAAGAATCTTTTTAAATAGATGCTTAACCGCATTCCAGCCCATCTTGCGGCGAAGAATTCCGAGTTGATCCTGCAGAGGCAGGTCCTTTGGACAGATATCCTCGCAGGCCAGGAGCCCCATACATCCGAAAATGCCTTCATCTGTCCCTATTATTTCAAAATATTCATCTTCAGTCCGTCCGTCCCTCGGATCCAGCATAAACCGGGCAATGCGATTTAAAGCGGCTGCTCCCATAAAATCCTCACGCATATTGGCCGTGCCGCAGGATGCAATGCAACAGCCGCATTCAAGGCATCGTTCCAGTTCATAGATCTCATTTGCAAGGGCGTTTTCCATACGTTCGTCTGGCAGGGAGGTATTTTGACTTTCACGTGAGTGAATCCAGGATTCCACCTTTTCGTTCATGGCCCTGAACCATGTGCCGGTATCAACAGACAGGTCTCCTATAAGTTTAAACACGGGAAGGGGTAATAGGGTAATCTCATCGGGTAAATATTTAGTAAGGGTTTTGCAGGCCAGGCCCGGACGTCCGTTTATCATCATAGCACACGATCCGCATATGCCTGCTCTGCAGCAGAAATCAAATTGAAGGGACGGATCCTGATCTTCCCTTATACTTGTAAGGGCTATGAAAAGAGACATGGTCTCTGTTTCTTCTATTTTGAACAGCTTCATTTCCGGCTTTGAATCAGGAATCATGGGGTTATATCGGAATATATTTAATTTTAAGGTTCTTCCCATTCTAATCTCCGATCAGCTCATCATCACATCCGATTATTTTACAGGCTCCGTAACCTCTTTCACCGGGCAGAAGTTCCATTACTTTAGAAAAAGGTTCATAATCCAGGACAGGCAGATCCGATCCCTCTTTCCAGGTAGCAAGTGTTCTTTTCAGCCAGTCACGATCATTCCTGGCTTCAAAATCCTCCCTTGCATGGCAACCCCTGCTTTCGGTCCTTTGAAGCGCAGCATAGGCCGTACAGAGCACCAGTCTTGCCATGCCTTTTATCTTAAGGGCCATGGTCAGTTCCGGGTTGGCTCCTAGACCGTTTGAAACAAGGCCCACCTTCCCTGCCCTTTCATGTATCTCCTGCAAATTTTCAACCGCCGTCTGGAGATCTTTACCGTTTCTGAATATTCCTACACGATCCATTAACTCATCCTGTATGGCATTTCGAACTGTAAATACGTTTTCTTTACCTTCTTTGCATGATACAAGGCAATCTATGCGTTCCTGATCCCTTTTAAGAAAATTTCTTACAAGGCCAGTATCGTAATGAGCATCATTAGCCATCAGGAACTCAACTATTTTCTTACCGACTATTTTTCCCGCTACTATTGTTTCCGCAAGGGAGTTTCCACCAAGCCGGTTAAACCCGTGAAGATCCCAGCAGGCTGCTTCACCGGCTGAAAACAGTCCTGACAGGCCATAGGCGGCTCCATCTTTATCGGTTCTGATTCCAGCCATTGTATAATGCTGGGCAGGCCTGACAGGGATAAGCTGGTTTATAGGATCTATGCCTAAAAAGTCGTTGCATATCTCCTCAACCTCCCTGAGCTTGGTCTTTATATGCTCTGCTCCAAGGTGGCGGATATCCAGCCAGAGGTGGTCACCATAATCGCTTTTAACACCGTGACCTTCTCTTATATGCCGGATCATCCAGCGTGATACCACATCCCTTGAAGCAAGCTCTGCCTTTTCGGGTTCATATTCATGCATGAACCTTTTATTATTCACGTCAAGGAGGGTTCCCCCGTCACCCCTGCATCCCTCTGTAACAAGGATATGTGTGGGAACTATGCCGGTAGGATGAAACTGGATAGCCTCAGGGTTGCCGATAGGCACAATGCCGGTATCAAGGGCAATGATGGCACCCCCGCCGTCACTTATCACCGCGTTGGTTGTTTCTCTGTATATTCTTCCGTATCCACCGGTAGCTATCAGTGTTGCCCTGGCCAGATATGCCCGTAATTTACCTGTTTTAAGACATCTGGCCACAACACCGCTGCATGTCTCGCCATCATGTATAAGGGATATTGCCTCTACTCGGTCATGCACTGTTACGCCGGTTTCAACAACTTTATTATCCATTGTGTAAAGAAGGGTGTGTCCTGTTCCGTCGGAGGTGTAGGCTGTTCTCCATTTGGCTGTACCGCCAAAACTCCTGGCAGTGATCAGGCCTTCCTTTTCCTCTGGCTCTGTTTTTTCAAACTTCTTTCCACCCTTAAAATAGATAGATGTACCGGCTTCAACCCTGTTCCAGGGGGTTCCCCACCGGTCCATTTCCCGAACCGCTTCAGGTGCTGTTTCTACAAATAATCTTGCCACCTCCTGATCACAGCCCCAGTCCGAACCCTTAACTGTGTCTTCAAAATGCACGTCCGGACAGTCTCCATGGCCCATTACGCAATGCCCTAAAGCTGCCTGCATTCCACCCTGTGCAGCGGATGAATGGGATCTCCTGGGGGGTACTATACTTAAGCATAAGGCATTAAAGCCTGAGGAAGCGGCTTCAATGGCAGCCCGTTCACCGGCAAGTCCGGCACCTATGCACAGGAGATCAGAATAAATTATTTCCAATAGTATGCTCCTTAAAGGGGGAGAATCAAAAAACAAACAATGGTGACAAGGCCTATAATGATAAATATGGCTGTAAGTATATTCTCAAAGCCCTTAAATGGCTTTCGTCCTTTTCTTTTTACCACTCCCCATTTAACTGCGATCCTGTAAAAACCGATTCCCACAAGCAGTTCCACCATGGGAAGAAGAATCAGGTAAAAAATCAGCCAGAATCCTCCCTGTACACGCGCTGCACTTTTGACAGCAGTAATTGGCAGGTCGGTCAAAACTGCCCACATATGTATTGAACCCATTATCAGTATGATCATAGCTGTAATTGCCTGTATCATCCAGAGCCATGTATCCGTGTGTTTGAGAATCCTGCTGAGCTTATAGATTTTATTAAATTCACTGCTTTTGAAGGGAATTTTTCTGGCGGCAAGGATGAAATGAAGGAGGAAAATGACAGCTATCACAGGCCCGCCCACCTGGGCCATATATGTCTCTTCAAAAAATTGTGCGATAGTGTTCATGACTTCCGGGCCCAGGTTTACACTTGCCACAAGTATCATATGGCTCCACATGAAAAGGATAAGGCCGGCTCCTGTAAGCATCTGGAGCCAATCAAGATAGGCTGATACCCTTTTTGGCGCATTAATAAAGGCTGATGTATTGGTGGTCATTTATACTCCTGCCGACATTGACATATCCTAATAATCATCATCACTCAAGGCTTCAAAACCCGAAATAATATCCAGAAGTTCGTTCGTGATGTTATTCTGTCTTTGTTCCCTGAAAAGGGCCTGAAGCTCCTCCTCTCGTTCAATCACATTTTTTTCCGCCGCCTGCATTGCCATAAGCCTGGCCGCGTTCTCGCTTGCAAGGGACTGCACAAAGGCCCTGTAAAAACTGACAAATAGATGCTGCCTGAAAAGGTTTCGGAACAGCAGGACAGAGTCAATACCCATCATCGGGATACAGCGTCCGGGCCATTCCTGATCTCCGGTACTGCTGATCCATTCATTATCAAGGGGCAGAACAGGATAAAACACCTGGGTATAACCGCTTTCTCCTGAAATCATGTTATGACAGAGATAAAAATAATCTATATTACCCTCTGACTCCCAATGCTCAATGCGTTCAAGTACCGCCTGAACCTGGCTGTTAATAGCAGTAAGACTTCCCGGGGTACTGAAATACTCTCCTTCTTTGTATCCCATGTCAAGCAGGGTCCCTGACACCTTTTCTCCGCTGCTCCAGAATACCATGCTCTCCCTCTTGCCGAATATTTCCTGCGCTTTACTTACAGCATGGGATGCTATAATCTCATTGAACTGCCCGCACATTCCCTGGTCAGAACCCACAACAAGGCAAACGGATTTCTTTCCGGTGCTTCCTAAAGGCATCTGCCCTTTGTTACGAAAAAGTACATGCCATCCCTGATCGATGACTACCCGGTACTCTTCAAGGGATTCTACTGCCTTTTCATACTGTCTGATGTTTACTGCTGCCAGGCTTTTCATTGTCTTGACCACTCCCAGTAGGTCCTGGGCGGTCCTGATCTTCCTGTTCAGCATTTCCAGTGTCTGCATTAACCTGTTTAATCTCCTTAAGCCCTTCTTCCATAATTGGCGTTAATTTTTCCCATAGAGGGTCATCAGGGCCTGCCTTTTCAACTTCATTATCAAGGTCGGACATCTGACTTTTTACAGTTTCAATAAGTTTCTTCTGGGCTTCCCTTACTTTTTCAATGGGTATTTCATCGAGCAGGCCCTTGCTAACGGCCAGCAGAATCACAATCTGTTCACCCACAGTCAAAGCGGATGCCTGATCCTGCTTTAATGACTCACGCACCCTTTTCCCATGTTCAAGAGTTTTTCTTGTCCGCTCATCCAGTCTTGTACCGAACCGGGCAAAGGATTCAAGTTCCTGGAACTGAGTGTATGACAGCTTCAGATCACCTGCCACCTTTCTGTATGCTGCTATTTGTGCCTTGCCTCCTACCCTTGATACTGATTTACCTACATCAACTGCAGGCAGTATGCCTTTCTGGAAAAGATCCGGAGAAACATAGATCTGTCCGTCTGTTATGGAAATTAGGTTTGTGGGGATATAGGCCGATATGTTCTGAGCCTCTGTTTCAGCTATGGGAAGGGCGGTAAGGGAACCTCCGCCGAGATCAGGCTTCAGGTGTGTTGCCCTCTCAAGAAGCCTGGAGTGTATATAGAATATGTCACCTGGAAAAGCCTCCCTTCCAGGCGGTCTTCTTAAAAGCAGGGAGAGCTGTCTGTAGGCAAGTGCGTGCCTTGTAAGGTCATCAAACACAACAAGCACGTCCTTTCCCTTGTGCATAAAATATTCGCCTATGGATGCCGCAGCATATGGCGCTATATAATGAAGGCCGGGAGAATCATCCCCTTCAACCACTACCACAACACTGTAGCCCATGGCATCATTTTCTTTTAATTCATTAACAACCTTGGCAATGCTGGAGCTCCTCTGGCCTATGGCGCAGTATATACAGATTACATCCTTGTCCTTTTGATTGATGATTGTGTCAACAGCAATAGCTGTTTTACCTGTCTGCCTGTCCCCGAGGATCAGTTCTCTCTGTCCACGTCCGATAGGTATAAGGGCATCAACCACCTTGAGACCCGTCTGCATGGGCATTTCAACCGGAGAGCGGTCAAGTATGGGCGGGGCTTCTTTCAGTACGGGCCATCTTTCCTCTTCCTCTATCTTATCAAGACCGTCCAGAGGATTTCCCAGGGGATCAATAACCCTTCCAAGAAAATTCTGCCCCACAGGAATATCAAGGACTCTTCCGCTCCGGGTCACCTCCTCTCCGGCACTAAGATCTTCACTGGGACCGAAAACTACAATACCTATTCGTTCAGGAAGAAGATCAAAGACCATTCCCTGTATATCCCCGTTCAAAAAAACAAGTTCCTCTGACTTCACCTCCCCCAGGCCTTCTGCCCATACAATCCCCTGCCCTACTGACTTGATTCGTCCAACCTCTTCGACATGGGCCTCAAAGGTAAATTTATCAGTACCTTTATCAATGGCCTTTTCAACATCATTTAAAACATTTTTCAATTGGCTATCCATCATGCATTCTCCGGGGAGATTCTTGAGAGATCCTTGAATATTTCCTTTTCAAATCCCTTCAGGTAGCTGGTAAGGTTCCATTCCACCCTGTTGTCACCGACTTTTGTCCTGACACCTATTCCCAGATCTCCTGATACCTGAAAATCAACTGATTTTATACTGGGCATCAGTTTCATGATTTTTTCCCTTGATTCCCGGGTCATTGTCTCATCAAGTGGAAACCCTGTCTCAATAATAAGGTTCGAGTTTTTATTATTTTTAACCATATCCAGTGAGTTTTCAGACAGTTTCTCAAGGAAAATCGTAATTATCTGTTTTTCTATACCTTCCCCTGCCAGGTCATTAAGTACCTTCTCCCCTATTTTCATTATACCAGATATTACTGTCTTTCTTACTCCCTTGATAAAAACATCCTTTTCCTGGTCTAGGAGGTTTACCCATTTTTCTCTGAGCCCTTCAATATCCGCACGGGTGTCTTCAATGGTTTTTTTGCGCCACTGGGACACCTCTTCCTTTGCCTCTGTCATCATCTGATCTCTGGCAGATTCAAGGGCATTTCTCTCTTTATCTATCTCGATTGATTTTTTCCTTGCCTCTTTCTCCGCCTTTCTTGCGTTTTTAAGGGCATCAGAGACCTTCTTTTCCCTTTCATCCATGGCCTTTATGATCGGGCCATATAGAAAACGCTTCAGCAGGAAAATAAGGATCAGAAAATTTACAAGCTGGGCCAGGACTGTGAACCAGTTAATAAGCACGGCTTACCCCCCGGCCTGAGAGATAAAGTAGTTCCAGAATGGGTTTGCAAAAATCAGAATCATCGCCACTACAAAACAGTAAATGGCAGTAGATTCAACCATGGCCATTCCAACAAACAGGGTTCTGGTGATGGTCCCTGTCTCATCAGGCTGCTGGGCGATGGCGCTCAATGCCTGTGCAAGAGCCTTTCCTTCACCAAGGGCCGGTCCAATTGCTCCTATACAGATGCACAACCCTGCGGCAAAAATAGAAGCCATGGCCACAAGTCCTAAATTATCCATAATATTTTCTCCTTTATCATTATTTGGTTTTCTTCTGTATCTGCATGCCTGCTCCAATATAAACAGCGGCAAGAATGGCGAATATATATGCCTGAACAAGCCCGGTCAAAAGTCCCAGAAGTTGAATCAGGATAGGAACAAAGACAGGTGCAAGCATCAGTAGAATAGCGACTATCATTGTGCCGCTCATTACGTTTCCGAACAGACGGACGGCAAGGGCGAGGGTCCTGCTGAACTCCCCTATTATATTGAATGGGAGCATAAAAAAGGAAGGCTGAAGATAATTACGAAAGTAATTAACTAATCCAATTTCGGAAACTGAATAGATAGGCACTGCAATGAATACGGCAATTGCCAATGCCGCAGTAGTTGATAACGAACCGGTTGGAGGTTGAAATCCAGGTATAAGGGAAAGGGTATTTGAGATGGCAACGAATAAAAAAAGTGTTCCCACAAAGGGCATGAACCTGTCGGGTTCTTTCCGGGTGATTTCCTTTAGCTGCTGCCTGATAGCAGAAACAATAATCTCAAGAAAGTTCTGCCATCGTGGTATACTTTCACCGCTGCTTAGACGTCTTGTAATCAGCCATGAGCCAAAGGTGACAATTACTATTACAATCCAAGTAAACAGAATTGTTGCGTTTATCTGTAAAAAGCCATGCTGCCAGTAAACAAGGCTGTCAGGACTAACATGCATATTTATTTCCTTTCACTCCCCGGCCCCAGTTTTTTTGTAATTACAAACCGGGTAATTACAAAGGCAATAAATGATATAATGAAGGGATAAAAACCATATTTAACTGTGATCCAGAATCCTGCAAGTACCACGATTGTCCGTATTATAAAACTTATAAACAGGATCGACTTAAGTTTATTACTGCCTGCAGCCAGTTTCAGGGTATAATAGAGCCCGCCAAAATAAAAAACTGACAGAATGATACCCCATAGAGGTGCAATACAGTATATGACAATATCAGTCTTTGTCATTTTCACGATCCTCATTAATTTTGTTTCGCTGCTTATTGATCCAGAACCATGCATTTAGATATCCCATTATCAATCCCAGGACTATCAGCATAAGAGACCATGAATATCCTCCCTGCCATTTCAGATCTATCCAGATGCCCACAAACGCGCCTATGACAGTAGGAATAGAAACAGACCACCCGACCACGCCGAAGGTTCCAAGGCCAAACCACACCTCGTCATAATTTTTATTTCGGGATCTGATTTTTCGTTTTTCACGCACCCCTACGCTGCTGAAAAAGTCCTGCTCTTTTTTTTTCCTGTTATCAGGCATTTTTTCCAAACTCCACAAATCTTCTTACAAGGTCGGCTTCCATTCTGGCAACCGCAGTTCTGGCTTTCCGTTCCTTTTCATCGACCTCGCTGATAAATTTTTCCACAGCACTCATTAAAGAACCGAGTTCTCCCTTTACTGCCATTCGGGTTGCAAGGGAAAGGTTCTCACCCTGCTTCACCAGTATACCGCCGTTAACAGCCATCAACTGCTCCTGATTATTCGATGGGAAATAGGCCATTATACCGGGAACAAGAGCTGTGGCTATATCCACATGACGCGGAAGAATTGCAAAACTTCCTGAAGGGCCTTCACCAACCACCTTGACCACATCAATATCAAGAAAGATTTCTGTTGGCAGAAAGACCTTTAATTTCAATTTTGAGTCTCCTTTTCATCTCCATCCTCTGAATTTTCAGTATCTTCTGTATCTGTTATATCTACCTTCTTGATGTCCTTGACTTCATCTATTGATCCTATCATGTAGAGAGCGCTCTCATCATAATCCGAAAACTCATCATTGAGTATACGCTCACATCCTGATACTGTTTCTTCGGAATCCACCATTTTCCCTTCATGTCCGGTAAACTGCATAGTGGTGAAAAAGGGCTGAGTAAGAAAACGCTCAAGGCGCCTTGCCCTGAATACTACATTTCTATCCTCCCTTGATAACTCTTCAAGACCAAGCATGGCGATAATATCTTTCAATTCTTCATAACTCGCCAGGGTTCTCTGGACCTCCCTTGCCACATCATAATGCTTCTGGCCGACTATTCTCGGCTGAAGCATGATTGATCTTGACTGTAACGGATCTATGGCAGGATAAAAACCCTCGCTTGCCCGTTTTCTGGAGAGGACAATAGAGGCTGAAAGATGAGAAAAGGTATGGACAGCCGATGGATCGGTCAGATCATCAGCAGGCACATAAACCGCCTGTATGGATGTGATGGCCGCTTTGCTTGTACTGCTGATTCTTTCTTCCAGTTCTGCCAGTTCAGTACCCATTGTCGGCTGATAGCCCATTCTGGATGGGAGCCTTCCCAGAAGACCCGAGAGCTCGGATCCGGCCTGAATGAACCTGAATATATTATCCACCAGAAGAAGAACATCCTGACCAAGGTCATCACGGAAGTACTCTGACATCGTCAAGGCCGCATGCCCTACCCTGAACCTCGCGCCCGGTGGTTCATTCATCTGTCCAAAGACCATGACAGTATTTTTAAGTACGCCTGCATCTCCCATCTCACGGTAGAGCTCCTCACCTTCACGACATCTTTCCCCTATTCCGCAAAATACACTTATGCCTTCATGTTTTCCCACCATATTGTGAATTAGTTCTGTAATAACTACTGTCTTTCCAACGCCTGCACCACCAAAGAGCCCGGCTTTTCCGCCCTTCTCAAGAGGAACAAGGAGGTCAATAGCTTTTATTCCGGTAAAAAAAACCTCTTCTCCTGTGACCCTTTTAGAAAGCTCAATAGGGCGATTGTGAATTGACCTCTTCTCAATTCCCTGAGGGGTACCTTCACCATCTATTGTCTCACCAAAGACATTTAACATACGCCCTAAAAGCTCTTTTCCTACCGGGGCCTTCAACGGATCTCCATTGGTCCAGGCTTTGCTTCCCCTGAAAAGGCCTGCGGTTGGATTGAGCGCGATTCCCCTTAACAGGTTTTCATCAAGGTGGACAAGCACCTCTATGAGCACATCCTCTTTTTCACCCGCTCGTATAAGGCTGTTTATTGGAGGAAGCTTCTCCTGAAAATGAATATCAACAACACTTCCCCTTATTGAAGCTATCTCACCGGAATATTTTTGATCATTCTCATTGCTGTTATTTATATTGTTCATCAATAATTACCTATTCTTCCGGTTTATCTTTATTATCGGTCTTTATACCAAGTGATTAGGGATACTTAACCGCGTCTTCCAATTTTGCCTGCAAAGGTCCCCAGAGTTCCGGATTATTTCATTTTAAAGTTACCTATATAAAATCGTTTTTTTTAATTAGATGCATGCCTTCATAATTATTTTCGCTTTTTTCTGCTATCCGGCTGAACCATGTTGCAGGGATTTCTGCGAGCCAGTACAGGAAGTAACCAATGGTGATTGTAAGCAGAATAAAACTGAGTACAGGCATACATCTCCTTACTGTGACAATTGCTAAGGCAAATACACTTTACTTACAGGAAATAAGCCTGTCTGAAAACACGGGAGTTCTTTTCAGGCCTTTAATCTAAACAGGCTTTTTAATGTGCTTCAGGTAACTGTTAAATAAAAAGCCAATAACAATTCCTACAACAAGCAGGATAAACATTAACAGTATTCTTGAAATACTTATTGTCCAGAAATAAAACCTGATATCCACAACAGCCGCATTCTGGACTATAAATATCACAGCCATAAATATCAGCACAATAATGGCAGTTAATTTATATTTCATATTTAACCTTTGATAGTGAGTTTAATAAATTAACCCTCTTTAATAATGGAGGAATCACGGACATTGACAGTTAATTAACTACCCCGCCTAAAAGAAGCGGGGTTTCTGTATAGATAATGCAACCGGGAGGAGCGGAGAAACTTGTCGGCTTTAGACTGATTTAATTTTCAAACAGGTACCCCAGTGTGAACATCAGAGCCGTATCGGTATCCTCCCTGCCTGGTGAAGGGGTTTTTTCCCAGTCCCAGTTATACTGAAGGGATGCATTGAAGTGCTTGAATAAAGGGACACGTATTCCGGTCCTGCTTTTAATAAACATATCATCCGAATTCTCCAGGCTCATAAATCCTTCGTGAAAATGGAATAACTGGAAGGCCTTATCGTAAAAGTACCTGTCCCAGGTAATTGCCCACCTGCCTGATGAATATGAATTGTCCGGTGCTGCAATATAATTTTCACTCACATAATTTATACCTGCCTCAAGTGAAAGATTGGTTATTTTGGTTTCATAAAACTGATAACCGGACCCGATACCGATTAAAGACCGCAGACTCAGGTCTTTGAATCTATCCTTTTCAAAAAGTGCATTACTGTAGGCAAACCATTTTTTTGAAAAAAAGTGATCGTATTTAATATAGCCAAGTGTATTATTCTCTGTCTTTACTCCTTCGTCTTCTGTTCTGTTCAACTGAACACCCGCGGTATATCTGTTTTTCTCTGTTCTTGCAGAGAATTCACCGTCAATATGTTCAGTATCTTTTTCCGTATTTCCGCTTGTGTAGGTTAATCCCGCGTTTACCCTGACCTTTATCCTTACAGGAGGCTCTTTAGGCGGATTTATCGATTTAACATCAGCCATGGAAAAGGATACGGGTTCCTGAACCTTGCTCGTTGTGATTATCATTTTGTCCTGTTCAAAGCCCCGGGGACTGCCTTTTATCAGGCTGTCATCACTCAACAGGACCGAAATCTCTTTTTCTGTTTTTATATCAGCTATCTCGGTCCATTTGATTCCGATTTCACCGGCGTAGGAGGTTTTTATAACGAGCTTGCCGTCCTTCATGGTAATGACTTCACCGGAAATCCTGTCGCCGTTTTTTGTAGTTATTTCATCTGCGTCAAGACTGGAAAAGCTAAAGATATTAATTAGTAACAGTGTGATTATAAAACATTTATTAAAGGTTTTCATAACATGCTCCTTCCGGTTACGGGTTCAGCCCCGACTCAAAATTTAGTGTTAGAATTAGTTTTAAACTATATTTTTGAAGATAGAATACTTGCTTGCCAAATGGTTAATTTATACTTGCAGGTCTTTTTCTAGTCAACAGTATTTATGATTTCACCCTGTATACATGCGGTATCCAATATACAATGAGTAGAAAACAAGGAAAACAGCGCCTTCCCATCTGTCCAGTGAATGTTTTTTTAAGGTAAACATACTCAAAAACAGCAGAATGCTGGCGGCAATAACCACACCTATATCTATATTACTTGATAATGAAAACGGTATGGGTTTAATTACTGAACTGATACCCAGTACAAAAAGGACATTAAAGATATTTGATCCAACTACATTACCAACAGCTATATCCGCCTTTTTTTTATATGCTGCGGCAGCAGATGTGGCAAGTTCCGGAAGAGAGGTCCCAATAGCAACAATAGTCAACCCTATAAGGCCTTCACTCATGCCAAAGGATGAGGCGATTTTTACGGCTCCATCTTTTATCCATACCCCCCCTGCGGTAAGGCAGACAAAACCGAGAATCACCATTATTAAGGACCTGAGAAACGAGTATTTGCCGGAAGGCACGTGTTCGGCCATCCCGTCTACATCGGAGGCAATTGAACATGAATAGTAAATAAATATGGAAAAGAAAAGTAACAGCAGTAATCCGTCCGATCGTGTCAGAATGTTTTGTGCTTCATTATTTATCAACGACCCGTTAACCATAATCCCGAGGGCAAGAATAGCAAGAAGGCTGAATGGAATCTCTTTCCATACAGTACCACTGGTTACCTTAAGAGGAAATATCAGTGATGAAATGCCAAGTATCAGGAAAATATTTGAGATATTGCTGCCCAGTACATTACCAATAGCCAGGTCAGTATTTCCATTTATACTTGCAATGACATTGACAAACAGTTCAGGTGTCGAGGTGCCGAATGCCACGACAGTAAGACCGATAACAAGGTCTGACACATTAAAACGTCTTGCAAGAGATGATGAACCTTCAACAAGGATATCCGCCCCTTTTATGAGAACTAAAAAACCTGCAGCAAAAAGAATATACACGAGCATTGACAGAGCCTCAGCGAAAGGATCAATATATCTTCATAACCCTTTAATATTATTTAATTTATATCTGGATAAAAATCTATTTGATGGTTATTAAACTGTTTAATGTGCCGTGCTCATTATAGACAACATTTTCATTTGCCGGGTCATGCCACCATTCGTCACCCACAAGATATTTGTACTCATATGTTCCGGGAGGGATGATAACGGTTTTTGTCCAGACACCGTCTTCATTCTGTTTCATATGGTGTTTTCTGATATCCCAGTTGTTAAAGGTGCCCGTAAGACAGACATCCTTTGCCCCCGGCGCTGATAGCGAAAATGTAACCCTTTTCCTTTTTACCCTCTTCTGTACCATTTTCTTTTCTCCTGTAATCCGGAAAATTCGGTTATAATCGGATTTATTTCATAATGACATTATGAAATGCTTTCGAGGGATAAATATATCATATTAAGGGTCTGAATATCCAATAATAAACTTCTACAGGAAGGTAAGATCAACTGTGTAGATCATTGATTTTCAACCTCACAACTTACCCCGTTCTTCAATTCAGGATCAAGCTGCCTTAAAAGCGCCCAGGCCTCTTCGGCAGTTTCTACAAATTTAAAAAGATCAAGATCTCCGGGAGAAATAGTCCCCTCTTCCACAAACATCTCAAAATCAATCAATCTCTTCCAGTATTCAAGCCCAAAGAGCAGAATCGGGATAGGCTTTATTTTTTTAGTCTGAACAAGTGTCAGTGTTTCAAAAAGCTCATCCATTGTGCCGAATCCGCCGGGAAAGACTATCAACGCCTTTGCCCGCATGAGAAAATGCATTTTTCTTATGGCAAAATAGTGAAACTGGAAGCAAAGCTCAGGGGTAATATACTTGTTCGGGTGCTGCTCAAATGGCAGGACAATATTAAGGCCGATACTTTCTGCCCCTGATTCATAGGCACCCCTGTTTGCCGCCTCCATTATGCCGTGTCCGCCCCCGGTTGTAATGACATAGGCCTTTTTTTCAGCCTTCTGGCAGGATAGGGATATCATTTTGGCAAGTTTTCTTGCCTCTTCATAGTAATTACTGTTTTTGACCGCCCTTCTGGCCTTATTGAGTTTTACCAGCAGCTCGCTGTCTTCAGGCTGTTTTTTAAGCTCTTCTTCAACCTTTTCGAGCTCCTTTAATGCGGTTTCGTTATCCAGGGTCCTTGCGCTTCCAAAAAAAATAATCGTCGATTCTATACCCAGTTCCTGCTGTACCAGTTCAGGTTTAAGCAGCTCAAGCTGAAGCCTGATGGGTCTTAGATCATCACGAAGTATAAATTTGTCATCCAGATATGAGAGTTTGTAGGATTCGGATCTGGTCTGTGGTGTATCAGCGGCCTTTTTTGAGGCCTCTGCCTCTTCATGTGCGTGGGAATAGGGACTTGCATTTTTTTTACCTGAGGGCATATAGTTCTCCATAATTAGTATTATAAAATTTCAGCCAGCATATCCCGGCAGAAAAAATGATTCAATTATTAATTTAACTTAATTTATAATATTATTTGCCTACTGCAATTTATTCATGTTAAAAATATTCCATTAATAAAAATCGACAAGACACCGGCTATGTATAAATATAAATTTAACTCACCGGAAATATTAATGAACCAGATAAAAAGATGAGGATCATATAATGAATCTTCAACGTATGTTAAGACCTCAAAGTATCGCAGTAATTGGTGTTTCTCTCAGTAATGACACTCATCCCGCTAATATAATATTTACCAAAAACCATTTCAGGCAGCCTGTTAAGGCATACCCGGTCAATCCAAAGGGAGGAAAACTCCATGGCGATACAGTGTATACCTCCATCTCTGACATCCCTGACAAGGTGGATCTGGCCGTGATATCGGCCAGGGCTGAATTCTGCCCTCAAATTCTTGAGGAGTGTATCAAATCGGGAGCAGGTGGTGCGGCAGTAATATCAGGGGGATTTGCAGAGACAGGCAACATTGATCTTCAGAATAAAATGGTTCATATGGCTGAAGAGGCAGATTTCCCTTTTATTGGACCAAACTGTCTGGGATTATATGTCCCCGATGTCGTGGACACCTTTTTTCTGCCTTCCGAGCGCATGGTTAAGCCCGAAAACGGCAATGTAGCTGTTGTCAGCCAGAGCGGAGGAATTCTTGTTGATCAGATGGTCAAATTTGCAGGCGAGGGTGTCGGCATTTCACTGGGGTTGAGTATCGGCAACAAGGCTGTTATCGGCGAAATGGAACTGCTCGATTATCTGATCAGGGACGAAAATACAGATGTTATAACATTCTACATAGAAGGCTTTGGGAACAACGAAGGCCGCGAGTTCATGCTGGCGGCAGGAAGAAGTCCCAAGCCGGTGGTAGTACTCAAGGCAGGTAAGAGTGCGGGAGGCAGCAGGGCTGTCACAAGCCATACAGCCAGCATGGGAGGAAATTATAAAATATTCTCGGATATAGCCCTTCAGCATAATGTTATAGAGGCAAAAAATGAGCAGGAGCTGATCTCATTCTGTGAATCTTTGAGCTGTTACCAGCAGTATAATCCGGGAAGACTCGGGATCATAACCGGCAGCGGCGGTCACGGAGCAATAGCGGTTGATTTCTGTGATGAGAGAGGTCTGTCTGTTACAGAATTTGACAGTAACTATCAGAATGAACTGCGGACAAAGCTCTCCCCGAGCATAGCGCAGATAGCATCACTGGGCAACCCGCTTGATCTTACCGGAAGTGCGACAGATATTGATTTTATTCATATGGCTGAAGCCCTGAGCCGGCAGCCGGATATAGATTGTATTCTATTACTCCTGCTGCCGTATCTACCGGGCATTACGCTGGATATAGGCGCAAGGTTGAGCCAGGTCTGTCACAATGAAGGAAAACCGATGATTGCCTATGTACCCCATGTTGAAAGATACAGGATGCTTATCGAAGGATTTGAACAGAACAGGGTACCTGTTTCCCCTTCCATAGAAGGTGCGGTGCTCATGGCTGAGGCAATGAAAAGATGTAAACCATGTGAATTAAGGTGAGAGAAATTATGTCAAAAAAACAGATTGTCACAATCGTTATTTGTATTGTTATTTTTGGAGCACTTGGATTTCTTGGCTACAGAACGCTTGAATCACACTACAAAACCAATCTTGATGTCCTTGAACAGGAAAAAATCGAGTGGCAGGCAAAAAATGAAGAACTGACCGATAAAATCGTCTCTCTTAAAAAGACTGTATCTACCCTTACAGGTGATGCAAACCTGGTTGAGGATGAGGATATCGTTTCAGAGGATGAGTCAGGTTCAAAGGCACCCGGTGATGATCTGGAGACTGCCGATCCAATTGAGGATGTTGAGCGCCGTATAGCCGCTTTTTTTGTGCATCTTGACCAGCAGGACTACATAAAAGAATATGATCTGGATGGGAGCTCCTACAACGAGTATGAAGAGATTATCCAGAAAATATCAGAAAAGCCGCCTCTTTTTGGAAATGAGACCGAATCCCTTTATAACATGTTTGTAAACATTGCGCACTTTTACAGGGCGCTGGGTAAAGAGAGAATATTCCTGGTTAAGAACGTGCTTGCCCATGAAAACGAGGATATTGAATCTACGATGAGGGATTTTTATTTGTGGTATACATATGACAGCAAGGATAGAAAAAAAATAAAGGGGCGTCCGTCTCAGCAGACTCTGTATGAATATGCAGGTTTCTTCCTTAACACCATTGGCGGCAGAAACTATCTCATGAGGCAGGAATCAAAGATCCGGATACTCACCAGCTACTACAGTGTGCTGATCCTGGACAGGGCAAACGATATGAAACAGAACCCTAACGGGATTGATATAAGGCCATATCTGAGGCTTGTATTCAGTGATCTGTCCAATAAATCCGGATTTACATTTCACTATGAGTACATGAAAAATCTTAAAAGGCTGAAGGAAAAATATAATATAGATTAAACATACATCAATATAAGGGGCATACTACAGTAAAGGTTGTGCCTTCCTCGACAGAGGAAAAAAATGTCACTTTTCCCTTTAATATCTTTTCACCAAGCAGTTTCATGGAGTAGGTCCCGGTGCCTCTGCCATCCTGCCCCTTTGTACTGAAGTTGCGCTGAAAAATCCTGACTGCCACTTCAGGGGGAATTTCTCCATCATTCCAGACAGAAAACCGCAGTGATTCATAAAGCCTTTCCAGAGAAACCCTGATAATCCCTTCTTCATCTGTCGCCTCAAGGGCATTGATAATCATATTGGACAGGACCCTTATAAGCAGAGTCACATCCGTGCTGAAGCTGATATCAGGATAATTCTCGGTAAATTCAATCTTTCTATCAAAACACAGGGGATGAGAGCTGAAACATGCCTTAAGCTCCTCAATTATTTCCCTGGTAGTTACCTTCTGTAGAACTATCTTATAGTCGGTTGATTCCCCCTGCAAAAGGAATTTCTGAATATCTACCTCCCTTTTAAGCCTCATAACCGCCTTTTTAACCATATCGATAAGCTCAGAGGAGGACTCCAGTGCAAGGAGCTCTGTTGCACCGGACAATATACTTATCATATTGTTGAGATCATGAAAAAATGTCCTCTCAAGGGCCGCTCGATGCATCTGCAGTGTAATATCCTGAAGAAACAACAGAATAAACCTTCTGGTCTCAATATCAATACACTGGGACTTTACCTTCAGGACCATTTCCACATCGGTATTATTCATTCTTGCTGACAATGCACAGATCTCTTCGGAAGGATTACCTGATTCAATACTTGACACCATGGCGATTGCTGCTCCGCAGGTTGAGCAGTACCTGGTTGTGCCGCATCCGGAAGGCTCATCATTACAATGGATACAGTTAAGAATTTCTCCCGGTCTTAAACCCAGGGATTCTGAAGGATCGTCTATACCGAGCATTTTCAGGAAGGAATCATTAAGGGCAACCACCTGACGGTGTTCATTTACTATGGCAAGCAGGCCGTTGACTGAAGTGAGCAGACCGGACATCACCGGGCTGCTGCTTATAATATCTATTTCAGATGCAAGCAGGTTACTGTCAGCTCTTTCAGGTGATGCAAAATATGTTTCCATGCCGAGTACCATTGTTATTGAACAAATAATGCAGATAAAACTATAACTTACATATGCTATATCTCTGCCAAATAAGAAACGCCTATATTTTCTCAGGATAAGGAAATTGTGTCAAATAATAACAATATAAGTATCGGTCAGCCGGGATTAATAACTTAAATAAATTTTTGATATTTCAGCATACTCCTTCTCCTACACCTTTGGGACCTTGATCCTTGCATCCCTTTCAAGGCCTGAGACAACTTCAATATTAATACTGTCGGACAGGCCTGTCTCTATATACTTTTTCTCAAAATTCTGCGGCGTGTTTTCTATTTCAATAAAGGTTTTATTATCTTTATCAAACTGGAGCACGCTCTCATTAACAGCCAGGACCTGCTCCCTTTTATCCAGCACAATGCTTGCAGTAGCACTGTACCCGGCCCTCACAAAAATGTTCTCAACAAGTTCAACCTTTGCCCTTATCGGGAAAAGTATGGTGCCGTTCTCCTCAACCCCCTTTGGTGAAATATGTTCGAGAGTGGCTTTAAAACTGACGTCCTCTATAGCGCCGATGGTTATCAAAAGCTCCATTCCGATTTTAATCTTGCCTATCTCCGTTTCATCAAGTTTGCCTTCAAAAATCAGGTCACTCATATCAGCCACAGTAGCAATAGTTGATCCGGCATTAAAAGAATTGCTCTGTATTACAGTGTCACCGATTTCAACAGGAACATCCAGGATCATTCCGTCCATTGTTGACCTTATGAGCGTATTGGTTGTTGTCGTGTTTTTAGCAACACCTTTTTTAATTATCTGAAGATTATTTTCAGCGGCTTCATACTCTGATTTTGCATTTTTGTAGTCAGCTTCGCTGTTATGGTAGTCCTGTTCCGGAGTTATGCCTTCGGTATAGGTTTCCTTCTGTCGTTCATACTTCCATTTTTTATTATCCAGGTTTATTTTTGCCTGCCTCACCCTTGCTTCCGCCGAGTTAAGCTCCTTCATTTCAGGAATAACCTGGACCTTTGCAATAAGGTCATCTCTTTTTACCATCTCTCCTGATTCCACATATATTTCCTGGATAATGCCCGGCACCTGAGGCTTTATCTCTACTTCCTTGCGCGGCTTGATGGAACCGGTTGCAACAGTTTTTTTTATGATATCGGTAACAATAGGCTGTTTTATTTCATATACTACAGGAGCTTTTTTTTCTTTCGCTGCAAGGTATGTAAAAAGATATGCGCCACCTCCCAGCAGGATAATTACAACCAGAACAGTCAATATTCTTTTCATTTTATTCCTTCCTTATAATCAGATTTCAGATCTTAATGCATCTATAGGTTTTATGCTTACTGCCCGCTTTGCCGGAAGCAGTCCGGCGATAGCACCGGAGACAACAAGTATTGCGAGTGCCAGCAGGGCGACTTTTATATCCACCTCGGGGTTATAAAAATAGAAAGTCCGGACATCTAATTTTCTGAGTAAAAATGCAGCCAGTTCAACAAGTCCGATAGACAGAAGCAGCCCCATGTATCCAGCAGCAGTGTTTAGAAAAATTGATTCAGTAATAATCTGCCTTATTATTCTCCAGGGTGTGGCACCGAGCGCCCTCTGCACACCTATCTCCTTGGTTCTCTCCCTTACAACAACAAGCATTATATTGCTTGTACCTACAACTCCTGCAAAAAGAGTCAGCGTTCCTACAAACCATGAAAGAAAAGATATACCGGTAAAGAGGACATTTACCTCTTTAACCTGTTCCTCTACATTATCAGTGCCAAAGGCAAGTTTGTCATCAGGAGAAACCCTGTGCCGCTTTGCAAGCAGCTTTTTCATTTTTTCTTCAATAACCTTTGTAGAAATCCCGTCCTTTGAAAGAACCGAATAATACCCGACCCTGTTCCCCATGTTCTGGGTATGCTGCATGGTAGAGAATGGCATGAAGATAGTTTTATTATCCTGGTCACCACCATTATCAGGAGGACGCCTTGATTTGAATACACCTGCCACCTGATAGTAGATACCGCTTACTTTCAGGAAATCACCTACAGGATCTTCATCAGGCTCATACAGTATTTCACGTACTCTTTCACCTATAATGATTATCTTTCTTTTAAGCTTGAGGTCCTTTTCATTGATGAATCGCCCGGCGGAAATGTCGAGCGGCTGTATTTTAAGGTAACCCGGAGTGTCGCCGACAATCCTGAAATTGTCGCTTCTGTTGTCTCTTGATATCTCTACATCCCCGCCGCGTCCGCTTGCCCTGGGGGCCAGCACTTCAATCTCAGGAATATTATCACGGATCGCCTGTGTATCATCATCGGTAAAACTCCACCAGCGGCCCTTGTCAAATCCTTCGTAGGGAATAGTAGTCGACCTCGTCCATATGTACATGCTGTTAAGGGCCATATCGCCCAATCCGTAAAAGACTCCGTTTTTAAGGCCGTTACCGGCGCCCAGCATTACAACAAGCATGAATATGCCCCAGAATACTCCAAAACCTGTAAGCAGCGTACGTGTCTTATTCTTTTTAAGTATATGAAAAACCTCCTGCCAGAGGTCACGATCTATCATAATTATTCATCCCTCAATGCCACAATCGGTTTAATTTTTGCTGCCTTGCGCGCAGGGAAAAATCCTGCAAGAAGCCCTGCAACGATAAGCAGGATAGTAGCGCTTACAGCAATAGTCATATTTACCTCAGGATTATAAAAGTATTCGTTTTTTGGCATTACTCTTCTTATAAATTCCAGCAGCCCGGTACCGCCAAGAAGCCCTATAAATCCGGAGGCGGATGTTATAAGAACAGCTTCCTGCATTATCATCCCTATAATTGAGACAGGTCTTGCTCCAATGGCCTTCCTGATGCCTATTTCCCTGGTACGCTCCTTTACAACAATGGTCATAATATTGCTTACACCTACAATACCCGCCACAATGGTCATAATACCTATTACCCACACAAAAAGCCTTATGGAATCAAACAGGGTCATCATCCTGGAGAGCCTTTCAATACTGTTTGAAATAAAAATAGCCCTGTCATCTTCAGGGTCAAATTTATGTATTTTTGCTATTTGTTTGCGGATACGCTTCTCAATTTCCTGTGATTCTTCCACTGAGGACGATACAGGTATTGTTAAGGCCATATTTGATATGCGCTTTGTCCCTCCATAAAGCAGCTGTGCTGTTGTAATAGGCAGGACAATTACCTTGTTGTCGCTGTTCTGGTTTTTTGACTTGAAAACGGCAATAACTCTTGCGTAAAAACCATTTATGATAATGTATTCTCCAATAGATTTATCAGTGCCGAAAAGTTCTTCTTCAACTTCCTGCGTGATAGCGACAACCTTGCGTTTTTCAGAAATATCATATTCGTTGAAGTTTCTGCCTTTAACGATTTCTTCTTTATTTATATAGGCATAATCAGGATGCACAGACACAACCTGATATTTTACAGACTTTCCCTTGTATGCCACATAACCCTGACCGGGAATACTGTACTGTGATGTGATAAGCTCAACTTCGGGCATGCTTTTAACCTGATCATAGTCATCATTATCAAGCCCTATATAACGCCCCTGCTTAAAACCTTCAAAAGGCTTTGTGGTTTTTCCGCCCCAGATTCTCATGCTGTTTACAAGAGATCTTTCAAAATTAAGCCCCATGGCGTTTTCAAGCCCATTGCCCGATCCAAGCAGTATTATCAGCATAAAAATACCCCATGCCACGCTGAATCCGGTGAGAAATGCGCGGAGCTTGTTTTTACCCAGCGTACTGAATATTTCCTCCCACGTGTCCAGACCTAACATTCTCTACCCTCTAGACCATCCTCTTCAATCAGGCCGTCCTTTAACCTTACAATTCTTTTTGTCATCAGAGATATGTCTTTCTCATGGGTGACAATAACAATGGTTACACCTTCTTTGTTAATCTCCTGAAGAAGTTTCATAACCTCCAGCGAGGTTTGGCTGTCCAGTGCCCCTGTGGGCTCATCAGCAACTATTATCCTCGGCTTTGTGATCATGGCCCTTGCTATTGCTATCCTCTGTTTCTGACCGCCGGACAGCTCATTGGGAGTATGATCTGCCCACTCCTTAAGACCAAGTTTATCAAGATACTCCATTGCAATCAGGTTGCGTTTTTTTCTGTTTATTTTCTGGTAATAAAGCGGAAGAGCCACATTTTCCAAAGCATTTTTAAAGCTGATAAGATTAAAGGACTGAAATACAAAACCAATCATCCTGTTGCGGAAATATGCGGCCTTTTTTTCGGTGAGGTTCATAATATGAGTCCCGCCAAGCCAGTATCCGCCGCTGTCGTAATTATCAAGAATACCGATGATATTAAGCAGGGTGGACTTACCTGAACCGGATGAACCCATAATTGAAACAAACTCACCTTCTTCTATTTCCAGATCAATACCTTTGAGTACATGAAGAGGACTTCCGCTGAAATAACTCTTATTAATATTTTCCAGTTTAACCATATACATTTCCCTGTATGAAGCCAGATGAATCTGAGTTTATTAATTTTTGTCGGAGGAGAATGAACAACACAGCCCTATAAAGATTCATTGCTCAGACTCTCGGTGTGTTGATTCATTCCAGGATTTTCAAATAGTGATAGCAGAAACCATCCTTTAGTATCTATTGTTAGACAAAAAATACTAAATTTTGTTCAATTTTTATATCGCTTATAAAGCAGAAACTATATGATGGGTTATAAAACACAGGATTGGTCTTTTGTCAAAAAAATTGATGGGTATTATTTACATCCGGAAAACAGTTATCGGTAATCGGATTTCACATTTATTTTATTCTTTTTAAGCCAGTTATAAAGATTTGGAGTTGTTGTTTTATATTTTCTTGCAATAAAGGCCTTGGTTGATCCGTTTTTAAGGAGGGTAATTATTTCATCCCTGTTTTTATCAAGCTTTGATTTTCCTGGGCCTTCCGGTCGCCCCAGCCTGACACCGGCCTTTTTTCTTTCCGTCAGGGCCTTTTTTGTCCGCTGACTCACAAATTCTTTTTCAAGTTCTGAAAAAAATGAAAACATGGAAACCATGGTTTCCTGATGCATATCTTGATTGTTTAATTCAAATCCATCTTTTACAGAAAAGATATTAATCTCCCTTTCAACAGCTGTTTTTAGAATTTCAAGCACCTCAAGGCTGGATCTGCCAAGCCTGGTCAATTGAGGGATAATGATCCTGTCCCCGGATTTCAGACTGAAAATTATTTTACCTATTTTTCTCAGCTTCCAGTCTTTTGCCTGATCTGCAGGTTCTTCAACAAACATCACATTTCCAAATTTTTTCTGTTTTGCATATTTTAATATATCAATTCTTTCTACCCCTGATATGCCCAACCTGAAATAGCCGATATTTACCGGATCTCTGCCCATACATAAAATTCCTGAAAAACATAAAGTAAAACTTGAAAATTAATTTTAAAAACCAATAAATTTAACCATTAGGACATTTTATCTATTCTTTATTTTTTCTCAAAATATAGGATAAACTGCACATTTAAAATAATCTTAAACCGCTTTACTCAGGCGCCTGCACCCACAAAGAGAATAAATATAATCAATACAAGACACTACACTTTCATAAATTTTTTATCAAACGTTTTCTTTTTACTATATCAACTTAAAACGTATATTTATACTTAATATATTTTGGGAAATTTTTACATATAATAATGCACAATAACTGGTCATAATACCACCTGCAGTTTTCCCGCAGGTCAAAGCAATCTGCTTTTCAAATATCATTTTTTTCAAGACAAAAGACATGGACAGGAAACATCCTTGATTGTGGCACCTCTTTTAGTATAATATTCAGAATCGATAGTCGATACACCTCAATCCGTATATCCTGATAAAAAGCAGCTCGTCCCGTTAGGTAAAGCAGCAGGGGAATGGTTATCGGGAGGGCGTATTAAACTGGAATTAGAGGGCTAATTCACTGGCTGATATGGAATGCTTCCGGCCTATGTCTTTGTTGACGGTGTTGGAAAACGGATATATATCATCTGAGGACTGCAGACAATGAGTGAGAATGTAAATAAAGAAATGAGATTCGGTGTTGTTGCTATAAATAAGGGATATGTAACACCTGAACAGGTAATTGAAGCACTAAATATTCAGGTAAAGGAAGATATTTCAGCAGGAAGGCATCGAAGGATCGGGGCAATACTGCTTGAACTGGGCCTCCTGACAGATATACAGATTGCTGATGTCCTGAAAGAACTGGAAAAACAGATTGATAACAACTGATAGGTTATAAGGCTTTTAACCACTGCTCATTTACCGGATACTTCTAAAACCACCGACCTGACAACTGTTTTTTAACCGAGGTTGAAAAAATGCTTCTTGCAGCAGACAATATACGGATAACCAGCAGTATAATAGAAAAATCCCTTGACCGCCAGGATGCATTACCCCTTCAGAAATTGGTGACGCAAATACAGGGCGCTGGAGCTATTGATATAAATACCGGTCCATTGAAATCCCGCACTGAAGAAAAAATGGAATTTCTTATTTTTTCGATTCAGGAGGTGACTGATCTGCCGGTCATTCTCGACACCACAAATCCACAGGCTATAAGGAAAGGGTTAAGTATAAGTAAAAACAGGGTAATCATTAACGGATTTTCTCTTGAACATGATAAACTTGAAAAAATACTTCCCCTTGCAGCAGAATTTGATGTAGACATCATTGGCTACCTGTTGGATTCAAATGGCCTGCCGCCGTTCGATACCCAGGACAGACTCAACATTGCAGTAGATCTATATAAGATATGCCGGGAATCAGGAGTTGCTGAAGAGAGGCTGATAATTGATCCAGTTGTCTCGCCCCTTCTCTGGAATGACGGTGCAGTCAGAAATATGGAGCTGTTGAACATACTGGGACTTCTTCCCGACATTCTGGGATTTCCAGTTAAAACAATAGCAGGTCTTTCAAACCTGACAAGCGGAATAAAGGATATGCATAAGAGGATTATTCTACAGGAGGCGTACCTTTCGATGCTCTCTGCCTCAGGACTTTCCATTTTGCTCATGGATATGCTCAACAGACATCTTGTAGAGATGGCACAGACATGCAACTTACTGACAGGTGAAAAACCTTTCTGTGTATAAATTATACATTATGTAAATTTATTATATATTGTATTAAAAAAAATATCCCGTTCTTTATTTCCGTCTTGTGTAACGTAAAAAAATCTATTATACATAGTTTATATTCAGAAAATGCTCATTTTTATCAATTTCCGTTTTTTTCAGCCAGATTCACACTGAACAGGTATCAAACTATTTTACGGAGGAATAAATGATTAAAAAAGTAATAGCTGTTTTTTCAATAGTCCTGCTGTGCATTTCCATAAACAGTTGTTCAACAACAAAAGTATGTGACAGGGAATGCCTCAAGGGTTTCATAACCCAGTATCTCGATGCACTTTTAGCCCAGAACCCGGATATCCTGCCTGTTTCTTCAGATGTAAAATTTACCGAAGACTGTAAGGAATTGAAGATTGGAGAAGGGCTCTGGAAGAGCAAAATCAAACTCACAGATTACAGAAGAGATATTATTGATATCAAAGAAGGAACTGCAATATCATTCCTGGTGATCGAAGAAAAAGATACTCCGGTCTTCTTTGTCATGAGACTGAAGGTCCAGGATCAGAAAATCACTGAAATTGAATCAAGTGTAGTTAGAGGTAAAGAAGAAGGAATGCTTTTTGATCCAAGCAATCTCAAGACAATAAGCAAAGAGATGGCCTATGTTCCCAAAAAGGAGCAGCTCAATACCCGGGAAGAAATGATCAAGATGGCAATTACATATCCCGAGGGTTTGAAAGTGGGAAGTTTTGTAAAAGTGGATTCGCCAATGGCAGATGATGCATACAGATATGAAAACGGCCAGCTTATGGCAGGTCCGGGCTGTACCTTCTTTAAGGGCTGCGACAATATGAAGACACAGACGATACCTACCCTTGCAGGAATCAAATATAAAGTTCTGGCTGTTGACGAAGAAATGGGTGTTGTTGCCATTCGTATGAATTTTGGCCCTGGTTCTCTCTTTTCCGGTCAGGGCGAACTTGATGTATGGCATTCATTCAAGATTTACGACGGCCTGATACATTCGGCAGAAGCATATTGTGAAAAAGTCCCACCCGGAACGCCATTCGGGTGGGAATAGTACAGGGATTCCCGGGGCCCTATACCGGCAGTTATCTTCGGATGATATTTTCATCCGGAAAAGAGTATCAAGATCACTGTAATAGCAGGTATTCATTGATCATTGACACCCTGATTATCTCTGGTATAGTATCCGGGTTCCTCAATATATAGTTGGCCATTTTAAGCAGCGGTTTTTCGGCCTTAAAATGATATTAACCTGTTATCAATCAAGGAGTTAACTAATGCCAAAAGACAAAAAACCTGACAAAAATGAAACATCAGAAAAGACGATGAACCGGCGGCAATTTCTTGTCGGCGGCAGTGCTGCACTTGCTGCAGGGGCAATTGCAGCAACCACCGGTGTAAAATCCGCTGCGGCAGCTGAACCCGAATCCTATCCGGAATCAAAGGGCTATCTGGTTTATGACAGCAAAAAATGTATCGGCTGTACAACATGTATGCTGAGCTGCTCCATGGTCCATTATGGAGAGCAAAACCTGTCGCTCGCCAGAATCCAGATAATGCAGGATTCCTTTGGAAAATTCCCGAACGATCTCCAGATATCACCCTGCAGACAGTGTGTAACACCTCCATGTGTTATAAACTGCCCGGTAGGAGCCGCTTATATTGACACCGAAAACGGCAATGTCAGAAGGATTAACGAAGATGATTGTGTCGGTTGTGGAACCTGCCTTAAAATGTGTCCCCAGCAGCCTCATCGACCTGTATGGAACCATATTACAGGAAAATCCACAAAATGCGACCTTTGCATCGATACCCCTTACTGGGATGAAAAAGGTGGTCCCGGTGGCAAACAGGCGTGCGTGGAATCATGCCCAATGCAGGCCATCAAGTTTGTTACAGAAACTCCTGACCAGAAAGAGACCGAAGGGTATAATGTCAACCTGCGTAATGATCACTGGTTAAATCTTGGCCTGGTTGATGACAGCAGGATAATACCACCAAAAATGAAAAATGCGGGACCGATGATGTTTGGCCCACCAAAAGCAAAACCAAAACCAAAGGCAAAGGGATAGGAGGATCGATATGAAAGGCGGATATACAGGTAAAATAGCAAGAGTAAACCTGACTACCAAATCGGTAAGCACGATTCCAACTGAAAAATACATAGAGTTTGGCGGTGGTCATGGAATAGGATCAGCGATTTTCTTGGATCTGGTAGGGGACCAGCTGCCCTTTGAGGCATTTGATCCCAGAAATTTAATAATAATGATGACATCCCCGTTTTCAGGAACAAATGTCCCTGCTTCCGGCAGATGCGAAGTTCAGGGCCTTGGTCCGATGCTTTATCCTATTGAATGGTTTGGCCACAGCAGCTTTGGCGGACGCTTTACTTCCCAGCTAAAGTTTGCCGGGTGGGACGGCATTGTTGTTGAAGGTGCTGCAAGCGGACCCGTATGGATAAACATTGTAAATGATAAAATCACAATTGAAGACGGGAAAGACGTCTGGGGAATGGATACCTGGGATACTCAGCAGGAGATATCCAGGCGGGTAATCCCCGGTCTCAGGCAGGGTGAATGGGCAGAGGTTGCAGATGATGACTACACTACCCAGATACCGGCTGTAGTATGCTGCGGTGTTGCAGGAGAAAACAAAAGTCGTCTTGGAGCCCTTCTTCATGGACCGGGATCACAGGCTGCATTATGTGGTTTTGGAGGGGTATTCGGTTCAAAAAATCTGAAAGCTATAAGCGCAATAGGAACAGGCGGTGTAAAGATTGCTGATCCGCAGGCCTTTATGGATGCGCGTTTGTGGTACAGACAGTTTCAGTGGAACGTAGACAATCCCCGCGAAGCGAAAAGATTTGAGGCCAGTGGATACAGCCTTATCAGCGGTGCACCCAGCGGAGGAAACGTTACAAATGGAAGACCTCCTCTGGTCCCGGCAAGGGCGGCTGCCTGTGCGTCATGCCCCAGGGGCTGTCGCATGAGAACGGCTACAGGTGACAGTAATGAATCGGTTTGCGCTGGAACAATGGTTTTTGGAGGATTCGGAAGAGGAAACGCTGCAGAGTCCCGCAGAAATAACGACCTGATGCAAAAATACGGTTTCGGACACTGGCAGCTTATGCCGACTATGAGATACCTGACGAGTCTCAAATCAAGAGGCCTTATAGGTCCCGGCAAGCTGATGGAATGTGATCTTCCTCTGGACAAGGAGAATACTCCGGGTTTTGCAAATATGCTCATGGATGCCATGGCAAACCGAAAAGGGATCGGTGATGACATGGCCGAAGGTGCTGCAAGATGGGCAAAAAAATATGGTCTACTTGAAGATGATATGAGCAAAGGAATACTCCGTTTGAGCTACTATGGGACCCAGGAGCACTATGACTCAACCACACAGGTCGAGTGGGGTTTCGGATCTATCCTCGGTGAACGCGACCTTATGCTGCATATGATGTCTAATTATCCGCTTCACTGGATGGCCCAGTCGCGTGACCCCTATCTGACAGCAGAGGAAGCTGCCAAGATTTATACAAAGGCAATGGTTCCCTATCATGATTATGACGGTCATGAGTTCATGCTTGACTACGGCGATGGTCCAACCGGAATTTATTCTGACCACAAGGTAAAACAGGTTGCCTGGGTAAAACATTATGAAAAAATGTGGATAGGCGGCGGAGGATTCTGCGGCTGGAGATGGCCAATGTGTATCACAAACAATACAGCAGACAGACACGGGCCCACACCCGAGGCAGAACAGAGATTCTGGAATGCTGTAACTGGAGACAACAAAACCTTTGAAGAATCCATGGAACTGGGTCATAAGATCTATACCCTGGACAGGTCAATCTGGGTACTGCAGGGCAGGCACAGGGATACGGAAGTATTTCCGGATTATATTTACGACCAGCCCACCAGAGGAAGTGAGCAGCCCATGTACCAGAATGGCAAATGGGCCTACGAGACCGGTCAGGGCAGAAAGCTGAGCAGAGAAAAATTTGAAGACTGGAAAACCAGGTTCTATAAATTTGAGGGTTACAATCCTGAAAATGGATACCCCACAAAGAAAACCCTTAAGAAAATGAATCTCGATAAAGTCGCCACGCTTTTGAAGAAGAAGGATAGACTGGGTTAGCAGGTCTTGGCACTTATTTTGATTTAAAGACGCATTCGCCGGGAAGAATATTCTCCCCGGCGAATTTTCTATGAAAGATATAACTAATTTAATATTTTTAACCTTATCCGGGTTGAAGATGTCAAATTTCACCAATATTTTTATTATGATCCAGGCATACATTTTTCACACAGTTATCCAACCTTGTATGTGTCTAATTTTAAAAATCAATCTAAAATCGATTCAGGAGGCTTAACATGAAAAGGATATTTACATCAGCTAAATTCCTGCTTTTACTTGCTGCGTCTATCCTTGTGTGCAGTGCAGCTCAGGGCAGTGAAAAAATTACGGTAATGAATCCGGCAATCGCAAATCCCATGGTGGACCGGGTAGCATTGACAAAACGTCTCGACACACTTGATAACAAAACCCTTTATCTCGTGGATATCAACTGGGGCGGCCCTGATGCGGCCTACGGTGTTTTCAAGGAAATGGAAATATGGTTTTCTGAAAATATGCCCAAGGTAAATGTTGTACTAAAGAGAAAAAACGGCAGCTACATGTCTGATGACCCGGCATTATGGAAAGAGATCGGTGAAAAAGGAGATGCCGCAGTTATCGGAATATCTGGTTGAGACAGCTGTACCTCGGCCGTGAGCCGATTCTGTAAAACACTGGAAACAACCTATAATATACCTACTGTAGGCGGAGCAGCAGCCAATATCATGAGTTATGCTGTTGGATATAATATCACAAATGTAACCGGCATGCCTGTCCGTTTTGTCGGATTTCCTTTTCCTGTTGCAGGCCAGCCTCAGAAAGTCCACAGGCAATATGTAAGGGGAAATGATATGTTGAGCGGTAAACCAATGATGCAGACCATCATTGAAGGCCTTACAAAACCACGGACGGAAGAAGAAAAATACTCAGGTCCTGCTCCGGCCCCGACTCCGGAACCCAGATTTTTACCCCCGGATACAGAAGAAAACCTTCGTCGTCTTTTCAAGGAGAAGGACTGGACCGACTATAATCCAATAATTCTTCCTACTGAAGATAAAGTAAAAGCCATGCTTGAAGGCACAAGTCACGAAGCAGATGAAGTGCTTGTAACCCTTAACTGGCCTGGAGGAGAAAGAAAATTTACCGTGGAAAAAGCAGCAATCTGTGCTGTTATGGCAGGTGCAAAACCTGAATACTTCCCGCTTATTCTGGCACTTGGGACGCAGGTAGGAAATTTTGGCAATTCCACCAGTTCAATGGCAAATATAATACTGGTCAATGGACCGATACGCAATGAACTGGGGATGAATTACAAGGGAAATGCCATGGGCCCCCATAATGAGGTCAACTCCGTTGTGGGCCGTGTCTTCACCCTTATGGCAAAGACAGCCGGCAATATTCATCATGGAGTAACTACTTTCAGCACACTGGGAAGCAACCTTCAATACAACAATCTCTGCATAGCAGAAAATGAAGAGGCCCTTCCGGAAGGCTGGAAACCCTACCATGTGAGTATGAGGTTTAAACCCAATGACAGCACGATCACGGTAGGCAGGGGTTGGACCTATATTTCAAGTGTAGGTGAAGCACAGAAGGCTTATCCTCCACACTTCCTCATGCGTGATTATATGAGATCTCTGGGAGCATTCGGTGGTGCATCCGTAATAATGGACCCGACAGTTGCAAAACTGCTTAAGGATAATTATGAAATGAAAACAAAAGAAGATCTCAGTAAATGGCTTGCAGAGAATATTGAAAAAACAGTTGATTCATTCTGGGGTAACGGTGTTGCAGCCACAGGAATGCTGCCGATGGCCAGACAGGGCCTGCCTCCATATGCAGATTACCTGAATATGCCGGGAGATACGCTGATAAAGCCCTTTAACGCCCGCAGCATCAATATATTAGCTGTTGGCGGTGAGATTCAGACAACATGGTTTGTTACCGATTTCGGTCTTGGCAGGCCGGTTTCGGTTGATGAGTGGAGATAGAAAAGCAGGATTCAAGGGTTCGAGGGGTCGAGGGTTCCAGTGCCTCTGTAATAACCTGAGTAGTTATTTTTAAGGTCTCAATATTATTAAAGTTGAGAAATCAGTTGTAGATATTTTTATTTTTTTTCGCTTGAACCCTTGAAACCTGGGACCCTTGAACCCTTTTTTAAAAAATTTTAGGAGCAACAATGAAAAAAATAGTTTTATTAATTTTAATGGTTATTTTTACTTTTCCGGCACCCGGCAAAGCAGCTGAAGTGGCTCAGATCAAACCCCATGAGTTAAAGCAGCTAATTGATAAAAAAAGTAAATTTATACTTATAGATTCAAGGGACAGCGGGAAGTATAGCCAGGGGCATATTGAAGGAGCTGTAAATATCCATTTTGATCCTTCAGGAGACCCCAATGCCCGTCAAATGATTCTGATGGCCCTGCCTATTGATAATCTTATAATTATTTACGGTGATGCCGAAGATGAGAAAGCAGCTGAAGGTCTTGCACTTGAGCTATATGATATGGGCTGTGACATGGATAGTCTGAAGATTTTATCCGGAGGCATAGCTCAGTGGAAAAAGCAGGGATTCACTCTTATAACTGCCGGCAATTAACAGGAGATCTATAATATGGCCGACTTAGCAGGTGTAAACGGGCAAAGGAAGGAATTCAGGGTTGTTGGGAAACCAAACCTTCCCGGCAGACTGTCCTATTCAATAGCAACAGGCGTGGCAAGATACGGCGCAGACTATGTAGTTCAGGATATGCTCCATGCAAAGTTTTTAAGGAGCCCCTATGCAAATGCCATAATAAAGAGCATGAATACAGACAATGCCATGAAAATCCCCGGAGTTGTCGACATTCTTACCTGGGAAGATGCGGATATCAAAGGGTTGAGTGCAGGCGGGGGATTTATGGGACCCGGCCAGCCTCTCCTGACTGATGCTGCAGATCAGGAAGGAGGCATTATAGGGGCAATTGTCGTTGCTGAAGATGAAGACATCTGCGATGAAGCCTTAAGGAGGCTTAAAGAAGACTCTGAGTGGGAAATATTGCCGCATCTGGTAGACATCCTTGAAGGAAGAAAACCGGATGCACCGGTGATTCGCCCCCCTGCCCCACAAACAGGCGGAGGAGGATTCGGAACAGGAGGAGGAAATAACCCGCCTAAAAAAGGTAATGTTTCCTATTCCAACATAAGCGCGGGCGATATAGAGGCCGGGTTCAGGGAGGCTGATCATATCATAGAATATGACATAAACCTCCCTGCATTTGCGGGGCATCTCCCGGATCCTGTAGGATCTGTTGCATGGTGGTTTAATGCCCCTTATCATGGCGAAGGGAAGAGCCTCAGGATAGAAGGCAATGCCTGGGGCCATGACCAGGTAGTGGGCATGTACAAGATGCCCCCGGAAAAGGTCTTTCAGGAGTGTATGCTTGTAGGAGGCAGATATTGTGACTGGGGCATACGCGAATCCCAGTTAATCACACCCCTTTTAGCTAAAAGAACCGGAAGACCGGTCAGATGTGTTCAGAGCCGCTATGATCAATATGACTTCAACCTTAACCAGCGCTTCATGCATATGAAGATCGGCTTTAAAAAGGATGGCCTGATTACCGCGATAGACGATTTTTCAATCGCAGACAACGGGGTCCGAAGCAGTTCGGTTTTTGGCACTTCAATGGATCAAACCTATGGCCCCTATTTCACCACAAGGTGCCAGAATGTCAGGCAAAACATGGACATTGTTGACAGCAACCGCGGCAAGATGTGGCTAAGCGGTCAGCATAATCCAATGAACTGGGATTCAATAACCCTGGCAATACTTATGATTGCCGATAAACTTGACAAAGACCCTGTCGATGTAGCAAGGCTTAATCTGCACGGACCCACATCCCAGACTGACCCTGATCCTGTACCCAGCTTTGAGGCATGTATTGAAGCCGCAAAGAAAATGATGAACTGGAAGTGGCACAGAAAAGGTGAGAAAAAGCTTAAAGACGGAAGGCTGCACGGAGCAGGCTTCAGGTATCAGCAGTGTCCCAGACACTCCGGCATGGTGTTCAACCCTAAACTTGAACTCAGAAACGGTGTTGTACACCTTGATTCCAGGGGTCCTGTTATAGGCAATTATATAATGGAAGCAAATATGATGGTTGTTGCCGAAGAACTTGGACTGAGGTATGAAGATATCAAGGGTGAACTCGATCACCATGAAATCTATAAACCCTGGGGTGGAGGAAGTGACGGAACAACCGCTTCTGGCTGGGCATTGAAGGAATGTGCCAATAAATTAAAAAAGCTGATCCTTGAGACTGCGATAGAGGAAGCAAATAATCCTGCCCCGACTGGCGGTATTGGCGGATTTGGCCCGAAACAACCTCCCAATCCATTTAAGGATGCAAAACCTTCCGATCTTGACCTGCAGGATGGAAAGGTTGTGTTCAAAAACAATACCGATAAAGGGCTTCCCCTTGCACAGGCCGTCAAGTCCAACCTTTTTGCAACCTATTCAGGCAGGCCACCCCTTGCCCTATGGAACGAACGTGGCAAAAAACTGGACACCATGAATGTTGCCATGTGTGAGGTTGCTGTTGATACTGAGACAGGAGAGGTAGAAATCCTCCGCTTTGGCGTGGTCGCTGATCCGGGCAAGATCATGCGTCGTACCTCGCTTGAGAGCCAGATTCATCAGGTAATGTATTTCAGTGAAGGCTGCCAGCTGTTTGAAGATTATATATATGATAATAAAACAGGTGTGAAACTCAGCACCAATATGTTTGAATATAAAAAACCGACTATTATGGATCATGCGCCGGTTGACATGGAACTGCTTGAAACCCGTGCGGGAAATGCCTGTTACGGGGCTAATGGTATCAGCCATTCACTTGCAAATACCCATCTTGTTATTTCTGCGATATACAACGCGATAGGCAAATGGGTCGATCCTCCGGCTACGCCGGATAAGGTCCTTAAGGCCCTGGGAAAGGCATAGGAATACAGTAATGCAGAAATATCTTACTAAATGGATTGATTATAAACTTCCTACTGGTCAGGAATTTTCAGTGGCTGTCTGCGGATACAGCGGGAAGGTTCGGCATTTATACCTTGGAAATGACCCTATACGCAGGATGATTGCACAGCATGTTTATGCGGAAGAAGGATTCTGTCAGATAGGTGACCACTGCTTTGCCCTGGACTGCCCCCTTAACAGGGCAGATAAGGAACATCTCCTTCACATGCTTGACATGACGGAGGATGAAGCAATGGACCCAGAGGCATCCGAACAATGGGGAACCGGAAGTACTCTGGAGGGCTTTCTGTTATTTGCCCGTAAGATAACCGAATCACTACCCGAAGACCTGAAAAAACCCCAGGCTCCGGTAGAGGAATAACAGGGACTCTGGAATATCTATGGAAAAAGTAACAGACTGGATCGCACTGTGGAAAGAACTTGTCGAAAAGCAGGGGCCATTCTGGAACCATAAAAAAAGATCCAAAGATAACAGGGATAAATGGAAGGACAGGTCACAGGGATTTTATGACCGTGTCAAAAAAAGATGGTCAAAACCGGATCCTCACAGAGATTTTATTGTCTCCATGATTTCATCGGTCAGTGATGCCACTGTTATTGATATCGGTGCAGGAACAGGCGCATGGGCTGTTTATTTATCGAGATCAGCAAAAAAGATTACGGCAATTGAGCCTTCTGCTGAAATGAGACAGATATTAAGGGAAAATATAGAAAAAGAAGGTGTTGACAATGTTGAAGTCCTGGACAAATTATGGCCTGTGCCCGACATGGAAACACATGATTTCTCTCTCGCTTCACACTCTGTTTACGGATGCGAAAATCTTCAGGGCTTTGTTAATGCAATGACCAGAGCCACGAGGAATACCTGCTTTATGCTGCTCCGGGCCCCTGATCATAACGGTCTTATGGCAAGGGCCGCCAGCAGGATCTGGGGGCAGCCCTATGACAGCCCTAATTTTCAGGTAGCCTACAATGCAATGCTCCAGATGGGCATGTTTCCCAATGTGCTCATGGAAGAAAGAGGCATGTGGCCAAGATGGACAAATAATAACTTTGAAGAAGCATTTGAAAGGATCAGGTCAAGATTCGGGCTTGAAAAAGACACAGATTATGATCCATTCCTAAGGAATCTCATTGAGAAGCACCTTAATGAAAAAAACGGAATGATAAAATGGCCTTCCGAATTAAGAACCGGCCTTGTCTACTGGAATACTTTAAGAGAACAGGACTAGACAAATATGAGCATTAACAAAAAGTGGAAGCAAAAATTTGATATACTGAAAAACTATATAGCAACTAACTCTGAAATTATTATAAATACAAACGAAATATCCATACCGGAGCATCTACGTGATAAATTCTACGATTATTTTGATGATATCCGGAATACGTTTGTAGAGGATTTTTTCACCTCATTACCGCTGGATGCAGACACCCTTTGCAGGAACTATAATCAGTCGGAAAAAGAGCTGATCGACTTTCTAAATCTTGAACGTATCGACCTGCCTGTGGATCTTATAAGCTTTCTTCATAATCCAAGAGAGGGCATGGTACGCTGGCTCTACAACAGATTGTTCGAAGTAATACAGGAAAAGATATCAATAGAAGATTTTGAACAGATTGCGGAAAATGATCTGGTCGCAACAACCGCAGAGATGTACCGGCTTGGGTATGAAACATGGGCAGTTCTGACACTTATCCTTTCACTTGACCCTGAAAAGGCATACTCTGTTGAGCTAGATGAGGAATATAATCCTATTGCTGGAGAACTCAAGGTAATTGCCTTTGGTCGTCAGTTTAATCACAGTACAAAGCGCATACCTGAATTTATTATTCATTCAAAAAAACTTGATTGTTATGTTGCGGTAAAGGTGCCACTGGCAAAGGAAGTTGAGGGATACCATCTCCCCCACGAAGTCCCTAAAAAGATGCTGAGAGACCGCACCGGTGATACATCCTATGTACTGGATTCAAGGATTTTATTTCTTTCAGTGCTAAAAAACCTGGATGATATTCCTATTTATGCTGAAATATCTGAGCGTAAGATAGAAAGCCCTGACGCAGTAATAGAATTCCTGACCTCAGAAGACCTGAATGACGCGGAAAAAATTTCTCAGATTCAAAAACGGTTAAAAATTATGAAACCAGGGCTTGGCGGTTCAGTTATGGTTATGAATCCCGATTATAAAACTGGTTCCGAACCATCAGCGGAAGGTATTGATATATTTTTAACAGGATTTGATAGAAATAAATTACAGCAGGTTACTCAAAAACTTTTAGTCGGCAAAGAAAGCTAGACTATACATGGATTGCCACAAGGTATTAATTTGACACATATGTGCCAAACATCTATATTCGATTAGAGATGAAGTAACGTTTTTTCAACTCAATATTAGGAGATATGACTATGGCGGATGAGACAAGTAACATAAACCGCAGGAGCTTTCTTAAAAACGCGGGAGTCATAATCGGTGGAAGTGCCATTGGCGCAGCCGGAATGACGCTCAGGCCGGAAATGGCGCAAGCCGCTGAAGCCGTTAAAGGGGTCCCCCGGACCGTTACGCAGTTCCGTTGCCCTGTTTGCAGCAAAAATTTCAGCAGCTTTGCAGAATTAAAAAATCATTTTAAAACGGATCATCCTGAACAAGTAGAGCCCGTCACTACAAAGCTCAATATAAACGGAGAGGAATGCGAGGTACTTATCGAACCCCACTGGACACTTCAGCGAACCCTTCAGTTCAAACTCGGTCTTACAGGCGCAAAACACATGTGCGGCCGTGGCGTATGCGGATCCTGCACGGTTATTATGGATGGAAGGGCTATCCTGTCATGTACGACACTTGCTGTGGAGTGTGAAGGCAAACACATCCAGACGGTTGAAGGCATAGCAGCAGATCCCAAATGGAGGCCCCTGATCGATTCCTATTGTAAATGGGATGCCATGCAGTGCGGTTACTGTACCCCGGGGTTTCTAGTAAGCGCCAAGGCTCTCCTGGATAAAAAACAAAACCCGACCGAAGAAGACTGCAAACAGGCACTGGCAGGCAATATCTGCTGCTGCGGTACATATCACCGTCATCCAACCGCCATCATGGAAGCCGCTCCTGCAGTAAAGGCATGAGCATAGGAGAAAAAATATGAAACCATTTAATCATGTAAATGCAACATCACTGGAGGAGATCAGGACAGCCCTTTCCGATGGTAAAACAAACATTATTGCCGGCGGTACAGATCTCCTTGGGACACTTAAGGACAATATCCTCAGGACCTACCCTTCAACAGTAATCAATCTAAAGACCGTTTCCGGCCTTGATCACATTGAGGAAAAGGGCGGCATACTCAGCATAGGTGCAGCAACACGTCTTGCTGATATAGCCGGAAACCCGATCGTACAAAAGAAGTACACCGCTCTTGCCCAGGCTGCCTCAAGGGTAGCAACGCCCCATGTCCGTGAAATGGGGACAATCGGCGGGAACATAGCTCAATTACACCGTTGCTGGTATTTCCGTAAACCGGAAAACCGTTTTGACTGCAAACGTAAAGGCGGCAGCACTTGTTTTGCCATGAGTGGCGACAACCGATATCATTCAATCTTTGGTGCAAAGGGGGGATGTATTGCAGTAAATCCAAGCGATACGGCCCCTGCCCTTATCGCCCTTAATGCAAAGGTGGTTACTGACCGCAGAACTATAGATGCTGAAAATTTCTTTGATGTTAAACAGCCGGGCAATACTGTCCTGGAAACAGACGAAATAATCAAAGAAATCCAGATCCCCGAGCCTCCAAAGGGTGCAAAGAGCGCTTTTATAAAATTCGCATTCAGAAAGTCCATAGACTTTCCTATAGTTAACTGCGCTGTCATGGTCGGTGGAAAAAATCCAAGAATAAGCCTTAATGCCGTGGGTCCCACACCTGTTCGCGCAACAAAGGCCGAAGATGTAATCTCCGGGAAAAGCATAAAAAAAATCAGTGAAAAGGACGCCGAGGCTGCGGGTGAGGCAGCAGTTGCAGATGCAAAGCCTCTTTTCAAGGCAGCAAAGTTTAAGGTCCAGATTGCCAGAACCCTGGTCAAAAGGGCAATTTTGTCTGTAAAATAGAGAAGTGCATTATACAAGCTGAAAATGATAGGTGCAATAGCAGGAGATATCATAGGGTCTGTTTATGAGCACAACAGTATCAAGACCAAAGATTTTCCTTTATTCAGTGCCTTTTCCAGATTCACTGATGACACTGTGCTGACAGTTGCAGTTGCCTGGTCAATTTTATCCGGAATACCTTACAGGGATGCAATTAAAGAGATCGGTAACCGCTACCCCGACGCCGGATATGGCGGAACGTTTATCCAGTGGCTTTTGTCAAAAGACGCAGGGCCATACAACAGCTGGGGCAATGGCTCAGCCATGCGTGTCAGCCCAATAGGATTTGCCTTTGAAACCATTGAGGAAGTGCTTGAACAGGCACGAATGAGTGCAGAGATCACCCACAATCACCCGGAGGGAATAAAGGGTGCACAGGCAACTGCACTTGCGGTATACCTTGCCCGGCGAAAAACCAATAAGAACGGAATAAGAGAAGAGATAAAAAACCGTTTCAATTACAATCTGGACAGGTCGGTGAATGAGATCCGCGCGGTATACGCATTTGATATATCATGCCAGGGCACTGTCCCCGAAGCGATAATTTCATTCCTGGATTCCGGATCGTATGAAGATACAATTCGTAATGCAGTCTCTCTGGGAGGCGACAGTGATACCCTGGCCTGTATTGCAGGTGGAATTGCAGAGGCATATTATGGACAGATTCCTGATGATATTTATAAGAAGGTGGAAGAGATACTGCCTGCTGATTTGATGGAAATTGTAAGAGATTTTTATACTGAATTTATCTTTTAATGGAGATTTAAGGATGTCAGGCAACACAAATTTTAAAGGAATTATAAAAACAAGCTATATTGATTCCACTCCATACTGGGAGGAAGAAAAAAGGGCGCCAAAAGACGCGCCAAATATCATTTATATTGTTCTGGATGATACAGGTTATTCTCAACTGGGCTGCTACGGCTCGCTGGTGGACACCCCCAATATTGATTCAATAGCGGCTGACGGTCTGAGATACAGAGATTTCCATGTTAATGCCATGTGTTCCCCTACCCGGGCAAGCCTCCTGACAGGCTGCAATAACCATACAGTAGGACTGGGTTTTCTTTCCAATTATGATCTGGGTGTCCCCCCTCTTTCCGGTAGCCTTGATCACAAATACGGCTATATAAGTGAAACCCTGCTGGAAAACGGTTATTCCACCTTTGCCCTCGGGAAATGGCATCTGTGCAAACAAAAGGATATGGAAGGGGCCGGGCCATTCACCCAGTGGCCTCTGGGAAGGGGTTTTGAGAAGTATTACGGATTTCTCAACGCAGCGACAAGCCAGTTCCACCCGGCCCTTGTTCAGGATAACCAGTTTATAGATCCTCCAAAACTGCCGGAAGAAGGATATCATTTAAGTGAGGACCTTATTGATAAAGCCATAGGCTATATAGGTGATCAGAAATCATGTTCGCCTGAAAAACCATTTTTCTGCTACCTTGCCTTCGGTGCCATGCACGGTCCACACCATGCTCCCCGGGAATACATTGATAAATACAAAGGAGTATTTGATGAAGGCTGGGATATCTATAGAGAGAAGGTCTTTATCAGACAAAAAGAGATGGGGCTTATTCCTGAAGATACTGTTCTTACTGAAAGAAACAAAATGGCACCTTCATGGGAAGGGCTTTCCGACCGGCAAAAGAAAATATTTGCAAGATACATGGAGGCGTTTGCAGGCTACCTTACACACACAGATGATCAGGTGGGCCGTCTCCTGGATTTTCTTAAAGAGATAGGCCAGTACGAAAATACACTTATTGTCCTGCTTTCAGACAACGGCGCATCAGGAGAAGGCGGGCCAAACGGCAGTTTCAGCGAATATTATCATTTACTATCCATGAAATGGCCCGATCTTGCAACAGATGAAGAGTATGAACAGCTCGGCTCTCCCGAGGCCAGTAATAATTACCCTCCAGGCTGGGCATGGGCTGGCAATACCCCGCTCAAATGGTATAAAACCTGGGTTCACGCCGGGGGTGTAAAGGTACCTCTCATTATCAGCTATCCGAAAAAGATTAAAGACAAAGGCGCCATAAGAAACCAGTACCATCATGTTATTGACATTAACGCCACTGTTCTTGATATCTGTAATATTGCACAGCTCGAGAGTATAAAAGGTGTAAAACAGGAGCCAAAGCCGGGCGTAACTATGTCATACACATTTGACGATCAGGATGCCTCCGGAGAAAGACATGTGCAGTATTATGAAATGCTGGGCAACCGGGGGATATGGGCTGATGGATGGAAGGCAATAACCAATCATGTTGAATCTGACAGTTTTGAAAAAGATAAATGGGAACTTTACAACACTGCAGTGGATTTTTCAGAATCAAATGACCTGGCGGAACAGCATCCTGAAAAATTAAAGGAGATGATTGATCTCTGGTGGGGAGAGGCCCGTGAATTCGGGGTCCTGCCTATGCTGGAAAGTTATTACAAGAAGAAAAACGGCTTTGACTTCAACAAAATGCTGAGATTCCCTCCATCCGAAGAAAAAACCAGGTATGTATATTATCCGCAAAAACTGCCCGGAGGTGGAGTACCCAGAATTGCCAACAAGTCTTTTACCATGACTGCCTACCTGGAGCATAACACGGGGAATGAGGGAGTACTTGTATCCGCAGGCGTGAATGTCAGCGGCTATTCAATGAATATCGAAGACAACAGGCTGCATTTTCATTACAATTATCTCAATGAATCGCATTTTCATGTAGAATCCGAAGATGAGCTTCCAACCGGGAAACATTCGCTGACTGTTGATTTTATTCAGACAGCCCAGGATCAGGGTGTATGCCGCCTTCTTATAGACGGAATACCATGTTCGAGCGGAATTGATATCTCGACCTATCCTCTATTTGCTGCAGCGGGAGGATTTGCCGTAGGAAGGTATGCAACATCCCCTGTTGTTGCATCACACAGGTCGATGGGATATTTTAAATACAGTGGCAATATAAAAAAGGTTGTATACAATCTTGAAAGACCGGTAAGTGATCATGATTTGATGATAGAACTGGAAGAGGAAGAAAAGAAAGCCTAAAAAAAAAGGGAACAAGATTAATCATTGTTCCCTTTTATTTTTAGCTATAGCCTAATCTAAATCCTCATCACGCCATTCCCAGTCTCTTCCGCCCTTGAATACCGCTGCATTCATCTCATTACTGAGGAACAGAAGGTTGGAATTGGGAAAACGAAGCGCCATTTCAAGGAAGAACTCACTGGTTGTATCCGTGCTGGCAAGAACTTCTTTTGTGGCTTTAAGATACTCTTTCATATAAACAAAGCATGATGAGTCAAAAGGCATGCCCGGGCTCTGATGGCCTGGAATTACAGTCTCAGCACCCAGTTTTTCCAGCATTTCAACATCTTCAAGCCATTTTTGTCTTTCTTCTTCATTTATCTCACAGGTGAAAGGATGAGATTCATTAAAAAGCACATCACTTCCGTATAGAAGTTTAATAGAAGGAACCCATACAACGGTATTGTATTTAAGATCGCCCATGATATGAGGCATAATCTCAATTTTATGGCCTTCCAGTTCAAAATAATTATTTTCCATGGGCTCGATATTAACTGCCTTTGTGGGAACATTTATAGGTCCGATAATATCTACCCAGTGATCAATTTTGCCAAACATCTGCTTGTTTACAGTATTGGCTACTTCCGATAAAGCTATAACCTTTGCTTCGGGAAAAGCATCTTTTATTGGACCAAGTCCAAAATAATGATCAGGATGTGCATGTGTCACATACATGTACTTAAGGGTTTTTCCGGTTTCAAGGATCTCGGCCACTACCCTGTGACCGTTTGCAAGGCTCCATTGAGCATCGAGTATTGCGCAGTCTTTCTCACCCATTAAAATTACAGTACAAACTGAAAAACCGGCTTTTTCATCACTAAAAAAAACCTTTGCAGAAAGTTTACCAGGTCCATTGTCAACATATCTTACTTCCATATTATGCCCTCCTGTTAATTTTATGTTATTTCAATATCCTAAGAAGTTATTTGAAATGTTAATTAGAGCTACATACTATACACTATTTTACCGTGTATTCAAGTATTTTACTTAATCATTGAACGGCTCCCGGTCATGTGTTACAAAACAAAGTCATTACGTTTGTAAAGCCGCCGTTATTCTTAACCGGAGGAGGCATTTATATGCATTTAACACCGCCAATCACAAATATGTCTGACGCCTTCAGCGTCAAGGGAAAGAATGTAATAGTAACAGGAGGAAACCGTGGAATAGGACTGGGTATAAGCACAGCCTTTGCCCAGAGCGGTGCCAATGTTGTCATCCTTTGCCGAAATATCGAAAAAGGCATGAAGGTTGCCGGGAGTTTTGATCAGTATGGAGGTAGACACGCCTGCATAAAGTGCGATATCTCTGACAGAAAGAGTGTTGAAACAGCCACAGGCGAAATATATTCATTTTTTGACCATGTTGATGTTCTTGTTAACAACGCCGGGGTTGCTACAAACATTCCATTTATCGAGGATAAAAATTTAAGCGAATGGCACAGGGTCATTAATACAGACCTTCACGGAGTAGCAAATATGATTCATGCCATTGCGCCGAAAATGAGGGATGCAGGTCTTGGCGGAAGAATCATTAATATTTCATCCATAGGCGCTCAGAACATCGGCAATGCATTGAGCCACCCCAATGCCCCATACCATGCAGCAAAAGCAGGCCTGGATCATTTTACCCGATACCTGGCGGTTGAACTGGGTGAATACGGCATACGTGTGAACAGTATCGAACCGGGTCCGTTCCATTCGGACCTTGATAAGGACCTTCCTGAAGAGGCCCATGAATTCATCAGAAGAGAAACACCTTGCCACCGCTTTGGTGAACCCATCGAAATCGGTGCCTATTGCGTTTTTCTTTCTTCACCAGCGGGAAGTCACATTACCGGTTCTATATGTGTTCATGATGGAGGTTTACTCTGCAGAGCAGGCTGATTTTAGAAAAGGAGAAAAGGAATGTCCAATATAAAATATTTCGCACTGGCAGGACAGGGAAATCCGGTAAAAACAAGGGTAGAGCCGAAAAATGCCCGGGTTAATGCGGTATGGATGGATGAAGCGATTATAAAAGGATGTATGTTCAACGAGGCTTCATGGTTTTTAAAATCATGTAAAGAACCGGGGCTTGTAAAACATAATTCAGACAAGGTCATATTTTTATTAGGCGGAAATCCTGACAAACCGGAGAGGCTTAATGCTACAGTCGATTTATGGATAGAAAACGACAAACTCACACTCACGAATACATGCGCAGTGTTTGTGCCCGAAGGTGCAGCCCATGGAAACCTTGAGGTGAAAGATCTGGAATTCCCCTTCTTCTACTATGAATGCCATCTTAATACAGATAAATACGAGGTCTTTCCTGCAGAGGCAACTGCTGCGCCCGGCACCTGCAGCAAATACTATGTTGAAAGGTACGAACGACCGGATGGGACATTTCCGGAGGCGCCCGAAGGATTTATAAAGTTCCTGGTTTATCTTGATGGTAAAAGGCTTAAAGGTGCACCATATGCCGAGGCAATATGGTTCTGCGATACAAATGATACCGGTCCGGCCCCGCACAGCCATGATGATTTTGATGAATTCATAGGCTTTATAGGAACTGACCCTGACCACCCTGAAGAATTAAACGCTGAAGTGAGTTTTTTTATAGAGGATGAAAAGATTTCCATTACGAAAAGCTGCCTGATCTATATTCCAAGGGGTTTGACACACAGCCCAATATTTGTCCCAAGGCTTGATCGTCCGATATTCCACTTTTCAGGGGGTAATGGCGGGGATTATGCACGCAAGGGAGATGAGCATCGTAATGATAACATGTTTAAGCTCTAATTAAATTGACGAAAATAAGATGGTTATTTATTATCTCTGTAAGTATATTTTATCAGCAGATCAATTCAGGGAATAACTATGGCAGAAGCAAAAAAAAATAAATCATCAGAAATATCAGATTTTCATCTGAAATATACTAAAGAAATAATATATTCCATCCGAAGGTTGATGCAGGCAGGTGAGCTATATACGAAAGAACTAAATAAAATTTATAATATAAGTTCTGCCCAGCTCAACTGCCTTCTCACCCTTCACGAAAACGGATCATTACCGCCGTCCCAGATCGCCAAATCAATGATGGTTAATTCAAGTACAATAACCGGAATTATTGATCGACTGGAACAGAAAGGTCTTGTGAAGAGGATGCGGATATCCTCTGATCGGCGTGTAATTACAGTTGAGCTGACAAAAAGCGGGCAGGTCCTAGCCGAGAATGCTCCTCCTCCTATTCAGCATAAATTGTTCGACGGCCTGAAAAAACTGCCTGAAAATGACATAAAATATATAGCTGAATCTCTGCTGAAACTTACAGATATGCTGGATGTCAAGGATCTGGAAGTTACCTAGTAGAACATTAATTTCAACCATTCCTGTTTTTTAATATCCTTATATATTAAGCAGTTATACCGGGTCACACCGAGGCGGCTTGACATTTCCCTTGTATTCATATATTTTGAGTTGAAAATATATTTACAGAAACTGTTTTATCTGAATTAAAAATCATATTAAATGGTCATCTAAAATTCCAAAGCCTTCAGCGGATAACAGGGAGGCTTTATTTTATTGTTAAAGGAGATAAAATGTGTGGTATAGCAGGCTGTATAGGCCGAAAAGATGTGGAAACAGTCAACAGGATGCTCGATGCACTTGAACACCGGGGACCCGACGACAGGGGAGTTCATATCAACGGTAAAAGTGTATTCGGTCATACCCGCCTTTCGATCGTAGATGTTGCAAATGGTCATCAGCCGATAATCTCAAATGGCGGAACCCAGGGAATTATCTGCAATGGTGAAGTTTACAATTATAGAAAAATCAAAAAAAGACTGGAAAATAAATATTCCTTTCAGACAGATTCCGACTCTGAAACAATTCTGCACCTTTATGAAGAAAAAGGACCTGACTGCGTAAAGGACCTGGACGGAATGTTTGCCTTTGCCATCTTCGATGATGACAACTTTATGATGGCAAGGGATCCTATTGGTATTAAACCCCTGTATTATGGTTATAAACATGGCAATCTCTATTTCACTTCCGAACTGGGAGCCATGTCCCTTGCAGGTCTTGATGAGGTGCACGAATTCCCTGCAGGTCACTATTATACGCCGAAGGAAGGTTTTGTAGAATTTTACAGAACCCCGGATATTGAGGACAGGCTGCTGACAGACATTGAAGAGGCAAGCGGCATTATACGGGACACCTTTATCAGGGCAGTAAAAAAACGATTACTGTCAGATCCTGACATCCACGTAGGTTCATTCTGCAGCGGCGGACTTGACAGCAGTCTCGTGGCAGCTATTGCGGCAGATGAAATACCGAATCTGCACACATTCGTGGTTGGCATGAAGGATGATAATGGTGAATTGAGCGATGATATCAAGGCTTCCAGGATAGCTGCGGATTATATCGGATCAAATCATCATGAACTGGTGTTTACCGAAGATGAATATTATAACGCCCTTCCCAGGGTTATCGAAAAACTTGAAACATATGACCCGTCCCTGGTCCGATGTGCTGTACCCTGCTATTTCACATGTAAACTCGCTGCTGATTATGTAACGGTTGTATTAACCGGCGAAGGAGCAGATGAGATTTTTACAGGCTATCACTATATGAAGCATTTCTCCCGCGAAAAGCTGAATATGGAGGCTCGCCGCTGTATAAATAACCTGCATAATATAAATCTGCAAAGGGCTGACAGGATGGGAATGCTCTTCAGTCTTGAGCTCAGGGTTCCGTTTCTTGATGAAGAAATGATTGCCCTCTCAATGAAAATTCCTCCCGAATTAAAAATCAGAGAACATAACAATGCCAAGATAGAAAAATGGATTTTAAGAAAGGCCTTTGAGGATACAGGTTATCTCCCCCAGGAGATACTCTGGAGATACAAGGTACAGTATACGCAGGGCGCGGGTTGTGAGAGCCTTGGTGAAAAGCTGGCCCATAAACAGATAAGTGAAGACGAATATCAGAAAATCAAGGCGGAAAATCCCAATGCAGTTATCAACAGCCGGGAAGCCGCCTTTTACTACAAGATCTTCAGGGAGTTTCACCCCCAGGATTCCATACTTGGTTCAATAGGCATATGGACCGGGTTTGATTTTGCCGAGGAACGTGAAAAAGTAACGGGCACGGTTGATGGCGAACTGAAGCATGACCTTTAAAAAAAGAAAAGTAAATTAATACAATCGATCAATAATTTTTTCTGTGTTCATTTCAGGAAATATATAATTTCAATGACGAAAAAACACTCAAAGGAGAGGAAACAAAATGGCACTGGAAACCTACTATAAATATATTGTCATAGGAGCCGGAATACATGGCCTCAGCACGGCCTATCATCTGGCTCTGGAGCTTGAAGCAAAAAAAAGAGGAACAGGAAAGGATATCCTTCTTATTGATAAATCGGCAATAGGCGCCGGTGCGTCAGGAATCGCCTGCGGTGTTATCCGCAATAACTACTATCAGCCTGCAATGCAGGAATTGATCTCACACAGTGTGGGTGTCTGGGAACAGGACGCAGAGGGATACGGATACCTTCCTGTCGGTTACATGCAGATTTCTCCGGAATCAATGCATGAAGATGTAAACGACATATATGAAAGGCAGAAAAATATCGGCTACGAGTCAGAGTTTATAGAAGGTGAAAAAGACTGCCTTAAATACATGAGAGATTATATTTTTGAAGACTGGCAGGCACAGGGTACAACCTCTATCCTTCACGAAAAAAAAGGCGGATATGCCAATAACACAAAGGCTCTTTATCGTCTTGCCGATAAGGCGGAACACCTGGGTGTGAGAATACTGACAGGATGCGAGGTAATCGGTTTTGACACTAACGGATGTATTAGTGGAGTTGAAACAACAAAGGGCCATTTCAAATGCGATTATACAATAATCGGCGCAGGTCCATGGGCAAACAGGTTCTGGCAGATGCTGGGGTTTCCGGATACTATAGATGTTAAGGGTCTTGATGGAAAAGTGCACCCTGACATAAAGATGTGGACCTACTGGTCCTTACAGGAAGGAACCCTCGGTGTTGAACCCGATTACGGATTTAGCAACAGGGGAAGCATGCCTCCGGTTATTCATTTTGATACGGATGCCCCCCTCTATTCAAGCGAAGACAACAGCCTGATCACGGAGGACATGTGGGGCATATATTATAAACCGGACTTTCATTTTAACGGTATCCAGGGAGGGACTACACCGGACCTTGTAACAAGCAGGAGAGTTGCAGTAGACCCATACGGAATTGATTCTCCTGATTTTATTGTAGGACCGGAATTTGCCCATACATGGACATCCGCCCTTGCACACTGCCAGAAGAGATATGAAGATAAGTACCTTAGATATAAAAAAGTGCCGTCAGGCGGACTGGGCGCCTTTTCACCGGACAACTTCCCTATCTTCGATGTATTCAAGGAAAACTGCTACTTCATCGCAGATTCCAGTCACGGCTACAAGATGATAGGGGTTGGTAAGCTTGTGGCAAAAGAAATCATGGGAGAAAAACAGAGCCTCCTTGATCCCTTCAGGTTCAAAAGATATGAAACAGGAGAACTTCTGCCGGAATCAAACAGCCCGTTTCCATGGAGTTAAACTGTTATAATCTGAAAGTCAGAACCACTGATGATTCAATATAATCAAGTATACAAGACCTTTGGTCACGGGGCTGAGGCTGTAAATGCAGTTGAAAATGTCTCTTTTAAAATAAAAAAGGGACATCTTGTTGCATTCCTGGGACCATCAGGATGCGGAAAAACCACTCTGCTTAAACTCACAAACCGGCTTATCCCCCTTACAGGCGGAAGCATAAGCATAAACGATCAGGATATAATGGCATGGAAGGGAGTAAAACTCCGTCAGTCAATGGGATACGCCATACAGGAGATCGGATTATTCCCCAACAAAACCGTTTACGGGAATATTGCTGTTGTTCCCCGTCTTTTAAAGTGGGATGAAAAACTGATAAGAGAACGTGTTGAGGAGCTTCTCCTCATGATGAGACTGGATCCCGATGCAGTAAGGGACCGCTACCCGGCAGAGCTTTCAGGTGGACAGCAGCAGCGGGTCGGAGTTGCACGCAGTCTTGCTGCCGATCCGGACATACTTCTGATGGATGAACCTTTCGGCGCGATCGATCCTATTAACAGGGAAGAAATTCAAAACGAATTTCTTATGGTCCAGGAAAAACTGAAAAAGACTATTGCCTTTGTAACCCATGATATCCATGAGGCTATAAAGATGGGGGATAAGATTGCCATCTTTCAGGCAGGAAGGCTTATTCAGTATGATACACCGGAAATAATCCTGACCAATCCCGTTAACCGGTATATATCTAATTTTGTTGGCTCAGACCGAGCACTCAAATTGCTTGCCCTTAAAAAAGCCTGTGACGCCACAAAAAAAATCAATCTAAATACTGTAAACGGAGAAAACAGTACCCGGGAGGCCCTGAATAAATTAAAGGACAATAAACTTGATTACCTTATAGTTCTTGATGAAGACAGACCGGCCGGACATGTAGATGAAGATTCTCTAAAAGGTATTGATACAGCCGTAAAAAAAGCAGCTAAAACCTTTCCAAGGATCATTAATGAGGGAGAAAGTCTCAGGGATGTACTCTCCTATATGCTGGTGAGCAGGGCCAAATATCTGCCTGTAGTTGATGACCGGGGCATTATATCAGGTACCATCAGCTACAGAGATGTCCAAACCTGTATCAGGAATATATATGCAAAAAATGATAACAAATAAAATATCCCTGACGAGAAGGTGTGTGATTAAATGATGAGTGTTCTGGAGTTTATATATAAAAATTCAGATAGGTGCTGGTCTCTGACCCTGGAACATATATGGATCGTTTTTTTCTCTGTCCTTATCGCGACTGTAATCGCTGTTCCCGCAGGGATACTGATAACCAGAAACGAGACTATCGCCAGAAAGGTTATCAATACGGCAAATATCCTGATGACAGTGCCTTCAATTGCTCTCTTCGGACTCATGCTCCCGTTTTTATCCCTGTTCGGACAGGGCCTTGGAAAGGTGCCGGCCATCATAGCCCTTGTTCTCTATAGCCAGTTACCGATAATAAGAAACACCTATACTGGAATTAAAAATATACCACCATCTCTCATTGAGGCAGGCAGGGGAATTGGAATGGGAAGCTGGACAAGGATGTGGCAGATAGAAATACCTGTTGCGGTGCCTGTTATCATTGCCGGCCTAAGAACAGCAGCTGTCATGAACATAGGCATAGCCGCAATAGCCGCCTATATAGGTGCAGGCGGACTTGGCGTCTTTATTCAGCAGGGCATTGCCAGAGTATATGATGAAATGATACTGGCAGGCGCCCTCCTGGTGGCTCTGCTTGCAATTTTTATTGATCTGTTTATGGCCCTAATTGAGAGGATATTAACCCCAAAAGGCCTTCAGGTATCAAGAGAGTGAAACAAATGAAGGGAATAACAGCAAAGGCCTACAGTTTTATACTGCTTCTAATACTTCTTGCAGCAGGTGTATCTCTGGAAAGGACGGGCCTGATTAAATACCTTTCCGATCCATTTGAGATGCATTTCACCTTAAGTCTTATTAATCAGCATGTAAACATGGTGCTTGCAAGCATGTCCATTGCGACACTGATCGGGCTGTCAACGGGAATAATATTTACCCGGCCCCGGCTTAAAAAATATTCCGGTGTTGTGATGTATATTGTCGGTCTCGGTCAGACTGTTCCGTCACTTGCAGTTATTGCACTGGCAATGAGTTTTATCGGCATTGGTTTTAAGGCGGCTGTTTTTGCACTGTGCATATATTCCATACTCCCTATTGCAAGAAATACGCTTGCAGGTATTTCTTCGGTTCCATCATGGATCATTGATGCAGCCAGGGGAATGGGTATGCCGAAATATAAGATCCTGTTTCAGATAGAAATACCCAATGCAATGAAGGTTATACTTACAGGATTCAGGGTTGCACTGATAATAAATATCGGGACCGCTGCCCTTGCCTTCCTTATTGGCGCCGGAGGGTTGGGAGATCATATATTTACGGGTATTTCTCTCATGAGAATGGATAAACTCCTTGCAGGTGCGATACCCATAACACTGCTTGCCCTTTTTGCCGATTACCTGTGTGAACTTCTCGGTCTCTTAATAGTACCAAAGGGCCTAAGGCTTAGTGAAAAAACAAACTAAAAAGGAAAATTGTTATGTTTAAATTAAAAAAGATCTCCTTTTACATACTGTTAACATTATTTCTTCTTGCATCATTTTCTTCTGCTGCTTCTGCTGAAAAGAAAATCGTGCTGGGCGGCAAAAATTTTACTGAGCAGTATATCCTTTCAGAAGCAGCAGGAATTCTCTTAGAAAAAAACGGTTTTAATGTTGAAATGAGAAATGGTGTGGGTTCAACGGTTGCAAGACAATCCCTGGAAAACGGACAGATCGATCTGTACTATGAATATACGGGAACCGCCTATACCATATATCACAAGCAGAATGATAAAGGCATTATGACTGATCGTGAGAAATGCTACGACTGGGTAAATAAAGCCGATGCTGCAAAAGGCCTTCTATGGCTCGATCCGGTCATGTTCAATAACACATACACATTATTAATGAGAAAAATCCAGGCTGAAAAGCTTGGTATCAGGAGCATCAGTGACCTGGGGAAATTTATTAATAAAAACAGTAAAAAGCTTGTAATTGGTGTGGGTGCGGAGTTCTGGGAAAGGCCGGATGGATTTAAACCACTCATGAAACTGTATGGCTTCAGTATCCCGTACAGCAACCTTAAGAAGATGGATGACGGCCTTGTCTACAAGGCCTTAAAGGATAAACAGGTAGATGTATCCATGGGATTTGCAACTGACGGCAGGATATCCTCATTCGGGTTTGTAGTGCTTAAGGATGACAAGGCATATTTCCCTGTGTACAACCCGGTTCCGGTTGTGCGCAGGCCTGTGCTGGATAAATATCCTGAAATAAGAGGTATACTAAGACCTCTTTCGGAAAAACTGACCACAATGGAAATGCAGCATCTGAATGCCCTTGTTGATATTGAACACAGGGAACTCCGTGAAGTAGTAGAGGAGTGGCTTAAGGGAAAAGGGATCTTTGAATAAAGGAGATAATATGAAAGTAGCCGTTTATCAAACCAGTCCAAAACTTCTGGATCTGAGGGCCAATCTGGAAGATGTAATAGAAAAGATCAGAGACGGGCAAAATAATGGTGCCAGCCTGATAGTTTTTCCTGAACTGGCATTGACAGGATATTTTGTAGGCCAGAGATTTCATGAAGTGGCATTAAGACTTGATTCAAAGGAAATCAGACAGATTGTAGACGCAACAAAGGGAACCGCTGCAGTAGTGGGCTTCATAGAAGAATCTCCTTCAATGAATTTTTATAATTCAGCACTGGTTGCAGAAAACGGCAAACTACTTTTTACCTACAGGAAGCTTAATCTGCCAAATTATGGGGTGTTTGAAGAGAGAAAGCTGTTTGCATCAGGAAAGCAAGTCCCGGTGTTTAAACTTAATGATTACAACATAGCCGTCTTTATATGCAATGACCTGTGGCATCCGAGCCTGCCCTATCTGGGAGTAACCCAGAAGGCTGATATATTTGTTAGTATTTTCAATTCAAGCCAGGGCTCAATGGGTGAGGAGTTCAGCAATATTGAAAGCTGGTCAATCATTAACAGTTTTTATTCAAGGATATTCGGTGTCTATAACATATGCGCCAACCGTGTAGGAGAGGAGTCGTTGAAAGAAAGACGCAGCTCAGACAGTAATATAATAGGGGGGGCAGGACCTGATAGTGAAGAATGCAGGGAAGATATAATAACATACAGCTTCTGGGGGGGAAGTGAAATACTGAATCCCTTTGGCAAGCACCTGGCAAATGCAGCCCTTCATAAAGAGGACTGTATCTCTGCCGAACTTGAAAAAGACATTCTCAGAAAAAAGAAAATCCTTCTTCCATACCTGCGAAATGATGACCCCTATTTTACTCATCGCGAACTTCAACGAATTCTTTATGAAAGCAGCCCGAAGAAAATAGAAAAATGAGAGTATTAAAATCAATCTTTTAAGAGGAGGCATAAATGAATTTATCAGGACTTTCAGGAGGACAGTATAAACCCTTATCACCCGACCAGGTTGAGAAACTGCACGGAGCAGCGCTCTCTATCCTTGAAAAGACAGGAATGACATTTGAACCGGGATTGGAAGATGTGGCAGAATTACTTGGTTTAAACGGCGCAACCCTGGATATGGAGAAGAGGATTATCAGGTTTTCTTCTGAAATGATTGCTGAAGCAGTTTCAAAGGCTCCGGAACAGGTTGTTTTGTATGGCCGGAAGGAAGAAAATGACCTCTATTTAGCAAAAGATAAAGTTCATTTGGGAACCGGAGGCGCTGCAATAAAAATACTGGATCTGGACACCGGGGAAATTCGTCCCACAACACTGGCAGACCTTAAAATGGTTACACAACTGGTAGACAAACTGGAAAATATTCATTTTCTGGTAAGGCCATGTATTCCAACTGATATTGATAAGGCGGATTACGATATCAACATGTATTATGCATGTCTTTCCGCAACAGCAAAGCATGTGATGTCAGGCGTCAATGATGAAAAAGGCCTGGCAGATGTAATCAGCATGGCGTCAATGATTGCCGGCGGAAAGGAAAAGCTCAAGGCAAAACCTTTTATATCAGTGATAACATCCTTTGCGATCAGTCCATTAAAATTATGCACACAATCCACCCGGATAATGCGTGAGGCAGTCAAAGAAGAGATTCCGGTTGCACTCTCCTGTGCGCCAATGGCAGGGTCTACATCACCCTTAACCATGGCTGGAACCCTGGCTCAGCTGCATGCCGAACAGCTTGCAGGAGTGGCAATCTGTCAGTTCACCAATCCGGGAGCCCCAATACTTTATGGCGGCATACCCGGAATGGCAAACCTCAAGACAATGGGATACCTGGGAGGAGCAGTGGAATGCGGAATGATGAACGCCGCTGTTCATCAGTTGGCAGATCATGTAAAGATACCCAATTACAACTCTGCGGGTTTAACCGACTCCAAGGTATCCGATGGCCAGGCCGCCTATGAGAAGACATTTACAACACTGCTTGCCGCAATGGGTGGATCAAACTATACTCACCATGCAGCAGGCATGCTGGAATCCATGCTGACTATTGCACATGAACAGTTCGTTATAGATGACGAGATCATAGGAAATGCCTGCAAGGTATTAAAAGGTATCAATTGCGACGAAGAACACCTGGCGCTTGATGTTATTGAAGAAGTCGGAGCAGGCGGTAATTTCATGATGTCCGCCCATACCATGGAGCATCTGTATGATGAATATTATCAGGGAAACGGTGTGACCGACCAGAAAGCCCGATCCGGATGGGAAAAGGACGGAAGCCTGGACATCAAAGAGCGGGCACGGAAGATCGCGAAATCAATTCTGGATAAACCTTCAGAGAGTTATATTCCGGAGGATATTGACAAAGAAATCAGGCAGAAGTTTAAGATTCTTCTGAATCGATAATCGCTTTTTAAATTCCCCTCCCCTGCTTCTTTAGAGTATTGGAGGGGATTAATCTATCCTGTAACATTGTTTTCCACAGCCTGTGCGTTGCGTCTACAGCCCGATAGACAGCCACAAGGCTTGAATCTTCACTCAGCAACCGAAAGCACTCCCCATCAATTGCGACAGTTGAAAAATATGCAGATGCACTGGATTGTCATCTGAAAATTAAAGTTACTGCAAACAGCAAAGTCTAAATAAGGATTTGATTATCGTTACAACTATCAACTTAAGACCTGTAAATTGAGCATAGTTTAGATATTCACAATATATCACAACTTTGATTGAAGTTTAGATCATGGCAAGTGATCGGCACCACGACTATTTGGCTAACTGTGAAAAGTGAAGACCTGACACCCTTCTTTGTTGCTCGGTTCTTAGAGGGCTTGGGGATAGCAATATCCCCCGGCTACCCGGTCTTTCAAATAGAAAGGCAAGGTCAACATGAGACCCTGCCTTTTTATTATTTAATATTTTATAATCCATTATGATTTTTTGAATTTTCGTTTAAATCCTACAATACTGATTAGTCCAGAACCAAGGAGAAGCATGGTCGCTGGTTCAGGAACAGGGTCAGCTTGAGTTTGTCTTTGATATATGAGGTTATCTATATCTAGATCATCGCTGTTATTAAAGATTGATACTCGCATAATATCATTTGTACCATAATCGAGCCCCATAAAGAAAGGAGCTCTTTCTGACCATGTATATTCTTCAAGAAGAGTATTATTGGTATCGAATAGCGCCATACCAATATTTTGTCCTTTAGTTCTGGTAACATCCACACCAACAGCACTAATGGCTTCATTAAAGTCAATGTTTATGGTATGCCAAGTTTGATAGGCACCCGTCACAAACCAACCACCGCTAATTACAAAGTCATTACTATTTGTTGATGAAAAATCAAATAAGATGGCGGCACTGTCAAATTCTGACTGATCGATTGGTACAGCGTCTATGGAAAAAGTTACAAATAGTAACATTAGTATTGAAAATAAAAATATTCTTTGCATTAGTCCCATCCTTTCTTTTGTAATTTATGTTCACTAAATATTTCACTGATATTATAGAGAATGAATTTATATATAGGCATAATTTAAGCAATCATTATGCCAAAATCAGGGTTTTATAAATAGCTTCAAACTCTTGTTAATTCAGTTAGTTACAGAGTGTCTGAATTTTGTTGATTTAAAAATATGTAAAAAAATACCAATTCCTCATGTACTTCATTGCTTTTGTTAGGTAAATGATTACATATCCTGACACGGTTACTTTAAATATAAAGAAGGTTAGATTTATTCAGAGACTTCGTATAATCCCGTTATTCCGTCCAAATTAAAGTTCATGCATTTATATAGAAGTTGAGACAAAAAATCCGGGCTACTTTTGAGGTCTTTTTTAAAGTATTTTCAGGTAGGGGCAGTATGTTCTAGAGTTCAAGTATACTATAACGAATAAGGATAGATTGTGCGGAGCCACAATCTTAAACCTGTTGTATGAACAGGAATAAAGACAAAACCTGCAATCACTGCTATTGATCACAGGCTTTTGAAGTGCTCCAAAACGTGTAATGTCTCCATTGTATCTGAATTACATTTGGTATTAGAAAGCTAGAGTAAGGCAGGTAACAATAAAAGTCATAACTATCCTTCCGATACTGTCAGGTCAGGTACAGGTCAGGACACATTATCTCTATTTGTCAGCGTTTTCTGTATCTTAATCTGTATTCTCAGGCATCTGAGACAGCCGATTTTCCTCCATTTTCATTGCGGATTTTTGGAGATTGATATACTCATTGAACTCTTTCATCTGAGAATCCGTCATAATTTCTTTAGCCGCTTCGGAGTATTCATTTAATGTTTTTTTATCAGCCTCCAGCTTTTTCAACCGATCTTCTTTGCTCCGCGAGTTTCCTTTAGATTTTATTTCTCTAATCCCCATAGAATCTTCAACAGCCTGTCTTATTTTATAGAATCCAGCTACCAGATCCTTTACCTGCTGTTTATTAAGCTGATTATCTCCGGAAAGTATCCTGCTATTTATAGTTCCTATAAAGTTTCTATCCTGTCCTGTTTCCCCATACTCCTGATATGCAGTATATTGATCTTCAGATAACAAATTTGATAACTGGATATCATAATCTGCTTCAATATTTTCCCTTTCCTTTTGAAACTCTTCCTGATCGGCAATTTTAGAGTTTGCATTTTTAAGTTCGAGTTGTCTTTCAATAATGAGATCAATAAATTCTGACTTTTTATTAGTAGAGAGGTTGTTTTCTTCTAAAAAAGACTTGAAAAATGATGAGATTGACAGTTTTTGTCTTTCGCGAAATTTGTCATCAACCTCTATTTTTGCGCTTTCTTCTTTTTTCATAGTCGCTTCCAGATAATCCTGCCATTCCTGCATGTCAGCAATCCTGGATTCAAGTTTATTAATCCTGTCCTGACAGTCATTATCAGTTTCTGTTGATCTATTTTTTTCCGGAGAAATATTATCAGAGTCGCTTCCTGTCCGGTTTATTTCTGCATTTGATCCGGATTGCTCTTTTTCTGCAACAGCATATATACTCAATTCGTTTTCTAATCTATTGATGTGTCTGTTCTGAAGCAAAACTGCTATTATTAAAAACACGATAATGATAACGAGAAATATCGGGATAGCCTGATTCTTTTTAGCTGTTATTTGTTTTTCCATTTTTTCTCACACATCAAAATGTTTATATATCTCCTGAGCTAACGTCGGTGCATTTCCATTCACCCTGTTGTTCAATATAACGTTGCTATAAACTCCTGCTTTAATACCCGCGTTTATAATCTCAATTGTCTCATTAATCATCTCAGGGTTTACGATCTCATCAACCGGTTTATTAAAAGGGAAGGTCCTGGCATAGGAGTCGTTATAGCTCATTCTTAAGGGCGTCAATAATCGTATTATAGATTGACGTCCTGAGTTGTAAAAGGCCTTTCGGGCCTTTGTAAACTGTTTCCATAGCGGAGGCAGCCAGGTCCAGTGTGACAGGACATGACCAATACCGCGCCTGTAAAGCATGTCAAAATACTGGTGTGTATGATAAAAATCTGTCCTTGTCTCAATATGATATCTTTTATCTTTTGGCAAATTATCAAAGAAATTTTCCAGGTCTTCAACATACTGCTTCGGAGGTATCCGGTCTGCCTTCCTGTGATATTCCTGTTCAAAAGCAAAGCCAATAATATTTTCTCCAAGAATCGCATTTGCCGGGTCGTAAAACTGGTTTATGAACAATTCGGAATTTAGGTAATTTTTGTTTTCAACCTGTTTTCCTGCCTGGTATAGAGTTTTCGCAAATATCACCTGTGGGACCTTTAAAATTATGTAGTCCCTGTCTTTCAGGTATTTGGCGTAGCTTTGCAGCAGTTGATAACTAGAGGTAGGCTCCAGTTTGTTATTGAGCAAAGGCCTGTAAAATGTGAAATCAATTTCAAGAACTGAGAAATGTTCAAAATACTCTACTACACTTTCAATAGGGAGTACCTCTTCTTTGAATGTCTCATTTCCAACCCTATGACTTCGTGTTGAGGTCTTGTACTTTCCTTCGGTATATATCTGCCCTATCCAACCTGCATATCGGTCAGAAGCAGTGCCTAAACGGACATCAGGGCGAAGGTTCCTGAAGAAATAGACGTTGGATGTTTGTGATTGCATTCTGTTTATTTTCCATTTAATTATTAAAAGATTGTACCTCGCTGCTTGTCTGTTTCAAGCTGTGATGCCAGTCTCTCCGCCAGTAAAAGAAGTTCATCTTTCTTTTCCAGACCATCAATAAAACGTTTAGGGATATTGCTCAATCCAACCTGTGCACCTGTGAGAGCGCCGGTAAGAATAGCCCGTGACTGGTTCTGTCCCCCACCGTTTACAGCATGCAGAACCGCCGATTCAAAATCGTTATGGAATCTGGCCGACAGATAATATGCAGCCGGAATCATATGGTAAATTACGCATGACAAACCATAGACAATGGACACCTTCCAGGCTGGTTCGATACGTATATCAGGATCAGATGCAGCCCTGGCCATACATGAAGGTGAAGTCAAGGCATCAGGTGAGGCAAAGCGTCCTGCCCGCGGGGGTTCAGGATCTCCAGTGCGCGGCGGCTGCATATTTTCACGTACTACCGAATGGAAAGGCAGCTCCCCTCTTTTTACCAGTTTCATAAGTTTTCCGGAGATCTCCTGGTCCAGCTTGTGTCCCTGGACAAGAAGCCCCAGTACAGATCCAAATGCAACAGTCATTGATACAACAGTATCATCAACCTGTGTAAGGATTGTATTGCTGGTAATTTCGGATGCAAGTTTTGCAGGGTTTAATGCGTATCTAACTGCTATGGCAAGGGTTCGCTCTATTGCTTCTGTAGTGTCTGCATGCCCTCCTGTCTGCCCCCATGGTAACTTCTGCTTAACACGTTTGCGCCATGCTTCACGAATAGACTGGCTGGTATAATTACTCGGTCCATTTACAGGAGTTCCATCCAGAAGCGGAAAAAGCTCATCATCCATCCGACGGCAAAAATCCAGCTCATTGTATTCCCTGTTCTCAACAAGTGACCGGAGTAAAAGCAGAAGAATATATCCTGCCTGAGAAGGCTGACCGGCTTTCATACCATCATGGTAGCGACCGGGTTTAGGATCAGTGTATCCATCTATCCATTCCCCAAAGTCTCTGCGAAGTTCATTAAGGTCATAATACCAGTGGGGGCCAAGACCCAGGGCATCACCAATAAATGCGCCCATTATGGACCCGGCAGCACGATCTTTTATACCTGAAGAATCAATCATGGTTTTCCCATAATTACATATTTTGAGTTTTTATTGAATACCCTTGCAAGGTTGTTCTTTTTACCTGCTTCCTGTCGATTGATATTTCGAGGCATGTCCTATCGTCCTTATGTCTCAGAGTCCTTAGGTCAATGAGTCAATTACAGATCCCTTTATTGAGTAGCATTGCCTCTTCTCTTATTTCCGCAATAGAATCTTGCATAGCAATCTTTAGTGAGTTAATGCGTAATTTAACCGGTATATAGTCTAATTTAAGAAATCTTAATACAGCTAACAAATCCCATTATCCAACTTAAGGCTATTAAGAAGTTATGTTGGTTAATAATGGATAGTAAAAAACAATTTCATCCTGCTAAAGTCAAACCAAAAACGAGGAGGAAAAATGAAGAAACAGCAAAGTCATCAGCTACACATTATTTGGGATTATATAGCGTCACCGATAAAAATACCAGCGGAAACAAGAGAGAGATTGGTTGATTTTCTTAGCGAACTACTGTCGGCCTATTGGCAAGAATGTAAGGAAGACCAAAATAAAGATACAAGGAGGAATGAGAATGATTAATAAAATTAATGCTGAACATATAAAGCGAAAAGCATTTATATACATTCGTCAGTCAACTACTGGCCAGGTTATACACCATCGTGAGAGCCAACTATTGCAATATGGTTTGGTAGAACGAGCAAAGGGATTAGGATGGAATGAGGAAAACATAAAAGTGATAGATAGTGATTTAGGTACGACTGCATCGGGATGTGTTGATAGAAAAGGATTTCAGGATCTTCTATCATCTGTTTGTGAGGGAAAGGCAGGTGCTATTTTTTCGATAGAAGTATCAAGGCTGGCTCGTAATGGTCGAGAGTGGCATACGTTGCTTGAGATCTGTGCGCTTACCCATTTATTTCAATACCTTTTCGCTTGACGCCAATATTCAGATCTACGGAAACCTGTTTTACACATTCAATCACAACTTTTGCACTCATTTCATTTACCCTTGAATATGCGGAATAAGGGACATAGTCAAAAAAGTAAATCAAGTTATTTTATGTCGAGGATCTGTTCTTTTCCAACTGGCATCCTGCCTCTTTAAACAGAAAGTAAACGTAAATTTACTCGTCCCATAAATTTATGGGACGAGCAGGAAAATTATCAATAAAATTACCTAACTATTTGATACATCTATTATTTTACGAAAACAGGTTTTTGATTTTAGTGGACAGGTAATAATTCATCATCGTAAGCGTCAATTCAATTATTATTTGGCTTTCCTATTTAAAAAAGGGAATGATGAGGAATGGAAAGGAAATCTCACGATGCTGGATGTAAAGTGCAATGCGGACGATTTCACTGAGGCCGCAAGAACGATAAATATTTTTTAATCCCAAAATAAATCTATGTATGGTATAAAGATAAAATTCCGGAGGAATAAAATGAAAGAATTCAGTGTAATAATAGAAAAAGACGAGGATGGTTTTTTTGTTGCATCTGTTCCTGCTCTCCTTGGTTGCCATACTCAGGCTAAATCCCTCGATACATTGATGAAAAGAGTAAAGGAGGCGATTGAGCTCTGTCTTGAAACAGAAAAACCGATAACCAGTGAATTCATGTAAAAGATGACGCTGTTAAGTTTTAAAGCTTGTACCAATTGGGCTGCTTGTAAGTGGAACTGGAATGTGGTGTACTGCATTTAATTGGGATTCTATGGTTCGGCTGTTCTTCCTTAAGGAGATCATTTATGTATTTTGATTGTTCGGTATATGGTGTAATAATGCCGATGCCCAGATCACCGGAAACCTGTTTTACACATTTAATAACAGCTTCTGCACTCTTTTCATATACTCTAGAATATGAACCTCTCCGACGTTTACAAAAAGCCTCATCAAGTGCTACCTGATAAATACTCCTACCCATTGCCTTTTTAACAAATGGATTGTTTGACTGAACCACCGGCGGAAGCTGCATTGGATCACCAACAATAACCGATTTTTCTCTTGCCATTGTTGTACTGCAGCAAAGAGAAGGGAGCACAGCCATTTCTGCCTCTTCAACAATTATACAGTCAAAGACCTCATTTTTTAAAATGTCTCCTGTTTAAAATATAGGCCTTCACTTTTCACATCCTTACTGACCACTGTGAAAAGTAAAGACCTGACACTGTTTCTTTCTTCTATTTTATTTTCTCTACTTTATGTGAAGATACTGCTTCACCCTGTTTATATAATTTGTCAAACTTATTAGTATTGATGGTTGTTTTTTTATAAGCGTTATCCATAAGCTCTCTGGAATCAAATATATCCAGATAGATCTCGGCAAATTTACCCAGTAAGGGTAATATGTATGTTCCTGTTCTGAATAATAATCCTTCAGGATTTTCGTTTGCTTTTACTTCAAGCTTATCAAAACATCCCCGGATAAAATTTGCCAGATCAGGAGCAAATCCTTCCACATGGGTCTGGGCGCCTTTAAGGGCCTTTATCCAGTTTGTTACCGGCATATATACCTTTTTCCCATCTGCTCCAATCCAGTCCATATGGTATCCTATAAGCTCCTGTGAGCTGATATTCCCGAATATTCCTGAACCACCTCCGCCACCACCTCCTTCACTCTCGCCTCCATTATTATCTCCATTATCACCTCCATTATTAGGAGGTGGCTCACAATCGGTTAATCTGGTCAGGGTAGGATCCCCCAGGATAATTCTGGGGGCGTAATAATAATCCCATAAATCCAATTCTAGTGAATTAAAAAGATAAAACAGAGGAACATTAATATGAGTCTTAAATGATTGCCCGAAGTTTTTACCTGAATCTAAAGCCGCAGCAATATTATGCCCATAAAATCCCTCAACATTGCTGGGCATATTACAGGTAACTATATATGTTGAACCCTGTGCAACGACAACCATGCTGGTTGGGCTGTAAAGAATGGATGTTAAGAAGTTATCAACATAATCCAGGTTCCCTACAGAGCAGCCAGTAGTTGTAAAAAAGGCAGTTTTCACAGGATTATTTTCAACCCATGAAATATCAATTTGCCCGTTTGATGAAGGTGTTCCATGTGTATGGGTATTTGTAAAATCAGACAGGCCTGCGGATAAGTCAGCGTAACCCTGCGCAACGGTCAATCCTTGCGAAGGGCTTTCAAAGTATATTCGTGCGGAAGGAGCATTACTGAAGGGTGTCCAGGCATTGTCTCCATCCTCTAATTCATAAAGGAGATCATTGTGCTCTTCAACTGTTGCTGCTGTGTAAATTTCACTGATATGCAAAAAGGCCTCTGGTAAGGTATAGTTGCAGGTGCGGTACTCATGGTTTTTTTTAAAATACCGCTTTAGGGCGCTTACAGTATCAGTAAGATTGTCTTTGTAATATGGCAGTACACCCACCCAGATCTCCCATTCCAGATTTCCGCTATGGATATCAAATGAATAATCCTTTCCGCCCGGTGATACATATCCAGCCGATGTTTCGAATATGCCATCCAGGTCACTATAATATTGATAGCTTATCACTTCATATTCTTCAGGGTTAGAACCAGGGGTTATGTACCATTGATATGCATAAGGTATATTTCCTATTAAAATTGCACCTTCGAGCTCTTCATCTGTCTGCACATACAATTCCTGTAGATACTCTCTGATTTCTGGTGGAGTTATATTGCTGACCACTTTTTCAATGACTGTATACCCTTCATTGGTTAGATCTGTTTTAAATTGGCTGAGCTCTGAATTGATCTGTGCAGATAACATGGCATCTATAATCAAGGCTACAGTGCCATTTGGAGGATTGTTTAACCGGTTGGCGTTAACAGTCAGAAGTTCCAGATTGGTAAGGTTATCCAGTTCAGGAGGTATATTACCAGTCAATTGGTTGTTGTGCAGGAAGAGGGATTTCAGGTTTACCAGATTTCCCAGCTCTGAAGGGATAGTGCCTGTTAACTGGTTGTCGGACAGGTCAAGCGCAGTCAGGTTTATCAGATCTCCCAGTTTTGAAGGGATAGTACCTGTCAACTGATTATCGGACAGACTGAGTTCTTCCAGATTTAGCATATTTTCAATAAATGAAGGGATAGTGCCTGTTAATTGATTATTAGACAGGTTAAAAATATTCAGGTTTATCAGATTACCCAGGTCTGAAGGGATTGCTCCTGTTAATTGATTGTTGTACAGGTCAAGCACAGTCAGGTTTATCAGATTTCCAAATACCGATGGAATAGGGCCTGTGAGTTCATTATAAGCCAGATCAAGCCGTGTAAGGTTGGTCAGATTACCAATTTCCAGGGGTAAAGTCCCAATCAGTTTATTGAAGGATAACGATAGCTTCTCAAGGTTTGTCAGGTTACCCAGTTCTGCAGGTATGGGGCCTGTTAGTTCATTGCCCATCAAAATCAGGCTCTCAAGGTTAGTCAGGTTGCCCAGTTCTGCAGGTATAGTACCTGTGAGTTCATTACTGTACAGGGATAAATCCTGAAGATTAGTCAGGTTACCCAGTTGTGCAGGTATAGTACCGGTGAGTTGGTTACCAGACAAGTAAAGGACTTCAAGGTTATCCAGAGCCTCCAGCTCATGAGGTATGGTGCCTGTTAACTGGTTGTAGGCTATGCTAAGAGATCTAAGATTAAGCAGGTCACACAGCTCCAGGGGTATTGTCCCTGTGAGATTGTTAAATGTTAAATCGAGCGATTGAAGATTGATCATATTACCAATTTCCGGAGGTATAGGACCGCTGAGTTCATTGCCCATCAAAATCAGGCTCTCAAGATTAGCCAGATTGCCCAGTTCAGGAGGTATTGAACCGGTGAGTTGATTATAATCTAAACTAAGCATTTTTAGGTTTTGAAGAGCCTCCAGCTCAGGGGGTATTGTACCTGTGAGTTCATTGACGCTCAGAAACAGGGTCTTAAGATTAGTCAAATTTCCCAGTTCAGGGGGTATTGTACCTGTGAGTTCATTGCTACTCAGAGCCAGGGTCTCAAGATTAGTCAGGTTACCCAGTTCTGCAGGTATAGTGCCTGTAAGTTCACTACCAAACAGGTATAGGTCTTTAAGATTTATCATATTGCCCAGTTCAGGAGGTATAGTACCGGTAAGTTGATTAGGACCTAAAGCAAGCTTTGTGAGGTTTTGAAGAGCCCCCAGTTCAGGGGGTATTGTACCTGTGAGTTCATTGCCCATCAGAGACAGGTTCTCAAGATTAGTCAAATTGCCCAGTTCAGGAGGTATAGTACCGGTTAGATTGTTTTGCAAAAGATCAATATCATAGACACTGTCATCTGTTACAGTTATACCAAACCATGTATTTTCAGTGCCGGGCACTGCAAATCCATCCGCATCAACAGGTGCAGCCTTCCAGCCTGAATTATCGGTCCAGCCGTCTCCGTTTGTGCTGTTATAAAGCGCTATAAGAGCGGCTCTTTCGGACGCAGGTATTGCACCATAAGCAGCAGAATGGATTGATAACGCAATCAGAATGATAAATATCATGGATTTAAATTGTTTAATACCAAAGAGACCCGGTGTAGATGATGCATACTTGGAACAGTTCATATCTCAATCTCCTCTATTAAAGTAATTCATGTAACATCTTTGCTCATCAATCTATTAACAAAAGGCTATCAGGTTAAAAAAAGGCTCAACCTTATAACGTGCTACTATTCAAAAATGCTTAGAAAACACTATCTGAAGAATATGAAAGGCCTTCATTATAAATCTTGTTGTATCAGGGGCCGGAATTTACTGTAACTTTAATGCAGAACACTGTATGTGTAAACATCATAAAATTAACAGATTATTTACAGTAAAAAACTGCATTTGATATTTAGTAATAACTGAAGTAAAAACAGATGTCCTGTGATTGTTTTCTTATGGTCCAATGGTAACATCGCCTTTGGACGCTCTGCGTCCCTTGTTAAATGTTAATGGAAAAGCCTCTTACCTAGATCATCTTTTAGAATTTTCTATCAAGTAAGAAGAAGCGTCAGTTGGACCCTTCCCAATAGTCTTGTCGATCAATTGGTGTATGCAGAAGGTAGTATTCGTTACTGTACTTCTTTGTCATATTCAAATCGTTTTTATATTCAACCTCATTGCCCATTTTGCGGTATATCTCAGATCTGTATAGATAGGCTAAGGCATTATTAGGATCTTTTTCTATAACCCTGCTGAAATCAGAAATGGCTTTATCAAGCTGGCCTTTCTTTTCATAAGCCAGCCCTCTATTGATATAACTGGCAAGTGATTCAACAACCATGTATTTTTTTAATATATTTGCAAACCTCCGTGAGGCTGGGCCATAATACTTGAAGACATACTTAGGAACACTTCTTGTGCTATTAATAATAAGAGAATTAAAGTCCTGTCCCGCTTTTGGATAAAGTATCGGGTTGATAAATGCATCAGGTCTTTCAGATATTATTTCTATAGCCTTGCTATAATCATTTACAGCTTTATCAAGTTCACCAATGTCTTCGTATGCCGTCCCGCGGTTGTTATACGCATTGATAAGATCAGGGTTTATCTCCAGTGCCTTGCTATAATCATCAATCGCCTGCCTGTACTCGCCGTCACTGTAATATGCATTGCCGCGAAGCAGGTAAGTTCCGGCATCTGCACCATCCAGGTCAAGAACCTTTGAAAAGTCTTTAATAGCCTTGCTAATTTTGCTACCGAGAAACGGTTGGAGATGTGCAATGCCTCTGCTTAAGTATGCTGATGAGTATTGGGGATCTATTTTAATAGCCCTGGTATAATCGGCAATGGCCTGTGGATATGATTGTTTTGCGAAATAGGCATTGCCCCGGTTAATGTACGCATTAATATTTACAGGATCAATCTTTATGGCTTTTTTATAATCCTTTATAGCCTTTTTAAAGATTTGATCGGCCTGTTTATCTCTCTTCATGCGCTGTTTATATCCCTCTTTATTAGCCCATGACTTTACCTGGTTGATGTATTCGCTCCTGTTCGCATAGCGTTCTTTCGAGGCATTCACATATGCCAGTCCCCGGTTATTATACGCTGCAGCATCATCAGGGTTTATCTTAATCGCCTTTGTGTAATCTTTTATGGCCTGTTCATAATCCTGTTTATCCATATAGTGATTACCGCGAAGTATGTACAGTCTGGCATCCGAATCATTCAGTTCTATCTGCCTGTTTAAATCTGCAATTGCACTATCAATATCCACTTTTTTAGTATCAATTGCGGCATCTTCAGGTATGACAGTTGAAATCGCATTATCGGGGACAGCAGCAGAGTTCAAATCAGGATTTTCCTCGGTTTCATTCTGTGCCAATACTGGATTTTCTGCCTGATCTTTTATTAATTCGGGTTCATCGGACGATTGGACACTGGCTAAATCAATCGTTTTTTCATTCTTATTCATTGCCTTTGTATCAACAGATGCCATAACAATAACCGGCTCTTTATTCTCCTGCACCTGATTGTTTGACAATTCTTTCTGAGGCATTGTTTCGGTATTCGGTATTGACTGCAGATTGTCAGCTTCATTAAAAGCTTTTGGTTCGAGTATATTTTCTTGTACAGGTTTTTGGTCCTCTTTTGTTATCGAAACAATGTTTATTACTTGTATTGGTTCCAGTAATTCTTTTGCTGTATTGTTGAATTCTACTGACTTGACCCGGGCATGAATACCCGCAATGCTAAACGTCAGAACAGCAATGCACACAAATACTATTGTTTTAAAACTCAATCTTGTATTCATGGCATTACTCCTTTTACTGGACAGGATCTGTTCTACCCTTTTAATAAGGTTAAAACCTTTCCCGGCCATACCGGAAGCAAATGGTATATTGCTAATCAATGATACCTTTTCTGCCAGGTTCATAAGGCATCTTGAGTAATCCGCTGGCGAAAGCTCATTTAATACATAATTATCAGATACCTCTTCCCTTGCCTGTTCATGCTCCCTGTTTATGATATATACAAACGGGTTCCACCAGTGAAAGGCTATTACAAATCGTTTAATGCTCCCTGTTATCTGGTCATAGTGGTATATGTGCGCCATCTCATGAAGAAGGATGCTTTTTAGTTCATTATCACTCATAGTATCCAACAGTTTTTCAGGGATAATGATTGCAGGATGTATAAAACCAATAGCCATTGGAGACTCTATCAGGGATGAGCGGTAGAGCCTGGGAATAATGCGGCCCTTCCTGAATAATGTTACTGCTATATTATTCAGCATATTATTAAAGGATGCATCCTTTACAGCTTCAAGATTGCCTTTAAACATTCTTACTATTATTAATCCATAGCCAAGCCTCAACACCTGGAACAGGACACCCATCAGCCAGATAATACCCAGTGCATTAATAAAAATAATCGCCTGTTCCTTTAAAGAAATAGATAAGGAATAGGGCTCTGAAACAGCTTGACCAACAATAATGTCATCGGAATATAACAATGGAGCAGATGATGTTGCAGGCGATGGCGCAGGGGAAACAACAGGCAATTGCTCAATCGGTGATTGCATTTCCCCCACTAGAGGCGGTATTTTTACCATCTCTGTAATCTTTCTTTCATTAAGCCCTGCAGGAGCATACTGAGTAAAGTCTGCGTCATACAGTCTGTATCCGAAGAAGATAACAAACATAAGACCCAGGGCTGCCATTGTCGCAGAGCAGACAAGACTCCGGACAGGCGCAGATCGTCTGGAAAGGAGTCTGATTGCTGCAATCCCGATAAGGGAAACCAGAGTAGACTGCAGGGCCAGGCTCATAATATAACCTGCAAGCTCCTGATTCGATATAAAAGAGGGAATAACCATTTATTTACCTCCATAAATCTGTTTCCGTTCTAAGGTATTCCTTTAAGAAGTGATAAGAAGAGTCAGGGGATCCTTCCCAATAACCTTGTCGATTATTTGGTTCATGCAGATCGTTGTATTCGTTACTGTACTTCTTTACCATATTTAAATCGTTTTTATATTCAACCTCATTGCCCATTTTGCGGTATATCTTAGATCTGTATAGATAGGCTAAGGCATTATTCGGATCTATTTCTATAACCCTGCTGAAATCAGAAATGGCTTTATCAAGCTGGCCTTTTTTATCATAAGCCAGCCCTCTTTTGATGTAGCTGGCAAGTGGTCCCATAACTATGAATAGTGTATTTATTACTTGATCGTGGTTATACCGGGTATCTCTTCTATTGTAATAATCACCGTAACGATCGTTGTAATCATAAGGAGGGTTAAGAAAATATACATGAGAAGTATAATAAGAAAAGGGCTTTTGAATAACTTTAGAATAAAAATTCGGGTTGATATTGGTATCAGGGTTTTTAGAGATTATCTCTATTGCCTTGCTGTAATCATATATTGCTTTATCAAGTTCACCCATGTCTTCGTAAGCCATCCCGCGGTTGTCATATGCATTGATAAGATCAGGGTTTATCTCCAATACCTTGCTATAATCATTAATCGCCTGCCATAGTTCGCCGTTACTGTAATATGCATTGCCTCGAAACAGGTAATTTCCTGCGTCCCTACCACCCAGTTCAATGGCCTTTGAAAAGTCTTTAATAGCATTGCTGAAGCTGTTATCCGCGAAATAGGCAATGCCCCTGTTTATGTATGCTAATGAGAATTCGGGATCTATTTTAATTGCCCTGGTATAATCGGAAATAGCCTTTTTATACGATTGTTTCGCGAAATAGGCATTGCCCCGGTTAATATACGCATTAATATTTTCAGGATCTTTCTTTATGGCCTGTTTATAGTCCTTTATTGCCTTTTCAAAAAATAACTTATCGGCCCATTTCCAGTTTCTCATGAACTGTTTAAAAAAATCCTTTTGAGCCTGTTTATTGTCCTTCATGGCCTTTTCAAATTCCTCTTTATTCATATATGCCTGTTGCGGGTATATGATTTCTTCCCACATATTCACATATGCTAGTCCCCGGTTATTGTACGCTGCAGCATCGCCAGGGTTTATATCTATCGCCTTAGTGTAATCATTTATTGCCTGTTCATAATCCTGTTTATCCATGTGGAGATTACCGCGAAGCATGTACAGCCCGGCATCAGATTCATTCAGTTCTATTTGCCTGCTTATCTCTGCAATTGCAGTATCAATATCCTGTTCTTTAGGATCATTTGCGGCATCTTCAGGTGTGACATTTGAAATCGCATTATCGGGGACAGCAGCAGATTTCAAATCAGGATATTCTGCGGTTTCATTCTGTGCCAATACTAGATTTTCTGCCAGATCTTTTATTAATTCGGGTTCGTCGGATGATTGGATACTGGCTAAATCAATCGGCTTTTCAATCTTATTCATAGCCTTTGTATCAATAGACGCCATAACAATAACCGACTCTTTATTCTCCTGCACCTGATTGTTTGACAATTCTTTCTGAGGCATTGTTTCGGTATTCGGTATTGACTGCAAATTGTCAGCTTCATTAACAGCTTTTGGTTCGAGTATATTTTCTTGTACAGGTTTTTGGTCCTCTTTTGTTATCGAAACAATGTTTATTACTTGTATTGGTTCCAGTAATTCTTTTGCTGTATTGTTGAATTCTACTGACTTGACCCGGGCATGAATACCCGCAATGCTAAACGTCAGAACAGCAATGCACACAAATACTATTGTTTTAAAACTCAATCCTGTATTCATGGCATTACTCCTTTTACTGGACAGGATCTGTTCTACCCTTTTAATAAGGTTAAAACCTTTCCCGGCCATACCGGAAGCAAATGGTATATTGCTAATCAATGATACCTTTTCTGCCAGGTTCATAAGGCATCTTGAGTAATCCGCTGGCGAAAGCTCATTTAATACATAATTATCAGATACCTCTTCTCTGGCCTGTTCATGTTCCCTGTTAATGATATATACAAACGGGTTCCACCAGTGAAAGGCTATTACGAATCGTTTAATGATCCCTGTTATCTGGTCATAGTGGTATATGTGCGCCATCTCATGCAGAAGGATGCTTTTGAGTTCATTATCACTCATAGTATCCAACAGTTTTTCAGGGATAATGATTGCAGGATGTATAAAACCAATAGCCATTGGGGACTCTATCAGGGATGAGCGGTAGAGCCTGGGAACAATGCGGCCTTTCCTGAATAATGTTACCGCAATATTGTTCAGCATATTATTAAAGGATGAATCATTTACAGCTTCAAGGCTGTTTTTAAACATTCTTACTACTATTAATCCATAACCAAGCCTTGATAACTGAAAAAGTACCCCGATAATCCATATGAAGCCCAGAATGTTTATAAGGATAATTAAGGTAGAGGATAAACTGATAGAGTATGGAAAATGTGCCAGGGCCGGAGTCGAATAACCTGTATCGTTAATTAATGGAGTATATGATTGTGTAATAGGGAATTGTGCAGGTTCAATCGGTGATGGTTTATACTGAATCGGTAATTGTTCATCCTGTTTTAAAACAGGTATAACATCTGATATCGTTTTCTGCTCAATAACAGGGTTTGGTTTACTTTGCCATGATATGTCAGCTAAACGAACACCTGTAAAGATCACAATGAGTAATCCCATTGCAATTATTGCAGCAGCACAGACAAGGCTGCGAAGAGGGGCAGGTTTTTTGGAGAGCATTTTTATCAGAACAAGCCCTGTTATAGATATCAGGATAGACTGTACTCCCAATGTTATAAAAAAACCTGCTGCTTCATGGCTTGTTAATAAAGAGAGAAAATCCATTTTATTTCTCCTCGTATTTGTCTATTAACTCCCTCAACTGCCTTATTTCTTCACTTGAAACCGCTGACCTGCTGAAAAATGCCTTTACAAGCTCCACACATGAACCGCCAAAAATACGATCACCTATATCCAATGCTATCGCTGCAGATGCTTCGCTTCTGGGTGTTGTTGATGTAAAAATAAACTTGTTTCCCTCCTGATGGTGGGTAAGCCATCCCTTTTCCTCAAGTCTTCCGACCTGAACCTGGATAGTGGACCTGGTAAGATTGCGCTTATTATTTTTATTTACCTGGTTCATGATTTCGGTAACAGTCAGTTCCCCTGAGTTCCAGACCACATTCATTATCTCAAATTCTGAAGGTGTGAGTTTTGGTAAGGCATTTTTTTTCATTTCTCATATCTCCTAATGACATTTGTAATTAATTATGATGACAGACGTCATTAATGTCAACATTTTTTAATTTTATTTTAAGTGTGAAATACCGGGGTCTGTGTGAAATACCGGGGTCTGCGCTTGACATTGGACAGATTCGAAGCTGTTCAGCAACAGGGATGAATTTATAAAGGTAATTGATAAGGCAATAAATAAAGGGATTAGATCTCCATGCCAAATAGGTGACGCAGGTAAAAAAGCAAATCCAATAGTTTGTTTTATCTTTTTACCTACGCCCCCTTTCCATGATCGTTACCAGGATTAAAATCTCCCAATCAGCCTTGAAGCCGCGTATGCGGTGCTGGTTGCGTAAAGGATGTTTGCGGCTTTCCGACATTCGCCGATCATGTGGAAGTCTTTTGCGCAGCGGTTGAATTTCAAAGCTTCGTCATGGAGAGGTTTCATACCCACGGCATAAATCACCGCATCAGCAGCATAAAACACCTCGCTATCCGGACCCTGGCATTTTACCCCCTCTCCGGTTATCTCAACAGCCTTCGTATTAAAATGTATGGGTATATTTTTCTGCGTTATCATATCGATAACGGCGCTCTTGTGCAGGTTGTTGCCGCCGTCGTTTATATCACCGAGCATTTCAACGATTTCGGCGTCAATTCCGAAATCTTTAAGATAAATAGCCAGCTCTGTGCCGACAAAACCTGCCCCGAGTATGACAACTCTCCCTTTGACAAGCGATGGGTTTTTAAACACATCAATCGCCTGATACACATTGCTTCCGTTTATCCCCGGAATACCCGGCTTTACCGGGTATGAACCGACTGCCGCTATAATGACATCAGGACATTCCGCCTGCGCGTATTCTGGTGTCACCTCAGTATTCAGTCTCAGGTCAATACTCGATTTAGCTATCTGAGACCGCTGCAGCAGTATGTAATCATGCAAATCCTGCTTAAACGGCACCTCGGCTTCGCACAGGATTTTACCACCGAGTTCGCCGCTCTTTTCACATAAAATCACATCATGCCCGTTTTTACTCGCGGTTAGTGCAGCCTGCATTCCGGCTATACCGCCGCCAATAACGAGTACACGCTGCTTTTCAGGTGTGGGAAGTGCCCTGAACACCTCGCGTTCGCGGCCTATTTCGGGATTGATGGCGCAAATGAGGTCACCGTGCCTCACTCCTTCCGCAAAGCAGGTAAGGCAGCGCATACACTTGCGTATCTCATCGACGCGACCGCGCCGCACCTTATTCGGAAAATCGGGGTCGCAGACCAGCCCGCGCCCCATATAGATAATGTCCGCTTTACCCGAAGCGAGGATTTGCTCCATTAGATAAGGGTCGCTCAGACCGCCGACTGTACCGACAAGCGATTTTTTTACATGTTTTTTTACTTCCGCCGCGCATTCGACGTTAACGCCAGGCGGATAAAATATGCTAACCTGAGTGCGCGATAATGTTTCAGCTCCGAATCTTTCTATTGCTCCGACAGAAACATGGATTATATCCGCATGCCCGTCAAGCTGCTCGGCTATCCGGCAGCCTTCGTCAATGCCATATCCTTCTTTTACGACTTCACTGCCGCTGATTCGAATTTCAACAGGGAAATCCTGACCGCAGAGCTGCTTAATCTTATCGATTGCCATGACAGCGAAACGGCAGCGGTTTTCCGGGTTGCCTCCCCATCTGTCAGTTCTTGTGTTTATGGTCGGTGACATAAACTGCTGCAGGCCAAAGCCGTGGGCGCCATGCAGACATACCATATCAAAATCAGCGTTTTTCGCAGCAAGTGCCGCGTTTCCAAACTCGTCTATAATTTGCAGGATTTTCTCTTCAGGCATGGCCACGACTTTCTCTCCGAATCGCGGAGCCATATCGACCGGTCCCCATGCGGGTTTTCCCGGTCCCGTATACATACGGGCATGGATACCGGAAAAGCAGAGCTCTAAAACAGAGACGGCTCCCTGACGTCTTATTGCGCTTGCAAGACGCGGGTAGTTATAATTACTCATTCGTGTGATTTCACGTGGATATCTCCCCTCCCGATAATCCTCAGGGTCTACGTCGACTTCTCCATATGTGATTGCCGCCGCGCCGCCCATAGCCTTCCTTTCAAAATATGCGACCGCTTCAAGCGAAGGTTGACCATCGCGTATAACTTCAGCTGAGTTAACCGGTGCCGCGCACATCCTGTGACGGAATACTACATTTCCTATTTTCAGCGGGGATAACAGGTGCGGAAATAATTCAAATGCATTTACCATGATAAATCACCCTCCTATTTTTAAGAATGAAGTCTCCAGGTTTCAGAACAGGGAACAATGAACAACCTAAGAGAAAATATATGCAGCGTTCTTTCTCTGGTTCTCCACTCCATTTAGAAAACTTAAAATCGATAAGACTTGCAGGGCAGTACGTCTTTGTGCCTGAAATGATACAGTTATTCTTAAAACTTATTTAAGAATAATTCAAGGTTCAAGATTCAACATTCAAAATTTAGGATATGACTCTGCCATATCAATCAAATGGTCCCATTGGTGTTAATTTATCTAAACTTATATATAGTTGGATATTAATTTATTTAATAATGATTATTCGTCTTCTTTTACCATAATGCGCTACGTTCAATAGACAATCCGGTATTTGGCAAACTTCAGGTATTTCTTTTCATTTCTTATTAAAGCCGGATTAAAAATAAGCCGAAAAAGCTATTAGAAGGAATATATTGTTATGATCGGATCGGTTTCAGATTCAACATTTGCCTATGGTAACCATTCCCTTAAGGAGCGGTACAATACAGGCAATAAAGAAGCAAAATCCGAATCAGTAAAAGAGCAGTCGTTAAAAAATGAATCTGTCTCTTCCGGTTCTTCCCCGGAATTAACTGATGAGGAGATACGGCAGGTTGCAGAGCTCAAGCAGCGTGACACTGAAGTGCGCGCACACGAGGCTGCTCATATAGCAGCAGGCGGAGTGTTTGTACGCGGAGGCGCCTCCTTCAGTTATCAGACAGGGCCTGATAATGGCCGCTACGCTGTTGGCGGAGAGGTGAATATTGATACATCACCGGTAAACGGTGATCCGGAAGCAACCATAAGAAAGATGCAGACTGTGCGAAGTGCAGCGCTTGCTCCGGCCAATCCTTCCGGTCAGGACCGCTCGGTTGCGGCAAAAGCATCCACCCGGGAAGCCCGGGCTCAACAGGAGCTTGCTAAGGAACGTGCCGAGGAAGTAAAAGAAAACAGCGAAAAACACACAACTGCAGCATCCGAGTATAAAAAGAACGATAATCCATCAATTGAAAGTACCGGTCAAAATATAGATTTATCTGTTTAATAATAAACCTTTAACAGGTAAGGAGAATTACAATGCTGTATAACGAATTAAAGCAGGACTTGAAAGAGTCTATGAAAATAAAAAATATGGAAAGAGTAAATGCTCTGCGAGTTATTATGGGAGAATTCCCAAGACTTAATAAATTAGCCGGTGAACTTCCTACTGATGATGAAGTATTGAAGATATTGAAAAGTCTTAAGAAGAATGAAGAATTGGTACTGGAAAAATCAAATAAAACTGATTCAATATATCTTAATGTTATTGAAAGTTACCTGCCTAAAATGATGTCCAGAGAAGAAATTAAAGCCTTCATTCTTTCATCAGGTATTGATACTAACAATGGTGGAAATACAGGGCAATTAACAGGCCAGGTAATGAAAGATTTAAAGGGAAAAGCTGAAGGCAGCGTGGTAAAAGAAGTATTAACTGAAATGATGAATGAGAATTAAAATTCCAGCAGAAGATATACGACTTTCTAGATTTTGTTGATGCTATGAACAGGGAATAATTACAATTGTAAAAACAGGTGAATTACTTTTGATTTCCATGTATGATAAGGATCTTATTAAGCTGTAGCCAGAATAGAATATAGTCAACCTGTTATCGGAGGTTTTTATGTTTTGCCCAAAATGTAAAGCTGAATACAGAGAAGGTATTTTAAAGTGTGCAGACTGTGATGTTGAGCTTGTTCCTGAATTATCTCCCGATCCGGAAGAAATACCGGAGTATGTTGACTGGGTAAAGATTTACACCTTTACAGACAGGTATGAGGCTGACCTTGCACAGGGGCTTCTGGAGGCAAATGATGTTCCTGCTGTTGTATATGCTGATGACTGCGGAAGTGTTGATCCGGCATTGACCTGGGCAAGGGGTGTTCGATTGATGGTTAAAAAAGAGGATATTGATCAGGCAAAAGAGATCCTTGTTGATGCGGATTATGAGTTTTAAAAGGTAAGATAATGGAAGAAAAAGACCTGGAAATTCTGCAGAAGATAGCCGACGGATACCCGAAGGATTCCGATGAATATGCAGCCCTTTCAATGGCTGCAAAGGCACTTGTCTTTGTTGCCGGAGAAGAGGCCAGGTCGGATTTTAAAGAGTATATCAGTCGTACGACCAAACCTTTAAATGCCCTGGATCTTATTTATATAAAACAGTGCGGGATTGAAATTCCTGAGGAATTGAGAAATGAAAAGGTCAATGAGCTGGAAAAGGATATTGACGAAATAGTTGCAAAATTTAATTCATATAATGAATCGATAGAACAGGGTTAATTCTTCTCACTTAACCCCTGGACACCTTTCTTTAAATTTTTTCACACATTTTTCATATTATATTCTTACTCATTTCTCATAAATATATCATAATTTCAGCATTTATTAACAAGGGTGCCACTGATATTGAATGGCACTTTCGTTAATACCCTCCCAAACCCTCCCTTTAGTGGGGAGGGTTTACAGGTAAAAAAAACCGAAGTCTCATGCAGCTAAAAGCGCAAATAAACTGAAACCGGATATTATTGTGTGCACAGGGGAGTATGCGCATAAATGGCATGCTAAAAATCAGGTTAATGAAGCATGGGAGATACTTTCAAAACTAAGGGCAAAACACGGTGTCTACTCGGTACTGGATAACCATGACCACTGGGCCGATACAGCACTGTCTATCGAGTGATTGATACCTGCATAAATTCATTAAAACTCCAATATATTACCTCTTGACAATACCATATTATTACCCTATTAATATGCATATTAATTAACAGGAGAAAGCATGGTCCAGATAAAAATCAAAAAGGATTCCGGAGAGCCGCTTTATATACAGATTCGCAATGCAATCGAAGATGCTGTAAAAAAAGGCAATCTAAAACCCGGCGATCAACTTCCGGCTGTAACAACCCTTGCCAGAGAAATAGGCGTTACCCATTCAACAATACGCAGGGCATTTGAAGATTTAACTGCCCAGGGCCTTATAGGGTCACATGTGGGCAGGGGTACATTTATCCTTGATCCAGGCAAACAGGCACAAAAAGAAACACCCTCCTCCCCTGATAAAAATTCAGCCGCTGATTCAAGAATAAATGGAGAATTCACCACGGCTGCCAGGAGGCTTCGCATGGGCATTGCAAAAAGCCTTGAAGCCTTGATGGATCTTGCAAAAAGGCCGGGACTGATTCATTTCACATCAGGCGTACCCGACCCGGCTCTTCTGGAAGGCGGAGTGCTTGCACGCCTCACTAAAAGCGCTCTTAAATCAGGTGAAGAGAAATATTACATTTATGGTGAATCACCTCTCGGATTAAAGGAACTCAGGGAAGTTCTGGCAGAGAGATTTAACGCCGAGGGAATGAATATAACCGCTGATAATATACTGATAACAAACGGTTCCCAGCAGGCAGCATCTATCCTTGCCCAGTCTGCACTGGAGAATAAACAGCGGGTCATATGCGAAACACCGTGCTGGCTCGGAATCCCACGAGCATTCGGGGCGATAGGACACTGGGTAGAGACCGTTTCAAGAGACAGGGATGGAGTGATTATAAAAAAGCTTGAGCGTTTCAACGGCGGGCCCCATTCTCTGCTCTACCTGTGCCCTGAATTTCATCACCCCATGGGTACAGACCTGAGCGCCGAAAGACAAACTCAGATCATTAACCGGGCAAGAGCACAGAATACAGACATACTTGCGGATGAAATCTTTCATGACCTTAGATTTGAAGGACCTTTAAGAAAAAGCATAATGGTTGAAGCCGGAAAAAAGAATTGCTTTGTTATGGGCTCTCTTTCAAAATCCTTTATGGTAGGCCTGAGGATCGGCTGGCTGATTGGAGACGAAGAGCGGATCAAATCTTTATGCAATCTTAAAAGGTCAATTGACCTTGGCTCTCCTGCCCTGATGCAGGGCATAGCGCTCTCTCTTTTAAAATCAGGGGAATATGATACGCACCTTGAAAAGGCAAGGGAACATTACAGGATAAGGCGTGACACCATAATCGAGACATTGGAGCAAAACATGCCCAGGGGCGTTACATGGACAAGGCCTGACGGAGGGTTTCATATGTGGGTGGAACTGCCAAAGGGGTATTCCAGTATTGCCCTCTTCCTTCACGCGGTTGAAAGAGGAGTGGCATTTTTACCCGGCCCAATGCAGGATCTTGATCACAGATTTATAAATGCCTTTCGTGTATCCTACAGCGGTATTACACCGGATCAGATCAAGGCAGGTATTAAGAACCTTGGTAAAGCAGTAAAGGAATTATTAAAGGGTGCACCAAATGACCCGGGCCTTAGCGGTCTTGGAGATTTTATATGAGTAATGAGGTAAATAAAGTGCAAAATAAATGCATTGATATCGTATACGGGCCTGTCCATTCAAGAAGATTCGGAATTTCACTGGGCCTGAACATATCCGGCAGCGGAAAATACTGCTCCTTTAACTGCATTTACTGTTTCAGGGGCAAGAATGACGGAAGCCCTGATGATGCTGAATTCAGGGCGAATCTTCCTTCTGTCGAATATGTACTGGATTCACTTGAAAAGTGGATAAATGCTCCTCATGATAAAATTGATGACATCACACTGGCAGGAAATGCAGAACCTACAAATCACCCTGATTTTCCGGAGATAGTAGACGGAGTTATCAAACTGAGAGACAGGTACCTGCCGGATGTAGAGGTGTCAGTGCTAACAAACGGAATGGGACTTATCCCGCGCCTTAATCAAAGATATATGGACGTTAAATATGCGCTTGAAAGGGTTGATAATCCCTGCCTGAAGCTTGACAGCGGCGTTCCCGAAACATGGCGTATAATCTCAAGGCCCTATGCAGGTGTTACCTTTTCGGAGTGGTTTGATGCAGTAAGAATTCTTGATGCGCCCATAGTCCAGACGATACTGATGAATGGATTTGCGGATAATACTACAGCCGGGGAATTGGCAAAATTAAGGGAATGCTATGTGATACTTAATCCAAAGAAAGTAGATGTAATAAATATTGATAAACCTACAGCATTATCCAGTGTTTATCCTGTTGAGGAAAAAGAATTCGATAAGGCAAAAGCGTTTCTTACAGATTGGAAGGATACAACATGAATAACATCATGCAAAAAAATACAGCCGAAAGACTCGGAGGGAAATCTTTTGGTAAAGGCACAGAGCTTTATAAATTTGCAAAGATAAAAAAGGCAAAAAAAGAGGCGATGGAGCGTAACCCTGATCGAAAAATAATTGATCTTGGTGTGGGTGAACCTGACTGGCCTGCCGATCAAATTATTGTGGAGAGGCTTAGGGAGGAGTGCAGCAAACCGGAAAACCGCTTATATGCGGATAATGGATTGCCGGAATTTCAGAACACCTGTTTAAAATACATGCGCAGAGTTTATGGCATTGATTACCTGACCGAAAAGAATGTCATGCATGGGATAGGCTCTAAGCCTGTACTTGCAATGCTGCCAATGTGTTTTATAAATCCCGGGGATGTAACACTTATGACAGTGCCGGGCTATCCGGTTCTGGGTACATACACAAAGTATCTTGGCGGAGAAGTATACAATCTGCCCCTGCTGGAAGAAAATAACTTTTACCCTGATCTGGACACTATCCCGGATGAAATACTGGAAAAGGCAAAACTGCTGTATATCAACTACCCTAACAACCCCACAGGACAGGTTGCTACAAAAGAGTTTTATAAAAAGGTTGTTGATTTTGCGAGATGCAATGAAATAGTGATTGTCTCAGATGCCGCCTATTCTTCTCTTGTTTACGAAGGAACTCCTCTGAGTATTTTTTCAGTGAATAATGCCCTTGATGTTGCCATTGAGATACATTCCCTGTCAAAGGCCTTTAACATGACAGGCTGGAGACTTGCCTTTATTGCAGGCAGTGAACAGGCGATAAACCTGTATGGAACGGTAAAGGACAATACTGATTCAGGTCAGTTCAGGGCAATACAGAAGGCAGGATGCACGGCTCTTGAGCATCCGGAGATTACACAGGGAACAATAATAAAATATTCGAGAAGATTTGATTTGCTTGTTGAAGCGCTGAAAGAGGTAGGATTTAAAGCTCAAAAACCAGGAGGATCATTTTACTGTTATGTGCCTATTCCAAAGGGAGCAAAGTCGGGACAGGTATTCAACTCCGCAGAACAGGTTGCAGAATATCTTATACATGAGGCATCAATTATAACCGTGCCGTGGGATGATGCGGGTTCTTATCTAAGATTCTCAGTGACATTTGAAGCAGATAGTGAGGAAGATGAAATAAGGATAATAAATGAAATTGGAAAAAGGTTAAAAGGTCTTGAGCTGGAGTTTTAAATTAATGTAATAGTTTTCGTTATTTTGTATTGCGCTTTTGTAAGGGCACGATGCATCGTGCCCCTACAGTATGCTAATATATAGATACCAATAATATATGAGGTGATTAGATAAAAATGTCTGTAAAAAACCTTCCTTTTACAAAGGATATGCTTGAAATAATAACCGAGAATTTCCCGACACCCTTTCATATCTACGACGAAAAAGCGATAAGAGAAAATGCACGGGATCTGATCAGCGCTTTCAACTGGAATAATGGCTTCAAAGAGTACTTTGCAGTAAAGGCAACACCGAACCCCTTTATATTAAAAATACTTCACAGTGAAGGGTTCGGAGCAGACTGCAGTTCTTTACCTGAACTGCTCCTGTCTGATAAGGCCGGTATTACCGGAGAGGAAATCATGTTTACATCCAATGATACACCTGCACATGAATTTGTAATAGCAAGGGAAATGGGCGCTGTTATCAACCTGGATGACATCAGCCATATCCCTTTTCTTGAAAAAACATGCGGCATCCCCGAGGTTATATCAGTAAGATATAATCCGGGCAGGCTCAGGGACGGAAGTTTCATTATTGGAAACCCCGAAGATGCAAAGTATGGATTTACCAGGGAACAGGTTTTTTTGGGACTTACCCAGCTGCAGCAGAAAGGAGCAAAGAGATTTGGCGTACATACATTCATTGCCTCAAATGAGCTTAACCAGGACTATTTTGTTGATACGGCTGATATGCTCTTTGAACTGGCTGTAGAAATAATGGAAAAATTAGATATCCGGCTGGAATTCGTTAATATCAGCGGAGGAATCGGTATTCCTTATAAACCGGATGAAAAAAAGGTTGATCTGGCTTATGTCGGGGAGAATATACACAAAAAATACGATGAAAAGATAAAGGATACCGACCTTGATCCACTCTCCTTTTTCATGGAATGCGGCCGGGCAATAACAGGACCATACGGGTATCTTGTTTCCAGGGTGCTGCATAAAAAAGAGATATACAAAACCCATATCGGGCTTGATGCAAATATGGCAAACCTTATGCGACCGGGGATGTATGGGGCCTATCATCATGTAACAGTCCCCGGGAAAGAAGACTGGAAGCAGGATTACATTTACGATTTAACCGGTTCTTTGTGTGAATCAATAGACAGGTTTGCCGTGGACCGGAAATTACCAGAGATCGAGTTGGGTGACCTGGTTGTTATTCATGACACCGGGGCCCACGGGCATTCCATGGGTTTTAACTACAATGGCAAACTTCGTTCTTCGGAATTGCTGCTGCGCGAGAACGGCGAAGTTATCGAGATCAGGAGACCAGAGACAATCGATGACTATTTTGCAACACTGGATTTCAATAAACTTGAGGGTTTTAAGGTTTAGTTTACAGACATATAAAGGACAAAATCATGGACCACATTTATATCTGCACCGGTCATTCATTAAAAATCCCTGATATCGTTGACAGCCGGGGAATCTATATATTTGATGATAAAGGAAATCGTTATATGGACCTGGAGTCCGGAACATGGAGCGTTTCTCTGGGACACAATAACAAGAAGATCAACGATGTCATTCAAAAACAGATAAATACCCTGATGCATGCCGGTTTTTGTTATTCCAGCAAGATACTTGAAGAATCAGCAAAAGCAGTTCTGGATGTTGTAGATTTTAAAGATGGAAAGTGTGTCTTTCTGTGCTCAGGAAGCGAGGCAATTGAAATATCCAGGCAGATTTCAAGACATCTTACCGGCAGATCAAAATCCATGACATTGCACGACTCATATCTTGGCGCATATGCCTCGGTAACAGACAGGACAAAGGACTGGTATGTATTTAACTGGGAACATTGCCGGGAATGTGAAAAAAATCATGATTGCGATCCTTGCTGCGAGGCATTACAGAAGTATACCTGAATGATATATCTGACTTTATATTTGAACCGGGCAGCTCTTCGGGTCTTGTCAGATTTCCGCCGGAGGCACTGATTCAAAATTTAGTCCGGATAGTTCGCAGTAATAAGGGGAAGATTATTGCTAACGAAGTAACAACCGGTGTCGGGCGTACCGGAATGTGGTTTGGATATCAACACTATGGTATTACGCCAGATTTAATAGCTATAGGGAAAGGTATCGGAAACGGTTACCCGGTCAGTGTGGCGGCAATCAATAATGATACAGTGAATGAACTGGAGAAGAAGCCATTCAAATATTCCCAGTCCCATCAGAATGATCCGCTGGGGGCTGCGGTTGTTCTGGAGGTTATTAGAGAAATAGAAGTAAATAACCTGATAGCAGAAGCAAAAGAAAAAGGTATGATATTTTTAGATCAGCTAAACTCCCTTGTTGATAATAAAACAGTCCTTGCTGTCAGGGGGAGAGGTTTGATGTTTGCCGTTGATATGAGCAATAAAAAAGTAACAGGAGAAATCTATACAGAACTTCTTAAGCGGGGATATATTGTCGGTAACAGAGGCGAGTCATTCAGGATCGATCCTCCGCTTATTATTAGCAAAGCAGAGTTCAATGGATTTATTGATGCCCTTAAAAATGCACTGCTTTTAAAAAAATCAGAAAGGAAAAGATCGGGTTCAGCCCTTGACTGTGACAGAATTATTGGAACACATCAATAACAAGAAAAACGTTCGTGTGGAGCGTGAATTGAAATAGTCAAGTAATGTACGTCCAGCACGAACATCCCCCGCCATTTATATAAGGGCGAAAAATATTTCGCCCCTGCATACAAAAAATTATTTCATGGGATGTTTATTATTTTGAAAGCGATCTGTAAAGTGCTTCCAGGTTCATATTAAAGATACCTGCTATTGGCCCCTCTTTCGGAATATTGGCAAATTCTTTTGCAACCATTATTTTCTGACGCACTTCCTCAAGATCCAGACCTTCATTTATTGCCCCTCCGACAAAGTCCATCCACTTTCTAATCTTACCCTTCATGGTTTCAAAGGCGCTTTTATCGGTTACCTCACCGTGACCGGGAATAACACGATCAACATCCAGTTCATTCAACCTGTCGAGTGATTTTATCCATTCTTCGGGAAGGGCATCTATAAATATGGGCATGGCCAGGTTGATATTATCGGAGGTAAATAGGACTCTTTCTTCAGGCACATGCACTGCAAGCTGTTTTGAGGTATGGCCGGGAACGGTAAGTATATTTATTGAGTGGTCGCCGAGATATAGTGTTATCTCTCCATTAATTGAAATATCCGGCGGCCGGAAATAGAATGTATTATCCGGGTTAGGGCTGTCAGGGGCCATCCATGAAAGCTCTCGAATAAGGTCCTCAACTCTTGCGTTCCTCAGTGCTTTTACGGATTCCTCCGTCCCTATGACTGTGCCTCCAAGATAACAGCTTCCGCAATAGTGATCTGTATGAGCCTCATTTATAATCACATATTTAACAGGGGCGTGTTCGTTAATCTTCTGCGCCCAGTCCCGGGCTTCTACAGGAACCATTGGAGTATCAATTACAACAGCCCCTTCTTTTGTTACAATAAAACCTGAATTGCAGCCCTGGAAAGCTGTTTCAGCATAAACATTATCGGTGATCTTCTGCATATAAAATCCTCGCCTGTAATATATAAATAGCCTACATAACAATGCTTACTGTCTTTACTTCTGTATGATAATCAATTGCCGATTTCCCGTTTTCTCTGCCTATGCCGGACTGCTTGAATCCGCCAAATGGCAGATTTGGGTCAGGAGGAAGAGTTGCACCGTTTACTGTTATCATACCGGCGTCCACCATTGCTGCTGTCTTTATGGCATTATTGAGGTTTGATGTCCAGATATTGGCTGCCAGACCATAATTTGTATCATTTGCCTCAGGGATAAGATCTTCAATGGTATCAAATGGTGAAGCTATGAGGACCGGTCCGAATATCTCTTCACGATATATGGCGGCATTTTTATCAACATCCACAAATATGGTCGGTTTCACAAAATTACCCGGCCTGTCGATGCCTGTTCCGCCTGTTACCAGTTTTGCACCTGAATCAATACCCTTCTGCATATATTCAAGAACCCTGACCTTCTGGGATGCATTGATGAGGGGGCCCATCTCATTTTCAGGGTCCATACCCGGACCTACCTTCATTGACTCAGCCCTGCTCTGTATCGCACTCACGACTTCGTCAAACTTCTTTCGCTGAACAAACAGCCTTGAGCCGGCAACACAGATCTGACCGCAGTTCAAAAAGACACAAAGTGATGCTTCAAACGGTGCAGATTTCATATCAGCATCATCAAAAATAATACTTGGTGATTTTCCGCCCAGCTCAAGGGAAATCCTTGTAAGATTTTCCATTGCTGCCCTTGCAATGCTTTTTCCTACTTCAGTGGATCCTGTAAAGGTTATCTTGTTTACCCTTGGATCAGCTACCAGCCTTGATCCTACTGTTCCGCCTGGTCCCTGCAGCAGGTTTACAACTCCATCAGGAAGACCTGCCACCTGTAGCAGTTCCATAAGTTTTGCTGCGATCAGAGGGGTATCAGAAGCAGGCTTAATTACCATGGTACACCCTGTTGCAATTGCAGGGGCTATCTTACTTACAAACATGGGCATTGGCGCATTCCACGGTATAACCGCCGCAATAACTCCCACAGGCTGACGCAGGGTATAGGAAAATACCTGGTCTACATGAGGTAAAAGGGTCATAGGCACGAGGGTTTCACCTGCAATTTTTGTGGCAATACCAGCATAGTACTTTGCAAAATTAATCCCCATCATACAGTGACCTGGATCTGCGGCAGGTCTGCCAAGGTCCAGGCATTCAATCTGGCAGAGCTCTTCCCTGTGTTTATCGATAAGGTCTGCAAATCTGAGGAGAATATCCTGGCGTTCAGCCCCGGTCATTTTCTTCCATGGAGACTCATCAAATGCCTTTCGCGCTGCTGTAACGGCCATATCAACATCAATAGCATCACTTTTGGATACATGGGCTATAACTTCATTGGTAGCCGGATCTTTTTTCTCAAATGTCTCCCCGCTTACCGCACTCTGCCATTTTCCATCGATACAGTTTCTAAACTCTTTGGAAAGAAAGTCTTTAACCTGCGGCAATAAATTATACTCTGATACTGATACATATTTACCTGACATAATCCCATCTCCTTTATTTTAAAAAATATTTTTTTTCGTTAGAATTCCATATAATAACTATTCGATTTACCTTTTTTAACAAGCTGAATTGTATTATCCTGATTTTAAAATAATGATTTTACTATGTAGACGTTTTTAAATTGATTACTTATATCAATTCCGATATAACATGTAAAATTCTTTTTATACTTTTACAGGAATTGTGATTACGAGAAACCATCATGAAACAGAAAGAAAAAAGACAGTTTCATATTCCTGTGAAAAAGAACAGATGGAGGATACAAAAGTGGAACTTCCTGTTTTAAATACCTGGGAAAAAGGCGATGGTATTATTAATACTGCAAATTCGGTTATAAGCGGTCAACTTTCAGGGCAAAGTACAAAATCCCTTATGGGATGGGGAGGCGTAATGATATGGGACAGGGATATTGATCCTGTTGACATGCTTTATGCCTATTTAACGCGTGTTGCCTCTGAATCATGCGGAGAATGCACATCGTGCAGGCTGGGAACGGTCCGCCTGTGCAGGGTCATGGAAAGGATTATTGAGGGTAAGGGCAAAAAAAGTGATCTGGAATTCATAAGATATATGGTGCGCCACATCAGTGCGACAGGAAAATGTGATATTGGCCGCACCATTTCCAAACCTGTTCTTGACATCCTTGATGCATATGAAGATTCCTTTATTGAAGTAATTGAAAAAAAACGAGGGTTAAGAAAAGGAAGTTACACTCATTTAATCACTGCCCCCTGTATTAATGCATGTCCTTCGCATCTGGATATCCCCGGATATATCGAAAATGTAAGTATGGGTAACTGGAAGAAGGCAATGGAAATAGTCCGGAATGACTGCCCTATGCCCGGTACCATAGGCAGGGTATGCGTCCGACCCTGTGAAAGCGCCTGCCGCCGGGGTCTTCTGGATGAACCTATTTCAATACGCGGTATTAAAAGATTTCTGGCAGACTGTGAGATGAACTGTGTTATTGAAACTGAAGAAAAACCTTCGACTGTTCAAAATCAGAAAGTCGCAGTAATCGGCGCAGGACCTGCCGGTATTTCATGTGCCTATTATCTTGCCAGGCAGGGTTATCACTGTACCATATTTGAAGCACAGGAAGGCCCCGGCGGCATGGCTGCCTATGGCATACCTTCCTATCGTTTGCCCCGGAATGTGATCGCACATGAAGTCGCTGTGCTGGAAAAACTCGGTGTTGAGATAAAATATGGTGTAAATGTAGGAAAAGATATAAGCATGGAAGAAATATCCTCCCGGGGATATGAGGCAGTGTTCGTGGGAGTCGGAGCCCCTGATTCCTCCAAGATGCGCTGTGAAGGAGAAGATGCCGGATACCGGTGTTTTTTGACAGGGGTGCATTTTCTTTCCGAATCAGCAAGGGGGAGAATACCTGTAGAAGGTAAAAAACTGGTGGTAATCGGCGGAGGGAATGTGGCAATGGACTGTGTGCGTACCGCCAGAAGGCTTGGATTTGAGGATGTCAATCTGCTCTACCGCAGAACAGAAGCCGAAATGCCGGCTGATCCACAGGAAATCAGAGAGGCGAAAGAAGAAGGCGTTATATTTCACCATCTTGTTGCACCGGTTGAAATAATAGCCGAAAACAATGCAGTGGCAGGATTAAAATGCCTCCGCATGGAGCTTGGTGAACCCGATTCCTCAGGAAGAAGGCGGCCTGTACCTGTTGAAGGGTCGGAGTTTGTTATTGAGTGCGATGTAATCATCCCGGCAATCGGTCAGGTATGTGTGGTGGACTGTGTACTTCCTGAAGAAGATGTTCTTACATCATGGAAGACCCTTATAGTAGACCAGACAACATTCCAGTCCGAAAGGCAGCAGATATTCGGCGGTGGTGACTGTGTCACAGGGCCCCAGACCCTTATAGGCGCTCTGGCTGCCGGTAAAAACGCAGCACGTTTTATTTCTCAATACCTGCAGCAGGGAGAATGCAAACCTGAAATTAATGACCTGCTGCTATCTCTTGCATCTTCAGAAGGTGTTTATGATCCGGGAGAGTCTTTTCCCTATCCGGGCATAACCGAAAGGGAAGAACCTTCAGTTCTTGATCCTGAATTCCGTGTCAACGGATTTGATGAGGTAGAAGAGTGTTTGACACCCTCACAGGCAAGAGTTGAGGCTGACAGATGCCTGAGGTGTTACAGGCTCCTGATGTCAGCAGTATGACCAAATACAGATCGAAAGGAAATCTAAAATGCCAGAACTGGAAATAAACCATCAGATGGTTTCATTTGAGGAAGGACAAACCATCCTGGAAGCAGCGGAAAAAAATAATATAAAAATCCCCACACTATGCTATCTGGCGGGGGCATCACCCACAGGCAGGTGCCGTATCTGCCTGGTCCAGGTTGAAGGAAGCGACAGGCTGCTCACCGCATGTGATACTCCGGCAGGGGAAGGCATGAAAATATTAACCGAAAGCCCTGCAGTCAAAGCGGCCCGAAAAACAAATATTGAAATGCTGGTTGCCTCCGGCGCTCATAATTGTCTCATAATGGATCAATCCCAGGATAACTGGACCCAGAGCCAGCTAAAGACCATGGAACAGCCATGGCATAATATAATGTGCCCTTCATATGGTGACTGCCGCCTTCAGGATCTTGCCATAGAATACGGTGTCAGGGCTGATGATCTTGAACTTCAGTACGAAGGACATCCCCTTGATGATGAAACCCCTATGATCGTAAGGGATTTCAGCCGCTGCATAGGCTGCGGACGCTGTATTCAGGCATGTAATGAGATACAGGTAAACAGGGCAATTCCAGAACATTATGGCGCAAGGAAAGACCACCCGGAAGGATGGTATCCGGTGGTAGACTATGAACACTGCACCCATTGCGGCCAGTGCGTGCAGGTCTGCCCGACAGGTGCACTATTTGAAAAAAAGGCATTTGGGATGTCTCCTTCCAATGGAACCCATAAAGTGCGCACTACCTGTCCCTACTGCGGTGTGGGATGCCAGCAGTGGCTTCACATGGATGGTGACAGGATAATAAAAGTAACAGCGGTTGAAAACGGTGCTCCCAATATGGGGAGATTGTGCGTCAAGGGCCGCTTCGGATACGATTTTATCTATTCAGAAGAAAGGCTTAAAACACCTTTAATACGAGAAGGTGATGGATTCAGGAGGCCTCCTGGGATGAAGCACTGGACCTGGTAGCTGATAAATTTAAGGAAATAATCAAAGAACATGGTCCTGATGCAATTGCCGGTGTGAGCTGCGCCAGGAGTATTAATGAAGATTCCTATCAGATGCAGAAACTTTTCAGGGCGGTGTTTAAAACCAACAATATAGACCACTGTGCGCGGACTTGACACGCTCCTACTGTCGCAGGTCTTGCGACAAGTTTCGGGTCAGGAGCCATGACCAATTCCTTCAGCGAGTTTGCCAGGGCAAAGATGTTCTTTGTTATAGGCTCCAATATGGCCGAGGCGCATCCTGTTGCAGCAACATTTGTTAAAAATGCTGTTATGAACGGAGCCGAACTCATAGTGGTTGATCCGCGTAAACATATACTTGCAGACCATGCATCTTTGTATGTACCGATAAAAGTGGGCAGTGATATAGCTTTCCTTAACAGCCTTATGCACGTAATTATTACCGAAAATCTTTATGATAAGAAATTCGTAAGCTCCTGCTGTACAGGATTTGAAGAACTCAAAGAAAAGGTAATGGAATATCCTCCTGAAAGAGGAGCGGAGATTGCCGGGATAAGCACAGATCTTCTAAAAGAAACCGCAAGAAAACTTGCCAGTGTGAAACCGGCAATGTTGTGCTACACCCTTGGAATAACAGAACACAGCTGCGGAAAAAACAATGTAATGTCTGTTGCCAATCTTCAGATGCTTCTGGGTAATATGGGAGTCGAGTGCGGAGGAGTTAATCCCCTGAGAGGCCAGAATAATGTTCAGGGTGCGTGTGATATGGGCGCCCTGCCCAATGTATTTCACGGCTACCAGAAGGTTATAGACCTGGCTTCAAGAAATAAATTCGAAAAGGCCTGGGGAGTTGAAAAACTTCCGGGTGAAAATGGTTTGATGATACCTGCAATGATGGAAGGCCTGACAGATGGATCAGTAAGGGCCTTTTATATATTCGGTGAAAATCTCGCCAATACAGAACCTGATATTAAACATGTGGAACACTGTCTTGAAAGTGCCGAGTTTATCGTATGCCAGGATATATTCCCAAATGAGACAACAAGATTCGCAGATGTAATTTTCCCGTCAGCAGCATGGTGTGAGGATGAAGGTACATTTACAAACAGTGAACGCCGTGTAAATCTAGTAAGAAAGATTAAAGAACCTCCAGGACAGGCAAAGCCAAACTGGTGGATCATGAAGCAGATTGCCAAAAGATTCGGGCATGACTGGAAGGCAAACAGCGGTAAAGATATATGGAATGACGAAATATCCGAACTTGCGCCCCAGTTTAAGGGTATCAAATACCACAGGATTGAAAATGACGGCCTTCAATGGCCCTGCCCTGACCTGAATCATGGCGGGACCTGTTTTCTTCACCAGGATGGTCAGTTTGCATGCGGCCTGGGTGTGTTTTCACCGGTTGAATGGACCCCTCCCAGGGAAATCCCTGACAAAGAATATCCCATGGTACTCAGTACAGGTCGAAGATTATACCATTATCACACTAGGACGCAGACAGGAAGATCAGGCGGCCTGAATGATCTTCTGGGTGAGGAAACAGCAGATATTTCACCACTTGACGCAGAATCTCTTGGTGTAAGTCATAATGAAAAGATCCGTGTTATTTCCCGGAGAGGCAGTGTTGAGGTAAAGGCCAATGTTACTCCCCGTGTTCCTAAAGGCATGGTATGGATGGCCTTTCATTTCAGGGAAGGCTGTGCCAACTGGCTTACCAATCCTGTGTATGATCCCGAGACACAAACGGCTGAGTATAAGGCATGTTCGGTTCGCCTGGAAAAAATATGAAAAAACAGGCACAGGGCGCTAGGCGCAAGGCTAAACAATAGGATTGCAATCTGTAGGAGCACGCTCCGCCGTCGTTGAAACTATGTCAGGACAGGCGCTTCGTGCCCATGACAGGATGTGCATATATGATATACAGGGAGGTCTGATTTAGGGATAGAATTAAAATAATACAATCTATGCGGGCGGACACGCAGGTCCGCCCATTCTACGAGAATCAGATAATCCTGTTTTTTATTTTGTAAGGACAGACCTGTGTGTCTGCCCGCTATCGAATGGATGGAAACTAATTAAAATCCACCACCATCATCTTAATTCTGGTATATTCTTCCAGACCATACATGGAATTTTCTTTCCCGAAACCGCTTTCTTTAAATCCGCCCCACGGGGTTTCACCGGATACCAGTCTCCCGGTATTTACACCTACTGCACCCGCGTCAATTTTTGATGCGATTTTCAGACCGCGTTTGATATCTTTTGTCCAGACGGTTCCGCAGAGACCAAACTCGGTATCATTTGCAGAAGCAGTCACTTCTTCATCAGAGGAAAACTTTACACATACACCAACCGGTCCGAAGATCTCTTCCCTGAAAATTGTCATATGGGGTTTGACGTCGGAAAAGACAGTCGGCATGACATAATAGCCTTTGTCAAAGGCTGATCCTAGGGGCCGCTCCCCACCCAGCAGGATTTTAGCGCCCTCTTCTATTCCGGATTTGATATATCTTTCCACCCTGTTCCGGTGTTCTTCACTTACAACCGGACCCATTTCGGTTTTTTCATCATGGGGATCTCCCACAACAATTTTTTTCATGGCTGCAACAAATTTCTCCACAAATTGATCGTGGATTTTTTCATGCAGGTAGTAACGCCCCGGAGACGCGCATACCATCCCGGAATTATTACAGGTCGAACGGGCTGCCTGAATCGCCAGCTCATCGATATCGGCATCATCCAGCACAATGAATGGATTTTTGCCGCCCAGTTCCATATGGAGCCGTTTCAGGTTGCAGCTTGCGGATGCCATCAGGCTTTTACCGGTTTCCGAACTTCCGGTAAAGGATATGAATTCAATGTCCCGGTGTTTTGCGATTGCTTCGCCGACACTGTGGCCGGGACCAGTAACGATATTGACCACGCCGGGCGGGACACCGCAGGAATCCAGTATTTCAGCAAACACCAGTGTTACCAGTGAGCTGATGCTTGCAGGCTTCATGATGCAGGTATTCCCGGTAGCCAGGCAGGCGCCCAGTTTTGAGGTCACCATCAGAATCGGTGAGTTCCATGGGATGACCAGGCCGCAGACACCGATAGGCTGCCTTTCCAGGGTATAAATGGCATTCGGTCTCATGGGAACGGAATCACCCATCAGGGCGCGGGCAGCGCTGGCCGTGTATCTCAAATTGGATACGCCGGCATGTTCCCACATTCGGCCCAGAGAAATGGGTGTGCCATGATCCATGACATCAAGCTGGGCCAGTTCCTCTGATCGTCTGTCCAGCTCATCCGCAATGCGATTGATGATATTCGAACGCTCGGCCATGGATCTGGCAGACCATTCGGGAAACGCGGCCCTGGCCGCCGCAACGGCTTTATCGACATCTTCGGCATTGCCTAATGGAATCTCCCCAACAATTTCACCATTGGCCGGGTTTTTCGTCAAATAGGTTTTACCAGAAATTGCGTCTGTGAATTGCCCGTTAATATACATTTTGTAAGTGTTCATCTCATCTCCTCAGTTCTGTGTGTTCAGTGTATGGCTATCGATTTCGGTCATTGCCTCGATTGCAGAATCTACATGTTCAACTGTGTTAAAGGGCCCGAAACTGAATCTTATTGCCCCGTATGGAAACGTCCCTATATTCTTATGAACATGGGGAGCACAATGCAGGCCGGTTCTGACTGCAATATTGAAATCCGCATCAAGGATAGATCCCGCATCACCGGGGTTCATTCCCCTTATATTTAAGGTTAAGATAGCAGCATGGTTTTCGGTATTATCCGCGCAGTAACATTCTACTGTTTCGAGGTTCGCCAGACCATCCCGCAACTTGTTATATAATTTCATCTCCTTTTGATGGATGGTCTCCATTCCAATATTTTCAATATATTTGAGTCCTTCGGAAAGACCGATTATTCCAATCAGGTTGCCGGTACCTGCTTCAAGTCGATGTGGATATGACAGGTTATGAATAGGACTTTCCGAATCAATTCCTGTACCGCCGAAGCGTGTGGGATCTATTTCGAGATCAGGGCTTACCGCAAGACCTCCTGTACCGGTTGGACCAAGCAGAGACTTATGCCCTGTAAAGGCAACAGCGCTTATATTCATCTCTTCCATGTCTATGGGGATAACACCGGCACTCTGTGCCGCATCAATAACCAGAGGCACTCCCTTTTTAAAACAGATATCCCCTATTTCCCTTACTGGCTGTATTGTACCAAGGACATTGGAGACATGGTTTATAATTACAAGCCTGGTATTGGCTTTTATTACCCGTTCAATATCATCCGGGCCTACAAACCCGTTGCTGTCAAAATCTACCAGGTCATAATCTATAATTCCCTTTTCTTTCAGGTGATAGAGAGGTCTGAGCACGGAATTATGTTCCAGTCTTGTTGAGACAACATGATCGCCTTTTTCAACTATGCCCTGCAGGGCAATATTAAGAGAGTCGGTAGCATTGGAAGCAAAAACCACCCTCTCAGGATCAGGCGCATTAAACAGCCGTGCAAGTCTGGTCCTTGTATCAAAGACAATATCCTCTGCCTCAAAGGCAAGGTCATAACTGCCCCTGCCCGGTGATACTCCTTTTTTTTTGAATACTTCAACCATGCGCTCAAGGGCGCCTTCCGGTTTGGGAAAGGTAGTTGCTGCATTATCAAGATAAACAATATCGGAACTCATTTTAATAACCGGAACATGATTTCGGGTTGGGAAGACCTGCAAAACGACGGGCGCCCAGTCTTATACCTCCGGGAAAGAGCCCCTCCATCTCCATAAAGCTAAGTCCGGTTTCTTTCTTGATATCGCGATTCATCGGCGCCCTGCCGTGGTAAAAATAAAAATCTCTTAAAAACCTGATTATCTTCCACTGGATTTCACTGAACTTTTCGACTCCGTTCTCAGCCCCGAGGATTTCAGCGATCTCTTCTGTCCAGTCATCGGCTTTCCATAGAAAGCCCTCCCTGTCAAAAAGGATTGTTTTACCGGCAATCTCCCTGTATACCCTTGCGAGATCGCCGGTAAGGGGTTCTGATCCTTCAGACTGAACCATTAATTACTACTTTGCTGCCAGTGCAGCCTTGACCTTGTCCGGGGTTGCCGGAAGATCATGTATCCAGACACCGCAGGCATCTTTAATGGCGTTGATAACAGCCGGAGCCGTTGATACCATTGTCATTTCGCCTACTCCTATTGAACCCAGAGCACCTTTTTTACGCGGTGTTTCAAGAGGGGGAATTATCTCCATATCAAAATAGGTCTTAAAGGTCGGGAACTTGAAGGTTTTCCAATCCTTTGTCTCACCATGGATATATTCTTCTCTCAGTGCATAACCGACTCCCTGATCCATACCGCCTTCGAGCTGTCCTTCCAGATTCTGTGGATGAATTACCGGACCCGGATCAACAGACGTGGTCATTTTGAGTACACGGACTTCACCGGTCTCGGTATTGACTTCTACCTCGGCCATCTGGATGTTATGCACCTGGGTTTCGTATGCAGCACCCTGCCCTGTTTCAGGATCAAGATCTGCTTCTTTTGTGGTTTTTCTGCCAATATACCTGGTCGGTTTCCCGGCTTTTTTCAGGCCTTCGTATGTACTGGTACCGGCTTCTTTCATGGCAGCCTTCATCTCTTCAATACCATTTACCATGGCACCGCCAACCATATATGTAATACGGCTGCTGGCCGCAGGCCCTGTTTCTGAAGTATTTTCAGTGGTTCTTGTTACAAGTCTAACCTTATCCAGAGGAATGTCAAGCATATGTGCCGCAAGCTGTGTGAACATGGAGTCATTACCTTCTCCCGGATCGGCAGCAGCAGTATAAACTGTAATTCCGTCATCTTCATTAAGTTCGACAACAGCCACTCCCATGTCACTGGGCATTCCGATTCCGAATGAATGAGCGCCAAGACCGACTCCGCGTTTGATCTTGCCATCTTTGAATGCTGCGGCATCCTTTTTTGCCCTCTCATAGTGAGGCCTGATCAATTCACAGACCTGCGGGAATGTTGAGTCGTCAATAAGGACTATTCCGGTTGAAAGGCTGTCACCCGGCTTAAGTGAATTTTTTATCCTGAATTCAAGCGGGTCCATACCTATTTTTTCTGCCAGCATGTCCATTGCACATTCAAGGGCAAAATTGACCTGTGGCGGCCCTGCGCCTCTTGCTGCACCGCCTGCTGCGTCGTTCGTATAAACAAGTTTACCCATTGCATCGATGTTGGGGATACTGTAAGCGCCTGAAAACATTTCTATGGCGCGACCTACAACAATAATACCCAGCAGCATATAGGCGCCGTTATTGACTATAAAATCATTCCCATAGGCAGTGAGGTTACCGTCCTTGTCTGCTGCCAGTTTAACCTTCATTTTAAAGGGGTGCCGTTTCGGGCTTAACAGCATGGATTCATGCAGGCCCGGCATGTATCTGACCGGTCTTTTAAAATGAAGGGCTGCCGCGCCAGATATACCTTCCGAAGTAATAGAGGCCTTTATACCAAACTGACCGCCCGAAAAGGGTTCTTCATATCTCATATTCTCATATCCGAGAGCACCCTGCAGTGCCCCCATATGTGTATGAATCATGATACTTCGTCCGGCAACAACAAGAATGGGATCTTCATCTCCTTCCAGCCAGGCACATGTAGTCTCACCCTCAAGAGGTGCCTGATGATTCATCTGTGTTGTAAACTCGGCCTCAACGACAGCGGCTGCTTCACTATAGGCCTTGGCAGCATCACCCTTGACCGAGGGCTGTTGATATACCAGATTGGGAAATTCGTCATGAACCCTTACTTCATCCGAAGCCATTGCCTCTTCAACTGTCTTTAATACTGGCAGTTTTTCATATTCAACCTTTACTGCTTCTGCGGCCGCAATGGCCTGCTTCTGTGTTTCGGCGGCAACGATTGCAATAGGATCACCAAGGTTTCTTACCTTTGTATCGCAAAGCACAACCTGGTCATTGAATATAAACTGGAGCCTGTTTGTCCCTTTGATATCCTTTGCGGTCATTGTACCGGCTACGCCCGGCATCTTTTCTGCCGCTGATGTATCGATTGATACTATTTTGGCATGCTCTTCAGTACTTCTTACAACAGCCAGTTCAAGCGCATTGTCAAGATGTATATCAGCACCAAACTGAGCCACACCGCATGCCTTTATCATTGATGAGGGTCTTGGATGGGAAACACCCAGTTTCGGTCCGTCAGGATCCGGACGAACCTTATCAGGGGTAGTTTCACCTCTAAGGAATTTTGATGCCAGCTTTACAGCATCTATTATCTTTCTATAACCTGTGCAGCGGCAGAGGTTACCGGACAGGGCCTTTTTTATCTCATCTTCAGAAGGATCAGGATTTTTATCAAGCAATACCTTTGTTGCCATAATCATTCCCGGAGTACAGAATCCACACTGGACTGCCCCTGCAAGAACAAAGGCCTCCTGAATAATGTGAGGATTATCAGGAGTACCAAGTCCTTCAATCGTGACAATATCAGCACCTTCCAGTTTAACAACCTTGGTTACACATGATTTTACTGCCTTTTTATTGACTATTACCGTACATGCTCCGCACTGCCCTTTTCTGTCACATGACTGTTTTGCACCTGTAAGATGCAGATCTTCACGAAGAAGATCAAGCAATACCTTATCCGGTTCGACAATAAAGTCATATTGACGTCCATTTATTTTCAACGAAACTTTTTGCATAAATTACCCTCCTTAATATTAGGCTATTTAGATTCCTGAATATGAACTACGAATAAACAGACAGAAGCTTCTTAAAGAAAGGATTTCACTTCTTTGCTTCTGTTAAATTATTTTTAAATCGTTCCTGCGGATTTCATGACTAAGCTGATTAATCGCCTTTTCAAAGGATTTTACGGCAATTGTTTCAGGAGAGTTTCTCAGAACCTGCTTTGCAAGCGGGCACGATGTATTGTGAATAAAGTCCAATATTATATTTATTGCGGCATCATTAAGGTCTTCTACCATTCTGAAACAGCGTGTAAAGATTTCCTCTTCTTTCTCAGGTGTTACATCCAGTGATGCCAATCCCCGTCTAACTTCACCTTCCATTATTTCTCCCACTTGAAAATCAGAGTTATATATCGATATTGATACATTTATATATCGCAATAGACACAACTTTATATCAGTGTCGATACAACAAATCAAAAAAAAATTCAAATCCTTTATTAATATATTTCGCCTGGCAGAAATAAATCCATGAAAAATGCTGTTAAAGAAGTTCACCCTTCACAGTCAATTTCTTTTTACTTTGATAATTTATCACTAATTATTACTGTTTATTACCATTAATAACTATAATCTGAGTTTAAAATAAAAATTGAAAATTTATCACCCTATTGACGTGAACAGACTTTATATTTATACTCCATTTTTTTAAAATAAGATTTAAAGATCTATAATAATTAAATTTTTCAGGAAGACGTTTGAAAAAAAGATTAAAAGCTCTGCCTCTGCTGTTATTACCCGCCCTATTCATTCTGGTATCCCTGTGTATCGGAAGATATCCTGTATCGTTATTAAAGGTAATTGAGATAATTATTAATGGTGTTTCAGGTAACATTGATGCAGCAAATGACTTATACCGGAATATTATATGGGAGATCAGGCTGCCGAGGGCTATCCTCGGAGCCCTTGTCGGCGGAGCCCTGGGTATAAGCGGGGCGTCACTCCAGGGGCTGTTTAAAAATCCGCTTGTAAGCCCGGGGATACTTGGAGTCAGCTCCGGTGCAGGTTTTGGTGCTTCTGTTGCCATACTTTTATTCGGCGCAACCACTGCCGTCTATCCCTTTGCTCTGGGCTTTGGAATACTCGCAGTGTTTTTAAGCTATCTTATAGGAAGAACATATAACACTACACCAACCATAATGCTTGTACTGGGCGGCGTTATCGTATCCTCCATTTTTTCTGCCCTGATATCCTTTGCAAAGTATGTAGCAGACCCCTATGAGCAGCTTCCTTCCATTGTTTTCTGGATGATGGGCTCTCTGGCAAATGCAGGCTATAAAGATATTATTACTGCCGGTCCGATCATAATTGCAGGCTCCCTTGGGATATACCTGATAAGATGGCGAATCAATGTTCTTTCCATGGGAGATAAGGAGGCCCGGACTCTGGGTATTGACACCCGGATCGCAAAGGGAATTATAGTAACAAGCGCTACCCTTGCCACAGCCGGGGCTGTGTGTGTGAGCGGCACAATAGGCTGGGTAGGCTTGATAATACCTCATATAGGCCGGATGCTTGTTGGAAATGACAACAGGATACTGATACCGGTTTCTTTTTCACTGGGAGCGTGCTTTCTTATTCTTGTCGATAATATCAGCAGATCTATAACAGGCTCTGAGATCCCCCTTGGAATACTTACTTCACTTATAGGCGGCCCGTTTTTTATCTATCTTTTAAAAAAGACAAAGGCCAGGGGGTGGTAAGATGTCTCTCATTCAAGTCGAAAATGCCGCATTCAGTTATGGAAAAGAAAATGTCTTCCGGAACATCAGTTTTTCTGTCACAAAGGGAGAAATTTTCTGTCTGCTGGGTCCAAACGGGTCCGGAAAGACTACACTGCTCGACTGTGTACTGGGTACAAACAAACTGAAAAGCGGAAATATCAAAATAAATGGGGAAAACATAAAATCATATAATCCCCGCAAACTCGCACAGCAGATTTCGTATGTGCCGCAAAGGCATGAATGCGCTTTTCCATACAGGGTAATTGATGTAACCATGATGGGAAGGGCCCCCTATACAGGCATTTTTTCCGCACCTTCAACAAATGACAGGGAAATCGCAACAAAGGCCCTTAAGCTGACAGGCATGTATCACCTGAGGAGAAGGCCATATACCCAGTTGAGCGGAGGAGAACTGCAGCTCGTCATGATAGCCAGGGCACTTGCGCAGAATACATCATTGATTGTGATGGATGAACCCACTGCGCACCTGGATTTCAGGCATGAGCTTGTTGTTCTTGAAACGGTCATGAATCTTGTGAAGGAAAAAGAGATATCCGTTTTAATGGCAACACATTTTCCTAATCATGCATTCTATTTTGAGGACAATAACCTGAATATTAATATTGCATTACTCAAAGATGGTCAGTTCACTGCAAAGGGCGCACCTGGGGAGATATTAAATGAGGAAAGAATCGAGGAGCTTTATGGAGTTAAATCGAGCCTTTTCTCATACAGAGATAACACTGAAAATGAGCGGAGACGTATAATTCCCCTTAGAACAGTGAGGAATCAAATTGAAGAATAATATTTCTATAAAGTCTGTATTATTGTTATCCCTGATAGTTACACTGCTTTTACCAGGATTAACAGCAGTTGCAAAGGATGATGACAAACAGGATACAAAAGAAGGCTATATAACCATAACAGACTGCCTTGACAGAAAAGTTATGGTCCCTGAAAAGGTAGAGCGAATAGCCTGCCTGTATCTCTTTGCAGGGCATGTTGTTACGATGCTGGGCAGAGGTGATGATATAGTGGCAGTATCAAACGGTCTTAAACGTGTTTCCCTGCTGCTTGATATATGCCCATCAATTAAAAATGCCATGGTCCCTAAATCCCAGGGTGCCCTGAACATGGAAGAACTGCTTAAAGCTGCTCCTGATGTGCTTTTTACTGCAGGTGAGATGTCCGGTAACAGGGGTGAATTGGAAAAGCTGGAACGATTCGGAATCCCGACTATAATAATCGATTATTCAGACATGGAGAGCCAGCAGAGGGCTATTACCATAATCGGAAAGGCAATTGGCAGAGAAAAAAGGGCTGCAGAGTACAACAATTATTTCAGAAAAATCATTACACAGGTAAAGTCTCAGACAGACGGCCTGCCGGAAGATGAAAGACTTAGAATTTATTACTCAGAGAATGAAGCAACCAGAACAACTCTTGATAATGACCTTTCAACAGACTGGCTTAAGATAACCGGCGCAATAAATGTTGCACGCAAAGCCTCGGACAACGTACTGGAAGGAAAAAACTTTGCAGGCATTGAACAGATACTCCTCTGGAACCCGGAAGCGATACTGGCAAATGAACCTGAAGCACAGAGCTTAATGACGACAGATAAAAAATGGGCAGCCATTGATGCTGTAAAAAATAAAAGGGTATACCAGATGCCCATAGCAATATCACGCTGGGGGCATCCAGGCTCCATTGAAACACCACTGGCAATAATGTGGACAGCTAAAACACTTTACCCTGCCCTGTTTAAGGACATTGATATGAAAAGGGAAACAAAAAAATATTATAAGACCTTTTTTAATTATGAACTTACACATGAAAAGATAAAAACAATCCTGGAAGGTGAATTAATGAGAAAGCCGAAGCATGGGGAAAAGGGAAAAAGACAGAAGTCAGAGGTCAGAAATCAGTAGGCAGAAAAGAGTAAATTATAAAAGAAGACTGTAGGGGCACGGCGTGCCGTTCCAACATGGTCCACGACCGTAGTTATAAAACAGAACATGGCATATAATTTAAAAAACAGCAAAGGAACAATATTTTGAGAATTTTAATAGCAATAGACGACACTGATAACCTTGAAACACCCGGGACAGGCCATCTCGCCTCAGCCCTTTCAGATCTGCTGGAAGAAAAGGGACTGGGCAAAGGAAGCCCTGTCACCCGTCATCAGCTCTATGTTCACCCTGACATACCATATACATCACATAACAGCTCCATGTGCTTTGAGGCGGAAATAAATAAAGAAAATTTAGATTACGTTACAGATTTATGTAAGAACTTTCTGTTAAAGGAAAGCGCGCCTGGTTCGGATCCGGGTCTCTGTGTTGTGGATATTGATTCGCTTGGCGCAAAGGATATTCTTATAGAGTATGGCAGAAAGGCCAAAAATACAGTTCTTAATAAAAAAATAGCCTATGACCTTGCTTCATCCCTTAACATTCACCTTTCAGAACATGGCGGAACCGGAGACGGTATAATCGGTGCCCTGGCAGGAACAGGGTTGAGATTGTCAGGAAATGACGGCCGCCTTAAAGGGCATTTTTTGATCGGCGATGTCAATTCAACACTGCCGGTTAAAGAGGTCCTGAAAAAAACAGGAGCCGATATTGTCAGGACCGAAGAGGGTTATACCCTGAAGGATGACGATATAGTAAGGATCGGGAAAAAGGTAAAGGCGGTTTACCTTGATCATAGATCAGTCGTGCTGGTTTTCCCTGTTGAAGACAATGGAAATGAATGCAGGATTTGGGAGACCTGTTCAAAGGAACAGCTGAAGAAATATTAGTTTCAATCCACGCCCCCGCATGGGAGGCGACAGGGTACACATTCCGATTAAATAAGGCTGATTTTGTTTCAATCCACGCCCCCGCATGGGAGGCGACTCATCGGTTTTATCCTGGACACAATCAACTCAAAGTTTCAATCCACGCCCCCGCATGGGAGGCGACGATACAAGGGCATAGCACAAAGAGCATGGCGCAGAGTTTCAATCCACGCCCCCGCATGGGAGGCGACAATATCACAGCTAGCTGTTGAGCAGTGCGCCTGTGTTTCAATCCACGCCCCCGCATGGGAGGCGACTATCCGCTATAACGGTACAGGCAGGGCTTACGCGGGTTTCAATCCACGCCCCCGCATGGGAGGCGACTTATTAACCTTTTAAAATGGAGTGAATGAAATGGGTTTCAATCCACGCCCCCGCATGGGAGGCGACGCGGTGCGCTATAAACCATGGAGATTTTCATCATGTTTCAATCCACGCCCCCGCATGGGAGGCGACTCACTATGTATATTGTGACCGCTTTAATATTTTTGTTTCAATCCACGCCCCCGCATGGGAGGCGACTTCTTCGCATGATAAAGCATCGCCTTAAGGAGACGTTTCAATCCACGCCCCCGCATGGGAGGCGACATCGGCGAAGTGTTACTGCGTCGAACGGAAGCCAGTTTCAATCCACGCCCCCGCATGGGAGGCGACGTCTTAACTCTTTCATCCGATACCATTATTATTTGTTTCAATCCACGCCCCCGCATGGGAGGCGACTCTATCAGGGGTATTTGAATGAGTCAGTATATCAGTTTCAATCCACGCCCCCGCATGGGAGGCGACCATATCTAAGTGCTCATTAACTTGATTTAAACTTGTTTCAATCCACGCCCCCGCATGGGAGGCGACTTGGTAAAAGGGCACTGGATGAAATTGTTATTGATGTTTCAATCCACGCCCCCGCATGGGAGGCGACATAATAAGGTTTATAAATTAAATGCTTCAGAAATGTTTCAATCCACGCCCCCGCATGGGAGGCGACAAAAATCCTCTATAAAAGATATATTCATTGTTATGTTTCAATCCACGCCCCCGCATGGGAGGCGACTTTTATTTATTGATGCAGCAAGCTCCTTGATAGGTTTCAATCCACGCCCCCGCATGGGAGGCGACTATAATCATCTATTGATAATGGTTTATCAGGACTGTTTCAATCCACGCCCCCGCATGGGAGGCGACCCATTCCTTACATCAAGAACAATTGAGGCAATGGGTTTCAATCCACGCCCCCGCATGGGAGGCGACTGGTTACTTTGAAGGACAAACACCTGATAAGGATGTTTCAATCCACGCCCCCGCATGGGAGGCGACAAAGAAAGACGTGGTACAATTAAAGAATGTATATGTTTCAATCCACGCCCCCGCATGGGAGGCGACCTTTAAAACCTAATCAAGAAGAGCGTATAGTGTGTTTCAATCCACGCCCCCGCATGGGAGGCGACTAATAAGAAAAAGAAATTTATAATAAGTGATAAGTTTCAATCCACGCCCCCGCATGGGAGGCGACAATAATGGATTGGTATTCACATATAGGACGATTTGTTTCAATCCACGCCCCCGCATGGGAGGCGACTAAATAACGGAGCAGCTGTTTCTCTTGCTATAATGTTTCAATCCACGCCCCCGCATGGGAGGCGACCCCCATTGATAAGCATATTCAATCCATCTGGCATGTTTCAATCCACGCCCCCGCATGGGAGGCGACAGTGGAGATTTATGGAACACTCTGTATGGAGTGTGTTTCAATCCACGCCCCCGCATGGGAGGCGACCAAGGTTTGGATTTGGGGTAATGGCGAAAGATATGTTTCAATCCACGCCCCCGCATGGGAGGCGACCGGATGTAACTCAATCTGATTTTAAAACTGTTACCGTTTCAATCCACGCCCCCGCATGGGAGGCGACCGGAAATACTGCAACATTATATGTGAGTGATCATGTTTCAATCCACGCCCCCGCATGGGAGGCGACAAGTACACCATCGATTTAAAAAAGATCATTTAATGTTTCAATCCACGCCCCCGCATGGGAGGCGACATACGCCTCAAGAAAAAGGAAATGGAGCAGTTAAGTTTCAATCCACGCCCCCGCATGGGAGGCGACAGGGCGCAGATATTAAACATGTCAAACATGCTATGTTTCAATCCACGCCCCCGCATGGGAGGCGACGGGTTCATAATAACTCAGGATTAACATAGTATCCCGTTTCAATCCACGCCCCCGCATGGGAGGCGACCAGAGCCACAATGAGAGCTATATCTGAGGGTCATGTTTCAATCCACGCCCCCGCATGGGAGGCGACTCCGGAGTTACACCATAAACTGAATATGCAATCATGTTTCAATCCACGCCCCCGCATGGGAGGCGACAAATGGTATGGAGTATGGAAATGACATGTCTAAGGTTTCAATCCACGCCCCCGCATGGGAGGCGACCCAGGAAATCGTTAAATATTGAACCACTTACCAGGTTTCAATCCACGCCCCCGCATGGGAGGCGACGCAGGAAATAAAGAAGGAAAAGCCTGTTAAAGTTGTTTCAATCCACGCCCCCGCATGGGAGGCGACTGGGTCATTATCCGGTGCAGGGTCATGGGATGATGTTTCAATCCACGCCCCCGCATGGGAGGCGACATACAAAACACATCTAAAGGATATGAGCTGAAGAGTTTCAATCCACGCCCCCGCATGGGAGGCGACTATAAGGCTACAACTAATTAAAATTATTCTTATTAAAATGCTCTTTCCGCGAACCAGTTATTTATTTACATAATACTATTCAATTTTCAAAGAGCAATTGAGTATCTTACTGATATCTTATATATTTTTTCTTTGCGAACGCTTCTTCAGAAAAATCTTCAAAACCCTCTTCAGCCACTGCATTGCATCAATTTAAACAATTCAAGCTACAGGTTCGCGGACTGTTTCATACAATCATAGGTTCATCAGGATCATAGGACTTTTTCATACCTACCTGTTCAACCCTCTTTCTCCAGTTTGCCCCTAAAAAATAAAATCTCAGGCTGTCTGTTTCCGGATCAATCTTATCAATCAGTTTCTGTTTTAAGGACGTCCACTGTGCCGGATCAACCTGACACTCGAATACGGAAAACTGAACCCTCTGTCCATAATCCTTGCATGTTTTTGCCACCCGCCTTAATCTACGCTGTCCTTCAGGCTCTGTTGTCGCCACATCATAACAAACTACTACAAGCATTTTACCTCCAGATAAATGGAGGATACCCGTCAATATCCCCGCGTAAGTACCTTGCCATCAGCAATGCCTGGGTATAAAACAGTGTACCGATGGTTACCTTTTCATCTAAATAAGGATGGTGAATAGATTCCTGCTTTCTTTTCTGGTAGGTGGTAAGCAGTATTTTTCTTGTTTCATCATCCATCAGCACTGCACCGGATTCCATTATGGTAAAACCTTCGGCTTTCACCTGGTTAAGGTTTATCAGCGATAGGGTCAGTCGGTCTGCTAAAAATGGCCTGAACTCTTCCATCATATCAAGTGCAAGACCTGGCCTTCCGGGCCTGTCCCGATGTAAAAAACCCACTACAGGATCAAGCCCGGTTGTTTCCAGAGCTGACCTTACATCATGCATAACAATAGTATAAAGGAACGAAAGAAGACAGTTGACACGATCAAGCGGTGGTCTTCTGTTTCTTTCCTTAAAATAAAAACTATCTTTTCGGGAAACTATTAAATGGTCAAAGGCGTTAAAATATGCCCTTGCTGCATCTCCTTCAATACCCCTTAAGGTATCAAGGGGAATGTCATCCTGGATCTGATCCAGTGAATATCCAAGTTTTTCCGCGGTCTTTTTAACTGCCTCGGCATCTATTTTGTCGGCATGGTCCCTTAAGGCCCTTTTTAATACTGTCCGGCAATTGGCAATTTTTCCGGTCAATATTGATTTTACAATATAAGCGGTTGCATCAGGATCATCAGCCCTTCTATATTGCTCTCTCCTTAATAATACATTCCCCGAAACCGGCCCCTGTACCCTGGCAAGAAACCTGCCATTCTCGGTCATAAAACTCACAGTCACATCTTTTTCCGCACAAAATCCCAGTAAAAAAGGGCTGCACATTACATTTCCAAAACAGATTATTCCGCCTATTGTATGGATCGGCAGCCTGAGTCTGTTTTCTTTTTCTACACTTACAACTACTGTTTCGCCCTCTTTAAAAAGATATGCCCCCTGCGTTGTAACAAACAGCGTATTCAGATGTTTTTTCATTTTTAGTACACCGTTTCCTTTAAATAATTTTTTACCTTTCTGGCACTGTCCATAGTCTTTGGCAGACAAAGTTCGTACATGGAACAGTTGTCACATTTTTTGATGTATACAGCCTTAGGTGTTATTCCGCTTGCCACAAGTTCATGAAACTGTTTTGCTATATTCCGGGTAGCGGATCTTAATTCTTCATCAAAAGTTACATTCTGACGCCTTCGGGTTTTCCCGTAAAATATTGCGCCTTTACTTATTTCCACCTGAAGCATCTCTTCAAGGCACATTGCCTGGGCGCATAGCTGCACGTGATCCGAATTATCCTTTTTAGGCTTGCCATGCTTATACTCAACAGGAAAAGGTATCCACTCTGCGGATATGCCTTTTACAGCATTATCAATCCTGTGAAACTCAACAACATCCGCCTTGGCAATCAATCCCAGTTTTAATGAACGCAAAGGCAGTGCATATTCGTACCTTACATTCCCTCTTGACTCGCTTCCCCCTTCATGCACCTTATCGTGCATAATCCTTCCTTCGGCGGTCAGGCGGTTCTCGGCCCATGCCTGCTCTATGTGGATAAGCGCTGTCTGCCTTTTACAGAATATAAAGTGCTGCAATCCTGAAAGCGGCAGAAGATCATCTTCGGAATATGCTATTTGCTCCGGTTGTTCCATTGTCTTGCCTTTGTCCTTGTGCGGTAAAGCCTTTCTGTAAAACCGCCTTCATTGATAAAATCCTTTTCAAGGGTCCTCAACTGCCGATTAAGCAGGTAGTTGGTCTGGTGGATCACACTGATGACATTGTTGGCGGCTACTTCAGGAGAGCATTCTTCAACATAGGGCTTATAAGTCTTATAAGACCTATTCATTTCATAGCACAACCCACGAACTTTTTTTGCCATAGGATGGTCTTTATCCCAGAGGGGTAAATCTTTCTGTCTTAGAAAGTCCTCGTAATCCAGGAGCAGTTCTTCAAGGCTTGCCCTTGCAACGTTAACAAGTTTTAGCTCTGTCTTTTTAGAAGTACCGCTTGCCATACAGCCTTCGGCAATGTTCTGTTTTCCGCTTCTTGCCGCCTGCACCATCTGATCATGGGTGCGGGAAAACTTTGAGATAAATCTGTCACAGAAGGCCACAGTGGCATCATAGACAATCTCGGACATCTGGTAGGATTTCAAATCACGGTATCCGCCATGGGCCGGGATGAGGCCCGGTGATTTAATGTCTTTTTGATCGGGCATGTTTTCCTCTTTTGTATTAAAATACATGCTATTTGGGGAAAGCCATATTTCAGCTATTGTCTTTTAATTCAGCAGGTTACATTTTTAATAATTGCTATTTGGTGGAAATGCCAAGATTGATGGACTCGCAAAAAGTCGAATAATCGTTATAACCCAAAAAATCGAGTCTCCTATTTCCCTCAGAATCGACGATTACATGATTAGACATGGGTTAAAGGCCATCAAAATAGTATTCTTTTTGCTGACGCTGACTTTTTGCGAGATCATCAAGATTAGCATTTTCGCCAAATGATGTAATTTCAATAACTTACTTCATATCAGCCAAAATTCGTCTTGATTTCACAACTTTTAGTTCACCCAAATATCTTCCGGTTTATTTTGAATTTTTAACAAAATCCCTCCATAAATCCCCCGACATCTGACAGGATTGCAGATCCCTATACCCGCCGTGAGGCAGGATAAGTTTTGGGGGATAGCATTACTTGTAAAGTTTTTGTAACGCCTCACCCTCCAGGGGATAAAGTTCTTCTGGTTCAAGGCCTTTTAAACTTTCCTTCAGTTTATCGGAATCATATGTCCCGTCTTTATTCACGTCCAAAAGTTCACGTAAAGCCCTGTGAACTCGAGATGAGGAATATTGACCACTTGGACTATTGTGCTGCCACCAGATCACCTTCAAAACTTCCATGCTACCTTCAGGACGAGCGGAAGAAACGTCATTGACGAATAGTGTCTGCAACGCCAATTTAATTTTCCCGGCATCATCATCCGAAAAGCCCGTCTTACCAGCCAACTGGGTATTGATTGCGCCATAGGTTACGTAGATTCCTTTATCAACGCGGTGCTTCATCCCCATGGTGTCAGCCCCTTTTTTATCAGGATTTTTCTCGGTTTCGAGATTAACGCTCTTGGTAATTTGCAAACTATCCGGTGTAATCGGCTCGATACTGAACGCGCTTTGAATGGTTACTGGACCGCGAATTCCAATCGACACCGCATCTGAATCCTCATCTTTATTCCCTTTGAATGCAAAAACTTGTCCGAATGCCCGCACGTCAAACCACTCCTTGGGGGCATTGTTTCTTTCATCAACTGATTCGATTTCATTATCCTCGACTTCCTTTTTCCACCTATCCAAAGCGGCTTTGAATCGGTCATTAAGTGAACGAAATTCATCCCCTGGAGCCCGATTATCGTCCGACTGAACAAAAATGGATTCACCCATATCCTGCAGCCGATTGCGGATTTTACGTTTGAGACAAACATCCGAAATTTCGCCGTGGCCATCGTAAGTTTGGCGTGGGCGGTTTCCATTCAGCGGATCTCCGTTCGGATTCGCCCGGTTCACGGAAATAATTACCGCGAAATCAATCTTGTTATTGAGTACCTTACTGTCCGTCATTGTTATCCTCCTGGTTGTTTAGATCGTTTGATTGTTTTTTCTTTTCAGCAGCAGCCTTAACCAAACTATCGATATAGGCGCGTTCATGGTAATAGCCAATTAGATACGAACCGTTCAACGACGTATCTTTTTCATAATCACCCGTTTTAAACTGATTCATCACAGCTTGAATTTCATTAAACGCAAATCCGCCTTTCACCATTTGAATATAAGGGTTAAGGCAGCTGTGAATGGTCTGCCATGTCCTAAAGGGACGCTGGGCAAAGGTTTGCATATGCCGTATCGCAGCGGTGATCACACGGTCGTTATCCTTTTTGTATAGGGCGTATTCCTCCAGCTTGTCTGCCGCGCCAAGCAATCTGCCATAAAGGTAGTTACGGTCGTTTCTGTCGAGTTCAATGCTCAATTGATAGTCCTCCTCTTTACGTTGTTGAAAATCCTTACGCACCAACGCACATGCTGTTGATGTGATTTGTTCAAAACCATTTCGGTCAAATTTGCCATTTTTTGTAATTGCCAACGGATTGGAGGCCCGCCGCACAGCTGCTACCACATAATCCTTCGGCAAAAACGCGCCATCAAAAACACAGCGCAGCAACCGTTCCCGTGCCGCTTTTTTGATTTTAGTATAGCTTTCATCCTTGGTTCCCCGTGGCTTGCCGTAAACTGCCTCGATGATCTTATCAACGGACGGCGCACCGATGTAGGGGATATATTTCTCAGCTACTTTGTCCCAGAACTTTTGATGCCATTTACAGAAGCTATGCCAGTCAGCGACTCTTTCAAGATATTCGTTTCTGTCAAGTTCGCGGTAAAATGTGATAGACAATCGGCCCGTTGTAGCTGCATCCAGTGCAATCAATGCCGTTTTGGCATGTTGATTCAACGCCTGACCATGTCCAAATCCCCCAAGGGCTTTTCTCAATGCGTCAGCATAATCAGAGCCAGTTTCGGCGCGAAGGTCGATCCGGATGTCACTCTCTGTTTGCACCGTGTTGTTTTGCAACAGAGCCCAAATACTTTTGTCTTCAATCGGAGGTGGTAAGAGTTTTTCCATAGAACCAATCGTAAAAGACAAGATCACCTGTTCGCCGCAGTAGTATCCTCGATCATTGATGAGATACCGCAAAAACTGGTGCGCCTTCTGGGACGTCTCATATCCAATGGAGACTGCTTCGGAAGAATCGCTGAATTTTCCTCGAAACGTGTAATTCGTCTTATCATTATCGGAAACAAGCTTTGAGTTTCCGGAAGCGTTGGAAATCTTTTTTGGGTGTGACGTGGTAGTGAGTTGCTCCACGCCTGAAACATAGTCCAACGCAATCTTTTCCTGCAGCTTCGTATCTTCTTTTAATTTTTTCTTTTCAGCAGATAGCAACTTTTTCTTGTCGGCCAACTCATCTTCAGCTCGTTTTTTTCTTTCAGCCAACTTCCCCTTTTCGGCCAAATAATATTGATGCCACGTACTGAAAAGCGTCTCGTCTTCCCAAGCTTTTGTTTGCTGATTACCGGGCATTTCTACCTGAAAAATGATGTTCGTTTTATCTTTCAGTTTCATTCCCGACAGATTAGAAGCGATAGTTCCTTTCGAAACATATTGATAGATAGCTTTTATTTGTTCTGTTGCGAATTCAAAATCAGAAAATTTTTTAAGCTGCTCGATGTAAGCATCATATTTTTTGCCGTCTCCCTTTAAATACCCATACTGGTCAAAAACCGGATGCGGTGCAACACCACTTGAACGACCCAAACTTTCTTCAGTAACCGGAATTTTGATATTGACAAGAGGATTCCCAGGATTTTTTTTGGTTGGGTTTGTCTTCTTTTCGATTTTCTCAGAACGAACAAATTTTCCATTTCCATCAATAACGATAACGGCAATAATATCGCTGTTGTTGGAAATGGATGTCGTCGAAAGCGGATACATATTTTTCAACGCATCAGCATTCATGTCATAACTGTCCGCTAAATGTTGCCAGAATCCCATTATTATTCCTCCTCCAACATATCAGCTACTAAAGGATCATCATCAATAAGCAAAAAATTCCGATCGTTCTCAAATTCTTTTGCCTTCATCTTGCGAATAAAACGTCGCATAGAAGGATCACAATCCTTCGGCATCGAGAATTCAATGATTCCGTCGATCATCTTCGGCCTCCACAGGCGGACCGCCAATTCATCCTTTCCGGTTTCATCAGGATAGTCATATCCATGAAACATCACGCCAAAATCAATTTCCCCATACTGGTCGTAAACACTCACTCCTTCACCAAAGACGCAGGGTTCTACATAGCCCTGACATTCCCGTGTTCCAAGAAAAACATCTCGTCGTCCGCCTTTTTTGATACAGCGTTTGGCGATGTTGTGATGCTTATGTTCGTCACGGTCATCTTTAAGTTTTTCACGTTGATAATTCCAATCAAAATGGGCAAGAACCTGATATTCCACATCCCGCAAATAGGTGTAATAGGAAAGGTCGTTACCACCGCTCATTTTTATTGGTTTGATCCCCTTTGACTCGGTTTGGATCTTTTTCATCACCCTAGCGGCATCAATGTACCAGATAAAAGTCGGTTTCCAGTAAACGCTTTCAAGAATGCCTTTGAGCGCCTGATAGGTGGGGATTTGATAGGAGAATTTTTCGCCCCCCACTCGTGTAATCGGATCAGCAAACATCGCATAACGACCCGTAATTTTAAATTCCACTGAATTGCGTTTTTTGTCCATCTGCTACCTCTATCCTTAATTATACATTCAATAAAGAAAACATCGCTTCTCGCCTTAACCCCAGCTCTTTCGTGTCGTAGTAATCCGGACTCAACAAGTAAAACACGTCATCCACGAGACTGGCCGCTTTTTTTATTTCATCCAAAGCATTTGAATAGACGGAGACTGTATATTTCTGCAATTGCTTCAAGATACGCATTTTCCCCTTCGGTTCATAACAACGCTTGAATTCATCTACAAGTTTCAACGCATCGCCGTAGGGCACAACCACTCCAGTCTGTATCCCGTCAATCACAGAAAACTCATCTGCCGCCCTTTGGAATGCACAAGGCAACCCTTGGTAATCCCTGTTATTGCGGTCCCGGTAAGCAATCGCCCCTAATGAATTCTCGTTTAGCAAGTTATAAATCGTTGTTTTATCATCCTTTGTTTTGTAATCCATTTTGCCGATGTTTTCCCCTTTTTGCTGGTCGAAAAAATAGTATTGATAAAACAAATTGATCACCTCATTGCTCAACAAATTGTCGCCTTTCTTTTCACGAAATACTCGTGCAGTAACGTTCTTGCCCTCCTTAATTTCCGGTAAGCTCGAAAGCTTTTCATCCTGGACATCAATAACAAAAACCGGCTGCGGCGTTGATTTTTCTTTGTTGCGGTTGCAGCGCCCAGCCGCCTGGATAATGCTGTCCATACCTGCCTGAGCCCGGATTACACAGTCAAACGACACATCCACGCCCGCTTCTATCAATTGTGTACTGACACATAACGTCAAACGTTTGGTTTCAGGAGCCAGATTTTTCCGTAATCGCTCCAGGACATTCAAACGATGAGCAGGACAAAGGTCGGTCGTCAAAAATGCTTTATCACATTCAATCGATCGGCAATCTTCATAAACCTTGCGGGCATCACCTTTAGTGTTCAGGATAACAAGTGTGCTCTTTTCCTGTTCAATCTGTGCCTTTACCACTCCCGCAATTTGTTCGTGAGTCATTTTCGATTGAGTTTTATCCTTAATGTGAACTCGCTCAAAATTATTCAATTCATCCTGTGTGATACTGAAATATCCGGTTTATCAGACAACCGCACCGGACGTTCAGTATATTGAAGGTGCGGCTGGGTAGCAGTACAGAGCAAGACAGTTGATTTACCGAAGATTTGCAGGAAATTCACAGCTTCATTGAACAAATGAACGCACTTGATCGGCAGAGCCTGGATTTCGTCAAAAATCAGAACAGCTTCCGACATATTATGCAATTTTCGGAGCTTGGACGCTTTGTTGCTGTATATTGATTCAAGAAATTGAACCATCGTGGTTAAAATTATTGGACTGTCCCAACGGGAAGTCAGCAAACGGTATTGTCCTTCGGCGTCATCCTCGTGAGGCGGTTCGATGTTCGAGTGATGTTCTAAAATCAATTCATCGCCGTTATCCGGAAAAACCTTGTGCATCGTGGAAGCGGTCTGATCAAGAATCGACAAATAAGGGATAATGTAAATAATACGTTTAAGATTGTATTTTTTAGCGTGCTCCAAAGCGAACCGCAAGCTCGACAGCGTTTTTCCCCCTCCGGTCGGAACTGATAAAGTATAAATTCCCTGCTTCCGATTGCCTGCTTGTCGGCACTGTTCTGATATACTCTTGCGGACTTTATCAATGCCATAATTATCAGGGAATGATACCAGAAAATTTTCTAATTTTTGAATCAAATTTGTCCAATCAGGTAATTTATCGTTAATTTCCAAACCTGCACTGTTACATCTATCCGCATCCACAACACAGGAATAAACCGCTTTAGTCAAAAGGTGTAGCATGAAATAAGGGTTAATGTTTTTCGTTTGACTCAGTTGACAAAAGTTAAAAATTTCGGTTTTCAACGTTGCTTCGTTGACACTGGGACAAAATGCGTCTACAGCTTCTGCGTAATGGAGTTTATCTTCGCCTTTATTGATTTTGACGGATAACGTCCTTTCGCCATTGCTAATATTGTCGAATAGGCCACCGTGATGCGTTGCTATAACATTGCCAACGATGTCCGCAATCACATGATCATTGATTGTTTCCTCCGCAAATTTCGCCCCTTGCAAGGCGTGAATGACTTCACCGCGAGTCACAGCTCCACCGCTTAGACTACGCTTTAGATAATCCTGAAATGCCTGTGTGTATTTCCCCAAATCGTGTAGAAGCCCGGCCAAATAGACTGTATTTCCACAATCAAAAACACTGGAGAATTCTTTTGCAAGATTAGCTGTCGCGGTAAGGTGGTCATTCAGTTCCTGATTCTCACGAGCGTAATACATCATATTGTCCTTACTTATGTTTTGTTGGTTCAATACCTATTTAGAAAATCCGGCAATGCTGCCATTTTTTCTAAATAGAAAAATAAAAGCGGAAATATATTGTATTTTTAGCTGGTTATCCAAATTGAATGGCCGCTAAATAGTAACAAAAATCGATATTAACCGCTGTGCAGATATTAACAGAATGGGCCATTTATCTGCTGAGACAGTTATTTGAAATTATGTTTTTACTGAAAATTAATTGGATGGACTCATTATATACACCATTTGAACCATTTAGGGGTATATTTATTTTTAAATAACAGAATCTTTCACTTTTTATAAAAAAGTGAATTTCAAATTTCAAATTTCAAATTATTACGTCTTCCTCATAGGATGATCAGGCGGCAGCATATTGATCAGTTCTTTATTAAAATCCTCCGCCCCTTTTTGCTGATTATATTGCGCTTTTGTCTTTTCATTAAGGTGCCTCTGGCCCTTTATGTCCGAGTTCTGAAAATGATCGGCCCATGCCCTTAATTGCCGTGAACAGCTTTCGGAAATGGATTTCAAATCTGAAATCTGAGATTTGAAATGATCAAAGCCCTTCCTTCTTTCTATAAAACAGAGCATTGAGCGAACTTCTCCTGCTGATCCTCTTGCGATGTACAGAAACATTAAAAGTTCATTTGTTGTACCTCTTTCAAATCCTTCGGCAATATTGTTGGAAACAGAAAGAGCGGCTCTTTCTATCTGATCTCTCAGGCTACGGCTTCCCTTCCACTCCCTTGATTCGGTCATGTCATATACTTTATCAACAAGCCTGATTGCCTCCTGCCATACGGGTAATTCCTCGAATCTGGAATAGGTCATTTGTTATCCTCCTGAATTTAAAATTTAAAATTTAAAATATGCAGAAAATAAACCGACTTACACACTTTATTATCTTTTATTTTTTAATAATAATATGTTATACAGCTTGGCTTGATTTTTTTTTACTTTACAAAGAATTCTCCGGGGCGAATAATTATTCGCCCCTGTTTTTTATTATTTAAGGAAAAAATATGAACAAAATGGAAAAGAATACCAAAATAAGAAATATAGCTATAATCGCCCATGTTGACCATGGAAAAACTACCCTTGTGGACGCCATGTTTAAACAGAGCGGACTCTTCAGGGAAGGACAGGAGGTTGAAAACCGCCTCATGGACAACATGGAGCTTGAAAGGGAGCGGGGTATAACAATCGCCGCAAAAAACTGCTCTGTTGTATGGAAGGGCACAAAGATAAATATCATCGATACACCAGGCCATGCCGACTTTGGCGGTGAGGTTGAAAGGGCACTTGTAATGGCAGACGGGGCACTGCTGCTTGTTGACTCATCCGAAGGTCCCCTTCCACAGACAAGATTTGTTTTAAAAAAGACATTTGAGGCAGGCCTCAAGGTTATGGTTGTTATAAACAAGATAGACCGGCCGGACACACGCCCCCAGGAGGTTCTCAATGAAATATATGATCTCTTCATTGACCTGGGCGCCAGCGATGAACAGATCGAATTTCCACTGCTTTACGCAATAGGCAAGACCGGAATTGCAAAGAAAAAGCTGAGTGACAAATCCAATAATCTAGAAGTCCTCTTTGATTCGATTCTTGAACATACACCTCCGCCTTCATATGACCCCAAAGAACCCTTCCAGATGCTTGTAGCAGACCTTGGGTATTCATCCTACATGGGACGGCTCGCTGTAGGCAAGGTTATAAACGGCAACGTCAATTTCAATGACAACCTTGTCTGCATGGGAGAAAACGATTCTGAGATTCCTTTAAAGGTTACAAAAATTCAGGTTTATGAAGGGGTCAACCTCAAGGAGGTTAAAAATGCCGGACCCGGAGATATTGTGGTGCTTTCAGGTATAGACAATGTCAAGATCGGCGACACCATATGCAACAGGGAGTTTCCAAAGGCATTAAAAAGGATATCAGTGGAAGAGCCCACTGTATCCATGAGATTTACAATAAATACCTCTCCCCTTGCGGGCAAGGAGGGCAAGAACGTTCAATCCAGTAAAATAAAGGAACGGCTCTATAGGGAAACCCTGAGTAATGTGGCTATAAAGGTTGAGGAATCGGAAGACAGGGACAGTTTTATAGTAAAGGGCAGAGGAGAATTCCAGCTTGCCATAATCATTGAAACAATGCGAAGGGAAGGATTTGAATTCTGTGTAAGCAGACCTGAAGTTATTTTAAAGGAAAAGGACGGCAAAAAACAGGAGCCTATCGAACACCTTTACATTGACGCTGACGAGGCGTATATGGGGGTGCTTACCGAGAAACTGGCACTGAGGAAGGCCAAGATGCTTAACCTTACCAACAGCGGCACAGGTAGGGTCAGGATGGAGTTTACAGTGCCCTCGAGGGGTCTTATTGGCTTCAGAGACGATTTTCTAACTGTCACAAGGGGAACAGGAATCATGAATTCATACCTTGAAGGCTTTGATGATTACAGGGGAGAATTTCCTTCAAGGTTCAGCGGCTCTATCGTTTCTGACAGGCAGGGTTCTGCCGTTGCCTATGCCCTTTTCAACCTGGAACCAAGGGGAAGACTTTTTATTACTCCAGGAGATCCGGTATATGAGGGCATGGTAATTGGTGAACATAACAGGGATAATGATATCAATGTAAACCCCTGCAAGGAAAAGAAACTTTCGAACATGCGTGCTGCCGGAAAGGATGACAATGTCCTGCTGTCACCGGCACGGCCCCTTACCCTTGAAAGCTCCATTGTGTATATCAAAGAGGACGAAATGGTTGAGGTTACACCAAAATCAATACGTCTTAGAAAGATGGTGCTATCTCAACAGACCAGGCATACAAGCCTGGCCAGAAAATTAAAGGAAAAATAAAAACCATTTCTCACAGAGCTCGCAGAGAACGCAGAGAAAGACAAAAGCCTTCGGTTAATAAAACTTCATAATAAATGGATGTCCGTCTGCACGGGCAAACGACAAAGTGAGACAGGTTTAAAACCTGTCTCTACATTTTTCACACCTGTATTTTAATCATAAAAAGCTTTTCTCTGTGGTCTCTGCGTGCTCTAGCGCAGCGGGCGAGAGATAAATAGATTATCGCACCACACACCTCTGAACCCATGGTTCGGCGATTGATTTAAATGCCATCAGTTCAGGATCTGTAAATTCAGGAGAGGTATTCTTATCAAAATATTCGGGATGGAGAATCTCGGCCCTGTGGAAATTCTGCAGTGCATAAAGTTTTGCATCTTTTATTATTTTAACGATTCTGCCAATAACTTCTCTGTCAACAAAGCCCTTTACACAGGTGGTTCGAAACTCATAATCAGTCGCTGTTTCCATTATTGTTTCTATGCTTGAGAGTATATCCTCAGGGTTGATACATTTTGCCACAAGCGGATTATAGCGTGACGGATCTGTCTTGATATCCATTGCAATATAATCCACAAGCCCTTCCTCAATCAGAAACTTCAGATTATCCGGTTTACTCCCGTTTGTGTCCAGCTTGATTGAATAACCCAGCCCCTTGATGGCTTCACAGAGCTTAACAAGGTTTTTCTGCAGAGTAGGCTCTCCTCCGGAGATTACCACTCCATCCAGAAAATCCCTTCGGCTTTCAAGAAATCCATAAAGACCGTCACCCTTTAAAGAGGCCGGGCATTCATCACTGCCCTTCACAAGCGAAGGATTATGACAATAGGGGCAGTCAAAATTACAGCCCGACAAAAATATCACGCAGCTCAGTTTGCCGGGGTAATCTATAAGTGAATTTTTCTGAATTCCTCCAATGTTCATCTCTTTCCTTTTATGCAGCCTTGAACATTTTTCTCATGCTGAATTCCTGCTGTTTGCCGTTGTTCCACTGCTTGACAGGCCTTAGATATCCCACAACCCTTGAATACACCTCTGTTTCCATTCCGCAGATACTGCACTTCTCCTGGTTTCCGGAAAGGTACCCATGAGACGGGCAGATACTGAAGGTGGGTGAAAGGGTAAGGTAGGGAAGCCTGAAGCCTGATACCACCTTTTTAACAAGCTTCTTAACCATTTCGTTTTCGCTTATATTTTCTCCAAGATAGATATGCATTACCGTGCCGCCCGTATACTTTGTCTGAAGTTCATCCTGGAGAGTAAGGGTCTCGTAGATATCATCGGAATAGTTGACCGGAAGCTGGGTCGAGTTGGTGTAAAAAGGCTCACCGCCTGCCTTGTATGCATCTTCATTGGCACATATTATCCCGGGATATTTTTCCTTGTCTTTTATTGCAAGCCGGTATGTTGTTCCCTCGGCAGGTGTTGCTTCAAGATTATAGATATCACCCGTCTTTTCCTGAATAGCAGCCATCGCATCCCTGAGATAATCCATGACCTTTAGAGCAAAATTCCTTCCGGATTCGCTGGCAATATCATTACCCATAAAGTTCAGACAGGCCTCGTTCATACCGATAATACCTATGGTTGAAAAATGATTTTTCCAGTACCGGCCTGATCCCTCCTTTATTTCTCTCAGGTAAAATTTTGAATAGGGGTACAGATTATTCTCCGTAAACCTCTCCAGTATCTTCCGTTTTATATCAAGGCTTTTCGCAGCCAGATCTACCATACTGTCGAGTCTTTCAAAGAAATCCTTCTCATCCTCAGCAAGATAGCCTATCCTTGGAAGGTTAATGGTCACAACGCCAATGGAGCCGGTTAAGGGATTGGCACCGAAAAGCCCTCCTCCCCTTTTCATCAGTTCACGATTATCGAGCCTCAGACGGCAGCACATTGACCTTGCATCCTCAGGAGACATATCCGAATTTACAAAGTTTGAAAAATAGGGAATGCCGTACTTTCCGGTCATCTTCCAGATGCTGTCCAGATTGGGGTTTTCCCAGTCAAAATCAGCCGTGATGTTATAGGTGGGTATAGGGAAGGTAAACACCCTGCCCTTTGCATCCCCTTCCATCATGACATCTGCAAATGCCCTGTTAAGGATATCCATCTCCGGCTGGAATTCACTGTACTTTTCGCTTCGCTCCACACCTCCGGCAATAACATGGTTGTCCTTGAGCATGGATGGTACACACAGATCCATCGTAATATTTGTAAAGGGTGTCTGGAAGCCGACACGAGTGGGAATATTGATATTGAATACGAATTCCTGCATTGCCTGCTTAACCTCTTTATATCCGAGGTTATCAAACCTGATAAAGGGGGCAAGCAGAGTGTCAAAATTGGATATTGCCTGGGCCCCGGCTGCCTCACCCTGCAGGGTATAAAAGAAATTCACTATCTGCCCCAGGGCTGATCGCAGATGTTTTGGCGGTCCGCTTTCCACCTTTCCTTCTACGCCCTTGAAACCGTTTACCAAAAGGTCTTTAAGATCCCATCCAACACAATAAACCGATAAAAGGCTTAAATCATGAACATGAATATCCCCGCCTTTGTGTGCATGTCTGATTTCAGGAGGATAGATACTGTTAAGCCAGTATTCTGAGGTTACATCTGAAGATATGTAATTATTCAATCCCTGTAACGAAAATGACATATTGCTGTTTTCTTTTATCTTCCAGTCCAGCTTCTGGATGTAGTGGTCCACCAGGTCGATGTTAGATTTGGTGGAAATAGCCCTGATCTGGGCATGCTGCTCCCTGTAAAGGATGTATGCCTTGGCGCTTTTATAAAATGGTGTGTCAAGGAGAACCCTTTCGACTATATCCTGTATCTCCTCTACCTCCGGCTGCTCTCCAAGCCTGAGATCATGCGCAAGGGTAAGTACTCTAAGGGTCATTTTCCTGGCTTCCCTGTCAGTAAACTCTCCTGTCGCCTTTCCGGCCTTTGCTATTGCTGACTCAATTTTTGAAGAATCAAATTCAACAATCCTTCCATCGCGTTTTTTAATCATTTCAATCATAGATAATACCCTCGGAACACTTAAAACATTTACAAAAAACGGCTTACCCTACATTTTTTCCGGAAATACCGGATTTGAAGTTAATCATTTGACCTCCGCAAAGGACAACCGAAATAACCCTACAGGAATTGTATTAATACTGCAGATAGATTGATCAAACGTTAATAGTGAGTGCGAAAAAAATACACCAATATATTGGGGCCTGTCAACCCAAAAAAATCAATATATAGTATTTTTTATTCTCAGGCGGTAATTATTTAATTTTTAACCTGCACTGTCAATGATATTGATAATGCAGGCAATAAAACTTCATTGTTTTTACCCGATAAAGGGAAAAATATAAGGATGGAAAATATTATGATATGAAAATTTGGCTTAATTCCAGATTTTTATAATTTTTATAAAGTTCTGGGTATTCTTTTCGATTTCTTTAATCCTTCTCCATTTATTCGATACCTGCAGGATAATTCCGCTTATCAGAAAACCAACCATCCCGCCCTGATAATAATCGATCCATGTAATATCCCCGATATTTATCGAGCAGCTCATATACATACTAAAAACCGTAACGATTATAACAAGTATTAATGCCAGCATTTTGTTGTCCTTTCCTGTAATTTGCTTATGACTTATCTTTCTTCTTTTTTTTAATACACCTGCTTATTATAAGTGTATCAATTATTATACTTAGCTGATTAACCATTTATTACAGGTGTGAAAGTAATCATTTTTTATCTAACTATATTAAATAGATACAAACCTGATTTATTAACTCTCTGCACACCCGCCTATTTTAAATGCAAAAAAAATACCAACCGGGGAGTGAGCGTTAAAAAAAATCGTACTTTTTAACAATCCTATCAATACCGCAGATACAACCGGTCAATATTATCTCTTCCTTTTCTTCTGATAGGTATATACAGCCCTGTTGTGTTCTGCCAGGGTACTGGAAAAGTGGTGGGAACCATCATTTTTTGATACAAAATAAAGGTAGTCTGTTTTTGCAGGATAAAGCACAGCTTTAATGGAATCCTCTCCCGGATTGGCAATCGGACCTGGAGGAAGTCCTCTTATCACATAGGTATTATATGGTGTATGGGTGGAGAGATCTCTTTTTTTAAGGTTGCCTGAAAAATCTTTTATTCCATAGATGACAGTGGGATCACTTTCAAGCCTCATATGTTTTCTTATGCGGTTAAGGAACACACTTGCAATCAGGGGTCTTTCCGCTGCCTTTCCCGTCTCCTTTTCTACTATCGATGCAAGTGTAACGATCTCATGAAGTGTCATTCCACTCTCTTCTATCTTCTGCTCAAAGGGATCAGTTACCTGCCGGAATCTTTTTACCATTGCATCAACTATTGCACTGGCGTTCAGGCCTCTGGCAAACTGGTATGTATCCGGATACAGATATCCTTCCAGCCCGGGGCCATCGATGCCATAATTATTCGCGACCCCATCACCAAGGGCATAAAAAAGAAACTTTTCCCTGTCAATAAGGCCGCTGGCTGACAGTACCTCAGCGATCTGCTCTATGGAATATCCTTCAGGAATAGTAACAGTATGGGATATAACTTCTCCCCTGGTTATTATCTCCAGTATTCTTCCGGGAGTCATCGAAGGATTCAGGATATATTCTCCGGCCTTTATCATCCTGCTGTAATCATTTATCTTTGCCAGAAGCACAAATGCCGTACTGTTTTTAACAAGTCCTTCCTTCTCCAGTGCTCGTGATATCTCCTTCAGATGCATTCCTTCTCTTATAACAATTGTCTCATCCTCTCCGCTTTCAAGGACCGGAGAGGTATAATATATCCACAGACCGGCACCCGCTCCCGTTATAGCAAAGAACAGAAGGATCGCAGTCAGAAGAACAGTAATCTTTGTTGATTTTTTCAGCATTTATCCATCAATTTATAGTTTTACTCCGAAATAACATCAGGATAAGGTTAATCAGATCCCCATCCGTTCAGGGGACAATTATCACATTTTGGATTTTTTTTGCAATAATCCTTGCCGATCCGGACAAGGAGGGCATGAAACTCGTTAAAGAGTTCATGGTCCGGTTCGAGATTATCCATAAACAGGTCCTGTAGTTCATCATATGTTACCTGTTCATCTGCCATATTATGCCGGTTAAGTATCCTGTAGGTATATGTATCAATTACGAATATTGGCTTTTTTGCAGCATATAGGATGATGCTGTCTGCTGTTTCAGGCCCGATACCTTTTACAGATAAAAGTGCCATGCGCTGAGAGTCGACGCTCTCATTAAACAGCAGGGAGATATCACCCTCATATTCCTCCGCTATCATAGCGACCAGGTTCTTAAGCCTTTTTGATTTCAGATTATAATATCCGGCAGGCCTGATATATTCTGCCAGCTTTTCAGCAGAAATCTCATAAATATCCCTCACTGAAAGCAGTTTTTCTCTCTTAAGGTTTGACAGGGCCTTTTCAACATTTGTCCAGCTTGTATTCTGTGTGAGGATAGCGCCTGCCATCATCTCAAAGGGACCGTCTCCGGGCCACCAGTTCTGCGGCCCAAACCGGTCCAGCATAAGGTTGAACATATCCATGAGTTTGTTTTGTGTATAGTCTGACAATAAAATAATCCTTTCCTGGACGAAAACTTATTACCTTGACAGGTGAAGCAGGATACCTTAAATTTACGCCGCATGTCAAATGAGCAGGGCACAGAATCTCTTAAAGTTACTGTGCCAGAGAGCCGTTAAAACAGATGAATACGTATAAATTTCATATATTATGATTAACAGTTATTTAAAAGAGCAGTTATAAAAATGCCTCCGGTACCAAAACTTACACATACAAGAAACATCGGCATCATTGCACACATTGATGCCGGTAAAACTACCACAACTGAAAGAATACTTTTCTATACAGGTAAAGTGCATAAGATGGGCGAGGTCCATAATGGCGAGGCCACCATGGACTGGATGCTCGAGGAGAGAGAACGTGGTATTACAATTACCTCGGCCGTGACCTCCTGCAACTGGGATAACCATATAATAAATATTATTGATACACCCGGTCATGTTGACTTTACTATTGAGGTTGAAAGATCTCTCAGGGTCCTTGACGGCGCTATTGGTGTTTTCTGCGCAGTGGGCGGTGTTGAACCCCAGTCAGAAACAGTATGGCATCAGGCAGACCACTACAAGGTCCCCAAAATGGCCTTCATCAATAAGATGGACCGTATTGGAGCGGATTTTTTCAGGGTTATTGATATGATGAAGGATCGCCTGGGCATTAAACCCCTTATCATTCAGTTACCCTGGGGCGCGGAAGATAATTTTAAGGGTATTATAGACCTGTTAAAGATGACGGCAATTGTCTGGGAGGATGAAAGCCTGGGTGCGGCATATGAAGAAATCCCTATCCCAGATGACATGATGGATGATGCACTGATCTATAGAGATCAGCTCATTGAAACCGTATCGGAATTCAATGATGAGATAATGGAAAAATACCTGGCAGAAGAAGAAATTGATATCGCGGACCTGAAAAATGCGATTCGTCAGTCTACAATAAAGCTGGATTATGTGCCCATACTGTGCGGCAGTTCCCTTAGAAACAAAGGCGTTCAACCACTCCTTGACAATATAGTCAGCTACCTCCCTTCTCCACTTGATGTGCTTGCAGTAAAGGGACATTTACCAGACAGTGGAGTTGAAGAAACAAGAGAATGTAATCCCAAAGGCCCGTTCTCAGCCCTCGTTTTTAAGGTTATGATGGATCAGGGGCGGAAGATGACCTACATGAGGGTTTATTCCGGGACAATAAAGGCCGGTGACACGGTATATAATCCGGGTAAAGGTATTAAGGAAAAACTGGCAAGACTCCTCAAGATGCATTCAAATAAAAGGGAGCGAATTGACAGCGCATCGGCAGGAGATATCGTCGCTGTCATGGGACTGAAGCTTTCTACAACAGGAGATACTCTCTGCACAGAAGACAAACCTATTCTGCTTGAAGCTATCACTGTTAATGAACCTGTTATCTCCGTGGCAATGGAACCCAAAAAGATACAGGACCAGGACAAACTTCTGGATGTACTTTCCAAGCTTTCGGATGAAGATCCGACATTCAAATACAGGATAGATGAAGAGACAGGCCAGATCCTGATTTCGGGAATGGGTGAACTTCATCTTGAAATCATTATTGAAAGGATCAGGAGGGAGTTCCTGGTCGAGACAAACCAGGGTAAACAGCAGGTTGTGTTCAGAGAGACCATCGCCCAGGATGTTGAACATGAAGAGACCTTTGAAAAGGATCTCGCAGGCCAAAAACATTTTGCCGGTGTTAAGATCATGATATCTTCCCTCACAAGGGGCAGCGGAAATCAGTTTGTAAACAAATGTGATAATCCTGCCCTCAGCCCGGAATTTATCGAAGCCATAAGGGAAGGCATTGATGAAGCTGCAACAAGCGGTATCATGATGGGGTACCCTGTTATTGATGTTGAAACAACACTCCTGGATGTTAAAATCGATGAGGCGGCTTCTGATGCCATGGCTTTCAAAGTGGCCTCAAACATGGCCTTCAGCAATGCATGTGTAAAGGGAGATCCTCAGCTCCTTGAACCCATTATGGAGGTAGAGATACTTGTGCCTGAAGAGTTTATGGGTGAGGTTATAGGTGATCTGAATTCCAGAAGCGGAAAGATTGAGGGGATAACGGCCAAGGGGCTTATCCAGGTAATAGATGCCAGCGTACCACTTTCAAAGATGTTCGGGTATTCCACTTCCCTCCGATCTGTTACACAGGGAAGGGCCACATACAGCATGCAGTTCAGCCATTATGATAAGGTATAATAAAAGAAAGGCGCAGGGCACAGGGCTCAAGGCGCAAGGAAAATGAAATACGGCTGTCAGCTCATCCTGATCATAAGCTGACCCTTTGCGACCTTGTCACCTTTGGATACGAGTATTTCAGCCACCTTTCCGTCTGATTCAGCCTCAATGTCATTGTACATCTTCATTGCTTCGAGAACAATCACCACATCACCGGCAGCTACATCCTGCCCCTTCCTGACCTTTATATCGATTATACTCCCGGGAATAATGGCGCGTATATCTCCGGGATTAACTGCTTCTTTCTTCCCCTCCCTGATATATCCCTCCGGGATTTCTGTCTCGTAACTTGTATCATCTACAACGAGGTGCTCTATCTTTTTTTCCATATCTTAATCCTTAGAGCGGTAAATTACCGTGTCTCCTGTTATAGGCAGAAGCCTTTTTTGTCTTTGTTATTTCAAGGGCCTTTATGAGTGCATCCCTTGTTTTATCAGGTTCAATAATCATATCAACATAACCCCTTGATGCGGCAATATAGGGATTGGCGAACTTTTCCTCATATTCCCTTACCTTTTCCTGCCTGGTTTTTTCAGGGTCATCGCTTGTTGTAATTTCTTTGCGGAAGATTATATTGGCAGCCCCTTCAGGCCCCATTACAGCGATCTCGGCAGTGGGCCATGCAATTACCATGTTGGCTCCCAGGTGCCTGCTGCACATTGCAATATACGCCCCGCCATAGGCCTTTCTCATAACAACAGTAAACTTGGGCACCGTAGCTTCACTGTATGAATACAGGAGCTTTGCGCCATGCCTTATTATCCCTGAATGCTCCTGGTCTACCCCGGGCAGATACCCCGGTGTGTCCACAAATGTCAGGAGCGGGATATTGAATGAATCACAGAACCTTATAAACCTGGCAGCCTTGTCCGATGCATCTACATCAAGAACGCCTGCCAGCACCCTGGGCTGGTTGGCAATTATACCTACAGGCTTTCCTGAGATTCGGGCAAACCCGATCACGATATTCTTTGCAAAGAGTTCCTGCACTTCAAAAAATCTTGAACCGTCGACTATGCCCCTGATTATATCTTTTACATCGTAGGGTTTTTTTCTTTCATTTGGCAGAACCCTACGGCTCTCAGGATGCCCGAGAGGAGTTTCCGGAGGATCTATCTTTTTTGAAACAGGCGGTTCTTCACTGCTGTTTGCAGGAAGATATGAAAGGAGCTCTCTTATCTGCTCAAAGGCCTCAGCCTCTGTATTTGCATAGAAATGTGCATTACCGGTTTTTTCCGCATGTGTTTTTGCACCGCCCAGGCTTTCGGCATCTATCTCTTCGCCTATTACCGATTTGATTACCTGCGGGCCTGTAATAAACATGTTGGATATCCTGTCCACAACAAAGACAAAGTCAGTAAGCGCGGGGGAATATACTGCACCACCGGCACATGGACCGAGTATAACCGACAACTGGGGTACCACACCGCTTAACTGGGTATTCCTGTAAAAGATATCGCCGTAACCGCAGAGTGAATCCACGCCTTCCTGAATCCTTGCTCCGCCGGAATCATTTATACCTATAAGAGGGATACCCATATCACCGGCAGAATCCATGATCTTTACAATTTTACCTGCATGGGCCTTGCCGAGAGACCCACCTGCAACAGTAAAATCCTGGGCAAATACGGCAACAGGTCTTTCATCCACTTTGCCGAAACCTGTTACAACACCGTCTCCGGCAAGCTTTTTGGATTCCATACCGAAATCCTTTACGGAGTGCTCAACAAAGAGGTCTGTCTCAAAAAAAGATTCCAGGTCAAGGATATTATCTATCCTCTCTCTTGCGTTGAGTTTTCCTATTTTCTTCTGTTTCTGAATGGATGCCTCACCACCCCCCTTTAGCAGGCGGGATGCCCTTGAAACAAAATCATTAATTTTATCTTTTATATTCATTGGTCTATAAACCTTTCTGTATTATCCTGCAATTATTCTGCAGTTGTTTGTAAGCCTTCCTATGCCTTCTATTTCGACAGTAACCCTGTCACCATCTTTCATGTATATGGACGGCTCTCTGAATGTTCCGACTCCATGGGGTGTTCCGGTAAGTATAACATCTCCCGGAAGAAGGGTAAAATTTCGGGATATAAAGCTTATCAGTTCAGGGATTTTAAAAAGCATCAAATCAGTATTGCTGTCCTGCATCAACTTGTCATTGAGACTGCATTTTATTGATAGAGTATTTGGATCTTTTATTTCATCCGCAGTTACAATCCATGGTCCGAGCGGACAAAAGGTATCAAGGGATTTTCCCCTTACCCACTGACCATCACCGAACTGCAGGTCCCTTGCACTCACATCATTTGCACATGTATATCCGAAAATGTTCTCCATCACTTCTTCTTCGGGGCATTTATAGATTTTTTTTCCGATGATCACAGCAAGCTCGGCCTCAAAATCCACCTTTTTTGTGAGATCAGTGTTCCATAAAATTGTCTTTTGATGTGCAAGAAGACTTGTAGAGTATTTTGAAAAAAGCAAAGGCCTTTCGGGCGGTTCTCCATGGCTCTCTTTGATATGGTCCAGGTAGTTCAAACCGATACATACTATTTTGGAAGGTCTTGTCAGGGCAGGAGCAAAATCTATATTTTCAGACAAAATCGGATTTTTCTCTTTGATAGTCTCCGGTTTCTCAGAAATGAAATCAACCATATCACCGGCAAAATCAATGGGAAACACCTCATTTCCATCGAGTATGCCAAGCCGGATACTACCATTATCGCGGTATTGTAAAATCTTCATTTTCCCTATCCCTCTCCGTAAAAACAAAAGGGTTTAACACAAGGCAACACACCCAGTCAAATTAAAATCCGGGTATTATTACAGGAAAAAATCTGCTATAAGACCACTCATCTCATAAAATAAGGATATAAGCAAATGGAATTACTTGCCCCTGCGGGGAACCTGGAAAAACTGAAATGGTCGGTCACCTATGGCGCTGATGCCGTTTATTTCGGAACTGAGTTCGGTTCTCTTAGAAGCTTTGCAGGTAATTTCAGTATGGACGATGCCAGGAAAGGGATTGGCTACCTGCATAAAAGAGGGAAAAAAGGATATGTAGCCCTCAATATTTATCCCTTTTCAGAGGAATTTGAGAAAATAAGGGACACGGCAATAGCCCTTGATGACATGGGAATAGACGCGTTCATAATCTCCGACATCGGGGTCCTTAGAGAATTATCAAAACTCGGGTTAAAGGCTGAACTGCATATAAGTACACAGGCCAATACCACCAGTTATCAGGCAGCCCTTGCCTACAGCGAACTGGGGGCTTCAAGAGTTATTCTGGCCCGGGAACTTTCCATTGACCGAATCAGGGAGATTACAAAAAAAACAAAAGGAAGCATAGAAACAGAGGTGTTTATTCATGGAGCCGTATGTTTCTCCTATTCAGGTAGATGTGCAATAAGCGATTACCTTACAGGATACAGGGCAAACCGAGGTGAATGCAAACACCCGTGCAGGTGGAAATATGCCTTAATGGAAGAAACAAGGCCCGGAAAATATATGCCCGTATTTGAAGATGACAGAGGCCTTTACCTTTTTAACAGCAGGGATACTGCATTATTTGAGTTTTTGCCTGACCTCATGGAAGCAGGAATTGCATCAATAAAGATTGAAGGCAGAATGAAATCCATACATTATCTTGCAACCGTTGTATCCTATTACAGGCAGGTACTGGACGGCAAAAAGTTTTCAAAAGAGCAGAGTATCAGGATGCTCTGCAGGGTTCCAAACAGGGGGCTTTCCACTGGGTTCATCAAGGGATATATTGACGAAAACGATTATCAGCTTGAAGAGAGCGGCTCCTACTCTGAGTCTGTTTTTGTAGGTAATATTATCGAAGAAAAAAATGACGATATGTCTGTTCTGGAGGTAAGAAACAAGATACATGAAGGCGAGACACTTGAGGTACTGAATACTGACGGGACACTTTCAGAAATAAAGATGTCATCCCCTCTCATTACAAAAACCGGGCAGAAGCTTACCGAAGTAAATCACTCGCAATTCATCCTTATTGATATGGATCTCCCCCCCTATACCATTCTCAGGAGGGTAAAAGATTAGTTCTCTCCCGGTTTTTTGAAGATATTCTGAACCGCCGCTGATAATTCTGTCTTTGTAAAGGGTTTCAGAATATAGGCTGAAAATCCTGTCTCTTTCGCCTTCTTCTCATCAATCAATGGATTATGGCCAGAAGAGAGTATGACCGGGATATCAGATCTTATATCTCTTATTTTCTCAAAGAGCATCAGCGCGTTCATCTGGGGCATGGCCATATCGGTAATAACTAGATCATAGTATTCAGGATCTTTCTTCAGAAGTTCGAGGGCTTTTTTAGGATTTGTTTCCGGATCTACCTTAAACCCCATGCTTTCCAGCAGCCGCGTAGCAATCTTTGTTATCTGCTCTTCGTCATCAATAAAAAGTATTTTCTTTCTGTCTGATGAAATATTCGTATCCGGGATATCCTCTTTTACCTCTTCTTTTATACCCGGCAACAGGATTGTAAAGGTGGCGCCTCTTCCGGGTTTACTTTTAACATTGATTGATCCCTTGTGTTTATTGACTATTCCCTGCACTACGGAAAGTCCCATACCTGATCCCTTGCCTACCTCTTTTGTAGTAAAGTATGGATCAAAAATCTTTTCATGCAGATCAGCAGGAATACCGGGACCATTATCACTTATGACAATTTTAATATACTCGCCATTGGAAAGGACATCACCATTAACTTCTGGTAAATGATCAACGGTAATGTTTTGTACGCTGACATTTATCTTTCCTCCGGTGCTTTCCATTGCCTGGGCAGAATTTGCACAGATATTCATTATGATTTGATCAATCTGGGTTGGATCGGCAATAATACTGGGGTTAGAGACATCTATCTCTTTTTCTATTTCAATCGTAGCAGAGATTGTTGATCTTAAAAATTTCAGGGCATCATCTATTACCGATACGATATCAATCCTTTCCTTTTTTACATCCATATTTCTGCTGAAGGTAAGCAGCTGGCGGACGACCTCCTTTGCCCTCAGAACGGCCTTTACTATTTCCTGCAGGTTGGCGTATGCAGGATTCCATTCGGGAACATCATCCATACACAACTCAGTGTTACCGATAATAATCCCCAGTATATTATTGATATCATGCGCGACACCGCCTGCAAGGGTACCTATTGTCTCCATCTTCTGAGCATGATGTAGTTTCAGTTCCAGTTGATTTCTTTCCTGCTCCATCAATTTTTGTTCGGTAACATCCTGGCCTGTTCCTCTTATCAGGTATCGTTTTCCTTCCCTGTATTCATGCCTGCCCACAAAAATCGATAGATACCTGATTTCACCATTCGGCCTAATTATTCTGTATTCAATATGGTAGTCCTCTTCCTGACGACTATGCATTGACTTAACGCGCTCAAAATCATCAGGATGGATATAATCAAGATATCTTTCAGGGTTCAAATCATCTGTTTTATCAATACCATGAATTTTATATAATTCATCGGACCACCAAAGTTCTTTAGTTTCGAGGTTATATTCATAGGTACCGATATGGGCGATCTCCTGGGTTTGAAAAAGCCTTTGTTCATTGAGGATTCTTTCCTCATCATGTTTTTTCTGATCTGTAATATCCTGACAGATTCCAAAAACATGAACAATATTTCCCCGGGAATCTCTTGATATCCTCGACCGGGAATATAAGTATCTGATATGACCCTTATCATCAAAAATCCTGTACTCTATATTATAGGGTATGGCCTCATTAATTGAGCCCTGAAACGCCTGCACCACTTTTTCTGCATCATCAGGGTGGGTTTTTGCTTTCATGGCGTCCAGTACATTACCCTGCCAGTCCTCCGGGATTTCCCAGATTCTTTTAAGTTCATCGGAACATAGAAAGACACCTGTCTCTACATCCAGTTCCCAGCTTCCTATATGTGCTATACGTTGTGTTTCTGCCAGGTTATGCTGATACTTTTGAATGGTCGACTCTATTTCTTTCTGCTCCTCCAGATTCCTGCAAAGGCATATCTGCCATACCTTATTATCTACGGGGAAAAGGTGCCCATTGACTTCAACATCGATCAGGGTGCCGTCTTTTCGTTTATGAATTGATTCAAAACTCACCAGGGTATTCTGAACTATCTTTGCGCTCAGTTTTATTTGTTCAGGAGTAAACAGGGTATCCCAGTCCCATACAGATAATTTTAATATTTCCTCACGGGAATACTTGAGCATATCAATAAATCTGCTGTTTGCCTCAAAAACAGAAAAATTATTATCCAGCAATACAACCGGGCAATTAATGGTCTCCAGTTTTTCTCTTAGACTATCCGGATTTGAGATAAGCGCCGATACTGTCTCAATGAATTCATCATTTATGATAAGATTCGGGTCATCCGCCAGGTAGGCTTTCTGTACTTCGCCTTTATTCTCAGCCATGGTTTACCTCTGAACAGCATATATTAAATTAATTTTTTCTTTATTGATCAGGTAAAGCAAAGCAAATTAACAGGTAATTAATCTCATATGAAATTATAACAATCAATGCAAATATCATAATCTTTCATAAAAGTATATGACCAGTTAATCACATGAAAGAGCAAAGCAAATACACAATAAATCCATAATAAGACTTATTGTATCACAATATGTAGTACCCGATATTGACATAATCCCGGATAAAAGTATATAAATTTGTTATTTTTTAAACTGATTAAATCATTTGCGGAGAGAAAAAAATGCGCATGTTTAGTCGATTCGATCGGAGATTAGGGAATGGAGATATTAAACTGGGAGGAAGAGCGGAAGCTTATAAATGAAAATGCTATAGCGCAACATGAAAGACTTCATAAACTGTTTAAGGAAAATCGTTTTGCATTTGAAATCGAAAGAAAAAAAATGATCAACGAAATAATAGAAAATGCAGCAAATGAAGATCAGAAAAAAAGATTAAAGAAGATTCAGGAATCCTGGGACAATAAGATGAAAAAAGCAGGAACAAAAAGTAACAGATTTACGCTGGCTCAGCACCTTTTCTGGGAGCATGTTGAAAACATCTGGAATCCGTTTATTCAGGAATTCAGCAGAGAATTAAGCAGCCTGGTTAAACAAAGAGGATATTCAAAGGTAATACACCAGGCATCCGCAGAAAATACCCGGGTATAATCGATTTACAAAAAAAATAACCCGGTTCTCATTTCAAATGGTACCGGGTTATTTTTAATAGTTATTGTTTACGCTTTATTTTTTTTGGCAAAAATAGAAACAAGAACTGTAACAACGACAAGAATAGCAACCAGCACTAATGCAATAGTCTTAACCTTGTTTCCCAGGACAATAAATGAAAGGTAGGCTCCCAGAGCACTGCCCAGGTTTGTAAGCACCACCACAAGAAGTATCTTGGTTATCTTGTTGCGCCAGAAACCTTTTATTGATGTAATATCATCCGGTAAGGACTCAAAATCCCTTACCTTGGGTTTGCTGATAAAAATCTGAACAACGCCGGCAACCCAGCCAGCCGCAATCATCGGGTTAAGGGAAGTAATTGGAGAAGCAACTGCAGCCGTAATAATGGTCAGTGGATGTGCCAGGGCAATGGCTGCACCAATTCCGGCGAATACCATATTGGCAACAAACCAGAATTTTATCATTTCCTTGCCTTCTTCTGCTCCTATCATAAAAAATCCTGCAACAATAAGAGAGATTATTATCGTGGGAACGCCCCATTTTAATATCGGGCCTATCTTTCCCTTAGGCGGCTTTTTTTCAAGCTCATCCATATCAATGCTTTTTTCCCATCCAGCTTTTATTCCGGGAACATGGCCGGCACCGACAACTGCAACAATTTTCTGACCGGGGGCATTCCTTATTTTCTCGGTAAGATACTGATCTCTTTCATCAATGAGTATTTTCTTAAGTTGAGGCTGAGACTCTCCAATTTCGGAAAGCAGTGTTTCGAGCATGTCCTTGTTTTTTAGCTCTTCAACCTCTTCTTCACTTATTTCATCAGCACCAAAGGAGGAAGCAACAAACTGAGCCATCAATTTAATCTTTTCCCAGAATGTAACTGCGTGCCATGCCCTTGCCAGGGTTATCCTTATATCCCTGTCAGCCAGGTGGATTTTAGACTCTGACAATTCGGCGGATCTTATGGCCTGGGCCATTTCTTCACCGGGCTTTATCCCGAGCTTTTTCCCAATCTTCCTCTGTATTGAGGCCAGCATAAACTGAGCAAGCAGGAGAGATGCCTTCTTTTCTTTCAGGACCTTTAGTAAATCCGTATCCTGCCATTCCTGTTTTTGGGTAAGGGCCTTAAACCTTGATTCACACAGTTCAATACAAACCGTATCAGGTTTTTCTTCGTCAATTATATCACGAACCAGATCCACGCTCTTCTGCGAGACATGGGCGGTTCCGAGAATTATTATTTCTTTTCCATCATATTCAAGCCGATGGACATCATTATTATCAAGCATTATCAAAGTCCCTGCCTTATTGGTGATATATTCGAAAAATCAGAGTTTACATTGCAGACCCATATGGGTATGTCAAGAAAAATAAAATATCCGGGGAAATAGACTGGAAACAAAAACGGGACATTTTACAATGTCCCTGTTTTATATTTTCAATATAATGCCTCCCAAGAAGCCGTTATTTTCCGAGTGCGATTCTCTTCTTTTATAAATTTGAGTAGCACAGCAGAAAAGATTCACGCGCACCCGAGAAGCATCTATTGAATATGTTTTTAATTATAGCAATTAACGTGCCACACCACACTGTATATAATATTATCCTGTTTTTTAAATATGTTATCCCATTTTTATCTCAAATCATTCATCCTTGTATCGGCGACAAATTACCGACATTCTGATTATTATCATGACACTTTATCAGCCATGCCAATTATTACTTGAAATAAATAATCATTATTATATATTTCAACATCTTAAATTCCAATTATGAGGATAAATTATGAAAATTGCAGTCAGTGGCAAGGGTGGCGTAGGAAAAACAACATTTTCATCTTTTCTGATAAAGGCTCTTGCTGAAAGCGGGAAAAAAGTTCTTGCGATTGACGCTGATCCGGATGCGAACCTTGCTCAGGCGCTCGGTGTTGAAAAAGATGCGGAAATAATTCCCATATCTGAAATGAAGGAAATCATTGAAGAAAGAACCGAGGCAAAGACCGGTACAATGGGGTCATTTTTCAAACTCAACCCCAAGGTTGATGACCTTCCTGAAAAATTATCCATCAAACTGGACAATATCAAGCTTATGGTCCTTGGCGGTGTAAAAACGGGCGGAAGCGGATGTATCTGCCCTGAGAGCACAATGCTCAAAGCCCTTGTAAGGCATATTGTCCTGGCCAGGGATGAAGCTGTTGTCCTTGATATGGAGGCAGGCCTCGAGCATCTTGGCAGAGGAACCGCAATGGCGGTTGACAGGCTCATTGTGGTGGTTGAACCGGGCAGAAGGAGCGTTGAGACTGCTCATCACATACAGCAGCTCGCAGGTGATATAGGTATTAAAAAACTGAGCTTTGTCGGTAACAAGATACGGAGTGAAAAGGATAAGGAATTTTTCTCAAAATATATGCCGGATTTTGATTTTTTAGGTTATATACCATTTGCAGGAGAAATTATTGAAGCAGACCTTGAAGGCAGACCTCCGTTTGAAAAGGATCCTGAAGGACTGAAGGCTGTTAAAGAAATGCTGAAGAAATTATAAAAATTCAGGTAATATGTTGAATGGGCACGGGGGCCGTGCCCCTTTATAGAACCACTATAAGAAAATACTACAATCGTATGAAGGAGATATAAATGACAAAGAGAATTTTTAATTTTAACGCGGGACCGTCAGCATTGCCGCTCCCCGTACTTGAAGAAATAAAAGAAGAATTCCTTGATTTCAAGGGATCAGGGATGTCCATAACAGAAATCAGCCACAGATCGGCAGCCTTTGATGAAGTCATTGATACAGCAATAGCACGGGTTAAGAGGCTTCTAAATCTTGGCGATGACTATGAAGTGCTTTTCCTCCAGGGCGGAGCGAGCATGCAGTTCTGCATGATCCCCATGAACCTTGGTGTTGCAGGAAAACCGGTTGACTATATCAACACCGGAACATGGTCAACAAAGGCTATAAAAGAAGCCAAAATTCAGGGACTGGATACAAGGGTCCTGGCCTCTTCAGAGGATAAAAATTTTTCATATATTCCCTATGATGTAATAGAAGACGGCAGCGCAGCATATCTGCATTTTACATCAAACAATACAATCAAGGGTACACAGTGGGCAAAATTCCCGGATGCCAATGGCGTCCCTCTTGTATGCGACATGTCGTCTGATTTTATGAGCAGACCTTTTGATGCAAAACCATTCGGAATGATCTACGGCGGTGCACAAAAGAATATCGGACCTTCCGGCGCTGCAATGGTAATCATCAGGAAAGATATGCTTGAGAGAACACCCCAAAATATTCCGACGTTCCTCAAGTATACCACCTTTTCAGAAAAGAACTCTATGTTCAACACGCCTCCCTGTTTTGTAATATATGTAACAGGTCTGGTTCTCAAATGGATAGAGGAAACCATAGGCGGGCTTGAAAACATGGATAAAAGGAATACCGAAAAGGCTGACACTCTTTACAACTTTATTGACAGCTCTGATTTTTATAATGGTACGGCAGAAAAGGACAGCAGGTCCAAGATGAACGTTACCTTCAGGCTGCCAGGTGAAGAACTTGAAAAGAAATTTGTGGCAGAGGCCTTAAAGGCTGATCTGGGCGGACTCAAGGGCCATCGATCTGTTGGGGGATGCAGGGCATCTATATATAATGCAACCACTATCGAGGCAGTAAAGAGTCTGGTTGAATTCATGTCCGACTTTGAAAAGAAAGAGGGATAAATTTGAAGCGAACAAGGATCGTTCAGGTTCTTTCCTTTGATGAGGGAAAGGACAATATCACGGTAATGGGATGGGTCAGGACCCGAAGAGATTCCAAGGGCGGATTCTCATTTATTGAAGTCAATGACGGCTCATGCCTAAATAACCTTCAGGTTATTGCTGACTCAGCCCTTCCAAATTACCAGGATGAAATACTCAAGATCCAGACAGGCTGTTCCATCAAAATAACAGGATCTGTAGTCCCTTCGCAGGGCAAGGGTCAGAAGGTGGAAATGCAGGCTGAAAGCATTGAAGTCATGGGCTGGGCTGATCCTGATACATATCCCCTGCAGAAAAAAAGGCACTCCTTTGAATTTTTAAGGACAATTGCCCACCTGAGGCCACGAACCAATACCTTTGGAGCAATTGCCAGGGTGCGTAATGCAATGGCCAGGGCAATACACAATTATTTCCAGGAAAGAGGCTTTCTTTATATACACACCCCTATCCTTACGGGCAGTGACTGTGAAGGTGCCGGCGACATGTTCAGGGTAACCAGGTTTGAACTGGATAAAATTCCCTACAAGGACGGTAAACCGGATTTTGACCAGGATTTTTTCGGTGCGCCCTCTCACCTTACAGTAAGCGGCCAGCTTGAGGCAGAGATATATGCCCTTGCAATGGGAGATGTATATACATTCGGTCCTACATTCAGGGCTGAAAATTCCAACACATCACGTCACCTGGCAGAGTTCTGGATGATAGAGCCCGAGATGTCCTTCTGTGATATCGAGGGCAACATCGAGGTTGCAACAGAGTTTATCAAGTATGTCTTAAAATACGTGCTTGATAACTGTCAGGAGGACATGAACCTCTTTAACAGCTTTATTGACAAGACCATTATTGATACGCTCGAAAGAATTGTCACGCAGGATTTTAAGACCCTCTCCTATACAGAGGCCATTGATATCCTGACAGCATCGGGTGAAATATTTGAATTCCCTGTAAGATGGGGAACTGACCTCCAGGCAGAGCACGAAAGGTATTTGTGTGAAAAGACCTTTAACAGACCGGTTGTGCTGATTGATTATCCAAGAGAGATCAAGGCCTTTTACATGAAACTCAATGATGACAATAAAACCGTCAGGGCCATGGATGTACTCTTTCCCAAGATTGGTGAGATCATAGGGGGAAGCCAGAGAGAGGATGATTATGATGTGCTCCTTTCGAGGATAAAGGAAGGCGGCCTGAACCCTGATGATTACTGGTGGTACCTGGAACTGAGAAAGTTCGGCACAGTCCCCCATTCAGGATTTGGACTGGGCTTTGAAAGGCTGATCCAGTTTGTGACAGGCATGGGTAATATAAGAGATGTTATCCCCTTTCCCCGAACTCCCGGAAATATCGCATTCTAAAACAGGTTCATAGAGGATAATGGTCACAATGTGATCTTTAAACTTTTCCGGTAGATAGACCTTTCATACTCTTTTACAGAACCTGATAATGAGGCTTTATCATGTCCGACTCTCAACAGCATGACATCCAATTTCCCTTCTGTTTTCGTTTTTAACGTGTATTAAAATTGCCATGTGTTATGCATACTTATGAATCAAGGTAAATTATTTTATAAAATCTCCCGGAGTTGAAGATGACTGGAAAATTAACCCATGAAGAAAACAGCATGAATGAGAATCGCCCCTGGTATAAACCTGTTCTTGATACAATCAGTGAAGGTGTTATTTTACAGACTGAATCAGGTGAAATATTAGCCATGAATAAGGGAGCAGAAAAAATACTGGGGATTTCCGAGGCAGAAGCTGTAGGACAGAACCGTGGATACAAGGATCTTCTTTTTATACACGAAGACGGCACAAGCTATGAAATTAAAGATTACCCATCCATAAAGACCCTGCGTACGGGTAAATCTTTTAGGAATGAGATAATGGGGATATACAGATCTCCTGACGATCTGCGGTGGGTTTCAGTCAATACAAATCCATTGTTTAAAACAGATAATGTGAAGCCATATGCCGTGGTAATCTCATTTTCCGATGTAACAGATTTAAAAGTAGAAAAAGATACATCCCAAAATTACCTTGATATAGCCGGTGTAATTATTGTAGCCATGAACAGTGAGGGAGAAATCATACTTATCAACAGAAAAGGATGCGAACTGCTTGGAGCCAGGGAAACCGATTTACTGGGCAAAAACTGGTTTGACCTGTTTACCCCAAAGGATGTACTTGCGGATGTAAAACAATATTATAAGGACATTATTGCCTCCCGAATTAAGTGGGATAGCTATAGAGAGTATAAGATATTTACCCTTTCGGGTGCTGAAAAAACAATCGCCTGGAACCATACATGCCTCATGGGCAAAGAAGGTAACATTATCGGCACACTCAGTTCCGGAGAAGATATCACAGAAAAAAAGAGAGCAGAGGAAGAACTGGAAAGGCGAATAGAATTTGAGAGGTTGATCGGCAAAATATCTTCCGATCTGCTCAAGTTAAGATTGAAGGATCTGGACAAAGGTATCGAACAGGGACTGGCACTAATAGGGTCTTTTTCAGGTGTTGACCGTGCTTATGTTTTTTTATTCCATAAAGATGAACTTGCTGATAATACGCACGAGTGGTGTGCTGAAGGGATTGAACCTCAGATTGATAACCTGAAGGGAATTTCAATAAAAGAAGATCTCCCATGGTTTAATAAATGTATCCACATGCATGATGTCTTTAAAATAGAGGATGTTTCGGCTATGCCAGGGGATGCTGCGGCAGAACGAGAACACTTTGAACTGCAGGGAATCCAGTCTATAATAGTTGTACCAATGGTTGTTGAAGATCGTTTAATCGGTTTTATCGGATTTGACGCGGTTACCAAAAAAAAGAAATGGTCAAATAATGAACAGGCCGTACTTCATCTGATCGGAGAGGTTTTCACAAACGCAATTGATCGAAAATGGGCGGAGGAAGAACTGCAGGAAAGTGAAAACCGATGGCAGTTTGCACTGGAGGGTGCAGGAGATGGTGTCTGGGACTGGAATGCCGTGACAAACAGGGTGTTTTTTTCCAGAAGATGGAAAGAGATGCTTGGGTTCTCGGAAAACGAAATCGGTGATGCATTCGATGAATGGGATTCGCGTGTTCACCCCGATGACAGGACCTCAGTGTATGCTGATTTAAATGCCCATTTTAATGGGGAAAGTGATATCTATCAAAATGAATATCGTGTGCGGTGTAAAGACGGCTGCTATAAGTGGATTTTAGACCGAGGCAAGGTTATTGAATGGACAGATGATGGAAAACCTCTTCGTGTTATAGGAACTCACAGCGATATTTCTGATCGTAAAAAGTGGGATATGGAGCGTGAAAAACTGATAGGCGAACTGAAGGATGCTCTGGATCAGGTTAAAACCCTGAGCGGTCTGCTGCCTATCTGTGCAAACTGCAAAAAGATACGCGATGACAAGGGTTACTGGAACCAGATCGAGACATATTTATATGAACATTCTCAGGCCGAGTTCAGTCACAGTATCTGCCCTGAATGTGCAAAAAAATTATATCCGGATCTGGACATATAGATACAGGACCTGAAGAGAAAATTGACACCCCCTTAATAATATATTTAAAAGGCCGGCAGTAGCGATGGGATTGATAATTTTCCTGATTATCATCTGTTCATTAACCTATTCTTTTGAGATTATTTTCGGGCTGGCCGGCACAATCATCATGATGCCGATCCTTGGGTTTGCATTTGAAAGCAAGACTCTTGTTATCTATTCGCTCCTGCCACAGATGCTGGTTACAACGATAGCGTTAAGCAAATCATATCGCAAGATCAATATAAAAGAATGGGCTATGATGATGGTGTCAGCGACAATAGGCGCAATACTTGGAAGCTATTTATTTGGCTCTATACCCAATGATATCTTTAAAAGAATGCTGGCAGCAATTATCGTTCTAAGCGGTATATACATGGTGATATCTCCCGGTTTTAAAGCCGGCATAAAGACACGGAGGGTAATGGATTTATGTGCAGGTCTCTCCCATTCACTCTTTGGCATCAGCGGACCTATTGTCATGACCAGACTGCTCGGGACATTTGAGGATAAGACGGTAATAAGAAACGGCGCCCTGCTCTTTTTTTTCAGCCTTAACATCATTCGTGCAATCAATTACCAGATAAATAATTTAATCACACCGGAGATCTGGAAAATGTTCGCTGTTTCGGCCCCTTTTCTTTTTGCGGTCCTGTTCTTTGCCGAAAAGCTGCATTTTAAAATCAGTGATCAAAAATTCAAAAAAGTTGTTTCATGGGTAATCCTGTTAAGCGGAGCAATTTATTTCTTTTACAGATAAAAGGAAAGCAGCCTTCTACATTGGATTGTCGCTTTTGTTTATATCCTGTGTAGAAGGGGATACCTTCTTCCTTTAAGTTGATAAAAATTCCGGTTTTCACGTTGTTTTTATGCTGTTCATCCTTTGCCTTTCTTACCCAAAAAGAGTAATATAGCCCGAAAACTGTATAAGAATATATACAACATTAATCTGACCTGATCCCTTTATACCAGAGGAGGAATTTTGAATGGCTGATTTAGCAGGAGTAAACGGACAAAGAGAAAATTTCAGGGTTGTAGGAAAACCTAACCTTCCGGGCAGGCTGTCATACGCCTTGGCAACAGGTATAGCAAAATACGGGGCTGATTATACTGCTCCGGACATGCTCCATGCAAAATTTTTAAGAAGCCCCTACGCAAACGCCAGAATAATAAGTATTGATACGGGAAAGGCAAAAAAGATACCTGGAGTAATTGATATCCTTACCTGGGAAGATGAGGATATAAAAAACCTGATGGAAACCGGCGAGATGATGTCGGGGCCGCTCAAACCGATTATTGTCGACTCAGCCGACCAGGAAGGTGCAGAGATCGGGGCAATTGTTGTGGCCGAGTCCGAAGACATATGTGATGAGGCATTGAGAAATCTCGACATAGAATGGGAACAGCTTCCGCACGTTGTGGATATCCTTGAAGGAAGAAAACCCGGTTCCCCGGTTATTCGCCCCCCTGCCCCCAGCTCCAAGAGCCCTTCCGGAGGATTCGGAATGAGAGGAGGAAATAACCCTCCTAAAAAAGGCAACGTTTCCTATTCAAATATAAATGCCGGAGATGTTGAAGCAGGTTTCCGGGATGCGGATCATATTATAGAATATGATGTAAACATACCTTCCTTTTCCGGACATATTCCAAACCCCATAGGCTCCATTGCCTGGTGGTTTCAGAACACCTACCACGGTGAGGGACTGAACCTGCAGATCGAAGGTGTAAGCACCCCCAATGATCCAGGCACAATATCAAACATGTATAATGTGCCTTCCGACAAGGTCTTTCAGGATTGCATGCTGGTTGGCGGAAGGTACTGCGACTGGGGACTTCGCAAATCACAGCTCATAACCCCGCTGCTCGCAAAGAGGACGGGAAGACCGGTCCGGTGTGTCAACAGCCGCTATGACCAGTATGACTTCAACCTGAATCAGCGTTTCATGCACATGAAGGTCGGATTTAAAAAGAACGGCCTGATCACGGCAATTGACGATTTTTCAATAGCGGATTCAGGCGTAGAAGGCAGTTCTATTTTCGGCACTACAATGGACCAGAACTATGGCCCGTATTTTACCACCAGGTGCCAGAATGTTAAACAGAATATGGATGTTGTGGACAGTAACAGGGGAAAGATGTATGTGAGCGGTCAGCATAATCCAATGAACTGGGATTCCATAACCCTGGCAATACATCTTATAGCCGATAAACTTGGTAAAGACCCCATAGACATTGCCAGGCTGAATTTACATGGTCCCGAATCACAGACTGACCCCAACCCTGTGCCCAGTTTTGAGGCATGCGTAAAGGCTGCCAAAAAGATGATGAACTGGAAATGGCATAATACGGGAGAAAAGAAGCTTAAAGACGGCAGGATGCACGGAGCAAGCTTCAGATACCAGCAGTGTCCGCGACATTCGGGCATGGTCTTTAACTGCAAACTGGAGCTGAGAAACGGGGTTGTACATCTTGATTCCAAGGGTCCGGTTGTAGGCAACTATATCATGGAGGCAAATATGATGGTTGTGGCCGAAGAGCTCGGCCTGAACTACGAGGATATCAAAGGCAAACTGGATCACCATGAGACATATAAACCATGGGGCGGAGGCAGTGACGGAACAACTGCTTCCGGATGGGCACTGAAGGAATGCGCAAATATATTGAAAAAACAGATCCTTGAAAAGGCCGTTGAGGAGGCAGATACCCCTGCCCCCCAAGGCGGGATCAGCATAGGCGGGGCAAAAAAGCCTGTCCCCAGTCCCTTTAAGGGAATGAATCCCGAAGACCTCGACCTGATGGACGGAAAGGTAGTGGTCAAAAATAATCCGGCAACAGGCCTCCCGCTGGCACAGGCTGTTAAGGCAAATCTTTTTGCAACCTATTCGGGCAGACCGCCACTTTCTCTATGGAATCAGAGAGGTAAAATGCTGGATACCATGAACGTTGCAATGTGCGAGGTTGCAGTAGACACAGAAACCGGCGAAGTTGAAATACTCCGGTTTGGCGTGGTTGCAGATCCGGGCAAAATCATGCGCCGCACATCCCTAGAAAGCCAGATACACCAGGTAATGTATTTCAGCGAAGGCTGCCAGTTATATGAGGATTATTTCTATGACAATAAAACCGGTGTCAAACTCAGCACTAACATGTTCGAGTATAAAAAACCCACCATCATGGATCACGCACCTGTCCACCTGGAGCTGCTGGAAACCAGGGTGGGAAACGCGGCATATGGCTCAAACGGCATCAGCCATTCCCTGGCAAACACCCACCTTGTCATTGCTGCAATCTATAACGCCACAGGTAAATGGGTTGATCCGCCAGCTACACCGGACAAGGTTCTGGAGGCACTGGGTAAAGTATAGAAAAAAGGAGATCTGGAAAGATGGATGAATCTAAATATGGTAAATATATAGTCAGGGGAGTAGCCAGTAAAGAATCCATGCCTGGAGTTATGCCTTCTGCCTTTGGAGAACCTCGTGACTGGGCAGGCATAAAGCATCGCATGAAATGGGATTATATTTCTAAACCGATACAAATTGAAGAGCCACACTCCCATGACTTTGAGGAATTTCTTTGCTTTATGGGAACAAACCCAAATAACAAGGAAGACTTTGGTGCCGAAATAGAGGTATTCATGGGTAAAGAGGGAGAAAAACAGGTTATCGATACGCCTGCTGTGGTTGTAATCCCAAAAGGAATGGCGCATAGTCCTATCAACTTTAAAAAGGTCGAAAAACCGATAATTTATTGCAGCATCTATATGTCACAGGAATACGTTAAGAAACCGGCATAATGGCATTTTTACGCCTGTTACCTGTCATTAAATGATGAAGGAGAACACAATGGATAAATCCAGATACGATAAATATGTACTCCGGGGACCAGAAACTACAATCCCAGTCTTCCCGCCCAAAGCTCTCTTGAACATCGGATTCGATCAGAAATATATGGAAAAGCTAGGCAGGATAGATATAAATTTTAATTTCGTTGGTATACTCGGTCCCCATGTATTGGCTGACCCGCCTCACATGCATAATTGTGATGAATACCTCTTTTTCATACCGTCAGACTGTGATAACTGGCCGGATCTCGGAGGAGAAGCCGAGATAGCCATCGGAGAGGAGTGGGAGAAGCATACCATTACCACGGCCGCAATTATATGCATGCCTGCCGGTGTGCTGCATGCCCCCATTTTTATAAAAAAAGTAGACAAGCCTTTCTTTTTCGGCCACTGTCTTCTTGCGGACAGTTACGGATCAAGCCAGTTCGATGCGCTTTGAGATCCTATTTTTTCTCAGGTCCATATATTTTGTCTATTGCCTCGTCAATAGCCTGATTTGAATCTACCCATTTTTTGAAATCTATCCTGGACATATTAGTAGCGATCTTTTTCAATTCCTTTACAAGTTCCTGCTCGATTGTCTTTTGAAATTTTTGGGCCTGCTTTGCAACTGTGATGAGGACACGTCGCCTGTTGCCAGGGTCCTGCTTTCTCTCAAGAACACCTTTTACGACGATTCTTTCAACCAGGGTAGACGCTGATGACTTTGAAATCCTCAATGTTTCTGCAACATCGGACAGGGTACACGGACAGATCCTGCTTATTTTAAATACTGCCTGGGTCTGGGTGTTTGTGAGTTCGCCAAAGGGGTCTTTCATGCGGTGGCGTTTACCGATACTCTGAAATTTTAAAAATAAAATTCCATCCAGTTTTTCCATTACCCTTATGATATCCTTGATATCTTCGTTCATCATATTCCTTATGTGTATCTACTCCAGTTTTTCACGGCAGCAGGCCATCCAGATTAATATAATTTTTCTCCCCTTCACAGATTGTTTGGTTTTGTTGCTGTATATCAGTGATCATTAATATTTGGGAGAGACTTTAAGGTTTATATTCAATAGTTCGAGGATAGGCTCATAAACTTTGCGTGTCAAGTCAAATGTAACTGTACATAGATATATGCCTTTGCCACACTTCACAGGGTTTATAATTGACAGACCTTTTAAAGTACGTTATCAATACTGTTCGTAATCAGAACAGTTCTTTACCCAGATGATAATTCTATCAATTTAAAAAAAATTTATTAATCATTTTATATCGGAGGAGTCCTTATGCGAAACACAGTTTTAATTATTGTCTTCATTTCTCTTTTATTTCCATGTTTTGCCGGTGCACAGGTTAACAGCAGCAGCTGTGATCGTGACTGTCTCGAAGGTTATATCGACAGATACATGGATGCAATGCTTGAAAACGATCCGAGTCTCGACCTTTTCTCAAGAGACTGCAAATTTACCGAAAACGGTGTAAGGCTTCCTCTTGGTAATGAGGGACTGTGGGTTACCATGTCTGCAAAGGGGAACTACAAGTTTTATGTTCCGGATGTTGAAACCCAGCAGGTGGCCTTTTTAGGAACTGCCCGTGAAGATGGTGGAAACGGCAAGGAAGGCGGGGATACAGTAGCCATTGCACTCAGGATTAAGATTGTTGATAAAAAGATTACCGAAGCAGAGCAGATTGTGGTTCGACCTGACGGTGATAATATGGGAATGACAGGTAAACTTTCTACAGGCGCGAGTGTTGAAAAACTGGGCGCACCCCATAAAATTTTCAAGGAAGCTATTCCGGTAAAAGAAAGGGCATCCAGGGAAGAGCTGATCAAGACTGCAAACTATTATTTTTCAGGCCTGCAGAAGAATGATCACGGCAAAGGTTATTATCCCTTTACCGATGACTGTCATCGTGTTGAAAACGGAATGCCCGCAACAAACGTGCCTGTACCCGATGGCCAGGTACGTCCCGACCCGAAGACAACCAAGGTATACTCAACACACTGGGGATGCAAGGAACAGTTTGAGTCAGGGGGAATGGGTTTTATAACCCGGGTCCGTGACCGCAGGTTCGTGGCTGTTGACCGGGAACGTGGAATAGCATTTGCATTTGCATTCTTTGATCATGACAACATTAACTGGACCTGGCAGCTTGCGGAGCTCTTTAAAATAGAAAATGGAAACATTCGACGAATTGAAGCTATTTTTCACAGGTGCCCCTATGGAATGAACGCGGGCTGGAGCACCTATGAGCAGGGCATGTCTGATCAGATACAGAGTGTAAGATAATTAAATATAACTGGAGGAGATGAAATGAGAAAATTTGGCTTAACACTGGTTATTATTCTTTTATTCTCTGCTAATTCATTTGCATACAAATACCAGGGATGCGATCGTGAGTGCCTTGTAAAAATTATGAAAGACTACCTTTCGGCACTGGTTGCCCATGATACCACGGCAGTACCTTTTCATAAATATGTGAAATTTACGGAAAATACCGCAGAAATTCCGCTGGGATACGGCCTGTGGGAAACGGCTTCGGGCGGGCCATCCGAATTCCAGATTTACGCTGCAGACCCGGTAAATCAGCAGGTGGCGGCCCTTGTTATGATGAAGGAAAACAACAACGAGGATATTCTTCTGGGAGTTAGGCTTGCCCTTAAACGCGGAAAAATTGCAGAGGCCGAACATCATGTGGTGCCGGCAAATGAAATACATCTGGAAAATCTTAAAAAACCCAGACCTGGTCTTGTTGAAGATATAGCGCCTGAGGATAAAACTCCAAGAAACCAGATGCTGGATATCGGGCTTTCCTACTATGATTCCCTTGTAGGTGAAGACGGAACAATTGCACCCTATGCCCTGGAGTGTCAGCGCCGTGAGAATGGAGGCATTTCAGTTGGCGGAAAGAAAGAGGATTTGCCTGAGGAGGAAACAAAAAGAGACTTTGCTCCGCCCGAATCAGTGGACCCTGAAATGATGAAGCTGGCCAGGGCGCTTTCGGCTGTTCCCAATACATGTGAAGGACAGATTACTGCCGGTGTATGGGCATATATTGCAGAAATCAAAAACCGCCGTCTGCTGGTAATAGATGAACAGAAGGGACTGGCAGTTGGCTTTTCCAACCTCCACCATGACAGCAAGCTGAAAAACATGAAGTTAAAGGTAGATTCAGGAGAGATCAGCGTGCCGGCCTTTCAGGGAAACTTCAATATGCCGGCCATACACTTTTTTAAAATCAAAAAGGGAAAAATATACGATATAGAGGCAACCGGACTTGTTCTGCCCTATGGTACAAAGACAGGGTGGGAGTAAAAAACAGGGTTCAAGGGGTCGAGAGGTCAGGGATTCGAGTGCAAAAGCTAAAAGCAGAAGCCCTTGCTATACTACTCCTATAAATTAATGCGTCTTTTTCACACTGGCCGGGCCAGGGCCTAAGCTCTAAATAGGAGAAGCAGGCTGCCCCGGTCAGTATCAATCATATTCGATGTAAAGGTATACCCTACTCATTGCTCATTAAGATGTTCGGCCTTCCATCTCATTGCCGAAAATATCCTTCTTTTACCACTGGAGTGGTCATAGAATAATAATTCTTCTATAGGACCGGGATCCATTTTCCTAAAAAACGGGTAATAAGCCTGCTAAAGGATATCCAGATTGTGCTGCCAATACCGCTTACATTCGCGCTGATCCGGTTGCTCTGTTTTGACGCATCAAATTCATATACATTATCAGCCAGGACACCGTTGGCCCTTGCCATTGATAATATTTTATTCCTGATATCCGAATCTTCCATGGGTTTATATTCATTTAAAAGAGGTGAAATAAAAACCGGCTGGATAAGCAGCATAAATATTAAGAATACAGAGGTTACACAGGAGCACCAGATCCACAATTTATTTTTAACCCTGCGCACTATGGCATATAAAACAGTGATAAAAATACCCCCCAGAATTAGGATAACTCCCAGAGGGTTATCCAGTATCCTCCTTCATAGTATGCATCTGATTTTTCCTTCTGCTCAGGAGATAGGGTATCTAAATATTTTTGAGTCTCGATCTCAGGATTAAAAGATTGCTGTTCCGGTTGTCCTGTCGGCCAGGCGGAATTATTAAATTCTTCTGAAAATGAAACGGAAGAGAATAAAATAAATATTACAACTAAAAAGAATAGATTTTTCATCATATCCCCGTTTTTAATAAATGAACAACCTTGCCTGTTTAACTGGAACATTTTAAACCTTTTCATCGATATCGGCATTTGCCTTGAACTGGGTTTCATACAGCTGATTATACAATCCGTTCAGCGCCAGCAGCTCCTCATGGGTTCCGCGTTCGACGATTTTACCTCGGTCAATCACCAGAATCATATCCGCAGCCAGGATCGTGCTCAGGCGATGAGCAATAACAATATTGGTCCGCCCGGCCATAACCCGTTTCAAAGCCTCCTGGATCAGGGCTTCGGATTCGCTGTCAAGTGAACTTGTAGCCTCATCAAGTACAAGAATGCGCGGGTCTTTCAGGATCACCCTCGCCAGAGCAATACGCTGCTTTTCGCCTCCGCTCAGGCGATAGCCCCGCTCGCCTGCCACTGTGTCGTATCCTTCGGGAAGTTCGGTAATAAACAGGTGAATATTGGCGGCCCGCGCTGCTGCCTCGATCTCAACCTGGGTTGCATCCGGTTTGGCATAGATGAGATTGGTGCGGATTGTGTCATGGAAAAGGTAGGTTTCCTGAGTCACCATACCGATAGCCGCTGAAAGCGATTCGAGAGCGATATCTTTCAGGTCATGCCCGTCAATACGTATAACCCCCTCGGTCGGGTCATACAGGCGCGGAATGAGATAGGTTAAAGTTGTCTTGCCCGCGCCCGAGGGTCCAACCAGGGCGATCAACTGTCCGGCAGATGCATGAAAGGATACAGACTCGAGGGCCACGTCCCTGGCCTGGGATAGAGTCGCAGGGGCGATCTTGTTCCTTACGACAGCCGCCTCGTTCAATCCGGTCTTTTTTGGGATACCGGACCGGTTTCCGGATATTACTGCAGTTACATCATCCATCTTCCCGTATCGCTTTACCTCACTGAGCAGTCTGGACCTGTCAATGCTGTAATCGAACGTGACATTCTCGAACTCGAGATCGCCTCTCATGTTGTCCAGAACAATGGCATTCTCTTTTTCTTCGATATCCTTTGGCAGGTCGATGACCTCGAAAACCCTTTCAAAAGAGACCATACTGGTGCTGAAATCCACCGGTGCACTCGCGAGCCCCTGCAGCGAACTGTAAAGCTGCCCAAGGTAAGCTCCGAAGGCCACAATGGTTCCGATGGTGAAGGAGCCTTTTATAACAAAATATCCGCCCAGCCCATAGACCATCGCCGTTCCAACCGCACCGACCAGCCCTATGATAACAAAGAAAACCGTGCCGGCCACGGCCCTTCTGACTCCAATATCACGCACTTCCCCAGCTCTCTGCCTGAAGCGCTCTTCTTCCTCTTCAGCCCGCCCGAAGAGCTTTACCAGAAGCGCCCCTCCGATGTTGAGCGTCTCGTTCATATGTGCATTCATCCGGGCATTCTGCTCCATTGCCCGGCGGGCAATGTCGCGCAGCACGATACCCAGCCTACGGGCCGCCATGATAAAGAGCGGCATGATAATCACGCTGGCAAGGGTAAGCCGCCACTCGAGACTCGTCATAACGGCAAGAATTGCGACAGCCTTGATCAGGTTGCTTGCAATGTTGACAATGGTGTTGCTGATAGCGTTCTGCGCACCAATCACATCATTATTCAGGCGGGACATCATCTCCCCTACCCTGGTGTTGGTAAAAAAACGCAGCGACATTGACTGCAACCGGGAAAAGAGCGCTACCCGAAGGTCGTAGATTACACTCTCTCCGACTGTGGCATTCATACGCCGCTGGATCACACTCACTCCCCCATTGAGCAGGGGGACGAACAGCAGGGCTGTTGCGCATAAAATCAGATGATGCAAATTTTTGGAAGGCAGGACCTTGTCGATCAATTGCCGAAAGATAAGCGGTGAAACCAGTGATAATCCCGCGCTGAATATGATCGCAACGAGCATCCCAACGATGTGTTTCCGATATGGCCGGGCATAGGCTAATACGCGTAAAAGCAGTTCCTTTGTAACCTTTTTTGGCTTTTCATCACTCGAACGAACATAGGCAAACCATCCTCCGCTATGCGACATGTTAGTCTCCTAATCTAATTTAGCCAGTAATGTATGGCAGGTCTGATATACCTTGAACATCAATCCTTGATCCGGCTGATCTTCATGACTTATACGATGTCCCGGAGGCTTTTGCAACCGGAGGGTTTTTTTCACATCCAGTCCTGACTATGTTTCCAGCTAAACCTGATAAATCCTTTTTTGAATCTTTCGGTGAGATACAGCTTTAACTATGCAGCATAAACCATAAACTATAAACCCGACATTTTTATTACACTTTGAGATAATTGCACTTTTAAAGTTCATTCCCCGGTGATATAGATATTTTTATAATTGTATTCAGGAGAATAAAAATGCCAAAAGCGTGTGACTTAAAAAAAGGAAATGTGGTGGAGATTAACAATGAAATCTACATGGTTAATCAGATTGATGTAAAAACTCCATCAGCAAGGGGGGCTGTTACCCTTTACAAGGTCAGGTTCAGCAACGTAAGGACCAAACAGAAATATGAAGAAAGCTACAAGGGAAACGATATGCTGAATGATGTTGCCCTTGAAAAAAAATCCGTACAATATCTATATCCGGACGGCAACCTCCATGTTTTTATGGATACTACCGACTATGCCCAGTATGAGATAGAGGGTGAGGCGATTGAAGATGAACTTGTATGGATTACAGAGGGAATGGAGGGTATTGTCGGTCTGATCATTGATGAAAATTTGGTATCCGTTGAAATTCCAAATACCCTGGTCTTTGAAATAGTCCAGACCGTTCCGGGCATAAAGAGTGCAAGCGCATCCGCAAGGACCAAGCCCGCAACCCTCTCAAATGGAATAGAAATCCAGATCCCCGAATATCTTGAGGCCGGGGAAATGGTTAAGGTCAACACAGAAACAAAAAAATTCATTTCCAAGGCGTGATCAAAATGTGAGATGGGATGAGGTTAAATAATGCAATTGAAATGCGTATATCAAGGCCGATTTAAATATTGAATCTTGAACTTTGAATTGGCTTTATCCCCCCGAGACAGGAAGATGCAGGTTTATCTCATCATTATCCTGAAGCACATAATCCATGCCCTTCAGTTCCTGATTCACAAACACATGGAGAAGCATATCATCCCATTCATTGGCCGAACCTATTGAAGAAAGGCGGTTGAGCAGATCCAAAACGGTCGCGCCCTGATCAAATTCTATCATCACTTCATGGCCGTCCTGGAAATGGGCTAAAAATTCTTCTGTAACCCCGACAGCAAAGCTGGATTTGAGCCTTATTTTTATTTTCTGAATACTCATAGCTATAAATAATTATAAATATAAAAAGGGCACGCTTCCCCGTGCCCCTACAGTTTATTCTAATTACGGAGTTTATAATCAAGCCTGATACCAGTATTACAGAGACTCCGATGCAAACTACTCATCGTGCAGGTCTTCAGGCTTTGGTGTTTCCCAATCCACCATATGCTGCATCCATGGCGCCTTCTGGACATAAATATCATGTGCAAAGGGTACAGGGGGATGAGACATCCACTTGGGATCAAACTCATCCTTAACCTTGAGCATGAATGTATGATAATTGGGTCCATACTTCGGACCGGTAAGGTAAAGGGGCTGATGAGGACCAAGCAGTGATGTGTAGTACCTCTCCCTGATATTCATCTTTGATGTCTCCAGGTAGAACTGATCAACGCCGTCACAGTTGTCGTCCGGATCCCAGTATACCAGGAATTCGGAATAACCCTGATGCCCCATCTCAAAGCTCTGAAACCAGCCAGGATCGCCATAATCAGGCATAAGAGGCGGGGTAAAATTCTTTTTCACCTGTGCATAGGATTCGCCGTGCTCGGTTGACTGTGAAAGTGTCTCGATAACATAATCAACCGATACATAACCTCCGCACATGAGCCACATACCGGCAGAGTCGGCATTTTTGATCCATGACTCATCAGAAGGCTTGGTTCGTCTTGCAATACCGCCCACCTCTTTCATAATATCCATGAGGACCTTCTCGTCATACTCCATCTGTTCCTCGGATGTGTAGCCAATAAGGAGCACACGGACAATAAAGAAGTTGGCTATGGTATCTTCATTTTCCTTGCCCCAGATATCCCAGAACTCCTCCTTGCATTCGGCCTTGGCAATGGCACGCCAGAATAGCGGGACCTTTGTAACCGCGCCGGCTATTTCAGCATGACCGATATTTTTCATGGCTGTAACCTGGGCCTCCTTTGAAGGCACGGTAAAGTTTATCCATTTCACCCTTTTTTCCGGAAGTGCCAGGTATGTCTCCGGAGAAATACCTGTTGGTTCAAGCCTTTCGGGCTGGAACGGCAGTGTCTTTATTGCCATCCTTGTTACAATACCAAGACATCCCCTAACACCGGTATATCCCCTTAAAAGACCTCTCAGGTCAGGACCGGGACCTTCTCCCCAGAAAGGATCATCGCCTTCGGCAAGGGAACCGAGCTTAAGAAGTTCACCATCGGGCAGCACAACCTCTGTGCCGAGGATACGCCTGTGTGGAAGACCGATCCTGTGGCTCAGGGGTGACCAGCCGTCACCTATAAGGTTTGCGATTGCTGATGCCTGGGCGCCTCCGCCCCCGATAACAACATAGGCGCCATGCTTCATGCATTCTTCCTGTATGGGCGAATAAACAACACCGGGACCTACTTCAACATAAAAATGCTTTTCATCAAGGATAAAATCATCCATCCTCTTAAGGTCAATCAAAAGGGCATCTTCAACGTGCGGGTGAGACTTTGGCCCGTAAAAACCTGTACTGTAGGGCACATAGGGAATGTCATTCCGGTAGCATACCCTGACTATCTTCTGAACCTCTTCGGTTGTTTTGGGCATGATAACACAACCCGGTATGGTGGTCATCACACGCTCATATCCCATGCTGTTTTCATATCCGCCGGGGCCGCTTCTGTACCCCTCGCATATAACAGGATCATTTGATATAAAATTGTTACCGACAATGGCTTCCAGGACACTGTATATTTCATTTGATATAGCCATATATAACCTCCTAACCTTCAATGGCCGCACAGACTACTTCGGATATATCAAGTACCTGCACTTTCTCACCCTGGGCATCAAGCACCCGGGTAAAATTGTTTTTACACCATGGACAGGCTGATACAAGCGTTTCAGCGCCTACATCCTTGACCTCTTCAATCCTCTGGTCCGCAGCCCATTCGGCGAATTCGGGAAATGCCTCCTGTGTGCCTCGACCCGCACCGCAGCAGAATGAGTTCTCCCTCATTCTGGGCATCTCGACAAGCTCAACACCTGGTATGGCATTCAGGATATCCCTTGGCTGGCTGTACAGACCGCTTCTTCCCCTTCTCCTCTGCAGCCTTGGCTCAACGCACCCCATCCAGCCTCTTTTACCTTCATAGGGTATCCAGGGGTCGCTCAGGCGGCTTACGCTGCATGAGTCATGATAGGCAACACGAGTATCCAGGTTGTTTTTAAGTTTAAGGCTTCCGTCCTTGATCTTTTCATCCACATATTCCATCAGGTGGATAACCTTGAATCCAAGATCATCGGTTGCGATATTAAGAAGTTTGGGATAATCAACCTTCCACATCCGGTAGCCTTCGGCACAGCTTGTAACCAGGATTTTTGCGCCGGTTTTTCTTACCTCTTGGATGTTGCGCTCCGCAATGGTCTTTGCCTCGTCAATCATTCCAACGGAAAAGACCTTGTTGCCGCAGCACCATTCATCAGGCATGAGCATGTAATCGTCTCCGCATGCCCTGAATATTTTAGCGGTTGACTGTGCAATGGATTTGTTTACATATGAGGCATTACATCCGACATAGTAGAGCATGTCAGCCTTCTCAGCGGGTTTGATATCTTCTGTTATCCATCCGGTCCGGTTCTCGTGGGGAGATCCATAACAGTTGTGAGAGTTATCTATCTTTTCCGCTGTTTTTTTATGTGCAGGCATAGGCCCGACGCCGTCCTTAACAGCCTTTACCCTCAGGGACTCAAGTGTAAGTTCAATCTCAAGGTCAAGGTTCCGTTTACATCCAACATCACATGCTCCGCACAGTGTGCAGGCATAAATAATTTCAAGGGCCTTTTCATTCCAGTCCAGGACACCCTCTGCCATTGCATGACCTATTCTCATCTTTCCATAGGCGCCATATGAGTCAAAGATATACCTTGTTGCACTGGGGCACCTGGTAGTATATTTTGCACCGGGCATATAGGTATGTTCCACCCATGTACATCCCTTGCACTTGATGCATTTGCTCATATCATAAACAAAATTTTGCATATCACTAATATCAAGCTTGAATTCCTCTTTCGGCTTGTAATATCTGAATCTTAGTTCTTTTGACATCTCTTCCCTCCTTAGAAGCACAGGTTTCCGGGATTCATTATGTTATTGGGATCAAAGGTCTTCTTCAGTCTCTTCAGTGCAGCAGCATAGGAAGCGGCCTTTTCGTAAACTATCGGGGCCAGATCTCCATAGGGTCTTGTAAACACTGCACCCCTGTTTAAAAGATCCTTGCATATATCCTTATACATGGCTGCAATAACTTCGGTTTCTGCCTCATTCTCCGGATCATAAAAAAAGCTGAATTCCGGCCTGCATGCCCTGTTGTGCTCTATGGGCTGGATATACATGCCTATGTCATCAATGGGATAACCATACTGTGCGGCAATATCCTCAACTACTGAAATAAAGTCGGAAACCATGTTGGGCCTGGTATGGAAAAAGATATTCTGGCATGCACCCTTTACCCGGTTCTTCCAGTAGGGCCTATCTTTGGGCCAGGGGTTTCTCAGAATATTCAGCATCTTTTTTCTCACCCCCGGAAATCCAGGAAGGTTTTCTTCGAGACGGATATCCGAGAATTCATTTTTTATTACCTCTGCAAGGAAGTTTTCCTCATAGGCTATCTTTTCTTCAGGACGCCTTATAAGTCCGCTTACAACCAGGACCAGTGTCCAGGGCGGAAGTTCTGCCCTGAGCCTTTCAAAGTCGTCATCCCACTCTTCAGCAAGTATTGCGGCAAGATCAACATCATTTAAAAGCAGGACCTCCTGCCCTATCCTTCTCGGCAGAATCCTGTAAAGAAAATCAATGCCATAATCCAGATCATCGAGGGCGGCAAAAAGCACCTTGTCTTTTTTAGGAATGGACTCTATCTTCAGGTTTGTCCATGTAACCACACCCATTGTCCCCTGGGCGCACTGGAAAAACCTGTAAAAATCAAGACCGGGTCCTGAAGGATTTCCGCCCTTTGCAGCCGAATCAGGGTAGCCGTTTACGCTTGCCGATCCCATCCTGAATATCTCGCCTGTGGGCCAGACAACCTCCATTGCCTGAAGAGGTTCACCATAGTCGTATACCTGGTTGGTAGGTTCTTCGCGTTCCATAAAATCGGTAAGAACCGAACGCTCTGCCGGCGGGGTAAGCGGCATTATAACCCTGTATCCTGCCTTTTCCAACTCGCAGGTCAGTTTTTCCCAGGTTACGCCTGCCTCAAACCTTACTCTCCTGTTGTCCGGATCTATCTCAAATATTCTGTCCATCCTGCTCATATCCAGGATCACTCCGCCCTCTTTAGGGATTGTAGCACCATAAAAATGGATCTTTGAGCTGCATGGAACAACAGGGATACTGTGTTCATTACAAATCTTTACAACAGCAGAAACCTCTTCGGAATTTGCCGGTTTTACGATGTAGTTAGGCATTCCTGCAGGGGTATAACTGTAATCGGTAGAATATGCCTTCAACTCCTCTGTGTCATCAGAGTAATTGTCTGCCCCGACAACTCCGGACAGCTTTTCTTTAAGATTCATCAATTATCCTCCTATTATTAAATCAGATACAGATTTTACATTCCTGTATAATAAGGATGTAAAATCTGCCTTTTATCGGTTTACAACTTAATAAAATGCCCTGTTAAATTTTCTTTTTTTTAACAGGGCAATATAATTTACGCCTTTTTCATTCCCGTCAGCACTTTTTCCGGTGTGATGGGCATATCCATGCACTGATAACCGGTTGCATTATGAACTGCATCAGCAATAGCCGGTGCAGTTGGCCCTACAAGACCTTCACCTGCCTCCTTGGCACCATAGGGTCCGTTCTCTTCATATGTCTCAATGCAGATGGAGTCACTTTCAGGCATATCCAGGGAACTGGGCATCTTGTAATCCAGGAATGTGGTATTCAGGGTTTTTCCCTTTTCCATTACAAACTGTTCCGACAGTACATATCCCAGACCCATATGAATGGAGCCTTCAAGCTGGCCTTCAACAGAGGCATGGTTTAAGACGGTACCGCAGTCATGGGCTGTCCACATCTTCTTTACTTCGACCTTTCCTGTCTGCTCATCAACCTCGACCTCGGCAACCTGTGCTCCGAAACTGAATGCAGGGGTAACCATCCCCATACCCCGCGGAGTATATGTACCTCTTGTTACCAGTGGGACACCTCTGTGAAATTTCTGTGCAAGTGCGACTGCCTCGCCGAATGCAAGTCCTTTATCCGGACGAACCTGTGAGTATATACGTCCGCCTTTACACTCCAGTTCATGAATAACATTCAGGTTAAAATGAGCGGTTACTGCGCCAAAGAGAATTTCCTTCATTTTTTTGGCTGCATCTATGACCGCGTTACCGGCCATAAGCGTTACACGGCTTCCCCATGACCCGAGATCTGCCTGGGGTGTTGTTGCTGTATCAGCCGATGTTATCCTTATATCCTCCATCCTTAAGCCCAGTTCTTCTGCAAGGATCTGTGGAAGAACAGTATCGGAACCCTGGCCAATGTCTGCAGCCATGGTAAGGAGATGAACTGTTCCGTCCGGAAAGGCCTTTAAATCAACAGCAGAGAAAGGATACTGAGTGTTAAACCAGTTAAACACACCGCCGGAGATGAAACTGTAACAGCCAATACCGATACCCCTGCCCTTTTTGGGATTCTTTCTCTTTTCACGATATCCGCTGACCTCTATTACCTTGTCAAGACATTCGGAGAATGCACAGCTTCCTATTTTGGACAGCTCCGGAATATCATCGCCTGTTTTCACTGCATTCATTCTTCTTATTTCTATTGGATCGATCCCCAGGTCTTTTGCTATCAGGTTCATCTGGGTTTCTGTGGCAAAATAGGACTGAGGAGAACCGAATCCCCTTATGGCGCTTGAAGGGGGATTATTGGTATAGACATGCTGACCTAAGAATCTGTAGCTTTTGTATTTGTACAGCATGAGTCCGAAGGTGCCGCTCAGGAAGGTGGCAGTGGGCCCCATTGCATTATAGGCGCCTCCATCCAGAAGTATCCTGAGATCTTTAGCCATGAGCGTACCGTCTTTTTTACACCCGACTTTTGAGAACAGTCTTATGGGGTGACGTCTTCTGCCTGTTGCCAGTTCCTCTTCCCTGGTAAGTGTGAACTTAACAGGTTTACCGGTCTTTTTAGCCATGAAGGCCGCGCAGACATCCCACTTTCTCAACTCCATCTTGGCGCCAAAACCTCCGCCTACATGGGGTTTGATAACACGTATATCATTTTCCCTCATTCCCAGGGCACTTGCCAGCAGACACTGAACAATATACGGGGTCTGGGTTGAGGTCCAGAGGGTTATCTTGCCGTCAGGGTCGCACTTGGCAAGAGAAGAACAGGGTTCCAGGTAGCAGGCGCTTATGGCATGTACATTGAATGTGTCTTCTCTTATGTAATCACACTCTTCAAAGGCCTTGTCCAGGTCCCCGTGAGCTACCTTTCTTACAACACTGATATTGTTTTTATACAGGTCATGAATCACAGGTGCACCATCTGCAAGTGATGTGTCAAGATCAAATGATGCGGGCAGTTCTTCATATTCCACTTCTATAAGGTCCAGGGCCTCTTCTGCAATGTCTCTGTCAATAGCGGCTACCGCAGCTACTTCATCGCCTATAAACCTTACCCTCTCTCTGGCAAGGGCGGTTTCATCCTGTGTGTCTGTAAACAGACGCCAGTTCCCGAAACTCACATCAGGAAGGTCGGTGCCGGTAATTACACACTTCACCCCGGGCAGAGCCTCTGCCTTACTGGTATCAATATTCAGGATGCGGGCATGGGCATAGGGACTCCTCAGAAGACGGCCATGCAGCATTCCGGGAAGTCTGATATCGTCCGTGTACTGCGCAGCACCTGTTGCCTTATCCCTTGTATGATTCCGGGGTACGCTTTGACCGATTATATCGTATTTACTCATTGTATTCCTTTCCCTCTAATGTAGCCCAGCTTATTCAGCAGCTCTTTTTATTGATTCGCTAATTGCCCTGCCGGTAAGGACAGCAACCATCAGCGTCCTGTATTCGGCAGAAGCCCTCATATCAGTAATGGGTTTTGCTTCCTTTGAAGCCTCAAGCCCTGCTGTCTGGAGGAGTTCTTCTGTCACTTTATTCCCCTTTAACACATTCTGTGCATTAGCAGCCATCATGGGAACAGGTGCAACAGCACCGAGAAATATCCGGGCATCCTCGCAGACATCGCCATTCATAGTCAGCATGGCGCCTACACCAACGGCGGATATGTCTACCTTACCCCTGGCCGATATATGCTGATATGAAGTGCCTGATCCCACAGGAGGTACAGGTACATTAACAGAGGTAATAAGTTCACCCTGTTTTAGAACCGTCTGACCCGGCCCCATAAAAAACTCATCAAGAGGAATTGATTTTGTCCCGTCCGTTCCGGAAATGTTAACCTTTGCACCCATTGCCATCAGCACAGGGGCATTTTCTGCGGATGGTGCGGCATTACAAAGGTTGCCGGTTATTGATGCCATGTTCCTGATCTGAACATTTGCAGTGGCATGGGCAGCATCAGCAATTGCAGGATATTTATCCTTTATTAATGGATGGTTTTCAATGGTGGTGAGTGTTACTGTCGAGCCTATGGTAAGCCCCTTTTCCTCATCAAAGCTTATCTCATCAAGCCCCTGTATCTTTTTAATATCGATTACAGCTTTGGGACTGATCATCTTTCGTTTGACCTTTAATAAAAGATCCGTTCCCCCTGCCATAAGCATTGCGCCCTTACCTAATTCAGCGGCAAGTTTACATGCCTTATCGATTGTATCGGGAGCATAGTAATCAAATCTGGAAAGACCCATTTTTATATCCTCATTTTAAAAGTATCTTTATTGTTTCTCTCTCATAGTATTTGCGGCGCTTTCAATTGCCTCAACTATTTTATAGTATCCTGTACATCTGCAGAGGTTGCCGGATATAGCAGTCCTTATCTCCTCTTCAGTGGGTGAGGTGTTTTTGCTCAGCAGATTTAGGGCTGACATTTCCATACCTGCAGTACAAAATCCGCACTGGATAGCGCCCTTTTCAATAAATGCCTCCTGTATAGGGTGCAGTTCCTCGCCCGATATTGCCAGTCCTTCAACAGTTTTTATCTCTTTACCCTCACATGACACTGCCAGCGTAAGACAGGAACTGACTGAATTTCCGTCGATCATAACCGTGCAGGCCCCGCAATCGCCGTCACTGCAGCCCAGTTTTGTACCGGTAAGTCCAAGATCGTCTCTCAGGACCTCATTCAGAGTACGTGATGAGTCGCAGGCAACGGTATAGTTATCACCATTTACGTTTAAAGTGATGAGATGCTTCATATACCTTTTTCCTCCTGTTTCATATTTTATAATCATTAAGCTAAATCTATATTAAATACACTCCAGTCAGAGTGGATCCTATCCTATATGGATAACTGAACCGGATGCCCGCTTCTGTCCCTGATAATACCTCTTGCAAGCACATTCAGTGTAAGATCACGGGTAGTTTCTATGTGGGTTTTTCCGGTGATCTCATTTTTACTCCTTTCAACCTGCATTAAACCAAAAAAGGAACTCCATATTACCTCTGCCAGGGTTCTCGGATTACAGTCTATAAATATCCCCTGCTCTACCCCGAATTCCGCTATCTTATGCTGATAGGTAACGGCCTGGGATCCGGCCTGGTATAATAGATCCCGCAGGTCATCAGAGAGATTCCGGACAACTTCATTCTGATGGAAATACATGGAGGCATTAAATGCAACAGGGTCCTTTTGATAAAATCTGCTGAAACAATCCCACAACTCTTCCAGTAGAGAACCGGCTATCTCTTTTCTGCGCCTATAGACATCATTTAAGAGCGAACAGAAATAATCCATATATTCCTTGATTGCGCTGATAAATATCTCATCTTTATTCTTAAAATAGAGATACAGCGAGGCACGGCTTAACTCTGCGCGTTCCGCTATTTTTTCCATGGTGATGGCATAGTAGCCCTCTTCATCATAGATCTCCATGGCAGCCCGAATCGCCTGATCCCTGCGCTGTTGTTTTTCACGCTCTCTTCTTTCTGCAACACCCATTTTAAGACCTTTTTATCGCTATTCCGGGATAATTAAAAATAACTTTTTTCCTCGACAGAACCATTCATTAGACAGAGGGTCCACATACTAGATTGAGAGTACAGAGTTGTCAAGCCGGAAATTAGCGAAACTATCTGAAAAAAGGAATGTTTATAATATATGATAAGTGGATTATAATCAGTAAAAATATTGGATTAAAAGATCTGTTTTGAAGATTTTAAAAGAAATATTTGAAAAAACGGAAGACTGCGGACGTTGTGTTATACCCCTTGAAATTCCCTTAAATCCTCACGCCTGCAAAAGATGTATTTCCCATGGATGTCTTTACCTCGCCTGAGATATTATCTCCATCCACCTTACCCGAACCTGATACTTCGATTTTTTTAAAGAATTTCTTCATTGTCAGGGCAAATGAAAATCTGCTTCCCTCAACTTTTCCCCCGTTAAAACCGATCGTTCCCATTACGCCTGATGACATGGTTCCGCTAAGCTCTTCGCCGTCTATTTTAAGGATTAAGGTGCTCTCCATGCTCCCCATTGGGGTTTCTGCTGTAATTTTGTATGTTCCATCAACACTCATTTAAAAGTCTCCGATCTGTTTTATGGGAGAAGATAACAACCCTATAAACAGTTTTCAAGCGAATGTTTAATTCTTAAAATAAATATTCTTTCCCTCGAATACCCGGTTCCTCTCTTTCAACTCTTTGAGGATATACAAAAAAAAATTAGTTAAAATTTTACAAAAGGTATATAACCTTTTCCAGCATCAAAGTTTCACTATTTTTAAATAGGTATAATTATCATAATATGATATAATTAAGTTTATTATTAGTTGAATTTATAAATCATGCAACATTTTGACCTGTTTATTATTTTTAATTCAACGGCATATGAAAAATCTACACGATACTTTATTTAGAATCCGCGGCCTGAGCCTTAAGCTTAAACTGCTTATTCCCTTTTTATTTTTTGCCTTTTCAAGCACGTCAATCCTTACGATAATCAGTACCACCTCCCAGCAGAACCTCATTAAAAAAGAAGAGAGGAATCTGATATCACAGCACTACAGATATTTTTTAGATAAGGTTAAACAGCGTGAAATGCAGTCTTTATCAATCGCGTCTTCAATTGCAGGCATTCCTGATGTAGCGCTTTTACTGGCGAAACAGGACAGGAGTAAACTGTATGACCTTTTAAAATATCCATATAAGGCCCTGACGGAGAACAACGATATCTCCCAGTTCCATTTTCATATTCCACCGGGAATTTCTTTTTTAAGACTGCACAAACCGGAACAATATGGTGATGACATTGAGTCCTACAGAAAAACTGTATCTCAGGCGCTTTCCGGGTCAAAATCGTCCGCCTGCATTGAAAGAGGCGCTACAGGGCTTGGCATAAGAGGCGTTGTGCCGGTGGAGCACGAAGGAAAGACTATCGGGAGTATAGAAATCGGTTTTTCTCTTGGAAAAACCTTTGTTGAGGAATTCCAGAGGAGCTGGAAAATTAACACTGCTCTTTACGAATTAGACAGCTCCGGAAAATACAGTCTTATCGCGGCCGCCGGAGACTTTTATCTTAAAGATATTACAGGCACTTACAACATTCCTGAATCAACTGACAATCCGCTGGTGCTGATTTCACCTGAAAAATACCATGACAGGTCAATTATTATGGGCCCTATAAGGGATTGTTCAGGCAAAACAGTCGCATTGATAGTATTAAATTCGGACCGATCCGGAATTATTAAAAGACTGGCGGGTACACAAAACCTCATGATATCCATGGGATTTGCAGTAATAATCGTATCATTTCTCTTTATCTACCTTGTGATCGATCTATTCATAAAGCCTATCAAGGAAATAGTTGATGAAGCCGAAGATATTGCCCTTGGCAAAAGGGAAAGCAGGATCGAAGAAAAACCTGCCGATGAAATCGGATCGCTTGCCAACACCCTCAACACCATGCTTGAAGCCTTGAAAAAAAGGCGCATAGAGGTTGAAAATTATGCAAAGACCCTTGAAAAACGAGTGGATGAAAGAACAGCCGAACTTCTTGAGTCCGAGGAAAAATACAGGACTGTGGTTGAAAATGTTCCGGTTGTTGTTTTCAGAATATTAAAGGATGGAACTACCGAGTTTGTAAACTCTTATCTCACTGAAAATATCGGGTATTCTATCGAAGAGGCCGTGAGAGACAAAAGATTCTGGAGGGATAAAATTGCAAGTGAAGAACCTGAAACCTTCAATACCATTCGTGAAACCTGCTTTATGAAAGGCGAAGACTGCCGCATTGATCACAAGGTAAGATCAAAGGACGGCAGGCTCCTTTATTTTATAACCCATGCCATTCCAACCAAAAATGAATACGGAGATGTAAAATGGGTTGACGGTTTTATGCTTGATATAACAGAACTTAAAAAGCTTCAGGAACGGGCGATTCAGACGGAAGAAATAAGGACATTGGGTGAAATTTCAGCACGGATGGCCCATGAAATAAGGAACCCTCTCAGCATTGCAGGCGGGTTTGCAAGAAGGCTGAGAGACAGCATGGATAACGAAGACCCAAATAAAAGACTATCCGTTATAATCGTTGAGGAGGTCGCCAAGCTTGAGATATTTGTTACCGGCCTGTTATCAACCATATCCCCCTTTGAACTTAAACTTGAGCCGGTAAACCTCAATGAACTTATTTCCGAATCACTCTCAGAGCTTGAGCATTTCAGCAGCAGGAGAAGACTTAAGATAGTTGCCGAACTTAAAAAAAATATACCTGCCCTGCAGGCTGATTACAGACTGCTGTGTCAGGCAGTAATTAATATTCTAAAACACTCTATTGTATCAACACCTTCAGATAAAAGTATATCGATCTCAACTGCTGTTGCTGACGACGAGATTATCATTGAGATCTCTCATATAATTGAACATATGTCAGATGCAGATATCGAGCAGTTCTTCTTTCCTCATATTGAGCCGAATCTGGAAGAAAGTGTTCTGGATCTTCCTTTATCCAAGATTATCATCCACAGGCATGGAGGAAAAATTGACCTCATTAGAGAGGAAGATAATTTATTAAGAATAATTATCTCCTTCCCTAATACACTGGATTAGAAATAAATTTTATTGTTTGCCGAATCCGCAGACCGGATAGCGGCACTCTTTACAGCTTGAACAAAAGCCGCCATGGCCGAGTGAAGAAATATATTCCTTGGTAACTTCCTCGCCTGCAACTATCATCGGTACGGTCAGCTCAAAGATACTCGCCTTGTGATACATGACACATCCCGGAAGACCTACAAGCGCTATATCGCCCAGGTAGCCAAGCATAAACATGGCGCCGGGATATACCGGGGCTCCGTATGTTATTACCTTTGCACCTGTTGCCCTGATACTTGAAGGGGTCAGGTCATCAGGGTCAACAGACATACCGCCTGTAAGGGCAATAAGCTCTGCACCCTCGTTTATAAGCTCATTAATAGCCGCAACCGTTTTTTCAACATCATCATCAACAAAAATCTGCCTGATTACTTCACAATTCAGCTGGGCAAATTTCTTTTTCAGCACCGGTCCGAATTTATCCTTTATACGTCCGCTGTAAACTTCACTGCCGGTAGTGACAACACCGACCTTGAGATTTCTGAATGGCTTAACATCAATTACAGGATAATACTCCTTACATATGCGCTCAACCTCGGCTATATTTTTCTCTACAGTGGCAAGCGGTATTATTCTTGTACCGGCCAGACCGGTTTCAGAAAAGACAATCTGGTTTCCATGTATCGTGGCAAAAGTGATGTCATCCACCGAATTAATCTTAAGCAGCGCTTCTTTATTGATCTTTAATAATCCTGATCCGGTTGATATAAAATTAATCCTTCCTTCGGACGGTTCGGTCAGCCTGACGCCATTTCCACATGCCGCCCTGGCTATTCTTTCTGCCGCATCATTTTCATGGACAAAACCGTCATCAGGGTCAAAGACATATATGTTTTGTTTACCCATATCCAGAAGCTGAGAGACATCTTCCTCTCTTATGACATGCCCCTTTTTAAAGGCGGGTCCTTTGAACTCCCCCGGAACAATCTGCGTCATATCATGAGCAAGCATCATGCCGACGGCCTCTTGAAGGGGAACACTCTTATATTTTATTTCATTCATTTATATTTCTCCTGCAGGATCTTCAGAACAATAACAATAACATAGATATGTTAATAATGAAACAAGGGTATAGATTAAATTTAATTTTCTGTCAATAGAAGAAAATAAAAAACTATTGCCTCAAATCAATAACTTTATTAAACTCTGAAGATTAATAAAATACTCTTTCAGGGAGGAAAACACCTTGAACTCACTGTTTCTCGCCATTGTCACTGCTGTCTTGTATACAATTGCATATCACACCTATGGCAAATACCTTGCAAAAAAAATATTTAAACTGGAACCGGACGCTGTCTGTCCCAGCTCTGCCCTCAGAGATGATATTGATTTTGTCCCCACCCAGAAACCTGTCCTTTTCGGACACCATTTTACATCAATAGCCGGCACCGGACCCATTCTTGGACCGGCTGTTGCCATTATTTGGGGCTGGGTTCCGGCGATGATATGGATTATTGTAGGTTCTATTTTCATGGGTGCTGTACATGATTTCGGAGCAATGGTAATCTCTCTCAGAAATCAGGGACGATCCATAGGTGATATTTCAGCCGATATAATCAATAAAAGGGTAAGGTTTCTTTTTCTGCTTATCATATTTTTTCTTCTCTGGATTGTTGTGGCCATTTTTGGAGTAGTAATAGGGATTGTATTCGATCTCTACCCACAGTCAGTTATCCCTGTGTTCTGCGAAATTCCTATAGCTCTCTGGCTTGGATATAAGGTTTATAAAAAAGGTGCATCTCACGTTTCAACAAGTATTGTCGCTGTGGTCCTCATGTACATCACTGTAGCCATTGGAGCCTATCTCCCTTTAAATATAGAGCCCTTTGCCTCACTGCTGGGCCTCAGTCCAGTTGCGCTTTGGGTAATAATTCTTCTTATATATGCATATATTGCATCAACACTCCCGGTTCAGGTCCTTCTCCAGCCAAGGGATTATATCAACTCACATCAGCTTTTTATTGCACTCGGCCTGCTGTCACTCGGTGTTATCTTTTCGCGCCCTGATATAGTTGCCCCGGCATCAAATCTATCGCCCCAGGGTGCACCTCCAATGTGGCCCATGATATTTGTAATAATAGCATGCGGGGCTATCTCAGGATTTCATGCGCTGGTATCATCAGGCACAACATCAAAACAGTGTGATGCTGAAACGAGTTCCCTCACAATAGGCTATGGCGGAATGCTCCTTGAAGGCATGCTTGCAACCTTTGTTTTAATAGCGTGCGGTGCCGGAATCGCTATGGGCTTTGATAAGGGAGGAGAAATATTTACAGGAGTTGAGGCATTTAATCATCACTATGCAAGCTGGATTGGGGGAAGCGGCCTGGGAAACAGGCTGAGCGCCTTTGTGGTAGGTTCCGCAAACATGATTGAATCAATCGGTATCCCGGCGAATATATGCATGACCATCATGGGTGTGTTTATTGTTTCCTTTGCGGCAACAACACTGGATACAGCTACACGCCTCCAGAGATACATTGTCAGTGAAATTTGTGTTTCCATTAATTTCAAGGCAGGGGCGAAAAAACATCCGGCAACTATGATTGCAGTTTTAACAGCACTGATTCTCGCATTTTATAATGGAAGCGGAACCGGAGCACTCGTATTATGGCCGCTTTTCGGGGCTACAAACCAGTTACTTGCAGGTCTTGCACTGCTGGTTATAACCATTTACCTTGCCAGAAAAAAAATAAACTGCCTCTACACATTAATACCCATGGTCTTTATGGTAATAATGACAGGATGGGCAATGTTCATAAATCTGGATGATTTCTATAAGGATGGAAACTGGCTTTTGTTTTGTATAGGGTTCATTACAATGCTTCTTGAAACATGGATGATAATAGAAAGTATCGTTGTAATGAAGGAAGTACTGACATCATCTGCCAGACACTAGAGACAGGGCATACTTTATCTATAGCAGAGGATCTGAAGGGATTGCAGCTTAAAACTATGCATTCTATTACCCAAAATAGGCATTTAATTACATACTTATCTGGTAATTATTTACAACCGTGAAAACTACAATAAATATACCTGTTCGACATCTATCTGTTTTAATTAGTACTTGTATTGCATTTATCATTAAAAAAAATCTGGCTTGATATTTGCTTGTATTCTTAGAAATAATTTACAATAATAGATTCTAATATTTAGTTTCAGCAGGGGGAATTCCGTTAAAAAAATGGAACTGTTGAATACTTCAAGGAGGAAAAAGCTGTTTTTTATGGCGCCACATATGGATTCTAACTCTATCGATATTGAAAAGGTTTTCTTTAGCCATCTTGAAAAAAAAGGCATTGAACAGATTATTATTAACAGATTTATTAAAGACCTTGTAAATTCAAATTTTGATGATCCAGGTACAAGCCTCCACCAGGTAAGTAATTGTTTAACCTCTCTTGGATGGGACGATACGTTAATTGACTACCATACAATCCAACTGGCCAAGGCATATCTTGAAAACAACGGCTCCATGAGCTGAAAAACAGATATGAGGCCGATCACCCTGAAGAGCAGAACCATTGTGGTTCTGCTCTTTTTTTCCTCTCACAGTCTACGCAATTAACACGGAGGAGAAAAAATATTTAAATTCTAAACAATTAGGGACATGCTTTTTTCTGGTTTTAACCTTAAGCCGTATTCCCCATACCGTAAACCGTTCTTTTATCCATTTGACTATCCAAAGAAAAACATTATATTTGTCCGAAACTTAATTGATTAAAGGAGCAGATTATCTCTATGAAACCAGCAGTGAAGGTTTCCGGCCTGTCAAAATCATATGGAAACCTTATCGCCCTTGATAATATTGATTTTACCATTGAGCAGGGAAGTTTTTTCGGACTTCTTGGCCCGAATGGTGCCGGGAAATCAACACTTATCAATATTATGTCAGGGCTTACAAAGGCATCTGACGGTTATATAGAGGTAATGGGCTATAACGTCAGATCCGACTGGAGAAAAACAAGAATGATCCTGGGGGTTGTCCCTCAGGAACTCGCCTATGATCCCTTTTTTACTGTAAGGGAAATGCTGAGACTCCAGTCCGGTTACTTCGGTCTCAACTCATCTAACTATGACAGGATAGAGGAAATACTCTTCCACCTTGACCTGTCGGACAAGGCAAAGGAGAATATAGGAAACCTGTCGGGAGGCATGAAAAGACGCCTTTTAATAGCCCAGGCGCTTGTTCATAAACCTGAAGTGGTTGTACTCGATGAACCAACCGCCGGAGTGGATGTTGAACTGCGGAGAAGCCTCTGGAAATATTTCAGGAAGCTAAATAAAAAGGGCCAGACTATTATTTTAACTACCCACTATCTTGAAGAGGCAGAGACCAACTGCGACAGGATAGGCATCCTCAATCACGGAAAACTGAAGACAGTTGAAGAAAAAAACAGGCTGCTCAACAGATACCCCTACAGACTTCTTAACCTCAGATTAACAGAAGGAAGCGATAAAAACCTTCCGGAAAAAATTAAAGATAAAATCGTTTCCACTGAAAACGGAGATATCTGTCTCAGGCTCCACAAGGAGAATGACAAAATAGGCTCTATAATGGAAGAACTGCACGACGCTAACATTAAGATCGTTGACCTGCACACAAAAGAACCGGGTCTGGAGGAAGTATTTATGAGTCTTACAGGAAAAGAAAATGATTAACTGGGGAGGCGCATTCACACTTTTCCGAAAAGAGCTGTGGCGATTTCTGAAGGTTTCCATACAGACAATCCTCACACCTGTAGTAACTGTTCTGCTCTATCTGCTTGTCTTTTCATCGGTGCTGTCGGACAGGCTGGAGGTTTATAAAGGGATACATTATGTAAAATTCCTCATCCCAGGGCTTATTGTAATGGCAATGCTCCAGAATGCCTTTGCTAACAGTTCATCAAGTTTATTCCAGTCAAAGATGAACAGGAACATCGTATTTATGCTTCTGGCGCCTCTTTCAAACCTGGAGATATATACATCCTATGTCATGGCCTGTGTGGTAAGGGGACTGCTTGTAGGGGCAGGAGTATGGATTACGTCGTTTTTCTTTGAAACAATATGGATACACAATATAGCACTGGTGCTTGTTTTTGGCTTTCTAGGATGCGGAATACTGGGCGCTCTGGGGCTCCTGGGAGCTGTCTGCTCTGAAAAATGGGATCATATTGCAGCCTTTCAGAATTTTGTAATTCTTCCCCTCTCCTTTTTGAGCGGGGTATTCTTTTCAATTCACACCCTTCCCCCCTTCTGGGAAAAGGTATCCTATTATAATCCCTTCTTTTATATGGTGGATGGTTTCAGATATGGCTTTCTCGGTGTATCGGATACCGACCCGGTACACAGCCTTATAGTCACATCTTTATTTTTTATTTTTGTAAGTGTTGTCGGCCTCTTTATCCTGCGAAGCGGCTACAAGATCCGTGAATAGGTCCGGCCTGACAACTTTTTATAACACAAGACTATTCTGTTTTTTGTACATACCTGTCAGTCAAAACAGCGTTGATAAATGTAATAGGCTTATTGACCTTTGTAAACCTTAACGGGCAATGGATCATTCCTTTGGGAATATGAACAACAGTGGTTTCGGTTATTATGTGTTTTTCGCGTTCTTCACCTAAAAACAATTCCACCTCGGCATCAAACTCCCTGTAATTGCTTCCTGTACCTACAAAACATAAATACTGCTCAAAATCATGGGCGTGAGGTTCTTCCGGTATTTCAAAAGGCTCGGTAACATAAGATAATCTGATACCAAAATTTCCATACCCGAAATTTTTCTGGCTGTTAAATTTTACGCGGGGAAGAAAAGGGGCAATTTCTCCATCTCTGACAACTTCCTTAGTGAAATACTTTCCATACCTGGATTCTGACATGTAAAACACCTCCTGTATTGAGAATTATCTTCCAGTCAAATATTTTAAAAGCTTGCATTAAGATTTAATCTTATGGCAAATTATTCGCAAAAAATCAAACTCGAGCTTTAGTTCGTTAGAAAAGAAGGTTGGATTTCATAAAAAATGGATATCAAGACAGCATTACAGCAACTCACAACCTGGTTTGAAGAATATGTTAAGGGATTTGCATCGGATGATCCGGATGCTCGAGAAAACATCGAGTTAAAGAAAAACCACACAATCCGCGTGAGGGATGCCATCCTGGATATAGGTAACAGTATTGATCTTAATGAAGAGGAGATATCTCTTGCTGAAGCATGTGCGCTTCTCCATGACATTGGAAGATTTGAACAATTCAGGAGATATGGCACTTTTTCAGACTCAAAATCAGAAAACCATGCAGCTCTTGGAGTAAGGATAATCAGAGAGCATGATGTGTTAAAAGACTTCCCGCGTTCAGCCGGAGAGATCATCATTCGTTCGGTGGGCTGTCATAACATGTCTTCTATTCCTGAAAAAAACAACAGGTACTGGATCAGGTTTCTTAAGCTTGTAAGAGATGCAGATAAGATTGATATTTTATATGTTGTAACGGAATATTACAAAAACTCTCCCAGCGGCAGTAATAAAGCACTGGAACTGCATCTGCCTGATACGGATGTCATCTCTGATGCCGTATACTCCCCACTGGCAAAAGGTCAAATTGCACTTATAAAAGATCTTTTCTCCTTAAACGATTTCAAGCTATATCAGATGGGGTGGGTCTATGACCTGAATTTCCTGAGGAGCCTTCAAATTATAAAGGAAAAAGGCTACCTTGAAATGATCAGGAATGCACTGCCTGCAGCTTCCCAAAAAGCTGAAAATATATATCAAATTACCAGCGCCTATCTTGAAAAGAAGTCACAGTATTACCCACTTATATAATTTTATCAAGATTTCACTTAAGATATTTAACTGAAAAACCGATAAGATTACTTGTTACGGTCTTGTACCGAATAATCATTTCCTTGAAAATTAAAAAAAAATAAAAAAACATTTAACCCTGGAAATAATTCTTATTTCATGTTGCGACGGAATGAATCTAAGAATCTCTGGCGAAAAGAATTTATTGTGAAAGAATATAATCATAGAAAAAACTGGCTCCATTACAGACTTATCTTTATTGAATCGCTGATATTCCTGCTCCCGGCAGTCACAGTCATTTACCTCTTTTACAATAAGAAAGTTATCCTTGAAATGTCGCATATGTTTATTGTCTCTGCCATACTGATCCTGATCCTTGCAGGTTTTATAACTCTTCGTCATATCTTCGAAAAATTCCATCAGATTATAGATGTTATATCCGCTTCAAAATCTTTTAATCTCAACAATATGGAGAAACAGGAAAATCCCGAAAATAAACTACGTTTGATTACACGAGATTTAAAATCCCTGATGGAAGATTTTGAAGTAAAAACAGCCGTGTTAAATGAAAAGACCAATGAGCTTTACATTATAAAAGACATTATTAAATTATTGAGCAAAAATAATACGCTTAACAATCTCCCGGATATTCTCCTTGAAAAGGCTATGTCCCTTACCGGAACAAAGAAGGGGGTGATCCTGTTTTCAAGTTCAACAGGCAAAAAGATCCGTGTTGTTGCCCAAAATGGCCTGGAACACTCCGAGCAACAAGATTATTTTATAAACAGCCTTAAATCCAAAATACCTGAAATATTCTCTAAAAAAGAATATCTGGTTGTCGACATCAGGGAAGATAATGATATTTCTAATTCCGACCTGAATAATATTCCAACATCAATGATTTACCTGCCGTTTCTGATAAGACAAAATATCCTTGGGATAATTGTCCTCGCACATGTTGACAATGATAAAAACTTTACTGAAAACACTATTGAAACCCTTGATATACTGGTTGATGAAACAGGCTTTGCATTTGATAAAATAAGAATGAAAAAAGAGTTAAAGAAAAAGATCAGAGAGTTAAACTCAAGGGCAAACGAAATTGAAGAGACCAATAGAAGTCTGCAAAATGAAATCAAAATCAGAAAATTTGTTGAAGATGAAAAAGACAAACTTCAGTCTCAGCTCCATGTTGCTCAAAAACTTGAGGCTCTCGGAACCCTTGCCGGTGGTATAGCACATAATTTTAATAATCTACTAATGGGTATTCAGGGTAATGCGACCCTTATACACCTTGGCCTGGACAATAAAAACCCCATTTCAAAAAGGGCCCAGAACATTGAAAAACTCGTTCAGAGCGGCTCTAAACTTACATCTCAACTGCTTGGTTATGCAAGAAAAGGTCAACTGGAAATGACACCTATCGACCTTAACTGCCTTATTAATGATATTTGCGAGACATTTGCCAATACAAAAAAGGGAGTTATAATCCACAAGAATCTTTCTGATGACTTGTATAGAACCATGGCTGACGCAAACCAGATTGAACAGGTTTTATTGAACCTGTTTGTAAATGCAGCGGATGCCATGGCAGATTCCGGCCGTATGTTCATCAGCTCACGAAATTGCAACTCGGAAGATTTTAAGGATAAGCCATATATTCCCAGGCCCAATCTGGACTACATACTTCTCTCTGTAACTGATACAGGAGAGGGTATGGACAAAGATATTGTGGAAAAGGTATTTGAACCTTTTTTCTCAACCAAAGAACCTGGAAAGGGTACTGGACTGGGACTTGCCTCATGCTATGGAATTATTAAGGGCCATGGAGGATTTATTGACGTTGATTCGGAACCTGGTAAGGGATCGACTTTCATGATCTATCTACCGGCATCCAATAAAAAATCAACAGATGGCCACGAAGAAGAGAAAAATATCAGGAGAGGAAACGGAAAAATCCTCGTTATTGATGATGAAGAGTTGATACTGGAAGTATCGGTAGTGATGGCGAGAGAACTCGGGTATTCAGTAATTGATGCAAAAAACGGGAAGGAAGCTGTTGAAAAATATAAGAAATTCAAGGATGACATTGATATGGTTATACTTGATATGGTTATGCCTGATCAATCAGGGGAAGAGGTTTTTGCTCTCTTAAAAGAGATAAATCCCGATGTAAGAGTCCTTCTGGCCAGCGGTTACACATTTAATAACAGGGTAAAAAGCCTTATGGAGCGGGGATGTATCGGCTTTCTAAAAAAACCTTACAGTATTGAAGAGCTTTCAAACAGACTCATCAGATTAAATCCCGCGCCCCACAATCAGAATTAAATTTCTCCCTTACCTACAGCTGGACAGGCATTCCCATCAAAGGCCACAAAACATAAACAGAAAATGCAATAACAATCATTAATATGATGCTTGCAGGAACTCCGTACTTAAAAAATTCACCAATGGTAAACTGTCCCGAATCATAGGCAATCGCATTTGGTGCTGCCCCTACGAGCAGCAGGAAGGGCATTCCTGCTGCGACAAGTGCTGCAAACAGTATAACTTCATGGGCTACACCCATATATCTAGCTGTAACCAGTGCAACCGGCAGAACAATAGATATTGCAGCTACATTCATGATAAAGTTGGTCATAATAAGAATCAGAAAAGCAATGCTTAAAACAAATACAAACCAGTGTGCACCTTTAAAAAATGCCATGTAGTTTACAGCCATCCATTCGGCCGCACCTGTCTCCCAGAGGCAGAAACCAATACTCATTGCACCTGCGAAAAGTAAAATAATATTCCATGGAATATCCTGTAGATCCTTTGTATCCAGAATACCGGTTACAAAAAATAGAATTGTTGAGATCAATATCACAGCGGTTTTATTAGGCGGAACAAAACCGGGAATTGTAGATTTAAGCACGGCAGAAACACCAAGAACAATAATTGCTGCACCCACTATTAAGGCTGCTAAAATTTCTTTATTTGTAATACGGCCGAGTTCTTCACTTAGCTGCTTTGCCCTCTTCTTAAGACCGGGAATAGTCTTTTTTTCCGGTTTAAGAAAGATCATAAAATATCCCCACAAAAGGAATGTCATCAGCCATCCAACAGGAAACATATAATATGACAGCTCAAAAAAACCAATGCTTTTTCCGGCAATTTCATTATAAAATCCCAGGGCTACAGCCCCTCTTGCTGCACCCAGCAGGGTAATAATACTTCCGGCGCCAGCCACGTATGCCATTCCTATGAATAATCCCTTACCGAATTTGGTGGGTTTGTCACTCTCATCGTACATGGAATATATAGCTAAAAGAAGAGGATAAATAGTTGCTGCAACGGCAGTATGTGCCATTATATGAGTAAGCGCTGCCGTAAGGACAAAACAGCCAAGGTAAATCATGCTTGTCTTTTCGCCCACAATACCAAGCATTTTAAAGGCGATTCGCCTTGTAAGCCCTGTTTTTGTAAAAACAATACCAATTACAAGAGAACCATAAATAAAGAGGACACTGGGGTCCATAAAATCGGTAAAGGCTTTGTCTGCAGGTCTGATGAAAAACAGTACCTGCAGGACTCCAATCGCAAGGCTGGTTACGCCAATGGGTACAACTTCAGATACCCACCATGTAGCAGCCAGCAGGAAAATACCTATGGCTCCCTTACCTGCTGCACTCAGAACAAATGCTTTTCCGTCAGGATCAATTGCATCGGGCCACATGGGAGACCAGTAAATGGCAGAAAAAAGAGCAACCCCTAATAAAAGAAAAAAAACACGACTCCAGTTAATATTTTTATCTGATGTATTTACAGTTGCAGAAGTCACTTTATCACCTTTTCATGTTTAGTAATTGGCTTCACCTTCATGATTTTCAACTATAGAAGTATCATAATACTCATAGTGCACACCGGTATTTTCAATAAAAACAAACCTGACCGGGAATTTAATCCCGTCAGATTTACCATGTTTTATTTATAAAATAAATACTTTTCGGTATCATCCGGATCAAAAAAGCATACAGACTATTTCTTGCCATTTCATGAAGAGTTATGATAGATAGTTACAATCTTTTCAGTGTCTTAGGGGCTTAATTTCAAATTCAAAGGAGATTTTTATGGACCAGCCGTTATACTCGATTGATAAAAAAATATTCGATCTGTTCCCCGGATACTGCAGAGGAGTAGTTCTTGCCTTTGATATTAATAACGATAATTCACCTCCCGGGTTAACTGCCATGCTAAGAGAGGCTGAAGCCGCGCTTCGAGATAAAATAGACAAGGATGAAATAGCGGCTCATCCCAGAATAAACTCATGGAGAGAAGCTTACAGGGCCTTTGGAGCTAAACCAGCGAAGTACCGATCGTCTATCGAGGCGATGATAAGAAGAGTCATAAATGGTAACGAATTGCCAAATATAAACACTGTTGTGGATATAGGGAATATTATTTCTCTTAAAAATATTATCACGGCAGGTGGACATGCCATTGATGTGGTGTCAGGCAATATATCACTCCGAGAAGCAACAGGAGAAGAAGAGTTTACAGCCTTTGGAGCCGATAAGATAGAGAATCCTGAACCGGGAGAGATTATATTTACTGAAGGCAGTACTGTCCTCACCAGGCGCTGGAGCTGGCGACAGTCAAATCATACATCTACTCAAAAATCAACCACAGCGATTGAAATGAATATCGACGGTCTCCCGCCGGTCACAAGGGACGAAGTTAATAAAATCTGCCAGGAGGTCATGGAACTGATTCATAAATACTGCGGAGGCAAACTGAGGTATGAGATACTCAGTAAAGATCATCCCGAAATGGAACTATCCAGGTAGATCGTAGAGACGGATTTAAAACCCGTCTCTGCCTAGATTGCTCTATATATAACCGGAGGTCCTTCATTTATTATCTCAGCACGGCCAAGGTCAACAAGTACCTCAAGGTGAGAAACTATCTCCGAAATGGCGATAAATAGATACCCTGCCTCTACATTTGGAAAGACATCCCTTATCAGATGATAAACGGGCATTTCCTTTTCCTTAACCGCATTCCATACATATTCCATACGTTCAGAGAAATTCTGCCTGTAATGCTTGATGACCGGGTGCATATCTTCAATCCACTCACCATGCCCTGGAAACATATAATCTATATCCAGTTTTAAAACCCTTTCGAGTGAATTCTCATAAGCCGCCAAACCTTTGAAATCCTTATCTAATAATATATTTCTATTGAAAGCCAGAATGGGTTTGGGTGTTAATTTTTTTATAATATGATCGCTGCTGAACAGAACCTTCTGTTGAGGCTCATAAAGGCAGCATAGGCCTGGATCATGCCCCGGGCAATATACTACCTGAAGGGTATATCCATCTCCATGGAAAAGATCATTATCCTCCATTGTTTTCAGACCATCAATGGGTTCAGCAATGCTGTAATATTGCCTGATACTTTTTATCATTATTTTAAAATCATCTTCCGGAATATCGGTCAAGGCCTGAAGCATTCTAAGCTCATCTACCCAAACTTCGTTTTCTAAAAATTCGGTTGACACTCTCCACTGGTCTTCAGGATGAATGAATATCTCAACTGGATGATCCAGTTCCTTTTTTATGGATGCAGCAAGACCAAAGTGATCCATATGTCCATGTGTCAATATAATCCTGTTGATATTGCTAAATCTCAATCCCTCTTCAGCAAATGAATCTTTGATGAATTCAAGCACTCCTGGAATACCTGGACCGGCATCAATAAGGGTTATCTCATCCCTGCCGAGTGCATAAATATTGGCTGTAAGCAGGTAAGGAACTTCGTTAAAGGGAATTGGAACAGGTGTAATATTCTTTAATTTAGGAAACGGTTTTATAATTTCTATCATAATAATAAAAAACTGCAAAATTCAGGGGTTATACTCTTAACTTTTACAATTAGCCTCCTGCAAGTGTATGAATAAGGTGTAATTTATCTCCATCCTTTACCTTTTTTTTCAGGGCATCAGGGTATGCACTTGATGAATTCAGATATATTTCAACAAGAGGGTGCAGCCTGTCCTCTCCTGAAAAAATAGCCTTTTCAAGCTCAGGATACATATGGGTCATATGGTGAAGGCACTCGTTTATTGTTGTTCCTTCAACCTTAATTGTTTCTTCATTGTTGCAATATTGCTGATAGACCTTGTTCAGATATACAAATATACTCAACCTGAAGACCTCACTGATATAATTTCATCAAATACTGCTGCACTCAGTGCATTCGGGATTTCTGTTCAAGTGAAACTCTTTAAAACCGAGTTCCATGCCGTCATAAATCAACAGCCTGTTCTCCAGAAGTTTCCCCATCCCGGTAAGATATTTAATTACTTCTGTTGCCTGTATCAGGCCTATTATACCGGGAGTTACACCCAGCACAGGAAATTTTGATAATTTGACATCCAGCCTGTAGATGCAACCTATGCATGCTGTTTTTCCGGGAATTATTGTCGTTGCCCTTCCCTCCATGCCATTGACAGCACCGTGAAAAAGGGGAATTTTCCAATTTATTGCTGCTTTGTTCAAGATAAATCTTGCAGCAATATTATCCATTGCATCAACGATTGCATCACAACCTTCTGTTAAATCTATTATATTCTCTTTGGTAAGTGTCTCGTATACGGTTTCAATATTTATAAAGTTATTGAGCAAAGAAATCTTTTCTCCGGCTGATTCTACTTTTTTTTTACCCACATCTTTTCGCCAGTGGAGAACCTGCCTGTTGAGATTACTCTCTTCAACAGTATCATTATCGGCAATAATAATCGTGCCAACTCCTGCTGCAGCAAGATAAAGTGTTACAGGGGATCCGAGTCCTCCTGCGCCTGCAATAATGACCTTTGATTTTTTTAGCTTTTCCTGCCCTTCCATGCCAATCTCGGGAATCATTATCTGCCTGTCATATACCTGAATTTCGTCTTTTGAAAGCATATTTACTTCCTTTACAGAGAATAATCAGTCCTTTATGGGTTTTGAACCCCAGTGAACAGAAATATTGCCAAACATGAAAGATTTGTAATTAACATCCTTTAAACCTGCCGCTGCGAGAGTTCTGCCCAATACTTTAGGTTCAAGAAATCCGATAGTTGTTTCAGGCAGATATCTATAGGCATTTTTTTCTCCGGCGATGAGGAGCCCCATAAACGGGATAACGAATTTGTAATACAAAAGGATTAAGGGTTTGAGCATGTTGTCAGGGACCGGACTTGTATCAAGACATACAACCCTCCCCCCTGGTTTGAGTACCCTTACCTGCTCTTTAAACATAGCTGCTATATCAGGGACATTTCTTGCCAGAAAACCGGATGTGACAGCATCAAAAGTCGAATCAGGAAACGGCAGGTTTTGAGCATCTGCCTGGCACCAGTCAATTACTTTGCCACCTGTCCTCTCCTTTCCGACCGACATCATTTCATATGTTAAGTCAGCAGCGGTGATTTTTACAGATGGATTATTATTTAATATCTCAAGGGCAATATCACCTGTTCCGGCTCCTGCATCAAGGACTCTGCCTCCGTCCGGAATTTCAGCCATTCTTATCAGGTACTTCCGCCAGATCAGATCAAATCCAAAGGACATTAACCTGTTTAGAAGGTCATATTTTTTCGAGATACGGCCGAACATGCACCTTACTTTATTCGGCTGTTTATCTATTTCTTTTAAAGTTTCTTTTGTCATACTTTCTAATGAAGTCAAAGGAGATATTTCACAGCATGAATCTATATTTTATCGAAGGAAGGTTATTTCAAAATCATAATTTTATCAATAAAAGGATTGAATAAAAAAACCCTTCCTGAAATATCAGGAAGGGTTTCAAGATTGAGCTTATACTTAAACTGTCTTATTTAAAAAGAATAAGAAAAGGTAAAACCACCAACAAAGTGATCAATATTACCCTTATAATCTCTCAGTTCATCTTTGGCATCACTTGAAATTGCCCATATGTAAGAAAGAGAAGGTGTTATACTCATATTGTCATTAATAGCAAAGGTCGTTGATGCAGAAACATTTGCATCATGTAGTCCATTGTAGCCATCATCATTGAGAGAATAGTATCCCATCGATGCTGACAGATCCAGGTCTATTAAGTTCATAACATCATATGTATGTCCTATACCAATATTGACATACCAGCCTTTGAATGCCTGAACATCCCTGTAAAATGTAAAGGTTGGATTCAGGTAGCCTTCAAAAGATGCTGAAAAATAAAGCTCCTGAGTATCGCCGCCATCAAGATCATAATAAATATAGCCCACTCCAAAATCGATAATCTCATATGACCATTCATATGACAGGGTAATATCGGTTTCATTGTAATCAGTTCCAGTATCAAAATAGTCCGTATCAAAGTTACCCCAAACATTTAAGCTAAAACCATCTAAGCCATAATCATCATAACCTAAAGTGACTGATGGTTGGATAACGATGCTTTCATCACTAAGAGTATAGCCACGCCAGATATACTGTGAAAAAACGCCTACATCCGCTGATATTGAGAGGGGTCCATCCGCGGCCAATGCAGGTAAAGATCCAAAAGTTAAAGCGGCAATACCTACCACAAGAAAAGCTTGCATCATTTTTTTAAACATTTTTTCCTCCTAATTATTTTTGTTTTTAATGTACCGAGCAGTCCATAATACACTCGACTTCTCCCCAACTAATTATCACTGTGCGTATGCTGAAATATCAAGATCAGGATACGCTCCATCATCATATTTTACGATAATCAAGCTTTCAGCCACTTCCAGCAGTTATAACTTCGTTTCTATGAACATAAAATAATTTTGAAAAATTTACGCGTTTAAATAATAGGACAGTAGGTCTTTCTACCACACTTTTCAACCAATATCCAGAAAATTTTATTTTTCATTCAATATATATAAAATTATGAATAGCTACCTTATCAGCATATATTTCCTGAAATATCAATAATTCCGGAACAATTGAATTTTATCAATAAGGATAAAATAAAAAACCCTTCCTGATAGATCGGGAAGGGTTTTAAAGTTAAGTTGTTTTCAGATTACTTCTTAGAAAGCAATGGAACATGTTATACCGGCAAAAAAGTGATCTGAATCACTGTCTGCGCTAACCGCTTCGATATCATCTTTAGCTTCAGACGAAAGACCGAATGTATATGTCAGAGAAGGCGTAATACTAAAATAGTCGTTCACAGGAATGGTTACAGATGCCCCGATAGTTCCATCATGAAGTTCGCTGTAATCTACATCATCAAGATCATAATATCCGATTGAGGCAGACAGATCCAGTGCAAGTTCCTCTGTTAAGGGTATTGAATGTCCGATACCGAGGCTTATGTACCAGCCTTCAAATGCATCGATATCCCTGTAAATGGTTATACTTGGAGCCAGTATGGTATCAAATCCTATTGTATAATAAAGCTCCATTGAATCTTCACCCTCAAGACCATAATAAATATAACCAACGCCCATGCTGACGGTATCATATGACCAGTCATAGGAAAAGGTCATATCTATTTCATTAAAATCAGCATCATCCATGCCAACATAATCTGTATCAAGGTTACCCCAGAGGTTAAAACCAAAACCGCCATATGCAACTGTTGCTGAAGGCTGCAGAACAAGACTGCTGTCACTAAAGGCATAACCACGCCATACATACTGTGTATATACACCAAGATCGCCTGATGCGGATACCGGAGATTCTTCTTCTGCAACTGCATTAACTGCACCTAACGTGAGAGCAACAAGACCAGCCATAACAATAGTTTTCAAAATCCGTTTGTTCATTCATTCCTCCTAATTGATTTAATTCATTTTTAATTCTATCGGGTGGCCCGCCAACCGGGCACACCCCGACATTCCCGTTTATTAATTCTGAGCGTATGATGATGTATCGAAATCAGGATACGCGTTGTTGCCATGCTCTGTAAAATCAAGACCTTCTTTTTCTTCTTCAGGAGATACCCTCAGACCGATAGTCATTGATATAACCTTGAACAATATAAAAGCAGTTACAAATGTCCATACGAAACATGAGGCGATACCTAACACCTGAACGCCAACCACTTTCATGGAGAATCCGCCCATATCAAAGATACCGGCTGCCAGTGTTCCCCAGGCACCGTTAACACCATGAACAGAAACTGCACCAACCGGATCATCAATTTTAATTTTATCAAAGAAAAGTACTGAGAAAACTACCAGTACGCCAGCTACTGCACCGATTATTATTGCACTGCCTGGAGATACATTTGCACAGCCGGCTGTAATTCCGACCAGCCCTGCCAGGGCGCCATTTAAGCTCATACCTGCTTCAGGTTTTCCGAACTTGAGCCATGCAGTAATCATAGCAAAGACAGCACCGGTTGCTGCGGCGAGGTTTGTATTGACAAATATCATGGCTATGCTTGTATCTGCTGTGGTTGTTGAACCGGGATTAAAACCAAACCACCCCAACCAGAGAATAAAAACACCAAGGGCTGCCAGAGGAATGTTGTGACCAAGGATAGGTTTAACCTTTCCGTCTTTTGTGTATTTTCCAAGTCTTGGGCCGAGAACGATAGCGCCTGCAAGGGCTGCCCAGCCGCCAACTGAATGAACTACAGTTGAACCAGCAAAGTCTATAAATCCAAAACCTTCAAGCCATCCGCTGCCATTAAATAAACTTCCCCATGCCCAGTGTCCAAATATAGGGTAGATAATTGCGCTGATTACCACGCTGTATGCCAGATATCCAACAAACTTTGTTCTTTCTGCCATGGCACCGGATACGATTGTTGCTGCTGTTGCTGCAAAAACAACCTGGAACATCCAGAATGCAAGTACCCACGGGTCTCCGTCAGGGGTGAAATCACTCAGAAAAAATCCTGAAGTCCCAATCACTCCGGACTTTGTCACTCCAAACATGAGACCAAAACCAATTGCCCAGTATCCAAGGCTACCCATGGAGAAATCCATGAGGTTTTTCATCATGATGTTTACTGCATTTTTTGCCCTTGTAAAACCTGCCTCAACCATTGCAAATCCGGCCTGCATAAAAAATACGAGAGCGGCTGCAACCAGTGTCCATAGATAATTAGCATGTGTCTGTACAAGATCGATTGCCTCTTTATTGGTGAAGGGTGTAGGGTCTTCGTCCCCTGCCCATGCTTTTCCAATGCCGATCACGGCGAGAATAATAAAATATATCAATGCTTTTACTTTCATTTTTTTACTCCTTTCCTAAATAGCATCCTTGCCTGTTTCACCTGTTCTTATTCGAACCGCTTCCTCGACCGGCAAAAGAAATATCTTTCCATCACCAATCTGACCTGTTTCTGCTGAATTTTTGATTGCCTCAATGGCATCATTTGCGATGGAGGCATCCACAACGACCTCTATTTTTACTTTGGGTACAAAATCCACCTGGTATTCGGCGCCCCTGTAAATCTCCTTATGACCGCGCTGCCTGCCAAAACCTTTTACTTCGCTTACGGTGATACCTTTTACCCCGATGCTTGTCAGAGCATCTTTGACTTCATCGAGTTTAAAAGGTTTAATTATTGCTTCGAGCTTTTTCATTTCCATCCTCCTTTTATTTATGTTCAAAATCGTTTTCGTTGATTATTGTACGTTAATTATTTTCTCGTTATTAAGAGCAAGAGACATGCCATTTAATTTTAAAGGCAATTAATTTACTTATCATATTGTTTTTACTATTTATTTTTACTTAAATAATTCTCTAAGCCCAAATTACACATACTACATTTTTGTCATATTGGCTTTTCTTAACAACATTTTTGTACTCATAAGTAACTTATTGACGATTCTGCTACATTATTGGTTTTTTCAGCTTAAAACAAATTAAGATGGATTACCGCGTGACATGAACTGCACTCTGAAGGAGGATTATTATAGAATTTCTTTTTATCATTTGCTATTTTGGCTCAGATAATAGGCCTGAAAAATTACTCAAGTAATAAATCCAAGATCAAAGGAGGTCACGCCCTTGCTGAGAATTCAAAGCTTCGCAGGTTTTTTTATCCTCGCCCTTCTTGCATGGCTGATTTCAGAAAACAGAAAAAAAATTGAATACAGGACAATTGCAGCAGGACTTGTTATTCAGCTAATCGTTGCGCTTATCCTTGTTAAACTGCCTTTCAGCCAATCCTTTTTTATGTGGCTCAACAATATTGTTAGTGCCCTCCAGGAATCGACAGCCGAAGGTACTGGATTTGTTTTCGGCTATCTTGGCGGGGGAACGGCTCCCTTTGCAGTTACAAATCCCGGATCAAATTTTATCCTTGCCTTTCAGAGTCTTCCTCTCGTTCTTCTCATCAGTGCCCTTTCCGCACTGCTATTCTACTGGAAAATCATCCCGGTTATTGTAAGAGGCTTTTCCTGGCTTTTATCCCGAAGTATGGGTGTCGGTGGTGTCGAAGGGCTTGGTGTTTCGGCTAATATTTTTGTAGGAATGGTTGAAGCCCCCTTACTTGTCAAACCTTATATTCCCGGCATATCAAGAAGCGAACTATTCACAATAATGACTTCAGGCATGGCAACAATAGCAGGGACAGTTATGGTGCTCTATGCATCAATTCTCAACAATATTGTGCCTGGCATTACAGGTCACCTCTTAACCGCGTCACTTATTAGTGCGCCTGCTGCAATAACCGTTTCCAAACTCATGATACCTGAAACAGGCACAGTATCAGGCGGAAAGATAGTGCTTCCGGATCAGTCTAAAAGTTCCATGGACGCAATCACAAAGGGAACCCTTGAGGGGGTCAACCTGCTTATCAATATTGTCGCAATGATTGTAGTACTTGTTGCACTTGTTCACCTGTTAAACATTATACTGGGAACCCTTCCCGGTTTTGGAGGAGAACCGGTTACCATACAAAGACTCCTGGGATATATTATGGCTCCGGTTACCTGGATCATGGGCATCCCATGGTCGGAAGCAAAGATCACAGGGAGCCTTATGGGAGTAAAGACTGTACTTAACGAATTAATAGCCTATCAGAATCTGGCATCACTTGGTGAAAATGTTATTTCTGAAAGAAGCCGCCTTATAATGACATACGCTATGTGCGGATTTGCAAACCTTGGGTCTCTTGGAATAATGATCGGCGGAATGGGTGCAATGGCTCCTGAACGGCGGAATGAGATAGTAAGCCTGGGTATGAGATCAATTGCAGCAGGAACTCTTGCCACCTGCATGACCGGGGCAGTCATGGGCATTATTTACTGAAATGATTCCAGCCTTTTTTTAACAGAGGCCTTTGTTCTCCATCCTTTGGAATAACTGTCATGCCCTGTTCCCATGGAATAATCTTACCGATATGGGTCGCAGGACAGTTAAAGTCGGACAGTATGGATTTTACATCATCCACATTTTTGGGTGAGCATGTAAATAACAGCTCATAATCATCACTTGCCCCCAGTATAATATCTTCTGCTCTTTCATTAAAAAGAACAGACGCCTCATCAAGTGCCCTGCATGAAGGCAACATTTCTTCCCTTATCTCTGCACCTACAGTACTCTTTTCGCAGATATGAGACAGGTCACCGGACAGTCCGTCACTTATATCAATCATGGATGTTATCTTTCCGGACATAGCGAGTACATGCCCTTCCCTGGCCCTGTGCCGCGGTCGTATATATGAGTCAAGAAGAGTTTTATACCGGTCCGGATCAGGGATTTTATCAGCAATAATCCGATACCCGGCGGCGGATCTTCCGGGTACACCTGTAACCATGACCGCATCGCCAGGCATGGCACCAGATCGCAGGACCTTGAAATCCCTGTTTACTGCGCCGATAAGGGTAATATCGATATATGGACTTCCATCAATTCCGGATATATTACCTCCAATTATCATTGCCCCGAAGGGTTCCAGCTCCTTCAGAAAACCCCTGTAAATTTCCTCGATGTCATCAACCGAATCAGATAGCCCAAGCCCCAGCGTAACAAGTGCATAAAGAGGTTTTCCGCCCATGGCTCCAATATCACTTATATTCATCACCATGGCACGCCTGCCGATCTCCAGGGGGGTAATATGCTCTTTCAGATAGTGATGCCCCTCAGCCATTGTGTCACAGGTTACAAGCATTTCAAACCCGGGTTCAGGAGGCTTAAATACTGCCGTATCATCACCGATTCCGTGAACCAGCAGGCCGGAACTTTGTCCGGATTTTTTTATTATCTTATGGATACGTTCTATCAGGGCGAACTCGCCAATATCTGATACCTTCAACGCCATTTTATTTTTGGCCATAGTTATCCAGTACAGTTCTAAACCTGCTTGCAGCCGTTTCAGGGTCATTATCCAGGCATACTGCAGAAATTACAGCAACGCCATATGCCCCTGCATCCAATAAATTATTTACGTCAAGAGCTTTGATACCGCCAATGGCTATGACAGGTAATGAAATTTTTTCCACTATTATCCTGATGTTTTCAATACCTGTTGCCGGTCCTGCATCCGATTTTGAGCCGGTTGCATATACAGGACCTGCTCCGATATAGTCAACTCCATCAGAAAGACATTTTAGCGCCTCATCCATATCCCCGGCTGATCCGCCTATAATCGCATCCGGACCAAGTATGTTTCGGGCGAGGGGTATGGGAAAATCATCCTGCCCCAGATGAACTCCGTCAGCTTCTGCAGCTAATGCAATATCCACCCGATCGTTAATAATAAGTGGTACACCCGCTTCTTTGCACAGTTTTTTCATTTGCACTGCCGAAGCAATCATCTCTTTTGTTGAACCTGATTTACAACGAAACTGTATAGTATCCGCACCACCTGCAAGGGCCATAGCAGTCAGCTCGACATGGGAATATCTCACCTGTAGATTTGTATCTGTTAGCAAATGAAACCGGCCTATTTTTTTCATAATTTCTCCGTAAAAAACATTAAATATCAAATAGAGACACTGTTTTCAATCTTCTTGGATATACACACAGAAACAAACCGGATTATGAGATATGCAACAGCAAAAAAGATATTCAAATGACAACTGTGTTTATTTTGCCACACATACACTGTAAAACCGTCAACAGTTTGACTAAACCATATTTTTGCCTTCTACCACAAACTCCTTATCTATTTGATTTTAAACATATTTTCAATAAATACTTAGAGATAAAATAAGGCACAAAATTTGCATTTAAGAAATCTAAAGAATCTACTGTTTTTAAACTGTTAATTTTATATAGGGCAATCAATATGGAAAAGATAGTTGTGCTGACCGGCGGCGCGGAAAATGATAGCAAGCTGATAAAGTGCCTTAAAACCCTGTTCCCTGAATGCGAGATAGATATTCAACAAAGAGCACCCGGCAATAATGATCCGGCTGATATCATCTTTGAGAATGATGATCTGGATGAAGATATAGAGAAATATCTGAGTTTTCTTTAGTCCATCAAATAACAGCCATTATATTTGATTTAATTTTTTCCAATCCCGGCCGCGATAAAGCAGTCTTTTCATACGCCTTTATAAAATCTTCATTACTCATTCCAAGAATCACATCTGTTGAAGGCATACATTTTTTATTAATCTTTCCTCTGTTATGAGGGCACACCTCCTGACATATGTCACAGCCAAGAAAACATTTGTTCATATATTTTCCATGTGAAATATTGACAGGCTGCTTAGATTCGATTGTAAGATATGAAAGGCATCTTGCCGAGTCAAAATAACGGGGACCATTTAAGGCCCCTGTAGGGCAGGAATCAACACATTTTGAACATGATCCGCAAAGGTCATGAATCGGTTCAACAATCGGCATATCAATTAGTACGGTTGTTAATATTTCTGCTAGATAAAAATATGACCCGTAACCGGGGATTATGAGCATATTGTTTTTACCAATAAATCCCATACCGGATGAATAGGCGAAACTGCGTTCGAGGAAAGGGGCTGAATCAACCAGTATTCTCGATTTGCTTTCCGGGTATAATTTACAAATAAGGTCTATAAGCTCTCTGCATTTATCTCTCAGGCGAATATGGTAATCATCCTCATCGGGAGTGCTGTATCTTGAAAGAGTAAAACCATCTTCGGTCGCGGGCTTCTCTTCAGGGTAAGGATGGGCCAGGGATATTATTGTGCTGCATCCGGAAAGGAGTTTTAAAGGGTCTTCCCTTATTTCCATATTCCTTTCCATCCAGGCCATTCCGGCGTTCCTGCCCGAGTCAACCCATGCTTTATACTCTTCAAAAAATAAGGGCTTTACAGGTCTCGAAAAAACAATACCTTTAAAGCCCATTTCAAAAGCTTTTGATCGTATTTCATCAATCATGACATGATGCCCTGTATTAAATGGGCGTGTCCAGGTCAAAGGGAGTAAGGCTTTCGAACCCTTCTTCGGTAACAAGATATGTCTGTTCAAACTGGGCGGACAATGAGCCATCATCAGTTACGGCAGTCCATTTGTCTGAAAGGATATGCAGTTCTTTCTTTCCAAGATTTATCATGGGCTCGACAGTAAACACCATTCCGGGAATCATTTTAAGCCCCTGCCCTTTTTTCCCGTAATGGGAGACCTGAGGAGGTTCGTGGAAATCTATACCGACTCCATGCCCGACAAATTCCCTTACAACAGAACACCCCTGCCTTTCCGCACACTGCTGTATTGCCCAGCCTATGTCACCGAGAGTGTTACCGGGAGCAATCATTGACACGCCGGCCCTGAGGCTTTCTCTTGCAACATTCACTATTTTTCTGGCATCAGGCGATACATTTCCAACAAGATAGGTCTTGTTGGCATCGGCATAGTAGCCATTAAGGATAGGAGTGACGTCTATATTAACAATATCCCCTTCTTCAAGTCTTCTTTCACCGGGTATTCCATGACATATTACCTCATTGATGGAGATACATACACTTTTGGGATATCCCCTGTAATTCAATGGGGCGGGAACAGCCCCGTTTTTAACTGTGAATTCATGAACAATAGTGTTTATATCATCCGTCTTCATCCCCGGTTTAACATACTCCTCCACCAGGTTGAGGGTATCAACCGCAAGTCTGCCTGCCGCTTTAATGCCTGCAATATCGGCTTCGCTTTTTATCTTTATGCCGAATTTTCTCAAGTACAGGGCACTTTTGTCTTCTGAAGAGGTTAGTCCTTTTTTGAGACAGCATTTTTTATACTTGAGTCCGCTTCCGCAGGGGCAAAAATCATTTCGGCCTGTTTTCATATCTTTTTTTCCAAGTGATAAGTAAATTTACAAACAGCATTACAAGATGACAAATAAATGCATTGATCTATACTCTTGTCGCTTTTTTTGGGTATATGCAATAGCTTAGACAATGTTACTACCAAAATAATCCGGGCAAATCAAATGTTAATGAATTGATTCTTAATTTAGATTTTTACTATAAAATACTAATTTTATAAAAATTGATTGAATATAAACTCATTAAAAGGTATCTAAATTAAAACCTATAACAAATAACCTTATAAGAATTTACCTTTGAACAGCGATAAAAAAAAGATACTTAAAAATCCGCATATCTGGTGTTTTTCGACCTATTTTGCTGAAGGATTTCCTTACTCTCTAATCCGGATTATTTCCTCTGTATTTTTCAGGGACATGAAAGTCAGCCTGGAAGGCGTCGGGCTCACATCTCTTTTTGGATTGCCATGGGTGCTGAAACTTCTCTGGAGTCCCCAGGTCGACCAATTCGGGACAAAGAGAAAATGGATGAATTCAATGCAGTTTATCCTGGCGGTCCTGTTTTTATCTGTGGCTTTTTTGACTCCCGTCCAGGGAGGAATAAAGGTTATTGCTATTTTATTTTTTATAGGATCTATCGTTGCGGCCACAAATGATATCGCAATTGATGGTTACTATATGGAAGCGCTGGATAAAAAGGGGCAGGCAAAATTTGTTGGTTACCGTGTTATGGCTTACCGGTTAGCCATGATGACGGGAACAGGTGTTATTGTAACAATAGGGACGTATACCAACTGGCTTATAGGGTTTTTTGCAGCAGGAATTATTCTTCTCATACTTTTTCTCTACCATTTGTTTTTTCTCCCGGATGCAGAAAAAGAAAAATACTCCATTTTTGATCTTTTTAAGGCAACTTTAAGGTTTAAAGCTCTTCTTACTTTGACTTCAGTCATTGCAGGAATATTCTTTTTCAGATGGCATTTTCTCTTAACTGGTTCCAGGAAATTAAGGAGCAATTACCTGTCATCAACCGGATATCGGCAGCAGGATGGATAGGGATTGCACTACTGTTCGTACTGATTCTACTTACGCTGTTTAAAAACAAAATAAATGCGATTTTATTAAAAAATGAGAAGTCATTTTATTCCAGAGCCTTTATTACTTACATGGATAGAGAAAAGATCGGAATTATCCTGGCTTTTATTATTCTCCTGAGAACAGGTGAATTCATGCTTTCATCCATGTCAGCCGCATTCATGGTGGACCTTGGCATTAAAGTGCACTATGGATGGATATCAGGAGCAATAGGTCTTCCCTGTTCGATCATAGGTGCAATGATTGGAGGCTGGGCCATCTCAAAATATTCCTTAAAAAGAACTCTTTGGCCATTTCTGCTCGCCCAGAATCTTACCAATCTTATATATATGCTTCTTGCCCTTTATTTAAATAATTTTTTAATTTTGAACACTGGCGCCGACAACGTGGTTCCCCTGGGGAATTATAACCTGTTTCTCATTGCCTCTGTTAACGGTTTTGATCAGTTTTCCGGTGGTCTGGGCACATCTGTCCTGATGACCTATTTAATGAGAACCTGTCTTTCCGAATTCAAGGCGGCCCACTATGCTATAGGGTCAGGACTTATGAATATTTGTGGGGTTTTAGCAGGTGTAATCAGTGGTTTTTTAGCCGGCTTGCTTGGGTACTGGATATTCTTTGGAATCAGTTTTCTGGCTTCTATTCCGGGAATGATAATGATCTTTTTTATACCATTACTTGAAACAGAAGAAACCACCCAAAAATAATATATTTTTGGGTGGTTTCCGGTGATTATAAACTAGCAAGAAAAGTATTCGGATCAAGACGGATACTTGAATCATCATTGACTTCGTGATCATGATCCTTGATCAGTTTCAGGAAAATACCTGACTCACTCGGATCAAGCTGTATAATAACGCTGAGGAAATCATCAACCCTGCTGCATGGATATGGAATCCCCTTTTCATTCTTATCGGTAATATGCCTGTGAGAAAGTGCCGAAAACCAAATTTCCACATCAAATTCTTCCGCAACCTTTTTAAATTCCTTCATGGTTTCAGCATCTACCTTTTCAAAATCAAGCCCATCAACAATAAGGATATCCGGAATAAATTCAATCTGTTCCTTAAGATTATTCAAGTTTCTTTTTAGACGATCAATCTCAAAACTTTTATTCAGGTATGCAAGGATCATCCTGTTTCTTTCAAGGAGCATCATCCCATCTGTCTCGTCCTTGATATCTAGGGCCTTGACCAGATCAGAGAATATTACATTATAATAGGATGTTACCTTTTCAGGTGAATCCTCAAGCGAAATATGAACAAGCTTCTGTTTTCTGAAAAGCATATCAAATGCTATATGTATCAGGCATGCAGTTTTTCCAACTCCTGCCCTTGCCATAAGTACGCCAAGATTTCCCTTTCCAAGACCATCGCCGGAAGACATTTCAAGCAGTTTTAAAGGACTGACCTTTATAAAATCATTCATTGTTATTTACCTCCCTTTGCCTTTTCGGCATACTCTTTTTTGAGGTCTTCAGATATTGATGCCGGCACCTTTGAGTACCTGCTGAATTCCATTGTAAAATCTGCCTTACCCTGTGTCAGTGAACGCAGAACAGTTGCATACCCGAACATCTCGGCAAGCGGCACTTCCGAATCAACAACTGAAAAGCTTCCATCCTCAGTTGAGCTGACAATCATGCCTCTCCTCTGGTTGATTGATGCCATAACATTGCCCTGATATTCCGATGGAGATTCGACTGATACTTTCATGATAGGCTCAAGTATTACGGGCTTTGCCTTTGAATAGGCTGACCTGAAAGCACCGATTGCAGCCTGTGAAAAGGCCATTTCAGAGGAGTCAACAGCATGGAACTGACCATCATTGATAGTGATTTTCATGCCAATGACCGGGAAACCGATCAGGCTGCCCTTCCCGAGACATGCCCTGAAGCCTTTATCGACTGCAGGAATATATTCTGTCGGTATAACACCTCCCTTGATATCATTAACAAACTCGTAGTTATCGTCTTCGGAGGGTTCCATGAAGCCTGCAACACGGCCGTACTGACCTGAACCACCGGTCTGTTTTTTGTGGGTATAATCGAATTCCGCCCTTGTGGAGATGGCTTCCCTGTAAGCAACCTGGGGCATGCCGGTTTCGACCTCGGCATTATATTCTCTTTTCATTCTTTCAACATAAATATCAAGGTGAAGTTCACCCATACCTGAAATGATTGTCTGACTGGATTCTTCATCCACCCTGCTTCTAAAGGTAGGATCTTCCTTTATGAACCTGTTTATAGCCTTGGACATATTGATCCTTGCCTTATTGTCCTTTGGAACAATACTGAGATGAATAACCGGCTCGGGCACAAACATGGAAGTCATTGAATATCTGTATTTTCCATCTGTAAAGGTATCACCGGAATAACAGTCAACACCGAAAAGCGTTACAATATCTCCTGCCTTTGCCTCTGTAATGTCTTCCATTTCATCGGCATGCATACGGGCGAGTCTTCCAACCTTGATCTTTTTTCTGTCTCTGGTGTTAATAAGATCATCACCTTTTTTTAAAGTTCCCTGATAAACTCTCAGGTAGGTAAGCTGTCCGTAGGGAGTTACCTCGAGCTTGAATGCAAGAGCAACAAGCGGATCAGCATCATTTGACGACAGGACAACTTCCTTTTCATTATCCTCCAAGTCAAGGGCAATATTTTCTACCTCGGAAGGAGAAGGAAGATAACGATTAACACCGTCAAGCAGCGCCTGCACACCAACATTTTTATATGCTGAACCTATAAATACAGGCGTAAGCTCTCTTGCCAGAGTACCCTTTCTGATCGCATTTATAATAAGCTCTTCATCAACCTCGCCTTCGAGTGCTGCTTCCATCAATTCATCGGAAAACAAAGATGCGGCATCGAGCAACTCTTCACGCTTTGCCTCTGCTTCATCTAAAAGGTCTGCGGGGATTTCATCTATTCTGATGTCATCGCCATAGTTTCCTTCAAAATAGATTGCTTTCATGGACACAAGGTCTACCAGACCTTTAAGGTCTGCCTCGAGCCCGATTGGAAGCTCCATGAGCACTGCGTTCAGGCTGAGCTTTTCTCTCATCTGCCTGGCAACTTTCAGCGGATCAGCACCTGACCTGTCGCACTTGTTGATAAAGGCAAGTCTTGGAACCTTGTACCTGTTCATCTGCCTGTCAACAGTGATTGTCTGAGACTGCACACCGCCGACAGCACATAAAACAAGTATTGAGCCGTCAAGAACCCTCAGCGCCCTTTCAACTTCAATTGTGAAGTCAACGTGCCCGGGTGTATCAATGATGTTGATCATATGCTTTTTCCATTCGCAGTAAGTGGCAGCGGATGAAATGGTTATTCCACGTTCCTTTTCAAGTTCCATGGAATCCATTTTTGCGCCTACGCCATCCTTGCCTCTTACCTCATGGACTGCATGAATTCTCTTTGTATAATATAATATTCTCTCGGTGAGAGTTGTCTTACCGGAATCGATATGAGCACTGATCCCGATATTTCTTATTCTTTCTATTTCCTCTTTCATTTACAGCCTCTGTTCTAAAAATTGTTACATTTAAAAAAAACTATCGCTTATATGGATTTATAAGCTATTTGTCAATCAAGATTATTAATAATATTGTTATTTTTCTGTTAATTATTATTCAGTATATAACTAACCCGGTAATATTACTCCCTTTCAAACAGGGCAGCTGCCCCCATGCCGAATCCTACGCACATGGAAACAATGCCATATCTGCTTTTTCGATCTGCCATTTCGTAAGCCAGTTGTGTTGTAAGTTTTGCACCTGTACATCCAAGAGGGTGCCCCAGGGCTATTGCCCCTCCATTGACATTGGTTATTTCAGGACTGATAACCAATTCTTTTATGCAATAGAGGGCCTGAGCCGCAAACGCCTCATTTAACTCGATAAGATTGATATCCTTCAGTTGAACTCCGGTCATTTTTACCAGTTTGGGAATGGCAACAGCCGGACCTACACCCATATATTCAGGGGCACATCCTTCAACTACATACCCCCGGAAGGTCAAAACAGGAGTTAATCCAAGCTCAGCCGCTTTTTCTCTGGACATTATCAACACAGCAGCAGCCCCGTCACTTGTCTGGGAGGAGTTACCCGCTGTTACGGTACCTTTTATCTTAAATACAGGTGACAGCTCTGACAGACTTTCCTTTGTCGTCCCGGGTCTGATTCCTTCATCTTTATCAAAAATTAATGTTTTATGCTCGAACCGGTGATCAGGAGTCTCCTCCTGAATAATGACATCCAATGGTACAATCTGCTCAGTGAACTTTCCGCCTTTTGAGGCGGTTTCGGCCCTTTGATAACTCTGAGCAGCAAACTCATCCTGTTCATCACGACCGATATTGTATTTTTCAGCCACATTTTCCGCTGTCAATCCCATACTGCTATAGGCTCCAGGCCTTTCTTCCACAAGGGCAGGATTAGGATATGGCAGGCTTCCCACCATTGGAATCCGGCTCATATGCTCCACTCCTCCGGCAATAATAACATCAGCATAACCGCACATTATCTTTTCGGCACCGATGGCTATTGCCTGTAATCCTGATGAACAAAACCGGTTTACTGTCATGCCGGGTATCCTGTCCGGCCACCCCATGGATATAACCAGCACACGGCCAAGATTCATACCCTGTATTGATTCGGGAAATGTACACCCTATAATAACATCATCTATCAGTTTAGGGTTCAGTCCCTCTGCCCTTTTTATAAGATCCCCGAGCACAGCACATCCCATTTCTTCGGGCCTTGTATTTTTGAGCATGCCTCTCGGGGCTTTACCAATTGCTGTTCTGCACGCAGCAACAATAACCGCTTCCTTCATATTAGCTCCTGTTAATTTCTTAAGGCCTTTCCGGTCGTAAGCATATGATGCATACGCTCCTGAGTTTTTTGATTTCCGCACAAACTCAGGAATGACTCTCTTTCGAGATCAAGCAGATACTGTTCATTTACCTTTGTATCAGCAAAAAGATCACCGCCGCAAAGCACATATGCTGCCTTTTCGGCAACAGTGACATCATAATCCGTTGCGTACCCCTGTTCATGCATTGCCCATACAGCAAGTTTCAGCATCGCCAGGGTATCTCTTCCGGGAACCCTGATATTATTCATCGGACCGGGGGCATTATAACCTTCCATATTCATTGCAATGACCATCTTCTTTGCATCGCTCAGTAAAAAATCTCTGTTTACAGTCATTCGGTCTGTTTTTCTTAAATAGCCGAGTTTTACGGCCTCAGGACCTGAAGTGGATGTCTTTGCCAGGGATATTGTCTCAAAAGCCTTTGCTATAAAAGGAAGCATTTCAATCTGTTTTTGATAAATACCGCCTGCAGGGACCTCAAATAATTGCTCGGTATTTCTGATCAATAATTCCTTGGTTCCGCCCCCGGCCGGAATAAGGCCAACACCTGCTTCGACCAGTCCCATATAGGTCTCAGCGGCATAACGAACCCTGTCAGCAGCCAGACAGATTTCACAGCCACCTCCAAGTGCCATACCGGAAGGTGCTGCTACAACAGGTTTATCCAGGTATTTTAACCGCATCAGATTATCCTGCAGGATCCTTACCATCTGATCAATTTTATCCCAGTCGCGTTCCTCGGCTGCAGCCAAAACCAGATAAAGATTTACCCCTACTGAAAAATTGTCTGCATGATTTGAGATGACCATACCTTCAAAGTTTCTTGAAACAATGTCTGCTGACTCATTTATCATACTGATAATGCCTTCTCCCATGGTGTTCATTTTTGAATGGAACTCGAGACATGCCACACCATCGCCAATATCCACCAGAGATGCTTCATTGTTCCCGGTAATCTTCTTCTGTCTATCCTTGAGTGAAGGCAGCCAGATGATACCGGGATTAGGAATTTCTTCTATATAGGTCTCAGAGCCCGGATCATAATAAAATTCCCTGCCATTTTCACTGATGTAAAAAGATTTAAATCCCTTCTGCAGCATCCTGCTGACCCATTCAGGGATTTCATAGCCTGTCTCTTTCATCCTTGATACGGACTTCTCAAGGCCAATAGCATCCCACATCTTAAATGGGCCCATTTCACGGTTGAATCCCCATTTAAGTGCATTGTCTATGTTCAATATATCATCGGCTATCTCAGGTATACGGTTGGCAGCATAAATAAATTCATCACTTCTTGTCCTGAATGTGAATAATCCCGCACTATCCTTGGCATAATAGAGCTCCCTGATCCTTTCCTGCAGTTCATGATGTTTAAGTGCTGCATCAAGTGAATCATATTTGACAGGTTTCCTTTCCCCGTATTCCATCTTGTTATAATCAAGAGAAAGGATTATACTTTCACCTCTTTTGTTTTTTTCCCTTTTATAGAATCCCTGCCCGCTTTTATCCCCCAGGAGATTATTTTCCATCATGGCTTTTACTATATCAGGAGTAGCAAAAATGTCCCGTTTCTCATCATCCGGGGCTTTTTTTAATACATTGCCGGCAACATGAACAAGCGTATCAAGACCTACAATATCATTTGTCCTGAATGTAGCGCTCTTCGGAAAGCCTATTACTGTACCGGTCAATTCATCAACCGTTTCAACAGAAAGACCAAGCTCGCTCATTACCCTTATATTATTGAGTGTGCTGAAAACAGCAATACGGTTTGCTATAAAGTTCGGGGTATCCTTTGCAAAGACAATACGTTTACCAATAACATGTTCAAAATTCTCAGTTATTATATCAATTACTTCAGGGAGCGTATCAGGCCCCTTAACTATCTCAATAAGTTTCATGTATCTCGGAGGATTAAAAAAATGGGTGACTGCAAAATGTTCCCGGAAATCCTGGGAAAATCCCTCACACATGTCTGCAATCGATATACCTGATGTATTTGAGGTTACAATTGTGGCCGGTTTTATTTCCTTTTCTAATCTTTTAAAAAGTCCTCTCTTCAGGGAGAAATCTTCAACTATTGCCTCTATGACAATATCCACATCTTTCAATAAATCTATATTATCCTCAAGATTCCCTACTGTTATCAGCTCGGCATTTTCAGTAAGATAAAAAGATGCAGGGCTTGATTTTCTAGCACGTTCAACCCCCTTAAGAGCAAAACCGTTTCTGAATTTTATATCATCCCTATTTATTCCGTTATTTGATACAGGAGGCACGATATCAAGCAGTACAGTATCTATGCCAACATTGGCCAGCTGTGCGGCAATATTTGCTCCCATAACTCCGGCACCAATGACTCCTGCTTTTTTAAACTTTTTTCTCATTAAAATTTCTCCAGACTACCCGTTCAATTTAGTAAAAATATGAAACCGGGAATAATACTTAAAAATTGTTAAAACTATTACAGTATAATTCATTTAAACTTATAAATCATTACTATTTATTTATAAAACAGTTAATTACTTTTCTTAATCAATAAACCATGTAAGCTTTTCAAACTCAAATTTCCCTATTTTTTCTTGACACTTACCTCATTTTAATATATTTTAACAAAGTTTTTAACATCCCCTTTAAATATATAAAAAGTATCCGATATGTGGCTTTACAGAGAACGCTTAAATTATTATGAAAAACTCAGACGATCTTTATACGAAATAATGAGAGATTCGCTTGAATTGCGTTTGATGAAAGTTTCACTTATTGATTCATTTAATAACTACCTCAAAAATGATGTAGAATACAGCTTTGTTGATAAAAGCGAATTAAGACCAAAATCCAAAAAGATGGAAAAGGAGTCCGAGCTGTTCAAAACCTTTATTGTTATCTTTTGTGAAGGTGCAATTGATCCGTCGCTCAAGAATTATATCCGCTTCTTTCCTGAAAATAAAGTTATAAAAAAGAATCTGGATGATCTGTCCAATTTCACTCTTCATAAAAAATTCTACAATAATATCAAATATTTTGACAACCAGCCATTTTTTGATTTTCTTGAAGAACTGACATCAATAGACTATGCCCTTCTTATTCAGCAGGACCCGACAATCAAAAAGAAAAACAGGTATGCCCTGACCCATTTTCATGTAAAGATTGACTGGCCGATTTCGGATGCAGCTGAAGACCTTGGCAAGTATTTAAAATATATACAGAATAACCTGTATGAAAATGGAGATAAATACGCCAGAATAGTACAAAACAAACTTTTTGAATATTACGGGTGTCATTACAGTGTCGGAGGCCGCAGGACAGCAGCCCTGATTGCATCTCAATTATTAAAGAAACTCGCTGTCATAAGCACAATCTATATCTCAAGCTCCGAATCAAGAACAATGGTTAAATATTCGGAACGCGGTCTTTCAAAGTTTTTCCTGATTCAACTTCAAAATGATCAGATTAAAGCACTCGCTTCGAAAGAGAATATGAGCATTGATAAATTCAAAAATTCATACCTTTTTCCTGGCAAAGGATATCATGTGGGCGTTTCTGAAGCAGTTTATGATTATACCCAATATTCCAAACCTCCTGAAGATGGCAAGATAAGAAAGCTGAGACCAGCCTATAACTGGCTAAGGGTAGTAGACGAATTTTTACACCCAAGGCCTGACTCAACCCATCTAAAGCCAATCAACTACAATTGGGTTTATTCGTCTGAATAGAACCTTTAACAGCTTTTTATTTAATATATTATTCAGCCTATTTTAAATATTAGCCATTACAGGCGTGTCCTCTTGAATCTGTGCATAAAAAATGATAATAAATTATTGTAATAAATTCAAACTGCCGGATACTGGAGGAATTAATGATCGACCTGGTAAAAAAAATTATCGGAAACGGACAAACTGAAAAACAAAAAAAAATCAGCGCAGGAGATACAAACCTGGCCACATGTGCCCTTCTTCTTGAACTTGCACATATAGATGGCAAATTCAGCAAAAAGGAAAGGAATGATATTACAGATATATTTAAAACAAGATATTCGCTTTCTGAAGAAGAGGTAAACGAATTAATTAAATCTTCCGAAGCAGAACTTGAAAACAGTATAGACTTATGGAAGTTTACCAATGTTATTAATCAGAACTACAGTCTTGATGAAAAGTTAAAGGTAATTGAGACAATCTGGGAAATTGCATATTCTGACGGTAAACTTGAACAGTATGAAGATTATCTTGCCCATAAGGTTGCCACCCTGTTACGTTTGAGTCATAAACAGCTTATTGACGCAAAACTCAAGGTGCTTCACCGTTAACCAATATTTTTCCGGAGATATTATGTCGTTAAGAAAATACATTTTTTTTGCACTGTTATTCTGCTTTATCATGCCACCATTCAATGCATCAGGAAGCAGTTCTATTGATAAAAATATTTTTCCGGATATTTCGGGTTTTTCAAAATCAGGAGAGGTAATCACATATAAACCGGAAACGCTGTTTGAGTTCATGAATGGAGCAGCCGAACTGTACCTGCTATATGATTTTGCTGAAATGAATGTCCAGGTATATGAAGATAAAAAGGGTAACACAATAAACATAGAAATATATGATCATCAAAATATTGATAACAGTTTTGGAATCTACAGCCAGGAAAGACCATATGAATGCGAGTTTCTCCCCATAGGCACTCAGGCCAACTATACTGAAGGATACCTTAATTTTTACCAGGGAAAATACTATATAAAATTATCAGGGTACAATCTTGGCGCGAAAGACAAAGAAATCCTTACAGGAGCAGGCAAAATAATATCAGCTCGGCTTAACGAGAAAACAGATCCGCCGCATGCATTAAAACTGTTCCCTGACTTAAAAAAAATAAAAAACAGGGAAGAGTACATAACAAAGGATTACTTGGGTTACGCCTATTTTAAAAATGTCTTTACTTCTGATTACGGTGATCCGGAATCAAGCTACAAACTTTTTATCATTGAAGCTCCGGATAGATCCACTCTTGAAAAATCCATTAATGAATATAAAAAGGAAACTGGTTTTACCCGGGATATTCTAAAGGGCGGTATTCATGAAATTGAAGATCCATATCAGGGAAAACTGATCATTTCTGTATCCGGGAACTATATTGCCGGGATATTAAACCCTGACAACGTTAAAGTGAATATGGATATTCTCAAACAGATGATTTTAAATTTAAAGTAATTAGCTTTCTAAAAAATATATATTTGCCAATCGTTAACCACCTTATAAAGGAGATTGAGTGATGAAAGATATGCCGATAAATAAGAACCGCCGAAAATTCATAAAGACCAGTATTGCAGGCCTTGCAGGGGCTTCTATGTTCCCTGCAATCATGAAAGATAAAGTATATGCGGGTGAGCCTGCAAAAACAAATTTCATATACCGTGCCCTTGGTAAAACAGGTATCAAACTGCCCATCGTCAGCATGGGAGTAATGAACACCTTAAACCCGAAGCTGGTGGAGGCAGCATATGATGCAGGCATCGTTCATTTTGATACGGCTGCACTGTACGGTGGCATGGGAAAAAGCGAGACAATGCTCGGAAAATTCTTCAAGGATAAACCAAGGGATTCATTTGTAATTTCAACAAAAATAAGCATGCCCGGAATCATGATGGGTAATTTAAATGACAATGCAAAACCACAGGATTTTATCGGGGAATTTGATAAAAGCATGAAACGTATCGGGTTGGATTATGTTGACATCCTTTACCTGCATGGTCCCGGCAGCAGGGATAAGGTCCTTTTTGAGCCCTATTTAGAGGCATTGAAACAGGTTAAAAAGGAAGGCAGGACACGCTTCATCGGGGTTTCAACTCACCAGAATCAACATGAGGTAATAAGGGCTGCCATTGAAAGCAAGGCGCATGATGTGGTTTTAGTGGCATATAATTCAACATATCCTAATGTTGATGAAATCAAAAAGGCCATTGCAGATGGCGCAAATGCAGGGCTGGGAATAATCGGCATGAAAACTGTTGCAGGTATTGTAGGCGGCGGTTTTGGAGGCCCTCCTAAAAACCCTACGGATGATGAAATTACTGCCGCAATAAAATGGACACTAGAAGATGAAAATGTTCACACCATTATTCCGGGCTGGCAGACATTTGATCATATGAATTCAACTATTGCTGTCATGAACAACCTGAAGATGACAACAGCAGAAAGAGCTTTATTAAATAAAAGAAACAGTCAGGCAAATCTATTCTGTTATCAATGTGAAAAATGCCTGCCACAGTGTCCGGCAGGGCACCACATCCCCACACTGATGCGCAGCTATATGTATGCATATGGATATAAAAACATGCAGATGGCCAGGATAACACTGGATTCAATGGATTTGAATAAAATCGCCTGCGATGACTGTGAAACCTGTACAGTAAAATGTGCAAGAGGATTCAATGTAAAAGAAAAGATTTTAAACATTTCAAGGTTAAGGGATGTTCCAACCGATTTTCTGGTTTAATTTTTCTCTCACAGAGTTCGCAGAGAAGACAGAGAAAAGCTTTTAAAGATAAAAGCCATGCCCCATAAAGGAAGCATGGCTTTTTGTTTTTTATCCGTAAACCGCAAACCTTAGACCGTAAACCGTTTATTTATTCCATCAATTCCACATTCCAGTAAAGGTATTCTCTCCATGTTCTGGGCACATGGGTAAATCCAACAGTCAGCCTCATAGCCGGCACCCATTTAGGCATTACAGGCTTTTTCATAAGTTTCATGGATGCCTCCCGCGGAGTTTTCCCCCCTTTTTTGCGATTACACTCAATGCAGCAGGTTACTATGTTTGTCCATTCAGTCCTGCCGCCTCTTGATTTAGGAAGCACATGGTCATAGGTCAGATCTTCAGGTGGAAATCTTACTCCACAATACTGACATTTATATTTGTCCCTGGCATAGATATTTTGCCTTGAAAACTTTACAGGTTTTTTATTTCTCTTTACAAATTTCAACAGGCGGACGACAGAAGGGAGATTAATGGTAAAACTGACTGAATGTATGCTTCGGCCATACTCTTCAATTATCTCTACCTTTCCCAGGCAGAGCATAGTAATGGCCTTTTGCCAGTGAATCACCTTTATAGGTTCATAGGAAGTATTTAACAGTAATACCTGATCCATAGCAGCTACCCGAAATGATCTGCACCGAACGGTTTCAATACCATTGTCAAATCAGTGCTAGATTCAGTAAGTTACCGGTATAACGCGAAATCCGGCGTGCAATGTTTTTATCTGTCAGGCTTCTAGATCTTCTTCTTTTTTAACACTCTCGCTTTTCACTACGCTTTCTTCAAATTCACGAAAAAACTGGTCTTTCTCCTTCCAGTTTGGTCCAAAATATTTATTAAAATGTACATTCAACTTTTCAAAAAATGTCAACCAGCTCGGGATAAACTTGTTTTTAACAAGCTCTTCAAGGAAGAAACGAAGTTCCGGCAGGGTTTCTTTGGGAAGGAAAAACACGGCACCCAGTTGAATTGATTTTTTTAACGCATCGGGTGTAAGTGCGTGGGCAGTCAGCATGACAGTTGGAAATCCTTTTGAAACCGATAGTTTAAGCAGTTCAAAACCGTTAACACCCATAATATCAAGAACAACTATGTCATATTTATATTTATTCAGATAATCACAGGCTGTTTCGTAATCTTCGGCCTTATGAAGTATGCACATATACAATTCATCTTCAATGGTCTCCAGAATATCCGGTTCATCGTCTACTATCAGAATCGCCAGGTCGTTTAAGATACTGTCATCAAGCAACATGTAATACTGACCTCCTATGTCGACATCCCCTGTTTAAATATACGGGACTAATCCAAACGCGAGATTCGATTTCAGGGTTTGAACAAATAAATTTTACGGTTGCCAGCCGTAAAATTTTGAGCTTTATTCTTATCCGATTTTATTAAAGGAATCAAGCCTGGTTTGTTGAATAATTGTGAATTTTACTCAGGTTTTAATATAAGCATTCCAAGAGGAGGAATTGTAAGGTTGAGTGAAAAAGGTCTCCCATGGCATTCTTTTGCTTCTGCAGAGATACCGCCTTTCAGTCCAGTATTTGATCCGCCGAAATTTTCTGAATCGGAATTAAGAATTTCTTTATAAAAACCTTCTGTCGGAGCCCCGATCCGGTATTTTTCTCTGAGGGCGGGAGTAAAATTAAACACAAAAATGAGAAGATCATCAGGTTTTCTGCCCCTGCGTATAAATGAAACAACAGAGGAGTCTGCGTCCCTGAAATCAATCCACTCAAACCCCTCGTATGAAAAATCGATTTCATGCATGGCAGGTTCGGAATGATACAGCCGGTTGAGTTCTTTTAAATAATCTCTGATTTTTTGATGATTTTCATACTGCAGCAGGTTCCATTCAAGAGACTGATCGTGGTCCCATTCTCTCCATTGACCTAACTCGCACCCCATAAAAAGCATCTTTTTTCCGGGTTCTCCATACATATATCCAAAAAGAAGCCTCAGATTGGCAAATTTCTGCCAGTCATCTCCAGGCATTTTTGAAAGCAATGATGCCTTCCCGTGGACCACTTCATCATGAGAAAGGGGAAGTATAAAATTTTCATTAAAGGCATATAAAAGGGCGAATGTAAGGTTGTCCATGTGATACCGCCTGTGGACAGGATCCTTTGACATGAAGGTAAGCATATCATGCATCCAGCCCATATTCCATTTAAACAAAAAGCCCAGGCCTCCCAGATGAACAGGAAGGGTAACTCCGGGCCATGCGGTAGATTCCTCTGCTATAGTTACCACGCCGGGATATTTTTCATAGATCTTTGTATTCAGGTTTTTAATAAACTCAATTGCATCAAGGTTTTCCCTGCCGCCGTATTTATTGGGTATCCATTCACCTTCCTCTCTCGAATAATCCAGATAGAGCATGGATGCAACAGCATCAACCCTGAAACCGTCAATATGATATTTATCCAGCCAGAAAAGGGCGTTTGCCACCAGAAAGTTTTTTACTTCGTTTCTTCCGTAATTAAATATAAGGGTATCCCAGTCCTTGTGCACTCCCTGCCTGGGGTCTTCATGCTCATAGAGGTGAGTCCCGTCAAAATACTCAAGGGCATAAGAATCTCTTGGAAAATGTGCAGGCACCCAGTCAAGAATAACGCCTATTCCCTCCTGGTGACATTTATCAACAAATGCCATAAATTCCTCTGGAGTGCCGAATCTTGATGTAACCGCATAATAACCGGTTACCTGATAACCCCATGATCCATCGAAAGGATGTTCTGAAACAGGAAGAAGTTCAATATAGTCATATCCCATATTTTTAACATAGGGGATCAACTCTTCTGCGGCCTCATTATATGTAAGCCAGCGGTTATCCTCTTCCTGCCTGCGCCGCCATGAACCGAGATGGACTTCATATATGGCCATGGGGCTTTCAAGGGGATTGCCAGCCTCCCTGTCGGACATCCATTTTTCATCATTCCAGCTATATTTATCAAGGTCATGGACAACCGCTGCTGTCCTGGGCCTTTTTTCAAAACGGAATGCAAAGGGATCTGCCTTTGTAAGGATAACATCATCCTGCGTTCGTATCTCATATTTATACAGAAGATCCTGACCCAGATGAGGGACAAATAACTCCCATATACCAGAGGAGCCCCGGCTGCGCATCATATGCCTGCGCCCGTCCCACTGGTTGAAATCACCTATAACACTTACCCTTTTTGCGGAAGGTGCCCAGACGGCGAAAACCGTGCCGCGGATACCCTGATGTGTAATAACATGGGCCCCGAACTTTTCATAAATATTGTAATGATTGCCCTGGCCGTATAGATACATGTCATAATCACTCAGTATTGGCATAAAGGAATAGCTGTCATAAAAAGACGAGCTGTTTCCCCCTGCAAATTCAACATTCAGACGATAGGGATTAATCGGTGTACCCGGTGGAAAATTAACCTCAAAAAGGCCGGTTTTATCAACCTGTACCGGTTCTACAGATTTACCATGGCCAAGTCCGGTAACAGATACAGACTTTGCGCCCGGTATAAAACCTCTCACAATCAGGTTATTCTTTTCCAGATGAGGACCAAGAATACTGAAAGGGTCTGCAATATTACCGGCTGCGAGGTTTTTTATCTGTTCTGAGCTGAGAGTTGATGTCAATATGTATCCTTTTTATAAATCGTTTTCGGACAGACACTCAGGTCTGCCACTACAGTTTTTGATGTCTTAAGATTTCAACCTTAAACCTTTAACCTCAAACCGTAAACCTTTCTTTTTACGCCCACGCAACAAGACCCATAACAAACGGATTTTCAAGTCTCTTTTTGCTGGCCATTACCCGTACCGTGTACCCGAACCGCCCAGTGCCGGAGCAATCAACATCTCCTTTAAAGATATGGACACCCTGATCAAGGCTCACGGGAAGAAGCTCCTTTGTCTCCCGTTCTTTAAACTCACCTTTGTGATCAAGCCTTCCGAAATATGCCTCCACCGTTACATCGTCCGGTGTTAATTCACCTAGAACAACCTTTGCGGTGACCTCAAGTTTGTCGCCAATGGGTATATCCCTGCCCTCATCCGATATGACCTCCAGCACGGACACACTGTTCCAGCCGGTCATTACCTTCTGTCTCCATGAGGCAAGAGATTTTGTTTCTGAAAAATCATTATCGCTAAGCCTGTTATATCTTGTGGAACAGGGAAGATAAAAACGATCTGTATATTCCTGTACCATTCGGTGGGAATTAAAGACAGGTACAAGATCGCGAAGACCGGCCTTCATTTTTTCTATCCAGCCCCTGGGAAGCTCATCATTTCCGCGCCTGTAAAAGAGTGGAACGACTTCCTTTTCAAGAAGGTTGTACAGATCGCGGCTTTCAATATCGTCCTGAGCCTGATGATCATTATACTCCTCCCCTTTTCCGATTGCCCACCCATAATCACTCTTATAACCTTCATCCCACCATCCGTCGAGCACGCTGAGATTTAAAGATCCGTTTGCAAGGGCCTTCATGCCGCTTGTCCCGCAGGCTTCTAGGGGCCGCCTCGGGGTATTGAGCCAAATATCAGTTCCCGAAACCATAATATGGGCAATATGTGAATTATAATCTTCAAGAAAAACAATGCGCCGTCTAAAACGTTCTTCACTGGCATAATGTGTTATTGTTTTTATAAACTCCTTACCTTCATTATCCTGTGGATGGGCCTTACCTGCGATTATAATCTGAACAGGAAAATCCGGATTATTTAAAATTTTAGCAAGCCTGTCAGGATTTTTAAAAAGAAGAGTGGCGCGTTTATATGTTGCAAAACGCCGTGCAAAACCTATTGTCATTGCATCCGGTGTAAACACATCATTTACCCTCAGTATTTCAGCGGGAGTTGCCCCCCGTCTTCTCATCTGGTCCGCCAGCAGACGTCGTGAAAAGGCAACCAGGTGGTCTCTGCACCTTTCATGATAACGCCATATTTCTGTATTCGGAATCTGCTCTATCTGCCTCCATACCCTCTCGTTATCGGGGTCTTCAGCCCAGTCCGGCCCCAGGTACCTGTCAAAGAGGGACGACTTTTCACTGGCGATCCAAGTCGGCACATGGATTCCGTTTGTCACATAATCTATAGGGATATCTTCTTCAGGATGACGCGGCCATACCCTCTGCCACATGGAGCGTGACACCCTTCCATGGAGTCGGCTAACACCGTTTGCGTGTGAAGAAAGCCTTAACGCAAGGGGACTCATTCCGAATTTTTCATCCTCATTTCGAGGATCAATTTTGCCGTACCCCAGAAGAACCCTGAAATTAATACCCAGTTCCTTGGCATACTCCTCGAAATAGCTCCTGACAAGGGCAGTATCAAATGCATCATTACCTGCCGGAACAGGGGTATGAGTTGTAAAAACAGTTGTAGCTATTACCAGTTCCCTTGCCTCATCAAAGGTAAGTCCCTTTTCCTTCCTGAACAGATTTATTCTTTCGAGCGCTGAAAAGGCCGAATGGCCTTCATTCATGTGTATTACAGTGGGATCTATGCCCAGGGCCTTTAGTGCCCTTATACCGCCTATTCCAAGGACTATTTCCTGCCTGATCCTCATTTCCCAGTCACCGCCATAGAGCTGTGCAGTTGTTCGGCGAACTTCAGGCGAATTACTCGGCAGGTTGGTATCAAGAAGATAAAGAGGTACACGGCCGACATCCACACGCCATACAAGAATGTTTACCTTCTCTCCTTTAAAATCCACTGAAACCTGTACCGGCTTTCCATCGCCGTCTCTTATAAGTTTTACGGGCATGTTATTAAAGTCATTAACCGGGTAAGTCTCCATCTGCCACCCGTCACTACTCAGGTACTGGCTGAAATAACCTTCCTGATACAAAAGGCCTACACCGACTAGCGGAATATTAAGATCGCTGGCTGACTTAAGGTGGTCACCGGCAAGTATTCCAAGACCTCCCGAATATATGGGGAGGCATCCGGCAAGACCAAATTCTGCTGAAAAATAAGCGACCCTGAATTCTTTTTCAGGAGAGTAGTCCCCGGCCTTTATCCTGGGGCGGGAAAGATATCTGTCAAAATCCTGAGATATCCTCTCAAGTTGAGCCGTAAAGCCCTGGTCCCTGGATAATTCCTCAAGTCTGTCCTGACTGACAAGCCCGAGCATAAGAATAGGATTATGTTTACAGTCTGTCCAGAGCCCCGGATCAATCCTTTGGAAGAGGTCTCTGATTTCTCCCCGCCAGCTGAAACGAATGTTGTAGGCGAGTTTTCGCAATGCTTCAAGGGCTTCGGGTATATTGGGAACAACATTATACTTTTTTTTGGGTTTCATGGCATTGCCTCACAATAAAGGAGTTTATTTTAATTAACAAGATCATCCTGTGTTACAACTGTAATACCCCGAGAGGTTACTGTAAAACGTTCCCTGTCCTTCATCGGATCAAATCCTATTTCCATATGATGGGGGATTCTGACTCCCTCGCTTATTATGGCCTTTTTTATCTTGGCATACCTGCCTATTACAACATTTTCCATTACCACCGACTCCTCGACGCTCGCCCAGCTCTGGACCAATACATTGTATGAGAGTACGCTGTTCCGGACTGTTCCTCCGCTGAGTATTGAACCATGGGCAACAAGAGAATCAAGAGACATACCCATCCTCGGATTACCACCGTTACTCTGTGAAAAGACCGATTTAACCGGAGGAAACTGCCTCTGGTTGGTACGTAAGGGCCACATTCTGCCGTACATGTTAAAATAGGGGTCGACCCCGGTAAGGTCCATATTTGCATTCCAGTAGGCATCGAGGGTACCGACATCTCGCCAATAACCTGAATCCCGGGCCCTTTCCTCAAAAATCTCGCTCCTGTTTCCTTCCTCATCAGTGGTGAGTATCCTGTCGGCGATACGGTTCTGTTTTTTGTATGGATAGGCCATAACCTTCATTTTATCCAGGATATCAGGGAGAATATCATGTCCAAAATCTGGCCGTTCATCCTGCTTCAGGATATCGAGCAGCACTTTTGCCTTAAAAATGTATATACCCATTGAGGCAAGTATTCTTGAACTGTCGTTTGGAATAGTGGTGGGATTTTTGGGTTTTTCCTGAAAACCGGTAACCCTGTACATATCATCCACTTCAAGTACACCGTATTCCCTGGACAGTTCCTTTCTTGCCTCGATGACAGATACGGTTACATCGGCATTATTGGCATCATGGTATTCCCTGAAAAGGGTATAGTCCATCTTGCATACGTGATCACCGGAAAGGATCAGGATGTGATCAGGATTCTCCTGCTCAATGAGATGTATGTTCTGACGTATGGAGTCTGCGGTTCCCTGGTACCACTTTTCGCCAGCCATCATCTGTGGAGGAGCTATCTTTAGATAATGCCCAAGGTCATGACTGAAGATATTCCATCCCTGTTCAAGGTGCTGCATAAGAGTCTGGGACTTATACTGGGGGAGTACGATAATCTTATATATTCCTGAATTAATACAATTGGAAAGGGTCAGGTCAATAAGCTGGTATATCCCGCCAAAGGGAATAGCAGGTTTTGACCTGTTTTTTGTTAACGGCATCAGGCGTTCACCTTTGCCGCCTGCCATGATTACTGCAAGAGATTTTTTCATTTTCAAACGCCCCGGTTTTTGTTCAAGAAAAAGATACAGTGTGATGGGAATATCAGAAAGCCTGGTTATATCTGATATTGATTTACCGGTCACCAGTTCTTCAACAATAAACGATAACTTAATTTTCTTCGGTTGTAATATATCTTCAGGCTATTGAACACCTGAACTGGAATGTAAATATTTATAACCCTCTTATCGGTGTATTCTCAATTTTCTAAAGTTTTAATTATAGTTTTCATAAAGATAACACGTCAATTAAAAATGTATTTATTATTTTATTTACGGACTGGAATTGGGCATTGAATGATGGATATCGAGTGCCGGATGTTCAATCTTTTCGTTTTACAGATCATATTTTATAATCAATCATATAGATTTAACTTGAAAGAACAATAAAATATTCCTATTCTAATAAATTGAAAATCAGGTATATAAGACTGTAACCAACTCAGGAGATTAGAACAATGTTAAAAATAGGCTTTATCGGTTGGCGAGGCATGGTTGGCTCCGTGCTTATGGAAAGAATGATTCAGGAAAAAGATTTTCATGATTATGAAGCGATCTTTTTTACAACATCCAATGTGGGCGGAGAAGGCCCTGATGTAGGGATGGATATTCCTGAATTAAAGGATGCCTATGATCTTGATCTTCTCTCATCACTCGATATAGCAGTTACCTGCCAGGGAGGAGACTATACCAAAAAGGTATATCCTGAACTAAGGTCAAAAGGTTGGAACGGATACTGGATTGATGCGGCCTCTGCCCTGAGGATGGAAGATGACAGCATTATAGTTCTTGATCCTGTAAACCGTGATGTAATAGATAATGGGCTTTCATCCGGTATCAAATCATATATAGGCGGCAACTGCACGGTAAGCCTCATGCTGATGGGCGTTGGAGGGCTTTTTGCCAATGACATGGTGGAATGGATTTCTAGCATGACATACCAGGCAGCATCAGGGGCCGGTGCAAACAACATGAAAGAGCTTGTAGCCCAGATGGCTGCCATTGGTGCACTTCATGATCCTGCCAAATCAGCTATTGAACTGGACAGACATATCATTAATGAAATGAGGGGAGAAGCCCATCCAACAGGATATTTTGGAGCGCCCCTGGCAGGAAGCCTCATACCATGGATAGATGCGGCAATGGAATCCGGCCAGACCAAAGAAGAATGGAAAGGCTATGCAGAAACGAACAAGATTCTCGGGACCAGAGAACCAATCCCTGTCGATGGTTTATGTGTAAGGATAGGTGCAATGCGCTGCCACAGCCAGGGGTTTACAATAAAACTTAAAAAGGATGCGCCGCTTGATGAGCTGACAGACATGATCGCCCATTCAAATGACTGGGCAAAAGTTGTCCCTAACGACAAGGCGTCAACCCTGGCGCTCCTGTCACCTGCAGCAGTCAGCGGCACACTTACAGTGCCGGTTGGCAGGATCAGAAAAATGAAAATGGGACCTGACTACCTGGCAGCCTTTAGTGTGGGTGACCAGCTTCTGTGGGGTGCAGCAGAGCCAATTAGAAGAATATTGAATATTGTTATTGAACATCTGAGTTAGGATTTACATGCAGGATATTAGTCATCTCTCTGCAAATTGAAATGAAATTATTTTATATAATTGATATATTTTTCATAGATCAATATTGATAAAGCAAATGTATTGTGTTATGCAATACGCCTCTTATCTCACGAAAATTTTCAGCTTTCTAACTGAAATGCTGATTGACTGGACCATGGAAGTGGAAAGCTCACTGGTGGGGCTCCCGGACTTCAAATCCGGTGCAACGGGCTAAAACCTCGTTGGGTGGGTTCGATTCCCATGCACTTCCGCCATAATAATATCAATAAGTTACGCTCTTTTCTCACTAGAATATATTCTTTTATAAAAACTTTTTGACGATCAAAAACCGTCAAAAAGTGTCAATTTTAGTGCAAAATCCATTGCAATTTCATTGCAAAACATATCACTTTGATTTTGGTAACGGGATAGGTCCGTAATTGACTTTTTCGCTGGCCTCTCTCAGGTGATCCGGAGCCAGCTTGGTGTATATCTGGGTGGACGCCATGGATTTATGACGCATTAATTTCTGGATAGTTGCTTCCCGTTCACCCTCCAGGGCCAGGTGCGCACCAAAGGTATGCCGTAGATCATGAAAGCGCCCCTGTGGGTAGCCTGCTGCCCTGGCTGCCTTCTTAAACTTCTTTGATATCGTCTGACGGGCTTCAAACCTGAAAACCTTATCCCCTCCCCTTTCAATGCATCTATCCAGTACTGCCCTGCCCCCCTTATTTATGGGGATACGCGCCTCTGTTTTATTCTTTTGCTCAGACGTTATCCTGAGATATCCCTCCGGGTTGTCTATATCCTCAAACCGCAGCCTTACCAACTCGCTGTTTCTGAGACCTTCATAGGCAGCCAGCAAACAGAGGTCAACAAACTCCAGGTCGTCAATTTTTGCGATTATTTTAACCAGATCTTTCGATGTAAAGTAACGTAGTTTTTCCTCTTCCTGCAGGCGGGAAGGCCATTTAAAAGGCTCGGGCATCTTATACCATTCAAAAAACTTTTTAAGAGCTGCTTTTACATGCCGGTAGTTTTTGTTTACTGTGGGTATTGCCAGGCCCGCTTTGACCATATCCGTGGTAAGCCGGTCAATATGCCTCGGTGTTAAATCTGTCAGGATGATATTTCCCCATGATTCCTTGGCCTTTTTCAGGGCTGTCTCATAACATTCAAACGTACCGGATGAGGACCTAACTTCGATATATTCCAAAAATTCATCAATAAAAGGGTCAAGTTTTTTAGATATACCTTTCCGGATAGGTTTGACTTTCCCGGCCCGCAAGTCGTTTTTCAAGAGCTGCAGGCGGCGTTTTGCCTGTGTTTCATCCTTGGTTTTAAGTGATTTCTGGCGGGTGTTGCCGTTTTCAGGCCATACAGCATACCAGATACCATTATCTCGTTGCCATAGTTTCATGCAAGAGACATACGAGAATTGCTTTATTTTGTCAATATTTGTCGGATTCAAAATAGGAGTCTATCGATTCACGGTCAACTTTCCATTGACCGGCCTTTTTAGCATATATCAGACCTTCGGCTATCCATTTTTTGATGGTATTAACAGAGCTGACTTTAGCGTACTGCATTGCCTCTTCAAGTGTCAGCCATCTGCCCTGCACCTGATCGACTGCCAGGATAGATTTAACCTGCTTTGCTATTAGATCCGCCAGAGCTTCGAGTTCTGAGTGTGTTACTTCCATTATAAATACTCAAACGCCATACGGTTAACTGGTTCACCCGGTCTGCAGCGGTTGGCATCGCAGAACATTTCTACAAACTCATCCGGAGTAAGGTTCGGAAACCCCTCCAGCCTGCACTCTTCGTATCCATAAAGAGGATTCAGTACCATGAGGTTTAAAGGCTCCCACCTGGAGGATACAATTACATGCTGCCCCAGGATAACCATTTTTTCACCCGCCTTTAATCCCTGAGCCTTTTCCACTCCGTTGAATATGTCGCCGGGTTTAGCAAAACCCCAGCCCAGGCGGCGGGTGACAAACTTGGTTTTGTTTTTATATTGCTCAACAGTGAGCCAAAAACTCATATTACGAGGCATTTGCGGGTAGTTTCCTATGGATTAACGTTAGATCGTCGATTGTGGGGTAAATTTAGAAGTCTTTTTTCTGTGATATTTCAATCAGTTGCATCACCATCACTGATTTTTATCGGAGCGATAAGGCCTCCCATTTTCCCTGCTTTAAAAATCAGGTTATCATTGTACCAGCCCACATCACAGTTATACATTTGAGCCAGGTCTTTAAAATGGGCATATTCAATTGTTTTATTGATGGGCATGTGTTTTATAAGGTTCCCGTATGACTTGGACAGATAACCGGCACCCAGGGCGATCTGGACATCAATCTGCTCGTAAAGTTTATCGGGCCAGGTTTCTTTCCAGTCGGGGAAAAATGCATCCGATAGATTAGCACCCATATCACCCAGATGAATTTCCGATGAGGATGATTTTATAACCTCATAACAGTGTCCGGCTGCAAAAACCCCCGAATCATCAACTGAATAAATGTGAATTCTATGAGCATCCATACCAACCAGGTTAGCGCCATCATAAAAAATATACTCCACTGGCCTTTTGTCATCGGTTTTGGTGCGGGCCTTATCGACGAACTTCAGACCGTCAAATACTGCATCGTCAATGTATTCTTCCCGCCCTTCCAGCCCCCAGATTATTATTTTTTTTGATTTTGACATGCCTCCCCCCTACAAATAACTATTAAGCTTTTCCCAAAAGCGTTTTTCAAAATTCTCGTAAAATGTTTTGGTGGCTATTCCGTAAAAATCAAGGAGCGGTTTTATGGTTTTTCTCTTTTCCTGAACCAGAATGGACTCCAATCCCCTGGCCCGGATCACCGTCTTTCTTTTACCGCGCTGATAGGTCTTGCTCCGGTCTGCGAATGTTTTTTTGGTTTTCGCGCCGAAACCCCTGGCTGTCTGGATGCGTTTATAAACACCAGGGAATAATCTTCCGTGACGTTTTGTAATCAGTACATAATCCCGCTCTTTAGTGTTTGTCTTCCTCGACCGGTCTGTAATATTTGCGGAATATCCGGAAACATGCTCCGCCCTACCAAGTACTGATAAAATCTGCCTTATCTGCCCTGCACTGATATTTCCATACTGATTAATCTTTGCTCCCCTCCCGGGTGAGAGCTTACCTATCTTCAACGCCTGTTCAAACCCTTTAAGCTTCCTGGTTCCCCCTTCCACCTGCGATACAAGGTAATGCTCTCCCATTCGGGCCGGTTCCTTGAACCATACCTCGGCGGAAAGGTCATTAGCCTGGGCATATTTAACTTTCAGGCTGTTAAGTGTATAACGGGTGGGCTTATCAAAAACCGCTGACATTTCTGCCTGTACCACGGGCTTAATATCATGCTTTGCAGTCATGCTCAGAGCTATAGCGCATGCTTTATGCGCCTTGCCAGGCAATACTCTTAAGGCGGTTTGAACGTCCGACATGCCTCTAATATCCAGTGTAATCATATCACCTTCTCTGGCACCGCGGCCTTACGGGTTTTCCTTAAATCACTATTATAGGTAAGACCCACGCCACACACCTGCAGGCAGAGTTTGTGGCCCTTGCATGCGGGGTGCATGGCGTGGGTACAGAAGGGCAAAAAAAAACAGTCATCAGTTTTAATACTTTTTTTAATGACTGTTTCACTGGTTTACCAGCAACCGTTCCTGCAGGAAAGCAGCCTCTTTTTTAGCAGTTCTTCCCTGTTTAATGGCTTTTTCGATAACTTCGCTGGCATATATTACTGTAGAATGTTTTCTCTTTATTGATAAGCCTATATCTTCCAGAGTGGCTTCCGTATATTGCCTGCATAAATAGACAAACATGTTACGGGGATGAGAATAAATCTTTTTCCGTGACTTAGCCTCCAGCATGACAGGATCAATTTTATAGTATTGGCAGATAAGATCCCGCACATGATAAATGGTTATGCCGTGATGTTTGGGCAGGTAATAACGCAGTATAGACTGAACACTCTGCTTATCAACCGGAGTTTTATTAAAGTCGGTGTGAGCCTTTATACATTTTAAAATACTTTCTATATACCTGACATCCTGAGTAAGTTTATCTGCGAGCATTTCCACAATTTCAGGCGCTATATCCAGGCCCATTTCCCTGGATTTTTTTACAATGATGTTACGGCGTGTAGTTTGGTCAGGTTTTTTAATTTCAGACATCAAGCCTGAACTGAACCTGGACAACAATTCATTATTCAAATTGGGAATTTCACGGGGAAGTAAAGAACTCGTAAAAACTATTTTTTTATCGGCATTAAAAAGTGCATCCAGAGTGTATAACAGCTCTGTTTGACATTTGCTTTTTCCTCCCAGAAAGTGAACATCCTCCAGGATTAAAAAATCACATGATCGTCGATATCTGGCCTTGAACTCTTCCATTGAATTAGTTCTTAGCGCTCTTGTAAGCCCGTTTAAAAAATCCTCTGCAGTAATATAACATGCCCGTAACTGTGGATTTTGTAAAAACAGGTAATTACCCATAGCCTGTGACAAATGACTTTTACCCAGACCGGTACTGGATGATATAAATAATGAACAGGCCGCACACGAAGGATCTGCCACCATCGCCTTTGCCACCGCATAAGCAAACTCGTTACAATGGCCTACCACAAATCTCTCAAAGTTGAGATCCTTTCTGAATGCCCGATTAAAAGTGGTTTTTTCCGGCATGTTAGGCAATCTTAACTGCCTCGATACAAGAGCATTTTCACGCGGAGAGACTTTATTATTTTCGAGGATAGTTAGCTGTAATTTAATATTTCGGCCTGTTATCCGATTGCATGCTTTTTCCAACAGAGATTTGTAGTGCTCTGTAATCCAGGTTAACGAAAACTTATTAGGGCAGCCTACAGTAAGACAATCCCGGCTTTCATCAACCTGGGTTAAAGGAGCAAGCCACCTTTGATAACTGTGTGCAGGAATTTTGCTCTGGATTTGGGTTTTGATTGACTGTAATAGAATGCTCATGGATGGTTTTTTCAATTCTGCTTTTTATGGTCGCCTGCCAGTTCTTTTTTCTTCAGGTCATATAACCAGCCGGGCATGTCAGCAACTCTTTCACCCTGATCGTTTACTTGTATCTTCACCAGTTTTGTTGGCAGCCAGATAACCCTGCCGCAATCCAGTCTCACCTGTGTTCCTTTGCCTCTTCTGGTTAAAACTTCCAGTATCCTGAGCTGTTTTCTTGATTGACGACCCGCCATCACCTGCTGCCTCCTGCAGCTTCGTGAAAATATCCGTGAAGGGGAAGGCCCAGGAATGCATCAAAAGCCTCATTCTGCTGCCGGTGGATTTCGTCACACACCATACGCCGGTGTTCATTGTAACAATCCTCGATGATTGCCTCGTCAGTAACTTCGCCGCAAAAACAATACACATCCAGGTGCCAGTCGTAACCCACCCAAACCTGCCTGCCGTTTATTTCCTGCCAATGGGCGTCAACAGGAATAAATGCCCACCAGATCCGCCCGCCGCACTCTTTGCATTTGTGCTGGCTGTAGTAAATGGGGGTTATGGTTTGGGGTTTGTGGTTCATATGTTTTTCCTAACAGCCTACAGTCTAAACTGCTTCAGCCTGCTTTTCTCACAGCTCCGCCCTTTCAATTACATTTATCCTGTGAAATGCAGCTTTGCTGCCCCCAAAGGGGATTTAACTGGGTGAATTCAAAATTCAAGATTTGTCGTGCCGCCCCGGTCACCCTCCCGGTTTAAAATCTTCCGGGGCAACACGACTCTCTATGCGGGCTGGACAGGAACGGACCCTGAATGCATCCTCCGGAATGTATCCGGATAACCTGACCACTACCCTGGGATACTGCTGATCATTGATCATCCTCTCCAAATACGCTGTCAGTCAGCTCCCAAAACACTCTGAATGCACATACTGTTAAAATAACTGCCATGGCAGGGCCAATGATTTGCCAATGGTCACTTATAAACATCACCAGATCCAGCATCATGGCGCAACTCTCTCAGCATTAACCTCTGCTTCCAGTTCTTCGGCCCTTGCCTCGTTCCTGGATAAAACTCCGCTCACGTGGCCTTGCCAGTCTTCAAGGTATGTCTGCAGCTTTATTGCTTCGTTGATACATCTAAACCAGGTGGCTGTCTTCAGCTTGTCTGCGTTGCTCATTTTTATATCCGGATTATATGCTGGCAAGGAGGCTCCTTTCTTGACCTGTTAAACCTGTCTGTTTAACCGGGTCAGTCGCCGCATGGGGCACAGGGCGCGGCGCATTGGGTTTGATGATCACTGATCTGTGTTTGCGTTTCGCACGGTCCGCTGCCAATATGGCGGCACTGCATCGCGGGCACATATCGTTTGTAATGATTCGACCGAACTTTTTTAAAGAGTTCTGGTTTGCTTCAACCCGCGCGTCAAATAACCGGGTACCGAGTTCATCATCGCACCATGCACAGTATCTGTGTGCTACTACCAGGTTTGATATTGCTGTAACCATTTCCGCCCCTCTTTTATTAACGATGAAAAACTTTTTTAAAGGCTGAATAAAACAAAACCACAACACATGTAATAACCGCTATTACTATTAAATTGCTGATTACTGTCATATTGCCCCCTGCTAACTCTCTGATTTTTTTACGGTATACCGATGTGACACAAAATTGATTAAATATGTCATCCGAATATACCGGAGTATCCGAAGGTATACGTGACAGGGCAAAAAAATTTTTGATACCCTGTCATTTAAAAAGATCACTTAATTTTTCATCACCACGGAGTTCAGCCATGAAAACATTGCCTATAGATTTTTGCATACCTTCAACAACAAACTGGAATGCCAGTTTTGCCCTGTCGGTCCCGTATTTTTTTGCAAGTTCATCAAGCAGGTTAATAAATGAATCAGAACATGGGATTGTCACCCGGGCAGTTTTTTTCTCAGAAGAGATTCTTTCTTTAAAGTTTAACGATAACTGCATGGCCATAATATTTAATGTTCCCTTTTACGATTGCATCTTGGTCAAAATTACGTTATCAATAACGGTATTGGGTAATATATCAGGCAGCGGATTTTTGCCTGGCCTCTCTGTGTTTCACAGCAGCAGGGAAAACGTCATTAATATTTTTGTCTATTTTTTTACATATGAATTTCATAAGGGGAAAAGATCCTTTACCCTCATGAATTACACGGGTGACATGAAATTGGGAGCATCCATAAGCATGCGCAATGCTCTTTTGTGTTTCTCCGGACTTTTTTATTTCGGCCTGTATGTCGGCTGGATGCATGGTTTTACTCCTTTAACTTTATCCCGGCGCAGAATACGAAGCCGGACTCTTAAATTTGGTGAAGCATGGGAAAAAATCTTACTGTTAAAAAATTAAAAACCTTTTTAGGCTCTGTTGCTCCGGAAACTAAAATCACTTTTGGTTCTTCCAGGTACAGCATGAAACCGCTTATATTTAATAAGGTTGAGTTTGAAGATAACAGAATCCTCTATATTCACCTTATAGAACTGGACGATATGAACGGGGATGCAATCCCTCAAAGCGAACATGAACTAAGGATAACAGCATCGTTCCTGCTGGATCTTATAAAACAATATCCAGATATAGCTGTAGTCAGCTTTGGATCGACCATGAGTGATGCCATGCACCTGAATTTTAATGAAATATCGTCTGTCATCGCTATTGACCTTGTTCAGCCGGATCAGCAAGGGAGTATTGAGCTATAATTTTTATTACCTGGGCTATATGTATAGATTCACCGTTCTCAGTTACTAAATATATTTGCCCCCTTGTGTCGTCGTCATAAACGTTTATGCGTATGGCTTTTGATTTTATTATTTCACTCTCGTTTCGTCGGCGGTAAGTTATTTCATTACCGAGATAGCTTTTAGCTTTATTCAATAAGACCAGGGCTTGATCTCGTAACTGTGAAAACATATTTTCATCGAGTATGGTTTCGTTAATTTTCTGTTTCATGTTTTACCCTTTTCCCCGGCGCAGAATGCGAAGCCTGGCTGTTTTTTTAAATTTAACGTTTATATTTAACGGTAATTAACAACGATAATACATTTGTGGGTGTATTGTGTCAAGAAAAAAAATACACGTTGAACTGAATATTGATGGTTGTTTGGATCGGTTTAAGAGTGCTTTAGCTATTAAGTCTGATGCTGATATAGCAAAACTACTTGATATTTCGACACAAAATTTATCAAACAAGAAAAAAGGCGGAACTCTAATAGTTGACTTACTAGAATTTGCTATAAACTCTAAAATGAACATCAATTGGTTGCTTTTTGGCGATGATTATGAAAAAACCAGGTCCGAAGATAAAATTATTAACAAAATGCAAAATGATCCCTATAAGGATCTGATTACAAAAACAAGAACAGTCCTTGAATCAAAAACAGGATATTCAAGTTCACTTGCAATGAATATTGAATCTTTTCATGAATCAGTAGTTACACTGGAAAAAGTTGAAAATCTCGAAAAAGATGTGAAGGAATTAAAAAGCACAGTTAAAAAACTTTCTACCAACGGGAGGGAGAAAGAAGAAATTAGTGTAGCCCAGAATGCGGGCAATTAAGTAACCCCGGGCGGTTTATATGCCGCCGATCCGTCCGGGGTAAAACCATCTGTTTTCACCGGTATCGCAAGCACCGGCGGCAACCTTTTTAATATTTTTTTTAAGTCTTGTTATATCAATTCCGATATATAGTTTACCCCTCTTTTTTTATCAAAACTTTAATTAAAAAGGAGAAAACGAAATGGGATATATCGAAAAAAATCTTATAAAGGATGAGTCTGTAGTATATCGTGCAAAATTACATTGGATTATCTTCATATGGCCTGTCATATGGTTCTTACTGGCCCTTATTAGTTTTGCTTATAGCTCAGATACCTCGGCTGCAGCATTTTCAATATTTTTTATATTGGCTATAGTTTCAGGAATTTCTGTTTTGATTACCTTTTTAACTTCTGAATTTGGTGTTACTAATAAGCGCATCATCGCAAAAACAGGCTTTATTCGTCGCAATTCGATTGAGATATTATTAAAAAAAGTAGAAGGCATAAAAGTAAATCAGGGCATACTCGGTCGCATATTTAATTATGGGACAATAACCGTTTCCGGCACTGGTGGGGCTCAGGATCCTTTCAAAAAAATCTCATGCCCTCTGACACTTAGGAATCAAGTACAAAGTTGCCTGATGGAATAATCTTTATTGTAAAGGAATTTTCCACAAAGAGGATTCGATAAAGCAATACCTTGATAAAGGTTAAGCTCTTTCTTACCTTACTGATCGAAATCTATGCTTTTGAGGCGATTCAGACTGTTATGATTAATAGCAGAAACCTTAAGTTTCAAAAAATTAAAACTTACATCTGGTATTGTTAAAATATTAGTGACAGACTTGATGGATAGAATAATTATTGTTTAGCACAATATTCTATGGCTTTATTATCGCTAGGTTTTGCCAAATTTTAAAGTATCTTTTGAACTACACATTAATAATTTAAAATTCTGCGGTCACTTCACTCAAAAGGTATTTTCGAATATTTTTCAATCATAATTCAATGTACTGTGCATCGATCATTGCTGCATATAAATATCTAGAAATAATCCCAAGTGCAAGGTGGTAGTTAAGTGCTTGATGGGAGGCTTTTCCTCGCTCTTGTGCAATCGCCTGGATTTTATATGACACTCCTTCAATTAAACTATTGATTCCTTCTTTTTCACGTAAGTTATGAATACCATCAACTATCATTCGCCGAATACTTGATCCTCTGTAAGATTGAGTTCTCCAACTTTACATCTTATAGATCCTAAGAGATCAACAATGCCATCATCTAAATAACTAATTTTCTCATCTTCACAAGCCTTTTTTTACAAACTGCCAGTCATTCTGCAATTTATCTAAAGAGAAAAATGGCGATTTTAGTTTAAAGTATCTTTCAAGCAGCGACCATGCCATAAGTTACTCCTACAGTTATTCCAAGAACAACTCCAAGCCAAGCCATGAATATGGATGTTTTTTTATATTTACGACCAATTAACGCCTCAATAGCGCTGAATAAAAGAGGCAACAAGATGGACCAAATAAATGTAGCTCTATCTATCCCGAAATTGATTGTGAATATGTATCCAATAAAAATGAAGCATATGAAGACAGTAAGTGTGTATAAATTAAAGAAGCCACTCCTCCTCCGCAAAAATTGTTTTCGGAGATTCTCTATCGATACCAAAGACATTTTAATATACTCCTTTGTTACTCAAGTCCGTTTTTCAAAACTCTCTTGATATCACTTAACTTTCCTTTACCAATCTTAACTTCTCGATTCGACAGTTCTTTTTCAAACAGAGTGCTTGGTTTCTCTAAGCCAGTTTCTTCAACTACTTGTTTTTTGTGTCTAGCTTCTTTTGTAACAGCACTTATGTAATCTAAGAGAGTACTCAACGGATGAATTTTCCCTTCCTTCATTAAGTATTCTTCTTCGGGAAGAAATGAGCAAGCCTTCAGATAATCTTCTTTATCACTATCTTGATCATCATGGCGCACTGACTCTCTTTCCTTCCAGATAAAATAGGCTTTTATATTCTTATATTCCTCAATCGTTATGCTGTTAAGATATTTGAAATAAGCATTTGGGATATTGAAGTAAATTCCTCTTTTAAAATCAGTAAGTACATCATCACCAATTTTAAAGCCAACCATTCGGACAGCGTCCTGCCAATCAGACTCAATCCTTTTATAATCATTGTCAACTAGCATGCCGCGGTTAATCCACAAAAAGTCTGCATGCAAAGCAGTCAATACTTCGAGGAAATCTTCTCTATATACTTTAGGCTTTTCTTCCATTGATTGATCCTTACAAATTAAGTGATTTAATATTTGAAATAGAATACTAATATATTTCAAATCAATTTAAAATGTGCACTTCTTGCCATAGTCTTTAAAATGGTGAAAGTTGAGATTGCTTATCGAAGTCTTTAATCCTTCGGTACCGGAAAAGTTATAATTTATAGCAATAGTCTAAACTTCTGATTTTTACGACAGCCTCAACGCGCAGTTGAGTGGCAAAGTTAACTTGCCGGGCGCGTTGTTTTGCCCGGTCAAGTTCAACCGATGGTTCGGCAAAGCCGTTGTTTCTTAATTCTGTCAAGAATGAAAACATGCCCTATTTTTTTTCCTGTTGTTTGTGTCGAAGAAGCGAACGTCACTAATTAATTCGAATATAATAATAAACAGCAACATTTTTCGGACGCGTTTCAGGCCCCGACCAACTGCCTCCCGAGTTTGTTTTTATTTCTATTTTTGCTCCCAAATTTTGACTTGCATGAAAGTTCTCGGAACCAGGGTTGATTTCTGGTAATACTGTTGATGTGTTTAAACTAAGCGAGTGCCCATGCCGAGCGATCATATCACTTTGGTAACTGCCAACCATTCGCTCAGCGGCAGGATCCTCCTTGCCATCTTTCCGAGATGATACAGATGGGTCTATGTTGTTAAGACCTCGTAAGAACATTCCTCGAAGGTCTGGGACATTTATACTGAAATTTTCAGCATAGGTAGAACCGGGGACATCTCTACCATCGGCAGGTGCCCATAAAGACGACTTTGAATCAAATCCAGGGGACAACCCTTGGATCTTGTATAGTGCTTCTGGATCCACCATTGATGGTATCACCGTACCTATAGGCACAGTAGCTAATAACTGAGTAATTTCATCTTCCGTAAGTGACTCTATTTTTTTAACAGCATCTATCGCAGCACTTTTCACTCTGTTTATAGCCACATCTTCAACAACTTGGCGAGTTGCATCAGAAACTCGATCCCGTATCGTCGTAATAGTCTTTTGTGACTTGAGAACGTCGTCCACAACAAAGCTTAATCTTTTTTCCATTTTATTTTGTACATCTTTGTCAACATGGTAATCAATTATTCTGTCATCAACTCTTGATTGTATCGTGTCATCTATATTTTCAAATGATTTGCCAAAAATATATACAAAACCGATAGAAAAAATTGCTACCAATACCATAACTGCCCATTTTAATTGATTGAATTGGGTTTCAAGAAATTTCCGATGTTTTTCAGCATCTTCCGAGAAAAGACGACGTACGTGAAGTTCGACCAAATTATCTATTTTCAAATCCCCCGAGTTTTTTTCATTCATTTATTCCCTCCATTATTTTGACAGCCGAACAAGTGATTCACCAGTTCTGGATATCATTACTTTTTGAATGTTATACAGAATGATGAATAGAGAAATAAAAGAATGCAAATAAAAAAGCGCAAATAAAAATAAGTAAAAAATCTAAATATATGAAATAATGGAACTAATTAATTGGAACGATTAATGAATAAAAAATTAATTTTTATTTCTAAAATCATCGGGGTTTTAAATTTTTAAATTTTGTAAGGCAATTGAATCGTTAAACTTGATTTGATATTTTTTTATATACCCATTTTTAGATATTTTCAAGGTGAAAATTTAAGGGATTTAATAGGTCAAAATGAAAGAATGTAAACACGAATGGTACGTTTTTGCTAAGACCCAGCAGTCACGGAGCTTGTTGGTGGAGTGTCGTAAATGCAGGAGATTTGGATCGGTGGAGAATCCTACTAAACAGGAGTGGAGCGACGCTGACGAAGCAGAATCAGAGCCCTATTTATGGAAAGATAATTCAAGAGTGGTTATGTGGCCGGGCGGTCAATAAAAAAAGCGAAAGGCCGAATGATTGGGAGTAGCATCGGATATCGCTTGAAGTTCATTCGACCTTTCAAAAAACTAAACACATTTGAAACGTGCAGGAAAATATTAGGCGAAAATAGAAGTTACGTCAATAATGGTACATTAAAAGTATGTAAAATATGTATTCCACAGAATCCATGAGTAAACCGGGATCAGCCCTTGACATTGTCACTTGTATAACCTGCAGGTAGCACTAAACGTCACAGTCAAAAGTGCCCCGATGCTTTTCATTTATTGTCTGTTCACAGGCTTGACATCGATAAATAGATAGACGTATAATCTTCATACATAGTAAATCTTTTCGTCGTGAAAAGGTTAATAGAAAGGTCAGGAGTTGGCGCTCCTGGCCTTTCGCCTTTTTAAAGCTAGTTTTTACATTTTCTTAACAGTTTCATTATTGACATAATACCGAGATACTTTTACCATTTGACTACAGGGGTAATCCCCTTTGAAAGGTCGGATGATTCTCCCGTGGTTTTCGCTGCTTTTCATCATCCGGCCTTTCTCTATTTATAACAAAGAGTAGGCCCCGATGCTTTTCATTTCGATTTTGCTTTCAGACTTTTTTAATGGAATTATTTCTGATCATTCAATAAACTCGTTACCAAATTTACTTAAAGGCAATTGATATGATATGCCAATATAATAAATGGTTTTTTCTTCGGTTTTAAAATTATCTGTAACGGCATTCTCTTCAATGGTTTTACCAAAACCAAATTGCATGTTAAGCTTGACTGCATCAAGCCACGCCCATCTGAAGGCATCTTTTTTACGTTTACGATACTCATCAAGTTTTTCCTGACCTCCAGTTAAGAAAATATCTCTTAATACTGGTTTATCAAAATAGCCTAACTTTACAGCCCATACAGACTCACTAGACCTTAATCTAAGCTGTGCTACGGCATTCTCTTCGGCTAAAAAACCACTTGTATTAGTCTTACCAAAATTCGCGCTTAATTTCAAAGAACCAAGTAAATAGTTTTTAAAAGGAGAAGCTAAAAAAGCTCTATCGGCCTTTTCTTTTTTTTCTTTTGCCTCCTGTTCCTCGGTCATATGTTTTTTTACCCATTCATCCTCTTTGTCATTTGCATATACAGTTAATGACACTATGATTGACATGAAAACAAATACGAATAAATTGATTTTTTTCATTTCTACCTCCATATTTAAAGTTAGTAAAAATTGATTAGTTATTTTTCGTTAATATTACTTATTCTATAGGACAGCTTGTCTGTACAGGTTGAACGATAGTGCAGAGAGAATGAGAAATAAAATTACCCAAAAAGTAAAAGATATTAATTCGCGCAGGGAAAATAATTTTGATTTCTGTTTTTTAGAATTCACCAGAGGTAAGTAATTTACAGTAAAACTCGACTGCAAATAAAGATAGTTAAAATAATAACAAATTTTGATTAATATTCAATACAAAAATCTAAAATCTGATTTCATGAATTGCAGGCATATAAGTCAGGTCTCGAATGTTTCAAATTTAAACATACGGAAATCAAGACCTGACATTTTTTTAAAATATAGAAAAAACACGGCAACTGTCTTTAAAATTTTAATTTCTTAAAAAATGATTATATTCCCTACAATTCCCAGAGGTGACGACTGCCCTGCAGCCAGGTTGTATCTGGCTTTTTTCCCGTTTTATTTTTTAATTGCGTTAATAATGTTTCCGATCAATCCCGTCGCGATAGGCTGATCACCTGCCAACTGGTAACGCGCCTGTTTTTCTTTGGTCCTGTATCCGAAATAAGCTAAAAGGACAGTTGAAGGGACGGACAGAACCGTCGCCATTAAAACCCATGAATCAGACAGGTTTTTAATGACTTCTTTTAAATTACTGGCGATTGCATAGGCCCATATTGAGACAAAAAGAATAATTGCAAAACAGATTGTTTTTGCAAACATTAAGGCAATTTGCGGGCGGGTCGTGTTTCCGGACTTGTCTGCGTCGGCTGCAGCCTTAAAACGTTCGGTAAAGCCCTTAATTTCCTCTATTTCAACGTCAAATTCCTTTTCGTATATGTTGCCCTGAACCTCTGCAGGCAGGCTGTTAATTGCCGTTATGGCGTCCTGTCCGGTTGCCGCGTCCAGGTCCAGCTTTTTATCCTCGGGCAGGAATTCGTTGACGATGTCAAGGACGATCCCGGCCCCGGGAACAACGTTTTTTAATATTACTGACCCTGCTTTCGTTAGTATGTTTTTCAGTTTCATGCTTTCACCCTCTCAAAATGGACCAGGTCTTGAAAATCCTGATCGGTGATCGGTTCGCGGTCCTGATCCCAATTGCCGCCCCATCTGATCTTGACGCCTTCGACTTCCGCGGCCGCCAGGACAACGCCTGCCATAAAAATACAGTGTTCCTTTAACCAGGATACCCCGTTGATATAGGGCGCAACGTCGACCGCTTCCGCCAGGTCCCCAGGGTTTAAAACGTTGTGTTTCCCATTCGGCCACTTAACCCGGCTTTTTCCTTCCCTGAAAAATCGGTCTTGCTCTTCGCGGGATCTCCGCCCCTGGATAGCCGACATGTCAATCAAGCCCCAGGCTAATGCCCGGTCAAAAACTCTTTTAAGATCCGGAACAACCGTTTCCCATACTGCAGCCGAACGTTTCCCCCAATCCAACATTAATTACCCCCTTGACCTTTTTCGTTGTGTCGGTCGTTTTCGCGAATCTCAATAACCTTCGATATTGCGGAAATCTCCGACTTGATGTCGATAAACTGCATTAAAATATTCTGGTTTGAGTTATACACAAGTGTGAACAGGGTACCGACAAACGCGATCACAATAGCTGCAACTGTAATAACAAATGCCCGGGACGTTGTCGCATCAATCGCGGTCCATATTCGGTCAATTGTCCCGTTTCCCGGTGTTTCCAGTTTATCTTTAAATTTTTCGACGTCCTTGATCCGCCTGTCAATAAGCGGGTATCCTTTGCAGTCTTCACAGTCCGGCATTTTAATATTTACCTCCTTTTGTTTTACCTTCAGCCTTTAGCGGTTTACCCTGTTAAATCCGCAAAGCGGGCTGCGAAGCAGCCTTTCACAGGGTGAACCGCTTCAGCCTTCTTTACTTACACCAGCAACAAAGTATTAACCGAAGGCCGCACGTTCGATGCAGCCTGAATTATAAATTTCTGCTTGCTTTCATCCCTGGCACAAATGACAGTATCACCTGTAGCAAGAGAGAGGGATGTATCAATCCAAGTACTGGCGTTTCCGGATACAATCAAAACACGCCTCCTGACAGTATCAACTGCGCAAACCTCACCGGTTACAAAGGTACTTTTCTTCTTTTTAAGCAGCTGTTCAATCATCGTTTAAGCTCAATGTATTTCCGGGTTTCAATCTCGGTTATCAAACTGTCCGGAGTCCCTGTAATCTGAATATCAATAACCTGGCTCAGGTCATTTATACCGCGCCTGGTACTGTTAATTCCTGCAATTTGACCAACTTCCAGCTCCGGAAGGTGCACCCCCAATGAGATCTCCCGGATAATAGCCGCGTGGGTATGTGCATTTATTTCTGCTGTCGCCCTTGAGGTTATTAATGTGCTGTTTCGATAGATGGCGTGGGATATCTCATCCAGTTCAACAAATGCTTTTATCTTATATATTTTCGCCGGGTCCCCGTTTTGCCCGGCAACCACAACATGCCATTCATATTCACCCTGAAAAAGAGTTACAGGCACCGTGGCTCCGCTTTCATTGTCCAGGGTAATTTCCAATTCAACCCCATACCCGGAGGAAACACCGCTGGCTTGCAAGTTGCTTTGCGCTTCGGCGTCTGCCTGTGTTAAATACAGTTCAAATAATATAGCGCTTCCTGTGTCCTCAAGCCTGGCAAACCAGGTAATATTCTCGTCAATGTTCCAGTTAATGATTGAGAAGGTCATTATGCCTCATGTACTATGGAGCTTACACGTTGAGCTATTACTGATCTAAAGGCAGGTGTTGCTGAGACCACAGCCAGCTCCATTTTAAAATTATCAAAAACGGTCCCATCCACCACATCCAGCAACATCGCAAAATTATCAAGAACTGTTCCGTCAGTCACTTCCAGGAACATTTTAAAATCTTCCAGTTTAGCAGTTCCAACTTGAAGTAGCATCTTAAGAGAATCTATTACAGAAACAGCCACACTCAAATTCATAGTAAAAAAATCAAGAAAACTTCCCTCAACAACTGAAAGTAGCATTTTCAAATAATCAAAAGCATTCGCTTGAACTGTCAAATCAAGGGAGAAATCGTCAATCTGATAGGGTGCAGGTATAGGCCATGAACCATTGCTCGTTTCTATTGCAAACCAATCACAATACGAATCTGTTGCATGGTTTGACCCTAATCCTACATATCCACCAGCCAGTGATGCGTCCGACCATGTCAGTGTCCAGTCGGCAGGCTCCTGTAAGCTGTCTTCCCATACTTTTGCATAAAAATCAGTCCCTGATATTCTGAATCTTATCCAATACCAGTCTGCACTTGTAAGGCTTACATTTACTGACGTTGCACCTGAATAGGAGAAGCTCAGATATTTAAAGATTACTAGCCTAATTGTACCGCTCGTATGCCTATTCAGATTACAGAAGTATCCGCTTCCAGAACCATTGCACCTGCCGGCAACTCTTATGCCATCTGTAGAATAAGACTCACTCTCAAGGATAGTACCCTTCATCCTTACCAGTATCTCAAAATCAGTTACAGAACTTCCAGGATCATCCCACGATGCCATGTATTTATTAGCGGTGCTTCCGTGAATAAGGTTTGAAGACTTCCCGCCCATACCTTCAGCTAGATCAATCACAGTTATAGATGCCAGACCGGCATTCCATCTTTCTGTCCAGTCACTTGGCTGTGCACTACTTGCATATTCACTGAAGTCTGTTTTATATAATGTCATATTACTATTCCGGAATGGGCTACTCCTGAAACTCCCATTTTCCATCCCGAAGTAGGAGCGCCTAGATACTCATGCCTCCATGCTTCTTCGTAGTGTAGCATTTTTCCATCTCGTATGACCCAAAGATCAACTACATCCTTTTTGGGGAGCTTTCCACAAAACCAAATCGCCTGTGTTGAAGCAGCCTCAGTTCCAAACACTTGAAGTGCTTCAATAAAAAAATTATATTTTTCAAATCCCTTCATTACCAGCCTGTGACCTGTAGGAATGAAGAATTCTATCTTTTCTATTACTCTATTAAAAACCTCATCCATCCATCCAGGATTGTTCGATCTAATATCTGGAGTTATATATTCTCTTGGAAACATCTTCCCTTCAAAGGTGGCCTTGATCTTCCAGGAAAGCTTTTTTTTATTCATTATATGGATCATGCATCACCTCTATGAATATAAAAATCTTAAGGCTAAAACTACATCAGTCGATGAGCGGGGAGAGAACGTACTCGGAATAACCTGCTTAATGTTAAAATAAACATTCTGTGAACTAGCCAGCGGAGCATCATCCAGTTCAATCCTACTGTCAGTTCCGGCCAATGGCGTACCTGCCCATGTTGCCGAACCTGGCGCTGCATTAGTTGTGGATACTGCCTTAATGGTTGAATTTGCAGGGTTTGCATGCCATTCTTCAGATTCATAATATCCACCCAAAAATGGGTCAACATTGCTGTCATGATCTGAATTATCCCATGCTTCCAGGTACGGTTTGCCGGCTGTGGCACCGTCAAAATAAATCGAAAACGGATACCTTGTGTTTCCTCCGGATTGTCCTCCATTGATTGTCCCGGCGAGTGGCACCTGATCATAAACTGATTCTGAATTATCTTTTACAAAAGTAGTTGGTGCTTCCAAACTTCCAGACTCCGGTTTGATAACCGGATACTTTGTGCCGGAAATAGGATCTCCATCTGATTGCTGATCATCCAGAAATAGTAAGGCATCGTTAACTAAGGGATGACTCAAAAATAAATTAACAGATTAAAGATGAACTATACCATAAAGCTTGAAAGCGTCTGACATGGCGATAGATATATTACATTGTAATATTAGCAGGTTAAATATTGACAGGATTGAAAATAATTTGATATAGTTCCCCCTATTATCAATTTAATAGGGGGAACTATATCAAATGTACGCTCAAAAACCTCGGTTAAACGAAGCCTTGGAATTCTTTAAAAGCAATAAAATCGGAAGGTTAGACAATCTAAAACATGCACTTCATACCAATAGTACAATGACTGTTTTTCGATCACTCAAAGAGCTTAACTATCTTTCAAGTTATTCTCACAGGGGAAAGTACTACACCTTGCAGAACATTCCAAAATTTGATGAACTTGGTTTATGGTCCTTTCAATCGGTGTGGTTTTCCCAATATGGCAATCTCGTTGAAACGGCAAAAGAGTTTGTGGAAAACTCAAACGCCGGCTATACAACTCACGAACTTGAAGATATCCTTCATGTTGAAACCAAACACCCCCTTCTGAGTCTTTATAAGCAAGGACGAATCAACCGAGAGAAATTCGGGGGATACTATGTGTATCTTTCCAGTGAAGTGCATGATAAAAAAAGGCAGATTGCAGTTCGTAAAACAGGCGCTGAAAAATTTGAGGTTGACCTCTCATATGAAATTAAACTGCTCTCTGAGGAGCTGAAAGCAGCGATAATATTGTTTTTCAGTCTATTAGATGAAAAGCAGCGACGACTGTATGCTGGTTTGGAATCCTATAAATTGGGACATGGCGGAGATAACCAAATCGCAAAATTATTGGGATTGGATGTTCATACTGTTTCCAAAGGGCGTAGAGAATTATTCAGCCAGGATATAAAAGTCGATCGTATCCGCGAGAAAGGAGCCGGCAGAAAACCTGTGGAAAAAAAATTCCGCAGGTCACCGAAAGGATAAGAAAGCTTTTGAAATACGAAACAGCAGGCCATCCAATAAGCGGACTGAAGTGGACACGAAAAACCACGGAAAAAATATCCAGCGAACTGGAGTCTATTGGAATTATTGTTTCCGCAAATACAGTATGCAGGCTTTTAAAACAAATGGGCTTTTCCTTGAAAGTGAATTGTAAAAAAATAGAATCCGGGATAAGCAATCCGCCGGACCCGAAAAAAAGAGACCAGCAATTTGGCTATATTGCCGATTTACGCGAAAAATTTACGAAACGACAACTTCCTGTTATCAGTGTTGATACCAAGAAAAAAGAGTTGATTGGGAACTTTAAAAACTGGGGAGATTCCTGGCAGGAATCTCCCATTGAAGTTAAAGATCATGACTTCCCTAGTGATGCCAAAGGGAAAGCTATTCCATACGGTATCTATGATACACAAAAAAATATCGGTACAGTTTTTCTGGGTGTTACACGGGATACGCCCTCTTTTGCTGTTGATTCCATTGAGACCTGGTGGAAGACCGAAGGGAAAGCCAATTATCCGGATGTCAAAGAGCTGCTTATACTGGCTGATTCGGGCGGTAGCAACAGCTGCCGATCACGGGTGTGGAAATATAAAATCCAAAAAAATATTTGTAACCGGTATGGATTATCCATCAGAGTCAGCCACTATCCTCCCGGTTCGTCAAAATGGAACCCTATCGAACATAGACTGTTTTCAGAGGTCAGCAAAAACTGGGCTGGACGTCCGCTTGATTCGTATGAGACTGTGCTAAAATATATCCGTACTACAAAAACATCTACAGGCCTCAAGGTGAAAGCACATTTTGTCAGAAAAAATTATAAAACAGGAGAGAAAGTTTCTAACAAACAAATGGATCAAATAGCCATCAAAAATGGCCTATTACCTGAGTGGAATTATATTTTACATCCAACTAAAATGTGATTTTATTTTTGAGTCATCCCTAAGTCTATTACAACCCAGTTAGAACTTGCCCCTCCAGTTCCTCCAGTTGCATTACCAGAATTGATACCGTCATTCACTGTATTGTTGTATAGCCAATATCTATTTGGGAGCGCCATACCTAATCTCCTTTTATAAAGTCTGAAATTAATTGTTTACTGTATTCCTCATACCCGCATCCTTTATTATTACAGCACGATGCTCCGCATAGCATATATGTTCGGTACCCTTCCTTATACTTCTCAGAATCTTTGTGCACCATAGACATGTTTAAAGGTTTGTTACACTCTGGACACCTTTTAGCTACTGATCTGTCTATACTTTCAGCTCCCTTTACAATCCTTCCTTTATGTGTAGGCATACTGTCCTTAAGTGCTTCATGCAGCGATTTTCCATTACCTGCAGCCAGTAAAGACATGTTGATAATTTCTTGGATCTGTCCTTTAGTAAAGATCCCATTGAAGGCACTAAACATCACATCCTCCCCAAGTGTAATAAGAGTATGCTGAACTATTATGCTCTACCGGGGGCTCTGTCAGATCACAAGGGATACATCCATCACATCCTTCCGGTCCTGATGCCAGGCTTTTAATTGAGCACGGCCATGCATGTTCATAACATACTTCACTGAGCACCCATCTCTTTGTTCCTTGTATAATCTCTGTCTCAGATGTACATGTTGAGGTGTCACAATCTCCAGCTTCAAAACCCTGACATGTCCCACAACATGCTCTACATGCTCCCTGCGAAATCCACTGTCCCCCTGTATTTCTTAACTCTCCAGTTATACTCTTCCCGCAGTCATCTGTTACCGTAATGGATACACTCGCATCAAAATCAGTTCCACAGACTCCGCTAACGCAAGAAACCTGGTTAACTCTGCTTGCAGTCTCTTCTATAAAAATATTATAACCAATACCGCTAACCGACCATGTAAATGGAGCGCGTCCACCGGTTACAAACACCTGAACAGATTCACCCGCGACAATCGTTTCAGGGCTATTTTCCGTATCCCACTCCATTCCTTCTTCACATTCACACTGCCCCTGGCAATGCTCCAGCGCCTCCGCTTTTAATTCTGCATATTTCTCCCAGTACTCTGCGCTGTTTTGTTCACATGAACATTGTTCAAGTGCCAGTTGTGATATCTTTTTACCGCTGCCCCCACCATATCCTTGAGTGGTTCCGTATATGTCAAACTCCTCATTGCACAGCAGTTCGCAGTCACAGTCGTGCTCCAGCGCGGTGGAAAAACGGGCTCCCGTCGTTCCCTTATCAGGCACACACCAGTTAAAATCATCTACAGAATCTTCATTATTCTGGTCGTATTCTTCGTCTTCGTCTTTATCATCGTAATATCCGCCGTCTCCGCCATCATCCCAGTCCGGAGGATAATCTTCTATAGGGCTGGTACTGTCTGTCACTGTTATTTCAACCGAATCAGACACACCTTCCTCTCTGCTGCTTAAAATACTGGCCTTTATTAAAGCGGTCCCGACGCTTGACCCTGTAAACCGATTGAGTACCGCGCCCTGTGCCGTGTAATTTACATGCAGATCAATCCCGGATTCCACACTGGCGTTCAGCGTTACAAGCTTCCCGTCATGAGAGGAGTACAAATTAGATCCATAGCTCACCCCCTCTTCATTAACCTTGTAAACACTCGTAACACTGGCCGGAAACATTGAAAGCTCGCATTGCGTGAATCCACTGATTTCGTTTATTGCGACCGTCTCCTCATTTTTAATCTTAACAGTTCCAAGCCTGGCAGTACTCCATCTCAGTGTTCCTCGATGAACCCTGCTGATTTGTGACACATAAACCACACGCCCTACAGTCACCGGACCGGACTCCTCAACATACACAATAATCTGTGACTGACCTGTTATCACAACAGACGTAGGCGCTGCAGTGAGTTTTATGGTAGGCGGGCACTGGCACGGGTTGCCGATATATACAATTCCGCTGTCCTGCTGGCCTTCCAGGTCTGCCATTACTGTCACATCCTCGGCCACAAAACCGGATGTAATGTAATTAACAGCCATGCCCTCAGCATAATATGAGACAATAACCGTCTGGTCGCAGTAATCCAGCTTGTCTGTCAAAGTGACAGTGTTTCCGTCAATGGTGTAGCCGCCTGCGGCAAAATTCTTCGCCCTGGCAGTGTCCGCCAGCGCCCATACGCCGACAATAGAACTGGGCGGAATATCAACCTTTAAGGTATAAAAATTAGATGCTTTCTGCTGTTCGTTCTGGATCAGGATCTGCTGAGTATTGGTTTTTTCGTAGTCAAGTGTAGCGGAGGCTGCATCATGATCCCAAGTAACAACCAGCCCGTTAACCGCGTCGCCTTCCGGATCTGTTATCCTTGTATATAATTTCTGCTTTGATGAAGCATCCGCCTGGAGGCATTTGTTCGGAATAAAAAGATTAACCGAATAACTGCCCAGTGATCCGATCGGCGTAATTCTCAATCTGTTTGCAAATTCAGGCCACTCAGATGACTCCTCAACCGATTTAATTTCAGCGTCAGTGATAGTGATGTCTTCCGAAGAAGGAGAGTATTTTATTTTTTTAATACATAAATGATCCAGCCTGTCCGTAGTTACAAAACCTGTCGGATGCTCTGCCAGGTTCAATAATTCGGTGATTACTTCTATAGGGAAAAGATTTTCAACTTCAAATGTGTACGGATAAATGACAAAATCATCAACTTCACAGTATGCAGAGTTCCATGTAAAACCTGCCAGGTCGCACACCTCATCACATATGGCATAAAATGTCGTCTGCTCCGTCCACACTTTTGTCACTTTTGGTGCAAAAGGTTCGGAAAGCATGGCAGTCAGGGATCTTCCCCACACTCCCTGCATAAGTTCACTGTTGATATCAATGATGAATTTAGGCCGCTCAAAATAAAACTGGCCCTGAAGCTCCCAGTTGGAGCCTGTCCTGGTGTATACAGTTATCTCCGGAGTCTCCGGGATCTGCGAGAAGTCGAAACTGTCGGACAGGCTTTTATCAATGATATTCAGCGTTAATTCTTTGCAGAACATATCTTTACTGCGGGCAATATTAAACCAGTTCGCCTTGCCAGATATATCAACGCTGTTTAATTCTATTTTCCATCCGTATGGCATAAAATCCTTTTTGCCACCAAGACACTAAGTCACTAAGAAAAACGTTTTTATTTTATAAACAAAGAATCTTTGTGTCTTCGTGCCTTTGTGGCTATATTGTTTTTTCAATTACAATAAGATTAATCTCATAGCTGTAAACATCCTGGCCGTGCTGCTCCCAGAACAGGTTTTTCCGGTATTTTAATCCGTTAGGCCTCACAAACTGCACCTTCCACGCCCTGAAACCGTCTGTGAAATAATACTGCCCGTCAACTACATCATGAATCGCTTTAATGGCGGCAATATTAGTTGCAGAGATATTGGCATCGGTCTCCGAAAAAGAGATTCTGCCGTCACTTACAACAACTCCAAAATCCTGAATCACATTTCCGCCCAGGGTAGGTATCACGCTGCCCCTGCCGGTATTTCCGGCATCAAAATCATAATTTCCAAAGATAGGCGGCTGATCCAGCTTGACTAGGGTCGCAGGGGCAGGGTCAAGTGCTGCCGGTGTTAAAGACGCGCCCCGCTCGGTTGAATAAAAATAAAAATCCTTCTGTGTTACCACGTTTTCTCCGTAGGGTCGGGTTTTATACCCGACCGGGCACGGTGCGCCGTGCCCCTACAGTTTTTCCTAACATCCTTCAGCCTAAACTGCTTCAGCCTATTTCCTACTCAGCCCCATCCTGATCAGCTCCTTTTCAAGCCCTTTCACCATTCCTCGCGTGGTCGACCTGTTTCCCTGGACAGTGAGTGGCATGTCGACATTTCCCGCCTGCAGGCGGAGTGTAAAAGTCTCATTCGATCCTCTCAGGCCAGGCGCGATTCCGCCGCCTGCAAATGCCATCCTGGGAGATGACACTTCCGGAAGGGAAATATTAACGAGCTTCTTTTTAAGCAGGGCGCTCAACATTCCGACCCAGTCCCTGTTATTGTGGGCATAGAACAGCTCCTTACCTCCGGCCCTTACTGCTTCCTTGTTTAAAACACCTTCCCCGGCCTCCAGGATAGCCCGTATTTTGTCGCCGCCGCCATATCCCGGGAGAAGCCTTCCGGTTGCAGCTTTGATCACACTGGCTGTTGTTCCAAGCAGTGAGCCTGCTATGCCTCCCAGTCTGTGAGCTTCCTGCTTATGATATCTCTCGTAAATATCGACATATTTCTTAGCAGGGGCCTCTACCCAGTTTTTTAACGCAGCCTTGGCCTCTTCCAGCCCCTTCAGCGTGATATTTACCTTAGCCTCGCGCTGTTTTGCGATTTCATCCAGCTGGGCCTTTATCCCGTCTGCAGTGGCCTGCCATTCATCATGGGCCTTTTGTGCAGCATCCTTCTGAGCTGTATATAACTGATTAACAAAATCACCGACGGCCTGTACTCCATTAATAGCAACCTGTTTTGTATCCTGCAGGGACTGCACAACAACATCGTTGCCGTCTTTGGATCCTTTAACCTCTGTGGCCAGGTCGGCATACAGGCCCTCAGCATCCCTGGCGAGCTGTTCAGCCAGTTTATAATCCTTTTCAGCAAGGGCCTGTTTTGCGGCATACAGTTTTTCCTCGGCTTCCCGCCTCTTATCTGCCCAGACTTCAGCTTCATCAAGTCCCTTGCGGCCAAGTTCCCGGATCTTGTCTTCAGAGGAGAGGCGGGCATATTTGATCTTTTCTTCAAACTCGATAACCGTTTCAGCATAATCCGCAGCCTTCTTTGTTGCCTCTTCATATGATTTCTTTGCCTGTTTCTCGAACTCATCGAGCTGCTCTTTAGTGGCCTTCACAGCCTCAGCCGGTTTCTGTATTTCCTCTGCAGCGTCGGATGCCGACTCACTTACCTTTTTAAAATCTTCCTGGATTTCTTTTAGTCGGGCATTGACCTTTTCCAGGGTCTTGCTGTCTCCCTGTTCTTCAAGTTTTGCTTTGAGGGCGGTATAATATGCCCGGGCTTTTGCCAGTTTTTTCTAAGTTCTTCCAGATCTTCCTGGGCAAGATCCGTGATATCATCGGGAAGTTTTACACCTTTAAACTCTCCATATTTCCTCATCAAATCATCAGAATTTTTAATCAGGTTTTGATGGGCTTTTTCCTGTACCTCTGCCGCCTTTTTCCACTCAAGGGCTGCTTTGACTGCCTCTTTAACTTGATAGCCAGCCCATATGGCTAGACCTATTACACTTGCTGCCGTTACGGCATTTAATGCTTTAAACTGGGCAGCCAATCCGCCGACAGCAGCCTGTGCAACATGCGCCTGTACTGCCAGCCCGACAAGTCCGGAAAATGCATGTTTCAATCCAAGGTTCCAGATTGCCGTAGCCACCCCTGCAGCAGTAATGGTCCCTACCAGGATTTTAGTAACCGGGTCGGCTTCCTTAAAGCCTTCAACCAGCCACCTTATAGCCTTTGCAGCCGGAAGCAGACCAATTGCCACCATCTTGCCGGCAGATATGGTCATGTCATCAATAGTGTTCCAGAAAAGTTTCATCTGGTTTTCCGGCGTGTCCGCCATCTTGTCGTATGCTTCCTGTGTGGCGCCGCCTGCGTTCTCCATCTCACCCATAATGTCAACGAGTTTGTCAAAGTTCTGGGTCAAAGCGAGAACACCGGTTCGGGCTTCCACATCCGGGATCAGCAGCCTCATCTGGTCAATGGAAAGACCTTTTTTGCGGATTTCATCAAGGGTAGGGATGAGCCCTTTCCAGGTAATATTAAGTTCGTCAAATTTCTTTTTTGCTTCCGGAGCAGGGGCAGCCAGGGCATTGATTGCCCCCTTCAGGGCGGTTGTTGCCTGAGGAGTGCGGATACCCGCCTTTGTGAGTGCGGCTATGCTCGCAGAAACAGCCTTAATGCCGACGTCTGCGGCCTTGGCAGTGGGCAGTACTTCACCCAGGCTGGACGCCAGTTGAGGGAATGTGGTAACGCCCTGTTTTACTGTCTGGAAAAGAATATCATAAACGTTATTCAGCTCGCCTATTTCTTTACCGTAAGCGTTGATAACCGCTATGCCCACATTCGCAGCGGTCTTGGTATCCGTAACACCGGCAACAGCAGCCTTTGCAGATTTTTCAAGTACTCCTGTGGATTTCTCCAGGGCAACACCGGCAGAAATGATGTCATATTCCGCAGCGGCCAGCTCCGATGCTGTTTGAGGGATATCCTCTGTCAGGCTCCGGATCTCTTTTCCCAGGGATGCGAATTTCTCATGGCTCACATCGATAAGGGTATTAACCTCTCCCATGCGCTGGCTGAATTGAGAGTACTCCTGGAAGGATTTAACAAACAGATAACCCGCAGCGGCCAGCCCGGCAACCCCGGCCTTTGCCTTGCCCAATTCCCCTGCCCAGTCGCCGGTTTCTTTCCGGAGTTCCGCTGTCTTTTTCTGCAGTCTGAGCTTAGCCTGGTAAAGATCTGCAGCGGACGTAGTACCGCTCCTTTTGAGCCGGTTATATGCCGCTTGAAGCCGCTGTATATCCCGCTGAATCTCGGCATATGGCTTTACTCCGAGAAGAGTTCTGGCCGCCAGTATCCTATTGACCTTTTGAGCTGTAGCCCCTGTCTTATCCATTTCGCCACGGGCTTTGGCCAGTTCACCGGCAGTCTTGTTTTCCGCTTCAACGGTTATTTTGATTTTGTTCTTATCTGCCATTCAAATAATAGCCTTTTAGACCGTAGGCTGTAGGCTTTTAGTTTTTACTAATAGTCTTCAGCCTAAAATGCTTCAGCCTATTTATTTTCTTCCGGAGGCTTCATCCACTCATTAGCCTCTTCAATCGATGTCAAAAAGAAACTCATTCCATAATTCCAGGGCTCCTTGTGGCCCAGCATGACTAATCTTGCGCAGGTTCTTTCGAACTGTTTTCTCGAAGCTTTTGCATCAATTCTGGATTTTTCAGAACTTCCATTCCGAAGGTTGCCAGCTTCTTTATTCTGCTGGCTGTAGTAGGGTTTGCCTTTTCAACCTTATCAATCAGTTTCTCAATATCGGATGGATACATTGCAAGCAGGTCCTCTTCGGTCAGTCCGGTGCACATCTTTGTTAACGAGGCCGGAATCCTCTCCGGAAACAATTCATCAATGAATGAATTCTCGAACGTACCTATGTTTTCTATGTAATTCTGTGATTCCAGGCCTGAGATTTCATTGATTTCAATTTTCTTACCATCGATTGTAATTTCATCCGCTCTTCGCATTTTCTACTCTCTTCTAAAAAGGGCACGTTCACCGTGCCCCTGCGTTTTTACCTAACAGCCTTCAGCCTATCCTATAATCTCCGTCTTGTAATATTCCTGGCCGGATGGCTGTGTAGCATCCCAGAGTACAGTAGATGTTACCTGCAGTATTGATGCGCCATCTCCTCCGATAATTGGGAAGTCTCCATTTAAGACAAAACTCACTTTATGGAATGTCCATCTGGTTCGTGGACCCAGATCATTTTTATCTGTTACAACGATTATTTTTCTTGTAATAATCCCTGCACTCCCACCCCACATGTATTTTCTATTTACCGCAGGGTAGTCGTAGCTGAGCAGGTCTGTATCAATGATAGCCCCAGTGCTAAGTTTTCGGATCAGCCCATAATCGACATCGAGAGTATAATCTATTCCCTGGGTTCGCCTTTCGGTTCCTGCAGCATTGGTAATAATGACATCCGCCATTACCTCAATGCCTGTCGGGACAATATGATTTGTATCAAGGGTCTCATATACCTGTTGACCTGCCACAAAGGTTCCGACAACATTAACCAGCTCAATATAATTGGACCCTACAAAGGCAATTTTCCCTGTTGCCCCGCTTAAGGATTGAGTGACATTGTCATCAACTTCAAGGCTCCCGGTAATTACTCCGGAAAGCTTGGTTATTTTGAGATCAAGCCTGCCTAGGTCAATGTAAAGATCATTGACCAGGTCGACATCTGCTGCAGCTCCTATCTCATCCTGGAATACATATGAAGCCGCCTGGTTGTCAGTATTGATCCCGGATGCCAGCAGAGCATTTTTCAGGTTTTCATTTGTCCATTCCCTCATTCCATAGGTAAGTGAAGGAACAAGCTCTGAAGCTGCCTCCAGTATTACGGCTTTTGACGCATTCCTGGTGCTGTTGATTTTTTCGGTTGGCTGACTTACTCCAAAGCTGAGTCCTTCCAGCTCTCCTGTGTCATCATATGATGAACCTCCAACGGCACCATAATAGGCTCTGCCGGTCCCTTTAAATCGAATATTATCCGCACTTGATGCTAATCCCATTTTTTAATCCTCCCTGCCCGCCTGTAGGGGCACGGTGCCCGTGCCCTGTTTTTTAAGAGGTAGGCCTGCTTTTAAGTTAACGTAAAATATTTAGGTACAACAGGCACCAATACTGTTAACAAATAAACAGCAGGGCCACTGTCCGCCTTAAACTCCTGTATTCCTGGTGCATCCAGCACAATAAATTGCCCATGCCCCTTCCCTGGCAGCTTGTACTCGGATAATGAATTAAACGCGGCATCAACCAGGTCATACAATGGACCGTCAATACTGTTGCCGTCTTCATCTTTTTCAAGAACGGTTTCTATCTGGACAGCTATTCGCGAGGGAATTTCCGTCAGGGGTTCATTATTAATGTTCTCTTTACCCCCATGGTACCAGACCCTGCATAATGGATAAGACGGCTTATCACTGGATAGACCGCATAATGTTGAAAAAACGCCCGTGTCTGCGAGCCTGTCTTTAACTGCTGTTACTATTTCGGATCTCATATATGCTTCCTTCGGTCGCGCATGGAGCAAAGCGCATAGGGTTTTTAGTTTTTACTAACAGCCTTTAGCCTAAACAGCTTCAGCCTGCCTTTCTACGTTTCCTCAAGAAATAAAATAACACCGTCTGGACTGTCAGGAAGCATTGACAGAATACGAAAGGCACGACCCGAAATCGTAATAATATGCCCGTTGTTACCTGTGACTATGGTCGTTGCAAGGGCATCAACCGCCGATTTTAAAGCTGTGGCATATGGCCCGGTATGATCAATCATGTCACCGGATAAAACGGTTTCTCCGTCCAGGTCGTCCAGTACCCGAAGTGTTTCACCGTTTACCGTCGCATCAACCCCGAAGTCTGCAAGGGCCAGCTTAAGAATTTCGCTTCCGTCAATCATTTATGCTGCACTCCTTTTAGTCGCGCATAGCGTATAAGGTTTTTAACGCTATGCTCTCTGTGCTATGCGCTAACACCCCCTTACGCTGTAAGCTTAACCAGCATGCCCGGTCTGTAACACATTGGCAGCGGGTTGCTCTGGGAGTGGATATCCATGCCCCTGTTAAACTTTCTGGGTTCCATCTTTGTATAAATCTGTTTACCGATGGTACCGGCCGTTTCCAGAAAATCCGCAGGGGCGCAAAGGGTATCAAAAACATTCATGGTGCCTATCGGAAAGGCATGCGCCTCACCATCTGCGATGAATTTTCTTATATTGCCTTTTACATCCGGGGCCTGACCTACATATTCTTCAAAGGTCAACCCGCCAAATTTAAAGCCTTTACGCGGATCCCCCCCTAACCTGTCCGCGGCTTCCTGATAACCTTCGTAAGCCGCCTTTACATTTTCATGTTCAATGAAGGCATCAAAAAAGCTGGCAGAGCAAAGAACATAAACACTGGTAAACATAGCGCCAAAGGCGTTCTGTTCTATATAGCGGGAAACATCCAGGCATTTGGTGCGTACAGTGGTATCCGGATCGTCAAGAGCAAAATCTATAACCTTCTGAGTAATTTCAAACTCGTCGTACAGGTTGTATAATACGGACCCGTCCGCATCCAGGATGATCCCCTTTAACGCGCCCATTCTTAAATGCTCCAGGGTGATGTCGTGTTTATTTCTCAGAGTCTGCTGTTTATCATTTACGATCTGGGCCAGAGCCATCATTTCCGTTTCAGAACCAAAAGCCCTGATGCCGTCGTATTCACTTGGCAAAATGACATCATCATGCGGGATATGAGGGACATTAAAGTTCCGCACCTTCCTTTTCCCGCTCTGCCCAACTGTGCCGGGAGAGCCAACAGGCTGAGTCGGTAAAAGGTTTAAAACTCCGTTTCTTTCTTCAACGATTATCACACGTGTCCTTACACCCTTTATGGGCATAAGGTTCATAGCCTGTATCTTGCCGTATTGATTCGGCAGGATATTAATGGCATTGGTGAGAGACACCATGTTAAAAGCATCATTATTTAAAAAAGGATTTATCATTTCAGGCATTTTATGCTCCTCCCTGCCGGAGATCCGGCATTTGTGTTATTTGTCAGTAGGGGCGAATAATCATTCGCCCGATTTTTTTATCCGTAAACCGCAAACCATAAACCGCGCACCGTGGTTTTACTATGCCCCTTCACGCTGCAGGATTCCGCGTTGCTTTAATGCTTCCAGGGTATCATCAACCGTCAGGCCTGCGGCTATGGTGGCAAAATTACTTATGCTTCTGTCGTCAATATCCAGATTTTCAGCCTGGAACTCGCCGGTAACCTTGTTCACCCATATAATGCCCGCTGCATCACCGCCGGACCATGATCCGCTGGTAACATCGATTTTTACAATTTCCCCTGTATCCGAACCGGTAGCCCCCACAACCACATCACCAACCGCCGGTACATCTGTGCCACCGGAAGTAAACTCCAGGGGCCAGGCCAGGAAATCAGAATCTATGAGGGCGTCTCTCTCAATGCCAACACCCTCGACGTCTGCATCCGAAGCATCGTAGGCATCGATTACAAAACCGGCAGGATCTTCGGTCCCGTCTACGGCGTCAAAATCAATCTTCTTGATCTTTCCAGACCCGGCGGAAACCGTAATGGTAAAGGTATCGCCGGCGTCAAAATCTTCGGTGCCGTCATTTAGTGTAAAGTTGATCTGCTCACTGCTGTAAGCTTCTCCTACCTTCGCCTGTCCCAGGGTAATATCGTCAGGGTCTTTAACTTCAAAAGTCCCGGCGTTGGCCGCTTCCGCAATACAGGTAAGGATATAGGTCCCCCGTTTTACCTGGCCGCCTGCGGTTACCGCTGTACATGTCCCGTCACCTGTGTTACTTCCTGCGGTACCTGAAGTCGGGCAGGATGTTTTCTCTTTTCCATACACCGCGCCCATTGGCAGATCCTCGCCTGACAGCACGGTTACCTTTTCACGGGAAAATAGGTTTTCCTGCTCCCACTTGAGCAGATCGTTAAGCCTGTAAGGTTCTTTTAAATGTCCCATTTTTTGTGCTCCTTTCAGTCGCGCCGAGCGCATAGCGCTTAGCGCATAGGGTTTTTATATGTAGGGGCGAATAATCATTCGCCTGTTTTTGTTTTTGCAGCCTTTAACCATAAACCTCAGACCATAAACCCTAAACCGAGGCGTTTTGCGCTTTCGCCCGGCTTTCCGCATCCGCCAGCAAGGCATTGGCATTACCTGCCGAAAGACCCGAGATTGTGGACACAATCTGTTTTGTGCTGCTTTGTTCCGCTTTAACTTCGAGTATTTTCTTTTGAGCGGCCTCAACCGATAGATTTTCTTTGATGAGAGTGCCTGCCAGTTCCGGCATTTCTGCCACCTTGCAAAGATCCATGATGCCGTTAATTCTGGTAAGTGTGTCTGTTTCACCTTTTGCCGATGCATCCTTTACCAGTTTATCCACTTCCTCCTGACTCAGGCCCTGCCCTTCGGGTATGGAAGCCTTTGGCACAAAATCGTATTTTGCCAGGGCTTCTATCAGGTTTACATCCTTCTCTGCCATCAGGCTGGCCAAGCTGGTTTCTAATTCCTGCTGATTCATTGTTCTCCCTCCATGATTTAATATTATTGTATTCAGTACGCCGTCAAAGGACATAACTCCATCTGCCAGGCCCGCTTCGACAGCCTTCTTCCCTCGATAAGTTATAGCTTCCATTTCTTTTATTGCTTTAGTTGTTAGCCCCCGGTTTCTCGCCACAAGGTCCGCGAAAAGATCGTTTGTTTCATTCACCATTTCCTGGACCAGACTTCGAACATCATCCGGCAACGGAGCATGAGGCGTGAAATCGTTTTTATGGCTGCCGGCATATATGGCAGTGTATTTCATGCCCTCTTTTTTATCGTGCTCGCTCTGATCCACATGGACCGCAATAACGCCAATACTTCCAACACCTGCTGTTCTGGTCACATAAACCTTTGATGCAGCACTGGCCAGGGCATACCCCCCCGAATAGGCGTGTTCATTTGATATTGCGATAATTTCCTTTTTGGCCCGGGCCTGATATATTTCATCAGCAAGGTCAAATACACCTGCAGCTTCACCGCCAAAGGTATCCACATCCAGCAATACACTTTCCACCGCCGGATCATCCGTGGCTCGCCGGAAGTTAGATCGAATTTCTTCATAAGACATAATGCCCGACATTGCATCCAGCCATCCGGCCCGATGCACCAGTGATCCGTAAATGGGGACGATTGCCAGGTTTTCTATGTTATATGGGTCAATGCGCTCGATCGGGTCGAAGGCCTCTGAATCCACCTTGATGGGAAATCCGTTATCCAATCCGATACGCGGACCTATAATATTAAGAATCACATTCAGCTTATCCGGATGAATCATTAACGGTGTATTAATAATACGTGTTGCAAGCCTGGCGAGTATTGCCTTATCTTTCATTTTTTATCCCCTTCCCCTGTATCATCTTCATAATCGTCAGCTGCTATGGAAGGTGCCCCCTGCAGCTTACCGCTTCCATCTGTTTTGCGAGGATCACTGTCGTACACTAAACCTAATGCATCCTGCCTTTTATTCTCTTCAGCAATTTCCTGATCTATCTTGGCACTGTCATGGCCGCTTTCACCATTCAACATGGTCAGCGATTTAAAACCGGAGCGTCTGGCTCCCTTTGCAGCTTTAAGATCTTTTTCAGGATCCACCCATGGCCAGCCGTCAATATCCCATGCGACCTTGAAATATTTTTTAGGGCTGGAAGCATAACCGGGTATATCAAGAGCTCTTGATAATACTGCTGTGTTCATGAATTCTCTTGCGATAGGTCGGCACATCTGGAAAACAAGCACGTTGTTTATGATCATTTTGCACCAGCGCTGAAACTGCAGGTTGCCCTGGCGGATGGAAGTGTAATTGACATCTTTCAGGTTACCGGTGTACATCTCATAACTCATGTTACCGAAACCCCTGGCAATGCGCCTGTCCTGCCGTTGTGTAAAAGCCTCGTAATTACCGCCAACATCGGCAGGCTCTGAAAATGACACCTTGTATCCTGAAGGCAGAACCGGAAATGTACCGGGCTCAAGAGGATCAATTTCCCTGTTCTGATCATCATTAGTGGGTATACCGCCCAGACCGCCGAAATCCCCTGCAGGTACGGATGCATCTTTGTAAATAAACCCGCCAAACATGGCCGCGCCTTTTTTGCGGACTATTTCGGCATCGTCAAATTCATTAAGATCGTGCTGGGCAAGTATTACAGAGGCAAGCCATGGAGCCCCCCTTTTCTGGCCGGGCCGTTTAGGCCGGAATATATGCAGCATCTGGCTTGCTGGTATCCTTATACGCTCCGAAGAATAACCGGAGCTGAGAAAGTATTCTCCCGGGTGTTCCTTAAAAGGCCAGAAGGCAACACGCTTACCACGTTTATCAAACTCGATACTCATGCGGATTTCGTTGCCGTTGGGCGCAATATCGTTGTAGGTAGGATCCAGATGATCCGCCTCTATAAGCTGAAGCTGAAAAGGCACGCTTAAGCCCGAATCCCACCGGCGGGTTTTAAAATGTATAAGCAGCTCACCAGATTCTACCAATGACAAGGCTGCCAGGGTCTGAAGACCATAAAAATCCAGCACCTCATCAGCATCGCACTCGTTTACCCAGTCGTCCCACAACGCTATAATTGCAGCTTTTATTTCCGGGTCCTGCATCAGCCATCGGGGAGTAATACCGCAGCCCACCAGGTTGGCAGCCAGTGTGTCCTGGCCTCCTGTCATGTTGGGGTCGTTACGTATAAGCTGGCGGGACCGGTACTTAAGGGTGTTTAAAGAACCGAACAGCGCTGTATTAGGCCCTGACGAAGACATACCCCAGGTACCCAGCCTGCGACCATAGGTAGCACCCTCAAAATCACTGGACATGGTCGTTCGCGGATAAGGCCTGCCGTATTGATCCACTATTTGCAATTGTTTTGACATATATTCTGTCTTTGCCTTTCGGTTTTTAACCTTGAGCCTTGTGCTTCCACGTTTTTGCTTTTCCTATAGCCCACAGCCCAAACAGCTGCAGCCTGTCTTTCAAAGTCCTTTACTGGTAGAAATTAAAATTGTCCTGCCGCCCTGACTTGTCTTCAGATCGCTTTGTATTTCAGAAAGTAATGTTCTAAGTTGAGGTAAATCTGCCTGGCCTTTTTCCATGGTCCTGCCTTTAAAGGAATATTTAACAACCCGTTCCCCGGTAGCCAGTGCCATAACAGCCGCTTTAACATTTTCCAGATCTTCTCGTGTGTAAAGACCCATATTTCCTCTATCCCTGCGTAGATTCCGAAGCCGCACGCTTTCTGACTTCCGACTTCTGACATCTGACTTCTGTTATTTTTTGCCCCCAAAAAAAAGGCCGGAAACACATGAAACTCGGTGTGGGTTTCATGTATCACCGACCTAAATTGTACCCTGGTAATACACCGGCCAGTGTATTACCAGAGCTTGGGGTTTACCTTGTTAAATGCTGTATAACAGCCCGGTATGCCGGATTTAACAGGGTGAATCTTTTTTTTGGTGAGGGCAGCTCCGCCTTTATTAAAAAAAAAGACGGAGCCTGATCAATCTATCCATATGCCTCACATAGTGGGTTAATTTTCAGGGAATTTTTTTTAAAGGTCAATCAACTACTTTCAGTTTTATATAGATTTTGATATTCACTTGGGAAGATTTATGTAAATTAAGGGTAAAAGGGAATGCGACTTTTCCAAGGCTTATTTGCAGATAAAATGAGAAAAAAAGCTGTGATTAAAAAAGCGGTAATCATTTTATTGACCAATGCATATACATTGGAGATATCCGCAGTTTCAGGCAAGTATGGAAAAGTTGGATCATGGCAAGCTATGTTGTGAGATTGGTTATGTTGTGTGTTTTAATTCCCTCCATATAATTCATCATTTAATTCCAAAAGAAAGATTAAGTATCCATTTTATTCATCTAATTTCTCATCATTTAGCTTTCCAATACAAAGCGTCCCTCTATGCATACCAGTCCATTTTAATCTAAAGTCGTTTTTTCACCTTGATAACAAGGGAGGGAACGATGCATGAGGAGAATGTTTTAAAGAAGCGGCCTTGCAGGATCTGTAGGCGCTGGTTTATGCCTAACTCAAGAGTGAAAGACCGCCAAATGACCTGTGGTGACCCTGGATGTAAGAAGGAATGGCATAGAAGGAAGTGCAGAGAGTGGAACAGAAAGAACTCCGACTATTTTCGAGCCAATTACCTTCAAAAGAAACTCAATGCAGCCTGCCAGTCCGGAACCCCTTCCTCACTCCAGTCAAAGACCCGGTTAAAATCCGGACTACCCCATTTGTTAGTTCAAGAGGTGATAAGCATTCAACATCTTATAATCGTTGAGTATTTCGGACAACTGCTCTTCAGACGATTTCAAGAGGTGTTACGAGCTCAACTAACTGTTATGACAAGGAAAATAGATCGACTACCCCCTTAAATGTTTTCAAGATGTGATCGACTCTTTCCTGGATTTGCAGGTATATTTACCTGAAAAACTCAGGAGTTGACTATGATAAAGAAAAAGATTCTCAACCCGAATCGAATCAGACATATTGAAGGAGGGTTCGGTTTTTTACCTCACCGACTTCTGACTGATGAGTTTCTTGCGTACATGGAACAGGAAGAGATCCTGTTATACTCCTTCCTCATACTTGCTGCAGATAGATATGGGTTATCTTTCTACTCCTATGATGCCATTTGTTCTTTGCTCCGGCTTTCTATGGATGAGTATATTGAAGCCCGGGATGGGCTCTTAAAGAAAGATTTAATTGCCTTTGACGGAACACTTTATCAGGTACTTTCCCTGCCTCCGAAACCATTATGGGAAAAAACTTTACATAAAGGCCAGAGTAATTCAAGAGTCAGCGGGCTGATACAGGAATCACTTTTGGAGGTTCAAAGTGATCCTTGAAGACAGCCGGAGATTAATGGACTCGATCCGGGATTATATGCATTGGGTCAAATCAATTGAGAAGGAAAAGGGGAGCAGATCCCATAAGCGTTACAAGCATATCCTGATCGACTTTCTCTTCTATGTAATCCATAAAGATATAATATGGGAAAACATATTTACTAATGGTACTGCAGAAGCCTTTCAAATATATAGCGGTTATAAGAATGCCTATTCTGCACTTAGGTCGTTATCAGACTATCTTTTCAGCCGGGGAGTTATCGATCATACCCTGAATCAAAAAAATGCTGCGCCACCTTTACCGGATATTTATGAAGAATACCTCCTTCATCACTCTCAATCTCTTGACAGTTCTCCTACACACATCAAACGGATCAGGAGGGTTCTGAGCTCATTCCATGAGTATCTGGAAAAAAATGACATCTCCCTTTCAAAGCTTAAAATCGAACATTGCGATGCCTTCATGGCAACATTCAAGGTGTCGGACTATAGCCGCAGGCTCTATCGTTATTGCCTCAGAGGTTTTTTAAAGCACCTCTATCATGAAAAGAAGATTATCATAAGGGATTTAGCCCCGTTTCTTGTCGGCCCTCCTCAATTTGCCCAGAAAAGGCTGCCAAGGTTTTTACGTCCAAAGCAGGTAAAAGAACTCTTTGCCTCCCTGGAGCTTTCCACACCCACACAAATGAGAACCTATGCCCTGATACACCTGGCTTACTCTCTGGGTCTCAGGCCTGCGGAGATCAGTAAGATTACGTTAGATGATATCTTTTTCCAGCAGAGAAAACTCACCCTCCAGGAAAGAAAAGGAGGGGATGTCATCACCCTGCCTGTACCTGAAAACACCATTAAGGCTATTGCTCTTTATATCTCTAAAGGAAGACCGAAGGGCTCATCAAAATATCTGTTTCTTAATCATCACTTTCCCTTTCATCCTATGAAAGCCAATAACGTTGTCGGATCTATAGCAAGGGCCATGAAACAGGCCGGACTCCCCTCATCTGCTTACTGGCTCAGGCACACTTATGCACAGAATCTTCTCCATATGGGCCGATCCATTTATGAGGTAAAAGAAATGATGGGGCACCAGAACATACAGTCAACCCACAGATATCTTCATATCAGTACAGAGCTTATGAGAAAGGTCATATTCAATGAAGAACTTTGAAAGTTTTCTTGCTCCGCAACTAAATGATTATCTTACTTATCGTCAAGGCCTGGGATACAGCATAAAATTATCCCAGGCTAATCTTCTGGTCCTTGATCGATATTTAAAAGAGACAAACGCTGACTGGCATTCTCTTCAATCTTTTTACTTTCTTGAGATGAGATCCAGCCTGGAGTTAGAGCCACGTGGTGTCAACAGGGTGATCTCCTCAGTGAGGGTCTTTTTTAATTACCTCTTACGACAGGAGCTCCTGGTTGAAAACCCCCTTCGGGACATTCCCTCTCTCAGGGAAAACAGCATCATTCCTTTTGTTTTCTCCTGTGAACAAACCGATCAATTACTAAATGCCGCATGTAACAGATTAAGAAAAAAGAATCAGTATTTTCTGACTGACCTTGCGGAGTACCTTGTTATTCTTTTATTGGCACGATGCGGTATGAGGATATCAGAACCACTGAAACTTATGAGACATCATTACAACAGGGATGACGCTACCCTGTATATTAAAAAGACCAAGTTTAAGAAACAGAGGTTGATCCCCATACCAGGGGACGTAAAATCGGAGATAGAAAACTATCTTGCTGTGCGCAGGCATGCATGCCCCAATGATGAGAATCCATATCTACTGGCAGGGAAAGGCCTCAAAGCCATAAGAGACTATCGTATACGCAATTTATTCCATAAAGCCGTAGAAGATATCGGGCTTGACCAGCCAAGAAAAATCATAGGGAATGTGAACTTCAGTCAGCCCACACCTCATAGCCTCAGACACAGTTTCGCAGTAAATACCCTGCTGAACGTTAAAAAACGAGGACAATCTCCGCAGAATGCCCTTCCGGTGCTTGCTGCTTATATGGGCCATGCGGAATACAAATACACCAGTGTTTATCTCAGGGTCATGGATGCGATCAGCCGTAAAAATCTGGTGGATTTTTCTTTATGGCAGAAGAGGAAGGAATGAAGATATCTACTGCTGTCCATAAGTTCTTTGAACAATACCTTCCCCACATCAAGGGAGTAAGTCATAATACTGTCAAATCCTACCGTGATACCTTCAGGCTTTTTCTGCCTTTTATTGCAAAATATTATGACAACAAAATAAGCTCTCTCAAGGTGGAGCATATCTCATCAGAGGTGATTATTGCATTCCTGAACGAACTGCAGATTGAGCGTAATAATCTTGCAAAGACCCGGAATCAAAGACTGGCTGCCATTAAGTCCTTTGCTAAAATGATCCGGTTTATGTGTCCCGAATACAGGGAACTGGCAGACAGGATACTTAATATTCCCCAGAAGCGCACTCAGAAAACGCTGGTAGGATTTCTCTATCAGGATGAGATTCTAAAGGTCTTTCAATGTGTAGACATCAAAAAAAGGGACGGCTTCCGCGATTATACCCTGCTTCATCTTCTCTATGACTCAGGGGCCAGGGCCAGTGAGATCACAGCCCTTAATATCGATTACTTCGATCCTGACCATAATACACTTGCCATCCTGGGAAAGGGGAATCGCTTCCGCATCATACCACTTGAAAAAAGAACTTCTCAGCTCTTGCAGCTTTATATCAAAAAATATCGTGTAGAGCCGAAAGCGCAATACAAACACCGTATCTTTATCAATCAAAGAAGAGAAGAGCTTACAAGGCATGGTATTTATCGTCTCTGTAAAAAATACCTTTCTATAGCCATCCCGGCAAAACGACTAAAGTACATCAACCCTGCACACAGTTTCCGGCATTCAAGAGCAGTGGACCTCCTTTACCGCGGTGAATCTATCACGGATATTAAAAACCGTTTAGGACATGACAATATCCAGTCAACAACTATTTATCTCCATCTTGATCTCAAGCACAAACGCGATATACAAAAGCTCTTTATCAGATATATGAAATCGGTAATCATATCCGATTCAAAAATACAAGACCTACTTCAATGGGAGAGTGACAAAGATATGATGGCATGGCTTGATAGTTTATAGACCGGGAGAACATCCTGCCGGTTAAAGGAATAAGTATAATAGGCGGAATATTATTATGTTATCAGTTCTATCTCTGTCATCATCAAAAAGCAGGATAACTCATTGCTTTTTATGGTTATTTGAAATATCCGAAGACTTGTTCTGATAACTTCCTTTTTTCAATGGGTTAAGTGAACTCGCAACATAAGGCAAGATATCTGTACTTTTAACGATTGAGTTCATTTGCATTTTAAATTAGAACTGAAAAATGTCAGGTGCAAACGATTTGATAAATGGTCTGATTCTTCATCTCATATTCTTAACATCCAGAGACAATTTTGGTAAAGTGTAAAGCGGTCTTTCATCTGAAGCCTATTTATTTCCTTTTGCTCGGTTGTGTGTTTTGCATAGCATCTGACAGTTGTTTATATCAGTTGCGCCTCCTTTGCTCCAAGCGGTTACATGATCAGCGTCCATTTCATTTGATTTCCATATTTTGTTTTTGTTTGAATCATGACCTATTGAACAATATGGACAGTTTGATATACCTTTTTTCTCAGCTTCCTTTGTTTGTTTCGAGTATACAGATTTTTTTGTTGCATCATTAAAAACTCGAACATCAAGTAATTTGGTATCATTAGAATCGCCAAGAATATATTCAAAAATACCTTTATGATTATTTATGTATGGGTCGCCATAGAGTTTTTGTACTTCTGATGATACCTTTTTGGGGTCGTATGCTTTCTTATGATATGTTTCATACAGTCGCCCCCATTCAAGTCCGCACATCTCTTTTTCTACATCACTAAATACAGCCGAAACCCAATCTATGACACTTGTGAAGTAAGTTTTTAACTCACTTATGTTATTGTCATAGCGATGTCTGCTCATGTAATCAATTATGTTGCCTTTACTAACCCAGTCCAATGCCTTCTCTAAAAACGCTTGCCGGTTTACACTGCCTTTTATGTACGCACTCCATTTTTGTATATTGGCGTTCTGACTGTTACTGAACTCTGCTTTTGCAAGCGTTACAAAAGGTCCAGAAAAAATAGAATTATTTAACTCCTGGTCGTTTAGAGGAACGCCAGCTATATTTATGGTACGAAACCAGTTTTTTATATCACTTTCTTCACCCTCGCACTCGTAAATAGTGAGTTTCGCTTCTAAGATTTTAGACTTTTTGTCTGCTGCAATACCATCAAAGTATTGCTCCATACCGTTTTCATCTTTGATGGCAAATTTATTGGTAACATACCGCCCGAAGCTCGTAATACGCTGTTGGCCATCCAAAATTTCAAATTCATCATCACTAACTTTTACGAAATATATTAATCCCAACGGGTAACCTTTGAGTAGCGAATCTATTACAGCTACATCTTTTTTTCCGTCTGCATAGATATAATTACGCTGGTATTCCGGTTGTATGGTAAGTTTTCCCGAAAGTCCAAACAGTCCTTTCCCTTCAAGCTCATTGTAAACAAAACCTTCGCATATATCTTTTACTGTGATGTCAGTTTTTAAGGTAGTCTTCACTTTGTGTCTCCCTTATGTCTAATAAATAGTCTTTGGTATGCAGACTGAATAATTCTACCTTTTTTATTAATGAAATAGTTTTTCTTACCATCATTACCTAATAAGTTAGCATTTTCGTTTGTTTTACCACCAGAAGAACCAGTTTTCTGACCATTTTGTTTGACTTCCCAATAATCATCATACTTTTTTGTATCAGGTACTTCATCGTGACATCCACGTTGTGTAGCACCTAATATTTCAAATTGATCGGGGTTGTATTTGTCTAAAAAGGTGATTGGCACACCCATCACGCCATCATAATCGTTGGGGATAGCATCGACATAAGGAACTTCAATTGCATCGTAATTATCATATTTTTGATATTTTGTCCCTTTGACATTCTTATGGGAGCTAAACTTAATATTATCACTCATGGTCATTAGTGGCAATGGCTGGTGTCTTTTGCCATGGTCAATATTAGTAAACCAAAGACAGTTATTAGTAGCAACTATTCGATTCCCTTCCTCATCAATTCGAGCTTCCGTTCCATACAACTCATATGACTCAGGGACAATAAAACCAGAGATCCACCGACCCATTCCAGTACCGAGCCAGATTTTGTTATCTTTAATTAAAGGAAAAATTTCTTTATATGTAATGGCATTAATATTGCCGATGATTAAGAATTTTTTATCATAATCAATAAGTTGTTTAAAATACGAACGAAACAGGCTAAAAGGCGGATTTGTTATTACAAAGTCGGATTGTTTTAATAAAGATATGGATTCGTCACTGCGAAAATCGCCATCGCCGTCTAATGGTGTCCATTCATTGTTTTTGTTGTTCTTTAGCTGTAATGCCACATCTTTCAAACTAAATTCACCATCGCCATCTATGTCTCCAACTTCATTAATAATAAATTTGTTGGCAGTTATCTTAGGTCGGCCTTTTAATTTTGGAAGAGTCTTGTCATCACCAAACAATTTTAATTGCGTATTGGCAATAGGCGAAGGTTTGTAACTGGTGGTAATAAGTCGTTTCAATCCAATTCTTTCAAAGTTCAATACGAAATAACGAAAAAAATTGCTCTCGAATGGGTCATCACAATTACAATACACAACTCTATCTCGAAAGACATCAGGATTATATTCTAAATACTTTTCAATTTCTTTCTGGATATCACTATATTGCGTATAGAATTCATCACTTTTTGATTTTTTAGCTTTATGTAATAATTTGTTTGTTGCATTTCTTGCCATGCTTAATTCCAATTTTCATGTTTAACAAGTTATTCTAAAAGAACCTAATATTTTCACATTTTGAATGTTATATAGAAAGATCGTTAATTAAAAATGAGATAAGTAAACTTTATTTGCCATAGATAAGGGTTATATTCAAGTAAAGATTGCCCAATAAGCCGTAATTTCACATAATTTATAATTACGTATATCTGCTACTGATACCAACTTCCCATATTTTTAAAATATATTATGAATATTAGAGGTTTAGTGTGCTTCCCAATCGATATTTTGCTTTTTTTACTTCCCACTCAAAACCTTTATAACACCCCATCTGTAAATCCTGATATCCCATAAATGATATGACTTATAAGATTATACGGTGTCTACTACCCGGCTTGACAAAAGCGCTTTTTTTTTAGAAAATTATTATTCCTTTTTAAAGGTTTCATAGTGAAAGGCTGGGAGATTGTCTCTCGGCCTTTCGCTTTTATTTATGATTACTGCTGCATTTTCGTTTTTCTCGCATTTCAAAAAAACAACTAAGTAAACATGTTCAATTGGATCATGAAATCTGCACTTTTGATTATTAATCGAAGTCTATACTTTTGCGAGGATAAAAATTGTTTTGACTTATAGCAGTAGTCTAAACTCTGTAACACATCACCGTTAAAAAATGCGCCAGCGTTTTTCCGCGTGCATGCGATTGTTAGGCTATTGAATAAAGAAGATGCCAAAATATATTCAGAACTATCCTAATATTTGCTCTCTTGAAGTAAAGACAAAAGCTTGTTTTCTTCATTTGAGAAATTATCTCCAAAGACTTTTTCTAAGAGCAGGTTTAGGTCTTTAATTTGTTTTGCCTCTTTTGAAAGGTTCTTTAACAGCAGATATTTACGTTTTTTAAAAAAGGTTACGAGACTAGATAGTCCTACGCCTGCAATTTTAGAGAAATTTATTCCCTCTGATAGTTTGTCCTCAAGGAAAGAATATTTCATATCTGCAGTTGATATTAAATCTATCGATGAGTTTAATTTGAATTCATTCCCGAAAATCTTTTCCATTTCAGTCAGTCGCTTTTGAATCTTATCAATTCTTGATTCACACAAATCCTCTGACATTTCAATCATTAGGGATCGATATCTTCGAGCAGCTTTTGTATTTCTTAATAAAATTGCTTCCTCAACTATTTGTTTTGGTGTATCAACTCGATTTAAAATAGTGCTTAATATAATAGGAATTCTATAAGTAATCTCAGGTAGATCAATAAAATCAGCGATCGTCTTTCTTAAGTCTTGATCCTTCTTTTCCAAATGTCTGAGAATTTTCTCTCCCATTGAAATTGAGACGGATCTTGATTGATGAGCCATTTCCCTAAAAAATGGTGTTCGCAAAGAATCTGGTTTGTAATTCAGGTTCAATATATTAGAGACCAACATATAATACCTCATTCTTGTTAACAGAGTGTCAGCATAAAAAGAGGCCTCTGTACCTGGTTTTAGTTTTTGTTCATCTTCATGATCATCATATAAATCATAGGGTGACGGTGTGTCATCAACGGCTGCTCTATCAAGAGGATCGAAATCAATTTGGTCATCTTTGTCCCAATCTTCACCTCTCCTGATTTCACCCTCATGAAGATAAAATGCAGTGTAACTTTCTATGTCATTGATTTTATTGGGGCGCTTTTTGGCATAACCGACTTGAGCGGGATCGCAAATCAAATCGATAGGAAATGGAAAGGTCATCCAAATATCTTTACCAATTCCCGGGTATATTGTTCCCATATCACGGATCATATGATCTAAGCGATAGCCTGGTTCAAGGTCAACAATTTGACTTATTTCATTTGGTAGCATTGATATGCATTCGGAAAATACATCGGTAGCTTGCCCTTTGGGAGGCGGTAAAAACAAAAGCTTTTCGTGAAGAACGATACTCTCAACAATGAGCGCAAGATCGAAAACACGGTGAGGTGTTATTTTTTTGCCGTTAATGAGATCAATGCCCCAAACTAAGGAGGTCGCATCATGAAGAATCGCAGAATTGCTGTCATTGCCTTTTATTAGAGAATTTTTCATACCCGCCTATAATGGTTTTTCGTAGGAATTAGAAATCAACCGCCTAACATTAATAATCAATTCGTTGCGAATTAATTACTGGTTTTCGTGATTTTACTATTGATAAGACTTTTGCATCGTAAATTTGACTCAATGGAAAGACTCTTAATTCAATATCATATCTTGCTAAATATTCAATATAATTTTGAATAGTGCAGGTTTTATACAAATATCCCCTATACTCAAAATGCGAATATTTGTGCCATATCGGTATATTTATTCGCAGCGAATTAATTTCTTAACTTAAAATTGAAAGGTGATAGTTGAAGAGTTCAAAACTTTAGCTTGCCATAGTCATGACTTTTATTCAAGCAAAGATTACCCCAATAAGTCCTAAGCTTGAATTACAGATCACTGCTATTAATACCAACTTTCCTTATTTTTAAGATATGTTATGAATATCACAGGTTTAGTGTGCTCCTCAATCAATATATTCCTTTTTTCACTTCCCACTCAAAACCTTTATAACACCCCATCTGTAAATCCTGATATCTCCATAAGGAAGTTTAAACCACGCATCGTAAGGGATAGGCATATCCTCATCAGGGCGGCGTGAAAGATATTTTTTTAATGTCTGCTTATTAACACCCAGCATATCCGACGCTTCCGAAATAGTAAGAATGGTTTTAACATCAGCGGATGCAAGGTCCGCCTCTACGCTTTCCGACTTCTGACCTCTGTCTTCTGACTTCTGTCTTTTCATCCCCTGCTCATAAAATTAGATTTAGCAACACCGCCCGGCCTCTGACTTCGCACCTCCGGCCTCTGCCTTGCCTGCTTAACCTGATATTTAACACCCAGTATTTCCGCAGCCAGAATGTTAAGCACCGAACAATCCCAGCCATGATTTGCCGCATTGCTTGTGACCTTAACCCACTGTTGACTCTTTTCGTCAACCACTTCAGAACATAACTGTCGCGCCCATTCTTTGGTAGTTTCGTTATGCAAAAACCAGGCATATGGATCAGCAATGTTAGTGCTCAGTTTTCCATCTAAAATATCCTTGTAAAATTTATTATTGAACCTGTACAACCTCACTCCACCAGGTATCTTGGTTTTTGTACCGGGATAGTATTCCAGGTCGGAAAAAGAATGAGGTTGACTCATACGGGTACTGTCCACCCCTTGTGTCGGATAAATTCTGTAACGATGCTTGATACAAAAATTATATACTTCACTGGTTCTGCGCCCCATCGCATCCTGCAATGCCAGTAATACAAAGTATTCTTTACCTTCCGAATCATAATACTTAGTATTCCACAATATTTGTTCAAGCGCGGCAAAGCCTCCAGGCATAACTTCCTGACCGGGAACCAGCGTACTTTTATCAATATCAGTGGCACCGGCTATAAAACCTTCGCGTATCTGCCAGCTCTCAGGTAAAAGCTTATCGGTATTGCCCCAACCCCATGCCCTGATCTCGTATGCAAACCATCCCCGGTCATCAAGCCCGTGTGTATCTATCCCTGCAGTAAGGCAGCATACTTTATCGCCACCGGGAACGATCCCCCGCGGCCTGTCATCACGCAGCTTTAAAATCACATCTTCCTGCCGCTCCTGGGTAAAGTCGGTCCAGGGTTTAGCCGCGTGGGAATTGTTAAAATCTTTTAATTTGATTTTGTTTTTAATTGATGCAAGAAATGCAGCCGCAACCTCTTTTAATTTTACAAACCGGCTCAGCCATGAAGGAATATGAAAACCTATCTTGCGGGGTTTGTGTTTGTCGAGGTATTCAAACATTTCCATACCAACCTGCCCCGGCGTAGATCCCGAAGCCTGGGCGTCAATATATTCCTTTTCTCCGTCCGGGCTCTTTTTCATTGCCCGCCATTTTCCCCACCTTACGGCAGCGTTCCGTTTTGCTTCACCCCAGCATGATCCGCAATGCGGGCATACATAATGCACCTGGTTTTTGCTGTCCAGCACAAGGGCTGGGTCACGCATGTCCTCGGGCCATTTTATCTGTTCAAACACCATGGGCTGCTCGTGGCCGCAGTCCGGACAAACAACATGATATTCGAAAACAATATTGCAGTCGTTGAGCTCAACCCATATGGCACCGGTATCAATGGTGGGCGTGGATGAAATCCACATCTTGCGGCCATAATTGTAAGTCCTGAACCTCTTGCGCAGTTTATCGAGGGGCGCACCCTCTTTTTTTCCTGCAGTATCAGGGAATTTATCAACCTCATCGGCAATGATGTATTTAATGGACTTGTTTGCAAGCTTTGTCGGAGATCCCGCCCAGGTGGCATAAATGGGCATATGGGTAAGATTGATACGGCTCTTTGATTCATCATCCCTTGATCCTGTAAGGTATGTTTTTAGCCGTGGAGAATCCCGGAACATAGGCAAAAGCCTGTCTTTTATATTATCCTTTGTCGTATCCTCATCAGGATAGGTATATGCCACAGGACCGGGCATTCTGTCCGCCATGTATCCTATCAGCGTTTCCATTATAAACGACTTGGATACCTGGTCTGCACAGCATAAAACAATCTCCTCAACAGCATTATGAACCGAGGCATCCATTATGCCATTGGCATATGGCACAGTCTCTTTTTTGTACCTGGTACCCGCCAAAGGTCCCACTGTAATAGGTCGGTGCTGCGGTGCCCATTCTGAAGGCGGTATTTTTTTTCGCTTACGTGCGACCTTTTTAACCGGCCTGGGCACAGTAAAAAGCGTCTGTTTGCCTTTAACTTCCTGCCACAATGCCAAAGGCATCCAAAGAGGCTTATGTGCTATTTTTATGGGGGCAATCAATTTTTATAATCAAGGTAGGAAATAAAACTATAGTTTACACGATAAGAAAAATAAATTTTATTGCGACTTCAAAATCTATTTAGAAATTCCGCTCAATATTTTAGAAATTGTGATTTATAGCAGTAAGTGAAAATTAATAAAAAACAAGTCTTACCTGTTTTTATCACTTCTTCAAATCTTCAAGCCAGCCTTGAATTAATTCGATTTTATCATTGGCTCCAATCGCCTTGAACAACTGCAGGCACATCATCCAAGCTTTCTCAGCCTTGTCCAGATCCCCTCGGATCCGGTAGACAATGCCCATGTTGCAGTAATTGTAAGCCATCCCTTCCCTGCGGCCCAGTTCCTCACTGAGAGCCAGGGACTTCCCGCACATCTCCAGAGCCTTGTCCAGATCCCCTCGGATCCGGTAGACAGTGCCCATGTTGCCGTACTGACTGGCCATCCCTTCCCTGCGGCCCAGTTCCTCATTGAGAGCCAGGGACTTCCCGTACATCTCCAGAGCCATGTCCAGATCCCCTCGGATCTGGTAGACAATGCCCATGTTGCCGTACTGATTGGCCATCCCTTCCCTGCGGCCCAGTTCCTCATTGAGAGCCAGGGACTTCCCGTACATCTCCAGAGCCATGTCCAGATCCCCTCGGATCTGGTAGACAATGCCCATGTTGCCGTACTGATTGGCCATCCCTTCCCTGCGGCCCAGTTCCTCATTGAGAGCCAGGGACTTCCCGTACATCTCCAGAGCCATGTCCAGATCCCCTCGGATCTGGTAGACAATGCCCATGTTGCCGTAATTGGAAGCCATCCCTTCCCTGCGGCCCAGTTCCTTTTCTATCGCCAGGGACTTCCCGTACATCTCCAGAGCCTTGTCCAGATCCCCTCGGATCCGGTAGACAATGCCCATGTTGCCGTACTGATTGGCCATCCCTTCCCTGCTGCCCAGTTCCTCATTGATAGCCAGGGACTTCCCGTACATCTCCAGAGCCTTGTCCAGATCCCCTCGGATCTGGTAGACATTGCCCATGTTGCCGTACTGATTGGCCATCCCTTCCCTGCTGCCCAGTTCCTCATTGATAGCCAGGGACTTCCCGTACATCTCCAGAGCCATGTCCAGATCCCCTCGGATCTGGTAGACAATGCCCATGTTGCCGTAATTGGAAGCCATCCCTTCCCTGCGGCCCAGTTCCTCACTGAGAGCCAGGGACTTCCCGCACATCTCCAGAGCCTTGTCCAGATCCCCTCGGATCTGGTAGACATTGCCCATGTTGCCGTACTGATTGGCCATCCCTTCCCTGCTGCCCAGTTCCTCATTGATAGCCAGGGACTTCCCGTACATCTCCAGAGCCTTGTCCAGATCCCCTCGGATCTGGTAGACATTGCCCATGTTGCCGTAATTGGAAGCCATCCCTTCCCTGCGGCCCAGTTCCTTTTCTATCGCCAGGGACTTCCCGTACATCTCCAGAGCCTTGTCCAGATCCCCTCGGGTCTGGTAGACAATGCCCATGTTGCCGTACTGATTGGCCATCCCTTCCCTGCGGCCCAGTTCCTCATTGAGAGCCAGAGCTATATGATTGTCAGACATAAAGGAATCCAACAACCCGTATCTTAATTTTATTGAACCAAGCTGCGACACCTTATTGAGAAAATCATTAAATTCACCTATGTTAAATAAAAAAACAGGGAGGAAGACGAGTGCATCCCTGTCAATTTTCCCTCCAGATAAGTCATCACCAAGGATTTCTTTATAATGAGACAGTATACTGCTTAAAATTTCATGTTTAAGTTCTTTGAATTTTTTGATTTCTCCAGTTACGAAATCTTTTGCAGTAGTGTGTTTCGGGTAGGGGCATTCTGGCGAAACGCTATCTGACAGGGTGTCTTCATAGGTCACGCTATGAAGGAGCCCCCATACTGTTTGATCGTGCAATGCGGCTTTAATGGATGAAGCTGTAAGTCCTGTGAACCGAGTTAGTCTATCAAGGGAGTATGGATGAGGAAGGAGGCATACTGTTTGAACCAGCTTTAATACATTTCCATCTTTAATTTCTTCGTACCTTTGTTTCCAGAAACCATCAATGTCAGGAGGTAAAGAGTTCACATGGTCAATATTAATATCACCTTTGAAGTTTAAAAGTTGTGATATAGCCAAGTCAAGGAGAAGTGGCCATCCTTTGAACTTGGATAACAAAACTTCGCGTATATCGTGGTATAATATTCCTTTTTTGTCATAGGCATTTATGAAATCAATTTCTTCATCATCGGTGAGAAGATCGAGTTTTATTGGAATACTGCAGATGTTTCTTAAGTCCTTATTCTCATATGCCTGGATTATAGAGTCTTCATTTCGCTGGGCGATGATGAAGCGTACCCGGGGTGGTATTTCCCTGGCTGCGATATGCCTGAGAAGGGGGATAATATCTTCTGGACTTTCTTTTTCAGGGTCTAAGAAAATGATGATACGCTTAGCCCCGCCCATTGTTTTATCAAGCTCATCCAGCTCGTAATGGAACAATTGTGCAAGATTGGAGGGGGAAGATCCGCTTGCTTTATGACGGTTACGGATATCAACCAACGTAGTGGCTAATCCGGTTGCGCCAGTGGCGAGGGCTGCTGTCGCACCTCCAGTCGTTACACTGGCGGCAATAGCAAATCCGGTAAGGGTTGTTTTCAACCAGTCACTACCACTCCCTATCTCCAGCGAGGGTTTTGCCTTTATTTGAGCAATAACAGGATAGATTTGTTCGGAAAACTCTGTTTGTCTTTTATCGATTTCACCAAGTGCTACCACATGACCTTGGGCGAATGCTTTTTTTGCCATGGCCTGAAGCAGTGAGGTTTTGCCCATACCTTGGTCACCTACAATAAGCAGGACCTGACCTTCGAGGTCTGAACTTGAGGTATTGATAAATTCTTCGAACTTTTTAAGATACTTTTTGCGACCAATAAATATTTTATTATCTTTCATTTTGTGGTCCGGATCTGACATGTTTAGCTCTTAGTTGCCGATCCATGAGGGTTCACGTTACTTGCCATAGTCTTAACTCACGCTGAATTTCAGATTATATTTATAAATCTTAAGTTTTAAGAATCAGAGTATTTAAAATTACTTACATCATCTATGAGTTCCAGCGAACTCAATAATATTTATGATATATTTAAAAGACTAAAGAGAAATGATTTTTACTGTACAATATGTTCAGACAAGTTTCAATATTGTATTTTTTTTATTACAATGCTTTTTTATAGCCGTTAAACCTCTTCCCCGAAAACCACCTGAATATTACTCATTTTCGCCATTTCATTAAGCGCCCGGTCCAATATGTCATTAAATATCTCAACAAACTGGGCAGGTCCATTTTCCGCGTTTACTATCAACTCATATGCGTCATCAGCATCAATCTGTGCCTGACCTTTTGCCGCATTCTCCAACCCTACAGTAAGCGAAGCAAACTGCTGGTAGATAAGGGCCTTTTCAACTACCTTTCCCTCTTCTTTAAGCAGTTTGAGTTCATCAAGCTTTCTTTTTGTTTCCTTACCCCGTAATTCTTCCTTTTGAAGCTGGTCAGCAAAGCCCTCTTCTTTATCTTTTTTAAGAGTGGCCTTCTTCTTGAGCCGGTTAATGGCATACTTCATCACCCTGTCATATGAAAAACCTCTGTCACCCATATCAGGCTGTATATACCCTTTCTTTTTCCAATGGTTATACATGGTACGCCATGTAATCTTATAACCGAGACCGGAAAGATATTCTGCAGCCTCTTCACAGCTTTTAAACGACTCCGGATGCTCCTCATTTTGCTTAATGTCTGCTTTAACATATTGCTTAACCGGTTCAATATTTTTAGCCTCTTTATATTTCAGCTTATAATGAAATCCAAGGCAGGCAGAAACCGCGGTTATTCCTTTTCCATGAAAAAAATCCAGATAATAATTTAAAGTCTTTCCGGACGTGCATATATCATCAACAAAAAGAATTTTATCATCTCTTGTGACACCGCTGATAATAAAACTGTTTTCATATCCTTCCGGGATCTCTTTTTCATGTTTCCATTTTCTTGTTTCAGTGTCTTCAATACGCCATATGTGATTCCCGTATATTTTTTGCAAAGCATTAGGCTGTGATTCTATTGAGCTTGGCGGTATTGCAATTATTTTATTGCATTGCAGCTTTTCAGCCAGATAGCCGACCATTTCTTTAACTTTGTCAGAGCCTTTACCCTTGCTTTTAAAATTATAGATCCAGTCAGTGGCTATTTTAGCCTCGTCATCCTTTGGCAGCTGCCGCAGGTTCGCTATTCTCGGAATATATGGGAAGAAACCATAAATTCCTTTCCACTCATATACAATAATTTCATTCTCAACCATAAAGTATCATCCGGATATTACAATAACTTCAATTCCCGCCTTTTTTCCACGCCCGACCATATCCTTTGTACCCCTGGATTTTGTAATATCCTCATGAAACGCTATTATTTTCACAATTTCCGGATTTTCATCCAGCATTTGCTGATTTCGTCTGGGGCCAGCACCGCGACCACACCTTTTCCAGTCTGCGGGATAAACTTTACACTCTCTTAACCCCAGTTTTTTCGCGATATTTCCGGCCATCAAATCAGCGCCCCTGCAGCCGCCATGAATAATCTGTGTATCTTTCGGAAGCTTTTCGAGCTCATTAAACATAGCCTTATAATTTTTCCAATCTCTACTGCCAGTAACCAGGATTTTCATATTAACTCCTATGCCGCCAAAAGCGATTTACACAAAGCCGTTGCAGTCCTCACCGGAACAGCATTCCCTATCTGTTTAACCACATCCCTTTTATTACCGGTAAACCGATACCCTTTTTCAAAGCTCATAGCAGCCGCCAGTTCGTGCGGCTGCAGCATCCGGAATAAAATATCAAGCTGCACAGGTTCAACCAGACCGAATCGATCCGTAGTGGTAATAGTATCCAGCGTTTCTTTAACGCTTTTGGCTATACCTGACCCGTAATACTTCACGAGAAAAGGCTCACATAAATAAAGGTGCGGTTGTGTTGTAACAGTGGGTAAAGGTTCGTTAACACCTCTTACACCGCTTTTACCCTTAAGGATGGTTATAAAAGGCTCTACTAAACCGATATTGTTTGAGCTGCTGCCGGTTATTGTCTGTAGTGGCCTGTCTATATCCCTGGGTGGAGTGTTTCTACATATTTCATCCAAATTACTACCGTGCGGGTGAGGTAAAATAAAAGGTTCACAAAGGCCAAACCTATTGGATGTGTCAAGGGTGGCTACAGGCTTATTGATGGAATGGATGCGCCTGACACTATCATCCCTGCCTTTATGATCACCGTGGTATTTTACAAGGAATGGTTCACACACACCGATATGATTACCACTCGCCGTCACTGTAGGCATAGGTCTATGGATTGACCGAGCATCATTACTACCATACATCATAACCAGGAACGGTTCTGCAGCATCGCCACCATATTTCTTAAGCCCTGCCTCTATTCGCTTGAGCGTCGCTGGCCTCAAAGGTTTTTTCCTGTTAAAAATACTCTGCCCTTTCAGATCCCAGTCTATGATATCCCTGGCGGCAATCCATTTTTTAAGGTTTTCAGCCCCTGTTTCATTATGTGAAGGCTCAGGCCATTTTATTTTACAGTTACCTTTTTTGGCCCTGATAAACAGCCTGGTCCGTGTTGTGGGATCCCCGTAATCCGCAGCGCATATAATTTTATCTTCAACAGTATATCCCAGGGATCGGATAGCATTAAGGTATGCTTCATATGTTTCACCTGCCCTGCTTTGCATACGCCGGCCTTTTATATCTAGCGGCCCCCATTTACGAAATTCCGGAACATTTTCCAGAAGCACTTCATCGGGCTGGCCTGCCTCTATCCACCGTGGCACACACCATGCCGATGCCCTGAGCTGTTCTTTTATTGGTTTCCCGCCCCGGGCATTGCTATGGAATATACATTCAGGGGATGCAACCAGAAAGTGCAGCCTTTTACCGGGCATATCCTTCAATACTTCCCGCGGATTTAAGCTATCCAGGTCCGCCCACAGGTGCCGCGCCCAGGGATGGTTCTCACGGTGAGTATTAAGGGCAATCCGCCAATGGTTGACCGCAACCAGGTTAACCTTGCGTCCCATGGCCTGTGCTGCATGCCATAATCCCGTGCTGGTACCACCGCCCCCACAAAACAAATCCGCCGCGTTAATAATTTCAGCCATCAGTTAATCTCCGACGGATCGTGTCGAAGCTTTAAATTTAAAACCATCGTGGTGCCCTGGTATTTTTCGAGTTTAATATCTCCCAGCTTTTTCAGGGTGGTGGCAAATTTTTTTCTTTTTAAAAAATTCCCTTCAGGATTTTCGTCATCCCACGATGAATATGCTTCATAAAGTTTTCTAAATAAAATCTTGCCACCCTCTTTAGGCCTACAGCATTGATGTAAAAAATTCGATACACTTTGTATGGCGGGATCCTCTCTATCATTCCTTTTCTCAGCCATACCATTAAAATAAACAACACCTTGATCATCTTCCAGCAAAGAAAATTTATTCTGCGACACATAAAGCATAAAAAAGGTGGGACTTAAAGGTCGTAGCTGATTAATAGAAGCCCATATACCGTACTCTTTATATGCTTCTATTAAGGTTTTCTTTTCCTCGGATACTACTTCATAATTATTTAAAAACTGATCAATAGTTGTCTCCACTACCTTGTAAAATTTATCTGTCATTTCTCTCTCCTTTTTATTTATATAATCCGGGCAACATATACTGCACGAACGCGGCCTGTCGTAGTTCGTTGTTAAAATCCTGCCCTCTCTTCCGGCAACGGTCCCTCCACTGCAACAACCCCAGAACTATCCCCGCTTTATTAGTGCTGTAAAATATATTTGCTACCTTCGCCATTTGAACCAATTGTTTTTTCTTATAATTGGGAACTATTTCGTTTACCAGCTGCCGGGCTTTTTCCTGTCTTTGAAGAGGATTATCAGAATTATATTCTCCCCAGGTTGCTAACTCCGTTCGTAAAATTGCCACTGACAAAAGTCTTTTAATTCTCACCTCTTTTGTTCCGGAATGAGGACACCCTATCAGTCTGCACAATGCCTCCAACTCATCACCTGTACATGGAGATAACATCTCTTCAGTCCAGTCTTTCGGATACGATCTGTACAGTTTTACCCACCTATGACTTGTTAATTTCATTCCCATAAACCTCAAATCGGTTTTTTTACTTTTTCCTCAGCCCGGGCGGCAACCCTGCATTTACCCATTGCCGTATATCAACCCCAGCCTGCCATGCCTCGCCCGGGTCCTTTTCCTTATTAACCGGCCATCTTACAGACTCCGGAAAATTCTGCTCCCACCACGGCCAGGCCACAGCACCGGCCTTGTCAAAATCAAGGGCATTCATGATATGACAGCTATCTCTAAGTATCCCGGTAGCCCTTTCGTCCGGCTTCACGGCCACACTGCCCAGCGGCATAGATCCCACCAGGTCGCCGGCTTCCTGGGCAACCAGCAAACCGTCAAAATCACTTTCAATTATCATGTGTGCTTTTCTATCAGGATTAATTACAGTGGTTCTGGTGGATCCGCCAGGCACAAAATAATATTTCATGTCGGGATTAAAGCTTAAGTCCGCCCTGCGTATCCGCAGTTTAACAACGTTGTTTCCTTCTATATCGGGGATTACCCAGCCTTTCGGTATCCACAATACTTTATCCTTACCCTGATCATTTTTTTCAGGAGGCAGGCCCCACACTTCCCGAGGCCGGTACAGGTCGCCTCCCCCCTCTTTTTCACACCATCCAATGCCATACGCTTTAATGGTCCCCATATTTATCCCACGATCGCATAGGTATTGCAGCGCATCTTTATTATTAAGCAGATTATTGAAAGCCCAATCTGTAAATCGACCTGCAGCACGCATCCAGGTATCGGAAGGCATGGCGCTTTTTTTTGGTGACCATAATGGCGGATCTTTTACATCCGGATATTTGTTTTTAACCTTACTGAAAAAACTGCCCTTCACCTCCATACCGAACATGCCGGCTACCGCCTTGACCGCCTCAGTGAAGGAAACCTTATTGAATTCTTTGTAAAACTCAATTACATCACCATCGGCTTTACACCCGAAACAGTAGTACTTTTGCTTTGCTGGTATAACGCTAAAGGAAGGGGAACCATCGGCGTGGAAAGGACAGAGAGCCCAGAAATCCTTTCCCTTCTTTTTCAACTCCACAACACTGCCAATCACCTCAACAATATCAGCAGCCCGTTTAACCTCTTCAACAAATGCTTTAAATTCCTGGCTCATTTTTTATTTATTAAAATTTCTTTTTATCCTGTAGACCTTTAGGGATGATATGTAGACCTTTGGCAATGATCATCTACATATATAATTACTTTAATATCAGCTTGTTATATCGATTTAGGGAGGATGTAGACCTTTATTGCAGGTTTTATGCTGGCGCAGTTCAAAAACCCGCCAGAGGTATAATATATAGAAAAATGTGCACCTTCCCTCCCTGTAAGCATGCAGACGAATAGGCTACCATCGTCAATAACCAGCAAAAACGGAAGGTTAAGAGAAGGCTGAATACAAATTGATTTTGAGGTGAATCGTCTACTTATCATCCCTGTCCAGCTCGTAAATATTCTTGTTTAGTTCAATATCCCTGTAGTGCACAACACCACTGATTTTACTGGAGTTATATTTTCGTTTCATCATGGCACCGAAACGCTTGTGTGAAATAGATGCTTTAGGGCCGTTGTTGGCCTTGAACCATTTTGAAAAAGCCTGGTAGATCTCTCCGGATTTGGTCTTGGAACCTTTAACATTTTCAATATACCTATCCACGAAATTACCCAGGAGATCTTCTTCCTGCATGTATTCCAGGGTCGCATCCTTTACAGCCTGCGGGGGATCCAGGCCCTTATCAAGATATTCAATACACCCTCGAACCAGCCATGCCAGGATGGCCGAGGATTCCTTTTTGAGTTTTTCCTCAAGATCCGGATCCGCCTGGCGCTCGAACGCTTCCAACTGATCTGCGGGTTTGGTGACATAGGATAAAACAAAAGGTATAAGCAGCATGCGTTTCCAGAAGGCATAATCATCGCCGGCCACACTGGGTTTATTATTGGTCATTAAAAATATGGTGTGACTGGGATCGAAGCGGCTGGGCCTTTTCTCCTGCAGACCTCTACCCACCAGCTGATCACCGCCTGTAAGCCACTTTACACGGGCTGCACTGAATCTCTGTCCTTCCTCAGTCTCGGAGGCAAACGCCAAACGCAGGCCTTTTAGATCGACAATATCAGGAGACGGGCCTGCGGAACTGCGCTGCATTTTCTGATAAAGAAGCAGCTCGGTCGGTATGGTTCCGGATAAAGCACCCATGACATGCTCTATAATCCTTACCAGAGTGCCTTTACCGTTACGGCCCTTGCCCCAGAAAACGACCATTATATGCTCCCGGGTAAGACCGGTGATGGCGTATCCGAGCAGGCGCTGCAGGAATTTTGCCAATTCTACATCGCCGTTCATGATATCCATGATGAATTTTTCCCATTCGACTGGCATGGCCTCATAGTCGGCCCACTCAGTGGGGCATGTTTTAGTAATGTACTCATCAGGGCGGCCGTCACGGAATTTGCCCGATCTAAGATCGATCACACCATTTGGGCACCCTAGTACCCAGGGGTTAAGATCCAATTTACCCTCCTTTATAACGATTGGTTTTTTACAGGAAATAGCAAAATTAACAGCCTGATTACGACCACGTACAGTCCTGAGCCGTGAGATTCTTTTATACAGGCTGTCTCTATATCGGGCATGCTTGGATTGCAGGCTGTCATCATTCTTTTTGACCGCTTCATTGATCTTTTCTGTAATCTGTGCCGTCTCTTCCAGTAACCTGTCCACTATATTTTCTACAGCAGCCTGATACTGGTTATATTCATCAATCATCCAGTGATGCCCGGCCCACCTTAGCCACTCTTTAGTAGTAACATTGAAGAGGAATTTATCTCTATTGAGAACAGTATATAAAATACCATCGCCCAACTCATTGGCATCCATACACATTTTCACAAATAGAGAAGAGATAGTCCCGTTATTTAATTCCAGAACTGGGTATAAGGCCTCTTCCTGTTTAAGGCGTTCTTTAACCTCTTCCTCGATGATCTCAGTAGGAGTTTTATCCGATTCAGTCATGTAGTTTCAGAAGAATATCAAAAATTGAAAAATTGAAAGCATTACAAAAATTTCTAAGTAGCTGCAGTTCGGGGTGCGAACAACCGCAAAGGGGCAAGCGCCGGAAAGGACCCGGGCGCTGGCGCGAGGGTCATAGACCATTGGACGGCATCCTATAAAAGGGGGAGAGGGGGAATGGGCGATGGCGCACAGCTGCGTGTGGATTTGTTTATTGTCGTAGATCATATGTTGTTATGGAATTTAAGAGAGAGGAAAAACTAAAAGGTGTAAAACAATACTGACGTATCGTTTTACAAGATGTTTTGATGTGTGATTAAGTGCCATTGCCATTGCAAAATCATTGCAGCATTGGTTAAGTTATTGTTTTATTTATAGGAATTATCGGACTTCAAATCCGGTGCAACGGGCTAAAACCTCGTTGGGTGGGTTCGATTCCCATGCACTTCCGCCACTCATTTTAATAATATCAACTACTTACGCCCTATAATTATATTTAATTATATTCCAGAAATATTCCAGTAAAATTTAAAAGCTATTTTGCTTCCCTGCTTTTATCGATATCAATTACTTTCCGCTCCATCAGTTCTTTACGACGGTGTTTTTTAATTTCCCCGTAATGAAGAACGGATTCTCTTCGGGCGTGATCGGTAACAGTCTGCAGCTCATCGATGGTTCCGCCCTTTTCATTTAAGAAAATATTGCAGGAAGTGTGTTTTGTCCCCTGGTAAAGCTCAATTTCAACGCCTGCTTTTTTTGCTGCTGCATTCCAATATCTTTCCAGTATCGCAACTGTATAATGTTTACCTTTAAGTTTTCCGGATGGGTTTACAAAGAAATAAGGGCTTATATAACCTAATTTCTTCTGTTTTTTCTTTTCTATCTCATAATAAGGTTTGAATAACTCAACCATTGAAATATCATGTATTTCGCCGGTTTTTGTTGTATCGGTCAATTTCTTATCTGAAAAAGTCCTATGAATGCAAAAATCTCCATCCTCATAATCTTCTTTATGAAGGGCACAGCCCTCCCCTGGCCTCCGGAAATGCATAATCAGCCATGCGAAAATCGGCTGATGGTCTTCTTCTATGTATTTTAATATCTCAGTCTGTTTGACCGAGGATACTGTTTTTGGCTTCTTTCTCTGAATCTTATAATCTTTCTTCTTCGGAAATGGGGGTACGGCCTGAATTTTACCGTCTCTCCATGCGTAATCCAACATTGCATGAAGGCAGTACATTACATTCATTTTGCCCTTCCCCGCTCTTGGTATCCAGTTTTTGAGCTTAATTAATACCCCCCACTGAATCTCGTGGATCTGAACGGGGTTTGCAGAGAAAAACGGTTTAAGGTGATTTTCAATGGTATTCTTGTAATCTCTACAAGTAGATGGTTTCAGATCTTCTTTTACTGCTTCATACCAATCATCAAGGTAGGGAATTACATCTGTCGGTATCTCCTGGGTGTATTTCTCAATTCGGAAGTGGGCACCGCCCTTTTCAGCGTCTCCCTGCATAATAGACAGGAGTTTTTTGGCGCGTTCCTCGCTATCTATTACCCCGCCCTTCATGAAATCCTTGGATATTTTGATATATCCCTTGGTTTTGGTGTCATACCAGTTAATTCTGTACCGGCACCGCTTGCCATACTTCTTCGAAATCCATTCTATTTTCTCGATAGACCCCTTCATACACTCCTCCCCGTGAAATGATCTTGGGGCGATGGTATATTTTTCTGCTGTGGATATCAAGGGGGCACCTAAAAATTGATTCTCGCGTAAAAAACTAAGGGTTTATATGATGTTTTTTGACAAATGGTGCAGATTCGAGAAGTCTTTTTGCTTTGCTTCTTGCGTGGTTCGGATTTTTTCCAAATCTATATTCCCAAAACTCACAATCCGTGACCTCACATTCTCTGACATCTTTTACCGGTTTATGAGATTCTTCCTTGCTTGGCTCCCAACCATGGCATTTCAGGCAATGAATTCTAATTGCTTTTAATGGGGTTGATTTATTCATTTCACCTCAACAAAAAACACGTCCATGCCATCAGATCTTGAATCACCATGGCAGTCAAAATCTGCCCGGTTATAACATTCGGTTCCATGGAAGGCACAGCACCTGCATATATTAGAAAGCGGTTTGTGAGTAATCGGCTGCTCGTAATATTGTTTTCCATCAACTGTTATTTTGTTAAGTGGTTTGGACATTTACGATTGTCTCTTCAGGTAATCGAATTTCTTTTTCAGTTGAGAAATCTTCCCAAAATTGCAGATTTGATTCTTTTATATATTTTCGCCTTTTTTCCTGATGTTTAATTATTTCATCCAGAGTAAAATAATCTTTTTGCAACTCTTCAGCCTCAATCTGATGAGCAAATAAAGGAGTTTTTGCAGCCCGTTTTTTCATATTCCTGATGCGCTGAGCAAGCACATGTTCAGGCTTTTTGAATTTCGGATACTCAGGAACGAAAATGATACAAAGTGGTTTTCCATCACCTGGGACTGTATCAGCTGCTTTACATACAGCTTTTTCCATTTCATCATCTACTTTTGAGCCAAATCGAGAGGCACCCCAAACTATTGTGCTCCCCTTGTAATAGTGATCTTTGACTTCATAGATTCTGGTATTGGGAGGATATATGTTTTTTTCTTTATTCACTCAAGCGCCGGCAAAAGTTTTAACTTCATTCCCCAGGGAGAAATGTCCTTCACCATGAACCTGCTGCCTCTAATTTCCAGTATTTCTCCTTTCGTAAAAATACCTTTTGATTTGGGATATTTTTCCCTCATTTCATCCACATCTTCCAGGTCTTTAACTTCTTCAAACCTTCCTTTACCTGTATCCATTGTTACTTTCCTTTCATTAATTTGTTAAAGATTTAAACTTTTCAATCGCCCGGAACATAGTATCCGTGAAAGGTTCGTTGTTTTCAGTTTGGGCAAGTATATAATCCCAACTACTGTGATCATTTTTGTAGCCATAGCTCATTACAAAATCGAATCTTTCAGGAAGTACCCTTATAGATACCCTGTAAGCAAACCTTGCCCTAGGGTGACAATTATTTAAAGATATATTTAATTTCCTGTCCTGCTCATTAAGGAGTTTTTCTAATGTGTCCTGCAAGTCTTTTTCTGAATATTCTGGATGGTCAAAAGGGATATAATGTTTAAAATATATCCACTTGCTTTCATTAATGCCGATACCGTTGTCTTTTTTCCATGCCGTAGTTAATGAGTTCCAAGAATCATCATAGAGCAGTGCATAATGGAATCTTTTTCGAAGGTGATCAATGCTATATATTCGATCAACCCACATATCATGATTTAAACATGTTGGTCGGCAATCCAATAAATCCCAAATTCCGGAATGTCCATATTTATTATGATTTTCTCCTGTCCTTACAAACCATTGAAAGACATGAAAAGCTTGCTCAACTGTATATGGATATGGAAAGCCACAACATCCAGGTCGTAGAAAATCAATAAAATTTATTTTTGCTTTTGTTTGTAAATTACTCATTTTCTCTCCGGCCATTGATCCCAGACCTTCCCGTCAAGCTCCGGCATAGAAAAAACTCTGTCTGTTAGATATCTATCTCCGGTCCCCGTTTTACATTCCTTCCCTGCCATCTGCTTCAGGAAGAAGGGGACGCCGGCTGCGGTGCACTGTTCTTTTAAAAACCTAACCCAATCAGTCTTAGTTTCACGCCTTTTACTGCCTGATTCACAGCCGCAGATTACCCAATTAATAAGGCTTGCAACATCGTATTCAATGGGACCTGATTCTCCGCCTCCGCCGCACGGACCGCCATATAAAATATCTGCTTTAAATAAATCAATTTCATCAAGCATTGGTTCAATACTTAAAAATTTAACAGAAGCAGGAATCTGTTTCAGCTCTTCCCATCTCTGTTCAAGTTGCTCCTGGTTCTCTGCTGTAACACCCATCCATGCCATATGCTGAAACCAGGCTACGACTTGAGGACATTGATATTTGCCCCATTCCCTCCATTTAAGTATGTTCTCAGGACGTTTTGTTAGAAATACCCATGTGTGTTTATGCTGTTTTCTATTAGCGGATATACAGGATTCAATGACTTTAGATATCCATTCAGGCTTTACATCATTATGGAAAAGGTCACCCATGAACTGCACACCGATAACAGCAGGCCTTTTTCTATGAAGAGGGTCATTAAGCCGGGATGTTACTAAAACAGGTCCGCTATCTCCCGCGTATGCTGCCCTGACATCCATAGGGAGTTTTTTATTTTCCTTTAATCTGTCTGCTGTCCTCAGATGCCAGCAATTATCACAGGAAGGTGAAACTTTAGTGCAGCGCATAGCTATTGGGTTCCATGTAAAATCAAGGTATTCAATTCCAGTTTTATTCATCGTTTAATTCCTTATATAATATTAAAGAGAGCCATCACCATATTCTTGACGATAGCCGCATTTAGGACATATTGTTATTCCGTGAAACCAATGGTCTGTCCCTTCACCAGGAATGTAGGAAGAACCCGAATCCTTAAGAATAAAATAATCTTCGTTTTCCGGTTCTCCATTAGATAATTCGACAGGTGCACACCCTTTTGCGGCACAATGATAGCACTCTCTGTAATAATAACCTGTGGTTGTTTCACCTATCCATTTTAGGAATTTTGATATGAAAGTATGCTTTTTAAGGCGGTGTTCTCCCCAAACTGCAAACGGTCTCCATCCGTCCCATTCAAGCCATTTGCAAAATTTATAGACGGTTTTATAAAGTATCCACCAATGAGGATTGGGCCATATCCATTTATTATTCCAATCCTTTTCAGGTTTCCATCTTAGGCCTGTAGAAGCCCAGCCCATTTTATTAAATACCCATCTCCGAGGACGGATAAAAAGCCAGCCATAAAAATATCTTATTGGTTTTGTTGTTGGGTACATTATTATTTCACCATACATTCTTTTCCAGGAACTGCCGGCAATCCTCATATCCTTCCTCGAAACCATCCCCTATTCTTCTTTTCAGGCAAAGCTTTAAATACCCGGGCAAAAGTTCCCAACAGCGATAACAGAACGCTCTCTTTTCATCCTTATATTTACCACACGCACATGATGGAGATTTTAAGACCTTGATATAATAGGTCCTTGATCTTGTACGTCCGTCAGCTTTAACAATGGCATTTTCGCATTGTTGAGGATGCTGATTTTTCATGCAGGAATTATCTTCCTGATGGTAGGTACATTCTTTGTTATAGCATTTACCTTTAGACATTTCCTTTCAGCTCCTTTTCCAGAAGTTCGATCTCGTATCGTATATGATCGTTTGTTTTCATTTTGCTTTTAATCTGATCGATGCAATAAATTATACTGGTATGATTTTTTCTATTTATTGATTTTGCAATAGCTACAAGGGTTGAGTTTGAATATTTTGAACAAAGATAGCAGTAGACCTGACGGGGATATGCATATATTTTCTTTTTCGATTTCCTCTTCAGCATGTATGGATCAACTTTATATCTGATACAGATCAGGCGCATTATCCCGCTTAATGATTCATCAATGATATGATCAGGTCTCATCTTTTCCCTGGCTGCCTGAAGCTCTCTTATGATCAATGTCATATCATTATAATTTACCTTCGCATATGCGCCTGTAGTACGATGGTCCCTTAAGATGACATGGGCAAAATTTTTTTCAATATCATCGATCAATAAAACTCCACTATATAGATTTAGGCATATATCAGGCATTAAGTATTCTCCTGATCATTGCATTGTTCATCACCGCATCTTTTATGCCAGGTAATACCGTCTTCATCATGCCAGTAAGGTTCGTCTTCAAAGATAGGGTTTCCGCATGACTCGCAAAGTCCTATTATTTCATAGTCTCCTATGGCATTGACACAAAGCCCTCCAATATCACCATATTTTTCCATTATTTTATTATATGCATCGATTCTGTTATTAGCTTTCATGACCTCGATGACTTTTATGTCTGCGTTTACGATAAATTCAAAAGGCATTATTATTTTCCTTTCGGTCCGATCATCCACCAGGGAGGCAAATCATATTCCTGGTCCTGTTTTTTCCACATATGAAGAACATTAGGATTGAAATTTATATACTCTGATTCTTTGGGATGAAATTGAATTACGGTTTCGTCCTTTCCCCAGAACAACTGTTTAATAAAACACATCTCTTTCCAGTTTGGGCATCTATTCGGTAATGATACTGAAACGTGATCCCATCCAGCTTCATTACTTATTATTACCCTTAAGGTGAAAGACTCGTACGGGATTTCAAACATACCGTTACAACCGAAAGATGGATCTGATCTGTATGGTCCGGTTTTAATCCTCAGTTCTTCTATGTTGGGTGGGACTCTCATTTCTCTTTTACCTTCTTAATAATACCTGTTGAAAAACAGCCATACTCACCACAAACCATGTCTCCTGAAGGTGATTTTTCAAAGCTGGTTATCTCAAACAGTAGACCGTCACACGACACAGTATCCCCGATTATTATTCCATTCCCCATCATGTCTTTGACTAATTCAACTCCCCTTAGTATTCTGTTGAAGTTCTCGCACATATAATTAATCTCATGATCTTCATGCAGGAGTGGATTAATAAAATCATGATGCTGAAATAAACGATGATAGTCTTTAAATACACCATCAATCTTTGCCACGATTTCTATTTCAAGTCCTTCAGCTCTTAAAATTGCGGATACATGACATTTCACTTTAATCTTTTCGTGTATTGATTTTAATAGTTCGTATGTTTCTGCTATCATTTTCTATGATTATTCCTTGAACGATAAATGTTGATATGCTTCTTCAGGCACATAAAATATGCCCTGACTGCCCTTAAATCGTGGCTTTCTCTCAAACTCTCTTTTATCTGTCATAGGGTATCCAAAAGGACCTGAAAACCAGATTGAATCACTCTCTGTCAGGACACCGGTTATATTTACAATTCCTTCCAGCCTGCCGAATGTGTGCTGATCAATGGGAGGTACCGGAAGTTTTAATACGTTCTTTATGAAAAGATATCCTTCCCTGTCCCAACTCTTTGAAGACTGGATAATCGTATCCCCCAGGATAACTGATTCCCTGTATTTGATTTTTCTGTTCTCGATATCCTTATCAAGATCCGGATGAAAGATGGCATATGGCCATGGGGGTTTTACTGAAAGTGCTTTCAATATTCTTCCTCCGTACAATTATCCCAGTCGTCTTCCCAGTCATTTTGATAGTCATAAAACCTGAAATCAGCCAGTTTTTTGACTTTTGCTTTTTGTTCAGGCGTCCATTCGGACATCGGATAATTTTCTTTTATGATTTTGACTTCTTTTTCGAGTGCCTGGTATCTGCCGTATTGATAAGGTATTCTGTTTTGGGCGACCTTATATTGATCAACAGCTTTATCAACTAACCTTTGGGCAGCTTTCCTTAAGTCATCAACCTGTTCAATGGAGAGGTCTTCATCCGTCCCGAGACAGACTTCAAAATGACAATAATTATATGAGTTCATTACTTTTACTGATGCTTTCATTTAAAATAATCTCCTTTGCTTTGTCTCTTCTTCAATGCGTTCCTTACCTATACTGCAATCCATATCAATACCTATCCATTTTCTGCCAAGCTTCTCGGACACAAAACATGTCGTTCCGGATCCGGCGAACGGATCAAGTACAGTTCCTCCCCTGGGGCATCCGGCTAAGATGCAGGGTTCTATTAATTTAGGGGGATATGTTGCATAATGGGCTCCGGAAAATCCGGTTGAGTTGACTACCAGGGCAAGCGGATTTCCCTCCTCATCGGAGAAAAGCCCTTGGAAAGAATCGAAGAACCAGTCTGAATTTCTACGTGCCCGGGTATCGACTATATCTTTTAAGGCGGCTTGAAATGAATCATTTGCCTTAATCCCGGACCCTGCAGGCTGACTTTTTGGTGTAACACCTGGTTCTTTTATTCTTCCCCTGTCTTGACGATTATCATTTGGGTCAAGTTCAGATTGCCTACCCCATCCGACGCCGGTACCCTGATACCGTCCTTTTGGAATAGAATCATGTGAGCCCGGGCCCGACTGCCAGCCAACGGGTTTTCTAATATGATCAAAAGATTTTGATATTGTCTGATTACCCGGGCCCCCATCTGCATATTTATGGCTATTACTGCGCCCTCTGGCATACCGGGCATGAGTATCAAGGGAAGCGGGAAGTTTAACGGCTTCATGATCATAAAAATATTTTCGAGACTTTGATAAAAGGAAGAAATATTCAATTGCTGTTGTTGGCCTATCTTTACAGCTTTCAGGCATGCAATTTCTTTTGATCCATGGTATTTTTGATCGGATAAACCAACCATTTTCCTGCAGGGCTATTATCAATCGTTCTGGTATAAGTCCAAGATCTTTTGATTTAAGACCGGGGATTTTTTTTCTGTTTGGATTATCAATTTTATCTCTACCACCTCTATATTTCGGGTCTCCAAAATCACTTTTAGGATTTGATATATAGCTATCACCAATATTCACCCAACAGGTACCGTCTTTACGAAGAACCCGCCGAACCTCCCGGAAGATATCAACCTGGTGTTTTATGAATAACTGCGGAGTGGGCTCTAAGCCAAGACATCCTCTCCATGCTCCGCATTTTTGGCAGAATTGACCTGTTGAAGATTCACTAATATTTTCATGTTGTTCTATCTGCTTTGAGCCGTTCTGTTGTGATGATTTACCGTGTTTATGTCCACCGCCTCCCAATTTACCGGAATCACTCCATACATGGTCACAATCACCCGGATCATCCCAGACAACCGGATCAAGGCCATAATCTCTCAATCCCCAGTACGGGGGAGAGGTAACAACACAATGTATCGATTCTGATTCCATCTGTTTTAAGACCTTGAGTATATGACCTTCATAAAGTTTCCCTTTGTCCGTCTCAAAATAAGGCTTCAATTAAGCTGCTTCCTTCGCACCTGCTCTCATTTCATGATGTAAACTATCGAGAGTAAGATCAAAGATATTACCCAACGCCTGACAGTCCTTGCATCCTTCACGTCCTTCAGGAGGATGTGGCATATCATAAAGCCTGCGGACTTCCTCAAGATAATTACCGATCATTTTATGATCCTGAACGATAGGTACAATATCCGGAAGAAATTTCATGCTGAAACCATCGGATAAAGATCTTCTCTTTGCGTCCGCTTCATCAGTCTGTGGTTCAAAATATGTGAGATAGAGATCGGATACAGGATAAAACTGTTTTGTTCCTTCAGCGATTGCCTTATATGCGTTCAGCTGCACTTCATACATAGGAAGGAGTTCATCTTGATTCTTCGAGTGCTTTGCGGTCTTATTATCATTTATGATGAAGGAATTATCCGTCATCTCAAAAATGTTATCCGCTTCCCCTGAAAGGATAATGTTAAGGTCCGAGTACAGGAGTTGAAACTTCCTCCAGTTCGGAGGCTGGTGATACCTTTTAATGCTGCCGAGTTTTGCAAGATATGTTTTGTCCTGCAAACCCTGTTCGATCAGGGCGTGAATGCACCTTTTGGTGTACGCATCGATTGAATTGAAAATGCCCGGGAATATCTGCCAGGGAATTTTTGAATGAAGTTTTATATAAAAGCATCGAGGACAAAAGTCCTTTAATGCCATTGCTCCCAAGTTTTTACCGCTTATTCGTATTTGTTCCATTATCTTCCCGCTGCCTCCCTTCCATGTTTTATTAATAAATTACCCAGTTCAACAGCCTGCTTTGGTTCCATACCAAGCCAGTGGACAGGCGAATTGAAATCAATAATAACTTTGCCTTCTTTATTGAATACAGCAAATGCAATTTCACCGTCATCATGTTTGGTCAGCTTCCCATCAGGGAATTTCCCTGTAGGTCCAAGTTTTTCTTCAATCTCTTTTTCAAATGAGTTTATTTTCTCGAATACTTCACTATCGGGACCTGCCATTTGAAGGGCTTCCTTTAATGAGGCAGTCATTTCCGGATCAAAATCATCTGAATGATGTGACATATTAATTCTCCTTTAGGTTGCTCCCCTTTCGCATAGGCAGGCGGGAGCGTTCCGTGTTTAAGATTTACGTCGGAAAGGATTTTTTATGACAGGCCTCACCGATTTCCACACTAACAGGGAAAGTCAGCATCTTTCCCCTCTCGACATTCGATCAGTGATTGGTTTGCTGGGGTTGCCTTGTACCCCCTTGGAGGCGTCGAGATGCTCTGAAATTATGACAAACTATGAACAATCTGCCTGAAAATGAAATCCTTAGCTTTCTGTTCTATTGGTAATTCATCAAAAGGAACAAAGCAGGGGTGTTCTTTTTTTTCAGGATCTTTTATCGGTCCATACTTCCAACCTTCATCACGCTTTTGAATAAGCCATGAGTTATGAGAACTCTCAGGATCTGCATCAGGGTTTTCCATATGGAAGATTACACCATTAATAGCGCTATCCTTTTGCCATTCAGGTGCATCTTCCCATGATGTTTGACTGTTATCACCTAATGCTTGACAGTAGGCTCTGTTCACTTCATGGGCTATTTGTGCAATTTCTTCTACGCTTAATTCTGTTTCCATTCACATAACTCCTTTAATATTCTATAAATTACTATCCTGGCCATGGCACCGCCTTTGTAGGTACTCGCCGGCGTCGTGTTCGCGCCTGGCTGATACCTTCATGTCCGTTTCTATGGCCGTTTAACGGGTAAAACTCTTTTACATATTTCAAACATGATTCCAGTTCTGACAGCTCCATCAGGTTCCGTGCTTTTCTGAAATGTGTTTTTATCTCTGTATTTATCTTTTGGGGTTTATGCCTGTTCTGGAATGCAAAGGTATTCACGTGCTTTTCTATCTGTTGTCTTAAATCCTGTTCCTGTTCGCTAATAGTAAGGGGCGGGGCGTAGCCGGTCGGGATCTCTCCGAGTGAAATTTCACGGGCTCCGGATACAGACCCGTTCAGAAACGTTATTCCTGGTTCTCTTGTCCCTCCATTGATTTTCTTTTTATCCGGCGTTTCTGACTTTTCAGATTCATTTACAATGATATTTGTTTGTTCTTTTTTTATCTGTTCAACTACTCGCCTGAAGGGAGGATCATCCATAGCGAATACAAAAGCTGTCTGGTTCTCATACGGTCCGGCGTCTTTATCAACCCTGACAGCTCTTGCCACTAATTGCTCTATCCAGGCCGATGTTCTTATATGAGTAAGCGCAATAATATGTGTAAGAGGGGGAATATCGAGCCCTTCGCTGCACATCATGACAAAAATCATAATGTCTGAATTCCCGTAACGATAATCTTTTATTGCCTTGATAGCTTCCTGGTTATCGTCGCTGGTTGCAATTAAGGCATTAAACCCCCATGATTGAACGGTTTTCTGAAGAGCTTTAGCATGTTTAATATTAGCGGCCACAATAGCAAGTTTGGATCGAGGATGATCTTTTTTATAATTCAACCAATGATCAAGCCCGTTTTTCATAATATGATTTCCGAATTCAGTATTTAAAGCTGTCTGTATTGCATCGCCTGAATTTTTATAAGCTTTGGATAACTTTGTTTTAAACTCCTTTCCTTGTTTTTCCCATTCAACATCCCCATCAAACAAAGTGAATTTAATAGGAAGTATGGCCTTTTCTTTTAACGCATCACTCCGGGAATAAGTGATAATTATAGTGTCTTCGCATGGGGAGAGGTCAAGGCATGTATTGTTACCTTTTTGAATATAATCAAAAAAAGCAATCTTGTTTTCATCACCACGATTCAAGGTACCTGAAAGCAATATCAGAAACTTGCATCGTTCAACCAATGGTGCTATTGCTTTATGCCACGATCCTTCATCCTCTACGTGATGAGGTTCATCGAGAATAAGGATATATTTTCTCTGTTCAAATTCTCTGGCATTTATATATTTTGAATCCTGGGCCAAGGCTTGGTAAGTAGTGGTATAGCCGGTCTGCCCTCTTCTTGGATTATATTCATTGGTTGCAGACCTTATGATCATATTATGTTTTAATGCTTCCCGGAAATATGGGTCCATGCTTCCAGCTTCAGCCTGGTAAGCAAGTGTCAATCTGGGGACTATCCAGCATAGGGCATTAGCATAACGATTTACTATTAAGGGCCATGATAGAAGAGAAAATAAACTTTTACCTCCTCCTGGTGTGATGTGACCAATGACCTTTGTAATAGGTTCACCAGAAAGAATTCTGTTAACTATGTCTACATATTCAGATTGATGTTTCCGCAAGCTGATCATCTATTAGATTTTCCTACGTTGAGCTTTCAAAAAACTGCTTTGCTCAAACACAGACAGTTCTTTCAATGCCTGCTTTGCCAACTGCATAAGAGTTTGTGTGTTTCCCTTCTCTGCATCATGTTTAGCGAGTTCCTTTAATCGGAGTTTCCCGGCTACCAGGCAGGCCAGTTCTGATCGGTAACTATGCCATTTGAGGCTTGCTCCATGGCCGTTACCGTGATCTTTCACTTGGTAATTAAGCCCGTAACAGTACAAGCCGTCTTTTTCTGCAATGGAGATCTCCATGAAAATACCCTTTTTCGTTACAGAGAAGGCAACTGGGGCATTAATAAAAACTCCATATTCGTTAGGCTCTGCCATTATTCAACCGTAATCCCACAATTGAAAACTATCCGATGATCAGCAAGTTCAACACATTCCTTTTTATGGGTGATGAAAAAACACGTATCAAAGCCACCTTTTTGCATGAATTGAGGATAAAGAGATATAAACCGCTTTGCGTTCTCCACATCCAGAGGACCATCCAATTCATCATTGAACGCTGTCAGATAGTTGTATGTTGATTTCTGTTTTGAGATAAGAGTCATACCGAGACGCAGAGCCTGAACCGGCCATATTTTCTGCCCACCGCTGCGGAGCTCAAGAGGCACTTCGTCGCCATCCTCATCAATGACATAGATCCTGAATACTTCCCTGCCTGTGTCCGGGTCCTGGGTAATGATCTTTATTGTGCCGAAACTGGAATTTAAAAGAAGTTCGTTAGTTTCATGGACAATGTTAGGTACAACAGAATCAATCTCCAGTGCGCGTAACCCGTCTTTTGAGCAGGCATTCTGTGTATATGCCCATAGAGATATCTGACTGTTAATGGTCGATTTCTCTGCCTGGGCTGCGTCCAGGTCCTTGTTGAGTTTTTCTAACTCAAGGGCTTCACGTTCAAGATCTTTGATCTTGGATTCTGTATCAGTGATGTTCTTCTGTGTGGTTTCCTGCAGAGAGGTTAAACCTGATAGCTCTGTGTTAAGTTTTGTTAACCTGGCATCAACTTCCGTGTCGATTTTTTTTTCAATGTCCTGTAAAAGGCTTGCTGTTTCCTGCTCACGCTTTCTCAGTGCATTCAATTTTGTATCCCATTTGCCTTTGAGCGCAAGGCCTTCCTTTGTGACTTCTTCCTTTTGAGTCTTGAGGTTTTCGACTTGGGATTCAGCAACTTTAATCTGATCTGCCTTGGCTGCTGTCGGCCGGAGTTCGGCTATCTTCTTTTCAACTGCATCAAGACGATTCTTTGTACTTTTTAGAGCCTCCGACTCTTTAAACTTCATGTCATTTTTACGGGTAATCTTATCATCGATTTCAGTGAACTCTGTTTTATATTTTTCCTGCAGGGTTTTTAACTCAGCCTGCTTTTCTTCAACCTGTTTATCGATGTCCGCGATCGCTTTTTCTTCTGTATCCTTCGCTTTTTTAAGATCCTGCTTTTTTGCTTCGATCTTTTTTTCTATTTCAGGAATTTTATCTTTTGATTCAAAGGCGGATGCTACAAAGAAACATCTTGCATTATGGTCCGGGCAGTTCGGATCTTCGTTTCTTTTATTCAGTATCTCTGTCTGTTTCCGGAGAGATAGCAACTCAGCTTCAAATGAAGACACGCTGTTATCATTTTGCGCTGTTTCCAGTTTAAACTGATGTTCTCTTCGCTGTTTTTGCAAGTCAGTGATTATCGTTGATATTTCGGATTGTTCCTTTGTGGATTTATCGGTTAATTCCCTGCGCTGTTTATCGAGTTCGCTGATCCTGGTTGATAGTCCTGATATGATATCATTTGTCTTATTGATTGATGCCCGGCATAATGCCAGTTCATTGTTCATGTTCTCGATGTCCTCAACAGCTTTTTCAATGGCATCCTTATCCTTTAGAGTTTCTTCATGCTGTTTGAGCTGGCTGATAATTCCCTGGGCCTTGGTCCTTATCGTTTCGAGTTCTGACCTTGACTGGCTTTCCTCTGTTTCCAGGTCCTTCTGTACCTGCTCAAGAGATTTTTTAATATCAGCGGACCGGGAAACCAGTTTATCGTTTTCCGTTATCTTCTTTTTTTCTACCTCTATTTTATCGGTAATGGTTTTGATCATGCCGGTAAGCCTGGTCAATTCCTTTTCAGCCTGTTCTTTCTGCTGCCTGGCCTCGGTTATTTTTTCGGAGGTGTCAGGTAAATATTCATGCCGTTTTGATTCAAGCACCATGATAGATTTTTCGACCGCTGCCAGTTTCCCGTTCAATATCTTTCCGCTAGCCTTAGATATGTCCTCCCACCTGATGTACTTATTGAGTTGCAGGAATTCCGCGAACAGGTTTTTAAGGTCTGCAGGGTCAAGATCATTGAGATTGTCGGAGCCCTGGGAACAGAAGGCAGAGTTATAAAATAATTGCTGGCTTCCAAATATCTCCTGAATCAGTTCTTTGTATGAGGATATTTTGCCCTCGACCTTGGGCTGATCATTAATCCAGATGAAGCCTTCAGGTGAGTAATTTGAACCGCCGTTGATCTTTACAAGGCACCTGATCCGGTCATTATTAAATAGGTATTCTCGATCGAGACATGATTCTTTGAGGAAGAATTGATGCTGTAATGCCCCTTTTCGGGATGGCATAACCGGGTACGGAGGAAGGCTTTCAAGGAATGTGCTTTTGCCCTTTCCATTCTCTCCATCAAGTGCAATAAGCCCTGACAGATTTGACAGGTCCAGTGATATTTCATCAATACCCATGCCTTTTTTCAGGCCTATGCTTCCTCTTATTTTTGTTGATAAAAGTTTCATGTTAGTTCCTCAATTGATGTTCATTAAAGATGAATACATTTTTAAAAATTCTGGTAAGTTCATCTCTGGTAAATAATTGCAGTACTTCGATTTCATCGGGCAATAATGGCTCAACGGAAAAAAGGACAAAGTCTTCACCGTCCGATGTTTTGATATTAGTGGTGATTGTGTTCTCCAGTCCCGAGAACATTTTTTTACATTCGTTTATTAAATTCTCTGTCATACTCTTCATCCGATAGATTAAATTTGGTTATCCTCAGCCAACGTTCACAATTTCTTGATCCTGAAGGGGTATAATCAGATCTCTTTTCAGGATTAAATTGATTGGGAAACCATTTCTTGAGCCTTCGGCAGTATGCCCACCCCAAACTATCCGGTTGTCTGCGTTTGTATGTCCAGTGCTGACAGTGCCCGCAAATTTCTTCAAGCTGCGGGTATCCAGGCACCTGCCCCGTAGGTATAACCATCTGTGACCTTGGCATATATCTCGTCCTCTGACAGTGTTTCGAGATCCGCTGCTATTTCATTGATTCCTGAAGGTAGGGTTTCAGATTTAATCTTTGCCTGCTCTTCGAGTTTGTCCCCGAGAGAGTCTAACTGTGTTACCCGTTCGCTCCTGACAACTTCCCGGGGGATGTGTTTTATATCGATTGTTACATCTTTGGCGCCTAAGTGCGTCTTATAGTAATCTGCAATCTCTTCTTTTTTAAGTGGAGTTGCTTCATCCTGGTATACTTTTAAACTTATTTTCAGGTGTGCCCCTCTTAAATCTTCCAGTTCATTCAATGATGTCAGGGCATTAATATCCGAGATCCCTTCTTCCGTGAAATCGTGCTTTATATTTACAAGCTTCCTGGATGGGGTTTTGATGAACCTTGACTCGATGTTGTAGTTAAAGAATACCGGTTCAATAGATTTCCGGCTTGGCTCTATCTTATGAAGATAAAAACCATGATCGTGATCTTCTCCATAGTTAAGGGCTCCAAGGGATCCGGAATAATAAATATTCGGCTCAATGTGCTGAGGAAGATGAATATGCCCGCATGCAACCAGATCAAAATTTCCAAGCGCAAGCTGATCTTTTGCAATTGAGATATCGCGCCCAGTCATATCCTGACCATTTGCAAGAGTAGCCCCGGCAATTGTTCCATGGTAAACAAGGATGTGAGGGCAATTATATTCTGAGGCAGTGGCGCCGAAACCGGCAAAGACCGGGGTCAGGGCCTGGCTTACCTCTTCATCGGTACTTTGCATAAATTGCTTAGTAGGCGTCGGCATCATTGAGATAATGGCGCTTGGCTTTTTCTCCTGAATATAATCGGATGATCTGAACAATTCGCCACTTTCTAAAATAACCTGCTCAGGCATTGTAGACACGTGGACTGGGTGTTCAAAGGCAGAGGCATAAATCAGATTCTCTGTGGCATGGCCTTCATGCCGTGGTGTACCGGTTACAATTGCCACAGCTGCCACCTCTGATAATTCGTATATGATCCTGAAAACTTCCTTGCAGGCCTCGGAATCCAGTTTTATATCCCTGGAGTTAAAAACATCACCGGCAATAATAATCAGGTCCGGGACCTCACTGATTGCTGTTTGAATTAAAAAGTCACTGCATTTTTTAAATTCCTCAAGATTGGCGTCTGTATGCCAGTCTGCAGTGTGTAGTATAAGCATTTTATTTCTCCCTTAATTTATAAATCATGGCTGAGGCCAGTATCAAAAGGCACCCCATGAAGTTAATGAATGGGAACCCCTCTCCCTCGTTACAGGCCAAAACGAGGCCTATAAATATTCCGGTTGCTGATAAATATTTCATGATGGTTTCCTAAAATGGGATTTCGTCGTCTATTTCTTTGAGTTTTTTCTTGAGCTCCCTGAAGGCATATAGACGTTTATCCTCCACATTGTCGGGGAATTTGAATTTTTTTAATGACGTGCCGGTCTTTTTTGCCAGATCAAATAATATGCTGTCCTGGGTTTCTTTGTCTGAGTTTGTGAAGTCGATTTCTTCGCTGTCCATACCAGACATATCGTCTTCGGGGAATGGGGGAGCTTCCGGGTCTCCCAGATAATCATCATCTCTCGGATTAAGTTGATTTAAAGTTGTGAACTCTGCGTCGATAGGGGCTTGTAACTGTGGGTGTGTCGCTCCTCCGAATACTCCTAAAGCTGCTTTGATCTGTTCGGAATATATTATCTGCTTAACAATGGGGTCCTGATAATCCATCCGGAGCTTAAAGCGTAAAACAAGGAAAGGGTTTTTGAGTTCTTCCATGGTATATTCGGATTTTACATGGAATAAGCTTCTAATTACTCTGTTTTTTGCGCCGGTCTCACATAGTTTTAACTGATGCTGACGCTTTGCCCGGAAATCACGATTTACACAATAGGTAACATAGTCTCTTTTTTCTTTCTCTGTTTTATCGTCATAATCTCGTGCTTTCTCTTCATATTGGGCCTTAAGATCGTCTTTTAATACTTCCAGATCCAAATCATAATATCCTGCTTCCTGATAAATATCTCCATCCGCTTTTAATACGCCGCCCACTGCCCGAAATGTTGTAATGCCGTTATCCCTCATTAAACCTGACTGAACTGAATCCCATTTCACCGCGCCTGCAATAGCCACTTTCCTGAGAGCTGATGCGTGTAATCTATATTTCTGGAACTTACTTTTTCCAGTTCCAGATGAAGAACCCGGATATATTTCTTTTCCATTCTGAATGTCCGTGGATACATAGAGCGTTTCAAGAACAGGCTCGAAAAGAGAATTTTCAGGTTTTTCTAAAGGGATTGATGGTATCAGTAAATTGTATTTATTCTTTTTTGCATCGTCGATTTTTTCTAATGCAAGATCGTATTTATCTTTTGACATTGTGCTGCCTCCATTTTTTAAATACCCCTTCCCCCGCTGAAAACTGGCATCTTTGATTCCGAATCTTTTGATTGTTGTAGGTGCCGACAGATCAGGGGAAAGGGGAATAAACCGCGCCCTGGTGCTATTGAGTAGGAAAATTGAATTTTTACTTTGAAGGGGTTCCTCCTTTCGTTTGTCCATGCGGACGGTAAAAGATTAATAATGTGTTGAGTTGAGCACGGTGAATTTTATACTGTTGAAATCGTGTCCCGGTTATCGGCAATAAAACCTTTAAACCTTGCCCCTGACCCCGCTACCCCCTCCCTGCACAATAGCTAGCCAGGTAAAAAGATACACGGGACACGATTAATACTGGAAGCTACCTCCTGTCGGACCGCTCCTAAAATCTTCCTCGCCACTCGCCGCCAGTATGATTAAACAAACTCCACTTCATCAATTCCCATAAAACAATGGTCAAAAGTGCCATCCCATATTTCACAGCGTGAACCGGAGATCTGTACAGCTTCGATATTGAACTCATGACCTTTTAATGATGGTCTTGAACTTCCGAAAGGCTGACCGGTATAATCGGATATGATTTTTACCCTTTTCCCTTTCAATAGAACCACAGCATGATTTTGTAGGCCGTTAATTCTACAAGAGATTTTAGCTATCTGATCTTTTATGGCTTTATCTTTTGACATATTGCACTCATTGTTTTGATGGTAGCGGGTAGCAGATTCGAACTGCTGATGTTGGGATATGAGCCCAATGCCTTAACCTCTTGGCGAACCCGCAGAATAAGCTTCCGCCCTTTAAATTACATTCCGTAATTCTTAAAATTTTACTGATTTAATTCCTGGATTCTTAAAACCTGATATCCCATGCCATAGGGCTTAACGCTGTCTGATCATTTAAGATCGGGCTTTATTAACATAGCGGCGATACCCTGGGATCGTCCTGGACGGGTCTTTGAGAATTGCCGGTGGTTAATACGTGATAAAGAATACACAACAATAGTTGTATTGTCAATATCTGATACAACTTTTATTGTATTTTCCTTGAATAAAAAAATAATTGAGGTAGAATTGGGGGAAGTAACGCGCAGGTTAACCGCGTGAGCGTAGCGAATCCGGTTGAACCTGATGTTATGTGATGAGGTTGTTTATGGATAACAATATTAATGAACATAAATTTATTTTAACTCCTGAAATTAAGGAATTCTTTGAAAAATTCTCCACGCTTCAACGTTCTGAGTTTATTGAGATGGTAGACTGGGATACTTTCGATGTACTTTTGGCGTCCGCTTTGGGTAATTCGAACCAGGGGCATGCAGCAGATTTAAAAAATCTTTTAACCGATGTATGGGAAAATCAAATACATCATTACTATCTTTAACCGCGGCAAGTTTATTTTTATCATCTTTTTCCATGGTTTTCTCGCTAACGTGAAATCAGGCGCGAAGTCGTTCCCGTCGCCTGATTTTGATGTTAATATGAGATCAGGACACTAAATAGATTTTCATCTTCATTACTATTCCAGACTATTTAGAAAATCTTTCATTGAGTTCCGAGGTTCCGGAAAACCGTTAAATAATGTCACAATAAAGTCCTTAAAATATAAAGATATGTCATCTGAATATGATTTTTTAATGGAAACGCTGCCCTCCCATACAATGTTATTTTGCAGACCAATGGCACCTGTCTCAAATATTGAAACGCTAAAAGAATGAGTGAATGTTCTATCAATACCCGGAGAAGTATCATAATTATAACTCATTACATATTTTGCGTTTTTTTGTTCAGATTGAATAAATAAAGGATAAAGACCGCGTTTGTTTACCTGCATTTCAAGTGCAATATTTTGTTCAAGGAATCTATGTCTAATCTTCCTTACATCTTCGGTTTCGGTGAAAAATATCGGAGAGTATGTAAGGTAATAGGTTCCATTTATTTCGCCATTAATTCGCTTAAAAGATAATAAATGAGGAATTTTATCATTAAATTCGAGACGATCCATTTGATATTTATAATAAGATGCTGGTTTTGATGGCTTACCACATTGTGCAAATAATGTTAAAAATAGAAATATCAAAATAGATTTAAGAAAATACCTTTTCATGATTAATCTCCATTAAGTTGTATCCTATTACCATTTCTATCCCAACCTCTTTTCTCAAGGCGTTTTAACATTTCTGGTAGTAATTTATTTGAAATTCTTTGTTCCATTTTTGGTATAAGTGGCTGTAAATATTCCTGCATATTTTGAGCCAACTTAGAAAATTTTTTACCTACAGGGCTTTTATAAAACTCTAACAGTTCTATCAACTCACTTTCTGTAAAATCATTAAATATTGGATTTAACGTATCGAAAATACCACCTGGCGCCCAGAAATCATTAATTATTACATCGATCCAAACATCCTTAAAATCTTTCTTAAACTCTTCAGATAGATTATATTTCTGACCAAGGTTTTTAAGTGATATTTGAGCTTGAATATCGATAATACCCTTCATCCCTTTAACTACTCCACTATATTCAAGGTATTGCCTAATAAGGTCTGAACGATCTACTGAGTAAGCCGGGACCGATAATATTATTGTAAGAAGGATTGTAAAAAGGAAGATTTGTTTTTTCATAGTTATTCTCTGTTATTTTTTATATTGATTTTAGACTATATATCGGAATTGATATAAGGTATGTTAAATTTTTTTACTACATTTACAACCTCTATATTCATTAATGGGAATTATTTTTCTTCTCGATATCTGTTTTTTTTATAGACTCAAGCTCAATAATCCTGGCTTCGAGCAATTTAATAGCAATTTTACAAAGGTTTGATTCATCGATATTTTTATCAGCCATATCATTAATTTGAGGCGCTATTTTTTCTATAATTTTATATTTATCAATGGTTTGTGGAGTAAATATTGTATCTCCTGGATCTGCTGTTTTACCGGTTAAGAGCCAGTCAACAGATTTTCCTGAGACATAAGATATCAACAATAATTTATCACAACCAGGAATGCTTCCTTTTAAATATTTACGAAATAATTGATCTGATATTCCAGCTTTTCTTGCGAACTCTGCTGGATTATTCCCGGCGATATCGTTGAGTCGTTTTATGAATTCGTCTTTCCAACTATTTTTTAATTCCATATTGACAAAATCAACTTTAGTTGTGTATCATCTCCTACATGATAAGAACCGAATGTATAGAGATGATGAAAAGGTTAGGGATCTCATCAAGGGAGTACCTGGCAGAACAGATTTCCAATGATGAGGATCCGGTTAATGTCAGGTCATTATGCATGGCGCTGACAGGTTACAGAAAAGGCGACCGGTATAAACAAATACTTAATCGCCTTCATACATTTTTAAGAGGCCGGATGGACTTGCTTTATCCGCCAGAGAAAAACCAGCCACAATAATAAACGGGGGCCAAGTCCCCCAATAAAGCAGGGGGATATATATGGATACATTCCTCCCCAGGATCAATCCGATATCTCCCTGCTATTTTTACAGAACTATTTGATTTTATCAACCTTTCTTTTAAGGGGTCTTTTCATGGTTCAACAAAGCAAATCAGAGATATTAAACTGCAGATATGAAGACGGTGAAGAGCTACAGCGTATTAAAGAGTTCTGTTTTAAAAATGATCTTACAAAATCTGACCTGGTTAGAAAAGCTATTGATAAATACATCCGTGAATATCCTCATCAAGATAAAATTGAAATGTTGATCTATTGGCTTGATGATAATAAAGACAAAATTGTCTGTCCGTAAAACAGGCGTAAAATCTTGTTTTACCAAGATATTGTATTTCGGTGAAGAATGACGACACAAAATATTGTTGAAAAATGCATTCATGGTATTCTTCCAGTTACCTGCTCAATATGTAAAGGCAAACCCGCAACAAAAGATAAACCTCCACTTGACCACATTGTAAATCGTAATCAAAGCACAGAATCAAGCAATGTTCTTGATAATTTACCGGCCGAAGATCTGCCTTCAACAATCGGATCGGACAATTCAGGCAGTTTATCAGCTGCTGAGGACTCCGAACCTGATCATAAAGATCAGTCAAATGATGAAAAATTAACCACTCCCATCCCGGGAGAAGACCAAAAAAATCAAGATGAGGATAAGAAGATGAAAAAAGTATGTCTTATTTGTGGAGGTAAGCATAAGGCCCAGGACTTATGTGATATGCATTATCGTCACTGGAGACAAGGAAGGATTGATCATCCAGTGTTAGGGCCGTGGAAACTCTCTGAAAATGGAAAAAGAATAAAGGAGGGTAAAGAAAAAAAACATATAATAAAGCCCCTGAGTGAAAACACCCTGCTTGCAGAGGCCCGAAAAAGAATTAAAGAACTGGGCACGTTAGCAGATGCGCTGATTATTGTTGGTGACGGGGATCAGGTAAAGAAAGAAATCGGGCTGCTTGCTCAGAGGTATGCATGATATCAATCCAATATCATCGGCGTTTAATGATTTCAAGAAGCGGTTTTTTGGCCAGGGCTGGTAAAAGGAAAAAGACTGGGAAGTAAGGAGATTTATTTTTAATGGCAAGGCCTGAATCGCATACAGTTCCATATTTCCCATTTTTTATTAAAGATGGAAAAACCCTGCATGTACTGGAGGATAAATATAAATGTAAGGGCACGGGTTTTTTTACCAATGTATTAAGATTTTTATCAGACAGGACAGATCATCATTTCCAGATAAAAGATCCTGGAGATCGTTTATGGTTTTTTTCAAAGACTTTATGTGATGAAGAATCTGGATTGGACATGATTAATATTATGGTGCAGACCGGAAAACTTGACCGTGAACTCTGGGAAAAGGAAATGGTTTTAGCATCAAAGGATTTTCTTGATAGTCTCAAAAAAGCATATGATAAAAGATCAAATAAATGCATCACTATTGATCAAATAAAAAGCATTTACCTAGTTTCCGGCACCGGAAACTCTTGTGTTGCGGGGTTTCCGGTGCCGGAAACCCCTGACAGCGGGTTTTCTTCCACCGATAACCCACAAAGTAAAGTAAAGAAAAGTAAAGTAAAGAACCCCCTTACCCCCTTAAATAAATCAGAACAAAAATTATTTGAAAAATTTTGGAATGAATACCCTAAGAAAAAATCCAAAGGCCAGGCAGAAAAAACCTGGGCAAAGATCAATCCTGACGAGCAGCTGGTAGAGACAATGATCTCCACAATCCGGCGGGCCAAGAAATCAGAAGATTGGAAAAAAGAAAAGGGTAAATTCATTCCTCACCCTTCAACATGGCTGAACGCTAAAGGTTGGGAAGATGATTTTTCCGATAATGAGCAGGATCAGCAGGGTAAGAGCATGGAAGATCAGGTCAAATGCACAAAATGTAAAATACGGGCACCTATTCCAGGCGATGAACTTTGCCTTGAGTGTTTTAATATTGAGTTCCCGGATAGAAGAAAGCAGGTAAGTGATTTAATTAAGAAATCGATAGGAAATATGTGATGAGTAGAACCGGCTTACATTGGTCTGAAGAGGAAGCGAAAAGGAGACTGGGTAAAAATTATGTGCCTCCGGTGAAAAAAGAAAAGCCTCATGCTCTCCCTGGGCCGGTATCTGATGCATTTGTTGACCGGTTTAAAAATCAGTGGGAGCGTGATTATGCTTCTTACCTCGAACAGCTCAGGCTTCTTCATCAGATTGAGTGGTGGGCATACGAATCATGGGGCTTCAGGTTGGCTGATAATACGTATATTTACCCTGATTTTGCTATCTGTTTTCCTGATCATATTGAAATTCATGACACTAAAGGAGAATTGAAAGCCCAGTGGTGGGCCAAATTTAAAATTTTGAAAGAGTTATTTCCGATGTTCCGATATGCGACTGTGAAAAAGGTTTCCGGTGAATGGGTTGTGAAATATGTCTAATGAGATCTTAAACGGTTTAAAAGAAATACGTGAATACTGGGACCCGTATATGTCTGAGGCGTATTTTAAAAAGCATATATTACCTGTTATCAGAGAACACCTATTCACAAGAGACGGATATAAAGGGAAGAGGAAGGAGAATATACCGAGATATTATATTTATAAAACGCTGCTATTATCGATAAAAATCAGGTACGAGAAAGGAGTGGGAAAATAATGCTATAATTTAAAAAAAGATGAAATAAAACTATCCTTAAGAAACCATCCTAAAGAAACTATTCTAAAGAAACCATCCTTAAAGCTTTTTTGACAAGTCATTTCAATAGGTTATAATCAAGCGCAAGTCATAAGCGAAGCAAAGGCGAGCGTACCCCGGTAAAAGTATGGAGAAAAAAATCACATCTGAGCAGCTTGCGAAAGATCTTCTTAACCCTTTTAAGGATGTCCTTTTAAAGGGAGGAATAGATGATGACTACCTGATAAAGCAGCTTAAAAAGGAATTCGAGAATGAAGAGCCAAAGGTAATTAAATCAAGCGGTAAACTTGATTCTCGATCATTACCAAAAAATTACAAGGTAATAGCTAAGCCAACAAAGGATAACCCTTACGGAGATACAATAATTGAATGCAGGCTTCATAACCTTGGGATCAGTCAGAAAGCCCGGATGGATGTACACAAGCTGCGCGGGGATTATCCGGCTGAAAAGCATGAGCATACCGGTAAAGACGGCGGACCGATAGAGCATAAACATATACTGGATGAAGAGATTGAAAAGAAAATAAATGCAATTTACGACAAGAAAACAGGCTCATGAGTTTTATGCTGATATAATGAGCGATGCAAAAAAGAAAGAGCAGGAAAAAGCCGTTATGGCCATGCTCGGTCGTAAGGATCTTTTCTTTCTATTAATCAGGTTACTCAACAGACATGATATTGATCAGGACTGGCTGTTTGAAAGATGTAAGGAAGTTCAGATCTCACCGAACGGGCACCTGGATCTATGGGCCCGGGAGCATTACAAATCAACTATCATCACATTCGGACTTACGATACAGGATGTTCTTAATGATCCTGAAGTAACGATCGGAATATTCTCAATAACCAGGCCAAATGCAAAGAAGTTCCTTTGGCAGATCCGGGAAGAATTCACAAAAAATGATGTTTTAAAACATTTATATTCAGAAATATTATGGGAAGATCCGGAAAAACAAGCTTCTAAATGGAGTCTGGATGAAGGGATAATAGTAAAAAGGAAACAAAATCCCAAAGAGGGAACCATAGAAGCTCATGGCCTCGTACGCGGCATGCCTACAGGCAGGCATTTTAAAATAAGAATCTATGATGACGTCATAGATGAAGAGAATGTCACGAATCCGGAAATGATAAAGCTTGCTACTCAGCAATGGGAGTTATCTTTAAACCTCGGGTCCACCCAAAAAACAAAAATGTATGATGAAGTTGATATCGAAAGATATATCGGTACCCGATATCACCTTAATGATCCCTATAATGAAATAATGAAACGCGGAGCTGCTATATCGCGGATACATCCAGGCACAGATAATGGAAAAACAGACGGTAATCCGGTGTTCTGGAGTAAGGAGCTTATGGCTAAAAAACGCCGTAAGATGGGACCTTATATATTTGCATGCCAAATACTCCAGGATCCAAAGGCCGATGATAAGCAGGGATTTGATAAAGAGTGGTTAAAATACTGGGGTGTAACGAAAACGAATAATCTTAATATTTACATCGTCTGTGATCCAGCTTCGGAGAAAAAAACATCAAGCGATTATACAGTCTTCTGGGTAATAGGCCTGGGGCCTGACGAAAATTATTATTTAATCGATGGAATACGGGACCGACTTTCATTAACAGAGAGAGCAAAAACTCTTTTCCAGTTACACCGAACATACAAACCACTTGAAGTTGGTTATGAAAAATACGGCATGCAGGCGGATACAGAACATTTTGCAGATAAAATGGAGAGAGAAAATTATCGCTTTAACATAACAGAACTCGGAGGGAATATCCCTAAACCTGACAGGATAAAAAAGCTGGTGCCTATCTTCGAACAGGGAAGAATGTATATACCTAGGGCATTACATAAAGCTGATTATGAAGGAAAAACCCAAAATTTAATAGATGTGTTTGTGGATGAAGAATACACCATGTTCCCTGTCGCTTCTCATGACGATATGCTGGATGCAATGGCAAGAATCCTTGACCCAAAACTTGATGCAAATTTTCCGGAAAATAATGGAAATAGAGAAGAGCAACAAACCCACGCGGATAACGATTATAATTATTTCAGGAGTGCAGCATGAGTAAAGATAATAAAGAAAATCCTATGTTTAAAAAACTGAATACCCTTGCAAAAACCCTCATGGATCAGGTGCCAAACGATATTAAAGCCAAGGCCGATGCTTTTTGCAAGGAAGTGGCTAAGACTGTCACATCAGAGATAGAACAGGCAGATAAGAAGGTGGAAGATGCTTTAAAAAAGGTTAAAGCTGCTGAAGACAGGATCTCAAATAATGGCAAAAAAGAGAATAAAGAAGAATTTTTCCTCTTAAAAGATGTGAGCAGTAATGAGGGTACCTGGCCCTCTCTGTTCAGGGCATCGGATGATTCAAAACCTTTGTTCTGTATCAGGTTTAAAAAGCATCCGGATCAGCCGGTTGCCTGCGGAGCACATTGTGCGGGTTTTAAGAACCTGGAAGACGGTAATGTTGAAATATGTAATGGATCTATAAGGCACATTAAGAGGTGATGACATGACAAGCCTGTTTTCAAAGCCGAAGATACCTCCAAAGGCCCCGGAAGCCCCTCCCCCTGCTTCATCAGCCGACAATATGGTTGAAGAGCTGAGGAAAAGAAAAAAGGGAGATAAAGCAAACCTGATGACAGGTGGGTTAGGTTTACAGTCAATTTCTCCATCAAATTTATATGCTCATACATTGGGCGGCGCCTCTAATCTGGGAATAAATCAATAAATGAGTACAGAAGACAAAGAAATAAAAGCTCATCGCAGCCCTGAAGAATTTTTAAGGCGTAAAAAGTCCCTGGAAAAAGACAGGGGTAATTTCCCTACCCTATGGCAGGAGTGCGCTGAGCATATTCTCCCGGATCGTGCAGACTTTCTTACAACACCTGTTACAGGTGATCGTAAGGGAGGAAACATATTTGATACAACGGCTATTGATTCAAATATGATCCTGGCCGCGGGCCTTCATACCCAGATGTCAAGCCCATCAATGGACTGGTTTAGTATCGGTCCGAGACGGCAGGAATTAAAGGATGTATGGACAGTTAAAAGATGGTTCGAAATTGTCGATCAGATAATGACATCATCTTTCGCCCACAGCTCCTATTATAACGCGATGAGCGAATTTTATCTTGATATGGGTGCGATCGGCACAGCTCCTATGTTTATTGATTGCATACTCGGTCCCTTCAGGGAGATTTTCCAGACATTTAGCTGCAGGAACGCTTTAATAGCCGAAAACCAGTTCGGAATCATAGATACAATGTACCGGCCATATGAATGGACATTAAGGCAGTGTGTGATGGAGTGGGGCGAAGAAAACCTGTCCCCTGATTACAGGAAAATGTTCAGGGATGGCAAGGAAGATGAAAAAATCCCTATATTACACGCCACAGAGCCCAGACCTAATCGAGACAGGGAATCTGCATTATCTCAACAAATGCCCTGGGCATCGGTGTATATGGAGGAAAAAACAGGGCACATCCTCGAGAACAGCGGGTACATTAATTTTCCATTCGTGGTCGGCCGGTTTTATAAGTGGGGCAACTCTCCTTATGGTCGGTGCCCGGGCATGATGGCATTACCGGATATCAGGACCGCTGACAGCCAGGATGAAACAAACCTCAGAGCCGGGCATAAAACTGTAGAGCCCCCGCTGAATGTGCCAAAAGACATGAAGGGTAAGGTCAGAACCTCTCCCAATGCATTAAATTATATGGGAAAGGACGGGGGAGAGCTGAAACCGGTTGATACCGGGTTAAGAGGTTTACCTTTCACCCTGGAGATGCAGAAGGAACGACAGGAAAGAATTAAGAATAAATTTTTTACAAATATATTTCTCATGCTTCAGCAGGGAAATAACACGTATAAAAACATCCCTGAGATAATGGCCAGGGAACAGGAAAAAATGACCGTCCTGGGGCCTATGGTCGGCCGGCTAATGCATGAGGTACTTGGACCAACAATCGAAAGATGCTTTGTGTTACATCTTATTAATGGCATGTTTCCTGAGCCCCCTCCTATTTTACAGGGTGAGGAAATAGAAATTGAATATATTTCTCCGTTAGCAAGGACAATGAAGCAGCTTGAAGGTTCAAGCGTTACTCAGGCAATGACATTGAGCATGCCTATGTTTCAGGCAAAACCTGAAACTATGGATCTCATTAATGGTGACGAATGGATCAGGTGGGCATTCGATTTATATGGCACACCTGGAAGAATTATGAATAACCCTGAACAAGTATCAGAGATAAGAGCACAAAGAACAGAACAAATGCAGGAACAGCAAAAAACAGAGGAATTAATGACGGCCGCGCAAGGCGCAAAAACACTGGCAGAGGCTGACAGGGCATCGGGAAATAAGCTGTCAGAAGCTTTTATGGGTGAAGCAGCATGAAAGATAATATAGAAGCAATAAAAGAATTAAAAAAGAGATGTCGTATAGTCTGGGTAAATGATCATGAGATAGTCGGTCTTTTCCTGGCCGCTGCGGTTGCCGCTGGAAGATTAACTGTTGATAAATTTACTTTAAGGCTTCCTGTGTTAGAAAATCTTCCTCATGATATCCTTTTCGATCATGTTTTCTTTGATCCTGTCAGGTCTATGTTCGGCATTCTTATACTTCATGACACTTTTAAGATCGTTCCGGATGGAGAAATTCCCCCTCAGATGAACGGAACACTGGGAAAAAGCATTATTGTAGAAGCGGAGATTAAGGGCCGTCAGAGCCTGGACGGAAATATTATAATTACTCATTAATCGGAGGGTAGTATGAAAGGTGTGAAGACATTCAGGAATATTAAAAGAAATGTAACTGCAGTACAGATTACAACAGATTTTTTCTCTGAAAAGGTACCGGATGATTACAAGGATAAGATCGTTATTAATCCGGCATCCCGTCAGGTAATCGTATATGGAAAGGGTCGTGAATCTGTTACAGGTTCCTTAACTGACTGGCTCGTAATGGATGAGACAGGGCATCTCGCAATAATTCCTCATGCAAATTTCATTGACAATTATGAGCCTGAGGACAATGAAAGCCCATGGGAAAATTCAGAGACATTGACCGGAGTAGAATTACATGAAGTTGGTGATGGGGTCGCTATAGGCGTTGATCTGGGCAGCGGAGACTCTACTGTTACGGGTACCATTAATGATACCACGGATGATACTCCTGATGATTTAAAGACAGAAGGATCAGATCCTATATCCACGGTAGGCGGAGAAGGCACAGAGAATATTGAGTCAGAAAATTGATGATATAGAGCTTCGCCGGGCATACCGTCGACTATTATGCACCTCGGAAGAACCGTTTAAGGATTATGCAGTTACAGTTCTATCTGATCTACTTGACGAATGCGGGGTGTTTGATGTGGGTTTTCAACTTGGAGGACAGCCGGCTGATAACGGTTATCTTTCCGGCCGTCGCTCAATAGGAATGTTGATTTTGGATAGACTTGGCATAACAGATCTCAGGCGAATAACAGAAGCATTAAGCACTGTATTACCTGAAGATATTGAGATTCAGGAAAAGGCAGATAATAAGGAGGAATAATGAACGAACCAAGAAAGATTTACAATTCAATAACTATCGACATGAAGACCGGTGAAACTATTCATGAAGATTCTTTTATGTATTCAGGGCCTATGGCGCTTTGTGAGGGAGCCGGAGACGGCGGTGATGGAGGTGATGGAGGCACGGGAGGAGATGGCGGCGATGGCGGAGACGGAGGGGATAAGATAATTACTCTTGGGGATATTTTCCCGGATGAAATGAAGGGCGATAATCTGCCTGGTAGTCTCAAGGACTTTGCCGGCGTACAGATCCCGGGCAAGGATGCTGACGAAGACTCTGTAAAAACGTTTCACGGGAAACTTTCTTCTCTGGCAAAATCATACGCCGATACAAAGTCCATGGTGGGCGGAATGATAAAGGTCCCTGGCAAAGATGCAAAGCCGGAGGAGATAGCGGCCTTCAGGGAAAAACTCGGGGTACCAAAGACTTTTGAAGATTATAAGATTGAGAAACCGACACTTGATGGTGACAAAGCTGTATTCTCAGACGAACTTCTTCAGGGATTCACTAAGGGAGCGCATGCAGCCGGGTACACGCCGGAACAACTTCAGTTCGCTGTTAACTTCCAGGCTGAAATGATTAAAAATCAGATCACGGCCATGGATAAGGCAGCAACTGACGGCATAGCCGCTTTACAGAAAGAATTGGGTGATGATTATGATGGCCTTATGGAGGGCGCTGAGCTGATAGTATCAAAGTTTTTTCCTGAAGAGGCAAGGGAAAAGATAAAACAATACGGCATTGGTAATGATCCCGATTTCACGCGGGGTATGATTGCCATATATAAGGCTACAAAAGAGGCCGGAGGACTGAAAGGTCTTAAAGAAGGTGGAACAGGTGATGAGACTGTTCAGGCAATCCAATCAGAAATAGATACAATAATGGCCTCAAAAGAATATCAGAACAATGATAAGGCAACGCATGAGAAATTAAGAGGCTTGTTTGTTAAGAAACAGAAAGCCATGGGCACATATAGAGAAGACGTGAAGAGCAGTAAATCTTAAAACTGACGGGGATTTTCCCCATTATCAGTAAAAATATAAACCGTTAACCATTTTTTTAACCGCCTTGTGAGCAGGTTTCAGGATTACCGGAAACGGCCCTGATAAAGCTCTCGACAATCCACAGCGGCCCGTTTCGCGGATTACCGACAGGGAAAGTCGTTTACGGCGTAAACAACTTATCTGAAAGGAGTCCGAAAATGGGCAACACAATTGATACCGCTTTTATCGAGCAATACGACAGTGAAGTAAAGCTTGCTTACCAAAGAGAAGGGTCACTTATTCGCAACACAGTAAGAACCAAGAATGATGTTGCTGCGAACAAAAACTATTTCCAGAAACTCGGAAAGGGCAATGCAACAGCCAAGGGAAGAAATGGCGATGTTGTACCGATGAACCCCGAACACTCAAGGGCTTATTTTACCCTGGCGGACAGGTATGCGCCCGAGTACGTGGATGATCTCGATGAGTTCAAAACCAATATAGATGAGAAATCTGCATTGGTACAGACTGGCAAAAACGCTCTGGGCAGGGAAACTGATGCTCAGCTCATTGAGCAGCTTAATACATCAACAAATTACGCGGGAGAAAACACTGACGGCCTGACAAAAACAAAGATTCAGCTGGCACTTTTCGGAGCGCTATTAGGGAACGATGTTCCTGATGACGGTTTAATAACCTGTGTTATCGGATGGAAGCAGTGGAGCCAGCTCCTGGACATCGAAGAGTTTAAAAATGCCGACTATGTTGGCGCATCTTCCCTGCCCTGGATCGGTAATCACCAGGCTAAGAGATGGCTTAATGTACTGTGGATTCCTCACAGCGGACTCACGCTGACCGGAGGGGTGCGTTTCTGCCATATGTATCACAAAACCGCAGTAGGGCATGGGTCCGGGAAAGAGGTAAAAACCGCGATCGACTGGGTACCTACAAAAGTGTCATGGCTCGTAAACTCTTATATGAGCATGGGAGCCTGTATAATCGACAGTACGGGAGTTGTTACCCTGAGATGTAAAGAGTAAGCGCCAGCTGCTTAAACAATTAACTGATGGGGCTGATTAATTTCAGCCTCATATAAAATTCAAACTCATATAAAATTTTAATAGGAGATAAATATCATGGCTTTTGATCCAAAGAAACTTTGCACAATAGGAGTCGGAGGGGATAACAGCGTTCATATGTATTCCACTCCCGATGCTGACACTGTTGTAGAAACCTCCGATTATTTTCTGGATGCTCACAACAGACTTAAAAAAGGTGATTTTATACATGCTAATCTTGATACTGACGGAAGCCAGGAACAGAAGACTTATACTGTTCAGACTTCCTCCTCTTCAGGCGTAACTATCGGTTTTCCTACACACGCATAGTTTTAAGCTCATAGGAAAGGAGACAATAAATTGAAAAAAATACTATCTATAATAGCGGCATTGATAGTGCTGTTTATATCAACCGCCTCATTTGCCGCGTTCAATTCATCAGGGTTCAGGTTAATAGGGAAAAGTGAGGGTAGCGGTCAGAATCTTTACGCTTATACCTCGCCCGACCTTAAAGCAACAATATTAACAGCAGAATATTTTAATGATGTGGCGCCGTATTCCCTGAAGGAAGGGGATATAATCTTTATCACCGTGGATAATGACGGGACCATAGACACTGTTACCGTGGCGGTGAGCGATATAACGTCGGGCGCGGTAACTGTTTCCGAGTCCTCGTCCGTGACGCCAGCTGGTAAGATTTATTTAACAGTTAAAATGACGGATGTGTCTACTGGGGGCAGTTATTGGGTTGTATCCCCTGTCGCGGGAACCGTCACTAAAATTTACTCAGTTATAAGTGGAGCGATTACCGCCGCTGATGCCGGACTCTCTTTTGAGATAGGGGGCGCGGCGATAACCAGCGGAGGTATTACAATTGCCTATAGCGGGTCTGCTGCTGGTGTCGTTGATTCTTCTACCCCGTCAGCGGCAAACTCCGTGACCGCTGGACAGGCTATTGAGTGTATTACAGATGGTGCGAGTACGGGGACCGTTGTGGCCACGATCACCATTGAGATAACTACATAATCTCCTGATATAGCTGCTTGCCGGGGCGGCTATATCACACCAGCCGTGACCGCTGAACCTCCCAGCGGTCACGGCATCCCTTATCTGGTAAAAGGCTGGTAGGAAATGGATTTAACAGAAAAGCTTATTCAATATATTTGCAATCCGGGCCTGATCGGTATCGGGGCAAGGATAATAGAATCTGTTGATGATACCTCGAATGAAGCGGATCTGTGTAGAGCTATGTATGAAAATGTCAGGGATTCGGAGTTAAGGGAAAGAATCTGGAACTGCACCCGCAAACAACTAACTCTTGATGTGGATAGCGAGACTCCAACCTATAAATGGGATTACAGATATTTAATTCCCTCGGACAGTCTCTATATTATTGAGCTGGAAGATGACAGGGACTTTACAATAAAATCCGGGTACATCCTCACAAATGAAATAAATTCCCTTAACCAGATAAATATAGAATATGTGCAGAAAGCTGACCTTACATACACCGCCTGGGTGACCGGGACCGAGTACTCTGCCGGTGCCCTGGTTATAGAATCATCAATAAATTATCTATGCCTTGTCCCTCACACATCCGGCACTTTTGCCACGGATCTGACTGCTGAGTACTGGGAGATCTCAGCCGTTGACGACATTGACACGGAATTATCAAGATTTGATTCCACTTTGAAAAATGTTTTAGCCGCAAGATTGGGCGCGGTTCTATCAAAATCCCTGACCAAAAAACGATCGGAACAGGAACAGGCATGGTCATTATATGACATGATGCTTGATAAAGCGTTCCTCGCAAACGCCTATGAAGACAGGCATGAGAGAGAGAATAGGAAAGAAACAGAGAGCTCTTGGATAACTTCTAGAAGGGGGTAATAAGTAAATGGCAGTAAAAGAACTTGTAAAATCGGAAGCCGTATTATCAGCTGAGCGCACCTTTTGTGGGGCGATCCCCATTGAAGGCAAATTCAATGTTCTGGTAGCGGGGACCTTCGTCGGTACGCTCACCATTCAAAAAAAACACCCTTCAGATTCTGATATTGAGGGTGAGGCCACAGGAACGACATCTGACAAACTGGTTGATACAGCACAGACCTTTAGCACTGATGGTGTCAGGGCCGGGGATTGGGTACACAATACTGATGATGATACCCATGCCATGATCACTGCAGTGGACTCAGAAACTCAGCTGTCAATTAACGGAAATATTATGGCGAGTGGTGAGGAATACGTGATTGAGCGCTGGTGGGATATGCCGACATCTGGTGAGATAACGGCGCCCGCTGATAAACAGCTTGAAGAGGTTGAAGGCGGAATTAAATTCAGGATCGGGTTCAAGGACGGCGCCTTTACCTCCGGGGCCGCGATTGTAAGGGTATCCAAATAAATGGCTGTCCAGGTATTAAAAAATAACTGCACGTCAGGGGAGCTCTCACCTAAGCTCCATCGGAGATCGGAACTCGTACAATACCAGAACGGTCTTGATACCTGTTATAACGCTGTTGTTTCTCCATATGGCGGCGTATATCGCAGATTCGGAACAAAATACATATCTAGTGCAAAACATTCTGACAAATTAAGTATCAGAAGAAAATTTGAATTCTCTATTGATCAGTCATATGTCCTGGAAATCGGAGAATATTATATCAGATTCCATATTGATGGGGCGTTGATCGTCGTTGAATATTCGGCATGGGCAACGTTAACGGATTATTTGCCCGGAGACCTTGCAACTGAATCGGGCAGTTATTACAGATGCATTGTAGAGCATACTTCAGGAACTTTTTCAACTGATCTTTCAAATGGTTACTGGGTTGAAACTGAGGGGGAGAATGATATTGCTTATGAAGTTCCGAGCACATATGAAGAAGATGAACTCAGATCTTTAAGGTTTGAACAGAGTGCAGACGTCCTTTACATATTTCATAAAGATCATCATCCGGCAAAATTAACAAGATACAGTCATACAAGCTGGACATTAAGCGACTGTGATTTCACAGGGGGGCCTTTTATTGATAATGACTTATCAGGAATAACTCTTACCCCGTCCGCGGTAACAGGGTCCATAACGGTTGCCGCATCTTCCCCTGTGTTTGATGAACTTCATATTGGAAGTCTGTGGAAATTAAGCAGCGGTCGGGCAGTTGCTGAGGTAACCGCCGCAATAACATCAAATACCAGTTCCGACGCTGTTGAGACTGGAAACGAGACCGTAGAACTGCAGATATCCGGTACATGGAGCGCTAAGGTAGTTGTTGAAAGAAGTTTTAATAAAGGTACTGACTGGTATCCATACCAGACAATAGGCTCAAATTGCGTCAAAAAATATTCGGATACAAGGGATCTCTCTTACAGGGTCACTATAAGTAACTATGTATCGGGCACGGTAAATGTAAGGCTTTCCGCTCTTGATTCGGATGGAACAGGCCAGGGAACAATAAGAATAACCGGCTTTACCGATGGGTCAAATGTAAGCGCTGATGTTGTAGATGAATTAAGGTCTACAGATGCAACCAATATCTGGGCTGAAGCCGCATGGTCAAAATATAGAGGATACCCGAGGGCTGGAAAAATTTATGAAGGTCGCCTTGTATTGGCCTGTACCAATTACGACTCTAAAGGCGTATGGGGAAGTTCAAGCCTTGAATATGAGAATTTTAAACTTGGCACAAACGACGATGATGCATTTTACTTCAGCCTTGATGCTAAGGGAGGTATTAACGAATTAAAATGGATGGAATCCTGGAAACACCTTGCCCTGGGAACTGTTGGCGGTGAAATAAGATTAACTTCTAATAATGGAATTTCACCTTCAAACCCGCCAGATAAAAAACAGGATTCAAGTTATGGCAGCACTGATATACAGGGGTTTGTTGCTGTCCGCTCAATCATCTTTGTAGACCGGTGCCGAAGAATTTTAAGAGAATATGCATATGATTACAACACCGATGCCTTTGACTCTCCCTCAATTTCTGTTTTGTCAGAACATATATTGAATGAGGGCGGAGGTATCATTGACGTCGCTTATCAGCAAAAACAGGACTCGATTATCTGGTGTGTATTATCTGACGGCACACTTGGCGCCATTACATATTTACCGGGGCAGCAAGTATCCGGTTGGCATAAACACGCACTGGGAGGAGTTGCAGAAATAGAATCTATCTGCGTTATACCGGGGAATTACGGACATGATGAAGTTTGGTTTGCTGTAAAAAGGATGATAAACGGAAGTGAAGTCAGGTACACCGAATTAATGTATGAGGATGAAAGTCTTTGGGAATATTATCTAAGTACTGTTTGGAAGCCTTACACAGTTTATCCCGTAGGGGCTTTGGTTACTGATCCCGGCAATCCTAATCACTATTTTAGATGTTTTGCAAGACACAGATCAGGTGATGAGTTTCCCGGTGAAGGCGGGTACTGGGTATCAAGCGATCCTGATGATTATTATGAGTGGAGTTGCTGTGATAATGAAGAGTATGATTTTTCTTTTGATGATGATTCCACTTCGGACACTATTGTTGCGGGAAATTCAATAGAAATATATGTGACTGGCGGATGCGGCCCCTTCACGTATAGCACTAGCTCCAACGGATACGATATTGAAGGACAGAGTTCATATCAGACAAACGATAGAAATGTCACATTAAATTGTGTGTCAGGTGACTGCGGCGTTGATTTTGATGTAACGGCCATGATTACAATTACCGATGGCTGTGGAACAGAGATTAGCGCAACCATAAGAAACACAGGCGGATCTTGGGTGGCTTACGGAAGCGGTGTTGCTTATTATACAGAAGGATCTCCCTACTATTGTGATAACGCAGACTGTGTCACATCCTCATCGAATGAGATTATCGAGGGTGAATATAAGTGGGAAATATCGGAAGTTTTATCGAAACGAGTATGTAAACAACCGTATACAGTATGGACACAGTATAGCGGTACGTGGATAGACCCTCCGTGTGGATCGCCTATGGACTGCCTTAGCGTGCTTAATATTAGTACATCTGGTTGCCCTTCTCCTGATACTTGTTCGGAAGGTACCAGTTGTATTCCTCATTATGTTAACCCGTCAGTAATACATAGGTGGGAGTGCTAAATGATAAATAAATTACAGGCCTTTGATGGACTTTTTACGTTGGGGCAATTGCAGACTATCGTCAATATGTCATTGCATGCAGAGTATATTAAGATAAATTTGCACGATTTGCTTAAATCAGATCCTCCAAAAGTAAAAGCGCCATTGCCTAAGGAATCCGGTAAGGTATTGGTAAAGCATTTTAAGGCGATATGCCCAAGGTGCGGGAAAGTAATGTCTTATTCTCCTGTAGGTAAAGATTCTGAAAAATACAAAGAAGGGTACAGGACTTACTTATTGTGCGGGGCGTCGTGTTGCAATGGTAAAGGGTGCGGCTACCAGGATTTCGTTAAATTCTACATTATTAAATAAAAGGATGGATGTATGACGTTACCAAACACATACTGGCTTTTTAATAATACAGCAAATGATGGAGCAAACACAGGCAATGCATCCGGAGGTGAGGGTGCGTCCTCTTCCAACTGGGTAGTAATCGACCTGGTTAATGATGCACTGTTGTTTCTCGACAGCCAGCAGATAGACGGAGATCCTATATCAGGCACTAAATTCCCAGGACTTATTCCGCCATCCGGGAGCATTGAAGTCCCAAAAACATTTGTTAAAGATAATTCGGAATCTGTTTATGATCAGGTTCCTTTAGCAGGTACTACTGCCGGAGGGCAATCCGGAGGAGACACTCGATATCCGTTTTCAATTTATTTTGACGGCGCTACCGCATCCATACCTTATTTGGAGGCATGGGATTCAGACGCTCATTCGACAATAATAAAAACATTTTTGGGAGGCAATGGAGTTGATACACCGTCACCAACTAATTCAACTATTTTAGGTGTTACAACTACAAACGGAGCTCCCGGATCTGCAACATGGGCCGGTTCTCCGATTGCCGGAGCGAGCAACAGACTGTCTCTTGACACAGGCGCATTGGCCGGAGCGAAAAACCTGTATTTTAACATTAAGCAGGTGTTTCAGTATACGCTGGCAGCAGTGGCGGATTCGGCTATTGTATTGGCGTTGAGGTTTACATATTCATAATGCACATTTTCCTCAAAAACGAAATGGCATGGAGAATTAAGGTGACATTTGCGGGCAGTCTGCCTCCGAAGGAATACATCACACCGGACATCCAACACACAGACCCAGGCTGGGGCAGTGAGTTATTTAACCGGATGATTGAAAAATTGGAGTTTTACCTGCCGACAGGACACAGACTTGTATTGGCAGGAATGGAGCAGTACAATTTTTTTATTGAGGCTGTTCAGTCATTTGGTAAAGGCTGCAAAGGCAGAGCGGTAATGAAAAGAATATGTTTTATGGGTAAACTTCCTGGGCAGAATATAGTAGATCGATACATTATTGGTGATCGAAAAATCTGGAGAGACAGAAAACCATTAGGCATGGAATGGCATGGAGACACGACAGTGGGTTGGAAAGCCGGTTCTCCGGGTGATTTAATATCGAAAATAACGGATAATTAAAAAAATGGCATGGGTTGACGACACATTTACAGATAACAATGGATCTGCTCCAAATTTGGATAAATGGACCGAGATTGACGCAGACAACAAACTGAGTATACAAAACAACAAACTTGACTTTAACAGCGAGGAATCAGCGGGAGCGGAAGCAAGAGTAAATAGTAATTACACGATATCTGGAGATTTCAGCATACAAGTTGACATAGAGGAGCTTTATGGTGTCAACCCAGCCACATCAAACCATAATGCAAGATTACAGATAAACAGCGCCGATTTCGCATATTTGTGGATATCAATTATTCGTGATGACACAAATGGTAAACAGTTCTATGTCAATGGCGAAACCACTTCGAGCACTTATATTACTAGATCACTTGATATCACAAAATTAAAACTGGAAAGATCGGGATCAGTGATAAAAGGCTACTATTGGTCAGGATCACAGTGGGAGTGGAATGGAAGCACAGATGGTTTTACATTTTCAGAAACGAGTTCTGCAGATATATCTGTAATCCTGATATGTCAACAGCGACCGGCTTCACAGTGGCATGCTGCATTTGATAACTTTGTTGTAAATGCCGGCAGTATAACCCCTGAGCTACTTTTTGAGGACTTTACATTAGATTTAGCGGCATATCATCAAAAATATGACGCTATGCAAATGATTCTGCAGGCACATGACGGACTTGAATTCAGGGATTTTGCATTAATTTTAGAAGCAATAAAAGAAGAGGAAGAAGAACCGGAAGAACCGGAGGAAGTAGAGGATCTAGACGACATGGCAAATATAGGAGTTTTTCAATTAGATTGCGCATCTACATATTATGGTCCACCTGTTACGGAAATATCCGGACTCGATTATCTTGAGGGTGAAGCAGTTATGTATCTTGCTGACTGTGTGCGGGTAGGTACGGCTATCGTTACAGGCGGTCAAATATCTCTTGATGCTGAGGCAACATACGTAATAGTAGGCCTTCCATATGTTACCATTGTTAAAACCCTCACACCTGATGCGGGAGCACTGGACGGACCGGCTCTCGGTCGGAAAAACAGGATAACAAATCCTATTATCAGTTTTTATAGATCTGGGAATGGAATTAAATTCGGACCTGATTTTGACCGTTTGAAAGACGTGCCCGAACTTAATGACAACTCTTTAACAACTGTAAACGTGCCCGTAACAATGCCCGGTGGATTCGATACAAATGCTCAAATTATTATTATGACTGATAGGCCATTGCCTATGTATTTATTGTCAATATCTCATGACGTATCACCGGCCGATTAATATGCATAGTGAATCTTTTAAAGTCGAACATTTAAACCAGATAGATCCTGCAGGGGGCAAGGATATTATTTTGATGGTGAAAGGCTCCATTATCCAGGCAGATAAATCTGGAAACATGATAGGTTTCTCCCTTGTTCATGAACAAAAAATAATTGCTATTGGCGGAATTTATGATCTGTGGCCGGGCGTTGGTGAGGCAATTTCCTTTATGTCAGAAGATGCATTCAAATACCCAAAAAGCCTTTTTTCCGCCTTCTCACGCGGCCTGAGTGCAGGAATAAAGATTAAAAAATATTGGCGGGTGCAGGCAATGGTAAAAGCCGGGTTCGATGAAGGGACACGATTTATAGAACATCTTGGATTTGAACAGGAAGGGCTCATGAGAAAATGGGCTCCGGATGGAACGGATTTTTATATATATGCGAGGGTAAAATAATGGCTTTTCTACCAATGGCATTAATGGTCGGGGGTACGGCCCTGAGCGCTGCATCTGCTTACCAGCAGGGGCGTTATCAAAACGCTATGTCAAAATACCAGGCCCGGGTATCAGAGCAGGATGCAAATGAACAGCTCATGGCAGGTGCAGAGGAAGAAGCCAGTTTCAGAAAAAAAGCCCGGGCCCAGTGGGGAACAAATATTAGGAACATCGGTATGAGCGGAGTTACCATGACAGGATCTCCATTGCTTGTAATGTCTGAGATAGCAGAGGAAACAGAATTAGAGGCCAATAATATAAGGCGCACAGGCCAGGTTCAGGCAAACAGGTCTTTATCAAATGCATCCGCATACAGGATATCGGGTAAAAATGCGTATCAACAGGGGATAATGGGAGCCGGCGCGACTCTCATGCAGGGAGGCTCTAAGGTTTATGGAATGGGAGTTAAGAAGGGTTATTGGGGAAATTAAATGGCAAAGATCGAAAGATATATAGCGGGTCCCGGTAGAACTCCTTCAGGCGGGGGAGTGGTTATTCCTCAATCATCAATGGCGGGATATTCAGCATTTGGAAACGCTCTTCAATCTGTTGGTCAGACCATTGATGATGTTGATGAGCATTTCAGGAAAGCCCGTCAAGCGTCTCTTATGTCGAGTCTTAAAATCGGCCTCGCCAGGGAAACATCAGATATTGAAATTGAATATGACGATCGCCAGGATTACGATAAATTCAGCGATATTTCCGATCGCATTGGTAAGATGCGTCAGGAATATATGGATAAGATCGGGCATGATAATGAGATTATGGAATTATTCATGCCTCAGTTCGAGGACTCAGCTATAAGGCTTGAAACCGGTGTCCGTAAGCTTGCGAGATCAAAATTTGTTGATGCTGACAGGGCAGCGTTGGGTAATGAGATAGATAATGTCCTGGAGCTGGCAGGCCGTAGCGGAAAATATGAACAGATATCAGGTGAGATACGGGCCATGGGCAAGGCTGCTATTGCCGGCCGTGCCGCCTCCGGAGTAATTGGCAGAGAAGATGCGGAAAATGCAATTAACCGTTTTGAAGCCCAGTTATGGGATAATTATTTTACGGCACAAACCAGGTCAAAACCCATTGAAACAAGTGAAGCGTTGAAGGATGATAAACTATTCCCCGGTCTATCCCGGGATAAACGTTTATACTGGCAGGGTATAGCGTCGGAAGCCGCGACAAAGAAGACGATCGAGGACACTGCATATAATCTAATTGGATCACATAAAAATGATTTTAATTCTATGTACTCTGATCTTAACGGTATGGATACTCTTTCCCGTTTTGAAAAATCTAAAGTCCAGGACATGATTGAAACTGCTGAAACCCAATATAATCAGCACCTGAATGAAATAAGAACTGAGGGTAAAAAGCAGGAACTGGAAAACATTTTTGGCATGGTGAATGATCGTAATTTACTGGGTGCTGTAAAAGCTGTTGAGAATGCAGAATATCTTACCGAGGAAGAAAAATTCAATAAAACGGAGTCCCTGAAAAACTGGGGACAAAGAGAGTTATGGTCAACAGATCCTGAGCTTGAGGCAAAAATAATAAAACAGATCGACGAGGGTACCACTACTGAAACAGACATCGAATTTAATAGAGGAATGGGACTTTCAAATGCAGATACTGACAAACTGATTAAAAGACTGACAGAAAAAGGAAAGGACCCGGTTAGAGACTCAATAATTAAAGATGCCCTATCTTACGCAAAATCAAGATGGATCACAGCCTTTCCCAAGGCGGATGATGATACAACACATTTCTCGTACATAAAATTTCAGAACCAGATCCAGGATGAGCTTGAGGCAATGGCCAAGGATAAACCCCTGACCCGGGCCGAAGCAGCAAAGCATGTTAATGAGTATTTTGATCTTAAAAAGACAGAGGAACGGAACTGGTGGCCTGACCGGCATTATTACGAGGTCGAGGACCTGGCTGATAAATATACCGAGGAATCGGGAATCCCCGAGGATGAGTATACAAAGATTGAAAAATATCTTGATGGCAAGGGGCTTTCTTCTTCCAGGGCGGATGTTGAAAAGGTTTATGAACAGAATAAGGGTAAGCCCGGGTACCAAAAATTAATAGGAAGTGCTGAAAAAGAAAATAAGACAGTGGTAAGGGGTAAAATCAAAAAGGATGAAAACCAAGATGAATGATGATTTTGATCTGGACTTATCCGGCATCCAGCAATCCGGGGGCACAAAAACCGTTAATGAAGATGATATAGATGTCACGGGAATAAAACCTGACGCTTCATTAAAACGCTGGTTCGGGTCCTTTGTACAGCGGAGCAAGGAAAGTGTCAGATCAATTGCAAGATCACAGCGCCTTGATATTTTATTCGGTCATGACCCGTACATAAATCCTGAACTTATGCAAAACCCAATGGCCTACGCAGAGGCCCTGAGATTGCGGGAGGTATCAAAAAGAAACAGGGCGATAAATGAACTATCAGAGGAAATACCTGACCTGCAGCCCACTGAAGCCGATATTCAGATGCGTATGATCGATGTGGATAAGAGAGATAGACAGGAAATTGCCAGTTGGTGGGAAGGCCTTGAGCGTTCAGAATTCCTGCAAACGGCTCCCGAATATGAAGGGATAAGCTCCGGAATGATCGAGGATATTACCGGTGCAATAGGTTCATCATGGCTTGGCAGTTTAAGCGTAGGCGTCAACCCCGTAATCGGCAGTGAAGTTATTTTCAGGCAGATGCACGGCGCCACTTCCGAAAGTCTGGAGAAAAAAGGTGTACCATTAGAAAAAGCACATTTTGCGGGTCAGGCAGCGGCCGCTATTTCTCTGCCCCTGGAACTCCTGGGGGAAGCTTTTAAATTTAAGGCCTTTTTCCCCAATACCGGGAAATGGGTTACCCGGCTGTTACTTGCAGGTGAGGCGTTTGGCGGTGAGGCGTTAACCGAATATTTACAGCAGTACCCGGAAACGGGTGCCGAAATATGGGCAATGAATCCGGACTTATTGGCAGAAGAATTAATATTACATATGGGTGACGCCTTTTGGTCATTGGATTTTCAGAAAGAGGCCGGGTACTCAGGGCTTATCGGTGGATTTGCGGCACTTGGTACAGCAGGAGCGGTACAGGCCTCTGTTGGATCTGTTAACTATCTTATATCAGAAAAGCAAAGGAGAATAAATAAAGCAAAGTCCCAGAAGTTTGCAGACCTCATATCAAAGGAAAATCCGTCTGCTCAGGATGTGCAGGAACTGATAAAACTCGCGGGTATCCAGAAAAATATTCTAACCGATATAAAGGGAGATAATTTATCGGACATTGTTGAAGAGGTTAAGGCCAGGGTAATGTTTCAGTCTGAGCCGATAAAGAGCATTGCACGGGATCAAATTAAATCTACTATTAAATTGCACAAAAATTTCACCAACGAACATGCAGAGGCCTATATGGCTATCTGGGACGGTATCGCCCACAGCCTCACTGAATCAGGTGATATATCAAGCCCCGATGAATTTTATAATATGTGGCGGTTTGAGAATGAGTCCGGAGAAAGCGTAACAGGGAGAAACGTTCTTTATCAATCAGGTGAACGCGTTGTTCAGTTCATGGGCTATCAGGATCTTTTGATGACCGGGCAACCTCAGCCAGTATTTGAGATAATCGAGAGCCCGGATACTGCTGAAATAGGCAGTACCCTGACAGAACGCGGATTAAAGGAAAGACTGATAGAGGTTCCTGAATACTCCAGGGCTGAATATAAATCATCATTATCCCCTGAACGACGGGCTGATCTCCTTTGGAAAGAAGTTGAAAAAGGACCTGAGGCGCTTCAAAGATCAAGGCAAAAATATATCAAGGAAACGGTGGGCATCGATATTGGACCTCAATTTGAAAAAGATAAATCCTATCTTAGATCTACACCCAAACAGGAAGTACCGATTCAGGATGTTATCAACAATCCAAAAGCCACGGAGACCGAAGTAATAGCCGAGAAATTAAAACTTAAGAGCCAGGTTGTTGCCGGCGTCCAGTCCGGCGCATTTGATGGGGCTGTCAGGTTCGGCACAGTTGATGAGATAAAATCTATCCTGAAGGAAGGAAGGATGCAGGCATCAGCGGAATACGGAGCTATTCATGCACAGCCGATAATGGGGAAAAACGATAATACATTTGCCGCCTATGGATCATATAAGAAACATAATATGGCAATTGTATTTCCAAAGGAATCTGTGAGAAAAAAGCCTGAGGCGCATACTAAAGAAGTTCTTATCGATGATAAGGTTAATGTCAGGGATCTTAAATTTCTGATCGATGGACATGAAAAGATTTATACATTTGATGAGCTGGAAGGGGCTTTAAAACAGAAACCTGCTGAAGCAAGAACCTTGTATCAACAGCAACTTCCACAAAAAGCACATATCCCGGTTACTCCTGAAGAAGAAAAAGCCCTGATTGATATGGCATTTGAGGGAAAGGTTCCGGCCACGGAAAAAGGGGAAAGACCTGATATTAAACTTACCGCAGGTCTTCCATGGGCAGGAAAATCCACTTCTTTGGATGCTGTTGCCGATAAGGACCGGGTAATAGCGAACAGTGATGATGTAAAGAAACAGGCCGGTTATGCCAGTGAAGCAGATAAGTTCCATGAAGAATCGAGTAAGATAGCAAAAAAGATTGTGGATAAAGCTCTGGCTGAAGATTATCACCTTACCTATGATTCCCTTCTCAGCAACTTTGACCTTGCTGATAAAATAATCAATGATGCACTTGATCAAGGGAAAGATGTTAGTGTTCATTTTGCGTATGTTGATGCTATCACATCAAGAGTACGATCCTTGGTAAGGGTATTTGAGGGTAAATCTGAAAGGCAGATACCTGATGGAGCGATAATAAAGGGACATAACAGGGTACTGCCTACTTTTATGGAATTATATAAAAAATACGGAAAAAATCCTGATGTTCACTTTTATTTAAAAGATAATAATGTGGACTTCAGGAACCCTGTCCCCATTATAGAGAACAGCGTTATTATAAATTCAAAAGCCTTTGACAATATAAGGGACATCGAATATAATAAGATATCTACTGAAGATGGAGTAAGATATGAGCGAAAAGAAAAAGAAACAACCGAATCCCTCAGAAATGAAGAAGCTGAAATCAATCAGCGAATCAACAAACTCCTCGCTTTCAAAGGCATTCATGAACGTCAACCCGGCCAAGGGTACCCCTTACGAGATAAAAGAGAAAAATCAGTAACCGGTGATACCAGGACTCTTTACCAGCGTACAAACATAAAACCATGGCCGTCTGATTTTCCGAATGTCACAAATCATACTCATGTAAGCAAATTAAAAAGTCACCCAAAATATAAGGCAGGTAAAGCCGGAGATGTGGAGTCCGCCATTGAGGTAGCTCGGGACCTCGTAAACATTGAAAAGGCAAAGGCTTTAAAAGAGAAACACCCAAACGCGATACTTGTGCCTGTCATCTCTCTTGAAAGCGGGGGACATAATAAACTACCTTTAGAACTGGCTATTGCCATATCTGAAATAACAGGCCTTGAATTCACTCATGACATATATCAGACCAATTATGTTGATAGAACGCATGAAGATGAGATAGGCAAATTATTGACTCCGATAGCGTTTGATGGTAATATTATTGAAGGTCAGGAATACATCCTGGTTGATGATGCTGTTGGTCAGGGCGGGACGCTTTCCTCACTCCGGCATTTTATAGAGAACAATGGCGGGATAGTTGTAGATGTCACCGCATTCGGATCCGGCAGATACGCATCAAGGCTCTCGGTAAAACCTGAAACAATAAAAAAAATCGAGACAGAACATGGCAGAGAACAAACAGAAAAATTCCTTAAAGACTTCAACATCGCAGGAACCCTTGAGTCCCTCACAGAAAAACAGGCTCGAAAGATCCTCAGCAAGAGCCTTGACGAGCTTAGAGCTGAAGCAGTTAAAAGAGGATACAGCCCAGGCAGTGAAGATGTCCAGGGGCAGATTCAAAGACCTGGCGTAACTGATCGCAAGCTGTATCAAAATGAAATCCCTTCCATACGCCACTGGATTGCAAGTAAGGGCGGAGTTAATCCCAATGACAAGACATGGAAAGGTGAATTTAATGATTTAAAAACAAAAAAAGGATTTCCCAAGAATTTCTGGAATGAAAACGCCCTCAGCCTTGATGACCTGACTGCAACCGCAATAACCGAAGGCTGGTTACCTCCCGGGAGCACGGATCAGGATTTATTTGACGCTATCGAAAGTAACATGGAAAGCCCGTTTACTTCCGATATTGACGCAGACTTAAAAGCATATAATGAATGGGCATGGGAGAATTATGATGGTGATGAACAAGCGATTAGAAGAGATGAAGAACAGGTTAGAGCCGATCTTAACAACAAAATTAGAAGAGCGGCTGAAAACCTTGCTAAAAGAAAGGCTGTTGAAGAAGTATCAAAAAAATTAGGGATCGATGTTGAGTTAACTGCAGATGATGAAAATTATCTTCAGGAACTATCAGAAGTCGAATACAATAACCTTTTTGATACTGAAACCACTGGCAATCGCGGTTCAATAGAAAATCTCTTCACTGATGATCCTGCTATCATCCGAGCTTTTCAGGGCGCGGACCCCTCCACTCCAATACACGAAACAGGTCACTTACTAACCAAAATTCTATATAAAACCAGGCGCGAAGACTATCTGGCACTTGCTGACTGGGCCGGAGTAGAACAGGAAAGGGCTGATCAGGGTATTAACACCTGGTCCGATGAAGAGCTTGAAAAGGTCGCCCGTGGATTTGAACGGTATATCATGGAGGGCAAGGCACCTACCATGCGCCTGCAACCCATATTCAGGAAGTTCAAGCAATGGCTGATACAAATCTATAGATCGGTTACCGCGTTAAATGTAGATATCTCACCAAAGGTCAGGGAAGTTTTTGACCGCCTCGTTTCAACCGAAGAGGAAAGGATCAATGATCCTGTCATGGGTGTCCTCGAATGGTTAAATGTCGATAATGTTAATGCGTCCATAAGACCGGGATCTCCCGTCTCATATGAGAATATCACAGCCCGGGCTAAAAAAACCGTCCTCAGCCGGGTACTGGAAAAAAGAAAGAAGGATAAAAAGACAATCGCCAAACAGTTCAGGCAGGCTGCGGATGAACTTGTTGAGGATATGGATGTTTATCATATCATGAATGATCTGGTTGGACTCCAGGGTCTTGATATGTTTGCGATCAAGGCCGAATACGGTGAACGCATAGTAAAAGACTTAAATGAGAAAAAAAGAGGATTGGCTACTGAAAACGGTGTGGATCCGGAAAAATACTCCGGAATGTGGGGATATGATTCGGTCGGGGACATGATTAACGAGATTCTATCCTCGGACGATAAAAAGTCGGCGGCAAATGAAATATACAAAAGGCTATGGGCCGAATATGAAAATGTGCTTAATGAGGACCATGTTGATATTTATGGCCAGGTAATCGATGAAGAGATAAAGATTCTTGATGAGTTACTGGGTAAAGAGACAAAGGCCGAGAAATCCCCAAAATCAATTATCAGGGAAAAAACTGGCCAGGTAAGGCCCGAAGATTACAGAAAATTAAGGGATGATCTGAAGAGAGATGAATCAACTACACGCCAGGCATTTCGGCAGGGCAAACTTGAAGAGGCCGCAAGATTAAAAAGGAAACAGAAAGAAACGGTTTCCAAGATGCGGAGAGCGGTTAAAGACTCCCGTGAACGTACAAAAACAATAAAAAGGATGAAAAGCTACTTAAGGATGAAGGTCAATACGTTGCCCGTAGATTACAAAGAACAGATTGCTGACATCCTTAATCGTTATTTTGTATTACCTCCCAAATACCAGAGGATACGCGCCCGTGAATCCCTTGAGAACCTGCTTGACCGTGCTGAAGCTGAAGGGGAAAACGTGGATGTTCCCCGCATGATCTTCAGAAATAAGCTTCCGGATCCTCCGTCTCAAAGACAGGTGAAAGAGTACACGACCCGTACCGGTAGAACGGTAAAAGCTCATAACGCCAATGAACCAATGTCCCTGGAAGATATACAGATTATTGCTCAACTTGTGGATTCAATAGCATACCTGGGAAAAACAAAGGGTAAACTAATTGCGGGAAACCGGAAAAGAGACCTTGAGGAAACTGTAAAAAATCTTGTTGAAAAAATATTCTCCGCCCACAAACCAAAGCCCGAACAAACCCCGTGGGAAATCATCGATAAGGAGCAAAAAAAGGTCCAGGCCGTCGAACGAATGAAGACTTTTTTCCTTGAGGAGCTTGATCAACCGGAGTTTATAGTCAGGGCATTGGACGGATGGGAGGACCTGGGGCCTGTCTGGGAAGAAATAATAAAGCCCATTAAAGAGGCATGGGATAAAGAGCTGGTTATGGGTTCTGACATTACCAATGAATTGAAAAATGCCTTTGATAAAGCGGGGGCTGACAGAGCATGGGCAAATGAAAAGGTTGAAATTACACTCGGGCCTGAAGGGGAAGAAAAATCCGGTAATCGGAGGAAAGAGGAATTGTTTATGATTGCTCTTAACTCTGGTAATGAAGGAAACAGGGCTGCACTTAAACAGGGTTACGGGTATACCGATGCTCAGTTAAACACTATCTGGGAGTCTTTGAGTAAAAAAGAAAAACAGCTTTGTCATGACATATGGGATATCCTGGACAGTCTCTTCCCGATGCTTGAAGATGTTCATCTTAAACATACCGGCGCCCGTCTCATAAAGGTTGAAGGTAAATATTTTCCATTGATGTTTGACCGGTCACTTTCCGAGGTGGCTGAAAAATATTCACAAGAAAGAGAGCTCAAAGATATTTTTGCCTCGGAATATCATATGACAAAGCCGGAGTGGGGGCACAGAAAAGAGCGCGTAGGCGGGAAAATGCCTCCGCTTCTCTCTATAAGTGTGCTGCAGGAACATGTGCAGAAAACAATCCATGACATAACTCATCAACTGGCTGTTCGTGATATACAAAAAATAATTTCTCATCCCCGTTTCCGGGAAGCTGTTAAACGCACATTAGGAGAACGAACCTACAGGCAGCTCATGCCATGGCTTCAGCATGTCGCAAGACCGACATATGAGCATAACAACTCATCTACTGAATGGTTCTGGAAACATCTGAGAAAGACGTCTACCCTGGTGAATATGGGATTTAAATTAACCACTGCAGCGGATCAGTGGACGGCGATTTTACTGGCTGCCCCCGAAATCGGGTCAATGCGAATTCTTCAGGGCTTGAAACAGTTTTACCGGGATCCAAAAAATTCAATTAAATGGGTTCATGAATTAAGCCCACAGATGCGTTTTAGGTCAAAGCAGTTTGACAGGGATCTTAACCAGTTCGGGAACTCTTTTGATCCGAAATCCATAGCATGGACCGAAGACGTAAAAGACGCCGCGTTCTGGCTTATTAAATTGAATGACCTGGCTGTGACTTACCCTGTCTGGATTGGATCATATCATAAAGGGATGAGCAAGTTTAACGGGGATCAGGACAGCGCTGTTGAGTACGCGGATATGATTGTCAGAAAAACACAATCAACGGCCGCACCGTGGGTGTTATCAGCATTCCAGCGGGGGGGGAAAACTAAGAGCGAAGCAGTTAAGATGGTCGGTATGTTTTACACGTTTTTCGCCACGTTCAAGAATCAGATGAGAGAGGTTCATAGGCGATATGGCGCCAAGGACATTAACACGGTTCAGTTAATGGCTGCTTATTGGTGGAAAGTTATTTTACCCGGTTCCCTGGGAGGGGCCTTGATCCCGAAACTGGCATTATGGGCGCTTTTTGGTGAGGATGATGACGAACCTGAAAAACTTATAAAGAAAATACCAAAAAATCTTGTTGGCTACTATCTGGGAGGCGTACCGATCCTGAGGGATGTTGTAAACGGCATGATGAATAATTATGGGTACTCCTTTACCCCGATCGAAGAGGCATTTGAATCAGCTGTTAATTTGGGAAAGGGAATTACAAACCCCGATTACTGGACATCTAGAAAGCTGGTTAAAGGAGTTATAAAAACAACAGGCTATATTTTCGGATTACCATCGGCGCAGATCAATATAACGCTTGAAGGAATGCTGGACCTTATGAGCGGTGAGACTGAAGATCCATCAAAACTTCTTTTTTATAAAGAAGATAAAAAGCAGAGGAAATATAAAAGATAAATATTTGACTTATACCGAGAAAGGATTTGAGCATGAATGTAGATCTGGAAGCATTGAAAACAGTTGGGTATGTAATTGGTGCAGCAGCCGGTGGAATGGGTGCGGGGATAGCAGCCGTAAAAACATGGCCTATCTGGAGAAAGAACAGCAATGATAAAAAAAAGTGCTCTGATCCGGATTGTCATGATCTTGTAATTATTACCGCTGAAAAGGTTGAAACCCTGGAAGATGGCCAGGCAGAGATCTTTAAAAAGCTGAATGATATTAATACAAATATGCCTTCCAGGATTGTGACTCTTTTAAAAGATACAAAAGGTTTACTTCAATAACAGGGGCTGCCGTGCCTTATTTTGATTTTGGAAATAATGGAAAAACCTAAATATAGGGGTTAAAGATGATACCTGTGATAGAAATTATAAGGCTTGAGGAAAGCGCCCGGGGAACATTCGGAGTGCTGAGAATACAAAAAGAGGTATTTTGTGTAACCCTGGAACCCCCGGATCAGGAGAATGCAAAGGATATTTCATCTATCCCCGCACAGCAGTACATATGTGATAAGGTGAATTCTCCGAAATATGGTGAAACATTTGAGGTAAAAGGAGTTCCTGGCCGGGATTATGTTCTTTTACATGCGGGCAATGTAGTGGAACATACAAAGGGGTGCATCCTGCTGGCTCAGTATTTTGGAAAGCTGAGAGGTGAAAGGGCTGTGCTCAATAGTGGAAATACGTTCAAAGAGTTCATGTCAGCCATGAACGACTACGAATCTTTTAAGCTGACGATTAAAGAAGAATATTAATAAAACATATGAGATCCCCAGTATTACTTTTTGTTCTTTGTTTCCTTCTGTTTGCTAATACTGTTTTAGCACGGGAAATAACTCTGACCTGGGACGCAAACAGTGAGCCGGATCTGTCGCATTATGTGGTTTATTGGGGCGAGAGTTCCGGGCAGTATTCTAATAACAGTGGTGATATCGGGCTTGTCACGACTTATAAATGCACCCTTCCTGATGATGGTAAGGTTTATTATTTTGCGGTTACGGCAGTCGATGAAGCAGGGCTGGAATCGGATTATTCTAATGAGGTGCATACACCGGATTTGCCACCTCCAACATTTATCTTCAAGAAAAAGGAGCCTAAAAAATGATTGAAGCAAGACTGGCAGAGTATGAAGTGGAAATTCCTCCGTCAACAAGTGAGGATGTGGCCGGGTACCTGATGTATTTTTGCCCAGAGGCTGAAGAAATAACAGAGGACACACCGCATATTGACCTGGGAAAGGTTGATAGTTTTACATTTCCAGGGGATCACGAAGAGCTGAAAGGCCTTAACGGGAATTACCGTGTAGCAGGACGGTCTTATGATAAATTTGGCAACCTGGGGCAGTCGGGAGAAGAGATAATAGTCCCTTTGGATTCAGTGCCTCCGGCACCCCCGGGGGCATTCGTTTTTATTTTAAAAAAATAATTGAATGGTTGAAACGGCTTTTCAAACAATAGAGGTGTGAAAATGAAACTCGGACAGATATTAACGAAAATAGGTAAAGGAGTGATTAAAGATGTCGTTCCCCTGGCCGGAACGGTATTCGATATTGTTGAGGAATTTACCGGGGAAAAATATGACCGCGAAACTACTACCGGTCAGGATCTCCTGAAGGCTTGCAACGGTTTATCATCAGATGCCCAGGCGCAGATCTTCAGCAAGGAGCTGGATGTTGAGATTGTCCAGGAAGAAGAATGGACCAAACGATTTCAGGCCCTGAATCAGGCTGATGAATCGGGAAAAACCTCCAGACCCAAAATTGCATTGATGATCGCATATTCAGTATGTATCCCGGTGAATCTTTTTTCTATAGCATTGTTTATCGTTACACTTATGGGGAAACCGGAAATGGTTAAAGCATTAAGTGACTGTGCCTTGATCGTTCTTTCTCTCATAGGCCCACTCTTGACTGTACTCTATGGATATTTTGGTATGAGGCGGGATGAAAAGAAAGCAAGATATAATCTTGCTGCAGGGCAATCTTCTCCTCTGGGGGTAATCGGGAAAATGGTCAGCGCTTTTAAGGGAGGAGCTTAATTAATATTGACAAGAATTTAACCGTATAAGATAATTAACACACAATTTTATTATATTCTGCATAGAAAGGCCGGGAGATTGTCTCCTGGCCTTTCGTTTTTTTATTGACCACCCGGCCAGATCTTCACTCTTGAATTATCATTCCATAGATAGGGCTCGGATTCCGCTTTGTCAGCCGCTCTCCATTCGTCCTTCGTCGGATCTTCAACAAACCCAAACATTTCACATTTGTGACACTTCACCATCAGGCTTTTTCCCTGTTGAGTTTTATCCGTTATATACCATTCATGTTTACAGTCATTCATTTTATAATTAAATCGCTCAGGAAAGCACACTTTTTATAACTATTCCCAAAGCCACTTTTATTGATTCAATTGTTAATGATTGTCCTTTATCGACGACATATTTCTTTGCTTTTTCCCAATTACCGCTGTTACGAGCCTGATCTAAGAATTCATGACCGCTCCATGTAAGCCTATCAATATTGACTGCAATAGGAATATCTGATTCTTTTCTAAGTCTTTTTGAATAAAGAGGAATAGGTCCTTCTGCTAAACCACCACTAATCAATAATGCCATATGATAGTAAATTTGATCCTCTGTATATTCGGATAGATCAACTTTTTCTTCTCCCTCAAAATGAATCAACAGTAGGCGTACTAAATCCATATCTCTTTTCATTTTGTATTTACCTCCTCTTCTTATCGTTAGATTTGCGATTTCCTCTTTTACAATACTATTTGTTCTTTGACAAATTCTCTTCACATTATCCTTATATTTTTAAGGCAATAATCCACATGTTTAAAAAAGCAAAATCCAACCCTTTATCTCCATGTAAAAGAATGCTACATTCCAGAAATATTCCAGTAAACTTATTTTAGGCGTGTAAGTTATTGATTTAATAGGTACTTATTTTTAAGTAGACGAGTTCGATTCCCATGCACTTCCGCCATATGTAATTGATTTTATTTATTATTTTACTTAATTTACGCTCCCCATTTTATCATAAAAATGAACGACAATTTACTAAAAAAATACCTCCAGTATGCCAGCACGGATGAATCCTTTGCAGTTATCTTTGTGAAAAAGCATCTACTACAAAGTAAAGGTCATTGGGTTGATATTGTTGATTATCGACGTTATGAGATGTCTTCGGACGATTTACACTTCCGATTCGTAGTGGGCGGACTGTATAAACGGAAAATACAGCCTAATTATCCTTCAAAATCTGCATTCACCATTGATGGAAAATTTGATGAACATCAGTATCGATTAACTGTAAGAGCCCTAACATGGGAAACAGCACACAAAGATATAGAACAACAGAAATTAAATGACGAACCCGCACGTAAATTTAAATTAACAGGCGTTAGTTACGATATAAATCGAAACAACAATGGGTACTTCAAGGACGACGCACCGCTGGAGATAAAAGCTCTTGCAAAGGATTTAAATGATCGCACAAACCCATTATGGGATAAAGCCATGCGATACATCAATAAACCTGAGTTTGTTTATAAAATAAAGCAAATTTATATCTCCTAGCATGAAAAACCTAACGATCCCTTCAATCAAGGATGTCTAAAGCTCAGCTTGATCTGAATAATTTTCTTCTTTTCTACCATCCGGATTAACTCAAAAGATTTTTGGAATAGACCCATTGTTTTGGCACCACTGTAAATCTTTTCTTTTAAAAGGTTCAACTGAGAGGTCAGGAGTTGTAGCTACTGCACATTTGCCTTTTTAAGCTGTTTTTTACATTTTATTAACAGTTTCGTTGTTGACTTAATTTCGTTTGAACCCTATCATTTGACTACAAAGGTAATCGCTTTTGTCAGGCCGGATGATCCTCCCGTTGTTTTCTCGACTACTCCCAATCATCCGGCTTTTCTATTTTTATTTCTAATGCCTGTCTATCTCTTGTATTGTATTATAAAAAGAGGTTTAAATAGTAGATATCCCCGGAACCCCTCCCGGATTCCAGGGAATATAAATGGGAAGTATTAACACAGTAAGAAAGTAACGGAGGTAGTTGGTACACCTGCATTAACCTTAGTGGAGGGGATACAATATTTCCAGGCTCAAATCAATGTAAAAAAGGCCTGAACAAACAGGCATTTTTTAATATCAGGTGTAATTTCAATGGAAATTGAAAATATAAAACAAGAGTACCAGTTCAATGGTATAAATTAAGTGCATTTAAAGAACTTATTGAATTAGAAATGGCTAAAAAATTAAATGAAATCAAAAATTGTTTGCGATATGCGAATGGAAAAAGATGCGTAGTCACATGATACAGTGAAACATTTTTAAAAAAACTGATTTCCCGTATGGATTTTTGCCTTGTTCCGGAATAAATGCCTTTGCTCACCACTGCCCTTTTCATGCCTCTTTCCAATTACCTCTTCGATAAAATGAACCACTTCTTTTAACTGGTGTCCATCCAGAAATAACAAAAATCCGGATGGAGCTTTCAGCATTCAGCTATCAGCCGTCAGCTAAAGCTCTGCTTTAAAAGCATTTAGCCAAAAGCTGAACGCTGACAGCTGACCGCGGCTATTCAAAAACGATAGTTTTTGGATTGGCACTAACTGACATTTTCCACCTCTTTTCGTCAATTTCCGGATACATTTTTTATATACCAGTGACAGATACGCAGTGAATCTAATGCATCGTTAGCTAATAACATATATTTGTTTAATTCTGTTAAAATAATATTAATAAATTCTATTTTCCTACCGATAGATCATGTATATCATTTTCTTTTACGGGCTGCGGTCAGTATAACCTGTTTTTAGGTCTTCTGATTACCAATATTGTCAGACCAGGGGGCTGGCATAGGATTTGCAACATTTTTTCCAGGGCAACCTGTAATTCTACACAGTTTATACAGATATTATAAAAACAAATTCTACAACCTACAGGAGAAGATTGTGGATAAATTATTGCAATTTTTGAAGGAACTTCAAACAGATAATAAATTTAAAAATTTTGATGAGGCATCAATTAAGCAGGGAATTATTTTAAGAATTTTGTCGACTTTAGGCTGGGATCCATTTGACTTAACTGAAATCCAACCTGAATACAGTGCAAAAAAACAGAAAATTGATTTTGTTTTAAAACAAAATGATTCACTAAAAACCTTTCTGATGGTTAAAAAGGGCCTCGACAACTTTAAAAATCATATCGAAATGCTGCTGAATTCTTCCGCAGAGTCCGGTGTAAAAATCGCTGTTTATACAAATGGTCTTTCATGGTGGTTTTTTCTGTCTTCTGCCGAAGGCAGCATTGATGATAAAAGGTTCTGGTCATTCGATTCAGGTAAAGAAAAGATTGAGGTAATTGCAAAAAGATTACATGATTTCCTTTCAAAGGATAATATTGTCAGCGGGCAGGCGGAAAAGCTGGCTGACGAAATTATCAATAAAAGAAAAGAAGTGGCACTGATAAATGAATACCTTCCAAAGGCCTGGGAGAAGGTAATTAATGAACCGGAAATATACCTGGTTGATGTTATATCAGAAGTTACAAAAGGTCTTTGCGGGTATAAACCCAAACGGGATAAAATTATTGAGTTTGTAAAGTCTGAAGGCAAGATAAAATCGAAAAAATCTGAGGAATTTGTAATCGACGATCTAACCAAAATAATAGATGATAAAAGTGTTAAAAATGATAAACCTCAGAATGGCTACAAAGGCAAGATTATTAAATCTTTCATTTTTAAAGGCAATGAGTGTAATGTCAAATCATGGGAGGATCTACCCTTTGAACTGTGCAATATAATCTACAAAAACCATAGGGAATCATTTGAAAACGTAATTTATATATCTCTCAAGGGGCGAGACTTCTTCTCAGACAATCCTCACCAATTCCTTATAAACAGAGAAATTTCCGGAACAGGTATATTTATCAATACTGACCTGTCGGAATCGGTCGCAGTGGCCCTTTGTTTTGAGATATTAAAACTTTTTGGCTATGAAGAAAGTGATCTTGTCATAAATACAAAATAGTAAAAGAATTGTAGTCAGGTTATATCTTTAATAGATGACCTGGCTACACTCTTCTTTGTTTTTAAAATATTATTTTAGAATTGAATAGTAGTAAAAATCTATTAAATCTTTAATTCATAATCCGGATCAATTTCAAGCCATGCCTTTGCCTCATCAATGCTCTGAAATATTTTTGTCTTGAGTTTTTCCTCGTCAATATAAGCCTGATGATATTTTTTAATACCGGAAAAATAATCTTCCCTTGTAACAATTGCGCATTTCTCATTGATAAATCTGTCAGACAACTCCTGTTTTCTTTTTGAAAAATCAATAGATTCACTGTTAGATAAACCGCTTTTCTTTAAATCAACGTAATCAAGCAGCTTTTTCATAGGAGGAATATATGCAGGATCATTTGCCAGTTTTTCTATATGAGCCATAAGTTCCTCATACTTCAAATCATCAGAAGCCTTAACATAAACCAGTTTAATGTCTTCAAATATTTTATATTTAAGGGACATAAAATCACCTCCAATGAGTTATAAATAACGCCAATTTTTTATGTTCTTATTATATCACAATCGAGATGTAAAAACTAAGCTTCTTACCTGCAGAAAATACCTGGAAGATAAGTGCCCACGCAGTATGATTTGAGGGAAATCATATTTTAATACCTATAAAATCAGAAGTAAAGAACAGGTAAAGAATCCTGACACAAAAAGCCAGGATTCTTTAACTATAGGCATATAATTCAATAAACCATTTAATTGGACTCTTCTTTTATCACATGCGAAGAAACAGCTGTCCCCTGTTTTGTTAAGTTATTGAAATCATCCACACTGATCGTTGTATCAGCATAAGCCTTATCCATGAGTTCATGAGAGTCAACAACATCAAGATACATTTCAGCAATCCTGCCAAATACAGGGAATAAATATGTTCCGGTTTTAGACAGGAATCCATCTTGATCCGATTTAGCTTTTCTTTCAAGGGCATCAAATCTTCCTCGAATAAAATTCGCTAAATCCGGGGCAAAACCTTCAACATGAGTCTGGGCTCCCTTTAGAGCTTTTATCCAGTCTGTAATAGGCATATATACTGCTGTTCCGTCTCTCTCTGTCCAGTCCAGATGATAGCCTGTAAGTTCTGACAGAGCAATATTACCGAATATACCGGAACCACCTCCTCCACCTCCGCCTTCTCCGTCAGTCGAAGGTGGGTCGTCAGTAACAGGGGGATCGGCAGGATCATCCGGCTCAACAGGTGTTGATCCTAATCCTGAAGGATCTAATATGATTCCATTGGCTACACCATCGTTATCCCCTGTTCCTCCATCAGTGAGGGTAAGAGTGATCTGATCTCTTTCAACATTAAAAGATGCATGGGAACTGTAATCAATCCACCCATCAGTTGAGCTGTATTTATACCACTTATAACCCTGCGGTGCCGGTGTGGGGAGATATATAGTTACGTTTACGGTTCCTCCTGTGACATCAGTCTGAAAAGTAAAATCCATCAACCCATATATCAGATTTTCAGGCCTGTTCCGAGTATCAGTTATCATGGAAGGGGCAATGATATCCAGGGCCACTACATCTCCACCCTCGACCATTGCAAATCCGGTATCCTCATTTGTGGATGTAGTAAATGTAGTAACATACTCCGGAAATCCCGTAATGCCGTTATCATTTACAGTTACTAAAACAGTATCTTCGGATGCAAGTCCTACATTATCGGTAACTGTTAATTTAAATGATAAGGTTATTCCTTCCTCACCTACAGGAGGAGTTACAAATGTTGGGAGAGCATCCGTATCATCGGATAAGGTAACTTCCGGATCTTCATCAATCTGTTCCCAGAAATAACTTGCTATTCCATCATCCGGATCGGAGGAATTGGAACCAAACAGCGTGACAGTTTCACCTTCAAATATATCTATTTGATCTTCTCCGGCATCAGCGACAGGAGAAATTCTATAATCACTGAGATCATCTGGATTGGTACCTTTTAAATATTCCTCAAAGTTACTCTGACCATCTCCATCAGTATCATCATCAGCATCATTTACCAGTGGATTTAGCCCGAAGAATTCTTCCCAACTGTCAGGTAAACCATCTCCATCTGTGTCAACCGGATAAATATAATTACCGTTGTCTAATATAGATGATTTTAACTCAACCGTATCATCCTCAGAGCTTTGTTGCTTCACAAAACCCAAATTAGGAACAAACCAACGATAATTACTTTCTTCTATATCAAGAGTTAAATCTGTAGACGTCCCCCAGATATGTAAATAATAGTATACTTTATAAGCTTCATAAGTTTTAAATAAAAGGTCAATAGTTGTTTTTTCAATAAAATCAATCTTCAGACTGACATTGAATTCACTACCAAGAATCTCTGTTGTAGCGGATGAGTTAGCTCTATCATACAAGTCCATTGGAAAACATAGATATCTAAGGCCTTCTGAAAAGCGTAGATCATAATAATTACCATCATTTTCAATTGTTGTACCCCATAAGTAAACCTGATTACCGGCATCCTGCAACCATTCTTTCTTTATTACAGAATCGACTCCTTTTCTTTCTAAAACATATGTAGGTATTGAAAATGTATTCTGATCAATATATGTTATTTCTTTTTCAATTGAGACAATTCTATCTTGGTATATCCCTCCATATTTCCATTTATTTCCTTGTTCCAGACCGAATAGATTCAGCAATTCTAATGAAGGAGGATTAGCAGGAAAATCAATGCTTTCAAAAACCCCCATATCATATCCATATCCGATTGGCCGCTGAACACCAATGATATCAAAATCAATGATAAATTCCGGTGCATTGGAGAATAAACCCGTATCAATACATTTCGAGTTAATATCAAGTTTGAAATTTCCATTTGCGGGATCAATAAACAAAGGATCAAAATTAATATTTCCATTTCCAGCATATCCACCTTTGATATTACTGAAGGCTATGGATATATTTTTATTAGAATAATTCTTTATTTCATCAGGTGAGTTATTCCATATTATAGAATTAATAACACTGATTGGCATATCCAGATTAGTGTAGATACCGGCACCTTCGGAGGCAATATTCTGAGTAATAGTGCAATTTTGGATGAAGTCACTATTTCCGTTTTCATCAATATATCCATCATCGCTGCTTAATGTATCAAAATAAATACCTCCTCCATTGTAAGCACTGTTTTTTGAAATAATACTATTGACCATTACCAGATAATCTTCGGCATAAATACCTCCACCGTATCCATTTTCAACACTATTCCCGCTGATTATACAATTGATTATTGTCGTATAGGTATTCCCGGCAACGTGCATGCCACCGCCCCGACCCGTAACATCCGCTTCGATTGTCTCAATATAGTTATCTATTATTTTGCAATTAATGATTGAGGCCTCAGAAACATGGCTGCAAAAGATGCCCCCTCCACTATTTTCACTAATTATTGAATCAGTTATGATAGGCCACGAAAATGGCATTATAGATATACCACGCCCGTTGTTTCCCTGTATAATACAGTTGGTAATAGTTGGTCCAGACTCATCGATTTGTATTCCTGCTGCGTATTCACCACCTCTTTCATTATACCCGTTTATAATTTTAAAACCGGTCAAAACAGAGTCAGCATCTTCATAGTTAGAAAATATAAAACCAATACCTTCCTGTTCACAGTCAACAATTGTGTTTTCCGGCCCATTTTCAGATCGTACAGTAATCGCTTTGCCAAAGTATAAAATATTTTTATTCATTTCACCCGTATAAACACCATCACTGACTATCACTGTATCGCCATCGTATGCTGCATGTATGGCCGCCTGAATACTCGGGTAATCATCAGGGACGTGAATTGCTCTCCGAATTAATGTGCTTTTTGAATGAGCTTCTTTTCCATTGTTATCAGATACCGTACAAACGGCATAAGATCTGCCACCGGAGTTGTAGGTATGAGAAAAAATGCCAGTAGTATTTGTTTCAATGTCACTTCCATCTCCATAATTAATAAAGTAGCTGGAAATAGTTCCGTCTACATCATGAGCAGTGCAGCTAAATGTAACTTCAAGCGGTCTATCTCCTTCAGTCACATCAGCATTAAAAGTGTCAATTATCGGCTGTGAAGAGTCATATACAGTTGCTTCAAATGCTCCCATATCATAGCCAGTGTTCAGAGGCCTTGTTGCACCATTAATATCATTATCTAGTGCAACGCTTGATGTACCTGTATCTATACAAGGAGAATTATGTTCTAAGGTAAAATTATCGCCTGCCGGATCGGTGAATAACGGATTCTGGGAAATATTGCCTTCTCCCGTATACCCTCCTTGGATATTACTGTAAAAAATTCTGGGACTAGAGTAATCACTACTTAGATTGTATATTTCATTTGGCCAATTTCCCCAAAGAATACAATTTGTAAAAATGGGTTCATATTCTGGGCCTGAACTGCTTGAATAATGTTTAATTCCACCGCCTATACCTGATAAGCTTATGTTACCACTTAGGGATGACTCATAAATAAATTAACAGATTAAAGATGAACTATACCATAAAGCTTGAAAGCGTCTGACATGGCGATAGATATATTACATTGTAATATTAGCAGGTTAAATATTGACAGGATTGAAAATAATTTGATATAGTTCCCCCTATTATCAATTTAATAGGGGGAACTATATCAAATGTACGCTCAAAAACCTCGGTTAAACGAAGCCTTGGAATTCTTTAAAAGCAATAAAATCGGAAGGTTAGACAATCTAAAACATGCACTTCATACCAATAGTACAATGACTGTTTTTCGATCACTCAAAGAGCTTAACTATCTTTCAAGTTATTCTCACAGGGGAAAGTACTACACCTTGCAGAACATTCCAAAATTTGATGAACTTGGTTTATGGTCCTTTCAATCGGTGTGGTTTTCCCAATATGGCAATCTCGTTGAAACGGCAAAAGAGTTTGTGGAAAACTCAAACGCCGGCTATACAACTCACGAACTTGAAGATATCCTTCATGTTGAAACCAAACACCCCCTTCTGAGTCTTTATAAGCAAGGACGAATCAACCGAGAGAAATTCGGGGGATACTATGTGTATCTTTCCAGTGAAGTGCATGATAAAAAAAGGCAGATTGCAGTTCGTAAAACAGGCGCTGAAAAATTTGAGGTTGACCTCTCATATGAAATTAAACTGCTCTCTGAGGAGCTGAAAGCAGCGATAATATTGTTTTTCAGTCTATTAGATGAAAAGCAGCGACGACTGTATGCTGGTTTGGAATCCTATAAATTGGGACATGGCGGAGATAACCAAATCGCAAAATTATTGGGATTGGATGTTCATACTGTTTCCAAAGGGCGTAGAGAATTATTCAGCCAGGATATAAAAGTCGATCGTATCCGCGAGAAAGGAGCCGGCAGAAAACCTGTGGAAAAAAAATTCCGCAGGTCACCGAAAGGATAAGAAAGCTTTTGAAATACGAAACAGCAGGCCATCCAATAAGCGGACTGAAGTGGACACGAAAAACCACGGAAAAAATATCCAGTGAACTGGAGTCTATTGGAATTATTGTTTCCGCAAATACAGTATGCAGGCTTTTAAAACAAATGGGCTTTTCCTTGAAAGTGAATTGTAAAAAAATAGAATCCGGGATAAGCAATCCGCCGGACCCGAAAAAAAGAGACCAGCAATTTGGCTATATTGCCGATTTACGCGAAAAATTTACGAAACGACAACTTCCTGTTATCAGTGTTGATACCAAGAAAAAAGAGTTGATTGGGAACTTTAAAAACTGGGGAGATTCCTGGCAGGAATCTCCCATTGAAGTTAAAGATCATGACTTCCCTAGTGATGCCAAAGGGAAAGCTATTCCATACGGTATCTATGATACACAAAAAAATATCGGTACAGTTTTTCTGGGTGTTACACGGGATACGCCCTCTTTTGCTGTTGATTCCATTGAGACCTGGTGGAAGACCGAAGGGAAAGCCAATTATCCGGATGTCAAAGAGCTGCTTATACTGGCTGATTCGGGCGGTAGCAACAGCTGCCGATCACGGGTGTGGAAATATAAAATCCAAAAAAATATTTGTAACCGGTATGGATTATCCATCAGAGTCAGCCACTATCCTCCCGGTTCGTCAAAATGGAACCCTATCGAACATAGACTGTTTTCAGAGGTCAGCAAAAACTGGGCTGGACGTCCGCTTGATTCGTATGAGACTGTGCTAAAATATATCCGTACTACAAAAACATCTACAGGCCTCAAGGTGAAAGCACATTTTGTCAGAAAAAATTATAAAACAGGAGAGAAAGTTTCTAACAAACAAATGGATCAAATAGCCATCAAAAATGGCCTATTACCTGAGTGGAATTATATTTTACATCCAACTAAAATGTGATTTTATTTTTGAGTCATCCCTTAGTGTACAGTTGAGAGCAGTATAAGCTCCTCCGTGTATCCCTCCCCCACTGCCTACAGTAACATTATTAGCGATAATGCAGTTTACTATCTTTGGTGCGACAGTATTATTATGACAGAATATCCCTCCTCCACCAGCAACAGTGGGTTCTAAACCTTGAGCCAATGCGATATTTTTACTGATAACACATTTTGAAATAGTAGGCGTTCCTTCTAACAAATAGATACCGCCACCATTACCCGACTTGTTTTCAGTAATAGTGCAGTTCTCAATTAATGCTGATCCATTACGTATATAAATACCACCACTTTCGTTATACTTTATAATACAATTTTCAATGACAGGTGAAGAACTACAGAAAATCCCACCTCCACCAAAACTATACAGCAGATCTGGCAATCCTAGTGGAATACCATATAAAACAGTAAATCCGGACAAAATGGAATCAGAACCTTCTTTGTTGTTAAAAATAAATCCACGTCCAGCACGTTCGCAGTCTATAATTGTGTTATCTGGCCCATTTTGAGATTTAACAGTGATAGCCTTTCCCTTAAAATCGATATTTCTATTTCCTTCTCCTCTATATATACCATCGGCAACAAGGATTGTTGTATTTGACTTGTCTGCCGCAGCATCAACAGCCTCCTGAATAGTAGTATAGTCAGATGGGACATTTATAACACCATTGTAGAGTGGACTTAAAGAGATGGAATTTACTGTTATTCCTGAATTGTCTGTTACAGTGCAAGTGGCATATACATCGGTTGAATAATAGGTATGTTCAAAAAGACCTGTTGTGTTTGTTTCTATAGGACTCCCATCTCCATAATCAATCGTGTAGGAAATAATCTCACCATCAAGGTCTGTTGCTGTGCAGATAAATGATACTAGAACTGGAAAAGAAACAGAGTGGGGGGTAATTGCAAAAGACTCTATTTTGGGTCTAGTTGAAGCGTAGCCTGTTAATTCATATGCACCAACATCAATACCAACACCTTGGGGTCTTTGATTCCCTTCTATATCAATTTCAGGAGAACCTTCAGATGTTCCTCTATCAATACAAGGGGACTGAACTGACAGGTGAAAATCGTTGGATTCAGAATTAATGAACAGTGGGTCGCCATGAAAGTTTCCTTCACCATTGTACCCTCCTTCAATATTACAGAATTTAAATACGGGAATAAGCAGGGGAACATCTTCCCTAATAGAAATCTCATCCGTTGTGTTTCCCCATATGATACTATTTGTAATGATTGGTTGAGAACTACCATAGTCGTTAAAATAAATACCGCCGCCGCTTGAGGAAGATGAGTTACCATAGATAGTGCAATTTGTTAATGTCCCTCCATCAAGATAAAGGCCTCCACCATACCCCCATCCTTTTAATGCATCACCAGTACTAATATTGTTTGCAACAATGCAATTAGTCATAAGTAAGCTGCTTTGACTTGCATACATTCCTCCGCCATTTTGTCCGATATTTTCATTTATTAGACAATTTTTAATATTTAAAGATGTTAAACGGAAAGAAATACCTCCACCGGGCCCAACAGAATTATTCCTAACAATTGTGCAATTTAACAAATTTATTTTATAACCATATTTAGATCCACTACTAGCGATACCTCCTCCCCATCCATATTTGTCAGAGCTATTATCGCTGATAACACAATTGCTAACAGAGGATGAAGAGTCATGAAAATAAATTCCAGCACCATCACCTGTAGAGTAACAATTTTTTATAATACAATTGGATATGGTCGGTGAAGCGTCCTCACAATATATTCCTCCACCATTGACTGTTGCCACTGCAAATATATCGGCTCTGGCATTTCTGATAGTAAACCCATCTAATTTTGTCTCAGGACTTTCATTGTTTTGGAATAAGATACCTCTCCCTTGTTGCTGTGGATCGATTATGCAATTCAAAGGACCATTTTGAGACTTGAGAACAATAGCCTTTCCTTTAAAATCAACATTGTAATTCCCCTCACCTGAATAGACTCCATCAGCGATGAGAACTGTATCCCCATCAACTGCTGCGTCGATCGCGAACTGGATGTTAGGATAGCCTGAAGGAACATTCAGTGTTGCAGCATCAGCTTGGATTGGATGAAAACAAATTGTTAGAATTAAGACAACTTGAGCAACCAGGCACCAGAGAATGTTTTTTCTTTCCATTCTTACTCCCAAAAGATTTGTTTTAGTCAGTCAGAGACAATGTAATGACATTTAGTTTTTTATTCTACGACATGTAAAGAAACAGCAGCCCCCTGTTTTTCCAAGCTATCAAATTCCTTTACAGGAATGGTTGTTTTTATATATGCATTATCCATTAACTCATGGGAATCAACTGCATACAGATAAATCTCGGCTACCTTACCAAGTACAGGGAACAGATATGTTCCGGTTTTAGACAGGAATCCGTCTTGATCTGATTTAGTCTTCCTTTCAAGGGCATCAAAGTTTTCTCTAATGTAATTCGCTAATACCGGAGCAAAGCCTTCGACATGAGTCTGTGCCCCCTTTAGAGCCTTTATCCAGTCTGTTACAGGCATATATACTGCTGTTCCATCTTTTTCTTTCCAATCCAGATGATACCCTGTAAGCTCGGACAGATCGATATTACCGAATATACCGGAACCACCGCCTCCACCGCCTCCGCCAGTCGCAGGAGGATCAGCAGGGTCACCAGTAGCAGGCGGATCAGAAGAGACTACATGATCACCAATGGCAACAATTTGGAAACTTCCTATATTAGGATCATTTGTCATAAATTTGAAAACACCTTTATATTCAGCTTGCCCGGGGACATCATCGTTTGCATTTGGATTAAATGTGAACTTAAACTCTCTTGACTCGCCGGCCTGTATAATTTCTTCAAAATTGTGATCCAGATAACTTGGCTCTGTTATTGAAAAAACAAATCCGGTTGTTGAGCTTGGACTTGATATTTCGTTATATGAAACATAGTGTTGTATCCACCGACCATATATATTTAGAGCAGATTCACCCTGGTTTGAAAAACTTAAAGTAACTGATTTTGAATTGTCATCTGCAACATCTCCAAAATCCAATTCGTATTTAACCGACTCTGTTATAACAGTTCCGTTTATGGCCAGCTCAGGGGCATTATTAGAATCTCTTTGACTAAATATAATTGTCGGATCCCCAAAAAAGTGTCTGGGATGTCCTGGATCAATATAAGAGTAGAGGTCAGCAAAAGAAAATCCCAAACCAAGTCCATAATAATTTGTCCTAAATTTTTCCTCCAAGTTATCTGAAAAATAAAGCGTGACCTCAGGATTCGCAATTACCAGCAAAGTATCTCCGGAAAATAATGCCTCACCAGCAAAATAATTCGGTGTAGTGAAATGACCATTGCTGCATGAGTCTAAATCGATCAATTTAACATGGGATGACTTATCGGCCAGTTCAACACTTGAAACATCAACAGCAGTGCATACATTTATTTCATCGCACTCTTTAAACTCCAATATAGTAGGCGCACCATGATTGTTGACATTTAAAATCTCATAATTGCTCTCAAATGCATCCCAAAATGAGTCTATCTGGTCATATACTCCTGTATCAAATGAAATTGTAAGGTCTTCAATTGAGAAAAGAGGATGGTCCATGAGGAGATCGGAAAATATATCGTTAAAATCATCATATGTATTTCCCTCTTCGGCAATCCCAATCGAGCTGTGATAAAACATCTCTTTATTAAAATATGAACTGTCATTCCTGAGCAGGTGATTCTTATTTAAATAGGATCTGATCTGGTTAATACCGGCTTCACCTTCTCTTGACGGATAGACTCTGCTAAGCCATATATCCGGCATGCAGGCGGGTATTATGCTGAAATTGCTTGCGGCTTCAAAAACTCCATCCGTATCTTCATCTGTATAGGGACATTCATAAGAGATATAAGGATGATCAGATAATTGCTCATCAGAACCTGGGTATTGTATATAAGCTGGCGTAATTCTGCCGATTAAAAAAGCTCCCCATAAATTATTACTGTTAAATGCATTGGCTAATGTTTGGCGTATTTCTAAAGCAGTCTTATTTTCATCAGAAATGATGACCTGGCTTTGAGAATTTGTATCCTGGCTGACATCTGCAATAAATTGAGTTATCTCAGTCTGCAAATCATCATAAATATCGGAGTCCACAAGATAATAAACAGTTTTTTCCTGGCAAACGGCTAAATCAGGTTGTAAAAACCAATACCCAATAGCGATAAAAATAAAAGAAATAAATAATGGTGTAAGTGATAAACGAGTTTTAAGAAGTTCTTTGAGGCTAATAATCATGACCGCTCCTGTAGAAATAATCAGCTCTAAAAATCAGAATTATAGGAAATTCAAGCTTGAAAAAATAAATAAAAAAACCAGTTTACTGAAACCTTAGAAAAGGCAGCAAACTGGGCTTTGTTTTTAATATAGGGGCATAATTCAAACACAGATTTAATCCAGCTTAAAAGGAACTCTCAACTGATAAATATAAAATTCTAGTTCGCGCAAAAGTTTTATAAGTTATTTTGCCCACTAACTTGAGGCATCGAATAGATTTCGTTGTATTTTAAGTAAAATTAAGATATTTTTAACTTTTCATTATTTCATATCAAACAGAAAAGCTGAACACTCCTATTAATGCTGGTACTGATATAAGTCAAGAATGAAATAAGTCACCTTTCATTTTAATAGCAATATGCTACTCAGATTCACTTTTCTTTTTTTTACAGGGGCGTTTTTGTAACTTAAAAGCCAAAAAAGCAAAATTATTTTCCTATATTCAAATCCGTTATCATGAATTTTCCTTGACTTTTACACTGCCTTCAATATTCTTGGATTTTATTCATCTCTATCCATACTTCTATATCCATTCATAATTTATGGATGGAGCTTTCAGCAGTCAGCTATCAGCTGTCAATCAAGCCTTTGTTTTAAATTCCTTTTGCTGAAAGCTAAGCGCTGATGGCTGATCGCGGCCATCCAAAAACGACAGTTTTTGGATGTACACCAATTAACAACCTCCCCTGCTGTTTCTGTTTAAACGGGGATTTCGAGTAGTTTTTTTCTTAAAAGGAGGTTTTAAATGGCAACATGGCATGATTATCTTAAGGAGCAGCGACAACCCCCAAAATGGCCCTACCCTGTTAAATTCGGTGAAGAACAGGAAATAGAGACCGATGTCCTTATTATTGGCGGAGGAATAGCCGGCTGCTGGGCAGCAATAAGCGCTGCAAGGGAAGGTCTCAAGGTCACACTTGTTGAAAAGGGGGATACAATACGAAGCGGCGCTGGCGGGCCGGGTTGTGATCACTGGTGTGATGTTCCGGCTAATCCCCACTCTAGGGTTACCCCTGATGACTGGGCAAAACATATGGCAGACCGCCCCTATTCCAATGGTATAGGGCATCAGATTCAGTGCCGTGAAGACTATGACACCCTTCTTGAGATGGAGCAGATGGGAGGGAAAATCCGTGACACTGACGATGAATATGTGGGTGCGGAAGGAAGATATGACGATACAAAATTAATGATATCCCCCAGATATGGTACAATCCACAGCTTTGGCCCTGACCCCAATATGCTTGAACCCAACTTTAACCCGCCCGAAGAAAGAAACAATGTAGTTATAAGAATATGGGGAACCACCTTTAAACCAGCCCTTAAAAAGGAATGCAAACGCCTTGGCGTTCAGATATTCGACCGGGTTATGGGAACCAGCCTGTTAAATGAGGACGGGGTCCAGGGCTCACGTGTTATAGGCGCAACAGGCATAAACAGCAGGACAGGAGAGTTCATGATCTTCAAGGCAAAGGCAACTGTAATATCTACCGCCGGGGGCGGAATGATCTGGCAGATGAGCACAGAGCTTTGCGGATATTCAACCATGTATAACCGCGCCATGTCAGGTGACGGGACCATAATGGCATACAGGGCCGGCGCAGAGCTTGTTAACATGGAGGCCACGGGTGCAATACGCATAGCAACCGGCTGGAAGCACAAATGGTACTCGGGCGCAGGTGATGCCAGCTATGAGAATGTCCCGATTGTTGATGCGAAGGGTAAAAGGGTGCCCTATCCGATACAAGGCTGGGAAGATGCAGGGGCCATGTCGGCCCTTCCACATATTCAGGAAAAAATCAATAAAGCTGTAAAAAATGGAGAGTATGAGCTTCCCCTTTATGGTGACTGGCCTTCAATGTCCGATGTTGAGAGAAGATCCACATGGGACCTGATGCTAAAAGAAGAATCCACAACAAAGATAATTATGGATACCTTTAACCAGGCAGGATTTGACGGAAGCAGAGACCTTCAGCAAAGCTACAAACATATAGAAGGCCAGAGTCCTCCGCAGTGGCGGGAACCCTTTCATGGCGGCGGCGTTATGATTGACTGGGACCTCAAGACAACTATTGACGGCCTATATGCCGCAGGAAACCAGATGTTCTCACCCGAAGATCACAGCCATGCCGCCTCAACAGGCAGATACGCCGGCAGAAAAGCTGCGGCATATGCAAAGGAGACCGGCAGCAGCACGATTTCACGTGACCAGATAGAAAAGGAAAAGGCCAGGGTCTATGCCCCTGTCAAGCGTGATTCGGGTATTGAATGGAAGGAATTCCATGCAGGTCTTGCAAGGACAATGCAGTACTATTGCAGTGAATTCAAGACAGAACGGCTCTTTAACATGGGGCTCTGGGCGCTTGATAAAATTGAGCGGGAAACAGTTCCCATGCTCTATGCCCTTGATCCCCACAAACTCATGCGCACCCTTGAAGACCTTACAATGCTGGAACACGCAAAGGTTATTCTCAATGCGTCACTCGCCAGAAAGGCAAGCAGCATGATGCTTGGATTTAACAGGATAGATTATCCTGAAATGGACCCGCCCGAGTGGAACAAGATGCTCACCATACGGCAGGAAAATGGAAAAGCAGTCACAGGCGAAGTTCCGCAGGGATTCTGGGGCAACCAGAAGGAAGAGTATGAGAAGAGGAACAGTGACTATCAGGGGGTATATAGAGGATAAATAGGTTTTCCCTGTCTTCAGAATAAATTAGTGAATAAAGGGTTCCGGGGGCCAAGGGTTCTAGGGTTCAAGTAAAAGCTTAAAAACCAATTTTGAATATTGAATATTGAATTTTAAATATAATTTTATCGGAGGTTAACTATGTCTCAAAATGAATTATTCGCCATTCCAAATGTAACCACACCCAATCAACCGGTTATTTTCAATCCGGAAAGGTGCAACGGGTGCAACCACTGCGTGGAAGTATGTCCCATAGATGTTTATATCCCTAACCCCGAAAAGGGAAAACCGCCGATTATTCTTCATCAGGATGAATGCTGGTATTGCGGCTGCTGCGCAAATGACTGTCCCAGGCCCGGTGCAATAAAGTTCAACTGGCCTTTACAGTCACGCGCCTACTGGAAAAATAAAGAAACCGGTGAAATCGGACAGATATAAGGGGGGATTATTATGGCAAACTGGCATGATTATTTAAAGAGCAATGGAACACCACCAATCTGGCCCTACCCTGTTCGATATGAACAGGAAAATGAGGTGGAATGCGACATACTGGTAGTTGGCGGCGGAATAGCAGGCTGCTGGGCAGCAATAAGCGCTGCAAGACAGGGTCTTAAAGTTGCACTGGTTGAAAAGGGTGATACCATAAGAAGCGGTTCAGGTGGACCGGGTTGTGACCACTGGTGCAATGCTCCGGCAAATCCTCTTTCCCGTGTTGATCCTGATGAGTGGGCAGTTCACATGGCCGACAGACCCTATGCCAACGGGATAGGTATACAGATTCAGTGCCGTGAAGACTATGACACCCTGCTCGAGATGGAGCAGATGGGCGGCAAGATACGTGACACTGATGATGAATATGTGGGAGCGGAAGGCAGGGATGACAAAACCAAACTCATGATTTCACCACGCTACGGGACAATACACAGTTATGCACCGGACCCCAATATGGGAAAACCCGGATTCAATCCCCCGGAAGAGCGAAATAACGTTGTTATCCGCATATGGGGTTCAAACTTTAAACCCACACTAAAAAAAGAGTGTAAAAGGCTGGGGGTACAGATATTCGACAGGGTCATGGGAACCAGCCTTTTAACAGAAGACGGCATACAGGGCGGCCGGGTTATAGGAGCAACGGGTCTGAACAGCCGGACCGGCGAATTCATGATATTTAAATCAAAGGCTACTATTATATCCACTGCCGGAGGAGGGTCCATATGGCTCATGAACAGTGAGCTCTGCGGAATGTCGAGCATGCAGTCCCGAACCTCATCAGGAGACGGCTTTATAATGGCCTGGAAGGCAGGGGCCGAACTGGTTGATATGGAATCCATGGGTATGATAGGCATTGCAACCGGCCTTAAGCACAAATGGTATACCGGGGCCGGTGACGCCAGTTATGAAAATGTTCCCCTTGTTGATGCCAACGGCAAGAGGGTTCCCTTACCGATCCAGGGATGGGAGGATGCGGGCGCAATGGTCCCTACCCCTGAAACACAGGCAAAAGTCCGCGAAGGTATCATGAAGGGGGAATATGAACTTCCCTTTTATGGTGACTGGCCCTCAATGTCTGATGTAGAGAGGAGGGCCACGTGGAACCTGATGCTGGGAGAAGAATCCACAACAAAGATAATAATAGACACATTTAACCAGGCAGGTTTTGACGGAAGCAGGGATCTTCAGCAGAGTTACAAATTCCTTGAAGGCGAGAGTATGCCACAGTGGCATAGTCCCGGCAGAGGAGGTCTGCTGGTTGACTGGAACCTTAAAAGTTCCCTTGACGGACTTTATGTTGCAGGCTCATCAATGTTTTCACCTGAAGATCACAGCTATTGTGCTGCAACAGGAAGATATGCAGGAAGAAAGGCTGCCGCATATGTAAAAGAGGTAGATCATGGCAGGGTATCCAGGGATCAGATAGAAAAGGAAAAGGCCAGAGTATATGCCCCTGTGAGACGTGATAACGGTATTGAATGGAAAGAACTGCATGCAGGACTTGCAAGGGCCATGCAGTATTATGCAAGCGAATTCAAGACCGAAAGACTTTTCAGGATGGGACTGGGCGCACTTGAAAAGATAGAAAAGGAAGCAGTTCCAAATCTTTATGCCCTTGATCCCCATAAACTCATGAGAAGCCTTGAAGACATTTCCATGATAGAACATGCAAAGATCATACTTAATGCATCTATTGCAAGAAAGGCCAGCAGCAAACCGCTTGGCTTTGAAAGAATAGACTATCCGGAAATTGATCCGCCTGAATGGAACAAATACTCCACAATAAAACTTGAAAACGATGAAATAAAAATCAATTACAGGCCGCAGCAGTTCTGGGGTAATATGAAAGAGCAGTATGAGAAATATAACCGGGATTATGAGGGGGTATATAAGGGAAAATAAGTAAATCTGTGAGATAGTCTAGATTTAATCGGGAATATGCGGGCGGCCACAGGGGGCCGCCCCTGCAACATCAAACATTGTTTTTCTCCAATTATACACCACTTTCCAAATAAAAATATACAGGTTCAAAAACAGACCTTAATCTATTCTTAATATTAATACACATCTAATTAATTTAAACCCAAACAACAAAACTCTTTCCTTTACCGTCCTTTTTCTAGTATGGTGCCGCAGATTAATTTTCGAAAAAAAATCAGCAGGATATAAAAAAGAATAGATGGAAAGAAAAAAATACAATAAAAGTGTCCTCGACACAGATCAGATAGGACAATTACTGTTAAAATTATCAACGCCTGTATTTTTTGGCATGTTTGTCCAGTCACTTTATAATGTAATAAGTGCTGTCTTTATTGGCCATTATGTTGGCCCCTTTGGGATAGCTGCGCTCTCCCTTGCCTTTCCCCTTCAGATGATGGGGATGGGACTTGGAATGATGTCAGGTATAGGAGGAATGTCTTTAATCTCCAGGTCTTTAGGATCAGGAGAAGAAGACAGGGCGGAAAAGGCGCTTGGCAACGGTATCGCCCTGGCAGTGATATTGAGCGCACTTATTGTTATCGGCCTGATGCCTTTCCTCTCATTCTGGCTCAGGCTGATGGGTGCATCAAATAATGTTCTCCCCTATGCACAGGAGTACATGATTTATGTTACTCCCGGTTTTATATTTGTCATAATAACCACCTCACTGCTTAACTTCACGCGGGCCGAAGGAAATGCCAGGGTAAGCTCCATTGCCATGGTGCTGGGTGCGCTTATAGATATTGCCCTTTGTTTTATTTTTATAGTCTGGCTGAAAATGGGTGTTAAAGGAGCAGGCCTTGCGACATTTATTGCCCAGTTATGCTCTATGGTTTACCTTTTTAATTTTTACAGGTCCGGAAAAAATTATTTAAATATCAGGTTAGTCAATTTAATACCGGACATTAAAATAATGAAGGAAATTTCAGGGATTGGTCTTGGCGCATTCATTCAGACTTTTGCCACCAGCCTTGCCGCCATGACCCTGTTCAAGATGGCTGTAAACTACGGCGGGGACTATGCCCTCAGTGCATTTGGAATCGCTCAGAGAATACTGATGTTTATAACCATGCCGGCAATGGTGCTCAGCCAGGGAGTTCAACCCATACTTGGTTTCAATTACGGGGCAAAACGTTTTAAACTGGTTATAAAATCAATGAACCTTGCAATAGGGTGGTCCCTTGTTTTTGGAACAGCAGGGTTTCTGGCCGTATATTTTACCCCGGAGCCCTTTATAAGGATCTTCACCGATGACCCCGAACTTATAAAAATAAGTATAGCTACAAACCACCACATGTTCATGGCCCTGCCCCTGCTTGGCCCGCTTCATATCGGCACCATGATATTTCAGGCCATAGGCAGGGCAAAACAGGCATTTATAACCGCTATTGGAAGGCCTGTTTTATTCCTTCTTCCCTCTGCCTTGATCTGGACACATTTTTTCAAATTAAAGGGGGTCTGGCTTGCATTTCCGTCAACGGATGTCCTGACATTTATACTTGTAACCGTACTTATGCTGCCAATCTTAAAAGAATTCAGAAAAGGCGCATCTCAGACTCAGATATAGCGGAGAAGAAAGATTGAACATGAAGGCTGAAATCCGAAACCGATTCCGGGGTTTTCGGATTTCACAAAAGAATATGACACATATTGATTCAAAGACCAAACTATTATATAAAGACGGTTATTAGTATTCAAAAACAGGGGGATATTGTTCAAATGAATATAACGGGTTCCCATAGGCGTCTTTACATGTAGTCATTCAGACGCCCCCCTTTTTTTATTTCAGATATATCAAATTGCCTCCTGCCCTTTCTTGTTAAATATGGAAGGCAGTATTAAAAATATAACTCTTTGAGCCTAAAGATCCGGGAGATTTAAATGAAACAATATGGTTATGCCGGAAATATCCTGAAAGCGGACCTGTCAAGCGGCAGTATAAGTACCCTTGAGACTTCAGATTATTCTGACAGATTTATCGGAGGCAGAGGAATTGCAGCAAAACTCTACTGGGACTTTGTTCCCCCCGAAGCAAAGGCCCTGGACCCGGAGAACTGCCTTATATGTACAACAGGACCAGTGGCAGGTTTTAACGGGTTTGCAGGATCACGATGGCAGATCTGCGGAAAATCGCCCCAGGGAGACAGAGAGACCTTTTCATATGCCAACCTCGGTGGAAGATGGGGTATAACGCTCAAATACGCCGGATATGACGGTCTGGTAATACAGGGAAGAGCTGATAAACCGGTATACATTTATATAAAGAATGACACGATCGAAATAAGGGATGCTTCACAGTTATGGGGCAAGTCGGCCTTTGATACTTCTGACACCTTAAAAAAGGACCTTGGAAAGGATTTCAGTGTCCTCACAATCGGTAAGGCAGCAGAAAATCTCGTAGTTTTTGCCACAATACTTGCGGAAGACGGCTCTTCCGGGTCGGCAGGGCTTGGTGCGGTCATGGGTTCAAAGAACCTGAAGGCTGTTGTTGTTGCCGGAGATAAAAGACCGGAGGCTGCAGATAAGGATAAATTAAAGGACCTGGCAAAACAGATCCGGGAAATCCATAAAATAGCCGATCACGACGAAGGCATGTGGAAGATAAATGATTCATTTAAAAAGCATATCTGCTATGGCTGCGGTATCGGATGCGGCCGCTATAAATACCCGGATTCAAACGGTAAAAAACGTAAATCCTTCTGCCAGGCGATGATGTTTTACCTAATGCCTATTCTGGCATATTCCGGGAAGGACAACCCCGAGACGCGAATGCTTGCCTCCAGGCTATGTGATAACTATGGACTGGATACCTCTGTAATGCACGGGATGGTGGAGTGGCTCTCCCACTGCCATAAAGACGGCACCCTGACCGAAGAAGATACAGGCCTCCCGCTGTCAAAGATAGGAACGTCTGAATTCATTGAAATCCTCACGGAAAAAATAGCCTTAAGGCAGGGTTTCGGGGATCTTCTTGCAAAGGGGACCATAGAGGCTGCCGAATCCATAGGTGAAGATGCTAAAAAACACCTTGGATATTGTGTGGCTACCAGAAACAGCGAAACAAAGGATTATGATCCAAGGCTCATGCCTGCAACAGCCCTTATCTATGCAATGGAACCACGAAGACCAATTCAGACACTCCATGAACCGGTATCACTCCTGTTCAACTGGGTAGATTGGGCAAACAAAAAAGAGAACGCCTATTTCTCAAGCGAGGTTTTCAGGAAGTATGCAAAACGAATCTGGGGAAGTGAAGAGGCTGCTGATTTTACCAGCATGGATGGAATAGCCCTTGCATCAAAAAAGGCCCGCGACAGGGCCTATGTAAAGGAGAGCCTGATCCTGTGTGATCTGAGCTGGATGTCAATTTGGGCCGACTATTTCACAAGACATATAGATCAGCCCGCCCTTGAATGGCAGATATTTTCCGCTGTAACCGGAATAGATGTGGATGAGGCGGGACTGAACAGGCTGGGAGAAAGAAACGTCAACATACAGAGGGCAATTCTTCTAAGGCAGGGATGGGATGGAAGAAACGACGATCAGATGATGGATTACTATTTCACTCAACCGCTTAAAAAAAGGGAACTCTTCTGCGATCCTGAATGTATAGTCCCTGGCAAAGATGGTGAGATTGTATGTGTGGAAGGCAGGACATTTGACAGGCATGACTTTGAAAAACTGAAGGACGACTATTATGAACTTCGCGGCTGGGATGTTGAGACAGGTCTGCCAAAGGCCGCAACACTCAGGGATTTTGGCCTGGAAGATGTTGCCATGGATCTTGGAAAGCGTGGATTGTTAAAATAGGAGAAAGGCGGTTAATATAAAATTATACCTTATACTTTCCAAACATCTCATTCATATTATTAGCCAGGTTTTTTAATTTATTAGCGTTATTATTGACATTTGAACTCCTGTTAAATATTTCATCGGCTGTTGAGCTTATGGAATCAAGACCTTTTGAAACGTCATTTAAAACGCTGGAGCTGTCTTCAATATTATTCGAAACCTCTCCTATTCCCCTGGCTACCTGTGTGATACTGTCTGAGATTTCCCTGGTGGTTTCTGCCTGTTCATCTGCCGCGGCAGCAACATTTGATACCACACTATTAACATCATTAATAACCTTCAGGACATTATTGATCTCTTCTATTGTCAATCCTGTTGATTTCTGGATACTTTCAATGCTTGTTTTTATTTCCCGGGTTGCGGCCGCTGTCTGCCTAGCAAGATCCTTAACTTCATTGGCTACAACAGCAAAACCCTTTCCGGCTTCACCTGCCCTGGCCGCCTCGATCGTTGCATTAAGAGCCAGGAGATTTGTCTGTTCGGAAATTTCAGCAATGGTTTCGGTTATCTTGTTAATGTCCTTTGCGGCTTCTCCAAGGTTTCGAACCCTTTCGGATGAGTTTTGGGCCTGACGAACCGCTTCAGTACTTATATCATTGGCTCTCACCGTGTTTTGAGCAATTTCTTTAATCGTGGAAGACATCTCTTCCGTGGAACTGGCTATGGTATTAACACTTTCAGAAGTCCCTTTTACTGCAATGGCCACAGTAGAGATGTGTTCATTAACCTCTTTGGTTGATGAGGTTACCTGACTCAGGCTTGCAGCCATTTCTTCCACACCCTTTGACATATCATTGGATATTCCTGCAAGATCAACAGAGGAATCAGTCAGTGTAGCAACATCTCCCCTGACACTCTTAAACATGCCCTGCAGTTTCCCGACAAAAAGGTTGAATGCCTCTGACAGTGCCCCGATTATATCTTTGCTTGCTTTAAAATTAAGGCGTTTTGTCAGGTCTCCTTCCCCTTCAGCCATATCCCTGAGCATACCAAGTGTATTCTCAAGCGGCCTGATTACCAGGCTTGATATGAGATAAGATATTGCAATTCCCAGAATAGATAAAATACAGACCAGTAAAACAAGACTGTTAATAATTGTCGATTTCCGCATCGAGGATACTGTAGAAGCTGCCTGGGCCTCGGCATCATTTAGTGCCGCCTTTGAAAACCTTAGACTTGTAACTCCTCCGCTTTCTCCAGCTTTCCAGGAGGTGTGGCATCGCACACAATCACCGTTAACCGGCTGCTTCCTGAATACATGAATCGCATCATCCTCCCACAGGATGCAGACACCCTTATTTTCCTCAAGCTGTTTATCATAACTCTCCGGCATTTTTTTACCGATAAAAGAATTATCTGTTGAATGTGTTACGACCCCGTCTCTGTTATAAAGAGAGAACTCCAGCAGACCATTTATTCCTTTTTGGGCCTCAAGTGTTTTTGTAAATTTCAGCATCTCTCCGCGTTCAAGTGACCCAGCCACAGCCCTTTCGACAGAGTTATGAATATTGCTGACAAATCGTTCCTCTCGGTCTTTTAAGATCTTAATATTTTCATTGGAGAACCCGGAAATATGTTTTTTTATTATATTCAACTGTATGAGCTGACCAATGCCTATTACAAGGGTCATCACAGCAAGTAATGTAAGCACAACCTTGGTATGCAGTTTCATTTCAGTCCTCCTTGATGCCTAACTTTTCATTTTTGCGATAAAACGGGAATGAGGCCTTCAGAGCGAATTCTTCGGATGCACAGCCAATGCATGGTCCTCCGGCAGGAATGCAGGAGTTTATCCGTGAGTTCCAGTACCTGAGAGTGCAGTCTGCATGCGTGTTTGTGCCGACACAGCCAAGTTTGAAAAGACAACCGTCATCGGAAAAGGATTTCGCAAAATTTTCCCTTTCGTATTCGGGAAAACGCGGACACTGGTCATGTATAAGCTTTGAGTAGAACATTTTAGGCCTTCCTTTGCCGTCAAGAGGCGGGATGCCGAATTTTAACAGGTAAGCAAGAGTCCCGACAAGCCAGTCAGGATGGACGGGACAACCCGGAAGTGCTATCACAGGTTTATTGATATTTTCTTTCTTGATAAATTGCGGGACACTGACTGCCCCTGTAGGATTATTTTCTGCCGCAGGAATACCTCCGAAGGCCGCGCATGTACCTACTGCGGCTATTGCGGTGGCGTTTTCCGATGCCTTTTTTACGAGATCAACAATAGATTCATGGCCCATCATACATGCCTCGGGCATACCCGCGGAAATACTCCCTTCAACTACCAGCAGGTACCCGCCCTTTTCAATACTCTTTTTTACAACATCCATTGCAACATGGCCTGTTGCAGTAGACAGGGTCTGGTGAAATAAGAGAGACATATATTCAGTAATAAGGCTTACAGGACCCGGATCTTCGGAATTAAGAAGTGACACGGAACAGCCTGAACAGCTTTGTCCCTGCAGCCACAGTACCGGTTTTGTATTACCTGCAAGTTGTTCAAGCGCCTGTGCCAGGCCCGGAACTGTAGTAGAACCAAGCCCCATCAAGGCCGCAAACTTACCGCCCAGCGCCAAAAATTCTCTTCGATTAAAATTACGCATAAAATGCTCCTTTTAATGCACCGCACAGGCTATGCACGGGTCAAAGGATCTGACAACCCTTGTAGCCTCAATCGGGTTTTTGTGGTCTTTAATCTCCGTGCCGATAAGAGCCTGTTCAACCGGGCCCGGAATATCCCTGTCATCACGTGGAGAACAGTTCCAGGTAGTCGGAACAACACACTGATAATTTTCTATTTTATGCCCCTTTATATTTATCCAGTGACCAAGTGCGCCCCTTGGCGCTTCGGTTAACCCAACACCCCTTCCTGATTCCGGGATTTCAAAATCGGTAAATGAAGGTTTGTCAGGTATAAGCTGTTCAATCCATTGTGCGCACCTGTCTGCAATTATTTTTGCCTCAAGTGCCCTTGCAGCATGCCTTCCCATTGTGGATATCAATGCGTCAGGACCGGCGTCAAACTTTTTAAGAAGATTATCTATAAGGGTATTGAGATCTTTATTATTTTTTCTATTGTAGGCGACAAGCATCCTGGCAAGGGGCCCTACCTCCATGACCTCTCTGTTATAGCGAGGTGCCTTAAGCCAGGTATATGCATTTTTCTTCCCGGGGAATGGAACAGTGGCTCCATTCTGGGGTTTAAGTCCCGAAGGATTGGAGTAGAGTGAATATTTTACATCCTCATAAATCAAGTCAGGATTGCATTCTGAAAGTTTGCCCTGAGTCAAAACTCCCGAAGGGAAACAGGTATCCTGAGATTTATTCGATTCAGGAAACACCCCATAGGCAAGGAAGTTTCCGCATCCTTTGCCCGTGGAAAAATAGTCCGGAAAGCTGGACGCCACCTCAATAACATCAGGGATATATGCATTTTCAATAAAGACAGACAGTTTCTTTAATATATCCCTGCAGGTGGCAATTTTTCTGGCGGTTATTTTTTCCGTGACTCCTCCAGGAACCAGGGTTGTGGAATGGGGAAGCTTGGCGCCGAAAACAGCGCCCATTTTATGAGCCATGGCTCTCATTTCAATCGCCTCCAGGTAATGCTTTATGGCCAGTATGTTCAGCTCATTATTTTCTATATAGGTGCTGTCGAACCTGGGCAGAAATGGTGCTGCCGGAAAAATGGTCTTTGAGGAAATCTGCGACTCGACCCATGCCTTAAGGGCCTTGAGCATCGGGTCATTGCCTCTATAGGATGTAACTGCTGCTATGTCCACAAAGTCGAGCGCTGAGAGCTGATAAAAATGGATTAGGTGTGACTGTATATAGTTTGCGGCAAGTATTATATTGCGGGCCAGTCTGCCGTTTTCAGGGGGTCTTATTCCATAGGCCATATCCTGGGCAAGTATGGAGGCAGTACCGTGGGAGATCGGACATACACCGCATATTCTCTGTGTAATCTGCTGTGCATCAAGGGGGTCACGCCCCTTTAGTATTATTTCAAAACCCCTGAACATTTCACCGGAACTGCGGGCATAAATCACCCTGCCGTCCTCTACCTTAATGTTGATTGCCAGATGTCCTTCTATTCGGGTTATTGGATCTATATCTATTGTTTTGGACATGTAGATGCTCCGCTATATTTTTAAACTGTATCTAGAGTGTCTAAAGGGAGGATAATGTTTTTTATGGAAAAAAAAACAGGGGCACCCATCCTCCCCTGAGCCTGAATAGTCCTGCTCAAAATAAAAATAATATTCTTGTTAGGTCAATGCAATTTATGTACCTATGTTGCCCGATAGTATAAGAAAATACTTTATTTACAGGAATACAGTCCCAATTTATTTTTTAAGGCCCATCTATTTGATAACAAGGCATTTTCTTGTCTCAGTTTCAATGTTTATGGAAATTAATTTATTGAAGGTATATTTAATTAGGAGAGAATGACTTGACTTTATTATTGAGATGGATTTTTGAATAAAATAAACTTAAATTTTTGACGCTCATGTCAAATTTTATACAAGGGTACCAGGTCTTCATTCCTGACATAAACCTGTATATACTTTTGTTTATGATCAGCAAAAAATGAAGACCTGCCCCTTTCAGTTTTTCTCCTCTGATTTTTGGTGCTACTGTCCGCTGTTTTCCCCGGCCTGTTCCCTGCGCCATTTATAGTAGGCATCATAAGCCTTCAGTTTTTCCAGGTTCGGAATCGGTTTTGCGACAGCCGTATTATCAAAATAGAGTACCTTCTGATTCTCCTCGGTAAAGTTGGGCCATTCCGGCAGATCGGGTCCGTTCGGATCTCCGGTTCTGGCAAAATTGATCCAGTATGCCTGAATCATATCGGAAAGTGCCAGATCTTCCGGTCGGGGTTCGCCGCCCTGCCTTCCCATATTCCCGAAGACATATGAAACCTCGTCCGCATGATTTGCTCCATCCGGAGATCTCGGAGTCCGATGGTCATAATAATAGACAAACGCCTTGCCATCTCCCATGCGTGATTGAAGCCTGGCCCAGGCCCAGGTCGGCCACGCAAAGGCGAATTCGCGGAAAACATCGGCCGATGCACGGGCCGCTTCCTCATCGGTTGAATGAGGGTAGGCATCCAGAATTATATCCGCCATCTCTCCATAACCGGATCGAAGCTGCTGTTCGAACTGTTCCGGGGCGGAAGGGCCCCTCATGAATAATCCGCCTTCATTGGAATTGGTGCCTGCCAAAATCGGTGTGTCGTTGAACCGGCCTTTTTCATATAGTTCGTAAGGATCTCCCGGAATCACATATCCATCAGCAACCGGCCAGAAACTGGCACCTCCGCCCATTCCTCCTCCGGTGGCTTTCTGGATCTCTTCGGCCGGCAGAGCCCGCGCAGCTTTGATACTATCTACACCGAGTTTTTTAAGAAAACCCTCTCCCTCCGATTCCGCGAGGGTCAGCGCCGGGACATTCATTCCTGCCCCTTCTACGATCCTCGGCGGGGCAAAAGAACCGCCGCTTTCGGAAATTGCTCGCTGGAAAAGCCCTTTAGCGGGCGGCGCGGCAGCCAGCATACCCACTGCAATACCTCCCGCAGATTCGCCAAAGATAGTTACGCGCGACGGATCGCCTCCAAACCGGTCTATATTGTCCTTTACCCACTCAAGACCGGCTATCATATCCTGAAGTCCATAAGTACCCGATCCCTTCCCACTTTCTGCACTAAGTTCCGGGTGTGCCATGAATCCGAAAACGCCAAGCCGGTAGGCAACACTAACAAGGACTACCCCTTTTTCGGCAAATTTTGTACCGTCAAACATGGGGGTCCCGGTCATTCCTCCTACGAATGCTCCGCCATGAATCCATACCATTACTGGCCGCTTTTCATCGACCTTTTCAGCTCCGGTCCAGACATTAAGATAAAGGCAGTCCTCGCCGAAATTCGCAGGTGCACCCGTCATCGCGGCCATGCTCGAATCCTGCATGCATCCCCGTGCGTATGTATCCGCACTTCTGACGCCAGTCCATGCCTCCGGAGACTGGGGAGATTTCCAGCGCAGATCGCCGACCGGAGGAGCCGCAAAGGGAATTCCCTTGTATGAAAGGATACCATCCTGCTCTACACCCTCGATAGTGCCTTCGGTCACCTTGACGGTTGTAGTCAGAGGTGGTGAACTGCATGCAAGGGTAAATAAGACAGAAACCATTAATACAATAAGACAGCTTGAATATTTAGATAGCATCACTTCTCCTTATGATATAAAAGTTTCGCGCATGAACCAGCCGCTAATTTGATTTGATTTTTTGATAAGAAGTCCCTTTTTATGAAGTGAAGTATATGGAGTCAGAAATTGTATGTCAATAAGGAATCACCCGCCATATTGTTGAAATTATAAAATTTATTTTTGACCATGGAGGGAGATTACAGGATTGTCCCTGTTTTTACACATTGTCGGGTTTGTGTCGTTATCGTCCTGGATAGACTATGATATATTGTGGTTTCAATAAATTTCCTGATGAGGTAAATTAGCGTGATAAAGAAGATGCGAATTTCTAAAGGTTGGTCGCAAGAGCAGTTAGCGCAGTTTAGCGGGCTAAGTGTCAGAACAATTCAGCGTATTGAGCGCGGGCATAATGCAGGATTAGAGTCTTTAAAGTGTCTTGCTGCGGTTTTTGAATTGGACGTATCAATCCTGCAAAAAGAGAAATTTTCAGGGAATGAGCTTTTTTGGGGCGCTAACCCGATTTTACCGGTAACTGACGCTCATGAGACAGCCAGGTTTTATAAGGAGAAATTGGGATTCGAAATAGAAACTGTCTGGAACAATCCTCCTTATGCTGTTGTTGCCAGAGACCAGACAATTATTGAATTCGGCGAAAGAAGTAACAACCTTTCCGGTACAGGTGTTTGTGTAATTTTTGTAAGCGATGTGGATATTGTATATAAAGAATATTCAGACAGGCATATCGAGTTTCTTGGGGATATAGCGGATCGGGAGTACGGCAGTCGTGATTTTCGTATAAAAGATAATAATGGCAATGTACTGATATTCAGCAGTCCGCTGATAAAGCAGCAGGAGTAAAACAAAGCAGCAAACACTGTCTAAAAAATCCTGTTCTGCATTCATATTAATTGTCTATCCAACTGGTGGACACTTTAACTGGAGGAAAAGATGTTTGGCCTTGGGCATATGGAACTAATAATTATCCTTGTGATTGTCTTGGTTATATTTGGGGCTGGCAAGCTTCCTGAAATAGGCAGCGGAATCGGGAAAGGTATAAGAAATTTTAAAAATGCAACACATGATCAGCCTGAAGAGATTTCCTGCAAGAAAGAAGATAAAAAAGCGTAAAGCAATAATATAAACGATTAAATTCAATTTAATGCTGATGGCGATTCCTATATTGATTTTATACGAGGTCGGGATACTGGCATCGCGGTTTACTGCCAATAGAAAAGGGGAAAAAGATTCAATTAATGGATCAGATCTGCTTCTGGCTCTTATCAGTATTCCTCTTATCCGCCAGATTATTACAGGATTTAAAAAAGAGTTAAACCAGGGACATTCATAAACTTTTTTCAATTATTTTTGCACTGTTTCCAGGATACTTTTGATTAATGAGGATATAATACATATTCCACCTGCTATTACTACTCCAACTCCTGCATATTTACGGCTATCGTTTATAAAATTGAGCATATGCCTTACAATGTATATACAGCCTGCACTTACTGCACAAATTGCAAGTATCAGTAATATCAATTTAAAGGCTTTCTTTAGGTTCATGTTTTTATTCTCCTCTTTTTATTTTTCAGCCTCTTTCAATTGATTTGCTTCCATTATTTTTTCTACCTTATCGTCTGTGAGTGAATAAAAGCTCATTGCAGATACAGCTATAACTCCGCAGACAATCGGTATATAGCAGATCATATTCATCAGGCTATTTATGAATTGATCTGTAACCTGCATATTAGGGTAATAACCAATTATTTTTAATCCAAAGACCGCCACCGGTGTTGCCAGGGAAATTCCTATGACTGGAGATATTTTATGCACAGACATTATATAGGAAGTAACATCCTTGCCTGTTTTATAAAAGCCGAATTCAGATATATCCATATACATTGCCTGACGCATGAGTGTTAGAAGCCCTGTTAAAATTCCTCCGACATAAAGAATACCTTTAAAAGTATAGGGGGATGATTCTCCGAATATACGCAGGAAAATAAGACACAGGACACTCAGCGAAATCAGAAACAGGTAAACTTTTTTCTTTCCAGATTTTATTATTATGTAAGGTGCAGTCAGATAACCTATAAGTCCAATAAAAGCCAGCGCAGAAATTAGAAAATATACTTTGGCATCAGCAGCGCCAACATACTTGTAATAATAGACAGCAAGTGCTGTAACAAAGGCTGAACCGAAGAATACCATACAGTCTGCAGCCATAAGGATCAAAAGCTGGCTGTTCCTGAATATCTGGGTAAACATATCCGCTATTGACATTTTTTTCGATGGACTGTTTATCTCAGGATCGTATTTCTCATAATCCCTGGTTTGATGAAAAAGGTTCCAGTATCCAAGGATTGGAACCACTGCCAGAATCAGCGCGGTATAAAAATATCCCCATTTACTATATCCAGCACCAAAATGTGTTAATAAAGGAATTATTGCTACAGAGAATATAACCTGGCCAACAATACCAAACTGGGTATTTCTCGCAGAAAGCCATAACCTTTCCGTTGCGTTTTTAGAAATGGAAATAAAACTCAGATGAGCTGTGAATAAGAGATTAAGACATAGATGAGCCAGTGCATAAGTAATAACTATCCAGGCAATTTTCATGCTGTAACTCATGGGCAGGTATGTAAACATGAGTATGATAAACAGGCAGACTAATGCAGGCATAAATGAAAACCATGACCTGTAATGTCCCCAGCGCATCTGGATATTTTGTATTATTATACCTGATAATGGTATTGAAACAATATTGACAATCAGGTTGATAGACATAATAACAACCAGATGTCTCGAAGATATCATAAGCACATCTGTAAGGAAAAACGAATAATAGCTTGTCAATAAGGTTATAATCAGTATGACTGAAAGATTTGCAAGACCATAACTGTAGATAACTTTTTGCGGCAGTCTGTTGTCCATTTTAGTTGTCTCCTGTTAATCAGGATTTAGCAGCTTTTTTCCTTACTCACCATTACAGGCGCTATAAAGTATGTAGCGGTCGCTACAAAAGGTAATAAAAAAGCAACATACCAGATACAGAAAAGTATTTCCCAATTATTTGTAATAATTTCTATTTTGAATACTACAATTAAGGAATGGTGAAAATAGCTGAAATCATTATCTTTTCCATATACAAATGGAATGTTTTATGAAAACATCAAATTTTTATCTTTTCTTTGATAAAATTAATTTGGTCTGATATTATTAATTATTAAAACAGATATTCAAAGATCAGGACCTGATACGATAAAACTATCTGCGGCACATTAATTTGCAGTTCATACCACGAAATTTCTAGCATAAAACAGCCATTTTATTCATTACGTCGGTTTTATTTGCGGCATATACTTTCGTACATATATCTGTCATTCCTTTGTCAAACCAGGCACGCTGATAAATAGTATGGAATCTACTCCTGTATAATCATACTTCCTCATGATTATAGCAGGTTCTCAAAAGACTTTGATAATAGCGTTATAACCTTTAAAAAGGAGATAAATCATGTCTTTTATAATTCGCGGAAATATTAGTGAGGAAATTGATTACAAGACCTGGACCTTCAGGACAGAAGCAGACCGGGAAAACCCCTTTATGACCCAGGTGTTTAATGATCTTAAAGAGCAGGGATCCATCCTTGAACTGTTTAAGGTATATAAAGATGTATTAGACAGAAGTTCAGATAACGATGACCCGGTATATGCAAAGCTGGCTGCTTTGTTTGATGCGGCCAAGACACCTGAGGTTATGCAGGGACATTATTACGGCATCACTCTGGGGGTGCGCGCAGGCAATATGCCTGAATCCATGGCCCAGTATGGAAATGTTCTGGGTTTGATATGGGGAAGTACACTATCCAATGAGTGCCCGTGGGTGGGAAAAAGTCTGTCGCCCATAGAATCTTCTAATATAAAAGCGATTACAGGTCAGGACACTGCATCTCAACCAATCATGCTGGGCATTAACCATTTTAACCGTATTCACACACGCGTTCTAAATCCAGTGGCTTTTCAGTTTCTCAATTCGTGGATGGACCTGCATCCAGCTCCTCAGGAAGAACAGGATGCATACAACTGGGAGAAAAACGGCGCCTATTTTACAGGGAATCACGCGTCATCAGTCAATCCTAAATCTCCCCGTCCGGTGTTTCAACTGAATTATCGATACAAACCGCTGGCGAACCGGGTGCCCAATTGCTGGCTGATTGATGAATTGGTTGAGATCTCCCCTGGTCTTTTTCTGGGGCAACTTTGCTATGCAACACGCAAACTGCTGAATGATTATGACCCTGAGAGACCGGCCCAATATTATCAGTATCAGAATTTTGGTTATTTTCTATTGCTTGACAAATACTGGCATAGTGAAGCACGAAGACTTTTTCCATATCTGGAGATTCCGCCTGATGCACCCGGTATGAAGGTTCCAAAAATAACTGAAACCCTGCTCCAGCCAGGATTCAATACCTTTACCTTTCAGGAACCGCCTTTGCCCATTTGTAATGATGAGCTGTTGAAACAGACAAGGGCGGAGGCAGGACAATATCCAACTATCCTTCATTATATGAAAAACTGTTCTCTATCACTGCAGGATAAAATGTCTAACGATTCTCCTTACTTTTCACAGTTAGGAGAGCTGTTTAACCGGGGCATTACCCCTGAAACAATGGATGGTTTCTACCACGGAGCATTAGTGGGCTGGCATTCGGAAGGGATCTTTGACCTGTTTGGTGCCAACACCATTAACATGATGAATACCCATATCGGCGCTCCATTTTCAACCTGGACAGGTAAACGTTTTGATCCAATAGCCACGGAACGTCTGAAAGAGATTACCGATGGATATGAAACAGGGCAGCTGCCAACTGTATGGGGCTCAAATACCCAGGCCCTTCGCACCCTGAAGGAGCGCTTTGTAGGCCGCATGATGAACCTGGCAAATATCCGATCCGAAGAGGCGACACAGGAAGAGAAAATCAAGCTGGGCTATGATCTGAAAAATTTCTTCTTCATTGCACATAAGGCACAATCTGTCTATTCCCAGAGTGTCGGGAAAGAGGTATTTCAATTTAACTATCGCTGGCCAAAACTGGAAACCATTATTCCCGATTGTTACTGCATTGATGAAATGGTGCAAATAGCTCAGGGCCTGTTTCTCGGAAGGCTCATGTATGCCACAAATGTTGTTGAACCATACGATCCATACAAAGATCCGTCAGTCTATGAATACGGGATGTTTGGTTATTTCCTGCTGATGGACAGGAAATGGCAGCAGATCAGATTGTCCATAGGGTATGACCTTCATAACGTTTAATTTGTAAGAGAGGTGATATATGGAAAGAAAAATATCAGAGATAGACTTTTCCGGTCTGATTAAAAAGAAATTTTATCCGTCACCCGCAGCCTGGGAGGATGAAGTCTTATACTTCCTGATGGTTGATCGGTTTTCTGACGGAGAAGAGAACCAGTATCTTGATAATCAGGGTAACATGATAACTGACGGATCAACGCCGCCTTTTAAACTTGAGGATCGTTGTAATGCAACGAGAACTGATGAAGACAGAAAAAAGTGGTTTGATGCAGGAAGTACATTTGTTGGCGGAAAAATCAAAGGCATAGAATCAAAACTCGGATACTTAAAGCGTCTTGGTATTACTGCCATATGGATAAGCCCAATTTTCAAACAGGTTGCTTTTGAAGGGACCTATCACGGGTATGGTATCCAGAATTTCATGGATGTGGATCCTCATTTTGGTAACCGTGATGAACTGGCATCCATGGTCCGGACTGCACATTCGCATGGCATCCGGGTCATCCTGGATATAATACTGAACCACAGCGGAGATGTTTTTGCCTACAATCCTGAAGAGTACAAATGTGATATTCGTGATAATGACGGGAATGTAAAAGGAAAAGAGGCATGCTGGCAGATGGACAGAAGCACCTATGGTGTAAAGGGATTTAGAGATCGGTCTGGCAATCCTTCCCTGCCCTTTGGCCCTGTGCCTGAAACTGAATTTCCTGACGGCGCAGTATGGCCTGCTGAAATGCAGAATCCTGCTGCCTTCAGCAGGCGTGGGTGTATCAGAAATTTTGATTTTGATCCGGAATTCCGTGAAGGAGATTTCTTTTCACTAAAGGATATAAACCTCGGAAACGGTGCAGTTGATAACTTTTATCCTTCGCAGGCCCTATTTAACCTGTGTGAGGTATACAAATTCTGGATTGCATTTGCTGATATCGACGGATTCAGGGTGGATACGGTAAAGCATATGGATGATGGTGCGAGCCGCATTTTTACATCTGCTATCCATGAATTTGCCCAGAGCATAGGAAAAGAAAATTTCTACCTTATAGCAGAAATCACAGGAGGACGTGAAAACGCATTCAATACCCTTCAGGAGATTGGTATGAATGCGGCTCTGGGCATAAATGATATACCGGATAAACTCGAATATCTCGTTAAAGGATATCGTGATCCTGAATGGTACTTTGATCTGTTCAGGAACTCTATCCTCGTAAACAAGGAATCCCATACATGGTTTAAAAACAAGGTTGTGACAACCTTTGATGACCACGACCAGGTGCGAAAGGGTGGAAACAAAGCACGTTTTTGTCATGATGAAGGCCCGGGTCAGAAAGATAATTATAAAATGATACTGAATGCCCTTGCTTTAAATGCCACTACCATGGGAATTCCCTGCATATATTATGGATCGGAACAGTGTTTTGACGGTCATGGTGATAACGACCGCTATTTAAGGGAAGCCATGTTTGGTGGAAATTTCGGTGCCTTTGAAAGCAAAGAATGTCATTTTTTCAATGAAGACAATGATGTCTATAAAGAATTGAACAGGATTTTAGAGATAAGAAAAAACAGTATAATAATAAGGCGTGGGCGTCAGTATCTACGTTCTATATCAGGAGATGGTATTAATTTTGGTCTGCCCCGGATGATTGGAGGAGTGATTCGGTCAGTGGTTCCATGGTCAAGGATTTTTAACAATAAAGAAGTGCTTCTAGCGATAAATACGGATTACAATGAACCCAAGAGTGCATGGGTTACCGTAGATAATGGTTTACATTCTGCCCGAGATACCATGACCTGTATTTACTCTACAGATTCACTGCAGAGAAATTCCAGTGTAAATATAGAAGATCGAAACGGAAAAGCCATTTATATCACTGTGCCGGCTGCCGGATTCGTTATATTTGAATAGAAGTATTATCTATTTGACAATTAAAAGGTTCTCCGGGAGAAGGCAAATGTTAAAGTTCTTGAGCATTATTCTGTTAAGTTTTATAATTGCTAAATTCGCATCAATTCATAATCAATCAGTTGAACTTTCCGAAAATTCAGTATAAAGGGGGCAAATCTCCTAATAGCTTTTGATAATTATTTTAATGAGCTAATCGGACCCTTTTATTACATCTCTATTCTTCAAGCAGTGTTGCGGTGCATGATATGCCAGATGAAGGTTACACACCTTTTATTGAAATGGCAATTACAGAAGAAGTACCTCTTATAACAGGAAACATAAAGCATTTTCCATAACAATTGAGAAAAGGATGTACAGTTATCTCTCCTGCAAAATTTCTCAAAAAGTATTTTTAGCTTTTCTTCTGTGCCGGCATTCACTTTTTTGGACTTATGTCGTGTTAACGATATACCGTCTTAAGGTGCCATTTCGACAAATGGAGAAATCTTTTTTCCCTCTTTCCTATTTTCTGATTCCTCTTTTCCTGCTTTCCCTTTCAGCTCTTTTTCCCTTGCTTTTTAAGCTTGGATATTTTACCCAGTTAGATCAGCATAGCCCCGATAAACCGGAGACAGTTCTAAAAAATTTTTAATATTGAATTAAGTAAATCCCTATAAATTACATTGTAATTCCTAATATAAACCATTCTTTTATAGGAGAAATGCCATGTATATGAAAACAGGAACAATAAAATATCCGACCAAATTTTTTTCCGGAAGGACCGCTGTTATTTTATTATCTGTGCTCTTAATATGTTTTTCCAGCATGATCGGAGCCGCAGATCGGGATACCGCAAATAAAACCTGGATTGCCTCCTGGGGTGCAAGCCCAACGACTTTTATATCTTTTGATAACAGTTCCCCTCCGGAACCTATTGATAATCAGACTATCCGCCAAATCGTACGCATAAGCCAAGGCGGTGAAAAGTTACGGGTACGGTTCTCCAATGAATTCGGCGACTCAACACTCAATATCGGCGCAGCGGCAATTGCAATTGTAGACAGTGAATCCACTATTAAACCCGGATCCTCAAAAAAATTGACTTTCGGCGGAGCCGATTCCATTACTATCCCGCCAGGCGCGCCGATATTAAGCGATCCTGTTGATTTTCCAACCACGGCATTGAGTACACTGGCAGTCAGCATATACCTGCCTGAGAAGACCAAAATTAGCAGTATCCATGCAGGACGCATTGCCTATATTTCTTCCAGCGGAGATTTTACACTGTCTCCAAAACTGAACGATGCAGTTAAGACGGCAACTATGGCCTTTATGACAGGTATCTATGTCACAGCCCCAAAAGATACCGGGGTTATTGTTGCCCTTGGAGATTCCATAACCGACGGGTCAGCATCCACACCCTACACATTTAATAACTGGCCGCAGGATCTTGCAGAACGTCTTGCAAAAAGGAAAGGCAGAAACAGAGGCATGGCAGTGGTAAATCAGGGGATCGCGGGAAACCAGTTGCTTCGTAGCGGTGCAGGAGACAGTACTCTGGTTCGCTTCGACCGGGATGTTCTGTCCACTCCGGGATTGTCTCATATCATCGTGTTAATAGGCATCAACGATATCGGCAGCGGTGGTATGCAGTTTCCAGGGATAACAGGACCTGCTCCTGCAATGAGAACCCCTGAAGAGCTGATTGCCGGCTATCGGCAGTTGATTGCACGCGCTCATACATTCTCTCCATCGGTGAAAATTTACGGTGCAACATTAACTCCTTTTGAAGGAACCTTTGAGGGATACTATTCACCGAAAAAAGATAAAATACGAGAGGCGGTCAACAAATGGATCAGGACCAGTGGAGAATTCGATGCTGTAATTGATTTCGATAAAGCGGTCCAGGATCCAAAGCATCCCTCAAAAATGGCGCCGGAATATGATTCCGGAGATAAACTCCATCCCGGCGATACCGGATACAGAAAAATGGCAGATTCTATTGACCTAATGTTGTTTAAATAGTTTTGGAATAGAGATATGATACGGATATAAAATGAGATGATTGAAATAATTGACTCGTAAAAAGGGGATGTCGGAGCATATCACAAAATGTGACATCCTCTACTATTTAATATGAGTCATTGGTAGCCCCATATCCCTGTATTTACATAGTTGATAGTATAGAAAGAGGCTATTATGAAAAAGCTTAAATATGGAATATCAATTTTCCTGGTAATAGTCATTGTCGGCCTTGTTTTCCGTTCTCGTAATCAAGCGCATATGTTAACTCATAACCCAAAACCAGATCGATTGCCTATCACATTTTCACCTTCCGACATAGGCTTGGCATAAAAAGAAGTAACGGTTACAAACGATGTTAATAATGATGCTTTGCGTGAAAGCACCGGGGTCGAAAGCACCGGCCCTTGACTGTGACGTTTAAGTGCTATCTTCAGGTAATAAATGTTTTAATGGGTGACCTCGGTCTATTCACACAGTGGCTTGATTCGCTATCTTATAGCAAGCGAAATGCTGCATTGGCGTAATATGCCATTGCCAATTAAAGGTTAAATTATGTAACACTCTGATATTCAACCTAAATATGAACTTAATCCTTTGGCACAAATCCTGCTAAATAAACAACCAGGGTGAAAATGACGGGAAAAGACCCGACTTCTAGATGTGATTAAACTCTACTAATTTTTATATTGACCACATATGTAAGTTTATATAACAAAACCTATTATCTTTTTACCGTCTTTTATTGGTATTTTTGCTTAAAAAGCACGCTGCCTTTCCGAATCAATCGAATATTTAATTGTCAAACAGTACTTTAAGAAAAGGATATTTTGCAATGGCCAATACTGAGATTAGAGCAGCCTTTCGTGTTTTTTACCGTGAAAAAAGTTATGCCTTTATCAATCTCGCCGGATTAACCCTGTCTGTCGTGTGCTGTCTTATACTCGGCCTTTACCTGAGAAGCGAACTTACCTATGAACAGCATAATGAAAAGTACAAACAGATTTACAGGGTTGCCCATGCGTTTACACATAGCGGACCGCCGGACAGGATGGCATTAACACAGATTCCCCTCGGGACCATGCTCAAGGAAAACTATCCGGAAATTCTGGACTATGTTCGTTTTATACAACCTTACAATAATGTTCTTATTCGCGCCAATGATAACGCCAGGTACTGGAGGACAATCTATGGCACTGATAAAAATGTATTTGATATGTTTACCCATGAGATTGTTTATGGTGATCCGAAAACTGCGTTGAATGAGCCCGACTCAATCGCAATCAGTGAATCCTTTGCGAAATACTATTTTGGCAACAGTAATCCCATGGGTAAAATCATCAAAACCGAAGCCGAAGGAGTCGTTAGTGCATTGCCCAGGAAGGTCACGCTTGTTTTTCGTGATCTGCCCGAAAATACCCATTTGAAATACCATGCCCTTTATCATTGGGTTGATCCTCCAAATGTCAACCGGCTGTTGTACAACGCGAGAAGCTTTACCTATCTGTTAATGCCAGAGAATTATAACATGGACAGCTTTAAAGCCATCAGTGATTCGTTCTTTGAACGTTTTTTCAAGGATAATCCAAGGATGGCACACAGCACCTGGGAATGCTGGCTTCAGCCACTTACTGACGTACACCTACATTCAGATCTGATATACGATCTTCCAACAGGCAACATTTATTATGTTTATGGATTTTTATCTGTTGCTGTCTTCATTCTTCTGGTGGCCTGTATCAACTATGTGAACCTGGCAATAGCGCGCGCTGCAAAACGTGCAAAAGAAATCGGGATGAGAAAGATCCTGGGTGTATCCAGATCCCGTTTGATGACCTACTTTTTTGGAGAAGCAGCCATTTTTACAATCATCGCCCTTGCTGCAGGCACAGTGATAACAGCAGTCCTGCTGAAACTGACTCCTTTAAACAGCCTGTTTAACAGGGAACTGTCTTTAAGTATTACAAATGATCCGCGGATTTTACTGGCTTTGCTGGTGCTTGGCCTTGTCATAACCCTGTTATCCGGTTTTTATCCGGCGTTCTATCTCTCTTCCATCTCTCCCATGACAGCTCTGGCAGATAATCGAAAAAGTAAAAATAGTGGATTTCACCTCAGGGAACTGCTTGTTTTTGTACAGGTAACGGTCTCCATCATCGTTATTGCCTGTACCCTGATCATGGCTCAACAGATGTTTTTTATATCCCATATGCCCATGGGATTTGATAAAAATAACAGAGTTATAATTGATCTACATGGTCTGGATGTGATTGAAAAGTATAAGCTCCTTAAAAATGAGCTCTTAAAAAACAGCAGCATACTTGGCGTCTCGGCCATCTCGGAAATGATTCTCTCTGAGCAGCTTGTTCCCGGTGATCAGGGAATGGTCGACAACGCGGAAGGCGTGATGGAAGCAACCTCTTTCAGTTATTTAGAGGTGGAAGAAAACCTTGTGAATGTAATGGGAATGGAATTGATTGAGGGCAGAAATTTCGATAAAAAATTTATCACCGATATAGGCACCTCCTTTGTTGTCAATGAAACACTGGTAAAGGCCAGGGGATGGGATAATGCCCTTGGAAAACGGATTCAACTCGGCCGTATGACTGGCAAGATCATCGGCGTGGTTAAGGATTTCCATTTTAAGCCCATTCACACTCCGGTCGAGCCTCTTGTAATGTGGCAGTTCAGCGATAAGGTAAATTACCAGGGAATTCCTGATGAACAGCGTGATATGATACGGAGATCCATGATCGTGCATATTGCAAATTCCAATGTCCAGAAAACGCTGTATTTTCTCAGTGAAAAATTCCAGGAATTCGATCCGCGTCATCCTTTTGAGTATGAATTCCTGGATCATTCCATTGAAAAACTCTATATGTCCCAAGAACGCCTTATGAAAATGGCCGGGATTTTTTCAGGTATATGTATCTTCATATCCTGCCTCGGGTTATACGGCCTTTCGAGTTTTTCTACCGAACAGCGCAGCAAAGAGATCGGGATACGTAAAGTTCTCGGTGCTTCCTCGTTGCAGATCATTACTCTACTTGCACGCAAGACCATGTGGCTTGTTATGGCAGGCGCTCTTGTCGCCACAATTATTGCATGGTATGCAATAGGAGAATGGCTGGAAAGCTTTGCCTACAGAGTTGCCATAAATCCGACGGCTTTTTTGTTATCTATCATTATAGTGCTCGGCCTGGCATTTCTGACCATTGCGGCACAGTCCTTTAAAACAGCTCAGAAGAATCCTTCGTTATCGCTGCATCATGAATAATTAAGTTTTTTGATAAGCAGAACACCGGAAAACACAGGGGTCACTCCTTGACTTTGACTTTTTAGTACTAACTTCAGGTGGTAAAAGTGTCAAGGAATGACACTGATCTGTTCAATCATACATGGTGCCTGACAGTGTTGTTGACATTAAGTCAGGTATCGGTAGAATAAGAGGCTTTGAATTTATAGTACCCTGATTTTTCCCTGACGTCGGTATTTTTCCTGTTTAAGATTGTAAATGCCACAACCTTAAATCCGCTTCAAACAGGAGGTGCCCTATGAAAATAAAAAGGGATTTCTTTATAATAATTTCATTTATTTTTCTTTTACCTGTAATCTTTTTCGGCTGTGATGATGGTTCAGTGTCAGCCGAAAAGTATCAGGAGGAGCCTTTGAAAAATGTTGAACCCGCAGAAGAAGTCATGGAGATGCTCCATGATCTTTGCGATATCGCCGGGTATGGCATTCATTCAGGGATACAGACACAGCCTAAGGCAGATCAGGCTGCCAACTATATTCTTAAAAGGCTTCACGGATACGGTGTACAAGCCAGACTGGAACAAATTACGGCGAATAGCCCCTATCCGGAAAAATTTGAACTTACAGTCGAAATCGAAGGTCAGGACAGCAGGACATTAACCAGTTTTCCATTGCAGTGGACTGTAGGAACTCCGGAAGGAGGCGTTAAGGGCAAGCTCATATATGCAGGAGACGGGTCTGCTTCCAATTTTGAACTTGTTGACGTTAAAGACAAAATTGTTTTGATAGACGAGAAAATGATGCGGGGTTACAATCCTACCGGCAGAGCAAATAATGCGGTTATTACCGCCAAAGATAAAGGTGCTATTGGTGTAATTCGAGCCGGCCTCCAGGTGGATAGTCCCCAATTCCAAAAGGGTGACCCGACAATGCCGCCCGATATCTTCCCAATCCCGGTTTTCTCAGTTGGCAAGAGCGTGGGAGATTATCTAAGAGACCTGGCAACCTCTTCTATGCCTCCAAACATCAAGATGATTCTCAAGGTGCCGCAAAATAAATTTAACGCACATAATGTTGTTTTTGAATTGCCTGGAAACGGCAGTATGGATGAAGTCATTTTAGTAGGTACACACTATGATACCGGAATGTTTACCGGGGCTGTTGATAATAATGGCAGCGTTGCTTTAATGATAGCGTGGACAAGATACTTTGCTGATAAACCGAAGGCATCAAGAAACCGCGACATGATCTTTGCCTGGTGTTTTGGACATGATTTTGACAATAATACCGGCCATTACCAGTTTGCCGAGGCACATAAGGCGCAACTGGAAAAGGCAATAGTGTGGGATGTTGACCATGCTGTTGGAGGCATAAGGTATGTGTTCGATGACACTGAAGGAAAAATCTTACCAACTGACAAAACCAACGAGTTTTATATCATTTCCAATAATTATACCTTTTCCAGGCTAGCGGCATTCACCATGGATAAGTATGGATTTATCTGCACCCATAATCGTTTTAATTCCATTGGGTCTGGACCCCAGTGGGGAATTGCACCATCAACCCGTCCCTGGGTTAATGTGGCGACTATTCCACTCTACTATCACTCCATTCTCGATACTCCTGAAAAGGTTACTCTTGATCAGGCAAGGCGTGCCTATGCCGCACATATTGAAATTCTGGAAAATATCGACCGGACACCTGAGGGATTCCTTGAATACGATAACATCAGCAAGAAACGTCCTAACAGGCCTCCTGAAGTAAGAATTGATATATTGTCAGAGAAAGTGAGGGTGGGAGACCTTGTCCTGGTCTGGAATGATTCATACTCATTTAACGATGACAAGACTTCTTATCATCATCCGGCGTTACCTGAATGGGCAGGCACTACATGGGATTGGGGAGATGATACTCCCCTGACAATTGGCGGTCCCATGGTTAATCATGCCTATGAAAATCCGGGGACATATGTAATTACAATGACCTTTACTGATACGGAAGGTGCTCAGAGCAAGGCTGAGCGTGAAATCAAAGTGCTTTCCAGGTAATTGATGGTTAAGGCATTCAATTGAGGAGGGGAACTATGAAAATCAGATGGCATTCCATTTTAATGCTTTACCTTGTGTTTTTCTTGCTCACGGTCCTTTCAAGTTGTGGCGACAGCACTGTATCCACAGAAAACCAACAGAAAGTGATTTTTGTGAATTCTGAAAATGGGAACGCCGTAAAACCGGCAAAATTCGTCATTGAACCTCCGACCCTCATATGCCTTGGGTTTGAATGGTATATTGAAGGGGATGACAACCATAATGCTATTGTGAAAGTATCATACAGAAAAAAGGGAGAAAATTCCTGGAAAGAGGCCCTGCCTCTTTTAAGAATCCAGAATGAAGAATGCATTGATTCTTTTTCAGTCAACTGGATCGATTATGTAACCCCGAACCTGTTTGCCGGAAGCATAATGGATCTTCAGCCTGATACGGATTATGAGTGCAAATTTATTCTTTCTGATCCGGATGGCGTTCATGGTACGGTCAAAAGTGAATCTTCACTGGATCAAAAAATTGTAACTGTGCGCACACGTCCTGAGCCGAAACCGGTTGAAGGCGGCAGGGTTTACCATGTCTATCCCTGGGACTATACCGGACCAAAAGAAGAACCTAATTTTGTAAACCTTATGCAGGCCTATTATGCGGGTGGCGGGTGTACGGCAGACTGGTGGAATGTTGCCCCACCCCGGGTTCAGCCTGGAGATACCATACTGATTCATGAGGGAGTATACAAAGAGGACTGGACTTTTTACGGGGCGGACATCTGGAAACATGGGCAGGGCGCTAAATTCTCAGGGACTTATTTCCTGACCCAGAAAGGAACTCCTGAAAAGCCCATTGTTATAAAGGCTGCAGATGGAGAAAAGGTGGTCTTTGACGGAAACGGTAACTTCAACCTTTTCAATGTCATGGCTGCGGATTATCATCACTTTGAAGGGCTGATTATTCGTAATACCGATGTTGCATTCTGGGCCGGTCAAAAAAGGATAACCGGATGTAAGGGCTTAACAGTCAAAAGGTGCCGGATTGAGAATATCGATAAAGGAATTCATTCCGAGTGGTCGGGCTCGAAGAATTTTTACATTGCTGATAACGAATTTATCGGCAGGCATGACCAGAGCGAAATACATTCATGGTTTCTAAAGAGCGAAAGGACGCCCGTACTGCTTTTCCCATATGAAAAATGCCTGTCCGAATATGCCGTAAAACTGGCCGGGGAAGGTCATGTTGTATGTCATAATTACGTTGCACATTTCCATAACGGAATATGTCATGCTACATACGGCGTCCCTGAAGGCTATCCCGCATACGGCCACCCGGATTTCTATCCGGTTAAAGAAGTGCTTAAAGAAGACAGAATGTTCAGGGCAAATGACTTCTATAATAATTTTATTCAAAACGTGCACGACAACGCAATCGAGACAGACGGGACAATGTATAATATTCGTGTTCTGCGCAACTATTGCATAGACGGGGCAGCCCAGGCCCTGAGTTCGCAAACCCTATATGGCGGACCTGCATATTTTATACGTAATATTATATACCATGGCTCGAACACGGGCTTTATAAAACATGCAAATCACCCGTCAGGTTCCATTTATTATCACAATACAGCCATTGCAAACACGAATGCAGGTGCAGGTTCGAATTATCATTTCCGGAATAATCTTATACTTAACTGGATGCCCGGGTTGCCTGTTTTTTCTGTTGACACTTTTTCAAATTACACATCTTCCGATTATAACGGTTTTCATCCCGACCTGAAAGCAGAGTATTCCTTTAGATGGAACTCTCCTCCATTCGATATACCCAGGGATTATAAAAATCCCGTGGAAGAACGCCAATATAAGACACTCGCCGAATACAGCCAGGCCACTGGCCAGGATAAACACAGTATCCTGGTAGATTATGATATCTTTGAGCGTGTTCATCCGCCTGTTTATCCGGATGAGATTACAAAAATCTTCAGTGCTGACGATATGGATTTTAGAATAAAGCCGAATGCAGCAGCAGTTGATGCAGCATGTATTCTACCCAATGTGAATGATGACTTTACAGGAGAAGCACCGGATATGGGGGCTTTGGAGACTGGTTTGCCTGTACCTCACTATGGTCCGCGCTAGTGAATCAACGGGGTCTGTGAATCAACGGGGTCTCCCTTGACATGTGACATATGTGTGAATGCAAACCTTTCTGCCAGTCAATTTTTCAGGAGAAGAAAATGAAGAAGTCTGAATTAGAAGAAACATTTCGGGAATTGAAAGGGGCTTATTTTATTTCTTCATTTACTCTGATACTGGGTTGTGTCATTTGCATAAACCTTAACAGACAAGGTTTCTTCCCTCATCTTTGGCTTTATATAATAACTGATCAGCCCTATTAAAAAGTTCATAAAGAGTCTCATCCCCATTAAAGGCAGCCACTCCAAAACTTGCTGTCACATTGATCTCCTGCTGTTCAAATAAGATGGGCTTGTCTGCAATTGAGCTGCGTATCTTTTCGGCTACACGGATTGCTGAATTATAGGGGATTTCAGGTAAAAGAATGACAAACTCTTCGCCTCCATATCTCCCAATGGTGTCGCTTTCACGAATTTGTTTTTTACATATCTGTGCTATTTCGATTAAAACCCGGTCACCTGCGGAATGTCCCCATGAATCATTGATTTTTTTAAAGTGATCAATATCAAAGAAGAGGACACTCAGGTCACGTTTATATCTTACGGAGTGTTTTATTTCTTTTTCGCCGATTTCAAGAAGATTTCTCCTGTTTTTTAATCCTGTAAGCGGATCAGTTGTGGCCATTGCATGAAGTTTTGCCTCAAGCTTTTTCTCTTCAGTTATATCAGCCACTATATAGATTATACCTCCGAGAAACTGCCTTGTCTGCGATATCACATTCTTCCTGATACTGTAGTAATGTTTTTCACCATCCTGTTCTTCAACAAATGTCATGTTACTGTTTAGAATCTGATAAAGATTAATTTTACGGCCGTCATCAGTTAAATCAATATCCCTTATATAAATACCGACACGACATTTTTTAAGCTCAGGGAAAATACCCAGTATCGATTTATTATAGTCAACCAGTCTGTCTGTGGAATCAGTTACAATTAAGCCATTATCCATATTTTCAAAAATATGTTCCCGTGCAACCGGAACTATGTCAAACAGGGACATATTAAAAAGCGCAATGACTAAAAAAGGGCATGAAAGCCCGAGGGACAACGGGGTAATATCAATGTGTTCCGGAGCCAGTCCGGTGATATACAGTATATATCCTCCAAAGGGGAAAATTGTAACTGCAATGAGTAATGCAATATTGTTCCGGTATTTTTTATCCTTTTTAAAACGGACAATGCAGTGAACCAGGGCCATAAAAACAAGAAAGAAGGTATACAGATTATTTATGAAATACCATATTCCTTTTTCAAAGTGTAAGATGGAAAGCCCCTCATAAAAGCTAAGCTGAGGATTGATGTAAAAAAGATTATGTCTGTCTGTTGTTAAATGTAAAAAAAAGGTAAAGACAGGAATTATAAGCAGTATAAATGTGATTTTTAAAGGAATCACATTTGTATGACGCAGATATTTCCAGATAAGAGTATAGAGAAAAAATGGGATAAAAGGGATGCCTAGATATTGAACATTTGAAAAAAACATGGCGCTTTCGAGATCCGCGGAAGCTACCTCAAAACCATACCCCGCTGAATAAACGCACATCACAAGCATAAGCATGAGAAAAGAGGTTCCTCCGACAGCTTTGCGATGGCGAATTGCCAGGGCTGCAAAAAAAAGGGTAAACCCGGCAATTATGAAATGCACGACAGAAAAAGATGAAACTGCATGTAAGTGTAAGTCTGACATCTATATTTATTCTCGAAATCCTTGAAGAAATTACATTGTTTTTAATTAAACAGCAAAGTCGATTATACAGCGGGGTGTCGCAAACAGGAATATGTACTATTTATCGCCGCTATATGCGATATAGTGTTCCTTCAATTCCTCCAGCAGATCCCTTTGGCAAGTCGGTAACTGTCCCAAACACATTTCATATACAACGCATTTGCGGCAATCGCCGAAATTGGGACATTTGGTATTCCAGCATTCACATTCGAACTTGTCCGCTTCACGCCCGCTTGCCAGTGCCATGCGCATTTCTTCACGGGTGACTTTCGGAGGATTTTCTAACCATTTGTTTTTGTTTTGCTGTTCCAGTATGTTTTTTTCTTCCTTCCTTTCTATGTAATATTGGAAATTTGCTTCCATATTTATCTGCATAGTATTATTTAAGCCATATTATTACTCTCTCTCAGTTTTCTAGTCAATAGGTCCGGGCTTCACCGTCGTGAATCGCGGTAGGGCCATGGTAACCCCTTATTATATAAGATTTGGATCTTCATCCTGTTAAATACTGCTTTGCAGTCAGCTACGCTAATTTAACTGGACAAGTCTTACCTGCGGTATATAACAGGGCAGGCTACTTTATATAAAAATATAAAAGTCATAAGATAGGAATTACGTTTTAAATCTTGGATATAGCATATTTTCATTAAAATATACTTGATGGAGAACGGAGAATACAGTGAAAGTAAAAAGTTTTATCAAAAATTTTATTATCTTTTTTTGTTTGTCCTTTGTCTTCATAACTGCCATCACTTATTTATACAGTTTTATAGACCCTGGCGCCCGGTTGGTGATTCGGTGCTGGAAAGAAGGGAACAAAATCTGGGACAAGGTTTTCCTTGGTATTTTCACGATCTCACTTCTCCTGTTTCCGGCTGTTGCAGGCCTTGATGTGGGGAGGTTCAAGTGGTCCCAGCTCGGATTCCCATGGGTGATCCCGGGAATTGTGCTGGCCCTGGTAAAATTTATCCTGTGGCACTGGGCAATAGTAAAGAACAAACACCTGGAGGCAACGGTTAGTATCCAGACAGACAGGGACCACAAAGTTGTAACGGACGGCCCCCTATCGTTTTGTCAGACATCCGGGTTATGTGGGTATTATTCTCGAATCTCTCTCCGGTTCTTTCATTAAAGCAGGATAATAGACTGTAGACTATAGGCTGCCAGGGAAAACATAAAAGTCAAAATATGAATTTCACTGGCTAAAGATTTAAAATGAAAAAGACACAGGGGCAGGTTGGATTATTAACCCATCCTGCATACTTAACCTTATAAATGAGAGGATATTTAAGATGATAAAGACAATTTTTGGATTGACGGCTGTTCTTATAGCTGCCATTGCTATCGGCTGTAGCGACAGCACGCCGGACACAGAAAATCAAAAGGGAAATATTATAGGCCCCTGCGAGCTGATCTCCAAAACAGATGTGGAACAGCTTATCGGCGAGCCCATGAAAGATCCTCAAAAAAGAGATAACAAAACAGTAGGACAGAATTTTTGTATCTACGAATCCGCAAAGGAAGACTCATTCAGGTTCTTTCAAATAAGCATTACTCAGGAGGCTTTTATGCCGCCCGACAGGCCAAGCCCTAAAGCTATTTACGAATCGTTAAAGGGCAACTTCCCGGATGCTGTCAAGGTTGAAGGCAGCGGTGATGATGCCTTCATTGCGCCGCCGGGATTGCATGTAATCAAAAACAACTACTACATTACGATTGGCGTTGGAAACTCCGGCGACCCGAAAAACCGTGAAATCTTAAAGGCGTCCGGCGAAAAAGCTGTCGAGAATCTTTTAAAACTTATAAAATAGATTCATCCATTGTTAAAAAAAAGGGACATTTGTCATGCCTGCAATGCAACAATTTGACCGAATAACTATTGATCCGAATATTATGAACGGAAAAGCATGTATCAGAGGTATGCGCATCCAGGTTTCCCTCCTTTAAAATTTAGTTGCCAATAGAATGACGGAAAAAGAAATCCTGGAAGCATATCCTTACCTGGAACCTGAGGATATTTCACAATCCCTTCAATACGCGGCATGGCTGGCGGAAGATCGTATCGAATTATTGGCTGAGGGATAGCTAAGTGAATTTTTTCCTTGATTTTGATAAATTGGATTATACTATCAATTTGCGTCAAAATATTTCGTTGTCATTATTTACCTTTAAAATAACTGCTTTTAAGGGCGAAAAATCCCCTCCCCTGCAAATTTCCTGATCTACATAACTGCACTCCCCAGGATCATTAAGGGCACGGCGCGCCGTGCCCCTACAACATATAATGAAAACAAGGTGGCAGCCCTTGGCATGTGACACAACAATTACAGGGACGCCCTGCAATTTGACTTTTGACCTGCTTTCTTTTCTTGACTTAGATCAATGCACTTGCATCTCCGCTGCAGTTGCCATACTCTTGATACACATAGGTGTTTTGACCGCATCTTACAAGAAATCGGAACGCCTCTACATCAACTTAATGAACGCAAAGGTCTCCTGGTTGAAGGTCGATGCTGACGCGCAATCTGAGCATAAGATGATGTTCCTCGGCTTGAATCGGATTCAAATGAATAAAAAAATGACATTCCTCGACTTGTATCGGATTCATCGGAGTTACCCCATTGTGAGCGGCTTGCTGGCTGCGATCCTCGTTTCGTGTTTCGGCGTGATGGTCTACAATGCAGGAACTAAAAAAAACGAAAATACTCCCCCAAATAATTTGACGTGCGCGTTAGCCTTCTTTGAAATAAAAACAGGAAAGAGGAAAATCCTTACATTCAGGCGGGAGAGGCTGATCAGCAGGTTTAGTGAGGCCATTGATCAGTTGAATGTATATTTGAAGAAAAGCACTAATGCCTAACGAATAAAAAAATATTTTGCACAGCCACAATCTTGTCGTTAAATAGGGGTTATGCTAGGCGTCTTTGCTGGGTTGCCCTTCGATGGACATCTCGGCTACGATCTCGAAGTCGAATGACTCATGTCCTTAAGTGAAATCGAAAGGCTTTGCTTAACCTGTGGACACCCTTACCCCTGTTTTTTTATTCAATAATCTACCTTATCTGACCGATAGTATTATTTATATTCTAAATCTAATGGAATGGTTTCGCTCTATTTACCTGATATCAGTTTCACCTGAAAAAACACAATGCCTCAGAAAGGCAATCGCTAAGATATTGCTCAGGAGAATGTACTGCATGAAAATAATATTAAAAAGCTTTGTATTGATAATGTTTGGGCTGTTATTATACGGATGCACTGAGAAAAAAGAAGCAAAAATTTACCGCGTAGGTGTACTCCCTGCAGATGATTATTTTTTTCCAACAGTAGATGCATTTAAGGAAAAAATGACTGAGCTCGGTTATACCGAGGGGAAAAATATTGTATATGACATACAGAAAACCAATTACAAATCAAAAATAGAAAAAGCCATTCTTGATAAATGGGTATCAGAAAAAGTCGACCTGATTTTTGTCACACCAACCGAGGTCGCCAAAGCCGCCAAGGAATCCACAAAAAATTCCGGAATTCCGGTCCTTTTTGCAAATGTCTTTATTGAAGGATTCGACATAGTTGATGATATGATACATCCCGGTGGTAATTTAACAGGCGTGTGCTATTTCCATCCGGACATTACAGTTAAAAGCCTTGAGACCCTGCTCGAAATAGCCCCGGAAGCAAAGCGTATTTGGATTCCATACCTGGAGGGATATCCTTCAGTACCCTGTCAGCTGGAAAAACTGTGCAAGGCAGCAGATACCTATGGAGTGAAAATACTGGAATTTCCAGCCAGAAATATTACTGCCATACAATCCGAGCTGGACAGAAGATCAAAAAACGATGATCCCGGTATAGATGCAGTAATGCATGTGACAGACCCCATTGCTTCCTGGTCAGAAGTTAACGATGCAATAGGGAAATTCGTTGTTAAATACCGGCTCCCTTTTTTTGGTATAAGACAAAAATGTGTTATTACCTTTACTATAGACCAGGCTGAAGTTGGCAGACTGGCTGCACCAATAGCTGATAAAATCTTTAAAGGTACCCATGCAGGCAGTATTCCGGTTGTATCGGCAGATCCTGTACTCACCATAAATTATAAACTGGCACAGGAACTCGGGTTGACAATACCCGAGAGCCTGCTTGCAAGGGCAGATAAAATAATACGTTAATTCGACAGCGCATCTCTGATAACACGGCCGATTCTATCCAGGTTGTATGGTTTCTGAATATATGCGCTGGCTCCGAGCTTAAGAGTTTCTTTAACATGCTCTGTTTCCGAGAATCCGCTTGCTATAATCGCCTTCTGGTTTGGGTGAATCTCAAGAATTCTTTTATATGTTTCAAGCCCGTTTATTCCCGGATCCATAATCATATCCAGTACAATAAGATCAGCCGAGTTGTTTTTCATGTAACTGACGGCCTCTTCCCCGCTTGATACTGATGTGATCCTGTAATCCAGTTTATCAAGTATCCGGGTAAGCAGAATTCTTTGTTCTTCCACATCATCAACAATCAATACTGATTCACCATTTCCCATATAATTACCAGGGGTTTCGGGAGATTTTTTTTCTATCACATCTCCTTTTGTCAGCGGGAAATAAAGTATAAATTTGCTCCCCTTCCCTTCCTGGCTTATAACATCAATAAATCCGGCATGGTCCTTTACTGTCCCCCACACTACTGTCATTCCAAGACCGGTACCGCTTCTGCCCATTTTCTTTTTAGTATAAAAGGGCTCAAATATTTTTTTCAAATCGATATTTGAAATACCTTCACCGGTATCTGATACAGTAAGGGTAATATAGTCGCCTTCATCGATATTTTCATATCCTGAAACCGGTCTCTCTATATTTTTATTTTCCGTTGTTATTCTGATATTGCCGCCTTCAGGCATTGCTTCTGCCGCATTGGATATCAGGTTCATGAGAACCTTTGACAGCTTTGCCCCTGAACCAAGTATATTGACCCGGTCAGCCCTGAGATCCACTTTTATATCAGTGCCGGGATGGAATGTAAGGATGCTTTCATATTCCGGACTTTTCATAAATTCATCTATAATATCATGAAGATTTACGACTTCATTTATTGCAATTTCCCTCCTTGCCATTGTAAGCAGCTCCTTTACAATAGCAGCAGCCCTCTCCCCTGTTTTTTTAATCATCAACAGGGGATCTCTCATGGGATTATCTTCAGCCATATCCAACAGCAGCAGTTCAGGATAACCCACAATACCGCCCAGGATATTGTTAAGGTCATGTGCCACTCCTGCTGAAAGAGTCCCGATTACTTCCATCTTTTGAGCCCTTAAAAGTTTAGCCTGCAGACGTTTGGATTCGGAAATATCAATAAAAGTAATAATCTGTCCCCTGGAAAGATCCGATGCGTCAAGCGGACAGGCCCCCATAATACAGTCAATAAATACATCGTCCTTCCGGATACATCGAACTTCTACATTAGCAGGTCTTGAAACACCGGTATCGGAAAAAAGTCTTTCTGTGACACGTCTGAAATCATCATCGCCTGAAAACAGAACTGAAATACTTTTTCCCAGGATGTCATTCTCTTCATAGCCGAACATGGAAAAAAATGATTCATTGGCCCATTCCAGCTTGTCACCCTGGACCAGGCCAATCCCTATGGGAGAAGCCATAAGAATAGCCTTCATCTTCTGTTCACTATCAAGAAGAACCTGCTCAACGTGTTTACGTTCTTCTATCTCACTTAGAAGGGTATCCCTCGAAACGGTAGTATTTTTAAGATCTTCCACCATTCTGTTAAAACTTACCGCAAGCTCGGCTATTTCATTTTTAGAATCTATATCAATCTTCAGAGACAGTTCTCCTTTGCCGATTTTTTCGGTTGCATCCCTTAATTCTATAACAGGGTTTATCAGTTTTCTTGAAAGGTACACTCCCGAAATAATTGCAAGGACAATACTGAAGAACATTGCCAGGCCGGAAAGTAAAAGGGTCATAAAAATAGGCCTGTATGCCACCATTATCGGCTGTTCGACTATTACTGACCATTTGAGTGTCTTGAGGCTGATATTTGTTGTTATAACATATGTATTATTTATACCCTTTGATATTTCTTTAATTTTTTTATTGGAGCTTTTCCCTTTCTCTATAAAATGCTTCACCGTGGTTATATGGTCCGGTTTTTCTCTTTTTAATACACGGCTTATATCTTTGTAGGCAATCAGGTACCCATGTTCTTCAACTACATAAACATCTCCGCCCATACCTATTTTGAACTGATATACCAAATCCCAAAGGACTTTAAGATTTAATTCCGCTATAAGAGAGCCTTTGTAATCATTAAAGATATCTGTAACAGGGACCGCAATTACCATCATAGGCATCCTGGTAATTTCATCTATATAAACAGGTCCTCTATATATTTCTTTCCGGGCGGTACTGCTGAAAAGTTCAGTATCATCATATTTCATTAACTCAGGCGACAATGATTTTGAGAAATGGGAAACCCTTGCTGCTTCCGACTGTTCGGAATCAAAAAGGGCCAATTGGCGAAACGCCGGTTCAAGACCCAGCAGTCTCTCCATTAACAATTTCTGTTCCTCTTTATGGAAAGAAAGCAGATCTCTATGTTTGGAGGTTAATTCAAGGAGACTGCATTTTTCGCTGATAAAATTTTCAACAGTATTAGCAGTATTTTTTGCTATCAATCTCTGATTTTTTATAAGAAGGTCTTTTTGAGTCTTATAGCTGAAATACATCTGAAGGCTGCTTGCAATAAGCAATGCTATCATGGTCAGAACAGAAAAACTGATAGTCAATGTCGCTGCCAGGCTTCTAAAGTAGGGTCTTTTTCCGATTTTTAATATCACTTGAACGCTCCCCTGATCAGCATGTCAACACAATAGTAAAATATAATACTACTCATCCATGAGATTTAATTTAAATCCGAAACCAGTTATCACTCTTTCTATCGGGTGTCTGTAATCCGGATTATGTCAATTTGTGAAGGAATTTTATATTTTATAATTTATCGGTCAAAGCACACTTAATATTAAATTATTCTACTAATTACTGCTTTTATAAACTTACTTACTGTAATCGGATTTCAGCTTTTTTTCCTTTTCGTATCGATCCAGAGCAAGACTGATAAGATGATCAATAAGCTCAGAGTACTCGAAACCGCTTGCCTTAAAAAGCATCGGGTACATGCTTATTGAGGTAAAGCCAGGAATAGTATTAACCTCATTTACAATTACGGACCCGTCCTCCTTTAAAAAAGAGTCGACCCTGGCCAGCCCTTCACAGCACAGAGACTTAAAGGACCTGATTGCAACCTCCTGGATTTTTTTCTTAACATCTTCCGGTAAATCAGCAGGAATATTCAGCAATGCACCGCTCTCATCAATGTACTTTGCATCGTAGGAATAAAAATCATGCTGGGTGCATATTTCACCAGGCACAGAGGCTACTGGGTTTTCATTACCCAGAATAGCGCACTCTATCTCCCTGCCTTTGATAAATTCCTCCACCAGCACCTTTCTGTCAAAGTTAAACGCATCATTTAATGCAGATTCAAATTCTTCTTTTGTGCCCACCTTGTGTACACCTACCGAAGAACCCATGTTTGCCGGTTTTATAAATAAGGGTAATCCAAGCTCTTCAGCTATCTCATCAAATACAGCGTCATCCTTTTCATGCGCCAGTATAACCCTGAATTTTCCGATAGGAATACCGCTGTCTCGAAAAAGCCGTTTCATCACATCTTTATCCATACCCACCGCTGAACCCAGGACACCGGATCCTACAAAGGGTATCCCGGCCAGCTTTAACAGCCCCTGCATTGTACCGTCTTCACCCATGGGTCCGTGCAGGACAGGAAAGATCACATCAACCGCAGGGGTATTTCCCGAATCTGCAAGGCTGACGATTTTAGAGTCGGGTTCTCCCGGTACGAGGGCAAGAACATCTCTCCCGGAGATGACATCCTGATCGGGTATGGTTCCGGCTTCCAGCATCAGCTCAGCTGATTTACCGATACACCATTTACCTTTTTTTGTTATACCGATAAGTGAAACCTGATATTTATCCTTATCAATTGCAGCAGCAATATTTTTTGCAGACATTATTGATATCTCATGTTCAGCGGACTGGCCTCCAAAGAGTATTCCGACTTTTATTTTTTTACTCATTCCTGATACCTCACATTCTTATGGATGGGCACTAGTTAACTTAACAGCGTTAACAGGACAAACCTCGTGACAGCAGTAACACCTTATACATTTTGAATAATCAACAACTGCCATTTCATCAACCATTTTTATGGCATTTTTGGGACAAATATTTTTGCATTCCCCGCATCCGATACATTTTTCTGTCATGACCGGATTTTTGGATTGGGCCTTTTTCCCGGTCTGCAGATGAGACGCGGTATTGGGCATTAAAAAATCATTTATCCTGTTCTCATCAGGTTTAAGAAGAGGATATTCTATTTTTTCCGGCCACATTCCCCTTATCCTGGCCCTTTTTAAAAGAGGAATGCCTGTCGGCTCAATACCAATCAGTTTACATACCGATATATCCATTGCAACCCCGTTGTCTGAGGCCATGGCAAGCCCTATATCAATCGGATCCCCCCCGCCGGCAGGTCCCTGGCCATGCATACCGAGAACCGCATCCATTATAAATAAATCAGGATTTAAAAACGAAAACACATCCAGAAGCAGATCCCCGAATGCCATTTTACCTGGAAACATCGCATGGTATTTGGCCTTAACCAGTCCGGGAACAGCTCCATACATGTTTTTACATGCAAGGGTCAGATATTGCAGAGAATGGGTTTTCAGCTTAGGTAAACCGATTATTTTATCCGCCTTAAAGACATAATTGCATATGGGAATTCTTTTTACCTTAATGCCATCCGGAATAATTACCTTTTCCGATCCGATGTCATAATTTACAGGAATTCCCTCCTCTTTTGCCATTGCCCCGATACCGGTCTTTTCATATGCCTTTTCCAGTATCTTTTTGGAAAATCTCCCAGCGGGGGAATCACCGATATAGGGTAATCCTCCTGCCTTTTTTACTTCTCGTGCAACCGCTCTCACAAATTCAGGGTTGGTAGTAACCGCCTCTTCAGGCCCCCTGGCAGACAGCAGATTTACCTTAAGAAGTACATTGTCACCCTTTTTTATAAAACTCCGCATTCCTCCGATGGGTGCAAGCAACGAAGCTATATCGGGTTCTTCATAATTTGTTTTTTTTATTGATACCGAACTTGCTTCATAAGCAGACATTTTCTCTTACCAGTATGAATATCTTTTAAGGGATAAATAAGAATACCCTGCATATTATTGAGTCAGAATTCTAAGGAATAATATCTTGCGTTTTAATAATAAGGCTATAAAATAATATATCTTTTTCTAAAAGATTTATGACTATCATCATTAGTGTCCAAAATAAAGTGGAATAATGTTTTAATGTTACCCAAAATGTGATTACCAAATTCTAATAAACCTCCCTGCAGAGGAGTAAACAATGAAAAAACAATTTTTACCGGTCTTTATACTTGCTTCGCTATTGATATTTATTCCATCCTGTACAACCGATCAATCTTCTGCGTTTATCAGGGCAATGGGAGACAATATACTCGGAAGCGGCACAACAGCACCACTGACAAACGACAGGATTATTGCAGGACTTAAAGAGGCCTTAAAAGTAGGAACGGATAAAGCCATCACAACGCTTTCCTCTGAAGGTAGTTTTTTTAATACCCCGGAAATTAAAATTCCAATCCCGGCTTCCCTAAAAAAAATTGAAGACAATGCAAGAAAGGTTGGCCTGGGTTTTTATTTCGATTCTTTTGAAAAGAGTATGAACACAGCAGCAGAAAAGGCCGCACCGCTGGCTAAAAAAATAGTATTTAATGCCCTGAAAGATATGACCTTTTCCGATGCAAAAAAGATACTGTACGGCAGGGATAATGAAGCTACTCTTTATTTCAAAGAAAAAAGCTTCAATGAGCTTATGAACATCTTTAAGCCCTCAGTCCATTCTGCCATGTCAAAGACCGGGGTAACCAAAAAATATCAGGACATCGAGACAAAGATAAAAAGCATGCCTTTTATCGCGGCACTACCTGTTAATTTCGATCTTGATTCCTATGTATCGGAAAATGCCCTGAATGGAATTTTTTATATACTTGAAAAGGAAGAGAAAAAAATAAGAGAAGACCCGGCAGCCAGGATAACCGAACTTCTCAGGGATGTATTCGGAAGAAAATAGATAATTTCCATTCAAAAAAGAATTTTTTGAATGGAGCTTTCAGCATTCAGCTATCAGCCAGACCTCCCTGTTTTATATGTTTTTGATGAAAGCTGAACGCTTACGGCTGATAGCTGCCGTTGTACTGGTATTTGACATATCCTCCTCATTCCCTTATATATTTTTATCCTTATAAACAATTTCCGGAGATACCATGAAAAGGTCTTTTATATTTATACTGGTGTTATTTTCTATCTTTACCTTATCCCAGTCTGCCTTTGCCAGAAAATTTGTAACCATAGGTACGGGTGCAGTTACCGGCGTATACTATCCTACCGGCGGAGCTATAACCAGAATGCTCAATAATAAATCCGATCAATACGGCATCAAGGCTACCGTGGAATCAACGGCCGGGTCCGTATACAATATAAATGCAGTGATAAGCGGAGATCTTGAATTCGGCATCGCCCAGTCAGACAGACAGTATCAGGCAATTCACGGAAAGGCAGAATGGTCAAAGGCGGGACCGCTTAAAAAACTCCGATCAGTATTTTCCATTCATACTGAAACAATAACCCTGATCGCATCGGCTGAAAGTAACATTAACTCAGTTTCCGACCTGAGGAATAAACGGGTAAACATTGGAAATCCCGGTTCAGGCCAGATGCAGAATTCAAAGGATATCCTGTCTGCCTTTGGAATGACCACGGATGATATAAAGACGGAATACGTCAAGGCAGTTGAGGCACCCGGTCTTTTTCAGGATGAAAAACTGGATGCCTATTTTTACACAGTTGGTCATCCCAACGGAAATATAAAGGAAGCAACTTCAGGAAGGATAAAGGTTGATATTGTATCAATCACAGGACCGGAAATCGACAGCATGCTGACTCGTTATCCCTATTACGCAAAAACTGTTATCCCGGGTGAGTTTTATCCCAATAAGGCAAAAAAGGGTGAGGTGCAGAGCATTGGTGTAAAGGCGACGTTAATAACATCATCTGATGTGGATGATGACACAGTATATGCAGTTACAAAAGAGGTTTTTGAAAACCTTGAAGAATTTAAGACATTGCATCCAGCCTATTCAATACTCACAAAAGAAAATATGCTTGAAGGGCTTTCTGCACCGATCCACCCGGGTGCATTGAGGTATTATAGAGAGGCAGGACTTGATAAATTTATAAAACCGGAGTTGATTAAATAAAAATCAGGGTTCAAGGGGGCAAGGGTTCCAGGGGTAATAAAAGTCTTTCACTCGAACCCTTGACACCTTGAACCCTTTTTTATGCCATGCAAATAAAATCATCAAAACTATCAAAAATAAAGGCTGAGACAGGAGATATAAGGACCTTCAGGTTCTATGAAAAATATATCTTCGGAACAGTTGCTGTGTTCTGGGCTGTTATACAGCTGTACCAGGCCTGGAGACGGGTGTTTGACAGCACACAGATAAGGACAATTCACCTTGCATTCAGCATAGCACTTCTGTTTCTTTCAATACCCTTTTTTAAAACTCCCAAACGCTTCTTAAAATCTTTATCCACGACCGATCATATTCCAGTTATAGACTATCTAATCGCCATTGTTTCGGCTGCTGCAGCCCTTTATCTGACGCTTGACTATGAGGCAATAGCAATGAGGGCCGGAATGCCCACAACCCTTGATCTTGTAACAGGGGTTGTGCTCGTGCTGCTTCTTCTGGAAGCAGCACGCAGGAGCATAGGCCCTGCTCTTTCAGTAATAGCCTTACTGTTTACTGTTTATGCTTTTCTGGGCCCTTATCTTCCCGATCTCTTTGCCTTCAAGGGAGCATCCCTTAGAAAATATCTCAGCAACGTTACACTCTCAACCGAAGGGATATACGGTATACCTCTGGGAGTATCTGCATCAATCGTGTATCTGTTCGTCCTGATGGGGGCTCTTTTAGACAGAGCAGGTGCAGGCAGTTTTTTTACAAACCTTGCATTATCCATACTTGGGAAATACAAAGGCGGCGCTGCAAAGGCGGCAGTGGTTTCAAGCGGGGCAACGGGCATTATATCGGGATCAAGCATTGCCAATATTGTTACTACCGGTCCGTTTACAATCCCTCTCATGAAAAAAACAGGATACCCTCCTAAAAAGGCTGCAGCCACAGAGGTTGCAGCCAGCACCGACGGGCAGCTTATGCCGCCAATCATGGGCGCCGCTGCCTTTATAATAGCGGAATATGTAAATGTTCCCTATATCGAAGTTTTAAAGGCGGCAGCAATACCTGCACTGGCATCCTACTTCGGACTGTTCTGCATAAGCCATCTGGAGGCTTCAAAGTTGGGCATAAAAGGACTTCAAAAGGAGGATATCCCCGTATTTATCCACACATTAAAGAGCGGGATACACTATCTTATACCTATCGTTATACTGCTCTATGAGCTTGTTGTGCTGAGACATTCGCCTGAACTTGCAGCATTCAAGGCAATAATCCTCTTATTATTTATTATCATGTACCAGGAAATCCGCTCATCCTTTAAGGCCGGGCAGAGCTATGCAGCCGGGATTGTAAACGGCCTCAAAATAATACTGGAAGGGCTGATAAAGGGCTCTAAAAACATGATACCTGTGGCCCTGGCATGTGCATCAGCAGGTATTATTGTCGCGGTTGTAAATATGGGGATAGGCGGAATGATATCCCATATTGTAGAGAGCCTCTCCGGCGGAAACATTTACCTTCTCCTTATAATCACGGCAATAGCAAGCCTTCTATTAGGTATGGGCCTTCCCACAACCGCAACCTATATTGTAATGGCCTCCCTGACTGCACCGATAATAGTTAAGGCAGGCACGGTCTATGATATTGTAATACCAATAATGGCTGCACATCTTTTCTGTTTTTACTTCGGAATACTTGCTGACGACACACCGCCGGTAGGGCTCGCGGCCTATGCCGCATCAGCCATAGCTGACTCGGACCCGATATCTACAGGTATACAGGGTTTTATTTATGATATCAGGACATCGGTTATAGCATTTATGATGATATTCAATCCTGACCTCATCCTTTATAATATTAACAGCTGGCCCCTTGGAATCATGATCTTTATTATGACACTTACGGCCATGGCAGCATTTACGAACCTGACTCAGGGTTTTTGTATTAAAAAAAACAGGTGGTATGAGGTCCCTTTTTTCCTGCTGGCAACATTAATCCTTTTTTATCCGGGTATCATAACAGGGATATTTAAAATTGATTTTTCCAACCGGTATTTTATGTACATTATAGGGCTTGTTATCTATGCCTCTGCTATACTGATGCAGAATGTACGTAAACAGTAATGGGAAATGTATTTTATTGTAGGGGCACGGCGTACCGTGCCCGGTTTTAACAGTTCTTGAAATTTATAATTTAAAGTGCACGCTGCAGCGTACCCCTACGAATATTATCGTTGATAAAACTCTAAACCAATGGCTGACAGCGCTGACATCATTTTTTCCCTACCGCGTCTTCAACCGCTGAATTCAGCCGATCATTTTCAGCTTTCAGCTCATTTACCAGTTCACTGATTCCGGCGACCATTTCATTAAACTGATGTGCCTCTTCCTGAAGCAGATCATCTTTTCTTAAGTGGATTCTCTTTAAAAAATCTCCGCATGCTATTTTTTTATAGGCATTGCAGAAATTCACAAGCGGGCCGCATACCCTGTGGGTCATCCAGAGCTGGGATATAATAGAAAGGAAAAAGGTTATTAAAAGAAGTATATACAGAAAGATAACTCTTAAAGACAATGATACTTCCAGGTCGCCAAGTGGAAAATTCCAGACTCCCTGATCACCTGTATAACTTTCGGACAGATGAGTATATACGATAGCCATGGTTAAGATAAGAACAAGCATCATAAACAGCAGATTAACTACAACAACCCTGTGCTGAATCCGAAAATTTATCAATAGATTTCTTATCTTGCGTTTACTTTTCGTGGAAGCCATTGTATTTCACCTTTCATTTAATATGTGATCAAAAACATTTAAATTGCAGTGTAATAATCAGGCCTGTTTTTTTATTCTTCCTGAGGAAAAACCATCTCCCCTGTAATACTCAGGTCATAACCATCCAGTTCTTTAGCAAGGGTTTTAAAGGCCTGACTCCGTAGAAGGCCAAGGAACAACTGTATACCCTGATCAAAAAATCTGTCCTTTAAAACGATGAGATCAAATCGTTCCATGCGCAGGGGAATAAAATCAAGGTCAAGCAGAGAGGCAACTGTTTTAATGGCAGGCCCTGCGTCTGCCCTGCCGGAAAGGATTTCAAGTCCAACATCGATATGCCTCTGCAGTTCAATATCATATCCTTCAATGCTTTTCCCGTCTATGCCGGCTTTATTGAACTCTCCGTCCAACAGGAGACGTGTCCCTGTTCCCTCAGGCCGGTTCACAATCTTTAATCCTTTTTCCTTTAGATCTCCCAGGCTCGATATTCCTTTTGGGTTGCCCTTTTGGATTAAAATACCCTGCTCTCTTCTGCAGAAATTGACAACAGCAGGAACCTGCCCCAGCTCCTCATTTGCGAAATCAAAGTTATACTCCTTTTCGTTTTCCTGGAGCAGATGACTGGATGCGATATGACACAGATTATTCTTTAATGCCTTCAATCCTCCAAGGCTTCCCATATTACCGAAAACAGCCGCGTGTTCCGGATACTGCCGGTTAAAGAGTGTAATTGTTTTTTCAAGAAGAATATCGTTGCTCCCGCATATTATCAGGAGACCATGATAAGGCGGAAGAGGATTTACGGCTTTGGGGTAGTTAATGGTCTGACCTTCAAGCCATTGTTCAACAAGATGTTTGGGAAAAAGCCATTTTCCTGTCACCTTTACAGCAGGAAGCCCCTTTTCATTGATAAGGGAATAAACCATCTTTTCATTAATATTCAGGAATTCCGCCACCTGTTTTGTGTTGAGCATTATTTTCCCTTCCATGTTTTTGCCTCTCTTTAGATAAACTGGATACTGTCCTGAGGACACTCAACTGTTACAGTGTCCCCTATATTCAAATCAGATATAAGATATTTTTCTTTTTCCATCAATAGGATTAAGGAGATATTTAAATCAACAATCACCCTTATTCTGTCCCCCTCATCTGTCAATTGTATAAGCCTGCCTTTGACCTGATTATCTTTTAATTCGCTATTTTTTATAATTTTCATCTTCATGGGATTAACAGATACACGTACTTCACCCTGCCGGTCTGTATCAACCGGAAAGCTCACTTCATCCTGGATCTCAACATATTTTCTATTGCCGCTTTCGATTATAACCCCGTTAAAAATATTCTCATGTATTGAATCTGATACCATGCCATTATTTATATATATTATCTTATCGGCTATTCTTTTTACCTGAAGCATATCATGAGAGGTAAACAGGATAGAAATACCCTTTTCTCTGTTGATCCTCTTTATAATTTTTTCTATGCCTGAACGGTTTTCAATATCAACACTTGAGGTCGGTTCGTCCAGGAGTATGACATCCGGTGAACAGGCAAGCGCCTGCGCAATGGCAACACGCTGGGTTTCTCCTCCGGAAAGAGTGTGCCCCAAAGCCCCTCTGAAATCAGTCATCCCCATCATTGCCAGCAGTTCTTCAACTATTTTATGCCTCTCTGTTTTTTCAATTTTTCTGATTTTTAAGGGAAATTCTACATTCCTGAATACGGTTGTCGTGAATAGAACCGGATGCTGCTGTACCAGTACAACATTTTTACGATGCCTGATCAGGCTGGAGTTGGAATAGCTGATTCTGTTTCCATTGAATAATAAATCACCTCCATCATGCTCCATAATAAATGCAAGGATCTCAAGAAGCGTAGTTTTACCTGCTCCATTAGGCCCCAGGAGGCCATATATGTATCCCTTCTCGATACTTAAAGTATCAAGATCAAGTACCTTTCTGCCTTCATATTGTTTGACCAGTTTTTTTATCTCATACAACATTGGATTATATCCTGCTTTTTCCCTGGAAATAATTCAGGATTATATTTACTGAAAAACTTATAAGTAAAAGTATCAAACCCAGGGCAATACTGAGTACAAATTCCCCTTTATCATATTCAAGGGCCATCGCAGTAGTCATTGTCCGGGTAAATCCCTTTGCATTTCCTCCCAGCATCATGCTTATACCCACCTCGGCTATAACCCTTCCAAAGGCAATAATAATGGCTGCAACAAGGCTGAACCTCGCCTCGCGCATAATTACAAGCGCTGTCTGCAGCCCGCTGGCTCCAAGGGTAAGAGAGGTTTTTCGATAACGGTCATCAATCCGGCTTACGGCAGAGATTGTATAGGTAGTAAGAATGGGGGAGATAAGGATTATCTGACCAATGATTATAGCCTTCTGTGTATAGAGAAGATCAAGCGAACCCAAAAGGCCTTTTCTGGATATAAAGGTATAAACCATGAGACCTATGACAACAGTGGGCAGAGCCAGAAGCGTGTTTAAACATGTTATCACAAGACGTTTTGCTGCGAACTCCTTCAGAGATACAAACATTCCCAGAGGGATACCCATTAAACCTGCAATTAAAGTAGATGAAATACTTACATTCAGGGAAACAATTATTACGTCCAGAAGTTCCCTGTCCAGTGAAAGTATAAGGAGCAATGCAGATTTAAAGCTGTCTGAAAAAAAGGTCATACGGTCGTTAGATCAGTTTCTTAAATTGTTTTTATAGGTTATTTCCGTCTACATAATAGAGCATTATTGTTATTATAAGTCAATTATTGTCTTTTATAGAAAGATTTAATTTGCAATGTAAGTTTAAGATTTTGAGTTAAAAAAAAAAGAGACAGGATAAACACCCCGCCGGTAAAGAGCGGGGCATTAACTGTTTTTTTAAAACTGAACGATAACCGAGGTTGTAACTACATGCTCGTCTTCATCTCCCGACTGCTTTTCGGTTGAGAACAATGAATAATTTATCCCGGCCTTTACATTATGGCCACTTAAATAATAGTTCAGCCCCACTGTATATTCGGTTTTTTCATTATCACTTATCTTCTCAGGATTATCAGGGTCGATAAATGCATAACGCCCGGCAATTTCAAAATGCTTCGGAACAAAGAAAAATCCGCCCTGAATATAATAACCCCGGGCATTTTGCTCACCAAATGACGTTACATCTTTGGGATCGATGTTACGATAATGATATCCGCCCATAAAAGAAAAACCGCCGCTCTTATAGGCCAGGTCGGCAGTCCATTGAGACACATTACTTTCAACCGGAACAATAGAGGTATTTCCAAGATTTCCCGCAAGAGTTGCACGTTCACCTGGTTCAAGACCGGGCATATAGGCGCCCGCAAGGGCCAGAGAGAACACCGGGCTTGAAGGATTATCCACAGCAGATTCCGAATAGGGATAAGAATCGAATGGGCTCCACACAAGTCTCCCTACATACATGTAGTCATTATCAACATTATTCTGATTTGCCCCGCTTCCATTAAAAAGCCCAACACTGTAGTCAATGGAATCGAATATTTTTTTACTCGAGATCTGGAGCCCCATATCCCTCTGCAGGGAAAACTCGGAACTGGCTATAGACCTTTCAATAAGCTGTAAACTGAATCCGCTGTCAAGATATTCCCTGTCAAAGGGAACCTTGTATTGACCCAATCTTGGAATAAATGATTTATTAAAGGCGGCTTCCACATAGGCATCCCTTACTGCGGCCCTGCTTCCTTCAAGGGTGATCTGGGTACTGTATTTAAGCCACGGGGCATAGACATTTCCGGATGCAATAATTCTTCCCCTTCTTAGGCGAAAGGTCGATTCCGATTCACTGTTATCAGGATTATTATAGGAAAAGATACCTTGTAAACTGGCATTTAGCTTAATAGAGTAGTTATCATCCGGTGTTTTAATGACTGCACCCTTTACATATTTCACTTCAACATTTCCGGTCCTGCCGGAAAGTTGCGGTTTAGCCGGCCCTTCTGACTTTACCTCCGGCTCTGCTTTATCACCCTTTTCAAGTTCTTCGCCAATAACTCTTGCTTCATCACTCGTAATGATATTTTTTTCAATTAACATTTGAATCAGTTTATCGGTTTTATCTGCGCTGGCAGATACAGGAATTAAGTAAACAAAACATACTATCAATATTAAATTTATTTTCTTCATTGAGTGCTGCCTTTAAATATTTTACAAATTTTACCAATAGAAAAAGAAATCTTTTATACAGAACATTTATACAGGTGACAACCATGAAATCAGAAAGGGGAAGCAACTCTATATCGGCAGGATATAATAATCAGGGAATGATAAAGCGGCGGGGTGTGAAACCCCACCCTTTTACTTTAAGGCATCAGGGAAAAAGGCCTGTTTACCCTCTATTTTATAATCAGCTATTATCTTTTGTGCATTTTCTGATACAATCCATTTGGCCAGCTTTTCAGCCTGCTCAAACTTTACATTGGGATGTTTCTCAGGGCTTACAGGAATGATACCATATGGATTAAAGAGGGCTTGATCGCCTTCAACCATTATTTCAAGATCAAGCCCCTGCTCTCTTCCTAATTTGTATTTCAGGTAAGTTCCACGGTCGGTCATGGTATATGCCTGTTTTTCTTCTGCAAAGGTAAGCGTTTTTCCCATTCCCTGCCCTATTGAAAAATACCATTCATCAAGGCCTTCAGGGTGCTGAAATGTGAGTGTTTTATTTTCACCCTTTAAAATAACCTCCCTTGTTTCACTCGCAATCGGAACCCCGGAAAGGTTCCATAATTCCTGTTCTTTGGTATGGGTACCACTGTCATCTCCCCTGGAAATAAATGGGGACTTTTTATCTGCGATCTCTTTCAGTGCCCCGGAAGCGCTTTTCATACCTTTTACGGATGCAGGATCATTTGAAGGTCCTACAATAACAAAATCATTATGCATAACTGCCAGGCGATAGGTTCCGTAACCATCGGATACAAATTTTTCCTCACGGGCCTTTGCATGAACAAAAATAATATCAACATTTCCATCTATTCCATCACGTATGGCTGCTCCGGTTCCCTTTGCGATTACCTTTACACCTATACCGGTGTCAGCAGTAAATGCAGGCAGAAGCACATTTAACAGCCCCGAGTTTTCGGTACTTGTAGTCGTGGACATTGTGATGCTTTCATCCTTCCGGGAAGTTGAGCACGACAATATCAGCAGACCTGATATACTAATTAAGAAACCTGTAAGATATCTTTTCATATTGTTACTCCATTTATGCTGTTGTATTTATTACACGATTAAAAAGCATATATCTCGCAGAGCCCGCAGAGATCACAGAGAAAGACAAGAACATTTTATTTTAATTAAAAAGCTTTTCTCTGTGGCCTCTGTGAGCTCTAGTGAACGCAGTGAACGAGCGAGAGATCTTCTTTTTATTTTAAGTCACTATTTTAATGCCGGGCATTTGCCTGCTCAGCATCCATATAAAGTGAATATCCGTATTCCTTTTTGCCAAACTCTCTTATTATCTTCTGGCCCTGTTCGGATTTTACAAAATCAATAAACCCGGTAACCATTTTATGTACCTCTCCAGGTCTGCTGCCCTGAGGTGTGCCAAGTGCATGATAAACATTAATAAGAACAGGATCACCCCTGAATAATATCTCAATATTTTTAATTTTTCCTTTTTTTGCGAACCAGGTGCTGGAATCGGTCATGAAATAACCACTTTCCTTATCAGCTCTCAAGAGAGTTGGCCCCATGAAATCATTGGTGGCGACATACCATGACCCGGATGGCTCTACTCCAGTCATCTCCCAGATCATCATCTCCTTTTTATGGGTTCCGGAATTGTCATTCCTGGTAAAAAATAAAGACTTTGAACCTGCTATATTAAAGTATGCATCCTTAACTGATTTTGCATCTTTTATTCCGGCAGGATCAGAATCAGGCCCTGCAATATAAAACTCATTTCCCCCTATCAGGGTTCTGTTTACAGCCCAGCCTTCAGAAACAGCCTTTTTTTCTGCCTCCGGGGCGTGTACCATAATTATATCTGCTTCCCCTGTTTTAAGGGCTTTGAGCGATTCTCCGCTGCCTCTCTTTATCCAGTTAATCCTGCAGTTATTCCTGTCACAGAATGGTTCAGCAAGAGCTCTGAGCAACCCTAATGACCCAGGACTTCCGGTCGCAAGGGTTATTGAGACTTTACCATCTCCATATGTATCATCATATTTGCCTTCGCCTTTAACCTGAGGTGAATTTATAATTATAAGCAAGGCAAGCAATAAAAACAGATATAATATATTTCTTTTTAAGACCATAGTTACCTCTATATTTACAAGCATTACTTATCGCTTTTTGTTATTTATTGTTGTTATAATCTTTTTGCTTCATTATTTACATTTTTATCATTCCATTTTCAACCAATATTACATATTAATTACTTTGATAAACTGATAGCTAACCGGTTTGATAAGAATCTCTTACTTCAACCTGACAACAGGGTAATCCTCATAAAGAAGTTTCTGAGTAAGAATATCTCTGACTGTTACCCGCAAAGCTTTATTCGGGCCTACTCGAAAGCTTACAGAAAATCTTTTTATCCCTTTTTCTCCGGGAGGCGATGCTTCTATGAAGGTAGGATTGTTTTCATTCATCCAGAACTCAGTAGATTCGCCGGACTTGTTATTGTTATTATCAAATACAGCGCAGCCGTTCAGGTCATAGACAATTTCGCCCGCACATTCAGTGCTGCCGACTTTTTCTGCTAATTCAAAAATATCAATTCCAAAAAAGCGCTGGTCGTCCCTTGTGGCTTTCATGGTCATATTTTTAAATCCAGCTTCAGTAGGAAATTGTGTTCCCCTTGATATCAAAGGCAAAAACTCGTGAGTTCCTGTTTTCCGGTTATAGCTTTTTATCGCGTAATCGTGCTGTATATGATCATATAAGTGTTCTATATCACTGCTCAAAAATCTACATGCCCCTCTGGCAACAGCGTCATATGGCCTGAAATATTTTGTTCTGTCTCCAAACAGTGTGCGAACCTGCCTTCGGATACTTGGAATCTGGCTTGTGCCGCCTACAAGCAAAGCTTCTTTTATTGAAGATTTTTCAATTCCTTTTTCATAGGCGTGCTTCAATGCCCGTTCAATAGTTTCCTGTACATTATGATAGAGTCCGTTTTCTTCAAGAAGGTCTTCAAGCTCACTTCGTCTGTATTTTCCTTTGAGCCTGAGTCCTGATATTTCGTGGGTTATGTCATAGTTATGTTCGTCATTATTGGTAAGGCTTTCTTTTATTTCTTCCACTCCCCGCATAAACAGGGCGCTGGCTTCTCTTGCATCCAGTACATTCATATCAGCGCGTTTTAGGATATCTCCATAGAGCCATCCGTCTATTGTTCGGCCTCCGATTCTGCAGCCGGCCTTCCCCATTACTCTGCAGCCGATGCCGCGATCAACTTGATCTTCTATTCTTATAACAGATACATCCAGCGTACCTCCGCCAAAATCAAAAATAAGGTAAACGTCACCCTTCTGCAGCTGTGTATCGTACCCGAATACACAGGCGCTCGACTCATCCAGAAACCTGTATCTTTTTATTCCCAGGTCACGGCATGTGGAAGACAGCCAGTCAGTATAATGTTCAAAGGCTTCCACTGGTACCGTAAAAACCACTTCACCTGATGCCAGATCAATATGCCCTGACTCTGCTGCTAAAAACAGTATCTTTTCTAAAAAATCGCGGCCTGCAGTAAAATAATCCACTGTGGTTCCGTCAGGAATCGGATAATTTATTTTTCGCCTGGACTGAATAAAGGCCTTCAGCCACCTGAAAGAGCCTTTGCTTTTTTCAAGCATCTTATCAATAACCTGGGCGCCAATAAAGTTTGTACTTTTATCTCTGTAGCAGATCATGGAAGGGATATAGGGTATTTCAATGTTCCTGCCGTCCTGTTCAAATAAGAAAGGCAGGGATACATCCTCAACCGTATGGAGGTCAACATCATGTTTTTCTTCATTCCAGAACGCAACAACAGTGTTTGAGGTTCCAAAATCAATTGCCATTTTTTGATAACGACTGCTGCTCATGAAAGCTCAACTTCCTCATCAACATCTAGTTCCTGCTCACCTTCCTGCTCATGCATCTCCGATGTATCTTCTCTCAACAGTATGTTTCCGCCAAGGTCGTTTTCAAGATCTCTAGTTAAATCAAGGCATTTTTTTCCTTTAACGCCTCTGACTTCATATTTGACCTCACCGCTGTCATCAATAAAGACTTCTATCTCTTCTATATTCATTTCGTTAATCCCCTTTTTCAATTGAAGGCATAGTCATAAAATCCGGCACATTAACCTGTTCCTTTAATGCGGATGATGTTTCGCTGAATGATGCGGAACGCGCTCTTCCTTCTTCGAGCCATTTTCTTAAACGACTGATATTATCCTTCTGACTTATGCTTATGGGCACGACCTCTTCTCTTGTTTTCAGTACATGCAGAATATCTTCGGTAGTAAACTCCCGTTTGTTATCATTAAAGGCTCTGACCATGGCGGCAATAACCGCCTGCTCAATCTCTGCGCCTACATATCCCTCACTTTCAAGGGCAAGCCGGTCAACGTCATAATGATCTATCATCGGCCTTTTCTTAAGCAGATGTACCTGAAAGATCTCTTTTCTCTCTTTGAAGGTAGGAAGATCAAGAAAGAATATTGCATCAAATCTGCCTGCCCTGGAAAACTCAGGTGGAATCCTGGAGATATTATTGGCTGTACATACAACAAACACCGGCTTCTTTTTTTCAACCATCCATGAAAGCAGTGTACCGAACACCCTTGAGCTTGTTCCCGAATCACCGCCCGAGTCAGCCAGGCCCTTTTCAACTTCATCTATCCAGAGCACACATGGACTTACAGTCTCTGCCAGTTTAAGAGCCTTTCTGATATTTTCCTCGCTTTGCCCTACAAGGCTTCCATATACAGCTCCCATATCGAGCCGTATAAGAGGCTGCTGCCACAGGCCCGATACAACCTTGGCCGTGAGGCTTTTTCCGGTTCCCGGCACACCTATTAAAAGCAGCCCTTTCGGGGGAGTAATGCCATAGTCAAAAGCGCTGGTTGAAAAGCAGTTGGCCCTTGATCTCAGCCACTCCTTAAGCACATCAAGCCCGCCCACCTGGTTTATGGTTTCTGTTGACGAATAAAACTCAAGGGCGCCGCTTTCTCTTATAATAGCCTTTTTTTCATAGGTAACCTGATCGATATCCTGTTCATCCAGCCCGCCTTTTTTAACAATGGCTTTTGCAAATACCCGTTGTGCCTGGTTGGCAGTAAGACCAAGAGCACTTCGTATAAGACGGTCTTTTCCAAGGTCGGTAAGATTTAATTTTATATTGGGGATATTTGTAAACCCGTCAAGAATCTGTTTAATCCCGTTATAATCAGGAGGCATATAATCAATGGTATAAACCTGGTCTATCAGTTCATCAGGAACCCTGGCAACATGAGATGTGACAATAATATTTTTTCGGGTCTGCTTCAGATTCTGAGCCAGGTTTTTCATTTTGCGTGTTATCTGATGGTTCTTGTGCCATAACCCGTGAAAATCCTTAAGCACAAAAACAGCATCCTGATCTATTTTAAGGATCATGTCCAGGGCGCTTAAAGGATCTTTGGCAGGGCGATCCACCTTGCCTGCAGATTCTGTAAGAGGTACAAAGCTGTCAGCAACGTCCCATGAATATGCGGGTTTTTCGATATTTTCACATGCCCCTGCAATCTCTTTGAGTACACGTTCTTCTTCGGATGTAACAACATAAATCAGCGTAAACCTGGCCTTAAAGTACAGTATAAGCTCCTGCTGAAAATGAGTAAGCTCCTGCATGGTATCTCCTTTTTGATTTTCTAGTAAACCGCTCTCCGAAGGGTCATATGGATTGTATTATCCTCTTCGTTTTCTTCTTCCACCAGTTCGAACCCCTGTTCCTCCATGCGCTCCTTAACCGCGTGATATGCATATTTCTGCTGAACCTGTTTAAGGAAAGACTCAGGCTTGATGTCTTTAATACCATACCAGTCACCCACAAGGATATATGCATCTTCTTCCTTTTTAAAACCCAGGTCATATCCTTTGTTTCTGGTGGGGATCATAATATCCACTTCTGTTTTCTGCCCGTCATAACCTCTTATCTGTACCTTACCTTCTTCAACCTCATAGCCAAGGTCCTGCAATGCCTTAATAAGGTGTTCCTTTTTTATCAGGCGTGTTTTTATCTTTGTAAAATGAGACATTCTTAATCTCCTATATTTAGATTCAGCTTCACCAGTACTATGCAATGCTAATATGAGGTAATGCAACTATATTTTATCAGGTATCATTCCCCGATTTAATCGTAGACTCCAGTAAAAAATATTCTCTCGCCCGTTCCCAGTGGTCACTAGAGGGCACAGAGAAAAGCTTTTTATAATTTTTAAAACAGAAAATAGTTTTTGTCTTTTGTTATTCTCTGAGTTCTCTGTGGGCTCTGCGAGAGACATTTTTAGGCTTTTGTTTTTCTTCTACTCAAACTCAATCTCAACATCCATGTCACCTGCATCATAAGCTGCATCTTCACTCCACGTACTGTCTGTGCCAAGATACTCACCCAGTATCAGCAAATACTCCTTTTCAGCCTCAGGTATAAATCTCTTAGTCAAATTAAAAAAATTGTCCGGACCATCCGGTTTGTTTTTAGAATCACTCTTTATAGCTTTAAGCTCTTCAAGCCCCTGAGGTCCAAGATTCACCAGCCTTCCTGAATTGGGCATATTAAGTAATGCCTGCACCCAGTACACATGGTCCTGTTCCAGAAAAACCCTGTTAGGAGGGCTCAGGCTCCCCGGTTTTAAAAGCTCCGCACCTGCCGCTGCCATGCGAACCTGCCAGTATGGATCAGAACATGCATTGTTAACAGCATCAGGCAGTTGATTATATCCTCTTTCTGCCAGTGTAATAAGTGCAGCACTGCGCTTCCGGAAATCTTCTTCATCTTCAAGCCAGGATATAAGCATTTCTTCATCATCCGGCATTGCCTGATTTCCCATAAACATAGCCCTGAAATCCCTTAAAATAGACATGGCAAAGGATGATGGTAAATCCTGATTTGCTTCTTTTTCAGAGATAACCGCTTCCAGCCGTTCCTGAAGCTCTCTTCCTATGGTATCAGGATTTTCCCAGCCTGACTGTTTTATGCCGGAAATAATGCGTTTACCCTGAGCACAGGTTGCCTGGGGCAGCAAATTAAAAATTTCGGAATATTCTTTATTTTTTAACAGGACTTCAAACTGAATATCTATATCTTTTTCACAAGGGATATCTTTTCTGCCTCCCCTGTTGGTTTTAAATACAGCCAGCAGCCGTTTGTCACCGCTTTTTCTTATCCTGGACCCAATTTCCTCTTTAAGCTCATCTGATCCATTTTCATACCAGTGCCTGAGATAAGACTGCTCAAAATCAATATCATTGTAGGCTTCAAGATCATTTGCCAGGAAATAAGAAATGGCTCTTTCTGAGGGATCATCAGGCTGCCGGTTCATTTTGGTAAGGAAATTAGCCGCCTTTGATTCGGGGTTTTCGTTTGCAGACTGATTCGCAGCATTGCCATTCAAGAGTGTAAGCGTATTATATTCGGCAATTGTCATTGCCAAACGAAACCCTATAATAAGGTCCGGTCCTCCGGACTGCGGAGGCTCCGGCAGCCGCCGCGGAAGTCTCCTGGGGTAATTAATACTCCAGGAACCGCCCCGCAGAACACGGCAACTCGATTCACCGGGAGGTTTAAAATCTCCATCTGCATATCTTCTGTATGCATCACTTTCGTAGTTATCTTCACACCACTCCCATAGGCATCCACTCTGCTGAAAGGTACCCATGGGACTTGCATCTTCGGGATATTCATATACCGGAGCTGTATATCCAGTTGGACCTCTCAGATTATCAAAGCCAAACCTGTGGCCATTTTCCCAGTCATTACCCCATGGGTACAGTAACTCATCATAACCCCTTGCGCATAATTCCCATTCTGCCTCTATAGGCAGTCTTAACCCGGCCCATTCACAATATGCCCTTGCATCATGCCAGTTGACATGTCTTACCGGGCGGTCAGATGGACCTTTATTATATCTTCCCCAATTAATATCATATTTGTCTCCGGCACCCGGATAATCACTACCATTATATCCTGTTTCTTCTACAAATCGTATAAACTGCTTTACTGTAACACATGTTATGCCTATGTAATATGGATCAAGCCAATGAAGATGACGGGGTTTTTCGTTATCTTCTGCTTGGGAATCAACATCATCCGATCCCATCCAGAACCACCCGCCAGGCACCAGAACCATTTCTGTTCCGTCTTTTGGGTTTATGTAATACCATGGAATTTTGTTTGGCATAATATATAATTCAAAGGTTTAAGTTCTCTATTATTCCTATATGTCAAAAAAGACAAAAGCTTACTCTTGATAAGGCATCGTTTTATTGTTGTCAATATTTTCATGAAATAGGCAGGAAGAGTCAGCAGCATCCCACCTGATCCATTTCTCCGTCAATACTCAAATCATATTATCTGCATGCTTAATATTTCTTGACAAAGGAACTTTTTTCCTAATATTTGATAATATGACAAATAAAAATAAAATCGAGTTCGGTTTAAATGAGGCTCTAAATCTTACCCTCAATAACCTTTATCTTCTTGAATCCGAATCTGTTGAACTTACAGAGGCAATTGATCGAGTGCCTTCTTCGGATATATTCAGCATTGTGGATTCACCGTCTGTAGCAGCATCATTAAAAGACGGGTACGCAGTCCTGGCCTCCGATATCAGCCACGCTTCGGTATCAGAACCTGTAAAACTTAAACTGGCAGGTTACCGTGCAGCAGGCTCAATGGAAAAAGTTACTGTAACCTCCGGCCATACAGTAAGGGTTATGACCGGCGCTGCGGTTCCCCCGGGCGCAGATGCAGTGGTCAGCGAGGAATTCACAAAGGATGAAGGGGAGACTGTCAGCATTTTCAATTACGCTGAAAAGGGCCGCAATATCCTTGGCCGAGGCACTGATGTTTACACAGGTCAATGTGTTGCAAAGAAAGGAATGCCTCTTTCACCGGGCGATGTAGGTCAGATTGCTGCAGGCGGACATGCAAAAGTTTCTGCAGTGCGTAATCCTGTGGTGGCTCTTATTTCCACCGGAGATGAGGTTATTGCACCCGGGCATCCCATGTCAGAGGGAAAGGTTTATGCAAGTAACATGGCAACACTTGCTGCATGGTGCCGCAGGTATGGAATGAAGACTCATTCAATAGTTGTAAATGATGATGCAAAAGAAATAACAGCCGCGCTTGAATCATTTTTTAAAATTTCCGATGTAATAATCACAAGCGGCGGGGCCTGGACCGGAGATCGTGATATGATCTACAAAATCCTCGGGCAGCTTGGCTGGGAATTTATTTTTAACAGAATACGAATGGGGCCCGGCAAGGCAGTTGGGCTTGGTATGAGAGAGAACAAACCGGCGTTTGTTTTGCCGGGAGGGCCGCCTTCAAACCTGACAGGGTTTCTTCAAATAGCCCTTCCCGGTCTTATGAAAATGGCAGGTTACAGCAATCCCGGGCTTCCTCTCCGCATGGTAAGGCTAGCATCGAATATCAGGGTTAGAAGTATGGACTGGACACAGTTTATATACGGCACATTGCAGGCCAGGGATGGAGAATTGATATTCCACAGCCTGGATAATGATAGCCGCCTGCAGTCAATGGCTATGGCTCAATGTGTGGTAAGTGTACCGGAGGGTATCGATTTTTATAATGCCGATACCCTGGTTATGGCTCAGATGTTGTAAAACTGATTCCTCAACCGGAAACCATCTTCAGTGGAGTATTTAGCATGAACCTGTCCATAATATAATGATCAAGATATCTAAAACTGTTTTTCACCATGTTAATATTTCTAACTTCGATGATAATCTTAATAACCTTTGAAAGATCAAGCAGATCCAGGGCATGCTCCCAGTCAAGTGTACCGCTTTCCAATCCAAAATGGTCATCCTTTGTTCCGCAGTTATTGGATGCATGAATATATACAACCCTGTTTTTAACATTCCGGATAAAATCATCCATCTCACATCCAAGAAGTCTTTTCCCGCTGCTGTTATTAAGGTGGCCTATATCCAGGACATATCCAAGATCATTAAAACTCTCCAGCACATCATAGGTATCATGTGCAGTAAAATGAGAATCGGACTCATACATCATCATGATATTTAAATCCGCAGCATAATTAATCACGTCTTCAAGCCTTTTCTTATTTTCAAGAGTAAGCATTTCACAATTCAGATGAAAAACAAACTGCTCAATACCAAGTATAGAACACATGTCGAGCTCTGCAGTCAATACTGCGAGATCAGCATTTGTGAAGCTGGCATTGGAATGGAAAAGCCCTCTGGTTCCGGAGTGGATGCTTAAGTCATACCCGCGGATATAACGTTTCATTTTTTCCAAAAAATACAAATCAAAATAGAGCTTGGAATTACGCCTGTTGATTTCAACAGTCTTATACCCGAGAGAGTTTAAATATTTATACCACTTTGATTCATGAATAATCTGTGTTGTAATTCCTATTTTCGGTATCATTTTTTTATCGTTTAAAAATTATCTTTTTTCTTAGAAAAGAGGAGTCAATGCCATAAATCCTGCATATGAATCCTCTCTTCATAAATTTAAAAGCTATTAACGATTATGCAGCGCCGAGTTTATTATTCTTTTTCAGTATACTGGCAACATTTTTCATTCCGAGCTTTTCAAGGGTCTTTTGTGTCGGGTATCCGCTATCCTGATCCCAGCCTTCCAACTTGTAATAATGAGTCTTCCAGGTTTCTACACCTTCTTCGCTCAAATACATTTTGCCTACGTTTTCGAATGACCAGGTTTTACCGTTATACACGGGCAAAGTGTTGGTAAAGCTTGCACCGGAGGCCCCGGGCTTGTACATGTATCCTGCGAATTTTTCATTCTTTTTATGTCTTCCCTGCAAAGCGTAAATGGCTCTTTTTAAATTCCATGCTTTACGCCCGATTTCCATGCCTTCTAAAAAAGTCTGGTTTTTTCCGGTAACTGCATTAAACAAACGCGGTTCTCCGAAAGGAGTACCTTTATCGCCCATACCCGTCGGTTTCGCCCAGTTCCAGTCGCAGAACATTAGTGATTCCTTATAATAGGTATGATAATGCATGCGCCATGCTACAAGCTTTGCCTTATGGTCAGAATAAATTCCTGTTTTATAAGCCTGATCATTGTCCCAGCTGTAATCAAACATATATGGGTCATCGTCATAAGGAACAAATGCCTTGGTTAAGTTATTGACAAATTCTTCAGGATTTTGATTCTGCTGCTTTCTGCCGCCTCCAAAAGCGCCGCCGCCCATACCGAGCGTCATAAATACCATCTGAAGCACATGATCGCAAATATCCCTTGAATCGACCAGATCACCGTAGCCCCATGTAACTTCAGCCATCGACCAGTGATCGGTGTGGCCCCATGTAGGACAGCGTAATATTCCGTTTAAATCATCGATTCTTCCGATCTTTTCAGCGAAACGTACACCACCGTCAGCAATAAGGTCACCGAAACCTTCGCGGGTTGAAATTATCTTTGCATACTTCTCTGCAAAGTCGTATGTGCCATAGGTATCCCATTGCAGCGGTGCTGTATCAACTGATACCTTTTTCCCGTTTACTGTTACATATTTGCCGGGGCCTATTACACCCATGTCATACAAGCGCTTAATATAATATCCAAGACCTGATGCTTCCGGTGTCTCAAGCGGAAAATCAGTGCCTGAAGGACCGAATTCTAATCCACCGAAACAGGTGTCGAAACCGTTTAAACCGTATTGCTGAAGAAGAGGATTGGATTTCTTTGCTTCCTGTTCATTCTTCTTTGCGGGCTTGTGAATATCCGCCCATGTTGTTTCCATACATCCGTCCTGATCCCTGTCATCCGAACCTGCATCGCCTCTGGTGCGGCAGCCTCTTACGCAGCTTACACATGAACTTTTTGCCTTTTGAGGTCCTCCGAATCCGGCGAATCCGCCCGGTCCGCCCTGTCTGCCGCCAGACCCTGCATACCATTCTCTTGTTTCCAGCAATAATTTAGGATCCGCAACTTTAAAACCGCCTGTTCCAATTACTGATATTGCCTTAAGTTTTTTGGAGCCGAATACCCCGCCAAATCCGCCTACACCGGCAGCCGCGCCCCCTCCATGCTGTAATGACGCTATCCTGCTTAAATTTTCACCTGCCTGACCAGTACATATAATAGCCGGTTTATTAAGAGTAAAGTCATCTCCTATTTCCCTCCAGTCTCTTTTACCGTCTCCTGAACTGCCGGTCTGCTGCCTGACAATCGCTTTCTGCGTGTCCCATGTATGAAGGCCCCAGAGTTTTGAGGCGTCTTCAAGTGTAACTTTATCATTTATTATATTAATATAAACGGGCTTATCGGATCTTCCCTGAACCACAATACCGTCCCAGCCTGCATATTTCAGCATCGTACCGAAATCGCCTCCGATATTGCTTCTTGTAAACCAGTTAACCGGCCATCCCTGGGGTGATAAACCGGAAACACTGGTTCTTCCGGCATAGGGTATGCCTGATCCTGAAACCTGACCGTTCATAATACTTATTATATTTCTGGGATCATAGGCATCCTGAAGGTCCCAGTCTCCTGGTTTTACGCAAATATCCCAAAATAAGGCTATAGCGGTTCCATAGCCGCCTCCAAACTCTTCATATTTAGCTGTTTCTATTGATTCGATCCTTTTATTGGTAAGATCAACCTTTAATATTTTTCCTGCGAATCCTGGTGATGCCATAAAGTTTCCTCCTGTCTGCTAATAATATATGTATTATCAATATTATTTATCTGAATAATTTTATTGTCTGACAATCAATTACCAATTGAACACCTAACTGATAAACTTGAGAGCTTTCTGCGGGCATATAGAGACACAAGCCGGCTCGCTCTTATTATTATATGGAGCATTGGTACAGAGATCGCATTTTGTTGCTTTTTCATTTTCGGAATCCCAGACCGGGCGGCGTGGAGTATAAATACAGGATTCAAAGCATGTCTTACAGCCTATACATACATCTTTGTCTATTATCCTTACATTACCATTTTTAGTATCGACATGACATGCCCCTGTAGGACAGTTCTCAACACATTTCGGATCATCGCATTGCTGGCAGGTGAAACCCATGATGTCATTCGGGAAATCATCAAACACATATCTGCTTATTTGTATTCTTGATGTTGACATGTTCACGATGCCTTCATGGGCAAGTGAGCAGGCAATCATACAACTCAAACACCCTGAACAAAGTGTAGCGTCGTGTTCAACATGACCCTTTGCTTTCGGATACGCTTCAGAGGATGAAGTTTCAGCAGCCAGCAAATCTTTTGCATGATATGTGCCTACAATACCACCTGCTACTAATGTACCGCCTTTTACAAAAAACTCTCGTCTTGAAAATTGATCATCTCGAACACCTTTTTTCTTATCGTCTTTTTTGCCCATATAAACATGACCTCCGGTTTTCTATTTAAAATCGATTAGTAATTGGAAATTGAACATTTTATTTTTTGTTACTTTCCCCATATAAATTATTCATACACTGAATGTACTTTTTAAGGCGGGAGCATTTGAGATGCTCCCGCCCAACGTGAGAGTGGGGAGAGATGGAGGTCACCCTCCCCAAAAAAAGATGGTGCCGTGCATTGAAACTAAGCCCCCAGCTTCCCTCTTTTTTCCATTGTGTCAGCTACCTTCTTCATTCCGTAGCTTTCAAGCCTTTTCCTTGTTGGCCACCCGTTTTCTTTGTCCCATCCTTCCAGTTTGTAGAAATGGGTTTTAAAGTCTTCCACTCCCTGCCTGTCCAGGTACATTTCAGGTGCCTCATCAGAGCGCCATTTTCCGTTTTCATATATCGGCACTCCGCCAAAGTATGTCATACAGCCCGCACCGGGTCTGTACATAAAGGGAGCAAACACCTCGGTATTTCGGCTTCTTCCGTGCATTACCCTGATAGCGCGTTCCATAGTCCATATCTTCTGTCCTATACGCATGGTATCCTCAAAGGAGTCATTCCTGCCGGTCACAGCCTTATAATATTTCATCTCTATTTCCGGTGTAATATCCATAATAGAAGGCAGAAACATCTCACAGAATGCCATGGATTCATTCCAGAATGATGCGTAATATCGGGTAAAGGCCACCTCCTTGGCCTTGTGTTCAGAATAGAGGCCTGTTTTCCATGCCTCTTTACCCTTCCACGCGTAATTGAACATGAAGATATCATCGGTGTAGGGAATTGTCTTTTTTGACAGGGCTTCCAGCTTTTTCTCAATGGGTGTCCCGTCCCGTGAAGGTCCAACCGCTCCTACCAGCCCATGCCAGCTTGGATCACCCGCGCCAAGCAGGTAATTATATGCCCATTCCGCGGTCGGGAGCGTCCAGTGCCCTGTAGCGCCCCAGGCCGGGAAGCGCAGCGCTCCGTTTTCCAGATCTTCTTCCAGCCTGCCCCATCTCTCTGCGGCATGCAGACAGCCTTCGGCAAGCGCATCTCCTATACCAACCCTTCTGGAAATCGCATCCAGGAAGGCCTTACGAAACTGCAGGCTGCCCCACTCTTCCATGGGCAGAGGGGATGAATCGATCTTCTTGCCCGGTCCAAGTTCGCCGATCTCATATAGATATTTTATATACCAGCCAATGCCGGTCTCAACAGGCACCTTTTTATGGAAAAAGTCGGGGGCGCCTGGAATATCAGACAGGAAAAGACCCACAAAATGAGCTCCCCAGCCGCTGGCCCCGTATCTCATAAGTGCCTCGGACGCCAGGTCCTGTTCTCTTGGCTCCGCAGTCTCCAGCCAGAACTGATCCACACACATGCTTTCCCCGCCATAGATGCTGTTTCTGCGGCGGTCAGCCCTCAGGCACGGGTTGCAGGATGCGGAACCGGGTTTAGCCGGGCCAAAAGATCCTGTCGTAATATTTCCATTGGCCATGTGCCATAGTCTGGCATCAAGCATTGCACTGGAATCTGCCATCTTTATGCTGTTTGTTCCTATCACACTGATAGCCTTCAATTTCTTTGCCCCGAATACAGCGCCATGGCCGCCCACGCGGCCGCTGACCCCGCTGCCTGTTATCAGGGCGGCAAGTCTTGACCTTGCTTCACCAACAGGACCAATACACAGGATCTGCGGTATTCCGGTGGTATAGGACTTATTCAGTTCCAACCATTCTTCGCCATAACGGGTCCTTCCCCCCACCATTGCGGCTATGCGTTTCTGGGCCTCCCATGTATCAGTGCCCCAGAGTTCTGTGGCGTCTTCTATTTTTATCTTGTCGTTGATTATATTTATCCACACGGGGCTGTCGGACGTGCCTTCTACAACAATACCGTCCCATCCTGCCAGCTTCATCATAGTGGCGAAACGGCCGCCGAAATTTCCGCGGCAGAATTCGCTGGTCGGAAATGTCTCAGGGGACAGACCGCATATGCTTGTTCTTCCGACACCCGGAACCCCGGTGGCCGCGAGAGTACCGGTCATAATAGGCAGGACATGATGCGGATCAAACGGATCTTTCAGGTCCCATTCACCCGGTTCCACTGCAAGGTCCCAGAAAATGGCTGCGCCAATGCCATATCCTCCACCGAATTCCGCATATTTTTCAGTATCGATAGTGCTTATTTCTTTAGTAGTGAGATTTACCAGTGCTATTTTTCCTGTGTATCCATAAGCCATATTGTTTCTCCTTTCCTATGATTTAGACAACGGCTTTTTTTGCACCAGGGCCAGGTGGGATTTCAGGAGCAGGCGGCGCCATATCAACATCATATCCTTTGACGTCCTCCTGAGTCGGAGCAGTTTTTACCAGCTTCAGGGCCTTTGCCGGACATATTGTAACGCATGCCGGTTCTCCATCCGGTCCACCCTTCTTATTCCAGTAAGGAGTATCAATACACAGGTCACACTTGGTTGATTTTTTAATATAAGGATTCCATACCGTACGGTGAGGCCTTTGAGGACACATCTGGATACATTTCTTACAGCCGATACATTTATCTGTATCAATAACACGGACATTTCCATGTTCAATATCTATATGTGCGGCCCCGGTAGGGCAGTTTTCAACACAAAGTGGCGTAACACACTGCCTGCAGAGAGCCAATACTATATCATTAGGATAGGTCGTAAATGATGGAGCATCACGGATGATCTGTATACGTGACAATGAGGGATTTGCCTCTCCATAATGTGCTGAAGAACATGCAAACATGCAGCTCTGGCATCCCCAGCATACTCTGCTGTCGTAAACAATATATGCCTCTGATTTGGGAAAAGAATTTTTTGAGGACGTTTTGGCTGTGACCGGAGTGCCGGCAGCTATCGCTCCTGCTGCAAGTGCAGCACCGCTTCCTACAAGAAACTGTCGCCGGTTCATTTCCTTTTTCTTTTGATTTATTTTTTCAGAATCAGCCATCAAGCATTCTCCTTTTACTTGATCTTCACCTTTAATAATCTCTAAAACTTACAATTCTTTTTTTTTAAAAGACATCATCACACCTTGTATCATAATCGATATAACTCATTTCAAAAAAAATATACCGGTTAAGTATATTGCAGATTGTTACACCCTTATATCGATCTCGACATAAGTGTCAATAAAAAAATGCAATATCATAATAACCGGCCAAAATAAGCATTTTTACAACTTTTCTATTTCAATTTATTTTCTTATTTATGTTTTTATTAACATATCAATCATTTTAGATTATTTTGATTTTTGCTAAAAATACCATATGTCATTTTTGATATATTTTAATTGACAATAAATAATTTATTAATCTATGTTTACCGGGTTACTCGCCCATAAATACATAGATGTTCTTTATACCGGAATAAAATTCCAGCGAGACTAATAAGCACAAAATCCTATTAATAAAATGGGAAGTAAGATAATACCCTCACTTATATCATTTTCGATATAAGTGAAAATGAGAAATAAGATTAAATCAATCAGGAGAAAACATATGAAAGAATTAAAGATGTTGATAAACGGTGAATTAGTTGATGCCGTATCAGGCAAGACATACCCGGTAATTAACCCTGCGACTGAGGAAACAGTTACAGATCTACCCCTTGGAGGGGAAGAAGAAGTAAATATGGCTGTGGAAGCAGCAAAAAAGGCATTTTCAATATGGTCAAAAGTTCCTGTTGCCGAAAGGTGCCGACTTGTAAAGGAACTGGCCGGGGCGATCAGGGAGAATGCGGAAGATCTTGGAAAACTTGATGTACTTGACCATGGAACGCCTGCACAAACCGCATTTTTTATGGCCATGGGTTCAGCCGCAAGTCTTGATTTTGCCGCAGATACCGCAAGAACAATGATGAGTGAAATGATCCCTGCATCAGGCAACACCCTTACATATACAAGAAAAGAACCTGCTGGAGTTGTTGCCCTTATCACCCCCTGGAACGCCCCGTTGATGATGATCTGTGATAAGCTTGGAGGCATTCTGGCCACAGGAAATACATGCGTGATAAAACCGCCCAGCATTGATTCACTTGAAGCACTCAAACTTGCGGAGATTATCTCTAATTTGGATTTTCCACCCGGTACTGTAAATATAATAACAGGTCCCGGAGGACTGGTTGGCAATATGCTCTCATCACATCCAGATGTAGATATGGTCGCATTTACAGGCAGTTGTGAAACCGGAAAGGTTATTATCGAAAATGCCGGCAAAACAGTGAAAAAGATGGGTATGGAGCTGGGAGGGAAAAATCCCTATATTATACTGGAAGATGCGGACCTGGATGTAGCGGTTGAGAAGCTTGTAAGGTCCCAGTATATAAATACCGGAATGATATGCGCAGCACCCGGAAGAATATATGTTCATGAAAAAATATATGATGAATTTGTTAAAAGATTCGTTGAAGGATCCAGAAATATAACCGCCGGTGACCCGAATGACCCGAAGACCTTTATGGGGCCTGTTGTAAGCGCGGAACATAGAGATAAGGTAGAAAGCCTTATCAGATCCGGAATAGATGAAGGAGCAACCCTTCTGCTTGGAGGAAAAAGGCCTACCGAACCTCCTCTTGACAGGGGTTACTATGTATTACCCACCGTATTCAGCAATGTCACACCCGAAATGACAATCTACCGTGAAGAAATATTCGGTCCTGTTGCGTGTATTGTGAAATTTTCCTCTGAAGATGAAGTAATAAAAGCCGCCAATGACAATGTTTTTGGACTCTGTGCTGCAGTATATACGAGGGATGCGGCAAAGGGCATCAGGTTTGCCAATGAACTTCAGGCAGGTACGGTCTGGATTAATGAGGGGCTTGCAGCATCAACCGATCTTCCCTGGGGAGGATATAAGGAAAGCGGATTTGGCAAGGTAAGCGGCGTTCATGGGGTCCATGAATTTACACAGGAAAAACTCATTTGGGTCGACATGTTTAATGGGAAAATGCAGCAGATGCCGGGTTAAGTTTTTTAATTTTAGGTATAAAAGGAGATAAATTTGGAATTTAAAGGAAAAACAGCCGTTGTAACAGGTTCATCAGGTGGCATTGGTCGCAGCATAGCAATTCTGCTTGCAAAGGAGGGTGTGGACATAGTCCTTGCCTCACGTAACGTGCCAAATATGGAAGAGGTTAAAGGTAAAATAGAGGAACTCGGCAAAAAAGCCCTTGTTGTTGCCTGCGACATGGCAAAGGATGAAGACGTTATTTCTATGAAGGATCAGGCAATAGCCGAATTCGGTAATATTGATATCCTCATCAATAATGCCGCAGTAGGAGTACGCGGCACACTGGACAAAATACCCCTTGAAGACTGGAAATTTATCATCAACACAAACCTTATGGGCTATATTCGAAACATACATGCCTTTATGCCCCACTTTATCAAAAGAGGCAGCGGTTATATAGTTAATGTTTCGTCAATACAGGCCCTTATATATACAGCAGAAATGTTAGGTATCCCCTATATAACAACAAAGGCCGGGATTATCGGTTTAACAGAATCGCTTTATGGCTACCTCGGGCAGTCCGGCATCAGGGTTTCATGCCTGGTTCCCGGCGGAGTAAGGACAAATATCAGCGAGAATTCAAAGTATGTAGGAACAGAAGAAGAAAAAAGCAGGATGAAAAAGGATACTGAAGAATTCTTTAAAATGCCCTTTTTCCTTTCGGCCGATCAGCTGGCAGAAGGCTTCCTTGAAGGAATGAAAAGAGAAGAATATATAATTATGGTTCCGGATATGCATGACAAATGTAAAGAACAGGGAAGAAATATAATGAAGCTGAATGAATTTATGAAAAATTCCCTTACAAAAACAGGTCATAGAATTGAATACTGAATATTTGTTCACAAAATTATTGGCTATACGTGATGCCGTCCAGATATTTTCGCTGTTAAAATTCAGGATTTTAGCATCAAACCCGAGTATTTTTTCTATTAATTTCATTACCCTGTTAACCTTTTCTTTAATGGATGTTGGTTACAATCCATCCTTCCAATGGTTTAATTCGAGTGTTCCACCTTTTTTGTAAGAGGACCGTTTATTTACATTTCATTTCTCAATTTAAATCCTGGCGGCGGAATAAATTCTCCAGTTGGCGGATCGTACATATATATCCAGTAACCCGGCATTATTAAATGCAGAAGTTAAATCATGATTTTATTTATAAAGTGGCAGTTCTCTTTCACAGTCATCCTGCCACAGCCTTTCTTTAATTTCCAACTGTATCACCACTGCATTTTTCAGCTTTTTGGGCCAACTCCAATCCCCTGCAGTCGCCCAGGTCACAGGCCTTTTTAATATCAAGGCACATGTTTTCAGTGTCTTTAAGTTTATTATAGGCAACTGCTCTATTGTTATAGGCCTGTAAAAAGCTCTTATCCAGTTCAATTACCTTTGTATAATCTGCGACTGCTTCGCTGTATTTACCCAGGTTCCTGAAGGCATCTCCTCTGGCAAAATAGGCCTCCGGCATTTCAGGCTCTATTTTAATTGCGCCATCGAAATCTTTAATAGCCTTTTTATAATCCTTCAGCACACTGTAGGCATCGCCTCTCAGTTTGTAGAGCAGAGCAATTTTTCCGGATCTTTTTATAGCCTCATTAAAGTCCTTGATTGCCTTTTCATATTCCTTCAAATTCATGTACGCTATGCCCCTTCCGGAATATCCGGGGCCGTATTTTTTACTTATTTTTATTGCTTCAGAGAATGCCTTGACAGCATTATCATATTCCCCGACCTTAATAAATTTAAAGCCTTTTTGGGCTGCTTCATATGCATCGTATGGTGTTTTAGCTCCGGCCACACTAAACTTCATTGGCAATTTAACATAACAGTCGACGGGTTCTCCATTTTTGGTGGCGGGTTTAAATCTATATTGTTTTGCCGCTTCCAGGGCTGAAGCGTCAAAAACTCCTTCAGGAACAGCCGTTACAACGTTGGGATCTCTTACCCCGCCATCTTTATTGACTATAAACCCTAAAACAACACGGCCTTCTACACCTTGAATCTGCATTTCCAAAGGATATCTCGGTGGGACTGCAATAATAACCCTGGGAGGTGTACTTACCTCATCCAACCTGAATACTTTCTCTTGAGAATTTGAATCATCAGATGCGTAGGATATGTTCTGCATAAGAGATGCAAAAAGAATCAGCACAATCAACAAATGTCTTTTCATAGTATCTTCTCCATTTTAAATTTAACTATTCACAGTTGAATTGATATATTAATGAAGCATGTTAAAAAATATCCGTCCACGGGATATCTCTTTTGTATGATTCCAGCCGCTTTACATACCCGTCCAGATTATCCGATCTACCTTCTTCTTTCAATAACTGTATAGCCTTTTCCTGGCTCTCAACTGCCGTATCAAAATCTCCGGCTTCAGCATAAGCTGCAGCAAGTGTGTTAAGCACCTGTGGTTCAAGGACAATATGATAACCTGCTCTTTTTCCAAACCCGACTGCTTTTTCTGCAAACGCCACAGCCTTTGATCCGTCACGATATTTTTCATCGCTGCAGGTGGCAAGCAACCAGGCAAGATCATGATATGCTGGAGGGTAGCTGTTAAGCCTTATCGCCTTGATATACTCTTTGATAGCCAAATCATACTGTTTTTTCAAATAATAAACAGATCCTCTTTCCCGGTAATAGTTTGAATCAGGATTTAACTCTATTGCCTTATTAAGATCATCAACAGCAAGATCATATTCTTTTTGCTGTTTATATAATGCTGCTCTATGAAAATAGGCGTCATAGTTTATCGGATTTATTTTAATTGCCCTGTTATAGTCCGCAAGAGCCTGCTCATAGTTTTCCTCAACAAAATGGGAATAGCCACCGTTTCTATAGGAGTATGTATTACATCCGGGAAGAATAAAGATAGCCAGTAACACAGAACAGTAAAATCTAATTTTCATAAACCGCCTCAACAATGTAAATGGGACCGGGAGGGGGAAAACACTTCCCCTCCCCTTTCCCAGTTTCCTCAAAGGGAGGGTTATTGAGGAAACATTATCGTTCAGACAGAACTGAACATTCGACAAATGAATGAGGTACTATAACTATTATTAATGATGTTGGGTTAACCCAACCGACCCGCTATTATATTTTATTTTCAGTTTTAACCCTACCGGAGCATGAAATTTCCCGGTTGGAGGATCATACATATTTAGATAAACCTTGATTGGCTCGCTTAAACCCTCATAGGTAACTTCATAGATGTCCAGTGCTGCAAATGGTGAGTTCGGTGTTTCAAAAGCACAGCAACTGCCCAGTCTTTTGTATTTTATTTTTTCACCATTGGGTCCGCACAGCAGGTCTAAGTAATCACGTTCACCCTTTGGCCCTCCTCCGGTTTTAATTGCAGTGTCTTCAGTCAATCCGTAATTGTTCGGTATCGATTCTTCTTTAAAAGTAATGGTCGTATTTCCGTCGATTGTTACAGTTTTTCGTCCGTTATACTTGTAATCTTCATTAGATTGCTCCCCCTTCCACACATTGCAGTAAACAGTAAGAACTGTCCCTCCTTCGAAAAAAGTATCTTTGCCATTCATATGCAGGGTGATGCTTTTCTTTCCGGCATTATCTAGAACAAGTAAATCCGACACTGCTCGATTTACGTTGTTTATATCGACAGCATTTGATCCGGCGTTAAGGCCGGAAAAATGTGGCAGATCAACGACAACCTTCAACGTTCCTCCTTTTAGGCCGCCATCAGTCGAACGGCCTGTCATACTACCCAAATCTTCTCCAATTTCTTTTTGACTTTCCTCCGTGATGGATACTTTTTTGCCGTTTATCCGCGGAGCCGTGATTGCTACATTGTTCTGGATAAACAGAAGATGTGATACTTTTCCACTCACATCTTTAATAAATTCCAGCCGGGTATCTATTATATTATCAAAAAATAGTTTTTCTGATTCCGGTAACAGAGCCTTTAGCATTAAGCCGGGAAACTGCGCAAACAACTGATTGTTTTCCATAGTAATCATAAGGTTAAGGTCCGGGTTCATTTTATAGGTACCTACATACTGGGACAGGGTATCGGCCGTTAATGTTACAGTGTTTCCATCAGTAACTTTATCACTTGTTCGAACCGCTTTTTTTTCAACACCATCCTGTGTCAGTATCAGGTGAGTAATATTTCCGCTTTCATCTTTAAAAAATTCTACTTCTGTATTCGATTTATTGTTAACAAATTTCATATTTGATTCATTAAGCAGGGCGACAACACCCTGACCGGTCAACTGGCTGATAAGTCGATTATTCAATAGGCTGATTATGATATTCGTATCAGGATTCAATTTATAGGTGCCGGTATATTGAGAAAGAATTTCACCAGGAAGAACATGTATGATTTTCCGATTTTCAATTGGAAGATTATTCATGTTCCTCATTGGAATTTGATTCGCAGTAATCTTGAAGCTCGTGACATACCTTTCAAATGTTTGCAGATTTTCATTATAAGTATTTATATGACTGTTGTAACGAATACGGTAAAATACTGAGTTACCTTGAATAATATAGTCCTTCTCTCTTTTTATAATATCCCTGAAATTGTACTCATAAACGGCATAATATGATTTGCGGCCATCAATGGTTGTTGTACCGCTTGATTCTATTTTAAAATTTTTATAATCATATTTTTTCTGCATACCATCAATCCAGCCCCTGAATATCTCTGCCGGGTGTAAACCGTTCCCATCAGGGACAGGAATACGCCCCACATATATTGTTGTTAATTTAGACGGAAGATTGAATGCCATATCATTAAACGGTTCAGCTGATATTTTTTCCCATCCCTCTCCGGGAGATGGATCAATAGTATAATTGATTTCCTTTGGATAAAAAGTTCCCTGGGTTGTTTGACGTGGGGAAGAGCCTTGTTCCAGTCTCCTTTGCATTGCAATAAGCTTATTTTTTATATCATTAGCGAATGCCGGGGGAAGTGATCTGTCTTTTCCTGGGCTTCTTGCTTCAATAAGGCTCAATGTTTTCATGCAGTATTTTTTAGCCTCTTCAAATTGCTGCATGCTCTCATAGCAAAGAGCCATATAAAAATTGCCTGTAACATGATTCCTGTCCAGCTCGATAGACTGTTTAAAGTCTTCCAGCGCTGAGGCATATTCACGGAGGGGTGTTCTTTTTATGGCTCCCCGGTCAATATATAATTGCGGATTTTTAGGTTTTTTTATTATCGCCATGGTTAAATATTCAATGGCTTTCCTGTAGTCTCCATTCATACGGGCTATACTTGCAAGTTCTTCATAATTAGCAGGGCCGTAAGGATCGGACTCAATACTCATTTTGAAATCAGCCTCTGCCAGATCAGACTTCCTTAATTTTTCTGCGTATAATTTTCCTCTCTTGCTTAACGCATCGGGGTTACCCGGTTCAATTGTCAGAATTTCACTATAGAGCTCAATCGCCTGGCCATAATTTCCCTTTAGTCGTTCTATCTCTGCAAGTTTGCTTCTAATTGAAGTTGAGTCAGTAAATATTTTCAGGGTTCGTTGAACAACATCTTCTATTCTTTTTGTTATTAGGGGATCGCTGAAGTAATCACTCTTATTCTCGGCGCCCCTATAATTTTCTATTATGTAATCCAGCATTATTTCATGAATGATACTTTTTTGGGGAGCGTTTTCATAACAATGTTCTGCAAAGGCTTTATCCTTTTCTTTTGTGCCATACCATTTGGGCCTTATAAAGTTCTGTTTTCTGGCATAGGCAGAATACGCGATCGGGTCAACAGCTACTGCCCTTTTAAACCAAATATCCATCTCTTCTTCACCCAAACCTAATCCAAGACATACTGTAATCATGTGGACTGAACAGTTCGGGTCTTCGGGGTTTATGGAGTAGGCTTTCTCAAGATCATTTTTTGCAAGTTCAAGATTTTCCCTGAACTTTCTCCTGCCTTCGTCTGTGACAGTATATCCAAGACCATGTCCTCGATGTTTCCATGCCTCAGAGATGTAAAAATTCCCTCTAAATATAAAAGATGCCTGGTGGGAATCCTCTTCTGCACACCATTTGTCAAGCATGTCAGGGCTCTCTAATCTTTCGGCAACAAATGGATAGAGCTTTTCAAGAACCCTTGTTCCGTCCACTGTGTACGGCTTTTTTTTAACAAGTTTATCAATGTATTTTTCTATATCTTTAAATTCACCTGCATTTAATCTTTTAATAATATCATTACCGATAACCCATACCGGTTTTTTACTGATTTTAAAATATCCCGGATTATCTGGATAATCAGCATACTTAAGCTTTAATTTCATTCCTGTTCCACAGGAAGTGATAATAATTGCTACCAGCAATGAGAGAATAAGCAATGATGGTTTATATATTGTGCTAAGATCTCTATCTGTTCTTAACAGGTCAAGCACCCGATGTTCAAGCGAGCGTCTTGATAAAGACATACCTGCAGTGGCCGGCATGTGAGACAATAAATGTGTTTTCTCGGCAAGACGAAGCAGAGTCTTTGCGTATTTTTTGGGGCTTTTTAAAACATTTATTGCGTAGTTATCGCAAACATCCTCCCTGGATTCGGAATATGCTGAGTTCAGGTAATAAACAAGCGGGTTCCACCAGAAAATCGAGGACAGAACATGCTGCAAAAACCCGATAAAATTATCACGATGAAAAATATGTGCAAGTTCGTGCAATAAAATGCTTTTCAACTCATCATCTGACATATTTTCCATCTCTACAGGTAATATCATTACCGGTCGGACAATCCCAATTGTTACCGGTGATGAGAGAGAAGATGAGAAGTAGATATCCGGTATGGGCTTATCTTTAAATACGTGTTTGATAGAGTTGTAGATATTTTTAAGCCTTTCAATATCACCGGTGTTAAGATTGTGCATATAACCCTTTAAGAAAGAAAGTTTATAACCCAGGCGAAGAATAAATATAATAAACCCTGCTATCCATATCCCTCCGAATATATTTGCCGATAAGATAATCCGATCGCGCGTGAGAAAAGGAGAATTATTTTTATCAGAGGTCCTCAGATTTTCCTGCTGCTCATCCACAGAGGCTGCCTCACGCTTTTGATTGGCTGTATCAAAAACAGGAGCCATATCGAAGGCCTCATTTTTCTCAAAGGTATCCTGCCTGATTTCAGGCTTCTCATTATCAATTATTATCTTCTCTTCCAGAATTTTTTGCCGCTCCTGGAAATTGTCAGGTGATGACTGCCGGGTATATGATTGAGGGAGTTCTATAGTTGGCTGAAACCACGTGATCCGGTTGAGGTTAAACATGGTAGAAATGACAGGAAGAAGAGCAAGAGATACCAGTATTGTAAGATAACCCGCACTGCGGGCAGGCGCAGATCTGGGGCTCCATAATTTCATTATTATCCAGCCGGCCAGTGAGACCGCAATTATCTGTATTGAAAGATTAAAAATAAACTCTGCTGTTTTGGTATTTGTAAACAGAGAATATAAATCCATTGCTTATTTCCCTTCGTAGTCATCTAAAATCTTTCTGATTCTTTTTATCTCATCACTGGTAACATCCGATCCCTGAAACAATGCCTTAACAAGATTGGCATATGATCCATCAAATATTCTTTTTTTGATATCACTGGTAATCTCTCTTGATACCTCTTCACGTCCCCGGGTTGATTCATAAAGATAGTTTCGGCCGTCTTCATGGTGGACAAGCCAGCCTTTTTCTTCAAGACGTTTCATCTGGACCTGAATAGTGGTTCGTTTTAAATCACGATTGTGCAGAGAATTGACTGCATCAAGCACTTCATTAATAGTCACCTTACCCCGCTCCCACACTATTTTCATTATTTCAAATTCAGGATCTGTCAGCTTTGATAATTTATCGGGCATGGGTAGGTATCCTTTCGTTAAGATGACTAACTGTGAGACGATTTTTGGTGTAGAGCTCTGCTTGATTAATACAGAAACGACATGTGTCGTTACACTACAACGACACATGTCGTCTGTCAATATTTTTTTTACATTTTTCGAAGTATAATTAAAGAAAAGAAAATCTAACTGGCTCAGGCCTTCAATATTTACAGATAAGAATAACTTTTCAATAATGAAGGTCTGAGTCTGATTACTGCATTAACATTTGATAATAAAAATAAACTAATTCAGTTTTAAAAGCGCCATTACCAGACCTATCAGTCCTCCGAAGACGCCACCCCAGACAACCAGCCATCCCAGGTGTTTTCGGATCATATCCTGAATAATCTTCTTGACCATTTGCGGTGTAAGTTCATCAAGCCTTGACTGAACAATGGATTCCACCTGTTTTTCAATATTTTCGGTTAATGAACCGCTTTCAAGAGATTCAGATACAGCCTGTTTAAAAGCCGGTTTTTTTACCTCCTCCCGAACAAAGTCCTGTATCTTGTTAATAAACGGTTCTCTGTACACTTCCAGGGCTGCCTGGCCACCGATCATGTTTAACATTCCACCGATTTTTGAAGCCATAATTATTTGAACCAGGCTGTCGAAAACCGAATTATAATCCACTGCATCGATGGCTTTGCTTATGTTTATTTCCGGTAGTGATGATGAATTAGATAAAAACCGGTCCAGGTTTTGTTTTGTAAAAAATTCAGTCATCATCAGGTTTCTGATACCCGATTTAAATTCTTCAAAATGATTTGGAATGACTCCCGATCCATACAGGAAGGGAACCCTTTCAAACAGCATATAAATTGCGATCCAGTTCGTCAGTCCTCCGGACAGGGCAAAAAACCCGACTGAAAGGAAATACTCTTTCACAGCCGGCACCAGATACCCGATCAGAATACATATCGCAGCCGCAAGATTGGTAACTAAACTCTTGTTCATATAAGACCTCAAATAAATAGTTAGTGTCCATCCAAAAACTATCGTTTTTGTTTTTTCTGGATGGGAAATAGTTAAAAAACGCCTGTATAGCAGTTTTTAGGAAGAATGTGAATAGAGGAGATTAGTGAAAAAGAAGGCTGTAGCAATTTAGTCTGCAGGCTGTCTGGGAAACAAAAAAGAGGAATTGGGAAAGAGAAATATACGAACTGTCAGGAGCCTATATTGTTGTCGGGATTTATTCCCAATGTTGTTGATTTAAGCTTTAGTTTTTAACCGCATCGCGGTGATATGTTAATAGCCACGAGAGTATGAAAATAAATAGCCCCGGAGGGTTGACACAATCGGCATGTGTCGCACCTACTGAGCTTATAATATTTATGTAACTGAGTATCTATTAACATATCGCATCCAGAGATGCTTTTGGTAAGACAATTCTCTCAATTCAACAGTATTGGGATATATTCCCGACCTGTTGTTGTTTTATTTTTTTGTAGAAACAGGTTTCAAACCTGTCTCAAGGTGGGATGTAATCCGTCTTCGCATAAAGCTACGCCGCGACAAGAATCCCACCCTGCGAAAAGCTATATGCTATCAGGCTTACAGGCTCGCTATGTTATTCAGGAAGATCTTCGGGGTCGACATTTTCCACATGAAGATCGCCGTAAATCACACGATAGGTCTCGGATCCTTCAGGCCTGTACCAGAAGATAGGCGTTTCAGTTTCACCCAGCCGCACACCCTTGCCTTGATAGGTCCATTTACCTTCTCCGGGAAAAAAGGTAGTGAATCCTATAAATTTTATTAATTCCAGGCTAATGGCCTGCGCTTCCTCTTTTGACATTGCGTTAAACTGGCTGTTTATGGGGCCGCTGGTCATCCACCTGTATAAAGATTCATAGGAAATATCGTCGGGGAAACGGCCGTAATTTAATTTTTCCGCTATCAGCCTCAGGCCTTCGATAAAATTGCCCTCGGTCGGCTGGAGGTCCGCAGTAATGGGTTTCTGCACCGTGTATCCTGCAGGCACTTCCATGCTGAACATTTCTTCTTCCATGGGTATGTCAAACTTCATGTTTTTACAGGTTACATGCATTGTTCCAACATTATGTTCTATGCGCACTGGTAACCCGGTATCGACATCGGCCCAGATAGTGATGTCCAGCTTTGGGTGGCTGGCAAAAAATCCGACCACCTCGTGACCATCGAGCTGTTTGCGACCAAGTTTTTCGATAGTGAAATCCGGCATGTCCTTTAATCTAATGATAGTGTTTTTCAATTCCTCCAGATAATTCTGACCAGAAGCAATCCCCTTTGGGAAATTCCGATTGGAAGGCATTCCCTTGGGTTCCCTGTACCCGTATCGGGCTTCCATATTTGCTTCATTCAGAAAAAGCACCCGTCGGTTTTTCAGATCAATTATGGTCACTGCTCTGCTGCCGGCAACCCTTCTGCGAATGCGGGAACCCATCACCAGATCGTGAACTACCGGTTTTCTGCCATCATCAGGACCGAATATAATGTCGTAGGCGGCAGTTTGAGCCTTTAGAATAGGTTCAATCACCTGGGCGAATGTCAGTTTGGGCCCAACCGGATTTCCAATAAATTGAAAAACAATAAGTGCCACGATAACAGTCATTGACGCTGTAACAAATGCAGTTTTTTTGGTTTTCATGAGTGTTCTCCATAAAACCCCGCCAGGCGCAGTCCTTTCCTGCTGCCGCTTTGCCAACTCATTCCGGGCATCGTTCAGGATACGGTCATCCACCCCGGGATTGGTTATTATTTCAGATTCTCTAATCAATCGAACAAGTTTTTCCGGTGTTTTCATCGGGCACCCCCATCATTCAAAAGTGACCTGAGTTTTTCGATTCCATACCGGTAACGGCTTTTGGCCGTATTGGTTGAAATCTGCCGCGCACTGGCAATTTCCCGAAATGTCATGGAAGCATGCAGATGCATCATAACCACCTCACGCTGATCAAAAGGCAATTGCGCCAGGGCATTGCTTAACCGTTCCATCTGTTCATTGCATATTACTGACTCAAGCGGCCCTTCAGCACAGCCGGCAAATTCCTTTTCAGAATCAGGCCCGGGGTTTGATCGCAGACTTTCGGCCCTGTTCCGGTTCCGGGCACTGTTGGCCACGCAGGTCATCAGGTAGCTCTTAAGGCTGCCTGTAAGCTTAAAATCATCCAGTTTCCTGACAAAGGTCACAAATACATCGTGCACCACATCTTCCGAAGCTATCCGGTCATTAAGCAGGGACATCGCCAGCAATAACAGATTTCTTTTATATTTTTCGTATATCCGCGTAAGCGCTTCCTGGCTCCCGCGCCTGCATCGATATACCAGCAGTTTATCTTCCATAGGTCCGGTCCTGTGTGTGCGCTAAAAAACGTTTCTGGTAATATAACAACTCAGGAGTGTTTTTGGGTCTAAATAAAATTAAAAATTTCTATTTTCAGGTCTGAATGTAGGAGAGCCTTGATTTGTATGTCAAGAAAAACATATTTTATGCTTTAAGTGGATAATATAATCGGTAAATTTTCATTTCACTACTTTTATAATTGAACCATTTCCATCTTTATAAGGACTATATAGCTAAAAAGGACAATTATCTACTATGGCAAGAGAAGTCAATCAGGTCTTTAACGATATGCTGGTGATGCTGGCACTGGAAGGTGACAGAGAGGCGCTTGATAAACTGGCCAGGCGCTGGTGGCCGCGCCACTATACTCATGCCAGCAGATTGTTAGGTAATATTGATGGTGCGGCCGATGTGGTGCAGGAAGCCTGGAGCCAGATTGTCACAGGGCTCAGGAAACTTAATGATGTATCGAGATTTCCAGCCTGGTCCTACTCCATTGTCTCCAGGCGCTGTTACGACCTGATCAGGAAGAAGCAGTCTGACAGAAAAAATGAATCAATAAATGATGAACAAATAAGCGATGGAGAGGCAGAAGAGGTGCTGAAAATGGATATGGGAAAAGCCCTGAGGCAACTGCCAGGAGAACAGAGAGCAGCGCTTGCACTGTTTTATATTGAGGGATTAAAGGTAAGTGAAATCGCAATTGCACTGGAAATACCTGCAGGAACAGTTAAAACCCGGCTCTTTCATGCCAGATCGAAACTAAAAGATTTCTTCAGAGATAATGAATAAAACACAGGAGGAAAACATCATGAGTAATAAAATAACGAGTAATCTTGACAAAGCCATTTTTGAATCCCTGTCACAGGAAGAACAGGATTTTCTGGCCAGCCTTGATGAAGAACCAAAGTATACAGAGCAGGCTATGGGACTCTTAAAGGGGCGTTACAGTTTTATCAACTGGCTGACTACTATTCTTATATTTTTAACGACTATAGTCGCCGTATATGCTCTTATTCGTTTTTTTAAAGTCTCGCCTGATATATCCGGCATGCTGAAATGGGGAGGGCTTACAGCATATTGTGTGGCTGGAATATTAGTAAGTAAACTCTATCTTTTTTTTCATATGCAAACCAACAGAGTCTTGCGGGAACTAAAAAAACTGGAACTGCAGATTGCTTCACTGAAACAGAATCAGCCCTGATCGACCAATAACTGTTTCATGGTTTAGTTCGTTATATTAAACTACTTGATTTATTTTAATAAGAGGAGTATTAAATCCACTATTAAAAATGAACTCGTTCTATAATCCTTTAATCAGAGGATAGATATGGATTTATAATATTACAGAAAACCCTGCTTTCTTTTTCGGAGAGTGGGGTTTTGTTGTCTGTGGGGCCATAATTAAAAATAGTTTTCTGCTAATATATAAAGTTTTTCCACTTTGAAAAATCAAAAATAAATTAGAAGGAGGCAGTAATGGATCTTGGTTTCAAAGGTAAGGTGGCATTGGTTACAGGCGCCGGCAGCCAGGTTGGTTTTGGAAAGGCGACGGCGTTACTGCTTGCGAAAGAAGGATGCGAGGCCGTGGCGGTATCCGATATTGTCATGGAGGATGTTGAAATGACGGCCGCTGCGATCAGGGATCTCGGTATTAAAAGTATCGCCCTGAAAGCGGATATCACCAATCCGGCGGATGTTGATGCGATGGTGAAAAAGGGTCATGGACGAATTCGGAAAAATCGACATTCTCTGCAATGTTGCGGGGGCCATTCTCCATAAGGACAACATTCCCATTGATCAGCAGGACGAAGCAATCTGGGAAAAGCAGATGAAGCTCAATCTCTTCGGCACCATGAATATCTGCAAGGCGGTTGTTCCCCTGATGAGAGAACGGAAATACGGGGTTATCGTCAATATCGGCTCAGGCAGCACCCATCAGCATAGAATGGGTGTCGGCGTATATGCCATGTCCAAATATGCTATGGATCTTTTCACCAAACAGCTTGCCATGGACGAGGCCGGAGCCGGCATTAGGGTTAACTGTGTGGCTCCGGGACCGGCCCCTACCAAATTCGGCGCTGTTTTCAGAGAAGGTCTGCCCCCGCTTACTCCTGAAGAGGAAGAGGCGGGCCGGAAACGTCTGGCCAGTTTCATGCCCCTGGGTCGAATCGGAACATCGGAAGATATCGCCAACGCCACTGCTTTCCTGGCATCGGACGTAACCAGCTTTGTTACAGGCCAGGTATTCCATGTCTCGGGCGGTTCGGTAATGTAGACAATTTACAGGAGGAAAAAAGATGAGTAATAAATATGACAAGTACATTCACCATCCACCCCACCTCCGGCTGTCCATGAAGTCAAACGGGAGTGTTGTTTTTGACGGCATGATGATCGGCCATAAGCTGCTAGGGTATAATATAACTATCGGCCATCAATTTGTCACTAAACCCTTTAAAGGCGACAATCCCTGTCACACGCACAATTTTCAGGAATTTGTTGCATGGTATGGCGGCAATCCGGAAGATCCTGAGGATTTTGGCGGAGAAGTTGTTTTTTATTTTGGAGAAGAACTGGAGAAACACGTTTTCACCCGGCCCACTATGGTTTCTCTGCCTCCGGGACTGCCACACTGTCCGCTCGAAATCACGCGCGTTGACCGGCCTATCATCCAGGTTGAGATTATGCTCGCAGGCGAAGAAGGGACCCGGGAACCCTATTTTGAAAAAGACGCGGGTTTTGATCCGCATAAGGTAATGAATTTTGAGTTTTTATAAGGAGGTTTGACTATGGCAGAAACAAAATACGGGAAATATTTCCTGAAAAACCCCTGGGGAATAAAACATCCCGGCACACCTGATGATGCGCCGAAATACATAGGCCTAGGGCAGGAAAAGCAGGTAGAAGGATGGGATGAGGGCCTTACACAGGTCCTGCGCCCGATTTATTACCCTTATGAGATGATACCAGACGGGCATCGGCATTCTGTCGCGGAAATTTTGTACTTTATCGGCGGCGACCCCATGAATTTTGAGGAGTTTGGAGCCGAGGTGGAGTTCACCATGGGCGAAGGGGATGATGCGGAAACCCATATCATCACCAATACAACCTGGGTATATGTCCCGCCGAATCTGCTGCACTGCCCCCTGAAATTTAAAAGGGTGGATAAACCGATCATGTTCGGGCACATAATGTTTGCCCCGACCTTTGCTTCAACTGTTGTAGGGAAAAACCCGCTTGAATTTGACAAGGAATAAGGAGCTTTCAGCACTCAGCGTTCAGCTTTCAGCAAAAGGCTTTTAATAAAAAGACCTGGCTGATAGCTGAAAGCTTAGACCTAACTCCCACCGGGATATTTCTTAATCCCTTCACCCACAGGACCTGAGGTCAAAAAGAATATCTGTTTTTTCATATTCCGGACAATCAGGGGCCCCTGCTCCACACCTGGAGGTACATAGGCGCCAAAGCGCTTGTTAATAAGGTGCTTTTCTCCGCCGATCCACAGCTCGACCTCCGCGTCAAGGTTGTAGAGATCGTCATAGTTCATGACGCTCATGGTGATGGTTGTTCCATAGGGCAGGGTATGCGGTTCCATAACGACCATCCCTGATTCCTTTGGGAAACCGGGAAGCAGGTATTTGGTGTTACAGCCAAACTCAGCGCCGGGTATAATGTTTTCGTCAACATACGCCACGTGCCTGCAGTATCTGGGATCAATTTCCGGCATGTAATCGATTTTAACCGGGCATTCTTTCTGATCTCCTCCCATCACGAAATACATCCGGTTTTCGGTTGTTGACTTTTTAGGGGAACCGGCAACAGGGGCTTCGCCGACAGAGTCATCAGCTGAGGCGTCCTCATCCTTGTCCCGGGTATACATTCCAGGACCGGATGTCCAGTGATACACAGGTCTTGGCGTTACGTATCCGCCCTTTACCCACATCGGCATATGATACATCCTGGCAGGAGCGTAACAGACCCAGCTTCCCTTCAGGTGGATTTCCTCGTCTCCCATGATCATCTTCATCTCGGTGACATCATCAAAGTTGTCAGGATCAGTGCCCCACCATGATAGCAGCTCAGGGTATTCATGGTAGTGGGGGAACATGGGTGCGTTTGGTGTGGTACGTGTATCCAGAATATCCTGGGTAACCTGACCCGCGTATGTACCCGGCCATATCCAGGCAGCCTCCCCATAATAAGCACCAGGGAGGACATCAGCGTCCAGCCACAGAATATTCTCCATGCGGAGCCGCCAGCCCTCCTTTGCCAGCATTATTTTCTCATCCGGGGTCGGACCAGGCTGAAGATGTATCTTTTCCAGTGTCGTACAGATGTATTTATCATAATTGCCCATACCATCTCCTTTTATGAATATAAATCAAGTAGTTTAATATAACGAACTAAGATATTCTGTCAAAATACTTTTTAATAACCTGCCCCGCCACAAGCGACAAGATATTAGACCTTACGTTCCGCAATAAAAGCTAACCCGCTAACAGCCCTGCATCATCAAGTTTTTTTCTGAGTTCAACGACCTCTTTTCGCAGATCAAAGAGTTCAACACACTGCCTGATGGTTGACCTGACATCCTCCATCTCCCATGGCTTGGTCAAATACCTGTATATTCCCCCTCTATTTACAAGATTCAGGATCAGCTTTACATCGGAATGGCCGGAAAGTACTACCCTTATCATTTCCGGATATAATTCCTGAACCCTGGCAAGCAGCTCAAAACCATCCATCCTGGGCATTTTTATGTCGGATATTATTACCTTGCAGGTGTTTTCCGTTAGTATTTCCAGGGCCTCCTCTCCTCCTTCTGCATAAAACACGTTATATGGCTCTATTCTCAGTTCTCTTTTAATGGAAGACAAAACTTCCTTTGTGTCATCAACAATGATTATGTTTGAATTTTTCATTATTCCTTATCTCCATAAAGCAAATCCAAAACAATGAGATGCAGGATTTAATTCTTTATCCCTATTATAAGACCTGTACTCCTGGTCTCTTTTCTTTCAACAAACGTCATGCCTGCCTGCTCCAGCCAGTCCTTCACCTCCGATTCGGTGTATGTATCACCCGAGTCTGTATTAACAAGCATATTAAGAGAAAAAAACGCACCGAATGGAGGATGGATCCGGTCATCATCCATGATAAAATCCGATATTACTATTCTCCCTCTCCTGTTCAGTGCACTGCTAGATTTTTTAATCAGTTCGATATTCTGTTCCGGTGAATTGATATGAATAATAGCCGACAGAAATACCAGATCATAGCCAGCCGGAAGTTCATCAGTATTATAATTTCCGGGTATTGTGTCTATCTTTCCTTCAAGGCCTTCATTACGCACATATTTTTCCGTCATAGCAACCACATTGGGCAGGTCGAAGACTGTTGAGCAGATATTTTCGGCCGCCCTTACAAATGCCATTGAATAGGCACCAGAACCTCCTCCTACATCGAGGACTTTTTTTACCCCTGAAAGATCTATCTGATCAATAAGGGACGGTGCCTCACTGAATGCGCGGCTGTGCATGGCTGCTATAAACGGTTTAAACCATTTGTCATCCCTTTCCGCTACAGGGTTTATTTTTACGGATTTGCCGGTTTTTACTGATTCACTGAGATTGCCCCATGAATCCCATAAATTTACAGAATGCATTATACCGCCCTGGAATTCAGGTTTTCCTTCGATAAGATACTGCTTTGCAGCCTCTGAGTTATAAAACACCCCATTTTTCTTTTTTACTGCCCCGGTAACACACAGGGCATTTAAAAGACGATTTGTCGCTCTTGGATCAGCCTTTATCTCACTGGCCACCTGATCGGAGGATTTTTCATCCTCACCAAGCACGGTAAATATCCCCAGTTCAAAACCTGTAAGAAATACCCTGCTCTGCTGAAATGATCTTGACAAAAAGTTAATGTCATTGAAAGAAAATCTGGCCTTTTTATTCATATCAATACCTCCGCAAAGGTTGAATGACCATTATAATGAAAAAATTAATCTGCGGGCCTGGAGGAAATATATTTTTAATTTTTGATAATACATGCGCATTTGAATTGAAGCAAATGTTTTATTTATATAGTTCCTTTTGACATGAATTATAAAAGCTCATATAATCCGCCAAAATAAATGTTAACGGGGGTAGCTATGGATAAAAGCTGGAATGATTTATCACCTGAAGAAAAACGTGAAAAACGGTTTGAGAAATGGCTTTCCACAGAAAACAGGCAATTCAACAGTCCGGATGCTGAACAGAAATATAAAGAAATAGTTACGAGGTTCATTAAGGTCTTTAAACTTGAAGAGCCGGACCGGGTTCCTGTCATGCTTCCTACCGGCACAACCCCAATATATATGGCCGGGATGACATACAAGGAAGCAATGTATGACAGCGAAAAACTCATCAAGGCCTACGAAAATGTATTCAATATCTTTAAAGGAGACAATTTCGCATCCCCCATGATCCATTCCGGTAAATCCGCAGATTTACTGGACACAAAAACATCTAAATACCCCGGTCATGGCCTTCCTGATGACGGCCATGGCAGCCAGTTTGTTGAGGGTGAGTATATGAAGGCCGATGAGTATGACATGTTCATCAATGATATGTCTGATTTTATTTTAAGGCGTTATCTGCCGCGAACACTTGGTTTGCTGGAACCTTTTCAAAATTTTCCGCCGCTGCCCAATTCACTTGGATTTCCCAGCATGTTTTTAGGTCCCATGTCCAATCCGCAGGTCCAGGATATGCTGCTGAAACTGGTCGAATACGGCAAGGAAAATGCCAAATGGCAGATGCCTATTATGAAGTTCCATCAGATGGCCCAGGCCGAGGGATATCCTTCAATGATGGGTGCATTTGCTCATGCTCCATTTGACCTTATGGGTGATACCCTCAGGGGTACCCATGGAATTATCATGGATATGTATCGTCAGCCGGAGAAGCTTCACAAGGCAATGGAAAAACTTGTTCCGCTCAATATTAATATTGCAGTAACCGCAGCAGATATGTCAGGAGTTCCGATTGCCATGTTTCCCCTTCACAAGGGCGACGATACAATGATGTCTGACAAGCAGTACAGAGAATTTTACTGGCCGACATTCAGAAAAGTACTGATAGGCATTATTGAACAGGGAGTTGTGCCTTTGTTATTTGCCGAAGGTAAATATAATGAACGGCTTGAGATTATAAAGGATTTACCCAGATCCGGAGTCGTATGGTACTTTGATCAGACAGATATGTTTAAAGCTAAGGAAATACTCGGTGATACCGCATGCATCATGGGCAATGTCCCGACCTCCCTTCTGTGCACAGGTAAACCACAGGAAATTAAGGAATACTGCCGCAAGCTGATAGAAGTATGTGGAAAAGGCGGAGGCTATATTCTGGCTGGGGGCGCATCGCTGGATAAGGGGATACCTGATAATATCCATGCAATGAGTGAAGCAGCATTTGAATATGGAGTCTATAAAAAATAAATAAGGAGAATCAAATGGCAAAAAAATCATACCACAGTATTTGTGCATGGACATTTAACGCCGGCAAAGGAGGTTTCACTCCATATGATACGCGCGCAGCTTGGAGTGGCGACAAACTGGATACCGTTGGTAAAATCAAACTGACAAATGAGAAAATTCGTCCACGCCTGCCGGATAACGTAGAGCTGGGCTTTGAAATTCATTATGACTATGAATACTGTGAAGACAATGCAGCAGCCATAGCAGACACACTATGTGAAACAGGTATTTCACTCGCAATGGCAACTCCCGGGGCGCACAGATATTTCCCATATGGCGGTATATGTTCACCCGACCCGGAAGAGAGAAAAGCCGCCAATGACTATGGCGCAAGATCTTTAAAAATTGCCTATGGCGACCTGAAGAAGGCATGGAATAAAGAGATTCCGCCTACATTTGTTCTCTGGAACGGCTCATATGGTTATGATCTGGCCTCTGTAGGTATTCAGCGTATGTATCAATTCCTCAAAGAAAGTGTCGCCGAGCTCTGCAGCCTTGAAAAGTCCCTTGGGGGGGAAATGTACATGGCTATAGAGCCAAAACCCAATGAGGGTTATCCGGCAATGTTTCTCCCTACAGTGGCAAGCGCTATTGTATTCTGGAAAAAACTCCAGGAGGAATATGGCATTGATATAGATAAAAAAGGTCTGAATAAGGAATTCGGACACTCCGAAATGATAGGCCTCGATCATGTGTATGATACCGTAGAAGAGATAGACAACAATATGCTGATGCACATGCATGTAAACAGCCAGGGTTACAATGACGGCCTGATTATGGGCGGGCCCGGCAAATTTGATATTGATAATGGTGCAAGGATAAACGGCATGAATATCGCCATTGCAGGACTTATCGATCAGGCAGGTTTTAACCGCTGGAAAGGCCATGACATGCAGGTGAGGGCACATGACACCGAAGAACAGGGAATAGATCGGGTGATAAGGAGCATACTGAGCTGGGAAGCATGTGAAAAGGCGGCAGCAGACCTTGATTACGATAAACTCTGGGAATACCTGTCCGGCAGAGAAACCGCAAAGGCTGAGGATCTTATGAGAGACTCTGTTGTACGTGCCTGCGGTTATTTTAATGAGATGTACAAATAAAAACATGGTTCACGGTTTAAGGTTCAAGGTGCAGGGGTAAAAGAAAAAACTCTCGCATCATAATTCTTTTTTAATTTAACTGTCATTTCGACCAACGGGAGAAATCTTAAAAAATTTCTTATTATTAAGATCTCTCCTTTCAGTCGAGATGCCAGTTTGTTTTTGTATATTTACTTCCTGAAATAGTATTAAAGAATCAAACAAAAAATAACCGAATATATACCTAATTTTGGAGACAACATGTCATCATCCTATTCACTTGGTATCGAATTCAGCACACAGTCAGTCAAACTGGTTGTTCTTGATCTTGATAATACTGATATCGCCTTCAGCGATTCATTCAACTATGATCAGGCATTTCCTGAATATAAAACTGAGGGAGGTGTGTTGCCCTCGCCCGATGAAGAAATACGGTATACCTCACCATTTATGCTGATTGAAGCTGTTGATCTTGCATTTAAAAGGCTTTCTGAAAGCGGGATTGACATATCCTTAATTAAGGCCATAAAGTGTGATGGCATGCAGCACTGTACGGTTTATGCTGACTCTTCTTTCGGTAAAACCATATCTTCTCTTGACCCTGATCAGGATCTTCTCAAACAGATTGGCTCCTGTATATCACGTCCTGCATCGCCCATATGGGAAGACAGGAGCACAGCCAAAGAAGCGGAATATCTAACTGAAGCGCTGAAAGGCGAAGGAGGTATATTGAACATTACCGGAAACAGGGCCGAACTTCGGTTCCCTGCCCCGCAGATTTTAAAATGGGCCTCGGAAAACCGTAATGAGTATGAAAACACCTCAAATATTTTTATATTAAGCGCATTTGTAACTTCAATACTTTCAGGTAAAATATCAGCAGTTGATACCGGTGACGGATGGGGGGCAAACCTCAATAACCTTGATATTAATAACCCCGGCTGGAGCAGCAGGGTTATTTCGGTTATGGACAAATATCTTGCAAAAGCAGGGAGTAACTCACCCCTGTCCTCAAGACTTGGTGAAATTGATCATTACGACGCTGATGCCGGGTTTATAAACAACTATTTCATTAAAAAAATACGGGTTATCACCTGATACTGCCATATTAACCGGTACAGGTGACAACCCTGCTACTCTCCTGGGCTGCGGCGGTAAAATTGTTGTATCCCTTGGAAGTAGCTACACGGTCAATGGTGTTATGGAAAAGATTATTCCTTCGGAAAATGAGGAATATAACATATTCGGGTATACAAGAGGAAAGGCAATGGCCCTGTCTGTAATCACCAATGGCGCAAAGGTTCATGACCATTTTTTACAGGAATATCTGAGTAAGTCAGAGGATAAATCCGCTGACAGCACAGACTGGGAGGAATATATAAAAATAGCAGGTTCTCCCGATCTCTCACCTGAAGAAAAAATACTTTTGCCCTATCTCTTCGATGAATCAGTACCATTAAGGAGAAAAGGCATTGTACGGGAAAATTTCAATGAAGATTCCGGAGAGGAAAACGTAAGGGCATTAATCCTGTCCCAGGTTCTTTCACTGAAGCTTCATTCAGGCCATCTGGGGGATGTTAAGGAGTTGTGCGTTGTCGGAGGAGGAGCAGGAAACAGCCTCATGATGCAGTGGATAGCGGATGCCTTTGGTGCTGAGACCTATACTATTGAAAACTTTGCTGTTGCGGCCCCATTGGGGTGTGCAGTCAGCGCAGCGGTAAAGGCCCTTAATATTTCATATGAAGAAGCAGCAGAAAAAGTTTGTACGAAAAGACCCGGCATCCATAAAAAAACCTCTTCCGGAAAACGTAAAGGTAATGCAGGGGCTTGTTAAACGATATCATGAACTTGAGAACAGGTGATACTGAAAGGATAAGATGATGACCACACCCATCTATAAGGACCCGACAAAATCAACTGATCAGAGAGTAAAGGACCTCCTGGATAAAATGAATCTTGAAGAAAAGATCCTTCAGCTCACATCCATATGGCTCTCATTTGATCCTGAAAAGGGTGATATGGCTCCGTCCATTATGGGAGCGGATCTGGATGAAATGGCAGGCGGTATTGATATTGATTACTACCTTGGATCAGGCATTGGGCAGATCACCAGGGCCTTTGGAAGCAGGCCAATTGACCCGGTTATCGGCGCCGGAACGGTCAACCGGATCCAGAAAAGAGTTATGGAAGAATCACGCCTGGGCATCCCTGTAATCTGTCATGAGGAGTGTCTCAGCGGCCTGATGGCCCAGGGAGCCACCTCCTTTCCTTCTCCGGTAAATTATGGTTCCACATGGGAGCCGGAACTGATCCAGCAGGTGGGAGATGTTATAAGGCGCCAGATGAGATCACTGGGCACTCACCAGGGTCTTGCGCCTGTATGCGATGTTGCAAGGGACGCACGATGGGGCAGAGTCGAGGAAACAATTGGTGAAGACCCCTATCTTGTCGGGGTAATGGTCACAAATTACGTTAAAGGCCTTCAGGGCAATGATCTTAAAAAAGGTATAATTGCCACCCTCAAACATTTTGCGGGTTATTCATTCAGCGAGGGGGGAAGAAATTTTGCCCCTGTGCATGCTGGAAGACGTGATTTAATGGACGTGTTTTTTATTCCCTTTGAAATGGCAGTTAAAGAAGGAAAGGTGCTGTCACTCATGAACGGCTACCATGAGTTTGACGGTGAAGTCCCGGGTGCATCCCGATGGCTTTTAACAGAAGTCCTCAGGGATCAATGGGGCTTTGCCGGATTTACCGTATCTGATTATGGCTCAATTACCTTTCTGCATAATATGCACAGGATCGTTGAAACACACAAAGAGGCGGCAGCGGCAGCGCTCAAAGCGGGCCTTGACGTTGAACTGCCCAACCCTACCATGTATCCCCGGGGGCTCAAGGATGCCCATTCAGACGGATTAATAACCGAAGATGACATCAACCTTGCAGTATCAAGGGTGCTAAGACTGAAGTTTGAGCTCGGGCTGTTTGAAAATCCATATGTGGATCCGGAGGCGATCAACCTGGATCTTCCGGAGGAGCGTGCACTTGCGTCAAAGATTGCGGAAAAATCCATAACACTTTTATCCAACAGAGGAGTGCTCCCCATTTCACCGGACGTTAACAGGATAGCCATCATTGGCCCAAACGCCCACAATATTATGGCACTGTTCGGGAACTACAGTTTTGAGAACCACGTTGTATCCACACACTATAACGATATGGCTGAAGAGGTAATATCTGCGCCTACTGTCCTTGACAGGCTCAGGGAAAAGATCGGCGAAGAGAGGGTTCTCTATGCGCAGGGGTGCAATATCCTTGATAATGACCTGGCAATGATACCTGAGGCAGTTGAAACGGCTCAAAAGGCCGATCTTGTCGTACTTGCAGTAGGAGACAAGGCAGGCCATTTCAGGAGAGGCACGGTTGGTGAGGGCACAGACACTCCCGATCTTTCACTGCTAGGAGGTCAGGAACAGCTTGTAAAGGCTATTTTTGAAACAGGAAAACCTGTTGTAATTGTCCTGCTTAATGGAAGGCCCTTTGCCATACCAGAAATAGCAGAAAAGGCATCCGCTATTGTTGAGGCATGGTTCCCTGGTCAGGAAGGTGCAGGTATAATAGTTGATACTCTTTTCGGAGACTTAAATCCCGGGGGAAAAACAATACTGACATTCAGCCGGTCGGCGGGTGTTCAACCTTTATTTTATAACCACAAATTTCTGGCTCCGGGGTTTCCAAAACTTCCTGAATTTGAACCGGTGTTTCCATTCGGTCATGGCCTGAGCTATACGGAATTTACCTACAGCGATCTTGAACTTTCTTCACCTGAAATACCTGTTGATGGTGAGATTGAAATCAGCGTTAGGATAGAAAACAGCGGACACAGAACAGGAGAGGAAGTTGCACAGCTTTATATCAACGATCCTGTAGCAACTGTTCCAAGACCGGTTAAAGAACTTAAAGGATTTAAAAGAATATCCCTGAAACCCGGAGAGCAGAAAAAAATCACATTTAAAATGTCTGCTGATATGCTTGCATTTACAGGACTGGATTATAAAAAGATAATAGAGCCAGGTGAGATAAAAGTAATGATAGGCTCTTCAAGCGAGGATATAAGGCTTGAAACCAGCTTTTTACTTACCGGAGAAAAGAGGTATCCCGGAGAAGACAGGGAGCTTATGACGAAAGTTAAAGTAGAGGTTTAAGGTATATGGCCTACAGTTTAGGGGTATATTGCAGGGGCGAATAATTATTCGCCCTTACGATGTTTACAATATTAATGCGACTCTGATTTTGCTCTATTCTCTTTTCTGCCTTCCATCAGAATAAACCAGAACAGGAAGATCGCTCCGAAGGTTATAAAAAGGTCTGCCACATTAAATATGCCTGTTCTTAAGGAGCCAATACCCATATTCATAAAGTCTACTACCCTTCCCTCATTTAACAGTCTGTCAATCAAATTTCCGATCCCTCCTCCCAGGATGGCGGAAAGTGCAAAAACCTGCCGGACCGTAAAGCCCTTTGAAAAAACGAGGTAGAAAAACAGTATAACAAGGAAGACTGCCACCAAAACTGAAAAGACCCAGAAACGTATGCTCTCAGGCACAGCAGCCCCCATGCCAAGAAAACCGCCTGTATTTTCAGCATACTGTAGAACAAACACATTATGAAAATAAGAGATAATCCCTTTATCCGCAAGGCAGTTATGTGCGATTTTTTTCGTAATCTGATCCAGTATAATCGAAACAAATAACATAAGTAATATTACTGCGGCTCTGGTTTTTAGCTTCATATTCTTTACTTTTTAAAATGTATTAGTATAAATGGCAATATTAACAAACGGCAATATATTATATGAGACCTGATAGTGCAATAATGGCAGACAATAAAACTGATAAAATATTTGATCAACTTGAACGACGCCTGGGGAAAAAACACCTTACTGACAGATTAAAGGCAGAAAAATGGCATACGCTGTTTAAGCGATTGATGCGTGGAGTAATCTTCCGGGAAGATATGGACCCAAAATATATCTTCCTCAAATTATTACTTATTCTCGCCGGTAGTTATGACAGGTTAAAATCAAATACTCTCAAATATGCAGTTAATTATCAAACCGCATCATTCAGAAACCTGCCTGAAAAATTTAATGGATTAAAGATACTTCACCTCTCGGATATTCATATTGAAGGGATACCTGACAGGGGAGAAAGTCTTGCCGTATTAATATCCGGGCTTGAATATGACCTTTGCCTTATCACAGGAGATTATCGTTTTTTATCATTCGGTGAGTGTCTTCCAACAATTGAGAAAATAAAGACAATTACAGACAGGATTAAATGCAGGTATGGAATCCTTGGTATACTCGGTAACCATGATTCAATAAATATGGTGCCTGAACTGGAATCTATCGGGGTCAGGATGCTGATAAACGAATCACATATGATTGTCGAAGACTGTGACTGTATCTGTATTGCAGGTGTGGATAATCCATCCTTCCACACATGTGCCAAGCTATCAAAGACCCTCAGACATGTACAGGATGAAGATTTTACCATCCTTCTCGCACACTCTCCCTGCCTTTTAAGAGAGGCAGCAAAAAGAAATGTCGATTATTATCTTTGCGGCCATACACACGGAGGGCAGCTATGTCTTCCCGGCGGAAGCCCCATAATAACAAAAGCGAAATGTGAAAGAAGATATTCAGTGGGGGCCTGGACCTACAGGGGCATGAAAGGTTACACATCAAGCGGCGCCGGGACATCAGGTCTGCCTGTAAGGCTGCACTGCCCTCCTGAAGTAACCTTACATACCCTTGTTAAAAACAGTAAGGACGAAAAATCTTTAGTCCTGTAATGCCTTCAAAGTAATCTTGACTGAATGCACAATAATAATGTAATTTATACGGCATAAATCCCATCACAGGAGATAAAAATGCCCTGGACAAAAATCCTGTTAAGCGATGATCAGGTTAAGACAGGTGAAATAAAACGTCTGCAGACTAAATTCAGAGATATTTTTCATAAGGCAGGCATGCCAACGGATATGGCCCTGTTTGCCGGTCAGCCCACCGATACAGGATACTATCCCTTTTACCTGAGTCCGGCATGCTCCAAGGTATCTGATGGTCTTCTTTCTGAATATGCCGGAGTTGCCTGCGATAAGCCCAAAAAGAACGGTCTTGAACCCACGATGGTTATAGGTTTTAAGCAGGGATGGGATATGCTGCTGGAGTAATTACCTGTTCTTTATTATTGCCCCCTCATCAGCAGATGAGGCGAGTCTTGAATAGATATTCAGATATCCCTTCTTCACCTTTGGTGCAGGAGGAACCCAGCTCTCAAGCCTTGCATTTATCTCCTCGTCCGAAACATGAAGGTGAATGCTGTTCCGTATTACATCAACAGTTATCTCATCACCGTCTTTTACAATTGCAATAGGCCCGCCCTCTGCTGCCTCGGGAGAAATATGCCCGACAAAACAGCCGTTGTTAGTGCCCGAAAAACGACCATCAGTGATAACTGCCGAAGATTTATTAAGCCCCATGCCGTTAAGATATTTTAGAGACCGGTACATCTCAACCATGCCGGGCCCGCCCTTGGGACCTTCATACCTTATAACAACCACATTTCCGGGTTTTATCTTCTTTGAAAGAATGGCCTTTACTGCATCCGCATCAGAATCAAATACAACTGCTGACCCCCTGAAATTCCAAACGGCTGGATCAATGGCAGCAGGTTTACTTATTGCGGTTTTTGGTGCCAGGTTTCCTCTTAAGACAGCAACACCGCCTGATTTTGAAAACGGCTCTTCAAGGGAGCGGATGACTTCCCGGTTTTCGGGAAAGACAAAGGAAAAGTCTGATATGTTTTCTTTCATTCTCTTTCCGGTGCAGGTAATCTCATTCATATTTAAAAGCGGCTGAAGATTTTTTATTACCCTGGGTATTCCTCCGGCCTTCCAGAAGGTCTCCATATCATTCACTCCTGCAGGATTCACCCTTGCAATGGTTGGAGTAGATTTGCTGAACTCGTCAAAAAGCTCCAGTACATCAATATCAAGTTCAGCTTCATAGGCAAGGGCGGTCAGATGAAGTATGGCATTTGTAGAGCCTCCGATAGCCAGACATACCCTTATAGCATTTTTAATGGCATCAGCAGTTATTACATCACATGTGGTTACACTATTTCTGACGAGTTCACATATCTTTTCTCCTGACTTTTCCGCCAGCCTGAGTCTCCCGGCATATACAGCCGGGACACCTGAACTGTCAGGGAGGCTCATACCCATTGCCTCTGTAAGGCAGCACATCGTGTTTGCAGTGCCCATAAATGAACATGAGCCACATGTTGGGCAGGAAAGGTTTTCTACATTTTTATATTCCTTTTCAGATATTTTATGGGATTTTAACATCCCGAGGGCTTCTGAAACCGAGGTGGAGTCAGATTTTTTTCCATTAAACTCTATTCCGCCCAGCATAGGGCCGCTGTTTACAACAATGGCAGGTATGTTAACCCTTGCCGCACCCATGAGCATACCGGGTACAATCTTATCGCATGAGGCCATGAGTACAAGGCCGTCAAAGGGATTTGAATTGGCCATGATTTCTATTGAATCAGCTATTACCTCCCGTGACGGCAAAACATAATTGAAATAATTTTTAGCAATGGCATCACAAAGGCCGATCACACCGAATTCAAAGGCTGTTCCTCCTGCACGGTGTATACCTTTAATCACCTGTTCACTGAGCTGCCGGAAATTGAAATGCCCGGGGATTACGGTACTCCAGGAGTTTGCCACACCGATAACCGGTCTTCCGGAATCGAGATCATCATCGGAATATCCCATGCCTTTAATAACATTTCTAATATCCGCATTTTCCTGTCCGGAAAGAGATTCAATGCTTTTAAATTTATTTTTATTCATTACAGTAAACCTTAAACCGCTATTAAACATAATTACACACCCGACTAATAACCGTTTCGGTAAACCCGAATCCATATACTTCGGCCTTTGTCATTTTACCATTCGCAACAGCAACTATTTCCCTGAAAAGTTCTTCGCCAAGATTATCTATGGATATCTTTCCCTCAAGGGCACTGCTCATATCAAAATCAATGTTGTCATACATCTTTATATATGTGTTTTTATTTGCTGTTGCCTTAATTACCGGAGCTACAGGATTCCCTACCGGGTTCCCCCGTCCTGTCGTAAAGAGTACTATCTGGCATCCACCGGCCACCTTTGCGGTTACGGACAGGACATCATATCCGGGAGTATCCATGATAACAAGGCCTTTACCTGTCGGCATGTCACCGTATTCTAAAACTTCCATCACGGGAGTGGTCCCTCCCTTGTGTATACATCCAGGGATTTCTCCTCAAGAGTTGATAGCCCCCCTTCCCTGTTACCCGGGAAGGCTGGGCTGACCTTACATCTTCACCTATACGTTCAAGGTCCTTTTCAAGCCTGTTCACAATACCAAATATCTTTTTTTTAACTTCAGGATTAACAGCCCTTTTCGCCAGCAGATGTTCTGCGCCTATTATCTCAGGGGTTTCGCTGAACATTGCAGTTCCACCCATGCTTATAAGTATATCACTTGCCTTTCCTGCTACCGGATTGGCTATTAAACCAGATGTCGAATCCGATCCTCCGCATTCAAGACCCAGGATAAGATTGGAAATGTCAAAGGAATCCCTTCTGCATTGTGATGCCCTGATAATAAAATCACTGACAATCCTTATACCTTTATTGATTGTATTAAGAGTGCCGCCTTCCTCCTGAATAAGTAAAACCTCCACTGGCTTTTTTGTCTTCTTCCGTATATGCGATACCATTTCATCTGCTACATTCAATTCACAGCCGAGACCGACAAGAAGAACCGCATAAACATTGGGATTGGCCGCAAGACCAGAGAGTATCTTCTGTGTAATTTTAAGGTTTGCTGCAACCTCACCGCAGCCGTTCTGGTTTACCATGCTTACGGCCCCGGGAAGATTCTCTGTCATGATTCTGCACGTTTCGTTTGCACAGGCGACTGTGGGCATAATGAGTACATGATTCCTTACGCCTATTCTTCCGTCTTCTCTTTCATATCCCATAAATTCCATATATCATCCTTTTAATGCAGGGCTTATGATATTGTGGTCGTGCACATGACTCCCTCTTGCTATATCGGTAATGGCCTTTCCTATTACCTGACCGTATTTTAAAACATGAGCATCCTTTTCAATATCAGTTACTGCAGCCTTATGAAAAACAGGAATATTCTCAATGACATTCAATTCAGCAAGCTCATCTCCTCTTTGAAAAATCACAACACTGTTCATCTCAATATCAGTAAGAACAGTTACAACATTATCATCTTTATGTATAAGGATAGCATTTATGCCGGATTTCATATCCACCTGCTATGAATGATTAATTTACTGTAATTCAGGAATAATAACTCCCCCGGAAGGGACAATGTTAACCGAAGGATTTTTCACATACTGTTCACTGATCGCAAACGCATTCTCGATTGTATTGGCATGAATAAATCCCAGCTTCTCAGCATCTTCACGCGGGATCTCCTTTGAAAACAGGATCACCCTGTAGCTGTCAATGGCAAGTATTACCTGTGCCAGAGACATGTTTAATTCAGGTGCTCCGTCCTTTATGATACGCCGGTTATTGTCAAAACAATCCAAAAGAGCTTTACTGAGGTTGCCTTTATTCTTTTCCCGGAAGCCCTTGCATGCATTGAGATATTCAGGCAGAAACCGTGAATTACACCTGCCTGAAAGAATAATAACACCAGATTTCTTTGTAATAATGGATGCAGGCTCCAGGGGCTTCATGAGTTGAGTTGCCTGGGTATAGGGAAAGGCGCTTATAATGGTAACATCCGACTGCTGATTAATTTTTTTAGTTATTATTTCCCTGCATATGCCTGCACCGGTCCTGTGTGCTGTAATGGGATTGCCTGCCACAACACTGTACAGGTTATCATTGTGATCAAGCACACTGTTAATAATAAAATCAAGTTTACCCGCCACCGCCATGGATGATGTTTCCCGGTAGGAAGAATTTTTCTCCAGACGTCCGAGGGTCATATCTCTGAAGGCATATTTTAGATGGTGTTCCAGGATGGCATCAAAATTTGATACACCGGGGAAGAGTATCTTTCCGCCACCGCCAAAGCCATTGAGGGGATGGGGGAAAATGGAACCTATACCTATCCTGAAATCCGCTTCATATGCCAGTCTGTTTATCTTTACAGGCGTGCCGGATTCCAGTTTACCGATCGGAACAAGATCATGTGCCCTGCAGTCATGATTGGAGAAGCTGTACCTCCTGACAATATCACTGCCATAGGTATGTTCAAGCTCTTCTTCGGATAAAGGCTTGTGTGTCCCCAGTGCAACTATTATTGAAATATTACCGGGTGAAATCGACAGGCTTTCGAGATGATCAAGCAATATCCTTAATATATGTTTTTTGGGTGAATTTCGTGTATTGTCTTCAATGAGTATTGCGACCTTATCGGAAGATGTCAGGGAATCATCAAGAGTTGCAGCATCAATGGGCTCATTTACAGCATTGCCGACAATTTCTTCTATTTCATTTATGACAGTATGATCTTCAAAGGATGCCAGGGTAATAACATTCCATGAGTCAGGGACATTGAAAATACAGCTTTTCATGCCCGTATCTGATAAACAGTTGTTCGTTCATTTGAGACACCTTAAACGGGCAGGCCGTAAAGGCCTGCTCCATAAAAAAATATATTAATATGGTGCATCAAGAAGATTCTTTAAAAGATCCCTTACCTCATCTTCAACCAGTTCCTTGGGATTACCCTGACTGCAGAAGTCGTTCGCATAAATCTTTACTACATGATCAATATCTTCCTCTTTAAATCCGAACTGTTCGGTCAGATACCCGGGCTGGATCCCGACATCCCTGAGGAGCAGTTCCATCTCAACAAACCATCGGTCAGCCATTTCAAGTTGAGACATTCCCATTGTATCAATCCCCATGGCCTGGGTCATTGCAGCAAATCTCTCCATAGCAGCCGGCTGATTGTATCTTTCGGCGGCAAGAACCAGGACCCCATTAACATGCCCGTGATGACAGTCAGTGACAGCGCTTATCTGATGACCAAGCCCATGCACTATACCTGCCCCTGCACCGAAACCGATAGCAATACCCCCCATGGTTGTGGCCCAGGTCATTTTTTCACATGCTTCCCGATCCATCCGGTTATATGTAAATTCTCTTAAATTTTTATAAATCAGTTCAATCGCCCTTAAAAGAATGCCATAGGAATAGGGACTTTGAACCTTGGTAAGAAATGCTTCAAAACCATGGGCCATGGCATCAAAGCCTGTCCATGCCGCAAGTTTTTGGGGCTGAAGCCTTATAAACAGAGGATCAATAACAGCGACTGTTGAATGTATATTTGGAGCCCCGACAAGTACCTTGGCCTTTTCTTTTGTGTTGCTGATTGCAGCCCATGATGTGACTTCAGCACCGGTACCGGAGGTTGTTGGAACAGATATTTGAGGGATTACGCAGGGATTCAGTTTTGCGAGTGTTTCCATCCATGGCGGGTCCAGCTTTGCGACAAAATTATCTACATCCTTACCGCCGTTTGCATCAATAACCCTGATACATTTTCCCACATCAATGGAACTGCCTCCTCCGACAGCAACTATTCCATCACATTCCGCATCCTTGAAAACCTTATAGGCATTCATTATTTCATGGTCTTTGGGATTCGAGGTTATGCCGTCAAACACTTCATATGAAATCCCTCCATTATTCAGAATTCCTTTAACCTCATCGATAATACCTGTTCCCTGAAGCCCTGAGGTAGTTATCAAGGCCTTTTTTATACCACTTGCTTTACACTCATCAGCAATTGTTTCATAAGCTCCCCATCCCAGGGCAATCCTTGGAATGGGATTTGTATAAAGAATAGGAAATTGATAAATACTTTTATTAAACATGCTGTCCCTCCTTTTTTAGGCTTTTTCATAGATGAGTTATTCTATTATCAGCACTTTATATTGTGCATGCTTTCAGCCAGCATCATTACTTCATCTGTCTGTTTAGCAATCTCTATTCTAAGTCTTTTAAGTTCGGCAAGTTCCTGACGGGTTATCTTTCCATCCTTTATGGTCTCCTTTATAGACTCGGAAAGATGTGAAACAGCAAGAAAAATATCGTTAACCTCTTTTTCAAAATTACTCGTTATCTCCTCAGAAGCGGGCTTCTTGTATAATATCCATCCATCAGGCTCAAGAAACGCCTTGATATCAGGATCACCTGTAGCTTCAACTGCGGCCCGTATAAAATCCAGGTTTATCTTTATTCGACCGTAAAGGCAGTCATATACGGTCTGTTGAGATTTACCCAGAATATTAGCCATTTTTTGAACAGCCTGTTTGTTCTCTTTTCTGCCTGTAATTATCCTGTGAATTTCCGATGCAATTTCTTCAAATTCCATTTTATCCTCCCTGAATACTGGAACAGCTATGCGCCAGAATATTATATATTCTGAGCATAAGGTCTGTCAGGTTTTTTTATAAAAAGCATCAAGACTGTAGCAGCTACCAGAACAAAAATAGAAACAACCCAGACAGAAATATAACTGCCTGTCAGATCCTTTATTCTACCGGTAACCGGAGCGCCTAAAGACCCGAATATGGTTGTAAATGGAATAGCAAAACCTCTGATACTGCCAATATTTTTGGAGCCAAAATAGTTTGGCCAGAGTGTATTAGTAGATACCATAAAACTTGATGCTGCGACACCATAAAGTGATGTTGCCAGAAAAATATCAAACTCTGTTCTCACATGAATGGTAACAACGAAAACTAGAATACAGGCAACAAGTGATGAAGCAACTACATGTCTTGCAGGAAAATGATCCATCGCCATCCCGGTAAGTACCGCTATAATGGCTGATACAATTGCCTCCACAGATATGGCAAATGAAACAAGCATGGGTGAAAATCCTGACTCTATATAATAGGGTATTCTGAAGACGTTCAGCGTGCTCGTTGCCAGCATCCTTAGCCCCATTATCAATATCAGTCCCCAGAATGCAAATGAACGCAAAGCCTGTTCACGTGTCCAGGAACATTCATCTGATTCGTTATTGGTTTCATTTTCTTCCGTCTTTTTGCCTGTGCCAGCCTCGTCAGGTATCAGACCATCAGGATAAAGCCCCATTGAAGCCGGCTCCTTCCTGATAACTGCGATTGCGATAATAAAAATAACAAGGCAACTACCGCACCCTATAACACGCCAGGCAAAACGCCAGTCTATATACAGGATAGTCGCCTGTATTAGCGGAGTAAAGATTAATAGTCCAAGCGTTGTCCCGAAAAATGATATGGACATTGCCCTGCCCCTTTTTCTGATAAACCATCGGGATAAAGGGACACTCTGGTACAGGTTTCCGCCGCCCCCCTCCAGGCCTATCATTCCGCTTAAAAAAACAAGGGCCACAAGCTGCCACCCTGTCTGAAGCATGGAAAGCCCAGCCATAATCATAAGCATTATAATGGAAGATACGGCCATTGGAATACGTGCGCCATATCTATCAAGCATACGTCCAATAAACCAGCTAGATAATGAAAAACCGATGAGCCTTGCTGTCTGAGACCATCCTATATATTGCTGGCTGATTCCAAGTTCATCGTGCAGGGGGCGCACAAAGAGTCCGAGGTTCATACCGCCCATTCCAACAGATACCATACTTATGGTGGCCAGTCCGGCTACTATGTACCAGCCATAAAACAATCCTTTTTTCTTTTGATATGATTTTAAATTCATTTATAACTCTTTGGACTTCAATATTAAGGTCAGTTTTCATGCTATTTACTCTTTTTATTCAAATGCCCAACTAATGTATTAATATCTTTTATGTAGATTTAAGTCATCAGATATTTTTTTATTCTGCTTCATATCCTGTATTGATTAATATTATTTAATACTTATATTCAGAAAAATTAAGGAGGACTTTTATGCCGATCTATGAATATAAGTGTAATAATTGCGGAAACTGTTTTGAGCAGCTTGTGTTTAATTCAGAAGATGAAAAAGATATTAACTGCAAAAAATGCGGTGGCCAGGAAATAAAAAAGGTTATATCCTCTTTCGCATGCATAAGCCAGGGAGGAGAACCCAGTCTTTCCGGGTGCTCATCAAACAACGGATTTTCATGAGCTGATTAATATTTGTGACCGTGAGTCATATAAAAAAGGGATTCACTAAAGGTGAATCCCTGTATTTTTAATAAAAGGATTAAAAAATGGAGATAATCTGGTTTATATTGATAATAGCTGCCTACTTTCTGCTTCAGGGTGTCATCCTGCCCAAACTTGGGATATCGACCTGAATGAGAGAAAGTTGCCAGGTTGGCAAAAAAAACAGCAATACCAAAAAGTAACGTTAGACAGTAATATTCTGTCCGGAACCGAGATCTGAAGAAAAGGACGTAACAAGCCTTTCATCATCCTCTCCGGTTATGTTCTGTTTTATGCTATCAGCAGTAATTTGAATTGCCGCATCAAGCATTTCTTCACTGAATCTCTTTTTTGCTGACAGCATTTTAAATTCTGATTCTTTTTTTGCGTCACTTACCATTTTATCTGCAATGGCCTTCGCCTTTTCTATAATACTTTCCTTTTCTCTGGCCCCGGCAGCAATTATACTTTCAGTAATGTTTATCAGATTGTCATCAAGATTCTTAAGTTTATCTGATTCTGCCTCCATACTGGATCTTGCTTCCTGAACATTCGCCTCAATTGTCTGCAGTTGTTCGCTTATCTTGTCCCCTTCCCCTTTAAGAAATTTTTTAAGGGGTTTCTGGGCAAATCTGACATAGATAAAAACCAGTACACCGAAATTAACAAAGAGCATTATATCGGACCACAGTTTTTCCCGATGACCTGCCTCAGCTGCATATTGTACTGTAAAATAAGCAACAGCCAGCACAGCCAGGTAGCACGCCAGGTATTTAAGCATCATACTTTTAATATTATTTTTTCCGCTCAACTGGCAAACCTCCTGCCAATGACTTTTTCAGTCAATTCTTCAGCAAGACCAGAGGCAAATTTTTTAAGTGAACGACTTGCCTCCTCTATTTTGCTATCGATTTCCCTGTCAGCTTCTTCTCGAATGGCACTGATATCGTCTTTTGCCCTGTTGAAAATTTCTTCAGCTTTTTCGCCTGCTTCTTTTTTAAGAAGACTGCTCTGCTCCGCAGCCTCTTTTCTGGCTTTCTTTTCAACTGCTACACATTTTTCAATTAGTTCTTTCGTTTCCTGCTGAAGATTGTCCAGTCTCTTTTTTTCATCTTCAATCTTTTGGCTGCGCCTTTCTATAATATTAGATATTGGCCGCAGCAAAATGCGATTCAGAATGAACATCAGAATCAGAAAATTTATGATCTGAACAATTAAAGTTGCATTAACGTTTATCATTGGCCGTTACCACCTTAAAATTTACACTACAAAGATAAGAAGAAGAGCTATAACCAGTGAATAAATACCCGTTGACTCGGATACAGCCTGACCTACGAGCATTGTTCTTGTAAGAAGACCTGCTTCTTCAGGTTTTCTTCCTATTGCCTCACAGGCCTTACCTGCTGCAAAACCTTCACCAACTCCGGGTCCTATTGCTCCCAGGCCCATACAGATACCAGCACCCAGTAATGCCAAAGCACGTACAAATTCAGCTCCACTTACGTCCATAATAATCCTCCTTGGAAACTAAAATATTTAAAATTGTAAAACCATTAATTATGTTAACGATATATAGATATCTAAAAAACCTGTTAAATAACAATTAAAAGGAGTGCTACTACTAAGGCATATACTCCTGTTGATTCTGTAACCGCCATACCTACAAGCATGGTTCTTGTCAGAACATCCGAGGCTTCCGGATTTCTTGAAATCGATTTTACAGCTGCACCGGCTGCAATGCCTTCACCTATTCCGGGCCCTATTGCTCCCAGTCCGGCGGCAAGACCGGCACCAAGGATAGCTCCCCATCCGGGATAAAGCGCCATACTGGAATTATCAACAAATAAAAGAAGCAATGCGACAATCATTCCGTAAATAGCTGTTGTCTGGCATATAGCCGCGCTTACCAGCATGGTTGTCAGAAGCTTTGTACTTATTACAGGCTGTCTCACCATTCCGCGACACAATTCGCCTGCTGGAAAACCCGAACCTATTCCTGAGCCTATTGCAGCTAGCCCCATTGCCAGACCTGCCCCTATATAATTCCAGGTAACTAAATAATTGTCTGCAGGGGCCTTGGAAAAGATCAGTATTATAGCAATAACAAGGGCAAATATGGCTGCCGATTCTGCAATGGCCTGGCCGACAAGCATATTTTTTATTACCTCACCGGCTTTTTCCGGCCTGTAGGAAATAGCTTCATTGGCAACACCGGCTGTATATCCTTCTCCGACAGCCGCGCCAATAGCTCCAAAACCTATTGATATTCCGGCACCTATAAACATGGCAGCGTTTGTAGTGTATAAAGCTTCAAACATTTTTATTTTACCTTAAGAGAAATATAAACCAGCGTTAGCATTGTAAAAACAAAAGCCTGAACGGTTCCCACAAACAGGCCGAAGTACATAACCAGAAAAGGCGGTATTATAATGCTTTTAAGAAGCTGAGAGCCTATAATAATTATTATCGCACCACCCAGAATATTACCGTAAAGACGGAAAGAAACGGATACAACCTGCGCAATCTCACCTATTAAATTAAGGGGAGCCATAAACCACATCGGGCTGCAGTACTCCTTAAGGTATCCGCCAATACCTTTAGCCCTTATACCTGAATAATGTGAAACTATGCCCCCGAGTATACCCATACTAAGTGTGGTATTGAGGTCTCTGGTAGGTTCTGCCATCATGGGTATGGCTCCTATCCAGTTGCAGAGCAGGAAAAACATGAAGAGAGAACAGATCATTGGAAAATATTTTTTTGCCCGTTCTTCATCAAGGGTATCGACAACAAGGTTATAAAAGATATTAACCAGTGATTCGGCAACTACCTGGACCGGATGTGGAATAAGACCAGCCTTTTTTGTTGCGAAATATGAAAAAACAATCAGAATCCCCATTACAATCCAGGTCATGATCAGAGACGTCATATTAAGGACCATAAAACTGTTATGAAATCCGGGAATAGCTACCTGCCAAACATTTGTCAATTCTTCCATTGTCTAAGCCTTACTATGCCTTTCTTATCTTGGAAAATCTGCCAATTACCAGGTGATTAAAAAGTATTGAGAACTGGACCATAAAAATGCCGGCAACAGTCCCGTAAAAATTAATTGATTCCGACTTGTAGGATATTGCCAGCGGTACTGCCAGTAAAGCGTATCTGAAAAATATAGAGAGAAAGGCCCTGGATCCTGCGCGTACCTTATTTTTAGCACCTGCAATCTGTCGGTCCAAGAATATTCCCATGATAACAAAGTTTATAACACTGAAAAGAGCGCCAAGAACCAAACCTTTGCCAATAGCCTTTTGTCCAACAATTATAAGTATAAACGCAATGCTTATTGCATAAAACATAGCCCTGTTGCAATAATACTTTTGAGCCTTTTTTACCTCTTCATCCATTTTTATTGTTTTCCGGATCAGATTCTTTGTTTTTATTACTGAGATTCAGTACCTCGTCTATCTGCCTGTATACCGTTATCCCACCGCCGACAACACCAAGGATAATAAAAATAGTTAAGAACAGGCCTTTTGTTCCGAGCCACTTATCCAGAAAATAGCCAATAGCAAAACAAAATAAGATACAGCCAACCATGGTCAAACCCAGATGGCTGGCGATGGTTAAATCGTCAAAAATACCTCGATGTTTTTTTAAATCAAAAATCGGAAACTCCTGACTAATTTAACTATTTGATAATACCCAACAGATTATTTGTAGATTCTTTTAAGTAAAATTTCAGCAACTGTAAAGAAAAAAATTGTGAAGCATAATTAAAAGTTGATAATAAAGCTTATAAATATGATATATAATGACCTGATATAGAAAAATGATTTGGCTTAAATTTTAATAAAAGATTGCGATTAATATAATTTTAAATTGATTTACAATTGAATTTACTGAACTTATGGTATGATTTCTGCAATAATTCACTTATTTTCCTGAAAAAAATAAATTATTCAGGAAACAGGTAATATAGAAAATGTATGATCTCATACCTATTTTTAATGGAGGCTTCTTATAGATGGCGAATAATCTGTATATTACATCCACTGAATCTCGCAGCGGAAAATCTGCAATTTGCCTTGGAATAATGGAATTATTAATACGAAATATTGACAGGGTAGGGTTTTTCCGTCCACTGATAAGAGACAAAAACGAAAAACCGGATAATGATATTGAGCTGATATCCAAATATTTCAAACTGGACATACCCTATGATGATATGTACGGGTGTACAACAACCGAGGCAAACGAACTTATTGCCCTTGGAAAGCAGGATGTTTTAATTGAACGCATTTTTACTAAATACAACAACATTAAAGATGATTATGATTTTGTCCTTTGTGAGGGCACTGATTTTGAAGGTTCAACCTCTTCCCTTGAATTTGACATAAACGCCGAAGTGGCAAACAATCTGGGGTGCCCTGTTCTTCTTGTTGCATCCGCTCACAATAAAACGCCCGGTAACACCTTTAATGCCATAGAGGCAACGGTTGAATCCCTTAATGAAAAAGGATGCAAGATATTATCCATAATAGTCAACAGGGCCAATCCTTCGGATGAAAAGGAAATCATCAATTACCTTGACCGGAAATTTGAAGATTCGGATATGCTGATCTACTCTATCCCAAATGAAAAATATCTGGGGAATCCGACAATAGGTGAAATAGTCGAGATACTCAATGCCAGGGTACTCTATGGCCATGATCAGCTTGACCGTCATGCACATAATATTATCGTTGCAGCAATGCAGCTGAGAAATTTTCTTAAGGGTATTGATCACGGAACGCTTGTTATTACACCCGGTGACAGGGGTGATGTTATTATAGCATGCCTTGCGTCTGTATCATCAGTAACAATGCCGGCAATATCGGGCATACTGCTTACCGGAGGCCTGAGACCCGAAGAAACAATCTGCAAACTTATCGAAGGTCTTTCAAACATGGTGCCTATTGTCAGTGTTGAAACAGACACCTTTAATTCAGCCAGAATGGTAGATAATATCCATGCGGTCATATCTCCTACAAACACCCGCAAGATAACCAGGGCACTTGAACTTTTTGAAAAGAACGTTTCCGTATCCGATCTTACTGAAAAGATAATAGAGACACAGACAACAACAGTCACACCCAAGATGTTTGAGTACAATCTCATTCAGAAGGCAAAAATTCAAAAACAGCATATTGTCCTGCCTGAAGGCGAGGATGAGAGGATACTGAGGGCCGCAGAAATTCTCTTAAGAAGAGATGTCGTTAAACTGTCACTCCTCGGAAATGAAATAGAGATAAGAAAAAAGATGATGCGCCTGGGATTACATCTTGAGGGTGCAGAGATAATAGATATCAAAAAAAGCCAACGATATGATGAATATGTTGAATCATATTATGAACTTCGGAAAAACAAGGGAATAACAAGAGAGATGGCCAAAGATATCATGAGTGATGTGAGCTTCTTTGGAACAATGATGATAAATAAAGGTCATGCCGACGGTCTGGTATCCGGCGCTGCCCATACCACCCAGGCAACCATCAGACCTGCCTTTGAAATCATTAAAACCAAACCCGGTATTTCCCTTGTTTCCAGCATATTTTTCATGTGCATGTCCGACCGGGTTCTTGTATATGGCGACTGTGCAGTAAATCCTGAACCCAATGCAGCACAACTGGCAGAAATTGCAATCAATTCAGCCCAGACAGCAAAGACATTCGGTATAAATCCGGTCGTAGCCATGCTCTCATATTCCACCGGAGAGTCAGGAAAGGGTGAGGACGTGGATAAGGTCAGGGAGGCAACAAAAATCGCTAAAAAACTTTCTGAAATACATTACCCGGGTCTTAAAATAGAGGGACCGATCCAATATGATGCGGCGGTAGACCCTGAAGTAGCCCTAAGAAAAATGCCTGAAAGTGAAGTCGCAGGCAAGGCAACAGTCTTTATTTTTCCTGACCTTAACACCGGGAACAATACATACAAGGCAGTGCAAAGATCCGCTGGAGCAGTGGCCATCGGTCCCGTGCTTCAGGGTTTGAAAATGCCTGTCAACGATCTCAGCAGAGGATGCACTGTAACCGACATAGTAAATACCGTTGCTATAACGGCAATTCAGGCAATAGGCAAAAAAGGTTTAATTTAGAAAATAGACTATCCCGCTCAAATGCAACGGGTTATCTGAAAAATTAATTAAACACCGAAGGCGGCAGGATTACCTGTCCGCCTTTGATGCATTAAAGAAGAGAGGTTTTGTTTTGAAAATATTAGTAATAAACACGGGTAGTTCATCCATTAAATATCAGCTTTTTAACATGGAAAATCAGACAGTACTCTGTTCAGGAGTAGTAGAAAAAATAGGAGAGGATCACGGTTCTCTTGCACACAAAATTTTTAAAGAAAATGGAGATATATTAAAAAAAGAATATGAAGGCCATATTGGTGACCATCAGACAGGTTTTAAACATATCGTGGATTACCTTATCAATGAAGAATTTGGTGTCATAAGTGACAGATCGGAAATATCAGCTGTAGGTCACAGGGTAGTCCATGGCGGTGAAACATTTAAAGCTCCAACAGTAATCGATGAAGCGGTTATAGAGGCAATTACAAGGAATATCCCCCTTGCACCTCTTCATAATCCTTCAAATCTAACAGGGATTGAAGTAGCCATGTCTGTTTTTCCAGAATCAAAACAGATTGCCGTTTTCGATACAGCCTTCCATCAGAGTATTCCACCCTATGCCTTTATGTATGCCCTGCCCTATGATCTGTATAAAAATAACAGGGTAAGAAGATACGGGTTTCATGGTACATCACATGCCTATGTTTCAGGAGTGTGTGCTGAATATTTAAAGCGCCCGCTTGATGAGTTAAATATAATTACAATTCACCTTGGTAACGGCGCCAGCATGGCCGCTCTTAAAAACGGACAATGCATTGATACAAGCATGGGCATGACGCCACTGGAAGGACTTGTAATGGGAACCAGGACAGGAGATGTTGACCCGGCCCTCCCCTTTTTCCTTGCAGATCATCTGCATATGTCTTTAAAGGAGATAGATACCATTCTTAACAAAGAAAGCGGTCTCAAAGGCATCTGCGGAACCAATGATATGAGAGAGGTCTTTGAAAAAAGAGATAAAGGTGATAAAAAGGCAATACTGGCGCTGGATATATATACATATCGCATAAAAAAATATATCGGGTCCTACTACGCGGCACTTGGCAGCCTTGATGCAATTGTATTCACCGCAGGCATTGGCGAAAACTCTCCTGATATTCGAAAATTTTCCTGCGCAGGTCTCGAAAATATGGGAATAAAAATTAATGAAGAAAAAAATAATTCCTATAAAAAAGGCCTAAGTGAAATCAGTACTGCTGACAGCAGGGTTAAGGTTCTGATAATACCGACCAATGAAGAACTCAGAATTGCCCAGGAAACAAAAAAGATTATTGACGGTTTGAGCTGATAGATATTAATAAAAGAATATTATATTCCTAAAATCATAAAAACCAAAAAGGAGGAAAAGATGGCCAGGGAAACAATAGTCTCAAATTTTAATTTGAAGGGTAGAGAGATTTTATCTTCCTATGCCGCCTATACCATTGAAGGTGTCATGACAGCACGGGTCAAAAGAGGCCGTGACAGCTGGACAATAGAAGAAAGGAACGGCATCGCCAAGGGAACATCAGACGGAGAAAATGAGGCAATCTATATACCCAATGACAAGGCTATAAAATCAATTGAAAAAAATATTGTTCCTCTTCTTCCCAAAAAAGTAGTTATAAAAACCCCAAAGGATATTCTCAAGGCGGTTGAGGAGTTTGACCTCAAGCTTATCGAAAAGGCCGGTCCAAACAAGAAGAAATGGGGAGGAAATGCATGCCTGGCCTCTTCAACGGTATTTTTCCAGACCCTTTTAAAGGCTTCGGGGTATGAGGCATGGGAACTGCTTGCACCGAGAGGAATGAAAACGTTCTATATGCCTAATATTGCATTCAACATGGTATGCGGCGGCGAACATGTCCCGGGCACAAAACAGGACATCCAGGAGATGTTCTTTTTTGCCATGAAGGAGAAGACTATCAAGGGCGTATTCACGCAGGCTGTTAAATTCTTCAAACAGTTTGAAAAGAACCTGGTAAGGGACGGACTTCCGACCGGTACTGCAAAGGAAAGGGGCTTTGTCTTTCCGGTAAAGGATAACTATGAGGGACTTACCCGGATAAAGGAATGTGCTAAACAGCTCGGCCTTGGTGTCACAGATTATGCAATAGGTACTGACAATGCCTTTAGTGAGATACAGAAATCAGATGAGCTAAGGGCTAGAGGTCTTTATGATATGAGATTTTCCGGACTGGGGATCAAAACCCGTGAAGAGCTTATTGAATTTGATGCTGAGATAGTAAAAAGCGCCAAGAACTTTGTGACCATGGAAGATCCGGGTTCCGAATCGGATATTGAAGCCCATAAACTGATGAACGAAAAATATGGCGACAGGGTCCAGATTGTTCTTGATGACTGTGCGGTAACACAGATGAGGTTTATCATCCCTTTCCTGGCGGCAGCCGAACAAAAAAACAGGGCAGGAAACTCCGTGCTTATCAAGCTAAACCAGGCCGGCACCTTTACAGAAACCTGTCTCGCGACTGAGATAGTTCTTGGAGTGGCTGATACTGAAAAGGTTGAGAGATTCCTCATTGCCAGAAAAGATATTAAAACTGTATTAAAAGACTTAAAGGCACTTGGGGTAAACAGCCTTAAAGAGGCAATTGATAACATAAAAAAATTAGGTTCAACCGCATTCTTCTCTCATCGATCAACAGAGGGTTCATCGGAGTTTCTTCCATACATGCCTCTGATTTACGGGGCAGTGTCCAGAAAGTTATGGTTCAAGGCAGGTGCTCCCAACGGTGAAAGAAACCTTCAGAACTATAATCCTCTAATTCGCGCAGAAGAGGCGATGCAGGAAAAAGGCATCGAAACAGTAGTAACAGGTTTTGGCGGATTACCGGATGGAGTAAAAATTCCGGCGGTAAAATAATACAGGGCGAAAAATTTTTCGCCCCTACAAACGGTTTATGGGGGCACGGTGCACCGTGCCCTTACCATTTATAATGATGATCCATAATATGCTACCGCATGTTGGGCAAAATCATATTCGATATATGAATTAACGATACCCTTTCATCTATTAAGGAAATAAAGTCACTTGAGCGCTGTCTTTAAAGATAAGAAAAACTTTAAAACAACCAGAACGATCCACAATAAGGAGCCGGATTACAACAGGCCCTTACTCGATATACCACCTTCCTCCAGAGATAAACTGTTTAAAAGACTTGCCATTCTTTATGGAGAAAAAGTGGCGGAAGCAAATATACCTGAGCTTGAGAGGATCATGCAGGTATATTACGCCTATAAACCACTGGAGATGATCCGGCGTGAAAAAGATTTCGACCATGAAAGCAGGTTTACTCAAGAGGACATTATACTTATTACCTATGGAGATCTCATCTACGGACGTGAAAGCTCACCTCTGGCTACACTTGCCAAACTCTGCGATACATATCTTGAAGGGACTATAAACACCCTGCATATCCTGCCTTTTTTCCCCTATTCTTCAGATAAGGGTTTTTCTATTACAGACTTTGAAGAGGTTGATCCCAAACTTGGCACCTGGGAAGATATTGAAGACCTTGAAAGCCGCTATCAGCTAATGTTTGATGGTGTAATAAACCATGCATCTGCAAAAAGCAGATGGTTTCAGGAGTTTCTAAACGGGCATCCATATTTCTGGGAATTTTTTATAAACTTTAATTCACCGTCCGAACTTCCGGATGATCAGAGAAAATTAATCTTTCGTCCGAGAACCTCTGATATCTTAACGGAATTCAAGACATTAAACGGCCCTAAATGGGTCTGGACAACATTTTCAACAGACCAGATCGATCTTAACTATACCAACCCGGACGTCTTGATCAAGATGATTGAGATCCTGCTTCTTTATGTAAGGCATGGTGCGGATATTATCAGGCTTGATGCGGTTACATATCTGTGGGCCCAGCCCGGAACAAGGTGTGTTCACCTTGAACAGACACATGAAATTGTGAAACTGTTTCGCGATATACTTGATATTGTTGCGCCCAGCGTGGCACTTATCACCGAGACAAATGTTCCGCATGATGAGAATATATCCTATTTCGGAAACGGCAGTGACGAAGCTCAGATGGTATATAATTTTGCCCTGCCCCCGCTTGTTCTGCATACATTCTACAAAATGGATTCCAAAACCCTAACAAAATGGGCAATATCTCTTAAAAAGCCTTCCAATACCGCTACGTTTTTCAATTTCCTTGATTCTCATGACGGTATCGGTGTTATGGCAGTAAACAATATACTCACTTCAGAGGAAATAAAATTTATTGTTGATAAGGTTCGGAGGCACGGAGGATTAATATCCTATAAGACAGCCTCTGATGGCAGTGAAATGCCATACGAGCTTAACATTACCTGGTTCAGTGCCCTGAACTACACGGAAAATGATGATGAAGATCTGGCCTTTCAGGTTAAGAGATTCGTTGCCTCAAGATCAATCGCCCTTGCCCTGCAGGGCGTCCCGGGGATTTATCTTCACAGTCTTATCGGAACGCCTAATGATATTGCAGCGGTTTTATCAAACCATTCAAACCGCGATATCAACAGGACAGTAATTGATGAAGAGGCTATCAGAAAGGAACTTGAGGATCCTCTATCTAAAATATCACGGATAAGCAGGGAGCTCGGACGCCTGATCATAATCAGAACACGTAAAAGGGCCTTTCATCCCAACAGTGACCAGAAGGTTCTGGATCTTTCAAGGGCTGTCTTTGCTGTTATAAGAAAAAGTTCAGAAGATGAAATCCTGCTTGCGCTGACGAATATTACCGACAGGGCATGTCATCTTGAAATCCCCCTGTCTTGCACAGGAGAGACAAATCCAAGATGGTTTGATATTGTAAGTAAGACAGAATTTGATGTAGACGAGGGAAAAATATTTATTACCATGGAACCCTATGACATTATCTGGCTGGAACCTTTTCATGAATAATTCAGCTGATTGAACTAAAAAAACCAGTTATCTCATCCTTTCTCGATTCTCTGAAATCCAGTATTTCATTAACAAAACTATCGTCAACTCCTAAATATCTAATTAACTGGTTCAGAGCGTTATCCTGTTTTTCGGGTTTTAATTCAGATTGCTTATCGAAACGGGATAGAATATCTCCCAGTTTCAGCAGTGCAATTTCTTTTGTTAATTCTTCTTCTATAAAATCAAGGTGATGACCTGTCACTGCCAGGCTTATTATGGAGGGAAAATTCCATCTTGTCAGTAACATCCCGCCTGCTTCTCCATGATCTAAACCAATAACCTTCCGTTCTATTTTATAGATATCTTTTCTGTCGGCAAATTGGGCTTCTTTTAAGACACCCTGAAACTCCTCATTAAAAAACTGATCAAATACAACCATTCCCACATCATGAAGCAGTCCCAGAATGAATAGATACTCACTGTCCTTCTTGCCGTAAAGATGCTTACCCATTTTCCGCATGAGCAGGGCGACGGTAACACTGTGAAGCCATAAGTCTTTCCCCAGAACAGATGATTTATTTTGTGATGGCAGGCTTTTCATAACACCAATGGAAACAGCCAGCGATTTCACCATGTTGAATCCCAGTAAAGCCACAGCTCTCTCAAGATCTGATATCTTTTGAGAAAAACCATAATAGGCTGAATTGGCCACCTTCAGAATCTTTGCAGCCAGCGAAGGATCTCTATGGATGACCTCGGTAACCAATGACACATTACTGCTTTTATCTTCAAACATGGCAAGCAATCTAGTAACAGTGGATGGTAGAGTGGGCAATTCATTAATTTTTGAATATATTTTATTTCTGAATGTAGCTTTTTCCATTCTTAAACCGACCTTTAATAAATATGCTTAAGTAATATAGATATGCAAGTTATATACCGCAATAAATTATTTTTTTTCTAAATAAGGAGTAGACAAAATAATGGCAAGTGGTTACATAATATACAGATATCATATCTTATTGACTATATATTACCCATATGTATATTCCCAATAAAATTTAAATAAATCATTTAATCAACCTATTCCTTACTTTACATTATTTTAGCTATAATTTTTTATATGGCATAATTTTTGTTATAATTAAAAAGAAGAAACCAATAATAAAGGACGGTATCTTTTATATTTTTTTGGCTTTTTTTATGCTGTTTTTCTAATAATCTTGATTATTATTAGTTATTAAGGTAACAAAACATGCTGTTTTTTAGCATAAATCACTTAAATAAGGCCTGTTATGAAAAAATACATACTGAACAATACAATGAAATTAATTACTTTATCAAAATCAAAACGGTATTTTCGCTCCCTTCTGTTACTTTTGTTTTCATTATCACTTCTTTCTATCATTTCAGGATGTTCTGCTAAATATCATCGGACCAAGGCAGATAAAACCGCTTTATCTATAATCAAAAAGGCACAGGAAGATATCCTGGGAAAATCCGATGATTTAAGCATCGAGAGACCAAGTGATATCCTGAGGCGACGCTTACTAACCGAACAGGAACTGGCCATATATGGAAACGAGTCACTTGGTACAGATGCACTTGAAAAGATAAAACACTGGCCCGAAAAAAATTACCCTGCGCCTGTAACATCGCCAGGATGAAAAGATTGAAATACCATTAGACAGGAAACCGCTTTCAATCAACTTTTTTCAGGCGCTTAAGATTGCAGCGGAAAACAGTTCGGATTACCAGTCACAAAAGGAGACCCTGTTCAGGTCAGCCCTTACTCTTGATCTTAGCAGAAATGACTATTCCTTTATTGGAAAGGCTAATGGTGATTCAACCTACAGTCTTAATAAATCAAGTGGTACTGACGTAAAGGGCGTGGAAAACAGTGGAACCGTTGGGCTCAGTAAAACTATCAAGTACGGCGCAAAATTTGCGACAAACCTCACAGTTGATCTTGTAAAGCTTTTAACAGCGCCTAAAGATTCAGCATTTGGAATTGCCGCAGATGCATCTATAAGTATTCCGCTCCTGAGAGGATCAAAATCCTATATAAAAGCAGAAAATCTTACACAGGCGGAACGAAATGTTGTCTATGCTGTATATGATTTTGAACGATACAAGAAGACTTTTACAGTTAACATTGCATCGAATTACTTCAGTGTACTCAGTCAGATTGATCGGATGGAGAATTCTGAGCAAAACTATAAGAATGCGATCTCTTCCGCAAGAAGGACACGCAGGCTGGCAGACGCGGGAAGGATTACTCAAATTGAAGTAGATCAGGCAATACAGAGAGAGCTTACTGCCAGAAACGGATGGATTTCTTCAAGAGAACAATACAAAAACCGGCTTGATTCATTTAAACAGCTTTTAGGCCTTCCTTCGGATTCATTTATTGAACTTGACAGGTCCTATCTTGAAACCCTCCGTGCTTATGTCTCAAAAATAGTGCCCGTTACTGATATAGAAAATGTATCCGAAGCGTCAGGGGAAATTCCTCCTGCAGACGCTCCAATAGAGCTTAAAGAGCCGGACATATCAAACAGAGGCCCAATGGAACTGGATGAAGCCGAGGCCATAATGCTCGGGTTAGAAAACCGTCTTGATCTAAAGGTTAGTGAAGGTAAAATTTATGATGCCCAGAGGGCTGTGATTATAAAGGCTGATGCACTTGGAGCCGAACTGAGCCTTCTTGGACAGGGCCGTGCAGGAGAATCGCGCTCTCTGGGATCGGCTGGCATGGAGGATGGTAAACTGCGCCCTGACCTGGGAGTCTACAGCGCTGTTTTAAGCTTTGATCTTCCAATTGAAAGATCTGCTGAACGAAAGGCATATAGAGAAAGTTATATATCACTGGAATCTGCTGTACGTAGTTTTCAAAAACTTGAAGATGACATCAAGCTTTCAATACGGCAGAATCTTCGTTCAATGTCAGAGGCGAGAGAAAGTTTAAGAATTCAAAAACTTGCAGTATCCGTAGCAGAAAGGAGATACGATAGCACAACGCTCTTTTTTGATGCAGGTCGTGCGCAGCTTCGTGATGTTCTTGAAGCGCAGGAGTCACTCCTTACCGCAAAAAATTCATATACTTCGGCGGTAATTGACTACAGGGTTGCTGAACTTGAGTTCCAGCGAAATACTGGTTTGCTTGAAATTGATAATAACGGACTAATGGTGGAGTACACTCCGGGGGGTAATAACTAATGTTAATCAAAAATTATAAAGTTAAAAATCTCAAAAACCTTGCAGATCTCAAAAATCTTAAAGGCCATATAAATATTGAAAATATTAAAGAAAAGCCGATACAGTATGGTATCGCAGGGGCAGTGGTCTTAGTATTTTTTATTATATTCCTGTCTTTAATATTCGGCGGTGGAGATGATAGCAGGAGTGGCTCAAGCTTTAGAGCAAAGAAAGGCCCTTTACGAATAAGCATAACTGAATCAGGTACTATTCAGACAAAAGAGAAGATCACAGTTAAAAATGAAGTTGAAGGAAATACCTCCGTTATCTTCATTATTGATGAAGGAACAAAAGTTAAAAAGGGAGATCTCCTTGTTGAGCTTGATTCAAGCAACCTTGTAGATCAGAAAATTGATCAGGAAATAAAGGTTCAAAACGCTGAAGCATCATTTATAAATGCACGAGAAAGCCTTGCTGTTACTCAAAACCAGGCTAAAAGCGATGTAGATAAGGCACAGCTTGCGTTTGACTTTGCCAAACAGGACCTTGATAAATACATAGAAGGTGAATATCCCAATCAATTGACACAGGCTGAAAACAAAATAACACTTGCGGACGAAGAATATAAACGGGCACAGGATAAGCTTGATTGGTCCAAAAGACTATTTGATGAAAATTATCTCTCAAAGAGCGAACTCGAGGCAGATGAGCTTGCTGAAAAACAGAAGAAATTAAACCTGGACATGGCCAGGCAGGATCTGGACGCTTCTTAAAGAATATAAGCATGCAAGAGAGATGGCCCAGCTTAAAAGTGATGTTGAACAGGCTGAAATGGCCCTTGAAAGAACCAAAGAAAGGTAAAAGCCGATATTGTCCAGGCAGAAGCGAATCTTAAGGCCAAGGAAGCTGAATTCAACAGACAGAAGGACAAGCTTGAAAAAATTGAAAAGCAGATTAAAAAAACAAAGATTTACGCGCCGGCTGACGGCCTTGCCTTATATGCAACAAGCACAGAACGCAGGGGCAGGTTTGGTGGTTCGGATGAACCTCTTAGCGCAGGTTCAACGGTCAGGGAACGTCAGGAATTAATAACCCTGCCCACCACAACGGGATATAATGCAGAAATCGATATTTTTGAGTCAAGTCTTGATAAAGTGAGACCCGGTTTACCGGTTGTGATTACAGTCGATGCATTACCAGGGGAACGTTTTATGGGAAAAGTTGTCAGCGTTGCCCCAGTACCGGATGCAGAAGCAAATTTTATGAGCCCTGATCTGAAATTATATCCTACTCTGATAGATATTCAAAACAGCGATAATATTGACCTGCTTAAATCAGGCATGAGTTGTGAGGCAGAGGTAATTGTAGCACAGTACGAAGAGGCTGTTTATGTGCCTATACAGGCAGTAATAAGGGTTAATAATAAACCCACTGTGTATATCGGAGATGGGGACAATCCCAAACCAAGAGAGGTTGAAATAGGCCTGGACAACAACCTGATGATTTGTATCAATAAAGGCCTTGAAGAGGGTGAAGTTGTATCACTTAATCCTCCGCTGTCACAGGCTGTTTTAACGGATGAAGGCAACACCTTAATTGAAGGATTAACGATTCCGGCAATGGCTCAATCCGAGAATAGAGCTGGCGCCAATCCGGCTAACGCAGGAGGAGCCAGAGGAAACAATCCCTCATCCGGGTTAAGCGGAGGTGCTCCGGGTGGTTTTGGAGGTGGAGGGATGCCGTCAAAAGAAGATATGATAAAACGAATGGATCAAGACGGTGACGGCAAAATAGCAAAAAGCGAAATGAGGTTTGGCGCTGAGAGATTTGACGAGATGGATAAAAACGGCGACGGTTTTGTAACAGCTGACGAGTTTGAAATACCATCATTCGGCGGAGGAGGAGGCAACCAGGGAAATATGCGTATGCCCTCAGCGGATGAAATGTTTAAAATGAGTGATCAGAATGGAGATGGCAAAATAGAAAAAAGTGAAATGAGGTTTGGCGCTGAGGGATTTGACGAGATGGATAAAAACGGCGATGGTTTTATTGAAAAAAGTGAATTCCAGATGCCCTCATTTCCGGGAGGTGGCCAGGGTAGATCTGGCGGTCCTTCCAGGCGGTATGCAGGGTGGAGGATTTAATGGTTTTCCCGGAGGGGGCCAATGATAAAAGAGCAATCAGAAGGTGATCCTGTAATAAAACTCGAAGATGCCTACAAGATTTACCCAATGGGATCCGAAGAGGTAAGGGCCCTTAATGGAGTAAATATCTCAATTAAAAAAGGCAGCTTCTGGGCGATCATGGGGCAGAGTGGTTCAGGTAAAAGCACAATGATGAACATTCTGGGATGCCTGGACCGTCTTACTAAAGGCCGTTATTTTCTTGAAGGTGAAGATGTAAGCCAGCTTGACGATGATGCCTTGAGTGAATTCAGACTGCGTCATCTCGGTTTTATATTTCAGAGCTTCAATCTTATTCCTCAGTTGTCCGTGCAGCGTAATATTGAGTTACCACTCTATTATCTGGGCTGGGAGGCAGAAGAAAGTGCTGAGCGGGCTATAGAAATGGCAAGTCGTGTAGGTCTTGGAAACCGTCTTGATCATCGCCCTACAGAACTTTCCGGAGGACAGATGCAGCGTGTTGCAATCGCAAGGGCACTTGCAGGTGACCCGCAACTTCTCCTTGCAGATGAACCGACAGGAAACCTTGATTCTGCAACCGGAGATCAAATTATTGAAATGCTGAAAGACCTGAACGAACAGGGTAAAACTATTATTATGGTTACCCATGAACCGGATATAGCTGAAAACGCCAAAAATATACTTATAATGAAAGACGGCGTAATCGAAAGAATAGAATAAAATGAATACTAAACTATTTACATCTAAATCAAAATTTTATCGTGATGTACGCCTGGGAATTGAAAACCTGCTTTTACATAAACTGCGTTCCTTTCTAACGGCGCTTGGTGTTATTTTTGGTGTGGGCAGTGTTGTTGCAATGCTTTCTGTTGGAGAGGGCGCAAGTAAAAAGGCCCTTGATGAGATAAAAAAAGTCGGAAGTAATAATATCATTATCAGCTCCATGAAGCCAAGAGAAGATGATAATAACGCCTCAATGGGCGGTCACCCCAGTGCAGTTGTATACGGGTTAACCTATAAGGATTTTGATCGGATCAAAGGAACATTTACCACCTTACAGACTACTGTTCCGGTAAAAGAGGTCCGAAAAGAAGGAAGAATGGGAGAAAGGACGCTTGAACTCAGGGTAGTCGGTACAAATCCGGACTGGTTTGAACTTGTAAAAAGGCCGCTTGAGGTAGGAAGAGTACTTCTGGAGTCAGACATGTCCCAGCGTTCTTCAGTAGCAGTGTTGACCGAATATGGCGCAAGGCGCCTGCTTGCTACCAGGAATTCAGTAGGAGAAAACCTATCAATTGGTGAAAACAGTTTTAAGGTTGTTGGAATAGTAAAAAGCGAATCAAATACAGGTACAGATATTCAACTCCCGGACCAGGAAGTTGATGCATACATACCTTTAGAAGTGGCCAGACAATACTATGGCGATATAGTTATGAAACGTACATCCAGTTCCATGGAAATAACTTCGGTTGAACTCAGTAAAATTATTGCGCAGGTAGATGATATAACAAATGTTGAATCTACTGCAAAGGGCATTGAAACAATGTTAACTAAATTTCATAGCAAGCAGGATTATGAAATGAGTGTGCCCCTTGCAATGCTGCGCCAGGCCCAGGCCACAAAAAGGACCATGAATATTGTTCTGGGCTCAATTGCCTGTATCTCTCTGCTTGTCGGTGGTATCGGTATTATGAATATCATGCTTGCATCAGTCACAGAAAGAACACGTGAAATAGGGATAAGGCGCGCGATAGGAGCCAAAAAGAAACAGATCATCGTGCAGTTTCTTATTGAAACAGTAGTGCTTTCTACAATAGGAGGGATTCTCGGACTCGGTCTGGGCATAATGATACCATTTTTTATACAACTATTTTCAGGAATGCCTACAGTAATAACGCCATTCAGTATTATGCTTCCTTTTTTTATAAGTATTGCTATTGGAATATTCTTCGGATTCTATCCTGCCAAAAGGGCAGCGGAAGTTGACCCTATCATTGCACTCAGGCATGAGTAATAAATAACTCCTGTAAATAAATATTGAATTCCGGATCATATTTATCATATGATTTGGAGTTCTTTTTATATTTTATTTATGCAGCTATAGCATTAAATACACACCCAAGAGGAGATATTTTGCAATCAGATTCAACCTCATCAGGCTCCAATAATAATAGCAACTCTCAGACACACCCTAATAATAGTATACTATACAGATATAACGCCCTCAAATCATTACAGTATGTTGACTGCCGCTGGCTGATGCTGGGTAATTTTGCCTCTTTTATGGCAATCGGAATGCAGCAGCTTACAAGGGCATGGCTTATACTGAGACTCACGAATGATTCGCCCCTTGCTCTGACATTTGTCACAATGGCCTTTGCTCTTCCCATGACCGTTGTCTCTCTGCTTGGAGGTGCACTGGCTGACAGAGTACCTAAACGTAAATTGATGATGATAAGCCAGGCAGTTACTTTTTTTATGATACTGATCCTGGCTACGCTTGATTATACTGGCCTTATCAGGTTCTGGCACCTCATTGTAATAGGAGTAATCAACGGATCCACGGTTGCGGCAAGCATGCCGAGCAGGCAATCTATTATTTCAGATATTGTCCCTGAAGAAGATGTAATGAGCGCAATTGCCCTCGGTAATTCTGTAAATAACGCCACAAGGATTTTCGGTCCGTCGCTTGCCGGAGTTTTAATTGCTTTCATTGGCACGGCAGGGGTTTTTTACCTGATTGCAGTGGTTCAGTTAATCGCTTTATTTTTCACATATCTGCTTAAAACAGGAACAGAGGCAACAGGTAAAAGCAAAAAAGGTTTTGCAGGAGATATTGTGGAAGGATTCAGATATGCAAAGACCAATCCGGTTATGCTCGGCCTAGTTCTTCTTTCACTTGTGCCGGCAATCTTCGGGTTTCCATATATCACTCTGCTTCCTGCATGGGCAAGAGAGGCGCTTGATGCAAGGTCAATCGACATGGGTGGGCTGGAGGCAGCCATGGGCATCGGTTCACTGCTTGGCACACTTCTTCTTGCATCAATCAGGCACATTCGGAACAGGGGGGTATTTCTTATAATTAACGGATTTGCCTGGGGTCTGGCGCTTCTATTGTTTTCAAGATGCGGATCCTACCATACAGCCTATCCGGGCATCTTTATCGTAGGTTTCATGAGCTCTATATTTATGGCCCTGAATAATACCCTTATGCAGGTTAAATCATCTGATGAAATGAGGGGAAGGATGGTAAGCCTCTCAATGATGACCTTCGGAATCATGCCATTAAGCGCTGTACCATTCGGTATACTTGCAGAGCATATTGGCACGCCTCACTCATTAACAGTAGCCGGCGCTCTGCTATGTGTTTTTATTATATTCTTCTATATATTTTCATCAAACTTCAGGAAGGTAGCACAATAGGGCTCTACCCCAGATATCCGCTCCACTGTTCTGCCGTATCCCTGATATACCCTTCAGGTACTTCTGTCATAATCCTGTTATGCCCGGGAAGAAGCATATCTATTTCAAGCCCTGCAAGGCGGTAAAGTGAATTCCTTTGCTGAGAAGGATCAGCACCATGGAGATCGAACCGCCCGATAGAGTAATCTGCATAAATCACATCTCCCGGAATCAGGATTTTTTGACAGGATTCATACAGTGCAATGGCACCGGCAGAATGACCGGGAATATGCAGTATTTCCCATGTCATATCCCCTATTTCAAGCACATCATTATCGTTCAGTTTTCTATCGACATTAAATTTAAACATCCCGTCTTTGAGACCGTACTGGCTCTGACACATATTCCTGAACATATCCATACCGTATACGGTCCTTTCATCGCCCTTTTCCAGGGGCTCGGCCTCTGCAGTATGGACCCATAACTCAAGACCTGGAATTTCCTCCTTTATCTCAGGAAGACAGCTTATATGATCCATATGTGTATGGGTCATGATAACCCTTTTTATCTCATTGATATCAATACCCAGCCCTTTAACAGCATCGAGTTTATATTCACCCTTGCCCGCAAGCCCGGCATCTATCATTGAAAGATCACCGGAGCCTGGTTTGCCGACTATATAGACATTTGAATCAGGTATCATGTCATCCCGACCTTCAATAAAATATACACCTTCAGCCACTTTAGTCATGAGTTGCTCCTTTTTATATGTATTGTCTGTTCAGCTGTAAAAAACCGGTATTTCCGTGCATGGAATGAAGTGGTATGGGAAGATATTGCTTGCCTTATTCTTCCATCATCCTCTTATGCCATTCTACCACTTCGCTGTATGGTATATTGCCGCCGAATATATCAAGACTGCTGCCTATGGTTGCGTTTACCCTTCCCTTACCGAGTTGATGTATAAGATCCATATCTGACAATAACTTTACCCCCCCGGCATATGTAACGGGAATGGGGCAACAGTCACCAAGTATCTCCACCAGATCTTCCTCTATACCCTGTCTTTTTCCCTCTACATCAACACCATGCACCAGGAACTCATCACAGTATTCTGACAGGGTCTTGAGGGTATTACTGTTAACAGTAACTTCGGTAAACCTCTGCCAGCGATCAGTCACAACATAAAATTCATCTTCTCTTTTCCTGCAGGAGAGATCAATAACAAGCCTATCTCTTCCGACAGTTTCTACTATCTTCTCCAGGTGATCGTTGCTGATTTTGCCTTCGGAAAACAGGTACGAGGTAACAATTACATGACTGGCACCCGCCTCAAGGTATTCTCTGGCATTGTCAGGATTTATCCCCCCCCCGACCTGAAGTCCTCCAGGGAAGGCATTGAGGGCAGAAATCGCAGCATTATTGTTTCCTGATCCAAGGGATATGACATGTCCGCCTTTAAGAGCATCCTCCTTATACATTCTGGCAAAGTCAGCAGAAGAGCGTTCTGTCTCAAAATTTATCTCCGTTGTACTCTCATCATCCTTGAGGCTTCCACCCACTATCTGGACGACTCTGCCATTACGAAGATCTATGCACGGCCTGAAACCCATATTTACCTGAGGTCTCCTTTCGACTGTTACAGGTTTTACTAACTGATTTACTTCAATATTTAAAAAGTAGCATACAAAAAGATTACAGTCACTTGAAAAAGCAATAATGCATTGACACACTCTATCCCATCCCATATACTCCATTCCCATATTTTTTCAAATAATACAGAAAATAAAATTATTGCACAACCATGATTAACTCAAATAATTTAACAAGTTAGGAGGAAATGATGCAGACGAACACAATCTTTCTGAGCCCGGATGAAATGCCACGGCAGTGGTACAATATTCTGGCAGATATTAAAATGAATCCCCCGCTGGGACCGGACGGAAAACCAATCAGCCCGGACATGCTGGCACCTGTTTTCCCAATGAATCTCATTGAACAGGAAGTCAGTACAGAAAGGTGGATAGATATACCTGAAGAAGTTTTAAAAATATATTCTATCTGGCGTCCGTCACCACTCATTCGCGCAAAGAATCTTGAAAAGGCCCTTGGGACCACAGCAAAAATCTATTACAAGAATGAGAGTGTCAGTCCTGCAGGAAGCCACAAACCCAACACTGCTGTCCCCCAGGCATACTACAACAGGGAATTCGGCATTAAAAAACTTACAACCGAAACAGGTGCCGGTCAGTGGGGAAGCGCCCTCTCCTTTGCATGCAGCCAAATCGGTCTTGAATGCAAGGTATTCATGGTTCGTATAAGCTTTGACCAGAAACCCTACAGAAAGGCAATGATGCAGGCATGGGGCGGGAAATGCATAGCAAGCCCCAGCATTGAAACAAACGCAGGCAGGGCGATACTTGAATCTGACCCGAACACGCCCGGAAGCCTTGGCATTGCCATAAGTGAAGCGATAGAAGCGGCTGTAAGCGATACAAGCGGACAGACCCGCTATTCCCTGGGGAGTGTTTTAAACCATGTAATGATGCATCAGACAGTAATAGGCCTTGAAGCTAAAAAGCAGCTTGACAAGGTAGGAGAATATCCTGATATCATAATAGGTTGTGCTGGCGGCGGAAGCAATTTTGCAGGTATTGCATTTCCATTTGCCTGTGACAAGATCAACGGTAAGGAAGTCACAATATATCCAGTAGAGCCCCTAGCATGCCCAACGCTTACCAGAGGTCCTTTTGTATATGATCATGGAGATACGGCAAGATATACACCTCTTCTTCCAATGCACAGCCTTGGTCATGCATTTGTTCCACCACCGGTTCATGCCGGTGGTCTTCGCTACCATGGCATGTCACCGATTGTGAGCCAGCTTGTTTCCGAAGGATTGATGGAACCAAAGGCGGTTTCCCAGCTTGATGCATACAAGGCAGGAGTTCTTTTTGCAAGGACTGAGGGTATTATTCCTGCTCCGGAATCAAACCATGCCATTGCACAGGTAGTAGCAGAAGCCAACAAGGCAAAAGAAACAGGGGAAGAAAAGGTTATCCTGTTTAACCTCAGCGGTCATGGTCTTCTTGATCTTGGCTCATATGAAAAATATTTTGCAAATGAGCTGGAGAATTTTGAACTTACAGATGAAGAACTGGAAAAGTCAGAGTCTGTTTTCAAGGATTTCCCCAAACCTGAGCTTCTAAAGAGTATTTAACTTCAAATAAATTTGCAGACATGTCACTGTAATTTTGATTTTATGTTTCATCGATTACAGTGACATAACTGATATCAATTCTATAACTATTTTTTTGGAGGAAAAAGTTATGAAATTAAAAAACATTTATATAATGATTCTTGGCCTGGTTATGATATGTTCAATCCCCATGTCTGCAGTAGCCTATGATCTGCCGTCAGTGAATCTTGGTTTTACCAGTTTTCTTGATGGAGCTCCACCCTCAGGACCTGGACTTTATTTACAGGAGTATGTGCAATACTGGACAGCAGATAAATTCACAGACATGAATGGCAATGCACTCTTGCCGCCTTTTGCCGGAGAGGAACTGGATGCATGGATCTGCCTCAACCAGATCACCTACCAGTCAAACGACGTGCTTATGATGGGCGCAAAATGGGGAATTGACGTTATTATTCCCTTTGCAAAGCTTGATATGAGCTACGATAATTTTGTGCCAGGTTTCCCTGAGACAAACTCGGGGCTGGGAGATATCTGGGTAGGTCCGTATATTCAATGGGATCCGATTATGGGCAGTAATGGACCAAGATTTATGAACAGGTTTTCACTGGGATTTATATTACCGGTAGGAAGCTATGACAGTAACAGAGCAATTAATGCCGGCAGCCATTTTTTCTCATTCAATCCCTACTGGGCTGCTACTTATTTTGTAACACCAAAATTGACAGTATCCACAAGGATCCATTATCTGTGGAACAGTAGAAATAATGACCCAAATATTTCACTTGTTTCAGAGGGAGTAACAGGAATACAACCAGGTCAGGCTATACATCTGAATTTTTCTTCAGCCTATGAAGTATTGCCCAATCAGTTCCGTGTAGGCATTAATGGTTATTATTTAAAACAGATTTCAAGTAGCAAATATAATGGAATTCCCCAGGCAGGCGTAAGAGAAAAAGTATTTGCAATAGGCCCCGGCCTGCTTTATTCATTTAATAAAGACGCACACCTATTCCTCAATATGTTTTTTGAAACCGGCGCTGAAATGAGACCGGAAGGAGAACGCATTACTGCAAGGTTTGTGTATCATTTCTAATATTCTTTACCAGAAAAAAAGGGGCACGAGTATATTTAGTGCCCCTTTTTTTATGCTTTTTCCTGCGCCTTGAGCCCTGCCCCCTGGGCCATTTTTTCTTTCAACCTTTCATACTCCTCTGGCGTATCAGCATCCATTCCGGCCAGAGGTGAATCAATATCCACATATTCCACCGGATGGCTTTTCAGAAGATCTCTTCCGCCCTGATCTCCTTCTACTGTTTTCAATTCATCGAAAAGGCTCCGTTTAAAAAGTACAGGAGAGCCGTTTTTCCCGTTATATCGAGGAGCAATAACAGGTTTATCACTTTCATGAAAGTTCATTATCAGATTGTTTATAATCCCCGTATTTACCATCGGCTGGTCAGCCATGAAAAACATCGCTGCGTCAGATTCAGGATCTACTACCTCAAGCCCTGCCTTCATTGAACTGCTCTGACCTGTCTCCCATTCCATATTTACAACCTTTTTTATCTCAGGATACATACTTTCATCAATCAGGGGCAAACCGGGTTGTGTAACAAGAATTATCTCATCTGCAATGGAATTATGAATATTTTCAATAACTATGTCTGCAAGGGTCTTATCCCCTATTTTAAGCTCCTGTTTTGGCCTGCCCATACGGCTTGATCCCCCGGCTGCAAGTATCACTGCAGAGACATATTTATCCCTGTAACATGGTTTAATAAATGTTTCATCTCTTCTATGGGAGGTAATAATGGTCTTTTTAACACCTCCATCCCAGAGACATCTAGAGATCTCCATGGCAATATTCTGCTCATCCCGAGAATCGGCCTTGTTTATAAGAGGGATAAAATCAGCACCTTCCGGAACTTCCTTCATCCCCCCCATGGGATGAAGCAGTGCCTTTGCTATTATCACAGGTGTAATTAATTCACCGGATCTCATCCCTGTGATCTCTGAGACCTTGTGAGGCCTGTGCACCCATTCCTCTGTTAAGGGCTTATTAACCGCATCTGTACCCACAACAGGAATCACAATTGTGCTTGATGGAGGAACAACCGGTTCATGATCATCGGGGGCCTTAAAAGGAAGATTCCTTGAGCCATCCGCCTCAATAAGGATAACATCTGCAATCTTTATTAGATCCTTTACCCATAATGGATCAATGCCCTCAAGCTTCACCTTTCCCATCCTGTCCGCAAGAACGATAAGGCTGTTCTCTTTTAAGGCTTCCTTAACTTCATTAATATCCCTGGTGAGTAAACAGGTATAGGATTCATCCGGCGGAAAGATATGTGTTGTTGTTGTAACTATAACCTTTAATCCGCTCTTAACAAGCTCATCCGCAACATGATACATGGTGGTAGTTTTTCCGCCGCCACCGACAAGCGACACGATATCACCGCGTTTAATTCCAAGTGCCCGGACAAGGGTTAAAGGGTTCTTATATGATTCCATTTTTAATCACCTTCACTTTAAACCATCCGCCGTCGCCAGGGTTATGTCGGGACAGGCGAAATACACAAAAAGTTTTTATTTATTATCAATATATTATTATCATTTACCTGTAAATGTTCTTTTTTATTACCGTCATTGGTCAGGGTCGTCAGTAATCAAATATCTTGATACTTTAATCGGTTAGGAGTAGAATTTTAAACATATTCGGAATAACTTAGGCACAACCGATTGCCCGGTAAACAAGTTGCTTTATAATCAGCCCTGATCCACACAATCCGGTAAGCCTTGATGCTGGGTCTCTAAAAATTATACTGCTGCGCCCCGCTGTTTGAAAAATCAGAAAGAGGATTTCGATAAAAAACCGTAGGATTTTCAGAAACAGATTCCTCTGGCCTGACTATGTATCTCATTTAGTTTTAACCCTGGAAAAACCATCGTCTATTATTCTGTTCTATTGATTTTCTTAATTCCTTTGACCTCAACGATACCCCTGAAATAGTACTGTTTTGTCTCTTGAACGAACCTGTACAACATCTATTCAGACACAGGTCAACTCTCTATTTGAAACACATGCGATCTTTTTAACGGTTAACCTTAATCAAAGGAGGATAGAAATGGCAGAAATAAATATTTTGAAAAATTTAAAATTTTTCAATGTGTTTTCCGGTGAGCAGCTGGAAAGGCTTGCATGGATTTCCAAAACAAAACTTTTCAGAAAGGAAGAATATATATACCGGAAAGGTGACAGTGCTACTGAACTGTTCGTTGTCATTGATGGACTGGTCAGTTTGAGGGCGATTGATCCAAAAACTGATGTTGGTATAGCCTATGAAGAAAGAAGACAGGGAGATTTTTTTGGACCTGCTTCATTCATGACATCAAGGACATACAGTTTATCAGCTGTATGCATTACAAACGCAGAAGTTCTGGCTATTGATGCCGGACAATTATCGGGCCTATGTGAGGAGGATACCAGCCTGGGATATAAATTCATGAAGGAAATCGCTGAGATTTTTTTCGAGCGCTATATTACATCCAAGCGGCAAATCTGTCAGATGGTTAATACACCGACAATTATCACTGCGCTCCCGGGATAGATGATGAAACTGGAGCATCCTTTAAAGAAAAAGGGACGTACTGCAAACTATCGGTTGAGATAGGATATTTTGATTTACGTCCCTCCCCTTCTGCCTGAAAAACCAACCTTGTCTCCTGTTTTTACAGACTGGAAAAAAGTATTACATGCCACGCTTTGCCATTGATTCCAGCCGAAACATCTTTAATAAATAACCCATTTATATCAGCATGATACAGAAAATCATCAACACAGGCAATGGCATGTACCTTGCTCCATTATAATTTACAGTCTCTGATTTTCAGTAATAATCCATACATATGTTTTCAAATAAACAGGGAGGATAACATGAAAATTGAGGGTTACCCGGTAATTTCAAAACAAGAGGTGCTTGACCTTATAAAAGACGGAGATACTGTTGCATTTAGCGGATTCAGTGCGGCCGGAGCAGCCAAGGCTGTTCCTGTCATGCTGGCCGAACATGCAAAGGAAGAACATCGTAACGGACGCAAGTTCAGTATAAGGGTACTGTCCGGAGCCTCCAGCGGAGATTATCTTGATAATGATCTGCCCGCAGCTAATGCCATTTCATGGCGGGCGCCTTACCAGGGAGGAAAGATACTCAGGGAACAGATTAACCGCCAGGAAGTGGAATATGTGGATATGCACCTGTCCCATCTGGCACAGACCGTGGGAGCGGGTTTTTTCGGCAAAATAGATGTTGCTGTGGTGGAGGCCACCCAGATCACATCAGACGGCAGGGTCTACTTTTCCACGTCCATCGGTGCATCCCCTGCCTGGCTGACCTTTGCGGAAAAGGTAATAATTGAACTCAATCATTACCATTCCCCCCGCCTGGGCGAGCTTGCAGATATTTTTACCATCCCTCCTCCGCCAAGACGCAACCCGATAAATGTATATACACCTCTGACCAAAATCGGGTTCCCATATGCCTGTGTGGACCCTAAAAAAGTGTCGGGCATTATTGAAAACAATGAACCGGATCAGGTAGAGGCCTTCAGCCAGGAGGACGAAAACAGCCGTAAAATAGCTGATCACGTTATTGAATTTCTTTTAAAAGAGAAATCTGCAGGCCGCATTCCGCCCGAGTTATTTCCATTTCAGGCCGGGGTGGGCAATACGGCCAATGCCGTACTGGCAGGTCTGGGGCGCCACCCGGATATCCCGCCATTTTACATGTACTCTGAAGTGTTCCAGGATTCGATGAAGGATCTGATTGATGCGGGAAAGATTCTGGGTGCAAGCGCCACATCCCTGACCATTGTACCGGAGAAACTCAAGCAAATTGAACGTGACATGGATTTTTACAACCGAAAGATTGTACTCCGGCCTCAGGAAATTACCAACCACCCGGGTATTATCCGCCGACTGGGAGTAATCGCCATGAATACGGCTATTGAAATGGATATTTACGGGAACGTGAATTCTTCCCACGTGTGGGGAACTCATGTCATAAACGGGGTTGGAGGAAGCGGCGAGTTTACCCGGAACAGTCATTTGTCCATTTTTATGACCCCGTCCATTGCAAAGCACGGAAAAATCTCCGCAGTGGTACCCATGGTCCCACATGTAGACAACAATGAACATTCGGTCCAGGTGGTGGTAACTGAACAGGGACTGGCTGATTTGAGAGGCCTTGGGCCCCTGGAGCGTGCGGACAGGATTATCAATTCATGTGCCCATCCGGCATACCGCCCATACTTAAAGGATTATATTGCACGGCAAAAAAATAACGGCCATATATGTCATGATCTTAACCGCTGTTTTGAGCTTCATCTCAATTTCATGAAATATGGATCCATGCTTCCTGAGGGGCAACTAAAAGGGTAATCCGGGACATCCTTCTACACCCTTATTTATCCTTTAAATATTCCGGATAATGTTCTTTCATGCAGTCCGGGCCTTTTCAAGCCCCCGCCTGGCCTCACGCGCCTTTTCCAGAATTTGATATTGCTGCCTTCCTGATCTTTTAAACTGCAGTGACAGGAAGATTCCAAAGATGTTCGCAGAGATATAACTGCCCAGTATCGGCAATGTCTCTTTTTCGTTCCATGGTATAGAATTTTTAACAATAAAGAGGTGCTTATCGCTATAAATACGGATTACAATAAACCTAAAAGTGCATGGGTTACCGTAGATAATGGTTTACATTCTGCCGGAGATATCATGACCTGTATTTACTCTACAGATTCACTGCAGATAAATTCCAGTGTAAATATAGAAGATCGAAACGGAAAAGCCATTTACATCACTGTGCCGGCTACCGGATTCGTTATATTTGAATAGATGTATTATCTATTTGACAATAAAAAAGGTTCTCCTGGAGAAGGCAAAATGTTAAAGTTCTTGAGTATTATTCTGTTAAGTTTTATAATTATGAATTAGCGTCAATTCATAATCCATCAGTTGAACTTTCCGAAATTTCAGAAAACAGACAGCAGGATTCCAGAAATATCATATACGCTTTGCTCAGTTCTATTATGAAATGCTCAGAGATGAAGTAAACATTTTCACAGACAATTGATGCCATTTTTTTTCTTAGAAGTTGTCGAAAATAGATAATTCAGAATAAACTATTATTAGAGGAGGCACCATGACAAATAATATTAAAGACTTCAGGGAAAAGTTAAATGAATATACGCCTGAAAATATGGATGAAAAACTTCCGTTGCTGGTAAACCTTCTTAACAGGCATTATAAAGCACGCGCAGAGGTTGATATTGAAAGAGCCTACTATATAACGAAATATCTTAAAAAAGCGGATAATGGAAATGAGCCTGTCCCGATAAAAAGAGCAAACGCTGTAAAAAACTATCTTTCAAAAAGAAAAGTGTTTTTCCACGATAATAATATGCTTGGCGGAGCAACAACATCAAAAGAAATTGGTGCGCCTCTTTACCCTGAATTTCTCGGGCTGGCAATCTGGCCTGAGCTTGACACAATAAGCACAAGAGCAGCCAATCCTCAGTTTTTAAACGAAAATGATGCTGCCACTCTTAACTTTGATATATTTCCTTACTGGATGGATAAAACCATTTTAGAACTTGTAAGGAAAGAAGCACCCAGAGAACAGAGTCTTCTTGAGAAAATGGTGCTTTTAACTGTCTCAAAATCTGCAACAATATCCCACACAACACCATGTTATGAAATAGTGATAAAAAAAGGAATAAACGGCATTATTAAGGAGGCAAAGGACAAAAAGCAGGGCACAAACGATAAAGATAAAATCATATTTTATGATTCAGTAATTGCTGCAATGGAAGGTGTTTTATCCTATGCAGCCAATATTTCAAAAACTGCATATGAACTTGCCGGAATTGAGCCAAATAGTGAACGCAGGAAAAACCTGACAGATATTGCTGAAATTTGCGCAAATGTTCCTGCAAACCCTGCATCGAGTTATCGCGAAGCTGTAAACTGTTTGTGGATATGCCAGGTAGCTGTTTTTGCCGAAAATTCAAACATGGCAATAAACCCCGGAAGGATTGATCAAATCCTTTATCCATATTTCATCAAAGATTATGAGTCTAATAAGCTATCAATTGAGGAAGCATTAAAAATCACCGGGTCACTGTGGTTCAAGCTTGCTGATAATGTAAACCTTGTACCTGAAGCAGCGGAACGTTTGTTTGGAGGGGCGGGTGCTGTTCCTGCAGTAACATTAGGTGGAGTTGACAAAAATGGAAATGATGCGGTTAACGAACTGACATACCTGTGTCTCAAGGTAACAGAGCTTTTACCCATACGCGACCCTAACGTGAATGCAAGGTATCTGGAAGGAACAAATTCAAAAGAATACAGAGATGAAGTAAGCAGGGTTATCTTAAAAACAAAGGCTATCCCGGCTTTTTTCAATGATAATGAAAACATTAAGACTCTTGTAAACCAGGGTGTGTCAATTGAACATGCCAGGGATTATGCTGTCATTGGATGCGTGGAGCTTGGGAGCGCCGGCAGGGATTACAGCTCAAGCTCATCAATCTTTATGATGCTCTATACTATCCTTTATATGACCCTGCATAACGGGAAGACTCCTGTTACAGGTAATGAACAGATCGGGGCAAGGACAGGGGATGTGAGCAGTTTTAAAACAATTGATGATTTTTTTGATGCCTATGAAAAACAGTATGAACACATGGCTGATCTGGCTGTTTATCTTAATAATCTTTATGGCAAGAAGCATCAGGAAAATCTTCCAACACCTTTGCTTTCGGCTTTTTTTGAAGGGCCAATGGACAAAGGCAGAGATTTAATATTTGGCGGAGCAACATACAATTCTTCAGGTATAACCCACATAGGTTTTGCAGATGTTTGTGACTCAATTAATGCCATTGAACATATTTGCTTTGACAGAAGTTCTGAAATTAAAATGACTCTTAGTCAATTAGTTGATGCAGTTGATAATAATTTTGAAGGATATAAAGAACTGCAGGCTTATATCCGAAATCGCGCGCCTAAATATGGTACAGAAAATGAGATGGCGATAAAAAATTCAAGAAAGTTAATTAACCTCCATTACAGGATTTTTAATGAAAAACAGAATTATCGTGGGGGTAATCACAGGCTGGCATACTGGACAATGACAAATCATGCAGGCTATGGAAGTGTTGCAAAGGCTCTGCCAAACGGCAGGAAAGCAAAATGCATATTATCAAGCGGCATAACTCCTGTTTCACAAATTAACACTCAACTGACAACTGCACTTAACTCTGTTGCATGCCTTAACAGTGAATGTATACCCGGGGCATATGCATTAAACATGAAATATACACCAATAGATATAACAGATGAAACAGTGGATAAATTTGGCAGTGTTGTCAGTGGATATTTTAATAATGGTGGACAGCAGGTTCAGTTTAATATTCGAAGTTACGAGGAACTGCTTGATGCAAAAGCAAACCCTGAAAAATATCCAAGGTTACTGGTCAGGGTATCCGGATATTCTGCAAATTTTAATTCGCTAAATGATGCAATGAAAGATGAGTTGATCACGCGAAGCCAATATAACCTTTCATCAGGGACATTGGTCGAGCTTCAACCTTTGCCAAAATCTTTTGTTGATCCTGATTAATTTTATTTACAATACAAGTAGGAGATAAAAATGAAATTACTTTCTAATGATATCATGCCTGCAATAGGGAAACTAAACAGAGATAACAAGCTTGAGTTTGTTAAAAGGCTTCTTATCGAAGAAATGACAAGTGATAAAATGGATTCACTTTTAGAATTATTACTTGATGCAATGAAATTAGTCTTTGTTTTTAACGGGGAATTCAGAAAGAACATAAATACATTTAGTGCCAGGTATACATTCAGGATTGGCATCAATGGAACCGGTGCCACTATAATTTTCAAACCGATCAAGGCAATAAGGTACGGCAGGATGATAGTAGAAAATGAGCCCCTTGATAATGCTGATGTATCAGTTAATTTTGAAAGCGGCAAAGCAATGGCTGAATTTCTTTTTTCTCCTAATCCTGACATATTCGGAGCATTGCTGGATAATAAATTGTCATTCAGCGGGAACCTGAACTATCTTTTTAAGTTTGCGTACATGGCAAAACATTTGCCAAAAGCACTTGGCATTCCGCTCCCGACATGAAACCTGATAACCCGTTAATTTTTGATATTGCAAAAGGTTCTTTTGTTGACGGTGCGGGAATAAGGACTGTAATTTTTTTTAAAGGCTGTCCTTTGCGCTGTCAATGGTGTCAGAATCCTGAATCACAAAATCCTGAACCTGAAATACTGCATTTTCCTGAAAAGTGTATTGAATGCGGCAATTGTTCGAATGGTAAGAGCTGCTATACGGATGCAAGAAAGACGATCGGCAGATATTATTCTCCTGAAGAATTAATAAAAATAATATTGCAGGATAAAGCATATTATGAAGCTTCAGAGGGAGGTGTAACGTTATCCGGAGGTGAACCTGCTTCTTTTCCGAAATATCTTAACAGAGTATTGCCTGAACTGAAAAATAAAAAAATAAATATAGCGATTCAAACAAGCGGATTTTTTGATTACACATTATTTGAAACATATATTCTTCCATACATTGATACGGTTTTTTATGACATAAAAATATTAGATCCTGAGAAGCATAAAAAATATACAGGCGTATCAAACGAAATAATCATTGAAAATTTTTTAAAGCTTTTAGGTTCCGGAATAGAAATAAACCCAAGAGTTCCACTTGTTCCCAATATTACAGCGACAAAAGAAAATCTTGCAGAAATTTCCAATTTTTTAAGGAATAATAACATCAGAAAGTGTAAATTATTGCCTTACAATACAGCAGGCCTTTCGAAATTAAAAAGGCTTGGAAGAAAAATCCCCAAAGATATCGCTGAATTTCCTATGTCTGCTGAAGAAGAAATAAAATGGCAAAAAATGTTTCTTAGCTCAAAATAACATATCAAGGAGGAATTAACATGGATACTGAATTTCATTATTACATGACGGGATTAATAGCAAACGCAGCTGGTTTCAGTGAAGATGAAGCGAAGATTATAGCGACTTCATCGGAATACGTGGATGAAAATGATGTATGTCTGTCAATTGAGGATCGTTCAAGTAAAAAAGTGTATCAAAACTATATTTCGCAGACGATGAATATTCTTAAGCCGAAACAGAAATTACTGAGAATATATCCCGTATTTCATTTTGTTCCTGGAGATCCGATGAGTGAAAGTGCGTTACGCTGCGATGGAAAGATGCATTTATTAAATACCACACCTAACAATGAAATAGCCACGAAGATGTTTGATCTGGCTTTCAAGTCATCAGCAGATACTCGACTCTATCGCATAGGAATAGCTACCCATGCATATGCTGATACCTGGGCGCATCAAAATTTCGTAGGATGGTATGATTTTTATAATAATATTTCTTTAGATTTAAAACCAGATATTGGACATGCTAATGCTGAGCATCATCCCGATTGGCCCGCGCACCGATGGGAGGATGCGCGCCTGGTTAATGACGAAATCGACAATACTGATCGATTCCTTTCAGCCGCAAATAAAATTTATAATAAATATATGAATTATAATAAACAAAAAGGTCGAAAGGCGAATACCAGCTGGAATAAACTTTCAAGTCAATTGATCAAAGCCATGGGGCCTTCATTCTCTGGAAGCAAAAACTATTATCACGAGGATCGTTTAAATAATTACAGGGACCTGGCACCGTGGTTGGGCGACTTTGATGAATCAGACTGGTTCAATGAAGCAATTGATATAAAAGTTAGGGGTTTAAAGGATTCAGAAAGCGGTTTGCTTTCTATGATCACAATGCTACACGATAAGCTTTACTGGAAAGAAGAAACAGATAAGGAAAAGACGAATTGGTATAAGTTCCAAGAAGCAGTAAAAGAGCATCAGAAAGAGGCAATGAAGGATCTTGATAAATTGTTTGCCAAAATGAATATTAACCTTCATACGGTCTAATTCAGTTGCTCATCAGTAGTAAAAGCAGAAAAGATGAAGCTCCCTAAAATAAATGACCTGCCTCGCTGCAAGCAGCGGGGCATTAGACCCTGCACTTCACAATAAACAAACCAATGCCCCTGAAACCTTTGCCCCTTCATTCCAACTAATTGGAAAAAGATTTATTTTTAATGATATCTATTTTTAATATCACGATTAAAGACAGGATAATATGACTCATATAATCAATGTTTAGAACTTACCTTCAGGCTTGAGCATTTTTTCAAGTAGATATCCAGACAAATTTTTTTGTGGAGAACTGAAATGGGATATTTTATAGTAGAAATATTTAAATAAAACTATTATTGTCGCAAAAAATGTTTTCCACATTATATATTAAAGTTTATATCTGGTTCAGATTCCTGAAGAGAATTATGAATAAAATATAGCCACCTGATCAACAAGATCAATCAGGCAGGTTATTGATGATGTTATTGGATAAAGGAGTATTGTCATGAAAGACATAAGACACTTTGAATCAATGTATGAAAAAAAACGATCACCAATTAATTTTTTAACATTCAATACTTTTAAATTGATTATTTCTGTAACCTTTCTTGTCACTGTTTTCAGTCAGACTGCCCTCGCAGACGATAAGACTGATGTTGAGAACCTGCTGAAGGAGAGAATTGATAACATAGTTGCCGCACTGGAAAACAAGGATCTTGCTAATGAGATTAAAGAGGAGAAGATTGAAAATATTATCAAACCGATTATTAATTTTCCTTTAATGTCAATGCTGGTTCTGGGAAAAGAAGCCTGGACATCCCTGCCGGAAAAAGATCAAAAAAGATTTGTTGAACTGTTCGCAAAGACAATAAAACAGACCCTCATCAATAAAATACTGAATTTTGTCGATGAAAAAGTCATAATTGAAACTTCTGATCTGGTTAGTAATAAAAAGGTCAATGTTTCTATCTCTATTGTATCTAAAGATAAAAATATTCCTATACTGTTTAAGTTTTATCGATCAGGTAACGAATGGAACATTTATGATGTTGAAATCGAAGGTGTCAGTATCCTGAAAAATTTTAAAGCTCAGTTTACGGATAGTTTACAGGACATGACGGCCCAGGAACTCATCGTTAAGATGGAAAAATCAGATTCATCCAAGTAACTTATATCAATAATTATTAATATGACATCACAACAATCCCTGATAGTAAAATTATATGAGAAGGTCATTCTGAAATGGCCGGTGCTAGTTCTGATATGCGTATCCCTGGGGATAGCCTTCCTGGGCTACCATTCAAAGGATTTCAAATTAGATGCATCCGCAGAAACCCTGGTTGTTGAAGGGGACAAAGATTTAAAGTATTCCCGACTGATCGACTCGCGCTATGCCCTGAGTGATTATTTAGTAGTGGCTGTCACGCCGAAAAATGATCTTTTCGCTGACAGTACGATCGCCGAACTGTCCCGGCTTCAGAGTGAGCTGGAGAAGCTGGAGGGGGTAGAATCTATAAATTCCATTTTAAATGTTCCGCTTGTGGAAAGTCCTCCTGTTTCTATCACGGAACTTTCAAAAATTCAGACACTGGAATCCCCGACCGTCGATAAAGCCCTCGCACGCATCGAATTCGGCAACAGCCCGCTCTACCGGGACAGGCTTGTCAGCCCGGACCTCAAGACAACGGCCCTGAGTCTCAATCTTCCGACAGACAAAAAGTATCAGGAACTGCTGCAAAAACGAAATCAGCTCCGCGAAAAGGAGGCTCTCGACTCCCTGACACAAGAAGAGACCGACGAATTCAGGGAGGTCACAACAGAGTTTCAGCAGCACCGGGATAAGATGAGAAAAGACCGACATGAACTGATTAACAATGTCCGGGCTGTTATGGACGGTTATCGTCAGAATAATGACATCTTCCTTGGCGGTATCAGTATGATCACGGACGATATGATCAGTTTTATTAAAAATGATCTGAAGCTTTTTGGACTGGGGGTTTTCTGCTTCCTGATCATCACCCTGGGAATTATCTTCAGGCGGCTGCGCTGGATACTCCTGCCGATGCTCTGCTGTCTCGTTTCGGTTCTTGCCATGATGGGCTTCCTTGGTTTATTTGACTGGGAGGTAACGGTTATCTCTTCCAACTTTATTTCTCTGCAGCTTATTATAACTATGGCTATTGCAATACATCTGATCGTACGATTCAGGGAGCTCCAATTGAAAAGGCCGGAAGATAATCACAGAACGCTTATCCTTGACACAGTTCACCAAATGAGTCAGCCCTGCCTGTACGCCGCCCTGACAACCATCGCAGGATTCAGCTCGCTCATATTCTGTGATATCAGGCCTGTCATAACATTCGGGTGGATGATGTCAGCGGGAATCGTTGTATCACTGATTCTGACATTCCTCTTTTTTCCAACAGTACTCATGCTGATGAAAAAGCCGGCTCCCCAAAAGATTTCAAATTCCCATTTTTCTCTTGTTCCTCTATTGGCCCGATTTACAAAAAAGCATGGAAAATTTATCCTTATAATCAGTGTGGCAGCCTTTGTTTTAAGCGCCATCGGAATATCGATGCTGAAGGTTGAAAATTCTTTTATCGACTATTTCAAGAAATCAACTGAAATTTACCAGGGTATGAAGGTAATTGATCAAAAACTTGGAGGCACCACACCTCTGGATGTGATTATTGACCTGCCGGAAAGCGAAGAAGAGAAACCAAACGCCGCTATAGAGAGTAAAGCGGAGGAGGATGATATATTTTCAGATTTCGAGGAGTTCGATAAAGAGGAAGACAATGAGAAGTACTGGCTAACATCCCATAAAGTTGAAAAGATTTTCCAGATACATGACTATTTAGAGGCCCTTCCTGCGAGCGGAAAGGTGATGTCACTCGCCACACTCTTTAGATTAGGTATAATATTAAATGGCGGAGAGCCTCTGGATAACTATGAACTGGCCTTGCTCTACAATGAACTGCCTGAGAAATATAAAGATATATTATTAAAACCTTACGCCTCCCCGGAGAATAACCAGCTCAGATTCAATCTGCGCGTCAAGGATTCTGAAAAATCTTTAAAACGAAACGAATTTCTGAAGAAGATCCAGCATGACCTGGTAGATAAAATGGATTTAGGAGAAGAAAATGTTCATTTGACCGGAATGCTGGTCCTGTATAACAATATGCTTCAGAGCCTGTTCAAATCACAGATACTTACCATCGGAATAGTGCTGATAGTGTTAATGTTAATGTTTTTTGTACTGTTCAAGTCCTTCAAAATCGCACTGATCGCCATTTTTCCAAACCTGCTTTCTGTGAGTATAGTTCTGGGAATGATGGGCTGGCTTGGTATCCCTCTTGACATGATGACAATAACAATCGCCGCCATCAGTGTGGGTATCGCTGTTGACGACACGATTCATTACATTCACAGATTTAAAGAGGAATTTAAAGTTGACGGGAGCTATGAGAATTCAGTTTCTCGCTGTCACGGGAGTATAGGCCATGCCATGTATTATACATCTATCACGATAATCATCGGTTTTTCTATACTGGTCCTTTCAAACTTCATACCAACAATATACTTTGGTCTGTTGACAGGATTGGCAATGCTTATTGCCCTGATCGCGGCTCTCACATTGCTGCCTCAATTAATAATATTCTTTAAACCGTTAGGTCCTGACAGCAATGATTTGAAATAATATTTTATACATGAGAAACTTTAAAATTAATCGTTAGGGGTATTCTCATGAATGACTATTTAAAGGTACTTCTTCTTGATTGTGAAACATCCTTCAGTAAAATTCTCCGATACAGGATCGGAGATTTTTTCGGACCTGTCGACCTGGGCCTGCATCTTTCCGCAAAACATAACAGCCTTAACATAGGTACAGGACTTCTTGCCGGGTCCATACTGCCGGGTTCAAACCGGCTTATTTTTACAGGTTTATCTCCGTGCTGGGGCGGATTTTTTATCTCATCAATGGGCGGCTCAGGCCTTGTATTTGACAACCTCGGGATCAATATGGTTTCGCTTATCGGGAAGGCCGGCGTTCCTTCGGTTCTCTATCTTAACAGGCCTCATGGCGAAGATATCCATATAGACATAATTCCTGCGGATATTAATAAAATCTGGAAACAGGGAGAAGGCGGAATCTTCTCTCTGTCAGATTACACGCTAAAAACATTCCAGGATAAATATGAAAATGATCCGCGTATCCTGGCAACAGGCCCAGCTTCAGAATCAACGGATTTTGGGGCGATAGCCTCTTTTCCGGTAAATAAAGGGAAGCTCTCCAGTGTTGACACATGGGCAGGCAGGGGCGGATTTGGCTCCAGGATGTTTAAGGAGCATGGTATCTGTTCAATTATTTATGGAGGCACTTTTATTGATGATGATATCAGGGACCGGAATGTAGTTGATGGGTGGTTTGAGGCCAAGTACCAGAAAAAAATGACTGCCAAGGATTTTGAAGCAACAACAAAATATCGTTTCGAGCCGAAATTTAATACCGGCGGAACCTTTGGAGTGAATTTTGCCACCATTGGAGGCAGGCTGCTTTTTTTCAATTATAAAAGCATCTATATGAAAGAAGATGAGCGTTTATCAGTCTGCAACAAACTTGTCCGCGATCATTACCTGAAACAGTTTAATGAAGAAACCATTAAGACAAAGCAGTACTTTAATTGCGGCGAACCCTGTGCCGCAGTCTGCAAAAAGATGAATGATAAATATAAAAAGGATTATGAACCCTATCAGACCATGGGGCCTTTAATCGGTATCTTTGATCAGCGCGCCGCAGAAAGAGTTAACCATCACGCCAATATGTACGGGTTTGACGCAATATCCGCAGGAGGTGTCCTGGGGTGGCTGATGGAATGCCTGTCGGAGAAATTGCTGACACCTGATGAACTGGGTATCAGCGGGTATCCTATCTTTTCTTCCGAAGATTTTTCCGCGGTATCCGATTCAATGCATAATGCCGAAATAGGTATGGCACTGCTTGATTCCATTATTGATAAAAATGGAATATTAAATCTTGAGGAAGGCCCAAGAAAACTCGCACGGCGCCTCAGCAGAGAAAAGGGCGAAGGGATTTTGAACGCCTTCATCTACAACGGATTCGGTCGTAAAGGCTGGATAGTCCCAAACCAGTACTGGACATCCGGGGTATTGTCTCCCATGGCCATTATGGGGAAATATTACATGCACTATTCAAATGAATACCTGCCCCCGCGTGAACTTGGAAGAAAAAATGCAGCCCGCATGATAGGCGAAATTACCATGGATAACATGGGGTTTTGCCGTTTTCACAGACTGTGGGCAGAGGATATGCTGCCGGACATCATGGAAGAGCTTTACGGGTTAAAGGACAAATATAAAAAAAATACCAACATGACTGCAGCACGGATTAACAGCCGCAATGCCTCTGTATTCTGGGAATCTGAGAGAAATATTGATTTTATCCATACCTTTCTAAAAAGACGCAGGGATGTTGAAGAAGACAATAACCCCGATCTGTTAAAATGGATTGATGAGTTTGAAAAGGATAAAAAAGAGGCAGCCCTTAATTTCTGGTATGAAATTCATAAAGGTATATCCGAGTCTCTCAGGGAATTTTGACCTGGATAGAGAGGGAGACATCCATAACTCAAAACAGGTATGGATGTCCCCTTTATTACTAAAAACTATTGTGCTGCCGGCAGTATGCACAGTTCATGGATTTGTATAAAAATTTTACTTTCTCGAGAGTTTACAATCCCGGTTAACGGTTTAAGCTTCAGTGCATCCAGTTCCTTATTAATTGCCGGTTGACTTTCCATCATGTCTTTAAAAGAATCAAAGAAGACGTTCACAATATATTGATCCATGTTTCCACCAAACCCGACTTTTCCTACTAGGACACCTTTGACATTAGTTTTTTCTAATGCACCCACAACTTTTTTAAGCTGCGCTTTATAATCTTCATCACGGCCCGGTACAATGTTAACAGTAAAATTGACAATCAGCTTTGTTACATAGTCATCAGCAAGCGGCATATTTAAATCCGGTTGGGGAATAACCATGAAATCATGAGAACTTGCAACCATTTGCCGTATAGCAGATCTTACTGCAACAAGGCCAATCGGTATACTGGTTCTTGTTGCAAATAATTCTGAATCCATTGCAGCAGGATCCCGCATCGGCATAACAATAACATATTGATCTGATATACCGAAACCGGCTGTTCTGGAGATGTACATTTCTTTGACACCCATACCCTTTAGATCCGGAATTACGTTTTTTATTAAACTTTCAAATTCGATATCCATACCCGGTTTCACCTGTAAAACAGTGAATTGATATAGCTGTGGATTAGCTTCTTTATTCTGAGCAAAACCGGGGTTTATGAAAGCAGTCAAAAACAGCAAGACAAAAATTCCAAAAAAAACTGTAAACCCTGAAATATTCCTTCTCATTTTTATCCTCCCTGTATATGTTATCCATAAGTCTCAAACCCTCAAATTAAAAAACAAATCCTGTTAAAGGTTAATAATAGACCTCAATCCAGCGACCTTGTTTATGTATTTGAACGTCGTTTGATTTAGAGAAGAGTCTGCGTTTTGAAATGGAAATAATCCGGGCAGAAAATCAAGAACTGATAGGATGAGCTAACAACTTGATCTTAAAATGCAACTTTACTTATTCAAGTAAATAAATGATAAGAGAATAAGTTACGCAAATCAATGCAAAAATCTACAACTCGGATAAAAAAACTGTTCAGGCGGCTTTCTTTTCATTTTCGATTTATACGCCTTCAGTGAAACTCATATTATGACAGCAAAGCGGATTTCAACGGTGTTGAACCCTGTCTTTTCTATCTTGGATGTTGAATTATTCTTAAGTGAAACCAGGAGGGGGTGATGGAAAAAAACAGATCAAACAAAACAATCAATATTAGTCTGGCCATACTTTCAATACTTGTAATGGTATTGTCTACCGCCCTTTATCTGCAGGGCAGGCAAATCAGTAAATTAAAAGAATCACAGGAATCAATAGAGGAAATTGATAGAAATACTCATACGGGAACGTCTCAGGCAGAAAGAAAGGAAAAAGGTATTTCTACCGCAGCGAGCCTTACAGGTGAAGATGAAGAAAAATACAAAGCGAGAATAAAGAAACTTGAATCCCAGATAGCTGACATGCAGGTATGGCAGGATTACCTTGAGAAGAATCAAAAAGAAGATGATGAATACGCTGAATCGGAATCCTCGAATCAGCCTCTGACACGTACAATTTCAGATGCCCAAATGGATGAGATATTGCGCAGGAGCTATTCCAGCCGTTATGAGGATTTTATTGCAGAAAACAATTACTCCTCTGAAGTTAAAGAAAAGCTGCTTGACCTGTATATTGAAAGAGAAAATAAAATGAGAAACGAGCTTCCGTCCGTGAATGGATTCAGCGGTTCCTTAAGTCAGGAAGAAATTCAGGAGAGGGTACAGAAGTCAAAGGAAATAAACGACGATTATGAAGAAAATCTGGCAGCGCTATTGTCTGAAGAGGGCGCTGCTGCGTTGAAGGATTATGAGAAAACTGAAAGGGAAAGATCCTTTATCAGAAACTTTAAAAAGATGCTCGGTGATGAAGAACTTGATAAGGCACAGGAAAGGGAGTTGATTTCCTTGATGTATGATGACAGGCTGGCTTCCGAGGAGGAACAGAGAAAAAAGGCCATGCAAAATGCTCAAAGATATACCTTTTCCGGAAATCAACCGGACAAGGAGACCATGGAAATGATGCGAAAAGAGAGTTATGATAGGATGAAAAAGTTGTATGGAGATTATGCTCAATCGGCCAAAAATATTCTGTCGGAGTCACAAGCGCAGAAATTTGAAGGGTATGTAAATATGCAAAAATCAAGTTTAGACAGTGCAATAAGTTCCAGTACTGTAATTATAACTCGCAGCGCAGAGAAAAAGGATGAAGAGTAATTCAGATCAACTACTCATGCCTGAGTGCAATGATGGGATCTACTTCCGCTGCCCTTGCAGCAGGGTATATACCGAATAGAATGCCAATTCCTATGCTTATCACCAGAGGAAGCATGATGCTTACCATTGTTATAACTGTCGGCATTCCGGAAAACAGGGTAATTAACAGGGGAATAAAAATTCCCAGACCAAGCCCCAGGATACCCCCTAATGTAGAAAGCACCACAGTTTCAATTAAAAATTGAACTATAATCTGTTTCCTTTTCGCCCCCACTGCCCGTCTTATACCTATTTCACGGGTTCTCTCAGTAACAGATGCCAGCATTATATTCATGATACCGATACCGCCAACCAGCAGGCTTATGCATGCAATTGATCCAAGAACAATATTAAATGTCCGTTTGGTTGCTTCTGCCTGGCGAAGAAGGGCAAGGGGTACACTCATTTCATAATCCTCCTTATTATGAAAATTGATTAACATGGCTTCAATACCTTTTGCTGTAGACTCAACATTTTCTATATTCTCGACCTGAACAATAATCCTGTGAAGTTCAACTGAAGTTATCTCCCTCGATCCTGTAGACGTTTTAATATTAATATCACCATAGTATTCTCTGGCTACTCCGAGAGGTACGTATGCATCAATTTTGTCGTCAGGGAGTTGAACGTCTGATCCTGAACCGGATTCACTCTTTACTATTCCAACCACTTTGAAGGTGTTTTCCCCTATTATAATATTCTCGCCTATTGAATTTCTTGTTGCGAGCAGGCGTCTAGCGCCATAATCGGTCAATACTGCTACTGAAGAACGCAGTGTCGTGTCGGATTCTACAAGTATTCTTCCGGCTTCAAGAGGCCTCATTACTAGTTTAAACCAGTCCGGAGAGGTTCCTACTACTCTAAGTTCAAGTCTCCTATCACCAAGCCTGCCCTCCTTACGGACTTCCTTCACAGGGACTGTGGTTTGTACAGTTTCGAACGTTTTGGATATCCTGTCGAAGTCTTTATATGTCAACCCATACACAACTGCACGGTGACCACTGTGACGATCTCCGCTTACATCCTCTTCCTCTATTGGTTTTACAGAGCTGATTATTATGTTGTTACTCCCAACCTTTCTGATATCGTCAAGGGCCTTTTTGCTTGCACCTTCTCCAACTGAAAGCATTGCCACAACACTGCCTACACCAAATATTACACCGAGTGTAGTGAGGAAAGAACGCAGCTTATGGAGCAGTAGATTTTCTATTCCAAGTCGAATATCACGATAAATCTTTGTATTTGTTATAATCATTCTATTCTCTCCTCTCTATATGCCAACTTTCATATAAAATACTGGGCATTCACTGCTATATTAATGCTCAGGGATTGCCATTATTATGACTCCTCCTCGTCCAGAATCACAATATGGGTACATAGAATGGTGTTAAATTTTCGTTTGGCTCTTTCCTGGTTCATAAAAACCTCTTTCAAGTTTAAAAGCACCAGTAAAGCTGTATGATTGAATGAGTAAAATAAGATGAAGAATCTGAGGATCTGATTATGCGGAAAAAACAGTATCAGATGTCGCAGGAAATTCAATTAACAGAAATATTAAACTATTAAATTAGCCATGTCAAAATATGTTTTAAAATCTAAAAGACGCTGGATAATAAAAAGATTTTAAATTATATTAACCTGTAAAACAGTTCTTAAAATAGTGAGAGTATGAAATGGGCAGATGGCGTCCCCCTGGAATACCAGGTTCCAAATATATCACCCCGGAAGGTGAACAAAAATTAACTGAAGAGCTTCACTTCCTGTGGAAGGTTGAGCGGCCAAACGTTACAGCCCGGGTCGCGGAAGCTGCCGCACAGGGTGATCGCAGTGAAAATGCCGAATATATTTACGGCAAGAAACGCCTGCGCGAAATTGACAGCAGGGTTCGTTTTTTAAGAAAACGCCTCGATGGAATTACCGTGGTCGATACTGTTCCGGATAATCAGGATATAATCTACTTTGGAGCCTTTGTTACCATTGAGGATGAAGAAGGTGAAGAGGTTGAATATCGTATAGTCGGCCCCGATGAGTTTAATGTTGCCGAGGGAAAACTCAGTATGGATTCTCCCCTGGGTAAGGCATTATTGGGGAAACAGGTGGATGATGAAATCACGATTTCTACGCCAAAAGGTGCGAAAGATTTTTACATATCGAAAATTCGCTATTCTGAAAAACAATCATCATAATTTGAGGAGGTTCTCCTATGTCGAAGGTAGTTAAATACATACTGGTTTGTATGGTCATTTTCTTATCTATGGAAATTACATCGATTGCCCAGCAGGCACCTGTGCCGGGCGCAAAACCTCCAATGGTGCCAGGTATGATGGGAATGAGGGGACCGGTTGTATCTTCGCCGGTAGTTGAATCAGATAATAAGGTAACCTTCAGAATTTTTGCCCCGAAGGCTGATTCTGTAACAGTCAGGGGAGATTTCGGTGATGCAGCACAAATGACTAAAGACGAACAGGGAATATGGTCAGTAACAACAGGTTCGATTCAGCCTGAAATGTACGGCTATTCATTTAATGTTGACGGCTTAACAGTATTAGATCCTTCCAACCCGCTTAACAACCGTTCCTCAATGATGAATCAGAATATTCTGATAGTTCCCGGCGAAGGTTCTGACTTTTATATGGTAAAAGATGTTCCTCATGGTACTGTTTCAAAGGTCTGGTATGACTCACCGGTTTTAAACATGAGACGGCGTATGGTTGTATACACCCCGCCGGGATATGAAACCTGCAGCGATAAATATCCGGTATTCTATGTTATTCACGGGGGCGGCGGAGATGAGGAAAACTGGCTCTATATGGGTCGTGTCCCGCAAATATTTGACAACCTGATCGCCGAGGGAAAGGTTAAACCCATGATCGTTGTCATGCCCAATGGCAATGCGGATCAGGCGGCTGCAGCGGATGCTGCACCGGCTAAAGCAAATTCACAAGGGAGCAATAGAGGTTTTCCCGGTCCCGGGGTTATTCCGGGCGCCCCTGGTGCAGGAGGTTTTGCCGGTATCGGACCTGTTTACAGTGAAGAGACATTGTCAGAAATAGCTGAAGAATACGTCAAATCAATCGGAGCATTTATCGATAAAAACTACCGGGTTCTGCCAGGCCCGCAAAACAGGGCTATTACAGGCCTTTCCATGGGCGGCGGGCATGCCTTCTTTACCGGAATAAAGTATCTTGATTATTACGGCTGGGTCGGAGAGTTCAGCTCCAGCCTGTTTGGAGGCCTGAATAATACAGGATTCAATTACGATCTTGATACGGCAATTTCAGGTGCCTTCAAAGACCCTGCCCGTATAAACAAAAAACTCAACCTGCTTTATATCTCCTGCGGCAGAGAAGATCCGCGCATCACAGCCACAAAAGGTATGAAGGAGGCGCTTGGCAAGAGAGGTATTGAGGTTGTATATACCGATTGGCCGGGAACACACGAGTGGAAAGTATGGCGACGCGCTCTTGCTGACATGGCAATGAAATTATTCTAACAGGTAAAGAAATTAGGTTCATAAAATGAAAGGGCGAAAAATATATCGCCCTTTTCTATGGATTAAATAAATTTTCAGCCAGGGAATAAATCAGGTTGGAGGATCACTTACAAATCTCTTCATGGGCGACATGGCTATCTGGAATACAGGCTTGGTTATCTTTCTGAAACCCAGGCCCCCGTGGCTCACACCGGCAGGGATAAAGATAAAACAGGTTTTTGTGATGGTCATTTTTTCGCCTCCTATGCTGAAAGCGATTTCACCTCCAAGATCGGTTGTATCCCCCATATCGCTACCGACAAAACCGCAAATCTCATCATAATCATGTGTATGTTCCGGATGTTCCCGCTCGGGCAGCGAATCTACCGCCCAGGCAGCCTCAACATAAAAAGACCCGGGAACTACGCTGTCATCCATATAAATAACACGTTTAATGGGATCATCCGCAGGGTTTTTGTTCGCCAGATCTTCGGCTTCAAAATCATGTACGCCTTCCGGCACTTTAAGATTGTTACAAACTACTGCTTTTTGCTTGTTATCTGTCATGATTAACTCCTGTTGTCTAAGACGGGTTTAAAACCCGTCTCTACAAAATATTTTACAGATTGTGTTCGCTCCTGTTGATCACATCATCCTGAATGCCGGGCGAAAGCTGTGTGAAATATGCGCTGAAACCGCCTATCCTTACAATCAGATCCTTATGTTTTTCAGGATTCACCTTGGCGTCTTTAAGTTCATTGGTATCAACCATGTTGTACTGAATGTGGGATCCGTTGTTTCCCATAAAGGCGTTTGTGTAGGCAACAAGCTTGTCTATGCTCTCTTCACTCTGCACTATGGATGATGAAAACTTCTGGTTAAGAACTGAGGCATAGGATTCCTTTGATCCTGCCTTTAATGCGGACCGGAGCACTGCGGTTGGGCCTTTTTTATCTGCTCCGCGCATGGGTGAAAGAGATCCGTCATTGAGCGGTTCAAGCGCCTTTCTTCCGTTGGGAAGCGCACCTGCTCCCAGGCCCCCAAAGTAATGCCAGGCAAGCCCTTCCCTTGCAACAAGGTATTTCCTGTATGGCGCGTTGTCATAGCTCCTTATTATATCATATGAATCTTTGCTTATTTTACCCACCAGGCTGTCGATCTCATCAATGTCATTTCCGTATTTGGGCTGGTTAAGGCACATCTGCCTGATCTCTTCACCCCTGGCCCCTTCAAAGTTGCTGTCCAGGGCATCCAGCAGTTCGGTCATGGTAAGTTTCTTTTCTTCAAATACCAGTTTCTTAACAGCCATGAGAGAGTCGGCAACGTCCACTATTGCCCTGTCGGATATACCGAACATGGAGTAATCAGGATGTGGAATGAGCAGATCCTGTCCGTTTTCCATGGTCTTCTCAATTCCCATTACAGAGAGGAAGGGAAGTCTCATGTGCTTTGGCTGTTCCTTTCTGGCGATTGCGGCAAGCCAGAAGATGCGATTGGTTATGTATTTTATCTGCTCCATGAGGGCATTATAGATATCGTCAAAACTTTTGAACGCCCTGGGATCACCTGTCTCTACACCGGTAAGTGTACCGTTGATATCAACACCGTTATGGAACACCAGGTGAAGCAGTGCCGCCATATTAAAGGCTGCCACACCTTCGGCCCCGTAGTGTTCTGCCCTCGTGGGCAGGCAGGGGTAAACGCATCCAAGGCCGCACCATTCCCTTGCCTCCTCGACGGGTATGCCGTCTTCTACAAAATGAGAGATAACAACCTCATCGTTTTCAAACAGGGGAATGCCGCCCTTTGTGGCCATGTTCGTACGGATCGCCTTGTTCATCAGCCATTCGGGTGTCTCTTTGTTCCAGCGAAGGCCTACTGTTGGGGATGAAAGCTGCAGCAGGCCTACCACGTGGAGAAACAGGTAACTAAGTTCATTTGAGGCGTCTACACCGGTTTTATCTACGCCGCCTACCATTATATTATTTATTGCAAAGTTGATCTGGTGGGATTCTTTGAGGCTCTCCGCGGCAACAAAGGTCTGGGTTCCCCATCTTCCGATAAGTTCGGACAGCAGGTCCGATGCCTTCTCAAGGGTAATGGCATTGCTTTTAATATCCTCTATAAAGTAGGGGTAGAGATACTGGTCGCCTCTTCCCCACTGGGGATTATTATGCATGGGGTTTTCGTAATTTTTACACACACCGATAATGGACATGCACTGCAGCGCCTCACGGAAGCTCCTTGCCGGAAACTCGGGCACATGTCTGCATATACGTGAGATCTCAAGAAGTTCGGCTTTACGCTCTTCATCCGCTTCCTTGGCTGCCATATCTGCTGCAAGATCCGCATACCTGTTGGCGTGTTTTATTGCAGCTTCACAAACAATAATTGCAGATTCCCAGAAATAGAGTTTGTCGATCCCCGTTTCATGGTTCTTTTTAAAATTTTCTATACGGGTCTTTGCCTCGTCAATAAAACTCCTTACCCCCTTGTTGAGTATCTTTTCCCACATAAGAACCGATGTGCACTGGCCGTATATTCCCACATCAAGGGTAGGATCCTTGAGCTTTGCCTTTTCAGCATCCCTTGCCCACGATCCTACTGCCTTTTCCCATGCCTTGTATGTCATTTCGGGAGCGGTTTTACCGGCAAACATGCGTGCGCTGTTACGAAGAATCTCGATGCTCTCCTTATCCAGCCCCACATTGGCATCCATTGTAACATTAAGCTGTTCATCGTCTTTCCAGATGTCGGGTATATAGTCTCCGGATATATCAAAGGATGTGGCACATCCTATGATATCGGGTGCAAGACGGCCGGCTATCAGATCACAGTCCTGTATGCGGATTTCAATGTTTTCCAGGATCTTTTCAAGAAGCCTTGCACGTCGGATCTGGATATCCTGCCCTTCTGTTTTCTGCCATGATTCTGCAGTCCATTTTGCCCTGTCTGCAAAAAGCTTCCACTCAGACGAGTTCACCGCCTTTTTCCAGTTTTTAATGCGCTCACTCATGGTAAGCTCATCAATTTGTCCAAGCAGGCCGGTATCTATATCTTTCATATTTATTCTCCGTAAAATGTAAAAATCTCCAAATATCTCAAAAATTTTTAATATTTTAAAAAAATAAGCAGATATTATTGATATGTCAATTAATTTAAACAGTTAATTTTTTTGATTAATCAGTAATTTCGTAAACTTATCGCGTCTTCAACTACTTAGCTGATATATTTTTTCATTTTTTGGACTGCTGCATTGGCATTCGATATGGCGGAGGGCTGTTTAGCATTGACATACAAAATCTCACTCCATATATTCGACTCTTAAAACAATAGGAATTTATTAGTGTCCGTCCGGATTAAAGCCGTTTCTGAACGAAGTTTCAACATTCGGTTAAATAATATCAGGATCAAAAAGGAGAAGTCATAATGAGCGGGAAGGTGCATTTTGAAAAACTGTTTTCGCCTTTTAATATAGGGAAGATGGTGGTTAAAAACCGGATAATAAAGACTGCCGCAGAAATGAATACCCATGACCCCATTGATGCCCACATGAACCAGCGCACCATCGACTATGTGGAGGCTGTGGCCAAAGGTGGCGCTGGTATGGTCATACTCTGGAACGCCTACCTTGATTATCCTTTGGGCGCCAGGATGCCCGATGGATTGCGAATTGACGATGACGAATACATCCCGGGCTTTAAAAAACTGGCAGATGCGGTCCACAAATACGGCTGTAAATTATCCGCGCAGATGATGCATGCCGGACCCTGGTGCCCGGCCTCGCTTGCCGGACGCCCGCCGATCGCGGCCTCGGTAATGAGAGAGAACGTGTATGGATTTTTAAGCGATGAAACCGTTGAGGCAACAATTGCCGAAATTGAAGATATACAGGAAAAGTTCGTAAGGGCCGGGGAGCGCTTCAGGGAGGCAGGTATTGACCACCTTGAGATACACTGCGGCACCCAGCACCTGGGCAACACCTTTATGTCCCGTCACTGGAATAAACGCCGGGACCAGTACGGCCCTCAAAGCCTGGAGAACAGGGCCCGTTTCATGGTCGAGATCCTTCAGAAGATGAAGAAAAGCCTTGGGCAGGACTTCCCCATCGGAGTCCTCTATAATGCAGCCGAATATGGAGTAGACGACGGCATAACACCTGAAGAGGGTCAGGAGTTTGGCCGGATATTTGAGGCCGCAGGTGCAGACAACCTTCATCCCAAGGCCGATGGTATGGGGCCCCTTTACAGCCTGATAAACTGGCCTGAAGCGGTCTGCTATCCCGAGGTTCCGGACCCGTTGCCCAAAGAACTGGATGGTAGCCATAGCGGGGCCGGATTCTGGGTGCCCCTGGCCGCAATGGTAAGGGATGCGGTTAATATCCCGGTGATTGCCACCGCAGGCATCGACGCCATAATGGCAGAGAAGATCCTGCAGGATGATAAGGCGGATTTTATCGGTATGACCAGACGCCTGCTGGCAGATCCGGATCTCCCCAACAAGGCCCTTGAAGGAAGACTTGAAGACATTGCGCCATGTACCCGATGTCTTTCCTGCATAGAGGCAATACATACACAGTATGTTCCGGGTGAATTTGGAAAATCATTCTGCCGTATAAATGCTTCTCTGGTAAAAGAGCGTGAATACGAGATCAAACAAGCTGATAAGAAGAAAAAGGTTATGGTAGTAGGCGGCGGACCCGCAGGAATGGAGGCCGCAAGGGTAGCGGCCTTAAGGGGACACGAAGTGGTACTCTATGAAAAAGAACATAAACTGGGCGGGTCAGTACCGGTTGCAGCCACGATTAAGGGGGTCGAGATTGAGGACCTTCCTGCCCTGGTCAGCTATCTCGAAACCCAGATCACCAAACTGGGTGTTAAGATTCATACCGCAAAAGAGGTCAATAAGGTGCTGGTTGAGAAGGTTAAACCGGATGTGCTCATACTGGCAACAGGCGGGAAGTATCATATACCTGAAATACCCGGTATCGATTCCCGCAAGGTGGTCAGGGCAGCCGACCTGAACAGCAAGCTTAAAAAGGCATTAAGGTTTGCAAGCCCGGCCAAACTCACATGGGCCACCAAATTATGGATGCCCATAGGAAATAAAGTTGTCATTATCGGCGGCGGCATACACGGTCTCCAGACAGCGGTGTTTCTGGTAAAACGCGGTAAAAAGGTAACGGTCGTGGAAGAGGCCGAAAAAATGGGTGCAATGGTAATCGAAAACCATAAGGTGCGCCTGTTTGGATGGCTGGAGGAAAAGGGAGTGCAGATGTTTTCCGGTGCCAGGTATGAGGAGATAACGAATGCTGGCCTGACCATCACTACCAGCGAGGGAGAGAAAATAACCCTTGAGGCAGATACAATATTGCCTGCGCTTCCCATGGAGCCCAACAGCGAGATTCTGGAAATCTTTAAGGATACGGCACCTGAAGTCTATCAGATAGGCGATTGCGGTAATCCTGCACTTATTATAGATGCTATAGGGGACGGTTCACGCATTGGTAGGGCGATATAATTCAAAAAGGAGAGGTAATTATGACACGTGATGAATTTGATGTTTACCTGAAAAAATTTAACAGCAGGGATTATGAAGGATTTCTTGATTATTTCGCTGATGATAATGAATTCGAACTGGTACATATCGGCGGTTCCTTTAAAACCCGGGAATCAGTAAAGAAGTTCTATGATTTTCTTCATGCATATATCAAGGAAAGCGTGATCGTGGATCGTTTTGTTTCTGATGAAAATAATGTGGTGCTTGAGGTCAGGGTAAAGATTGAGGGAGTGAAGGAATTAACTGCCGACGCAATAGCAGCCTCTGACTGGTCCAGGCTCACACCGCTTAAAGTTGGCCAGGCAGCAGAGATTCCCCAGTTCATTCATTACCACCTGGAAAATGGAAAATTTGTGAAGGTTGTTTGTGCGGAACTGTAATATAGGGTAGATACGCAGGTCAGCCCCTGTGATATAAAAGATAATAATATTTCTTGTAGAGGCGGACCTGTGTGTCCGCCTGTTTTTTAAATATAAAACCTCTGCACAACAGATTATAAAATTCGGGCATGATACCCGGATTGTTTTGGGCAGGCACAGGGGCCTGCCCCTACAGGTAAAATAAAAACACCCGGAGATAACCTGTACACAATGTAGGGGTCGAGACCCCTGTGTCGGCCCGTCTTTTGTTTTTTTTCATTTCAACAATCCCTCCAGCATCTTCAGAATCCGGCTCAGTAAAATCAAGCGTTCCCCATATCAGGATTTGTATTTTCAGCTCTTCCTCAAAATAAACTGCATCTATCCTGCATCGGTTATTCTGTCCGGAATTGCTGTTTGCAATGGCAACCAGCGTATTACTGATCCTTATGGATTCCTCCCTGTCTATATTTTCAGCATGAACTACAGCTGAAACCCATGGTTCGGGCGTAATTTCTGCCTTTGTCTTCTGTACAGGAGAAATACTTTTCTCCGGATTGGTTCCGGCTCCAACAAAACCGCTTAAATCATTTCCATGTATTCGCCATCGGCCTCCTACTTTATTTGCAGCCAGCTTTCCTTCCTTTATATATCTGAGAACTGTTTTTTTATGAACCTCAAGGAGTTCTGCAACCTTTTCAACTGAATAAAGATACCTTTCCATTACCTTAAAATCCCCTTTATTATTTTTATTGTACCTTTTTACTACCGTTTATTCCTTTTTGTCAACTTTTATTTTAATCGCTAAATTCATTTGACATAGATACATAAGTTATCTATTTTAATTTTAACTGGCTTGATATTATTAAGTCCTGCCACGCCAGTGCATTATCAGCAGCAAGATCAACCAAATTTTCTGAATAATTACCATGGGAGGAATTAACTGATGAAAAAAATTACGATAATATTTCTGATTGGTCTATTTTTTCTGGTTAACGTCGGCGCTTCAATTGCAGAAGAAGTAATAAAGCTTCCTGACCCTCAAACAGACGGCGGAATGCCTTTAATGAAGGCCTTAAGCCTGAGGAAAAGTACAAGGGGCAACTTTGGACCGGATAAAAAGCTGTCAATGCAGCAGATGTCAAACATGCTCTGGGCTGCCAATGGAATAAACAGACCCGGCACCAACCATCGCACCGCACCTTCAGCTGCCGACTGGCAGAATATCGATATCTACGTTACCACGGCTGATGGATACTATCTCTATGATGCGAAAACCCATTCACTGAAGGTCCTGGGAAAGGAGGATATTCGTAAAATCAGTGGCCAGCAGCCTTTTGTTACCGAGGCGCCTGTAAATCTGATATATGTTGCAGACTACGAAAAAGCAAGCTTTGGCGGCCAGAGAATGAAGGACACAGAGGTAACATGGTCATATGCAAATACCGGAGTTATAGCCCAAAATGTATACCTGTGGTGTGCATCAGAAGGTCTTGCCTGTATTGTCAGGGCAATGGCCGATAAAGACCTGATTGCCAAAACCCTTAACCTTAGGCCTGAGCAGCATTTTATGCTGGCACAGACCATTGCACATTTTAAGGACTAGCTGATCTCATAGTGTAAAATTTAATTGTAATAATCATGTTATTATGAATTAAAAAAAACAGAGACGGGTTTTAAACCCGTCTCTTCCCCCAGTGGTAATCCACACATCCCTTCAAGGTACCTTTTTCACAAATATGAGATCTTCTATTTTAAACACAGTAATGGGACATCTTTAAATAAGCCGGTAGACTTTAGAGTAACAAGTGTTTACATTATACAAATACCAACCTTTTTAGAGAGAATAATATGTTTCGATATGCAAGATACCTTTTTTTCTTCTTTTCTCTCCTCATCACCCTATCGGCCTATGCTGAAGACCGCCCGTTTGAAATAAAGACCAATGCAAAGGTGGTTGCCTTTGGGGATGTTCATGGTGCCTTTGATGAACTGGTTTCACTTCTTAAAGAAACAGGAATGATTGATAGCGATCTAATCTGGACCGGTGGTGACAGCCATCTTGTAAGTCTTGGGGATCTCGTAGACAGGGGTCCACGGTCACGTGATGTTGTTGATCTTATCATGAAACTGCAGTCCCAGGCCCCTGAATCAGGAGGAGAAGTACATGTGCTGCTCGGTAATCATGAACTTATGTCTTTGACCGGCAACCGTGATTACGCCAAAAAGTCTGACTATGCAGCTTTTGCTCAGGATGAAACAGAAAGGGAAAGGAATGATCTTAGACAGAGATACATTAAAGATCATGAAAATAAAAAAGAAAAAGATTTCAGTGAAGAATTTGACAGACTTTTTCCGCCGGGCTTTATAGCGCTGGACAGGGCATTCAGCCTGAACGGCTATATAGGAAAATGGCTTCTGGCTCAACCGGTTATACTTAAAATAAATGACACGGTTTTTGTACATGGCGGAATCCCATCGGGTTTTGTAAAAAAATCTCTTTCTGAAATAAATGAAGAAGGCAGGACACACCTGAACAGATATCTAAAGACCGTTGACCGGTTGAGTGCAGCGAACATTTTACCGAAATATGTCGGTTTTTATGATCGCCTGCCCTACCTCAACAGCAAGGCAAAAAAGTTAATAGATGCCGATCCGGAGGTTAACACCAATCCCCAAAAACGACCTGCATGGTTCAATGATGTGCTGGAACTTAATGAATCTCAGCAGTCATGGATATTTACCGGTGAAGGTCCCCTGTGGTACAGGGGCACATCGGTCTGTAATGTTAACTGCGAATCATTCAATACAGAGAGATTTCTGAAAAATGTGAAGGCTGCACGTGTCGTGGTCGGGCATACTCCAACCTCCGGTCACCAGGTAATCGATCGAATGGACGGGATGGTTTTACGCCTTGATACGGGTATGCTGAACAGCTACTACAGGGGGCAGGCATCTGCTCTGATAATCGAGAAGGACCATTTATATGTTCACTACCCGGGGAACCCTGAAAAAACGCCTCCGGAGAAGGAAAGCTTCAGCCTTTCCAGAAAACTTTCCGGGATGAACGATTCGGAGCTGGAGGATTTTCTGTTAACAGGCGAGATGATCAATAAAAAGGATCTGGGCACGGGTATCACCAGGCCAATGAAAATCACACTTAAGAAGGGTGAGAAAACTATAAACGCAGTGTTCAAGACATATGACTCCAGTCCCGGTTTTGAGAATACAGGAACGAGCTTTAGAAACAGAGGCTCTGATGAAACTGACAGATACGTTTATGATGTAGCAGCCTATCGTCTGGACAGAATGCTTGATCTGCAGATGGTGCCGACTGCAGTTCTGAGGAAAATAGACGGAAAAGAGGGAGTTCTACAGTACTGGGTAGAAAACAGTATCAATGAAAGGGACAGAGAAAAAGACAATATTTCATTTGACAGTTTCTGCAGCAAAAAGGAACAATACTGGTTGAGATATCTATTTGATATTCTAATATATAATGAAGACCGAAACCTGACAAACATCCTCTGGACGAAAAATGATTTCATGATGGTATTTATAGATCACTCAAGGGCATTCAGCAACAGTGGAAGTCGCCCAAAAATGTATCGAAAAGTCCCTTTGTATATATCTGATTTTTTGAGGAAAAAGCTTGAAAACTTAAACACGGACAACCTGAATGAAGCGCTGTCGCCCTATCTTAACAGGTTTCAGATCAACGCGATCATAAAGCGAAGAGACCGAATCATGAAGGAAGGGAAATATACCGGTTAACCCTTTTTAAAAGAGAAAAATATTGGTAAGTAAAATTAAGAACCTGTTTCTGCAGATGCTGTTCCTTGGAGTTGATACAAAACCGGACGAGATCAAGGGTATTCTGGGTATGTTTTCATCTCTATTCCTCATACTTATGACTACCTATTTTCTCAAACCTGCCAGGGAAATCCTTATACTCACAGAAGGAACAGCCGAAATACGCAGCTATGCCGTGGCAATACAGGCTGTTCTCCTGATTTTTTTGCTGCCTGTCTATGGAAAATTCTCAAGAAACTACAGCTGCAACAGTTTTATGAGAATCGTAACAATACTGTTTTCAATGATTCTCATTTTATTTTACCTTGCGGCGTCTCTTGGCTACCATATTTCAATAGTATTTTTTGTATGGCTTGGTGTCTACAGTGTTGTTGTCATTGCCCAGTTCTGGGCATTTGCTACCGACCTTTTTACAAGAGAGGCTGGTGAGCGTCTGTTTGTTATTATAGCCTTTGGAGGATCTATCGGGGCATGGGTAGGTGCAACTATCAGCCGCATACTTGTAGGCTATCTTAGTGCCAGTGAATTAATCCTGCTTTCATCAGCAACTCTGGCTTTGTCTATGGTGCCTGCCCTTTATGCAGTCAGGGCTCTTCCCCAGGAATGCATTTTACAGGACTGCACCCCAATCCATGAGATAAAAACATCTTTCCTTGCCTGTTTTCAGATAGTCTTTACCCGTCGTATCTTATTACTTATAGCCATATTTGTTATCCTGTTTAATCTCATAAACAGTACCGGAGAATACCTGCTCTCATCCACCCTTGAAAAAGAATTTGCAGCAGGAGTTCTTGACGGAAGCATCACAGTTGACAAAGGAATCTATGTAGGAAAATTCTACAGCAGTTTTTTTGCTATTGTTAATCTTGCAGGAGCTCTTATTCAATTTTTTCTTGTTTCAAGGCTGATAAAATATGCGGGCTTCAGCCTGGCCTTTGCATTTACTCCCCTGCTGGTTTTACTGGGATACACCAGCCTGTTTTTTTTACCTGCGTTGTCAATCCTCAGACTGGTCAAAATATCTGAAAACAGCTTTGATTATTCTCTGCTGAACACAACAAAGCAGATGCTCTATCTTCCCATGAACAGACAGGAAAAATATGAGGCAAGGGCAACAATTGATTCATTCGGTCAGCGTGTCGGAGATCTTCTTCAGGCAGGTGTGGTCTTTATTGGGCTCAATATTTTTCAATTTGTTTACAAAGGATTTATTTCTGTAGTGGTTTTATTTGCACTGTGCAACATCTTTCTTGCATACCAGATCCTGCGTGAACGCCGACGCCTGATAAAATAATCTCTCTTTTCAACACTCCTTTGACGAAGAGGATACGGTTAAGTCAACATTCAATCAGGGTGCCATCAATTAATTTTCCAATTAAAAATCCGATCCTTGCTCATTAACCATATTTATGCTAACCTGTTTTGTTTTTTAAATTATGCATTAAAGTCTAAAAAAATGGAGCAAGTTTTAATTTCAAATGGGTAAAGAAAAAAAAAATCAATATAGTAATGCGGTTTTGCTTCCAACACGGCTTAATAAAATGGCCACAGGATTATTCTATATTATTTTAATTGGGGTAATAGCAGGGATTGGATCCGTTCTCTTCAATTATCTTTGCCAGATAGGAACCCACTTTTTCCTTGATTACCTGGCCGGTTACCGGCCCCCTCCAACAGCCGGAGAACCCGAACTTTTTGCCCAGACTGCCACTACTTTCAACAGATGGATACTTTTATTTTTACCCGTTCTGGGAGGGCTTGTCAGCGGATGGATTGTATATACCTTTGCCCCGGAAGCTGAAGGGCATGGAACCGATGCAGCAATAGATTCCTATCATAACAAGGGTGGATTTGTAAGGGGCAGAATACCTTTTATTAAGACCATTACATCCGCCATTACCCTTACTACCGGTGGGTCCGGTGGACGTGAGGGGCCAATTGCCCAGATAGGATCGGGTTTTGGATCATTCCTTGCCACAAAGTTGGGTATGGGCAGCCGTGAAAGAAGAATCATGATGGCGGCAGGTATGGGGGCGGGTATCGGAAGCATCTTTCGTGCGCCTCTTGCAGGAGCTCTGTTTTCAGCAGAGGTGCTCTACCGCGAACCCGAGTTTGAATCGGAAGTGATCATACCAACCGGTATAGCCTCGGTAGTTGCCTATTGCATTTTCTGCCTCGTTTTTGGATGGGGCTCTCTTTTTGAAACCGAGGATTTTCTATTTGATAACGTCCTTGAACTTGGCCCCTATACCATACTTGCCCTTGTGCTTGTTGGCGCAGGAATCCTTTATGTTAAATGTTTTTATGGAGTACACAATTTCTTTAAAAAAATTAAAATTCCAAATCACATAAAGCCTGCTGTTGGCGGCCTGCTGACAGGACTTATCGGCCTGTATCTCCCGCAGACCCTATCTTTTGGTTATGGTTATGCCCAGGATGCCCTGAACAATCAGATTTCTACCTATCTTCTTTTTGCAATAGCATTTGGAAAAATTCTAACCACCTCTTTTTCAATAGGTTCAGGCGGAAGCGGTGGCGTCTTTGGTCCGTCAGTGGTAATCGGCGGGACACTTGGCGGAGGAGTCGGCAGAATATTCAATCAGTTACTTCCAAATATAGTTACCCACCCGGGGGCATTTGTTGTTGTTGGCATGGCCGGTTTTTTTACTGTCGTCTCAAACACTCCAATATCAACTATTATTTTTGTTAGCGAGATGACCAACTCATATCATCTCCTTTTGCCCAGCTTTTTAGTCTGTCTTGTTGGATATGTTCTTTCACGCAGATGGACTATTTACCTTAAACAAGTTGGAAGCAAGATAGACTCAAACGCGCATCGCGGTGAGTTTTTTATCGATGTGCTTGAGGAGATAAAAGTCAGGGACATGATCCCCTATTTCAGCAACTATACCACTGTTCCTGAGGATATGCCATTTAGTCAATTCAGACAGGTATTCAGTGATTCAAATCAGCATTATTTTCCTGTTGTAGATGACAAGGGACGATTGACTGCTATTTTTTCTATAAATGACATCCGCGGAGTTATCTTTGAGCAGGAAATTGATAACGTTGTACTTATGAGGGATATTGGAACAACGGACATTATTTTTACAACACCTACTGATGACCTGAATGAGGTATTAAAGAAATTCACAATGCGCAATATTCAGTCAATCCCGGTTGTAAAGGATGAAGATCATTCTTCACTGATAGGCATGCTTGAACGACGGGAGGTTATCCGGGTTTACAATAAGAGAATTGAAGAGATGAAGGCAAGTGAAGGCAATAAAAAGGATAGCAGTATTTTTTAGATTGCTATCATACATATACTTTTCCAGTTTATTAAACAGCTCCTGCGGCTGTATGGGCTTCGGTGTATAATCATTCATGCCTGCGCCAGCAGACATAGTTTTCTATCTCCCTGCATGGGCATTCTCAGCTGAATATCTACCTCAAACAGAAATTTAAATTAAGCCATATTTTTGACTTTTGAGATTTTTAAAAAAATACTTGACACTTTAAGACTATGTGTATTATTGTATTAATACACCTAGCATCATCACAGACTTATCTTAAGCAATTTTTTTGTATCCTGCACAGCGGGATTTATAATCCTTTATGTATTGATTTAATATGTATGGCCCATGACCTGACCGGGCGGCGGCATAAAAACTGAGAGAATTTTTTAATGATTATTGAGATAGACAATCATAGCGGAGTTCCGATCTACACTCAGATAATTGAGCAGATTAAGCAGTATATACTTTCGGGAAACCTTTCAGAGGGTACACAGCTTGAGAATGTACGAAGTCTCGCTGCCCGCCTCCTGGTCAATCCCATGACCATAAGCAAGGCATACAGTCAGCTTGAGCGGGATGGACTTATCGAGCGGCGCAGAGGAATCGGAATGTTCGTTAAACCCATGGCTGGGGAGACAAAGAAAGACTTTAAATCCCAGACTGCCAGGGACAGTTTCAAAAAAGCCGCTGCTACCGCCATCCTTATGGATTACACAGAAGAAGAAGCTGTTGATTTACTCAGACAGATATACAGGAAATTAAAAAAGGAAGAAGGAGAAAAAGGCAATGAATGAAAATCCAATTATTTCTGTAAAAAATCTTACAAAACTGTTTGGCTCTGTTCGTGCAATCAACAATTTATCCCTTGATATCTATCCAGGTCAAATTTTCGGCCTCATGGGCGCAAATGGTGGGGGGAAAAGTACTCTTATCCGCCACTGGATAGGTCTTTACCTGCCGGATAAAGGGACCTGCACAACTTTTGGAGGAGAGGCTAAAAAACTCGGCCCGCAGGAACTGGCACGAATTGGCTATGTACACCAGGAAGGTAAACTCATCGACTGGATGAGTGTTACAAAGCTTATAAGATATGTTGCAGCATACTACCCTACCTGGAATAGAGATGTTGAAACCCGTTATCTCGAAGAATTCGAACTGGACCCCAAGGCCCGTGTTGGAAAGCTCTCACCCGGACAGCGCCAGATGCTTGCAGTGCTTTTAGCCATAGGTTTTGAACCGGAACTGCTTATACTTGACGAACCTGCTGCTGCCATGGATCCCCTTGCCCGCCGCAAGTTTCTGGAACTTCTACTGAAAATGATCCAGGTGGAAGGACGTACAATAATTATCTCATCACATATCCTGACAGATATAGAAAAGGTAATCGATCATGCGCTTGTCATGGACAAGGGGAAGATGCTCTGCGACACCCCGATAGATGATTTAAGGGAACAGTATGTCAGACTGCGCCTTACATCCCTGAATGGAGCGATACCCGAAGACCTGCCTTTCCCTAATATACTTAAAAGAGAACAGAACGGTTCAAAGGCAATAGTTACACTAGCAGGCAATATTAAAAGCCTGAAGGAACTTGAAACGATCGCTGACAGCATTCATTGCCAGATGGAGCAGATACCCCTTCCTCTTGAGGATATTTATCAGCTTGTAGTTGAAAACAGGGTTAGGGATTAGGAATCAGGAAAGAGGAAATGTCCATTCTTAGCGAAAAACTGGGGCTCTATAATATAAGTCATTATGATAACCTTAAAGGTCGTCTTTTCGGCATGGTAACACTGTATTTAATAATCATCGGGTTATTTAGTAACGCCTTATATGAATTGAGAATAGAGGAAATAATTCAAAACCAGCAATGTGTCCTTAGGCCCCTGATTAATTTATTCGCCGGTATGTTTTTATTAGGAATAATATCAACTATTACTCAATTAGAACTTATTTCAAAACCATTTTCTTTTTGTCTGCCTGACCGACAAAAAACTATTCGTAAAGTAATCTTTTTGATCGGCGGATTAATAACTTTTGGATTTTCGCTTATATTCTTCATTTTTTCTGAACATACATTATTACTCTTTTTTCTGCATATAATAGTGTTTCCGATCATAGGCTTACCATTCTATTTTTTTATGGCTTTTATTTTCTTTATTACCCATGGTGATTCATTAAAAAGATATCTTAGATATGGCTTTCCTGCAGTGTCAATTATCTTATCCGCATCATTCATGATAAATCTTAAAAATGATTTAGTAATCCCGCTTAATCAATTGATTGTTTTTTGTTTTGCTCCACTTTTTATATCTTCCTTATTGGGCATATCGGCTTTATGGAAGGTCCTTGGAGATGACCGGGTGGGCAGAATATTTTACAGGAAAATGTTCGGTTTACCGGATAGTCAAATATTAGCAGAAAAAAAAGCACATAAAATATCTCAGCAACAAATTAAAAAAGAAAGAGAACAAATTGAATTATTTTTTATAAAAAAAATAATTAATCAGCCTCTTTTTAGTGTAGCCCGCTCGGTTCTGGGAACATTTTATCTTATACTGGAGCATGTTTCAGGATATTCTAAAATACCCTTAATAACTGAAATAATACTTCCCTCACTGTTTTTTTTCCTTTTTGGATATATTCAAAATAACAATGAAATCAAAGAAATTTTCATTATTTATCCTTTGGGCTACTTCCTGTTTATTTATTCCAGGAATATAATATTAATGTACAAACCACGTTTATGCGGGCTTCTTTTTCCAATAGGAAGATCAAAACAATTTCGCATCAACCTCGTACTCTTGCTGGTAAAACCCCTTACAATGATGCTCTGGTTCTTTTTAATAGTAGGAGTTTCACACAGCCTGAAAAATTACATGCCGGATTTTACCCTGCTGGGCTATCACTTCACCTATAATCCACTTGCAGTATCTTTAATACTATGGCCCGCAGTTATTATCCCGGTTATTGATATCTTTATTTCATTTCCGGAACCTCCATGCAGCCTTGTAACAATGGTCTGCTTTATCGTTACGCTTTTTGTATTAACAGGATTCTTTTTTGTAGATAGTGGTCTTAAAACGCAGATCATTTCCATGACATTTATGATCGTTATTTCAAATGTTTTCTACCTGATTCTTTTATCACGTTACTGGTTCAAACGAGATCATGTTTAATATGCAGAGAAAAGGAAAAATAGAAATGTCCATACTTGCAGCAAATCTTAAATTATACTCACCTTTTCAGAAGCAATCTTTTCTATATAAGGTTTACCTGTTTCTGGAGGTTTTCTTAGTAGTAGGTTTTACCGGGGCTATGACAGAAATGACTCATGGTGAAAAACTCCCTCTTTCAATATTGGCTTTGCCCTTCGTCTTCCTGTTTTTATTTGGACAGATTGTAGCAATGGTACAGATTGATGTTCTATCAATGCCTTTTTCTTTGTGCCTTCCCGGGCATAATAATGTACCGCGCCGTACTATTTTTATAATCGGGTTAATGGCTGCTGTTTCTGCAGCAATCATTTCGACTGTTTTCCCTCAAGAAAGCGGGCATATGCTTATGATGCTTTTTATGGCGGCTATGGTTTTGACCTTATATTTTTTGGCAGTATGCCTGTCTTTTTATTTTTCAAAAACCCAAAACAGGCTGTTCATCAATGGAGCATTGTTTACATTTATCCCGGTTCTGTTAGTGTTCTTTTTCCAGAAGGATTTATTAACAACCGACAGCAATGCCATGTTGTACTGCATTATTGCCCTTCTTGTTTCTGGCACATCATTATCAATTGTCGCATGGGATCTACTTGGCTACAGTTCACTAAAGAGAAAATGTTTTGGAAGACCTTCGAAATTATCAATAACCTTAGATAGAGACTTGATAGATCAATTACATGCAAAAAGTAATTACTATTTTCATGAAACTCCTGAAAGGAAAAATAGTAACAGCAAATTTGCATTAAAATTCTTTAAGAGTTTTACAGGAAGTCGATTTTTCAGTTTCAAACATTCGTTAATGGGAATGCTATATTGCCTGTTCTCACGTCATTTTACTTTAAACGGAAATGAACCTGTTCTTAAACTGATCCTTGCATCATCTTTTATTTTCTTTTCAGGATATTTTGAAAATGAAAACCTCCTGACATATGAAAAGATGATGATAAATCCTTTTTCTCTATTGGCGGCTATGCCTTTGTGTATGATGCTCAGCAGTTTTTTTATGCCCCAGTCTCATAATATGCTGTTACCAGCAAGTCGTTCAAGACAATTTTGGGTTAGCTTTCTATTATGGTTCATAAAATCCATAACAGTCATGATCCTGGCATCCATTGTTATAGTTGTATCGTGGCTTCTTCAGGTTTTTATGCCAGAAGTTGAGCTTTTCGGTTTCACTTTTATATACAGCAGCCCCGGTCTGCACACAATATTCTGGACGCTAATTATGTTACCCATAATAGATTTTATGCTCGGTTATGTATCAATGCCATTTCGCCTGTTCTCAATGATTTTTATAACCTCTATACTTTTCATACTGTCCTTTATTTCATTTGCAGCAAACAATATTTATATTCATGCCTTTTTACTAACACTGATGATCTTGATGACAAACGGCCTGTTTTTCAGCCTGTTCAGCCGTTACTGGTTTAGAAAAGATATAACCCTTTTAAGTTGAGCCCTGGGAAATTAACAATGATACTACATTAAATTAATAATTCAGATTTATGAAAAGCACTTGTAAATAAAACATATATAATAAAAGGAGCACAAACATGAAAAAAATTTTATTAAGTCTACTTTTGGTTTTATTTTCTTTTCCTTATTCACAGGCTGAATCTTCGGTATGGAAGGCCCAAAAAGGTGATTCAGTAATGTATATAGGAGGCACAATTCACATATTGCGGCAATCAGACTACCCGTTACCTGCCGAATATAACAAGGCTTATTCATTGTCAGACATGCTGGTTTTTGAAGCTGACATGGGAATGGCAAACGATCCTTCAACACAGCAGAAAATATTAAAAAAAGCTCTTTATACAGACGGCACAAATGTTGAGCAGCATCTTTCAGCCGATACATATAAACTGCTAAATGAATACTGCACATCCAACGGTATACCTCTTCAGCAGCTCAAACAGTTAAAACCTCCTATTATAGCAACAATGATAGTATCTATGGAGCTTGCAAAACTTGGGGCCAGCCCAAATGGTGTTGATATGTTCTTTTATCAGACCGGAACAAAGGATAATAAAACCATAGAGGAACTGGAGACGATTGATCAGCAAATTGATTTGTTATTCAAATTGATTGAAGGGAAGGAAGATGAATTTATCCAGCAGACAATAAATGAAATAAACTCCATTAAAGAGCTTTATGACACAATGGTAGCGACATGGAAAACAGGTGATGTTAATAAATTGTTCGATTTATTTGTTAAAGAAATGCAAACAGAAACCCCCAATATATATAAAAGCATCATTTCCGATCGTAATAACAGCTGGGTTTCAGTAATAGATAATTTTTTTGAGAATAATAACACAGAGTTTATTCTTGTAGGAGTAGCCCACCTGGTTGGCCCCGATGGAATTATCGAGCAGTTGAGCAAAAAGGGGTATAAGGTTGAAAAGCTGAGATAATAAAAAGATTATTTAATATGAACACATCAATACTTAAAGAAAATTTTAAGCTGTACAATCCCTTTAAAAATCGGGGGCTTTTAGCTTATTATTTCTACGCATTTATGTTCCTTGCCTATAATCTCTCATCACTACATACAGGAGAAGCATCTCTTGACAACATTTATCCTGTACGACCAATGCTTTTAGTCTTTTTCAGTATGTTTTTCTTTGGAGGAATAGCGATTTTACCGCAGTTAGAAATGCTTGTAAAACCGCATTTTTTATGTTTACCCGGCAGTCAGAAAATCATGAAAAATGCATTAATAGCAGCAGGATTTCTTGTCATGCTATTCTGTTCTCTTGCGGTTATGCCATTTAAAGATCCGGGATCTCCAGTATGGATAATACGCATTATAACTGCACCTGTTCTGGGATTACCATTCTACCTGTTTGCCATAGTTATCAGTTTTTATTTTCGTGCAGATGCGCAAAACAACAGGCTGGTAAAATGTAGCATCTATTTATTTGTTATACTTGCTATTGCAGCAGGTATAATGATTGGAGATTATTCTATTTCCTTAAAAGATCTTATTATTTACTGGGTAATACCCCTTACTATTTCTTCTATTGCACTTTTAACTGCTCTTGCAAAAATGTTTGGAAAGTTTGACATTATAAGGAAATATCATACAGGAACATACATTCCATGGCTGGCAGTTGTATTAAACAGGGATAATCAGCTTGATATTGCCCCCAGAAAAGCAGACAACGATGAATTCAAAGAAAACATTGCAGAAAAGTATCTTTTTAATGGAATGAAGCAGCGCTCCTTTTTGAGCTTAAAACGATCAATACTTGGGGCAATCTATCAGAAGGTAGAGCAAAAAATTGATTTTGAAACTGCTTCTAAAAATGGTTTTCAAGGTAAATTAATTTTATCAATATGCATTCTGTTGTTAACCGGGTACTTCCCTGTCTTCAGCCATAATTTTAGCGGCAACATATTCTATATCGCCCAGTTATACTGCCTGTTGATGCCCTGCCTTGTTGTCAATGGTATTTTAAGTATAACTGCCTATGAGCTTCTGCTGCCAGCAGGACGCTTTGAGCAGTTTATAATACATAAAACAATCACATCTCTTAAGCTGGCAGCAGGCGTTATCTATGTTGGTTTTATTATAGCTGTTTCATGGGCTTTAAAATGGATAATGCCTGAGATTACATTATTCGATCAAAATTACATATACACTCCCATCAGTACAGCATTGCTTTTGTGGACGGTTGTATTTCTTTCGGCAGTAGAGTTTTTCTCCTTTTACGCAAAACGAAGTAGAAGTGAAAATATATATATCCACCTGACATTAATATTAGCGTTTATATTGCCGACTATTTTCCTGGTAATTATAACTCCGAGATTTGATTTATTGATGGTTACACTCATATTTTTACTTTTTACAGTAATGGATATCATTCAGCATGTCTCTTACTGGTTAAAAAGAGACCTGCTTTAAGGGAAATTGAAATGTCATCATTAAGTGCAAATTTAAAATTATATTTACCATTTCAAAATAAATTTGTCACAGGTCTGTACCTGCTGCAGGCTTTGTGGGTTACCCTGCTGTTTGCTGATATGCAGATAAGAATTAATATGAGTGAAGTGATACAGTCCGGTCAGTACCCCTATACTCCGATAGTCCCGTTCTTTTATTCTATGTTTATTTTCGGGATAATCGCCTCTTCTGTTCAATATGGAATTCTTTTAAAACCTGTTTCCGGCCTTTTGCCGCACCATGCTACAGTGCGGATAAAAACAATCACTTACTATGGCGCAGGAGCATCATTACTGTTTCTGATAACCTTTATAATACTGCCCGGTCAGCCTGTAGATTTTAAATATATTATCTATGCTTTACTGCTTTCTATCAGCGGACTTCCGTTTTATTTTGGTGCTGTTTACTTAAATTTCAACTTAAGCAATCTTTTAAAGAGCAGCCTGCTTCTTTTATTCTATTTCATACTCATTTTTTTATTTATTTTCCTTTTTATTTCTTTTCTTTTAATGGAGCATTTCAGGTTTTCATTTTCACAATTCATTTTTTATTTTTTTATGCCTCTTTTTATCTCCCTGATAATGTTTGCAGCTCTTGCTTTAAGGACATTGAAAGATCCTGATCTAAATAGAAAACATTCCAACGTATCTATATTTCAAACCTTTGAAGATTTCACCTTAGGAATTTTTGGAAAAATTGAATTCACAGATGATAAAAACTGGGAAAGTTTACCAGGAAAATATCTGATGAAAAAATTGATTTCAAGCCCATACATGGGAATCATAAAACCGGTTATGGGAATGCTTTATCATGTAACTGAATTTTTATATTATTCAAATGGACAATCACTTGGAAATATAAGTTTACCGGTTTTATTCACACTGATTACTCTGGTGCAATTGCTTACAGGATACAGCGCAGAAGGCTTTAACATATCCGGCAGCCTCCATACCATACTTACATCTGCTCCTGTTTTTTTGATGTGCCTGGTTTCCGGAATATATTTCAACCAATATGACAATAATATCCTTTTACCTGTTGGAAGGAAAAATAATTTCAGGTCCGGTTATCTGGCATGGCTTACAAAGCCCGTTCTGTTGGAAGGATGGATAATTCCTGTTTTTTTACTTTCATGGATTCTAAAAAGTTTTATGCCCGACTTAACCATCTTTGGAATTGGTTTAAAATACAGACCTGTCGGGGTATTCCCCATCCTTCTACCCCTTGTTCTTATTCCGGTATATGACATCTTTATTGATATTGCCAAAATCAAATCTTTCATGCTGGTTTTATTTATAGCCGGAGTATTTGCCGGAGCATATGGGGCTCATCTTGTTTTCTCCTATTATACCAATGCACCGGCAGGCAATAGGGAATACCCGTTATTATTAATTGCTTTAATAACTGTAATCATCTCAAACGCTGCATTCATTATCAGGCTCAGACAACGCTGGTTAAAAAGTGATATTCGATGATATAAAATTCAAATAAACAGGATATGTAAAATGTCTTCTTTTCACGCAAATCTAAAATTATATTTACCATTTCAGAAAAACCGTTTTGTTAACAACCTTTACTTGATACAGATTGTGATATTCTCGATATTCTATTTTCCTCCTGAAACAAAGGTTCAGATGATAAATGCAGTTCAACCTGGTATATACCCCTTTACGCCGATGCTTCCTTTTTTTATTTCTATGGCCATGCTTGGGTATATGGTAGCGGCTCTCCAAATTGATATTCTGGTAAAGCCTGTATCATCCTGCATACCTGGTCTTGAAAACATTTTTTTTAAGGTAACACTTTTTACCGGTATTGCAGGCAGTATATTTTATTTTCTATTGTTTTTATTATTACCATTTCCTCATACAGGGTTCAGGTACACCATTTTTGTATTTTTGGTTTCATGCAGCGGTTTATCATTTTATTTTACTGCATTTTTACTCTCCTATAAAATGAAGCAGCATGATCCTAATACGCAAATAATATACATATTGTTTCTGATACCCATTTTGTTTTATGTTTTAATTATCTATATAGATATGCAGCACCTGACTTATACATTCCAAAGTTATATTGTGCTCTGTTTTGCTCCTTTATGTTCAGCAGCTGCCTTGGGCTATTTAGGAGTCTCATTACTGTTAAAAAACACCTTCCTAAAAAGCATATACAGCGCCAAATATCACAGGACATTTATAAACAGTAACAAAGAATGGCAAAAAATTGCCTGGTTCAATATTAATATCCCTGACGATAATAACAGAGAAAGCAGACTGATTGAATATACAATAAAAAAAATGAACAAAGAAGAACATCACAGTTTAAGGAAAAATATCATTGGCATCATCTATTGCTGGCTCGAAAAATTGAGGCTGTCATGCCGAAGAAAACTGGATAGATACGTACTATTATTAACGGCTATATTGGTGCCACTAATTCAAATCCTGACAGGATACCGGACAATTGATGGAGAAGTATTACCTGCGTTACTTCCATTTATTCAGTATGCCATAACAGGGATGTTATCATTTACAACCGCTCTATTATTAGCTCCGGGTAACAATGATATTCTTCTCCCCATTGGCCGGTCCGGAATCTTTTACAGTAATTATACTTCCTGGTATATAAAACCCGCTCTCATAATGATACCGACAATATTTGTTGTTATTTTATCATGGTGTATAAAAGACTATATGCCTGATTTATTTCTTTTAGAATATAATTTTACCTATACTTCCATGGATACCTATTTAATCTTTTTTCCTCTGATTCTTGCTCCTGCTATTGATTTAAGCATTGATAAATTCATGCCTGACTCAGGTTATTTTAGTAAACCTGTCAATTTTTTTATATTATTAATATTTGGCACAGTATTATTCTATCTTTTTATTTCTTTTCTATTTATTGACAATATAAGTAATCGTATTTTTAATATGGCCCTGATGATTATTATTTCAAATGGGACATTTGCTATTTTGCTATCTCACCGATGGTTTAAAAGGGACGCTGTGTAGGGGACAGCATTTATACACCTGAAAGTATAAAAAACAGTGGTTTTCCAGGTTTTGTACAAATTATCCTTATGGCACCATTATTGTACTGTTTCGTGGAGTCATACTTGAAGGCTTTTCAAGCCGTTACGGCAATACAAAGGCAATCATCTATTCATCCATTATTTTTTCTCTATTCCATCTAAACCCCGCTCAATTTTGCACCTCCATTTGTGCTGGAGTGATACTTGGATATCTGTATATAAAAACACATCTCTTTTCCTTGATGGGTATTGACCCTACACAAATCCGAATTCTAAAGAATACATAAAAAATCATTAACTCTTCACAATTATTTTTATTGAGTATAAAATAAAGTGCTAAAAATGTTTAGGAGATAAAATCATGTATAATAATTTTATAAAATATATCTTACTTTTTTCACTCCTTTCTTTACTTTTAATAACAGCATGTTCTTCCGATGATTCACCGCCTTATAATCCTCCTGATACAATTACTGTTAACAGCACTGAAGACATTGCAAACCCGGTAGAAGGAACTGTTACTCTCCGTTCGGCACTGGCCTCTGCAGCCAGTGGGCAGGTGATTGATTTTGATGCAAGCCTCAACGGAAGTACGATCGAATTAGCCATTATTGGAGAAGAACATACTTCTCTTAAGGGTGAAGTTATGGGAATGCGGGATGAGGCAAGCGGGCCGGTTTCCTACCTTGTAGGGTATTTTGAACGGGACTATGGAAAATCCGCACTTTATGCCCATAAGGATGTAATAATTGACGCATCCGCCCTGCCCTCCGGCATTACCCTTTCCTGGACAGGAACTGATGATGCACGAGTTCTGGCAGTTTATGGTGACCTGATAATGGAAAATGTAACAGTAACAGGCGGCCGCAGTGTTGCCGAGGATATTTCTGCAACCAACGATGAACAGCCATGGACCCTTGCCAGGGGCGGTGCAATAGCCGTATGGGGTGTCGCACAGCTTAGTAACTGCAAACTATATGACAACTACTGCGAAGGTGATTTTGACTCGGCAAGAGATCGCGGGGCATTCGGCGGAGGCATTTATGCTGATATCGTAGATATGGTGGATTGTATAGTCAGCGGTAATACCGTTTATGGAGGAGGTGTTTCTGGAGGCGGCGTTTTTTCAGTGGGAGGAGTTGAGACATCCCAGACAACTTCATATATTGAAAGGTCGTCTATTACAGGTAATCACATAACAGGACTTATGGCCTATGGCGGCGGTGTATACTCTGATGGCGGAGGGATTGGTAATTCCAATACACTCAGACTGATAAACTCAACTATAGCTCAAAACCTTGTAGATTATCCTTTTCCCACATCCTTCGGCTACTGGCGTGGCGGCGGAGTCTATATGTCAAACGGTTCAATGATAATAAAGACCTGTACCATTGTGGAAAATGAAGTCTATGGAGTAGCCAGAACCGACAGCCTCGGCAAAAAGAACCTGGCTGGCGGTATTGCTGCAACCATAGGGAATGCCCATGCACTTGAGGACATGATAATAGGGCACTCTATTATCGCTGGAAACACAGTACATGAGTATGGTGATCCTATCCCTGGAGTTACCTATAACCATGACATCTTTACAGGATCAGCTTTCTATTTTAAGAGTATGGGATACAACCGGATTGGCGTTATTGACTTCAGCCAGATACTGGTGCCAGTCGGTGAAGAAGACTGGAGATCCCTAAACAGAAAATTTTATCCTCAAAGCAATGGGACAGATATATTGGATATAGATGGAATAGACATAGCAGATGTTCTTGACCTTACAGATGGCGTAACCTATTCGGAGGATATTCTGTCTGCCGGAGTGAATTCCGGTGAACCTGCTGTTCTCTATTACAATCCCCAGGGAAGTGCCCTGGACCAGATACCGGCAGGTTCCTACTCTGTAAGTGGTACATATTTTGAGTACAGCATTGCGGATAATGCCACAAATAATTTCCTGGAGATCATGCTTGACCGGCTTGAAGCGGAATACTCCCTTACCGGTTTTGCTGCCGACTTTACATCTGATTTTGAAACCTTTCTTAACAGTGTAGACACTGATGATGAAACTGCAGGCATTCAGCCCTATGAGGATCCGGATGGAAACCCGATATTAGCGCTGGCAGACACACAGTGGTTCGGCCCTGCTGTTACATGGCCGAAAGAGCTGTACAATTATCCTTATATGGAATTCTGGCATCAGCTGGATGATGCCCTGATCGCGGAAAATATTCCAGGAATGGGGCAGGAACTTATTTCGGAGAGCGTATGGGATAATCTTTTTCCTTCGTCAGGATATCTAACTGAAAATACCGGTATTTACCTTAGAAGAATACCAGACACATTTTTTACTGTGATCAGTCAGGATGAAGATCAGCTTAATAACCAGCGCCCGGTGAATAGTCTTGGAGATATCGGAGCCATTGAAGTCCAGTGATATCCGAATCCTATATCTTCAAGCTGCAGGGGCATGACGCATCGTGCCCAAAAAATGTTCATACCGGTTTATCAATTTCACAAGGGCACGGTGCGCCGTGCCCCTACAAATTCATCTCTCAAATCGATAATTAAATTTTATTTTCCTCGTTCCTACGGTCCACCGTGGGAACTTCTGTTTTTGGACGCTCCGCGTTGCTTTTCAAGGCTCTATGAAATCAAAAGCAGTTAAAATACCTGAATGATTACTATTAATAGGACACTGCTACGCAGTTATGTTTATAAATTTGGCACCTGAATATCAGAAGGTTTCCCAAATTTGTGTCACTAAACTATAAAAAAAGGGCGAAAGATTTTTCGCCCCTGCATTTTAAATTCACAATCAAACCGGATATACGCCTGAATAACAGTAATCACATACCCGGATCTGCTGTTACTATCTTGATTGCATTTCCTGCTGGAACAGTTGTATATCCATTAACCTCCAATACTGATTCAAAAACCTTATAGGCCTCATCAACAGTCAATTTCGTCGGCGTCATTAGAGTGACCTTCCCTTTGACATCTTTTCCCACAATAAAATTCTTACCGGTTAACTCACTAATTAATTTAATAAAGTGTTTAATATCTATATTATCCATATCTATTTGAACCATTCTTGGTTTTTCATCTGAGTTTTGAAGAACAATATTCTCATCTTCTGTTGATGATTTTTCTAATATATGTGGCGTAATAAATACGTATAGATTCTTACCGATACTTTCGGATGAAGAAGTATCTTTTATAGTTATTCCTGTTACCAATACAATATCTCCATCTTTTGTTATTAACATAGTATTAATATTTTTAATCAAATTCCGCGCTGGATCTTCTTCATCAACCACTTCAACGACTTCTAATTCAATATTCTGCGTGATGTAGTTATTTTCACTGATATTAATGGGTAATATTTTTAATTGAATGTCTGGCATACTTGAATCCGCAGATGGAGCAGCGCTCATTGTGGCAGTTGATCCCTTTGCAGTAATAATTCTGGGAAAACTTAAAACTTTAACATCCGGATCATCATCCATAAAACCAAATAATTCTTCTAAATCCTCAAAAGATTCACCATCGATATTTATGCCATCTGTAAATGCATGAAAAGCCATTCCAATAACCTCTTGATCCTCCGGAGTTCTGCCAAAAATATCTTTATCAATATCGGCTTCCATTATAAGCATTTTATAAAGGATTGTATCCTGTGATTTAATCTCGATTTCCTCTTGAGCCTGATTTGAATTGATTTCATCATAACTGTAATCTGAAGTTTGTGAAATTCCAGCCATTGGCATTACACAGACAACCATAAATAAAGTTGAACAGATTGTTGTTGTTATCCGCCTTTTGCGATTTTCCCATGACTTTTTCTCCAACCATTTTAGGCGAGGTACAAGCCTGAAAGGCTCTTCAAAAATACCGAGGAATCCCAGGCTTGGTTCCATATTCTCTGCAAAGAGTTCCCGTGCAGTTTTTAAAAGAGTATCACGGTAGGCACCAGTCTTTTCCCGAAGAATATTTGCAACACTCAAATCACAGCATATTTCACATATATACCTCATTTGCCTGCGTGCCCATATTAACAGCGGGTTAAACCAGTAGACAATTTGAATTAAAATACAAAACCAGTGTACCTGTAAATCACCTCGTTTTAAATGACAAAGCTCATGAATCAATACATGTTCTGCCTGTTCTTTTGAGAGTTTCTCCATGTATCCCTCTGGTAATATAAGGTAAGGTTTTGTAATGCCATATACTGCAGGACTCTTTACATCTTTTGAGAATACTACAGCTGGTATTTTATTAAGTTTTAACTTCTTTGCTACTGTTACCATTAATTCATTATGCCATTCAGGAATGTCCTCTTTTACCCGCTGCCTGTACCACTTTCTAAACTGAATCATCTTCCTTATCAGCAAGAGAGAGAAAATAAACATTCCTGAAATCCAGCCTGATAAAAGCCAGGTCTTCCAGGATGCAACTTCAACTCCAGCTTTATTTCCTTCATCTTTAGGTGATATGATTTCGCCACCGTTTATTATCTCATCACTTATACCGATTCGAACTGATATCTGTTCTTCGACCTGTGGTTGAGTCCAGGAGATAATACTTGTTGGCATTTCCCATGTAGGAGGAATAATAAGTTTTATAAACACAAGTGCCCATAACGCATATCTGACCTGAGGCCATGCCCATTTTCGGATTCCCATGTCCAACGCAGTTACAATGATTATAAGCAGACTAACCTGCCAGAACATGCTACCCATCCACTGCCACCATATTTGAGCCATATCATTGAGTTGTGCGATCATGCGTTACTCCCTTTGATTTCCATACAAATTCAGACTGTAGGTTGGGTTAAGCGAAGCAACCCAACAAAAGATCAAATATATTGCCCCTTAGTTCATTCAAATCTTAAAAAACAGCTTTAGTGAATGTTGGGTTATGAACCCAACCTACCTCACTTTTGACTTAATAAAATTGTCTGCCAAAAGCATCCCTGGATGCGATATATCAATAGATAATCAGATACATATAATATAACAAGCTCTGCAGGAGCGGCATATGTCAACTATGTCACCCCTCTGGGGCTATATATTTTTTGTACTATTGTGGCTATTAATATATCACCGCGATGCGGTTAAAAATCAAAGCTTAAGTCAACAACATTAGGTATATAATCCCACTCTTCAAAAATAAATCGGTTATCGTCTTCGAAATGCCATGCAACCTTTGAAGTCTATATATCCTTTAATATACCGAGCTTCCTGTTCTCAGCATCTCTAAGATTACTGTTATACTGATCAAGCTGCTGTCGTAACCCCTCGAGTATCGACAAGTTTGCATGAAGTTGTTCAGGCAGACCGCCAATATATTTTTCTCTATATTTTTTCCGTTCTTCAATTTTTTCTTTTAATTGTTTCTCAACAGTATTGAGTTCATTACTTAGGGATGACTCAAAAATAAAATCACATTTTAGTTGGATGTAAAATATAATTCCACTCAGGTAATAGGCCATTTTTGATGGCTATTTGATCCATTTGTTTGTTAGAAACTTTCTCTCCTGTTTTATAATTTTTTCTGACAAAATGTGCTTTCACCTTGAGGCCTGTAGATGTTTTTGTAGTACGGATATATTTTAGAACAGTCTCATACGATTCAAGCGGACGTCCAGCCCAGTTTTTGCTGACCTCTGAAAACAGTCTATGTTCGATAGGGTTCCATTTTGACGAACCGGGAGGATAGTGGCTGACTCTGATGGATAATCCATACCGGTTACAAATATTTTTTTGGATTTTATATTTCCACACCCTTGATCGGCAGCTGTTGCTACCGCCTGAATCAGCCAGTATAAGCAGCTCTTTGACATCCGGATAATTGGCTTTCCCTTCGGTCTTCCACCAGGTCTCAATGGAATCAACAGCAAAAGAGGGCGTATCCCGTGTAACACCCAGAAAAACTGTACCGATATTTTTTTGTGTATCATAGATACCGTATGGAATAGCTTTCCCTTTGGCATCACTAGGGAAGTCATGATCTTTAACTTCAATGGGAGATTCCTGCCAGGAATCTCCCCAGTTTTTAAAGTTCCCAATCAACTCTTTTTTCTTGGTATCAACACTGATAACAGGAAGTTGTCGTTTCGTAAATTTTTCGCGTAAATCGGCAATATAGCCAAATTGCTGGTCTCTTTTTTTCGGGTCCGGCGGATTGCTTATCCCGGATTCTATTTTTTTACAATTCACTTTCAAGGAAAAGCCCATTTGTTTTAAAAGCCTGCATACTGTATTTGCGGAAACAATAATTCCAATAGACTCCAGTTCGCTGGATATTTTTTCCGTGGTTTTTCGTGTCCACTTCAGTCCGCTTATTGGATGGCCTGCTGTTTCGTATTTCAAAAGCTTTCTTATCCTTTCGGTGACCTGCGGAATTTTTTTTCCACAGGTTTTCTGCCGGCTCCTTTCTCGCGGATACGATCGACTTTTATATCCTGGCTGAATAATTCTCTACGCCCTTTGGAAACAGTATGAACATCCAATCCCAATAATTTTGCGATTTGGTTATCTCCGCCATGTCCCAATTTATAGGATTCCAAACCAGCATACAGTCGTCGCTGCTTTTCATCTAATAGACTGAAAAACAATATTATCGCTGCTTTCAGCTCCTCAGAGAGCAGTTTAATTTCATATGAGAGGTCAACCTCAAATTTTTCAGCGCCTGTTTTACGAACTGCAATCTGCCTTTTTTTATCATGCACTTCACTGGAAAGATACACATAGTATCCCCCGAATTTCTCTCGGTTGATTCGTCCTTGCTTATAAAGACTCAGAAGGGGGTGTTTGGTTTCAACATGAAGGATATCTTCAAGTTCGTGAGTTGTATAGCCGGCGTTTGAGTTTTCCACAAACTCTTTTGCCGTTTCAACGAGATTGCCATATTGGGAAAACCACACCGATTGAAAGGACCATAAACCAAGTTCATCAAATTTTGGAATGTTCTGCAAGGTGTAGTACTTTCCCCTGTGAGAATAACTTGAAAGATAGTTAAGCTCTTTGAGTGATCGAAAAACAGTCATTGTACTATTGGTATGAAGTGCATGTTTTAGATTGTCTAACCTTCCGATTTTATTGCTTTTAAAGAATTCCAAGGCTTCGTTTAACCGAGGTTTTTGAGCGTACATTTGATATAGTTCCCCCTATTAAATTGATAATAGGGGGAACTATATCAAATTATTTTCAATCCTGTCAATATTTAACCTGCTAATATTACAATGTAATATATCTATCGCCATGTCAGACGCTTTCAAGCTTTATGGTATAGTTCATCTTTAATCTGTTAATTTATTTATGAGTCATCCCTTAGAAAAGTTAACGTCCCTGATGCCATTTCCATTTTTTTTCTTTCTCCTCAGATGTCCTCAGTTTATCCTCCATCTGGAGCTTTTTTTTCTCTATGGATACTGCTGTTTCAGCATCCGATTTCTTATCTTTTAATGAGTTATGTATCTCTGACAGGCGGTCATATTCGCTATCAAGCTTTACAAGTTCTTTTTCTCTCAGGGGAGTATCCTCTACCATTTTCTGATAATGCAGCATTTGTGACTCTGTTTCTTCAATCTGTGCCTTGAGACTGGTAATATTGCTTTCCAATTGTTTCAGTTTTTGTTGAGTTAATGCTTTCTTAACGATTTCCCTGGCCTCTGCGATACTGGAGGCCACATCCTTGATAATAATCGTATTTGTGCGTCTGTTAATAGATATAGTACCACGATCGGTCAGGAGAATATCAGGAATGATCTTATCAGCGTCCGCGTAATCCACTGGAATATATTCTGTTACAATAGGGATCAGACCATCATCGTCAACTTCGAGTTCTCCTTTTTGATCAATATTTTTCTCAACCGTCTTATCTATGGAAGTTGAAGGATCCTGATTTTTTTCAAGTTCTAAAATATGCGGAGTGAAAAATGCATATACTTTCTTTTTTATTCTTTCGGATGAAGAACTATCTTCATTAACGGCTAAGAAAGTAATTCCACTTACTAAAATAGTATCACCATCTTTGGCCATTAATTTTGTCTTAAACGTATTGGTTCTTCCAGCAGGATAATTTTCTGTCGCTTCCGCCATGATCTTTAATTCAAAATCCTGTGTAATAAAATCATTTTCGTTTATATTGTGTGGTGATATTTTTATTTGAAAACCGAGTTTATTTGGAGAATCCGGCATTGGACCTGAACTCAACATTGCGGTTGATCCATTGGCAGAAATAATACTGGGAGAGCTTAAAATATTAATGTCAGGATCATCCTGCATAAAACCGGATAATTCTTTAAGGTTTTCAAAAGATTCGCCGTCAACCTCTATTCCGTCTTTAAAATCACGGAAACCTATTCCAGGATTATTTTTATCAGGCTCCTGGCCAGAAGAACTGCCAAAATCAAATTCTCTATCAATATATGCTTCCATTAACAGGATGTCATAAAGAATCTGGCCCTGTAGCGCACTCTCATTCTTTTCCTGATCCTGACTTGGAATTATCTCATCATAACCATTGTCTGATGTTTGTGAAATACCGGCCATGGGCATTACACATATTATCATGAACAAAGTAGTACAGATGGTTACTGCCAGCCTTCTTTTTCGGTTTTCCCACGACTTTTTCTCAAGCCATTTCAGTCGTGGAACCAGCCTGAAGGGCTCTTCAAAGATTCCCAAAAAACCTAAACTTGGCTGCATATTTTCAGCAAAAAGTTCACGGGCTGAATGCAAAAGCGTTTCGCGATAGGATGCAGTCTTCTCCCTGAGCACATTTGCAACACTCAGGTCGCAGCATATTTCACACACGTGCCTCATCTGGCGACGGGTCCAGATCAACAGGGGATTAAACCAGTAGACTATTTGAACGACAATGCAAAACCAGTGAACAAGCAGATCTCCTCTTTTTAAATGACACAACTCATGGATAAGCACATGTTCTGCCTGCTCTCTTGATAGTTGCTCAAGGTAACCATCCGGCAGCAGAAGAACCGGTTTTAAAACTCCATATACCGCAGGACTTTTTGCGTCTTCAGAAAATATTACAGACGGGATATTCTTCAGCCTTAAACGGGCGGCTGTCTTTGCAATTAGTTCATTAAACCAGTCAGGAATATCAGAATTTTCATCAACTCTATACATTTTACGAAATTTAAACATTTTTCTCAGCAGCATGAAGGCAAAAACAAACATTCCAGAAAGCCAGGTCATCAATGCAAAACTCTTCCAGCTCATCTGTTCAGTAGTAAAAGGTATTATAATATCTTCATCAGGAGGGACAAAATTTACTGAACTTTCTTCAATTTTGTCACTCATATCGACTTTAAAGGATATCTGTTCTTCGACCTGTGGCTGAATCCATGAAACAATGCTTGTCGGCATTTGCCATTCAGGCGAAATAATGAGTTTTATAAATACAAGTGCCCACAGTGCATATCTGACCTGCGGCCACGCCCATTTGCGGATAACCATGTCCAGAGCAGTTATAAGGATTATAAGCAGACTTACCTGCCAGAACATATTTCCCATCCACTGCCACCAGATTTGTGCTATATCATTAAGTTGTGCAGTCATTATTTATTTCTCCCGCTTCCTGATGCAATCGGTTCACTCTTTTATTATCCTGAAATAATCTCCTTGCTGAATTGCAGTATACCCCTCTTCTTCAAGTTTGGACTGAAAGAGATCATAGGCTTCATCAAATGTTACTTCGCCTTGAGTGTTAATATCTATTTCCCCTTCAACACTGTCATCGATTATAATTTTTTTCCATCCTCTACCCTGTATATAGTTGTTTATTTCTCGTATATCTGTGTTAACAAATTCTATAGAAACAACTGCATCTTTTCTCCTTATATCAATACCAATAACCCTGTCTACCAACCTGCAACCAAGCTCATCCACAGCTGACTCAAATACTTTAAGAGCTTCATCAACAGTTATATTCTCCGGTGATACAAGGGTGATCTTCTGCGGAACATCTGGTGGAAACCAGCTAAAACCTTTACCTGTTATTTTTGACAGATAAGTCATAATCTCATTAAAATCTGCATTCTTAAAATTCAGCGTAACAAATTCAGGGTATCGGCCTGATTTTTGCCCCTCAGGTTCCTGGTCATATGTTAAAGGCAGGTCCGTTTTTTTTGTGTAATTCGATAGATCTTTTTTACTGATATCGGCTGTAATAAAAAAGTAAATATTCGTTTTACCTTTAAATGTAACCAGGGAAGTTTTTTCATCCTCGAGGATCAAATCAGTATAAAAGTAATTAACTTTTTTCTTTGCCGAATCTCCTTCATTTGCCTCTACAACCTCCAACTCTATATCCAGCTTCACCATTTTCTCATTAACCATCTCCGGTGATATTTTTATTCTTTGACAATAGGTTTTATCAGATCCTTTTCCTGATTTAAGTATATCTATTGGGTGTACCCCACCCATATAGACCTCTGGGGAACCCAGAACCTGAACATCAGGATCTTCATTCATAAAAAGTTTTAATTCCTTCAGGTCTTCAAATGGTTTGCCATCAACGGTTATTCCATCATTGAAAGTATGAAAACCTGAATCAGTAACACTTCCAAAATCAAACGCCTTCTCCTCATCTGCCTCAACTATCAAACCTTTATAAACGAAATTATATGGGAAAGTTATAATTTCGCCTTGACCCTGCTGCAGGTCAGCTTCATCAGAACTGTAATCTGAAACCTGAGAGATTCCTGCCATTGGCATTATACAGATAACCATGAACAGACTTATGGATATGGTTGCTATTATCTTTCTTTTAGGGTTTTCCCATGACCTTTTCTCAAGCCATTTTAAGCGGGGTATTAATCTGAAAGGACTTTCAAATATTCCAAGAAAACCAATGCCAGGCTCCATACTCTCTGCAAAAAGTTCACGCGCTGTTTTAAGAAGAGTTGCACGATAGTCAGCAGTCTTTTCCCTTAAAACATTTGCAACACTTAAATCACAGCAGATTTCACATATATGCCTCATCTGTTTGCGCGACCATATTAAAAGCGGGTTAAACCAGTAAACGATCTGGAGTAATATGCAAATCCAGTGAACAAGCAGGTCACCCCTTTTTAAATGGCAAAGTTCATGAATCAGTACATGTTCTGCCTGTTCCCTTGAGAGTTTATCCATATATCCCTCCGGTAATATAAGAAACTGTTTAATTACACCGTAAACTGCCGGACTCTTTAAATCTTTTGAAAACACTAAAGTTGGTGTTTTTTTAAGCTTAAGTCTTTTGCATATACTTAGCAGAAGTTTGTTTTGCCATTCAGGAATGTCATCCTTTGCCTGAATTTTTCGCCACTTCCGAAACTCAATCACTTTCCTGAACAGCAAAAGAGAGAAAATGATCATTCCTGAAATCCAACAGGATAACAGCCATGTCTTCCAGGTGGCTGCTTCAGTCATGACTTGCTTATTATCATTGGACGGCAATAATGTTTCCTGACGACGTATAGCTGCAGTTTCTTTTAAATCATCTTGAAACAATAATGCTTCCGCACTTTTTGCGGCCTCATCACTTATCCCGATTTGAACGGCAATTCTCTCTTCTACCTGCGGCTGTATCCATGAAACAATGCTGGTAGGCATCTGCCATGCAGGGCTAATAATGAGTTTTATAAATACCAGAGCCCACAGTGCATACCTGACCTGAGGCCATGCCCATTTGCGGATTACCATATCCAGGGCCGTCACAATAATGATTAACAGACTCACCTGCCAGAACATACTACCCATCCACTGCCACCATATTTCTGATAAATCATTTAGTTGTGCGATCATAGTTATTTCTCCCGATCTTCTTCTTTTAAAATCCGGATCAATTCTTCACGTTCTTTTCTGGAAAGTTTTTTCTCATCAACAAGATAGTGCATAAAAGGCTCAAGAGCGCCGTCCATGACCTTGTCAAAAAGATTCGTAAAGGCGTTCTTGTGGGCCTTTTCCTGCGCTATTAAGGGTTCATAAAAACTTGTGTTCCCCCTCTTGTGCTCGGATACTGCACCCTTTGTCACGAGCCTGCTGAGCATTGTTTTGACTGTCGTATAGGCCCACTCAACCTCTCCTGAAAGCCGCTCAATGATTTCCCGTGCAGTCGCAGGACTGCCTTTCCACAGTGAGTTCATTATTTTCCATTCATTTTCAGAAAGTTTCATTTTAAAGGTCTCCTTTCTACATTTGTAGCAAATACTACTACACCTGTAGAAATGCTGTCAAGTATTTTCTTCTACAATTGTAGTAAAAATACTATTCCATTTGACATAAAACCCATAAGCCCTTATATTCCTGACAAATAGAAGTAAATAAAAACAGAGGTAAAAATGAGCATCCATAGAGTATTATTGAAAATAGCATACTGGCTGGTAGCGCTTTCGATCGTTGTATTGATAGGCCTTACCTTTTTTGCCCGCCGCGTAATTACACAGCAATCTCAACCTGCGCCTGTTGAAAAGACAGTTACAGAAGAGACTACAAGTATTAAATTTTCGGGCATGACTCTGACAAGAGATGACGGAAAATCTAAAAAAGAAGAACCGGAAATTAAAGAAGAAATTAAAAAAGATGAAGGTGAACAGACAGACAAGTAATAACCCACAATACATTCATATGAAATAATATGAATGTGTGTGGGATATCGTTTTGAGTTTATAGTTATTAATCATTAAAACCATCCCTTTTTAAATCTTAGTATATTTCGGGTATATAAATGTCAGTTTTTATTCGCTATCCACTGAGAGAACAATATTATCGCTTTTCTCCTCATAATCTGCCCATCGCCTTTTTAGGCTAACTCCGCTTTTTATTAAAATATCGGCTATGAACAAAATAATCCTGCATGGATATGATTTTTTATCTTTGTTTTCTTTTCTTGCAGATCTGGCAAGTCGAATCATCCGGCATTCAGCAAGAAGTTCTTCATGTTTCTGCTTCGAAATAACATACACTATATAGGGATTTTCAAACATTTTCGCCTCCGGTATTTTTCATTGTTAATATGCTGTTCTATAGACTGGTAATCCCATTGTTGTCTGAACTTCATGCTTATTCCTTGAGTGATGTCTCTTTCTGATTTTTTTGTATCCATTTTCTTCTCCTTTTTTTGTTTAAGATTAATAATATCACCATCTTCTTTAAATAATGAAGGTGCTTAAGTAATCCTGTTGGTTGTGTAAAATCATTAAAAATGCCGTGGAAGAAACATCCCGGCTTTCAGATAAAAAAAAGCCGCGGATTTGATTATGTCCGCGGCTTTTTTCATTAGAATGAGGAAAATATTTTCAGTAACTCCTCCGCAGACATGTTGTTGCCCATTCAGACTGGCAATATGTTGTTGATGATCTCATATTCATTACATGTCTTCCTTTCATTGCGGAAAAATTACACCTGGTTGTTATTTACAGAATTTATTGAAGGATGAAATATACAGGTAATTATATTAAAGTCAAGTTATTTTAACGCCTTACCCGTTAAATAAAATACAAAATTCACCGATGTTACACATATTTTTAGAAGGTATTCTGATTGACATGGTACAATGAAATCCATATACTGCGTTTTCAATACAGGAACTGCATAATTTTTACTCTTCAATGCTGATTTATACTCTTTTTATCCGTAAGCGGGTGCCAATGCTATTTTTTAAACACAATCTTAAATAAAAGATTTTTTCAGCCACGAGACAATAGAGTTCCATGCTTCAAGAGGCATATGTTAATGCTTTAAAAAAAACAGATTCAATCTGAATATAATATATAAACATTTAGCATTAGGGTAGCATATGGCAGATATTGCAGGCAGTAACGGTCAGAGAGAAGCTTTTGAAGCTGTTGGAAAAGCAAACGTACCTGGCAGGCTTTCCTACTCCATAGCAACCGGTATGGCAAAATTCGGTAGTGATTATGTTGTCCCCAATATGCTGCACGCCAAATATTTAAGAAATCCATACGGTCGCGCCAGAGTAAAGAGTATAGATATCAGCAAAGCCCTGGATCTTCCAGGCGTAGTGGATATTGTTACCTGGGAAGATCCGGAAGTACAGGCCATGAAAGGTATCAGGGAACCTCTTATCTTCAATGAATCCGATACGGAAGATGAAGAGATTGGAGCTGTTGTTGTTGCAGAAACACCTGAACTTTGTGATGAGGCACTTAAGCTTCTCAAGGTAGAATGGGAAGTGCTGCCGACCATAGTAGACCCCAGGGACGGATTAAAAGAAGGGGCGCCCGTAGTCCGCATAGATCCTAAAAAGTTATCAGGAAAACCCTACTCCGTCGGGGATATTGAGTCTGCATTTAAACAGGCAGACCATATAGTGGAATTTGACTGGGGTCACTCAAAGACGGCTTCTCATCCTCCCAACCCAAATGGAAGTGTCTCCTGGTGGGCGCAGGACCCGCTGGGTACGCCCGGCCCTACACTGTATATAGAAGGCGTTTGCCCTACATGGGGCTCATTCCAGCTTTTACCCATGTATAACCTCTACTTTGACAAACTCTATCGGGGAACCACCTTCCAGGGCGGAAAATACTGCGACTGGTTCATTCGCCGTTCCCAGCTCATTACACCTTTACTGGCAAAAAGAACGGGTCGCCCGGTGCGCTGTGTAAACGACAGAACACAGGACTACTACCCTGCCAACCCGCAGAGATATTCTCATACAAAGATAGGTTTTAAAAAAGACGGAACAATTACCTGTGTTGAAGAGAGCACAATAGGTGATTCAGGTGCACCCGGCCCGAATGCAGGCGCATCTTCAATGGGATCATTTGAAGCCATGTTCAGTCCCTTTAATACTACCAAATGCACAAATCTAAAGAGTACTTATCAGAGTGTCTACACCAGTTCAGGAAAAAACACAGGCAGCCAGACATCCCCGTTTAACTGGGATGCCATGACCATAGCAGAACAGATCGTGGCAGAAAAACTGGACATGGACGTGATAGATGTTGCACTCAAGAATATTCACGGTCCCTCTTCACAGCAGGATCCGGGAATCCCCCCGGGTCTTAAGATGTGTATAGAAAAAGGCAAAAAAGCAATGAACTGGAAATGGCACAGAGCCGGGACCAGAAAACTTAAGGACGGCAGGATGCACGGATTAAGTTTTCGATATGCCCAGTCACCCAGGCACGCCCAGCAGCCATACACTGCAACAGTTACAGTCCAGGCAGACAGCAAGGTATATGTACCGCTTAAAGGCCCATGGATGGGCGTATACGCTGCAGATGCCTGTGCCCTGGTCGTTGCAGAAGAGATGGGGGCAAAAGTTGAGGATGTAATTCTCCTTTATGACAATAAAGCTATCTTTACTCCTGTTGGAGGAGGAAGCGACGGAACTACAGCATCTGCCTGGGTAATGAAGGAAGCGGCTGTGAAGTGCAAAAAACTGCTGCTGGAACTGGCTGCAAAATCCAGTGCGTTCACTGGAGGTGGTGGAGGGATGCTCGGAGCTCCTCAACCCGGCGGGCGCAAAATCCTCCCCGAGGATCTCGATACTAAAGACACTATGGTATACCTTAAGTCGGACCCCGGCAAGGCCTTTCCCTTTGGCAAATTTATAGCGGATGAGGGTTTTGGAGATCATGATCTTGATATAACAGCAACTCATTTCGGCAGGCCACCGGAAACAACCTGGCACAAAGGCGGTCATATCCTGGATACTATGAATACAAGCTACTGTGAAGTCGCTGTAGACACTGAAACCGGTGAGGTAGAGGTCCTCAAGTATGTTGTTGTCTGTGATCCGGGCAAGGTGTTGAGGCTGACATCCTTTGAAAGTCAGCTCTTCCAGGCAATGTTCTTCAGCCACGGTGGTGGATTAACTGAAGAGTTTATCTACGACAAGGATACAGGGGTTAAACTGAGCACTAACATGCTGGAGTATAAAAAGCCAACTATTTTGGATATGGGCTCGTTTGAGCCATATGCAGTTGAAACGAGAAGCGGTAATGCCGCCTACGGAGCGACTGGTATAAGCCACTGTATGGCTGCCCCGCTTCTCCCGGTTTGTGCGATAGCAAATGCAATAGGAAAATGGATAGAACCGCCGGCAACACCGGATAAGATACTTAAGGCACTTGGGAAATGTTAATTATAAAAAAGGGGGAATAGTTACATGGCTGAATCAAAAAAACCCGAAGAAAAGAAAAAATCCGTTTCAAGACGTGATTTTCTGAAAAGCGGAAGCGTTGCAATTGCTGCCGGTGCGTTGGGAGCATACACCTCAATACCTGCAGAAGCAAACGCCGAGGAAGTATCCTATGAACCATCTAAAGGGTATATCGTTTATGACAGCAGGCTGTGCCTTGGCTGTCAGAGCTGTATGTATGCATGTTCACTGAGCCATGAAGGAGTGGCAAGTCCTTCTCTCTCCAGGATTCAGATAATACGCGATGCGCCGTCTTTTATAAAATATCCCTACGATATTATAATGTCTGTATGCAGACAGTGCGTAACTCCGATTTGCGTACAAAACTGCCCCACAGGGGCCTGTCATGTGGATACTGAAAATGGTAATGTCAGATTGATCGATCCGGATGAATGCATAGGCTGTAAAACCTGCATCAACTCCTGTCCCCAGCGACCCCATAGAACTGTCTGGAATCCCGAAAAGGAAATTTCGATGAAATGTGACTTGTGCATCGACACGCCTCACTGGAGCAAGAAGGGAGGACCAGATGGTCAGCAGGCCTGTGTAAGTGTTTGTCCTGCAAAGGCGCTGAAACTGGTTCATGAACCTCCTCCTCAAACGGATGTAAACGGATATGACGTAGATATGGCGCCACCTCCGCCTCCACCCAGAAATTTTGGAAGTTTTTTTAAACAGGATTCAGATGAAAACAAGAAAGGGGGGGAATAATCATGACGGGCGGATATACAGGAAAAATATTGAGGATTAATCTGACAACCAAATCAATCAACACTCTGGATACAGAAAAATATGAAGAGTTCGGTGGCGGATACGGTATGGGAACAGCTATTTTCTGGGATCTGGCAGTAGCTCCCGGTGAATGGGACATGAAGGATCCATATGATCCCCGGAACGTTCTTCCCATCATGGTCGGCCCTCTGGCAGCCACCGGTGTTCCGGGTTCAGGAAGAACCAGTGTTTGCGGATTATCACCTGAGACCTTCCCTACCAGTGAATTCTGGCGTGGTAATTTTGGCGGCCGGTTTGCCACCATGATGAAGCTTGCCGGATGGGATGGTGTAGTGGTTGAAGGCAAGGCCGATAATCCTGTATGGATCAATATTATTAATGACAAGGTGAAGATCGAGGATGCCAAAGAACTCTGGGGCCGGGACACCTGGGAAACACAGAGCAGGATCACATCAATGGTGGGCGGACAAACCCGCTTTGGCGAACAATGGCATGAAATCGACGACACCTACACTACCAACCGGCCTGAAATCCTCTGCATTGGTCCGATTGGTGAAACCAGATCACGAATGGCAGCTTTGATAACAGGCAGCGGAGTTAGTGCGCGAATCGGCGGACATGCTGCAGTCTTTGGCGCCAAGAATTTAAAAGCGATCAGTGTAGCAGGGACCGGTAAGGTTCAGGTAGCAGACCCGGAAGGCATTATTAAAGCAAGACTCCATCAGATGCAGGCGCCGGGTGCTGCGCCAACACAGCCAGGGGCAGCATCCTGTATGCCCTGCCTTAAGGGCGACCGGCGCAGAAACAACTATTACGGCGGAGAAACCATGTGCGCCTGCTCGGGGTGGCTTGGCAGCCAGAAAGCATCGGATTCGGACCGGGCGGCTGAAGCATTGATTAAATACGGACTCAGCAGCTGGTCAGCCCATTTTCATGCAGAAATGTTTTCACAAAATGTCCCTGATGCCCCTGCCTTGTTCAGAGGTAAGGTTCCGACGGATTCCGGACTTGGCTGGTATCTCCAGTACCTCAAACAGGAGGGTCTTCTTGGTCCCGGAAAAGAGATCGATTCCTATCCTTTACCCATGGATCAATGGGGCGACCTGAGTTTTCGTCTTGCTTTTCTGGAAGCAATTGCCAATCGTACAGGGATAGGCGATGCCCTGGCTGAAGGAACTTGCAGGGCAGCCGAGAAATGGGGGCGACTGGAAAAAGACAAGGAAAGCGCCGCCCTGCGATTGACTGCATGGGGAGCAACGACCCACTGGACAATGCCCTGGGTAGAATGGGCCTATGCCTACATCCTGGGAGCCGGGGACCCGGCCTGGCATGGATTTATGGAACCTGTCGGAAAGCCGGCTACGGGCACTCTCGAACAATCTCTGGAAAAACTGTCAAAGTGTACCATCCCCTATACTGATGATATTTTCATGTTTAACTATGCATGGAAAGGCGAAGAGGCCTGGAAGACCGGAATCTATTCCCCGCATAAGGCAAAGCAGGTAGCCTGGAGCCGCCACTATTCATCCTTCTGGAATGAATCCATGGCCTTCTGCGAAATGTTCCTTCCAGAGTTGGGCAGCCACACTCCGGAAATGGAAATGATGTATTACAAAGCCGTAACAGGCAAGAATGACTCCTTTGCCGATACCATGCGCATCGGCCAGAAAATCTGGACCCTGGAACGGGCTATCCGTGTAATGCACGGAAGAAGCCGGGAAAAGGAAGACTTCTTTCCATACATGTATATGCCTGGAGCATCCGGTATCGCCATTTATGGTGGAGTCCCCATTTATGAAGACGGTAAATGGCGTAATGACAACTGCCGGGATATGTATCTGGACAGAAAGGGGGTGAACGACTTTAAAGATCATTACTATGCCCTTGAAGGCTGGGACAAAGAACATGGCTGGCCCACTAAAAAAACAATGGAAAAACTCGGGCTTAAGAGAATGGTTAAGCCGCTTAAAGAAGCTGATAAACTCGGAAAGGCGTAAATACAAAGACGGGTTTAAAACCCGTCTCTACCGGAAACCTTGAGGATATCAAAGCTAACCTTTCCATTATTATAAAAGACGGATCAAATGGAGTTCACAACCTTAATTATGCGCTTGAGATAATGTCTCGGGCAAATAGACAGCTAAAGAAAATTATAAAGGCGAAGACAATACTATCTGCCTTACTGCCGGCCAGGTGGATACGGTTTGTAAAATCTATGAAGGCGCCTGATAGTATTATCTACCCTCACACAAAAGGAGGAGGCATGATGGGTAGAGGAGGTGAAGTTTACCGAACCCGTCCGGTATGCGCATATCCCAAACACGCTAAATATGAAGGAACCGGAGATATAAATGATGCAGCTAATTTTGAATGTGTTGATCTTAAGAAATAGATTTCAGTATTAAGAAACTTTTGATCCCACACCCCTGCCTGAGTCAATTACCTATCATTACAGACAGGGGGTGGAATCAATAAAGATATAACAGGATTCACTCCCCTCTTTTCCTTTTTCCAACGCTCATATTTTAAGTCTGATAATTGATTTGTATTCAAAGGTGTATTATATTAAAAATGAATTACAAAACATGGACGAATATATTTTAACGGCCATATTAAACACCTGTGAGTAATGAGAGGACATTTTAATGGAAGACAAAAACGACAGGGAAACCAGAAAACCAAATATCAGGATACTCCTGTTTATACCCATCGCAGCAATTGCATTATATCTATTTGTAATGCTGCAGAACAGCCCTCCTTCAAACGTTGATCTTGAGCCCTCTCAAGCACAAAATGGCCCGGCAGCACCCAATTTCACTTTGCAGGGACTTGATGGCAGGATGGTCAGCCTGAGTGATTTTAAGGGAAAAGTTGTACTTCTAAACATCTGGGCAACATGGTGTGGTCCCTGTGTTTCTGAAACACCTTCAATTGATAAACTCCATAAAATGTTTGAGGATGAGGATTTTGCTCTTCTTGCTGTCAGCATAGATGAAGGAGGGAAAAAGGCTGTAGAACCGTTCATGAAGAGTAAAAAACTTAGTTTTCCAGTCCTTTTAGACCCGGAAGGTCGTGTTGCCAGGCTTTACGGAACTACGGGAGTACCTGAAAGCTTTATAATCCGGAAAGATGGCACCGTTGATAACAAGATTGAAGGTGCAATCGACTGGACCTCACCAAAGGTTATTGAATATTTCCAAAGTCTGATTAAGGAACCTTCTCCGAGATCGATATAATCGATCCAGCTCCCCTGTAATTAAAAAGGTAAATCTTCGTCGTTATCGATATCGTCGAAGTCATCATCATAATCATAGGGCATCACGTCAGCAGCCAGGCTAAAAAATACACCTAAAGAATCACTCAAATTTTTTACAATTCTACTGTATGCCTCTTTTTCATTAACATCTTTTGCTTCAGCCATTTTTTTTAGTGTAGCACTCAATTCATTTGATAAATCTACTATTATTTGTTCAGGATCCATATATTCCCCTATGTTTGGTTTATTAAATTTTTCACGTCAAAAGTTTATTTATTATCAAAATCGGACTCCTTGTCAAATCAATGTTCAAAAAATTATTATTTGATTGATTGTATGCCAATCTTGACTTAGAACAAAGTTTATTTTTTACTAAATTACAACTTTAATAAATCGATTACTGAAATAACATTTAAAAGGAGCTATTTATGTCTGAGCATTCTGAACATCTTGATGGAGCTATCCTTCAGAGAGATAAGGAAACCTATGCAATTGTACCCAGAACCCCTTTAGGCCTTATAACACCTGAAGAACTGGAATCAATAGTTAATGTCGTAAAAAAATATCAGATCCCAATAGTAAAAATTACATCAGGGCAGAGAATGGCCCTTGTTGGTATTAAAGAGGAAAATGTAGCCCCCGCATGGAAGGATCTGGGGTTAGATGTGGGAAGAGCCACTGAATTGTGCGTACATTATGCACAGGCCTGTCCCGGAACCGCCGTATGCAGTTTTGGAATGCAGGATTCACTGGCTATGGGCACTGAACTTGAAAAGATGTTTATTGGTATGGAACTCCCCGCAAAGGTCAAATTCGGGGTTTCCGGGTGTCCATTCTGCTGCGGAGAAAGCTATGTCAGAGATGTTGGTGTGCTGGGAAAGAAAAAAGGCTGGACAGTCATCTTTGGGGGTAACAGCGGCAACAAACCGCGTATTGGAGATGTTGTAGCTGAAAATCTGACAACAGATGATACAATTGATCTGGTTAAACGATGCCTTGAATATTATGCAGTAAACGGAAAGAAGAAGGAACGTACATCCAAATTTATGGATCGTATCGGGATCGATGCCCTTAAAGAGGCGGTGTCTTAATTAAAATGTATACTTTGTCCCTGCAGTATTAAGAAAAAAGGCATCGGGCATGGCTTCCATGAATGCTGTTACAGCCTCAAATCCGGTACAGTGAAGCGGTGCTACAATATCAGGGCTTACTGACTGGATGTCAGCAATTGTATTGCTGATTTTTTCCTGACTGGCATTTATCAGGTGAAAGCCCCCCATAATGGCATGTACTTTTTCCAGACCTGTAATACTTTTGATGTGCTTTACCGTATTTACAATCCCGGCATGTGCACAACCGGAAATAATAATAAGCCCTTTTCCTTTTACATTAAAGAAAAGTGCCTGCTCACCCCCGAAATCATCCGGGACAAGCCTTCCCTCTTTTTTCACAAGAAGGTTCGGGATCGGGGTTTCATAGGGGGTTGAGCGCTCAATATCGCCGGAGATATATCCTCCGGGAATAATCTCCATCGGCTCAGATATTTCCTGTACAGATACCCCGGATGCCTCAAGATCCACTTTATCCAGCTGCCCGAGATCCATTGCTGCGTCTGATCCTGGCCGTAATGAATATCTATTCAGGAAGGCCTCTTTTCCAACATAAAAAGGTGCTCCCTCCTTAATCCTGGTTCTATTGAGATTCAGGATACTTGCAGCACTCAAATAGTGATCAAAGTGACCGTGACTTAGCCCAAAGGCATTAGCTTTTCCGATATCAATACCTAGGAGTTCCATATTGTTTCTGACACCTTTATAATCCATACCAAAATCAAACATGCATGCACCTGTTTTGCCATTTGATTGGGTTTCAATATAGAATGCTAGGCCATGCTCTGCATGAATGCTTTTTCCTGGAGAGGAGCCATATCGTTTTGCAAATTCTGTATCACGTCTGCTGGTATCATAGTAGTTGTCAGTAACGACATAAACTGTAACACTGTCCGCATCAATAACTGCAAGATTCTTTGTTCTCATTTTTCATCCTTTAGCCTGCATCCGGTTTATTTTGAGTATAAACATCCATAACTAATTTTTTAAACCATGCTGGTTTTTCAACGACAACATAGATTAGTAAAATTGTTGTAAAAGGTATAGGAATAACCGTATCCAATACTGCAAGAATAATTAAATAGATTAATAATTTTACTGTTGTCTTCATAAAGTCCTTTAAAATTCAATTCGTGTTCAGTAGCAGATTCTAAGGTTTTTTAGTTTTAGTTTCTATATTCTGCCTGATCTCATGAATTCGTCTATGCATTACTGTCATAACAATACGGATTTCTCGTATCAGCAGAATAACGCCAAATACTATTCCGCCTACTGCAACCACACCCAGCAGGAGAACAAAGGATAAAAAAACGGTTTCAACTGCCTGGGATTTGAGCATTGTACTTACTGATCCCAGTAATGAAACCAGGGCCACCAGTGCAAAGCATGATAGAGATAAATAAAAACAACGCATAGCCTTTAAAAGCAGCAACCCCCTGGTTTCAGCGGTAGTGAACTCATCAACCAGTCTGCTCAGCCTGGGAGGAAATATATCATCACCGCTGGCATCAATTTGTCTGGCTATTTCCTTGGCCATATCTATTGCCCGTGCAAAACGGTTACTTGTACTCATGGCAAGCAGGGCACAGGCGTTCGTAAGAACAGCAGGTGCGACAATAAATGTCAGCATTATAAAGGGATTTGACTGGAAACCAACAGAGGAACTGATATCAGGCAGTGACATATGAAATCTCCAACTCGTAAATATTTTTTGTATATCTTATAAGGCTACTGAGGATTCCTGACGTATTCCTGTTGCACACTCTTTCTGGTTAACCAATCGACTAAAATTTCTCCAGTCTCCTGAAGCATACTGTCCTTTTGCTGATCGCTGTCTTCTTCCTCTTCTGCCTTTTCCATTTCAGCATAATCTTTGTAGATTTCTTCACCAAGGGCCTGCCTGCGCCTGTTCTCTATGGCAAGCAGACGTTGTTCTGTTGTTTCACGTTCCGTTCTTCGCTCTGATTCATTCAGGGATGCGACTGTTTTTTCCCTGGCTTCTTCCAGAAATATTACACGGTCATTAAGGTATTGAAAATCCGGATTTTGCTTTATGCGTTGCTCATGTAATAAATCGAGATAGTGTATGGTTGGAGCCATATCAGCCAGCCTGTTATAATTTGCCGGCTGGATCTGATCCCATGCCAAGGTCTGAGGTAAAGAACTTTCACCTATTTCATCCTGATCAATAATTGTTGGGAAAACAATATCCGGAATAATTCCTCTATTTTGAGTACTGTCGCCATTGATCCTGTAGAATTTGGCCTGGGTATATTTAACCCGTCCGGGAGTAAGGGGCTCCATGCTTTGAACAGTACCCTTTCCAAATGTCTGACTGCCAATAATAATACCACGTCCATAGTCCTGAATAGCACCGGCAAATATTTCAGAAGCCGAGGCACTCAGCCGATTCACCAGCACAGCCATGTGCCCGCTATAAACAAGTTTCGGATCAAGATCCCGGACCAGCATTACTCTGTTATCAGCATCCCTGATCTGGACAACAGGTCCGGTGGTAATAAAAAGACCCGTAATATCATCTGCTTCCTGCAGAGAACCGCCACCATTGTTGCGCAGATCAAAAATCAGGCTGTCAATATTTTCATCCAGTAATTCCCGGATCAGTTTTTCCACATCACGGGTACTGCTCCTGAAATCTGGTTCGCCTGCCATAGCGGCTTCAAAGTCGACATAAAAGGCAGGCAATTTTATAACACCAACCTTGTATAGAGTGTCACCGCGTTTAACTTCGATTATTGATTTCTTGGCAGACTGCTCTTCTAGTTTTACGGTATCCCGCGTAATGGATATGATTTTGGTTTTGCTTATGTCAGAAGTTTCAGGTATTATTTTTAATCTAACGACAGTACCCTTTGCTCCACGTATGAGATCAACCACATCATCCAGTCGCCATCCCACAACATCCTGCAGCTCACCTTCTTCACCCTGACCAACGGCTACAATCCGGTCTGCAGTATGTAATTCCCTGCTTCGTTCTGCGGGACCTCCTGCAACAAGCTCTTCTACTTTTACATATCCATATTCACTTCTAAGTAAAGCACCAATGCCTTCCAGCGATAAACGCATATGGATATCAAAATTTTCCGATTCAGCCGGCGGAAAATATTCCGTATGCGGGTCATAACAGTGAGTATAGGCGGTAATAAAAAATTTAAATACATCATCACTGTTAGCCTGATCAAGTATACGTAACTGATTTTTATACCGTTTTGTGAGAGTTGTCGAAACTTCCTCCTCCACTGTGTCGCCGTTTTTTTTATCCAGGTCGGCATTATCAGCAGGGATACTTTCAGGTTTTTGTTCCTGCATCTCCCCATTCTCTGCGGGTGTAACATCAACCTTCTGAGGAGGAGAATCCTCTTCATCAGGCTTTTCTTCAAGCTTTAAATTAAGTATTTCATTTTTAAGCAAACGCCGCCAGAGATCTTTTGCCGCATCCATATCAGCATACCAGGGTAGGTTGTCCCGATCCAGCTCCAGATATTCATTTTTAGTAAAATCCAGAGAATCAACGCCTTTTTCCAGTAATTCCAGTGTATACTCCAGCCGCTGTTTTCTTCTCTCGTGGTATCGCCTGTAGATAAAAAATGCAGATTCAAGATTTCCTTCTTTCAAATCTTCATCAAAGCTATAACGGTATTTAGAAAATTCATCAATATCAGCGACAAGGAAATGAGCTTTGGCAGGATCAAGCATTTCTATGTAGTTATTAAATATCTTTTCGCTGAATTCATTGTCAAATTGTTCATCCAGATAGTGATACCTTTGCAGTTTTTTAACTAATGCCTTTGTTGTTTTTGCCTGCTCTTTTGTTGGAACAAGTAGACCTGGAACAGGTTTGGCCTTGCCGCCTGTATCAGCATCAGTTTTCTTAAAATTACCTGCCAGTAACAGGCCGGAAATAATAATCAGTGCAAGTAATAAAACCTTAAATGATGAGAGAAATCGAATTTTATTTATCATAACTTTGTCTGCATTATTTATGAAAGGGTTTATTAACAATCCTTTGCAATTACAAAGGTATTTGTCCTACAACAAGTGAACCCTGAAAATATCAGGTAACCTGTTATCTGTCCAGTAGTTTACTGGCTGAATCGGTTTTTAAGCGCCAATAAAAGTGAATCCACATCAATGCTTTTTTATATCTTCGGATTTTCTCAGTATTTCTTTAATTTCCTTTAGCGTTCATTAGCGGTTCCCGTGGATTTTAATTATACTCTTGATGTTCTTCTCCGATTGATTTTCTATTTTACAGATCTATATACGCGGCCCTGAAACCAATATCAGGAAAAATAAAATCACGTGTCTCCCGCAAATAGAAATCCCATAGCCATCCCGGGGAAGCATCCCACCATGATCCTCCGCGTGCAAGCACACGCTCACCATAATTCTTGTAAAAAAATATGCCGTTACTTGCCGGATTATCAACAGGAAACAGGCCGAGTTCCTTAAGGATAATATGCGGCTGGACACAGGCAAGGGTGTCATAAAACATATTAAAAACATAACTGTAATCAGTTTCAGGTGTCATCTCACCCGTGTAGTTAACATTTTCTATTTTTGTACTAAGCCTGCTTCCTCCTTCAACCATCACAACCTTTTTCGTATCAACTCCGGGGTTTACGCCGTCATACTTGTATGTATCATCACTGCCCGGTTCGACAAATTTACCCTTCAGATTAATAGCCTTCCATTGTGTGCTGTTAATACTTTCATCCACATTCAGTGCGCTGTCATTGTCCGGGATCACCTGGATTTCGCCATCCATTATTCTGATGCCTGAGACCCAGTCAAAGACATTTCCATTAAGATCTGAAATTCCGAATGGAGACCCATCATGATTCCATGAATCCGGCCCCGAGCCTGTAAGTGTTCTTGCAGAAGGAGTAGCACTCAACTCGTTTTCTGGTGAAAGTATGCCCCGTTCATGTGTAGCGGCATAAGCAAGTCCCCAGTGTGAGTTGCCATGGGGAACGCTGTTATTTTTCATGCACCAGTGTGAGATAGCTGCCCATTCAGCATTCGTAAATAAATGCCAGCCTTTGCCCTTTCTGGCACATGCCTCACGTGCATCATCGATGGTAATTGTATGAGCAGGATCCCTGCCAGGGAGAGAATAGGCCCTGCCGTTTTCTATTACATTAAGGTATTTACTGATATAGATATAGTCCAGCAGCTCGCCGTCTACAAAAAAAGCTGAGCAGGGCTTATCCTCGCCTCCTTTGACAACATCCGACCAGTTAAAGCGCGGAATACGAACCATTACCGAAGGCATCCCCAGATCGTCAAAAAGCAGGGTATTCTTTCCTCCCGAAGCTGCTTCAAGGGTAAATTTTGCAGAATCAAATTTTGATATATCTTCGGGTTCAGGCTGTTTGTAATCCTTACACTTCTTTTTTACATGCCTGTGCAGCCTCGGAAAACCAAAATCACAGGGTTCACCCACTTCAATTTCATAAATAACCTTTGTTCCGTCAGATAAATATCCGTACTGTTGGCCTTTAGGTAGTTTTTCCAATTAAAGTACCTCCTTGACAGTGTATAAAAATAGCCGTTAGACAGCCGAAATGCACTTTTATCATGCCACAGGTTTACCATGATTATATGAAGAAAAACAATAAAGGTCAGAGCCAAACACCCTTTTTATGGGACAATCAATAGTAGATGGCAAAAATGAAATTCACTATTTTTAATCCTTTTAATTTTCAGTTTTAACTAAATAGATTTATTAATTGTCATTTCAATATGTTATAAATTAATTATTATATTTAACCGTATTCAATAGAATACGATAAATTACAATTATTACCGATTACATTTGAAATAGAAATTCCAAAAAACTATCCTGTGCATAATATCTATACAAAAGGTCAAAAAACCATGAGCACACCCGGAGAGATTCCATCAAAAAAAGAAATAAAACGTCCCGATATTTTTGACTACCTCGATTACAGATCTTTTCTCAGAGATCTATTCAATTATAAAAAATTTAAAAATCACCTTTATTCATACAGGGTATTTTCAGGAAAAGCGGGCTTTTCATCTCCCAATTTCCTTAAGCTTGTAATTGATGGCAAGAGAAATCTGACAAATGAGAGTATTGGGAAAATTTCAAAGGGTTTTGTTTTAAAAAAACAGGAAAGGGATTTTTTTGAAAATCTGGTATTCATGAATCAGGCCTCTTCAGATGATGAAAAAAATCACTATCTCCAGAAGATGATGGCATCAAATGGATATCTTAAATCCCATAAAATAGACAGATCAAACTACATATATTTTTCCAAGTGGTATTACCCGGCAATAAGAGAGATTGCAATTTTTGGGGAGCGTAATTCAACTCCTGAACAGATAGCAAATAAACTGAATCCCAATATAACAACCAGGGAAGTTGAAAAAGCCCTTGAAATATTATTGGAGCTTGGTCTGCTCAGAAAAGATAAAGCCGGGTTATGGGAACAGCCTGATAAAGTAATAACAACAGGCCCGGAGGTGATGAAATCTCTTATAATTTCAAATTATCATAGAGAAATGATAAAGCTGGGTATGGAGGCGCTTGAACGTCACCAAAAAAATAAAAGAGATATAAGCGGAGTAACATTGAGTGTAAAGAAAGGGAAAATCTCAGAAATAAAAAAGAGAATTATTGAATTCAGAAAAGAACTTTTAAAAATGGAAAGTGAAGATAAAGATCCTGAGCAGGTTATACAAATAAACATACAGGCTTTTCCCTTAACAAAAATAGACTAAGGAGAGAGAGATGGCCAGATCAATAAATAATAACTCAAAGTCATACCTCATTCTAATAATTTTATTGAGCATGACTTACATAATAGCGTGCAAGGGTGTCAGGGTTGGTACCGAAGTAGGTAATACTTCTTCCAACAGCTGGAATGAACTGGAAATATATATTAAAGGCGAGTTCAGCGAGAGTGTTTTACCATCAGAGGTATACGAATTCGAGACAGGCCTGGTGCCTGCTGAGCTCAGTGATGTTGCCAATGATTATTATTCAGCTGGAGACTACTCCCGGACCAATGTTCAGGAGATAGGAGTAGATGAATCAGACAAAGTAAAATCGGACGGCACATACCTTTACATAGCAGGTGACAGCGCGGTTCATATTGTAAATGCGGTCCCTGCTGATTCCATGAACATCATTAGCACAATCAACGTTAATGGGACTGTTGATTCACTCTATCTCGATAATAATACTTTAATAATACTCTACGAATACAGTTCAGGAAGAGGTTTAACATGGTCAGGTTCAAGTCCGTGCATAACCGTGGGATTATCATATTGTACACCTGTGGAAACCAGACTTGGAGTTTTGATAACTGATGTCTCAGATCCGTCCTCTCCCGATTGGATTAAGGAATGGATCATTGACGGCTGGATGGTCTCCTCACGTTTAACCGGCAGCAAACTTCACATCGTACAGAAGTTCCTCCCTGATCTTCCGCCGCTACAGCAAATATATGATGGAACAGAAGAAGAAAGAGCTGAAGCGGTTGCAGCAAACAAAGCAGCGCTGAAGGATATGCCTCTCAGTGAACTTATACCCTACTATGATGTTATTAATAAAAACGGCAATATAAGCCGTACGTCCCCCCTCATAATCCCTGAAGATTTCTATCGTCCTGCGGAATCAAACGGTGGAAGCGTAATAAGCATAGTAACAATTGATCTGGACAACCCATCTGAAGATTTTAAGAGTAAAGGACTTATTGCTGATGCACATACTGTTTATGCATCAACCGATGCCATATATATAGCTTCTTCCCAATGGAACAACGAAACAGTAGCACTGGGTGAAACAAGAGAATATTACTGGACCTTCCTTTACAAGTTTTCACTTGCCGGTGAAGAGGCTACAGTGGAAGGAACAGGGGAAGTAAGAGGTAAAATACTTAACCAGTTTTCTATGGGTGAATACGATGATGTCCTTCGAATCGCTACAGCATCGAGAACTTCTATTGAAGGTGTATGGGGAGTTACAAATGAAAACAATATATACTGCCTTGAGGCCGGAAACGGCAGTCTGGATATTATAGGGAGCCTGGAAGGAATAGCACCCGGAGAAGATATCTATGCAGCCCGTTTTATTGGGCCCCATGGATTTATGGTGACCTTTGTCAAGGTTGATCCGCTTTTCACAATTGATTTATCCGACCCGTCTAACCCTGTAATTGCAGGAGAGCTGCACGTACCGGGATATTCAGACTATATCCATCCTCTGGGAAATGATCATTTGATTACAATCGGCAAAGATACAGTATTGGATGATTTCGGGAATGTATGGTATCAGGGATTACAATTATCCATTTTCGATATCAGTGATTTTGCTAACCCTCAGCTCCTGCATAGCGAGGTGATTGGTGACCGGGGAACAGAATCACTTGCCCTATATGATCACAAGGCATTCACTTTCTGGGATGAAAATGGTCTTCTTGCAATCCCCGTAGATCTTTTTGAGCATGAGACAGAACCGGCCTATCCATATACGTATGGTGAGTATACCTTTAGCGGCCTCTATGTATACCGTATTACTACTGAAGAAGGCTTTAACTATCTAGGCAGGATAAATACTGATTTCTACATCTACTATGGCGATGATTGGCTCAGGGGACTCTTTATTGAAAATGATGTCTATGCTGTTAATGGTGAAACTGTACGTTCATCAAATATAGACGATATTGCAGGGACAGTGAATACATTGACTTTCCCGAACAGTGATTAAATTTGTACAATTTACTTTGCGCGGATTGAGTATAAGCATTGGTTTGATTTTTTATTACCTTATTTAAAATATGAGGAGGAAGCAATGAAAATCAGAAAACCTGCAATATTAATTTTGTTTCTTTCATTCCTGACTGGGGCAATCATTCTGTTTAATGCATGTAATGAAGATGGCAATGAGTCTCTCAATGAGTCCAATAACGATTCCGGCTTCGAGCTACTCGCATCATCGGAATCAAGGGAACTCAATCCTGTTAATACAGAAAATGAATCCAGCCTGTTTATAGCTGATAACAACACCTTTGCAATTGATCTATACCATGCAATAGGAGATGAAGAGGAAAACCTGTTTTTTTCTCCTTACAGTATTTCAACTGCCATGTCGATGACATGGGCAGGGGCAAGGAATCGGACGGAAACACAGATGGCAGATGCCATGCAGTTCAATTTTTATCAGGAAAAACTGCATCCGCTTTTTAACGAACTGGATCTGGATCTGAACAGCCGAAATCAGAACGATCCTGAAAATAACGATAAATATTTAAGGTTGAATATCAATAATGAGGTATGGGGACAGAAAGACTATTCTTTTCTGGATACATATCTGGATACATTGATGATCAATTATGGCACAGGTATCCGCCTGGTTGATTTTTTTAATTATCCCGATGACGCACGTGTTGACATAAATGACTGGGTAGCAGAGCAAACCGAAAATAAGATAGAGAACCTTCTTGCTCCGAACGATGTTACAAGCGATACAAGGCTTGTGTTGACCAATACGATTTATTTCAATGCCTCCTGGGGAATCCCCTTTGATCCTGATGACACATATGACGGCACTTTTTATCTTGAAGATGGATCCACCGTAACAGTTCCCATGATGATTCCCGAGGCAGGGTATGGTGAAAATGGTGAGATTTATGCTGCCGCAGAAGGTAGTGATTATCAGGCAGTAGAGTTGCCATATTATGGCGATGCTTTTTCCATGATTATTATCATCCCTGATTCAGGCAGATTTGGAACCTTTGAACAGAACCTTGATTCTTCGGTTATTGATGAAATCCTTAATAACCTTGAAGTGCGGGAAGTCACTTTAAGGATGCCTAAATTTGAATGTGAATCGAGGTTTAACCTGTCAGAAACCCTTTCTGAAATGGGAATGCCGGATGCATTTACTCCTGGTGTTGCTGATTTTTCCGGAATGGATGGAACTCTAAACCTGTTCATTGGCAAGGTTATTCACCAGGCATCTATAACTATTGACGAATCCGGAACAGAGGCCGCTGCAGCCACTGCGGTGCTTATGTATGGAACTTCGGCGCCTGACGATCCGCTTGAGATAACTGTTGACCGTCCTTTTATCTATATGATTCGTGACAATCAAACCGGTGCTATTCTGTTTCTGGGCCGGGTTAAAAATCCGGGCTAAAGGAATGCTTTTATATATAACGCTACAGCTAAAAACGATTAATTGAACCTTATTGCTTTTTATCAATAACACAATATATGCGCACTGTAATAACAAAATAAAAAATAACTTAGATTTAAGGCATCGCGCCAACGTACCATATCATTCAATACAAAGAGAAATGAGTCATGAAACTAACATATATTTATTTATTAATAATTTTTATTTTCACTTCAACTGTATGCGGATGTAGTGATGAAGATGGACCGGCTGATCAATATACCGGCTCCAGTATCTTCACCTTTGATACAGCAATAGAACCCACAACCTTAACACAGGAGGATGATCTATGCCTCTATTCATATCTTGAGTCTTTCGTAGCAAGATGCGAGGCCTGTGAAATTGAAAACGAATCAGACCTTTTAACCTTCAATGGGACACTGGAAGAATATGAACATGTATCTCTCAATGATATGGATACTCATACCTATTTTTTCATCAGGGATCCCGGTTGTCCGGATTATTTTGATTATGCTGACCACAGCTACAGCAACAATATATTAACAATTACCCTTGATGAATTTCATCAAAAGGATGCTGCTTGTCCAGCCGCAATATATCAGGTGTATCTTGTTTTTAAGGCAGAAAAGAATTCATAGCCAGCGAGGTTCCTGATGTTGTTCAAGTACCATCCGGGGTGGTCAAAAAACCCCTCCCTGACCGCCCTGGTTGGTATTTTTGATTTTTTGACCTTATTTCATTATCTACACTTATATTTCGCCATTAAAAGATTCCCTGAAAAGATTAAGCCTGTAGTATTTGCCCCTGGCAGCCATTAACTCTTCATGGTTTCCCTGTTCAAGTATTTTTCCATGCCCCATAACAATGATCCTGTCGGCCTTTTTTATGGTTGAAAGCCTGTGGGCAACAACCAGGGTTGTCCTGCTTCTGGTCATTCGGTCGATTGCATCCTGGATCAATCTCTCTGTTTCAGGGTCAACACTTGAGGTTGCCTCGTCAAGAATCAGGATATCCGTGTTGAATGCAAGGGCCCTTGAAAAGGAGAGCAACTGCCTCTCGCCTCCAGACAGTGTACTGCCACCCTCGCTCATCTCCTGATTAAAATTATCAGGAAGTCTGTCAATAAACCATTTTGCGTTAGCCTCCATGGCAGCCTCTTCTATGTCCGCCATAGAAATACTTTCATTTCCAAGAGAGATATTTTCTTTAAGATCCCCTGAAAAAAGAAAAACATCCTGCATCACAAGTGATATCCTGGATCGAAGATCTTTTTTTTCAAGTTTCTTTATATCTATATCGTCAATAAAAACAGATCCTTCTTCAGGGTCATAAAATCTTTCTATCAGGTTCACTAGTGTGCTCTTGCCTGCCCCTGTCGCTCCCACAACCGCAACCATCTCGCCCGGATTAATTTTAAAACTTATATTATTCAGAACCGGTCGCCCTTCTTTATACGAGAATGTTACGTTACGAAATTCAATCTTTCCCCTCTTTTCTTTTATATTCACGGGTGATCCAGGTTCGGGAATTGCTTCTCCATTATCCATGAATTCAAAAATTCTCTCAGTAGATGCCATTGCCGACTGCATAATATTGTATTTCTCAGATATATCCCTTATAGGTCTGAAAAACATCTGGATGTAACTGATAAACGCTACAAGTGCTCCAAGGCTCAATTGATCAGATATTACCTTGCCACCCCCATACCATATGATAAGGGCAACCCCTGTGGCTGATAAAAGCTCCATTACTGGTACAAAGATCGAAAACAGTTTTAACTGGTGCATGCCGGCTAAATAATTTTCGTGATTAAGTCCTGAAAACACTCTCATCTGGTTCTTTTCTCTGGTCAATAACTGAATTATTCTCATACCGCTAAACTGTTCCTGCTGATAGGAGTTTAGCTTGGAAATCTTTTCACGAAGAGTCCTGAATGCATCCCTCATCAGTCTGCTGAAAATAAGGGTGAATATAAAGATAACAGGAAGTAATATAAAACTTACCAGCGCCAGTCTCCAGTTCAGGTAAACAAGCATCACCAGTATACCTACCAGGATGAAGATATCCTTAAAAAAAGTCACAAGCACTGATTTGAACATCTCATTCAGGTTTTCAATATCATTTGTAACCCTTGTTACCAGACGCCCCACCGGATGTTTGTTAAAAAATGACAGAGCACGGCCCTGTATTCGTTCGAACAAAGTCAATCGAACATCCTGCATTATATTCTGCCCTATATATTCGAGAAGGTAGTAATCCAGATAATTCAGGCCGAGTGTAAGAAGAAGGATCAAAAGCAGAACAATCCCGACTGTCAAAAGACCATTAAAATCGCCGGCCCTGACCTTTAAAATTTCACTGGATGGCAGGGCATCAATTATGCCCTTTGGCAGTGCAATACGTCCATCTAAAAGGATGACAGGTTTGACATCATTCTTCATTAAGGTACCATTGTCATCTTTAAATATATAATAGGGTTCTTCGGATATGGAACCATCTTTTTTACAGTTATTAAGATCAATGGGATCAATACCCTTTATATCGCTCTTGTGGAAAAAAGCGTTTTCCCTGTCACGGCTGTAGACCAGTCTATCTTTATATTTCAAAGAAAAATCTGCTGCTGTCTTATTTTCAGGATTATCAAGTGTTATCCGCTGCCATGAAGAGAGGATATATCTATCGATAGCTATTTTTGAAAGGTATGGTACAACCAGGTCCATTAAGGTAATCAGAACGGCCACAGTAAGTGCAAGAGCAATAAACTTCCAATATGGAATTGCAAACACCCCGAGGCGTTTCAGAAGCTTTAAATTATAGGGCTTCCCCAGCTTCCCTTCTTCCATGTATCCGAAATCACCATGCATCTTTATCCTTCACCCTCTTCCAGGTTCTGGGACATAACCTGTTTTTTATAAAGTCGGCTGAATTCATCACCTGTTTTTAATAATGTTTCATAATTACCAGCTTCGATAATCCGGCCATCCTTCATAACCACTGCAAAATCCGACCGGCTGATTGTTGAAAGCCTGTGTGAAACAATAATATTCGTCTTGCCCTTTCTAAGATTTATTATCTCATTTAATATCTCTTCTTCAGTTCGGGTATCTATCATCGAAAGTGAATCATCAAGTATAAGTACAGGAGGATCAAGTATCATCGCCCTTGCAATTGTCAGACGCTGCTTTTGGCCGCCCGAAAGGGTAACACCTTTTTCACCCAGTATTGTATACATCCCTTTATCCAGTTCCATTACATCATCATAGATCCTTGCACATTTCATTGCCCCTTCGATCTGATCTTCTGTTATATCCTCTCTTCCGAAGATAATATTGTTTTTTATGGTATCTGAAAAAATAAAGGCTTCCTGTGTAATAAAACCTACATTCTCCCTTAATGACGAAAGTGAGACATCACGAATGTCCATTCCATCGATGAGTATGCTGCCGGTCTTCGGATCAATGAGACGCGGAATAAGGTGAAGTAATGAGGACTTCCCGGCCCCTACCCTTCCAACAAGCGACACCGTCTGCCCGTCACGGATCTCTAGGTTAATATTACTTAAGGCCGGCTGTGTTTTATCAGGGTACAGGAAACTAACATCCTTAAATGTTATCCTGCCTTTTACATTCTTGAAACTGTCAGCATGTCTCTTTGACTGTATTTCGGGGATTTCGTCCAGTATTTTGCTTATACGGCGCATTGAAGCGCCTCCGCGCTGAAAAAGATTTGTTACCCATCCCATGGCCATCATAGGCCATGTAAGAAGATTGAGGTAACCGATAAAGGCGACAAAATCACCTGTTGTGATATCACCAAGGATTGTCAGCCTTCCTCCGAATAATATTACTATTGCAAGTCCAATATTGGTAAATATTGTCATCACGGGGAAAAAGAGGGCGAGGGTTCTGGCAAGTCTGATATTTACTGATACATAATCAAGACCTTCTTTCCTGACTTTTTCACGTGCCCATTCTTCCCTTACAAAAGATTTTACCACCCTTATACCGGCAAATGCCTCTCTTACACTCTCAGTAAGGTCTGAAAATGTCTTCTGGACTTTATCGTATCCTCTGGACATTTTTTTTGTATAAATCCGGGCCATCAAAATTATAAAAGGAGCAGGTATAAGAGATAATGCCGCAAGAGAAGGACTGATATATAACATATAACATATGGCTGCGATTCCCATCACCAGCCCGTCAACAAGAGAAACCAGCCCCATCCCTGTGGCCATCCTGACAGCATTGATATCATTGATTGATCTGGCCATGATATCACCGGTCTTTGTCCTCTGAAAAAAGGACATGGAAAGAGTCTGGAGATGGCTGAAAAGTCTGTTTCGTAATTGTTCTTCTACTATTCTGGAAAAACCTATTACGCAAAATCTCCATGTATATCGAAATATTGCGATCAAAAAAGAAATGATCAATATGTAACAACTGTATTTAATAAGAATATGAGGTGTTGCGCATTTATTTGTGAGGTCATCAACCGTCCATTTTAAAATAATGGGGATGCACAGTTGAAGAAAATCAACAGCAAGAAGAGAGATAAGGCCCGCAATCAGCCTGTACCTGTTATCGTAAAAATATTCTTTAAGAGGTAGGAAATCTTTTGCAGTTTTAACAAGAGGAAAATTCATATTTATTTAATTTTTATATGATGACAAAACCGCTAATGCACGTGAATGTATGCTGATATTTTTATCAACACCTATCCATTAACTATTAGAAAATAATTCGCATTCATTAGCGGCAGCCAATGTTTTGATCTATTTTAACCTTAGCAGTTCGTCTATAACCTGCTTCATCTCCATTTCCTCTGCATATAAATCATCCTGATCAAAATACCCGGCACCTCGACGATAATACATGCCTCCGAAGCTGAAGTATGGGGTAGAGCTGTTGGAATTTTCAAATTCAAACTGTTTAACATAATCCTGGGGTATACTCATCTCAACCTGCGGAGTAAGGAAATCGTCTTTGGTATTAAAATCATAGTGATGGGCTTCAATAAGGCCCTTCTCAACATATTCGGAAACGACCTCTTTAAAGGTTTCCTCAACCCACTCACAAAAGTGACATCCCACCCTGGTAAAGAGTAATATGACTGGCTGACCTTTGCTGTTTTTATAAATTTTATTGCCAGTTGCCTTGAAAGTTGAGAACTGTTTAACAGGTGAATCCGCTTTTTCATTATTTTCATTATCCAGTGTTGCACTTACAGAACCTTTCCGGTCTGAGTCTGTATATTTCTTAATTTTTGCATCTTGCCTGAGCTGCTCCGCATATTTTAACAGTTCAGAAATGATGTGTTCCTCTTCAAGTGTATAATTAATGGAATCCCTTGCCTCTTCAAATGTTATAGACACCCCTTCAAGCTTGTCGCTCACATATATTATATGATATCCGTAATCTGTTGTAACAATATCGGATATTTCACCTCTATCCAGGCTAAAGGCTGCATCTTCAAAGGAAGGAAAAGCCGTACCTTTTTCTATCGTTCCCAGATAGCCTCCATCTTTCCCTGTGCTGTCAAAGGAATACCGCTGAGCAAGGCTTGCAAAATTTTCAGTAGTTGCTTCCTTTCGAACATTTTCAGCCAGTTCTTTTGCTTTACTCTTCGTCAAATTGCTTTTGCAGCCCTGGCTTTCGTTATGGCATATCAGTATATGACTTGCTCTTATCCTTGCCGGTCTGTGATAGTATTCATCATTGGTTTTATAATATTCTCTTGCTTCTTTTTCCGGAATAACTTTTTCACCGAATTTCTTTATATAAAGTTTCTTTAATATTAGAATATTTTTAAAATAAAGATCGGCATCATCTATTGTTAATGTTTTTGACTCCAGCCACTTTAATAATGTCTCCTCGGAAAATTGAAATAATTTCAGATATCTTTCTTTTTCGTTTTTAACCTCATCCTCTGTTACCTTTATTCCCATTTCATCTGCTTTATTAAGCAGTAAAAGTTCAGAAATATATTGATCGAGGTATGATTTTATCGTTAATCCCTTTTGATATGTCCTGGAAAATCTCGATATAAGAAAATATAGATTATACTGCTTTAACAGTTCTGAAGTAGAAATGGTTTTACCATCAATCTCGGCTGCAATATCCCAGTTGTTAATAGAATTTCCATTCACACCCGAAGCAGTCTCTTTTTCTACATCACCAGCACAAGCTGGGGTAAAACTCTGAATCATTGAAAATAAAACAACCATAATAAAGGTAAAAAAAATGTGTGATGACCTGTTTCCCGACTTGATTTTAAATGGACTCATTTTTCTCCTCTTTTTCTCCGAACAATAAATAGGATTGAGTATATGTGGGATACCCCTGAGTGTCAATAAGCTGAAATGATAAGATAAAGAATCATCATTTACGGATTGGAATTTTATCCCTGGCTTATGAACTTATATTGATATCTTCTGTCTGCTCATCGCCCGGCAGGCGGGTCCTAATGCAAATCTCAAAACCCATGGATTCAAGTGCCCTGATCCACCAGTAAGCATCTTCTTTCTTATTATATTTGCCTGCCAGCAGGAGGCAGTTATCATCCTCATCCCAGACCCATGTATATTCCACAAAACGGATTCCTCCTGCTTCCAACTTTTTCCGAATCTCTGTTCTAATATTCTCACGAGCCTCGAAGCCCAGCGAACCGTAGGATGGACCGCGTATAAGTACATAGTGAGTAGTTTTTTCATCCGATATCTCTGCCGTTATGTGGCCGTATTTATCATTGCTTCTCAATTAACACCCTTTCAAATAATAATGATTCTTTATTTTTCATGTCCGCATGCGGGAATGATTAGATATTAATTTTACAACCAATTTTTTTGATAGACAACACAACAGTAAATATAAAATTTAATGCTGTTTAAGGAATCGGGTATCACTTCATGATTTATTTAGTGCCCACCATGAAGGAGACAATCAATGGATGTACACAGGTTAGAGTTCTTTTTTCACTATTTACAATCGCTCCAGCATTTCGGGGCGTTCAGCTATATTTCGGCAGGCATCAGATGAGGAAAGAATCTTTTTCCCATCCGTATCGTAGACAATGCAGTAAGGTATTCTATGGATACTATACTGCTTCACAACCGGGGTGCGCCAGTTATAAATATTGATTTTACGCAGAGCAAACAGGTATGATTTTTTATTTTTCTCCCTCAACCGGGGACTTACCTCACGGCAGCCCGGTGACCAGTCAGCATAAAAGTAGAAAACTGTAAAGCGGCGATCGGACATATGTTCATCAAGAGATACTTCCTTGCCTCTACTTATGGTTGTTTCTGTCATATAATAATCAACCGGTTCTTTATGGGTGCTGGCGATGGACGTACGTTCTACCGGGAGCAGTGTCTTACTCTCCTGAATTTCCGGATATACCTGATTATTTTTTACTGATGCAGAGGCATAATTATCTTTAAACATAATTATATTGACACACAGGTCCTTCCTAAATAAATTCAACCCTCAAAAGAGGAATCCTTGTCCGATAATACTTGCTATTGTTCAATTTGTATAAATTAGAGGAGATGCCAATGCTAAATAAAATAGTTTTATACTGCCTTCTTGCAGCTTTTTGTATCCCGGCTCTTGCCGAAACAGGTGAGAGCTGTGATCGTTCCTGTCTGAAAAACTGGGTAGATAAATATCTTGTGGCCATGCGGATCAGGATGTAAACCAGAATATATTTGCGCCTGACCTTAAATTTACTGAAGACGGAGTGCGTTTGCCCTTTGGCAAAGAGGGTCTCTGGTACAGTACGAGCAGTATAGGCAGTTACAAGTTTTATGTGCCGGATGTTGAAACCCAGCAGGTGGCATTTTTAGGCACCGTACGCGAAAAACCTTCAAAAAATGCAGAAGAAGCCCTTGTTGCCCTGGCCCTGCGCCTGAAAATACGAAACAACCGTATAACCGAGATTGAACAGATCGCGATCAGGCCTGACAGCGTCAACAGCAGTGCCGGAGACTTTCCCCCGACTGGTCCGGCTGTTGAGGCGATGGGAGCCCCCCACCCTATTTTTACTCAAGACATTCCTAAAAATGAACGCATGAGTCGTGAAGACCTTGTGAAGACGGCAAACCATTACTTTACCGGACTGGAAAAAAATGATGGAAAGGGATATTATCCATTTACCGATGACTGCGTTCGATTTGAGAACGGAGTGGATGTGCTGCTGAATACCAATCAGGAAACCGGTGAGCAGACCCGCATGACCTGTAAAAAGCAGTTTGAGGAGGGAGTCAAAGGTATCGTCACCCGTATACGTGATCGCCGTTTTGTAGCAGTGGACAGGGAGAAGGGAATTGTTTTCTCCTTTGCGTTTTTTGATCATGATTTTATCCACTGGACCTGGCAGCTGGCAGAATTGTTCAAGATTGAAAATGGACAGATACGCCGCATTGAGGCCCTGTTTCATAGAGCCCCCTATGGAATTAATTCCGGATGGAGCAGTTATGAGGAAGGAATATCAAACGATATACAGGATATACGCTGATAAAATCAAATATTAACCGGGGTGAATCTTTGACTCTGGACATACTGAAATCATGGATCATTTAACAATTCTCAATTAACAATGATCATATGGTATATTGAAATATCTGGATAAAAAACGGGCTATGGTCTCTAGTTTCTAGTTTACAGTCTGCATTAACTGAAAACCAGGGACCAAAATCATATATTTCTCTAAATTAAGCATCATAGGTTTTCCCTCTCCTGTGCAATATCATAAAGTTGTTCCTTCGTTGACATATGATCAGAGTTCCACTATCATTGAATAATTAAAAAATTCATTATCACCGACTCATCTTCTGGTGATGCTAACATCTTAATAAAATACTGACTAATCAGAACTCTTGTTTATATTTCTTTTTTTACAGAACTTCATTCTAACATTGATAAAGATGGGTAGTGTATAGCAGGGTATTTTCCCTTCAGGTTTTTGTATTGCCTTTGGTTTGTATTTAAATTCTTTAAGAATCATAATAAAAATATAATAATTATGGAGACTCATAATGACAAAAACTTTATTTTTAAAAAGGTTAAAAGAAAAATTTAGAAAAGGGATAATAAGTCTGGCCTGTATCTTTTTAATTGCCTTGCTGACCGGAGCATGTGCCGGTAAAAATAAAATGCAGGCATCTGCACAGGATAAATCAAAAACAAGTGAGATCATTGGAGATCAAACAATAGAATGTCGCAAAAGGGCACCCACCGGCTCACGACTGAAAAGGAAAATTTGTAAAACAAAAGCACAATGGGCCAGGGAGGACCATAGCAAACAACAGACAGCAGAGCAGTTACAAAAGGATTCTGAGCGTAATAGAAGACTTAATGTCTCGCCTGCGGATGGAACGTTTCCGGGAGCTGCTGTCCCTCGCTGATAATCATTGTCTATAGTTGCATTTTCTCCAGTTTTTATCCCTTTTCTACTGGATTTTTGCCTTCATATAGTTTAAATCTAGATGTGTATAAATATCAGGATAATGATCCTGTATGCTCTATTTCCTATTTCCTATTTTCTACTTAATATTCTTAATGTGAATACTACTAATCAGGGAGAAAAAAATGCGAAAAGTTCTATTTATCAGTAGATTAAGTAAATTTTTCAGAGTTAATTCAGCAATAAACTTTGCCTGCGTTTTTATGATTGCCTTTGTTATGGGTGGATGTGCAGGAACAAAGAAAGAAACAAATATTATGCAGGCATCATCAGATATGAATAAAACTGTCCTGGCATCGGCGAATGTCGCATCAGAAAAAAGTGAGATCAGTGACGATCAGACAATAGTATGTCGCAGGATAGCGCCTACAGGTTCACGCCTGAAAAGGAAAGTATGCAAAACAAAGGCACTGTGGGCATTGGAAGCCGGCAGTGGAAACAAGGCAGCGGAGGATCTGCAAAAGGGTGTTGACCGGAATCGCAGTATTGCCGTCCCCTCTACAGATGCAATGGGAGGAATGTCGGTAGGTGTTCCACGTTAATCACCCACAGATACTGATGGGTAATATCTTTTTTACAAATCTTTTACAAAATATTGATTTACCATCATTGACATGGTGAATGGACTTCTTTATGATTATTTATGCTTAAAGCTTAGGTTAGTTTAGTCTCCAGAAAGGTCGAGAGGTCCCTTCTCGGCCTTTCACCTTTTTTAGTTTTAAAATTCCGGATATCCTATATATATTTTATCGAGATAATAATCAGAATCGGACCCATGCCATGTGACATCATGTGGGTGTAAGAATTTTATCAGCATGCAATGGAATTAAACAGAGGCACTATCAATATTTTTAAGATAACCTTCTACTATTTTAGCAGGATCTATCCCTAAAAATTGTGCATATATTTTCAGGAAATTTTTTATATAACTGCCTGAAGGCAGTTTTTCAATATCACCCTCTTCCATTGACTGCAATACTGAAACACTGATCCTTGTAACTTCAAATACATCCTGCAGTTCAATACCCATTGCCTCACGCAATGTTCTCAGGTCATTGCCGGTTACCAGTTCTTTTGCAAGGATACTATCGGTGATAGTTTTGACTTCTACGTTTTTTACCTTTTCCTCAATCTTTCTACGAAATATGCCGGAGCCGGCTGAACTGCGGCCCCCAAAAATTGATACGAGCTTCTGACTGTCCGGTTTTAAAAGATCAGATTCATTAATCTGGCCGGATTCAACAAGAATACGATCATATTCGGATCTTGCGTTTTTATCTATCAGAGTTGTAAATGCACACTCAATATTCTGAAGGATCTCTCTTCTTTCTTCATCCGAAAACAGAGAATAGGTGACTGATGAGTCTTCACTATATATTGAAAGCGTATCCTTATATGCCTGACGGATTTCAAAATCAGACGCACTGACTTGAACTTTCAGCATTTCGTAATAGTTTAATTCTTCAAAGCTCTTCATAGAATTTTCCTGGATTCTAAATCAGGTTCAGATATTTTTTTAGTTAAACTGCGGGCAATGTTACGCAGGTCGGTGGCCGTTGATGTGTAGGGATATTTTTTCATGAAGATATTTTTGGAAAGGATCGAGTCATAAACCTTTTCATCAAAATCTATATTTCCCAAAAATCTGAAACTTGCAGGGAAGTGTGTATTATAGACCCTTTCAATCTTTTCGCCAAGTTTAGGATCCACCTGTTTGCTGTATTCATTCATGATAAAGTAAAATTGAAAATTTTTAAGAATAGTCTTTAGCTGCTCTCCCTTTCGAGGATCATAACCTACTGCAAATTCCATCAGCTCCTGCAGTTTAATATGCTTATCGTCAGAAACATGCGAAAGAGATTTTATAATTTCCTGGAAGGTACTATGTTTAAGAACCTGTTTCACCTTTCGATAAAAAATCGTTTTTATAAAGAGAAATGTATTCTCTATTGAAGTCGGCTGTGGTGTGCATACAAATATGCCTTCATTTGATGAGAGGAAAAAATCAAGTGTATTAAAATTTGTTCCTGCACCAAGATCCAGCAGTATATAATCATAATCGAGATTTTTAATTGCCCTGATCAATTTCAGTTTCTGGGCATGGGGCATGTTTGCTGATTCAAGAGAAGTACCTTTGGAATTGATAATATAAAGATTTTCAATAGTTGTCGGTGCTGCAACCTGATCAAGCTCTTTTACACTTTTATTGATGAAATCACTTAACCCTGCTTTTAAAACCTCTGATCCAAAAAAGGTATGAAGGTTTGGACCACCAAGATCCAGATCGATTAAAAGTACTTTATTTCCCTGATTAGCAAGCAGAACACCCAGGTTTGCTGAAACAAAACTCTTCCCTACGCCACCTTTTCCACCACCTATGGGATAAATTATCGCTTTCCTGTTCATCTATACCTGTAGAATGAATTTAATATGAGCAATAGAGCTTTAGATTAAATCAGCCCGGTTTTAAGCATGTTACAGCGGCATAAATAATGCCGATGAGCGTTTACAGGTTATTTGCTTTTTCATAAAATAAATTGTCTGAAATTCCGATATGATATAACAAATCTATAACATAAGTGAAAGAAAGTTTTTCCTGCATGATAAAAAATCTATATTTACCATAAACAATGCCATGAATATGACACGGTTTAGAGATATTGCATATGCTATTAAAATAGATTAAACATATGCTTTAAGACATCTCTTTTTCGTGCTAATCTGTGTAATAATAAAGGAGTAATAAAATGAAAAAAACATATCTATTATTGATAGCATTTACAATCCTTCTAATTGCAAATTCTTCATTTTCTTCTGCCGATGAAGAAGAAAAATATTCAAACACTATAAATATTTTTAAAGAATCAGATGCTGTTCAGAAATTCTTTAATAACAGTTACGGATATGCAGTATTTCCAACTATCGGGAAGGCCGGCTGGATAATTGGCGGGTCATATGGCAAGGGGAAGGTTTATGTGAATGGAAAAGTTACCGGGGGAGTATCAGTAATAGAGGGTTCGATCGGTTTCCAGCTTGGAGGAAAGGCGTTTAGTGAGCTTATCTTCTTTGAAGATAAACGTGCCTATGATGAGTTTACAAGCGGAGGATTTGAATTTGATGCTACCGCCCAGGCAATCGCTATTACTGCAGGCGCCGAAGCCAAGGCGGGAACAGCAGGCAGCACTGCCGGAGCCAGTGCTGGCCCCAAAACAGGAGTTCAGGCAGAAACCGGATATCATAAAGGTATGGTAACCTTTGTGCATAGCAAAGGCGGATTGATGTATGAAATTTCAATAAGCGGTCAGAAATTTAAATTTAAACCATGGATAACCCGTTAGAACTGAATAAAGCATCGCATGATAATAAGATCTATCCATAATGTTATTTTTATGGATGGATCTTCCACATCAAATAATACGGGTTTACCCGCATGGGTGGTTTCTTTAACATACTCCCTTAATGTCCCGAAAATCCGGTTACAGTTCGAACACTTCTTGGGGAATTGCGTTTCTATATAATCTCGTATGATTTGGACTACCTCTACTTCATTCATAATATACCCGTTTTGTTATTGAGCATAAACAAAGTCCTGACAGATAAAAATCATGTTGTTAAACGATTGGAATAATCAAGACAGCAGTCCTCATATTTTATCCAAATAACCTTATTATAACAATACATGCGGTTGACAGAAAATTTTATAATAAAACTTAAAGGTATAGATATTTTTAAGGTTCTGGATATTTCGAACCACTCTTTTCCAATATGTTTTACCGGTAGATTTTTCCTAGTGCCAAATCACTGGCACTGAGATTTTAAATGAAAATTACAATATCTTACATCAGCACTCCCAATAAATACCCTATATTAAATCAATATTTTCTATATGTTACAAACATTTTTAAATCATTGATTAAACTAAGCGCCGGTTGTGCCGATATATAAGAATACGGGGTATGATTTTTGCATCAAGATGGAAATAAATAATTACTCGACCAAAATCAGCAGGTATTGATACAAGTTTATTATTAAATCTTTATCCGTCTCTGTCGGATTTAAAAATGTGAATAATATTCAATTTTAAACATGTTCCGTATTTGATTAAAACATCCTTTAAAGGAAAAAGTATGTCCAATTCATTACTCACTATCCCCCTGCTACTTTTATTCAGTCTGACAGGGTATACAGTCATTAAGCGATTAAAATGCAGAGTTCTGTGCATCACGCCGCTGCTCATTGCTGTACTGATGACAGGGTGCGCCAAAACGCCTTTTCCAACGAGGTATACGCTGACAAAACAAAAGCAGATGCAGGCAGCTCATCACTGGCAGATTCTCGCGAAGGATATTGCGCAGCAGGTTAAACTTGGATTGATCGGCAAAAAGCTGAATAATCAAACCCCGATATTTATACGTTCCAATTATGAAACACCTTTTGGACATATCTTCCACAGCCTGATAACTTCCGAATTATTGGAAATGAACATCCCGGTATCGAAAGGGGAATCGGGTGCAATTATTATGGAAGTAGAGGCAAGGGTATTGGGTCACAGTGGCAGGCAGTTCCATCAGTCTCCCTATAAATGGACTGCTCTTGCGGCAGGAGTAAACGTTCTTCGCGCAGTAATAGATACTTCATATGAAACTTTGCTATTAATGGCAATTCCGGTGGGTGTTGCAGCTGACTCAGGATTTATCGGCACGGCAGATAATTCACCGTCAAATGAAGTTATTATCTCTACATCGCTTGTCCATAACGAAAATATAGTTTTCAATAATGTCGATATATATTACATAAACGATCCTGATTGGTGGCACTATGATAAAAACCCTTACAAAAAACATTCCGGCGCCGGTACAAAAACATACAAGACTGTTACAGAATAACTGTAAAACAAGGCTAAAAGGGAGTTTATGGACTCTACCCCTGTGTCTTTGTTTCCTGTTATTACTGTCAGGCTGTTCAAAATTCTTTCCTGGAAATACCCGGAAAGCATGGTTACCTTCTGAATCCGGCATGGTCGTACAGAGAGATATTCTACAGTCAAGCTATATTGCGGCTGACAGGATTGTAGACATCCTGAAACACCGCGATTATGATAAAGACTCGGTTATCCTGGCGGCAACATTTGTTGACATCAATGATCTATCAAAGTCAAGCCCCTTCGGCCGTATAATAAGCGAACATATATCCAGCCGGTTATCACAGCATGAATATCAGGTAAAGGAGCTGAAACTTCGCCAGAATTCCATCTTCATTAAAAAAGGTGAAGGCGAGTTTATACTATCAAGGGAGATTGCGGATATCAGCGATGAAAATGATGCTGATGCAATACTTGCAGGTACATATGCGGTATCCAAATACTCTGTCTTTGTCTCTGTCCGTGTAATACGGGCCGAAGACAGTATTTTGATTGCCAGTTACGATTTTCAGATAGAACTTAACGGTAATGTTAAATCATTAATTTGATATCAGGATTAAGTTAAGCTGCTGGCCTGAATCCTCCAAGGAGAAATTAAGGCATAAATGCGTAACTTTTTTAATATTATTTATTCAGGCATCTGTCTCCTGTCCCTGACAATATTTTCAAGATCACCCTTACTTATTTCTTTTTTTACCGGTGAGTAAATAAGACTCTGATCCTCAAGAGCTTATTGATCTGAAGCATGCTGATGTCTTTTCAGGTTCTCCGACAATACAACTCTTATTATTTATTCTTGTCATACCTCCAGCAAGTTGTTATATTCTTTAAACCTTTTCAGCAATAATATTAATCGATTACGATACATCATTCCCCGCAGGTCATATCATACAGGGAGACCTCCAATGAACAAAGAATCAGAATATTTTAATACTGACATAGTGATAGCCGGAGGAGGCTTAAGCGGACTTTCCGCAGCACTTACTGCTGTTGAAAACGGGTTGAATGCATTAGTTTTGGAAAAGATGCATTTTCCCGGAGGGGCAGGTCTTTTTCCTGAAGGATCACTGGGGATTGGTTCCAGGTTCCAGAAGAAAATCGGGATAGAGATAACCGCCGGCCAGGTTTTTGCCAGGGTAATGGAGTTTCATCACTGGCGCTGTAATGCATCGGTAATAAGGGTCCTCCTTAATGAATCAGGCAATACTATTGACTGGCTGATGGATCACGGAGTAAAGGTTGAAGGCATCAAGACATTATTCCCACCTGAAAAAAGCATGAATGTATGGCATATCTTTAAGGGTGGAGGAGCTAAAGTTGTTAAGATTCTTACTGACAAAATAAAAAAGAAAGGCGGCCTGATCCTTACAGAGACACCTGCAAGGGAATTACTATTTAATGATCAGGGGAATGTAGTTGGGATAACAGCGGTTAACTCTAAGGGCAATAAAATAACCATAGACGCAAAGGCTGTAATCCTGGCAACCGGCGGTTTTGCGAGTAACAGGGATATGCTCAGAAAATATGTACCTGATATCAGCACACCGGGAATGGCAAGACTTATGTACAGAGGCCCGGATCCTGACGGCCGAACAGGGGACGGCATTAACATGGCTCTGAGCGCAAATGCCGCACTTTCAGGTATGGGCACACTTGCTGGAAACAGCCCTTACCTGGATAACGAACCGGCCATAAGACAATTCAGGGGACCTGACTATCTCAAGCAGACCCGTTGTGCATTGAGTCAGCCTTTTTTATGGATTAACCGGCAGGGAGACCGTTTCTACAATGAGTCATTAGGTTCTGTTTTCAGTGACGTCTATAACGCAATGACATCAAACGGCGGTCTGATGTGGTCTGTTTTTGATAAAAACATGAAAAAATCCATGATTGAAAACGGTCCTGTTATCCCCTTTAATGCCATTGTTGTTCCTGGAGATAAGATGACCGCCCTGGATGAAGGTATTGAAAAGGGCATTAAATCAGGCTTTGCATTCAAGGCAGACACAATTGAGAAACTTGCAAAAAAGATTCATATCAGGCCTGAAAAACTTAGGGCAACAATTGAAAAGATTAATAATTATGCTGATCAGAAAAAAGATCCCGATTTCAGCAGAAAACCGGAACACCTTATCAGGTTCGATACTGAGAAAGGTCCATACTACGCCCTGAAGGGGCTCCGTGCCTTTTTCCTGACACTGGGAGGAGTAAAAATCAATACAAATATGCAGGCCCTTGATATTTCTGAAAACCCTATCCCTGATCTTTATATAACAGGACAGGATATGGGCGGGCTTTACGACAGCACATATGACCTTCTTGCAGAGGGTTCTGCAAGCAGCTTTGCACTCAGTTCCGGGCGTATAGCGGCAAGGAAAATAACAGAGAAATATAGATGAATAACAACATCCGGAAGGGCTGCGGCTACTAATGCATGACCGTTACAAAAAGAAAAACCACATAGAAGACATAAAAAAAGGCCATGAGTTTATCATAGCCTTTAATTGCATCGTTTATGGAATAATCCCGGTCTCTATTTTATTTTGGGAATCTCAACTTTATGGTAATAGTTATCATCCTGTAAAATATTAATTGTATTTTTATGTTTTGTAACTGCCCGTCTTAATATTGCTTCCAGCCCACCCACAGAATAAATATTCAGCTTTCCGGCGCCTTCATAAAAAGCTTTTCTTATTGCTTCTCCTGCTTTCAGCCCCCCCTTCTCGGCAGCAGAACCAGGTATGATTTCTGAGATGATAATCCCCTTTGATGTACGCTCTACATTAAATCCATAAAGGCTAAAGACATCGAAGTCTTTACTGTATCCTTTAATTGCTTCTTCGCGTAATTCCTCGAGTACTTCTTCACGCAGCTCTTCACGTAATGCCTCACGCATATTTTCGTTGACTTCTTCCGAAACGGTTTCGGCAGGGACTGTCCGGGCTGTTTCCTTTAAAGGAGCCTTGTCTGTTACCGGTTTATTAATTTTATCTGCGGATGAATAGAGTTCTGCGCCTGTAAGTTTCCCTTCGCTGAGCTGAAATCTCCTGGCAAGATCAGAATATTCAATAAACTCTTTTGTCATGATATCAGGCTGATTGTATGCAGACAGGATTTTTTGAAAATCCGCACCGATCTCGATTCCAGTAGCAAACATCCCCTTAAAAGAAGATTGTATATTTATTTTTTCGACTTTATTACCATTATTCATGATCTCAAGTGAAAGCCCGAGTTTGTCATATGACATAACAACCGTTCCTGCATCACTGGCAAATATTTTTTCAGGCGGTCCGAGCAGTTGGATTGCATCTTTTAATGTCATACCTGCTTTGAGATTTTCGTCAATTATTATTGGGGTATTACCTGCAGGCATTGCAATTTCAAAGGAAATAAGATCGAACAGAATAACTGCAGAAATAATTAACAGGAAATGAACAATTTTATTTTTTAAAATAGCCATAAATTCTCCCTCTTCAAAATAAACAGTATATGCAAAATATCCGCATGTTAAAAATAACACGGATTTTTTTGATAATATCCAAATTCATGCTGAGCATGCAGTATATATACTTTTCCCCTGTAAAAAACAACCCGATAATACCGGGGAAAAATGAGTTGGAGATATATAAATTACACTCAACCCGGTTATTCAATTACATCCATGGGTTATCTTGACCATCAGATAGAGAATAGGTTAAAAATGCCTGGATCAATAACATGAATCAAAATAACATAAAATGAAATGAAAATAGTGCCGCATTTATGATTCTACTTTAAAAGGATATAAATGAGTCAAAAACTAAATGCACAGAATAGCAAGGCTCAATTAGGATGCAGTTTTTTTATTCTAATATTGATATCTTTCTGTTCATGTACGACTTCACATTATAACTTTAAAGAGCCGGTTGGAAATAATACCAGGGATTTTTCCGGAGACATCAGCAAAAAAATAAACCTTCTTCAAAATGATCTGGCTGCACTGGGTGATGAAACAGATTATTCGGAAGCAAAGCAGCTTGCACAAATAAGCATTAACTATTCTCTGTTTCTGGCTGATGAATACAGGCTTGTCCGGCCGCCATATTTGCACAATATGCTGGTACGCATTGGAATAAAGGATCGAGGCTTATGTTACCACTGGGCCGAGGACCTTTTAGAGCGGTTGACCTCGCTGGAGTTAAAGAGCTTTATTCTGCACAGGGGTGTTGCCTACAAAGGCAGTGATCTGAGGGAACATAACAGTGTTGTAGTAACTGCCAGGGGACAGGATTTCAATGAAGGCATTGTACTGGATCCATGGAGGGATTCAGGTGATTTATACTGGACACGGGTTAAGATTGACCGCTATCCGTGGGAAGAAAGGTAGCTTTATAGAGGCGAAAAGTTTTTCGCCCCTGCAATTTATAGCATATCAGGCCTTCTGTTATAACTAAGCTGCAATCCCTGAAGACTCTATATCATTTTTTTGGACAGTTCCTAAACTCGAGGTCTCTTCCGATTTGATTTTTTGCTCCGAGTTTAATCTCCTCATTTCAAGTAAAACAGGAATCAGCATGCCCAGCACCAGAACAAAAGTCATAGAATCTGATATGGGGAAAGCCCACCATACACCGTCCAATCCTAAAAACCTCGGCAGAATCAGGATAGCCGGAATTAAAAACAAAACAGACCTGGTTACAGTTGATAGAAAAGCCGGCAGTGCTTTTCCGATAGACTGAAAAACCGTCGCCCCTATATTGATGAGACCAATCAGGTACATGACCAGGAAAACGAGCCTGGCTGCATGTGTTCCCAGGTCGATAAGTTCATTGTCATCTATAAAGATCCGGATGACGGTACCAGGGTTGAAATACACAGCCAGAAACACCAAAAGACCAATGGATGTTGCCGCAATACCGCTTATTTTAATGACCCTTAAGACTCTGTCGAAACGTCGGGCGCCATAATTGAAGCCAACAATCGGTTGGATAGCCTGCCCGATTACGATTGAAGGCATGACGGCAAACATCATAGCCCTGTTAAGAACCCCCCAGGTCGCCAGTGCCAGGTCACCACCAAAAGCAATAACTGTTCGATTAACAACAATTGCAGAAGCGCTTCCGGACAGAACCATTGCACCCGCTGAGAAACCTATTATCAATATCTCCCGGGCTATTTTCCAATCCGGTTTCAGGTCCCTGAATGCAAAACTCAGCTCAGGTTTTCCAACAAAATAATAACTCATAAAGTAAATAACACCTACTATCTGTGAAATCACCGTCGCCCAGGCTGCTCCTTTGACTCCGCCATCAAGGAGGCCTATAAAAACCCAGTCTAAAGGGATATTCAACGCAGCACTCAGAACCATGCCAATCATGGGTACTTTCGCATTGCCGGCCGCCCTTATCAAAGAACTCAGTGTAAAAGAGAATGTCATGAAAAACATGCCTATTAAAATGATATGGAGGTAATCCGCTGCGTATGACATGGTGGCTTCCGACGCACCCAGTAAATGGCACCACAAGGGTACATTCGCCAGGCCAATGGCAGTCAAGACAACAGATAATACGAAAGTGATGGTAAAAGAGTTGCCAAGCGCCCGCTCAGCCTTGTATTTCTGGTCTGCACCCAACAACCTCGATATCAGAGAAGAGCCTCCAACACCGGCCAACATTCCGACAAATAATGAAAGTATTTGAATCGGAAACACAAGTGTAAGGCCGCCTATCGCATCCCTGCCCACGTATTGTCCGATAAAGATTGTATCCACAACATTATATAAAGTATGGACTGCCATGGAGATGAAAGCAGGTATTGCAAACATTATTAACAGCCGTCCTACACGGTCACTGTCCAGTGACTTTTTATCCATTTTTTTCATAAACTAAAAATCCTTACTATCTTTTAATATACAGCACTGAAGTATGAGGCTTATGCCTGCATCATCTTTGGCAGAATATTTCTTATTTTATCCAGAGAGATTGACAAATCCTTGAGGTCATTTTCACTTAGAGATGCCAGGGCTTTTTCCAGGGCATCATCTATACTGTTAACCAGACAATCCAGATTTTGCTTTCCCGTGTCAGTCAGAGAAATTCTTGTAACTCTTCTATCTTCTTGATCTGTTTCACGTTTAACCATTTCATTTTCAACCAGTTTATCGACAAGCTGCGTCATATGCGCTTTTGCCAGAACCAGACGTTTTCCAATTTCAAAAACCGGGAGACTGCCCTCTTCAGGCAGTAACATCATTATCTCAAAGTGAAGAGGCGTCAGGCTTACTTCAATATTTGCCAGGGTAACCTTGGTAAATTTACTTCTGACTATCCTGGATGATAAAGCAGGAATGGAAAACAGATCAGCGCCTACTTTTTTAACCAGACTCTTTTGCATTGAAAACTCCCATGCCAGTTAATCAATATTTCATATTATGAACAGTATACTTACTATACTATTTTAAAATAGGCAAATTCTTTTTTAAAAAAAGAGAAGAAAGGGCAATAACAGGAAAAAGAAATAAGAATGATATCTTCCTCGACCAACAATGAAAAGAGGCCGGCTGTGACTCTTATAATGCTACTAACAGCCACAGGCCGGCCCCAAAAAACAGTTTATGAGAAATACTAGTTAATTAAACTGTAAAAGATTTCTCTATTAGAAATCAAAGGTAACTGTAAGAGAATATGTCCTGGGTGCAATATAAGTACCCGAGGCATAACCAGTGTAAGGCTTACCTCCATACACGGCAAAATAGTCACCCAGATCGGTATAACTAATGCTTGCCAGGTGCTCGCTTCCAAATACGTTGTTGGCAGAGAGCCTTGCTGTCCATCTTGTGCCTTCAGGAACCCAGCGGCTTGAATTGTATGAAAGTGCTGCATCCATTGTCCAGTAGGCAGGTGTACGGGGCTTATTATACTGGTTATCTGTAAACTTCAGCATTATCTGGGGCAGTGCCTTGCCATTATAGTAGGCAGTTGTATTAAAAGAAAGCATATCCATACCGATAAATTCTGTATGGTTATAGCCCACGTTAAAACGATAGGGAGCTTCTCCGAATCTCTCCCCGTCAAGGCTGTTGTAAAGTTCCGGATCCAACCGCGCATTATCTGCATTAGGGTACTGTTCCAGAATAGCTGCACCTATATTATAATCCTTATACTCATTCTTTGTGTATGAGCCGTTGAACGTAAATGTATCCTTTGCAGTCATAAGATATATAACGTTCAGATTTGCACCCATCTGTTTTGCCCCGCCGGGTGATACATTGATAGAATTGGCATCCTGCTCGTCTACGTAATCCCATTTGCTAATAGCTTGATCAATGCCGCCGGCATCTCTACCTTCTGGATCGGAACCAATATCATAACATACACCGTTGGGGCTTACTGCAGGAATCATAGAGCCTGGGTTATTTGGATCTTCTACCATCGGCGCTGGTCCGTCAGCCGGATAGGCACAATAGACAGCTGTTGTCCACTTTGTATAGTTTTTGTAATCGTAAAAATATCCGGTACCATTAACCTGTAACCGGTTGTCCAGGAAACGCGTTTTAAAACCGAACTCATAATCATCCATCAGCTCAGGAGGGCTTATCCTACCACCGTAATTGAAATTTCCGGTCTTGTAACCCTTTGAATACTGTACAAAGGTCATAACGTCATCTGTTATAGCCCAGTTTAAATTTATCTTGTATACGTTTTCATTCCAGTCTACCTTTCGATAAGGTACATCAACATCAGAAGTTATATAATCGCCGTTATACTCCTTTTCATCCATAGCACGACGATAACCTAGTGACAGATTCCAGTTATCAAAAATCTCATATGCTGCCTGCGCAAAAAGACCGTATGATCTGGTTTTTATGTTAACCCAGTAGTTGGCGCCAAGATCATTAATTTCGTCTGTTTCATCATCCTGCCCCATAGCGCCAACAACCCACTCATATTTGCTTCCATTGTTTATGGTTTCCTTTGAAAGCAGACGCACTTCCAGAGAATCAGTTTCGCCCTTTGAGACAGAATGTGAATACAGATATGGCTCCCGAGTAAGCATTCCAACATAGGTAATTACCCTTCGACCATACTCATCCAATGGGCTTTTCGTGATTGCAGTCGTCCCATCGTCAAGAGTAGCAAAGGGAGAAAGCATTGCATAACCATACATATATGCCAACTCTTCTTCCAGTTCACGATGACCATAAAGAGCCACTCCATATCCGAAGGAAAATTCTCTTTCCCACTGAGCCATATAACCTGATGAATGATTAAAAACCCCGCCTTGACTTAAAGTATTCCCCTTGTACCATCTGGTCTTGTATGGAAGTTCTAAAACAGTAGTATTTTCTGTTGTCCATGGGGAAATAGGCAGTATCTCAACTCCTCCGAATGTTGAAAAGTAAGAACCGCTGTTGCCATAACCATTGGAGTCAGATTTTTCCCTGTCATATGTCAGGGTAATAGTATCTTTATCAGTAGGCTCCCATGTCATAGATATTCGGCCGCTTTTGTTTTCACTTGAACCGTCTCCTGCATCACTGTAGCCGCCTTTTCTTATCCAGCGACCGGCAACACGGAAAGCCAGCTTATCCATGGCAGGAATATTTAAGGCACCCTCTCCTCTTCGAAGATTATAATTACCCTCTTCATAAGTGAGGTGACCGCCAAATTCACCAAGAATTGGCTTCTGGCTCGTAATATTCATACTTCCGGCTGTTGATCCGCGGCCATAAAGAGTGCCCTGGGGGCCTTTAAGGACTTCAACTCTCTGAAGGTCAAAAAACAGATTGTCAAATCCGTTTGCCCTGGTAAGCTGGACACCATCTATGTGCACAGCGGTTGTTGTTTCATGGATGGGGTTCCACAATGTATCTGCTGCGCCACCCACACCGCGAATACTGATCATTACCTGGTTACCCGTCTGTGTACTGGTGTTTAAATCGGGAATTACCTTCTTAAGGTCATATACCGAATATACACCCGAACGGTCCATATCATCCGGCCTTACTACAGTTATATCCATAGGCACTTTCTGTAATTGGGCCTCTCTTTTTTCTGCTGTTACAGTGATTTCCTCGAGTGTAAACTCTTCTTCCTCATCTTCACCTTCCTGGGCAAACAAATCGCTTGAAGTACTCATCAATAAAACGATGAACAGAATAAAGCATGAAATAATACATTTTTTAAGACATAAATCAATTTTAATGCTCATGAAATTCCTCCATTTAATAAAATTAATAGATGTAAAATGCAAACATTCCCCTTCCAAAAAACCCAATGAAATAATGCCTTAAGCTGAATGGCAATATTCATTACAAAATACACCTTCGAACAGGACGCATTAAGCATAATTTGTCCTTAACGAGGGTATAATTTCAGAAAATTGATGAAGAAGTGTCTAAAGATTTGTTGATATTTGGTCGCTTTTAGAAAATCCCAGCAACTATAATGTTGAAGAGAGAAAGTCTGTAAAGCTTAAATCCATAAATCAATGAATCAATAGCACAATTTCGCTTAGATCGAACTGTCCTCTTCCAAATTACAGGACTTCAACATTAACTTGGTACGCCTCATATGGCGGGGTTAATAAACCCAGTGCCTAGCCTCTTTTAAATCTAAGCAATGTTTACCTTTTAAGATTAATTAAAATAAAAATCAAGGTATATTTTGTATAAGCGACCATCTCATACAAGGGTACATACAATTTATATTTATGCTTTTTTATTTATTTTTACTTTAATCTAGCTAAATAAATTTAATTAAAGCAATAAAGGAGAGGTGATATTTAAAAAAAATAACAGGAAAGTTGAAATTAAAACGACATATTTAATAATAATTAAAGAAGGACCGGTCTTGTGACTATAATAATGCACCGAATGGCCAAAGACCAGTCCTAAAAAACAGTTTATGAGAAATACAAGTTCATTAAACTGTCAAAGATTTACCTACTAGAAATCAAAGGTAACTGTAAGAGAATATGTCCTGGGTGCAATATAAGTACCCGAGGCATAACCAGTGTAAGGCTTACCTCCATACACGGCAAAATAGTCACCCAGATCGGTATAACTAATGCTTGCCAGGTGCTCGCTTCCAAATACGTTGTTGGCAGAGAGCCTTGCTGTCCATCTTGTGCCTTCAGGAACCCAGCGGCTTGAATTGTATGAAAGTGCTGCATCCATTGTCCAGTAGGCAGGTGTACGGGGCTTATTATACTGGTTATCTGTAAACTTCAGCATTATCTGGGGCAGTGCCTTGCCATTATAGTAGGCAGTTGTATTAAAAGAAAGCATATCCATACCGATAAATTCTGTATGGTTATAGCCCACGTTAAAACGATAGGGAGCTTCTCCGAATCTCTCCCCGTCAAGGCTGTTGTAAAGTTCCGGATCCAACCGCGCATTATCTGCATTAGGGTACTGTTCAAGAATAGCTGCAGCAATATTATAATCCTTATACTCATTCTTTGTGTATGAGCCGTTGAACGTAAATGTATCCTTTGCGGTCATAAGATATATAACGTTCAGGTTTGCACCCATCTGTTTTGCCCCGCCGGGTGATACATTGATAGAATTGGCATCCTTCTCGTCTATGTAATCCCATTTGCTAATAGCTTGATCAATGCCGCCGGCATTCCTACCTTCCGGATCGGAAGCTATATCATAACATACACCGTTGGGGCTTACTGCAGGAATCATAGAGCCTGGGTTATCCGGATCTTCTACCATGGGCGCTGGTCCGTCAGCCGGATATGCACAATAGACAGCTGTTGTCCACTTTGTATAGTTTTTGTAATCGTAAAAATATCCGGTACCATTAACCTGTAACCGGTTGTCCAGGAAACGCGTTTTAAAACCGAACTCATAATCATCCATCAGCTCAGGAGGGCTTATCCTACCACCGTAATTGAAATTTCCGGTCTTGTAACCCTTTGAATACTGTACAAAGGTCATAACGTCATCTGTTATAGCCCAGTTTAAATTTATCTTGTATACGTTTTCATTCCAGTCTGCTTTTCGATAAGGTACATCAACATCAGAAGTTATATAATCGCCGTTATACTCCTTTTCATCCATGGCACGACGATAACCTAGTGACAGATTCCAGTTATCGAGAATCTCATATGCGACCTGCCCAAAAAGACCGTATGATCTGGTTTTTATGTTAACCCAGTAGTTGGCGCCAAGATCATTAATTTCGTCTGTTTCATCATCCTGCCCCATAGCGCCAACAACCCACTCATATCTGTCTCCATTGTTTATGGTCTCCTTTGAAAGCAGACGCACTTCCAGAGAATCAGTTTCGCCCTTTGAGATAGAATGTGAATACAGATATGGCTCCTGGGTCAGCATTCCAAGATACTTAATTACCCTATTGCCATCCTCATCCACTGGGTTTTTCGTTATTGCAAGCGTCCCATCATCAAGAGTGGCAAAGGGAGAAAGTATTGCATAACCATACATATATGCCAACTCTTCATTCAGTTTACGATGCCCGTAAATAGCCACTCCATATCCGAAGGAAAATTCTCTTTCCCACTGAGCCATATAACCTGATGAATGATTAAAAACCCCGCCTTCATCCAAAAGATTCCCCTTGTACCATCTGGTCTTGTATGGAAGCTCTAAAACAGTAGTATTTTCTGTTGTCCATGGGGAAAAAGGCAGTATCTCAAGTCCTCCGAATGTTGAAGAGTAAGAACCGCTGTTGCCATAACCATTGGAGTCAGATTTTTCCCTGTCGTATGTCAGGGTAATAGTATCTTTATCAGTAGGCTCCCATGTCATAGATATTCGGCCGCTTTTGTTTTCACTTGAACCGTCTCCTGCATCACTGTAGCCGCCTTTTCTTATCCAGCGACCGGCAACACGGAAAGCCAGCTTATCCATGGCAGGAATATTTAAGGCACCCTCTCCTCTTCGAAGATTATAATTACCCTCTTCATAAGTGAGGTGACCGCCAAATTCACCAAGAATTGGCTTCTGGCTCGTAATATTCATACTTCCGGCTGTTGATCCGCGGCCATAAAGAGTGCCCTGGGGGCCTTTAAGGACTTCAACTCTCTGAAGGTCAAAAAACAGATTGTCAAATCCGTTTGCCCTGGTAAGCTGGACACCATCTATGTGCACAGCGGTTGTTGTTTCATGGATGGGGTTCCACAATGTATCTGCTGCGCCACCCACACCGCGAATACTGATCATTACCTGGTTACCCGTCTGTGTACTGGTGTTTAAATCGGGAATTACCTTCTTAAGGTCATATACCGAATATACACCCGAACGGTCCATATCATCCGGCCTTACTACAGTTATATCCATAGGCACTTTCTGTAATTGGGCCTCTCTTTTTTCTGCTGTTACAGTGATTTCCTCGAGTGTAAACTCTTCTTCCTCATCTTCACCATCCTGGGCAAACAAATCGCTTGCAGTGCTCATAAAAAAAACGATGAGCAGAGCAAAGCATGAAAAAATACTTTTTTTACGCCATAATCCGATTTTAATGCTCATGAAACTCCTCCATTTAAAAAAATAATAGATGTAAAATGCAAACATTCCCCTTACAAAAACCCAAAGAAATAATGCCTTAAGCTGAAAGGCAATATTCATTACAAAATACACCAGCGAACAGGACGCATAAGCATACTTCGTCCTTAACGACGGTATAATTTCTGATAAATTATGCCTGACTAACTATGATTTGTTGATATTTGGTTGCAATAGAAAATCTCAGCAACAAGGTAGTTGAAGAGGAAAATCTGTAAAGCTTAAGACCATAAATCAATGAATCAATAGCACATTTTATTTTGCTTAGAGCGAACTGCCCTGATCTGTATTTCAGGGCTCCATCACGAACTTGGTACGCCACATGTGGCGGGGTTAATAAACCCAGTGCATAGCATCAGTATAATCTAAGCAATGTTATTCTTTTAAGATTAATCGAAATAAAAATCAAGGTTTATTTTGCACAAAACGATCATTTTTTTAAAAACTACGATTATCTAATACGTTTGCTTGTGAATAGCAGAACTTATGGCCACATTCAGACAAATTTAGACTCACCTTTTCATTTCCATACCAAGCCGGATGAGGATACTGCGATATAATTTGTTATTTATAATCAGCGGTGTTAAAAAGCCTTTTTTTAACCTGATAAACAGCATTTTATTTTATCAATGGTTCTGATAATAACCTGTCAGTGTGAGTAAATATGAATCGCATTTTTATTACAGTGGCGCTGCTTTGCTGCAGTAATATCTTTATGACTTTTGCCTGGTATGGGCACCTTAAAAACCTTAATCATAAACCATGGATAATCGCCGCACTGATAAGCTGGGGAATCGCTTTATTTGAATACCTGCTGCAGGTCCCGGCAAATAGAATCGGTCACTCGGCATTGTCAGTAGGGCAATTAAAAATATTGCAGGAAGTAATTACTTTATTGGTATTTGTCCCTTTCTCTGCCATTTTTTTAAGAGAAAAGATGACACTGGACTACTTATGGGCAGGGATATGCCTGATGGGGGCAGTGTTTTTTATTTTTCGAAGCAGGATATTCGGATAAAACAGGGTACAGTAAATATATCCGCACCCTGTATAATACATATATTCTACTGACTCATTTCACCATAGATAGTATCTACGAGTGAAGGCCACCTGCTTTGACCTGCGGGGATTCCGAATGCCTTTTTAATATCATCAAGGCTCTTTCCGGCCTTGACCATTGCTTCTACTTTTTCACGTTTCTCCATTATGGACTTTTTGAGGTTTTCAATGTCCGCCTTTTCTACGGGTTCGGCATGACCGCTCAGATACTTATCAGCATTCAGATCAGCTATCTTTTGAAGCACATTTACAAACCCGGAAGATGAACCGTTTTTATGCTTGTGAATAAGAGGATCCATTCCCTTAAAAAAGAGGTCGCCTGTAACAGCAACCCTGTCTCCTGGAATATATATGGCTATATTACCATCAGTGTGTGCCGGTCCGAAATAGAAAAGGTTCATCTCCAGATCCCCATCAGTAATATTCATTTGATCAATAAAGGTAATATTGGGCACTGCAATCTTAACATCTCCGGCCTCATTGGCCTTTACAATATCCTCAGCGGAATTTTTATGGGCTATGATATCGATACCGCGTGGAAATCCGGGAATTCCATTAACATGGTCTCCATCACTGTGGGTCAGGATGAGATACTTTATGGGTTTATCAGTTACGTTTCTGATTGCATCGAGCATATCTTTTGCTGACGGCTCAGTCATCTTGGCGTCGATCACATAGACCCCACCGGCTCCTGTTATAAAAGCACAATTGGCCCCTGCCCCTCCCTGAACATCATATACATGTTTACTTACCTGATGAATACTGACAGGAGCTTGCGGCTGCCTGTATTGGGGAGGCTGCTTTTTCTGCTGCCCATAAGCCGGAAGCATAAATATTAAAAGGAAGATCCATAAAAGGGAGATTACTTTGTATTTTTTCATTGTCTACACCCTCCGTTTCGGAAAACTAGGATATTAATTATTAGTATATAAATTCAGGACAAGCTGCTAATTCAGGATAAAGGGATTATAAACTCATTAATAAAAAATTCAAATATCATTTATTCGACTGGAGGGGACGGTTGTCGGGTCATTATGTGTAGTTGATACTGTAAAACGAAACTATTCACAGATTGAAATGGATATCCTTGAAGCCTTTTCAAAGGCTGTCGCCCTGGAGGAGGAACGAAAACTATCCCAGGACAGGCTTACTTTATCAAATGAAGAACTTGTCAGGAAAAACAATGAAATTGAAGCTGCCTTAGCCAAGGTTAAAACACTCAGCGGATTGTTGCCCATATGTTCCTCCTGCAAAAGAATCCGTGATGACAAAGGCTACTGGAATCAGATTGAAATCTATATTCGTGATCATTCCGAAGCAGAGTTCAGTCATTGTATGTGTCAGGAGTGTGCGGAAAAACTTTACCCCAATCTCCTTAAAAAGAGATAAAAAAATTCCCGCATAGATAGCCTGCGAATTCAAAGAAGAGTTTTTTATCAGGTTTTATATCTGAGCTCCTCTATTTCGAGCATAATATCTATAAAGCTTTCAATTCAATCCTGCTTTACTGATTAACTGATTTAAAAAAAATGGCTTCCCAAATCCACAAAAATTATGTTTGGATCTCTAACAAATCGCGGAGTGACAAAGTAAGAGCAGAAATTAATCTCTATCCTGGTAAGCACCCTCACCCATAAAAAAAGCCTGCTTTTAGAAAGCAGGCTTTTGTAGTTTTAATGGTGCCGGAGGTCGGAACTGAATGTGTATACAACTCCGAAGTGTAGCAAATCTATAAATACCTAATATCATTAATTATTACCATCAATGTTACTTCGGTCCTTTTGCCGTTGTGTATACAGGTTGTGGATACAAATGTGTATACAAAAGCTTCCGAAGTGTATTGAGATTAAAGATCACTGTCAACCTTCTTATTTAAAATCCATAAAGATAAACTACAAGAAAGGCTGTGGGGTTCATTCTCACGGCCTTTTCTATTTCACGCAGTATATGAACCTTTTAAGGAGTTATCTTTCCGTTTCCTCCATGGTAGGCTTGGTCTACCATAAAACACGACCTTGCCCGTGTATAACTGCAAGGTAATTTCATAGCCGTTTATACGGCATTCTCCTTTCTGTCGGGCAGTCAGTAGGCTTTCTTATTCAACCATTGGTCTACTGGCTGTCCATCTCCTTCTTTTTCTATTATTTGACCTAACAAATTTCAAAATAGTTAGTCGGATAAAGTGCTAAATACACATGAGAAAATCCGAGATTGGGGATTGAAAGCTTGTGGTAATTCGGGTGAAACATTCCAGATTCATATGTTTGATTAGCAACAATGAGTAATATAATCTCTGAATATTTTTGTTTATAGCCTTCCAGTTTAAAAGCCTTTCCTTTGATTTTTTTAAGTAAATCTTCTTTATAGAGTGGTTGAGATAAACCTACATGATTTTCTATAATACTCCATTTATCGTAATTACTGAATTTATCAGGTAGCCTGTCAATCCAAACATTCAAAAGGCATTTTTCATGAGGTTCAAACTCATATTCGATGGATTCACCAACCTTAATGTTGCTCTTAGTAATCAGCTCATCGATCATTAAAGAGTGATCAAAATCCAACTCTCCTCTCTGTATGGATATTTCAACCTCAATAGCTTTATTAGATAACTGATAGTATTCCTTTGAGACAGCTGAAAGCCATGCGCTTCTTAAAGCCTCAGTTGTTTTCACAGGAGAACCTTTCTTCTTCTCTTTTTTAAATAAACCTGTAACCTCTAATCCAATTGTTTTATCTGAAAATTCAATTTTAAAATCAGGTGCCTCATCCGCTACAATATTACATTTCCACCCTATTTTGTTAACAAACCACTCGACATAAAATTTTTCTTCACTTTTATTCATGACTAATATTGATTAGTTAGAGGATTATCGAGATATTAACGCCACATTTTAAGTGGGAACATCAGGTTTACTTTCCAATACTTCTTTGTTTATTCTATCTCTCTCAGACTTTTTACATTCTTCACTCCAAAATGTTAACACGAATGCAGGCGTAATCCAGAATAAAACACCTATTGTGCCAGCGATAAACCAACCTGTTTGAGGCTGAAGCCATTGAATTAACTTAAAGCCTATAATAAATAAAAAGATTGCATAAATTATCAACCATATCTTTCCGATAGTTCTAAATATAGTTTTTACTAATGTTGTATCAGACAAGGTATACACCTCGCTATTATTGGTTGAGGTTGATTAAGATGGGAGCCATGAATTAATTTATACCATAAAAATGTGAAGCGGTATACGTAAGATAGCTGTTAGGGTTTTCCCCCCGGGTGACCCCTCAAGCTTTACTACAGGCAGGACTTGAAGCTCACAGCAGGTGAAGCGAGTTGACCTATCTATATCTATAGGGCTTGAAGAGATAGCACTCACGTAAGGATAAACATCAAAGCTCAAGCCTTTTAATAACTCTCTGCACCTGACACAGTGACCACTCTTTACCGGAGAATGTCTTAACTCCCAAATCATTGAGCCTGTCCCTTAATGCTCTCTGAGAGAGTCCTTCCTTTATGAATGCTTCAAAGGTAGGCTTCATCTTCTCGGCAAACTCACTGGCTTGTGATGCTCTCTGCTTATTACCCTTCTGTAGGTTCTCAACCTTACCGAGTTTAACACCTCTTTCCTTTGCTTTCTGTAAGGCTGACTTGGTGCGCTCACTGATCAGCTTACCTTCATATTCAGCTACAGCAGACAGGATATGCAGTGTGAGTTCATTTGCTTCCGGGAAGTCGGCACATATAAACTTCACTTTGGATTCCATAAGTGCAGACACAAAGGCAACATTCCTTGCCAGACGGTCAAGCTTTGCTATCACCAATGTAGCTTTATTCTTCTTGGCAAACTTAATGGCCTCCTGAAGCACTGGCCTTTTGTTCATTGCTCTGTAGCCTTTCCCGGTCTCAACCTCTGTGAACTCTTTCAGGAGCTTCCAGTTACCGCCATTAAGATAATTCATGACTGTATCCTTCTGAGCCTCTAAGCCGAGTCCAGACTTGCCCTGATGAGTGGTAGACACTCTGTAGTATGCAACATACTTTCCTTCCATATTTCCTCCTTCGATTAAGTGACATCTTTTATAGACCATGGTTCGGTATGTTGTCAAGCTCTATATTTTATTCTATTCCTGAAGCGGGAAACCCCTATTATTCTTAGTCTTATACTAATTTAAATGCTTGTTACTCGGAGGCATTTTCCTCTTCTTCAAGAAAGGCCTTGAAGGCACCATCCATCTCCGCATCTCCTATTCCATCAGGATTCTTCTCTATATACTTCCTCATGGCTTTTGAGCGTGACTCTGTGAGATTTTCTTGAAGTCCTTTTGGAAATTCAACATGCAACCTGATGTTTTTCATCTTATCGGAGGAAAAGAGTTTGCGGACATTCTGCCTTGTCCAAGTTTTACCCTGAATGGTTTTAATGCCTTCACTGTTTAGGATATTTGCAATTTCTTGAAAGGACTTTTGCTTTTGCCCTTTGTGTTTCCTTCTCAATTTTTTTATCCGCTTGAGGACTGCTGGTTGTTCACGGTAATAACCCGGAGCACCAGCAGAACGAGATTTATTTTGAGGATCATTTGCTAAGTCACTTGGTAGCAGGCCTATATGATCTATAAGTTTGTCGGTATGGGAAAAGAGAGCAAACAGTTTAATTAAGTCTATAGGTAAATCCTTAGAAAGGCTTTTCGCCTTAGCTTCTGTTGTTACTACCTCCCCTTCATAAAGGACATCCTTCTCCGTGATTTCTACAACATGCAATCCTTTTGCAGCAAGATAGCAAAGTAATATATTCTGAGTTTCAGGATCATCACCAAGGTGGTCAATTGATGGGACTGTAATAACTTTAATTGAATTACCTTCTGTCATTATGTCCGACACCATCTCGGTGAACGCTGTATAGCCTTCCTCTAATTCAAGATAATGATCATCAATCCCGAAAGGTGCAAAATATCCAGCTTTCATCCCCAACTTTAAAAAATAAGCAACTTCCTTGTAATCCTCTGGGTATCTCATGTAAGCAACTGACCTAATAAAACGACTACTCATAAAAAGCTTTCCTCCTAATCAAATTTGACCTTCCTTTTAAGAAACTGAGAGTTTCATGTCAAAGCAATTTGTCACTTAATGTGAAACCATTTAGAACGTCTTTAATATCAATTAGTTAACTTGCTTTTCTGAAATTAGGACTTCCCTAAGAAAGAAAACACTCCCAGAATTTTTATTGTACCTTTCTTCTGATTATTGCTCACATAGGGACAATTTGTCACCAAATATGAAACCTTTTTGAACGTTAATAATATCAAACAGTTAAGTCTACTTTTGAAAAATACTGGTCACTACAGAGAGAAAGTCGTCCTTAAATTTTTATTTCACCAACCACTCAACTTAACATTCATTAAACCTATAGCCATTTGCCAGTTCCGTGAGGAACAAGGCCGTATTAAGCCTGAAATATTAACCTATAAGAACTTAGGAGTTCAAAACAACATGAAAGACATTATTGACCGAGAAGAATTTGTAAAAGAAATGGAAAAAAACTGGGAAGAACGATTAGGGAACGTTTCAAGCCATGCGCTGAGACAGACTTGGAGACAGATTGGCAGGGTTTTCAACGAGCATATCTTTAACCATAACAATCCATCCTACTCAAAAAACTGGACAGTGCTTCAGCCAAAGACAGGCACAGGTAAAACTCAAGGAGCTATTGTGTTCTCAAGTATGCTTTCAAGATTATCTGAAGATGAACACCCAGGTGTTCTTATCGTTACCAGAAGGAAACTTGATGCCAATGACATTAGAGACCAGATCAATGAACTATCGGGTCATGAAGTTGCAATAGCACATCATTCTGACAGCAAGACTCAACTATCTGAACTTCGTATGTATGGCGTAGTCATCATTACTCACAGATTCTATGAGATGGCCTTAGATCATCTTGGACAAGGAGCAACTATTGAATCGACTTGGCCTGTTATTCATGAATGGCAATGGTGACAGCCGAAAGCTTATCATCATTGACGAATGCATTGACCTCATAGAGCACTCTCAAGGTTCACTCATGGGCCTCAAGCAGACACTTGCAGTTATACCACCGGATATCGAAGAAGAGTTTCCTGAAGAGGTTCGAGCAATCGAAAAGCTTGCCAACATGCTGAAGGAAGTTGACCAGCAGAAAAGGAAAACAGGAAGTTGTCAGGAGTCTCTTATATCTGAGGTTTCACTTCTTGATAATCCGCCGGATTTAACTCTTCTCAGGGATGCAATGAGGAAAAAGAAGTGCGATATGATTTATTACCTGAATTTTGCATTAAAAATAAAAAAACATAGAAACACATTGACCATCTGGAACCGCTGTTATTATGGGAGTTGACAAAGACAACCATAAATACAGGAGATACCCAGATGGTAAAAGCTAATAAATCAAAATTCACTAAGAAGTACAACAATAAAGGAACCCAGACAGATCACTCAAATGCCAGAAATATCAATGCATCTACAGCATATGACACATGCAGTGAACAGCTAAGCCCATTTGGCGGGCTTTTGGCCATTATAAAATTTATAGACCTGATTGATTTTCGGGAAATATTTGAATCTGTATATAAAGCCCCTAGCCGGAAACCCAAGCTGGGACACTATTCTATGGTAGTCGGTCTGCTGACGCTACTATTTATAGGCTTCAACAGGGTATGGCATTTTTCATATTTACGTTTTGATTCGATGCTTTGCGGATTTTTTAGGGTTACCAGCTTGCCTGTTGCCAGTACTTTTTGGCGATACGTTAATAGTATGGGTCTCAATCAGGGGAAATCCTTACTGAATGTAATGGCAGTCCTTAGAGAGCGTGTCTGGAGCCTTAACAATATTTCTTATCGCAAAGTTTGCTTAGATATAGACACAACAGTCGAGACAGTTTTTGGAGATCAACAGGGGGCTCGGAAAGGCCACAACACTAAAAACCGCGGAAAGAAAGGCTATCGACCAGTCCTGTGTTTTATTGAGGAAAGCAGGGAATATCTGATCGGCAAACTTCGTAGAGGTGAAACCATGGGAGGCATCGAAACTGCGGAATTTATTTCCCAAATAAAAAGCCAGCTGCCTGGCTGCGTTGAACAGGTTTTGGTACGTGGGGATGGGGAATTCCAAAGTGCAGAAAGTGTTCATGAATGCATAGAAGAAGGCTATAATTTTATTTTTGCTAACAAAGGATGCAATCCTCCATTTGATCCCCGACTTTGGTATCAGCCTAACAAAAAACAGGCGTGTGAGTACAACAGTTGCGTATACCAGCCTCAGGGGTGGGAGGAACCTGTCAGGTTTGTTGCAATGAGAATGCCCAAAGAAAATATCAAAGATCAAAATACTCAGTACGAACTGTTTGAAGAAGATAAATATACTTATCGTATATTCAGCACTGATCTCAGGCAAAAAGCTCATAAGGTCATTGCCCTGTATGATAAACGTGCAGATGTTGAAAACCTGGTGGGTGAATCAAAACGTGAAGGGCTTGACGCCATTCCTTCATCACGTTTCAAAAATAACTATGCTTATTTTCAAGTTGTAATGCTGGCCTATAATATCTGGCGCTACTTGAAAATAATGGCTGAGAATAGTTGCAAAGACAAACAACCTGATGAGGCAGCACCGCAGGCTGCTTCACTTAAAGGGATAAAAACAAATACTGTTCGTATAGCAAGGTTGCGTTTGCTGATGATTGCCGCAAAGGTTGTCATGGCATCAAACCGGAATAAAGTCAGGTACTCTATCCATGATAGCCGAACACCAGCCTTACTGTCGTTCATGGAATATTTGGATATGAAGAGAGCAGTGCCTAAACCTTGGTGCGGCAATAATTTAGCTGTAATTTGAGTTGGTTGTACTTCGTGCACAAAATTTCTTGCACGGAGAAATAAGCTTTATAAAAATTGAATAATATACTATAGAAAATGCGTTTTCGTGCAAAATTCAGGTATTAATCCTCAAACAATCAAACCCAAAAGAGTTGGACAGGTTAAGAAAGTTACATGATGCACGATTGAAATCTGTTCATGGAATACTAAGGTCATGGGCATACTATGCAAAGAAGAAGGGTATCCCGACTCTAAACACTGCAAGATTACTTGTTCCTGAAGATGTCAAAGGGGCAGTTATCCTTGATGCCACAGCAAGCAGTAATGTCCTTCTGGATATCTGGAAGGACGCACATATAGAAACGCCCTATGGTGGTGAAAGACGGTATGACAATGTTGCTCTAAACTATTCACTCGGCCACAAAGTCGGAAAGGTATGGATGAACAAAAATGCTAAGAAAATATGCAAAGATTTCATTTCTGATCTTAATAATCGTTTTAAAGAAGGTGATCGTGTTCTTGTAGTTACACATAAAGACCTTGAACCTATCCTTACATCCTACAAAACCAACTTCAAATTAATGACAGGACATTGGGGAGCGATTGACGGAAGTAATGAATGGAAGGAGTGCAATAAGGTTGTAATCTTTGGTTTACCCTACAAGCCTGATACATGGACAGCAAATCTATTCATGTCTTTTCACGGGCCTATGTCCACTGAATGGCTTCAATCTGAAGGAGACAGACCTTATGGTAGACACACAGATATTCGCAGAGCATTGAAGCATGGAGCAATCATTGTGGACGTTATACAGGCTATTAACCGTGTTAGATGCAGGAAAGTTATTGACAGTCAGGGCCATTGTGAACCCACAAGTGTCTGGATGCTTTTACCTGATGATCCTCTTTCGGATATACTCTTGGAAAGCATCTCAAAGGATATGCCTAATATTCATCTACATGAATGGGATTATGGTAAACAGAAACGAACGGTTCAAGCACCCAGAAGAGGCAAATGGCAGGAAGCTCTTGTGAAGTACTTTAAGAACATGCAGAACGGTAGCATACCAGCCGGTCATGTGAGAAATAATTTAGGCATGTCTCCAAGGACATTAGCAACCTTAACGAAGAAGGCACAGGAAATTGACTCTGACCTCTATGGGATTATGAATGAGATGAACATTAGATATGAAATCCAAAGACATGGACGATCATCTAAAGGCATGTTTATCAAACAATAGTAATTAGCTTCGACTGTCTAACCTTTAAGTCCTACCATTCACATTGCACTTTAAATCATATAATAACTCTTTATAGACCTATTTTGCATAGTGAAATTTATAAACAGAAGAGTGCTCAGAGAGGAACCAGAAGAAAAAGTTATAGGAGTATGTTAGATTGTCTTCTGGTGAGACTCTGAGTATATCTTCTGTGATGACTTTAAGTGGAGGGGATTTACAAAAATAAATATCCCCTTTCTTAAAGGCTAACTCCTTATATATCCCTTATAAGACACTGCTCTCGCAGTAAACTATAAGTATAACATAAGGAAATAATTTGATTGGATGTGTTAATGAGGCCTTGCCTCTTATAGTGTGGTAAAGTCAGTCGAAGGCTTCAGTTTCAACCTTCGTGATAGCGTTTCTGATTTTTATTTATCTGTCTGCTTGTATCTGTTTTTGTCTATGAGACCGAAAGCGAACGCCTCCCGATGAGTTCGGTTTGAAGAGTGGACAACTGAAGTAGGGAGTTGATAGCCAGTTTACCGGCCTTGTTGAGTAAAAGGTGGAAAGCTTGGAGTGATCCTTTTGGTGAGACTTGAGGGAGCACTTCACTATGTGTCACAAAAATTAATATTTGATGTATCTGATGAATCCACTAAAACCTCTGGCATCTTTGTATCATCAATCGTTTGTTGAAGCAGAACTTGATTGGTTTTTAATAAATCGAGTATATAATCCCATGTAAGAATTCTAATATTCCAACGATCGTATATATATTGCTTCCTTATTGTTAATGCCTTTTCATACAACTTATTTCTTTTGTCTACATTTATAAAGTCGCCGTCAACCCATCGATCGTGACGTCCAATAATAATTCCGCCGAAATATATATTGTCTGAATGTACTATTTGAAAATCGCGTTTAAAATTTTCATCTCCTTTATTTTCATGAAAGTAATGAAACAGTTGGTTTTCAGCTTTAATAAGTTCCTTTGAGGGGCGTAATCTATTCTCAGTTTCCTTTTCAAATATATAACACTGAGGTGCTTTTAGTTCCCAAATAAATGCTTTAACAGCTTGTAGGCCTGTCTCGTCCTGTACTTTTACAGATAGGACGTAGTCAGAATCACCTGAATTACCCCTACGTTCTTTATCAATATAAACAAATTCTAAAACAGTTTCGGGTATCAGAGCAGTCTTAACATGATGCAAAAATGCTCGGCATTCCAATTCCTTGTTTCCATCTGCTTGAATTAATTTTCTTAGCTGATTGTAATTTTCAGTGGAGTTATCCTGCATACGCTTCTCTCCACATATTAGTAGAATATGCTACAAGACCATCAAAATACTCATATACTGTTGCTTTGTTAATTTCATCTCCATAACTCACAATGTAAGCAAGAGGTATCTTGTACTCTAATTTCCCTTGATTTTTAGTTTCAATCGATTGGGTGTGATTAAGTAATACAATTGTTGAATCTTTCCCCAAAGAAAAAGTGTAAGCATTACTAACTGTACATTCGCTTGCAGTCATATAACGGGCACCCTCTGCCCTAAACAAAGCGCTTTCTTTTTTGACAGTAATAAGACCCGGGAATGGATTCAGCTTTTTTGAAATATAATCATTAATTCGTTTTTTATCTCCTGAGCCGAGAATAACAATCATAGCATACTCAGCCTCAGTTATTGCGACCCAACGAATCTTCTTTTTCTGTAGCACAGATGGGAATGACTTTTTTACTGATGGAGCTACACGTGATAAACGTTTTTTGATTATTTCATTTATTTTGATCAGATCAAAATCGGTATCCATTTCATAAACCATTATTGAGGGTTAATATTTTATGTTCCTTTTGGTTAATAAAATCATGCGTTCAGGAGAATGGATAAATCAATAGTTACATTATATACAACTCCAATCACCACTTATCAATTCATTATTTAGGGGTGGACATCAAGATTAACTCCAAGTTAATCGATTTCAGTATCAGAATGTACAATCGCATAGTTAACAACTTGACTGAACGCAATGGCCAGATTATCCATAAATTTTTTATCTTTCATCGGGTTATTGAGTTTGGAAAAAAACTGAGGTTCTAATTTCAGATCACTTGAGAGGCATCGAATTTCAGAATGATCTGAGGCAAACTTAACTTCTAATAATTTTTCATTTCGATATAACTTTCTCTTGAAATTAAAGCTAAATATTAATCTGCTACGTAACTTACCTCCCTCTATTCGCCCTGATTCTTGCCATATCCAAAGCTCAGAACCATCTACCAAATTATATGTTCGGGCCTTACCTTGAATCAAATTTATCTCGGAAACTATCACAGGAATGTCTGTCTTTCCTATATTAGATAGAAGCCCTTTAGATTCCCAATTTGAAATTTCACCGTCAAGGAGGGTTAAAATTAAGTGGCGAACAGGTTCCCATTTTAGTTCATACAGATTTGCTTCCTTTTGGCTTTCATCTTTGATTTTATCAAGGCTATCTTTCTGTTTTTTTAATAAAGTATCGTCAGGTTCTGTGATCATTTTTTCCGCATAAAGACTTATTAAGTCCTTCTGTGCAGCCAAGTACTCATCCCTTGCACTTTTATTTCCCTGTTTTGCAAGGACTTCATCCAATTTTTGGTTTTGAGCTTTGTCACGTTCCTCAGCTTTATCATCAAAATTTGATATAGCGACAGCCTCTTGAGAAGGATGAAAATGGTGGTACAAATCGGAAACTACAGGCCCAAGTAAAGCTCCGACAATCAGCATGATAATTGCGCCTATTATGTTAGTCCCCCATGATTGATGTAAAAAGCAATAACGTGATCCACGTAAAGGTTTCTTAGAGCACTGTTTTTGGCTTGATGTTGCGAACGCTTGGCATTGTGGTTTTTCCGGTGACACGGTATCCCTCTCTTAATAATTTTCAATGAAGTCTGACTATGCGGTGAGTTTCATCATTCTAAACCTAAATAAGTCGTAAGTGCTTTTGTTAACAATGTTCCGGCTGAACTTGTACCTACCTTCCAAGCCTCTGTCCCGGCTTTACTTAACATTTTACCCATCCAACCTGATACTTTCTTACCAAAACCTTGAGTTTGTCCATGCTCTTCATCTTCCTTAACTGCGATGCTTAACTCCTCAATGTCCTCATTTGAGATACCTTTGGATTTTAAGAAAGAGGAAAGGCTTTCAAAGTCACCTTTTGTTACGATAAACTGCCCACTCTGTGTAACGTTTGTGCTTCCTGTAGCTACATTCTGTACATTTCCATTGATGACAGTATGGAATACCTGCGAAACTTTTTCATCTGGAATTGGTTTGTCGTCTGGCATTGCTTCTCCTGCGTCTGGATTTTCTTTTTCTATTTCAAGGGCAAAACTTAGAATACGATTTCTGACCGTATCAAGGATTGCAAAGACTAAACTTTTAGGAATTTCAAGCCATGCTCCAATCATGCTGTAACCTTTGAATATTTTTTGACCTACAATGGCCATAAGGTTTCCCGGCCAATCAATTTGTAACATGTCTCCGCTTCCACTACATGTTTCTTCTATAGCACTTATAGGTTGTACGAGACGTGCCTCATTTGCCCAATGCCTGTATTCTTTTGGTAAACTACCTGAAGGAATAGTCATATTCTGCAACATACGACCATAAGCCTCAAAATGGCCTTTAGCAATTCCTGAGACTATTCTATAATCTGGTATAATATCAAATGAGGGATAACCGTTTAATTCATATTCCACCCATTGGTTCAATTCATCATGCTGAAGACGGTGAGCGAGAACTTTACATTTGCGTAACAAGTCAGAGAGTCTACTTTCAGAATCTATGGCTGAGTCCTGTATATCTCGAAGAAAAGTCATGTTTCCTCCAATTCAAAAGTTGCTAACGTAAAATTAACTATTTATCTATTACTTCTTTACTTGCGGTAATGAATTGCTTTCCGGTCTATGTGGATGTTCATCTCTTGGAAGAACCTTTAAATGTTCTCTGCTAAATGAATTTATAGAGGTTCGCCCTGCTTCTGAAGCACCTCTGATAAACGAGAATTCACCTAACATTTTATAGAAATCAGCAGGGATATCAGGGCGTACCTTATCAGGCATACAGTGATCACAGGCACGAGTGATTTGACATAAATGATTATAGGATGATTGTACTTGAACTCTCAGGTCTTTTGATAGGTTTCTTTTTGCATTATATTGAATGTAATTACCTATTAACGAAATAACGGCAAGCAAACCGGATACAATAGTGACCCAATCAATAGCTGTCATATAGTGCTCCTATAGATTTAACAAATATTGTCGGTGTGGTTGATCAGAGATTTATTGTTGTTAACAATACATTCTCAATTTCACTATTTCAAGTCCAACCTTCAGCCACACCCAAAAATACCCTTCAGCCTCTCAAATTCGCATCACATTAACTTCAGGGGTATATTGTACTCATTTCAGTTTTAAGCGTAAGGTGAGGCATCCTGAGTAACTTGGCAAGCATCGTAGATGCCATGTGCAGACATTAAGCAACATACTTACACTTCTTCAAGTGGTCAATATCAATCCCAAAGTCTATATTGACGATAACATCCTGATACAGTTTCTCCGGTTCATATCTCTTCCCATATCTCCCGAAGGTCATATCTTCATCAGAGTGACCTGTAAGCTGTTTAACCATTGAGCGTTCAAAGTCGTTCTGCTTCAGGTAGTTTATAAAGGTATGCCGGAATGAATGGAAGGATTTACCCACTTCATCAATACCGCATTTCTTTTTGATGTGGCCTGAGAACCACGGGGAAACATGGTGTCCATATCGATGCTGTACCCTTTTCAGTTCATAGAATATCCTGTCTTTCTTCTTTGATTTCATCTTCTGGACATACTCAGGAAATCTCAAAGTTTCCACTAAATGTGGATGTAAAGGTATTTCTCTGATAGAGTCAACATTCTTAATCTCTTTATCGTCCTTATCATTGATGTCCATTATCCAGATATCACCCTCAAGCCGGATATCATCAGGTGTTAACTGGCAGATTTCTTCAAGTCTTGCTCCGGTGTAAAGCCCTAAGAGAGGTATCCAGAATTTATATGGACTTGCAAACCTACCTTCAGGAATGAATGTGTCAGGCTCAAATATCTTTTTAAGGTCATCAGTTTCAAATACCTTCCGGCCTTCGTCTGTCCTCTTTTTGCGTTTCTTCTGCGATATCTGTAAGCCCCTTGCAGGATTCTCCTTGATATAATTATTATCTCTTGCCCAATTAAACAGACCGCTTGCATACCCTAAATACTTGTTAATGGTGGTTATGGACAGTTTATTATGAGATTCACCTATCTTGATTATTTCCTCAATGGTCTTACCTTGATACCTTTGAGAATTCAAGAACTTAGGCAACTTTTGCAAGATGGCTTTACAATCTCGCATTGTTGAGAAGTTGACTGTTTGAACAGGCACATCACCGAGAATCATAATCAGTACATTCTCACAGGTTTTAATATCATCTATTGTACGCTTCTTCCAATTGCCTGAATCAATATTCTCTTTTCGATATGCCTCTATGATTACTGACAGCAACTCTGTTGAGTCCTCTTCTGGTTCAGCTTCACGAATCACGGAGGTTTGAACAGGTGGTATACCCTTTGCAGTGTTTAACAGGTCATCAATGGTTAAGTCAGGATTCTTCCTCATTTCAATTATAAGTTCTAAGGCTTTAATGTCAGACCGAAGTGCCTCCTTCAGGAGTCTTTTATATTCTATGGAATCCCTGTCAGTATCGGCTATACTGATTCCTGCATCTTCAAGGGTAAGCTGAAGGGAACGTTCGGCTATCTTGAAGTTTCCTAAGTGTAAAGCTTCAAGGCGGTCAGAATGTGGGCCGTCTAACTCAGTAATCCAGTTCATATACTGATCGTCATTCTGCAATGGTCTTTCCCGTCTCAATATCATTTCTTCTTCATCTTCTAAAGCTTGTCTGATTGAGTTATCAAGTAATGTCTGTACTTCTCTGTTATTAAGTTCTTTCACTGATTTTCGCATATCTCGCTTTACTCTCCTGAATAAATGCTGAACTATTCCTGCTGTTCTTCGTGCTCTGTATTTAGCTTCACCTTGTGAACCAGTTGTAAGTGTGTACCTCAGCTCTTTCTTACCTATTATCACCTGAAGGTCAATAGGAACTCGAATACGGAAGCACCATGATGACTGTTGACGAACTAAATAGGATGGATTGTTTCTCATACTCAGTTACTCCATTTTGTGTATACAGATGTGTATACAGGTTGTGGTTTCATGAAGTAACCGAGATGATATAGACCTGCAAATACTTGATATTAGTCAGGAATTAGATATTAAGGAATGCCGGAGGTCGGAATCGAACCGACACGGACATACGTCCACAGGATTTTGAGTCCAGCGCGTCTACCAGTTTCACCACTCCGGCTTGATTGGTTAGGGGATTATAAATGATATAAATTTGATGTCAATATCTTATTGACATCAAATTCAGTTATGCTATTATTCCAAATTCTTCACGGGGCTGTAGCTCAGTTGGGAGAGCGCTTGACTGGCAGTCAAGAGGTCGTCGGTTCGATCCCGATCAGCTCCACCATAAAATACGTTTATAAAAATAAAAGGTTAGCAAGTTTAGAGCTAACCTTTTTTTATGTCGTTTTACTTTTGCTTGCATATAGATTACAGGGTATGTAACCAATTATATTTAAATCTCAAGTATGCTTTTTAAAAGATGATAAAATAATAAAAAGGAGGATTAAGAAAAACATTTAAGCAATATGTTTTTATTGCCGATATGATAAATATATATAATCTGGTATAAGCCCCTAAGGCAGATACCTTATCCTAACAAGACTTCTAATTCTGTTATAAAATAATCACAGGACTCTCACCTTCTATAATTTTAGCGCTGCTACTGAAATATGCTTTGCGTTTGCTCATATTAAAAGGAGTAAAGTTTTGAGTGAAAACATATATAAATGGATTGAGTCAGGCAAGAATCTGCCTGTCTTATCGGGTTCAATAGCAAAATTGATTAATCTTACTGAAAGTGATAATTCCGACATTTCCCAGATCTCAGATGTAATCAAGAGGGATATTGGTTTGTCCGCTGCTATTATGAGAATAACAAACTCTTCCGCATTTGGGCTTTTAAGAAAAATAACCTCCATCGATCAGGCTGTTGTACTTTTGGGATTTACTGCTGTCAGAAATATTGCCCTCGCGGTTGGTGTAGTTGATCTGTTTTCACCTTCGGAATCCCCTGTTTTATCAAAAATATGGCAGAGGTCTATTTTAAGCGGTATAGCTGCACGTAAATTATGTTCTTTAAACGGGAATAAAAATCATGAAGATGCCTTTACCAATGGTCTTTTGTTTGACATTGGATTAATCGCCTTTTATGCATTTGATAAGGCGCTGGCCAATCAATTGGTCGAAAGAATGGAGAGCAATGGAAGGTTATCCATTGATGAAGAAAGAGAACTTCTGGGAGTAGATCATGTAGAAGTAGGCGGTTTACTGGCTGAAAAATGGGGTCTGCCTGATAAAATCAAATTATCAATCTTAAATCATCACAGGAAGCCGGATCATGAATCCCTAAATTCCAAGGATTTAAACGTATCACCTGTTTATTATTTAAGCTCCCTGGTCGGTGATATCTTTTATATTGGAAAGAAAAGTGACAGTATTAAAAAATTTATGGACGATAGCCATCTATTAATGGGAATCGGATCAGAAAAAGCCGAAGAATTACTCAATGATATTCATCCGCTGCTGGTTGAAATTGCGTCATATTTCCAAATTGATGTGGGGACAGAAAAGAAATATGAAGAGATTATGCGTCAGGCTAATGAAGAAATTTTAAATATTGCAATATCAAATGAGACTACCAAGTACCATCTTACTCAGGCATTTAAAAGAGAAAAAAAACTAGCAAAAGAACTGGATAAAAAAATTGAAGAGCTTAAGGTTGCAGCCAGTAAAGACTCTTTGACAGGGTTATACAACAGGAAATTCCTGGATGAAATTTTAGAAAAAGAATGGTACAGGTCAGAGCGAAATAATTATCCTCTTTCTATTGTCATGGCAGATATTGATGACTTCAAGAAAATAAACGATACCTATGGGCATAAAGTGGGTGACATTGTTCTGGTCAACATTGCCAGGGCTTTTGAAAAAAGAATAAGAAGAAATGATTACGTTGCGAGATATGGCGGTGAAGAGTTTGTTTTTATTTTTTCTGAAACTGATATTAGCGGTGCAGTTAAAATAGCAGAAATTCTCAATCAAATTGTTCTAGATCTTGACACTTCATTCATTAGTAACAATAAATTTACTTTGAGTATAAGCTGTGGCGTTTCTACCGCTTACCCTGCGAAAGAAGGAGATAGTGTCGATGGTTTGATGAAAAGAGCTGATGATGCATTATACGATGCCAAGAGGTCTGGAAAGAATCAAGTGAAAATAAAAAAATGATATATCAGATACATTTCACCTCTACCTGACAAGCAAAATTTACCAATCCGGTTATAGGAACCGAAACATCTATTGACATACAACACCTAACTCCATATACTTTACGCCTCAAATAATTAATATTTATCGAATTATTTGTCATTTTAAACAAAGATTTAAAATGGTCAGTGTCGGCTAAAGGGTTGCATTTTAAAGAGTCAATATGGCAAAAATATCTATCAGTTCTGAAGATTTTAAGCTCATGCGGGAATTTATTGAACAGAGCTGCGGAATTTCTCTGGGAGATAATAAAGAATATCTGGTGGAAACCCGTTTGTCGGATATCTTATCCGAGGCCGGATGCGAAACATACAAAGATCTCTGCATTAAAGCAAAAAACGATCCCAGGTCAGGGCTGCGGGATAAAATCGTAGATGCCATGACCACCAATGAAACCTTATGGTTTAGGGATAAATATCCGTTTGATTTATTAAAAAGCGATATTCTTCCGGCATACAGTAAAGAATTCGCTTCAGGTAAGCGGAAAAATATTCGTATATGGTGTGCCGCCTGTTCCACTGGGCAGGAGCCCTATTCCGCTGTGATGACATTCATGGAATATGCGAAAAATTCCACCCCCCTGAAGCTGGATCATCTGGAAGTTGTGGCAACAGATATTTCACCTTCTGCACTCTATATCGCAAATGCCGGTTTGTATGATGACTTTGCCATTGGCAGAGGCATGACGCCGGCATATCAGAAGTCATATTTTGAAAAAAAGGGACGCTTCTGGGCTATTACCAATGAAGTCAAAAAAACCATCCGGTTTAAACGCTTCAATCTTCAAGACAGTTTTATGAGTCTGGGGAAATTTGACATAGTTTTTTGTAGAAATGTTGCCATATATTTTTCTGATCAATTCAAGAAGGGGTTATTCGAAAAAATCTCAAAGGTACTGAACAAGGGCGGATATTTTTTCCTGGGAGGTTCAGAAACGATGAGTGGACACAGTGACCGGTTCAATATTCTTACATACAACAGAGGCCTTTACTATCAAATCAAGGAATAGTGTTTTATATCCGTATAACTTGTACCGGTATAAACCTTAATGTTAATGGAATAGAAAATGATCAAACGAAAATTAATTCTTGCAAAACTGGATCAGGTAGAAGACCTGCCGACCTTTCCTGAGATCGCCAACAGGGTTAGAAAAAAACTGCAGGAACCCGATGTGAATATCAAGGACATCGCGAGTATCGTTGAGAATGACCCGGCACTGGCATCAAAGATTCTTAAATTGGCCAACTCTGCATATTATGGTTTCGGCCGTCAGTTCGGAAATGTACGTCAGGCCATTGTTCGAATGGGGCTTGCAGAGGTTGAGAAACTCACAATTGCCATGGGCGCCATGAAGGTTTTCAGCCAGAAAGGATTGCCTAAGAATTATTTCAAGGATTTTTGGACCCATTCAATTATGGTGGCCCTGACCACCCGGGAAATAATCGCTTCATCTAAGGCATATTCCGAAGAAAAAGTCGATATTAACAATGCATTCACTGCCGGGCTTTTTCATGCCATCGGTCGTTTAATACTTTTCCAGTATTTCCCGGGATACTTCATGGACATACTCGAACTGTCCAAAACCGAAGACATGGAATTGCATAAAATTGAAGAAAAAGAACTCGGAATTAATCATGCAGAAATTGGCGCAGTTATCCTGGATCACTGGAAACTTCCAAAGTTTATCTGTGACAGTGTAATGTTTCAATACGAACCGGATCGATGTGACCAGGATACCAGAATATATTCCCAGGCAGTGCATTTATCCAATTTCTCTGTGTCAATGAATGGAAACCCGCTCCCTGACGGAAACCTGCCCAAAGGCTTCAGCCATGGTGCCTGGTACGATCTGGAAATGAGTGAAGATATCAATGATCTTATCGAACGGGTAAGGAACAGTGAGGAAGGCGCATCCATAATGGTATCTCTGGGAATTCAATAAAGCCGGATACCTTAAATCCGGCCTGTCCAAAACGGCTGTTTAACTTAATTCATCAAAACATACTTCTATTGTGAAACTGCTATTTGCACATGAAAACGGGATACCTATAACCCTGTCATCTGAGCTATGTTTTATTGAATGTTTTTCCCCCATTATTAATTCAGGTATGCCGGCTTTAATATTAAGGCCAAGTTCAAACAGTTTTTGTCTGGCCTGACCTGTTATAATATTGCATAGTTCTCCAACAGTATCTTTAATCTCATCATTCATCTCAACCTCTGCATTAAAGAGACTTGATACAATATTCAGTATACAGGTCTCCTCAAAACTTATTGATAATGTCCCTGAGACATCACCTGTAAGTTCAATAACAGCCGACACAACACCCCTGGCGATTCTGTCCTTTTTTATATAAGGGCTTCCACCTTCAGCTTTGATTTTGGCCATTGTATCAAGAACATGATAAGTGGATTCAATAAAGGGGTTGATATATTTTACATCCAAAATTAACTTTCTCCCAATTTATAATATATCATTTTTCCCGAAGATGGCTCCGTGAATTCTTATCGACCTTTCTTCCCGGGACCTTAAAACAATTAACCCTATCACTATCCCTATTTTATGCAAGTAAAAGCATTCACCCGGACCAATGATAGGTGACAGTGGGCAAATAATATCTATTCTTTAGACTGGATATACTCCCGACTAAAAATATTTAGCAACTGCAATTAAGGGATTATATGGTGTATTTGTTATACCTATTGTAGTTAATTTTTGAGTGCTTTTTTGACCTCTGTTAATTTCATGAAAATTCCCATTTTAAATATAAATTACAGATTTTTATGCAAGATGCCGATAAAAAGTATTGGATTCCTCTACTGCTTTAAGAAATGAGGAATGATTTATAGAAAGGATTTTTGCATATTAAGAAATATTACCGAAAGACTGTTTTCCGGTAATATATTTTTGCATGTTTTAGACAGATGTTTACGTCTGAGGAAAAGACAATTAAATTAGATAAGTTAATACAGTTAGTCGATAATTCTGAACTCTCTTCAATAAAAAATATAGTAACCGGCCTGATAAGAATTATTAATGATCCAAAATCAACCGCCAGAGATCTGACTGATTTGATCCAGATTGACCCGCCCTTAACAGCTAAAGTGCTGAGACTTGCAAATTCGGCTTATTATTCACCCAGGGAAAAAGTAAGTGAGATAACCAGGGCCGTTATATGGGTAGGATATGATGCGATTAAAGAACTGGCGATAAACCAGAAGGTATGTGAGATTTTCGTCGATGGTCAATTCAACGGTGAATATTCAAGGGAGATGCTATGGAGGCATTCACTGGCCGTGGCCCTGCTGGGTAAACTCATATATAGACGGGAATTCGGAGAGAGGGGGGAAAATATCTATGCTGCCGGTCTTCTGCATGAGATCGGAATAATTGTTAGTGATCAGCTTTTTCCGGATAAATTTCAACGCTTCCTGCAGCAATCAAAAATAGATGGGCAAAATCTTATTGAAGTCGAATATGAAGATTCAGGATATGACCATTCCCAATCAGGCCAGGCAATACTGGCACACTGGCAGATCCCGGAAGAGATTTGTTATGCAATCGGCAATCATCATACACCTGAAGATGCACCCAGCCAGTATATGAAAATTGCCTATACGCTGTATATTGCCGATTATTTCTGCCAGAGAAGAAATGTTGGTTTCTGTGATGCGCTATTTGAATCGGAAAATACCTTTAACAGGTGCATGAAAGAACTGGGACTGGAGCATCATGCACTTGAACTCCTGTTTGAAAATGTTGCACTTGAAATGAAAAAGATGGAAGAACAGGGCTTTTTTTAAGAAATGGAACCTAAGAACAATATAGAAGAATTAAAAAACAGGATCAGTATCCTTGAAACACAGGTAAAACACCTGACAAATGACCTTCGTGTTACAAGGGAAGAGAACGACATCTCCATGTCAAAATACCTCGAGCTTTATACCCAGATGGAAAGCAAGGTAGCTGAAAGAACACAACAATTGGAAGATGCTCATATTGTACTGGAACGCAAGGGCAAAGAACTGGAAGTAATGCTTGACTCATCACCGGCTATTATTTTTTATAAAGACAATAACCTTAGATACCAGCGGACAAATAAAAGGTTTACACAGCTTACAGGTCTTCCATTAAAGAAAATCATTGGAAAAAAATACAGTGATTTGTTTCCTGAAAATGATGATTACGGGCTTCATAATGATCTGGAAGTATTGAAAAGCGGAACTCCGCTGTTAAATAAAAAGGAAGTTTTTAAAACTGCCGGTAAACAAAGAAAAATTTTAATAGATAGAATACCCTATAAAAATGATGAAAATAAAATCGTTGGATTTATCGGTTTTGCCCTGGACATAACTGAACTGGAATCATCCGAAAAGCAGAAAAAAAAGCTGGAAAAGCAGCTAAACCGTGCCCAGAAGATGGAAACTATCGGTACCCTGGCAGGTGGTGTAGCCCATGATTTAAACAATGTCCTTTCGGGCCTTGTCAGTTATCCGGAGCTTTTACTCATGAATATTCCTGATGAGAGCCCCCTTAAAAAACCTATCCTTGCCATTAAAAAATCAGGGGAAAAGGCCGCAGCTATAGTCCAGGATCTGCTGACCCTTGCAAGGAGAGGTGTTGTTTCAATGGATGTAATGAACCTTAACGATATTATCCTTGAGCACCTTGAGAGTCTTGAACATGCAAAATTAAAATCATATCATTCGAATGTTTCATTTGATATAAATCTGGGCTCAGACCTGCTTAATATCAAAGGTTCTCAGGTCCATCTTTCCAAGGTTGTAATGAACCTGATATCAAATGCTGCAGAAGCAATGCCGGAAGGCGGAGCAATTTCAATCTCCACAGAGAACAGATATGTAGATACTCCTATGACAGGTTATGACAGAGTGGAGGAAGGTGATTACGTAGTCCTCTCAATAACCGATACCGGGATAGGTATATCTCCCGAAGATATCGATCAGGTATTTGAGCCTTTTTATACCAAGAAAGTCATGGGGAGAAGCGGAACAGGGCTGGGAATGTCTGTTATATGGGGAACTGTCAAAGATCATAACGGCTATATTGATGTAAACAGTAAAGAGGGTCAGGGTACTGAAATAACAATTTATTTCCCGGCTACAAGATTCGATGCCGCTAAAGAGAAGAAAGTTCCGGACATATCTTATTACAGAGGAAACGGCGAGAATATTCTGGTAGTTGATGACATACAGGATCAAAGAGAAATTGTTCTTTCAATGCTCGATACGCTGGGTTATACTGGTTGTGCAGTGGAGAGCGGAGAGGCGGCAATAGATTATCTGACAGATAACTCAACGGATTTGATTCTACTCGACATGATAATGGATCCCGGTATAGATGGGCTTGATACATATAAAAAAGTACTGAAATTAAATCCTTCCCAGAAGGCACTGATTACAAGCGGTTTTTCAGAAACAGACAGGGTGAAAGAGGCACAGAATCTTGGAGCAGGCCAATACATAAAAAAACCCTACTCAATCAATAAACTGGGGGAGGCAATTAAAGAAGAATTATGTAAAAACTCGAATTCTTTTTTCCATAAAAATAAAGACACTAGTTCATTCTAACTTAACATTAACTTACAGCGCTTAACCCTAATATAATCCAGTATACTCCAATACTCTTCAAACTAAATCTCTTAAAAAATCTGTCAAGTTTTAGCCGCCTTATGACGATCAAGTAGTGGGCAGTGCTGCATTTCATATTAAATCCGGATAATTATCTGATACTGCCTTGCTGCCGCATTTATTTTAAAACAAAAAGGAAATGGCAAGGATGCTAAATAATTCGGGACAGAATACACCTCCAAAGCCAATGGGGGAATATTCAAAAGACGCTATCAAAAAAATGGCCGTCCTTTTTACCGATATTGTCGGCTCATCTAAATTCTTCAAGTTAAGGGGCGATTTAGAGGGCAGAAGAATGCTGAAGATCCATCAGGATCTGGCATCGCCTCTGATAAACGAGTTTGGCGGCACCGTTGTAAAAATGCTGGGCGATTCGGTTATGGCCTATTTTCTTGATCCCGAAGATGCACTCAAATCTGCAATAAAAATTCAGCAAAAATTTCAGATCTTTAATACAGGCAAAAATGGTAAAGATGAAATACATATCCGTATATGTGTTCATTATGGAGACGGTATTGTTGATGACAACGATATCTTTGGTGATGTTGTCAACATGGCTGCAAAATTTTTACCGCTTGTTGCCGGGGACGAGATTCTTATTTCCAGGGAACTGCATTCGACTATTAAAAAAATTCCGCTTGTAAAGTTTGAGAATTTTGCCGTTCCAAACAACTCAAATAATGTACTTAAAGATTTAAATCTCCTGAAAGTAATCTGGGACAGCCGGATAGAGCTTGATCCGACCATGAAAACGCTGGTTCATCTAAGGCCTGTATTCAACCTTGGAAGCAAACGTTTTGAAAACACCTGGAATAAGGTGATCGCGGAACGGGGGAAATTCTGGTCAGCAAGAACCGTTGAAAAAGAACAGATTAACAGCGACCGTTCCATAAGTCTTATTGTAAGAAAAACCGGAACTGCATGGGAAATAGCAAAATACCTTACATCACACATCCAGACAAATATGGGGCAGGAGGCAAGCTTGTACCTGCCGCTTCAAATCATTATTGATACAGGCGCATTTATAAGGGCTGGAAAAATATCCCTGGAAAGTCTTGCGTTAGACTGGAACCGGATTGAGCCGGGTGAAACCTATATATCGGAAACAGCCTATCACCTTCTGAACAAGGAAGGGGTTTCAAATATCAGCCTGAAAAGCGGCAAAGGGGCTCATGGCGGATTTTTTACAGTATCTCAGACCAACGATAACCGAACCACTGATAATTTTTTCCGCTACCAGAATGCACTTGTTAATGGAGAGCATAATCCGTGTTTTTACTGTGGAAGCCAGTCACATGTTACAATGACATGTCCATCCAAGATGATCACGGAAATGACCGGATATGTGGAAAAGCTTGGATACATGACACTGGAAAACATAAACAATATGTTTCTCAGCTATCTTCAGGCAGCACAGGGTGATCTGGGCAACATTGAATCCATGAGTAAAAACAGCCCGGTATATATCGCACATAATGCCTTTTATGAATTAAAAAGCACCTTTCAACTCAGGCTTTTCAGAACCATATGGAATACAAGGGAAGATCACTGGAACAGGATCAGGATAAGCTCCGAAGAAAATGATAAAGGAGGACTGCTCTGGATTGGATTAGACTGCCTGAGGGTATCAAATCTGGAACAGGTAGAATCCATTATCGATAGTGAAATAAAGAAAAAAAACAATGACTATAAAGTCTACTGCCTATCAGGACTTTTGTATATTGAGAATAATCAGTACAGAGCTGCAACTACAATACTTAAAAAAGCCCTGGAACTGGCAATCAAATCCCCTGAAAAAATATATATCCTTTTTCTTCTGTACCGGATACACACCCTTTTAAAAGAACAAAGCAAAGCCAAGGAAATGTTGCGAAAAATCCTGAAACTTACTCCCCATTGCACCGAAGCAAATTACCTGGATCTCATCTCCAAATTCAATAACGGCAATCTCAGTCACAACATTGAACAGCTTGTTAAACTCATCAGAAAGAACAGGGACTATTACATAATTTCGTTAATTGATCCGGAGCTCTCAGACTATCATAAAGAGATTTCAACCAATCTTGATTATTTATTGATTGATGCAAGAGATAAGGCACAAAAATTATTGCCAGGAGCCAGGGAAGAAGTGGCTGAACTGGAAAAAATAATGGGGAAGGATCCCGAGGAAATACAGGAAGCAAATACACAGATATCCAAAATGGAACAACTCATTAAAACGAACAGTTACTTCGGTTATCTTGATGTTATACACTACAGCGAAGATATATATAACCTTGGGAACAGGATCGTCAAAAACCGTGAGATAAAGCTCTCTAAAATTGAAGACGGCATGAGGCAGTTGATAGAAAGATGTAATAATTATATCGAGCTTATACCCTACAGGTTTATGGTAAGACCGGCAGCCCATAAACTGAATATAATAAAGAACAGCATTGATTCTACACGTGATCGGATTAAAAATCAGGGAGCAAAAGAGTTTCGGGAGACGCTGAACAAACTGAAGGAATTCTCAAAGGAATTAATAGATCTGGAGCATAAGTTGAGACGTAAGGACGCTCAAGCCCAGTTTTTAGGATTTTTATCAAAATTCCTGAAGAAAAATCTTATATTTCAAACCATAAACCTGGTAATCGGACTGATTATACCGCCTATATTGCTCCATTATCTCAACCTGGTTTTCCCGGATTTAAGCCTGACAGAAGACGGGATGTGGCATTACCAGAAGGTACTTATAATCCTGGGAGGGATAACAGGAATAATACTTTCCAGCCTTACATCGCAGAAAAACAATACCAGACAGAAATATTAAACAGTCAGCAGTCCGGTTTCCTGTACATAACGGGCTGAAAAATAGGCACCCTTCCCTGTAAACATATTACAGTTTGCAAAGATATAATCTGCCACTTCTCTTCTCTTAAATTCAGAAAGGCTGTTAAACCTTTCCAGGAACAGCGTATTATCTGCAAGGGTTGAAAGGGCTTCCCATATCTCCCTGGGAGATGAGTCATCATCAATACCCAAAACGCTCTGGCTGATTTTTTCCTCATTACTGGATTTAAGCTTCTCCTGGATATCAGCCAGTTCGTTCTTTAATAAATTTATCTCTGCCTGAAGCTCATCGTGTGAAAGTAATTGTGTAACAGAGCATATGGTCTCATAATGACTGATTTTCAATTTTATCCCCAGAGAAAATGTCGGGGGCGAATCCTTGCTCTCTTTGATTCCGGGTATTATTTCAAAAATATTGGACATCACCTGTCACCTCTGCTTTCAATTAATATCCTTCAGACAATTAAAGGAAGGTTGTAACCAGACTGAGATAAATAAGAAGACTCAATATATCGTTTGACGTGGTTACAAAAGGGCCTGTGGCAAGAGCCGGGTCAATATTCATTCGTTTGAGCGCCAGCGGAACCGCGGCTCCTATGAAACCTGAAATAAGAATAATTATCATAAGTGAAATGGATATTACACATCCAAGACCTATATTATCTTTCCATAAGTATACCACTACCCCAAGAAGTACGCCGCAGATCAGTCCGTTCGCTATCGCTACCTTCATCTCTACCCATAATCTTTTCCAGACATTCACAAGACTTATATCGCCTGTAGCAAGACCTCTAACCGCCACTGTTGCCGCCTGAGTCCCGGTGTTGCCACCCATAGCCATAATAACAGGAAAGAAAAAGGCAAGTACAATCGATTTTTCCAGGGAATGCTCAAATGAGTTAATTACCAGGGCAGCCATAATTCCACCAAAAAGACCTGCGATTAACCATGGAAGCCTTGCCCTTGATATTTTAATATAGGACTCTTCAGTGATTTCCTGGTGCATAACACCGCCCATGAAAGAGATATCCTCATCAGCCTCTTCCTCAAGTACATCGATAATGTCATCATGGGTAATACGCCCTACAAGCCGGTTGTATTCGTCTACAACAGGTATGGAAACAAGGTCATATTTTTTAACAAGCTGGGCGACTTCCTCCTGGTCCCGGTATACGTCCACCGATATAACTTCGGTCTTCATGATATCGCTTATCAGCCTGCTTGACGGTTCAAGGACCAGATCCTTTAATGAAACAACTCCGACCAGTTTTTCAAAATCATCCACTACCCAGAGATAATAGAGTTTTTCAACCTCTTCTCTCTTTTCCTTTATAATATCTATAGCTTCCTGGATAGTGCAATGCTCATTGACTGCAACATATTCAAGCGCCATGATTCCGCCGGCGCTTTCTTCATCAAATGGCAGCAGCTTTTCCAGCTCTTCTGTGACGTTATCTTCGAGGGTTTTAATTATATCCTTTGCCCTGTCTGCAGGGAGGTCCCCTACAAGGTCAGCAGCATCATCCGAATCAAGTTCCTGAACAATTTCCGTGATTGCCCGGTTATCGAGGTCGCTTAAAATCCTTTCCTGTACAGGGGCCTCTATTTCTACCAGTACCTCCCCTGCGCCTTCAGGCTCCAGCATTTCAAAAAGATAAAGTCTTTCTTCAGGTTTAAGATGTTCAATAAGATCTGCCAGATCTGCTGCACGCAGTTTATCGATCAGTTTTGACAGGTATTTACTTTTATTATCGCTGATCGAGTTTTTAACTTCGTGAATGAGCTTTTCATCTACTATGTTTGCCTGTGTAGCTTTCAAAACATCTCCTGCAATCCATTAAATTTTAAATTTCCTTTAACCTGGTAATTATAAACTGTTCATATTCCCTGCCTTCAGGGACCTCTTTTACAATGTTAGCCAGTGGTATTTCAGCCCTGGCCGCGCTCTTATGGCCGCCTGCCGATCCATATTCTCCAAAGAGTTTATTTGCAATCGTCCCTGCATCCAGCCTGAACCCTGCATTTCTGAAGATTATGACCAGTTTTTTACCGCTTATTCCGGCAGCGACAGCCCATGTCATTTCAGCCATTTTCAGAAAAAAATCTGCCATTAAGACAAGAATATCAGGATTACTGACATTGCCCATCGGGATAAACACCTTATCCTTAACAAAGATGAGGTTGTTCATGGCAGTCCTGAAATTCTGTAATGTATTTTTATTCAGTTCGGATGATTCAATTTTTTTAATGATGTTCACATTAACGAATTGAAAGAGATATCTGAAGGCATTTATATCGCCGGGTACTGAGTCTCTCACAAAGTTGTCTGTATCCGTCTTTATCCCATAAAAAAGAGCCGTAGCAAGCCTTGGTGATGGTTTGATACCCGAAGCCCTTAAATATTCTGTCATGATGGAAGATGTTGCGCCGTATTCCTCTTTCACTTCAAGAAAGGCTGCCTGAGACTGGGGAGCAAACGGATGATGATCTATAATAATATCATAGGTGTATTTGCTTAAAAGATCGTTATGAGAAGGCTGGGAATCAACTATGGCAAATTTTGTAAAATTCTGGGGTTTCAGCTTCCGGATATGTTTTAGATCCAGTTTCAACAGGTTTATCATAGAAAGGTTATCTGCCCTTTTAATTACATTGGTATGATAAATGCTGGTTTTCCTGACTCTTCGCCAGAAAAGTCTTTTCAGTGCCATTGCACTGGCCATTGCGTCAGGATCTGCGGTGATAATTATTGCAAGGGCATCATCATGAGAAACTGTATCCATGAGCAATTTCACTTTCTCGCTCAGGGGAGTTGATTTTGGAAACGGACTTTCCATTTTACCGGGTAATTTATTGTTGGACATTGTCTTATTTTCAGGTATTTATTTATACTGGTTCCATAACTACTGTTATTGGATACTAACTTAATCCAAGGTTACTGAAATATCAATGTTTTAATGGTCTGCAGGTCAACCCAGAACCATATAAGGGAAGGATATGAAAAAATATATTACTGCTACAATCGGTTCAGCCGTTATTGTTCCGGGATTCGGTCAGGTATTAAATGGGCAGATAAAAAAAGGCCTTATACTTATGGCGAGTGTGTTTCTTCTTATTATTGGAGGAGCAGCAAAACTAATACAGATTTTTTTACCGGTAATAAATTCCGGCCAAATCAACATGGAAGAGATTCTTTCAGGTATCGATTTTATGGACATTTTAATACTGAGGATTATTTTAATACTTTTACTGGCAGTATGGATATACTCAATAATTGATGCATGTATTAATGGGATAAGGATAGAAAGAGAAAGGAAGCAGGATTAATGAAGAGTTATTTTTTGGATGAAATATCAGCCCCGGATCTGGATAAAATTACAGGATACCTTAATGAAAACGCTATTGAATCAGCAATGGAAAAATTATTCTGGATTGAGATGCCTTTGGATTGCCTGACAGGGCTGCAATCGGAACATTCTGACTGCAGGCCGCACAGATTTGCCATTGAAACAGGGGATACCTGGATCAGGGCAGAATTTTTTGTCCGGACATCAGTAAAATTCAGATGTGACTGTAATGGATACTGTAATGACAGCCAGAAAAAATTTATAATGGACTATATAGATAACATGATAGAAAAACTGGGTATCCGGACATAGCCAGTTTCAATAGATTTTTATGTACAGTAATTAAACGGGGTAATTATTATATTATCTCTTCATTTTTATTAAACATAATATCGCTGATTTTATCTTTTATCTTGCCGGAGATAACCTCGTCACCGAGAAGCCCTACTCTGATTGTCACTTCGGTTTCCTCCAGGGATACATACTTCACGGACAATTTAATTTTTTCATTAATCGATCCTGCGGTAGAAATTTTCCCTGAGGTCATTTTCCGTTGTCTTTCATATACCTGGTAATCCAGCTTTTCCAGGGCAGATACTGATGCGTCCCATGTTTTGTCAAAAGGAGCCTTGTAAATAACAATTAAAGAGCTATTAATATACTTATAGCCACTCACACCAATCGCTGCTCCTCCTATAAATGCCACAGGAGCACAGCCGGTAAAAACGCAGGAAATCAGAATTGCCGCTATAATAAATTTTTTTAACATTATCTTTTCTCCTATAGATTCTTTTGAAGACAGGATTTGGAAATTTATTTTCTGGGAATATAGATAATAGTTCTGCAAATCGATGTCAATATATGTATTATCATTTTAAATTAAAGTATTAATACCTTTTTAGTATCATATTGGTTTGACTTGGATTATCTCTTTTGGTAATCAAGGCCTATATTTGTTCACGGAGGAATACTTAGTATGGACTATAAAACAACCCTGAATTTGCCAAAGACCGATTTTCCCATGAAGGCCAACCTTGTTAACAAGGAGCCCGAGATAATCAACAGATGGAAATCAGAAGGTCTCTACAATATTATCAGGCAGCAGTCTCAGGACAGAAAAAAATACATGCTTCATGACGGCCCGCCATATGCCAATGGAAATATCCATATGGGCCATGCACTGAATAAGATATTAAAGGATATAATCATTAAATCAAAACAGATGTCCGGTTTTGATGCGCCCTATGTTCCCGGATGGGACTGCCATGGACTGCCAATCGAACACAAGGTGGATAAGGAACTGGGAAAAAAGAAAAGGGAAATGACCCAGGTTGAGATCAGGAAGTTCTGCAGAAAATATGCTGAGCGATATGTAAATATCCAGAAGGAGGAGTTTGCACGCCTTGGCGTAATGGGAGAATGGGATGATCCTTACCTTACAATGAACTATGATTATGAAGCAACCACAGTAAGGGAATTCGGAAAGTTTGCACTTAATGGCGGGTTACACCGAAGTAAAAAACCGGTCTACTGGTGCAATTCATGCGGAACAGCCCTTGCCGAGGCGGAAGTTGAATATGAAGATCATAAATCTCCTTCAATATATGTAAAATTCCCGGTGGTCTCGGATATTTCACAGGTGCTGCCTTCATTAAAGGGTAAAAAGGTCTTTTTCGTCATATGGACAACCACACCATGGACCATACCCGCAAACCTGGGAATCGCCCTTAACCCCGAATATGAATATGTTGCGGCAGAAGTTAACGGGGAGGTTCTTATACTGGCGGAAGGCCTTTTTAATGTCTGCATGGAGTCATTTGGAATTGAAGAATATACCATAATAGAAAAATTTAATTCCAGGCCACTGGAAAACCAGAAGGCCAGCCATCCTCTTTATGACCGTGAATCACTGGTTGTAATGGCGGATTATGTGACCCTGGAAGCCGGTACAGGATGCGTCCATACTGCACCAGGCCATGGCCGCGAGGACTATGAGACAGGTTTAAGATATGGCCTTGAGGTTTATTCACCGGTTGATGACTCCGGTCACTTCACTGATGATGTGGAGTTTTTTGCAGGAAAGGAGGTATTTTCCGGAAATGATGATGTGATAGAAAAACTCCGGGAAATAGGCGCCCTTATCAAGGTAGAATCAATAAGCCATGAGTATCCCCATTGCTGGAGATGTAAACGTCCGGTAATATTCAGGGCAACCGAGCAGTGGTTTATCTCCATGGAAAAGAATGACCTGAGAAAAAAGGCACTTGAAGAGATAAAAAAGGTTAAATGGATCCCGGCATGGGGGGAGGACCGCATCTCCCTGATGATTGCCAATCGACCGGACTGGTGCATATCCAGGCAAAGGGCCTGGGGAGTTCCCATTACCGTTTTGACCTGCGAGGATTGCGGGCAGATGGTCATGTCACAGGAAATTATCGATCATGTTGTAAGCCTTGTAGAAAAGGAAGGTGCGGACGTATGGTTTTCGGAACCTGAAGAAAATCTCGTTCCTCCAGGGACAAAATGCCCCGGATGCAATGGAAATAAATTCAAGAAGGAAACTGATATACTGGATGTGTGGTTTGACTCAGGCGTGAGCCATGCAGCGGTGCTGGAGCACAGAGGACATTTATCCAGCCCTGCAGACCTTTACCTTGAAGGAAGCGACCAGCATCGTGGATGGTTTCACAGCTCTCTCCTTTGTTCAACAGGTACCAGAGGTGTTGCTCCATATAAAAGCGTTCTTACACACGGCTTTGTTGTTGACGGCAAGGGAAAGGCAATGCATAAATCCGCAGGCAATGTAGTTGCTCCGGAATCACTGATCAAAAAATATGGTGCGGAGATACTTCGTTTATGGGTTGCAGGCGAGGATTACCGGGATAATATAAAGGTATCAAACGAAATAATGCAGCGTCTTACAGAGGCCTACAGGCGCATCAGAAACACATGCAGGTTTCTCCTCGGTAATCTTGACGGATTTAACCCTGAAAATGACAGGGTGCCCTGTGATGAAATGATGGAACTTGACAGATGGGCTCTTCACAGGCTTCAGGAAGTCAATGAAAGGATCTTAAAAGCGTATGATACATTTGAGTTTCATGTAATATATCATACTCTTCATAACTTCTGTGTAATAGATCTTTCATCCTTTTATCTTGATATTATAAAGGACCGGCTCTATGTATCTCCTCCCGGATCACTGGCAAGAAGATCAGCCCAGACAGCAATGCAGGAGATCCTTGAGGTCATCGTAAGACTTATGGCACCTGTTTTGTCATTTACAGCAGATGAAATCTGGCAGCACATGATGAAGACAGATTCATTCACAAGTGTTCACACCAGCATGTTTATACCGGTAAAGGAAGAATATAAGGATAAAATGCTGGCCGAGCGCTGGGATAAGATACTGAAGCTGAGGAAGGAAGTCACCAAGGCCCTTGAACTGGCAAGGACAAACAAGCTGATAGGTCATTCGCTCAATGCCTCTGTAACCCTTGAACTGCCGGAAGACCTTAAGGTACTGCTTGCTCCCTACATGAATGAACTGCATTCGATCTTTATTGTCTCATCAGTAGAATCTGCTCCGGTTGATGGTGAAGGCAGCTATTTAAGTGAGGAAATTGAAGGTTTAAAGATAAAGGTTGAATCATCTTCAGATGAAAAATGCGAAAGATGCTGGATGCATGCCTCCACAGTTGGAAATTACAGCGATCATCCCGGTATTTGTGAAAGATGCTATGAAGCGCTTAAGCAAATGGGGGGGATTTAATGGTAAAACGAAATTGGGGATTGTTTTCTCTGATAATTATCCTGGCTGCCATTCTTGACCAGGTTACAAAATTACTCGTTTTATCAAATGTAGATTTACATAGTTCTGTCCCGGTAATCTCCGGTTTCTTTAATATTGTTCATACAAGGAACCGGGGAATGGCCTTTGGGTTATTCAATAACCCCGGACCGGCCTTTTATTTTCTTACAGGCCTGTCCGTTCTGGCAGTAGTGCTGATACTGTTCTGGTTTTTCAGGCTCAGGGAAAATGAAAAATCGCTTACGCCAGGACTGGCATTAATCCTGGGAGGCGCGCTTGGAAATATTATCGATCGCTTTCGTATCGGCGAAGTAATCGACTTTCTGGATGTCCAGATAGGCTCATATCACTGGCCGGCGTTTAATATCGCTGACTCATGTATTTCTATCGGAACCATATGGGTTATTATCTGTCTGCTGTTTTTCATAACCCCTGATAAATAATTTTTAAAATTACAAGGCGGCTCTAAAATGCACCCTGATCTTTTTAGTATTGGCCCTTTAACACTGCACACATATGGACTTTTTGTTGCCCTCGGATTTATTGCAGGTATTCTGATTACTATCAAATTGGGAAAATCCATGAAAATCCCATCCAACAGTGTAATGGATATGGGTTTCATAATAATTCTCAGCGGTTTGGCAGGTTCAAGATTAATCTATATTATTATCAATTTTTCACATTATGTTGCGAATCCACTGGATATAATAAAGCTCTGGCAGGGAGGGCTTGTTTTTAATGGTGGGCTTGTTGCCGTGATAATTGTTCTGTTTCTGTATGCAAGACATCACAGGCTTAATATCTGGACTCTGGGAGACCTTTGGTCACCGGCGGCAACGATCGGGCAGGCAATAGGACGGATAGGCTGTTTTTTTGCAGGCTGCTGCTACGGAAAACCTACTGATGTTCCATGGGCGGTTATATTTACAAATCCCAAGAGCATAGCAACCTTAAACATTCCCATTCATCCTACGCAGATCTATTCATCCTTAAGCAGTTTTATCATATTTATCATATTGATGATACTTCACTCAAAAAAGAAATTTGAGGGACAGGTGTTTCTGTGGTTTCTGATTCTTCACAGTACAGCAAGACTTTTTTTAGAGAGATTCAGGGGCGATTCAAGGGGTACCATAATAACAAATGACCTGACCATGACCCAGTTTATTGCAATGTTGATATTGATCGGGGCGGTAACCGCACTTTTTATATTTAAACCAAAGGATAAAAAATAAAATTCTCACCACCAAGAGCGTAGAGAACACGGAGAAAAACAAAAGCCTAAAAATATATCTCTCGCAGAGCCCGCAGAGAACACAGAGAACACAGAGAAAGACATAAGCAAAAAAACGATTTATTGTTTAAGACATAAAAGGTTTTTCTTCTTGTCCTTCGTGGCTTTTGTGGTTGTGATAACGATCTATCTTATACGTCTTGTCTGATCTGGAAATTTCCCAAAATGAAAAGGCTGTATTCGGTTATGCCGGATACAGCCTTTTTATTTATAGTTCTAGACAGAGGACGTATTACATCATACCGCCCATGCCGCCCATACCGCCCATGCCACCCATACCACCTGGCATTGCCGGCATATCATCTTTGTCAGCCGGTTTTTCAGCGATCATGGCTTCTGTTGTAAGAAGCAGTGAGGAAACTGATGCAGCATTCTGAAGTGCAAATCTGGTAACCTTTTTAGGATCGATAATTCCAGCCTTAAGAAGGTCTTCATATACGCCTGTTGCAGCATTGAGGCCTATTGCGCCCTTTTCTGATTTTACTTTTTCTACAACAACCGAACCTTCCAGACCTGCGTTGTTTGCGATCTGACGGAGAGGTTCTTCAAGAGCTCTTACCACAAGTTTAACACCATTCTGCTCTTCACCTTCAAGTTCAAGCTTGGAAACAGCCTTGATACATCTTACAAGCGCAACACCGCCACCGGGGACAATACCCTCTTCTACTGCGGCTCTTGTTGCATTAAGAGCATCTTCAACCCTTGCCTTTTTCTCTTTCATCTCTGTCTCTGTGGCAGCACCAACGTTAATAACTGCAACACCACCGATAAGTTTAGCAAGTCTTTCCTGGAGTTTTTCCCTATCATAGTCAGATGTGGTTTCTTCGATCTGAGCCCTCAGCATTTTGACTCTGCCTTCAAGGTCTTTTCTTGTTCCGCCGCCATCAACGATAACTGTGTTGTCTTTGTCAATGCTGATGGTCTTTGCAGTTCCAAGATCGTTTAATGTAACATTTTCAAGTTTAAGACCGAGGTCTTCGGATATAACCTTTCCACCTGTAAGGACAGCGATATCCTCAAGCATTGCTTTCCTTCTGTCGCCAAAACCGGGAGCCTTTACAGCGGCAACCTGAAGGGTACCTCTGAGTTTATTAACAACCAGTGTTGCAAGGGCTTCACCTTCAACATCCTCAGCAAGAATAAGGAGAGGCCTTCCCATCTTTGCGATCTGCTCAAGAATGGGTACAAGGTCTTTCATGCTGCTGACTTTTTTCTCATTGAGAAGGATATAAGGTTCGCTGAGGCTGCATTCCATTTTTTCAGCATCGGTTACAAAATAAGGTGAGAGGTAACCGCGATCAAACTGCATGCCTTCAACGATATCAAGTGTGGTTTCCATGCTTTTTGCTTCTTCAACAGTGATAACACCTTCTTTTCCAACCTTGTTCATCGCCTCGGCAATGATGTTACCGATTGTTGAATCATTATTAGCAGAAATCGTTCCAACCTGTGAGATTTCTTCCTGGTCTTTTGTCTGTTTTGACTGTTTTTTAAGTTCTGCAACTGCCACTTCAACGGCCTGTTCAATACCCCTTTTGATTGACATGGGATTGATGCCTGCGGCTACCAGTTTAGAACCTTCCCTGTAGATTGCCTGAGCCAGAACTGTAGCTGTTGTTGTTCCGTCACCTGCAACATCGGATGTTTTTGAAGCCACTTCCTTAACCATCTGGGCTCCCATATTTTCAAACTTGTCTTCAAGTTCGATCTCTTTTGCTACTGTAACACCGTCTTTGGTGATATTAGGGGATCCAAAAGACTTTTCAAGTACAACATTCCGTCCTTTTGGGCCCAGGGTAACCTTAACCGCGTTAGCTAGGGTATCAACCCCTCTGAGCATTGCTTCCCGGGCTTTTCCACCATACTTAATCTCTTTTGCCATATTTTATCTCCTCCTGTATTTTTTTGCTTATTCCACGATAGCAATGATGTCGTCTTCGCGCATGATCAGGTGCTCTTCACCTTCGATTTTTATTTCGGTACCGGCATATTTTCCAAAAAGAACCTTGTCGCCTTTTTTGACTTCAAGGGCTTTTACTTCACCGTTATCAAGGTGCTTACCGTTTCCTACGGCAACGACTTTTCCCTCTGAGGGTTTTTCTTTTGCAGAATCAGGGATTATGATACCACCCTTTGTCGTCTCTTCTTCTTCAATCCTTTTTATTATTACTCGATCGTGCAATGGTCTAATTTTCATTTTCTAAAATATCCTCCTTAACAAAATTAGTAGATTAAAATAAATTTAAGGAAAAATTCACCTCCTCAATAGTCTTAATTTATTTAAAAACGGGTATCTTTTTTATAAAAATGATTCCCGTTTTATATATGCTGAAAATGATAATGAAATATCATTTTTTTATGATAAGAAAAACTGCACAAACATAATTCCTAATAATAATTTGTCAAGTAATATGGGAAAAAATATATTTTTTTTCAGTAATTTCCGGTTAAGAGAGGCATATATGTATTCAAATTTGAGTTTAGACGCTTTTCTTAAAATAAAATCACTTGATTAAATTATATTTGGCCTTGCCCTGAGAGATAATCTCCCTGCCGGTTTCATACCTGATGCCTGTTTGCTTATTTTATCTATTGAAAAGGATAGATTATTTTAATACTATCATAAGCTTAATTAAATTTTATTTAACAACATTATTGAGTGATATTAAGTATGGATAAAGAATATAAAATACCGGCGAGCATTCTTGATCTTATAGGTAATACTCCTCTGGTTCCTGTTAACAAATTAAACCCGAATAAAAATGTCAAAATACTGGCAAAACTGGAATTATTTAACCCGGGTGGATCCATCAAGGTCAGGCCTGCGCTTCAAATGATCGAAGACGCCGAAAAAAGCGGTGAACTTACCAAAAACAAGACAATCCTGGAGGCTACAAGCGGCAATACAGGCATCGGGCTTGCAACAGTGGCCGCCGTAAAAGGCTACCGGATTATGCTCGTTATGTCGGAATCCGTGAGTGACGAAAGAAAGAAAACACTTCGTGCACTGGGGGCTGAGCTGAAATTTACTCCCGCTCATCTGTCAACTGATGGAGCCATCGAGCTTGTCTATGAATTGATCAGAAATGAACCCGAAAACTTCTGGCTTGCCGACCAGTTTAACAACGAATCAAACTGGAAGTCCCATTATAATACTACTGCCCCGGAAATATGGGAGCAGACAAACGGTGAAGTTGATGCCGTAGTCGCAACCCTTGGAACGACCGGAACAGTAATGGGCCTGTCACGCCGGTTAAAGGAACTGAACAGTAATATCCAGATAATTGCCATGGAACCCTTTATGGGACATAAGATTCAGGGTTTAAAGAACATGAAGGAATCTTACAATCCCGGGATATATGACAAGAGCAGGATAGATCGAACAATACAGATTGATGATGAAGAGGCATATCAGACAGCAAGGCTTATGGCTAAAAAAGAGGGAATCTTTTGCGGTATGAGTTCAGGCGCTGCAATGGCTGCTGCCATAAAAGTGGCAAAAGAAATGGAAAGCGGAACCATTGTAGTTATCATACCCGATGGAGGCAATTTATACTTAAGCACAACCCTGTTCCAGGATATAAAAAAAACAGGACTGCTCTTCTATAATACTTTAACGAGAAAAAAAGAAGAATTCGTTTCTATTGAGAAAAACAGGGTAAAGATATATGCCTGCGGCCCTACCCTCTCACAGCCCATACATATTGGTCAGTGCAGACGCTTTGTTTTCTCAGACCTGTTAAGGCGCTACCTTGAATCAAAGGGATTTGAAGTTACATATATAATGAATGTGACTGATCTTGATGACCGGACAATTCAGGGCGCTGAAAAGGCAGGAAAACCGCTTAAGGAATTCACAGGGCAATATTATGACGAATTTTTAGAGGATCTGGACAGCCTGAGGGTAAAAAGGGCCGCGGAATATCCGAAGGCCTCCGAACATATTGATGAAATGATTGATCTGGCAGGAAAACTGCTTGATAAGGGATATGCATATGAAAAATTCAGATCATTATATTTTGATATTGGAAGGTTCAGGGATTACGGAAAACTGAGCCGTATAGACCTTAACAAGATCAAATTGGGCAAAACAGTTGACCTTGAACAGTATGAAAAGGACAATCCAAGAGACTTTACACTCTTAAAAAGGTCAACTCTTGATGAGCTTAAAAAGGGAATATATTACCAGACAAAGTGGGGAAATATCAGGCCGAGCTGGCACCTTGAATGCCCTGCAATGTCCATAAAATACCTTGGTGACAGTTATGACATTCATACCAGCGGTATTGATCTTGTTTTCCCTCACCATGAAAATACCATTGCCATAGGAAAGGCTGTAACGGGTAAATCACCGGCAAATTACTGGCTTCATAATGAACTTGTAATGATAGACGGTAAAAAGACTTCTCAGCTGAACGGCCAGGAATATTATATAAAGAGCATTATGGAAAAGGGCTACAGTGGCAGAGAAATACGCTACTGGCTCTTATGCAGTCACTACAGGAAACCTGTAAGTTTTTCATTGAAAAAGCTGGATACTGCAAAAAAGACACTCAGTAATCTGGATAAATTTGTGGCCAGGCTATACAGCTGTCCTGAAAATGAGTCAAATGCCGAGATAGATCAGTTGATATACGACCTTAAAAGTACCTTTACTGATTCAATGGATGATGATCTTAACGTAGCCCCAGCCCTTGCAGCGGTGTTCAGGTTCATCAGCCGGATCAATAAAATTATGGACAGCAGTGGGATATCCAGCAGTGATAAAGAAAAGATCATTTCCTGCCTTACAGATATCAATTCGGTTATTGCAGTATTTGATCTTGAAGATAAGGTACAGGATAAGGAAACAGCTGAACTTATAAAGAAAAGAGAAGAGGCACGAAAGGCAAAGGACTGGGAAGCCTCTGATCGTATTCGTGATGAACTCAGAGAGAAGAAAGGAATTGAGATAACGGATACTGCTGACGGAACAATCTGGAGAAGGATAGATTAGCGTTCAGCGTTCAGCTATCAGCATAAAAAAAACCCGTCTTAAAGACGGTTTTTTTATTTAACCGATCTATTCTGTAAATCCGGGAGCAAGCCCCTCATCCGTTTCTTCATCAAACCCGGAGCCCTCTTCTTCAAAGCCTGATGACTCCCCTTCAAACCCTGTGACATCACTCTCGAAACCCGGAGCGTTGCCCTCAAAACCAGGCGCGCTGCTTTCAAAGCCCGGAGCATCGCTTCCAAATCCCTGTGATGACTCACCCGGATAGCCAGCCCCGCCGGCCGGTTCTTTTTTTCCTTTATGAGCAAGAGAAATATTCAAACCCTCTGATTTTCCCTGCTCCATGAATGAACCCTCGTTCAGCCTCAATGCCCCCATAGGAGTAACAAAAATAGCGGACTGGTTCTGTACAGGACAGTGATGTTCGCAAAATCCGCACCCTGAACATCGCTCCTCCATTACCTCCGGAACAGGTACCGGGTTTCCGGGTTCATCCCTGAACTTTATCGCGCTGTAGGGACAGACCTCATCACATACCATACATCGTTTCTGATGCTCCCAGGCAAGGCATCTTTCACGCATGACCCTGGCCGTACCTGCCTTCGCCCATCTCCTGTCGGATATTTCAAGAGGCCTGATAGCGCCTGTAGGACATACAGTTCCGCAGTTATTGCAGTCAGGACTGCATGCGCCCCTCTTCGGAACAAGACTCGGGCTGAACAGGCCTTCGTTTCCCGCCTCAAACCATATGGGCTGCAGGGCATTATTCGGACATGAAGCCATACATTCACCGCACCTGACACACAAGGCCAGAAAGTTATCTTCAGGCCTTGACCCGGGTGGTCTGACGAGCCCCTTTGGCGAGACACGCCCTACTCCCGGTTTTCCATATAAAGAATAAAGACCGGATAGATTTACAGAGGCAAAGATTGCACCCGACACGCCAGAATACAGCAGCGTACGCCTTTCCGGGATAAAATCGTGAACATTTCTTCTTTCAGTCCCTTTAACACCAAAGCTTACAGCACTCTCAGGACATACGTTTTTGCATGTCAGACATCCTATGCATTCTGCAAATGATGTATTTCCCGGGGAATCCTTTTCAATGGCCCCCATTGGGCATGACCTTACGCATTTCCCGCATTTTGTACATGCATCGGATACAATCCTTTTTACAAGAGATCTGCGTGAAAAAATCGCAAGGATGGCGCCGGAAGGACACAGATAGCGGCACCAGAATCTGGAGTTTATCTTACCGGCTGCAAATATCCCGATAAAAAATAACAGAACAAAAAACAGGGCCGAATATCTCGGGGCGGATATGTCCGCATACATTAATCCATACATCTCAAGATGTTCTGCAATGGGCTGCAACAGGGCCAGTCCTATCTGACTTAAAAGAGAGAGCACCGGATAGATAAGCAATGCATAAAACCTTGTAATGAGGGATAAGGGAGAACCAATAAATACCGCCGAAACGCCAAGTATCCCGGCCCCGATAATAAAAAAGAGTATGAAATATTTAAGCCTGTACAGGTTTTCTCTGCCCTTTCCTCTTTTCTTTTTAAGATTGAGGAGCCGATCGCTGCAGTCGATTGTAATTCCCATCGGGCAGATATAACCGCAGAATATCCTGCCAAACAGGATCGTTATAAGGATTACAAACAGGGCAGGAATAAAGGTTAAGATAAAGATCCTTCCGCTTAAGGCTGAACCTAGTACAAGTATCGGGTCCATTCTCAGATATAGATCAGGTGCAACAAGATCAATTCCTGAAAAGACCGCGCTTGTCAACAGGAACAGAAAGGCCAGCAGGCTGAGAAACTGTATTACAGGACGAAATCTCATATTTATCCTTTAAATAAAGGTTAGCCAATCAGTGCCCATCGTTTTAACGGGCACTGATCAGAAATGAATAAGATCGGCAGAGATCAGACTTGAATTTCCTTAATGGAAAGTTTCTCTAAATCCATCCTTCCCAGGCCCCTTTCGTGGGCTTCACGAATATACTGCACCTGGGCAGGTCTATATTTTTTCCCATACCATTTAAATCTTGAAACAGCAAAGGCATCAGCAGCAACCATATCAGCAGAAGCGATCACTGTATCTTCCTTAAGTACCTTTCCTGGCCCCCTTGGGCCATTTGTTGAAAGTACCCTCGTTCCGTCGATAACCGCCAGGTCGGCTTTAAGCACTGAACACATATCTACTATTGATGAAGACAGCTCTTTTGTATGCATTCCTGCCCTGTCCCATACAAGCCCCATCATCCCTTTCATTGAAAGACTCACACCCGTAGCCGTATGTGATTTTGCAACCGGAACAGATATAAGCGTATCCGCCTTTAACGCCTCCTGAAATACACCATTCCGGCTCATCTTTTTGGCGCCCGAAAACTCGGTATCCTTATAAAACCTTTCATTTGAGGCGCCGATAACCTTTGTATTTTCAAGCCCCTCACAGATATCGAGGATTCCGGAACGTTTGAGGCAAACATCTGCCTTGAAAAGCGGATAATCTGCTATTATTACGTTTGCAGCACCGGCCTCATTACACATCAATACTATCTCTTTTACGACATCCGGATGCGTGGTTGTGGCCATAGCCGGAGGATTAGGAAAGCTCATATTGGGCTTTACAAGAACTTTACTGCCCTTTTTTACAAACTTCTTCATACCGCCCAGAAGTTCAACAGCGGCCCTTGTTGCCTTTGCAGCATCACCTTTCACGACTGCTATATCGGGGACAGGCTCTGCAATACTCTTTTCAGATATTAAAATACCCGAAGAACCTGCTGCCAGGAATAGCAGTCCTTTCATCTGAAATTTAAGAAATTTTCTTCGACTGAAATTCTCATCTATCAGTTTGTTCATTTTATTATAATAATCTACGGACATTGCTACCTCCTGTGATTATAAATCAACATGCTTCACAGTTTAACAACCAATATTTTTTTTTCAACCAATTTTTAGATTATATTGATCAGATTATATTGAATTAAAGACCGTTTCCAACCTGCTCAGTGCCTGACTGAGAATATCTCTCGGGCAGGCAAGGTTTATTCTCTGAAACCCTTCACCTCCTGTCCCGAATTGCGGCCCGTTATCAAGCCATATCTTCGCTTTTTTGAAGAGGAGTTCATCAATTTCCTTATCCGATATACCGAATTCATTAAAATCCAGCCATGCCAGATATGTCCCTTCCAGATTTGTTACGTTTATTTTGGGTAAATTTTCTTCAATATAATTTTTAAGATAATTAAAATTTTCCTGAATATATAAAAGCAGACTATTAAGCCAGCCTTCGCAGTAACGATATGCAGCTTCTGTGGCAGTAAGTCCGAATATATTCGGCAAGGCAATAGAGAAACGGTTTACAGTCTTCTGGAAGGCATCCCTTAATGCAGGCTCCCTGATAATAACATTTGAACATGACAGGCCGGCAAGATTAAAGGTTTTACTGGCAGCAGTAAGTGTTACGATACCGTTGCCTGCCAGGGGAGATATTTCTGCCATCACATTATGTTTGTATCCCGGCATTATCAGGTCGGAATGAATCTCATCCGAAATTATTAATGTATCATATTTATCACATAAATCGACAAGCTGCTGAAGTTCTTCACGCCTCCATACACGTCCAACCGGATTATGCGGGCTGCAGAGAACCAGCATTTGAACACCTTTTTTAAGAACTTGTTCCAGGTTGGCAAAATCCATTCTGTAACAATTGTCCTGATGAATAAGCCTGTTTTCAACGACAACCCTGTTATTGGATTCAATAATCTTTTTAAACGGGTGGTATACCGGTGGCTGAATAACAATCTTATCACCCGGATTTGTATATGTGTTAACTGCAATGCTCAGGGCAGGCACTACTCCCGGAGTAGTTATTATCCACTCTTTTTCAATCTCCCAGTTATGTCTTTTTTTCATCCAGTCCAGGACTGCCTGCTTGTATGAATCAGAGGGGAATGTATATCCGAATATGCCGTGCTCTGCCCTCCTCACGAGTGCATCAATAACCTCGACAGGCGACTTAAAATCCATATCAGCAACCCACATGGGTATAATGTCATTGCCGCCCTTTGTTTCCCTTAAATCCCATTTAACGGAACTGCTATTTTCACGAGTGTTTGTTTTGCCAAAGTTATATTCCATAGTAATAACCCTACCCCAAATCCCATTCCCATTCTCATAATAGGTTATCATGAAACTTTATTTATAATTTCTGGGACTGATGGCGTATTTTTTTACCTTATATCCGAATATTCTCTCTGTAGTTTTAAGGGCCTGAGCTGCCTTTCTCATGTTTCCACGACTGCTTTTAAGGGAATCAATTATCAGATCTCGTTCAAAACGCGCAATCGAATCTTCAAGGGATAAGGCCTGCTGGGTACCGGTGTCTTCAGCTGTCTGGAGTGTCATAGGCAGGTGATAGCTGTGAATGACCTGGCCGTCACAAAGGAGCACAGCCCTTTCAATACAGTTTTCAAGTTCCCTGACATTTCCGGGCCAGTGATAATGGGTTATGGCATCTATTGCAGGGGTCGATATCCGTCTTATTTCTTTGCCATATTCTTCGGCATATTTTTCAAGGAAGAAATCGGCAAGAAGAAGAATATCAGCTTCCCTCTCTCTCAGGGGTGGAAGATAAATAGGATAAACATTCAGGCGATAAAACAGATCCTCCCTGAAGGTGCCGTTTTCAACTGCTTCGGTCAGGTCGATATTAGTAGCGGCAATAATCCGGACATTTACTTTAATTACCTTTGTCCCGCCCAGCCTTTCCATTTCCCTTTCCTGTATCACACGAAGCAGTTTCCCCTGACTTTCAAGAAGTAGGGAGCCTATCTCATCCAGAAAAATCGTACCATTATTGGCAAGTTCAAATTTCCCTGCCTTCTGTTGGCTTGCGCCTGTAAAGGCCCCCTTCATATAGCCAAAAAGCTCAGCTTCAACAAGGTTGCCTGGCAATGCGGCGCAGTTGACCTTGATAAAGGGATTTGAAGTTCTCAGGCTGTTATAATGGATCGCGTTTGCAACAAGCTCCTTTCCGGTTCCGCTTTCTCCTAACAGAAGGACATTGGCATTGCTTTTGGCTACCTGGCTTATCAGGTGAAACACTTCCTGCATCTTGTGGCTGTTGCCAATAATGTTGCTGAAACTGTATTTTTTACCCAGTTCTTTTTTTAATCTTATATTTTCTGTATTGAGAAGTTCTCTTTCTTTGTTGATCTTCTCCAGCATTGCTACTTTCTGTGCTATCAGGCTGCTTATTACTGATAATAATCTGACATCCTCATCCGGGGATTCACTTTCCTCAAAGAGCCGGTCAACACTCAATGCCCCTATCACACGGGAACCATCTTTTATCGGCACACAGAAAAAGGCAATTTTTGATTTATCCGTCTTGCTTCTTGAACCGGTCCTGTCCAGGAAAAGAGGCTCCTCGTTAAGCCTGGGGATTGCCATAGGCCTGCCTGTTTCAATTACTCTTCCTGTTACACCTTCTCCGAGTTTATACCGTCCCTTTGTCTTTGCACTTGTAGATATCCCGTGGGCAACTTCAATATGTATTTCACTGGTATGCTGGTTCAGAAGGGAAATAGAGCCACGGTTCATTCCAAGATATTCTTCAAGAAGGTCAAGAACCTTGTACAATGCCTTTCTGAGGTCCAGTGTGCCATGCATGGCTTTAGTTACTTCATAAAGGCATTTTATTTCGTCTGGCTTCGGATTGTATTTTTTTTCTGCCATAGAGTAATCTCGATTCAATTTTGTAGTTTAATAGTTGATAAAAAAAGCATTAATGTTCTACCAGGGAATACTTCTTACAAAAATGTAGACTAACATGCAATTATTATTTTATGTTTTTTTGGTTTTTTAATATATTCTTATTAAAATATCGCAGTTGAATTTTATAACCCAAAGAGGGAGGACAGTTTGAAAAATTGATGAGATAGTTGAAAGGCGGCCCCTAAATTAGTATATTTGAATCGGCTAAGATATTAAATTTACTAACAAAAAGGAGCCACCTCATGAAACTTAATAATACATTTTCCCTCTCATTGCAAAAACAGATTTCAAATAAAAATGTTGTTATCGATTCGGAGATAAACAGCGCATTCAAGGAACTCAAATTCAGGTCACTTCTTAATCGAAGCGGGATAAGAAAAATAAGAGGATATAAAACTATTACACTGCTTTTCCTTATTGTCCTGCTTCCATTTTTGAAAAGAACCCTTACTGATATCTGGAATTCAGAGTAAACTTTTAATAATGCTACCAACGCACAAAAGGATGTTTTTTACAGATTTCTGAACCATGAAAGATTTAATTGGCGTAAGTTTGTATATCTCCTCGCTTTAAAAATAATAGAATGCAGCAATGATGTCCCTTTGACGCAAAAGGTTTTGATTGCTGATGACATTGATGCCCAAAACAGGAAAAGATATAGAGCTTGCAAGTTATCACTTTGATCATAAGACGAATCGTTCTATTTTAGGAATCCAATGTCTGCAGCTTGGATATCATAATGGCATCAACTTTTTCCCTCTGGATGCTTCTCTAAATACATCTAGCAAACGTCCCAATAACAAACTCAGGGACATAGATAAAAGAACCATCGGATGGCGCAGACGTAAGGAAGCTCTAAGTAAGAAGACAGAAACTTTAATCAGCATGATTGACAGAGCCTGGAAATCCGGTATTGATGCAAGCTTTGTACTATTTGACAGTTGGTTCGCTCACGATGTATGTTATCAGCCAGATATACTCAATAGGTTACGGTGTTATATGCAGGCTAAAAAGGAACCGGGTGAAGTATGAATACCACGGGCAAAAGTATACATTGAAGCAACTATGGCAGAAGGTACTGTTTTGCTTCCCGGCTACAATGTGAAGGCAGCCTGCCTTAATGTTAAGCTTCCAAAGACGGGGAATGTTCGTCTTCTGTTCCTGTCTGACGGTAAAAAAGACTGGCATGCTCTTTTATCAACGGACTTACAGAGATAGCAGTATCTGATATGCTGAGTTAGTATTAATGGGCCATTGAAGTCTTCTTTAAGGATGCAAAGCAAATGCTTTATTGGGAAAAGAACAAAGTTCAATACTTTTGATGCGGTTATCACCAGCTACAGCATGGTTATGATCCGTTACCTACTTGGTATACATCCTTAAAAGAATGGTGATGGGACCCATAGGTCCTTTGTTCAGAGAGCTGTCGGATGAAAACCTCCTGCTATCAATGGTTGAAAAACTCTGGGCCTATATCAAAGAACTCATAATCAGATCAAGTCATGTAATTTGCTATAAAATAGAGCCCGATATTGTTTTGCATTTACTTGATATGATTGAAGGTTAAACCTATTAATTTATCAACTGCGAAACTTTATTCTTATTAAAATATGTTTGAATTTACCCACAGGGCAGGACAGACAAAAATGTGAGATATAGGGCAGTATATTCTTTTTTATCGGGGATAAATTTTTAATAGCAATTAAAAATATTTACTATTATACTAGATGCTCTAACTATTAAGGCTGTATTTCATTAAAAATCGATTTTAAATCCAACAATCACTTTCAATAATTCATTCAGACTTTTTAAGGAGGGCAGTATGAATATAGATCAAGTTGTATTGAAACTACAGGAATTTATTGCACTTTACGGATTAAATATTGTTGGCGCCATTGTAATTCTCATACTTGGCCGCATAGTTGCGGGTATTGTAAAAAAAATTATCAGAAGCATTATGACCAAAAATAAAGTAGAGGAGACTCTTACATCATTTGTATCGAGTATTTCCTATTTTGCCATGATGACATTTGTATTGATTGCAGCGATAAACAAGCTGGGTATCCAAACTGCCTCTTTTATTGCGATCTTAGGTGCTGCGGGACTGGCAGTTGGTCTTGCACTGCAGGGTTCTCTTTCCAATTTTGCAGCCGGCGTTTTAATGATTATTTTCAAACCACTTAAAGTAGGTGACTATGTTGAAGCCGGGGGAGCTGCAGGTGTGGTTGAAGAGGTGGGAATTTTTACAACTATAATTAAAACACCTGATAATAAAAAAGTAATTGTTCCAAACTCAGGGGTGACAGGTGGCAATATCACAAACTATTCAGCAAATCCAGTGCGGCGTGTGGATATAGTGGCAGGGGTGAGTTACGGTGATGACATTGATAAGGTGAAAAAAGTTCTTTCCGAGATACAGGCAGAAGATGAAAGAATCCTTAAAGACCCTGCGCCAATGATCGGACTGGTAGAGCTTGGTGACAGCAGCGTTAATTTTACTGTTAGATCATGGGTTAAAACAGCGGATTACTGGAATGTATTCTTTGATACCCAGGAGAAGATCAAAAAACGCTTTGATGCTGAAGGAATCAGTATACCTTTCCCGCAGCAGGATGTTCATATTATCAGTGAATCCAAAAACTAACGTTTTGGATTCACGCGATCAGCGGTCGGCATTTGGCTGTCAGCTTAAAAAAGATCCATACGGAGTATTTCCCGGATGGATCTTTTTTTATACATCAGTCAAAAATAATGTCTTTATCGCTCGTTTTTGAAGAGGCAATCAGGTAGGTAATTTTTGAAATAACAAGCCCGCGTATCAGGTATTCAATAGAAAAACGCTGTGAGTCTGTCAATTCATCAAATTCCATAATTTCAATCACATCCCCAACCATAGACTCTATAGAAAGATAAATATTTTTCTGTTTGGGGTTCAGGTCACCTTTTCCGATTCTCCCCCACACAGCAGGGATTATGTAAGTTATTGGATTGTTAAGTAAATCCTTCTTATGGAGAGAAAAGATGGTATCAGTTGTTTCATCGATTATCTCCTTGATTTTTAAAATAGAAGAACTTTCATCAGTATTTCCAATGGAAAACTGTATAAGTTTATGCCCTCTGATATCAGTGGCATGAAGATTGGTCATTGTTGGCTTATCCTTATCTCTCATTCTTTTATATTATTAAAAGATTAATGTGTTAGCAGAGTGAATTATCGATAGTATGACTATCCTTTACTTATCAATATTCATGCCAATTATAGGTCTTCCGAAAAAACCAGTAATTACAGGTTGATGGGATGAAAGGACAAATGCGCGAGGTAATCCTTAGCCATTTCTTTGCCACGCAGGAGAAATTGACGTCAGTAATTTGACGTAACCTATTGATTATTTAAATAAATACAAAATGCAGATATACTGCAAAGATATGACATAAAAGTTATCAAAATAATCATGATCTGACCTGATATGATCCTGTATCAAAAACCAGAACGGTTCAACGATATTTAGATGTTTATAAGATCTGTCCGGCTGTTATCTTTTTATAAAATTTAAAGATAATTTACCAGCGGATCTAAGAAGGAATATAATACATAATATTAACAGGAAAAAAACAGGAATCCACGTACCGATAACAGGATTGATTTTGCCGTTTTCGCACAGGTGTTCTATAGAGATGAGACTAATATAGTAACTGATAAATAATAACAGGCTGATAATAATTCCTTTGGTTCGGCCATGGGCCCTGATCTGAGCACCGAGAGGGGCACCGGCTATACCAATAAAAAAAATAGCCATTGGCAGAGAGAACATCTCATACAACTTTAACTTTGCAATGTTCTTTTTCTTAATGTCTTCCTCTGAATTATTGATAAGCTCTAACAGCTCGTTTAAATACATACCATCCGGTTCTAATTTTTTATCCTCTGAGTAGTCAACCAGACTATCTATTGGAATATCGAGAGTATCCATGTAAAAATCAGGACTCTCATTCTTGCCATCGGTAAACACATTACAGTCCATAAACCGGATCTTTCCGGGGATAATCTTTGCCTTTTTTGCTATAACTGTCCATACGTTACCATTATGTTTATATACAGCAAAGACGTCCTTCATCACCCTGTCTTTTGGTGAATAGCTGTTCACATAAAGAACAATATCCTCCAATTCATCAATAAAAATTCCCTCTTTTATATAGGATTCTATTCCGATTTTCATAAGATCGGCTTCGTCAGAGTAAAAAGTTCTGTTGCCATAGGGAGTCCAAAACATTGTTAAAAAAATAGAGAATAAAAGACAGATGAGAGAGAATATAAAAACAGGGGACATCAGTTGATAAATGCTTATTCCTGAAGAATGGAGAGCAATTATTTCGTTGTCACTTGCCATTCGGATGAATGAAAGAAGCACGGCCATCAGACAGGCTGCAGGCATTGCAAAAAGACAGTAATTTGGAATCAGACATATGATCAGGCCGAATAAATCATCAAAACTGGCTCCATAATTTATCACGAGCTCAGTCATATTGAGCATCTGGGAAGCCATAATAATAAATAGAAAGACAAAAAGACCTGTAAAGAAAATCGCCCAGATCTCTTTTGAAATATATTTAATAAGCGTAATTCTCATCATATAAAGAGATTCCGGAGATCTCACTGGATTGTGTTTCAGGAGTAAACAGGTATTTATTTAAAACGATAGGTTACAAGGCCATGAGAAGTATCATATGGTGAAACACTGACTTTTACCCTGTCCCCCTGTATTACCTTTATTCTGTTCTTTTTCATTCGGCCGGAAAGTACTCCATGCACGATGACATTATTATCACATTGAATTTCCATGGTGCCCCGCCCCATTACCCTGGTAACAAGGCCTTCCAGTTCTATTAAGTCTGTTCTGCTCAAAATATTCCTTTCATTGACAATTTATAAATGAAGTAAAAATAACCTTAAATTATAAAAATATTAAAATATTATTTTAAGGCAATTTACTTATATTCCTTCAATTAGTCAACACTTTACCAAAATGTGCTATCAAATTTTTAACCGGTTTAAAACAAATTTATCCATTTGAGGTTTATTTATATTCTTTAGTGATAGCTGAAATAACCTGCGCGTGTCTTTTTGAAGAGTCCCGGCTTTCCGATAATGCCTTCTTTGCGGCCAGACCTTTTTGCTTCAGAAGATCAGGATTACTTAAAAAACAGACTGCCTTTTCGGCAAAATCATCAGATCCGGTTACTTCTATACTGGCATCATATTTTTCAAGCAGGTCTCTTTGCATCTAAAAAATCGTCCATATGAGGGCCATGAAATACAGGGATTCCCCATGCTGCTGCCTCAAGCGGATTTTGCCCACCAAGAGGCACAAGACTTGCTCCGCAAAAGGCAATGGACCCTGCACTGTATATGTTAAACAACTCACCATAGCTGTCAATAACGAGGATGTTTTCTTTTCTTCCAAATCCGGATGTGCCCAGCTCGCTTCTCAGATGGTATCCCAGCTCATTTTTTTGAAGAAGCTCTACTATATCCTTTATTCGCTCAAGATGCCTCGGAGCGATTATCAGAATTGTATCAGGAAAATGTTTAATAATTTTACAAAAAGCATCCAGTAAAATCACCTCTTCACCAGTTCGTGTGCTTCCGGCTATTATAACTTTTGTATCCGAACCAATATCAAAAATACTGCGGATCTTTTCATTCATCCCGGGGAGAGTCTGTTTAATAAGCAGATCATATTTTGCATTTCCGTTTACTACGGTTCTTTCAGGCTCTGCCCCTATAGAAGTAATGCGTTTTTTATCCTCCTCGCTTATCATGCTGAGGGTATGAAAATTAGACAGGATGTTTTTTAAAAATGGTTTTAAACGCAAATAGCGTTTGAACGAACGTTTGGATATTCGACCATTAAGAAGGACAATCTTTATCCCCATTCTATGGGCTTCGATTATCCATGACGGCCAGATCTCGGTTTCAAGAAATACTAATATATCGGGATCAACATGCCGCAATGATTTTTTTACTGAAAAGAAGATATCAACAGGTGAATATATAATTGATACCTCATCCCCAAGAAGTTCAACGGCCAGGTTTCTGCCATGTTCTGTGGTAGTGGATAATAAAACAGAACATTCTGGTATCTGCGCTTTGAGGGAGGCAATGATTGAATTAGCGACCTTGATCTCGCCCAGTGATACGGCATGAATCCATATCCTCGGTCCTGTTATAAACTTTTTAAGGTTATCATGAGGAATAAATCCGAAACGCTCATTAAGATGTTTCCGGTACTTTCCGGTAATCAAAATAAACATCAGGAAAGGGAATAATAACAGGGATAAAAGGATGACAGTTAATACCCTGTATAAAAAATAGAATATATTCATATTATATACAATTAGTATGTTTTCGGTTATATCAAAAATCATGTCTTGATTGACGGTCAAGATAAGGAAAAGGAGATAAGCTGTCAACCCTGATTAACTCAAAATCCATTTCTATCGCACATGATAATCAGGGATTTTGAGACAGGCCTGGTTTTAGAATCTATATTGCATTATGGCAGGAATTATGCCAGAATGCGACGCTCTCCCGGGCTTTATTTATTCCTTTAGAGGCTGTATTGACCAACAACCTGACGCAACTTAAAAAAGAACTTATGTTCCTTGATCTTTATGAAAAGGCCAGGGAAATATACAATGAACTGGGCGAAAGATCGGTAATTTCATATATAAGATCAAGCCATCGTCTATTAAGCAAGGTATATCATCCCGACCTCAACCCTGAGAATCTCAGGCTGGCGATAAAGATCCAGCAGAGCCTCAACAGGTTAAGCGATCTTATCAACCAGATGGATGATAATGAAATAGTCAGGTTATTTGATGGGAATAAAGTTATTGATAATACCCGCAGTAAGAAAAAGATCCTTGTAGTAGAGGATGAATTCGGCCTGCAGGAAATATTCAAGGATATCTTTAAAATGGAAGGATATGATGTACAAGTCGCAGTAGATGGGTTAGACGGCTTTGAAATCTATAAGGAGTTTCTTCCAGACCTTGTGTTTACTGATATTGTCATGCCGAAGATGAGCGGCATTGAACTCGTAGCGAAAATACGTGAAATCAATCCAGATATAAAGGTTATTTATATAAGCGGATTTTTCGGTATAAGAAGACTCAGGGAACAACTGGACAAGGATATCGCCATATACGGATACCCGACACTGGCCAAACCATTTAAAACCAGTGAAATGCTTGATCTTGTAAAAGAATATATAAATACATCAACAACACTTTTTAATTAAAATACAGTAAAACTCTCCTCACTTTTCCAGTCAGCTAATAATCATCCTTTTTGTTTTGATGAAATGTTTTCCCGCCGCACAAGGTTAATTTTATTGATGTAACAGGCAAATCATAATAATATGGCATCTGAATGATAATCAACATTTCGAAAACAAGGGTTGGCCGGAAAACACTATGATCCCAGATACTGAAGAATGTATTTCACTAATGAACACCTACGGCATGCTTGAGAATATAAAGGCACACTCATTCAAGGTTGAACAGGTCGCACGTGTTATTGCCAAGGGAATTAAAAAATCCAAAATCAACATTTCCCTTGAAAAAGTCAGGGCCGGAGCCTTAATGCATGATATAGCCAAAACCATGTGTCTTGGATCAACCGAAGATCATGCAATAAGAGGCATGGAAATCTGCATTGAAAACAATTTTGTTGAAATCGCTGAAATAGTTGGAGAACACATAACGCTTAACAGTTATGACCCTGCCAGCGAGGTAAACGAAAAGGAAATCATTTATTACTCAGACAAACGTGTAAACCATAATGAGGTTGTTTCTCTTGAAAAAAGACTTGAATATCTGCTGGAGAGATATGCAAAAAATGAAGAGTCACTGGTACGAAGGATAGAAAAAAATTTCAGGAAATGCAGGCAGGTGGAAAACAGGATTTTTTCAAACCTGGATTTTTCCCCTGAAGACCTTGTTGAAATGATAGGGTGAGCCTTTTAAAAAAGCCAGTTGACATTCACATATAATTACATCTATTTGCATTATGAAAAAAATATATTTAATTTTCCTTTTATTATCTCTTTTTTTAATTTCTTCAGTTTATGCAGACAATTCAACAGTATCAGTTGATATTATCCACTCTACTGACAGGTATGAGCAGAACAAATCCTACCCTTTGCTTTTCAAACTGACCATTGCAAAAGACTGGTATATCCACGCAGCGGTGAAGGAAGATTTCATGATTCCAACTGTGCTGTCATTTCAGGAGTCAGAGAAACTGAGGATTGACAATATCAGTTTTCCGGAACCGGAAAAGATAAAATTTGAATATACAGATGATCCTGTTGATGTTTATTCAGGCACCTTTTATGTAAAAGGCACAATCCATGTTAAAAATGGATCAGCGCTTGATCTGCAGACGATAAATGGAGAATTGAGCTACCAGGCCTGTTCTGCCGTATCATGCCTGGCACCTGAAAAAGTACCGGTTGACATGAAGTTAACGGTTGTTCCGCCAGGCACTCAAACTACTCAGATAAATCAGAATATATTTCTTGCCAGTCAGAAAACCGGGACTGCTGACTCAAAATTTGATTCAGGATTATTCTGGGCACTGCTCTGGATTTTTCTTGGCGGACTTGCACTGAATCTCACACCATGTATTTATCCCCTTATACCCATTACAGTCTCCTATTTTGGAGGGAGAGACAATAAGGATGGCAGTAATAAGATACTGATGGGAATACTCTATATTTCGGGGCTGGCATTTACAAATTCCATTCTGGGCGTCACAGCGGCTTTAACCGGAGGGATGCTTGGGGCAGCACTTCAGTACCCTATAGTCCTGGTTATTATCGCCCTTATCATGATAACCCTGGGACTCAGCTTTTTTGGTTTCTGGGAAGTTCGTGTCCCCGGCATGCTCACAAAGATCGCTTCGAAAAACTACAGGGGATATTTCGGTACATTCTTTATGGGGCTTACCCTGGGCATTGTAGCGGCCCCCTGCCTTGGCCCCTTTGTTCTCGGTCTTTTGACCTATGTCGGGCAGAAGGGAGATCCCTTTACAGGTTTTATATACTTTTTTGTTCTCAGCCTTGGAATAGGCCTGCCATTGTGTATTCTGGCAATTTTTTCAAGCGCCCTGGACCGCCTTCCCATGTCAGGAGACTGGATGCTCTGGATAAAAAAAGTAATGGGCTGGGTCCTGGTTTCAATGGGATATTATTTCCTTAGCTCCCTTATATCTGATCCATTAATCGATCATGCCATATTTGCGGGACTGGCTGTAATAGCGTCTATTCATGTGGGGTGGCTGGATAAAACAGGTGTTCAACTTAAGTCCTTTAGATATGTCAAAAAAATTGTCGGTGTGGTAATTGCGATACTCGGAATTTTCTATCTATCTTCAGCTATTGATATGGATGATCATATTCAGTGGGCACAGTTTACTGAGATAGGCCTGGAAGAGGCAGTTATCGATTCCAGACCGGTTATTCTTGATGTATACGCTGACTGGTGCATCCCCTGTAAATATATGGACAAAAACGTGTTTAATGATCCTGAAGTTGTAGACCTGAGTGAAAGCTTTACAACATTGAGGATGGATATAACAAGAAAACAGGACGAGCATGACAAGGCAATGCAGCGTTATAGCATTGAAGGAGCGCCAACAATCCTTTTCTTTGACAGCGGTGGAAATGAACTTCCTGACTTAAGAATAACAGAAAAGATCAGCGCGAAAGAATTTGAATCAGCAATGAAAAAAGCATTAATGCCACATTAAGTATAATCTTCATCTGCCTGTCATTCACTTCAACCTGATTTTTACTACCGATTCGATATGATAGGTATGGGGGAACATATCTACAGGCTGTATCTCGATCACTTCATATTTATCAGACATATCTCCAAGATCTCTTGCAAGGGTAGCAGGATTACAGGATACATATACCATTTTACTGACACTCATCTCCATGACTGTTTTAAGGATATCCTTATGCATACCTGTTCTGGGAGGATCAACAACCAGCACATCAGGTTTATATGAAATACTGTTAATCGTTTCTCTGATATCCCCCAGGATAAAACTGCAGTTTGAAACATTATTAACACGGCAGTTCAGGTTTGCATCGGAAACAGCACTCTCTGAAATCTCCATACCAAGTATTTCATTGGCTGAACCGGACAGGTAAATCGGTATGGTTCCTGTACCGCAAAACAGGTCCAGCACTTTTTCGGTCCCATCCAGTTCAGCATATTCTTTAACCTTACTATAGAGTTTTTCAGCGCCTGAGGTATTTGTCTGGAAAAATGAATTCGGTGACACCTTAAATGTATAAGGTCCTATCATCTCATTAATAAAACCTTCTCCGGTTATAATTATTTCATCTTCTCCGACGGCTGTTGCAGCTTTTTTTTCACTGACATTATTAACAATGGTTTTAATGTTATCAAATTTATCATGCAGTTTTTCGGCAAGAGGCTCAATAATAGCCATGCCATTTGTCGAGGTGACAATATTGACCATCCATTCATCAAATGCCTTTGAATACCTGAGGGTTAGAAATCTCCAGAAGCCTTCATGGGTTTTTAAATTATAAACAGGGACTTTTGATTTTTTAACATACTCCTTTACCTCCTGAAGTACTAAGTTACCTGTTGGGTTCTGCAGGAGGCAGGCGTCAATATCGATTACCTTATAAAAGGTACCCGGAACATGCAGACCCAGGGCAAAATTTTCATTGACTGTTTCTTTATAATAATCTTCGGGCAGGACCCACTGTTTATCGGAAAATGAAAACTCCATCTTATTCCGGTAAGCATATATATCATCAGAAGAGATAACATCATGGATGCCAACCCCTTCCAGAGCCCCTATCCTTTTTATTGAGTCTGCGATATGCTCCCTTTTATATTTCACCTGGCAGGCATAATCCAGATGCTGGTAGTTGCAGCCTCCGCAGTAACCATGATATGGACATGGGGCGTCTTTTCTGTCAGGTGACTGGGTCAGTATCTCGATGATAACCGCATTGGCAAACCCTCTCTTCTTTTTTACAATCCTGGCAATTACCCTGTCACCGGGCAGAGCTCCCTTTATAAAAACAACAAAGCCATCTATTCTGGCAATGCCTTCACCTCCAAAGGCTAAAGCATCCACATATAATTCAACTAAATCTTCCTTTTTTATTAGCATTCTTTTTCCAGTTATTTTTTCAGTTAACATCAGACCTTAAGCTGGTGCTGTTTCAAAATAGTCCAGTGCCCCATCACATGCATACATTGGCAGATTTAGACCTTACATAACACTCCGCTGCCTGCCCGACAGCCAGATCAACACAAAAAATCGGGCTAAATGAAAATGATCATTCAGCCCGTTTTTTAATTAAATGTTATTATATATTCAAGTTTATTCTTTTTCCTTCAATATATTATTTTCCTTTTCTCCGGTAAGTAAAGTTACTTTTTTTGCCCTCCAGAGTCCATCATCACCCTTCTTCCCATTACTCTCAACCTCTACTAGGTTACCAACTTCCAAATCACGGAAAAGAGCCGGCTGAGGTTCTTTTGTTACTCCGTTATCAACATACACGCTTTTCACAATATAATTGCGGTCTCTGACCTGAATAATATTCGGTTCTTTTCCTATCTCCATTATTTTATCTACAACAATTAGAGACTCCTCTTCCTGTGCAAAAACATTTTGATGAAAAGAAGAGATGCATACCAGGCAAATTATGACTGCCATATATCCTGTTATCTTTTTCATATTATATTCTCCTCGACAATTAAATATCCGCTTTAAGATTATTGCGTATTTTTTTCCTTCCATGAAGTCATGTTAGTTAACTGTTTAGAAAGATTAACCTTCCGCCTTGTAAGACCTGTGCCTGTAGTGGTGACATATATCGTATCCTTATGAAGCACCGGCTCTGACGGCTGACCTTCCCCGAGGAATATTCCACTCGGGATAACGCCATCTATAACATCCCTGTAATCCACAACACCATCACCGTTAATATCAAATATAGGTTCAGTAGGTGGAAGACCTGTTTCATAGTCAAGGGCAAAAAGATAGGCCTGTCCATTTCCTTCACACACATTTTCATCAGGTATAAAAGTGGTAAAAAATACAACACCTGCAACAACAAGGGGTTTTGCTATAACACGTTCACTCGCAAATAGAGCATCATTAGAAATATCTTCTTTGCTTATTGCGAGTTTAACCACCCATGATTCTTTATTTTCATTTGTTCCCTCAACCGTCCGATAAACAACGTCCTCATAGGTAGTAAATTTTGCGTCAAGCTGTACAAGATCATCATAGGTATAGGGATCAGTAACAGTTGAATCATCCTGCAGGCTAAAGAAGTACTGTTGAGCAGTAGAAGTCTTATCTGACTGGTCCTCATACCTGCCAGTACCAAAACATATTCTTACTCCATCTCCTTCACTTGCATATGCATAATCAGATTTAGCCCTTATAGGATGTCCGTGATCGGTTGAATTTTCACTGTCGTACAGTATCGAAACTTCAGGTGTCATTCCCTGACCGATATTCTCAACGCGGTACATGGATCCGTACAGGTTACCAGTATAAATAAGATCAGCAATTATATCGCCCTCCATATCAACTGTCATTGGAGGAGATAAAGCATCATTCTGCAGCACTGAACTTGATATTTTAACCTTATTTATTGAACTGCCAAAAGTATCCTTCCACAGGTCTGCCTTATAATTTGCTTCAATACCATATAAATAGGCCTCTTTAGTGGATTGAGAATCAGGACTGTATCCGGATCCGAAAAATACTCCCCAGGCTTTTTCAGTACTGCCATCCACTGCTACCCTTTTGATTTCCGGATCAGCCCAGGTTTGACCTAACTCCGAATCAGTGAATTCCCACATATATTTACTGCGTTTTGTTGTGTCCGCAGTGTAACCAAAGGATTTGCCATAGGAAATATCAAGGGCAAAATATGCCGCTCCTCCTTCCCTCAATCCGGATACCAGCATGGTCTTCCACTTGGTTTCAGTACTATCATAAACATCCGCAACAATCGGAGATCCGTCAACAAAATATCTATGACAGTAACTGTCACCACATCTGTCCCAGTGTATATCATCGTCTGCCTTTCTAAGATTATCCTGTACTGCCTTTGGATAGAACCTCCATACCTCTTCACCACCATGAGCCAGGACAGTAGTTCCATCTTCAGCATATTTATCTGTCAGTAAAAAGGCATGCAGCGCACCATCATTAGAGCCGACATATACAAGAGGATCCCTTTCGACAGCATATTTGTATGATCTGAAATAATTATCAAAACTATATGAATATGCAGGATCCTCAATAATAATAGGCTTGGAGTTTATAATATCACCCAATTTCTTATCCGCACACATTTCCGGAAGATCAAGTGAAGCTGTCGAATAACTCACCACATCGTCATTAGTATCTACAGAATAAGCATCTGGTGTATGAGGCATTTGTTCGCTTGCCAGCCACAAAGTCTCTTCTGTCCCATTATCTTTAATCTGAGTAGCTTCCAGATCACCTGACCAGTTAGTTGGCTGAAATTTAGCAGTAATTACTATGTCACCATAGTCAACAGATGTTGTTGGAGCAGGTGCTGAACCATGGAATACCTCGGCCTTTATTCCTGAGGTAATTTTACTTAAGGCTTCGACAAGTTCTTCCTTGTTCATTGCGATAAAGGGCTTGGGATTGCCATCTTCATCCAGTTCATGAAGAGCATAAAGGTTATCATCAGGATCTTCGTCGCCTGAAGCATTACTTTCTTCAGCTATGATATCGAGTTGCGTTGCATCATCAAGGGCAAACCCTATGCCCACCAGGTTCACCTCATTTGCATCGAGACCGTAGCTCGCAGCAGTTGATTCCACATTAGAAAGGGTTGTACCTGTATTACCCAGACCATCTGTAATAAGAATTATAAATTTCGGCTGACAATCTACGGAATTAAATGTACCTCCAATATCCGCACTTCTATTTCCCGCAAAGTAATCAAGACCTGCTCTCATAGAAGGAGTCAGGGGAGTGTTTCCCAGCGAAGTCATGGCATTAATTGCATCTACTAGGTCATCCTCATGATCATCACTCCAGTATTCACATCCGACGTGTATCTTAGTCCATTCCTGAGATGATCTATACCCGTAATAAGGATCATACCAAGGATGAGCTGTCCATGACCCAAATCCCCAGGATATGGTTGGATCAGTAACGAGCTCTTTTAGAGCTTCCTTGGCAACCGTCATCCTTGTTTGGACTGTGGGCTTGACCCACTCTTCCACGTCACTCCATGGAATTCCCGTTGTTTTATCCTGATCTGAAAGATAATCATCAGGGAGTGACCCCTGCCACCAGGACCTGTAAAAACTTGGAACATCGGCAACATCCCATCCATAAATAATCAAATCCGTATCCGCATCATCTGATTCATATGCAATGAATTCCAGATGAGCCTCGGTGATAACGGCGTCTCTTGGTATCTGTACGTTGGTAAAGCGTAAACCGACTAACTTATCATTCCCAAAATCAAGGTCATTGCTGTTGGAAGTCATATCACCATTGCTGCTCTCCTCAGCATCATTATAATCATCGTTAATCCTCAAATTAATTACACTTCCGCTGCTGAACTCCACATGAAGAAGCGGGGCACGAGAGCTGCTCCCATCATGCGAGTATGCAGAACGTTCCCCGGTTCCGCCAATAATAAAACCCATATCCTGTCCGGAATTCCAGTCCGTTCGATTTACAATATGCTGGACTATATCTTTTATATCAGGAGAACTATACACAGGCGGGTCAATATAAACATTACTGTCCATACTGCCCGATGAGTCCAGTAGAATCATTATAGCCGGGCTAACGAGGTTTTCTGTATAAACAGGAACATCACCGCAGATTCTGCTTAAGGGCAGGGTTTCGATTGTCAAACTTACAGTGACAGTCACCGGAGAATTATTGGCATCATTATTATCACCATCTTTTCCGGTAATAGTAATATGGGCCTCATATGTACCTACGCCAAGGGAGTCGGAATTAAAGTTTAGAGTAATCTTCTGGGAAGAACCTTCACCATTATCCGAAAGTGTTCCGTTAGTAATACCAGAAGGTATCGTTAACCAGTCAGCATCGTCTGTGATAGTGTAAATCATGTCTCCGCGCCCTGTATTTGATATTTCAAAGGATTGAGAAACAGGATTTTCTGTAAAATCTGTTGTTTTCTCATAAGCAGTGATACCTATATAATCATTGTCAACAGATAATTGCGGTATTTTATTATGAACACTCACATTAACATATATTTCTACTGACTCGTTTGCAGAATTCGGATCAGAAACTGTAATTGTGCCCGTATAATCCGTATATTCAGCGCCGGATTCCAATTCATCTGTATCAAAGGTGATGGTGATCTCCTGAGGATCATCCGAGTTTAAAAGCCCATCTTCTCCGCTATAGCTGGTGGGGCTAACAGATAACCAGTCAATATCTTCGGAGATTGTGTATTTTAGGCCTTCACTGCCGCTGTTTCTCACAGTAAATATCTGTGAATCAGGGCTCTCACCTTCATAAGTCCACTCATCAAAGCTAGTCTGCCCTACCGCAATAATAGGGGTACCCACAGGAAGGTACATAATATTAAGAGTAGGGTTGAGACCTTCTGGTGATTCATTGGAATCGGCAGTTCTGAGGCCTTCGCCTTCAATGATAAATGTCATTGCATTTCCTGCTCTCCAGTCCGGATGATTAACTATCTCCTGAACCACACCCCTTATATCCGCAGTTTCATCCTCATTAGAGGATTTGTATATTTGACCTTCAAACCAGGCATCAGGCGACCATGAATAAGAAGAGCTGGTCTTATCTCTTGATGATATATCACCGTCATTCAAAGTAAATGTCGCAGAGTCACCAGCATTATGACCGTATACCCTCAGGCTTGTAGCCGCATCACGGGTATCAAATGCACTGAATGTGATGTATGCCCCTAGAATCTGACTGCCTTCAGGAACACCGATATCGGTAAAACGAACACCCACTATACTCTGACCAAGGTCAAGATCATCGCTATACAGATCCATCTCACCGCCGGATTTATTCTCTTCCGCATCATCGGAATCACCAACATCTATCTCACCGACTACATTAACATTAACCGGGATTATGACTGTACGATTTGGAATATTTAAATCTTTAACTATAATGGAGACTGAATATGCACGGGGAGTTAAAGATGCTGTATCAAATTGTATGGTAAAGGTTGTGGACTCACCCGGAGCAAGTGTCCCCGATGTTGCGCAGGTTATCCAGCCGGATGAACTGTTGGATACAGAATAACTCAGATCAATTGCTTCAAATAAACCTAAATTATTATTAGTTAAAGTAACTTCCTGAGAAGGCAGGCCTTCTCCTTCGTTTATCATAGCAGTATACGAATCAGGATTAACATGGATAACGGATCCGCCCAATACAGTTATTCTAAAGGTCTGCGGCTCCGAAGTATCAAGTCCACCGCCATAGGTTCCTCCGTCATCTTTCAAAACAACGGTAATATCGGCTATGCCGCGATCACTGTTAGATGGTTTAAAGGTCAGGGTTCCTGCAGGATCGATCGCAGGCTGCTCTTCGAAAATACTGCTGTTTGTATTACCCGTCACGATGAAGGTAAAAGTCTGATCAGCCTCATTATCCCTACCCGCATAGATGGATGTAGCCCATCCTTCTACCGTTTTGGTATCTGTTCCTTCAATTACTACCTGGTCAGATCCTTTTGTAAATGACGGCTGATCATTTACATTACTTACAAATATCGTAAATGTTTGTGTTGCTGTAGTTAATTGAGGACCGCCTGCGGTAGTATCATCTGTCAAACTCACTGTTACGTTCGCAGATCCATAGAAGTTTTCAGCAAGAGTAAAGGTCAGGGTTCCATCGCTGTCTATTGCCGGCTGATAAGTAAACATTCCAGGATTATCATTCACCACATTAAATGTAAGTGATTGTACAACTTCAGGATCTCCGTCATCAATACCAGTCGCCCATTCAGTGATCGTATGAGTTCCGCTGTCCTCATCTACATCCAGATTCGGCCCCCCCGTAAATTCGGGCATATCATTTATCTGAGTTACTGTGATCGTAAATGTCTGAGGATCGGTTGTTAATGCATCGCCTCCAGCGGTTGCATCATCTGTAAGGGTAACTGTTACTGTGGCTATTCCGGAATAGTTCTCAGCTACAGTATATGTCAATGTTCCAGTTTCTCCATCAATTGCAGGCTGAACAGAAAACAAGTCATTATTAGTATTTATTACATTAAAAGTGAGTGTCTGTTCAATTTCAGGATCACCATCATCAATATCCGTGGCCCAACTGGTTATAGTTTGTTCAGCGCTGATGTTTTCATCAATAATCTGATCTCCTCCCTTTGTGAAGGAAGGCATATCATTCACGCTGCCTACTGTTATTTTAAATGTCTGAGTAGATGTTAACTCTGCTCCTCCTGCAGTACCATCATCTGTTAAAGCAACGGAAACTATTGCAGATCCGTTAGCATTATCTGCAGGCGTATAAGTCAACTGTCCGCTGCTGTCGATTGACGGCTGAGAGCTGAATAATGTATTATTATCATTGGTAACAGTAAATGTAAGCGCTTGGACGACTTCAGGGTCACCGTCATCAATATCTGTAATGAATCCTGCTACTGTCTGAGCCCCTGCATCCTCATCTACTGACTGGTCTGAGCCTACTGTAAATACCGGCATATCATTTACTGGATTTACGGTAACATCAAATGTCCGCTCAATAGAATTATCACCGCCATTGGCTGTACCGCCATTGTCCTGAACCCTTACAGTTATAGTTATTGGTCCGCTTATTGTTGTATTCGTATTGGGTAAGGGTGTAAAACTCAGTGTACCTGTATCACTATCCTCTGTGTATGATATCGTAGGATGTGGTATTATCGTAGGATGACTTGATGTCGCAGATATTGTCAGAGTCTGACTATTTTCTGCACCACTTGCACCTTCATCTATACCTGTCAGGGTAACAATCTGTGCTGCCCCTGGATCTTCATTAATAACCACATCGGATGGATCATCCAGTGTGGGTTCGTCATTAATTCCTGTTATTTCTATTGTAACCGTCCCTGTATCGGTTCCGCCATTGCCGTCTGCTACAATATAATTAAAAGTATCTGTTGCTGTTTGTCCTGAAGCGAGATTCTCGAACTGGCTGTTAGGATTATATGTAAAAGTGCCGTCTCCATTATTGGCTATTGATGCTCCATTTGCACTGGTTGCATCAACTGAATCTACCGATAAAACGTCTGATGTATCAGGATCGGTATCATTCGTTAATACATTTCCTGTTGAAAAGGATGTAGCTTCATCAGTTGAATATTCAGCCCCCGAATCATCGACTGCAGTCGGAGCATCATTTGCACCATTTATAGTTACGGTAACTGTTGCAGTGGCGGTTCCTCCGTTCCCATCATCTATTTCATAATCAAATTTATCCTCCCCGGCTTCGCCAACAGCCAACGATTCAAATTGTCCGTTTGGATCATACTCTACAGTATCATTATCCGGGTTAATCGTAACAGTTCCTAAAGTACCATTTGCAAGAAGACCAATGCTGCTTATCTCCGGGTCATCAGCCCCTGGATCTGTGTCGTTTACAGTTAAATCAATCGTAACCGCCGGACCATCTTCATTTGCAGTGGAAGTATCAGCGTTTGCAGTTGGAGCCACATTATTTACAGTTACTGTTAATGTATCACTGCTGCTGCCACCATCATTATCTTCTACTGTTATTGTTACTGTATATGTGCTGTTATCAGCATATGTATGGGTTCCATCCACATTCCCGCCTGATACTGCACCTGGGCCATCTGTATTTCCATCTCCCCAATCTATTGTTGCCGCGTGTGTATCTGAACTGCCTGGATCTGTATAGGTAGCTGCATAGGGCGATCCGCTCAAATCCAGCAAGGTACCTTCATCTATTGTCTGATCATCTGCTGCCATTACTGCAGGGGCAACATTATTTACTGTTACTGTAAAAGTTATAGAACTACTGCCTCCATCATCATCGTTAACCCAAACCTGTACAGTATATGTCCCATTATCAGCATAAGCATGTGCAGTATTTGCAGGATCTGTTGCAGAGGCCGTTATGTCAGGGCTTGTTACATCACCAAGATATCGGGTTGATCCTCCATCACCCCAGTTAACATATCCAACATGTGTATCACCTGAACCAGCATCTGTAAAAGTGCCAAGATCAAAGGTTTTGCTGGTACCTTCATCAGCAGTCTGATCAGCAGGTGCCGTTACTACAGGTGCAACATTATTTACAGTTAAATTAAAGGTATCTGTGCCTGTTGCGCCATCGCTGTCTGTGGCGGTTATTGTTACTACTGTGGGTCCTGCGGGTCCATCCGTGGGCGTATAGGACCAGCTCCAGTTACCGGATGAGCCTGCGTCCTGGGTTATTGATCCTATCGAGGCAGTTATTGTTACTGTATCATCACCTATGTCACTGAAAGTTCCATTATTTGTGGCCTCTGAACCTTCATTTACCGTCTGATTGCCACCTGTTTCAGTAACTACCGGTGCAATATTATTCACAGTTAAAGTAAATGTATCTGTACCGGTTGCTCCATCACTGTCTGTTGCGGTTATTGTTACAACCGTGGGACCGGAGGGACCATCGGAAGGTGTATACGACCAGTTCCAGTTACCGGATGAGCCTGCGTCCTGGTTTATTGATCCTATCGAGGCAGTTATTGTTACTGTATCATCACCTACGTCACTGAAAGTTCCATTATTTGTGGCCTCGGAACCTTCATTTACCGTCTGATTGCCACCTGTTTCAGTAACTACCGGAGCTACATTATTCACAGTTAAAGTAAATGTATCTGTACCGGTTGCTCCATCACTGTCTGTTGCGGTTATTGTTACAACCGTGGGACCGGAGGGGCCATCTGACGGGGTATACGACCAACTCCAGTTACCGGATGAGCCTGCGTCCTGGTTTATTGATCCTATCGAGGCAGTTATCGTTACTGTGTCATCACCTACGTCACTGAAAGTTCCATTATTTGTGGCCTCAGATCCTTCATTTACCGTCTGATCGCCACCTGTTTCAGTTACTACCGGAGCTACATTATTCACAGTTAAAGTAAATGTATCTGTACCGGTTGCTCCATCACTGTCTGTTGCGGTTATTGTTACAACCGTGGGACCGGAGGGACCATCGGAAGGTGTATACGACCAGCTCCAGTTACCGGATGCACCTGTATCCTGAGTTATTGAACCTATTGAGGCCGTTATCGTTACTGTATCATCGCCTATATCACTGAAGGTTCCACTGTTTGTGGCCTCAGATCCTTCATCTACTGTCTGATCGCCACCAGTCTCAGTTACAACCGGTGCAACATTATTTATTGTAAGGGTTGTGCTGGCTGTGTCAACACCGCCTTTGCCATCTGATACCTGTAAGGCTATTGTACTAGCTGAACCATCAGTAGCCAAACCAAGCCCGATCAGTGCTGTCCATGTAACTGTTGGGCCTGACCCTGTGGCGTCATCATATGTTCCATCGTTGTCAAGATCCCAAGCATAACTAAGGGTATCAGTAGAATCTACATCACTGCTTCCCGATGCATCAAGCGTTAAATCTTGGCCTTCATTTATTGTATAAGCTCCGCCGGCATCTGCAGTTGGGGCGTCATTTACTCCAGTAATTGTGATTGTTACCAGACCGGTAGTTCCACTCGGAGCGCTGTCTGTCATTCCGTAATTAAAGGTATCTACAAACGACTCTCCTGATGCCAGAGCATTTAGAGTTGTTACCAGATCGGCATTTGGAGTATAGGTAAATCTACCGTCTGCCTCAAAGGTTATAGGCACCCCATTTACACTTGTCGGCCCAGCAATTACGACTGTCAGAGGAAGCACATCACCGTCATTTTGGAGTAGACCATTTGCTGCATCATTAATATTAATAGTTGGATTATCTTCATCAGTAGTGTAAAAATCGGGAGCAGCTGTTGCAGCAAAGGCTGATCCATTCGAAAAGCAGATAAATGCCATGGAAACGATAAATATTGTCAGTAAAGATATTTTATTTCTAATCATTTTTCTTTCCCCTTAAAAAGGAACATATTTTTTTAACCAATAGGGCAAATAAAACCCGGGTGACTTATCAATAACCTTTAAGTTACTCTCCTGTCTTGAGCACTTTTTTTACTGTGACATCAACCCTCTGTTTATTGGCTATACTTGTGATTGTAAAAGCATAATTCCGGAAGTTTTCTCCGAATGAAGGAGCCTTTTCACCTGCCATTGCTTCCTCGTTCAGGTAAGCGACTTTATACCAGTAACCTGCAGCACTATTTCCTGTCCCAAGGATACCGTCTGCAGCCCCGTTCGGATAATTTGTAGTCGTATTAACATTATAAGAACCATCCTCTCCGTCGCCGTAATTGCGTACGTTAAGGATATGCTCATCCCTGTAATCACCCGGTTCTCCTGCAAGAAAAAGTTCTTTATTAACAAGAGCAGGAACCTGGGCTCTTGTATCAAGCCACTGGACGGCTTCCCGCCAGGCACTGTCCGCAACATAGAAACTCTCTACATATTCACGCTCATTCTTTGCTATCTGGGTATCAACGTCAGAGAGTCTTGTTACTGAGAGTCCCATTATGGTAATCAGGACAAGCATGACGACAGCTATGATAATTACTGAACCGTTTTCGTTTTTAAGTATATTTTCAGACATGATGATTTTCCCCTAAATGATTAATACGGGTCTAAGGCCTCTAAATCCTGTTCCTCAGCAGGTCAAATTTGTAGGTCTTTGTTGATCCTCTGCTCTCCCATTCAACAATTACCCGGATAGTTTTTAAACCGTTTACGGTATACCAGCCGGTACTGTTTTTTGCCCTGTTTTCAGCAACATTCCAGTATATTCGATATTTATCGCCCGGAATATAATGATCGGCAGTATCAGGCTCATCATCATCCAGACCTAAAACACCGTCTGGAGCACCAACCGGCATAGAGTCACTAAGATCGGCATCGTCATAATCCTTACTCAGCAGTTTTTCTACCAGATCCTGAACCTTTTCTGTACTTTCAGTATAGTTCATGGACATGGTGTTTCCCCTCATTGCTGTAACCTGAAGGGAAGCAACAGCCAGTAGACCAACAGTCAATATTGAAACGGCCATTATTACTTCCAGTAAAGTAAAGCCTTTGTCATTCCTGCTTATATCCCAAATTTTCCTGTAATTATGTTTTATCATTTCATCCTCTCGCAGCTTACAGGTTACGGCATTTTATTTCCCGGGAAAGTCTTCTTCTTCGGAAATTGTCATCAGCAACAGGTGAGTATATCGAAACATCCTGCTGGTTATAATAATCCGGATGAACCTCGGCATCTGAATAATCAGGATCAGCTTTTCCTGCCCTGGCTATAAGCGTCACCTGTATTGACTTTATTTCAGTCAGACTGGCAGGTGGATTGGCTATTACTGCACCTGCACTGTTAAGGTAGACAAAATCCACCCAATCGATATTTTCAGCTATAATCTGATCAGATGTTGTAGAACCGTCATTAATAGTTCTTTTCAGATTTTTTCCATCAAGACTATATGTAATGGTCTCAAGGGTTGTGTCGGTCGGATCCGGTCTGTCACCTTTGTTTTTTAACATAGTAAATGCAATGCTGGTTGGGTTGGCACTGGTGATTCCGGGAGAAACATCGACTGTAGGGTGATGATACCCTGCCATCCTTATGTCACTGGTCATAATAACCATACCCGCTCTAATGTTCTGCTGCATTGCCGTTTCCTGCTCCCGGACGATGTAAGATTCCTGCTGCGAGCGGTAAACCGAATATATACCGCCCATTACAACGAGGGATAATGCTGCCGCCACCATTAGCTCGATAATGGTGAATCCCTCTTCCCGTCCGAGAAAAATACCCTTACTTAATATGCCTTTATGTTCTTTTGCCATCTCTTTTCATCCCCATTGGCTCTACAATTAGTACCTTCTGATAATTGACTGTTACTAAATAAAATGATATTCCACATAATCCAAAAGCAAATTATATGCCATAACCTCCAGAACTCCAGAATCCATTTAATTATTGATTAATTATGGCATAATTATATATAATTATACTAATAAACACTGACAATTTATTTACTTGCTGTTAAATAACATTACACATCTAAATATATTTTACACTTGGAGATGAATATGAAAAACCTGAACAGGTATTTTTTATCTTTAACCAAAAGCATTCTTGTATTTCTGGCAATTATGTCTGCTGCGCCCTGCTTTGCTTCACCGGACGGACTTGTCGGCTGGTACCATGGTTCATTCGGGTATGAAAGCGCCCTTGAAGAATCCAGGAAAAATGAAACCCCAGTAATCCTATTTTTTTACATAGATTCAGATGAGTACTGTCAAAAACTGGGAACTGATTATTTCGCCGCCTATGATGTGTATAGCTATTTAGAAGACATCCCTAAAGTCGACATCAATCTTAAGGGAAATGAATTTGAAATTGAGGTGGCTAAAAAATACAATATCGGTGAAGGAGCCACACTTTTATTAATTTTCCCCTTTGCTACAACAGATCCCGTACAGACCTCCCCTTTTCTTGATGATCGAGACATGACACCCCTGGAATTTGCCGCCAACTTAAAAAATATATTCTCACTTACATATAACAAATTAGGATATTCTTTTTTTGAAAATCATGAATATGATAAGGCGGTTAATTATTACGAACTTTCCATAAAATATGATCCGAATCGTTCATATTCTTATTTTGCCCTGGGTTCGGTTTTCCATGCAATGGCAATTCAAAAAAAAGATATGACTTTTGCAGAAAAGGCTGAAGAATCCTATAAAAAAGCCATAAAACTGGATCGGGAATGTGAAGAGTGCAAAAAAGAACTGGAAAAATTATATGAAAATATCAAAAAGCTTGGAGGCTGAGAATAATAATCAAATAAAGGCAGCCTTAGTCTTATGAATAGAAACCTTTTTTGAGGGCACAGGATAGTCTTCAAGCGCGGATTTAAGCAATGCCAGATCTTCTTCATTATTCTGAACAAACCTTACACCCATGCCTCTTATGACAACTTGTTCTTCAGGTATATTAGCATTTGTCCATACAACTTCTGATTTCAATGATATGAAACCATTTGAAGGGGGCTCTATGATCAGGCGAAACTGTTTTCCGGGTTTAAGAGGTTTACTGCATTTTATAAAGGCGCCACAATAGTCAAGATTTTTAGTTTCAGTCCTTATTTTCATTTCAGGCATTTCTATCAATACAGGCCATTTAATTTCAGCTCTATGATCTTTACGTTCTTCTGCTATATAATTTGCTAAATCAATTACTTTAACTGATTGGCTATGGGGAAACATTCGTTTCCTGTAGTTTTGGATTAATATCAGGATAAAGGAGAATACTGAAAAGAGAAGTAAAAATCCAAAGCCTACACTCATCCCTGAATATAAACTTTCCAATATTTTTTCCTCGAAAGCTTTTTAATTATGTCTGCCAAGTAAAAAATCCATAAAACAGAAACCCATTAACACAAACATCGGTAAGATTCCGTTATTACATTAGATAATTAAAATAAAATGATTCAGGAAGCCTGAGATAGACGATTCCATAGCTGCTTGTTTTACTGTTAAACCTTCGGACCTTTAAATAATATTTCCAATAATTTTGCCCATAAAAATGTGCATAAATCACATTAAATTGTGCATCACTTATTAACGCAGTGCCATATCTACTTGATTTATCATACTTATTCAAATGGCTCGTTATTTGCATTATGGTATTACATCAATTTGCACTACAACAAATCCAATCACATATCAATTAATCTATATACAGGCTTTTATCTGAGGAATAATATTATGATTCGAGAAAGGGCTAATGACTTTTTGACACACGATTCAGGATTTACACTTGCAGAACTGGTTATTACGGTATGTATTATAGTAATACTTGCCACAATCGGGGTTCCTGCTTTTTCATCATGGGTACCTGACTACAGATTAAGGAATAAAGCAAAGGAACTATATGCAGATATGCATCTTGCCAAGATGAAGGCAGTAAAAGAATATGCCAAATACAGGGTTGTTTTTTCAGTAGATGCAGATACTTCATACAGATTAATAAAAAATGATGACACCATCGAAAAGACAGTTCACCTCTCGTCTCCTGATTCGGGAGATAAAATATCATTTGGATGCGGAGCCGCCACAAAGAGTGCAACAAAGTCGGGAGGCACCCCACCCGGAGACGGGATAAGCTATAACGGGAATATCCTCACATTCAATCCCAGAGGAACCGGTTCACCGGGATATGTGTACCTTCAAAACAGCAAGGGCACATCCTATGCAATAGGAACCCTGTCTTCCGGAGTTATATTTATGAAAAAATGGGATAAGATAAGTAATTCATGGAAATAAAAATGTAAATGAAACCATCATAAAATTGTAAATAAAGATTACTTCTGTCAAAAAAAATAACACATTGATCAGTGTAAATGATACCTTGACACCACATCATAAACCCTATATTCTCTGTATTTTCAATTATATATCACCTTAAATACCAAATTGGCACAAATATTGTATTTTATATCCATTGCTTCTAGATATAGACTTCATAAAATCATGGAGAAAACATGAACAGAAATAAATACTCTACTCCTTGCAACAAAAAAGGATTTTCGCTGATTGAAACAATGATTGTTCTGGGGATTATTGTCATTATGGCAGCTATTGGAATTCCCACATTTTCAAGAATGCTGCCTGATATGCGCCTTCGTAGTGCTGCCCAGGATCTGTATGCAAACCTGCAGGCGGCAAAATTGGATGCTGTACAGAAAAATAACAACGCAACTGATGATACGGCCAGTAATGTAATATTTCATACAGGTAATGGCAAATTGGGGACCTACCAAACAGTAAATGGCACAATCGTTGATCTGGATGAAGTATACGATGGCAGCGTCACCTTCGGGGAACCGGGAGGCAATCCAAGTGTCACCTTTACAGATGTGTCACCGATAGCTGCACCCCGGGTTATTTTTAATGCAAGAGGAATGGCAAATACAGAAGGTACAGTCTTTCTTAAGAACACAAAAGACAACTATTACAGGGTGAGAGTTATGACTTCAGGAGTAATACAGATTGAAAAAAGGGTTGGCACCGCCTGGGAATAGTCAGAACCGATTATTTATATTTCAATCTATCTCCCAGAGCATTTGTGAAATACCTCCCGGTGGTCCGGGGATAGTTATACTCTGCTCTTCAGCCAAACCGCTTATTTTATTTCCCACATTTATCAATCCTGCGGCTTCACCTTCCTTTGTAATTATTTGAACATTGGATGAAATTGGAGCATCGATGATCTGGTAAAATGTGTCGTCAGTATTTTTAGGATTAAAATCATCATCTTCTTCTGCAGCATCATTATTATATAGAGCTGATGTTCCAAAGGAATAATCAAGGGCATATACAAAAACATTCCCTGTGGGATTTGAGGGATCTCCCAGCACCGGCTGAAAGGATGTAAAATAAATTATACTGTTAAAAAGTGTGGGCTGAGATAGTATATGCTCTCCCCTGTGGTCAATTGAACTGCCGGTGCATTTCCCCTGTTCATCCAGAATTCGATAGAATCCTTTTACCCTCTTATTATAAAAAAGCGCTTTTAGATCCTCCCTAACAGAATCGTCATCTGATTCATCCTCTGCTTCCCCATCATTATCTGCATCAGCATCAATATCAAGTTCATTGCAGGTCAGATTTAAAAGGTTTGTTTCATCTACTAAGGAATCGGTATCCTCAACAGCATAAAAACGATTTGATATCATAGTATAGCGCGAATGGGCACTGTCCCCGGTCCCAAAATAAAGGACAGGTCTGTTCGTCCATTCATTTCCAAAAAACGAGACATCAGGGGAATAAAAAGTCTTACGGCCCTGATCGGCAGTGTTGTAACCGGGAGTATCAGGATCGGCATCTGAAAAAGACTCGATGAGCCCTTCTCCTGTTCCGGATGCAAGATCGGCTCCTGGATTTACAGTAAAAATTCGTTTTACAGTCCATCTGGTTGAAAGCTCACTTTCATATGAATGTACAGTATCAGCATAATAATCGTACTTTATCTTCCAGATCTGACCATATATGTCAGCCGCGTACATCAACAGGTTACTATCTGAAAAAGGAATTATAGAAATATCTGCCGGAAAGCAGTATTTCATTTCATTTCTGGTTTGTTCTACCCCTGCTGTCTTTTCAGCACCCTCACCGAAGACCACCTTGAACAGCAGTGAACCACCATCCATATCAACGACAAATATCCCTCTGCCCATTTCATCGATAGTCGGATTGTATTTATCATACCCCTCTGTTCCGCCAGCAGTAGCAGCATGGGTTTCACCTGCATCCCATGCGCCATTGTTATTTATGTCAAGGAAAGCCTCAGGGAAACCATCCTCTCTAGGATAATCATATCCTCCGGGGAATATCATAACGTATTTATTTTCAGATTCGGAAATTTTCAGTTCTGTAAAAACCGGTTTATTCCATGAATATCCGAGCTCGTTAATACGCTGAGTTACAGGGGTTGTAATGCCTTCGGAACCTCCGGCAATATGCCATCGGATAAACCAGGACGCAGGATCAGGATTTGTTACATCCAGGGCCCAGTAACTTCGCCCTCCCCTTCTCTCGCCAAAAACAAGTGTCTTATTGAGGTATCCGCTAGTGTTATCGTTTGTGCCGGGGCGAAAAAGTCCTGGAGATCCGTCTACCATATGGGTATGCGGTGTTGAAGGAGCAGCCATTTCGTTTAATTCAGTCAATAGATCTGTTGGTATGAAGGCGAATATCTCCTCACCGGCAAAGTGCATTTTACCGTCAAAAAAAACATTTGTATCAGTGAATACATGGAGCATTCCGTCATTGGCTCCTACTGCAATATATCTATATTGCAGTTCTCCGGTTGATGGCTCAAAATATTCAATAATCTTCGGTTCTGAATGGATAATATCACCTAACACCCAGCCCCTCTTTTCTACAGGCCGGCCATCAGAATCAGCATCATATGAATACCCGTATATGTAATTGATAATTTTGTCACGAGTTGCGTCATCTCCAACCCCAAGCTCATCCTTTGTGACATTATCACGATTAAAAGTTACGAAATATCCTGTCGGGTCACCAAGATAGGTCTTGATGTTTCTGAATGAATGATAGTCGTCTGCTGCTGTTAAATTATCAACCTCAATAAGAGAATCCAATAATATCTGCCCGGCACCGCCTTTACCTGTAAAACCTCCGTCACTTGAATCTGACCAGTAAGAAATACTGTCTTCTAAAATTGCTCCGTCGCAGTCAACTGCAATATCACCGTTTTTATCAACTATTGTCCATTCATGATCTTCCCTGCCGGGACATTCAGATCTTTCAAGATATGCAAGCCCATATTTCTTTAAATTTCCCTGCCACTGATTGTTATCAAGCGGGCTGAAAAGGGTCATAAATATCGAACCACCATGCTGGGTGCCATTCTCACTATCTACAGAAACGACAGGGGCAGTATATGACAATCCCCTGTTTATCATCTCTTTATATGACTGGGAGAAAGGAACCTCGCTAATAAAGACCTGATCATCTCCTGCGGTTTCAGGGATAACAGTAGCAGCATCGGCAAAAACTCCAGTAATTTCATGGTCACCATTAATAGATGAAAAAGTATAAAAACCATCGCTCAAAGGCCCAAGAGAAAATGAGTCAAGCACCACATCGGCAAGTTTTTTGGAGATATCAGGCTTAAATATGAATTCCGCGCTGCTGCTTTCACTGAAGGTAAATATTTTAGTCGAAGGTCCGGCAACCTCGCTTGAATCAGGCGCAATTATTTTTCCACCGGGTCTTGCCGTAACAGTAATAGTATACTGGCTGCCTGATACCGCCAGTACATTAAAAAACGGATGGCATATAACCAGGTTAAAAACTAAAAGGGATATGATGATTACCTTTATGTCTTTCACTGCCATTTTTTCCTCCGGGGGTAGCAGGGCCTGTAAATTACTCTGCCTTTGGCCCTATAATATAGTACCTGGCATTGATTGTGAGTCCAGTCTTGTTAACTTTAGTTTTGACGCCATAATCAAATCTGTTGAAATGCAATATAGAATATCCTGATGGAGGAGAATAAGTTCCTCTATATGATATCTCATAATCATATGGATTCCCGTCTGTGATTTCACTCGTTGAAGCATCAAGAATTACTTCCAGGTCTTCTAAATCTGTTACAGGGTAATCCCCCCTGCTGATCTTGATCGCTTCCTTGTTCTGTGCGCCTTCGGCAATATAGAAATCCTTTTTATAGGGAATTTGATTTCGAGCAATAATTACATCTGTATTTGATGTCCTGCTCGCTGATATCCCTATAAGTGTCAAAATAACCAGTACCATCAGTGCAACAACACTGACATTACCGCTTTCTTTTTTAATTTGAATTATTATTTTATACATATGGCTTTCCTGTTCTTATTTTCTTTTTACAGATGTCAGTGATACCCTATGACTGTTTTTATCCCATGTAACAATAACTTTAATGGTTTTATTATTTTCAACAGGGATATTATCTGCAATATTCCAGATTCTTCTAAAATGCCCGGAATTTGCTTTTCCTGATTCATTGATATTAAGTTCCTCCTTGTCAATCATTTCGGAATCTATTATGTCCAGATCATCATTATTTGTTTTCACCAGATCCTTCAGTTCAGGATTGTCATAATCCAGCCCCAGAAGCTCTTCCATCTTATCTTCAGCAAGTGTAAGGGCACTTGTTATATTATCACTTAAATTATTACCCTTTATGGCACTCACCTGCAGAGACGCTACACCGAGCAGACCAACAGCAAGAATGACAAGAGCAATCATCACCTCAATCATAGTGAATCCTTTTTTACCCGAACAAAGAGTATTGCATGCACCATCCATAGCTCCTCCTATACTTGCCAGCAGATAAGATTTTTAACGACCAATATTTCTTGTTTTTATTGTTGAAGACAGCAATCTCCTTAAATAGCCATCACCTGGTTTATAGCCTGTAACAGATCCTAATTCATAGTTACCTGCATCAGAATACTCTTTAATTTCATTCTTTGATCTTGCAAGGATATAAACCTTCACAGCCCTTATCAGCGGAATACTGCTTACAGTATCCAGGTTTTTGACTATAGTGTCATCATTCAGTATGAACTCAAACTGCAGATTTTCCACATCTTCAGCTATCATACTAAAGCTGTTATCAGTACCAATGTTTCTTCTGCCGAGACATGGGTGTTCAGGATCGGAATTATCTATAATATACATGATAACATCCAATTTATAGATGCTGTCTCCTTCACCATAGGATTCAATCAGGCCTGACTTGAAGACAAAACCATTACTGGAATCCACTTCAAAAACTTCAGCCCTGCTGAGATCCTTTTTTACTAAAAGTCCATATTTTGAATGACCTGCACCTGAATAGTAAAAAAGGTCATCATCACCGTCGCCGTCTAAATCCCTTGGATTCTTTGTGCGGCCATTTTTCTCCCATTCAGTCAGAAAAAGATCAGCATTTATAGAACTGCCAGCTGTTGCACTTTCTCCGGATACAAGCTCTCGGTGTTTATTGCCTGCTTTTACTACTACCAATACATCAGTACCATTTTTTACTCCTGATACATTGTTAACATCATCCACAAGATACAGGAGGGGCCGGATTGCGACATCTTCTGTTGCAGGATTATTATCCCAGTCAGAACTGTAATCGGAATCAACAAAATTTGTAAAATATCCTGCCATCTGAATATCAAGTGTTATCATATGAAGAGCTGACCTCAGGTTCTGTTGAACCATCGTGACCTGCCCCTGTACAGAATATGAATCATGCTGCGATTTAAATGTACTGAATATTATGGTAAGAACAATAATCCCAAGCCCAACTGCGACCAGCAACTCTATGAGCGTATATCCGTATTGTTTACTTTTTTTATGACCTTTCAACATGATTGCCACTATTATTGATGATTTCTGTTCAAGCACATGCAGCTGTAAAAATACTGATAAAATTCCTGAAAGGCTAAAAAGCTAATGAACTATTCCGCTGCAAGCAGCGGGGTATAAACTAGGGAATAAATCTGTTTAATCGTCACAAACGACGAGTTATTAGACCTTGAGCTTCGCAATAAAATTAAAATAGTTTCAGAGCGTTTTCTGAAAAAAAGGAGAAGAAAAACTAGAAGTAACACCAGTCAAAAAAAGGGATAGCAGTACCCCTTTATCCCTTTGAGGTGTCGTATGATATCACTTTCTTAAAATTAAGTCAAAACCATATTCTCTGGATTCGGTTTCCAAATCTCAGGATAATAATCAAACCAGAATATTACTTTTTATAACGAATATTCTCATAAAAAACAATTGCATTAAAAGGGCTTAAAATAGTAAACTCGCCAAGATTGGAAATGTTGCAGGAGTCGATTTGAATTAACCTTTTTCATTTTAACCCATCATAAAAATGGACAATAAAAAAACCAACAGTTTTAGTGATGATAATATTTGCCAGATTCTGCTTTCGGAAGGCTTATTAACAAAAGAACAAAACAAGCAGATACTTGTCAAAAAAAATCAGATAAAATCAAAACTCGAACAGATAAGGGCTATGCGAAATGCATCGTCAGGATCAAAAGTAAAATCGGGTGCCCCAATCACAATCATTGATATTATTGCTTCACTGGATTTTGAAAGGGCGGATGATAGCACCAAGGTGCTTGATGAAGAGACAATTTTTCAGACACTGGCAAAAATCTGGAAGATTCCCTTTAAAAAAATAGATCCCTTAAAACTTGACCTTGATTTCATAACAAGCACCCTCCCTCACACATTTGCTTTCAAACACCTTGTTATTCCGATTGGTGTTAAATCCGGTTATATCATAATAGCAACCCCCAATCCATTTAACATCGAAGCAATGAATGACATTGCGCAGGTTACACACATGAAGGTGAAACCTGTAATAAGCACAAAAACAGATATCCTGAAACTGATCGGCGAGTTTTATGGATTTAAAAGATCAATTTCTGCTGCTGAAAATCAGTTTGGCGGCCCATCAATTGATCTTGGCAACCTGGAACAGTTCGTTCGGTTGAGATCATCAGAGGAACTGCTTTCCGACGATCAGCATATAGTAAACGCAGTTGACCATCTTTTCAGCTATGCATTTGACCAGAGGGCAAGTGATATTCATATAGAGCCAAAGAGAAATAAAAGTATTGTGAGGATGAGAATCGACGGTGCACTTCATACAGTTTATGAGTTGCCCAAAAACGTTCATCCTGCGATAACAAGCCGAATAAAAACCATCGCCAGACTGGACATGGCCGAAAAAAGAAAGCCACAGGATGGCAGAATAAAGCTGGAGAAAGAAGGTATTGAATCGGAAATAAGGGTATCTTCCATCCCGGTAGCCTTTGGGGAAAAAATGGTAATGAGGGTACTCGATCCGGATATATTACTTCAGGATCTTGAAACCCTTGGTTTCACGTCGATGGATTTGCTCAGATACCAGCAGTATATCAATCTGCCCCATGGAATAATTCTTGTGTGCGGGCCCACAGGAAGTGGTAAATCAACAACACTCTATTCCACTATGAGATATCTCTCAACACCTGAAATTAATATCACTACAGTTGAAGATCCTATTGAAATGGTACATGAAGATTTTAATCAGATTGCAGTTCAACCTGCAGTAGGGATTACCTTCGGTTCGATCCTGAGAAATATTTTACGCCAGGACCCTGACATTATTATGATTGGTGAGATGAGAGATTATGAAACCGCGGAAAATGCTATACAGGCAGCCCTTACAGGACACCTTGTTTTATCAACCCTTCATACAAATGATGCACCATCTTCTATCATGCGTTTAATTGATCTGGGAGTACCGGCCTTTTTAATAAAAGCAACTTTGGCCGGTATCCTTGCCCAGAGACTTGTTAAAAAAATATGTCCCCATTGCAAGGAAACATTTGAAATGAGCACGGATGAACTTCACTCCCTGGGAATTGATATCGAACATAGCGGATCGGTTGAACTTTACAGAGGGAAAGGCTGCAACCGTTGCAGAAACACGGGGTACCACGGAAGATGCGGCATTCATGAGGTACTGCCTGTAACAGAAACAGTACAGAGGTTAATTACTCCTGAATCCGATATCGGCATGATAAGGGAAACAGCCAGAAAAGAAGGCATGGTAACACTAAGGGAAAATGCTATAAAGAAATTACTCGATGGAACAACCACATACGAAGAGGTCCTGAGAGTAACCTGGGAGCAGATATAACAGGCTCAATTATGCTATCACAATTGATCATCTCTGACTTTGCGATTATAAGCCACCTCGAAATCGATTTTAAAACAGGCCTCAACATCCTTTCAGGTGAAACAGGTGCAGGTAAATCCATAATTATCAATGCGGTCAACCTGATCCTTGGGGCAAGAGCATCCTCTGATCTTGTAAGAAGCGGTGCTTCGGAAGCAAGAGTTGAGGCACTTTTTCTTCAGCCGGAAAATGATTACCTGTCAAAATTCATGCGCGACAACGATATCCCCTTTAATGGTGAAATACTTATCAAACGAACCATTTCAAAAGAGGGTCGAAATAAAATAACTGTTAATAACTCCATCACAAATCTTCAAATCCTTTCTGCCATCGGTATGATGATTATAAGCATATCAGGCCAGCATGAACACCAGGTATTGTTAAAGCAGGACAATCACCTGCTGCTTCTTGATGATCTTGGTAACCTGACTAACGCCAGAAACCGGCTGGCTGAGCTATTCTCTGATTGTGAATCACACAAGAAGAAAATTAAACAGCTTGAAGCGGAAATCACCAATCGGCGTGAAAAACAGGAATTGTCACTATTCCAGATAAGTGAGATTGATAACGCTGCTTTAAAGGATAATGAAGATAAAGAACTGGAAGAAGAAAAAAAACGTCTTAAAAATGCAGAACTAATAAGAAATATAATGGCAGGTTCATACTACAGGATATATGAAAAAGAGGAATCCATCCTGTCTGAAACAGCATTATGTCTCAAGGACATGAAAACAGGGTCATCTTATGATACCAGGCTATCGAACCTTGTTGAAACACTCGAATCAATAAAGGCCGAGCTTGAAGATGTGTCATTTCAGCTTGGAGATTTGAAGGATGACGTTATTATGGACCCGGCAAGACTGGATCAGGTGGAAGAAAGGCTTCAGCTTATAAACAGGCTAAAGAAAAAATATGGACATCAGATTACTGATATTCTCGATTTCAGAGAAAATCTTTCCCGACAGGTAAATGATACAGACCATCTAGAAGAAGAGATAAAAAAATATAGGGAAAAATTCAATGTACTATCCGGACAATTATTAAGAGAGGCCGATAACCTGTCTGCAGAAAGGAAAAAAGTATCAATGGAAATGAAAAAATCCGTTGAATCTGAGCTGAATCAACTGGAAATGTCCGGTACAAAATTTAAAGTACATTTTGATAATGATAATATTTCAGAAGATAAAGATCCAACAGAATTATTGCACAGGATAGGGCCTGAAGGATATGACAGGGTAGAGTTTATGATCTCCACGAACCTGGGTGAAGACTTAAAACCCCTCTCCAAAATAGCATCTGGCGGGGAATTATCCAGAATCATGCTTGCCCTGAAAACAATCCTTGCAAGAAAAACCTCTGTGGAGACAGTTATCTTTGATGAGGTGGACGCAGGGATTGCCGGGGCAACAGCAGAGAAAGTTGGTGAAAAAATCCAGGAACTTTCTCAATATCACCAGATACTCTGCATAACGCACCTTCCACAAATAGCAAGCAAAGGCAAAAATCATTTCCTTGTTAAAAAAAATATAAAAGACGGCCGTACACAAACCTTTATCTCAGAACTGAACAGTGACGAGAGGATAAATGAAATTGCTCGATTAATGGGGGGGCGTGTAGTTTCGGATCAGGCCATAGCCCATGCAAAGGAAATGCTGTCCATAACCTGATCAAAAGTGTTCTTTAGTTTCCAATTAGTGCCTCGAAGCTGTTTATGGATGGGCACTATCTAGTCATTAGATCTTTTTACCCTTATAAAAGCGGCATCTTTTATATCTCCATTTATTGTTGCAGCAAGAACAGTTTTATTTTCTGAGAGAGATTTTATCCCCGCTTCTCCTATTTTTTCTCCAAAGGTATAATACTCGTCTTTATAAAGTGACTCAATTGGTTCGCCTTTTTTATAAACCTCAAATACAGTATTTTCCTTGATACCAATATCGGTTCCTGCTTGAATTACTATATTATCATTATCAACAGTAACTTTACTTTCCCAGTGTTGTTTCCTGAGTTTTTCAACCACATCAGAACAAAGTTTTTTTATTACTGATGAAATATCACTTTTCAGCATGTTATAATCAGGTATCCATTTATCGGCGGCGCCTGTATCTTCTTTTTTTATTTTGATGTTTGCAGTTCTATCCTCAAAAACAATATATGTGCCATTTACTGTATCCAGTGCATTAATGCTTATTGATACGAGGACCTTGTAACTATCTTTCCTGAGAGGCCATATGCCTGTCCTTTTTTCAGTAACTTCTATAGGATTAACAATGCAGGTTAAAAAGATATTCATCCCCATTTCCTCTGCCGTTTTTACATATTCCGGGTTGGTGACAGTTCCATATTGCTTTAACAACGACACTGACTCGCCATCACCTATTTTTTTTACTGATGTGATAAGGAGATACTTGTCTTTAGAGAGATATGAAATACAATCCTGTTTTATTTCTTCAGCCTGTAAATCACTAAACCCTGCTTTGTTTATAACAGGTGCAATCAATATTTTTTTCTTCAAAACCGGTTTTTCATCAGGAAGAATCAAGTCTGAAAAAGAATCAACAGCTATTGAACTTACTTCATATACATCCCGGCCTGCGCTGCATGAAAGGGTGGAGATTAATGCAATCAGCACAATCAGAATTAATAATTTCCTGAAATCACCTGTCTTCATTTATAAAAATCCTCCATATACTGCATTATTTATTTGTTAGTGCTTAACAGTTTCAATGTTAAAAAACAATATTAAATGAATCATATTCATTTCTGAATTCCTGTGAAGTTTCTGTTATTTTACTTACTGCTGCATAGGGAGGGCCTTCATGGCACCACTCAACGAATTTTCGTATATTTTCATCAGGACCTTCAGCAATAATTTCTACTGCTCCATCTGACCTGTTTTTTACCCAGCCCTTAATTTCAAGTTCTGCAGCTTTAATCCTGGTCGAGTCCCGATAACAGACCCTCTGCACCCTTCCCTCCACAATCAGGTGAATTCTGACATTTTTCATAACTCATTCCTCTCTTTTAATCAGGAGAAAAAAACTTTATGAAAACATGTTAAAGAAATTATCTTCTTCAATAATTTCAATGCCCAAATCCCTGGCCTTGTCAAGCTTTGATCCGGGATTTTCACCAATAACAAGGATATCAGTCCCTTTCCCTACCGAAGAAGAAACTCTCCCTCCATTCTTAAGGATAAATTCTTTAAATTCCTCTCGTTTCATCCGGCTTAAAGAGCCAGTCGCAACTATGGTCTTTCCGGTTACAGGAGATTCAGGACCTGTAACTATTTCTTCGTATTTTATGCCTTCATTAATCAGGTTTTTTATATGGTTTATATTTTCCTCATCCGAAAAAAAGGCAACCACGCTTTCCGCAATCTGCGGACCTACTTCCTTGATAGACAACAAATCATCTTCATTTGTTCCCTTTATTGCATCAAGGTTCTTATAATGATCTGCAAGAACAGCAGCAACATGCTCCCCAACGTGCCTTATACCAAAGGCAAATATTAACCTTGGCAATGTCGTTTCTTTACTTTTCTCAATAGCAGAAAGGATATTATTGGCTGATTTTTCTTCAATCTTATCAAGCTGGAGAAGTTTTGCTTTATCGAGCCTGTAGATATCCACAGCCTGCTTCACAAAACCCTTTTCAATAAGCTGGGTAATTATTTTATCCCCAAGTCCATCAATATCCATTGCTCCTTTTGATATAAAGTGTTTTAAACCAGCGTTAACCTGTGCAGGACAATTTTTATTCGGACACCTGATAACTACCTCGTTATCTTTTTTCAGAACAGGACTGTTACAGACAGGACAACTTTCCGGGATCTTAAATATTTTTTCAATCCCGGTTCGCCTGGATTTTATCGTTTCTACGACTTCCGGGATAACATCACCTGCCCGCTGGATAAGGACAGTGTCAAATATTCTTATATCTTTTTTATCGATTTCTTCCTGGTTGTGCAGTGTTGCGCGTTTTACAGTAACTCCTCCTATTTCGACAGGTTCCAAAAATGCAACAGGAGTTAAAGCTCCAGTTCTGCCTACCTGTACATCGATATTATTTATCCTGGTAACAGCCTGAACAGGCTTGAATTTATAAGCAATTGCCCATCTTGGGCTCCTTGATTTCAGACCAAATTTTTCCTGAAGCGCAATCTGATTGACTTTTATCACTGCACCGTCTATTTCGAAGGGAAAATCTTCCCTGTTCTCTTCAAGCCTGTGACAGAATTCGATAGCTTCATTGATATCTGAACATATCCTGATATTCGGCCGGTTAACCCGCAATCCCAGACTCTGTAAAAACAGCATGGTTTCATAATATGTATCCGCCCTGTAATCTGATATAATACCGGTCCCATAGCAGAACATGTTTAGTTTTCGTTTTGCAGTCACCTTTGGATCCAGCTGCCTCAGGGAGCCTGCAGCCGCATTCCTCGGATTTGCAAAAGGAGGCAGGTCCTCATCAACCCTTTTCTGATTTAACTTTTTGAATTCCTCCTTCTCCATATACACCTCACCTCTCGCTTCAAGCAGGCGGGGGATGCCGGCATTCTCAATACTAAAAAGTTTTAAAGGAACAGTCAGGATTGTTTTAATGTTTGCAGTAACATTTTCACCGGTGTATCCGTCTCCCCTTGTTGCGGCAACAGTCAGTTTACCGTTCTCATATACAAGTTCAACTGCAAGCCCATCCATTTTTGGTTCAACAGTATACTCGATAGGCGAATTATCACTATTCAACTTTTTTAATCTTGTATCGAAATCAATAAGTTCTTCATCATTAAATGCATTTTCGAGACTCAACATTGGCTGACTGTGTTTAACCGCATCAAATGTTTTCAGGGGTTCGGCACCGACCTTTTGTGTTGGAGAATCGGTAGTGATAAATTCAGGATTTTCCTTTTCAAGTAACTGTAATCTTCTGAAAAGTTTATCATATTCGGAATCAGGTATTTCAGGATTATCAAACAGATGGTACTGATTATTATGATATTTTATTTTTTTCCTTAACTCTTCAACCTCTTTCCTTATATCTTCTTTCATAATTCCTCATTACCTTTTCATGCATTATTATTGGATGTTCTTTTAAAACAGTGTTACTAATTATGAGATAATTTACTGCAGGCTATTAGCAAAAAACGATCAAAAAGTCACTTAAAGTATTATATGCCGCAAATTTTGAAAAATTAATATTATTTATAAATCATTTAAATTAATATTTTAAATATATTTAAAAGTATGCTAGGATAGGTAGTATTATTTAATAGTGTTACTTTTTAATTGCCTATTTAATATAATAACTAATTTTTTTATTGACAAAATACCTTCTTAACTTCTATTCTAAGCGTTTACTACTTTAGGCGTTTAATACAATATTATGTTTGATAATTTATCTGATAAACTAAATCTTGTTTTTAAAAAAGTAAGAGGGCACGGCAAACTGAGTGAGAAAAACATTCAGGATGCACTCAAGGAAGTGCGGTTAGCACTTCTTGAAGCTGATGTAAACTATAAAGTAGTAAAAGACCTGATAGGCAACATAAGGGAACGGGCTGTCGGCAAAGAAGTACTGGACAGCTTAACTCCCGGCCAACAGGTTATTAAGATAGTCAATGAGGAACTTGCCCAACTGATGGGAGGCTCCAGACAGGAGCTGCAGCTCACAGGCAGGACACCCTTTGTGATTATGCTGGTAGGCTTGCAGGGCTCAGGTAAAACAACAACCTGTGGTAAACTGGCCCTTCATTTAAGAAAACAGGGGAGAAACCCCTTTTTAGTACCGGCAGATATTTACAGGCCGGCAGCAATTGATCAGTTAAAAAAGCTGGGAGCCCAGATTAACATCCCGGTTTATTCTTCTGATAAAAAGCTAAACCCTGTTGACATATGTATCAACGCATTGTCGCAGGCAGGTAAAAACGGCTCAGATGTATTATTGATTGATACGGCAGGAAGACTTCATATTGACGAAGTTCTCATGGATGAGCTTGTTTCCATAAAAAATAAGATTCGCCCTGTTGAGATCCTGTTTGTTGCCGATGCAATGACAGGTCAGGACGCTGTAAACGTTGCCGGAGAATTTGATCGAACGCTTGATATTACAGGCATAATCCTTACTAAAATGGAAGGTGATGCCAGGGGTGGTGCAGCCCTTTCGATTAAAGCTGTAACAGGTAAACCTCTTAAGTTTATTGGTATTGGTGAAAAACTGGATGCGCTTGAGGCATTTTATCCCGATAGAATGGCATCAAGGATTCTTGGAATGGGAGATGTACTGTCTCTCATTGAAAAAGCTCAGGAAGAGTTCGATCAAAAAGAAGCTCTCTTACTGGAAAAAAAGCTTAAAAAGAAAAAATTCGACCTGGAAGATTTTAAAAAACAGCTTAAGCAGGTCAAAAAGCTTGGGCCGCTGGATCAATTACTTGGAATGATACCCGGCATGGGGCAAATAAAACAGCTTAAAAATCTAAAACCGGATGAGAGAGAGCTGGTAAAAATAGAGGCAATAATAGATTCAATGACAAAAAAAGAGCGGGCAAACTACAAAATCATCAACGGAAGCAGAAGAAAAAGAATTGCCCTTGGGAGCGGGACTAAAGTACAGGATATAAACCGTCTTCTTAAAAACTTTGCTCAAATGAAAAAGATGATGGAAAAAATAACAAGTAAAGGGATACCTAATCTGCCGGGATTGTTCGGCTGATTATTTTTCGTATTAATAATTATTTTTAGGGGGTGATAGCTAAAAAAATGGCTGTTAGAATTAGATTAACAAGAAAAGGTTCTAAAAAGAAACCGTATTACAGAGTGGTAGCGGCTGATTCTGAGGCGCCTAGAGATGGCAGATTTCTTGATATTCTCGGATCCTACAATCCGATGAAAGAACCTGCTGAAATAAGTCTCGACCGTGACAAAGTTAACAAATGGCTTGAAAACGGTGCATTGGCTTCAGATTCTGTCAAGACGATTTTAAAAAAAGAGGGGTTTTAGGTTACTACAACAATTACAAACTGACGTGATGTCCTGTTGAATCCAAGGAGGTGGCTTTATGGAAATGAAGAACTTGATCGAGTATATTTCTAAAGCGTTGGTAGACAAACCTGAGGAAGTAATCGTCACAGAGATAGAGGGTGAACAGACCTCTGTTATTGAACTTAAGGTTGCCAAAGAAGACCTGGGGAAGGTCATTGGCAAGCAGGGAAGAACAGCACGCGCAATGAGAACAATTCTCAGCGCTTCTTCCACAAAGCTTAAAAAGAGATCTGTGCTGGAGATAATTGAATAGTTCAAATAAGGTCTCCTCTGAAAAACTGCTCCTTGTTGGAAAAGTAATTAAACCACACGGTTTCAAAGGACTCATCCGGGTTTGGTCCTATGCCCGTACTATTGATTCCTTTCGTCACTCAGGAACGGTTTTTTTTAAACAGGAACATCAGGAACCGATTGAATATGCGGTTCTTGATGTTAATCCCCATAAGAATATCTTTCTGATGCGTGTTGAAGGAATTGACACCTTTGAGAAGGCAGATAGCTTTAAGGGCGCAGATATCCTCATTAAAAAAGACCTGCTGACAAGGAACAGTGATGGAGAATATTACTGGTTCGAGCTTATAGATCTTAAGGTTTATCTGGACACGGGCAAATACCTGGGCATTATCAAAGAAATTATCCCCACCGGAAGCAACGATGTTTATGTAGTTAAGCAGAATGATTCCGAATTTCTTATACCTGCCATATATGATGTAGTAAAAAAGATAGATCTGGACAAAGGGGAAATGATTATTACAGCAATGGACGGGCTGCTTGATCTAAATGAAGTTTAACATTCTAACGCTGTTTCCCGGACTTATTTTCCCTTTTCTGGATGAAGGTGTCCTGGGGCGCTCCATAAAAAAAGGTATTTTGAGTGTTGATGTTATTGACATACGCTCTTTTGCCAGGGGCAGGCATAAAATAACTGATGACAGGCCCTTTGGTGGCGGAAGTGGTATGGTCATGAAACCGGGACCAATCTACAGGGCGCTAAAATCAATTGACATGGAAGCAAGATCGATGACTATCCTGCTTTCTCCACAGGGTGTAAAATTCGATCAACCCATGGCCTGGAAACTGGCCGACTATGATCAGATAACGCTGATATGCGGCAGATATGAAGGGGTTGATGAACGCATTATTTCTAACCATGTGGATATGGAACTGTCTGTAGGGGATTATGTTCTAAGCGGCGGAGAGATCGGTGCGCTGATAGTTTTTGATGCGGTAGCAAGACTTGTACCCGGTGTTCTGGGTTGTGAGCATTCCAACAAAGAAGACTCATTTGAGGGAGGACTGCTGGAACACCCGCAGTATACAAGACCCAGGGTATTTAACGGTGAAGAGGTCCCTGAAATCCTTCTTTCCGGTGATCATGAGAAGATAAGGCGCTGGAGGCGGGAACAGTCATTGATGCGTACTAAATCAAAAAGGCCCGACCTTTTAGAAGGTGCTGTTTTAAGTAAAGAAGACAGGGATATATTATCAACCAAAAAGAAATAGGACATATTTCAAACTTGAGCAGACCGGGTTCATGTATTTTGAAAATGTCAGGACAGTTATTTTTAAATGAGGCTTTATACAGGATTAGTTCATTACCCCGTATACAATAAAAACAGGGAAAAAATCGCCTCGGCAGTAACAAACCTTGACCTTCATGATATATCAAGGGTTTCAAGGACATATGGTGTAAAAACCTTTTTTGTTATTACCCCCCTGACAGATCAGCAGGATTTTACAAAAAGCCTTATAAATCACTGGAAATCGGGATTTGGGGCCAGTTATAATGTTGACAGAAAAGAGGCAATTGAGGTAATAGAGATAACCGCATCGATAGAGGCGGCTACGAATAAAATAGCTGATAATGAAGGGGAAAAACCTGTTATCATAGCTACATGCGCTTCAGAGGTAAAAGACGCTATTACCTTCAGTAAGGCAAAAGAAATTATTGGCAGCAATAAAGCGGTTTTTTTATTATTCGGAACGGCATGGGGCCTTCATAACGATGTGATTGACAGTGCCGATTTTGTTCTTAAGGCGGTTGAGGGAAACAGTAATTATAATCATCTCTCAGTAAGGGCTGCAGCAGGAATTATTATTGATCGCCTGACAGGGCATTACATTTGAAAACATTAAACTGCTTTTCACCGAAAAGGCAGTATTTCTATAGATTTATAAGTGATTAACAGTCACTGGATTTCAGGAGGATATAATGTCTAACATTATTGAAAGCATTGATAGAGAACAGATGAGAGTAGATATCCCTGATTTTAAAGCCGGGGATACAATCAAGGTTCATGCCAGGATTAAGGAAGGCGAAAAGGAAAGAATACAGGTCTTTCAGGGTTTTGTCATTCGCAAAAGAAGAGGAACTACCGGCGCAACATTTACAGTAAGAAAAATATCCTACGGTATCGGAGTTGAAAGAATATTCCCTCTTCACTCACCCACTATCGATAAAATAGAAGTTGTTTCCAGAGGTAGGGTCAGAAGAGGAAAACTCTACTATATGAGAAAGCTGAAAGGTAAAGCTGCCCGTATTAAAGAAAAAAGGTAGATAATCCGGCAAAAAAATTGGTAAAAGCCAGCAAAAACCTGTCTTTGTTCCAAGATTTCAATCCCTGTGAGGCTGTTGATCCATTATTTTTTGAGTCAGCAGCCTTTGAGCAGGGATACAGCATTATTGCAGGAGTTGATGAAGCAGGCAGAGGCCCTCTTGCAGGTCCTGTTGTTGCAGCTGCAGTGGTTTTACCCTCAGGAATTACCCTTCCCGGTATTAAAGATTCAAAAAAAATGACTGAAAAAGCCAGGATAAAGGCTTTTCCAGATATAATTAATTCTGCCGAGACAATAGGGATTGGCGTTGTTTCTCATTCATACATTGATGAATACAACATCCTCAAAGCATCTCTGGAGGCAATGAAACAGGCAGTTGAAAACCTTGATACTTTACCGGAATATCTGCTTGTAGACGGTATTTTTAAAATTCCCATGCCGCTGCCTCAGAAATGCATAAAAAAAGGTGACCAGCTAAGCCACAGCATTTCTGCATCTTCAATAGTCGCCAAGGTATATCGTGACAGAATTATGCATTCATATCATTCGATTTATCCCGAGTATGGTTTTTCCGATAACAAGGGGTACGGCACTGCAAAGCATCTTGAGGCATTAAAAAAATTCGGACCGTGCCCTGTTCATAGATCAACTTTCAGAGGTGTCTGCTGATGACAAAAGAACGGCTTGACCTGGGAAAAGCCGGTGAAGATATTGCCTTTAAAAGAATCAAAAAACTTGGATACAAGTGCATTGAAAGAAACTATAAATGCACCCTGGGAGAAATAGACCTGATTGCCAGGCATGGTGATTGCCTTGTTTTTATTGAAATAAAGACCAGAAAAGGCAGAGATACAGGCTATGCCAAAGAGGCCGTAAACCTTAGAAAAATGCGGCAAATTTCTAAGACCGCCCTGAATTATATGAAAGAAAATGACTGTTATGATACTAAATCCCGGTTTGATGTTGTAGCAGTAAGTATAAACAATGGAAAGCCGGATATTGAAGTAATACAGAATGCATTTGAGCTGGTATATTAGCAATTTTATAATTACTGAGATAATATAAATCAATGAATTCACATAAATCGGAAATAGCTGAACCTGGAACTTTATATATCGTCTCTACCCCCATAGGCAACCTTGAAGATATTACGCTGAGGGCATTAAAAACCTTAAAAAGTGTAGATATTATAGCAGCAGAAAGCACCAACCATACAAGGGGTCTGTGCAGCCATTATGAAATAAAGACAAAGCTGATAAGTTATAACCAGCATAACCACAAATCCAGGGCTCCAGGATTGATCAACAGGCTTAATAACGGAGAAAGTATAGCTCTTGTTACATGTGCGGGAACACCGGCAGTGTCGGACCCCGGTGCTCTGCTTATAAAAATGGCCTGTGAACATGGAGTAAAAGTAACACCCATACCGGGCGCATCAGCAGCGCTTGCCGCGCTTGTTGCCTGCGGATTAAAGATAGACAGATTCCTTTTTACAGGTTTTTTGAGCAATAAGGCGGGAAAAAGGAAAAAAGAGCTCAAAGAGCTTGCAAACGAAAATAAAGCAATTATATTTTACGAAGCTCCACATCGGGTCTTGTCCTTTTTAGAACAAATCCATGAAATATTCGGTAATAGAAATATCGTTGTACTCAGGGAATTAACAAAAGCCCATGAAGAGATACTGAGAGGAAATGTTGAGGAGATCCTGGCTCAACTGTCACAAAGAGAGCTGAGAGGTGAATTTACAATAATCACAGAAGGCATGGAAAAGAACAGGTCAGATGACGAGATATCCGATGAAATGAGAGATGCCATTAGATCAATGCTGGACCGGAATAAAAGCGTAAAAGATATCGCAAACTCAATATCTGACAGCCATAAACTCAAATACAGAACAGTATATAAAGAAGCCCTTGAATTAAAGCGCAGAACGGAAATCTGACAGGCATGGACAATTATTTTATTGGTTTTTCTCCTTTATACATATGGACAAAAAATTATTTTTAGAATATACAAATTATGTCAATTATAAGTTTTTGAGCACAATAAGCAGGATGTCATCCAGAAATATTACATCTGTTATCATTAATCCTTTTTGTTAATAAATCCGGTAATGGAGCATAAAAAAACACTCTTAATCCAGAATGATCTTGGACTTCACGGGCGGGCCGCAGCAAAAATAGTTGAGCTGTCCAGAAAATACAGTTCCAAACTGTTTTTTAAAAAGAACGGTTATGGAGAAGTGGATGGATCGAATATTTTATCGATTCTAACCCTTTCAGGCTCCAAGGGAACCGAAATAGATGTCAAGGCTGTTGGAGAAGATTCAGAGGAGCTTCTTGAAGAGTTAAGCAGGCTTTTTGATAACAAATTTGGTGAAGGCAGATGACAGAGCAGGAAGCAACCGAAAATATTAAATTAACCGGCATCGCGGTATCTCCGGGAATCGTGATCGGTAAAGCCCGGTTGGTAGAACGCTCGAAGCAGAAGATCATCTATCAGTATCTGATAAATGAAACTGAAATCCACAGGGAAGTTGAGAGGTTTAAAAAGGCCCTTGATCTGACAAAAGATCAGATACTCGCCCTGAAAAAAAGGATGTCAGACAGTATCAAAGAGCATTCATTTATCATGGACGCCCATCTTATGATTGTAGACGATAAAATGATATCGGACGCTACAATCGAAATAATCCTTGAAGAAAAAATTAACGCTGAATGGGCATTAAAAAAATCTGTCCAGAAGATACGCAAGGTCTTTGATCAGATAGACTACGAGTATATCAGAGACCGCATTAATGATGTAGAAAATGTGGTTGAGCGCATACTCCGCAATCTTGCAGGCAAGGAGCAGGAGAGCCTTTCAAAGATCAACGAGAGGGTAATCATAGTTGCCCATGATCTTACGCCGGCGGATACAAGCGAGCTTAACACCTTAATGGTAAAGGGATTTATTACCGATGTCGGAGGTAAAACTTCCCATACAGCAATAATGGCTCAATCCCTTAAGATACCGGCAGTCCTGGGCCTTGAAAAGGCAACAGGTATTGAAGACGGGACATTATTGATCGTAGACGGTTACAAGGGTGAAGTAATCATAAATCCTGATGATGATACCATTATCACCTATCAGGAAAAAACCATTTACTATGATAACTATATTTCAAGCGTCCTTCGGTTAAGCCATCTTCCTTCGGAAACAGTTGATGGCTACAGCCTGGGGGTTAAGGCCAATATTGAGTTTCTTGAAGAGGTCGTATCGGCTAAGGACAGCGGAGCGGAAGGAATAGGCCTATACCGGACCGAGTTCCTGTATTTAAGGAATAAGGGAGTTCCTGACGAAGATGAGTTATTTGAGGATTACAAGCAGGTTGCAGAAATCATTGCGCCGGCTCCGGTTACAATAAGAACTCTTGATATCGGCGGAGACAAGATACTTCCATACAGCAGGCTTTCAACAGAGGCCAATCCTGCCCTTGGGTTGCGAGCAATACGATTTTGCCTTAAGGAACAGGACATTTTTAAAAGCCAGTTAAGGGCAATATTACGTGCAAGCATCCATGGCAATATCAGGATAATGTTTCCTATGATATCCGGGATACAGGAATTCCTGGATGCAAAAGAGATACTGTTACAGGTAATGGAAAGCCTTGATAAGAAAAAAATCCCCTACGACAATAATATAAAGGTAGGGGCTATGATAGAAATTCCATCAGCTGTAATTATTGCTGACATCCTTGCAGAAAATGCGGATTTTTTCAGCATAGGAACAAATGATCTCATACAGTATACACTTGCGATTGATCGCAGCAATGAAAACGTTGCCTATATGTATGAGCCATATCATCCTGCTGTTATACGCATGATAATGCAGGTTGTTAAAGCGGCAAAAAACGCCGGGATAGAGGTGTCACTCTGTGGAGAAATGGCGAGTGATCCATTCTGCATCCCGATTTTACTGGGGATAGGGATTAATGAACTGAGTCTTACTGCAGCGGGTATTCCGCTGATAAAAAAACTGATAAGATCCCTGTCAAAGGAAGAAGCCGATAAGGATCTTGAAGAAATAACCAGGCTTAAGACGTCGGAAGAAATAAAGACATTTATTCTTAAAAAAACTAAGGACCTGGTGCCTGACAGTGATGATGAAAATATCTCATTAAATCATCAATAAGACCTTTTCCCATTTATTACATTTACAATCGAGTTAAAGACAGTAATGAGTATAAAAATAGTATGTCAAAATAAGAAGGCCTTTCACGAGTATTTTATCGATGAAACCTTTGAGGCAGGCATGGTCCTCCTCGGTCCCGAGGTGAAATCTCTAAGAGATGGAAGGTCAAACCTTGTTGATGGTTATGCAAAGATCAGCAACAACGAAGTTTTTTTGCATAATATGCATATAACCCCCTACCCCTATGCCCATTATCTTGAGCTTGATCCAAAGCGAACAAGAAAGCTTTTACTCAATAGAAAAGAGATAAAAAGGCTTTTGGGTAAAACAAAAGAAAAAGGTTATGCCCTTGTTCCATTAAAGGTCTATTTTAAAGACAGCAAGGCAAAGGTGGAAATAGGCCTAGCAAGGGGTAAAAAGAAATATGATAAACGCCAGTCCCTCAAGGAAAAGGAACAGAAAAGGGAGATGGACAGGGTCAAAAAATACTGATAGCCCAACATGAATCAGAGATTGTATTGACTATTAAAAGGTTAGTGGTTATATTTGGTAAGTTAAATTAAAGAATCGATCAACACTCCCCGATTAGGTAACATTCTTAATCGGGTTATTATTAACAGATCATATCATTATTAAGGGGGCGAAACGGGTTCGACGGGGATAAAGAAGCTTAAGTTGCATATCGAGGTTCTACTCGCTCGTTAAACGGGTGGATTTAAACACAAACGCAGACGATTACGCGTACGCTGTAGCAGCGTAAACCATTTTGCTACCGGCCTTTTCAGTCTCTCCTGCGTGACAGGAAAGGGCGTCGACAGAGCAGGATAGCAGATATGACGCACCTGTAGGTCATTGACGCGAAACCTTTATACAGGTTAGCCTTTAGCGACATCTCCTGATAGGAAACTAAAGGTGAATCTCTTATATCGGGATAAATATGTAGACGCTTAAGCGGAATATTTTCGGACGGGGGTTCAACTCCCCCCGCCTCCACCAAATTATAACAATTATTTCAATTTGATCTTGTTTTTGCTGATACCGGCTGATTTGTTTTTTATTTTTTAAGACGCAATAAGAAATCTTCAATTTCTGCAAAACTCTGGATTCTGTGGAATACACATTTTACATACTTTTAATGTATCATTATTGACATAGCTTATATTTTCGTCTAATCTTTTCCTGCACGTTTCAAATGTGTTTAGTTTTTTGAAAGGTCGAATGAACTTCACGCTATATCCGATGCAACTCCCAATCATTCGGCCTTTCGCTATTTATAGAGAGGTCAGGAGTTGGCGTTCCTGACCTTTCGCCTTTTTAAACCTAATTTTTACATTTTTTTAACAGTTTCATTGTTGACTTACTTCCGTTTAAATTCTATTCTTCGATTACAAAGGTAGTCACGCCTTTATGAAAGGCCGGATTCTCTTCTTGTTACCATACTGAGCCACAAAATCCGGCCTTTCTTTATTCTTTACCTGCCATCCATAAACAAGAGGGAGACACTAATGAGTTTCATATATACCTTTTAACCATCAAGATATCCGGAACAGATTATTCTTTCCCGATACTGATAGCGGCTTGATATGCACTGCTAATTGCCTGGTCAACCTTGCCAGGTTTTATGGCATCACCGATTATATCAACGGGCAGATCTCTGACTTTACCTTTTAACTCATCAAATGGAACAGACTTCATTCCCAGGGCAAAAAGAATAGTATCAGCTTCAAGACGTTTCTCCTGCCCATCCGGTAATAGTACTCTTACAAAATTATCACCCAGTTCCAGACATTTTGTGTTTTCCATAACATTGATGTTCTCTTTTGCAATTTCACTCACCAGGGCTTCACGATACATACCATAGGATTCATCAGCAATACGAGGAAGCATTTCAACAATTGTGACATCATGTCCGCTCTTTGCCAGGTGTAACCCCTGTTCGGAACCGATCAGGCCTCCGCCAATCATGATAACTTTTTGACCGCAGATAACTTCCCCTCTATAAGCCTTAAGGGATTGATTGGCATGTTCTATGCCCGGGATCTTCGGAGTTATCGGCTCAGAGCCGGTGGCTATTATGATATGGTCAGGTTTAATTTGATCAACCAGATCTCCATCTGCCTTTGTATTGAGAAGAACGTCAATGTCCCGGTTTCCTACCTCACGTATCAGCACATTTTTAAAATTCATCAGATCAATCTTGTCAGGCTCCTGATCCGTGAAGAACAATAATCCTCCCAGCCTGTCTCCCTTTTCAGCCAGAACAACTTTATGACCCCTGTCAAAGGCGGTTATGGCAGCCTGCATCCCTGCAGGACCTCCACCGATAATCAGTACTTTTTTCAAGGTTTTCGGAGGTTCAAGCTCATAAGGATCAAAGGGAAGATTCGCCAGTGGATTGATTGTGCAGTAACCGACAATTTTTGCCAGTTCCATGCTGTCAAAGGGGAGATCCTTATATCCTTCCTCCGGGGATCCCGGAAAGCATTTAAAGCATCTTATACAGCGCCTTATCAGATTCTCTTTTCCTTCTTTTGCCTTATTGGCTATCTCCGGGTCAGCGAGGGACTGTCTTCCCAGCACGATATAGTCCGCCTTCCCTTCTGCTATAATCTCCTCCATCTGTTCCGGCGCGTTAATACCCCCGACAATCCCTACGGGTATTTTTGTATATTTTTTGACTATTGCTGATAGTTCTGCATTGTAGCCATGCTCAACATACATGGAAGAAAACTGTTTGGTTGCAACGGCATCATAATATATTCCGCTGGATATCTGGACTGAATCAATAATCCCTTCCAGCATAGCCACAAACTGACCGGTTTCTTCAGGAGTAACACCGCCTTTATATCCGTCATCACCGCTGATTCTCAGTTCCAACAGAAAATCAGGCCCCATGACTTCTCTTATGGCCTTTAAAATCATTATTGGGAATCTTGCCCGGTTAACAAGGCTGCCGCCGTATTCGTCAGTTCTTCTATTATATGAAGGTGATAAAAACTGGGTAAAGAGAAATCCATGCCCTCCATGAACCAGGACACCATCATAACCGCAGTTCTTAACAAACTTTGCACAGGTGACAAAATCTGTGGTGACACGCTCCATATCCTCAACGGTCATAGCGCGCACCTTCGTGCCATTTGGACGAACTTCATCATTAGGTCCGATAGTTTCCTGGTCCGGCCCAAACGGAACCTTTTCCGCCCCTGCATGCATAAGCTCGCATATGGCGATTGCACCATGTTTTTTTATTCTTCTGGCATATTCGCCTACCTTCTCAACCACGTATCCATCGGTTTGTGTAAAGTCTACCTCAGGTAGCGGTATCCTTATGGCATCCCTGAAGTTTACATCCAGTTCTCCTACAGCAACGCAGGCATAGCCTCCCCGGGCAGGGGCCTCCAGTTTCCTGAAGGATTTATCCGCCGCTTCCGGATTGCAGGCTATGAGCGCGAACGCCATAGGAGCGCTTTCTATTCGGTTTTTATATGTAAAGCGTCCTACCTTTAAAGGAGAAAAAAGATAATCAAATTTTCCCATGAAGTCCCCGATGCCAGATTAGAAATATTAAAAAAGGATTACAACTTTGGCAGAGACAAGGCTTGCCTTGTCTCTGCATGCTTATTGAATCACTCCTTTCTGCTCCTCGTAAATCTGGGGCAGAAACGACGCAAGATTGGTGTATTCCATTACATTATGCATGGCCAGTCCCTTTGCCACAATCTCCGGTAACTTTGCTGTTTTTGGCAGACAATAATGGGGTTTTTTATTCAGGATGTGATACCCCATCCAGAATCTTGTACGAAACTCAACGCCTTCAGGAATTTCCCTTATAAAGTGCATCATAAAGGCCGCCGATTTCTGATCCGGTATTCCCGGAGGCGGATTTAACATCTTTGCTGAACCGTTTGCAGCCACGAGTGTACCCACGTTAGGTGACTTGAAGCGCTCCATATCAAAACCAACATCCTCAGGCGTCATAAAGCTGATGGCAATCTTTTCCACGCTCGGTCCGCCTGTATCTTCGAGCACATAGTGTGTTATTCCCTGAAACTTCTTTTTGGGGGGTGTATTCGGGTCCAGCACAATAGCTCTGTGCCGGTCGCTCATGGAGACACCGAAATGTCCGGGTGGAAACCAGATCTTATATCTAAGATCTTCAAGACCGTGCCATCCAAACCACCAGTCTACCATTTCAACTGTCACACCGGGCATCTTAAGGAGATTCGCAACATAGAGCCCTCCCTGAGGCAGGGCACACCAGCCGGCTTCGACTTCATGATATCCGGGATCAAGCATTTTGTTCAGCTCTTCAATGGGAAGGGCCTTTGCAGGGTCCATGGGTTTTTCCATCTTTTCCAGCGCACCGGGGGCCGGAGGGGTCAGTTCTTTATAAAAGTATTTTGAATATGGTTTTGCCTCTTCCTCCGGGGTCAATTCCGGATCTCTTACCTGTATTTCCATAATTAGTCCTCCTGAGGATTATATTTATAATTTTCAAAGGGTATTTTTTCTGTTGAAAGCTTGAGGCTTCCATTTTCCAGCCTGGCGGTAATCCATTTACGCCAGTTCTGATCATCCTGTTCGGGAAAATCCTCCCTCACGTGCCAACCCCTTGTTTCCTTTCTTTCAAGTGCAGATTTCATATAGATTTCAGAGCAATATGTCATGTTCCTCAGGTCATGACACAATCCCAGCATATGGAAGTCTCCTTCAGGAGATATTTCACTGTCCACAAGACCGTATATATCATCAATGACCTTTAACGATTCTTCCATACGTTCACTGTTTTTACGTATACTGTAGCGGGGAGGTGTTATTACTTCCTGAAGCATCCGGATACCTTCACGGGGATTCATCCCTGTCTTTCTCTGCATCGGGGAAAAGATCGCCTCTTTAAACTCTGCAACCTGATCTTCATTTATATCGGGATCATTTGTATCCGCCGCATATTCAGCAACAGATGATCCTGCCAGAACGGCAGACACACCAGCCCATGTAAGTCCTGACCCCCTCAAACGGCAGGGAGGAGGTGTAGCCCCGCAGAAACCGGAACCGGATTTACATGCATCACCCAGGGCCCACATACCATCAAGTGTCCCTCTCATGCTGTGATCAACACTGATGGCACCCATTTCTCCGATAAAAAGAGGTACTACTTCCGGCCGCCATCTCTCATCCGATGTAAATTTTGCTTCCTTTGCCATGAGTGCACCCCAGAATTTTCCGGCCCATTCACGGTCCCACTTAAAAAGAAAACCTCCCGCAGCAATGGGATTATTTACAAATATCTCTGTTTCTTCAAAGAGAATCGGGCCCCTGCCCTCCATGACTTCTTTTTCCATACCCAGGAAGATATTTATATCAAAGTCAGGTTCCCACTCCTTGCAGTATTTGGGAGGCAAATATTCTCCGAGATCATTATAAAGGGCATACTGTCCGCCAACTATTGAGGACATATTCCCCCTGAGCCCGATATTATAGAAATTGGATATTTCAGCATTTCTTAACTGTGCACCGGCTCTGTATGCCGCAGCCACACCGTCACCCCTGCCGCTGTACCACATATTGGTGGCCATCCAGTTACAGGAACCGCTGGCAATGACAGTGGCTTTGCTTTTGAAGATTCGGAAGGTACCGTCAGTTATATCAAAGCCTACTGCCCCTGTAACAGCATTGCCTTCAGTAAGCAGTTCCACGCTTTGAGTTTTGTCCACCATTCTGACCCCGTTTTTCTTTGCCAGCTTTCTGAGTTTCAGCATTATATCGAGGTCATATGCCGTCAAAGCCCACAGAGGTATCTCTTCTATCCGTGAAAGCTTCCCGTTTTCATCACGCATGATTTCAATACCCCAGCTTTCAAACATCTTAACAAGCTGGAGTGAGGTTTCGGCATATATCCTGACCATTTCCTGGTCTTCAAGATAATGACCTACTTCATTTACATAGAACTCCAGGAATTTATCTGCGTCATCGGTTTCGTCGAGCACCCACATAACGCCCGCACCCTTGTTTGCCTTTGATCCGGAAAAGCCGGTAGTTGCTTTTTCAACAATCAGTACATCCAGATTATTGTTAAGCTCCTTGATCCTGTTTGCAATTATCAAACCTGCCAGTCCACCGCCCAGGATCAGAACGTCGGCTGAAAAGACCTCTCCATATTTATTTAAATCAGACATTGTATTAGCCTCCCTCTAGTCTTCCACATAGGATTTTGGATAAAAGGACCTGGGATAGGGCTCAGGAATAGAGACCGGATTAACCGGTATGACCTGGATTGCCCCTTCCGGGCATGAGAGCTCGCACCAGCTGCATGTGGCGCATTCCTCTGGATATTTTGCAACCGGCCTTTTGGCCTCAGCGTCCCAGACAATAACATCCACGTAACAGGCCCTGTAGCATTTCTTGCACCCTGTGCATTTTTCATAGTCTATAAGTATTTTATGTGTACTCATTATTTCCTCCATTAAGTGTTCTACTCAGGCATACTCGCCGAGATAAATTCCCTGTACTTTTTTACCCTTGCTTTGAATTCATCTGTTTTCTTTGATTCAGTAATACCGGTTTCATTATTTTGTATATCATCAACGTGAATCATCTTTCCTGAAATAGTGTCATGGGCATGTTTGAGCTGTTCTTCAGGAAACTCAAAAGCAACCTTCCCGTCCACTATTTTTATTTCGCCGATAATGCCGCAAAGGCAGCAGATGGCTTCGGAAGAGTTGTCATTCAGATAAAAGTTTCTGCTGTGGCAGTGGGGGCACACACCTGCTTCACCTTTGTATGTGGCAGAAGCAATATCTTCGGCAGCCCTGGCCAGGTCCGCTCCTATCTGATGGACCCTGGCAACTTTTTCATCTTCCATGATGATACCCTTGGACCAGGAAAAAACTTCATTGTCTATTATCTTCCACATGGGCGTCATGGCCTGAAGTCCGTGATCACACTGTATTCTGGTTGTCCAGTCCGAACCGCCTATACCCATGTAGGATACAACCTTATCCTTCAGGATTCTCGGATCAGGAATCTTTCCTCCTTTTTCCTCGGCTATCTTTGTCGCAATTATATTGCTTCCCCTGTCCATTCTCGGGCCGAAACGATCTATCAGGGTTCGAACAATACTTGGAGTACCCTTAACAAACACCGGTGTGGCAAATACTATACCGTCTGCGTCGAGCATCTTATCCAGCAGCCATTCAAAATCGTCCTTCAGAACGCATCTATTACCTTTGCCTGAAAACAGGCCCATGACACAGCTTACGCAACCGGTGCAGTATTTTAAATCCAGATTATGAAGATTGATAAACTCGACGTCCGCCCCCGCTTCCTTTGCCCCCATGAGGGCTTCCTTACACATTGAATCATTATTTCCATTTTTAAATCCACTGGATATTCCTAGTATTTTCATTTTACATAACTCCTATATGATATTCTTTTCAAACCTATCTCATTGTATAGTAACCCCTGTACTGGGTCATATTATCTATTTCAGCAATATCGGTTACAAAAATGCCTGATATCTCAAATCGGGGTTTTAAATATGGGAATTTCTCATACCTTGCCCAGCCAGGTTTTTTTATTGATACTGATTTTTCTACTGCGGCCCTGTACCAGTCGCCCGGTCCGTCAAACCACATTTCCATGAGCCGATGGTATGGACAATTGTTGATATCACTCTTAATCTTACTCGAGAGAATCCTCGTCACCTCCGGCATTTCTGCAAAAATTGGAATTACATCCTTATATAACCAGTCATCCCCTTCTCCATCAGAAACGCCTTCAGGATACCTGACTACAAACTGCCAACGATAATTGGGCCCATCTTCAATCGTTCTTTCTTTCCCTTTAAAATCTTCTTCCCACCAGACAGGAACAAATGCAAAAATGAAAGGCGGCTTGTCATTGTCACCGCCCGAAGATCTATGGCTATCCCCGTCCATGTTCTCGCCCAACTGTGCATCTGTGTCAGGTATCATGCCCTGCCATTTCAATGTATCCATCGGCATATATTCAGTGATGGTCTTGACCTTCAGGTCATCATGAAACGGATTTATCAGCCAGTAGTGCTCTGTCAACTGCATTCTGACGGTTCCAAACCTTTCACCTTCCGGAGGAGTGGGCAGTGCAGGGTAAAATGCATATTTGGTTACGTATGGCCCAAATTGAGAAATACTGTCTGCGATGTGATATCTATGTAACCAGTGTTTAAGCTTGTGTCGATAATCCTCCTTAACCACATCAACATATATAAGACTTCTCAGAGGTTGAAAATCTACTGCCACCAATATCCTCCATTCGTTTATTCTCTATTCAATGAGTTTGTTAACATCCATAAAGACATTAATTCTGGTTGGAGCTATCAGCACTCAGCTATCAGCTCTCAGCCAATCCTTTGTTTATAATAGCCTTCAGCTGAACGCTGATAGCTGAGCGCTAATCAATATATTTATACTGAACCTTATCTCCCGCCTTTTCTACACTCAGGTCTGCATATGGGTTATAATCAGTATTTGTAACCACTTTGTATAAATTATACAAGGTGGGTAAAAACACTTCCCAGTTTGATATTTCCTCTTCACAATGTGCTGCCCAGACCATTTTTGCTTCATGGTCTTCCTTTTTTTTCATACCAATTGCCACCGATTCTCCGGATACCCCGTGATCTGCCTTTGTCCACTGATGGATACGATATCCCCACACCTCAGGATTTTTAAGAGCCTCTTCACCCATGCCTATACAGGCAACCATGGCTACGTGTTCATATGTAATATATTTTTTGAATTGTTTCGGAATCGCCGCAACATCAAGCAGCTGAATATAGAGGTTCTGGCGTGTACCATCAGCCCATGTCTGCGGGGCGATGTGAATGGAATTGATAGGGTTTCCATGAACAGGGGCCTTTGCCCATTCAAGAGGTTCATGCTGAGATGGATGCCACAGGAGCATACATTTCTCCATGTTTGACCAGAACCAGTCAATCATTCTGGGGGTAACTCCTTCCAGCGCCCATTCAAGCCTCATTGCATCTTCGGTTTCAATTCTGTTCATTGCCATATGTTTTCTCCATATTTTAATCAAATATTTTTACCGATTTTATCCCAAAGCCTGCAATTGCCCCGATCACGGCAACCGTTCCGACAATAATTATTGAAACACTGTACATTCCTGTTATATGAAGAGCAGTTGATCCGGCAGCAACCCCTATAGCACCTCCAAAGATCCCCAGTCCCATTGTAAACCCTCCAACACTTCCCGTAATATGCTCGGGATAGTTATTGGCAATAAATGACATACCGCTTGCCATTGGCATGCCCATAAAAAATCCCGCTAAGAACAGGCATACAACTAAAACAGGCATATTGGCTTTAACAAGCGGGCACATTACTGAGAGGCAAAAAAAGGCTGTAAGCAGAAAACTGATTGTGACTGCTCTGCCGTATCTGCCTTTGAATATTTTCTCGGCAATAATCGGAGTAGAAAGGGACCCTAGTATAAATGCAAATACAAGCATTGCCATCATCTGGCCTGAAACTATGCTGCCCAGACCCAGTCCAACCGGAGATGCGACCGCTATATAACCGGGGGTAAGATCCTGGTAACCCTGCATTACCCATGAAAGTGAAAATGTAGATAAAAATGTCATCCAGAAGGCGGGCAGGCCAAATACCTTTTTAAAGTCTTTTGACACATCCTCCTTTGAAGCCTGATCTGCTACAGATCCCGGAGATTCCGGACCAAATATAAAAATAACACTTAATATAACGGCAACTATCATCAATCCGCCTAGTATCGTAAGAGCGGTATTCCAGTTTTTCATTTCTGCGATGACAGGACCGATGTTAAGACCAAGTATAATACCCGCGGAAAGCGACGCGCCTGTAACTCCCTGCACCATTGACCTCTGACTTCGGGGGAACCATTCTGAGGCCATTTTGGGGCCGGAGGCAGTAATAGGTCCGCAGCCAAGCCCCTGCAGCCCTCTAAGGATGATCAACCCTGCTACTGAAGATCCTATCACAGGAAGGAGTAATGCGGCGACGGTCTCCATAGAGCAGAACAGCACATATGTTTTTGCAAGTCCCCATCGGTCAATGACCATACCGCTGATAAGTCCTCCTATTGCAACCATCAATGTAAAAGGCAGCATGGCAGCAGCAGTGGCTGCACCAAGATTAAAATTCAGGGTTTCAGCTATTGACCCGACTAAGGGAGTCGGTCCGATCAAGGCCATACCCTGCAGTATATGAGCTGCCATCAGTGTAGCAAGTGGAAACCAGCGGTATTTTGGATATGTAACGGCCATTAAAGTTAATCTCCTTCTTTTATCACTCCCAGCAGATATTCCTGAAGCCTCTTTTTTGATTCTTCAGCCTTTTCATCCGGCCATTTCTGAAATCCCTGACCTGATTTAAAACCAAGATTGCCTTCCTCAACCAGTTTCCTCAATAGAGGCGATGGTTCAGGTGAACTCTCAAGGTGTTTGAGGATATAATCATGAATGGCAAGGGTAAGATCGGTTCCGACCATATCAGCATTTTCCATTGGAGCAAGGACCGGAAGTCTTAAACCGAATCCGTATTTTATACATTCATCAACTGTTGCGGCATCGGCGATTCCCTTCTCTACTATAGAGATAGCTTCCCGCCAGAGTGCATGCTGCAGGCGGTTGGCTACAAATCCCGGGACATCTTTATTCACCCGGACAGGATGTTTACCTACAGACTGAAGCAACGAGAAGGTCCTGTCCATGGTATCATCTGAAGTATCATCTCCGCGCACTACCTCTACCAGGGGAATCAGGTAGGGGGGATTCCAGAAGTGGGTACCCACGATTCTGTCACGGAATCTGGATTTTGAGGCAATCTCGGTAATGCTTATCACTGAAGTGTTGGTGGCAAGTATTGTATCATGACGGCTTAAGGAATCCAGGTCCCGGAATACCTTTTGCTTCAGATCAAGATTCTCAGAAACAGCTTCCACCACGAAATCGGCTCTTAAAACTGCTTCGGTCATGCCTGTAGTGGTTTTAATTCTTGAGATGACTGAATCAATTTCGTTGTGTGCAAGGATCTTGTTGTCAGCCATTACAGCCAGATTTGATCGGATATTTTTCAGAGCACTGGAAAGGAGATCCTGATTCAGATCCATCAATGTAACCGGATATCCCTTACCGGCAAAAACCTGGGAGATTCCATGGCCCATCAAACCAGAACCAATGACCGTTATATTTTCTATCTTTGGCATTTTATCTCCTACCCGGCCGCGTACCCGCCGTCTGTATGGATAACTGCTCCTGTTATAAAATCCGAGGCCTTTGAGCAGAGGTAGATTACAATTCCAATAAAATCTTCAGGTTCTCCCAGTCTGCCGATTGGAATGCGTTTTAAAAAATTCTTATAAACCGCGTTATCGTCAAACATCCATTGAGTCAGCGCTGTCCTGAAAACAGTGGGTGCTATGGCATTGACGTTAATGCCGTACTGTCCCCATTCACAGCCAAGTGTTTTGGCCAGAAGATGAACCGCACCCTTTGAAGTACTGTAGCCGGAGTAATTAGCCATTCCCAGATCACCGCGGGCAGATCCCAGCAGAACGACCTTACCGCCATTACCCTGATCGATCATTATTTTACCCGCTTCCTTGCAGAAAAGATATGTGCCTTTTACATTGGCATCCATTATCATTTCCCACTCATCGAGCGGCTGTTCAACAATAGGGCCCGGTTTATTTACTCCTGCAGCTGTTATGAGGATGTCTAATCTACCAAATTTATCCACGGTTTCTTTTACGACTCTCTTTACATCATCATGATCAATGGGAGAACCAGCAGAAAAGGCAATGTCTCCGCCCTCCTTTTTAATTTCTTCCACGAGCGATTTAAGTTTATCCTCACTGCGCCCGGTAGCCATTACCTTTGCTCCGGCCATGGCCAGTGCTATACTGATTGTACTTCCAAAACCTCCTGTAGCGCCTGTAACAATAGCGACCTTTCCCGTTATATCAAAAAGGTCCTTCAATAACTCATCACCTTTTTTCATGGACATCCTTTTTCTCCTTTTTTCATATATGTTTGTAGATTCAGGAATAAAATAATAGTTCGAAAACGAAACAATGATTATTGAGTTTTTGTTTTTCCTTGTGCCTTGAGCCCCTTGAACCTCTCTTAGTAATTAACTTTATCAATCCCCTTTAACTGCAAAATCTCCCTGGCTTCATCCGGTGTTGCAGGTTCAAATCCGAATTCTCTTATGATGCGAACCGCCTTTTCAACCTGTTCAGCACTGCTTTTTGCCAGCACACCCTTTTCCAGATACAGATTATCCTCTAGACCAACCCTCCAGAAACCTCCTTCAAGAACATTGATTATGCCCATGGGGAACTGGAATCTTCCGGCAGCGCAGACCGACCATATAAAGTCATCCTTTAACAGATTTTTCGATTCCCTTATAAGATACAGGAGGTTGTCGGCAGTAGCAGGAATGCCGCCCAGAATGCCCATCACATACTGAAGGTATACAGGTTTCTTAAGGTATCCTTCTCTGACTAACTGGGCTACATTATTTATCTGACCCACATCATAGATCTCTATTTCAGGTCTTGTACCTGTCTCGTTCATTGTCTTTGAGTAGATATGGAGAGATTCAAAATGGTTGGAGAAAATGAAACTCTCAGTACCCTTGAGATAATCCTCCTCCCAATCGTATTTGAATTCCTTATACTTCTGCAGCACAGGATACAGTGCAAAATTTAGAGAGCCGGCGTTAAAGGTAGCCATCTCAGGCCTTAATTCACTTACAACAGCGAGTCGCTCCTTTGGAGTCATTGTATAGCTTCCGCCGGTTGTTGGCGTAACAACAACATTTGATCTATCCTTGATGCCGGTCAATATATTTTTGAATATCTCAACACTGGAAGAAGGTACACCATCTGCCGGGTTTCTTGCGTGGATATGTACAACAGCCGCACCTGCATTACAGGATCTTACACCCTCTTCAATAAGGTCTTCTGGCCTGAAGGGAAGGTATTCTGACATTGAAGGTGTATGAATTGCCCCTGTGAGGGCTGCTGTTATTATTACTTTTCCCATAATATTATCTCCATCTTTTCCTGATAATTGATCATAACCAGCATGTTCGCAGGTTTGCGGATATTGCTGATTTGTTCTGTTCTTTCCTACTGCTGCTTTGCATAGAATCCCATGCCGTATTTAAAATGTTCTTCCAGAAAAGGCCCCACAAAATCAAACCCTATGGTAATTGGAAATGCGATATAACTCCCCCCCGGTGCCAGGGTATCAATCGCTCTATGGTATTCTGACTTGATTTCATCCGGGGTTACACCCGGTTTTTCAAGAACCTTCTGATTGTCAAAACCTCCGCAAAATGTGATTTTATTTCCGAATTTTTTCTTCAGTTCTCCAAGGTTTTTATTACTTCCAGCCTGCAGGGTATCAATTGCATCAATACCAATCTCAACAAAATCTTCAAAAATCGGTTCAATGTGGCCACAGCTGTGATGCTGATACATCACTCCGGCTTCATGGCACGCATCAACCATTCTCTTTAAATGAGGTTTAATAAGTTTTCTCCAGGTGTCCGGTGCCATGAGCATACGGTCGGAAGCGCCATAATCGTCATGGGCGTTAATCACATACACTTTATAGTATTTTGCTATTTTCCTGAAATACTCTATTTTCCAGTCAGCAGCTGCTTTAAAGTAGGCGTAACATTCATCCGGGTCAGAAACCAAGGCCATCAGTGCATTTTCAAAACCCATCATGGAGTGTAAACGTTCAAACGGTCCATTGATGACCATACATAAAACCAGTTTATCTTCATTGTAGGCGCTTTTCCCGTCGGCCATTGGAACAATCCCTGCGCCGGCAACCAGTGCCATAAAATCGGTATGAACATCAATATCCGCCTGTCTTTCCCAGTCAACAGCTTCCAGGTCCGGAAATTTTACATGGTTTCTCCAGTCCGCAATATCATCAAACATAATCTTTCCGGCCGTTGGCATTGGTGCTTTCGCCTCCGGTACATAGGTCCATTCAACACCAAACTCATCAAGGCCAGCATCGCGGCCGCAGTATCGTTCCATTTGCGGCCGTGCCTGAATTATTGAAATATCAGTAAACAACGTAGGTATGAATGCCGGCACTCCATGATGATATGCAATAAGTGCATTTTCTCTTTTGGCCATGATAAATCCTTTTCCAGATGGATTTTTCAGCATTCAGCTACTCGTCCCGCCATAGCTTAATGCGAAGGCGGATCAGCAATCGGCAATCAGCCAAATATTTATTTTTAATGGCCTTTCGCTGAAAGCCGAGCGCTGATGACTTACCGCTTATATACAAAAACTACAATTCGAGTGTTCTATCTCGCTAACCTGCGCATCGCAGCAGGAGATATGTCCGTATCTTTTACTCCGTTCCCATTGAGCGTCCAGGTAGAGAACATTTGTACGCAGTAACCCAGCTGGAGATCTATACCCAGGGTAGTCCCATAGGGTGATGTCCCGTCTCCGGAATTATTCTTCAGCTTGGAATTGGGAATCTGCCACACCTTCCACAGGGACCCGGCTCTGTCCCATGCAGCGGCATAAACAGCCGTCATAGTTTCCTTATCGATCCAGATCACCTTCTTTCCCTGCGGATATTTTTCATCTTTAGGTATTATCTCAATGATATAGACATCTCTGACTTCCCATCCATCGGTTTCAACAGGTATCAGGTCGCCTACATCCTTATTCTCCATGTTGTCAAAGTTCCACTTGCTGTCTACCATGGCTACTGCCTTTTGATCCCCAATGAGCTTATATGTAAATTCAGGAATTCTTCCGGAAAAACCGAAGAAGTCATCCGGCGCCTGGGTGGAAGAATTGATAGGCGTTGATCTCTGCCCTGCCTCGCCCCTCAGAACACGTCTCATTGAAGGCAGGTACAAATAGGTCGTATCCTGTTCCTTCTGGTCTATGTAGCGGGTCAACAGAGTCAGAAAATTCCTCTGTACAGGTGGATAAATATTTCTCATAAGGTTGGAGCTTCGGTATTTCTGTGGAGTATCATACAGGGGTTTCGGATCATCGTACAAACGGCCCTGAAAACTGATCAGCCAGTTCTCTACCTTGGAAATACTTATTGAAGAGCCTTTTCTTTTTTCATAATTTATGAATTTGCCCTTCATATCATCCATGGTATATTTGTAGTCATAATTCCACATCAGTTTAATCGGAAACTGCGGATCACTTTTGTCAAGATCCGGAAAAGGGTATCCGACAATATCCTTGTAGTCCCCTCCGGTGATATAACCTTCGGCGTCAAGACTGTATTTTCCTCTATTCTTTTCCGATGCCGCCATAAATTCTTTAGGCATTGGATTGGACTCGGTTGCTTTAATGGTAATGGAAAGGGGAGTGAAAAAGCCGTCATATCCCGTGTAAAAGGCATCCAGCCAGAACCCGGGAAACAGATTTTTATAGCTTTCGATATTGTTTTTATCTATGGCCTGCCCGGGCTGGGGAAGTGAATCCTGGGCAGATGCCGGCCCGGCGAAACATACGCATATCAGCAGGCATAATGCCGCCGTGATGGTTTTCATTCTATTTTTATCATTTTTCATTGGTTTCCTCCGATCTTCTGAAAATCTCAATTTAGAAGTTAAACTGGGTGGTTAGTACCACCATGTCCTTCTGACGGAACATGCCCAGATCCTCGTAGTCATTATCACCGAAAATGCCGATATAACGAAGTTCCGCAGAAAACGCCCGATTATTCCATGCCGGCATCCACTTGATCACAGGCATGATGAGCCCGTCTTTTCCGCTGAATCCATAACTCACGATCAGGTCTGTCTGGATCAGATTATAAAACCAGTTGGTAGTAATACGGGCTCCTAGGCTGGGTTTATACTTTTCCAGTTCGGTAGCGTATACGGCGTTCTGAATGTTTTCATTGTCGGGTACATATTCACCGATATGCTCTATTGTGATATCGATAGGCGCGCTTTTATGCCAGTCAAAATACAGTGCACCTGTCAAATCCCATGCAAGCATGTATTTAATATAATCCCGCTCAACAACAGAGTCGAAGTCTGTCGTGTCAAAGGTGTTATAGCTCATATTAGGCGCATAGATCGCTTCCGCCCGGATCAATCCCAGCTTGACATCTTTATTGAAATAGGCGCCAAAATAATCGACGTCCGGATGGATCAGGTAGTAGTTCCGGATTGTCTGAGGTGCAGTTGGATCCGGAATTCCGCTGGGGAATGTTTCAGTGCTGCGCATGACCACCGGGTTATAGATCTGAGTATGGAAGTAGGAAATTCCGAATTCGTATCCACCTAAAAAGGTACTGGTCCTGAAACCGAACCGGGCGTCATCCATGCCGCTATCAGGATATCGATGAATGACATTCGGAATTTCATCAGGCACCCATCCGGTGCCGGGTATACCCGGAAGAAAGCTTAGATCCGACCAGCCCCGTGAAAAGGGGTTAGCTGCAACAGCACCCTCCGGGAATGCATGCAGGCCGTCATTTCCAACCGCGTATGGAGGCAGGAACCGATCCTCCGGATGGAGTGAAAAGCGCTGACCTACCAGTTCAAAAGCAACGGGTTGAGCGGACTCTCCCGAGCGGTTCACACGGTATTCGTCATCCACAAGGTTCGGTGAAAACAGCCATTCAAAACTCGTAGCAATTCCGTCAAATTCATGCAGCCCCTTTACCATCCACAGCGGGATGCGGGTATCTTCCCAGTTTGCGAAGGCGAAGGTAAAACGGGTGTTTTCAGGGTTGACCACGTCCCCCTACCTTTACCGTCAGAGATTCACCCCAGATAACGATCTGCCTGCCGATTCTGAAGCTGTGACTGCTCGAAGGTCTCCAGTCGATATATGCTTCACGCAAAACATCATCAAACTTATCATACTCACTGTACTCTTTTCCATCCAGTTCACTGATGGACCCTTCTTCAATGTCATACTCGGGCTCATATACAAACTGTACAGATGCAAAAAAACTGGTGGTGTCCGATAATCTCCAGTCTATATTTGTGCGCAGCCAGGTTCTGTTTGTAGCCAGTTTGTCATCGTTAATTGTATAATCCTGATCTTCCAGAAAATAACCGTAGTTGTTTCTAAAAAATCCATAGATGTTCAGTTTGGTCTTTCCTAATGAAGCTTCCGGTAATGCCAGACTCTGAGATGCTGACAGGTAAACCATCAGTCCGGCAGCCAGAAGAATCAAAATGTGTCGAACGCTTTTTTTATGCATTTTTATGTCCCCCTTTTATTATGTGTCCTATACTTCTCATATCTCTTTTGTTCGGTTAATCTGAATGATTACCCGGAATACCTCCTTTCATGACAGTTAGAATATTTTCAGCCTTTCAGCACAAATTTAGGTTTCAGGATATTGACGATGGCCGGCAGAACCAGAATCCCCACCAGCATGTTCGACATCATCAGTATCCCCAGCAAAATCCCCATCTCCGCCTGAAAACGAAGGGGTGAAAAATACCAGAAGACCACTCCGGCAGTCATCATTGTTGCAGTCATGAAGACAGCTCTTCCTGAAGTAGTAACGCCCTTTACTACTGCCATGGACAGGTCCTTTTCGGCTTTATAGGTTTCCTTTATACGGCTTATAATATAAAGCCCGTAGTCCACTCCCAGTCCAATACCTAGAGATACGACCGGAAGTGTATTGATATTAAGGCCTATATTCCGGTAAACCATATAGGAAAACGCAAAGAAGTTAGCCAGGACCAATGAAAATACAAACATGAATCCGGCTGTAAATGAACGATAGGTTGCCGAACACAGGATAAATACAACCCCGAGAACCATAATAAGCAGTTGATGGTTTTTTTCGGCAATGACCTCATTGGCTGCGGCCAGTATTCCGCCCAGGCCGCCTGCAGGTTTCATGACAGCACTGCTCATTGTGTCTTTATTTTCCGAAATGTAGCGCCTGATTCTGTCTATCACCTCTGCAAGAGTTTCTCCCTTGTGGTCCTTCAGGAAGATTCTCACATTGGCAGCACTCAGATTGGGCTCTGCCCACTTGTCGAGATCTCCGGCACTTGCTCCCATTTTATAAAAGGAAAGCAGATCACTGATAGATCGCATGTCAGAAGGTATGGATTCGAATTTGGGATCATTGCCGTACACCAGCATTCTTATACTTTTAACAAGGTCGGCAAGCGAAATGGCGTGCCCCACATTAGGATCATCAATTATATATTGTTTGAGGGATTCCATACCCCGCATAAGATCCGGCTGAGCAACCGCCGGATATGTAGCATCGGATTCAAAGACCACCCACATCTGGTCGACTCCAGGGAAACGGCTGTTAATATTAGCTGTATCCACATTATATGGAGAGTCCTGCCATACGATCGGGCTGCCGGGATTTGCATCTCCATATTTCAAATTCATGGAAGATAATATCCCGAATAAAAGAAGTATCCCTGCTATAATAAGGACTGTGTATCTTCCCCTGCCGAATGTCCACCCGGTCATGACCGACAGCGACCTTACAATATAGCCTTTTTCAATCTTCTTCTCTGCCGGCATTTTTACTTTTTTAAGTGAGGCGAAAAACATCGGCATAAAAACCAGAACAGCAAAAATTACACTGAGTGCCCATGCTGTTCCCAGGTAGGCAAGATTTTTGAGAATAGGCACCGGAGTCAGGCTGATAATGAAAAGGCCGGCTGCATCGGTTACTATCCCAAGTACTCCAGGGGGAAACATACCCGCGCCCGTAGCCTGTGCCGCCAGTTTTGTATCGCCGAGAACAGTATATTCCTCGATAAATCTCTCATACCACTGGACCGCATGACTTATTGCCCTGGCACTGAGAAGAAAGGGAATAACAACTATAAGGGGATCAAAATGGAATCCCCACATGGCGGAAAAGCCAAGACCCCAGATGCTGCTTAGAACGGCTGTTAGAAACGGAATCCACCAGAACCCGAATCCCTTCATATACATAAAGAGCATAACAAGGATCGCCAGCGTTGTTAAAACAAAGATAACAGCCATCTTTGGAACATAATGATATATCCAGCCGTATAGCAGAGGCTGACCGCTGAGGTAGACTCTGTGATTGCCGTCTTCCTCTTTCGCCTTGATCTCCATAAATTTTTCAAACAGGAGGTTGAAATCGAGGCGTCCCTGATGAAAATTGGCATTTAGGATCAATGCCTTCTGGTCTCTTGAAACCAGTGTTCCGAAGGCCTGGCTGGTGAATACCTTTCTCCTGAGATCATTGATCTCTTCTATGGTTTCAGGGGGATCCTTCATGATCGGTTTAACAGATATGCCTTCAGGGGTTTCTTTTGCCACTGTTTCACGTGGGCTGGCCAGTGATGATATCCCAAAGTGATCGACACCCGGAATCAAATCGACTTCCATCTGTATCCTGTTCAGCTTTTTCAGAGTCTCAGTATTGAATACAGTCCCTTCCTTTACTTCAAGCATAAGGGATGCCTGATAGGCACTCCCGAAAAATTTACTGTATTTTTTATGAACCTGAACATATGGATGGTTGTGGGGAAAGAGATCAAGAAACTGGGTAAACATCTCCATGTGGACTATCTGTGATGCAAAAAAGCCGGTTATAACAGCCATTGCTACCAGGCCCAGTACCCTGAATCTTATTAGTAATTCTACCAAAACTTTATACATGCGGTTGCTCCGATTAATTCAATGTTAACAGGTTAAGTTTATGACTCTGCCGGTTGATTATATGGCACCCATTTAAGGCCGTTATCAGTGCTTATATAAATTTTCCCGCCGTCACCCACAGCAAATCCCCTGCCCTGACTGTCATAGGTCACCCCGCACAGCCATGTGAAATGGTTAAGAGGACATACCGATTTCCAGGTATCACCTCCGTCATCTGTTGCATAAAAGCAGCCCCTGAGACCTACAGCAGTGGCGTGCATGTTGTCAGCATATGCAACTTTCAGGAGTGTATCCTTTGCATCTGTATCTTTAAGGTTCCATGTAATACCGCCGTCAGATGTGGTGTAGATAGCACCTTCGATGCCTACTGCTATACCGTGCTGATCATCGCTGAAGTCAATGCCGAAGAGTTTTCTTCCCATTTCATCTTCAAGCTGCCTTGCCCAGTTTTTCCCTCCATCTTCGGTGTAAAGGACTGTCCCGAATTCGCCTGCAATCCATCCCTTTGTTGAATTGATGAAGCAGAGATCGTTTAGAATCATATCTTCGTCGAAAGGAAGTTTTATCCAGTTCTTCCCGCCATCTTCGGTATGAAGAATCAGGCCGTATGTTCCAACAATCCAGCCTTCATTTTCATTAATAAACTGAACCTTGAGAAGTTCCTGATCCGTGACAGGACTTGTCTGTGTTTCCCAGGTTTCGCCTCCATCACCGGTGCTGAGTATGGTTCCTGAATCTCCAACAATCCAGCCTTTCTTCTCATTAACAAAATAAACACCCAGCAGAGACTTCTTTGTCCCGGCATCTTTTCTGTTCCAGTGAATGCCGTTATCCATGGAATAAAAAACAGATCCAAAATAGCCCACAGCCCACACCTTCTCCCCTCCTGCAGCCGAAACGTCATACAGTTTGTCTGTATATTTAATTACCTGAGGGCCGAATCCGCCGGCATGACCATTCTCCGGTTCTGAAGAGCCGGGATCTTTACATCCTGTCATGTACACAGTAAAAATCAGTGAGAGTACTAGAAGGTGTAATAAGTAAATCAATCTACTGGACATCATTATTAATTCTCCATTTTTAATATTCCCAATTGAACCGGCAGGTCTTTCTGCCATGCTCCCTGTCCTTAGAAAGGCATGGGGAGGCCTGCCACTTACTATATTTCGCATGCAGGGCCATACCCTGTGCCGCAGTAAGTGTAGGTTCTTTCCGGCACATCATTCAGTTCATCTTCATCAATCTCTGCCACGCAGCGGACCATGGCACCGTCACCCATGTACCAGCGGATAGGAAAACAGAAAAACCTGAAACGCTTGCCGGATACCTTGTCCAGGTTTCCGCCGAGGTTCTCGACGCCGACGATACCGTGACCCAGCATCTGCTTGTGACATGGTTCCCAGGTCCCTTCGCATCCGATTGCTTCCAGATCACCATATTTGGCATCATATGCTTCCTGGCCATGCAGTTTGATGTAGGCTGCTTTCTCGAACTCGGCATATGCCTCTTCACCGAACTGTTCGGCGTATTCTTCTGTGATGGGTTTTCCCGAGGCTCCGGGCAGATTCATCTGTGGCGGGCCATTCTTGCCCATGGCCGTGTGGAGCGGGTGATCAAGGGCCTGCATATCCATGGCAACACACTTTACCTGGTGTTTTACAAACCACTTTCCGGCTTCTACTCCGGTACCACAGGAATAGTGATAGTATTCTTTGGAATCGTCGAATTTACGATGCATTCCGGTATTCAGGCAGACAACCATGCCCTTGAGTTCTTCCGGTTTGATGTTGGCACGCCTGCAGGCATCCTCGAGATGCTCGGGAAGGATCAGACCCCAGCGTTCGATCTCGATTTCTAGGCAGATGGCGTCTCCAGTGTAGGCGTCAACAGGCATTTCATGGGTGTAACGGGCTCTTTTGCCATTGAATTCGCGTTCCATAACGTGACGGGGTGCATCGGCATGAGTACCTGTGTGCTGCACACAATCGACTCTCTGGGTGAGGACTCCGCCCTTTGCCATGGTGTGCATGGAATCAATTACAGGTTTTACAAAATAAGGCCAGCGTGGGATCTCCGCGCTAAATGGATGAGTCAAATCGATGAATACTTTCTTTCCCATACTAAATACCTCCTTGAATGTTATTATGTTTAATGAAACCTGTTAGGTAATAATTGTTAATTCACACTCTCCCGGATTTTTTCAACGAGTTCGAATCCCATGGTTGTAGAAACACTGTGAAAAGAGATTTCCGGCAGCTCAACGGCCATATCCATTATGGCCATAATTTTCCGAAATTCATCGGAAGCTATATATCGTTCAAGTTCAGGCATCGTTTCCCACTCCTCTATCAAAATGAGATCATCATCATCATGGATATGCGATTGGAGCCTTGCCATTTTGCATCCCGGTTTTACGGATGTAGACCCGGCTACCGTATCAAAGATACTAATGACGTCTTTGCGATCTGAGGGGGAAACCTTTAATTTAATAACGAGGATTACCATATTATCAGCCTGTCACCTGAATAAGTTAATAATGGATAACGTCAACAAAATCAGAGATCCGGAATGCCAGGATCTGGGTTTTATCTAAATATCGATGAAATCATTTTTTACTGGATATTAAATACAATAAGCATGCCACTCTGGCATAAATAATTATTAAGGCTTAACATATTGATTTATTTGTTTTAATTAAGGTTCTAACAGTATTCTTCTCTAAATAAAAAAAGAAAACACTAGCGAAATATCGCTATATCTGCGATATTTCGCTTGTGATCAGCTTTCAGGAGGAATAAAATGGATCAAAAATCGGGTAAAAAGGGCGGGACCGGAAAAACAAAGACCGGAGAAGTGAAATATTCAAAAGACAGCAAAAAAAAGATTATGCTGGAAATTGAGAATGGTTTTCAGAATCTGATAGAAAATGCTGTAATTGGAATTGGACATACAAATAAAAATGGAGATTATCTTTTTGCAAACAGGCGATTAGCCCATATATACGGATATAAAACAAAAGAGAGTTTCCTGAAATCCCGGCCTAATGTTACCCGGTTTATGTTAAATCCTGAAGAAAGAAAAAATATTCTTAAAAGAATGCAAACCAGCGGTTTTATCGACGGTGCTGAAATCCAGTGCAGACGAAGAGATGGCGCGATCATATGGATCAGTTTAAGCGCCAGAATTTCACGAGGAAAGTCGGGAGTAAATACATATGAAAGTTTCATAGTTGATATCTCCGATAAAAAAGCAGCCGCCATCGCCCTTCAGGTAAGCGAGAAGAGATTCAGGATGCTGGTAGAGCAGGCTGGAGATGCGTTCTTCATACACAATTACAACGGCAAAATACTGGATGTAAATCTTACAGCCTGTGAAATGCTCGGCTATTCCAAAGAAGAGTTTTTGCAGATGAGCATCTCTGATGTGGACATGGATATAGCGACAAAAGGACACAGGGGCAGATACTGGAACCCTTTACAATCAGAAAAACATATAACCTTCGAAGGAATCCACAGACGGAAGGATGGAAGCACTTTCCCCGTGGAGGTCCGTTTAGGGCGAGTTGATCTTAAGGAAATGCCGCTGCTTCTGTCTCTCACAAGAGATGTTACAGAACGAAAAAAATCCGAAAATAAACTTAAAAAGGCATTTAAAGAAATAAATGATTTAAAAAATCAGCTTGAGGAAGAGAATATTTACCTCAGGAGAGAAGTTGAAACCAGGTACAGGCATAAAGAGATTATTGGTGAAAGCAGAGCCATTAAAAAGGTCCTGATGCAGGTAGAGAAGGTTGCAAAAGAGAATACCAACGTCCTTATTACTGGAGAGACAGGTACCGGGAAAGAGATCCTTGCCAGGGCCATACACAATCTGAGCCCGAGAAATGTCCGTTCTATGATAACAGTAAATTGTGCTGCATTGCCGGGAAGTCTCATCGAGAGTGAATTGTTTGGCCGGGAAAAGGGAGCTTTTACAGGAGCCGCCTCCAGGCAGACAGGTCGATTTGAAGCAGCCGACAAATCGACAATCTTCCTGGATGAAATTGGAGACCTGCCAATGGAGCTCCAGGCAAAACTTTTGAGAGTACTTGAAAATGGCACTTTTGAAAGGCTTGGCAGCTCAAAAACAATTTCTGTGGATGTGCGTGTAATAGCCGCAACAAATCATAATCTGGCCGAGCTTGTAAAGAAGGATGTATTCAGGAGAGATCTTTTCTATCGACTTAATGTCTTTCCTGTTGTGATCCCTCCGCTGAGAGACAGAAGAGAAGACATCCCGCTCCTTGTGTGGGCCTTTGTGGAGGAGTTCTCACAGAGCATGGGTAAATCCATAAAAAATATACCGAAAAAAATCATGGATAAGTTACAGGAATCCTATTGGCCCGGGAATGTAAGAGAGCTTAAAAATGTCATTGAACGGGGAATGATAATGAGCAGCGGCCCAACGCTCCGAATAGATCAGCAACAGAATCTGGAAAATCAGACCAGCGAGAAAATGTCAATGGAGGATGTTGAGAGGGAACATATTAAACAGGTGCTTTTGTCAACAGGATGGAGGGTCAGCGGTAAAACCGGGGCTGCCAGAATACTGGGTCTGAAAGACTCAACGCTAAGGTCACGGATGATAAAACTTGGAATAACCAGGCCATCATAACCGCATGGCTGAAGCTTACATTAAATTGAAAGGAGGCGATCCATATGCTGTACGTTTTATTAATTCACTATTAGAATGGAAAAATACTTAAACCGCAATAAACACACACTTGGCGAAACATCACACCCGGACTGGCTACCGGCATATTACAGCCAGAATATAATTAATGGGGCCTGTATGAAAGTGAGATTAAAACCATTATCATCAGATAACCCAAAAGAGATAGTGGATATATTCAACTATTATGTCGAAAACGGTTTCGCAGCCTATGCAGAGAATAAATTACCATATGAGTTTTTTAAAAAGTTGCAGGAAATGTGTCATGGTTATCCGGCTGTGATTGCCGAAGATAACAATGGTAAGGATACTCAGGAGTAGATATTTGATGAAAGAATTTAAATTTAAAAAAATGGATGCATTTGCAACTGAAGATAAACATAGGTGAAATTGGAGATAGTCTCCCGATATCGGTAATAAATGCGGGGTTATTCACACTACTGATTCCAATAAAACCCTTAAAATCAATTCTTAATATTCCTTTGAGGCATTTCTGCTGCTAAAATCCGGAACAACCGTAACGGAATTTGGAGAGTAAAGGAACAATATATCGAGTTGATCCCTGAGCCGAACAAGGCTATATTATTTAAATCCAGGCACGGATATGTGCCTCAATAACTAAGGGTAGCAGGGTTAAGCACCCCCTTCCACGCCTCTGCCAATTAGTCTTAGCAAAAGCTGAATCCCTGCAAACATGTAAGGAAATCTGCTGCGTAACATGCATACAAAAGGGATTTAAATGCCATATGAAATAATATATCTGGAGAAAGAAGGTGGAGTAATAACAAATTACTGGGGAACAATTACAGATAAGGACATTATTAAAAGCGGAGAGGAAAAATATTTATCCCTGGATAGACTGAGCTTATATCGTTATGCAATTACTGACCTGAGCCGGGTTGAAGAATTCAATCTGACCTCAAAAGGCATTAAAAAAAATGCCGAAATCGCTATGAAGATATTTGCGAAAAAAAGTGACGTGATTGTGGCATTTGTACTACCCACTGAGGCGGAATACGGTATGGGAAGGATGTGGCAGGCATATGGAGACGGAGAAGATAAATATTCCAAAATTTGCAGAACCCGCGCCGAAGCAGAGGAGTGGATTAGAATCAATCTAAAAATATAGTTCTTTTGAGCTGTGAGTCTTTAATAAAAGAAATCCAATGTAAATCATATTCTGATCAACATCCACAGCGCAGGCTCAATGGATTAGAGCCATTTGCAGGGCAAATTTTCTTGACACACAGGATTATCCCCCATATATTCAATAACTCAGAACAGGGAGATCTAATCCATCTGATAATAGAAATAAGTTGCTTATTTTCAGCTAATTTCCAATTATTTTAATTAAAAAAGGAAACCGGGTTTGCCCTTGGAAATCCTGTTTTTATTAATAATGACTACTAAACAAGAATATTAAGGGAGGTTTTTATAAATGAATAAAAAAGAGCAGTTTTTGTCCGTGTTGAATAATGAACAACCCATGAAATGGATGGGTTACGGTTTTGACGCATTTCCTCAGATTATGTTTCACTGCGTAATAGACCCGATCTCAATCTGGGATATCCTTCAGTTTTCCGGTGAAGCGGCTATTGACAACTGGGGAGGTACACTTCGACTGCTGCCCGGTGACCCCGGAATTATTCCGATTGTTAATAAAGAAAATCAGGTAATTAAAGACATAACCAAATGGCGTGACTATGTAAAATTTCCCGAAATTCCGGATCTTGACTGGAGTGATGCAAAAAAGACAATCGATGGAATAGACAGAGAGACAACACTGATCATGGTGCCCACCTTCCGCGGACTGTTTGAACGCGCTCACTGCCTGATGGTATTTGAAGAGTGTCTGATGAACATGTATGGTGAACCTGAAGCCATGTATGAATTTTTTGGAGCCTACACAGACTGGAAACTTCAGGTGGTAGAACAGCTTATAGACAATCTCCAGCCGGATGTTATCCACTCACATGATGACTGGGGTTCAAAGGACAACCTGCTTTTTTCACCGGATACATTCCGTGAACTGCTTAAACCTCATTACGCCCGTCTCTACAGCTACATAAAAAGCCGAGGCGTTCTTGTGCAGCATCATGCAGACTGTTACTGCCAGGGAATTGAAAAAGATATGGCGGAGATTGGCTGTGATATGTGGCAGGGAGCTATGGCCACAAATGATATACAGCTAATCAAGAAAAATACTGACTACAAAATGCTCATCATGGGCGGCCTGCAACAGCATGTCATAGACAGGGCTGATGCAACCGAGGAAGTTATCCGGGCCGAAGTCCGCAGGGCAATTGACGAATACGCACCGGGCGGTATGTTTGTTCCATGTATTCCAAGCCTTGAAACCATTAACCCGCATGTAACACCAATCGTCATCGACGAATGTAATCGTTACGGTGCTGAATGGCTTGCAAAACAGCAGGGATAATTAAGTAATAACAAATAGAAAAACGCCTCTCCTTCCCATGTGGAAGGGAGGCGTTTTTCTATTTAAACTCTTATTTCCCCTTCAGATATGCCTCTTTCTGCAACCTTATCATCTCCTCCTTTTCCCCAATTACATAATTTCTCTTTATGAGCTTTGCCGGGAAAGACGGTGATGAGATATACTGAAGGCTGGTATCCAGAAACTGCTGTTTCATGTCTTCAAATATATTGTTTTTTTCATCCTGTGCAATAAAATTCCTGGTCTTGCTGTAACTGTATGATGTGCTGTTCCCGAGGATTGATGTTACTTTACTAATATCAAGATTATTCAATATCTCGTCCCTGAAGTAATCCTCTTTTATATCAACATCTATTGAGGCCTCAAAGGTTACCTGACACCTGTCTCCGGCTATATGTTTGAAACGGGAAAAAATGACCAGTTCCAGGTTATTTTCAAGCCCGTTTTTATATGATATCTCTTTGTATTCTTCCGAGTTCATGTTGACTTCCTGTTTATTGAAATTACTGGCAAATCCAAATAAATTATTAATTTCATATACTATAAAAAATATCTTTTTAGCCATTAGTATTTATGGTAGACAGCATAAAATAATAATATTTTCTTATCACTTGCGAGCCGAGAGATGCAATATATACTTTTATTATCAAAAAACCCGGAAATCTACCGCCAGCTTGAACCCTGTTTCGGAGCAGATGTACAGATAAGCCGGGCTGAAAATGAAAATCAGGCGATATCGATGCTGCAGAGCAGACGTTTTGAATATGTATTTGTAGATATCAATATGTTCAGTCTCTCAGAAAATAATGGCGGGAATTACAGGAATTATATCAAGCCCTTTCTTGGGCTCTACCCGACCCTTGACGTAATAATAATAACACCGGTTGAAAAAATAAGAGAGGCCCTTATTGCTGTTAAAGAGGGAGCAAGAGACTATACGCTCTTTCCAGTGAAACCTGATGATGTCTGCTATGTATTGAAGAATGCAAAGGAGTCGCAGATAGTCAGATCCGAACTGGATTATCTGCGGGATCGTTTTCGCGAGAGCGATATCCAGCTGACAATGAGGACTGCCAACAGCAAGATGAAGGCTGTCTATGACAAACTGAAATCAGTAGCGACTACAAACAGCACTGTCCTTATTTCCGGAGAAACAGGTACAGGAAAGGGTGTTCTGGCAAGGCTGATACACCGTCACAGCAACAGAAAGGATGCCCAGTTCATTAGTGTCCACTGCGGGGCTATTCCGGATACACTTCTTGAGAGTGAGCTTTTCGGACATGAAAAAGGTGCATTTACAAGCGCCGTTAAAAGAAAACTCGGAAAATTCGAGATTGCAGACAGGGGAACAATCTTTCTTGATGAAATAGGTACAATAACCCCTGCCGCACAGATAAAACTTTTACAGGTACTTCAGGATGGCATATTCCAGCGTGTCGGCGGCGAAGTTACCATTCACACGGATGTAAGAATAATTGCTGCAACCAATATGGATCTGAAACAGATGTGTGAAGAGGGTCAGTTCAGGAAGGATCTCTATTACAGGCTTAATGTTTTTCCTATTGAAGTACCTCTTTTAATGGAACGATCCGAAGACATCCCCCACCTTGCCATGATGTTTCTTGACAGGATGAATAAACTCAATACAAAGGCGATAACAGGGATTTCTCCTGCTGTTATGGAAGCACTTGTTCATTACCCCTGGCCTGGCAATATCAGGGAGCTCGAAAACCTGATTGAAAGGGCCTATATACTTGAAACCGGCCCTGTTCTCCATCCTGATAGCTTTCCAGGGGAAATATTTGAATACGGCTCTTCCGACCTGGAAGTAACCAGGGATAATGCCGGAAGCCTTGCCTATGTCAGGAAAAAGGGTATTGAAGAAATAGAAAAAAATTACCTCATGGACCTCTTAAATGAAACCATGGGCAGGATTAAACAGGCTGCAGAAATAGCCGGAATAACAACCAGGCAGCTTCACAAATTAATGACCAAATACAACCTTCACAAGGAAGATTATAAAACACGCAGATGAACAGGAACATGTATTTCCTGTTCTACCTTGTTAAGAATCTTCACTTCCTTTAATTGCTCTGCATTAATAAGCCGTTAATACTCGCCAGTAAACGACCAACAGACTGAAAATATCTGTTTTGAGATAAAAGTCGGAATTTGCAATTCTCATACCTGCTCCAATGATCTTTTTTACTGTTTAATTTCAACAAGTTACAATCAGGCATGCTCTTTGCTTAATATATCTTGATTTTAATAAGACAACCGCAGCCATTATTCAGCAAATGTGGCTGGAATTTAAGTGGATAATTATCAGGAGGAAAGAGATTATGGGAAAAAAACTGGGATTCATATCAATAAACATATTAGCATTTTTTATTACGGCTGTTTTTGCAGGATCAGCCCTTGCAGCAGAGGCCAAAAAGACGGTTACGGGGATAGTGACAGAAAGCTATCAGATAATAACCGATGATGATGTAGTATACGATATCGCTGAAAACGAAACCGGAGATGAACTGGTTGAAAATGCAGGCAATAAAGTAAGGGCAACAGGCAAAGTCGAATATGATGAGGACACGGATACCAGAACAATCATTGTTGATTCATTCACAGTTATTGAGGAAGCCGAACTTGAAGCTCAACCGGAAGAAGAGCCTGAAATGGAATTCGAATCTGATCCTGATATGGAATATGAGGCTGAACCTGAAGCCTGATAACAGTTAAGACTGATCAACAAATTAATCTTCCAGGGAAGATATTCAATATCTTCCCTTTTTTATTGGGATTACCATTCACAATATACGTGGTTTTTATATAAAAATGGCAATGTAAAACCATTATAGATGCAGGAAAATAATATGGAAGAGAACAGGAAAATAAAAACGATTACAGGAATTGTATATTCAGCAAAAAAAGACCATAATGGACAGGTAATTTCGGTCCTTTTAGACTCACTGGATGAAGATCAGGAAATGTACAGAGTTTCTCCTGGAAAAAAGAGTGACAATTTACTGGAACTCATTAATAAGACAGTAGAAGTTTCCGGCAGCGTATCTGAAGATGCAAAAGGAGATCTTATTATCAACGTAATTGACTTTAGACTGTTAGAAGAGACCTGAAGGGAATATTATATGGGGAGTTACGATGATGTTAAAAAAAAGCCGGGGAAAGAACCTTTAATATACTGCTTATATTGGCGGGGAGTATTATCTGTGCTGTTTCAGTTAACGGAATCCTTATCCCCAACAAATTCATGAGCGGAGGCTTTACCGGTTTAGCGCCTGTTATCCACTATCTGTCCCCGCCATTTTCAGTAGGACTGCTGTATCTCATTTTAAACATTCCGGTTTTTGTCCTGGGATGGCTGTATGTGGGGAAAAGATTCTTCTTTTACAGTCATAGAAGGACATGGACAGGGCATGAAACAAACATCCTTTATACTGTTATAAGCCTTAGGGAACTACCGAGGCTAAAAAGGCTGTTAACCGATATTGATAAAAACGTATTTATGGTTGTACTTGATACAATGGAAGTCATGGGAAAAAGGATCGGCAATCAACCTCACTGGTAATGGCAGCATGAAAATATTAAAGGTTATGTATCTATAAACACGGCACAGGCCAAGATCAATATCTTGGCATAAAAACTGCATAAATAGCCTTTGAAAAAAAATTAAATGGCATGCATTTTTTACTTGATTCATAATTAATTTTAAAATATCTGTTGCCATTCTTTTTTATAGATTCATTATCTCATACAGGAGGTTGCATGGGACAAAATTTTAGTGGGGACAGGACTTCAAAGCGTAAGAAAAAAAATATACCTCCTTTGCTTAATAACAAACCTGTCAAAAAAATACGTACAAAAGAGAGAAGCGATCAGTTCAGATCGAGGTTTCATTTGCACCTTCTTGAAAAGAAGAAAGAACTTGAAAAAACCATTGATTACCTGCGTAATGAAACCAATGATGATTACAGTAAAATTTCCTTCGACGGCATGACAGATGAACTTGACCGGACAGACAGGGAGATGGCGGCACAAAACTTTTATAAGTTTCTTGATCGCAAAAAAAATGAGCTGAACAGGATCGAGGCACTTATTGAAAGAATTAAACATGATCAGGATTTTGGCATCTGTGAGGAATGCGAGCGGCCTATCCCGGAAGCAAGGCTTATGATAGTGCCCGAAGCTGTTCTGTGTGTTGCATGTCAGGAAGAACTTGAAAGATTTGAGTCAAGGACCAATTTTTCCGCCTCAAACAATAAGACCCTGCAGTACAAAGACGATTACGAGCCGGAAGAAGAATCTAACAACATGGATGATGCAGGTATTGTAACAAAAGCCGGTTCAGAGGCAATGTCCCTTATGGACATGGAAGAAATTGACATGGTTGATCTTCCTGAAGGGCCGGAAGATGACGGTGAAACAACAGAAGAATAGTAATTTTCTTTACCGGGTATAAAAGATATTCAGTCCAGGAAACAACTTCCTGTCTTCCTTTTAACAAAAAAAAGGGCCGGCATCTTCGGCCCGCGCCTCATCTTATGGAAGTTCAATATAATATTTTAAACAAATCCATCATCGACAAGAATATCTGATATAAAAAACAATATTATTTTGTGTAATTACATTAGCCTTTTTACCTGAGTAAAATTTGATTATTATCATGGGGTTTGCTATATATCGATCGATTATCAGATCCGGTTTTTAAATCTTAACAGGAAGATACACAGGATGATCAATACAAATCTAATTTTAACTCCAGTAAACAGCCTGGGGAAATGGACTATTTTTATACTTCAGGAAATGGGCAGAACAGGAAGCTTCCTGCTTGAAGGTTTATTTAATATATTTACCCTGCCGGTTCAATTTTCAAAGATAATCCAGCAGATATATTTTATTGGTCTTAAATCCGTCTTTGTCATTTGCCTGACAGGGGTATTTACAGGAATGGTGCTGGGGCTCCAGGGATACTACACCCTTTCAAAGTTCGGGGCCGAAGGGGTTCTTGGTTCTGCAGTAGCACTGTCCCTGATACGTGAACTTGGTCCTGTTCTTACGGCAATAATGGTGATAGGGCGCGCTGGATCAGCTATTGCAGCAGAAATAGGCATAATGAGAATTTCCGAACAGATTGACGCCCTTGAAACAATGGATATAAACCCTGTAAGATTTCTTGTAAGCCCGCGAATCGCGGCTTCCATAATAAGTTTTCCCCTTCTGACCGCTATGTTTAATGTAATAGGCATCTGGGGCGGATACCTCTCCGGCTCACTGCTGCTGGGGCTTAATAAAGGAATCTATTTTTCGAGAGTTGAATCAGGGATATCCCTTGAGGATGTAACCGGCTGCGGGATCAAGGCGATAGTTTTTTCTATTATTGTCGTAACAATATGCTGCTACCAGGGATATTATGTGCATACAAGAAGCGATGGGCACGGGGCAAAGGGAGTTGGCTTTGCAACCACATCAGCAGTAGTAATATCATGTGTACTCGTACTTGTATCAGATTATGTCATGACCTCATTCCTTCTCTAATGAAGTGCCTCCGTAAATATATGGGGATATATGGATAATAATTATCTTATAGAATTAAAAAATGTATCAAAGAGATTTGGGCAGCAGGTAGTACTTGATAACGTAAACATTACTGTCAACAGGGGCGAGATAACTACAATAATCGGCATGAGCGGTGTGGGCAAGTCTGTCCTGCTCAAACATATTATCGGGCTGATAACCCCTGATTCCGGTGAAATCTTTTATGAGGGACGCAATATATCAAAACTCTCACGCAGGGGAAAAAGTCAGGTAAAGAAAAAATTCAGCTATATGTTTCAGGGAACAGCCCTCTTTGATTCTATGACAGTATATGAAAATATCGCTCTTCCCCTTAAGGAAAAAGATCATCTGTCACATGATGCACTCCAGAGAGTTGTAATGGATAAAATGGACCAGTTGGATATTAGCTCCATGGCAAAAAAATATCCTTCAGAACTGTCCGGAGGCATGAAAAAAAGGGTAGCCCTGACAAGGGCGCTTGTTACTGACCCAGAAATAGTACTCTTTGATGAACCCACAACAGGTCTGGACCCCATAAGGAGAAACGCAGTACACAGCATGATATCAGATTATCAGCAAAAACTCGGTTTTACCGGCATTCTAGTAAGCCATGAAATCCCCGAGGTATTATACATTTCACAAAAACTGATAATGCTCCATGAATCGAGGATAATATATCAGGGGCCGGTCGACGATCTTCAGGATAACCGGGATCCTGTTGTAAACCAGTTTATCAGCGGCCTGGAAGATCGTCATGACTCATTGACCGGACTGCTTCCCCAGCCAAGGGGTGAAGAAAGATTCAATGAAGAACTCGCCAGATTCCGGCGCCATGATACAGTTTTTTCGATTATTGTATTCAGGATCAAGGAACTCGATAAAATACATGAAAAAGCAGGACATGCCGTGTGCCAGGAACTGCTCAAGGAGTTTTCAACCGAACTCAGGGCAAATCTCAGGATTACGGATATCTGCTTCAGATATACTCTTAATAAAATGATAGCGCTGCTGCCAAATACAAACCTGGAACAGGCCAGGCAGGCATGTGACAAACTTTCCAGAATAATAGATAAAGGTCGGATGAAGAAAATATTGGCTGAATCATCAATGAACTGTTCCATTAATGCAGGTTTTGCAGAAGCAAGAAAAGACATGCAGTTTGAGCATCTGATAAAAGAAGCTGAGACCGGAATTGAAGATGTCTGTTTTTTTTGAGTAAAGCGGAGGAATAATGAAGAAATCATCTATTGAAACATCTGTTGGAATTTTCATGTTTATCGGTATTTTATGTGTTGCTTATCTTACAATTCACCTTGGAAAAATGGACTTTATTGGTGGTGACTATTATCAGCTGCGTGCGAGATTTCAGTCTGTATCCGGCCTTAAGGTTGGGGCAAATATTGAGATGGCAGGTGTCCAGATAGGAACCATAGAAGCAATATCACTAAACCGGGAAAAAAAGATTGCTGAAGTAACAATGAATATACAGAATGACATCCAGTTTGAAGAAGATGCGATAGCATCCATTAAAACGGCCGGACTCATTGGTGATAAATATATAATGATTTCACCCGGTGGGTCCGATATTATATTAAAGCCTGGAGAAGTTATTTTAGAGACCGAATCAGCAGTTGATCTTGAAGATCTTATCAGTAAATACCTGTTCGGTATTGCAGAATAACATAAGTAACTTATTTGAATTTAAATTTACGGAGACTTCGATGAAAAAACTGTTTTCACCTTATTTAATTATCATAAAGAAAACCCGGTTGAGTTAATAGAAATATAAAGGAAAAAATCAGGTAATAAGTTACTGACATGATCCCTTCATTAGATAGAATATTTTTCTTTGTGTTTATTATTCTTTATTTATCAGGTGTCAATTACAGCACAGCCGGAGAAACATACAGGTGGATAGATAAAGACGGGAGAGTTCATTTTTCTGACCGCGCGCCAGATGATCAGGCACTTAAACCTGATATCATCCACCTGAATGAAGATGCCGGGGAAGAAACCCATATCAAGACAATACATAAGGACCTTGATAAAACCAGCCTTAACCCGATCGAACATACGGCGGAATCAACCTTTACCATAAAGGGATCAAACACTATTGGCACAGGATTTTTTATATCACCCAACGGATATGCAATAACATGCAAACACGTGATTGAAGAGAGCGGCAGCCATACTGCAGTGCTGCATAACCAGCAGGAATATCCTATTGGTGTTATTTCTAAAAGCCGTGAACATGACCTTGCCCTGATACTTGTAACAACAGCTCAAAGGACTCCCTATCTCGAATTAAGAAACCCGAATTCAATGAAACCTGGAGAAAAGGTATATGCTGTTGGCAGTTCAGCAGGACTACAGTCAACAATAACAGATGGACTTTTTACGGGTTTGAGAAAACATATGCCCACAGAAATAAGGACCGTTCAGTTCTCGGCGCCTGTTAATCCCGGAAACAGCGGAGGTCCGCTAATAGACAAGGATGGGAAAGCGATCGGAGCAGTCAGCTGGAAACTAATATCCAACAATGGCATACCCGTAACAGGTATCGGATTTGCGGTTCCTGCTGATTATATACTTGATGAATACAGGGTCTATATAAAAAAAAGATAGCAGGATCAGCAGATAAATTATTCCGGGTTAAAAGACCCAGGCAATACCCATTGTGAAATTTATCAATATTGTTTTATTTTCAGGCCACTTTGCGGAACCTTCCGTATATTCTATCCAGCCGCTTCCACCCCAGTATGTCTTTTCACCGGACAACTCATAATAGAGTGACAGAGATGGAGAACATTTGTATTCTGCAACAGCCCTTGCACCGATAGAGTAACCGTCTTTTTCCGAGCTTTTCCACCCCGACAGGGCGCTGTTTTCAGTACGGGCATATACCGGCAAAAAACATTCAAAGCTATATTGAAACTGCCATGGGGAGACGGTTTTCAGGATACCATTCAAACCTCCTGCTGCAAATAACGCCCTTGTTGTTTCAATTGCCTTACCGCTGACAGGTTCAGAAAGAAAAAACCGGTACCTTTCCTGTCTGGATTTTGACCATCTGAGTCCCACATAAGGGCTGAGCCATGGATAGATCCTGTAGCCAATATTTCCGTCTATCCTTGTCATGGAGTATTCAAGATCGTTTGTCTGGTAAACTCTTTCAGAACGAACCCATTCTTCATTTTCTTCTTCTGAAGAAACCGGGAAAACCCCTTTTATGCCAACAAATACATGGCTTAAATTCAGGCCTCCTTCAAATTTTGTTACAATGTTATACAGGGATGAATTCGTGTGGCTGTCTGTTTCGGGTTCGTTTTCAGTATAGGATAGATATTCAAGACCGCTTCCAATAACAAGATAGGCAAGTTTTTCATCTTTATGCTCTTCAGCATTGACCGATATACCCGCAGCTAATAGAAATAACATAATTAATGGATACCGGAGCATACACAGATTGATTCTTTTCATCATCTCTTCTCACATGAATTTCAGAGTTGTCACATTATTCAGGTCACATTCAGCGCTCTTTATTATAATATTCCGGAAAAAGATTCAACTATAGATGGTGTTCAGATAAGGAAAGGGTAAAGAGGATTTCCCCTTTATCCTTTCCTTTTTCAGACATGATTTATTTAATATTTTTTTCAGAATTATCCTCAAGTCTTTTTCCTGTATACCAGTCAATCTGTCGGCAGATACCTCTGACAATACGAACCTCTCTTGCCCTCAAAGGCAGCCTTGAAAAGAATCTTCTCACATACATCATCCAGTGGTCAGGATTCTGGGGATTGAGAAAACCTATCTTTAAAAGCACGTCCTTCAGATGTTCATACATCCCTTCAAGCTCGAAATTATTGGCAAGGCGGGGTGGAGTTGATTCCGATTTATTCATCCCTGCCCTGAATATTTCGTAACAGACAATAAGAACTGCCTGGGCGAGATTCAGGGATGAAAAGTCGGATGTGGGGATAGTTGTGATTGTATGGCAGTGTTGCAGGTGTTCATTTGAAAGGCCCCTGTCTTCAGGTCCGAACATTATGGCAATATCATTCTTTTGAGATATTTCAACTAGGCCTTCAGCAAGGGCCTGAGGTGATGTCATGGCTGGGCGCATATTACCCAGTCGTGCAGTTGTCCCGGCTATATAGGTAAACCCTGCAATGGCCTCTTCCAGAGTTTCATATATTTTTATATTATCTATTATATCCATGGAATGTATGGTGCCTGCCTTGAGCATCCGGTCCTTATCCGGGTTTTTAGGATTGACCAGAATAAGACGCCTTATTCCCATGTTATTTATTGCCCTTGCAGCAGCCCCGATATTCTCAGGTATCTGTGTATCCACAAGGATAACCGCTATATTATCTTTTTTTAATGAGTGATCCATAAAAGCTTTTAAGATTGAACCGCCCGCTCCGCTCAAGACGCTAAGAGCGCAAAGAAATTATAATATTTTTATCTTCGTGTCTTGTATGGCAATCTTTGTTATGTAGCCACTAAGGCACTAAGACACAAAGTTTTTTTAAATTTATGCTTTTGCTTTTCTTCGTGCCTTTGTGGCTTAGTGGCTGTTTTAAATTTTTTAAGAAAAATCTTCCGGTTTTGTTCCCGTCAGTTTATAAAATGGCGCCCAGTATGCCCTCTTCATCTTTTTTATACCCTTTTCGTAGGCAATCCCTGATGTATACATAAATGAATACAAGGTCGGGACAACTACAAGGGTCAAAATAGTCGCTATTGCGAGTCCGAATATTACCGCAATAGCCATTGATGACCACCACTGGCTGGATTCACTCACCCAGCATATCTCCATAATATGAAAGTCATAGGATATACCTGTAACCATTGGCAATAACCCGAGTATTGTTGTTATGGCTGTTAAAATAACAGGTCTCAGTCTGGTACATCCCGCAGCAACTATTGCATCCCTTACTTGCATGCCCCGTTCACGAAGCCTGTTTGTATAGTCGATAAGTACAATAGCATTATTTACCACAACACCTACAAGTGAAATAACACCAACGCCGGTCATTATTACCCCAAAGGGATAATGCATGACAGTAAGCCCGAAAAATACCCCTCCAAGCGACAGGAGGACCGATATCATAATAATTGTAACCTGTGCAATGGAATTAAAAAGCGCAACCAGGATAATAACTACAAGAAAAACAGAGACTAAAAATGCCATTTCAAGAAAATCTTCAGACTCCTTCTGCATATCTTCTTCACCGGTGAACTTGATATTATAACCGGGAGGCAGGTCAAATTTGGCAAGGTATTTTTCAGCTTCACGCCTTATATCGGAACCCGTAACAACATCCTCATCAACACTGGCCTTTACCGTAACCACCCTCTCCTCATTTATCCTGTTTATCTGTCCGAGCCCACCTGTTACCTCGAATTTAGCAATGGTACTTAAAGGGACAAGCCCCTGAGCTGTGGGTATAAGCAGTTCCCGAAGGATGTCTGTCTTTTTTCGCGCATCTTCTCCAAGCTGTATTGTAATATCATAATCATCATTGGATTCACGGTATGTTGATATTTTCATGCCGTTATATGCAATCTTTAGTACAAACCCAATAGTGTTGGTAGAAAGGCCAAGCATGGCAGCCTTCTGCCTGTCAACATGTACTTTTATAGTGGGAGATCCTGCAACAAAATCATCACGCACATCATATACAAAAGGCATTTTTTCAAGGACGTCACAGACCTGTTTGGCAATACTGCCAAGAATTTCCGGTCTATCACCTGATATTTCAATATTAATGGCATCCCCGGTCGGAGGACCCTCCTCCTCTTCTGAAAGAGTTATCTTGCCTCCGACTACATTTTTTATTCTGTCCCTTATCATGCTGATATTCTCAGATGATGATTTATTTCTCTCCTTCAACCCATATAACTGTACCCCTATCCGGTTTGGAGAATTGTCCTCAAACAGAGATACCCCTCCGGACTGAACAGAAACTGCGCGGGAGTTTATGTACTCAACATCCGACATATCAGTGATGCCTTCAACCTTCTGCCCATCTTTTAAGGTATGTTTTTTATTATCCCTGTCGGCATTATAGCAGTCAGAAGGTTCTTCATCCGGTGCCGGCAACCCGTAGTCGGCACCTCTGCATAAAGCAAGCTCAACCTGTTTTGCCACCCTGTCGGAATAGTCCAGGTCAGCCCCTTCGGGCATTTCGATATTTATATAGATATCTTCAGGATCAATACTGGGAAAAAACTCAACGGATTTATCAAGCCCTACCCTGTAAAACCAGATCATTATCAGTAATCCTACAATCAGAAAAGACATGAGAAGAACCGGGAGTCTGTTATTCAGTGCACCTTCCAGCACCTTTTTGTAGAATTTTAATATAGGGCCATTTACGGCGATCGGGGCCTCACCTGCTTTTTCAACATCTTCAGCAGTTATAGATCCCTTTGTGGTATCAGTCTGAGGCTGTTTCATAAATATAGCTGCCATTACAGGATTAATCACAAGGGCCACAAAAAGTGATGATAACAGGGTTATAATTACTGTCTCCGGAAGATATTTCATAAACCCGCCCATTATACCCGGCCAGAATACGAGCGGGAAAAATGCAGCAACCGTTGTAAGGGTTGAAGCAGCAACAGGCATGGCCACTTCATTGGTGGCCTTTACCGCAGCCTGCATTTTCGGAACTCCCTGCTCCATATACCTGAAGATATTTTCAACAATAACAATAGCATTATCTACAAGCATTCCCAAAGCAAGGGTAAGGGAAAAAAGCACAACCATATTAAGGGTTATTCCCAGGGCATCCAGAACTACAAATGAAATGAACATGGAAAATGGAATTGCAAGGCTTACAAGAATAGCATTTCTTATACCCATGGCAAAAAAAAGCACAAATATTACCAGCAGAAGACCGGTTATTATATTATTCTCCAGATCCTCCACCAGCATGCGTACATCTTTAGCCTCATTCATCAGCATTGTGATTTCGGTTCCTGCGGGCCATGATCCTGACTGCCTGTCTATTATCTCATTTACCCTGTCGACAATCTTAATAATATTTTCACCTGAACGTTTTTTGATCTGTATATTGACGGCTGGATTACCATTTAACCGGGAACGTCCGGTCTCTTCCTTGTAGCCGTCAACTACCTTTGCTACATCCTTGAGATAAACAGGGCGTCCGCCATAAGTCCCCACAACAAGACCATAAATTTCATCCGGCGTCTTGAATTCACCAGGCACCCTTAGCTGAAACCTGCCGTCTCCCATCCGGATACCCCCCCCGGAGGTATTCCTGTTTTCACTGGCAATTACAGACTGAAGTTCAACTATGGAAAGACCGTAATAGGCAAGCTTTGACGGGTCCGGTTCAACCCTTATCTCCCTTTCAAGCCCTCCTGTTATTTCCGCTTCCAGGACTCCGGGGACGGCTTCTATCTCGTCACTCAGATCATCGGCAATATCCTTTATCCTGACAAGCCCGACTGTGCCGGATATTGAAAGAACAAGGATAGGCATTTCAGAGACATTTATTTCGCTTACAATGGGATCATCTTCAAGGTCGGATGGCAGTTCACCCTTTGCCATGTCAACCTTGTCCTTGGTTTTTGTGACCACCTCATCGATATCAGTGCCGGTTATAAATTCAATTACAATTGAACTTGCTCCTTCCACGCTGCTTGAACTTATATTCTTAACACCCTCAAGTCCCTTGAGCTTTTTTTCTATAGGGATTGTAATCGACTGTTCAATATCTTCAGGAGCAACACCGGAATACATGGTACTGATAAAGACATAGGGTATAGGAATATCAGGTGCCGACTCCCTTGGCATGGAATAATAGGACACTATCCCGAATATTATGAGACAAACTGACAATACTACTACGGCGGTTCTTTTTTTTACGGAAATCTCTGTTATGGAGGTCATGAATTAATAATCTCCCTGGGGTCCTTTACCATCTTGATAACATCGATTTTCTGACCGCTGTCCAGACTCCTTTGCCCCACAATAATAAGACGATCACCAGGCTCAAGACCTTTTTTAATCTGTATCTCCCAGTCTGAAAGTAATCCGAGTTCAACATTTCTTTTCTCGGCCTTGCCATCTTTCTCAACATATACAAACTTCTCATTATTCTGTGTAATAACAGAATATAGAGGGATAACAGCGGTATCTTCAAAGGTCTGCTTTACTATTTCGACACGCGCGAACATCCCCGGTAAGATATGTCCGTCAGGATTGGGGACAACGAGCTCCAGGTTATAGAGCCTTGCCATAGTGCCTGGACTTCGTGAAAGAAAAACCTTTTTGCCCTTAACAGTCAGGTTCAGAGCTTCTATTGTAACATCCGCCTCTTTCAGGTTGAATACTCCTGCAACGTCACTTTCAGGAATACCCACCGTAACCTTTACATTGCCTATCTGAAGTATCTGTGCAACAGGTTTATCAACACCCATCCAGTCGCCTATTTTGGCTTCTATCTCATTCAGCCTGCCGCTTATGGGGGCCTTTATCCTGGTTCTCTCCAGTGCAAGCCTTGTTTCACTAAGCTGTGACTTTAATGACTTAAGCTGGGCATCTATTTTGTCCAGATCAGTAGTTGCTGCGATCTTTTTTTCAGCAAGTGCTGATATACGTTTATACTCCATCTGAGCAAGGTCATAATTGGCCTCAACACTGTCCAGCCTTAACTGATAATCCCTGTCATCAAGATTTACCAGAACCTGTCCCTTTTCAACATATTCCCCTTCCTTTACAAGGATATCAACAATCTGGCCGGAGACTTCAGATTTTACCATCAGATCTTCGAATGATTCAACCATTGCAGGAAGATTTATCCTGTCCTTCAGCTCTCTTTTTTCTATGAGCATTGTTACAACCTTTACAGCAGGAGTTTCTTCCTTGATGGCATTTCTTCTCTCCTCTTCAATCCTTTGCTTTTTGGCATAGAGCATCAAGCCGACACTTACCGTTATCACAAGGAGTACAATGACAAGCACCCATGGCAAATTTCCCCAGATTGCTCGAAATATTTTTATTTTTGTATCTGATTTAGGTTGAGACATAACCTTTTTCCTTTTGTTATTAGATTATCTGTTGATATCGCATACAGACAGCTTAAAGATGTTCACGGTTCCTGGAATTTTTTAAAACAGGATTATTTTTGTAATTTTAGTCCTGATGAGGGTATTTATCACCTTTGTGATCAGAGGTGTGTGATTTTCATCCTATGCTACCGTATCAAGCAAACACGAAGTATTTTTCTCCGCAAATATATGAGGATATAGCATAACTGTCAAGTAACAAAAAAGAATCAACATAATTCTTGAAATCCGAGACTAATTATTTTAATTAACTATTTAGTTTAAAACATAGAACATTTTTTATTTTTAGTTTTCTATACATAACAATCTTCACATCAATAGGAAAAAGCACTGACAATGGATAAAATATCCATAAAAGACTACGAAAAATATATCAAGGCACTGTCTGACATAAGCAGTGCAATTACATCGGATCTGTACATTGAGGAGATTCTTAAACTCATAGTAATGGTTACCGCAAAGGTTACCGGTCTTGAAATATGTTCTCTCTGGCTTGTGGACAATTCCAACAGCCAGAAAAAGATTCGATTAAAGGCTACACAGGCGATTGACCCGGAGTATGTTCAGGATAGATCCCTTGACAGTAATGAAGGTGTTGTAGGCTATGTAGTTACAAATAATGAGCCTCTTATTTTAAAAGATGTATTAAAGGATCCAAGATTCAAGGAAAAAGAGATGGCAAAGAAACTTGGACTTGTATCAATGCTGAGTATACCTCTCCAGGCTAAAAAAGGAGAAGTTATTGGTGTACTGAACTGTTTCACCGCAGTTTCGCACGATTTTACCGAACCTGAGATAAACCTTATAACAGCAGTTGCAAACCAGGCCGCTGTAGCCATCATCAATACCGAATTAATGGTCAGGTCCAAGGTAATCCAGGAAGAACTGGAAACACGCAAACTGGTTGAAAGAGCTAAAGAAATAATTATGAACAGAAAAAAAATCAGCGGGAATGAAGCCTTCAGGTGGATACAGAGGCAAAGCATGAATTCCCGCAAATCGATGAGACAGATTGCTGAGGCAATCCTGCTCTCAGAGGATATAGGATAGATCTGTTAAATTCTGCTCCCTGCACGGAAAAAACATTTCAACAAAAGTCATCCAAACTATCTTTGAACCAAGCTGAAACAAGATCTGCTTAAATCCGGACCCCATTCTTTTTTATATGCCATCTTAAGTATCACTAATTTTTAATGAAATTTTTAAATATATCTATTGACATTTATATTTAGTATTACTAATAATACCCTACACTTTTTATTTACACAAAGGCGTGTAAAAACACTGATACGACAAAGACGTCCACTCCCTGCAGGGAGAGACGTCTTTTTTTATTTTAAGTACCCATCTTCTTTAACGAGGGAAGATACCCAATCAATTTCCATAAGGAGGAAAACAATGAGGTTTGAGAAAAACAATGATGTTCTAGGTACAGTTAACAGAGGTAATCCTGCCGAATCAAGTCTGTGCACACTCTGCAGGGCAGATTGTCAGGGTAAATGTGAAACCTGGCTGTCAAGCCTGGTAGGCCGTAAACTTCTTTATCCCAGGGATTTTGGAACAGTAACAGCCGGTGCAAACAACACGACCCATGTCGGAGTTAACTATAATGCACTTAGAATACAGGGCTATGCATATGGTGCCAACGGTTTAAAAAAGGGTCTCTCAAACAACCCTGATGACTGTATATTCCCGAATGTTGATCTTTCAACCGAGTTTGGAAATGAGATGAAGACCAAGATTCGTGTCCCGATGATGACCGGAGCCCTGGGCTCAACCTTTATCGCAGCAAAATACTGGGATTCATTTGCTATTGGCGGCTCCCTGGTCGGCATACCCGTAGTAATTGGAGAAAATGTAGTTGGAGTTGACCTGGAATCCAAGATTGGTAAGGGAAAATCAAAAAAGGGTAAAATTACAAGCGCCCCTGAACTGGAAAGAAGAATAGATACCTACCTGAGATACCATGACGGCTATGGCGCAATTATTGTCCAGCTGAATGTTGAAGATACAAGAAACGGAGTGGCTGAATTTGTCGCCGCCAAATATGGAAACAAATGTATTATTGAGCTGAAATGGGGACAGGGAGCAAAGGATATAGGTGGAGAAATTCAGGTCACAAGTCTTGAATATGCGACATTCCTCAAGGAACGCGGCTATGTTGTTGACCCGGATCCTACAAAACCTGAAGTACAGCAGGCATTCAAGGAGGGTTCAATTAAATCCTTTGCCCGCCACAGCAGACTCGGCGGAACGAACCTCGATACGGTTGACCAGGTAAGACAGGATTTCATGGAATCGGTTGAATATCTCCGCAGCCTGGGCTTCAAGAGAATCACCCTTAAAACCGGTTCATATGGAATGGAAGAACTGGCAATGGCTATAAAATTTGCTACCGATGCAAAATGCGATCTGCTTACCATTGACGGGTCGGGCGGCGGAACAGGCATGAGCCCATGGAACATGATGCAGAGCTGGGGAGTACCATCCATATTCCTCCACTCAAAGGCATATGAATACGCCAGCATTCTTGCGGCAAAGGGTGAGAAGGTTGTTGATATGTCATTTGCCGGTGGATTTGCCCTTGAAGACAGCATATTTAAGGCACTGGCTCTTGGCGCACCTTTTACAAAGCTCGTGTGCATGGGCAGGGCAATAATGATACCGGGCTTTGTAGGTTCAAATATCGAAGGTGTGCTGAACCCGGAAAAGAAAGAAGCCCTGTGCGGAAACTGGGATAAACTCCCAAAAACAGTGTCGGATATCGGTGAAAAGGCTGAAGAGATATTCGCATCCTATTTTGATGTACAGAAAAAGGTAGGAAAGAAAGAAATGAAGAATATCCCCTATGGTGCAATTGCATTTTATACCATGGCAGATAAACTTGCCTGCGGTATCCAGCAGCTTATGGCCGGAGCGAGAAAGTTCTCTCTTGACCAGATCAGCAGAGCAGACCTTTTCTCCGCCAACAGGGAAACATCCAAAGAGACAGGAATTCCTCATGTTTCTGACATTAACAACGAAACAGCTTTAAAAATACTTAACTCATAACATCATATAATTTGCCATACTGAAAAAGGCCTTCCGGGCATACCCCGGAAGGCCTTTTATATGTTATATCGTTAAGTTATATTGCATTTATGTCTTTCACTTGATCCCTTGGCCCCTCGAACCCATGAGCCCTGACTTTTACAATATTTTAATCCATAAAAGCCTTGCGACTTCAGTTCCTGTATTTTTCCACTGGGTAGGAATTTCGTTAGTGAGGTAAACCATATCACCCTTCTTTACAGTGCATGAAGACCTCTCAAGATTGAGTTGAAGCTCTCCTGATAAAATGTAACCGATCTCATCTCCCTTGTGAATAAAGAAGTGGGCAGGAAAACTTTTATTGGGATGAATCTCGATGATGTATGGCTCTGCCTTTGCTTCAAAATCCAGAGGGGTCAGGAGTTTTCCGGATACACTGCCTTCAGGAAGATCTGTAAATCTGATATCAGTGGCATCTGAACCTGTAAAAACAATTTTGGATCTTCCTGCACCTGCTCCCTGAAAGAATGAACTCACATCAATCGCAAGTATCTCGGCCATCTTCAGCAGTGCAGGGACAGAAGGATATATAAGATTGCTCTCAACCTGAGAGATAGTGCTCGGAGTTACACCAACGAGCCTTGCAAGTTCAGTCTGGGACAGGCCTCGCTTCACCCTGAGTTCCTTGAGACGCATCCCCATGTCGACACTGCCTGTTGTTCGCTTTTCCGCATCAAAAGTAACATTAAGGTCCTTTGTCCAGTAACCGTATGGCCTGTTCAGTGTACTGGAGTCTCTCTTCTCCGCCTTCAGTACTGTTAAGGAGGTTTTGCCCCGTTTCACAGAAAGATCGATTGCAACCTGCGCTATCTGGTTGATCCGGGCCCGAAGGCGTGAAGAATGGGCCTCCTTTTCCATGATCCAGTATGCAATTGTATTCAGCTCATATAATCTTGGACATGAATGTGAATAGAAAGTAATGAGAGAATCTTCACCGCCCCACAACTCCTGCATACCGCTCATACTTTCAAACACAAAGCGTACATCACCTGTCATATCTGAATGTATTCCATAAAAGGCATCCATAACCGCTTCAACATTCCTTGGTTCATCTGCTGTGACAATTCTGCATTTTACACTTGGTTCTTTTTCTCTATAGAATCGCAGGAAGACCTCAGACCCGTCACCCTTGCCGTAGGTAAAGCAATCAAGAATTGTCAGCTTCTCATAATCGGCCAGCGGCCCCAGTTTTTCGAGGAGGTTCCTTGGAGACCTGTCAAAGCTTACATATATGATGTGCTTATCCTGAGTCTCTGATGCCTGCATAAAATTAAGACAGAATATATATGCAAGACTTCCTGCATCATCGTACCATACGACATTATCACCAACAAACAATCCGCCCAGGATCCTGTCGAGCTGACCAACACCTGTAGCTATCCTGTTTTTTTCAGCCATGGATTTGAACCTTTCTCTGATAACTTTTTATCTGTATATCCGCAATTAGATGGATAATTTCAAGCTTTATTAATGCATCCTGTTATGGATTCATACTTTTCCTTTTTCTTGACGGTCAATTAAGTTCTGCATATACTACTAAATCACTTCACACATTAACAGGATCTCTTATCAAATACAAAGGAGAATAACAATGGCCGAGCTGAAGTATAAAGACTGCATACGCAAACTTCCTTTCTACATGGACGGCAAACTGACTGCTGTAGGTGCAAAAGAGTTAAACGGATTTAACTGTCATATTATCTATGCATTTGCCTATGAAACAGGATTAACCGGTTTATCAAAAAAGCCCCATGTACATGATTATGACGAAGCAATCTTTTTTATCGGATCAGATCCTCAAAATCCGGGATATCTGGGAGCTGAAGTAACAATGGCCATTGGACCTGATGAAGATGAAAAATATACATTTACTGAACCAACAGCAGTAGTTGTCCCCAAAGGCGTTCCCCACTGCCCCATGTGGACAAATAAACTGGAACAGCCGTTCCTGGTAATGGCTGTTTCACTGACCGGTGAAAGGAATGATTAATATAGTTTTTTGCATCGACTAAAATATCGACTTAAAAGAGATATCTTACCTTTTAGATATGTAATTATTTCTCCCAGTCAGGAAGGGCGTCGTAATCAACAAGCTCAATTCTGGTTCCAACTCCGTTTTCGGGAAGGACCCATGCTATCCTGAAGGGATGATCAGGAAAAAAATCTTTCTGCTCCACCTCTTCAAGAGCAGCACCCTGCTCTTTCAGGTGATTGATATGGCTGTCATAGTCGTCAACAAAAACACAGTAACAGAATACTCCTTCACCCTTTTCTCTTAAAAACCGGGAAAAGGGGCTGTCTTTATCCATATCAGGCTCAATAAACTCGACACTAATTTCACCCAGCGATATCATTGCCATTCGGGCATCAGGCGTCTTTTTAACAGGCTCATCCCCTTCGGGTGCAAGTTTCATAAGCCCTTCATATGCCTTCAGTGTACGTTCGAGATTTTCAACTACCATTGTTATATGTGAAACCTTTTTATACATAACTAATCCTCACTTTTACTTTTTATTATTCAGAACTGCTGCTCTCATAAAGGGCAATACCTGCAGCAACGGAAAGGTTTAAAGAATCTATCCTTCCGCTCTGCGGAATTGACACTGTCAGTCCTTCAACCTCCGGATTATCAGGAAGCCCTGAACTTTCATTCCCAAATACAAGAGAATATGGTCTCTGAAATTTTATTCTATTTAAACTGGTATTGTTTCCTGTTTTAAACAGATAGAGTTTATTATCAAATAAACTATGGTACCGGGCCAGGCTGTCAAAGTATTCTACATTAAGCAAAAAGACCGCTCCCATTGATGCACGAACCGCTTTGGGATCAAAACAGTCTACAGCGGGACGGATCAAAGCAAGGTCAGTAATTCCAAAACCGGCCATGGTTCTTGCGATAGTACCGAAATTTCCCATGTCCGAAGGATTTACAAGTACCAGATGATTTTTATTGTGCTCGATTGCGGAATCATACTTGCTGAAGACCCCGACAGCCAGATGCTTTCCCTTGATGCAGATTCTTTCTATGGTTTTATCGTTAACCTCAACCGGAATATCATGTTCTTTACAGATTTTTTTTATCTCCAGTATACCTTTATTATTTTCTCCTGATGAGGACAGGAGAACCCTGTGAACATGTTCGGGCCGGGCATGCAGCATTTCAATAGTACTGAATACACCATTGGCGTAGCTGTAGGTATGATCCTTGCGGTATCTTTTTAAACGGATATTCATGAAAAGCAACCCTGAATTAATGAAATAAAATGATACTTATTGCATATTCATTTATTAGGCAATAAGTTTTTCAGGAGGGATTTCAGCAATCAATTTGACAAAGAGATCCACGCAATCGGGACAGAGCTGTGTCCCTCTCGCAGTAAGGATAATATCCATGGCCTTCTGCAGGGGCATTCCGTCCCTGTAGGGCCTGTCGGATGTAAGGGCATGATAGGTGTCGGCAACAGCCATTAATCTTGCCCATAAAGGGATATTGTTACCTTTTATACCGTCGGGGTATCCTTTCCCGTCAAATCGTTCATGATGATGCCTGATGGCAGGGATAACCTTTGACAGGCTTGATATATTGCCAAGTATATTCACACCAACAACAGGGTGCTCCTTAACAAGATTAAACTCCACATTTGTCAGCTTTCCGGGTTTCAGGAGTATACTGTCAGGCACTCCTATCTTTCCAAGGTCATGAAGCTTTCCTGCAATACCTATAGATTCAACATCTTCCTGTGACAAGCCCATTTTTTGAGCCATCTTTTCTACGATAGATGAAACAGCCTGAGAATGACCGGATGTATAATGATCCCTCGCCTCAAGGGCCGCAATAAGGCTGGTAATTCCGGAAAGCATGAACTGTCTTTCCGAATCCAGCCGCTCCTTCTCTTTCAGTAGAAGCAGATACTGATCTGACAGCAGTTTTTCAACAGTAATGACCATCTGTTCCATATTAAATGGTTTTACAAGATAGGCGCTTACACCTCTTTCGAGCAGCTGCCTCATAGTTGCACGGTTATCATTTGCACTCATTATCACAAATGGTATTGCCTTTAGCCCGGGATCGGTTCGTATCCTGTTGCAAAGATCTATACCGTTCATTTCTGGCATGTCTATATCACTCAGTATCAGGTCAGGCGGGTTGAATGCTATATTTTCAAGGGCATCCTTTCCGTTTACAGCGGTTGTTACTTTAAAGCCTGATTTTTCAAAGGCATCTTTTACGATGGATCGAATGGTTGAGGAATCATCAACAACAAGAATATGGTTATTGTTATGAAATTTTGATTTTTCCAGGACTTCAAGGGTTGTATCAAGCAGTTTGTTTTTTAAATCCGATTTAACGATATAGGAATCAGCCCCTACCCTGAATCCTTTATCAATATACTGATCCGTGTCATTGGAACTGATAAGGATAACCGGAACACTTATTGTATTGGGATTTCCCTTTAGTTTACGACAGAGTGCAAATCCGTCCATATTGGGCATTTCAATATCCGAAATAATCAAATCGTAGCTCTGGAGCAGGGCCATGTCCAGACCTTTACTCCCATCTTCAGCGTGCGAGAATGATGCACCTATCAATTTCAGTTCATTTTCGATTTGATTGCGGAAAAATGGGCTGTCATCAATAATCAATATATTCGTAGTGTTCATTGAAGACCTGTTACATTATATTAAATTATATTATTGGTAACTCAGATATTCGTTCATCGGCTAAAACCTGAGAAAACTTTAGTTTTTAATCTTTATTAATTCATAACACCCTCTTCCAACCTTTATCCTTGACCCATAGAACCAACTTAACCTATAATACTTAGCTCAATAATATATAGTTTTACTAACAGGAATTAAAAGTTTCGATAAAAATCATATTTATCATAACATAGAAAAAACAGAAAGGCATAACTAGTTGAATAAAAAAAGGATTTCATACATATACATAAGCGATATCTCTACTCTTGAACAAGAAGTCAGTACCCTGTTAAAAGAAAAATCAATAGGTGTTGACATGGAAGCAGATTCTCTCTTTCACTACACGGAAAAGGTATGTCTCATCCAGATATCCACAAATAATAAAAACCTGCTGATTGACCCGCTGGCAATAAATGATCTTTCGGCCCTGGAACCGGTATTTGCCAGCAAAGACATTAGAAAGATATTTCACGGAGCCGATTATGATATTCGGTCACTGTACAGGGATTTTAAAATAGAAGTCCACTCGCTGTTTGATACGCAGATTGCAGCACGTATCCTTGGCTCAAATGAAACAGGTCTTGCCAGCCTCCTCAGGGAACATTTCAATATAAATCTTGAAAAAAAATACCAGAAGAGAGACTGGTCAAAAAGACCTCTTCCCGACTCAATGCTTGCCTATGGTGTATATGATACATGTTATCTGATACCCCTTAGCAAAATACTGGAAGAGAATCTTATTACAAAAAATCGATTTAACTGGTTCGAGGAGGAATGTGAACTCCAGACCAGGGTCCGTTTTGCACAAGCCAGCGAAGAGCCACTTTTTATCAAATTCAAAGGAGCAAGAAAGCTTGCCCCGCGAAATCTGGCCATCCTTGAGGCAATCTTAAGGCTAAGGGAAGAACTGGCAATGAAGAAGGACAGACCGCCGTTCAAGGTGCTCAGAAACGACCAGATACTGAATATTGCAACAGAAGAACCTTCCAGGTTAGAGGAACTCAGGTCCCTCAGTGAAAACCAGATAAAAAAAATGGGCGGGCTTATACTTGAGAAAATTGAGGAGGCATCGAAAATACCGGAGAAAGAGCTTCCCAAATATCCAAAGCCTGATTTAAAATCTGCAGGGCCTGAGTTAAACAGAAATATAAAGCTGCTTAAGGACTGGAGATCCAAAACTGCCGGGAAAATGGACCTTGATCCATCTCTCCTGTGTACAAACGCCCAGATACAATCACTGGTTCAGGCCTGTCCGGATGATGTCTCTCGACTGCGCAAAATGGATATATTAAAAAAATGGCAGGTAAACCTCTTCGGGCGGGAGGTATGCCGCCTGTTCAGGGAGATGGGTTTCTCTGCCTTCAGCTAAAACCTTCCAAGCTTATGCAGGTAGTGATATGTAATTATCCCGACGGAGGTTGACAGGTTAAGACTTCTTACCTGCCCGAATATGGGGATGCGGAAGCATGGATATTTTTTTCTAATTACCTCCGGCAGTCCAAGGCTCTCCTGCCCGAAAAGAAGATAACAGCCTTTAACGACATCTGCCTTTGTATATTCATTTTCGGCAAATTTACTAAAACAGTATAGCCGGCCTGTTATATTGCTGTCACTTTCGAGAAAGGTATCAAAACTGGCATGATGTGTGACATCTACTTCATGCCAGTAATCGAGCCCTGCACGCCTGAGATGTTTATCATCTACACGAAAACCAAGGGGATGAATAAGATGCAGCTTTACCATGGCAGCACCGCACAGCCTGGCTATATTTCCTGTATTTGCCGGAATCTCGGGCTGATAGAGGACTATGTTTAAGTACGGGTCCTTAATAGTTATATGATAATTTTGAGGGTTGTTTTTCATAACAGGATCGCTATTTTGAGACAGGTTTTAAACCTGTCTCTACAGTAATAGATATCTGGTGCAGGATTAAGGTATTAATAAGGCCTTAATGACCCGCAGTCAGGGCACTGCCAGTTTACACCGCTGCATGTAAGCCCCCACTGATTTTCTTCCATACATTTATTGCATATCTGAAAACCGCACGGGCAGGTCCAGCAAAAAATGGTTTTTTCACCGCAGCAGTGGCAGCAATATTCTTTTACTCGTCTTTTTCTTTTAGACTTTTTTTCCTCAGACACTGCTACCCATATTTCAAAATTTTTATTATATTAAAGGTTTTTTAAACCGTACACCGTAAACCTCAAACCTTAAACCTCTAATACCGGGCACGGATAATCTTGATAGCTCACATGGACCGGAATGCTTTCCATGTCGCATTCCGAAAGTGATTCCCTTGCCTTTGAAAGTGCCTTTTCCGGGGTATTGTTAACCTCGCTTAAATGAGCAAGTACTATGTGTTTAAGATTTTTATGAGAAAGCTTTTTTAGTAACATGCCGGCCTGATCGTTTGAAAGATGTCCCTTTGATCCTTTGATTCTTTTTTTAAGGTAATAGGGATAAGGACCGTTCTCCAGCATCTCAATATCATGGTTGAATTCAAGCAACATCCCTGTGCAATCCTGAAGGATATCTTCAAGCAGAGGTGTGCTTTTTCCAACATCAGTTAGAATACCAAGTCTTGAACCATTGGAAGAAACAGTAAGTCCGATAGGATCAGCGGCATCATGGTCTTTTTTAAAGGTGTCAACGGTTATATCATTTATTTTAAAGGATTCACCGACATGGAGCTGATCGTTTACACTGGTTTTTCCCAATGTTCGGATGCATCTGTCTATCGTAGAAGGATTTGAGAAAACAGTGGATTTGAACTTTCTTGATATAGGCCCCACACCTTTGATGTGATCACTGTGTTCATGGGTTATAATTATTGCGTCAAGATATGCTGCATCAAGGCCTACCAGATGCATGCGCCTTACCAGTTCGCGGCAGCTCAAACCTGCATCTATTAAAAGCCGTGTATTTTCTGTTTCAATATAGCAGGCATTTCCTTTACTGCCGGAAGCAAGAACCGAAAAACGCATTGGAGACCTTTTACTGATATCTATTACTCAATACCGCTATGACCAAACCCGCCATCACCCCTGGTTGTTGAATCAAGGTCATCAACTTCCAGAATCCGGGCCTGATATATCCTGGCGATAACCATCTGTGCAATCCTGTCACCCTTTTTCACAGTGAATGGTTCACTTCCGAAATTGGTCATTATTATTCCTATCTCGCCCCGGTAGTCAGAATCGATCGTACCCGGGCTGTTCACAAATCCTATGCCGTGTTTTAAGGCAAGACCGCTTCTTGGTCTGATCTGGGCCTCATATCCCCGGGGTAGGGAAATTGATATGCCGGTAGGGACAAGTTTAATTTCACCCGGATTGAGAACGATGTCCTCTTCCGTCCAGGCCCTTATATCCATGCCCGATGAACCTTTTGTTTCATAAGCAGGAAGAGGAAGGTCGTAGTCATCTATTTTTTTTATTTTAAGCTCAATATTTTCCAATGGATCACCCTAATGCAGCAGGCATTTGTTAAATCGGATTTGAGAGAAATATATTATTTGTCAGATCCAGGTCTTCACGATTAACCGAACCGAGTGTAGTAATTGCCACACTTCCCGGGGTAAATGCGTGCCTGATACAGGTCATTATATCATCAAGAGTGACCCTTTTGAGGTTATCAACAAGCTCTTCATACTCAATATATCTTCCAAAGACAAATTCATTCTTTGCAATTCGCATCATCCTGGAGTCTGTATTCTCCGATCCCAGAAGGATGCCTCCCACAAGATGATCCCTTGCTTCTTCAAGATCCTTTTCAGAAAGGTCTCCTTCCTGCAGCTTGACTATTTCGGAATTTACAACATCAAGGACATTGTTGACATCACCCGGACCGGTGCCCGCACAGATGCCAAACAGACCTGTGTCCATGTAGGCAGAGAGAAAGGAGTAGATAGAATAGGCAAGCCCTCTCTTCTCTCTTATCTCCTGGAAGAGCCGTGAACTCATGTTTCCGCCCAGGATAGTATTCAGTATGGCTCCGGCAAAACGCATGTCACTGGACAGGCTCGGGGCCCTCCCGCCCATGCATATGTTGATCTGCTCCAGATCTCTGTATGAGCAGATTATACTTGAGGTTAATTCATGTGAATATTCCCTGTTTTCCTTTGTAACCGGCTCCAGACCGCCAAACTGTTTTTCAAAGGTCTTCACCACCTCATCATGATCAATATTTCCTGCTGCAGCAATTATTATCCTGTCAGGGCTGTAATACATCTTCATATGCTCAATTATTGAATCCCTGGTTATAGCTGTAACGGTTTCAGCTGTACCGAGGACCGGCTTTCCAAGAGGATGATTATTGAAAACCTGGGCATTGAACAATTCATGAACCTGCTCTTCAGGAGAATCTTCAACCATGCTTATTTCCTGAAGCACCACCTGTTTTTCTCTCTCGATATCCTCAGGATCAAAGCTTGAATTAAGGAATATATCCGAAAGGATTTCAGCTAAAGTAAAAAAATCCTTATCCAGCACCTTTGAATGAAAGCAGGTATATTCCTTACCAGTGAAGGCGTTTGAAAGGCCGCCAATGGCGTCCAGCTCCTTGGCGATAAGAAGGGTATCACGGGAAGGGGTCCCTTTAAAGATCATGTGTTCTATGAAATGAGAGACCCCGTTATTGATTTGGTTTTCGTCCCTTGAACCTGTACCGACCCAGATACCAAGGGACACAGACTTATAATGCTCTATTTTTTCGGTTATTATTCTAAGACCATTACTTAATACTGATTTTTGATACATGTTAAAGACTTTCATCTAGAGCCGCTTTTCGCGACAGGGCAATCTTTCCTGATTTCTTATCAACATCAATTACCTTAACAAGAACCTCATCACCCTCTTGGAGAATATCAGTTACCTTGTTAACTCTTTCTTTATCAAGCTGAGAGATATGGACAAGACCGTCAGTTCCGGGTAATATTTCAACAAATGCACCAAAATCCATGATCTTTCGAACCTTGCCGTTGTAAAGCTGACCTACTTCGGCTTCCCTGACAATATCATTGATCATTCCGACTGCTGCATTTGACAGCTCTTCATCCGGAGATGCTACAACTACATTTCCATCATCATCCACATTGATAGTTGATTCTGTCTTTGAGCTAATCTCCTTTATCATCTTGCCGCTGGGCCCGATTAGTATCTTTATTTTTTCAGGTTTGATCTTCAGTTTGGCAATCACAGGAGCATATTCCGAAAGTTTACTGCGGGACTGAGAGATGGCTTCGTTCATCTTGCCCAGGATATGAAGTCTACCCTCTTTTGCCTGTGCAAGCGCCTGTTCCATTATTTCCCTTGTTACTCCGTCAATCTTGATGTCCATCTGGAGAGCAGTGATACCGTCCTTTGTTCCTGTAACCTTGAAGTCCATATCACCGTAATGGTCTTCATCGCCAAGAATATCCGTGAGTACGATTGTCTTGCTTCCGTCTGAAACCAGCCCCATGGCAACACCTGCCACAGCCTCCTTGATAGGAATGCCTGCGTCCATCATAGAAAGAGAACCGCCGCACACACTGGCCATGGATGAGGAACCGTTTGACTCGAGTATTTCGGAAACAACCCTTATAGCATAGGTAAACTCTTCCTTGTCAGGAATGACAGGAAGAAGAGCTCTTCTTGCCAGTGCACCATGACCGATTTCTCTTCGTCCGGGCCCGCCAAGTCGTTTTGCTTCACCAACCGAATACGGGGGGAAATTATAATGCAGGATAAAATTTCTAAATACCTCACCATAGATGGAGTCCATCCGCTGCTCATCTCTTTCAGTGCCAATGGTAGTAAGTACCATTGCCTGGGTCTCTCCCCTGGTAAAGAGGGCAGATCCGTGAACCCTGGGCAGTATACCAACAAGGCACTCTATCGGCCGGACCTCGTTAAAGGCTCGTCCGTCAATCCTCTTGCCTTCCTCAAGCATCATTTTACGTACAAGTGTATACTCAAGATCATGCACAAGGCTGCCTATCTCGCCCGCTCTTCCTTCATATTCCTCTGCCAGGGCCTCTTTTGTTGCCTTTGAGGCTTCTTTACGACTTTTTCCCCTGAGCTGTTTATCCGCTATCCTGATGGTCTCATTGAGAAGCGGTGCGGCTATCGCCTCAACCTTTTTGGCCAGTTCATCATCACCGGCGTCTTCTTCAGCTACTTCTCTTTTCGGCTTACCCACAGCTTCCTTTAATTCAATCTGCATATCAAGCATGGGCTGGATTGCCTGATGGCCGTAGAATATTGCATCAATCATATCGGATTCCGACACAAACTGTCCGCCGCCTTCTACCATTACAACTGCTGACCTGTTGCCGGCAACAATAAGATTGATATCACTCTCTTTGAGTTCTTCAAAGGTAGGATTTATAACAAACGCACCGTTTATTCTGCCTACCCGCACTGCGGCAACCGGTCCTTCAAATGGTATATCCGATACTTCAAGCGCAGCGGAAGCACCCAGAATAGCCAGCATATCAGCATCGTTCTGCTTATCTGTTGAGAGCACACTTGCTATTATCTGGATCTCATTATGGTAAGACTTAGGAAAGAGAGGTCGCAATGGACGGTCGATCAACCTGGCTGTCAGAGTTTCCTCTTCACCCGGCCTTCCCATGTCTCTTCTGAAGTAATTGCCTGGAAATTTTCCGCCGGCATATGACATTTCCTGGTACTCAACCGACAGGGGGAGAAAATCTATGCCTTCCCTGACTTCATCAGTCGAAACCGCTGTTACCAGTACTACTGTTTCACCAAAGGTGACTACAACAGAACCGCTTGCCTGTTTTGCAATGCGACCGGTTTCGATCGACAAGCTTTTACCATTCACTTCAATTGTCGATATTTTTATCATTTTTTTACCTTTCATGATCATAAGCATAGTTCCCGAATGTCATACTGGGAGTAATGACGGGATTTACTTAAAGAAAACAGCCTACGATCTACTTTCTGATTCCCAGTTCCTTGATGATCTGCTGGTATCTTGATAAGTCTGACTTTTTCAGATAATTCAACAGCTTTCTTCTCTGCCCAACAAGTTTCAACAGACCTCTCCTTGAATGATGGTCCTTTTTATGGGTTTTAAAATGATCCGTTAGATAGGATATTCTGTTGCTTAAAAGGGCTATTTGCACTTCAGGTGAACCAGTATCCTTTCCATGCAGTTTAAATTTTTCAATTATTTCTTTTTTTGCTTCTGTAGTTAGGACCACTTTCCATACCTCCTTCGAAATTGGAAAACATAAAAATTAGTTAATTACTAAACAGTTAAACATGCTTATGTTTAAATTTTTTCCTTATATTGTTAATTAAACACCTTTATTTTCTTAAGCCAGCTATTTTCCCGGGCTAATGACCTGTCAATCTCCATTACTGCAACAAGACGTGAGTTGAATACCAGCTTTAGATACCCGTTATATATCTCTGACGCATCTATATTCTCAGTCAGTTCCCCCCATGATGGCCTGTATCCGTTTCTGACCTTTTCTGCCAGATGATGTCCGAGATTAATCGTTTTCATGTCCGGCAGTGATTCATGCAGAGGAATTATATGGTTTAAAACTACTTCACTGCCCATTGAATCAAGTTCTTTGGAAAAATGGGCATCACCAACATTAAATAATCCGCTTGATAATCTCCTTAAATTTTTCAAATGGGCCACTGTCCCAAGTTCTTTGCCTATATCCGCCGCAAGACTCCTGATATAGGTTCCGGAAGAACATGTTACATCAAGCATGACCAGAGGCAGTCTGATATCAACGATATCAATAGAATAGACTGTAACCTCTCTCTTTTTCAGTTCAACCTCTATGCCCTTCCGGGCCAGGTTATAGGCCCGTTCCCCATTCACCTTTAAAGCTGAAAACGCAGGTGGAACCTGCTCAATAACACCCGTAAACCCGGCAATTACACTGGCAACGGTTTCCAGTCCCATATCCGGAACAGGCGCCTCTTTAATTATTAATCCGGTAGGATCAAGTGTATCCGTTCCTATACCCAGCCTGATCTCAGCCCGGTATTTTTTTTTACCTCCCATAATATGGGAAGATAACTTTGTCCCCTGCCCCAGCAGTATTATAAGCAGTCCTGAGGCAAATGGATCCAGGGTTCCGGCATGGCCGGTCTTTTTACACTTGAGGATTTTTTTTATCATCCTCACTGCATCAAAGGAGGTTATACCTTCCTCCTTATCTATCAGCAGAATCCCGTCAGGACACACCTCTGTTAATCTGCCTGCCAAACTCTCTCTTCTTTTTATTCTTTCTCTTCGTCTTGAATTTTTTTAAACAACTGCTCAAGACGGTTACCGTTTGCAAGTGTCGGGTCATGATCAAATATGATATCCGGCACATTTCTTAATTCCAGACCGGAACCCAGTTGCCTCTTAATGAATCCTTTGGCACTTTCAAGTCCTGCCATGGCCTGCTTGACATCGGATTCAGCTCCCAGGACACTAAAAAAGATCCTCGCGTTTTTCAGGTCATTGCTTAAGCTTATTCCTGTAAGGGTAACCCCCTTGACCCTTGGGTCCCTTATCTTATTCATAAGGAGTTCGGCAATAAATCTTAAGATCTGATCTCCGACTCTTGTTGCTCTCTTTCCGGGTAACATTTTTTAACTTCTCTTTTACTATATATATCAACTGCCCTTACACGGCCTTTAACAGATCACACATTTATTATCTCAATCTTTGAATCGATTATCTCAGCAAGATAAAGTGATTCAAGAAAGGACAATACATTGTCGAGAGAAGAGTTTACATGGCGCCTGTCATTTCCGACAGTACTTACACCTAACCCTATCCTCTGCCATTTGTCATTATACTCCACTTCGGCTATAGCGACATTAAACCTGCTCTTTACCTTTCCAATCATACTTTTGACAATTTTTCTTTTTCCCTTAAGGGAATTACTGTCATGGATAAAAAGCTCTATTGTCATAGTGCCTATAACCACACCCTAAAGCTCCGCTTTAATTGCCTCAACCTTATATGCTTCAAGCACATCACCCGGTTTGATATCCTGAAAGGCCTCAAGGCCTATACCGCATTCATATCCGGCCTGAACTTCCTTTACATCATTCTGAAGGCGTCTCAGGGAAGCTATTTTCCCATCAAAAATTACCACATCATCTCTCAACAACCTGATATTTGCATTTCTTTCAACATGTCCATCGGTTACATAACAGCCAGCAATTTTTCCAATCTTAGGAACGCTGAATAGCTGTTTGATGTCCACACGTCCAATAACGTTTTCCTTGTAAATGGGCTCAAGGAGACCAGCCATGGCCTTCTTGATATCCTCTATCAGGTTGTAGATAACATCATAATACCGGATATCAATGTTTTCTCTTTCGGCTATCTGAACGACCCTTGCGTTGGTCCTTACCCTGAAACCAATAATAATGGCATCAGATGCCGAGGCCAGCATTACATCCGATTCGGTTATTGCACCGGTAGATGAATGGATAATACGTATCTTCACCGCTTCGGTTGCAAGTTTATGTAGGGATTCAGACAGTGCCTCAAGAGAGCCCTGAACATCCGCTTTGATTATTATATTGAGCTCCTTTATCGCCCCTTCCCTGATCTTCTCATAAAGATCATTCAGGTTTACTATGTCACTCTTTGATCTTTCCTTCTCTTTCAGCTTGGCCTGGCGATGGGCAACAATCTGCCGTGCAGTTTTCTCATCTGGAACAACATAAAACTCGTCACCGGCCTTGGGAACACCTGTCATACCATAGATCTCTACAGGGACAGACGGGGTTGCTTCCTTCAGTTTTTTGCCCCGGTTGTTCAGCATCGCTCGTACACGCCCGTAGCTTTCTCCGCAGATAAAATGATCACTCTGCTTTAAGGTTCCCTCTTTTATAAGTACTGTTGCGATGGATCCTCTGCTCTTATCCAGCTGTGCTTCAATAATGGTTCCTCTCGCTGGTCTGTCGGGATTGGATTTTAATTCAAGCATTTCAGCCTGTAAGAGGATAAGCTCCATAAGCTCATCTATACCTTCACCGGTCTTGGCGGATATCTTGCCGAAAATGGTATCCCCCCCCCAATCCTCAGGAGTCAGGTCAAGTTCTGCAAGCTCCCTTGTTACCTTATCAGGGTTTGCCTCCGGTTTATCTATTTTATTAATTGCTACAATAATCGGGATATTGGCTGCCCGTGCATGATTTACAGCTTCTCTTGTCTGGGGCATGACTCCGTCATCCGCTGCCACAATAAGAATAATAATATCTGTTATCTTCGCGCCTCTTGCCCTCATGGCGGTAAATGCCTCATGGCCAGGGGTATCCAGGAACACGATATCTCCGCCTTCTCTCTCAACATAATAGGCACCTATATGCTGTGTAATTCCGCCTGATTCTCCGCCAATTATGTTTGAGTCCCTTATATAATCAAGAAGCGATGTTTTTCCATGATCAACATGGCCCATTATTGTGACAACAGGAGGTCTTGGCTTGAGATCTTCCGGTTTATTAACCACCTCATCCAGCTTAACCTCCATTTCAAACTGATCAAGTTCAAGTTCATATCCAAAATCATCTGCGGCAAGAGAAGCCGTCTCAAAATCGATCTTCATATTAATATTGGCCATCACACCCATCTTAATCAGCAGTTTGATTAATTCTGCTGCCTTTACCCCCATTGCCTTGGCGAGATCGGATACAGTTACGTTCTCAGGCACCTTAAGCCTTCTTTTGCTTGCTTTAGGGGTAGTTATTTCAGTCTGCCTTAATCTTTTGGCACCATCCTTTGACTTTTTGCCTGACTTTCTGTCTTTAAGTCTGGGTTTTCTGTCTTCATAAAGATCAGCCCTCTCAAACACTTCAATCTTCCGGTGTTTGATACGAGCCCCTGCATCAACATCCCTGCTGGCCTTATCCCCTTTTTTCCTGTCTTTCTTCTTCTTTGCCTTTTTGCCGTCCTCATCCAGCACATCAGTAGCACCAGGTTCAACAACGACGGGTTTGACCTTTTCTATTTTCTTTTCTTTAAACTCAACAGGTTCTTTTATTACTTCCTTCTTCTCTTTTTCCTTTGCCAACAGATCTTTCAGAGGTCCCTCTTCTGGGCGTTTGATAATCTTGGCCGGTCGGTCTTTTTGCTTTTTCTTTGATTTTTTGCCTGAAGGTTTTTCGGCTTCCTTTACTTCCTCTTCTTCAACTAAAGCAGCTGAATCCTCTGCGGCCTGATCAGATGCCTGCTCCACCGCTTCTTCTGGTTCGGCGCCCTCTGCCTTTTCTGCGTCCATCATCTCTTCTTCAGTTTCATCTGTTTCTGTAACAGCTGTCTCCTCCGACGGAAATTCTTCAGCGGCGGCGCGCTCTTCTTCAGTCTCGATATCTTCTTCTGTTTTCTTAACCACGGGAGAAACAGCCTCATCCTTTTCAGCGACTGCTTTTTCCTCTTCAGGGGATTTCTCTTCTACCGGAGCTTCAGCTCTTACTTCAGGCTCATCAACCTGAACGACTTTGCGTCGACGAATAACGTTTCTTTTGATACGTTTTTCTTCAATAACTTCGGACACATTGCCTTTCAATATCTCTTTTGCTTTTTTTATCTCACTATCATCCAAGGTACTCATATAATTCTTTACTGCCATTCCACCGGATTTCAACTTTTCTACCAGCTCTTTACTTTCAATATTAAGTTCCTTGGCCAATTCATAGACCCTTACTTTAGCCATCTAATCCCCCAAAGCCTTTCTTGTTTTCCTTTCTTTATGGATAAAATACATTTCATAAAAATAGAATAATGTTGTACATTCCTTTTATCTTTATCCATAAGGATACCTGATTATCTATCACTGAATATGGCTATAACTTTACCTGTTTTCCTCTATCAAAACCTATTGTAACCGCTTTATCTGTCCGGAAAAACCGATTAAGGCCTTTAGACCTTAAAAATTTCTCTCTGCAGGAAATCTCGTTACAGAGATAAATTCCACGACCTTCTTTCTTCCGGTATTCATCGATAACAACCCGGTTATCTCTATCAAGGACAAGTCGAATAAGCTCTTTTTTGGGTTTCTTCGACCTGCATGCTACACATGTTCTTACAGGAACATGACCTTTATTATTTTTCATCCGGGTTAATATCTTCCTCTGTTTCCCCTTCCGAAACTGCATCCGGTTCGGAGGAAGCATTCCCATCACCCTCATTGAGGTATTCTTTGGCTGTTGCAATCAATTCAACCGCATCTTCATTACTTAAGCCATCCACATTTGCCAGTTCATCAACACTGGCTGCGGCAATATCCTCTACAGACCTGAAACCTTCCTGATACAGTTCCGTTGCGATCGCCTCACCGACACCCTCTAGACTCAGGAGGGAATTATAGGAGTCTTTCAGATCCTTATTGTATTCAGACTCACTTGTCACATCCAGATTCCACCCTGAAATCTTTGATGCAAGACGTACATTCTGTCCTCTTCTTCCGATTGCCAGAGAGAGCTGATCATCCGGAACAACTACAACCATTGACTGGTTGGACTCATCAACAACAACCCTGATTATTTCTGCCGGTGCAAGGGCATTGCATATAAATTTTGCAGGATCAGGATCCCAGGTAACAATATCGATTTTTTCACCTCTTAACTCCTGAACAACCGCCTGAACCCTTGAACCTTTCATCCCGACACATGCACCTACAGGATCGACATCAACATCTCTTGATGTTACGGCTATCTTTGCCCTGCTCCCCGGTTCTCGTGAAACCTGGATTATACTTACAATACCTTCTGAAATTTCCGGGACTTCATTTTCAAAAAGCATGGAGAGAAAATTTGGATGGGTTCTGGAAAGTATGATCTGAGGTCCCCTGCTGAACTGTTTTACCTCAAGGATAAATGCCCTTATCCGGTCTCCCTGCTTATAGGATTCCTTTGGTATCTGTTCCTTGACTGGCAGTTCAGCCTCTGCCTTACCGAGGTTAACAATAATAGCTCCCTTGTCAAAGCGTTGAACTATACCGTGAATAATCTCACCGCGTCTGTCCTTGAAATCATCATATACGATGTTTCTTTCCGCTTCACGCAAACGCTGCATGATAACCTGCTTTGCAGACTGTGCAGCAACCCGACCAAGGTCATCTATTTCCGTTCTTATTCCAAGGCTGTCTCCGATAACAGCTTCAGGATCAATTTCATGTGCTTCTTCGAGGGAAATCTCAAGAGTTTCATTTGTTACATTTTCTACGACTTCCTTGAATTCAAATATTTCGATTTCACCCAGTTCTTCATTGAAATTAATTTCGAGATCATAGTTCTGCCCGAGCTTTTTACGTGCAGCTGCCTTTACTGCTTCCTCAAGGGTCTGTATTAAGGTCTCTCGCTCAACACCCTTCTCTCGGCCAACCTGCTCCAATACTTTTAATAAATCTGAACTCATTTCAATTTACTCCATTGTTTGTACTGTTAACTGTGCCTGTTTTGTCATTATCGAAATCGAATATAAGGTTTGATTTCTCGATGTCATCAAATGGCAATTCAATCAGTTCCCCTTCAGTTTCAAGAAAAATCGTACGGTTTTTATAATCTTTAAGGTTTCCGGTAAAATTTTTCTGTCCATTAAGATCCCGGGACATCTTTAATTTAATCCTGTTTCCAATTACCTTTATGAAATCCTTTTCCTTTCTCAAAGGACGATTGAGTCCCGGAGAAGAGACTTCAAGGACATATTCATGTTCAATGATCTCTTTTACATCGATTATATCACCAAGGTCCCTGCTTACATCAGCACAGTCATCTATGGTGACACCGCCTTCCTTATCAATATACAGCCTTAAAACCCAGCGACCATGCATGGTAAGATATTCAACTTCAACAAGCTCAAATCCCATATCTTCAAGCATAGGTTCAATAAGAGAAATTACACGGTCTCTTATTATAGTAATATCTGCCAATACCCGTTCTCCAATCACACAATATTAAAGCTGCAATACATTCCCTGTGATAACCGATCAAAACAATCAAGATTCAAGAGGCTTTATCAAGAGAGATTTACCCGAGAGAAGAAGCACTGATCAGCACTAATAAAAAAGCGGGTAATTAAGACCCGCTTCAGAATCATAGACTATAGCTTTTACAGTAAAACCTGCATAAAAAAATCACTACGGCATACTGCAAAACATTGTGCCCACAATTCGAAGTAGGTCAACCATTAATCTACTCATGGCCAACAACCTCAAAAAGGGAATCCGGAATTTTTCAATCACTCCTGGAGCGGGCAACGGGGTTCGAACCCGCGACCCCAAGCTTGGGAAGCTTGTACTCTACCAACTGAGCTATACCCGCTTTAAGCCTCTCATTGTGACATATTCCTGCTTAAAATTCCTTAAAAATGCAGGGGGATCAAACCCTTATATATTCTTCCTCTGATACTGAGCTGCAAAGAAAGTTTTTTACTTTTCCCAAAAAATAATTTTACATTTTTACCATAAGAAAAATCATTGTCAAGATATTATCTGAAGATAAAACCCGGATAAACATTTTAAATTCCAATAGGTTTTCGATTTTCTTCAGTAATATTAAGGTAAAACATGTAAAACTATTTAAATATTCGGCAGGAAGAATAATATTTTTGTTTTTTATTGTCAATCCAATTAAAAAAACATATCATTTTGCAAAATTGTATGATAATTTGCTTATCATATAATAAATAATTCTAAAAAAATTTATGTTGCCCAGGAGAAAAAGAGTTCCTTGGAAGAAGATTCAAATCGAAGTTTTTTGAACAAAATTTTTTCCCTAATTAAAAAAAACCACCTTCAGAACGGTTCAGACCTCACGGATGAGATCAATGATCTCATGGATGAGGGGCAGGCGAAGGGCCTTATCACCGATGAAGAATCAGAAATGGTTCATGGCGTATTGGAGTTAAAAGAAACCACTGCGTCTTCTATAATGATCCCCCGCACTGATTTGACCTCTGCGGCTATTGATACTACCCTTGGTGAGCTTATCCAGCTTATTACAACCTGTGGTCATACTAGGATTCCAATCTATAAAGACAGCATTGATGGAATAGTTGGCGTCCTGCATGCAAAGGATCTCCTTAAATTATTTGGAAATCCGCCGGATACAGAAATAACACCCGATATACTCAGGAAGGTCTTTTTTGTACCCGGCAGCCAGAAGATCAGTGCACTCTTAAGGGATCTTAGAAGTAAAAAAAACCATATGGCAATTGTAACAGATGAATATGGCGGCACGGCAGGATTAATTACCATTGAAGATATACTTGAAGAAATAGTCGGCGAAATAATGGATGAGCATGACCATGAAGAATCTCTGATGAATGTGATTGATGAGAGCACTATCCTTGTGGATGCACGCCTTGAAGCCGAAGCCATAGAAGAATATTTCAATCTGGAGTTGCCTGAAGGTGATTTTGAATCTGTAGGCGGATTTATTATCAACCAGCTTGGCAAGATACCGAAAACAGGTGAGGAAGTTACTTATCAGAACCTTAAAATAACAGTCAAATCTGCAGATGAAAGGAGAATTGACAAGGCCCTTATCACCTGCTGCAAACCCGCCCCTGACGAATCTGAAGAATCGGGTTACTGACACGCACACACGTTTCACACTATTAATACTGCAATCATCAATATTTTCATCCGGCACTGTTAAATGCATTCAATATCAGCAAAAAAAATCCTACTGGCCTTACTTTCAGGGCTGTTGATCACAGCTTCTTTTCCACCCTTAAAAACAGACTGGTTAATCTGGATTTCTATTATACCTCTTCTGACAGCACTTGAAGGCACAACTCCCGGAACAGCATTCAGACTGGGCATAATAGCCGGTCTGTCACACTATCTCTCTTTAATGTACTGGATAATTAATGTGTTAAGTACATATGGGGGGCTTAATTTTTTCATAAGTATTTCTGTTCTGCTTCTCTTAAGTTTGTACCTCGCGATTTACACGGGTATCTTTTCATTACTCTTCGTCAGCTTTAAAAACAGTAAAATAAAGATACTCTTTTTTGCCGGGATATGGGTGTCCCTGGAATATATAAGAGAGATGATCTTTACAGGCATGCCATGGGGTCTGCTTGGCTACAGTCAGCATAGCAGACTGGAGATAGTCCAGATCGCTGACTTGACAGGGATATACGGTCTTTCATTTCTTATTGTAGCATTTAATGTCTTTTTATATACCCTGATGGTAAAAAACAAAGAGATCCTCAAAAACAGATACTTCATTTCGGAAACCCTTATAATTATCCTCTTGGCATACACATCGGTTCAATATGGAATAAACTGTCTATCCAAATATAGTGACGAAAAACAGGAGAATCCTGAAGTAAATGTTTCTATAATCCAGGGGAATATTGATCAGGCTTTAAAATGGAATGAGGGATTTCAGGAAGAGACCATTGACAAATATATTGATCTTTCGCAAAGCAGCTATAATACAAAACCTGAAATAATTGTCTGGCCTGAAACGGCAGTGCCTTTGTTTTTTCAGGATAATAATCCGCTATCGGAAAAGATAATAAGAATGGCAGAACGGAGTAATGCATACCTGATTTTCGGGAGCCCTGCCTACAGAATAGATCAGGGAAATGTGCGTTATTATAACAGGGCCTGGTGTATATCACCTGAAGGAAGAATAACCGGTCAATACAATAAAACTCATCTGGTTCCCTTTGGAGAATATGTACCGTTACAGGAATTTCTTCCCTTTGTCCACAGGCTCGTGCCTGCTGCCGGAGATTTTTCAAAGGGTAAATCAATGGATCCGATTCGGCTTAATAAGATTTCATCAGGTATTCTCATATGCTATGAGGTTATTTTCCCTGAAATAGCACGCTCCCAGGTCTTAAATGGCGCTGACATACTGATCAACATAACAAATGATGCATGGTATGGTTATACAAGCGCGCCCTATCAGCATCTCTATATTTCAGTATTCAGGGCAATCGAAAACAGGAGGCCATTGATACGTTCGGCAAATACCGGTATAAGTGCAATAGTTGATTCGACAGGAAAAGTAAAAATGAAGGGTAGCCTTTTTACCGATGAAGTGCTTACAGGCAGAGTCACACCGGCAAAGGAAACTATTTCTTTCTATACCCGTTTTGGTGATATCTTTGCCGCAGGAATTTTAATTCTATGCTTGATAAAAATATCTATTGGATTATGCTGTTCGCGTAAAAAACAGAAACAATAACACCGGGTTAATAAATCCAGTATTTTGTCCTGGTTACACAGAAGATCCATAAGGAGGAGACAATATGGAAAATGAACTTAATGATAAAATAAAAATCCTTTCTGAAACCCTTACCATGCTTCGAGGTCATCTTTGACTTGGATGCAAAGATACTTGAGCTTGAACGGCTTGACTCTATCATGGCCAAGGGTGATTTCTGGGAAAGGAACCATGAAGAGGTTTCACAGATCTCACAGGAAAGGGCATCACTTAAGGATATCGTCGACAGCTGGGAATCGCTGAAAAGAGAAACGGATGATCTAAAGATACTTATAGAGCTGGCAGTTGAAGAGAATGACAGTGATACAATAGAAGAAGTAACCAGGGATATCTCAAAACTTGAAAAACATATAGAAAACCTTGAAGTTCAATCGCTACTGAATGAACCGGATGATAAAAGAAACTGTATCGTTTCGATAAATGCAGGCGCAGGAGGAACTGAAGCACAGGACTGGGTAGAAATGCTTTACAGGATGTACCTCAGGTGGTGCGAATCCAGAAGCTTTAAAACCGAGGCTATTGACTACATGGTGGGTGACGAGGCAGGTATAAAGAGCGTCACTTTCACGGTTTCAGGAAACAATGCATATGGCTATATGAAATCCGAACACGGCATTCATCGAATGGTCAGGATATCTCCCTTTGATGCAACCGGACGCAGACATACATCCTTTGCCTCAGTTTCGGTGCTTCCCGAGGTTGATACTGATATTGATATAAATATTGATGAAAAGGATCTCAGGATCGATGCATTCAGGGCCAGCGGCCCGGGCGGTCAGCATGTAAACAAGACAAGTTCAGCCATCAGGATAACTCATCTCCCTACAAATATTGCTGTACAGTGCCAGAATGAAAAATCCCAGCACAGAAACAAAGAAATGGCAATGATGGTTTTAAAGGCAAGGCTTTATGACCTGGAGAAGAGTAAACTGGATAAAAAAAAGCAGGAAATGCACGAGAACCAGAAAGATATAGCATGGGGAAGCCAGATAAGATCCTATGTATTTAATCCCTATCGCATGGTAAAGGATCACAGGACTAATGAAGAGGTGGGAAACCTTGAAAAGGTTATGGACGGAGACATTGACAACTTTATTGACGCCTATCTCAGGATGAAGCGATAGACCGGATGCATGATAAGGACATTTAATGGCTACGATATTTGAAACAACAAATATTAAAGGACTTTCAATAAAAAACAGGCTTGTAAGGTCTGCCACATGGGAAGGCATGTGTGATCAGGAAGGCAGGCCCACGGAAAAACTCTGCAATCTTTACAGGGAACTGACCGAAGGCGGTACAGGCCTGATTATTTCGGGATACGCCTTTGTAAGGCCTGAAGGCAAACAGCTTACCGGCAAGATGGGAATCCATACCGATGACTTTGCAAAGGATTATGAAAGGCTGGTAAAGACGGTCCATGATTCGGGAGGCAGAATCGCCGCTCAGATCGTGCATGCAGGAGGCCAGGCAATAGAGGACAACTCCGGAAAGCAGCCTGTTGCACCGTCAGCAGTAAAGGTTGCCCATTATTCAACAGAACCACGGGAACTCTCCATAGAAGAAATACAGGAAATAACAGATGCATTCGGAGAAGGCGCACGCAGGGCAAAGGAATACGGTTTTGATGCTGTACAGCTTCATGGTGCCCACGGCTACCTGATCAATCAGTTCATGTCGCCGCACACAAACCTTAGAGAAGATGAATATGGCGGCAGCATTGAGAACAGAAGCAGGTTTGTGGCAGAGGTTTATCAGAAGGTCCGTTCAAAGGTTGGTATCGATTTCCCTGTAATGATAAAGATGAATTGTTCAGATAACATGGACGGGGGCCTAACCATAGAGGACGGTGTTTATATCGCAAAAAAACTGTCCGGGTCAGGAATTGATGCAATTGAGGTGTCATCAGGCAACAGTGCCTCAGGAATAAAGTCCGGCCCCCTCAGGATGAAGATAAACAAGCCCGAAAAAGAGGCATGGAATATGGACTATGCAAGGCAGGTCAAGGCTGTTGTCAACTGCCCCGTAATGGTGGTTGGTGGATTCAGGTCCTATGATGTCAGCGAAAATGCCATAGCCCTGGATGGCATTGATTACATTACAATGTCGAGACCGCTTATCCGGGAGCCGGACCTCCCGTCCAGGTGGGAGCGGGGAGATCGAGCTCCGGCCAGATGCATATCATGCAACAGGTGTTTCAAGCCGGGAGTCGAAGAAGGCGGGATTTATTGTGTTGCAGACAAAAAAGAAAAGGTATAGTTTCAGGTTTTTATCGAATGAGTAATGTTTATATAATTAAGGCTGGGACAACATTTCCCGAGGTAGCAGAAGAATATGGCGATTTTGACCGCTGGACACTCAGCGCTATGGGCATCTCGGCAGATGAAGCCGTTATTATCGATGTACAGGCCAACGAATCTCTTCCCGATCCCTCAAAATGCAGGGGAGTTGTAATTACTGGATCGCACGCAATGGTTACCGATCACCTTCCCTGGAGCGACCGGATACTGGAGTGGTTACCGGAAATCCTCAGAGAAAATATTCCTTACATGGGAATATGCTATGGACATCAACTTCTTGCTCAAGCCATGGGAGGAGAAGTAGGGTTTCATCTAGGGGGCAAGGAAATCGGAACAGTTGATATTGAACTGTCCCCGGAAAGTAACAATGATCCTCTGTTTAAAACAATGCCGGGACATTTTCCTGTCCATGTGACCCACTCTCAATGTGTCCTGAGGCTTCCGCCAGGAGCGGTTACTCTTGCGTCAAATTCCTTTGAACCATATCATGCCATCAGAATCGGCAGCTGCGCCTGGGGTGTACAGTTCCACCCCGAGTATAATGCAGATATTATGAAAGGTTATATAATTCATCAGGCAGACGAATTAAAAAGATGCGGTCGTAATATTAACGAAATAATTATGACTGTAAGAGAAACTCCCGAGGCTGCTGAACTGATGAAGTGGTTTATGGATTTGACAGTAAATCCTAGCCATTCATCAAAATATCAGTAAGCCTGTCTGCATATTTCTTACTCTCAGGATCACGGGTTAAAATTCCTATTTCTTCGGGCCCTGATATCCCGAGTCCGATTTTTACGGCATGCTTCATCTGGTCCTGTTCAAATATTTTCCTTCCCATAATTGTACTGTTGGAACCCTGCTCCTTTAATACAGCAAGGCCTACCGCATCGATTGCAACCCTGTCGGTACCGGCAATAATTACATTTGCCTTTTTTCTTGTACCCTCCATTGGTCCGCCATCTGTAAAGATTTCAACACCATCCAGGACAATAAGCTGGGGTTTATAGGCAAGATTGATTTCAGCTATCATCTTTCTCATATCAGGTGAGTTATGCAACCAGAGAAACAAATGACTTGTTTGACTTTTCATCTGCAGATAGAGGAACCCCTGCAGAAACTCCTGCCATTCCAACCATTGAAAGATAAATAAATTCTCTCCTGTTAAAAAATACCATGGGACATAGCCTCCTGTAGGGCATCATTTTTGCATATAAACCAATACTGAAATCCAGGCTAAGTATCGGTCAGTACTTTTTCAGTATTATATTTGACTGTACTGCCCAAGTCAATCGACTGGGACGAATATGCCTGTGGCACATGTAGCAGTTACCATAAAAATTGATACACGTTGTCAAAATGCATACATGTCAACCTTTTTGACAAAGGGAAAAAGCTGGGTTATAAATAATGTCTCGAAAAACGGCAATTAAAACAATCTAACTTGAACTAATTAAGAATAAAATTCAATTGACAAGCATCACTAAAAGTTGTAATTTATCAAAAATCCAAATAATTACAGGATATTCATCTATGGAAAAGATAAAAGCACGTTTATTTTTAATATTGTTGTTCATTCTTGTTGCAGGATATCTCTGTTTCCCACTTACCGCATCAGCCGAAAAAATGACTCATACAGTCAAAAAGGGTGATACATTATGGGGTATCTGTGAACAGTATTATGGCGACAGCAGCCTGTGGCCAAAATTATGGGAAATGAACAGTTTTGTTACAAACCCTCACCTTCTTTCCCCGGGCGATGTAATTACCCTGTTTGAAAAAACTCCGCAAAAGCCCCAGGAACCTGAGCCTGAACCGGAACCTGTCGTTGAACCGCCGCCTTTAATGGGTATTGATGTTGAAGGCATTATTCAAAACAGCAAAAGGATCGGCTTTTACACATCAAATGAAATAGCCCCATTGGGAATGGTATATGCCGGAGCAAAAAAGGGATTGATCTTTGCCAAGGGCAGCACAGTATATGTTATTTTTGAAAATAATATAGATGTTTCCATTGGCAGTGAATTTGCCGTTGGTAAAATAAGGCCTGTAAAGCACCCCCTTACTAATAAAAAAGCCGGTTTTGTCTTTGATGTCTCAGGAAGGATCACAATAGAGAAAAAAGCGGGGATGAATTATATCAGAAAAGACGGCAGTACCAGTGAAAAAGAGAACTCATACCAGGCCAAAATATTTGAATCCTATGAACCTATAGAAATCGGCGACTATCTAATGCCTGTGAACAATATTTCACGCTGCATTCTTCCATCATCAGGCAATGGTGATATCCTTGCCAATATAGTTACAGGGGCAAATAAACAGAATCTTATCCATAAATACAGCATAGTATATATGGATAAGGGGCATGATGCAGGAGTAAAAAAAGGGAATGTTTTTGAAATTTGTGAGAAAAATATAGTTACAGATCCGAAACCTGAAGAAAACCTTACATTTTTTAAAAAACAGGTCATTCTTCCTGACCGTGTTCTCGGCAGCATACTCGTGATCGATACATATCCTGACTCTGCAACAGCCCTTGTTATAACAGCTACAGAACCAATTGAACCGGGCGCATATTTAAAAAACTTATCGTGGACAGAAACACCTGATTTTATATCAGATAAAGCAACCTGTCCAATTGAGTAAAAAAAGAACTTTAAGAAAAAACTTGACTATTAATAACAGCTCTGTTGTATATTCCCGCCGTATTCTAATCTAACTGGGTTAACTTTAATGTCTTTATGGTCAGATAAAAGATGCTACTGGATAGCCCTGTCCGGGGTAAAAGGTATGGGCAATGTTACGCTCAAAAACCTTTTAATGAAATTTGGAAACCCCGAAAAAATATTAGATTCCTCCATATCCGAACTTTCTAAAGTGGATGGGATTCGAAGGGATACAGTTCAGAATATTGCAAATAAAAACTTTAAGACTGACCCTTCTGATGAGATAAAAAAGATAGAATCATGTGGTGCAAGAATCGTCACATTTAATGATCCCGAATACCCTGCACCATTAAAGGAAATTCATGATCCGCCGATGATCCTTTATATAAAAGGAGCCGAGATCCCGCAAAATAAGATCTTTGTGGCAATAGTCGGATCGAGGAATGCAACCCATTACGGGTTAAAGGCTGCCGAAGAATTCGGGCAGGGAATTGCCAGGCGCGGCCTCGGTGTAGTAAGCGGTATGGCGCTTGGTATAGATGCAGCTTCGCACTGGGGATGCCTCTCAGGCAAGGGACCGACAATCGGTGTCCTGGGAACAGGTATTGATATAATTTACCCAGGTCAAAACAGAAAGCTGTTTGAAAAAATAATTGAAAGCGGGACACTTATAACGGAATTTCCTGTGGGAACCACCCCTTCCCCGTCAAATTTTCCTAAAAGGAACAGGATTATCAGCGGGTTAAGCAGGGGCGTTCTGGTGGTTGAAGCCACAAAGAACAGCGGCTCTCTGATAACCGCATCGATCGCATTAGAACAGGGAAGAGATGTATATGCTATTCCCGGCAGCATTGAATCATTTAAAAGCAGGGGTTGTCATTTTCTGATAAAAAATGGTGCAATGCTGGCAGAAAATGCTGATGATATAATGGAATCACTCGGCATGAATTATCCCGGCATGGTAAAATCCGATACCTTTATTAAAAAGGAACTGCCGGAGATAAGCGACATTGAAAAAATGATATATGATATCATAGGTGATTATCCAATGCACATTGATCAGATTCAAAAGAAAGGCAATATCGGTTCAGGAGACCTTTCAGGGATATTAACAAAAATGGAGCTTAAGGGCATAATAAAACAGTTACCCGGCAAAATGTTTGTGAGATAAACAGCTCCTTTTTATGCCCCGGTAAATTTTTAATATAAATACAAAACAGAGAATATGGAAGAAACAACACAGAACAGTACCCAAAAAAACAGCAGAGGAAGGCAGTCGGGAAAACAACTTGTAATAGTAGAGTCTCCTGCCAAGGCACGAACAATAAATAAATACCTGGGAAAAGAGTATCTTGTAATGGCCTCGGTAGGCCATGTGAGGGACCTGCCCGGCAAAAATCCAAAGGGTGTCAAAAATCCTGTACCGGGTGTGGATCTTGAAAATAACTTTGAGCCTACCTATCAGGTTATCAAAGGTAAAGGGACAACTGTCAAGGAATTGAAGAAAGCAGCAAAGGCTGCCTCAGGTATCTGGCTCGCAACAGACCTCGACCGTGAAGGGGAAGCCATAGCGTGGCATCTTGCCGAGGCACTGGATATTGATCTAAGCGATGCCAAACGAGTCGTCTTTAATGCAATAACAAAAAAAGAGATTGAAAAGGCATTTAGCAACCCTCAGAGTATTGACATGGACAAGGTCAATGCCCAGCAGGCAAGACGAATACTTGACCGGATAGTAGGGTATCAGGTTTCGCCCCTTCTCTGGAGAAAGGTTGCAGGCGGGCTTTCTGCAGGCAGAGTTCAGTCAGTAGCCGTAAGACTGCTTGTGGAAAGGGAAAGAGAGATAGAGGCATTCATCCCCGATGAGTACTGGAAAATCACGGGATACTTCACAACAGATCTTTCAGATTGGGGGACTCTGGGTGAAAAGCTTAAAAAATGGCTTGATAAATCTCCACCCAAGGTCAAGGGCAGATTAACAGGAAGAACAATAGATGAAAAGAACCAGTGGTTGTCTGACCGTGAGAGTTTTACAGCGGAATTGATCGAGGTCAACGGGGAAAAATTCAAACCTGATAATTTCAGGGATGCCCTTAAAACAGCGGAAAAAGCAGGATTTATACTTGATATAAAGGAAGAAGAAGATAGTCCTGATAAAAACAGCAAAAACGGTAAGTTGATAATTCTTAAGGGGCACATTGAAAAAGGCCCCAAATGGAACATTAAATCCATACAGACCAAACGCACTAAAAACAGGGCAAACGCGCCTTTTATCACAAGCACACTTCAGCAGGCAGCGGTTAATCAGCTCGGGTTTACCACCCAGACAACCATGCGGACTGCTCAGGCCCTTTATGAAGGAATTGAAATAGGCAGTCTGGGTTCGGTCGGTCTTATCACATATATGAGAACAGATTCTACCCATCTCTCTCCGGATGCTATCGCCATGTCCAGAGAGTTTATACAGAATACATACGGTGAAAAATATCTGCCCTCAAAGCCGAACTATTTCACATCCTCCAACAAATCTGCACAGGAAGCCCATGAGGCCATAAGACCGACGGATGTGACGCTTACACCGGACAAGATAAAATCATCCCTGACAGATCAACAGTACAAGCTGTACAAAATAATCTGGGCCAGGTTTGTAGCATGCCAGATGAATGAGGCGGAATGGGATTACACAACAGTTCTTATATCAGGCTCAGATGCAAAAGATGAGCTGATATTCAAAACAACAGGAAGAGTGCTGATATTCGACGGCTATTACAGGGTTACAGGGGTACCTAATCATTCTGACGAAGCCACGCTGCCCTTACTTAAAGAGGACCAGGAGATTTCAGCCTTTCATATGGAGCCGGCTCAATACTTTACATCTCCTCCTCCCCGATATACAGAGGCATCAATTGTTAAAAAAATGGAAGCCGAAGGTATTGGACGTCCGAGCACATATTCGCAGATAATCCAGGTTATCCAGAACAGGAAATATTCAGAAAAGATCAAGAACCGTTTCTATGCAACAGACCTTGGAAAGGTAGTAACCGATAAGCTGATCGAGGCATTCCCTGATATCCTGGAGGTAGGTTATACAAGGGATATGGAACAGAAGCTGGATGATATAGCTGAAAAGCATGCCGACTGGGTACAGATGCTCAAGGATTTCTATGGTCCATTCAAAAAAGATCTTGATACTGCCTATAATGACATGAATCACGCAAAGGCCGAAACGGAACCGGCACCGCATACATGTCCCCAGTGCGGGAGCGGGACTGTCTACCGCTTTGGACGAAACGGCAGGTTTTTAAGCTGTGCAAGCTACCCGGAATGTAAATATGCAGCACCTATTGACCGCAACGGGAATCCGGCAGTACCGGAACAGACTGATATCGCCTGCCCCAAGTGCGGAGACCCAATGCTCATGAAGAAAGGCCGTTACGGGCCGTTCCTGAGCTGCCCCAAATACCCTGAATGCGACGGAATACTCAACCTGGATAAAAAGGGGCATATAAGTCCTCCAAAGGTACCGCCGCTGTTAACTGACCTCAAGTGTCCTAAATGTGAAGCTGACATGAATATCAGGAGAGGTGCACGCGGTCCCTGGCTCAGCTGCTCAAGATTCCCAAAATGCAGGGGAAGGCTTGGATGGGCTCCACTGGATGACAAGACAAAAAAATACTGGGAAAAAGCACTGGATGAACATGAGATGAAAAATCCTCAGCCTGTTATTAAAAATCTCTCTGGTGACCCAATAGGAGAGAACTACACACCCAGGATGGAAAGCATCACGCAGGATGAAGCCAATTCAGGCCAGGATTCAAAGTAGAAGATTCAGGTGGATATTGAGTACATAAAGAAAACAGCAAAGGAGATTACCTCCAGATCAAGCGGGAGTCATGACTGGTATCATACAAAACGGGTTTATGACCTTTGCATGAAGATTGGAAAGGCAGAGGGCGCAGACCTCGAGGTCCTTGGAATAGCCGCCTACCTCCATGATATCGGACGTCCCTTCCAGGATATGGCAAAAGGAAAGGTCTGCCACGCGGAAAAAGGGGCAGAGCTAGCGAGTGAAATTCTTTCAAAAACAAACCTCTCTTCGGAACGAAAAAATAATATCATTCATTCCATAAGGACACACCGGTTCAGGGGAAATGGCAGGCCTGAAACACTGGAAGCCCGGGTATTGTTTGACGCCGACAAACTTGATTCAATCGGTGCGGTTGGAATCGGCAGAGCCTTCCTCTTTGCAGGAGAGGTAGGGGCAACCCTTCACAACCCTGACCTGGCCCCGGAAGATTGTGAATCCTATACGATAAATGATACATGCTACAGGGAATACAGAATCAAACTTATAAAGGTAAAGGACCGGATTCTTACAAAGGAAGGATACAGGATAGCACTTGAAAGACATAGATTCATGGAGCTTTTCTTTGAAAGGTTCTTAATGGAGCACAGTGGTTCTATCTAGCACTTTTTGTCTTCTTTACTCATTTTTAACCGAAAATCACTTCGTCAGCCTTATAAAATATTGCAACAATTTCAAACTTTTACACAACCTATTTATTTTGTGAAAAATGGAACAATTTCATCTTGACATGGTTTTCGCCAACTGTTAGAAAATTCACGGTTAAATTTAAATTAGTTATAATGACCGGTCCAGTAGCTGTAGATATTATCCGGTCGATGTTATGATTTTTTGGTGTAAAATATAAAGAAGTAAAACCTAAATAATAACCAGGAGGAAGAAATCATGATTAAACCACATGGATCGGATACACTTATTCCGCTATATGTAATGGACGAAAACGAACGCGCCTCTCTTCTTAAAGAGGCAGAAGGTCTCCCTTCAATCCTTATCTCTTCAGCAGCAGCCGGTAACGCAGTTATGCTTGGTGGTGGATATTTCACACCCCTCACAGGCTACATGAATGTTGCAGATGCCATGAGCGTTGCAGAAAAAATGCAGACAACCAGCGGCCTTTTCTGGCCCACCCCAGTTATCAATGTTGTTGAAGATGCTTCTGCAATCAAAGACGCTAAGAAGATTGCCCTGAAAGATCCCAATGTTGAAGGTAATCCTATTATAGCAATACAGGAAGTAGAAGCCATCGAAGAGATCAGCGCTGATCAGATGAAGTTCATGACAGAACAGATCTACCGCACCGACGATATGGAGCACCCCGGGGTAAAGGCGTTCAACAGTGTTGGTAACATAGCGATATCAGGTCCCATCAAGGTTCTCAACTACTCTTACTTTGAGAAAGATTTTGTCGGCACATACAAGACCGCCTATGAAATCAGGGATGAAATGGCAAAAATGGGATGGGAAAAGGTAGTTGCTTTTCAGACAAGAAACCCCATGCATCTTGCCCACGAAGAACTCTGCAGAATGGCCTACAAGGCAGAAAATGCAGACGGTATCCTTATCCACATGCTCCTTGGAAAACTGAAACCCGGCGATATTCCAGCTGACGTTCGTGATGCAGCTATCAGGAAGATGGTTGAGGTATATTTTGAGCCCAATACCGTTCTGGTTACAGGCTATGGTTTTGATATGCTCTATGCCGGCCCGAGAGAAGCTGTTCTCCATGCCGTATTTCGTCAGAACTGCGGTTGTACAACCCTTATCGTCGGACGTGACCACGCCGGTGTAGGTGATTATTACGGTCCATTTGATGCTCAGACCATTTTCGATGATATACCGGAAGGCGCACTGGAAATCGGTATTTTCAAGGCTGATCATACTGCATGGTCAAAGAAACTTGATAAGGTTGTTATGATGAAGGACGTTCCTGATCATACACCTGATGATTTTATACTTCTTTCAGGTACGAAGGTAAGGACAATGCTCTCAAACGGAGAAGCTCCTCCAAAGGAATTCTCACGTCCTGAAGTAGCAAAGATACTCATGGATTACTATCAGTCTCTGCCAAAGGACTAATATAGATCCATATCCATAATAAGTTAAAACGCCCGTCTCATATGAGATGGGCGTTTTGTTTTGCATAACCTGTTGTTCCTGCTTGACCGTTTTTATCCCCTGATATATTTAAAAGACCTTTTTAACATTCAATTAAAGGCAGCATATGAATACAAGCACACACCTTGCTCATTATTATCGATATCACTGGGAAGAGCCCGATCTTATTGTCGTGACAGGCGAAGCAGGCGAGATATGGAAGGGTTATGACTCCTATTGTAAACGTTACGGAATACCCAAATCCGATCAGGAAAGCATTATAATGCTTGGACGCCTGTTCGCCGCAGCAGGTCTCGCAGCGGTCTCACTTCCGGAGCCCGAATACTGGGGCTGGTCGGTAACTTTTCCTGAATCTTCAACAGGACTTTTCTGCGGAGTCGAACCAAACGGCATGATGTGTGGTACAGTACTCAAGAGTGATCTGTCAAAAAATCTCGTAGCAGTACAGAGGCAGGCAAAAAATTCACCTGTGACACAAAGCCGCTTTTCACTTATTACACATGATCCGGTTGAGGCAATTGAACGGTATTTTGAGGAGTCCGACCAGACCCTTATACGCATCGCCGTTGACAGTAAGGGAAGAGGAGTCCTGCTGCGTCCCCTGCCCGGTGGAAACTTCGAAAAAATAGACGGCCTTGCCGATAATGAGATTATAGCACATTGTTTTGGTATGGCTTCAGGGGGTGAATTTAAAATACTGGAGGAGGTTCTTCTGTTTTATGAATGCCCCTGCGACCTTCAGCAGATAGCCAGGATGATCGACTCCCTGCCTGATGACCAGCAGAAGGAACTCTGGGGAGATCTCGACAATCTTGAGGTGTCCTGTCCCCGCTGCGGAAGAAAGTATAGGGTTAATCGTGAATAGGAATTAGAAAAAAAGAAATCCACATTATTTTAAATAATTATGGTAAATCTTTTAACTTACTGAATTATAAAAGGTAATCTTATTCCGGGATTGATTTTTCACTTCCCGGAATGCCGTTATTCTCTCCAAAGCAACACCTTTATCTTATTTGTAGCTGCTTGGATCAGAAGATGCATGTGCATCCGAGAAGCAATTTTTCCTCGTGACTGTTAAATCTGCCCATTAAATACTGATCAATGCTGGTTCATAACGGTTTCAGCTTTTGTCTCAAGCAGCATATCCTTTATGCGAATGAGAACAAGTCTTTGTTTATCCTGGGATAAACCAATTGTTTTCTCAAAGGCAGAGACCACCGCCTCAACCCCCATATTAAATGCCTTATCAATGTCATCCTTTAAATAGATATGTTCAGGTATATCTTTATTCATGACTATTTCTCCTTAAAGGTGGGATATGTGCAGATGCTACAAACTTCATGCCAAAGCGTTCATTGGCAATGCAATAAATCATGGCACGTGAAGAGGCAGGACTGATAGGCATTTCAAGTGTGTGCTTCCAATAGGTTTACTCCTGACTTCTATTCGCCGTAGTAAAAAATAATGATTTTTGCACCCTTTAGTGTGCGTAACTGCACTGTTTTATGTGCAGAATCCGGTTTTTAATACACTATTAATATTTCAGATATTTTATCTGAGAAAGCACCCATGGGCTGAGGGAAGCCTTAGGATCTCCAAGTTTTTTCACCAGGGATTCCAGGGATGAAATAGAGTAATGTTCACCCTGTTTTAATTACCATTCCTCTGCCCATCAACTGCAAAATATGTGCTTTTTTTACCTGTATTCATCAAATATTTCTTGTTTTTTGATTAATTACGCCCAGGATTAAAAATAAAATAAATAACTTGATTAATTTCAAGAGTTAATTAATAATCCCGCCATGTCCCAGTTTGACTGTTATTTAGTCAACTACAGTATTTTAGGTTTTACAGAAAGGAATTAAAGAATGAAATTAACGATAAAAATGCTAACTATTATTACACTTCTTGTTACCGTGATATCATGTGTCACTACTACACCAGTTGTCCTCCCCGAGAAATACAACCTTGATAATGATCTTAAGGCAGTTAGCCGAGTATCAACAGTAAGGGTATCAAATTGGGATCAGGTGGACGATCAGTCTGTTATGTTCACTGCCAATGGAGGCAAATGTTATTTACTTATCTTAGACAGAGCACTGGAAGCAATGGATTCTAAAATAGGTCTTATGGGAAACAGCTCCAGTATCCAGGCCGGAACTGATAAAATTTACATAGGTTCTTCTTCCAACAAGCGATTTTATACAATAGAAAAAATATATGAGTTTGATGGATATGACCAGGCAAAAAAAATCAAAGAACGGCTTAAATAGCAATATAAATGAAAAATTAAGGGACATAAATTAGACTGGCTATATGGCTCTTTGTTATTTTAAAAGAGCCATATAGCTTCCCAAAAAACACAATTTAAATTATCTATTGCCAAACTCCCCGGTTGATAGAATTTCTTCTTAATTCACAGCATCTTTCAATGCCTTTCCGGCAGAAAACTTTGGAACATTCTTTGCCTTGATCTTGATCTCTTCACCTGTCTGCGGGTTCCGGCCTTTTCTGGCCTTCATTTTGGTCACCTTAAAGGTACCAAAGCCAACCAGTGTAACAGTTCCCTTCTTTTTTAACGTTTTTGTGATAGTATCAAAAATACAATCTACCACTGCCTGTGCCTCTTTTTTTGTACTTACAGTCTTTGCCACCTCATTGATCAGATCACCCTTATTCATATTATACCCTCCATAAAAGTTAATTAATAACACCGACAAAATTACTGTGATTTTTTAAAAGTATATCAGGCTTTTTCAATCATACAGCTATTATTCTGCATGATTATTTTACTGCAAATAATATATTTTTAAAAAAGTTCTAAAATTCTAATTTAATATGCAAGAAAGAGTGTAACTCCTACAATAATACGCAAGACATACAGGTAAGATTTGAGATACACAATAAATGATAAATAAAAAAAACACAAATAATATTTAACAGGCTGGTCCGGTTTTAATACCGGTTAAAGTTCAGGGTCAGAGTTCTCATATAACGGCCTGATTTTACTATCCATGGCAGCTGGTTACAAATAATACCCTGTTCCCCCGGGCTGATTGGGGAACGTTATCTAAGAGCTGCCTTAAATTATTGCCCACCCGGAAATAAATATTTTCCGGATGGAGCATCACAAGGCTATTCAAGTCCGGGGAACTGTATATACATAGTGGCCCCGCGCCACAGAGGAATAGCTTCCTCATCTTCTGAATCGAAGGTCTGTTCACTGTTTGCCAGTGCCACAGATGCATAGTGCCCTTCAGTGCTTATGGTTGCACATTTAAGAACAATCTCCCTCCAGTTTTCGGGCGGTTCGGCATGAGCCTCCGGATAACGGGTTACCCTGACAACAACCCACTCCGGCTCCTTGCTGTCACCAATAAACCAGATAGAAGGATCTATCTCGGGATTACCCTGCCAGGACATGAGCTGATAGCCTTTATTTTCAAGGTACTCCCGGACAACCTGAACGGCCATATCATGCAACTCCCATGGAGTCATTTCAATCTTCTCATCAGTGGCCAGAGATAATGGATCGACTGGATTTCCTGTTGATGCATCAATTAAGCCCCATCCGACGGAGACAGGTATCCATTCATCACCGGTATCTTTCCTCCTCATGGGCATGATACACGCATGGCCATTATTCCCTTCAGCAACAGCGAACAGGCCCTCAATTGTCCCTGGACCTTCAACTATACCATCGACATCTTCAACACGTATAAAGAACAACTGGTTGCCGACCCTGAAAGATAGGTGCTCTGTATAAGGAGGATATGGATGGGCCCTGATCCAGGAAATTGTATCTTCCCTGCCCTGACTGTTCAAATATAAAGCCGCAGCCTCCCAGCAATTGAAAAATTCTTCGGACATCTTCTGCATTTCAACGTCGTACATTTTTTCTCCTAACTTTGGAAAACAATTAATAATGTTTGGATTAATTAAAAACCCCTCAGCCTTCAATGGGGCAGTTCTGTTATAGACTCTCTGGATTTTGCCTGTCCAGAAGTTAGAATATAGAGTTTTGGACGGGTGTGTCAAGGATGTTGCGAAGGTATAATAAGAACATTATGCACGGGAGGAAAAAAGGTTAGAATCCGGAAAAATCTTTTTCAGTTTAATCTTTATTATTTTGATATTCATCAGCAGATTTAAATTGATGATTTAATCACCGTTTCCAGCAATGTGTTATATTCTTCATCTGTGTGATCTTTCATTATACGGCCGATAATTCTTTTGGATATCGTCTCTGTCCTGGTGCGCCCATATCTGTTCCTTGAGCTGTAGAAATATATGACATTATCGCCGTACTCAACGTGATCTATTTTGTCTGTCCCCTTCTGGATTGATTTCATTATCATTTTTTATCTCCCCATGGTGTTTAGACCATTCAGCCTGCTCCGTTTGCTGTTTAAGGCGAATATTTACCCCGAGTTTTCACCTCTAAATCACATATCGGCAATCTACCCTATTTTATTAATTTTTTATGGTGAAGAGCAGGGCCTGATAGCCGGCCTCCTGCAGCGGGACAGTTCATTCCTGAAAGGTTGCGGGAGATGAGAAAAGTATATCCTGGATTTAGACAGTATTCATAAAGACAGGATACCCGGACTTCCTGCTTCTAAGTCCGGGTATCCTAATGTTCACGCTCCCGTTGCGATTATTCTTCCGGTATACACAATCCAATGGTGATAACTTCTGCTGTCAGGGTAGAGGTTGCATCATCAAACTGCCCCACAATATTGCATCGTCTGGCGAGATAACCTTCTCCTATAAACTCTTCCACTGCATCTGTAAAGCCTTCAAAATCCGAATAAACTTCTGCTGTCCCATCGTGGTTCAGGGTATAGAATCCTTCTCCGCCTTCATCCGGAATCACTGTCGGTGCCTCCGGGAGGTCCAGGAGATCGCTCACAACATGACCCCTTACCAGTTGATGCAGTCTGCCAACGCCCTCCAGATTCAGGACAAGGCTTTCCGCAGATATTTCGGTAAAAGGTGTTTCTGTTGCCGGATCCCAGCTTATTTTAAGGAAGGTCTTGATGTCTGTGTCATCTATCAGGGTATAGGCAGAAAAATCAGCCGGGGCCGCGCCAAAGGGCTCAACAAATCCCTTTAATTTGACAGGTGCATCTTCATAGATGTCACTCAGATCCATAGTACCTGTAAAGATCTCATAATATTCAGGGTCTGCATCATTTTCAGTTTCGGTTCCTGTTCCGGTAAAATCAAACAGGTCTGCCTGGAATTTACCTATGGACTGCAGGTCAATATCAAGCTGGGCCAGCTGATCAGTCTCATCAACCGAATTTACTGTTCCCCGAACCGTTGTCAGCATCATACGTACATAACCGGAAGAGGCATCAAGCATCACGGTTTGAGGGTCTGTATCGGACATGGTCATATTGCCGAAGGCAGTAATATGCTGACCGATTGAGATATCATATTTATCATAGGTATCGCTGCCGGTCTGACGGGTTACTACAGTTTCATCGCCTATGAGAAGGGTAACCTGGTCATTGAAGGAAAAGCGGTTTCCCCTGCGGACCAGGCTTGCGCCCTTAACGGTCAGGGTGTCGCCAGAACGTTCGGTTACCCAGCCGCTTATAACATCCAGATTGGCGCCCGGAACACTGGAACCTGCATAAACCTCAGTTGCTTCAAAACGCAGAGGATCAAACTTCAGCTCTCCTATGGCAACAACCGGTGCAAGACTATCCAGACCGTCCATTGCGGCTAATCCGTCATTCCCTTCGTATGAGACATTATCGATATTGAACAGGGTTTCATCCGTGGTAATTACAGACCGGTCGCCAAAAAGTTTATGGGTATCTGCCAGCGAACAGTAGAAGGGGCGAAGAATGACTGAAAAGGAACCGCCGTCAATATCAACATTATCCAGCAACCCCCTGATGCGGTGGGATTTATTTACATTCGTAAAATCTACATCCGCCACCAGAAAAGGCTCAACTGTAAGTGCTGGAGCTGCCGGATTTGCAAAGTCCACATGGTTTGAGGCCTGTAAATCAAAATCCAGCATTAAATGAACAGGTATACCCGGTGCTATGGTTAACCTGCTTCTGCCTTCCAGCTGTACTGTTATCTCCAGGGTTGAAACCGGGGCTCCTTCTTCATCCTGGACACTTGCTACCTGTAAAATTGCTCCTGTTTCATCCTCCACGCGGATATCTGCAGACTCATAGTCAAGGGTCATGGTGGCGGATACATAGGTTCCTGATGGCACGGTTGCGACGGTGAGAAACTCGGTCATTTCCGTATACTGTGCAAAATCTATACTCGTGGAAAGGGGCAGCACCGATACCACTTCACCATTAGCCCTTGTCAGAGTCAGGGAAAGGACATCTACTGTATAGGTAGAATAATCACCAGCTGCGTCAGTCAGGCTGACAACCAGATCTCCTGATTCTACTTCACTGGCTGTAACCGGGGTTGTAACTGAGGCTGCGTCCGATGAGTCACCATCTCCGCAGCCCCAAAGCCCGAATGAAAGAGAAGAAAGCAGAATAAATAAAAATAAAAAAGAATTAAATGTGTTTCGAATTGCATACATGTGAACCTCCTGTCTTCAGGTAATAAAAATATTGATTCTAAAATTCATATATAAAACGTATGAAACCAATTAAGGTTACAAACCGTCGATTAAATTATTCTGCTACACAATACCAACCAATTAACCTCATCTAATCATATTTTAACTAATCATAACTTACACTGTCTATCCCCCTAATAAAAATCTTTTACCTGCTACGATAATACTGCACGATATTTGCAATATTATCCGGGAGATATTTTAAGTAGTTACTATCATTACCATAACATACTGCTTTAACTATATTTACGCCTGTTCAATACGGAATGCTTCCGGTGCAAAGGTTTAAAAAAGAAAAAACTGTACAGAAATGTGTACAATCGGTAGAAAAGGAGATCAATTCAATGACTGCAAAGGGTATAAGGAGTAACGTATCTCAGATCCGAATCTGCATTATTTCCATCTTTCCGAAGGAGCGGAGGCTATGGGAGGCGCCGGCGACCTGCCTGCAGATGTGGCTGACTATCCGCTTGAATACCAGTATGTCAGGCATCAGGATATCGAAGAACGTCCTGTAAATGATACGATAGATATCGGAGCCTTTGAGCATTGATCAATTTACTGTATGGAGGAAAATATTATTTGTTTTTAAGTGAGAAAGAATATATATCAAATCGCCGAATTAAAAATAATGGAGTATGAAAGCATTGACGAAACATGGATTTATAAAAAAAGTATCTTTTACAGTAATTGCATTTTTTATGCTGATCCCCTTAAAACTGTATGCGTCCACACAGGCTGATCCTGTACCCGATGATTTATTCCCCGCGGTAAACAACCTTCTGGATTACGCGGAATCCTGTGATAAAGGGTCTCTCAACCTTGATCTGATCTCCAGGGTTCTTGACTTTATTGATGCACCTAAAGCGCTTGGTGAAACAATGAGCATGGGGGAACGTGACGGGGCTGTTTCCGATTACTATGAATTTTCTGTAAACAGGTCTCTCGGAGAAGTGCTTGATCTGGCCTACAATCCTGATCTTCCTTCAAACCTGACCCTGCCCTCTTCCGTGAGACGCTCCCAGTGGATGAAACTTAATGATAAAAATGTTACCTTGCCCAGGTTTTCAGATGAACTCTGCCACCTGGATAAACCTCTTATTATAAACGGAATCGAATATATAGAGAATTCACCGGATACATTCTCCGGTGCCTACTACGCCTATAATGTTGACAGGCTTTTGATACTGATAAAACACAATGGCCGGCCTGCCCTGATATCTGTTTCAAATCAAAGGGGTAAATCCGATGTGGGTAGGAAAGGCCTGATTCTCGGAGAAGACGAGGAATGGGACTACATTTATTCGGGCGAAAAGGGAACAACAATGCGGGGAACGGGCTGGGCCGACACCTTTATATATGATTCAGCCTCCATACTTGTTTATTATGAGTCAGAAGCAGACCCAGGACAGGTGAAATGCGGTGTTTTTAAATGGCTCAATGCCGGGTGGATAGGCATAAATCTTGTCAAACCTGCGCATATCCGAAAGGGTATGGAGCGTTTTGCCAAGGATTTCTGCAAAGTAGTTGAATCACCCTCCCTTGAAGATACGGAATTGCTTGTACAGGAGTATCAAAAAATACAATCCCTGCCGCTTGACGAGCTTAAGGCTATAACTGCAGCATATTACAATCAGAAAAACATCAACCGTTTCCAGATGGAAAATTCCCAATATAAAAGATGGATCAGGAAACTGTTTAAGGAAGATAATTACATTAACGGGTTGTCCCGTCAGGAATTAGAGGCCTTTGTAAGCATCCAGTACCTTAAATACAGGATGGGCAAATACAATTCCATTGAACCGGAATATTTTCCAGCGTCAAGTTTTGAGGAAAGATTAAATTAGGTTTCTGATGAAAAGACCTGCATATATTCGGTCACAATTTTAAATTTCCTGTAAAACTTCCTTATTTTGTAAAAACCGGTCTGCGTTTTCCCAGAAAAGCAGACACACCCTCTTTCAGGGCATCAATGCATGATATCTCACCTATGCATTTGTATGAAATCTCCATTGCCTTTTTAAAACTGTCCGCTGCGGCGCCCCCATTTATGGCGTTCGCAAGGATTCTCATTGCCTCGCTGCTTAGAGGCAGGTCACCTGCCATGGGCTCGGCAGGAGGTATGAACTCTGGCATATCCACAATACCGTCAGGTATTCTCGGAATCCGTCCGATGAGACGGTCAACCTCCTTTAAGGCAGCTTTAATCAGGTTCAGATACCCATCCGTAACACCGGTCACAATCCCCAGTTCATAGGCCTCTTCACCTGTAAGTCTTTCCGCCTGTGCTACCATGGCATTTATTTTTGTGTGGGCATTCGGCCATTTCCTGTAGGGTATAACAGCGCCGCCCATACCCGGGAAGATGCCCAGGGTGATTTCGGGAAGCTGGAAATAAGCATTTTTATCGACAACAATGCTGTGACAGCTTATTGCGAGTTCAAAACCGCCGCCCATTGCCAGCCCGTTTAGAGCGGCAACAACCGGTTTATTCATCCCGTTTATATATTCTATTACCTTGCTGTTTTTACGGCTCAGGCCCATGCCTGCTGAATAATTACCGATTACAGGAAGAAGTCCGTTGATATCGGCGCCGGCACAGAATGCCCTTGTACCATAACCGGTTATTATAAAACCCTTTGTTGAAGGATCCCTCTCACCCTTCTTTAACTCTGACATTATCTCCCTGCATGTATGTATGCTCATGGAGTTTAAAACCTGGGGTCTCCTGATACTGATAATCTTTACCCCGTTAATATCATCCACAAGTATATCCCTTGGGAAACTGGTATAATTCTCTATTACATGTTTCGGAAGCGGGAAGCCGGGCCTTTCACGGTCAAAGTTTTCGATAATACGTTTTACCTCCTCCTTGCCCAGATCAGCCATTATCTCAAACACACCCTTTTTAAAGGCAAGACCTATAATACTCCCCAGGTTCAGGTCTGAGCGGGTCCCTATTACCCTGTCTGCAATATCAAAACACTGTGAAAACACCAGGCCGAGAAGCCTGTCCCTAATCCACTCTCTTAAATCCTCCGGCATATTTACCTTTGTTCCGGGTTGATTTACCTTCCATTCATCCACAGAGATAAGTGAGGGAGATGGATTGTAACAGGCCCGTTCATTCAGCCGGCTTTTCATGGAGTCATATACTATCCTGTTGCCTCCTGTGAAATTCAGGACAAAGAAAGGTCCTGATGCCACGATCTCTTCAGCAACGCTGTCCACCTGAATACTCGTTGCCTTCTCAAGGAGAAAGGTCGCCTCACTTGACCAGCTTACAAAGATCCTGTTCAGCATGAATGAATAGACGTCTGCCGTCATCATGGGGATTTTGCCGGTACTGGCAAAAAACCACAGCAGATAATTTAAAAGCCTGTCAGAGGCCCCTTCCCAGTTGATTATTTCAACAGGAAGACTGCGCCAGGCAGGAGCAAAGAAATGGGTGATAGTGGTCCGGTCCGGGTGTTTTAATCCGCCAAATATCTCGCTGGCCGGTATACCGCTTGTATTTGAGGTAAGCATGGCATCGCTGGCAGTGATATCCTCAAGGGTATTGAATATATTTCGCTTAAGATCAAGGTTTTCTGTGGCTGCCTCGATAACAAGCCCGCAGTTTTTTATGTCGTTATAGTCTGTAGTATATACTATGTTGCCAATAATCTTTTCGGCCACCCCGGGGGTAAGCTTTTTTTTCTGCAGGCCCTTTTCAGTATATTCCTTAATACGTTCTTCAGCCTTCTTCAACTGTTCCTCAACAACATCAACAAGGTACAGCTTTTTTTCAGGCAAAGCAGATCGCAGGTAGTAGGCTATGTCAGGGCCGATATGCCCCGCACCGATAACGGCAATTTCATCCGGAAATGGGCGGTCAGGTTCAATTAGATAGGGGTTTCGATGGGACGGGTAAAGTTCATTTGTTTTCATGGAAATCTCCTTGATTTAACTTAAGTAACAGATGAGGTACTTCTGCCCCTGGTCCCGCTTCATGGGAATACTGGATAAGATCAATATAACAGATTGAGGATAAAAGATTTGCCTTTACATGTCAAACGATAGCAGCACTCATTTAAGGAGGAATATTTATGGATGAAGACCGCCGGAGTGCAGCCAAAGGACAATGAATATCCCGATGAATCGGGACATTGCGGACTATTATCCCCCATGAATGATGTATACAAGGTCTATCTTGTCCCCGTCATTTACCGGGGTATCAGTACAGGAATGAAATATGCTTTCACCGTTCAGGTAGACCTCAAAACGGTTCTGCATCTTACCTGCATCATCAATCAGCATGTTTTTAGTCATGGGATATTTATCGGTCAGGTACCTTAGGACCTCTCCGATCGTACTGCCTTCGGCAGTGACGGTTTTTTCCCCTTCAAAATAAGATCTGAAAACACCCGCTATTTCGACTTCAACACTCATATCTTTTCCTCTAATAAAAAAGGCCGCATTATTTTTAAACAATGCGGCCTTTTAAGTCAATATATGCAGGATAATTTACTTGTAGAGTTCCTGTGCAACAAAATCCATACCTAGTTCCTCAAGGGTCTCCTTTTTGGGTTTTCCTGTCTTTGTATCCCAGCCCATTGCCTCATAGTACTCTGTATAGATATCTTCGAGTTCCCATGTGATACCTGCCCTCGGGCCTACTGTCTTGGCAGGTTTTCCAAGCATCCTGTCAGGGAATTTCCATGGGGTGGTTATACCTTCACGCGCATTAAATGCCTGGCGCATGGTATTGATCCTGCGGCCGGTCTTTATGATCTCCTCACGATCCACATCCCATCCTGTAATGGTCTGAATGGCCTCTGTAAAGTACTCGGCTTTTCCGTAACCGTCGCCGTAGCATATCATGCATAGTCCGGCTGCATTATAATAGTTAGAAAAGGCGGAACCGATCATGTGGGGTACACCGCGTCCCTTAAAAGTTGTGGGATCATACTCGGGCATGGTTCCCGGAGGATGAGGCATCTCGCCGCTCATGGTATGACGTCCGGGTGTAGGTTCTGCACAGTATGCGATTGCAAATCCATGACCGCCCCTGGAATCATGAGCAGGGAACTCCTGACCACCGGCATGCATTGCATATTTATCAGATCCTTTTCCTATTTTCTCGGAAGCTACCTTTGTCCCGTCGGCAAGGATGTCGCCAAAGCCTTCACGTTTACACAATTTTTCAAGAAGTGCTATAGCGGTTTTGTGGTCTCTCCACTTTAATTCCATACCGTCTGTATCATCTGTGGTTATTAGGCCCTTTTCAAAACATTCCATGGCAAAACCAACTGCAGAACCGGCGCCGATTGTGTCTATACCGTAACGGTTACATATATCATTGGCCATGATTATTGAATCAACATCGCCTACAAGCAGGTTTGTTCCGAACATTGCCTGGGTTTCATACTCGGGTTTGTGGGCATGCTCACCCCATTTATATTCTCCGGTAGGTGCCTTCATGATACCGCCGCATGCAATCGGGCAGCGATAACAGCCATATCGTCTTTCCTGCTGGGCTATGATCTGTGAACCGCCGATCTTGGCATAATCAGGCATATCGCCCTCGCCTGTTCCTGCCCAGTTCTTAAAGGGGGCATCATCAACCTTGGCACACATTTCGAGCATACCGCAGGTACCGAATTCCTGCATGAATTTTACCATTGGCCCCATATCGCCCAGGTGTCTTTTCCTCATTGCCTTTGCAGCATCCTTGTCAGCAACAGGAATTTCCATGGTACCGTTTATGGCTATGGCCTTAAGTTTTTTAGAACCCATTACAGCGCCAAGACCGGAACGTCCAGCTGCACGGCCCTTGTTATTCATAACAGCGGCAATAAGAGAAAGTTTTTCGCCGGAAGGTCCTATACAGGCGACTTCCAGCTTTTTACCGTGCCTGTCCCTGAGAATATCCTCTGTATCAAATGTGTCTTTACCCCATAAGTCTTCAGCATCCTTAAGCTCTACCTTGCCGTTTTCAATATACAGATAAACCGGCTTCTCCGAGATTCCAGAAAAGAATACCGCATCGTATCCGGCAAACTTCAGGAACGGACCGACATTCCCGCCAGAATTGGCATCGCCCCATCCGCCTGTAAGAGGAGATTTTCCAACCATAACATATCGGGAACCGCCTATGGCGTCCGTACCGGTAAGCATACCGGTTACAATACCCAGCATTGCGTCCGGTCCAAGTGGATCCACACCGGGTTTTTGTCTTTCAAAAAGGATCTTTGCGCCAAGACCATAACCACCTACATATTCCCTGACGGTCTTTGCGTCCAGTTCCTCTTCTTTGAGCTGTTTTGTTGAAAGATCAACAAACAGCATTTTTCCCATAACTCCATTAGCCATATCAAAAGCCTCCTTAAAAATTTTATGAGTGTATACTCTGATTTTCAGTTTCGGGCAGGTATTTAATCGATATTTTATCCAATAACTTAACTGGTTTTGTAATCTGACAAGTATTATCCCTGACCTTGCGTTTTTTTCAATATAACCGAATCAGTATACACATCTTGCATATTGATTAAAAGCTTTTTTTTAAGTTCTTTTAATATCAATCCAGACATAACAGTTTGAATATATGGGATATTTAATCAATGGTATAAAGCCGGGGAATAATAGAAAAAACAGTGTCGTATTTTGAATTTTGCCAAATTAAAATATCTAAAAAGTTTTCCAAAACTGAATCACTTGTTTCTTGAAGGGGAAGGAAAATCGCTTCCTGCAGAATACAACAAACCCGGACACATTCCGGATTATGTGTATTCAGGCATTGCAGATTTTATAAATAACACGACAACGTCAGGAGCCCCATAATATTTAAGGAAAACAGGCAATGATTCGCAGGGGATGGCCATGATTATTTTTCCCTATAATTCATTTTTTCACGGCCGCCCAGTTTTTCACTTATATTCTTTAATATCCCAGTTTTCTGTCAACCAGGTTAATGAGCGGTTTACCGCTGTAGTAGCGCCTGATGTTATCACAAAAGATGTCCACCAGCCGGTCAACATAGTATGGAGTTCCTGCTGCTATGTGAGGAGTTATTATAACATTGGGCAATTCCCACAAAGGCGAGGATTCTTCAAGGGGTTCTTTCTCAAAAACATCCAGTCCGGCCCCGGCTATCCGGCCTTCACGCAATGTTTTTATCAATTCACCTTCCTTAATCAGCGCTCCCCGGGCGATATTTATAATGTGTGCAGATTTTTTCATCGCGTTTAATTCAGTCGCCCCGATCATACCATCGGTTTCTTTTGTAGCGGCAGCAGAGATGACAACCCAGTCACAGGCAGGCAGCATTTCCTGCAGCTGGTCCGGTCCGAACATCCTGTCAACAAAGGATGAGGACCTGTCCGGATTTCGACGCAGACCTAAAACCTTTATGCCCAGGGCTTTTGCTGTTTCGGCTATTTTCTCCCCTATTTTCCCGAATCCAATTACTCCCATTGTAGATCCGGACAGCTCCCTGTATTCGGGCAGGTGACGCCACTTTCTATTCATCTGATCTTTAAAATGAACATTCATGTTCCTGCAAAAAGAAAGCATGATTGCCAGAACATGTTCGGATACAGGTATTGAGTGAACACCCGATGCATTTGTAATGGCAACATCACTGTCTGCAATATCGGGATCAGCCAGAATCCAGTCAACTCCGGCTATTGCAACCTGAACCCACTTCAGTTCGGGAAGACTTTTAATCCACTCTTTAATATCTGTCCCAAAAAATATCTCGGTATCAGCGCATCTGGCTAATTTCTCGTCAGTTTTTTTCTTTGAATCTTTTATTACAATAATATCTGCTTCAGGAGCAGCCGCCCTGATCTTTTCCATATGGCTGTCATTAAGAGAGTCTTCATTGATTAGAGGATCATAAAATATTCCGATTTTATTAGTGTGTGTCTGTTTCATATATCACCTTTACGAAGAAGAAGTTCTTCCCGGCATTCTTTATTTCCCTGAATAAAATTAATCTCTTCCAGGTCAGGGATTATCCGGAAACAAAAATCGGGACAGATAGTAGCACAAAAGAATTCACCTATCAATTTTATGTCGGCAATATTACTCAAACTAAAAACCTGAAAAGAGGAGAGTGCCATGATCTCCATCAAGGGTAAAAATATAATTTATTTAACCGGAAGAAGGTTCCGGTCTTTTCCTTTATGGTTGCAACACGGTGCAAAGGTATGGTAGTTCTGCCATTTTTTTAAGACAGGAAACAACGGCCAAAATGATACATCTTTCAAACATATCCAAACAGTACGGAAACCAGGTCCTTTTTAAAAACGCAAGCTTCCAGATCCTTCAGGGTACCCGAAGCGGCCTTGTGGGTCCTAACGGTGCCGGCAAGACCACCATTTTCAGGCTCATCACAGGTGAGGAAGAGCCTGATGACGGGGAGATCAGCTTTGCAAAGAAAACCACTATCGGATATTTTTCACAGACAGCAGGAGAAATGTCAGGCAGATCGGCACTGTCCGAAGTGATGTCTGCGGTTTCGGATGTAGTGGAGCTTGGCCGTGCAATGAAGGAGATGGAAGAGGCCATGGGAAAACCCATGGATGATGATGCAATGGCCAGCCTGCTTGAAAAATACGGGGAGATCTCAGAGGAATTTGAAAACCGCGGGGGATATGATCTTGAAACCCGCGCACAGACCATCCTTACAGGCCTGGGAATCGGCCCTGCCGATCACGACCGCCCGGTAGAGTCATTCAGCGGCGGATGGAAAATGCGTATTTCGCTGGCAAAAATACTGACTGTAAACCCCAATGTACTTCTGCTTGATGAACCCACAAATCATCTGGACATTGAGTCCATCATATGGCTGGAAGAGTGGCTGGTGACCGATTTTAAAGGTTCTCTCCTCATGACCTGCCATGACCATGATTTCATGAACAGGATAGTATCCCGGATTGTTGAAGTTGCAAATAAAACCATAACAATGTACAGCGGTAATTACGATTTCTATGTCAGGGAGAGGGATATCCGGATGGAACAGCTTCTTGCCAGCCACAGGCGTCAGCAGGAGATGCTGGCAAAGGAAGAGGAGTTTATTGCACGGTTCAAGGCAAGGGCATCTCATGCCGCACAGGTCCAGTCCCGTATCAAAAAAATTGAAAAGATTGAGCGCATAGAAATACCCGAATACCAGAAGGTCATAAGGTTTGAATTCAGAGAAACTCCCAGATCGGGTGAAGATGTCGCATCCTTTGAAAATCTTTCTAAAACCTGGGAGACACCGGGAAGAGAGCCAAAAACCGTTTTCAGCAATCTGTCAGGACTTGTCAGGCGGCAGGATAAAATTGCTGTTGCAGGTGTAAACGGTGCAGGTAAATCCACCTTCCTAAAACTCCTTGCCGGACAGACCGAACCTACATCAGGAACTGTCAAAACAGGTGCAAGCGTCAATACGGGTTATTTCAGTCAGCATGCAATGGACCTTCTCACTCCCGATAAAACCGTACTTGAAACCCTTCAGGAAACACTGCCCACTGAAAATATGGGGGTAATAAGAAACCTGCTCGCATCCTTTCTTTTTTCCGGAAATTCGGTTGATAAAAAAATAAAGAGTCTTTCAGGCGGAGAAAAAAGCAGGGTGGTCCTTGCGACTCTCCTGGCAAAGCCGGTCAACTTTCTAATCCTGGATGAACCTACAAACCACCTTGATATACAGTCCAGGGAAATCCTTCTGCGTATTCTACAGGAATTTTCAGGAACAATCCTGCTGGTAAGCCATGACAGATTTTTTCTCCGGTCACTGGTAAACCAGGTTTTTGAAATCGATCATGGAGAAATGACCGCCTATAAAGGGAGTTACGAATACTATCTTTCAAAAACCGGAAGAGACCATAGAGCTGTATAAAAGAAATGCCTTATTCAGGTTAATTTATGTCCATGGGAAAGTAAGCTGCTTTTGTCTATAAGATGAGGAACTTAAACCAGGTCAATTTAAATCAGCAGGTGTTCGTTCAGTGGTTTTTGCCGGAATTACAAACTGTTCAGCCACATATAGCATACCACCCTGCGAAAAACCTCTGTTAATGACGAAGGGCGGAGTTTTGCACCCCGCCGAATTATCTATCATGCACTGATCTAATCGGACTACTGAATCACTGTTTTTCAGGATATCCAAAGCGGGAACCGCTTTCGTGCGAGGCATGTTAACATCCTGATCATCAACATTCCATGTATTTCATTATTCTATATTTGCCCCTACAACAGCAGCCATCTGCATCATATCGATGGTTTCTCCTTCTTTTAAACCGGTAAAATCTGTGACTTTTCCGGTTTTACTTGTTGATTTCGTGTTTTTAAAAACCGGAAGCAATTTAGCATCAGCCACAATATATTTACCGGCATTCTCAGGTTTGCCATTCTCAGTTTTAGTCTGGAGTTTATTAGCCTTAATATACTCCCATAGCTTTTTAGTGATCTCTGTTCGTGGAAGTTCTGTCTCACCCAGAAGTTCTTTTAATTCTTTTTTAAGCTTTACCGGCTTCTTTAGTCCTTTAGCTTCTTCCATTTTATTTCCTTTGCATTTTAAATTAAAAAATTAAAGCCTTTCCCTCCCGATACAATTATGGTAACAGGCTTCCAAATAAGTTTGTGAACTTATATTACTCTTTTTTCCTTAAAACTACAGTTTTTATATTTTAACCTGTTTTTATTTTTTTTTAATCCTGTTTGACATTTCACCTCTATTAGACCAGACTAAGTCATAATTAGTGTACATCCGGAAAGAGTAATTTCCGGATGAAGCTTTCAGAGGTCAGCCAGGTCTTTGATTTTAATACTTTAGGTGAAAGCTGATGGCTGACAATAACGTGATGCGCAGCGCCGGGTTATAGACCATGACAGGACAAACCTGGCGTTATATTTTAATGCCGGCACCATTCACATTTAAATTGGAGCAGGGAGGATATATGGGAAAACCAAATTATTCATTTCAAAAACGAAAAAAAGAGCTTGATAAAAAGAAAAAAAAGGAAGAAAAGCGTCAAAAAAAACTGGCCAGGGATAATGAAGAAACTCAGGTTGAACAGACCCCTGCAGCAGATGCTCAGGACACAACTGCTGATAATATAGAATAAAAACAGGGTGTAAGGATAATTATTAAATAAAAGGACTTACCTATGACCAATAATGATATCCTGCAAAGTATCTGTGAGATCTTCGACTACAATGATTCGGAAAGAATCAGCATATTCAGTCTTGCAGATCACGAGGTAACCCTGGAGCAGGTCAGCGCCTGGTTAAAGAATAATGATGACCCTGAATATCAGAAATGCAGTGAAACTCAGCTGGCCATTTTCCTAAACGGCCTGATCAACTATAAACGAGGTAAAAAAGAGGGCGCTCAGCCTGAATTAAAAAAGCGTTTGACTAACAATGCCATCTTTGTGAAATTAAAAATCGCATTGGACCTTAAGGCCGATGATATTCAGGCGATTATGGCCCTTACAAATATAAGCCTGAGCAAACATGAGTTGAGCGCACTTTTTCGTAAGCCGGGTCATAAACACTACCGTTTCTGTGATGATGAGGTCCTGGAAGAATTCCTGAAAGGTGTTCGGCTTAAATACCGGCCTGAAATCCAATTAAAAGATCTATAGAATATTTATACAAACATACAGAGAGATAGCTCAGGGTTATTAAATGTCATTCGATCAACTCGGCCTCAGGCCTGAACTGCTAAAAGCAATTAAAAGCAAGGGGTATACCTCCCCTACCCCGGTTCAAACCAGGGCCATTCCAGTTATTCTTGAGGGGCAGGACATCCTTGCCCGCGCCCAGACCGGAACCGGAAAAACAGATGCATTTGCCCTGCCGATAGTCGAAATTCTAAGCCGCAAAAAAGGCAGTGAACGCCACCCGCGCGCACTTGTGCTTACACCCACACGTGAACTGGCGCTCCAGGTGGGAGAGAGTATCAAGGCCTATGCAAGAAGAGTCTCCCTAAGATGTACTGTTGTACACGGCGGGGTTAGAATCGATCCGCAGATAGACCGGTTGAAGCGGGGTGTTGACATACTTGTTGCAACACCTGGACGCCTGCTGGATCTCGCAGGGATGAGACATTTTAAACTCTCCCAGGTAGTATTTCTGGTTTTTGATGAAGCGGATAGAATGCTGGATCTGGGATTCAGTGAAGACATCGCCCAGATTCTTGAGTTTATTCCTGCTGAGCGCAGAACCATGCTGTTTTCCGCCACATATACAAAGCAGATCCGGGAACTTGCTGATAAAATGCTGGTAAACCCGAAACAGATAGAGGTAACGCCTAACAATACTGCGGCAGAATCTGTAATTCAGAAGGTTCACATGGTGGATCAGTCAAACAAAGAAGCCCTGCTGACTCACCTGATTAAAAGTGGGAACTGGGGCCGTACACTGGTCTTCATGCGTACAAAACGAGGGGCCGACAAACTCATGGATAAACTCGCCTCACAAAATATAAGTGTTGCGGTCATGCATGGAAACAAGAGCCAGTCTCTTCGAATGAAAACCCTTGAGGCATTTAAAAATGACGAAATCCGCATTCTTGTGGCGACAGATGTGGCTGCAAGGGGGCTGGACATCAGTGATCTGCCATATGTAGTTAACTACGATATTCCGACTATCCCGGAAGACTATGTTCACCGCATAGGCAGAACCGGGCGCGCGGGTGTAAGCGGCATTGCGGTCTCCCTTGTCAGCAGGAGTGAAAAAGCTCATCTTAAGGCCATTGAAAAACTGATTAATCAGAAGATCCCGGTTGAAAAGGTTGCCGGTTATACCGAGGACAGTGAGCTTATGGGACTTCTGAACCTGGGATCAAAAAATGCACCGATGGACAAAGAGGTGGAAAAGGCTGTAAAGGAATATGCCGCCCGAAAGAACGCACAAAAACAGAAGAGTGATAAAGGTAAATCCAAAACTAAGGATTCAGGAAAAAGTACAAGACCTGAATCGAAAAAACGATCCGACAGAAAAAGCAGTAAAACAGCACAGAAGCCCCCCACATCCAGATCACGCTCAAGGCAATCTTCAATGCAGGGGAAACCCGGTAAAGTAACCAGGCGGGGTAAGTCCTGACACAGGGCGAATATAGGGAATTATAAATAAAATATTTTCACCGGGACTGGCCGGCAACCCGCGTCCCCTGCCCTACAATCATTTTAATAACCTGCTGATACTTTTGCAGAAAGCCTGAAAAATGAGATGGCCGAAGATGATTGCAGCACCGTTGTCAGGGGAACAGAGGAAGATATATCTAAACTGGAAACCGCAGAATATGATGAAATGGCGATCATTAAGGAAAAGGGTCTTGTAGCCTATATCATGGAACAGCACGCAAAGAGAGTAAGAGAAGAGGTTATAGCCCTTCTGGGAGTAACAGAAGGGGAACTGGCAGAGATGTCACCTGAGCAGAGATCTGCAATTGAAAAACGAATCGTCGAGGAAACAAAAAAACGCCTGGAAGCTGAATCATGCATGCAAAAAAATAATACTAATCCGGGTGCAGTTAAAACAGTGGACATCTTATCGGTTCTGAATGAAGGTATTGATTCAAGAGCTAAAGAAGTTAAAAATCCCTCCCTTTTTAATGCAATTGAAAAAGATGACAATGAGTTAATTTTTTCCTGAGATAGGAAGAATTTGCCTCATATTAGGTTCTGCAGGCAAGGTAAATTCCCACTGTTTTTAACGCAGGGTCTAATACCTCGCCTACTATTTGATTACGGTTCTATTGCTGGCACTGTCTGTTTTGTTAAATTATACTCTTATAACTGAAAAGAGCTGTTTAAATCTAAAAAACAGGGTTATTATTCACGAATGACCCTGAATATCGTGATCCCCAAAAAAAGACCCGCCTGCCCGAGAAGGATACCAATAATACCGGCATGGAGCAAAGCACGGAGTAACAGTGAAATCACAACCGACAGCACAACCCAGAGAACAGTTGAACTGCCATCCAACTTTGCCCCCCTGTAAAAGAAAATCGCAGATGCAATTATAGCTATAATCGTAAATGAATCGAACATGTAGTTAATACATCCTCTTTACCGCTGGAGCTTGGAGCTGGCAGTTATGGCCTTTATGATCTCCTGGGAAATACCATCCATACCCCCGGGAGAAGAAGGAATCATAATAACATTTGACTGTGAAGATCCTCCCACATCTTTCAGCATATCAAAATATTGAGTCATAAGCACAAGGCTCATTACATCCTGAGCCGTTGATCCCTCAACAGCCTGTGAAAATGCTTCAACCGAATCCTTTAATCCGTCAACAATGGCCTTTCTCTGCTCCGCAATACCCTGCCCCTGCAGTTTCTTTGATTCGGCCTCGGCCTCGGCTTCCTTAACCCGCAGGATCTTATCGGCCTCTCCCTTTTCTGCAGCAGCAATACGAAGACGCCTTTGTGCATTGATCTCGTTCATGGATTCCTTAACCTTGGCATCAGGATCTATATCTGTTACAAGCGCCTGAACTATCAAATAACCAAAATCATCCATTGTCTCTTTCAGTTCCCTCTTAATAGCGCTTGCAATTTCTTCCTTCTTTTCAAATACATCATCAAGGTCCAGTGTCGGGACATTTGCACGTACAACATCAAAAACATATGAAGTTATCTGTGGTTCAGGACTTTCGAGTTTATAAAAAGCCTCAAAGGCCTTTTCTTTTATGATGTGATACTGAACAGATACCTTTACGTTTACAAAAACATTATCCCTGGTTTTTGTTTCAACAGGCACATCAAGCTGTTGTATTCTAAAGGTGGCTTTACCGGCCACCCAGTCAATAAAAGGTATTTTAAAATTAAGCCCCGGGGAACATATTTTATTGAACTTCCCAAACCTTTCTACAACCTTGAATGTCTGCTGTTCTACGGTAAATAAAGCAAAAGAAACTAAAATAATTAAAAAAATAAAAGAAAATATTGCAGCTGTTACAATAATCGGAACCGGCATTTTAATTCTCCTTTTTAAAAGTTTGTATAAAAAACCTGATAATGTGCAATTTATTCATATACCGCAAAAATAACCACAAAAAATATCCTATGAAGTTTCTGTAATTTTCATCATCACAACTTAAGAGATATGGAATAGCTCACAACTGTATGAGAGATGTCAGGCCTCCTGGCCGCATCAGCCGTGATTAACGATTCCGTATGTAAACATCTTGAATTTTTCCGGTAAAAATCCTAAAAGTTATGGATTATGAAACCAATAAATAAAAAATTCAGCAGGGCAGCAGTTTTACTGCTGCTTATAGTTACCGCAGGTGCTGCATTTGCTGTCAGCACTGTACATCCAAAAGATACAGTTGCAGGATATAACCATACTGATGCAATACTGCTTGTAATATATATACTGATGGCGCTGATTTTCTCATTCCTCTGTTCTGTTGCAGAGGCAGTTCTCCTGAGTATAACACCTTCCTATATTGCGGGTCTAAAACAGGACAAACCAAAATTTGCAGCGCTGGTGAAGCGATTGAAGCAGGATAATGTTGATCAGTCCCTTGCCGCCATACTTACACTTAACACCATCGCTCATACTGTCGGGGCTATAGGGTCGGGTGCCAAGGCAACAATAGTGTTCGGCAGCGCATGGTTCGGATTGTTTTCCGCAGTGATGACATTAATGATTCTGTTTCTTTCCGAGATTATACCCAAAACACTGGGCGCAGTGTTCTGGCCCAGGCTCGTATGGGTTACCATGATATTCGTCCGCAGCCTGATTATAATCCTTTACCCCCTTATCTGGATTTCCGAAAGGTTGACACGGTTAATTGCTCAACACAAAGAGCTGCATGTGTTCAGCCGAAAGGAATTTATTGCAATGGCAAAAATAGGTGAACAGGCGGGCCATATAAAAAAAAGGGAATCAAGGATCATTCATAACCTTTTCCGTTTTGATTCAATAAAAGCAAAGGATATCATGACGCCAAGGACGGTTATTGTAGGCTTACAGCAGGATCTCTCGGTTGCCGAAGCACTGGATATCGAATCAATCTCTCCTTTTTCACGCCTGCTGCTCTATGGAGAAAGCCTTGACGACATTACGGGTTTTATACTTAAAACCGACATGCTCATATCTAATACACAGGATCTGAGGGATTTAAAACTTGTGAATTTCAAACGGGATATAATGACAGTTATTAGCGATATGCCCCTGTCAGGACTGCTTGAATTTTTTCTGGATTACAGGCAGCATATTGCCCTTGTTGTTGATGAATACGGTGGTACCAAGGGCATTGTAACGCTGGAAGATGTTGTCGAAACACTGCTTGGCATGGAAATCCTGGATGAGATGGATGAGACAGAAGATATGCAGGCAATGGCCAGAAAGCAGTGGGAAAACCGCGCAAGGGCAATAGGCCTTAAAGTAGACAATATCTGATAAAGGGGTAAAGCCTTTCATCTATAGTCTTGTATTTTTTTTTTTGCACCCGCATTAACTACCTTACCCGGTATAAGGTATACTCTGTATTAAATCCTATCCAGCAGGACCTATCGTCAAATGTCAGTCCCCGCCTTCGTTGCTTTCGGGATTAAGCTGTTTTCCTGTAACTGAAAAGTTATCTTGTAGTTGCCTGCCGGCTGGGTTGATACAATTTTAAAGGACAAAATGTCGCCGCTGCCATTAATTTTATAGGTAACGTCAGATACTGAAACGATTGTATTTAACTGGTTCTTAACAGTGACATTGGAAATAATATTAACATTTCCATTTTTTGCATCTTCAACCCGCCAGTTTTGTTCCTGGATTGTGTTATCGCTGCAGGTCATTTCAGGGAGAATGCCGAAATCTCCGATTTTTACAGATGAGGGCATTGTGTGGAGGGATACCGGCGTACAGGTCTGGCCGGTCGTTTGTATGACATAAGATAACAGGCTGCCGTTTTTATCCACATACCTTGTTCCTGCGTATGTCATTGATGTTTTGCCGCCGGAAAAATTTATAATAAATTCCTGCGGTGTTACCAACACCCCATTAAACATGATTTTTTCACGATTGGCCATCAAGAACGCCCCGGACACAATTAATTTCTTATCGCATCTTTTAGATACATGATATAATTGTATAAAAAATGAAAATATCTGTTTTAAGGATTACATTTTTATTGCTTGTTACCGGGAGAATTAAATATGTATCATCGAACTTTAAATATATTTATAGCAACACAGAGCCCTCAGCTTGAAACGTTTCTTCGAAATGCCCCACCAGTTGAAAGATTCTCATATCAATTTTTCGTTCATCCGGAGGTCAATGAAGCTGGCCTGAAAGGGTGCAGGGTCATAGTTCTTGATTTTGAAAACGATAAACCTGTATCTCTGGAAAAAATTCTCTCTGCTAAAGATGAACAGGCCATTGTTATAGGTTGTTTTTCAGCCGATAGCTTTCCAGCCCTGGCACAAAATTACCATCTCTTCGACCAGATCTGGGTCAAACCATTTGTTGAAGATAAGGTTATGTCTTCTTTTACCGGGATACTGAAACGCCTTAAAGAACAGGAGGATTCGGTACTTACCCAAAAATATCTGGACACGCTGATAGACAGTCTGCCCGACTTGATCTGGTTCAAGGATGCACAGGGGTCTCATTTGAAAGTCAACAATGGCTTCTGCCGGGCTGTAAATAAGACAAAGGACCAGATTAAAGACCGGGGACATTATTACATCTGGGATCTTGAACCGGATGAATATGCCCGGGGGGAATATATCTGTCTGGAATCAGAGGAGATTGTTCTTACCAAAAAGGAGACCTGCCTTTTCGACGAAACCGTGAAATGCGGTGATGAACTCCGGAAATTCAAAACATACAAGTCACCCATCTTCGACACCGATGGCAGCGTTATCGGCACTGTCGGATTTGCCCATGATGTGACCGACCTGCAGAACCTGATTATTGAATTGAATATCCTTATTGAGAGCCTGCCGTTTCCGGCCATAATCACGGACAGGGGCAGAACAATTACAAGCGTCAATCAGAGATTCATTGACAATTTTGTGATAGACCGGGCAGAGGTGACAGGAAAATCTGTTGATTCTCTCCTTGATGAAACCATGACCTTCACCCGGAGTAAAAGATGGACTCTTGAGGGGGAAAAAGAAAACATCCGGCTTGTTTCTGAAAACAGCGTCCTGAAAATACAGGAAGAAAAACTTATGGATATATTCGGCATACCGGCTGGCTATATCCTGCTTTTTATGGACATCACCCTTGAGTATCAGCTGCTTGAAGAAAAAAAGAAGCTCGAAAAGGCGATTTCCGAAATAAAAAAATTAAGCTGTTTGCTCCCTATTTGCTCTTCCTGTAAAAAAATCAGAGACGACAAAGGCTACTGGACCCAGATTGAATCCTATATCAGCCAGCACTCCGAAACACAATTCAGTCATGGAATCTGCCCTGACTGCGCTAAAAAACTCTATCCGGATCTGTATGGATAAGAAGTTTATCTGATGGACAGGCCCCCTCCCGGGTCTTGTGAGCAAAGAGTTATGCATTTATTGCGGTATAAATTATTCCTTACCCAAAGAATCAGGTTTCCTTCCCAATATTTTCTGAATACCATCCTTATATCGAAAGGCTTTTATATAATGCGTCCACATTCATATTGACAAAACCTGCGATGGGTCCTTCTTTAGGAATGTCCGAAAATTCCTTTGCTTCCATAATTTTCTTGCATGTTTCTTCCGAATTCAGGCCTTCCTTTATTGCCCCGCTTACAACTTCAACCCACAACTGTATCTTATCCTTCATTATCTGAAAGGCGTTTTTGTCTGAGATATCTCCATGCCCTGGTATTACATAATCTACATCCAATTCACTCAATCTGTTAAGTGAGTTAATCCACTCACCGGGGAGAGCACTGATAAAGGTTGGTATCTCCAGGTTGATATTGTCAGAAGTAAATACCACCCTTTCTTCTGGAACATAAACTGCAAGCTGTTTTGGGGTATGACCAGGTACTAAAAGAATTTTAAATGTATGATCCCCAAGATGTAATGTAGCTTCTCCTTCAACTGTGATTTCAGGCGGCTTGAAAAAGAAACTCAGATCGGGCTTTGGTGTGCCGGGGGCCACCATTGAGAGCATATTTAAAAGCTCATCCATTTCTGCATTCTTGAGAGCAGTATAAGTATCTTCCGTTCCAATTACCGTCCCGCCTAAATAACAGCTTCCACAGTAGTGATCTATATGAGCCTCATTAATAATGACATACTTAACAGGCGCATGTGCTTCAATCTGTCTTTTCCATTCCTGTGCCTCTGCCGGCACCATTGGTGTATCAATTACAACTGCACCTTCTTTGGTCACTATAAAACTTGAGTTACAGCCCTGAAAACCCGTTTCGGTATAAATATTATCAGTGATCTTCTGCATTTTGTGATCTCCTTTCTTATTATTTTACTATTACATCTCAATCACGGTTTTAACCATATCCGGTCTTGGATTTGCCGCGTTTTCAAAAGCCTTAATGCTGTCGCTGAATGAAAACCTGTCTGTCACCAGGGGTTTCAGATCTACCTTTCCTGAACCTGCCAGGGCCACTGCCCGCGGATACATGTGTGCATAGCGGAATATGGGTTTTATACAGGCCTCTTTGATCTGGGCAGCCACAACATCAATGGGCGCCGGATCTACAGGCATACCGATCAGGATAACTGGCCCCCCGGGACACAGAGGAGTAAAGATGTCTGCTATAACCTTTTCATTCCCGGTGGCCTCAAAAATAACATCAACTCCCCAGCCGTCTGTTACCTCTTTTACTGTTTCCAAAACAGATTCGGATTCCGCATGAACAGTCATGATTCCATATTTTTTTGCAAGCTCAAGTTTTTCAGCCTTGATATCGGTAATAATAACGCGACTGCACCCTGCAGAAAGTGCGCATATAGCCGTTACAAGGCCAATGGTTCCGCAGCCTAAAACCAGAGCAGTATCTCCCGGTTTGATCCCGGCTTTGGTGCAGGCATGCAGTCCAATGGCCATTGGTTCAATAAGTGCTCCCTCATCAAAACCAAGATTATCAGGAAGCTTGAAGGTAAACATTGCAGGGTGGACCACTGTCTCCCGCAGGCAGCCATGTACCGGAGGTGTGGCCCAGAATCTGACTCCCGGATCAAGATTATATATGCCAAGCATGGTCGCCCGTGATCCGGGATCAGGGATACCCGGCTCCATGCATACCCTGTCTCCCGGTTTTAATCCCTTTACATTGGCCCCTGCCTCAATGACTGTACCGGAGGCCTCATGTCCAAGGATCATAGGCTCTTTTACAACAAAACCACCAATCTTTCCGTTTTTATAATAATGGATGTCACTGCCGCAAATCCCAACTGCTTTCATAGCGATTTTAACGTCTTCAGGTCCCATCTCTTCTTTGATGTCAATATCATCAATTGAAATCCTATTAATTTCGTGCAAGACCAGTGCTTTCATATATCCTCCTTTAATTTCAGATATGTTAAAAACAACTCCTTTACACCAAACCAGCTATTCAATGGAGCCTGTATGTCTTTACAATTAGAACATTATTGCCCTTATATTCTTTTAACCAACTTTTACCTTGAGCACGTATCTTCTTTTTCTTTTTTGATACAATCATTGAATTCTCTTTGCACAGAACGACGACTGATAACCGGTTTGGCAGGCTTTTCGCCAAATCCGCGTTTATTAAATTGTTATGAGTATTTCAATTGTCATCAAGCGTTTCTAAACCCTGTAAATGTTGGGTCTCTCCCCATGTGAGCATTTTCCAATTGTTTCGATCGATTGAGAAACTGCTAATTGATGCATTGAACAACGAAAACCGACGAGGAACAGTTAAAGGAAGACCAGTTGCATGATAAAACAATCCACTTAGTATTCCACCATGTGTCACTAATAAAATGACTTTTCTCTCATATTGTTCCGCAAGCAACTCTACACAATTTATTGCCCTATTATAACGTTGTCTGGCACTTTCTCCACCAGGGAAACAGTAATCAGGATCTCCCGATTTGTATAAAGTCCATTCATTCGGATATTTATTCCGCCATTCTTCCTTCGTAAGACCTTGAAGAGAACCAAGGTGACGTTCTCTCAACAATTCTTTAGTTGATACCGATAGTTTTAGTTTTGACGCAATTATTTCAGATGTTTTCGATGCACGCCCTAAATCACTACTTATAATGAACTCAATTCCTCGGTTCATTAAACCCTCACCCAATGCATAAGCCTGTTTAATCCCAAGGGCAGTTAAGGGGCTATCCAAATGACCTTGTTGCTTACCTGCCAGATTCCACTCGGTTTCTCCGTGTCGAACTACATAAACTAATGTTGATTGACTGTTATTCATACTTCTCTTTACTCATAATGATTAGCTTACAAGCGCCGCTGTGATTTTCCATGTCAAGCAAGGGACCCTCCGGGGTCTTGTAGAGCGCAATGTTATCTGAGGCTGTTGTAACAATGTTCTCTAGCTCCGCCTTCTCTCCATCGCCTTGCGAATTGCTGTGAGTTCTTTCAGCATATGCCTAAGGATTTGTGAATCGTTTTGCTCTAAAAATTCCTTTTTAATTTCCCTGGTACCTGAAAAAGTAAAATTACTGACTCTTTCCATAATTGTATCTTTTAAACCATCAAGGTCCATCACTCCCATCAATCGTAGCTCGGCCTGTACAGCTTGTGCGCTGCCGGCACCTGCGGTTTGAACATGAATTGATCCAATGTTGAACATCCTCTGGACCGGCCCTTGAGTCACATCTACGTTAGTTATTTTTTGGTATGGAACAGTAACACGCTTCCGCCAAAACACACCTTTCTTCATCTTGACTGCGTCATCGTCAATAATATATTCCAGAGATCTGTAAAACGCTGGTATCCAAAGCAGAATAGGTACCATAAGCATTAACCATCCAACTAAGCAAAGGCTGAAAATGATTTTGTCAATGGTTGTTGCAAGCAAAATTACACACAGTGCCAAACCAAGAATAAATGTAATAGCCCAGCCGATAAACCAAAGGGACTTTTGCTCTTTTTCAGGCAGCACCAATATAGGTTTCATTCTTGTCTCCTTCCTTTCCTTAATCGCACGATAACCCTTAACATGCCGGTGCCTGTCACCATAATAAAATTATAAATATAATTGTCATAAACCTTTAAGGATTGATTCGGCAAAATAGTAGCCTGTCACGTTGAATGGTTAACTGTGTTTCAGGATCATGCACTTTTTAGAATTATAAGTCTCAAATACTTTACAATCTTCCTTATTCATGGGGTGCATTCTCTTTATTTCTTGAATTGTTACCCATCTAATTTCAGCAAGTTCATCAGAAACGACTTTTGCTTCTCCCGATAGTATTTCAGTTGTCCACCAGTGTAACTTTCCTGAATTATCATTTGTTACATATTCACAAATCTTGTCTTTTGCCTTTATATCAAGATTTACTTCTTCTTTCGATTCTCTCTCCACAGCTTCTGCTTGCGATTCACCTTTTTCAACTTGACCACAAATAGGAGACCAATACCCAGGATAGTTCTTTAATTCTGTTGAACGCTTTGAAAGTAAATACTTCCCATCTTTTTCTATAATGGCCGCAATTATATTTATCATAGGTAGCTTTGTTTATTCATTGAAACAGTTAACGTTGCTACTCTCCGGCGCGAGGAACGAGCTTCAGGAGCAGTAGCTGGTTATGGTTAGGTTTTATATAAAGGTACTTTCAACATGCTAAAGCTTAGGAACCGGAATTTGATCAATCGATAATTTTTTACCTTCATGCTGATAGCAGCCCTTATCGCTAATTTCTTTGATAAGGGCTGACGATTTCTTATCACACTCTTTTACTATAAAACTTAGCAAGTTTTCACTTGAACCATCGCCTCTTCCATACATTAATTGAAAATTATCTGGCAGATAAAAATCACGATAAATAGGTTTTTGCTTTTTATTGTATGGGATATGATTATCCAATTCGTGATCAGTAATTATGCCAAATCGTAGATCCCTATTCTTAGGGTGGCCGTTAATTCTATTTATTTCTGCAATCCATCCAAATTTTTCAGGATGTAATTCTGCTGGGCAATTACGGAATAAAATTGCACCATTCCATGGGAAACCAGCATAATATCTATTGGGATCTGATTTTGTTAAAACGCAATGGATAATTCCTGAAACCGAAAGTACTTCCGGTCCGATTGTTTTAGAATTTGTATCAATGCCAATTAATACGTCGAATGAGGATGACAAATGCCTAAAAAGATCAGGTTGATGTGGCACAACTTTATCATGGGTACGAGAGATAACCCTTTCTTTCCCCGAATTCGCTATGTAATGAGTTTGGCTAAAAGTTACATCAGTTTCGATTGTGCGGCCATCGTGGGTTATTCCTTTGAACTCCATTTTTTCTTTATCATAGCGCACACCACTTAGTGGCTCTGGTGAACCCACCATCACAACTTGCTTTCTTGGCTTCTTATTTATACAGCACTTTTTAAATTTTTTCCCACTTCCACATGGGCACGGATCGTTTCTTCTGGGAGTAGTCATCGGTCTCGACCACCTTTAAAATTTGCATACCGCAAAAATTTTGACCATAACGCCGATGCTTACCGGCTGGGCGGCGTTTTATCGCCCAGTCGGGTAGAGCATTTTGTTGGTATTAATGAAGGCCATAAAGCAAAAGTAAGCCTAATTATTATTTGTAGACGATTCGTCTTTTTTATTTTCATATTGATAAAGATAAAATGTCCCAAGTAGAATCAATATTGATGAAATAATTGATAATACGAACTGGATATATTGAACTCTATCTCTATACTTGAATTTATCGTCTGCTTCACCTGCTATTTTCAAAAATCGTTGATGAATTTCTTTGGCATGTTTGTCCGCGTATGTAAAGAGATCATTAACACTTTGATCATTAAATTTTGTTTCGAAGTCGGAAACCTCATTATCGTAACCCTCTACAAGAGCATAAGTTGATTTTGCAGTTAACAGAGCCTTATCATATATACGACCACTGAGGTTTTTTTCAGTTTCTTTAAGTGATTTAATATCAATGTACTCCAGAACACCAGTTCGACCGGCTAAGTTACCCAAAACTACAATTTCATTTTGAGCGACTTGCAATTGGTAATATTCTCTCTTTTGTAATTCAATGAGATCAAGATTTTGCCTATATGAAGTAAATTCTTCTTTTTTATTATTGTACCGATCATCAAGATAAGAAAACCAACAAGTACATAATACCAGTAAAATATTTGAGATAAGAGCTAATGAAAGAAATAAGCGCCCCTTTTTACCCTTTTTACGATATCCTGGTTCGGGTAGTATCTTTTTCTTTGATGACATGTTGCCCTTTCTGATTATTTTTATTAAGACACCAACATGCTACATTACAAGCCGGGCGGAGCATACCAACTTACCATGTTAAATACACGAAGGTTTATAGTCGGTAGAGATTTAAAAAATGGCGAAAAAAAAGCCCGGTCTTAGTAAATCACTGGTTCAGCAAATTTATTTGATGCCGAGATCTTTACCTTTGCTCTAATCTTTTAATTATTTTTTCAACACTTGAAATACTTTCCTTGTTCCCTAGAAGTAATTCATGTAGCCAACTTTCGCATGCTGCAGCCGCTGCCCATTCAGGGCTACCGTGAGATCTTGCACCTTGTCGTACAGCTTCTTGCCTTAAGCCAGTAGCCCTATTTACTAGAGCTTTTAGAATCTCTTCGCGTTCAAGTCCTTCTTTTGCTACCGCTTCATCAATATAAGGCCTTAATGATGAAAGAGCATTTGATATAAAAGTACGAGCTTTCTTTTTAAAAATACCAGAGGTAGCTTTTTCAATTTTTAACAATTCATCTATATTGAAACTCATTTTAGCCTCCTGGATATCGTGTTGCCGAACGACAGGTATGACAAGCCGGGCGGTTTAAATAGAAAAATATATACAAACATCAATGATTACTTAATTGCACTCAATCCCGATCTGGCAAGAAGGTAGCCCGGTCTTAGTAGATACCATGGTTGGCTGCCGCCAACCTGTTTAGTTTATTTTTGACTGCTTACTTTCAATTACTATGTATTAGACGGCTGTTTCGCAATCTATTTTTAATAATTTTAGTAAACAAAACAAAATTGAATCACATCTTAAAGATGTACAAATTTAAATTTTCAATTAAAGAAAGGGGGGCGTACTTGAGAAAGAAAACATCTTTCCCCTCCAGTGAAAATGATTTAAAAGCTTTAAACAATCTATGGCTTAAGGTATCCCCCCGCAACAGATGGTGGTACCATGATGGATTTTTCCGATTAAAAAAGACTTAAAAAGCAGTAATTCGCTATATCCGAAAAGATATAGTTATTCTTAAAATTTATTTAAGAATAATTCAAGAAAAGAAAAGCCAGAGGTCGGAGGTCACTGCGGGGATGCATTGAGGTCTCCTTCCCTGATTCTTTTACGAAACTTCCTGCTCAACCTGATCTTCAACCTCAAACTCATTAATGGTTCCTTTATGAAAACCGAACCATGCTGCCGCCACACCGGCAAGGGTAAGCCCGGTCAGAATAAAGAAAAGCATTCTCGGTGATGAATCCATTATTCTAGGGGTGACTGTGGCCAATCCCGCGGCAATATACCGCGAGGTAGCAATTATTGCGCCCTGTGCAGTTGTGCGCAGCAGTGTGGGAAAAGACTCCTGGGTCCAGACTTTCATAATCGACTCAAAAGCGAAAGCTATTCCAAAAAAGCCGAATATGCCGCCGATAATAAGTACGATTGTTGATATACCAAAAACAGCAGGAAGCAGGAACATCATGAGCAGTGCTACAGCACCAACCTGAAAAAATTTAAACCTTTTTGGCGTATCCGCTATTTTCATAAACCAGTAGCTCCAGACACACCCGAGCGTAAGGTTTATAAAGGTAACAGTGGAAGCAAAGCGGACACTTTCCCCTATTACATTAACCCACAGGTATGTAAAAAACTGACTGAACGTATTGGCCCCCAGGTTGGTGAGTGAGTAGAAGAGAAGCAGAGCGATAAAAGGCACCACGTACGGCGCTTTCAGGAGATCATTTAATGATGCCCGTTTTGCCCGGATTGTATCTTCACCGGCAAGTCTCTCGGCACGGGCAGCTTCCCATTTGCCTGACTCGGGGATTCCCATGCGCAGAATCATGGTAATCAGCGCCAGCAGTCCAACCTGACCATACATAATCTGACCGCTCAGGCGCCCGTAGTCTTCACCTACGATAGCCGAACATCCCAGTGCTGCCAGGACTCCCACTGCCCACATAATTTGACTGAACCCAAGAAGTTTCCCGCGGTTTTTTTCGGTAGCCACCTCGGCGATTGCAGCCAGTGAAACCGGTAAATCGGCGCCTGTTCCAAGCCCCAAAAGAATGGTTCCGATAAGTAATCCATAAAAAGAGGTCATCAATGTCAGCATGGCCGAACCAATGACAATCATGGCCATTGTAATTATAAAAACCGAACGGCGGCCATATTTGTCCCCGAGCCTGCCTCCCAGAAGTGCACCGGTTGCAATGCAAAAGGTCAAAGAGCCGGACAGGATTCCAACCTGATCAGAGGTTAATCCTATTGAGTGCTGGTAGATAACCAGTGCTATTCCCGAACTGACCATGGCACAGGCATCAATATAGGAGGCCATTCCACAGACAATAGTTGTCCACCACGGGCTTACTGTACGCGTATCAGAAGAGGCAGTATTCATATTTTTTCTCCGTTAACAATGAAAACTAAATCGAGATTCAGGATCACTGATGCGGGCCAAAAGCCCGGCTCAAATACGTTAAAGAGGGCAAGTCTGATAATAACGACTAATAATACTTTATTTGGATAATACATAAGACTATGCACCTTTAGGCAGTATTTCATTATACCCCTAAAGATACAGTTATTCTTAAACCTTATTTAGGAATAATTCAAGATTCAATATTCAAGATTATGAATATCGGCTGTCAGGCTGCAGACTATAGGCTTTTAGAAAAAACAAAAAAAGTGGTCAGAGGCCGGAGATCTGAAGTCGGTGCAGTGTAAAGAAGAAAAGATTTATCCTGTTGGTCGAAATGACATAAGAAAGAGCCGGCGTCGTTTGAAGTTTACGCCGCACCGGGGAGGCCGGCAGCTGATGATATTATTTTGCTTCTTATGCAGCGTTTACTCCGGCAGGATAACACCCTGTTTTTTGAGGGTATCGTGCAAAGTCGGAAACTTTATATTTCTGACACTGACGTTATCATTTACTGCTATGGCAGCTGCATTTCCGGCTGCCTGTCCAAAGCACATGCAATGAGGTATCAGGTTAAAATTGTCATTCACGCAGTCTTCCGAGGAGAAGGCGCGACAGGCGACCAGCAAACCCTCTACATTTTTAGGAACCAGGCTCCGATATGGAATATACATCCTCGGATGTTTAAGGGATAATTCACCGCGGTCATTATCGGCAAATACAGCTATAGTGTCTTCAAAAGGTTCGTCTTGATTCATGTCTGTTTCGGTAAGCATGTATTCGCCGACTATGCGCCGTCCGCCTGTGGTGCCAAGCTGAGGGGCGGTAAGCATGATATAGCTCTTTTCAAAGCCCGGAACATATTTTTTAAAAAATTCCCATGTAATCAGGGCTCTTTTACGGCTGTTCATGTCCACCCGTGTCATCTCCTCAACATCAGTCTGGCTGGTGCACCTGATATGAGGGTGAAACCAGATGACGCTTTCCTGATTTTTTAATAATCCTTTAAAATAATATGTGAAGCCTCCCAGGTTTGCGAGTTCCTTCATCAATTCATCGTATTTTTGAGGCTGTGACTTCCTGAACTCGTCGACTTTTTCGAGATCAACGCTGGTTATCCAGAAACAAAACGCCAGATGAGAAATCCTGAGGCCGGGTCTGATTTTATCGATGTATTCGACTCCGGCCAGCGGTAAAAGATCACCGTCGCCGGTAGAATCTATTACGACCTTTCCCATGACCGCCTGCCTGCCGGACTTGCTTTCAAAGACAACACCCTTAACCCTGTTACCATCCATAACAGGCTCGGAACCCCATGAGTGAAGCAGTACTTTAACCTTTGCCTCCTCCACCATGGTGTTTAATTCATCCTTCATCACTTCAGGATCAACCAGTACTGTATAAAGCGTAATTTCTTTGCCATCCGGCCCTGTTCGCACGAAGAAATGACGAAGGTTGGCATCAAGGTAAGTGTCAACCACCTTTCGGTCAGTTGAACCCCAGGCACCCTTATCCGGATACCTGGTAGCCTGCCTGGTATCGAGTCTGTCGATCAACTCCTGGCAGAGTCCTGCGATTTGCTGTTTTCCGTATATATCGCCAAGGTTCGGGAATATATTAACCAGTCCACCGGTAGCCATTCCGCCCAGATGCCCGTACCTTTCTATCAGTACGGTACTGGCGCCTGCCCTGGCTGCGGATACAGCAGCGCTGAAACCTCCGGGACCCCCACCGACTACTACAACATCAAAATTTCCGATTACCTTGATTTTTCGGGATGGAATAGAGATTGTCCCTGCCATTTGTTCACTCTCCATAATTCAGTGTTATACCCTTTTTGAGTGTTCAGATCAGGCAGTTTTTCCGGAAGCAGCCATTGCTGCTGCCGCGCGTTCCTGGTTTTCCCTGGCGTATCTTGCGGCATCAGCGTCGGTAATTTTGTAGAAGAACTGCATTATTATGGCTGCAATTAAACAGAACGCTGCAGGAAACAGTCCAAACATCATCATGAATTTATCGATGAATTCGGGTGTTTGTTCCATATTCGGCTGATATCCGATCTTCCCCAGGACAATCATAGGAACAGAGCCGCCGATCAGCAGACCGATCTTGAAAGGTATATTCATCATGCCATTGGCTACCGAGCGGTTGTCCTTGCCTGTCTTATGCAGATGGTACTCGCCGGTGTCAATTGTATAATTGGCATTAAAACAAAAATAGAAGTACATTGTTAAAAAGAAAAAACTGTAAAAAATTATATAGGCAACAGCAGATGTCCGCGCAAAAAAGTAAACCAGGACCAGCGCCAGGCACTGGCAAAGCAAACCTGTAACCATAGCAGTGTTTTTTGCCCAGCATAACGCCGATTTTCGGACCTATAAATGCTCCCTGCAATAGCAACCAACGTTCCGGCATTGTCATAGAGTATGTCATCAGCATTACGTCGCCCAGAACATAGGTAAAATAATGGACTGCAAGAGTCATTATTGTGTACTGGGCAATATAAGAAGAGGACATAACCAGGATCAGAATAAGCAGCTGGTCATTCGTCACCACTGATATGATCATATCAATAACCCTGACGCCCGGGCCGGAACTTACCGGGGTAGTTTCTTCATATTTTCTGGCAGATTTTGCAAGGAAATGACAGCCGAACATATAGGGAAGAACACAGACTATACCCATGACAAAGTATGCATAATTGCTGCCGATCACAGGAGTAAGTACTTTTTCAATTATGGGGACAAGAGATATACTGCCGATAAATGTTGCAATTGTAACACCCTGTGTGCCTCTGAATGCCAGCATATTCCTTTTTTCCAGGGATGTTCCGCCCATGATTGCAAGGACATTGAACTGAGATGTCTGGATAAAGTTCATTGAAAGATTAATCATGCAGTAGGCAATAAATATAATAACTAATTTGACTGTAAGCGACATAGACGATGTATCTGCGAACATCAGGATCACGCCGCAGCCGATCAGCCAGCGGGTGGCGGTTATCCATTTGCTGTAATAAATGCCTTTTTCCCGTGTTTTCTGAATGATGCCCCCGGACACAAGCCCGGCTGCAACGTCAAAAACACGGGCGATACCCACGACAGTACCGACAAGCGCAGCGCTGATCAGCAGATTATCCGTAAAAAATATGTTCATGAATGTTGTAGGCATCATAAGAAAGAGCATCTCGGAAGTCATATAAAAGGCATAATTAAAAATATCAGTTCGAGAAAGGCTGCTGGCGTTATTCGTACGGCTCATGTATCGATCTCCTTAATAAAAAAACATGAAACATCTACAGGTTCATAAATTTTAACAGGTTTAATAACATGAAAGACTTTAATCCGCCTTTGCATTAAAGCTATGGCGGACAAGATGCAGTAATACGTCATACACGGACAGAAATAATGGACTAGGTTTAAAATTATTGGATTGGAAAAGCAAGAGGTTTTTCAATGATCAGTAAACAGTAATAAATTATTAATGAAAAAAGAAGACTATAGGCTTTCAGGGAAAGATACAAACCTGAATTCTCTTATCAGGATAGTCGTGGAATGACGAAAAACCTGATAAGGTTATAGCCCGTCATTCCACGTTTTTGTGCGTCAAATACAGCAACAGTATCCCGAAAAAATGACAGGGTTTACCACGCCGGATTTTTAGCGGGTCCCCTCCATTTTTCATTGCCTTCATTATAGATAACACGTTTACTGAAAAGCCACTCGCCATTAACCTTTATCATTTCATCCTCATAATGTCCGTAGCCGTCTAAAGCAGGTTTTTTGTCAGGGTTATCGTTGCCATAATGAAACCAGTAGGACCGTCCATAAGCCTTGTCACCATCTATTTTAATAACAATATTGGTTATATTATGACGTCCCGAAGTAGGTACATCAGAATGATCAAAAACAGCTCTGGACTCTTCAATCGCTTTTCGAATAGCATCACGGCCCTTGACCTGGTACTCGATAATATCCAGAACACCGTCTTCGGTGAATGTAGACACATAGGTGTCAAGATCGAAAAAATCCAGGGCAAAAAGGTAACGTGCCTGCAGGTCTTCGATCATGGCGCGGTCTTCAGCGTAATTACCTGCTTCTTTTTCAGCAGGAGCACATGCACCAAGTAACAGGGTAACTGCAGCAATAAAGCCGAATAAAATTCCTAAGTATTTCTTCATTTGATTTCTCCTCTATTTATTTTCTATTCCCATCCTGTCTTTGTGCCACAAGGCAGCACAAGCCAGTTTGCCTCAATAAGGCGAAAATCATTCCAGTCTCTTTATGTAGTTTTCCTTTTATCACGCTTCCGATTCACTATGATTATGATCAAGCTGTAAATCGTCATTTAAAAGCTGTTTTTACGCCTGCGGTATTCCCTCAACAGGAATGCCAGAATAACAACAAAGCCAAGCACATCGGAAATGGGAAGCGCAAGCCAGATTCCTGTCAGGCCAAACAGATACTCAAGCAGGTAAAGTAAAGGAACAAATAGAATAAATTGCCGGGCCAGTGACAGCCATAAAGCCATTCCGCCCATTGATAATCCCTGAAAAGCCGTGATAAAGAGGATACTCGGGCCGATAAAAATCATTGCCGAAAGCATAACACGCATGCCAGGCACAGCGACCCTGAGTGTTTCCGGATCTTTTATGAAAATACCGGCAACTTCCGGTGTCCATATTTCATATATGACAGTAAAAACCGCAAGGAGAATAACGATACCAATTGATGAGAGCTTAATTGATTTCCAGAGTCGTTCCTGGTTTCCTGCCCCGAAGTTATAACCCACCACTGGCAGCAAGGCGTTTGATACTCCCATAATCGGCATAAATGCCAGGTCTGAAAGGCGTATTGCAATACCTACCGCAGCGATTGGTACTGAACCATAAATTGATACCACATTGTTAAAGAGAACAAAGGCAAGACTTTCTGTTACCTGCTGAATGGATGCAGGTGCACCAACACGGTATATTTTTTTTATTATCAGCCACCTGGGTATCAGACTCTCCCTGTCAAACCTGAAAGTGGTCCTGTTACCCAGAAGATAGTAAATACCAAGCAGCATACCGGCCCCCTGGGCTATAACCGTGGCAAGTGCTGCTCCTTTTATTCCCATCTCGGGAAAAGGCCCAAGCCCGAGAATTAAAAAAGGATCAAGTATTATATTTAAAAAACTTGATGTTATCATGATTATTGTAGGCTTGACGATATCACCCGAACCCCGGATAAGACTCCCGGCAAGCAATACAAATACATTGGCTGTGGCGCCAAATGAGGTAACAACAAGGTATATCTTTGCAAACTTCATGATATCCCCGGTTGCCCCAAAGGCAACAAGGATTTTATCAGGAAACAGTATCGCAGGTACAAGGAAAATCAGACCCCAGAAAATGCTTAAACAAAAAATCTGACCGGCCGCCAGATTTGTGGCTTTTATGTCCTTCTCACCAAAGTGTCTGGATACAAGCGCTCCAATACCGGTGCCCGTACCCAGGCCGACTGCCATGGCAAGTATCTGATAGGGAAATACAATGGTAAGAGCCGCTATTGCCTCATGCCCAAGTCTCGATACCCAGAATGTATCAACAATATTATATAAACTTATGGCAATGGTAGCCGCCATACCGGGAAGGCTTAATTTAACAAGCAGTGATGCCAGTGGAGCGCTTCCCAGACGCTCGGTATGCTTCTGCATAAATCCCTCTGAATTAATAATTTGGAATAAGAACAGTTAATAATGTGAACAGTGATGTTAATTAACTTTGGCTATGCTGTCAATCTTCAGATTACAATATTGCCATCTTTATAACTCAAATAGTTTTGAGATGATTCAGATTATTTTTTACTCAGATTCCTTATATCGCTTATTTCTTCGGCATCTTCCGGTATTTAATAAAAGCAGCCGCCAGGTATACAGCATATTGCTTCCCGTACCGGTCCAGCCTGAACCCTGTTCCCTTACACTCCGACAGGTAACAGGAGACACTTCAAGTGTCCGAGCCAATATGTATGATCAGTTATTTGTTAGATTATGAAAACAGGCGTTTTAAAAGAAAGTTTCAGGACAGTCTTTTGTCCTGAAACTTTTTATGGCTGATATTGCAGTTAACTATATCACTGTTACATTTTTTGCAGTAGGACCTTTCTGCCCCTGTTCAACATCAAATGAAACCTTGTCTCCTTCTTTAAGGGACTTAAAACCCGTTGAATTGATAGCTGAGTGATGGACAAAGACATCTTTACCACCGTCTTCCTGTTCGATAAAACCAAAGCCTTTTGAGTCGTTAAACCATTTTACTGTACCTTTAGCCATGTTGGCAATCTCCTGAATAAAATTACTAGTTTCAAATCACGGGCCAATCCCACTTTGTTACCAGAAAGTGCACTGCATATTCCAGATAACTCTCCCCATAATTATGATTTTTGACAAAAAATCAAGCTTTATTCGATAATTATGAAAAAAAAGATAAATGCAAGATTACATTTCAGGGAGATCAGACACCGGTTCAGATCTTTAAACAACTTTTAAAAAAGGTAATATGCCCACAGATTCATAGGTTTAACAGGATTTGGATTATTGACTTATTGATAATAGTTATGAAGTATTTTATAATTTCTGATTAGATTGTTATTATACTCTAATGGGAGTAATGGCAAGTTAGCAGCTCATTCAAGTTTAGCCTTAATTGTTACCTGTACTGACCTTTCATGATCCTTTAGCAGGCCATAAAAACATCTGAGTCGAAAAGCATAAAACAACCCAAAGCAGCCTATTTCATTTTGGCAAAATCTGGCAGACAGGGGGCTCAAATGCCTAATAAATTCACCTATAAAGAACTGGAAAAATCTAATTCAGAACCTGAAAAAAAAGAAGAATCTCTTAAAAATAGCATTCTGGCTATTACCATACCGCTTAATGGTCTTGAAAACATCAAGTTTAAAGACCTGTTTAATATTGATGATATTCAACAATTGCAGGACGAATTTGCCAATGCCACAGGTGTAGCCTCAATCATCACCACTATAGATGGAACCCCGATAACCAAACCCAGTAATTTCTGTCGCCTATGCAGCGACATTATTCGAAAAACTGATAAGGGTCGTGTCAACTGCTATAAATCCGATTCAGTGATAGGAAGCTTATCTCCAGGCGGGCCAACTATTCAGCCGTGTATGAGTGGTGGACTCTGGGATGCTGGCGCTGCCATTTCAGTAGAAGGAAGGCACATCGCGAACTGGCTGATAGGCCAGGTTAGAGATGAAACTCAAACAGAAGAAAAAATACGGGAATATGCAAAGGAAATAGGAGCAAATGAGGCGGCTGTAGTAGAGGCATTCAGGGAAGTGCCCGGAATGTCCCGGAAGAAATTTGGGCAAATTGCTCAAATGCTCTATACCCTTGCAAACCAGTTATCCGCTTCAGCATATCAAACTCTACTGCAGGCGCGCTTTCTTGAAGACAGTAAAAAGGCAGAAGATGCATTGAAAGAGGGGGAAGCACAGCTGCACACATTTATACGGACCATTCCTGATCTGGTGTGGTTGAAGGATAAGGATGGGGTATTTCTATTATGCAATCATAAATTTGAAAGACTTATAGGAGCAAATGAGAAGGATATAGTAGGCAAGACGGATTATGATTTTGTGAATAAGGAACTGGCAGACTTTTTTCGGGCGCACGACAGGCTTGCAATAGAAAAAGGAGAACCCATTAGAAATGAAGAACAGGTTACCTATGCGGACGATGGACACCATGAAATCCTGGAAACTATCAAAACACCAATATACAGAGAGAACGGCCAGCTAACTGGTGTATTGGGGATCGGGAGAGATATCACGGATAGAAAAATTTCCGAAGAAACAACACGCCTTAATGAAGCACGGCTTCTTGCCCTTTTAAAGCTTAATCAAATGACAAAGGCACCGCTAAAGGACATAACAGACTTCGCGCTTGATGAGGCTGTTAGATTGACCGGCAGTAAAATTGGATACCTTGCCTTCATGAACGAAGACGAGACTGTCCTGACTATGTACAGCTGGTCTAAAAGCGCAATGAAAGAATGTAGAATTGAAGATAAACCAATTGTGTATTCTATAGAAAAAACCGGGCTTTGGGGTGAGGCCGTCCGGCAAAGGAAACCGGTTATAACAAATGACTACTCTCAAGAAAACATTTATAAAAAAGGCTATCCTGAAGGTCATGTAGCTATCAAAAGTCATGTAAACATTCCTATTTTTGATGGAGATAAAATCGTAGCAGTAGCCGGTGTCGGCAACAAAGAAGAAACATATAATGATCTGGATGTTCAACAGGTGAGTTTATTGATTCAGGGGATGTGGATGATTGTAAAACGACAGCGGGATGAGGCATCATTGCATGAAGCCTACAATATTATCAATAGAAGCCCCGCAGTTACTTTTCTCTGGAAAAATGCCGAAGGATGGCCCGTAGAATTTGTTTCCGATAATGTAATAAAATTATTTGGCTATACTGCAGAAGAATTTATTTCGGGTAAGATCTCCTACGAGAAGACAATAGACCCACATGATATAGAAAGAGTAATGGAAGAAATTCGAATCAGCAGTGAAGAGAAAAAGAATGATTTTACCCATAAACCATATAGAATTAAAACTAAAAACGGAATGACAAAGTGGCTTGATGATATGACATTCATACGGAGAGATGAATATGGAAATATCACTCACTTTGAGGGTATCGTCCTTGACATTACTGAACGTGTGAAGGCTGAGGAAGAAAGAGAAAAATTACGGAAGAAATTTCAAAGATCTCAGAAAATGGAATCCCTGGGTCTTCTGGCAGGTGGCGTGGCCCATGACCTGAATAACATACTGTCTGGAATCGTCAGCTACCCGGATTTACTTCTTCTTGACCTTCCTGAAGACAGCAGCCTCAGAAAACCAATCCAGACGATACAGGAATCCGGCAACAAGGCGGTCGACATTGTTCAGGACCTGCTGACCATCGCAAGGGGTGTCGCATCAACCAAGGAACCATTGAATATTAATGATTTTGTAGAAGAATACCTGACCTCACCCGAGTATAATAAACTTGTACAATTCAACCCCACGGTCAAGGTTAACTTAAACCTTGATCCGGATTTGCTGAATATCAATGGATCCCTTATTCACATAAGAAAGGTTATAATGAATCTTGTATCAAATGCTTCAGAGGCTATTGAAGAAAGCGGGAATATATATATATCAACAGAGAACCGCTATATTGATACTCCGCTGAAGAGATATGAGGATGTTAATATAGGGGAATATGTAGTTCTATCTGTGTCTGACGACGGTCATGGCATTCCATCCGATGACCTTGAGAAGATTTTTGAACCGTTTTTTACCAAGAAGATAATGGGTAGAAGCGGTACTGGTTTGGGTTTAGCAGTCGTCTGGAATATTTTACAGGATCATGATGGATACATAGATGTTTTAAGTACTGGAAATGGAACAACATTCGAATTATATTTTCCGATTATCAGAGAGGCATTTGTTCATAAACCCTTGTCCATACCCATAGAAGATCTGAAAGGAGATGGCGAGAAGGTCCTGATCGTCGATGACATTCAAACCCAGAGAGAGATATCATGCTCAATATTAGAAGCATTGGGTTATAAACCCGTTCCGGTTTCAAGTGGTGAGGAAGCGGTTGAATATCTGAAGGAAAATACTGTTGATTTGGTTTTACTTGATATGATTATGGAGCCGGGGATGAGCGGCAGGGAAACCTATGAAAAAATTATTAAAATACACCCCAAACAAAAGGCCATCATCGTCAGCGGATTCGCTGAGACAGATGATGTAAAGAATGCTCAGAAAATAGGAGCAGGCCAATATATTAAAAAACCTCTAACGTGGGAAAAAATAGGAATAGCCATCAAAAAAGAGCTTAAGAATTAGATTTACATTTCAGCACTCATCCTTTTCGGGTGATTTGAGCTAAACTTAAATTATTAAAAAGTTGAACTTCTCCACCCTCTACATCGCATCCATATATCCGGTGATCCTATTTTCCTGACATCACCCTGTTAACATATGTTGTAAATTCATTTGAATATTTATCATAATTAATTGATGTCCAGTTGCTTCTGTACATTTTATAAAATAATTTTTTTCTGAACATGCCGTCCCATTGCATCCAAATATCATCCGACATCTCCCCCCTGTTATGATAGTGAAATGCTTTTTGCCAGAATTCCCAAAAATCAAATCCCCTGTTAGTAACCTGCTTTTTATCAGGCTCCGGGTTTCCGACAAACATACTGTCTTTATACCTGTTTCTTGCTTCCTCTTCATAAAGCAGGCGCAGTTCATGGGCACTTATCATGGCTTCAGCCAGTTCCGGATGACTGAAGGCCAGAGAAATCATTTCATTGTTCAGTGCCCTTGTTTTATTTGCCAGCTGTATCTTTCGCTCCTGATAGGTGCGTATGGTCTTGCCGTGCTATAGGAAATATAATTGAATATCGGCCCCAGTATCCATTGGTGTAGATGGATTTCAGAAGAAAAACTCCCATCCTGTTTCACATAAACATTTTTCCCGCAGACCTTGATGGTCAACGCATTATTGAAAAAGGGAAGCCCTAACCGAGTTGCTGTGGATGAAATGTCTATGGATCGGATTTTTTCCTTCATTAACTCTATTGTCCTTTCAATATCCTCTTCTATTTCATTTGTTTTTTTAGTGTACCCTCCATACTGATCAATTACATCTTTTCCAAGCCTGGGACATTCATCCAGATTTTTTTGTCCCCTGGCTACAGTTGCTGCAAATGCCAGGCATGTAGCATAATTACTTTCTCTGCAATTTGATTTATCCAGTATCTTAATGATGTCCATCGTATTATTGAGTTGTGCCATGGGATTTCCCTCTTTTATTGTATTTACCCATATTAAATACAACACAACTTTATAAAAAAAATCCCCCATATGAGGGATTAATGTTAAAGATAAAACCTATTGAACTTGCCCCGGACCTGGAAAACCTGAGCGATTTTTTAAGTCCTATTCCCTTCAATGTTATATACAGGGTGATTTGAATAAATATTTTTATAACCCTGTTAACTTTCTTATGGTACTCTTAGGTAGTGCCCATCCAAAAACTGTCGTTTTTGAATAGCCGCGGTCAGCTGTCAGCGTTCAGCTTTTGGCTAAATGCTTTTAAAGCAGAGCTTTAGCTGACGGCTGATAGCTGAATGCTGAAAGCTCCATCCGGATTTTTGTTATTTCTGGATGGACACTAGTGTCATGTCAACAATCAAAGGTCGGATAAAGTCGTTTTAGTTTAATACGAGCATTATCTGTAGTGAACTGCCAATTTACCTTTGCTTTTTTGTTGTTCCTAGCTTTTTGCCAGGCATCCACTTCTTTTCTGACAGTATCAATGTCTTCGATTCTTCTTTTAAGACATTGCCCTGAAAGTACATTTAGTTCTATTTCCGCCATGTTCAACCAACTCCCATGTTTAGGAGTATATACAAATTCAAATTTATCCCAAATGGCTTTTGCTTTTTCAGGAGAAAAGGTTTCGTATAAGGAGCCAGGAGTATGAGTGTTCAGATTGTCCATTACCAATGTTATTTTTTCGGCATCCTTATATTGCTCAGCTATCTTTTCTACAAAATGAGCCCAGTCCTGTTTCTTTTTACTTTCCGTGACGGCCACCATTCGTTTTCCTGCAAGTGGCTCACAAGACAGGAAAATATTACATGTTCCATTGCGTTTATATTCATAGTCATGCTTCATAGGTTGTCCTGGTGATGCAGGGATTGGAATCCTTGTCTCCCCAATAAGCTGTTTCGGTGATTCATCCATGCATACAACTGGAAATCTTGGATTAAAAGGGCGCTTGTAAACATCCAAAACCATTTCCATGTTTGCGACAAAAGCGCCACTTCCATTAGGCGGTATCACCCAACCTTTTCGTTGCCATGGTTTGATTTCGTTTTTTTTAATATCCGTCTCACTGCTTCATGAGAAATACCATCGATGTAATTGAGTTCAACAACCTTATCAGCCAACATCCTTAATGACCATCGTGCAAAACCTTCTGGAGGGTCGCTGCAACTCAAAGCAATTAAATGGGCTTCAAAATCTCCATCAGCTTTTTTCTTATATGCTCGACTTCCTTTCGTGCCATTGAGTGCTATATCAAACCCTTCTTCGACAAAACGCTTCTTTACTCTGTCGATTTTTTTCATGCTTATCTTTAACACTCGGGATATTTCTTCATTTATAGATCGTGTTGTCTGAAATTCACCTTCATCGCATCCGAGTAAAATTAGTGCATTAAGTATTTTCTGAGATCTGTGTTTGCCCTTTGATGATATTTTTTTTAGCTCTGTCCGCTCCTCTTTGGTTAAGGTCACAATATATTTTTTCATATTCACCTCTTTTAAAGGTTAAACATGAAAAAAGCATACCATACATTTTACGACATTACAAGGTTGACGTGACACTAGGTAATTAAAATTTAAAAAACGGAGGGTTAAAATGCATCAAATTAATAAGCACACTATTTTATCTGTCCTTACGATGGTTTTTGTCTTCGGCACGGCATTTGCCTTAGCCCAGGGGTCAGGAGAAAAAGACCTGAAGCTGTTTTTTAAACAGCACTGTGTAAAGTGCCATGGAGCGGACGGGTCAGCCCATGATGAAAAAGGTGAAAAGCTTAAAGGCGAGGACTTTACTGACCAGGAATGGCAGCAGGATACAAGTGATGAAAAAATGGTCAAGGTTATAATGAAGGGGATATTTTTCGGTCTGGCCATGCCTTCTTTTAAAGATGAACTCACAAAGGAAGAGGCAGAAAAACTGGTTACCGAGATTGTCCGTAAAAGCAAAAAGGGAAAAATCATTGCTCCGGACACCAAATAAAATAAACAGTATGATTGCCTATTGCGGCATAGACTGTTCAAGATGTAAAAGTTTTATTGCAACACAATCCGGAAACAATGAAAAACTGGTTCAAGCTGCAGCAGAACTTTCAAAAGTGTATTGTGCGGAAGTAAAGCCCGAGTACGTAATATGTGACGGCTGCAGGCAGGGCAAGAGACATTCCTATTACTGCTCTAATATGTGTAAGATGAAAAAATGCTGCATTGAAAACAAATTCAATTCATGCATTGAATGCCATGATTATCCGTGTAAAGAGCTGCAGTTTGAACTGAATAATAATCCGGACGCAAAAGATAATCTTGAGAAAATGAAGGCGGACAGGGTAATATATAGATAAAGATGCTGAAATTGATTCAATTTAGGCCATGTAAGAGGATCAACTTCATATATTTTCTGTATCAGTCTTGCCCAGTTTTTCCGATATTCTTTGGATGATCCTTCCGACTCCAGGATAGAGGGAATCAGTTCATCCTTTTCTGCCTTTTTCCGTTTACCGCTAGCCACGTTGGAATAATAGCCATAGTAGCGTACAATCTGTTCGCTCTTATTGTGCACATGGAAAGTCATGGCAGCCAGCCATTCAAGTGCATCAAAAACCTTTTCAGATTTCCCACCCTTTGACTGGTATACAACCTTTGACTCTTCCCGGATATAGGTCATCCTCTCCTGTGAAAAGGAGGCTCGTACAAATATCCCGGGCCAGATTCTCCATGGCCTTTTCATGCTTGAGTACTCCCTTTATATTACAAAGAATATTATCCACTATTATAAACCAGATGGATATTATCTTCTGGATGATATAGCAACACAGATGAATTCATTTATATCCCCGCAGGTATTTGAGGAGCTTCTGGTTCCCAGATATAAAAAATGTCTCGACATTGCGCGTGACGCGGGTATTCCTGGATTCTATCATAACTGTGGAAAGTGTGAAAACCTTATGCAGTATATGGTTGACATCGGGGTTAGTGTCTGGGATCCGGCCCAGACAATGAATGACCTGCCTGCCATGAAAAAGAAATACGGGCGATGCCTGGCGATCAACGGCGGATTCGAATATTATATGCTTCCCACATGGCCGGAATTTGACGAAGAAGAAGTAAGAAACGCTGTTAAGGAAACATTTGATATGCTGGTACCTGATGGAGGATTCATGTTTAATGGTGGCGTCAAATCGCTTGATTTACCAATCCGGATGTCCAGAGGATTAATGCAGTGATTATTGATGAGGCTGAAAAATTGAGTACACAGTATTACAGTTAAGCCTGTACTTGTATAACCGGGACATTATTTATAAAGCGGGAGTGAAGCATCGCTCCCGTTTTTTTATATACGATTAAACTCTGACAGGTAACTAAGGTGTATATCTTAATAGCAGTTCGAATGCAGGGCTGCTGATAAAAACTGATGATATCAGTCACAAGTAAAATTGACTTTAAGGCAAATATTCAATATAGTCCAGATGCATCAAAATAAGGGGTGTTATACCACAACTTCCTGGTTATAAATGACAGATAAAATTCAAACTAACGATACAGCTTCTCCTGATATAAATGATTCCCGGAGAATAAAGGGACTCGTCAAGGCATCATTTTGTGCAATGGGGGTGGATATTCTTTTAATATCCATTAAATATTTCCTTGCCTATCTGACTCAAAACGCTGTCCTCCTGGCTGACGCACTTCATTCCGGCGCTGATTTTGCCGTCAGCTTTGTGGTCCTGCTGTCCATCCTTGTGAAGTATATATTCCATGGAAGCAAAAAGGCACGTAAAGCCGAGGCATTTGTTGCTTTTCTAATTTCACTGCTCCTGCTTTTCGGCAGCTATGAGATGTTTTTGTATGTATGGAATAGTGATCCATCCAAATTCCTGTTTATTACAGATATCCCCCTGATTATCGCCTTTACAGGTATATCAATTATATTAATTATCACCCTTAAGATGTCTGAATATAAGAAGAGGGTCGGTGCGAAATATTATTCAGATGCCTTTACAGCGGAAGGCGAGCATACATTTACCGATTTCCTTTCATCGGTGAGTGTGTGGCTGACACTGCTGCTGGGATATTTTGGAATTCATATTGAGAGAGCCATTACATTCCTGATTGGATTTATTGTCCTGAATATCGGTATCAGGCTTTTATTCAGGTCCCTTAAAAGGTTTGGTCTGAAGTTTAAAATTCTATCCAAAATCATAGAAAAAGTTCATGCCGATGTAGTTCGCAGGGCACATAAGATTAAAGAGCTCTACATCAGTATCCTGGAAAAGCTGAATCTAAAAATACTGGTTATTCCAGGTCTCATTGTAAAAAGATTAAATGCATGGATATGTTTCAATATCCTCCTGATCCTGCTGCTGTATTTCGGCACAGGTCTGTATATTGTTCGTCCTTACCAGACAGGGCTGGAGCTGCTTTTTGGGAAAGTGGTTGAAAAAAATCCTCCGGGCCTGTGTCTTCATCTTCCAAAGCCTTTTGGAAATGCCTTAATTGTTGATACATCAGTAATGATTCGCCTTGAAAGCGGTTTCAGGACTGATATGAGATATATTGGAGAAGAACCTGATCTGTATCTATGGGAGAATATGCATAATCAGGGCAGATATATCAAGGTGCCTGAAGAAGCGCTTTCCATTGCAGGGGATGAAAATCTTATCGATATAAATTTTATAGGTTATTACCTCATAACTGACCCGGTGCAGTATGCTCTGAATATTGAAAACGCACATGAAACCCTTCGAGATCTTTTTGTACATGAGATACACCTGCTGTGTGGCCAGTACTCTCTGGATGATCTGTTAACCGCTGAAAGGAGCGAGATACAGGATCATCTGCTTGAGAAAATAAAAATTACAGCAAACAATCTTTCCATGGGGATTGATATAAAGAAGGTCTACATGCAGGAAGTCCACCCACCCATTGAGGTAGTCCCTCAATATAGGGATATCTCATCAGCCAGGGAAAAAAAGGATGAAATTATCCACCAGGCCAGCGCCTATTCCAATGATCTTGTTCCACGTTCACGGGGTGAGGCAACTGCTATAGTTCTAGATTCAAAGGCCTATGCTGATGAAAAAATGAATAATGCACAGGGTGAGACCGAGAGTTACATATTGAGAGAGCAGAACTTTACTAAATATAAAGCCATTGAAAAAACAGAGATGTGGTGGGAGACTGTAGAGAAGGTTTTAAAGGACAAGATCCTGTATATAATGCCCTCAAAGGCCCAGCGCAGGTTTTCCAGGAATGATGATAACAGAATAAAAAGGTAAATGATGAAAAAGAGTTCTATTTATATCTCAGTTATTGTCGGGATCATTGTTGTTGTTTCCCTGACATGTACACTGATAGTAAATCACGGTGAGAGAGCCGTGCTTATGAATTTTGGCAGGCTTGTAAAGGTTATCGACAAACCCGGGCTCTACCCCAGATTCCCATACCCCATTAACAGTGTGGTAAGGGTAGGTGCGAAGCAGAATACTCTTGTTCCTGTCCCATCGGAATTCCTGACAGCCGATAAAAAAAATCTGATTATGGAGACAGCTATCTGTTATGTGATATCGGATCCTGTTTCTTTTATAAAGACTGTTCGAGACAAAAGCGGGCTTGAAATAAGATTGACCGATTTACTCTACTCCCAGCTGGGTCTGCTCCTTGGACATATAGAACTTTCCGAGCTTGTAAATGTTGATCGTGAAAAGATAAAATTCGAAAAATTGAATGAGGATCTTACGCAACTGCTTAAATCCGACAGTAAGGACATGGGCGTTGATGTGAGAAAGGTCTTTATCAAACGTATGATGCTTCCGACAGATAACAGATTTGCGGTGTTTGAACGCATGCGTGCCGAACGAAACCGTATCGCAAAAAAATATATAGCAGAAGGTGAAGAAAAGGCCCAGCAGATAAGGGCTGAGGCGGATCGAACTTCACGTGTCCTCCTTGCCGAGGCCAGGAAGGAGGCAACTGTTATTAAGGGACAGGCGGAGGCACAGGCCATGAAAATTTATGGTGAATCATATCAAAAGAACAGTGAATTTTATAATTTTGTCCGTTCATTAGATGCCTATGAAAAAATATTCAACGAAAAGACTGTAGTTGTTCTTGATGAAAATTCACCGATTTTAGATACCTTTATTTCTGGAGTAGCCGGTGAAGGTAAAAAATAGTAGACAGATATTTTACACAGCTTTGATCCTTCTGGTTTTCATCCTCTATCTCCTTAGCGGAACCTATTCTCTTGAAAACGGTCAGAGGGCAATAGTTTTAACCTTTGGTGAGGTTGTAAAGGAGGTTTCTGATTCAGGGATACACTATTGTCTTCCATGGCCGACGGGTAAAAAAGTAAAGGTATACGCAAGCAAGGTACAGACGATCTCCATAAAAGAAAGACTTGACGAAAAACTTGAGAGATTAACTGGTGATGAAAACCTGATCGTTGTAAATGCCCTTATCAGCTATGACATAAAAAATCTCTTCGCCTATATTTATAAATGCAGGGATGTGGAAGGGACCCTGCGATCAATCGGTCAGATGTGTTTAACCAGAGAATTGACAAGAATGACGGTAGACGATGTAATGACAACCGGAAAGGCGCTGTTGAGGCTCGTCGTAAAGGAAAAAATCCAGGAAATATCAGACAGTATGGAGCTGGGTATAAGGATTATCTCGGTCGAATTGACCGATATCTCTCCGCCGGGAAGTGTGTCTGATGCATTTAATTCGGTTTCAAATGCGAGAGTGAAAAAACAGGAAATTATCAAAGATGCCGAAGGCTATGCAAACTCCATATTGCCCAAGGCCAGGGGTGATTCTGGCACACTTGTTTCAAAGGCAGAGGCATATGCAAAGGAAACATTATCCAACGCAGAAGGCAGTGTAAGTGCATTTAATGAGATGCTGGAAGAATATAAAAGGAATCCCGAAATAACTATGAATGTAAAGATGCTTGAAACCATGAAGGTAATTCTCAATAGAAGCAAAATCAAAATAGACACAAATCCTTCAAAGAGTGTCTATTATATTTATGAGTGATATTTTCCAATGATATATGCAATAGTCTTCATCTTGACTCCGACTTTAATGCCAGGCGGGAGTCAAGATGAATGGGATTTATAAGATTTAAGCAGGTGCAGATATGTCAAACACCTTCAAGCGCTGACTCATTGATTTTAAAATCATACTCTTTTATTACCTGCTTTTTCCAGTCCTGGGCCTTCTGGTATACTATTTTTTTAGCCATTTCGTTATAAATTTCATCTTTTACCTCATTAAATGCCTTTGAATGGTGCACCTCTACGCTGTTCCCCGTGACCTTTGTCAAGTATTTCCTGTCGTATTCCTCCCTAACTTCCTGATCTGATATGAATACGGATCTTGATGCCATGGTGGCAGTATATTCACGAATCAGAAGTGTATTTAAAAGCTGATCCAGCGATTGTTGGTATTCAGGTTTTTTATCAATTTCTAATCTTGCCGCATCTCTTGTCCAGATTACATATCTGAAAAATGCTTCTACAAGATCAGGTAATTTTTCATCAGAGATTTCATCATTCTGGAATATATCCTTTTTTTCTATCTGATTTGCCCTGCTTTTTACTGACGCATAAAGATCAGCCATTGTGTAGTCATTGTCTCCTACTTTAAAAATAATATCCCTGTCACTGTAGGATTCTCCTTTTTTATAGAGAAAGGCAACATCGTCTGCTTCTATCAGTTGTGACATATAATCTGATTTATATTTTTGAGCGAGCCTTGCCCTCATTTTTTGCTGTAGGGATTTATCTCTAACAATGTCAGCTATATTTTTCTCAGTAATGTTTACCTTATCTGCAACCATTATTACATAAGCCCCCTTCGGGGTAATGACAGGCGCTTTAGTGTATTCACCCTTTGAAAGATTGAATGCGGGAGTAGAAAAATAATCAGGCATCATGTCTCTGGTAATATAGCCGAAAACCCCTCCGTTTTTCAGTGTTGGGTTTTCCGGAAATTCTGCAGCCAGGCTTTCAAAGCTCTCGCCGTTATCAAGTCTTTTGATAATTTCTTTTGCTTTTGATGTCAATTCGCTGAGTTTTTGGGTTACTTCATGGCTTTCCAGTCTTATTTTTCTGGTATTATCATCAGGGTCATTTTTATAGTAATTCAGTGGAAGTAATATATAGCTCACACTGATTGCCGGTTCATTGTAGGCAGTGCTCTCCATTATATGGTTGAGGTAAAACTTATTGAGGGTTTGTACCCTTGCACGCTTCTTAAGGAACATGAAGCTTTCACTTTTGTCAAAACCTTCAGTCCGGGCTTTTTCAAGTGCAAATATTTCCAGGGCCATATCAGTGAGCTTGTCTTTCTGCTTATCTTTACTGTCAAGTATTGATTCTTTCTTTATTTTTTTATCCGAAAGCCAGGAATAAAAATCTTCTTTTGTAATATCCTTTAACCTGCTTGTAGCCAGTTTTTCATTATTCTGTGAACAGGATGATAATAATCCTGTAAAAAGAATAAAAAATAATAACGATAACGCTGATATTCTTTTTTTCACTTGTTACTCCTGAGTTGTTGTTTGAAACGAAGCTTACCCTGAAATCGGTTGTGTCTCAAGTTGAAATCAACCATGCTAACCACTCATCTCTCCTGTTTCCTGAAGCTAAGAAGTAAATCTGCTTGGGTTTAATTCTAAGTACAGGCTGTTGCTGACATTTCAGTCCATTGTCTGTAGCGCCTGCCGAATTTTCTCAAAAGATATTCTGGGGTATATCACTTTTTAACCTCCGTACTAAACGCCGGAATGATGAGATGTAAAAAAGCCTTTTGCCCCGTCTATGCGAGACAAAAGGCTTAAGTTTAAATTAAGAAAATGCTGTTTTGTAGACTAATCAGTAATTGCAAATACACCCTGGTAGTCAATAACAACCCAAATATCAGTAGCAGTATAACCCATGTGCCGACATCGTATGTAATATCAGGCGCTGCTGTTGTGTAAGAACCGTATACCACATCCCACTCACCATCACTGTTCAGTGATACAATTCTGGTGCCAAGATTTGGTGTTACACCGGTCGCAGACATTGAAAGTATATACTTATCTGTTGTGGTATCACCTGTTTCAGCCAGGCCTGTCAGAATTACTGCATTGCTGTCTATACCGGAGAACTGAGCCTTATCTTTCCAGGCAGTGGTTATTCTCTTTGTCAGCGGCATTGCAGCGGCTGTAGCATCAGCACCATCAAGAGAATCTTCCACTGATGTACTGTTGTTGGTACCTGTAAGAGATACAGTTGTCCCTTCATAGGTATCTGTAACAGCAGCATAGTCTTCTCCCTGCTCAACCATGAAGGCCTGGCCGTTAAGGCTGAATGTCCAGGTTTCTTTTTTTACGAAATTAAAGGTTGGCGTAATATGGGTACCGGGAAGAGATTCATCTACATCTTCAGTCGCAGGATCATCTTCTACAGGGAAAGGAAAGTCATCAGTGTCGCCATAACCGCCTGTGCTATCTGCATAGTAATCTGCAATAACAATGGGGCCATCAACCGTATAGATGTAAAAACCTGTATTCAGCAATTCGGAGCTTATGACTGTTTGACGGTCTTTCTGGCCTCGCCATTCGACACCGGCATAATCAGGTCGATAAAATTTAGGACAGGCCGGTGCGGAAATCAGCTGTTCAATGGATGAAAGACCATCCGGGCTCTCAACAACTGATCTCTGATATTGATGATCATGGCCGCTGATATAAAACGCTGCATCATTGGTTACGAGCTCTGAATAAAAGGTATTCTGAGCATCAACGTGTTCATCAAGAAAGCCGAATGGTGAATCAGAGTGGTCGGCAGCTATAAGAGGCTGATGGCTGAATATAAAGGCGTGCTCTGTTCCTCTTATAGTAGCATCGAGGCGTTCGCTGATCCATGGCTGCTGATATTCAACCCTGTAACCGTAGTTGTAATCAATAAAGTAAACTCCCAGGCCATGCCAGTCTACTGAATAAAGTACTTCAGACTGAAGGGGTGTTTCCCAGGTATCGAAAATCACAAATGTAGCACTGTTGCCGTCTCCGTCGTCATAATCAAATGCATAGGAGATGCCGTTTAATTCCGTTTCCATGTTTGGATAGTTGTCATTAGTCGGGCTGCTGAAATTTGTCGCTCCAAAAAGATTATCCCCCAGTCCCTGATTCTGTGGAAAGTTTGTCTGTATTGCATCTATGCAAAAACCATTTGGGGTTGCTCCAAAAATGGCAGCATAGGTTTCATGATTTCCGCGCATACCGAAAAAGCCTATTCCTGCATCATACAGGGTCTGGGCATAAGCGGCCCTGGCTTCTATACCTTCTGTCGTTCCGGTGTCTGTAAGGTCACCCACCTGAATGACAAATTCTACACCCTTATCAATAAACTGCTGGTTCATCTGTTCAATGAACGATCCCGCTACCCTTTCATCGTTTAAGCGTGCAGGGTCATCAGATATTGTCCATTGGGTGTCTCCCATTACAGCGAATGACCATGATGTATCGACCGGTGGCGGTGCTTCTGTTTCCGGTGCCATAAAACTATCATTGGGCTGTCCCTCTGGATGGCTGGTATTTTCGTTACATGCCGGTAGTGTAATAATAAAGGCCAGAATTAATATTAGAATAGAATTGTTCAATCTTTTTTTGTACATTATTCCCCCACCTAATCATGATTGAATAACATGATATGATTAGAAATGTTTTTTGAACTGCCATTAGTGGAAAACCAGTTATTGCCTGAGTAGCTTAACTTTAACGATCACCACCTTTCAGAAATAGGGTTATTAAATATTTGAAATTCAGACATCACTTAACTGCAATTGTTTTTCCCAATCTTATGCAAAAATACCCTTTTGGCAAAAGCCGGGAACTAAAATATAATACTTCAATAAGTTCAGGTAATATTTATAACTTGAGTGGCTATAAGCTAACTAATTGTAATATCAACATATTAAATTCATAGCAATTTTCAATTAATTCATTTTTTACTGTAGATTTTTCACAATTATAGAAGCATTTAATAGAAACTGATGGTCCTATATCATAATGTAGATTGCCGGAAGATTGCCGGAACATTACAAATTGGCAATGTTGTGCTGAGAAGTAATATATTGACGAAAATGAATATTTTAGGGGGATGTAGTTGGCCTGCCGCGTAGCTTCATAATAAAAAGTGAAAACACTCTCCAAAGTTTGAGATTTAGAAAGTGTATAAAAAAATGCGAGAGCGAATTACTGCGCCCGCATTTACTTTTGAAGATCTAATAATTTGATTTGATGAGAATTCCACTTTTGAGGAATGAAGTATATGGAGTTGAGCGTTGTGTGTCAATCCCAAACCTCCCCAGCATATTGTAGTTCTATAAAACCGATCAAAAATAGCAAATAAGTGGGATAGAGATTAAGAAGGCGGACAGGGTAATATATAGATAAAGATGCTGAAATTGATTCAATTTAGGCCATGTAAGAGGATCAACTTCATATATTTTCTGTATCAGTCTTGCCCAGTTTTTCCGGTATTCTTTGGATGATCCTTCCGACTCCAGGATAGAGGGAATCAGTTCATCCTTTTCTGCCTTTTTCCGTTTACCGCGAGCCACGTTCAATATTATTAAAATGAGGTTTATGGTTGCTTTCGATGATCAATAAATTATTTATATGCCTTTAAAAATTATCCTGTTTAAAAACCTTTTTACATGTTATTTTTCTTCTCTTACTGCATGGTCAGGGTATAGAGAGAAGTGAAAAATACAACAGGAGCTTTTTTTGAAACTGATAATCCATGATTTGAAAATCCTCATTGAAGAAGATGGTATTGATGCATATATAGAGTTAGCGTCACAAAGGCTGGGACTGAATGATAAAAATATATCCATCTCTAAAATCCTCAGCAAATCCCTGGATTTGAAAGACCAGAATCAATTTTATTATAAACTGTCACTGGTCGTTGATGTTCCTGACAGCATTGAAAACATACAGAACCTTCCCCTCTATAAGGAACCTTTTATCCCGGTTAAAAAAATAAAATCCCTCAAAGACAGACCCATTGTTGTAGGTTTTGGTCCAGCCGGAATGTTTGCCGCGCTTGAACTAATTGATCACGGATTCAGGCCGATCATATTTGACAGGGGGAAAAAGATAGAGGACCGCTCCATTGATGTACAGAGGTTTATAGAAAGTAGAGAATTGAATACAGAATCCAATATCCAGTTTGGTGAAGGCGGCGCAGGGTCATTTTCGGACGGTAAGCTTTTTTCGAGGAGAAACAGCAATACCAGCTATGTAAACCGCGTTTTAAAGACATTTATTAAATTTGGTGCATCTCCAGAAATAGAATATATGAGCAAACCGCACCTGGGCACGGATGTACTCTGCTGGATAGTTAAAAATATAAGACTCTATATCCTTGAGAAAGGCGGAGATATTAATTACAGCTCAAAAGTGACGGATATACTCATTTCCAAAGGAAAGGCCTCTGGCGTTGTCATAAATAATGAAAAGGAATATTTTTCTTCAAACGTCTTTATTGCCCTGGGACATTCTGCCAGGGACACATTTGAGTTGCTGCAAAAAAGAAATGTTGCCATGGAGCAGAGGCCCATTTCTGTTGGTGTAAGAATCGAACATCCGGTGGAGACAATCAACCTGATGCGGTATGGAAAAAAATACTGCAGTTACAACGGGCTTGGCGCTGCCACATATTCACTCAACTACACAAACCGAAAGAACAAAAGAGGAGTATATACCTTCTGCATGTGTCCGGGCGGTGAGATCGTTAATGCCTCATCTCATGACGGCATGCTGGTTCTTAACGGGATGAGCTACTCGCACAGGGACTCACCATTTTCAAATGCGGCACTGGCTGTAACATGTCATACCGGGGACTATAAATCAGAAGATCCGCTGGCAGGGATAAAATTCCAGGTTGATATTGAACAAAGGGCCTTTAAGGCAGGGGGAGGAACATGGCATACTCCGGCCCAGAATCTATTGAATTTTTTAGGAAAAACTCAGGCTAATGAAATTAATGAAAACTCATTCAGGATGGGGGCTGTCCCTTGTGACCTGAAAGATGTGCTCCCGGAATTTGCAGTAACGGAATTACTTGCTGCATTTGATAAGTGGAAAAAACAGGTTCCGCTGTTTATTTCGGAAGAAGCCATATTGTTTGCGCCGGAAACAAGAACCTCATCCCCGGTAAGGATATTGCGCGATAAAAATTTCGTATCCCAAAATACAGAAAACCTTATTCCCATAGGTGAAGGCTCCGGTTATACAGGCGGCATAACAAGCTCTGCGGCCGATGCAATAAAGGCTGTTGAAGCCAGGGTGCTGGAGGGATAAGCCTGTGAGGCTCACAGGGCAGGATTCAAGATTCAAGATTTAAGGTTAAAGATTGGAGGCCACAATTTGTGACCTCCGGTAAAAAGATTATGGCTGCTGCCTTGGACGCGGTCCCAGCTTGACGAAGGGGAATGTGCATTATTATTTTTTGGGCGGAAAAGGTATCTGCTCGAAACTTGGACGCTCATTGAGCTTGGCGATCCATCGTGTCACATTTTTAAAAGGAGAATAATCATACTGAGCAAAATTGGCTGTCATCACACAGCTGGCAACGTTTATGTCAGCCAGTGTAAACCTGTCACCAAGGATATACTCCTTTCCTTCAAGCTGATCATCCAGTATTTTAAGTGTTTTGGGCAATTCCTCCATGGCCTTGTTAAAGGCCTTTTCGTCCTTCTGATCTTCAGTAGCCCTGAACTTCTGGAAGGCTATGGTGTATAAATGATGCTGAATCTCGAGAATCGACCAGTAGCTCCACTGATCCACAAGTGCCTTCTCTTCGGGGCTGTCTCCAAGCAGATCCGTTTTGTACTTTGTTGCAAGGTAATTGTTGATGGCCATGGACTCCCAGAGGACAAAATCCCCGTCAACTATACAGGGGATTTTACCATTGGGATTAAGTTTAAGGTATTCAGGCTTGGAGCCTTCACCCTTGGCAAGGTCCACCATTACTTCTTCATACTCAATACCCATCTCAAGCATGAGTACATGACACCTGAAGGCACTTCCTAATTTTATACCGTAGATTTTTATCATGTTTAACCCTCCTTAAAATTATTATCTCTTCCTGTATAATATTAACTTCTTATAATCAACCTGAACATCGGCTACACCCTTTAACACATCAATATAAAGGCTTTTTACAGCCGGCTCTTCGTTGATTGTTTCAACTGTTATTTTTGTCAGCGGGTTAAACTCCCTTTCGAGCATTAACTTCAATACTGACAGGCATTTTTCCATATCCGGATCATCGGGAGAGAGCATAAAAGTCAACGTCTTTCCAATCCCCTCGGAAAACATGACAGGTTTGGTTCCCCTGTATACAATATGGTTTCCCGGCAGCCGTTTGGGAAGTGTGCCCCTGAAATAGTCAAGCTGTATGCCGCACATTGATACAGGGTCCATTGCACTGACCCAGTAGATTTCTTCTTCAGGCTTAAAACTAATCAATAACTGGAATGCTTTACGTGAAATAAACTGGGGACCAGGCAGCCCTTTAAAAAAATACCCTGAAAGGACTTCTCCGGAAAGCTCCATGATACGCAGAGACCTGAAAAGCGACTTCCAGCTAAACTCGGGCAGCTCACGAAACAGCAGTTCACGAAAGATAATCCCGTACCTGTCTAAAAGGAGCCTTACCCTATCCTTCTTCAGTTCTTCCTCTTCAATGAGATCGGTTTCATGTTCAGGTTCCGGCAGCCTGAACCAGTTGCCTGAATATGACAGTGCCCCCTTCCACCTGCTGAACCCGGAACGCCTGCCCATTCCTCTGCCCTTTCTGCCGGATGTCTGGCGCTCAGCTAAATCCACTGCCTTGAACCTGTTTTCTATTCCTCTTCTGAGGGCAGCAAAACTGTCGTTCGAGATCTTTCCTTTCCATACACCGTTCCACAACCTCTCAGCCAGTTCTACTGAACTGCTTTTTGAGATATCCATAAGGCTGAAAAAATCAAATTTCGCCTTTGAATCAGTGAAGAGGTCATCAAGTGAATCAGGGTTTTCTTCTGTTCGCGACTGACCGAGAAGCTCCAGCTCCGGTTCAAAGCAGAATGCTGTCCTCTGTTTTTCAAAACCTGTCCAGATGAGATCGCTCTCCTGCATTATCCTGTCAAGGTATGCCCCCTTGTAATCCCTTAACCGGGAAGGAAGTATGGCAGTCTCCCAGAATTCAGCAGCAAGAGGAAGACACAGAAGCTGTTCCATGCACCTGAAAAGGCCGTCAATACCATTATCAGGCTTCACAAGCCCCTGATACATGGCAAGGAACAGAGGCAGGCATTCTGTTTCAAGGGGATCAAATACCGGTACAGCCCTGGCTCTTTTTATCCTTAACAGTATTTCATAGTTTTCACTGTCGCAGAAAAACATGTCCTGACTTCCTGCGATCAGGTTTCCGGTTATAACATCATTTGAGTCCGCAAGACTGTCAAGCAAAGGCTGGAGATCATGTGTACCAATCCCAAGCACACCGGATATCTTTTCTATTGTTATTGGTCCATAGAACCTGAGCCATTCGGAAAACAGAGTTGTAAAAATCTCATCAGGTGTTTTATCACCATTTAATTCATTTCTATTGCCCGCATCAAAGGAAAGTTTGCCTCCTGAATACAGTTCAATCCTGAGATCAATATTGAAATTACTGAATGCCTTTTCTATCAGCCATAAAGCTTCAAGAGAGGCAACCAGAGGCTTATCAAGATCAGACACATAGATATGGATAAGTTTCCCCCTGACAGGTTCAATAATTATTTCTGCTTTTTCACCTGTGTCCCTTTCAATAGCAGCAAATAACTCTTCCCACTCTTCAGGGGGAATAAATATCCGTTCCTTGACCCAGTCCAGGAGTTCATCCGGGTCCTGTGGTGAATAACCTGCGTATAATCTCTGCCTCTTTAGTTCAAATTCCCTGATAATATCAGGGTCCACTGCAGGACGGAGTTCGGGGTCAGAAATAACCTCCTGCAACAGATCGCCCCTGGTCGCCGATGTATCTGACGCAGGCTGGTCCAGTTCGTACATATACTGGTTTATCTGGTTCCATGCGATATTGGAGGCAAAGGGGCTTGGCCTTAGTGTGTTTGCAACAGACCACCTTATTACACCTGATGAGAGTTCACCCAGCATCATCCTGAGGTTTTCAAGGTCAAATTCATCATTAAGGCATGTTCGCCATGTCTCCATGAGGATAGGAAAATCATCAAATTTTATCACCTTTTCGAGGAGTTTTTTTGAACGAAGCCTGGTCATCCATAAGGGCATTCTCTCGGTTATTTTATTCCGGGTAATGAGCAGTGCCCTTCCTGCACATTCCCTGAACCTGGCCCCGAAGAAGCCTGATTTTTCGAGCTGTTTTTTAAGATAAAAATCAAGGGTTGATTCGGTTACCAGTGACAGGATTTCTTCAGATTCTATATTGCTTTCGAGCTGGAACACGATGGAGTCATTGCCCGGAAAAATCTCCAGGTATTCGCCGTATTTCTCCATCCAGGCGGCATTGATCGCCATTGCATAGGGCCTGTTGAGCCTTCCTCCCCACAGTGTATGTATTACAAGCTGGTTTCCGGGAACACCCGCAGGCCCGGTGTTTACCTGTTCAAACAGGATGTGATGGCGATGGGGAAGGTCGGTGCCTGTAAACTCCTTCTGCCTTTTCATAAAACCGGCAAGCTCACCTGATGATGTTTCATCCATAAAGTGGTGTTCTCTCAGGAATTCCTCAAAATCACTGTCATCCAGCCGGTCATTTGCCATCTCAAGAAACGATGATATCCTGTCAGAAAAATAGAAATCACGGTTCAGTTCATTGCTCCGCCAGAATGGAGTATCCATGATTGACGAACCGGATGGTGTTACAAAGACATCATTATGGGTTATCTTATGTATCTTCCAGTTTCCTGTACCGAATGTTACAAGCTGCCCGGTACGTGCCTCCCACACAAACTCCTCGTCCAGTTCTCCGATTAAGGCGCCTGTATCTTTATGCCTCAGCTTATAGTATCCACGATCGGGGATGGTCCCTCCTGACATATAGACGGAAAGCAGCGCTCCTTTTTTGGCCTTTACCCGGTTGTCGATTCTATCGATAGATATGCGGGGATTGAGCTCCCTGATCCTGCTGTCGCTGTATTTGCCTGCAAGCATATCAAGCACCAGATCAAACTGCACCCTTGAAAGATCCCTGTATGGATAGCTGGTGCGTATCCACATGTAGAGATCATCAATATCCCAGGTCTCTACTCCTGTCATTGAGATGAGCACCTGGGAAAGCACATCCAGCGGACATTTTACAGTCTCAACCTGTTCTATGTCCTGTGACACAACAGCCTCTGCAAGGACGGCACCTTCAAGAAAATCATGATCATGGGTAGGGAAAAGGGTGCATCTGCTGATTTCTCCGACCCTGTGACCTGCCCTTCCGATCCGCTGTATGGCAGATGAGATGGTGGATGGTGACTGGAGAAGAACCACCTCATCGAGCGCGCCTATATCAATCCCCATCTCAAGGGAGCTTGTTGCCACTATGGCCCTGAGTTCTCCCTTCTTGAGCTTCTGCTCTACCTCTGTCCGGATCTCCCTTGAGAGGGACCCGTGATGGGCATAGGCCATATTATGATCCTCCCCCTGGTTTATCATGTAGGTGATCTTTTCACACAGACGGCGGCTGTTGGTAAAAATAAGGGTGGATCTGTTTTTTCTTATCACCTCCCGGCATTCATCTGCCAGAAAATCCCATATTGAATCCTGGGGCGGCCTGTTGACGGCATCCTCAGGAAAGGAAATAAGTACCCTGTATTCTTTTATTTCATCAGACCGGATCATGGACACACTGCGGGGTGTAAACACAGGCAGGAGCGGATTACCTTTTACCTGAAAACCACCGACAAACCCGGCCACCTTTTTGAGAGGACGGACTGTTGCCGAAAGTGTTATCCTCTGGAACTCACCTGAAAGCCTTACAATACGGTCAACAGCAGTAATAAGGTGCACACCCCGCTTATCGCCCACTACTGCATGAATCTCATCAAGTATGACGGTTTTTATACCGGTAAGTATAGATCTCCCGCTCTTTGAACTTAACAGGAGGTTAAGGCTCTCAGGGGTTGTTATTAATATCTCGGGAGGGTGTCTGACCATATGTCTTCGGTCCGACTGTGATGTGTCGCCGCTCCGGGTCATTACACCTATGCGGGGAAAGGCTTCACCCTCTGATTCAAAGAGACTGTTAAGTTCCTCAAGGGGTTGTATGAGGTTTTGCTTTATATCATTGTTAAGTGCCTTAAGGGGAGAGACATAGAGGACGCGGGTTGTACCGGCTTCCCATTTACCGGTAAGGAGCCGGTTTATTGCCCATAAAAAGGCAGTAAGGGTCTTTCCGCTTCCGGTCGGAGCAGTTATTAACACATTACTGCCCGAGGCAATCTCGGGCCATGACTTTTTCTGGATATCGGTGGGACTGCCGACACTCTCTTTAAACCATTTAACAATGAGGGGATGGAAGATATTTTCCATTATTGCAGGAGCTTTCAGCTGTCAGCATTCAGCTGTCAGCCTGTCTTTGTTTTAAAGTCTTTTGCTGAAAGCTGACCGCTGACTGCTGATCGCTATATTATATTGCATGATTTTCAGGGGTAACAAAAACTGGTTATTATTTGATATTTACCCTGTTCAACCCGTTATTTGCCTGTTTCAAACCGGAATTCCTGGTCAGGATCGACAACGGCAAGTACCCTTACGATACAGCCGTCGCCGCCGTCCCAGCGCCACGGGAAGGCCATGAAGAAACATCTTTTGCCGGTTACCTCATCAAGGTCGCCACCGATGTTCTCGATGCCGGGGATATGGCCTTTAACCATAAGATTTTTATGGCCCGTCTCCCATCCCGGGAAATCTTCCTTTGGATCCCTTCCTGTTTCCGCCTTGTATTCATCTATAAGATGGGGCTGGGATGGTCCTAGACCATGGTCAACCAGCTTGGTTGCTATGGGATGGTCGTTGGCCTGATGCCCATAGCCGACAAGTTTAATCTTTTTATCAACAAGCCACTGGGCGCCTTCGCCGTAAATACCGCAGCCATAGGCAAAGTATTCATCTGTATCTGCCCATTTGTGATGGAAACCGGTATTGATCATTACAATATCGCCTTCCTGGATTTTCGGACGTGCATTTTCCAGATCTTCGGCGGTTATTACCCCCCATTTTCCCTTTGGTATGGAAACCGCAACACCGGTTCCGGCAAGCTGCCACAGGGGATAATCGGATATGCCCGGGGTATTTTCAGTAACATGAATAGGGGCATCCATGTGTGTACACCTGTGCATGATGCCTTCCCAGTTTACCTGATAGATACCGTCCTTGGCATGAAATTTATCGACGGTAACATTTACACCGGGAGTTGAAGGCCATTCCGGCATATGCTGATGAAAAGAATGGCTTAAATTATATATCTGAAGACTCATATTATTATTCCTCGTTATTTATAAATTTACTTTTTGACCCTATTCTTTACCGGAATCAATGCGGGTTTTTCCTTCCGGATCGATCATGGCAACAAACCTTACCGGGCATGCATCACCATACCTGAACTTCCATGGTGTGGCCACAAAGGTAGCCCTTTTCCCGATAAGCAGATCAACATCACCGCCGACCTGCTCGATTGTGGGTATGTTGGCTCCCAGAAGGGTCTTATGTGCAACGTTCCATTCCGGGAATTCCTTTCGGGCATCTCTGCCTGTCTCTGCCTCATAGGCAGCAGCCAGTCTTTTCATGGTTGGTCCCCCCCTGTGCGGACCGAGTGAGGTGGCCAGAGGGCAGTCAATCTGCTGTGTGTCTACAGCAACCATTTTACACTCTTTTGCCACGAGCCATTCGGCCGCATCCCTTGAAAGTCCCGGGCATTCCCCGAAATATTCTATGGAATCGGAATATTTATGGTGCCATCCAGTTACAATGACGACGATATCGCCTTTCTTAACCCCGGGCTTTGCAGCCTCAAGGTCCTTTGCAGTGATAACCTCATATTTACCCCTGGGTATTCCAAGGACAACGCCGTTTCCGAAAAACCTGTCTTCGGGAATTGATTCCAGATCCGCTCCCTTCTGGATCATGTGAATGGGTGCGTTCATGTGAGTACCTGTATGCATTACAGTATTTATCTTCCAGGCCAGTACACCGTGCTGAGCATGCTTTACCGAACGGAACATCCTGACATCAGTCTGTCCCGGATAGGATGGAACACCGTGCCCCCAGGGATGACTGAGGTCAAGAAACTGAAGGCCTGAATAAGGGTCAGAAACAAATGACATAGTAACCTCTCTTTTTTAATTAAAATAATTGCAAATATAATAACTTATCAATACTTTATAAAATTGATAAGAATTAATTAACCGAATGGAAGTTTATGGAGTTTCCTCTTTTATGTCAATGAATAAGTCCGGTGACAGGCCTTAAAAAATTATAAAGATCAGAATCTGTTCTATTGAGAAAACAATAAGTTAAAGATCAGATACAGTCCAGGAAGCACCTGCCTATTTCTTCCCATGTTTTACATCTCAGGATTCCCGGCTGCAGTTTACAGTTCCTGTTCCATGGCCGATCAAAAAGGATCACAGGCCTGTTCATCCTTTGCCTGATAAATCGCACCATATCCACCGAATCCTCTATGGCAAGACTGAATTCCATTTCGGCAAACCGGTCAAGGGTGATGGCTATATTCTTATCCACAACTGGCCTGGAATATTTATCCACCATAATAAAGGAATCAAAAGGGACACTATTGCGCCTTAGCCATTCAAGGCTTGATTCATATGTGGATGTCAGCCGCCCGGTAACAACCATTATTTCGAAACCCCTGGCCGACCAGGAGTTGAGCACATCAATAGAGCCTTCAACAGGTTCAAGTTCCAGTATTATTTCGGGCCTGTGAACCAGGCTGAAGAAATATTCATACTCGCTGTCGGAAAGAGTAAATGAATCCTGGAGGTTAAAGGAGGTGATGCCTTCAAAGTCAACGGTCCTTCCGAATTCTCGTTTTAATATATCAACATAATGGCAGGTGGTTTTTGCAATGACATCATCCAGGTCAACGTAGATAAAAGGCAAAACAGATCCCTGTGTTATTCTTCTTCAATTACTTTTACATCGCCGGGAACCTTAAAATCAAAAAAGCCGTCATCAATGTCATTCCTCTGCTCAAATACCCCCAGCCTGAACCTTGTGATGTTGCCAGCAATGTCTATTATCTCAATCCTGGTTATCCTGTAATCCGTTGCTGATACTGTAACATTGATGGAATCTATCTCCTCCAGTGATTCCTTTGGAGTCAGTGCAAGGGTATGCTCTTCAGTATCCCCGGATTCGGCGATTGTAACATCAAAGGCATCTTCCGGGTTCTTCAACCCCATAAATATCATTGATAATATGGAAAGCTCCTTACCCATATCATCAAACCTGTAGGCAGTCTTTTCTTCAGGCACATACCACCATATGGTTTTGCCATTGGAAAACACATACTCTATACGGGGAACATCCTGCTGCACCTTTAAAAAATCCGGTCCCTTAAAAAAGAAAGCCCCCGAGGCCATGTCTGACCCGATACCCTCTTCCAGCATTGCCATGGATTTTGAGAGTATCTCTCGCTGGTAGGAAACGGTCATACCTGCGGCGAACTTTTTGTGGGCGTCAACTACCTTTTCCAGGATATTGCTGACCTTTGTTTCTGCATGAACAGGCAGACATGCCAGTATGAACACAATAATCAATGATATAACAACCCCTGATTTTTTATTGAAAATATGAACCATATTTATACCTTTCTTAGTGTCCCGTTTCCGGATACTGATTTAGTCCCTTCTGCCTATAACATCCCTTGCCTTAACTCCGTCGGACGGACCTACAATCCCTTCCTTTTCCATTATCTCTATCATCCTTGCAGCCCGGTTATATCCGACCCTGAGCTTTCTCTGAATCATGGATATGGATGCCTGGCCTGTCTGAATAACGATATCCACTGCCATATCGTATTTTTCATCCTTTTCGAGTTCTTCCTCTATCTCGGTCTCATCCTTTGACACATGCTCAACAATGCTTGTATCATAATCGGGTTTCATCTGTTCCTTGAGAAAGTCTGTTACCCTCTTCACCTCTTCTTCGGAGATATATGCCCCGTGTATCCTTGTAAGTTTTCCAACACCCGGCGGCATAAACAGCATGTCACCCTCGCCCAGAAGATGCTCTGCACCGTTTGTATCAAGAATAGTCCTTGAATCGACCTTTGAACTCACCTGAAAGGATATCCTTGTAGGGAAATTTGCCTTTATTATACCGGTAAGAACATCAACAGACGGTCTCTGTGTTGCGATAATGAGATGTATGCCTGCGGCCCTTGCCATCTGGGCAAGGCGTGTGATAGATTCCTCCACATCCCTTGATGAAACCATCATGAGGTCCGCAAGCTCGTCTATAACCAGTATTATATAAGGAAGGGGTTTTCCTATACCCTCGTCTCCTCCCACTGCGGTCGCAGCCTTCTGCTTTACTATCTTTTTATTATATGCATCTATATTCCGGACCCCCCTGTCCGAAAGAAGCATATATCGTCTTTCCATCTCCTGAACTGCCCATTTCAGTGCCCTTGTGGCCACCTTCGGCTCTGTTACAACAGGGTGCAGAAGGTGGGGGATATCCTTGTATACAGACAGCTCTATGCGCTTGGGATCTATCATGAGGAGTTTTGCCTTGTCAGGAGGCAGTTTAAAGAGCAGGCTGTTGATCATTGCATTGAGAGAAACACTCTTTCCTGTTCCCGTGGCTCCTGCAACAAGGAGATGAGGCATCCTTACCAGATCAGATATTACAGGTGTGCCGGTAATATCCATACCCAGTGCAATGGTCAGTTTGTTGCTTGAATCCTTGAACTCATTGGTTGAAAATACTTCCTTTAAATAGACATGATCCCGTTTGTTATTGGCGATCTCTATACCTATGGCAGCCTTGCCAGGAAGCGGTGCAACTATGCGTACACTGGGGGCCCTGAGGGCAAGGGTAAGATCATCGGCAAGCCCGGCCACCTTGCTGATTTTAATACCAGGGGCAGGCTTGTATTCATACATGGTAATTACAGGCCCCGGCGAAATCTCCACAACCTCACCCTGCACGCCAAAATCAGCAAGCTTCTTCTCAAGCCGCCTTGCATTCATTTCAAGGCTTTCCTTCTGGATATCAACCCATTTTTCACTGGGAGGATCATCAAGGAGATCGGTTGAGGGCAGTTTGAAACCGCCGGTATCCATGAAGGAAAAGGCCTCCTGTTCAGGTTTCTTATAATTTTCCCTTTTGGGTTCAACAATCTTGACCTTTGCCCTTGGTTTTTTCTTCTCCTCTTCAATTGCAATTTTTCTTACGCGGCTCTTCCTTTTCTTTTCAATTTTTTTTGTCCGGTATTCCTTGATTGTTCTGTAGGTAAAGATAAACCAGAGGGAAATCTTTGAAAAGAGCCAGCCAAGGGATATGCGGGTGCAGATCATAAATGCAATAATAAAAATGGTAATAAGAAGTACGTTTGCGCCAAAATTATTCAGCACACTGGAAAGAAAGTCAGCCGTAGAAGAACCGATCCAGCCGCCGCTTCCGCTTCCCAGTTCACCGCCCCTGTACACAACTGCTCCGGGAAACTGAAGACTCATTATCCCTGAAAAGGATATCAGCAGTATTAAGACCGCTACAAGATACCCGAATGGAGGTATCAGGGGCTTTGCACTGAATGACAGAACTGCCATGATCAGAAAAACAGCAATCAGCCAGAAAGAGGAAAAACCTATCAGGTGAAACAGGTAGCCTGAAATATGCGACCCCACTGTTCCAAAGAGGTTATGCACATGACCGCCACTGCTTGACCTTACCCAGAAAAGCGGGTCATCGGAGTGAAATGTAAAGAGACTTACGCCAAGGACAATGGCAATAAGCAGAAAGATTATACCCCTGATCTCTTTTCTTATAGATCCGTAACCGGCTGCTTCAATATCCGTTTTTTTTGTTTTCTTTTCCACTTTTACTCTATACCGGAATTATTATTGGAAGAATTAAGGGCCCGCGGTCAATGGCCTTATAAAAGAATCTTTTTAACCGCCTTTTTATATCCGAACTGATATCGGACCATTCCATGTGTTCAAGATTCTCGACCTCTGCCAGAAAATCCAGCACCTGTTTTTTTGCCTCTGCAATAATGGTTCCCTGGGCATCTTCAAATACAAATCCCCGGGAAATGATATCAGGACCGTAAATTATATCGCCTGTCTGGTCATCGATGACCAGAAGTGCGATAACAACACCGTCTCCGGAAAGTTTAAGCCTGTCTCTGAGGACAATATCTCCAACATCACCCAGCCCTTTTCCATCAACCAGGACTCTGCCGGTATGCTGTTTTTCACCGATCCATGCCCTGCCGCCACTGAAACATATGGTATCACCGTTTTCAGCCAGCATGTTATTTTCATGAGGAATACAGGTTACCTCTGCCAGTTGAATGTGTTTAACAAGATGCCTGTATTCACCATGAACAGGTATAAAATATTTAGGTTTTACCAGGTTCATCATGAGCTTAAGCTCTTCCTGGTAGGCATGACCTGATGAATGGATATCAGACACCTTCTCATATATTACACTGGCACCCTTCCTGTAAAGGCTGTTTATGATGGAGGTAATTGCCTTTTCATTCCCCGGGATAAATCTTGACGAAAGAATAATTGTATCGCCCTCTTTTATGTCAATATCCCTGTGGGTCCCGTTGGCCATTCGGGTCAGGGATGACATGGGCTCCCCCTGGCTGCCGGTGGTTATGATTGCAACAGAACTGTCCGGGTAGTTTTTTACAGCCTTTTCAGTAATTTCAGCATAATCAGGTATCGCCATCAGCCCGAGTCTTTCGGCCATCGCTGCATTGGCCTTCATGCTTTTACCGCTCAGGGCTACCTTTCTGCCGTATTGTACAGCCAGGTTAATGATCTGTTGTATCCTTGAAATATTTGATGAAAAAACCGCTATTATCAGACGACCGTTCGAATGCCGGAATATGTTCTCGAGCGTATCCTTTACATCAGACTCGCTTAATGTATACCCTTCTCTTTCGACATTTGTCGAATCGGAAAAAAGGGCAAGGACTCCTTTTTCACCATAAAAAGAGAATCTGTTGAGATCGGTATAATAGCCGTCAACCGGTGTATGGTCTATCTTAAAATCACCGGAATGAACAAGTATTCCTTCGGGTGTTTCAATGGCAAGTCCTGCGCCGTCTATAATACTGTGATTAACGCTTATAAATTCCAGCTTAAAGGGACCAAATGTCAGGACATCACCGGCGGTTATCTTGTTTAATTTCACTTCCCCGGGCAGATCGTATTCACTGAGTTTGGCCTTTAACAGTTCAATTGTAAAGTTTGTGCCGTAAATCGGGGCATTTATCTCTTTCAGCAGAAAGGGCATTGCACCGATATGATCCTCATGACCATGGGTCAGGACTATAGCGCAAACCTTTTCTCTGTTACGGACAAGATAACTGAAATCAGGAATGACCATATCTATTCCGGGCATATAGTCCTCCGGGAACATCAGACCCGCATCAACCACAAGTATATGCCGGTCATATTCAACAACCATCATATTTAAACCGATTTCACCCAGTCCCCCAAGAGGTATTACCTTCAGCATTCAGATCCCCATGATATTGTGATTGGGCAATACCTTAATCCGAATGTGATTTTGAGTCAATACGGTTTTTGCCCATATAAATACTTGATTTAGTTGCTGGCAATATGCTAGTTTTTTGCAAGTTTTTAAATATACTCTAATAAACAGCTTCATATTAATCATATCGGCTATTAATAATTTTAATTTTGAAGGGGCAACACACATGGTAAACAAGGTCATATTACTCGGAAACCTCGGAGCAGACCCGGAAGTCAGGTACACACCCTCAGGAACCGCTGTGGCAAACTTCACGCTGGCAACAAAGGAACAGTGGACAAGCAAGGACGGCGGCAAAGAGGAAAAAACCGAATGGCATAAAATTGTAGCATTTGGACGCCTCGGTGAGATCTGCGGTGAATACCTCCATAAAGGCAAGCAGGTTTATATCGAGGGAAGGTTACAGACAAAGGCCTGGGAAGACAGGGATGGAAACAAACGTTATACCACTGAAATTATAGCAAATACAATGCAGATGCTTGGCCCGAAAGGCCGGGACAATGACACTTCCGGCAGAATGAATGAACGCCCGCCGGTTGAAGAGCCATTGTCTATTCCTGATGATGAGATTCCCTTTTAGATATGCGGACAAAGAAAACCCGGATTATATACTGCACAGTCAGATATAATCCGGATATGTATTAATCGTTATCTTTTTCAGTTTCAGCTTTTTTTTCGTCTTCTTTATAGGAAATTTCATCAGGCTTTTCACTCTTGTCAGTTGTTGCCTTTTTAAAATTTCTTATTCCTTTTCCAATTCCACTGCCTATTTCAGGAAGTTTACCAGCCCCAAAGATAATCAGAATTATTATCAGGATAATTATAAGTTCCGGCATGCCAATACCAAACATCATTTTCCTCCGATTAAAGCGGCCCTCAGTGTGACCGAAAATGGATAAACTTCCAAAAAAAACGGAAGTTATTGTTCAAAAAAAGTTTAAATAGCACCAAAATCACTATAAGTCAACAAACTGTTGGCTAGTGTTTAACCTTATCAAGCATCGTCTGACCAAGTTTGCCAAGGTCCTTGGCCACAGAAATTCCGGCCGCCTCAAGGGCCTTTATCTTATCCTCGGCCTTACCCTTTCCACCGGAAATAATAGCGCCGGCATGCCCCATCCTCTTTCCGGGAGGTGCGGTCTGACCGGCTATAAATGCAACAACCGGCTTATTGAATTCTTCCCTGATATATGAAGCAGCCTCTTCTTCAGCTGAACCTCCGATCTCGCCTATAAGTACAACACCCTCAGTTTCCGGATCTTCCCTGAACATTTTCAGATGATCGATATAGGATGTTCCAACAATAGGATCACCGCCGATACCGATACATGTAGACTGCCCCAGCCCCACCTTTGTCAGTTGATCCACTACCTCATACGTAAGGGTACCGCTTCGGGATATGACTCCAATGGTACCCTGTTTATGTATATGGGCAGGCATTATGCCAATTTTTGTCTTGCCCGGGGATATAATACCCGGGCAATTGGGACCGATCAGGGTTATCTCCTTTCCCCTGATAAAGGCAGCAACCTTGACCATATCCGTTACAGGTATCCCTTCTGTTATACATACTATCAGCCTTATACCCGCTGCAGCAGCCTCAAGAATAGTATCAGCAGCAAATGGAGGAGGGACAAAAATACATGAGACATTGGCACCTTTCTTTTCTACTGCCTCATGTATAGAATTTAAAACAGGGACTCCTTCAACACTCTGCCCGCCTTTTCCCGGTGTAACACCGGCAACTACCTTTGTGCCGTAGGCAAGCATCTGTTTTGTATGGAATGTCCCTTCCCGTCCTGTAATACCAGAAACTACAACCTTTGTATTTTTATCAACGAGTATGCTCATAAAAAATCCCCGTATTTTTTGCTCATTTGAGAATACTTTTTATTATAAACAAGATACCTGCAGGGACCACATAATGTCCCTGTATACCTTAGCGTTTAATATCATGCAATCTGCTGTTTAACCAGTTCGGCCGCTTCAGTCATATCTGATGCCACCAGGAATTTAAGGCCTGAACCTTCCAGGATTTTTCTTCCCTCTTCCACGTTTGTTCCCTCCAGCCTGACTATAAGAGGTACACTTATATCCTGTTTTTCAGCTGCAGCAAGAACTCCCCTGGCAAGGACATCACATCTGAGGATTCCCCCGAATATATTAATGAGAATGGCTTTTACCTTTTCATCTTCAAGGATTATCTTAAAGCCGTTCTTTATCATCTCCTCATCTGCCCCGCCACCGACATCTAGAAAATTCGCAGGCTCTGCTCCTGCCATTTTTATAACATCCATGGTGGCCATGGCAAGGCCGGCGCCGTTAACCATTGCACCGACATTACCATCAAGGCGGATATAATTAAGATTATATTTTCCAGCCCTTACCTCAAGCGGATCTTTCTCACGGTCATCATCCAGGCCTATCAGATCCTTGTGCCTGAAAAGGGCATTATCATCCAGATCCATTTTTGCATCTACGGCAAGGACCTTTCCCTGTTTAGTAATAACAAGCGGATTAATTTCTGTAAGCGAGCAATCAAGGCGAATGAACGAATTATAAAGGTTTTTCATTACTGACATCAGTTCCTTGATAACCCCTGCTTCCGGGAGAGGATCCAGCGCATAAACAAGGTTACGTCCGTTATAGGCCGACCATCCTACTGCCGGATCGATGTACTCTTTCAGAACAAGTTCGGGATTCGTTTCAGCAACTTCTTCTATATCCATTCCACCTGATTGACTGAATATCATCACCGGTCTTGCAGATTGCCTGTCAATTGTTACGGCAAGATAGAGTTCCCTGTTGATTTCAACGCCTTCTTCAACGAGTACCTGGTATACCTTTTTACCTTCAGGCCCCGTCTGCCTGGTTACAAGCGGTGTGCACAATATTTTTCCGGCAGCTTTTTTTACTTCCGAATGACTTTTAACAACCTTAACTCCTCCTCCCTTGCCGCGCCCCCCTGCATGAACCTGTGCCTTTACGACCCAGGGAGGCCCGCTCAAACTCTCTGATGCTGCTTCCGCTTCCTTGGAGGTCATTGCCAGTATACCGTCGGGTACAGGAATACCTGATTTTTTAAATATTTCTTTTGCCTGATATTCATGGAGTTTCATAAGCGTCCTCTTAATATGGGTTATATATGGACGATTTGTTTATTTCGTATTGAATTGTAAATGTCAAGCGCTTAAGGGATTCGTGCTACAGGACATTACACAAATCTTCATACTAATCAACATTACCTGTTTTACCTCAAATCCTTAGTATCAATAATTTGATTAACAATATCATAATAATCCATTTTTTAAGAAATATATTACATTTTTTTAAATTTATTTAAAGTAACTGCCTTTTGAGCCGATAACTATATACTAAGATGAACAAATATATGGGAGATTTATTTTAGAGTTAATAATAAGAAGATATACAAATTAATAATGCAAGTATTTTCAGTGTATTAAATAAATAACACTGATTAACAGATGATTGGTAACATTCACATTTCTGTTAACCAAATATTGATATGCTTTGATTTTATAGCTGTTTTCTATCTCTGCACCTGTTTTATACCCACTCTTTTTCGCTGTTTCTGAAATCAATTAGCTTCACCGACTGTTTTTAAAAAATCAACTGTTTCAAATAAGCTGCATATTTATATCTGAATATTATTTTTAAGCTAAAATTATTTTTTTGGGGAAGGAGGTTAATTAACAGGGCCTAATTCCTGTAAAATATTAACCTTGTTTCAGACAATTTAAAGTGGAGGAGACTTAATTATGAGATATAAATTAAAAACCAAACGATTTTTTATTATGCTTGTTTCATTTGCAGTCTTAATTTTTGCAGAATCATATGCAATGGCAAGCGATGTAGTCATTGTTGGAAATAAAAACCTTTCAACAAAAACCATATCAAAAGAAACACTTCAAAGAATTTTTCTTGGACAGCAGACAGACTGGGAAGATGGGACCAAGATAAAATTTGCTATTTTAAAGACGGATCAAAATGACGATATCTTTCTCAGGGAATATCTCTACTACACATCAACCCGGTTTGTACGCCACTGGCGCAGCCAGGTCTTCTCAGGAAAGGGAGAAATGCCTCCGAACCTGAAGTCCGATGAAGAGATGTTAAAGTTTATACAGGACGATAAAGGCGCGATAGGATTTGTTACCGCAGGGGCAGACACCAGCGCAGTAAAAGTTTTAACTGTCAGTAAATAATTAAAGCTAATCAATATTGAAACATATTTTGGAGGAAATCATGAAAGTGAAACATATAATTTTATTGCTGGTCATATATCTTCTGTCAGGTTTCACCGGCGCCGGTGCAGCAGAGGTGGGAGACATCAACATACACGGTTTCATATCACAGGGATATATAACCACTTCAGACAACAACTTTATGGGTAATACAGAAGACGGCACCTTCGAATTCAACGAGATAGGTGTCAACTTTGCCAAGGAAATGACAGATGATCTTCGCGTTGGCGTGCAGCTCTTCTCAAGAGATCTTGGTAACTACGGCAACAATGAGATAACCCTGGACTGGGCCTACGGCGACTACCGATGGAAAGACTGGCTGGGTGTAAGAGTTGGCAAGATCAAGACTCCTCACGGCCTTTACAACGAGACAAGGGATGTGGATATGCTTAGAAACTGGATTTTCCTGCCACAGAGCGTCTACCCCGAGATCGAACGTGATGCAGCTCTTGCCCTTATGGGCGTTGGAATCTACGGAAATGCCTACCTGGGAGCCTTCGGGAGCATCTCCTACCAGGCAATGATCGGCACCCAGAACATCGATGCAAACGAGTCACTGGCGCAGTCGCTTATGGGTATATTCATTTTTGACCCATATGTACAGGCCCAGGAAATCGATGTTGATAAAAAATACGCCTTAAGTCTAACCTATGAAACACCCATTGCCGGTCTGCGGATTGGCGGTACCTTACAGTATGCAGAAATGAATCTCGTATCTGACTTTGCTTACCCTGCAGGAGAAGGCTTTTACGGTGAGTTTGGTATCCTTTCTGATGCCTATGGCGGAAAATATCTCTCCGAGCTGGAATCAAAAAACTATGTTGTTTCAGCAGAATATTCCTGGAACAATCTGATGCTTGTGGCCGAGTACTCATGGTCCAACCGTGATCTGGCCATCGGCAACCTTAATGATTACCCGGTCGATGTTGAAATACCAAATTTTGCAACAGAAGATCAGGATGATATGGTACCATGGGCAGGCTATACCGCTCCCGGGGCTCCTACTCCATACGAGACCGAAGGATGGTATGTTGGTTCGACCTACCGCTTTACCGACTGGTTTGAGCTGGGTGGTTACTACTCAGAGTACTACCCCAACAGAAATGACAAAAATGGAACTACCGCTGATGCATTGGGACGCTATGTAGATCCACAGTACAGGGCATGGAACAAGGACATATGTCTGACCGCCCGTTTTGACATCAACGAGTTCTGGACTGTCAAGCTTGAAGGTCACAAAACAGAAGGCGTAGCCCTCCTGCCCCTGGCAGAAAACATGGACATGGAAAGTCAGCACACCTTTGTCAAAGACTGGGAAATGTATACAGCCAAGGTTACCTACAGTTTCTAACAGGCTATAGTTAAATTAATCTAACCTTTACCATCAACCGGGGAAAGATTTTCACCGGTTGATGGTTTTTCTGAATGATATCAATGCTGCTTTCCCGACTGCTTTTTATCTTATCTTTAAAGACTAATCAGGACGAATAAATATAACCTTGAAGCCGGTATCGACCTCTGATATACTTTTTTTCATTTATTCAGGGCAGTTTTGGCGATTTGGATATTCTTTTTCTTGTTACCTTACCTTGACTCCAGACACGAGAAAATCATCAGACATCCAACCAAATGTATCCCTTGCATTGCAAAAAGCATGAATGCCCGAAGAAACATCTATTTCATGGGTAATAATTCATGGAGAACAGGGTTATAACAGTAATAAAAGTAATTATATTAGTCCCAAAATGCGGATGAGGATAGATAATGTGTGGAATTCACGGGATAATTACCCCCTCTCTTTCTGAGGATGAAGTTTACAGAAGACTGGAGGAAATGGGCCTCCTTCAGGTACATCGCGGTCCGGATGACAGAAAAGAGATGGTCTTTCCCCTTAAAAAAGGGACACTTGGTTTTGGGTTCAGGCGGCTTTCAATACTTGATCTTGAAACCGGAATGCAGCCGATTATATCGCCTGAGGATAAATCAGCCATAATCTGTAACGGGCAGGTGTACAATTATCTGGAGTTAAAGGCGGAATCTCCGGAAATGCATTATTCAACAAAGGGAGATATCGAGGTCGCCCTTAACATGTACAGAAAATACGGCCTTGATTTCCTGCAGAAATTAAACGGAATGTATGCCGGTGCAATCTATGATCATGTCAACTCAAAGCTGATACTCTTCAGGGACAGGTTCGGAATTAAGCCCCTCTATTACACGGAATGGGAGGGAAATTTCCTTTTTGCCTCGGAGATAAAACCGCTGTTCAAGGGCAGTAAAAGGCCTCCTGAACTTAACAGTAAGCGACTGGAGACATATTTTACATATCGCTATCTTCCCGGGACAGAGACAATGTTTTGCGGCATCAGGAGGTTGCCGCCCGGTTCTTATCTTGAATATGACCTGAATGAAAACAGGTATTCCATAAAAAGATACTGGGAATACAAACTTGACCGGATTATCCCGGATATGGATTTTGACGATGCGTCGGAGCAGTTTATCAGCCTGTTCAGGGATGCAGTTAAGATAAGGATGAGATCTGATGTTGAGGTAGGAACACTTTTAAGCGGAGGCATCGATTCCTCGGCAGTTTCATCACAGTCAACGGTCACCAAACCGGATATCAGGCTCTTTTCCATCTCCTTTGATGAGGATAAATACAACGAGCTTCCTGTTATTAAAGATTTTATCAGGGATAATAATGAGCGTTTTAAGGACACGCGGCACTATACAGGGCTTTGCGGGTCAGGGGCGCTTGAGAGTCTTCCCGAAATAGTCAAATCCATTGAAGAGCCCATATCACTCGGCACAATACTTCCCACCGATCAGGTTTGCAGAATGGCCAGTGAAAAGGTAAAGGTCGTACTGACAGGGGAAGGGGCAGATGAAATATTTGCAGGATACCGCAAATTTCTTATTGAAATGGCAGCCGGTGAGTACAGCAGTCTGGGGGTTTCTACACGGAACGAGCTTGAAAAGTTTTACCCTGAATTAAAACCCTACATGAAGGTCAGAGATAAAGATCCTGTAAAAAGATATATCCAGAGTGAGGCGCTGTTTTCAGGGGATGAACTAAGGGAACTGACAGGAAAAGAGCATGTTGATGACGCCTTCCCCCAGGATGCGATTCCTGATTTAACCGGAAATGAACACCCTCTTAATGCGGCCCTTGCCATGGAAAGCCGGGCAAGACTGCCGGACTATGTAATCCTCCGCCTTGACAAGCTCTCCATGAGACACTCGCTTGAGACACGGACGCCATTTCTGGATTACAGGCTTGCCGAATTTGCGGCAACTTTACCGGTCGAGTATAAGGCGAATTTAAAAGAACATCGTGAAAAGTATATCTGCGGGACCGCCTTCAGCAGGTACTCGATACTGGACAAAAATACTGCATTCAGGAAAAAGCAGCCCTTTACAATCCCCATGGCGGACTGGCTGTCAACGCCCTCGGCATTGCCCGAATGTATCAGGGAAATCATGTTCGGCGAAATGATAAAAAAACAGGGTATTTTAAACGAGAAAACGCTTAAAAGGCATATTGATCTGATCACAAAGGAGGATGTGGGTCCTCAAACCCTGGTTTCGGAGGCAGACAGGGTTTTTTCAATTATTATATTTTCTTTGTGGTATGATCTTTTCTTTTCATAATCAATGACTATAATTGTCAGATATAGATATAGGTATAAAGGTAAAAATAATGCTGGCTTGCTGTGAATTACATAAAAATAATTGTTGTACGGACACTGTTCATCCTTACGGGTTGTGCATACTGCACAGTAAGGAGAGAACCGAGTATACTCAAAAGCTGCTTGATCTTCTTAAGGAAAAAATAGTTCCGGGGCCCCGGACCTTCGGATTTGAATATGAGTTTATCTCCGAAACACCTCTTAACCTGGAAGTAATGAACAGGATCTATGGATTCTTGCCGGAAACGGGCTTTATGAGACATAACACATCATTTGTACATGAATCAGGAATGTACATAGATTTTGAGCCGGGCGGTCAGATAGAGTTCCATTCCCCGCCGCTTCTTAAGGGCGAAGACGAAAACCTGGAAAAATATATCTCCATTATAAAACAAGTAATCGATGCCATTAGCCTGAATCTGGGCATAAGGTATATTGCACAGGGTTATATCCCGGGCCGGATGGACTCTCCCCTCTGTCTTGATGCGGAACGCTATATAAACCTGCACAATCGCCTGGCCATGCGCAGCACAAGAGGGCTTGAGATGATGAAGGGAACTGCATCAATACACTTTCATGCAGGTATAAAGGATCTGAATGAATTGCCCGATCTCTTTTCCACACTTATAGGGATTTCTGAAATGGATGACTTTAAGATGGGAGAGGATAGAAGGGATATATGGGATAAAACCGATTCCGGCCGTTGCGGTCAACCCTTTCATATAGATGAAGGCGATACGCCCTTTAACGCTATTGAAAAAATTGTTGATTATGCAATCCATGCCGGACATATCGCGGAAAACAGACCATTCGTTGAGACAGATGATCTGTCCTTTGACTCATTCATGTATCACCTGACAACGATCTTTACAGATATCCGACTTAATATCAAAGGCCCGTCCATCGAACTAAGGACAATTGACAGCGTACCGTTTGACCAATTTAAATCGAAATGGAACAAATTCATATCATTACTCTAAATCAAAACACAATCAGACACAGGAATCTAAAATGGAAAATGTTACAATCTATACTACACTGGTTTGCCCCTACTGCGTAAGAGCCAAAAAACTCCTCGAAAAAAAGGGAGTCGAATATAAAGAATTAAGGGTGGATCTCGACCCGGCACTTGTACAGGAGGCCATCGAAAAAAGCGGCGGCTTGAAGACTGTACCTCAAATATTTATCGGGGATTATCATGTGGGAGGGTGTGATGAACTTTATGCACTTGAAAGGGAAAATGAACTGGACAGCCTGCTGGGGATATAAAACAGTGTATTGTGATTCTATATTATTTTATTCACATTAAAATGCTGCTTAATCATTTCTCAATACCATATTGTCACATACTACCCAGTTCCAGCCTGGCATAGAGAATTGATCACTGATCGGCAGTGTTTTCATCCAGAACTTTTCGGATAGCATCTGCCATCTCCCTCACAACTATCGGCTTCAAAACAAAAGCGCTTATGCCTATCTCTATGGCTTTGCGCCTGTCTATCTTATCACTGAATCCTGTACATAAAATAACAGGTATTCTGCTTTTAATTGCCATTATTTCTCCTGCCAGCCGCTCTCCAGTCATATCAGGCATGGTCATGTCTGTGATAACAAGATCAAACATCTCCGGGCTGTTGCGGAATAATTCAAGTGCTTCGATACTGCCTGTTCTTGCAGTTACTTTATAACCAATTTTTTCAAGCATTTTCTTTGTTACACCAACAACACCCTTTTCATCATCCACAAGAAGAATCCGTTCATTTCCTTTTGGTATATCTGCTTTATCTTCATAAGTATTGTTAAGTTCTACATCAGTTACAGGGATATACACATGAAAGACTGTTCCTTGGCCGACTCTGCTTTCAACAGTTACATCTCCGCCATAGTTTTTGGCGATGCCATGAACGGTTGCCAGACCTAATCCGGTTCCTTCTCCCACCTTCTTGCTCGTATAATAAGGCTCAAAAACTCTATCGATTATCTCGGGAGATATTCCGGTCCCATTATCTTTTACAGACAACTTTAAATACCGGCCGGATTTCAAACCAGGCAGGACGTTTTCTTTTTCTATTGAAATATCTTCATTGTGCAGGGTTACCTCTAATAATCCGCCTTTCTCTCTCATGGCATGGGCGGCATTTGTACAAAGGTTCATCACTATCTGATTAAGCTGTGTAGGGTCTGCGAGAATCGTATCCTGATCTGCGCTGTTATGATACTGGATATCAATACTGGTGGGTATGGTAGAGCGCAGGAACTTTATGGCTTCTTTTATAACAGGGGATGTCTTTAATACAATCCTGCTTTCTGAGCCTTTTCGTGCAAAAATTAAAATCTGTTTAACCAGATCCCTGGCTCTCAAAGCTGCTGCATAAATTTCTTTCATACTGAGCTGCAAGGAAGGATTTGATTTGAGGTCATCTATAGCCATCTCAGCATGCATAATAATCGGGGAGAGAATATTATTAAAATCATGTGCTATTCCTCCGGCCAGTGTTCCGATGGATTCCATTTTCTGAGACTGGCTTAAAAGCGACTGCAGTCTTTCTCTTTCCATCTCCGCTTTTTTACGTTCGCTGATATCTCGAACAATGGCCCACATACCCGTACTTTTACCACGGTTATCTTTTAAAAGAAAAGTATGCAGCTCTACCGGAAATATTGATCCGTTTTTATGTATATACTCCTTCTCGTAAATATCCGAATACCCGACTATCATAACCTGTTTTTCAATTATCTCTAATTCCAGCTGATGCCATTTTTCCGGTGTCAGATTATTATATGACAGTTTTTGTAATTCTTTTAAGGTGTATCCAACCATTTCAGTAAATGACGTATTTGCATCCTGGATATTGCCGTCCATATCAACACTTGCATAGGCATCCCTCATTGAATCGAACAGCTGGCGATATTTTACTTCACTTTCTTTCAATTGACGGGTTTGTTTTTTTACCTGATACCTGAGAGACTTTACCCAGACTATTAAAAGTTAAGCGATACAAACAGATAATAAAATTGAAAAGAGAAGCCACTTTGGAATAACGTTCTTTTTAAAATGTTCCCCGGCTAACCAGTAATTAAGAGTTTCATAGTAAAAAGAATTTTTGTCGGCTTTCCATTTTAATAGATACGAGTCCACGGTTGTAATCAGTGTATCTTCACCTTCAGGGGCACCGAAATAAATGGCAAAAGGGCTGAAAATAATGGAACTTTCAACTAGATTATATTTTCCGGAGTTCATTAGACCAAATATATTGGGAACTACTCCTCCAAAAGCCTTCTCTTCTTCAACCTGCTGCAGTACATCGTAATGAGACTGGCACTCGATAAATGAACATTCAATGTCAAACTGCTCTATTGTTTTCCTGAAATTGACCCCACTGATATCGCCTTTCATAATGGCGATAGTCTTACCTTCTAAATCAAGGATATTTTTAACTCCGGAACCAGGCCTCACATATACCATACCCCAGACTGTTACAACTGATTCATGGTTGTAGTCAATCAGCCTGTCCCGCTCCTCTGAAAAGGCAATGGAAGGTAATAAATCAATCTCGCCGTTCTTAACCCTGCTTAATCCTTCATCCCATGTTCCAGAAACATAAGTAACACTCCATCCTTCTTTCTGAGCAATATACTCTATGATATCAATATATATTCCAGATGGTTTTCCAGTCTCATCAATAAAGTTCATGGGGCTGAACGGGAAAATACCCATTTTTACTTCACGGTTCTCGGCAGCAATGGAGCTGAATGGTACTATCAGAGAAAATAAGATGCAGTAAAGTGACAGACGCAGGATTTTTATTTTATTTGAAGGCATTTATTACTTCGTTTTACGTTAACAGTATATATGGTTATCAGTAGTCCAAAGGACCGAAAATCGATAATACTTGTAAAACAGTAATTCTGAAAAAAATAAGTTTTATTTTTGATTTTATCTATCATAAATTCAAGTGATTTAAAACAAGGTTCACAGTTTGTGATTATTTGCTCCATGTTTATAATACCTTGGAACCCAAAACAGGCGTCAGATATCAGAAGAATAACAGGGATTTAGTTGATAAAAATGAATTACCCAGCCGCAAGCTACAATGCATTAGACCTTGCGCTTCGCAATAAATTCAAAAAGGAAAAGAAGTCTGATACCAGATGTGGGAGGTCAGGCTGAAAAAGACTGTTATTTCTCGCACCAGCGGTACGAGTTTTTTCTGTCCCTCGTATGCCTTAAACTATTTGGTTGTGGATGAATTATTAATGATTTTTTCGTGCTCAATCTTGATGCATCTGTCCATGACAACTGTTGCACCGGCCTTGACAGCCTTTTCCCCTGCCTCACGATGATATATTCCAAGCTGCATCCAGATAACCTTGATGCCCTTATCCAGGGCCTGATCAACCGCGTCAGTAACACGTTTTGCGTTCAGAAACAGGTCGGCTACATCTACATCAAAGGGAATCTCTGAAATACCGGGATAACATTTTGCGCCCAGGATCTCTTTCTGTCCGGGATTGACAGGAACAATCTCGTATCCATGTTCCATTAGATACTTTGCAACCCTGTTGCTCGGCCTGTCCTCCTTGGGAGAAAGGCCAACAACTGCTATTTTTTTTACTTTCTTAAGAATTTCCCGGATCTCTTCAGGTGAGGGGTTGATATCATCTATAAAAGATTTATCATCACTGCTCATTTTATTATCTCATTTACCTTTTTAACCTTATCGGAAAACTCCATTGCCTTTCGGGCACCGGGAACCTGATTCAATACATGCCTTTTCAGTCCACTTTCAATCAGCCCCGGGCTTTTTTTTTCCTCTTCAGGCTCCTCTGCTTTTTTTGCAGGATCACTGTTGATCTCTTTTTTGATGTTTTTGAATTCGCGTACAGCGCCGCCAAGGCCTTTTCCTATTTCGGGTATTTTTCTTGCACCGAACAGGATCAGTATAATTACGGCAATAATGATTAATTCAGTAGCTCCAAGTCCAAACATTTTAATTCCCTTTTAATTATTTTATAAACTCGATAGCCGGGTCGTTTTCTTCCCGTGCCTCAACTGAGCCGATATGATACGCGGTCTCTCCCATGGCCTTCAGACGCAGCAGCACCTCACTACAGTCTTCTTCACTTACAACTATCACAAGGCCAAGACCATTATTAAAGGTCCTGAGCATATCTTCCTGAGGAACATCTCCGGCCTTCTGCATATACTGGAAAACCGGTTGTGGCGTCCAGCTCGATGTATTAATCACAACCTTGCACTGGGCAGGAAGAATCCTTGGCAGATTTTCAGTAAGACCGCCGCCTGTAATATGGGAAATACCATACACCCTGAATCCCCTTCTCAGGTTACTTACGGTCCGGGTATAGATTCTTGTAGGTGTAAGCAATTCTTCGCCAAGGGTCTTTCCGAAATCTTCCACATAATCTTCCACCTTCATCTTCAGCTCTTCAAAGAATATCTTTCTTACAAGACTGTACCCATTGCTGTGAATCCCGCTTGAACTTATACCTATAAGCTGATGTCCAAAGGCAATCTCCGATCCGTCAAGGAGAAGATCGTTATCTGCAATACCGGTTACAAACCCTACAAGATCATACTCTCCTTCATCATAAAATCCCGGCATTTCGGCTGTTTCGCCCCCGATAAGAGAGCAGTTTGCCTCCATACAACCGGCAGAAATTCCCTTAACGATATCAACACATTTATTAACATCAAGTTTACTCATAGATATGTAATCCAGCATAAAAAGCGGGGAAGCCCCCTGAACAACAATATCATTCACGCACATTGCCACAAGGTCTATGCCTATTGTGTCATGCTTGTCCATGAGAAAGGCGATCTTCAGTTTTGTACCAACCCCGTCGGTTGATGCTACAAGTACCGGATTTTTCATATCCTGGGACTGCAGAGAAAAGAGTCCTGCAAACCCCCCTATATCGGTAATTACGTTTGATTTAAAGGTCTTGCCTACAATGGGCTTGATAAGGTCTACAAACCTGTTTCCGGCATCTATATCAACGCCGGCTTCCGAATATCTGTCCTTTTTCTTTTTAATAGTCATTAATTATTTCCCGCCAATCTGGATATATTTATTTTTGTAAATTGGTGACCAGTGATAAGATAATTTTAAAAAAATAAACTTAAATACTGTGTCAGATACCCTGTTTTGTCAACAGTTTTCTTGCTTTATTATTCACGGATAAACACCTTGAGGAACATGTCACCCCTCATATTACCCGCCATTGTTTTTCCCATGCCCCTTAACCGCAGAATCGAACCATTTTTTATTCCTGACGGTATGGTAACCCGGAAGAGCCTTCTTTGAAAACCCCATGGAATATTGACAAGTTTTCTGGTCCCGTATCTTGCCTCGGAAGGACTTATCACAATATCTCCATTCAGATCGGGGTTTTCAGGAGTACTCAAGGTCCTGATAACCTGCAGACCGGGTGTACCTTTTTTTGAAGTGACGGTCCTCAGCTTCTGGTTTATGCCTGATCTGGGAACACCTAAAAACATCTTTAAGAATAAAATGCCCGCAACAAATCCCCCGATATGAGCCCACCAGGCTATTCCTCCGCCGCCGGCAGATGACCCTGCGGCACTTAAAAACTGCATAAGAAACCATAACCCCAGGAATACATAGGCAGGAATCTCTAAAAAAAACGGGATGAAAATAATGGGGATCAGAGTAAGTATCTTTGAATTGGGGTAAGAAATCATATAGGCGCCCATTACTCCGGCTATTGCACCGCTTGCACCAATAGTGGGGACAGGAGAATTCAGATTAAGCGACATGTGAAAAAGCCCCGAGGCAATACCGCACAGCAGATAAAAGGCAAGGTATCTGAAGTGACCCAGCCGGTCTTCTATATTGTCACCAAAGATATACAAAGACCACATGTTTCCCAGGAGATGCCAGAAACCGCCATGAAGAAACATAAAGGTGATAAGAGATATGGCCTTATCTCCAAAGCTGTAACGAACGCCGTAAAATGAATGGGTAAAATGGGCAGGTACAAGACCAAACCTGTTTATGAATTCATTAAATCCGCTGCCCTGGGCAAGCTGAAGGAGAAAGAAAAACACATTTACAGCAATAATAGTGTTATTTACGATCGGGTAATTTTTTGAACTGACAGTATCTCTAAGGGGTATCATATATAGTTTCCAGTCTCATAAAATAGTTTTTAATACCAGAAACCTGATCCATACTCCAACAGAATTTCTGCTTCACAAAATCTGTAGTATTTAACAGACTGAATTCTCCTCATTAAAAATAATTCAGGGTAGTGTAAGCAACAGGCACTTACCAAAGTAAACACATGAATTTTATTGACATTTTTCATATATTTTTAAATAGTTATTAATTTCGTGTAGAATTTATTCAGGTTGTTGTCGTTACAGGTAATATCTGATATACATGGTCACATTTACAACATTGTTGGAGAAAAATGGAATACGACTCATTTGATCAGAGTTTCATCGATAGCCTTTCAGGCATATCAAATATCGGCCGGTATGTAATAACAAATAAACTGGGCCGGGGTGCGGCAGGAATTGTTTATCTTGCCAAAGATCCATATATTAAAAGAAATGTTGCTATCAAAGTGGCCCAGACCTCAACGGATAAAAGAAGGGAAAGGTTTCTTGTTGAAGCACAGTCTGCCGGTCAGTTTAATCACCCTAATATTGTATCCATCTATGATGTTGGCGTACAGGACGACTTCTGCTACCTTGCAATGGAATACATCGAAGGAAACACACTGGAGATGTACTGTGACAAGGACAACCTCCTGCCTGTTCAAAAGGTTATCGAAATAATTCTCAGCCTCTGCAGTGCTCTTGATTACAGTCATAAAAGAAATGTCATTCACAGGGATATAAAACCGGCCAACATAATGCTTGATTCTGACGGCACAACAAAAATAACCGATTTTGGTGTAGCCCAGATGACAGAAAGTACGGCTGTATCCGGTATTTTCGGAACGCCAAGCTACATGTCCCCGGAACAGGTTACTGAGGAGTCTATTTCACCCCAGAGTGATATCTTTTCAGTAGGATGTGTCCTGTATGAACTGTTGACTGGAGTTCAGGCCTTTCCCGGTGAAAATAATTTTGCTATTATTTACAAGATAACAAGCACTGAACCCCAATCAGTTTTATCCGTAAGACCTGACCTGCCTGAAATTTTTGAGAGTATTATTGAAAAGGCGGTTGCTAAAGATCTTTCCAAACGATATCAGAGCTGCACAGCACTGGCATATGACCTCAGAGTGGCGTTAAGAGGAGTATCAGGATCGGCAGTAACCAGCGACAAGATAAAAGACGTTGCGGATTACATTCACCACCTCAAATTTTTTCAGAATTTCACCTATAATGAAGTCAGGGAGATAGTATCTCTAAGCCAAATCATCAAGGTCAGCAGTGGCAATGCCATTGTATCAGAAGGAGAAATAGATGATACATTCTATATCCTGATGAGCGGTAAGGCCAAGGTTGTAAAATCCAGCGATATAATAGCAACTATGGCGGCAGGTGACTGCATCGGAGAGATGGCTCTTATAGGCGGTCAGAGCAGGATAGCCGATGTTCTGGCTGTGACAGACTGTATACTCTTAAAAATCAGTTCTTCGTTACTTGATAACGCATCGGATTCGCTGAAACATCTTTTCTTTAAAAACTTTGCCATTACCCTTGTTCACAGGTTGTCAATATCATCCAGGAAGGAAACATAATATATAAGTTTAAATATTAACCCTTTTTACCTTAACAAACTTTTCGAGCTGTTCCCTGTAATGAGGATTATTATTTCTGTCGCGCATAATAGCTTCTTCTTCTAATTTTACGGCCATTTCATTATCACCGTTTGCCCAGTAAGCCTCGGCAAGGGTATCCAGAAATTCCGGTAAACGCTCCAGCTCAACAGCTTCCTTTGCAAGCATAAAACCTCTTTTTATATCCTTGACACCCGGATCATCTGTTGTAAGAAGAATCCATGCCAGATTATTAAGCACTGTGGGCTGCTTTCTGTCCTGTGAAAGTAATTCTTCATAGATTTTAACTGCTTTATCCGGATGTTTCTCCATCTGTTCAGTAATTAAACGAGCCGACAGCTGGTTGCTGATATTTACTTTAACCGGTGTCATGTATAAAAGATATGAAAGAGAAAAAATCACTACAAGATAGAGCATAATCGAATTCAGCAGCATACGACGGTGCCGGATTATTACTCCGGGATCGCGGAAGCTCTTCTTCAGAAAATCGACACGTTGACTTATACTGAAATGATGCCAGTTTGGCACATCCCTTATCTTACCGCTCAACAGGGCGATCTTTTCAAGAGAACTTATTATCGGAGAAGGATCTCCTACTGTAAGGGCTGCAAATGTATCTGCCTGCCGTTCAAAATTCCTCATAAAAAAGCCCATAATAAAACGGAAATAGATAATAAGGGAAAGCAGCATCGGAACGGCAAAAAGAATAAAATAGAGACTGTCAGACATGAAATCGCCGGGGATCTGGAAAGCCAGATATCCCATTACAGTAAAGTAGAATTCAGGATCAAAAAATCCCAGGCTCAGAATGAAATAACCCAGGAACAACAGGGATAAAAGTACCTGATGATAATATTTTGCATGGCCGGCTTCATGGGCCATTACAGCATTAAGCTCGGATGTATCGAGCACCTCCATGAGTGACTCAGTAATAAGGATATAACGGAACCTTGGGATAACCCCCATGATCCCGGCTGTCATCATCTTTCCCCCGAGAAGAGGCCAGTTCACAAGCTTTCTGTACCTGAACCCCATGTCCCTGAAAAAGTTTCTGATACTCTCTGCTTTAGATGAACTCTCAATCGGCCTGCAGCCCCAGAAAAACTGGACAAGGACAGGCAAAAAGACAATAGCAATACCAAGGAATATTCCAAAAAATAAAATCTGCCCGGCCGGCTGATCAAGAAATGAATTAAATTTTGGCCATGGACTCAATGCAAGAAGGTCCAAACCGGATGAAAGAAACAGCCATGGCAGGACAACAGGCAGGTTAAGCCTTATATTCCATAAAATAAAAGCCTTTTTCTCTATATCTGCATTAAAGATGATTCTATAGGCAGGATGGGCAAAATACCATATGGTACTCAGATATAATATGAATACTATTATTGCAGACAATCCCTGAAAGATAAATACATTGCCTGCCAGGGGGATGCTTTCAATCAAGGCCTTCAGGTTAAATACAAAAACATCCAGACTGAAAATCAGGATAGAAACCAGGGACAGCCTGAGGACAAGACGGTTATACATGGCGGCATAACCAGAACCCGAACCCTTTTTATACAGGCTGACGATCCGTTTAAATCCGATCCGGCAGGACAGAACAAGAATAAACCATAAAAGAAGTATCATTGAGATACTGTTGAGAAAAGGCTCGGCTTGATCCCTTTCGCTCTGTCCTGTGGTGAAGACAAGGAGAACGATAATGAAATAGATTATATTATTGAACATGCCCTATGATTTATTGCCATTACCTTCTTTTTTAAAATCGAGGTTTCCGCCACCGGGAGGCAGGGAATCATTGCTCTTTACCTGGATGGTAATTTTGTATCTTTTTTCCAGTTCCACCAGCTCATTTCTTTTTTTATTCAGGATATACTCCGCTACCTCAGGCGGAAGAGTTGCTGTAACATTTGATACATTTCCCTTTACAACTCCCTTCTGTATCCTTCTCATAAATGAGATTGCAGCCGCACCGGGTCCGATAACAATACCCCTGCCCTGGCAATGCGCACATATCTGATATGTCTTAGATTCAAGGGATGGCCGGAGTCTCTGCCTGGAAAGCTCAAGAAGGCCGAACTTGGACATGCTGGCTACATCGGTTTTCGCTCTGTCTTTTTTAAGCTCGTCACGCAGCGTTTTTTCAATGGTCCTGATGTGTTTTTTATCTTTCATATCTATAAAATCTATCACTACCAGCCCGCCAAGGTCACGCAGCCTCAGCTGTCTTGCAGCTTCCACTACGGCTTCCTGGTTTGTACTGAAGGCCATGCTTTCCACATCTTTACTGCTTTTGGATTTGCCTGAATTAACATCTATTGAGATCAGGGCTTCTGTGGTGCCGAAAACCAGCGAGCCGCCGGACTTCAGTTTCACACGATTTACGTATATGCTCTCAATCTGTTCTTCAATCCCGTAATTGTCAAATATCGGTCGTTTTTCCTTGTACAGCTTGACCTTCCTTGAATCCCTTGGAGAAATGATCTTCATATATTCATTGATCTTGGAGTAGGTCTCCTTGTCGTCCACAATAACCTCTGAAACCTCACTGTTGTAATAGTCTCTAAGGGTTTTGAGACAGATATCATCCTCCTTGTGTACAAGTGTATACGGCGGTATTTTGGCTATGTCCTTTTTGATATTCTTCCAGAGCCGAAGCAATCTGTTGAGATCCTTTGAAAGGTCTTTTTTATTCTGACCGGAAGCAACCGTCCTTATTATAAACCCCACTCCTTCAGGAAGCTTCATCTCCCCCATAACTGTTTTCAGGCGATTACGCTCCTCTTCACTTTCTATTTTCCTTGAAACACCGTTTGTTGTTCTCCCGGGTGTCAGGACGATATATCTTCCTGCAAGGGAGATATAGGTACTTAAATGGGCGCCCTTTTTTCCGGGCATTTCCTTTAAAACCTCAACTAATAGTTCCTGCCCTTTTTCAATTACCTTTTCTATGGGCGGATATGGTTTATCCCTGCTGGTCTCAACGACCTCGTTGTAATATTCGGGATGGATACTGTCCAGGGGCAAAAAACCGTTTTTGTCGGAACCGAAGTTTACAAAACAGGCCTGAAGGCTGGGCTCGATACGCTCTACAACCCCCTTATAGATGTTTCCCTCCATCTGCTCGCTGCGGGAGGTGTCAATGTGAAATCCTTCGAGCATACCGTCTGAAATAAATGCGATCCGGAGTTCTTCCTCCTCCACTGCATTAATCAACATTATTTTCTTCATAAATTTTCTCTTTTCTGTATTTTAAATATGACAGCTTTTTATAAAGCTGATTACTTTGCTAATTTTAAAGTTATTGATAATCCTAAAGCAGATTAAATGTCAACATTACATACGCCCGGGACTAATATGATACTGTTTATGGGCAGATAAAAGCAATTCTCTTATTGTGCTGACAAATTTATAAAAAGCTTCAGTTCTTTTAGCAGCTGAGAAACAATTATTGCAATCAAACATTTTTTGCCTCAGCCCCATGGATATTTCCAGTTGAATGCCTTTTCCACACCTGCATCTGTTGCAGATATTGTGATCACATTTACCTCTTAACCTGGTTTCTTGACTGGTTTTAATATTAAAACCAGCGCCTGCAAGTCTTTCCGATATTGCATGCCTTAGTTCCAGGTTTTTCCCGCCTGCATAAATAATATCATCTCTGTCCCTGCATCCGTGGAGAGTTATTGCAGTAACAGCCTTACCCGCCATTTCAAGGGCGGCAGGTTCGTCAAAACTTGTACTGCTTAAATGGAGAACACTGTTTCCCCTGCTTTTGATGCCCGAAAATGAATAGAACAAAAAATCCTTTCCGGCTATCTCATCAGCCAGGTCTGTTGTTCCCGGCTCAATACCTCCACCATGAGGAGCCATTACGGCTATCTCCGAATCTACATATCTGTACTGGATAATATAGTCTTTTCCTTTCTCCTCATGCTTTTTCAGTTCAGAAAATTTTTTATATTTATCCATATGGCTTAAATAAAACCGGACAGCCTGCTATTTTCTGTTGATTACGCTTGCAGCATACCCTGCCCCAAAACCGTTATCAATGTTGACTACAGTTACTCCTGAAGCACATGAATTTAGCATACCCAGCAGTGCGGCTATACCTCCAAAACTGGCGCCATAGCCAACACTTGTGGGAACAGCTATTACCGGTTTGTCAACCAGCCCACCCACAACACTCGGAAGAGCGCCTTCCATACCTGCGACTACAATTAATACTTCTGCCTTTTCAAGGGTCTCTTTCCGGGCAAGAAGGCGATGAAGACCTGAAACCCCCACATCATTAATTATCTCAACTTCATTGCCCATAAACCCGGCTGTTATGGCGGCCTCTTCTGCAACAGGGATGTCAGAGGTTCCTGCACATATTACCAGTATAGTGCCCCGGCCTGTAATTTCTACTGCGGTTTTACTCAGTGTAAGGGCCTTTGATCTTTCATGGTATTTACTATCAGGAAATTTTTTAAGAATTTTTGCAGCCTTTTCATCAGAGAGTCTTGTAACAAGAATACGTTCATCCTTCCTGTACATCCTCTTCATAATCTCAATAATATCTTCCGGTTTTTTCCCCTCTCCAAAGATTACTTCGGGTACGCCTTTCCTGAGTTCTCTATGGTGATCGATATTCGCAATCCCGATATCCTCAAAGGGAAGATCTTTTAATTTATCTATTGCATTATCAACTGAAATTTTCTTGTCACTCAGGTCGGTCAATAATCTCTTAAGCTTTTTTTTATCCAAACAGAGCCCCCTCTGATCTAATTTCCAACCTTATATAGGATATTACCTGTTCCGTATGCGCTCTCCACTGCGGTTTTAGTTATTGAGTAAGCGCCTTTCCCTACCATTAGAATGTAGTAAGATAAATTAGCATATTTTTCATATAAAATACAATAATTTCGTATAATTAATATCATATTAATATCATCTTATTAAGCAATATAGCCTACCTGAAATTAAAAAGCCGCTCCGGAAAATTCCGGAACGGCTTTTAATATTAGTACTTTTATTTCGAAACAGTACAAAAATGAAAAAATATCCGGAAACAGAATGTTTCCGGATATTAAAAGCGATTTAGAATACGCCTTCAACCTTACCTGTTTCAACATCAACATCAATACGCCTGAAAGCCGGGTTTGAGCTTGTTCCGGGCATGAGTGATATTGTACCGGCAACAGGAACGATAAATCCTGCACCACCATATGTGAGAACTTCGCGTACAGTGAGTCTCCAGCCCTTTGGTACACCTTTAATTGCAGGATTGTCGGAAAGTGAAAGGTGGGTTTTAACCATACAGAGACCGAGTTTTGAGAGTTCAGGATCATCCTGGATTCTCTTGAGCTGTGCCTGTGCTTCACCTGAGAAATCAACACCATCAGCTCCATATACCTCTGTGGCAACCTTTTCAATTCTCTCTTTAACAGGCATGTCAAGTTCATAGAGGAATTTAAAATTGGTCTTTTCTTCACATGCTTCAACAACCGCATCTGCGAACTCAAGAGCACCGTCGCCGCCCTTTTCCCAGTGACGGGATACTGCAACCTTGGCGCCGGCAGATTCTGCCATTTCGCGGACTTTCTTGATTTCATTGTCTGTATCTGTATAGAAGGCATTGATACATACAACCGGGCTGATTCCGGCCTTTTTAACATTATTAATGTGGTGGATAAGGTTTTCACAACCCTTTTCTACCCAGCCAACATTTTCACCTGAGTATTCTTCAGGCATTGCCTTACCGGGAACAGGAACAGGTGCGCCGCCGTGGCACTTGAGAGCCCTGATTGTAGCTACAACGACTGCTGCATCAGGAGTCATACCGCTGAAACGACATTTCAGGTTCCAGAATTTTTCAAAACCGATGTCAGCACCAAAACCTGATTCGGTTACATGGTAGTCAGCCAGCTTAAGGCCGACCTGGTCAGCAATGATTGAGCTCTGTCCAATAGCGATATTGGCGAAAGGTCCTGCATGAACAAGAACAGGCTGGCCTTCCAGTGTCTGCATCAGGTTAGGATTAAGGGCATTAACCATCCATGCGGTCATTGCACCGGCGACTTCCAGGTCTTCTGTTGTAATAGCTTTACCCTTCTTGTCATAGGCAACAACTATTTTACCCATACGTTCGCGCATGTCTTTAAGGCTTGTGGCAACAGCAAGAATAGCCATAACTTCTGAAGAAACTGCGATTCCAAATTTTGACTTCATCATGAAACCGTCACGTTTGCCGTTAACGCCGTCAATACCGATTATGATATTTCTTAGAGCCTGGCAGCAGTAGTCTATGATCCATCCCATTTCTACGTTTGTGGGGTCAATATCCAGACGGGGCATCTTTGAAAGTCTTAAAAGCTGTTCGTCTGTATAGTTTCTTTCATGCTGCAGACGTGAAGTAAGAGCAACCATTGCCAGGTTATGTGCATTCATGATTGCATTGATATCACCTGTGAAACCAAGTGAGAACTCGGTAAGTGGAATACACTGAGCAAGACCGCCACCAGCTGCCGAACCCTTGATATTCATTGTAGGTCCGCCTGAGGGCTGACGGATAGCTGCTGATACGCTTTTTCCTCTTTTTCCAAGACCTTCAACAAGGCCCATTGTTGAGGTTGATTTTCCTTCGCCAAGAGGTGTGGGAGTAATGGCTGTAACATCAATATATTTACCGTTTGGTTTGTCACCCAGCCTGTCAAGTACTGCCCTGTAATCTACCTTTCCAAAGTAATGCCCCTGAGGTAGAAGCTCATCCTTTGTAAGACCAAAGGTCTCAGCAATCTCATAAACAGTCTTCATGTCCTTTTCTGCATCCTGGGCAATTTCCCAATCAGCATGTTTGGTTGGATCTAATGCCATAATTGTTTTGCTCCTTTCATTTTTTTACTCATATGTGAGTCATAATGGGTTGTTACTACACCGAAAATACGGCTATTAAATTTCAAGCTATCGCATAAAAGCGTAAAAACCTTATTCAGAAATAAAAATTTTCCTATAAATACAGATTGATGCCCTATGAATCAAGCAAAATTTTGGTTTTTCTGCTGTCAAAACAGCATTTTCGACAATATTCAAGATTACACTCTTGAAATTTCAAGGCTCAGGTCAACAGCCTTTACCGAATGGGTCAAGGCTCCGATCGAGATCATATCCACTCCGGTGGCGGCAACTTCTTTAATATTTTCAAGGGTTATTCCCCCTGAAGCCTCCAGAAGCGCCCTTCCTGCAACAAAATTTACCGCTTCTTTCATAAGGTCAGGAGACATATTATCAAGCAGAATAATATCTGCCCCCGCCTCTATTGCCGTTTTTACCCCTTTAAGGTCCTCCACCTCCACTTCCACCTTGATTCCATGGGGAGCATTTTTTCTGGCCGCCTCGACCGCTTTTTCAATTGACCCCGCAACGGCTATATGATTATCCTTGATAAGGACACCGTCAAAAAGACCAAACCTGTGATTTCTGCCTCCGCCCATGGGAACGGAATATTTATCCAGCAGCCTTAAGCCCGGAATGGTTTTTCTTGTATCCAGGATTTTAACCTTTCCAGGACCTGCTTCTGCGACATATTTACTCGTAAGGGTTGCAATACCGCTCATTCTCTGCATCAGGTTGAGGGCGGTTCTTTCGGCCTTTAAAATAGAGGCCATGGAACCGCTTATACTGCATATGATTTCTCCCTTTGAAGCTTTCTGACCATCCTCAAAGTAAGTCTCAAATGTAACAGCCGGATCAAGTATGGAAAAAACCCTCATGAATACAGGAAGCCCTGCAACTACTATATCTTCCCTTGTCTCCAGCACAGCTTTACCGATAATATCGTGGCCGATTATCGCATCTGTGGTCAGATCCCCGAGGCCCAGGTCTTCTTCCAGGGCATTTGTTATTATTTTATCCAGCAGGATAGAATTTTTAATCATCCATACCCTCAAAAAAGGAAAGATTTTCTTTCAGTTTATCCAGCTGGGTCTGTAACAGGGCAACCTTTTCCTTTACTTTCTCAATTACATCCTCTGGCGCCTTATCAAGAAACCCCCTGTTGGAGAGCTTCTTTTCTGACCCGTCTATTTCCTTTTGAACCTTGGCCATTTCCTTGTTTATGCGTCTTTTTTCTTCATTTAAATCAATAAGCCCCTTAAGGAGAACATGAATCTGGTTGCCTTCAAAAACCGATGTCACAGATGCATCCGGTTTTGCCAGCTCTTTTTCGATCTCAGCATTTTCAACCCTCGCCAGACTTTTAACATAGCAGAGATTATCCAGTATAACCTGACGTTGTGCATCATCGGGCATTTCAACATGAATATCCATCTTTTTGGACGGATGAACGTTCATTTCTCCGCGGATATTTCTTATGCCGTTAACTACACCCATAAATGCTGCCATATCGGTAACAGCAGATGGATCACTAATATAATCGGACAGGACCGGAAAATCAGCCTTCATAATGCTCCCTTCCGCTCCCGGCAGCCTGCTCCAGATCTCCTCTGTTATAAAGGGCATAAAAGGATGCAGTATCCTGAGTATACCGGACAGAAGTTCTTTGAGAGTACACCTGACAGAAAGGTTTAATTTCTCATCATCACTGTAGAGCCATTCCTTTGCCATTTCAAGATACCAGTCGCAGAACTCATGCCACACAAACTGGTAGGCAAGCCCTGCGGCATCATTGAAACGGTATTCATCAAGTGCAGTCGACACATCCCTGCTTACTTCGCCAAGGCGTGTCAATATCCATTTATCGGCAAGAGAAAGTGCTCTGGTGTTTTCACCTTCTTTCTCATCTCCCTTAAGATTGGTAAGAACAAGTCTTGCAGAATTCCAGATTTTGTTAGCAAAGTGCCTGTACCCCTCTATTCTTTCTTCCGAAAGCTTGATATCCCTGCCCTGTGCCGCAAAGGCCGCAAGGGTATACCTGAAGGAATCCGTGCCGTACTGGTCAATTACGATAAGGGGGTCGATAACATTCCCCTTTGACTTGCTCATCTTTTTACCCTCTGCATCCCTTACAAGGGCGTGTATATATACATCCGAGAATGGAATATCCTCCATGAAATGGAGCCCCATCATCATCATTCTGGCAACCCAGAAAAACAGTATGTCAAATCCGGTAACCAGCGCAGAGGTCGGGTAGAAAATATTCAGAGCTTCGGTATTGTCCGGCCAGCCAAGCGTTGAAAATGGCCATAGGGCAGAACTGAACCATGTATCAAGGACATCGGTTTCCTGCCTGATATCAGCGCTTTTACATGAAGAGCATTCGGTCGGAATTTCCTTTGAAACTGTAATCTCACCGCATTCATCGCAGTACCATGCAGGGATGCGGTGCCCCCACCATATCTGCCTTGATATGCACCAGTCCCTTATATTGTTCATCCAGTCAAAATAGACATTTTCCCATGTTTCGGGCATTATCTTTGTTTTGCCTGATTTGACTGCATCTATGGCCTTTTCTGCAAGGGGTTCCGTTTTGACGAACCACTGTTTTGAAAGCAGTGGTTCTATCATGGTCTTGCAGCGATAGCAGTGACCGGTGGCATGCCTGTAGGGTTCCTTTTTTTCGAGCAGGCCGTCTTTTTCAAGGTCTTCCAGTATCCTTTCACGGCATTCAAACCTGTCCATCCCCTGGTATTTGCCGGCCAGCTCATTCATCCGGCCTTCTTCGTCAATAACCTTGACACGCTCAAGACCGTGTGTGTTTCCTACATTAAAGTCATTGGCATCATGGGCAGGAGTAATTTTAAGGGCACCTGTACCAAACTCCCTGTCAACATACCTGTCAAATATCACCGGGATTGACTTCCCAACAACAGGCAGAATAACGTGGTCGTCCGGGAGATCCGAATATCTTTCATCTTCAGGGTTAACGGCTACAGCAGTATCACCCAGCAGTGTCTCCGGCCTTGTGGTTGCCACTACCAGGTATCTGTCACTGTTTTCGAATCTGTAGCGAAGGTGATAAAGAAAACTGTCGCGGTCCTCGTGTTCCACTTCAAGATCCGCAAGGGCGGTATGACATCTCGGGCACCAGTTTATAATGTAGTCACCACGGTATATAAGACCTTCTTCATAGAGCCTTATAAAGACCTCCTTTACCGCCCTTGAAAGGCCCTCATCCATGGTAAATCTTTCTCTGCTCCAGTCACAGGAACTGCCTAGCTTTTTAAGCTGGTTGATTATCATGCCCCCGTATTTTTCACGCCACTCCCAGACAAGTTCTATGAATTTTTCTCTGCCGACATCATGCCGGCTTATGTTTTTTTTCATAAGGTCTTTTTCAACAACATTCTGTGTTGCTATTCCTGCATGGTCAGTGCCGGGCTGCCAGAGAACGTTAAACCCCTTCATCCTCTTGTATCTACATAAAATATCCTGAAGGGTATTGTTAAGGGCATGCCCCATGTGCAGCGTACCAGTGACATTTGGAGGAGGAATAACTATACAGAACGGTTCTTTTTCAGAAGGTACTTCGGCCTTAAAAAGCTCTTTTTCCAACCAGTATTCGTACCACTTATCTTCTACTTCCTTAGGCTCATAACCTTTTGCCATTGTTTCTTCAGGCATTATAAAACTCCTGCATTCTAATTATATAAACTATAGTTGATAAAAAAGGGGTCGCGACAGCAGCAACCCCCTTTTTGATATAATAAAATTCAGTATTAAAAATTATTCTGAATCAGATTCAAGGCTTTTCCTTAAACTGTCAATAGCTTCAGTGATTACTCTCTCGGCGACTTCTGTAAACACTTCTCTTGCAACCTTTTCTACCACCTCTCCGACAACATTTCGTACTATTTCCTCAACCTTTTCCTCGGATATTACAGGCACAGGAGGAGCTACTGAGGGGATATTCTCAACCGCCTCTTCAACAGAGGAAAGAGATTCTCCAGCATCAGGTTCTATCTCGGTATCTGTCTCATCAATGAGATCTTCATCGGATGGTGCTGAAATCTCTTCGACCGTGCTGACCTCTTCTGCCATTTCAGCGGAAAAATCATCAGAGACAGCACCCTCTTCATCAGGAACACTTCCTTCGGCTTCAGGAATTTCCGAAAATAAATCCTCCGCGGTTTCAATGTCTTCAAGTGCATCATCGCCTGCATCGGAAACTTCATTAACAGCATCAGGCTGAACTTCATCAATAATCGGTTCCCGGATATCCTCGGAATCGATTCCACTGTCACCGGTCTCTTCCTCAAAATCACTTTCTGAAAAAAGATCTTCAAGTGATTCTTCCATCAAAGGGGCTTCATCGGATGCAGTCAAGCCTTCGTCATAGCTCTCAACAAGGTCCTCTGTATCCAATTCCGGTGTTGATTCAATTTCTGAATCATTCTCAACCGATTCTTCCATAACATTCTCGGACAAAAGATCTTCAAGTGATTCGTCGTCAAGTTGAATATCATCTATCTCTTCATCAGTTGTTTCACTCTGGAGATCGCCTTCCCAGAGAGCTTCTTCCTCTGATTCATCATCAGAAGAAACTATAGCCTTATTAAGCTCATTATCTAGTTCATCAAGAATTTCGTCGTCAGCACCTAAAAAATCGTCATCAGATATTTCCTCTAAACCAAGGTCGCCAAGCAGGTCATCACGACCTTCAACAATTGTCGATTCCAGGCTTTCATTATCGGACGCGTCTTCCTGACTGGGTTCAGTACTTTCATCAAGAATATCTTCCATCTGAAGATCTAATCCTTCAGCATCAGCCAGATCTTCCAGTTCAGATGCATCAAGAAGTTCTTCGAGAGCGTTATCGGTGCTCTCGCTCTCCTCCGGTTCAAGGCCCAAATCACCCAGAGCGTCATCTGCAAAAAGCCGGTCAAGCTCATCAACAGAGGCTGGTTCAGAACTCTCACCCAGTTCAGGCGTATCCGAATCCTGCAGCAGATCATCAATATCAATATCTGATACTGAAAGGTCCATCGTACCGTCATCAGATAACGCGGTTAAATCTTCTGTCTGATCATCCATGTTGTCATCTATCCCCAGAAGATCCTCATCACCCTGTTCCAGGAGATCAATGAGCTCTATAATATCTTCATCAGGTTCTTCATTGACAGGCCCATCTATTTCATCCCCAGACAGCTCATCAAGACTAATATTCAGTAAATCATCATCGTCGATTTGATCATCAAACAGATTATCATCCTTGTCCATAATTGAAGCTCCTATACAGGTAGGTACTTATGGTTAACATTCACGTCAGCCTGCCAGCAAACGAAAAATATGAATAAAAACAGCTACAACTAGCAGGATTTGTTAGCATAAATCAAACAATACTGTCAAGATCATAAAGGCAGCCAGGAGGCATTACCGCCATTAATAATACACTCTATTGATAAGGCAAGATCAGGTATTCGATTACACTTTTATATTTAAATATATGTGTGATCCGGATTAGTGGATGCACAAAAATCTTTAATATTTAATCCCATATCTGCTATAATTGATTTTTCTTTTCAGTTAGCGAGCTTTTAAAATTAATATTTTCTCCTTTCAGAGAGGCATAGTATGCCATCCAAAGCCCTTGAAGTAAATATAAAAACGAGCAGGGTTGATGTTATAATACGTGAGGAATACTCTGTACTTCGTGAGGCAATGTCCAGGTATCCGGGGATTTTGGACAATCTTAAAATCTTTGTTACAGAATTATGTCATCCCTATAAAAACTGGGAGTTTATCGCAAAGGAAGCAAGGACCTATTCGCTTGATTATTTCCACCTGTTAAAGGAACATCCCGAAGGCCCGGAAGCAGCAAGACTTTTTATAGATATTTTCCTTCAAACCATCATGGAATCCCAGAACACCGCAGTAAATCAGGATGGTGCGGATAATCTTCTAATTTATATTCAAAAAATAATCAAAGACTCGAAAGCAGACCTGCCCAGGTTTATCAGTGTAATAGGATATTCATTTGACAGGATATATTCTCTCGAAGAGAAATATTTTTCCTTGTTTGTAAAAAGCTTCTATCAGATAAACAAGATTGCTTCATTGCTGGCCGAACAGCAGCTCCCTGCAGATTCTGTAAAAAGCATAAATACGCTCTTAAAGAAATATCTGAAGGAATCCTATGATTTCTGGGCACATCATAAGGACCCTATGGAGTGGTTCATATCCGAAGCGGCCATTCCCTCTTCTGACACAGAAGCATTAAGAGAGATCTTTCGAACGGTTTCACATCAGGACCTGAAAAGATATCATGATACCCTGGCAAAATTAATAAACAAGTATAAAAACGATGAAAACACGCTGCTGAAAGAATTGATTACACTTCCGGGGTACAGACAGATTGCAGACCAGTACAGGAAAATACCAAGACTGCTTTTTAAGAAGGGGGAAGAAACCGGTCACGGGCAATACTGGAAACTTATTTTCCTGTTTCATATTATGAATATGGACGGACTTTCGGTAATACATGAAGAAACATTGAGGGAGGTAAACAGGACACTTACCCATCTTATAGATACTGAAAATCCAAAAAACCTGCAGCCTCTGATCCTGAAGACATTCAGGATACTTAAGGAAAGCGTAACCCTGTATCCTGGAACCGCCCTTAACTGCATAGGCAACATGGGAACCGCTATCTATAAAACAGATGAAAGCGAATTGGTAGATTTCTTTCTTGAGTCTGTCATGGATCTGGGATTTCAAACGCCTGATTTTAAAGGAGTTGGAAATGACTGGCAGGCAAAGGTAAACAGGGCTCATATCCAGAACATCAGGACCTGGCTCGAGATTATTGAACTGAATCCTACCTGGTCCAAAAAATTATTGTCTTCCCTGATAATTTACCTTTCTGTAGGCGGTGTTTATATAAGAGACACGGATCTATTTCCTCGTGATATTACAAACCTGCTCAACAGCAGCATTGCAAATGTTTACAACCTGATAAAGCAGCTCACTCGATTGTTTCCGGCCTATTTCAATGAAATAGGTGCGGAAGGTAAGTTGAGAGATATTTCAACAAAGCTGGATGAAATCACATTCAGAAAAGATATTCTGGTTCATTTTGTACGCAAGCAGAGTCATGTTGAAAGCAGTAACAGGATTATAGGCCTGATAGAAACAATGCTGCACTTCTGGCTGACAAAGGAGAAGGATGGATTAAAGGATTTTCTTCCTCCAGATATATACGACCGGATAAAACCGGATAGCCCATATTTCGACGGAACTCATACACTGATAAACGATATCTTCAGGCGGAAAGGCCTGAAAAATATCAGAGAAATTCTTAACATTGATATTGATACACTCAGAGACACCTATAAAGGAAATGCCGAATTTAAATCGATTGATCTTGAAAGAATCGAACTCTCTTTCACGTTTTACAAACTTCTGGTTCAGAAATACTCCATTGATTATCTTGAGCTTGACAGCTATGTAAATCATCTTCAGCCAGGATATTTTTCTGAAATCAATCTACTAAAGGATGCACTCAGTGAAGAAGATACCTATCATAAAATATCAGGTCTTCTGACTTATCTGGAGAAACTCAGGGAAATAATCCTTTCCGCAGACCAGTATGAGATCAGGGAGGATATCTACCACAAACGTCATTTTACTGTGGATATCCCATCCATGTATGGCAGTTATCACGAAAGAAAGTTCGATTCACTTGGATTAACCTTCAGGCTTGAATCATTGGTGAATACGCTTTTTGATGATCTGGTGGAAAATATCGATCTTGGATTAATCACCCGTGATACCATTTTTAAGATAAACGACTATCTGATTCTTTTTAACAGGGCATTGAGACTGGATGGAATTTTATCATCGGAAATAGAAAAACAGCTTGAACTTCTTAAACGTTCACTTGAAGTTAGAGGTTTTACATTTACACAGTTTATCGATATTTTCAGGGGTTTTTCACAGGCGGTAAGTAATGTTGTAAACGACTATTTCAATGCCATCCACGAGCAGAACCTTTTTAAAATACTGAGCAACACACCGAGGGAATCTTTACTTTCCAAGTATCAGCCAAACAGCCTTTCCTTCAGCAGGGATAAGCTTGCGCACAGGGTTTCCGAAGTCTTTTTAAGAGAACGGATTGCCCTTGCTCTCGGGCTGCAGCAGCTTGATCTGTTCCTCAGCAGAATTATGAAGACACTTTTCAGGCAGGCCGATGAACTGCCCAAAGACAAACTTCATCTGCTTTTGAATTATGATCCTCAAAAGGCTATCTCACCCATAGTATCATCAAACCGTCTGGTGTCAGGCGTAATACACCTGGGCAATAAAGGTCTTAACCTGGTAAGCCTGCATAATAACGGCTTCAGGGTTCCGCCAGGTTTTATCATTACGACAGAGGTTTATAGATACTGGGATGTAATCCAGGGCTACAAACCGGCAGAAAATAATTTTATAGCCCAGGTTGACAGGGAAATCGCTTCCATCGAAATACAGACGGGAAAGCGTTTCGGCAACCCTGGAAGTCCCCTCCTCCTTTCAGTAAGGAGCGGAGCGCCTATATCTCAACCCGGCATGATGGATACATTTCTTAATGTTGGCATTAATGAGGATATAGTACAGGGGATAATAGATATTACCGGCGAACCCTGGTTTGCCTGGGACTGCTACCGAAGATTTCTCCAGTCATATGGCATGGCATTTGGCCTGGACAGAAATGATTTTGATGACATAATTGCAGACGTGAAGGAAGAACTGAACGTCCAGCACAAAATAAACCTCACCGGTGAACAGATGAAACAAATCACCCTTGATTATAAACGGTTTATAGTCAGCAGGGGAATTGATGTTGAGGAATCGCCAATAAAACAACTATACATCACAATCGGCAAGGTCCTTGAATCATGGAATACTCCTAAAGCCCGGGCATATCGAAAAATCATGAAAATATCCGACGATTGGGGAACGGCTGTTACAGTCCAGTCCATGGTATTTGGAAATATGCATAAGAATAGCGGTTCTGGCGTTGTTTTCACCCATAACCCCAGGCTCTCGGGAGACCTGATAACACTCTGGGGAGACTATGCTGTTGGAAACCAGGGGGAGGATGTTGTGTCGGGCCTTGTCAATACAATGCCGATATCCAACCGGCAGGCGGAGACGGAAAACAGGGATATTAACAAATCCCTGCAGAATTCTTTCCCGAATATCTACAATGCCATAAGGAACTGCGCCAGGGAGCTGATATATGAAAAGAACTGGAGCCCGCAGGAGATGGAATTCACCTTTGAGTCCGACAAGGAAGAAGACCTGTATTTTTTGCAGACCAGGGATATGGCAATAAGGCACGGTAAAAAGGTATTATCTTTTGCTGCCGATTCAAAAACGAACATAAGATTCCTTGGACATGGAATAGGTGTGAGCGGCGGCGCAATGACAGGTAAAGTGGTATTCAATCTTGATGAAATCAGGTCCTTCAGAAAAAAAGAGCCTGAAACATCACTGATACTGGTCAGGGGAGATACTGTACCTGATGACATTCAGGAAATATTTGAGAGTGATGGTCTGCTGACCGCCAGAGGAGGATCAACATCACATGCGGCTATTGTCGCGCACAGACTGGGAAAAACCTGCGTTGTGGGCAGCCCCAATCTTACATGTATGGAAAAGGACAGCAGTTGCTCCATCGATCAGGTTCACCTTAAAACAGGAGACTGGTTAAGTATTGACGGCAGAGAAGGGTCAATATACTCTGGTAAAATGGAAATAGAAGAAGTGGCAAGGAGGTAAAATATGGAGGAAAAGGATATGCATACAAATGATAGCGACCTGGTTCTGGGTATAAACGGTTTAGGAAGAATTGGAAAACTGACGCTGTGGCACCATGTGGGCAGAAAATATTTTAAGGAAATCGTGATAAACATGGGCAGATCAGTAGGGACATCGATGAAGGATCTTGCCCACTATATTGAGCGGGATTCCACCTATGGCTGGCTCCATGGACACCTCTACGGATATAAGGCAAAAAGAGTAGTTACAGATATTAATGAATCGGACGGATCAATGCTTATTGACGGCATTAAGGTTACCTTTTTAAGGGACACCAGGAATCCACGGGAAATCAAATGGGCGGATCACGATGTCAGGATTGTTGTTGATGCGACCGGACAATTTCTTGACCCCACAAAACCTGGAGACAGCCCGGGGGGGGCTGCAAGGGGCCACCTTGAAGCAGGAGCCCATAAGGTTATTGTTTCGGCGCCTTTTAAGATAAAAGACAAAAGCCTCCCCATGCCGGAAGACGCAGTCACAACCGTTATGGGAATAAATGGAAATGACTATGACCCGAGGCGTCATAATATAATATCCAATGCATCATGTACCACTACCTGCCTGGCCCATATGATTAAACCCCTGATTGATAATTATGGCCCCAAGAGAATGCTCTCGGCATCCATGGCTACAATTCACGCCATGACAGGTTCACAGGAAGTTCTTGATAAAGCGGCAAAGGCAGGGGCAACTGATCTCAGAAAAACCCGGAGTGTTATGAACAATATTATTCTGACCACAACCGGTGCAGCCAACACCCTTGGCCTCGTAATACCCGAGATGAAACAGATCGGTTTTATTGCCGAATCGGTCAGGGTCCCGCTTACAACCGGATCTTTAATAATACTGGTTATCAACCTTCAGGAGGACCCTTCGGGAGAACCAATAAGAAGAGATACTATAAATAAAATTTACAGTGACACAGCAAGCAGCGATTCACATGGCTATCTGCAGTATACCGATGAACAGAATGTTTCGAGTGATATCATCGGTATCCCAAAGGTAGCTACTATTATAGAGGGGCATGAAACACATACACGAACGGCAGATGTAACCATTGATCTTAAAAAGGTTTCAGGAATTCCAGGAGAATTACTGGCGAACCTGGATCATGCATATGCCAAGGTTTCAATCACACAGGCGGTCATATATGGCTGGTATGACAATGAATCAGGCAGCTATGTAAACATGCTTGGAGACAGAGTAGTATCTATCGCCGAGAATTTATAATATTTTCAGCGATAAATCCTCAATTAATGCCCATCCGTAAACAATAAGAAGGCATTAATGGGTTTCCAATTATATTATTGACATTCATAAATATTACCCTATAATGGCCTATTCTGTAATTATTATATTTACAGGTAGCTTTATAATCAGTATTATCAGATAGTTATTTAACTCACTATCTGCCGAAATTTTTGCAAAGGGGGTGATTCCTATAAATATTTTTTACCGGATCCATATAAAAATATTTCATTTTAATTCTGTAAGTTCAGGATACCCCTGCATTACTGGGCGTTTTATTAATGCTTTCAGTGGTATATCGGGCAGAAGTGAGGAAACACAGATGTAATAATATATTACTATCATTGTATTATTCTGCCCTGAATCATTGTAAGCATTCCAAAACTTTACCTGGAATGCTTTTTTTTTGTGAAATATGGATTAGTTCCAAATCTATTTTAAATAAAGAGAGAAAATATGAAAGTAATCGTACAAAACAATCAGATCGAAAGAGCAATTAAAGATTTAAAGAAAAAACTAACAAAAGAAGGATTTTTCTCAGAAATCAAAGAACGCCGGTTCTATGACAAACCAAGCGTCCAGAAGAAGAAAAAACAGGCAAAGGCCGCAAAGAGACGCAGGAAAAGGATGAGGAAATTTACCCCAAGATTCTAATTGTCTTTCTGTTAACCAACCTTACCTATAGGAATTCTCCTGTTGTTCTTTTGGAGAATTCCTAAACAGAAATAATTTTTTCCACTGGGCATTCTATATGGGTTACCTTTCAATCATCAAAACAACTTAACTTTGGCAATTTTCACATGAATGATATCATTAATATTATACAATTACAGGGCTTTTCCCTTGACAAAATATTGATGAGCAGGTAAATACGCAAAAATTATTAAACTCTTTCTTAAGAAAGCTTTTAACTCAACCCAAAGAGGATTAATAGATGACAAACAATGAACATTCCTCTGGAAATTCATCCGGTGATGGGTGGATTCCATCACTGATCCACTCAATATTATCCTACTATTCAGGTATGATTTCCAACCCATTTAAAAGCGGGCTTGCCTACTTTGTATCAGGACTTGTCTTTATGCTGATTATAGGATGGCTGGTTTTTCCGATGGCACTGTACTCAAAACAGGAGCAACCGATTAACTTTAACCATGCCCTGCATATGGATCCTGATATTGTTAATAAAATTAAAGGCGCCGATATAACAATGGGTAATACTGATGCTGAAAAGTGTCATTATTGTCATTCATTCAGGGATGACGGCAGTTTTACAGGCATACCCAAAATAGACGTATGTGTAAAATGTCATGTTGCCTCAGAGTCTCCGCTTGGAGAAACCCCTGAAGAAGAATTATTCATGAACGAATATGTCAGAAAAGGTAAAGAGGTCGAATGGCTGCCATACTCAAGACAGCCGGATTGCGTCTATTTCCCTCATATCGCGCATATTAATATGGGGGAACTGGAATGTAGAACATGCCATGGAGACCATAGTAAAACCATGACCCTGCCACCATATGAAAAGAATCGAATATCGGGGTACAGCAGAAATATCTGGGGAAAAAATATAGCAGGTTTTAAAACAAACAGCTGGGATCGCATGAAAATGGATGACTGTGCTGCCTGCCATACTGAAAAAGGGCATGAAGAAAATAATGCCTGTTTTGTCTGTCACAAATAGTGGGGCTAAAAAATATGAAATCCAAGGAAAAAGACATTACCGAACTATTAGCCATAAATCGTAGAAATTTCGTAAAACTGGCAGTTGGTGTTGCAGCGGGGACAGGACTTTCACCTCTTCCCTGGAAATTGATGGATGATTCTGCGATATTCTCCCAGAATTTTCCATGGTTAACTGTTCCGGAAGAAGGAGAAGTTACAAAAGTAAAATCTCACTGTTCGTTATGTCCGGGCGGCTGTGGTATTGAAGTAAGAAAAGTCGGGAATAGAGCAGTCAAGATAGAAGGCCGGACCGATCATCCAATAAATCCGGGCGGCATATGTCCTTTGGGTATGGGAGGCCTGCAGCTTCTTTATAATGAAAATAATCGATTTACCGGACCGATGAAAAGAAAGGGGGCAAGAGGCGCAGGAGTATTTGAGCCCATAACATGGGATGAAGCGCTCCAAATGCTTGCTCAGAGAATACTCAAACTGAGAACCAAAGGTAAGTCAAACTCTATTGTTGCAGTTGATGGCAACCGAACCGGATCAACAATCTCTGAAATGATTTCAAGGTTTATGAAGACTGTCGGAAGCAATAATTATATGAAGATGCCCAGCGCAGAGGATACCAACTCTATTGTTTCCAGGCTTATGTATGGTTCAGACAATCCTTTAACCTATGACCTTGAAAACTCGGACTTTATACTCAGTTTCGGCTGCGGTCTTCTTGAAGGTTGGGGAGCTCCGGGACGTGTCCTCAATGCATGGGGCGTATGGAAATCAGCTGAAAATAAAGGAAAAACGATCATAATGCAGGTTGAGTCAAGGGCTTCAAATACTGCCTCAAAAGCAGACAAATGGATACCTGCAAAACCAGGCACTGAAACCGCCCTTGCCCTTGGAATAGCCCATGTAATTATCAAAGAAAATCTTTACAATAAAGAGTTTGTGGATAACAGGACTTTTGGATTTGAGTCACATGGAGAATATAAAGGTTTCAGGGATTACATTCTGAAAACCTGTACACCGGAGAAGATATCGGTTATTACCGGCATAGCACCTGAAGAAATTACTTCAATAGCAAGGGCCTTTGCCAGTGCAAAATCCCCTGTAGCTATATGTGGTAAGGGAAAGGGCCTCTTAAACGGCGATATTTATGAGTTCATGGCCGTCCATACACTCAATGCCTTGACAGGAAGCATCAATAAACCGGGCGGTGTGTTTATTAACAATCCTCTCCCGCTCAATCCTCTACCGGAGGCAGAAATTGATGACCTTGCGGCTGAATCATTAAATGAGCCATGCTTGAGTAAAAAAGGTTTTAATCTTAACAGATACTGCAGCCAGTTAAACATTCTCTCAGATACTGTTTTATCCGCAAAAGATCAGGCTATAGATATTTTGCTCGTTTTCGCTTCAAATCCTGCTTATACCCTGCCGGACGGAGGAGACTTTTATCAGAGCCTGACAAAAGTGCCGTGGATTGTGAGTTTTTCACCATACCTGGATGAAACAGCATTAATGGCAGACCTTATTCTTCCTGATCATACATATCTGGAAAAAATAGATGATATTCCATGTCCATCATCTCTTCAGTATAATTTCTATGGGCTGACACAACCCGTTATACCGCCTCTCTATGACACTAAAAACACCGGTGACGTACTGCTGCAACTGGCAGAAATAATAGGCGGATCGGTTTATAAATCATTTCCATGGAAAAATTACGAAGAGGTATTAAAGGCAAGAGTACTTGGCCTTTATGAAAGCGGTGAGGGGACAGTAAGCTACGCTTCTTCAACCACACCCTGGGAACTTTTAAAGAGCAATACAAAGACTGCTCCTGACTATACAAGTTTCGATACCATGTGGGAAAACCTCAAAAATGGCGGAATGTGGTACAATCCAATATCTAACATGAAAGCGGATAAAGACCTTTTTAATACCGAGAGCGGGAAATTTGAATTTTTCAGTAACAGGTTAAAATCAGCATTTGAGGAATCGGAAAGGCCGGAATTTTCAGTTTCTGAAGAAATACTTTTCATGCCCCATTTTGAGTCCGAGGAAAAGGATGAAGAAATGTATTCACTTAAGATGGTGCCATATGAGTTGATAAACCTTTCAAGCGGATGGCTTCCTGATCCTCCATATCTTTACAAAACTCTTTTTGATCATCAGCTTCTCAAGGATGACTCTTTTATAGAGATAAATCCGGAGACTGCACATAAATACGAATTAACAGAGGGTGATAAAGTAACAGTTACCTCAGAAAAGGGAAGTGTCGAAGCGAAGGTGCATCTGTTTGAAGGTGCAATGCCTGATGTTATTTACATGCCAATGGGATTCGGTCACACGGCATTTGATGATTTCATAAAGGGCAAGGGTTGCAACCCGAACAGCCTTATGGGCGTAAGTAAAGATGCGTTGAGCGGCCAGGCGGCATGGTGGAATACTCCGGTAAGAATTAAAAAAGTATATATATAGAGGCAGAACATGGAAAAAACAGAAACCCATGGCAATAAATATGGAATGGTAATTGATCTGGATAAATGTACCGGATGCGGTACATGCATGGTTGCCTGTGCTTCAGAAAATAATGTAACCGTTCGCAGAAATGAATCAGATAAGGAACGCAGTATTACCTGGATGAGTCTTTATAAAATTGACAACGGTAAGCCTTTCCCTGATACAGAAGTAAGTTATTTCCCCCGCCCTTGCATGCACTGTGATGAAGACGGCCACGGCGGACATCATTCACCCTGTGTATCTGTATGTCCCGCAACAGCAACAAAACTTGATCACAATACGGGTATTGTTTCCCAGATTTACACAAGATGTGTTGGCTGCAGATACTGTCAGGCAGCGTGTCCTTATCATGCAAGATACTTCAACTGGTGGGACGGTTATTCTTTTATTCAACCCTTTGCTAAGGGAATGGAGAGATCTCTTTCGCCTGAAGTATCCCCCAGAATGAGGGGTGTCGTAGAAAAATGTTCTTTCTGCCACCACCGCCTGATGAGGGCAAAGACTAGGGCATACGCTGAGAAGAGAAGAGAACTCAAAGAAGAAGAATATACTACTGCCTGTACCGAGGCCTGCCCGGCACAGGCAATCACATTCGGGGATTTAAATAACCCCGAACATATGGTTTCAAAACTGGCAAAAAGTGACAGGGCGTTCAGGCTTCTTGAAAGATTGAACTCAAAACCAAAGGTTTATTACCTATCCTCAAAAGCCTGGGTAAGAAAATTTGGTGATAATTATGGTCCTGACGAGTTCAAGCCTGTAACCAAGAAAGATATTTAACGAGGAGGATTATAGAATGGATTCCGCTTTTATACCAGAAGGAGCAAAAAGATGCTCTACATCATCCTTTTTCTTCTGGACACTGCCATGGGTTCTGCTTCTTGCCTTTGGAGGATTTTGTGCAGTTCTATGCCTGATCCTCGGTCTGAATCAGACAAACATGAGTGATATCTTTGCATTCGCACTTTGGATAGTATTCGACCTTGCCATAATAGCCCTTGGCGCTGGAGCCTTTTTTACCGGTTTTCTTACATATATTGTTAAAAAAGATGAACTGAAAGATATTATTAATACTGCTGTTATAATTGGCTTTATATGCTATTCCGGGGCAATGGGTTTGCTCGCAATAGATATCGGGCAGCCTCTAAGAAACTGGTTTTTCTTCTGGCATGCAAATATACATTCCATGCTGGTCGAGGTCTCATTCTGCATTACCTGCTATCTTAGTGTACTTGCAATAGAATATATCCCTCTTATATTTGAAAATCGTCAGCTTGAGAAGGTAAAAGAGTTTCATTTCTTCGGACATCACCTTCATCACATAATGGCAATCTTCGCTGCCACGGGAACATTTCTTTCATTTTTTCACCAGGGTTCACTGGGGGGCATGTTTGGAGTAATTTATGTGAGGCCCTTTGTAGAGCGCGGAGGTTTCTATATCTGGCCCTGGACATTTTTTCTTTTTATATTATCAGCAATCGCTGCAGGTCCATGTTTTACAATCCTGTGTACAAAGCTGACTGAAGCAATAACCAGAAAGAGGCTTGTCCCTGATAAGGCGATACAGACACTTGCAAAGATATCTGGCGGTCTCCTTGCGCTTTATATGGTGTTAAAGATAGCAGATACAGTTGGATGGGCTCTTGGCCTGCCGCAGGCCGGACAGAGTCTGGACACCTTTTTAAAAGAAGGTTTTTACGGCAAAATGATGCTTTTCTTTGAGATAGGAATTTTTGGAATAATTCCTATGATACTCCTGTTGATTCCAGCTACAAGAAAAAATAAATTGTGGCTGATAATCGCCTGCCTCATGAATTGTACGGGAATAGTCCTTAACAGATTTATTGTTATTATCGGATCGGCAGCAATACCTGTAATGCCTTTTGATAAGTTATGGACATATATGCCGACATGGCAGGAATGGGGAATAGCACTGGCAATGATTGGATATGGATTTCTGCTCTTTTCACTTTCATACAGGTATTTGCCGGTTTTCCCGAAAGAGAAAGAACTTAATTCTTTTTCGGCTTAGTTTAATTTTTTCAGTAATGATTTTACAGGAGATACATAATGACTCCCCTATCATTTGAATGGCAATGGAATGTTGAATATTTTATTTTCTTTGGCCTTCTTTATCTTGCTCTTACAATAGTAGGCTGCGGAACAATATATTCGATTATTAGAGCGTGGCTTGATTTGATGAAGGATGAAGGTGAAAATTCTTCATCCCAAAAAATTGATCAAAGGTTAAAGTATACAGATTATTAATTTTAATAATCACCAGAATAAAAGCAAAGCCTGTTATCAGCTTTTCGATAACAGGCTTTGTTATATTTTAGCAAAATTTTATCCCCAGATTACCGTGTCACGTTTCCAGTTCACATCATCCCTGTCAGGACAGTCCAGATTATAATGCAGCCCCCTGCTCTCTTTCCTGAGTGTGGCACAGGTTATTATTAATTCCCCCACAAGGGCTATGTTACGAAGTTCAAGCAGATCCCTTGTAACTGTAAAATTCCAGTAATACTCCTTTATCTCTGACTGAATATTCTCAATTCTTGCCCTTGCCCTGGCCAGTCTTCGATTAGTTCGAACTATCCCAACATAGTTCCACATCAGCCGTCTAATCTCATCCCAGTTATGGGTAACCATAACCATCTCTTCGCTGTCTATTGCTATACCCTTCTCCCAGTCAGGTGCATTTGCAAAAGGAATATCCCGGTTAATTTCCAGGTCATGCCTTGATCTTATTGCAGCCTTTCTGGCAAAAACAAGGGCTTCAAGCAGTGAATTACTGGCAAGCCGGTTTGCGCCATGAAGACCTGTGCATGCCACCTCCCCTATCGCATAAAGGTTATTTATATTGGTCAGACCATTTTCATCTGTAACTAATCCACCGCACATATAATGAGCAGCAGGCACAACAGGAATTGGTTCTTTTGTAATATCGATTTGATATTTCTGGCAGTTTTCATAGATATTAGGAAAACGCTCTCTGACAAAATCCTGCGGTTTGTGACTTATATCCAGGTACACGCATTCGTCACCGCTTTTTTTCAGTTCCATATCAATAGATCTTGCAACGATATCCCTGAATGCAAGATCTTTTAAGGGGTGGTACTTTTCCATAAAGCGCTCACCTTTACCATTCAGAAGAACGCCTCCTTCGCCTCTTACAGCCTCTGATATTAAAAAGTTTTTTGCAAGAGGATGATACAGGCATGTAGGATGAAACTGCACAAACTCCATGTTAGCGGCCTTTACACCGGCACGATACCCCATAGCAATACCGTCGCCGGAAGCAATATCAGGATTACTCGTGTAAAGGTATATCTTACCGACACCACCGGCTGCCAGGACAGTAACCTTGGCCTGAAAAGTAATCACTTCCTCATTTTTTACATCAAGGACATATGCTCCCCAGCATGATTCCTTTGATTCCGATTTTACAATTCCTCTTCTTATAAGCTTTGATATTGTTATCAAATCAATCGCCATAAAATCTTCATAGATTGTTATATTTTCGTTTTCTTCGGCCCTTTCAAGCAGACCTCTTTCAACCTCATTCCCTGTCTTATCCTTTGTGTGTACAATTCTCCGCTTGGAATGCCCGCCTTCCATACCAAGTTCCAGCTCATTTGAGCCATTATTTTGACGGGAAAAGTTAACGCCCATGGAAATCAATTCGTTAATCATTTCCGGGCCGTTTTTAACTACCATCTCAACAATCTGTTTATTACACAGGCCGTCTCCGGATTTGAGGGTATCTTCCACATGTAAATCAAAAGTATCATCAAGATTAAACACGGATGCTATGCCACCCTGGGCATAGTTGGTTGATGTCTCCATTTTTTCTTTTTTCGTAACGATTGCTACCTTCCCTGATTTAGCTGCTTCCAGGGCAAAACTTAAACCGGCAATGCCTGTACCAATAACAAGATAATCGGTTTTAATTTCCATTTACACTCCTGATATATTGTACTTTCTGACTTATGGATTCATGGGCCAAGATTATTACACTATTCTTTTATAAATGTATATTTTTTAATAAAACAGACGAGTCATATATTAGGGAAGTGTAAACTTAAAGTTTAGTATCTGGCGAATCTGATAAGCATATTACAATCTTACTGTGGGGATCTTTTTCAACTTTTCAATTTTTTCTATCGACATTTTTCCGGATGGCGATTGTTTCTTTTACTGAATAGTATCCAGCATTCTCTTGGCTTCTTTTGCATACTTACTTCTGGGATCATTTAGTATAACCTGATTTAACTGTTTTACTGCCTTCTGTTTCTGCCCTGTCTTTAAATATAATCTGCTTAAGCCTAAATGAACATTCCATGATTGAGGAACAATCGAAAGGGCCTTTTCATAGGTTAAAAAGGCCTTTTCCTGATCATCCATTGATTCATAAAGAGCAGCAAGGTCAAGATAGGCAGGAATATAATCTTGTGAAAGCTTTATGGCCATTTCATAGTTTTCAATTGCTCTTGGATAATCACCTTTATGGAAATACACTGATCCAATATTATGATATGCAAAATGAGGCGTTCTGTATAATATATCTCCAACTGCCTTTTTAAAACAATTTAGGGCCATGTCCCATTCCTTTTGCTGGGAGTAAAGAATGCCCATATCATTAAAGACTTCCGGATATTCAGTTTTACGCCTTATGGCTTTTTTAAAATGTTTAAGGGATAGATCAAACTCTCCTATTTTCTGATAGGCAAGTCCGAGTTGGTGCTGAAGTTCGGGACTGGAAGAATTTATCTTCTCTGCCTCAAGAAGGTGAATTAGCCCTTCTCTTGTATTACCATCAAGAACCAGAGAACTGCCCAATTTTTCCTCTGCAAGCGCTCTTTCCTTCTTTGAGGAGATAGTGGCACAACACATAAGAAGGGAGGTAAGAATGATTAAAGATGAAAACTTAAAGGCCTTGTTTGACACAGAAATATTGCTCCTGAAATAAAATTTGGTTCCGTTTGAAATAAATAAACCGGATCTTTTTTTCAAGATCCGGCTTAATTGATAATCTCAAAACTAAAAATTCTTAACCGGAGCAGGGATTACATTTGGAGTCAGGAATATCAGCAACTCGGTTTTACTTGTCTGTTTTCTCTTTGCCTTAAATAACCATCCAATACCCGGAATATCCTTTAGCACAGGAACGCCTTCAACGTTATCACTTTCCTTCTCCTTTATAATCCCGCCTATTACAATAGTTTCTCCACTCTGTACCATAAGGGTTGTGGAAATTGTTTTTGTAGTCTTTCTGTTATCAGCAACCCTCTGGTCATCCGATACATCAACATTAAGCGTGATAAAATCGTTGTAACTGACAGAAGTAGGTGTAACACTCAATGACAGTTCTGCGGGAAAGTCTTCTGCCTGGACATTTTCTGTGGCGGCTATTTTTATTATTTCACCGGAGCTTATTTTCGCTTCAGACCCTTCCTGAGCTATGACCTTTGGAGCAGATATTGTTTTTGCTTTTCCATTACTCTCAGCCAGGGCCAGCGTTGCATCCAGGGCAAAAAAGCCCAACCCGCTGGATGATATCTTTGCAAAACTTACACCTATATTACCCCAATTTGCAGCCGGTGAATTTGTTGAGAAACTGCCGCCATATGACCTGCCGCTTCCCAGACTTGAGCGTTCTGCAATGGTCCCGTCATATTCATAATTCACAATGGGTCCGAAAAGAGGATCGTCTGCCTCTTCTCTTGTAACTTCTGTTCCGCCATTCCATTTAAGGCCAAGATCCTTGGTAAAGTCATCTGCGACTTCAACAATTCTCGCTTCTATCATAATCTGTTTTACAGGCGTATCAAATTGCTTTACAATTTTTTTCGCTTCTTCAATACTTTCCGCTGTATCAGTGATAATGATCATATTTGTTCTTGGATCAGTGCTTATCTTGCCGCGTTTGGAAAGTATGATATGATCCTTAATTTCATCGGCCTTGGCAAAATCAACTGTTATATAATCAGTTACGATCGGAGCATCATCTACTTCTCTTTTCGCCTGTTCTAAAATTCTCTCTCGCTCCTGATCCAACTTCAGCTGAATTTTTCTTGCCTCAGCCTCTTCCTCAGCCAGCATCTGGGCCATTTTCTGTTTTGTTGTAATCAGGATAGTATTCTCGCCTACCTGACGCTTGGCAAGGTCAGCAAGCATCATGACAAGCTCTAAAGCATAATCCCACGGCTCATCTTTTAATATTATAGAGATTTTTTTCCCTTTGATCTCAGCAGGATCCCAGACTAGGTTTTCCCCGCTGACACTATTTATGAGTGTCAGAATATCTGTAACATCTGCAGCCTTTGACATTTCCAGATACATCGGTTCACCTTTATACTTATTACTTACTGAAGGCGAAAATGCCTGAATTTCAGCCTGAGATGCAGCCGGTGCTGCAGTTGACTTTGTCATGGTCTTTTTATTTGTAACTGCGGCAAGATTCCTTGTCTCAGCCTCTACCAGATTTAGGGGTACTATATTTTTCTCTGCAACCCTTTTCTTAATCCTGTCAAAATCGATAATCAGGCTGTCATCAGACTGTTTGATTGTATAGGGGACAACCTCACGCAACACTATACCAAGGGTAACTTTATTATTATCCTTATCAAATTCAGGGTTAATTTTTTCCAATGCTGTTTGAAACTCAGTAGTATCGATATGCCTGAGAAGTACATCAAGGCCTATTTGACTGTTATAAATATTCAAGGCAAGTGTATTGGCACCTACACTATCGAGATCGTAGTCAACTTTCTTATTGGTGGTAACTGTCAATCTTGATTTGCTCTGCGGCATCATCGAAAAATCAATACCCAGTATCTGCCCCAGTTTGGAAGCAGAGGGTTTGATAAAGATACGAGGCTCTGATTCTGTGTATTCTGTTTCTTTAACATCTTCTTTAAAAGGCACTGATTCGGTTTCATTATCTGCCATTTGGGCAGTAACCGTCTCCTCAGGGACTGTATCGTTACGGGAATAGTCAGTGTCAACTTGGTTGATATTTGATTGCGAATCAGCATTATCAGCCGGATTGGTCCCAACAGATGACCCTGTCGCACATCCAAACATGAAGCAGGCAGCAACAAAAATATATATCAAAAAAGATTTAAATCTTCTTTTTTTATCGATACAGTACAATTTACTCATGGAATATCTCCTTAATAATGAATACGGAAAATGAGTATAAGCGTTAAAATACAATTAATTACCAGAACCGCTCTTATTTCTTATTAATAATCTTATCATCTATCAGTTTGTGTCCTCTTTGACACGTCTCTGAATTCTTTTTCACCCGAGGTAATATTTCTATACTCTTCTCTTATTATTATTTCACCGGGATTGATCTCATATACATACCCTCTTTCTAAACCTATTCGAGTTCCTACCTTTATAATATATCCATCACCTTTGTTATCTTTTACCATAGCCCATCTATCCTTCTCACCAATGATAATTACTGATATGCTTATCTGGGAAAGTTCAAGGGTTTCAAGGTATGTCCTCGGCTCTTCTTCTTTATCTCTTTTTTCTGACTGCATTACTATAAAGGACTTAAAAGGGTCAGTCTTTCCGACCGGGTTATATAAATACTTTCTTTCTTTTACTTCTGTATCTATCGATCCCTTAAGAGTCGGCGTTTCATCCTGGGGTTTCTTTTCAGTCTCTCCGGTTTTTGCATCCACAGTAGAAACAAAAAGTAACAGCAGGACAGACAAAAAAACAGTTAGATATGAAATATTTTTACTGTTAATGTTTTTCAACTTCAGCATTTTTATTTCCCTTTAACAAAGGTATATGTAATTGCATTACATTTAACATCCAAAACCGTTGAGCGTTCTTTTACAGGTTTCATGGTAACATTCTGAATATTCATTATACGCTCCATGTTACCAACCTTTTCAAAAAAGACTGCTACATTATGGTAAGATCCTTTTATTGTAAGAGATATCGGGACCTCTGCATAAAAACCTTTCACCCTGTTATTTTGAGGCTGAAAGACAGATATATCAAGTTCGGAATCAAAACCAAGTTTTGTTATCTGTGTCAACAGTTCAGGAATTTCCATTTCATTGGGGAGCAGTCTTAATGCCACATCAAACTGCATATCAACCTTTTTTTTCTCTTCCCTGACCTTTGGCAATTTTTTTCTCTGTATTCTTGCCCTGTCCAGTTTACCATTCAATTCATCAATACTGGTCCGGGTAACGGATATCTGCTCTGTTTTAGGCATATAGACCAGCGGGATGAAAATACCGGCAAGCACAATCAGGGTACCCGCAAGGATAGCAATCCTTACCGGCATCTTGATCACTTCTATTTTTTCAATTAGGGATTTTTTTTCCATTATTTCTCAGCCCGGAACCTAGTTATTTTTTCTTTTTTGGTTTCTTTTTAGTCTTCGTGCCTTCGCTTTTTTTGGCTGCAGCATAAGTCTTACATTCTAAAGTAAAATCCGAAACAGTCAATTTTTCCGCAGGCAATTCCCTGCTTTGGGTTTTCTTCAGTACGGGTGTAGCTATTATCTGCTCGGTTCTTTCAAGGTTTTTCATAAATAATGAAACTGTCTCATAGTCCATTGCTGTGCCGCTTAGATCTAATTTACCATCTTTTTCAGAAAGGGATGTGAGCCAGAGTTTATTCTTGGGAACAGCATCTGAAATATCAGAAAGCAGAAGGACCGGACCTGTTTTTCCCTTCTCAAGATCTTTTATGATATCAAGCTTTTTGTTTATCTCCTTGATCTTGTTTTCCAGATCCTTAATTTCCTTTAACTCCTTATCATAGCTTTTAAGTTCTGCAGTTAACCTGCTCTCCTGATCTTTTAAATCAGAAAGGTCTTTGCTGTATTTAAAAAACAAAACACCCATTACTAGGAGAGCACAGCAGACAGCAGCAACATAAATTGTAATCTGCCTTTTTACATTCTCTCTCTTCCGAGCTGCCCTGAAGGGCAAAAGATTAATTCTTATCATTTGTCACCAACACTCCTTAAAGCCAGGCCTACTGCCACGCCAGCCTGGGGAGCTATATCGCTCAGGTACTTGGGGTCAAATATCTTCTCATTAATCTGCAAACCTCCAAACGGATTCAGTTCTTCAACTGGAATACCTGTTTCCATTTCAAGGTACTTCATAAAATCCGGGATTTTACATGCTCCACCGCTAACAAATATCTTTTCTATTTTTTCCTCTGGATATGTTGTGGATAGGAAATCCAGCGCTCTGCTGGTTTCCTGTACCCATCCGGATACCATTGTAGTAAAAATTTCTTCAAGAGCGGGTTTATCTTTATCTTCCACTTCTGCCCCACCCAGCTTTATTTTTTCTGCTTCTTCATATGATACATCAAACTGGGATGAAATTGTATCAGTAATCTGAGCACCACCGTAAGAGGAATCCCTGGTAAACATTGAAGTGCCATTTTTTATTGCATTTATACCGAGTTCCTCAGCACCTATATTTATTATTGCATAACATCCCGAGGCATCAGTCGTGCTGGCTTCAAAGGCATTTTGAAGGGCAAAGGCATCCACGTCCATAACAACCGGGTTAAGTCCGGCCAGATGAATAAGGCTTTCATATTCTTCAATAATATCCTTTTTTGCTGCAACAAGCATCACATCCATTAAATCAGAATCATGACTTGATATATCGTCATCAAAGCCTTCACCTGGGATATCATCAGAATCAGATAGAATCTCATAATCAAGATTAACATCGCTGATATCAAAGGGAATATACTGCTCTGCTTCTTCCTGGATACTTGACTCCAGCGCTGCCTCATCTCTCTTTGCAATACTTATTTTTTTAACAATTACAGAAAACCCCGAAATAGATGTGGCTACATTTTTATTCTTTACGTTAAGGTTTTTAAAAAGGTTTCTAATTGCAGTAGCGGCTACTTCTATCTCTTTTATACTGCCTTCAACGATAGTATCCTTTGGCAAATGGACGATTCCGAAGTTTTTTAAAATCATTCCTTTTTTGCTATCATCAATTTCAACCAGTTTTATAGAGTGCGAACCAATATCCAACCCTACCAGTTGATTCTTTTTAGGTACAGGCATAAATGTCCTCGTTATTAAACGTCAAGAAAAACCTTGCTTTTATCAGCCAGGTTAAACCCAAGAGCAAGAATGATTTTCCTCTTCGTTTCCATCCGGCAGCTTTTACCCTTTTCTATCCGATCAATAGTCAGGGATGAAACCCCGGCTTTTCTAGCCAATTCAGCCTTACTCATCAAGAGCTCTTCCCGGATTTCTTTTACAATGTTTCGGCCCAATTTTGCCTCCAGCTTATTTCGTTAACCACAATAGTTTTATTACACTAGGCAAATATCATATATATATTGTGTATTTTGTCAAGTATTTTTCGATAAATTTACCTAATTTAATATAATTTCTATACACATCGCATATATTAATATAAATTAATACAACATATTGTATAGACTTTGTGGCACAATACAAGCGGAACCACCAATCAAACCAACAAAGTAAAGATTTTTTTAATTTAATACTTACATCTCATTATTTTTTATGCAAAATACAAGCCACTTGATCTTTTTTGGCTATTGGAAAGCTATACTTCTTATTAGAAAAATATCTTTACAGCAATCAATTATTTATATAATAAACAACCATCTCCTCTGCTAACTCAATATCGACAGAAATATTGATAGCGTTAAAAAATAATACATCTGAAGTCAGATTGGAAAAGAACAATAAGGGATTAACCCATGATAAGTAAAAAAAGTATAATCAGGGAATACGCAGAGGCATTCACTATTGCCATCCTGCTTGCATTGTTTATTCGAACCTTTATAATACAGGCATTCAAGATCCCTTCAGGAAGCATGAAATCCACTCTTCTCATTGGAGACCACCTTCTTGTCAATAAATTCATCTACGGCATCAAAATCCCTTTTATGGATAAATTCATTATCCAGTTTAAAAAACCTGAAAGAGGCGATGTTGTTGTTTTTAAATACCCTGATAACGAAAGCATGGATTTTATAAAAAGAGTTATCGGAATTGCAGGAGATACAATAGAAATAAAAGATGACCAGTTATACATCAACAATAAAAAAATTACAAAAGAACTTGTCGGCAGATACAGCGACGATGAAATGACGAATGCAGAAGTTTATGAAGAAATAATTGACGGTAAGAGACATAAAATTCTTAACAAATCAATTGACGAAGATTTCGGACCGGTAAAAGTTCCCGAAGATTCCATATTTGTCATGGGTGACAACAGGGACAACAGCCATGATGGCCGAAAATGGGAAAAAACACATTTTGTAAAACTCGAAAAAATCAAAGGCAAAGCATTAATAATATACTGGTCATGGCCTCACTGGAAACGTTTTTTAAATATCATCAGGTAGACATTCATCTTTCCTCTTGCTCTGACACCAGCATCAGCAACTTTAACTTTTAGAATACAGGTGTGTATTAATTAATATTTTTATACATATCTGTATTTAGTAATTTACATATCAGAAAAAATAATTTAGTCTATACCCTTTTCTCAAAAATCTGAAATTATTCCATATGAAGGGAGAGTCATATGAGCTCTAAAAAAATGACAATAGAAGGCAATGAAGCAGCAGCCTATGTTGCCTATGCAATGAGTGATGTTGCGGCAATTTATCCTATAACACCATCAAGTACAATGGGAGAGTACTGCGACGAGTGGGCTGCCCACGGCAGAAAGAATATATTTGACCAGGTACTTACCATCTCTGAAATGCAGTCAGAAGCAGGTGCAGCAGGCGCTGTTCACGGTGCACTTTCAGCAGGCAGTCTTTCAACAACCTTTACCGCATCACAGGGTTTACTTTTAATGATACCGAACATGTATAAAATTGCCGGTGAATTAATGCCGACGGTTTTCCATGTGTCTGCAAGGGCGGTAGCAACCCATGCTCTATCCATCTTTGGCGATCACTCCGATGTAAATGCTGTAAAACAGACTGGCTTCAATCTTCTTGCTTCTGCCTCAGTACAGGAAGTAATGGACCTCGCCCTGGTTGCTCATCTCGCCAGCATCAGGACCAGTCTTCCTTTTGTACATTTCTTTGACGGTTTCAGAACCTCAATGGAAATACAGAAGATAGAAATGATTGACTACGCAGATATGGCGAAACTAGTTGACTGGGAAGCAATCGAAGATTTTAAAAGCAGATGCCTCAATCCTGAATATCCTCAGATGCGCGGCACAGCACAGAATCCTGACATCTTTTTCCAGAACAGGGAAGCAGCAAGCCCATACTATGAATTAGTGCCCAATATTGTCCAGGAAGAAATGGACAAGGTATCAGCCCTTACAGGGAGAAAATACAACCTTTTCGACTATGTAGGAGACCCCGAAGCTGACAGAGTTATTATCTCAATGGCATCGAGCTGTGATGTAATTGAAGAAACAGTCAACTATCTCACCGGAATCGGCGAAAGAGTCGGCCTCCTGAAAGTCAGACTGTACTCCCCCTTTTCAAGAGACCATTTCTTCAGGGCAATGCCGGCAACAGCCACAAGCATAGCTGTTCTTGACAGACTGAAGGTATCAGGAAGCCTTGGCGAACCGCTGTATCAGGACGTATGCACAGTTTACCAGGAAAAAGACTTTACCCCGGTTATAGTCGGCGGAAGATATGGCCTTGGCAGTAAAGACTTTACCCCGGCAATGGCAAAGGCAGTATTTGACAACCTTCGCTCCAGTGTACCGAAAAACCATTTCACAGTTGGAATCAATGATGATGTAAGTCATTCATCCCTCAAGGTAGGCGAAGAAATAGACACCGCCATTAAAGGAACTGTCAGGTGTAAATTCTGGGGACTCGGAGCTGACGGTACAGTAGGCGCAAACAAAAACGCTATCAAGATCATAGGTGAAAACACCGACATGTATGCTCAGGCATATTTTGCATATGATGCTAAAAAATCCGGCGGAAGCACAATCTCGCACCTGAGATTCTCTCCAAAACCGATCCAGTCATCATACTTTCTGACACAGGCAGATTTTGTAGCATGTCACTTTCCCTCCTATGTTGAGCAGTTCGATCTTCTTGAAGGCATCATAGAAGGCGGAGCCTTCCTTCTTAACTCGCCATGGACGCTGGAAGAAATGGAGGAAAAACTGCCGGATCACCTTAAACGTACAATCGCATCAAAAAAAATCAACTTCTATAATATAGATGCCGTTAAAATAGCAGGAGAAGTAGGCCTTGGCGGAAGAATCAACATGATCATGCAGGCAGCCTTCTTTAAAATCGCCAATGTTATTCCGCCCGACGAAGCAATCGGCCTGATGAAAGACGCCATAAAGAAAACCTACGGCAAAAAAGGCGACAAGATCGTTAACATGAATATCGATGCAGTCGACAAATCTCTCGGCTTCCTGAATAAGATAGAATATCCGGAATCATGGTTCAACGCAGGTCATGAAGCATATATGGCAGGAGCAGAGGATGAGCCGGAATTTGTAACAGGCGTCATGAGACCCATGAACTCACAGAGGGGAGACAAACTCCCTGTCAGCGCCTTCAGCCCTGACGGCATATTCCCCACAGGAACAACAAAATATGAAAAAAGAGGAATCGCTATAAATGTTCCTCAATGGATCCCTGAAAACTGTATTCAGTGTAACCAGTGTTCCTTTGTATGCCCTCATGCTGTAATAAGGCCTGTACTGGCAGACACTGATGACCTGGCAGATGCACCCGAGGAATTCGTCACAGTAGATGCAAAAGGCAAAGAACTCGAAGGTCTTCAGTACAGGATCCAGGTAAGCACGCTTGACTGTACCGGTTGCGGAAACTGCGCCCAGGTATGTCCTGCCAAGGAAAAAGCACTGGTAATGAAACCGCTTAACACTCAAAAGGAAGCCCAGGTTAAAAATCACATCTTCTCAACCGAACTTCCGATCAGGGACGACCTTATGCCTGCAACATCGGTTAAAGGAAGCCAGTTCAGGCAGCCTCTGTTTGAGTTCTCCGGAGCATGCGGCGGATGTGGTGAAACACCCTATATCAAGGTTATCACCCAGCTTTACGGTGACAGGATGATGGTCGCAAATGCTACTGGCTGTTCTTCAATATATGGCGGATCAGCACCAAGCTGCCCTTATACTGTAAATGAAGATGGCCAAGGTCCGGCATGGGCAAACTCTCTTTTTGAGGATAACGCAGAGTACGGCTTTGGCATGGAACTGTCCGTCAGTCAGACAAGAAGTAAACTCTATGACCTGGTTAAAAAAGCAGCTGAAGGCAATGTATCCGACAACCTGAAAAAAGCCCTGCAGGACTGGCTTGAAAACATGAATGACGGAGACAAGTCAAGAACTTTTGGCCAAAAACTGATAGAGTACATTGAAGTTGAAATGACAACACCCGGAAACGAATACAACCCAATACTTGTTGACATCCTCAACCTCTCCGATTATCTCACCAAAAAATCCATCTGGGTTTTTGGGGGTGACGGATGGGCATATGATATCGGATATGGCGGAGTGGACCATGTACTTGCTATGGCCCATGATGTCAACATACTTGTTCTGGATACAGAGCTTTACTCAAACACGGGCGGACAGGCATCAAAATCAACACCAACAGGCGCTGTAGCCAAGTTTGCAGCGAGCGGAAAGACAACCCGCAAGAAAGATCTCGGCAGAATGGCAATGACCTATGGTTACGTTTATGTTGCTTCAGTAGCAATGGGAGCAAACAAGAACCAGTTTATGAAGGCCCTTGTTGAAGCGGAAGCCTATCCGGGTTCATCACTCATAATTGCCTATGCTCCATGTATCAACCATGGTATCAACATGGGCATGAGCCAGGAAGAAGAGAAAAAGGCCGTAGAGTGCGGATACTGGCCCTTATACCGCTACAATCCGCTTCTTGAACAGGAAGGCAAAAACCCCTTCATCCTTGACTCAAAAGAGCCTGCAGGAAGCGTAAAAGACTTCCTCATGGGTGAAGTAAGATACTCAAGCCTTACAAGAACATTCCCCGAAAATGCTGAAAGCCTTTTTGAGGAAGCTGAGAAAGATGTAAAGAGAAGGTACGAGCTTTACAAGGGTATGGCTGAATAATAATCAGCTTAATCCCTGTAACAGTAGCGGATTTATTATAATAATTAAAACCCGGCTGAGCCTTCGAGCTTTGCCGGGTTTTAATTTATAATCTATCAGGCAAGCCCAATGTAGAACATTCCGGCATAAAAAAAAAGTATTTATATGCATGATTTTTAATTGACAGGATGGCATATAATTGGTAGTTACTACCCTTCATTGAATGCGCCCGTAGCTCAGCCGGATAGAGCGCCGGGCTTCGAACCCGTAGGCCGCAGGTTCGAATCCTGCCGGGCGCGCTTGGATATTAAAAAAAGGGCCTGTAGCTCAGCTGGCAGAGCAGTTGACTCTTAATCAATTGGTCGAAGGTTCGAATCCTTCTAGGCCCACCACAATAAATATGAAAGGGGCAAATTATAACCTATATAATTTGCTCTTTTTTTTAAAATCAGCTAACCAGATGATATTCCAGCAGAATATTCTCAATAACACTTGCCTCAAACCATAAAATCGAATGAACTCAAGAAAATCCGGAAACTTACCGATTATATAAATGATTACCTTTGCGGGGTATATTTTTTCATAATTAAGGATTACGTTCCGAGAAAATGACATTATCTAAAGATGAGATACTAATTTTCAGGGAAAGGGTTGACCTCCTTTTTAAAAACCAGGGGCTGGCTTATGCAGCTACACTGGGAATCGGATTAATACTTTCGCTTGTTCACTGGAATACATCCAACAGGACATTTATTGTTTTCTGGATGATTGCCCAGATTATAATCATACTCCTGAGGATGATCATTAAAAGGCAATACCAGAAACGTAACTGTGAAAACCCTGCGATCTGTTACAGAGTATTTCTGGCGGGGACATTAATTTCAGGAATGGCATGGGGACTGGCTGGAATCTTTCTCCATCCCGAAAACTCTCTCTGGTTGCAGATGATGACTATTTTTGCCATAGGCGGCATGGTAGCCGGCGCCTCGGCAGTATATTCCCCATCAATATCAGCCTTTTTAATATTCAGTATACCTTCACTGGCCCCTGTTACAATTCATTCCTTTTTATATGCCGGAAACTATCATACACCCATGGGGGTAATGATTATACTATTCCTAATGATCATGGGTTTTACCTGCAATCGTAACAGAAAGATATTTGAGGCATCCTTAACCCTGAAAATCGAAAAGAATGACCTTATAGAATACCTTTCAAAGGCCAAGGCTGAAACTGAACAGACAAACCAGAAACTCATAGCAGAAAATAAACAGCGAAAAAAAGTCGAGGAAGAGCTGGAAAGGCACAAAAAGAATCTGGAATCCGAAATAGAAAAAAGGACAGCTGAACTTATTAATCGCAATGAAGAGCTGAAACTTGAGGTTATGGAAAGGCAGAAGGCTGAATCGGCCTTCAGGGCTTCAGAGGAACGCTACAGGATATTGATTGAGAATGCCAAAGTGGGCGTCCTCCTTATACAGGATGGAAATATAACCTTTGCCAATTCCATATGTTCCAAGATGTGGGGATATGATCAGAAAGAGATAATTGACAGATCTTTCCTGTCGTTCATCCACCCTGATGACCATGAATTAGCGATTAACAATCACAGGAAAAGACTTATGGGTGAAGGTATAGAAGACAGTTACCCTATCAGGATAATTAATAAACAGGGTGAAACCCGGTGGATTCAGATAAACGCAGTATGCATGATATATAATGAAAAACAGACAATCTTAACATTCTTAAATGATATTACTCAGCAACGACAGCTGGAATTACAAATCCTGCAATCGGAAAAAATGGCTTCCATCGGTCAGCTTGCAGCCGGTGTTGCTCATGAAATAAACAATCCGGTAGGCTTTGTGAGCTGTAACTTTAATACTCTTGGCGGATATCAGCGGCAACTCTCCGAATTAATTGTTAAATATAAAGAACTTGCAGCATTGGTCAGCGAATTCCCAGAACCTCAGGAAAAGGTTTTCTCAAAATTAAACGAGATAGGAACGCTTGAGCAGGAAATAGACATCGACTATGTCATGGATGATTTTCCACAGGTGATAAAGGAAAGTGAGGACGGTGTTAACAGGGTTAAAAAAATAGTCTCTGACCTTAAAAATTATGCCCATCCGGGTAGTGAAAAAATGCAGCTTACCGATATTAACAGAAATATTGAGTCTACATTGAATATGGTCTGGAACGAATTGAAATACCATGTTGAAATAGAAAAGGATCTGAATGATATTCCCGCTATCGAATGCTATCCTCAGCTTTTAAACCAGGTCTTCATGAACCTGATTGTAAATGCGGCGCAGGCCATTGAGACCAAAGGTAAAATCAAAATCAAAACAAAAAGAAGCAACACACATATAGAGATACATATAAGTGATACAGGTATTGGAATCCCCAAGGAAAACCTGCCTAAAATATTTGATCCGTTCTTCACGACAAAAGATGTTGGCAAAGGAACCGGCCTGGGACTGCATGTATGCTATAATATTATCAACAAACATAACGGGACGATCAATGTAGAATCCGATGTTGGTAAAGGAACCTCCTTTACTATCAGTCTGCCTATTTCTGTGTCAAATTAAGACAGTCAATAATTAAAAGAATAGAATTGTTTTTATTATCATATTTAGATAAAAAAGATATATGAAAAAACATTATAGACATTTATTATATTTATATGGAGTCACGATCTGTATTTTAATTCAGCTTTTTCTGCCTGCCACCGGCATGGCAAAAGATCTCGGTTTTTATCCAGGTGAAAAGCTTACCTTTGATGTCCACTGGACTTTTGTTAAGGCTGCAAAAGTCACACTTGAGATACTGCCCAATGAAAATATTGATGGAAAACCTGCTTTTCATTTCCTGTACACGGCAAAAACAAGTAAGTTTGTTGATGCATTCTATAAAGTCCGCGACAGGATAGAATCCTTTACCGACATAGATTTAACACACTCGCTGCTCTATAAAAAAAGACATGATGGCAAGTCTTTAAGAGATATTTCAGTTGAATTCGACTGGAATAAAATGGAAGCTCGATACATTGATAACATTAATAAGGAAAAGGAAATTGCTCCTGTTCAAATCAATGAAAACACCTTTGATCCGCTTTCGGTATTCTATGCATTCAGGACTGGTCAGCCAGACAAAAACAATGAAATAATAACACATGTCTCTGATGGGAAAAAAATTGTAAAGGCTACAGGAAAAATACTGAAAAAACAAAAAATAAAGGTCGCGGGTAAATCCTACGATACACTCCTGGTTGAACCCGAGATAGAAGGCGTGAGCGGGGTTTTTAAAAAAACCAGTGATTCGAAGCTGAGAATATGGGTTACAGATGATAAAAGGAGAATCCCTGTAAGAATAAAAAGCAAAGTAACTGTGGGAAGCTTTATAGCAGAGCTTGTATCATATACATCAGGTAAAAATGATGATTGCCTTCCTCCCGGGCAGGAAAAATAATTACTGCAATCACTCGGAATCATCCCAAATATCATACCCAGGCTTAACATAACCATAGGGTACTACCCTGCCCCTGACTGATATCCCTGCCCTGTGAACAGATTCAGGGTCACCTGACACCAGAGGATGCCACCATTCAAGATCATGCCCTTCGGAAATACGCCTGTAGGCACATGATTTAGGAAGCCATTTAAAATCTGTAATATTTTCAGGGGTTATTTTTAAACAGTCGGGTTCAACCGAAAATCTTTCTTCATAGATGATACAGGAACAATTATTTAGATTGAGAAATCTACAGGCTATTGGAAGGACCTCTATTTTACCTGACTGAGGATCTTCAGTCTTTTCAAGACAGCATTTGCCGCAATTGTCGCACAGGCGCTCCCATTCATGGAGGCTCATCTGGTTTAAAGCCTTTTTCTTCCAAAACCTGTCGATATCTTTTTCCATTTGTTGGTATGAATTCTGTGAGGAAAAACCGGATTAAAAATTGATGTCAAAAAACCGGGAGTTGCAGGATATGCATAAGAAAAATGCCCTGTTAAGTTCAACCGGCAGGAAAAATTTGATTTTCAGGTTCGGGCCTCCGTCTCTTTTGCTTCCTTTACTTCTCCTGTTTCTTTTTTGGATTTGGACTTTTGTTTCTTTTTCAGACAAACCTTGTCTTTTCTTACAATAGCGCAAAGCTTGGGATGTTCATAATCTTTACAGTTTGAGTGATTATATAACGGGCATTCAGGGTATTTTTGGGACATTTTAGCATTCCTTACCTTTCCACATTAGTTCTCTTCTTCATTCACCTTATCTCTTAAAACCCCTGAGCACTTAAAAACAACCACCCTCCGGGCTTCCAGTGTCAGATCCTCCCCTGTCGCTGGATTTCTCCCCCGCCTGTCCTTTTTTTCCTTAATACAGAATTTTCCGAATCCGGATATAAGGACATCTTCCTTATTTTCCAGTGTCTTTTTCATCTGCTGCAAAAGAGTTTCAATAATTGAAGCTGATTTACTTTTTGGGATATCAAGGTTGTTATATAAAGAATTCACCAGATGATCTTTTGTCAGGGTCATTGATCAACACTCCTGTGAGAATTAGTTCATGTTTACCAAGGAGACAATATTCCGTATTTTTGGCTAAAAAATATAGTTAAATCCCTTATTTGTCAAGGAATAGATTTTTAAACAGCCAATTAAAGGATTTATCGGAAATTATCCGAAAGAAGATAATCAAGAAATTGGATAAATACTATTGTCAAATTCAGAAATACTGGTTATTCTTACTAATTATCCGAATTACTAACCAAAAAATTCAATGCGGGTGCGCCAATGAAGATGAAAAAATATTTCTATCTTGCAGTCATAGTAATTTGTTCATTTTTTCTGGGGTATTACATGAAAAACCAGAATATACCAGATTCAGATCAAATCGAACAACTACCTGAATATTCACCAGAAACAACCTTCCTTGTCAATAAAAACACTGTTAATGAGACCTATGAAGCAGTAGGAACGGTAAGACCGCGAACTGAAACCAAAATAGAGGCACAGGTAACGGGAAAAATCCTTTCTGTTTATGTAAAGCCGGGGGATTTTGTAAAAAAGGGAGACAGATTGATCCAGCTTGAAAACAATGAATTCAAGACAAGATATGAAAGGGCGCAGCAGGGTTTAAGGTCAGCTGAGGCCAACAGGGAGCAGGCAAAAAAAATGATCGAGTCAGCCCGGGCCCGATTTAATAAGGCCGAATCCCATTATAACAGAGTCAAACAACTGCTGGCAGATAAAGCACTTTCAACAAGTGAGATGGAACAGGCTGAATCCGACTTTATCCAGGCAGAAGCTGAATTAAAACAGTACAATCAGGGCCTGGAGGGTGCAGAGGCAAGCGTAAAACAGGCCCAGAAGGTGATTGAAGAAGCACAGATTGCAATGGATTATACTGACATAAAGGCGACAGAGGATGCGGAGATAGCCCGCCGTCTGGTCGAACCCGGTGACCTTGCTGTTCCTGGAAAAACCCTTCTTATAGTCCAGACAGTGGGCAACATGAGGCTGGAGGCCTTTGTCAGGGAGGGCTTAATAAGCCGGATACGTCCCGGCCTCGAGATGCCTGTAGAAATAAGTGCAATCAACAGGATGGTTACGGGCATTGTAGAAGAAATAGTACCGTCAGCTGATCCTAAGACCCGTTCATTTCTTGTTAAAGTTGGCCTTCCCTTCGTGCAGGACATTTACCCTGGGATGTTCGGGCGCCTGCTGGTTGAAGCCGGTACGAAAGAGGCAATATTTATTCCCGCTGATGCCATTATTAAAGTAGGCCAGCTTGAGGCAGTAATGGTCAAGGTAAAAGATTCATGGGAAAAATATTATGTAAAAACAGGAAAGAAATCCAACGGAATGGTTGAGATTCTGTCCGGTCTTGACGGCGGAGAGATTATAGGCATGTCAGGAGATGAAAATGCCTGATACACAGGAAAAACATGGGCTGATCGTTGGTATAGTAAAGACCTTTCTGTCTTCACGCCTGTCAATACTCTTTATCATAGCTGCATTTTCCCTTGGGGCAGTAAGTATACTTTTTACTCCCCGTGAAGAGGAGCCACAGATAATTGTTCCGCTTGCGGATATCCTCGTACAGGTGCCCGGGGCAAGCGCAGAAGAGGTAGAAAAGCTTGTTACAACTCCCCTTGAACGGCTCCTGTGGCATGTGGACGGGGTTGAATATGTATACTCCATGTCAAAAAGAGACTCCGCACTCGTAACAGTCCGGTTTTTTGTTGGAGAAGACAGGGAAAAATCCCTTGTAAAACTTCATAATGCAATAACCATGAACCTGGATCTTGCACCCCGGATAGTAAAGAACTGGATTGTAAAACCTGTAGAGATCGATGATGTTCCTATTGTTACTCTTACTCTGTATTCCAAAAACTACAGTGACCATGAACTGAGAAGAACAGCGGAAGAGCTTATTTCAAGACTCACCGAGGTTGAAAACATCTCCCGAATCGGAATAACAGGAGGAAGACCGAGGGAAATCAGGGTTGAACTGGATCCTGAGCGCATGGCAGGGTATAATATCTCACCCCTTGAAATTTACAAAATGCTGGGCAACAGCGACACCTCGATCACTGCGGGAGATTACTACAGCAACAACCGGCAGATAACACTGTATAGTAATCTGTTTCTGCGTTCTACAACCGATGTTGAGGAAATTGTAGTAACAGTCTTCGACGGAAAACCTGTATATTTAAGAGACGTGGCCAATGTAATCGACGGCCCTGTTGAAGTGGAAGGTTATACTCGAATAGGTTTTCCCGCTGGAAGAGAATCAGATAATGGATCAAAGGCATCATATCCTTCGGTTACGCTCTCCCTGTCAAAAAAACGCGGCACAAACGCGGTTACAGTTGCCAATGAAATCATAAATAAGAGCAATGAATTGAAGGCTTCAATCATTCCTTCGGGAATGGAAATGAAAATTACAAGAAATTATGGAGAAACAGCCCAGGACAAGGTCAACAACCTGCTGGGCTCATTGTTCTTTGCAATCCTGACCGTAGTTGCACTGCTGGCCTTTACCCTTGGCAGAAAAGAGGCGATTATTGTTGCCCTGGCTGTGCCCATAAGTTTTTCACTCGCCCTTGCGGCCAACTACCTGCTTGGTTACACAATAAACAGGGTTACCCTTTTTGCGCTGATCCTCTCCCTCGGACTTGTGGTAGATGATCCCATAACAAATGTCGACAATATACGAAGGCATATCCTTATGGGTAAAAGAGACCCCGAAGGAGCAACCCTTAGCGGTGTCTCGGAGGTAATCCCGCCGGTTATAATGTCCACCCTTGCGATCATTGTATCCTTTACTCCCATGTTCTTTATAACCGGCATGATGGGGCCTTATATGGCACCCATGGCAGCAAATGTACCGCTTACAGTCAGTGCATCAACTGTTGCAGCGTTGACTGTGGTTCCATGGCTATCCTTCATGCTGCTGAAGAATCTCAAACATACAGGGGATAAAAAAACAGAAGACAATAAAGCAGATGATGATAAAAGCGTACCCCAATGGATAACGCGCAGTTATGAATTCATGATAAACCCATTTCTTGAATCCGGGCGAAAAAGGGGATTATTAATAATCTGTATCATCGTTCTCATGGCCATATCATCACTGCTCCCGATCGTAGGGGGTGTTCCCCTGAAAATGCTGCCATTTGATAATAAAAATGAGTTCCAGATCGTAATAGATATGCCAGAGGGAACCACACTCGAAACAACCGACAGGGTAGTTACAGCCTTTGAAAAATATTTGAGCCATGTGCCGGAAATTACCATGTTTACCACCTTTACCGGCATGGCATCACCCATGGATTTTAATGGCATGGTAAGGCACTATTACCTCAGGAACGGGGATAATGTTGCTGACATAAAGATAAACCTTGTGGACAAATCACTAAGGGATGCCCAGAGCCATGAAATTGTTCTCAGGCTCAGAACCGACCTGGAAAAAATAGGCGCTGACTATGGAGCAGATATAAAAATAGTAGAGGTTCCTCCCGGTCCGCCAGTACTGTCAACAATAACTACCGAGATATATGGGAATCCGGACACCAGCTATGAAAGCATCATCCAGGGGGCCGAACAGATAAAGGAACTTATGATAAATGAACCTTTTGTTACGGACATTGATCTATCAGCCGAAACAATTAAGACCGATATGAATTTTATGCTGGATAAGGAAAAGGCAGCACTTCATGGTGTTTTATCTGAAAATATCACTCAGACTCTTCGTATGGCACTGACCGGGGAATCCCCTGCAACCGTGCACTTGAAGGAAGAACGCCAACCCCTGGATGTCAGGCTTGTTCTTCCCAGGTCAAAGAGATCGTCGATCGCAGACCTTTCACAGATACCTATAAAAGGGGCATCAGGGGATATTGTTCCATTAGCCGAGCTGGGCAGTTTTATACAAAAACCCTCCGATCAGACTATTTACCATAAAAACCTTAAAAGAGTAGCCTTTGTCTATGGCGAAATGGCAGGAAGATCTCCTGTTAATGCCGTACTGTCCATGCAGAAAAAACTTAAAGCTACTCCCCTGCCGGATGAACTCAGGGCTGAATGGGCAGGAGAAGGCGAATGGAAGATAACAGTAAGCGTATTCAGGGATCTTGGCCTTGCCTATGGCGCAGCAATGATAGGCATATTCATTTTACTTGTCATCCAGACCGGATCCTACCTGATGCCACTTCTGATAATGACCGCAATACCTCTCACGATAATAGGCATTATGCCGGGCTTCTGGCTTCTTAATTTATTTTTTGCCCATCCAGTTGGAGACTATCAAAATCCAATTTTCTTTACTGCAACAAGCATGATCGGAATGATAGCGCTTGGCGGGATAGTAATAAGAAACTCTCTTGTACTGATCGAATTTATCCAGGATGCACTTAAAAATGGCCTTCCACTTAAAGAAGCAATACGTAAAAGCGGTGCAGTAAGGATGAGACCGATTATCCTTACTGCCCTTACGACCGCTCTCGGTGCATGGCCAATAACCCTGGACCCTATTTTTTCAGGTCTTGCATGGGCTCTCATTACAGGTCTTTTCGCTTCAACTGCATTCACTCTTATTTTTATACCGGTGGCCTATTATATCTTTTTCAATCGGAGATACTCCTAACGCAGATTAATTTCATTAAAAAAAGGACATTTAATGACCGAACAGCCTGAGATATCCATTTTAAAAAAAATAATCAATGAACAGGGTAAAGAAATAGCCGAATTGAAGGAGGAAAACACCCGCCTGAAGTTGAAAGATGAACGATACACCAATCTTTTCGATAATACCCCGGCAGCCATTACTCTTGCTACCCTCAAGGGCAAACTTATTGCAGCAAATAAAACAATGGTCAGCATGACCGGATACTCCCTGGATGAGCTGGAAAACATGAACATGCAGGACCTGTACGAAACCCCTGGAGACCGAAAGACCCTTATTGATATGCTTATAAAGGAAGGGACACTAATCAATACACCAATGAGACTGAAGCGCAGGGACGGTTCAGTCTATAATGCATTACTGACATTATCAAAGATACAACAGACTGAAAATGAAGATCTCTACCAGTGTATATGTATCGATGTTTCCGAGCGGGATAAAATTGAAACAGAAAAAAAGGTGCTCCAGGAACGGCTCGAGCAGTCAAGAAAACTGGACTCCATTGCAGTACTTGCAGGCGGAGTAGCCCATCAGTTTAACAATGCCCTCGCAGCTATAGTTGGAAATATTGAACTTTATGAAATAGCCGCAAAAACTGCCAATGAATATTCCCGTTTTATAAAGCCCATAAAGGAAACCGCATATCGTATGGCAGACCTTACCGAGCAGCTTCTTGATTATGCAAGGGGAACAGAATTTAAGCCTAAAAACATATCGTTAATTGACTTTATAAAAGACACGTTGCCGCTCATCAAACATACGCTCAAACCCGGCATAACACTCCACACCGATATTCCCGAACAGGTTCACCCGATTGACGGGGATTATTCCAAGCTGCAGATGGTATTGTCCGCGATAATATCCAACTCTTCCGAGGCAATCGAAGAGTCCGGTAATATATGGATTAAATGCAGAGAAACCGATTTATCAATGGAAGATGCAAGAAAGATACCTGACATAGGACCTGGACGGTATATCGAACTGTCAATCAGTGACGATGGAAAGGGCATGGATGAAAAAACCAGAAAAAGGATATTTGAGCCCTTCTTTTCAACAAAGTTTTATGGAAGCGGACTCGGTATGTCAGCGGTATACGGCATCATAAAGAAACATGATGGAATAATTTTCATTGAGTCTGCTGAAAGCAAAGGAACAACGATAAAAATATACTTCAGGGCCGTTGAGAAAAAACCGGATATACCTGAAGCAGGCAGGGGCAGACTGCAGAAAGAAACAGGAAATGTGCTGCTGGTTGAAGATGAACCCATGGTTATGAGTGTTAACGGGGCAATACTTGAAACACTGGGATTTACTGTATTAAAGGCAAAAACAGGACAGGAGGCAATTGATATTGCGGAGTCCTTTTCCGGGGAAATAGACCTTTCACTGCTTGATATTCAATTACCCGACATGGATGGAAAAGCCGTCTATTCAAACCTTATTAAGCATAGACCGGATATACGCGTTATTGTATGCAGCGGGTATTCATCTGATGGTCCGGCTAAGGAAATAATCGATGCCGGGGCGCAGGATTTTATCCAGAAACCGTTTTCTTTAAAGGTTTTATCGGAAAAGATAAGAGACGTGTTAAACAACTGAAAGCCCTTCTGAAAGGGTATCGGAAAGGTGCAGAAAATCATCAAGACTAAGGGTCTCAGCCCTTCTTAAGGGGTCAATGTTGCATATTTCAAGGGCTCTTGCTACCTGATCATTTTCAAAATGATTTGATATAACCTTCAACGAATTTTTTATAGTCTTTCGCCTCTGGGCAAATGCCCCCCTGACTACCAGTTCAAATACCCTGTCATTCTTCGCCCTTACAGGATGAGGCATTTCCAGGTCAACGGCAATAACCATTGATCCAACTTTAGGTTTTGGGAAAAATACATCCCTCCCAACCTCAAGCAACCGTGATATGCTGGATTCATACCTTGTCATTACTGTAATAGCCCCATAATCCTTACCGCCCGGATCAGAGGCCAGCCTGCGTGCGAACTCATACTGCAGCATTAAAAAGGCCTTACTGAAAAATCTTTTATTGGCGATTAATTTCTCCAGCAATGGCGATGAAATATTATAAGGCAGGTTGCCGACTACTATAAGTTTCCCCTCCCTGCGGGTTGCCAGTTCTTCCAGGTCTGTCTTGAGGATGTCATTATTAATGATTGTTACATTTTCTATATGTTTTTCCTCAAGCTTCTGCTGCAGGTATTCCACCAGGCGCTCATCCTTTTCAACTGCTGTAATGCTGTTTACAACATCTGCCATGGGGATGGTAAGGGCGCCCATGCCCGGACCAATCTCAAGGACATCATCCGATTTATCCAGACCGGCCATTTCGATTATCCGGGTGATAGTATTCCGGTCAACAAGGAAATGCTGTCCGAGACGCTTATTGGGTTTCAAACTGTTTTTATTGTCTTTATTCATTATTTTTAAATATTAAATGTGCTTTTATCAATTCATGGGTTTGATGTCTTTGACAGGATACCTGGCCCTGACATCAACAGACATATCCGCGTACTCATGGTTCAATACCCTGAAGTAGCCGGCAAGGGCAATCATGGCCCCGTTATCGGTGCAGAACTCGGGTCTGGGATAAAAAACCTTCATCCCTTCGTTACCTGCCTGAAGGGTTAATTTTTCCCGAAGCGTCCGGTTGCAGGCAACACCGCCTGCCAGCACCAGGGATGAAACATTTTTATTCTTACCTGCTTTGATCAGCTTATTTATAAGAACTTCGAAAACCGCCTCCTGAAATGATGCGGTTATATCCTCCACGCTTATATTCTCCAGGTTTATATCTCCTTTATTTTTCCATTTATCTATATACAAAGAGACTGCAGTCTTTAATCCGCTAAAACTGAAATCAAATGATTCATCAGACATATATGCTCTTGGAAAGGCAATACTGTCAGGCCTGCCTGATCGTGATGTGGTCTCAATTATCGGTCCTCCGGGATAACCCAGCCCAAGTATCTTGGCCACCTTGTCTAATGCCTCACCGGCTGCATCATCAAGAGTCTGTCCCATCTGCTCATATTCCCCGGGGGCCTTGACATAATACAGGCTGGTATGCCCGCCTGAGACAGTAAGCGCAGTAAATGGAAAATCCGGATGATCTTCTTCAAGGAGTGTTGAAAGGATGTGACCCTCAAGATGATTAACATCAATCAAAGGTATCCTGTTAAAAAATGAAAGTGTCTTTGCATAATATAGTCCCACAAGAAGAGACCCGATCAGACCAGGTCCAATGGTAACGGCAACAGCATCCAGTTCCTTAAGAGTTATACCTGCCTTTGACAGTGCCTCATCAACCACAGGAACGATATTCCTTATGTGTTCACGTGAAGCCAGTTCAGGTACCACACCGCCATAGGGATTATGAAGATTAATCTGTGAATTTGTAACATTTGAAAGGACTGAACAACCATCGGTCAGTACAGCTGCAGATGTATCGTCACAGGACGTGTCAATTCCAAGAATATTCATCTTTTTTATCTATTCTTTCTCTATTTCAGGAGAATTTAAGTTTATTTTTTATTTTTTCCATACGGCTTTCTTCAAGAACCTCAACAAGGATAACCGTAATATTATCACCCCCTCCACCTTTATTTGCCCCGTCGATAAGCGCTCTGACTTTTGATTCAATGGGTAGAAGCGAATGATTTAACACTGTGTTAATTGCCTTCTCAGACATATAATTGGTCAGGCCGTCGGAACAAAGGAGTAATGTATCCCCGGCCTCAGGAACAATCTTTCTTGTAAACACTTCAACATTTTCATCCATACCTATAACCCTGGTAAGCATATTTTTAAATGCTGAATTGTCTGACCCTGATAAATTTGTAAGCCCCATGCTCCGCTGTTCGGCTGCTATGGAATGCTCCTCGGATATTAAAACCAGTTTCCCCCTGTCGTTAAGATATACAGGACTGTCTCCAACATTTGCAAGCCAGAACGCATCACCTTCTGTTACAACAGCAGATACAGTAGATCCCATGCGCATGTATTCAGGCATTTTCTGAGCCTCATGAATCAGCCTGTTAGACATATGGATCGAATTAATCAGGTGATTTGCCTTTACTGACAGTTCATTATTAACAGGCTCTAAAAAAGAAGGCGTCTTCTTTAGCTTCAACTTGATCCAGTATTCAACCATTGTTTCAACAATCATTCTACTCGCTATTTCACCGGCCCTGTGCCCACCCATACCGTCAGCAACAACGAATAATCCCAGGTCCTGCCTGACAAGGTACCTGTCTTCATTTTCTTTTCTTTTTAAACCTGTATCGGTATAGCCTGCTGATTTAAGTTTCATTATTTTTCTGGATCTGTTTTATATTTCTGCTACTTGTTGTTCGCTGATTTCTTCCTGTTAGCAGCCTCGTCAATCTTTTTTAATATTACTCTGAGGTGTCCGGCCATCTGCCCCGCCTTCTGGTATCTTTTATTTACATCCTTTTCCAGGGCCTTGTCTATAATCTTCTCTATTACAACGGGAATCTTCGGGTTGATGGTTTTAACTGAAGGGTGTCTTTCCCTCGCGATCCTGTACATCATAGATGTCATATCCTCACCCTTGAAGGGTTTTTGTCCGCACAGCATCTCAAAGAGAACAACGCCAAGAGAAAATATATCCGACCGGCCATCCACCTTTTGACCTGACACCTGTTCCGGTGACATATAGGAAGGTGTACCCATAATGACACCGGTTTTTGTCTTGGAAGATGCGGTTATCCTTGCTATTCCAAAATCTGTAACCTTAACCTCCCCTGTTTCATTAATCCTCATTATATTGGCAGGTTTTATATCCCTGTGCACGACCCCTTTATTGTGGGCATATTCAAGGGCTTCGGCAACCTGGGCAACAATCGAAATGGTATCTCTTACTGATAAAAGATTTTCTCTTTTCGTATGTTCTTCGAGATCCTTTCCCTTTAGAAATTCCATGGCGATATAAGCCAGATCATGCTCTTCACCCGCATCATATATTGTAACAATATTAGGATGAGTCAAAAGCCCGGCTGATTCGGCTTCTCTGAAAAACCTTTCCTTCATTTCATCGAGCATATTCTCATCAAATTCTGAAAGCCTTACAGTCTTAATGGCAACGGTACGGTGAATTTTGGGGTCCTCCCCCTTATATACAATACCCATGGCCCCCCGGCCCAGTTCATCAATAACCTCATAACGCCCCAGGGTAGGTTTGGTATCGGTATTAACAAGAGTTGCGCCTATATCTCCGGGATGTACGCTGGCACTAAACATCATGGTGGCCTCAGCGCCCTTTAATTTTGGTATTCTCTCACTTAAATCCTTATAATCTTTTCCATCCTCTATTACCATGTTGTAGGTTGAGAGGGCCTTTGAAAACTGGCGTTTTCTTTCAAAATCCAGACCCAGGTTATATAAAAGATCTTTAGCTCCATCTTCTTCCAGGGGTATCTTCCGAAATTTATCAAGGGCCAGGTCAAGCATCCCCTGCTGCTGAAAAGAAATTCCAAGCATCTTATTAGTTTCAACAGAATCCGCCTCAACCTTTTCCTTTGTCTTTTCTGTAACAAGGAATCTCTTTGAGATGATGAGAATATATCCGACAACAAGAAGAATCAAGGGAGGCGCTATCTCAAGCCATATATTCCTGGAAAAAAAGAGATAACTGCCGATTATTCCATAGGCAAAGAAGAGCAGAAGTGTTGTAGCTGCCCCCATTCGTGCCCTGAGTTTGGGGAGGACAAAAGATATAAAAAGTCCGAAAAAGAGCATTGTCCCGAACTTAAAAACCTTTGTCCAGAAGGGTTTATAGTAAAATCTCTGGTTAAGAATATTGTCAACCGTATTTGCAAGCACCTCAACACCGGGCATCAGCCCAGATACAGGGGTTACATATTCATCGCCTATTCCCTGGGCCACATGACCGATAATAACTATCTTGCCCTTGAATATATTCATCTGAACTTCTTTTTTCAGGACCTTTGAAAATGATGTTGAATGAAATACTATTCCCGGTCCATCTTTCCAGTTTATAAGAGTTCCTTTCTCATATTCCATTAGAGGGACAATGACATTGGAAGTCGGATTCACCTTAAAATCAATATACTTTCCGTCCTCTTCACTCAAGGACAATGTCACTTTGTCGTCATTCAGGCCCTTAAACAACCTGACTATTGTAACTGCATATGACGGCACATAAATATCATCAAGATACCCGAGAACATGTAACTGTTTTCTTAAATATCCATCACTTTTATCGGGGAACAATTGATTATGCCCTGTACCTGCGGCCACTTCTGTAAAACGGCTGAGAGGCGGGATTATTTTTTCATACCACTCTATACCGGAACCAGATAACTCGTCGCTGTTGATTTTTTTAAATGAATCCCTTGAGATAAAGGTTGGAGCCATATCATCGCGTGCCTGACTCAGATCATCAAAGAAAAAAGGAACAACTACATTACCTGCATTTTTTATGGCCTCCTGAAGTTTTGAATCATTATCCAGGTCTTTTTCAACTTCACTCATTTTTTTAAAAAAAACGAGACCATTGTTTTCCCGCTGGGCAAGCTTAAGCGCGTCAAATTCCTTTTTAAGATCCTTGATCGCCTTAAGTCCTGCATTTTCTTCGGGCTCAGAGAAAAATATATTCAGGGCAATTACCTTTGCCCCGGCTTCATGCAGATTATCAATACATTTTGCGATTACACTTCTTGGCCATGGCCATCTGCCCAGCTCATTAATATCATCATTTGTTATTTCAACCAGCTCTATATCGGGGCTTCTTTCATCAGATGCTGCAAGCCTGGCCCTCAGGTCATAGCTCTTCATCTCAATGGTATGAGTGAAATCAAAGGAGTCTGAAAACATGATAAGCAGAAAAATAAGGGTCAGCGCAATACCGATTACCCATTCTGAGAAGATTTTTTGAATTTTCATATCAGATTATCCCGTTTCAGCATAAATAAGGTTTAATCAACCTGAAAATTATCAGAGCCTGACATAAGGTGCAATCTTTAAAAACAGTTTTTCACCTATACCGTGGATCGTCTTAAGTTCGTCAATGTCTTTAAATCCCTTTCTCTTTATTCTTTCCTTTTCAATTGTCAGGGCCAGAGAGTTCCCTATACCAGGGATAGCTGTAAGGCCCTCAACAGACTCCCTGTTTATACTTAAAGGGATACCGAGAGTAACCTTATGGAATGCAGATATCTCGCTTTTTTCCGGATATTCCGCAGACTCTTTTTCAATACTGTTAATCCCTCTGTCATTATCCCTGGCCATATAAAAAATGATAAAGATGAACAGCAGTAATATTAAAAAGCCATTAGATCTGTTAAAGGTTCTCTGATTGCTCATTATCCAGACCGAATGCCTCGTGAAGGACCCTTACTGCCAGTTCAGTATATTTTTCTTCAATAATGCAGGATACCTTTATTTCAGAGGTACTTATCATCATAATATTTATATTCTCCCGTGACAGTGTCTCAAACATCCGCTGAGCCACCCCTGCGTGGGTTCTCATTCCAACTCCAACTATTGATACCTTGGAAATATTTTCATCACCAAGAATTCTCTGGGCGCCGATTTCCCTGGCCACACCGCTCAAAAGTTTCATGGTCCGGTAAAAATCAGATTTTATTACTGTAAAGGTAAGGTCGGTTAAGCCTTCATCGCTTGTATTCTGTACGATCATATCTACGACAATACCTTCCTTTACCAGGGGCTTAAATATCCGGGAGGCAATCCCGGGTTTATCAGGCACCTTTAAAACTGTTATTCTTGCCTCATCTTTATTAAATGCTACACCGGACACAAGAACCTTTTCCATATCTTTTGTCTCAGCAATTACCATTGTACCCCTTTCATTTGAAAATGTTGATCTCACATGGACAGGGACGTTGAATTTTTTTGCAAATTCAACAGACCTGATTTCCAGAACCTTTGCCCCCATGCTTGACATCTCAAGCATTTCCTCATAGGAAATAAAGTCCATCTTTCTGGCCCTGGGGCAGATGTTAGGGTCTGTAGTATATATACCTTCCACATCGGTATATATTTCGCATACATCGGCTTTAAGGGCGGCAGCCAGGGCTACAGCAGTAGTATCCGAACCGCCCCGTCCGAGTGTGGTTATGTTATCATCCGAATTTATCCCCTGGAATCCTGCCACAGCAACGATTCGTCTGTTATCCAGTTCCTTCAGTATCCGTTCGGTTTTTATATCATGTATCCTGGCCCTGCCATAAATATCATCAGTCCGGATTCCCACCTGAAACCCCAGGAGGGAACAGGCATCATAGCCAAGAGATTTCAAGGCCATGCAGAAAAGCGCTATACTGACCTGTTCACCGGTCGACATAAGGACATCGAGCTCCCTGGCATCCGGTTCCTCGGTGATATCATTTGCCAGCTTTATAAGGCCGTCAGTCTGACCTGACATTGCAGACAGGACCACGACCATGCTGTTTCCTTTTTCATAATATTCTATCACTTTCCTGGCAACATTTTTTATCTTCTCAATGCTGCCGACTGATGTGCCACCATATTTCTGTACAATAAGCGACATCTTTATCTGTTACTGCCTCCTTAAAACCGGACTACTGCCGATCTGTAATATATTTATTTTAACTTAATTCTGTTATCAATTTTATTTAATATATCCGGGTCATCCGAGTTTATCTCAATAGACCGCTTATTATCCCCAAGGATATCAATCTTTACATTTATATATCCGCGGGGAAGTATCCCGGGGCACCTCTCTGCCCATTCCACAACAACAACGCTCTGATCATGAAAATAATCATCCAGGCCCACTGTCATGATATCTGACAGATTATCCAGCCTGTAAAGGTCCATGTGATATAAAAGGCATCTCCCCTCATATTCATTAACAAGCGAAAATGAAGGGCTGGTTATTATCTCATCAGGACTCACACCAAAACCAAGACCAATACCTTTGGTAAACCATGTTTTTCCGCTTCCCAGGGTTCCTGATAGCGCAACAACATCGCCGGCAGAGAGGATAAGCCCCAGTTTTTTACCTATATCAACAGTTTCAATATCCGAATTACTTAAATATTTCAAGAGTTTTGCTTCCCAATCATTTGTTTGAATAGGATGATTCTATTATCTTTATCAAGAAGGGGCAACAGATAATTTTTTTGTTTGATATCTATGGCAGGTTAATATTTACAGGCGGAGTTGATAAAATCAACAGATTTTCTATTTAAGGCCCTTTTGGTATCCGGAAAGCTCAAAAAAAGAATCTTTTTCCGGGTCAAAATTGGAGTTTATCAATTTCAACCGGATTAAATGATGAATGGATTAATAATTTTTATCCCTTTAATAACCTGGCTGTTGCTTAAATCCTCGGTCCAGATCATTTCGCAAAGTGCCTTTTCTCCTGCAATAAGTATGAGTGAATCCCAAAATGAAAGCCTTTGCAGGATGCTGCAGTCGATCGCATCTTTTATCATTTCTGTCGTTACCAGAACTGTCTCATAATTCCTAAATTTATTAACCATTTCTTTAGCCAGTATGGGGTCAACTCCCAGTTTTCTGGTAGCTGTAACATAGAATTCCTGCAATACCTGTGTTGAAATAACACCAGAGTGTTCGAAAGCTGCTTTCTTTAACAACTCTCTTGCCCTTTTTTGCTTTTCAGGATCATGTTTGTCCAGGCTGTAAATAAGGATATTGGTATCTATGAATATTTTAGACATCGTATAGCTCTTCCCGGCTCCATTTTTTACCTTTAGAATCCGCTTGAGCGCTGTCCATAAGTCGTTCGCATTCTTCAAACCATTCACCAGATACCGAGGGAATATTTTTTTCAAGCAGATCTCTGATGATAGCGTTTAACGAAGTATTATGGTTTTTTGCATATTCTCTTCCCATCTTTAGAAGATCTTCATTAATAGAGATTGTTATATTCGCCATGATTGCCTCCTCCTGTTAAACATATTAACACATTATAAGTGCACACATAATACGTGTCAAGATTACATTGTTCATATTTTACTGGTAAAGCGGAAATCAGAGAGGGAGATAAAGGATTTCTGGAACATTTATGAGCTAATCGGAGACCCGCACATATCAAAACTCGTTAAAAGTTACTAACTGACCACTAAAATTAACCCCCTGTTTTCGTAAGATAATTGCAGTATCAAATGGCTAGGCTTTTTTTGATAAATTTACGGCCTGTTCCATAAATATATGGAACATCAGATTTTATCTTTTACTTTCTGTTTAAGGAGGTAGTATGCCTGGTAATGAAATGGCCGATGATTGTCCCAGCAATAATAAATCCCAGCCGCATAATCAACTTATAATCTTATGGGCATCCCCCTTCACTATGGCGTTCCCATGGTGAAGATTTGTGTCGAGAACGAAGCCGCAGGAACAGTTGAGCACATTTGGTTGGAAGGTGTGTATTTCGAAGAGTCCGAGGTTGTAGGAACCGTTGTTGATCAGACAACCGAATACAGAAGCCCTATCTCGAAAGTTACGGATTGGATGTATTTTGAGGGGGAGAAAATGTACGGTGGTTTTGTGGAGCGAATTCTCATGAAACGAGCGGGAATTGACGAATGAATTGCCGAACACTTATAAGGCCTCCGCTTGTCAATAGGAAATAGTTCATCGAAGCCGAAAAAGTATTAGTTTTTTTCAGTCTGAGCAACACGTCCTATTGAATCAGTAAGTAACAGCTCTGACTTAATTTCATATTCAGTTAAGGATATAAAGATCCTGCACCAAACACTTATTGAGGTTCAACAGTCTTATAATCCAAAGGTTGTCCAGCATTGCTACTGATCAGCAGGAATATCATTTGCGCGAGAATGGGTCTGAGTTAACTCGTCGGAGCGTAAATGATATTCCTGCGGCCCAAGGGTTACAGACCGCTGCAAACATATAAATATGAATGCGACCTAGAAATAATACCGTGCCCTCATGCCGTCCTAGTCAAAACGAATGGTTGATAAACTGCATCACCAGTTAGTTACAGGATCGGGGAGGGGCAGAACCTTACCTACGAGCCAAAAGGCACGTTGATATATTAAGGAGCGAGACGGATCGCTAATCAACACGTGAGAATCCGGGATAATTTATTACACATCATCCGCTGAGTGCTCTATGTCACATGGGTTTTCTTGACCCCGCCTGGATGCGGTTATGTGTTTCTTCCCTGTATGGTTCAAGTTAGACGTCGAGCTTATCCGCCTCCTCCATCTCTAAAGCCCAAAGAATAGTTCCTGATCAAAGGGCTTCCTGTTCTTCAACATAAAATATACTGCACGACCCAGCTTGTGTGCCAGGATAGATAATGCTTTGCCTTTGCCGTATTTATTTGCATGCTTATCCAGATATTTTTTTGCCTGCTTATTACCCCGGATAAATAGAACTGCTGCTTCGGAAAAAGCCCATTTTAGATGAGCATTTCCTATCTTCTTGCCACTTGAGCCATATTTTTTACCATTTGATTCCTTTGAGCATTTTACAAGCCTGCAATAGGAAGCAAAATCCTGGACAGTCGGAAATCTGTTAATATCATTAATTTCATAAAGAATTACCATAGATAAAATCTTCCCTATTCCGCTGATAGTGTTAAGTATAGCAAGAGATATTGGGTCATGATGCCTTGCCGTTTTTACGATGTTCCATTCCATGGAAGCAATAATAGGATCATAGGCTTCAATCACCTGAAGATCGACAGCTACCATATTTTGCACGGAAGGGTCATCAAACTTCTCTACAACTCCTTCACGATGTTTAGGTCTGGAGATTTTACCGATAGAATCATCCAGAAGATACTGGCTCCTTGTATTTTGTATATGGCTGAAGAGTTCAGCCCTTTTTCTCACCAGATGAGTTCGTCTTCTCAAAAGATCTCTTGTAGATCTCATTTTTTGAGGGTATACATATGCTTGAGGTAACATTCCACCTCTGAGAATAACCGCTATTTTATGTGAATCGATTCTATCATTTTTAGCTTTGCCACCATGTATGGCTTTCATGTATAATGCGTGGCCAAGAACGAAAGGGATATTTTCTTCAGAGCATAGATCTGCGATCCAGTACCATGTAAACATACACTCGACACAGACGACAATGTCTTCCCTGTATGGTTCAATGACTTTAAGGAATACTTCCCTGTCAGTTTTTATGTTTCTGTGAACCATTTTTTCTCCTGCTTCATCAAGAATGCAGACATACATTTTGTTTGTGTGAAGATCGATTCCGCAATAGTATTTGTGTTGTTTTGTATAAAAATTCATCTGGCCTTCTCCTTTTTTAATGGGTTTTTGTTTTTTTTCGAGAATGAACTTTACCACATTAGGGGAGGAGGCCTTAAACATTATCAAAACGTTCTACCCGACCCACGACGGCTTCGCCGCGCGGGCCGGTAAACTTGTCGTTATTTGTATTTAAGGTATTTCACTTTTTCTTACTGTGAACAGTTAAGGAGGAATAAAAATAATGAAAATTAAGATGTTTTCTACAATCCTTTATGGAGAAGTTATAGGTTTTGCAAAAAGACGATTAAGTGAACCTCTCCATACCGAATTGGAAAATGAAATACAGGAATGGCTTGCACAAAAACCAAATATTAAAATCCATGATATAAAACAATCTATGTCTGGTGGTAGTATTGCTGCGCCTAAAGTTGTTGTCTCAATATTTTATGAATAAGCTGGTATTATCACAGCAAATAACCAGGCAATCAAGGTGACTTGCTAGTTTTTCTTGCCGATTGAAACTCAACAGTATCAACGGTCTTCATACTTTATCGACCATCGGCACCATTAAACCGCAAGCTCCTTATCGCCGCCGTTAAGATTTCAAGGAGACTCAAAATGATATCTTTATTTGGAATAATTGGTGTGATTTTTTTCTTTACTGTACTGTTTAAAGTTTCAAAAAGAAGATCAACTTGGAAAGGTAAAAATACGAAAATATTTAATGCGTATAGTTTATTAATTGCAGGCTATGCAGTTTATATTTTCATTGATAGCTTTTTTTTAAAGACTAGATTCCATGACTCCGGGTTATCAACCAGCATATTTATGTATCTACTGGCATTTTATTTCCTATGGAGTTACAAACTCGGTGCTCCAAAAGAAACTTAACCATAAATTCAAGGTGACCTGGCTACTATATCGCCGAGCAAGCAGAGTCAATATTATCAACTGTCTTGGGAGTTTGAAGTAAGTCGCCATAAAACCGCCAGGCTCCTTAATTTCACCGTTAAGCCACTCAATGGGAGGCATATGGATATAACTTCTGAAGAACGTATTGTAGCTTATGTTGATGTAATAGGTTGGAGCGAAGCATTTGACACCATCGGACATGACGCACTTGTTACAGTTGCTCGATCAATAGCAGATCATAAAGCTAAATTTTCCCCCTCATTGAAAGCAGACATTAGTACTTGGGACAAGTCCATGAATGCTAACCACGACATAATTATTCAAAAGGGATATTATGGAATAAACTTTTCATTTGTCTCCGATAATTTCGTGGTATCTGCGCCAAAAGAATATCTTAAAGATCTGCTCTCAGTTACAAAGTGGGCTTGTATGTGCCTACTTGTAGACCATGGTTTCCCTACGAGAGGAGGTATCACCTTTGGCATTTTTACTCATGACATGGAGCATGACATTGCTATAGGAAAACCTTTAGTTGAAGCAGTTGATATCGAGAAGCATACCCATATGCCGCGAGTAACACTTTCTGATACTGTCAGACAACTGGTTGATTGCAACGGCTTATCGGAACTAATATACTTTGATGGTGAGAAATGGGTCTTGAACATAGCAAATGTTTCTGATGTTTGGCTTAGTGAGAGCCGCAGAAGGATAAAAACCGCACTAGCATCTGGGTTAGATGAATCAAAAGCTGAAAAATGGAACTACCTGGCCGAACACTTACCCAAAATGGCCAGTGACCAGAATAAGGCTTAACAAATAATTCAACCCGACGTGCTTACTATCTTGCCAAATCGAGCTTTAAAGGTTTGCAGTATTCAAACTTCTAAAAGCCTTTATTGGCGGGCATCGCACGCCGGTTAATTCGCCGTTAAAAGCTGAAAGGCTATAATGAAGAAAGCATCATTTACGGTATTTGGGGAAGTAGGAAATATTTCCCAAATCCCCAAATAGCAGGTATAAAAATAATATTCCGGGCTGAATTGATGTCTATTTACAAAAATTGGCAAGATTGCCAAAAGTTGTAAATAGAAAATAAGAATCAAAATATTGTTGTAATAATAACTGGTTATCAAAAACACAAGGTCGGTAAATAGCGGGCAAAATCGGCTTTTAACCTGTCGCTTCACAAGACCACGAGGGGCTTCTTTCAATTTTTGCTGAGCATCTCGGCGTGGCTTGTGAGCTGGCCGTTATGAAAGGATAAGTATGAAAAAGATATTTACCTTTTTATTAATTGTATTTTTTTTATTCATCTCATTATCTTATGGGCTTGAGAACGATAAATTACATGTCACTTATTTAGCAAATGAAGGTTTTTTGATCGAGGGCGATGGTAAAAAGATACTCATTGATGCATTATTCGACGATAAGACTATTGATTTTTGTGACGTTCCTTCTGAAGAAATATTAAAAAAAATGTTAACAGGTAAAACTCCATTTAATGATGTTGACTTATTACTCGTCACACATCAACATCGTGATCATTTTAATAAAGACTTAGTTATAACCTACCTTAAAAACAATAAGAACTGTAATTTAGTAGGTCCTCAACAAGTGTATGATCAATTAAGTGAATTCAAAATATTCGATAAAATGAAAAATCGTATCCATTCAATCACTCCCCCATATGGTCGCAGTGAAGATATAATTATTAATGGTATTAAGCTTTTAACATTACGATTTCAGCATACTTCGTCTTTTGTAACTGATGAACAAACCGGTGAAAAAGTAGATCGACATAAAAATATACAGAATTTAGGCTTTGTGATTAATATAGGGAATTATAAAATTTTACATACTGGTGATTCATTTGTACAAAATATAGAAGAATACAAATCCTATAGATTAGATAAAGAAAAAATTGATATTGCATTTTTAGCATGGTTTTTGGAGCCTCCTAGAATAGAAGCGGTAAATAACTATATCAAACCACAGAATATAATTGTGATGCACCTCTCAAAAGATAAACAAATATTTTTTAAGTTAAGGGATATGCATCAAAGTAATCTGGCACAAATTACAATATTTACTGAAGAACTCGAAAAAAAAGAATTCAATAAGTAGCTAAATTATTTCATATCGGGATAGGAAGTAGCCTCACGACTACTCCCTCCCACACCACGCAGCATACGGGTCCGTACAACGCGGTTCGGCTGATCCAGGCAGTAATCAGTTCCAGGGGAACACAAGCCCAAGTGATGAAAAGTATTTATTAGGTAGTGCCTACTGAACCCATTCAACTCTGCTCATTCTCCATGGACCCTTTCGGGCACATCCGGTAGTAACAGCTTCATCTTTTCTAACTCCTCTTTTGAGGAGTTCACCTACACGGGTTCTGCGGTTCTTCCAGTGTTTCCAGATGACTGCCCGAAGGCGTCGTCTGATCCAATGGGGCAGAAGCTTTAATCGGTTGTAGGACTCGGCAATGCCATAGTAGTTCCACCAACCTCTCATATAATCATTAAGCTCGCTCATCACCTGCACTATACATAAGCGTGTGAGCAACCCACCTTTTCCCGCCGGCAACAACATGTTAACATCTCCCTTATAAAGGGGGCTCCTAATAGCTCATGGGCTTATAAGTAATTAATAGGGGTAAAAAATAGTTTTAAATTGATAAAATATCGAAGATAAAAATAAGTAAAAATGAGTAAAATACATTAAAGAGCTAAACGAAGATTTGTTTCCTTTACAAAAATATCCAGATTGTGTCACCGCAGGAAGCCTGTCAGGTTATCAAGGCTTTCAAGATATTCGGGAGATATATGACTATCGCGCGTCAGGGATAGTTAAGTCTTGCCCTCCCTTGCTTCTCTTTTTTAATGTTCAGGATATAAAATAACGCATTCAAGCAGGTTGGATAATGCGAAACCACCCTATATCATAAAGACTATGACCCATCCTCCAGTCCAAACACATTTGTTATTGTGTTGATGTAATTAAAATAGGCTGTTATTGCCACAGCTTCAAGAACCTGGGAGTCACTGTACCCGGCGTTTCTCACACTGTCGATATCGGATTTCAGGATCTTGTAGTTTTCTTTTCCCGATGCCCTGATACAGAATTTCAAAAGGATTTTTTCACCTTCATTACAGTCTATGTTATCAACCCCTTTGAGCACCTCATTAATCTGTTCCTCGCTCATACCCAGTCTTTTAGACAGGCTTTTATGCAGGTTTACACATATTTTACAACTGTTTTCCATTGAAACAAGAATGGCAATACGCTCCTTGGTTGTGAAGGGGAGTTCCGTTCTGGAAAACAGGTATGCCCTGACCATATTATTTGTGGCAAGGAATATGTCTTCGTTCATTGCAAGCAGCCTGGTTGTTTCATCCAGTTCATTCTGTTTCTTCAGTATGGGTTTTACCCATTTTTGAATTTCAGGTGTCATGTCTACAAATTCAGGCAGATTAATGTGCGCCATTTATTCTCTCCTTGTTTTATAAATATAAACCTCAAAAAAAGTGCCATGTCAAACAGAGGTTAAGAAAATTCCTTTATTGTGCCATCAGGCAGCATATTGTCAGGATGATATTCTCCCTTTTTATCCATCCTGTACCTTATACATTTACGGTTATTTACCAGGCAATAATTCTCTATCCAGTATCTGTCCAGTCTGCCCTCTTCAGTATATGTCTTTATGGGGCAGACAGGATACCATTTGCACGGTTTAATCTTTCCCTCTCTTATCAATAATTCCCATCCCCTTGCCCTGTATTCTTCAAGGCCTGCCCTTCCCTGTTCATATTCTTTATGCCACGTATCGTGAACCGGAAGCAATTCAAAAAGCTTATTTCTCCAGGCCTCAAGAAAAAGAGCCCCCTTTTCCATAAAATCCGCAGCGCAAATCACATTGTTTTTTGCGCATGATTTCAATCTTTCAAGCCACGTTATACCTCCTTCAAAACGCAGAAGGTGGTGATCCAATATTAATGTTTCAACATATTCTGATAACTTTAGCGAGTTTTTCCAGGCGGCTTTTGAAAGCGATTCAAAAGATAATGAAGAGAGATATAAAGGAGGGCCTGAAGCCAGGACAATATCCGGTTTCCAGTTTGTTATGATTTCTATTGTTTCATGATCCAGGAGCTGAATATCCGATGCATGAACAAAGGTTGTGCCATTTTCCTCGATCCTGCTCATTATTACTGACTTATTGTTGTTTTCTCTTTGTCCGTGTGGAACAGGAAAAGAAAACTCAATGGGACCTTCTTTTATTCCTTCGGCATTCCGCATTAATTGTTTTGCCGCCTCGACCAGTTTTTCCCGCCTTATCTGGTGAGTCGATGAACAATTTTTTTGAGATTTTGCCCAGATTCGGCATGCTGACAGACTTTTTTCAACATCATTTATTCCGAGCTGATAGGGATTGGGATTGTATAAGGGACAATGATCCCCGTCAAAATGGCTTATGATTATATCGGTCGCACCTTTTAGCTCCATTATAATCTGCTTCCTGATTCCCGCCCCAACAGCGATCTGAAAAGGGTGGGGGAAAAGACCGTGGCGGAAAAATCCCAGTGCTATACCGGGATCAATGATTATTTTTCTATTGTCCAGTTCCACGACGCAGGAAAGCCCCCTGACACCCAGAGATTCAGCCCCCAGAATCTTAATGATCATTTTTTCTAATCCTCAAACACCTGATATATTACATGTCCGCAGGACTTGCAGTGGGAGGCGTCCCTGTCATGGTATCTCAGGCCGCATCCCTGGCATATAACATCTGCCTTTGCGGACATATGCACCCACTCCTTAACGATCTGGCTTACCCTCCATGGAATAAAGATAATGCCCGATAGAATCATTATTACCGTCACATTTCTCCCCCACCGGGTAACCGGCGTGATGTCGCCGAAACCCACTGTGGTCAGGGTAACAACTGAAAAATAAAATGCATCTCCAAATGTCTGAACTTTATCATTGAGTCCATTTTCAAAGTAATAGAACCAACCGGAAGAGATAAAGAAGATCATAAATATGATTAAACACAGTTTTACCACCTGCAGTACATGAGTGGTAATACTGCCGAAGAAAAAATCAGGATCTGCAGTAAATCTCAGAAACCTGAAAATTCTGAGAACCCTTATAATCCTTATAAATTTAATAAGTGTAAAATCAAACTCAATTCCAAAGTATGGGGATACCATAAGGGCGAGTGTCGGCAGGATGGCAATAAGATCAATAATACTGTAGATATCGATGAGCTGTTTAAACCTGTTTTCGGAACCATAGAGTCTTGCCGCATATTCAATGACAAAGAAAAATACTATTATCTGCTCCATCTGCCACAGGAGAGATAATGTTGATTCGGATTCCACATAGGTTTCAATAACCAGAAATGCGCATATGAAAAGATTCAGGAGGATAATGAAGATATCAATGATCTTCCCAAGAGGGGTTTTACAGTCAACAAGATAGAACTGGATGGTTTCCCTAAAACCGTTTTTCATTATGAATCACCTCTTTTGTTATTTACATCCAGACTGAAAAGACCGATCTGCCTGAATTCATTCCCCGAATATTATTGAACCATATAAATAAGACTACCCATGTAATCCAATCTTCTGTCTATCCGGGATTCAAGTCCTGACTCTATTCTTTTTCCGCTTCAAGTATAAATGACAAAGGTATTTCTTTATTGTTCAGCCCGGTAAAAAGACCGGACACATCATTATCGAACTCATCTAAACCGGTTATATTCAATCCTGATTTACATATTGCATTGATTATTTTAGCAAATGGGTGTGTATAGCTTGTGAATGTTTTTGATTCATATCGCTTTTTAGTGATGTAATAAATACCGGAATTCTCAATCCATTCCTTATTAAAATATGAGTTAATTAATTTTGCGGGATCAGATTCATCAAAATCAGCTTCTCCGGTCGCTCCAAACATGTTTGTTACCGGATGCATCTCATTAATAATCAGGATACCATTTCTTGTCAGGCACCTTGACACTACACTAAAAAAAACATCCAGATTTTTAAACCAGCTTATAGCCCCTACAGTTATAATGATCAGATCAAACCGTTTAAAATATTCTTCCCCGATATCAAGAATATTGACCTGTATGAATTTACAGTTTATCCCTGAGTCCCCTGCTTTTTTATTTGCAAAATCTATCTGATTCTCAGCAATGTCAAAACCGAACCCTTCCCTTGCGCCGCTGTTTTTCACAAGAGAAAGCAGTTCACGCCCGTTGTTACAACAGAACTGGGCCACGGTTTTGCCCTTCAGATCATACTTCTTTAAAACCTCGATCATCTCCGGCTGAAAAAATGGATATTTTTCATTCTTTATTCTATCGGGTATGTCATCGCCCCAGCCTTCAGATCTGTTATCAAATGCCTCTTCCCAGGCCTCTTTATTTGTATCTATATAATTCATGGCAGGCATCCTTTCGTATTAATGCGATACAGGTTATGAGGTCTGTCATGGAACATTACCTCTTTTTCAAATTTTAACCCGTTCTTTTCAGCCACCCTTATGGACTGGAGATTTGCAGACCTGATCAGCGATATTACAGACTCAAGATTTAATTTTTCTTTGGCATATTCAATACAACCACTGGCCGCTTCCGGGCCATAGCCCTGTCCCCAGAACTCGTCTGAAAACCGGTATCCGACCTCCACCTCTTTTTTTCCGTCAATATTCTGGGATAAGAGGCCGCAGATACCCAGGAATGTTTCGTCGCTCTCTCTTATAACCGCCCAGAAACAGAACCCTTCGATATTATACCGGGATTGGACCTTTTCATAAAATCCTTCAGCCTCTTTATTGTCCAGAGCACTGGGGAAATATTTGTGTACCTCCGGATTTGAGAGCAATCTGAAAAGATCTTTTTTGTGTTTTTCTCCGATCTTTTCCAGCCGGAGCCTTTTGGTTATGAGAACATTATCGGTCATGATATTAATCCTGGTTGTTCCTCTCCAATTAACATGTTAATGACCTTTATATAAAAAGCATACAGAGGATGCGGCATGTGAGCGATGAGGTATCAGGCCTTGCGCTTCGCAATAAAATTTCCCCTGAAACCTGTCAGGCAGGCAGGGGAAATAGTTATCGGTATAGAATAAAGCTATTTTAGCTTACATTCAAAATTAGCTGCATCATCCGTGCTTCCGGAACCTTTGTATACCGCTACCTCAGGATAGGGGCAAAGGGGACGGGACATCTGTTTCTGGTTCGGGTTCATCGGATTGCCAGCAGGAGTGCTTGCAATGATTTTATCCGGGGACTTTCCTTCTGTTACCCAGGTGTCTATTACAGAAAGCATATCAACAACACTGGGTCCATTTCCACCTGAACAATGTCCCATGCCGGGGATCAGGAAGAGCCTTACAGAATCTGCAGACTTATCCCTGTCCATATCCGCAATCATAGTTTTATAAAAAGTGATTGTATTTTGGGGAGGAATTAGTCCGTCGGCCCATCCGTGTGAAAGGAGAAGTTTTCCTCCGCCATTTATGAATTTTGAAAGCCCGTCAGCCGGTACATCCAGGATATCACTACCTGCCTTGTATGATGCTTCAAGGTCTTTGTCATAGTCAAAGGATTTAAAATCCCAGGCAGGATCTCCAAACACAAGATCCCTGAAATAGGAAGTCGCTCCGCCAAAGGGTTCAGGTCCGCCTGCCAGCATGACAAGCATCTGTTCGCTTCCCGGTGTAAAACCGGAAAATACCGGTTCTCCGGTCCGGGGATTCTTTACACCACCATAGATATCCTCAAGGGCTTCAACTTGTGCGGCTGTTAAACAGCCTTCTGTTTTATCATCACTGCATTCAAGGATTTCAGGGCTGTAGCTGCACATCTCCGGCCAGGAAGCAATCCCGTCCAGGACCCCGTCGACTTTATCACATTTATCAATATATGCCTTGTTTGAAAGCATAAGCTGAGCCGGGGTGAGTTTATGGTCATCATCCCTTAGGGCCGCATACCCTGACCATAACGATCCTATCATAAGGCCTACCATTGGATTGGCCGGGGCCATTGATGAGATGCCGTCAAAATCATCAGGATACCGGTAGGCTGCCATGAGTCCCTGCCTTCCGCCTGTTGAACAGCTCACCCAGAATGATTTATCCTCTTTTTTACCATAATATTCAGCCAGAATATCTTTAGCCTTTACCGTCATTTCATGCACGGCACGATGCCCGAAATCCACCAGCTTTTCTTTATGACCAACTGCCCATTTGACATCCATGCCGCTTCCAGAATGTCCTGTATCTGTTGCTACGGCAGCATATCCTTTTGATACAGGTTCTGCCATTGCTGAATGACCTATAGTGCCTGCCCATACCCCGTTTCCAACACCAACAAGCTTTCCGTTCCAGTTATCCTTCGGCATCCAGACTTCTATCTTTATGTCGGAATCGGACGTCGGAGTAAGTGTAGCGGTCACCCGGCAAAAGGCGGGGGTATTTTGAAAGGGATTTATTCCGCCGGGGCCTCCCATCATAAAACCTGCGGCCGGCGGTTTAAACTGACCTGCCTCAACAATAGATGCAGAATCAATCTTTCCATCTTTTATCTTAAGAGACGCAAGGCTCTCACATGAATTTTCTGCCACAGCAGGAATTACAGATAAAGCGAGCGCAGCAGTTGTTGTCAGGATGACTTTTATAAACCTAATAAACATATTCAATTCCTTTATTTTTGAGGTTCCGCACATTCAAAATTAGCTTCATCATCAATACTGCCTTCACCCTTATATCGGGCCACTTCAGGATATGGGCAGAGGGGACGTGTCCGGATAACATTTCCATCCTTTACCTGTTGTGCAATTATCTTTTCCGGGGTTGTTCCCTTCTCAACCCAGTTGACAATAGCCGTAACAGAGTCAAGCTGATTCGGGCATTCTCCACCGCTGCAATGGGACATTCCGGGCACCATGAAGAGCCTGAAGAAATCCGGAGTGTCCGGACCATTTACCTTAAGGGCCTCTTCGTAATAATTCACTCCTACCATTGGCTGAAGCACCGGATCAGACCACCCATAGGTCATAAGAAGTTTTCCGCCCCCTTTTCTGAAATTTGAAAGGTCAGGGTCTTTAGCATCTGCAAGTTTGCCCCATGCATCCAGCATATGGATGTCTTTATCAAAGTCAAATGTGCTGCAGTCATAATCAGGCATTGGCGGCTTGTGCACAAGGTAACGCATTGTGTCCTGGGCAAGCCCGAAATCTGCTGCAGGCATACCCAGCTGAGAGCTTACAATGAGACCCATCCACCCGCTCTGTGACGGACCTCCAAACATACCGGACATTATGGCTTCACTCCCGGGCATAAAACCGGGGAATATGTTTTTACCGTTGCTCACTGGGCCCTGATAAACCTTTGCAATGGCATCTGCCTGTGCGGCTGTAAGACAATCAGGATTATCTGCACCCTCTTCACAGGCAGGTACATCTTTGGTTGGATCAAAGCTGCATTCACGCGGATCAGTAATCAGGCCGTCTTTTAATCCGTCTATTTCATCACACTTTTCCATCACCCTCTCAGCCACAAGGGCCATTTTTTCTGCTGTAACAGGCGATGCGCTTAACGCTCTCTCATTCCACATTGCACCGATTGTAAAACCTGTCTGGTCCAGCCATGGAGCGTTTGCAATAATTCCATCAAAATCTTCAGGGTAACGCTGGGCTTCTATCATTCCCTGTCTCCCACCATTGGAGCATGAATTCCAGTAGGAATATTTAATATTTTTCTGATAATAGTCTGCGGTGATTGCTTTTGCGGTAATGGCAGTAAGGTGAACTGCACGATAGGCATAGTCTATAGCCTTTTGAGGGTTGCTCATTACAAAGGAAGCTCCCGGCTCTTTTTTTGTATCGTGGCCTGTATCTGTAAGGGCTATTGCAAATCCCTTGCTTAGTGCCTCTTTCACCTGTGAAACCTGCATCGGGTCATCAAGAGACTGACCCGCATGACCGCCGTTACCTATCATATAAAACCGGCCGTTCCATTTTTCAGGAAGGTTTACTTCAAAGGCAATCTCAGGATCCAGTGTACCCCTCACCTTGCAGAAACCCGGGGCGTTTCCTTCTGCCGGTGTTTCTCTGGCTTCCAGCTGTAAAATATCATCGGCCCTGAAACTGCTCATTACATCACAGGACTTTGCAGGTAAAATATTCGCCTTTGTATAGTCAACAGTCGTATCCACTGTTTCGACTGCTTCGGCTGTTTCAACGGCTTCATCTGACGGCAGATTCTGATCAGGCTGATCCTTTTCGCAGGCGCTTATCAAAAAACAGATCAAAATTATTATTATCTTACTGAACAATCGTATTAACTGTAGCTTATTTACTTTTCTTTTCGCCATATCTTCTCCCTATTTTTTGATTGTTATAAACCTGTAAATCATCAGGGTGTAAAACCCCACTTTACGGAAAGCTGAGAGTATTAAGCCAAAAACATCGGTTTTGGGCTTAATTTAAGCTCTACATTTTCTTATTACCTTGAGACCGTGCAGTTAATTCCAAGATCAATATATGCCTTTTTTACGGCTTCAATCTCTTCATTTTCCATGACACAAAGATCGCCCAGTGAATACTCAATGCCGATGGCCTTATACTTATCCTTGCCCATCCTGTGAAAGGGCATCAGTTCAAGCCTTGCTGCACTGTCACCAAGGCCTTTTAAAAATTCCGCGGTTGCCTTGATGTTTGCATCCGTATCATTTACACCGGGAATCAGGGGATTACGAAAAAGGACATCCGCTTTCTGCTCTACAAGAATGGAGGCATTTTCAAGTATCCTGTCATTGGGATGCCCGGTATATTTTTTATGAATTTCACTGTCCAGGTGCTTCAGGTCAAACAGGAAATGGTCTGTTACAGGCATTACTTCCTTAAGGGCACTTGAATTAACATTGCCGCATGTCTCAACACAGGTGTCTATCTGCTCTCCGTGGCACAACTCAAACAGCTCCCTCACAAAGGCAGGATGAAGCAGGGGTTCGCCCCCTGATACGGTTACGCCTCCGCCTGAAGAGTCATAAAACATCTTGTCCCGTCTGACCTCATCCCATACCTCATCAACAGTCATGGAATTTCCGTACCTGACAAGGGCTCCATAACTGCAGTTATCGCTGCATTCACCGCAGGAGTTGCAGAGGGAATAATCAATTCGATGTTTGTTTTGATCTGTATTTATTGCATTTTGCTTGCAGGTCTCGGTACATTTACCGCAGCCTTTGCACAGCAGTTCAATGAACCCTATCTGCGGTTTTCCGGATATGCATTCGGGATTGGCACACCATTTACAGGAAAGGGGGCACCCCTTGAAAAAGACAACTGTCCTTATTCCAGGCCCGTCATGAATGGAATACCCCTGAATATTGGTTATAAAGGCACTGTTCATTTTTATAAAAAAGTAAAAAACACTAGTAATTAAAATTGGTTACATGATGTATAAAATTGAACAGATATTATTAGCATGACAGTTAAATGTAAACAATAAAATATGCTGATTATGTTGTATTTTCTGAAAGTTATAAAAGCTTCAATCACTTAGACCGGATAAAAATAATGTTGTGATTATCCGGTTTTTTACATATATATCGGTGACAGGTATCATGCAGGCACTTCAGGACTTTTAAAAGCTTTTCCATCAGTATTTATCAGCTATATGATTAAATTCAGAATATCGGTAATAATATGAGCTACAACGATATCAGGCTATATGTGATGAGCGGTACAGGAAACACCTATCGAGTGTCGCAATGGATAAAGAAGACTGCAGAAGAGCATAATATCCCCACAGAAATCACCATGATAGAAGGGGTCGAAAAGAAAACCCTGAAGAAACCTGTCAAAGACAGGCTGTACGGGGTTATGTTCCCGGCACACGGGCTGATGGCACCATGGTCCATGATAAAATTTTTATTACGCATGCCTCCGGGCAACAGGGCTCCGCTCATGATCCTCTCCACCAGGGGAGGTATCAGACTGGGCAACATTGTTATTCCAGGAGCTGTGGGCTTTGGCAACTTTCTGGCTGCGCTTGTTTTAATGTTAAAGGGATACAGGGTAAAGGGGCTCTTCAGCCTGGATATGCCTGCCAACATGATTAATATTCACTGGGGCATGAATTCAAAAAGCTCTGAGATAATATTAAACAGGGCACGGAAAAAGTTAAATCCGGTAATTGACCGCCTTTTAACCGGTAAAAATGTATTTTACCCTGGAAACAACCTCTGGGAACTGGCATGGACAATATTGCTGTTCTGGCTGTGCCCCTTATTGCCTCTCCTTTACCTGCTCATCGGAAAACTTTTCATGGCAAAGCTCATGTTTGCAGATAATCGATGCATTGGCTGCGGAGAATGCGCAAGACACTGCCCCAACAGGGCTGTTTTAATGAAACAGATTGGCGGTAAAAACAGGCCTTTCTGGACATATCACTGCGAGGCCTGTTTAAGGTGTATGGCATTCTGTAAAAAAGAGGCCATTCTGGCAGGACATTCATGGGGAGTAATCCTGTACTTCATAACATCCGTGCCCTTCATCATGTTTTTACTCGGGAAAGCCAACCTGTTTTCTTCCATACTGCCCTATATTAAAGGCTACTGGCTGAATCAGCTTGTTGAAATGATTTACATCATTCCCGCCATGGTAATCTCATACTGGATTTTCTGGCTGCTGATTCAAATACCATTTATAAACACATTATTTGCATATACCTCTTTTACAAGATATTTCCGCCGCTACCATGAACCGGAAACCCGCCTTAAGGATTTTATGGCAAAGGAATGAAGTTAGCAGAACAGTTGAATAACAAATATTGGAAAAAAGTATTTATTTTTTGAACTGCAGATATCCTCAATGTATCACAACTTTGTGCTAAGATTGTATAAGGCAAGAAATCCATAATTTTGGATCATCTACCCGGACCAAAATATATGGGGACATAGCTCATTATAATGAGAACTAGTCGAAGTAAAAATATTTACCTTTACCACAAAAGCCAGAGTATCTTATCTCCCTGTTTCTTACCCCTGACTTTTTCCATGTGCCTTAGTGTCGCGAACTCTCGTTCCAGATCCTTCAACGTTAGATTTGATCCCATTTCCGACAATAATTGATTAGGCTCAATAGCGCCCTTTTCGTCCAGTATCTTCAATATCTTCGACTGAATAGGAGTCAATATTTTATTCTTTCCAGAATATTTTTCAAATGTCCTGGCGCTGTGGACTGCCCATGGATCGCATGTTTTCAGGGGAGACAAGACCTCGATGCAGCAATCCTCACACAAAATTTGTCCCAGGTGTTCCCTTTCTTCTCCAGAATCAATCTCCTGGTTGCATTTATCACATTTCATGTTAACCTCCTGATTCGTTGATTTGATCAACATATTATTATCATAATTTAATCAATGTTGAAATAAGAGTCCCATTCCTGCGATTTCAATCAATTCACTGGTATAATCTGTAGAGTTAATATCAGGAAATATCCGAATACACTTCAAAGTAACTTATGATTATGATAAAAAGCTTTATTTATGTATCATTTTACTAATTTCCTATAATAAAGAGCGAGGTAAATATGAAGATACTGAATTGGCGCGTAATACTTGGATTGTCACTCCTCCTGCTTTCAGCAGCCGTCTACTATTTACATTACTTACTATTTCATGATGCACATCATATTTTTATATATCTTGTGGGAGATGTAGCCTTTGTGTTCATTGAGGTATTACTTGTTACAATGGTAATACACCAGCTGTTGAATGAGTGGGAAAAAAAGTCTAAGTTGAAAAAATTGAATATGGTGATTGAGACATTTTTCAGTGAATTTGGAAAGCCCTTGCTGGCTTATCTATCCAATGCTGACATAGATCTTGAAACAATACGGAATACTGTTGTGATGGATTGTGACTGCGAGCCGGACTTCAAACGTGCAGCATCTGCTGTCCGCTCCTATAATGGTAATATTGACCTGACTAAGATTAAACTGGATAATCTTGAAAATTTTCTGTGTGCAAAACGGGTATTTCTTGTAAACCTGCTCCAGAATCCCAACCTGCTGGAACATGAGACCTTCACTGAATCACTTATGGCCCTGTTCCACATCACAGAAGAACTCGCGGCCAGAGATCTGGATAATCTGTCGGAAGAAGACCGCCTGCATACAAAACACGACCTGGAACGTGCATACGGCCTTCTCATCAGGCAGTATATTGCATACATGGAGTATACTTACAAACACTATCCCTATTTCTTCCTTTTTGTTACAAACACAAATCCATTTGACGCAGAGGCATCATGGATAGAACGGTGGTCAGGGAAGGTACATCAGACATCACTGCAGATTTGCTAATACAATATCATTTGGCTGGATTTTTTAGTCATTGTAAATCGCCCGGGGACAGCCCTTTCGCTGTCCCATTTTTCATAGTCTCCAGGGAAATCATCGTTACTTCTTCAGCTTTTCAATCATCTCCTCAACTTCTTCATACCCTTCTTTATAATAATTTACTAAGGAATTTTAGATGAGTACGTTAAAATTTTAAGTTTTTTTTGATTCTCATCCTTTATATTGCGCCACAATACTGGATCGTTCCGGTTTAATTTTCTCATTACTAACATATTGTATATGTATGAACGCGTTCAAAACCTGTAATATCTGCTATGTATATCAGGTTTTTAGATAGTGCTAATTGTACAGATATCTCGGACATATCTACAATTTTGCTCTAGTTTTAAAAGCAGGTATATTTTTATAAAGTTTTGTCGCCTTTCATTTTGGCTCCCGCTGGAAAACAACGGATAAACTCTGGGAGAAATCTTACTTTTAATCTCGACATTAATGCAAAGGGCACGATGCGTCGTGCCCCTACAATTACTATACCTCGAAAGAGGTAAAAATCATCCACGACACTAACAAGACAACATATAACCGCCGTCAGATAGTACCTGTAACCTGTGCAGAGGCAGGGGATGCCAGGTATACTGCCATTGCACCCACCTCGATTGGTTCACCAAAACGCCTGGCAGGCATCTGGTTAATTATATAAGACATCTCTTCTACATTATACCAGTCGGTCAGATCCTCATCCATGTTAAGGAGCTCGCTAAAGCAGGATATTCCGGCATTATTTACCAGTATGTCAAAATTACCGAATGATTCATATCCCTCATTAACCGCCCTGCGTAAACCTTTTATATCCGCGATGTCACAGGAAAAACTTTCATATCGCCCTCCATTGGGTTCTAGCTCTGCAATGGCCTCTCCGGCCTTAACACTGTCGCGGCAGAAAATTGCTATATCTGCGCCACTCTGTGCCATTGCTGCTGCTATTCCCAATCCAAGCCCCCGGTTTCCTCCTGTAACCAGTGCTTTTTTCCGCTGAGATCAAACGCATTTTTCATGCTGGTAATTGGCGGAATCATATTCATCTCCTTTCCCGGTCATATATATTCTGTAAGAATTTTCTAAAAATAATAGCCTTTCGGAATAAACATAAAAGCGGTTAAAGAAAACCTTTAACCGCCCTTATATATTCCTGTTTATGATTATTTTATATCTTTTTGAGTGCCGCTTTAACCCTTTCGGGGGTCATGGGCATTTCAAACAGTTTTGCACCTGTGGCATCAAATACACCGGTTGCGATTACAGCCCCCATTCCTATAATGGCCGGTTCGCCTGCGCCCTGCGGGGGATCATTATCCTTTTTCAGTATAACGGTTTCTATCTTCGGCACCCATGAAAACCTTGGGAGTTCGTATGTATCAAAATTTTTGTCAAGAACAACCCCGTCACTGAACTCAAGCCCTTCGGTCAGGGCATATCCCATGCTCATGACACAGCATCCTTCCATCTGTATTCTGGTCCCCTGCGGGTTTACACAAAGACCCATATCATATACGCATACGACCCTTTTGACCTTTATTTCACCGGTCTTTTTATTTACTTCAATCTCGCCGATATGTGCCGCATAGGTATTTGCATCTATTCCGCAGGATATGCCAATACCCCTGCCGCTGATCGATTTTGAGGGTTTGTATCCGAACTTATCGGCAGCCGCCTTCAGCACACCGATCATCTTTTCATCTTTGAGATTTTTCAAACGGAATTCCAGGGGATCGATACCTGCCTTTGCAGCCATAATACTCATCTGGAGTTCCTTTGCATGAATATTATTGGGTCCCCCCGGAGCACGCCACGGACCTACCCTGAAGGGATGAGAACCCTGAGGAGGTACCATCCAGCTTCCATATACACTGACTTTGCTGTGAGGAATATCATATATCACTTCTGCGCACCTGTCTCCGGCCATATAGACATCATAATTCCAGAAAACCACCCGGCCTGAATTATCTATGCCTGATTTGATCTTGATAACCGCGGCCGGTCTGTATGTGTCATAAAAGAATTCCTCGGTCCTGGTAAAGGAGACCTGCACAGGTTTTCCCGTCAACTGGGCGAGCCTGGCAGCTTCGATTGCCTCAGGATTGGAGTTAGCGGCCATCATAGACATGGTAAGCTTGCCACCAAAGGCCCCTCCGACAAAGGGCGTAATAACCCGGACCTTATCTGCCGGAACCTTGAGCCCCTTGGCAACTTCACTCTGGACTCCAAAGGGAGCCTGGGTCGATGCCCATACAGTGATTTTTCCGTTTTCTATATTTGCAAAACTGGTATGCGTCTCCATGGGAGCATGGGCAACATAGGCACTTACATAGGTTTCTTCAAAAACCTCTTTTGCAAGCTTAATACCCTCATTAATATCTCCCTTTGGATTAGGAACCTGGGCCTGGACAGGAACCTTTACTATGTGATCATAGATAGTCTTATTGCTGAGGCCGGTTTTCGGCATGTCATATTCAGCCTTAATTTCACCCAGGGCCCGTTGTGCCTCATCGGGATTTTCATGCAGTACGGCTATAAGGTCTTCATCCCGGATAACCTGAACACCTTTGATTTTATCAGCCGCGGAAACATCCAGGCTTATTAATTTCGCCCCGTGTGCCGGAGGTCTCAAAACACTTGCATAGAGCATACCAGGCATACGGATATCTCCGGCATATTTTGCCCTGCCCGTAACCTTGTCAAGGGCATCCTGATGAAAATATGGTTTACCTATATATTCAAAATCAGAAGGAGGTGTAACCGGGGGTTTCGGATCAATACGCCTTTCAATAATCTTTCCCTTTGTGAGGGTACCGTAGGTAACCTTCCTGCCGGTGTTCTTTTTATCGAAAACCACGCCGTTTTTTGTCTGCAAATCCTTAACAGGGCATTTAAGATACTCTGCAGCCAGTTCCTTTAGCACACCCTTTGCCTCTGAAGCGGCGGCCCTGAGCTGGACTCCGACAATACGTATGGCCATTGAACCGCCCGTCCCGATATCCCAGGGACATTTGTCCGTATCACCCATAATCATATCTACCGAATCATAGGTAACATCAAGATCATCGGCCACTATCTGGGGAAAAGATGAAATGGTCCCCTGCCCCATATCAACCTTTCCGATAAAGCATGTAACACGTTCGTCTGTACCGATCCTCAAAAAGGCATTAAAGTCAGGGGGTGGACCGAACTGGGCGGCTGATTTTAGGGGATTACCAATTGTGCAATAGACAATAATACCACCACCCAGTAGACCCATCTTCTTTAGAAAATCCCTGCGATCGCTGTCTATTTCCTGTGGGGTAACGCTTTTCCTTAAAATATTATGCCGGTTATTTTTCATAGCGGTTACCCCCTTTTCATATCTTTTGCTGCAGTCTCTATGGCATCAATTATTCTTGGATGTGCACCGCAGCGGCAGAGATTTCCCTCCATGGCTTCAATGATTTCATTTCTATCGGCATCAGGATTTTCATTCAAAACACCATGGGCCTTCATGATCATGCCGGGGGTACAGAATCCGCACTGGAGAGCATCGTGCTCAACAAAGGCCTTCTGGATAGGATGGAGAACACCGTCTTTTTCAAGACCTTCAATTGTTGTAACCTTTGACCCGGCCACATCTTTAATCTTTAACTGGCATGATGGCATAGCCTCATCATCAATGAGGACTGTACATGCACCGCAAAGCCCTTCACCGCAACCGTACTTGGTTCCGGTAAGACCCAGGTCCGTGCGAAGCACCCATAAAAGATCACGGTCACCATCAACTTCCAATGTTACCGGTTTGCTGTTTAGCGTGAAGCTGATTTTTTCCTTCATAGGGATATCTCCTTCTGTGAATTTGTTGGATAAAATATGAACATGAATTCTATAGAATTTTTAATAATAATGCAAAGAGGTAAATAATTACATACAGTTCACCCTGCAGAAGCTTTATTTATGGTTTCATCATTTTCTATTAACATTGCACTTCTGTAAATCAATAAAAGGGAACGCAACATAGGCTTCTTCATCCCAGTAGACCTGAACCGCATCGTATGGGCATAAACGCACGCATATATCACAATCATTAACACCCCTCACCATGTAGCAGAGGGGCGGATTTAAAAATGCCTTTCCTATACTGTATTTATTTTTACGGGCAAGGGTCATTTTATCAATTGCACCGCTGGGACACACCTTTGTGCAGAAAAGATATGAATACTTCAAGAGGAGAAGGTTTGGATAGAAATTCAGGGAAAACAGCCTGCAAACTGTTTTCCCTGAAAGATAGTATGATTAATTCACCGGGCCTTCGATAGTCAATGCTACTCTTTCAACAGTGAATTCATTCTTGGACTTTGGGGCACCCATGCCGCCGCCCATGCCACCCATGCCACCGCCCATACCGCCTCTACCCATACTAAGGTTCGGGCGCGGGCCTCGACCGCCGGGAGTTTTTGTTTTGAATGACAGCTCAATCTTTTCACCCTTTATTTTCCCTTTATATTTCATAATTGATTTCATGCCATACATTTCTGAAACCACGGAGAAACTGATTTTTTCACCTTTTATTTCAAGATCTTCCAGAGGCATCCATATTCCTGGGGCACCATTAACCGAACCCATCATCGTATCGCCGATTTTTTTAAAATTAAAGGTATACTGCCTGGGCGTGCCGTCCATTCCTCCTTCCACTTCTCCTTTCCAGGTTCCCTCTATGTCAACAGAAGATTCTTTTCCTGAAGAATGAACACAAACGACCATAAGAAGAAGACTTACAATAATTGCATAAATTTTCATAATTTTTCCCCTTTTTTGGATTTGATAAAATGAAACTGGATTAGAATTTTTTCAGACAAGTGAATCTTTTTTTACCTGCCTCCATCCGGGAAGAGAAAGTTTCCGGATGGAGACTAATTATTAATCAGGCATTTGCCACTGCCCTTTTCTGTGAGTTTGCGGCCATTATTTCTGCCATGTTCTTATCAGTCAACCTGTAAAAAGCCATTAAAAGTATAGCAATAACTCCGCAGCCTGCTGGTATATAACAGATGATATCCATAAGATTACCTGCCATCTCCGGAGTCATATCAGTATTTGGAACATATCCTATAATTTCCAGCCCGAATCCTACCACAACCCCTTGTAAAGCGATTGCTATCTTAATAGGCACGGTGAACATGGACATAATAAATGCGCTGGCATCTTTTCCTGATTTATAATAGCCGTATTCAGCAGCATCCATGTACATTGCCTGACGCATCGGGCCTGCTGTTCCCAGAAGGAGGCTTCCAAGACATATAAAACCTGTAAAATGATAAACGCTTAATGTCCCGTATCCGCGAAGTAATAAATATGACATGGCTCCCCAGGCTGTTGCAATGAGGTATGTTTTTTTCTTTCCAAGAAATTTTATTACCACCGGCGCATACAATGCAGTGATAAAACTGAGAATGCCTGTTGCAAGCGTGTGATTTGCCATCCATGGTTCATTATTGGCTATGTATTTTAAGAAATAGATTGCCATACCCATAATACTGAACAATCCCAGCTGAGCCATTACATCCGCAGACATCAGAAGCAGAAGCTGCCTGTTTACAAGAACCTGTTTCACCATTTCCCATATTGTAATTTTATTGGTCAATTCGAGTTTTTTTGACGGATCGTATTTTTCATATTCCCGTGTCTGATAAAAAAGGTTCCAGTAACCAAAAATCTGAATGGCCGAAAGGAGCGCAACAGTGTAAAAATAAGCCCATGTTGCATCCTGAACGATTTTTAAATGTTCAAGCAGTCTTACTATTACCTGGCTGAATACAATCGTGCTTGCCATTCCGAACTGGATATTTCTTACAGATAACCGCAGCCTCTCCTGTATATCCTTTGTCAGTACCGAAATAAAACCTATATGGGAATTAAATGCAAAATTAAGACTGACATGGCCAATAATATAGGCAAGGGTCAGGTAGACAATTTTCAGATTGTAACTCAGTGGCAGGTTGGCAAATGAAAGTGTAAAAAATATGCATGTTGTTAAGGGAATAAACAGGAACCATGACCTGAACTGTCCCCACCGCATCTGGGTCTTTTGAATTATACTGCCCGAGGCAAAGATCGAAAGGGTATCTATTGCTCCTCCAATCCCTATGATAAGGCTTATATGAATCGGAGATATCAGTGCAACATCTGTAAGGAATATCGAATAATACATCGTCCCTATATTCAACATCAGTGAGAGAGAAAAATTTGCCAGGCCGTAGCTGTTGACAACTAATCCGGGTAGTCTTTTTTCCACGTAGAAATTCTCCTTTTAACAAGATATCAACACGTTGTTCTTATCAGCTTCCACAGAAACACACATTCAACACAAGATCAGTGAATTTTAAAAAATTGGACGTAATTGATTAGCATTTAGATAGAAAGAAAGCAATAAAAGTATTACCCGGTGCTGACAGATCCGGCCAGGAACGCCCTCCTCCTGCATAGAGACTGCCTAAAGTAAAATCTTCCAGATATTAATACTTCGCGGTCAGGACTGATCCGACCTTCTGTTGCAATATGGACGGCTCAATGAAAAACCATTTTTTCCATGACAAATACAAATCTGACGAGTCAAAATCTTTGAAAAAATGTGATGGGTTTAATCGAGTAATAGATGAGGATTATGAATGCGTTTACTTTTTTACCAATAAAACGTGGGAGAACTGCAGGTTTGACCCGGATCGAAATTACAGCTTAGAAACTTATTGAATTATTTGACTTCGCAGGCTTTTTCTTTTTTGATTTTTCTTCTTTTACTGACAGGATCTTTTCCTGTTCTGTCATGTTTAATTGTACCACTTTATCCATGTAACCTTGTGCTTCTTTACGGGCAAAATCACTCAATTTTTGCTTGTCCTTCAGCAACTCCTGAACTATCTCTTCATCAATAGACATGCCCCTGAGAAAACCATTAGTGAATGCCAGTTCAATTACATCATACTGAAACTTGGATAGTTCGCCTGAAATATTACCAGGAAATATAATCGCAAATAAACAGATGAAAAATAATGTCAATTTTAGATTATTCATATCAACCTTACCTCACTCAAGCAGACCAACAAAGTAAAATCATTCCATACTGTTGTCCTTTTGCATTCATTAATCCTCTCAATCAAACAAAAACCCGCCTCCATACGTAGAGAGCGGGTTTGCAGTATTTCATTTTGCAACCCCGCTGCCTTATCTGTTATTAACAGACTTAGACCGGAAGCTTTGCGCCCTGTTCTTTCGAACAGTTTGCCCTTACGTAGTTATGTAGTTATACTATATACATATATATTATCGGTAACTTATAAAGGTATCTTTAAATATTTATCAGTAAAGGTTTTAGAGCGATTATAATAAGCCATCCCATGACAAGATATAAAACTGTTATGAATTTACTTTTCTTTTCACCGCCAAAACACTGAAAAACTATCCCTACGAAAGACAATCCCAAGCAGTGTTCAGCCCGGAGCTCCTTTAACAAAGCTAAGTGTGAATGGCGTATATGTTCCTGCAATCAAAAGAAAAATAACGATGTGATCGAGAATTTGAAAGACATCTTTAGCCCTGTTTCTTCAACATTAACGTAGCTGTATTATTTACAAAGAATTTCATTATTCAAAAAATCGATATCAAATTCAAATCGAAAACAACCCTGAATCTCAGAAATAGTATCAGGAATAGCCAACTAACATGATCATTCCGCAGGACATGGATTTTGATTAAAACTAAATTTAGCATCTTCTTATGAATATGGAAATACTCAGAAAATATCATATTTTATGTAAATATATTTAACAGGGTATTAAAGGATGAATCTCTTTTGTCCGAATTATAGTTTAGAAACAATAGACAGTATCCTGATATACAGATAGGACAGGAAAGAAACGAGTCATTTAATAAGGATTGTTATTGATCATATTTCCAACAGTCCTTTTAGAAAGAAAAAGATGTTAAAGCCTTATGTAGAGAAACTTGGAATTATTTATTCATCATTATTGACCACCGGAATATCAACAATTATCTCGGTATGTATCACTGCATCAATTATGATCTGGTTGAAAATACCTTATCCTATTTTTACAAATGTAATAATTATAGCCATCATCTGCCCATTAGTTATTGCAAGCCCCCTTTCATATTTCTGGTTTAAATTATTTGAAAGATCCAATAATGACAGGTTAAAGCTGGAAATATTAAATCAGAGACTTGAACAGACCTTAAAAGAAGTAAAAGAACTGAGCGGGTTGTTACCCATATGTGCTTCATGTAAAAAAATACGTGATGATAAAGGGTACTGGAATCAGTTGGAATCTTATATAAAAATACACTCAAAAGCAGATTTCAGCCATAGTATCTGTCCGGAGTGTGCCAATAAATTATACTCGGAATTCCTCCCCAAAAAAGAATAAACATCAGTTATCCTTACTTTCTGTTTACGCCCCTTCACTAGTATAAAAATCCTGACAGGTATTTTCCCCTGGTTACATCCCGGATTTAATCAGCCTGAATAATGAACTACGCCGTCACATGCGATGAGGCATTAAACCTTGGTTTGTAATAAAGCAATATCTTGCACAGATAATCTTTAAAACCGCAAAATATGGATAAAAATATTGACATACGTCTATATATATGTTTAACTATATATAATTTGATATAAAATTCTTTAATATTATAACAAATTATAAATTTACTTCATATTTTTATGTTATTAACCATATTTTTAATATCAGGTATTTTAGAGAGGAAAAGATATGCAACAGGTATTTGATTCTAATAAGCTGACAGATATGGAGATTGCGCTGAGTTTAATGCGATTGATGGATGACCCTGAAATAAACAAGGTCCAGAGAACTTCAAATATCAAAGATATTTGCACCCAGATGGTTGAAAGAGCAGTTGAAACATTTACAAACCCCTTTGCCAAAAATTTACTCATGTCTAAATTAGCTGAACAGGGTCAATAATAAAAACATTTCCACTTAATTCAGGTTACACATCCAAGAATCTGATTTTAAAATCGAAAAGATATCTACAGGGAGTATATATCCCTGTAGATATTCTGATCTATCATACCTGTCGAAAACAACACCTCACAGATTTTATTCTTTCATCTTTTCAGTTTATTTGAGTTTCAGGCAGACTACACTTCCCTCCGCATCCCTGGCATAGAGATAATCTCCAACCATAACGGGTAAGGCCCAGCATAGCCCGTCAAGAATCTTTTTTCGGTAAACCTCCCTGTAAATCAAGTTTATGCAGCTCCGAATGTTAATTGTTCATTCATGGCAAATTATCGATCGGTTATTATTATCTTGAATTGAAATTATACTCATTAAGGCTTATAAAAGAACCATCGAATAAATCCCTAAACTATACTCAGAAGATTCAATAATTCTATTTAATCTAAAAGGAGGCTTTCATATGAGAGTTAAATATTCACGCTGTTTTACATTGTTACTAATACTGACCCTCTTCACCTTTGCCTGTGATTCTTCATCTCAAAAAACAGAGGTTAAGGAGAGCACTGCACCCTTAGCAGAGGCAGAATCGGTTGAAGCCCCTGATCTGGCAGCAAGGGTTGAAGTAACCGGAGGTACAATTGAAGGTATCGAGCAGGATGGAATTTTTATTTATAAAGGGATTCCATTTGCAGCACCGCCCGTCGGAGACCTGCGCTGGAAGGCTCCGGCTCCCGTACAGCCCTGGACAGGTATTAAAAAAACAGATACCTTCTGTGATGCCTGCATGCAGGCTGCCAACGCCATGGGAAATACCGCGCCGGTCAGTGAAGACTGCCTGTACCTGAACGTATGGTCACCCGCTAAAAAGACAGACGAAAAACTTCCGGTAATCTACTGGGTTCATGGGGGCGGTTACAGCGGCGGCTCTACAAGCACCCCGATGTATGACGGAACAGGTTTTGCTAAAGAGGGCGTGGTTCTGGTCAGTGTTGCCTACAGGCTCGGAGCCTTTGGATATCTGGCACACCCGGAGCTCAGCCGTGAAAGCGGTCACGGGTCCGGAGCATATGGAATACTCGACATGATCCAAGGACTGAAATGGACAAAGGAAAATATCGCCAGGTTCGGAGGTGATCCTTCCAATGTAACCATCTTTGGACATTCCGCAGGCGGTGCAGCCGTCAGTCTGCTGACCGTAACACCGCTCACGAAAGATCTATTAAACAGGACAATCTGCATGAGCGGAGGCTCATTCACTCCTCTTCAGAAGTCAAAAAATGGTGGAGCCGGACTTGGGATACCTGCCCTGGAGCTTGCGGAACAGAATGGTGAAGAATTTTTAAAGCAGCTGGGTGTTGCTGACATCGCCGCTGCACGTGCATTAAGCGCAGAGGATATCCAGAACAAACTTACCGGCGGAATGGGTGGCATGCGATTCCGGCCTGCTGCTGACGGGTATGTTATTTCCAACGACCTTTACTCATTATATCAGTCTGGTAGCTTTAATTATGTCCCCATTTTGCTGGGGCACACCTCGGATGAGGCTGCAGCCTTCGGAGGAAATCAGAATATAACCCCCGAGGCATTTGAAAATCAGGTAAAGGCCCAGTATGGGACTTTTGCGGAAAATATCCTCAGCGCATACCCGCATTCAACGGATGCAGAAGCAGCAAAAGCGTCAAAGGACCTCAGAAATGACAGCTCATTCTCCTGGAATACCTGGACCTGGTCTAGACTCCAGGCACAGAAAGGAACAGCAAAGGCCTTCCAGTACTACTTTGATTATCATCCAGGTAATCCGGAGGCCGGTTCAGGCCACGGCAGTGATGTTCCCTATGCATTTCAGACACTGGGCGGACCCGAAGCACCGGCAGCGGAAGACCTGAAACTATCCGAAATGATAAGCACTTACTGGGTCAACTTTGCAAAAACCGGTGACCCGAATGGTCCCGGACTTCCGGAATGGCCGGCTTTTACAGAGGAAGATCAAAAGGTGATGACTTTTGATACCGAGCCTGGCGCACGGCCCCTGCCCGCCCTGGAAAGGCTAAAGGTAATCGATGCCTATTTCTCATCGCTGAGAGAAATGAGAAGAAGATAAGATATGAAGGTAATGGCTTTTAACGGCAGTCCCAGAAAAAAGGACTGGAATACTGTAATATTATTAAAGAACGCCCTGAAGGGGGCTTCATCCAGAGGTGCGAAAACAGAACTTATCCACCTTTACGACCTGAAATATTCCGGATGCATAAAAAAATGAATGTTACCGATGAGATGGCAGAGGCTGCGGGATATAATAAGCATTTTGCCATGACTAAATGGGCACTTGAAACTACCTTTGGAGAGTGCGAATTGATGCTTTGCACAGACACACTGCAGTATGATGATTATGACAGATATGACTCTGAGGCATTTGACGGGAAGGCAAAACTAAAACGTCACAAAGAGGTTTTTCCTGAGGACTGCAAACGAGCTTTTGAATTGGGTGTTCGACTGACATCATGAAGGATACAGGAATAAATATAACGCTCTAAAGATAAAAAAAGAAGTAGCAATTTTAAGTGAATTAATTTAAAAGAATTATATATAATTTTAGTACGTTTTCTTTTAACTTTCACATGATAATCGTTTTAATAACAGAATGATGGAAGAATTAACCGAAGAAAAAAAACTGAAGATTAAACAGATTCAGACCTATATTGCCAAGATGCCAAGTCTTTCAACAACTGTAACAAAGGTTCTTGAGATATGTAATAATCCTAATACCTCTCCCGGCGATCTAAACAAGGTAATCTCCCTTGATCCGGTTCTTACAGGTAAGGTCCTCAAACTCATTAATTCAGCCTATTATTCACTGCCTAACCAGGTAGCATCACTTACCCGGGCCATTATTATGCTGGGACTGAACACAGTTAAAAACCTTGCTCTCAGCACCGCTATCCTGGAAAATCTGGCGAGTTCCGGACTCTCAAAAGGGCTTTCCATGGATGATTTCTGGACCCATTCCATTTGTGTCGGGGTTACAGCCAAGTCCATTGCATCAGCAATTGGGATACCGGTAACTCTAAGGGATGAATATTTTTTAACAGGGCTCCTCCATGACCTGGGAAAAATCCCTTTAAACAATCGATTTCCTGAAATTTACATAAAGTCTCTTGAATTCACATCCAACAAACAGCTGCCTTTGCACAGGACAGAAGAGATAGTCCTGGGTATTAATCACATGGAAGTTGGTCAAATGATTGCTGAAAAATGGCAGCTGAACGATTCAATGAAAGAAAGTCTTTATTATCACCACAATCCGGAGGAAGCCAAAGAAGAAAACCATATCATGGTTTCAACCATTGCACTTGCAAACGCCTGTGCAAATAAATTCGAAACCGGATCAGCAGGGGACACAGCCCCAAAGGATCAAATGATTATAAAACTTCTTAAGCTTGTTGGCCTGGAATGGAAGACTATCAAGGATATCCAGGAAACAGTATTGATTGAGATAGATAAGGCAAGAGTATTTTTACAGCTAACCAAGAAAGAAGAGTAAATATGAAAATCAAATTCTGGGGAGTAAGGGGATCCATCCCGTGTCCGGGGCCAAGTACGGTAAAATATGGAGGAAACACCGCCTGTATAGAAGTATGGTTTGAGGACATTGAGAGACTCATTATTATAGACGCCGGTTCCGGTATTAGAGAACTGGGAAATGATATGCTTAAACGGGACATGATGAAGAAAGGGATAAGAGCCGAAATCCTTCTGACTCATACCCACTGGGATCATATTATGGGGTTCCCATTCTTTACACCCATTTACATCCCGGGTGCAAAACTGAGTGTATACGGGCCTGTTACATATGAAGATGAGACACTTGAGGAAACTGTAGGGGGACAGTTAACCTATCGTTATTTCCCTGTTCGGCAGGCAGAGCTCGCAGCCAAAATTGAATATATCAGTCTCAAGGAAGAAAAACTGGATCTCGGGGATGGGATAAAACTAACCACAAAGTACCTCAATCATCCGGTACTCTGCCTTGGATACCGCCTGGAATATAAGGGCAAGACACTTTGTACAGCCTATGATACAGAACCCTTTCAAAATGTATTCTGCAGTGACCCGGATGACCCCTCATATGATGAGGGTATGTTCAGAGAGGGAGAAGAGGTTGCAAAAGAAGAAAATCAACGCCTCGGCAGCTTTTTCTCCAGATCGGATCTTCTTATATATGATGCCCAGTACACCAGGGATGAGTATAGCCCTTCCAAGATCGGCTGGGGTCATACATCCATCGAACATGCAATAGAATTTTCTGAGGGATGCGGAGTAAAGAGGCTTGCGCTGTTCCATCATGAGCCCCTGAGATCGGATGAAGAGATAGACAAACTGACTGATAAATACTGTGGACCCAGAAAGGAATCCGGAATGGAAGTATCATTTGCCCGGGAAGCTGAGGAAATAATCATATAGTCACCTATAATGCAGGTATTATTTTTTTTATCACTTTTTCTGCAGATGCCTGCATATTATCCCGTTCATATTCCCTGGCCCGGTTAATATGTTTTTTCACCGAATCAATCATATCCATAATATGCCGGGCAGTATTAAAGCCGTAGCTGACATCATCCCAGAAGGAATAAAAATAATCCTTAAGGGATGTGCAACACAGGAAATACCTGTCAACAATATGCCTCTCCAGAGAAAAAGATGTATAAGGATGATTATTTACCGCATTCCAGTATTTAGCTAACCTGATCAATGGTTTTATATTATTATGATTCATTTTATTCTTTTCCAGAAAGGTATTTTTCATACTTGCAGGATCAGTACTCATCCAATCCGTCCAGCCTGATTTTGGTGAGGGAATTTTATATGCCCCCGAACTGCCTATTGCGGGTACCAGTTCAAAATTAATTCCATTAAGATATAACAGAATTTTTGAACTTGATTGCAGGATTTCCAGTGTAGAATACTCCATATTAACAAATCTGCGAAGTTGATCAATATATGTATAGGGATTTCCTTCATCGTCTGAAGAATTAAACACTATCATGTAATCAATATCAGAACGGGAGTCTACTTTTCCGGGCAGTATAGTTCCTCTTGTACTCGAGCCAAACTGAAAATGATTTATTGCAGATTGACCAAAATAAGAATTAATCCTGATTTGCAGGGAGTTAATAGATCTGTTTATGCTGTTTTTTTCAGCATCGGAAAGGACCAGCTTGCTGCTAATCTGGGTCAAATATGAGTTAACCGACATTCTGCCTGCCCCTTTCTATTATCAAACAATAAAAGGATAAGTCTTTGGCTCTTGCCGTTTATTTAAAACAGTATAAAGCAATCCAGAGTATAAATGCAGATATCAAACAAGGGGATTCAGGGTCTGAATTATAATCAAAGGCAATTTAAGCAGGTCGCAACTTTAAAGACAGTATTCCGGCTTTACTCTTCTCTTTTTTATAATCCGTTCAATCAGAGACGGCACGGGGTTATTATTTTTTGTTCCTTTATTTCGTGAAGCCATTTTAAGGCTGTTTCTTCATTTCGAAATACACACAGTTGAATATACTCATTCTCAAGACGCATTTGAAGCTGGCGACAAAGTCCGAAGACCAGATCATGATAGGTTACAAAAGCAATGGCCGCTTTTTTAAAACCTTTCAGTATCTTCTTCATGTTATTTGCCGAGGCTATAGATTCATCAGAGTCCTGCAATATTTCCATATACTGCTCATGAACAACCAGTTCATAAAATTCTCCATCACGTTCATAGCGGGGCATTTCATTCTGGAGAGCTATTAAATCATCAAGAGTAACCGTTCCGGTTAGTCTTGTGATCAATACACCATGAGAATCAACTATTCTGGAATGCGGCATAGTCTGTTCTCCATACCAGACAGTTAACTGGTAAAGAAGGATAATTATTGTTCAATAATTAAAGCCATTTTGACCGGTATTTATACCACATAATCAGAGCAAGCAAAATAAAAATCCACGAACAGGATTCAGAAATCCAGATTCCGGATTTATCCTTTTAAATATTATTTAAGCATAGCACTATTCTGCCCCGAATCTAACCTTCTCTTCAGCCTGATTTACATGATCATACATTATACCTTAACCGGAACAGCGGCCATGGCTGCCAAGCATCCGGCTCTATAAAACAGCTCACAGGTCCAATCATGGTTACAATTTCCCGGCCGATTATAATAATCCTGTCCCGCCCTTCTCTTTTTCTGTATATTATCAGAAATTTTTTCTACAACAGGCAACCATTTTAGTTATTTCAGCGTCATTAGTTAAACAGACAAATAAACCTTTTAACACAATTTGAGATTAGCAGAGGAAAATTGAGCTCATCCGGTGATAAAATGCAGCAGGTCGGGTACCGTGATTTTAAAGACAGGGATTTTCTTTTTAAAAGGGTAAAGCTATGTCAGGAAGGAGACACCGGGGCAATGGAAGATGTTTATGTTGCATATAAATCATCTCTCTTTAACCTGACATATCGTTTCACCGGGGATTTGTCTATGGCGGAGGATCTGCTCCAGGACATCTTTATAAAGATATTTACAAACATCAAAAGACTCAGATCCCCGGAGGCATTTAACAGCTGGCTTTACCGGATTGCAGTAAATACTTGTATGAGCTTTGCCAGAAAAAAGAAAAAAATAAAGGAAATATCACTGAAGGAAATAGAAAATACCGGGCACTCTGAAGATGACCGGAATCATGCAAAACAGCAACTTGAGCAGGCAATAGACATATTACCACCCAAACAGAAAATTGTTTTCCAGCTGCATGATGTTCAGGGATTCACAAATACTGAGATAGCAAAAATAATGAAAAGCACAGAGGGTACGGCAAAATCCCAGCTTTTCAAGGCAAGGATGAAGATAAGGAATTTCTTGAGGAGTAAATAAAATGAAATGTTCAAGAGCACAAAAACTTATCAATGATTATATCGATAATCTTCTGGAGTCAGGGCAGGTACAGGAGCTGAAAAATCACCTGGAAGGATGCGAAGAATGCAGGGATTTGTTACTTGATATGGAATCATTAGTGAAAAATGCCGGAGAGCTTCATACTCTTGAGCCGTCAGAAGATCTATGGCCTGTTATAAAAAGAGAGGCGCTCAAAAAGAATCGGGAGATTCTAACACAGAAGAAAGGTTTTTTTTCAAATTTCCCGATATATTCCAGGGGCCCGGCCCTTGCTATAAGCACTCTCCTTGTGATTATGCTGTTGATACCGGTGCTTTATTACGGCCTTCCGTATTTGCGGACACCTGTTGACCATGGGCAGACAGCATCAAATAATTTCAAATTAGCAGAACAGCAGTATCAATACGCCATAGAGGCCCTGGACAGGTCAATAGAGTCACAACACGTCGAACTGGATCCGGAACTGGCAGCAGTATTCAGGAAAAATCTGGCGATAATTGATGAATCGATCCTGATCTGTAAAAAATCAATAGCTGAATACCCTGAAACCAGTGAGGCAAACAAACTGCTTCTGATCTGTTACAGGAAAAAGATTGAGCTTCTCAATGAGATTAAGGATATAACCATGCAGAGTTAGCTATCCCCTGATGTGTTACACCTCGATTTTTTTTTCAAAAGCACGGGCAACCCTTTTATATATGACAGCGTCTTTATATAACAAAATCCGATTTTAAGTGAAGGCACGCTGAATAACAGAATATATATACAGCGTATCAGGCATGTACCCATAGGAGGTAAATTATGAAATTCTTTAAGCTTAATATTTTCATTTTATTATTTTTTACAGTCATATTTTGTATTCCGTCAGCCCTGTTAGCAGAATCAGAAGAAAAGATGGAGGAAACATATCCATTGAACGAAGATGGAAAGGTATATATTGAAAATATATCCGGTGACATTACTGTAAAAAGCTGGAAAAAGAATGAAATAAAGATACTTGCCCGAAAAGTAGCTGTGGACAGGGATAAAGACGCACTTGATAAGGTTAGTATCGATATAAATCATACGGATGGCAATATCAGAATAATAACCAGGAGAAACAAATCCTGGAGTTTTTCTCAATCCCCTGATGTATCTGTTTTTTACGATCTCATTATACCCGATAAAGCACAGCTGAGAGTCAAGACCATAAGCGGAAGGATTCAGGCGTGGGAGACCGGCGGGCGCGTTGATCTTGAATCCATCAGCGGAAGGATAGATATTGTGAAGGCCGAACAGGGCGTAAAATGTAAAACCATAAGCGGTGCAATCTATCTTGAAGACATTACAGGAAGCACTGCACTAAAAAGCACCTCCGGAAAAATAATTGTAGAAGGACTCAAAGGGTCTGTTGAAGCGAATACTGTGAGTGGCGACATCGACATAAAGGAGTTTTCCCTTGCAGATGAAATAGAGATGGAGACTATAAAGGGAAGTATGGAAGCACAGGGAGAGTTCAGTCCCGGGGGAATTTATACCTTCCGGACAGTCAGCGGCAGAATCCGTCTTACCCTGCCGCCTTCCTCGGATTTTGAACTACGGACAGATACCATAAGCGGCGATTTACAATGCGATTTCAAGTTGAATAGTCTTACCGTATCTGCAAGGAATAAATTACAGGGTGTTATAGGAAAAGGCGGCGCCAGCCTGAAAATATCTTCTGTCAGTGGAGACATACTGATTAATAAGGGGAAATAATATGGTTAACCATTACTATCGAGGAAACAGCGTTATGAATAAAAAGAATATTTGTTTTTTAGTAATGATGGCATGGTCGGCAATTCTGACCATGTCCGGATGTATGGCTTCCACCAAAAATCTTAATCCTGCCGATGAGACCCATTATGATGCAAGCTATGATTTTTCAGATAAAAAGCAGATTGTTGACCGGCTGGTTACTCCCCTGCTCTCTGCCACACAGTTTTTTCCGGTGCAGGTAAAACCGGTGTTAATTGTTTATCCTGTTGTCAATGAGACCTCGGAACATATCAGCACATCTGCTATCACCGATGAAATCAGGATGAAGCTTTTAAATTCCGGAAAGATCCGCTTTATAAATGAACACCAGCGGGAGAATATTATGAAGGAGATCAGTTACCAGAATCAGGGTTATGTTGACCCGGCATTACGGGTTGAACAGGGCCGCCAGCTGGGTGCAGACTATATTCTGAGCGGTACACTGAGATCCATAAACAAAAAACAGCCTAAACAGATGCGCCTCTATAAGAAAGAACGTGTCTATTACAGCCTGGACCTCTCCATGACAGATCTCAAGACAGGTGAGATTGTGTATGCGGATCAGGCGGAACTCGCGCGCGAAGCATCGAAGCCAATTATCGGCTGGTAGCAGGAAATGGTTTATCTCAGATTCTTTCTGATCCTGATTATTATACTTTCGTCCGGATGTACCGGCACACGACTTCAAAGAGCCCGGTCGGTATTTTACGCTGGAAATCCCGACCGGGCGGAACAAATGCTGGAGGAATGTCTGGGTGTTTCTGAAAAAGATCGACTGCTGTGTTACATGGAAAGAGGCACAATCCTATATGACATGAATGCCTACAAAGAAAGCACGGAAGTCCTGCTGAAGGCATCCCGGCTTATTAAAGAACAGGATATTATCAACATTGCAGACCAATCCTCCTCTGTTCTGATTAATGACAGGATATTGACCTACAAGGGCGAATACAGTGAAAGGCTGTGGGTTCACACCTTTCTTATGATGAATTTTTTACTTCAGTATAATTATGAGAGTGCGCTGGTAGAGGCAAAACAGGCGCTTGAAGTGTTCGATGAATATCCCGATTCTCTTAAGGATGACTATTTTACCAGGGCCCTCATTGCACTTTGCTTTGAAAATATGAACATGCCGGATGATGCACGTATAGAATATGATAAACTGGCGGAGGGACTGGGAGGAACAGCTCCAGGCCCTGAACCGGCTGCCACGGGAAAAGGGGAACTGATTCTCTTTATCGGAGAGGGACGGGTTCCACAAAAGACTTCTATCGAAACTGTTATCCCTCCGTCCATCCGGATTTCAATTCCACGGTATAGAGACTGTTCGGAACCCCTGCCCGTGATTATCCGAACCGACGACATCATAGATTCTCCCTTTGAGATAACAACAGATATGGGGGATGTAGCCCAAACCTCTTTAAACGAGAGGGCATCGCAATATCTTGCACGACAGACCCTGCGGGCCGGGGCAAAAGAGGCAATTGCCCGAAAGGTTGGTGATAAAAACGAATTTGCAGAGGTAATAGTAAGGGCAATTCTTTTTATTTCAGAGGAAGCCGACACGCGGTCATGGGAGACCCTGCCTGGAAGCCTTACACTTGTTCGGTTGTCACTGGATCCGGGTGTTCATACTGTAGAGGTATCTTCAGGAAATTCGGGAACAGCTTTTATAAATGAAATTGATATTAATGAAGGTAAAAGGCTGTATCGGGCAATACGTTTTTAACCCGTTCTTTTCCTGCTTCAAATAGCAGGTCTCAGTCGCCTTTATTGTTTGCTTAAAAACAGTTCAGCAACCGAAACACCTAATTGCGAAGGCATAACACTGTTTTTGATTACCGGCCCTGAAGACCCATCATCGGTTTTATTCATAAGTTTAATGACTCCACCTCCTGTTATGGCCCCTGTCGCTGTTTCTTCCATCAGCATGGCCAGCGGAGGGGCCATCGGACCGTCCGGATAGTCAACAATTGTGGCAAATTTTCCGTTGGTCAGTTCTACAACCGAGCCTATTGGGAAAACACCCATCATCTGTATGAAACTCTTCAGTAAAATAATATCAAAGCTTTTAGAGCCTTCACTCCACATCTTCCTCAGCGCCTCGTCGGGAGTAAAAGACCTTGAACGATATTTGCGGTCCGCTGTAAGCGCCTCATAAACATCGGCGATTCGGAGTATCCTCCCTGTGAGACTCAACTTTTTCATGAAATGAGTTTTAGGATATCCGGTCATATCAGGATTCAGATGGTGTTCAAACGGCCCGAGAATAATTTTAGACCTCAATTCCTTGTCGGCATTGAGCCTCAAAATTTTTTTCACACCAAGCAGTGGGTGGTTCTGCATCTGCTTCCATTCTTCATCGTTCAGCTCTCCTTTTTTAAGCAGGATATCCCTTGGGACACCCACCTTTCCAAGGTCATGAAAGAGCCCGCACACGGTAAGGTGTTCCAGGACTGTCTTTGATAAACCGATCTGTTTTCCCAGACATGTAGCTAGCAGAGAAACATTAACCGAATGCGTGTATGTGTAATCGTCATATTCATGCAGAGTAGCCAGCCCAAGTATCAGGGAACTGTCTTCATGGACAAGGTCGACAATGTTCTGTGCAAGCCGCCTTGCCTTGAGCACTCCGGAAACACCCTTTGAAGCCTTGTCAGCTACCTCTTTCACGGTATCCAGTGCAAGGAGGTAGGCGTTTTTTGCCCTTTCCTGCCTTTTCCTGCCATCGCCATTTACAGAAGCCTCATGATCTTCATCCTGTTTTTCCAGGATATGGACCCAGGAAAGTTTATATTCCTTAAACTTGCTGTTTAACCATTCAAATGGTTTTTTACTTTTGGCCGACAGGTCAACAAGGCGTATGAATGTCATAATACCTTTAGGCGATGCATCACGGGCTGAGACAAAAAAGTGAAATCCGCCAATTTCTCTGGCCGCCAAATATTTTATCATTTCATTAATGATATTGTAGGAATCCCTTCCATGGATCAATTTTTCCCCGCAAAAATGGAATCTTCCCCGCCAGGCCTGGAATTTCAGGTCTCCCTCTCCGGTAATTTCATGAAGTATGTTTTGAAATTTCGCCAGACATTCCCTTAACAGGGAATTATTATCTTTATGAATCCTTGCGGTAGATATGAGCTTGTACAGCACCTTTACAAATTCCATTGACCGGAGTTGAGACTGAGTATTTTTTTGGCTAGACATTGCCTGCCTCCCGGTCCAAATCCTGCCTGATATTTATGACTGCGCCCTTGACACCGGGGAAAAAAGATCGGCCTGCACGTTCCAGCACTTCATCCGCCTGGGTTATACCCAGCGTGCCAAGAGCAATGGCTGCACCCCTTCTAAAGACGGTTCTCCTGGTTCCCGATAAAAAACCCCATTTGAGAAGGGTTTCCCTGAGAAACGGGACGGAATGCAGAGAACCGCATTTTCCCAGTATTCTGAAGCATTGGATTATATAATTTGCATCGATATTGCCTGACTTATTTTTCTTTATATATGAGATGAGAAATTCCTCTACAGCATCATCCTGGGAATGCCCCATATGTTCAAGGACAAGCTGCCGTATGGAATCCTCACTGTCGTCAATCAAATTCAACATATCCTTTATTCGGCCGGGTTCCAGTTTTAAAATACCTTTAATTGCCTCGTAACGTATACGGCCCGAGGTGTGGCCCGAAATTTTTAAAAGGTACTTCATTGAGTGTCCTCCTTCCATTTCAGTAATAACTGCGACAAGCCTTTCCAGCAGATTCTCATTTGTATTATTGAGCGCCAGTTCAAGAGAGTATGTATCCTTTGAAACCAGTTGGATTATCAGATCCAGCAATATTTTTTTTTGAGGAGCAGGCTGGGGCTGGGAAAGAAGGGCTAAAGGCATTTTGATGGATTCCGGGTTCAGGTGCATAAATATATCCTGCAGAATCGCAGCATCATCCTGACCTATCTGTTCCCAGATATCTTTTAAAGGTGCCAGGTATTCAACGTCCGAAACGCTCCGGAAAAATTCTTTAATCAGATCTTCAGTCCATGGCAGTTCTTCCCTGCAAATATCCAGTACATATTGTATACCATCAAGTATTTTAAGACTAATGACAAAGTCCTTTCGGGCAAGAGATAATGTAAATTCCTCTGAGAGCGCATCAATAATCTTGCTGAAATTTATCTCTTCCCTGTTCTGTAAAAGGCTGTCCAGAAGTGCATCCAGATAGGATGTACGATCAGTATCTTCCTCCATGCGGATCATATCCTGTAATGAAGCATCTTCTTCCGGAGTAAGTGCGACCTTTGTCATATCAATGGGTGGATCACTCTGATATTCCTTTTCTCTATATTCAGGTTCTGCTGCCTGGGTTATTGTTGACGTTCCTGAAACAAGATCAGAAAAATCCTTTCCTCCCTGGCCATCTCCCCATGAAAGCTCTGCAACCTCGTAGTTCATATGGGGGAACTGGATCTCCCAGAAGGCAGTCACAATATCCCCTTCAGGTTCAGCGGATAATTTAGTGTACCTGTTTATTAATAAGAAGATATCTGTTAGTTCTTTCTGTTCGATTCCGTCCATCAGCTCAAGCCACAGGATACCATCGCGAAATAAGGTATAATGAAGCGTCCCTTCTTCAGGAATACACTCAGAGATAATTTTTCCCTGGCAGGTAATCCGGTCTCTTTCTATTTCAAGCTTTAATATCTTATGTTTTTTAAGAAAGGCGGTGAGTTGTGTATGAAACTGGCTTATTGAATTTGTACATATAGTATGTCCCGGGGGATAAAGTGACAAATTCTTGACGGTAAGCAGGAGAGAGGTGAAAAGCCTCTTGACTGTTTTTGATTCGTCTTTAATAACGCAGTTTCCGGTAACTGCAACCTGGGTGTTCTGAGAATTCATATTCTGACCATTTAACCTGAGATTCCCCTAGAATTTTAAATTCAGTACTAAAAACAGGAAGATCATTCATAAGCACAGTTCGCATCATCATACAGCACATCTCTTGTTAAGTGTCTGTCGCTCATCTGCAACTCTATTAATCGATAATTTTATGAAGACAAGAAAATTCAATAGAACATTGAATAACATCTATGCAAAATACAGACCACAAACAATCTAAATGTTTATTAGATAGTGCCCATCCATAAACAGTTTTGAGGCACTAATTGGCTTCCAATATATTTCATCATGTAATATACTCCCTCCATTCAGCAGCCGGGACATTCCTGCTGCCAACCATATTAAACAAAAAGAGAATTAACAGGAATTATGCTCCTCATACACCCTCCCCTTTCAAAACCCTGCGAACCTCCAGCCGGCATAGCCAGACTGGCCGGAGCAGTTGAGAAACTCCCGCTGTCTGTTGTTGACTCGAATCTGGATGCAGTGCTGCGTACTGTTCATGGGCCTGTGAATGATAATGATACATGGACACGCCGTTCAAAAAAAAATCTTTCGGCAAACCTCCGTTACCTTCGCGAAAGCCATACATGGGAAATTGATAAATACAAAAGGGCTGTAATGGACATCAACCGCCTGCTGGTAAGGTCTCTGCACTCAACAGGAGTAAAGGCAACCCTCAGCAATTACCAGGATCAGAGTCTATCGCCTGTAAGAAGCAGCGATCTCCTCAAAACAGCTGAATTGCCAGAGAAAAATCCTTTTTATCCATTTTTCAGGGACTGGCTCATCCCGCAGGAAGACGGCCTCTTTGGAATATCATTAAATTTTTTAAGCCAGTCCATTTCAGTATTTGCAATGGCAGGTTACCTTAAGAAGCAATATCCCGGGGCAAGGATCATCCTTGGGGGAGGGCTTGTTACATCCTGGATGAAAAGACCGGGATGGGAAAATCCCTTTGCAGGCCTGGTGGATGATATGGTGGCAGGCCCCGGTGAGGAATATATTCAAAAACTGCTGAATATCGGAAAATGCTCAGCACACGTAAGGCCGGCGTATGACCTGTTCCCGGTTTATACCTACCTTTCACCCGGCTTTATACTCCCCTACAGCGCCTCAAGCGGCTGTTACTGGCAGAAGTGCAGGTTCTGTCCTGAAAAGGCAGAAGGCAACGCCTATTCTCCAGTCCCGCCGGATCAGGTAATTGATGATCTCACATCTCTTATAGATATTCATCGACCTGCCATGGTACACATACTGGACAATGCAATCAGTCCGTCATTGTTAAAACGCCTTATAGAACATCCGTTGAATACTCCCTGGTACGGGTTTGTACGCATGACCGCTCACTTTAAAGATCCGGATTTCTGCATGGGATTAAAGAGGTCAGGATGCGTGATGCTGAAGATCGGCGTTGAATCCGGTAATCAGGAGGTACTGGATGCCCTCAACAAAGGCATCGACCTTGAGACCGTTTCCATTGCCCTTAAAAATCTCAGAAACGCAGGCATAGGGACCTTTCTCTATTTCCTCTTCGGCACACCGCCCGAAGGACCGGCAGAGGCAGAGCACACCATGGATTTTGTAAAAAAACATCATACGATGATAGATTTCATGAATCTTGCGATATTCAATATGCCGACCAACAGTCCTGATGCGGATAAATACAACAGTGATAAATTCTATGAAGGCGATATGTCTCTATATTCAAGCTTTGAACATCCGAAGGGATGGAACAGAGGTATGATAAGGACATTTCTGAATAATGAATTTAAAAAAGATCCTGCCATTAGAGAAATAGTTAAGAGGACTCCGCCGTTTTTCACATCAAATCACGCGGCATTCTTCATGAAAAACAGGTAAAGATATTTGAGCCCTGGAGCTAATTCTGATTATGCTTCAGGGCTCGCAGAATTCCGTGAAAAGAATTTAGTCTAAGACTGTGGTGGAAGCTCAATCTTTTCTGAAACAGGAACGCTCATCCAGCGGCTCGCACCGAGCCACGAAAAGGGAGCTCAGCTTCAATGCCCGCCGGTAACCACGACCAGATAATTTTCCGGCGCAGCTGCCATGGGCACTCCTTTTTCAATAACGTCCTTTTCTGCCAGTAACATCTTAATAAAATTACTGGGTTCTGCAGGCTGACCAAATTCATTGATCAAAACCAGGCTTTTAAATTTATCCATGGGAACACGGGCCAGGTCCCATAACTCTTCTGCGTAGCTTGCCTTGTTCGCATTAGCCATCAGACCAGTGGTCACCATTTGCATTTCGGTGATTGCAAGTACACCGGCGTACTGTTTCTCCCATGCCTTTTTGCTCCGGGGCCATATATCCTTATGGGGAGGTACACTTGCCGCAACGTTTGCTATGGATCCGGATATACTCATATCCATATGATCAATACCAAGCACTGTTACCAGGTTAGTATCAGCAGGATAACCAAGCTGAACACTGACAGGGTCCCAACCTTTTCCCAGCGACATCACATCTTCTGCTTCGGCAATTACAATGCCTGCGTATGTTGCCGGATTTCCCGCCAGGTTAGAGGGTTTAATGCCTCTGCCGTTTCCGGGAATTACTGCCATAGCAAGGTTTATTGCCCGACCGATGGTGCCGTTGGCAGGATACTTATGATTAGGGCCAAAGGCATTGGATGATGAATTAAGCCCTATTTCCTTTGCATAGGGACCATTTACAATCACGAGCGGAGCAGCGGATCTAATTACCGGCCAGTAGCTATCCCATTTAACAGAGGTAATGGCTTTCAGGCCTGCAATGATCACCGGCATATACTCCGGTTTGGCTCCTGCCATGGTCGACACAATGGCAATTTTCTCCACTGTGAATTCTGCATTGGATGGTCCCCATTCTCCTATTACTGTCTCAGGTGATACAGGTGTGCCTTTCAGCATTTCATCAACATTCGCACGTGTGGGAGGCACAAGGGGTAATCCGTCACCCCAGCCCATTTCAAGATAGGAGTTGTTAAATTGATCCTGAGCTTCCTGATAAGTCGCGGCAGTGTAAGAGAACTCTTTTTCCATTGGAACCCATTCTTCACCAACAACCGTCATGTATTCAGGTTTCCAGCTGGTAAGACCACTTACCATAAACTGAAAAGCCTCAGGGGCTATAGCCTTGATGCCTTCTGATGTAAAAGTGTCATATTCATTAAAGTTGATACCCGGATAATCCATATATCCCTTGGAAAGTACAACGCCCATAAAACGCTCTTCATGGCGTTCGTTGTAAAAGGATACAGTGGGGATGCCTTTTTCTTCAAGAGTGATGGCGATGGAACCCAACGCACCTACGCACCCTCATCACCCCCCGAAGGCGGCAACAACCGCATCGGGTTCTGCCTTGACAATGGCATCAACCACCTCTTTCTCAGGCATCCACTTCATGGGCAAATCAGCATAGTGAATGATTTGAGTATCGGGGTATTTTTCCTTGAGCTGCACTTCGAGTAAATCATAGAGTTCAGCCCCCTTACCCGCGTACAGCTCATCAGGAGTGGCGGACAGCCAAAGGGCTATTTTTTTCCCCGCCAGAGTATCCAGCCGCGGTGCAAGATCCTTGTCTTTTTTTACATTGCCCTGCGGATTCAACACTGTTAAAGTGTATTCCGAAGATACCGCCGGTTTTTCTTCCCTGCCTGCGTTCTCTGGTGGCTGGCTGCTGCATGCCAATAACATCACCAGAAGGATCATCAGAGAGATAAAAATCAATTTCATGTTTTTTTTCATGCTTCCTCCTTTCTAAAAGTATTAATATGATGCTCCTTAATAACTTTTTACTGTATCTATACTAACCATGACAGATGTCCTTAACTAGGACAAAGTGGATGGTCAGCCTCAGCCTTTAGAGGATTTAAGCTTTGTTGCCGTATATAAAATACTCAGGATTAATATTGCCGCAGAAAAAATCACCAGCATGTCCCAGAAGCTTAAAAACAGCGCACCTGCAGCTCCGCCCAGAGCTGATAAGATGGGAAGTCATCATGGACAGAAAGCTGCCAGTAACGCCAGCAGAGAGCCGAAAAATCCTATCCCGCTCTCTTTGCCGGATTGTTTTGCTCCCAATACACGGATGCCGAACACAGACAGGGCCATTGATATCATCACCAGCATCGCCAGTAAAAACCCTGACAACATATCCAAAGGCGTTGTATTCCATATGATCCGTCCAAACAGTACATGAACACGACCGCCTTTGCCCCCCAGAACCATGAATATAGCAAGATAGAAAAGGGCAATGATAATGCCGCTTATGAGAGCCTTTCTCTCTTTAAGGGCACTTTTAATAACAGATAAAATCTGCCTGCGATCCCGAATAATATGCCATTTTTTTACAGCAACAGCTATAACAACTGCTGATAGTAACAGGGAAAAGATATTAATCAACATTGGCTCCATTTTATTTGCCGGTCCTTTCTTTATGCCGGAATTAATCTCTAGTCCTGAACCAGGACTATTCATCGGGCCCTTTTCAATCTCAGAAAAAATGCTTAAACAGGACCCCTCCCTCTCCTATTTTCACTCCTGCATCTATCAGGGTATTGCGGAGATCAACTCCTTTGTTTTCATTTTTAAGATGAAAAATCTGACCATCAAAAGTCTGAGCTCTCAGGATGTTGGGCATTACATGCCACTGTATTTCCTTTATCTGACCTTTTTTAGCCATTGCGACCATATCATTCAGATTAACTTCATGTCCCCAATCGACATGGCCGGAAGTATTTTCATTTTGAGGTTTGTCTTTAGCGGCAGTCTCTTCCGGTTTATCTCCGCAGGCTGCCAGCATAAAAAGGGTCTGGAAGAGTATTAAAAAAAACAGTTGTGCAGGTCTTCTGGATATCATATAGCCCCGCATAAGATTGAAAAACAACAATTTAAGAAATGCCTGAAATATCTTTTGAGCAAAAAAGTATAGTTAAAAAACATTTATGTCAACTAATTTGGTCTTCATCATTGAATCCGAATATGGCGCACTGGATTATTCTGGTTGCTTCATTCATTTGTTCTGCGGTCATATATACGCCAGGCGTTCTGTGGTTTATATCTCGATATTCTCTTGCATGTTCTTCTGACCTGAAGAATACACACTCCATTCAGAATGAATCAATAATACCCTCGTTTCTGATGTTGGATAAACCTATATCAGGTATAAATATTAGAGGTTTGCAGTCATCATCATTAACTTTATAGTTAAGATCACTGTCAATTTCTATTTTCATTGGAGTGGAGCAGTGGGCACACACTGTGTCGATCTGTACCTTCAGGTATGTCTTCAGTAATTTCCCCTGCACGAAGGGTGTCGCAAAAGCGTCTGCCGCTCAGGCGCCATATATTTTTTGGCCAGTGTCAAAAGTAATCTGATGGGGTGTTTTTGCGGCTGTGACAGGGTATGCCCAGACAACTTCTCCCATTTCATTTCTGTACAGGAATGTCAGACGCTTTTCCAGATGATCCAGAGCATTATTAACACGATCAGCAGGAATACCAAGTTTCTCAGATATCAGTTCCGGAGATAAAGGTTTACCATTAACCGGAAGTTCTCTTACTACAAAATGATGTATCAGACGTTCTTCCCCGGAAAGGGCGCCATTCTCTTTCTCAAAATTACTTTTTTCACGGGCGATATGTTTTTCCCACAAAAACGGTGGAACATTTATTATATGCCGCCACAGACCAAGCATGAGTTTATTTTTCATGGAATCTGTATGTCCCCCGTTTTAATGGTACTTTTTGAGTTTGACCTTGTTATTTAATAATATCTATTCACAGGTCCTTTGCAGTGACGCTACTCACAGATTGGTTCTTCAGGCCAGCCCATTGTTTTGTATTGCTTACTATAATCAAAGTAAGCCTGGATCCAGACCACCAGACCATTGTTGATCTTGAACATATGAAAGTCAGGCCATACATTATTAAAAAGTGCGTAGGCGACAACCATCCCTGTTTCCTCATCCACCAGGAATCTTCGGGGGCCGTGGGTTTCGGTCATGTCGGCAAAGCCCTCGGGTGAGCAGTCATATTTGGGCATTACCGAATCCTGGTTCATTCCCCCTCTTGTAGTTATCTTGCCGTTCTCCCAGCGATCACAGAATCCTGAATAAGCCAGGTCAGACACTTTCCGCTTCTTCTCCTTGACGAACAGTTCAAAATAATCATCTGCAACTGCCATCATTGCCAGACGGGAGCTTCGCTGCTCCGGAGGAAGAATGCCTTCCCAGTCCTGGTCCTTTGTAGCCAGTATAGCTGGAACATCCAGGACCTGAGCTCCACGAACCACTATGGCTTCAATCTCTGAAATTTTATTTTCATCAACTTTAAGCCGCACTCCGTAGAGCACCGGCTTGGGATTATCCTTTTCATCCAATATGACCTGGGTATGGGTTCCGCATTTTTTCAGATCAGCCATCCCGCGTTTAAAGGTTACCTTGGTGGCGGTTTCCCATATTCCCTTTCCAACAGGTACTTCTATACCGTTTTCTGTATATCTGACATTGGAAGCCATCGGCACACTTGACGGATTATGTGCCTCAAGGGCTGCTAAATATTTATCTGTGATGTTTTTAAGGTTTTCGCGCGTACACTCTCCTGCCCGGGCAGCAGTTGTATTCAGTCCCACCCCTAAAGGCAGAATAAACACACCCAACAATATACTTCGTAATACTCTTTTCATACCGGGACCCTCCTGATTAGTTTTAAAGTAAAAAAAAGGCTACGCAATTTATAACTGCGCAGCCTTGTTGGTAAGCTCTGTTAGCTACTTGGCTTTCTTAAGGATTATCGGAGGCATTCCACCCATTCCTCCGCCGCCACCCATATCGCCCATGTCCATCTTCAGCTCTATTGTGTCGCCCTTTACTTCTCCATTAAACTTCATTGGCTGGCCCATACCTAAATCAATAGAATAGGAAAATTTGTTGCCGTCAATCTTTCCATCTTTAATGGACATGTCCTCTCCGTTCATGTCCTTTGTTGTTCCGGTAAGTGTTTTTCCGTCAGCCTTGAATGTATAACTGATTTTCATAGGCTCCCCACCACCCATACCTGCAACCTCTCCATTCCAGGTGCCGTCAATACCTGCTGCAAAAGCAATACCTGCTACAAACACGAATAAAACTGTAAGAATAAATGTTCTCATCTGAGTTCCCCCTTTTTATATTTAAAAAAGAATTTTAAAAGACAAGACTTTCGCAACGAAGGCGCAAAGTATACGAATGGAAAGGCATGTGTGTCAACAAAATTTTAATGCGCGATATGATATCAAGACCATATTTTAAATCCGGGTTCTAATGCTTTTTTTAACTCAATTTTTTTCACTGAATACTAATAAAATACCCATAATTTTCTTGACTTATAGAGGTATCCTACCTATAGTCCAACTTTGGAGTTTTGCCAACCAAACTATAAAAACCTTTTAAAAAAGTGTTTTTATAAGCTGTTATCAACAGAAATCAACGTTAACGGAGGATTTATGTCGGTAGGAAAATCAAAAGGTAAAAAGAAAGTAAAAGTAAAAGAGCCAATGGCAAGTTATGCTGACAAGACAGTATACAAGGCTCTGGGTCTCAGCGGAGGGATCTTTGGTGCTGCTCCATGTGCCATAGATGTAAAGAATGACAGAATTGTAAGGATAAGACCCCTTCACTATGACGCGAAGTATGATCCAAAAACATTCAATCCATGGCAGATCAAAAAGAACGGGAAGACCCTTGATCCAATGTACAAGGCCCTTCCATCTCCCTTCAGTCTTGCCTATAAAAAACGTGTTTATTCCCCAAACAGGATCAAATTTCCAATGAAGAGGGTTGACTGGGATCCAGATGGAGAACGCAACCCCCAGAACAGAGGGAAAAGCAAGTTTGTCAGGATTTCATGGGATGAAGCCACAACCCTCATCGCAAAAGAGATAAAAAGAATACACAAAAAATACGGCCCACTGGCTATCCTGATCCAGGGAGACGGCCACGGCGAGTGTATGTTTATCCATGCCACCCATGGTTCCTCATCACTGCTTCTGGATAAGATGGGCGGTTTTACCCAGCAGATCAGAAATCCCGACTCCTGGGAGGGCTGGTACTGGGGTTCAAAACATCAATGGGGCTCCGGTCTCATAGGAATGATGAATCCGGCCGACAATATCATTAAAGACATCACTGAACACACCAAGCTGATGCTGGTATGGGGTGGTGACCCCGAAACAACTCCATGGGGTTTCAGGGGACAGTTTGCCAGCAATATTATGAGGTTCTGGGGTGACATAGGTATGAAACAGGTCTATATATGTCCTGACCTGAACTATGCAGCAGCCATCCATGCAAACAAATGGATACCCGTACTTCCCAATACTGATGCGGCCCTGCAGCTTGCCATCATCTACACGTGGATAAAAGAAGGCACCTATGACAAGAAATATGTTGAAACCCATACAATCGGTTTTGACAAGGTTAAGGCCTATGTAATGGGAGAAGAAGACGGCGAGCCCAAGACACCCGAATGGGCATCACCCAAGTGTGGAGTACCCGAATGGACAATTAAGGCCCTGGCAAGAGACTGGGCAAAGAAGACAACCACAATCGGTCACTACTTTGGCGGTGGTATGATCAGAGGCCCGCTCGCTCATGAACCTGCAAGATTTGAGGTTATCCTCCTTGGAATGCAGGGACTTGGAAAACCAGGTGTTCACCAGGCACAGATTGCCTATCAGGGAATGCCCAGGAATATCGTATCCAAGAAGACTGGAAGCCATATGGGTATGTTTGAACGTCTCAAGAGCTCCAAATACGGAGACAGGCTGTTGAAACCACACAGTATCACACCGACAGCATGGGGTAAACAGATGATCCCCAAGACACTCATAGAAAAGGCTGTCAATGAAGGCAAGGTCGATTTCTGGGGCACAGGCGGACATGAAGTACCCACATCTGACCAGTTTGTTAAATACTCATATCCGATACCAAAAAAAGACGGCGGTACCGAGATTCATATGATATGGACCGATACACCCTGCCGTATCACATGCTGGAACTGCGGTAACGATGTTATTGAAACATCAAGAAATCCCAAGATAGAGTTCATCCTTGCCCAGCATCCCTGGCTGGAGAATGACTGTCTGTATGCAGATATAGTCCTGCCTATCAAGACCATCATAGAGACAGACGACATTTCACCGTGCGTAAGGGACGGGGACAGCTTCCAGAGCCTTATTCGTATGAAACCAGCCATCAGCCCGATTGGTGAGGCAAAATCCAACTTTGAGGCAGTCTGCGCGATTGCCGAGAAACTGGGTATGCTTGATGCGGTTACTGAAAAACGAACGAATGACCAGCTGGTAAAGGATGTTTTTAACGGCCTGGGCTTTGATGAGCATATAAGCTATGAGGAGTTTGAAGAGAAGGGTTATTATGTGCTGCCCGTTGCAGAGGACTGGGAAGATGACGTTGCCGGTCTATATGACTTTTACAAGGATCCCGAGAAAAATCCCCTGCCAACACCATCAGGCAAGCTGGAGTTCTATTCCGAACGTATAGCGAAACACTTCCCCGACGACAAAGAACGCGGACCTTTCCCGAAATGGATAGAAAGAAGTGAAACCCATGATGAGAGGATATCCAGTGAGAGGGCCAAACTGTATCCCATTCTTTTGATGTCCAACCACGGAAGGTGGAGGGTTCATTCACAGTGTGACGATATAACCTGGACAAGAGAGGCCTATACCGGCAAGGTCAAAGGCTTTGACGGTTACAATTACGAGCCGGTCTGGATCAACCCTAATGATGCGGCTGAGCGCGGGATCAAGAACGGAGATATCGTTCATATCTTTAATGAAAGAGGCGGTGTACTCTGCGGAGCGAGGGTTTTTGAGAGGGTAAGACCAGGGGTTGTCTCTGTAGACCACGGTGCCAGGGCAGATGGTATTGTACCCGGAAAACTGGACAGGGGCGGCGCCATCAATACGGTTACACCAGCCGGGCTGACCTCAAAACACTGCGCGGGACAGGCCACGAGCGGTTTTCTTGTAAACTTTGAAAAGGTTACTCCGGAGCAGATGGGCAAATGGATGAGTGAATACCCTGATGCCTTCAACAGAGAATATGATGCTGCTTCAGGTCTTAGATTTGACGCCTGGGTTGAAGGGAGGAAATAGATATGTCAAAGTCAAAAAAAGTATTTGTAATAGATATTCATAAATGTAACGGATGTCACGCCTGCCAGATCGTATGTAAAGATGAGCATGTGGGTAATGACTGGTCACCGATAGCAAAACCTCAGCCTGACTCAGGACAGTTCTGGATGGAACTTACCGAGCGTGTAAGGGGTACAGTGCCAAAGGTAAAGGTCGCCTATCGTCCTCACTTCTGCATGCATTGTGACGAAGCACCCTGTATGGAAGCCTGTCCGGTCGAAGGCGCCATGTACAAGAGAGATGACGGTCTGGTGATCATAGATTCTGAAAAGTGCTCCGGGTGCAGAAACTGTCTCGATGTATGTCCCTACGATGTTATCTTCTACAACGATGACCTCAATCTGGCACAGAAATGTACAGGCTGCGCCCATCTCCTGGATGACGAGTGGGAAGTTCCAAGGTGTGTTGATGCATGTCCTACAGAGGCCCTTCTGTTTATGGATGAAGATGAGGCAAAGAAGAAAAAGCTGTTATCCAAGGCCGAAGTATGGATGCCCGAGCTTAAGAAAAAACTGAAACCAAGGGTATACTACCTGAACCTGCCCGGAAAATTCATTGCGGGAACATTGTATGACCCGAAAAAGAAGGAAGTTATTATAGATGCCGAATGTATCCTGACCGATGAAAAGGGAAAAACAAAGACGGTCAAGACAGACAGCTATGGTGACTTCTGGTTCGAAGATCTGAAGGATGGTGTATACGATCTGGATATCAAGAACAGTAAGAAGAAAAAGGCCTTTAAAAAGATTGATGTCACTACAGAAGACGTCAATCTCGGGGATATCCCCATGTAACACTTTAATAGACTGAAAAGACAGGTTCCTTTCGGAGCCTGTTTGTATCAAACCCTATGACGGCCCTGTTCGATCTTCATGAATTGAACGGGGCCGTTTTTGCTGGGCAAATAACAGGCATACCGGGATATTGTAAGCGGGTTAGACAACTGCCTATATTTTGGTTCTCTTTACATTAATATGCCTGCAACATGGCAGGTTTTCCTCAAGCACCCTTTCCCGTCACTTTGCTTCAGCCCTTTTTATCTTATTGGCCTTCATATATTCAGCGACCCTGTCTTCAGAAAGTGAGTAGAAAAGCATCAGAGAAAAGGCGATGACACCACAGACAACCGGAATAAAACAGATAATATTCATCAGGCTGCTTATAAACTGATCGGTTGCCTCCATCCCTGCTTCATAGCCTATAAAGGCAAGACCTGCAGTGGCAACTGTTCCGGCAAGGGTGGTTCCTACCTTGGTTGGAAGGGTAAGCATGGACATTATAAATGCACTGGCATCCTTGCCTGTCCTATAATAGCCATATTCGGCAGTATCCATAAACATTGCCTGCCTCAGGGGATAGAAGAGTCCGGCGCCAAGTTTTATCATACAGACGATGCCTATATAGACAACAGGGCCTGATGCCCCATATATTCTCAGGACCAGGTATCCGACAGCACTGTAGATTGCGGCAAGCAGGTATGTATTTTTCTTTCCTATTCTACCGGCTACTATTGGACCAATGATTGTACTTGTAAAGGTAGCAATTCCAAGGGTCAGGGAATAGGCTGATATCCATGCCTCATTTTTTGATACGTACTTGAAATAATATACCGCTAATGTCTGGATATTGAAGATGCCCAGATTTACTGCGCAATCCGCACACATCAGAATCATGAGATATTTATTTCCGAAAATCTGCATGACCATCTCAGGAACAGTCATGTTATGGGACGGCGTGACTTTTTTATCGGGGATGTAATCTTCATAGCCCTTTGTCTGATAAAAGAGATTCCAGTAGCCGAAGATCTGGACGATCCCCAGAATTCCGGTTGTGTAGAAAAACCCCCATGTCGCGCTCTGCCTGCTGAAAAAAAGCAGCATGGGCACAACCGCCACGCTGAAAACCGCCTGGCTTGCCATGCCAAACTGCATGTTCCTGGAGGAGAGTCTCAGCCTGCCTTTCGAATCTGTTGACAACACCGAAATCATCCCCATATGGGCATTATAGGCAAAATTAAGGCTTATATTGGCAATTATATATACAGCGCTCAGGTAGACCATCTTTATGCCGTAGCTCAGAGGCAGATTCGTGAATGTAAGTGTAAAAAATATACAGGTTGTCACGGGTATAAAGGTTAACCAGGACCTGAACCGCCCCCAGGGCATCCTGGTCTTTTGAATTATACCGCCTGAAAAGGGGATTGACACGGCATCCACGATATGGGTGATGAACATGATGACAGCAACATGGCCGGCAGATATCAATGCAACATCAGTCAAAAAATTTGCATAATAGAACAGCCCGAGAAACATCATTAAGGTGAAGGTAAAATTGGCTAAACCGTAACTGTTGACAAGAAACCAGGGTACTCTTTTATCCACTTTATCTACCGCCTTTCAATCCGAAATTATGAGTAGAGATATATGCTATGCCGGTATTAATCTACTCACTGCGGCCTTTCTAATGAAGATTTATCCAGGCAATCGGAGCATGATGATAAAACCGGTATAATCCTGAATTCGAGCTGTACCTAATACTGATATATGAACATAATTAAGAGGAACTTCAATGGGATGTGATATTACCCTATAGAATAGCCTGTGTCAAAATATGTTTTATTGAATAGCAAGTCAGCCTAATGAAAAAAATCTGAATGGTATTTTATGATATATTTTGATTTTTAAGACCTCCTCCACACAAGATTAATGGCGAAAAAGGCCAATGGTTGGTACATTTCCCATCTTTTTGGTAAATCCACAATCCCCCATAAATAAAGCATTTCTTAAACCACTGATATTATTAGCTTATTTAACATAATTCACTGGCATGATTTCTGCTATTAGTGATTATAAAAAACAGGCTGAAAACAAAAAAGCCTGCTTCAAAAGGGAGGAAACATGATGAAAGAAAAGGAATTATGGGTTGCTTATGCACTCTGGTTTTTTTGCGGGCTCTGGGGTATTCACAAATTTTATCTTGGAAAAATCGGCATGGGAATAATCTATATCCTGACCTGCGGTTTCTTTTTTATCGGATGGTTTATAGATCTTTTTACACTGCCTTCACAGGTAGATCGATATAACCTGAAAGAACAGGTCATGGCAAACAATCATTCCCGATATTATGAGGATCAATCATACGCGCGGGAAAAAATGAACAATTTTATACGGAAAACCAGCAGGATGGAACAGCGCCTGAGGAATATTGAGGATATTGTCACCTCCCGGGAATACAATTTTCATCGAAGGTTATACAGCAGATGAGATAATCATCTGCAATAAATGGTGCTTCTCCCAATCCGTTGGGAGAAAGGGACCATGGGTTCAAGTGATTATTCTGGATACCTATTCCCCAAAAAACTTGTCTTTAAATACAAAAACAGCCATTTTCATATCACATGTATAAATTGGACACATAAAGATGCTCCATCGTGAGTATTGTCTGTCAAATTTGCTTAAAATATCTCTTCTGTTGATTGAAAAATCAACTGACAGCCTGTGATAGAGAAAAAAAAAGCCTGGAAGAGTGATTATTGCATAATCTGTTCATCAGGCTTGACCTGTCGCCTCAATATGAAGTATATTGCGACGGTTAAACTAAGGCTGTATATTATATTTATCAATTACTAACATTTAATTTATTAATGGAGGAATCGGACATGAAACTGCGTGGAAAATTCATTGCATTTTTATGCATGAGCCTGATCTCCTGTCTCCTTATTATGGGCGGTCAGGTCAGTGCAGCAACAGATGGAAAAATTACGGTGCTCAACCCTTTGGGCACACCACCACCTATCGAGGTAAAACAGATGGCCCCCCGCCTGGACAAGCTGGACGGTAAAACCATCTACACGATTGATACCGGCTTTCCAAATTCCGGCCGCCTTCTGAAAGAGATAGGCAAATGGTTCAAGGCAAACTATCCGAATATTAACATCGTGGAGGCTCGCGGAGGGATGTCCAACATTCCTCAGAACGTTTTGGATGAGATCAAAGAGAAAGGAGACGCCGTGATCCTCGGAGTGGGGCATTGAAGTGTCTGCGCTCCAGGGGCAGTTCGCCTCGCAATCGATTTGGAATCTAAATTAAAAAAACCTGCTGTACCTGTCCTCGTTAGCGATTTTTTACCACAAGAAATAGAGGTAGCCTATAACTACGGCATGCCGGGCATCAGGATTCAGTATATTCTTGGTCCGGTCTGGGGAAAAAACGAAGAGCAGCTCCAGGCCCAGATTATTAATGGTATTAATCCCATTAGCGAAAAACCGGTCATGAAGGAAATTGTGGAAAAATTTACCAAAGCTCTTACCGCAAAGGAAAAGAACCCCGGAAAATTGAAACATGATCCGCCGCCGGCCACCTATACAGGTACTCCGGCTGAGCTTCAGAAACTTTTTCTTGAAAAAAGATTCACTGATTTTATGCCGGTTATCCTTCCAACACAGGAACTGGTTGATGAGATGCTGATGGGCACCAGCCATGATCCTGACGAAGTACTGGGCCGTATGAATCCCGGATCAGAAGCGGGTGAAATGTGGACATACACGGTCAAAACCGCAGCCATCAACGCTGTAATGGCGGGTGCCAAACCGGAATATTTCCCGGTCATTCTGGCGATAGGTTCTGCCGGCACGACCGCCGTGAACATTTCCGATAACGGGTTCATGGCCGGGGCGGTAATCAACGGAAATATCCGCGATGAAATAGGGCTCAACTATGATATAGGCGCAGTAGGACCATATGCTCAGGCCAATACAACTATCGGCCGGGCCTGGAGTCTCCTTTCCATTAACGGCGGGAACTGCGGAAAAATTGGAACAACCTACACCGGGACTGTCGGAAATCCAATGAATGCGATCAATGTCATCATTGCTGAAAATGAAGAGAAATCCCCCTGGGAACCCTTTGCTGTCAGAAGAAGCAATTCAGGAGGGGGAGGATTTGGATTTGGTAGGCCTGGAGGGCCGCCGCCGGCTAAGTATAAAAAAGGTGATAACGTCGTCACCCTCTTATCAGGCTGGGGTATCCTTTCCGCTGTAAACTGGAAAGCCAACGACTGGACAGAGCTTCCGAACTATGCTCTGGCTATGAAGAATATCTTCAATCAGCAGGGGACAATGTTTGGGACTTTTGCTGTCCTCGGCCCGGCAGTTGCTAATAATGTCAGTGATGCCGGCTATGATACGGCGGACAAGCTCATAAAGTTTGTCACAGATACAGGTGCCGCGCCTAAAAGCAAAATGGGCGGTTTTGGTATGGGTGGTGGAAGTTTCGAAGTAGTTGTCACCGGTTCGAACAACAATAACTACTGGATGATAGGCGGTATGAGACCTGGCCGCTCGATCAACATAGACGACTGGAGATAGGTTGTCAGTGAAAAATGATCAATTATCAGTGATCATCATTTAGTAATAAGGTAGTAAGCAGCAGCCGTCGGCGCACCAGCGCCGGAGGCTGTTTTTTATTTGTGGGTGCAGCGGATCAATCCATATTCTTAATCAGGTATATCAATGAATCCTTCAGGTCATTTACCCGGAACTGAATATCAAGCTGCTCATCATTCAGTGAATTGATAATCTCCATGTTAAAGCCCTCTTGCTCAGCTTTCCTAACCCATTCTGTTTTAAGCTTCTCAATTTCTTCATTGGCCTTAGCTGCAAACTCTATACTGTTCCAGTCCATGTGCAGGTTTACAATTCCCTTTTCACCGGAAAGTTTATCAAGGGATATTTCCGCCTTTTTCATCCCTGAGCCAAGTTCTTCACTGAAGGTTCCCGTGCCATGATTAAGAACCTTTAATTGAGAACCGTCAAACACGCCATATGCCAGAGCTCCTTCACTGCCTGCCCGGTAAAAAGATTCTGATAAAGTTTCATTCAATTCGCCACTACTGCCCTCTTCAGAAAGACGATCCAGGGCAGAGATTGCAGACTCCGGATCATTACCAAGGATAAATGTTCCCTCATAAAATCCGACAGCTATCTGTTCAGTCCTCTCACTGTTCCAGTCACCATCCCCTTCGAATAAAAAAAGATCACCGTGCCCGGTGGAGATCTTTTTATTCTTTAATTCATCATTACTTTCAAAGAGTGAATTGAGAAATAATTTTACTATCCGTGTTCCCTTTCCGAAATTTGCCGCAACTATAAAATCAATATTTCCGGCTTCATCGGATGACAAAGACAAAGTTGCTTCCTTCGGGGCGATCAACTCAATAAACCTGGCCGGGTCCTCCTGGCCCTCAAAATAATTTTTCAATCCTTCAAGATATTCCGGGAGCTTTGGTACCTGTTTGCGGTTATTATTCCGGGCCGCCCTGGACACATCTGAGACAAGCTGAAGCACCTCCTGGTTTTCAGAAAGGTCTTCCAGCCTGAATGCACCGGATGAAGCTGTATTAAGTATTCTATCAGTCGGTACCTGATCTTCCTGTGAAAACAGCCACCATCCGCCAAAACCAATTATAATAAAGAACAATCCGATTATTGCTGCACAACCGATTCCGCATCCTATAAGTGTCTTCTTCTGTGTAGACATTTTTGATGCTGGTCTGTTCGTATAATCTGGAGTTATATTCATTGTGTTTTTCACCTCTGGATAAGATATTACAGTTGAATAAGCCTATTGTTTTTCCATCACTTTTTTTATATTCACGGGTTTCCCATTTTCATCGACGCCTTTAAATGTCTGCGTCATGGTCTTTCCATCACTGCTTATTATCTTATGGTACAGCCCGACCTGGTTGCCATTCAGCGTTATAACCGCAAACCAGTGTCCGGGTTCAACATAGCCTTCAACATAGAGCAATCCTTCTTCGAGAGTCTTTGAAAGACATGCAGCAACACCGCCCTCTTTCGGCCATATCCATTTGCCTGAATCAGTACTACCATCCTCAAAGATAGTTGATATGGTGAGTTCCATCAAGTTTTCGTCAGTTTCACGGTAAATATTGATATCTTCTTTAATACTCTTCTCGTCAGCAGACAGAACCGATTTGGCAATATTAAGTTTCCATGTACCAATAATCGGATCAGCAGCCCAAAGAGTGTCAGGTAAAGAAATGAGAATGATAAAAAGAAATATTATTTTTCGCATAATTAATATCCTCCGATAATGTTGTTTAGCAATGTATTCAAAATAAATTTATTTTTTCTTTACAATAAAACAAAGAATGTATGTTTTTTATCATTTTGTTCTTCTTTATTTAGGAAATGAAAAAGTGGATACTTTCAGTTCATTAGGTTTTGTAGCTCCGACTTTATAACGCCAGGTTTAACCGGTAAGGCGGAACGCCTTGCCATCGATAAAACCTTTGTAATATTGTTTTTTATAGTCATTTAACTTTCCTTTAATTACTCGCTGCTTTAACCCATTTTAATATTTCTCTCCAGGTTGGTTCTTTCCCATACATCAACATAGAAATTTCAAATATTTTTCCTGCAAATTTTCGTAAATACCATGTGCTTGCTATCAACAGCAGAAATGAAATGACTATTTCTATTACACTAACATGTGAGAGAACCATTCGGACAGAGATTATAGGAACAGACGTCGGCGGGAAAAATGTTAGAATTTTCATTGCAATGCTGTCAGGATTTCCAAAACCTAAAAAAGCTAATGCTGTAGGAGCAGCAGGCAGAAGCATAAAAATGCCTCTTGCGGAAGTGTTTGGGTCACTAATAGTTGCCGCAACAGCAGAAAAAAAAGTGTTCCAGAAAAAGAATCCCGCAAGTGAAAAGATAAATAAACAGAAAATTAAAAACGGATTAGTGATAACGATAGGAATCGACCATCCAATGCCAGATAACCCGGATACAGCATAAAACAAAACTGTACTGACTGAAGCATGTATTAAGCCCACTAAAGAAAAAATAGAAATACCAAGTATTTTACCATCCATCCATGTTTGTGCGCTAATAGCAGCAACGATAACCTCAGTTGTTCTTGACTGTTTTTCACCGGTTATTGCTGTAAACATAAGAGCCAGACCGGAAAATATCAAAAAAAACATAAACCCTATTAATATACCTGCTACTATTTTTTCTCCTAATGTACTTTTTGTTTTTTGGGGAACAGTATAATTAGTCTTGATATCTATCTGGCTGAATATTTCTTTCAGTTGTTCCGGAGGGATATTCAATTCTTTTAATTTAATCTGTTGTCGTTCTAAAGTTAATGCCCCTTTCAAGTTTTTTAACCATGATGGTTCTTTGTTTGCAATCAGTTCCACATTGTCAAAGTCATTAATAATAAGTATGCCTTCAATATTTTTTTCTGATAGTTCATGCTTTAATGAATCCAGCTGATGATCTTTTTTTACTGATATTTTCAGGTTGTTTATTTTGTCCAGTTTCAGTTGAATTCCCGAATTGTTTATTACTGCTATTTCATTTTCAAGATCTGCGAATTTTTTAAATAATGCCTGTCCGCCTAAAAATATCAAGCCTGACAGCAGGGCTACGAGAAGAGTGATTAATTGAGCCCTTAATTTAAACCAGCGATTGAACTCCCATTTTGCTACTTCAAAAACAAGGCGAAAACTATTTCGGCTTTTAGTCTGCATCATGCGCCTCTTTGTCCCTATTTACCATTTCTATATAAATATCGTGCAGGGTTGTATGTTCTGTTTTTACAGACATTATTTTTAGGTTTGAAGAAACTTTACTCAGTAAGCCGGACAAGGATTTGTTATGCCGCAGGATTAATATTATTTCTCCGCTTTTACTGTCATAAAATCGTTCCACTGCTTCATCGTCTTTTAAAAAAGAAAAGTCCGCCTGACCTTCATAATAGATTATAAGTTTTTCACCGGTTTTACTACGGCTTTTCAGTTCATCTATTGTTCCATTCGCAATACATTTACCATTGTTTAACAGCATTATTTTATCGCCGATTTTTTCAACCAATTGCATTTGATGGGCGCTTAATAATACCGTGGTGCCTTTATCCCGAAGCTCTTTAATGATAGACAGAAAAGCTTCCTGGTTTATGGGGTCAAAACCAGCAAAGGGTTCATCCAGAATTGCAAAAGAAGGATTATGAATAACAGATGAGATAAACTGCACTTTCTGTTGGTTACCTTTTGAAAGCGTATTTAGTTTTTCTTTTTTTCTACCGAGCAGTTCCAGTTTATCTAGCCATACTTCCGCTGATTTTTTTGCATCAGATTTTATCATTCCTTTTATGATGCCCATGTATTCGAGTGTTTTGATAATCGGGATATCCGGATAAAGTCCTCTTTCTTCAGGCAGATAACCAAATTGATTTGTATGAAGAACCGTGGAGCTGCTTGAATGGTTTGAGAAGAATTCAATTCTACCTTCATCAGGTTTAATTATATCCATGAGCATACGTACAGTGGTTGTTTTTCCGGAACCGTTAGGGCCTAGCAGAGCAAAGATCTCTCCTTTTTGAACAGTGAAGGAAATATTATTCACCGCCGTAATATCGCCAAATCGTTTAAAAATGGAATCTACCTTAAGGATAACTTCCAATTTAATTTACTCCTTGTCGCCTTGGATTTTATTCAATATAACATCGCATTACAGGCATGCGGTGTATACCCTTAAAAAGTATTAATAGATAAAAAATATTGCGAACCTTAAAAGATCGATTCGGCAAGATAGTAGCATGTCCTTGGCACGAAGATGCGGATGTTAGTGTTCTCTCCAGCTTTTATTTGACTCACTTGCTTCAAGTAGATCCCACTGATTACCATACAAATCTTTGAAGACCGCAAATGTTCCATAATCCACTTTTTGGGGTTCCCGAATAAATTCTATTCCTTTTGATTTAAATGATTCGTAATCTCTCCAGAAGTTATCGGTGTAAAGAAATAAAAAAACACGTCCTCCTGTCTGATTTCCGATATATGTATTTTGTTCTGGTGTTGAAGCCTTTGCTAATAATAAATTTGAACCGCTATTTCCTTTAGGACATACTACTACCCATCGTTTGTCTTGTTCTGGAATATAAGTATCTTCAACAAGCTCAAAATCAAGCATACTGGTATAGAACTTTATTGCTTCATCATAATCTTTTACAACCAATGAAATGAGACCAAGTGATCGATTCATAAATTTCCTATTAAGCCAAAATCTCGAAACATTAACGCCCACAAAAAGGGCTGGCGAATGGTACCGATGATGGAAGTATGATGACAAGAAAGAAAAAAACAAATAACATGAGTGAAAAGTATTTATAGTAAATATTCAATTTGTTCATATCCTCTCCATCATAAACCCCGGTTTAACAGGCGGGCGCAGCCCGGCCCAGTTGAAACTGATATTTGTTGGCAATTTTTCAGGGTAAAACATTTCTATTTATATGCTAAGACGTTTATTCTCCGGAACATTTCGAAGCATGTCCCATCTTTTTGTTTTGTTGATTCTACCATTATATCTGCTACAGTTTTATGAAACGGTTCTGCCAGATCAGGGTTAAGATATTGCTTGAAAGGAACGATAGCAGGATGATCAACCCACCCAAGCATTTCATTTTCATCAGGAAAATATCTGTCTACATTTTCGCCCCATACTTCAGCATTAATAAAAGATGAGCTATTAACTAACTTCGTATATTCCTCAACTCCCGGCATATACCAGGGCCATTCAAAACCAAGAAAAGCATCCCTAAAATCATTTCGTCCCATAACCTCCAGGACAATATTATTTAGAGTTGAGCAATTACCTTCACCTGCAAAATTTACTCGCAGTTTTCCCGATGGCCTGAGCGCTCTATACAGCAATTCTAAAAGTGTTTTGTGATCTTTTACCCAATGAAGGACAGCATTTGAGAATACAATATCAAACTCCTCATTAAAATTAATATTTATAACATCGAGGTGTTGAAATACCAGGTTGCTACCTCTGTGCGTTTGTGCAGTTTCTATCATTCCTTTTGATGCGTCAATGCCGGTTACAGCACCATCAGGTACAACTTCTGCCAGTTTTGCAGTGAGAGCTCCATCACCGCACCCAACGTCTAAAATACGTTCATCACCACGGAGGTTGAGTTCCTCAATCAGTCTTGTTCCCCATTCTTTCTGATGAGTAGAAGTTTGCGCATAACGTTTACCATCAAATTCAACTGTCACTGTGTTTTCTCCTATATATTTTTATCGTCAACTTAACCCTTAACATGCTGGGTGGGGTTTTATCGCCCAGTCATGGTTGAAGGGAGGGTTTGTTAACCCTGTTTTATTGTTTGTATTGTATTCGTTAATATCAGACAGAAGAATGCTACAAGAAATATTACAGCAAGTATTTTACATAATTTTTTTACGTAAGGCTTACCGCCAAAATGCCAAAAATCTGGTTCTGTTGTAAGATCAATTGGAAGATCTTTTAATATTTTTTCAGCCTCGGACTTCATTGGTGCAGGAACAAGAATGTTAAAGAAGGCGCCTGGGCCAGCAACAGGCGTATACATACCTGTTTTCAAACCTGCAAAGTTTTCTTTTTGTTTGAAGATTGGAATATTTGATTCAGTCAATGCATTGCAAGCTAGTTCAAATTCATGTAGACGACCAGTTTGTAGAATTAAGACTTGTTCTGTCATTGTCTCCTCCCTAAAGCATAACGCCAACAATAAGGGATTGGCGGATAATGGTGCCGATGGTCGATAAAGTATGAAGACCATTGATACTACTAAATTTCAATCTGCAAGAAAAACCAGCCAATCACCTTGATTGCCTTATAAGGGTTATACAAAATTATTTGGATAAAATATTAAGAAATCCAACAATGCATACAGCTAATCCACATGACCAAATTACTATTCGAATTATTCTTATTTTTTTCTCATGTAATTTAAAGAAATCATTTCTTATAATTCCCAAAGACGTACTTATGGAAAAAATCAAAATTCCATATACTGCATAATTTACACACCCTTTGATGTAAATATATATAATAAATAATAGAATCAGAAAATTGATGAAAAAAAAGAATGGGATTTCACACTTTCTTAATAAATTACTCATATTTCACCTTCTTTGTATAACGAGGTTGTCGAAAAAAGTCCCCAGCTAATTTTTTCTTATGTTTTTATGAGATCGTTTGGCATTGCCCATTTGACGATCGTCGATTGTATTGCATTTTTGAAAACAATTTTTAACAGTTCTACTCATGTAAATTTTACAATAGGGTTTTTCTCAATATTTTATTAATAACGTATACATGGTCAGGCTTGTATTTGATGGCACAATGATTGTTTACATTTACTTTTTTATGAGTTTCCATTTTATGTTTTTCACACACAACGTTTAACCGGCCGGGCGGCGTTTTATCGCCCGGTCGGGTTTATTGATTGGTTGTGTGTTTTTTTATTTCCATTGTCCGAAGGGTCCAAATGCAAACCACATTTTGGACAGTTGCCACCAGTTACAGGTGTCCCCCAAGAAGAACACCTTGGGCATCTTTTAAATAAAAAAACACCCTTTAAGAATAAAATGATCATAGTTATTAATAATATTATAGCTACTGACATTTGTAAAAATGGATATTGACCTAAAAAGAAATTATTAATGAAAATAAGGCCAAGAAGAATAGTCATATAAAGAAGAATGAGGCTATTATATTTTGCCATTTTCTGTAGTTTTTTTCTTTCTTCTTCGTTTGGAGCTTTTGAAATCATGACCAATCCTTTTTTAATAAATTATATATTCTATGAAGGATATTTTACACACAACTTTTTGCTCACCAGCCCCGCCGCGATGCTGCGCGAAAAACAAAATGGACCCTCCGGGGTCTGGTGTAGCTGATTGATAATGTTAAAAGCCATTTTTAATTGCTATTTGGAGACCATGTCATTTTAATAACTACCTGTAATCACGTATTATATTTGGGGATTTTACCAACGTTGATGATCTCGCAAAAAGTCAGCGTCAGCAAAAAGAATACTATTTTGATGGCCTTTAACCCATGTCTAATCATGTAATCGTCGATTCTGAGGCAAATAGGAGACTCGATTTTTTGGGTTATAACGATTATTCGACTTTTTGCGAGTCCATCAACGTTGGCATTTTCCCCAAATAAGGATTTTTTTCCGGATTTTTATTTTGGTTTTTAATTCTGTTTTGCTATTTGGCCATTTTGCCAGTATCAGCATTCTGGCCAAATACCATTTTTCTGCTACCACATTTCAGCTTTTAACGCACTGCATAAGCGGTTTGGCAGTCTTTTAGCCAAATCCGACTTAATGCAAATGTTAGAACATTTAACTCAAGGATGCACAAGGTTTAGAGCCCACTCAAGCTCCTCATCCTTTTCTGCACCTATCTCATCAAGATATTTTAAAAAATCATCCCAATTCTTTCTCGCAAAAAACTTTACTTTATATTGCCCTTCTATATTTAATGCTGGTTCTTTAACCAAATCTAACATTGGATTATCGATAAACATAGCATCACAGTATGGGGCATATGTAGATATGAACCTTATGTCATAGAAAATTCCGCTAAGCCTTTTCTTTGCTTTTTGCTTATTTTTAAATGCTCCATTTTTAACTTGTTTTTTCAAAGCGGCAAATAGACCTGATGAAATAAACTCGTATGGGGTATTATGAAAGAATTCTGAATTAAAAAATAATGTTACTCGTCGCAATCTTTCTTGCAAATCTAAATCCATATCAAAGGTTAATAGATCTTCAACAACCTTGGCATCAATAGGAGAGTCAATTAAAGCATTAAAATCTCCAGATGCCAAGCGAGCTGCCATCCTTGCATACATTTGAAAATACATTCTTGCTGCACCATTTAACTCGGTAAGTTGGTCTTGTTCAAAAGTTGTGTCATCCTTTCTCCAAGATTCAAACAAATTTATTAAATTTTCGACTGATTCTTCTTTTAATTTTCTTGTCCCATCGATATCCTCTGGAAATCCTTGCACATCAACCCAAAAGTAACCTTCCCAGCTATTAACGTCATAAGGTAAGGCATCATTCATATCTATTGGTTGGTTCTTTTTATTTTTATTAATAAAATTTTTAAAGCTTTTTATAATTTGAGTTTGACTTATTCTATACTCAGGGTGGAACTCGTTGCCTCGTGATGTTTTCTTAATGAATTCAAAGAGATCTTCTTTTTGATCATGTCGCCACTGAAGGGTTTCTGTCTTGTGTATTGGTGAATAAGGACAAACTAGCAGTTGATTATGTGCTAATATTTCAATAGTTTTAGATGCCTTGATAAATTGTTCTGCGTTCCCTCTAAAGGCATGTGATAAAAAAAATTGATCTAGATATAGTATTTTTTTTGAAAGATGAGGTAACGGAATATGCATAGAGTAATTACATTGTTCGCATCCTCTAAGTAATAGATTTTGTGAAATATTTACATTACCAAATGCATTTTCTTTTTTACAGTTGGGGCACGCCCCTATTATCCTAGTAACTAGCAAGTGTATTGCTCTCCATACTTATTGTTGTAACTGTGTAGCTCACAAGCCCCGCCGTGATTTGCATATCAAGCAAGGGACCCTCCGGGGTCTTGTGAAGCGCCAGGTTCGGGCTTGTCCGGTTTAAGTTTGCAATGAAGATAAACACCCAACGGACATAATATTAATGATGCTATTATATTTATAAAACCAGTTGTCAGATCAAATAATTGTGGAGCTTCGGCATAATGAACGCCTGTAAATAGTAAGTTATAGATTGTAAAAATGCCGCCCAATACTATAGCCCAGGTATATTTTCGCGTTGATTCTATAACATATGGGATGCAATACCCTGCAATAATACAGAAAAGCCAAAACGGGAATTGAAAGGAAATCCACATCATTACGTGGCCTATTTGACCTGAAAATACTCTGTCATATACAACTGCTTTTCTCCAAAATAAAGCAACGAAACTAAATGCAGCATGATAGATGCCATAGAATCCAGAAACAATTAAAAAATTGCGCAGAGTTTTGATCATCTTATGCCTCCTTTCATTGAGCCCGAACATGTTATTAAGCGGTTTAGAGCCGGTTTTATAAATGTCTATATATAGACTTTTTGCGTTTTTAGCCTGTTTGAAAATTGTCTATATATAGCCATTTTTTAAGACTCATCATCAACAATTCATTTTATAATAATTAAAACAGAGCCAGTTCCCTCTTGATACCTTTAATGATCAAAACCACAAAACAACTGAATTCCCCGGTCCCCGAAACATTATCGGGATCTTCGACAAGCCGGGGAATGACATAAAAAAATATTGGTAAAGTTTATAAATGATGCGCCCGGGCGCTTTAAGGCAGTAATTCATTATACCCGGAAAGATATAATAGATTAGATTTAAGACTAATGGATTGAAAAAGCAAGGAAATAAAATTGAAGTCGGTGATCAGCCGTCTTCGCTTGCCGCTACGCCGTGCCAGGGAAATCGGAGATCAGCAATGACTACCTCACCGCCCGCTCCGCTCTAGACGCAGAGCAGGCTGAAAAGAACCTATTCAGTCTGGTGTCATGTCATGCATCGACTGTCATCCCGACTCCCGCCAGAAAACAGCGGGATAAATTCCAGGAGAGATCCTGCAAATGTAGGGGCACGACGCATCGTGCCCATTATTTCAGAGTCCATCAAAATGACATGCAGAAACATTACATTGTTGACACGACTGGAAGGTTTCTATGTAACTATAATCGAACAGGTATCTTCTTCAGTGTAAATTAAGAGGAAAACCCATCCATCTAAAATGTAAATCCTAACTCTATTGCCATACTTATTCTATCATCTTTTATGCGTCCATCTTCATCAATAAAGCCATCGTCCGCTTTTACGTAAGACGCCTCCGCCCTGATATAGGTGTTATCATTATAATGCCACGTCGGACTGAACGTTGCCGCATATATATCCTCTGTGTCAGGACTCTCGATTAATATCCGGCTGTTTTTCTGGTTGATGTATTCGAATCGTAAAGGAATTGAGAAATTGCCAAAGTTGGGGCAGATATAAACAGCGCCGCCAATAGACGATTCACTTTCATATAAATTCTTCACAGCGCTGTCCCATTTCCAGTAATCAATATTGAATGCAATGTCTATATCATTTATGGTGCGTTCAATAACCGCTCCGGTCAGACTCCTCTGGTCCTTGATATTATAATGATACAGGGTAAAGGTATTCTCCAGAACTGAGCCGCTTATTCCTATTTCCCATGCAGAATCAGGAGCGTTATATTCCTCATCATCCAGTCTTTCTTTAAAATATCCGCCATATAAAGAAAGTCCGTTCACATCATAAGCGATTCTGCCCCCATAGGCGTTATAGGGCTGCTGGGAAGCCACTGCGCCCAGGATGATATTTTTATTATTGAAGGTGTATGTATTTTCAAAACCGGCGTTGGGCTGGAGCAGGCCCAGCTCAAGATTTAGATTCGTGGCGGGTTTTAATGTAAGGGACGCATACTCTATCTTAAAATCAGTATTGTTTTCAGGTGTACCCAGGATAGAAGGTGTAGATGTCTCGCCAAATGCTGCCACAAATCCAATGGGAAGGTTCTCATCTGATGATGAGATCTCCACTAAAAAATTTGAAAGGAGAAATGCATCTTCTTCTGTATCCTCACCGGGATTGGATGCATAAAAATAACCCGCGCTGATTCCCCCGGAGATCTAAATCCCTTTTAATGCCTGTGAAACCTGTCCCCTGATCGAATCGGCATTCTCATGTTTTGCATCGGTATTACCTGACATGTCCGGACTGGCGGCAGATGAAGATACAACACAGGTGATTAAAAAAATAAGAGTAAAAAATGAAATCTTGATAACGCCTTTTTTCATCGTAATGTTCCTTTATTATTTCTCTAAATTTTTCCGCTGTTATTTCATCTCTTTGAACTCTATCCAGAGAACTGCACCTATCTCCACATCCTTGTCTTCTCCGTCATGTTTTATCTTTTTATCGGATGTGCGCATACCGGGACAATCCTTCATTAATTCATTAGAGAGAAATCCCCTTCTTTTGCCAACAATTCCCCTCGTTCAACGGACAACCCGATATTTGATAAACTCATCTCCAATTTTTTAGCCAGCGACGTATGGGACATACCCAATTCCCTTGAATCCCCAAAAAACAATAGACTTCTCACCTTTACTTTAGGGATCTGATGTCACTTTGAAAAAACTTCAGTTTTATCTATTCCTAATACTTGCGCGACTCTTCTAGCTAGTGTCCATCCAGAAATAACAAAAATCCGGATGGAGCTTTCAGCATTCAACTATCAGCCGTCAGCTAAAGCTCTGCTTTAAAAGCATTTAGCCAAAAGCTGAACGCTGACAGCTGACCGCGTCCATTCAAAAAGGGCCTATATGAAAAGGTTTATGGATGGGCACTAGCTAACCATCGTCGCGGAGGTTACCCCGAGCCAGGGAAGCATTTTAGGGTAAAAATGTTAGAGCAAGCAAGAAAAAAAAGAGGTACCCCCTTTTTTATAAACCGCTTATGCTGTCTTTGCTCTGCAGCCCCTTAGATCTCTGAGCCGCATATAACCGTGCACCTTCTCACCCTTTGTCAATTCCATCCGACTCCATGAGTCGCATGAAACCTCGGTTACAAGAGTGCTGCTGTCTATATTTATCGAGATAATAACTCCGTCATCCCTGATATTCACATCACCTATCCTGCCTTCAAACCTGTTTATGGGAGGCCCATCAGGAGGTTCTTTACCGATCAATATCTTTCTGCGGGCTATAGTGAAATGTGTAAATGATTCTCCCTCATATGGAATTAAAAGCATTCCCCCCGCCCACCTTGCCTGAACAAGGCCGTTATCAAGGCATTCACACCCTTTGCAGTCAATCACATTCGGGATTTCAAGAAAACTGTTCCCATTTTCGCCATAATTGTTTTCAGGGGTAAAGGACCCAATGGAGGATGAAAGTTCTCCATCCTGCATCACCCAGATACTGTCAGCCATTTCACGAGCCTCCAGGATGTCATGGGTAACAATTATGGTTGTGAGCCCCAGTCTTTTCTGCAGGGTTCTGAATTCCTGTCTCAGGTACCTTGCGGTCCTGAAATCCAGTTTACTGAATGGTTCATCCAGTAGCAGCACCCTTGGAGAAGATGCAAGCACCCTTGCAAGTGCAGCCCTTTGTTTTTCACCGCCGCTGAAGGTTTCCGGCCTTCTGCCCGAGAGATGTGATATGCGTAGAAGTTCAACGAGTTCTTTAATACGTTCAAGTCTTTTAGATCGACTAATTTTAAGCGAGTGCATGGCAAGGTTGAGATTTCCCTCAATGGTAAGATGGGGGAAGAGATGAAGGTCCTGGCTTACAAAACCTGCCCTTCGCTCATGGGGCTTTTTATGCTGTATATCTTCGCCATCAAACATAACACGGCCCTCATGTGATGCAAGACCTACTATCACCCTTAACATACTGGTTTTTCCTGCGCCGGATGGGCCAACCACGGCACAGATATCGCCTTCTGGCACAAAAAAATCATCCACCCGGATAAACCTGTTTTTAACACCTTCCAGCCTGATGCAGGACATTAATAATACCCTCCCCTGTCTCCATTGGTTGCATTCCTGCTGAAGATTCTCGAAACAAGCAAGAGGATAAAGGCCGTAACTAAAAGAACAAGAGCGCATGAGATTGCAATACCTGTTTCACCGCTCGATATATTCAGATAAACAGCAATGGGAAGTGTTTCAGTACGAAACCTTGTTGCGCCCGCTACCATGAGAGTACCGCCGAATTCGCCCATTGTACGGGCCCATGCCAGGACCAGTCCTGACAAAAGACTTTTTCCCGCAAGGGGGATATTGACCTTTAAAAAGACTGTTAAAGGATTCAGGCCCAGGGTTTGCGCTGACTCTTCATAACCGATATCTACCGAGGAAAAGGCCGCCCTGGCGCTTTTCATTACAATAGGTGTCGCTATGAATGCCTGGGCTGCAACCGCCCCCAGGGGCGTAAATATAAAATTAATACCCAGCCTGGCCAGGTAGCCTCCCAGCATCCCCTGTCCGAGCAGAAAAAGCAGGCCGACACCGACTATAAGCGGAGGCATCACAAGCGGGAGTTCGAGCAATGTCTCAAGGATGCCTTTAAAGGGGAAGCTGCTGCGGGCCATAAAATATGCAGAGGGAATGCCTATTATGATGGCAACAACCATTGCCACAACTGATGTCATTAATGAAAACCTTAAGGCAAAGAAGGTCTCGGGATGGAATACTGCCTCCAGCAGATCATGCATGGAAACCTGATTCACCAGTGCCAGGACAACAGCAGGCACAAGCAATGAAAAAAATATCAGCGGAATAGCTAGTATGCGGTCAAATCTGTTCAAATCATCACCTTTTCGCCACTCACTCAGCCGGAATAAATCCGTACCTGGTAAATATTTTTATAGATTCCGGACTGCTGAAATATTCAGTCACTCTTTTCGCCCTGGCAATGTTCTTTGATGAATTTAAAACCGACATGGTAACAACCTCGGGCGTATACAATTCACTGCTGATATCAAAATAAACCAGTTTATCATTATTTTGAATGGCATCAGCCCTTGCAATAATCGCCGCATCGATATTTCCCATACTTACATAAAGGGTCAACTGCTTTACAGTACCCGCATGAACAATGGTATTTTTAAGTATCGCATCCTTTAATCCCGATTTTTCCAGAACTCCGGCAGCGATCCGCCCAAGGGCCATTGCCCTGGGGTCCCCCAGGCCTACCCTAATTCCGGGTCTGGCAAGATCTTCAAAGCTTTTTACCCTGTCGGCAGAATTTTTATTTACTGCTACAACTGGCACATGAAGAACAAGAGGGCAGGTAAAAGCTATTTTGCCTTCCAAGGAAAGCTGATCAGTATAAAAATTGGATCCGGGGAGAAACAGATCACCTCTTCCTGATGCCCTGTACCGTGTTAGAAGCTGCCCCGATCCTCCAAATTCAACAACCACCTTCTCTCCGGTTTTATCCGTATATCCGGAAAGAATCTCATCCACAGGCTGCCTGAGCCCTGCCCCGCAATACATTAAAAGGTCATCCGCATGTAGAATGCCTGTCGGCAGAAAAAACAGGCAGAATAACAATAGAACCAACTGGCGCCAGTAATTTCGGCTAAAAATGAATTTCATATGAACCATCCTGTTCTCTTCAATATAAAGACTGCAAGTACGTTTGTTATTACATTTGTCGCTTTTATTTAACGTATAAGATAACTACTCAATACATCTGGAAATGTCAAAAGTAAACTTATATTATGAATAAAATTGACATGTTAGACAAAATAATTGTATAAATGTAGGTCTGAACAGGGCAATACCACAACCATGAAATCCGGAGAGGCCATGAAGCAGAAGGATACAGCAATAAAATGTAATGTTAAACAATACAGGCAGACAAAAGGCTGGTCACAGCAGCAGCTGGCAGATATGATTAATGTGAGGCGCCAGGCGATTTATGATATTGAGAACGAAAGATACATGCCTAATACCGCCATTGCCCTCCGCCTTGCAAAGCTCTTCGGCTGCAGGGTTGAAGACCTGTTCACAGAAGAGGAGCAGGAAAACCTGCAGGAGGTACACATTGTAAACGGTGAAAAGACCCCTAACTCCCGCCTGGCACTTGGTAAGGTCAGAGACCGGCTTATAGGTGTTCCCCTCAGGGGAGAAAGATCCACCTCATTTGGGTTGCTGCCGGCTGATGGAATTCTGGACAGGCAGGGTGAAAAGGCGAAGGTATTTTCAGCACAACAGACAGATAAAACCATTATTATAATGGGCTGTGATCCCGCCTTTGAATTGCTCAGCCACCATGTTTCTAGGGTTTCACCCCAGTCACGCGTCCACTGCCTGTTTGCCTCCAGCGACAAGGCCCTTTCCAATTTATCGGAAGGCATTACTCACATTGCAGGCACCCATTTCCACAACAGCGATGAAAAGGAATCGAATGTAGAAATAGCATCTAAAAAACTGGGTAAAATGAAGTCTCATATAATCGGCTTTTCCCTTCTTGAAGAAGGCCTCATGGTGGCAAAAAACAATCCTCTTGGAATAAGAAATGTAAATGACCTTGCCCAGCCAATGGTAAGGTTTGTTAACAGAGACCAGGGAGCCGCCCTCAGGACCCTGCTTGATGACCTGCTTGTGCGTGAAGGCATTAAAGATTCGGATATTAACGGATATTATAATGAGGTCACTTCACACCGTGAAGGGGCCTATCACATTGCCTGCCGTGTTGCAGATGCGGCCCTCGGTTTAAGGATTATCGCGGATATTTACGGCCTTGATTTTGTGCCTCTTACCTCGGTCAGGTGCGATCTGGTCATCCCCGATGACATGATGAATCATCCCACTGTTCAGGTTCTTACCGATATCCTTCAGTCGGCGGCTCTGATGAATGAAATAAACGCCATACCCGGATATGAGAGCTCGGCCACAGGAAGAGTTATAGCCGCTCTCTAAATAGGTTTACAATAAAAACAAATGTACTGTAGGGGCACGGCGCTCCGTGCCCAGGTCTGCAGGCCCTGGAAAATCGTTATTCAGGGCACTCTGCAGCGTGACCCTGCGTGTATTACTGGATATATAACCTTGACAATATCCGGCTGCAAATGTAGTTAATACATTTTTCCCGGCCCTTCTTTACAAAAAACCGGGCACAGGAAAACCTGTCCGCCGCTGGCGGATCAAAATTCAAATGCGGGGGGAAGTAATAATGGAAAAAAACAAAACCACAAAACAGCCGAAACCGGGACGCATAGAGGCCTTTCGCGAATTACCCGAAAGTATACTAAAAAACTTTACCAAAGATGAAGTTAAGGCATTCATGTTTGAGGAAGAATGGCCTGAATCCCTGGCAGAAAAATTAAAGGATTACATGGTTTAATTTTACAAAAACTGATGTTTTTGAAGAGAAGCCATAAGCATTCAGCTATCAGTCAAAGGATAAAAAACATAAAGTCTTTTCACAGTTTCCATTGTAGCAGCATATCAATAAAAAACCGGTGCAGGGTAATCGTGTAAATACCAGGCTCCGGTTTTCTCTATTTTTTATTCTCTAATTTCTATATTCTATTTTCCAGTGATATCGGCCCTAAGATATCTGGTTAATGAATTACATCTTTCTACTCTGTGCCATGTGAGCTATGCCTTTTACCCTATTATCGAGGCAGGATAAGATTGGATTTTTCATTCCTTTCCGCCGTTTCCATCTCCTGCTGCATCTTCTGAACCTGTTCTATCATCCGGGTCATCTCATTCTCCATGGCAGAAGGAAAACGATCCATTGCCTCTTCCAGGGTTGAGGCATTCAGGCGGGCCTGTATTGGTACCGGCCCCTGTGGCGACATCAGCTGTGTATGCCCGACATAAATCCTTTCGCGGCTCTCATCTATTGTTCCGTCCAGCTTTACAGGCATAAGACACCTTATGGAGGCTGTCTTAAGGTCTGTGATATTTTCTTCCCTGTAAAGATTATTTTTATTAACTGTAAAATCTATCTGGTTATCAGCCATTTACTACTCCTTTTATTAAGAAGGTTTTGGGTTTCAGATTATATTTAGCGAATTGCACCTATAACCTATTTAATCCTTTTATGCAAATTCGATCTTTCCAACTTAAAGTAAATATATTAAACAGGAAAAAAGTTATTTTGTGAGAAGGTAAGTTTTTAAAAGTATAATCATAGATTATGAACAATGAACGGTTTTATAAACCCTGAATCTTTAACCGGGATAACATCATGAAAAAAAAGACAACACCAAATAAAATACCTGAACCGGTCTACACAGTACTTGATCCACGCAGCAGAGAACCTGAAGTCCGGTTCAGGGGCATAAACCCGCGCCCGGATAACCTGGACGGGAAAAGGGTTATCGTAGCCAACCTGCACGGGGGTAATGAAGAGATCATGGAATCCATTGCCGCTGACCTTAAGGCTGCAAAAGGTAAATGCGAGGTAATATATTACCCTGTCAACGGCCGGTGGGATGACCTTGATCAGGAAGACTGGGACATGCTGCTTTCCGGTGATGCAGTCATTCTGGGCCATAACTACTGAGGCGGGGCCTCTCTGGCCATGAGCCGGGTCGCGGCTCAACTGGAAAAAAAGGGAATACCTGTGGTACTGGAATCCTTTAAAGATCCCGGTATCAATAAAACTGCAAAACTGAATTTCATGAGGGAAGGAATCCCTGCTGTACGCGAGGTATTGACTCCCCAGGATACTTCTCTTAAATCCCTGCCGGATGAATATACACAGCAATTCATTGATGCACTGACCTCTCCACTGCCAGAAGATGAGAAGGCCTCGGGGATCTATGAACCTCCCCGAAATGAAGGAATCTTTATGACAGGGACCTATGATGAAGTTCAAAGGGCCTTTGAAGGTGAACTTGCATCCCATCCAAGTATAGGCCCGATCGCAGAGATGACCGACGGCCTTCCGGTTACACCTCCCACCGAAAAAAGGGTTGCAGAAATGCTCAAGGGCACAAGCCATGATCCTGACGAACCGGTTGAATTTACAGGCTTCTGGAACAGTGCAAGATACCTGGCCACAGTGAAAAAGGTAGCTATCAATGCTGTAATGGCCGGATGCAGACCGGAATACATGCCTGTAGTACTTGCCATTGCCGAAGCCGGAGGATGTATTGGATACCCCGGTGACTCTTCCTTCGGACACATGTTTGTAGTAAGCGGTCCTATTGCCAGAGAAATCGGTATGAATTCGGGATTCTGTTTTCTTGCTCCGGGGAACCCAGCCAACATGACCCTCCAGAGGGCAGCCACTCTGATCGGCATCAACCTGGGTGGTGCAATATTTGGAATTAATGTACTTGAACGCACCGGGCCGCTCCACTGGGGTACCATATTTGCCGAGGATGAAAACACACCATGGGAAGGGTTAAATGAACATTTCGGTTTCAGGTCTGACGAGAGCATACTCCTCGCCTGGGAAGGCAAGGTCCAGCTTATTCCCTTTCAAAACATAGAGGTCAGATCAGCCGAAACACTTCTCGAAAACCAGGTCGGCACCCCTGAACATGCGGTAGCAGCGTTAAAGACAATTACCAATACAAACGGGGCAATTCTTTCCCTCACACCCGACACTGCATGCTACTGGAAAGAGGAATACGGATTCAATACCATGGCGGCTCTCCAGGATTACATATATGAAAATGTTACCTGGAAGCAGAAAGTGTGGGCCAAAAATTACTGGATACATACACTTGGCAGAGGCCGTCAGTCAGGATATTTTACAGGAAGCAATAACAGACCTGACCGTCCTTTCGACTATGAAGTGGATGAAAGATCGAGCACCGAACGCCTGAGCCGGCTTCCGGAAGATGCAGATGTACCAAAGCTTGTCAGCCCGAAAAGTGTTACAGTAATTGTTGCAGGCGGAACAGGAAACGCCTGGACCTGGGGAGGCGCCTATGGCAGACCCATTGCCTATTCAATAGATAAATGGAGATGAAAAACTGTTCATGGTTTAAGGCTTATGTTCTACAGCTAAAACACAAATCCTGACAAACAGGTAAATCCTGAATTTTGGATATTGAACTTGAATCACTATTTGTTCGCTATGAAGAACAACCCTTGACAATATTCCATCTGATGGGGTATGAGATTAAAAAACAGGATTAGACCGTTAATCACTCTTTTCAGACTTTAAAACCCAGCGCCTTATTAAGGCAGGTCTGTTGAACTAACGGAGGATAAGACAATAAAAAAGCCCACTTTGTTATTAATCCTTTTGATGTCGGTCTCCATTTTCATTCCTCATTCTGTGCCGACCGCGGCCCGGGAAAAGACACTCAAACTGTCACTGGTTAATTTTGTTCCTGATATCCCGCCAGGGGCAAACTGGGCACGTCTCTTCATCAGCAACATAGAAAAAATGTCAGAGGGCACTATCAAAATAAGACTGATGGGCCCGGAGGCCATCCCCTCTGCAGACGCCCCGGCAGCCGTAAAGAGAGGAACTGTTGATATGGCAAGCGCCCTGGCATCATTCTGCGATGCCCTTGTCCCTGCTTCAAGCACGATAGGCCGCGCAGAATACTCCCCAATGGAACTCCGTAACGGCCCTGCATTCAAATACTACCGGGAGCAATTCGCAAAGCAGGGTATTTATTATCTGGGGGCATCCCTGTCCTCCCTCCCGCAGGTACAGACTGTATTCTATCTCAGGAAAGACATTGATACACTCAAGAATATGGAAGGGCTCAAGATTGCATCAATGGGAGGCTCCAACAGGATGTTTATCGAAAAGCTCAAGGCTGTCTGTGTGCCCATAGATTTTCCGGATTATTTTACATCCATGGAACGAGGCACTGTTGACGGCTACAACATCGGGATACCGGGGATCCAGGACTTCAGTCTTACACCGGTTACAAAAGTCATGCTGGATGAGCCATTCAGTTCATGCGGGGGCATGATGATCATGAACATGGCAAAATACAAAAAACTCACTCCCGAACAGCAGGATATACTCAACAGGGCAATGATTCAGGCGGAGTTAGACGGGGCAAAGATGTTCACTGAGACTGTAGAAAAGGTGAAAAAGGATATTTCTGCTGCCGGAGTAAAAATTATCCGCCTCTCCCCTGCCGATTCAAAGGAGTTCTATATCAAATATCGAAACGCCATGTGGGAGGAAGACATGCAGAGGTGGCCGGACATTATCCCCCAGTTAAAGGAATGGCTTGTCAACCCTGCCTTTCCGAGAGCAAATTAAATATCCATTTTGCAGAAGTAAAATATGACAATCCTTCGTAAGGCAGAAATTATCTTTGATAAAATCATCAACGGCATGCTCACTGCAGCCGCGGCTATTGTAGTTCTGGATGCCCTGGCTGTTTCAGCGGACGTTATCTTGCGAAAGGCTGTCGGTTTTACCTGGGCACCGCTATATGAAATAATCACCTACAGTCTCCTCTGGATCACCTTTCTCGGAACAACGGCCATCATGAGAATGAACGGTCATGTAAAAATGGACTCTCTCATGAGCCAGTTTTCTCCCAAAACGGCAGCACTCCTTAACACCATGAGCCACGGAGTATGTGTTATCATTGCAGGTATAATGCTGTTTTATACAATCAAACTTACAATAACTGATTATCAGACCAATTTTGTTCTGGCATCCATATTAAATCCGCCTAAATGGCCCATTGAAATCATCATTCCTGCTGGATTTTTTATGTTGTTTATTCAGCTCATCAGGAATACCAGGTCCTATTTTGACAGATACAGAGCTCTGTCCAGTAAGGCAACGCCTGCTGCGGGCAAGCAGGTACAGGGGAAAAGGGTTTAATCGCGCATTTGACCGGAGGTTACCGTGGAGTGGTATCTGGCGTTACTGCTGATGTTCGGGCTGCTGATTGTGCTCATGGCAACAGGCATGCCCATATCCTTTGCATTTATATTCATCTGCATCATCGGAGCATATCTTTTCTGGGGAGGTGAGGCAGGCCTTGAACAGCTTGCAATGAGCTTTTACAGCTCGGTGGCAAACTATAACTTTCTTCCCATCCCCCTCTTTGTACTCATGGGAGATATAGTTTTTGCCTCGGGAACCGGTACACGTCTAATAGATGCCATAGACCAGATACTGGGACGACTTCCCGGAAGACTGAGTCTCCTGGCCATCGGTTCCGGAGTTCTCCTTGGAACCATGATCGGTATAAGCGGAGGCTCGATCGGCATACTCGGCAAGGTCCTGGTGCCGGAGATGGATAAGCGGGGCTATGCAAAGACCATGACCCTTGGACCGATCGTTTCGAGCGGGACACTTGCTATCCTCATACCTCCTAGCGCACTTGCCGTTTTCCTGGGTGCTGTCGCCCAGGTGTCCATAGGCAAACTCCTTCTGGCAATCATCATGCCTGGCCTTATTGTTGCGGCCCTGTTCATAGGTTATATCATCATCCGCTGCACAGTTAACCCGGCCCTGGCCCCTGATTATGAAGTTCCTCATGTACCCATCTCACAAAAGATTAAAACAGGCCTTACCCAGATTGCTCCTATTGTACTGGTAATCTTTGCAGTTATAGGGAGTGTTTTTACGGGGATAGCAACCCCGGGGGAATCGGCTGCACTTGGGGTTATCGCCTGCTACATTCTTGCTGCCATATACCGCAGGCTTACATGGAAGACAATCAGGATATCTGCCCAGGATACAATCCATGTTACTGTAATGATCTTTTTCATTGTCGTCGGTTCAATATGTTTCAGCCGTATCCTGGCGACTACCGGGGCTATTTACGAACTCATTGACTGGACAACGGGACTAGAAGTTCACCCCATCATGCTCATTGTTGCAACCCAGCTGATACTTTTCTTCCTCGGGGCATTCATGGATCCTGCAAGTATCGTCATGATAACAACCCCGGTATTTTTTCCTCTTGTAAAAACCCTGGGCTACGATACATTGTGGTTCGCAGTTATATCACTGATGAATATTCAGCTTGGCCTTATCAGCCCGCCCTTCGGCCTGGATTGTTTTACCATGAAGGCCATTGCGCCTATGGATGTAACTCTGGGGGATGTCTTCAGATCTTCCCTGCCATTCATGCTCCTCGGCTTCCTGTCAATGGCCATGGTCATGATATTCCCGCAGATAGGGCTCTGGCTGCCCAATTTGATGTAGGGACAGATTGCTTATTTTATCTTCATGGAAGGATATTTCCTCTGAACCTCATCGTGATACAGGTAGGGCTTATCAGAGTCCATCTCAATTGTTATAAAGCTTCCGATATTGGCACTCAGTACGGCAGGGATAGACGAAGATGATACCCATCTGTCATCTTTGAGGTAAAAATAAAGACCCGTTTTTATATCATAATAAATATTTTTTGATGGGTAATACCTGTAGATATTTTCTGCAAGATTGCTATTTGCCGTGGATCCGGATGGAAGAATCTGTTTTTCATGTAAAAAAACCTTACCCTGAACCACTTGCCCCCTATTACCATATTCTGAATAACAACCGGACAAGAATACAAAAACTGAGCAAACTACTGCTATTACAGCAAATCTCTTCACCATACTAAACCCCTCCCGGAAAGAAGAGTAATATACCTGTTAGGTTATTTTCAACATATATTTTACTTTTTCGATATTTAATTTAATATTAGAGCAATAAACCGAAAGCCATTGACTATAAACAGATATAAAAAAGGTGATTATATGAAACTGCCGGAAAATCAAATCCAGTACATTGACCGTCTCGATCTCACAGAAACATTTGCGAATTCTATGGGCAAATGTTTTTTTACTGAAGGAGTGGCAAATATAGAGCTGTGTGTAACCCGCCTCGATAAACCCGACCCGCCTAATCCTCCGACAGGCAAAAGATATCCTGCCTGCCGTCTGGTCTTGACTCCACAGGCTGTAATTCAATTATTTCAGGGGTTAAATGCCATTATGGGGGCAATGGAAAAGGAAGGCATAATAAAAACCAATCCAAAATCAAATCCAAATGAAACACAACACTAAATTAGAGTGTGTTGTTGATTGTCTGATGCCTTTTGTTTATAGCTTAAAGGCAGAACAGAAAACAGGAGACTGAAAACCATGAATCCGAAATATAGAAAAGATATAAAAACCGGCGACCATGTAAAGGTTGTACAAAAGCAGGATCAAAAAACAGGAAAATTAACTGAAGGGATAGTAAAGGATATCCTCACAAATTCCGCATCACACCCCCATGGGATAAAAGTAAGGCTTGAGAGTGGAATAGTCGGAAGGGTTAAGGAAATTAATGAATAAATTACCGGTTTGGATCAAGGTCAATTTCAAACTTAATGAGTTTTCAGGCGACCATTTACAGGTTTCTCTTATAGCATGAATTTCTATCTTGAATTTTGAATCTTTATCTATTTTCTTCTACCAAAAGTGAAAAATAATATTGTATAATTAGTCTGTTTTTAAAAGGAGCAATTCCTTTGATGATTTATACACCTGTTTCAAGACTGGTTTTGACAAACTGAACCAAAGGGAGAAAAGCTATGGGCAAAGCAAGAGACACACAAAAAACGGTTAAAAAGAAATCAGAAAAAACCCTTAAGGAAAAGAGGTTAGATAAAAAAGCCAAAAAATCTCAGAAAAAACTCAACGATTCCTACTAAAATCTTTAACAGTAACTTTTCAAGATATTTAATCAAAAAGGAGTGCGTTTCCTGTAGGCTGGGCACTCCTTTTTCAATTTTTAATGATCCATGATCATTGCATGATAAAAGAGAATTAATGGTTATGGGAGAATACACCTGACATTGAGTACAATAATCAATCGTAAATTTTGAATCTTGAACCTTGAAATCAAAAAAATCAATCCACACTGGCCAGCTTTCCCTGCTTTGTTAGAGAGGCGTAAAGGGTTTCAAGGTCTCTTTTTGCCAGGAAAAATCTTTCCAGTTCTTCCCCCTTAAGGATTCTGCCCGGTGGAGTCTTTATGGAGGAAGGGTTTATGTTCTTATTTCTGTGAAGAACCTCATAGTGAAGATGAGGCCCGGTTGAGACACCGGTGGAACCGACATAACCTATAATCTGTCCCTGTCTGACCCTGACGCCTTTTCGAATACCCCTGGCAAACCTGCTCAAGTGGCCATAGGCGGTCTTATACTCATTTGCATGACGGATGCGTATATATTTTCCATAGCCGCCTTTTCTCCCTGAATAATCTACAACACCGTCTCCGGCAGACATTATGGGTGTCCCGGTGGGCGCAGCAAAATCCAGGCCTTTATGCATACGGCTATAGCCAAGTACCGGGTGACGTCGCATACCGTAGCGGGAACTCAATCTTGCTCCGTCAATGGGCGTTATCATAAGAGTCTTACGAACCGACTGCCCCTCTTCATTAAATAAATCGACCTCTCCGTCAGATGTCTCATATCTGTATATGGGGAGGGTCCGACCGCTGGTGTTGAGGGATGCATACAATATTGCCCCGCCGCTGACAAAATTTCCATTTTCGTCCAGCATCTTCTCATACAGGGTCTCAAACCTATCCCCCGGTCGGATATCCCTCTGAAAATCCACGTCATAGGAATATGCCCTTATCATCTGAATCAGGACTTCAACGGGCATACCTGCTTTTATCGCCGCATTGTAGAGGCTCAGGCATATTTCGGCCCTGGCCAGTACCGGCCTTTTATCGAGTTCATATAATATTTCTTTGGAAACAAAACCATTTTCCGGGGCACGGATCACCTGAACCTCACTGGTTACATCCAGCCTGAGATTAAGGCTATGAAATAAGGAATCACCATTGTCAGCAATCTCAAAGGCAAGTGTAACCTCCTGCCCTTTACGTAATTGCCTTGGGTTGAACAAATCTTTTAGACTGTTTATAACCATGCTGGCAGTTCCCCGATCAAGGCCCTCATGTACCAGCAGCTCTATCAGAGTGTCTCCTGAGGAAACTGTAATGGTTCTCTTTTCGATCTCGGGTTCAGGTAATTCAGGCACAGCGGGTTCTATGTTTTCATGAACAGATGGTTCCATGGGAGGAGATTCTACCAGTTCTGCGGTTTCCTGTTCACTGAACAGGTTCAGGTTGAAACAGGAAAGGGAGAGAAGAAACAGGACGGCAATAAAAAAGGTCAGGAACCACAGGATCTTTCTTTTACCCTTTCTCAAATTGCTGCGCAAACCCTCTATAGATGGAGCGTGATCAATAAGCATACAGGAGCCTTTCGGAGAAAATCTCTGTCTGTCTAATACAAATTGGCGGAATTGTAAATAAAAAGATCCTCACTGCAAATCCTGACCTGTAGAAGAGGATTCGGGAGAAAATGCAACCGGTATACTATGTGTTCGCTAATTTATTGACACAAAAAAACATCTTACATATATTTAATATCTGATTTATTCGGCAAACCATCCTCAAAATATTTTCGATTTTTGCATACAAAAGAAATATTAGCTTTAAGGTAGTTGAGTTCATAACAGTTCTTTAACAGTGAATTTAAAAAACAATTTCATTAAAGGAGGAACCAATGACCGATGAGAAGCAGATTAACCGACGTGATTTTATCCAGAATGTATCGACAGGGGCGGCAGGTATAGCCTTTGCCAGTATCCTGTCTACATTAGCTGTACCCTCTCCGGCTAATGCTCAGAAACCGGACTACTACGATAAAATGGACATGAGTAAACTGGGAAATGCGGTGAGAGAGCCTGGTGTGGTAGAATTCAAGCCATGGCAGTCTATACACGATACGATAACCTCCCCCATGATCACGGCATGGGGTTCGGGAGATATTCCCAACTCCAGGCTTGCAATAGGATTTGCATATATAACCGAGCCTGACACCCTTGGCGGCAGCACTCATTCCCACGAGGATCATGACCAGTGGATATTCCTGATCGGAGGTGATGGAAAAAATTTCCTTGAATTTGATGCGGATTGTGAAATGCTACTGGGGGACAAGGTCAGAAAAATCAACTATTCATGTTATTTCTTCATTCCCAAGGGCACTCCTCACTGTCCGTTAGTCATAAAACGCGTTGGTAAACCCATTATTTTTATCGATGCCAGGATCAATGAATAAACCTTTTCGATGCAGACAGGACTGGATTTTTTATAAAAAATGACATATAGATAAGCATTCCCAGTGGGGAATAGCTCTTTTGAGGCAAGAAGAGGGCGATAAACACACTAAAAAAGTAAAAATTGGTATAATAAGGAGGATTTTAATGAATTTTTTCAGGTTCACACTATTTTTTCTACTTCTATGTTTTGTTTTTCCACTGGCCTCAAGTGCTGATCAGCTTGAGGATGCTAAAACAGCTATAAAAAATGAAGATTTTAAAAAGGCCTTTGAATTGCTGAGCCCTTTGGCTGAAGAGGAAAACGCAGAGGCCCAAACCAATCTGGGTGCCATGTATGTGAATGGACAGGGGGTTGAAAAGGATTTCAACAAAGGTATGGCATTGATAATGAAGGCCGCATCTCAGGACTATAAGCCGGCGAAATTAAGTGCATTCAAACTGTGTATTGACCTTGCAAATCAGGGTGATATTTCGGCAATGTATAATGTGGGTTATATGTGCTTTAAAGACTGGGGAGGAGAACATGATAATGATGTCTGCCTGAGCTGGATGGAAAATGCCGCAAGACTGGGCCATGAAAAATCATCCAAGATACTTACCAGTATTTATGAAAATGGCAAATTCGGCGTAGCTCCTGATGCAGAAAAGGCCGCTTACTGGAATAACCTGTCAGAAGCTTTTGCCAGCGGCATTGATGGCAAATGGACGGCATCAATCTCCATGGGTCCGAATGGCCCTCCAATGGAGGTTATATATAATTTCAAGACAGAAGGAGATAAACTGACAGGCACAACCCTTGGCGGCGGCAAAGAATCGGAGATAAAAGAGGGTAAAATCGATGGAAATGATTTTTCCTTCAAAATTATCTCTTTAAACATGGGAAATAAAAGCACATTCAAGTATAACGGATTATTCAGAGGAGATACTCTAAAAATTACCATGATATCTGATTTTGGTTTTAAAGGCCCCTCTCAACCTATGACATTCGATGCCAAACGTGCTGAATAAAAGCATAACGATTTTAGCTGGTAACCGGTTAATTGAAGACAGGCTGTCAGGCTGTTAAACCGGAAACTGAGAGCCCCGATCAAAAACAATGGCAAAGGATCAATTTTCCTGTTGATCCTTTGCCCCTTAAGCTTGGCTTTAAACCCCATTCCGGCTTTTAAAAAACCTTTCATGATTCATATTATACCCGCCATGCATTACCCACAGGAGGAATCAAGAATGGAAATAACATATGAAAGTATAAAAAATTGGTTTGAGAACTACTTTGATGATATATGCAAATATCAGGGTAATCTTGATACAGTCCCAAGACTTAAAATATTTTTCACTCCAGATCTTAAATTAACCATGTATACGCCTCCATCACCTCAACCCAAAAAAACAATGACCCGGGATGAACTTCTTATATCTTTTATTCACCCTGGCCTCCAGGAAGACCTCATACCTCATTATTATTCAATTGATGTCAATCAATTAATTGTTGTTGTACAATTTGAGATACGCTTCAAGGATAAACCTTCGGGGAAAACATGGGAACCTCTTCAGGCGAGCGCACATTATCATTTAACAGTCGAAGATAATAAAGATTTAAAAATTCGAAAAATTCACTACTGGACCGAACCCCTTCCAGGCGATTTATTTGAATACTGGTCAAGGCACAGGGATGAGGCTTTAAGGGATTGTGCTATGGAATATATCAATTCGAATCGTTAATCCGGTAATACTGTAGATTCCTTTAAAGAGATAAATAATTAGTAAAAATTTTATTTTAAGAAACAGAAAAATTTTAATTATGCTTAATTATATATATATTATATTAATAGTCAACTAATATAACTTATATTACATATATAATATATATAAAAAAACAGGATATTGTTCAGATTCAACTGCACAATATCCTGTTGTATTTGATATAAAACTAATGATTATTTGAAATAAATCTTATTCTGATTTCTAACTTCATCCATAATGCAGTCATTAACCCCCGGGTAGATGCTACCTTCACCGCCGTAGGTCAGACATGGGATAAACATTCCGCCCTCGTGATATTCCTTGCATGCACGGGCTACTTCTGCACGAACGGTCTCTTCGGTCCAGTCTTCACGGTCGACAATTGAAGCATCAACACCGCCCATTAAGGTCAGCTTGTAATTAGTGTCCTTCTTGATCTGCTGAATATCGTTGGAGGGGAGAATCCCTTCCCAGATATCAATACCTACATCAACCATATCCTGAGCAATATTCTGACAGAAGCTGTCGGCATGATGCATTGTAATAACGCCGGCTTTTTTCATTGCACCGTAAATTTCGGCATATGGCTTCTTTAAGAATTCACGCCATGTATCAGGGCTCATAAACAGGCTGTGTTTTGAACCCCAGTCGTCGTGGAACATTATTACATCAGGCTGAAGATTATCGATCAGCAGTCTCACCTGCTGCATCTTGGACTCTTTGACATAGTCGATCAGCTCATGCATTGCTTCCGGTTCTGCAAGAAAATTCATGAGTGTATCTTCAAAACCCATCAGGAAGTGAAGCTGTTCAAAAATTCCGGTAGGAACCCAGACCATTGCGTATTTGCCTTCAGACTTAATTTTTTCGGTATCAGCCTTTGCCTGTGTCCAGTCAAAATCCACCTTATCCAGGTCCGGGGCCTTACAGTATTTCTGCCATTCGGTTATATCGGGGCAGACCTTTGTATCTGCATTAACTATCGGCATAATTCCCGGTTCATTTTCTCCCCAGTAAATAGTTACTCCCCATGGATTAACCACTGTTTTGCCCTTAGCAACAGGAAACAGGTGAAAAAAGACAGGGTCCCATACCTGGGGAAAGGGTTCCCACTCGTTTACAAACGCATCCGGTTTCCCGTTTTTCATTGTTTCAATAACATTTTCTTTTAAAGATAACACGAAAGTTCCTCCTTAATATGATAATAAAATTTATTTTTTCCTTTTGAATTATATCAAAACAGATAAAGGATTAAGTTATAACATTAATGCCTTTAAAAATTAAGTATTTTCTATAGACCCTTTTTCTTGACTCACAAGCCTGATCCACATATTCTTTTTCATCGGGGAAAGTGAGTTTCTGTTCACCGGAAAACTACTTATGTTAACTGTCAGCAACGGTCTTTCTTGCAGGCACGGCATAAATCTAACGGACTGATTTTGCGGCTCCATACAGCTCTACGAGGAAAACTTATGAACATGATGACTGAGCAGGAACGTTTTTTAGGTACATTACTTGGTAAAGAAACAGATCGTTTTCCATTCTTCGATCTTGAACCTGATGAAGAAACACTTAAGCAATGGATCCGGGAAGGACTTACCTCAGGAGTATCATTTCCGGAGTTTTTCAATCTGGAGCCACACTACTCAGCTGGGCTTATGCTGCGCAGTGCCCCGTTCTACAGGATGGCCCCTGATCTACTGCAGGATCCGGCTGCATTTGACCGTCACTATAATCCTGATGACCCTGCCCGGTATGAAAAGGATTTTGTTAAACGCGCTGCCCAGCTTAGAAAAGAAGGCCGTGTCCTTTACGTGGATGCCTCCGGAGGAGGTCTCTTACAGATGCTTGGAGTGGGAGACTGGCAGTCCCTGATGGCAGCCTGCGATGCCCTGATCAACGAACCAAAACAGGTCGAAAGACTTTTAAACCGCACGACCGATTTCTATTGTACCTGTCTCGAACGCGTACTCTCCCGTGTCAGTGTTGATTATGCCTCATTTTATGAACCCATAGCCACTAATACTGGTCCGGTTATATCCCCTGAAATGTTCAAACGCTATGCAATCCCCGGATATAGAAAAGTAATATCCGTATTGGATAAATACAATGTCCCGCTGCGGATTTTCTGTGCCACCGGAGGGGACCTGACTTCTATTCTCAGCCTGATGGTGGATGCCGGCATAAATGTCCTGTGGCTCAGTAACATCGCTGTTTCCAGCATGGAATATATGGAACTTCGCCGTCATTTCGGTAATCATATATCACTTATTGGCGGAATCGATTCAGGGGCACTGAAGAATGAGGAAAGGAGCCTTAGAAAAAAAATAGAAAATACTGTTTTACCCCTTCTTGAAAAGGAGCGTTACCTTCCCTGCCTGGATGACAGACCAAGAACGGCCGTCTCTTTTGCGCAATACAAATCATACCGAGATATTCTCGCAGATCTAGCCTCGCGGTATTAAGAGATAACAGGTTAATCTGTATACTTTTAAGTAAGAATAACGTACATTATTACATACAGTTTATCTATAACCTGTTGAATATCAGAAAATTCTCTTTTTCATTTTTCCGGTCGTTCTGGCAGAAAAAGATAAAAAAGAATTATGTCGAAAACCTCTACGGGCAAGGTTATTAGCCTTACGTCAGGTAATATAGTGAACCGGGCTCTACTATATTTTAATAATACTGATAGAATAAAATATTCAAAGACTACTACTTACAGGTACTATTTTTGCATTTTGCAATAATAAGCAAGAATCAAGATTCAAATCCGGCATTAAGTATTAAATAATAAATCCTGACAATAGGCGGCAAGTGAATGAACTAAAAGTAAATCTGTTTAATCACCGCAAGCGACAAGACATTAGGCCTGCGCTTCGCAATAAAATTGGAGAATATAAAATGAAATCAGCAACATTGCGAACTTTACTGTTTATACTGCTAACAATGAGCCTTTGTATAACTATATCCTGTAACTCAGAAGAGGCCGGAGATCTGACCGATGATTCGGGCACCTCCGATTCTTCCGGAACAGGAGGGGACAATAATGGCGATGATACTGACTCAGATCCACTTGGTACCGGGGCCATCATCATTGATCATACCAGTACTGACCTGTCATTTGTCCCGCTGGATTGGATAGAAGAAGCAAAAGACATTCTTCACATTGCCTATGGGCACACATCTCATGGCAGTCAGATCACTACCGGCATGACAGGGCTCGTGAGTTTTGCAAATGCCCCCAATGGCGGCTCAACATACGAATGGAATAATGGAGGCACAAACGGCGCCCTGGATCTGCGGGACAGTCCGTTCTCAGGTGCAAGCGATCTGGGGAATCCTGATCGCACAGCATGGGCTGACGCCACACGTGACTACCTGGATTCCCATTCGGACATAAACGTAATAATCTGGTCATGGTGCGGACAGGCCGACGGAACCGAAGAAGATATTGATCTGTATCATGGATTTTATGAATGACCTTGAGACTGATTATCCTGATGTAATGTTTGTCTATATGACCGGTCATACCAATGGAACAGGGCTGGATGGAAACCTTCATCAGCGCAACCAGCAGATAAGAGATTATTGCGAAGCAAATGGCAAAATCCTGTATGATTTTGAAGATATTGAAAGCTACGATCCTGATGGTGAATACTATGGTGACCTCTATGTAACGGACAGTTGTGATTACAATGATGGCAACTGGGCCACTGAATGGCAGGATTCACATACCGAAGGGGTTGACTGGTATAATTGCTCCTCTGCCCACAGCCAGCCACTGAATGCGAACCAGAAGGCCTATGCAGCCTGGTGGCTCTGGGCAAGGCTGGCCGGATGGGACGGCAATTAGACAAATGAATAATAAGAACAAAGAATCAGCCAGTTCGGGGCACTGTTGTTTCTGCGGGAAAACCCATTACCTGGAACAAGGTAGGGCCAGAGAGCATTGTCTTGAACTGATGAAAACCCTGGAGGATTCCAGGCGCATTGATTTGCATGTTCCGGCACATGAGGCAAATCCACGTTTATCGCTGGATTATATCAAGGGGGAAGCCAGGGGGCAGATGTTCGGTGTACTGGAGTGCCTCGGCCATGATGGAAAGACTGTAATCTTAAAGGCCTTTTCCGGACAATATAATGGTATCTGGGATGTTGAAGGATGGGCGCCTCCACTTCTTGATGTAGTCAAATTTAATTCACTGGTCAATAATACAGACAAACAGATCAAGGATCTGGGAAAAAGGATCGACGGACTTCATGAAGGTCTTGAAAGAAAAGAGCTGATTCAGGAACGAAAAAAGTTGTCACAATCCCTGATGAAAGAAATACATGCACTATATCGAGTCCGCAACTTCCGGTCAGAGGTGAGATCACTTTTTGATTTTTTTGAAAACGGTATTCCCACCGGTACCGGAGACTGCTGCGCGCCCAAACTATTGAACGCTGCGGCAAAGCAGAATCTTGTGCCTAAAAGCCTTGCGGAGATTTACTGGGGCAGAACAAACCGCTCGGGGACACGTCAACAGGGGTATTTTTATGCTCCCTGCGAAGAAAAGTGTCAGCCCCTCCTGGATTTTATACTGTGCGGAATCGGACGATAGGATGTTTGAAATAGAAATCATCTACAAGGATTCTTCTATCGTTGTTGTGAATAAACCGGGTGGGCTTTTATCGGTACCAGGACGGGGACCCGACAAACAGGACTGCCTCGTGAGCCGTATCAGAGATCAATATCCGGGATGTATGGCCCAGCCCTCTGTTCACCGCCTGGACATGGATACATCCGGGCTGATGATTCTGGCTTTAACAGCAGACGCACATAAAAACCTGTCAATCCAATTTCAGAATAGATCTGTAAAAAAACAGTATTTTGCCATACTGGAAGGTGTTGTTGGAGAAGAACATGGAGAAATCAACCTTCCCTTTCGTCTGGATGTAGATAACAGGCCCTACCAGATTTATGACCCGGTTCAAGGTAAAATGGGAACAACCTTCTGGGAAAAAATAGACATCGAAAATAATCAGACAAGAATTCTCTTTACCCCCATAACCGGGAGAACACATCAGTTGAGGCTCCATGCATCCCACCCCATGGGACTGGGCTGCCCGATAGTGGGTGACAGGCTTTATGGCAATGGAAAGCCTGGTGATCCCCTGCTCCTGCACGCCTCTTACCTGAGCTTTCAGCATCCTGATAATGGTAAAATATTATATTTCGAAAGCCCCTCAAGGTTTTGAATCAGTTGCTATTAATAAGCAGTAATTGTTCACATTTTCAGGACCATTCTTCCTCATATAATCGGGTGCAGCATTCGTAAACCCTGTCTTCAGCCTTAACCTTCTGTCAGCTTCCAATAAGGTTATTCCAAATTACTCAAAAAATCCTCACCAAAAAACATTTCCAGAGATATGGTTATACCTGGTGAAGGATGGTAGTCGTCCTCTTCTGCAAATGACACCTGAGGAGATATTTCAAAAAAAAGCCATTTTCGCCAGAAACCCTGGCGATAGCGAACTCCGGCTATCACTTCTGTCAGTCTGTTGTTGGGATATGTATCAAATACCTCTTTAACACGATAATTAAGCACTTTATTACCACTAAGGGTATGATACAGATTAATATCTACCCAGTAATCATAACCCGGTTCACTCTCCTGCCATCTGCCGGTTAAATTTATGCGGTAGAAGAGATATTCAGAAAAAAAAGTTTCAAAAAAAACAGAACTTCTGTTTTCCCAGCCATTGTCTGTAAAATATGAAAAATCCTCAATAAATCTAAAATCCCACGAATCCCATTTTTTAGAATAACTGTATCTGGGCCCGGCAAATACAGCCGGGGTCAGCTTACGAAACTTGAGGCCGGCTCTCAGGCTTAAATTCATCCTCTCTGCCGACATTAGAAAATAACGCATTGATAAGTAAAATTTTTTTGACTTGTTGTCTTCTTCATCACTGGGCTCAAAGTAATCGTGACCGTTGTCATCTTCTTCAAGAATACTTGATGCAAAAAGATGAAGCCTGTTTTCGAGGTTAGGAAGAACAAGATGCAGGCTCGCCTTGACTTTAAAATCAATCTTTTTGTCCATTTCTTTAAGACCTGATAATTTCAATCTCAGGTTGCTGTTATCCTCTTCTATCTCGGCCCGCTCTTCCCTGAAAAAAGAATCGATCCAGTCCGCACTTGCACTGAGTGAGTTGGACAGGGCGGCATGGATGGTATCTGTCTTTTTCGGACTGCCATCATAAGCATCTCCTGTTTCATCAATACTATCACCGTATATATCTACATTAAGAGTTGTATCCTTGGATTTTTTTTCTTCGATGGGAGAATCAGATGCTTCTGCAGGATTTGAAAAAGATAGCAGGAGGTATAAGGATAAAAATGGTATCAAAAAATATAAAAAAAATCTGATAAACCCGGCACTATTATCAGATCCCATGTATTTTCCCTCTGAAATAATATCTTTATTCATTCAGGAAATATATGTGCTTGCGGGCACTCTGTCAAATTCATTAATGTAATAAATATGATAACCTTCACTCTTTACATATATTTTATAAAGTCATTATTTATCTGTATCCTTCATTATATGATTGGAGAAGGATCTCTTGATCTTTTAATCAGTATTATTATTTCAATACTGGTCGTAAGGGTACAGGGAGATTCGGCACTGGGAATATTCTCTTATTTTCTTTCCTTTTATCTGTTTGCAGGGTTTATCTCTGAATTTGGAATTACAAAATATCTTGAGCGCGAAATAGGCTTTGAAAACAATATTGGCATCAGGAATAAAAAATACAGGCAGTCATATGACGCCGTGATCCTGTTCAGCATTTTTTGCTCGGCATTAATAATTATTACCTCTTTCTACAGCGCATCCCTTACAGTGCTGAATGAAAACTTCACTGCATACATAATTATAGCCTTTACCATACCACTGCAGAATATTAACAGGCTGAGAATCGCCGAGGCAATCCAGGGTAAAAAGATTATACTCCTTCCGGTATCAGAGGGAGGAATGAATTTAAAGACAACAAACATAAATGATCTTATTCAAACCATGGGAGTTAAGAGTTTAGCAAACAGTAATAAGTGACGCATTATATCATGGCAGGGGCAATCCTATGATGTTTTTCAGCTCAATTGGCTTAGAGGCCAGATTGACAATTATGGATGTCCCTGCCTGACACAAATGCGTCAAGCTAAAAGAAGCAAACCGCGCATGGTGATCTGTTGAGCGCGGTTTGAGAACCTCTGACGAAATTAATTATTATTTTTTTGGGAATAAATATCTGGTTATATGGATGTTGACTCTTTTGATTCGGGTCCGTTTTTGTAGAAGTTCTGATATGCTAAAACCTTCTTGACATACCGACGGGTTTCCTTGAATGGAGGTATCCCCTTATACTTATGAACATTCCTGGCGCCTGCGTTATAGGCAGCCAGTGCCAGCTTTTCGTCACCATTAAAACGGGTTAAAAGGGACTTATAATACCTGACACCTGCATGAATGTTTTCATTGGGATCAAAAATATCTTTTACACCAAGGGCTTTTGCTGTTCGGGGCATAAGCTGCATCAGGCCGCCAGCACCATTTCTTGAAACCGACCTCCGGTTGTACCCGGATTCAGCCATGATAATCGCCTTTACCATGGTCAAATCAACATCGTGAAGATTGGCAGCTTCAAGTATAATAGGATTGTACAGAGGCTCAGCTTTTTTAATCTGGTGGGTGAAGATATCCTTTTTTTCTTCTTCAAGTACAACCGGTTCAGGTTTATTCTGTAATATTACAGGTACCTCAACCGGTTTGGGGTCTTCATGTAAAAATGGGACATGGAAAATATTAAGCTGGACCATAAACATGAACTGTAGCATGAATAACAGCAACATGCATAACATCTGATAAACAGTAAAAGTTTTTCTTGTATATATATCTATCATTATTATAGCTCTCTTATCTTTATAAAGTATGAATTTTGACTGATATACAGGCAATGTCTATGCCAAAAGAGTCATGCAGACAGACAGGATAATAAGATATGATATCAATAAGATAGATTTAACAGATATAAAGCGGTAAAAAAGTGTGAAAAATTTTACCAAATATTTATGTAAAAAAGTGCCAATTACTGGTAAATAACGTAATAATTATAATAAAAAATAAAGAGGCAGGCCTTCACCTTTTAGCATTGAAGATCTGCCTCTAATAATTAACCTTTAATCAAACCTGATTACTCGTTTTTAAGTACAGTGGTACCCTCTCCCCATTTATTAATTGTAAGAAACTTACCGTCCCGTGATAGGTATGGGGCGCCAAACAATGTAGCTGGCAGGCTTTCCTCTTTCCAGGTCTTCCCTCCATCAGCGGTTTTTAAGGCAATCATGCTTGTTTTTCCTGAAAGCCCCATGACAACCACTCCGTTGTCCGCATCGGTGAAACGTATTGCGGTCTGCGGAATCTCGTTGACAAAGCCTCCGCTGACAAAACCCATAATAGAGGGGGTCTCAAGTCCCAGAGATTTGGATGACCAGGTTTTGCCACCATCACCGGTAATATAAAGGACACCTTTATCATCCACCAGATAACCGTCTACAGGTGTTCGGAGGGAGATTGCAGCTACACGGCTTACACCGTCGGGCAAAGTCAGGCCTGCCCAGGTTGCACCGCCATCTGTAGTCTTCTCAAATTTATTCCCAAAGCCAAACCATCCTGTCTTCGCGTCAATAAAAGAAACCAGACAACCGAATCCGCCGGCTTTATCTGCTACAGCACTCCAGGTTTCACCACCATCAGTACTTACACTGAGGTTTTTCATACCGCACTGCCAGATCGTTTTGACATCCACGATGTCAAAGTTGTAAAGTCAGCCGCCGCTGCTTTCGGCCTGTATCCATGACTTACCGCCATCCATGGTAAAGCGTGCCTTGCCCACATCACCGGCCCCTCCGTTTAGGCCAAATTTTTCGTTATCAAATGCGGCGATTCTCAATTTTTCCGCAAACAATTTTTGAGGGACCACTACCTTCCACTGTGCCTGGGCGGACACTCCTGCAAACAGAGTCAATATCAATATGCCTAAAAATAAGATAAACTTTTGATGTTTCATCTCTTTTTTTCCTCCTTAAAAAGTATGTCTGATTAATTGGATTGGTTTTACCTATCTGATATAACTGAGACTATGGATTTTCCTATTATATGTCAACAGATAATTGCACTAATGTATCAAGCCGAAGCAAGAAGCTAATTTGGCTTTTCATGATACGAAACCAAAGCAAAACCAGTTGGTGTAGATAATTTTAAAGAGGTCTTATGATCAGTGGTATCTTTTCCTGGCGGAAAGAGTGACTCTTTTTTTAAAAAAAATATCTTATTCTAGCGCTCTACAATATCGCTTTTTATACCATTAAGTTTTAGGGCATTCTTCAGTTCTTCTGCCCTGCCCTCCTGAGAAAATGCACCGGTATAAAGCCGATATATATTACGTGTTCCACTTATGATATAGGGGCTGTACCCAAGTTCTTCCAGGTGTTTTTTCTGTCTGTCTGCATCTTCCTTTAACTTATAGATACCAATCAGGTTTGTATATTTAGTGAGTCTGGACTCTGCGTCTTTTAGCTTTTCGGTTTTTATAAATGCATCAGCCTCTTCTCTTGTCTGAAAGTAACCGGTAAAAAGCCTGAACCAGGTTCCCTTTTCTCCAAGGTCCAATTTTATCCAATAGGCTGTTATTCCCATTTTTATAAAATCTGCTGCTGCCGTTTTTACTTTATCAATAGAGCCATAGGATCCCAGATAGATGGAATATGGAAATGATTTAATTTCTTCTTTAATAACTTTATGGGATTCGTCCTCGACTTTTACTGATACATCAATGTCGGTTTCCACTTGAGCTCTCTTTTCTTCTTCAAAAGCAACCTTATTCTGAATATCTGGCTTTTCAAGCTCCAGCTTTTTAATTTCTGTTTTTGGGGATGAGACCTTTTTTTCCCTGGAGACGATAACCTTCTTTTTATTAGTATGTTCTATCGAGACAGGTTTTGAGATTAAAGTTGATGATTGTTTAATATTAAAAAATTCCATCATTTCATCCGGGATCAGTATTTTACCTATAAACATAGACAACAGCACCAACAGGAGAATCAATAATGTAAATAATAAGGGATATAAACCCTATTTTGCTTTATCCAGTATATTATTTTTTTTATATTTCTGATTAGCCTTTTTAAAAACATTCTGAACAGGCGGTTTACTGGAATCTTCAGATGGCATCTCTTTCATATCTGGAGGATAAGCATCTTTAACAACTGGCTTACTTCTTTCTGTCTTTGCTGGCGAAGTTATTTTTTTAATCAATGTTTTATTGGGAGTGCGCTTTAATTGAGCACTCTTAACCGTGGGCCTGTTCGGCGAGGGTTTCTCCGTTTTATAGGTAACTTTATTTACAGTTTCCTTTTTATCTAGGGGTTTCCGGGTTGAAGGTTTAGGTTGGACTTTTTTAACTGGAGGACCATCCGAAGCAATATCTTTCTTAACGGCATCCGTATCTGCAACAGGCTTTTTCGGTGTAAAGAGATCATCAAATTGATCTTCAATACTTTCAGCAACAGACTTTTCTTTTAAATCTATTTCTTTATCACCCATTTAAAATTAACCCTTAAAAAAGGCAGACAATAATACTCAGAATGTCAGCGGAGCAGACCTTTCTATCATCCTTATATTATTGCCATGACTTTTTTTTTATCTTATATCAGGTTCAACCTGATCTGCGGCAATTTAAGTGTCTTGCTATTCATAGAACTGTATAAATTATCTTAAAAGGTATATCGGCTACAATTTATAAAAAGGATAATTTAATTTTTTAAAAACAGTTTATTTTTTATTTCTTGACTTTAAATTTTGTAACAAATATTTAATTAAAATTGTCATAGTATATCCAATTTTCAATAATTAAAGCCCAACAAAAACATTGGTATTTACAGTTTAAAAATTAATTTTCATTACAGATGATTTTGCCATTAAATTACATGACAGTATTTCATTTGCTGTAAATAAATCACCGGGTCGACATTGATTTTTTTCTGTGTGAATACGCTGCACATCAACTTCTCATGTGATAAGCTAAATATCTTTCGCTGCGGATCTTTTTTCCCTGCTCCTGTTACGGTTAGAGACATCTAAATATTTTTAAACTCCATCAGTATGTTATTTTTTACCGCCAGTACCTTTTGGTAAATTTTTATCGACCCATCATTTTAGCATCAAGATAAAGATTTTATTAAGTCATAAGAGCGGAGCGTCATCTATCTTCTTAAGGGAAGTCAGGTGAATCAGTTTTCTAACTTATTTAAAAGGGGGCTTATTAAAATGTTTAAACGGATTCCTCTATTTACACGTGTATTAAAACTCATATTAATTATTGGAGTATTACTTATATGCGGGACTGCAATTGGGCAGGAAAATGAACAAACCAAAAGAAGTAAACAAAACCAGGATGAATTCATGCTCGAGGAAATAACCGTAACAGCGCAATTTCAGGAAACGAATCTTCAGGAAACACCGCTGGCGATCACAGCAATTACAGGTGAGAAGCTCGAGTTGCAGAATATACAGAGTGTCCAGGATCTGGGACTGGTTGTTCCTAATGCAAATATTCGTCAACAGGGTAATGCCATGGGACCAAACGCCCAAATCGGCCTGCGCGGTGTAGGGCAGTTCGATTTTATACCTGCCTTTGAACCGGGGGTCGGAGTATATTAACCCGGCAACAAAATACTTAACAAATGGATCGTATTTTGTTATAACACGATCATGGAAAAAATAGACGCAAGGAAACTCAGCACTGATGCCCAACAACAAATTCGTAATCAAGTCATTCGACTCCGAAAACAGGGACGAACGCATAATGAGATCAGTGCCATTACAGGAGTGAGCCGATCCATTTGCAGTACATGGTGGGCTCTTTATCAAAAAGAAGGTAATAAAGCCCTTAAAATTAAAAAGCGTGGCCGTCCAAAGGGCAGTTGCCGCACGTTGACACCTGATCAGGAAAAAGAATTGCAAAAAGCTATACAAGACAAATGCCCTGACCAAATGAAATTACCATTTGCTTTGTGGACACGCATTGCCGTACAGCAACTCATCAAACAATTGTGGAATATAGATATGCCGATCAGAACTGTTGGCGAGTATCTGAACAGATGGAATTTTACTCCACAAAAACCACTGAAGAAAGCCTATAAACAAAATCCAAAAGCAGTCAAAGCTTGGTTGGAGACAGAATACTCGGATATTTCCAAACGTGCAAAAAAAGAGACCGCGGAAATTCATTGGGGGGATGAGACTGGATTGTGTAACGACAGTTACCATGGAAGAAGTTACGCTCCTCGTGGTGAAACACCGGCGATTAGGCTTCATCCCAGGTGCCAGCGCGTCAACCTGATTTCCTCTGTCACCAATCAAGGTAAAGTTCGTTTTATGGTTTATAAAAACAAGATGAATTCCCAAACGATGATCAAATTCATGGAACGATTGATCAAAGATGCTGATAAAAAAATCTTTTTGATTGTAGATAATTTGAAAGTCCATCATAGCTATATTGTCAAAGACTGGCTGAAAGAACATGAAGACAAAATTGAGTTGTTCTTTCTTCCATCATATTCACCGGAATTAAATCCTGATGAATACCTAAACTGCGACCTAAAGGTCGGTGTACATTCTGGTATTCCAGCCAGAACAAAAAAAGAACTCAAGCAAAAAGCTATTTCTCATTTGAGAAAGCTTCAAAAACTACCTGGACGTGTTAAAAAATATTTTAAACACCCTAAGATTGCTTATGCTGCTTGATAGTCTCCTATTTAATTGCCGGGTTAATATGTAGACGACATCTACCAGGAGACTCTCGTGGGTTCGACTCTTGACCTTCTCGACCTGGAACGTGTTGAAGTACTGCGTGGTCCACAGGGAACCCTATTTGGTAAAAACAGCCTTGGAGGTGCTATCAGATTGATTTCCAAACTCCCACAGGGGGATAATACCGGTCATTTTCAGATGACCGGAGGTGATTTTGACCGTCTTGATTTTTCAGGGGCCTATGACTTCTCACTTATTGAAGATATACTTTTTATGCGTATCTCAGGAAGTTCAAAAAGTGTTGATGGATACATGGACCGCCTTGATTATACCTGCCAGATGATCGCCAATGGGACTCCTGAGCTGGCAGGTTCCTTCCCTTCAACTCTGATAAGCGACAAAATCACAAATGGCAATTGTAAGATTGGTGAAAAAGGGGGATCACAGAGCGATGCCGCAAAAGTCATGTTCCGCTATATTCCCTCTGACAGGCTTGAAATCAATGTAGGTGCAGATTACACCCAGGTAACAGCGGATGTAGGAGCTGAAACAATGCTTAGAGGATTTAATCCTGAGGATATGTTCGATCAGCATGTTCAGAATAACTATATTGATCCAACCTGGAACATAAATGAAGGTGATGCATTGACCATTCTCGGTGACCCGTTTGTCACGGGTGATCCCTATACTGTTTATGAAAGTTTTGAAGACCCTATAAACGGTATAAGATGGCCCGATAAAAACACAGAAGAATACAAAAACGCCTTTACAAGAGTGGATTATGACATTACTGAGGAAATTCACCTAAGGGGGATCTTCGGCTACAGGCAATATGAGCAGATATTTGTTGCCGCAAATAACACTCCCTTTTCTTTTAATGGATATTTGATTAATATGGAGCATGAACAAACCAGTTATGAGGTCCGCCTGAACGGTTCGGCTTTAAATAACCTGCTGGACTGGACAACCGGTATCTACTACTTTGAATCCGATCACCATTTTGGAGGTTATATCGGCCTGGGAACTTTTGGCATCTGGGCTGAAGACCTGGGAATCAATCCGGCCGGGTTTTCCAATAACGATTCCTTTACTACAGAAAGTAAATCAGCATTTATCCATGGCATATTTCATATTACCGAAAAACTATCTTTAACTGCCGGAGGCAGATTTACTGATGAAGACAAGACCTTTACCTTTGACCATACAGACTTCCTGCAGCTCTCGCAACCACTGGCCTATGGTAAATCCCATTATGACTGGAAATTCGGCCTTGATTATCAATTCACCGAAGACATAATGGCTTATTTTTCTGCGTCTACGGGCTTTCGTTCCGAGGGTGCGAACCCGAGGCCCTACACTCAGGCCCAGCTTCAGGAAATAACAGGTGAAGAAATTCTTGCCTATGAAGTGGGTGCTAAAACCGACTTTTTCGATAATCGATTAAGAATAAATGCAGCGGCATTCCTTAATGATTATGACCCTCGTCAATTCATGGCATTCGGAGCCCAATGTACCGCTGTAGATGATTTTGGCACACCTGTATATGCTATTCCCTACGGCACCCTGTGTCCTGAAGGAACAGCTTACGCAGGTACTACTGGAAGCACATACGCAATGGTTTATTTAAGCGCGCCCGGAACATCAAAAGGTCTTGAATTTGATGTAACCGCCAGGCCACTTAAAAATTTGGATCTTAATGCATCCTTTGGATATTATGACTTTGATACTGATGTGAGCCCGGATCATCCGGGGTATGTTCACCCTGATTATAAAGATCAGGCTGAGTACAATTTTAACATAGGCGCACAATACAGGATCAATTTCACTAACGGGTCAATGCTCATACCGCGCATAGATATGTTCTATCAGGGAGGGCGTAATAATAACAGTGTAGGATCCAAACCAATAGCTCCATATCATGTTGTCCCCGATTACACAGTATACAATGCCAAGTTGACATACATGTCTACTGATGCAAGATGGTCATTCTCACTGGAAGTGCAAAACCTGTTTGATAAATTTTACTGGATAACGCTTGAATCTGACAGGGCTGACAATGGAATAACTCCTACTTATACCAGAACGGGTGTACCGAGTCCTCCGCGTATGCTCGCATTGACTTTCAGGTATAATATATTCTAAATCCGGTAGATAGCAAATAATACCCCACACGCACACAGGCAAACACCTGTGTGCGTTTTTATCCTTCGCAATATCCCTTAAATATTAAATTTTGAGTGCAATGCCAGGTCACAACTGAGTGAAGGAATATTTTTTTTGTAGCACCTTTCATTTTTATTTCTTGACTTTAATTTTCGTAAGAAATATTTATTTAACTATACATTAAGGTATACTATTCTAAATAAAAGCCTTTAAGAAATATTTGATTCACAGATTTAAAATTTGACTATCGTTTACGGATTACTTTCTAAGTGTAGCAGCAAGTTATTTTAAAATTTACTATACTAATTTTTCCGGGTCTTCATTTTTTACTTGGTGAAACTTTGAACAGGCTCCTCACATGCGAAAATTTAAATATCGTCCTCTATTTATACCTGAAACCTCCCGCTCCTGTTATTGGCGCCCGCTTTGTTTATAAACTTTTTTATGTTCCATTTTTTACAGGCATTACAAATATTTATTTTTTCAACGCAATAATATTAAGTAATTAATAAAGCAGCATAATTGTTTTCTATCTAGTTAAAATAATGGGGTTCAGCTGTCTCTTATTGAGACAGTTGAGGATTTTAGGTTTTTAACTTTAAGAATGGGGAGGAATCATGAAAATGCTAAAGCGGATTACTTTATTTAAAAACGTTTTAAAATTCATGCTGGTTATCAGTGTAGCGCTGGCAGGCGGGATGGCAACCGCGCAGGAAGAGAACGATTCGGGTGAAGAAGAATTCACACTGGAGGAAATTGTAGTCACCGGTTCACGCATTCCTCGTCGTGATTACAAGTCATCCAGCCCAATCGTCACAATCAAAGCTGATACATTCGAAGATAGATCCAATATTGGTATAGAAACGGCGCTGAACCAGTTGCCGCAATTCACTCCGGCGGGTACTCAGCTAATAGGCAGTTCCGCCTCCTCGCCGCTTCCTTCAGCGACGGCTTCACCCGGCGCCGCAACAGTAGACCTGAGAGGTTTGGGAACGAATAGAACACTGGTTCTGGTTGATGGTAAACGTGTCCAGCCTATAAACGCTGCGCTGGTGGTAGACCTCAATACAATTCCCTCCGCCGCCATCGAATCAGTTGAAGTCATTACCGGTGGCGCCGCAGCCGTTTATGGCGCTGATGCTATTGCCGGTGTTGTGAACCTGATACTGAAGAAAGATTTCAAAGGCGCGACATTCGATGTTCAATATGGAATTACCGAAGAAGGCGACGGCAAAGAATTACAACTCAGCGGTCTATTGGGTGCCGATATCGCCGATGGTCGCGGCAATGTCATGATGGGTTTTAACTATGCAGATAGAGGCACTATCAAATCTAAAGATCGCGAATATATCAGGGCCGGCTGGAACGACCCCAATACCGTTAGCAGCGGTAATCAAGCTATGGGCGAATCCCCGCTGGTCGCCTTTAATCCGGGTTCCGCTCATGTGCCAACTGCATGGAGTGCTGCACTATACCGGGTCAATCAAGACGGCACTGTATTTGACGAAGAGAATCCGTTAGATTCAGCCCACCCTTATACTGGTCCATTATGGGGTGACTCCGGTTATAAAATTACTCCGGAGGGTAACCTTACCTATTTAAATAGAGATTTAAGCTATCTGCAATTACCCCTGGAGCGATACTCAATGTTTGGATCCGGAAGTTTTAATCTGACTGACAAGACCGAATTTTATATGGATCTGCGCTATTCGGAGAACAAGGCCCTGGCGATCGCTAACCAGCAGCAGTTTTTTAACATCTGGGGCATACAAGTGCCCTATAACCAGGCGTATGACGATCCCGATTCACCGACATTCGGTCAAGGACCTGATGGTTTTGCCCATCATCCGGTGCCTGCCGAGTTGGCCGATCTGTTAAATTCGCGTACCCCGGTAAATCCCGCTCCGCCGTTTGATGTTATTGATCCGTTGACTGCACCCTGGACTCTGGAACAAAACATGCGTTACTTACCGCCTTATGAGACACTTACAACAGGTAACGTATTTCAGCTCAGCGGTGGTCTTCGTGGAGAGTTTGGATCCGGGTACACCGAAGACTGGACCTGGGACGTGTATTATTCTCACGGCAAGTCAACGATCAACGTTCAGCAGCACGAAGGGTTTACACAATTAAAAAGGTCCCAGCAGATATATGAAGCTGACCAGTATGGCAAGAACTTTTCGGACGGGTATGCAACATCCGTTATCGCTACCTGCGAAAGTGGAATTCCGGTATTTAACGAAGATGGCAGTGTCAACACTTCGTCCTACGTCACTCAGGATTGCGCCGATTATATGACCCTTCGCATGAACCACGTCACTTCTCTGGAACAAAATGTTTTTGAAGCCAACATGCAGGGCAGCCTTTTTGAATTGCCCTGGTCCGGAAAGATTCAGTTTGCGGCGGGTGTCGCTTATCGCGAAGAAAATTTCCGATTTAATCCTGACACCGGTTTTAACGCCAACCAGGAATTCCCCGAGGTCGTTGGTAACATTGCGTTACCGGTGCCTGTAGACGGAAGCACCGATGTAAAAGAGGTTTATGGGGAACTTTTAATCCCGGTGCTTAAAGACCTGCCTTTTATAGAAAGCTTTACCCTGGAACCGGGCTATCGAATATCGGATTACGGCGACGCTCCAAAAGAAGATACCTATAAGGTAATGGCGGATTGGAAAGTCGTTGACTGGGTTCGTTTCCGCGGGGGCCTGCAGTATGCAAACCGTGCTCCAAATATCGCCGAGCTTTTTATGCCTGTAGGAGCCAGTACCATTACAGTCGGCACGGATGCCTGTGGTACCTGGTCAGGTGTAGCGGAATGGGGTAATAAACCTGAAAACCCAAACCGCCTTAATGTACAGACGCTTTGTCAACACCTGATGGTCCGCGATGGCGCTCCTGAAAACTTTGAACTGTACGTGCCCGGTGCAAGTGCAAATGACTGGGCCTATAATGTCTTTGGCCAATCGTTTAGCTTCCCCTTTGTCTTAGGAGTAACAGGGGGTAATCCGGACCTGGATTCTGAGACTGCCGACACACTGACCCTGGGTATGGTTATGGACTCGCCTTTTTCAGCGCCGGCTCTGAAAAATTTACGGCTTTCTGTTGACTATTACAACATCGAAGTTGAGGGTGCTATTGGTTCCCCCGGCCATAATATGGTATATCAGCAGTGTCTGGATGCCCAGTACAATCCCTTAATAGGCTCAGCCCCAGGAACCTACACCGGCGCAGAACTGGCAGCCGGCAGCCCATATTGCGACCTCATTAACCGTGAGTACATAGGCGATGGGATGAATGATTTCGGCGCCGACCGAAAGTATCTGGCAACCTATGTTAACCAGGGGGCTCTCACCTCAGTGGGCTATGACATTCAGCTCGATTGGGGTGCCTTTTTCTCTGACATGGGACTTGATTCGATTCCAGGGCGCCTGGGTGTGAATATACTGTTGAGTATTCTTGATGAATATTCGGTAATGCCATATCCGGGAGCACAAACTGTTGACTACACGGGAACCGTAAACAATTCATCCTTTGATTACCGGATGTTTACCACCCTTAACTACGGCCATGGTGCATTCTCCGGTGGTTTACGCTGGAGGCATTTGCCAGCGCTGGATCCATCCCCCGGCAGTGCCGCCGATATAAAAGGTGTAGCCTCTTATGATCAATTTGATTTATTTGCCCGCTATGTTCTTGGTGATAACATAGAATTGCGCGGTGGCATCGATAACCTGTTTTACGCAAAACCGAAGCCTAGTGGCGCAAGTGATACTGACGCCAATCTTGGCACTTATATCAGCAGCCACGATATTATCGGTCGAAGATTCTACCTGGCAGCAAAAGTATGGTTTTAAGTGCTGAATTAAATTAGCTCTTTACTTTAAAAGCCCGCCAACAATTTTGTTGACGGGCTTTTTTCTTTTACTTTATTACTGTCTGATCTCCCAAAAGGCCTCTACCCTTCATTGAAACAGCGATATATAATGTACATTCGTGAAACTTTAGTTTATAAACAGGAAAAGGTAAAAAGTTAAGAGAGATATAATGCTGAATATTTTCATTGATGCCGATGCCTGCCCAGTTAAAAAGGAAATTTACCAGGTGGCTGGCAGATTTAAACTAAAAACAACGGTGGTTTCAAATACCTTTATCCGTGTTCCGGACAATCCCTTGATCATGACCGTCATCGTTGAAGACCACCCTGATGCTGCAGATGACTGGATTGTTGAAAATACTTTACATGATGACATTGTTGTAACTGCAGACATTCCACTTGCAAGCCGCAGCCTGAAAAAAGGGGCAAGTGCAATAAACCCCGCAGGTAAATTGTTTACAGAAGACAATATAGGCCAGATAGTGGCTACCAGGAACCTGATGGCTGATCTCAGGGATATTGGGGAAATCACCGGAGGTCCTCCGCCTTTTACAAAAAAGGATCGATCCAATTTTTTACAGAAACTTGATGAATTAATACATGCTATACTCAGAAAACACCCTGATTTTTCTGTTCATTCATTGACTTAAATTTAAAAAGGAGGAAACTCTATGGGCTCTCAAATTACGCGTCGTAAAATGCTACAGATTGGTGGCACAGCTCTTGGGGGGGCTATCCTGTATAATGTAAACTCTACAGCAGAAACAAAGGCCCCGGGCGATTTTCCGTTGACATGGAATCCGATCAAACCGGAATCTATCCAGGAAAGGGCCTACCAGTCGGCATGGGCCAAAATAGGCTGCATGTACGGTGTAGTCGAATCAGTCATCGGCACACTGGCAGATACATATGGCGCCCCCTATAATACCTTTCCTGTTGCTGCGACCATCTATGGCAGCGGTGGAATAGGCGGAATAGGCTCTGTCTGCGGAACGGTCAACGCCGGGGGACTCATCTTTGGCCTGTTTGTTGAAAAACAGGAAGACCTTTTTGCACTCTGCAACGAATTGTCCCTGTGGTATGAAAAGGCCTCTATGCCCCTATACAAACCCCAAAAACCAGTTCAGGATATTCCGATTGTTGCATCAATATCAGGTTCAAATCTTTGTCATGTTTCGTGCTCCAGATGGTCAAGGGCCTCAGGCCATAAACTGATGACAATGGCTCACTTTGAGCGATGCAACCGGCTGGTGGCTGACATGGCAATGAAGATAGTAACCATGCTTAATCAATATACGGGCAGGGAAATTATATTTACAGAAAAACTGAATAAATTTTCCGAAGGATGCATGACCTGCCATGGCCCGGAAAAGGAAAAGGCAGATGTCTCTGCGAATATGTCATGTAATACCTGCCATGAAGACCCCCATAAAGGGAAATAACAAATCATTTAAAAGGAGAGGGATATGATATCTAGATTTCTAAGACGATCCATATACATCTTTATGCCTGTTATCGCCTTGTTATTATCGGTGTGTTCGATGGCTGAGGCAGCAGCAACAGCAGAACCTGAATGGAATCCTTCTACAATCAGGGAGTGTGACCGGACCTGTCTTGTAGAAATCATGGATGATTATGTGAATGCCATGTTAAATCAGGCACCTGACTCGCTCCCGCCTCTTTCAATAGACGTCCGAATGACAGAAAACACCGGCGCCATGGATGTGGGCGAGGGGGTTCTCTGGCGTTCAAAGACAGAACCCACCGACTTTAAAATCTATGTTGCAGACCCGGTTTCCGGACAGGTAGCGGTCCAGGCACGTTTTAAAATCGGCGGCCGTAATGCCCTGGTCGCAATTCGTTTAAAGGTAGACCGGGGAAAGATCCAGGAAATAGAGCAGCTTTATGACCGCGAGATTGATGATGCTGCTATTCCGCTTTTAACTACCCCGGTATCATTTTTAACTGAAGATGTTCCGGTGGAAAAGAGGGTTTCCAGGGATATTCTCTATCGCGCTGCAAACTCTTATTTTGATGCACTGGAAGGCGACAATGGAAAAATCGGCGCATTTGCAGATGAATGCGTGCGCCATGAGAACGGTTACCAGACAGTAAACAACCCTCCCCCAGGAGGCCGCATGATGCCTGCCCCCTTTCTCCCGACGGCTGATACTGAACAGGGTCGTGAAATGCTCAGGTTCAGCATGCTGACCTGTGAGGAGCAGATCAATACAAAAACATTTGCCCACATGAAACGTATTCGACCACGCCGGGCGCTGATTATTGATGAGCAGAAACAGACAGTAGGAACCTTTCCACTGTTTGTACACGATGGAACAAGCCGTACCGCAAAGCCGGGAGATCCTCCGGGAATGATGTTAAATCTAGTTACAATGGAGACATTCGGAATACGAAATGGTCTAATCTATCATGTTGAAGCTGCCCCTTTCGTAACACTCCCCTACGGACTGGGTAATGGCTGGACCATTGGGTCCGGAAGATAGGTTGTAAGTGTAGACAAACAGTTGGATGTAATATCAAATGCCACAGGTAAAATCATTGGAGATAACATAAAATGAACATCTCACTTGACGGATTACATGCCATTATAACCGGAGCGTCTTCCGGCCTTGGATTCGCCATGGCGCATGCGCTTCTTGAAAAGGGAGCAACCGTGGCGCTTTGTTCACGCCCTGGTGAAAAACTGGATACTGCAGTCAATTCATTGATACAAAAAGGGTTTAAGGCCTGTGCATTGCCAATAGATGTGCAAAAAGAAGAATCCGTCAAAGAAGCTGTTTCATGGGTAAAAAAAGAATGGAAAAAAATTGATCTTCTGGTCAATAATGCAGCGCAGATGATGCACCGGATATACCCCGATTTTATGATTTCTCCAAAATCCTTTTACGAGATACCACCTGACATCTGGAGGGATATGATCGATACAAATCTTAACGGGTATTATCTTGTGACAAGAGGATTTGTTCCAATGATGATCAATCAGAATATGGGTCGGATTGTAAACATCTCAACAAGCCTTTCAACAATGAACATGTTTGCGCCCTATGGCCCCTCCAGGGCGGCATCAGAAGCCCTCTCCAACATCATGACTTCAGAACTTAAAAAATATAACATAATGGTAAACGTACTGCTTCCGGGTGGTGCAGTTGACACAGGCGGGTTACCTGAAGAAATAAGCCAAAAACTGCCATTCAAACTGTTATCTCCTGACATCATGGGCGCTCCGATTATATTCCTGGCATCGCATCTGGCAGAGGGAATAACTGGGGAGCGTATAATTGCAAAGGATTTTGATAAATGGCTGAAACAAAGACAGGCTAAGGCTGTCCGGTAAAAGGAGGATAAAATATGATCGCTCAATTTTCAGTATATCCATTAGGAGAAGGTACGAGCGTCAGCAGGTTTGTAAAGAAAGGTGTCTCTGTAATAGAAAAATCCGGTTACACATATGAGATTGGAGGTATGGCGACTACTGTAGAGACACCCGGACTGGATGAACTGTTTGAGCTTATCAGACAGGTGCATTCTGCGCATATCGAGGAAGGCGCGCAAAGGATAATCATTGACTTAAAAGTGGATGACAGGCTGGATAAAACAGCTACAATTAAATCAAAAAGAGATTCTGTTACAGAAGTTAAATAATTAAAAAAGGAGGAGCTTTTAATGGATAATAAATTCTCTCGACGTGAAGTACTTGGACTCGGACTTGGGGCGGCCGCTCTTGGAGCCTACGGTATTGCGAATGCAGCTACAGGTAATGAAAAGAAGAACGAACCGGATTCAGCTTTTAGCAAATACAATAAATATGGAGAAGATCTTGAAAGAATTCTGCTTCTGCGTTCTTCTCCTATAGCAGTAAAAATGCTTGAAAAGGAGAGTGATATTCCTGAAGGTGCAATGAGGCCCAAGAAGGATCAGGGGCAGCATCTTGCGCAATGCCAAGCCTTTGCAATGTCCAGGCGCGATAAAACCACGGTTGCCATGCTAAAGGAAGATCACTGGTGTCCTACTGCTGTCATGGCCTATGGACTGGTGAAAAAACCGGAATCTGTTGACAAATGGTCTCACCCCTATGACTGCTTCGAATATGGGAAATATATAGGCATAGTCTCTGCACCTTTAATAGGCGCAAACTTTACACCCGATCTGGTTCTTATCCATGCCAAACCATCTCAACTTCGTTCCCTTCTTCTAACCATGAAAAAAGAAGATGTCCCGGAGGTGAGACATCACTTCTTTCCGCCTTCATGCGGATGGCCTGTTGTAAATCCCATGAGAGACGGCAAATACTGGATTGTACTTCCTGATCCGGGTGAATACCAGAGGGCGCTTACCGATGAGGGAGACCTGATCTTTTCTATCCCGCATGTAAAATTAGAGGAAATGATGGCGGGCCTGAGAAAGAATGAACATGGTTCTTTCTCCTATCGTGACCATCAGATGTTCATGCAGACCGATTTTCCTCTGCCTGAATTTTACAAGAATATGTTTAAAGGCTGGGGAATGGATACTGAATAGATACAGGATTAAGAAACCCATTCAATGACATATAAGCCTAATATGTCATTGAATGCCCCCGCGGAGTTTATGTAGATAAACGTCTGATTCGTGCCATAAAACCTTTAGCATAAAATGCAAAAACGGAGGTACTGACAGATGAAAGACATAAAAAATATTCGAAAAAATGAAGAAGGTATTTTTTTGAACCGCCGTGACTTTATCAAGGTAACAGGTACCGGTATTTTTGTGTTCTTCACTATCGGCAGTATAGACATTTTTGCCCAGCGGAGGGGTTTTGGTAATGATTACCCAACGGATTTTAACGCCTACCTCAGAATCAGTGAAGACGGACGCATATCATGTTTTTCCGGTAAAATAGAGATGGGCCAGGGAATTATAACCTCGCTGGCCCAGATGCTGGCTGAAGAACTGGATGTGGAATTATCATCTGTAGACATGATAATGGGTGATACCCTTTTATGCCCGTTTGACTTTGCCACTGTAGGCTCCAGAAGCACTAAATATTTTGGCCCTCCGCTGAGAAAGGCCGCTGCTGAGGCAAGGTCTGTCCTGATCAGCCTGGCGGCGGAAAAACTCAATGTTAAACCTGACAGGCTTTATACTGAAAATGGAATTATCAGGGACAGGGAAAACCCAAAGATAAATATTACCTACGCGTCGATCGCCAGAGGAAAAACTATCGAAAGACACCTTAAGGAAGGGGATATCAGGATTAAGCCCCACTCAAGGCATACAGTTTCCGGTAAACCCATGCACAGATCTGATGCCCTGGAAAAAGTTACAGGAAAGGCAAAATTTGCAGGAGATATAATCCTGCCGGGAATGCTCTATGCAAAAATATTAAGGCCGCCGGCCCATGATGCGAAACTGATAAAAGCCGATGTGTCCGGGGCAAAAAAAATAGATGGTGTCGTTATTGTTGAGGAAAATGACCTGGTAGCAGCTCTTCATGAAATCTCGGAAGAGGCAGAAAAGGCCCTTGACCTGATAAAGGCCGATTATGAAATACCTGATAATGATTTACATAATGGAAATATATTCGAATATCTGGAAAAGAATGCGCCTGCAGGACAGGTTGTTATTCAAAAGGGAGATTTAGAAAATGGCAGGAAGAATACAGTAAAATCCATAAAATCCAGATTCCTTAATCACTATGTTGCACATGCTCCCCTTGAAACACATACCGCAGTGGTTTCAGCGGGTAAAGAGGAAGTGAAGGTTTGGGCAGCTACCCAGGCCCCTTTTCGAGTACAGAGTTCGGTTGCCGAAGTGTTCGGGCTTTCGACTGAAAAGGTCCATGTTCTTCCGACTTTTATGGGCGGGGGATTCGGGGGAAAAACTGCACATCTTCAGGCGATTGAGGCGGCCCGGCTGGCAAAATTAACCGGAAAACCGGTACAGGTGGCATGGACAAGGAAAGAAGAATTTTTCAATGACACGTTCAGGCCTGCGGCAGTAGTAAATGCTGAAACAGGAATAGATAAAGACGGTAAAATAAGTTACTGGGATTTTGAAATCATCATGGCAGGTACAAGGAGTTCAGAACCCATTTACGATATTCCTCACCATCGTGTGATATCAAGGGGAGGAGGGTTTGGCGGAGACAGGGTCCATCCCTTTGGCACAGGGGCATGGCGTGGACCAGGAAGCAATACAAATGTTTATGCAATGGAATCCCAGACAGATATCATGGCGCAGGCAGCAGGAATCGATCCTGTTACCTTTCGAATGAAAACCCTGGCTGATAAGCGAATGCAGCGGGTTCTAAAAGCGGCAGCAGACAAATTCGACAGCCCTATTACAAAAGGGCCCAGCGGAAATGGCATTGGTGTAACCTGTACAGACTATCTTGGCACCTATGTGGCAACCATTGCCAAGGTCAAAGTTGACAAAAAAAATGGAGATGTAAAGGTCGAAAGGATTGTGTGTGCCCAGGATATGGGTGAAATTATAAATCCACAGGGCGCACGGCTGCAGATTGAGGGTGGAATCACCATGGCTGTAAGTGCGGCCCTGACTGAAGAAATTGAATTCAGAGGCAGCTCCATACTCACAGAAAATTTTGACACCTATGAGATTACCAGGTTCTCAACAGCCCCTGTTATTGATGTTGTGCTTATAGATAATCCCGAGATGCCGCCTCAGGGTTGCGGTGAACCCGCCTGTACTACTGTTGGGGCGGCCCTGGCTAATGCAGTGTGTGACGCCACTGGTGTTCGTTTATACGAGCTTCCCATGACACCGGAACGTGTAAGAAAGGCAATGATGAAAAAAGTATAGCATGAAATTGCTATCTAAAAGGAAGTCTAATAACATTTTTATGATTTTTCAAAAAGTAGAGACGGGTTTCAAACCCGTCTCCATATGCCATCATGTTCCGTTTTTGGATAATAGTGACAGAAGGATTTATTTATAAGCAAATGATCACCAGTCACGGAGAAAGACATGAAAAGTAAATTTGGATTCACGAGTTTTATATTGCTGTTTTTCGTCATTATCGTTACCGGGTTCAGTTCCTGTACAAAAGAGCAGCCAGAGGTAGAGTTAAACTGCGACGACCAGTTGATTACTGTATTGAATCCGGCTATTTCGAGCGATTTTGCAGAGCGGGTTCCGCTGGCTCCTCGTACTGAAAACTCTCTGGACGAAAAAACCATCTATCTGGTAGACCTTCAATGGGGAGGCCCTGAAGCCGGATACAGTGTTTTTGAGGAAATGAAAGACTGGTTTTCTAAGAACATGCCCTCGGTCAAGGTTGAAGTCAGAAGATCAAAGGGTGGCTGGATGGGCGATGATCCTGATCTCAGAGCAGAGATAGTCTCCAAAAAGGCGGGTGGAGCAGTTATAGGCATTGGCGGGTGACACGGTTGTGTGTCGGTCGTGAGCCGATTTGCGAGAGAACTTGAAGAAAAGAATATACCTACCGTAGGTGCCGCAGGGATAAATGTAGTAAATTTTAAAGATTATAACGTAAAATACGCCAATGGTATGCCCATACGATTTGTGGCATTCCCCTTTCCGGTTGCGGGCCAGCCCAGGTCAGTTCATAAACAGTATGTTGAAGGCAAGGATCTTCTGAGCGGAAAACCAATGATGCAGGCCATTATCGACGGTCTTACAAAACCGCTTACTGATGAAGAAAAAAAAGAGGGAATTCCTCCCGAAGGAGCACCTGAACCCAGGCTGTTGAAACCGGATACAGAGGATAACCTCAGGCGTCTTTTTAAAGATAGAGAATGGACCGATTTTAATGCCATTATCCTCCCGACTGAAAAGAGAGTGGCAGAAATACTTACCGGAACAAGCCATAATCCGGATGAGGTGGTTTGTGAATCAGGTTCTAAAAAAATGACAGTGGAAAAAGTTGCAGCTTATGCCGTTATGGTCGGGGCAAAAAAGGAATATTTTCCGACCATACTTGCAATCTGTACCATGGCCCCTTCATTTGGCAATTCAACAAGCTCTGCCGCAAACATGATAGTAGTAAACGGCCCGATCAGAAAAGAACTGGGCATGAATTCCGGTGTTGATGCACTGGGCCCCTTTAACGAGGCAAATTCCGTACTGGGCAGGGTCTTTACCATTGCAGGCAAAATCATGGGGGACCTCCGCATCAATGAAGGAGCCTATTCAACCCTTGGAAGCACCATTCAGTATAATAACCTGTGCTATGCTGAAAACGAAGAAGCCCTGCCCGAGGGCTGGGAACCCCTCAGTGTGCAGCTCGGATTCAAACGAACCGACAATGTTGTAAGTATAGGTATGGGATGGAGTTATATTTCAAGCGTCGGCGAAGCGCAGATAAGTCATCCGCCGCACAAGATGTTCAGTGACTACATGCGTTCCCTTGCGGGAATGAGTGCAACAATTATAATGGACCCGACTGTTGCAGGTCTGCTAAAGGATGTTCATGGCTTCAACACCAAAGAAGAACTTGCCAAATACCTGTCTGAGAATACAGCGGTAAAAGCAGAAACATACTGGGGCAACGGAGTAAACACAACCGCCTTTAAACCTATGGCGCTGCAGGGACGAGAACCATACGCGACATGGCTTAATACCCCGCCTGAAACACTTATTAAGCCTTTCACCAATGAAAAGGGCATAAGGGTTATTGTCGCGGGTGGAGGGATACAGACCACATGGTTTGTGACAGACTTCCAATTTCGCGGAGGGATACAGATTGATAAGTGGAAATGATTTTCTGCTGATTCTATTCCGGAAATAAAAAGTCGCTTTGATAAAAAAAGAAAAACAGGAGAACCAGTATGATATGTAAATTATTCGCCTCACTGCTGCTGATTATCACAGTTGCTGCCACACTAAATGCGGCGGAAAAACAAACCGAATTAAAAACCACTGAAGATAAATTAAGTTATATTGTCGGCGCTCAAATGGCTAAAGACCTCAAACGGCAGGGGTTTGAGCCGAACTATGATGCATTTATTATGGGGATGAAGGAAACCTTTGGTAATCAGGCACCGCTGTTTTCAGAAGAGGACATCATGAAGATCAGACAGCAGTTCACTCATGATCAAGTTATGAAACAGGCGGTTAAAACCCTTGGTGACAAGGCCTGGAAGGTCCAGCTGAAAAAACCGGAGATGATGACCTTTGATAAAAATAAAGACTATTTCTGGATACTTGAAACTAATAAAGGAACAATAAAATTAAAATTAATGCCTGATGTAGCCCCCATGCACGTAACCAGCGCCATTTTTCTTACAAAAAAAGGTTACTATGACGGCCTGACATTCCATAGAGTAATCCCCGGGTTTATGGCTCAGGGCGGAGACCCTCTGGGCACAGGTGTCGGTGGACCCGGTTACCAGTTTGACGGCGAGTTTAACGACAATGTGAAGCATGATAAGCCATATATGTTGAGCACAGCTAACGCAGGTCCGGGCACTGACGGCAGTCAATTCTTTATTACCTTTGTACCAACCCCGGGCCTTGATGGCAAACACACTATTTTCGGGAGTGTTGTTGAAGGACAGGATGTTGTTAAAAGACTTGAGGCAGCAGGAACCTCAAACGGAAAGACAAGGGAACCTCTAATAATTAACAGAGCGAAGATTGAAGAAAAGGCGCGGATGTAAATAATCCAACCTGATATTTGCATTTTTATAATCCCTGAATTTTCTCATCACGTGGATAATTCAGGGATTATTTTATACTGAGCATCCAATTTCACTATTAAATCTTTAAACCTATGAACAAACAATTATTTTCCTATATAATGCTGTATCTGTCAGCCATCCTGTTTGCAGTTACTTCGGTAATTGTAAAGGTTGCGGCTCAAACCTATTCGGGCCTTTTCATTTCTTCTGTAAGATTCCTGTTTGGTCTTTTCCTGGCAGTTATAGCCATAAAACTTTCCGGGCAAAAATTCAGGATTATCAATAAAAAATACTGGGTTTTAAGAGGAATTGCAGGAGCTGTCGCAATGATCTGTTTTTATGTAGCGATCCATCTGACATCAAGCGGAAGAACAGCTCTCCTTGAAAAGGTATATCCGATATTCGTTACCATCTTCAGCCTGCTGATCTATAAAGAGAAAATCACTAAAAATATAATTTTAAGCCTGATATTATGTACTGCAGGAGTTTTCTTTATCTTATATGACGGAAGTGAATACAGTTTTGTCGGCAACCTGATAGGTCTAGGTGCTGGAATGGCCGCGAGTTTTGCCATCATATTCATTAAAAAAGCAAGACAGACCGACAGCAGTCTGATGATTTATCTTTCTCCATGTGTATTCGGCATGGGTACACTGCCTTTCACCTTTGGCGAATTCACGAAGATCACGGGAAACGGATTTATACTTCTGTCTGTTATAGGCTTCCTCACATTCGTGGCACAGGTCATGATGACCTATGGATACAAGGAGGTCCCTGCATCAAAGGGGAGCATTATATTCTATCTTGAAACAATACTCACAATTTTTCTCAGTCTGTTTATCGTTGATGAAATAATAACTGCACGGTTTGCTATCGGATGTACACTCGTTATATCGGGTCTTGTAATTAATAACGGTCCGAAGTGGTTCAGGATAAAGACTGAGGCAGTCTCGATAAAAGAGTGACAGCCTGTTGCCGGCTAAACAGCTACAGCCTGTTTTTACACCGCCAGATCGAGCTGTTGTATTGTCCCGGCTGTACCATTTTCCATCAGATATATGCCGGTTCTGACAGTCTGGCCTGTCAGTTCATTTTCATTTCCCCTGTGATCAAATCCTGTTGATAAATTTCCCGTGTTAATTGCGCCGATACCGCTTTCCTTAAGCCCTTTAAGACTGGAATACCCCGTGGCATCCATTGTCCAGACACGCAGCTTGCTGTAAACAGGATCATTTTCGTCAATCCAGTTATTGCCGTCAATATCATGGACTGAAAGTTCATTAAAGCCGTTTCCAGTCTGTGGGCCAAACAGCTCTTTGCCGTTATTTACAATACCGTCGCTGTTGCTGTCGATTACCAGATAACCGCTTCCAGGTTTCGGGACCGGAACATCCTCATTTATGCCGTCTGAATCCAGATCAAAGGAGAATTTCATATCTGATAATTCTGCAGCGGTCCCGTTGAAATTAATTACAAGAGGATCTGTCAGCAGAGCATCACCTGCCCTCAGCCTGAAATTTTCATAGGCTGCATACTCTCTCTGCATATTGAGCTGTAGAGAAAACTCTATTTCTCTATTGTCACCGGTTTTTATTATTCCTGCTGCGGAGAAGGATATTTCCTCTATCTCGTAATGAGATTCCTGATAATTATAGGAAATGCCCCAGCCTTCCCGCTCAGTTTCAGTCTCAGAATCCTGCTGGCTGTTTTCGAGTTTTGTATCAGCATCGCCGGAAGTTCCCTGGAATTCGGAAAGATCAAAAACCCTCACCTTTTTACCGGAAAGAATCTCTACAAGCAGTGCGTCAAGCGTCATTTTCAGATTGTTTTTCCTGAGCTCATCCAGGGCTTCTTCAGTGCTGCATTCTCCTGCCATGCATTTTGCTTTGGCAGAAATACTTATTTTTTCGCCTGAAGCATTACCTTCTGATGGATCAATCCAGACACTCAGGTTTTCCTGCTCTTCATCCCTGCTGACAAAATGTCTTTCTGATGCCATGTATATGTTTGAATTTTCGATTTTCATAACATACCCCTTATTCATGGCAAAAATCTTTGGACAGAAATTCAATCATTTATTTAAACGTGTGCGCATTTAAAATGAAGCTTTTTTCTGATGGAGCTTTCAGCTGTCAGCTTATTTATCGATCCAATAGTCTTTTTCTGAAAGCTAACAGCCTACAGTCTAAACAGCTTCAGCCTGCTTTTATTAAATCACACGACAATATCAACATTCTGTCCTATTCCCAGAGATTTAAGAATGCCGCTCATCATATCCTCCTGGATCTTGAGAGCATCCTTAAGGAGGGCAATATCCTTTTCAGATTCCACCTGACTGTTCTGAGCGGATATCATCTGTGCGGCCAGATCCGCACTGCCTGTACCAACTGAATTAATAGCCATTAATAAATCTCCTTAAAACCTTCTTTTTAGCATTATCGACAGAACATTCCAGTTTCATTAGACATTTTCATTACGACCTGCAACCCTCCTAAAAATAATTTAACTTCTTATTATTTAATTTATTTCTTCTGTGGTATAAATTTGGCCGCCCAACCACCCCCTGGTGCAAGTTTCAGTTTAATAGTATCTTTTTTTGAAACAGTCCGAAAAATCTTTTTAAAATCACTGGCATAATGATCTGCATTAATCCCGTCTTCAAGTATTTCGGCAAGATAGATGCCTTCACTTAAAAAGGACAGATCGAATGTAAATTCTCGTTCTTTTTCATTCGTCATTGCGCCCATATACCAATTGTCTCCATTCTTTCGAGCAATGACAAGATATTCAGCAACACTGGCTGCCATCACTCTGGTATCTTCCCATATAGTGGGTATCTCAGAAATGAATTTTGCGCACTCAGATTCCTTCATGTAATTTGATGGGCTATCAGCCATCATCTGCAGCGGGCTTTCATAGATCACATACATCGCAATTTGATGCATTCGTGTGCCCATACTCATTGGACGGGAGAAAACGCTTTGAAAATTATTCGGTTGAGCGTTGTTCATTGCCCCCGGCGTATAATCCATGGGACCGGAAACCATCCGTATAAACGGCAAAGTCAGATTATGTGTCGGGGTGATGTCTTTACTCCATTTGTTATGTTCCAGTCCTTTTACTCCTTCCCGGGTAATCACATTTGGGTAACTGCGACGCAACCCGCCTGGCTTATATGCTCCATGAAAATCAACCAGCATTTTTCTTTTTGCAGTTTCAGAAGCGATCTTCCAATAGTAATTTACCATTTCCTGATCATCACGCTGCATGAAATCAACCTTGATACCGGCAGCTCCCCATTTTTCAAATTGATCGAGAGCAATCTCAAGCTGTTCATCAAGTGTTTTCCAGATTACCCAGAGAATAACTTCCACATTTTTTTCTTTGCCATACCTGATAATTTCTTCCACATTCATCTCCGGAACAACATTCAGGAGATCACCAGGTACGTACCAGCCTTCATCGAGAATTATATATTCGATTCCAAACCTGGAGGCAAAATCGATATAATACTTGTAAGTCTCAGTATTTACTCCAGCTCTAAAATCGACGCCGTATATGTTATTAGCATTCCACCAATCCCAGGCTACTTTACCCGGCCTAATCCAGGAGGTATCACTTAACTTCGAATCCTCTCCAAGTAGATAAACCAGTTGATTTGTAATGAGATCACCATCCTCTCGGGCTATTGCTATAATTCGCCACGGGAAAAATCGGTTCCCATCCGTTTTTGCTATATAGTCAGCAGATTTTGTAACAGGAAAATTGCGATCTTTAAGCTGTATTTCACCCGAATTGAAAGGTTGCATTTTACTTTCAAGGGGATAGTGCGGAAACGTTCCGGTTAGTGTATTACCTGTGCTGCTATTTATCCAGAGACCAGGGTAATCACGTAAAGCGCTCTCAGAAATTAGAATTTTTGGCCCTGTTGTTTCTACTAAAAAAGGCAAACTGGCAATCTTTCCGGCAGGTAACCTGTCGAGTTGAATATATTGGTAGGACCGCTCGTTATGAGAAAAATAACCTTCTTCTTCCGGAAAATAGATATTATTTGTTCCGGTAAAATTAAAAGTCACCTGCTCAGAATAGACTTTTAATTCTCTGTCAATACGGGTTTGAAATCGATATGCAACGCCGTTGTTGTATACTCGAAAAATAACAGAATAATCCCCAGTGAAATCTATTGTCAGTTCACTGTAATAATCATCAATAGTGGCGAACTTTTCCGGTATTACAGGCTTAATATTTTGTTTAACGGATTTATTTTGAAAATCTGAAATTACCGGATTTTTCCCAAGCACCTGATTATCACCAACATTCATTGATATTGGCGAAGGCTCAATAATCAACTTTTCATCAACAAAGACGGAATAGCTAATTTGATCCACAAAAGACAGGACAACTTTTATAGTTTTATCTGGTGATTGAACCTCAAGATTTTTCTCTGTCTGCCCTTTGACATTGATAGAAATAAAAAGGATCAGAATAGTTGAACAGATTAGATTTGTTATACATTTTATATTATTTTTCCTTGGAAGCTGTTTCATTATCTAAACCTCTCTGATATGAGTCTTTTAATTGGATTAGTGAGATAGACAGGATAATTTCAGATTATTACCTGAATTTTGCACGAAAACGCATTTTCTATAGTTTATTATTCAATTTTTATAAAGCTTATTTCTCCGTGCAAGAAATTTTGTGCACGAAGTACAACCAACTCAAATTACAGCTAAATTATTGCCGCACCAAGGTTTAGGCACTGCTCTCTTCATATCCAAATATTCCATGAACGACAGTAAGGCAGGTGTTCGGCTATCATGGATAGAGTACCTGACTTTATTCCGGTTTGATGCCATGACAACCTTTGCGGCAATCATCAGCAAACGCAACCTTGCTATACGAACAGTATTTGTTTTTATCCCTTTAAGTGAAGCAGCCTGCGGTGCTGCCTCATCAGGTTGTTTGTCTTTGCAACTATTCTCAGCCATTATTTTCAAGTAGCGCCAGATATTATAGGCCAGCATTACAACTTGAAAATAAGCATAGTTATTTTTGAAACGTGATGAAGGAATGGCGTCAAGCCCTTCACGTTTTGATTCACCCACCAGGTTTTCAACATCTGCACGTTTATCATACAGGGCAATGACCTTATGAGCTTTTTGCCTGAGATCAGTGCTGAATATACGATAAGTATATTTATCTTCTTCAAACAGTTCGTACTGAGTATTTTGATCTTTGATATTTTCTTTGGGCATTCTCATTGCAACAAACCTGACAGGTTCCTCCCACCCCTGAGGCTGGTATACGCAACTGTTGTACTCACACGCCTGTTTTTTGTTAGGCTGATACCAAAGTCGGGGATCAAATGGAGGATTGCATCCTTTGTTAGCAAAAATAAAATTATAGCCTTCTTCTATGCATTCATGAACACTTTCTGCACTTTGGAATTCCCCATCCCCACGTACCAAAACCTGTTCAACGCAGCCAGGCAGCTGGCTTTTTATTTGGGAAATAAATTCCGCAGTTTCGATGCCTCCCATGGTTTCACCTCTACGAAGTTTGCCGATCAGATATTCCCTGCTTTCCTCAATAAAACACAGGACTGGTCGATAGCCTTTCTTTCCGCGGTTTTTAGTGTTGTGGCCTTTCCGAGCCCCCTGTTGATCTCCAAAAACTGTCTCGACTGTTGTGTCTATATCTAAGCAAACTTTGCGATAAGAAATATTGTTAAGGCTCCAGACACGCTCTCTAAGGACTGCCATTACATTCAGTAAGGATTTCCCCTGATTGAGACCCATACTATTAACGTATCGCCAAAAAGTACTGGCAACAGGCAAGCTGGTAACCCTAAAAAATCCGCAAAGCATCGAATCAAAACGTAAATATGAAAAATGCCATACCCTGTTGAAGCCTATAAATAGTAGCGTCAGCAGACCGACTACCATAGAATAGTGTCCCAGCTTGGGTTTCCGGCTAGGGGCTTTATATACAGATTCAAATATTTCCCGAAAATCAATCAGGTCTATAAATTTTATAATGGCCAAAAGCCCGCCAAATGGGCTTAGCTGTTCACTGCATGTGTCATATGCTGTAGATGCATTGATATTTCTGGCATTTGAGTGATCTGTCTGGGTTCCTTTATTGTTGTACTTCTTAGTGAATTTTGATTTATTAGCTTTTACCATCTGGGTATCTCCTGTATTTATGGTTGTCTTTGTCAACTCCCATAATAACAGCGGTTCCCAGATGGTTTCTATGTTTTTTTATTTTTTAATGCAAAATTCAGGTATTAATTTTAATTATTTCGAATATTACCCTGTTGAATTTATTATGTCAAAAAATGTTAACCAGATAGATCCGTAGAACGGGTTTCATCCAAACATTTTACAGGGTGAACATCAGGGAGATAATGGTTCATTGATCACTCTTTTCTTGACTGCTCTGTGTTTTTTCTCTTATTTTAAGAGAATATTCTTATCGATACAGTGCTGCTTTTTTCAAATGAATTAATGTTTTTAGGGTCATCAAATAAACAATAACTGAAATTGGGAGGAATCCATGTCTGAAAGCTCAATATATATTGAGTCCAGAAAACCCGAAACCAAAATACACAAACGCCTGATACCCGGGGAGAAGTTTGAAGAAGGCGGTATGTCTTTGCTTATGGAGGCCATTGATACAAATCTTATGCGCAGGATGGCTATGAAGGTTTTACGGGATGAGAGCAATAAAGATGAGTATGAACTAAGCCGTATGGTAATTGAGGCTCAACTCACTGCCCAGCTTGATCACCCCAATATTGTACCCATCTATGAGCTTGGACTGGATAAGAAAAAAAGACTATTCTTCACAATGAAAAAGGTACAGGGGAGACCTCTTTATAAACTGATCACCGAAAAAGAACTCTCCACAAGGAGTGACAGGGATATTTTTAATCTGGTCCAGATTATGCTCAAGGTATGTGATGCTGTTTCATTTGCGCACAGCAAAGGCGTGCTCCACCGGGATCTTAAGCCTGATAATATAATGATTGGTAAATTCGGACAGGTATACTTGATGGACTGGGGTATTGCTTTTGTCAAACAAAATGAAACCTCTGCCTCATGGATGGATATACCTGAAATCAAAAAAAGAAAAAGTTACAGTGTTCGTGAAGAGCAAAAGGGAAATGTCCTGGGAACGCCATGTTACATGTCCCCTGAACAGGCTTCTGGCGACCCGGATGCCATAGATGAGCGAAGTGACATATTCTCACTCGGAGCCATTTTATATGAAATCCTGACAGGGCAGTTCCCCATCCCCGGCAAATCCTTGCGCGAGATGCAGACAAATGCCAAAAATTATGAATTCCCGCCCCCTGATGAAAGGGTCGATTTTCCTCTTCCTGTAGGGCTTGTAAGAATTACCATGAAGGCAATGAGCAGGAAACCGGAAGACAGGTATCAGAAAGTGGAAGAACTCAGGGATGACCTGGAAAGTTTTCTTGAAGGAAGCGGGCGTTTTCCGGGAAGGACATACAAGGCCGGTGAAGTGATTGTGCATGAAGGTGACAGGGGTGATGAAGCCTATATTATTAAGGCCGGTGAATGCCGGGCATTTAAGATGATCGACGGCGAAAAGGTTGAACTGAGGGTAATGGGCAAAGATGAAGTTTTTGGAGAGACCGCAGTATTAACTGATAAACCAAGATCTGCAAGTGTTGAAGCGGTTACAGATGTTACCGTCGCCGTCATAAAGGGACATCATTTTGAAGAGGAACTTGGAACCGGTACCTGGTTTGGCCCTTTTATACGTACACTGGCCGAGCGTTTCCGGGAGGCAGATCAAAAGGCAAATTAATCAGCTAATAAATCAATTTCCTTCTCAAACTTTACACCTATTCCTGCTGATTCAAGACGTACAATGGTGCCTTTTGATTTGATGTTCTTTTTCCCCTCAGGAAGCTGAAATGTTAAGGTTATTTCCTGTTCTATACTGAAAGACTCCATGGTTTCGATAAAGGCCCCGGTTGGGCTGATATTGCTGATATACCCGGTATATACCTTGTCTTTAATAATGAAATGAGTATAGATGAGCCGTTCTTTTCTCTGGGTAACGCGCCGCTCCCCGGTTTTTTGTTCAAATGATTTGAGGAACGTTCTCTTTTCCTTTAAAAGCTGAGCACTATCATATTTACTCAATTTGATTTCTTCATATAAATTACCAATCTGGATTGCCGCTTTGCTTCGAGGTGCGTACTGAAGCACTGAAACGCCTTTTTTAAAGGATTTAATAAAGTCGGCATACTGGTTAATTTCATTTTTAAATATATCCACGCCATAGGGAGTCAGCGTCTCCCGCACTTCACGCCCCATTATGGTACCTGTAACAGTCTTTGAAACTAGGAGTCTCGCGTTGAGCCTTTTATTATGATTCTGTACCTGCCGTATCAGACTGATAATTTTGGCGCTTGAGCGAATTGAAAGGGGAGAAGGATCGATAGGCACAATGGCCAGATGGGAAGTCAGCAGGCTTGAAACGATAATTTTACTTATACCCGGAGGTGTATCGATGATGGTATGGGTGTAACCCTTCGAAAGTTTCTCCATATCATGGTGAATGGAATTTTCAGGATAATGTATAACATCAAGCGCCTTATTCTCTAAAAGACCCTGCCATTTCACCACGCAGCCAAGAGGATCGGTATCTATAAGCAGGACCCTGTTTTTTTTCTGAGCGATATAGCAGGCAAGGTTAATGGCAATGGTCGACTTACCCACTCCTCCCTTGTTGTTTGCCAGGCTGATAATCATCGTGATGCTCCAATTTATTATGTGTAAAAAAATTCAGATCTGATTGTATCCCTCATTGTCCCCGCTCACATGGCTATTTAAATGCCTGTGAATATCTGCAAATGTTTTAACACCTTAAAAACTATTGAAAATAAATTATTCTATAAATCTTATCAATAAAAAAACAATTTGCATATGAATGCATCTCCTGTCTATAATTGCCAAAACTATCTGATCTCAGGAGAATACCATGAAAAAGGCGCTTATACTTGTGGATATACAGAATGATTTTATTCCGGGAGGAGCTCTTGAGGTACGCAGGGGAGATGAAGTTGTTGAGGTTGCCAACAGGGCAATGAAACATTTTGATCATATTATCGCCACTCAGGACTGGCATCCTGCAGACCACAAATCATTCGCCAGTCAGCATGAAGGGAAAAATATCGGAGAATTCATTGAACTGCATGGTCAACCCCAGATACTCTGGCCGGACCACTGTGTTAAAGAATACAAAAGGAGCAGAGTTTGCTCCCGGACTCAATGTTTCAGGTATCACAAAGGTTATTAAGAAAGGACTTGATAAAGAGGTGGACAGCTACAGCGGTTTTTTTGACAATGCACAGGACCACGCAACCGGGCTGGAGGATTACCTGAAATCGCAGGAAATAGATACCCTGTACATCATGGGCCTTGCCACTGATTATTGCGTTAAGTACACGGCCCTTGATGCCAGAAGGCTTGGCTTTGATACAAACCATCATCATTGAAGGAGTAAGAGGAGTTGAGCTTAATTCCGGAGACTGTGATGCCGCGATTGAGGAGATGAAAAAAACAGGGGTAAAGGTTGGCAGCATTGACAACCTTAAGGCTGAAGCGTATTAGTCTGAAGGCTATCAGGTAAAGCCTTTTCGCATTGATCTTAACAATGCGGATAATATTTAAAAAACAAAACCAATCTTTCATTCTGAAATTAAATGTAGTTACCACTATTTAATCTTACAAATATCTCAAGTAAGATTTGACTTCTACTGACATGTAAAATGTTTAGATTTCTTATCGAAGTCTATACTTAAATGTTACTTCAAATTGTTATGACTTAGCTGTAGTCTATACTTAGTAACGACCTGATTCACGGGAAGCCGGCGTCTTATCAGGCTTTCCGGTGAAAGATTATTTTTTCTTACGTGCTCTTTTTACTGCATTATCAATGGATCGTGAAAGAATTTCCATTTGTTCTGAGTAGTTCTTTACTTCTCTAAAATCTGTGAAACGATAATCTGATAGAAAAACCGGAAGTTCGCAGTCCTTATATACAACTGGAAGAATTTTTAATTCTTCTGCCAATCTTAGGTTATAAGCAGCTCTTAATTCTTCTTTCACCCAAGGACGCTCTAAAGCATCAGGAGATAGAACAATAACAAATGTAAAGCAACTTTTTAAGGCTTCTTGTATTTTATCAGAAATTGAATCACCAATGTCGATTTCTCCTTCATCGCGCCAAACATGTAAATTCCTGTTTTTTAAATCCCCTGCTATTTTCCGCGCGAAATTTTGATCTCCAGTAAAATAACTAATGAAAACATCAAATTCTTTTTCTTTCATAACATCTATTAACATCCTTCCCGGAAATGGGGCATCCATAACTGAATATGATTTCATATCATAAGGTATTAATTCATTTATTACTGTTTCAGAAGGTAGTTCAGCTAAATACGTTCCTCGCTTTGCCCAATATTGATAACTATTTGTAGGGTCTTCTGTGTTCACAACTTTATCAGCAGCTGGTGAAAGATATGGAAGGTGTAAAATCCCCTCTGCTTCGTGTGCGGACATCCCTAGAAGAAGAAGATCTTTTTGTCTAACCATTTCCATCATATTCTCTATTTAAATCCTATCTTGAGCGTTAAGCGTCAGTTGTTGGTGAAGCCCATACCATTTCGATTCATTTTGTAAACTTCTAAATGCACTGAATACATTTGGTGTATCAGGGTTCCTTTGTTTCCATGATCCTATTGATAATCCACCAGTAAAATCATATGAAACAGGTTGCCTCCCAAGTTCTTTCAATGAGTCCAATAATCGTCTATCAAGAGATATATCTATAAAATTGGAAACTGGAATAGTTGCGATTTTTCTATGTATTGATTTAGGTTTTGTTGACTCTTTCTTCTTTATTACAAAAGACCATACTTTTTGTCTTTCATTTTTTTTCTCAACCTTATCGATGAATTGATTCCACTTTGTATACCACTCATATTGGTTTGAAACAGAAAATTTAACATTAAAGTGGGAGCAGATCTCATTTGCCATCGTTGGCAGGTCCATGCCGCCAGAGAACAAACTACCCACAGCTATACAAAGCTGATTTGCACGAGCTTTCATTTTAATTCTATGTATAAAGGAATCGTCTATCATTTTTTTTGGTTCATCCGGTTAATGAGTACATAAAGTTGAAATAGAGGTGGAATAGGTTGATAATCCAATGGTAACCACACCAAAAGGAGGTATCAACCACATGTCCACCTCATTACTCTATCATGCCTTTGGAATCAAAGGAGTCAAGTATATTTCTACAAAATATAAAAATGGGGTTACTATATTTAACTCAGAAGTATCAAATTCCATTGAGTATTGCCCTGAGTGTAAAAGTCATAAAACAAGCAGACAAAAGGGTGTAAAAATCAGGGATTTTAAAATGAACCCCATAGGTTCGAGGCCAACCTTTCTAAGGTTAAAGATATGGCGTCTTTATTGTGAAGACTGTCACTCTCTAAGATGGCCTAAACTCCCTTTTTCCGAGGGTAAAAAACGATATACAAGGCGTTTCGCAAAATTTGCTATTGATCTACTACACTGGATGACTATCTCCGGAACAGCCAGCATTCTAAGTGTTGGTTGGGATCTGATTAAAGATATCCATAAGGAACACTTAAAACGCCGTTACAAAACACCACCATTGGAAAAATTAGAATACCTGGGCATTGATGAATTCAGTATTAGAAAAGGTCATAATTATATGAGTATCTTTGTTGATCTTAAATCAGGACGTATACTCCATGCCGTTGAAGGCCGATCAGGTGAAGATATAGAACCCTTTCTAAAACGTATAAAAAAAAGATCCCCTAAGCTAAAAGCCATTGCCATGGACATGAGTAAAAGCTATATCGCTGCAGTGCAGGAGCATTTGCCCCTTGTACCAATAGTTTTCGATCACTATCACATCTCTGCTTTAATGAACAATGCCATTGAGGATGTGAGGCGGGAGCAACAGGCAAAAATCGATCAAGAAGGAGCAAATCTCATAAAAGGCTCCCGCTTCCTTCTTTTGAAAAATTACGAAAAACTTTGTGATGAAAAGCAAGACCGCCTTAATAACTTGCTCCGGGTCAACGAACCTCTTTTCACTGCCCATACAATGAAAGAACAACTGAGACAATTTTGGGAAAAAGACACTTACATTGACGCAGCTTTGTTCTTGGATGCGTGGTGCACTGATGCTGAAAAATCAGGCATAAAACCTTTAGTAAAAGTATCCAAAACCCTTATGCAGCATAGCCATGGTTTATTGAACTACTTTTTCCATCGAATTACTTCCGCTCAAGTCGAAGGTATTAATAATAAAATAAAAACCCTTAAAAGACAGGCCTATGGCTTTCGGGATATGGTATACTTTAAATTGAGATTGTATCATTTACACTCTCAGGCGTACTCATTAACCGGATGATCCTTTTTTTTGATAACGTTTGGCTTCACTGGAAGCCGACGTCTCATCAGGCTTTCCAGTGAAAGCCGATGTTAGCCCAGAAATACTAAGTTCTCTGGTTTTTGTGTAAGTTTTATTTTGCCTTGGCTATTCACCGATAATAAATTATCAAAATGTGTAAAATGTAGAATATTTAGCATTAATACCTCTTCAGGCTTTTTTCCCAATTCCGCAATAAATTTTTTTGAATCAAATGAATCATGATCTTTCAAATAAGCTGTTACACGCCGGAATAGTTTTGGGAGAATTATATTGTTTTCTGTAACATCAATTAATGAGTTTATAGCACAGTAGGTATTTGTTTTATCTTCTGACCATAAACCCTTTTTTGAACTTCTTGCCTTAACTGCAGCTTTCGAAAACAGTTCGCGCAAATCATAGAACATACCGTCATAGAATGTTGGATAAGCCAATCCTTTAGACAGCATCTTATAATTTACTGATTTCCGTGCAATTTGACTGTTAAGGTATAATTCATCAACACTTTTTAACTCTGATAGATTTGGGAAAACAAATGAAACTGGTCTTCCATACCTTTCAGCCTGTCTTGATACAATGTATCCAGTCACACCATCATTTGCAGAAGTGACTTTTGAACCACTATCGTTCCATATGACATTTTCAACACCAAGTAATTTGAAAAGGTAATTTGTTGCCAAAACAGCAAATTCTTTGGGTTGGTGTTCCTGCTCGTAGTGCGTTTCGAGAGTATCAATGCCCTCAATTCGGAGTTGGGCATGCCCTTTTGAGTTTAACTTTACTTTTCCTCCACCTAGTTGCTCCCAAGACGAAGTATCCTCGGCTTTAAATCTTATTGAATCACCATCTGGTGAATAACCTACAACATGAAAAGAACCCTTTATCACTTTGAATGACATAATTCCCTCCTATTTTGATTAAAAATTAGGGTAAGCAATTTTCTCCTTACCAAAAGTTAAAAATCAACATTAATATTATGAATAAAGACACTTTCATTTTAAAAAAGGGTTATCGACAGAGATCAGGCGCGGGCCAGATGACTTGCAGCATCAGAGCTCCCGCACCCCTTCCCGTCGCCTGAATTGATTTGATATGCCATTTGTCATTTTACGATTCCTGCAATTGTTCAACAAGCTGAACCAGGGAGATGGTACAATCTGATATCTTGTCTATGATTGCCTGTAATGACCTCCCTCCATCCATATATAACCCCATTGTTTCAACAAGATGTAAATCTCGCCCTATTGAAGATAATTCTTGTTTGCTATCATCCTCGATAGTTTTAACATTATACTGGGACATTTTTAGCAATCGGTGTCCGAACCCAGAAGCTTCTGTTTGTAGTTCTTCGATCCTTCCAGTTTCGACCATATCCTGTGACCGACTGACTAGGTCATTTAGTTTCCGAGAAATTATAATTATTGAGTCTCTAATCTGCTTTTCTGAATCAGCGCTCAATTGGATGGAATCAATATTTCTCTTTTTGATTTCTATTAGCTTTCCCTTTGCTTGCTCGGTAAGACGCTTTAACTCTGGCCCGCATCCCAGGGTCAACCGCATGGAGGCTACAGCATCAAGATCAATAGATACTTCTTTAAGCTCACCAGCTATATTGTCTTCAATAGCAATATCCTGCGCTGACAGATCCCTTAGCTCAGCAGCGGCGTAGCCAAAATCAGACCGCCATTGATCTAACCAAGGGTTGATTTGTCTCTCTTCTGCTTGCTCGGCATATATTAATGTGTCAATGATAATTCTTGCGAGATTGGAATAGAAATCAGAACGAGCATCAGGAATATTTTCATTTTCTCCTATACTTTTAACAGCCAGGTGTTCGGTTATGAGCTCAAGCACTTCATGAGGCTCTGCAGGACGAGACTCTGTGAGATGGCGTACATAAGGGACATTGTTACTATAATATACAGGTTGTTTTCCGTGTGGCACATTTATAACCAAAACAACTAGATCGTCTTCTACAGCAAACGTTGCTACGGGTGTAATAGCTGGTTTTACTGTGCCTCTACAAATACCTTCAAGCCGTTTAAATAGATTATCTCTATCTTCCTGACTGTCAGCATTCTTAATACCTATGAGGTCACCTGAGTCTGATACTCCAATCAAAATAGTTCCTTGGTTGGAGGTGGCGAACGCCGCGATTTCTTTTGCCAAGTCACGAGTGTTCTGCGGGAATATTTCTTTGTATTCTAAATGCTGTCCTTCTCCTCTTGAACGTAGTATTGGCAAATCTTTGGAAAGGTTCTCATCGGCCCAGTTTGGTATATTCACTTCGCTCTCCTATTTAGGAACATCGTTTTGCTCTCCAGCCCCGCCGCAATTCTATGCAAAAAATGAAGGAGACCCTCCGGTGTCTGGTGTAGCTGATTGTTAAAAGCCGTTTTGGTTGCCATTTGGGGCTCATATAATTTGATTAACTGACTATTTTTACGTAACAATTTCGATTTTAATTTTCTATTTGGGGATTTGGGCAATATTTCTTATTTCCCCATATTAAAGGTGTCGCCGTTTAGCTCTTTTACCTCTATTAGCAATAAATAATTTATTCAAAAACAAACTGGATTCCTCGATCAAGTCGAAGAATGACGAAAAAAATATTTTATTTGCGTAAAACAACCGGTGTCAGGTCTTCACATTTCACGCAAATACAAAATCCCACATCTAAATTTGAGAAAGTGAGGTTTATGTATATTTTCGAATCATTGTTTTATTCCAGCATTTACTTTTTATTGCTGGAGCTGGCAGCGTTTTGGATATGCATTTTTAAGACTTACAAACTTTCGACGGTGTCAGGTCCAGGGTGAAAACAGACTGAAGCTTTATAGGCTAAAGGCTGTTAGGAAAATCTATTCAATTATTAAGAATCGCTTTTGCAAGCGGGCTGTCGCAAGTCTTTATTGTTCTTAATTTTGTACTCCCGGGAGTGGTTTTAGTCAAGATTAAAAGCTGGAAGGTAAGCCGTCGTCGCCAAGGCTATGCCGGGCCAGGGAAGCATTTTAGTCCGAAGGCTGTTAGGGGAAGCAATGAAAGAGACCTGCAACAATAACTTCATCATTTTCTTTTATTAATTATTTCCGGAAGTTCTGAAAGGGACAATGAAGAATGACTGGATACCAGTGTAGGTTTGGTTATAGTCTGTTAAGTAAACCTTTGCATGTAAGAAAATTATTCTTCCGATTCCAGATTCCTGACCCTGATCTTTTTTTCTTCGATCACTATGATTGTGCCTTGAGAAACTTCTATATCCATTTTTAATACACTTTTACATATTCGGACGATATCAGCAGGTTTTAAATTGCTAAGCCTTAAGTAAAAAATGCCATAACATGTTTTTCCTTCATTGATGGCGAGTGTACCAAAATCGGAGTCATGCGTAAGAATAAAACGCTGTTCCTGAAAGGCTATATTTAATATTTCGTCATCATTCTTGCCATACCAATGTTCTTCTTTTATATCCAGAACGTCATATCCCAATTCACGAAAACACTTCACCACTTTAGGTGAAATATTTTCATCTGTTAATATTTTGAGTTTCTGGATTTTCATGCCACGGCAGATGTTATTTCAAGATAGATTTCATTCTTACAGGAATGTGCAGCATACTTAAGGCAGGCGTGTATATCTTCTTTAGTGAGATGTTGGTAATCTTCCAGGATTTCTTTTTCGGAAACATCTGAAGCCAATAAATCCAGGATGAATTCTACAGAAATTCTTGTGCCCTTAATGATGGGTTTTCCACCTAATATGTTAGGATTAACTGTGATTCTTTCTATCATTTTTTTTGCCCCGTGTTGTCTCATAATGAGCGAAATTTCTGAGTATTTTACAATAGCAGAATTTAATAATCAAGATATGTATTTGGAGTAAAAACTTGTGATAATGCTCAGTAAAAGAACAGATGTCTGCCATTGGCATTGGACATATAAAAATAAAACCCCACATCTCTATTTGAGTTAGTGGGCTTTATGTATTTTTATCGAATCATTTTTTTATTCCAGCAGTTTCTTTTTTAGTGCTGGAGCTGGCAGCGCTTTGGAAATGCAAAACTTACAAACTTTCGACGGTGTCAGGTCCAGGCTATAAATACTAGGTTCATGGTTTCTGTATGCCTGGTAGGCTTTCAGTTCCATAAGAATAAAATGCTCAAAAGATTTGCCAAATTCAGGTGTGCCTGCCCAGAGTTTGCGACGCGCAAGATAATTGGAGACACCAATATCAAAAAGATAAAATTTTTCTGTTTCTATATATGAAAGAGGCGCCATTGAATATCTCCATGCTCTTCCACCTAAGAAATTAGCATGATTCCTCCGAAGTTTACGCGCATTTGACCCTGTCATTAAAAATGAAGTTTTGCTGTTTTCAATAAGCCAATGGATTTCATTTAACAGATCGGGAACCATCTGGATCTCATCTATAATAACAAGATCTTTATGGTCTCTGTATTGTTCTCTGAGTAATGAGGGACGGGAGACATAGTCCGCAAATACATCTGTTTTTAATAAATCAATAATAACAGAGTCTTTAAAACGTTCGCCTACCCAATACGTCTTTCCTGTTTTTCTCGGTCCCCAGAGAAATGCAGAGCGATTATCCGGCAGGTTAATATCTAATAATCTTTTTATTATTTTACCCATGTTAGGGGAATATTATCTAGATAATCTGCCCTGTCAAGGAAAGTTATTTTCTATAGGTTAAGGGGCAATCTTTCATTTATCTATTGGATATCTTTACCTTTTGTGAAAAATAGCAGGATGAAGCATATTAGTCCGAAGACTGTTAGGAAAATCAGGTGTAAGGCGCTTAGGCGCTATAGTATGAAGGCAAAAAGAAAAACCTAACAGCCTTCAGCCTGCTTTTCCTTATCTCTTAGGTGTCCAGTAAAATCTGGAGGTCATTTTCGTAAAATGATCGTCATTTCAATGAGTTGGGTAGATTTTTAAAGATTTTTTCAACACGTCCCATAAATTTATGGGACAGGTAGAAAATTTATCAGAAAAATAGCCTAACCATTTGATACAGCGATTATTTTACAAAAACAGGCTTTTTATTTCATTGGACAGGTAACATCAGGAGTTGTCTCTGAGGGGCTGTATTTTTACTACGCTTCCAGCAATCTCCTTTGTAGAAGCGATTGCATATCACGGCGGCCATCTGCTATCAGGAAAATATAAACATTTTTCTTAATGATCCGGTAAATAATACGATATGGTTTGAAGAAAATCTCTCGGTATTCTCTTATTCCCAGTTTCAGAAGTTCTTTTGGATATACACCCCGTTCGGGAAATTCGATTAAAGATGAAAGGTTTTTTTCGATCTGCTGCAAAACATATTCCGCTCTCCCGGGAGAATCATATATCACTATATATTCATAAATTTCGGTAAGGTCGGCTGCAGCATCTTCGGTTAAAAAAACCTTGAATCCCATCACGGTTTCTCCTGCCGTTTGCGGAGTTTTTTAATTACGTCTTCCGCAGGTAACACCTTTCCTTCCTCAATTTGTTTTATTCCTAATGATAAAATTTTTAAAAGCGCGATTGTTTCCTGAGTCTGTTCATAGCTCTTGATATCCTGCATAACCACTTTTGCTTCGCCATTCTGAGTGATAACCAGGGGTTGCTGCTCTTTGGAAAAATTTCTTACGATTTCTGCAGCATGCGCTTTCAGGTAACTTATGGGTTTAATCTGTTTCGAATACTTCATGATAATCTCCGGTTTTATAAACAGGACTTAATATAGACTATATTTGGACCAAATATCAAGGATTAATGACAGTGTCTATATCTCCATGAACCAGGGTCATACTTCATTAATCCCCTCGTTCCAACTGAGACAGCAGGAATGACTGCACAGACGTTCCGCGTCCTCCTGTTACCGGTTTGTACAAATATCCATCAATCCAATAACTCCTTGCGTTTGGAAAAAGCCGGTGTTCAACTCATCAATATATACCCCCTGCATAGTGGTAATTCAATCTTCAATATTCAATTAAAAGGCCCCCAAAACTGAATTCTCCGGTTCAGCCTTGTTTTAAGCTTCCGGTTTCCTGAGCGGCGGAGGCTGCACACTGTCAGCTTTTTTCTTTTTCCAGATGCCCACCGCCTTAAACATCCCGCCATCGCTGAAGCATTCCCATGCCCAAGGGAGCCATTTCAGTATCAGCGAGTAGGCAAGCCACAGGGCCCAGAGAAGCATCAGTCCTTTAAAGAAGAAAATATGAAGGGACATTACCGTGGCAGTCGGAAGTTTTGATGCAACCCTGTCCTGTGTCCAGTTGAGTATAAAATCAGAAGACATGTTACCCTGTATCTGCATTTCGGGTATTCCAAGAAGCCCTCTCTGGATTGAATCCCACAACCCTGCTATTGCGATAATGAACCAGATTACCAGCATAAGTTGAGCAAGATTAAAGACCCATGGTTTCTGGTTTTGAACCGCCTTTTTTCTGGCACCCATTGCAAGGAACCATCCGGCAATAATGATTGCTATGGGAGAAGCCACCTGTGTCAGACCAAGCCCGAGCAGTATCCATGAGGTCGTTCCAAGGGGAGTCCATTTGAATTTACCGAGTAATACACCGGCAAGTACAATTACAATCAGATAACTCCAGAACAGGACTGCGGGCCCCATAACAGGTCCGCCGGCAAACAATATCCACCGGTTTTGGGGTATTTTAAATGTTATGTATGCATTCACCACTTCGGTCCCCACATCCACAGAAGGAGAAGTTGTTATTACCCGTGAATCTGTGTTCTGCTGCCATTCAAACTCAACCGTCTGGGCACCGGGATTGAGTGGAACTGTAACAGTTCTTCCCTGCTGGCTTATGGGCTGACTCCTGCCTGATATACTCACCTGCCTCAGATTCGCACCTTCCGGGAGTGTAATCTTCTGCTGTCCTCCCTGGCTGCTCCTGATATTGAGGCTCAGTTCTGACATACTTATCCGTTTTCCCGGCGAGTGTGTCAGTTTTGCATTATCTATGGTTATTATTTTTCCGGGGATGGCCGCGGGCCTTGTAACCTTTATTGTTATCTCTTCTCCCTGCCATGGTTTCCATTCAGGGCGCCACTGCCCGGTCCGGTCCTGGTGATGTATAAGAGGAATGCCCGAAAGCTCGCAATGCCATATGGGGCTCGCATCGAGAATCCAGGATTCAACATACTCGCTTGTTTCACCGGCCTTGAGGGATATCTCGTTTGAAGGTTCAATAGTTGAAACCCAGCGTTTCTCCCTTTCTCCCGGAGACATGCTTATAACTATTCTGTTGTCTTCGACCTTGATACCCCCTGTAATTACTGATTCACCCTTTACAAGGGGAATTGATACAACTACCGGATCATTCGAAGGTGTCATTCGTCTCACAATCGTATGTATCTGCCAGTCAATGCCAAGGGAGATTACTCTTTCGACCTGAAAAAACGGAGGCAGAACTGAGCTGCTTTCCGGAACTCCTTCTTTGCTCTTTTTTTCGAGCCTGACAAATTTGATACTCCCCAGTACCTGCCCGTCTCTGTCCACACCATAGGCTGCCCACCCGTCTGCCTTAAGGGATACATTATGGGGAGTCATGGTCAGGGGTATCTGGAATTCATTTGCCGCAGGTATCCTTCCCCTTATGATCACATCATTGATTCCTTCCGGAACAAGTAACCACATGGTCCCGGCCCTATCCCGGTACAGATTTCCGGCCGGATTATTCCCGATAAAAACCTCTTCGGGGTTCCACATCATTAAAGACCCGGGCAGAGGGACAGCGGTTTCTACTGATGCATGAACCCTTAATAGGATGCGCACAATATCATTATTAACAGAGATCTCCATTTGAGGACTGTCAGCACAGTATGGAAAACATTCATCCTTTTCAAGCAGACGATCCTTCAGTTCCCTGAGCATTTCAGGAGGAGGGAAATTTCCATTATCATCTGCAAAGGCCCTGTCTGCTGCAGGAAACAGAAGGAACAAAACAAACATTGCTGATGCAGCGGCCTTTAGGCCCTCTATTTTTATTTTTTTCAAGTCCATGACATACAGGGCAAGCAGGGCAAGCAGTATAATCCGCACAAATGCCAGTACAAGGTTGATTTCAGGTGATAAAAGCCAGAAACTTATCTCCTGCCCCGAGTCAACCGGTCCGTTCCAGCTCATATCATGGGAATGCCATTTCCACTGGGGAAGTCCGGGCCCTGTCTGTATAAGGGCATTGGGATCCTGAAGCATGACATTCTGACTCTGGTCGTAATAACCGCGATCAAATTCTTGATTCGCAGATACACTTATCTCATCAAGTGTAAACTCATCCTCAGCCCGGTCAGCAAAGCTCGACACGGCTTTACTCACTCTTCTCCCGGCCTCTTCCATTTTTCTTTCCCCCAGAGCAGGCCCCGGGGCGCTTTTCATCATCATAACCTGATGCCCTGCGTAATTCTTCGTATGTTCAAGCTGGGGGTACAGACCTGTCCGTGCCTGTTTAACAACAAAGGGCACCACCATTACGATAAGAACAATTATGGACGCAAGTCTCCACAGATCCACTATCTTCCTGAACCAGCCCTCCGGGATAAAACGTAAAAGTGCTGTAGCTGCAAGCAGGGATATCCAGACAGTTCTGGGAGAACCCGGTTCATGATATATAAGCACAAGGGTTATCAGAGCAAGGATACCGTAACGGATATTAAAGAGCCTGAATATGGCGGTTGAGATTACAAGAACAAGGAATAGGTCAAGAAGGTTCCAGTTTTGGAGCCATGTTCCTTTTATTGAGTCTACACCATTTACATTAATCAACCTCCATCCGGGAGGCAGGTTAAGACTTGCGGAGAGCTGCTGAACATTATGATCCCACCCCACAGCAGGAATGGTCTTTATACCTGATTCTATGCGGGATTCCCCCTGCAGATCAATTTCCCCCGTACGCAGTTCAACCCCGGATTTATTATCTTTACCATGGCTGGTTATTAACTGATCCACTCCATCCAGAACAACCCTCCCCAGTTTAACAGGTGAATTCATGGCAAGATACCATTGCCTGCTCATTGTGCCATCTATGCTGTCCTGAAGCGTATAGCCTTTACCATCAAAGTCCAGCCATATGTTCCTGTGCATTGTCAACTGATCAGGCGCGGGTGAAGGGTCTCCTCTCCTTGTCTGCTCAAGTACAAGGTTATCACCCTTATTGATTATATATGCAGGATATGACTTCCACTCGGAGGGAAGATCGGTTTGCCCCGGATCAATTCCCTGGACACCCTGGACCTTTATCATCCGAAGATGATTCTGAGATTTAACGACCCATATTTCCTGGCCATAGGTTGCGTTTGCAGGTCCGACACTGTTGACAGGGCCTTTAGATCTGGTTTTTACGTAAATATCCCACTTTCCAGGCCTTGCCTGAACTGTAACTTCGCCATTTTCTCCAATAAGGACAGGCAGGGGGCCTGTTATCTGCATGGGTATAAAATCTTCCGGAAGCAGGTCTGCAAGCTTCACTTCCCGGGCCTGACCTGAGACATATAATCTTAAAAGACTGGTTATGTACATCGGAATGTCATCATCTATCATCCTGAACAGTTTTACATCCAGCCTGTCTTCAACAGTTTTAGCCACTTTTTTATTTTGAAACCATAGACGTCCGGAATTATCCAGAAGCGGTGAGTCAACAGGCCTGTTATTTATAACAAGGTCGATCAGGCCTGTCTTTTCCGGCACACTGATCATTTCGGGCATGCTCTTCCATTTAAAAATCCCGTTTACAGTGTGGGTGCCCTTTTTTAAAAAAATCGACGGGATACCGTTCCGGCTTACAACAGGGGTCTTTTTCCCATTTACTGTAATGTCATTGGGCCATGTATTCATGTTTCCGGGAACAGAAATCCAGTTTTCCGAATAGATTATAAACTGCTGCGAAAATGTTCCGCCTGTCTCATTAAGCTTAAGGCTTAGCCTGGAAGGCCACATACACAGGTATTCATTCCCGTTGTTAAAGGGGCTGGGACAGGTATATTCTTCAGATCCATGCAGGACCCAGGATTTCCAGGGTTCGAGCTGGCCCGGGATGCCTTTTTTGTCAGTGACCTTTCCAACAGCCGAAAAACTAAAAAAGAGTAAGATCAGACATAGCGAAATTATGGATTTACTGTTCATATCTCCTCCTGGAGGTAAAATAAAAAAGCATGTTGTTAAATATGGGCACAGTATGGTATGAAGAAATGATTATAGATTAAAAAACAACATAAAATCAAATACTCAAACTGTACGATAAAAAGCGCGAATAACATGTCATTTATTATATGCAGCAGAAAAAAATCAATGCCCAAGGTAAGTGTAGCCATCTGTAAAAAATGCGCCAGGTTAAAAAAATGCCCCGACTACAGTTTATTTCAGCAGCCGCTGCTCTTCTCTGGCATTAAAAAAGAAGAATTATATACGAAAAAAAGAAAAAAAAGTTATAAAAATCAGGATAATCTCCATACACCTTCACATGAAGAACAGCTTCTTCTGGGATTTTCAGGTATTGTAAAATAGCCCTGACAAAATTATATGCAACACCGGGTCTTATCACCCTATCAATCCATCCTTTTAATATTGTCTCTATAAAAGCGATAAAAAAAGATCCTGCCCTATGAACAGGATCTTTTTAAATCACAAAGTATAAAAGGTTTTTATAGACCGACTTCAGCCAGATCAAGCCCGAGATAGGCTCTCTCATTCTCCCCAAGACACCCCAGTGAAAGGCAGATAAGGGTCCAGAGATGAACAGTATGATAGCCGGCTTCGTAATGATCGCTGAGGTCATGGATCTGCGCATGGCAATTATGACAAGGGGTTATGCAGTAATCAGCCCCGGTTGACTTTATCTGGCTTAGTTTTAACCTTCCATAATGACGCCTGGCATCATTGAAGCCTGACTGGAGATAACCACCGCCGCCGCCGCAGCAGTAGTTATTGGACATGTTGGGAGTCATATCAATGAAGTTTTCTTCACCGACAACTGCCCTTACAACAAACCTGAGATCCTCGGCAACCGGGTCACCAAGAGATTTTCTTACAAGCTGGCATGGGTCCTGTACTGTAAATTTTACCTTCAGGTCCTTGTTCCAGTCTGAATTAACCTTAAGTTTTCCTTCTCTGATCCATTGGGCGTATAACTCGACAATGCTCTTAATTTCAAACTTGTGGGGAATATTGAATTTTTTCAGTCCGGCCCGGACCGCGTACATCTCGTGGCCTCATTCCGTATTGAGCCAGACCTTGCACCCCAGGTCCTCCACAGCCCTGGCTTTAACTTTAGTTATATGTTCCCACTGGTCTATTTCCTGGGCAAACATGCAGTAATTTTCTGCTGCCCAGCCCTTTGTGCCGTAAGTCCAGTCTGCACCCGCCAGGTGCATGATCTTCCAGAGGGGAACCATTTCATCAGGTTCTGTTACCGGTTCTCTTGAGTTCTGATTGAGGAAATAATAGGCGCCCTGTTTGTTTATTGGTGCCTGGAGGTCTTCCCAGCCTTCCTGTGTCTCTTTTACTTCTTCAAGTACATCTTCCACAACAAACTGGAAATCTTCTTCGGATGCCCCCATGGCGCTGCAGGTATCGCTTCTCAGAGCCATATTGCAGGAATCTAAAATTCCCTTGGGTTTCTTTTCCTCCGGCCATGAGTTGCGCACCAGGCCGATTATTCCCGCAATATCGACGTTCATGGGGCATGCGTGCGTGCACCGCATGCACATGCTGCACATCCATACCCACGGTGTGGAAAGTACTTCTTCATCCATACCGAGGGCAACCATCCTGATAAATTTTCGCGGGTCCATATCTTCAAGGCCTGTGGCAGGACATCCTCCCGCGCAGGTTCCACAGGTGTAGCAAAGGTTAAAGTTACAGTCAGGAAGCATTTTTTCCACTTTCTCCCTGAATTCCGCCTTCTGCTCATCCAGAATAATCGCTTCTTGAGGCATACATTTCTCCATATAGGTTATTTGGTTTCTAAAGTGGTTCCCAAAGTTAATTTCGGTGAAAACAATGCCTGTAAGCCAATATGGTGAATTAAAATTACATTTTCGACAGGTAAAAGTCAACTTTCAAGTTTTCCATAATAAACCGAGGATAAATCGAGGTCGACAATATAAAAAAGATAAAGAATCCTGGTTTTTCTCATGAAACCTGAAAATCTGCCGATAGTAATATATCGGTAAATTTGGTAAAACTGCTTGAAATACAAATATTTTTATTGCATTAATGGTCTAATAGTATATTATTCTAGGTTGAGAAAAAAATCACAAATTACAAGATTTTTTAAGACAAGCTTTTAAATGAATAGCAATTAATAATATGAAGGAGGAAGTTTTATGGATTTTACATTAAGCGAAGAATTGCAAATGCTGAAAGATATGGCAAGAGATTTTGTCAACGAAAAAATATCTCCGTTTGCAGATGAATGGGATGAGAAGCATTATTTCCCCTATGAAGAAGCACTGAAACCAATGGGCGAACTTGGTTTTTTTGGTACAGTTATCCCTGAAGAATACGGCGGAAACGAGATGGGCTGGCTCGCAGCAATAATCCTTACCGAAGAGATCGCAAGGGGTTCAAGTTCCTTAAGAGTGCAGATGAACATGCAGGCCCTTGGCTGTGCCTATACAATCAATACATATGGCAGTGAAGAACTCAAAAAGAAATATGTTGAAAAACTTGTAACAGCCGAATACGTGGGCGGTTTTGGTATTACAGAACCTAACGCCGGTTCTGACGTTATGGCCATGAAGGCTACAGCCGTTGACAAAGGCGATCACTGGCTTATTAACGGTTATAAAACATGGATATCAAATGCATCAGCAGCTGATGCTATTATCTTTTATGCATACACAGACAGGGAAGCCAGAGGTAAAGGGCTCTCTGCTTTTGTTGTAGAACCCAAAAACTTTAATGGTGTTACAACAACTGATCTGGACAAATTGGGAACAAGATCTACACCTACAGGCGAAATTATTCTCGAAGACTGCAAAGTACCCAAGGAAAACATACTTGGAAACCCCGGTGACGGCGCAAAAATAGTATTCGGTTCACTCAACCAGAGCAGATTGTCTGCAGCAGCAGGCGGAATCGGTGTTGCACAGGCCTCTCTGGAGGCCGCAATTGCATACTGTAAAGAACGTGAACAGTTCAGAACAGCGATCGGAAACTTCCAGATGAACCAGGACCTGGTAGCCCAGGTGTCCTGTGAGCTGGAAGCAGCAAGGCTCATGGTTTACAAGGCTGCAATTCAGAAAGACGAAGGAAACCTTGGAAATACAATTGAAGTTGCCCAGGCAAAGTACCTTGCGGGTGAAATAGCTGTTAAGGCTTCATCGGTTGCAATGAGAATTCTAGGGGCTTATGGCTATTCAACAGAATACCCGGTAGCCAGGTACTATCGTGATGCCCCGGCCTATCAACTGGTTGAAGGTTCAACAAATATCTGTAAGATGATCGTTGGCCAGGATCTGGTTGGTGTAAAAAAAGCCAAAAAATAATTTAAGATCCATCCGGCAGAATTTTTCGGGTGGATATTTTCCTGAAATTTCAAATCAGGATTTAAGGTAACAAACGATCACCCATTCTGTTAAGGTATGGGTGATCATTTTAATTTGAACAGAAGGGCTCAAAATAAACCAGGAGGACATATATGAGACGTTATTTTGACGAGATGGAGCCTTTAGGCAAGGCTCTTACCGAAAAACAGATTGCAGATGCAACAGAAAACATCGAAGAAATTAAAAAAGTCGAAGCGCAGGTCGCCGAGGCTGTTGAAGTCGTAAAAAGCCAGGGTATTCCTGATGAAAAAATAAAGGCAAGAGGCCAGATGACTGTATGGGAAAGGATCGAGTACCTTGTAGACCCAGGAACATGGACACCTCTTCACACAATCTACAATCCTAAGTCTAATGTAGAAGAGCAGACCAACGTGGTTGACGGTCTTGCAAAAATCAACGGGAAATGGGCTGTTGTTATAGGCTTTAATAACAAGGTAATGGCCGGAGCATGGATAGCAGGACAGGCTGACAACCAGCTCAGGGTTACTGATATGGCTAAGAGGCTCAGAATACCTCTGGTATGGATCGTAAACTGCAGTGGTGTTAAGCTTCCCGAACAGGAAGAAGTTTACGCAGACAGGAGAGGAAACGGTACAACATTCTTCAGGCATGCTGAACTTGCAACACTCGGTGTACCGATTATAGCCGGTATCTACGGAACCAACCCTGCAGGCGGCGGTTACCAGGGTATAAGCCCCACAGTTATCATCGCCCATAAAGATGCCAACATGGCAGTCGGCGGCGGCGGTATTGTTGGTGGAATGGCACCAAAGGGCGGTTTTGATGAAGAAGGCGCAGAACAGCTTATTGAGGCAACAAGGCATTTCAATGAGGCTCCTCCGGGAAGTGTTGGAATCCACCATGATGTAACCGGTTTCTTCAAGGAAGTTCATGAAACGGAAACAGGCGTTCTTGATTCACTTAAAAAACATATGGATATGATGCCAGCCTATGACCCCGAGTTTTTCAGGGTTGCAGAGCCAAAAGAACCAAAATTCAGCGGTGAAGAACTTAACAGCATAGTAGCCTTTAATCAGAAACGCGGTTACAACTTTGAAGAGATGCTCGCTAGAATGACAGATAACAGCGAACACATGGAGTTCAGGCCCGGTTTTGGTCCTGAGGTTTATACAGGCCTTGTAAAGATCGACGGTTACCTGATGGCTGTTATCGGTAACAGGCAGGGCTTCCTTGGCGCCAAATACCCCGCATATGCCCCCTACCCCGGAATAGGTGGAAAACTCTACCGCGACGGTCTTATCAAGATGAACGAGTTTATCACCCTCGCCGGAAGAGACAGGCTCCCAATTATATGGCTGCAGGATACATCAGGTATTGATGTTGGTGATATTGCTGAGCAGGCAGAGCTCCTTGGTCTTGGCCAGTCTCAGATATACTCAATTGAGCAGACAGATGTTCCCCAAATCTGTATTGTCTTAAGAAAGGGTACTGCTGCAGCTCATTATGTAATGGGCGGACCTACAGCAAATAATCACAATGTATTCACTCTTGGAACACCAATGACAGAGATTTACGTAATGCACGGTGAAACCGCAGCAGCAGCTTCATACTCAAGACGTCTGGTTAAGGAAAAAGACGCAGGTCGTCCGCTTCAGCCGACCATTGACAAGATGAATCAGCTTGCTCAGGAATATTATGACAAATCAAGACCCGTATACTGTGCAAAACGCGGTTTTGTTGATGAAGTTGTATCACTGCCTGAATTAAGAAATTACATGAAGGCATTCGCCGGTTCAGCATACCAGAATCCAAAATCCATCTGCTCAAGGAATCACATGATTCTTCCAAGGATGATCAAGGGTTAATTTTTTAACTGTTTTTTGATATTTAAAGCGGGGCATTTTTATGTCCCGCTTTTTTTATATGAGGAGAACAAATCAATGCCCAATAACAAAAGCCCTGCAGCAATACTCAGGAAACTATTAAACAGCCCGGAATTTCTTATAATGCCCTGCTGTTATGACGCGTTGAGTGCAAAGCTCATTCAGGAAGCCGGTTTTTCTCTGACTTTTATGAGCGGGTTTGCCGTGTCTGCGGCCCGGCTGGGTCTCCCTGATACCGGTCTGATCTCCTATGGCGAAATGGCGGATCAACTTAAGAGTATCTGCAGCATTTCTAAAATTCCGGTAATCGCAGATGGAGACACTGGGTACGGTAACACGGTGAATGTAAAACGCACCGTACATGGATATATCCAGGCAGGGGCGGCAGGTATAATGATAGAAGACCAGAAGAGTCCGAAACGGTGCGGCCATACAACGGGAAAGGATGTTGTGGACAGAAAATCAGCCATAAGTAGAATGAAAGCTGCAATAGAGGCAAGAGAAGAAGCAAACGATGCAGGTAAAGATATTGTAATTATGGCCAGAACAGATGCCAGGGCCACACATGGTCTGGAAGAGGCCATTGAGCGGATGAAGATATTTTCGGATATAGGCGTGGATATACTTTTTGTGGAAGCCCCGTTCTCCGAAAAAGAAATGGAGACCATATGCATTGAAGTACCTGGCTGCCATATGGCAAACATGGTTGAATATGGAAAAACCCCGGTGCTTACCCCCAAACGATTGGAAGAACTGGGTTATAAAATCGCAGCATATCCGCTTACCCTTTTATCCGCATCTGTTTATGCCATGAGAAAAACACTTTCTGCACTCAAAAAGGGGGGAACTTTCAATGCCCTTGTTGATTTTAGAGACCTTCAGTCTCTTTTAGGATTTCCGGAGTATGATAAAACGCTGAACCGACTTGAAAAATAAAAGGCCGGTAGTTGAAAATAATATAAAGATAGATTACACTTCCGAAATTCGTGGTAAACATCGTATTATCCTGGAAATACCGCTCAAATATTGTCAGAGAGGTGAAAAATGTTACGGAAACTTATCAATATGTATTTTTTCTGGATCGTCCTTGCTTTAATCTTTTTTTCCGGGCAAGCCACAATATGCAGAGGCCAACAGCTGCCTGGAAATATTGCTGATGCAGCCTTAACATGGATTAACCAGGTCAGAGCCAGGGAGGGGCTTGAAACTATCTCTATTGATCCCAGACTGAATAAGGTTGCAGAGACTCACAGCCAAAATATGATTGATTATAATATGCTTTCTGACAGCAATCCTGATTTAGGAACTCCATCTGAAAGAGTAAAATCCGCAAAACTTACAGACATCAACAACCTTGCTATAGTAGCAGAGGCAAAGACCTGGGACCTTTTACGGGAGCAACTCGAATCCCCGGAAAATCTATCCGGAATACTATCACCTGAAATGACTCATGCCGGGATCGGCCTGAAACAGGACTCAACTGGCAACATATGGCTGACAATACATATGGCCGAACGAGCAATAACTTTCAATCAATTCACCCTCAGTCAGTCAAATACTGATCCGGTTGAACATTCCATAACAATTAAAGGCAATACCACCTATAAAAAGGTAAGGGCTATACTTGTTCCTCCGGAAAATTCTGTTTTTGATCTGGAGGAGGAGCATATTATAGCCCCGGATTCCAGTGGTGACTTTAAGATTACATTAACTTTAGGGACAGCAACCGGGACTTTTGAATTCGAGTTCTATGTTCAAAAAGATGGAGCCTACAAATTAAAGAATTTTTTTACTATAGGCATCTGATAATTTCAGTTTCTGAATAGAGGGGAATAATGGCAAAACGTGTTTCTATAATTTTGATTATATGCTTAAGCCTGTTCTTTCCGGGTCTGACATGGGGGATATTATACTACTATTCAGGTACCATGGATAGTACCTTCGGGATCGATGAGAAATTCACTATCATTGTACCCGATGGCATATCCTCACTTACCTTTATAACTGCACTGCCGGAAGATTACACCCTACCCAACAACACACAGAATATCACAGGATTGAACGTCACCCCCTCAGGGGCTCTGTCTCCTTCCATAGAAGATTACACTGACACATATGATAGCCATTTCAGAAAGTTTATATGGACAAATCCTCCCGAAGGCACCATTACTGTCAGGATTAGTTATGTTGTCTCAACCAGTACCGACTGGAGCGTATCAATGACCAGTGATGGGTTCCCCTTTGACAGTACAGGTTTACCCGATTCGGTCACAGATTTTCTTAAGCCTTCCGATAAGGTGCAATCGGATCATGTTTATTTTATAAATCTGGCAGAAAACCTTACCGATGGTCTTACTACCCAGTGGGAGGCATTGGCTGCTCTGAACGGCTGGGTCATGGACAGCATAGCCTACGGCTACAATCCTTATGGAACTGATGCCTACACAACTTTAACTACAGGCTTTGGCAACTGCTCAAATTATGCACATATAGCCCTCGCTCTTGTAAGGGCTGCAGGAATTCCCGCCAGGCTGGCCCATGGATACTCAATCTCAAAGCCCTATACACTTACTACAGGAGATGACCCGATAGACGCGAGCTGGGGCCAGGGGACCCATGCATGGATTGAGGTATATTATCCATCCCTGGGATGGGTTCCCTATGACCCCCAGAGAGACCTTCACCATGTGGATACCCATAGGGTGCTATGGGGTAGAGGAGCAGATACAACGGGTGTCGTAGGGATAACATCATGGACCTTTGAATCGGAATCGGTTCCATCCGGCTATCCTGTTGTGTATGAAGAGATGAACATCAACTGGTTAGACGATTCTATCGATCTATCCTATATAAAATCTACCAGAGAGGTCAGTGGGACTTCTTTCAGCTCAGTTGTACCCTCTATTCAGGATCATACTATCACTTCTTCCTCCGGCAGCGGCGGCAGAATTTTACCCGATGGTGAAATTGCAGCAGGGGCTGGCTCCAGCCAGACCTTTAAAATTCTCAATAATTACCGTTACGAAATATCGGATGTTTTAGTGGACGGTATATCGCAGGGTTCAATATCTTCCTATACCTTTGATAATATAACAGCAGATCACACAATAACAGCCGAATTTCAGACTGTAGAGGTTGATGGAGGTAGTAGCGAAGGTAGTAGTGTCGGTGGAGGTGGAGGATGTTTTCTGAATACAATAGGTTTATGGTGATAACTCGGAAGGTAAATCAGGCACAACCCAGTATTGCCCTTTTGACCATGGTCCTGGCTATCTGTATCTTCCATTTGTTTCTGTCACCCGGAAGGACTTTGGCTTTATCAATGGCAGCAGCACCTGCAGCATCCGCATTCTTTTCATTAATGGATTTACCTTTTATTAAATCTTCGGATTCTGTTGCTCTGTGAGGCTTGTTATGAACCGCATTGAGGCATATCCGGGCATTTCCTTTTTCGATCATGGCAGCACAATTCACAATAGGGAAATCGATAGAACTACGGATAGCAAATTTGATGAATAAGCTCTTAACACCCCGAGCCGGTGCCGGAACCTGTATTTCTGTTACGATTTCGCCCTGATCCAGTATGGTAGAGCCCGGTTTAACCATATCCCAGAACTTTTCAGCCTCGATCATTCTTTTGTTTGTTTTAATCTTTGCATTCAGCGCCACAAGGGCCGGTGCAGTATCGCTCGGGTTTACAGCCACACAACCTTTTACAGCTCCGAATATTGAATGGTACCGATTCTCACCTGTAATCGCATAACACTTTTTTCCGCCCTTTCTGATGCAATTGAACCGGTTGTCTGGATTCCTGAAATACCAGCATCTCGTCATCTGACAGATATTGCCGCTAATTGTGCCCATCTCTCTGATATGAGGTGATGCTGTTCTGTGTGCAGCCTCAGAAAGTGCCCTATACTTAGCCTTTACAACATCACTTTTCGCAATGTCTTCAAGTCTGGTCAAAGCTCCAATCTTAAGCATACCTGCTTCTTCTTTAATATAATCAAGGCCGTCAATGCTCTTGATATTTACAAGGACTTCAGGATAGTCCGGCAGTATCTCAAATCTCATAGCACCCAGGATGTCGGTGCCGCCGGCTATGATCGATGCATTTCCTGATTCCAGAATAGAAACTGCTTCGTCGACCGTACTGGCATTTACATGTTCAAATTTTTTCCATGTCTTCATAGTTATGACCTCTTCAAAGCTTCAGCAGCATCCAGTACAGCCTTAGGATGCTGCTGGTATGTTGCACAGCGGCAGAGGTTGCCGCCAAGGGCATCACGGACATCAGCCTCTGTCGGATTCGGATTTCTATCAAGAAGCGCCTTGGATGAAGTTACAAAGCCAGGGGTGCAATAGCCGCATTGAAAGGCATTCCACTTTATATAGGACTGAATAATTGGATGCCCGGACTTTGCTATTCCTTCAGCAGTTTCAATCCTGGCCCCATCACATTCTATTGCCAGGGTTAAGCAGGACAGAACAGGTCTTCCGTTCATGATCACAGTACATGAACCGCAGGCTCCAAGTCCTCCGCACCAGTCTTTGGGAGAAGTAAGGCCTATCTCATCCCTCAGAAGCTGCCGCAAACTCCAGTTAGGTTCTACCCTGAAGCGGTACTTTCCGCCATTGACCGTCAATTCTATAGTTGCTGTATCCTCACTGCACTTTGACGGGGTTTCCGCATCAGTATCTGAGCCGACCTGCTGTTGTGCTTCTGCCCCTGAAGCAAAGGCTAATGAGCCCACTGTGCTTCCCCCGATAACCAGCCCCGCATCCTTCAGGAAATCTCTGCGGGATAAATTTACAAATCCTTTTTTAGGATCTCCTTCTGCTGATTTCATTTTTTTTGACATTGTGCCCTCTGATTGTTATTTATATTTTCCCAAGAGCCTTAAGAACCCTGTCAGGAGTCACTGGAAAATCAAGAATCCATTTGCCTGTGGCATTATAAATTGCACCTGAGGTGATTGCCGACATAGCAGCGCCGATATTCTCCCCTATCCCAAATGCCCCGTATGTGCCGTATCCGAGATGTGTCTCAGTAAGATTACAGTCAACAGTCGGATAGTCGTTCATGGTTCCAATATGATAGTTGATGTGGTCGAAGTTAAGTCCAACGCCGGTTTCCGGACAGAATATTTTTTCTTCTGTTGCACTTCTTCCAAGCCCCATGATGGCACCGCCATATTGTTGACCTTCCGCGCCTTTACGGTTAAATAAATGACCGATATCATTGGCACATACTATATTAGATACATAGACCATGCCGGTTTCTGTATCTACTTCTACCTCTATAAAGTGAGCCTGCCTGCCCATCACATAATTTTCCCCACCCATCATCCCGTTAAACATCGTAGTCATGGGAGAACCTACTTCCGGGTGTACGATGATGGGATTTGACTGCATAAAACCTCCCACTACCTGACTTACCGGTCTCCTGTTTTCCGGTTTTGCCTTCTCAACAACATAGCTGTCTTTTATATCGTAGTCTGCGGGATTCGAATTCGGTGTAGAGCCGGATCCTCCGCCCATACCAAACATAAACCCGGGCATTCCTCCCTGCATGGATTGCCCTGCCCTTTCCAGGATTTTCTGCTTAAGCTCACGGGCTGCAACGACCAGCTGAACCGTGGCGTTGACAGTACCTGTAGAACCGGCCGGTTGAGCAAGACAAAAAGCGCTGTTATCCGAATGCTGCTCCTGAATCAGGACATCTTCATATTTCATACCCAGTTCAGCTGCCACACAATGGCGATACCCTGACTCCGTATCTGTGCCCATGTTACACCTGAGTCCGATGATTGTAACTTTCCCATCCTGCAGCATCAGGCATGCATATGAATTGCTGACATGCGACATTGTTCCACGACCCCAGTGCCATACGTTGATGGAAGTAAATCCCATACCGTGCATCCGCCCGTTTTTAAGCCGCTTCTTACCTGGGGCATGCCACTTGTTTTCCCAGTCAATGGCCTTTTTTCCTATTTCAATGACTTCCTTAAGGCTGTGCCTCTGTGGAAACCCGTTTTCCTTCTGATACTCTGTAATCCAGTCCCAGTCATGTCCCTCGCACCCGTCATTGATCAGTGCAACTTTGGTCGGATCCAACCCGAATTCACCGGCAACCAGATCAAACATAACATTGTGGGGAACGCAGGAAGCCGCCCCGTGCCGGAAACACGCCTGGTGTCCTTTGTTGGTATGGGCCCATGTCTGCGTGCCCTTAATATTAGGAATTTTTGTACATTCATAGGTCTTGTCAATGGCTGGATTACGCACTCCGGTCATGTGCCAGTGATAGGCGGTAATGGTACCGTCTTTTTTGCGCCGACTTTACAGGTATAAGTTCCGAATTCATCTCCGCCGCAATAAAAGCTGCTCTCATCATATAAAAGTTTTACAGGTCTGCCATGGGCTCTTTTAGCCAGTATTACAGCCAGTTTAATAAAGAGATCGGAATAAGCCAGCCAGGCAAGTCCCCCGAACCATGAACCCTGGTAAGGGAATTTAACTGTGATTTTTGACCAGTGAGTGCTGGCATCGGACGTATTTTTCTGATTAGATCCGGCCCAGTCTCCCATGAAGGGCATTCCTGCCATGGGCCCGCCCATACTCATCCCCTGGCTGGTGAGGTTTCTTTGGGGGTTGGCCTGATGATGCACCCACAGATCAAGATAATCGTTTCTCCACCGCGCTACGCATACCATGGCTTCCACACCGGCGGGAGAATTCATCTCCCGGTTGATTTTATATTCTATTAAACTGTCCGCTTCGGCAAAACCTTTCTCTACATCACCGATTTCCCTCTCAGCCGTGGTCACGATATTTGTACCACCCCCTGATCCTCTGTTCGACATTCCAAAACCAAATCCCATGGGCATGGCTTCCGGAAAAATCTTCGGTGCATCAGGCTTTGAAGATTCCTCCATATCGAGGATGAACGGACGTTCTTCCCATTCTAACTTTATGGCTCTTAGAGCCCGGTCGCACAGTTCTTCACTGTCGGCAACTACAGCCACTCCCATGGGATGCTGGTATAAATCGCTTATTCCCGGAAGAGTGAGAATACTATACGTAGCGCCGATGTCGGAACCCACACCCCGATCACCCGAAATATCGGGATCGTCAAATCTCATAATGTCCCGAACTCCTACAATCTTCTCTGCCTCGCTTGTATCCATATGCTTAATTTTGGCATGAGCATAATGAGAGGTGAGTGTTTTTGCATAGAGCATACCGGTGAGTTGTACATCCCGGGTATATACTGCATGTCCTGATACCCTTTCGTAGGCATCATGACGACTCATGTTTGACTTGACGGTCTCGCAGGACTCGGGTATGTCCCAGGTCCAGGGTCGGTTCAGATCCAACATATTTCACTCCCCAAAGTGATGAAATTTTTTGAAATGCAATTGATAGAAGAAAAGACAAGACTAGTTTTACATTTAAGGCTATTAGAAGATCAGCATTGTGTCAAGGTAAAATAACGCTTTTTTTGCATTTTCTATACTTAAAATATTCTTTACAGATATATAACGGTCTGAAAAATCCGTTATAATGCTCATTTCGCTTGGGCTGTTAATTTATTTTAATCCCATATCTTTAGCCTTTTCAGGTGTAAAGAATCCGCGTTTTATCAATTTACCGGAAATCTTTTCGCAGAAATCACAGTCTATACATTCATGATCACAGGAGGTAACTTTTTCGAAGAATCCCACTGCATCCAGGCTGCGGTTATCAAGGTGCATCATGTAGGACATTCCGCATGAATAAAGGTTACCCGCCATTAGCTCAAGGAGATCACCATCCCAGGTCTGTCTCATGTAAGCTTCAAGCTGTCGGCAAATCATGCTTTTAGAACTTGTCCTTCCTACCAGCTTGAAAAAGTTGGAAACTTCTCCATATTGTTCAAGATCTTCAGGTCGAATCCATCCTGACTTGAGTATTTGAGCAGGATCGTTCTTTGTCACCTGAACACAGTTAATGCTGAAGACATTACCCTCTCCCCTGGCAGTGTCCGCTCCGGGATTTCTGGACTTGTGCGATATATAGTTGAAATGGAATTTTCTGAAAGGGCATTTGAACAGGCAGCCCTCATTGACCATTAATTTGACCTCAAGCCCTGTTTTTTCTTTGATTTTTTTTAAAAGTCTCAGGTTGCGGTTTATGTTTACGTCGGGAGTGAAGGAGTCGGCACCAGCCTTTTTATATATTATGGCTTTATCAATACAGTCAATATCTCCCAGAACAGATGCACATATCTCCACCCGGGGAAAACGCCTTCGAACCTCCCTTATATACATTGGATTAGCAATGGTAACGGCTTCCACACATAAATCATCAAAAACTCGATTCAGGTAATCCATGGTGCGCTTCAACACATCAGGTGAATACCATTGGCTTCCTTCACAGACCGAGTTCATTAGGAGGTTAACCCGTATTCCTTCCTGATGTATTCTCTCCACTGCATCCGCAAAATCATCAAAAGACTGTGACGTTGATATCCGACCCGAACCGGCATACTCCTGTGGACCGGAAAGATATATTTCTCTTATGCTATTCCCGTTGCACTCCCTGAATTTAAAAATCTCAGTAAGTGTTTCAGGATCATTATTGTATGGAACGGAAAATTCTAGTGTACCCATTAAAGTCTCTCATTCAGGAACAGCCCAGTATGGCTCTTTTAACCATGGTCCGGGCTATCTGTATCTTCCATTTGTTTCTTTCACCCGGAAGGACTTTGGCTTTATCAATGGCAGCAGCACCTGCAGCATCCGCATTCTTTTCATTAATGGATTTACCTTTTATTAAATCTTCGGATTCTGTTGCTCTGTGAGGCTTGTTATTAACCGCATTGAGGCATATCCGGGCATTTCCTTTTTCGATCATGGCAGCACAATTCACAATAGGGAAATCGATAGAACTACGGATAGCAAATTTGATGAATAAGCTCTTAACACCCCGGGCCGGTGTCGGAACCTGTATTTCTGTTACGATTTCACCCTGATCCAGTATGGTAGAGCCCGGTTTAACCATATCCCAGAACTTTTCAGCCTCGATCATTCTTTTGTTTGTTTTAATCTTTGCATTCAGCGCCACAAGGGCCGGTGCAGTATCGCTCGGGTTTACAGCCACACAACCTTTTACAGCTCCGAATATTGAATGGTACCGATTCTCACCTGTAATCGCATAACACTTTTTTCCGCCCTTTCTGATGCAATTGAACCGGTTGTCTGGATTCCTGAAATACCAGCATCTCGTCATCTGACAGATATTGCCGCTAATTGTGCCCATCTCTCTGATATGAGGTGATGCTGTTCTGTGTGCAGCCTCAGAAAGTGCCCTATACTTAGCCTTTACAACATCACTTTTCGCAATGTCTTCAAGTCTGGTCAAAGCTCCAATCTTAAGCATACCTGCTTCTTCTTTAATATAATCAAGGCCGTCAATGCTCTTGATATTTACAAGGACTTCAGGATAGTCCGGCAGTATCTCAAATCTCATAGCTCCCAGGATGTCGGTGCCGCCGGCTATGATCGATGCCTTTCCTGATTCCAGAATAGAAACTGCTTCGTCGACCGTACTGGCATTTACATGTTCAAACTTTTTCCATGTCTTCATAGTTATGACCTCTTCAAAGCTTCAGCAGCATCCAGTACAGCCTTAGGATGCTGCTGGTATGTTGCACAGCGGCAGAGGTTGCCGCCAAGGGCATCACGGACATCAGCCTCAGTCGGATTCGGGTTTCTATCAAGAAGCGCCTTGGATGAAGTTACAAAGCCAGGGGTGCAATAGCCGCATTGAAAGGCATTCCACTTTATATAGGACTGAATAATTGGATGCCCGGATTTTGCTATTCCTTCAGCAGTTTCAATCCTGGCCCCATCACATTCTATTGCCAGGGTTAAGCAGGACAGAACAGGTCTTCCGTTCATGATCACAGTACATGAACCGCAGGCTCCAAGTCCTCCGCACCAGTCTTTGGGAGAAGTAAGGCCTATCTCATCCCTCAGAAGCTGCCGCAAACTCCAGTTAGGTTCTACCCTGAAGCAATACTTTCCTCCATTTACTGTCAATTCTATCGTGGCAGTATCACCACTGCACCTTGACGGGGTTTCCGCATCTGTAGTTGTATTGACCTGCTGTTGTGCTTCTGCTCCTGATGTAAAAGCTAATGATCCTACGGTGGTGCCCCCGATAACCAGCCCCGCATCCCTCAGAAAATCTCTGCGGGATAAATTTACAAATCCTTTTTTACGTTCCTCTGTAGACTTTTTCTTTTCTGACATTGTGGCCTCTGATTGTTATTTATATTTTCCCAAGGGCCTTAAGGACCCTTTCAGGAGTGGTTGGATATTCCAGGACCCATTTACCGGTTGCATTGAATACTGCTCCTGCGGTTATTCCCGACAGAGAACCGCCGGTGTCCTCTCCGATACCGGCAGCGCCATAGGACGAATAGCCAAGATGACTTTCATTAAGGATGCAATTGATTTCCGGGTAGTCATTCATTGTCCCGATGTGATAATTGATATTGTCAAAATTCAAACCAACACCGGTGTTCGGGCAGTAGATTTTTTCTTCGGTTGCACTTCTCCCAAGTCCCATGAAAGCACCGCCATATTGCTGGGCTTCTGCTCCGCGACGGTTAAACAGATGCCCTACATCGTTGACACATACCAGATTTATAACAATTACTTCCCCGGTCTCCACATCCACCTCTACTTCCATAAAATGTGCCTGCCGGCTCATGATATACATCTCTCTGTGTGGCTTTCCGTTTAAAGTCAATCCTGACACCTCAGGGACAACCGGATGGATGATTGAGGGATCATCTCCCCAGAATGCTCCGGCCACCTCCTTTATGCTTTTTTTATTTTGAGGATTGGCCTTTTCAAATATAATACCTTCTTTAACATCGAGATCTTCCGCTTTTTTTCCGGGAAACGCGGATTGAGCAGGTTTGGATCCCGGAAACATCGGACTCGAAGGGGGGCGAATAGCATAATCAATGATCTTTTTTTTCAACTCTCTGGCCGCAACTATCAATTGAGGAGTGTTCCGGGTTATACCCATTGCTCCACCGGGAATCCAGAATCGATAAGTGTTCGCATCCGATCGTTGTTGCTGGAGCACTACGTCATCATATCTTATTCCCGCTTCTGCTGCGACACAGTAACGGAAAGCCGATTCGGTATCCACTCCGAAATCAGCGCGCATTCCTATAATCGTGAGTTTACCGTCACGCAGCACCAGACAGGCGAAATGTCTGCCAGGCATCCAGCTCCACTCGTTGATATGGACAAACCCTAGGCCATGCATCCTCCCGTTTTTAAGCTTTTTAGTCCCCGGTGCATGCCATTTTTTGTCCCACTGGATTGCTTCTTTTCCCTTTTCAATAACTTCCTTAAGGCTGTGCCTTTGAGGAAAATCGTTCTCCTTCTGGTACTCTGTTATCCAGTCCCAGTCGTGTCCCATGCAGCCGTCATTTTTAAGGGCAACTTCTGTCGGATCAAGCCCGAATTCCGCAGCAACGTGATCAAACATAACATTATGTGGGACGCAGCATTGAGTTCCGTGCCTGAAGCAGATGTGAGGACCATGGTTGATCATGCCCCATTCCTGCGTGTTGCGCATATTGGAAATTTTTGTGCACTTATGTGTTTTATCAATATGCAGTTCCCCGGCAGGTCCCACGACATGCCAGTCCAGAGCCGTGATGGTTCCGTCTTTTTTGGCGCCCACCTTGCATCTGAAAATTGCAGCGTCATCCCCGGTAAGATAAAAATGGCTTTCATCGTACAGCAGTTTAACCGGCCTGTTACTGGCCCTCTTTGCAATGATTGCAGCCATTCGTATAAATGCTGTGGAGTATCCAAGCCATGAAATACCCCCATACCAGGCTCCCTGGTATGGTATGGTCACATTTATTTTGTTAGATTCACAAATAGGAGGAAGAGGATCTTTTCTATCCTTTGGCGGGGATTCTACATCAGCCTCGATGCTCCCATAACCGAATGAAATGAATGACAAGCCAACGGTATAAATGTTTGGATTGCTCAGCATGGGCTCAACATGAGCAGCATGGTGGGGCCAGATATCCAGAAAATCTCCTCTCCACTGAGCGACACAGGCCATCCCTTCCACACCTGCTACTGTATTGGGGCCTCTTGTGAAGGTATACTCAATTACCCTGTCTGCCTCGGCGAATCCTTTGCTGACATCCCCGATCTCGGTTGAGTTGGTCAGAACAGTATTTGGATCTTTTGCGCTTTTATTCAATCGAATAACTTCGGGCATGATTTTAGGTGCACCGGGTTTCAGAGACTCTTCCATGTCCAGAATAAAAGGTCTCTCTTCCCATTCTATTTCTATCAGCCGGAGTGCGGAATCACATATTTCTTCGCTGTCTGCTACTACAACAACTCCCATAGGATGCTGATAGAAATCACCTGTATCGGGAAGAGTCAGAATATTGTATTCGCTGGAACAATATCCGCCCCTGGTATTTTCAAACTTAACATCGGGATCATCGAACCTCAATATATCCCGAACTCCGGTCAGAGCTTCAGCCTTGCTCGTATCCATTTTTATTATTTTGGCATGGGCATAGGGTGAGGTAAGTATTTTTGCATACAGCATACCGGGCAAACTCACATCCCTTGTGTAGACCGCCTGGCCCGACACCTTGTCGTGACCGTCCTGCCGGGATGCGTTATAATCAAGAGCAGAAAAATTTTCAGGGGGTTTCCATGTCCAGGGTCTGTAATCTTCAGGCATATTTTCCCTCAGTACTAGATGTGAAACATGTAGATAATTGAAAAATCGATTTCGTTTTGGTGGGCGAAGTATAAAGAATAAGCCACTGCATGTCAAAATATATTCAGATTTGAAATATTACAACAGAATCTCAATGAACGTCATTACATATAGAATCAATACGTTATGATTTATTCAGGAAAATTCCATTTTTCATGAGCACATATTTATTCCTTCATTTTTATAATTTATTCAGTTATATTCCCACGGATTAAATAATTTTGTCGGTATTTTTTAACAGTAAAAGGAGATATGTAAATGCTTTCCGCGAAACAGAACTTTCTGGAAACAGTAAAAAAAGATGGCCAGCCAGACCGTCTTATTGATCAATATGAAAATATGGTTTTCTTCCCCGCAGATCCTGTGGCTGGTTTCGCTAGGGGAAAACGTTACCAGGGCATGGAGCCCATTCGTGATAAATGGGGTACTCTTATTCTATGGCCAAAGGAGCAGATAGCTGCAATGCCCCATGTTACAGCCGATGATAAGGTTGTCCCGGATATATGTGAATGGAAAAAGACTGCAATAGCCCCTGATATTGTCGGCAACTGTTCAAATCCTGCCCTCTGGGAACCGGCACTTGAGACAATTTCAAAGATAGACCGTGAAAACAATCTTTTAATGGCCTTCATGCCCACCGGTGTATTTGAACAGCTGCATTTTCTCATGGGCTTTGAGGACACTCTCCTTAATTTTCTGGCAGAGCCTGAATGCATGATGGAGCTTTGCGATTATGTCGGGGAATACAGGTTCAACTACATGAAACTGATAGTGGACAACCTTAAGCCGGATATCATGCTTACCCACGATGACTGGGGCAGTAAAAACAGCATGTTTATGAGCCCTGACACATGGAGAGAATTTATAAAACCCCAGTATGTGAAAACCTATAAATATATGAATGATAATGGGGTTATTATCATGCACCATGCGGATTCATTCCTGGAGCCCATTGTGGAAGACATGGTTGAACTGGGAATTGATATCTGGCAGGGCGCCCTTCCCCAGAACGATATTCCCAAAATACAGAAACAGCTTGAAGGACGCATGGTTATAATGGGCGGTATAGATGCTGCCATAGTTGACCGGGCGGATGCACCGGAAGAAACAATTCGTTCTGAGATCAGAAGGGCTCTTGAAGAATACACCCCGGGCGGAAGTTTCATTCCGTGCCTTACCTATGGCGCTCCGGGCAGTATATATGAAAATGTTGATAGAATCGTCACTGAAGAGATTAATATCTTTAACAGGGAAAGATACAGCGAATTGACAAACAAATAATCAGCCGAATAAAAACGGGAATGCAGTCTGGATTTTTAAAAATCCGCAAACATTCCCGTTTTAGATTTCTCCCCTCTTACTTCCCTGACATTATTGTATTCACATATGCTACAAACTCATCTCCATATTTTTTATGATTGGCTGATTCCCACATTTTCCGGTAAGACTTTATGCGGAATAGTTTTCTATACATATTGTCCCAGCGCGCCCATATTTCATCGGATATTATTCCCCTGCTATGATCCTGGAAAGCGGCTTCCAATATGGTAATTTTATTTAATTTTAAATCCGGCTCCGGAGGATTTCCAACAAATATGCTGTCTTTATATCGATTTCTGGCCTCTTCTCTATAAAATTGCTGCAGTTCATGGGCATTTATCATGGCTACTGCCAGTTCGGGGTTTCTGGCAGCCAGAGCCTTCATCTCCCTGTTCAGGGCTCTGGTTTTATGGGCATTTTGTACCGCCAGTTGATGTTCGGATATATATATGGCGCCATCAAGCGCCATCATTGTGTCTAAAGCCTCCTCCCTTGCCTTTCTCATATATTCTACATCGCATCTCCAGTATTTAATCCTTGTTCCGGTCGGAGCACGCCATTCACATGTAATATCAAAATCATCTGTACTGTTAAGGTTATTAAACACCTCAAACTTTAGCTCTTCTGCCCTGATCACTTCCTTTTTAAGTGCATGCATCGAGCTATCACCTCTCACTACGACTTCGGGTAGCGTATATTCCAATGAATCACTGTCGGTGGATAATTTATTATGATCAACCTCTGCAAAAAGACCCGAGTTCAAAAAACAAGACAAAAAAATCAGTAATAATATTTTTAATTTAATATCCATGATTATTCCTCCTGTTTTTTAATAAGGCACCTGACTACCGGCCTTTGATAATATAGTGACAGCTCTAATCCTTTGAAATGATTGAATTGACGTATGCTACAAAGTCATCTCCATATTTATTATGCCTGGTTGATTTCCACACGTTCCGGTATGATTTTAGATTAAATATTTTTCTGTAGGTACTGTCCCAGCGTTTCCAGGTTGTATCTGATATTACTCCATTACTGTGATCCTCGAATGCTGCTGCCCAGATATCAAGTTTGTTAAAAGCCAGATCAGGCTCCGGGTCTCCGACTAATATACTGTCTTTATATCGCTTTTTTTGCTCCTGCTTATATAGTTGTTCCAACTCATGGGCGTTTATGATGGCTATTGCCAGTTCAGGGTGTTGCATGGCAAGGGTTTTCATTTCCTTATTCAAGGCTCTTGCTCTATTGGCATTTTTTATTAACAAATTATGATCTGATGGCAATATTGGACTATGACCTTGCCGCCAGTCACGTATACCGTCAGCTCTTGCCTTTTTCATATAGCCGACATCGCAACTCCATCTTTTGATGTTTGTCCCAAGAGGGGCGTGCCATTCACAGGTAATATCAAAATCATCAGTGCTGTTGAGATTATTAAACACCTCAAACTTGATCTCTTCAGCATGGATTACCTCCATTCGCAGTGAATGCATTGAATTATCACCTTCCACTATAATTTCCGGCAGGGTATACTCCAGTGAATCACTGCCAGCGGTGACTTCTTTAGGTTTATCTTCCGCAAAGCTACCTGAACTCAATAAACAGCACAAAAAAATAAATAATACTATTCTTAATTTCCTAACCATATTTATTCCCCCTTATTTTTATCTATTTGTTTGCCGACCAGTTATCAAAGGCCTGGACATAATCGTTGGACTGAGCTACCTGGCCCACCGGGACAGGACCTCTCTTTCTAAATAAAAGTTCTGGACTCTGATACGACACACGCATTTTTCCTGATTCATTCCATTTGCAGTAATCCGCCATTTTTTTTCTGACAGTACTCTCCGGGTTTAGAGTAAGGGCCGTTTTGTAATCAGCGGCTGCTTTGTTATATTTCTTTAAATAATGATAATAAGTTCCCCTGTTGATATAGGCGCTGACGTATCGGGGATTTAACTCTATGGCCCTGTTAAAATCATTTAATGCATTTTGATATTGTTTCTTTGAAAAATAGGCCAACCCCCGGCTGTTATAAACCACACCATCTTCAGGATTCAATTTTAACGCCTTGTTGTAATCGGATATTGAATCATCAAACCTGTTCCGGCTCAGATAAATACTTCCACGGTCTTCATAGGCTGCAATAAGATCAGGATTTAACTCAATAGCTTTATTGTAATCAGTTATGGCTTTTTCAAAATAACCCTGGATAAAATAGACACTTCCACGATTCTGGTAGGCAACAGCAAGGTCGGGATTTATCTTAACAGCCCTATCATAATCAGTAATGGCATTATCATACCGGCCCAGCCTCTGATATACAGAACCTCGGGCAACATAGGCCACAGCATTCCCCGAATCAAGATCTATGGCCCTGCTAAAACTGGAAACCGCATCCTCAAATCGGCCATTCTTTATGAAGGAAGTTCCCATGGAAATGAATTCATCAGCATTTTCAGTTTTAAGCTCAACATTCCTGCTGCCTGAATCTGAAGTCCATTTAACCGGGGTTTTCCCTTCAGCCAGTACCATGCTGTCTTTTGTATCGGTACTTGCTGCAGTTACCTGGACCGCCTTGAAGGGTTCGGTTTTCGCTTCATGGTTCTCAACGGTTTTAACCCTTGCATTTGCCATTACTATTGCGGGGCTTTCATTTTTCAATATCTGCTCATCTGAAGATTCGATACGTGATGTTCTCCCGGCTTTTGAGATAGCACCGAGACTGCTCTGAACCGGCTTTTTATTGATTATTTCAGGGGCCTTGTTATTTATTTCCGGTTTAGCGGAGACCTGATAGCTGCCTGGTTTGTAATTAGCTTCATTATATTTATCCTGGTCACTATCAGTGGAGCGTGCCTGGCTGGGCGGAGCGTTTAAGATCCCGAGTATAAGAGGTATACCAAGCACTGCCAGTCCTGCCATTGCTAAAAAAAGCCTTTTTACAATGCTCATATTATGACCTGTCTGATTTTTCATAATGCCCTCCAGACGTTTTTTTAAATTGGATCCAACAACGCCTGAGACACATACTAAAGGAGCCTTGAAGTAATACTCACACACCTTAAGTATCCCTTCGGCATATACGCCCGGATTTTTACCTGACTTCAATACAGATTCATCGCAGGCAAGTTCGCGTTCAAAAACAAGTCTTGAGCCTGTAAACCATACGAGCGGATGAAACCAGAACAGTGCCTGCACAATCATATGTATTGAGGCTATAAGGTTGTCTCTGCATCTGATGTGTTCAAATTCATGTAATAAAATGGCTTCAAGTTCCGAGTCATTTACGTGATCAAGTATTCCGGACGGCAGCAGAAGTACAGGTCTAAAAATACCATACACACCGGGTTCCATTGCGTCCCTGGTGGAAGCCAGTCGAACAGCTTTCGATATCCTGTTTTCCTGTTTTATCCGATGGAAGGCTTCCAGCCTGTGGCTGTCAATAAGAGGCTCAGCATTTTGTGCCATCCTGGATACCCGTACATCCCGTTTGTGCCAGCTTACTAAAATCGCGCATGTTCCGCATAACCAGAGGACGAATAATACACCCGGTATTTTATGTGATACTGGTGAAGAATCAACTGCACCTGCTGCGGGTGCAACATTTTTTATATCTGTTCCAGGGAGGACCTCTTTCAGGACCGAAGGGTTGAAGGGCTGGTTTATTGCATGGATTACCTTAAATTGTGCAGAAATTTCAGGAGGCGTGTTCATCCATTCCGGGGCAATAAAATTGCCAAGTGTTACTATAATGGAAAATGGTATCAGAAACTTGACAGTAACAGAAAACCAGATCCAGAACCTGATGCGTGCCCGATTTTTTTTAAGAAATATCGTAACCAGCCAGGCTGCGGATGCAAACAGGGTTGACTGCCAGAGATGGTTTGCAATACCTGACCAGAAGACACTGCCTAAGGAGAGGAGATCAGCATTGATCATTGTTATTCCTCCTGTTAACCTATTTTTTTGATTGTTGCCTTTGCTTCTTCCAGATCTTCAATAGTAAGTTTTCCGGTTTCTATGAGATGAGACATAACAGGCTGCACACTTCCCCCGAACAGAGCAAGTAGATTGTCGATCAGTTTTCCATGTGCGGCATTCCTGGAGATTGAAGCATCAAAAATATGGGCATTACCGATCTTTTTAGTCCTGTGGATCACTTTTTTATTTTCCATACGATACACAGTAGTTTGAACGGTGGTGTATGCGGGTCGTCCCTTTTCAGGAAAAGTCTCCTGAATTTCCCGGATTGATGAAGCCCCTTTATTCCACAGTGCTTCCATAATCTTGAGTTCCAGCTTTGTCAGCTTTGGTGATTTCATTCAGCTACTACCTCCAAGGTTTAATTACTATCGTTGTAGTAGATTCTACTCTTAGCATAGTACCATGTCAATAAAATAATTCACTTTATTATGTTATTAATTTAAGAGGAAGGTAGAGCAGATGCAACTATCTGAAATAAAATTGAATTACAATACTCTATAAAAGAATTTACTAAAAGGTTGCACAGAGACATACCCATTTCCTGTTTCTGCATTCTTTTCCGGCCTTTACTTATTTCCGGGTATTTCAGGTCTGGACCGCTTGATCTACTTGAAAGTCTGTACAAATGTTGCTTTCAGTCTTTCGTCCTTTGTAAAAACAGTAACATTTATTTCAGCTGTCACAGTACCCGATGCAGTGCCATGAATATTTGCATCCAGTGAACCCATCTGGGTATCATAAATGTTTTTACCCTTGTAGCGTGCCGCAGCATTGGAAAACTGATCATTAATCGTTACCTTTCCCTGCATGACAAACGGATTTCCTTCCATCTGTGGATCCATTCCCCTGGCACTGAACTGCAGTGCTCCATCATCTCTTATAGACCAACTGGCGCCTTCAAAAATAGACCGCAGATAGGCCTCTGCCTGTGCTGCAGGCTGTTCCTGCCATGATTTGCCAAGTCCGGTGAACACACCGGAAGAAGAGCCCCCTGAATGTTTTTCCAAGGACACCTTATCTATACGGGCAATGGAACCTGCCCTGTGTAAACCAATTAACTCACGCAGGGTAAGTGATCGCGTAGCCTGGACCTGAGCCTTCGGTCCGGCAGCCCTTAGAACTGCCACACCGTTGGGCCTCAGGCGTTCGCCAAAAGGCCATTTTGCCTGCCTTGAACCATCAATATTGAGGAGTAATAATCCGCCTGTCCCCTTAATTCCCTGGATATACAGTTCAGGGTCCGCAATGATATAGGTATCTGTTGACCACTGATCAGCACCGGTTGGACGACGCATAGGTCCGGAATTATGGTCAGGTGTTTTATAGGTGAGTTCTTCCAGAGCATTATCGGGATGAAGCACAAAAACACCGCCGTTAATTACTGATTCGGATACATAGTCATGTGAAGTATTGTAGGATTTGCTTCTAAACGTTTTTTTGCTCCCGGAGTCCACACACAAAATTCGACCGGAGGCATCTACTAATATCTGAGAAAGGGTTCGCCAGAAAGTGTCGTGTTCAGCTCCTCCCGGCTCCCTGTTAAGTATCATGCCAGTCACTTTTGGAGTATGGCCCGCCATATCAAAGGAAAAGACGCCGCCCTGGTTTTTCCAGATCCGAATAGGGACCTGCCGCCCTGTTGAATTGCCAACACCGGTAGGATCTGTATCAGATTCGAAAGGTTTAACAGGGACAAAAAAATCCAGGGCCTCGTTTGAGTGGGATGGTGACGGGCTCCAGGTTTCAAGCCTAAATCGTTCATGGGGCATATTGAGCATCTGGCCACCGGTAATTTCATACATATAGCTTGTCCCGATAATCATTCGACTGGTCGGTGTACCTGCAGCAGCTGTAATCTTGTAAAGGGGTTTATCCTTTCCGTCAAAAAGACACTGCAAAAAGCCCTTTTTATCAAGCCTCCATAATCCTGTAACCGAGTCGGCGACCAGTATCTGTCCGCCATGGTCCAATCCAAGACTCCGCGGATCACTAAAGGGACCGCCCTGGGACGCAGATGGTCCCTGAAAAGCAATGGAAGCCGTGCCGTCAGCGGAAATGCGCCAGATTTTTGTATTCTCTGTTTTTAATTTGGGGCGATCAAGTACATAAAAACATTTGGCTTCGGGATCGGCAATCAGAGAGACCGGATTATAAAAAGAGGCATTGCCAAAAGGAATCGGACTTTTACCCACAAGGCGGTAAAGATTCGTTTTATAATTAGCGATGAAGACCACCAGGTCACGTTCATCTGTAGGAGGATTAACTCTGGTAAGAGACCAGGCTATTTGAGGCATCAGGACAATTGATAGCAATGCTAAAATCGATAAAAAATGAAAATATCTTCCGATCCGCTTGAGGCAGACAATTAATTTCCCTGGTAGTTCCAGTAGATTTTGAGATTGTGCAGGGCTAATTAAATGAGCAGGCAGGCACGTATCCATAACAGTATCCTCACTTTAAACATGGTTTAACTGAACCGGGTTACTAACATCTATTTTAAAGGGGTAATTGGAGTTAATAATAAAATTTACTTTTAACTACCTGTAAAGTCAAAGCATTATTAAATAGCAAGGGTAATTATAAAAGATAAAAATTACTGGAGACAGGAATGTTTTTATATCATTAACAATGTTACTGCGTAGTGGATTATATCTGTTTTTTATCCTGTTAATACAGGTCATTAATTGTTTTGTTCAGTAATTCTATTTTTCGGTCATGTTCACTGATAGTGATTAAAAGTTTCTTGAAATTTTTTTCGTTATAAATAGACAGGGTCTGCTTTAATTCCAGGTTTTCCTTTTCCAGTTCCTTTATTTTAGCTTCAAGTGTTTCAATATTTCCTGTCTGCACTGCCAGCAATTTGTCATGCTGACCGATTGTATTTGAGTTTTTACTGTTAAGAATAAACATCAGGGTAAGTGTCACAAGTATTATAACAGCCAGAACAATATTCCAAATGCCGATATCTTTTATATTTAGAGACTGCATCCCTTACTCCTTGCCGATAAGCTCATTGCTGTTATTCAGTTCATCTGCCAGTTTTTTTGATTCCTCTTCAATCTTATTCCATTCGCTTATATGGGTTTTCAGCACCTTTTTCTTTTTAAGGTCAGAAGAATTTATTTTATCAATGCTGACTTCATGTTTTGTCACCTTTTTTTCTATTACAGTAACCTGTTTACTGAATTTCTGATATTCCGCGTCCAGATGATTCAAGCGATCTTTTAATATTACTGCTTCTTTGGAATTCTCTTTGCCGGAGGTAGTCAGTTCTAGCAACTTCCCCTTTATCTCCAGTCTCTCCACCCTGTTTTTTATAAGCTCTTTATCTGCATTTTCCTGATTAACACCGACATCCTCTATGATCCTTGTTAACTCACCTATCTCGGCATTCAGATTTTCAATATCAGACCTTGTTTTTTTGGTGGCGCAGGAAGGCAGTAAAACCATTAATAATAAAAATGTTAAGCCAGTCCACCTATGTTTTCTGAAATACATAGTTTTTACCATAATAGCCTTTAATAATTTTATTTTTGCGGTTTTTGACTGAAAATATTCCTAGAATTAAGATGCTGTTATTTTTTTATTTTACATATTAATTACCATTTTACAACTTTTATTAAATATCCTTTCATCTGACCGGTTTTCTGAAATTGCCTTCTGTATCTGTCTGAAAAACAGGACAGTACGTCAGCCATTGTGACTTTTATTATTCATATTTTTAGATATTTTTTACTAAAATATAGATCAATGGGATACAAACCGGCTGATTTATAAATACCAGCACAGTCCCGATACGAATGGAACATCATCTATTATACCCTGCACAGATCCTCATCCCACTGTTTTCCTTAACCTATTTTGCCCTTCAATTCCACCCTGGTCATCACATTCAATATCATCAGCCTTTTTCAAATTATTGCAGCCCACTTCTATTTAAGAATATGGTATCATTCTTGCTTAACTCAGGCTTTAATAAATAAGGAGTTTGGCCTGCATTCTTTATTGATATTTTATCCAGTCAAAGCAGGTACAATCAGATTTAATTATTAACAGATTTGTTGAAAGGAAAACTTATGAAAAAATTATTGTTGATTGTATCAATCTGTCTTATTGCATCTAATGTGTTTGCCGAATCCAAACCCTTTCAGGCAAGTTTGACACCCGCTGTAGCCATTCACTCAAAGGATACACGAATAGAAGGGCTCACTCTGAGTATCTGGGGAGAAAACCCCCAATCCGGTGGAGCGCTTGGAATTGTCAATGGATCATCAGGTAACAGCAGCGGAATTTCATTAGGTTTTATTAATTATGCTGAAAATTATACAGGCGTCGAATGGGGGGCCGTAAATTTTGCCAAGGGAGATTTCATCGGGTTTCAGTATGGTTTTTTAAACTATGCAAAAAAACTTAAAGGTCTCCAGCTTGGATTAATCAATGTTGCCACTACAGCACAGTCAGGCCTTCAAATAGGATTTATAAATGTCATAGAAACTAACCAATGGTTTAATAAATTCCCTGATGAACTCGCAAAGGGTATGGTCTTAATCAACTGGAAGTTCTAATATCCACTTCCTCAAAATTAAAAAACAGTCTTCCATACGTCTGTATGGGAGGCTATTTTTTATGAATAATGATACGATCTCCCGGATGTATGGGACGCCTGCCGTCTATCTTATTCCAGATAAGAAGATTCTTAAGCGGAACATCGTATTTTTCGGCTATAGATGAAAGATTATCTCCCTGCTTCACAATATAGACCCGTTCTTTGGTTGCTGATTCATATTTTTTAACATAATCCCTGAACCGGGCCTGAAAACCATTAGAAGCGCCTTTGGGAATAAGGATTTTATGCTTACCCTTTACCAGATAATAACCTCTTATTTCCGGGTTTAAATCCTTGATCACCTTAAACTGTGTTTTCCCTGCCTGGGCGATAATCCGGATAGGGACTTCCTGGGTACAATTCACTTTAACCTCATCAAACTCCAGAGGCGGATAGTAATCCTCTTCAGCAAGGTTAAATCCATATTTACCGGGATTTGTTAAAATCAGTTTTACCGACAGTACACGAAAGATATACCGCTGTGTTTCAAGTGGGAGATAGAGCTGGTAATAATCATCTGTCCCCTGCTCCAGTATTTCCGCCATCAGACCATCTTCACCCATGTTAAAGGCCGCGGCAACAAGTGTCCATGATCTCAACTCTTCATGCAGCCCTTTCAGATATTTCATTGCAGCCGCGGTTGAGGCATAAAAATTTCTTCTCTCATCAATATTTTCATCAACAACAAGCCCGTATTTTCTACCTGTACCAGCAACAAACTGCCAGAATCCCATTGCACCCTTTTTTGAACCTGCATGAGGAAGTAGAGCACTTTCAGCGACAGCCAGGTACTTGAGATCATCCGGCAATCCGTTTTGTTTCAACACCTTTTCGATATGAGGGAAATAGCGTGTTGAACGCTTCAGCCACAGAACAACCTGTGGGCGGTCCCAGAGAGAAAGAAGAATCTCCTTTTCAAGACGCTCCAGGACCTCCCGGCTGTCAAGCGGGACCTCTTCATCACAAAATTTTAATGGCGCCTCAACTTTAATTGACGAGACCAGGGATGGAAGATCTATCCGGTCAGGAGATGCAGCATATATTTTCGTCGGAAATAAAATCAAAAGAAAAACGGCGCTTAGAAACATCCGTTTCAAATTATTATGGTTACTATATATCCTGTTCATAATCTTCAGTGATCAGTTGGGAGTAAACAATGAATTAAATATAAATTTAAAATCAGATTTAAGACTTATAGGATTAAAAAGCAAGGTAATTATAAGATGGTTACAGTATGCCGTTTAATATTTAAAGGGACTAAGAATCGGGAGAAGGCCTCTTTAAGTTACCCTTCCCCCGATCACCAAAAACATTTCCAGCAGCAAAATAAAATAGGAAGTAAGACTTTAAAAATATTCACTTCAGTTACTACTGCACCTATAAAACTAATCGGACTTGTTATTGGAGTTACATATCATTTATCTTTTTGTTGGATTTTATGCGGGGACAGGCCAAAAGATGGGGCTGCATAGCCTGTCATTTTCCTCTTTGTATATGGATTTATTATATTCATGCTGTATTCTGTGCCGGGACTGGTAATGTTCGTAAATATCTCAGGATCAATATCCGGATTGGGACGGATAATGGTAATGGCATATTTTTCATCTGTCCGGACAGGATTAAGTTTATTTTTAAGTAAGTCCAGCCATGTTTTTTTACAATCGACTACTTCTACTTCCCTTTTTGAATCGGGATCAGTTTTTTTGAGACTTTTATCTGTATCAGGATCAGGGCTTTTATTTTCATCGTCACTGTCTTTTTCGAAACTTAATGTATTATTATCCATGGAGAATTTGCCCTTTTTCAATGAAAATACAATATCCGGCTGCCACAACTGATTCTTTTCTATTCGGGCCTTATCTGAAGACTCACCCTTTGAAGCACTCTTTTCCTCTTCCGAGTATGTAAAGCCCGGTAGAAAAAAGAAAAGACATATGGAAAGGGCAAAGCATGATTTTAGATTTCTGGGCATATTATTTCTCCTTTTAATTAACCGTTGTTTCATATTTAACGCCATCAGGTACAGGAACCGGCACATCTACGGTGTATCCATGACCGCCTTCTGTTCGTTCAAAGCTGTCTACTGCCAGAAAGGCCGTGTATCGTGAAATAAGATTATAATTTATAGAGGTTGTAATTATCTCTTTTTTAATTCCATTACCCGGATTGTATGTTTCCAGGTTTGAAAGTTCAGCAAGTTTGCACCTTGCCCAGACACTTTGAATACCCTGATGTTTTGTATCGTTATCTTTGGGATTAACAGATATATCAAAATATGATTTTTCTTCTCCCACCTGTCCTTTTATCCGGATCCTGCCTGATGATTCATTCTTCAATCTGCCGGTGATCATTATGGGTCTTCCTACAAACAGGTCAGGGATTTGTCTGGGATAAAAATCTTCAACCTTTATATTGCCCCAGTCTATCTCTATATTTGCCATGGCAGGACTGGTTGCCACATCATAAAAGCGGTCCACTGCTTTTCCTGCTGATTCATCCAGCCCCACATAGGCAACAGCCCCCCTGCCCATGACTGCCATGCGTTCAAGAAGATAGCGGTTTACAGAATTACCAACACCAAAACTGAATATACGCGACTCTCCCAGCCTCTCATGGATGGCAGCCAGTATCTCATATTCATTACCTATATAACCGTCTGTCATAAAGGAGACGATTCTTAATCTCCTATTATCATGCGGAAAATCAAGGGCCGCCTTAATACCTTCAATCATCGCGGTACCTCCGGAACTGTTAAGCGATTCAAGATACTCAAGACCTCTTTTCACATTATCAGCAGTGGCAGAAACAGGATTTGGACCAAGAGCAGATGCGTTCGACGAAAACCTGATTATCTGAAACGTATCGTCAGCATTAAGGTTCCGGAGAGCCCTTCTGACCGCTTCCTTTGCCTTATTAATGGGTTTTCCGTTCATGCTGCCGGAGCAGTCCAGCACAAAAACCATCTCCCTAGGTATCCTTGGCAAGCCCTTTAAATCCTCCGGGGGCTGCAGCAGGAGAGTAAAATAGTTACCATTATCTCCATTATGAACCATCATTGCGGTCTTAACTTCATTTCCGGAGGTTTTATACCTCAGCACAAAATCCTTGTCCGGGACCCTGTCGTTGGGGCTGAGTGTAACAACTGCGTGTGAGGAAGTTTTTTTATCCACATTGATTACATGGGAATGGCTGTATACCTTTTCAATACTGACTCCCGCATCAATATCAACATTGATGGAGATATTATGAGAAGAGGTCTCATTTGGTTTCAGGTAGTGAACATCTGTTGACTGCCCTGAGCTGCTATGCGGGCCTCCTGCAACTGCACCTATCCCGTCACTTTGGCCGGGCGGATTATAACGCGGTCCTACAACTGTCGGGAACACAAACTCATACTCACCGTTTTCATATTTAAGGGTGTTAAAAAAGGAGATGCTGATATCGATTCTTTTTCCGGGTTCAATATTTGCCACACTCTGTTTAAAGATATTGGGGCGCTCCTGGGTTAAAAGAGATGCCCTGTATCCCTGTGATTTTGCCTGCTGATATATTCGCTGGGCCTCTTCCTTTTCACGAATGATCCCCCGGATCTTTCTGTCGCCCACAATCATAACAAAATCCGTGACAGCAGCATTCTGGGGAAGAGGAAATACATAAACAGCCTCAATCTTGTCACTGTAGGGATTGTGATATTTCTGCAGGACATTTACTGTAGCAATATAACCGGAAATGCTGGCCTCAACACTGGTGCTTTCCAGAGGGAGAATAACATCTTCCTTTCCAAAGGCTGAACAGACAAGCCTTGGGGACTCGGTCCTGTACTCTTTTCCTGTAAGTACCGGATCCTTTTCTATTATCCAGAGTTCCGTGCCCAGGCCTTCATTTTCAAAGGATATCATAATTTTTTTCTTTTTTTCAGAACTATCAATAGGGCCACGGCCAGAATGTGCCCTTTGAAGGACTGTGTCATCAGCAAGTAACCGTCTTGCACCAGGTCTTTCACTTACATCAACTTCTATTTCTTCCAGAGTAAATTCATCATATCCACCTGATGTGCCTCCTATTCCTGTTGACCTGGCGCGGGCGCTTTCCATTCGGAATCTTTCCTGCGCTATTCTTTCTGCAGCAAATCTTGCGGCTTCTTCTTCAACCCTGGCATATTCAATTTCCACTTGAGCCCTTTCCTGTGGGATGCCTTCCTCAGTATATTTTTCGGTTTCCTTACTGGCTTTCACTGTATGCTCATCATCATTTTTAGACACCGTCTGGATTATTATTTCGGTTCCAGTCAGCCCTGGCCGTATAGATACTTTTTTTTGACATCCTGAAAATATTTGCAGGCACATATAAATCAGTATTGCCACAATAAAAGGCACCATGTATTTGCGTTTCATAATGATCCTCCTGATATGGATTTATTACTGCCTGTTGTTTTCACTCTGTCCGTCAATAAAGGATGCCTCAACATCGACCGATATCTCCTTTCCCCCGGGTTTAGCTGCTGCCATCGGCTTTGTTTTAAGTTCATATGGGCTGCACCCCTTTGTCCGGAGATGAAGCCGTGCAACCCTTGTCTTTCCGTTCTTCGCGTGAATGTCATCATCAATAAAAGCAGCTATAATTATACGACCACCTTCGAGCCCGGCCCTGTCATAAAAGGGAGGATTGATAAATCCATTCGAACCGCCCTCAAGTCCAACGACCTTTACATTGTCTTTGTCGTATCTGATATCTATCTGGTATGCTGCGAGAGAATTCGCTTTGCTGTCAACGGATATATCGACAGTCCTGAAATTAATAATATCTTTGCAGTTTTCCTCTTCTGAAACTCCTGAAAAAACTGTGGAAGCTAAAACAAGAAAAAGTGATAAGGTTAACAGTAGTTTTTTCATTATACCTCTCCCCTTCCCAATGCTACCGCTGTTTTAACTATGACTGAAACATCCTCGCGGTTTACAGTCCCATCCCCGTTCAAATCCAGTTTTTTCGGTATGACAGTCCCGCTCATTAACCTGCGGTCCATTAAATAGGCATCAATTATATCCACCCGGCCGTTACCATCCATATCTTTCGTCATTCCTTCAGATACGGTTTTCAGTTTCTCATCAGGTGCAATTCCAGCAGGAGACTTTACTGTTTCTCTTTCAGGTGTCATTTTTTTCCGGACGCGATCAACACTTACCAGTATGGGCTTTACTGCCAGCGTATTATTTACAGCAGGTGTTATCCTTCCATTAAGCTCTTCCGATGATTCCACCAACGCCGATTTTTTATCGTATTTAAGGAAGTTATTAAGGGATTTTTCATTTTTATAAAAAATATTATAGGAGACCGCACAAACCAGCACTCCCATCAATGCTGCCGCAGCCCATCTGTAACGGGGGAACAACCTGACAACTTTGTGTTCTCTTCTTATTTCCCTGCTCTTTTGTTTGATATGTCCAAGTACAATATCATCGACTGATCCGGATATTTTTTCTGATTCGGGTCTTGCACTGCTGAATAATTCAGATATGTTATCAAGATCCTCTATTATCCGGCGGCCCTCAGGGGTGACTGTGAAAGCATCTTTTTCCTCACCTGTCCTGAATGCATCGAGATCAGCAAGGATCATATCTTTATTATATTCCGGTTTCTTTTCATCAGACATATCTTCACCCTTTAAATGTTTAAGCGTTTAAAACCTTAAAAAGGTTCCATAAAATTTATTTTTTTTGGATTTTTTCTCTCAGGCGGGATAAAAGCCTGTTTAAACGGGATTTTATTGTTCCCAGGGGAACCCTGAAAATTTCTGAAATTTCGGAAAGCTGCAATTCGTCATAAAACCTTAAAAGCACCAGTTCTCTTTCTTCCCTTGAAAAACCCTCCATATATTCCGAGAGATTTATGAATTCTGCATTCCAGTTAAGGCCTTCGTCCGGAATACTTTCAGCCCCCGATTCATCAAAGGAAACAATTTTTCGTTTTTTACGAATAATGTTTATGGATGTATTTTTTACAACAGGATAAAGGAATGTTTTAAGGCTGCTTCTCAATTCAAAACCGGGGAATTTGTTGAAGAAATAGATAAACACCTCCTGCAGTATCTCCTCGGCATCCTCCCTGTTTCCGCAGAGCCTGAAGGCAAGCCCGTAAACCCAGGACCTGTACCGGAAATAAAGGGTGTTCATCGCCGCCTCATTTCCTTTATTGGCGAGTTTAATGAGTTCTATGTCCGGGAGATTTTTATTCATATTTATATAAATGCCTGTATTTTCGGAATCATGTTAAATAATCACCTGATAATATGTAGAGACAGGTCTCAGACCCGTCTCCGTATGATTACCGGAAATCCATAATAAATCGTTTATTACAGGATTTACATAAATTATTAAGACGGATTTGAAACCCGTCTCTACCTTTGTAAGATCGAATAAAATTTTTATACTCTTTTTTGTGCCATATTGTATTTAATGTCTCTCCAGCGATATTCCCGAAGGAGAAACTCTCCAGCTTCTTCCTTTGGCCATTAAAATAATAATAATTTTTTCCTGTCACCGGAATAAGTCCCATTACACATGGGGAGACAGATCCGTCTGATCCTATAACAACAGCCCTTTCTATATTTTCAGAGCAGAATGATTCTTCCATTAATGGAGAGACAATATTAAAGGCGATACCCGGGTGGAGACGGGTTTGAAAGCCGTCTCCACAATCATAACAATCTTGTTTTATATCCTTAAAAACATCCATTAGGTCCCTGTTTTCATGTTCATCAGATGCCATGAGGGTCTCCTTTTGCAGAGATTCATTCACTACAAGGGAAAGAGAACTTATAACCGTCTGATCGACTCCTGCATTTTCTAAAAAAGCAGGCAGCATTTGAATATCATCAAGGGACGACCTGAGAAGCATATAGGCAACATGTATTTTGGGTTTATCAGCCGATTTACCGGCTTTGATCCTGTGAAATTCATCAATGCATTTGAGCACCTTTCTTATTTGAGTCCCTTTACGTATTGAATCATTCTTCTCATCTATACCGGCCAGTGAAAAACCTATTATATCAAGACCCTCGTCAATGAGTTCACTTATTTTTTCAGATTCAAGCAATGTGCCGTTGGTGGTTGTACCCACAATGCAACCTGCCCGCTTAGCAAGGCGCAGAAACTCCATAAAATGAGGATGGGTAAATGGCTCTCCCCACCCCTGCAAATAAACCAGTTTTGTTTTGTCAAAGGCCGGGATCAAATTTCTGTAAAGTTCAATAGGCAAAAGCCTGTTTTGCCAGTTATTGCTGTATTCTGTATGAGGGCAGTAAATACATTCCGCATTGCAGAAAGAACTGACTTCGACCTGAATCCAGTCCAGATAAGGATATGATTTTTTAAAGAACATCATGAGTGTCCCCAAAAACAAGAATAACTATTTCAAGTTATAAAGTTTAATAAGAGGTAATCCGTCATACCCGAGCAGGCTGTGTCGTAATTCCGAAATTGCCAATTATAACAAATTATTGAAGAGTCTTGCGTAGGGTCGGGATTTATTCCCGACCGGTTTTATTTAATAGCAACAGCATCCTAAAACTGGTGGGGTGTAAAACCCTACCCTACGAAAAAAATACATTGTCACCTTAAATGAATTGTGACACAGCTTGTTCGCGGGAAAGACGGAAGCAGAACTGCAATTCTTCATATTTTACCAGGTTATCATTAATGATTTTTTAAACAATGCAAACTTGTTTTCATTATAGAATATATATTGATAATTGAAAAATGCACTAAATTATCTCACTTACACGGATGTTCAGGATTGCCTGAAAAATATTTCTTCAGCTTTATATCTACCTGCTTCTTTTCTTCCTCAGTCAATTTTTTATATTTTCGCTCGAAGTCCCAGCCATAGCCCCACCTGTACCAGTTATAGAAGTAAGGACTTCCTCCGAATCGTACTCCGCTATATATAACCTTTGCCAGATTATCATTACCTGTTTTCTCACGAACACATTCCCGCAGTGCCTCATCCGCCTTTAATCGTTCTTCCTCTGTACCGCCCTGCCAGTAGGCAATATCATGCTCAAAACAGCACTCACACCAGTCAGTCTTATCTATAAGAGAACTGTCCGGGAATAGCGTGCATCCGTCACTTTTAAAATCACTTATCTGTTTCCCGGACCCGTTGCATCCGGATACAAACAGGACCAGTAATATAATGATTATTCGATCCATGCGGCCTCATTCATGAATTGTTTTTACTTAACAAATCTTTCCATATCCAAATCTATGGAAATTAGTTTTTTAGACTCATCAGACTCAGGATCAATAATGATAAAATCCTCAAACTCAAAACCCGGGGCAACAGAACAGCCGGCAAGCACCCTATCTGAAACCGGTTCTGCCGCCTGCCAGATACCCGCTGGTACTATATGGCAAAAATTGTTACTTTCGGCTGATAATGTTATGCACTGCGGAGGGTTGTCAGTACCATCCCATATAAAGAGATTAAGTGCACTGCCCTGATAAAGGTTCCACACCTCGTCTGATGCAATCCTGTGAAACCTGCTTACTTCACCCGGTCTGAGTGAAAAATAAATATGTGTAAGTGCAGACCTGTTTTCGCCTGCCCGGGTTGTTACTATACTGGCTGATCTGAATACTTCAGAGAATCGCCCGCCTTCGGGATGATCTACAAGATTAACGGGTTTCATATGTATTATATCCCCGGATTGGATTTTAATATAATTGTTTAAAGGGGTATTTGTTTATTTAATATACTGATAATAAAATACTTTTAATAGAGAACACCATTACCCTCTTGTCATGGCGGCCCCGCACTTTGGGCACTTTTTCTCATAGCATGGCTGTCCGGGTTCATGTTTTGCCTTTTGGCCACAACCAGTACAGACACAATAACCACCAATACCCTGTCCGGTACCACCACGGCCTCTTCCGCCTGATCCGCCCATTCCTCTTCCTGTTCCTGCTCCCTGACCCTTAGGTCCTGTTCCGTCTCCTCTTGGCATGATATTAATCTCCTTTCTTAGGGTTTTGACATTTTCTTCATATAATCATCAAGGGCTTCCTGAAGTGTCGCCGAAGCTAAAAATGCACAGTGTCTGTCTTTTTCAGGTAAATCTCCCACAAACGAAAGAATATACTCTCCGGTTATATCTGTAATTTCTTCAGGATTTTTTCCATGGGCAAGTTCTGCTGCAAAAGAACCGCAAACCCCGCTTGTGCCGCACCCATCTGTTATAAACGATGCATCCTTAACCATTTCATTTTCAAATCTTAAAAAAATCTCCATGGTATCTCCGCAGGTCCCTTTAACCCTGCCGTAACCATCTGCATTTTCCATGGCTCCGCAATATTTGGGATTTTGCCATCTTTCAAATACTATTTCGCCGTATTCTTCCCTTGTTTCATCATATATTTGATTTTGCAGCTTATTCACAAAATCATCAAAATCATCAGACATATAGTTTCCTCACTATGAAATAACGTGTTAAATCAAATCATATATTATTAAAAACACCCTTTTCATGCAAACACTAAATCTCACCTGCATTATTTTTGGGCATATGCCCATATTATTTACTTGACAGTATATATTTACAGATTATATTATGGGCGTACGCTCATAAAGGAGGTAAAAATGCCAAGGCCAAGAAAGCCGCGATTTATTCAGGGGCATCCCATTGTAAAATCGTTTATACCTGACACCATTCCACCCTGGGGAGAAGGTGTTAATACCCTTTCCTTAGAAGGTCTGGAGGCTATCAAGTTAAATGATTATCAGGGGATGGACCAGGAGACCGCATCAAAAATGATGAACGTCTCCAGACAGACCTTTGGAAGAATTCTGGCCGAGGCAAGGGCCATTATAGCCGATGCCCTTGTTATGGGCAAAACACTCAGAATCGAAGGCGGTAATTTTGACATGCCGCCCAGAGGAAGAGGACGCCATCGACGTGGTCGTGGCGGAAAATTTTAAATTTTATTATGGAAGGAGGTGTATCTTATGCCTGGATTTGACGGAACAGGACCCTCAGGAATGGGTTCCATGACAGGAAGGGGTCTGGGATACTGTGCCCCTTCACAGAGGAACAATATTCCGGAATTCACAGACAGGCCGGTGTATCCGGGGCCCCAGTACGGACCCGGTTCAGGAAGAAGATTTGGTTTTGGCAGATGGTTTGGATTTGGCCGGAGCAGGGGTAATGGCCGGGGATTTTTACCGGGTTTTATTCGTGGCAGGGGCCACGGATATGGAAGAGGATATGGCCGCCCTTAGGGCACCAGGCCTTAAACTCTTAGCAGCTGTCTAAAACTTAACCTGTATTTTTACAGGCCTTAACAGACTTAATCATTCAGAAAGGAGGTATTTATTATGCCTGGATTTGATGGAACAGGACCACAGGGCGGTGGCCCCATGACAGGTGGTGCACGAGGATACTGCAACCCCGGAAACAGTGGTTATTTGAACCGGTATGGACGGGGATACGGTATGGGAAGAGGTTTTCGCGGTGGCTCTGGAGGCGGCTTCGGACGTGGCCGCGGCTATGGAAGAGGCACAGGCCCTATGGGTGCTTATCAGCCATACGGCGCATGGTATGCACCCGCAGCACCATACGCAATGAAACCGGAAGATGAACTAAGCATGTTAAAGGATGATGCAGCCGCGATAAAAAGTGATCTGGAAGCAATAAACAGTAGAATTAATGAGATTGAATCTCAGTCGTAGAATTTATTATTTATTTCATTTCAATACCACATTAGCATGTAGAGACGGATTATAAACCCGTCTCTACATGCCCTAACCGCCTATTAAAAGACAACATTTTAACAGTCTAAAAACCGGTAAATTACCTGTAACCCCGCATTCTTAAGGTTATACAAATCCTCCTCTCAAAAAACAATTTGACAAACCAAAAATATTTACGCTACACTGTACTAGTTCAGTAGTACAGTGTAGCTCGTACTTTAATCTTTTTACAATCTGTATACAGGGAAAATATGTTTATTCAGATAAATCCTTCTTCCAGCACACCAATCTATGTTCAGATAATGGAGCAGGTAAAATACGCGATCGCTTCCGGAGTTGCAAAGGAAGGAGATCAGCTTTTATCTGTTCGCGAGCTTGCAAGGCAATTGCGCGTTAACCCCAACACCATATCCAAGGCCTATCACGAACTGGAGCGCGAAAAATATTTAACAACCCACAAAGGAAAGGGAGTTTACATAGCTCCCTCAACCAGCGTCCTTACACAGGAAGAAAAGGAAAGACTGGTAGCTGAAAAACTGGAGGCTGCCCTGGTTGATGCCAGAAACCTTGGTCTTTCATTCAAGGATGTGAGAGATATTCTCAAGAAAACAATGGATAATTTTAAAAAGACAGGAGAAAAGTCGTGAACGAGAACGCAGTAGAGATTGAAAATATAGATAAGATTTTCCGTCGTAAAACAGTGCTAAAAGATCTGAACTTTTCTATTCCAAGGGGAGTTGTTTACGGGCTCCTCGGCCTGAACGGTGCTGGTAAAACCACCACACTTCGTATTCTGCTCGGACTGCTTTTCCCTGACAGGGGGCAGACTAGCGTGCTTGGAATTAATTCACAGAAACAGGGCGAAAAAATCCGGCAAAGGGTTGGCTATGTTGCAGAAGGTCAGCAACTCTACCAGTGGATGACAATAAAAGAGATATTATGGTTCAACGGCAGCCTATATAAAAACTGGGATACAGATTATGCATACTCATTAATAAAACGATTTGAGCTTGACCCAAAAGACAAAATCAAAAATCTGTCCAGAGGCATGCTCAGCAAATTAAGCCTTACACTGGCTCTTGGACACAGACCCGAACTTCTTATCCTTGATGAAGCCACATCCGGTCTGGATGCAATTGTGAGGCGTGAGTTTTTAGACAGCATTGTGGAACTTGTAAACGACGAAGGGCACAGCGTTGTCATTTCATCTCATCTTCTCACTGACATGGAACGGATTGTAGATGAGATAGGCATATTGCATCAAGGTCATATAACCGAATCAGGAAGCCTTGAAGATTTTAAGAATTCATACCGCAAAGTAAAACTGTCTTTTGAAGAGCCTCCCCAAAACAGTTTTCACCTGCCGGATACAATTAATGAAAAACATTCGGGAAGAGAAGCCATAATCACATTTAGAAATTACTCTTCTCAAAAAGAAAAAGAGTTAAATAGCCTGGGTGCAAAAAATATCGACTTCATAAATATGAGCCTTGAAGACCTGTTCAGCGAATGCCTTTTCCTTCCTGAACCAGACAGGGAGAAGTAATAATGTACAGAGCGCTGCTATGGAAAGAGTGGAGAGAATCCCGCTTTTTTTTGTTTATAATGGCGACAGGAACCTTTTTGCTCTCATTGATATTCAGAAGTTTAGAGCTAAACGATAATGATATCCTTGCATTTTTATATGTAATCATATGGACGTTTTTTACCGTGCTGCTGGCAGCCAGCCAGTTTTCAAATGAAGCTGAATCCGGAACTTCTGACTTTCTGCTATCCCGTCCCGCTCACTGGTTTAAAATCTGGCTGATTAAAACATTATACGGTATATGTGCTCTTCTGGCATTTGGTTTTATCCTATTATTACTGGGTTCTTTTTTTATCCCCTCTCTTATAAAATCGACAACTATCCTACCGGAATTTATCCGGACTTCGCCCTCAACACCTCCTGTTTTTTTTGGAACCATCCTATTCTCAATAATGTTCTGCCTATATTTTACAGGATGTATTGTATCTACAAGTATTAAATCTTCATTAAAAGGAGCGCTTGCTACACTCATTGTATCAGGATTTTTTGTATTTATTCTGATAAGATCTTCATTTCTTTTTAACTTTACATCTTCCAGCTATATATTCTGGATAATATTTCCGGTACTGTTTTTTATTATTTTTATAAAGCATCAGGCGAATTTATATATTACAAAAATATCATACTGGACTCTTTCAATTGGAGGATCATTATTCTGGATGATCTTCTTTATAAAAGGCGTAAGTTTACTAATAATACTTAGACAGGTCAGATACTTTAATCTACCAGTATCCATTCCAAAGGACTTTTTATTCTTCCTTATACTATTCAGCTTTATGATATCTGCTTTAATAACTTCATTTTTTGCCTGTGGAGTTAATCAAAGAAACTACCCGGGCTGGTGGAAATTAATCAGCAGTATCAATCTTCTTATTATTTTTACCATTTGCACTGCTGCAATTCTCTCTGAGGTCATGCCATCAACAGCGCATAAAAGCCTGGCAGAAAGACCTCTTGACCGGAGAGAATACTATAGCCCTCCAATTATTATCAGTCGTTATGACTACATAAAAAAACCTCTGCTGTTTAAAGGGAATATCCCATACTGGGAAGGAAAAGTTTCTTACCGGCATATAATTCTCAATGAAAACAGCGGTGAGGCATATCCACTTGGCACAGGGAAATTCATGATTCATGATATTTATGATGTTTCGATTAGAAGCCAGTGGGCAGTCTATTCCTGCCCTGCTTTAAGGTGGGGAGTATACTATATTTGGGGACTGTGGTCTGAGAACTTAAAAACTAACAAACAGCACCTGTTAATGACAGGGAATAGCATTCCAAGCATAAAAGGAAGATTGTTTGATAAAGGTTCACGCTTATTAATAATTGATGAGACTAACAGCAATAAAATTCTTTTTTCGATCAAAAATGGAACACCATATAAAATCAATAAAGTGCATGAGCCAGGTACAAGTGAACTGTTGCACATTGATACAAATAATAAACTTTACTTCTATAATACACTGAACCGGATCATCACTTGTTATAACCATGATCTGATCAAGGAATATGAATTATCTGTAGTTAAAGATAAGATGAAAGAAATTATTTCAGGCTATATTCAGAATAAACAATCCAATCATAATAAGGATAGAACTTACATTGATTTAGACTATTTTACCGTAGGAAGAGACGGAAGATTAAAGCAAAGGTCAAATAACGATCTTCCAAATATGTATTTTTCAGAACCATACTTTTCTATATCTCCAGATAATAAATATTTGATTTTCAATATAAGTATCCATTCTAAAACCGGTGAAGCAAAAAAACTATTCTATAAACCGCAGTATAAAAGCTGGTGTGTATCTTTACCTGATGGTATTTACAATAAAGTATTTGAAGAAAATAATATTAATTCGAATTCCTACAACTGGGTTCCAGGAACCGACAGCATTCTGGCAGTTTATCAGAAAACAAAACAGGAAAATAAGGTACTTCTTATTGATCTCAAAAAAGGGATCAGTAAAAACCTAATAAATGAAGAATCTTTCGATATGCAAGACAAGCTATCGATCGAGTGGTCAGATAATGGGAAAAATCTAATAGTATACAGTTCATCAGGGCTACCGAGAAAAAAGACTGTCAGCCTGTACAGGTTTGATCCGGATACTCTTACATTTAGTTTTATTACTTCTACGACTGGCTTACAGAATGGACATTTCAAATATAATGTTAAGAGGTGGTCATTAGATCATTCTCAAATAGTTTTTTGCGAGTTAAATAGCGGTATTATTTGGAGGTTAGACCTTAATGAAGGGAAATGGTCTAAATTAAAAAGTCCTTTTAAAAATTGTGAGCTTATAGGAATAAGCAATAAAGGTGAAGTGTATGTAGCTCCCTTGAGTGGCGCAAAAATATACCGTGTTACTGAAACAGATTCTGAAATTATATATGAAGGATGAAAGATATGTACAAAGCATTATTATGGAAAGAATGGAAAGAAACACGCCTCTTTTTATTAATCATGGCTTCAGGAGTTCCATGCTTCTCTATATTATTAAATATTTTAGAAAATAAGAGTGATATAAAAGCAGATGCTAATTTAGTAGTGTATTGTCTTTTATTAGTTTTTTATTCTGTCCTGCTTGGATCCGTTCAATTTGCAGGTGAAAAGGAATCGGGTACCACTGAATTTATACAGTCCCGCCCGATTCACTGGTTTAATATCTGGCTATTCAAGGTTGTATACGGATCAGCCAGCCTGATACTTTTCATATTATTTCTTTTTGTCATGGGGAATATTTTCATATCACCATTTTTAGGTAGCGGTACATTGATTCAGGAATTTTTAACCTTAATTCCTGATTTCACGGTATTTACAGATTTAAATAAAATACTTTTTTTAATAGTTCCTTTTACCCTCTATTTTTTCAGTTGCACAGTATCTACTAATATTAAATCCACACTTATTACAGTTATAGTAACTTATATAACCGCACTGTTTCTCCTTCTTTTATTAGACTGCTCTTTTACATCTATATACCTTAGTGCCTCGCTCTACATCTTTTTAAGTATATCTTTGTTAGTATATTACCCATTCTGTTTTTTATTATCTTTGTTAAGCACAGACAGACGAACTGTTTTACAAAAATAGCCTGCTGGACACTGCCTGTCGGTACTGTTTATTTATGGATATTCAAATTTTTTTCCGGTGGAAGACTCTCTCCCCGTTTGCTGACAAATGATATTCCTTTCGGCAGATACTTCATTAACACAGATAATATATATTTCGCCTATTTAATACCCGCCGGCTTTGTTGCTGCTGTTGTAACCTCTATTTTCTCATCAGGGATATTTCGAAGAGAATACCGCTTCTGGTGGAAATCTTTGAGCTGTCTGAATTTTTTTATAATAACCTCATTCTGCTTTATAGCTATCCTGACGTCTATTACACCAGGTGTATCCAGTATCGACTTTGGAAATAATACAAACCCTTCAAATCCTGCATTAAAGTTTCATGATGAACACAGGGTCATAGACAATTCCGGTTCAACTTTTATTATTGCAAAAAGCCTGGGCAGCAAGAGCGAACCTTCACTAAAAAACAAATCCATGTTGACCAGCGCAAGAATTTCCGAGAAACACTTTCTTCTGAATGATGAAAAAGGCAAGGTAACTTTTTTTGGAAGAGAAAAGTTTATGCGTAAAAAGCCGCTGATGGTTTCTCCTGATCAGCGCTGGGTAATATACGCATGCCCTAAACTTAACTGGAAGTTATATCACACATCAGGACTATGGGCTGAAAACCTGGAGACTTCAGAACAGTATTTCCTGATGGACCTGATTATGGTTAGTATAAGGAGAAGCCATTGGCTTGATAAAGGCAAACGTTTTATCCTTTTTGATAAACAAAATGCACGCAATAACCTTTATTTATTTTCAGTAGAAAATAATTCCCCTGGATTAATAAAAAAAGTACAAATCCCACATGAATATTCATTTCACCATATTGATGATATGGGGAAAATGTATTTCTATAATTTTTTTTCAAATATTATAACCTGTTATAATCGTGACCTGGAAAAAGAATACGACACAACAGCAATCCAGGATAAGGTCAACAAGCTCAAATCAGAATTTAAAGGCAAAAATGTAGAAGTGAATTCCTCGCAGCCTGTTATTTCACCTGACGGTAAATATATGCTGTTTGACACATATGCTCCTAACTACAGCAAGGCAGGTGAGGGAAGACAGCAAAGCTGGCGTGTATCTTTACCGGATGGAGAATATAAAAAAATCGGTTCTTTCAATTTCAGCGGTTATACTGACAGTTGGAGAAACATTCCATGGCACCCTGTTGCCAAAAACCTTTGGTTCCACAGGAAAACAGAACAAGGTGACCGGGGATTTGGTCTTTTTGACATAGAAAGCGGAACAGATAAATCACTGATTACAATAAAAAGACAGTTTCGTAACGCAAATGAGCCTTATTACTTCATGTGCGATTTTGCCTGGTCTGGAGACGGTAAATATTTTTTAATTTATGAGACCAGTAATCATACAGACATGACTAATATAAAAGTTAAGCTTTACTCATTCGATTTAGAAACCCGAACCAGCGCTTTTGTTTCAACAAAGAATGGCTTAAGAAAAAAATCACAACTATGGTCTAAAGCACGATCTCATGTTGTTTTTCAATCAAAAGCAGGCAATGAATTATGGATACTTGACTTAACAAGAGGTAAATGGACCATGATATCACCTCCTTTTAAAGACTATACCATCCTTGGAATCAATAATAGCGGGGAGGTATTTGCTGTCCCAAAAGGTAAAGTTCAGATCTATCGACTTACACAAAATAAACCGGAAATTATTTATCAGGAAAAATAGAAATGATTAAAGCACTATTATGGAAAGAATATCGTGAATCGCGCCTTTCTCTGGCGCTAACATCCTTCGGCTCCACTGTTATATTCTGGTTATTATTTTTTTCGAAAATGCATTGGCAGTATATGTCCCCTCAAGGATCTTTGGAAGTAATGATATTACCCTTACCTGGCATAATCTCTAATTATCCAATCATACCGCTAATAACTGTTTTTACAATTATAACAGGGGCAGACTCATTTGCATCGGAATATCAGTCAAAAACATTTGATTTTCTGGTAAGTCGTGCAGTAAGTCGTGAAACAGTGTGGCATTCAAAGTTTGGCTTAAGATTTTCTATGCTTTTTTTCCCAATATTTTATTTTATTTTTATTAACTGTTTTTTACACACGAAGCTGGCAGGTCTTCAATATCAGGGTATGTTCATCGGAGCTACAATCTTATTATTCAGCATGTGTTTTTTCTTTTCGACAATATTCAGCAGGCCTTTTATAGCCGGTGTAACAGGCATTATTGTTTTTTTAGGATTTGCTATGCTGTTTTATCAATTTTTTAAAAATTATCTTGCTTTTTCGATATGCTCAATAATTCTGTCCAACCTGATTCTAAGAGCGTCCTTCGCAATATTTACAAAGGGCAGGTTTTTACATGCAAGGAATAAAATGATGACATAGCAGGTAAACCTTATTCATCATACTCATACGTGGAATTCAGGGAATTAAAAACCAAACAATATCTGATAGAAGCCAAAAGAATCCTCTCCGATTCACAATATGAAAAGTTTGTTAATTTTGTAAAAGAAAGATATGCGGCGCAGGATTCGTTTTTTGCAGTTGGCAATTATTTACATAATTGATTTAAGTGGTAAAAACAGGCGAAACGGCTTGTCACAAAGAGGCTTGAAGCCGTATTGTTTGTAAAAAGATATTGCTTTTTCGTTGATAGCATCAACAACCATAGCGTATATAGCTATCTCATTGCTGACTGCCATTGTACGTTTTATCGCATCAGCCAGTAATACTCTTCCAACCCCGTTTCCCTGGGCAAATACTGCAACAGCAAGCCGGCCTATAAGTGCAGCAGGGATGGGATGTTTCGGCAGTTTTTTTATTAATTTTTCGGGCAGGTTTTTTAATTCAATTGACAGAGAACTAAGGGTGTAATAGCCAATTACTTTTTCCATGTTGTCAGGCTGAACAGCAACATAAACACGGCTGATATTTCTTTTATTATCCTGCCCGGCCTGCCTTTGAAGGTAATTATCCAAGGCTTCAACACCGCATTTAAATCCGGGCCTGCTGTGTGACCGGCTTATAGGTTCTATTATAAGTTTATCAATATCACTCATTTATTGTTAACCCTTTGAGAATGTTCCCCAAGGGCATCTGTCAGTTTTTTATTAAATTTCACACTGCCGGATAATGCATTTAAAAAGACCTTTGAATTCTTTTCATTCAAGGATATTGATTCATGCTTGCGAACAGTTTCTTCAGCCCTTTCCATTGCGCTGTTAATAATAAAATTACTAACAGTTTTTCCTTCAAAACTCGCCGCCCGTTCCAAAAGGGTTTTTAGAGAGCCATTCAGGCGAAGATTTATTCTCTCATTTTTTAATTCAGTTGAAGTCTGCATATTTATATCCTTTTTATTTTTTCAATGACATAAACTGTACACCTAAATGGTGCCTTTGTCAACAATCACAACCCGCATTTTTTATCATTATCACTCTGTTCCAAAGGTCCCGAGGGAAAGCTCTTTCTGACGCGCCATGTCTCATTTGAGTTTCTACATACATTATTGTTTTTTCTATCATAACTTTTATCATTTGAATTATGTATCTCTTCATAGATTATTAACGCAGAGCGTTTAAAAAAAGGAGTTTCAATGGAGACCGCTGGAACTAGAAGAAAAGTACATTATCAGCAATGTAGGGACAGGCCGGGATGCCTGCCCAACAATGAGGGTTCACATCACCAAATACCGGACGGACACACTGGGCCGCCCCTACAATGTTACGACTCAACCTAAGCGACTAAATCCTTTTCACACCGTTAACCCTCAACACTCAACCAACAACACACAACAAACACAATCATTTTAAATTATTGTCAGCAAAGTGCTCCATAGCAGCACAAAAGAAATCTGCAAGACCAGTTTTATACTTCTCATAAAACTCTCTGAACTCAGGATTTTCGGCATATGTCACTCCCAGACCTTTATATGTATCGGCATTTGCAGGATAAAAGTTCTCGATCCATGCATGGTGCCGCTCAACCATTTTTTGAACCTCGGGAGCGTAAGGAGGTAAATTCATTAATTTTGCCATTTCAATGGCAATGGCTCCTCCTTCATCTTTCACTTCCTGCCATTGCTTTTTATCCATTTTGCCCATTCGTTCCCTGCTGGTTTTAACAAGCTCAGGATCATACTTTTCATCAACCTCTTTTTTATACCTTTTTATCTGCTCTTTACTGAAACCCTCATACAGTTCTTCGTCGGTGAGTGCCATAGTGTTCTCCTTATAATCTAAAATGGTTTTATCAAGTGTATTAAGGAGATTTGAAAGCCTTTCAATTCTTTGTTCAATACTCTTCCTATGACTCACAAGGGCCTGAACTTCATCATATTCCGGATCATCAAGGATGTCCTTTATTTCGGTCAATGAAAAATCCAGTTCCCTGTAAAAAAGGATCTGCTGCAAACGTAAAAGATCCTCCCGTTGGTATTGCCTGTATCCGGCATCACTGCGAAAGGATGGTTTGAGCAATCCTGTTTCATCATAATGGTGCAGTGTGCGCACACTTACACCAGCCAGTTTAGCAAGCTTGCTTACAGTATATGTTTTCATAATCTCCTCACTTGATAAAATGCTACACTATGACGTAACGGGAGGGTCAAGAGAAATTTATCATTTTTATTAATTATTTTTAAGGAAGAGGTAGTTTCAAAACGTTTAAGTTTGCACAAGATCAAGGAAGGCGAAAATTATAACCACAGGAATACACGAGGTATTTCGAGGATTATAATTTGAGTCTGACACAGATATTGCCCAAAATCGGGCGTTTTGAAACTGGCTCAGGAGGTATGTAAATATATTTAGATCAGATTCAAATGATAACTTTGGAGACAGGTTTAAAACCTGTCTCTACAAAATATTTACAGAATTTCATTAATACATTTTCCATATAAGCACCTACCTGCCCACCAAGACAATAGCAGCTGTTTCTATGATTATTATTCCAGCCATGATTAATGCAAATTTTAAGAATCGCCAGCTTGCCTGTGTTAATTCCTTGTCCAGCACAACATCTAAATCACGCTGGCCGGCTCTTCCAAGGAATGCGCTAAAACATTTCATAAAATCCTGAAAGTTCTTAAACCTGAGTTTGGCAGCAATCACAAATATTATGATATTGATTACTATGATTATTGACTTTGTCATTATACAATAATGCCCCGCTTTTTTGGGAAGCCGGCCTCCTGTCAGGTTTTTCGGTGAAGGACAGTCCTATAAAACTGCCCTATTCATAGTTAATTCTACGACGCCGTTTTGAATTTCCCGGTACAATCCAGCCGCACAGAAAAAATTCAATCACTACCCTTATCTTATCAGAAAGAGAATAGTCAGATTGAAAAGCGCCATTTACTCCGGAAGGATCTTTGGAACCGGTATTCTTCAGGTAATCGAAAATGAGTTCGGAAGCACGGGAAAAATCATTTTCATTCACCATAATCGTTTTTTCATTATACAGGGGGATACAGGGACCTATTCGCAATGATCCGAAATAATCATTATGAACAAAGAAAGGAATCCCTTCACCCTCAAGAAGGCTTCGAATCAGGGCCAGGTCAACTTCTGTTTGCGGCGAATAGAGTTTTATCATCATTCCCTTAAAAATTTACAGGTTAGATTATTAAACCGAGCCTGTTAAAGATACTTTCTACTGCATTTATATCAGGTCACAGCACCATTTTCTATTTTTATCAGGCTGTCTTTATACAGTGTTTCTGTTTCCATTATTACTTCTCAATGTATACGGCCTTGCGTAAATGTCATAAAGGATTCCCGATTCTGCTGAAGTAAATGGTTAAGTTGATCTCTGAATTCAATACTGTTTTTGGAGTTATTTAGCTTTATAGAACCCCTTTCCCAGCTCCATGTCCAGTATCAAAGGCTGCCGCCAGTGTTACCATTTCCGATATGATTACCTCTCCTTCTGTGTTTGATTTCGGAGAATAAAACAAAAGGCCATAGTAGAAACGCTAATAGCACAAAAAGCTCAGGAATAATCATTATCTTCTCGAAACTCGTTACACTTTTCGGATTAATCTTTTTATCTTTATTGATGCGCCAGACAAATACTCCTATCCCAATTAAAGCGTATATTACAGCTATAATTACCCAGGTCATTTTAATCCCTCTCTGTAAATAGATTATTCTACTGATCTATAATCTTTACAAATCAAACGTTTTACAGAAAACTTGTATTTAGAAGTGAGTGTCCGCAATGATCAATATTAATACTCTATTCCCGGTTTATTTAAATACAAAAAATAATTACTGCTGTCTCTGTAACAATGAAGAGGTTGGATTCTAATATAAATATAAACTCAATGCTGTTTCAGGATTGTCACATTTCCGCGCAAAGTATGTCATTTACACAGGAGCAGAATATTTTGATGATAGGATCCCTGTGCCACACTGTTGTGATTAATCTTTTCAATTATCTTGATAATTGCCTCTTCCAGACTCTGCATATTTGCAATCTGTCGTTTTTCTTCGGTCTCGCTACTATTTTATTCCGGATCAAACTGCCAGCTCTCTTTTCTCGATGTAGCGAAGACGATTCCGTTTCCATTTTTATAGTCGCCATTCCTGGCGACTAACTCACCGTTGCCCGGTATTTTAATGTGGTAACGTTTATTGGTCATCACTGTTCTATTTTTGAGCGCATCTTCCATCGTTCTGATTTTATCGTCGTAGGACGAAAGATTATCTAATTGCTTTTGGTACGGCTGAAGCATGGCGTCAATTTCTTCCACCTGTTTTTCGGCCATATCCTTCATTTCATACAGCTCTGCTTCAACCTGCTTCGCTGTCGCTGATGCTAAAACAGCTTTTGCCGACCCATAGCTTATTAAACCAGCCGCAGCTAAGACTCCTATGAATCCACCTAATATCATCCACACCTTTCCTTTTTGGATTAACAGATAGTCTTTCCGGATTTGCCCCACTAATTTATCAAATTCATCTGAATCCATCATCGCTCCTCCCTGTCAAAAAAACTTATCATTTGAACAACAAGTTACTCTATGAATCTGTGAATCTTTATAAATAGAAAGTTATGCAGAAAGATTTTTATATAATGAACCGGAATTTGTTTTTTGAGTCTACTGTTCAGGAACTGATAAAAACTAATAAGCGCTTATTATTAATGATTTCTTTAGGTTGTTTTTTTTACATTTAGGAGAATTGCTCGCATTGGCATTTCTCCTATATAGCAAATAATCAGAGCGAATTTCAAATGTATTTTCATTTGTTAAAACAGCAGATAGAACTAAAATCTTGATTTTTGAATCTTGTCGAAGATCCAGTGTTGTGTACGGGAAATTTTGAACAAAATCCCTAACAGTCTTCAGCCTGCTGCTACAGACTATCAACCTGTTTTTTGTAACTGATCGCTGAATAGAGTTATTTAGTTTTTAAAGAATTTTGCTCGATCCCACGTCCCCGTGGGATCGCCTGTTTTGATGCTCTGCGTCGCGTTGCTAACCTTTGCATACTTCAAAGGTTTGATCTTGATCCTGCTTACATTATTATGCCATCTGTCCAATCCCAATATCTGGCTTACCCTTTAATGGATGACCCCGCTTTTCAACATAAACTTTAAAACTTAACAGCTGTCAACTTTCGTTTAAAACTGAGCCACTTTACCCTTGATTCTGATCTAACTTCATCGTTTCCTTTTCATTATTTTTTCTGAGTCTATAACATCACCTCTCCCCACTTAATTCAATATATTACCTGAATTTTGCACGAAAACGCATTTTCTATAGTTTATTATTCAATTTTTATAAAGCTTATTTCTCCGTGCAAGAAATTTTGTGCACGAAGTACAACCAACTCAAATTACAGCTAAATTATTGCCGCACCAAGGTTTAGGCACTGCTCTCTTCATATCCAAATATTCCATGAACGACAGTAAGGCAGGTGTTCGGCTATCATGGATAGAGTACCTGACTTTATTCCGGTTTGATGCCATGACAACCTTTGCGGCAATCATCAGCAAACGCAACCTTGCTATACGAACAGTATTTGTTTTTATCCCTTTAAGTGAAGCAGCCTGCGGTGCTGCCTCATCAGGTTGTTTGTCTTTGCAACTATTCTCAGCCATTATTTTCAAGTAGCGCCAGATATTATAGGCCAGCATTACAACTTGAAAATAAGCATAGTTATTTTTGAAACGTGATGAAGGAATGGCGTCAAGCCCTTCACGTTTTGATTCACCCACCAGGTTTTCAACATCTGCACGTTTATCATACAGGGCAATGACCTTATGAGCTTTTTGCCTGAGATCAGTGCTGAATATACGATAAGTATATTTATCTTCTTCAAACAGTTCGTACTGAGTATTTTGATCTTTGATATTTTCTTTGGGCATTCTCATTGCAACAAACCTGACAGGTTCCTCCCACCCCTGAGGCTGGTATACGCAACTGTTGTACTCACACGCCTGTTTTTTGTTAGGCTGATACCAAAGTCGGGGATCAAATGGAGGATTGCATCCTTTGTTAGCAAAAATAAAATTATAGCCTTCTTCTATGCATTCATGAACACTTTCTGCACTTTGGAATTCCCCATCCCCACGTACCAAAACCTGTTCAACGCAGCCAGGCAGCTGGCTTTTTATTTGGGAAATAAATTCCGCAGTTTCGATGCCTCCCATGGTTTCACCTCTACGAAGTTTGCCGATCAGATATTCCCTGCTTTCCTCAATAAAACACAGGACTGGTCGATAGCCTTTCTTTCCGCGGTTTTTAGTGTTGTGGCCTTTCCGAGCCCCCTGTTGATCTCCAAAAACTGTCTCGACTGTTGTGTCTATATCTAAGCAAACTTTGCGATAAGAAATATTGTTAAGGCTCCAGACACGCTCTCTAAGGACTGCCATTACATTCAGTAAGGATTTCCCCTGATTGAGACCCATACTATTAACGTATCGCCAAAAAGTACTGGCAACAGGCAAGCTGGTAACCCTAAAAAATCCGCAAAGCATCGAATCAAAACGTAAATATGAAAAATGCCATACCCTGTTGAAGCCTATAAATAGTAGCGTCAGCAGACCGACTACCATAGAATAGTGTCCCAGCTTGGGTTTCCGGCTAGGGGCTTTATATACAGATTCAAATATTTCCCGAAAATCAATCAGGTCTATAAATTTTATAATGGCCAAAAGCCCGCCAAATGGGCTTAGCTGTTCACTGCATGTGTCATATGCTGTAGATGCATTGATATTTCTGGCATTTGAGTGATCTGTCTGGGTTCCTTTATTGTTGTACTTCTTAGTGAATTTTGATTTATTAGCTTTTACCATCTGGGTATCTCCTGTATTTATGGTTGTCTTTGTCAACTCCCATAATAACAGCGGTTCCCAGATGGTTTCTATGTTTTTTTATTTTTTAATGCAAAATTCAGGTATTAATTCAGAAGAGTTTTGCTATTTTAAGGCGCTCAATAAAAGTTGCAAATTGGAGGATAATAAAATGACATTAAGGTAGCCCCTTCCACATATACAGCTTATTACAAATTAGCCGAAAGAACGCTTGATTTGATTCTCTTAAAATTTGGAGGCAAATGCCAACCGCCTATGCTTTCTCTCATTTTTTCTTGCTCAAAGAAATGTTTCAATTTTTTTGCTGATTCATCTGTAATGGGTCTTCTCAAACGAGCAAACACTTTTATACGCGTATCTAAAAATTCATAAAAATAGGGACCCATTTTTGTAATAATTCCTTTTTTCATTAAAGTACGAGCAAAACTTGAACACGCTTGCTTAGTGATTCCCAGTTTATCCGCAATAAAATAAATATCACGGATATTAAAATCATCAGTGCGCCTAAATGACAATAGGTTTAATATAGTCTCCTTCTGCCAATTAGATTGTATTATATCTAGGTATTTTGCATCAAGATCGGCTAAATCCTTTAGTCGCCTTTCCATTGCTGAAGACACGTCTGATTCGGTTATTATTAAGGGTCTTATGTTTTCAGACTTTGTTCTCTTTATAGCTTCAGCAACTGAGTAACGTCCAAAAAAATGAACAAAAAAAGGCATTCCTCGTGCAGACTCTGATAATTGTTTGATAGCATCGGGAGTGAATGTAAATTGTCCCCTACTCCTCGCTATTTCCTTATTAATAATTTCACCACATTCATCTTCGTCCATTTTACTAACCAATATCTGCCCCTCAGCGATTTGTCTTGGTACTGAAGCATGTTCTTGCACAAGTAAAACAACATCTGTTGCGGTCCCAGATATTATGTATTTTATAAATGGATTGTTCTTCATATGGCTGGCGAACCCCTTCTTATCGGCTATAACATCAAACTCATCCAATACTATTGTTAATGGTGAGTCATTCCATAATTTGCTAATCAAATAGGCAATATTAGTAAACAGCTTTTCAGCAATATTCATCGTTTCAGGAGTTCTACCAAAATCATAAATTTTCTTTATTTGCCCAAATGTCATTTCATTTGATGGTTTCATCAACTCATCTTTAATTCTTTTTGAATCGAGCAAAATGCCAAAATTTAAGGGACCAGCCTTATCTAGTAACAAAGAGATGAAGACATCTGGAATAGTTTTATCAATATTACTATCGCAACTATAATACACCACTGGTAAATTAAACCCCTCATCAGGTAATTCTTCATAGTTCAATTTAAGGCTATTTAATAGTTTGTTATGACCTCCGGATGCGATATGACCTAACTGAATAGCTAAAGAACTTTTTCCAACACCGGCTTTACCATAAATTGCTATAGAAGCACCTTCCGCTTTTAACACGCCGATACCCTTAGCTAGTTCTTCCCTTCTTCCAACAAAAAGTGACTCGTTATCCTGAGCCTTAGCAACAGTAAAATAATTATATATATCAATGCCTTTTCTGATTTTTGTGGGTATTGTTTGATTCCTTGGCAATCTTTTATTTTGACTCAATCTTTTTTCACCAACTAGTGGCAAGTTGTTCAAAGTCCAAATACCATCCTGGGATGTCTTTTTATAAAATATTTTAGGTATCCACCCCCCCCCAGTTTCATCAAATGACCTTAAAAATATTTTTGCTCTATTCTCTCTAAAAAGTATTTGAGTAATATTGTATCCAGTTTCCTTTTCAGGTGCTTCATAGCATGTTCCTCCTGATATTTTAACATGGTGATCAATCCGAGTTACCCAGTCTTTATGTTCATGTCCATGCAGCAAAAAATCAAAATTTAACTCTATTCTACGGCTGACACGGTTTTCCTCATATTCATTTAACCAATTGGAGGGATGATGACATAATAAAATCTTTATATCTGCATTTTGTGATTTATTTATAACTTCATCAAGTTGCCAAAGGCCAAGCCATAATTTACCTTTTTCACGATCACCTGACGATGACCAAGCTGTATTAATACCAGAAATTGAAATAAGAATATCTCCGACCTGTATCTCTCTCGAAAACCATAATCTCTGCAGGTCTTGTAGTAAGTGGTTATACTTATATCTACTAAGTGCCTGTCTGTAACTAGCAAGACGTTCAATATAACGCAACCACTGCTGATCTCGTTTATACATGAGATCATTAATTATTTGAGGTTGAGAACACTCTAAAAGCCATTTGGTTTGATCTATAGTAACTTTCTGTCTATTCACATCATGATTTCCAGGAACTATGAAAATAGCTTTTTTGGGTATAATCGGATCAAAAATATTTCTCACATCATCAAGCACTTCAAAAAATTTATCATACTGTTTTTTTATTGTTTTTTTCTTGCCGATGTAACCAAAAACCAAATCTCCGGTAAAAAAAATTAAATCTGGCCTTAAATCATACCTGTCTCTAGCACATTTCAGATCATCCATGAGTGCTTTGAAATGTTTTTTTGAGTTCCAATCAAAGTTAGGGTTTCCAAGATGAGTATCAGATAAGTGTAACCATGTAAGTGTGCTTGGGTTGTTCATAAATTGTTATCTCACTTTCATAAAATATACAAAAAAGCTCACATATACCGTTGCCCATTGTTATACAAATTATAGTTGCTCAATAAAAATATATTTAAAAAACAGTTTTCAGTTTGCCTTAGGCGGATAAACGAAAAGACTTTTAACGCAGTAATCTGTTGACCTGAAATAAAACAACTAATTAGATTTAGGACTAATGAATTGAAAAAGCAAGAAAAAACTAGCTGGCGGGTCATGAAAGCTATGCCAGGTCAGGGAAGCTGTTTAGACTATAACCAGTAGGGATGATAGATTCAATGTTCAAGATTATTAAATAAAATGAAGCAGTCTGAAAGTCGTTAGGAAAAACAAGGAAAAATATAGGCCTTCACTTTTCACATCCTTACTGACAACTGTGAAAAGTGGAGACCTAACACCCTTTCTTTCTCTTAACATTAGGATAAAAGATATACCCGTCTGAATCTGCATCAGGATGTCCGGGATCAAAGACTGTTTTCAGATCTCCGGGGACACCTGTAATTTTTACCATCTCAAAATCCTTATTTACTATAAGACTCCTTCTTCTATAGGGCCCGCCTGTAACAGTCATGGTGGTATTTACATTTGCCATGTTCATATAATAAACATTTATCGAAGTCTTAGTCGTTTTCAGTATCTTTGCCATTTCTTCCAGTAACCCTTTTTGATCAGGTATTCTGTAAATCAAAGGATCTTCGGATATGGCTTCTACTCTATAGTTCCTGTTCTTTAAAAAATCACGGCGCGTTTCTGGGACAATGTCTCAACTTAGATTTGCATTACACTACATGCGGAAACAGGTTTAATAAGCATTAAATTCTCCATGTTTTTTGTCAAGACATTTTGAGATACGCGGTTGACCTCCTTTCTGTATGCACGTTGTTTTTCAAGTTTTTTCTTACGAAGAGAGACTATTTTATCTCTCAGGCCCTTATGGCACTGATCCGGTGTTACGTAATCAATGCCTGAATGCAAATGCTCTTTGTTATACCATAGAAAATATTCTCTAAAGTATTGAACAGCTTCATCACGGTCTAAAAAGCAACCGGGATACTGTGGAGCCCTTTTAACCGAGCCAAACATCGACTCTATAAAGGGATTATCATTGGGGGTTCGCGGTCTGGCAAACAGCTGAGGCATATGATGCTCCTCAAACATTGTCTTAATTGGCCTGGCTTTCATCTGACGGCCTCTGTCATTAATGATCTCCGGACGTTGATCTTCCGGAAGATCCAGAATGTTTTCATTCATAAGCCCGTCTTCAATGAGTTCTTTGGCTTCTTCAGCCGTTTGATGCCAACTGACCAACCAGGAGATGGCTTTACGAGAGTATTCATCTAAAAGTAAATACAGATAAAGAAAAATACCCTTTTCCATGGTTGGCAAATAACTTATATCCCAGCACCATCGCTGATTAGGTCCTGTAAGTTCTTTACGTACAGGAGGGATTGAACGACCATTATGCCTTTTATTATTACCTCTTATTGTAGCCATATTTTCAGAACGTAAAATGCGATATACAGAAGAAAAAGAAACAAAGAATATATCCAGATCCCAGGCTGTTACTGCTAATATCCTGTGGGATAGATCTGCATATTCTTCTTTCTTGGCCATGTCCAAAACAGCTGTTCTCTCTGCAGGCAAAAGCCTGTTAACTTGTTCCTGTGGTCCTGGTTTTAGATTATCAAGGCTATGGCCATTGTCTCTTTTCCAGCGCCACCGGGTTACTCTGCGACGGTTAATCATCAAAAGTGTACAGGTTCGTTTTACTGAGATTCCAGCATTCTGGGCTTCATCTATAACTGCCAGGATGTTAACCTTCTGTTCCCGGCTTAGCCACTGGTCTGTTATCTCTCCCACGAACCCCCATTCGTTTTTTTTCGTAAGGCCACCAGTTCAACAGAAAGATCCGCCAGAGCACGTTCTTTCTCTTCAAGCTCACGTTTCAATGCCTCGTAATCTTCCTCGGATACCATCTTCTTCTTTGCTCCGGGACGGGCAGCCAGATGTTCAAGGGCACCTTCTTTCACTTTATTGCGTATTCGGTTTAAATCTGTGGAATATATCCCTTCACGGCGTAAAATCTCTCCTACGGGTTTATCGCCTCGCTGGGTTTCTAAATATATTTGAAACTTTTTCTCAGGGGATAAATATTTTCGTTTCTTTTTTTCGTCAGTATTCTTTTTATCCTTTGAACTACTCATGGTATACTCCTTTCGATTTCGCGCGGGATGGGCTAACTCCATCACAGAACTCCGCTGCTAATAGCACTTCTTCCTTTTCCGGACAAATCGGCAGGTATACGGGTGTTACGACCAAAGCGAATCCATCATTTTTTCTCATGCTCTGACACCCTGACACCACGAGCAAAATGATTATGATAAATAAAAATTGAGTTTTCATCTCTATTCCTCCTGACCCGCTAAAAATATTATTAAACAGATTTCAACCTGCGAAAGGTTATCAACTTTTTTTTGACTGAAGATGAATAGAATTATTTAAAGAATTTACTCATTCCCACGGCCACCTTGGGAACGCCTGTTTTGATGCTCTGCGCCGCGTTGCCAACCTTTTTATACATCAAAGGTTTGATCCTGCTTACAATATTATGCTACCTTCCCAATCCCAATATCAGGCTTACCCTTTAATGAATGTACCCGCTTTTCATCATAAACTTTAAAACTTAACAGCGTTACCCTTTTGTCATTAAAAGCCACCAGGAATGTCGTTTACACAGGAGCAGAATATTTTATAAAGGCATAATCAGAAGAGCCACAGTAATCCCTTTTCTTTTTTGATGGATATTTGAAATGATTTATGATTAAATTTTCAAATATGGTATTGAAGTTGAATATTCGTCTCAAACTCCAGCTCTAATTTTTCCTCAACATCTGAGTTTTTCTACATCACACAGAAATACAATCTCACTCAATGATCACACTCAATCAACTACCTTTATTAAATAACTAAGAATTCATTTACTGCCTTTCCGAGCATAATTAACTTTGTTTTATTCTTTTTAGGAATTTTTAATCGAAGCTTTATAAAGATTCATTTTATATGACTATATACAATGATAGATGCCTTATTCTTTCAATATATAATCTAACAGGAGGAAGGCAATGCATATCCCGGAAATTAATGATAAAGAAAAAAAGTCTCTTGCACGTTCAGTCTCAATCTATGCCGGTATTAATATAGAGGCCGCGGATAAAGCAGTCGATTTCGTCTTTCAATATCTCAAAATGTTAACTGAACCATTTTCATATAATGTTGTACTGCCTATTAACGAAAAAAAGCTTAATAAAAGTATCATTCCGCCACCCATGAAGATAGGCAGCAAAGAAACGATTCTTTCACCACCATCTATTAGGAGACGTAATCATGCCAAATATAGCAGATATAATAGAACGAAGAAATTCTTTTAGTGACCGATTAAGTTCTCAGGTTCGCTTCATTTCTATTGGTATTTTAGCTACTACCTGGGGGTTTCTGGTTGGCACGACTTCAGTTGCAATTAGCAATGAAATCAAAGAAGGGCTGATAATAGCAGCCCTTCTATCAATAACTTCATTGTTTTTTGATTTCTTACAATATTTTTTTGGATATCAGAATATAGTAAAACTTCTGAAAGAAATGGAAGCTACTAATTCCCAAAACGAGAATTACAAATGCGACATCTTATATAAATTAAGTAATTTTCTTTTTTGGGTCAAACAATTTTTCATGGCAAATAGTGTAATATTATTTGTCATCTTTGCTGCCTTAACGGTTGTTTAGTTTTTTTGACTTTGGGATATTGAAAGCTTTGTTGGTGCTGTCGATTTATTGATTTCTATCAATTTAGAAAACCGTGCGTAAATTGGATGCTCTTTTTGGCGGGGTTCGATTAGCTATTGCCTCTGGTAATGGTACCTCTTCTATAGGGTCTCGGCTCTGCTAGCCTCTTATCCAATATATTTGAGGACTGTGGAACAGATACTGATAACGCTTTATTTATTAGTTGGTTTTGCACTTCAAGTTGCGCGCGGTTAACCGGTACTTGCGTAGCTTTTTCAAGAAGATCTTCCAGCATGTCTCTATCGACAAATCGGTTTTTTTGTAGCTTTATGCAAAAGGGTCATAAAAATGTTGTTAAGGCAACCATCAACTTGAGAGTTGATTTGATAAACATCCCCACCTAATGCATCGATTGCTTCTCGACATGTTGTCGCCTTTTGGGATTGTTGTTTTATCCAAAGTTCCTACCAATATAATGAAAATACGAAATTAATATAGCAAGTCATTAACACTTTCAAATTCTTCTGAAAGTAGATACATAATATTATAAATTCTATTTGCAGTTATATATCCATCGTTTTTATAGAAATTTGTGGAAATAGCAATTAGCTTTGATTTACTTACTAACCATGGAACGTTTACTGGAGTTGTATTCAGATTCGAACGCCAAATACCTCCACCACTCATACCATATGGTGCAGGTAACTTCATATTTTTTTCAGTAAATGTGTCTGGTGCAAAAAGGGGGTAATCCATTTTAATTATTACTGGAGAGTTTGATTTTTTACACCAATCAATATCATCTTCAATTCCAGCGATGTAAGCGAAAGACATAAATCTTTCATGTTTCTCTAATGGTGTATCATGTAAAACTTCAGGAAAACCAAAAAAGAAAGAAAGGTCTGTATCGAGATTATTAGGGAAAGGCTCAAAATCTGATAGAGTAAGAAATGTTTTATTATCGAATATTTCGATACAATTATCAGGTAATTTCATATATGCAACATCTAAATCCTCACCATCTGATCCGCCCCATAAACGTAATTCTGTTGGTGTAACTAGAATATCAGAAGGTTTAAATGTGCCAATTATATGAATATTCTTAATATTATGATTTTTAACAACATGCGCTGCAGTAATAATTATATATGTATCTTCTATATAGCATAAAATACCAGTACCATGATCAATGATTTCAGAATCTTCAACAATTGTAATTACTACAGAGTAATTATTTAGATAAGGAATTAGGACATTGCTAACAGATTTAGCAATTGCCCTCTTTTCTTCGATAGAAATATTTAAAGCAATTTTATTTTTACTATCCATAAAAGAAATGCCTTATTTGGTATAAGAGGAGTTACTCAATAAAGGTTTATCAATTCTTGCCTCTTGTATAAAAATGATGGAGGCAAACCTGGACTCTTGACAGTACCCTAAAACTATAAATTAAAAACAAATGGATTCTCCGGCCTGTCCCGTCATAGCCTTGAACGACGGCGGATTAGATGGAGAATGACGACAAAAAACTATTCACAAATTTTATATGATGATGCGATATAAAAATCTTGATTCAATATTCCCTGTACACAACACTGGATCTTCGACAAGATTCAAAATTCAATATTTTAAATAAAACGATAAGACTTGTAATGCAGCAAATCATTATACCCGATAAGATACAATGTGTTAGGTTTAAGACTTTTTCACAAGAAATTCAAGGTTTATTGCTAGATTGATAGACTGAAGGCTGTTAGAAAAGGATAGAATTTCTATAAACAGGATCAATTCATCTCCTCAAAGCTTTCAACAAAATGTTTTCTGACCTGTTGATTACCAACAAGGTTGGAAAGTAATCTATAGTTGTCTTTCTCAAAACGTATTCTCCCTGCAATTATAGCCGGATGAATCTTTAATTTTTCGGCAAGCTCACATACCTCTTCGTTAGTTGCTTTTTCAGAAATTGGGTTTTTATCCCAGATTCGTTTTGGAATAAGGCCATTGGCAGTCATTTCATCAGCCTCTTTTTCCATCCTGCCTTAAGTATCAATCTTCTTTCCTGCACAATCAAGATCATCAATAATGAATCCACTGGAAGAAGACAGGTTTTAATTGTGTAGAGACAGCATTTACATAAAAATATCCTTTAGTAAAATCACCCCTAATCTACTTTACTCATGAGTAAAATCGTGTTGAGAATGGGAACATAATGACACTTTGATGGTGGATCAGTGGAAAAAGGCTTTATTGACAATACTATAACGCATACTTATCTTTTAAGAAATCTAAAGTTAAACCGATATTGAAACAGATTGTAAATTATGGACAAATCATCAAATAAAAAACTTTAGCTGTCCCTCTTCGTATGCATCCTTTTCATATTACAGGTTTTCCTGTATGAAATTGATACCTGTTCCTCCTGAAGTACAGCCTGTTTTAAGGAGAATTCTTTAAATATGAACGCCCAACATCGAACGTCCAACTTTCAACTTCCAATGAAAAAGCAAAAGCCAAGAAAAGACAATGTATTTTGCCTTTCATTGAACGTTGGATGTTGAGTGTTGAACCTTGGAAGTTCATCTTTTCTACAAACGTTATACTTAATTCAATAGCATTTTAGGCATAAAACCCCACCCTGCATCGATCTGTCATTTCGGCATGGACTAGTGTAAGGGCACGGCGCGCCGTGCCCCTACGGTAAAAATTTACAACACCTGATATTAGGAGAGCGATATGAAATCAAATAATCCAGGTACAACATTAAAGAGGTTTTATAACCGCATAAACGGTTTGAAAACAGAATACAACCTGACTCCCTATTATGAAAAAATAATCGAAATAAAAAAACATGAAGTCAAATTCAATATACAGACAGATAGATATCTGAAGGACACCGCAAAAAAACTGTGTGACCTTGCAGCAATGAACTGTTCTTTCGATCAACCCCCTTTGAAAACATGTTTGCCACAAATCTTGCCACTTCTATGGCGCTTTCAACAGGTTTTACATACTTCTGGCTCTGGCCGTTTCTGGTGATATTTTACCTGGTTAGATGGATATATAAAAAAAAGAAATAAATTGTATTGACACATTAATACAATTGTATTATCTTCTTAATACAATTTATCACTTAAAGGAATCAAAAGAGATGCGAATACATATCTCAACAAAAGACGGCATACCGATTTACCAGCAGATTATCACACAGATAAAGCACATGGTTGCATCAGGAAGGCTGAAACCAGGAGAGATCATGCCGCCCATCAGGGTCATGGCAGAACAGCTGCTTGTTAACCCGAACACCGTTGCCAGGGCCTACAAGGAACTGGAAGCCGCAGGAATATTCACATCCCGGCAGGGATCCGGGACCCGTGTTGCAGAGAAAGGATCACCGCTTGAGTATTCGGAACGTTTACAGGTGATAGACAAACTTGTTGAGGGATTGCTGGTTGAGGCAGATCAACTGGATTTTTCAGTAGAAGATATTATTGAAATTATAAGACAAAAAAATAAAACCTTTGGAACTTCCGAAAGGAGGAACAACAAAAATGACTGATTCTGATTTCGGATTAAACAAACTGCCTGTTGAAGTAAAGGGACTTACAAGAAATTTTGGTAAAAAAACAGCACTGGACAACGTAGACCTTCCTGTTTCCAGTGGAAGAGTCCTGGGGCTTGTCGGTGAAAATGGCGCAGGTAAAACCACACTCATTAAACATCTAATGGGCCAGCTCAAAGCTCAGCAGGGTACTGTTCGAATATTTGGTATAGATCCGGTCAAAGATCCGGTTATGGCTCTAAGCCGAATCGGCTACCTTTCAGAAGAGCGGGATTTACCACATTGGATGAGAGTTGATGAGCTCATGAATTACACCAGGGCATTTTACCCTTGTTGGGATTCTTCATATGCTGAAGAATTACGCCGAATATTCAAGCTTGATGGATCATCCAAAGTAAAACAGCTTTCCATGGGACAGAAGGCACGTGCAGCATTAATTACTGCATTGGCCTATCGCCCTTCCTTGTTACTCCTTGATGAACCTTCCTCCGGACTTGATCCGGTAGTAAGGCGGGATATCCTTGGAGCTATCATTCGAACAGTTGCTGATGAAGGCCGCACAGTTTTGTTCTCTTCACATCTTCTTGAAGAAGTGGAACGGGTAGCTGATGATGTTGCAATGATTCATAATGGAAAGATCGTCATGCATGATTCTCTTGAAAATATCAGGGCAAGCCATCATTTTGTGACTTTACGCCTCCGGGAACCTGTTAAAGAACCCCCTCATTTTCCGGGAGTATTATCTATTGAAGGTGATGGAGATGAATGGACCATTCTCTGTAACGGTGATTTCACAAAATTACGTGAAGAAGCAAAAGCCATGGGCTGCGAAATATTTAAAGAAACACCGCCTTCACTAGAAGACATCTTTGTGGCCCGTGTTGGAGTTGACAGGGCATCACTAAGGGAGGATTAATAATGTATTCTAAAGTAATGATGCTTTTATGGGAACGCTGGCACCGAACCCGCTGGGTTGTGACAGGATTTTGTCTTTTGGTACTCACCGGATTGATATCATCTGTACCGGAATACAGTTCTCTCGGTGATGGTTTAAAGAATTTATATTTTCTTTTAGGATTTATAATATTACTGATTGTATTACTCGTTGGTCAGTGTGAAGCAAGGAACCTGGATCTTGCGTTTCCCCAGCGGCTATTTCGATTTCCTGTCAACACTGCTACTCTTTTCACCATTTACATGGGTTATGGTATTGTCGCTTTAACGCTGCCGTTTCTGCTGCACTATGTTATTGGAAATCTGCTTTTCGGTCAGGTTCCTTTCCTTCTTACTCCTTTTCTACTTGTAGAAACAGCCTACATTGCCATACAAACATTATCCTGGCTGGGTGGGCCTGCACGCTTTTTGTATGCTGCGTTATCGATTATCTTTATCTACATATCGTATAAGATCCTGGCAATATTTAATCAAAATATTGGGAATAATATCCTGTGCGTAATAATCATTATTTTTTGCTGTGGAATCTCCTTCTGGAGTGTTTCGCAATATCGCCATGGCGCATGGTTAAACAGCTGGCAATGGGTAACATCCTTCCTTGATATTTTTCGAAATAGAATTTCCAAGGATTTTTCATCACCTCTGCAGGCTCAGATATGGTTCGAATTGAGACGAACAGGTAACTTTTTTCAGGTAGTGATGCTGTGCTTTATGAGTCCTTTTTTAGGTTATGTAATTTTCCACCTTGTAAAGGGATTACCGCCATCAGCGAAATTATCGATCATTGTTCAGCCTCTGTTCTGGTGTACACTTCCGGCGTCCTGGCTGGCAGGAATGCTAGTCTTTGCAGTTAATTATCGTGACAAATCTTCCGGTGCGTCGATTTTCTGGCTGCGGCGTCCGATGGAAACACGAACCCTTGCGCTTGCACGGCTTTATGTCACTATAAGAAGTGCTGTCCAGGCGATTGCCATCTTTTTGGTGTTTGCCCTGGCATTAACAGTACATGATTTAGTAACAGGAGCGTTGGATATATCTGCGATATCGACCGTGTTAGTGCAGGGATCCCTTTATTCGTTCAAAGTTTTCGGCAGGATTGCCTTTGTCATATTCGGCCTTTCTGCCATCTGCTGGACAATATTCCGACAGCCAATAGCCGCGATTTTTACCTTCCTTGTCTATGCAATTATCACTCTGATAATTGGAAAAGAATCCCCTGCATGGTCATATATTGGAAATGCCTTAATATTACTTCCTGTATTTGTGATAGGATCTTTTGTTGTTGCATTACGCAAAAACCTCATTTCAAAATTTGATCTGCTGATTGCCGTTATTGTATTTTCTGTTGTAGTAATTTCATTCCTGGCTATTTCTCCGTGGTCGGGATCAGGACAAAATATTGGATTGATGAATTTGAATCAGTGGCAACTTATCAGACTGCTCAGTGCTGCCACATTGCCGTTCATACCGGTGGTTGTTACACCTTTATGGATAGAAAGATTGAGGCATCGTTAGAGGCCTAAGTATAATTATTCAAATAAACAGGAGAAATCAATGTCAGCAAAATCAGAAGTTACAAGATCAGGTATCACATTTGGATCAGCACTTGCTATCACCATTTCATGGTCAATGAATAAATCAATCCTGTGGGCTATAATTCACGGGCTGTTTTCATGGTTTTATGTGATTTATTATTTTCTCAAATACCACCCCAGATAAAAACATCAGTCATCCCCTCGTTCCCACGGAGACCGTGGGAACAAGAATATCCTAATGTAAGTTGTTTTTAAGCCTTTCACTTGCCCCCTTGGCCCCTTGAATCCTGATCATCCTTCAAATAATTTGAAGATGATCCAAATATTTTTTGAACAAATTCCCACCATGGTTGTCTAACAATAAAATTGATAACATGCGAGAGATATAGTAATGCTATTTACACAATTGGGATATGGACCTTTTCCAGTTACTAATCATCCATGTGATATTTTTTCTTAGCTCAGTCAACCATTTCATATAAAATAGCGTCTTTATATAATTGTATCAGAGTTAATTCGGGAATAAATCCCGCCCCTACACTTGATTCATGTATGTATAATTATCTTTGGAAATAATTACGACAAGGTCTGTTTACTGGATCATCAGATTAAAACATTTCACCTCTAACGGCATATACTAATTATGGAAAAGAAAGCATCTTTACTGGCAGTTAGTAATTTACACAAACATTATGGAAAAAACAGCGTATTAAACGGCCTGAATTTAAAGGTCGGCAGGCAGGAAATTCACGGCCTGGTCGGCCTGAACGGTGCCGGTAAAACCACAACCATAGAATGTATTTTAGGATTAATATCCTTCGATTCCGGATCAATAAGGATTCTGGATGTCCGGCCTTCAAAACTTCATACAACCCATGGCAGGCTTGCTGTTGTTTTTGATTCCCCATGTATTCATCCCAACCTGACTGTACACCAGGTACTTGAATATGCCAGGCTGACCTGCGGTAAAACAGATACTGCATCCCCTGAAGAGGTGGAAGAAAAACTGGGCCTATCCGGATATCGGAATTACAAGGTTAAAAACCTTTCGCTGGGAAACCGCCGCCGCACCTCCATCGCCCAGGCGCTTATAGGCAAACCGGAGTTCATCGTGCTTGACGAACCCTTCAGCAGCCTGGATGCCGGAGGAGTTGACGACCTTCTTTTATTAATAAAAGAACTTAACCGGAATAAGGGCATAACCTTTTTGCTGGCCAGCCACCAGCTCCCCTACCTGGAGCAGATATGTTCCAATGTTTCAATATTACACAGGGGCGCCATAGCCCTCTCAATCAGGATTGAAGAGCTGTTCGACCTTGAACATACACGGGCGGTTCTGCACACCAATGGAAGCGAGCATAACACGTTGAAGATATTATCAGAAATACCGGGTATTACCATTTGCGACAATCATTGCAATGACGGCATCCTGGTTGAGTTGGATGGGATAACTACAGCCCAACTGAACAGGGAATTACTAAGGAATGATATAGAGGTTTATGAGCTGATCAGACAACGCCCCTCACTTGATACACTCTTTCGGAAGGTCACAGGGGGTACTGCCAATGCTTAAATCAATCCGCCTCCATGGTTTATCAACCGCTTTAAAGTCCGAATGCTTTGTCCTTTTAAGAAGCCGGACTCCATGGCTGCTTTTACTGCTGCCTGCTGCCGCATCAATCATAAAGATGGGCATGATTAAGATGAAAAATATAGGGACACAGGTAATAGGCTCGGTAAACAGCAGCGCTGAAACAACAGTTACCGGTTACGGCTTCCTGGTGGACGGGCTGTTGATCAGCTTCATTGTTACAACCCTGTTATTCCTCGGTTATGCAGCATATACCTTTGCCATTGATCGTGAACGCGGCATTACAAGGCACGGTGTTGTAATGAGTATCAGCCGCAGTGAGCTGATCCTGGCCAAATACATATCGTTATGTCTTCTGGCCCTTTTTTCGATTATTATTACCCTGTCCGGTACATGGCTTGCGGCAAACCTTCTATGGGATCTGGGGCCGTTGATTGAAGACGGTTACCAGATAATAGGTGTAGGTGAGATAAACGCAGAGATTATTCTCGGTTTAAAACTGGCCCTTTTACCATTACCCGCCACTCTGGCATTTGGCCTGCTCTTTTCTGTGTGTTCCAGATCGGCAATGCAGGCAGTAAGCCTTGCCATAGGGGCAGGGCTGCTCCTGGATATTTTCAAATCCGCCCTGGGGGATTTTCAATATTTTATATTCAGCAGTTTTCAGCCCTCGCTGATCGACCACTCATACCTTAATGATGTACAGCGCATTGTGTGCGGTTATTCGGATGTGCTTATAGACGATCGAATACACCGGTTAAATCTCTGGGTCCCAATACCCGAGGCACTGCTGTTTTTACTTATAACGCTTATCGTTATCCACAGGAGAAATTTATGAAAAAACAATTCAGAGATATCACTGTTTATTTATTAATCCTGGCAGGTTTTTTAATTATCAATGGCTGCGCCACCTATGCTCCAAAAAGTATAGCACCGCATATCAATTTATCACCTGAAAACATGCAGCTTGCAGCAGATTCGGATAAAGGCCTGGACTTCGGAATGGAGGTGGAAAGCAATGAAAGTGACACCCTTGATAATCTCGAGGTGCTGCCCGGCATAAGAATACGCTCCATCCGGCCGGCAGGTGCAGCGGAAAATGCAGGACTTAAGAGGGGTGATGTTATCCTGAGTATCAATGATATCAAAACCAATCACCCTGATACCCTGGCCACGATTTCGGAGACATCTAAAGCAGACCGGTTTGTTTTTATGGTTCGCAGGGACACCACGGTATTTGAGGCAGCCATGGCAGCACCAAAGGCAGTAAAGGCTGCTGGGCCGGAGGAGAGATTCCGGGCCGATCCATTAAAGACCCGTGCAGGCTACCGCACAGAGTTAATCAGGTTGGGAGGTCAGTCCACAAAAGAAAGCCCCGTGGCGAGAATTGTCCAGATGTGGCCTGACAGCCCGTTTGTGAAGGCAGGCATCGAGGCAGGAGATGCAGTTGTATCAGTGGATAACAATCCTATTGAATCGGCCCAGGATTTAATTAACAGGCTGACAGATAATTACGAATTTGGTCAGGAGGCTGTGTTTTCCATATTAAAAAAAGATCCCGGCACATCTGAAGTGAAACAAATAAAGGTTGATCTGTGGGACCCGGGCAGAAAAATCACCAAATTTAATATATGGCCTTTGTTTATGTATGAAGCAAAAATAAACCCAGACAAGGCAAAGTTTTCAATCCTTAATTTCTGGGTCTTCTCTCTTTTCAGATATGAACGCGATGAAGGTGAAAGAAGCTACACTCTTCTCAAATTTATCCGCTTTCAATCTGACAATCGCGGTGAACTGGTTGATAAAACCGATACTTCCGGTAAATAGCAGAAAAGGAAATAGAAAATGAATATCTTTCGCTATATTTCATATAACAGGCGGACACCCCTGTTAAACAGGTTTCACGTTTCACGGGATAAACAAGGCCAACGGGATGACGCCCCGAATAATACATCGGGATCTTCGACAAGGCCCAATGTTATAGACTTAAGCAAAAAGGATATTAAAAATTTCCCTCCCCTGGCGGGAGGGATTAAGGGAGGGGGGAAAAAATACAAAAAACTGTGGAGCAACTATTTTGCCACCCTCTCCCAACCTCTCCCATCAAGGGAGAGGAGTATGCATTCAGCCATGCCCCTACGATTAATGCTTGTCCGGGGAAGGTCGCAAGGCCCTCCCCTACATATAATTTATACAATTCTTATTATTTTTCTGCTCTGGGCAAACAGCGTCTCTGCATCAGTAAGCTTTGTATCCTCCGAGATTGATACGGGCGAAAACCGGCAGGGTTACTGGGCGGAAGACATGAACGGCGATGACTTAAAGGATATTCTCATAGCCACCTGGTCCGAATCAAACGGGCGTGAGCTTTTAATATACACCCAGGAGGCGAGTGGTAAATTCACAGGCGCACCATGGCGCAGAATCGAGATTAAAAAGGATATTGTTGCCTTTGCCCTGGCTGACCTGCGCCCTGCCCCTGGAAACGAACTGCTGTTCTTTACCGGATCTGCCTGTTACAGCCTGTCATGCGCCAAAGAGGGATATGCCAACAATCTTAAGAAGCTTTTCGAGTGGGAACTGATAAAGAGTGTACCTGACAAAAAGAAGATAAGCTTCATGGGTATACTTAATGATCTGAATAATGACAGCTTTGTTGACATTATACTGCCTGGCCAGGAACAGTATGCCCTGTTTAAGGGCCAGCCCAATGAGACATTTGCTGAACCGGCAATCCTGCCGGCAGCAGATATTATAAATAACAGGAACAGCAGGACACAGGGGAGTTTTTCCATTACCCCTGCCGGGGTAACCGCCGGGAGTCCTGATGTATATTCGGGTCTCGTGGATAAGAGACTTGATACAGGGCCTGTTAACAGGAATTTACTCCCTCCTATACTTAAATATGAAAGCTGGATACCGGGTGTGTCAACAGGGTTGTTCAACGCAGATGAACTTGAAGATTTTGTGTACCTGGATGATGTGGAATCTGAAAAGAAAAATATAAAAAGATTAAACCTGGTTTATCAGCCAGAGACAGGTGAATTGCCATCAAGTCCTGACTGGCAGGGAAATATTGCAGTTAATGATGATATCAAGATAATGGATGTTAATGGTGATAAGTTGACAGACCTGGTTACCGCTAAAATGAAGGGGCTGAATACGACTCTATATATTTTTCTTAATCGGGGCGGCAAATTCCGTTTTGATACACCGGATCACGTAATGAAGCTGACAGGTATAATTTCGGATTTTCAGGCCATTGACTTTAATCGCGATGGACTCCCTGAACTGGTCATAAATACATACTCTGCCTCCCCTGTAAAAGCCGTAACCAGTGGAAGCGTTGAACGCAGGCTCTTGATCTTTGCAGGCCTGAAACCCGCTGAAGATGCCTCCCTGTTTGACAGGAAACCCGCATTTACATTAGAGGAAAATATTAGCGCTGCCAACTTTAAAAGCCTCACCGGTGAAAGATCTTTTTCAGGTGACATAGATGGTGACGGGGTCAACGATGTTGTTTCTATTGATAACAACGGGGCACTGGTAGTCAACAGGATCACCAGTGATTTTAAACTCGAAGCAGAGCCTGTTTTAAGTTTTACACCGATTCATTATATTTCCGGCACCAGGCTGATAAGTCTCAACCAGGATAATCGAACGGATATAATTATTGAACAGGAACACGGATTATCCCTGATAATATCTCAGGAGGGAGCACAGCAATGAGATCCATTCCCATATATAAACTTAAAATTTTAAACAGGACCTTGCTTTGTTTATTTGCCCTGTTTTTTTCCGGAATCCATACAGTTAATGCTGAAACAGAAAAAGCAAATTTTGATTATGATGCCCTGCCCTTTACCCTGTCCAATATAAAGGAGCATATTATTCCAATCGATATGGATGGAGACGGCCTGAAGGACCTGCTGTGTTCAAATGATTCCAGTATCAATATCTACTTTCAGCAGAAGGATGCTATTGGCACGGATGCCTTCAGCTTTATCAAACCTGACATTTCAATTGATCTCCCGGGTGATGCAGTGGGCTGGGACGTGGATTACCCCCCAGCAGAACAGTCGGATAACACCAGTGGTAAACGTCTGCTTGCTATAGTAGATGGAAAATCTGTAATGGCCTGGTCTGTTAAAAATAGGTCACTCAGCCGGCCTGCCGTATTGATCGAAGGATTGCCCGGTTTTTTACCAAAGGGCGCCTACCCGCTGAGATTTATCAGGGATGTTAATTCCGACGGGCGGACTGATATTATCCTGCCCGGAAATGGAAAACTGCATATATATCTGCAGGAGGATAAAGGAGGATACAAAGGGAATATATTCATAAATACCAGGATGGGGATAAACTCGGTTTTAAAAACACCTGAAGACATAGCGCATAAGGTAGGGCAAAGCGTCACAATACCTGCCATGACTATACGTGATGTTAATAATGATGAACTGAATGATGTGATCTCAACGGTTGATAAAATAACAGAGGTTTTTCTTGGTAAACCGGACGGCACGTTTCCTGATGAACCCAGTTTCAGGATTGATCTGGATAAGATGACCAGCCCTCCAAAGGAATTCGATTGGGACACCTTTGATTTTTCCAATATTTTCAGCGCCATTTCCACTGGTCCGCAGCAGATCCTTCAGGATCTGGATGGAGACAGGATAGAAGACCTGCTGCTGCTCGATAACGGGAAGATAACGGTATATAAAGGGACACCCCATGGTATTGATCTCGAAAAACCAGGACAGATATTGAAATCAAGCGGGAATGTGCTTGCCGCACTTCTGGCGGTTACCCGGGAAAAGGATAAAAACAGGTCCCCTCAAGATGCAATTTCTGCATTCATCAGTGAAAATAAGGATGAGACCAGGCCAAAAGACCTGATCCTGATTAGGCTGCAGGATTTGTCAGTGGGTGATATCTTTACATGGCTTGTACTTTCAAAGGATATAGATATTGATTTTTTTGTATATAAAAATCAGGGAAAAGAATTTGAAAAACGTCCGGGCCGGAAAATCACCCTTACCCTGAAAATGCCTTCAGCCCTGAAAATACTCAATTATATAAATGACCTGAGAGATTCAGAACAAAATCCTGCAAACATAATGGTCATCAGCACGGATCTGAGTAAAACCAGCGCAGGAAAGGATCGACTTGTTTTTAAGGATAACACTATTCAGGGATTTCAAATGAAGGACAACATTCCTGTCGATCGACTGGATGAAACCCGGTTCAATGAGATTATAGATCTTTTTAACCGTCTGGGTTTCACTGTAAAGGAAGATCATTATATAATGGATGTCGATAAAATGATGAAGAACCTTCCTGAATTAGGTAATTTTGAATTGCTGGAGCTTAAAGATGAGCAGCCGGAATTCACCCTGGATATAACTAAATATCTAACCAATACAATTAAGGGAAAGTCATCTGATAAGCAGAGTATATCATCGGCGGACCTTAATGGTGACAATCGGGATGATATCTTTCTGTTTACAGATCGCGATGATAAGAGCGTGGCAGGGACACTGTTTATGTCCCGGTAGAATTAAAAATACCCCAGCTCTTTTGAAAGCTGAGCTGCAGCCTCTTTCAGGGCATTACTGATAAGTTCTTCCTTTTCAGGGGAAAACCGCTGGCTCGGCACAGGAGTACCAAGGGAGCCTACAACCTGTTTCATATTATTAAAAACAGGAACCGCAACAGATGTGATTCCCTCATAATTCTCTTCCCGTGAAAAGGCTATATTATTGTCCCGCACCCTTTCAAGTTCCTCTAAAAGTACAGCTTTATCTGTAATGGTATTTTTTGTAATTTGAAGGAGATTTACCTCTGAAAGGTATTTATCAATTTCATCCTTACTGTAAAATGCCAGGATTGCCTTTCCATGAGCAGATGCATAGATAGGATTCTGGTCACCTATCTTCAGGTCCCATTTAAGTGGCTCATTGGTTTCTTCACGCCATACGATGGTAACCTTTTCGCCGGTAATAATGGCAAATCCGCATGACTCGTTGGTGGCGGCTATGACGTTTCTTATAAAGGGCTGACTGGCCTTGATAATATCAAAATCAGCCACATACCTTCCTGCCAGGACCAGGATTTTATACCCGATCCTGTACCTCTTATCAAATTCACCAATTGTCAGGAAATCATTGGAGACAAGATCTGCCAATATAGGTGAAAGACTTCCCTTGGGAATTTTCAGTTTGCCCGAAATATCCTGATGTTTCAATCCATCCTTGGTATGCCCTACAAGTTCCAGGATCTGCATTACCCGTGTAGCTGACTTGACCATATGAACCCCGTGAGAATGTGTGCAAATAGAAGATTTACGGATTTTTATAATTGTTGCAACCGATTATGTCAAATCAGATTTTTTTAAACTTGACATGTTCGCATACATGAACTATGTTTACATATACAAACATTGAAGCATTTTAAGCTTCCAATTTGACAATAATCAACTTGATTAAATCTAATTATACATAATTTTTATCAGGTTATTCATAAAGGATTTAAATAAAGGATTACCAAATGTTTAAAAATATTGAAATAAAGTCACTATACCGATGGCTCGTAGTATTTATAGCATTTTATGGAATGTGCCTTCACGCCGGGTGCCTTATATATGCCTCCGGATTATTTATCAAACCCCTTCAGACATATTTCGGCTGGGAACGCGGAACAATCGCACTGGCATTTACCCTGCAGTTTATTTTCCTGGGACTGCTTTCACCATTTATCGGAAAGGCCGTTGACAGGTTTGGAGCAAGGGTCGTCTTCATAACGGGCGCCTCGATTGCATCAGTAGGTTTTCTTATAATGCCCATGATAAAGACCCCGCTTCATTTTTGCCTTATCAGCATCTTTATAGGTATGGCAGAGGCTGGAATCGGACCGGTTCCCTGCACAGGGGCAGTATCTCCCCTTTTTGATAAAAAGAGGGGCCTTGCCATAGGCGTAATGTCTACAGGGGTTGGTGTAGGCGGTTTCATCTTTTCACTCCTGGTAGGAAGCCTGCTGATACCCGCCTATGGATGGCAGGGAGGATATTACGGCATTGCAGCGGCTCATTTATTGCTCATTCCCCTTGCCATGACTATAAAAGGCAAGAAGAGACAAGCGGCCCTGCAGCATGAAGAGAGTGATGTAATTACAGAAACAAGGACAAATGAATTGGGCAGTATGCTTCATTCCCCATCATTATGGCTTATCGCTACTATCTTTTTTATGTTTCTCTTCAGCCTGGTCGGTACAGTCCAGATCCAGGCGCCGCACCTTCAGGATATCGGTTTCCCGGTTTTAATGGCCTCTTCAACCCTGGGATATCTCGGCCTGGTCAGCGCCGGAGCAAAACTTTTTTTCGGATGGCTGTGTGACAGGATCAAACCGAAAACAGCCTTTATTATATCGGCAGTCTGTCTCGTAAGCGGCCTGTTTATGCTTTCATCTTTCAGTCATGATTCTTCTACCATCTACCTGTGGACCTATGTGCTGATCTTCGGATTCGGCATAGGGGCATGGCTTCCGATAATGTCCATGATGGTAAGCAGAACCTTCGGAACCGAATCATACGGTCTCTATTTCGGGGCAGTAACCATGGTTGAGACCATAGGACAGGCGGTAGGCCCACTGGTAGCAGGGTTGCTGTTTGATCATACAGGCAGTTACCATTCAACCTTTACCCTTTATATTATACTCACCGTCTGCTCAGTACCGATTGCTGTATTTATCAGGGAAAAGGCGGCCAGTGAAAAATGCTATAACCTTGAAGCTCTGGAAAACTGTAAAATTCCTTTGGTCGGTAATCATAACCGGGTACCTAGCCTGGGATAAAAATGATCATTCCAGCATTGTTGACACCCTGAACATGTAAATGTATTTTAGATAAAAAATCACGCGAAGGAAACATTATGAAAACCATAAGACTTCAGGATATTAAAAAAGTGGAAATGGCAATGGAAGGAGCCGAAAAGGTATTTAAACAGGTCCCCATATCAAAGAATGACGGGACACCATCCTTTTGCTTCAGGGTGTTTACAATTGAACCCGGTGGACATACCCCTTATCACACCCATGATTCTGAGCATTTAAACTACATAATCAGTGGGCAGGGTGCGCTGGTGGATGAAAAGGAAGCAAAACATCCGGTAGCAGCAGGGGATTTTGCAGTGGTACTTCCCAATGAAAAACACCAGTTCAGGAATACATCGGATAATGAACCCTTTGTGATTATCTGCGCTGTCCCTAATGAATATGAATAGAAAAAACATTAAATCGTTTTTTCTATTCATACAGGCTGAAGGATTTTAGGCTACAGGCTGTCAGGCTAAATACCCTGAAAGTTGAAAAGGGATAAATAGATGCTTTTAGTTGCCATCGGCTGTGGCCGTATTCCAGATATTCTTGAGATTGTAAAAAAACAGTCATTTGCTGTATTCGGAACCATGGATGAAAAGCCGCTGTCTCATCTCTCTGAAAAACCAGACAGGATCATGGATTCACAGGTATATTTTTATGAGACCGGTTGAATTGTTCCCCGCCGTGTAGTTGCAGTTGGCAAACTCAAAAAGATCTGGTCAGAAATACCGCAGGATGCTTCAGAGAAAGAATATAAAAAGGCATTTAAAGATTATTTTGGTGCATTATGGGAAGAAGTCCTGAATGCAGTTGACATGTCATTTCAGTATAATGCATATAATACCGTATATTTTTCAGTAGGTGATATTGAATCCATTGAAAATATTACACTTGATCAGATTCTTGAAGAAAATGGATTGTACCGGCCATCTAATGTTGTTGTAGGTTAATAAATATCATCAGGAGCATACTATTGAAACCAGTAGAAGGACATCTTGAAATTTTAGAAAAAAAATTCGGGTTTTTAAGATCAATTGAAAACAACTTCCAGCCCGGCCCTGACGATACCTTTGTTCCGGCAAATATAATCAGAGAATTTTCATTGCAGGAAGGGAACTATATTGAAGGAACCGGAGAACCGGGTGAAGGTAAAAATAAAAACCTTAAACTTGCAGGAGTGGAAAGGGTTAATAACCTGTCACCTGAAGATTTTTCTAAAATAAAATCAATCAATAATGTCGTCAGTATCAGTCCATCAGAAAGATTCAGGCTTGCCCAGAGCCCGGAAGATACTATGGGAAAGGCCCTCGACCTGATTGTACCCATAGGAAGGGGACAGCGCGGTCTTATAATAGCGCCGCCAAAGTCAGGCAAGACCACCATCCTTAAACACATGGCCAGCTCGATAATAAAAAACCATCCTGAAGTAGAAGTATTTATACTTCTGGTGGATGAACGGCCCGAGGAGGTTACTGATTTCAGAAGAAGCCTGAAGGATGCCTGTGTGCTGTCATCCTCTGCTGATCAGAATGTAACCCAGCATCTGAGAATAACCAAGATGACCATCAACACTGCCATACGTCTTGCCGAGACAGGTGTTGATGCGGTTGTATTTATTGATTCCCTCACAAGGTTATCCCGGGCATTTAACTCGGACACACGCAGCCACGGAAAAACCCTTACAGGCGGTCTTGGTGCAAATGCCATGGAAATGCCCAGGAGAATATTCGGTGCCGCGCGCAACATAGATAATGGAGGCTCCCTGACTATTCTTGCATCAATACTGATCGACACCGGGAGCAGAATGGATGATATTATCTACCAGGAGTTTATAGGTACAGGTAATATGGATCTTGTATTGAGCCGCAAATGCGCCGAACAAAGACTGTGGCCTGCTATCGATATAATGCAGTCGGGAACAAGAAAGGAACACCTCCTGATGGAACCTGAAGAATATGATGAGATGGTGAAGATCAGGAGAGAAGTGTCCGGGAAGCAGGAAACAGCCGCAATGGCAGATCTGTTGAGATATTTGGATAAGAGAACCTGATATAATAGAGAATTTGATTTTATTTCAATTGAAATAAATAAAGGGCACGATGCGTCGTGCCCCTACAATTATACAACCAGTTTTTTATCTGCGGCCTCTGTGAACTCTAGCGAAGCAGGCGAGAGAAACACCTACTTCTTCTGAATAATCCTCGAGTCAACAACATAGAGATCGGTTTCATAACCCTTTACAGGATTGAGATCGATCTCTTCAATCTGCGGAAAGTTATGGACAAGAAGGCTCAGGCGTGCAAGATAGTCTGCCAGGACATCCAGTGAAACGCCCTTTTGACCTCGTATGCCTTTGAGTATGGGCAGCGTCTTGATCTTCTCTATCATGCTCATGCCTTCCTCTTTACCTAAAGGTGCAAGGGCAAAGCTTACGTCCTTGAGTGCCTCGGTGTATATACCGCCTAGCCCGAACATGATCAGGTGACCGAACCTGTCTTCCTTTTTGGCACCAAGTATTACCTCGGTGCCTTCAATCATCTGCTGGATAAGGACACCCTTTGCATCCTTGATCTTCATGATCTCATCCCAGGCTGCTTCAGCCTTTTCAAGGCTTTGTATACCTACCTTGACACCACCGACATCGCTCTTGTGCAGCGGCCCTATAACCTTCATTACAAGGGGATATCCTGCCTTCTCGCATGCAGCAGCAAGATTGGCTCTGTCAAAGACATCTTCCTGGAAGGGAAGTTTTAATCCAATGGCAGCCATAATCTCCTTTACTGCCTCGGGATCGAGCTGTTCAGGCTGTTCATTCAGAATGGTCTCTATTTTAGCCCTGTCAAAATCAGCAGGAATTTCCATGGGCTCAGATAAAACTGGTTTGCGGCTTAACCTTCCCAGCGCCTTTCCTACAGGTACTTCATCCGGAAATATAACCTTTCCTGCTTCCCTTACCTTTACGAGCATATCCTGGCAGGTGTTGGCCGAACTCATGATAGGTATTACCGGAATGGAGCATGTATCCATACCGTTCATTATGGATTGATATAATTTCCAGTTATCCGTAAGACCGGAGTTGCCAACAATGGTAAAGATAACATCAATATTATCTTTCTCAGTCTCATCCAGAACTTTATAGATTTGCTCCATCTGTTCGGGCGTACGGCTTGGGAGTGTATCTATAGGGTTACCGATAGCCGCTTCAGGAGGAAGAAACTCGGAAAGCCTTTTCTGTGTTTCATCCCTCAGGATGGGCTGAGAGAGCCCCTGCCTTCCAAGCTCATCGGAGAGCATAACACCTGGGCCGCCTGCATCAGTTACTATACATACCCTGTAGTCGGCAATAAGTCCTTTAAGCGCCATAAAGGCAGTTGCAATTTCAATCAGATCGGCCTTGCTCTCCACCCTTATTATTCCGGCCTTGTCAAACAGTGCCTGCACAGCGGTATCAGGAGAGGCCATTGCGCCTGTGTGGCTGGCAGCTGCCCTTTCACCAGCAGCCGTAACACCGGACTTTATACCCACGATAGTGCAGCCCTTCTTTGTAAGGCTCCTGGCATGCTTTAAAAGCTTAAGTGGCTTTTTTACAGATTCCATATAGGTGAGAATCAGTTTTGAATTCTCAGGACCATAGTTTTCATCAACAAGCTGGAATATATCCTCGACACCAATCTGTATGGAGTTTCCCATATTTACAACATTGCTGAATGAAAGCCCTCTCATGGTTGCCTGCTCCATGAGATAATCTACAGTAGCTCCTGAACCGCTGATAATGTCGATCTGGCTCTTCTTGAGCCTTGGAATAATTCCGGCAAACTTTCCCGAATAACATGTTGTTAAAAATCCGGAACAGTTCGGACCAATAAGGGTCATATCATTTGCTCTTGCTATCTCAAGGAATTTCTCTTCCTCTTCCTTACCCTTCTGATCCTTCTCACCAAAGCCGGCAGTTAATATGATTACTACTTTTGTTCCTTTTGCTGCAAGCTCTTCAAGACTCCCTCTTACAAAGGGAGCCGGAATTGCAATATATGCAAGTTCAGGGGCTTCCGGAAGTTCGGCTACGCTTTTAAAGGTAGGGAGTCCCATAATACCCGGAGTCTTGGGGTTTATTGCCCACAGTTCGCCCTTATAACCGTTTGATTTGATATTATCAGTAACCCTTCCGCCGGTCTTCAACTTGTCATTGCTTGCACCAATAACAACTATGCTTTTCGGGTTAAAAAGCAGTTCGTACAAATTTTCTGTCATACCATTTCCCTTCCTGCCATAAATGCGGCGTAGTTACCAGCCCAGATAGCAGGTTTGGGACTGACATTCTTTACAGCCTGGAGCCAGAGCACCGTCGGTATCGTATCAAAGGGAGGAAGCTTGCTCAATGCACCTATCATAACAACATTGGCAATTCTTCCGGTACTGTCACCTATCTCAATTGCCTTTGCAAGGATATCGACTTCTACAACTTTAAAACCTTCAACTGCCTTTTCAATATCTTCCGGTGTGGGATATTCCTCAGCCGTGATAACAGGAGGTATTACCTTTGTTTTTGATATAAGGACGGTAGCGCCTTCTCTGAGCAGTTCCAGATAGCCGGGTCTAAGGAGTTCACTTACTTCCATGGTTATCAGGCAGTCTGCACTTCTGGGAAACAATACCGGGCTGTGAACCTTACCACATGAAAAAGTACTTATAACAGGCCCACCCATCTGTGCCATACCATGGGTCTCACCCTTTACGATATTTTTGTTTGAATAACCTGCGATGAATGCAAGCTGGGTCAGGACCTTACCGAAGAACAGGTTACCCTGACCGCCGACGCCCCTGATAGCCAGCGTAAGTCTCTCAGGAAAATCAGCATTGTTAATTTCGGGCAGTACCAGCTCAGGCGGTTCAGCAAAGCTTGCTGCGACTGCAGTCTTCTTATCACTCTCATCCAGGAATTCAATCGCATCAAATGGGCACATCTGGAGACATGCAGGATTTTCACCGGCACAGCCTGAACAGAGGTTGTTATAAAGTGGAAATTCATCCTCACCCTTTTCAATGCCTGAACACATAAGGCATGTATAACACTTTTCACATTTTTCCTTGTTGATTTTAAGTCGGATTCCCTTGCTTTTTGGAGGCTGTTTCTTGACACAGCAGCCCCTTACAACAACCACAACAAACTCGTTGTTCTCTGCGATAGAGAGGGCCTCTTTCATGGTTTTCTGGATCTCTTTTTTATCATAGGAGCTTGCAACAAGGACCCTGCAGCCATTTCCTTCCAGGGCCTTTACAAGATCAAAATCAAGGGCATCACCCGCGAGGTTTACCGGTGAACTTGGAGAAGGCTGTCCGCCTGTCATTGCAGTCCAATAATTATCAAGGACTACCTTAACACCGGGGACCTTCCTGAATACCGCGTTACGTGTTGCATCCATACCAGAATGACATTCGGTTCCATCACCGATTATGCTGATGCATTTCGCAGCCTTGTCAGGCCTTGCAATAACAAATCCCTGTCTCTGGCTGTCACTTGCCCCCATTGCCAGACCGGTCTCAAGGGCATCCATAAAATAGAGGAGAGCGTTACATCCAATATCACCAAAAATAGCCTCTATTTTGCCCCGTTTTTTCAACTTGGAGATAACGCCTGCAAAAAGAGTGTACGGGCATCCTGCACAGATCATGGGCGGTCTTGGAACCGGTTTGATCTTGGCCTCCGTATGCTCTATATCATAACCCATTTTTTCGGCGATAAGAGTCGGTGACCATTCTGTGATCTTTGAATATTTTTCCTTACCTATAACCTTCATACCCTCTCTTTCCATTGCTTCCTGAAGGTACATATACCCATCTTCAATCACATATACATCACCATCGATTGAATCATAAAAATCTTTTATCCTTTTCATGGGAAGAGGATTAGTCATGGGAAGAGAAAGAATATCCATATCCACATTATAGAAATCCCGGACTTCTTTAACATAGGCGGTATTAACGCCGTATGTAATAACGCCTCTTTTGCCACCGGCCTTTGCCCATTCAATAAGCGGTGATTTTTCGACCAGTTCTTCAAGACCGGGCATTCTTTCATCCATAACAGCATCATAATTCGCCCTTGCCATGGTTGGAAGGAGATTAAATCTTGCCAGATCTTCAGGAATATCCATCAACTCTCTTTTCTGGATATCGTTCAGCCTGACAAGACCTTCACTATGGCAGAGTCCGCCGCTTGCAAGGATTACAACAGGTGTTTTAAATGTCCTGCCTATCTCCGCTGCCAGTCCTGGAGCGTCCATCATCTCCTGATGGGTTCTGGGCTCAATTACCGGGACCATACAGCTTTTGAACAGATACCTTGGATCAATTACATGCTGAGTTGAACTCGGTGTAAAATCACTGGCAATATAATATATCAGGGCACCACGTTTATCATGAAAAAAAGATGCACTGGTAAATATATCTCCGGCCTGAAATAAACCGGGAATCTTCATTGTAACAACAACATCCGCGCCGGCCAGCGTGTGACCAAAACCGACGCCTGCAGCAACGGCCTCATTTACAGACCATCCAACATTTATCATATCCTGAACCTGGCTTAAACCCCTGTCTATGACTTCTGTACTTGGGGTACCAGGATATCCGTCAGCACTATGAATGCCTGACCTTACACAGCCGACTGCAAAGGCAATGTTTCCCTGCAGCACAAGTTCTTTTCCGGCTTCATCAGTGCACATATTTTTTATATCATTAGCGCTCATACTTACATCCTCCCTGGGTATTAAACTTATTTCATATGGTAAAATAATATCTATAATTAGCAATTATTTTACCAGTTGTGGTAATGCGGTAAGATTGCATAAAGACTCAGAATAATAACGGCCATCGGCTTATTAGTCAAGAAATTATACATTTTATAGGCCTAAAACCTCATTATTTCCAGGGGAATATAAATATTGACTGAGCATTGGTTACGTGGTATTACCAATTTTATATCAGTTCAAATATACAGGGGAAACATGTTTAAACCAATCAAATCAGTTAAAATATCCGACAGGGTCTATGAGCAGTTGAGAGACATGATCTATAGAGGCGAACTCAGGGCAGGTGAAAAACTTATGTCTGAGAGAGACATGGCCCATGCCTTTAATGTTGGAAGACCCACCGTAAGGGAAGCCATTCAAAAACTTACCGAACAGGGACTTATTGAAAGCCGTCGAGGGGTCGGAACATTTGTACTTGGTGAAGAGACCAGAAAAAACAAAAAACCTCTCCTGCAGCTTCTAAACGGTCAGGATTTCACTATTGTAGACCTTCTGGAAGTGAGGCTTGTCCTGGAATCAAACAGCGCCTCTCTTGCCGCAAAAAGGGCGACAGACCAGGATATAAAAATTATAGAACAGAGCCTCAACAGGCTTCTTGATACGAGACACAGCCCTGAAAGAGACCTCGATGATGAACTCAGCTTTCATATGAATATTGCCTATGCAACCAAAAATATAGTTCAGGTTCACCTTATGAAGAGTTTTTATGATGTTTTATATTACGGGATGAACCTGGCCTTTCCCACGCTTATAAAAGACGAAAAGCTTGATGAACTTACCTTTGACCAGCATATTACTATTTTCAAGGCGATCGAAAACCGTGATCCAGTACTCGCAGGGGATACCATGGAAAGCCACATAAGAATACTTCTGGAAATGTGCATCCAGAAGGGGCTATAGAATGAGGGACTCCTGCACCGGTTTGGACCATAAAAATCATAATCCTTAATAAAATGTTTTTTCTCACCAATATTATCGGGGAATTGTTCAAACCCATAAATTATTTGACAATTATCAGCTCAGTCATTATCCTAGCAAAACAGTATGAATTTTCATTTTCCTCCAGTAAATATCATACTGAAAAGATCTAGTCCGGATCTATTCTTAAAAAATACTGCAGGATTTGCTTTGAAAATATAGCAACAATAAATTATATTAACTATCTATTATTAATTAAATTCATTTTGCTAATTTTAATTCAATTAAGGAGAGTTTAAAATGTTATACAGAAAAATCGGCAAAACAGATTGTGAGGCATCGGTACTTAGTCTGGGTTGCATGAGATTACCTATGCTTGAACAAAAGAACCCTCCAAAAGATTTTATCGAAAGACAAAGGGCAGTTGATGAGGAAAAATCACTTGAATTGATTGAATATGCCATAAATAACGGCATCAACTATTTAGACACGGCCTATATGTATCATGCGGGAAACAGCGAACTGATACTCGGGAAAGCAATTAAAGGCAAACGAGATAAGCTTCTCATTACTACAAAATCACCGGTCATGATTATCCAGAAATATGAAGATTTTGACCGCATACTGGATGAACAGCTTGAAAAGCTTGGAACAGACCACCTTGATTTTTACCTCCTTCACGGGCTGAACAAAGGCACATGGGAAAAGGCAAAAAGCCTTAATGTAGGAGAGTTCCTTGACAGGATACAAAAAGACGGGCGATCAAGGTATGTGGGTTTTTCCTTTCATGATAAAACAGATGTATTCAAGGATATAATTGACTTTTATGACTGGGATGTATGCCAGATACAGTATAATTATTTTGATGAAAATTATCAGGCAGGAAAAGAAGGCCTTAAATATGCGGCATCAAAGGATATAGGGATTATCATAATGGAACCCTTAAGGGGCGGAAGGTTTACACAGAGAATACCCGATGGGGTTCAAAAAATATGGGATTCTGCAGAAGTAAAACGCAGCCCTGCAGAATGGGGACTCAGATGGGTTGCAAATCACCCCGAGGTTTCAGTTATCCTTAGCGGAATGTCATCAATGGAACAACTTAAGGAAAATATCAGAATAGCTGATGACTTTGAACCGAACAGCCTTACCCCGAATGAGCTGGAAATAATACATAAGGCGGCTGATGCCTACAGGGAACTCATGAAGGTTGACTGTACAGGATGCAGCTACTGCATGCCCTGCCCCAACGGCGTTAACATACCGATGATTTTTTCGGTATATAATGATTTATTCATGTTCAATGATGAGATGCCCACCATAACGTACAATACATTAATTGGCTCATCCCAGAATGCCCTGAATTGTATAGAATGCGGGGAATGTGAGGAAAAATGTCCCCAGGGCATTAACATCATTGATAGTTTAAAGGCTGCTCATGAGGAGCTTTATGATAAGGAATGGGAATCAGGTCCTGGTGGCCCCCCAAAACAAACCGATGAGGAAAAGTAGAAAACTATTTTATTTAAGGAGGCTTGTTGATATGGAAAGACGTGATTTTATTAAGGCCGGTGTTCTTGGACTGGGAGCAATGGCAATAGCAGACAGGAGCATGGCACTGGAGTATTACCCTACAAAGTCCGACAAAAAATGGGCGGTAATCTACAGCACATGGTGCGGCTCAAGCCGCGATGCAGGAGTATGGATTTCTGAAGGCATGGGCGGAATTGCTGACGTATTTGATGTACGTGAAAATCCTGATCCATCCAAATATGAAAATATAGTAATTGGCGGTTCAATCAGGTCCAATAAGGTATCAAAGGAAATGGAAGATTTCCTGGCAAAAAATAAAGATGTTCTGAAAAATAAAATCAGAGGACTCTTCTGTGTACAGGGAAACATGAAAAACCCCACAGGCCCTGAAAATGTAAAACAGCTTATAGACGGTTACCTGTCAAAGCTTACCGGTGTTACCGGTGTACCCGGGAAAAGCTTTAATGGAAGGATTACGTTGAGCCTTTTAGAGCCGGAAAATAAAAAAATGATGGAACAGATGAAGATGGATGATTATGACTTTATGAAAAGAGGAGATTTTCTGGATTTCGGAAAGACAATCCTTGCTTCTGTAAAGTAATAATTACCACCTGAATTATCTTTACATATTCACGCATTTTTAAAGGGGCGATAAATTTTTCGCCCCTTTATTTTTATCTTCTATATTCAGATGGCCCTTTCGAAAATATCACAACCTTTTTCTGATTAATCCTGTAAAGGCATTAAGCTCTCTGCAGCGAAGCAAAAAGGCAGCCAGCAGATAAATAATAACCCCTGAAATAACAAGAACAACTACCTGAATCATGAGGTTAAAGGCCCCCTGATCAGGATTATCCGGAAAAAAAAGAAATTTAAGGTAGTAAATTCCTGCCCCCATAATAATTCCTGATAAAATTACCCTGGCGAGAGATATAACAATTGGGGTTAATTTCCAGGATGAAATCTTTTTCTTAAGCAGAAAGACAAGTAAAATAAAGTTAATAGTAGATGATAGAGAAAGGGCAAGGGCAAGACCGCCATGTTTTAAAGGTCCCATAAGAATCATTCCCAGAAAAAGATATGACAGGAATGTAATAACAGATACCTTTACCGGGGTTAAGGTGTCCTGAAGTGCATAAAAGGCAGACACAACAATCTTGACTCCTGAAAAGGCCCATAGACCAAGCGCATAATACATCAATGCAATTGCAGTCATATCTCTTGAAAAGGCATCAAAGGCGCCTCTCTGAAAGAAAAGCTGAATTATGGGCTTCCCTAGAACAATCAGGCCTATAAGTGCCGGAACGGTTATAAAAAATGTTATCTTGAGGGCATGATTAATGGTATCGATAAATGCACTCTCTTCCTTTTCCACGGCCTGCCTTGAAAGAGAGGGAAGTGCTGCTGTACTTATTGCAATGGCAAATACGCCAAGAGGCAGCTCAACAAGTCTGTCCGAATAATACAGCCAGGAAATGCTGCCGCCTGGGAGAAATGACGCCAGAAGAGTTGCTGTAAGCTGGTTTAACTGGTAGATAGCTGAACCGAAAAGGGCAGGAAGAACAAGCAGGCCTATTCTTTTCACGGCAGGATGACCAGGCTGCCACATAGGCATAAGCGAAAGCCCTTTTTTAAAGACCACAGGCAACTGCAGCAAAACCTGGAGTACACCTCCTGCCAATACGCCGGCAGCAGTCGCAATTACGGGTTCCGAAAGGTGGGGGGCCACAAGAAGGGTTGCCCCGATAATACCCAGATTTAAAAAAATCGGAGCGGCGGCAGGAGCAGCAAAATGCTTAAGGCTATTGAGCACGCCCATAAAAAAGGCGACCAGGCTTACAAGGAATATATAGGGAAAGGTGATCCTGGTAAGAAGCACTGTGAGTTCATATTTAGGGCCTTCTGCTCCGAATCCGTTGGCAATAAGCCTGACAATCCAGGGCGAAAGCAGGATTCCGGCCACTGTTATCAGGGCAAGCAGAAGAGATAACAGTGTAAGGATAATTCTGGCGAGTTCAAATGCCTCTTTTTTCGACTTCTTCTGTAAATACTCGGTAAAAACAGGGATAAAGGCAATAGTCATGCTCCCTTCGGCTGTAAAACGCCGAAGCATATTGGGTATTTTAAATGCCACAACAAATGCATCAGCTGATATGGTTGCCCCAAAAAAGGATGCTATCACCATATCCCTGACAAGACCTAATACCCTGCTTATCATGGTAAAAAAGGAAACAACACCTGCAGCCCTGCCCATGTTCCGTTTTTCTTTATTTGTTGTTTTTTCGTTAGAATCATTCATAATCATTTTTTATCTTGACAGTATTGTTCTATTCATTTATTAAGGATCGTTTAATAATCATATAAAAAACAGGAGTAAATAATTTGGCAAATCATAAATCAGCTCTTAAAAGGGCAAGACAGAGTGAAGTAAGAAGACTCAGGAATATGAGTTATAAAACTCGTTCTAAAAATATTGTAAAGGAAGTTAGGGCAGCAGTTACTGAAAGCGATAAGGAACAGGCCATTGAAAAGCTGAAAAAAGCAACTGCTATTATTCAGAAAAGTGCATCTAAAGGTGTATTTCATAAGAAAACAGCTTCCCGAAAGATATCCCGTCTTGCACGCCAGATTAACCAGATTGCGGCATCCTGATAAATTATTTACAAAGTGATAGAACCAGGTTCTCAAGTACAGGTTTCGATCTCGAACCGGACTTGAGAAACCTGTCTGTTTCATAAAGTAATTTGATGCCCCTTTCAAGCTCTTCAGGCGTCCATTTTTTACATTGTTTGAGAAAATTCTGTACCGAAAACGGGGCAATACCCAGTTTTGAGGCAATACTGCCGGCATTTTCTCCCTTTGTGGACAGGGCCTTAACCTGCCATAACAGACCGACCTGCCTGTTAAGCATTCCGATTATCTGAAGAGGAGCGCTTTTTTTATCCTCCTCCTCTAAAAATCTTGACAGGACCGAAAGGGCCTGGGCCACTTTTTTTTCCGAGAGCGCATCCATTAGTTCAAAAATGGAATACATCCTGCTGTTAATGGCAAGATCCTTTACCTCCTGCTCCCCTATTTTTTGTTCACCATAACTTAGTTTCAGTTTTTCAAGCTCGGAATAGATCTCCCTTAGCCTGCTCCCCGTAACCTCCTGAAGAAAGGCACATCCGTTTCGATCAATGTTGAGTCCAATCTCCCGGGCTATATTCTGTATCCATGGGACAATCTGATGTGCCCTTAATTCACTGAAATTAACAGCGTATCCTGCCGCTCTTATTGCCTTGTAAAATTTTTTCTTAAAATCGGTTTTTTCAGACAGGAATATAAGACAGGTGGAATCTACCGGTTTTTCAAGATAGGGAATAAATTTATTTAACTGATCTGCTTTATATGAGTCTGTTCTTCGCAGGATTATCAGGCGGCTTGATGCCAGGAAGGGAATTGTCTGTGCCCTGTTTACAACATCGACAGGACTGGTCTCACCTCCATAACATATCTCCATATTAAAATCCCTGGCATTCTCAGGTATATACTCATTCCTGATTCTCCCGAGCACCCTTTCGAGAATAAATTCATTAGGGCCGTAGAAAAGATAAAACGGGGCAAGCTTTCCTCTTTCCAATGCCTTTATAACATCCTCTGGTTTAAGATCGCCTGCCATTAAAACCTTTCCATGGTCCTGTTATAAATTCTTTCCGAAAGGAGACCGGCAATCTTGAGGAGTGCCTCTTTCCGGTTTTTCCGGTTTACAAGAGGATCAGCCGTAACAGCGAACATTGCTTCTTCTGTCATTGAGCTGTCATTCCATACAGACTTTCCGGTTGAACTGTCAATAAGACTTGCGTTAAGGCAGAGAACCAGACGTCTGCTGCTGGTTGTTTCATGGGTAAATACCCTCCCTGAAACCGACGTCCGGCTTGAATCATAGGTTAAAGGTTGAGTATTTACTTCATAGATCTCGATTTTAAGGACCATATTGGCCTGATCCTTATCTTTAAGAGGAACACGGGCATGACTGATAAATTCATTTCTTAATACAGTTGTAAAATCAGACTCAAATCCTTTTTCTGCTGAGGAACTTTCCACCATGGGTATGGCAATGCTTTTAATCTCAATACCCACCGGTTCACCATCAGCTCTGAAATTATACCCGCAGCCGTAAACAGAAAAAAGGGCAAGGATTAAAACCAGACTGTATACAGGCCTTGTAAGATTCATTACTTGTTTTCCTGTATTACAATATTTACAAGTTTCTGCTGAATAACAATTATCTTTTTAATCTCTTTTTCCCCGATAAAATTCCTGATCTTCTCATCATTAACCGCCTCTTTTTCAATTTCTTCCTTTGAAAAGGAAGCAGGAATCTCGATCTTGCTTCTGACCTTTCCGTTTACCTGAACAACAAGAAGCTTCTTGTCAACTTCAAGGGCGTCTTCACTGTAGGTCGGCCACCTGGCATCCAGTAGTGAACCCTCATGACCCAGTATATGCCACAGCTCTTCGGTTATGTGAGGGACCACAGGAGAAAGCAGAAGTATGGTCTTCTCGGCAGCATCCCTTATTACCATCCAGGCCTTTTCATTATTCTCCCTGCCGTCATTCAGATATTTATAGATTTCATTTATAAGCTCCATTACTGCGCTTATGGCGGTATTAAAGTGAAACCTGTCTTCGATATCGTTTGATACCTTTTTGACTGTCTCATGTATCTTTCGGTTTATTGCCTTAAGCTCATCATCCAATCCTTCTTCACTGCTGATGGACGGAGCATTTTTCAGATTATCCAGATTGTCTGTTACAAGTCTCCATACCCTACTCAGGAACCTGTATGCGCCATCTACTCCCTGGTCGCTCCACTCAAGATCACGTTCAGGTGGTGATGCAAACAGACAGAACATGCGGACAGTGTCTGCGCCATATGTGTCTACAAGCTGTGCGGGGTCGACTACATTCTTCTTGGATTTTGACATCTTGATGCTTCGGCCCCTTATTATCTGAGCTCCGCACTTTACACACTTGTCGTCAGTCACCTCATTCGGGAAAAGATATCCATGTTCCGAGCATTCTTCGGTCTCCTTACAAACCATACCCTGGGTAAGGAGATTCTTGAAGGGCTCGTCAATATGGGAATAACCCAGATCCTTAAGGACCCTCATAAAAAACCTTGAATACAGAAGATGCAGAATTGCATGCTCAATCCCGCCTATGTACTGATCAACAGGCAGCCAGTATTTGACATTTTCTATATCAACAGGGGCCTTATCATAGCGCGGGCTGGCATACCTTGCAAAATACCATGAAGACTCAACAAATGTGTCCATTGTGTCGGTTTCCCGCCGCGCACTGCCATTACATTTTGGACAGGTTGTTTCATAAAAGTCCGGTTCAAATGGAAGAGGTGATCCTCCGCCCTGCCTGAGTTCCTTATCCAGAGGAAGCCTGACAGGAAGCTCCTTTTCATCCACAGGAACAGTCCCGCACTTCTCACAGTATATTATAGGTATCGGGGCACCCCAGTATCTCTGGCGCGATATATTCCAGTCTCTGATTCTGAAATTTACTGTTTTATTTCCCAGGCCCTTTTTATCCAGGTATTGTGCTATTTCTTCCTGTGCCTCAATATTGCCAAGCCCGTTAAAAGGTCCCGAATTAATAAGCACACCCTGCTCTTCATAGGCCTCGGTCATGGTATCGGCGGAAAGCTCTGTGTCTTTAGGGGTTATAACTACTCTCTTTTTAATATTGTATTTTTCAGCGAATTCAAAATCCCTTTGATCATGGGTAGGGACGGACATAATAGCCCCTGTCCCGTAATCATAAAGTACAAAGTTGGCTACATATATTGGTATTTCTTCTTCAGTAAGGGGATTCAAGGCATACCGCCCAGTAAATATACCCTCTTTTTCAGTAAAATCGGCAGTCCTTATAAAACCATCTACCTTCATGGTGCGATCAATAAAACTAAGGACGTCTGCTTCCTGAGATGAGCCTTTTACCATCTCTTTAAGCATCGGATGTTCTGGAGCAAAACACATGAAAGTAGCGCCGAATACCGTGTCAGGCCTTGTAGTAAACACCTCAATTACCTGATCGGAATCTACCAGTGGAAATTTGATTATTGCACCAAAGCTTTTTCCTATCCAGTTTTTCTGCATGGTTATGACCCTTTCAGGCCATCCCTCAAGCGCATCACATTTTTGCAGGATATCTTCTACATAGTCGGTAACCTTGAAGTACCAGCTGTCCATTTCCTTCAGGATTACCTCCTTGTTTGTGTGGCGCCAGCAGCATCCGTTTTCGACCTGCTCCTTTGCCAGTACAGTCTGGCAGCTTTCACACCAGTTTACATGAGTTCTTTTTTTATAGGCCAGGCCTTTTTCGTACATCTTTATAAATATGAGCTGCTCCCAACGGTAATAGTCAGGATCACATGTGGCAACTTCACGGTTCCAGTCATAGCTGAAGCCCATCATCTTGAGCTGGGACTTCATATTTTCAATGTTGGAATATGTCCATTTTGCAGGATGGGTATCGTTGTCGATTGCCGCATTTTCAGCGGGAAGACCAAAGGCGTCCCAGCCCATTGGATGCAGCACATTTTTACCTGCCATCCTTTTATATCTGGCAACTACATCCCCGATAGTATAATTCCGGACATGACCCATATGGATCTTGCCTGAGGGATATGGGAACATTTCAAGCAGATAATATTTTTCACGGTCGGGAAGTTCCCTGACTTCAAAAAGGTTTTCTTTATCCCAGTGTTCCTGCCATTTCTTTTCTATTGTTTTTGGGTTGTACTTCACAATACTACTTTGCCTTTCATGTTTATTGTTATTTATGCAGCAAGTTCGGACAGACCGGCTACCTGAAAACCCGAGCCCTTATCCAGTATAATTGAAAGTTCAGTAAGGGGAGAAAAATGTTTTCTTAAACTATCGGCCACCATATCAACCAGTTTTATGTAATCATTGGTAATAGAAATATAGAATTTTAATATAAAATCAGGGGCATCCTTATATTTATCCAGATAAATCCCGACAAGATTTTTAACAGCGGTTTCGATATGAATATCAAACCCGGGTTCACCCGCAGATGTATCAGGTATCTGCAAACCGAATTCACTGATATTCATTTTTACCAGCGCATCTCCTGCATTGATTGTTTCACGTTCAAGCACATCAATCGAATACATTGATTCTTCGCCCAGCCCATGAATAAGCAGTTTATCCGCCTTGATGGAATTCTGAGTTGCAAACAGCAGCTTATCTCCGCATTCACCCGACCAGATTCCCGACTGAACAATCTTACGAATACTTCCGGCCATTTTCTTATCAATAGAATCCAGGAATGGCGACATTTTATCCTGAACCTTGAATGAAAGAATAACTACTGCCTCACACCACAGTTCTTCAAGTGTGCGATTTGTAAATCTCAGATCAAGCCGCATGTTATCTATTTTTCCTGATTTTGATCCTTGATATGTGCCAGATAAATATTATCCAGCACGCCATTTATGAAAGCACCTGATTCCTCTGTGCCATATTTTTTGCCCAGCTCCACTGCCTCATCAATGGATACCTTATGGGGTATATTCTCCATAAACAACATCTCATAGACGCTCAGCCGGAGAATACTTCTATCCACCCTGGACATTCTTTCAAGACGCCAGTTCTTTGAAGCCTTTTTTATCAGTTTATCAATCCGCTCCCGGTTTTCACATACACCCCGGACAAGTTCTTTTGAAAAGGCCCTGAGGGATTTAGGAGCATTGAAATTCTCACATATCAGCTCAAAACTTTTATCCGGATTACCGGAATTGTATTCCATATGAAAGAGGATCTGTGTTACCAGTTCACGGGCTTTTCTTCTGTTTCCCATTATACCTTATCTTTTCAAAGCACTGACAGGTTATTGCTACTTCATGGTCTTAAAAAGGCTTGCCATCTCCATAGCAGCCATTGCAGCATCCCAACCCTTGTTGCCTGCCTTTGATCCGGCTCTCTCAATGGCCTGTTCAAGGTTATCAGTGGTAAGAACACCAAAGGTAACAGGAATATTGCTTTCAAGAGAGACAACCGCTACGCCCTTTGCAACTTCGGAAGCAACGTAATCAAAATGCGGTGTAGCACCTCTTATTACAGCGCCCAGGCAGATTATTGCATCAAAATCAGCCTTTGCAGCAAGTCTCTTGGCTGCAATGGGAATCTCAAAGGCACCCGGAACCTTCACCTGGGTTACATCATCTTCATCAACCCCATGCCTCTTAAGGGCGTCCATGGCTCCTTCAACCAGCTTCGAACAGATAAAATCATTAAACCGGCTTACCACTATTGCAAACTTAAAACCTTCTGCAGTTATAATACCTTCAAGTACTTTTGGCATTTTTTTCTCCTGTTGTTTATTTTATATCTTTCCCTATTTTCATCATATGACCAAGCTTTTGGCATTTAGTCATCAGGTATTTAATATTTTCAGGTTTCGGCTCGCATTCGATAGGAACCCTGTCAGTGACCTCCAGATTATAACCTTCGATTCCCTTTATCTTCTTCGGATTATTGGTCATCATCCTCATTTTTTTAACGCCAAGAGCTGCAAGCATCTGGGCGCCGACGCCATAATCGCGAAGATCTGCTTCAAACCCAAGTTCTTCATTGGCCTCAACAGTATCAAAACCCTTATCCTGAAGCGCATAGGCCTTTAGTTTGTTTGCCAGGCCTATACCTCTTCCTTCCTGCTGGAGATAGAGAATAACGCCAAGGCCTTCCTTCTGAATCATCTCCATGGCCTTTTCCAGTTGATTTCCGCAGTCACACCTGTAGGACCCGAACACATCACCTGTCAGACACTGGGAATGAACCCTGACAAGCACTTCCTTTTCAGGATCTATTTCTCCCTTAACAATAGCAAGGTGTTCATTACTATCGATATCATTTACAAAGCCATATGCCTTGAATTCACCATAGGGAGTAGGAAGAACGGTCTCCGCTACCATGTGAACAAAAGATTCGTTTCTCATCCGGTAGGCAATAATATCCGCTACCGTGGCTATTTTAAGATCGTGCTCTTCGGCAAACTCAATAAGATCGGGCATACGGGCCATTGTTCCGTCGTCATTCATGATCTCGCATATTACACCCGCCGGCTTAAGACCCGCAAGCCTTGCAAGATCAACCGAACCTTCGGTCTGGCCTGTCCGGAATAAAACCCCTCCCTTTCGTGCCCTTAGAGGAAAGATATGACCCGGCTGAACCAGATCCTTAGGCTTTGCATCATCCTTAACCGCGGTAAGTATGGTGTGAGCCCTGTCATGTGCCGAAATTCCCGTGGTAACCCCTTCCCTGGCCTCAATTGACACGGTAAAGGCGGTATTAAATGGCGACTGATTATCGTCAACCATGAGGTGCAGGCCCAGCTGCTCGACTATTTTAGGATCAAGCGACAGGCATATAAGTCCCCTGCCGTATTTGGCCATAAAATTTATCGCCTCAGGAGTAACCTTTTCAGCGGCCATTGTGAGGTCACCCTCGTTTTCCCTGTCTTCATCGTCTACAAGGATTATCATTTTACCGTTTTTCAAATCTTCAATAACATCTTCAATTCTTGATATAGTCATTTGATATTACTGCCAAATCCAAACTGTGCCAGCATCTCCATGCTGATGGATGAAGAAGCATTGTTATTTCCGGCAGCCCTCTCCTTAAAAAATAATTTTTCAATATACTTTGCAATTAGGTCGGTTTCAATATTAACCATGTCACCGGCCTTTTTCTTTAAAAGCGTGGTTGAAGTCCATGTTTCAGGAATGATATTAACCTCAAAATACCCCTTTTGACAAACATTTATAGTAAGACTTATTCCATCGATTGTAATAGAGCCTTTTTCAATCGTATACCTTGAGAGATTTTCATCGATCGATACACCTATCAGCCATGACTGTTTTACCTGCTTTTTTTCGGATATTTTGCCTATACCATCCACATGACCGGATACAATATGACCGCCAAGTCTGTCCGAAAGCCTTAAGGCCCTCTCGAGGTTGACCTCCGATCCATTTCTCAATGCCCCGGTTGTCGTCCTTGAGGTTGTCTCTGCCGAGGCATACATCTTAAGCAGGCCGTCATTGATTTCGGTAACTGTAAGACAGACACCGTTGACTGCAACGCTGTCTCCGATACGGCAGTCTGACATATCAAAGAGGGGCACAATAGAAATATTCATATCCCCGCCGGATAAACGAGCATCTCTGATTATTCCTGTTCCTTCAATAAGTCCTGTAAACATATGTCATCCTGTCGTTGATTTATGCCGGATAGCCTGAAATCAGGATATCATTGCCATATTTTTTTACCGTTACCCCTTTGAGGCCAATTGAATCAGTCATGTAAACAGGCCCTGCCCCCTTTGACATGGGGATTCCATCGTTTCCTCCAAGCAGTTTTGGGGCCTTGAATATCATAAACTTGTCAATAAGTCTCTCTCTTATCATGGCCCCCATCAGACCCGCTCCGCCTTCGAACAAAACCGATGTTATGGAGTTTTTCCCAAGGATATCCATCATGGCATTGAGATCTACATGATTATCCTTAACAGGGCATTTTATGACAGAGGTATTACCTCTTTCAATCCGTTTTATCAACATCTCATCCGTATTTTCACCGGTAATAATATAGTTTCGGGATTCTGAATTTTCCTTCAGCAACCGGGCATTTTCAGGTATCCGAAGACGGGTATCAACTATGATTCTATGAGGGTCACGCCCCTTCCCTCGTTTGGGTCTGGATGTGAGCTGTGGATCATCGGCAATTACAGTACCAATCCCCACCATTACAGCATCGACCTCAGATCTCAGCCTGTGAACATACTGTCTTGCCTCTTCTCCGGTCACCCAAATGGAATGCCCTGTTGAGGTTGCAGAATACCCGTCAAGTGTGAGGGCTGATTTGGCTATGATAAAAGGCATTCCGGTTCTACTGTACTTACTCCATGATTCAAGGAGCTGTTCACACTCCTTCTGAAGGACTCCTGTTTTTACATTGATACCTTGCGATATCAGGTATTCTGCTCCCCCGCCTTTTACAGAAGGATTTGGATCCTTCATCCCGACAACCACGTTTTTAATGCCGCTTTCCAGAATAGCCCTGGTGCACGGTGGAGTTTTCCCATGGTGGTTACAGGGCTCAAGGGTTACATACATTATATCACTGGGATTTGCTTCCACCTTGAGATTGGAAAGGGTGTCCACCTCGGCATGTGCTGCGCCGGCCTTTTTATGGTATCCTGACGCAATTATAGTGTCATCCCTGACTATCACGGCACCAACTGCCGGATTTGGAGATGTCTTTCCTGTGCCCTTTTTAGCCATCCTGATGGCACTTTTCATATATTTTATATCTTTATCACTCAATTTTTTCTATCAGGAAAGAGTTAATAATTCTAAAAAGACAGGGGATATTGGAAAGAATGAAGCGGGGTTAACTTACCTCTTCTCGTCTGGTCTTAAGGATATCTTCGAGTTCATTCATGAATTCATTAATATCCTTGAACTGCCTGTACACAGATGCAAAACGGACATAGGCTACCTCATCCCAGTCTTTAAGACTGCTTATGACCCTTTCCCCGACCTCTTTGCTCTCGACTTCTTTTTTACCAAGCTCCTGAAAATATACTTCCAGTGAATCTACAAAATCTTCAATTTTTGTTACACTCACAGGACGTTTCTGGCAGGACATTTTAATTCCCGCTATTATCTTATCCCGGTTGAATGGCTCTCTCCTGCCGTCTTTTTTTACAACCATTGGCAGTATTTCTTCAAGCCTTTCATAGGTAGTGAAACGCCTGGCACAGTCCAGACATTCCCTTCTTCTTCTAATTGTTCGACCATCTTTGCTCAACCTTGAATCTATAACCTTATTTTCGATCTTGGAGCAGTAGGGGCACTTCATATAGTCAACCTTTCGATTTCAAGATTAGCCTCTGCCAGCATCTGATCCGATAATGGATCATCATACCCTTCAGCATAATAAATCTTGCTGATCCCGGCATTTATTATCATTTTTGTACATATCACACAGGGCTTATTTGTACAATAAAGAACTGATCCATTAATGGATATGCCGTGATAGGCTGCCTGTATTATAAGATTCTGTTCTGCGTGCAGGCCTCTGCACAATTCATGTCTCTGACCTGAAGGAATTTCCGAATTTGCCCTGAGGCAGCCCGCCTCCGCACAATGCCTTAGACCAGAGGGGGCACCATTATAACCGGTAGCAAGTATCCTTTTATCTTTAACCAGTATTGCGCCGACATGGCGTCTGATGCATGTTGATCGTTTAGCAACAAGCGCGGTAATTGCCATAAAATATTCTGGCCAGGATGGTCGGGTCAATTATAACTCCTTGTTTTAGATATCTTTATCAGCCCAGATACTCATAAATAGGAAATTTTGCACACAGTTCACTTACAGTTGTTCTTGTATCTTCCAGGATCTTATCATCATTTATATTCTCAAGGACTTCTCTTATAAGCCCGGCTACAATCTTTATCTCGCCCTCTTTAAAACCGCGGGTAGTAACCGCAGGGGTCCCTATTCTCAAACCGCTGGTCACCTGTGCGCTTCTCTTCTCAAAGGGTATTGTATTTTTATTGACAACAATTCCCGCTTTTCCAAGGGCTACTTCAGCCTCAACACCTGTAATATCCCTTGCCGTAAGGTCAACAAGTATAAGGTGGTTGTCTGTTCCTCCCGAGACCAGATTAAATCCGTATTTTATCATCTCTTCGGCAAGGAGCCTGCAATTTTTAACTACCTGTTTCTGGTATTCAATAAACTCAGGCTGCAGTGCCTCATGAAAACAGACTGCCTTGGCAGCTACAGCGTGCATAAGGGGACCGCCCTGAATACCGGGAAAAATACTCTTGTTCAGCGCCTTTTCATGTTCCTTTTTAGAAAGTATAAGTCCGCCCCTGGGGCCCCGGAGGGTTTTATGTGTTGTCGAGGTGACAAAATCTGCGATCCCTACCGGCGTGGAATGCTGCCCGGCAGCTATCAGTCCGGCTATATGGGCCATATCCACCATCATATAGGCGCCCACTTCATCGGCTATTTCCCTGAACCGTGAGAAGTCAATCTCCCGGGGATATGCACTCGCGCCAACAACAATCATCCCTGGAGAGTGTTTCTTTGCCAGATCATAAACCTGATTAAAATCGATTGTCTGGGTTTCCGGATCAAGGCTGTAGGAAAAAGATTTGAAAATATTACCCGAAAAACTTGCCTTGCTGCCGTGGGTGAGATGCCCGCCATGTGAAAGGCTCATTCCAAGGATGGTGTCTCCGGGTTTTAAAACCGAAAAATAGACAGCCATATTGGCCTGAGAACCCGCATGGGGTTGAACATTGGCATATTCAGCGTTAAAAAGCTTAAGGGCCCTTTTTATTGCGAGATTCTCAACGGTATCAACGTTTTCGCAACCGCCGTAGTATCTTGCTCCCGGATACCCTTCAGCATATTTGTTTGTCATTACATTTGACTGTGCTTCGATCACAGCCCTGGATGCATAATTCTCGGAAGCTATAAGAACCAGACAGTCCTGCTCCCGTTTAATCTCCCTTTTTATTGCCTCTGCAACTTCAGGATCAACCTGAGAAAGTCTATTATCAAACAACAGTATCACCTCAAATATTTATTCAAGAATCTATTTTATCAACACGCATTTTATGTCTGCCGCCTTCAAAATCCGTCTTGAGGTAGGTCTTAAGCATTTCCAGGGCCAGGACATCACCTGTTATCCTGCCTCCAACAACCATGATATTGGCATTATTATGCTTTCGACTCAATTCAGCAGTCAAAATATTATGACAAAGGGCTGCGTTAACACCCTTGAACCGGTTGGCAGCTATTGACATACCAATACCGGAACCGCATACGAGCACTCCTTTTTCAAATTCACCGGATGAAATAGCCCCGGCCACTTTTTGGGCGATATCCGGATAGTCAATCGAATCGGCACTGTATGCTCCCACATCCGTTACTTCATATCCCAGTTCACCGGAAAGAAGATTTTTATATTTCTCCTTTAATTCAAATCCGGCATGGTCTGAACCAATAATGATTCTCATTGAAACTCCTTTTCTTAGAAAATTTATTCGGAGTGTTTAAGGCTCGTAGGCCTTAAATAGCAACGATGCGTTTGTCCCGCCAAAACCGAATGAATTTGACATAATTACCTTTACCTGGGCTTCTCTCGCTATATTGGGAACGTAGTCAAGATCACACTCAGGATCAGGTGTATCATAATTAATAGTAGGCGGCAGGATTCCGTTCTTAATTGTCAGTGCTGAATAGATTGCCTCTATCCCGCCTGTACCTCCGAGCAGATGACCTGTCATGGATTTGGTTGAACTGATTGCAAGTTTATATGCATGTTCTCCAAATAATTTTTTTACAGCCTTTGTCTCCGACAGATCATTCATTTGCGTTGAGGTACCGTGGGCATTAATGTAATCAACATCTTCGGGTTTCAACCCGGCTGACTCAATAGCCATTGCCATACAATTAACGGCACCATCACCATCTGGATGAGGTGATGAGACATGATATGCATCACCGGAGAGACCGTATCCGGCTATTTCTGCATAAATTTTAGCGCCTCTTTCAAGGGCATGATTCAGTTCTTCAATAATAAGTATGCCTGAACCTTCCCCAATAATAAATCCGTCCCTGTCTTTTTCAAATGGCCTGGAAGCCTTTTCAGGTTCATCGTTTCTTGTGGACAGGGCATTCATTGCACAGAATCCGGCAAAAGCCAGAGGAGTAATAACTGCCTCTGCGCCACCCGTTATCATGGCATCAGCGATTCCATCCCGTACAAGCCTGAAGGACTCGCCAACCGCATGAGTACTTGCCGCACAGGCAGTTTCAATGGAAGAATTCGGGCCCTGGGCACCAAATTCAATAGCGATTTCTCCCGGGAGCATATTGGGAATGATACCGGGGATAAAGAAAGGACTTATCCTTCCTGGCCCCTTTTCGAGCAGGGTCTTATGATAAGTTTCAATCATGGGCAGACCGCCCAGACCGGAACCGGTCAGACACCCTATCTTACGGCTGTTGTCCGGGGTTATCTTGAGACCGGAATCTTCCATGGCCATCCTGGCAGCAGCAATACCATAATGGATAAATATATCAAACCGTCTTATCTGCTGTTTGCCTATGAAGTCGGATGCATTAAAATCCGTTACTTCGGCGGCTATCCTGGACTTATATTCAGTGGTATCAAATCTTGTTACCGGACCAATAACCGATTTACCGGCACACAACGATTCCCAGTTTTTCTCCACCCCGGTGCCTAAAGGTGTAACCATCCCAAGACCGGTAATAACTACCCTTCTTTTCATATCAATAAACCCCTTATTATTCCCAAACTCCTGATATGATATCTACGCTCAGCGATTAACCCATCGCCTTTGTAACGTAATCAACAGCGTCTTTTACTGTAGCAATCTTCTCTGCATCTTCATCAGGTATTGACACATCAAATTCTTCTTCCATAGCCATTATAAGCTCTACCTGATCGAGAGAATCTGCACCAAGATCATCCACAAATGAAGCGGTGAGAACTACGTCATCCTCTGCAACATCCAACTGCTCACAGATAATATTTCTGATTTTTCCTTCGATATCTGACATTAACTTGTCCCTCCTTAAAATAGTTTAAAAAATACTATAAAAAATTTATACTCAATATGACCTACATATACAGGCCGCCATTAACATGAATAATTTGCCCTGTTATGTAGGAAGCTGACTCTGAACAGAGCCAGTAAACTGTTTCAGCCACATCCTGAACGGTTCCAAGCCTGCCGAGCGGTATCTGCGCAAGGTAGGATTCTATTACCTTTTCAGGAAGTGCGTCTGTCATTTCAGTCTGGATAAAACCCGGGGCAACCGCATTAACCGTGATACCCCTCGGCGCAACCTCTCTGGCTACAGCCTTGGTAAAGCCCGTTATGCCGGCCTTTGACGCTGAGTAATTGGCCTGCCCGGCAACGCCCATCTGACCTGATACCGAAGCTATATTTACGATTGAACCCTTTCGGTTCTTCATCATAGATCTGATTATTGTCTGGGTGCAATTGAAAATACTTTTCAGATTAATATTTAAAACCATGTCCCAGTCCTTTTCGGACATTCTCATTAAAAGGGAATCTCTTGTAATACCGGCATTATTGATCAGGGTATCAACCCTTCCATATTTTTCAAGAATATTGCTGAAAAAGGTCTCCACATCTGATTTGGATGATACATCAACCTTAAAGCTCTCACACTTTATACCTTTTTCTTCAAGCATGGAAAGTGTCTCGTCAGAAGCAGATTCATCCGGATCATAATGTGCAATGAGGATTATAGGGTTCTCTTCTGCAAACTTCAGCGCTATTGACCGGCCTATGCCTTTCGAACCTCCAGTGATAACAACCACTCTCTGTGAATTTTCCATTTTTTCTCCGCATTATGAATGATCAAAAATGCCTCAGGATCACATAAGATTGTAATTCCTCAGACTTTTCAAAAGCTTTTCGCCCGTATTATTTTCGACATAACTGCACGCCATTCCAATGGCGTTTTTTATAGCTTTTTCAGAGGAATGTCCATGGCAGACTATACAGACGCCGTTAATCCCCAGTACAGGGGCTCCTCCATACTGTGCATAATCCAGACTCTCCATAAACTCATTAAGAAAACTATTTTCTGAGATATCACCTGCTTTTTTCTCAAGGCCGCTGATAAATCTGGCGGCTATTGATTCGGCCAGCCCTTCCGAATATTTCAGGATAATATTTCCTATAAACCCGTCACAGACGACGATCTGAACCTTTCCACTTAAAATATCCCGGCCTTCGATGTTTCCGTAGAAGTTTAACGGGCTGTTCTTAAACAAATCATAGGCCGATTTCACCTGTTCATTACCCTTCCCAGGTTCTTCCCCAATATTTAAAAGCCCTATTTTAGGGTCATTGAAACCGAGACATGAAACAGCAAAGGCTTCAGCCATAACGCCGAATTGAAAGAGATGAACAGGACGGCAATCAACGTTGCCCCCCACGTCAATTACAATTACATCTCCCCTTTCGCCCGGTAAAATACTGGCCAGTGCCGGCCTTTCAACTCCCTTAATTTTTCCGGAAGCCAGGATTCCTGCTACTATCGTTGCGCCCGAATTCCCGGCACTCACAACAGCATCGGCTTTTCCTGATTTTAAAAGTCCAAAAGCCACCCTGATGGATGAGTCTTTTTTATTTTTATATGCCTTCATAGGAGGCTCACCCATGTCTACAACTTCACTGCAGTTATAAACCGTCACACCTTCTTGAATAATACCGTTTTCAAGGTATGGAGTTATAGCGGTCGAGTCCCCTACAAGAATGATATTGCATTTTAACTCTTCACAAGCCTGAAGAGCCCCATGAACGACCACCTCGGGAGCATTATCACCTCCCATGGCATCCACGGCAATAATCATTCTATATCTCTTCTTCAGTCTCTATTATTGTTTTCCCCTTGTAGGAACCGCAATTTTTACATACATGATGAGATAATACCGGCTCATGGCACTGGGGGCAAGAAGATACGTTTGGCATACTGATATGATCGTGGGCTCTACGCATATCCCTTTTTGATTTTGATTTTTTCTTTTTTGGTACTGCCATTTACTTTATTCCCACTCCTTCTAGTTTTTTAATTTATTAAGTTTTGCAAAACCGGGATGTCCCTCTTCCCTGGTACATTCACAGGTCTTTTCATTCAGGCGACACCCGCATTTTGCACATAATCCCAGACAATTACTCCTGCACAGACATTTTATAGGCAAAGAAAGATAAAGCTGTTCTCTGATTATCCCATGCAGGTCGACTTCATCATCGCTGATAAAAACAACCTCCATATCTTCTTCCATCAATTCCAGCTCAACCTTTTCCACATTCTCCGGTGCCGGGATCAAAAAGGAGTTAAATTCAGACTCTACTTCCTGACTGTATGAATCAAGACATCTGTCACAGACAACCTTCAATGCTCCTTTAAAGACACCATTAAGAACGTATTTTTGCTCAACCCTGTAAATTTCTATTTTAACATTTATCGGTGAATCAATTGCCTCTATCTGATCATTGTTTTTTTCAGGAGCCCACCAATCCCTTTCAAGGGTAAATTCAAATGTTTTTATCCCTTCACCGGGAATTGATTTAAGGTCGATTATCATCTGACTATATTATTCTTTTATCAAGTAAAAACAAAGGCTTTAAATAAAATTATTTATCACCTGAGTTTTCTGTAAAAAATTAAAATGTGCAGTATATATTAGAACACCAGTTTGTCAAGTATTTTAAGTCACATACAAATGCAGGCATTCAGATGGAAGGTGGTGCCGGTTTAAAAATAACAACAGGTTACAAATAGAAACACCACCTGCCTGAGATACCTCGGGCAGGTGGTGTATTTGCTTTTAAATTACTTATACAATATTTTCAATGGAATCGTTTAATACCTTTTTAGCAATCTCTTTTGAATCTACATTATAGGCATCATTCTGTACCATCATTTTAAGTTCTTCTACTTTTTCAGCCCTTTCACGGGGAATATTTTCCATTTTTTCAGCTGCTTTACTAAACTCAACAGAAGTGTTGGAAATATCTACCTTGGTACCTTTATCAAATTCCTTCTCCGCCGCCTGACCGCTTACATTTCCGGCTTCTTTCAGCCTGCTTTGAGTGGAATCAAGATTCCCAACCTGACTCATATTATTCGATATTTCATTTACTTTCATTTTGGCCCCCTTAAAGATCTGAAAACAGACCTATACTATAGGAAATCCTGTTATTCCTCATTCGTCTGCGTATTATTACCGGTAAGTTGAGTCACAATCTTATCAGTCATTTTTCTGAGCACGTCTTTTTGACGAGCTTCACCTGATATACTTATAACATCAACAGGTTTTTTCTTTACTAATGTGCCCTCACCGGCAATCACTGCCTTTTTCTTAAGCTGATTGCCGTATATTCTGAGCACATTTCTTATCTGGTAAGTAGTGATCAAAATACGTTGCCTCCACTTACCCGATCGGCAGAGTGTGTGTGTTACTTAAATATTTTTTTCAAAAAAATAACCAGGAAAGAAAAAAGAGGAGTACCACCTGTTAAAGGGGTCTCCTTTCCATCGGCCCGGGGTTAATAAATCTTAATTTATATTAAAAATTTATCACCTACATATACTAACTGGCCGCACTACGAGGTTTTTCTATCCCCTGTTTTTTAATCTTCTCTACGAGTGTGGTTCTGTTCATATTCAGAAGCTTAGCAGCCCTGTTTTTAACCCAGTCCGCTTTTTCCAGTGCCCTGATGATAAGAAGCCTTTCATACTCATTGATGGCATTGTTGAGCGAAAAACCGTCATCCGGTATCATTGACGGGCCTACGTCCTCGCTCCTCTGTTTTTGAAGTATCTTGTCAGGAACATCCTGCATAGTCAGCTCGTCGGCATCCGTAAGGATGATCATTCGTTCAATAATATTTTCAAGCTCTCTTACATTTCCCGGCCAGTCATAATTCATAAAGGCCTTGATTACATCCTTTGATATGCCTTTTATTTCCTTACCCCGTGTTCTAATCATATGGTCCATAAAATGGTGGATAAGCAATGGAATATCAGAGCGCCGGTCTCTCAAGGGCGGAATCTCTATGGGAATAACCCTTAATCTATAATAGAGGTCTTCCCTGAATTCATTTTCAAGGACGAGTTTATCCAGATCTTTGTTTGTAGCGGCGATTACCCTGATGTCACATTTTATAGTTTTGGTACCGCCAAGCCTTTCGAACTCCTGCTCCTGCAGGATACGGAGAAGTTTGACCTGAAGGTGGGGACTCATTTCGCCTATTTCATCGAGGAATATGGTTCCACCATTCGACATCTCAAATCTTCCTATACGGGTCCTTATGGCATTGGTAAAGGCTCCTTTTTCATGTCCAAAAAGCTCACTTTCCAGCAGATCCTCAGGAATAGCACCGCAATTTACAGGTATAAGCGGCTTATCACGCCGCATACTGTTATAATGAATGGCTTTGGCCACAAGTTCTTTTCCGGTCCCTGATTCACCAAGAATGAGCACGGTGCTGTCCGTATCAGCAACCTTTTCTATTACCCTGAAAACCCTATGCATCTCGGAACTGTCACCTATAAAGTTATCAAACTTGTATTTCTTTTTGAGCTGGTTTTTAAGGGCAACATTTTCTCTTTTGATATCCCTGAATTCCAGCGCCCTGTTGATTACCATTATGACCTCTTCCATTTTTACCGGTTTGGCCAGATAATCAAAGGCACCTGATTTCATCGCTTCTACTGCAGTTCGTATAGTGGCATATCCGGTGAGAATAATCCCGATGGTATCTATGGTGTGTTCAACCAGGTATTTGAGAACCTCCATTCCATCGACTTTAGGCATATTTAAATCAATAAGGGCAATATCATAATAGTCCTGATCAATCATCTCGATGGCTTCTTCACCGTTTTGAGCTGTATCTACCTCAAAATCTTCAAGAGCCAGTATGTCTGAAAATGATTCTCTTATTTTTGATTCATCATCGACTACCAAAATTTTTGCTTTAGCCATTGATCACTCTCCTGAACCAGATGGTGTCTTTTTCAATAATATAACGCCAATATTTTGGCTATAGTTATACGAATGTCAATATTTTAACTTCATTTTTTAAAATATCAATCTTTTTTTTTAATTTATTAAGGCAACTAAAAAAGTTTAAACTGAATATGCGCAATAATTTATTAATACATTAAACATTCATACCATTTGCTGTGATTAATCTACTATATTCTGTATTTATTCTACCTCTAAATTTAATAGTAATTATTTATTGATTTGCAGGAATCACAGCTCTCGTCAATTAGTTGACAGAAATCACCTTTACTGTACAAAATAGATTGCTGGTGTTATAAACATCCAGTCAAAAACATATCACCTGAAAACACATGCCGGTAGCACATAGAATAATTACTCATGGGGAGAATAGAATAAATGCAACTTATTGAGGGTGTTAGATATAATCTACAGGGATTGAAAATAGGGCTTAAAACCCCTAAACTCCTTATGCTGGGTCTATTACGCTTTATTGTCGTAATATTAGCAGCTATTGGTCTTGGAAGTATCATTCTCTTCTATCAGAATGATATAATTTCAGCAATATGGGTAAAACCTGAGAGTCTCTGGATTATCTGGTTGTGGTATATGGTGTCATGGCTGATAACCATCATCCTTTTAATAATGTCCACTTTAATGTCCTACCTTATTTCACAGATTATCTTTGCCGTGGTAATCATGGACAAGATGTCAAGGATAACGGAAGGTATAAAGAAAGGACATATTACGGAACAGAATAATATATCCTATTTCAGGCAACTGATATTTTTGGTTAAACAGGAAATCCCAAGAGCAATCATCCCTGTGATGATATTAATAATATTTTCGATAATAGGATGGCTGACTCCCATTGGTCCAGTCCTTACTGTAATTACCTCAATTCTTGCAGCCGCGTTTCTTTCATGGGACAATACAGACCTTGTTCCTGCCAGGCGTTTTGTCGTATTCAGAAAACGTTTCGGATTTTTTACCCGAAATTTCTCGTTCCATGCCGGATTTGGCCTGCTGTTCCTTATCCCTGTTTTCAATATCCTGAGCCTCTCATTTGCACCCATAGGGGCGACTTTATATTATCTGGATAAAGAAGAAAAAGAATGATTCTCGGATCTTTCTCTGTCAGCAGCAGATTTTTTCAGGGTCTTCCATCAGGTCGTTAAGGATATTAATCAGGCTTTCAGGGTCAAATGGTTTTTTAAGGATGCCGTTAACGCAGTGGGCCTTCAATTTTTTTAGTGCATTACCCTCGGAATCCGCATATGCAGTTACGATAATTGTAGGAAGAGCTACTCCCTTTTCCTTTAGAGACTGGAACGTTTCAAGACCGTTTAGTATGGGCATCCGCAGATCAAGTATAAGAATATCAACATCACCCTTTTGAACGCGCTCAACAGCCTCGCTCCCATCACTGGCCTGATATACCATAAAACCTTCATCTTGCAGTACATCCTTCAGGTTATTTACAAAATCAGGATCATCATCTGCAATCAGTATTCCTGTTGGAGAGACCTTTTTAACCATACCCAGGATTTCATCCATATCCAGCGGCTTATGAAGAACTCCCCATGCACCGTTTTCAACCGCCTGATTTAAAAGTTCCTCAACACTGTACCCTGTCATCATTATTATTTTGGTATTAGGCCGTATTTTTTGAATCTCCATAAAACATTCAACACCGTTTTTCCCTGACATTCTTATATCCATAAAGGTCAGGTCAAATTCTCTTTCTATGAATTTTTCGATAGCAGCTTCTCCGTCATGCGCAATTTCACAGTTGTGACCTTCCATCTCAAAGATATCCGCAAGGCTCTCAGCAAAATCAATATCATCGTCAACAATAAAAATATTCAGACTATTCATAATTAATTCTCCAGATAATATCCTTATAATAATTTTCTATTAAAGAGGTATTGTAATTTTGACAGAAGCACCCCTTTGAGGTTCACCAGTTATATCCATATTCCATCCGTGCTGCTCTATTATCTGCCGTGTAATTGGAATTCCCAGACCAACTCCATATGTTTTGGTGCTGTAAAGCGGCTCAAAAATTTTATTTTTATTTCCCATATCAAATCCCACGCCATTATCAGATATTTCAATTATTAAATTCTCCATATCCCCATTAGATACTATATGAACATAGCCGGGTTCATCAAGTCCTTTCTCCTGAATAGACTGATAGGCATTAGTTAAAATATTCACTATACCCCGTCTAAAACGTTCCCGGTCCATATATATTTTAATATTTGAATTTAACTCTTTTTTAATGAAAATACCTTTTGGTGGAGGTGTTTCATCAACCAGTTCGCTTAACCAGGCATCAATTAATGTAGGTTCCAGAAATAAATCCTGTGCCCGGGAATAATTCAATAATTCATCAATAATCAGATCACAACGTCTGATGTTTCTCTCAGCACGTTCCAGGGCTGTTACTACACTCTCATCCTGTCCTTTTAATCGTTGGCGGACAGAAAAAACAGAAGCCCGTACCGTTCCGAGTGGATTTCTTAATTCATGACTCACCGTAGCAGTCAACCTTCCAAGGGTTGCCATTTTTTCACTTAAGATAAGTTCTCTCTGGGCTTCCTTCAATTCTGCTGTTTGCTCATCAACCATCTTCTCTAGGTCTTTCCTGTAATTATCCAGTTCTGCATCGGTTTTCTCACGCATTATCGCGTTAGCAAAGATTTCGGCCACAAGCTTAAGCCTTCTGATCAGACCAGGAGTCCACTCCTTTTCATTTTCTATAGAAGAAATGGCCATACACCCCAGCAGTGTTTTTCGTGCAAAAAGCGGAAGCATGAGGATTGATTTAGTGCCATCTTTCAGAACCCTTTTCCCCCATTCCTTTATATCATCCGGGAGTAGATCATTGGGGCTGTCAATTTTTATATAATCCCCTCCATGAAAATATTTTTCGATCCCATATGCTGCTGGTATAGGATCTAATGAAAAGGGAGGAAGTTTTGGATCAAGATTCTGATTTGTATAGGTGCATATAAACCGAAAAAACGTGTAATTTTCCTGATATTCTCCTATACCGCATTTATCAACTTTCAAAAACTGAGAGAAGCGCTCCAGCCAGATATTAAGTTCATCTTTGATATTGTCAATTTTCACATTGATGAGTGCAGCTGAAAATTCCGAAACGAGCTCCTCAAATTTTAAACGTTCCTCCAGCTCTCTCCTTGCAGTGTTCAATTCGGTAATATCCCTGAAGAAACTGAAAACAATATCTTCACCAGGCAGAAAGCTACTGTTAATCTCAACATCAATTATCTTTCCGTCTTTTCTGATGTGCCGGGAAAAATGGTGGAGCGAGCCTCTTTTTTTTATTCCTCTCCCCTCTCTATCTATTTTCTCGGGATTACCGGGAGCATCAATATCTGATATTTTGAGGTTTAACAATTCATCTCTGGTATAACCTGTCATGCGGCAATATTCATCATTTACAGCAAGGATATTCTGCTGTAAATCCGATATCCAGAATCCTACACTGGCGTTTTTTATTATTGTTGTATATCGCTCCTCCAGCATTTTCCGGCGTTCGGTTTCTGAAGTAAGATGTTCATAAGCACGCATTCGAAGGATGGAATTGCCAATAATTTCGCCTATAAGCCTGACTCTTCTGACCAGCTCCCCGGGCCATTTGTGTTCCTGCCTGTAATTGATTAATGTAAGGTTACCAAAGGCCTTATTTCCTGTTACAAGGGGAACAATTATAACTGATTTTGCGCCGGTCTTTTCAAACAACCCGCCGCGATACATTGGCGGCAGTTCTTCAGGTATCTTTTCCGCCCGTATTATTTTTCCCTTCTCAAGCTCTACAATTATATCCTCCGGCGTTTCATGATCCTCATCAATTGGAATATTTATACCGGGGACCGTGTAATGCAGGGTTGTGTGGATATTATTATCTACCGTGGGATATTCGATGACCAATCCCCTGTCTATTCTCAGGGTTTCCACAAAATGCCTGAGCCAGAATTTAAGCTCATTTTTTATTTTATCAGGGCTGATATTTATAAGAGTCGCAGAGAACCTTGAAACAAGCTCTTCAAATTCAAGGCGCTCAGCCATATCTCTCTGAGCATTCTTGATATCCGTAATATCACGTACAAAGCTGAAGACAAGATTATCTTCTTTCCCAAACATACTGCTGCTTATCTCAACGTCAAACAGGCTTCCATCCTTTCTTCTATGTGAGGTTGTCAGGTGAATAGCTCCTTCCTCAATAGCGCGTTCCTTCTCTTTTTCAATCTTATCAGGATCCATCGATGCATCAATTTCCCATGTTTTCTTCACTATTAATTCTTCACGGCTGTATCCTGACATTCGGCAATATTCGTCGTTTACATCGACTATTGAATGATCTTTCAGATTTATTATCATAAAACCCAGGTTTGAATTCTTTATTACTGATGAATAGGTCTCTTCCAGTAATTTCCGGTTCTCCATTGTCTCAAGAAGGAGCTGATGAGAACGTATTCTAAGGATTGCATTGACTATTATTTCTCCAATAAGTTTAATTCGCCTGACAATATCATCCGACCATATGCATCTATTTCTATAGGTAGCGAATAAGAGAGTTCCAACAACCCTGTTGTTCGATGAAAATGGAACAATGGCAACTGATTTAGCCTTAGTTTTCTCTACCATACCCCCACGAAAAACCTCAGGAAGATCCTCGGGAATCTTCCCGGCCTTGATTATTAAACCCTTTCTAAGTGTCTTTATTACTCCATCAGGAGGCTCATAAATATCCATAACAGGATCAATATCAATCTCCGGGACAGTATAATCCATCAAACTATGGATTGTTTTTTCATCATCCATAAACTCGTTTACCATACACCTGTCCACTTCGAAAAACTCAACAAATTTTTTTAACCAGCTGCCTAATTCATTCTCCAGACTATCTTCCAGAGCACCTATAAGGGCCGCTGAAAAACCTGATATCAGGTTTTCGAACTTGAGAATATTTTCAGGATTCTTTTCATCAGTTATCCCTGAGGAAGAATCTGTGGAGACAATTGAATCAATATTTGAAGAAATTGCACTTTTGTCGACTTTTTCAGCCATTCCCTATCCTTTTCTATTAAGGTTCCCTGCAATCTCCTCCGGGTAGATATAGCCGGTAAGCAGGTTAATCTTTTTCTGTTCAAAAAGAGATCTTTCTTCTCCCTTTAAAGGGGTATGGTAATTATTACAGTAGCTCCTTTCTGGGGTTCACCGGTTATATCCATATGCCATCCATGCTGCTCGATTATTTGTCTTGTAATCGGAACTCCAAGGCCAACGCCAAAGGTTTTTGTGCTGTACAACGGTTCAAATATTTTACTTTTATGCTCCATATCAAATCCCACACCATTATCCGAAATTTCAACAATCAGATTTCCGGCATTCCTGTGAGTTGTCATAGTAACGATTCCCGGCTCATCAGCTCCCTTTTCCTGAATAGACTGATAGGCATTGTTCAATATATTAACCATGCTTTGCCTGAACCGTTCCGTATCCATATCTATTACTGTATTCGCGTTTAACTCTTTATTAATGGAAATACCTTCAGGAATCCCTGTTTCTTCAATTACTTCGCTCAACCATCTATCAATCGGTGTTGGTTCGAGTTTCAAATCACGTGATCTGGAATAATCCAACAGTTCATCTATAATCAGATCACAGCGCCTGATATTTCTCTCAACACGATCCAGGGCTGTTGCCACCTTTTCGTCCTGCCCCTTCAATCTTCTATGGACAGAATAAACTGATGATCTGATGGTGCCGAGCGGATTCCGCAGCTCATGGCTCACTGTAGCGGTAAGCCTTCCCAGGGTAGCCATCTTTTCACTTATAACAAGTTCCTTCTGGGCGTCCTTCAGTTCTGCAGTTCGTTCATCAACCATTATTTCCAGATGCTTTCTGTATCTCTCCAGTTCCAGATCAGCCTTATCTCTCATAAGCGCATTTGCAAATATTTCAGCAATCAGCTTGAGTCTCCTGATCTGTTCCTCTTCCCATTTTTTTTCAAAGGTTAATGTTGAAACAGACATGGTCCCCAGCAAAAGGTCACCGGCTTTCACGGGGAGTAACAGTATTGATTTTGTACCGTCCTTTTTCATTTCGTTGAGCCCGTAACTTAAATCATCCGGAAAGCTGCCATTTAAACTTTCATATTTGATTATGTCATCTCTGACAAGATACTTATGGAACCCGAACGTACCTGAATGTTTAGGGCTAATTGCCCTGAATCTATTAACAGTGTCAGCATTTGTATATGAATATAATAAGTTAACCTGGGTATAGTTGTCCTGATATTCACTGACTGTACATCTTTCGACATTAAGGATCGATGCAAAACGCTCAAGCCAGAGATTTATTTCCTGCTTTGCATCATCAAGCTTAACATTTATAAGGGCGGCAGAAAATTCCGAAACAAGTTCCTCAAATTTCAGTCGTGCTTCAAGTTCTATTTTAGCTTTATTCAACTCCGAAATATCCCTTGTAAAACAGAAAAAAAGCTGCTCCCCCGCTAAAAAGTTTGTGCTTATCTCAACATCAAAAAATGCTCCATCCTTCCTGATATGCGTTCTTTCTCTATGAGATGATCCTCTTTCAACGGAATCAGCCCCAATTTTATCCACCTCTCCATAATTTTTAGAAGAATCGATATCTGCTATTTTCATTTTAAGGAGTTCATCACGGCTGTACCCTGACATACGGCAATATTCATCATTTACTACAAGTATATTTTGATCCATATCAGAAATCCAGAAACCTACATTTGCAGTCTTAATAATGGAAGAATACCTTTCCTGCAGGTGCTGCCTGCGTTTCATCTCCTCAATCAGGGCATCACTTGACCGTTTTCGTGAGATGGCATTGGCAATGATTTCACCAATAAGCTTTATCCTTCTTACAAGTTCATCTGACCATTTTCGTTCAATTCTGTAGCATGCAAATGTAAGATTCCCAAGTATCTGATTACCTGCGGTAAGAGGTACTATTACAAGAGATTTTGTATTATGCTCCTCTATTACCCATCCGCGTAAGTATACCGGCAGGTCATCCGGTATTCTTTCGGATCTGACCACTACTCCATTTTTAAATTCATCCATTACCTTAGGCGGAACCTGCATTATTTCTTCAGGAGGATCAATCTCTATATCGGGATTTGTATAATTCATAAGAGACTTAATAGTTTTTCCATCATCAATGTATTCATAGGCAATACCCCTGTCCACCTCTAAAAATTCTACAAATTTTTTTAACCACAGATTAAGCTCTATATTGATATCATCCAGATCAATATTTATGAGTGCAGCGGAAAACTCAGCAGTCAACTCCTCAAATTTCAGACGGTCTTCCAGGTCCTTTCTTGCTATTTTGAGCTCTGTAACATCCCTTATAAAACCGCAGACAAGGCCTTCCTTTTGAAGCAGATTAGCACTGATCAGGACATCAACAACTTTACCATCTTTTCTTATATGACCTGTCTCATGATGAAAGGCCCCTGTTTTAAATATTCCAGACTTATCATTGTCAACTTTCTCGGGATTCCCGGATATATCAAGCTGGTAAATCTTCATATTAAGGAGCTCAGCACGACTGTAACCTGACATTTCACAATAGGCATCGTTAACCTCAAGGATGCGGGCATCCATGTCAGAAATCATAAACCCGACATTGGCGCTTTTAATAATTGATGAGTATCTATCTTCAAGCATATGCCTGCGCTCCATCTCTTCAAGAAGCGCTTCATGGGAACGCAGACGCAGGACAGCATTACCAACAATTTCGGCTATAAGCCTTATTCTCCTTATAAGCTCCTCTGACCACCTGCGTTCATTTCTGTAATTGGTAAATGCCAGATTACCGAATATCCTGTTGCCTGTTAAAAGGGGGACAATTATCAGTGATTTGGCATTGCTCTTTTCAATATAGCTCCCGCTAAACATAGGATGGAGGTCTTCGGGTATTTTTTCGGCTACGATTATACCCTTTTTCAGTTCCGTTATTTCCCCTTCCGGAGTTTTACGAATATCCGGAATAGGTATATTAATTCCCGGAACCGAATATTGAATAAGGTTTTTAATAGTCTTATGGTTATCCTGATATTCATTTATACCTGCCCTGTCCGCATCAATCAGTCCTACAAATTTTTCAAGCCATTTTCCAAGCTCATCTGCAATATCATCCGGTTGAATGTTTATAAGCGCAGTAGAAAATCCTGAAACAAGCTCTTCGAATTTAAGTCGCTCTTCCTGCTCCCTTTTTGCCTTATTTGCCTCTGTAATATCCCTTATAAAATTAAAAATAAGATCTTCCTTCTCAAGGAAGTTGCTGCTCAAGGCCACATCAAAAAATGTACCGTCTTTTCTTCTGTGAGCTGTCTCAATAAACAAACCGGTTTTTTTAAGTAATTCTTTCTTCTCAGGAGTCAACTCATTCTTGGCAGACAGGGATTCATCTATCTTTTCCACACCCATACCAATCAATTCATCACGACTGTATCCCGACATCTCACAATAGGCATCGTTGACATCAAGGATTATTGAATTCATATCAGATACCATAAATCCCAGATCAGCATTTTTTATGAATGAGGTATACCTTTCCTCCAGCACCTGCCGGCGTTCCATTTCCGCAAAAAGCACTTCATGTGAACGTTTACGCAATATTGCATTGGCAATAATTTCTCCGATCAGTTTGATTCTGCTTACCAGCTCGTCGGACCACTTACGTTCATTGCGGTAGTTCAAAAATGTAAGGTTTCCGATTACCTCATTACCTGCTTTTATGGGGACTATTATAATGGATTTTGCGTTCTCCTTTTCTACAATCCCTCCCCGGAGTCCTTCGGGAAGATCATCGGGTATCTTCTCAGCTATAACACTTAAACCTCTTATAAAGTCCTCTCTTATGCCACCGGGAATTCTGTGGTATTCCGTAAGATCAACATCAATTCCCGGAATGGAATAATTGAGTAAAAGATGAATCATGTCCTCGTCATAGAGGTGTTCATTTACTATTCCCCGGTCAACCTGGAGGAATTCAACAAATTTTTTCAACCATTTATTGAGTTCATAATACATATTCTCCGGAGCTATATTTATTAATGCAGCAGAAAATTCAGAAGCAAGCTCTTCAAACCTGAGTCTTTCCGCCTGTTCTCTTTTTGTTTTATTGAGTTCTGTAATATCTCTCATAAAACTGAACAGGAGGTTTTCTCTTTTAAGCAGAGAACTGCTGACATCAAGGTCCATCAAAGTGCCATCTCTCCTTATGTGGGTTACTTCATGGTGGGAAGCGCCAATACCCAATATTTCTTCTGTAATATCGCCCTCACCCGATCCAAAAGAAATATCGATGTCCGGGATTTTCATTGATAGAATTTCTTCCCGGCTGTAACCTGACATACGACAATATTCATCATTTACAACCAGAATATTTTGCTCTTTATCGGAAATCCAGAACCCGATATTTGCATTTCTTATTATCGATGAATATCTGTCCTCAAGTTTTTTACGCTGTTCGGTTTCCTTTATGAGATTTTCATGGGAACGCACACGAAGGATGGCATTTGCAATGATTTCACCTACAAGCTTGATTCGCCTTACAAGATCATCAGACCATTTCCGTTCCGACTCATAATCGGCAAAGGCCAGATTGCCGAATGCCTTGTTACCGGAGAAAAGGGGAACAATAATAATAGACCTGGCCTTAAAATCTCTGGGAAAGGTCGGAGGCAGGTCTTCCGGTATTTTTTCTGCCTTAATTAAAATACCTTTCCTGAATTCCTCCATCGTTTTTTTCTTTATTTGAAAAGAACTGTCCAGAGGTGCGGCATCAATCCCCGGAACTGTATATTGCATCAGGACCCTGGCAGCATCCTGATCAACAAAATATTCAGTAACAACGCCTCTCCCGGCCTTCAGAAATTCTACAAATTCCTTTAACCAGTTATTAATGACAACATATATATCTTCCGGATTAATATTGATGAGTGCTGCTGAGAAATCGGATATTAGCTCTTCAAATTTAAGACGTTCTTCCAGCTGCACCTTTGTTTTGTTGAGCTCAGTAATATCTCTTATAAAGGTACAAACTATTCCTTCCTCTTCAAAATAATTACCGCTTACCTCAACATCAAACAGGCCTCCATCCTTCCTTAAGTGAGATGTTATCAGACGCCTTACCCTGATTTCATGGAGCCCCTCAGCCTCTTTTTCAACTTTACCGGAATCCACGGAAGCATCGATTTCCCAGATTTTTTTCTTAAGAAGTTCATCGCGGCTGTAGCCTGACATACGACAATATTCATCATTTACTTCTAGAATATTCTGGTCTAAATCTGATATTAAAAAACCAACATTTGAATTTTTCAGTATTACTGAATATCTTTTCTCAAGTGCCTCTCGTCGCTCCATTTCCTGATTCAGACTTTTATGAGAATGTATTCGAATTATTGCGTTTGCTATAATTTCGCCAATAAGTTTAATTCGTCGGATTAAATCATCTGACCATTTACGCTTTTTGCGGTGGCTGGCAAACAACAGACTTCCGATCACCTTTTTATCAACTGTCAATGGAGCTATGATAATAGATTTAGTATTAGTTTTTTCTATTATACCTCCACGAAAACTTTCAGGCAGGTCCTCAGGTATCTTTTCAGCCTTGACAAGAATGCCCTTTTTGAACTCCCTGATAACGCCTTGAGGAGGCTGGTAAGTATCCATGACCGGTTCAATATCTATTTCAGGGACAGTGTAATTCAATAGGCAATGGACTGTTTTTCCATCTTCCAGAAATTCATTTACAATACATCTGTCCACCTTTAGAAACTCAGCAAACTTTTTCAGCCAGCTGTTTAATTCTTTCTCAAGCCCCTCTTCAGGAGTGCTTATAAGAGCGGCTGAAAATCCTGAAATCAGTTTTTCAAACTGATAAATATTTTTTGAGATTTTATTTTTAGTGGAAGGATTTTTTTTTACTGCATTTCCGGGACGGGATTTTGATGACTCTCTGCTCTTGTCTTTTTTATTTGCCATGTATCACCCTGTTAAGGAAACATATGTTAAAAATAAATTATATATGATGAACTTATTTAGAGTCAAGGTTCATAATTTTAATATCATATAGCCCCTTCTGCTTTTATATTTAATTTTTATCTTTATAAGGTTCCGGAGGCGAAGGCCCCGGGATATTTATCCTGTTTCTGACTCACCCATAATAGTGTGTTCTTCAACGACCCACATTTTTGGCTCTTCGGACATATCAGCTATCTTTGCCCAGTCCTCTCCAAGACCAAGATTCCGTGCTTCTTCAGTTGTATTGAATGCCATTGATTTATGAAAAGATTCGATATCATCATACCAGGTCTCTATTATTCCATCGCCATCGAAGTCATAACCGGGGATATCAACAAAATGATTTTGAACATATTTCTTCAGGTGGGGGATATGTTTTGCTACGAGGGGACCATGTACGTTTTTCCAGTATTTGTAAAATTCTTCTCTGCTGATTCCTTCCTTCCTTTTTACAACCATTATTACTTTGATCATAGTTTTCTCCGATGAGTTAGATGGAAAAAATTAGAAATAAATGTACGGGTTTGTTAAATCTATTGATTTTTAATTAGAGACTCCTTTAAGTTTGTTGTGAAGAAATAACATATATAAACCACAGCTTAAGTGTCAAGACTCTGCTTTGCCTTTAATACTTCTCTCACCCGTTGACCATGAGCACAGGGAAGGCTGCAGTTTAAACAATCTCCTGAACAACGGGCGGTTCCGTTCAGGCCGCACATATAGCTGCATGTTCCGCATCCGCTGTTTGGCTGTATCCCGTTTCCGCTTATCCTGAAGGAAATCTTATCAGCATCAATTTTGATCGGTTTGACCCTGTCCCATAATTCCTTTTCGACAATAAAGGTAAATTCGTTAACAGGAATCACTTCATCTCCCTTTTTAGGTTTTTCAAGTGCAACACCAAAGGATCTGATTCCGCACCCTCCAAGTTTCACAAATATTCTTACAGATTTTTTATCTTTGTCCTTGAAAAAATCCCTGAGCAGGAGAATTGCCCTTAGAGTTAACTCAATCATGTTTACATTCTCGTCAGAATCAGTATTATCTTCAGTACATATTCTGTCCATAATTAATAATCTCTGGTGTAAATTGCTAATATCATCAAGATTAACATTAATCCCGCAAAAATCAATTAACCTTTGGTCAGGTTTAATTTTATTAACACTATAACCAAAACAAGTGGGGGATATCATGGATCTGGCAGATAAGAAAATAATTGTTACCGGAGCAGCCTCAGGCATCGGGGCTGAAAGCGCTAAAGAGATCAAGAGACAGGGCGGAACAGTAATAGGTATTGACCTTAATCAACCGGCAAATAATATTGATGAGTATATAAGGGCCGATTTAACAGATCCTGAATCAATCGAATCTGCTGTAAGGGAGCTCCCTGACGGCATTGATGCCATTTGCAACATTGCAGGCCTGCCGCCTACAAAAGACAGGGTTATGGTACTCAAGGTAAATTTTCTGGGTCTCAGGCATTTTACTGAACTTATGATCAGCAAGCTGAATAATAATGCATCAATCGTTAACATGGCTTCTCTTGCCGGTTTTGAATGGTATAAAGCCGGGGGACAGATAAAGGAATTGCTGACCCTGAGAGATTTTGACCGTGTCGAGGCCCTTTGTGACAGGATAGGGATTGCCAATGAAGACGGGCGTCCCTATTTTTTTTCAAAGGAAACCCTTATTGTCTGGACAATGATGAACCGATGGACCTGGCGGGACAGGGGTATAAGGATGAACTGCATAAGCCCTGGGCCGGTTCAAACCCCTATCCTTCCGGACTTTCTGGAGACCCTCGGTGAAAGGGCTGAAGAGGATAGCCGAATTATGGACCGGCCGGGACAACCAGGAGATATTGCCCCGCTGGTTGCTTTTTTATGCAGTGACGGCAGCAGCTGGATTAGAGGTGCAAATATACCCTGCGACGGAGGAATGTACCAGCATATTCTCTGTGGTGAAAATAGGTATTTATAGAAAAAGGCAGGCTATACACTTGTGTTGGAAGATCTTAATGGGGAAGATCTAGCATGTAATCAATACAGCCCTGCTTTGCTTATTTAATCAATATAAGGATAATAAATGACAAAATTTATAAACACATCCCAAAATGATATTATTATAGGAAAACTAAGTTATGAAAACGACTTGCTTGAAGAACTGAACGGTATATGCATTGAAAAAAATATTACCCTTGGGAAAATAGAGGCCATAGGTGCTGTAAAAAAGGCCTGTGTTGGATTTTACAACCAGATAAGCAGGGAATATCAATTTTTAGATTTTGACAGGCCATCTGAAATATTAAACCTGACAGGAAATATTTCCATAAAAGACAATAAACCCTTTGTTCATGCTCATATTTTGCTTGCAGATGAATCAGGCAATGCATATGGAGGACACCTGGCACCGGGCACGATAGTATTTGCATGTGAATTTATTATTTACAGTTTTTCCGGGGCGGAACTTAAAAGAGGCATGGATGATAAAACCGGCTTACCCCTCTGGAACATATAGTCAACCGAAGATGAGTATTTTTTTATACACTATAACATCATTATTACTAATCATACACCCGGTTATATAATTTTAGCCATCAGCACCTGTAAAAGCCTTTTAAATAAATCTGCTTCCAAACACCCTGTAATGCTTCTGTTATTAATACCTATAATTTTTTACTATGGATTTTAGCCAGTTACAAACCACCCTCACATTAACCGGTTTATTTACCCGTTTTCTGGCATAAAGATTGAACATAGAATAAGCCAAGAGATCAGGCTAAGGCCTTGTTTAATTTTTACCTGGAGGAAATGTCATGAAAAAAATATTAATTATTATGATTCTGGTGGCAACAATATTTATCCCAATATCTCAGACAGGAGCATCTATGAGAGGTAAGGATGTGATATATGAGTCTAAGGCAAAAGAATCACAGATTGTGACAAAGCAGGTATCAGATAATATATTAAACAGTCTATCAATGACTGTACCGGAAAAAGTAAAAAAAGAAGAGATAACTAATAAAAGTACATTTAACATTCAGAAATCACCAAAGAAAAAGATCTCCAGCGAAAGAAAAGAACGTCTGGCTGGTTTGTTGTTACTGGCATATGGAGGTCAAAGATGAAACGGCGGTTATTAACATTTATCACTGCACTCTTCATCCTTTTACTGGCTTCGAACTGTGCAGGGATTAAACCTTTTTTCCAGGTAGATAATTCGCCAGTATTTGCAGCTTCCGGTTCTAAATCTATGACTCAGATAAACATGCACAGTGACAGTTACAGCTATATACCTTCATCCGCACAAGAAGAAGGAATATTTAATCAAAACAAAGGACGACATAAATTCTCCGTATCATTTCCTGCTACAGCCAAGTTTGAATTCTAATATTCTTCCCTCATCAATAAAAACAGGCATATCCTTGCTATTTTTTTTAACATGAATTAGATATTCATAACTTAGCCGATATTATATTTCACATAATTTCGATCATGATAATTAAGGGTTATGATCATGTGCATGACCCGGATAAGTTCAAAGGAGATATTGAAATGTCAGAACTGAACTACAGTAACTCTCTTCCGGGCGTTTCCCGACCAGGGGAACCCAAAATGCATTTTTGTTTTGAGATTGCCCTTACCTTTCCCCGTGTGCAGAATATAAACAACATGCCTTCCGGCGCAGGCAGAGGAGCGGTATACCTTGATCAGGGTATAATATCAGGTCCCTACCTTAACGGGAAAATTGTGCCTCACAGCGGTGGAGACTATGCCTTATTCAGACCCGATGATACAGTAGAACTAAATGCACGCTATATGCTTGAAGCAGATGACGGCACTTTAATTTTTATGCAGAGCCGTGGATTTCTATGGGGCAGATATAAAGACTCAATGAAAAAAATCAAGGCATGGATGTTCGAGAATGGACCGGAGGTCTCTTCGGATGAATACTATCTTCGCGCTAACCCCGTATTTGAGGTTGAGGAAGGTAAATATGACTGGCTCACCCGTTATGTCTTTGTCGGAATAGGTACACGTCAAAAACTTGGAAACACTATTCGATATTATGCATTGCTTTAACAATATACTTAAAAGATAAAATATTGACATAAATAAAGGGAAGGAATAGACAGTATTCAAGACGTTTATTTATTTTTTCAATTTTAGTTGAGGTAAAAATACATTATGGCTGTCAGCAAAGAAGAGTCATTGGAATATCACAGGAAAAATAGACCTGGTAAAATAGAAATCAAAGCAACAAAATCATTATTCACATCAAGAGACTTGAGCCTGGCTTATAGTCCCGGCGTTTCATTTCCCTGCCTTGAAATAGAGGAAAATCCCCAGAAGGTTTATGAATATACGGCAAAGGGCAATCTGGTAGCGGTAATAACAAACGGTTCAGCAGTCCTTGGTCTCGGAAATATAGGGGCACTTGCAGGAAAACCTGTAATGGAAGGGAAAGGTGTTCTTTTTAAGAAATTTGCAGATATCGATGTTTTCGATATTGAATTAACTACCGACACGCCTGACCAGTTTATTCAGGCGGTTAAAGCCATGGAACCCACCTTTGGAGGAATCAACCTGGAGGATATTTCGGCTCCTGATTGTTTTTATATTGAAGAGCAGTTAAAAAAACAATTAAAAATTCCTGTTTTTCACGATGATCAGCACGGTACGGCAATAATAAGTACAGCGGCGATACTCAATGCAGTGGAGCTTACAGGAAAAAAATTTGATGAAATAAAGGTTGTATACAACGGTGCTGGAGCCGCGGGGATTGCCTGCTGCAAACTCCATTTTGCAATAGGTTTGAAAAAAGAAAATGTAATTTTATGTGACAGTAAAGGGGTCATTTACAAAGGAAGAAAAGAAGGGATGAATCCCTACAAGGAAGAACTGGCGGCTGAAACAGACTGCCGTACACTTGAAGAAGCGCTGGTTGGCGCCGATGTTTTTGTAGGAATCTCGGTTAAGGATGCATTAAAACCTGAGATGCTCTTAAAAATGGCCGATAATCCGGTTATTTTTGCACTGGCCAATCCTGACCCCGAAATAGATTATGACCTTGCCAAAGAAACACGACCTGATGCAATAATCGCAACCGGACGCTCCGATTACCCTAATCAGGTAAACAATGTATTAGGATTCCCCTTTATATTCAGGGGCGCCCTTGACTGCCAGGCCACTGAAATAAATGATGAGATGAAACTGGCTGCAGCACATGCTCTTGCTGAACTGGCAAAGCAGGATGTCCCGGATTCTGTATTAAAGGCCTATGGAGTTGAATCACTTTGCTATGGTAAAGATTATCTTATACCTAAACCATTTGATACGAGGGCTATGCTGTGGGTAACTCCTGCTGTTGCGGAAGCAGCAACAAAAACCGGCGTAGCAGGGAAACCCATTAAAGATATCGAGGCCTACAGGTATCAGCTGGAAGAATTGATGGGAATGTCCCGCCAGGTAATGCGTATAGTTATAAATAAGGCAAAAAAGGACCTCCAGAAAATTGTTTTTCCTGAAGGTGATCATCCGCTTATTCTTATGGCGGCTCAGGCTGTCAGGGATGAAAATATCGGTATCCCGGTCCTTCTGGGGAATGAAGATGATATCCATAAAATTATCAATGAAAAGAAAATTCATATAGACCTTAAAGAAATAGAAATAATTGATCCTGGTCGTCATCCCAAACTCGAAGTTTATTCAGAAAATCTTTTACATAAACGCGAAAGAAAGGGATTTACAAGGACAGAAACCCTCAAGCTGATGATGGCAAACAGGAATTATTTTGCAGCCTCCATGTTAAACGCTGGAGATGCAGATGCCATGCTTTCAGGAATAACAACCCATTATTCAAATGTTATCCTGCCGGCACTTCAGCTCATAGATAAAGAGCCTGGCATAAACAGGATATGCTCTTTGCATATGATAATGATAAACAAGAAACTTTATTTCTTTTCAGATACCATTGTAAACATTTTGCCGGACACCCAGAACCTTGTGGAAATAACCCTTCAGACCGCTAATTTTGTGAGGGAGCTGAATATTGAGCCTAATATAGCACTGCTGTCATATTCCAATTTCGGATCCACCAGAAACAAGCAAACCAAAGAAATTGCCCAGGCAGTCAGAATGATAAAGGAAATCGAACCGGAGCTCAATATTGACGGTGAAATGATGATTGATTTTGCAATTAATCCTGATCTCAGGAAAGAACATTATCCCTTCTCCTCCCTTAAAGGAACAGCCAATGTGTTTATTTTCCCTGAGTTGAACAGCGCAAATATAGCAAGCCGTATCATGAACAGGCTGGGGCTGGCGGAAAAAGTAGGCCCCATACTTCTTGGTTTCAACAAAGCTGTACATGCTATACATAGAGGCAGCGAGTTGCAGGATATAATCAACATGGCCGCAATAGCAGCAATGGACGCAAGGGAAAAAGCCAAGGTAAAAAAAGGAAGCGGCAGCAGCAATGTCTGCCAGAGTCCCTTCTGATAATAAAGCGAAATAAAAAACAGATATTTGATTTGACTAAACCAGTAAAATCATATATTTAATATTGTTTCGAATTTTATAAGGAATTATTATCCGTTTATATAATTATCCGGTCACTAAAAGGAGGAGATAGTTTTCAATGGCAAGCCATAAAAAAAGTGAAAGAAAACGCGAAATAGAAAGAAGACGGCACAGAAGGAAAAAAAGGCTGAAACTGAGGGCAAAAGAGGAAGCCGCTAAAAAATAGCATATAATTGACAGGGTTTTAATTAAGGCCAGAAGGCTGATTTAATACCCTTTTTAATAAATAGTAATTTTAATTGTATCCATGGGCACACGAAGTTATTAAAAGGAAAGATATCATGACTACCAATGCGAAAAAAACCAAGGCCAAGAGAAGCCATCACGATCACCCCAATAAGACAAATTTAAAAACAAGCATGAAACGCGAACAGGCCAGCCGCGAGGCCCTGAAAAAATTTGCTGAAAAAGATAAGAACTAATTTTTCATAAGTTTGAAAAAATCACTTACCCGTCAGGGTGAATTGTGTCTTACAAATTAAATGTTTACTGTTAAACCACCTCATTTTTTCCGGGGTGGTTTATTTGTTTTCATGGCAGGCTTTCTTTTCTAAAATTCTTAAATTCAGACATCAGATATCAGATACCACTTACGTAATCCAAGGTGGAATTTATATTGACCTTCTGATATATTGCAAAATATCAAATAACTCAGATTTGTCATAAAATGCCTAAAAAAATTAAACAATTAAACAGCTACATAGCAAGAATCCTTATCCCTGACTTTGAAAGGACGGATAACCAGAAGGTCCGCATACGGCATGGTATGGTCGCCGGGTGGTCATCCATAATGATTAACATCCTTCTGTTCATTATTAAACTGGCCATGGGTTTAAAATCCGGTTCAATATCAATCCTGGCAGATGCATTTCATCTCTTATCCCATCTTGCCAACTCGGTTATTCTTGTATTTACATTCTGGTTTACAGGCAAACCCGCCACAGCAAGTACTCCTTTTGGACATGGAAGAATGGAACATGTTGGCCCCCTTATCATGTCTATTTTTCTATTCGTATCCGGCATACAGATTGCCGAAAGATCATTCCATCAGGCAATTCATCCTCAGGAGATTCACTACTGGCCAGCCCTCCCCTGGATTCTGCTTGCTACGATTATTGCCAAAATATGGATGAAACAGTTCATCCATTTTCTAGGAGACCGGGTTGACTCAGGCGCAATTATAGTCAATGCAAAACACCAGTGGATAGAGGCAGTGAGTACCATGACCGTCATTATCGGCCTCATCCTTGGCCACCACTACAAAATAATGGAGGCAGACGGATATATCGGCATTGCAGTTTCTTTATGGCTCCTTTATCTTGGATATGCTCATGGGCGACATGCGATTATACCGCTCCTGGGAAAAGCTCCGGATAAAAATATTATTCAGCGCATCCGGGAAACAGCAAAATCAGTGGAGGGTGTTTTTGATGTCCATGAGATAATTATTCATGACTATGGCTCATTATACCTGATCTCATTACATTGTGAAATTCCCGAGGAATTTGGTTCTGTCAAGATTCATGAAATTACTGAAAAATGTGAAGAAAAACTGAGAAGGCAGTTTGGCGGTGAAGTCGTCTGTCACAGTGATCCGCTCCAGGAAAGGACCGAAGAGGTAATAGCGATAGAAAGGCAATTTTCGCTCGCAGTGGCCGAAGATCCCAGGATAAAAGCCTTTCACGATTTCAGGGTCATTTCGGAAACAGAAAATACAATTTTGATCGTAGCAGATATCGACGCTGAATACCATGTTCCGGAATCAGAATTTGATGATATTGCAAAATCACTTGAAACGAGGGCATTAAATATGGTTCCAAACCTTAGCTATTGTTCTTTTTATATAACCCCAAAATTCGCCTACTAACTAAAATGGTCAAAAAAAATAAAAAACAGATAACCACTCTATTAGCCTTGACTTCCGCTATCATATCACTTTTTTGTGCAGGATGTGGCGATAAGTATTGTGTAAAGGGAGATTGTGAAGACGGTTTCGGGCGGTATGAAATACCGGACGGCTTAAAATATGAAGGTAACTGGAAGGAAGGAAAGTATAATGGAACAGGAAAAATAACCTTTCCAGGAGGCGATGTCTACAACGGGGAATTCAGTAATGGCATCCAGAACGGCCAGGGGACCATGGTATATAATGATGGAACCGAATACAGAGGCCTTTGGAAGGAAGGCCTGAGACATGGCCATGGAGAATACCTGTTTACTGACGGTACCAGATATACAGGCAAATGGGATAAGGATCTGATCTCCGGTAAGGGGCTCATGGAATATAAGGACGGCAGTATTTACCTTGGAGAATTTATCAATGGAAAAAGAAACGGGGCAGGCAAATTGATTCTCTCGGGAGGTGATATATATACAGGGCAATTTGCAAATAACGAAATAAACGGTGAAGGATACTACCTGCTTAAGGACGGGACAGAATATAAAGGGATTTTTGAAAATGGCGTCCTTAACGGAGAATGTGAAATTTCATATCCCGATGGCAGCGCTTATCAGGGACAATGCAAAGAAAGTAAAAAATCAGGTCAGGGATCACTTTTGTATGCAGATGGCAGAAAATATAAGGGGCAATTCGAAAACGGGATGTTTCAGGGAGAGGGTGAATATGACCTCAAGGATGGATCTAAGTATATAGGCACATTTCAGGATAACAGGATAACAGGAAAAGGTACAATGCTGTATGCAGATGGAACCATGTACACGGGAACCTTTGAAGGTGGCAGAAGAAATGGAAAGGGAATATTGCTTCTGCCTGACGGTGAGAAATATGAAGGGACTTTTAACAACGATCAGAAGCAGGGGATTGGAAATATAATCTACGCCAATGGACTAAAGTATCAAGGAGAATGGAAAAATAATCTGAAAAACGGTTTCGGCTCTCTCATATGGCCTGATGGAAGGAAATACAGGGGTGATTTCAAGGATGACCTTTTTAACGGTTCAGGGAGATATATATTGTCTGACGGATCTTCCTACAGGGGTGAATTTAAGGAAGGCAAAATCTCAGGCGAAGGCACCATGATCTACAAGGATGGCAAAGAATATTCAGGAACCTGGAAAAATGAAAAATGGCATGGCGAGGGTGAACTGATATGGCCTGACGGCAGAATATATAAGGGGCAGTTTGACAATGGCCAGATAACAGGAAAGGGTCATCTTTCCTACCCTGACGGAAGATATTATGAAGGCTCGCTCAAGGACGGCATAATACACGGAAAAGGTTCTTTTATCTGGCCTGACGGTCGCAGGTACAAAGGTGAATGGGAAAACGGCAAATATACCAATTACGGGACCTATACCTTCCCTGACGGAAGAGAGTATGTCGGGCAGTGGAAAGAAGGCAAGTATGATGGTTCATACGGTGAATTGACTTTTCCGGACGGCAGCCGATACGAAGGTGGTTGGAAAGAAAACAAGATGGACGGAAAAGGGACCTACATTTCACCGGATGGTGAAAGAACTGAAGGTGAGTGGAAAGATGGTGTAAAAGTTAAATAATCACCTTTTCTCTCAAACCTCTAGCCAACGGTTTTGATAAATCTGGGCTGGACCTGTCCTTTTTTCTGACCATAACCCTTTACCGCGGTCCTGCCTTTTTTAAGCCCTTTTATTTCATCAAGGACTTCTTTTTTCTTCTCGTTTACGAGCTTTTCAATCCTTTTATCAATATCCATTATTGATTCAATAACTTCGGAAATTTCCCTGTTTATCGATTTGGCCATTTCCCTTTCCTTTCTGTCGGCCTGTTCAAGTGCGAATCTATATTTTTTATCATCAGCATCTATCTCATTTCTCAGGTGTTCTCTTTTTGCCATCAGTTGGAGATAATCCTGCATGAGGCCGTCATCAACCAGTTTTTCCTGCTGATCAGCAAGGCTTTTTATCTTTTCAAAATTATTTTTTTTAATCTCGAGCAATTCAATTATATTCATATTATAAACTCCTTTGTATTCTAATAAGCAATTCTAATGCCATTCTGTAATTTCTTGCCAGAAAATTACTGAATGGCATTAGAATAGAATCAGCATTCAAAAAATTGACATTTTTTTATCTTTTTTACCTTAAAAATTCAAAAAAAGACTTTATTTCGTCAAGATATTGACGATTTATTACATTTCACTTCTGACACTTCACATTAAACCACTTATAAATTTCTTTAATATTCAACAAGTTACATACACAAAGCATATCATTTAACCGGAAACAGGTAAAAAACAGGGACTGGCATAAGATGTGCTATTCAGGTGTATATGAAATATATTTCATCAGGGGCAGATAAAATGGATAAACTATTTACAAAGGTTTTATGTGTATCCGTGCTGGTATTACTCCTTGGATGTGGAATAACCGTTTATTGTCTTGCACAGGATTCGGGGTCTAAGGATTTACCTGAGGGAGTTTATTTGAAATTGAACAGGGAATTCTATGAATCTTTGAGCGGTAATAAAAATACATACAGCAATGACAGGTCAACAGAATACCTGAGAGAAATATCAATATCATCAAGGTTTAATGTCGAAACCAATCTTCAGATAATTAAGCAGCAGGAAGAGATCATCCGTCTCCTTAAGGTAATAGCTGATAAGAAATGATAATGAATCGATTACTAAAAATCCTGGCAACCGGAATATTTTTATCAGTATTCCTTACCGCAGGCGGCCTCTCCGCAAGCCCGGACGGAGCAAACAGGCTGTTTGATGTGAATACCATTATATCTGAACAGGATATCACCTATTCCTTTGAACTGTCGAAAAAACCTTTTTTTTCACTGGAGTCTTCAACAGATCAAAGGCTTGTCCTTTCATTTACACAAATTGAAAACCCGGATGAACTTAATACAAAGATAGAAAAATTACCATTTATTCATATCAATACTACCGGGGAATCAAAAAATACCAGTTTTATTCTGGCGCCTGACAATATATATGGCAAGATTGAATGTTGCTGGCTTAATAAGCGGTCAGTATTTACCATTAACATCAAGTTCAACCCTGATGAAGAAAAAAAAGGAAAAGCCGACACACGGCCTGACATCAAGGATATACGTTTTGGATTTAAGGAAAATGGAACAAGAATGGTTATCGGTGCGGATAATAAGCCTGGATGGTCCATAAAATACTCCGATGACAATAACGTATTACTTTTACTTGACGCCACTTCGGATAATATCAATACAAAAACATATTATTCCGATAAATGGCTGCGCCAGGTCGAAATAAAAGCACAGTATGACAAGACCTCTGAACTGTCCATGAGTCTCCAGTCCGATCCGGATCAGATAAGTATCTTCTGGATGCCTGTCGGCAACAGGCTTGTCTTAGATCTTTTTCAGGACCCGGATAATCAGATGACTGCCCTGCTTTCAGGTGAAAAAGAAGTTGAAAGCCGCAACCGCATTTCAAAAGACACTGCAGAGGAAAGAACTGAGAATGAATATAAAAACATTGCACGTATGAAGATTGAAAAAGAGGTGGAACCGGGTGATTCATCTTTAGAAAAAGAAGAGACGAAAAAAAAGCCGGCTGTAACAGTTCCGGAAATAGCCATGGATATAAAACCTGCCCTGAAAAGCAGGCTGCCTGAAAGTGACGGTATTGAGGTTGATGTTGAAAATCTAAGTCCTGAAGAGGCCTTTCTGTATGGCAGGATAAGACAGGCAAAGGAAATAAATGACTATGATATGGGAATAACCCTTTCCAGTCAGTTTTTAAATGAATTCAAGGAGTCGCGCTTATGTGAGGTGGTCTCCTTCTGGAGGGCAGATTTTTATTACGATCAATGGGAAAAAGGCGCCAGAGAGCTTGGGGAAAAGGTAATACTGGCCTACAAGTATGCAATAGAAAGGTTTGAAAATTCCCGCAACATCCAGCTTTCATATATAAAGATGGCAAAAGTCGCCTCAGGAATGGATGACGGCTACGGGGCGCTTGGTTATCTCGGCAATGTTATAATTAAAAAAGATCCGGATTTTATGCCACTTGCCTATCTCACAAGAGGCAAGGTTTTTTTGCAGATCAACCAGCCTGAAAAGGCCATACTGGATTTTAAAATCCTTCTTAAGGATTACGAGAATTCGCAATATGGTATGGAAGCGAACCTCTGGCTTGGGAATTATTATCACCAGATCGGACTATACGAAGAAGCGGAAAAAAGCTTTAATGAAATAGCTCAAAAATATCCCGGTTTGTATCTCGAATACCCTGACTTTATCCTCCTGAATGCAATGAATTATATCTATTTAAAGAAATATGACGAGGCACGGGATTACCTGTTCAGGGCAGTCAATTTAGGGGGACAGAAGGAACCCCTGGATATGCTTTTATCCCGTATTGGCGACACATATCATAACCAGGATAACGATAAGGAGGCTGAAAAATATTACCGGATGGTTATCGATTACTACCCTGCAAGCGAAGGGGCATCCATCTCAAAACTCAGGCTGGCAGAATTTTTTTCCGATATAACCATACTTGATGACATCTCCAGTGACAGCACAACAGGTGAAGCTATCGGTGAACTGGCAATGCTGGAAAAGGCATATCAGTTATATGAAGGAAGACAATATGTCGAGGCCATCAAAACATTAAAGGATATTGTAGAGAAACCAGTCCAGACAGAAACACGCAAGGATGCCAAACGTCTCTATATCCTTTCCATTGAAAAAGAGATTGAAAGACTCAAGGATTCAAATCTGTATAAAGATCTGGTTTACCTCTTTGAGGAGAACAGGAATTCAATTAATAAAATAATTGATCCCAAAGTGCTTTTATCCGTAGCAGAGGCTTACAATAAGCTCGGCCGTCAGAGGGAGGCAGTTTCGGTTTACAGGCAGATCAAATCATATGACCTGAATCAGGAAAAGCGTGGAGATTACATATATGGACTGGCTGAGGATTATATCTTTCTGGGTGACAGAAACAAGGCTGTAACACTTCTGGAAAAGGGAAGAAATGAAAAGATATCGCATCAGGACCTGCAAAAAATCAATCTGCTCCTGGCTGACATGTATAAACTTAATGGCCGGAATAATGATGCAGAAAAACTCTACAACCAGGTAATAGAAAACATGAATGATCTTCCTGCAGAGGATGCGGCCCGTGCATATCTGAATCTGGGGCTGACCTTCAAGGCGCGCAAACAATACAGTGATGCAAGAAATGCTCTCAACCACAGTATTACTATCGGCATTGAGAAAAAAATAAGCAGCAGTGTACTTCGATCGGCCTACACGGAGCTTGGAAACGTACTCTATTCTGAAGGGAAACATAAGCAGGCTGCAAAGGCCTTTGAAAAGGGATTTGAAATGGGAATCGATACCGAAGATCCAGAATACTGGGATACCAGATTCAGGCAGGCTATGGCCTACCTTAAAACAGGAGAGGACAGCAAGGCCGAGACATTGTTTAATGATATTTCGGAAGGCGATGCAAACGAGATCCTGCAGCAGAGAGCACAGTTAAAGCTGGGATCGCTTGTACTCGCGAGACAGCTGAAAATCTTATCAATGGGACAGAAGTAACAAATAATGAGTGATTCATCTAATAATATACTCTGGACAGCATCCGACATTGCTATTCCTGAAGATATATGGAAACGGCTGGAGGATCGCGGCTTCAAGGTTCTGATGTCCGATAAGAGTATGGATGTAAATGAAAAGATTGACAGTCTTTCACCACGCCTGTGGGTCGGTCAGATAAATGGAAATTCCGAATCCGTACTTACACAGTTAAAGGATATTAAAGGTAAAAAGCCCCTTCTTCCGGTTATCCTGATCGCACTTCATTCAAATGTTGAAGATGCGATAAACGCTATTAAACTGGGGGCATTCGAATACCTTAACGGCAAATCTTCGTCGGAAAAATTATGGGCTACCCTTGAGGCGGCACTTGATGATTATTATGTCCCTTCGACTCCCCAGCTCAACAGGACAAAACCGGAAAACAAAAAGAAAAAACTCATAGCCACACACCCTTCCATGGAAAAACTTCTTCAGATGGCAAAAAAGATAGCACCCAGCCGCTCTACTGTTTTAATAAGGGGTGAAACAGGGGTAGGAAAAGAGGTAATGGCCAGGTATATCCATGAAAACAGTGACAGGAAGGACAATCCTTTTATCGCTGTAAACTGTGCCGCGCTTCCCGAAAACCTGCTGGAGAGCGAGCTGTTCGGTCATGAGAAGGGCGCTTTCACCGGTGCAGTAAACCGGAAAAAAGGTAAGTTTGAACTTGCAAGCGGGGGTACTCTTCTTCTTGATGAGATAAGTGAAATGGCCGTCTCTATCCAGGCAAAATTACTTCGGGTGCTGCAGGAGAGAGAAATCGACAGGGTTGGCGGCCAGTATACGATCCCAGTTGATACAAGGGTTATCGCAACAACCAACAGAGAACTTGAAGATGAGATCAAAGAAGGTAATTTCCGGAGTGATCTTTATTACAGACTCAATGTAGTCCCGCTGCTGCTCCCTCCGCTGCGGGAAAGGGCTGATGATATAGGCCCCCTTGGAGAGTTTTTTCTGGAAAAGCACTGCAGTCTTAATAACGTTCCTTTGAAAAAACTTGCACCCGATGCCATCTCATATCTTAAAACTAAAGAATGGCCTGGAAATATCAGGGAATTTGAAAACCTGATAGAAAGATCTACTCTTCTGGTTGACTCGGAAAAAATTTCCGCCTCAGATCTTGAAATGATCTTCGGTCCGGGAGATCAGTCTCCACCCGCGGCAGGTATTAATCATTCACTCATTCCATTGAGAGAAATGGAAAAAAAGATGATTATGAAGGCACTGGATGATCACAAGGGAAATCGGACACATGCAGCTAAAATACTTGGTATCAGCGTACGAACACTCAGAAACAAGCTCCATGAGTATGAAGATGATATGCCCTGATTCTGAAAAACCCTTTTTAACGTCAATTTTTCGACACATTTTTTATTGTTTTTAAGCCAAAAACCTGCCGGATTTTTGTCACTCTTACTTTATCGTTAATTAAATTCTTTGATTCTTTTAAGAAACAGGGAAACACGCAAAACTGGATTCATTATATTTTAATCTTACATATCAACAGGTTACATTAATCCAATAACTCAACCGGAGAAAATCATATTTTCAGGCAAAAGGTCCTAGTTTATTATTTTTCGGAGATAAATAAGACATCCCTGATTGGTATCTCTTTTGCAAGCAATGTATATATAAAAAAAGGAGGCCATATGGATAAAATACTTACCGGACAAAACATGTTTATGGACAGGACTTCAAAACTCCTCTCAAAGGTACTTGATTTCCGGGCAGTCAGGCAGAATGTAATCTCAGCCAATCTCGCCAATTCCGAAACTCCAGGATTCATCCAGAAAGAATTTCCCTTTGAGCAGGAACTCCAGAAGGCCTTTGATAAAAGCAGTATAAAAATGGAAAAATCCGATCCGGATCACCTCTCGGTCAGTGAGCACATTATGGAAAACAGTTTTGATCCATACAGGCTTATAAGAGAATATGGAAAACCGAATGAGCTTAACATTGATACGGAAATGGCAAAAATGGCCCAGAACAATCTTATGTATGAAGCATCAACCCGCCTGCTTTCAAAGAAGTTTGAACTCTTGAAGGCAGTTATTGATTCAAGGAGGTAAGAAATGGATTTATTAAAATGTATGGATATAGCCGCAAGCGGAATGACTGCCCAGAGAACAAGGCTGAATGTTATATCCATGAACCTTGCAAATGCCAACACTACCAAGACAGAAGACGGGACACCCTACAGAAGAAAAACAGCCATATTCCGGACTGTTCCAATAACAACTTCATTTGAAGATCAATTAACAAATTCAATCGATAATCAAATTTCTTCGGTTGAGGTTACAAAGATAGCCTCTGTTCCCGGAGAACTTAAAAAGATATTTGATCCTTCACATCCGGATGCAGATGAAACCGGTTACCTCTATCTCCCCAATGTAAACCTGGTTGAAGAAATGGTCCAGATGCTTAACGCCAACAGGTCTTACGAAGCCAATGCCTCGGCAATAAAGGCGGCCAAGGATATGGCCATCAAGGCCCTTGAAATAGGCAGATAGGGAGGAATCACATGGTTCAACCGGGAGAAATTCAGGGAAATTACGGAAACTTTTTTAACTCGCCCCAAACTAACAAAGCAGAAAAGAATACCGGCAATTCCTTTCAACACACGCTGGCTGAATTGGTGAGTGGCGTAGATAATCAGATAAAGGAATCAGATCAGCTGACGGAAGACTTTGCAATGGGCAAGAACAATAATCTCCATGAAGTGATGATCGCATCAGAAAAAGCCGGAATATCCCTTAAATTTTTATTACAGATAAGAAATAAACTGCTTGATGCCTACCAGGAAATCATGAGGATGAGTTTTTAAATCAGGCATAAGCTTACTTTTTATGAATCAGGACTAGAACAGGAGCAAATATGGCGGAAGGTGTCGGGAACATAATAGAGGTCTTCAAGGCAATACCTGCCGGGAAACGGATTTCTTTTTTAATAACATTCGTTATTGTTGTAGGCGGTTTTGTCGCGCTGTTGACATATACTAACCGGCCGAATTATATGGCACTGTTCACTGATATGGATTTGGCTGAAGCCTCAAAGGTAGTCGAAAAACTGAAAGAAAAGGGAGTGAAATACACAACCAGCGACGGTGGTTCAACTATTAAGGTACCCGATGACAAGTTCAACGAAATGAAAATGTATATGGCTGCCGAAGGAATCGTTACTAAAGGCGGTACAGTGGGCTTTGAGATATTTGATGATATATCCTTTGGAACAACTGAATTTGTACAAAAAGTTAAGTATAGGCAGGCTATGGAAGGTGAACTCGCAAGAGCAATAAGAGAGTTTGACACTATCGATAATGCCATAGTTAAAATTGTCGCTGCGGGGGATTCACTTTTTGCAGAAGAAGAAAGACCAGCCACTGCATCGGTCCTTGTAAGACTTCATGCAGGAAGAAAGCTGACCCCAAGGCAGCTTCAGGGGATAATCAACCTTGTCTCAGGTTCTGTTGAAGGCCTGAAACCTGAAAATGTATCAATTGTAGATATGGCAGGCGGCATTCTCACAAAGGGAAGTGGCAAAGATGGGATGGGAGAGATCAGCAACGATCAGTTCGAATATCAGCGCAGGCTTGAAGAGACCTATGAAAAACAGATTATAAGCATGCTTGAGCCTGTTGTAGGCATAAACAATGTCGTTGCAAAGGTATCGGTTGATGTTGATTATAAAAGAGTTAACCAGACTGAAGAAAATTATGATCCTGACAGCCAGGTAATAGTAAGCGAAGTGAGACAGAAGGAAAGCAATACTGACGGCAGCAAGATTGCACAGGGCTCCCCGGACCTGTTAAATCAGGGGGTGCAGACAGGTTCCGAGCTTTCAGGAACAGCATCCAATCTTTACGAAAAGGAAAGCTCAACAATTAATTATAAAATTAACAAGCTTAACCGTCAGACCATTAATGAATCGGGGAAGATACAGCGTCTCTCTGCATCGGTAATAATAGACGGCCCCTATGAAACCACGGATGGTGAAAAGACATTCAAAGGATACAGTCGGAAAGAGAAAAAGACCTTTGAGGATATGGTAAAAAATGCCATTGGTTTTGACTCTGAACGGGGAGACCAGGTAACTGTATCCAACGATGTCCCCTTCAGCATGAGCGAAGAAAGCATGATGGAAATTCCTGCAGCAGGTTCTGAGGGCTGGATTGAGTACCTCAAGAAAATGAGCAAACCGATCCTGAACATTGTAATTATAGCGCTGTTCTTCCTTATCGCCATAAAACCCTTTAAAAAATGGTTGAACCAGACAAGTGAGTTTGTATCTACAAGAGCACTGTCACAGGGAAGTGCAACAACCGAAATGACTCCAGCAGATGCAGGTGAGAGGTATGAAAGGCAAAACGAAAAACTCAAACTTCTTGAAGCGACAAAACAAAATCCTGATATTGCAGCTGATATTATTAAAACCTGGCTTAATGAGGTGAGTTAATTGGAAAACAGGGTATTTTTAGACGGCAAAAAAAAGGCTGCCATATTCCTGATGGTTATGGGAGAGAATTTTACAGCCGATGTATTTCGTCACCTGGATGACAGAGAGGTAAAACTCCTTGGCGAAGAGATGGCGACGATCAAAAAGGTTGACTCGAACACTGTCTCTGTAGTTATGAATGAATTCACCAGAGAGATGGGCGACGGAAGCATGGGCCTGTCCGGGAGAGACTTTCTTCAGAAAACCATGCCAAAGGCATTTGATACAAAAAAGGCCGATGAGCTGCTCGGAGACCTGCTCTCAAAGGGAAATGAAAAATCATTTGAAAAACTCAGCACCTATAATCCTACAATACTGGCTAATATGCTCATGTCAGAGCACCCTCAGACCATCGCACTCATACTGGTTAACATGAAATATGCCACAGCAGCGGAAATCATCAGATTTTTACCGGAACACCTCCAGGGAGAGGTAATCATTCGCATAGCAGATCTTGATGATGTACCCTCCGAGATAGTTGAGGAAGTACATGATGTTGTGGATGAAATGCTGTCAGACATGGGTAAGGAAACCCATGCCAATCAGGGAGGAATCGAGGCGGCGGCAGAAATATTAAACAATATGGATAACCAGACTGAAAACAACATTTTTGACAAGATAGAAACGGTAAGGGAAGAACTTGCAGATGAAATAAGGCAGAAGATGTTCGTATTTGCCGATCTTGTCACACTTGATGACCGTTCAATCAGGGCGCTGCTCAAGGAAGTCAGCAATGATGAACTTATTCTTGCCCTTAAGACAAGTTCACAGGAACTGGCTGAGAAGATATTCGGCAATATCAGTCAGCGTGCAGCCGAAATGATGAAGGAAGATATGGAAGTAATGGGCCCGGTTAAACTGAAGGATGTGGAGCAGGCACAGCTCAATATTGTCAAGGCAGCCAGAAGACTTGAAGAAGAAGGTAAAATAGTACTCGGAGGCAAGGGAGGTGAAGACATCCTTGTCTAGTCATGATAAAAATGATTTCTCGGATCTGTTCAATGTTGAGACCTTCAGGACGGATGAAATGGCACCTGAAGGAAGTCAGGCATCCGGTTCAATAGCCAAAGCGGATGATTCTGTAATCTCATGGAACTTCCCTGCCATAGAAAGAGAAGACCCCACTACCGAGGAAGATTTCAAATCAAAAATAGCACGGCTTGAAAGAGAGGCATATGAGAAGGGCTTTGCCCAGGGCCAGAGAGACGGCCTGGATCTGGAGAAATCCAAAATGGAGGAGATGGGAAGGCAGTATGAAGCCCTGCTGGCCGAATTAAGAGATCTCAAGATACATATATTACGTGATTCAGAAGGAGAAATGCTCAAGCTTGTTGAGCTCATTATAAAAAAGGTTATCGGCGAAGAAATAAAAACCAGTGAATCAGTAATAAGGCACAGCATTAAATCAGCAGCCAAATTTTTAACCGATAAGAGAAAGGTACGGATCATCATAAATCCTGATGACATGGAGGAGGTAAAAAAAATGCTACCCGACCTTTCCAGACTGACCAAGGGGGGAAATTTTCAACTGACAGAAGATCCCTCTGTCGGTAAAGGCGGCTGCATGCTTGAAACAGGGTTTGGCCGTGTAAATGCCACTATCGAGGATCAACTCGATGAACTCATCAAGGTTATTGATAAAGAATATCTCATGATCACAAAGGGTAAGCCATGAAAATAGCCCTTGACAGATATTTCGAAAGGATAAATTCAATATCCCCGATTACCGTTTCAGGGCAGGTTACCAAGGTCGTGGGTAATGTTATCGAAGGGAATGGTCCGGCAATGCCTGTGGGAGGAATCTGCCAGATAATTTCAAGGAATGTAAAGGATCCCATCAACGCCGAGGTAATAGGGTTCAGAGACCAGAATATTCTACTCATGCCCCTTGGAAAATCCGATGGTGTTGAACCGGGAAGTTCAATAACAGCAATGAGTTTTGCTGCATCAATCGACGTCGGCTTCGATATGCTTGGAAGGGTTCTGGACGGTCTCGGCAATCCGCTTGACGGCGGGCCGCCGATTAAAATCGATACGACTATCCCCCTGTATTCACAGCCGGTAAATCCGCTTGAAAGAAACCGTATTGTAGAACCGCTTACTGTAGGAGTACGCTCAATAGACTGTCTCAATACCCTGGCAAAGGGACAAAGGGCAGCCATAATGGCTGGATCAGGAGTTGGAAAAAGCAAACTCCTCGGCATGATGGCAAAATTCACCAAGGCCGATGTCAATGTGATCGGCCTTATTGGAGAACGAGGAAGAGAAGTAAAGGAATTCATCGAACGTGATCTTGGTGAAGAAGGCTTAAAAAGATCGATCGTTATCGCTGCCACCTCTGACACTTCTCCTCTCATCAGAATGAGAGGCGCATATCTTACAGCGGCAATAGCCGAATTTTTCAGGGAACAGAATAAGGATGTACTGCTCATGATGGATTCGGTTACAAGGTTTGCAATGGCAGCGAGAGAGATAGGGCTTTCAGCCGGAGAGCCGCCCACCAGCAAGGCCTATCCGCCCAGCACATTTTCGCATCTGCCGAGGCTTCTGGAACGGGCAGGTACAAGTAAATGTAACGGATCCATAACCGGCATATACACGGTTCTTGTCGAAGGTGACGATATGAATGAACCAATAGCCGATGCCGTAAGATCCATTGTAGACGGGCATATTGTACTGGACAGATCTCTTGCTGCAAGGGGACACTACCCTGCTGTTAATGTGCTTTCAAGCATAAGCAGACTGATGACTGATGTGGTGCCCAGAAACCATCTTGATCTTTCCTATAAATTCAGAAGAATCCTGGCGGATTATTCAAAGATTGAGGACCTTGTGAACCTTGGAGCATATGAAAGAGGGAATAACAGGAATACTGATCTTGCCCTTCAAATGATAGACTCCCTGAATAATTTTTTAAGGCAGGATATGCTTGAGGGGAGCACAATGGATGCATCAGTAGCAGAAATGACAAAACTTCTTGCAAAGACCAATTAGCGACTGAGAGGGATCAATGCCTTTGAAATTCAAATTCAGGTTCGAGTCCTTACTGTCCTACAGGGAACACCTGAAGGAAAAGGCCGCCATCGAATTTGCAAGGGCACAGGCAGCCGTAAGAAGAATAGAGGATCAGATTGCTGCCTACAGTAATGAGATAACAAAGGCAAATGATGAACTTGAAATAAAAATGCGCAATACAATGTCATCCAATGACATAATAAACCATTCGGAATTTATCAATGCACTGCTGGTCAGGATTGAAATAAAAAAAATAGAGCGTATCAAAGCCGACCAGGTATTAATTCAGAAAAGAAAAAATCTGCTTGAAAAATCCAGGCAATGTAAGGTTTTTGAAAAATTAAAGGAAAGGGATTTAGAAAAATGGCGCCACGACCAGAATCAATTGGAACTCAAGGAAATAAACGAAGCAGCGGTAATACGACACGGAAAAAGTTTTCTCTAAGGCCCAACTTCTTTGTAACCACACTGGCGCTGTTCTTTTTCCTTCTTGCTGCCAAGGTGATTATCAGCGGCATTTTTCTGGGATCATCTTCTCTGGATATTACGACTCCGGATGTAGCCATGGCACAGGAAGTGGTTACCGAAGAAGACCAGAGCCTGGAAGAGTGGGAACTTAAGCTCCGTAAGAGGGAGAAAGAACTTGAAGAAAAAGAGGCTGAACTGAAAAAAATGGAGGCACAGCTCCTGCCCCTTAAAGAAGAAGTAGAAACCAGAATGGGAGAGCTCAATGATCTTCAAAACAGCCTGGCAGCAGAGGCAACGAAACTTGCAGAACGAGAAAAGGCCCTGCAGGATAATAAAATCACCCACCTTGTAAAACTATACAGTTCCATGGAGGCCCAGAAGGCAGCAGCAATTATGGACAAACTGGAACTGGATACAGTAGTACGAATTCTTGGGAATATGAAGGGCAAGGCTGCAGGCGAAATCATGGCAATGATGACCCCGGACAGGGGTGCAACAATTAGCGAAAGACTCAGCGAGTTTGAGTAGCATCCTTTTTCTCAAAAAATATTTAATCGGTAGAGACTGGTTTTAAACCCGTCTCTTTTTTATTTTATCTCCTTCAAGTCGGACCACCTGATTTTTTTTCATATAAACTACATAGAGAGAACAGGTTTTCTCTCCTATTCATGACACCGGTATCCCTTTAGAAAATAATTCAAAAATCGAACAATTTTCCGGTCAAATGTTTTCATTGGAAATGGAAAGACTACCGGGAAAAAATTACCTACTCATATTTTCAAATGGCATTTTTTACCAATATCTCATGTAAAACAGAAATCCCCTTAAGGGAGTAAATTATTGATTTTACGGTGTTTATCCTGAATGCAGGTTTTGGCACAGCCATTGCTTTAAAGGAGATCAGGAAAAATAACTTTTTACACACAGGGAAACTTAATGAGCACACTGCCAAATATAAACATTCTTCCAACTTCCGGCAGGTTCAACACATCCGGGGGAGCAACGTCAGGTAGCAGCAACAGTAAAGATGTCTTCCAGTCCATCCTGGACAGCCTCAATGGGAAAGACAGCAACTGGGTTTCCTCATTGTATTCAGATACAAATAAAAAAAGTCCCATAAACACACAATTGAAATCCGGTTTGGGTGTTAAAGGTACCGGGATCGCATCTAAAGCATCAGCAGCTGCCAGGGTACATAAAAAGAATGATCATGAGGATTTACTTGTGCCTGCATCCCTGCAGAATCAGATAGTCATGTTTTTTGAAAAACAGGGCTTCTCATTAAAGGATATCAATCAGGCCCTTTCAGCATCAAAAAACAGCAATGGTCTTATCCAGCTTGATAAATTACTGGCAGGACTGTCCGGCATCAATTCAGGTAACCGCCAGGGAAAAAATCCTGCAGCAATCTTCAAGGAAAGTTTTTCAGATTTCCTTAAAGACCAGGGTATTGATACCAAGAATTTCAGCACATTCTTTTCCGGTGTTGAAAATAAAAATGCCGTTCTTGCGAGTGATTTAACCGACCTTTTAACCGGTGACACAAAAAACAGCTCCTTTGTCGAATCGTCCAGCATTCCCGGAGTGCAGGAAATTCTCTTTAAAATGAGATTAGGGGCCGGCGAGGTCAAGAAAATAATAGAGCAGAGCAAAAATGGAAATGGTGAGCTGGAATTAGGAAAACTTTCATTTGAAATGAATAAATATTTATCAAGCAGCCTTTCGGAATCTGATCTTGCTTCACTTTTATCAAGAAACAATATCTCCGTCAGTAAACGCCTTTTCGACAATATAAATTCAAAGTCGGACACAGCTAATCTGATGCCAGATAACAGCAAATACCTTACAGATGAGGCCCGGAAGGACTTAAAACAGAACATTGAAGCACGGTTGAAGGAAAAGGGCATCGAGGAAGAAAACATCAAGTCTCTTTTAGAAAAAATTGATCTAACCTTCACAAAGGCAAATCTTGAAAAAGATACAGTCTCCGGAGAAACTGATCCTAAAAATCTGAAAATACTCAGCATGCTCAATGGAGAAAAAAATATTGTCTCCGGAGTGCTGGGCGATTCAATGAAAGAGGACATTGCCGCGTTCCTGAAAAGGAAGGGTTCTTCAGATAAGGATATAAAGAGCTTCATGGAATCCTTTAGCCTTAATACCAAAAAGGTAAATACAGGACTGGACGATAACTATCTAAAATCATCCATGTTAAATGAAAAGGCGTTAGGATCATCAAAAAATGATCTATTACTTTCAACATCAGACCAGGGCAGCCTCAAACTGAACCTTACAGAAATGCTTAAGCTTGCAGAGGAAAAAACAAAGGCCGCTCAGCTTGTAAAATCAGCCGAGGGCAATGCCCAGCCCCTTAAACATGGCTCAGAGGGAAAAGACAGGAGTGATTTTCTGGTGAAGGGAAGCCCGGAGTTATCAGGCCTTAACATTTCCCAGGAAAAGGAAATAAAGAATATCAGTAGGGTTAATCAGGCTAATACTTCCGCCAGCCTGCCTGATCCGCTTCCCAAAATTGCCGATAAAATGATGATCATGATCCGGACAGGTGAATATAAGAGCAGGTTACAGATAACACCACCGGAGCTTGGAAAACTGGATATTGCCCTCACTGTTAAAAATGGGCACATCCATGCAAGCCTCAGCACGGAAAATATTCTTGTAAAGGAAGTCATAGAATCAAACCTAAATCAACTTAAGCAGCAGCTTAATAATCAGGGTTTAACCGTTGACGGCTTTGATGTGATGGTTGGCCTTGATAATGGGGAGCGTAAAGAAGGTAATACCTGGGCGAAAGGAAAAAACGGAAATGGATCCAGGCATAATTCAGGATCTATATCAGACATCTCCGGAGAAATACCGGTTATATCGCCAGTCAAAAACAATCTGATAAGCGATAGTCAGATAGATGTACATGTGTAATAAGGAGAGGACAGGACAATGATATCAGGAGTCAGCAGCGCATTACCTTACTTTGAAGAAGAAAGCAATTATGCCACTGAGGGGGAGGACAAGCTCGGAAGGGATTCATTCATGAAGCTTTTTCTGGCACAAATGAATCACCAGGACCCTCTAAATCCTATGGATACAACGCAGTTCAGTTCGCAGCTTGCCCAGTTCAGCACACTGGAACAACTCTACAATGTAAATGAGAATCTTGATTCCATTGAAGGCATTCAGAGCAGTGACAGCAAATACAATGCCCTTGGCCTGATGGGAAAAGAAATCCAGGCACAAAGCAATTCACTTCTTCTGGATGGTGAATCACTGGCCAAAGGGGCATTTTATATAGATACAGCGGCTGAAACCTCTACTGTACGCATATATGATGAGAAGGGTAAGGCAATAAAAGATATCGACCTTGAAGGTCTTCCAGCCGGAACACACGATTTCGAATGGAACGGGCGTGATGATGACGGGAATATGAGGTCTGCCGGAGTTTATCATTACGATGTATCAGCGATATCTCCAGCCGGGAATATGATTTCTGCGGAAAAATACATCCAGGGAACAGTTACAAGAATAAGCCTTTTTGAAGAGGAACCGGTAATCTATCTAAATGATATCCCCATGAGCATGGATCAGATTGTAAATATTAAGACACCCGGTGTGGAAAAAGACGTTGCTGAGACAGAAAGCTAAGGCAAATCAATTAGGTACTTTAGGAATAGAAACAAACATATAGTTTATACCCGGCATGATGCCGGAAAATATAGACATTAGTAAGTCAATCAGGAGGCAATTATGGCACTTTCAAGCGCACTTTTTTCAGGAATCAGTGGTTTAAGTAATCTAGGTAATGCAATGCAGATTATTGGTGATAACATCGCTAATGTAAACACTGTAGGTTTTAAAAGCAGCAGCTTTACATTTCAGGATCTCTTAAGCCAGAATATGTTTACAAGGGCAGGAACATCCCAGGTTGGTCGCGGTACTGCACTCTCGGATATTTACGCAACATTCGAGCAGGGCTCATTCGAATCAACAGGAAACACTACGGACCTGGCCATTGGTGGCGACGGTTTTTTTTCAGTAAGGGAACCAATGACTGAAAGTCTTTTCTATACCAGGGCTGGTAATTTCCGTTTTGACAATGAGGGGTATATGATAAATCCCGAAGGCTATGTTGTACAGGGATGGGCGGTTGATGGCAATGGAGATATTACAGGATCAACAACCGATATAGCAATGACATCATTTACATCAGAACCCCAGCCAACTGAAAGCGTATCAATAATAACCAACCTTGACATGGAATCAGAAAACAACAGTACCATTCTTTCCAGTGCCTGGGACGGGACATCAGACACTCCAATTGCAGGAACATCCTATGAATATCAGTCCACAGTAAAGGCATATGATTCCCTGGGAAGCACACATGATATTACAGTATATTATGATAAGATAGAAGGAGCAGAATGGGAATATATCATAACCTGCAATCCGATCGAAGATATGAGGCCAGGCATGGAGGGAACAAGTGCTGCAGGTCTTCTCGCCCGCGGTACTATTTCCTTTAATGAAGGAAGCGGTACGATAACCGGCATTACCATGTCGAACCTTACAGGATCAACAGCAACCGATCAGTCCGCAAGCGTTTCCAATTTAACAGGAACACTCCTTACTAATGGCGCTACTGCCAATGTTGTCGTAGAAAATGCGGAAGAACTTGATGCTGCTACCGGAACAACATATGATGGTGCAGTTCTTACATACAACGATCCTCCAGGCACATGGTCTTCATCTATAGCTGGATTAACGATAACAGGTGATGGCTCCCAGATAAATATAGACTTTGGAGGTTCGGCAGGTAACGATATTACTATCAATCTCTCACAGGCTGCCGCAGATGGTGACACTCTTCAGCTCGACCTTACTGGCTCCGATGGCTGGACCCCCTCGTCAACAGCTGATATTAATACCGATGGATATTTTGAATTTGCAGCCGACTTTATTGGCGGCACAGCTACATCAGAAAACCTGGCACTGGACATCGGAGTAAGGTGGAACGGTTCATCCTTTGTGCCCGATTCACTGGCAACAACCCAGTATGCAAGTTCATCCACAACGGTTTATCAGTCTGCCGACGGATATGGGGCAGGTGACCTGGAAGGTGTTGATGTTGACGTTGACGGTCTTATAACCGGTGTATATTCAAACGGCCAGGTACTCCCTCTATACAGGTTGGCCCTTGCAAAATTCCAGAGCGTCCAGGGTCTTTATAAAGAGGGTGGAAACCTTTACAGGGAAACAAGGGAAAGCGGCCCTGCAACAACAAGTCTTCCCGGATCAAACGGGCTCGGGAACATTGCACCTAACTCACTGGAACAATCCAACGTCGATATAGCAAATGAATTTGTCAAGATGATAACCACACAAAGAGGTTTCCAGGCAAATTCGAAGATCATTACAGTTACGGATCAGATGCTTTCCGAGCTGATAAACCTGAAACGATAATGAGGTTTAGATACAGGGAATGATGCCTGCCATGTGAAACAGCAGAATCTTCACAAAAGGCATTAAGCACAGAGCAGATTATAGAGTTTTTCCCGTCAAGGCGTCATGAATGGTTGCCTCCATAAGGCGCCAAGACGGGAGGAAATGTTGCCTCCAGACGGGTAAATTGTCTGTCGACAGAAGAAATAACCCCTTTTTCCTTTGTTGACAGACATTAACCCAACCGGAGATTTCCCTGTTTTCAAGGGAAAATAACATCTGTTTTTTGACACATCTCTATCACTACATCTAATGTCATTATTTTGACATATATTTTCGAGGTATTAGCTACGATTAAATGTCATATCTTTGACACATAGAAAAATACCGGGTCATCAGGAACACCTTTTGCCCTGAAGAAACTAGACGCATTTTATCATTTAATATCAATATGTTATACTTAAGCCACAATCAACTCCTCTGTATAAAATATCAGCAACCATAAATTATTCTTTTATCCCCTATCAGATTATCTGCTCTGGAACACATCATATATTCTTGATAAAAATATTCTTTTTGGCTGACCTTTGCCACCGGGCACACACAACATTAATTTATACAGTTATTCCAGCATGTTAACAACACATGAGAACAGGAAATAAAAATTTATTTTTTTTAAAACCAATATGGCACAGAGGTTGCTTTAAAATATGTAAATTTCTAGATATTTGGAGACACCTTTTATGGATATCGCAACCGTTATAGGAATAGTAACTGCCTTCGCCCTGGTAATATCATCAATAATGTTCGGCGGTTCACTTGCCATGTTTATTGAAATCCGATCACTAATGATTGTTATTGGAGGGACTATCGGTGCAGCTATGATCAACTATCCTCTTCCTGATATGTTAAAGGTGTCAAAGGTTGTTAAAAACGCATTCTTTATGAAGCCTTTTACAGCAAAGGAATTGATCACCAACTTTGTAAATCTTGCAGGAACTGCCAGAAGAGAGGGAATCCTTGCATTGGAAACCGCTTTAAACGACATAAACGATGATTTCATGAAAAAAGGGCTTCAGCTTTCAGTAGATGGCCTGGAACCTGTTTCAATAAAAGACATTCTTGATACCGAAATAGAAAATATAAAGGAAAGACATAAACTTGGAGCAGATATATTTACTACTCTCGGGACATTTGCACCTGCCATGGGGATGGTTGGCACACTGATAGGGCTTGTTCAGATGCTTCAGACAATGGACGACCCGAGCAGTATCGGCCCGGCCATGGCGGTCGCCCTTTTAACAACATTCTACGGTTCAGTAATGGCGAATATTGTATGCCTTCCCATAGCAGGAAAACTCAGAACCAAGAGCACGGAAGAAGTTTTGATGAAAGGCCTGATGTCCGAGGGCATCATGTCCATAGCCAAGGGCGATAATCCCAGGCTTCTCGAACAGAAGCTGAATGCCTTTCTGGCACCGGAATTACGTGAGACGAGCTTTAAATAATCCATCAGGAGAAATAATTAAATGGCTGAAGAAAACAAAGATGAGTTAGAGCAGGAAGATAAGAAAACTCCGGCAGAGGATTCCCCTAAAAGGAAAAAGGTGCCTATAAATCTCATAGTTATCGTTATTCTTGTCCTGTGCCTTTTGGGCGGAGGCGCTTATGTGTGGAAAAGCGGATTACTTTCCGGAAACTCGGATGAAGGCTCCCTTGAGCAGCAGGAAACTCAGCAGGAAATCGGTCCAATCTATCCACTGGAAACATTCATTGTTAATCTGGTTGGGGGTCGAGGTAAAAATTATCTCAAGGCGAAGGTGGAACTTGAACTCGATTCCGATAAAACTGAAATAGAAATCAATAAACGGCTCCCTCAGGTCAGAGATGCAATACTGACGATGCTGAGTTCAAAATCAAATGAAGATATCAACACACTTGAGGGCAAGTTTCAATTGAGGGCTGAGATTATTACAACACTTAACCAGTTCCTGAAGACCGGCAAGATCAGGAATGTATATTTCACGGACTTTATCGTCCAGTAACAACCTGTTTTATGAATATTAATACCGGTAATTAAAATATGAACAAATTGTTATCACAAGATGAAGTCGATTCTCTATTAAGAGGCCTGGATACTGGAGACATAGGCGGTAACGATGATTTTGATATCTCATCGAATGACAATGTGGAAGTTGATTCCTTTGACTGGGCCACCGCAGGCCTGAATGTCAGGGGCAATATGCCCCTCCTCGAGGTGGTAAATACCAGGTTTGCCCATAAGTTGAGAGGAAGTCTTTCAAACTCTCTGAGAAAGATGCTGGATGTTACTCCCGACCCAATTGAAACTGTCAAATACAGTGATTTTCAGCGCTCCCTTCCGGTCCCTACGAGCATGCATCTGTTTAAAATAGAACCTTTAAGGGGCCTGGGAATAATCGTTGTAGAAAGCAGGCTTGTATTCAGTCTTGTGGAGGCATATTTCGGAGGAAAAGGGGTCGGAGCCACAAAGATCGAAGGAAGAGAATTCACTTCAATCGAAAACAGGATAATTGATAAGGTTGTTCACATGGCTCTGCATAACCTCGTAGAGGCATGGGAAGATGTCCATCCAATAAAAACAGAGTTTGTAAGATCGGAAAGCAATCCTCTTGTTGTAAACGTTATCCCCGGTGAAGAACTGCTTATATCAACAAAATTTGAAGTCGAGCTGACCAAGGTACTCGGCAATGTTATCATATGTGTTCCCTATGCATCATATCAGCCGATTCGGCATAAACTTGCGGGCAACTATAGAGATGAAGAAGAGCCGACACAGCTTGACAGGGCCTGGATCGAAGGCATGGAGAGGCAATTGAGGGGAACAGAAGTCACAATGAATATTGATCTCGGCAACGCGGCGCTCTCGGTTGGCGATTTCTTAAATCTTAGAGAAGGGGACATCCTGATTCTTGATAAAAATTATCAGCAGCCTTTAATAGCTCAGGTTGAGGATGTAAAACTTTTCGAAGGCTATGCAGGCAGATATAAGAATAAAAAGGTCTTCAAGGTAGAACGACCTTATATTGAGCAGGTATAAAAGTAAAGACACTTAATAAAGAGAGGTCTTATTTATGAGCAATGACAATTTAATGGACGACAGTCAAATGATGTCGGGAGGGATGGACTTGACAGAGCTTGAACCCGGAATGGGTCTGGGTAACGACAGAAATATGGACTTCCTGCTGGATATCCCACTGGATATTTCGGTTGAACTTGGGAAGGCTAAAATAAAAATCGGTGATCTTCTGAAATTGAGCCAGGGATCGGTTGTGGAACTGAACAGGTTGACAGATGAGCCCCTTGAGATTTTTGTCAACAAAAAACTAATGGCTCATGGTGAAGTCGTAGTTGTCAATGAAAAATTCGGAATCAGGCTTACCAACATTATCAGCCCCGGAGAAAGGGTTAAAAACCTTACCTGATACCTTTTTCAGGCCTTAATCATCGGAGATACCAATTGGATACTGACTTCAATATGCTTTCATTAAAACTGGCAATTTTTCTCATGGGCATGTTTGCCCTGATGATACTGTTTTTCTTCTTCATCAAACGGATAAAGGGAGGATCATTTTCCATGGGAAAATCTCCTGCAATGAAAAACCTTGCCACACTCTCCCTCGGGCCTAAAAAATCACTGGCACTTATTGAGGTCTGTGAGCAATGGCTGCTGGTTGGTGTGGGGGCTGAAAATATTTCCCTGATATCAAAAATAGATAAACCATCCGATTATGGTCAGTTTGTTAACAATCTTCCCCAGGAAGGAAATCTATTTGAGTCTTTTTTATCAAAAGCCGGGCTAAAACATAAAGCCCCTGATGGCAGCAGTAAAAAAAATGAAAATTAAAATTAAACATCTCACAGTAATTTCAATAATACTGGGCCTTGGACTCTTTGTGCTGGCTTCAACAGCGGCAGCACAGGCACCTTCCCTTCCAACCCTTACTGTAGGTGTTGGACAGGCAGACAGCCCCGAAAAGGTTTCCACACTGCTCCAGGTTCTCTTTCTCCTTACAGTTTTATCCCTTGCCCCTGCAATCGTGGTAATGATGACTTCATTCACCAGATTTGCAATAGTCCTGTCACTTGTCAGGCATGCACTCGGGACGCAGCAGATGCCTCCGAACCAGATAATTGTCGGACTGGCTCTATTGCTTACATTTTTCTTAATGACCCCGGTATTCAACCAGATTAACGATGAAGCGCTTCAACCCTATCTCGCAGAAGAGATCTCTCAGCAGGATGCACTGGATAAGGCACTAAAACCCATAAGAGCCTTTATGCTTAAACAGACAAGAAAAAAAGACCTCAGCCTTTTTATTGATATTGCCAAGCTGGACAAGCCGAACAGTTACGATGAAATACCGACTATCGTTGTACTTTCCTCCTTTGTAATCAGCGAGCTCAAGACAGCTTTTCAGATAGGATTCGTAATATACATTCCCTTTCTTGTCATTGACATGGTTGTGGCAAGTGTTCTGCTGTCAATGGGCATGATGATGCTGCCGCCTTTTATGGTATCACTGCCCTTCAAGCTGATGCTCTTTGTCCTCATTGACGGCTGGAACATCCTGATAGGATCCATGATCAAAAGTTTTTTATAAGGATAATAATATGACATCTGAATTTGTAATAAGTCTTGGAAGTGAAGCCATCAAACTTACCCTGATGGTATCTCTCCCCCTCCTTGGGGTAGGACTTGTCGTGGGATTACTTGTCGCAGTACTTCAAGCAACCACACAGGTACAGGAGATGACCCTGTCATTTGTGCCTAAAATTATTGCGGTGCTCTTAACCCTGCTGGCAGCAGCACCATGGATAATTCAAAAGGTCGCCTTTTTTACCAGCAACCTGATACAGAGCATCCCTGAAATTATCAGGCCATAAAGGATGTCAATTCCACTTGAAACATTCGAACAGTTGCAGGGTTTTCTATGGGTACTTATCCGGGTCAGCACACTGTTCTTTCTGCTCCCTCTTTTCGGGGCAAGAAATATCCCTTCATTGTGGAAGGCTGGGCTCTCCTTTGTAATTGCCATTGTTCTTACCCCTGTTGTTCCAGTGCCGGTTAATCTTCCCACTTCGGCGCCCGGAATAATTATCGGTATATCAGCTGAAGTGCTTATGGGATTTATCCTGTCCCTGACAATAAGGATGTTCCTGTCAGCCAGTGAGATGGCCGGGCAGTTCATGAGTTTCCAGATGGGATTTTCAATGGCCCGAGCGGTAGACCCGCAGACAGGCAGTCCGAGTACTGTGCTTACACAGTTTCTTTATATCTTTACCCTGCTCCTTTTCTTTTCCATGAACGGGCACCACATGTTTATAAAGATTATGGCCAGTTCCTTCTATTCCGTTCCTCCCAACAGCATAAGCTTTCAGGCTACAATCGGCAAGGAACTGATAACGGCAGGAGCAAGCATGTTTGTACTGGGGATCAAGATTGCAGCCCCTATTATGGTTGCACTCTTCCTCTCAAATCTTTGTCTTGGCATCATTGCCAGAACCGTACCCCAGGTAAACATCCTCATGGTCGGTTTTCCTATAAACCTTTGTATCGGGCTTATACTCTTCTGTCTTATCCTGATGAATATCTACCCGCTTATTTTTGATATTAAAAACACCATGGGCGAAAGCCTGATTAGATTACTGAGGCTAATGTAGGGAAATTATGGCAGAAGACAGTTTCCAGGACAAAACCGAGCCGGCGTCCCCGAAAAAGAAGGAGGACGCCCGAAAAAAAGGTGATATCGCTAAAAGCAGGGAATTATCATCAACAGCGATACTGACCGCAGGAATAATCTTCATGTTCTTTAATGCTAAAGACATGACAATGACCCTGGGGAATAATATAAGAAAAAGCCTCTCACAGATTCCGGAAATTATTGCAAGTAAAGATTTTACTCCTGCTATTGTCTCGGGAGTTATAACCGATTTTCTACTTTTAATTGCACCCATTATGATCGTACTGATGGTAGTGTCAATTTTAACCAATTTACTTCAAACAGGCATAATTTTCAGTGTCGAACCCTTGACACCGAAGGCGTCAAAAATAGACCCAATAAAGGGCCTGGGAAGGGTATTTTCAAAGAGATCCCTGGTTGAACTGGCCAAATCCATATTAAAAATTATCATTGTCGGCGGTGTAGCATTCTATGCATTAAAAGATGAAGTTTCCAGGATGATACCCCTGATATTCCAGGAAAATGCCCAGATATTTGCACTCCTTGGAGAACTGGCCTTTAAGGTGCTCGTAAGATGCTGCTGCGTTATTATGGTTCTTGCTATCCTGGATTTCGTGTACCAGAAATGGGAACATGAACAGAAGCTCAAGATGACAAAACAGGAAGTCAAGGATGAATTCAGGCAGTCTGAAGGGGATCCCATGGTAAAATCACGCATAAGGTCTATCCAGAGGGAAATGGCCAGACGCAGGATGATGGAAGAGGTTCCCAAGGCTGATGTAATTATTACAAACCCGACTCATCTCTCAATTGCCCTTAAGTACAAACCGGGTGAAGGTATGACTGCACCGTTGATCGTGGCAAAAGGTGCGAACAATATTGCATTCAAGATCAGGGAAATAGCAACAACGCATAATATACCCATGGTGGAAAACAAACCCTTGGCACAGAACTTGTATAAATTGGAAATAGGAACAGAAATACCTCCGCAATTTTACCAGGCCATAGCAGAAATTCTCGCTTATGTATATGGCCTGAAAAAAAGGAAAACTGCCTGATCGTTGAACATTTTATTTAAAGGCTAAGTATTTGAAGCTTTTTAATTTTACTTTAAATTCGATTTAAGGATTATATATGGAAGCAGCAGGAAAAACTCAGTTCTCAATATTTGCCAACCTGGATATAGGTGTTGCAATCGGGATCATGGGAATACTCATGATTATGATTATTCCTCTTCCCACAATGATGCTTGATCTTTTCCTGGCATTAAACATCACTCTCGCTGTCCTGATCATCCTTGTAACGATATATGCATCCAGACCCCTGGATTTTTCGGTTTTTCCATCACTTCTTCTGATCACTACCCTCTTCAGGCTGTCGCTTAATATTGCATCGACACGCCTGATCCTTCTTGAAGGACATACAGGCGCAAATGCTGCCGGGGAAGTCATAAACAGTTTCGGGTCCTTTGTAGTCGGCGGAAACCCGACTGTAGGTCTTGTTGTATTTGTAATCCTCGTTATCATCAACTTTGTAGTAATAACCAAAGGTTCCGGAAGAATTGCCGAAGTATCGGCCCGGTTTACCCTTGATGCAATGCCCGGTAAACAGATGGCAATTGATGCTGACCTGAACGCGGGCTTAATAGATGAGGCTGAAGCAAGGAGCAGACGTTCGTCAATAGCAAGGGAAGCCGAATTTTACGGCGCCATGGACGGCGCGAGCAAATTTGTTCGTGGTGATGCAATCGCGGGAATTATAATTACCATGATCAATATCATAGGCGGCCTTATAATAGGAGTTCTTCAGAAGGATCTCACTCTGGCAAAAGCAGTCGAAAACTATACACTGCTTACCATAGGTGATGGTCTCGTTTCACAGATCCCGGCCCTTATAATATCAACCGGCGCAGGTATCCTTGTAAGCAGGGCCTCATCCGAGGGAAAGAATATTGGTGCTGAAATGGCAAGCCAGATAGGGTTTCAGCCAAGGGCACTTGTAATTGCATCATGTATAGTCCTGCTTTTCGGTTTTGCCCCAGGCATGCCGCTTATCCCCTTTGCGCTGCTGGCTGCAGTTATCTTTTTTGTCTCAAGGAGTATTAAACAGAAACAGGCTGAAGAAAGGGATGAAGCTTTACCGGCACCTGAAGAGGAGGCCGCCGCACAGGGACCGGAAGATATCCAGCGTCTTCTGCCGCTTGACAGTCTTGAAATGGAAATCGGTTACGGGCTCATAACCATTGTCGATGATAAAACACAGGGCAACCTGCTTGACCGGATACGAGCCCTGAGAAAACAGTTTGCCGTAGACATGGGAATGATAATTCCTTCTATACATATACGGGACAACCTGGAACTGAGACCTAATGAGTATGCATTCTGCATTAAAGGCAATGAAGTTGCCAAGGGAGAAATAATGGCGGATCACCTGCTGGCCATCAATCCCGGAGACGCCAAAATGAAACTTGAAGGGATACAGACCAGGGATCCAGCCTTTGGACTTCCGGCAGTCTGGATTGACCCCGAAAAGAAATCCGAGGCCCAGCTTGCCGAGTATACTGTTGTTGAACCTGCCAGCGTAATAACAACTCACCTTTCTGAGGTCGTAAGGCAGCATGGATATGAGTTCCTGGGAAGACAGGAAGTACAGAGCCTTATGGATAATGTATCCAAGACCGATCCAAAGGTCATAGAAGAACTGACGCCCGGTCTTTTAAACCTGGGAGCAATCCAGAAGGTACTTCAGAACCTTGTTCGCGAACAGGTATCCATAAGGGATATCCTTACAATAATCGAAACACTGGCAGATTATGCGCCATTGACCAAGGATACGGATATCCTGACGGAATATGTAAGGCAGAGGCTCTCACGAACAATTACAAAACCTTACATTGAAGGAAAAAAGACATTAAAGGTATTAAATATCAAACCGTCTATTGAAGAACTTATTTCAAAAGGAATCAACCAGACGGATTTTGGGGCATATCTCGCCCTTGGACCAAGCGAGGCAAACAAAATAATCCACCATGTTAAAAAATCACTGGATGATGTTGCAGCCAAGATTGAACAGCCTGTTATCTTATGCTCAACAACTGTGAGAAGACACCTTAAAAAATTGTGTGACAGCTTTCAGATAAACGTTGCTGTATTTTCCCATAATGAAATACCCGGGGGGCTGCAGGTTCAGTCCCTGGGAGAAATAGGTTAAATAAATGAACATTCGAAAATTCACAGCCCGCAACTCCGGTGAAGCCTTAAAAATGGTTAAAAAGGAAATGGGAGAGGATGCGGTTATCCTAAGGACAAAGACATTACCCGGACAGGGTATTGAAGTAACTGCGGCAGTTGATTATGAGACGCAACCGATTAAACAGGGAATGGATGTAAATAATGAGATAAAGGAACTTGGAAGAGAATTGAGGGAGATAAAGGAAGCGCTGCTCTTCTCCGATGCAGGCCGGGTTCTTGATCCGGAGCTCTATTTCAACAATGAACTCAGGGAAAGATATACGCACCTGAAGACATTCGGTCTTAACCAGAACCTTATCCGGAAATTCATGACTGAAAACCACGCTGATGCCCCGGGAAAAAACCAGGACAGATCGCGTCTTCTTCAGGACTCTTTAATGAAGGTTCTGACCAAAATAAAAACAAGCAGTGACAGGGATACTTCAAAGGAACAAAGGATATATACATTTATCGGACCTACAGGCGTAGGAAAGACAACAACGCTTGCAAAGCTTGCGGCCCAGAGCGCTCTGCAGAACGGCATGAAATCGGCATTGATCACCCTGGACACCTTTCGGATCGCCGCGGCGGCACAACTGGATGCCTATGCCAGGATTATGGGCCTGCCGGTAGAGGTTGTTGTAAGTGGAAAGGACCTTCAGAAGGCAATAAGAAAATACAGTGATTATGACAGGATATTCATTGATACTGCAGGTAGAAGCCCGAATGGCGACCAGGGCAATAATGATCTCCTGAAACTCTTTAAAGACCATAAGAATGTGCATGGATTTCTGGTAATGAGCGCAACAACTCAGTATAAGAACATGATCAATACATCTGACAGGTTTGAAAACCTGCCCTTTCATAGTTACATCTTTTCAAAACTGGATGAAACGGAAGATTTATCACCCATGATAAACTTCCTTATAGCAAAAGAAAAACCGGTCTCATATTTTACTACCGGACAGCAGGTTCCGGAGGATATAGAGATTGCTTCAAAGAAAAAAATGGCCTCTTTTCTGCTGTCAGGCATAAGAGAGGAATCAAATACAGGAATTAATAAGGGGTATTATAATGGATCAAGCTGCAGGTCTTAGGAGAATGGTAAACATGGAAACTACTGTGCCCTCGGAGACAATTATGAGGAACAGTGTTCAAAGTTCACCGATCAGAGTTATTTCGGTCACCAGTGGAAAAGGCGGCGTTGGTAAAACCAGTATAACTGCGAACCTTGCAGTGGCATTTCAGAAGTTGAATAAAAGGGTACTCATACTGGATGCAGATCTCGGCCTTGCCAACATGGATATAATGCTCGGGATAAACCCGAGATATACAATAAGTAATGTTCTGAGCGGTGAAAAGAGCCTTGAAGATGTAATTGTAGATACCCCTGCCGGATTTAAACTTCTTCCGGCGGCATCAGGAATGCAGGAACTGACAGAACTCGATGAAAACCAGAAACGATTTCTGCTCAGCGAACTTGATGCTATTCATGAAGAATTTGATATAATTCTGATTGACACAAGCGCCGGGATATCATCAAATGTAATGTATTTTAATTTTGCGGCAATGGAGAGGCTGGTAGTTCTTACTAATGAACCCACTTCTCTAACTGATGCCTATGCACTGATAAAGGTGCTTATAAACTCATATAACCAGAAGAGATTCAATGTACTTATCAATCTGGTTCGTGACGGTAATGAAGCGGATCGTATATTCCGCAGCCTTAGCATTGCCGCTGATAAGTATCTTCAATCTCCATCACTGGATTATCTCGGATGGATACCATATGATAAAATGCTTCCAAAGGCCATAAGGAGGCAGAAACCATTAATTAATACCCATCCGAATACGCCGGCAGCTAAAAGCATTATGGCCCTGGCTGAAAAGATACTTTTTAAGGAAGATGATCTTAATTTTGAAGGAGACATTAAGTTTTTCTGGCGCAGGTTGCTAAATTGCTAGGCCAGAATTTAGCCGGAATAGGATTAACAGAAAACTTTAAGAAAGCGAGGTACAGGGGAATGCTCTCCCCTCAGGCATCTAAAAAATTGAAAAAATATACACAGTTGATACCTTCCAGATCAAATGGCATCAGTGCTGGTGAAAAGGAGGCTCTTGTCACAAAGTATGCCCCCCTTGTTAAGACAATCGCCGGAAGACTCGCCCTGAGACTGCCCCAGCATATAAGCCAGGATGATCTTACCAGCGCCGGACTAATGGGCCTGCTTGATGCTATTGACAAATTTGATATTGAAAAGGGTGTGGAATTCAAATCATATGCAGAATTCCGTATCAAAGGCGCCATGATAGACGAATTACGTTCCATGGACTGGGTGCCCCGCTCGGTGCGGAAGAATTCAAAAATGCTGACAGAAGCATACTCCAGGGTTGAAAACAGGGAAATGCGCCCGGCCCAGGACGAGGAGGTGGCAGCAGAACTTGGAATCGAGATGGAGGCATTCTACAAACTTCTGGATGAATCAAGGGGTATCAGCATATTCAATGAGTATGATATGCAGATCCATAACACAACCGCCGAGAGCGAGTCGGATGATTCATCCTTCGAAATTGGATTTGACCAGTCACCCCTGCAATCCCTCAAAAAAACCGAACTCGTTCATGTTATAGCCGGTGCAATAGACAGGCTTCCAAAGAACGAGCGTACTGCAGTCTCACTATATTATTATGAAGAGCTCACGATGAAGGAGATAGGGGAAGTAATGGGATATACGGAATCACGTGTATCTCAGCTTCATACAAAGGCCGTACTAAGGCTTAAAAATAGCCTTAAAAATTATTTTGAAAAATAGCAATGCCAGAAGAGATCAAAGAAGATGAAGCTCCAGAGGAGGAGCTGAATGAAGACGACACTTCCGCCAGCAAGGAAAAAAAACCGGCGAAGGTAAAAAAGTCCGGGAATAAAAAATGGATTTTTCTAATTATCCTGGGAATACTGCTGGCAATATCAGGCCTCGGGATAAAATATGCACCGAACCGATTGCCGTTTTTAACGAATAAAAAATTTAATAACACAGAAATCAATATTGACGAAGATAATCTGAGCGAAGAAATACTATCTCCTTTTTTTATTCCCCCCGGACCTTCAGATAACACCATACGGATTGATCTCTCAATAGTCTGGGATGGACTTGCATCGGTTCGATTCAAGAAAAAGGAACTGGGCATAAGAAAAATGATGTATGATAAATTTTATAACATGGCTGAACAAAACCAGGATCTGAATGAAAAAATACCATATCTGGAAAATGAGGTAAGTTCAATGCTTAGAAGTACACTGGGAGTCCAAAACCTGGTTGTAAAGATAAAGGAAATCCGATACTTTTAATAAGCAGGGCAGTATCTTCCCCTCCTTTTTAAAAGAAAGGAGATTAAAATGAACGATTTTTCAAAAATAGACAGACCATTGGTGCCCTCAAATACTCCGGGAGGGGTATGGAGAATTGAAAAAAAAAGAAAGGCCAGAGATAAAAAAAACAAACAGCAAAATAAATCTGGCACAGAACAAAAACCCAGAGAAGAAGATGATTCGGTTTTAGTAGATATAGAATACGACAGAGATAATGACAGGGAGTGTGAAGATCAGATGGGATACGGACTTAAAAAGAAAAAAAAATCTCTGTGCACCAGGGTTGATCTTAAAATATAGCAACTATGGAAATACAGACATGGGTAATAGGGCAGACTGCAATTGAGGTCATAATTATTTTCCTTCTTTTGTGGTTTATAAAAAGCCATCTTGCAATGCGGAAGAAAAATACCGATTTAAGTGCTGTATTTGAAAAGCCGGAGCAGATACTTGCTGAAATGAGAGAACTGACCAGACAACTTGATAAAAACCTGGAAGAGAAAAAGGAAATAAGCAATAAAATGCTTGGGCAGCTTGATGATATTCTCGACAAAGCCGACAGGACATATAATCAACTGCAGGGCATTATAAAGGAATACAGTTCCAGGCCTGTTAATTCCTACAATCCGGAACAGGATTCCCGAAGGGTACGTACATCAGTTAACGATCTCCTTAAAAAAGGGCTCTCAAAACAGGAAATCGCCCGGCAACTTGGAATATCAGTAGGTGAAATAGAGCTTCTGGTTAAACTGCAGAACAGGCAGATCGGGAATACTGTCAATAATCTGTAAAAAGGGAGCCCTGATTAAATGCTCCGACCCATCCAAACCAATAATCCGATCAAAGCCGCACCTGAAGGTAAAAATAAAAAAATAGATATCCCTCTGAAACAGGGCGCTTTGATAAAGGGAACTGTAATTCAGAAACTGAAGAATGGAGATTTTATTATTTCTTCAGGAGGAAAAAGCTTCAGGGCTCAATCATCGGTCCCGTTAAAAGATAATAAAAAATATGATTTTATTGTCCTTTCATCGAAAGACAAAATAGTGCTGAAGGTACTTGAGGCTGATAACAGGACTGCGGGAAATATAATAAAGCTCATCTCATCGGCAAATATTGTTGGACGCAAGGTTACCGATGCCCTCTCTGTGCTGGTCCACCCTCAATCCATTAAAAATCTTCCTTCACAGGCAAAGGTTCTGATAGCTAAACTCCAGGACATGGTGAATTTTCCTGTTTTCAAAAAGGACATCTCGGAGATTCTTCCATGGGTTATTAAAAATATCAAGGGAAGCGGCATCTTCTGGGAAGCAAAGGTTTTACAGCTGTTGACCGGTAAAAAAGCTGTTATGCCAAAGCAACTGGTGGATACAGACCTGAAGGGTTTACTCCTGAAACTGTTAAAAAACATCGAGAAAAACTCCGGCGATCAGGAAGGAATGAAGGATGTTGCGGTAAAAGTAAGGGAGGTACTGAACCATATTGAACAGGAACAGATCATGAATATCAATACCATGAGAGAAGATCTTGGATGGTTCATGCATTTGCCCTTTATCAATGATGAAAATTTTTTATCCTCCGAATTTTATGTAAAAGAGAATAAAGAAGGAGCCTTACATTTTTCATTATTTCTTGACATGAGCTTCACCGGTAAAATGAATATAGATGTGTCCATTATAAAAGATACACTGGGAATACAGATCGATGTTGAGAAAGAAGAGACAAAAAATTTTATAATGGAAGGCATCAGCGAACTTGAATATGCATTCAGGGATCTGGGAATAAATACAAGTAACATCCGCTGCGAAGTCAAGAAAGAGATACTTGTTTCCGAGACCATAGAAAAAGAATTTAATCCATCTGTGGATCTGTTAATTTAGGCATATTTCCATGAAAGAAAAAAATAAAATAAAAAAGGCTGTTGCCCTCAAATATAAAAGCGGTGAAGACACTGCACCACGTTTAACAGCAAAGGGTACCGGCCTTATTGCAGAAAAGATCCTGGAACTCGCAGAAAAAGAAGGAATACCAATCACTGAAGATCCGGACCTGGTAACAGCCCTGGCCCAGCTTGATTTTTATGACGAAATTTCCCCGGAGTTATACCACGCGGTTGCCGAAATACTTGCTTTTGCCTATCGTGTAAATAATAAAATGAAAAACAGCCGCAAAACCTGATAATAAACTATTGGGATATAAATGGGCTGGCTTATAAAAAATATAATTTCTACGATTTATTTTCCATCCTGCCCTCTTAGACTTCGTTTAGGCTCTTTTTTAATTTTGGAGTTGGAATTTCAACTAACCTATCTTTATAAAAAATTGTAATTTTATTTTATTACTTGAATTTTGCACGAAATCGTTCTGAAATGCATATAGGGTTCTATGAACCTCGTTATTACTGAGTTTTGAAAGGCTTAATATTTTCCATACTTTAACCAAGTAGGTTATGAAGTACAACTTTACAATTCTAAAAAGCTAGCCTGATAAGGCTTTTCAATGCCACCCGGAAAGCCAGTAAAATAGGGGCTCTTAAAACACAGTGTTTTTATGGTACGTTTAACCATTTGATAATTCGTTGAAATTTACCCGTGCAAAAAATTTCTTGCACGGGATTTTATAAAAGTGGTGCAAAATTCAGGTATTAAATCACATTGGATAAACATATCCATAAATAAACTCAATATCCATATCATCAGTTATATTTATAAAGGTAATATAATCATACTGACCGTCCTCAGAACTGTTATAGTCTATACTATCCCAATCAGGAGAGCCACCATTAACAACTATATCTACTAAAAAATAGTAGCTATTAGTGCAATTATACTCCAATTGAATAGTATAATCTTCACCATCATTAACATTTACTACCCCCAAAGGATTAACTTCCACGCAATTCTCCCCACCTTGTATAGTTGTCGTAATTATATGAGTATTAGCAGAATCATCATCACAAACATCTCCAACTCCATCTCCATCAGAATCAAGTTGGTCTGGATTAAAGTCATTCTGGCAATTATCAATTTCATCTGTAATACCATCATCGTCTGTATCAGCCGGAATCTCTGATAGAACAAGCCTAAATCCAATAAAATCATTCCGATAGTCTGGGCTAAGGCTACTATGAACTGCAGAACGACAAACTCCTGGGGACCCCCCAAAAGCGCCGCCACGCACTACACGCATTGATCCTGAAATTGGGCCAGTCGGATCAGACACTGCTTCAGATGTATAAACATCGTACCAGTCCTGTACCCACTCCCAAACATTTCCATGCATGTCGTATAAACCCCAAGTATTTGGCTTTTTCTGTGCGACAGGATGAGTTTGTCCATCTGAGTTTAAGGCGTACCATCCTATCGCATCAAGGTTTGGGTCATAACCATATGGATCCATAATTTCACCGTTAGCAAAAGCTCTTGTGTTTCCGGCTCTAGCTGCATACTCCCATTCCGCCTCGGTTGGCAAACGGTAAATACCTTCTTCAAGCTTATTCAATTCCGTGATAAAGTTCTGTATATCATTCCATGTAACCCACTCAATTGGACAATCATCTCCGCAGGATAAAAAATAAGATGGGTTGTTACCCACAACTGCCCTCCACTGCCCCTGAGTTACTTCAGTTGTCTGAATAAAATAGTTATTTGTCAAAGTCACCTGATGCTGCGTTTCATTATCATATCTTCCTAGTTCGCCTTCAGGACTTCCCATCATGAATGTACCAGCCGGTATTTGGTTGAAAGTCATTCCCAGAGAATTGGTAAAGGTATCTTGTTCAATAGAAACATAAACTGATACCTCTTCTGACAATTCGGATTCACTATTATCTGCATCAATAGACGACACCCTGTAATAGTAGGTCCAGCCAGGTATGACACCTGTATGACTGAATTCAGTATTAGATGTGTTTCCTGCATATTCGCTGTCTTTGGTTACACCTGATTCAGTTCCCCAATATAGGTTGTATGATAGAGCCATAGACACTGGATCCCATGTTATCCAGTTCCATTCGTTTGTGTTTTCATATGAAGCAGAAAGATTAATTGGAGATGAGCCAATGCTTGATCTATAAAGTTCCTGGATTTCAGCTTCAGAAAGAGCACGATTGTAGATACGGATATCGTCGATTTTGCCGCTAAAAGGGTATTCACCTTCACTACTACGATCCGGATTATAGCCTGCATACAAATTACCGATAGAATTTGCTATGTTACCAACTCTTTCATTACTTGCGTCTTCAATACCATCTATATATATTTTTTGCTCATTACCATCATATACCAGAATAATGTGGGTCCATTTATTAAGATCAATCGTACTATTAGAAGGTAGTACAGTGTCGCTGCAACAATGTAAATAGAATCTTAATCTTCTTTCTGAAAGGTAAAAAATCTGTTTATCTTCCTGGCCATTTACCCATTTATTAAGAATTCTACCCGCTTGCACTTTATCGGGGTTTATCCATAGCGAAAATGTGCAACTATCTGTAAAATTAAAATCTGTTGAATTACCAAAATTTATAAAATCTTTTATCCCATCAAAGGCGTATGCACTACTGGAATCACCAAACCTGTCTACAGTTAAAACTGCTCCACTAACTTCACCATTATTTCCATTCCCACTTTCATCGTTGGCGTTACCATTAAAAGGATAATAGGCAACAAGGCCAGCATCTAAATCAGAACCACATCCTTCATCTATCTCACCATCGCAATTATTGTCTATACCATCACCACATATTTCAGTTGCAGAAGGATTAATTTCAGCATTGTCATCATCCAAATCTGGACCACCTACCTGATATCCATCGTAGCCGTCACCATCTACATCAGTAAGATCAATTCCATTGCAATCTTGGTCTATTCCGTCATATGGAATTTCCACTGCGCCTGGATAGATAGTTGGGTCATTATCATCAAAATCACCTTCTGCGTGAGAATAACCATCAGCATCTATGTCAATTGAAGTCCCCTGAATATATAATTCTTGAATTTCATTGTATGAAAGATCTCGGTTATAAATTTTTATTTCATCTAATAACCCTGTAAAGAAATAACCACCGATTAAATTTTCAGCAGAATCCATACCAATGAATAGATCACTTGTAGTATCGGGATTTGTTGAAGGGAAATTAGATATCTCTCCTTCTAAAAACCCATCAATATATAAACTTACTGCTTCATTATATTTATTGTATTTTAATAGAATATGGTGCCATGTATTCAGTGCGATAATCCCATTTGAAGTAATTTCAGGATCATCAGGTCCCACAGATTGATAATACGTAAATTTTCCATAGTCATCGTAGGTTTCACCACCAATCATACAAAACCATCCATTTTGAATACCTTTATCTCTTTTTGCCAATAAAGAATCGGCATTGGAGGTATTATACTTAGTTTCGTTTACCCACAAACTGATTGTGAAATTAGTATCATTTAGTCTTAATGTTTGTGTGTCTTGAATTACAATATGATCATCAACCCCATCAAAACTTGCAGCTTGGTCGTTCACACCATTTACATAACTCACACCACCATATTCGGTCCCATCATTTCCATTACCGCTTTCATCATTGGCATTACCATTGAATGGATAATAGGCTACAAGGCCATCATTCAGATCTATTGGCACATATACTGACACTTCTTCAGAGAGTTCCGATTCATTGCCATCAGCATCAACAGATGAAACCCTGTAATAGTATGTCCAGTCTGGCACTACTCCTGTATGACTGAACTCCGTATCAGATGTGTTTCCTGCATATTCGCTGTCTTTAGTGACTCCGGATTCAGTACCCCAGTAGAGGTTATATGATACTGCTCCGGGAACTTCACGCCAAGTAATCCAGTTCCATTCGTTAGTATTGTCATATGAAGCAAAAATATTGATTGGTGCTGGCCCCATACTTGAAGTATAGAGTTCTTCAATTTCTTCTTCTGAAAGGGCTCGATTGTAAATACGGGTATCGTCGATAAATCCATCAAAATAATAATCGTACATATCTGATGAATCCTTACCAATATACAGATCATTTGCAGTTTGTGGGTTAGGCGAAGGAATATTAGTTGCTATTGAGTCAAAAACGCCATCAATATAAATTTCAATTGTTTCACTAACATTTTTATAAATAAGCGTAACATGGTGCCAATTATTAAGGCTAATCCCCTGTTGAGAAGTCGCATAAGGATCTGTCCCACTAGATACTCTATATAGAACACGCCCATCAGGGGCAACCACGTTAATCTCTCCAGTGATAGAGAATATCCACCCGTTTAAACTTCCATTTCCTCGTTTATATAAAATAGCATCTGAGTAGGATGGATTACGATTTTTTTCATATACCCAAGTACTAAGTGTGAAATCAGTATTTGACAAACGTAACGATGGGGAGTCTAAAACAGTAATAAAATCATCCACTCCATCAAAACTCGCAGCTTGACCACTAACACCACTTATATAACTCATGCCGCCATATTCTATACCATCATTTCCATTTCCAGTCTCATCGATAGCGTTACCATCAAATGGGTAATAGGCGACAAGACCAGCGTTTAAATCTGGACCACAACCTTCATCAATTTCGCCATCACAGTTATTGTCTATACCATCACCGCATAATTCAGGCGCACCTGGATAAGTGTTAATATCATTATCATCTAAATCTCCTGAAATAGATGACAATTCATTAGCTAAATAATATCCATCTGGCTGTTCAATTTGGACAATACTCTGACCATCAGAGTAACCATCACCATCGTAATCTTTATACCAAATCTCGGCACATTCTATTTCAGTACAGAATTCAGACACTTCAATTTTAACAAAACCTTCAAATGGTCCAGGATTAAAAATGTAATAATCAGCAATTTCTTTTAATGCATAATATTTATCTGGAAGTGAAATGATTTGTAAGATTGTCCCTAAACCATTTTCCCAGATAACTGATCCACTTTCGCCAAAAGCAGCAATAAATTTTTGTTCTATTACTTCATGCCCAACTTCATCAGCGACATTTTTTATAAATGTTAAATATCCACTCATAGCACTAATATATTCACGATTAATAAGATAGCCTGTTGCAGTATCAAGGTCACTTACAAGGTTAGATTCATTAGCAACATCAATAAGTAGACCAATAAATTCTTTAGTTGGTTCAAATGTATATACGTCCTCAAGTTTCCTGCCAAAAATCCCTCTTAAAATAACATCAACAGCCGTAAGAGACATGGCACCTACATTTGATCTATTTAGATCAAGCTGGTAATGTTGATCTTTCCCAATCAGGATATTATCATCGATATTTAGAACGCCGAATGGTGGCAAATAATAGACTTCGGCATTGCCTATTGCTCCCAATTCATCAAAGTTTGGAGTTACCATATACCAGCATCCAGATGCACTCAGTAATCTTAAATTTAACCTCAAACCATTAGTTTCTGAACTTACAGCCCTTGATGAAAATACAAATTTATTGCTTGCATCATATGAGATTGTTGTATCAAAGACACAAAAGGTTTCAGGCGAATCACTCCCCGAACAATTTTCATCTATTCCATTTTCACAGATCTCCATTGCTCCCGGATAAACATCTGGATTAGTGTCATCACAATCCACTGCTTCTGTATGATTATCAAAATCATTGTCCGGACTAATGGTAAACTGCAACCAATCACTCGCTTGTGTCCAATTATCATCATTGTTTTTTTCTCTAGCCCAAACAGCCCACGAGTATTCCTCGCTAGGAGTGAAATCAGACCAACTCACTATCGTTTCATCAATAAAAGAATCTTGATCACACATATTGACGAAAACATTTTCTTCGTTATCCGTAATCACCATACAATATTCAACATCACCTCCGATTGGATCAAGAACCGGTTTCCACTTAAATAATAAATTATCTTTATCAAATCCTTGGTCACCATTTTGAGGAATAAGAAGCTCTGGCTTCATTTGAGCAAATGAAATTCCATTGGAATTAACCTTCACGTTTTCTGGAGTATTAGGCGCTAAATCTTTTACATCTGTAACCCCATCATTATCTTCATCAAGTGCAAAAGATTTCATCAAGCTATATACCGGATGGAACATGTCAGACACTTTAGCAATTCCATTCGGCCAGATCGTATTAGTAAACATGAGATGATGATACCCAGTTATAAGATACTCGTGATAATTTCTGAATTCATCAACATTCTGATCCTGTGTTATCTGTGCACTATCTACTTTTACTACACCATCAGTAACTTTAGACCAATTCAACCAAAAGTCAGACATGTCTCCTTCTAATGATTCAACTACACCATAAATATTATCGACGACTATTGGATAATTTTTATCTATCTGCCTTGAATTAAGTTCCTGTAAAAACATACTGGGTGGTAATAGATCGGTTGTGGATCTATAATTTTGTATCGAAGGTAAAAACTCGGCGATTACTGACAGTCCTGATAAGTAAGAACCATGGTTTGGTGTAGCAACCATCATTAATTTAGCAATATCATGTTCATAAGTAATTAGTGTATCACCCAGCCAATCAGCATCTGCCATGTTTACGAGATATGCCCTAGTTACTAAACCTCCCATAGAATGAGCAATAACATTAACTTTCGCACTACCTGTCTGTGATTTAACTTTGTTGATAGCAAGTTTTAATGAGATAGCACATTCTTGAATTGGTCTTGATGTATCATACTCAAGGCCATAGACATTTATTCCTTCTGCATAAAGGAAATTTAACGCGCTCATAGTTATATTGTCAGTACCATCGCCAAACGTAGAATAGATATCTCCATAAGCACTGTCTCCAAAGAGTATAGGCTGGATACCATGAACAAATAAGATTGGAGTATGAGTTGAATCTTCGATAAGCTCCCCATGCCTTATCAATCGATCGCCAGCGACTGCGAATATTGTAAGATGAGAGGTTTTTGCAATTATGATGTTATTAACAGTATCAATGCTAACTACCTCAACAGGTAGCCACTGACCATATTCTTCATCATATGTAGACACCTTAAGTGTTAATTCATCCAAAATATTATTCTCATCTAATTCGCTATCATCATAAGGAAATTTAATAAGGATTGGTTGCTCAAAAACTGTCCCACTTGGTCCTATATCAATCTGTTTACATAAATCTGATGATCCCCTAGAAAATGGAATGGCGTTTTCAACTTCAGTTATTGTAATTACTTTTTCTTCGGTTAATGCTCCATCTGGAATCTCAACAACAAATCCATAAAGAGGACTTTCAGGATCAGTTACTTCAATTACACCACCTCCAAACCCAACTGAAGCAAACGCTTCTGGGATACCACCGACAACATTAATAGTATAATTAAATCTGGCCCTGTTAGGATTATAAAATGACCATCTTTTCGATTCTGACGTTGTATCAGGTAAAAATTGTTCTGTTTTACCTGAATACTCAAAATAAGGCTTACCATCATCTGTAACACCATCAGCATTAGCGACTGTTACACTCGGATCACTGATGTTATCAATTACCACCTTAATTGGAGTCAACAACACATCATCTGATATGTTCTTCAACGAAACATCCAGGTAATTTTCACTATTGCTTCTGTCAAACATCATCCTTGATTGTATAAGCTGAACCTTATCAGTTACATCTTCTTCTGCATATGAGATAGATGATAAAAGAAGTGGTAAAATAAAACTAATTATCGAGATAGATGTCATGCATATACTTTTCATTTTCCTCATTACCAACTCCTTTGGCCTCTTTTTTAAATTTATTTTAAATTTTGGGTTTGCCATTATAGTCAAACGTAGTGGATAGACTCGAATTGATTCGAGTTGTTTTGTTTGTCACGATTCAAAAATGTAACATCTCTCTATTCTCTTACTGCTCTCCATGTTCCATGTGATTTTTCATCATAATATGTGCCCGACATAGTATCACCATAATATACTCCTGTTACATATACAGTAGTTGCAACATGGATAAACTCAATTGAAATATTTATTCCATTTATTGTACCACTACCAGAATAACCTTCATCACTTGTAAATGAAATTGAATTACCAGCCTGAGTAAAAGCCCAAAAGTGCGGTTCATCATCTTCAACTTGACCATTAGGAGTATTATAAACAAGCCAATTACCAGTTACGTTATTCTCACAAACATCCCCAATCCCATCTCCATCTGAGTCAGCTTGGGCTGGATTGTATGTATCAGGGCAGTTATCGGCTATATCAGCTATTCCATCATTATCAATATCATCGTCTTCTTCAACCCGTATTGCTGACCAACAATTAGTATCTCCCATCGTACCATTCATGGTGGAACCTTCACTATTAACAGCGCCGGTATAGATCGGATAATCACAACCAGTGTAAGTAAAAGTTATCTCATCACCTGATAATTCCCAAACTCCTGTATATCCATTACATCTTGGAATCGAATCAAATGTATGGTCTTCATAAAAAATTAAAGTATTAATTCCTGCACCACCATCACAATTATGATCAATATATTCAGTCCATGAGCCAATAATCATATCATCATTTATGACTTCACAAGCATCTCCTATTCCATCAGCATCTGCATCTTCTTGGTCGGGGTTGTAGGTGCCGGGGCAGTTGTCCACAGTATTAGGAACACCATCTACATCAATATCTGGTATTCCGGTGTCAAGTAAAGATCCGTATAGATTGACATCAGAGGGCATCATACTTGTTGAATAGTTATAATAGAACCATTGCACATCCATAAGTTGGGGGCCTTGATCATCAGGCAAATCTTTTTCATTTGTTGGCTCAAGCCACCAGACATTAAACATAGCAAACAATCTATCTATTTCACTTGGATTAATGGTCCATGTTGTTCCAAGTGAGATCTCTTCATTTTCTACAACACAAGTATATTTTGAATTATAGAATGTATACTCGCTAGACAAATAATATTTTGATACTTGAACAACAAGTGTAATATAATCATTTGAAATATCACTTATTGATATTTGAGGATTTGAATTGCTTAATATTGCATCTGTCCTTGTATGAGTTTTGCTTGTTAGAACAGGTAAATCAAGTGCAGAATTTTCAAGCCAAGGATGTTCGGTTTCTGTTATTATTTCGAAATCATGTTCTATATGATTTGTGGGATTCAGGCTAATTAAAGATGGCAATGGGGGTGGTTCTACAGCATAGGTAAAAAAGGCTTTAATAGAATTATACCCTGAAATAGTTTCGCCACTAATTTTAATTCTTGCAGCAAACGTACCTGTAGTTGGCAGCCTATCAATTAAATCTATTTCTGATGCTTTTCTTTCACTATCTTCAACCTCTGCCGCCAATCGTACTTTCCCTTCATTAGGATATGTTTTGACTAAGGTGCTACTATACCAATTGTTTGCCCCTGGATTCAAGTTTTCCCCATCTATAATAGACCAATGATCTTTTAGATCATCAATATTTTTGTAGTCAAAACCATCGAAAAGAGTGAGTATGTCATCAGTATCCATAGCCAATATAAAATCACATAAATGATCAGTTGCTGTTTCTATAAAATTATTTTCAAAATCTTGACTTACTATTTGAAGTTTCTCCCAAGTACCTGAGGTCGTATTGTATCTGTATGGGTAAAGAGCAATCTCAGGATAATTCGTTCCATCCAGCAGACCATCGTTATCATCATCTTTATAGTATAATGTTATTATGGCAGCTTTAGAAAATGATGTTCCATCTGGGCCGATATTAATAGCCGATGATACAAATATCATAGAAGCATTTGGTTGAGGTGGGAAATCAGAGGTAGTCAAGGTAAAAACAATATTTTCAGAGATGGCACCAGAAGGAATATCAATATTGCCTTCAGAGGTTAATAAATATAAAAATCCTCCATCAACCCCTATAACCGCAGCAGCTTCCGGTACAGTTGCATAAACACTTGCTGTGTAGTTAAACCTTGATCGGTTTGGATTATAAAACATCAACCTATTGGTCTCGGTATTTTCACTAAGCAGCAGCCGCCCCATATCATTAATATACTCAAAATAAGGCTTCCCATCATCAGTAACTCCGTCAGCATTCGCAACTGTCACACTTGGATCATTGATGTTATCAATAACCACCTTAATAGGAGTTAAAAGTACATCCTCGGATATATTTTTTAATGAAACATCCAGGTAATTTTCACTAGTGCTTCTGTCAAACATCATTCTTGATTGAATGAGCTGAACTTTATCTGTTACATCTTCTTCGGCTTGGATAAGTGGTGAGAATAAAACTATAAAGCAAATGATTGAAATCAAAATTAATTGGATTCTTCTAAGCATATTCATTTCTCTCCTGTCGATATAACTTCCCTATAAAAAGAAAAACCAGGCCGTCAAAAGTTAACTACAACTTCTGGCAGCCCGGCTTTTCGTATATACGAATCCGTGGCTTTCCGTACTGCTCAATTATTCAAAAACTATAAATCACATACTTTAAAACCTTTTCAGCAGTGTGGCTTTTTCAGAAGATCTCAAATATAAGTTTTATGATTTTTTAAAGAATTTCTTTCTTCCCATTCCTGCTAACCCAACTAGACCACTACCTAGTAAAAGCATAGTTGCAGGCTCTGGGACTGGCTCAGTTCCAGAGGATGCAATTGCTAAATCTATGTTTGATATAGTCCCGGTACTATCAAATCCCCAATCATCCCAAGAATCATACTCAAGACCGAAGGCAAGGCGGATCGTTTGTCCCAAGTATGGTGTCATATCAATTGAATAAGTTCCGGCTCCTGAGTATCCAATCTCCATTTCATAGGCACCATCGATTTGTAATACCAGCCAGTCATAATCATCCAGTCCTGGAACCAATGAGTATTCATAGGATAATGTCAATGCATTATCTGGCACAAAAAAACTATCATTTGCTGCATAGAGATAACCATAATCCGTACTTTCATAAAATGTGATCGTATCGCTGCGGATATCTACAATGGTTGGATCATCGGGCTCGCCGACAAAAGTGCTTAAATCAACCGGATCAGCAAATGCAATATTAACTAAATACAAAAAGCTAAAAAAGACCAATAAAAACATAAAAGTGCGTTTCATTAAAGAACCCTCCTTTTTAATTTTAAAAATCTCAATGCATTATTTAAGCGTAAGACTACATTAAAATAGACATAACAGATCGCTAATATCTTTTTAATGAATAATTCAGGTAAGCAAAAACAAGATTAAGCAATATCAGTGCCAAAAAAGACAGGACTCTGCAATACAAATTAATCTCTTAATTATCAATCAGTTATGGTCATGAACTTATAAAGGCGGCTTGAAGGTATGAAATTAATTACCGTTAAAACAAGTAATTAATTTCCTAATTTAGGCATTAATTTACACATTTCAATCCTTACTTGGAAATTTTTATAAATATAAAACAATAAAGCCTCCTATAACTCGTCCAGCTTTTTACACTCCTCAAGATATTTGCTTCTATCCTGATGAGTCATATTAGGGATATAAAAGAAGTGTTTGGAATTCTTGGCAAGAAAGAGCGGCCCGATGAATATAATGAGGATATTCCATGCAAATGATCACTTTTGCTGATACCGCATGATAAATACTTTTCTACCTGTTTTTTTTATGATAGCATTCAAAATTGTAATATATTAAATAAACTATTAAATTGATAACAATATAAATTTATTTATTCTTTTTTATGGAGAGATAAATGACATCATATACAGCAGTCATAGAAAGATGTAGTGAGACAGGTCTTTATATTGGCTACGTTCCAGGATTTCCGGGTGCACATTCACAAGGTGAAACACTGGATGAATTAAATAAAAATTTGAAAGAAGTTATAGAGATGCTTCTTGAAGATGGCCTTCCAAGAATGGAAAGTGAATTTATCGGCACTCAAAATGTTATGTTGGCATAGCTATGGGTACACTTCCTGTCCTAAAACCTAAAGAAGTTGTTTCAATTCTTAATAAACTCGGATTTCAAGAAATCAGACAAAGAGGCTCCCACAAACAATATCGCCATCCTGATGGGCGAGGAACAACAGTTCCATTTCATATCGGAAGGGATATTTCTCCTATCCTGCTAATTGTTTAGAATCATTTGGTGTTGGATTCTCTCTAAGGGAAAGTATAGTACTTACTACCTGCAGGTATTGTTTTGGCGGCAATTCTTTTATAAATTTACCGGCAGCTTTTGTAATATCAATATTTGTACATATGTTCACTTCTACTCCAGCTCAACCTTTATCCGATCCTTAATATCCACAACCCTGTCATTCTTTATATATTCATCTTCCATCTGATACACAACAGCAACGAGATGTCTGCTTCCCTTTGACCTGTCCAGAGGACTTACAATTAAATCTCCCAGCCCCAGTGTTGTAAAATCCATTATATCGTAAGACAGTTCACTCAAACCGCTCTGGATTGTCTCATATTCATAAATTCCCCTGTATTGCTCGTCGTTCAGACGATTAATATAAAGAGGGGTTCCAAGATGAAGTTCTGCCTCGTGTCTCTTCATACCGATGAATACAGGACTTCGTTCAGGGGCGGAAGAATCCAGTTTCACATATACTCCCGGTGAACAGGCTGCAATCATCAGGCACACTCCAAGACAGAAGGCAATGGAAATAAACCTGCAGTGCATTTTAGTTATCTCCTCTCAGGCCAAATTTATCAGACTACTCCGCAGCGGGTGCAGAGAAACCAACCCCTTATAAACCAATGGCTATCTCATTTACCTTTGACGGAATAAATTTATTTTGCTGAGTGGTAGTTCAAGTTCCATGCCATTTTTTAAAATAAAATGACAGATTAAGTAAAGAAGCTGTCCTTTCAGACGGTTGAGAGAAAATAGCTGAAATCGATTTAATAAATATTTGCCTTTTAATGACTGAAACAGGGAAATATTTTCCGGCCAGGGGGAAAGGTCTTCATATCTGACAGTACCCTTTAAAAAAACATTTATTTATACATTTCCATCAAATCTTTTTTACCCTTTAATTCCAATAGATTACAGATAATTCCCTACGCCCGGAATCACTTAATGTCAATGGTATGATAATTGCTATAAGTAAGGGCAACGGTCAGTAAATTACCAGGAGGCAAAAATGATAAACGGAATGCTTGAATCTTCCAGAGGTTGCATGAAAGAAGAACTGAGAATGGATATTATCTCAGCCAACCTCGCTAATGTAAATACGATCGGCTACAAGAAAGACAGAATTTCCTTTCAAAAGCTTCTTAATCAGGCTGCAGTATCAGCTGACACACCCGCTAATGTAACAATAAGACCGGATATGGAGCAGGGAGACATAAGAGCGACAGGAAATGAACTGGATTTTGCAATAACTGGTAAAGGTTTCTTCAAGATAAAGACTGATGACGGTATCAGATATACAAGAAAAGGAAATTTCACGCTTGCCACCGACGGAACCCTTCAAACTCAGAGCGGGGATACGGTGATGGGCAAATCCGGCCCCCTTAAAGTAATCGGAAATGATCTCAAGATTGACCGGAAGGGTCTTATGTCAACAGATGCCGGTCCAATCGGTCAGCTTGCGATTGTCGATTTTGAAGATTACCAGGGCATAGTAAAGGAAGGCAAAACCCTTTTCGCAAATCCTCAGGAACTCCCTGAAATGGATATACCTGATGAAACCGTTGTAAGCCAGGGTTACACTGAGCTTTCCAATGTAAATACTGCCGAAGAAATGGTTAACATGATTCATGCCTTGAGGTCATTTGAGGCCTATCAAAAATCCATGAGGGTTATTGATGAGCTGAACAACAGGGCAATTAACCAGGTCGGCAGATTAAGATAAAATATTAAAAGATAATAAAAGTAGTAAAAAAACAAGGAGAACAGGAAATGATTAGAAGCCTTTGGACAGCCGCTTCAGGCATGACAGCCCAGAAAATTAACATGGATGTAATTGCAAACAACCTGGCAAATGTAAATACAAGCGGATTCAAGAAAAGCCGTGCCGATTTCGAGGATCTTCTGTATCAGAACCTTAAATCACCAGGGGCAGATACAAGTTCGGGCGGACAGATACCTACCGGTATCCAGATAGGAATGGGTACAAGATACAGCTCCATACAAAAGATATTTTCACAGGGGGATCCTGTTGAGACAGGTAACCAGCTTGACCTGGCGATTGCCGGAAACGGTTTTTTCAAGATTGTTAATAATAACGGTGATGAGGTTTATACGCGCGCTGGTTCTTTTCAGATTGACTCTGACGGGTATATTGTAACCTCCCAGGGCGACAGGCTTCAGCCGGAGATCGCAATACCAACAGATTCGGTTAATTTTACCATTGACAGCAGCGGAGCCCTGGAGGCATTCGATGAAAGCGGTGAGACAACCGCTACTGCACAGTTAACCATAACTAACTTTATCAATCCTGCCGGTATGAGAAGCCTTGGAGGCAACTATTACAGTCCGACAGAGGCCTCAGGAGATCCTATAGAGGGCAACCCGGAAGTCGACGGGCTTGGCTCAATTCTTCAGGGTTCTCTTGAGATGTCAAATGTCGATGTTGTGGAGGAAATGGTTAATATGATAGCCGGTCAGCGTGCCTATGAGATATCGTCAAAGTCCATCAAGGCTGCTGATGAAATGATGCAGATGGCAAACAATATAAAGAGATAGGACTAAGATCATGACCAGTCAAAAAAAATCATTTGTCATAAATTTTATTATCCTGCTTGTTTTTCTGGCATGCTGCATGATGCCTTCAACAGTCTCGGCACTGGAAATAGAGGTGAAAGACAGGCTGAAAATTGACGGAGACATGGTTCATCTTGGAGACATTGCAATATTTCATCCGGCAAATGACAGCCGTGTAGAGGATTTAAAGGCAATCGAAATAACTTCATCCCCTGCTCCTGATGCATTCAGAAAAATCAACAGAGATTTTATAGTTTACAAGACAGCCAATTCGCTTAATGAACAGGATGATGTATCGTTAAAAGTTCCCGAAATTATAACAATAGAACGAACCGCCCAGGTTATAGGAGAAGAAACCCTGAAAGAGATATTCCGTGATTATATTATGGATAATGCACCGTGGGACAGGGACCAGATTGTTGTTGATAAAATAAATGCTCCGCCATCGACTGCCCTTCCGGTAGGTGAGCTTGACTGGGAAGTTGAAGTAAAACAGAACAATAATTTTCTTGGCAATTTCTCCATAATGATCGACTTCAGGGTGGATGGTGATTCCAAGAGGAAGATAATTGTATCGGGGAAGATAAATGTCTTTAAAGAGGTTGTTAAGGCAGCAAGGACTATAAACAGGGGTGATATTATCTCTTCACAGGATATTACACTGGTTTCCGAAAAGGTTAAATATAACAGGAACAACCTGCTGACAGACACGAAAGAGATAATCGGGAAAAGGGCAACCCGCAGGATACAGGCTGATCAGCCGATCCAGACAAGCATGTTCGAAGTGCCACCGGCTGTTGAAAAGGGAGACAGGGTAATAATAAAGGCAGAAAGCAATCAGCTTTTAATAACCGCCTCAGGCAAAGCCCTGGAAGAAGGCTGCGTTGGAGACCAGATCAGGGTCATGAACATAAACAGCGGCAGGGAAATAGTAGCAACCGTCAGAAGGACTTCCCTTGTAGAGGTTCAGTTCTGATCACAGGTATCAGATTTAGAGAAAACCAAGATTAATAATCCGGGAGCAGGCAATGTTTAGAATAACACAAAAAATCGTAACAATAATCAGTCTTACAGTAATATCGGCATGTGCAGGAACGCAACCGCAGACGCAGAATGTTGCACCGGTCACAATGCCGGCCCTGCAGGTAAGGACCTTTGAAAAAGACCTTACTAAAAGAGATCCTGAGTCATTATCCGGTTTATATAATGAAATGAATTCAAGGGATATTTATCAGGATCTGCGTGCATTTAAAGTAGGAGATCTTGTTACGGTTAATATTGTTGAGACATCAAGCGCAAGCAAATCTGCCAGCACTCAGACAGGAAAGACCTCATCTGTCAATGCCGGAATTGATAATCTCCTGGGCTGGGAAGGAAGGTTAAAAAATCTGACTTCATTTGGTAAAAGTGATGTCCGGAACGCCTATAACAATTCAAGCATGCTGGGTGGTTCTCTAGTAAACAGCTTCAACGGATCAGGCACCACTTCACGGGGAGACAGTATGACCGCATCCATTACAGCAAGGGTGATTGATGTAAGACCAAACGGAAACCTGGTTATCCAGGGAACCAGACAGATAGTTGTTAACAGCGAAACACAGATAATTATTCTTTCAGGATTGATCAGGGCGTCAGATATATCACCGGATAATACAATACTGTCCAGCTATATTGGAGATGCAAAAATAGAATACCTTGGGACCGGAGCAATAAGTGACAAACAGCGTCCCGGCTGGCTAACACGGGCAGTTGACCACGTATGGCCGTTCTAATGGAGGGAAAAATGAAATCGGTAAAAAAAATATATTCAAATGTCTTATTACTTACTGTACTCATATTGATAGGTTATGCAACATGCACCTCCGCTGCCAGGATAAAAGATATCGCATCCTTAAAGGGAGTAAGGAGCAACCAGCTTGTTGGTTACGGACTTGTTATAGGACTTAACGGAACAGGTGACGGCCAGCAGACTCAGTTTACAACACAGTCACTTGTAAATATGATGGAACGACTGGGCGGTATGCATTCGATAGCGGATCAGGTAAAGGTAGATAATATAGCTGGGGTTATTGTTACAGCAGAACTTCCACCCTTTGCCAGAAAGGGAACCACTATTGATGTTCTCGTATCTTCCATAGGCGATGCGAAAAGTCTCCAGGGGGGAACACTGGTAATGACATCTCTTAAAGGTGTGGATAATAATATATATGCGTTAGCCCAGGGCCCCCTGCTTGTTGGAGGATTTGCTTCTTCAGGCGCCGCAGGTGGAGGTGTTTCAAAAAATCATCCGACTGTAGCTAGAATCCCTGGCGGGGCACTTGTTGAAAAAGAAGTTCCCTTTGAGCTGGAGACACTCGATACTATTACTATAGCACTTGATAAGCCTGATTTCACAACTGCCCTGAGGATCTCCCAGGCAATAAATAATGAGATGGGAATAATAAAAGCAAAACCTGTTGATGCTGGAACTATTACAATAGATATACCCCAGGCCTATGACGGCAGTCATGTTTCGCTGGTGGCTTCACTGGAGCAGATCCAGATTCAGCCTGATATGCAGGCAAAGATTGTACTCTCGGAAAGAACCGGTACGGTCATCATGGGTGAAAAAGTCATGATCTCACCGGTAGCCATTGCCCATGGAAACCTGAGTGTCGAGATCAAGGAAAACAAGGATGTAAGTCAGCCGGCACCTTTCTCCGATGGAGATACAGTTACAACTCCCGATACAGAAATCAATATTTCGGAAGAAAAAAATAAACTTCTGGTGGTATCGCCGGAAAAATCCGACCTTGGAAGCGTTGTAAAGGCACTTAATGCTATCGGGGTTTCACCAAGAGATCTTATAACTGTTTTCCAGGCAATAAAGGCCAGCGGTGCACTGCAGGCTGACCTTGAAATTATATAAAAGGAAAGACTGAGCCGGAGTCATAAAAAACATCAGGGAGAAACTCGTTAATGAATGATATTCCAATAAAATCAGGCAACTCTCTACCGGTTAAGAACCCCGTAGAAGAAAGAGACAAAAAATTAAAAGAGGCCTGTAAACAATTTGAATCTGTATTTACCTATGAAATCCTGAAAACTATGAGAAACAGCATCCAGAAATGTGATCTATTCAGCGGCGGTCAGGCAGAAGAGGTATATCAATCAATGCTCGACCAGGAATTATCAAAAAATATGGCGGGAAAAGGGAGCAACAGTATTGCAGATATGCTTTATCAGCAGCTCAAGCATATTGATTATCTGAACGGAAATACCGATATTGAAAGCAACAATGATACCGGGCTTCCAGTCTGGCCAGCGGAGGGCAGAGTTACCTCTTCCTTTGGATTGAGAAAGGATCCCTTTACAGGAAACAAGAAATTTCATGAAGGAATTGATCTTGCGGCAAAAGAGGGCACAGATGTTAAGGCTGTAATGGCAGGAAGGGTCCAGATTACTGATGACCAGAAGGGATATGGAAAGGTAGTTGTCCTGGATCATGGCCATGGGTTTACAACACTGTATGCCCATAACAGCGATATTACAGTCAAGACCGGTGACTGGGTAACAAAAGGATCAACAATAGCAAAAGTCGGTTCAACAGGAAGAAGTACCGGGTCGCATCTCCATTTTGAGGTGAGAAGAGATGGAAAAAAACTTGACCCGGAAATTTTTCTTAAAACCTGATCAGGATGATATCGATAATAATTCGATATCATGAATATTTCAGATTTTTAAGATTTTTACCGATAATAAAGGCAGGGAGCAATATGGAAAAAGACATTAATATATTAAAGGGCTTGTATCTAAAAAGAATATCACTATATGAAGACCTTCTTGGGTGCATAAAGAGGGAGAGTGATAACCTAATCAGCCAGAATATTAAAGGGATATGGTTTTCTCAGGATGAAAAGAATAAAATCCTGGAGGCCATAGAGGAAAACACAAGATGTTTTCCGGAAAGTTCCAGATCTAATCCTCTACCTGCAGATGTTTCGCGGCATGACAGGGATAGAATTATGCAGCTTAAAAGAAAACTTATGAATCTGAAACAGGAAATAAGCGTCAGGGTCAAAGAAAATATATCATTTGTCAATGAAACACTGGGTTTTATTAACGATATATTTTCATCACTCGCCAAATCAGATAAAAAGCCGGATACATACAGTCGCAACCTTAAAAAGAGGAATGCGACATCCAACCTTATTTATCGTAATGAGGTCTAAAAATGAGTGGAATCGGCCTGGTACTTAATATAGCGAAGGATGCCCTTTTAACACAGCAGTACGCAATGGATATTATTTCACATAACATTGCAAATGTGAGTACTGAAGGTTATTCAAGACAGGTTGCAACGATGGTGGTAAATGAGCCTGCCCCCTACGCCGGTCTGGTCTTCGGCCGCGGTGTAACGTTAACTGATATTGAAAGCGTCACCAATGATTTCATAGAAAAGCGTCTTCAGAGTTCTACAAGTGATCTTTCAATGATGACTGAAAAAGAAACCTATATGAATATCCTGGAGACTATATTTAACGAAAATTCAAAAAGCAGCACAAGCAGTCTGCTCGATGATTTCTGGAATGCATTGGATGACCTGAACAATAACCCATCAGGCGTAGCTGAAAGAACCATTCTTATAGAATACGGTTCGATTCTGTCCAAGAGTTTTCAGGAGACAAGTGATGACCTGTTAAAACTGAGGAAAGATCTGGATACTTCAATCGACGCAGGGGTTGATAATGTAAACCAGATTGTCGATCAGATTGCAGGTTTAAATAGACAGATAATCCTTGTTAAGACAACAGGAACTCCCAATGATCTGATAGATAAAAGAACTTCTCTGGTAAAACAACTGTCGACATACATGGATATAAACGCCTATGAATATGATGATGGCAGCCTTACCGTAGCGACCCCAAAAGGGTTTGTGCTGGTCAACAGGCAGGACTCATACCACCTTGACTTCAACGGGACTGATGTTATCTGGGAAAATAATTCCACTCCTATAACAGAAAATATAACAGGCGGAAGGCTGGGAGCATGGCTGGATTTGAGGGATGAAACACTCCCTACATATATGTCCAACCTCGATGAACTTGCAAAATCAATAACATGGGAAATTAACAGTGCTCACAGTCAGGGTGTAGGACTGACAGGTTTTACCTCTCTCACAGGCAGTTATCAGGCCACGGATAGAAACGAAGTAATGGGGAATGTAGATTCCGGCCTTGACTTTTATGACAAGATAACAGATGGAAGCTTTAAGCTATGGCTATATGATGAAAACGGTGGTGTAGTCGGTGAGGCGACTCTACCTATAGATGCGGATACAACGACCCTGGATAATCTATCCTCTGCAATTAACGGGTTGACTATCAACGGTGAAGATGCCTTTAACTCATCAATACAGGACGGTGCGTTGAGCCTTGAGATAGATCAGACAACTCATTCCGGTTATACATTTGCCTTTTCCGATGACAACAGCAACATACTTGCTACTCTTGGAATAAATTCATTTTTCACATCATCCAATGCCAGGAATATGGGCATAAATGAGGGTATCCTTTCAGATGTGAACAATATCGCAGCAAGTAAGATAAACAATAATGTAGGTTATGCGAAAGGAGATTCTTCAAATACATCAACAGGAATTCTTACAACATCGGGGCCATATACAGGAACAGAAGATGGATCATTTGAAATAGAAATCACAGCAGGTGGAAATTTCATATGGAGAAAGGACAGCGGTGCCTGGTCTGCCGACACAGCCTTTATCTCCGGCAATACATATCCAATAGGAGCTGAAGGAGTTACGATAACCTTCAACGGAGCATTTTCAGCCGGAGACAACTATTCTATTGATGTAACACAATCATCTGACACGTATGGCGAATTTTCTCCCGGCGATAATTCAAATTCCCTTACTCTTTCAAACCTCCAGTATCAGAATGTAGCAGTAAAGCAGTGGGAGTATTCAAGAGAAGAGGGAACCAGGACGCTGGATATTACAAACTCTACTATAAGCGAATACCTGCATCAGATGGTTGGAGCAATAGGAATCGACAGCCAGAGTATCCAGCGGGAAAAAACCTACACCCAGACGATACAGGATCAGTTGAGCGCAACAAGGGATAATATATCAGGGGTTTCACTGGATGAAGAGATGGCTAACCTTATCAAGTACCAGCACGCCTATTCGGCAGCGGCTAAATTAATAACCACCGCCCAGGAGATGCTTGACACAATTCTCCAGGCGGTATAACAGGATAAGACATGAGAGTAGCAAACAAAACTTTATATGATACAGCCCTGAGAAATCTTGGAAAAACTTCCACTGATATGGTTGAAGCAAATGAAGTTGTATCAACCTCAAAAAGGATTAATAATATTTCCGATGACCCAGTTGGGCTTGTGAGTGTACTTGATCTTAAATCGTCTATTTCCAATCTGAATCAGATGGAGAGGAACATCTCAATGGGAAAGTCATGGCTTAATGCCTCCGAATCGGCATTTACCCAGCTTAATGATATTATTACAGCTGCAAAGGAACTTACTGTGTCCATGGCAAGCGCAAATATCGGCTCATCGGAAAGATCAAACAATGCCAATCTTGTTCAGGGATACCTCGAAGAGGTAATCAGTCTTGCAAACAGTTCATCAGGAGGCAGATACCTGTTTGGGGGAACCAATACCGACACAATACCTTTCACCCTGGATGCAGCTGGATCGACGGTTACATATTCGGGAAACGATACAGCTTTTTCATTAAACATCGGTAAAGATACTGTTATAGCTGTGGGTCAGGATGGAAAAAATATTTTTGGTGGAAGCTGGGATAATTCAAATATCTTCAAGACATTTATCGATCTGAAAACGAGTCTGGAAAGTAATGATATAGAGGGCATTCAGAGTGCCATGTCAAATCTTGACATCCACCTCAGAAGCGTAAACGGAAACATCTCAGAGATCGCAGGTAAAACCATAAGACTTGAAGTTAAAAGTAATATAGTTGCAGACCTTGAATTAAGCAATACTGAAAGGATTTCTAATATTGAAGATGCGGATCTTGCCGAGGCAGTTATATCCCTTAAATCAAAAGAACTGGCTTATCAGGCAGCATTATCTTCATCATCTAAAATAATGCAGATGAGCCTTGTAGATTATCTCTAGTTGAACCTGACAAATGACAGTTAACCGGATTTTTATTCAACCAGCATTATCATAAACAATAATCCTGGAGCCATGGAGGGTACCAGTGCTTGTATTAACAAGAAAAATAGATGAAAGCATTACAATCGGACATTCTATAACGATCTCTGTCCTTGAAGTTAAGGGGAATCAGGTAAAACTTGGAGTAAAAGCGCCAAAGAACGTACTTATTAACAGAACCGAAGTATATGAAAAAATAATGAGTGAAAATATAAAAGCTTCAGAGGCGCCGACTGATCTGGATCAATTCCTGACCTCTATGGATTTTAATAAAGAAGGTAAATGATGATATTAAAAACAACAAGATTTGGTGAAATAGAGATTGATGAAAGCCGGGTAATTAATTTTCCTGAAGGGTTAATAGGATTCCCGGAAGATAAAAAGTATATTGTGATGGAACACAAACCTGATTCGCCATTTATGTGGCTCCAGTCGCTTACATCTCCGGGTCTTGCATTTGTGATAATGAATCCGTTCCAGGTTTATCCTGCCTATCTGAAAGATATATCACCAGAAGAAGAAAAGGCCCTGAAACCCGGCAATAATGAAGAGGTCATGGTTTTTGCGATTGTAACAATCCCTAATGGCAGGGCCACAGAATCCACAGTAAACCTTATGGGCCCGGTTGTTATTGATTCTGAGGAAAGGAAAGGTAAACAGGTAATCCTGGCCAACTCCGGTTATAACCATCGTCATCCGTTGAATATAAAAAAATGAACTAACTAGCCACAGGCAGCTGGGTATCGATCAGGGAGTAAACCGGTTTAATCGTCGCAAGTAAAGAGGTATTAGAACTTGCGCTTCGCAATAAAATACATAGCAATTTCAACTTAAAATTAATTAATATCTGTACAATAAACTTGTAAATATCAACTTGATGTATTATATTATATGGCAATTTTCATCAAGGATTCATAAATGAAAATCAATACAGATTTGGCGCTTATACCTGTTTATCAGGAAATCCAGCCTGTAGAGAATACATCAAGAAAAAATGTCATTGTTTCTGATACGCAGGAGGAGAGACTTGTCCGCATATCACCATACTCCGGTTCAAAATTCAGGCGTATCGGGAGTATCTATGACAGGATGGGAGGAGAGAAGAACAAAACCGGGACGATTGGAGAAAACATCGATCTCTACGTCTGATGGCAATCCTGTCAATCGTCAAGCCCTCCCCTTTTCTTTAATATCCTTCGCTGGCAATAATAAATAAATCTTTTTAATTTATCCTCTTCCTTTTTATCAATCTCAATAAATTTAAGTCCGTAGTTGGATCTGTCGCTATCATCTATTTTTTCAATCCTGACAATCTCAATTGAATGTATATATATTTTTACTGAAATGTCCTGCTGTTTAGAGGACAAAACCAGACCTTTAAGTCTGTTTCCCTTAAATAGAATCCCGCTCTTGTGATATACGGTCTTAAGACTGACAAGAAGCCCGCCTGCGCTGACATTCATAACATCAAATTCATACTGGTCATTACTATTTGAGTAAATCAAGCGGCAGCCTGAAGGAACAGGTATCCTGAAGGTTTTTCTTCTCTGAGATCTTTCAATGAATTCAGGAAAATCAAACTTTATTCTTTTTCCGAAGATGCTATGAACGGTAGTTTTAAAACTGTGTTTTATCTTGTCTTCATCGCTGAATTCAAAATAGCATTTTTTTCCAACTGAAAGTGGTACAGGAGAATTTCCCCCACCCGGGTAGTCAATAAAAAAACGAGGCTGTTCGCCATCAGATACTCCCAGTATTATGGTAAGACCTTCAAAATCAGTACCCATTACATGTATATTCAGGATAACATGATTGTTTTTTAACTGTTTAAGGATTTCAAATATCTTTTTACCACTGATCTTTTCAGAATCATCCATAATTAAATATTCCTTAAATCTGACGAATAATTCACCTTATAATCATTATCCGATGCAATACCCATGCCCTTCTTAACAGTATGTATCCGGTCACGTGTTACAGTTTTTTATTTTTATCTGACTTCATTACTGTATAGTGTATTAAACCATAAACAATAAGTATCAGGACAATAAAGGCCACAATCAATATAAAGTGTTCTGCTATGATTCCCTTCCCCTTGAGAACAAGCTCTCCATAGGACATATCAACAAACAGACTCCCGAAATAATATCCTATACCAAGGAGAATCAGGGACCATATTCCTGCGCCAAGGCCTGTAAAAAAACTGAATTTTGAAAGAGGCATCCTTGAGATACCGGCGGGTAGAGATATTAACTGCCTGATTGCAGGAAGAAGGCGGCATATAAAAGTGGTTATATCTCCATATCTTAAAAAAATCTCCTCCGCCCTTGTAAGCACCCCCGGCTTAATAAAAAAATATTTCCCGTATTTGTACAGGAATGGTCGCCCCAGAGACATGGCTAGATAATAATTGATATAAGCGCCGACAAGAGAACCAGAAAGTCCGCACAGGAATACGATAGTGATATCAACCAGTGGCTGCCCGAAGGTCAATTCGCCCCTGGCTGCCATAAATCCGGCCGGAATCATTATTACTTCACTGGGAAAAGGTATAAAGGAACTCTCAATGGTCATCAGGATGAAAACCATCAAAAATCCCCAAACATATGCGTATTCAACTGCCCATTCAATATGTTCAATAAGTATGTTTTCCATCTATTTCCATTATTGAGGTTGATGTCCAGTATCCATGAGATCAAAAACGGTTTTAACAGGGCTGAATGTGGCGGCAGGCACCTCAACGAATACAGTATTCCAGTAAGCCATTGAACCGTTCCATAAACCGGGGAGCTCCATGGCCTTGAGCGCCCTGCCGTTCTTTGATTTACTTGATATAAAGCCTGCATCATTATCAACAAACATTTTAAGATCAAATAGATTGCCATTATAGTCACGTACACCGCATACCAGATCAACAGGATTAAAATGTGTTGCAGATTCAAGAATCTGTTTCTGATCATTTTTACTCTTATCAATCTGCGATGCTTCAACAATCTGTATTGATATGCCCTTCCCTTTCTTTTCCACCCAGAAAGGCCCACCGCCTGGCGCCCCGGTGTTTTCAACCATTCCGCAGACCCTTAATGGCCGGTTGAGTATCTTAATAAGATACTTTTCTTTTTCTAGGTTACTGCCGTTTAATATACCTCCCGGAGGGATAATGGATAACTTTTTATGAATAAAAGCAAAAATCATTTGAAAGGAATCACCATCTGCCCGTCCTTCCATAAGTGTCTCGAGGTATTCGAACATCTCTTTCTGGAGAGAAATTAAAAGGCCTCCAAGAGCCTTTTTATACCGGTATGTTAAATCCTTGAACTTATCGATAACAACATTATCAATGTTTTTAATAAAGATAATATCTCCCTTGAGTTCTGATAAATTTTCTATGAGAGCACCATGACCCCCAGGCCGAAAGAGGAGAGAACCGTCATCTTCTCTGAACGGTTTATTATCCAGATCGACAGCAATGGTATCAGTCGAATGTTTCTGATATGAGTAACCAATATCATATGCTGCCCCATCCTTTTCATAGCCGTTAAGGACATTAATGATAAATTCCTTTACCAGTTTTTCATGCTCCGGGGACACAGTAAAATGAATCCTGATTTTTCCATTTTTATCCTTTGTATAGTTAAAGGCCTCAACAAGATGTTCTTCAAAGGGGGTTCGCGAGGCATCATTATATTTATGAAAAGGAATTAATCCCTTGGGAATATTTGAGAGGTTAAGCCCTTTTTCAAATAACAGATATTCAAGTATTGTTTTTATCTGCCTGTTTTCAATACAATCCTCAAGATCTTCACCACTATCTTTCATTTTTGCCTTCAGCTCATCATAAAATGCATACCTGTCAATTTCTCTAATAAAGGATGACAGGGCTTCATCTGTATTATCTACTGCTTTGCCCTGAGAATCACAGCTGCCATAGAAAGCATTATATGCGCCTAACAGCAACTTGAACATCCTGGTGGCAGCACCGGAGGCAGGAACAAACTTCATACACCTGCTATTACTCTGTGCATTGTTAAAAACCTGCATATACTTTTCTATATCCTTATCATCCAGGACGATTATTCCATCACCTGTTGTGCATGGTTTGACAATTTTGGTAAATGGCATACCCTTTTTAAATTTTTCAATCTGATCGAGTACCTGTTCAGGAGTCAATCCATGTGCAGATATTTCTTCAAGATCAGCCGTGGTAAAAATGGAAGTACTCATAACCGCTCCGTACATAGTGAATAACATTTCAATTTTGTATAGAATGAAAATTTATTTTAAAAGCAATTATCATGCCAATACAATGTTATTATCAGTACCTTATTCTACTCTTTTCATAAAAACAGGGTGGAATGATCTCAGCGATGCCTTGTAAAATGATTTTTATGGATAACTGCATCAGTTATTCGATTTCTCTGATTTATAACTGCGCATACTTGACTGAGAAGGCGCCGTTCTGGCACATTATTTTTTCTTAAGGCATTTAAAATGATCTTTCCTATTTTTTATTTGCCTCCGCCTCGTTCATCAACACATCCATTGGGGCAATAAAGTGACTTCCGGTCATTCTTATCATTTCATTATCACTCTTTGAACAGGTCTTTACCAGTTCCAGCAAAACGTTACCTGCGGTTGTGTGCTTCCAGAACCATTCCTTCAGGGCCTTGCTTGACAACCCTTCCTGACCGGGCTGCGCTGTAACACCTTCAATATAGTAAGCCTTGAGGTCTTCTGCCGCAAGCTTGAGCGTTACTGATATATCCACATCATCACGTGGATTATCAGGGATATCACCCTTTACAAAAGAGTATAAAAATTCACCCAGCGTAGATATTTCGATTCCGCTACCGCCTGCTGTAGTTCTTCCCCTCTTTTTTAACGCTATTTCATACCATGGATGCATGGCCTGAATCTCCCTGATAAAACTTGTTTTAAGCAGGTCAGGGTCATCAGGTTTCTCTTCTTCAAAACTTACGGGACAGGATAACACCTCAACACCATCATCTGTTTCAGGCGCATCTTCCGGAAAATCATCTATAATAATTGGGCCATCATCTCTTTCGAACAGGCTCAGCAGTGAAAAAAGGACCTTTCGCTGAAAGCCTTTATCATTAGGAACTCCAAGCGGACGGCCCAATTCAAATGGCACCCAGAGAGATCTTGGAGGTTTTACCTTCTCTGTATGGGGTCTTATCAGACTTATGTTTACGGTAGGAATTCCCTGTTCTTCAATCAGATGTGCAAGAACGCCGCCGGCGATCGTGCAGCCGGGTCAGACAGGAAAAAGAAGTACGGCGTCTACCTTATCCTTTTTTAGCAGAATCCCCAGTTCCTTTGCAGCAGTCTCGCTCTGCGTCATGGTTAAAGGTGTACCAAAGGCATAATGAAAATCAGCCAGGCTTCCTATGGTGCCCTCTTCTGCAAGTTCACGCAACCGGTCGATCGGGAAAACAACATTCAGATCCCTCTGGTAGCCGGTCCTGTCAAAGCTTGCGGCACCGTGTGACATTACAAGGTCGCTGTTAACCGCATGACCAGGGATAACACGATACAGGTCAGCCTGCCCCATCTGAAAGGGTCTGTCACTCCGCATATGAAGTCCGGCAGTCGTAATCATAGCCACCCTTCTCCGGTTAAGGGGCGGCCCCTCGGCCCAGGGCTGGTTTTCAAATGAAGGACACTCCATGCCCATTAAAAAATTCTGTTCAAATTCAGGTAAATTCGCCATTTGTACCATTTCGCTTATCTCCCTTACGTCTTTTAGTGATTGTTATAATGAATATGTATTTTTATCAATGGTAAAAAATATATTTTGCAGGGGAAAATAATTTAACATGTGGAATGATGAATAGCCCAAACTCCCACCTGCTTTTGGCCGATGGGTGTTTGGGGCGGTTGAAATGTTTTTGATCAAGAAGAATTACTTGACTTTAGGCATACCTCTTAATTCCATATAACCCATGGTCTGGTATTTACCGTTAAAGTATGGAGCAAGCTGAAGTGCACTGAACATCATTGGCTTGGTAAGTCTTTTGATATCACATGGGTTATGTTCCAGACCTGCCGGGATATAGAGAACAGTAGCCTCGGTGATAACATGCCGTTCATACTCCGGTCCCATAAAATATTCTATTTCTCCGTCAAAAGAACCAACCAGGTCCGGCAGTTCTGCACCCAGGAAGAACAGATATTCATCAGTATCATGATGATGGGATTCCATCTCCAGCCTGTAGGGTTTTGTAAAAACCTGCCAGCCCATGTTTATTTTTGCACCGGGAAGATCGCTGTCGCCCCTGAAATATGCCTGCGGACCTGCTACAACATCAGTTATGGTATTTTCCTTTAAGCTTGTGCTGAATAAATGGTCATATATGTGGCCGTCTGTACCCTTGGGCCATGGAGGAGGATCCCTGAAAAAAGGGGAATCTTTTTTCTTCTCTTCTTCCTTGGCACCAGCTACTATTGGGGCGCCCAATGTTGCAAGAGCGCTGGCAATAGCTGCCCCGGCTGCGCCTGCTGACACGCCTCTGAGCAAATTTCTTCTTCCTTCATCTACTTCATTGTCTTTTTTAGAACTCATCTATTTCTCCTTTCAATATATTAGTTCAATAAAAAAAAGAATATCTCTCGCCTGTTCCCTTAGGTCACTCTATTTCGCAGAGAACGCAAAGAAATATTTTTTTATCAACAAAATTATTTCTTTGCTTTTTCTCTGTGGCCTCTGCGAGACACATGTTTTTTCCTTTTCTGCACCCTATGCTTCCGGTGCTATAAAATTGGGGGGTGCAATAACATTCACATTCATTCTCACCAGTGAATCGGAGATCTCCTTTCCATAGCTTCCTGCGATCATATTATGGTGAATTCCTACTATATTTTGCAGAAAACCCTTAATATCATTTATCTTTATCTCGGCCATATTGGTGCAAAACTTGCGCATCTTACTGTATTCTGGCGGAGCGTCCTTAAAGGAAGGGGTAGCCCTGTCATCAACCATCTCCTGAACCCTTCCCGGCCATACTACAAAATCTTTCAGATCCTTGCTGAATCCGCCAATGGTAACATCAAGCCCAACAGGGTATTCTATTTCACAGGTTCCTCCCTTTCCCATACCATGGTAATCCCTGAGGACATATGGCTGTTGAGGGGCATCAGGGCCAAAAATCTTTGTAGGGGCTACACAATGTCGGAGAATTGTGCTCGATTTTTGGATATCCAACGAAGAAACATTACTTTGAAAAGATGGCCTTCCACTGACTTCCTGTAACAGCATTGATGTAAGCATCATACATACATCGGCTTCACATGCAGCGGTTATTCCTTCGTCCCTCAGTCTTGTAAATGCGAGACAGGGAAGCGGGATAGTATTATCAGATCCGAATGAAAATGCCAGACAATCTACAGATACAGCGGACAGTCCTTCTTTGTCTACAAGAGATCGCAGCAGTAAATACATCCTGGAACTGTGAAGAATCATCTCATCCGAAAGCTCAACAATTTTTTTTGCTCCCTTTTTCCATCTTTCCATTTCTTTTCTGGCGGCAGCCTCATCAACACCTTTTATAAGCTCTTTCAGATCATCTATGGGGCGATGTATGACCCTGACGCCTGTTATATTATAAATATAATCCTCATTCAGGTTGGGTGAAGGTATACTTGTTGACCCGAAAGGTTTACTGAATATCATTGCTTTCTTGCCTTCCAGAGGTCTCGGAGCTGATACTACCTTTATCAGCTCAAGAGCATGAGCTTCCGAATTGGCGACAAGCGCATTTGTGCCTTTTATGCGGAATGATGCCGCAAGATCTGTCTCCCACATAATCAGCATATTATTTGCGGGAAGAAGAATTACAGGAATATCCAAGGTACCCATGCCTTCAGCGATATTTCTGGAGGACATGAACTGACCGGGCAGCATCATAAAAATAACATCCGCATTCTTATCTTTAATAGGCTTGAGAAGATCCTCAGGTTTTTTTAAATCGGCTTTTACCGTGAAAACCTGGATATCATATTCCTTGATTGATTTAATCGACTCGATTATTTTTTCAAACTGCTCCGGAGCATCACTTATAAAAAGCAGATTTCTTTTCTTTCCGGCAGGGCTTGGTTTTACTCCGGAAAAAGCTACAGTATTCTGCATTGCAAAGCCGGTAGAAGGCAAGGCTGGTAGGCTTGCAGCCATCCCTGCAAGGGCTGTTGTTTTAAAAAAATCGCGCCTGCTTATCCGTGTCCATTTTGGTTGATCCTTCATCTATACATCCTCCTTTTATTTACATTACCTATCAGGTTATCCTTTTCATGCCATGGTTTTATTTATAGTTAAGTTACATATTATTTAGAATTCATCAATATCCTTATCAAATGAAGCTTTATGGAACCTGTAAATATGATTTTATCTGTTTAGCAATTACCGGGATGTAAATCCCGATTTTATTATTGAGATGCGGTTTTGCATTGTAATACCCAATAATGAGCGAGTCAAACCTTAATATCAAAACTTGAAGTATCTGTAATATTCTCTGTAACCATTTAAATCCTCCAACGTTATATAAGCAATATCAGGATACTCAGGTGTAAAAAATGCGACTGAAAAAGTCTCAACCAGAATCAACCTTCAGGAGGTAAAAAAATGGTTAAAAAATTATTTATAATCTCAACAGCAGCAATGATTATGTTTTCTCCCATGGCCTTTGCAAGAGGAGGAAACGCAGGTGGAGGAAAAGGTAAAGCCTATTCAGGCTCTTTGAGCCAGGGAACAGCATCCCAGGTCAGGACTCGGATTAATACTCAAACCAGGACCAGGACAAAGCTTGGTGATGGTTCAGGCAAAACAACATCCGGTACAAAAGGCAGTGGAGATATGATCAGGGATAGAAAAAAGGATAAACTGCAGGACGGTTCATGTAATGAATAAGGGGTAATTTTAAAATAGGAGAGCTTAAAATGAAAAAACTGATAATAATTTTTATTGTTTCCGTTTTTACACTTTGTGTATTCAGCCCTTTAAATGCAGGGGAGAGCCCGGGTCCAGCTCCAAATTCAGGAGATGGCATTCCTGATGGAAGTGGTTTTCCGATACCTCCATCACCCGGACCCGGGAATGGGAACTAGACACTTTCTGCTTTAATCTTTTATCTTACCAATAAAAGGCGTTAATTTTCAAAAAGTTAACGCTTTTTTCTTTTCAATTCCATACAAGATGATAATATAGCAGAGACGTGTTTCAAGCCAGTCTCGACATACTAATATTGAAAACTCATCAAAATTGATTCATTGAAATCAGGAGTTCTTAAAATGCAGAAACCATCACCGATTAAATCCATAAGTATATTTTTAGTATTGATAGCATTTGTAGGAACTCTTTCAATGGTATCAGACAGACTTTGGGGAGGAAAAACGGAGTCTATACCCGAAATAAAGAATTTAACTATTGATACAAACATGAATATGAAAGAGTTTGGACTTGCAAATAATATCCCAAATCCTGCTCTAAAGGAGATTTTTTATCTTCAGTCCAAATCAGATCTGGAAAAAAAACTCGCGGAATACGGAACACCGGAACAGGTCAAAACCCGTGTAATAAAAAAGATGGCTCTTACCGCTGAACACGAAAGCAAAAACTGGAAAAAAATCCTTATAAAATTTTTGCTGTGGGCTGCATTTTTGATTACAGTCTATTTCCGGTTCAGTAAACACAAAGTCAGCCAGAAGGCACGTAAAACAACACTCTTCCTATCTCTGCTGATCTTTGGTGTTATTCTGGGATCCGATCCAAGCCCGATGGGAACAGTAAAAGATGCGATTCATCTGTTCGGATCTACAGGCGCAATATTTCCACCCCGCATGATGGCGCTTCTGGTATTCCTCCTGATGGTCTTTCTTGCAAATAAATATATATGCGCATGGGGCTGCCAGGTGGGCACCCTTCAGGACCTTATTTTCAGGGTTAACCAGACTGATAACATGAAGACAATCATTGGTAAACAGGTTAAAATTCCTTTTATCTTATCAAACAGCACCCGCGTTCTTTTTCTGATCATTTTTACAATTGCCGCATTTTTATGGGGAACAGATATTGTTGAGCCCATTGACCCCTTCAGGATATATAAACCGGCACACCTGGGAATTGTCGGTGCAATATTTGCCGGTATAATACTGATTATGAGCCTTTTTATTTACAGGCCATGGTGCCACTTCTTTTGTCCCTTTGGATTGGTTGGCTGGCTGGTAGAAAAAGCAGGAAGAGTAAAAATAACTGTTGACTATCAAACCTGCATTGCCTGCCAAAAGTGTGCGATATCGTGCCCGTCTACAGTTATGGGTGCTATTTTAAAACAGGATAAAATGACAATACCGGACTGTTTTGCCTGCTATGTATGCAGGGAAGTTTGTCCCACCGGGTCGATAAACTTCTCTAAAAGAAAGAGAACATTACCTCCGGCAGGACATTTTGAAAAAGATTAATTCCGAATGGGTTGATACAGATCAATGGTCCTATCTGCCTCCTTTACCGCCACCTCCTCCTGAACCGCCGGAGCCTTGACCTGATCCTCCTCCACCCATACCTCCTCCACCCATGCCTCCTGAGCCACCACCAATACCTGAACCGGCTCCGCCTGCTGCACCGCCTGCACCTCCCTGACCGCTCCCCATACCGGCTCCGTATCCGTTCCCGAAGCTGTTTCCGTTCATGGCATTGGCAGAGTTGATATAACCCTTTTGCGCCATAGCATCCACGGATGTACCTGAATTCATACCCCTTGAAAAGTTTTCTGCTATGGTAGTCGGATTATACTTTGCTCTTGCCTGGGTAACAAAGGCCTTTTCAAGTTGACGCATTTTCCCCTGATCATAACCGTTCCGCAGTGCGTTATCTACCACATCTACTACTGATGCGGAGCTGGCACCCATACGAGCCATGGTCTTTATTGTCATGAGAGTCTGTATCTTTAAAGAAGTTGCGTCTCCGCTGTTTTGAGTCTTCTGACTTGTCAAAGTTCTGACCATCCTGCCCATATGATTCTCAGTTACACCGGCAGCTAGAGATTCTGCAATCTGTCCGGTAAGGAGCCGGGCCTGCTTGCCGTCGCTATCCATCTGATGAGCATACTGGCTGGCTGTCTGATAGCGTTCCTGAACCTTTTCCATTGCCTTAATAATATTTTCATTCTGTACGCGTTTCCCAATACCCTCATGAAGTTTACTCATCACAGGTTCTTCGGAAAGCCCATTCTTCCTTGCTTCACCTACTATTTCATAGGCTTTTATCATCTGCTGCGCTGTGAACCGGCTCCGGAGCATTGATTGAGTCATCTTAACAACCCCCCGATTTTCAACACCAAGACGAATAACCTGTCTGGCTATCTCTTTTATCTGAGCAGGGGTATCGCCAGGGAGTTCATCATCCAGCACATCGGCAATCAATACCGAAGGCACAAAAAACACAAAAACCAGGCCTATTATAATTTTTTTAAGTAAATCCATTTTATCCTCACAGCTATAATTTATTAATATAATCCATTAAACAGGATATCATCTCATCCCCAATAGAGGGTTATAAACACAATTCTCAGATCCAAAGTCATCCTTTTCCTTCATGTCACAGGCCGGAACGAGAACCTCGTCATCCACAAGATAGAAGTATTTGAACTCTTCATCAGAAGGGAAAACAGTCTCCCATATACCTGCACCAGAGTGGATCGCCTGACGGGGTGTATATTCGTCAAGAGAACAAAGGACATAGACCTTTTCTGCTTTTTTATCTTTAAAATAAATATGAACTTCCTGGCCTATCACCTTGTATTCGTGGACAGTACATCCCGCACTTAATAGAACGAATATTGATAAAAGTGATAACAATGTCTTCACCCCTATACCTCCACAAGTAAAACTGTATTTTCACTGCCGAAATCATCTCTCTCACGCAGCATGATTGTCGGATCAGCAATCTTTTTATCATCACCAACTATAAAAACATATTTGTGCTCCCCTTTTGTAACATCAAGTTCTATCTCCCAGTATCCGCTTGGTCCTATCATTTTCATGGGTACATCTTTCCAGTCAGTAAAACTGCCGGCAATCTGCACGCTGCTCGCATCCGGCTGGTAGATCAAGAACCTTTTCGAAACAGAGGAAATCTCGTTTTCAGGCTGGTTGATTGAAAATACAAAAAAAAGAACAAGAACTGCCACTGCCGCAAATTCTGCTACCCTCAAAAACGGGGTATAAAATTTAAGATCAAATATTTTTGATTTTTCTTTTAAGGAAACCTGAGGCACTAATGACACAACATCAGAGCTAAGCAATTTTTCCTGTTCCAGTAAGTCAATAGATTCGTTATAGAACGGCTCTTCTTTATGTACCTTCCTGACAAAATCTATCTTTTCATCCAGGTTCAATTCATTATCAATAAACATACTTATATAATCACTCATGATAATTCTCCTGTAATATTTCCCTTAGTCTCAAACGGGCCCTGTGGACTTTTACCTTCACATTGCCCTCATTTATCCCTAAAACAGAGGCGATTTCTCTGTATTTAAGGTCCTCTGTCAGAACCAGGGCCAGTACCTCTCTTTCATCCTCTTCAAGTTTACTCATCGCAGAAAGTACCCTTCTGTATTCCTGTTTAATCCTGAAGTCATTCTCCTGATCTGCAGTCTGGTCAATAACATCATGTTCAAGATTATCTTTCTTTTTATCCCTGCGCCTCAGGTCTATCAAAACATTGCGTGCTATTGTATAGAGCAATGAATTATTCATTGTCTTATTTCGATATTTTTCAAGACAACGCATAAAACTTTCCTGCATTATGTCCATAGATAAATGGTAGTCTCCTGTTAACCGCATTAAATAAGAGAACAGTTTATCTTTTTGCCTTTTATAAAAGTCCTGAAAATTATCCATTTTATCTGTAAACGTTTTAGTTATCGAAAGGTTACATTAATTTTTTAGGATAATGCATTTTTAATATTGGGAATATTTTATAATAATTCAGTTAAAAACTCCAGAAATGAGATCATATCTATCTTCGGAGATATAATACAGGGTATATTTTTACCTATTCTATCTGTTTTTGCCAATATTTTTCACAGGTTATTTCCCTTTCCCATGACATACTTCAAACAAAATTTGATAATATATTTAAGCAATTAAAGCAGTTTGTCGATACATATACGAGTTATGAGAAATTTCAGATATATCTTATCAGAGTAATAATTTTAAAACATTGTGAGGCTGTATTATGAAAGTAATTATTGCCGATGATTCTCAGGTAATGAGAAACATTATACAAAATGCAATTAAGTCGATGGGAGTCGAAGTTTTCCAGGCAAGTAACGGGAATGAAGTATTTGATCACCTTGAAAAACAGGGCAATAATATAGGAGTTATATTCATGGACTGGAACATGCCGGGGATGAATGGTTTTGACTGCCTGAAATCATTAAAGAAAAATGATAAATACAAAGATATTCCGGTATTAATGATCTCCACGGAAGCAGAAGATGAAAAGGTTCAAATGGCCAAGGAGGCAGGTGCAAAGGGATATCTGTCAAAGCCATTTACACCTGAAAAGCTTATTAAATTTATAAATGAAACTATATAGGTTTCTACTACTTTAAATAATTTTACAAACGGACATCAGCCCGTATTAAACATATTTTCAGAAACTCTGAAATAATGGAGATTAACAGATGACGGATAAAATAATTGCCATTGATTGCAGTCCACCGGTCATGAATGTAATAAATGATATTTTCGGCAATACTGCCTCACTGGAGACCGAATCCTTTAAAAATATCCGGGAACTTAAAGACTACCGGATGATCATAATACAGGAAGGAATCGATAAATCGGAGATATTAAAGCGAATCCGAAAATTGAGATATGCCTGTTATTTCAGAAATATGCCTATTGTTGTTGTCAAGGCAAATGATTTTTCAGGTTCAATCGAATCATATATTACTGCCGGAGCGACCGAAGTAATTACCCTGAATGATCCACCCGCAGCCATCCGGCCGATACTCATGGGTCATCTTATTCCCAGCCGTCAGCCTCTGAAAGAGGAGATGGAATATATTGATACCTTTATTAAGCACACATGTAATGTTCTGAATACCGTTGCCTCGCTTGAGACATCTTTTGAGGAGGTATATTTCGCAAATGATTTTAAGATATTTGGAGATGTATCAGGTCTGATAGCCCTGACAGGTAGCGCTGAGGGCATCCTTGGCATTACACTCTACTGGCCTCTGGCCCAGAAGATAATAGCCCGAATGATGGGTACAGAGATAGATAAGATAAATGCCGAGCTGATCCATGACGGAGTTGCTGAAATTATAAATATGATAGGCGGTTCAACTAAAAACGATTTTGTTGGAAAGCCATACCATTTTGAAATATCGCTGCCATCAGTAATCCTTGGAGGAGGCCACCAGCTGGGTCATGGAGAAAAGGGCCCGATAGCGGTACTTATTTTTAAAGTTGATTTTCAATATTTTGCATTACAGATTTGCCTAAAGCCAAATAAAACCGGAGAAAGGCAGTAAAATTAAATCTGTTTTCAGTTCATGGCATCCCTTATCATGTTTTTTAAATTGATTAAAGGCATGCCAAATCCCTTAAACAATGAACGATAAAAAGAACATACTATTTATAAACCGCGATGAGAATTTTTTAAAAGAGATCGCGGATTCACTGTCCATGAAAGGATATACTGTATCAACAGCGATGGATATGAGAGAGGTACTGTCCACTCTGTCTTCCGCTGTTGTGGAGTTGATTCTGTGTGACAATAAATTAAGGGATGTGAATGGTTACGATTTATTACGCTTTCTTAAAAACGACCCCTTAAGGGAAAAAATCCCCTTTGTTTTCTGCGTCCCATTGCATGACCAGGGCAGTGCAAAAAAGGCATTTGAGGACGGGGCAACCGATTTTATAGTATATCCCCTGGATCATGAAGAAATTGCTTCCCGTGTAAATGAAATATGCGGGCCACCCGAAAACGGAAACAGGGAAAGTAATACGCAATCAGACCAGGATATGAACTTCAGCGCCACCCAGATGGTAAAGAGTATCCCGGATAAGGATACGGAAAAACGGGAAGACAAAAGGGCTGCCCTCCTCCGGATCTTAAAGGTTGAGATATCAAGGAATGGTATCCTCTGGATACCGGGCCAGATAAAAAATATAAGCACCAAAGGGATGTTTCTGAAGACCTCAATGCTTGGGAAAGCCGGAGTGGAACTGTATGTAAGGGTTCCATTGCAATCAGGAACCGCGGTTGTCAAAGGCTCCATTAAACACATTACATTTAAAAATCTTAAGGCCACAGATGATGCAGGTATAGGGGTTGAAATAGAAAAAAGTTCGGAATGGCTTGAATACCTGAAATACATAAAATCTCATCTTCAGAAGGGCAGCGCAGAAGTGACTCCGCCAGTCCCTGTTCAGACGCCTCAATCTGTTAATACCCCTGAGCGTACCATTATTATGACCAGTGGTAATGATGGTGCAGATGAAATAGACAGTTCCCGGAAAAATAAAGGAACCTCCTTCGAAGAAAGATTTTACAACAGCCTGATAGGCAAGCAGTTCAACAACTACAAGGTTGTTTCACTTATCGGTTCCGGGGCAATGGGAGGTGTATTTGAAGGCTGGGATATCGCCCTTGAAAGGGCTGTTGCACTCAAAGTTATATCCTTTGAGCTCTCGGCTCAGGAAAAATTCAGGGAGATGTTTATCAAGGAAGCCCGCTTTATCTCCCAGCTTGATAATCCGAACATCGCTTCAATATATCATATTGGCAATGAAAATCAGATCCTTTATTTCGCCATGGAGTATATTGAAGGCTCCTCAATGGCCGATCTAATCAAGAAAGAAGTGAAACTGAACACAATAAAGGGACTGGATTATTTTATTACCATATGTGAAGCCCTGGATTTCATGAGTCAGAAAAGCATTATCCACAGGGATTTAAAACCTGCAAATATAATGATTACTAAACAGGGGATTCCAAAACTGGTTGATTTCGGCGTGGCATCAACCGTTGATGTGGAAGAGAAGATTAAAGAAGGCATAGTAGGCTCACCCTACTACATATCTCCTGATGCCATAAACAGTCTTCCACTGGATCAGAGAAGTGATATCTACTCCCTGGGAGCATCTTTCTATCATGCATTTACCGGTTTTACACCCTTTGATGGTAATTCAGCCGATGAAGTACTGCTTAAACACCTGAATGCGAAACCGGTCCCGTTAAGAAAGAGAAACCCAAAGGTTTCAAATGCACTGGGCAGGATTATTGAAAAAATGATGGCCAAAAAGCCGGAAGACAGGTACCAGAATTATAATGATATTATCAAGGATCTGAAATCATTGAAGGCAAAGGCAAACACATTTGAAAAATTAAAAAATGCTACTCTGATCTTCAGGGTAAAAAAATAAATCGTCAGAGGGAATTAAATAAATTCTTTATTTAAACCTGGACATATAAATATCTATCTCACGTTGGAGCTGAAAAATTGTACGTAAATGGTAATGCAACAAAAGAACAAAATCAGACTTTATTTGATCTTTTTAAAAAAATGGTTAAAAAAAATACGATAGATATCGATCCCAGTCTTATTCCTAATGACAGATACAGGTTCGATAAGATACTTGGAAGAGGTGCAACAGGCCTTGTATACAAAGCATGGGACAAACGCCGGAAAATGTTTGTTGCAGTGAAGGCCTCAAACAGGAGCCATGAGAGTTTTGTATCCGAGGCAAGGCTTGCCGGAAAGCTGAAACACGAAAATGTTGTATCAATCTTTGATGCAAACGCAAACACGGACATCTCATATGTTGTCATGGAATATCTAGAGGGTGACACACTGAGCATATATTGCGACAGGCAGAACCTGCTGTCTTTGCCAGTGGTAAGCAAAACAATGATAGATATATGTAAAGGGCTGCATTGTGCCCATTCAATGGGTATTATTCACCGTGACATAAAGCCTTCAAACATAATGATTACTAAAAATGGAATCCCCAAGATTACTGATTTCGGGACTTCACAGATGATTGACGGTACCCAGCCCATGGGATTTCTTGGAACACCAAGTTATGTAGCCCCGGAGCAACTGAAGGGCGATACCGCCCCAACCAAAGCAAGTGATATATTTTCACTGGGGTGTGTCCTTTATGAACTTCTTGAGGGTAAAAAGGCATTTGACGGAGAGAACTCATATGCCATCATGTACAAGGTCTCTAACGATAATCCTGAACCGCTCTCGCTGCTGGCTCCGCCTGTAGAGGCACTTTTCCGCCCTATCATTAAAAAGGCAATAGCCAAAAATGCTGAAGACAGGTACCAGGACTGCAGCGACCTTGCATATGACCTGAGCAAAACGCTTTCCTATTTACACAGACATGAAAAGGCATATAAAAAACCATTATTTTCAAATCTTAAAGACCGCGTCAAGGATTGCTTACCAGGTATTTCACGATAGTAAGGACATAAGATTTCCAATTTCATTAAAGAGAATTTGTAAGTTAATGTCTTTCATATTTTAGTATACTACTTATCCTTTACCAGGCGGATTTAAATAATAAAATCATTACAATATAGTTAAAGCTTATGCAGGATATGTGTTTATCCAGACAAGCCTCGGCAGAAAACACAACTTCCGCATAAACTCATTTTGACATAGTTAATTCAATGGGTTAACATGTAAAACGTGTAATTTTTGAAGGTCCTTAGCCAGATTAATTGAGGAATGATATTACTGTATTCCTTTAAAAAATACACTGAGGACGATTTGATTTATTTTTTTTATGTTTAAAAAGCAAAAATATTCAAGCAAGATTTAAAAGGATCTGTCATATGGAAAATCCGTAATGGATGGCCGAGGTCAACAGGACCGGAAACGAGGAGGTCCCTTGAAAGAAATCCTATACATTGATGTACTTCAAAATATTGAGTCTCTTATTGAAGGAGAGACAGATATAATAGCGGTGATGTCAACAATATCCTGTGAATTATTTCATGCCTTTAAGCATTTTAACTGGGTCGGATTCTACAGGCGTGTTGACGAAAAAACATTGAAAGTAGGGCACTATCAAGGGACACACGGGTGCCTGAAAATAGATCTTGAAAACGGTGTGTGCGGGAAATGTGCAAGAGAAGGTGAGATCCAGATAGAAAATGATGTAAATGCAATACCCCATCATATCGCCTGCTCTAGCGATACCAAATCCGAAATGGTTCTCCCGATAAAAGATCATGAAAATACTGTCAGGGCAGTATTGGATATCGACTCAACAGAAATTAACAGTTTTGATGAGGTAGACAAAAAGTACCTTATGACTATATGCGAATACATTGGAGAGAGGTATAAATAATCATCCATTCAATAGGATGGCAACTGGGATATTAAATAGAGGAAACCCATTAAAATGAAAAATTTTTTTCTTTGTTTTGTTCCATTTTTTATCGCGGTTGATGCAATCGGAGTTCTGCCAATCTTTCTGGGATTAACAGAAGGTCTCGGCCCAAAACACAGGAAAAAAATTATTTTCCAGTCAGTTATAACTGCCTCAGTAGTGGCAGTTGCTTTTCTTCTCGGAGGACCTTTACTTCTTAGAGTTGTAGGAGTAGGGGTTTCTGATTTTATGGTTTCCGGAGGGATTTTACTTCTCGTAATATCTTTTTCCGATTTATTAACAGGAGAAAAACGCCAGCGCGCAGTAGATGCAGAAACAATCGGCGCTGTTCCGATAGGCGTTCCTATACTAACCGGGCCGGCAGTATTAACTACTTCGATACTTATGACCAATGAATATGGGACTATTTTAACAACTCTGGCATTACTGGCAAATTTTCTTATTGTCGGTGTCGTGTTTTTTATGGCCTCTAAAATTGAACGTGTCCTGGGACAGGTTGGAAGCAAAACCGTTTCCAAAGTAGCGAGCTTATTTTTAGCCTCCATAGCGGTGATGCTGATTCGCCGGGGTATTCTGGAGATTATTGAAGCAGGCATAAAATAAAGAGAGAATTAAATGAAAACCTTTTCAGACAAAGTGTATGACCTATTAAGGAAGGTTCCCGAAGGACATGTGACAACCTATAAAGAACTGGCAAATGCGCTGGGGACAAAAGCCTACAGAGGGGTCGGACAGGCTATGAAAAGAAACCCCTATGCACCCGAGGTCCCATGTCACCGGGTTGTTGCGACATCCGGTAAAATTGGCGGATTTCAGGGAAATACATCCGGTGCATCCATACAGAGAAAAATAAGGATGCTTAAAGCAGAAGGAATCGAGTTCGAGGACGGTAGAATAAAGAATTTTGAAAAAGTCCTCTTCAGATTTTCCTGATCCTAAAAACTGCAGCTAAGGATATATAAGATTCCCGGTAATTGATTACGGTAAAGAGGGTATAAGATAGATGGTTATAAATTACTCAAATTATATTATTATCTGTCTTGCTATTGCACTGCTATTATGCATGAGCAACTGTTCGCCTGCTTCCGAAGAACAGGTCGAAACAGCAGCATCAGAAGTGGAGGCCCGTGAGATCGCCTTTGCAAAAACCATGGCAGATCGTGATTTTGATGCATTCCTGGGTTTCATATCTCCTGAAGCCGTATTTTTCAGCGGCAACAAACCCATAACAGGACGTGATGCCGTTGGCAAGGCATGGGCAAAATACTTTGAGGGTGAGACAGCACCCTTCTCATGGCAACCCGATGTAGTTGAAGTACTTGAGTCCAGTCGACTTGCTCTCACTTCCGGCCCAGTCCGGGCGGCATCCGGAGAAATGATAGGGAGATTCAACTCCATCTGGAGAAGGGATGAAGACGGCCAGTGGCGTGTAGTATTTGATAAAGGTTCATAACTGCATCAAAACTACTATTGATCACATTTAATTTAAAAGAAGCTTCTGTTATTTATTCGATATTTCTCTTAGCCTGGCAATTTTTGATTCATAAAGCAGCCGGCTATTCTCATTTTCTGTAAGGTGGGCAGCCTGCTTCAGGCTTTCTTCCGCATCATCCCGTCTTCCCAGCCTGGCATATATCTTTGCCGCCAGAAAATGAAAGCGGTACTCCTTTTTATATCTGTCAATTGCCCATATAATATTTTTCAGTGCAAGCTCCGGCTGATTGTCATCAAGCAGCTTCTCGGCCAGATAATAGCGGTAGTAAGGATTCTTCATACGGGATCGTTCTGCTTCCTGCTTGTAGTAATTCGCCAGTTCAGCATTATCCTGTAATACATAGAGACGCTGAAGATTACTGATAGCGGTGAGTTCGGATGAATCCAGTTCCAGTGAACGCAAAAAGGCTGACTCAGCTTCCTTATGATGGCCGTAGCGAAGATATAGAACTCCCATATTAACCCATAAAAAAGCCTGATCCGGCTGTAGCATCAGAGCCTTTTTAAAATAAAGAAAAGCGTTCTCCATATCATTGATCTTGAGATAATCTGTTCCCCTGTTGTTGTAGTAATGGGCTTCGGCTGCGGTATCAGAAATTCTGTACTGCGGATAACTGTTGTCATACTCTTCTATATCAAGATCCAATACCATACGCTTGCCGCCCACCCTTGTCAGGACATTCACATGACGCAATAGCACAACAGTCTGTTCAGTCTGAATGTCCCAAGTGGACGGAATATGGACCTCGTTAAACTGCATCTTCAGGCCCAGCTCTCTACTCAGAGCTGTCATCATTATGGCATATGATATGCAGTTTCCCTGTCTGTGATGAAAGGAATCCGATGCACTGTATGTTTTAAAAGGATCATATTCCCATCCTAATAGCGTTTTATCCATCACTGCTTCTATCAGCTTCTTGAGTTTTGAATAATTACCACCATCTGGAATATGCATCTTTAAAAAATCGCTCATTTCCGGTGTTATCTCAAAGATATCGTCCTCAGGCAAAGATAACCCTATAGCACTGTCTCCCAGCAGGGTTTCACCACTGAGGACCCGGGTCAGCAGGACCCGGGTAGGTTCTGAATGGGGTTGGACTGTCCGGCATCCGCAATAAATCCATGCAAGACATATTGCCATCAACAGGAATGATGCGTATTGTCTGAAATATTTATTGTTCATTATAATCCCAAGTATAAAAGCCGAGGGTAGAGATAATGTTAGCAGATTAAAAAGTCATTGGAAAGGGAGAATATTCCTTGAAAATAAAAAAGGCAGCAGGTCCGAAAACCCGCTTCCTATTTATTTACGCTTTAGCGTGAGAAAAAGACGGGGCGCCAAAAGCACCCCGTCCATTCGGTCTAACGAGAAAAGTTATTACTAAAATTCATAGGTAGCGCTAACAAAAAGCCTGCGACCGATCACGTCGTACAAACCAGGCTCCGTATTGGCGTTGAACTGGCTGTGGAAATACGGTGGATCTTTATCAAGCACGTTGTTGATACCCGCAGTGATACGGAGTTGATTCCAGATGTAAGTACCTACCAGGTCGGTATAGAGCATGGCTTCCGCCTTTGCGTCGGAAGTTGTTGACGGCGCACGCCACAGGTCGTCGCACTCGGACAACCAACGGAAGATCAGATCCGCGCTCCAGGATGAGCCTGCGAGTCCTAAGTCGGTGGTCGCTCTCCATTCCGGGAATACGCCAAAGCCGTCCGCGGTCCCAGCCTGTTCAATCTGTGAATCCAGGTTGGTTCCGGACTTGTAGCTCATCAGGTAGGTGACGTCTACTTTTGCGTTGAATCCAAGGCCGTTGCGTAAATCTTTACTGAAGCTCGCCGAGAAGTCGATACCATCGGTTTCCAGGGTTCCCAGGTTACCGTACTCGGTTAAAAGGTCACCCGCCGCCACACCCCAGTATTGAATCGGATCCCAAACGGCACAAGCCGCTGAGGTGGACATATCCTCGGAAGCCAGACACTGGTTGAACAGGGCATTGGCGTTCGGTACATCGATTACGTCTTCAACCTCTACATTCCAGTAGTCAGTACTGAAGACCAGACCGCCACCAAGAACATCCATATTCCACACGAATCCAAACGTGAAGTTGTCGGAATTCTCAGGTTTAAGTGGTGACGACGGAGCCAAATAGTTCTGGGTGGACTGCCATTGGCCACCAAATTCACCGGCATCGGTCGTATCCATGCCAATGGCCTGGCAGTTATCGTAGAGGGTCTGGGAGATTTCACCCGCTGCAAGTGCGCGATCGCCAAATTCACAGGGGTTGTTTACTACCGGGAACGTGGTGCTGCCTGTGTCGTTCAGCTCGGCGATGTTAGGTGCACGGAAGCCCGTACCGATGGTGCCTCTCAGGCGGAAGCCGTCGAAAGCCTCCCAATCCGCACCCAGCTTCCAGGTCGTCTTGGAAGAGTCAACGGAGTCATAGTCGGACCAGCGGAAAGAAGCATCAAAGCTCAATACATCCAGGACTGGAAACAGCATTTCGCCATAGACCTCGTCTGCCGTAAATGCCCCTTCCAGCGGGTCGGTGGCACCACCGGTCGTCAAGCCTGAGGCGATAAACTCGTCTGGTGAGTAAGTGCCACTCTCACGACGATGCATGTACCCTGCAGCCCACCCTATGTTGCCACCATCCAGTTCGGACAATTCACCGGTCAGGTTCAGTTCAACCATCTTGAGGCTGGAGTTGTAGAGGTCTTTAAGCGAGCCAGTCGTCAGATAGCTCATCTGTGCCGGGGTGATGGTGCCGTAATCCCCAAACGGGTTCAGCACGCCGGCAGCGGCACAGTCGGCATCGGCAGCACAGGCCACCGGGTCCACAGCGGTGGCCCAATGGTCGAAACGGCCGTAATTGAGGGTTTCGTCAACCGTCTGCGTTTCGGCCCAGGTATAGGCGACATCCCACTTGAACAGGTCTTCCAGCTCACCCCTAACACCCCATACCATACGGTACTGGTCGGCCTTCTGGGAAAATATTCGCCCACCGGATTCGACAAACCGACGATTGACACGCACGTCAATGCCGCACACATCGGCGTCATTCGAGCAAGCGACACTGCCGAACGGGTTATACGGGTTATTGGCAGGAACAAAGTCGTTATTCTGCGTCCCGTTGTTGGGCGTTTCGACATCCGCGGCATTAAAAGATGCATCGGGCGCCAGCCTCTGGTGCGAGGTCCTGCGCGTGTACATGCCTTCGAAATAGACCTCCGTATTTTCAGCGATTTCGTACTTGCCCATAGTCGCGAACTGATAACGCTCGTTGGGCTGTGTCAAGGCGTTGACCAATGAATAGTTATATGAATCGGTGGTGGCGGAATACCGACGCGCCGTTCCAAGGGCCGTGTCATAAGTCCAGCTACCAGCCGCATCACCAGAATCGACTCGAATCGTGCGGCTGTTCGACGAACCGGTGCCATAGAGTTTAAATGTGCCGTCTGGCTCGAGCAATGGATAAAACGAATCAGCGGCCCAGTCACGCTCGCCCTGCAGCAACTCTTTCTGCTTGGACCAGGACATCGAGAAGACGATGTGGCCCCTGTCATTGCCGGCACCAGCGAGCATGGATATGCCATAATTTTCGGCATCCCATTCCTGGGTTCCGGCGCCGTAATCGGTCGTGATACGCACTCCTTCGAACTCGTCATCGAGGACAAAGTTGACCACGCCGGCGATGGCGTCTGATCCATAAATACTGGATGCCCCATCTGTCAGCACGTCTACCCGTTTGATCATGGCTTCCGGGATGGTGTTGATATCCACTGCACCATCATAGGTTGCGTCACCAATGGTCCTGCGGCCGTTGACCAGGACCAGTGTGCGGTTGAAACCCAGACCGCGTACGTCGATCTTCGTTTGACCCTGGTCACTACCGTTATTGGTCGATTTGCCCATCTGGTAGCCGGTGAACTGCGGGACATATTTCAGGAATTCGTCAACACTGCTGTTACCCGACAGGGTGATGTCCTGTTCGTCGAACACGGCCAGCGGGCTCGAGGACGAAAACCCTTGCCTGGCGATCCTTGAACCGGTAACAACAATCTCTTCAAGCATTACTTCATCTGTGCTGGCATCATCTTGAGCCAGAACGATTGTCCCGCCACTAAACAGCATGGCGAAACCCATCAATAAAACAATAAACATCCGCTGCTTTTTCATCATCTAATTTCCTCCCTTTCAAAATAAGATTTTTGGTAAACAGCACTCTAATTCTAGTTATAAAGTGAATCAAATTTTAACAGATATGACAAAATTAGCGTTTAATGTCAAGGGATTACATAGTTTTAAAAAAAATCTTCTATACCAAAATGTAATTAAAGCAGCATAGCCATATTTCACAAATTTGTTGAAGCAGAGATTTGCAGAAAAAACAAAGGCTAGCCCGGAAGTCTCTCTTACCAGGGGGAGTATTCAGTTATTTAGATTTTCTGATTTCCGAGACAAGAATCCCAAGCAGTATCAGACTTCCACCAACCCATTCCTTTGCGGAGAAACTCTGATCCAGAATTACAAATGAAAATACAGTAGCAAACACAGGCTCAAGGCTGAAAATCAGAGCTGTGTGATTGGGATTGGAATATTGCTGGGCCCATCCCTGGATGAAAAATGCCAAGGCCGTGGCAAGAACCCCCAGCACAAAGAGATAGAAAAGCAGATAGGGGTCCCAGATAATAAAAGGTGACTCCAGCAAGGGTGCCATAACCGAACATAGAATTGCGCTGCAGGCCATCATTACAAAAATCAGACGGCGGTAGTTGGTCTGCCGGACAAAACGTCCCAGAAACAGGATATGAAAGGCAAACATAAAGGCGCATATCAGCGTTAAAAAATCTCCCGAATGCATGCTGAAGTCGCTTGAGTCTGCCAGCAGAAGGACCAGTCCCACTGTTGCCATGAGAACGCCGATGACAATCTGGACTGATGACCTGTGACGAAAAATCAGAAAGCCCAGGACCGGGACAAGGAGAACACACAGGCTGGTAATAAATGCGGAATTTGACGGAGTGGTGTCGCGCAGCCCCAGTGTCTGAAGCACAAAGCCTCCAAGAAAGGCCAGGGACAGGAGAAAACCCTTCAGGATGGTTCGTGAATCGATATACCGAAACTGTCCCGGCATAACGGCGGCAATTACCACGGCTGCTATCCAGAATCTCAGAGAAACAAGCGTTAAGGGAGAAACCAGTAGAAGAGCTTTTTTAACGATAGTGAAGGTACTGCCCCATATAATTGTAATAAAAATCAGTAAAATATCAGCCTGTACCAGCCTGCTTATCTTCATATTTCCTGTCCGCTCATAATTTAGAATCCACAAAAATAAAAAAAGAGTTAACAATAAATTGCTAACTCCCTGATTTTAAACGGTAGACCTAACAGTGCCAGCTTTCCTTCATAATTTCAATCTTTTATCATATCCCGCAGCCCGATAGCTACTATTTTTTCACATTCTCCCATAATCGCCTTAAAAGTAGAACTATACTTTTCCTTTCAAATAAAAATGAAGGTTACAAAACCATGGCGTAATTAATCACAATACCGGATGATCGTGTATTCTTGACTTACAAGTCAAAACTCTCCTATACTCGCATCTCAAAAAGGAACCTCTTATCAATTCAAATGGCACTTATAGCAGTTTTGGTAATTGCACACCTCTATCGAAATGACGATACCGCGTCGGAGGAAGAATCATGAAATCAGTTTTAATTATTGCCATCTCCCTATTTACTGTTTCACTCTCTGGCCAAGCCGAGCCGCCATCTCTGGAAAGCTGCGCAGCTATCGAACATCCGTTAGAGCGTCTTGCTTGCTATGACACACTGGCCGGCCGTTTACCTGCTGATACAGCGAAAGCAAGTGAAATAGAGACCAACGTGGTTGATCCCGTAGCACCCAATTCCGACGACAATGTTCCGACTGTTCCTGCCGTGACGTCAACTGTCCCCGCATTAGAGAAGACGCAGGATGCAGAAGCTATCTTCGGATTAGAACATAAACAGGGAAAGGATCGGCCTGATAAACTAAAACTTAAGTGGACCAAGAAAGAGAAAGACGGTTTTGGCAAGTGGATCATTACCCTGGAAAATGGACAGGTATGGCGCCAGACCGAAAGCAGGCGTTTCAGCTTCCTAAATTCGGAGCAGTGGGTAGTTATCTATCGAGGCGCTTTGGGTTCATTCTTTATGGGAGAGCCGGAGAGCCATATACGGACCCGTGTAAAGAGAGTCAAATAATGTGGAATGAGTGGCGGTGTCACCATACCCACGGCAAAACCTGGGGTTTACCTTAAAGAAGTTAACTTTTATCTGGAAATACTTTAAAGCACCTGAAAATACTTCTTGGAGGAATGAGTCAACTCCCTATGTACTCCCAAAGTTTTAGAATGTTTCCGGCGTTTGAAAAGAAAACGCTATTAAAACTCACCGGATTTATACAACATAATCTTTGCTATTCCTTATGTGCTCCGCATGACTGTCTAACTACCAGAGTTGAGTGGACAAGAATATCACGGGGAGGAAGTTTTGAATTATCTATCCTCTCCAGCATAACCTGCATAGCAATAGTCCCAATTTCTGTACAGGGTTGATGAATAGTAGTCAGAGATGGCCGCAGCAGTTCCGCATAGCGGACATCGTCGAAACCGGCTACCCGGATTTTTTGGGGAACGGCATATCCAAGAGCATCAAGTGTTCGCATAAGGTTTGCTGCGGTCAGATCATTAGCGCAGATTATGGCGGTTGCTCCGCTCTCTGCAATACCTCTTACCAGTTTCTCATCAGTCGGATCTACACTGTGAATCCATTCAGGATCAGGTGATATCCCATTTTTAAAAAGAGCTTCGCGATATCCGGCTATACGAAGCATTACTGTTGGAGCAGAGCCCGGTCTGGATAGAAAGTCTACCCTCCTGCATCCAAGATTTATTAGATGACTTGTTACAAGAAAACCAGCCTGGCGATTATCAATACCAACCAGGTCCAAATTACTCCTCTGTGGAAACGGGACAATATCCCTGTCCAGAAGGACAATCGGTATTCCGGCAGACTGCATGGCAGCAATTACCGATCGGTTAACACGATCTTTGTCTTCTGTCAGTTCCAGAGGTGCAAAAAATACACCGGCAACCCCTTGCCGAATATAGCTGTCACAGACCTGCTCAATTAAATCACGATCCGGTTCACCCTGTCTTTCACCAAAATCACCCCATAAGAGTGTATGGTGTTGCTTCTGGGCAAGACGCGCGAGCTGACCGCAAATAGGTTCAAATATTTCGGTGCTTCCGAGCCCGGGTATAAGGAGTCCGAAATGCCATGATTTGCCCTTCTTCTGAGTTCTATTAACATATGTCCCGGACCCAACTTTACGTTCAACCAGTCCCATATTCTGAAGATCGTGCAAAGCACGGGCAACCGTAGGGCGTGATGCTCCGAATTGTTTTACCAGTTCGGCCTCAGTGGGAAGGCGATCTCCTTCCTTGAGTTTTCCTGACTCAATATTTTCAAGGACATGTTCGAAAACCAGGCGATGTTTTGTTTTTTTATGCCCTGTTTTTTCATTTTCCGGGAAATTCAGGCTTTGCGTCTTGGTCATTTTTTCTCCTCTGATTGAAATTGATATTACATATTCTCTGAAGAATATGTCAATACAACTTTATGTCTCGCTCGACATCATTTCAGAACGATCTGTAATTAAATGCTAAAATAGATCTATCTATTTGTTTTTTATTTTAATTTATGAAAAAAACAGGTGTAATAATTTTGAAAATATCTCAAGGATAAATCAATAAAGAGATAACAATCGGAGTTCTTTTTATTGACAATAAGCTATCATTTATAGCAAAAATGATCTGACATTATCAGGGTTTAAGACATCAAATGAGTCTCCTCCCTGAAACGATAAAGTCGAACAAAATAAAATTTTGCAGGAGCCTGATTCAGGATACTGGATATCTAAGACTAAACAGGTAAAACAATGGCATCCTTTTTATCCAGATTCAAGGATACTATTCAAATATAAAAGAAGGTATTAAAACTTTAAAAATGTCTAAATTTCTAAAAAAATCAACCCCTCTTATTTTTGCAGGTATCGGAGAGGTACTATTTGATATTTTTGAAGATGGAACAGAAACTCTCGGAGGAGCCCCCCTTAATTTTGCTGTTCATGTACACCAGCTTGCACGCCAGCTTGGAGTCGGTCAGGGAATTATTGTAAGCTCAATCAACTCTTCTGATACCAGGGGCCATAAAATCATAGAATCCCTCGAAAGGCGCAATATTTCGACACGCTACATAGGAGAGGATGCCCACCATCCCACAGGTCTTGTTTCAGTATACATGAAAAATGGAGAACCGGGTTACCAGATTGAGGCTGAAGCAGCATGGGATTATATTTCATATAAACCAGAGCTTATGGAACTGGCGGGTCAGTGTTCGGCTATATGTTTCGGCAGCCTGGCCCAGAGATCCAGTCTATCCAGGAGCACCATTCGAAGTTTCCTTGCTAATTCTCCGCCAGAGGCGATACGCCTCTACGACGTAAACCTGAGGCAAAATACATTAACCGGAGAAGCCGGGTATTCTCAGGAAATCATAGGCTACAGCTGTCAAACTGCCACCATCTTAAAAGCAAACCAGTCAGAACTGTTCCAGATATTTGATATACTGGAAATAAAGTGCCCCTCAGACAATTCTATTGAAGGGATCAAAAGGAGAATGGAGATACTCCTTGACAGATTTCCGGTAAAAACGATTATCATCACACGTGGAGACAGGGGAACACTTGCACTGGATAAGGACGGAGAATTTGATTTGACCCGGCTCGAACCTGCGGAAAGCACACCCAATCCCGTGGGTGCAGGAGATGCCTGCTCTGCCGGAATTTTATTCGGCCTCACCCTTGGCTGGGACATTCATAAAACCATGGAACTGGCCAACCGAATGGGAGCGGATGTCGCAGGCCACCCATCGGCCACTCCCCCGCTTTCAGAAGATACAATTAAATTTGCTAAAGAAAATTTAAATGGTCCTACTATGTCATTCCGAACGAAGAGAAAAATCTGATTGTGCCGGATCTGGATAAGTACAAGATTTCTCCCTATTGTCGAAATAGAACGAAGGAACTATACCTTGCAACTTGCGTCCTGAACCCTGCCTATCTTTATTTTTTCACCTCATAGATAAGATCCAGAATCCCATTAACAATAGCATTTTCTGCATATCCGGGTTTACATCTGGATGAAAGCACCTCAAAGGTCTGGTAACCGAATGCGGCATCATTTGGGATATACCCGGAATTTGCCATTCCATTTGTAATTGTTACCAGCATGGTCCCTGCTAAAGGCGATTCCTTTTTAAAGCGCTGGGCAATCAGGTTAAATACTTCGGCATTGACCGTTCCAAGGGCAATATCATCTATCATTAAAAGTCCCAGGCGAAGTTCAACCGGATCCCCGTCCTTATAGGTCCCTTCATATCCGGCACGGCCTTTGTTTGTCTGATCACGCCCTGGAAAGCTGACTATTTTCTGCCTTCCTGATATCCTGCCGCTCTCTGACATGCGCTCCATACCGCGCATTACATGCATGACCTCTTCACCGAGAAACTGCCCCATGGAAAGAATCATCTGCTTTTGCTGGTTCATGAGCCTCATTACAGTGGGATCCTGTTTGTTTAAGCCCTGACCTCCCGGAGGCATGGCATTACTTATGTCGATTCCCCTTTTTGCATAATCCTTTATCCGTATCTCCCGAAGATCATAGGTCTGCTGAAAATAGATCGGGTTTTGATCCCCGCATGCACCTGTTGACCACACAGCCACTATTTTATCGTCAAATGAATCTTCAATATATCTTGATGCAGCTCCGGGTGCGTCTCCGCTGATTTTATCCAGCTGCCCCACAGTAACGGCGTGCATGGCATAATTATAATATACAGCTATAGGTTCGCCATTTAACGACTCTAACTTTACAACGGCGACTGTCTTGTCTGATGGTCCATCATAATTAGGTCCTTCCCACCAGGTCCTTGTTTTTGGATCAATGATATTTCGGTTGACGTTGATATAGGAAACTCCTGTTCCATACCCTATGCGTGCGGGTTGAAGTCTTTCCTTTGCCATTTTTACGGATTTAAAAATTTTGTCTTCCAGATCAGGATCCGGCCCCATAACACCGCTGTGTGTATGGGTTGCAGTCAGCAGTATATTTTCTGCAGGGATGCCCAGTTCTTTTTCTATTTTCTGTGTCAGATTTTTCCATAGCTGCTCAAAGAGCATACCTGTATCCACTGTAACGAGGGCTGCACTGGTTTCACCATTATCAATCACAATGGCCCTGGAGTAGAGCCTGTCATGAATTCCTTCAATATTTTTGGGTAGTTTATTTTCATCAGGTGTCGTATCAACTTTGGCAGCACCTGCCTTGAAAGACAGATCAGGAGTTTCAGCCGATGCCCCACAGGCTACCATCAGGATAAAGAGTGTTAATAGGATGGTGAATGATTTTTTCATTTTTATACTCCATTTATTTATGGTCAAATATTCCCGGTATTGTTTTCAGTCAATACCTGTCAGAGCTTAAAAATAGTAATTCAAACTACAGAATCAACTTATTTGAGCGCTTTTTCTATCTCTTTTTCAATCACCCCGGTCATTATCCTGTAACCTTCAGCATTGGGATGAATACCGTCTTCCGATATATTCTCCTTCAGAAATCCCTTTTCATCCACCGTTGCACTGAAATAATCCACATAGACAGCGCCGGCTTTTGAAGCGTAATCCTTCAGCCATGCATTCAACTTGAGAATATCCTCAGTAGGATGGGTAGCTGTTACCGGATCTTTCATATATGAGGGTAACTTGCCGCTGGCTTTGGCCTTGTAAAATCCATAGTCACTTACAGGCAGGACAGAGCACAGAAGAACCTTTATGTTGTTTTGTTTCGCAATATCTGTCATGGCCATTATATTCTGCTCTACCATCTCTGCAGTTGAAGGCCCGGTGTTCTGGGAAACATCGTTGATCCCTGCCAGTATTACCAAGGCTGCCGGTTTATGCACTATTACATCAGGATACATACGTACCAGCATCTGAGGTGTTGTCTGTCCGCTTATGCCGCGGTTCACATATAATTTGTTCGGAAAATACTCTGCCAGTTTCCAGAAGTCGGTAATTGAGTCGCCCATAAATACTACCCGCCCTGGATCATAGGGTTTCTTTTTAAGTTCCTGGTTATCCGCCTGGTATCTGCTGAGCTGGTTCCAGTCTTTAAGCTGGTCTACTACCCTCTGGGCAAAGATAGGAAGGCAGCAGCTGTTGTCCTCCTGAACAAACTCCTCAACCAGCTGGCCTTGCGCGGACACACTAAAAAGAAGACCAATCAATAACAGAAATGATATCTTGTATTTCATTTTTAACTCCTTATTACTCGTAGGGGCACGGCGAGCCGTGCCCTGATGGTTGAACCCATGAATGGCTTTATTAATATAATAGCTCATTTATAAGATTCCGCCTATAACACATTTTTACGTACATTGATCAACGGGCACAGTGCGCTGTGCCCCTACAATTCTAATTATTCGCTGAAAGCTGAATGCTGAAAGCTTTCATCAATACTCGCTCGAATCCAGTTCTGCCAGTCTCTTTTTCGCTGGGTTATAAATCCAGTTTAAAAATGTCCCGGCAAAAAGTAGCCCTGCGAAACCGGTCGCAAGGATAAAACCGTATTTCGGATCACCGAACATATCACTTATAACACCCATGGCCCATGGTCCTGCAGCCGCTGAAACGCAGGTAAAAAACAGGATCACACCGGCAACAGCCCCATGCTCTGTCTTTGGAAAACAGCTTATACCTTTTGAATTAAGTGTCGGATAGATCATGGACATAAAAAGACCTGAAAGGGGAAGCAGCCAGATCCCATAGGAAAGACCGCCTATCATCGATCCGATAAAACAGATAAAGATTGCAAAACTGAATAGAGCCATTACAGATGTCCAGCTGAAACGGGCAAGCACCCAGGCTCCCATAAAACGCCCGATGACCCGCAGGATAAAAAATATGGATGTAGCATATGCAACTATAAAGGCAAAAGAACCAGTATACCCCTCAAACAGTGTAGGCATCCAGACATATATTGCGCACTCCGCTGCTACATATAAAAATATTCCCAGAGAAAATCCCAGGGCATAGGGGTTCTTCATCATACCCATGGTCCTTTTCAGGTCTATGGGCTCATCCATGGACTTAACTGTCTTTGGATATCTTACAAGTGAAGCGGTTATAATTAATATAACACAGATTGTACCGGCGATTATATAGATCCATTTCCATGAAAAATCGCGAGAAAGGAGCCAGGTAACAATTGCAGGCCCTATGATTGCCCCAACACCGAAGAAACCTTCAACCATATTCATTGTTGCTGTATGCTCGGTTGTTGAACTGGAGATATCACCCACAAGTGCCAGGGCTCCTGTTTTAAATATACCGATTGCTGCTCCAGAGATAACAAGCAGCACAACAAAAAACAAAAAACTATTCCCTACGGAAAAAAGGTATGAATTCAGAGCAAAAAGAATCAAACCTAATATAATGGTTTTTTTACGCCCAAGTCTATCAGCAAGATACCCGAGAAAGATTCCCGCCAGAGCTATAGCTATCATGTTTGCATAGTGAAATGCACCTGCAGCCGTCATGCTTAGCTTAATTTCCTCGATTACCTCAGGGATAATAAGACCTACTGAATCTGTAGTCATGGCAAACATGAGGAACATCAGATAGGTGAGCCATTTGATTGCTGTAAGATTGTGTTTATGGGATACAGATGCGTCCATAGTAATACCTCTTATAGTTTATGAAATGTACTAATTTATCCTGTTACCTGATATATCTGATTTCTTCCTTCAGGCCTGTGCCTGTGATAACTGCAACAAAAGCGGCCAGGTCTACGTGAAGCATTATCCAGCTTTCATTATGCGTCCATCTCATTTCCAGAAGATTATCTTCTGGAGCTTCAACATGGAATTCACCGTTAAAGGCAGGATGACTGTTCCTGAGCCGAATCAATTCGATAAGTTTCTGTACAAGCGGCTGATCGAGTGCGTTTTCGATTTCATCATCCGTATAATAATGACGGTTGATATCACGCCCCACTTTTGAGGTTTCAAGGAGTTTCATATCATTCCTGCCTCCCAGAAGCCCTGTATAATAGACCTGCGGGATCCCGGGGGCAAAAAACTGTATTGCCCTGGCAATCAGATATTCGATTTCGCCACCTCCCAGGGCATCAAGATATGTGCAGTTTACCTGGTAAAGATCCAGATTGTTGGCAGCTGCACCTGTAGCCTTTTTGCTCTGGCCATTGCTTTTAATATGTATTGTTTCAACCAGATTATCTATTTCATCAGGAACGAGAAGACCCGGTGTTCCATCCACATCATCAGCACCCACATCAATAACCCCTATTCCATCATGGGTGTCCAGCACAGTTACGGCATTCCGAGGACTGATTGAAAGCCACTTTACCAGGGGCCCGGAATCCGCATTAAACAGCGCATGGAGAACCAGCGGCGGCAGCGCAAAGTCATAAACCCAATCAACCCTTTTCGCAATCTCAATCTGTTTAAGGTAATGGCTGTGAATTTCAACAAGGACCTCGATACCAAGGTTGCGGGCCTTATCTGTAAGTTCGGATATAAAATCAAATGTTTCCGGAATCATGAAGCAGCTGGTTCCAGGCTTTTTTATTGCATAGCCCACTGCATCGAGCCGTATCATCTTTACGCCTGCGGTCTGAAACTTCTGAAGAATCGAATCAAGATATTTTTCAGCTTTTGGGTGACGCACATCAATATCTATCTGTTCCGGATTAAAGGTGGTCCAGAATAATCTTTTTTCACCCGTTAAGAGCATGAGAGGGCTGAAAGGGACGGTAGGTCGAGGGCGATATATGCTCAGGATATCAGATTCAGTTGCACCGTCGGGAAATACCCGGTCAATGGTAAGAAACATCCCTGCGTACTCGGATGTCTCTCCATTTTTCGAATAATCAAGGAACTGGGGAGATGATGACGATACATGGTTCACAATAAGGTCTGCTACCAGCTCAACTGTGTTGCCCAGTTCCCGTACATCATCCCAGGTGCCCAGTTTTGCATCCACCATAGTATGATCGATAGGATCAAAACCGGCATCTGCACCATCAATAGGAGTAAAAAAAGGAAGCAGGTGGGCGCCGCCGAAAATATCTGCGAGTGGTCCCTTTAACAGGTTGTTAAGTTGATTAAAACCTCCGCCGGAAAGGCGGTCGACATAGGTAATGAGCTGAACCTGGTTTTTCATGGTTATCCCTTTCCTCTCAAGTTGTATGTTCAGGATAATACATGTCACATCACGGACATTCTTAATTTAAGCAGGAATATAACATTACATATTTATCTTACAACCTCTACCAGATTGTATTTACTAATGTCAATGCATTTTCATATAACATAAAACCTGCAGGACAGATCCAGGAATAGTAACGGATACCATATTATGTTGCATCCTGGATCATCGGGAATTATATCTCGCCTACTGCCTGTGGCCATTAAACAGACTTTATTTGTAATTACATTTAAGACTTATTTGTAATATTTATATCCTTGACAATTATACATCCCAAAAGTAATATTCCGTTTTGATATAGCCTGTTAAAAATCGTCTTTTTCTATAGAAAGCCCAACCAGTAAATGGAGGCCTGAAATGTCACATGGCTATTCACGACAAAAGCTTTCTATATTAATACTGATATCCGTATCCATTTTATTATTTTTAATGCCGGACAGGATTCACGCCAAACCTGTTAAAACCGAAAATGGGCAGGTTCAGGGTACAGTCGAGGATAGCCTGAGATTATACAGGGGTGTCCCCTATGCCGCTCATACAACCGGCCCGTTAAACGGGATGATCCCGCCTCCGCCCGGCAAGGGAGGAAAGGGATACTTAAGTAATATTGATCTCCATCTGCAGGTTAAATGATTTAAAAGAAAGGATCAAATTCAGTCATGAACATATTTCAAAAATCTATAATTACCATTTTCATATCCTCCATGGCTTTCCTGGCCTGTTCCCAATCAACCGACAAACAGGAAACAGGCAAAAAATGGGTAAGTACATGGGCAACAGCCCAGCAGCTTGACGAAGTTGTATTCCCTAAAATGACTCTGCCTCCCAATTTTAAAATGCCGGAACAGGGTCCCCCACCTAAACCCGGTGAACTTGGAGACAATCCTTCCATATTTTATGTACCTCCGGAACTTAAAGACAGGACCGTAAGAATGGTTGCTCACACCACTATAGGTGGCAGCAGGATCAGGATTAATCTTTCCAGCGCACTTGGCCGCCCTCCTGTTAAGGTTGGATCAGCTCATATCGCGGTATATAATTCCAATGGATCAATTGTACCCGGAACAGACCATGAACTTACATTCAATGATAAACCTTCGTGTACACTGCTGCCCGGTGTTCTTCTGTTGAGCGATCCTGTGGATATGGAAGTACCTCCTTTCACAGACCTGGCTGTCTCCCTTTATTTCCCCGAAGAAACAGGTACTCCTACTGAGCACAGACTCGGGCTTCATACTACCTGGATATCCAGAGGAAATTCAGCAGGAAACGAAGTTATGCCGGAACCGGAAAAAACCTATGCATATTTATGGCTGGCTGGCATTGATGTGCTGGCAGAATCAGATGACTTTTCAATTGTTGCCCTGGGTGATTCCATCACTGATGGTTTTGCAACAACGCTGGACGCAAACAAACCATGGCCGGTGTTGCTTGCAAAACGCTTGAATACATCGTCAGAGTCAAGACAGATATCTGTAATAAACCAGGGCATTTCAGGAAATCAGGTACTGCGTGATGGCGCGGGAATAAGCGCCCTTGCAAGATTCGATCGGGCTGTATTGAGTGTTGCAGGAGTAAAATGGGTAATTTTTCTTGAAGGCATTAATGATATCAATATTCGCGGATGGAACGACGGCCCTGAAGGTCTCACTTACGAAGAGCTCATTTCAGGTTACAAACAGATCATAGAGCGCTGTCATACACACGGGATAAGGGTGATAGGAGCAACACTGACACCGGAAGAAGGTGTACCTACAATGTCCGAGCGTGGTGAAGATATCAGGCTGAGAGCCAATGAATGGATACGCACTTCAGGATATTTTGATGCTGTTGTGGATTTTGATAAAGTTATTCGTGACCCCGATAAACCTGTCCGAATGCGTCCGGAGCTTGATCCGGGTGATCATATTCACCCGAATGATGAAGGAAACCAGGTCATGGCTGATGCCTTTGATTTAAATCTTTTTAAGTAGATACTCAAGGAAAGAAAAATGACAAAACAAATAAAAATTATCTTTACTACTGCGCTCATTACCGCACTCTTCGCTATAACGGTGCAGACCGAAGCAGTTAACCGTTACCCGGATACAACCGGACCATACAATGTTGTTATGGAAAAGGATGAGTCCCTTCCCGGGTATACAATATTCAGGCCTGTTGATCTGTCAGCGGTAAAAGGTAAATTACCTGTTGTAGCGGTTGCCCATGGCGGATGTTATGATGTTGGCAATTTCTCTTCAAGATATGCCTATGAAATTGCATCATACGGGTTTCTGATTGTTGCAAACGGTAATATAAGTACAGAGCTTGAAGAGGCAACAGAAGAGGCAGTAAATGCTGTCCGTAAGGCTGAGGCAATGTCTCAAAAAGCCCCGTCCATTGATCTGGCGACTAAAGTTCCGCAGGAGCAGTTAACCAGGTGTAAAACAGATAAACTCTTTAATGCCATTGACTGGGCCGTTGAGCATGATAAAAAAACCGGGAGTATCTACTTCGACAGGCTTGATACCGATGCAATGGCCGTGATGGGAGCATCCTGCGGTGCTTTGCAGGCGCTTGACGCTTCCCTGGACAGCCGTATTAAAACAGTGGTGTTTATGAACAGCGGAATCATGAGAACGGGCATTCCTGAGGGAGAAGAAGTTAAAAAATTAATGGAATTTTTAAACCTGCCCGGCCCGGACATCCTTAAAAAGCTCCGTACACCGGTGATCTATCTGAACGGCGGACCGACCGACATTGCATATGACAATTCGGAAGAAGATTTCAAGGAAATAGAAAAGGTGTTTATATTCAAAGGTGACCTTGATGTTGGTCATGGAGGCACGTTCCTTGAACCGAATGGCGGCAGGTTTGCCGAAGCTGCAACACAATGGCTTTTGTGGCAGCTCAAGGAGGACAAAAAGGCAGGCAGCATGTTTCTTGGTGACAAATGCGGACTATGCATTGATCCTGAATGGAATGTTAAGAGAAAAAATACGCCGTACAGATAATCAAGGAATGACAATAAAAAAACAATTGCGAGATTGCAGATTATCTTCTAAATGTTCAACACTATAATAATGCGCGTGCAATTTTCTTGACACACAATACAACCCGACCTATACTCATATCCTTAAAAGAGAATCCCTTTCAGCCAACATATTCAAAACAAAATTATTATGAAATCCATAAAAAATTACAGCGAAACAGATCTCCCGGGATTGAGTATCAAACAGAAAAGAAGTAAAAAAACCTATGATGCTTTAATCAAAACCGGTTTCAATTTATTAAAAACGCGGGAGTATGACTCGATTACGGTTGCTGAGCTGTCTAAGGCGGCCGATTATTCAGTTGGTGCATTTTATACGCGGTTTCAAAGTAAAGACGAATTTTTTGATGCCCTGGTCATTCATCACTTCAAAACTCGAGATGCACATCTTGATCGATTATTTTCTACTTCGCACAACGATGACTTTGCTGATGTATTAATAAAGGATATTGTCAATTACTTCAGGATAAACCAGAAATTCTGGCGGGCTGCACTTAAACGCAGTATGCGCGACCCTGATTTCTGGTCGCCAATTAAAAGGTCCGGGCACAACATTGCAACAAGTTTTATTGTAAAATTAAACGAGCTGTCCAACCGTCCATTGACCGATCTAGAGGAAACAAACGTCCGCTTCGCATTCCAGATTGTATTTGGCATTATTAACAATACTATAATAAATGAACCCGGACCAATATCCTTGAAACAAAAGCTATTCGTGGAAAAGCTGATTAGAGCATTTCGACTCATTACAGACTACGACAGGATTCTAGAAAATAAACAACCGGGAAAAGGTAAGAAAAAAAAATCCTGATATAAACATTTTTTTAATGCAGTTAAACTCTCCTTTTTTTATATAAAATCAGAATATACCCCTAAAATAAAACAAACCCGCCTGATTTCTCAAACGGGTTCGCGGTTAATACTTCCAGCCTTTCATAGGGGAGGAAACACCAGAAGATTAAACAACATTTTTATTTAAACTCAAACTTCAGACCAACTACAAACCTGCGACCACGAAGGTCACCAACTACACCGAGGCCCGAGCCTGTACCAAACCAGCTTTGAGATTCTGAAGCGAGGAATGGTTGAGGATCTTTGTCAAACACATTACTAACATTGAAAAATAAATTGAGGTTTCCCCTATCCAGGTCAAATCTGTAAGTCATATTCACATCGGTAAGGATTTCTGCATCTCTGGTATTGTCATAAACATCCCATCTTTCACTGGTACCATTGTAGTTCCAGTTCCGGTTAATCAGAGTCTTGCCTGTATACCTGTTCTGAAACCAGAATCCAAATGGACCACGCCGGTAGTTTAGGGATACAGAAGCTGTCCACTCAGGATAAGTAATATCAGCAGTTTCGACCTTAATGCCATCCTGGGTAGAAGAGTTCTCCCCTACATAACTGCCAAGCAGACGAAAGCCGATACTCTCGTCACCACCGAGCCAGTTAACAGGTGCATTATAGCCTAATTCAAAGTCAATACCAACTGCCTTTACTGAGTCCTTGTTAATATAGGGCTCACCAACCAGAGTAATTGCAGGGATAGTATCGCCATTGTCATCTAATATTGGATTGTCTCCATCCATTACTGGATCACCACCGCGAGTAATCATGTCACAGTAAGTTGGAATGCCATCCACATAGCAGCCTTCGGATACATCTGATGAACTTAACTTGTTGATATTATCCTTGATCTCAATAGTGTACCAGTCCATTGAAAAGCTAAGGCCTTCCACCCATCGGGGCATATACACCAGGCCCACTGTTCCGGTTGTTGCTCTTTCAGGCTGAATATCAGGGCTACCGTTAGAGAATCTGGTAACATTATACGAAATCGCATTTTCCGTATATTCTTCTGCCAAATAGTCCTTTACGCTCGCGATACCACCGGTTCGGTCAAATTTTTCACCCATGGTAGCAGCCCGCACATCACGGGAAAGTGTGCTGCGAATTCGTAATTCATTATTAACAGCCCAGTCAAGACCACCTTTATAGGACCAGGCTGTACCGGCTCCCGAATAATTTGCCCAGCGTGCAGCCCCATTAAAATTCAGCTGTTTTACAAAGGGGAGATCAGAGACTATAGGAACCAGTATTTCATCAAATACTTCATGTACGTTCTGGTCACCACGGGCAAATGGCACATTTGAAAACTGTATGTCAACTATGTTGCCTGAGGCGATATTACCGCCAGCCACACCGCGAATACCCAGTGCTGGATTGGTAGCCATTACCGGGAGGTAAGTCGGATCGATATTTTCATTACCTCCAGGACCTACCTGCACTAACTGAGTAAAAGATTCCTCACGATAGTTATAACCAAAGGCCATACTGATGGGACCTGCACCCCAACCTTCATAAAGCTCGCCGTCTGCTGAAACTTCAAATACAGTCTGATCAATATTGATAATCCTTTGCTTATTCGCACTTGAAGTATAGCTGTAGGGTATGCTTTCGGTGCCAGAAAGAAAACCTTCTACATCCATTTGAACTCCTGGCTCATAGCCGGTTACCCAGTCAACGGCTTCCGCAGATGCCTGCCCCGCGCCAAAGAGATTAAGAGGTACACAGTCCTGATACATCTCGTTTGCCGTGCCTCTGGTTGTAACAGCCACGTTACAGGCAGGTTGGCCTGTAAGAGGATCAGTAACAACATCCATGGCAAGATAGATTCGATCAAGACGGACACCACCGCGCTGAATTGCCTTTACATCGGTTTCACCGTACTGAATGTAACCTTTGATCTGCCAGTCATCAAAAAAACCGGAGCCTACTGTGTATTCGAAGCCGGTTGTCAGAGACAGGGTCTTTGTCTGCTGCTCGGTATAGGGATCAAAACCTATGTCTTCGGGTCCGCCATTTCTGCTGAATTTTACACTCGTCAGTGAATTGGCATCCATTATATCCTGAATACTCTGCGGCAGGAAAGGGTTTTCACGATAGACCGTGAAGGCGCCCCAATATTGAGCGAATACTCCGCCATAGTTTTTGTTAACGAAATATGATTTTCCAAGCATGGCCTGACCGTAAACCTTGAGCTTGTGACTAATGTCATGCTCAATATATGCAAAGTAATTTTCTCTACCGGACTCAGGCGTTAACGTAGTATTATCCCAGGGGGCGCTATCCGTAGAAGAAAAAACACCATCGGGGTTTTCACACTTTGTCCCCAACCCGCTGGTACAAAGCCCGGTGCTCTTTATATAAGGAACAGCATTACCTGCGCTATCAAAAGTGTACCAGCCGACAGAAGCCGGAAACGTGAGGATTCCATCGATTGAGCTGGATTGGCTATAGAGCTTGCGGACCGGTATATAAAAAGGGTTGTCGCGAGAGGTTCCTGCGTCGGCTCTTGGACTTCGAACCAGGCCGATAGAATCATACCATGAATAGTCACCGAGCTTATCACCATAGATAGGGTCCTGTTCGCCTTTTTCCACTGAAAGCAAGATTCGGGTCATGTCTGTCAACTCATAACCGCCGCCGATTGCCAGCTCATAGTTTTTATTATCGCCCCTCGCAGTTTGACCCATCTGCACATGCCCCTTGATTCCTTGATAATTGGTATTCAGGATAAAGTTGGTAACACCAGCCACAGCGTCAGTACCATAAGCTGCAGAAGCACCACCGGTTACCGTCTCAAAAGACCTGAGCAGAAGTTCGGGAAAAAGGTTTATATCCGGTCCTCCGAATATAGTAGAAGGGACCACCCGGCGACCATCCAGTAACGTCAGTGTACGCTTGCCCTGAAGCCCACGCAGATTCAAGGTCCCTGCACCTGAAGTTTCGAAAAAACCACCTGTATTCTGTGTAGTATTTGAACCATAAAACATTGGCAATTCCGCCAGTCCCTCAATCATTGTGGTCGGAGATGCCATATCGATCTCATCCGGCACTACCACGGTGACCGGTGTTGGAGTATCCATACCGGATGTTCTGATTCGTGAACCAGTTACTGTAATTTCATCCAGGGTAAATTCATCTCCGGAGTCATCATTTGCACTATTTTGAGCCAAACCATGAGTGGTGAATAGCATGAGGCTGATAATTAACAATACTAAACAGGTGCAAGCCTTTCTTACTCCCCCTTTAAAATTGAATCATTTCTTTCATTTCTTTCATGTCCTCCTAATAAATTAAGTTTTACACTCGGGGATAAATCCATAGGGACAAACCTAGAACAATAAAATAGTTACCGTTTCTTTATTAATACCTGGGAATACTTCAGCAGCTAAAATTGCTGCATAATACATTCAGCTTGAATAAAGTTAACTCAATTAATTCTATTCTTCGGTTTTTCGAAATATGAAAGATTTAATGATTTTAGTTTTAACTTAATGTTTAATACGCCCGTTAATATTTAAGGGCGGCATTGCTCAGAAGAAGAGAGGAGGTTCCAGTTACTGATATAACTCCGCTGATAAGCGAACATTCGAACAGGAATCTATAGAATGAGCTAGAGCAATGATATCTCTGAGTTTTAGAGAAACATTGATAACACACCAATACAGGTCATTGGACACGAATCTATTACTGTCAAATGATCTGTAATAAACTATAATAAAAAGCAAAAGACTCAGTATAATTTTAGGTTTAAAACTATTAAGACTTGATTTTTAAAACAGAATACGGATTCTGTATTCATTGTCAAGTAATTTATTTATTTTTTAAAATCGCCTTTAAAACTAAAGCGTTACACAATCTTTACGTTAACTCATGCATGATTTCTATAGATAATTTTGATGTATTCTCTCTAAAAACAAAATGAACTACACCGCAGCAATGACGCGGGGTAGTTCATTCAGAGATGTAAAAATATGTATATTTGTCTGTTAAAGCATTATAGGGATATCTCCGAGATTGATGTCTTCCGGCGTTGTATCAATCTTTTCAAAGGACTCTTTCTTGTCACCCTTAATAATCTCCAGGCTGTATTCACCTTCTCCCAGCCCTTCGAACCAGAAGTCGCCATAGCGATCCGTCCTGGCATTCAGTTCTTTACCGCTTGACGCTTCGGTCAGAGTACAATCCGCATCTATAATGACTTCTTTTTCATTGGGATCATATACTGTTCCGGTAATGAACCTGCCAGGCAGATTCAGGTAGTATACCCTGGGTTTGACTTCATCCTTCAATTCAGGTTTCCAGACCTGGGCATCATTGATTATATCCCTTGCCTCATCTTCATCCATCATCCGCAAAGCCTCTGTCGGGCATGCATCCGCACACCTCGGTTCCACCCACACATCATCCAGCAGGTGTGCGCATCCCGTACATTTCTGTGCTATGTTGAGATTTTCGTTAAAATAAACAACGTTATAGGGACACCCTTCAATGCAGAGTCTGCATCCGGAACACTTGTCGCCGTCAATTATCACCAGACCGTCATCCCTCTTGTATATGGCATCTTCAACCGGGCAGACCTCTATACAGGGTGCATCATCACAATGCATGCACAGATGGGGACGATAGGCAACCTTTACCTTTGGCACAGTGCCCCTTACACGCTCGGTAAGGTCCATCCAGAACTGCCCTGAGTCAGGCTGGGGTTTTGCTATAGGAGACCAGTCATTACCAACATGCTCATCCTTACAGGCAATCTGACAGGCGTGGCATCCGTTACATTTAGTTATATCTATCACAAATACTTTCTTTGACATGTCTACCTCCTCTTCTCTACCCAGGCATCAAAACGGAGACCTGAACTCGGATCATATTCTCTGTTGAAGGCCTCGGGGTATTCACTCATCCATCTGCCCATCTGCTCAGGCGTAACCTTTTCGATTTCCACGAGAAAACCGCTGGTAGCCTGTCCCGCGCAGTGCTTTGATGTCAGGCCAGCAGGTGATACCGAGTTTATGGCCCCTCCCCTGTCCAGTTTTCCTGGAATAATAGGATCATGTCTTGCACCGTGGTCCACGGAGACAGCTCCGGGCCTTATTCTCTCAAAGACGCGTGCTCCGACAAGGGTGGCTCCTCTTTCATTAAATACCCGAACAATATCACCATCCTTGATGCCCCTCTTTTCCGCATCACCGGGATTGATCCAGCATGGTTCGTACTTGTACCCGTCAAAACCCTTTACCTTGCATGTAAACGCTTCACGTGTCCACGATATATCGTCACACTGGGCATGGACCCTCCACCGACCATGATTGGACATTAAAAGGAGCGGGTATTTCTCAGCCCTCTCACTGGATCTCCTTTCATCATGGGTTTCACTCTTTTCTATCCATTTGGGAATAGGCCCGCGTTCAATGTCATCGGGGAAGTTCTTTGCAATACGTTCGGAATAGAATTCAAGCTTGCCTGAAGGCGTGGAGAGGGGATTAGCCTCCGGATCCTTGTAGAAGTCATAGAGGCCCGCGGTATCATCCTCCCAGTCTTCAGCAACGGGCAGTACATAATAGCCTTTTTCTATAAATTCCTCCCAGCTTATGTATTTATCAAATCCCATGTCATCAAAAACGTCCTTTATCAATTCGGATGATGATCTGCCTTCGGTAACTTCATCATACATGCCCAGTTTCTTGGCAACCTCCAGGACCGCCTCATAGTTGCTCTTTGCTTCACCCACCGGAGGAATAGCCTCTTCCATGCGCACAATACTTTGAAAACTCTCCCCGTCTCTTACGCATGGTGAAATATCATCTGTCTCTATTGTTGTTTTGATAGGCAGGATAATGTCGGCAAACAGACTGTCATTCTCAAGCCAGGGTGCCTGTGCAACAAAAAGTTCAATCTTGGGACTCCTTGCTGTTTCTGCGATATGGTGCCCGTTACCCCAGCATGTAATACGGCAGGGTGTATCAGACCATATCATCCTGATCTCGGTACCGCCTTCTTCTTTGGGTATAGGGTAGGTATATTTAACGAATTGATCAGACGTTGGAACTTCGATACCGCCGGTACCCCAGAAATCGACCTTGCCTTCATTGATAGCCGTTTCTATAAGTGTCTTGGGAATCATCTGTTTTCCCCATGCCTTCGGTGTTAAACTGTGGGGTTTCATAAGTCTGTTACCATACTTGCTGTTTTTCAGGCTCTCAAACATCGCCATGTGCCCTCCCGTCTTCGGGGTGACTATGTTCCTGGGCATTCCCTGATAGGCAATCTGGGTCTGGTGAACACCGGGCTTTCCCAGGCCCTGCATTCCAAGAAGTACAACCTCGAGTCTGGCTGGTTCATGGGACAATGGACCTCTAATCATACCGCCACCGAAATAGTGACCTATGGTAGTTACGTTATCGGCAAAGTCTCTTGCAAGGGCCTTTATGGTCCATTCGGAAACTCCGCACTTGGGTGATGCCCATTCAGGTGTTTTGGGGACACCGTCCTCTTCACCCATGACATAGGCCTTTACTTTATCAAAACCCACAACATGGGTATCAACATATTCCTTGTCATAGGTATCTTCTTTGATCCAGGTGTATATTATAGCAAGCTGAAGGGCAGCGTCTGTGTTGGGGAATACCGGAATCCATTTGTCTGCGTGGATAGCAGCCGCATAGTTCAGATCAGGGCAGATATAGATCTGCCTGATTCCGATTTCTTTCCAGAACCGAACTATATTGCTGGCAAACTGCCCCCTGAAACCCCAGGGTGTTGTCTCAGGGTCACCACCCCAAACCAGGAGTAATTGAGTGTGCTCAGTTATGTCTTTAACCAGGTTGTTGGCCGGGGCCATCATTCCTATGAGTCCTGAGCCCCACATATGCTTTGAACCCCAGTACCAGCCCTCCCATGAATCAGGATTTCTGACCTGCTGTGTAAATCCGCCCATCTTGTCCAGCAGCAGGGAAGAGGAGCCGTGTGTTGCATGAACAAACATGCATTCACCGTGGCCGTCACCCTGGATCAGGATGGCCAGTGGTCCATATTCCTTATGTATCCTCTTTATCTCTCTGGCAATTAATTCGGCGGCTTCATCCCATGAAATCCTGACAAATTTGCTCTTTCCCCTGTTATGGGTATTGCGGTCACCATCCGGATCCCAGTCAATTCTCTTTAAAGGATATTTTATTCTGTTCGGGGAATATACCCGTTTTTTATAGGCAAGACTGAAAGGTGAGGGAAGGGCCTTCATCATGGGTTTCAGCGTCTTCCCGTTTTTACTGATTTCCCACGGATTGAAAGTTTTTGAATCATATTTAGCATCGTAATGAAGGGGTCTTATCCTTATGATCTTTCCATTTTTGACATCCACTGCACAAGGAACTGCCCCGTAAATACCACCGCTGAGTCCGAGAGCCTTATATACCGTTTTGTCGGCTTTACTAGCCAACGGATCTTTCATTCTTTTTTCCTTTGATATTTCTCCTGGCATAAAACCTCCTTACGACTTTGTTTTATATTAAAAGTACTGTACTCTGCTAATCACTCCATTATTTTAAAATATGAAAACAATTTCCTGCCAACTTTCCACCATGATTGGCAATTTGTACTCAAAAAAGCCCCTTAAAAATCAGCCATGGTAACCGGGACCGTATCAACCTTTGCAAAGTCGTCAACACCAATAGCATAGGCGATATCCTTTTCTCCTCCTTTGATATAGATAACTGGCAATAAAGATATATCTTTTCATGTTAAACTCCTCCCGGTTAAATGATTGACAGGGGCGGCATTCATGGATAATCGCCGTCCCCTGCCCTAATTACACAGGGCAACCCTGTAATTTCCCGAAATCGATCAATTTCTACCACCAGGCATCCCGCCGCCCATGCCGCCTGCAAGTCCGCGTTTCAACTTAAGCTCATCACCGGAAAGCGCTCCTGTCCAGTTCATATCAAAGCTCTGACCGCTCATCTCACGCGTGTAGCTGAAGGATATGTTGTTTCCCTCAATTTTCCCTTCTTTAAACTCGATAGCTCCGGGCATTTGGGTATTTTCAATTGTTCCTGTCAATTTGGAACCATCGACCTTGAAATTAAGTTTTATTTCGTTACTGTCATCTTTTATAAGCCATTTTCCATCAATTCCCTTTGACCTGTTGTCTTTATCTCTTTTGGCCGTAAACTCGGAGTTGACGCCACCACCTCCGGCACCGCCTCCCATCATTCCACCTCCGCCTCTCGGAGGGCCGGCCATCGTTCCGCCGCCACCCGGGGCTCTTCCGGGTCCGGCGCCAGGCCTTCCCGCGCCCATACCGCCGAATCCGCCGGATATTGGTTCTCCGTTGTATTTACCAAGGGAAGGCGGAGGCAACACTGACCCAACAGGCTTGAATAACATCTGGGCGAAAAGGTACAGATTGTTATCCCATACAGGTACTTCGTGCACTCCAGAGTCCAGATACCAGACGTGGTCTATCTTTGCCTCATCCAGTGCTTTATGCAGGTTCCAGCTTCCCGTGATAAGGTTGTCCTTGTCTCCGCAACCTATCCACAGCAGACTCAGCTTGTCTTTAGCCTGCTGGATCTTGGGGACAAGAACATTGGGCTGCTGGAGATTGGGAGCGGAAGAAAAGCCTCCAACCCAGGCAAATTTATCGGTGTTGTTGATGCCGAAATTAAGCCCCTGGCCTCCTCCCATGGAAAGGCCTGTAAGCCCCTGGTGGTCCCTGTCGGTATATACCGAGTAGTGTGATCTGATATAGGGCATCAAATCATTCAGCAGATCAGGCTCAAGGTTGGCGTAGTAATTGAAATCCGCCATGAAATTGCCTGAAGGCGGCTCAGCTGTAGCCCGTCCGTTGGGCATTACAATGATCATTGGTACGGCTTTTTTTTCAGCGATCAGGTTGTCAAGGATCTTATTAGCTGAGCACATGGTTGTCCAATGAGTCTCATTGCCGCCAATACCGTGCATCAGATAGAGAACAGGATATTTTTTAGCGGGATCATAGTTTGGAGGTGTGTAGACGACGGCTTTTCGATCCACACCTATACTTTTTGAGTTGTATGTAATGGTTTCAAGCTTCCCTTTGGGGATATCCGGCCTGACTTTAGTAAAATCAGCAGGTGCATGTTCAGGTAATGCAATAGCTGCACATGCAACCTGAATTCCGATTGTCATTTGAATCAAAAGGATACCGAACAGACAGATTACCGGTAATCCCAAACGCAGTTTTAAAAAACGAGTCATGGAAAACCTCCTCAATTAAGTTGTTAATATGATCAGTAAAAATATAATTAGAAATCAAAGGACCTCTGTAGGGATTCAGGTCCGGGCTTGTGATTTGAGCATTCTATTCTTGCTAAAATCGCTATTAATGTATATAGGTATACAAAAGGCTTAATAGTGTCAATAGATTTTTCAGTATATGATGTAAAGGAGTTATTTCTTGAATAGTATTAAAGCAACGCCAACGGTATCTATCTGGAACCGTAATTTTATATGCATATTATTATTATCATTTGCACTCGGCTTTTCACATTTTTCGGTAAACCCTCTAATCGCATCCTATTCTATTCATCTGGGTGCCAGCGACCATCTTACAGGATTCATTCTGGGTATTTTTTTTGGTGTCGCCTTCGTAATGAGACCTGTAGCGGGTCCTGTTCTCACATGGTTTGATAAGCGAAAACTGATGATACTGATATTTATTATCAATGGAGCTGCAAATATCGGTTATGCATTCTTTGACAACATATCAGGCTTTATAACCTTCAGGCTGCTTCACGGATTTCAATACGCCCTGGTTGGAACCCTTTCAATGACCCTGGCAGGGGACAGTCTTCCAAAAGAGAAAATGGCCTCAGGTATGGGTATTTTCGGCCTGAGCAGTTCACTAAGTATGGCAATAGCGCCGACTATAGGATTAAGCATCCTGAATTACGGAACATATTTAAAAAATGAAAGTTTTGGTTTTACCTGTATTTTTCTTTTCGGCATAATAATCAGTTTTCTGGGTTTGATTCCGGCTTTTATGCTTCTCCCGGACAAAAAGACAAAGGAAGATATATCAAGCACGGGAGCGTGGTATAAGAATATAGCTTCCGTTCATGCGGCTCCCATGGCTATGATTATGCTTTTTATTTATTTAGGGTGGTCTCTATATAACGGGTATATTGTAGAATATGCAAAAGAGCTGGAAATACCCGGAATAGGTGCATTTTATACCGTACAGGCGCTGGTTCTTTTATTTATAAGGCCTGCGAGCGGATATCTTACCGACAGGCTTGGTTTAGCCAGAGTTCTTCCCCCTGCCCTGTTGATAACAGCATCTTCATTTATTATAATTGGATCCGCTGGATCAATCAATACCATGCTCATAGGTTCGGCAGTAGCAGCTATAGGGTTCGGTGCATTTCAGCCGGCTGTCTATTCCATGTGCATACTGTCCGAAACACCTCTTAAGCGCAGTGTTGCCAGCAATACTCTCTATATAGGTATAGATATGGGTCTATTTCTAGGACCTTTTCTCGGCGGCATTGTACATGAAGCATATAATTACTCGATTATGTTTAAGTCAGCTTCTTTAATGGTCATCATCGGTCTCATTATCTTTATTATACTGCTGCCAGGTTATTATCGCAGACGCGGGGAGCTGGATAAAATGGAAACAGAACAGGAACAGAATAAGAGTAACAAAGAACTGCTCTTTATTAATAAGGACAGGAAGGCATGGAGCCGTCAGTAAAAATAGATAAAAGCCTGCTAAAAGAGATTGATAAGACCTCTTTAGATGAAAAACGCATTCGCTGGAGAGAAGCAGTAAAGAAGGCACCCTACAAAGTGCATGTTGACCGCCAGAAATATGCAACCGAATCATGGAAACAGACGGAAGGTGAGGACCTTGAGATCCGCAGGGCAAAACTGTTTGAGCACGTGGTAAAAAATATTGAAATCAGTATTCTGGATTTTGACTATATTGCAGGCCGCATGGGCCCAACGGTTATCGGCGCCTATACTGCCATGGACATCTGCGGTGACTACCTTGAAGGTATCTGGGATGATGAAGGCAGTGTCCAGTTTTCCATGCACGACAAATCCTGCCTGACGCGGGATGAACAGGAAGTCCTTCAGGATGCAGCCCGTGTCTTTGCCGGAAAGACCATTGTCGACATGGGTAACAGGGTGATGGAAGATGTACTCGGCAGCTGGCCTCAGGACGCCCTTGAGGCCAGGCTGAAAGATCCTCAACTGAGTTCCGGCAATTTCGGCAACTCTACAAACACCATAGATTTTGAAAAGATCCTTAACAGGGGGCTAAAATACTTTATCGAAGAGGCACAGAGCCATATCGATGATTTTATAGCCAACCAGCAGCAGGGCCCTGACAGGATCTACTTCTGGAAGGCTGCCATCATTGTTGCACAGGCCTGCATTGATCTGTCAAACAGATATGCTTCCCTTGCACGGGAAATGGCAGAGACCGAACCGGATGCTAAGCGCAAAGCCGAACTGCTGGATATCGCAGAAACCTGCGAACATGTTCCTGAAAACCCTGCCCGTAATTTTCGTGAAGCGCTTCAGGCCATGTCCATAACCGGCATCTGCAAGGGTATTGAGCATCCGATGCATAACTATCCCCAGTGGGGACGCGCTGATCTTTACCTTTACCCCTTTTTCATCAGGGATATTAAGAGTGGGGCTATTACCGTGGGTCAGGCAGCAAACCTGCTGGCTGAGCTGATAGGACGCTGGGGTACCCAGATGTATGTTGATACCGGCTATCACCGGGAAACCCACCAGATAACTTTTGCCATAAACAGTATCAACCTGGGAGGTATCACGGTTGACGGAAAAGAAGGCTCCAATGAGCTGAGTTACCTTTTTCTCCATGCAGTTGGTCTTCTTAAGCAGTCCTCACCAACCGTCATGATCCGCTGGAATCACTTTACCCCTGACTGGCTTATGAAGAAGGCCATCCAAACCAATATCATCTGCGGCGGAGGAATACCTCTGTTTGAAAACGAGGAAGGCATTATTGACCTGTATATAAAGGATGGAGTTCCCCTGAAAGAAGCACGCACCTGGATAGGTCGCGGGTGCGTATGGCCTGCACTTCCCCAGAGATCCGAGTACAAGAGCGGCGCCGCCGGGTTTAATAACGCTGCCATTTTCCACATGGTTCTGAACAACGGAGTTGCCATTACCAGCAAAAAGCTGGGGCTCGAAACCGGAGATCCAAGGAACTTCAAAACCTTTGAGGAGCTGTGGGATGCCTTTGCGGCACAGCACCGTTTTGTAATGCACAGGACCCTGTGGCTTGCAAACCTTGTCCGGGATATACAGGCAAAATATCTGAGACTTCCCTTTCTGTCCACTGTTTCCCTTCAATGCTGCATGGACGGAGGTTATGATACCATGGTCCCGACCCCTGTATCCGAGTTTGGCATTACTGACAGGGCTGTCATTGACACGGCTGATTCTCTGATTGCCATAAAAAAGCTGGTCTTTGATGATAAAAAGCTGACCATGGCAGAACTGCTTGATGCCCTGGAGAACAATTTTGAGGGAGAAAGAGGCGCCGAGATACAGAAAATGTGCCTGGAAGCTCCCAAATTCGGGAATGATATCGACGAGATCGATGAGCTGGCCAGAAGAGTCAGCATATTGTCCACCGATTCGGTTACCAGCTGGGACAACTCTCCCTATCCACATTTCATATCTCTCAGGGAAGGCCTCTCCTGGCATTATTTTGCCGGTCTTGGAGTGGGGGCACTTCCCAGCGGCAGAAAGGCCCTGGAACCCCTGAATGACGGTTCCGCCTCTCCCATGCGCGGAATGGACAAAAAGGGACCTACAGCAGTGCTTCGCTCCGTTATAAAGGCCAACTTCGGTGATCATTCCTATGTCCAGGCATTGAACCAGAAGTTTCCCAGAAGCATGGTTAAAACAGAGGACAGTATTGATAAAATGGTGGCTTACACCAACGCCTTCCTGGGTGCAGGCGGTACTCATATACAGTATAATCTGGTTGATACCGTGGAAATGAAAGAAGCCCAGGTAAAACCTGATGAACACAGGGACCTGATAGTCCGTGTCGGCGGATTCAGTGCCTATTTTGTACAGCTCAGCAGGCAGATTCAGGATGATGTCATTCTCAGGAGTGAGCATAATCTTTAACCGCCCCATGAATCACTTCAGATGACGGGGGCTGTTCCATCATAATAAGAGAAAGGATAACTCAATGAAAAGTATAGTGATCTACCATTCATGGACGGGAAACACCAAGCAAATCGCCGAAGCAATACATTCAGGCATCAAAGAGATATTTAATGAATGCGAAATTGCTTCTCTGAAGGAAGTGGATGTCGAGAAACTCACAGACTATGATTTGATAGGTCTGGGTTCCTTTGTGCAGACTTTTCAGGAACCGATGGCTGTAACGGAATTCATGAAAGCAATGCCTGATTTGAATGGGAAATATGGTTTTACCTTCTGCACACATGGTACACTTGCCGGCAGGTACATTGACAGGGCAGTAACAGGATTAAGAGAAAAGGGCCTGACAGTTACAGGCTGGAATGACTGGTATGGCGGTGGTTTTATACCGCTGATGCCTAAACCATATTACACTGACGGCCACCCCGATGAAGTCGACCTGAAAGAAGCAGTGGAATTCGGAAGGGAAATCGCAGAGCGCACTCGGAAAATAGCCAATGGTGAGGGTCAGCTTATACCCGAGTTACCGGACAGTGAAGAATATAATAAGCTTTACGGTGCACCCATGGAGCTTGGTGGTGGAGAAGAAATGGCAGATATGGTGAAATTAAAACCCGTATATAATCCTGATAAATGCCTCTATCCCAAATGCACCAAATGCATGGATAACTGTCCTACTAAAAGCATTGACCTTTCAAAATCGCCTCCAGTTAACTATGAAACCTGTGGTCCATGCCTTGTGTGGTTCTGCGAACAGCTGTGTCCAAGCGGGGCTATGGAGGTAAACTGGGGTATTGCAGATAAAATCATGGAGACAATGACATCAATCTTTGAAAAGCTTGCCGAACCAATGGAAGAATACGGTGATCTTCGTGGCTTCAGAAACCTGTTAACAGAGAAGGAGGGCTCCGGCACACCTTTATATAAGAAAAAGAATCGTCCAAAACTCATTATTCGGGATGGAGTAATAAGAGAAAATAATAAAAATTAACAGTCATCAGGTGCCTGTAATATATTCTAAAATAGATAATCTCAAAGGGAGGTTGCCGATATGACCAACTGGCACGATTTTGTTGATAAAGAAGGTACAACACCGTCCTGGCCTTACCCTGTGGACTATGACAAAGAAAACGAAATAGAGACTGACGTCCTTATAATCGGCGGCGGGATAGCCGGATGCTGGGCAGCAATAAGCGCCGCCAGAAAGGGAGTCAGGGTGGCACTGGTGGAAAAGGGAGACACGGTAAGAAGCGGGGCCGGTGGACCAGGATGTGACCACTGGGGTCAGTGCCCTGCCAATCCCCACTCCAAAGTCGACCCGGATGAATGGGCTAAGATAATAGCGGAACACCCGGGGACAATGGCAGAGATACCAAAGGAAATGCCTGAAATCTCCTATGGAAACGGTATCGCAAGCCAGATCCAGTGCCGGGAGAGTTATGATACTCTTCTTGAAATGGAGCAGATGGGAGGTCAGATCAGGGATATTAATGATGAATACATAGGCGCGGAAGGCAGGTATGACGATACTAAATTCATGATTTCTCCCCGTACCAGCCCCGATCATGCCAATGAGATTGTTATACGTATCTGGGGAACAACCTTCAAACCGGCCTTAAAAAAGGAGTGCGAGCGGCTTGGGGTAAAGATCTTTGACCGGGTCATGGTTACCAGCCTGTTGACAGAAGACGGCCAGCAGGGAGCCAGGGTTGTAGGCGCCACCGGCTTTAACAACAGAACCGGTGAATTCATGATTTTTAAATCAAAGGCATCTGTACTTGCCGCGGCCGGTGACTTTTACATGTGGATGCTCAACACCGAGCATGCCGGGTGCAGGCAGTTCCGATCCCGCAATGCAACCGGTGACGGCCTGGCCATGGCCTGGAATGCAGGCGCAGAGCTTGTTTTGATGGAAAAAACCGTACCTCTCATGCTGGGTTCGGGTTACAAGCATAACTGGTATGGCGGTGCAGGAGACGCCAGCTATGAAAACCTTCAGCTCGTGGATGCAAACGGCAAGAAGCTACCCTGGCCCACCCAGGGATGGTCCGACGGGGGAGCAATGTTTCCTAAACCTGATGTTCTGGCCTCCATACGAAAGGGTATTTTTAATGGCGAATGGGCACTGCCCTTTTACGGAGATTTTCCCGGCATGCCTGATATCGAACGGCGTGCCACCTGGGATCTCATGCTCGGACAGGAATCAACCACAAAAGTAATTACCAGCGCCTATGAAAGGGCCGGATTTGATCCGTCCAGACATCTTCTGCAGAACTATGCCTTTATCGAGGGAGAAAATCACTCCCAGTGGCGGACTGCAAGGGGAGGAGGCCCTGTGGTTGACTGGGACCTTAAAACAACCCTGGATGGACTGTATGCCGCGGGGGAGCAGCTTTTTTCCTTTGGTGATCACAGCTTTGCAGCCACCACCGGCAGGTATGCCGGTCGCAAAGCCGCAGACTATGCTGCACAGGCAGGTGAATCCAAAATATGCAGGGAGCAGGTAGACATGGAAAAAGAGCGCGTCTATGCCCCTGTAAAACGCACCAGCGGCATTGAATGGAAGGAGTTAAACGCAGGGATCGCAAGGACAATGCAGTATTTCTGCAGTGAATACAAGACCGAGCTGCTTTTTAATATGGGGCTCGAAACCCTTAAGGAGATAGAGGAGGTATTTGTACCCACTCTTTATGCACATGATCCCCACAAACTGATGCGAAGTATCGAAGATCTGAGTATGCTGGCCCATGCACAGATGGTGCTGCATGCCTCACTGGCCCGAAAAGCAAGCAGCAGGCTTCTTAATTTTTTCAGGATCGATTACCCGGAGATTGACCCGCCGGAATGGTCAAAATTTGTAACCATAAAACAGGAGAACGGAGAGGTAAAATCAGGCGAACTCCCCTTAAGGTACTGGGGTGACATGAAGTCCGGTTATGAGGCCCGCAACAGGGATTACAGCGGAGTTTATGGATCAAAATAAGGAGATTATAATGACACAGAAAAAACTAAACGCCTTGCCCAATATTACCACTCCCAACAGGCAGGCTGTATTCAATCCTGATATATGTATCGGCTGCAATAAATGCGTCCAGGTCTGCCAGGTGGATGTATATATACCAAACCCTGAGAAAGGCAAGCCGCCAATCATCCTTCATCCTGACGAATGCTGGTACTGCGGATGCTGCGTCATCGACTGCCCCTGCCCCGGAGCCATCAATTTCAACTGGCCGCTGCAGCAGAGGGGTTCATGGAAAGACAAGGTTACAGGCAAGGTACACAGGGATAATGTTGTTTTTCCATAGAATACTTTACTAATCAGGAGTGCCGAAGATGAAAAATAAAAAGATAAACATCGTACCAAAGCTGGTGATACTGATTACTCTTATCCTGCCGGTCTGCGGAAGCAACGCTTTTGCTGGTGACCTTCAGAACTCCGAGGATCTGAAAATTATTAAAGGACCGCAAAATGCGGAGGATATTCTGCCCCTTGGTGATACAGGATGGCTGGTTACATCCGGTATGAACGGCCAGACTTCAGGATCGAATATCAGCGGCCATCTTTATCTTATCAATGGCAGAGAAAAGACATTTGAGGAGTTATTTCCCGGGAAAAATCCGATTTTTGATCACGATAAAAAGATGTTCGGCGAGTGTCCGAGGCCAATAAATCCTGATAATTTTTCATCCCATGGCTTGGCCCTTAAAAAACTGTCTCCGGGTCAATACCGGTTGTATATGACCAGCCACGGAGAGAGGGAGGCAATAGAGGTATTCAATATAGATACTAAAAGCGCCAAACCCGCAGTAAGCTGGACGGGCTGTGTACCCCTGTCCGAAGATATCATGGCAAACAGTGTAGCGATTCTTTCGGATGGAGGATTTGTGACAACAAAATTTCACGATCCGACAATACCTAATTCCATGATGGGAATCATGCAGGGAAAACATACCGGCGGTGTTCATGAATGGCATCCGGGAGAAAAGGTTAAGGCCATACCGGGGACAGAGCTTTCAGGTGCAAATGGTATAGCAGTATCTCCTGATGATAAATATGTTTATGTGGCGGCATTCGGATCACGGGAGATAGTCCGGTTTGACCGCACAAAAAGCCCTGTAAAATTGAAAAAAGTCAAAATCGATATAATGCCTGATAACATCCATTGGGGTAATGACGGCCTGCTTTATACTGCCGGTAACAACAGTGCCCGCGGAACCGGATGGTCCGTATTCAGCATACATCCTGAAACACTGGAAACAAAAAGAGTAACAGGTGTAGGCCAGACGGCAGCCATGCAGAATGCCAGTTCTGCCGTTCCGGTTGATGATGAAATATGGGTAGGTACTTTTTCGGGTGACAGGATTGGCTACTTACCAGGGCGTTAAAGGTGAATTGTTTTATAAATTATCCGGTTTTGACTTTTAACAAATATATCATGTTTCTGCCGGGACTGCCCCCTTTAACATTATGAGGAATGGATCTAATAGGGTGATATAAATTTAACGTTTATTTTAAAGGAGATTGTATGATGAAGAAAACCATATTTAACATCATTTTATTAATGTTCCTTTTATCATTTTCGTTATTATCTTTTTGCATGACATTATCCCCTGTTGAAAGATCCATGGATCGAAAATTAGCAGTCTACTCAGTAAGATTTGTTGTTGAACCTTCAACACTGATCTGCCTGGGTTTTGAGTGGTATATAGAAGGTGATGAAAATCATAATGCCACTGTTGAAGTCAATTACCGGAAAAAAGGAGAGAAATCCTGGAAAAATGCGCTGCCCTTGCTGCGTGTCCAGAACGAGGAATGTATCAACAGTTTTTTTGGAAACACTATCGATTATATAACGCCCAATTTGTTTGCCGGCAGCATAATGGACCTTAAACCCGATACAGCATATGAATGCAGATTTGTTATGTCTGATCCTGACGGGGTTCATGGGGAGGTAGAAAAAACGGTCACCGTACGAACTCGCCCCGAACCTAAACCTTCGAGCGGCGGAAAAGTCTATCATGTATACCCTTATACCTATAAGGGGCCTAAAGAAGAACCCCATTTTGATAACCTTATGGGGGCCTATTATTTAGGTTACGGCTGCACTGCCGACTGGTGGAATCTTCATCCGCCCCGCGTGCAACCCGGTGATACTATCTTGGTACACGCCGGTCTCTATAAAGCAAACTGGACTGTCTATGGTGCTACTTATTTTAAAGAGGGGCAAGGAACGAAATTTTCAGGAACCTATTTTTTAACTCAGAGCGGGACTCCCGATAAACCCATTATTATAAAAAACGCAGGGGATGGAGAGGTTATCTTCGATGGTAATGGTAACTTTAACCTTTTCAATGTCATGGCTGCCAATTATAATTATTTTGAAGGATTAACCATCCGAAATACGGATGTAGGATTTTGGGCTGGCCAGAAAAGAATTACCGGTTCCAGTGGACTGACAGTTAAAAACTGTCGGTTTGAAAATATAGATAAAGGAATTCACACTGAATGGTCAGGCTCGAAGAATTTCTATATTGCGGATAATGTCTTTATCGGTCGGCATGATCCCAATGGAGTTCATGGCTGGTTAAAACCCCCTCGTAAATCATCCTATCCATTTGAAAGATGTTTGTCTGAGTATGCCGTCAAGGTTGCAGGAGCCGGACATGTTATCTGTCATAACTACGTGTCTAATTTCCACAATGGTATATGCCATGCCACATATGGCGTGCCGGAAGGATATCCGGCTTATGGCCATCCGGATGTTTATCCGGTGGAAGAAGTGTTAAAACAGGATAGAATGTTCGTTTCCATTGACATCTATAATAATATAATTAGAAATGTTCATGACAATGCTATTGAAGCGGACGGCATAATGTATAACGGCAGGATTTTACGTAACATTTGTATCGATGGAGCGTCATCTGCCCTGAGTTCACAGACCCTTTACGGGGGTCCGGCTTATTTTATACGCAATATTATCTATCATAGCAGCTCATCCGGCTTTATCAAACATCAATCAAATCCATCGGGTTCTCATTATTATCATAACACCTCTATTTCAAAGGTTAGGGCTGATCTGGGTTCAAACTACCATTTCCGGAACAACCTGATTTTGGACTGGCTGCCGGAAGAACCGATTTTTTCAGTCGATACATTCACAAATTATACATCTTCCGATTATAATGGTTTTTGTCCCAACCCGAGAGCACCCTATTCATATGCATGGAACTCACCATCATTTGAAATAATGAAAGACTATGATAATCCACAAAAGAACCGCAAATTTACCGATCTGACTCAATTTCAAAAGGCTACAAAGCAGGATACACATAGTATGTTGATCGATTTTAGTATTTTTCAAAATGTAAAAGCCCCGGACTATAAATCTCCAACTCAAGTATATTATGAGGTAAAGCCTTCAGATTTTCAGCTTGTTGAAGGGGCATCTGCAATTGATGCGGGATGTGTTATTCCAAATGTAAATGATAATTTTACCGGTAAAGCCCCGGATTTGGGTGCACTGGAAGCCGGTATGCCCATGCCAATATACGGACCGCGAAAATAATAGTAATATATTTAAAAAGGAGGGTTTTAAATGAAACACAAGTACGGAACAGGTAACAAGATAATCTTATCGGTATTGTGCCTTGCAATCAGTCTTTTTCTGGCACAGTTTTCACTGGCGCAGGATAGTGCTCCGAAACCAAAGCCCAAAATGGGTTTCAGTTTTCAGATGGATCCAAGAGCAAAGGAAATGTCCTATCACTTTAAAGAGGCGGGTAAAGACCTCAAATACGGACTATTTGTATCATCCAAGGTGGAAAAAAATAAGAAAGCACCTCTTATTGTTACCCTGCATGGTCTGGGGGCTGGTTTTCAGATCATGCTTTCAAAACAGGCTGTAGATCTTGCTGAAAAAGGAGGGTACATCCTCGTGGCACCAATGGGCTATAATGAACGCGGGTGGTATGGTATGCCATTTGGCATTCCCGCCGGCAAAACTCCTCCAAAAAAGGCGCCCGCTGGTAACAATACGTCCCCAAAACCAAAACCAAAGAGCTCCATGTTTAACAATCCCGATGATCCGCCGAACCTGCATGAATTGAGCGAAAAAGATGTAATGAACGTACTGGATATCGTGCGCAAAGAGTATAACGTGGATGAGAACAGAATATACCTGATGGGGCATTCCATGGGCGGAGCCGGAACGCTATATCTTGGAACCAAGTACCCGTCAATATGGGCTGCTATAGCTCCTGTCGCACCGGCCGCTTTCGGCATAGAGCCCGAAAGCCTGGAGAAAATCAAAAACATGCCTGTGTTATTTGTTCATGGCGGCGCCGATGAGGTGGTCCCTGTTGATATTTCCCGCCGCTGGGCTCAAAAGGCGAAAGAACTGGGTATGACCTATGAATTCAACGAGATGGAAGGTCTGGGTCATGGCCCCATAATCATGGCCTCTCTTCCGAGTGCCTATGAGTTTTTCAGTAAACACTCAAAATCTAAATAGAGACTTCACTCCAGCGCTCATAAGCCTGGTAAAGAGGAAAAATAATGATGCACACAGAAAACTTCTTTAAGGGATTAGATAATTATAAAATCTATTACCAAAAATGGTCACCTGAAGGGAAGCCGAAAGCAGTTTTATTAATAGCCCATGGCTATGCCGAACACAGCGGACGATACATGAATGTGGTAAACCACTTCATACCGATAGGGTATCAGATTTATGCCCTGGATCATCGTGGTCATGGTAAATCAGACGGTAAGCTAGATGAGATCAGTGATTATTCAATATTTGTTGCTGATCTCAGGAAATTATATAATATCATCCGCGAGGAATATCCTGATGAGAAAATTTTCCTTATAGGTCACAGCATGGGGTCACTCATCAGCCTTTTATACGTACTTGAATACCAGCGGGAACTGGCGGGTCTGGCGATCTCCGGCGGAGGCCTTCCAAAACCGGATGAGCCGCCATTACCCAGGAGACCGGCAGATCAACCTTTGGATTCTTCATTTCTTAGTCGTGATCCGGAAGTCATTAAGGCCTATGAAGACGATCCATTGGTTTATCGCGGTCCCATACCACAAGCAATTGAATCCGGAATGCACAAAGGACTGAAATGGCTCGCCATGGAAGTAAGTAAAATTTATCAGCCCATTATCATAATGGCCGGCGATGGCTGTACAGATGGAGCCAGAAGTGAGAACCTTTATGACAGCATTGGTTCAAACGACAGGACGCTCAAACGCTATCCGGATCTGATGCACGAGATATTCAATGAACCGGAACACCCGATGGTAATGGCTGATCTGGAATTATGGTTTGAAGCACACATGTAATACGGTAATAAGTTTAGGATAAAACCAATTAACCTGTTTGAATAAGGAGTAGCCTATGAAACGCCAATCTATTTTCTTCATATTAACAATTTTACTGTCATTCATAATAGCATCTCCTCAATTTGCTGCGGCAGCAGAGAAGATCGTTGTAATGAATCCACGGGGTATCCAGCCTGAGATACGCAAGATTCCCATGGCAACACGGCCAAAGACCCTTGATAAAAAGACCGTTTATATTGTGGATACCAAATACCCCAATACCAAACCCTTTGTTAATGAGCTTTTTGCGGCCTTAAAGGCCAAATACCCTAAAACCAACTGGATTCTTAAGGAAAAGTTCGGCGGATACATGGATGACGACCCTGAACTCTGGAAAGAGATCAAGGAAAAGGCCGATGGTGCTATTGTCCTGGTAGGTCATTGAAGCAGCTGCTCACCGGCGGTCGTCGGACACGCAGTAACACTTGAAAGAATGGGTGTACCCGCAATACCCATGATTACCCAGCGCTTTGAAGAACTGGTAACCACCACTGCCTTCAAAAAGGGCATACCCAATCTTAGGATAGTGTATACCCCCCATCCCATTACGGACAGACCTGCAGAGCTTTGCAGGGAATATATCGCAGGAAATGACAACATAGCAGGCAAACCCATGCTTGAGCATATATATGCAGGCCTGACCAAACCCCTCTCTGCAGTAGACGCCAAGGCGGGATTTCTTGAGAGGGAACCCAGACCAAGATATTTTCCTGCTGATACCCCTGAAAACCTGATGGAGTTTTTCCATAACCAGGGTTATACAGACGGAAATCCCATAATCCTTCCGACCGAAGAAAAGGTTAAAGAGATGCTGAGTGCAACAAGCCATGATCCTGAGGAATGGGTCGGGCAGATGCGTCCCTCTCCTCCCCACGAGGCATGGTATTATAATGTTGAAATGGTTGCTATTAATGCCGTAATGGCAGGAGCAAAACCCGAGTATTTTCCTGTTATCCTTGCCATTGCCTCAAAGGGTGTAACCTCCATGTTCAGTTCCACATCATCCTTTGCCAGGATGGTTGTAGTAAACGGCCCCATTGCGGACGAGATCGGCATGAACAAGGGCATAGGCGCCATGGGTCCTGTCAACCGGGCCAACTCTTCAATTGGCAGATGCTGGACCCTTATCTCCAGAAACCTTGGCGGATCCGGCAAGCCGGGAGAGACCTATCTTGGCAGCCAGGGAAATCAGCTTAACTACAATAACATCTGCTTTCCGGAAAACGAGGAAGGACTGCCCGAAGGATGGCTGCCCCTGCATGTACAGAAGGGATTTGATAAATCCGAGAGTGTTGTAAGCATCTTCAGCGGCTGGAGCATGAATGACATAGCCTGGTATTCTCCCCTTCCCCAGCATGAGGTGATAAGGGGATGGCTTGAACATTTCTTCTCCTTTGGCGTTACCCAGGCCATACTTGTTCTTGACCCCATAGTTGCCGATGATGTGGCTTCAAAAGGGTACAATACCAAACAGGTCTTTGCAAAGTACCTTGCCGAAAATACGGGAACACCTGGCTGGCTCTACTGGTCGGAGAATAGAGAAAATCTCAAAAAGGCAAAAGAGGGAGTGGAACCTTTTGCCGGATGGCTTAAAAGAGGAGAGGATGCAGTTGTGCCAGTTTCACGCTATAAGCCACGCTATACGGGAAGAAGGGCGAGTGGTTCGGGCCTCCTTGCGAAGACCGATAATAGTGAAAGAATAAATTCCATTAATATTGTAGTCACAGGCGGCGGAACAAATACATTCTGGTCGGGCGGTGATTTCGGTTATGTGGGCAGTACATCCGTGGACTTCTGGAGATAGGAGGGTAAAATGATAAAAAGAATATCCATAATAATTTCCATCTGTATAGTTCTGTGCCTGATACTTTCTCCGGGAAGCGTGCTTGCGCAGTATAATTCATCCAAAAATCCTGCAGCTGTGGGTACACCGGTAAAATCAATGGTCGAGCTCGGCTCTGTATACTCGAGCATATACGATATTACCATCACGGTTCTGGAAACGGTCAGGGGCAAGGATGCAATGAATATGCTTAAAAAAGCCGATTCCAAAACCCCTAAACCTCCAAAGGGATTTGAATATATGCTTGCCAGGGTAAGGTTTGAGATGAAGTCAAGGGCAGTATCCGATAAACTTACCTTTGAGCTGGGTGACTCACCCCTTCAATGGGTTGCACTTGCATCGGACCTGACCGAATATCCCAGGGTCTCGGTAACTGTTCCCGCACCTGCGCTTAAAGGAACGATAAAACCCGGTGATTCGTTTGAAGGATGGGTGGCATTTGCTCTTGATAAAAAGGACAGCGGGCCGGTCATGGCATTTAGTCCTGACTCCGGAGGGGCTACCGGCAGGGGAAAAACCCTGTTCTTTAAACTGTATAAAGATTAATTTATTACAGGGGCATTCCTGCAGGGTTATGTAGAGCTCTTTCACATCCTGCGCAATGCCCCTTTTAAGTAAACCATTTTGAAAGGAGAATTAATTTACCATGAAAAAATATTTATTGGCGCTTTCCATCGGGATTCTCGCAGTCTTAGCAGTCCAGGGGACATCATGGGCTCAGGGGGCTGCCGGTTCCAAGGCAAAGACGCCCGACGTAAAATTTGAAGTTTTAAGTCCCTGGGCGGATGCTGATCCGATCCCCTTCAGGGGAATTTCCCCGAGGCTTGACAGTCTCTCCGGGAAAAAAATCGGATTATTCGTCAATTCCAAGCGGGCGGCCATGCCCATTTCCAAAGCAGTTGACAGCAAACTGAAGGGAATGTACCCCGATATTCAGACTATCGTGTTCCATTCTACTGAACCGAATGTCAACGAAATCGAGACAAAGAACAAGGAAAAATTTACCGAATGGGTTAAGGGGGTCGACGCTGTTATTGCCCTCGTAGGAGACTGAGGATCCTGCACAAAGTACCTCGTATACAACGGCATAGCCGTCGAGGACTTTGGCAAGCCGGTCGTGTTACTGGCTAATAATGGTTTTATTCATGATGCTCATTCAGCAGCATCAAGCAAAGGAATGCCCGGAATCAGAGTTGTAGGTGAATCCGTGGCCTGTGAATCAACTATTGTTGCGGATATAGAAAAGGGAGTAGCCGCAGCAATGAAGGATGTTATTGATGGTTTAACCAAACCGCTGACACCGGAAGAACAATCTCCCAAACAGCCGACAGGCAAGTCTCCAAGGGTTGCCTTTAAAGGAACTCTTCAGGAAGTCAACCAGTTCTATTACCGCAAGGGATGGGGTGACGGACTTCCTATTATTCCGCCGACCGAAGAGGCAGTTGCGGAAATGATGAAAGGTACTGACCTGCCGCCCGACCATATTGTGGCCAAGATAATCCCCAGAAAAGGCAAGGCTACAATCGAAAAGATCGCTGTTAACGCGGTGATGGCAGGGGCTCTGCCAACTCACATGCCTGTTTTGATTGCAACCATAGAGGCCTTTGCAGATCCCAAGGCCAGATTTGATACATTTGAGGTGAGTACTGGTTCATGGGCACCCTCACTGACAATAAATGGTCCCATAAGAAGAGATATCCATGTCAACTGCAGCTCCGGCTCGCTGAGCCCGGGAAATATTGCCAATTCTGCAATCGGCCGGGCTGTGGGGCTTATCGTCAAGAACATCGGCGGAGCAAGAAAGGCAGTCGAGGATATGGGTGTCGTAGGCAACCCGGGCAAGTACAGTCTTGTGATAGGTGAGGATGAAGAGGCAAGCCCCTGGGAGCCGCTCAGTGTTGAGCGCGGTTTCTCAAAGGAAGACAGCACTGTAACAGTGTTCTTCCCAAACACCTTTATTCAATCGGTGCCCGGAGGTACAGATGCAAAGGGGATTATGGACAGCCTTGTAACCATGGGAACCACAAGTATGTCCAGCGTCATTCTTATTCCTTCCTGGGCAAATGTTATTGCAGGAGAAGGATACTCAAAACAGGACGTCAAGGATTATATTGCGGAGCACAGTAAACCCGCTGTAATCGCCGGTTTTGAAGAAATCACAAATTCCCCTAAAATGGATACCGAGAATCTCATGATCCTTGTAGCAGGCGGGCCGGGCTCCTTTATAGGGCTGCTCCGGAGTGTGGGTCCAGGATTTTTCAATAATGCACTTGTAACCAAAAAGATCGTACTGCCCAAAAACTGGGATAAACTGGTTGCAAAATACAGTAACCTTAAACCGATTTATGAGAGGTACTAGGAATAAAACCCATGAATTTCTGAAAGATTTATGAAATTCATGGGTTTTCCGCTGTGAAAAAGAAGGACGATTTTTTATAATCCAATTAATATCGGGGTCGTGAAGGATCGTCCTTCTTCATATCACAAGAGGTAAACAGCAACATAAGAGGAGAGATTCAATGAGTTCTGACAAGGGGAAAAAGGATCAGACCCGCAGGGCGTTTTTCAGCGATTTGACAGCCTCAACGGCTCTGGCAGCAGTTGCTCTGGCACAACTGGGTTCACCTGCGGCTGCAATTGCACAGGACAAGCCCTCGGATAATTTTAGAGAACCTCCCAATCTGCCGCCCTGGCCCGAGGGAACCACAGGCAGCAAATACGATCATTTATTCTGCACCAGACTGAAAGAGAAACCCCTTACCGACACAATAATGAGTCCGACGATCAGTTTCCGCGGCAACAGTGACCTTCCCGGTGCAGGGATTAATTTTGGGTTCCGTTATTATGTCAAACCATTCAAGATGGAACTGCAGTCACACCACCACGATGTAGATGAATATCTGTTTTTCCTGGGCGGTCAGTTACCGGACCTGACAGCCAATTTTGATGCGGAAATTGAAATTTTTTTAGGTCCGGAGTATGAAAAACACATTATTACAAAGCCCTGCATCCTCTATATCCCAAAAGGTATGGAGCACAATCCCATGGATATAACAAGGGTGGGCAAACCGTTACTTTTCATTCCATTGCTTCTGGCACCCTATTTCAACGGCGTCTACCAGACAGGTTACATGCAGTTTATGGGTAATAAAAAGATAGATTAGAGATTCGGTAGCGGCTTACTGCATAAATAATAGATCAGGAACTAAATACTCTGCCCCGGGCGGAGGTAATTATAATAAATCAAGATTTAAGGAGAGGTTGTAAAAATGGAAGATTTAACAGCCAGGATTGTCAGAGGAAATTTCCCCCTGTGCTTTGAAAAAGCGCGTCTGATTACAGAATCGCACAAACAGACGGAAGGCGAACCTGCCATCATCCGGTATGCAAAGGCCCATGCAAATGTACTAGAAAATATTCCTGTAATTATTGATAAGGATGAACTCTTTGTCGGTGAAGGGGCAAGCAAACCATGGGGGGCCGAAATTGACCCGTTCCTGGGCATATGGAAAGAAGACGCGATCAGGGGCGCGGTAGAAGACGGGATTGTCTCCGTGGATGAGTCTGACTGGCCGTTAATGAGAGAGATCGGCCAGTACTGGGCTACAAGGTGTTCCGAGTTCGCTCAGTCGAAGCTGTTCGATGAAAGATTCTTTGACTATCTGCAGGTCGGAATTACACTGCCGCCCATGAAAAACAGGGATGAATTCAGGGGTGCCTACGCAGGCAGCGGCCTCTGCCTCTCCTTTAATTTTACGGACTGCTATACAGACTTTGCACGATGGATGAAGGGGCTCAATCCGATAATAGAGGAAATCGAGGAAGAGCTCAGGAATCTTAAGTTTTTATCCCTGGAAGCGGTTAACAAGAAACAGTTCCTGACCGCTTCATTGATTGTGCTCAAGGCGACAGTCAGGTTTGCGGAAAGATACGCGGAAGAAGCAGAAAGACTGGCAGCCATGGAAACAGATGGCAGGCAAAGGAAAAATCTTGAACTTATAGCAGAGGCCTGCCGCAGGGTTCCGGCCAATCCTCCGGAAAATTTTTATCAGGCCATGCAGTCCCTGTGGTTTAACCAGATTCTCTCAACACCCAGCTCCACGCATAATTTCGGAAGGTTTGATCAGTATATGTACCCCTTCTATAAAAAAGACCGTGATGAAGGAAAAATCACCGATGAAGAGGTCCTGTCTCTCCTGTGCGAACTGCGTGTCAAGAGCATGAGGCCTGAAAACATAAAACTCTCGGCAGCCAAACGCTCACAACACTCAGGATTTGCAAAATGGCGAAACATGACCATCGGAGGAGTTACAGAAGATGGAAAAGACGCAAGCAATGAACTGACCATGCTGGTACTTGAGGCAGCAAACAGGGTAAGAACACCTCACCACACCATTACCCTCAGGGTACATGGGGGAACACCGGATGAGTTAATGCTCAAGGCCCTGGAAGTGGTAAAGACCGGCATCGGCATGCCGGCCCTGGCCCTGGACGATTCTTTTATAGATTACATGACCTCAGGCGGTATCCCCCTGGAAGAGGCCCGGGATTACCAGCTGGCCGGCTGTGTGGACCCGGCTATACCCGGAAAACAGAGTTTTCTGGCAGGCCTGTTTTTTGTTGTCCCCAAGGTGTTCGAGATTTTTCTGAACAACGGGACAGATCCAAGAACAGGGATCAATGTGGGGCCTGATAAACCTGATGTTGAAACATATAGAACCTTCGAAGAATTTTATGCCGGGTTCAGGGATTATCTGAAATATTTTATCGGCATATGGCATGAACACAGTTTTCTTGTCTCCGGAAGATCAGGGGATGTATACAGCTATAATGATATTGTGGAAGTACTTGATACAGTGCTCATGCATGACGGCATCAGGATGGGCAAGGCATTATCCAACAGAGACCCTGTGCCGCCCTATGATTTCAGGGCAGTAATGGTGCCGGTTGGAGCCATCAATACAGCGGACTCACTGGCAGCAATCAAGCAACTGGTGTTTGATAAAAAGCAGATTACCATGAAAGAACTTAAAGAGGCACTTAACTCCAACTGGGAAGGCCATGAAGATATCCTTAGATTGTGCCTTAAATCGCCTAAATACGGAAATGACAACGACTATGTAGACTCAATAGCAGCAGACCTCTATAATTTTCTGCTGGATGAGGAATCTAATTACAATACCTTCGGCCGGCCTGTAAATGCAAAGGTGCGTGGTCTCGGCGGGGCATCCATTTCATCCATGTTTGCCGGCGGGTCGATTATCGGGGCAACGCCTGACGGCAGGCATGCCGGAACAACCCTGTCTGACGGGACAGTCTCACCGGCCCAGGGCATGGATACAAAAGGGCCTACAGCAATGTTGAGAAGCGCCGTAAAAATAAACCAGGCAGCCTGCTCCTCATCACTGCTTAACGTAAAACTGCATCCTTCATTTATAACAACCGATGAGGCCCTTAAAAAACTCGGTATTCTCATAAAAACCTATGGTGATATGGGAGGTAAATGGATTCAGTTAAATGTCGTGGGAAACGAAGAACTTCTGGACGCGCAGCAACACCCGGAGAATCACAGGGATCTGATTGTCAGGGTTGCGGGCTACAGCGCCTATTTCACGGATCTTGGCAGAGGTGTACAGGATGATATCATCCGGCGTATGGAGGTTGCCATTTGACAGGTTAAGCAGGTTTACCTGATTACACATAAACTAACTTTAATGTGAAAGGATAGATAAAAATGAGACTAAAACCATTGTGTGTTTTTCTGCTTGTCTTTTCAGTAAGTTTGACCTGTCTGGCACAAACGGGTCAGGTAGCCGTCAGCTCCGGTGCTGCCGGCAAGGCACATCCTTCACCTTACAACCTGTATGGAGCCAAATATCCCTATATCGAGGCCGATTCACGGGTAACCTTCAGTTTTAATGCTCCCGATGCAAAGAAGGTGCAGGTTTCCATTGCCAACGTTCCCTATGACATGACCAAAGGCAGCGATGGTGTGTGGACCTACACCAGTGAACCCCAGGATAAAGGCTATCACAATTACTGGATGATTGTTGACAGTGCGGTTGTACTGGATCCCGCCACCTATGCATTCATCGGATACAGTCATAATTGCAACGGCTTTGAAATACCCGATCCTGATGGCGGTTTTTATGATCTTAAGGATGTACCTCACGGCAACGTGCTGATCGAGAATTATTTTTCCAAAACAACGCAGGCATGGCGTCATATCTTCGTTTACACTCCTCCGGGATACGATAAAAACACTTCAACCCGTTATCCGGTACTTTACCTTCAGCATGGAGGAGGAGAAGATGAACGGGTATGGATAGAAATGGGAAGAACCAATCTGATACTCGACAACCTGATCGCCGAAGGTAAAGCCAAACCGTTTATAGTTGTCATGGAAACCAGTGCAGCATATAAACCCGGTGAAGCACCTCCCACCCCCTTTCGACCGGGAGCTGCCGGGGCAAAAAAGGCGCCACCAGCAAAAAAGGCGCCGCCTGCAAAAAAAGCCCCTCTCCGCAGTTTTTTTTCATTCGATACATACAGAGAGGTTATGCTCAATGACCTGATACCATACATAGACAGTAAGTTCAGGACCCTGAGCGATGGGTCCAACCGGGCAATGGCCGGACTGTCAATGGGTTCCTTTGTTACCAGAGAAGTGGCATTGCCTAATCTCGATAAATTCTCTTATATTGGTTATTTCAGCGGCGGTACTGTTGCCCCGGCGGATATCTCCGACAAATCAAAGGTTAAACTTGTATTCATGAGTTACGGCAGTCGTGAAAGAGGCGCCGACGGCGTTAAGAAAGCAGCGGATGAATTACAGCAGGCAGGCATAAACGGTGTCTCCTATGTTTCTCCGCTTACTGCCCATGAATGGCAGTCCTGGAGACGAAGCCTTTATGAGTTTGCACCGCTTCTGTTTAAAAATTGATCTATAAAATAAATACAATACCTGTGTGAAGATGGGACGATCTTTAATAGCTCATTCTCAAAGAAATTATTAAAGACAGTCCCATTTTATTGTAATCCTGTAAATCCTGTCTAAATTAAGTTAGTTGTCATGAATTGATTTAAGAATATTCCATTATTATGTCTGCGGCTATGTGGGTAGCCATTTTCATTACATCCAGGCATTTTGTCCTGTTTTCTGGCTTTGATAATATTTTCATATCTTCCGGATTTTTGCGGTCAATATATTTGCCGTATTGATGCTTCATGACTTCTTTACATCTTGTTGAGTCAAATTCCTTTGTGAACCTGTCAAAAAACAAGCTTCCATACTTCATGCCAGATCCGGGTTTATCAGGTTTTTTATTTTTTACATCAAAATTAAACCCTATTGCAAGCAGGGCACCTGTAACAGCGCCGCAGGTTTCGCCTTTCCCTGTAATGCCTCCGGCAAACAACTGTATGGCATTTACAGTCTGGTCTGCATTTAATCCAAACAGATCATTCAATGCCGAAAGTGTAGGCTGAGAGCAGCTATGAAGAACCGGATATGATTTTTCCACCTTATCATCCAGTTCCTTATATATTTCTTCTTTTGATTTCCCATCAGATGCGGCCAGTGTTTCGGTCAATATTCCCGGAACTGAAAGCAGTGAAAACCCGGCAGTAGTGTAAAGAATACTTTTAGTTAAGAATGATCTGCGGTCCATCTTCTCTTCATCAATAGGAAAAACAGCATTATTGGTTGAGTTCATTTTTCTCTCCTTTTTAAGGTCTCATTAATTAATAATTGTAAAATGTCTGTCTAATAAGCCGGTATGTGAAGTTTATAAAGAAAATATTTGTTTTATACCAATCTTTTTAAGATTTTCCATCTTTTTATGTCCTGATTGAAATATCTCCTGTCAGGTAAATCCGGTCGAAATATTTTGTGCTTATTACATGCATTTCTTTCTTTTCATGCAATGAAGGAACTGCTGTTGGTTCCGATCTCAGCGGTTATGCGGTGGATGATCCTGTTGCAGGCGCCAGAGTTGTTGTATATGATTATTACAACAATGTTCTTGGTACCGGACTTACAGATGTGCAGATAAAAGGGGCAAGCCAAAATGAATCCCATTTGTCATCTGTATGTTTTAGCCCATCATATTGTTGTATCGCGGTTGGGTTAGCCAGATGAATTTTATAACCCTCTTCCTGAAGAGCATCCAAAAGCCAGTACCAATTGTAGGTCGATTCAACTACTACTCCTTCCAAATCCTTTTTGAATGGTTCAAGCGCATTTAAGACATGATCTATTTGGTTGGGCAGCCTCTTCTGATACAACCGTTCATCCTTTTCGTTGATAATTCCTATATAGTTATTACTTGAATGCAAATCGATTCCTGCGTATACTTTCATTCTGGCACCTCCTAGATCCTTTATATTTATTGTTGAGCTTATGCGCCTGGTCCATAGTACCCTATATGTACTATGGATGGGGAGGTGCCTGCTTTATCATGTTTAATTAATCAGTTGTATTATTATGGAACCCTTTATATAATTATCAAACCTGCCTTTGACTAATGAGGCAATAAGAAAGAGGGGTATGGGGCTTGATAAGAGTTTAAATAAAAAGATTGGATTGTTGATCGATAAAATCGCCAAAGATCAAAGGCAATTTTGATCCCTTTTCACGTCCCGTGTTATCATGGTTTGATTACATCTCTATTTAGAGGAGAAAATCACATGAAAAAATATTTCATCAACTCCCTTGTTTTTATCTCCATCTCATTGTTCTGCTGTTTTACGATTTGTATTAGTGCCTCCGCATCAGGCAGCAAAATGAATTCGGCGGATCTGATTGAGGTCATGGATCAGTATCTTGACCGGCTTGTAAAGAATGATCCATCCGGTCTTCCGGTTGCAAAAGATATAAAGATCACGGAAAACGGCTACCCGATTCAGCTGGGTAACGGCCTTTTTCAGACTGCGGAACAGATAACCTATAGACAGTACATGGCGGATCCGTCGGTTAACCAGGTTATGGTGTTTGGCGTGGTAAAGGAGTCCGTGCTCCTTGCCAACTTCATGGTTCGTCTAAAGGTTTTAAAAGGTAAAATCACTGAAATTGAAACCATTGTGGCCAGAAAAGACGAGGCATCATTTGCCAGTCCGGAAGACCTGAAAGAACCCAGGCCAGTATATGCCAGGGTCGTGCCCGAATCAGAAAGATCTTCACGTGATAAGCTGATAAAAATCGCGAACAGTTATTTTGAAGGCATTGAAAAAAACACAGGAGAGATGGTACCCTTTCACAGGGACTGTAACCGCTTTGAAAACGGCACCCGGACTACCAATAACCCGGACACTATCGCGACCGGATGCAGGGAGCAGTTTGACGACAAGGTATACTCCTACATTACCAAAATAAGAAACCGTCGTTTTTTACTGGCTGACGAGGAAAAGGGACTGGTATTTGGAATAGTGACATTTGATATGCCGGGAAAAAGAGAAAACTTTAAATATTTTCCAACTCCTTTTGATGAACTGCCGACCCGGTTTTATAAACCCCGGTCCCTGTTATTGGCCGAGATGTTTAAAATTGTCGACGGAAAAATACTCTCTATTGAGGCAGTAATGGTTAATGTACCCTTCGGGGCCACTTCGGGCTGGTAAATAATAAGGGTGGTAAATATTCGCTCATCTCAGCATATCCTGTTAGAAACAGTTATTATTAAAAATAAGGGAGAAATTATGCGAAAATTAAGTATCATGCTGGCAACAACTTTAATGCTGGCCTTAAATCTATCCAATGCCATTGCAGGTGAATGCGACCGTGAGTGTCTGATAAAGCTGGCAGACGACTATCTTTCTGCACTGGTATCCCATAACCCTGAAAATGTGCCGCTTGCAGATAATGTCAGGACAGTGGAAAACGCCAATCCAATAAAACCGGGGGAAGGCCTATGGAAAACAGCAACTGCCGGCCCCACTGAATTCAAAATTATAGTTCCTGATATCGTGTCACAGCAGGTAGGGGGCATGGTTATTATGGAATCCGAAGGGAAACCTGCACAGTTCGGATTCCGGTTAAAACTTTCCAATGGCAATATTGTGGAAGCGGAACACCTTGTCTCGTTATTACGCGGTACGGAAATCCCGGAAACACTTCAGAAAGTCAGACCTGCCATACCCATGGAAATACCTTATGAATACGCAGATTCGCGCGGTAGACTTATCTACATGGCCGGATCATACTACGATGCAGTAGAACTTAACAATGGTTATCTGGCACCATTTGCAGATGACTGTGAACGCATTGAAAACGGATACCGGACCGCGCCATCAGGCGGACCGCTGGGTGGAGTGGGCATACCCGGAGCATCAAAACGTCCGGTTGGGCTGCTGGGCATGGTTACATGCACGAGTCAGATCAATATGCAGACTTTTGAGTATATAAATGAGGTTGTCAACAGAAGGGTTTTAATAGCCGATACAATGACCGGCCTTGCAATCGGTTTTTCTGATTTCCGTCATAAAATGGATAAAAAGAAATTCAGATTGATCGGTGATCCGGGCAGAGAATATGTAGAAAGAAACTTTGACCCCTTTGACACACTGGCAATGCATATATTCAAAATCTGGGGAGGAGAAATACATCAGATTGAAACGATTGGAGTCATGGCTCCATTCAATACGCCGGGTGGATGGGATTAGCCAAACCGCTCAATCAGGAGGTTGATTCAGAAAGATACTGTAAACCGGAAAGCTTTGATGCTATGGTCAACCTGTGCATACAACAATGAATAATGAAGAATCACCCTGTTTTGTAAAATCAGGCAGAGACAGGTTTTAAACCCAATGTTGTTGATTTAAGAAACTTGTTTCCCAAAAGCATCTCTGGATGCGATATGTTAATAGGCTCTCAGGAACAAATAATATTCTAAGCTCTGTAGGAGCGATACATTCCAACTATGTCGCCCCTATGGGGCTATTTATTTTTGTACTATTGTGACTATTAACATAACACCGCGATGCGGCTAAAAACTAAACCCTAAGTCAACAAGTATTGGGTTTTAAACCTGTCTCAAAGATATTCCGAAATTTTATTACTTGTTAAAATATTTGCAGCCTATCAGAGATAGGTAAATCCAACCACGCATTCATTCCCTCGCATGAGGGAATCCATTTTTTGATTTTCTTCTCAATGCAAACAAGAGCTATTAGGAGATCTGCCCCCTTTACTTCAATGTGTAAAGCGGGATGTTATTCGATTGTCAAGTTACCATACAAAATATGATTATCTGCATATTGTATGGTAACTTATTCTTGACAATTGTTACCATACAACTTACCATATTTTTAAGTTTGTATGGTAACAGGAGTTTATTATGGCTATTAAGGGTGTATTAAAAGAAGAATTGGATAATTCCATAAGGATGAAAGAAAGCTATGAAAAGGAATTGGCAAAACTTCCAGTTGGGAGTCTTGTCCAAAAAAAGATTAAGGGCCATGTTTATTATTATGTAGTGCTTAGAGAAAATGGGGATGTAAAATTCAACTATCAGGGCAAGAATGTACCGGATGAAATAAAAGAAAAATATGCAAGGGCAAAAGAATTAAGAAAAAAATACCGAAACAATATTTCCCAAATAAAAAAACAGATAAAATTTTTAAAAGGTGCATTACGTGGACAGGAGTCAATCTGAATTATTTCTGGAAATCCTGAGGCGTCTTGATAAGACAGATATTCTATCAAAGATCATCCTTATCGGCAGCTGGTGCCTACCGTTATACAGGCATTATTATTCTATAGAAAGCAACCTGACAACACTGAGAACCAGGGACATTGACTTCCTTGTCTCAAGAAAAGAGAAGATTAAAGAAAAAATTGATTTGCCAAAACTACTTGAGGATCTTGGATTTATCGAGGATTATAAGTTTCCGCAAGGACATGTAAGACTTGTGCACCCTGAATTGATAATGGAGTTCCTGGTTGAGGAAAGAGGCAGAGGTTCTGAAAAGCCTTATCCATTGCCCTTTTTATCGATGAACGCTCAGAAAATTAGATTGCTGGGAATGTTGGAAGAAAATACAGTGACAGTTGTTTTCAATGGTATAGAAGTAAGACTGCCTCATCCTGTCAATTATGGATTCCATAAACTTATAATTTCATCAAGAAGAAGAAATGAAGATAAAAAGCAAAAAGACATAGATACTGGATTGAGTGTATTAAATATGTGTCTGGAAAATGAGGAGGAAAATATATTAGTTGAAGTATATAAACATATCCCCAAAAAACAGAAAAAGAGTATAAGTAATGTAATAAATGATGAAAAAGAATACGACCTTTTAAAAATGTTGGATAAATGATTCAAATCTCCATTTAGCTCATTTTGTTAATTTTATCTTCAATATTCTATCAGTTTACAGCTGTTTTTTAACCTTGCCCACTATTTTTTTAGGTTCATGAGCTGATAGAAGATCTGCCTCCTTTACATTCAGCCTGTCTTTCATCCTGTCATTTCGAAGTGAAACTGAGAAATCCGTCTCTTCGCATTCCCTAACAGCCTTCAGACTAAAAAACTTCCCTGGCCCGGCAAAGCCTCGGCGACGACGGCAGCCTGGTTTTTCCCCTGACCTCTGACTTCCGGTTTCCGATCTCTGTTTTTTTTGCTTCCCCTAACAGTCTTCAGCCTTCAGTCTAACAGCCTGGTAATAAATCTTGAATTTATTACAAAAAAGTCCTAAGAATAAAACATATCTTTTCGGATATAATGATTTACTGCATCTTGTCCGCCTCAGGCGGATTAAAGTCTTTCAAAATAAATTATTGCTAGTTTTAAAATAAAAACCATTATCCTGTTTTAACAAGAGGGGAAAATATTATTTGATTATTTAAGGACTTCCCCTGGATTCGCACCTATTGGCTAATGAAAAGTTTTATTTGAGATTTAAGCAAAATCTTATGTGTTTTGAAATAAAGGATAGCTTATGAAAAAGTGGCCTTATCCGGTTCATTACGGGAAAGAAAATGAAATAGAAACGGATGTTCTCTTTATAGGGGGAGGGATAGCCGGTTCCCATGGCGCTATCAGTGCAGCGAAAAAAGGCGCCAGGGTTGCAGTCGTTGATAAGGGACCGGTCATAAGGAGCGGTCTTGGCGGGGCGGGTGTCGACCACTGGCACCTTGCCTGCACGAATCCGGCGTCAAATATCACGCCGGATGAAATCATGGAATATGTGTCGGGTTTCGGGGATTACGGATACCTTGAGTTCGGAAACGGCATTTCGGCCTACATCACTGCAAGAGAGAGTTATGATGCGCTTCTTGATATCGAAAAAATGGGCGTGAAAGTAAGAGATGTCGATAATGAGTTCGTGGGCGCACCCTTCAGAGACGAAAAAACAAAGCTGATGTTTGCCTACGACTATGACAGCAGATATACCATCCGGGTTCAGGCCGCAAAGGTAAAGCCGGCATTGTACAACGAAATGAAGCGGCTTGGCGTTCAAATTTTTGACCGTATTACAATGACGAGCCTGTTAACCGAAAACGGCAGCCAGGGAGGCAGGGTTATCGGTGCGACGGGCGTTCACAGGCGCACGGGAGAATTTTTTATTTTCAAGACAAAAGCCGTCGTCATGTCTGTGGCCCGGCCCCATGATATCTGGATTTTTGATACCGAACTGAAGGGTTCCGGGAATATGAACGAACCCAATAACACCTGCGAGGGCCTCGATATGATGTGGCGGGCCGGAGTGGAGCTGACGATGATGGAGTCCAGCAGCACCCATCTGCAGACCGGAGGATTCGGATGTATTCCCTATTCGACAGGAAACTCCCACAACACCTGGTTTGCGTGCACACTCGTTGATGCCGATGGTAAAGAAATCCCCTGGGTGGACCGGAATGGAAAAGTACTTGAGACAGTTGAAGAGAGGTATCACGCGGCACCGGGACAGAGGACGTTTATTTATGACGGTCCAAAACTGATCCCTGATCTTCCCGAAAGGATTGCCAGGGGAGAGTTTAAATTGCCCCTGTATGCCGATCTTCCCTCGATGCCTGAGCATGAAAGAAAAGCCATATGGGGACTCATGGTGGGAAATGAGGGGAAAACGCTCGTACCCGTATTTCACACATTTCAGAATGCCGGATTTGACCCCGATAAAGACATGCTTCAGGCGACATTGCAGCCGCCGGATTACTACACCTGGGGATCGTGGTGGAAAGGATACGGCCCCCGGCAGTACAGGGCGCTTAGCGGGGGAGGTCCATTATTCGACTGGGATCTCAAAACCAGCCTTGAAGGTCTCTACGCGGCCGGATCGACACTCGCATGGGGGGGAAGCCATGCGACTTCGGCATGTACCGGACGGTATGCCGGAAGAAATGCTGCCGTGTATGCCTTGCAGGCAGGGAACTGTCCTGTTGACAGGAACCAGATCAATACGGAAAAAGAGAGGGTATACGCCCCGATAAGACGTCAAAAAGGCCTGGGATGGAAGGAATTGAAATCAGGCCTTGCCAGAATCATGCAGGACTATTGCGGTGAAGTGAAAAATGAAGAAACGCTTAAACTTGGATTGAACTGGATAGACAGTATCAGAGAAAGTGAACTCAACATGGCGTATGCGAGAAATCCCCACGAGCTGGGAAGGAGCATCGAGTTCATGGCAGGTGTCAGTTTGAGCGAGGCGATCATTCATGCCTGCCTTAATAGAAAGGCAAGCAGTCCCCGTTTGGGTATGAACAGGACAGACTACCCTGATATAGATCCTCCCGAATGGAACAAGTACCTCACCATTAAACAGGAGGGGGGAGAAATAAGGACGGGCGAAGCGGCATTTCAATACTGGCTGCTGCCGCCATATGCTGCCGATTATGACAAAAATTATCAGACCCACAACAACCTGGATTGATTTGGAGGGAGAAAAAAATAATGGAAAACCAGGCTTATTTAACAACCAATCCGATGATGCCCAACCAGTGTGTGGATATAAATCCTGAGATTTGTATCGGGTGCAATTCATGTGTTGATGTATGCCGCTCGGATTTACTGGTTACCAATCATGAAAAGGGGAAACCGCCTTATGTCATGTATCCCGATGAATGCTGGTTTTGCGGATGCTGTGTTGAGCACTGTCCGGTAGAGGGAGCGATTACCATGGTTTTCCCACTAAACCAGCGTGTGGGGTGGAAGAGAAAGGAGACAGGAGAGTATTTCAGGCTCGGGATGAAGAATCCGCCGCCGCCCAATAAAAAGCCGCCTATCGGCTGAGATAGGATTTTTAACAGCAAAATAGTAAAAAGAAACAGTGGTAGCGGGACGCTGTTTAATAATTCAATGAAACTATTCGCAGATTATTAAACAGCGTACCGGTCAATGGTCACGAATGGATTTCTAACATACTTGGAGTTTATTCCACTTGAAAGAAGGACAAGAAACGATTGATCTTGAAAAAATGCAAGCATTCTTTGCTGAAAGAGCACGGTGGGCTTCCTTGTCAGTCACGATAGAGGAAATAGCTCATGATAATAAAGCATTAGTCAAAGAACTGTCTCGGTATGATTCTCAAATAGCTATCCCACTTATATCTAGCCTGCTGACAATCCCAGAATATCAAACTAATTGTATTAGGTTGGAAGTGCTTCTTGCCTTGGTAGTTACATATTGTAATGGCAAGAAAAAACCTGAAAATAAAGACATTGGTCGTTGGTTCTACAAGATTGGCAAATCAAAAAGTTCGATCGGAGAAGATCCAGCTGAAGATGTTTTTGTATCTTTAGTTCAAGGAGAAAATGGAGACTACAGGATATTAGAGGGAGTATGGGAGGCTGCAGGATTTTATACTCAAATCGTTTTAGATGTTGTATTAACGATGCCTAATGGAAAAGGGTTTGATTCTATAAAAAGAAGCGTCATATCGATGCTGAAAATTTCAGATGAATTATGTAGAAAATCAAAACTAAGACGATATCAATTAGGCTCTGACGAGATACATGATACTATTTCAATTGGAAAGCTCCCTAAAAGGAGTAAATTAATATCACGTGTAAATATACCTATAAAATACTTAGATGACAGAGGAATTGAACTGCATGATTTAAAACCATTTCTATTTCATCCTTCTATGATAGAAGAGTTAACTATACAGCAAGTAGGAAATAGTTACCTTGATAAATATCCTCTCACTCTACTTTCAGATTCACAACTAACCGTCTTATTGCCGACTGCTATTTCAGTTGGGATACGTGAGTTCATTATAAATACAATGGTTGAATATGGATTGACCGATTCTTTTGATAAAGTGCTAGCACAAAAATATTCAAATCTATTTTTTAAAACACCTCTGTTAGGAGGACCATTACATGCCCCAGCATACCGGAAAAATAAAGATAGATATCATACTAGTAGTTTTGGTTTTAAAGTAGATGAAGGGTACTATATTTCTTTTCACTTATTTCTCCCGTCAATAGTGCAACACGGGAGTACAGGTTTTAAAGATCCTATTGTAGATGATGGTGATCTTACAAAAGAGTTGCAGGAATCGATAAATAATTCGGTAGATCATTTTTCAAAAGAAGAAGGTTTTAAAGAAGGGTTAGTTGTCTTAGTCGGATGTGGGTGGGGTAAAGGATATGCAACGAATACCATAGAATTTGAATACCCAAACTGGAGATTTGAACATATTTCAGCTGCTGATTTAATTCGAATTAGCTGGATTGGTAAAATGAATCCTAGCTACTTTTGGAGGATAGAGGATGGATTAACTGCAATTGAGAATCATGGTGTAACTATTGAAAATATTAATGGTATTTTAAACTTGATTGGTTGGGTTCGTGAAAATAATGGACATTTTGTTCCCCACACTCAATTGTTAGAAGGCAAAATCACCAGTGAACACCCCTTAATGATTCAGATTCCTACCAATCTACTAAGAAACGTAAGAGCGGATTCATACAATTGCTATGATAGGCATAGCATACAAGATAATACGGGTATGTGGCATGAAGTCCAATACGATTCAGCAGAACCTTTATTTCCAACCGATAGTTCAAAGAAAACATATGCATCAATGACGGATGTTGAAAGGAAAATACTCACATCTGTGTATGAAGGGAAATTTAATTTATGGCTTACAATAAAAGCCGAATATATAGAAGAAGCAGAAGTGGAATATCATTTATGGAAAATGGGTCATGAATGGTTGCACCGCATCGGAAGAGAATTTGATAAAAATGTAAAAAATATTAGTTCCGAGCTAACCTTTAGGGTATACGCAGAATTTAGGGATGAGACTCCTTCTCATAAACCAACAGAAAAACCGGATAAAAGCAATTTAATTTTACTCTGTGAGACTAAGGAAACTGAGGAAAAAAATGCAGGTATAGCCGTTTTTAACAAAGGCTTTTTAGATGGATTCGCTTTTGCAGAAAATATTGCAGAACGCCTATTTGTGATGAATGTTGTTCGAGTTTTTTTGTCACTAATTGACGAAGATGATGTTAGTGGGAAAACAGATGATTTGCTTGGAAAAATAGTAGAAAACAATGAAGCGCGAAGTTTCCATTTTTTTCGTGCGCAACATTTTATTGATTATGTACAAGATTCTCTCCCCAAAAAGTTTATAGAGATCGATGATATTAATGATGGAATTGTTAAATTGGGGCTTGGATGGAGAGCCTTAAAAAAGGATTTAGATGGTGATAATAAATTGTTTGGCCGAGAAGAATGTAATGATTTTTTAAATGAAGCTGTAGACATTCTAATCTCAGAGCTTACCGAAATGCTAAGCAAGTTTAATAGGAAAAGCACTTTATTAAAGCTAATTGCTAACAGTGAAAAAGCGGGTGCTGAAAAGGACCACTGGAAAAGGACCTCTGCTGCAGTTCTTGGGCTACATGGAAAAAATGATAAAACTACAAGTACATATGTTAAAGAAGCCTCAAAATTTGCAGGCGCAGGGATTGCCAGTCGAGTCCTCATAGAAATGGCACTCTGTATATGCCCGCTAGATAAAGGCGAAATACTGTCAGATATCGAAATAAGTAAGTTGTTAGCAAGGGCATCGCTTGTTGTGCGTTATGGTGGATTATCTGATGCTATAAGATTTAACGCTTTACCACCTGAACTACATATCTCAGCTTTGGGTGATATTCTATTCAAGGATGACTTTGGTGAAATTGTGGTTCAACCAATGTTGTCACAAGTCTCAGGAGATAGTTATATTTCTGATGCTCCCAGACAGGTAAAAAACTATGATGATCCTGTTATTACTGGGTCAGCTAAAAAAAATATTGATAAGCAATTTTGGGATATATGGATAGAGGAGATGGGATTTAATATTGATGAAGCTCGTAATATTATAGAGATATTAGAAGATCATGGTATTGATCAACGAAAAGCTATATTTGAGGTTAAAAGAAATGATTTTATTAAGCTAGTTTGTAAAGATGTTGTATCAACTGTTGCTGCTGAAAATTTTTTGAAACAGTTTGTACTTCGCACACGAAAACATTGGGAAAAAACTCCCAAAGGATTTACATTGGATGAAATTTATCCTTGGCGTTACGGTAGAAGATTATCATTTGCGACTAGACCAATATTGGAAATAGATACTTGTGATAATCCCACTTTAATTGTTTCTCCTGGTGCATTAAGAAAAGGCTTTACCTATTTATTTGATGGTACTTTTCGTGGACGTTTTAAACAGGCATTTTATAAAACTGATAAAATGAAAAATGAGTGGTGGGGAAAAGCAAGTGAAGGACATAGCTTTAACGCTGAAGCTGCAAAAAAGCTTAAGGAAAAAGGTTGGAACATTAAAGAAAATATTGGTTTACCGGAAATATTAAACAAAAAATTGGATAAGGACTACGGTGACATTGATATATTGGCATGGAATCCAAAAAGAATTGAAGTCCTAATAATTGAATGTAAAGATTTATCATTTGCAAGAAATTACTCGGAGATTGCTGCTCTGCTATCAACGTTTCAAGGTACATCTGATAAAAAAGGAAAAGGAGACCAGTTAAAAAAACACCTCGATAGAGTATGTTTAGTAAACAGACATTTGCCAGAGGTCAAAAAATACACCCAGCTCTCAGAAATAAAAATTATTTCTTGTTTGATTTTTAGCGGTGTTGTACCAATGCAGTTTGCGAAGATAAAAGCATTAAATACATCAGTGGTAGCAACTATTGATGATTTAATTTTAATGTATAGCTGAGTGGGATTACGATCGGACCAAGCAAATTCTTTGTTATATAACGCTGTTAAGTTTTAAAGTTCCTCTTTATTTAACTGATATAAGACAACAGGAACACCATTCATCTTTTACAGCTTCCAATAATAACAAGCCAAAAACAACTGGATTCCACGGTCACAAAAACAGCCTTGCCCTGTTAAATAAGATTTGAAAATCTTACCTTTCGGTATTTAACAGGGTTCACCCTATTAAATGCTGCTTCGCAGCCCGCTATGCGGATTTAACAGGGTAAAAAATGACGACAAAAATACTTTTGTTTAATAAATCGTAAGACAACGCATTCACAATGCTTTTTAAGGCGGTAATTCATTATATCCGAAAAGATACGTACTATTTTTAGGACTTTTTTGTAATAAATTCAAGATTTATTACCAGGCTGATAGACTGAAGGCTGAAGGCTGTTAGGGAAAGCAAAAAAAACAGAGATCAGAAGCCAGAAGTCAGAGGTCGGTATTAAAGCAGGCTGCCGTCGTCGCCAAGGCTTCAGTCTTCGATTAAAGCTATGAAAGCACCGGGGTCAACCCTTGACTGTGACGTTTTAATGCCACCTTCAGCATCTTTGTTGGGTTGCTTCGCTTAACCCAACCTACATACTCGATAATCACTCCGGCAAAAACAAATACACTAATAACATGCTAATCAGCCAACAGGCATCTCATTCCATACTTTTTTACTTCTGTTGATCTTTTTTTGTACCGTTTGCCAGGCCTTTCTATTTAAAAATGAATCTCCGTAACGGTTTAGCATTTCAGAAAACATCTGAAATGGAACTGTAAAAGACAGCTCATCATTTTTATAATATTTTCTTGCAGAAGGGTCCCATCCACCAATAACCGCTTTAGGCTTCCCGCTATTTAGGTAATGTAATGGCCAGACAGCAAGGCCCCCGCATCCCGCACTCCATGGCGATACTACTGCTTCAGGGTCATTAGTTACAAAAGCAGTAAGCTGATGTAATCCGCAAAGGGATTCCGGCCTGGAGAAAAATATAACAAGCTCCGGATTTTCATCTCGTTCAAAAAGACTCAGAGGCTTAACCACACAGTACTTTTTAGGTGCCGGTCTCGGGTCTACAAATTCGAAAATCTTACGAACGGCATCGGGTGACTCACAATACTGTTCCCCTTCCATATAGTTTGGAATTCCAGTTGATACATAGTTAATAATCATCTCTGTCTGAGGCTTATTAAACCCAAGCCAGAATGCAGCACCAGGACATCCGAATTGGTTGGCTGAAAACCATGCAATACTTTTCTTTTTACGAGCTCGCCAGATATGACCTATGGCACATGAAAACTTGCCAAACACCTCCTGCCAATCAATTTCATTTTTTAATTCCCTATCCCTGGTTGGAAGTTCAACTTTTTTGGGTGAAAATCCTTCAACAGGCTTATCACCAGTATAGAAAAGCCCCATAGGCTCTTCGTCAAGCTCAAGTATCTTGAGAAAGTCCGGCAGCAATTGTAATATATGAGTATCCATTATTTCCTCCGAAGATTAGATTAAGATCTACAATCGATCACACATGCGAAAGCAACGGAGTCAGCCCCTGACTGTGACATATTAATCTTTTGTGGAGAAAACAGTCCATGTCAATGTCAAGGAACCCCGGTTTTTCATTACTCCTTTTTATCGTCCTGATTTGGTCAATGTGGCACCTCTAATAACTTTGGTCATAAACGGCCTTTCCACAAAATCCGGGGGACTGTCTGCCCTCGGGGTGGTTGAGCCTGCAGCCGTTGTATAAACCATTGTTTGACCAACCGCATTACCGGCTACAATAACTGCTACATGTTTTGGATCCACAAAAGGCTCTATAAGAAGCCCGGGTTTACAGTCTTCCAGCCTGATCCCTTTCCTTTTTCCCTGGGCTACTGATTCTTTAAACCGTTTCCGCTCCTCCTCGTCCATTTTGTTCCAGTTAACCGAGGTCTTGTCATAAATCCACTGCACCAGAGATTGTTTTGTAAAACCGGCATCTGCCAGTTGACTGGCCAATGTCGGATGCAAAACCAATTCATACCTGTAGCCACTTGAGGCTGTATTGCCAAAATAACCGGAGGGGATAAAAAGGTTTGCCAGCGATTCCATAGATTGTTCAAATGTCTGAAAATTTAATGTCTCTCCCGGCCCATTTGAAACCCAGAGTGTCTCATTTACAGAAACAGTGCTTTCTTCCGGCTTATATCCTTGCTCGACAGAAAAGGATTCCCAGGGATTTTCCTTCTGGTTTTCGGGGATCAAATAATTTGTATAAGCGATCGGTGTACCCGGACCTCCCGGCATAGCGTAAATGTTCATTTCACGCCAGCCTATATTTATCATACACATGGCTATCGCCCTGCCAATAGTGCTGTTTGCCCTGTAACCGGGACTCAGGTAACCTATATTGTTGTTCATACCGATCTCTTCTATAATGGGTCCGCTAATCCATATCACGGGTAACGGCCCGGTAACGATATGATACTGGCAAAAATTTTTATCCGTAATACATTCTATCGCAGTAATAATAATCGGAAGATACTCGGGCTTTGCTCCGGTCATTACTGAATTTATTGCGATTTTTTCTACAGTTGCCATCCCTTTTCTGGGATACATGATCCCGATTTCTTCAGTTGGCTTCCGGCTTGTCCCGGCAAGCATTTCATTAACTGCTTCTCTGGTTGGAGGCACTACAGGTAATCCGTCACTCATAAAATTCTCATGGCAGTATTGCTGATATTTTTCGATCGCTTCGGAAAAGCTGCTTCCGGTGAACTTTTTAGTAGAATAATCATGATAAAAGGGAACAGGTTCTTTTTCCGATTTTGTCAGCGGCGCTGTCAAAGCTTTTACTGTATCATCGAACACTTCGGATGCTACTCTATCCATAAGTTCCTGGTTTGCTTTGGCCTTGAGATATGCCTTGTCCGGAAGGGATATTATACGAATGGTCGGCATACCATTAATTTCAGCCAGGCTTCTGCGCTGTGGTATAAGGCTGTTTACACTGAAGGCTGCTCCGGGTTTGCCGATTTTCTCCAGTCTGCTGTCATAGTCGATCTCCATGGAAGTTGCCGTTTTAACTCCCTCCAGCCATACATCACAGGCTGCGGCTACCTCTGCAGTATTATCAGGCACTATTGGACTGGCCGGGGAAGGGAAACGAAGTATTGTTGCGGTTGGATAGGCCTTTTTAAGCAGCTTCTCCAGGGAATTGAAAAATAAAATCGCATCCGGCTTATCAGCCATTAATGCGATCTTCTTTCCGTTCAGATCATTTATCCGCGGGTTGGACAGCCCTTCCACCTCTGGCGAGACGAGCCTGCCACGGGGATCCAGCACCTCGATCATAACCTCTTTCTGTGAGGTCTCTGTTTTCCTGTCGCATGCCAGGTTAAACAGTAAAGCAAGACATATTATTCCGGCCGCAGGGATCCCTATAAAAAATCTTCTGCCTTCAAGCTTTCTGCTTTTTTTTCTGGGATTCATTATTTTCCTCCTTATATTGTCTTGTTATACATATTATCAGAAGACTGGATTCAGTAATGCCATCATTAATTCATTCCGCTTACTGCATTGTTTTTCCCCTTTTTTATTTTTTTTTAAAATTACCATATGTTTTAATATAGGCACCTCCCCATCCATAGTATATTGGGTACTATGGACCGGGCGCATAAGCGCAACAATAAATTTAAAGGATCTAGGAGGTGCCAGAATGAAAGTATACGCAGGAATCGATTTGCATTCAAGTAATAACTACATAGAGATTATCAACGAAAAGGATGAACGGTTGTATCAGAAGCGGCTAATGGATGACCCCTTGATTGCTCATGTCCCTGGTCTACCTCAAAACCCGAATTATATGCACATACTGCAGCCATTTTCCGGTTTAGCTTTAAATTTAACAAATCAAAAATATACCTGGATTTTCCTGTTTTAGGTATTATGTCATTGACAAACAGATTCTTTCCAAATACCTTATGCTATATTTAATACAAGCTAAAATTGAAATCTGGAGAAGAACGATGAAAAAAGAATTTGCTGCTGTGCTCTTTCTAATCCTGTTTATTATAGTTTTACCTGTTCAAAAAACAGCGGCCCGTGACAGCGAAAAAGAATTAGAGAATGATGTTGTTAAAGCCGTTGTGATTGGCGGAATGACCATGACAGGTTTGTGGGATGAAATAAGTAAAATGTTTGAGGCCAGGACAGGAATAAGGGTTGAGGTTGTTGATACCGGTCCCAGGCCCAATATTGAAGTACCCTTTCAACAGGGAAAGGCTGACCTTTTAACCATGCATTCCGGTGATATAACGACTGATTTGGTGGCTGACGGTTACGGCATAGAAATGAAGCCATGGGCACATAATAATATAGTAATTTTAGGCCCAAAGAGTGACCCTGCGGGTATTAAAGGAATGAGGGACGGAGCGAAGGCGCTTAAAAGAATTGCTGCAACCGGATCCAGTTATGTAGACCTTTGGGGAATCGGTATGCGCGAAGTGAGCCAGAAGATGTGGAAAAAGGCAGGGATTTTCCCGCCAATAGGCGACTGGGTTATAAAGGATGAAAGACAAAACAAAAATGGCATATTAAGGTACGTGGCGGAAAAAAACGCATATACATTGTTTGGTAGAATGCCGGTTCTGTTTGAAAAAAGAGATATAAAAGGGCTGGAAATAATGGTTGAAAATGACCCGGATATGCACAGACCATATATTGTCATGCTGGCAAATCCCGATGTTTTTTCTCATACCAATATTGAAGGGGCGCGCAAATTACAGGCGTTCCTGCTTTCAAAAGATGTTCAGGTGTTTTTATCTAAATTCGGGGCCGATGAATTTGGAGGTATCCCATTATTTTACCCGTTGAGACAAAGGGCTTTTAAGGGGAAAAGTGAAAGGCTGACCGCTGGTAAAGATTAAATATCCTGTGAAACATATCCATTTGGATTATCTATTATCAATATAAGGCTGGGGGTCAAGTCTGCCCTTGACTCTTACTCGTTTAGCTGCCCAATCCTTAAGAGTCATCGGCAGATCTGCCCCCTTTTCACTCGGCGCACACAAAGCTGTCGGCGCTGTTCACGTCGCCGCCTTTGTAACGAGCCACTAAAGGATATGGACAAAGCGGTCTCGATACGCCGGGAAAAGATACGCCCGTTGCTTTGATTCGATCCGGAGCATGTCCTTCTTCCACCCAGGCCATGATTGCTTCAAGCATATCGAATTGGTCTGTGGCCTTACCGCCGTCACAGTGACACATACCGGGAATGAGAAATAGCCGAACAGATTCACGAATAGACTCTCCGTTGTCCCTGACGACCTGATCATACCAATCAGCAAGTACACTGGAGGCCATGCCCTGATCGGAGAGACCGTTATAAACAATCATTTTCCCATGACCTGCGAAAGTTTGCAAAAAAGTGGAATCAGCATCACTTAACATTTCGGTGTTGCGGGTACGCTCTACATCACGGTCAAAATCAAACTTCAGGGGATCCATATCCGGGTCCGGTGGTGTCAGTTGATAATAGCGCATATTACTCAAACCAAGTCCGGCATCGGCAGCATCCCATTCTCCAGTGCCGGATGAACCAAGATGCATGGCCCGCCAGATTGGGTCGGCAATACCGGTGTCATAGTTAAAAGCGCTGTAAAGGGGTTTCCCCTCACTAGTTCGAGGACCGGCGTATATATCATGCAATGCATCTACCTGCGCCTTTGAGAGACAGGTATCTCTTTTTTCAGCTTTGCAGGTCAGAATAACTGGATCAAAGTCACAGCTTTGCCAGTCGTTGATAATGCCGTCAGCAAGGCCGTCCAGTGCGTCACAATGTTTAAGAACACCATCAGCCACCAGGCGTAAATCACCATCCGAAAAGGCTTTTGAAATGACAGGCCGCCCTTTTTCATCCTTTGGAGAAATACGGGCAACCACCTGGAGATTCCACATTTCGTCTGTAGCTACTTTGGAGAATTTAATAGACGGATCGCCGGAAACTATTCCGTCAAAATAAAGCGGGAAGCGCTGAGAGGCTACCAATCCCTGACGTCCCCCGTTGGAGCACCCCAATAAATATGAGTAAGTTGGTGCAGTACCATAATATCCGGTCACCAGTTCCTTTGCCTTGAGTGTTACTGTTCCCAGGGCGTTATAGGCGTAATCAATACGGGCCTGCTGGTCGAGTCCAAAGGACCCATCGAGCCAATCGCCACGATGTCCACCATCAGTGGAAACAACTGCAAAACCACGCGCAAGGGCCGATGGCCTGACTGAACCAAAAATATCACCTAAGGCGGGAGCGAGCCTGCCGTCCAGACCACCACCACCATGGAAAGCAAATCGACCATTCCAGTTTGTTGGCATCCGCAGATCAAAACCCAGCCCGAATTTGCGGCCACCCGCACCGATGCGGGGGTTCAGCATACCCTGAACCAGACAATGCTCAGGAAGAAATTCTCCTTTCTCATCCTCCGTGCCACTGCCATCCGCCATAGGTGCAGGCCCGGCAGGAACAATCTCAGCTTTTTCGATCACAAAACTTGATGTAGCTAGTTTTGCAATCGATTTGCAGGCAGAGATATTAGCTTTTATATCTTCCCCGAATGCTGATCCAATAGGAAGAACAACTGCAAGAATCGCGCAGAGTAATCCTCGCACTATGGGGTTACATAAAGATGAATTCTTAAATGAACTTGTTTTGAAAATCATATGAGCGTCTCCTTCTAGGGTTATAATAATCAAGTTTTTAATATGCCTTCATCATTGATACGGAAACCAAACAGGGTCAGACCTTTATTATTGACAGATTTCAAAAATCACAAGCCAAAAATAAATGGATTCCCCAGTCTAAGCCGGAGAATGACGACCTAAATACTTTTAAAAATATTATATGATGAAGCAAAACCTTGATTCAATATTCACCCTGTAAATAGGGTTCCCTCTGGGAAATTGAACAGGGTAAATCCGCTTTGCTGTCATAATTATAAATTTCACTGGTTAAAGATTTAGGACTTTTTTGTAATAAATGCAAGAAAGAAAAGATAGATGTCAGAGGGCGGAGATCAGAGGGCAGCCGGGCCGCTTGCCGAAAAGCCGGAAAGATTGATCAAGTAGAAAACTGTTAAAAGCAAATAATTGGACACGGATTAACACGGATTTTTAGGATTTTTTTAAAAACAAAAGATCAGTGTTCACCTGTGTAGATCTGTGTCCCTTAATTCTAAATGCAGTTTCATACGAGCTACAGATGCAGTAATACCGATAGGAAAAGAAAAATATAATGATGCTTTGCATATAAAAATGTGCTGCAGGCACATTAAATTGTGCATTTTTCTTATTTTTATTATTTAAACAATTTTGAACACCTCCTTTTAAAAAAATCCAATGCACTGCTATACCCTACTTTTTCATTTATCAAGTCACAGATAATCGGTTTTGGCACAATCTTTGTAATTCCAAAAACAGCCTTAAGCGGTTTAGACTAAAGGCTGTTAGGAAATGCAAAACATATCAATAGTATTCAGCCTGAACCGCTACTCTGTTCCGCCATAGCTTTAGCGACGGCAGAAGCCTATTTTAAAACCACAGGTGAATCAATATAAATTAAAATGAGAAGGTTTTATCAGCACTGCCAGAGTCAATACGAATACCCTAATGGCCTTCAGTCTAATAGCCTTCAGTCTACTTTTAAACAAAAGGTGACAAAATGAGCAAAGTAAAATCTATAAAAATTAAAGACATTGTCCTGGACAGCAGTATCTATCCGAGAATCAGTATTGACCACAAAAGGGTATCCCTGTTCGAGGAAAACATGAGGGATGGATTTGAATTTGATCCTATTCATTTGCAGGCCCATCCGGACGAACCTGGTAAATACCGCATCCTGGATGGTGCGCACCGGTTCAAGGCATATAAGGGGATCGGGGAAAAGGAAATTGAGGCGGAAATCATTAATCTCAATGGAGAAGATCCCCTGCTGTATGCCGCAAGCAAGGCCAAAGGCCCCAGAGAGCTTAAGGATGAAGAGGCAAGGGAGATCGCCAGGAGGGCTTATCAGAAAAATCCTAAATTAAGTCCGGAGAAGATAGGAAAAGCCATATGCAGATCAAGGAGAACAGTTGACGGTTATATTTCTGATCTCAGGGCAGCAGTCAGGGCTGATCTTGGTTTAAAGATATTCCGCATGTCCCGTCTGGGCATACCCCAGGAAAGGATATCTGGCCGTTTGGGCCTGCTTCAAAGTGTAATTTCAAGCTATTTATCGGATCTGGCAATGCTGCCAAATCCGATAAATAGCGACCTGAAAAAAGGTTTCACTGTAACCCAGGTGGCTGAAAAGCACTGCTGGCCTGAATCTCTGGTGTGGGCTGTTAAACTTTCGGGAAAAGATGACCTTGATAAATACCGGGAATTACAGTGGGGAATAAGGACATGGGACTACTGGAGCTGGACTGACTGCGACAGAAGGTTCGGTGATGATTGGCCCGGAAGAATCCCCGCGCAATTGATAGCTCATCTGCTTTTTTTCTTTTCCAGAGAGAACGATCTGATCTTTGATCCAATGGCTGGGGGTGGTGTTACTGCAGATACCTGCCTGGCCTTTAACCGCCGCTGCTGGAGTTTTGATCTGGTAGACAGATCCGATGAAAGACCGGAGATAGAACCCTGGTTCTGGGACACAGGCAATATGAAGTGGCCTGTTAATGGAAAAACAAAGCCGGACCTCATAATCTTTGATCCGCCCTATTTCAGTAAAAAGGCAAAGGATTATGAAGATAACAGCATTTCGAATCTTTCACGAAAAGAGTACTTGGATTTTCTTGAGAGGTTTTTCAGGCTGGCAGCAGAGAACAGTAAAAAAACCACAAGACTTGCCATGGTGAATGCTGACTGGCGAGACTTCCAGGGCACTTCTGCCATGGATGAGACACGTAAGCTATCTATCCTGATGCCTGATTATTATATGTTGATGGAAAAGGCAGGGTGGGAGGTAAGACATATCATACAGGCCCCCATGTCATCCGAGAGGTTCCAGGCAAACGTGGTTGCTGCGATGCAAAAAAAGAGAATACTGGGTGTTACAAGCAGGAATGTGCTGGTAGGACGGAAGAAATGAAAGTCTGAAGGCTGTCGGGGAGATTGGAGAACAGAGGTGCTTTTAAATATAGACTTTTTCAACTCCGGATGTTAATCATTTTCTGGAACTCCAAAAAAACCGGTTAAATATTGCTTAAGGAGTTTTTGGATTATTCATGGATATAACCAGTAACCTAACAGGTTAATATTTTATGAAACAGGCTTCTTTTCATCAATTGATTGAGTTTATGGAAATAGCACGCGATCTGAGCTGTGAATCGGATCTGGATATTTTCAGGCGTGAGATCTTAAACTGCATAGATGATTATATCCCTTCAGACGGCTCACTGATTGTCCTGGAAAATGAAAATTACCATTCTCCGGATTTTTTCATAAGAAATATAAATGAGAAAAAGAACATGGAATATCTTGAGTATTATTATTCCATGGATCCTTTTTCAAATGTTAAAGGTCCTTCACAATGCCTGCAGCTTGTGCCCCGCCTTCCTCATGGAAAAACAGTTATAGCACTTGAAGAGATAGTGAATTATCCGGATTTTATATCCAGTGAGTATTACAGGGATTTTTTAAAACCGCAAAATATACATTATGAACTTGAAATCTACTTTAAGCAGATGAACCGGGTAAAAGGTTTCATAGCCCTGCTCCGTCCCCGTTGGTCTCAATCCTTTTCTGAAAGAGAAATAAGTTTCGCCAGGGCCTTTGCCCCTTTCCTGTCTCTTGCCCTTGATAATATTCTGCTTAATAAAAACAGGAACAGGAATCTGGAGATCGCCCGCACATCCTTTAATCTCACAAAACGTCAACTTGATGTGGTTAAATTTATTTGCGAAGGTTTAACAAATCGGGAGATAGCAGACAGACTTGGTATCAGTGATTTGACGGTCAAGTCTCATATCCAGAATTTATTTGAAAAAACAGGTGTTAATTCAAGGTCTTCTCTTGTGTATAAGATTATTGCAGGTGTTTAGGGTATCTCTTTTCATCCATCCATAAAATTTTCCACATAAAATACTCCAAAAGGAGCATTTTATGTTTAACTGCCGTGATATATTATAACTGTTAAACCTGAAATATTGGAGGGTAACCATGGGAAGAACCAGCCAATTACATGACGTACTGATGGCCGACCTGGTTTTTAATAATGGAAAAATAGTGACTGTTGACAGCAGATTTTCAATTGCTCAGGCAGTTGCTGTGAAGGACGGCAGGATAGTTGCCGTTGGAGATAATGATGATATAAACGCCCTTGCAGGAAAAAGAACAAGAACAATAAACCTGAAGGGTGCCGTAATGCTGCCCGGCATGAACGATTCCCACTGCCATATCTCAGACTGGGCATTGACCCGTCCTCCCCTCCAGCTTGAAATAAGATACCCGGTTGTTAAATCCATAAAAGATATTGTTAAAATGGTAGCAGATAAGGCATCCACCCTGAAGCCTGGCGAATGGATCATCGGAGAAGGATGGGATGAAGGATATCTGGAGGAGTGCCTGGAAGACCCTGATCGAAAACCATGCATGGAAGATCTTGACAGAGTTGCACCGGATAACCCCGTGGTACTTACAGAATATTCGGGTCACCGTTCCTGGTCGAACAGTGTGGCATTTAAAATAGCGGATATAACAGGTGATACACCGGACCCGGTAGGCGGCAGAATAGGTAGGGGAAAAGACGGAAAACCGGACGGTTTATTATATGAAAAGGCATCAATGGATCTGAGGGGAATGATTCCGCCGCCTACCTATACCCAGCGTAAAAATGCCATAACCAGGGCAATGGCCGAGCTGAACTCACTCGGTATAACAAGCTTTACAGATGCCGGAGTTGATAGAGAAAAATGGGCCTGTTACAACGATGTGTTTAATGAAACTCACAAACAGGGTAAATGGACATGCCGCGTAAATATGCTCATGATGATGGGAGGATTTGGAAAATTAACGCTGGATGGGCTTAAGGATTCCTTTAAGTACATAGGCGCCCGTTATAATTTTGGTAATGACTGGTTGAAGATAGCAGGTTCAAAACTGATCGGAGACGGTATTCCGCCCCTTAAAACAGCCTATATGTTTGAGCCCTACACGGATGGAACATACGGGTTTCTGGTAACAGAGGGTGACACACCTGAAGAACAGGAAAAAAGCCTTCGGGAATCAATCCGGATTTCACATGGCAACAGGATGCAGATAGGTATTCACAGCTGCGGGGAGAGGACAATTGATATTATCACGGACCAGTATATGAAGTGCATAGAGGAAGATCCCTGGGACGCCCGTCACTACATCATCCACAGTGATTTTACCCTGCCGGAAACCATAAAGAAAGTAAGCGAATTCAACAGAACCAGCAAATATAAAATAGCCTTTAATGTCCAGTCTCCTATCAAGTGGACAATCTCCGATCACATGCAGTCTGTTGTCGGTCCCCAAAGATCTGCCTACCAATGGCCCCTGAGGTCCATGCTTGATGCCGGCGTCCACGTTGGAAACAGTTCTGATGCCCCGGTTATATATCCTGACTGGAGACCCGGTGTGCAGGGCGCTGTATTAAGGGAATCCAAGGCTACAGGAAAACCAAGCGGTCCGGAGCAGTGCATAACTGTTGAGGAGGCCATTGCCACATACACGATTCACAATGCCTGGCTTGACCACAAAGAAGATGTCAAGGGATCTGTAGAACCGGGCAAAGTGGCTGATTTCTGTGTAATAGACAATGATATTCTGACTGTTGATCCCCACAAAATTGTGGACCTGAAGATTCTCATGACTGTTGCAGGCGGTGAAATAGTTTACAACAGGGGAGATCTGTAGGACAGGGATATTATATCAAGTATCCGGAAATAACAATTGAGGAGTTGTATTAATGATTTCAGAAAAAGACCTGGCCGCACTGTCCTACAGCGAAGCGCCAAAAATAATCACAGACACTGTTCCCGGCCCGGAGGGGAATAAAATACTTAATGACTCCATGAATTATGAATCCATGGCACGGGGTGCCGGTGCTTTTCCACTGGTATGCGATGAAGGAAAAGGCGCCACTGTAAAAGACCCGGATGGTAACATATTCATAGATATTACTGCCGGAGTTGCGGTTACATCTGTGGGACGATGCCACCCGAGGGCTCAGGAAACCATAAAGGGACAGATGACCAGGCTTATGCACGGGGGAGACTGGAGCAACACAAAGAGGGCTGAACTCGCAAAGAAAATATCGGGTATCATGCCGGCCGGATTACGGGACAACTGCGTTACCTATTTTGCCCAGGGGGGAAGCGGGGCAGTAGAAACAGCCATAAAGTTTGCCAGAAAAATTACAGGAAGGAGTCAAATCCTTGCGTTTCACGGTGACTACCATGGCGTATGGTGCGGGAGCGGATCTTTAACTACCGGCGATCAGTATCGACAGGGATATGGCCCTTTTATTCCCGGCGTTATCCATGCACCATATCCATACTGCTACAGGTGCTGCTTCGGGCTTGAATACCCGGCTTGTAAGCTTCAGTGTGCTCAATATGTAGATTACGTGATGAATACCCCCTACACAGGCGCCGATGATGTAGGGATGGTGATTGTTGAACCGCTTCAGGGAGAGGGAGGATATGTGGTGCCTCCGCCCGGATGGTTTGAAATAATCAAACAGGCCTGTGAAAAACACGGGGCACTTCTTGTGGCGGATGAAGTTCAGGCAGGAGCCGGAAGAACAGGTAAAATGTGGTCTATTGAGCATGACGGTATTGAGCCGGACATATTGACCTGGGGAAAGGGCATGGGGGGTGATCTTCCCAATGCCGGGGTTTGCATAAGAAAGGATCTGGCTCAAAAGATAGAAGAAAGTTCACAGCCGAACACATTTGCAGGTAATGCCTTAACAGCCGCTGTAACCCTCACAAACATAGAAATATTGAGTGAAAATGAATTTGAACTGGTCAAAAGGGCAGGACTGCTGGGTGATAAAATTCAGGGCTGGCTGAAGGATGGGGCAAAAAATCTTCGCACCATAGGAGATGTAAGAGGTCGGGGGCTGATGATAGGAATAGAAATGGTAAAGGATAAAAATACAAGAGAACCGCTTGACGGGGATACAATGGGGAGCCTGATAATGAATATGCTCAAACGCGGTGTTGTAATGGTGCCCTGCGGACGGTACGGCAATGTATTTCGTTTTATGCCCTCTTTAGTGCTTACGGAAGAGTATGCGAAGAAGGCAACGGATATATTTCTTGAAACCATAAAGGAGGTTGAGGCAGATGTTAATTAAATTATCTGACAGGAGAAGGATCAATATGGCAAACACAATCAGGATTTCGCTTATCACCTTTTTAATCATGCTGATGGCAACAGCTGTTGCTCATGCTGCAAACCTTTCGGAGATGAACGGAGCGAGCCTGATTCTTACCAATGGCAAGATTTGCACAGAATCAGCAACAGAAGAAGCAATGGCAATCGGGGAACAGGGCATCATCCTGGCAGTAGGTGATGTGGAAACTGTAAATCGATACAAGAGGTCAACAACACAGGTTATTGATCTGGCCGGTGACACAGTGCTGCCCGGATTGCATGACACACACGTACATCCTAGCTCAGGCTATAAGCGGGGTTGTAATTTTGAGCAGGGCTCATCATTGAAGAAAGTTCAGGAGACAGTAGCTGAGTGTGTGAGAAAAAAAGAGGATAAAGAGTGGATTACCGGTGGTCAATGGGATGCAGACTCACTGGGCGGAATGCCTGATCGTAAAATGCTGGATAAAGTTTCTCCCGATAATCCGGTTTTATTAAGAGATATTTCCGGCCACAGCACCTGGGCTAACTCGCTTGCTCTCGAAATGTCCGGGATTGATAAAGACACACCTGATCCAAAAGGGGGCATTATCGAACGTGATAAAGCTGGGCACCCTACCGGCGTGCTGAGAGAAGCCGCCAGTCAGTTGGTCAGGTTTATAGAAAAGCCTCCGACTCCCGAAGAGAGCAGGGTGGCTTTAGAGTGGGCACTCAATGAGATGCTTTCCTATGGCATCACTTCCTTGAGCGATGCCGCGGTAAGTACATCTTTAGCAAAAACATACACAGATCTGGCTGACTCGGGAAAGTTAAAGCAGAGGGTACGGTTATGTTTTATGTGGAGCCCTGATAATGAAAATGCAGAGGTAATGATTGCAGAGCGCAATCTATATGCCAGGGATCTAATATATCCTGACTGTGTAAAGATTTTCCTGGATGGCGTGCCTACTGACAGCCATACTGCCGCGATGTTAGAACCTTATGAGGATACTGTTAAAGGGAGGGAGGATGAAGCGAGCCGAAAAGGACTTCTCCTGGTTCCCTCTGATATTCTTAATGAGGCGGTGACAAGATTTGACGCAATGGGCCTGACAGTCAAGTTTCATGCAGTAGGCGACGCTGCTGTGCGACAGGGTCTTGATGCCATCGAAGCGGCACGCAAAAATAACGGTTTCAGTGGACTGTATCACAACACCGGGCATAACAGCTTTGTACATATGGATGACATTCGCAGAGCGAAAAATATTGCAGCTACATTCGAGATGTCTCCTTATATCTGGTATCCCAATCCTATTATTGCCGATATTGCCAGGGCTATAGGCCCGGAACGTATGAAGCGCTGGACACCTGTAAAAGATGCCATTGATGGAGGAGGTCTGGTGGTTCCTGGTTCTGATTGGAATGTAGTTCCTTCAGTCAATCCATGGATTGCTATTGAAACACTGGTAACACGTCAAAAACCCGGGGGAGGAGGTGAAATTCTAGGTGAAAGCCAGAGAATCACTTTAAAACAGGCAATTGATCTTTTTACTGTAAATTCTGCCAAACAGATGGGAAATGGAAACAGGACCGGACGAATTGAACCGGGGCTGCTGGCTGACCTGGTTGTAATCGACCGAAATCCCTATGAGATTCCTGTCACGGAAGTACATAAAATCAAAGTCAGGAAAACCATAATAAATGGAGAGGTTGTGTACGATCGAACGGGGGGGGGAATAGCTGAAGCCGTTTAGATTGTGGGCTGTGTAAATCGGGACGTTGTTCGGTTATTAGGTTTAAACTGTCAACCTTATAACCGAAAAGCGTCCCGGTTTTCACACTAAATTATGATACAATCATTTTCAACTTATAATCTTATGGGCGCCCCACTATGTACATATGCAGTCTATTTATACACCGGTTCATCGGGCCAGCCCATGGTTTTATATTTTTTACCAAACTCAAAATATGCCTGTACCCAGACCACCAGACCGTTGTTCATCTTGAACATATGAAAATCAGGCCAAACACCATTAAAAAGAGCATATGCTACAACAACTCCTGCCTCTTCATCCACCAGGAACCGTCGGGGGCCATGGGTATCGGCCATATCTGCAAAACCCTCGGGCGAGCAGTCATATTTGGGCATCACCGAGGTCTGGTTCATCCCTCCTCTTGTCAGTATCATTCCATTTTCCCACCTGTCGCAGAACCCTGAATATGCCAGGTCTGATACTTTCCGTTTTTTCTCCTTAACAAATAATTCAAAATAATCATCTGCCACAGCCATCATTGCCAGGCGGGAGCTCCTCTGTTCCATTGGAAGAATACCTTCCCAGTCCTGATCTTTTGTAGCCATAATAGCCGGTACATTGAGCACCTGGCCTCCCCGGACCACAATAGCTTCGATCTCGGAAATCTCATCTCTATCTATTTTAAGCCTTACACCGTAAAGTACGGGCTTGGGATTGTCTTTCTCTTCGATTATAGCCTGAATATGGGTTCCGCATTTCGTTGTATCAATCACTTTCCGCATAAAGGTTGTCTCAAGGGCAGTTTCCCACACACCCTTTCCCACGGGAACTTCAATGCCGTTTTCTGTGTACCTGGCATTTGAAGCAAAAGGCACACCGGATGGATCATGGGCCTCAAGGGCTCTAAAATACTGGTCTGCAATACTTTTGAGATTTTCTCGTGTACATTCACCTGAGCCGGTCGTTTCGGATGTTGTGGCAGCGTTAACTTCTAGAATTTGACCGCCCTGAGTTAAAAACAATAATAATCCACTGAATAGTATATTCCGCAGCACTCTGTTCATACTGAAACCCTCCTGATTTGTCTGTTTATATTATTGGCTAGTGTCCATCCATAACTATTTTTAGATAGAATAAAAGTTGACCATATGTAGGATGTCCTTATGTGTCAACAGGATTTTTTTATTTGAAAAACCGAAATTTTTATAAAAGTATTACAGTTGCTATTTTATATGGCAGGGGGTCAGGCAGGGGGTCAAGTCTGCTATTGACTAATGAGGCAGAAATAGGTAAGAAAGAATCATTTCCAGGTCACTGAATATCCGGCTTACCCATTTCAAAGAACAATTAAAAATCCCATTTCCTGCCTATAAGCCAGCTGTATTCCGCAAACGCGGTTTTGGGATCAGAACTGTATGCTTCCTTATGTATTCTGACAACCTTTATCCACAGGGGAATTGTTTGCTTTTAAATATTGCCTGATCAGAAACTTCATCAGGTCATCGGGTCCTTTATTGCTGGTGGTTATTTCATCATAGAAAAATATCCTGTTTGGTTCATCTTCAGTAAAGGGCTTCCACAGAGGCATGTCGGAACCATCGGCATCTTTTCCATTCGGGTTGCCTGACCGGATAAAGTTCGCCCAGTAATTGCACATCTTTCGCGCCAGGTCATAATGCCTGCCAACAAAGGGTCGCCAGCATTTTGCCAGTGTCTCGAAAAAGAACCAGAGGTCAGAGGAATGGAAGGAACCGGGATTGTCCCAGCCCGGGATCTCCGGATTAAACACCCAGTAATATATGGGCGTCTTATCACCTGTTTCAGCCTTTGCCCTGCCCAGCAGCCTGATCCCCAGTTCCATATGGCAGACCGTGGCTTTGTAAAGCATCTCCGAAATGCTGCCCGTTGATGATGCACAAAGCTCAAGAAACTCCGCTGCATCATCACCATAGTTTTCTTCTGCAAATGCCCTGAACTCTTCAGCCGAATTTACCAGGGGCCGGTTCGGGAATTCTGTTGCAGTGTGTCCGAACATCATGGGAACCATCTGGCATTTATTTGACATGTACAGTTTGTTGAGGTTTCCGACACAGAATTTTCCGTCAATTACAGTGCCCCACATGGCCTTGTATTCTATCATCTTATCCCTGAGAATTTCCGCATCCAGCCTGCGGGCCTCGTCAAGGGAGGAGACGCCTAAAAACCTGAAGAACTCAACGCCATCCTGCTCTGCCTCTGATAAATCCTTGTCCGGGATGACGAAATTCTCAGGATAGGCGGAAAATATAAGGCCGCTGTCACAAATGGCCTTCTGAAACAGGCCCACGTTTTGAGGTGAAGTCGCCTGGGCCATGACACTGACGCCTCCTGCGGACTGTCCGGCTATTGTAATATTTTCAGGATCCCCGCCAAAGGCCGCAATATTCCGCTGTACCCAGCGTGTTCCCGCCTGCTGGTCAAGGTGTCCGAAGTTGGCGGGTGCTTCAGGATTTTCCGCTGTGATTTCCGGATGGCAGAGGAAACCGAAGACATTCAGCCTGTAATTAACAGTAACGACTATGATACCGCGCCTTGCTAAACGCTCGCCGTCAAACTCCATCTCTGCAGTATTGCCTTCATGGAGGGCACCGCCAAAATACCAGACAAAAACAGGCAGCCTTTCATCCGCACGTTTAGCCGGTGTCCAGACATTGAGATGCAGGGAATCCTCATCCATTTCGATTGATGTATCCACATTCCATTCTCTTGTATAGATAATCTCGGGATCTTCGCCCGGGATATGCTGCATGGAGATCGGTGCAAACTGGTATGCCAGCAGAACCCCGTCCCAGTCCGGTGCGGGCTGCGGCCCCCTCCAGCGGTTTACACCGACCGGAGGTGCGGCAAAGGGAATGCCCTTAAATGATGTGATTCGAGGATCAGCGGCCGGTAAACCTTCGACAATTCCATTTTCAACAGTAACTCTTCGTAACATTATGGTTCTCCTTTATTTTCATCCCGATACCAGTCCTCATCTCCATACAGTTCTTCAGAACATTCAGGGCAGATTCCGTGACTGAATAATGCCTCCGAATGCTCAGATATATATTTTTCAATCTGGCCCCAGTAGCCCTGATCATCCCTTACCTTTTTGCATCTTGCACATATTGGTATGAGGCCTTTGAGCGTCTTTACATTTTCCATTGCCTCACGGAGTTCGGCAATAAGTTTTTTATTTTCATTTTCCGCTATCTTCTGAATGGTAATATCCCTCGCTACCAGTACATAGCCGGCCTTTTCTCCGTCCTTCTCATGCAGCATTGAAACAGAGATGTTTACCGGGATTCTCTCATCTTTATCTGTAACCAGGGCATCTTCCACCTGCCTTACGATATAATGATCAGCAGGCTTCCTGGTATCATAATCATTTACAGCAGTTTCCAGTCTGTCGAAGAGATCATGCAGAACCTTTCCTGTGAATAATTTATTTATATTATTATGGATAATCTCCCCATGCCGGTATCCGGATAATTTTAACACGGCATTATTACATGAAGCGATATTCCTGTTCCGGTCAATAATAAGAAGCAGATCCGACATTGTCTCAATAATATTGTTTGCAGCGGTCGCCGGGTTCAGATCAAGAAGGCCGAATTTCCAGACCGCATATCCGAGAACCAGTTCCAGCAGCATTGTAAAAAAAGACGGCACCCTGGGAATATCATTAATAAAGTATATGGAGCTCCCCAGAACAGTCGGCAGGAAAAAACCCAGGGAAATATAAATTAACTGTTTCTTCTTTTTCTTATCCCTGGTTTTAAAAAAATAGATCAATGGAATAATAAAACTTAATAATCCAAAAATGCTTATCCACAGGTTGACCAGGGAAAGAAAAGGTGACTGAACATTATATACTGCCTCATTTCCCCAGCGGCCTTTCACAATATCTATTACTACATCCCCTGAAAAAAGAATGTACAAATAAAATATAATATTAGGGATATAGACAATCGCCAGAAACCATTTTTTTTTGATAACTCCTATGCCGGTTATGGCAAACACAAAATGCAGGGCAACACTGACAGCCAGACTCGGAACGATGTTGGTTTTTGCCCAGAACAGTGTATATAACGGCTCAGAAGACTGAATAAACAGAAACTCGCTCAATGCCATCCATGCGTTGACAAGACAAAGGGCCAGAAACAACTTATGTTCCAGTTTTTTACTGCTTTGATAATAGACAAGGAAACCAATAAGGAGACATACAATAAAAGCAGCTAAAGAAATGCTTAATGGCAGTATCATACTGACCCCCTTTAAATTCCGGTTGTGAAGTAGCGTGTGTTGTTAGAAAAATTAATTTACACGGAACTATATAATATTTATACCATTATGGATTGTGAACTTGCAACCCTCATAGATATGAAAACGATCACAGACATTGTGGTCCGATACTATACGGTATGTATAAAATAATTAAGTGGATGCCCGCCTGCGCGGGCATGACGGTCTGTAGAGACATGTTTCAAACCTGTCAATGGATTCTTCACGAGCTTTATTGCTGTATAATATTGTTATTTCCCACGTCCGTTTTAAAATCGCATGAAGAAATCCCAGGTCTCTTTTGCAATCCAGTTTTCATCGGACCCGGGATCCTTTTCCATCATCGAATGACTGCCTTTGAAGGAACCGAATACCACGGGGTATCCTTTCTTACACCCCTGGAACTCAGTGGATACATGAGTGGCGGTCGTTGCAACGGGCAGATCCTTCGGGATAGTACAACCATTGTCCGCTAAATGCGTCAGGACACAATATTTACCGCCTTCTTTTTTCTCATCTGAGTTCACGTATTTACAAAGAAAGTCATCGGTTCCGGTCGTACTGTAAAAAGCGACAGGTTCATGGGTATTTTGAGGGAGATAAATATTCCAGTTTGCCGGGGCATAACAGGCGACTGCCCGTAATTCTTTCTGAAAATCCAGGGACAGCGAGTAGGTAACCATAGCGCCATAGCTGAATCCGCAGCAGAAAATCCGTGATGTGTCCACACACAGCTTTTCCTTGAACAGTTTGAGCATATCTGCAAAGAAAACATGGTCTTTATCGTCATTTACTCTCCATGGTGTCCTGTCAGTATTTCCCTCGGGTGAAACAAAAATTACAGGAATATTATCCTTTTCAGCATATGTCTCTAGTCCGTAATATTTCATATCGACGATTGTATTCATATTCCCGCCCATCATATGCATGCAGAATACCAGCCTGTAAGGAGTGTTTTCGTCATAGTTGTCGGGAATTTTGATAATATATTTACGGTTTAGTCCGGCGCTCGTAATCTTGTGGGTCCCGCTTTTTAAGTCCGAAAGCTTTTTGCCGCAACCGCCGCTCGGACATTCAGAGTTTTTATAAGACATTTCAGCCAAAGAGATCGGTGCTATCAGCAACATTGCCAGGCTACATATCAGGAAATATTTTATCTTTTTCATTTGTTTGCCTCCTTATTTTGCTTTAATTATTGTCAATAATCTCTCAAGACTGAAGCTGCACCTGCATTTCCCTTTGCTAAAGAAGCTTGCCTATCCCTGCTTTATCAGGTTTCCGGCTTCATCTATAGGTTCCCCGTCTACATTCAGTCTCTGGGGGTTGCCCGGTTTGAACTTACTATATTGTCCGCATAAAGTAATGTCCTGAAAAACGATTGGTTTTTCCTTATCGTAAATTTCAACAAATGTAAGGGGGCAATGAAGCATTCCCGCCTTAACAAAGATAATAGTGGACTCACTAATAGTAATCTTTTCCAGATTTTCCATTTCATGGCCCAAGTAGAGTTCAACTATACCGCCTAATTCACTCCTGTTTGCAGGATCTGATCCGCAAAAAAACAAGAACTGGTCATAATCGTGATAAAAGGTTTCGCCCTCCATGGTAAAGGGGTCGGTAATGAGCCAGGAAGCGATGTTGAAATTACTCTCCTTATTTTGATTTATGTACAGTATAGACGGGTTGTTGGGAGCAGTGCCAAAAAGATTATCCGGAGGTGTTACAACATCACTTTTAAATACATACTTATCAAAATCAAAATTCTTTGCCATAAGAATCTCTCCTGTTCATGTATGTTATAGAAAAAAGGCCCGGGAATCTGGTCCCGGGCCTTTTGTTTGGATTATTATTTTTCTTCCGGGGCCGGAGGAGGTGCAAACCAGTCAAATTTACTTCCCTTATACTCGGGAGTTTTAGTCATTGTAAAAAGGGCGTCATTCTCATTGGCATCAAATACCATGAATTCAGGAGCCTCTGCTGTATAGGGTGTCCATATACCGCCATCCCTGCCGTTGGGATCGCCGAATTTAGCGAAGTTGGTCCAGTAATCCACAATCTTATTGCTTAATGCTTTATCGCCGGCAGTGAAAGGACGCCAGCTGTGTTTGAAGGAATGAAAAACATACCACAAATCCGCTGAGTGAAAAGCGCCGTTGTCATCACCCGGCAATTGGCGGGCAAACATATAAGCATATGCGGGTTTGCTGCTTTTTTCCGCACGAAGGGCACAGAAGTTACGGATGGGCTCGGTCATATCCATCAGGTCATTCGAAGTAAAACCGAATATATAAGGGATATCGGGGATTTCATTTGCAAGTGCAGTATCGCTGAAAGAGCCTGTCAGAAAATAATTTTCAACCACCGGCCCATAGAATAACCGTGCATTTGTAGCCTTCCCGTATTCATCTGCCATTTTTGTCAGTTCATCAAAGGAAAGCGCGCGCATCTCTTCCAGTGTAGTTTTATTGAAATGGTCCATCATTGCCTTGTTGGCAGTTTGGACTGCATCAAAAGACATCGTTGGCATGCCCCCCCCTCCGGTAGCCAGGCCGCCACCGCTCATGCTGATGGCCTTGCGGATAAGGTCTCTGGATTTGGGAGAGGCGCACAGGGTTTGGACACTGCCCGCACCGGCGCTCTGACCGAAAACCATGATATTCTCAGGATCGCCGCCAAACTGTTCTATATTGTTATGGATCCATTTAAGTGCAGCGGCCTGGTCCATGACTCCATAATTGCCTGAAACACCGTGAGGGCTTTCAGACGATAAAAGCGGGTGGGAGAAAAATCCGATAACGCCCAGACGATAGGTGACCGAAACCAGGATAACTCCACGTGAAGCCCAGTCTTCACCGCCGTCCATTTCCGGTTCAAAGGCAAATCCCTCACGATAACCACCTCCGTGTATCCACATGGCAACAGGCAGTTTCTTATCCGTCTGCCCCGCTGCGGGAGTCCAGACATTCAGATAGAGGCAGTCCTCGCTGAAAGGTACTGAACCGCTTGCCTGCCACTCCTTGCCGTAAAAACTTTCGGGGTCCCATGTAACCTGCGAGGCCGCATCACCGTATGTATCTGCAACCTTTACGCTCTCCCATGGGACAACAGGCTGCGGTTCTTTCCATCGCAGATTCCCCACCGGAGGTGCTGCAAAGGGAATTCCCTTATAGGCAATAATTCCCTTTGTCGGGGTTTCCACACCCACAACCTGACCGCCTTCAATGTTCAATACGGGGTTGGGGCTGGAGTCCGAAACGGGATTGGAGTTCGACTCAGGTTCGGGTTTACTGCATGAGACCAATGCCAGGAATACGAATGCCAACAGTAGAAAAAGTAATTTTTTCATCATAATCTAATCTCCTGAATTTGAATAAGATAAGCAGTTTTGTATACATATGTACTAAAGAAAAATATTTATTTCAAATAGTATATTCCACTGAAAATATTATGTTGCGATTAAAAAACAGGTTCCGCATGTTTCAATCGTAAATGAGGATATTTTTTTAATTTCAATTGATAATTAAGGCGGGAATCCATTTTGTATTCTTCCGTCTTTATTTGTCCTTCATTTATTAAAGGTCTGTCAAAGACAAAGAGTCAGGACCCTGTTGTTTTTTGTGGAATAAGGCTAATCCCGAGGCCTCACAATTCAGGCGATGGGGCAACCCGCAATGGGCTTTTGCCCCTAAACTATTCAGTTGATCAGGCTATAATATATACTGAGTGTAACAATATAAATAATTCCCCCGATTGCACACACCCCAAAGGCACGGGCTGTGCTTCTGTAATCAAGTGCCTGTCTAACGGCTATGATCATTGTTATAAACATCCAGATACTGGCTGCTGTAGTAGAAATCCAGCCCAGTCCGGGAATTATACCCAGGATTCTTATCAGACCCGGTGAACTGGCAAAGCCTAAAGTTCTAAGTAACTCCCCATAATCAGCTTCCGTATGCCGTTCGGGTAAAATTTTCGTACCTATGATAAAAATAAGGTATGACCAGATCAACCATCCAATAAGTGCTGCAATGATCCCTGACAGCAGGGCTATTCCTCCTGCCCTGGCAGCACCAATACCGGTTGCGGCACTTGACAGGGTAATTACCATCACAGACTGCAATGTGGCAGTTTTATCAGCCTCGACTTCTTCATACAGGCTGACATCCAGTTTTGCAGACCTGATCATCCTTTCAACAAAAGGATTCATAATCTCCTTCTTAATTTAAAATTAACCCATTATTCAACTTTCACTTATATTTAGCATGCATATTTACTGATATCCGGGACCTCTTTAGTGGAAAATGAAAAGACAGGCAAACCTTATTTTTTTTCCAACTCTTCTTTTACCGCAATTCCAAGGTTCTTTATTGTTACCGGTTTTTTTATTAACGCCCCTGCCCCCAATCCCTGGGCTCTCTTAACTTCATCAGTCGCCGCATATCCACTGATAAGAGCTGCCTTCTGGTGAGGATGTATTTTTATTATCCTCTCAAAAGTCTCGAGGCCATTTATTCCCGGATCCATAAGCATATCAAGTAAAACCAGATCAACAGCGGTATGTTTCAGATACTCAACGGCTTCCTCACCGCTTGCAGCAGTATGTACACGGTATCCTAATTTTTCCAATATCTGACCACAGATGTGTCTCTGACCCTCAACATCATCGACAATGAGGATTTTTTGCCCATTTCCTTTTATGTCCTCAATTGTTATTTCCAAATCCTGGGTTGACAGCGCTTCTCTTGAGGCCGGGAAATACAGCTCAAAAGTCGTACCCTTTTTTTCGCTTTCTACATTTACATATCCGTTATGTTCCCGCATAACATTCCATACAACAGCCAGCCCTAATCCCGTCCCGCTCCTGCCCATTACTTTTTTTGTAAAGAAAGGTTCAAAAATCCGTTTAAGATCTTCGGTTGATATACCTACACCCTCATCAGCTACGGATAAAACAATGTATTCACCGGGTTTTATTTCCGGGTTTTCCTTTAATGGAGCTTCCAGAAAACAGTTTTTAGTTGATATTGTTATATTCCCTTCATCCTCAATGGCTTCAGATGCGTTTGATACAAGGTTCATAAGTGCTTTTCTTAAATGTATATATGACCCTTTTACATTTAGCAATGAATTGTCCAGGCAGGTATTGATTGCAACTCCGGGATGATACTGCTGCAGTTTTTCACACTCGGGAGATCTTAAATAATCATAGACTAAATTATTTATGTCCATATTACTTTTTTCAGTGGCTACTCCCCTGGCAATTGTGAGCAGGTCCTGGACTATGGCTGTCGCCCGGTCTCCGGCCTCTTTTATAGTTTCCAGCGGCATTTTCAGTTTGCTGTCCGCCGGCAGTCCGGATAAAAGCAGATCGGGATAGCTGACAATTCCTGCAAGGACATTGTTCAGATCATGTGCTACTCCTCCTGCCAGAAGTCCCAGAGACTCCATTGTCTGTGAACGATGGAGTTTTTCCTGAAGAACTATATTTTCCTGCTCTGCTTTTTTACGCTCGGAGATATCAATCCACATTGCCAATATATAACTTAGCTCTCCATTTTGATATATGGGCATTGTGTTTACTTCAACCCAGGAGTATTCGCCATTCTTTTTTCTATAACGTCTCTCAGCCCTGATACTGCTTTTCAGAATAATTTTCTTCGTTTCTTCAACCGAATCGTAATTCGGGTCATCAACCCACCAGGGATACGGGATTTTAACACCATGCGCCTCTTCTTTCGTAAAACCGGTGAGTTTTTCAAATAATGAATTTACATACATTATCGAAGTGTTAGGATCGGATACCAGTATCGCAATAGGGGCCTTTTCAAGAAGATTTGAACTGAATGAGTTAGCCTCTTCCAATGCCTTCTTAACCTTCTTGTGCTCTGTTATATTTCTTGTGATTTCAGTAAAGCCTGTTACCTTATCCCCTTCTTTTACCGGACAGAATATTGTTTCAAAATATCCCTCGCGTTCATCATCATTAAATTCGGCTGTAAATTTCTCTCCATTTATTGCTCTCTTCTGAAGTGATTCCCAGTATCCTCTGGCTTTGGCTTTGTCAGATATTTCAAAAGGCTGCACACCAGGTTCCATTTTTATGCCCAACAGGTTTTCGACTACTGTCTTATAACTCGAATTAAAAGCCCGTGGTATTCCGTTGCTGTCACAAATCAAAATATAATCTTCGGTATTCTGCATTAAGACATCAAAGTATTTTTTGATCTCCTTCAGCTCATTATTTTCTTTAAGCAGTCCGGATTCAGTTTCATGTAATATTTCAATAGTTTTTTTAAGAGATGTGATTTCTTCTTCCAGTTTTTTCAGATCAGTTTTTTCAGACATTAAGCTGCTCCGCTTGAGAGTTGAAAATAATGAAGAAAATTTTAACTACTTGTAAAACATTTTTCTTTACAGGTAAAGAACCATGTTTTGCTTTTATTACATATGTGTATTCTTACCTTTATTTATTATATTACATAAATCAGGAAGATTGACTTATAAGTAAAAATGTATTTTTTTTAACATGACGTTCCACTGAAGGATATACCCATGGCTATCGTAATCTGATTAAAAACCTGAGCATGTATCTTATATCGGATTGAGAATAACAAACCTTGAATCTTTTTATTTTCCTCACGCTGTAAGATGGACCACCCTTTAACGCAACAAAAAAACCTTTATCCGGATCAGTCATCCGGACAAAGGCCTTTAATAAAATCTTTAAACCGATACTAGTTTACAGCATCCTTTAAAGCCTTACCCGCCACAAACTTTGGTGAATTCTTGGCCTTTATCTTGATCTCTTCACCAGTCTGAGGGTTGCGGCCTTTACGAGCCTTCATCTTGGTTACCTTAAAGGTCCCGAAACCAACCAGTGTAACAGTACCCTTCTTTTTGAGGGTTTTGGTGATTGTATCGAAAATACAATCTACAACAGCCTGAGCCTCTTTCTTTGTGCTCACAGTCTTTGCCACTTCGTTTATTAAATCGCCTTTATTCATTTTCTTGTCTCCTTGAAAAATTGTTAGTAAAGCTGACGCGGCATTATGGATATTTACAAATAAAATTCAAGCATAAACTGAAGTCCAGTTTATTTTTCTGCCCGGCTCTATAACAAAAACAGCGTCTTTTTAATAAATATAATTTTTTTCAGAACCCCAATTCCTTATTTACAATGCGGGAGCAGACGTCATAGGCCAGGGCCAGAACAATATCGGGAGCAAGGAGGCCGGCAATGGATTTATCAAAAAGCATTTTTGATTCAGGCGGAAAGTCTTCATCTCCATCCCAGAACAAAACAGCAACAGGAATACGGGGTGTTATATTGAACCTGTATGATGCATCAGCCATATCAAGCGGAATACCCTGAAGCTCTTCGCATTTTCTTTTAAAGCCCTCAATGTCATTACCGTATTTGTCAGAAATCAAAGAGGTTGGTATTTCGTGCGAAACATTAAAGAACAGGTCGCCCCCTGGAATCTGTTTTTCAGAAATCCATTCGTTTTGAATTTCAGATTCCTTTGAATGTAAAAGGTAATGCACAATGAAAAAATTTAATATATCACCGGGTGCAGGCATGTTATTCGTAACGCGTTTGACTGCATGTTCATGAGGCGATATCAGGTAGTCATCACCCCATATGGTAACAGTGTAAACGCATTTATCTGCGTCATAGGAACACAGGGCTCCACTGCATACATCTACGGGGTTTTTATCACCCAATTCCCGGAAAAACTGCGGATCAATCTCCATTGACATGTTTTTATTCCTCTTCCACTGGTTTCTTAAGGTATCCCATAATCCCGTATACTGCTAATAAGAGGCAGGCGATATTCAGGACCCAACCAACAGGAACAAGCCATGTGAAGGTTTCCTGGAGCAAATCCGGAGTTGAGCCAGACATCACTTTCTCCACACCTACTTTCATAACCAGGAGAATGCCCATAACGATTCCATAAATTACCGTTAATAAATAATACCCCGACAGGAACAGGAATACCTTGCGCGGCCTGAATCTGCCCATACACGCAAGTATGAAGGCTGCAATACTTAGAATGATAATAACGATACCTGTGACACCGGTTATTATCTGGACAAAAGAGGTCCCTGGAGTAACAGCATCAGCAAGCACCAGGACAGCATTAATACTAAAGATGATGATATAGATCCAACCGAATATTCTCATAATTTTCCCTTTCGTTTATTGAATTAACCAGTTAGAAGTCTTTTTTATACTATGGCAAGTTAACCTTTGCCTCATCGTCAATTTACTGCCGCAGAATCTTATCCATCGATTTTCCTTTTGCGAGGTCATCAATAAATTTATCCAAATAGCGTATTTTCAGCATCAGAGGATCTTCGATCTTTTCTAAGCGGATAACGCACACTAACCCCTTGATAATACAACATCATGAAAATTAATAATTTTTAGTCAACCCTGTTTTTGGGCCATTTATCTTTAGGGAACAATCCTATAGTCTCCCTATACTTACACTAGTGCCCATCCATAAACGGCCCTTTTTGAATGGACACGGTCAGCTGTCAGCAAAATGCCTTTAAAACGGGGGTTTAGCTGATGGCTGATAGCTGAATGCTGAAAGCTCCATCCGGATTTTTGTTATTTCTGGATGGACACTACACTAGCTTTTTGCCAGGCCTGCATGTTTAAAATCATACCTAAATACCGGGCTGACACACCGGTGCCCCAACAAAGGATATAGGTCATTAACTGGAAAATAAGGTAGCTGCCTTTACGCAATAAGTCTTTAAAGAAACTTTATTCAAATATTTTATCAGAAATTTTGGTTCATCCGGATATCTTGCCTATTAAATAATTTTCATAGGCGGCTCTCACCCTCTTAAGGCATTTATCAAGCCTGTCCAGCAATTCTTCGCCATCAGCATCTGCGCCGAGCATTCTCTTTGCCAGGGTATTTATTTCGTCTTTATTTACAGGAAGGGTGTGGGTTTGCCTGTCCTCAAGAATCTGGAGGTAATGTTCTATTCTTCTCAGGAAAATATAATCCTGTTTTATTATCTTTGCCGATTCATAGGGAATGATATCGGCTTCAATCATTGACTCCAGTGCGAGCATGGTGTTTCCCTGTATCTGAAGACCCTTTTCGCTGGAATAAAGCAACTGAAGACCCTGTACCATAAATTCTACATCTCTTATTCCCCCCAGACCTGATTTGACATCAATACCGCTTGAAAGACCATGTGAAATATTTTTAATGGCCTTTTTCCTCATCTTCTCTATTTCAGCACTGACAACATTCCTCTCCCATGGCTTGAGGATAAAGGATTTAATGTTTTCGAGGAAATCGTATCCCAGTCTCAGATTTCCGGCAATAGGTCTCATTTTAATGGCTGCCTGGATCTCCCAGAAAAGTGCTGAATGACTGTAGTACTCAATAATGGATGGCATTGACTGTACTATTTCGCCTGAACTTCCAAAAGGGCGCAGTCTCAGATCAACCCTGTAGGCGTATCCCTCTTCGGTATGTGATGAAAGACCGGATCGGACATCCTCAAGAATCCGGCCGGCAATTTCTTTTCTTTTATTTGACCTGGCGCCATCCGGCTGGAATATTCCGATAAGATCAATATCAGAACTGTAATTAAGTTCATTGCCGCCCAGTTTACCAAAGGCAATAATAGAAAAATATTCATGAGGAGAAAGTGTTTCAGCACTACACTCCTTAAAATTGTCTTTCACCGACTGCTCAAATACTGCCTGGGTGCATGCCTCGGCAAGTATGGACAACTCATGCATAATAATGCGGGTGGAAATACCCATGTATATATCCCTTGTACCTATCCTCAGTATTTCACGCCTCCTGAATCTTCTGAGCTTATTAAGCCAGTCCCTCTTTCCACGGCAGCTGTCTGCAGCCTTTCTTAACTCATTTTCCAGATCTTCCCGCCTCCGCGTGGAGTTAAGAAGTTCGGGATTGATCAGCCAGTCAAAAAATCCGGGATATCGTATAAGTGTATCCGATAAAAACTGACTGTTTGAAAAGATAGCCAGTAATATCTCAAGATGCATGGGATGGGACAGCAGGACATTATAATGGAATTCAGGACTCGCAAGGGACCGTATATAGCGTTCCCAGTTATTAAGCGCCATATCCGGATCGGGCGATCTCTTTATAATATCCCATGCCATGACAGCAAGCCGCCCGAAGGCTTCTCTCCGGCTCCCTCCCAGACCGGCCAGACCCTGTAAATTTGTATAGGCCCTTGCTGTATCTTTTATGCCGCTGTCTGATAATATTCGGTCTCTTATCTCAGGAGGCAGGCTGTCAGAAAGTATTACATCGGCGATTGTCCCGGTATCAGTACCCGGGAGAGAATCAAGCCCGAAATATTTTTCTGCAAAGACCCTGACTCCCGCCATATGAGTTTCAAGATCAATGTATAGCTGCTGTGCCGGGGTTATTGCCCCGCCGATTCTATATCCCATCCTGCGGGCAAGATGTTCAAACTCGCTTGTATCCGTTTCCGGCAGAAAAAGATCAATTGCTGAGCCCCTGAGCATCCTGAGGCCGTTTATCAGTTCACGTAAAAACCTGTATGCCTCGGCAAGACGGTCATGAATTTCATATGTCATGTAACCGTTTTCCTTAAGGGCCTTAAGTGCTGCATGGATGCTGTGGGTCCTGATATCTTTTACATCCTTTCCGTACATGACCTGCAGGGTCTGAACTCCATATTCAAGGTCCACAATCCTCCGGGACTGTACTTTGCGTTTATCTTTCCACTGACAGTCCTTTCTTTGCACTGCCGCTCCCGCATTTCCCTGACAGCCTTGATATCAATGATGTTTGAAAAATAGACTACCTCGTCGCGAATACTTTCGAGACGGCTTCCCAGATCTTTATCTCCTCCTATGCATCGCATCCTTACAAGTGCAAGGATTTCAATTGAATGGGCCTGGCCTCCCCCGCTGTAGTACTGGCTGAAGTTTTCCAGGCTGCATGCCAGAGGACCAGAATTCCCATGTGGGCGCAGACGTAAATCAATCTGGAAGATACCTTCACGCTTGGCCTCAACAAACTGGTATATACCCTTTACCATCAGGTTAAAAAACTCGGCATTTGTTATTGATTTTTCCCCATCCGTTTTGCCTTTTTCCTCATATATAAATATAAGTTCAAGGTCCGAGGCATAACCAATTGCCTCGCCCCCCAGTTTCCCCAGGCCCATGATACTGTATTTTACATCAAGGCCCGAGTCGTTCTTCGGTCTTCCATATTGAGCAATCAGATCATCATATATAATATCGGCGGTCCTGTTTATAATCAGCTCAGCAAGGCCCGTAAGCCTTCTGGCAAGAAACCTGAAATCAAGCTCGGACTCCAGTATATGATCCAGGTCAATAAGAAATGTTTCCTGGTCCTTGAACCGGTTGATTATCTTTTTGCGTTCATCAATGCTGTCAGCATCTTTAAGTTCCAGGCTTAACCTTTCAGCCATGTCGTCAACTGAATCACTCAGCCTTGTCTTTTTATCTGCGCTGTCAAATACAGTAAGGAGAGACTCGTATTGAAGCCTTATAAAATCTTCCCATAAAAAATCGCTGGCCCCCAGAAGCCTTGCAAGATCCTTAAGATTTCCGGGGTCTGTCAGATGCCTTAACCATTCGTCCCGAAAGGGCTGTCTCACGATATCTTTTATAATAACCTCAAACCTGGAAAGGGCCGCATATGGGTCAGGTGCTGTGGCAAGAAAATATGTAAACTGTTTTGTAAGTAATACCGAAAATTTTATTCTCTCAATTGTCTCACGATCTTCAATCTTCTTTCCCTTTGAATCGGTAAGATCAAGCCTGTCTTCCACACGCCCATGGAATGTGCGTATCCTGACATGTTCGATCTGTATATTATTAAGGGCAAGGGCATTTGAAAGTGCGTACATAAATGCCGGGGTATCCTGAGACACAACCCTGAGCCGTGTAAATGGTCCGGCATTATTATCAACTCTCATCTCAACAGGGTACAGTACAGGTTCGGATTCTTTATCCATACGCCCCAGATGACGAACAACCATTTCATTGACCCTGTTTTTTGCCATCAGTACTGAATCATCACTACCCTCTTCAAGAAAGCTGACTATTGATCTCAGACTATCAATAAAAAGCTGTTTCCAATCCTCAAAGGATGCCGAACTGATCAGATAACCGGAAAAAAAATCAACAATCTTTCTTCTGTCTGTATGGTCGATAGATACGGAAAACTTCCTTCTTTTTCCAGCTGTTTTCTTTGTTTCTCTGCTCCTTCTTTCATAGGTGAATACATCACCTGATACAATATTGAGCCCGGTTCCGGAGAGCAATCCGGCTATAAGTGAAAACTCTGATGGATAGTCAAAGGCAGTTACAGTACACTCTATATTTCCATCCCGCGTCTTGATAATTCTTGCATCAACAGGATTGGATTGAGAGAGAGTAGAAATTGACTTAATGTGGTTAATGACATCTTCTATATTAAATTTTTTGAAATAAACCTCTCCAAGACGATCAAAATGTCCTCTAATTATTTTTTCGTCTATTCCTGGAAGTTCGGTGATTAATGAATCGAGTTCAGGTTTCATGGTGTCCTATGTTTTTTACACCTTTATACCACAGATTTTTTTTATATTCAGCGAAAAGAAAAAATAAAAACCTCCAAAGGAGACCTTTGGAGGTTTTCAGTCTAAACCAGGCAGTATATGGGTTAGAAATAAATTATTTAATTTGTTGTTATCAGGGACAGTTTACCTGCCCCTGACTGTAGAGATTAAATGTCATAGTAAAGTGCAAATTCCCACGGATGCGGGCGAAGATCAATTGCCTCTACCTCTTTTTCCATCTTGTAATTGATCCATGTCTCGATAACATCAGGTGTAAAAACATCACCCTTAAGGAGATACTGATGATCAGCTGCAAGGTTATTAAGGGCTTCCCTCAGTGATCCGGGGGTTTTTGGTACTAATGCCAGTTCTTCAGGTTCCATATCATAAATATCCCTGTCAAGCGGGTCACCCGGATCAATCTTGTTCTGGATACCGTCAACAGCAGCCATGAGCATTGCGGAGAATGCCAGGTACGGGTTTGAGCTTGGATCAGGACATCTGAATTCCATTCTCTTTGCCTTTGGCGAGTTTGAATACAGAGGAATTCTTACTGATGCACTTCTGTTTCTTCTTGAATATGCCAGGTTAACAGGAGCTTCGTAACCGGGAACAAGTCTCTTGTAGCTGTTTGTTGTCGGGTTGGTGAATGCAAGAAGACTTGGTGCATGTTTCAGGATACCACCGATTGCATACATTGCTGTTTCTGAAAGACCTGCATATCCGTCACCTGCAAAGAGATTTTCGCCATCCTTCCAGAAAGACATATGAACATGCATTCCGGTACCATTGTCACCAAACAGCGGTTTTGGCATAAAGGTTGCGGTTTTACCGTACAACTTTGCAGTGTTCTTGATAACATATTTATATTTCAGCAGGTTGTCAGCCATCTGGACAAGGGGTGCAAATTTCATATCAATCTCACACTGGCCGCCGGTAGCTACTTCATGATGCTGAGCCTCAATGGTTAGTCCTATCTTCTGCATGGTAAGAACCATGTCACTTCTTAGGTCCTGCATGCTGTCAGTGGGAGGAACCGGGAAATATCCTTCTTTGTAACGGATTTTATAGGCAAGATTGGGGTTTTCCACCCTTCCGGTATTCCATGCACCTTCTGAAGAGTCAAGGTGATAATAACCCTCATGCTGATTCTGGTCAAAACGCACACTGTCAAATACGAAGAATTCCGCTTCAGGACCAAAAAATGCTGTATCGGCAATTCCGAGGCTCTTAAGGTAGGTATCGGCCTTGCGAGCTATATTGCGGGGGTCTCTTGTGTAATCTTCACCCGTAATGGGATCACAGATATTACAGATCATTACAAGGGTCTTTGCCTTGAAAAAGGGATCAATAAAAGCAGACTCTGCAACAGGCTTAATCAGCATGTCTGATTCATTGATTGCCTGCCATCCCCTGATGCTTGAGCCGTCAAAACCCATTCCGTTTATAAATGTATCTTCGTCAACCTCACTTGTCGGGTATGAACAATGCTGCCACAGTCCGGGAAAGTCCATGAATCGAAGGTCTATCATCTCGACCTTTTCCTCTTTGATTAAATTAATTACATCTTTTGCTGTTTTTATATCAGCCATATCTTCCTCCTTAAATAAAGTTAGGTAAATTTTTTTTGGTGCTGCGAATTATATCATTGAACATCAATAAGATGATATCGTTTTTCTGGAATAATTAAGCAATTGCTATGCCAGACCACACAAATTTATATACCCTGTATTTTCAAGATGTTACCTATTGATTTATTTTTTTCAAATACAGCAAACACTACAATATTGTAGATTAATGCAGGCCAAGGTTACATATTGGTATCTTTTTTAAAAAGGATCTCCGCTGTCAGGCATTGAGATCAAAATATTTTTTTATCCCTGCAACTGAAATCCTTTTTTTTGCCCCCAGATAGCATAGCTTTGCAGTCCTTATTCTCTCAATCGAGTCCATCAGCCTGTTCATGGTAATTTGATTTTTCAGTAATTTCTTCCTTACACGCTCAATACTCTCAATAACATTTTCCTGATTCTCACAGATGAGCAGGATATCCGCCCCTGCCTCAAATGAGGCAGCCGCCCCCCGGGCCACACCAACGGTTTTTGAAATAGCCCCCATCTCAAGGTCATCAGTAATAATAAGGCCCTTATATTTCAGCCTTTCCCTCAATATACCGGTAAGGATCCGGTGTGACAGGGTCCCGGGATAATCGGGATCGATATCGGGATACAGGGCATGGGAGGTCATTATGCCTGATACTTTTTGTTTGATCGCCATTTTAAAGGGAATAAGCTGATCATTTTCCGTTTCACCATTTTCGTATCTTATTGTAACATTCCCCTGATGAGGATCAAAACTTGCCAGACCAAGACCGGGGAAATGCTTTGCAACTGCCATTATGCCCTTTTTCTGAAATACATCTATAACAATACTTCCCAGCAAGCCGACCTTTTCGGGATCATCACTGAAAATACGGTTTTTAAGATGTTTATCAGGCTCCCCTCTTTTGACATCCATAACAGGGGCAAGATCCATGTTGAGCCCCACCAGACTCATCTCCTTTGCAGTAATACCTGCAAACTCTTTTGCCTTTTTCTCAGGATCTGGAGACATACCGATTGACTCGTTGCCGGGAAAGAGAGTAAAGGGTTCTCTGAGCCTGGCAACGTTACCGCCCTCCTGATCCACTGCAATAAACATGCTGTCGCCATGATTTTTTAATGACACGGCCTGAATATCTTTGCACAGTTTTGCCAGCTGCAGCGGGTCCTTAATATTTCTGCGGAACAGTATTATTCCGCCAATGTGATAATCACGTATTAATGATTCAGTTTGTCTGTCAAGTTCAGGACCGGGAATCCCGATCATGAACAACTGACCGACATAACTGTTAATCTCTGAAAGGTCCATGATAGTATTCATTAAAACCCTCTTGTTGATTTTATTCTTTTGACATAACTTATATTTACTTATAATCAGATACCTTCAATTGCAACAGATAACTAAAGGAAACAGTCATGAAAGCTATGATAATGGCGGCCGGTTTCGGTACCAGGCTGAGGCCTCTCACAGACAATCTTCCAAAGGCGCTTGTACCCGTGCTTAACAGACCTGTTCTTGAACGTAACATAGAATACCTTGGCAGTTACGGCATAAAAGACATAATTATTAACGCCCATTATCATTCAGACCTTATTCAGGACTTTACAGCATCATGTAAAATCCCCGGGACCAACCTCACAGTAAGCATTGAGAAGGAAATACTCGGCACCGGAGGGGGGATAGCCCGCTGCAGAGAATTTTTAAAAGACAGCACATTTATTGTCATCAACAGTGATATACTTACAGACACTAACCTTGATCAGGCCGCAAAATGGCATTTGGAATCAGGTGATCCTGTTACAATGATAGTTCACGACTGTCCCAGTTTTAACCAGATAGATATTACCCCTGACAGCAGGGTCAAGGCAATAAATAAAAATACCGCACCGGGCAGGGTTGCTTTTACAGGCATACATATTATCTCGCCCGAGATATTCGACTTTTTGCCGGAGAACGGATATGCCGATATAATATCCGAAGGCTACAATCCTTTGCTTGAATCAGGGAGATCAATAAATGCATTTATGGCAGTTGATCATTACTGGTATGATATCGGAACAATAGAAAGCTATAAAAAAGCAACTCTGGATTTTTTAAATTTGGAAAATAAAAAGTTCATAAAAGGTGACAACACCCATATTGATCCAACAGTGGCCCTAAGAAACTGGGCAGTAATCGGAAATAACGTTACAATCGGAAGAGACGCGGTAATAGACAGCTCGATAATCTGGGACAATGCGGTCATTGAAGAAGGAGTGCATATTAAAGACAGCATTGTTACACAGGAAAATAATATTGTCAGGGCCTCTGAGACAGACAACATTAATTAGAAATTTCTTTATCATCAGTACAATAGGAAGTTGCAGGGAATATAATTGCCATTACTAACGCACTTTCAGCAAAATAATAAAAAGAATACCCGTTAGCAACACCTGCAGCAGCATAAATCTTATAACCACCTGGGTATTGGACCAGCCTTTAACATGCCGGAAATAATCATGCAAAGGACAGCGAATGTTCCTGAACAGGTGTATCTTAAAGAGCCTGAGGAATACAAGCTTGAGCAATCCCGCACCACCGTTAAGCCAGAGAAGACTCCCGGTAACAATTAAAATAAAGGGATTTCCGGTCTTAAGAAGACTTACCCCCAGCAGAAATCCAAGGGCGCGGGAACCCGCATCTCCCATAAGTACGCTGCTCGGGTAGGCATTGTACCATAAATATCCTCCAAGGCCTCCAAGGAATGTAAGCAGACAGATAGCCCATGATGCGGCAGTTGATGAGTACGGGATTTTAAGGTACTGGGAAATTTCTACATGGCCTATAATTACATACAGCAGTACAGCAAGAAAACTTCCGGCTATTCCTGTCAGGCTTCCGGACAATCCGTCCACACCGTCAGAACAGTTTGTCGTATTTATGGTTCCCCATATAATTGCAGTTGCAAGTATGCAAAACCAGAATCGTGATAAATGCACTACTGTTACAGTAAAGGGCAGCCATATCACCGGTACGTAATGCCATGTAAGAATAAGGGCAGCAGCTATGGCCAGAAAAAGATCAAGACTGCCTTTCAGTAATTCTCCCCAGGGCCGTGTACTTTTGTCATCAAGAAACCCTGTAAGCATGGTCAACCATGTGAGACATATTAAAAAATAATGTTCAGGTTCGGGAGGCATAACACAGGCTGCAATAATAAAACACACACTGATAAAAACAATCCCTGCACCTGTAGGTTTACCCCTGGATTCCCGGCCATTAACTGTATTGGCCCGGCCACGGTCATTGGGCAGCCATCCATAAGTCGCAGGAAGAATGAACCATGTTACAAAAAAAGCACCTGAAGCACCGAGCAGCAGCAGGAACAGATGTGAGGTTAAAAGCCTGAAGGGACCGAAATACGGTTCAAATAATGTACCCAGAAAAATGAGCATAGATAAAACCCCTGTCGTAATAAAATATTATAATTGGATAAAACAATCCTTCTGTTTCCTGTATTCATGGAATATTTTCTGACAGGGTACATTGCAGACATGAAAGGAATATGAATAAAAAATGAAAAAATCTTGAAAATGGTCTGAATATCCGAATATACTTAATAAATTTTAAAAATTGGATATATCTTCTTAATATGGGGCTGGCATTATTACCTTGTATTCCTTTATAATAGCGAGTCGGCATTACATCAATGATGATTCATATATAAACATAGAAGCCTGCAAATCAAAGGAGAAAGAATATGAAAAAATATTTTTCAGCAGCTGCAGTAATACTGGCTATATGTATCAGCGGGTGTGCCACTACAGGTAAAACTCCTGCGGAAAAGCGCAAAGTAATCATAGATATGAAGAATGAAGTACTTGGAGAGCTCTACAAACAGAAGCCTGATGTTAAACAGCAGATAGCCGGAGCCCCTGGTTATGCGGTATTCAGTAACGTTAATGTAAATATTATTTTTGCCAGTTTTGGCGGCGGATACGGTGTGGCAAAGAATAATAAAACAGGTAAATACACATATATGAAGATGGGCGAAGTCGGTGTCGGCCTGGGACTCGGGGCAAAAGATTTTCGTGTAGTATTCGTATTCCATAACGAAAAGGCCTATAACTATTTCATTGAACATGGCTGGGCATTCGGGGCACAAACCGATGCGGCAGCAAAATCCAGCGACAAAGGCGGTGCTGTCGGAGGTGAAATCTCAGCCAGTGATTTTACAATATATCAGCTGACTGAGACAGGCCTGGCTCTCCAGGCAACAGTAAAGGGCACCAAGTACTGGAAAGATGATTCATTGAATTAATCTATGGAAATAAAAAGGAGGTTAACTTTAAAAAGCTAACCCCCTGATTTTATTGGAGGCGGCAACCAGACTCGAACTGGTGAATAACGGTTTTGCAGACCGCTGCCTTAGCCACTTGGCTATGCCGCCCAAAATTTTAAGGTTAATCACGCTTCAGCGGGATTAACCTTTATTTTTTTAGTGGAGCGGGAAACGGGACTTGAACCCGCGACAATCACGTTGGCAACGTGAGGCTCTACCACTGAGCTATTCCCGCAAAATATTTGGCCTATTTTAGTGTTTTAATTCTTTTTGTCAATAGAAAATACCAGTTTTTTTAATATATAACAGGTATATATTTTCCATCATTTTCCTGACTTATATTCCTGGTAATATTTCATGACTCTTTTTACAAATGTCCGGGTCTCTTTATATGGAGGAATACCTTTATATTGATCAACCTTCTCGGGACCGGCATTATATGCGGCAAGTACATGTTCCAGTTTATTGTCAAAACGCTCCATCAGTTTGCTTAGATACCTGGAGCCCCCGAATATATTCTGCGTAGGATCATAGGGGTCATCCACAGCCATTTCACCGGCAGTACCGGGCATTAACTGCATGAGCCCCTGGGCACCTTTTTTTGACACTGCCTTGTGATCAAATCCTGATTCTGCCTTTATGACCGCCTTAACAAGAAACGGTTCAAGGCTGAATTTTTCAGCCGCATTTTTAATTATGTCATCATACTTTTTTATAAAGGCATCAGGGTTATCTCTTGCTTCCTTTATATAAAATGTATACCGGACATCGGACCTGACATTGGTAAAATGCCATTTACCGTCTTTATCTTTATATCTGTAGATATCAGCAAGGGACCAGGAAGAAAAAAACATTAAAAAAAATGTCGATGACTGCCACTATCTTTGGCAGCATCGCACAGGCAACAGACTGAACGCTGCAGAGTGGAACCACTCGTTCTGCAGCGTTATATTTATGTCTTACTTTTTCTGAAAACAGAGAAAGCATCTACAGATACAATCCTTTTTTATTTTGTTTTTTCCCAGTCTTTAAGGAAGTTGGCAAGCCCTATATCGGTTAAAGGATGTTTAATAAGCTGTTCCATTACCTTATAGGGGATGGTTGCAATATCAGCACCCATGGTGGCAGCGTCAAGTACATGAAGCGGATTCCTGATACTTGCGACTATTATCTCGGTCTCATATCCATAGGCTTCATAAATAGCGATAATCTGCTCGATAAGTTCCATACCTGTCTGACCAATATCATCAAGCCTTCCTACAAATGGGCTTATATAATCAGCACCTGCCTTGGCGGCCATTAAGGCCTGAACGGCTGAAAAGCAAAGTGTTACATTTGTCCTGATACCTTCGCCGGACAGTATCTTTACTGCCTTGAGGCCTTCCTTGATAAGAGGTATTTTAATTACTATATTGTCTGCAATCTTGGCCAGTTCCCTTGCCTCTGCTACCATACCTTCTGCGTCTGTGCTTACAACCTCCGCACTTACAGGGCCATCTACAATGGCGCATATCTCTGTTATCAGTTCCTTGAATTCTCTGCCCTCTTTTGCTACCAGCGAAGGATTGGTTGTCACACCATCAAGCAGACCAAGTTCATTTGCCTTTTTAATCTCATCAATGTTTGCGGTATCAATAAAAAATTTCATTTGTCCCTCCCGACTCGGATATATTTTGTTAATTAATCTATCGTTAAGATTTTACTTTATCTTTATATTTTTCTGCACACTCTTTACTGCAGAACAATATTTCCTCTCCGCCCAAAACAGCCCTGTATGCCTCATTTCGGGGAATATAGGTTTTACAATAGGGGTCCTGAACCATTTCGCTTATTACACCGGATGAAGATTCGCTGCCGGATATTTTTGAACCTGCCCCAAAGACCCTTTTTACAAGGCCGTAGAGTATATAGATCAGAAATATAAAAAATAATAAGCGGATAAGACCCATTAATTTTTCTCCATTAGCCTGACTTCCTGTTCTTCCAATGGAATCCCCTCAAGAATTTCTGCCATGCTCTTCCCCAGTACCGGGTGAACAAGCTCCGGCGCAATATCGGCCATAGGTGCCATTACAAACCGCCGTGTATGCATACGCGGGTGTGGAACGATCAGATTTTTATCATTTATAATCTCATTGCCAAATAAAAGCACATCAAGATCAATAACACGTGATTCCCATCTTACCCCCGACCTTGTCCTCCCCATATCTTTCTCTATTCCCAGAAGCATCCCGATCAGTTCTCCGGGCGAAAGAGTAGTGTTGATGGCCAGGACAGCGTTTATAAACCATTTATCTCCCTCAATTCCAACAGGCTGTGTTCTGTAAAAGGGAGACAGCGCCTTTATATCACAAAAGGGTTGTTCTCTGATTGTATCCACTGCCTTGTTGCAGTTTTCGTACGGGTCACCCAGGTTACTGCCGATACCTATATATACAGTTTTCATCAGTCTACTTTAATCCCAGCACATCCTGCATATCATATAGACCTGCATTCCTGCTGATAATCCATTTTGCGGCCCTTACAGCGCCTTTTGCAAAATTATCCCTGTTATGAGCCCTGTGGGTCAGTTCAAGGCGTTCACCTATCCCGCCAAAGAGGACAGTGTGATCGCCGGTGATATCACCTGCCCTTACAGTCTGGATACCGATCTCTTCATCGGTTCTCTGTCCTATAATACCATGCCTTGCATAAACTGCTGTTTTCTCAAGATCTCTATCTGTGGCCTCGGCAAGTTTTTTAGCCAGACCAATGGCGGTTCCGCTCGGGGCATCCTTTTTAAGCCTGTGATGGGCCTCAACAATTTCGATATCATAGTCACCTCCAAGGATCTTTGCCATTTCCGCTGCTACCTTGAACATGACATTAACTCCGACACTGAAATTAGGGGCAAAAACCACGGGTATATTTTTTGCAGTTTCCCTGATCTCCTTTTGTTCATCCTCAGTAATTCCGGTTGTGCCGATGACCATTGCCTTTCCGGCCGCTGCTGCTGTTTTTATATTGCTTATGGTTGCAGCAGGAACGGTAAAATCGATAACCGCATCCCCCGAGGCTATGATAGCATCAAGCGATCCGCTAACCTTTATGCCGTTTTCTCCGATACCGGCAACCAGGCCCGCATCCTGCCCCACATTGGGATTATCAGGGTGCTCAAAGGCGCCGGAAAGTGTTACGCCTTCTGTCTCATTTATAATATTTATAATCCGGATACCCATACGCCCGGCAGCACCGGCAACAATTACATTAACCATTTTTTCCTCTATTCTATTTATATCAGTCCGTAATCCCTTAACGCCTTTTTAAGCTTCTCAAGATTTGCATCAGACATTGGCGCCAGGGGCAATCTTATTTCATCCCCGATTTTTCCCATAAGGGCCAGTGATGTTTTAACCGGTACAGGGTTGGTCTCATAGAACATTGCCTGGCACAGGGGATAGAGTTTGAAGTATATTTCCCTTGCCCTTTCCATATTGCCATCCAGCCAGTTTTTGACAACATCGGCTGTGTCTTTCGGTATGATATTGGCAACGACTGAAATCACACCTTTCCCGCCTATAGACAAAACAGGAAGTATCAGGTTGTCATCACCCGAAAGAAGAGTGATTTTATCTCCTGCAAGAGAGATGATATCTGTCATCTGGGCCAGGTTTCCTGAGGCTTCCTTAATTGCAACAACTTCAGGCAGCTCTGCCAGGCGGGCCACGGTTTCCGGAAGCATATTAACGCCTGTTCTCCCGGGCACATTATATAATACCTGAGGCAATGCAACTGCATCGGCTATAGCCTTGAAGTGCCTGTAAAGACCTTCCTGGCTCGGCTTGTTGTAATAGGGCGTCACCTGCAGGGTGGCATCAGCACCGGCCTTTTTTGCATGGGCAGAAAGTTCTATAGCCTCGCTTGTGCTGTTTCCACCGGTTCCCGCGATAACAGGCACACGTTTATTTATGGTTTCAATTGCTATATCTATTACTCTGGTATGTTCTTCAACGCTTAATGTGGCGGATTCTCCTGTTGTGCCGCATGGTACAATAGCGCTTGTACCGTTTTCAATCTGCTCTTCAATAAGAGCACGATATGTATCTTCATCGACTTTTCCATTTTTAAATGGAGTTATAATCGCTACTATGGATCCCTGGAACATTACTGTTACTCCTCATATATTTTAATATAATTTTATATTTCAGATATTAGAGAGCTTCTTCGTTCAATTCGCCTTTATATATTATCGAGGTTCCTCCTTCAAGCCATACGCGGCTGAAACTGTCACCTTCCTTTTCGAAATGTATTTTAAGCTCTTCACCTCCGCTTGTTGTCACTGTAACGGGTGATGAGACCAGCCCCCTGACATTTGCTATGAGTGATGAGGCAATAGCGCCGGTGCCGCATGCGAGGGTTTCGTTTTCAACACCCCTCTCATATGTGCGGACATATAACTGATCCGTGCCCTTAACACTCATAAAATTTGCGTTTGTACCTGCAGGCTGGAACATGCTGTGATACCGGATAGCCCTTCCCTGCTCATTTACAGGGATATCTTTAATATTTTCCACCTGCACGACAACATGCGGAACTCCGGTGTTAACAAAACCTGCATTCAACCAGCCCTGCTCAAGGGGAAGGTCTATATCGGCCTTCAATCCTGTGGGAACAGGCATAAGCACCTTTACGGTTCTTCCCGATACATCTGCTGAGATGGGCCCTGCCAGTGTCATAAATGTCATGCTCTCACCGGTTATTCCACTTAAAAGGGCAAATCTTGCAGTGCATCTTCCGCCGTTCCCGCACATCTCCGCTACACTACCGTCAGAGTTGATAAATTTCCATTCAAAATCATATTTATCGGAATCAACAATAAATATCATGCCGTCAGCGCCGACAGATTCTCTTCGCCGGCATGCCCTTTCGGCAAGATAACTCATTTTATCCTCCGGGATTTTTCCATCCCTGTTATCAATAAGGATAAAATCATTTCCTGTTCCGCTCATTTTCATGAATTCTATTTTTTGCATTTATTTTTCCATCTATTACTTTAGAAAATCCGGAATTACTTCACCTTTCACAAGATCTTCATAGGTTTCTCTTTCACGGATTGTATAATATCTGTCACCCTTGACCATGACCTCGGCTACCCTGGGTCTTGAATTATATGATGATGACATGCTGAAACCGTAGGCACCTGCACTCATGACAGCTATAAGTTCATCCTGTTTCAGGGATGGCAGTTCTCTGTTCTTTGCCAGGAAATCTCCCGATTCGCATATGGGGCCTACAATATCCATATTTATTATGTCTGTGGAATTCATCTTTACAGGTTTTACGCTGTGATATGATCCATAAAGACTTGGTCTGGCAAGATCATTCATTGCAGCATCAACTACTGTAAAATTCTTATCCTCGTTGGCCTTTGTATATAAAACCTTTGCAACCAGTATACCGGAATTTGCCATGATTACCCTTCCCGGTTCAAGGATAAGTGTAAGTCCCATGTCACCCAGATTTTCCTTGAGGGCAGCAGCATATTCTTTCGGCAGCGGTGGTTTTTCATCATTGTAGGTGACACCCAGACCGCCCCCGAGATCGAGATTTTTTATTTTGATTCCGGCTTCTTCCAGCCTGACAATAAGTTCCTTGACCTTCTTTAGTGCGTCAACAAAGGGACTTACCTTTGTAAGCTGAGAACCTATGTGACAGGATACCCCTGTTACCTCAATATTGTCCATTTTTGAGGCGGCTGCATATTCATCAAATGATTTAGTGATATCAATACCGAATTTATTTTCCTTCAGGCCCGTGGAGATATAGGGGTGGGTCTGAGGGTCAACATCAGGATTGACACGGATAGCAATCCGCGCCTTTTTGCCGATACTGCCGGCAACTTCATTAAGTCTTATTATCTCCTGTGGAGACTCGGCATTAAACATAAGAATATCGGATTTCAGCGCATACTCAATTTCTTCCGCAGTTTTACCAACCCCTGAATAGACGATTTTATCAGGGATAACACCCGCCTTCAGAGCACGATAGAGCTCTCCGCCAGAAACGATATCCACTCCTCCTCCTGCCTGAGAAAAAAGCCTCAGAATAGCGCCGTTGGAGTTTGACTTCATTGAAAAGCAGGTAATATGATCTATTCCGTTAAAAGCCTCGTTAAATACCCTGAAATGTCTTTCAAGAGTTGCATAGGAATAGAGATAAAAAGGGGTTTTTACCTCCCGTGCGATTTCAGATATCTTTGTATCTTCACAATAAAGTTCCTGATCTTTATATTCAAAAAAATGCATATTTTATATATTCCTTTTGATTAATTGCTTTTAAATTAAAATCATTCTTGATTTTTCCCTTCTTCGGAAATGTTGACTACTCCCTTATCGGAGAAGACCGGGGGAGTTTTTCTTCCGCATCCGGCAAACAAAACAATGAATAAAAGCAGTACAAACATAATAATCAATCTTCTGCTGTTCAAGATTTAATCTCCTTTAAGGCCTTTGCAAGACTCTTTTTAACCGCTTCAGAGCCGGTACCTCCATGAAGATTTCTTCTCTTTACAGCGGAAGCAGGTTCGAGCCAGTCATAGACATCCTTTGTAATCTGCCTGGCAAAGCCCTGCAGTTCCTGAAGGGTGAGCTGTTTAAGCGTCCTGCTTTCTTCAATGGCAAAGAGGACTACCCTTCCTACAACCTCATGGGCGTTCCTGAAGGTCATCCCTTTGTTAACAAGGTAGTCAGCAAGATCTGTTGCCATAAGGTGACCCTCTTCAGTTGCACTTTCCATCCTTTGGCTGTCAAAGGTAATTTCACTTACCAGCATACTGAGAACCGTTAAGCACTGTTCTACAGTATCGACAGTATCAAAGAGACCTTCCTTGTCTTCCTGCATATCCTTGTTATATGTAAGAGGAAGTCCTTTCATTGTTGTCAGAAGCCCAGTCAGGTTGCCGTATACCCTTCCGGTTTTACCCCTGATGAGCTCAAGCACATCGGGATTTTTTTTCTGGGGCATGATACTGCTTCCGGTACAGAAAGCATCGGGCAGAATCACAAAACCGAACTCCCTGCTTGACCACAGCACTATTTCTTCACTTAATCTGCTCAGGTGCATCATAAGCACCGAGGCTGCAAACAGGTACTCAAGGACAAAGTCACGGTCACTTACTGCATCCATGCTGTTATCGGATATGGAATCAAATCCAAGTTCTTCTGCCACCATATTGCGATCAAGATTAAATGTAGTGCCTGCAAGTGCCGCGCTTCCCAGAGGGAGAACATTGACTCTTTTTAGGCAGTCACTGAAACGGGCAGAATCCCGTTTAAGCATCTCGTAATAAGCAAGAAGATGATGCGCAAGCAGGACAGGCTGTGCCGGCTGCATATGGGTATAACCCGGCATCAGAACAGTGCTGTTTTTATCAGCCAGCACTACGAGCGATGTCTGCATATCCCTGATAAGGGAAAGCATCCTTTCAACTGCTCCTCTCACATAAAGCCTTACATCAAGAGCGACCTGATCATTCCTGCTTCTTCCGGCATGTACCTTTTCTCCAAGCTGCCCGACCTTTTCAATAAGTGTCTTCTCAACAAGGGAATGGATATCTTCATGGTCCTCACCGGCAATAAACTCACCCCTGGAAATCTCTCTTTTTATCTCTACCAGGGCGCCGATTATCTGTGAGGCATCATCTTCTGTGATAATACCCTGTTTTGCAAGCATACGGCAGTGGGCCATGGATCCGTCTATATCCTGGCTGTAGAGTCTTTTATCAAAATTAATGGAGGCGTTGAATGCGTCAACAATTTCATTGATATTTTCCTTAAATCGCCCGCCCCATACTTTTTTTGCCATTTAATTCTTCCTTTTATTAAACAGTATTTTATAAGCATCCGGCTGACAGCTGAACGCTGACAGCTTAAATTCAAAAACTATGTTTTTGAATTTACTTTTTCTTCATAAGACTTGCTATCCGCAGCCTCAATGCATTCAGTTTGATAAAACCTTCCGCATCCGCCTGGTTATATACATCCTCTCCTTCAAAGGTGGCATATTCAGGATTAAACAGTGAAGAATCTGATTTTCTGCCAACCGTAACGCAGTTACCCTTGTAAAGTTTAAGACGTGCTGTTCCGGTTACGTTTTCCTGGCTTTTATCAATAAGGGCCTGCATCATCTCCCTTTCGGGCGAGAACCAGTAACCGTTATATATCAGGTCAGCGTAACGGGGAACAAGGCCATCCCGGATATGCATTACTTCCCGGTCCATTGTTATGGACTCTACAGCCTGATGAGCGACCCTCAGTATTGTTCCGCCCGGGGTCTCATAGACACCCCTGGATTTCATACCCACATAACGGTTTTCAACAAGATCAAACCTGCCTATTCCGTTTTTCCCTCCCAGATCATTAAGGTATGCGAGGAGTTCGGCAGGACTCATTTTTTTGCCATCCACTGCAACAGGATTACCCTTTTCAAAATCCACCTCAATATAGGTTGCCTTGTCCGGTGCATTTTCAGGAGATACGGAAAGAACAAACATATCTTCCTTTGCCTCTGCCCATGTATCTTCCAGGATACCGCCCTCAAAACTGATATGAAGAAGGTTTCTGTCACTTGAATAGGGTTTTGCCTTTGTCACGGGCACAGGTATGTTTTTTTTCTTTGCATAGGCAACAAGGTCTTCCCTGCCTTTAAAATCCCAGGTCCTCCAGGGTGCTATAATCTTGATGCCCGGTTCCAGCGCCATATAAGCCATTTCAAACCTTACCTGGTCATTCCCCTTGCCTGTAGCACCATGAGACACAGCATCAGCGCCTGTCTTCCTGGCTGCCTCAATCTGTCGCAATGCTATTAAGGGCCGTGCAAGTGACGTCCCCAGAAGATATCCGGACTCATAGACTGCGTTTGCCCTCAGGGCCGGCCAAACATAATCGTTAACGAACTCTTCACGAAGATCTTCTATAATTACCTCTTCGGCGCCCGTCTTTATTGCCTTCTCCCTGATCTCATCGACCTCATCTCCCTGTCCGAGGTCAGCAGCATATGCGACTACAGGGCATTGATATGTATCTTTCAACCAGGCAAGAATTACCGATGTATCCAGTCCGCCTGAATAGGCCAGCACTATTTTATTAACTTTTTCACTCATTATGTTTCTCCTATTTATCCTGCAATTATCGTTTCCAGCAATGCCTGATGGAGGTGAAGTTTGTTCTCAGCCTGATCAAATACTACGGAATTGGGACCGTCCAGCACTTCCGATGTAATTTCTTCACCCCGGTGTGCAGGCAGACAGTGCATGACAATGACATCAGGTTCTGCGAGTTTAACAAGCTTTGTATCGACCTGGTATGCCTTGAAATCCGCAAGCCTCTGTTCTTCCTCATCCTCCTGCCCCATGCTGGCCCAAACATCAGTATTGATAACTGCCGCACCCTTTGCCGCCTCTTCCGGGTCATCAACAACCCTGATATTATCGCTGCTTCCATCCATAATTTGCGGCAGGGGCTTATAGCCCTTCGGGCAGGCCAGTGCAAGCTCAAAGCCCAGAACCTGAGCCGCCATTATCCATGAATGGGCCACATTATTTCCATCACCGATCCAGGCGATCTTGATACCATTTAAAGAACCCTTCTTCTCTTTAACCGTTACCATATCGCTCAGTACCTGACAGGGATGATATAGGTCTGACAGGGCATTTATTACGGGGATATCAGAATATTTTGCCATCTCCTCCAGAAGATCCTGGGAGTAGGTTCTTATTGCCAGTGCATCAATATAACGTGACAGCACCTTGGCAGTATCATGTATATTCTCGTCCCTCGACATCTGGGTATCGGATCTGTTTAAAAAGATGGTCTGACCTCCCAGTCTGAACATGGCTATTTCAAAAGACACACGTGTTCTGGTCGATGCCTTTTCAAAAATGAGGCCCAGTGTATACCCCTGAAGGGAACGGTTTGCATTTCTTTCCTGGGATTTAATTTCAATAGCCCGGTCGATTAAGGCCAGGATTTCTTCCTTGCTCAAGTCATTTATGGATAGTAGGTGTTTTTTCATTTAATATTCCCGAAAATTTCATTTAAACAGTTTATAAGCGAGTCAACTTCTTCCTTTGAAATAATCAAAGGGGGCACAAAACGGAGTACTTTCTCATGAGCACAAACTATTAAAAAACCCTTATCCATGCATTGAGTAACTATTCCTGCTCCGGGCATATCCAGTTCCAGCCCGTTTATAAGTCCGTATCCGCGCACATCCTTTATAAAACTATATTTTTCCTTCAGTTCAAAAAGTTTTTGCCTGAAGTATTCACCTGTTTCACTGCATTTTTCAAGAATGCCGTCTTCCAAAAGCGATTTCACCACCGCCTCGGCCACAGCTGTAACCAGCGGTGTACCGCCGAATGTAGTTGCATGGCTGCCCGGTCCAAACGCGCTGTTGAGCTCTTCCTTGGCAAGCATTGCACCGATGGGAAGACCGTTACCGAGAGCCTTTGCAAGAGTCATGATATCAGGTTCGACATCAAAATTCTCATAGGCAAAAAGCTTCCCAGTTCTGCCTGTTCCTACCTGCACCTCATCAAAAATAAGCAGGATATTTTTGCTGTCACAGATTTCCCTTACAGATTTCAGGTAACCCGGTTCAGGACATATAACCCCGCCTTCCCCCTGTATAGGCTCCAGCATTACAGCACACACTGTATCATCAATGGCATTCTCCAGAGCGGCAGCATCATTAAAGGGGACGAATTTAAAGCCAACCAGCAGGGGATTATATCCTTTCTTTATCTTATCCTGACCGGTCGCGGAGAGTGTCGCCATTGTCCTGCCATGGAATGAATTTTCCATGGTAATTATTGTGTTCCGGCCTGAACCGTATTTTTCATTTGAATAGCGTCGGGCAAGCTTGATAGCCGCCTCATTTGCTTCAGCACCGCTGTTGCAGAAAAATACCCTGTCTGCGAAAGAATTTTCCACAAGGAGTCTGGCCAGTCTTGTCTGGGGCACTGTATAGTACAGGTTTGACACATGAACCAGTTCCGTTGCCTGTTCCGCCAGTGCATCTGCAACAACAGGAGAACTGTGTCCAAGGGAGCATACTGCAATTCCGCCTACAAAATCGATATACTCTTTTCCATGTTCATCCCACACACGACATCCATCCCCCTTAACAAGTGTAAGTGGAAAACGGCCGTAGGTCTGAAACATATATTTATCGGCCTGGTTCTGGATGTCTGTTTTCTGTTCACTCATTTTTTTATCTCCATGTTCCAAATCAACGCTACTTAATGATCTCAGTTCCAATTCCGCCCTTTGTGAATATTTCAAGCAGGATAGCATGTTCTTTTCTGCCGTCAATTATATGGGCCTTGCTTACACCAGTGGCCAGAGCCTCCAGACAGCAGTTTACCTTTGGGATCATGCCGCCTTTAATAGTCCCCTCTTTTATAAGCTCCCCGATTTCATCAGCCCTGATACTTGATATCAGATCTCCATTCTTATCAAGAACTCCCTCTGTATCAGTGAGCAGTATCAGTTTACGGGCCTTTAGAGAAGCGGCTATGCTGCCTGCAACAAGGTCGGCATTGATATTAAATGTCTTACCGCCTTCTCCCACGCCAACAGGGGCTATTACCGGGATAAACTGGGCATCGATAAGGCTCAGGAGCACCCTGTTGTTTACCTTCTCGATTTCCCCCACCATGCCTATATCAATAATCTCCGGAGGCTGGTTATCTCCTTTATCCCTCATATATTTCATTTTGCGGGCGATTAAAAGCTTACCGTCCTTGCCCGAAAGCCCTACCGACTGACCGCCGTTCTGGTTTATGAAAGAAACAATCTCCTTGTTGACCTTTCCTACCAGGACCATTTCAACCACGTCCATGGTCTCCTGATCCGTTACTCTCATCCCGTCAACAAACTGCGACTCGATAGAAAGGCTTTTGAGCAGCTTGCCTATCTGCGGGCCTCCGCCGTGTACAACAACCGGATTAAGCCCGACATATTTCATCAGTATTATGTCCAGGGCAAAGTTCTTTTTGAGATTTTCATCCACCATGGCATTCCCGCCATACTTGACCACGATAGTCTCATTATTGAACTTCTGAATATATGGCAGCGCCTCAATAAGAACACTGGCAGTATTTGGTATCTGTTCACTCATGTTTTAACTCGAATAAATTTTTTTTTGGTTTTTGCCTTTGTTTTTACCCTGCACCCTGAACCATGCGCCTTGAGCCTTTAAAGGATGTACCTGCTAAGGTTTTCATCCTCCATGATATCCTCCAGCTTACCCTTAACATAGTCACTGTCTATTACCACGGATTTGGTTTCAAGATCAGGCGCATCAAAAGATATCTCATCAAGCAGTTTTTCCATTACCGTATGAAGACGCCTTGCACCGATATTTTCCATCTGTTCATTGACGGTCGCAGATATTGAGGCAATCTCTTCAATGGCGGAATCCTCAAATACCAGGTCAATACCCTCTGTTTCAAGAAGCGCCTTATACTGAGTAATGAGGGCATTCTGCGGTTCAGTAAGAATCCTGATAAAATCCTCCATATCGAGTGAATCAAGCTCAACCCTTATAGGGAACCTTCCCTGCAGTTCAGGAAGCAGATCAGAAGGTTTACTCACATTAAATGCCCCTGCTGCAATAAACAGGATATGGTCCGTCTTTACCATTCCGTATTTTGTAATCACGGTTGAACCTTCAACAATGGGGAGCAGGTCACGCTGCACACCTTCACGTGACACATCAGGACCCTGCCTTGAGTCGTTGCCTGCCACCTTGTCAAGCTCATCCAGAAAGATAATACCATTCTGCTCTGTATTGCGTATAGCCTCCGATGTTACCTTTTCCATATCTATAAGCTTCTGTGACTCTTCCTGGAATAAAACCTCAAGGGCCTCGGGAACCTTAAGCCTTCGTTTTTTGTTCTTTCCTGGAAAGATATTGCCAAGCATATCTTTCATATTGAATTCCATCTCCTCGATACCGGAACTGGAAAAAATCTCGATCATGGGAGTTGCCTTATGGGATGTTTCAAGCTCCACATACCTGTTGTCCAGTTTACCGTCCTTCAGCATCTGCCTCAGCTTGTCCCTTGTCTTGGTATTATCGGGCGGTTCAGGAACGGCTATATCAAGTGAATTTTCTCTATCCTGCTCCACATTCTCCGGAGCCGGGGGGGCATCTGCATTACCGGGCAGAAGCATATCAAGGAGTCTTTCCTGTGCCATCTCCTCCGCTTTGATCTTTACATCCTCCTGCTCCTCTTTTTTTGTCATATTTACGGCAAGCTCTGTCAGGTCCCTTATCATTGACTCTACATCCCTGCCGATATAACCCACTTCCGTGAATTTAGTTGCCTCCACCTTAATAAAGGGAGATTTAGCAAGAGTTGCAAGACGCCTGGCTATTTCAGTTTTTCCTACCCCTGTCGGACCTATCATTATAATATTTTTAGGGGCTATTTCATCCCTTAATTCCGGGGTTACCTGCTGCCTTCTCCACCTGTTTCTCAGGGCGATTGCAACTGAACGCTTGGCCGGATCCTGGCCTATTATATATTTATCAAGTTCGGCAACTATCTCTGCCGGTGTCAGCATTTTCATCGAATTTTCCATCATATTACCTTAATTTAACACATCTTTAATCAGTTATATCAAGCTCAATTGTTTCAATCACATCATTTGTATAAAGACAAATAGTTGAAGTTATATGCATGGCCTCTCTGGCAATATCCAGTGCATCCAGATCGGAATGTTTTACCAGCGCCTTTGCCGCAGCCAGTGCATATGGGGCACCCGAACCGATGCTTGCAACATCATCATCCGGTTCAATAACATCCCCGGTCCCCGAGATTATCAGGGTATGCTCCTGATCCATTGCCAGAAGAAGGGCTTCAAGGTTTCTTAAGACCTTGTCTGTACGCCAGTCCTTTGCCAGCTCAACGGCGGCCCGTGTCAACTGGCCCTTGTACTGCTCCAGTTTGCCCTCAAGCTTTTCAAAAAGATTAAAGGCATCAGCAGCGGCGCCTGCGAATCCCACAATCACACTGTCATCATACATATAACGGACCTTTTTGGCCTTATGTTTCATAATGGTTTCGCCCAGCGTCACCTGCCCGTCTCCAGCCATTACACACCTGCCGTCTTTCCTCACTGCAAGAATAGTAGTCGCCCTTATCTTTTTATTTCCGTTTATTGCCATATATCCTTACCTTTTATCACTATTTTCTTGGATGAGCCCTGTCATAGACTTCCATCAGTTTATCAAGAGACACATGAGTGTATCTCTGTGTCGTAGAAAGGCTTGCATGCCCTAATAGTTCCTGTACCGATCTGAGATCCGCCCCGCTGTCAAGGAGATGCGTTGCAAATGTATGCCTCAGCGAATGAGGTGTAATATCATTCACCAGACCATATTTTACGGTAAACTTCTTTATAATAGTGCTTACACTTCTTGAACTCAGCCTCCCGCCGCTTTTATTCAGGAACAAAGGCCTTTTTGAAGACCCATCCGCATTCCCGGTCTTTTTTCTAAGAAGAACTGACTGGTCCAGGTATTTTGCTACTGATGCAAGCGCCTTTTTTCCTATGGGCACTATCCGTTCCTTATTGCCCTTTCCTATTACTCTCACGAGCCGCTCTTTAAAATCAATATCCGTCAGATTCAGGCCGGTTAACTCAGAAACACGAATTCCGCAGGAATAAAGAACTTCCAGAATTGCCTGATTTCTTACCCCCTCAAGATTAACCGGCTCAGGGGCATCAAGAAGCATAAACATGTCGTCAATATTCAAATACTCCGGAATATAACTTCCCTGTTTTGGGGAGGATATCTCTGCGGCAGGATTACCTTCATTTAAATTGTTTTTTTCTAAAAAAACGAAAAAAGTACGAATAGCTGAAAGTTTTCGCGATATTGTTGTTTTCTTATATCTATTAAAAAGTCCCCCCAGATATGCCCTGATTACATGAAAATCTATTTGTTTAAGGTCTATATTTTTGCTATCGTCATTTTTTTTTAAATAATCAAAAAAATGGCGCAGATCTGTCTCATAATTTCTGACAGTATTAAGGGAATACCCCCTCTGAGATTTTATGTAATCAACAAACCTTTCTATGTATTCATTTATCGTCATTTTTTCAATGTATATTTCATTTTGAAAAAGTGTTTAAGATAACATATTCATATTAATTGGCAATTAAAAAATCACAGCATTTTATGAGAGATAAAGAGGCTAAATTAGAGCCATTGAGACTTAACTGTCTAATAACTTAATAGTTTTACACGCAAAACTGTGCATCATGCACATGTAAATGTTCATCTTTTCCCATTAAACAGCAGAAAAACTAACAGGCTTCAGTCTGTTTTTCCGATTCTTAAGGATTCAGAGAGGATTCGTATATAGATTTCAGGAGGGTAATAAAAAGAATTTCCTGTCCTTAAACAGTACTCCATCGTTCCCAGGCTTCGACCGGGAAATCTTACCCGCTTTCTTGAGCATAGGAAGAACCTCATACCGGAATGCCGCGCTAAGGTCCTGTATAGGCTATGGCGCCATTTCAAGAGGTGTATACACCACTTTACCGGTCTCAGGATCACGAGCAAAATGCTTCATGAAGTTCCAGGCGATCTCGCCATAATTGGGATACAGCGCATGCGTCAGATTCTCTGTGCACGACACGCTTAGAATTGGGATACCTCCATCATTTTTAAAGGACCACAGAAAGCTGCGCCATTCTCCTGCCAGAGTTGTCACATCCATCCGGTCAGCAGAATAACCAATAACAGGATTGGCTGAAAAGTCGCCGTCATCAGCCAGTTGGATCCGGTTCACCCGGGCAAAGTCGCGCAACTGCCTGAGCGTATTGTCTGCCAGTCGGCCTTCCTGCTGGTTGAAGCCCAGGTCGAAGGTAGAGGTCAGAATCATGACAGGCATTCCAATCTCCTGCAGCCGGGCATCTTCTTCCGGGGTACTGGAATAGATCAGGTCGTCGTGCATACCGGCCATGGGAACAGCAGCAGCGATTTTTTCCATGCCGCCATAAACAGCCCGAAGGGTGGCGCCGCCTCCAAGAGAATATCCTGCTGCATATACCCTGGAAGCATCCAGCGCTGGAAACTTCTTAAGCATGTGGTCTATCAGCCGTGGCAATGCCTTAACCAGAATCCCCTCGGAGACCGGTGCTCCCATTACGACTCGACTGCCCTCATGAACGATGACCAGTCCTTCTTCGAAAGGGGCGATCACAGCCACTTTTTCCCGTCCCGCAACCTCTAAAAGGCCAATTTCATCAGCGAACATCAAAGGATCATCCCCTGTTCCATGCAGCGCCAGAATCAGTGGAACACTTCCCTTAGCTGCCGTCCCATCCAAAACATCCTGCGGAATAAAGTCATACCAGGTTTGCAGATACTGATCGTATTTAGTCTTCAAGTCGCTGAAAATTTCTTCCTGATGGAAGGAGACGCGAAGCTGGCCCTTTGCCGTAACACCGTTGACAATTGCATTGCGATTGCACAATGCATACCGGCTGATTTCGGGAGCCTTAACGTAGTCCAGATAGGGCGGTTTTTTCACCGTCTTCTGCGTCATTGAACGAATAACAGAAACACGCTGGGCTTGAAGGAAGAGGCTGTGGAAAGCATTCGAAATATAATTTGAGAGATCCGGCTGTTTTTTTTCGGCAACCATCACCCGCCGCAGCGGAACAGTCTGGTTGTAGAACACCTCAATACCATTTTCAACACGGTATGCGTCTGTTCCGTTGACCTTACGGTACTGCTCAACGGCAGTCTGAGAGCCATTGAGAATATAGGCGGGTACATATTTGCTGACCTTCACAGATGTTTCCATTTCACCGCCAATCAGCATCAGGCCGGCACACAGACCAATGCAGTCTTGTCGGCCTGGCGCGATGTAATTGTTGATGAAAGTCGCACCGCCTTCGATGCCGATAAAATACACCTTGCCGTATGCGCCGCAGTATTCTGCGTCAGAATAGTATATTATTCCTTTTTCGGTCCGTTTAGAAGCCCTCTGAGTAAACAGGACGCTGTGCAGCGTGTAATAGTTTTTTAGATCCGTACTTGTAAAACCGGCGCCGGGATCAGCGGGCGTTACGAGAATGATGCTTCCGGTCACTGAATTGATTTGCTCAGTCAATCCCAGTTTAGTCAGGAAGCCAAGCGCCTCGTCTTTTCCCTGGAAGGAGCGTTCGGTAAAAACCACCACGGCAGTATTATTTCGGGCGGCTGTTTGACCCCCGTAGAGATTTGCCGAGCGATATACAAACACGCTTTTCAAAGGAAATGTTTTTAGAGCGGGATGAGGCTTAAATTGCTTTTCTCCGTTTCCATACAGGGATGCAAGGGCTGCAGGTCCGCTCTGACGCGCTTCTTCAAGAAGTTCGAATGTCGCCCTGTTGTTTTGACGGTTGAAGTAGTTCATGTAGGAATATGTTTCCTCAGCCCGCGTTGGGCTGAACATACCCATTGCCAGGAAAATTATAATGAATAATGCGGTGAATTCAGTAACAGTTTTTCTCATAATAACGCTCTCTTTCTTCAACAGTGCACTAATTAACAAAGGGGTTATATACAATTATGCCGGTTTCAGGGTTTCTGGAGTAGTGTTTCGCAAAGTTCCAGAAGATGCCCGCGTACTCCTGATAGAGGCCGTGCGGCAGAAATTCGGTGACGTTCAACCCCACCATGGGAACTCCATCGCTATTGTTGATCATCCAGGTATGGCTGGCATACTCGTTGTTCAGCATTACCCTCTCATACGCATCGCCCTTGATTCCGCTCATGGGATAGGCAGCAAAGTCAAACTTAACCGGATCCATCCCGTTGTAGCCAAGGTACTGGTTGATCAACGTCTTATAGTCGAAAGTGATGGACTTCATGCCGAAATAGTAGCTTAAGCGCATAGTGAGGGTAGCCTCGTCCATATGAAAATCGTAGGTGGAGGTTGTGAAAAGAATCGGGATATCCGTGTGAGCATACTGTTTTACCTGATCCTCCGTTGCAAGATAGGTTACAGCCCCCTGGGGAACAGCGGCAGCAAAGATTCCGGCGTTTCCGCTGAGCGCCGCCATAGTGGCCCGGCCGCCCATGGAGTAACCGGTGATGTACACGCGCGACGGGTCCAGTGCAGGATACGTGTCCAGCATATACCTGACCAGTCTTGGCAGGACATCACTCAGGATATTTGTCACATTTGAATGAAAGGGGGCTACAACGGCAATCCGCTTTTCGCCCGCAAGATTAAGCATGCCGATTTCATCAAGATACTGCAGGGGATCGTCACCGCCGCCATGATTTGCCAGGACAAGCGGTACGGAATGTTTTGGCACCGTGTTGTTCTTTACTTCCTCAGGGAGCAGTTCATACCAGGTATCCAGGTATTCGCCGTTTCCCGAAGCCATATCCTTGAAGCGGTCCTCCTGATGCTCCACCACATAGACCCTGTCCGCTGTCACCCCATCCGTGATGGCATTGCGCCTGCCCAGTGAGTAGGGTGCTGAATTAAAGTTATAGTCTGCATAGGGAGTAGACGCTGTATGGAGATTGGATTTGACGACAGGAACGCGAAATGCTTTGGTAAACAGCCGATCGTAGGCGTCCCTGACCATGGACGGGATGTCCGGATTGTTCCCGGAAGCTGTGATCACCCTCTGAAGCGGCTGTGCCTGATTAAAATAGTACTTCAGGTCCCCCTGCGTACCCCAGGCATCCGTTGCGTTGGCAGCCCGGTATTTCCCAATGACGTCATCGGGCGCGTTTACAAGATAGGAAGGCACAAAAGAGGCCACTTCACTGATGCGCTCCATATCTCCGCCAACAAGAAGGACGCCGGCAACGCGGGTGATATAGTCGAAGGTGCTGGATATATAATTATTGATGAACGTGGCCCCGCCGTTCAGGCCTATCAAATAGCGGTTCGTAACGCCGCCGTAATAGGCATTATCGGCATAAGAGGTCATTGTGTTTTTAGTTCTCTTGACGTAACCAACATTAAACATGGCGGACTGAAGCTGGTAATAAGCGGTCTGGTCTGCCATGCCGAATCCCTTTTCCTTATCGATTGGCGTAATCAGTATCACGCTGCCAAAAGCCTTTCCGATGATGTCGGTCAGGCCAAGACCCTTCAGGAAGGCAAGCGCTTCATCCTTGCTTTCGAAGGACTTGTCCGTATAGACCAGGATGTTCGTATTCATACGCGCGGCTGCACTCAGGTTGGTAAACATCCTGGCGGAGCGGTACACAAACGTGGTGCCGACCGGGTAGGCATCAAGGGCGGGATCAGGTGCATAGGTACGGCCGGTCAATTTTGCCAGCAAGGCCGGGCCATTGAGGCGAGCCTCCTCAAGGGTTTCAAAACTCGCTTCATTGCTGAAATGCTGTTGATAGTTCAATGCAGATGCACTACTGCTAAAAAGCAGAAAGAGGCTGAAAAACAGGCAGGCAATTATAGTTTTCATTTTACATTTCCATTCTATATGTCTTGAAGGCAGTATTTATTAATCCGGAAAAGAGATATTGGGTAATACTTAAGACTTTTTTTTTTGTCAACTACATCTCTCCAAATCCCCAAAACGGGTATTCCAGTACATAGGTGGCAACCTTACCCGGATTGTTTTCCCGGCTGGCCACCAGATACAAAGAACTCTCTCGCTCTGTTTTTGAGATGGGATCCACGGGGTCCCAGTCGGGCATCAGGATCATGGCATTATCGGCGCTGTACTCAATATCGCCGGACTCCTTAAAAGACCCGAGATCCGGTTTTTTACTATAACGCCCCTCTTCGCTCCTCGATAATTCAGAAATCACCAAAAATGCTACATTTTGTTCATCCCGAATGGTTTCTAAATGACGAAGCCATTCGTCAATACCAGTACGTCGTTCTGAGAGATCCTTAAAGGGCAGTTTATGAAGACTGTCCAGGACCACCAATGTTTCGGATCTATGTGTTTCGTTCTGTAAAAAATCAATGTGCCGCCGCATGATATCCGGGCTAAGCTTTCGGTCTGTAACCACCCTGAAGAATGAGAGTATATTCTTGAATTCCGCATGAGCGGCATCAAGCCTGCCTGATTCTTCCGAATCCATATCCTGCTGCCTGATTTTTTCTTGTGACAGTCTGCTCAACCGACAAAGGGTTCGAGTGTATATCTTCTGACGGCCGTTTTCAAAATCATAGTAAATAACAGGTGTCTTCCGCCTGGCCATCTCGGTGGACAGTTGCATAAAGAAGCATGATTTTCCGGCCTTTGGCGGTCCGCCCATAATATTAATGCCTTGAATACCATTCAGAGCCTTGTCCATCTTCTCAAAACCGCAACTCAATCCCAGTAAGGCTCGTCCTTTGCCCCTCTCTAAATATTCTTCAAAAAGTTTCTGCTCTTTTTCCACGGATGAGAACGGAGAAAAAGATTTAGATCGTTTGATCAATGATGATACAGCAACCCTGAAATCTTTCCCCTTATCTCTGGAGAGCTGGCAGAGGCTATAGCCCCGCTTCAGATGAGACGGCCACTGAATGATCCGTGCCTTAAAGCCCAATTGTCCTGCCAGAGAACGGGCTGTAACATTGGCCTCAGGAGAAAGATTGGTCACCAGAAAAATATGATTTAAAAAGGTTAAACGATTCAGATCAATGTTTTCCAGATCCGCAAAGGAAGGAACGGCAATGCCCGGATAGCCAAGCTCCTTTATGGTCAGAAGATTATTTTCTCCCTCAGTGATAAACAAGGATCCATCTTCACATCGTTCAATCTCGGGGGCATTAAAGATTCGGAATTCATGGGAAAAGAATGTCTCATTACCGTGCCAAAAATGATCCTCCTCCTTATTGGGCAGGATACACCGTGCAGAGTAGCACTTTCCATCCTCCTGAAAATAGGGGTAAACCAGATATCTCCCATTGTAGCCGATGCTCATCTCTTTGATGGCAGGCCTTGAGACCCCGATTTTTTTAAAAAAGGCATACTCCTGCTCCCCCATGAGTCCCATAAACTTCCTGATATCTGCAGTGAGGTTGTTTGGTGGAAAAACAATATCCCGAACATAGGGTTCGCGATCCGGATTAAAGCCTAGTACCTTCTCCGGTTCAATGCCCATAGTTCGGGCAAAATAAGGCGCAAACCCACCGGGCGTGCAACGATTGGAACAACGAAAATACCCCTTAAAAAAACTCTCAGGGTCCATATAAACAACTATGGTCCCGGGCTTGTGATCGACTTCCGAACTGCAAAGTGGGCAAGGGGCCTTGATCAGTGTCCCTTCATCAATAGCCCCCGGGATATGTTCCAGATAAAATTGTTTAATCTCGTCATTTGATGGCATAGGCATTGTTTGAAAATTTGATAAGAATTCCCCTTTTGAGGAATGAAGTATATTGAAGTTGGGCGTTGTATGTCAATGGGAAATAACCCCTCCATATTGTACGCACCTTCGTATGCTGGTTTATGAACTTGAATATCTGCTCATTATTATCCCGGCAAACATTATTCCCACATCACCAAATTTTGGCGTGTAATGGTAAAACTGTTTGCCCCGGCCTCATATTTTATTTTTAAAAAGAGCAGTAATTACCAGCATGGATTTTCAGCAGGACCGATCCATTCTTCATACTGTTCGTTGTATATCAAACGTTTGCTGAACAGCCATTGTCCGTTTACCTTGACCATTTCATCCTCATAGTGCCCGTAGGAATCGAGTACTGCCTTTCTTTCGGGATTGTTGTTTCCATAGTGGAACCAGTAGGCCCTTCCTGTTGCCCTGTCACCATCTATCTTTATTACTATATTTGTAATGTTGTGGCGGCCAGTAGCGGGATACAGTTTCTTTTCCTCTTTTACAACGGGTTTTGATTCGCCTTCGGGAGTCTCCCGGACCATACTTGCAAGCATTTCTCGAATTTCTTTATGGCCCTGCCATTTCATTCCTACGATATCCACAATACCGTCCTCAGTGAAGCACGATAGATATTTGTCAACATCATGAAAATCAAAGGCAAACATGTAACGAGCCTGAAGGTCCTCGATCAGGGCACGTTCTTCAGCATAACTGCTGTCCCCGGGATCGGGAGAAGTGCATGCTGCAATAGAAATCAGTGATAATCCGGCAACAAAACTCAATAATGCTCTCATTAATATTTTCATTTAGTCCCCTCCTCTTAGATGTGTTTAGCTGTAAGAAATCCTTATTCATCCGGTACTTCAACTGACCTATGACATTTTAAGATATTCAAGCCTTTTTTTCCAGGCGTCATCTTTCAGGCTTTTAATAAAGCATAAGTGAAAAGACCTGTTACTTCTTCATACTTTACTGAGAGGAAGTAAAGGGTTAAGTCCTTGACTGTAAAATTTTAGTACTATCTCCAGGCGATAAAAATGTCAATGTCAAGGGCAGACCCCGGATTTTCACTGAATCTGTCAAATGTCAAGACGCGACACCTTTGCTTTTCGAACTAACAAGTATTTCTTGACAGTTGCCTCCGGAACCAATTCACCCTCTTCAAAGATCTTTTGAATATGAAGGCTTATGTTTTGCTTTGTTGTTTGGAACAATTCTGCCATCATTTGCTGAGTCAACCAGACAGTTTCATCTTCCAGGCGCACATCCAGCTTGAGTTTACCATCTTCAGCCTGGTAAACCAGAAATTGTCCTTTTGAATGCAACAAGGCTTGATTTTCCTTTTCTTTCATATTGTACGCACCTTCGTATACCGGTTTATGAGCTGGAATATCCGCTCATTATTATCCCGGTAAATATTATTCCCACATCACCTATTTTTGATGTGCAATGGTAAAACTGTTTGACCCGGACTCATTTTTAAAGGCATCGAATTCGATGCCTTAAGATCACGCCTGATATCAGTAAACTCGTTTTGTATACTGCTTATGAATATTTTCAGCCGGGTGGCAGGCATCTGATTATTTTTCCTCGTTTTTTATTTCTGTTTCAATTATATTGTTTAACTCATCCTTGTTACTGAACAGCCCTGAATCTGTCACATGTCAAGGGCAGACCCGGGATTTTCAACGTCCCCATCCCACAATAATGAGAGTACCGCAGCATATTGACATTTAACTTAAAAAAGATTAATATTTCGTTACTCATTTGCCATTCCGCAAGGGTGTAAGAGCTAAAGGAGATGGGTTCGCCGTCTGAGCGAACCTTTTTTATTTTATACGTCTTTCATATTTTCTCTCAAAATCCTGTCGCTTATATGAGTTATCTATATAAAATGCAGTTATAAGGCGCCGGCTATTATCAGGATATTTTTTCATTATTACTGCAAAATCAAAGTGTATAAGCCAAAGGTAAGTATGAATATTCAAATCCCCTTCTTCGTAATCCCAGGTCAACATCTCTTCATCTCCTGCCTGCTCTATTAATGCTCTTACCCAGGGTAACCGTTCACATCTGCGTAAATCAGGGTATCTTTCCTCGTTAAGATATATTTGATCCGGAGGGTAAAATTTCTTTTTTCGGCGAGGAATCTTTATCTTTTTTTCTGAACGGGTAGTAAGATGCCAGAATATCTTTTCCCTCCCATCTTCCATTTCCCGGAATATCCAGACGCTATTGTCAAAATATCGTAAATTATGATCACGAATATCCCGGCAGAAAATCTCATAGAGCATGTCATAGGTTATATTTGTCCAGGGATCAACACAGACTAATTCCGGCAACCAATCAGGCATTTTCAAACCCCGCACTGTCAGGACGCCAGATGCAAATATTAAATTTTTGTTCACCTGGTAGTGTGTTTCGCAACAAACTGAAGCCTGTTCTCCTTTTTATCAAATCTATAATTTCATTTTTAGCTGCATTACCGGAGAGTCCACGGGCATGATATGAAATAGCCCCTGTAAAAAGGTCAGCCAATTGTAGTAAACCTATATCATGCGACCGGACGTGCTGGATTCGTTCAATTATGTCTCTGGAGAAATCATAATTTGCATTACATAATACATCCCGAAGTTTAGAGAGTTTTTTTCTGCTGCGTGAGTCTTTGATATCAACATAGATATGGAACTTTTTTTCAGGGATGATTAAATTCCGCAACAGGTAAAAATACATCTTGTAATACCATTCGTCATGTGTCTGGTTATAATTATCATGAGCAAGTATTGATTTATCAGGTATTACCCAGGCTCTGAATCCCATCGAACTCTGATCAAAAAAATAATTTACAAGTTCATAATAGAAATCACATTTGCCTGATGATATCTTTGACCATTTTATTTCAAAAAAAGGGGAGAGATTATGCTTGGATTTAAAAGCTGCAATCTCTCGATTATATATACTGGCCTTGTCTTTATCAGACCAAAGGGCACCTAAAACCATAGCTTTTTGGCCATCATTAGGTAAATGGCAACTCTCATCACAGTATATATTGATTATATTTTCCATTCTTGCCCCCTCTACACACCAGCCATTTCCCGGCTCCGACCGGGGAATCTATGTTTTTATTTTTCCATTTCAAGATGAATAAGAGCTAATAGGAGATCTAACCCCTTTATTCAAACATCGTCTCTCTCTAAAGCCAATTGTCCCCCGATGTGGTGGACAATTAGCGGAATATTTTGTGCCTCGCCCTGGGGCCTTTGGCCCCTATATGGCCCCTTTAACAACAACTGGTGAATGGTGTCATGAGCCCTTTGAGCCCTTTATGAGCCATTTATCATGAGCCCTTTGAGACCTTTGTGAGACCTTTATTTGCAAGCACATAGTGTGTCCCTTTTCCGGTCGTTCCTATTTTGCACAGAACACCTTTTCCTGTTAGAGTTTCCAGATGTCGTGAAGCAGTTGGTTTCGATACTCCAAATTTTTCCTGGTATAACTTGTTAGTTATCCTATCACCGGCTTTAAGCATCACGATCAATTTACGTTCATTATCTGTCAATCCTAGTCGATCCATTACCTCATCTGTCAGCCAGTCACGCCATAAGGTTAAAACAAATGATCCGCTCTGTTGCCTGAATTCAGGGGCAGGCAGTCCTGCTTCTGCACAAAGGTTGATCATCTTCTGTGTCCCTGATCCTGCCTTTTCAATATACCTTGTCAGATAAAGCGACTCTGCAATAAGCGGGTTATTGGGTATTGAAGGATGGTCGGCAAAAAGATCATCAATGGTGAGTGACCCGGGGAGTTTCCCCGGATTCCATACCTCAAGCCGGTCAGAGAAAAGGCGCACCTCCACAGATGCATTGCTGTAATAATCCCGGTGTGCAATAGCATTGATAATTGCTTCAGCTATAGCATCCGGAGGGAGTTCATATGTCGCGGAAGCCTGATTGCTCTTCTCCCGTGTTCCTATGGCACGGTTGATTTTTGAAAGAACAAAGTCCTTTGCCTGATCTGCCTGTTCAAACAGGTCCCCCTCATAAATCTGCATTGAAGCAAAGGGTCTCTGATATACTGTGCCATGGCAGTGAATACACTTTATTTCGGCAGGACGAAAAAAACTTTGAGGTTTTAAACCGAAGAGAAGTATTGCCGCATTTGTCGGGTGTTCGTGTTCAAAAAGATTAAGATGCGTAAGTAGCCCCTTTGGCGGGGTATTCATTTTTAACGGAAAATTTCGTTCATGTCTGGCTGTTTCTAGAAACCATTCCATACGTTTTTTTGACAGGCTCTTCAAAGTGGCTTTCTCTGCGGGTGCAGCATCAAAGGGTGCAATCTTTAAAGCTCCCATGTCATCAAGATAATCGACCAGGCTTGCATATACTTCAGAAGTCAGTGAATTGGAGTTTTCAACCCTTCTCCGAACAAGGTTTTTACTGATCTTTTTAACAAGTTTCTGCATTTTGGGGTGACGTTTTTTGTCATCTGTCCCCCAGATATTAATAAGTCTTGTCTTACCCTTTTCCGTGGCATGATTAAATTCCTGCTCAGTTGGAGATATACCCGACTCTGTTTCAAAACCATATTCATACCCGAATATTCCCAAATAAATATCACATCTCTCAACTTCCTTAAGGTATATCTGGTCAGTCCTTTGATCTTTCGCGGGCAATTCCTCAAAAAGAAAGACATCGGAAATAAACCGACGCAAAAATGCATCACCAGTAAGAAACGCCTTAAGATCACGCCTGATATCAGCAAACTCGTTTTGTACGCTGCTTATGAATATCTTCAGCCGGGTGGCAGGCATCTGATTATTTTTCCTCGTTTTTTATTTCTGTTTCAATTATCTTTTTAAAAACATCCTTGTTACTGAACAGTCCTGAAGTTGTCACATGTCAAGGGCAGACCCCGGATTTTTTCACTATTGAAAAGAAAGAATTCCAGAAATGACAGAAATAGCTAGAAAGGTCGACACCCATTTAAGATTACAAAGACATGTAGATTTAACATCTTCTGGCAAATCCCATTTAAACAAACCCCAACCTAAAGAGAGAATAAGGCCATCAACAGTTATAATTGTTGATAACAATGATTTTCCTGAACCTTCATCACGTTCAAACATTTTACCCTCCATATAATTTATTACATTTTGTTAAAGTAATACAATTTCGAAAGAAAAGGGGCACAACGTTTCGTGCAGCGCGTGTATCATAATTTTATTTTACACTCTGCATAACTTCCTTTTTTTTATTCAAGATTCAAGACGCTGCACAGGTACCTCGGACTGCAGCGTTTTATTGACATTAAATGCTATCATAAAGAACTCCTAATATCTTTCGGATTGAATATATTTCCGGCAAAGAAATAGAAGGACCCTCAATACCTTCTGTTCGTAATAAAATCGATTCACCTAATCCGCCTATGGATTCAAACTGACGTATATAGGGGTAACCTGGTAAAGATTCTCCAATTTTTTTTAAAAAAGATCCCTCACTTGTGGAAATAGCTACAGGAGTTCCTTTCATATTTGCTATTTCATTAATTTTTAAAAGTTTTCCACCTAAAATAATTTGTCCTGGAAGTGCTAAAGGTATGGCGCTATCTCCTCGCACTTTAAAAACAAGTTGAACATTGTCAGTAATATCAAAATGATCTAGTAACAATGCCTCATCAGAAGGTCTTGGGAAATGTGGACGATCATCGAACAAAATACCAACAACATTAAGTAATCGTACTTCTTCGGCAGGTAAAAAAATAGTTGGAGGTCGTTTTAATGGAATCTCAGCTTCCGAACCTAAGACGACTATATTCTGGTTAGAATGGCTACGGAATAGACGACGAGCATAGGTTTTATTCTCATGCATTGCAATGACAAGCATTTTATCAATTATCGGTCTCTCAGATAAATCTACAATCGCACGACAATTTGGGGTTCCAGCAAACCCAAAATTATGAGTGTTTATATAATATAATGTATGATTTTTAAACCATTTATCAGAAAAATATTCATCGGACTCGGTAACATCGCATATAGGAGTTTCGCTAGTAAAAGCTGCCAAATCTAGGATTACTGGGACATTAAATGATGGAGGTGTGATAGGCTCAGGACAAGCTGGCAATGATGTTAAAGGATCTCTGGGATCACGCCTCAGCCATCGTTCATATTCTTCATGGGCGTTATCAACTAAAGTCCGTATTCGTACACATTCATCTTTCACTCTCTCAACAGCATTGAACGAAATCTCACTTTCATTCCCGTGGTGGACCTGATTCATCAAATTAATAAAGTCGCTATTGTTTGACAATGCAGGGTCTAACGTTAGTTTTTTAAAGGCTTTACTAGCAAAGGCTTCTTGAGGATTTTTTTTCATTCGACTACGTATACCAGAGATTAAATCCGATAGCGTCGGTTTGATTGGTAGACCTGAATTGTGAATATCAAAAAAATCTAGCAACCGATTTTCAATATAGATTCGGAGATCTTTAATGTAATCACGTGCGGGTTGCGCTTCATTTCGATTTTCAGGACGTTCGAAAGTTTTTTGTTTAGCTTCTATTGCTTCAATAAATTTACCAAGTACAATATGGTGCCTAGTTGGATTTAATGTATGAATCTGTCTACGATCAATCTTTTCAGCACCGATTTTTGCATTACTCGAAGCTATGACTCTCCTTGCAAAAGTAGTGTCATTCGTTGTGATAATTATTTTTGCACCATTTTCAACAATTATAGGAATAGTGTTTGCAACACGCCTGCGGTTATCTATATCAAAAAGTTCATGCAAATCATCTAGCAATAGAAGTGAAAGACCGCCTCTAACTTCCATCAAATGTTGCCAGAAAGCGATAAGAAAAGAAAGGAGTGTTGCACGTAAGTCAGAAGAATTACTTATATGTTGCGCAGATACTTTTGTCCCATCGACTTCAGAATTGAAAGCGATAGTTCCATCCAACTCCACATCAGTATCAACAACTTTGGGTGCATCAGCAAACGCAGGTATATAAAAGTCATCTCTCCATTTTAACGTTCCCGAAATTAATTTTTTTATTAGAAATGCAACTTGCCTTTCAACTAGATCATCTAGGCTAATGAGTTCTTCAATTGCTTGAGCCGTCCTCTCATAAACCGATATTCTTTTTTCTTTTTCTCTTCTAATTAAAAGACTGTCTTTCATTGCCTTAATCTTATGGAAGGATTCTCTCAGAGGAGTGATACCTTTTATCATATTATCTAAAGCAACAAGGCAGTCAGATAGAGAGTGGTGGCCATTAGAAAAATCACTGATTTCTATCTTATCTGCAGGTGTAAGTTTCCCAACAATTTTTATAAATGCTTCCTTGCATTTAGCTCCATTTACATGTCTCCACCGGGCGAAAGCTATAGCTCTTATTATTCTTCCAATAGCTTGCTTTAGACCTCCTTTACTATCTTTAAAATAATCCGGTAGATCAATTTCCTTGGGTTCTTTGAAATTTTGTAAACTTTGAAATTCTATAGCACATAGAGTTTTAGTGAGTTCCTTTAAAGGCATGAGACTTCCTTGAAAGACCTTGGATTCAAAAAGTTCTTCAGTAATTGCCATTGTAATTAAATCTGTTGGCTTCTCGGGAAGTATTTTTGTCATTTCAGAACGAAGGGCCTCTGGTAAATTTTGGGAGAGTTTAGCTTTTGTATCTTCTTCCCAGTTCTTTAAGGTTTTTTCAAGGTAACTACTATCAATCTGAAGATTTTCTTGAATATGGTCTGTGATTAATCTGCCGGTTAGAGTATCTATCTTTTCGTTAATTACACTTTGGCATATAGCGCAAGAGTCAATGTTATGGGTTTGGCTTGGGAGTTCTTTTATCCAGCCCGCTACCTTTGCATAGAGCCGAAGCCTCGCGGCTACGTCAGGCGTTTTATCAATTTTGATAATTTCTTTAGCTTCTACTACTAACTCTTTAATGATTGATTCAGCTTTTATAAGATCTTCAGATGTTAGAGCCGCTAGATTCGCTAAACGGTTCGCGCTAGGAAGTCGTTGAAGGTTGCCTATGTCAAGTAATCCCAATGCTGGGCCAACATTTTCAATAAGATCAGCACTTGCTTTTTTATCCTCATGATTAAAAGAATCCCCTAAAATCAATTTAGCCTCTTCTAATGCCTTGTTTTGTAGTCTTTCAAAATGTTCATAAAGTTCTTTTAAATCTTTTTCAATTGATTTATCTGAGCTAGGAGATGGTAAAGGCTTTTTAGGAGCTATTTTTGGATGTGCTTTAATAAGCTCATCTAATTCCTTTTGCACTTTTATAAATTCCGAATCAGCTTCACTAATTTCTGTATTACGATCATTGACAAGATCTTTTTTAAATTTTGTTTGTGACTTTAAAGCATGTTTTGCTAAATCTTTAAGGGGCTTTATACCTGTTAAACCTGCAACCGCTTTTCCTAAATCTGATGCAACACCTAATTGTAAATAAGGTATTAAACCAGGCATTTTCGTACCAATCTCGCGAGCAATAGGGTCAAGACCTAGTGAAGAGAAATCTGGTTCATCAATAACGATTCTTCCTCTTGCAGTTCTGCTAATAGAGCGTTTTATAGTGCCAACTTCATTACCGTCATCGTCAATAAAAGTAGTTTCAACCCATGTATCGAGGGGTAAGGGCTCTTTCCCCAAAGATGTCAATATTTCTGCCGAGGGTATTGGAGTAATTGAGGTCATATTATGAGTTACCATGTCGTTGGAATCAGAATCCATAATTGGGACTATTTCTAGCTCAACAGGTTTATCAACAAATTCTGGCGCCCTCTGCGATCGATAAACATTGCCAGTAAGGCACCAAGTGATAGCGCTAAGTAAAGAAGTTTTCCCTGCTCCATTCATCCCCTCAATCATAGTTAATGGTTTTTCGAACTCGAAATAGAAATCTTCAGGAGGTTGATGCAGTTGCCCATATCTGTGAATACCAGCGAAACGATGAGCTCGGACTGATTTTAAATGTATTTTTTTAGGTAACTCCTTGGACGAATCAGCATAGGTGTTTTCGGGTAACTCAGGCGGATCTTTTTCTATCTGATCGGCTAAATCCTCTAAGTCTTGCTTCATGACATTCTTTGCCCATTTAGAAGGATTTTTTCTATACCAATCGAAGATCGCTCGTGCTTCTGATGAATGTAGGCGAAATTCATTCCCGTCGTCATCTATAATGACTGTACGCCCACTTACAAGTTCTTCACAAAGTGTTTTAAGAGTATGTATATATAATCGAGTTCCTTGTTCTGAGTTATGCATAATTCCACCCATCGATTTCATTAATAGTAGAAAAACTACACAAGGGTAGACTTTCAATATTGATATATTCCGTCCACTCTAAACGCAAAACGAATAATATATTAAAGACAACTGGATTCCTCAATTCCCGAAAATAGCTTTGCCCTGTTAAATGCTGGTTCCCAGCCCACTTTGTGGATTTAACAGGGTAAAAATGACGACAAAAATACACTTAGTAATCTTTATATGATGAAGCGTATAGGCGCTTTATTGCGGTAATTTATTATACCCGAAAAGATACATGATATTCTTAAAACTTATTTAGGAATTATTCAAGAAGGAAAAGCCGGAGAGCTGAAATCAGAGGTCAGGGGAAAAATAGGCTGCCGTTCCCAATCAACTCTTTTTTCTTGGTCGTCGCCAAGGCTTTGCCGGGCCAGGGAAGCGGTTTAGTCTGAAGGCTGTTAGGAAAAGGAAAAGAAAAGAGATCAGAGATCGGAGATCGGAGGTCAGTGATTTTTCTCAGATACTCTTCGAAATGACAGAATTAAATAATCAATAAAGTTTACTGAGGGAAAAGATCAGGATGCTTTTTCTCAAGCCACGCTTCTCTTCCCGGCATATTCAAGGGTAACAACCTTTGCACGATCCAGTTTTGCCACATCGAATTTTTCAGCTACAGATGGAAATAACTTTTCCATCAGTTCCTGGGAAGGCTCTGTATTTTCATTCAATGCTTCTATTATCTTTGCTTTTTCTTCTTCAGGGAGGTTTGTCTTTGGCACCTCTATATCTCCCGTGATTTAAAATCTTTTATGTTGTTATACCGGCAAAAGCTGCTTTATCAGCGAATTAAACTAATACATTTACTCCGCCATTTATAGTGCCATTTACTCCGCCAGTTTTCTAATCGCCATTTATAGTGCCATTTACTCCGCCAATTACATGGTATCCGCCTGTTTTTAAACTGCCCCTGTATTCAATTCTGTTCGATTCAGTAAGTTCCTTAAGCCTGCGTTGCAGTGTGCGAACAGGGATATCAAGGGTTTCTGAGATCTGTGGTCTGCGCAGACCAGGATTATTTTTGATAAATTCCAGCAGGATTTTTACTTCCCAATTTATAGTGCCATTTACTCCGCCATTTATAGTGCCATTTACTCCGCCGCGCACCCAATCCTTTATAAAATATCCACCTGTTTTTGAACTGCCCCTGAATTCTATTCTGTTCTGGTCTCTGAGTTCTCCAAGCCTGCGTTGCATTGTTCGGACAGGGATATCAAAGGCCTTGGAGATCTGGGCAGTTCGAAGACCGGGGGAATGCCAGATGAATTCCAGCAGGTCGTCTATTTCCTTTTTTTCTACTTCAGTATTATCCATTTTTACAGGGGTAAGATCCTTTTGTACCTTTTCAATGGCTTCATCCATCCCTTTGCGTCTGAAGGTGATGGAGAACCAGGCACCATCTGTCTCTATAATTGGCGGTTGCAGACCATATGCAGCTATTGCATCACGGATACGTTTAATCCCCGAGCCCACCTCCTCAACCAGATCCATCCGTGCCATAAGCGAGAAAAGGAGCAGGTTTCGGGGGCGACTTACGCGTCCGAGGTCCTTTAACCTGAGCCCGGGGACCAATCCTCCCGGGTTCCATACCTCTACCCTGTCCTGAAATATGTTAACCTGAATATTGGAAGTGGAACGGTAATCCCTGTGAGCCAGGGCATTAAGCAGAGACTCCCGGAGCGCTCTTTCAGGAAGTTCGGGAATCTCCTCACGTGGACCGCTTTTTATTACATACTCTGTATTGAGATGAGACAGGAGGTAGGATGTTGCTGCATTGTAATTTTCGTATATATTGCCATCATAGACAGTGTGATCAAGTATCTTTGGTTTGGTCTTCCCCTGAAAAAGAGTGCATGACAGGGTTGCCTGCAGGAAAAAATCGGAAATGTTTTTACCGAAAAGAAGAACTCCTGCGTTCATCATGCCTTCGCCTGAAAGGATATGGAGATTTTTTAAAACATCTTCTCTTTTCAGTCCGCCGGGAATACCTGCAAATTTGACAAAGGATTGATATCTGGCCGGGTCAAAATCCTTCCGCATATTGAATTTTTTACATGGCTGTTCATCAAAGCGGATAAGTCCTTCCTTAAAAAAGAATTCCCGGATCTGATCTCTTTTCATGCTCTGGCTGTTTGCTGCTTCGCGGATATAGAAAAGCCCATTGGCTGAATATGGTTTGTTAGGGCCTGAAGGAACTGTTACGATAATTACATTCTGGACAGATCTGATATCCAGGACAAGTGGAGGATCAATGTTTCTTGCTGTTGATTGTATATCCGAAATGGTTTTATTAGTGTCTCTGACCCCTGTTATTTCGCCCTGATCATTAATTCCAACAAGGATATAACCGCCTGCTGCATTTGCAAAGGCGCAGATTTCTCTGGCAATGTGAGAGGGCGAAGATTTAAACTCGATAGTATAACCTTCCCCGGTACTGATAAGTTTTGCCAGTTCTTTGCTGTCATTAACCATAATCAGGCAGAAAAGCTCCTCTCAATCAGATGATTCAGGACATCTGTTTTTGATTTATATTCTTCCTGGGGCAGCAGTGTAAATTTATTAATCCTTAAAAAACGATACCCATAGCTTTCAAGTTCAAGTTGCCTTGCAATATCATAATCGAGATATTGCTGTGAAAAATTGTGTCCTGTTACGATATCAGGATTTTTAGTATGGTATTCAACACCGTCATATTCCAGTATAAGTGTTTGCTCCTTTCCTCCCGTTGAGAAGGTCATAAGGAAATCAACACGGTATTTTGGTATCTGCCGGGCGAATTCGGCCTGGAGATATTCACCGATCTTAAACTGGGGGATGATCCGGATATTTTCTCTGTTTGATTTCACAAATTCTGTGTTGATCAAAAGAGAGTAGAGATCCTTTTCAGCAGGTGAATCAAATATTGATGGATCTTCTACAAAAAAATCACTCTTTTTGGCTTCTTCAAGGATTTGAAAATAATGTTTAAGGGCATCTCCCAGCCTGGTTTTGGCATACTTCTCAATAGGCATGCTATGAACAAAAACCATAATATCCTTAGCCCGGCTGAAACCGACATTAAGCCTTTGCATCTTTAAACTTCTGATTGTATCGGCGGCTCCTCCGATTACCGGATAAATACTTCTCAAGTCGCTGTTTCCATATTTATCATCTTCTACCAGCGAATAATAAACAAGATCCCGCTCCTCACCCTGTACGTCTCCAACAAACCAGATAGACAGGTCATGATTTTTTTTAAGTGCCGGGAGGTTCATCTTTTCGTACAGGAGTTGTTCCATCCTGGATTGCTGTTCCCTGAATGATGTAATAATTCCTACAGTACCATTGAAACCATTTTTAATACGACTATCCAGATCTGTAATAATTGCATCTATTTCATCCAGATTTACGTTTGAGCCCGAAACCGAACCTATCAAAAACCTCTTTTTTATGCCAGTTAATTGCCTCTGGATGAGGTAAAGAATTTATTAATTTTAGATTTAAATAGCAGAGAATTTATTATTTTATGAATAATTTTTTTTAGCAGAAAATTATTGGTTGGGCAAATAAAAAGACAGGCTGGTAGTCTGCAGGCTGAGGGCCGTTAGGAGAGAAAATTATAAACCAGAGGTCGGAAATCAGAAGTCAGGATAAAAATAGCTGCCGCCTTCGCTGAAGCTTCGTCGTGCCATGGAAGCGCTTTCGGCTGAAGGCTGTTAGGAAAAAAGATGAACTGCTGAATCTTCCGCATTAGCTAGTTTCCATCCATAAACGGCCCTTTTTGAATGGACGCGGTCAGCTGTCAGCAAAATGCCTTTAAAACGAAGGTTTAGCTGATGGCTGATCGCTGAATGCTGACAGCTCCATCCGTATTTTTGTTCTTTCTGGATGGGCACTAGTTAAGACCATGGCAGGATATTTGCTTCTAAATGAAATGCATCTTGACTTTTTTACCTGTTGGTGTCATTTATCTTCGGTTTAAAGTAATAAAAAATACTGCCTGAAAATGAAAGGAAACTGATAGATGGAAAGAAAAATCGAACAACTAAGAGATATTGCCCTATTAGCCCATGTTAGTTCAGGAAAGACTTCTCTTGCAGAAGCCATGCTTTTGAATGGTAAATCCACGAACAGACTTGGAAAAGTTGATGACGGAAGTTCAAACATGGATTATGAACCTGAAGAAATCAAGAGAAAAATCTCTATCAGCTCATCCTTTCACCACTGCGACTGGAAAAAGAACTATATCAATATTATAGACACCCCGGGTGATGACAACTTCTTATCAGATTCAAAGGCCGCCCTTCAGGCTGCTGACGGGGCTGTTATAGTAGTTGACGCCACTGCCGGTGTAAAAATAGGTACGGAAAAGGTATGGCAGTTTGTGGAAGAGAGAGAAATCCCGAAGGCCGTATTTATAAACAAGATGGATAAGGAGCGTGCTGACTTCTTTAAGGTTCTGGAAGAGGTCAACTCAACCTTTGATGCCAAGACAGCCCCGATATTTTTACCCATCGGCGCCGAAGATAAATTTGAAGGTGTTGTAGATATGCTGAAGATGAAGGCATATAAAGTAAGCAAAGACGGCTCCGGGAAATCCGAGGCAATGGATATCCCTGCTGATATGGCCGATACAGTAGAAGAATGGCGCGAACAGATGATTGAGAACATCGTCGAGGCCAATGACGAACTCATGGAAAAATACCTTGAAGGTGAAGAGCTTGACAGTAAAGATATAGAAAACACCTTTTACGAAGGTGTAAAGGCCGGTCAGATAGTTCCGGTATTATGCGGCTCTGCAACCCTTAACATGGGTGTTACCCAGCTAATGGATGTTATAGTCCAAGGCTTCCCCAATCCTTCGGAAACCGAAGCATGGGAAGGCAGCAAACCTGGCTCTGATGAGGTTATCAAAAGAAAGGCATCAGAGGATGAGCCTTTTTCAGCTCTTGTTTTTAAAACCCTGGCAGACCCCTTTGCAGGCAAACTGAGCATACTTAAAATAGTTTCAGGAACAGTTGATGCAGACTCAACAGTCTATAATGCCACCAAAGACTGCAAGGAAAAATTCGGTCAGCTCTATATACTGGAAGGCAAGAAACAGCAGGCTGTTGAAAAGGCTATTCCGGGCGATATTATTGCCCTTGCAAAACTTAAAGAAACAATGACTGGAGATACACTTTGTACTGATAAATCCCCTGTGACCTATAAGCAGGTTGAATTTCTTCCTGCCGTAATATCATATGCTGTTGAGGCAAAGACAAAGGGTACGGAAGACAAGATCTTTTCCTCACTTTCCAGGCTCCTCGAGGAAGACCCCACCCTGAAACTGGACAGAGACCAGACAACCGCTGATATTATTCTTTCAGGCACGGGTCAGGGGCATCTCGAAACCACCTGCGAAAAACTCAATCGCAAATTCGGTGTTGAGGTAGTCCTTAAACCTGTTCAGGTTCCCTACAAGGAAACAATTAAAAAGGCGGCAAAAGGCATTGTATACAGACATAAAAAACAGTCAGGCGGCCGCGGCCAGTTTGCAGAGGTCCATTTTGATATCTTCCCCAGGGAAAGGGGCGAAGGATTTGAGTTTGAAGAAGCCCTCGTGGGTATGAATGTTCCCCGTAACTTTGTCCCAGCAGTTGAAAAAGGACTCCTTGAATCTCTCCCGCTTGGTGTTCAGGCAGGATATCCTGTTGTTGATGTCAAGGTACGTTTTTATGATGGAAAATCACATGATGTAGACTCATCTGAAATGGCCTTTAAGATAGCGGCAAGTATGTGTTTTAAAAAAGGCATACAGGAGGCAAGCCCTATTATCCTGGAGCCCGTTATGAAAATGGAGATCATCGTGCCTGAGGAAAACATGGGTGATGTAATGGGCGATCTCAATGGACGAAGGGGAAGGGTTCTTGGAATGGACAGCGAGGGCAAATACCAGGTTATCAAGGCACAGGCGCCCATGTCCGAGGTACTTAAATATGCCCTTGATCTTAATGCCATGACCGCTGGAAGGGGTTCATTCAGGATGGAACACTCTCACTATGAGGAACTGCCCGCGAACCTGGCGGAAAAGGTAATAGCCGCATCAAAAGCCGAAGAATAATACGAATCCAGTAACTATCGTTTCTGGATACCTAAATATAAAACATTAATAAAGGTAATATGTCCGATAAATTCAAAGCAGGCGTGCTCACCATGAGCGACAAGGGGGCACGGGGAGAAAGAGTGGATGAAAGCGGTGATCTCGCCTGCAGAATGCTTGGGGACCATGGCTTTGAAGTGGCCTTAAAGGAGATTGTCCCGGACAGAAGAGAAGAAATTATTAACACACTCATAGACTGGTGTGACAATAAAAAATTATCCCTTATTGTCACATCCGGGGGCACAGGACTAAGCCCAACGGATGTGACACCCCAGGCCATGCAGGGTGTTATAGAGTATGAAGTTCCCGGAATTGCAGAGGCCATGAGGGCAGCAAGCCTTTTAAAAACACCCCATGCAATGATATCAAGGGCAATGGCAGGCGTAAGGGAAAAATGCCTTATAATCAACCTGCCGGGAAGCCCGAAAGGTGTAAAAGAGAATCTTGAGGTTGTCCTCCCTGCGTTGGAACATGCTCTCTCAAAACTATCGGGAGACACAACTGACTGTGCCAGATGACATAGAGCCTTAGACAAACCATCATTTATACCAATCATTTTTTCTAAAATTATCAATTTGTTAAGAAAGCCGTGTTGCATATTATTCAGGCGTGATTATTGTTATATCATGATAGGGAAAAGGTTTTAAACGCCTTATCAGTCAAGGTCCCTGAGTTTTCACCCTCCTTTCTCCTCTCAGGGACCCCCCTTTTAATTCTTAAAAACCACAAATAGATTGAAAAAATACTATCATTTTTGAAAGAGATTTAGTATGCTTGCGAAGTTTTTTTACCCAGCAGATGGACTAATGGGGTTTAAAATATAAAACCCAAAAAAATACCAAAGTTTTTCATAATAATTTAGGGAGGTTATAATGAATCTTAAACATAAGCCCAGGGGTTTTTCTCGAATCTTTTTAGCTTTGTTTTTCCTTCTCATCGCTGGTTCTTTTATAGTCTCAAACGGTTCCATGATATATGCCGATGACGAGAATGAGTCTGGAGTAACTGTTCAGAATACTGATGATGAAAAAATGACTGAAGAGATGGCTCAGAAAATAAAAGAAATGATGATAATTACCATCGACAACAAGGGCTATAAAAAGGATAGAAAAGGTCCGGCTAAATTTGAACATGTCAAACATGCCAGGGAATATGCGATCTCATGCTGGGAATGCCATCATGAATACAATAAAGATGAGCAGGTAAAACAGCCTGAAAAGGCCGAGGCGACTGAAGGCTCTGAACAGATGGCAAAAGATGAAAAGCCTTTACCTAAAGAACGGACTGATCAGAATATCTGGTCGCCCTGGGGAATAACAAAAAAATGTTCCGAATGTCATGACCCGCAGGAAAAGAAAGATGACGTAATAAAGCTTCAGGCCGCTTATCATAAAAACTGCAAAAACTGTCACATGGACAGAAAAATATATGGGAGTGATGTCCTGGCCTACAGAAAGTGCACAAGCTGTCATGAATAGGGCTTACTGTATATCTTTCTGATTTGGAATTTTAGAATATCCCGGCGAAAGCCGTGATTTCCCATAAAAAAGAATAAAAACCCCGGCTAAAGCCGGGGTTTTTTTATATGAAAAACCTCTGACGGGCCTGTTACACTCTTCCCGCTTTATCGGAATATGACAAATAAAATCATGATCCATCCCGGGCAACCTGGTTGCATTTAACTCACAAAGAATTGAATTTAAGCATAATTTATATATAATAATCAACATGACAAAAACAGACACTACAAAATACAAATTGACGCTCAGGTCATTAACCAGTCAGGACTACCCCCATATCAAGCGAATAATGAATATTGTATATGCCGATATCGGCGGTGCATGGAGCCCCGGTGAATTTGGTACCCTGATCGACAATTTCCCTGAAGGACAGATCTGTATTGAAGACAGCGGAAAGGTAGTTGCAGCAGCACTTGCCATTCGTGTTAATGCAGAGGAATATGAGAACCGGCACTCCTACGATGACCTTGTGGATAAAGGACGTATGTCCGGTCACGACCCTGAAGGAGATGCACTTTACGGGCTCGATCTTTTTGTAGATCCGGAATACAGAGGTCTGCGGCTGGGAAGGCGCCTGTATGATGCAAGGAAGGAGCTTTGCGAAAAGCTGAATTTAAAGGCCATCATTTTCGGAGGAAGGATTCCGGGATATGGGGAACATTCGGGAGAAATGACTCCCCAGGATTATATACAGAAGGTCAAAGACAACGAGATATATGATCCTGTTCTATCTTTTCAGATCTCAAATGATTTTCATATCAAGAAGGTAATGAAGAATTACATCCCTGAGGATACCAAATCCGACTCCTACGGCGTTTTGATGGAGTGGAACAACATCTATTATGAAAAGAAACAGAAGCTGTTTGGAGGCAGAAAATCATTTCCGCGTATCAGTGTTGTACAATGGCAGATGCGCCCGTTTACCCATCTTGATGAATTTCTGCAGCAGGCGGAATTTTTCATAGACGCGGTGGCCGGATATAATTCCGACCTTGTATTATTCCCTGAACTGCTTAACGCTCCTCTTCTTAAAAATTTCAACCAGGAAAATCCTGCAGAGGCAATGCGCTCTCTGTCAGAGTATACCGATGACATACGTACTGCATTTGTTAACATGGCCATAACCTACAACGTCAATATAGTCGCCGGCAGCATACCTGAACTGAGGGATGACTCCCTTTATAATGTTTCATTTCTGTGCCGCCGCGATGGGACATGGGATGCCCAGTACAAGATACATATAACCCCGGATGAATCCCAGTACTGGGGCCTTCGGGGTGGAGATGAAATTCGTGTATTTGATACGGATATAGGAAAGATCGGTATACTGATCTGCTATGATGTGGAATTTCCCGAACTTGCACGATATCTTGTCGACAGGGGAATGACCCTTCTCCTGGTTCCATACTGGACTGACACCAAAAACGGATATCTCAGGGTAAGAAGGTGCGCTCAGGCCAGGGCCATTGAAAACGAGTGTTATGTTGCCATTTCAGGAAGCGTCGGCAACCTTCCAAAGGTAGAAAATATGGACATCCAGTATTCACAGTCTGCCATATTTACACCTTCGGACTTCGCCTTTCCCCATGACGCCATCGCAGCAGAAGCCACCCCCAATACTGAAATGACCCTCATGGTGGACCTGGATCTTGACCTGTTAAAGGAACTGAGACAGCAGGGAAGTGTAAGGAATCTCGAGAGCAGACGCAAGGAATTATACGAAATAACCTGGAAACCTGCCATAAACAGCAGGGATAAAAAATGAACTATCCCTCCGCAAGCAGCGGGATATCAAATAAGAACACAATACCTTAACCCGGAAATCAGGCAGTCATGAGTTTCAGGTAAGCTACAGCGGTATATTCCCGTGCTTTTTGGCAGGATTTGAATCCTGCTTGTCTTTAAGCAGCTTCAGGGCATTGATTATTCTGGGCCTGGTTCGTGCCGGCTCTATTATGTCGTCTATATAACCCCGTTTTGCCGCTACAAGAGGATTGGCTACCAGTTCCGAATATTCCCTCTCCCTTTCGGCAAGAAAGGCATCCCGGTCATCCTGAAAATAATTATTATAGAGCACCTCAACCGCACCCTTTGCACCCATAACCGCTATTTCAGCCGTGGGCCAGGCATAGTTGATGTCGCCTCTCAGATGTTTGGATGACATAACACAGTAGGCACCGCCATAGGCCTTGCGGGTAATAATAGTCACCTTGGGCACTGTTGCTTCGGCATAGGCATATAACATCTTTGCGCCGTTTCTAATTATTCCGTTGTATTCCTGGACCGTTCCCGGAAGAAAACCCGGAACATCCACAAATGTTATCACAGGGATATTAAAACAGTCACAGAACCTTACAAACCTTGCGCCCTTTATCGAAGAATTATTATCAAGCACACCTGCCAGAAAGCGGGGCTGATTTGCCACTATACCGACCGGAAAACCGCCGTACCTGGCAAATCCGACAATAAGGTTGGGAGCATATTTTTTATGCACCTCGAGAAATTTGCCACTATCAACCGTTCGGGTGATAATCTCCTTCATGTCATAAACCCGGGCAGGATTATCGGGCACAATACTGTTCAGATCAGGATCTCTCCTCTCATCAGGATCATTGCATTCCGCCCATGGAGGTTTCTCCCTGTTGCTCTGGGGGAAGTATGACAGCATTTCCCTTACATACTCTATGGCCTCCTCATCCGATTTTACCGAATGATGGGCTACTCCGCTCTTTGCGGTGTGTACCGATGCCCCGCCAAGATCCTCGATACTAACATCTTCATGGGTTACTGCCTTAACCACCCTCGGTCCGGTCAAAAACATATACCCGTTATCCTGGACCATAACAGTAAAATCGGTAAGCGCAGGAGAATAGACTGCTCCGCCTGCGCATGGTCCTAAAACAATAGAGATCTGGGGCACTACCCCTGAGGACATGACATTTCTTAAAAAAATATCAGTATAACCTGCGAGGCTTTCGATGCCTTCCTGTATCCTTGCCCCTCCCGAATCATTAAAGCCTATTACAGGAGCGCCGTTTTTCATTGCCATATCCATAACCTTGCAGATCTTTTCTGCAAAGGTCTCGGAAAGGCTGCCCCCGAAGACTGTCATATCATGGGAAAAGATATAGACAGGCCTGCCGTTCACGGTACCGTGACCAGTAACCACACCGTCTCCAAGTATCTCTTTATTTTCCATCCCGAAATTGCGGCACCGATGGGTCTTGAAGGTATCAAACTCTTCAAAACTCCCCTTATCAAGAAGAAGCTCTATTCGTTCCCTTGCGGTAAGCTTTCCCTTTGCCTTGTGCTTTTTGATCCGGTCAGGTCCTCCGCCAAGGGCGGCCTGTTCACGCAGCCGCATCAACTCATTCATTTTGTCTGTCATAAGCCGGTCCTGTTATTCGTCCTCTTTACAGCAGAACTCTGTCAACACTCCGCATGTTGATTTCGGATGGAGGAAAGCAACTTTTTTGCCCCCTGCCCCTTCCACAGGGATCTTGTTTATAAGGCTGCACCCGCACTTTTCCGCCTGGCCGAGCTGTCCTTCCACGCTGTCCGTCTGAAAAGCGATGTGATGCACTCCTTCACCATTTTTGCCCAGAAATTTGGCAACAGCACTCTCTTCCGAGGTTGGCTCAAGTAATTCAATGTGGACTTCACCCACCGAGTAAAATGCTGTCTTTACCTTCTGGGATTCCACTGTTTCAACACCTTCACATGTAAGCCCCAGCGTGTTCTCAAAATAATCCCTGGCCTGTTCAATAGACGTTACCGCAATTCCTATATGATCAATCTTCTTTATCATGTCTACCCCCTGTACCTGTACTCGCCAAACACATCACGAAGCACACCGCATATCTCCCCAAGTGTGGCATATTCCCTTACGGCTGCCAGTATCGGAGGCATCAGGTTGCTGTCACCCTTTGCAGCATCTCTGAGCACTGAAAGGGTCGCTTCCACCTTTTCCTTATTTCTGCCTTCCTTAAGAATTTTCAGGCCTTCTACCTGGTTATCCTCTACCTCGGGATCAATCTTTAAGACCGGTGGTTTGAATTCTTCCTCAACCTTAAACTTATTCATTCCGACGATAATACGCTCCTGGCTTTCTATCTCCTTCTGGTATTCATAGGCGGATTTTTCGATGTGTCTCTGTATGAAACCCTTTTCTATACTTGCAACAACACCGCCTTCCTTTTCAACCTGCGCCATGAGTTCGACTGCCTGCTTCTCGATTTTATCGGTCAGTTCTTCTATAAAATAAGAGCCGGCAAGGGGATCAATCGTATCTGCAACGCCTGATTCATGGGCAATTATCTGCTGAGTCCTGAGTGCGGTCCTTACCGAATCCTCGGTCGGAAGACCAAGCGCCTCATCCTTTGAATTGGTATGCAGGGATTGTGTCCCTCCCAGCACGGCTGCAAGGGCCTGGATTGTTACCCTCACAATGTTGTTGTCCACCTGCTGGGCAGTGAGTGTGTTACCTGCCGTCTGCGTATGGAAGCGCATCATCTGGCTTGCAGGCTTTTTGGCCCCGAATCTTTCTTTCATTATCTTTGCCCAGAGTCTTCTGGCGGCCCTGAACTTGGCTACCTCTTCCAGGATGTTTGATGAGGCGTTAAAGAAAAAGGCAAGCCTGGTTGCAAAGGTATCTATTTCAAGGCCAGCATCTATTGCGGACTGCACATAGGTGCATGCATTTGCAAGCGTAAAGGCGACCTCTTCAACGGCCGTGGAGCCCGCTTCCCTTATATGGTATCCCGATATTGAGATAGTGTTAAAAGAGGGGAGATTCTGACTGCAGTACTGAAAAATATCCGTGATCAGTTTGAGACTGGGCTTTGGCGGAAAGATATATGTTCCTCTTGCAACATACTCCTTCAGGACATCATTCTGTATTGTGCCCTTTAATTTATCCGCAGAAACGCCCTGCTTCTCGCCAAGGGCGATATACATTGCAAGAAGTACTGCAGCAGGGGCATTTATGGTCATGGATGTTGATATCTTATCAAGGGGGATTCCCTTAAATAAAACTTCCATATCCGCAAGCGAATCAATAGCAACACCTACTTTCCCTACTTCACCGGCACTCATGGGATCATCCGAGTCATAGCCGATCTGTGTGGGCAGATCAAATGCTATCGAGAGCCCTGTCGTGCCCTGATCGAGAAGGTATCTGAACCTGTTGTTTGTTTCAGCCGCGGTTGAAAAACCCGCATACTGACGCATTGTCCACAAACGTCCCCGATACATGGTAGGCTGTACACCTCTTGTAAAAGGATATCTGCCGGGGAATCCCTGTTCGGAAATATAATTATCATCTATATCTGCAGGAAAGGAAATCCTTGGAATCTCCTCCTGGCCGTGGTTAATAAACCGCTCTTTGCGCTCGGGAAACCTGGCAGTACTTTTTGCCAGCTCGTTTTCTTCCCATTCCTTAATTCTAGCGTCCTTACTCATGGTGATCCTTTTCTATATTAACAGTTCGTTCTTCATTACGGGTTAGCTGTAAAACGCATCACAGGCAACTTTAAATGCCTCGATTATTTCAGCAAGGGATGCCCCGGGAGTAAACACTCCCTCTATTCCGGCCTTTTTAAGTACCTCAATATCGTCATCAGGGATAATACCGCCGCCAAGCACTTTAATATCCTCTGCCCCTGCCTTTTTCAGCTCATCAATGACAGCTGGAAAAAGCCTGAGATGTGCGCCTGACAGGGAAGAAAGACCGATAACCGCCACATCCTCCTGAACAGCTGTTGCAACGATCTCCCGTGGAGACTGCCGGATACCCGTGTAAATAACCTCAAACTCATTATCCCTCAGTGCCCTTGCTATTATTTTGGCTCCCCGGTCATGACCGTCCAGGCCGGGTTTTGCAATTAAAACTCTATATTTTACTTTTTTATCGTTCATGTATTCCTCAATTAAAAAACTAAAATTACTTTTTTTTGCCGATTATACCCTGCCTGTAGGCCGAGGTAAAATTGCGGCAAAATCTGTCCCTGCCCAGTACAACATCAGCGGCATAGATAATGCTTTTCAGGTCTGTATTTTCAGGATCTACAATCGCACTGTCCATTCCTGCTGCAATTGCAAGGACAGCAAATGCCTGGTTAATGACCGATCTTGCAGGCAGCCCGAAGGATATATTACTTAAACCTCCGGTGATATGTACATCGGGATATTTTTCAAGAATCTTCCGCATGGATTCAAATGCAATATTGCCGCTCTTCGTATCTGTTGATACGGTTCCTACCAGTGGATCAATGTGCAGCTTGCTGTCAGCAAGGCCTCCCTCCCTGGTCATTGCAATGAGCCTGTCCAGAATTTCCATCCGCTTTTCAACGGTTGTTGGGATACCGTCATCATCGCATGTCAGAACAATCAGCTCGGTCTGATGTTCGCATGCAAGGGGAAGGACCCCATTTACACGTATTTTCTCACCGCTAAGTGAATTTATCATGGGGGTTTTCTTTACAACAGTAAAACCTGCCTTCAGGGCCTCGGGATTGGCGGAATCAAGACAAAGTGTAGCGTCAGTAACCTCCTGAACCGTGTTTATCAGCCAGATCATGTCTTCCGGTTCCTTTTCGGGAGCTGTCCCGGCATTAACATCAAGAAAATCAACACCTGCATTTACCTGCCTTAATGCAAGGTCTTTAATAAAATCTGCATCTTTTGCAGCAATCGCTTCCTTTACCCGTTTACGGGTTCCGTTTATTTTTTCTCCAATAACGATCATATTATTATCCCTTTCTTCGAATATCATCCATTATTTATAATCTGTTTTTCCAGGGGAAATCTCATACCCTGAGCAAACCTTCTATTAAAATTATGATGAGTCGTCAATTCAAGATATCCTGTTTTACAGGCAATATCCCTGGCACGATCCCTTTCCCTTCGGGATAAGAGTGTCATTTTTGCCCCGATACCCGCGCTGTTGCCGACCTGCATGTAGCGTGCATTGGAAAAGGCCGGCAAAAGCCCTATATCCACTGCACTGACAAGATTGATATAGGTCCCGAATGCACCGGCAATAATGACCTCATCCACCATATCTTCAGTTATACCGTTCACTTCCATTAATGCCTCGATACCTGCCTTGATTGCCCCCTTGGCAAGCTGTATCTCGGCAATATCCTTCTGGGAAATTACTATGTTTCCATTTCCGTTGCCGCCTTCGGCTATGACAAATTCCGAGCCGTATTTTCCCTGATATACCCTTTTATTATCTTTATCAAACCGTCCCCTGTCGTTTATTATACCCCACCGGTACAACTCTGCCACTGCATCGATTATTCCCGAACCGCAAAGCCCGATGGGAAGCGCATCACCGATTGTCTTGCACTCCACGGTATTCCGGGTAAGACAGACCGATTCAATAGCACCCCTGGCTGCCCTCATGCCGTCTGTCACATGGGCACCCTCAAATGCCGGCCCCGAGGGGCAGGAAAGTGAAACAAGGGAACCCTTTTCAGGATTATTAAGTACGATTTCGGTATTTGTCCCGATATCGACACCAAGGGTGACCCTGTTTTTTTTATCGATTCCGGCACCCAGTATCATGGATACATGATCCCCGCCTACAAACCCGCCTATCCCCGGTAAAACATGTATATATGCTCCCGGACAGGCATAAATCCCTGCATCCCGAGCCTTCACATCAACTGAATGGTCAGCGGCTGCTATATATGGAGACTTCGCAAGCTGTTCAACTGGTAGATCGAGAAACAGGTGGGTCATGGCCGTGTTTCCGACAATACAGATATCCGCGATATCCTTTCCGGTGAGCCCGGTCTCCCTGGCAAGAGATTCGATCAGTTCATTAAAGAGATCCCGTATAACCTTTGCCAGACTGGTCGGATGAGAACTGTCTGCTGCCCGGTCATGGATGGCGCTGTCAAGACGGCTCATCACATCATCGCCGTAAACTGACTGGGGATTGACCGCTCCCCTGGAGGCAAGTTCCTTTCCAGTGCTCAAATCCATAAGATAGGCCGCCACCTTAGTTGTTCCAAGGTCAATTGCCAGGCCTGCCGGGTGTGTGCCAGGGGAGGCAAATCCTATGATCTCACTGTCTCTCATTATTGCGGATATCTCCCAGTTATTTTTCCTTAAAAGCAGAGGCAACTGTTTAAGGGCAAGTATATCCACAGAAGGATCGATAATATTATGGGTGTTACTCAGCGCCTCAAGCACCCTGTCCAGATCGGCCGCAGGCTCCTTAAGGGAAGGGGTTTTAACCCTGATATTGAATGATTTTACCAGGGGATCAATTTCAAATTCATTATTTTTACCATCAAGCTGAAGCTGAAGGTCGGAGAGCAGTGATTTTTCAGGTATATGTACTTTAAGATTTGCTTCGGGAAATGTGCAGCATGCGAGCCTGTGCCCGTTCTTTAAATCTTCCGCTGAAAGGGTCTCTTCTTCGGTTTCCAGAGGGGCTGATACATTTCCTTCATTTATGATTACCCTGCACTGGCCGCAGCTCCCCTTTCCTCCGCAAGTTGCAGAAAGCCCGATCCCCGCTGAGCGCGCTGCTTCCAGTATACTGGTCCCTGCCAGGACATCTATAGATCTGCCCGGCGGATTGAATGAGATATTGTATTTTTTAAGCACTGCCATCTACCTTTAGAGTAATATTATTCAGGTTAATTCAGAAAATAAACAAACCGGCATAAAAGCTAAAAAGGAGGATCGAGTAAATATTAAATAAACCCGTTCCCCCTTGTATGAAGACATTCTGTAGAGACGGGTTTTAAACCCGTCTCTACATTTTTTGAATAAATCAATACATGATTCCGCTTTATTTTTGATACGGGTATAAGACTAGCACAACCATTCCTTGGCCAGATTTACTGCTGCCATGGCGTCTTTTCCATAGGCATCCGCGCCGGTATATTTCTTGACTTCATCATCAATCTGTCCGCCGCCGATCATTACCTTCAGATTATCTCTGAGACCGGCTTCCGATAGGGCATCAATAGTTTCTTTCATTGCATCAAAGGCGAGTGTAAGGAATCCGCTTAAACCCACTATTGTAGCCCCTGTTTCCTTGACCTTGTCAACAATGGTCTGTACCGGGACATCGATACCAAGGTCAAATACCTCAAAACCGCTGATATCAAGCATAAATACAACAAGATCTTTTCCTATGTCATGTATATCACCGGCAACGGTCGCTATTATAACCTTGCCCAGTTTTTCTGCCTCAGTACCGGAGTCTTTGATGTGTGGCTCAACAAGGGCGGCAATGCCTTTTAAAATTTCACCGGAATATATCAGATCCGGAATAAAATACTCTTCATTGCCAAATCTCTCACCGACAATCTTCATCCCTTCTCTTGCATCGGCTAGAATTTTGAGGGGATCCGCACCACCATCAAGCGCTGTTTTGACCGCATCCAATGCCTCCTGCTCTTTCAGATCAGCCAACAATGTTGATAGATCAGACATAGTTACTACCTCCTTAAGATTTTTTATTTGCCTGGTTTTTTAAGATTTATATTGATCATTTAAAAAAATGAAAAAGTCCAATTAGATCGGTAAATATTTCAATTTGCCAATATATTTATAATTTCCTGTACGATAGGAAAATTTATATATGAGAAAAAAGTTTATGTTGAGCTAGAATCCTAATAATTTCAAAGAATGTCAAGGCAATTGTTCATTGATTTTCACAACCGGAGATTATTAAAAATTACTTGTTATTGACATTACATTCGCTGGCATATTATTATTTAAGGAACAAAAAGGTAGGGTGATCCCGGACAGGGGACATCAAGCCGAAATAAACATGAACAGACTAATTTTTCAGGTAATGCCGCCTGGATCTCCTGATGTGGATGACCGGGACGGATGAGAAGAGAAACTGAACAATGTCTCATACCGTACGACTATCAAAATCTATATCATGGGGATCTTTTCGATCGGATAAGATCCCCATTTTTTTTACATTTCCATCCCGGAAAGGTAACCTGCAACCCGGTTACCTGAAACAATTCCGGGTTGGCATCAGCGTATTTCCGACGGACAATACCGACAGGAGGAGAAAATGAGCAGTGAAAAAATGACTCTCGCAAGACTGCAGCAGAAGAAAATCAATGGAGAAAAAATAACCATGATGACTGCCTATGATTATTCGGCAGCCAGCCTTGTCGATCAGGCAGGCATTGATACCATACTGGTCGGAGACTCACTGGGCAATGTCATGCTGGGATATGACTCCACTGTTCCGGTAACAATGGATGAAATGATACATCACTCAAAGGCAGTAAGCAGGGGAGTGAAAAACGGTTTTATCATTGGCGACATGCCTTTCATGTCATACCAGGTAAGCATCGAAAAAGCCGTTGAAAACGCCGGCAGATTTTTAAAGGAGGCAGGCTGTGACTGTGTAAAGCTTGAAGGCGGAAGCGATATGGCATCCACAGTGAAAGCCATTGTAAAGGCGGGCATACCTGTCTGCGGGCACCTGGGATTAACCCCTCAGACCGCTACCATGCTGAGCGGATACAAGGTACAGGGAAAGGATGCCGAAAGTGCAAAGGCAATGATTCAGTCGGCAAAGGATCTCGAAGAGGCCGGCGCCTTTATGATCGTTTTTGAATGCATACCCGACACACTGGCGGCCCGGGTCACAAAAGAACTGAGCATACCGACGATCGGTATAGGAGCGGGAAAGGATTGCGACGGCCAGGTTCTTGTGTATCACGATGTACTGGGGCTCTTTGAAAGGTTTACACCTAAATTTGTCAAACAGTACCTGAACCTTGCCCCAATGATAAAGGAGGCAATGGCTCAATATAAAAAAGAGGTTGAAGAAGGGCTGTTTCCCGGTCCGGATCATGTTTTTAAAATGAGTAAAGAGGAAGCGGATAAGATCTAGAATATGTCCATCCCAAAATAGAATATTTTTGGATGGACATCAGGAGACATATTATGGAAATCCTTATAGTCGGCCCGGGCGCCATGGGGTGTCTTTTTGCCGCCAGGTTGAAAATTGCAGGATTTAATGCAGTCCTTTTTGATTATAATTCCACCCGGGCGGAAATAATCAATAAAAGCGGTATAAGTGTTGAGGGGGTATCTGGAGATTACAGGGCAATGGTTCCTGTTATTACCGATCTGTCAGACATTGACCCGGACATGGTTCTTATCTGCGTAAAATCAAACAGGACGAAGGATGCAGCAGAAGCACTGAAAGGCAGGGCTCCTCAAAAGACCCTTTTTGCCACCCTTCAGAATGGCCTTGGCAATGTGGAAACCCTTAAGGAAATCCTTGGAGAAAACCGGGTCATCGGGGGTGTAACATCCGAAGGCGCTACATCCCTTGATACCGGTAAAATTCGTCACGCAGGCATGGGATCCACCGTCTTTGGTCCGGCCGGGGATTTCGGGGAACGCCTTAAGGAACTTGTCTCGGCTTTTAACAGGTCCGGCTTTTCAACAAGCTCGTCGGATAATGTAGATAAACTTATCTGGAGCAAGCTGATTATCAACGTAGGCATCAACGCCCTTACGGCTATAACTCGACTCAGAAACGGCAGGCTGCCGGAATATGAAGGCAGCCTGTCTATAATGAAGGAAGCGGTTGCCGAGGCCATAGCAGTTTCAAAGGCAAAGGGAATAAACCTCGCCTTCGATGCCCCCCTTGAGAAGGTCCTGGAGGTATGCAGGTCCACTGCCGGAAATATAGCATCCATGCTCCAGGATGTACTCAATAAAAGACCCACCGAGGTTGATTATATAAACGGCGCCATCTGCAAAGAAGGTGAAAAAGCTGGAATTTCCACCCCTGTTAACAGGACGCTTACTGATCTTGTAAGGACGATCCAGATGAGTTACCACGAAAAAATATAGCCCATCCCTGGTGAATTATTTCACTATAAATACCTAATTTCAGGTCAATAAACTCTTTTTACTTTGACATAATCCGGTTCACATGTTAGTCGTTTTCGACGAATCGTATTATTTTATTATGGAGGAAAAAAATGTTCGAAATACTGAAACGCCAGGAGATGGCGGACGGAACAGTAGTTCTTAATGAAATAAGCGCTCCTTTAATTGCAAAAAAAGCAAAGCCCGGTCAGTTCGTTATCCTCAAGGCAAACGAGACCGGTGAACGTATTCCCCTTACAATGGCAGATACAGATCCCCAAAAAGGCACAATAACAATAATCTACCAGGTAGTAGGGAAATCAACATCGCTCTTTAAATCACTTCAGGTCGGAGACAAGTTCCAGGATATTATAGGCCCCCTTGGAAAACCAACCCACCTTGAAAAACTGGGAACAGTCGTATGTGTTGGCGGCGGAACAGGTGTAGCAGTTATGCACCCTATTACCAGAGGCCTGAAGGAAGCGGGAAATCGTGTAATTGCAATTATAGGTGCCAGAAATAAAGACCTTCTGATCCTTGAAGACAAAATGAAGGAAGCATCAAATGAGCTTCATGTGTGTACTGATGACGGCTCATACGGACATCATGGTTTTGTAACCGATGTACTGAAGGAAAAGCTTGAAAAGGAAGATGTAAAGCTGGTGGTCGGAATAGGCCCCGTTCCAATGATGAAGTTTGTATGTAAAATTACTGATGAATATAAAGTTAAGACAATTGTGAGTCTGAATCCGATTATGGTTGACGGCACAGGGATGTGCGGGTGCTGCAGGGTAAGTGTCGGCGGCGAAACAAAATTCGCCTGTGTTGACGGACCTGAATTTGACGGGAACAAGGTAGACTTTGATGAACTGACCCAGAGATTACAGGCATACAGAGAAGAAGAATGCCAGGCGACCGATAAATATGCCTGCGAATGCAAAATTGCCAATGAATAATACCCATTGACATTTTCGCTGTTGATTAACGTAATCTTCTTTCACATATTGTTGTAATTAGAAGAAGTCAGGGAGGATATTTTAATGGAATCCAAAGAGAAAAAAGAAAAGATATCACGGCAGCCAATGCCGGAACAGGAAGCCGAAGTACGCAGAAGGAATTTCAAGGAAGTACCCTTCGGCTACACCGAAGAAATGGCAGTTACAGAGGCCTCAAGATGCATCCAGTGTAAAAAGCCTTCATGCGTCGAGGGATGCCCCGTGTCTGTTGACATCCCGGGTTTTATAAACCTATTGAGAGAAAAAAAATTCACAGAATCCATCCGACATATCTGGCAGAAAAATGCACTTCCTGCAGTATGCGGCAGGGTATGTCCCCAGGAAGCACAATGCGAAGGCTCATGCATACTTGGTAAAAAAGGCGAACCGGTCGCAATCGGAAACCTTGAACGTTTTGTGGCAGACCTTGAAAGGGACCACGGAAAGGGAGAACTTCCGCCCAAGCAGGCACCCACTGGTAAAAAGGTTGCAGTTGTAGGCTCCGGCCCGTCCGGCCTGACGGTTGCAGGCGACCTGCTCCTCAAGGGTCACGACGTAACCATCTTTGAAGCATTTCACAAACCAGGCGGAGTACTTGTATACGGGATACCCGAATTCAGGCTTCCAAAGGAAATAGTCTTCTCGGAAGTAAACTTCCTTGAAAGACTGGGTGCAAAACTTGAATGCAACAATGTCGTAGGCAGGACAGTTGAACTGGACGAACTGTTTGAACAGGGATATGAGGCAATATACCTTGGCGTAGGTGCCGGACTCCCAAAATTTCTGGGAATCCCGGGTGAAAACCTGATAGGCATCTATTCCGCCAATGAATACCTTACAAGATCAAACCTTATGAAGGGATATCTGTTCCCGGATTTTGACACGCCCATTGTAAAGGGTAAAAATGTTGCAGTATTTGGTGCAGGAAACGTGGCAATGGATGCAGCAAGGACAGCAATGAGACTTGGTGCAGAGACCGTCCGCATAGTCTACAGGCGGTCCAGAGAAGAAATGCCAGCAAGGTCTGCAGAGATACATCATGCCGAGCAGGAAGGTATTGAATTCTACCTCCTCACATCTCCAAAGAGGTTCATCGGTGATGACAGGGGACGCGTCACAGGCATGGAATGTATAAAGATGGAACTGGGAGAACCTGATGCATCCGGCCGCCGCAGTCCTGTCCCCATAGAGGGTTCAAAGTTTCAACTCGAATGTGATCTGGCTGTTATAGCCGTTGGTTCCGGAGCAAATCCCCTGCTTACACAGTCAACAGAAGGCTTGGACCTCAATAAGTGGGGATATATAGTAGCCGATCCGGAGACAGGCAAGACATCCAAAAAGGGTGTATGGGCAGGCGGAGACATTGTAACAGGTTCGGCAACGGTTATCCTGGCCATGGGAGCAGGAAGAATGGCTTCGGATTCAATGCATAAGTATTTGACTCTGGGGTGGTAATAAAAACAGAGGTCAGATGTCAGAATTCAGCAATCAGTAAAAGAATTGCAGCTTTACTAAACGTCATTCCCCGGCTTGACCCTGTCTCTGGGACACACTTGACACCGTGGGTAATTGATGCTAGAATCGGTAGCATGTGGATAAATGGACAACATATTAATGAGAAGCTGATTGAAAAGATAAGCAAGGCTATTGAGTCAGAGCCTGAGATATCCAGGCGAGAGTTATCGAGACGGGTGTGTGAGTGGGTAGGCTGGCGATCAGCGAATGGCAAGCTTAAGGAAATGAGCTGCAGGAAAGTGCTTCAGGAACTACAAAGGCGAGGAAGCATCAGGTTACCTAAAAGTGAAAAAACTTATGGATTTCAAAACATCAATGTTGAAAAAGGACAGGTATTACCCTGGGTAAAAGAAGCGGATTGTGATCTTAGCGGACTGGGCAGAGTCGAGGTAATACCTGTAAGCAGCCGTTACAGCAAGAGCTCTCGTGACTGGAACCAGTTGCTTGATGGGTATCACTACCTTGGGCGGGGGCCTTTATGTGGAGCACAGATTCGCTATTTGATTAAGAGTGAAAAATATGGCTGCATAGGTGGCCTGAGCTTTAGCGGAGCGACCCGGAAATTAAAGGCACGAGAGGAATGGATAGGATGGAGCGAAGGAGCCCGAAGACAAAATTTAGAGAAGGTGGTATGCAACAGCCGCTTTTTAATAGTCCCGACAATAAGGGTGAAGAACCTTTCATCGCATGTATTAAGCCTGAGCCTTAAGCGATTGAGAGAGGATTGGCTGAAAAAGTACAAATATGAGATAGAGCTTGTTGAGACCTTTGTAGATCCGGTAAGATTCAAAGGTACTAGCTATATAGCCTCGAACTGGACAAAGATAGGGGAAACTGCTGGCCGGAGAGACGGCTACGCGAACGGGAAAATATCGAGTGGAAAGAAAGATATATATGTATATCCGCTTACGAAGGAGTATCGAGAGAGGCTATGCCATGAAAGCCCGAGTTTGTTGGGATGCGGCAAACGACTTTTCGAGCCACAGGACTGGGTTGAAGAGGAGTTTGGGGGAGTTGAGCTATACGATGGAAGATTAAAGGAAAGGTTATTTACTCTGGCGAGGGATTTTTATTCTCAGCCTGGAAAACTTGTTCCACAAGCGAGCAATGGCTCAAAGGCAAAGGTTAAGGCAGCGTACCGATTTTTTGATAATGGCAACATAGATATGCAAGTATTATTGAAACCGCACATAGAGTCGAGCATAGAGAGGATAAAGGGACACAGTGTTGTTCTTGCAGTACAGGACACAACTACCCTTACATATAGTCATCATGCAGTAGAAGGAATGGGGCCGGTGAACACGAAGGGAGACAGATCTGTTGGTCTGTTGGTTCATGATACCATGGCTTTTACAGAAGATGGTGTTCCATTAGGTCTTCTTGATGTTCAATGCTGGTCGAGAAAAGAGGAGGAAGCTGGTAAAAGGGAGTTTCGCGCGCGCCTGCCGATTGATCAAAAGGAAAGCATAAAATGGCTTAAGAGTTATCGGGCAGTGGAAGAAGTTCAGGGTCTTTGTCCGGATACTACGCTTGTGAGTGTTGGTGATCGAGAAGCCGATATATATGAGTTTTTCGAAGAAGCCGGCAGGAATGTATCGGGTCCGAAGCTGCTGGTTCGAGCCAAGCGTGGAGGAGGGAAGAAATCAGAAGAAGCGAGTCTTTTGGAAAAACTTTTAGAGGCTCCTTTGTCAGGCACACAGGAGCTTTTTATACCCCGAAAAGGATCACGTCGAGCTAGAACTGCTAAGTTAGGGATACGCTTTATCGAGATAGAGAAAAGGGCGCCCAGAAAAAAAGCCAACAGGCCGTCTATAAGGATGTGGGCGGTTCTTGCCAAGGAAATCGAAGCTGGTGAAAATGTTAAGGACCCGCTTGAATGGATATTGTTGACAACAGTTAAGACAGAAACATTTGAAGACGCTTGTAAAAGAATAGCCTGGTACAGCAAACGTTGGGGAATAGAAACATATCACCGGACATTAAAAAGCGGATGCCGGATAGAAGACCGAAGACTGGAAAATGCAGACAGGTTAGAAGCCTGCCTGGCAATTGATTTTGTAGTTGCCTGGAGAATATTCTGGATGACAAAACAAGGTCGAGAGATCCCCGACATTCCTTGTGATGTATTTTTAAGTGAAGACGAGTGGCAGGTTTTATGGATCAAGATAAATAAAGGTCCGATTCCAGCCAAACCGCCATCTATAGGTCAAGTGCTTCCAATGATTGGAGCGCTGGGTGGATACCTCAACAGAAAGGGGGATGGTCCTCCTGGTACCACAAGTATGTGGAGAGGTCTTACGCGGCTTCAGTCTATGGCCGAAGGTTACGCACTTGCTAAAAGACACATGCAGCGAGCAGGACCTTAAACATCTGTGTCAAGTGTGGGTAATAGTCAGGGCTTGACCGGGGAATCCAGTTTTTTTAAATCAAAAAAGACCTGGCAGTACACTGATATGAAAACACTGCTTATCAAGGTTAACGCGTTTAATAATATAATACAGGACCTGCTCGATTTTACAGCAGGTCCTTTTCTATTTGGAGGAATAAAATTCCTGCTTTACTGAAAATAACAATCATCTTTGCAGGCATCCTGGTCCTGAACAGGCTCGGTCTTCACCTGGCCGTTTCACTGCTGGCAGGGTCCATATCCCTTGGGTTTTTAATGGCAATATCTCCCATGGAATTACTCACCTGCCTGTATGACAGTATCATAAACTACCAGACCCTCAGCCTCTCGCTAATCGTGTGGCTCATAATGGTTATGAGCGACATAATGGCAAAAAGCGGGCATATGAAAAGGCTGGTGGGCAGTTTTACGCGTCTTGCCAGGGATGCAAGGATGGTAGCCACTGTAATGTCCGCCCTCATAGGGCTTTTGCCAATGCCGGGAGGGGCGCTCTTTTCCGCCCCGCTGGTGGATGAATCGCTCTCAAGGGTTAAAGCCACTCCTGAACAAAAGGCCTCGCTTAATTACTGGTTCAGGCATATATGGGAATACTGGTGGCCCCTGTACCCGGGGGTAATCCTTGCCATAGCATTATTAAATGTCGAAACATGGCATTATATGGCCTTTGCCATTCCCATGACTCTGCTGTCAATCGGGGCCGGTTATTTCTTTATCATAAGGCCCATGGATAAAACCGGTCAAAACGCCGGAAGCCGTGTTACATGGAGCGGTGTAAAGGAATTTATCCATGAAATGATGCCGATTATTATTATCATTTTATCCATATTCATCATAACCGGGCTGTCCAAACTGCTCAAGGTTACAGCAGGCATAAGCATCCCTTCCCTTGCCCCTGTTATCACAGGGCTTGCAGGAGCTATCCTGTGGGTCTGCAGTACAAACAAAATAGCCCCGTCTGGGCTCCTTAAGGCAACATTCGGGAAATCAAACCTTACAATGATCTTCCTGGTCATCTCCATAATGCTCTTTAAGGGAGTAATGACTGACTCGGGCGCGGTCCAGGCAATAAGAGACGAGCTGATGACATACGGGATACCCGCAATACTGCTCATAATTATAATGCCATTTTTTTCAGGATTTATACTGGGGATAGCAGTGGGTTTTGTGGGTGCATCCTTTCCGCTTATTATACCGCTGATACCAGCCCATGACACATACACATACCTGTCATATGCCGCGCTGGCTTACACATTCGGGTACATGGGAATGATGCTTTCACCCGTGCACCTCTGTTTTCTGGTAACAAGGGATTATTTCAAGGCAGGCATCGGGGGCAGTTACAGCTATATCATCAAGACCTGTGTTACAGTTCTTGTTTCTGCAACCGTGCTTTTTTTTATATCAAATTTTCTGCATGGATTATTTTAAAAATGAAGTATATCGGAGCCCATGTAAGCATAAGCGGCGGTGTTGAAAACGCCCCCCAAAACGCGGAAAATATCGGCGCAAAGGCCTTTGCCATGTTCACAAAAAATCAGAGGCAATGGCAGTCAAAACCACTGACAGATGAAAACATCACCCGCTTCAGGGCACACTGCATCAGTAAAGGTTACGATCCCGCGCACATCCTGCCCCACGACAGCTATCTTATCAATCTCGGGCACCCGGAAGAAGAGGGCCTCCTAAAATCAAGAAATGCATTTCTTGATGAAATGCAGCGCTGCGAACAACTGGGTCTTAAGTACCTGAATTTTCATCCCGGAAGTCACCTGAATAAAACTGCTCCCGAACAGTGTCTTGAAAGGATCGCCGAATCAATCAACATTATCCTTGATAAAACATCAGGCGTTACGGCTGTTTTAGAAAACACCGCCGGCCAGGGCACCAACATGGGAAACCGGTTTGAAGAACTGGCCCTTATAATTAAAAATGTAAATGATAAAACCCGCATAGGAGTGTGCCTGGATACTGCCCACACCTATTCTGCCGGGTATGACATTAAAACTGCTAAAGGTTTTGAGAATACCCTGAAGGAGTTTGATAACATTGTTGGAATTGACTACCTGAAGGCCATTCACCTGAACGATTCCAAAAAGGAATTCGGAAGCCGGGTGGACAGGCATGAGAGCATAGGGAAAGGCTCCCTCGGTCTTGAACCCTTCAGATTCATCATGAATAATCCTCAATTTAATAATATCCCCATGGTTCTTGAAACACCCGATGAAAGTATATGGGAAAAGGAAATTAAACTCCTTTACAGCCTGATTGACTGATAACCGGTAATTTGCAGAAATTGTTTAAATATTAAATATGGTTTTAAATATTATAAAGAGGTGAAAATATGCCGTTTGTAAATGTAAAAGTGGTTAAGAGTCAAATCAATGAGGAAATAAAAGATAATATTATTAAGGGTCTTACTGATCTGATAGTAAATATAATGGGTAGAGATCAATCTCTTACCACAATTGTAATTGATGAAATTGAGAATTCTTCATGGGCAATTAATGGTGCCGCAATTAATCTTGATAAAGATTTTGTGTCATTTATAAATATCAAGGTATCAAAGGGGACAACAAACCCTGAAGAAATGTCGACCATGATAAAGGAAATCAAAAATCTTATGGCGAGAGTAATAGGCAACCAGGCAGTAGCCAATTATGTAATTATTGATGAATTGAATTCTGCTGGCTGGGGGTTTGATGGTTTATCAATGAATGACCGATCAAAATTATAAAAAAGCTCAACAAGGCGATTTCAATTAGACACACAAAAAGCCGCGCGGCTGATTAGCGACGGTATAAAATCGTGAATGGGTAATGAGTTTTCTGGTAAAATTATCACCTGACAACCCGCCGATAACGCTCAGAGAGCTGAGTCCTGAACTGGTTGCCCGTTATCTGCCGCCTTTTACCCCTCCTTCACAATGGCCGGACACCTGGAAACAGAAAGCAAAAGAAGAAGATGTTTATACCGGCAAGGGGTTTAATATAAGGTTTAAAAATGGTAAACTGTTATCAATCGGTATCTGCTCCCATTGTGATGGTAGAAGAGAATACCCTATCGTAGGAACACTGGATGGACAGCATTTTTATACGCTGCCCCTGACGGAGCAGCAGGTCATAGAAGTCTTTGGACCGCCTGATCGCATATTCAAGGTAAATGAAGTAAGATATTAACGTCAACAAACAGGTTAAAAGGAGAGGCCCGGCCCCTTCAGTTAACCTGGACGCTATTTCTAAAAAGGAGGCCATATGCCCATAAAAATTCATCAGCCAACGATTATCGAGGCAGCCGGAAACAAATTCAAAAGAATTGAAGAGTATATCGGCCGTGTAAATACAAAAACACCGGACGTGAGTATAGCCCGTGTTGTGAGTCCTCCGGGATGGACAGAACCCGGTCAGAAATCAGAATTCACCGAGTGTACAGTCGTATTGAAAGGGGTATTGCAGGTTGAAACAGGTTCGGACATGTTCATTATTCATGCAGGTGAAGCCATCATAGTAAATGCAGATGAGCGGGTTCAATACAGCACACCCGGTGAAGATGGCGCCGAATATTTCTCCGTCTGCGTGCCCGCATTCTCACAAAATTCGGTTCAGAGAGCCGAATAATCCAGGCGCGGAGTTTAAACCTAACTAAAAATATGGTCTAAAGGAAATAGCCTGATATATGGAAAAATTGAACGCTGTCCCAAAGGGATATTACTTAATCAGGTCATATGTTAAACCCACAATAAAGGATCGCCCTTATGGAAAGAAAATATATCTTTCACCATACCGGGAAAGGGTTTTTATTATTTTTAGCAGGTCTTCTGTTCCTGTTTGGCACCTGTATATTTTTAGTTTTTAATTTTCCGGACTCAAAGTTTATGAATTATGGCATATTTTCTTTTCTGGCGTTCTGCATAATTTTTATGTCTTTTAAAGTTGATAAGACCGCTTTGAACAATAGAGACAAGGGGCACTAACCAGTGAATAATGTCAGGGGAATGAACCCGTGAGGATATTATCTGCCATTAATCTTGTTGTAAAAGAGGTACATTATTCAGGAATGAAGGCCCAAAAATATCTCAAGACCATGGACAATGAAAATTTTATTGTTCTTAAAGGGCTTTTGGCTGCTATTAAATAAAATTCTGATACCGGTATAACAACAGCAATTCAAGGTATAATAACAAATAACAACAGTAGACCAGCCAATTTCACGCCAATATTTTGACACTTTTTCAGGCATATCAATAAACTAATATTATTTTTGAATTTGATATTTTCTAAATAATACTTATTATTATAGATTATTGAGTTTCTTAAGAAATAATCCTTAACATCAGACAGGAGCGAAATATATGGATGGAAAAGCTGTACTCACCATTGACGGGAAAAATTATGAACTGCCGATCATTGTCGGATCAGAAGGCGAACGTGCTATTGATATCAGAAACCTAAGAAAATCAACCGGGCTTATCACTGTTGATCCTGGCCTGGCAAACACGGGAAGCTGTAAGAGCGCCATAACCTTTATGGATGGTGAAAAAGGAATTCTGAGATACAGAGGAATACCCATTGAAGAGCTTGCGGAAAAATCTTCCTTTGTTGAAACCGCCTATCTGCTTATAAATGACAAACTGCCGAATCAAAAGGAACTGAACAATTTTTCTGTAATGCTCAATGATCACAGCCTTGTACATGAAGATATGAGAAATTTCTTTGCCAACTTTCCAAGGATCTCTCACCCAATGGGAATATTGGCATCGATGGTAAATGCGCTCAGGGCCTTTTATCCGGAGATCCCGGAGCGTACTGAAGAGGAAGAGATTGACAAGACAGTGACAAGGCTTCTCTCAAAAATCAGGACAATGGCAGCAATGTCATACAGGATATCCAGAGGACACAAGGTTGTCTACCCCAGACATGATTACTCATATGCGGCCAATTTTTTAAACATGATGTTTGAAACACCGGTACGTCCCTATGAAATTGATCCTGACCTGGTAAAGGCATTGAATGTATTCTGGATACTGCATGCGGATCACGAGCAAAACTGCTCCACCGCTGCGGTGCGTCTTGTGGGAAGCGCCAGGGTAAACCTTTACGCTGCTATATCGGCAGGCATCAGTGCACTTTGGGGGCCTCTTCATGGAGGTGCGAACCAGGCAGTAATTGAAATGCTAAATGACATTCATGAACACGGGGGAGATGTGGCGCCTTTTGTTGCCAGGGCAAGGGACAGGAATGATCCATTCCGTCTAATGGGTTTCGGGCACAGGGTTTACAAGACTTATGATCCCAGGGCAAAGATAATGAAAAAATGGTGCCACAAGATCCTTAAAAAACTTCACGTGAATGATCCTCTCCTGGACATTGCCATGGAGCTTGAAGAAGTGGTCAGAAAAGACCCTTACTTTATAGATCATAACCTGTATCCCAATGTCGATTTTTACGCAGGAATTGTCCTGAGGGCGCTGGAAATACCTTTAAACATGTTCACTGTCATGTTTGCTATAGGCCGATTACCCGGGTGGATAGCCCAGTGGAAAGAGAGCATGGAAGACCCGGACTGGAAACTTCACCGACCAAGACAGATATATACAGGACTTAAAAAAAGAAGTTATGTTCCAATGAAAAAAAGGGAAGAGAAATAGGCATCAGCTGACATTCGGCCCCTGGTTTTTCTGATATAACGGCATACCCTTTAAAGGATGTGCCGTTTTTTTTATTCCAAACCGAAAATAGCTGGCATAAATTTTGTATAATATTTATCAGATTAATGTTTATCTGGCAGCAAAAATTAAATTTTTATAGAATCAGCATAAAAAATCAGGGAACCAGTCATATGGCAGATGCTAAAAAAGAATTGTTAAAATTGAAGAAAGACTTTATTGACCTCATTGAGTCCAGAAGAGAAGAGCGGGAACTCATGTTAGAGGTCATAAATTCTCTTAATCTTCTTTCAACCGATGAAGATATATCCGATAAAATAAGGCAGATAAAAGATGAGATAGTCCCTGAAGGAGAGATTTACCCTGAGGGTATTAAATCACTCAGCCGGGAGATAAAAGATCTGCTGATAGCAAAAGAAAGGGTCAGCGGGGATAAAGAACTTGATGAGATAGAACTTCTTACTGATAAGTTTATTGAATCATGCCGTATCATGAAGAGAGTTATGGCTGCGGTACTTGAAGATTTCTATCCCCTGTCAAATGACATGCAGGAGACCGCCGACGCCATAAGGGTAGAATGCAAAGGAGACCCTGCCCAGATAGAAATAAAAAAACCTTCGGATGCCCTTCTGGAGTATATTAATAAAATAAAAATAACCATAGCGAATGATTTTGATCAGATTAACAGCACATTTCTGAACCTGCTGACACAGGTAAGGGAGCTTGAAAAAAGCCTGATTGCTGATTTCGGCAGCGAAACAAGTTTAAAGGAAATGGAAAGTTTTGAATCAGACATCAACCAGCAGGTCGGAAACATAACAGAATCCTTTAACTCCTATACAACCATAAATGAGCTGAAAGAAGCAGTAATAGGTAAACTGAAAAAAATAAAAGACCTTGTATTTATCAGGAAAAAGGAAGAGATTGAAAAATCCAGGGCTGCTCAGGAAAGTATGAAGCGGCTGAATGAAAGAATAAATACAGTAGAAAAAAAGGCCCAGCAGATGTCTGCACAGGCCAAAAAATACCAGAAAGCCGCCACAAAAGACGGACTTACCGGCCTGTTTACCCGCGGGGCCTTTGATGCAAGGATCAGAGAGGCATTTGCAGCCTTCACTACCCTGAAAAAGAATTTTTCCATAATAGTATTTGATGTAAATAAGTTTAAGCAGATAAACGATACCCTCGGTCACATAGCCGGCGATAAGGTTCTGAAAAAAATCTCCGAATGTCTGGAGGAATCCTTTAGAAAGAATGATTTTATTGCAAGATATGGCGGCGACGAGTTTATTGTAATAATAGAAGATCTTTCAGAGGAGATGGCAAATGAAAGGATTGATTTATTTAACAGGAATCTTAAAAAGAGACGCTTTGTTTCCCAGAAACATGGAGAAATAAAACTGTCTGTAAGTGCCGGAACAGCAAGGGTGATGGAAAACGACACCATCGAAAGCCTTATAGACAGGGCAGATCAGGCCATGTATTCATCAAAACAGGAAACTGTATAATCTATTGCAGTATCTATATACTGTGATCTTAAAAGCCCTGTATGGATTGCCGCTGTAAAATCCGGATTAAACAAAAACTTCATAATAAAAAAGAGGTATAAAAAATGGGCACCAACAACCTTGTTTTCCTTGAAATGATCGAGTGGTTTGATGAGACAGGAGATGAATTAATCCACAGAATACCTGAAAATGGATCCGGAGAAATCAAATTAGGTGCACAGCTTACTGTCAGGGAAAGTCAGGCTGCTGTATTATTTTACAAGGGTAAGGCAGTGGATGCATTCGGTCCCGGAAGGCATACTCTTAAGACGGGAAATATCCCGGTCCTGACAAAAATCCTCTCAATACCATGGGCCATGGAAAGCCCCCTGCGTGCCGAAATATATATGGCAAACCTCAAGGTCTTTACCAATCTCAAGTGGGGCACCCGTGATCCTGTTGCATTTAAAGACTCGGAACTGGGCCTGATACGCCTGAGGGCACACGGTATCTTCAACATAAGAATTATTCAGCCCGTCCTGTTTATCAACAGCCTTGTGGGAACAATGGGTATGTTTACAACAAAGGATGTGAGCGAATACCTTAAAAGGGTTATCATATCCCGGTTTAATGACCATCTGGGGGAAAACCTTGACAGTATCCTGAACCTTGCCGGTCAGTATGATGAGCTTTCAGCCGGCCTTATGAAACGACTTCAGGAAGATTTCTCAAGGTTCGGCCTGGCCCTCAGTCAGCTCTACATCACCTCTATTACTCCGCCGCCCGAGGTCCAGAAGGCCATTGATGACAAGAGTCGTATGGAGGTGTTTGACGACCTTGACAAGCTCGTTAAGATGAAGGCCGCCATGGCCATGGAAAAGGCATCTGAATCGAGCGGTGAAGCAGGTTCAGGCATGGGTATGGGGCTTGGCTTCATGATGCCTGCCATGTTCTCGGAGGTATTAAAGCCGGCGCAGCAAGGTGCTGCCCCGGCGCCTGTGCAGCAGAACATTCAGTGCCCGGATTGCGGTAATTCCATTCCAAAGGAATCAAAGTTCTGTCCTTTGTGCGGTCATCAACAGGTTGTCTTCAGCCAGTGTTCCAATTGCGGTAAAAATCTTCCGCCAAATGCCAGGTTCTGTCCAAAATGCGGCCACCCTGCGGATGAAAAACCGGTAAACCCGAGATGTCCCAACTGTTCTACTGAAAATATGCCCGGTGCCATGTTCTGCAACCAGTGCGGTGAAAAGCTGGGCTGATAATGGGGTTCATTATTGAACAGGAGTGCCACCAGTGCGGCGCTCCTATCGAACTTTCCGAAACAGACAGGATACTCTCATGCCCCTACTGTGATGTCCAGAGCTACCTGTTTTCACCGGGTTACTTCAGATATATGCTCCCTCACAAGGCTCCTGAAAGGGATATTATATATGTCCCCTATCTCCGCTTTAAGGGCAGTGTTTTTTACTGCGGAGAACTGTCAATGGGACACAGAATAATTGATATTACCCAGACAGGTGTAAAACTTGAGGGAATTCCCATATCCCTTGGTTTACGTCCCCAGGCCATGAAACTGCGATTTGCCACAAGAAAAACCCCTGGAAGATTCATGAGATTTTCTCTTAAGGCTGTTGATATTCTTACCAGGGCTGCAAAACTGTCAAGGCTTTCCGGCAAGGAAGAGATACTCCACAGGGCATTTATCGGTGAAACCATGAGTATCATCTACCTGCCAATCTATGTGTTTGAAGAAAAACTCTATGATGCGATATTAAACAGGCCTCTGGCAAATCAGGGGGAAGATACACAGGCAATTGACTCAAGCCTGATAAAAAAAATCCCTGAATCTGTTTCCTTTATACCCACGATCTGCCCCAGGTGCGGCTGGACAATGAAAGGAGAGAGAGACAGCGCTGTTCTTTTATGCGAAAACTGCATCACGGCATGGGAGGTAAAGGATAAAAAGTATTCAAACATCAGGATGATTGTCGCAGGTAAAGCAGATGATGATACAGTCTTCCTCCCCTTCTGGAAGATTCAGGCAAAAACAGAGGGAATTAATATTGAAACCTTTGCCGATTTTTTAAAAATAACAAACCAGCCGATAATTCCTGACAAAGATAAACATTCAGGCTCCATGAATTACTGGAGCCCGGCCTTTAAAATCAAACCAAAGATGCTTCTTCAACTGGCTCGCCAGTTTACCATAATGCAGATGAATGAATTTGATGAGGAAGATTCGATACCTGAAAGAGATATTCATCCCGTCACACTACCCATTTCAGAGGCTGTTCAGGCATTAAAAATGATACTTGTCTCTTCCGCGGTCATGAAGAAAAATGTCATACCTCTCCTTCCCCGGATCAGCTTTATCACAGGGGATAAAACCCTTGTCTACCTGCCCTTCAGACAGACCCGGTATGACATGATAAACAATGAGCTTGGAATAAGTATTAACAGACAAAGTCTTGAATTCGGAAGATCGCTCTGATAGATAGTAAGGTATGAAAAAAGAAATCACTATCAGCAGGCTGAAGGAAAAGCTGGAAGAACTTTACAGCTATTATAACAGGAGAAAATTCGTTCACCCTGACCCCCTTGAATTCCTTTATAACTATGATGACATTCGGGACATGGAAGTGGTTGCACTTGTCGCATCCTCACTTGCCTATGGAAGGGTTGTTCAGATCTTAAAGAGCGTGTCAGCCATTTTGGAAAAGATGTCCCCCACGCCCTACCTTTTTCTTACAGGCATATCGGAAAAAAAATTGCTTAACAGCTTTGGAGGTTTCAAGCATCGATTTACCACAGGAGAGGACGTCTCCTGCATGCTGCTGGCTGCAAAAAAAATGATAACGGAAGACGGCTCTCTTTTAAATGCATTTGTCTCAGGCTACAGAGACTCAGATAAAAATATTTTACCGGCCCTGTCCACCTTTGTCAGGCGGCTCGCAAAGGAGTCCCAAGGCAGTAAAAACAGCCTGATACCCATTCCGGACAGGGGAAGCGCCTGTAAAAGACTGATACTTTTCTTAAGGTGGATGGTCAGAAAAGACAATGTAGATCCCGGGGGCTGGAAACAGATATGCCCTTCAAAATTGATCATCCCTCTTGACACGCACATGCACAGCATATGTACCGGGCTTGGGATGACCTCAAGAAAACAGGCTGACATGAAAACAGCTATTGAAATAACCGATGCATTTAAAAAAATAGTTCCGGATGATCCGGTAAAATATGACTTTTCACTCACCCGCCTGGGTATTAGAAAGGATGCTGACCCCCGTGAGTTTTTTAACTCAATTTAATTATTCTATTGCTATCCGATTTTAACTATCTTATAATTTTAAGGTTTTTTGATTTACTTCAACAAGACAGGGTTAATGATAATCTATCAGGATGAGGATTATTATGAGATTCAGGTCGAATGAAGTAATAAAATACATGTTAAACGGGAATTCCACACTTTTCCTTGGAGAAGTATTTAACTCCTTTAAATACGGAGTTACCATCCTTGATGGAAATGGCATACACATCTATGTAAACCCCGCATTTTGTAAAATGACAGGCTATAAAGAGAGTGAACTGCTGGGTTCAGGACCGCCCTATCTCTACTGGTCAGAGGAAAACCAGAATCGAATCCAGCCAGACCTGGCTTCGGATTTTCAGGGATGCGTAAATGATATTGAACTTATTCTGAAGAGAAAAGATAAAAAATGCCTTCCTGTAATTGCTGCCTCATCAGTAATATCAGATGCGAACAACGGCACCATTTATTATATGACAACAATAAGTGCTATCAATACTAAAACTGACATATCTGAACAAAAAAGGGCTGAAGAAGCCTTAAGGCAAAGCGAACATCGCTACAGGAGCCTGGTGGAAAATTCATTTTTCGGGCTTTTCATTGTTGATATCCATTCCGGCCAATTTTTGTTTTTAAATAAAAGATTATGTGATTTTTTCGGTTATACCGTGGAAGAGGGCCTCAACCTCTCATTATGGGACCTTATAAATCCGGAAGAACATGAATCAATAAAAAAAATACTCGAAAAATGGCCTCCTGACTATGAAAATGCCTCAACAAGATCCGGTATTTTTACCGGGATCAGGAAGGATGGCTCTATCATCAGGGCGGAAATTGATGCCACAATTATCGTCTATGATGGTGACCTATCGGTCCAGGGCCTTGTAAATGATGTTACGAGAGAAGAAGATTTTGATGAAAAACTCCGGCAGATCCAGAAGATGGAGGCAATAGGCACTCTTGCAGGAGGTATTTCACATGACTTTAATAATATCCTTTCTGCAATTATCGGTTATTGTGAACTGGCCAATTTTCAATTAAGGAAAAAGAAACCGGCTGAGGACTCAATAGATCAGATCCTTAAGGCGGGGTACAGGGCCAGAGACCTGGTGAGTCAGATTCTTGCCTTCAGCCGAAAAAAGGAAAATGAACTAAAGCCCATTTATCTCAAGCCGCTGGTAAAAGAAGTACTGAAACTGATGAAGGCCTCTCTGCCATCGACAATTGAAATAAGAGAAAACTTCTCCCAGGAAAACGGTGTTATTATGGGAGACCCGACACAAATCCACCAGATAATGATGAATCTTTGCACCAATTCCGCACACGCCATGAGAGAAGAAGGCGGCACACTTGAAGTGTCGCTCTATGATGTATCCTATGACGAGAACGTAACTGTCTCGCATCCGGAGATGGCGTCAGGTAAATATATAGTCTTATCGGTGAGAGATAGCGGCCATGGAATGTCCCCTGAGATACGCGAGAGAATATTTGAGCCCTATTACACAACCAAGGAAAAAGGTGTTGGGACTGGAATGGGCCTTGCAGTAGTTCACGGCATTGTGAAAAGTTATGGAGGAGCAATAAATGTTGAAAGCGAATCGAATGTCGGAACCACCTTTAAGATATACCTGCCCGAGGTCAGATACAGACATTTATCAGGTGTAAAAACAGCGGAAAAGAAAATTCCAGGAGGCAACGAAAGGATATTGTTCGTTGATGATGAGGCGGCTCTTGCAAGTCTGGGGAAAAAATTACTTGAAAACCTGGGGTATCAGGTAATTATGATGACTGACAGCCCCAAGGCGTATAAACTCTTCAGCTCAAATCCAAAAAGATTCGACCTTGTTATTACCGATATGACCATGCCCGGCCTGACAGGTGCAAACCTTACCCAAAAAATCCGACATATCCGGGCCGATACGCCTGTTATACTCTGTACAGGTTACAGTGAGAAAATAAATGAGGAAAAGGCCTTAGATATGGGAATCAATGCATTTATTATGAAACCGCTCGCAATACAGGAACTGGCTGCCAAGGTGAGAGAAGTCCTGGATGCATAATATCATGCTCAAAGCCTTCAATACAGCCCTGTCACTTTGTCACGTTATTCAAAAATATAACAGCCTCACCAATTGTTCTTTCCAGGATATCTTCCTCATCCCCCTCGGGTTCGATGATCTTTACCATAGGCCCTAAAGGCCGCCATTGATCAATAGAACTGTCTTTAAAAAGTGCTATGGTATTAATACCCAGCATTGCCGCAAGATGAGTTACCCCGCTGTCATGACCCATATACAGACAGGCATCTTTCAGGATAGAAAGTAATTCCTCTCCAGCAGGACATGCTGTTTTTACGTTGTATTCACCTGCCTTTTTTTCAATTATCGGAAGTATATTTTCTTCAGCAGGCCCCAGCAGGAAATATATTTCCATGGAAGGATCGAGAGTTTTATTGATAAGGGTTGCCAGATAAAACCAGAAATCATGTGAATAATTTTTCTTTTTTGATCCTGATCCGGGATGAAGTAATATCTTTTTTCCGGCACCTCTGTTTGACTGTATTGCAGGTTTTTCAAGGGCATCATTTAAGGTTTTTCCGGGATCGACAGGAATACCTGCTGACTGAAGAGCGTATGCCATGTGAAGCACAACATGTGTCCCGGAAGCGGGATCCGGGAAAGGCGGAAAAATATCTATTTTTGAACCGGGGAAGAGATGAGCAAGGTTCTCGGAGAAAACATTATCTCTGTCATTTACATAGGCAATTACATGGTCCACCTGAGGACATGGTATATCAATATCCGGCTCCGGACCGAAAAGCCTGTGCCACCCTCCTCTTTCAATATCTATGCATTGCTCAACAAAGGGTTCCAGGTAATCAATACCCGGTTTCCTTCCCATTATGATTATCCGGCGCCCGGAGAGCGCATTAATCAATGGCATGAGAAGCAATGTATCACCAAGTGCACCGGACCTGATAATGAGAATTTTCAATCTGTCTTCCATAGTATATATATTATCAAAATCTAAAGGCGGATCTATGTGTTTGTCCGGTCCTTATTATTTTAGAATATCCTCAAGGGCGGATTTTATTTCAGGGAACATAAAACAGTACCCCGCCTCCATCAATTTGCGGGGAATCACTCTCTGACCTTTAAGCAGGGCGTCTGCAAACTCACCCATAACAAGCCTTAATGCAAAACCCGGCACAGAAGGCATAAAAGAGGGCTTATTCATCACTGAAGCAATGGTGTCTGTAAACTCCCTGTTTGTAACAGGGTTCGGGGCAGTACAATTATATGCACCGTCAGGTAGCTTGTTTTCAATCTGAAATAAAATGATATTGATAAGATCTTTGATATGAATCCATGAAAAATACTGTCTGCCGTTTCCAAGAGGGCTTCCGACCCGGTATTTAAACAGCGGGAGCATCATGGGTATGGCCCCGCCTCCCCTGCCAAGGATAACGCCGAATCGATTTATTAGAACACGCACACCTGACTTTAGTGCCTCATTTGCCGCTTCTTCCCATTTCATGGAAAGCGATGCAAGAAAATCAGAGCCCGGAAGAGCACCCTCGTGAAGTATTTCATCACCATGAAAACCATAATACCCTACTGCAGAGGTACTTATAAGAAGCACATTTCCATTTTTTTGATCAGCCAGGCCTTCGACTATATTTCTTGTTGTTCTGATTCGGCTATGGATCAGGGTTTGCTTGTATTTTGATGTCCAGCGTTTAAAGATCGATGCACCTGCGAGGTTAATAACGACATCACAGTCAGCGAGTTGATCCAGCCATTTACCCTTGTGGGCGGGATCGCCTTCAACAAAAGAGAGTCTACTGGAAATCTCTTTATCTGATCTAATACTCCGGGTGAGTACTTTTACACTGTACCCCTTTTCCAGAAGATTCTTTGAAAGCTCGCTTCCTACAAAACCTGTGCCCCCGGTGATGAAAATATTCATGCCACCTCCTACCTACTAATAAAAATAAAAGCATGTCTCTCACAGCACCCGCAGAGATCGCAGAGAAAAAGCAAAAACATTTAATAGCTTAATACACTAAATATAAAACGAATAAATTTATAATAATAGATAGAGGTTTTATTAAAATCAAAAAGTTTTTCTCTGTGGCCTCTGCGGGCTCTAGTGACCGAAGGGAACGGGCGAGAGATAAAAAATATCTTGCAGCCCTCTCCACAGACGGCTGCAATGATTTTTTATTTTCTTACTATAAACCTGGAACGGATTGTTTCGGCACCAAAATAATCCTTTGAAAATTTTTCTGCTGTTTCTACGTTATATTCCTTGCATGAAAAGATATTCAGATAAACTGCACCTGTACCTTCTGAGAAATGCCCTGTTATTGAACTTGTTTCAATAAACTGCAGAAGAGAATATCCCTTTGTATGTTCCTGATTTTCTCCAAAATAGGGTGTGAGAGGCTCGCCATAGGGTTTCATGTCTATTACCCTGCACAATTCCCTGGCAAAATTTTTGATTGCCTTCTCGTCAGAGATGGTCTCTCTGTTACAGCCATAGAGGTCCAGCACAAGTTCCCATCCAAAGGTTATTTCAGGAGACGGGCCGGCCTCATAAATTTCTTTCTCAATAGTATTGACTGTCATATCAAACGCTCCTTTAAAAAACCGGGTATATGAAAAGCGCCAATATGTGTTCCCGGATTATAATATCTCGTCTTTATATTATTCATAGCTGCCTTTTCTTCAATCACACTTAAATCGTTTTTTTCCGGATTAATATCATCTGAGCAGAACATTGCGGAAAACAGCCCGCCTATATATGTTGGAACAGTAAAGACATAGGGTCTGGCATAGCCATATATTTCCGATAAAAGGTTATAAGTCTCGACCTGTTCCCCGGGCTGCATATGAAGAGACCCTGTCTGACAAACCATGATACCGTCTTTAGCCAGCAGATTATGAATATCTCCATAAAATGCCTTTGAAAAAAGAACCGTTGCCGGCCCAATCGGATCGCATGAATCTACTATAACAACATCGAATTTTTCGGTTGTGTCTTTAACAAAAACCGCACCATCGGAAATGATAATGTTTACCCGGCTGTCTTCAAATGATCCATCGTTGATTGAAGGCAGATATTTTTTGCTTAACTCGATAACACCCGGATCGATCTCAACCATGGTTGCCATGGTAACAGATTTATATCTGAGAACTTCTCTTAATATTCCGCCATCGCCGCCGCCGATTATAAGTACCTTTTCGGGATTGGGATGGGACAGCATTGGTACATGGACCAGCATTTCATGATATATAAATTCGTCCTTTTCGGTCGTCTGAACGATGCCGTCAAGCAGAAGCATACGTCCATATCTGTCCGAATCTACAATCCGGGTATGCTGGAACTCGGAATTATCTTCGTAAAGTACTGATTGTATCCTGTATCGTGTTTCAACATCCTGCCATTTTTCAGTGACCCACTGCTGTTTATCAGTCAAGTTAAAACCCCCCTTCTGATCTCCTGTACATCAATCTTAAAAGGCTTGAATTCTTCCTCTATTACAGGGATTGCCAGGTGGGGATTTATAGTGCCGCAAACAAAAAGATCCAGGGCCGCATAATCATATTCCGGCCATGTATGGATACTTAAATGGGATTCCTGAAGGATTGCTACACCGGAAATACCACCATTTGGAGTAAAGACATGGAGGTCAATACCAAGCATGGTTGCACCGCAGGTATTGATTGCCTTTATGATGATTTCCCGGATGCGGTTGGAGTCGTCCAAGAAATTCTTGGTCCAGAGTTCAATAAGCAGATGAACTCCAGTGTATTTTACGTCACCGTCCTGTCCACAATATTCTCTTGCATCTATGTATTCTGTATTTAATTTCATGTTCTTCATCTATACTCATAAAAACTCCTTTTTCTTTTATTTTTTGCCCCAAAAAAGATTAATCATCTTTCAGGACCTATAAAACAAAAGAAACCAGATAAACTAAACCAGCCTAAAAATCAATAAAAAAAACAACCCTCTCTGCCTCACATCTTCTTCAAATACCAACTTACCCTGTATATTCCATCAGTTACGCTACAGCATCGTCTCTTCCCCCAGAGTAACAATATTTCAAAATTAGATGAAACATGCCTGATTCCAGGTAGGGACTATTGAATAAATTTAACATTAGTACTAATATAGTGATTCATTTTAAATCGGAATATTCATAGATTCAATTTGTGCATTTCCAGCTTTTTACCATATTTACACATAGTCGCGGAGGAATAATAAATGGCTATAAGACTGCTGATAATTGGAGGCGTTGCGGGTGGAGCTACAGCCGCAGCAAGGGCAAGAAGACTGGATGAAACTGCCGAGATCATTCTTTTTGAAAGAGGAGAGTATATCTCATTTGCCAACTGCGGTTTACCCTACTACATCGGAAAGGTGATAAAGGAAAGAGAGACCCTTCTAGTAACGACGGCAGAAGCATTCAAGGCAAGATATAACATTGATATCAGGCTTTTCAGTGAAGTTACTGAAATCAACAGGGCCAAAAAACAGGTAACAGTAAAGGATATAAAAACTGGTGAAACCCACATTGAAAAGTATGACAAAATAATCCTTTCACCTGGAGCAGAACCGCTACGACCGCCGCTTGCAGGGATTGATCTTGAAAATATATACAGCCTGAGAAGTATCCCTGATTCCGATCTTATCAAGGCACAGGTTGATGATAAGACACCCGAGTCGGCAGCAATCGTAGGAGGCGGTTTTATCGGACTTGAAATGGCTGAAAACCTTGCTCATAGAGGAGTAAAGGTAACTATCATAGAGATGCTTGACCAGGTAATGGCCCCTGTTGATTATGAGATGGCATCCATTGTTCACGCTCACCTAAAGGAAAAGGGGGTAACCCTTATACTTGGAGACGGAGTAAAATCCTTTTCTAAATCGGGCAACCGGATAAAGGTAACAACCGGTAAGGGTACAGAAACAGAATGTGAAATGGTTATACTATCGATTGGTGTCAGGTCTGAGAGCATAATTGCAAAGCAGGCCGGCCTTGCCATCGGGAAACGCGGCGGAATAATTGTTGATTCCGGTATGAGGACATCCGATCCTGATATATTTGCTGTGGGAGATGCAGTAGAAACCAGGGATTATGTACTGGGATTCCCTGCAATGACTGCCCTGGCAGGCCCGGCAAATAAAGAGGCAAGAATAGCAGCTGATAATGCTATGGGTAGAAATGTTGTATTCAAAGGAACCCTGGGAAGTGCAGTGGCAAAGGTATTTGACCTTACCGTAGCGTCAACAGGCAGTAATGAAAAAAGCCTTAAGCAGAATAACATCCCTTACCTTGTCAGTTATACACACTCGGGTTCCCATGCCAGCTATTACCCGGATCCTGAGATGATGAGCATTAAGCTTGTTTTTTCACCCAGCAGAGGAAAGATTCTTGGAGCGCAGATAGTAGGGGGAAAAGGAGTAGATAAACGTATTGATGTTATTGCCACAGCAATACGCGGATCCATGACAGTATATGACCTTGAGGAGCTTGAACTCGCATATGCCCCTCCCTTTTCATCGGCAAAAGATCCTGTCAATATCGCCGGCTTTGTTGCTGCAAATATTCTTAAAGGCGATGTACAGACTGTCAGCTGGGAAGACATTAAGGATATTGATCCTGAAAATGATATTTTAATCGACCTTAGAGACAAAGAAGAAATTGAGGAATCGGGAACAATATCAGGTTCTCTGCATATCCCTGTTAATGAACTCAGGAGAAGGCTCAATGAGCTGGACAAATCAAAAAATTATATTCCCTACTGCGCCATAGGCCTGAGGGGCTATCTTGGTCACAGAATACTTGTCCAGAACGGATTCAGGGCAAAAAACCTTAGCGGAGGTTATAAGACCTGGAAGGCAACAATAAATTAGAAACCCATATGGATCTATCCCGGAAAAACCTTGATAGATCCAATTCACATCTTCATTAGGAGATATTTTTAATGACAGGAAAATTACACGAACTGGCAGGGACAATCGCTCCTGAATCCATTCTGATAGACCCTGAAAAACTTGAATCAGCATATTATACAGATGAAATAAAGGGTCCGGTATCATTCGGCACCTCCGGGCACAGGGGCTCATCCCTTTCCGGTACCTTTAATGACGCCCATATAGCAGCAACATCCCAGGCCATATGTGAATACCGACGTTCGAAGGGTATCACAGGCCCCCTGTTTCTGGGGTTTGATTCCCATGCCCTTTCAAAACCTGCCTTTAAAACCGCGATTGAGGTCTTTACTGCAAATAATGTAGAGACTGTCATCCATGCGAATGATCAATTCACCCCTACCCCGGTAATATCTTTCCTTATACTGGAGCATAATAAAGACGGCCATGACAAAACTGCAGACGGTGTTGTTGTCACGCCTTCACATAATCCGCCAAAAGATGGAGGGTTCAAATATAATCCCCCGAGCGGAGGTCCGGCTGATGTGGATGCAACCGGCTGGATCCAGGACAGGGCAAATGAGATTATAGATAATGGCGGAAAAGACATAAAAAGAATCATCTACGAAAAGGCCTGCCAATCAGCCAATGTGCATGAACAGGATTTTATTGCACCTTTTGTGAAATCACTTTCACAGATCGTGGACATGGACCTGATAAAAAATGCAGGATTAAAAATAGGCGCCGACCCTATGGGGGGCTCGGGCGTTGGATTCTGGGAGCCCATTGCCGACCTCTATGGTCTTGATATCGATGTGGTAAATAAAACGACAGACCCCACATTCCGCTTTATGACACTGGATTCCGACGGGCAGATACGGATGGACTGCTCTTCCCCCTATGCAATGGCAGGCCTTATTGCCATGTCTGATAAATATGATATCGCATGGGGCAATGACACTGACTTTGACAGGCATGGCATTGTATGCCCCGATGGATTAATGAATCCCAACCATTACCTCTCGGTTGCCATATGGTATCTCCTTCAAAACAGGCCGGGCTGGAATAAAGATATTGCCATAGGAAAAACACTCGTAAGCAGCAGCATTATTGACATGATTGTCAATGCGGGAGGAAAGAAACTGTATGAAGTGCCCGTTGGCTTTAAATGGTTTGTTAAGGGACTGCTGGATGGCAGTGTAGCCTTTGGAGGTGAAGAAAGTGCCGGGGCATCCTTTTTAAGGATGGATGGATCAGCATGGACAACCGATAAAGACGGATTCTGCATGACACTTTTAGCAGCAGAGATCCTTGCTAAAACCGGTAAATGCCCGTCTGAAATATACAGGGGTATACTTGTTCCCGAACATGGAGAACCCTTCTACAGAAGAGAAGACGGCCTAATCAATGATGAACAGAAGGCAATACTTAAGGCATTCAGGCCTGAAAAAGTAAGAACAGAAACACTTGCGGGGAAAAAGATTACCAAAATTATGACCAGTGCTCCCGGCAATAATGCATCCATAGGGGGTGTTAAGGTTACACTGGAGGGAGGCTCATGGTTTGCAATCAGGCCCTCTGGAACAGAACCGAAGATGAAGGTATATATAGAAAGCTTTGAGGGTGAGGACCTCTGGCAAAGCATATATGATGAAGCGCTGCCTCTGATTTTTGGGGAGTAATGATGAGGAGATACGCCAATAAAATAATAACCTGTGCGTTAATTATTGGCCCTGTGTTTATGCTTTCTTCCTCCTGTTTTGGGGATTCCTTCGAAACATCACTTGATAAAAAAAAAGATACCAGTATCCATAAATTGAATACCAGTGAAGAGGAAATTTCCGAACAAAAAATCAGGCAGGAAAATATCAGACTGGCAACTGATCTGAAAAGACTGAAAACATTATCCTCAGAACTGGCATCCATGAAGTCCGAAATGTATAAAATGAGAGAAAGTTCCAATTTTTGGACAATTGAGTACTTCCCTCCTGAAGAACACGATAAAATTGAAAATATTCTCTTTCGTTATCTCATGATCAGAAACACACTCTGGGAGATAGTTAATTACTACAAGGATTACAGGGTCAACTTCAGCACCCCGGAAACCCAGACAAAGGGATTTTTAATAGGCTACAGCGCAGGTCTCCTCCTGACATCTAATACTTCACTGCTGGTAGCAACTTTTATTGATGAGCCTGCAGGAAAAAGCAAACTGAATGAGGCCTATCCAAGATCTGAAATAAAATCCGGGACATTTGACATGCTGCTTTCAAGTGTTACATCCCTTGATCATATTGAAGCAATAAAGATAGGCAGGGTACTGTTCAACAGAGAAAAAAATGACGATACCTCTGTCCTTTATAACATCTATAGTACCAATCCGGAATACCGGTCTGTTATCGATCAGATCGATGAGTTATACGCACTGACAGAAGAAAAGATAACATATATCCTTAAAAAGGAGTCGCTTCTGTTTCCTAAAACAGTTAACCGGTTACGGCATTCGGCTATCCTGAAGATAGCCGAAAAAATGAGTGATTCGCTTGGAGACAACCTCTATGCAATCAGAGGGCTTTTGTTCTCAAATGTCAGTGACATAAAAATGCCCCTGACAAAACCCCTTAAATTTTCAGAAGAGCAGAAGACAAACATACACGCCATTCTGCGACCGGGAGATATTATCCTCACCTACACGGCAGGGTATATGAGCAACATCTTCCTGCCCGGTTCATTCAAGCATGGAATCACCTATGTCGGCCCCAGCTCCCTGCGAAAAGAAACAGGCCTGATTGAGTATCCCACAACACTTATTTCAGGTATTAATGCCGAAAAGCTTGAAAAGGATTTCTCAACCGATACAACTGAATCAGGACTTCCGGCGGATGTAATAGAAGCAGTCGCGGAAGGGGTTATATTCAATTCCCTTGATCTCCTCCTGGATACCCATATCAACAGGATGGTTGTACTGAGACCAAAGTTATCCCTGCAGGAACAGAAGGAGGCACTCACTATCGTATTCGCGCTTCTGGGAAATGAATATGATTTCAAATTTGATTTTAATGACGGTTCATACCAGTGCTGCACGGAGGTAATATACAGGGCGCTCAACTCCAGGGGATTGTACAATTTTGATCTCATAAAAAGGATGGGAACCCTTACCCTGAGTGCTGATGATATCCTTGAATACTATGTAAACCAGGAATACAAGCCCTTTGATATTGTCCTGTATGCAGGGAAGGATCGCTATCCAAGAGGGAAAAGGGCAAAGATATACAAAGGGGACGAGGGGTTGAAACAATTAAAAAAGCTTATGAAAATATCTCAGAATTGATATTTTTATCAATTTGCAGTCATATCCGCAATTAATACTTATATTCACTGCTATCAGAAATATCGAATATCAGACAGCACTGGACAGAGTATATTATTATTGACATTTTTTGCATAAAACATATACACATTATGCATGGCAACTAAAACAAAACTATCTCTGGAAGACAGGGAGTTTTTTCAGCTTGTTTCCCGTGCAGCGCTTTCCAATCCATTCAGCGATGAAAGAATGGAGCTGGACTTCAGGATTGGAGAATGCTCTCCTGACACACCCATAAATGCGCTTCTTGATTGCGTATATCACAAGATAAAGGAGCGCGTCGACCGGCTCGACAGGGAAGGGAAAGCAGATACAGGTCTGTACAGCGGCGATGACAAAATCATGATGCAAAGCGCCCTTATGTTTGAGATATTCTTCCTTTTTTCAAACAATTTTGATGACCTCATTGACAGGCAGATAAAGGCGGGTGAATCGGTCTGTTCAGTTTCATTCGGCAAAGATGCCATGGCAATGTTCATCAGACGGGGTTTCAACCCGGAAGAGGCGCGCAGATACTTTGCAATACTTTACCAGTTAAAGAGATCATATTACTTCATAGATCAGGCGTTAATAGGTCAGAGTCCATGCATGAGGGATTTGAGACGGCATTTATGGAATAATGTATTCACTTATGACATCCAACTCTATGAACGCTATCTCATGGACAGGATGGAAGATTTTTCCACGCTTCTTCTCGGAGATACGGGTACAGGCAAGGGCACTGCCGCAGCAGCAATCGGAAGATCCGGCTTTATCCCCTACAACCCGGATAAACACATCTTCAGTGACAGCTTCATGAGCAACTTCATCTCTATTAATCTTTCGCTCTATCCTGAATCACTTATTGAATCGGAACTTTTCGGTCATAAAAAAGGCGCATTTACAGGGGCCATAAATCAGCATGAGGGCATATTCTCAAGGTGCAGCCAATATGGCTCAATACTCCTGGACGAGATCGGCGATGTCTCTCTGACTGTTCAGTTAAAACTGCTGCAGCTTCTTCAGGAGAGGACGTTCAGCCCGGTAGGCAGCCATGAAATATTCAGGTTTAATGGAAGAGTAATTGCGGCAACAAACAAATCCCTGGAGGATCTTAGAGGAAACGGTCTTTTCAGGAGCGACTTTTACTACAGGCTCTGCTCGGACTGTATTGTGGTTCCATCATTATTTGAACGGATTCAGCAGAACCCGGGTGAATTAAAGCTTATACTTAATAATATAATTACAAGGTTGACGGGCGAGGAATCACAGGAACTTGTTGCACTGGTACTGGAATCCATTGAGAAAAAACCCGGCAGGGAGTACCCATGGCCGGGAAATGTGCGGGAACTGGAACAGGCAACGCGCAGGATACTGCTTTCTCAGGAATATACCGGTGAAAACCTCTTACCCGACAGGGGGATAAAAGAGAGGCTGATAGCAGGAATAGAGACACAAAGCCTTGATTCGCAGGAGCTGATAAGCGGGTATTGCGCGCTTTTATATGAGAGATTCGGAACCTACGAGGAAGTATCGCGAAGAATGGGCCTTGACCGAAGGACAGTAAAAAAGCACATCGATTCATTCAGGAGAACTGATTAATGAAAGGATTACTTCATTCATGATTCAGAAACTTGCATTGCTGGCTCTGGCAGGTGGCATGGGATCTCTTGCCCGTTACGGACTGGCCGGATTTGTTCAAAGAACCACCGGTGTATCTTTTCCATGGGGAACATTTGTCGTTAACATCTGCGCCTGTTTTATAGTAGGTATTTTATGGTCATTGTTTGAGAACAGATGGAGTATCTCGGGAGAGACAAGAACAATTGTGCTGGTAGGTTTTATGGGAGCCTTCAGCACCTTCTCAACTTTGATTTTTGAAACAGGTGATTTATTACGTTCTTCTGAATGGTTGTATGCAGCCGTTAATTTAACCATCCACAACAGTCTGGGACTTCTCGCCCTTTTCATCGGGGCAGCACTCGGACGGATGATTTAAGGGAGAGTATAATAATGGTAAAACTTCCATCTGAGGCATCTCTATTACGAATTTTCATTGGTGAAAGCGACAAGGTCCATGGAAGACCTCTCAGTGAAATCATCGTGGAAAAGGCCAGGGAACTGGGCCTTGCAGGGGCCACGGTATTGCGGGGAATTCTGGGTTTCGGGGCAAACAGCCGGATACATACATCCAAGGTATTGCGTCTTTCAGAAGACCTCCCGCTTGTAATTGAGATCGTAGACGAAGAAGAGAAGATCAATACCCTGCTGCCGGAACTGGACAAGGTTATAGGCGAGGGGTTGATAACCCTTGAAAAGGTCAGGGTAATAGCCTACCGCCATGGTCCAAAGGCTTAAACGGTCGGGCACAGGGGCCTGCCCTTCTTTCTGATATTTATTCACTCTAATCTGAATACAACAAAATTTATTCCTTCTAAGGTATAACGAACTAAAAATTTACCAGAAGCCCGCATTCATAGCCTTACCGAGTTGACAAAATATCAATGTTAGGATACACAATAACTCGTTTTGCTTCCGTTTTGTACTTACCCGTTCCATAGTTTTAGTAACACACTTCTTCGTTAAGGAGGTAATTGAATGTCAACATCTTTGATCATCGCAATTGCGTATTTCCTTATCCTCAGCCTCGGCACAAGTTTATTTTTAGGCAGAAAGGTAAAATCAGGCACCGACCTGGTAACAGGCAGCAGTAAACTGCCATGGCCCCTTGTTACAGCGGCTTTCGTCCTTGCCCCTCTTGGAAGCGGACATACCTTTGCCCTGTGGGAGGCTCAGGCAGGTTTAGGCGCGTCTGTCTTATGGTGGGGAATAATAGGAGGCGGCATCTTTGTGCCCCTGTTTTTACTCTGGTTCGGCCCCTGGTTCCGCCAGTTAAATGTCCAGACTTTTCCGGAAGGGATAGGAAAAATCTTTGGAGAAAATATCGGATGGCTGATAGCAGCGGTTTTCCCTGTTCAGCTGATCGGTATCTGTATTGCAGAAGTGCTTGCGACTGCTGCTGCCTTCTGGACCCTTGGGGGTGAAGCAATTTCCTATTCAGCCTGCATTTTCCTGGCTGTTGGCTTTACAATTATCTACATTGTTGTAGCAGGTCTCATGCAGGTAGCCTGGATGAATATGTTTAATGCAATCATGCTTATTCTGGGTTCCTTCTCGGCTGTTGTTGCCACCAGCTTCTGGCTTGCGGGACGTGGCGGCTGGGAGGCTATAGCCCAGACTTACGCATCAGAAGGTATGCCATGGAAGATAAGTATAACGAATTTTTCTCCTGACGTTATCTTCGGATTTATCATTCCCTGCCTGTTCCTTCTAATATTCATGTGCAGCGCTTCCCAGGCCCAGTATCAGCCAATGCTCCTGGCTAAATCTGATTCGGATGTACGAAAGGGTATTTTCTTTGCTTCCTTTATAAACAGCATGGTTACATATCCATGGGTTATCCTTGGCCTGGTTGCCATGTCTATACCTGTTGTGGCATCAGCCGGTGCTAAGCTTTGTGTACCCAAACTGGCATTAATGGCCCTTCCACCCTGGATGGTTGGAATTCTGATGATATCGCTCCTTTCTGCTACACTATCCACCACTTCCCAGCTGATCCTGGCCTCATCCCACATGATTGTTCATGACATCTTCAGGAAGGCGGTCAATCCGGAGATGAGTGATAAGACCTTTTTGATACTCACCAGGATAATGATTTTTGTCTGTGCGGTACTGGTGATTATCCCCGCTTTAATAATTGGAACACAAACTATCATGGGGATTTTCTTCTGGACATTCGCCTTTGGAATACCGGTATTCGGGGTCTATTTAATTGGAATGCTGTGGAAAGTCAGCAAGACTGCTGTATGGATTACCATGATAGCCGGATATGGTGCAAATTTTCTGTGGACATTTGCCCCTGATCTTATTTGGCTACCTCCCCAGATGCAGTCAAATCCGGCAGTATATGCAACCATTTTAGCCACGCTGATCTTCGGTATTGTTCTCAACCTTATCCTGCCCGGAAAACCGGGATACCTGCGACAGATGAAGGCAGCGGGACAAAATTAGAATATTACTGTAAACCTAATTATATTTTAGAAAAGGAGACAAAAAATGGCATGGCCCTGGAAAATTTTACTATTTCAACTTCTGGCGACATTTGGATTTGCCATTGTTATTTATATTATATGGAGACTGAGCCACCCCGGTAAAAAATGGTAGGTCAGTGAACAAAAGGAATAAGGAGACAACGTAATGACTACAACAACATTAGGTCCATCGATCGCTATTTATCTGTGCGGAATAATGATAGTTCTGGGCATTATTATTGTGGCAGGTCTGATCAGACAAAAAGCAGGAAAAAATAAAAAATAATTTTACTTGTATAAAGCAGGTTTAACTTTAAAAGGATACTTCAGGGAATATTTATACATCTGTTGTATCCTTTTATTTTTAAAGAGGTCACGCAGAATTGCTTGAGAATGAAATATTAAAAGCCAAAGAATACTTTGATATCTATGGTAAAGGCATACTCGAAGACAAAGAGATATCAATCCTTATCAATCAATACAAAGACGCCATTGGATATACATGGAAAACAATGGAAACCCTTGAAGTTACTGAATCCTGCAGTGAGTGTGCAGCAGGAGAACCGGGCGGCTGCTGCTTCCAGGAGGTAGAGACATGGTATACAGATGTTCAGATTTTAATAAATATGCTAATGGGAGTAAATATCCCCAAGACTCGAATGTACAGCAACAGCTGCATGTTTGTAGGAGATAAAGGATGCAGATTGCTGTCCAGAAATGCCTTCTGCATCAATTTTTTATGTGATAAGATTAAAACACGTATTTCAGTAGAGGAAATAAATACTCTTAATTCTGCGGCAGGTAAGGAAATAGACCTGGGTATCAGGCTGGAGAATGCGGTAACAGGGTGGCTTTCGGCAAATAGAGAGATCAAATGAACAATGTACTAATAGCACTGGGACTGACAGTACTCGCAGGCATGGCCACAGGTATCGGGAGCGCAATTGCCTTCTTTGCGAAAAAGAACAATTACCGGTTTCTATCAGTTTCAACCGGTTTTTCAGCCGGCGTTATGCTTTATGTTTCATTTGTTGAAATATTTTACAAGGGCCTTGATACACTTGTAAACCAGTATGGAGAACGATTAGGCAACTGGATAAATGTGGCATCTTTTTTTGGAGGGATGCTACTGATAGGTATCATTGACAAACTTATTCCCGCTGCAGAAAATCCGCATGAGGTTCATTCCGAAATAGAAAAGGCCTATGTAAAAGATCCTTCAGCACCTGTCCCCTATACCGGAAAACTTGGGGACGAATTTTACGACGAAAACATGGGTGTACATGACCACAGCCCGGGACACACAAGACTAATGCGTATGGGAATGTTTACCGCCCTTGCCATTGGCATCCATAACTTTCCCGAAGGGCTCGCAACCTTTCTTGCGGCCTTAAATGACCCATCTCTGGGCATAGCAATTGCCGTAGCAATTGCCCTCCACAACATACCTGAAGGAATCAGTGTTTCGGTTCCCATTTTCTATGCAACTGGCAACAGAAAAAAGGCCTTCATTCTATCCCTGTTAAGCGGTCTGGCTGAACCGGTTGGCGCCATATCAGTATACCTGGTTCTCCGCTTTTTCTGGGGCTGGCATACCTCTATGATTCCCCAGAGCCTTGTGGCAATTGTATTCGGTGGTGTCGCAGGCATTATGGTCTATATCAGCCTTGATGAACTGATTCCCACAAGCAGGGCATACGGCAAGGGGCATGACTGCATCATTGGACTGGTGGCGGGAATGCTGGTTATGGCCTTGAGTTTACTTATGTTTAAATAGCAGGTATGGAGATTCGGGATAGATAATGACAACACCCCCTACCTACGAGGAACTGTTAGCAAAGGTCAGTGAACTGGAAACAGAAATAGCCAGATCCAGGCTTATTGAAGAGGCTTTAAAGAAGAGTGAGGAATTCAGCTCCAGTCTGCTGGAAAACTCTCCTGATGCAATAATTGTCTACAATCCTGATACCTCGGTAAAATATGTAAATCCATCATTCGAAGAGATTTCAGGCTATTCTTCCGAAGAGGCGCTCGGCACAAAAGTCCCGTATCCCTGGTGGATCGATGACCCGATGTACGGAACCATTAAGCACAGGGAAAAACAGGGGCTGGATGGAATTTACAGGTCAGAAAGGAGATACAGAAAAAAGAACGGTGATACGTTCTATGTTGAGATCAATGTCACGCCTATTTTTCACGAGGGCAAATTAAGCTATTCCTTTTCAACATGGACCGATATTAAGGAACGCAAGAAATCTGAACATGAATTGAAAAAAAGTTCACTCATTATTGATTCAACCTCGGATGCTATAATAACAACTGATATAAAGGGTAACATTATTTTATGGAACAGTGGCGCTGAACATATTTATGGATACAGTAAAGAAGAGGTAGAGGGAAAACCGATCAGCATCCTTTACAAGGGTAATAATTTAAATATCCTTAGAAATATTATTTCGGAATTATTTAAGGGCAATGATATTTCCAGCATGGAGCTTACAAGCAGAGGCAAAAAGGGGAACGATATTCATATTCTTTTATCTCTGACAACAATCAAAGACGAGTATGGCAACATTATTGAGCTTGTGGGCCTGACAAAAGACATCACAAAACGTAAAAAAATGGAAAATGCCCTGAAAAAAAACCGGGATAAGCTGGAAGAACGTGTCAGGGAGCGCACCACGGAATTAAATCAATCCAATAAAGAGCTATATGAAAAAACGCTAGGTCTTGAAGAGGTTAATACAGCGCTGACCGTCCTGCTCGAAAGGAGAGGAAGGGACAGGGAAGAGAATGAAGAAAAAATAGTGATGAATGTAAAAGAATTTTTACTCCCCTATGTTATAAAATTGAAAAAAGGACCTTTGACTGAAAATCAAAAAAATTATGTAGAGCTCCTGGAGGCGGGGCTGCATAATATTATTTCGCCCTTTGCTCATAAACTTACCTCCAGACACATGCATATTACACCGGCAGAAATGCAGGTAGTAAACCTTGTTAAAGAGGGTAAAACATCCAAGGAGATAGCAGAAATTCTAAACTCCACAGAAAGGGCGGTAATAGCTCACAGGTTAAATTTCAGAAAAAAACTTAAACTTGATCGCAAAACTAATCTCAGGACCTATTTATTATCTTTTAAATGAAATACCCCGCCATAAGAGACGAGGTATTAGACCTTGGGCTTCGCAATCAGACTATCCTATTAATACCTTTCATACTCAGGAACAACATTCTTATATTTATCAACAAGGGCATCCCAGTTTTCCGGCAGCTCTATTTTTTGTATTTCCTTTTTCCCGGGGGTTGCACCGCCTCCCACAAGATGGGCAATCCATGCACCTGGTCCCCCGGCCACGATTATCCTGATAAAGCGGGGATCATCAATAAGGGGTGCCATACCCTCATCATTGACAGGTATATCCTTTATTCCCTGTGCCCCGAGTGGTCCCATCTTCATTAATTCTGCCATTTTTGCAACAGGAACAACCCTGTTTTCGACTATATATTTTCTTATCCTGTCTTTATCATACCCCTCACGCATGAGGTTCTTTGCATGGGTTGGGGTAATGATAATATTATAGCGCATCCCCCGCGGCATATAATCCACTATGGCACGCAGTATTCCATCAGCATCCGAGGTGTAGGGAATGTGCTGGCAGTAACTGTTTGGAAAGGAAAGGGTAATTGTACTGTCTTCCCTTTTAAAGCCGAGTTCAACATGTAATGGCTCCCATGGAGTCTCTTTATCGTTTTCAGAAATGACAAGAGAGTATTTCATGGGATTTCCCATGGTTCCCATATCTTCCACGCCTTTTCGGACTCCTCCCAGGTTTTTTATGATCAGCCCCATTGCCCTGCCGATGACCGCATTGGCAATGTTTCCGGGACTGAGAGCACCTGAACCGTTGTTGATATTTATCTGCTCAGCAATGGGGCCGTTAATTACCCAGAATGGGGCCCATGATCCTGTGCTGAATCCAAAGGTTGTATACCCGCTGAAACCCTGTTCCGATTCCAGCAGGTTAATGGCAGCGGCAATCAGAACCGGCATATAGGTAGGCAGACAGCCTGCCATGACTGCATTTATAGCGATTTTTTCGATTGTGACCTTGCCGTAGCGGGACTGAAGTTTACCTAAAAAATGGTCCGGCGGAAGATCGGTGCCGGTAAGCATTTCAGCCACTGCTTCTTCTGTGGGAGGGATAATGGGCATACCGTCTGTCCATCCGCTCCCGTAAAAATACCTGTTTACCTCTTCGATACTTCCTTTAAAAATAATCCCTTCCTGTGCTGATAATTCCCTCTGTGCCGGAGATCTTTCTTCATCGCTCAATGGACTAACAAGGGCATCAATTATTTTATCGATTACCTCGTCAATACCTGCCTCTATATCAAATATAATACTTGATTCACAGGGGACACTGGTGGGGATATATCGCAAACCGGGCATTCCCTTGGCCCTTGATGCCGATTCCGCGTCATTCACAAAACCGCAGTTTATAAGTGAAACGGTGGGGATATTTCTTTCCTCAATAGTAATCCCTTCATACAGAAGGTATTTTGTACAGGAGCCTCAATCCCCGTATGCAGAAATGACCGTATCGACCTCATCCAGCCATTTTTCGAAATCTTCCTTATTATCAGTAGCGATTGCCAGCTCATTTGCCCTGATGTTATAAAACCATGAAAAACCGGCATCCGGGTATTTCTTTTTTAGCCTGTCTTGAACCACCTTAAGAGTTGGCTCGGCTGTGCGCTTTGAATTTACCAGAAGCCCGATCTTTTTGCCTGAAAGATCAGATATCCTCTCACTGATGCCCCGCCATGGTATCGTATCAGCCTCCGCCCACGGACTTAAAACCTCAAATGAGCTCATTTGTTCCTCCCTTGATCATTCATGAATAGAATTTTTCACAATCAAATCATATATCAAAGATATAAATTATAGCATATCATTTTTTATATTTCAGCCTTCTTTAATTCATATGAACGGGATCAAAAACAGGTGGAAATCAGAAGGTGGATACAAAGAGGTGATTGTGCTCGCAATAATACGAATCAGAATGTTGAGACTCCGCTAAATTCAAGGAATCTGGAAAAAAACATTTTAAAAGCGGAATCATCCTCATAGCGTGAATAATCCGATGTATAACCCTGTCCATTCCAGATCCGATTAAAATATTCACCTACCTCAATAATGGTTCTGTTATCCTCCGGAGCTGAATAACACACATCCAGCTCAAGGTTATAGTTATCAAGATTTCTCCTGGTAAGGTTTGCAGAACCAAGAATCGCTACAGCTGGATATCCTCTGTTTACAATTAATGTAACCTTGCTGTGATACTGTTCACCGTGTGTGTCATACCACCTGATCTTAATTTTCCCATCTGATTTTTCTATCAGTTCACGGGCCGTCTGGCGGTTCGGGATGCCGTTTTTCTGCCTGCCGAAGGCATCCTTATTAGGATCAAGTATAATCCTTACACCTACACCTCTATCTGCTGCCCTGATAAGGGATTTAACAATATTTCGGTCAGATAGGTAAAACATGCCCATATCAATCCTGTCGCCCTGAAGTGACCTCTCTATATTTTCGAGAAGAGCCTTTTCGATCCTGTTTTCAGTCAAAAGGACAACACTGCATTTTTTATCACCCTCTTTCTTCGGATCTTCCTGGCTGTTGAGATCAAAACCAGAAAGTGAGGTTCCTGAAAATTCAGCAACAGCCTTTTCAGCCTTTATTAACTCATTTCCAAAATCACCTGTTATTTCAAAGGCTACATTTGAATGTGCAGAACTTCCATCATGCGGATTGGCAGATGTTACAATGCTTTTAAAGGTACTGCCATGGTCGCAGACAAACAGCTTTCTATGATTTGCCTTAAAATTTAAAAGTTCAAGATAGGAGCGTAAAGACACCCCCTCTTCCTTTCCTGAAAAGGGATTGGGGAGAAACCCGCCTCTGGAATTGCCGAACCACTGGAAAAAGAGTCTCCATACCGGAGAATAAAGCAGATTACTGTCCCTCAGTTTATGAAGATCGGTAAGGATCACGTTGACACCAGCTGCCTTGAGAAAATCAATTTCCTTTGACCTGGAGCCCCCATAGACCGTATTTATGGGATCGGTAATAAAATCTATTTTTATATCAGGATGCTCTTTCTTTTTATTTACAAGGTGCTGGACAAGCTGATATGCGACATTTCGATGAACTGTATCTTCACTGCCGGTATACGAGTTAAAGAGAAACATATCCAGGAGAATATACTTTTCAGCTCTGTCGATAAGTGAAAATATCCGGTTGAATATTTTCTGATCAGTAAATTTGTTCCGGGAGGCGTCTTCATAAGTGAGGTCGTATATAAACTCGATATTGTCAGGGCGGATGATATATTCGCTGCTGCGATATTCTGTACCTTCGGGATTTTTCCTGAAAAAATTATAGGAAACCGCAACAAGATAGAGAACCAGCAGCAGAAGAATTATTTTTTTTATTTTACTAATGGCTTTCAACATCTACATATGATTTAGGTAAATTCTCATCAATCTTAAACGACTCATTCAATATTTCCATGAGCTTGATGTTCTGTTTTACCAGCATAAGGCAGGTACCGATAATGGCGTAAAACAGGATGCTTAAACGCGTTTTCGATGTGTCATCCTGTATTCTTTTTATCTGTTCAAAATTCATCTGATCAGCAATGATTTTCATATGGTCATATTGTTCGACTATTTTCTTATAATCCTTTATCTCCTTATTCTTAAATGCAGTTTCAACCTTAAGCAGGATATCAAGCATTATGGTCTTAATTTCCCTTATCTCATTTATCTGAACATCCAGCAATCCTTTATGCTTGTTTGCTATATGTATATATGAACGTAATACAATATCCCTGAATCCATCAGAAAGCTTCTGCAGCCGCCTGATTGTCTGTGCATATTTATAAGACAGATTATGGTCTTCCTTCTGCTGAAGTCTCAGGACCTTGAAGACAATTTGCCATTATAATATTAACCCACATCTGCCGCTTGTTAATCCTTTTCCTCTGGTTATTTAACACATAAATATTCTCTTCAAAAAGGGCATCAATGGTTACATCAAAGGATTCCCTGAAATCCTTTTATCAATACCGCAAGATGATCAAATGTTATTGAAATTGCGACTTTAGGATCTTTGACCTTTCTTAAATTGAGGATTTCGGTCTCTTCGCTTTCCATTGCCCGGGCCCTATGCTTCTTGTGATTGCTCATGATAATCAGGACTATTACAACTAGAAGCAGTACGATGCCGATCAGTTTCAGGTGCGCAACGCAGGTGGCAAATAAAAAGGCCGTAACAAAGGCTATAAAGGCAGTCATAAAACCACCCGCCAATAACCGTTAAAACACCTGTAACCCTGTATACGGCGCTCTCCCTGCCCCATGCCTGGTCTGAGAAGGAGGATCCCATGGCGACCATGAATGTAACATATGTAGTTGAAAGGGGTAGTTTCATGGATGTAGCATAGGATATAATGGCGCTTGCAACCATGAGGTTTACAGAAGCACGAAGCATGTCAAAGGGAGGCTTTTTATCCCGCTCCGGTGCTGACTTTTTAATTGCCGGATTCATTCTGTTATAAATCACGGCCCTCAGCCCCTGGGGCAACAGCATCCTGAAATAACTGAATATTGAATCCGCCATACTGACTATTTTTCTTGATATCCAGATCGATTCAAAGCGCTCTGTGCCCTCATCCTGCTGGCCCAGACTTATTTCTGTCTGGGTAACTGTGCGGGCCTTTTTGGAAAACCATAAAGTAAAAACCATCAGGACACCGGCAAGCATCAGGAAAAGGTTCTGTGTATGGACCTTTGTCCCGAGCGGCCTCCATGGTAATATTCAAAGGGTCGCTGGATGCAGCAGCTATCTGATAGGCCTGCAGGCCTGCCAGAGAGAACACCTATAAAATTAACAAGGTCATTTGATGCAAAGGCCAATTGCAAGGGCAAATGTGCCTACCAGGACGATTATCTTTAGTATATTAATTCGAAACAGAAGAATAAGAATCTCAAAAATAACCGCAGATACAAGAAAGATTGCCCCCAGCATGAGGAATAAATGAGTTTTGATCCATTCGGACATTTCGGGAGTAATAAAGGAAGCGGCTTTTACCCCTTTTATAAGAATAAAATAGGTAATCAGGGCCATTGCCCACGCCGCCCCACAGTGCCCCCATACCTTTTAAGCCTTTTTTTCATAATCAAAGGTAAAGATCTGACGGGATAGAAATTGAATAACTGCTCCGGAACAGAATGCCACAACTATTGAAAGAAGAATACCAAAAATAATTACCATTGCCTTTGATGTATTTATATACTGTGCAACATCATCAGGACCGCTATGGTGGTTCATTATTCTAAATACTGCCATTGCAACGGCGGCACCGAGCAGTTCGAAAACTATTGAAACGGTGGTTGATGTAGGCAGACCATAAGTGTTGAAAAGATCCAGCAGAAGTATATCTGTAAACATTACTGCCAGAAAAATGGTAATCAGTTCCGGCATTGTAAAGAATTGAGGATGGAAGATACCCTTTCTCGCGACTTCCATCATGCCGCCGGAGAATGTGACACCGGCTAAAATACCGAGGCTGGCAATGATCATGATAACGAAAAAAGGCGCGACCCTTGAGCCTATAGCTGAGTTTAAAAACATTCACTGCATCATTTGACACACCCACGACAATATCAAAAACGGCAAAACAATAAGAGGACGATGACTATTGCATATATTATTTCAATCCCCATAGGAGTATACCTCTCTAAGAATTGGGTTTATTAAAATTTTAACAAATTAACCAAACAATCAAGTAAAACAACATTTGAATCGTATGCAAACAGATTTTTGCAGTCAATAAAAAACAATATCCTAACATAAATCTAACAATTAACTAATCATGGATTAATTATGATTTGTTATTCTGTAAAATTTTACAATCATGCGTTTAATAAGAAAGCTCTTCTTCCATTGTTGATCGATAGGTCGGAGTAAAAACGATATGGCCAAACATAACGGGTTTATCTACCTTCTTAAAATTCGGAAGGGGAGCAATGGAAACATTCCTTGGGATATAAACTCAGGCTTTTGATGAAATAATATGCTCTTCTTTCTCACTCATTGCATGTTCCACCTCTGAATCAGTATTCCGGTGGATACCCTATGATTTTTTTAAAATTTTTTCATATATCGTTTTCTCAAACAATATCTTTTAAGAATATCATTTTATTTATAATTGTTTAGAAACTTCATTAAATAAAAAAGATATAATTTCCCCTTGTTATCAAGTCTTTTATATAACTCAACAACTTCTTCTTCATTTTCAATAGCTTCTTCTCTAAGTAAATAATCTGTTGTGACGCCAAAAAATTGTGCAACAAGAACAATCAATTCAGGCTGAGGCCTGTTAAGCCCCTTTTCAATATTATATATCAAGCTTGGACTGCAATTTAAGTGGGATGCTAATTGTCCAGCAGATAGACTTCTTAACTTCCTAAGTTCTCTCAATCTTTTTCCAAATAACCAGGAAGCATCCATCTTTCTAATACCCTTTATATAATTTAAGAATGAGTTTTCACGAGTGTTTACTTCAAATTCTCTGCGGACATATCACGTATCGAAGATAAGCTATTGCTATCATTAAAAATCAGATAGCCAAAAAATTTAACGTGTCAATATTGACATAACGTCAATTATCTGTCTTTTTTATTATTCTCTTTTTTTATTCATAGTGATTCGGATAAAGCGATAGAAGTGCAAATTTAATAAAGCACTGATTGATAAAATTTTGAAAATATTTGTTCAGCACCTATTTCCAAAACCATGTTCTTGGATTTAAGCAATCAGCCTTTGCTTCCGGTAAAACCAGTCAGTATTTAATGGTTTCATCCATAGGCAAACAATTTAGGGACAGGTTCCATTGAGAATCTACCTGATTAAAGAGGATCTTTTTTTTAAAAAATCATTATGACAAATGAATAAAGCAAATTGGTTCTTCTTTTTGCCCATTAAGTAAATAATCTATTCATACTATTAATTAAATAATAGCAACTAGATGTCAATTATTATCACTATTTTTTTATTATATTTTTTAAAAAAATAAAATGAAACTACAATTAAAAGTATATTATTTGCATTAATAATACTACAATTACTATATTTAACATTTATATTTAATATTAATTATTTTATAATTTTATTAATCATTTTATTCTTATTTTATTTATCCTATCTTTAATTTACCACCCAAATTAATTACACTATTATTACACTATTAATATAATTATGGCATCTTATTTGCATCATTCGTGCAATTAAAATAAGCCATTGAAATCAAAACTAAAAAAATATCGAACAATTTAGGAAAAAGTAAAAAGTTTTATTGTCCTTTACCTTATTAATAATGCTGTAAAGACGCTGAAAAAATTCTCAAAATCAAACTCAAGCTCGTGATCAAGTTGAATTTGTTATAAAAAAGGCAATATGAAAATAATATCTCCTGTTAGCATTGTTACCCCTAAAGGACCGAGCAATATATATGCAAAAGAAAGCATCCTTCAGTTGCTTTCTCTTGTGCCATCTCTACAGGCGACCCTTAAAACAGTTGCCCCCAGGTTTTTAAAACTTGGACAAACACTTCAATCAATTAATTCTGAAGCGAACCAGATAACTCAATTAACATTGGATATCGTTCAAACCTCTGGAAAAGAATCTGATCAGATACTGCTAAATAACGTTGCGGAACTGGCCAAACAATCTCTGACAGAACTTAAAAAAACCAATACAAATATATCCCAAGATCTTAAAAATGTTGAAGTCAGTATAGAGCTTTTGGATAGACTGCATAGATCACTGAACAATTTACGCAGTATTTCCAAGACGCTTGGTATTGTATCACTCAATATTGCAATTGAAAGCAGTCGTTCCGGGAATAGTGAAAAGATATTCAGTTTTTTTGTGGAAGAAATAAATGATCTATCAAACAGGGTTAATATTATCTTCAGAGATATAAGTAATGATTCAAAGGAATCGCAAATAAAGCAACAGCTCATCTGGACCCATGTTATTTATCGGGAAAAGGAACTTCAGGCAATAACATCAACAGCAGATAATATTATAGAAGGCAATATTGAAAAAATAAAAAAACTTTTCGAAAATTCAAGAGATAAATTTGAAAAATCCACACTCTATACTAAAGAAATATCCCGTCATATTGGAGAAATTATTGAATCAATCCAGTTCGAAGATATTACACGGCAACAGATAGAACACATTATTGAGGCAATTCAGGATTTAAAAGAACAATATAATGATGAATTATGCCTTGATGATGCCCATCCAACGCATCCTCAAATATTGACTCAGATATATTCGTTTATAAACATTCAGGCCGCCCAAGTTGAGCAGGTTATTTATGAAATCCGGGAGGCTCATAAAAAAATTCTGAACTCTTTTAGTGAAATCAGCATTCTAATTGATTTGCTGGTTGAAATGACAACACTCTTTTCGTCAAAAAATCAAACTCGAACTGAATCCGGAGCATCATTTGAAGAGCTTATATCTGATTTTACAAACCTGGACATTGTTCTTGATCAGGGGCATAACCTTTCAAATAAAATAGAAGAAGCTATGCTAAAATCAGAAGAAATCGCACTGCAGTTGTCTTCGCATATAGAAAAAGTCGAAGAGATCAGCCTTGATCTCCATATAAAGGCAATAAATGCGATTATCATGTCCAACCAGCTGGGACCGGAAGGTGTAGCGCTTTCTGTTCTTGCCAAAAACGTCACATACATATCAAAGGAATCAAATGATTTTGTTACTGAAGTTGTCGAAATAATAAATTCTATTTCAGGATTGACTGAGAAATTAAACAGCAGGTCAGAGAGTGATAAAATAAAAAATCAATTAACCGATGTGAATAATGAGCATTTACTGGATTCTGTTCTTGATGAGATATTAAAAGTCTATAATAAATTTCAGGAAGATTCCTCTTTAACTTTTAATTTTTCAACATCTCTAAAAGAAACTCTCATGCAGGCAAAATCTGACATTTCTTTCTTAATTGAAATGGCGGTTCAACTGGAGACATGTCTCGTCAATATCAATATGACAGCTCAATCGTTGGAACCATATATAGAACAAACATACTTAAAAGAAATATCCCTTAATCAAACTTCAGAAAAATACACCATGAAAGTTGAGCGGGATATTCACAATAAAATCTTCAATAATGCAACTCTGGCGCCATCGAATGATGGCGATAGTCAACAGATAAAGGATATATATGATGATTTCGGAGACAATGTGGAATTATTCTAATAAAAGGAGCATTCAAAATGGCACCAGGTAAAAAAATGAAAACAAAGGATAATACAATAAAGATAAGCGGCCATTTATCAATTTATGAAGCAGCGGATATCCAAAATAAATTACTTCATTCTTTAGCAGAGAATAATGCAATAGATATCGATCTCGGTGATGTTGATTCCTGTGATGTAGCAGGCATACAGCTTTTGATTTCTGCCATAAAAACAGGAGAGAAGGAAGAAAAACAAATTACCATCTCCAATATATCGGAAACGTTTCAGGAGACAACCAGGCTTGTTGGACTTCAACAGAAAATATTTTTCAGCAGTAACGGAGGATAAAAGTGGGCAATACAATAATAACAGTTGATGATTCTGTAAGTATGAGACAGATGATCACCTTCACTCTGGAAAAAGCCGGTTATAAAGTTATAACAGCGGAAGATGGTGTTGATGCAATGGATAAACTTGGCAGTAACACGGTTAACATGATGATCACTGACCTTAACATGCCGCGCATGGATGGCATAGAACTTATAAAATCGGTCCGAACCATATCGCAATACAAGTTCATTCCCATAATTATGCTTACTACCGAATCCGATGATTCGAAAAAACAGCAAGGAAAAGCTGCAGGGGCTACGGGATGGATTGTAAAGCCATTCAAACCGGAACAGCTTATTGGTGTTGTTCAAAAAGTCTTGGGATAATTGCAGGATAATTTTATTTAACAGGTCCTCTGGACCATACCAGGATTCAGGTATCCTTTATTAAATGGAGTTAACAGATGGATATTATCGAAACATATACCGAGGAAGCAATTGAATTACTTTTCACACTGGAAAACTCACTTCTTGAACTTGAAAAAAAACCGAACGACAAGGAATTGATTGGCAGTGTTTTTAGGGCAATGCATACGATCAAGGGATCAGGTGCAATGGCTGGATTTTCTAACATTGCCTCCTTCACCCATGACATAGAGACGGTTTATGACCTGGTGCGCAGTGATCAGATCCAGGTCACAAAGGAACTTATTAACCTGACACTCCATTCATGCGATCTGATCAGAAAAATGGTGGAAAACGCACCATTGGATGAAAAAGATATCACGGAAACTATCCAAGGCTTCAAAAAAATGATCCCCGGAGATGAAGAGAAATCCGAAGATTTTGACAACGACAATTCGGAATATATCCCGGATGATGGAACAATTGAAGATATTACCTACCGCATTCGTTTCCGTCCTTCATCCGGTATATTTAACAACGGAACCAATCCGATTCTACTTCTTAATGAGCTCCGTGCCCTTGGAGAATGCAATCTAATCGCACAGACCGGTAATATCCCAACCTTGGAAGAGATAGATCCGGAGCAATGTTATCTTTACTGGGATATCATACTGACCACGGAAAAGGATGAAAACATAATCCGGGATGTCTTTATTTTCCTGGAAGAAGATAGCCGGATTGACATAACGATCATTGACGAATGCGGAAAACTGATAAATGAAGAGCAACGCAAGAAGATCGGAGAAATCCTTGTGGAAAAGGAGGATATATCTGAGGATGAAATAACTGCAGCCCTCCAGGGCCAAAAACGGATAGGTGAAATACTGTTGGATTCAGGCAGAATAGATAATGATAAATTGAGATCTGCCCTTGAAGAACAGGATCATCTTAATCATATAAAGAATGATCGTAAAAAAAAGGAAGCGGTTTCGAGCATCAGGGTTTCATCGGAAAAACTTGACACGCTTGTAGACCTTGTCGGCGAATTGGTCACTGTCCAGGCGCGTCTTAGCCAGCATTCATCATCAGAAAGCAATTCGAATCTGACGGCGATAGCAGAAGAAGTGGAGCGGCTTACAGGGGAACTCAGGGATAATACCATGAGTATTCGTATGCTGCCCATAAGCACTACATTCAGTAAATTTAAACGACTGGTGCGTGACCTTTCAGAACAACTGGGCAAGGAAGTAACACTGACCACGGAAGGGGGAGAAACAGAGCTGGACAAGACGGTCATAGAGAGCCTTAACGATCCCATGGTTCATATTATACGAAACAGTATCGATCATGGCATTGAATCCCCGGATGAAAGGGAGGCCACTGGAAAACCGAAACATGGATCAGTACATCTTTCAGCCACCCACTCGGGTGGAAATGTATTGATACGCATATCCGATGATGGCGCAGGCCTTAATACAAAATCGATACGCAGCAAAGCCGAGGAAAAAGGCCTAGTGGCACCTGATGCAGAGCTGGATGACAAGGATATCTATTCCCTGATTTTCGCACCAGGTTTTTCTACCGCCGGAGAAGTGACCAGTGTATCAGGCCGTGGGGTTGGTATGGACGTGGTGAAAAAGAGTATTGAAGGCCTCAGAGGATCTATCGAAATAAAGAGTCAAAAAGGGGCCGGAACAACTATAACACTCAAGCTTCCTTTGACACTCGCAATCATCGACGGCCTGCTTGTGGATATAGGAAAAGATTTTTATGTCATGCCGCTGTCAGTGGTTGAGGAATGTGTGGAAATAAGTCGTACCGAAGCGGATCGGGCACGTGCCCGGAGCATGATGAGCTTTCGTGGCAATGTGGTGCCCTACCTGAACCTTAGAGACATGTTTCAGGTAGAAGGAGATCCGCCGCCCCTGGAGCAAGTAGTGATAGTGGAAGCGAATAACAAAATTGTCGGCTTTGGTGTGGACAGGCTGATTGGGCAGAATCAGACAGTGATTAAAACTCTAAATAAAATTTATAAAGATATAGAAGGCCTCTCAGGAGCTACTATCCTGGGAGACGGCACTGTTGCCCTCATTCTGGATGTAGTACAGATCGTTAATGCTGCGGTTAACGTTTAAGATAAAAATTGTATAAGAGATTAATCAAATGATGTTGGATCCTCCAAAAATAAATATAAAGATATTACCTTGCTGTTTATTGTTTGCAGTTTCGATCCTGTTTTTTATGGTATCTCAGGGATATGCCAGTAAAGGCGTTTATGACTGGGCTTTTGTTAAACTCGACTATGCACGGCAGGAAAAAGTACAGCAACTGAATAACTTCTGTAACCGGATACATGAACTGGCTATCCATGCTTCTCTGGACCCGCTGGTTATAGCCTGCTTTAATATTAACAATCAGTTCTCTGAGACGGAAGCCGGGGATACAGTGCCAGAGACTTTAGCCTCCAGAGTCCTGGAACTGAAAAAAAGCTTTAACAAATACTATATCGAAAACTACTTTGCTTTTTACGATATAATGTTTGTCAACAAAAGGGGCGATGTATTCTTTTCAATACGAAAAGAGTCAGACCTGGATTCCAACCTTTTTACAGGTAAACTGGCGAAAAGTAACCTTTCGTTCTGCTTGAAGGAAAATCCTCAAAAGGAAAAATATGTCGATTTCCAGTACTGGGAGCCTTCATCCGAACCGGCATCATTTTTTGTGGAGCCAGTTACTGAAGGCGGTATTCATATCGGCTGGATCATTCTTCAGTGTGCAATCAATAAATTCAATTCGATCCTGGCATGGACAGAAGATCTTGGACAAACAGGCGAGACATTTCTTGTGAATCGGAATGGTTATATGCTGACTGAGTCCAATTTTAAAGGTTCTTCAACGATCCTGAAAAAACGACTGGATGACCGCAATATTCAGGCCAAGTTTGCAGAAAAAAAAGGGCATCGGACCGTTACAGACTACAGGGGATGCATTGCCTTCTCGTCATTCGAGGTTGTTAGTTTTCTTGGAACAAGCTGGCTCGTGGTTGCCAAGGTGGATAGAGATGAGATCATCACAGAGCACTACTCACAGTATAGACGTTACTATGCGGACAAACTCCTGGGATATCTGAATGAAATACAGGTCCCCCAATTGAGGAATGTTCAGCCTCTGTCAATCATAACACCCCTAAGAATAGATATGGATGAATTTCTCAAGGCCGATAACGGTGAGTATATTCATACATTCGGAATATCAACCTGCACCGGATTTTTGGCTACTTACCCCGGTAAATTCGCCTACATGGCCCACATCAGCCCAAAGGACAGAATCTATGGGGCAAATGAGACAAATCTGCTGGGACAGATGATAAAAAAATTAAAAAGTTTTGATATCAACCGATGTGAACAGCGCCATGTGGTTTTTGTTTTTGTAGCAACTCATCTTAAAGGCCTTCTTGCAACCGTTGATAAGCTGGTTGAAGAGGGATTTCTTCTTTCTCAGATAAGGATTCTATATAATCCGGAGGCAGCTTCTGTGGCGGTTAACTATGGCTATGAAAAAAATGACCTGAATGTTTCATGGCGCCTGAACAATGATTCTACAGATAATTGTCATACCATAGAGGACTCTCTGAACATTGGGGAAATCATCAGGTTGGTAATGCAATCGGAGGAAAAATCATCTTAAAAAAGTATTTAACGGCAATTGAAGGATGCAGACATATGAATAATAAAATCTTACGGAGGTTGATAAAATGTTTAACTTCAGAGATCTGAAGCTCATAACGAAAATCGGCGGTGGATTCGGAATATTGGTCATTATCTCACTAATGCTCGGTGGAATCTCAGTTTTTTCAATGCTCAATGTCAACGATAAGTCAACTCAATTAGCAGAAGAATATATACCTGAAGTTAGAGTAGCTACTGACCTTCGAGGAGCTGTTAATCGTCTTATGTATGAAATGCGTGGGTTTGCATTAAGTGAAGACCATGAATACTATAAAAAAGCACAACAAGAGTTAACCGATGTAAACAAGTATTTGGATGAGGCTTCCGAGTTAGCTCAAAATGCTAAAAATCTAAAAGCCCTGAAAGGCCAGACAGCTGAAGCCAAAACTGCGCTGAGCGACTATACAGAGCTTATTAAGAGGACTGAAGAAATCATTAGCGCAATGAATTTCCAAAGAAAGAAACTTGATGAAAATGCGGCTTCATACATGGCAAACTGTGAGGAGTTTCTTGAAGGCCAAAATGCGGCATTTAAAAAAGACCTGGATGAGCGGCAGAAAAAAGTTTCCATGGTTAACAGTATTGCAGATTTAGGCACCTCCGTCCGGGTTATGAATTTTAAAGCTCAGGCCCAAAAAGATCAGGATATGATGCGAGAAGCTATTACCAAGCTTAAAAGTGTGAATAATACAACTTCAGATCTTCGCAATATCACACGTCAGAGTGAAAACATAAAACAAATTGAAACTATCGAAACTGCAGCAGAAGCATATGGGAAAGCTATGAACGGATATCTGAAAAGCGGACTTAAGCTTGATAGATACATTAAGGAGATGGACACAGCAGCAGGTCAATATGTTGATAATTGCGCTGCTTTTCTCGAAAGCCAGCAGCAACAACTTACCAAAGACATGCATGAAAGAAATGAAAAAATAACTCTTGCCAACGATATTGTTAACCTTGGAAATGATACACGGGTAAAGGCATTCAAGGCCCAGGCCACAAATTCAATAGAACTAATTGGAGAGGCATTAAAGAATTTTCCTGAGATAAAGGAAAAATATACTTCCCTTCGAAGAATTACTCGACTGAAAGAAGATCTGGAGCGCATAGATAAGACTGAAACTGCGGGGAATAATTATGCAACCGCTTTGGAAAATTTTCGAGAACAATGGAATAAACTGACAGAATTGAAAAGCCGGCGAGAATCGGCATCCCAGAAAGCTATTGAAGCCGCTAAAACAACTGCAGAAGCCGGTATAGTGAACACCGAAAAGATTGCTAATGAAGCGATGTCAAGTCTTTCCAGATCTTCCACTATAATGATTATTGGATTGGTTATAGCTGTTTTATTGGGAATATCTGTTGCGTGGCTTATTACCCGTAACATACTGAGTCAAATTGGTGGTGAACCAGCAGAAATATCACGAATTGCAAATGAAATTGCCAATGGTAATTTAAACCATTCATTCGAAAGAGGCAAAAAAACCGGTGTATTCGCTGCATTGGTCCAGATGGTAGAAAAACTTTCAAGTGTTGTCGCTGAAGTATTATCTGCATCTGAAAATGTGTCATCAGGCAGTCAGGAATTGAGCTCAAGTTCCGAAGAAATGTCCCAGGGCGCCACTGAACAGGCTGCAGCAGCAGAAGAGGCCTCTTCTTCAATGGAACAGATGAGTTCGAACATTAAGCAAAACGCAGACAATGCAATGCAGACAGAGAAAATTGCACAAAAATCCGCTGAGGACGCAAGAGAGGGTGGGGAAGCAGTTGCAAAAACCGTCGTAGCGATGAAGGATATAGCTGAAAAAATATCTATAATTGAAGAAATAGCACGTCAGACAGACCTGCTGGCATTGAATGCAGCAATTGAAGCCGCACGCGCCGGTGAGCATGGCAAAGGCTTTGCAGTTGTAGCTTCCGAGGTACGTAAGCTCGCAGAAAGAAGCCAGTTAGCAGCAGGTGAAATAGGCACTTTATCCGGATCGAGCGTTGAGATCGCGGAAAAGGCAGGAAAGATGCTTACCAGACTGGTCCCGGATATACAGAAGACTGCAGAGTTAGTTCAGGAAATTAATGCTGCTTCAAATGAACAAAATTCAGGAGCAGACCAGATTAATAAAGCTATCCAGCAATTGGATCAGGTCATTCAACAGAACGCATCTGCGAGTGAGGAAATGGCATCCACCTCTGAGGAATTGGCCGCACAAGCAGAACAACTCCAGAGTACAATCTCCTTTTTTAAATTAAATGATTCGATGAAAAGTAATGTCAGATCCATAGAAACACCAGTTTTAAAAGGGAAAACATCTTTTTCTAATAAAACAACCTCAAAAAATGGAAATGGTGCGGGGATTCATAAACTTTATAAAGGTCACATTGATCAAGGAAATAAACATGATCATTCAGGAGGCTTTAATCTGGATATGGGAACTTTAGGCTCCAAGGAAGACTCATATGACTCTGATTTTGAGAATTACTAAAGAGGTATAAATCAAACTCCATGGCTATTCGCAGAATAGTGGCCAGATTTAAAGCGTCCTTTAAAAAGGAGCATTATAATTGATTAATAGAGACACAGTCGAAACAAAACAATCCCTGACTTTTAAATTAGGTGATGAGTTGTTTGCGATAAATGTGGGGCAGGCAAAGGACGTCCTGAATATAGACCGGATTTTTTCAACGGATGGACTTCCCCTATCGCAGGAAACGGGCGCATCTCAGAATGATCAGTAAAATGAAAAATAAACGTTTTGTATCAGTAGAAAAAATAAGGTTTTAAAGGCATTTATTATTTAGAATTGAGTATAAGGCAATAAGGAGAGAATTATGAAAATCCAAATAAAAGACATCAGTATCAAATGGCAGTTGATGGCAATCTGTATCTTCCTGGTTACAATTCCTGTACTGACACTGGGGATTCTCAGTTATCGAAACACGCAGACTGAAACATTTAACCAAATCCAGCAGCGTCTTGAACAGCAGGCATTACAGGTTAAAATGCTTGTTAAAAGCACCTATGAAGAAATTCAGGCCAACAAGGCAAGTTCGGATCTGCTGGCAAAGGATATTGTCGGCTCACAGGCAGCGGCCCTTTCAAATTTTCTTAAAGCCTGGAACGGTCCAGTCAGAGAGCTCAATGACATAATAACATCCATCAAGGTCGGTGAGACAGGATATATCTGGGCACTGGATTATGATGGCAATGTCATTGTATCCAAAGACAAACAGAGCATAGGTACAAGCCTGTGGAATACAAAAGATGCAAACGGTAATTTCATTATGCAGGAAGCCATCTCAACTGCCCGCAATCTTTCAGCCAGTCAGATAGCTTATCAGGTTTATCCCTGGAAAAATGCAGGAGAAGATCATGCCAGGAATAAGATAGCTGCCCTGCTCCATGATGTTGCAAGAAAACGGATCATAGGAATCAGCGTTTACTTTGACGAACTTGTTGATGCGTCTTATGCTGAAAACAAGATTAATGAACTGAAAAAGAATCTGTCCGACGTTGTTGTCGGAAAATCTGGTTATATCTTCATTGTAGATACAAAGGGAAATTATGTACTCTCCTATAATCAGGAAAGAGATGGAGAAAACATTTGGGATGAAAAAGATGCAAACGGCTCCTATTTTATACGTGAAATAGTAAAAAAAGCCACCCCCCTCGGTGATTCGGATACAGACACAACCTATTATCCATGGAAGAACACCGGTGAGACAAACTCCAGGATGAAAATGGCGAGCTATACATATTTTCCCGAATGGAACTGGGTTATTGCTCCATCTGCATATCAGGAAGATTTTCTTGACGGCCTTAACCAGATATTCAATTTGACAATTATTATAATTATCGCAGCGATCCTTGCAGGATCTATAGTAGCATACCTGTTTACTCATTCCTTAACCGGTAAACTTAAGTCCTGTGTATCAAAACTTCAGAAGTTATCCCTCGGAGATCTGCAGATTGAGGCAGAGGAAGATCCGGGGAAAAATGAAATAGGTATTATGACAGGTGCCCTTGACAAAATGGTCGAAAATTTAAAAGAAACCGCCACGATGGCAAAAGAGATTGCATATGGAGATTTGACAGTAAAGGTAAATGTCCTGTCGGACAAAGATACTCTGGGCAAATCCCTGGCAGATATGGTTGAAAAGCTGGGCAAGGTTGTGACTGATGTAAAAACTGCGTCTGACAACGTTGCATCAGGCAGCCAGCAATTGAGTTCAAGCAGCGAAGAGATGTCTCAGGGAGCTACAGAACAGGCTTCTTCAGCTGAGGAGGCGTCTTCATCAGTTGAAGAGATGGCTGCAAATATACGGCAAAATGCTGACAATGCCAACCAGACGGAAAAGATTGCACTGAAATCCGCAGAAGATGCAAGAGTGGGCGGGCAGGCTGTCGAAAAGACGGTTACAGCCATGAAAGATATTGCGAAAAGGATTTCCATAATTGAAGAAATAGCGCGTCAGACCGATTTACTGGCCCTTAATGCAGCTATTGAAGCGGCCCGTGCAGGTGAGCATGGAAAAGGTTTTGCGGTAGTTGCATCAGAGGTACGCAAACTTGCGGAAAGAAGTCAGATTGCCGCAGGTGAAATCAGCACCCTGTCAGCGTCCAGCGTGGAAATATCAGAAAAAGCGGGAGAGATGCTGACAAGACTTGTGCCGGATATCCAAAAAACCGCGGAACTGGTCCAGGAGATAAATGCGGCATCCAATGAGCAGAGCACAGGAGCAGAACAGATCAATAAAGCCATTCAGCAACTGGATCAGGTAATCCAGCAGAATGCCTCTGCATCTGAAGAAATGGCCTCCACCTCCGAAGAATTAGCCTCTCAGGCCGACCAATTAAGGAGTTCTGTCGCCTTTTTTAAGACGGACAATTCCATAAAAAATTCCATTAGATCAACTGGATTGCCAGCACAAAACAGCAAACCACAAAAATCATTGGCGCCCGCTCTTATGAAAGAGAAAAATGCTGTTTATAACAAATCCATAAGGCATCTTGATGAAATGAATAAAGCTGATAATTCCGGAGGTTTTGAACTGGATATGGATGGTTCAGGCCTTAAAGGGGATAGGTATGATTCAGACTTTGAGCACTATTAAAAACATTGCAGGCATTACATCCTTATTCGGTATGATATTTAAAGGAAATTGTAAATGTTCCAATGAGAAGGAGAAAGCACAATGAACAGTACTAAAGAGACATCTGAGGTAACGCAATACCTTACCTTTAGACTTGATGATGAGATGTTTGCGATTAACGTGACCCAGGTAAGGGAAATTCTGGATACAACCACCATAACCAGGGTCCCCAACGCGCCCGTATTCATGCGTGGAGTTATTAATGTGCGAGGAAGCGTAGTCCCTGTGATAGACCTTCGCATGAAGTTCGAAATGTTAAAAACCGAAATCACTGTAGATTCCAGGATCGTTGTAATGGAGCTCTTCCTGGATGGTGACCAGACCGTTCTTGGCGCCATGGCTGATTCGGTCCACGATGTTATTGATCTTGAAACTGAAAATATCGAGCCTCCTCCGAAGATCGGTTCTAAATGGAGAACAGAATTCATAAAGGGGATAGGGAAAAACAATGATGATTTCATTATCATTCTGGATATAGACCGTATTTTTTCAACAAATGAACTAGCGATAATACAGGATACTGATCACCAGGAAGAAAAGGAAGAAGATAAAATCGCGGCATAACCTTTTTACTATACCGGCTCACAGGATAAGCAGGTATAGTAAAGGAATTTTATATTCACACCTAAGCAGGCTCTTTATGTTCACATCATTCTTCCAAGAGTTAATAATATGAGCAGACAACACAATACAAATACAGTTCAGGAAAACATGAGTGACAGGATTTTTACTCGATTCAGCAGCTTTGTTCAATCTGAACTGGGAATAAAAATGCCTCTTGAAAAAAAGGTCATGCTTCAGGCCCGGCTTTCGAAGAGATTACGAAGACTCGGATTACAGACCTTTGAAGAATATTATAATTTTGTATTCAGCCAGCAAGGATATAAAGATGAACTTCAGAATATGATTGATGCAGTTACCACTAATAAAACGGATTTCTTTCGGGAGCCGAAACATTTTGATTACCTGATTAAACAGGTATTACCGGAATATGTAACCAGTGGCAATAACAGGAAGTTCATGGTCTGGAGTGCGGGATGTTCTAACGGAGCGGAACCCTATACTATATCGATGGTCTTGAGTGATTTTGCTGAAAAATACACTCAATTTGACTTTTCAATCCTCGCCACCGACCTCTCATCCCAGGTACTTAAAGAGGCTGCCCGGGGCATTTACCACGAAAATGATGTTGCCCCTGTTCCTTTGGAGACCAAAAAAAAATATCTACTGAGAAGCAGGAATCGAAACGAAAAGAAGGTAAGGATAATACCTGACTTGAGGTGCCGAATAGCGTTCAGGCAGCTAAACTTTATGGATGAGGAATATGGAATACGCAGGATCATGGATATTATTTTTTGCCGAAATGTTATTATATATTTCAGTAGACCTACCCAGGAGACTGTCCTGAATCGCCTTTGCCGCCATTTAAAAAAAGGTGGCTATATGTTCATGGGACATTCCGAGACATTAAACGGTTTGGATGTCCCATTAGTACAAATAGCACCAAACATTTATAAAAAATTATGAATTGTTACAAACGATAAATAATAAATAATTTACAGGTATGTATGGATAAAAAAATACAAGTTCTTATTGTTGATGATTCTGCTGTTGTTCGGCAGACCATGGAAAAAATACTCAATTCTGATCCAGATATTGAAGTAATGGCAACTGCAGTTGATCCCTTTTATGCTGCGGTAAAAATAAAACACCAGATCCCTGATGTAATAACCCTGGACGTGGAAATGCCTCGAATGGATGGAATTACATTTCTCCAGAAAATAATGCACCAGCACCCTATCCCGGTAGTAATATGCTCCAGTTTAACGAAAGATGGCTCTAAAACAGCCATGAAGGCCCTGGAGTATGGAGCTGTTGAGATAATTCAAAAACCAAAAATGGATACAAAGAAGTTTTTTGAGGAATCCAGAATACAGATATGCGATACAGTAAAGGCGGCTTCCTTTGTTAAAAGAAAAAAAATTCAAAAGCCAAGGGAAATCGAGCCCAAATTAACAGCAGATGCTGTTATACCACCAAATCGTTCAAAGGCCATGATCCAGACCACTGAAAAAGTTGTTGTTGTCGGGGCATCCACAGGAGGGACTGAGGCATTACGGATTTTCCTTGAAGCTCTCCCAATGAACAGTCCTGGAACAGTTATTGTTCAGCACATGCCTGAAAACTTTACTGCAAGTTTTGCCAAACGTCTGGACAGCTTGTGTAAAGTATCTGTTAAAGAGGCGAAAGACAATGATACTGTCATTCCGGGACTAGCGCTTATTGCTCCTGGGAACAAACATACATTGCTTAAAAGGAGCGGCGCCAGGTATTATGTGCAGGTCAAGGATGGACCTCTTGTCTGCAGACACCGTCCTTCGGTTGATGTACTGTTTCGTTCTGCAGCGCGCTATGCAGGCGCTAACGCCGTTGGTGTAATAATGACGGGGATGGGAGACGACGGGGCAAATGGGTTACTGGAGATGAAAGAAGCGGGAGCCTATACAATTGCCCAGGATGAGGAGTCAAGTGTTGTCTTCGGGATGCCTCAGGAGGCCATAAAACGAGGAGCGGTTATTAAAACACTACCTCTTAAAGCTATCTCAGGCGCTGTTATTCATGAGACACGAGTATAATATTGTTCCCAAATATTAATAAATATTATATCCTGTCCATGTGAAAAAGATAACAGGCAAACAAGGGCAATGAAAAAGGCTCATATAAACATAGGTGAATATCTTGCAAGCGACCAGCCGCTTATTATTCATACAATCCTCGGCTCATGCGTTGCGGTCTGTTTGTACGATCTTAAAAACCAGATAGGGGGGATGAACCATATCCTGCTCCCTGGGAAACCCAGCCTGAAAGAGTATGATCCTTCTGCCCGTTATGGCATTAATGCTATGGAACTGCTGATAAACCGGATTATGAGCATTGGAGGAGACCGTCGTCATTTAAAAGCCAAGGTTTTTGGAGGAGCTAACGTCATATCCGCTATTACAGAAGAATATAGCATGGGGAAAAAAAATTCGGAATTTGCAATCGACTTCCTTAATGACGAAAAGATTAAAATAGCGAATATGGATATAGGGGGAAAGAAAGCCCGCAAGATTTTTTTTCATACCGATACGGGTGATGTATTTTTAAAATATATACCTCCAGTACTTCAGACCTATATTTCCAAGAAAGAGGCTGACAGACTCAAGAGAATAAAAAGAGAGATAGACAGGATAGGAAAAGTAACTTTATTTGATGATTAGAGTTTATATCCGCCCTGCACAGGCCGATAGCTGTCTACCCGGGTGCCAACTGAAAGGACCTGATTCAGCCTCATCTCTTTTTTATCTGCCGGGGATATATTCTGTCTTTACTTTTTCAACTCTTCTGCTACTGCCCGTCCGATCTCATCAAATGAAAAAGGCTTTTTGATAAACCTGCCGGCTCCAAGTTCCATTGTCTTTTTTACATCATCTGTTTCAGCAAATCCACTGACTATAATTGCCTTTTGATCCGGGTGTGCCTGAGTTATTCTCTCATAGGTCTGTCTGCCGTTAATACCAGGATCCATGATCATGTCAATCAGCATCAGATCAGCAGAATGTTCTTTCATATATTCAACAGCATCCTCACCGCTTGAAACCGCAACCGGACTGTAGCCAAGCTTTTCAAGCATATTGCATGTTAATTCTCTCTGGGTATCGACATCATCGACAACCATTATCATTTCACCATTGCCTTTGTAATCGGTGACTGGAATAGATAAGATTTTAGTTTTTATTTCCTTGCGATCAACAGGGAAATACAGTCTGAAGCTGGTGCCTTTTTCACAGCTTATGATATCTATAAAACCCTTATGGTCCTGGATAATATTCCAGACAACGGCAAGGCCCAATCCGGTCCCGCTCCTGCCCATAATTTTTTTGGTATAAAAAGGCTCAAATATCCTTTCCAGATCAGATTGAGGGATTCCGGGACCACTGTCTGATACGGTTAATATCACATACTCTCCGGCCTCAATAACTTCATACCCTGTCAACGGTTCTTTGAGAATGCAGTTCTCCGTTGACACTATGACAGCTCCGCTTCCTTCAATTGCCTCTGAGGCATTTGAGACCAGATTCATAAGTGCCTTTCTTATATGAATATTAGACGCACTTATACTGGACAGATCAGGCTCCAGGCTTGCGGTTATGGATACGGCAGGATGAAACTGCTTTAGTTTATCCAGTTCCGGGGAATTAAGGTAATCAAGCACCACTTCATTGATATTCATTAATTCTCTTTGGACAGCTACGCCTCTCGCAACAGTCAACAGGTCCTGAACAATAGCTACTGCCCTGTTGCCAGAGGCCTGTATCCCTTCAAGGGGTTTCCTGAATTTACTGTTTTCGGGCATGTCCATGAGCATTAATTCGGGATAATTTACGATCCCTGAAAGCACATTGTTCAGATCATGTGCAACACCTCCGGCAAGAAGCCCCAGTGATTCCATCTTCTTTAATCTTGTCAGTTTTTCCTCAGTTTCGCGAAGGATTTCTTCTTCGCGTTTCTGCTCGGTAATATCACGCATTACTCCGAGAACTGCAGGACGCCCTCTGTATTTTATTGGACTTGTCACTATATCAAGAAAGCGGTTTTCACCATCGTTTCGCTGAACACAAACAGTATGGCGATCGGCCCTGTTATAGCCATCAAGAAGTGAATTATAGATATTTCTGTAAATCGCCCGGTCTTCCGGAAGCATCATTGTTATGAATGATTTAGCCGGATAATCAATTAACGGTTGCCCTGTTAATTCACAGAAGGCAGGATTCCCAAATACGATCTTATCATCCTGGACTATTATAATCCCTTCTCCTGCGTATTCCGTTATCACCCGATATTTTTCATCCGCTTCGGTTTCCATATAACTGTTTATAACAACCCAGAGCACTGAGAAGGAAAATGCAAGAAACCCGTATTCCATCAGGTATTGAATAGAGGGAACCCCGAGGCAGACAAGACCATCATGCATTCCCAGAAGTATCCAGACTACAATTCCCGAAAGAAAAATTACCCGGTATTTTATATCTGTTCCCTTATGTTTTGCCCAAATCATCATGCCCCATACTGCGGATATTGCAACGTATAGCACAAAGAAGGGACCAAGCGGACCTAATGCAGGCTCAACATATGGTGATTCAAGATTTAAAAAATTCCAGGAAGAAAATTCATCTGAAACAATATAATCAGTCGTCCATAGTAATATAATAACAAGGCTATTAAACAATCCTGCCCATACATGATAACTCTTTCCACTTTTATCAAGATATGAAAAGGTGAATCCGAACATGCAATGAATCAATAAGATCAGGGCAAACCATTCCAGGACACCTGAACAGCGGTTTAGTGCTCCTGCTGGTGTGTTATATTCGATAAAGATGCCTATTGCATAAAGCATTGCGGAAAAGGATATGGCCGAGCTCCAGGCATACCAACGGTTCTCTTTTCTTTTTATAAATAATAAAGCCTGCAGAATAAACATCAGAAAGGCAATAACGGCAACAGAAAATGATCCGGCTGACTGGATAATTATTTTTGAGGGCAACATGAATTATAACAGCTCATTCGAGTTTCAGAAAATATCAGTCTTAAAATGGTTATTTACAGAAAATGCATCGTAATAGAAAATGCTCCGTCTTCCAGACGGGTCTCAACGGTTAAACCGCTCTTTTTAAAGACACGTACCATCGCGCCATTGGACTCGTTTACCGAGGCAATAAATCCCTTGAGCCTGTTTTTCTTTGCCTGGCGAATAAGCATCTGGAGCAAATAGGAGGCAACACCATAACCCTGGTATTCCTCGTCTACAATAAAGGCAATCTCAGCATATGGGCGCGTATGAAGCTTAATATACCTGGCTTCTGCAATAATCTTTCCCTTGCCCACATCACCCTCTAGGGCGACAATAGACATGGTGCGATTATAGTCTATATTCACATATTCCTGCATCTTTTTGTGAGGCATTGCCATTATGGGCGTGAAGTATCTGTAATAGACAGCTTCCTCTGAAAAGCGATAGAAGAGCTTGCGCATTTCTTCTTCATCGGATGGTCTTATTGCCCTGAAACGCAGTTCCAGCTTATCTTTAAAGATATGTGTGGATTGTATATCCTGGGGATATAAATGAGAGCTTTCCGACAGGAATATCTGGTCCTGGTAAATTATTCTTGCCTTTTTTGCCTCCTCTACCAGAAATGCCCTGTCATCAGGATGGGCAATATCAATTAAGGTCTGGGCCCTCTCCCGTATTGTCCGGCCGAACAGGCTGGCAACACCATACTCGGTTACTATCATATCAACGGTTTCACGGATGCCGAACTGGTTAGACATACCTTCAACTGAAAGCAGGACATTTGATTCACCGTTATGATCCCTGCTGGGGAGCGCCAGCAGCCTTCTGCCTCCTGCAGAAAGGCTTGCACCATTATAGATGTCAACTGCCCTCTCCGTCACTCCCTGCTCCCTGCGGAATGGCAGTACTATCCTTCCTGTTAAATCTATCTTATGTGCCCTTGACACAGTAACGACTTTGTCATTTTTGCCGATAGTAGCAGGGTCAAAAACCTTGTCCAGACCCTGGAATTCTATCAGCGGATTCCGATTGATATATGCCATAACCTCAGGAGTACCAAAGGCGTATGAGGCAACAGAACGCCCCCGCCAGTTGGCCTTGCGCCTGTTTGTTACAGCCCCGCTTTTTACAAGATCCATGACTGCATCTGTAAAAAAAGGAGAATGAATACCCAGATGCTTTTTATTGACCAGACGTTTTGCAAGTGCTTCAAAAATAACATCAAGTGCAAAAACTATACAGCTTCCGTCCTCAATTACCGAGGCAAGGTTTACAGCAATCTGGTCTGTAATATCATCGACTTCAGGGCGGGGGTGATAAATAAGGGGTTCGGTAGACTCCACAAACATACCAAATTCAGAAAAATGAACGAATGTATCACCAAATGTGAAGGGCATTTTTGTGTCAATTTCAGCTACGCACAGAGATGCCTGCTCCATCGCCAGGACAGCAACATCAATAGCTCCACCCAGACTGCAGTATCCGGCCGGATTTGGCGGGGTTATCTGGATAAACGCGGCATCAATAGGAAGCTGACCTGATTCAATAAGTGAAGGGATCTTGGAAGGACGACATGGAATGATATCCATACGTCCTTCCTTGATAGCTTCCTCGGCAGCCTTGCCTGAAAAAAAACTTTTAAGTCGATGTCTGCCGTTTCTGGTTAAAATGGAGGCTGCATCGCCGAAACTGCCGAGCTGGAGGAATTCAAGGTCCTGGATCTTTTTTGATTTAGCCTCTACAAGATACTTAATCAGAGTACGCGGTTCAGCCATACCCGTTCCCAGAAAGATATTCATCCCGGGTTTGAGTCTTTCCAGGACCTTTTCCGGAGAGACAAGGCTGTCTCTCCAGCCTCTTGCTTCGAGAGTTTCCATGATTAAATCCTCTATCGGCCTATTACATATCCTCCGGGATCGACTTCTTCTCTGAGAATCCTTAATTCTTCCTCCGTCGGAGGTGCAGTTTCAGTAATATTTTCGGCCTTTAAAAGTTCAAACCCGCAGTTATCCTGGACATCCTTTACAGAATATCCGGGATTGAGGGATATTATGCGCATCCTCTTTGATTCGGGTTCAAAATCCATAACTGCCATATTGGTAATTATCTTATATGGCCCGCATCCCTTAGGAAGACCGGCTTTCTCTCTTGCGTCACAGCCGGTTAAATAGCCGGGTGTTGTGATAAAATCACATTTTTCAACAAAGCGTCTGCTGTCCTGAGGTGTTACGATCATGGTTCTCCAGCAAAATGATGCAAAGTCATTTGCACCACCGCTGCCGGGGAATCTGGTTTTAGGTTTATCATGATCAAGGCCTATCTGGGTTGAATTCATGTTACCATACATATCGATCTGGGCACCGCCTAAAAAAGTGTAGTCCACCATTCCCCTGGCACAGGTTTCCATGATCTGGACCATACCGCTTGCCATGATACCCTTGTAAAAGGTCCTGGAATCACCTACGGAAATCGGCATTTCCGGCAGCAGAGGCGCTACGCCTCCCGCCTCAAAAACAATCATTATATTAGGCGCGTGAGTCTTCTGGGCAAGCATTGTGGCAGCACAGGGAACACCTGTTCCTACACCAACAGATACTCCGTCTTCAAGTTCACGCGACGCAACACATACCATAAGTTCCATTACATTATAATCAGGCATATTCTTTCCTCCTAATTTTCCTTGGTCAAAAAGAATAACTCTTTTTGCCTGAGTTCCATCATTTTTTCCATTCCCCCGTTTACCCTGAGATAATCGAAATGGGACTCACAGTTGTAGATATGCTTATCAAGAAATGCCTTGAAGGCCTCCGGATCCTTTTCTACTGTCATCCATTCCTTGATATGCTCCTCATCGGAAAAATACTCATATGCCATATTGCCTGGATAACTGCCGTAAGGGACTTCACAGACAGCGTCTACCAGATAATAGGGAATTGCCGTTTTGATAGGCTCTGCGCGGATTTCATCACTGGAAATAATACGTTCTGTAGTAATAATCAATTTTTTTGCAGCCCTTGCAATGTCAAGGTCAGCGATTGTTATTCCTCTGATCTGGCAATTGCCGTAGATATCGCAGGCATGTACGTGAATAGCCGCCACATCAGGATAAAGTGCCGGAACAGCCATGTAGGGTTCCCCGGTAAAGGGGCATGTTATGGTCTTTCCTGCACCATATTTATATGTTTCTGTTCCAAGGGTTGACCTTATGGGCAGAAAGGCGACGCCCATTGCAGCAGCCCTGAACCTGGCTGCCAGACCGTAATTACTCCATTCAGTAACCTGAACTTCACCGCTCTGTATATATTTGCGTGCATTTGGTGAAAGTCCTCTGGCCTCGAGGCCTACAACATAGGAGGCATCGAGTTTGTCAAAAACCTTGCCAGCAGATAAAATCTGGAAATCATGTGTCGTTGTATGTCCGGCAAAGCCCATATTTTTTCGCCCCAGCCTCAACAGTTCATGACATACTGATGTAGGGATTCTGTTTGCTCCAAAACCACCGGTGGCGAGGTAATCACCATCTTTTGTGAATTTCTCGACCGCCTCTTTAACTGACATCAACTTGCTTTTCATTTCCCTGGATTTCGTCCTGAAATAGGCCCGCGCATTGTCCGGATCAGGGTCTGTAAAAAGCTTTCCAATGCCATTTTCAAAAGCTTCCATTTTTTATTGCTCCTTTCAATTCTTTTTGAACTACCCATTAAGATTGTGAATCAAATATCATGATTCTTAAAATGACTAAATTTATTTTATCTGTAGTCATGCAGGGTAATTTGATCATATAGATTTATACTAGTCAATCCACAAAAATAACTTCTAAGCTTTTTATCATTGCTCCTTTAGAAGGCACCTTGAAAAAATCACAAAAAAGGCTGAAAATATCTAATAATGTTAGTAAATAAATTTTCTGGAGAATCTTTTAAAACATCTGTGTTATACTTGCAAAGCCAATTTTGAAACGTGAAATACATGTCAATCAATTAAAATTATTAATAATTCAGCATCATCATTTAACAACTCACAGGAGAATGCCATGAAATGGAAACAGTTTTTCACTCCGGTCAAGTCTGTTTCTGCCGAAGAGGCAAAAAAGCTTCTTTCTGAAACATCTTTATCAGACATAACAATCCTTGATGTAAGGCAGCCTAAAGAATATGAGGAAGAACATATCCCAGGCGCAAAACTGATCCCTATTGCCGATGTCGGAAACCGCCTTGATGAACTTGATCCTTCAAAACCAACCCTTGTTTATTGTGCTGTTGGCGGACGCAGCAGGGTAGCAGCTCAGATGCTTGCCGGAAAAGATTTCACCAGGATTATGAATCTTACAGGTGGAATCAAGGCCTGGAAGGGGGAAAAGGCCATTATGGGAGAAGAAAAGGGTCTGGAACTTTTTACAGGCAATGAGTCACTCGAAGAGACACTCACTATTGCCTATGGGCTGGAACTGGGCCTTGAGGAATTTTATATATCGATGATGGAAAATGCAAAAAATAATCTGGTCGAAAACCTGTTCGAAAAATTATCCAGGATAGAAATAAAACACAGGACTCGAATATTCAAGGAGTATATAAGGTTTTCCGGCAGCGATATATCTGAGGAAGAGTTCGCGTCCCGGGAAGTAGCCTATTTATCTGAGGGGGGGATGTCTACAAAGGAATATATTGAATATTTCAAACCGGATCTGGGATCTCCGGAAGGAGTGATTGAAATGGCAATGTCTATTGAAGCGCAGGCACTGGATCTCTATTTCAGGGCTTCTGAACGGGCAGAGGCCGATGAAAGTAAGAATTTTTTCTCTCAAATGGCAAATGAAGAACAGGCACATCTCAAACAGCTCGGAGACCTGATGGATACAATATTAAGTGAAAGGAGTTAAAGTTGAGCAAACAACTACTGCTTGTTGGCGGCGGTCACGCCCACATGATGGCCCTGGCCTCGATTCATGAGTTTATCGGCAAAGGATATGATGTTACAGTTATCGGTCCTTCCGACTATCATTACTATTCGGGCATGGGCCCCGGAATGCTTGGAGGGTTTTACACGCCAGGGGATATCAGGTTCGCTACACGGCATGTGGTTGAAAAACAGAACGGGAAATTTATCCTGGGCAAGGCCGTACGGGTTGATCCTGCAAAAAAGATCGTGTATATGGATTCAGGTGAAGAGGTGCCATATGACGTTGTTTCCTTTAATGCAGGCAGCCAAATCCCCATGCCGGACATTGAGGGCTCGACAGAGAATATATACACATCAAAGCCGATAGAAAAGCTTCTTGAGGCCCGTGATAGAATAAAGGAGCGCCTGTCAGAAAAACCTCTTCGGATCGGGGTTGTGGGCGGAGGACCATCTTCCGTTGAAATCGCAGGGAATGTCTGGAGACTCTGCAAAAATGCCAAAAACAGTTCGGAAATAACCGTTCTGGCAGGAAGTATTCTTATGGCACGATTTCCTGACGGAATCCGGAAAAGGGCAAAAAAATCCCTGTTAAAAAGGGGAATAAAGATTATAGAAGGAACCCGTGTAAGAAGGATAAAAGACAGCAGTATAACTCTGGAAAGTGGAGAAACTTATACCTTTGATTTTATCTTTCTCGGTCTTGGTGTCAGGCCGAATCCAATCTTTAAAAATTCTGGCCTGCCTGTCGGACCGGACGACGGTCTTCTGGTGAATAAATATCTGCAAAGCATAAAATATGAAAATATGTTTGGCGGAGGCGACTGTATATATTTTCAGGCGCAGCCACTGAATAAGGTTGGGGTATATGCGGTGCGTGAGAATCCGATACTGGTCAACAACCTTATGGCGCAGCTTGAAGGCAGGGAACTAGAGGCCTTTGATCCGGGAGGAGACTGCCTGCTTATATTCAACATGGGTGACGAAACAGGCATTCTCAAGAAAAAATGGCTAACCTTTGGCGGTAAGCTGGCCTTTACAATAAAGGATTATATTGACATGAAGTTCATGAAGAAATTTCAGGCTATTGAATAAAGTATATTAAAAGGGTGCAGCCAGTCTTAAAAAAACGATGGCAAAATATTAACCTACCCTGCAAATAAAATAGGAAAGGAACCGCTATTGATATGAAATCCATCTACATTATGATGATACTGGTTATATTGTCCGGCTTCATGCTGCAGAACAGTGCGGTCCTTGCACTTTCTAATCAATCCTATCTGTCATCACTGCCTGAATCAGATAGTTTTCCCCTTATTGAAAATAACACACCGGTTGATATCTATATTGACGACAGTGATCACAAAGGTCTTATAAGGGCTGCGCGTGACCTTCAGACAGATATAGGAAATGTAACAGGAATTGAACCGAATATAACTAACAGCATTGATTCGCTCAAATCAAAGGCTGTTTTTATCGGGACAATTGGAAAGAGTTCAGCCATAGATAATCTAATACTTGAGGGAAAGCTTGATATCAGTGGGATAAAGGGAAAATGGGAATCTTTTATAATAGAAATAGTTACAAATCCTGTTCCAAATGTTGATACAGGGCTTGTCATCGCCGGCAGTGATAAAAGAGGCAGTATTTATGGATGTTATGATCTCTCTGAACAGATGGGTGTTTCACCATGGTACTGGTGGGCTGATGTACCGGTCATGAAAAAAAAGGCCCTGTATGTGAAGAATGGAAAAATCATCAACGGACCGCCTAAAGTAAAATACAGGGGAATATTCCTGAATGATGAAGAACCGGCGCTCGGAAGATGGGCAGTTGAAAAATATGGAGGTTTCACGCACAAATTTTACGAAAAGATCTTTGAGCTGATACTTCGCTTAAAGGGAAACTACTTATGGCCTGCAATGTGGTGGGCAAGCTTCAACAGTGATGACCCTCTAAATCCCCAACTGGCAGATGAATACGGCATTGTAATAGGAACAACCCATCATGAGCCGATGATGCGTGCACATGCGGAATGGAAACAGGGCAATGGGGGAGACTGGAATTATGAAACAAACGAAGAAAACTTAAAAAAATTCTGGACCGAGGGAATAAAGCGAATGGGCAATTTCGAGAGCATTGTCACCCTTGCGATGAGGGGTGACGGTGACATAGCCATGAGCGGAGATACAAATATCAAGCTGCTGGAAAAGATAGTAAGGGATCAGCGCGATATTCTTGGCAAGGTAACAGATAAGGATATTACAACAATCCCACAGGTCTGGGCACTCTACAAGGAGGTACAGGATTACTATGACAAGGGCATGGTAGTACCTGATGACGTTACCCTGCTTTTATGTGATGATAACTGGGGAAACGTGCGAAGCCTGCCGGTGCCAGGGACGCCGTCCAGAGCCGGCGGTTATGGAATGTATTATCACTTTGATTTTGTCGGGGGCCCAAGAAATTATAAATGGGTAAATACCGTTTCTATTCCACGTGTCTGGGAACAGATGAACCTGGCATACCGCCATGGTGTCGACAGAATCTGGATAGTAAATGTAGGTGACCTTAAACCAATGGAACTGCCCATATCCTTTTTTATGGATTATGCATGGGATCCGGATAAATGGCCTGCCGAACGTCTGCAGGAATACACTCAACTTTGGGCAGAACAGCAGTTTGGTGCTGAGTATTCCAGAGAAATCGCCTCAATCCTGAGAGAATACACGAGATTTAACAGCAGGCGTAAGCCGGAAATGCTCGGGCCCGATGTCTACAGCCTGGCACATTACAGGGAAGCGGAAAGCATTGTTGATGACTATAATCATCTCGCTGAAAAAGCCGGGATAATAGCATCACTGATCCCGCCAGAATATAAAGACAGCTATTATGAACTTGTCCATCATCCGGTACTTGCCTGTGCAAACCTGAATGAACTCCACGTCACGGTAGCCAAAAACAGATTATATGCCGCACAGGGAAGAGCGGCGACAAATAATCTTGTAGAAAAGGCAGAAAGTCTTTTCATGCGCGATGCTGAAATATCCCATTATTATAATAAGATTCTTGCCGAAGGGAAATGGAACCATATGATGGACCAGACCCACATCAGCTACACATACTGGCAGCAGCCTGACAAGGATGTAATGCCTGACGTAATAACCATTGACCTCCCCGAGACTCCAGATATGGGCGTTAGTGTTGAAGGCACCGCAGAATGGTGGCCTCAGAGTCAGAAGGTATGCCTTCCTGAATTTGATAACTTCAACAGGCAGACATATTATATAGAATTATTTAATAGAGGCTTTGTCCCCTTTGAATATAGTGTGCGACCAAACAAACCATGGATCATAGTAACGCCTGATAAAGGCACAATAGAGAAGGAAAAGCGTATTAATGTTGACATCAACTGGTCAAAGGCACCCTCAGGGATACACAGCGGGACTATTACCGTCACAGGACCATATGGAAACCAGGTTGATGTTGAATTGACATTAAAAAATCACAGCACTCCATCTGTTGCAAGTATCAATGGATTTATTGAAGGTAACGGTTATATATCCATTGAATCGGAACATTATACAGAGGCTATTGATAAGGATGATATCAGATGGCTGAAAGTCCCTGATCTTGGCCGGACCCTGTCAGGGATGATAACCGTGCCGGTTACAGCAGCTGTAAAGGATACTGAAGAAAACAGCCCGAGACTGGAATACAGGATATACTTTTTTACCAAAGGTGATGTTGAGATATATGCATATGTCAACCCCACCAGGAATTTCTATAATACAGACGGGCTTCATTACGGAATTTCGATTGATGATGAAAAACCGCAGATAGTAAACATACACGAAAACGATACAATACCGGACTGGAAATATCCCCCTGTCTGGAATGAGGCAGTTGGCAGAAATATTCAAATACTTGTATCAAAGCACCATATCACTGAACCAGGCTGGCATGTATTAAAATACCGGATGGTTGACCCGGCTGTCGCACTCCAAAGGCTGGTAGTGGATACCGGGGGATTAAAGCCAAGCTACCTCGGACCGCCGGAGAGTTTTCATAAGATAATTTCCGGGACAGGGATAACAGGCCAGTATTAATATCATTATTTTTCTATTTAGCCCTTTAGTACATCGCATCATTCCGCAGATTGACGTAGAGATTGTCCATAAACTGTTTAAGACAGCATTCCAATCAGATGACTTGCCTGTCCTTTTGTTATTCCGTTTGGAACATCGAGATTCTTGTTTCTTAATGTATTCAACTGCTTTTCTGTAGCAGGCTGGTTTCGCCACCTCGAGTAGAGACTCACCAGAGGCAGAAGATCACTGAATTGATCCCTGACCAGCTGTTCAGCCGAATGAATGGCATGAGGCAAATCCGGTCTTACGGCAAGGACCTTTTCGACTCCCTTTTGTGAAAAGGTTACTTCATATTTATTAAGGATTGTGGGCATTATGGTTAACGCCCTTCCTTCTGCAAGAGAAAGCCTGAAACCGCCCCTTCCCAGAGCGGTCCACGCGAAGTCGGCATATTCTTCTATCTCCCAAGGAGTCTCCAGGTCAAAAAGATCGATTTTTGTGCATCTGTACCTGAGGTCCGAAAGTGACTCGGCGCTTTCAATATGAACCCATGGTCTGTTTTCCTCCACCCATTTTATGGCTTCCCTTGCTTCATCGGTTGTATGTCCCTCAAGATCAAAACTGCCCGAAAGTCCGAACAGCAATGGAAGGGTTGTAAGGCTGTGGCCTTTGGTGACATCCACAATATCAACTATGGTTACATTTTCCTTCCCGGGATGAAGCCTTGTTCCTCTGCCTATCATCTGGGTATAAAGCAGGGAAGATTTTGTGGGTCTGGCAAGTATAATCCCTTCAACAGACGGTTCGTCATAACCTTCGGTCAGCACCATGCAGTTTGCAATGACATCGATATTCCCCATACTGAAATCGGAAAGTATCTTTTCTCTAAGGGACATATCCATATCCCCTGAAATGGCTTCAGCCCTTATGCCTTCATCATTAAATGACTGAGCCACGCTATGGGCATGAGCAACATCAACACAAAAGCAGAGTGTCTTTTTTCCACTGAGATAGGAGTTATATACATCGGTAATAAGATTGTTTCTTTCCAGGATATTGACGGCCTTTGAAAGCTGAGAGGTTACAAAATCCCCCATTCTGGTTTTGACCCTTGTGAGGTCCACATCCGTTTCAACCCTGTATCCTGCAACAGGTGAAAGATATCCGTCCTTTATCATTTCAGGAAGAGACCTTGAATAAACGATCTCCTGGTATACCTCATTGAGCCCCACTCCGTCACCGCGCTTTGGAGTAGCAGTAAAGCCCACAAGAAGTTTTTTTGTTTCAGGATTGAACAGATCCAGATATTCAAGGATCCTTTTGTATGTTTCGGCAGTGGAGTGATGTGCCTCATCCACAATTATCAGGAAAAATCTATCAGGATCGAGGTTTGTGAGCCTTGTTGAACCTTTTCTTCCCAGGGTTGGTACACTGGCCACAATGACATCACTTTCCGGATCAGCCGACCTGCCGGCCTGTTCAACTTCCACCTTCAATCCCGGATTGGCCCTGCAAATCTTGTCCCTTGCCTGGTCAAGGAGCTCTGCCCTGTGCGCAAGGACAATCATCTGTTTTTTCATCTTAAAGTATCGGGGAAAATCAGAAAAGATCACTGTCTTTCCCGAGCCTGTGGGAAGCGATACCAACTGACGTCTTATACCCCGTTTATATCCCTCGTAGATCGACTCAAGGCATTCCTTCTGATAATCCCTTAGAGTAATTTTTTTATATTGGTTATGTTCTATCATATTTATATTCATTTATATATATTCAACCTGATACAGCCATACAATTCTAAATTAATCAAGTAATAACATTATCTATCACTCTGGTAAAATATATAAAAGAACTTGTCTATTGGAATACAATATTCTAGGCTTATAGATTATTTTTATACACACTAATAAAAAATGGATAATCAGGAATCATTTATTGACATCGGAACACCGGAAATCTTTTCGGTAAGCAGCTTGACCTCCCGGATTAAGGATATGCTTGAGGAGCAGTTTGACTTTATCTGGATAGAGGCTGAAATATCAAATTTCCGGAAACCCTCCTCTGGTCATTATTATATGGTTTTCAAGGACGAATATTCCCAGATTAGGGCTGTAATGTTTCGTCCACAGGCCATGTATATAAACTTTATCCCCCAGGACGGCACAAAGGTTATAGCAAGGGGCAGGATATCCGTTTATCAGCCAAGAGGAGAGTATCAGGTTATAATAGATTATCTTGAGCCGCTGGGTGTAGGCGCCATGGCCCTCGCCTTTGAGCAGTTAAAGCAGAAACTTGCCGCAAAGGGAATATTTGATGAGGATATAAAAAAGCCGCTTCCCTTTTTACCCCGTCACGTTGCAGTCATCACATCTCCTACCGGTGCTGCCATAAGGGATTTTTTAAACATTGCCTATCGCAGGTTCACAAATCTTGAAATAACCATAATACCAGTAAAGGTTCAGGGAGAAGGTGCCAGTGAAGAGATTATCGAGGCGATATCTATTGCAAATAATGAACTGGATGCTGATACTATTGTAATCACAAGAGGCGGCGGTTCCATGGAGGATTTGTGGGAATTCAACAGTGAAGATCTTGCGTATGCGATACGGGGTTCTAAAATACCAATTGTATCGGCAGTCGGCCATGAAATTGATATAACAATATCCGATCTTGCAGCAGACCTGAGGGCGCCTACCCCGTCAGCCGCGGCAGAACTCCTGGTGGCTGAAAAAGAGGCAATAGAAAAGGACCTGAGAGATATCAGGGAAAGAATTATAAGCAGTTTCAGATATTATCTGAGTAATTTAGGTAAATCATTAGCCGCATTGAAAAAGGGGTTGCGCGATCCCAGAAAGGGGATTGCCGATTCCTGGCTGCGACTCGATGAGATGGAAAACCGTCTTAAAAGACAGATGTCTACTCTTTTAAATGATCAAAAAAGCCGGTTAAAAAGCCAGAGCAGATCGTTGTTTGTTAACTCTCCTGTAAAAAAGATTGAACGGTACAGGGAAGCTATCAGCTTTAATCAAAAGCTGTTGATGCGCTCAATGGAAAGGGTTACAGACAGCAAAAGAAAAAAGATTGATATCTTCAGTGAAAAATTAAAGGACCTCAGTCCATATTCCATACTTGACAGAGGATACAGCATAACCAGGACTGAAGATAAAAAGGCAATCCGGTCAGCCCTGGAGGTACAGGCCGGTGACCGGGTGAGTGTTACACTTTCCGAAGGAAGCCTTGATTGTCTGGTGGAAAATATTTTTAAGGAGTAGAAATAAAATGAGACTCTTATCATCCTGTAAATATCTTGCTGTTTTTCTGATTCTTGCAATACAGATTCGTGCATTTACAGATGACAGCCCCATATCCCTATCATCAAAGAACCTGAATCAGGGCGAAATAATTTTTGTAAAGATACCGGGAAAAGCTGATCAGGAGCCGTCACTGAAATGGATGGACAGGGAAATATCCCTTTTATACAGATCTGATAAAAGAATTTACGAAGGCTTTATCGCGGCAGATCTTGAACAGAAACCTGGCACATACAACCTGGATTTAACATTTATACCTTCCGGCACCAAAAAGCAGGTAAAGATTAAGGTTATCAAAAAGGATTACGGGGTAAGAAATATTACCATTGCGGATGACAGCAAGGTCAACCTTAATGAAAAAGATCTGGCAAGAGCGTCAAAAGAAAGTGCTGTTATGAACAAATTATGGGGTGAATCAGTTATCGCCCCTTTCTGGAAAACATCATTTATTATGCCCCTTGACAGTGACGTATCAGGAACATTCGGCCGCAGGAGCATAATAAATAACCAGCCGAGATCTCCTCATTCCGGTGTGGATATGCGGGGTAAAAAGGGAACGCCTGTAAAGGCCGTTAATGACGGACTGGTTGTGCTTACAGGCGATCATTTCTTTACTGGAAATACAGTTGTGATCGATCATGGAGCAGGAATTCTGAGTATGTACTTTCACCTTGATAAAATAAATGTTAAGAAGGGTGACAAAATTTCCAGGGGTGAAATCCTGGGGGCTGTTGGTTCCACAGGAAGGGCAACAGGCCCTCATCTTCACTGGGGAGTAAGGGTAGATGGTAAGAGGGTTGATCCTGTAAATCTCGTGGAAATAAGCAGTAAACTGGAGGAATAATGGCTGAAGATAAATTTGAAGACGCAATGCAAAGGCTTGAAGACATCGTGGAAGACCTTGAAGGCGGAGACCTCCCCCTTGAGGATTCCCTTAAGGCCTTTGAAGATGGCATGAAATTATTGACATTCTGCTCCGACAAGCTCGATGAGGTTGAAAAACGTGTGACTATTCTGGTAAAGGAGAGTGACGGAAGATATACAAAAAAGCCATTTGACAGGGATGAACAGGAAGAATCCTGATTATGAAATTAAAAGAATACTTACTAGAAAAAAGAACAATCGTTGACCAGGCCCTTGAGGACTATCTCCCTGAGGTGAACGGACCAAAGGAAGAGCTTTACAGGGCCATGCGCTACAGCCTCTTTGCAGGCGGAAAAAGACTCCGGCCCGTCCTGTGCATTGCCTCGGCAGAGACAGTGGGCGGCACCTATAAAGATGTTATGCCAGTTGCCTGCGCATTTGAAATGATACATACCTATTCCCTTATCCATGATGACCTTCCGGCCATGGATGATGATGAGATGAGAAGAGGAAAGCCCACAAATCATATGGTGTTTGGGGAGGCAATGGCCATACTGGCAGGTGACGGACTTTTAACAGAGGCATTCAGGATTATGGCATGCCCTGAACTGCTCAAAAATGCCGGTGCGGAGAGATTCAGGAGAGTAATCGAGATGGTAGCCTTCGCGTCAGGGGCAAATGGTATGGTGGCCGGTCAGGCGCTTGATATAAAGGCAGAAGGTGCAAAAATAGACACATCTCTTATGGAGATAATCCATGAGCATAAAACAGGGGCATTATTAAGGGCCTCGGTTACTACCGGAGCCATTCTTGGAGGAGGCACTGATAAGGACATAGAATCCCTTGACAAGTATGGAAAAAATATTGGCCTTGCCTTTCAGATCTCAGATGATATTCTGGACATTGAAGGCGACAGCGAAGAGATGGGAAAACAGACAGGTGTTGATATTGAGAGGGGAAAAAACACCTATCCCTCCATCTACGGCATGGAAAAATCCAAAATAATGCTAAAAGAAATTATTGATGATGCTATCGATATGCTGTCTGCATTTGAGGATAAGGCAGAGCCCTTAAGGCAGATAGCAGTTTATATAATTGAGAGAAAAAAATAATGACAGAAAGTAATAAAGAAAGTCTTCTTCAAACCATCAACAACCCGGATGATTTAAAAAAGCTGTCAATTGACAAGCTCGATCAGCTGAGTGAAGAGATAAGGGAGCTGATAATCAGGACGGTCTCCTGCACAGGCGGGCACCTTGCCCCCAGCCTCGGTGTAGTTGAGCTTACCATTGCCCTGCACTATGTATTTAATACACCCGCTGACAAGATTATCTGGGATGTCGGTCACCAGTCCTACACCCACAAGATACTAACCGAAAGAAAAGACAAGTTTAGCACTATTCGTACATATGGCGGATTGAGCGGATTTCCAAAAAGGTCGGAAAGCCCCTATGACTCATTTGATACAGGACACAGCAGTACATCCATTTCAGCAGGCCTTGGAATAAGCACTGCAAAGGCCTTAAAGGGAGAAAAATCAAAGGTCCTGGCCGTGATAGGCGACGGCTCAATGACCGGCGGTATGGCCTTTGAAGGGCTCAACCAGGCAGGTGATACGGAAAAAGATCTTATTGTCGTCCTTAACGACAATGAGATGTCAATAGCTCCTAATGTAGGGGCTATTTCTTCCTTTCTGAGCAGAAAAATGTCAGGAAGAAAATTTGTAAGCCTTAAAAGGGACATGGAAAATTTCATAAAATCCGTTCCGGGTTTTGGAGAAAGATTCCTCACGCTGTTCAGAAAAAGTGAAGATTCCCTTATTACCTTTTTTACACCGGGCATGCTTTTTGAGGCATTCAAGTTCAAATATATCGGCCCGATCCAGGGACACCGCTTTGACATGCTTATTGAGACATTTAATAATGTCAAAAACCTTGAAGGGCCGATACTTGTCCATGTTCTGACTAAAAAGGGAAAGGGCTACAGCCCTGCTGAAAAAAATCCTGCCCATTACCATGGAGTGGGCTGCTTCGAGGTTGAAACAGGTTCACCCCAGAAAAAGACAGGTAAAAGTAATCCCACATATACAAAGATCTTTGGCAAAACCATGTTAGAGCTTGCAGCAAAGGATGACAAAATTTTTGCCATTACTGCTGCCATGCCCGAAGGCACGGGGCTCAATGATTTCGCTAAAAAATATCCGGAACGTTTTCTTGACGCTGGTATTGCCGAGCAGCACGCTGTTACCTTTGCGGCCGGTCTTGCTACCGAAGGCTTCAAGCCTGTAGTTGCCATCTATTCAACCTTTCTACAGAGGGCCTTTGATCAGATTATACATGATGTATGCCTGACTAACCAGCATGTTGTATTCTGCCTGGACAGAGGAGGCCTTGTAGGAGAAGACGGCCCAACCCATCACGGGTATTTCGATTTAACATATCTAAGAAGCCTGCCCAACATGACAGTCATGGCGCCAAAGGACGAAAATGAACTCCGCCACATGCTGTACAGCGCACTCCAGCACAATGGACCGGTGGCAATCAGATACCCACGGGGAGAAGGTATGGGTGTTGCACTGGATGAGGATTACAGGCTCATCCCCTTTGAAAACAGTGCTGAGATCCTTACCGAAGGAGACGACATTGTGATCGCCGCCCTTGGAAGCATGGTATATCCGGCGTTTGAGGCTGCAGCAGCACTCAAGGATGAAGGTATTTCTGCCAGCGTAATAAACTGCCGAACCGTCAGCCCCCTTGATAAAAAGATTATTGAACTTGCTCAGAATACGGGTAAAATTCTTATTGTTGAAGAAAACATAAGGAACGGTGGCCTGGGCGGTGCAGTGCTGGAGGCCCTTGAAGATGCAGAAATGTACTCGGTCAAGACAAGACGGCTTGGCCTGCCGAACAGATTTGTTGAGCATGGCCCCCTTTCCCTTTTAAGGGAAAAATACGGACTGGATAAAACAGGGATAATAAAAGAAGCCAGGATACTGCTGGAAAAATAATTTTTGGAAAAGATTATTTCAAAAAAGAAAATCAGGCTCGACCAGCTCATCGTTCAGAAGGGGCTGGTTGAAAGCCGTGAAAAGGCAAAGGCAATAATCATGGCAGGCGATGTCATGGTTGACGGCATCAGGGCAGATAAACCCGGGCACAGCTTCCCCGAAGATTGTGAAATCATCCTTAAAACCGAATCTATTCCCTATGTCAGCAGAGGAGGCCTGAAACTTGAGGCTGCCATAGAGCATTTTAATATTGATACAAACGATCTTGTCATGCTCGATGTCGGTGCTTCCACAGGCGGATTTACAGACTGTCTCCTGCAAAATGGTGCAAAAAAGGTAATAGCAGTTGATGTTGGATACGGCCAGCTACACTGGAAGCTGAGACAGGATACCAGGGTTGTTGTCATTGAGAAAACAAATGCCAGGTACCTTGAGCCTGAACAGATAAACGATACCCCTGACGGAGCAGTTATAGACGTTTCATTCATTTCCCTGAAACTGATAATCCCTGTTATCTCAAAACTTCTTTCGGCGAACTCCTTTATTGCAGCCCTGATCAAACCCCAGTTTGAAGCAGGAAAAGATCAGGTCGGGAAAGGCGGAGTAGTAAGAGACGAAGAAACCCGCAAAAAAATAGTATCTGATATCAGGGAGTTCTGCATCAGCCAGGGATGGAGATCAGAAGGAGAAATTCCTTCTCCCATACTTGGGCCCAAAGGAAATAAGGAATTTCTGATTTACTTAACCCGGACAAACCTGTCCACTCCCGTAAACCCGTCTTTTTAATGGAATTATAAATAATTTCCGGGACACCCGGAAATATTCTCAGACCGGTTCACAGGATAGGAATGTCTGTTTAACAGAGAAGACTCTATCGACTGCCGCGCTTTGAAGCCTTAATAGGATTGATTTTCTCTGCAGCCTTGGCTTCAACCTTGATATGGGTTGCCATATTGCAATTCCCGGAACGCCATTTCACAGCAGGATCAGGAAAACTGCTGCAGTACTTACCGGTAGGGAACTCCTGTATTCTCTGACAACCTATACAGACATCAATAATCTGGTGGCATGAGCCGCCATTATATTGACACCCATCCTTCTTCATAAAAAAGCATTCTACGCCTTCTTTTATTGTGTTGCAAAGCATTATAATCTCAGCCTTTCAAAATTAGATTTTCAATAAAAATAAAAGCAATTTTCATGCCTCAACCGGAAGATTTTGTCAAGAAAAAATAGTAATTTAATGATATTTCAACAAAACGCTTTATGAATCCTTTCAATAATGATAATCAGAAAACATTATTTTATGGATAAAATTAATATATTCAGGAGTAAACCTAATTGGTAAATGAATCATTTAAGCACGCCGGAAAGACAAACGGATTCTTTTACGGATATGTAATTGTTATTGCTTCATTTTTTATGCAGGTCCTTGGCCTGGGGATGTTTAACAGCTTCGGTGTATTTGTTAACCCTCTGGTTTCGGAATTTGACTGGTCAAGGGCCTCTCTTACCGGGGCAGTATCATTTGTATATGTAGTTGCGGCACTAGTCAGCATTTTACTTGGAAGACTGAACGACAGGTTTGGTCCAAGGCTCATTATGACCATATGCGGTATAATATTAGGACTTGGTTATCTGCTGATGTCAAAGGTCTGGTCCATATGGTCATTCTACATCTTCTGCTGTATTTTTATTGGAATAGGGATCGCTGGTATCGATGTTGTACTCCTTTCAACAGTCGCACGCTGGTTTATTAAAAAAAGAGGGATAATGACCGGCATAGTAAAGGTAGGAACCGGTGTCGGGATGCTTGTTATGCCTATACTTATTAACAGGCTTGTATCCGTTTATGGATGGCGCACCACGCTCATGATTATGGGGGGTATAGCCCTTATCCTGTTCTTTATATTCGCACATTTTCTATTCAGAGATCCTTCGCAGAAAGGCCTTGCCCCGGATGGTCAGCAGCATATCTCCACAGTTAAAGACTGGCATGTTGAAAAAGGGCTCACCTTTAAAGAAGCCCTGAAAACCAGGCAGTTTTATACAATTGCCATTGTATATACCCTGTTTTATACCTGTTCAAACACAATGATGATACACATAGTTCCCCATGGTATTGACCTTGGACTTTCAGCCGCAAACGCCGCCAAGATACTTTCAACGCTTGGAGCGCTGAGCATTGCCGGAAGATTTCTCATGGGTATTGCAGGTGACAGGATGGGTAATATCAGGGCTATGGTCATCTGTTTTATTGTCCTTTTCACCGGACTCACATGGCTCCAGTTTTCTCATAATATGTGGATGCTGATTATCTTTGCCATAGTACACGGCTTTGCACATGGCGGAGTATTTTCCGTTATATCACCAATTCTCGCCGAACTGTTCGGTACTGTGTCCCACGGTTTGATTTTTGGAATTATGGCCTTTGTCTCCTCAATAGGAGGATTTATCGGACCCGTGATGGCAGGATATCTTTTTGACAGTAGAGGCTCATATGGAATAGCATTTATGGCACTGGCAACCTTGAGTTTTACAGGCCTCATTGCAGCGCTGACTCTTAAACCTGTCGATAAAAGAAGGAGTTCTTCCAATGGATTATAGCGATCTGCTGGATCTGGCAAAAAAAAGAAGAAGTATTAGACGGTTTAAACCGGATCTCATTCCGGATGAAGATATCGAAAAAATAATTGAAGTAGCCCGCTGGGCGCCTTCAGGTTTCAATATGCAGCCATGGGAGTTTGTTATTATTAAAAAGCCTGAACTGAAGACTAAAATAGTTGATTTTATAAATGAAATCAGACCGCTAACCAGAAACATGGAACAGACACGGGAAGAATGGATGGGCAAACCATGGCGCATGAAAGGCCTTACAGAAAAAAATATGGACTATACCACCGCTCCTGTCTACATTCTTTTACTGGGCGATCCCAGAACAAATGATGGTCTTCCAATGTTCATAAGGCGGGATGACAATAGCAGGCGAATAATATATTATTCAGGGCTTGCAAACGCATTTATGTATATGCATCTTGCTGCAACCACTCTGGGCATTGGAACCCAATGGGTATCAATAACCCATTCAGGATATGTCCAGTCCATGATAAAAGAGCTGCTTGGAATCCCGTCCGAGCTGGAAATATTTGACATGATTGCCCTGGGTTATCCCCAAATGACACCCAGACCCAAACTGATGCGAAACCGCGAGGAGATGATTCATTATGATGACAAAGGCCCCGATGGTTACAGAAGCATTGAAGATACCAGAGAATTTATAAAACGAGCAAGAAACTGGAACGTAGGCTCCCACAGTAGAGGACCTGATAAGTAACATATCTTAAACTCTGATTTTACAGTTAAACAACAGCATGAATGCAATCTAAAAATATTGCTGTTCCTGCGCCTGTAAAATCCGGATTAAAAGGACTCGTATATGAGTAATTACGGATATGCAGGTGAGATACTAAAGGTAGATTTATCCCACAGGTCAGTCAAAAAGCTTGTTACTTCTGATTATGCGGATCGCTTCCTGGGCGGCAGGGGAACTGGTGCAAAACTGTACTGGGATGAAACATCTCCTGACACAAGAGCCCTTGCCCCGGATAATTGTATAGTCTGTACAACCGGACCAATAGCGGGATTTATCGGATATGCAGGATGCCGATGGCAGATGTGCGGGAAATCGCCTGCCATGGAACCTGAATCATTTTCATATGCCAACTTTGGCGGAAGCTGGGGCACATGGCTCAAATATGCCGGATTTGACGGAATTGTCATTACAGGAAAGAGCGAAATACCTTCATGGGTACTCATCAGAGAAGACAACATCGATATAAATGATGCAACCCATCTCTGGGGCAAGACCACCAATGAAACTGAGGATTATTTCAAAAACACACTTGGAAAAGAGGCCCGTGTGATGTGCATAGGGCCGGCAGGAGAGAACCTTGTCACCTTTTCCGTGGTGATGGCATCTGATAATGCAACCGGTTCAGGCGGATTTGGCAGCGTCATGGGGTCAAAAAATCTGAAGGCAGTGGTAATACTGATCGATAAAAAGAAAAAATCCGTGGCTTTCGATCCTAAAACTCTTAAAGACCTTTCGAACAGGGTATATAAACTTAGAACAGAAAACTATGAAAACTATGGACATGTTGAGATTGACAGAAAACGACTCAAGGCCTGTTACGGCTGCATAAGCGGATGTGACAGGCAGGAGTTTCCCGATGAAACAGGAAGAAAATACAAACACTTCTGTCAGGCAGCGGCAGTTTATATCGAACATGCCATCGAATACAACGGTCTTGAAAGCGGCCTGCAGGTAAACAAGATTGCCAACAGGCTGAGTGACCAGTATGGACTGGATACAGCAGTGCTGATGCCTCTTTTTGACTGGCTTTCATCCTGCTATAAGGCCGGGATACTTACTGAAGAAGAAACAGGCCTCCCCCTATCAAAAATAGGAAGTCTGGAGTTTATTAAGGAACTGGTTGATAAAATCAGCTACAGGAAAGGATTCGGGAATATACTGGCAGACGGAACAATAAAGGCAGCTGAATCGGTGGGCAGGGGATCAGAAAAGTTCTTAAGCGCTGTAATCGGTACAAGGGCAAACGAGACCAGGGATTATGACCCCAGATATATGCTTGTAAATGCCCTTATCTACGCCTTTGAGCCCAGGAGGGCAATTCAACTGCTTCATGCCACATCGCTTGTTATAGCCAGATGGCAGAACAATATTGATGGATTTGAAGATGCATTTATATCACCGAATAAATTCAAGGAAATAGCAAAGGAGTACTGGGGCAGCATTGAGTCCGGAGATTTTGGAACACTTGAGGGCAAGGCCCTGGCAGCCAAAAAAATACAGGACTATGGATATATGAAGGAGAGTCTTGTTATCTGCGATCTGGCATGGCCGATATATCCGGTAAAATACAAGACGGATGATTCCGGATTTTCCGGCGTTGAGTGTAAGATTCTTTCAGCCATTACAGGAAAAAATACGGATGAAGCTGCCTTCAACCTGATCGGAGAAAGGATATTCAACCTTCAAAGGGCAATCATGGTAAGACAGGGCACCGGAGGGATAAAGGGCGATACGATATTGGACTTTTACCACAGGGAACCCCTTGACAGTATGTTTAAAAATCCCGAATGCATTGCCCCGGGAAAGGGCAGAGATCTGATTTCAAGAAAAGGGGCGATTCTTGATAAAAAAGATTTTGAAAAACTAAGGGATGAATATTACACCCTCAGGGGATGGGACGTGGAAACAGGTTTTCAGACATATGCAAAACTAAAGGAGCTTGATCTGGAAGACATCGCTCAGCACCTGGATAAACTTGGACTTCTCAAGGATTAATATAGGATACAAATGCCTGAAAAAAACAGACTGACACTTTTCGTACTCCTCTCTGCTGCAACACTTACGGTAATGACTGGTGCTATTATATCTCCGGTCCAGAATCTTATCAGGGATGGGCTGGGAATAGATGCTGCATACGCCGGTTTAATTATAACAACCCATGGTCTTTTCATGGCTATCTTCAGTCCCTTTATGGGAAGCCTGATTGACAGAAAGGGTGTAAGAGGCCCTTTTATTGCGGGACTGTATTTATTCGGAATCGCCGGAGGGTCGGGGCTTTTAATCAATTCATACTGGCCATTGATTACAAGCAGGGCGGTTATGGGAATTGCGCTATCCGGTATTTTCACATGCATCAATGTAATCATTTTAAATACATATGAAGGAGAAAGAAGGGATAAGGTAATGGGTTGGCGAGGCAGCGCTCAAAGCCTGGGAGGTATAATATGGCCGCCTCTCGGGGGACTCCTGGGAGACATGTCATGGCACCTGCCCTTCTCAATTTACCTGTTTGCCATTCCATTGGGTATAACCGCATATACAGCGATAAAAAACCCGGTAACATATGACAGAAAAAATTTTCAACCAGAGGAAGACATCTCCATTTTCACTATTACAAAGAACAACCCGGTAATTTTAATTATCTTCGGGCTGGTGTTTTTTTCCAGCTTTCAACTCTATGCAATAGTCATCCATATTCCACAGCTGCTTGAACTGTTTGGCGTAACAAGTTCATTAAAAATCAGCTCTTACATTGTCTCAATGGCAACAGCAGCTGGCTTAATGTCACTTATCTATGGTAAAATAAGAGTCAGATTATCATACCATGCGATTTCAACAGTTGGCGTGTTAATGTGGGTAATTGTTTTTTATATAATATCAATAGCCCGGTCACAGCTTACAATCATGATATCCGTTTTTTTTCTAGGGGCCAGTCAGGGTATGATAATGCCTACAGTCATGGCCTGGATAGGAGAGGTAGTCCCGGCTTCATTCAGGGGCCGTTTCAGTTCCTATCTTGGCACCTTCGGATTTATGGGGCAGTTTCTATCGCCAATATTACTTGCGCCTGCATTGATTCATTTTGGGATAAGAAAAGTATTCACAGCTTCTTCTATTGTCGGTCTTGTCTGGCTTATTATTCTTTTGCCCGGAATCGGAAAATCAGATAGATAAACTGTACACATTTTAAACGCTAACGACTTGATATTTCGTTCTATTTCATATCAGCAAAGAAACTGTGCGGCCTTTCACTCAACCTGATTTGCCTTGACTTTACAGCCATTTTATCATCAAATTATATTATATTTTGCAGCCTTAATAACCTTTTAGAGAGGCTAAAAAATGGGGAAAAATCTTAAACTGTGCATACCTCTCTCCTGACAGATGAAGTTACTTCTGCCAGGAGATTAATTTCCATAAAATTCATTTATTCCATAACAGCAGTCTATTTCAATTCAGTTTTAAATAGACTCTGATCAACTTTAATTAAAAGGCTCTTTAACCGGCCATTTTGAAGGGAGGCAAGTTATGGAAAGATTGTTTAATAAAATATTATGCCCTACGGATTTCTCAGATTTATCCGGCCGTGCCATAAAAAAAGCTGCTGATTTCTCTGTTATGACGGGTTCTGAACTGTACATCGCCCATGTAATAATTCAGCAAATGGCCGACATTTACGGCATGTCAGTGCACAGCGATTTCACTGACAGGGGAATTGTAAATATTGCAGAAGAAAAAGTCAGGGAATTTACTGACGAACTTTTAACAGATACTAATTATGAAGTAATCGTAAGAAATGACATACATATATACACAGGTATACTGGATATCGTTCAGGATAAAGGAATTGACCTCGTTATTATGGCGACACATGGAAGAAAAGGTATTAAAAGACGTCTGCTCGGGAGTGCCACCGAGGCGGTTATCAGGCATGCAGACTGTTCAGTTCTTGCATTAAGAGATAAAGAATAATATTTATTACATCCAATGGGGCCGACAATTTACAGTGACGGCCTCATTAGGATTCATGCCTTCGATGTTTCTTTAAAGCAGGAATTTATAGATGACCCGTCACATATTTTCTGCTACTATTACTTTCCTTTGTAAACCTGAAACAGTGATTAACAAATGATTCGATCATTCTTTATAATACTATGGATTATTATCAGCACATTTGTAATGGGGCTTGCAGCTATCGTTGTATCTTTATTTTCACGAACAGGCAACGGGGCACATATAATAGGCAGATGGTGGTCAAAATCCATTCTCCGGATTTCAGGCATAAAGATTAATACAAAGGGTCTGGAAAACCTTCTTCCAGATAAACCGCTTGTTTTCATGTGCAATCACCAGAGCAACTTCGATATTCTTGTGCTCTTTTCGGCACTTCCTGCACAATTCAGATGGATAGCAAAGGCAGAACTTTTTAAAATACCCATTTTTGGGCAGGCCATGCGCGGAGCAGGATATATAAGTATAGAGAGGAAAGACAGAAGAAAGGCAATTATGAGTTTAAGGAAGGCGGCAGAACGGATCAGGTCCGGGGTATCAGTAATGATATTTCCCGAGGGGACGCGAAGTCCGGATGGAAATATAGGAGAATTTAAAAAGGGCGGATTCGTCCTTGCCTTTGACGCGGGTGTTCCCATTACACCGATAGTGCTCAATGGAACATGGTCAATAATGTCGAAGGATTCATTCAGGATAAAACCGGGAAATGTGACTCTCTCGGTATTACCGGCAGTTAATGTTGCGGATTACGGCAAGGCAGATAAACTTAAACTTATTGAGGATGTGCGGGGAAAAATCCTGGATGCATTTGAAAATAATAAAATACCGGAAGATAAATAAAACAGGTGACTAAATGACAAACAGGATACTCCAGCACGCCATACCAATATCAGTGATATTTGCCCTTATATTATCCATATCTCCATTTGCCTGCATGGCATCGGAAACTGTCAAAAATAAAAGCAGTATGGTATTGGGTGTTTACCCCCATGATAAAAATTCCCAGACCGAGGGATTGATTTACCTTAACGGTTTTATATACGAGGGAACAGGGCCGTGCAAAGACGGGCCTTCAAGCCTGCGAAAAATTGAATTAAAAACCGGTAAAATCCTGCAGTACCTTTCATTGCCATCCCCTGTTTTTGGCGAAGGTATTACTGTATTTGGTGACAGGATCATTCAATTAACCTACAAAGCTAAAACCGGTTATGTATACGGTCTTGAAAAATTCAACCTTATCAGAAAATTCAGCTATGAAACAGAAGGCTGGGGACTTACCAATGATGGAAGATACCTGATAATGAGTGACGGCACATCAACTCTTCACTTTATGGATCCGGAGACATTTGAAGAAACAAAAAAGATACAGGTACATGATGATAATGGTGAAGTACGGGCTGTGAATGAACTGGAATATATAAACGGATACATATATGCCAATATCTTTTTGACTGACAATATAAAAAAAATATGCCCGGATACTGGAAAAGTTCTGAAAACATTTAGACTGAATCAAATATTAAAAGGTTATTATAGATCAACCTTTGACGATCCGGCCAACGGGATAGCCTATGACCCTGAAAATGATCATCTGCTGGTTACAGGAAAATACTGGCCATATCTTTTCAGGATAAAACTCCCAAATGAATAACATTTATTTAAATCTACATAATACTTGTAATTATCACCGCTTAGTGAAAGGTAAAAAATGCTTTTTGAATTCGAAGGCAAAAATCCAGCAGCAGGACCGGAAACCTATATAAGTGAACTGGCAAATGTTATAGGTGATGTAAGGATTGGAAAAAACTGCTATATCGGGCATGGTGCAATCCTGAGGGGGGATTACGGCAAAATAGAGATAGGGGATGGTACTGCAGTGGAAGAAGGTGTAATTATACATGCACCACCCGGAGAACTGTGCAATATCAGGAACAAGGTCACGCTGGGTCATGGGGCAATAATCCACTCAAAATATATTGGTGAACTGGCGGTTATAGGGATGGGGGCAATTTTGAGTATAAGATCCGAGGTCCAGACCCGCAGTATAATTGCCGAAGGCACTGTTGTTAAGCAGAACCAGATTATACCGCCTGAGGTTGTTGCAGCAGGAAATCCTGCAAAGGTTATACGGGGAATAAATCAAAGAGATGAAGAACACTGGAATATGGGTAAACAGATGTATATAGACCTTGCAAAACGCTATTTACAGAATCCCATGAGGCCTGTTTACGGATAGATAATACAACTCGGAAAGGAAATGCATAATGATTGAAAATGGCTGGTATACCACACAAACGCGTGTAAGATATAAGGATACCGATCGAATGGGTGTGGTATATTACGGGAACTATCTTACATTTTTTGAAGTGGGCAGGGCTGAATATATGAGGGCACTCGGTTACCCATATACAAAACTTGAGGGCAAAGGTTCTTCCCTTGCAGTTATTGAAGCATCAGCAAAATATCATGCAAACGTCGGCTATGATGAGCTCATCACAGTAAAAACCTCTATTTCCGATATGGGGAGAGTCCGGCTGCGCTTTGACTACAAGATTTTTTCCGAGGACAACACACTTCTTGTAACAGGTTTTACAGTTCATGCCTGCGTCAGCAATGGCAATAAACCATCAAGAATCCCCGAAGATCTCGTCGATGCTGTAAAAATAATGCAGACTACGCAGGGTTAATCCCATTTATAAAATATTGGAGCACATATGAATTTTATAGACAAACTGAAGGCAAGGTGGAAATCCTCCAATTCACTCCTGTGCGTCGGCCTTGATCCTGACATGAATAAAATCCCTGAACACATCCGGGAGACGGAAAAACCCATATTTGAATTCAACCGGATTGTTATTGACTCAACACACGACCTTGTCTGTGCCTACAAGCCTCAGATAGCATACTATTCTGCCTTTGGGGCTGAAAATGAACTTGCCCTCACAATTGAATATATCGGAAGGAATTATCCTGACATACCGGTAATCCTTGATGCAAAACGAGGAGATATAGGAGCAACCGCCAGGATGTATGCAATAGAGGCCTTTGACAGGTACGGGGCAGATGCTGTTACAGTAAATCCTTATATGGGAGGAGACACACTCAAGCCTTTTCTGGACAGGGAGGATAATGGCACAGTGATCCTCTGCAGGACTTCAAACCCTGGGGCGAGGGATTTGCAGGATATTGAGTCAGATAATGAAAAAATTTACCGGATAATTGCAAAACGCGCTGCATCTGACTGGAACTACAACAGGAATATCATGCTTGTTGTCGGTGCTACATACCCTGAAGAACTGGGGGAGATCAGGGAAATCACAGGCGAGATCCCCTTTCTTGTGCCTGGAATAGGCGCACAGGGAGGAGATGTCGAAAAGGCGGTTACAAACGGAAAGACACCTGACGGAACAGGCATGGCTATTAATTCTTCACGTGGAATAATATATGCGGGAAACGGGAGAGATTTTTCAACCGCGGTCCGAAAGGCCGCCATGGACCTGCGTGATGAAATAAACTTATACAGGCAATAAATTATTTCGGCAATATGGAACCTTTTTACAGGAAAATTGTCAAATTCAACGAAAGCAGAAAAAATGACCAGCAGCGACAGCCCTGAAAATGATTCTGATCTCGTATACGCCTTTACCAGGGGAGATCACTCGGCCTTTGAAAAAATTGTTCTAAAATACCAGGACCGGGTGTATAATTTATGCTATCGTTTTCTGGGTGATAAACAGGAGGCAGAAGATTCTGCACAGGAGGTTTTTATCAAGGTATACAAGGCATTAAAAGGATTTAAGCTTAAATCATCCTTTTATACCTGGCTTTACAGGATTGTTATTAACACCTGCAAAAACAGGATAAAATCACTTGAATACAGGCGGGCAAAAGCCAGGGTTTCTATCGATGATGATAAGGAGAAGAGAGATCACAGCATCTCAGGAATTATCGATAAAAACAACCTGCCGGATACAAATCTTGAACAAAAGGAAAAAATTAAAAGGATTCAGCAGGCAATAAACAGTCTTCCTCCTGACCAGAAAGCAATGGTGATACTTCGCGATATTGAAGGTTTATCCTATGACGAGATCGCAGATATCACAAAAAACAGGCTTGGAACGGTCAAATCAAAACTATCCAGGGCCAGGCTGGGTCTAAGGAACAAACTTGAGGGGATAATTTGAAATGGAATGTAATAAAATAAAATCTCTCCTTTCGGAATACCTGGACAGGACACTCCAGAGCGATATCAGCAGGGAAATCAAAGATCACCTGCTGTCATGTAAAGACTGCAGCAATGATTTTTTCCTGATGAAATCAATATCGGACGAAATTGCCGGACTTGAAAGAATAAAGGCTCCAAATTATCTATTGAACAGGGTAAATCAGGCCATAGCATCTCCCTCATGGCTATCGAAGATATTTGATTTCATCCCGGGATCAGGCGGTTTCAAGGTCCCCATGGAGTTTGCCACCTTTGCAACAACAGTAGTGTTAGTCTTTTTAATATTTTCCAATATTAACATTGAAAGAAAAAAAAATGTAATGGTAGCAGACTCCGGCAGACAGAACACTGTTATGAGCAAAGAGTCCAGTGGACCGGTTCGGCTCGAATTTATTCCTGAAGCCGGTACAATATTACAAAGAGTACCTTCGAACACGGGCGACGATGTTGTTTCTGTGACCACAGAACAGGTATCAGATATAAATCCTGACAATCTGGTATCAAACATTAATGGAATTGTCCGTCTCGTAGGCGGAGATATAGTTTCAAGAGAATTTGCACGTAACAGCGGAAAAATCGATGCCATTACTGTTCAAATTCCTCCTCAAAGCTACAGCTCATTTATCAACAGGGTAGAAAAAATGGGACGATTTGATCCCCCTGCACCATCATTACCTCACCAGTATCCTGACCCTGTTCTTCTTCGTATAAGGTTGAATCTTTCAGAATAGTAATTATTGTTTTCTATTCTGTATTGCAGGTAATAATTTTTATGTCTTGCCAGTGGGAGCAAAAATATTTTTAGGGAACATTTTTTTAACCGGTTTGTCTAATATATCAAATTCAGCAGGCATTAACCTGGAAAGAAGGAGTATAAAAATGGAAAATAAATATAATATACAATCATACAGGCTTTTCCTGAAGAAACACGCTGCGAGTGCCATAATTATGGCACTGGTGTCTGTATTGGTTCTTCTGCCTTTTGCATCATCTGCCATAGCCAAATCAGCACCGGAAAGTTTTTCAGGCCTTGTTAAAAAGGCGAGCCCTTCGGTAGTGTATATCAGCACTAAAAAGATAATCAAACAAAGGTCTCTTTCTCCGTTCGGGCAAAATGACCCTCTCAGGGATTTATTGGAACAATTTTATGGAAATCGTATCCCCCGGGACATTCCGCAAACCGGTTTAGGTACAGGCTTTATAATTGATAAAGAGGGTTATATATTAACCAATAACCATGTTGTGGATTCCGTTGACGAAATTAAGGTCACCCTTGAAGATGAAAGTGTTTTTGAGGCAAAAATAATTGGACGTGACCCTGAAACCGATATTGCCCTTATAAAAATTGATGACGCCAAAGACCTTAAACCGCTGGAACTTGGTGACTCCGACAATATGGAGGTTGGCGACTGGGTCGTGGCAATAGGGAATCCATACGGCCTTGGACACACTGTAACTGCGGGTATTGTAAGTGCAAAATTCAGGAACAATGTTATGGGTGGGACTTTTGATAACTTTATTCAGACAGATGCATCAATTAACCCAGGAAATAGCGGTGGGCCTTTGATGAACATCAATGGTGAGGTAATAGGTATTAACTCAGCTATTTTTTCCCAGACAGGAGGAAGTGTCGGGATAGGTTTTGCCATTCCAATTAACATGGCAAAGGATATTCTCCCTATGCTCAAAACAGGTAAAATATCAAGGGGCTATCTTGGTGTGAACGTTCAGAATATTGACCCCGATTTTAAAGAAAAACTTAACCTAAAAGATGAAAACGGTGCACTTGTAATAAGCGTATCTACTGGAGGTCCTTCTGATAAGGCCGGATTAAAAACATATGATGTAATTATTTCATTTGAAGGAAAACCGGTTAAAGACATGAACAATTTAATACGACATGTTTCTTCAACACCTGTAGGGACTGATGCGGAAGTAGTGGTTATCAGAAAGGGTGATAAAAAGACATTTCATGTAAAACTTGGCGAGAGACCCGGCTCAGATGAATATGTGGATGGAAATCAATCCTACAGATTGAACCTTGGAATGGAACTGGAGACCCTGACACCTGAAACAGCAAGGAGATACGGAATATCAGACAATGAAGGTCTTCTGGTTCTGGATGTAGATTTCAACTCTCCTGCCGCTGAAGCAGGATTAAGGCAGGGCGATGTAATACTCGAAGTTGACCGTGAAAAAGCAACAACGGTTGAAGAGTTTGACAAAAAACTGCGGGATTATAAACCAGGGGATAAGGTTCTACTCCTGATGAAACGCAGAAATAATACAATATTAACTACACTCAGAATCTGGAAAGACCAGGAATAACCATATAAATTCCGGAATAAAAACTCCCTCTTTGCCCCTCCTCCCGGCAAAGGGGGTGTTTTGTTATTTCTCTTTTATTGCAAGGCCAAGTTCTTTTAGCTGATCGTCATCCACCATAGATGGGGCATTGGTAAGCAGACATGATGCACTGGATGTTTTTGGAAAGGCAATGACCTCCCTTATAGAATCCACACCCGACATTATAGCCACAAGCCGATCAAATCCAATGGCCATACCTGCATGTGGAGGGGCACCGTATCTGAGAGCTTCCAGCAGAAAACCGAACTTGCTGTCGGCTTCCTCTTTTGAAATTCCGAGCACATTGAATATCTTCTCCTGCATAGCCATATCATGAATACGGACACTTCCTCCGCCAACTTCAACACCGTTTAAAACAAGATCATAGGACCTCGACCTTGCCTTGTCCGGGTTTTCATCGAGCAGGAAAACCTCTTCATTAAGGGGCGCAGTAAAAGGATGATGAATAGCCTGATAGCGGCCCTCATCTTCATCATATTCAACTAAAGGGAATTTAGTCACCCAGAGGAAATCAAACCTGTCTTCAGGTATAAGATTCAACCTCCCGGCAATATTGAGTCTTAGCGCTCCCAGGGACTGGTAAACAACACTCGGTTTATCTGCCACTATCAGGAGCAGATCGCCAGTACCGGCATCAAGTGTCTCTTCAATGGAGGTCTTTTCCTCATCAGTAAAAAATTTTGCAATGGGTGACTGCCAGGCATCATCATTAACTTTTATCCAGGCAAGTCCTTTGGCTCCGAATCCTGCAACATAGGCTGATAATTCATCAAGTATCTTTCTGGAGAAATCTGATACGGCACCCTTTACATTAATAGCCTTTACAACTCCACCATTTTCTACAGCGCCTTTAAAGACCTTGAAACCACAGCCTGCAGCAATACCTGAAATATCCTTCAGTTCCATACCAAATCTGGTATCAGGCCGGTCGGTTCCAAACCTTTCCATTGCCTCGCTGTATTCCATATGGGGTATGGGATCAACAATATCCCTGTCAAGGATATCTTTAAAAAGCTTTTTTACCATTCCCTCAAAGACATTCATCACATCATCTTCATTTGCAAAGGACATCTCAAGGTCAACCTGCGTAAACTCCGGCTGCCTGTCAGCACGCAGGTCTTCATCCCTGAAACATCTTACTATCTGATAATATTTTTCAAAACCCGCAACCATTAAAAGCTGCTTGAACAACTGCGGTGACTGGGGAAGTGCATAAAACATTCCCTCACTAACCCTGCTTGGCACAAGGTAATCCCTGGCGCCTTCCGGAGTACTCTTTGTAAGTATGGGAGTTTCCACCTCGAGAAATCCCCTTGTATTTAGATATTCCCTTATGCAGGCCGCCATCATGTGGCGTCTTTTAAAATTCCGAAATATTTTCGGTCGTCTCAGTTCAAGGTAACGATATTTGAGCCGGAGTGTTTCAGAAGCGTCCACAGCACCGTCAACCTGAAAAGGAGGGACCTCAGTCTTATTCAGTATTTTTAGTTCCTTTACCACAATCTCAATCGCGCCTGTGGGCATATTTTCATTTTCCTGCCCTTCAAGACGTTTTGTTACAACTCCCTTTACTGCAATAACCCATTCATTCCTTAAAACATGGGCCTTTTCATGGCTTTGTTTTTCTGCCTGGGGGTCAAAAACAATCTGGGTGATACCATCCCTGTCTCTTAAATCAATAAATATCAGGTTACCGAAATCACGCCTGCTGTTGACCCAGCCCATTAACAGAACTTCTTTTCTTTCATCTTCTATTCTCAGACTTCCGCAGTCATGAGTTCTTTTCCAATTTTCAAGTGTGTCTATTACCATAATATCACCCTGTTCTTTTCAGGCCATAGTTATAAAATTATTTTTATGAGATTTTCTATAAGGCTATCAATGGGAATATCAATCTGTTCCTTTGTTTCCATATTCCTCAATACAACCTGTCCTTTTGAAAGCTCATCTTCACCTACAATCAAGACCCTTTTTGCATTAAGTTTGTCAGCTTTCTTCATCTGAGCCTTCATACTTTTTGTTTCATACTCAAACTCCACGGATATGCCTTCTCTTCTGAGACGGTTAGACCACAAAAAGGTCCTGTTGAAAGCATCATCTCCCAGGGCGACAATAAACAGGTCGGGGACATCCGGTAAAATTTTTCTTTCCTCTTCCAGTAGGGCAACAAGACGTTCAAAACCGATGGCAAATCCCATTCCACTGTGTTCAGGACCATCCAACTGGCTTATCAGGCCATCATACCTGCCGCCTCCGGCAACAGCATTCTGGGTTCCAAGTTTATCCGTCTGGATCTCAAAAGTTGTCCGCGAATAGTAATCAAGTCCTCTTACAAGGCTGTGATTCACGGTATATGGAATATTAAAGCCGTCCAGATACTGCTTTAAAAGAGTAAAATGCTCCTTACAGTCATCACATATATGATCAATTATGATCGGGGCATCAACCATGACTTGTTTACATAACTCCACCTTGCAGTCAAACACTCTCAGCGGATTAAGGTCCGCCCGATTCCGGCATTCACTGCAAAGGGATTCTGATTTATCCGAAAGAAATTCCTTGAGTTTGGTTTTAAATTCTCCCCTGCATGACGTACACCCAAGAGAGTTGATATTAAGTGTAACACCTGTAAGACCAACCTTTTCAAAAATGCGCATGGCCATATTAATAAGATCAGCATCAGATCCTGGCCCTGAATCACCGAAAATCTCGGCATTTATCTGGTGAAACTGTCTGAACCTTCCCTTCTGTGGTCTTTCATGCCTGAACATCGGTCCGATTGAATAAAGCTTCTGCACAGGGTTGGAATTATAAAGCCTGTTCTGAATATATGCTCTTACGACGGAAGCCGTAGCTTCGGGTCTCAGGGTTTGTTTTCTTCCTTTACTGTCTTCAAGCGTGTACATCTCCTTGGATACAATATCCGTCTCCTGACCGATTCCCCGGCTGAACAATTCTGTCCACTCAAGCAGAGGGGTTCTGATTTCTTTGTATCCAAATACCCGAAAGACCTCGCGGGCATTTTTTTCAATCCACTGCCACATAGCGGTTTCTTCGGGCAGTATATCTTTAAATCCTTTTATTGTACTGATACTCATTATATATTTATCCCTTTAATTCATATATGTTTTAAAGGACCTTTTCCAATGGCAAAGACATTAAAACCAATGTCAAAAAGATTTTTATGGTCCAGGATGTTTCTTCCGTCAAAAATAAACGCTGGTTTTTCCATTGAATCATATATGCGTTTATAGTCAAGGTCTTTATAAATATTCCATTCAGTCAGGATCGCAACAGCATGACTGTCTTCTGTTGCCTTATAAGGATCTTCTTCATAATGTACATAATCACTGATATCTTCAAGATCCTTTCTGGCATTATCCAAGGCTTTGGGATCTGAAACCGTAACCATGGCATGTTCTTCAGCCAGCCCCTTTGCTATATAGATAGCAGGCGATTCCCTTGTATCCCCGGTATTGGCCTTAAAGGCAAACCCAAGCAAAGCAATCTTTTTCCCTGCTACAGTATTAAACATGTTTGCAAGCATGGTCTGTACAAACCTTTTTTCCTGCCATTCATTAATTTTTACAACAGATTCCCAGTAATCGGCGACTTCATCAAGACCGTAATTACGGCAGATATAAACAAGGTTCAGTATATCCTTTTTAAAACATGATCCTCCAAAACCCACGCTTGATTTTAAAAATTTATTACCTATCCTGGAATCCGTACCGATTGCATAGGCAACCTCTTCTATATCGGCTTCCGTCTTTTCACAGAGGGCAGAGAGTGAGTTGATTGATGATACACGCTGGGCAAGGAAGGCATTTGCAGTCAGTTTTGAGAGCTCGGCACTCCAGACATTTGATTCAATGATCTTGTCGCGTGGAACCCAGTTTGCATAAATCTCCACCACTTCTTTCCTGGCCCGTATTCCCTCTTCAGTCTCCCTGGAACCAATTAGGACCCGGTCAGGTGCCTCAAGATCCTTTATTGCAGTACCTTCAGCGAGGAACTCGGGATTGGAAAGCACCTCAAAATTTATACCTTTGCTGTTACTATTCAGGATTCTTTCCATTGCCCTCGCGGTTCTTATTGGAAGCGTGGACTTTTCAATGATTATTTTACCCCTTTCCGAGTTAGCCAGTATCTGCCTGGCTGTCTTTTCCCAGTACTGAAGGTCAGCAGCCATTCCCGCGCCCTGCCCGAATGTCTTTGTTGGGGTATTAACTGATACAAAAATAATATCAGCCTCTTTTATATTCCGGTCAATCTCGGTTGAGAAAAAGAGGTTCCTTTCCCTTGCTTCTTTTACCACTTCAAACAGGCCAGGCTCATATATGGGCAGGTTGTCACTCTGCCACTCCTGAATACGCTGTTCATTTATATCAACTACTGTAACCTTATATTGCGGGCACTTTAAGGCTATCATTGCCATGGTAGGACCACCAACATAACCGGCCCCTATGCACAGTATCTTCTTTTCAAAGTCCATTTCATTCCTCTGGTTACATTTTATATTATCGCTCAGTTAACCAAGATCCACATTAAAGTAATCAACATACCATTTAACAAACCTGTCTACACCCTCCTCGACCTCAACACTGGGGGCATAACCAAGATCACTTACCAAATCATCTACATTGGCCCATGTGGCCGGTACATCCCCTGCCTGCATAGGCAGAAAGTTTTTCTCGGCTTCTCTTCCAAGCGCTTTTTCTATTGCCCCGATATAATCCATAAGGTTAACGGGTGAATTGTTTCCTATATTGTATATTTTATAGGGAGCAGGAGAACTAGACGGATCAGGGTTTTCACCGCTCCATTTACTGTTTCCCTGTGGCGGATTATCAAGGACCTTTAACACTCCGGTGACTATATCTTCAATATATGTAAAATCTCTTTTCATCTCACCATTATTAAAAACATCAATGGGCCTGCCCTCAAGTATTGCCTTTGTAAAGAGATACAGCGCCATATCCGGTCTTCCCCATGGCCCGTACACAGTAAAGAAGCGCAATCCGGTCGTGGGTATATTGTACAGGTGACTGTATGTATGGGCCATTAACTCATTGGACTTTTTTGATGCGGCATATAAAGAAATAGGATGATCCACATTGTCATGGGTTGAAAAAGGATAGTTTTCATTCAGGCCATATACCGAACTGGATGAAGCATAGGCAAGATGTTTTATATTATTATGCCTGCAGCACTCAAGGATATTTACAAATCCCACAATATTGGAATCAACATAGGCATAGGGGTTAATCAGTGAATACCTGACACCTGCCTGGGCCGCAAGGTTGATTACCTTGTCAATTTTTTCATCTGAAAAAATTTTTTCCATTACAGCCCTGTCTTCAAGATTCATCTTGATGAACTTATAACCAGGATGCTTCTGACTCTGCACTATTATATTATCCTGTATATCATTCTGCTGAATCCCTGCACGCTCCAGCCTGCTATATTTCACATTTACATCATAGTAATCATTGATGCAGTCCAGACCGATTACTTCATCGCCTCTGTCCAGAAGTCTTTGAGCTGTGTGGGATCCGATAAAGCCTGCAGTACCTGTAACCAGTATTTTCATTTTGTCTCTCCTCAATGTACAATGACAGATTTCAACATTTACCATTCACAGCATGAACTGGAAAATGCTTATAACTAGCTTATATATGGGCAATAAATAATGTTTGAAGTTTATCAAATTAGATAATTCATGTCTAATTATTTAAATATAACACTCTTGAATTAAATTCACATTAATAACTATCGACTAAAATAATGATTTAATGAAAAAATTATTGAAAAAAAATAATCGTAAAGGTAAAAAGACTAACCGCTCTTGGAATTAAAAGAGAAAAAAGCAAGGAGTTAAACAATGGACATAATCCATGAATTTTTTCAATGCCGTGAATGTGAGGGAAAGGACTTTATAAGGATATATAATTTTTCTCTTCGCTTTCACAGTGTCAATTTTTCAGATTCACTCGTTTACGACCGTCTTATTGATGAAATCTACCAGTGTACCAGCTGTAAAAAAAGATATACAATGGATCAAATTAGTGAAGAACTGGACAGGATCAAGAAGACACATAAAAATACAGGCCTGGAATAGAATAAAAAATGGGATTCAACCTGTTGAATCCCACAAAAAAAGTCTATTTAATGAATGAATTATAACGGTTATTTCTCACCGCCCTTTTGATAGAACTGAAATTTTACCTTGCCAATCTCAATGGTATCAAACTCCTTCAGCTGAACGTTATCTTTTATGACCTCACCATTAACCTTTAATTTTGCGCCCATTGATGTAATTACATAGCCTGAAGGTCTTCTGCTGATCGTGGCTGCAGTAGCCGGCATAAAGAGACCCGAAAGCCTTATTTCCGATGTATCTGCCTTGCCAATTTTGGTAAGTTTTTTTGTCAACTCGACCTCTCCCAGGTCTGCCCCTTCGATAAAACTGATAACCCCCAATTTCTGAGCTGACACCGCAGTTGCCGCAGTTCCGGCCTGTTTGGCAAGCAGTTCCTTCTGTTTTGCGGTATCAAGCATCATTGTTTTATCCATATCAAGCTTATTGTCACCCGACTTTATAGATGGAGCTTCTTTTCCTTCACCAACAAATAAAATAAGATGTTTTCCAACGATAACATTGTCTCCATGGACAAGTTTATGAGAGATTACCTTTTTATCATTTACAAAAGTACCATTTGTACTCTGAAGATCTGTAAGTATGAAATCTTTACCGGCAGCATCTATCCTGGCGTGATAACCGGATACAGCTAGATTATCCACAGTTATGGTATTGTCCTCATTACGACCGATTGTAATACTCTCTTTCATTAGAGGATATTCTTTAACCACCTGATTATTAAACATCAAGATAAGTCTGGCCATATTTTCCCCCTGATTTGTAATAGGTGTTATATTATTCTGAAATAAAAAAAAATAGCAATATCTATTATTTAAATGGTATTACTTTTTTACCTGCCTTATGTATTCCTACGATGATATCCGAAAGTAAATAAGAAATTTTTTTAAATATTCCCTGTTTAGGCTTCATCAGGTTAGAGAGAAAAACCGAGACAACCGTAGTATTGTCATGAGCTCCCCTCTCAAGTACTTTTTTTATAAAATCCCTGCACAATCCTTCCGGCTCATTTGATGTTTCTGTCATTTTGAGTATTTCTTTATCACTCACCAGGTCTGTTAAACCGTCAGAACAAAGTACAAAGCAGTCATTGTTAGACGGTTCCAGCTCAAATATCTCTGGCTCGACAGCTTCTGATGAACCCAGATTCCTTGTAAGAATATGTTTCATGGATGAAGTTGCAGCTTCTTCCTCTGTCATCATCCCCAGTGCCACCTGCTCTGCAACGATTGAATGATCCCTGGACAGCATTTCCAGTCCGCCGCCTCTTGTAAGATAAATACGACTGTCACCCACATTGGCGGCTATTATCATTGAAGGAGTTACCAGCAATACAACAACAGTCGTTCCCATGCCATGATATTGTTTCTGTTCCAGGGCCAGTTCATAGACCACCTTGTTCGCCAGGCGGATACCGCCAAGGATGTAATTACCTTCCTTTGAAAGGGATTCATCCGGACCGCCATAAATCATGTCCTCGCTGGCATCCTCTTCTACCCACTTTTGAAAACTTTTATTTATAATTTCAACAGATATTCGGCTGGCCACCTCACCAGCCAGGTGTCCCCCCATCCCGTCTGCAACAATATAGAGACCGAGCGAATCTTCGACAGAAAAAGAATCCTCATTACCATCTCTTCTCAGTCCTACATCGGTTATACCTGACGATTTAATTAACAAATCTTCTCCAATAGAAAATCACTGATATATTTCGTATTCTGGTTTATCAAAGGTTGACAACGATTTCATTCCCCACCCTTTTGCCCTAAATTACTCCTTCGGATTCCCAGCGGAATCAGACTTTTCATACTCCTTACTCTGCCGCCTCTTTCCGGGCTCTAAGCTGGTCCATTTTTTCACCAAGCATCCGGATAATATTTGCCATTTCACCTGCCGTTCTGAACCGTTTGGCGGGGTCTTTTGACAGGGCCTTGTCCAGAATCTGTTCACAGATCTTGGGGATTTTTGGATTATAGCTTCTTGGCGAAGAATGTTTAACCTGTGTAATCTGGTATAGAAGACCGCTTAGATTATCACCATGAAATGGCAGCTCACCAGTTAGCAGCTGATAAAAAAGAACTCCAAGGGAGAAAATATCAGATTTTGAGTTAACCTTTTGCCCCATTATTTGTTCAGGAGACATGTAGTTGGGAGTTCCCAGGATCACGCCTGTTTTGGTCTTTGATGAAGAGATCGCCTTGGCAATACCAAAGTCCGTAACCTTAACCTGTCCGTTCGAAAGAAGCATAACATTTGCCGGTTTAATATCCCGGTGTATGACTCCCTGTTTGTGGGCAAAATCAAGGGCCTCAGCTATCTGAGATATGACATTGAGAACAGCTCTTACAGCGAGAAGGTTTCCTTTTTTAATAAATTTATCAAGATCCTCTCCTTCAAGATATTCCATTGCCATATAAGTAAGATCCCGATCATCGCCAACATCATGGATCGTTACAATAGCCGGATGAGAAAGCTTACCGGCTATTTCAGCCTCCATAAAAAATCTTTCCTTTATCTCTTTTATTACATCCTCATCAAATTCATCAGAAAATCGTATGGTTTTGATGGCAACAAGACGATTAATTTTAGGATCCTGAGCCTTATAAACAAGGCCCATCGACCCCTTTCCCAGTTTTCCAATTATCTTATATCGACCAACCGTTGTTCGGGCATTGACACTGGAATCGCTGAGCACACTTGACTCTTCTACATCTCCATAACTTCCCATTGTGGAAGAATAGTCTGATGCCCGGAGCATGGGAATCCTGTCATCAAGATCCCTGAAACCGCCGCTTTTATTAATATAAATATAGAGCTCCAGAGCCTTTTCCGGCAGATTCTTATTTTCATATTCCAGGCCAAGATTATATATGAGATCTTTTGTCTCCTTATCAAGAGGAAGTGTCTTGAATTCTTCATATGCCAGATCAAGCTCTCCCTGGCTTTGAAAGTTGAGCCCGAGAATACGACTGGTCTCTGACCCTTTTTTTAATGCAGATGACGGTTGGGATTTTATTGACAAGAGTATATATAGAACAGCTATCCCCAGAACGATATTTGCAGCCTTGAGCCATATGCCCAAAAGACTGAAGCAGATTATAACAGCAGCTATTACTATAAGTATCAGGGCCAATGTTGCTACAGACCTGACTATGAATCCTTTTGAAGAGGAAAATGAAATTAGAAAAAAGATTAATACAACAAACAGAAAAGCCTCAAGATACATCATAAATAGTGCCCTGGAAACGGCGTTGCTGTTAATTATATCGTTGAATTGTCTCGCAATAACACCTGCATCATGACCGGATTTACTGTTTCCATCTTTAATATCTATTATTACAACTTTACCCTTCAAGTCAGGTATCTCTTTTGAGCTTTCCATTATTTGTTTATATGTGAAGGTCTTTATCTGATATTCACTGCCTGATAATGGAACACATCTGCCGTTTATAAGGGGGAGCACATTATCTTTTATTACTATTCTGGAGAGATCCGCCTCAACCTGAGCAGGTTTCAGTCCATTATAAAAAATAGCCATCCTTAGGGCCAGAGACGGCACCAGTGAACCTTTATAGGCTACATAGATAGAAAAAGATAAATCATCCGACTGTCTTTTCTCATTATGCGAAAGATAACCGGAACCCGCAACGTTCTTTAATAATTCAGGGTAGGGGAAAGTCAGCTTATCAATAGAATTCCTTTTTATAAAGGATGGATCAATGTTTGACGAGTTAAGGTAGTCAATAATTCCCAGCTCAACAGGCTCAGGCCCCATATCTGAAACAGGCACAATTATATTGCTTCCATTTTTTAAGCTGTCATGAAACAGGCTGTCTGCTGCGATACGGGTACTGGATTTATCTATAGTCGCCATTATCCATTCTTTGAACTCGGGAGATTTTTTCCCGGGAGGATATGCATTTATCTCCTCGGAAAGGGCTCTTAACTCCTTAAGCGCCAATGCCGACTGATTTGCCTCAAAGGGTGATGAAAAGGCGATGAGTTTCACACCGTTTCCGGTCAGCTTTTTGATCAGGTCTGACAGATTTAAAACCGGAGAGGCACTCTCCTGGGATGATTTCCGGATTGATTGATAATTTATATTAACAAGGACAACACTGTTTTTTTCCTGCTTTTCAGATCCGGCCAGCCTTGAACTGGTCCGATATAGATATAAATCAAGATTGTCAGACAAAGACCAGTTATAGAAGGTAAATAAAATAAATAATAAGAGGACAAATATCCCTATAAAGTAGTCCGTCTTTTTTTTCTTAATTGCCATTTTTTAGATTCAATTAATAGTGATTATTATGTTCTTGGCCCTTTTAATCTGTAATTACAAAAAGTTGTATCAAAAAAGCAACTTAATGTCAAAAGAAAATAATTTTCTATATTAAGCAAAAGATAGGTTATTTTTCATCGCGACACTATCTTTATTCTACAGAATTTTCTATTTTAAACGAGAATGCTTCATTAATCTCAAGATATTGAAGGGCATTTCCGGAAACACTATCGGAAAATGTTGATAAAAAGTTAATGAAAAAAATAACAGATATATAGATAGATATATAGATAATACTGTCTGACATATAACTCTTTAGGTGCTGATAGTATACTGCTCCATGTGATAATCATTCTGTGATATGATAATAATTCTTCTTTTAATCTTTTTCTCAAGCTCCATTATTGACTGCTGCTCATCCTCCTTAATCACGTTTGCTATCTCAGGATTGACCTGTACATAGACCTTGTCATCAGATTCTGAAACAGGGAGAGGTTCCCTCTCAAGGTCCCTGAATATTTCGTATGATATCGTCTTTTTTGATTTAATAACACCTCTACCTTCACAATATTGACAGGGTTCTGTTAAAAACCGACCAAGATTTTCCCTTGTTCGCTTTCGGGTCATCTCGATCAACCCGAGTTCTGACATGGGAAGCACATTCGTCTTTGCCTTATCTTTGCTCAAGGCTTCGGTAAGTGCTGTAAATACCCTTTGACGATTTTCCAGCTTTTCCATATCTATAAAGTCTATTACTATAAGGCCGCCTATATTACGCAGACGAAGCTGATAGGCCAGTTCCTTGACCGCCTCAAGATTTGTTTTCAGTATGGTCTCTTCCAGATTTCTCTTTCCTACATAGCTGCCGGTATTAACATCAATGGATGTCAGGGCCTCCGTCATTTCAATTACGATATATCCGCCGGATTTCAGCCATATTATGTTATCCAGCGCCCTGGATATCTCCATTTCTATACCGTAGTAGTCAAAAATGGGATCATCGTCATTATATAGCTCAATAGAATACCTCAATGCCGGGGCGAACTTATCAACAAACTCCATAACCTTTTCATATTCGTATTCATCATCAATAATCAGTCGGTCCACCTCTCTGGTAAACAGATCCCTTACTGCCCTCAGTGATACTGACAGATCCATATAAAGAAGGCCGGGTTCCGACGAGCCTGACATTCGGTTTTTTATATCGTTCCACAGCTTTTGCATAAAATCCATTTCGGATTTTAATTTATCACTGTCAGCGCCTTCACTGACCGTACGGACTATAAATCCGGATTCATCAGATCTGATCCCCATTATGATATTTTTAAGTCTTTCTCTTTCGTCCTGATCTTCTATACGCCTTGAGATACCTATATGATTTACAGTAGGAAGCAGAACAAGGTGTCTTCCGGGAAGGGATATATAGGAAGTAAGTCTGGCGCCTTTGGTTCCCAGGGGCTCCTTGGCGACCTGCACCATTATGTCCTGCCCTTCACGAAGCATATCCTCAATATTGACTGACTTGTCCTGATTTTTTTTAGTATCCTGATCTTCAATATCATTATCTTTTTCAGAACCAGAATCGCTTGTGAAGCCATTCAGCATAACCCGGTCAAGATCAAGCATATCCCTGTGAACATCCGAGACATATAAAAATGCCGTTCTCTCCTGGCCGATATCAACAAAAGCAGCCTGCATACCCGGAAGGACCCTTACAACACGGCCCCGGTATATATTCCCCATAAGCTCCTGACCGGTTTTTCGCTCAATGTACAGCTCTGCCACAACTCCGTTTTCAACCAGGGCCACTCTGGTCTCATGAGGTCTTGTATTTATTACCAGTTCACTAGCCATATATATACCTTTTTTATTCCATCTAAATAGTCATTCTCAAATAACAGGACTGATCACCTGTCAGCCTGTTATCTGCTTAACCTTCAGGACTCTTATCCTTTCTATATTATCCTCATTCACCTTGAAAATCTCTGCTATTATATGGGCAGGCTTAAGCTCCGGGCCCTCAGAATGTGCAATTACAAGCTCTATATTCATGTCTGAGCCAAACCTGATATTCTTCACTACCTTTTTGGCATCGACTTTTTTTTCACCTTTTTTTGTCTTTTTAACCATATAAAAATAATCAATATCCATAAAGCTGTCCAGGTCTTTCTCATCTATCTCTAGACCGGATATATCAATATGGTAATGGCTTTCTTTGATGACCATACTTTTTGTATTGCCGGTTATATCCTGAACATCCGAAATATATATTCCATCAGGCAGCTCGGAATCCAACCTTTCTTTTAATATATCTGCAGATACCGGATTGTACAGCTCTATATCCGCGGTTTCACAAATACTTTCAGTTCCGACAGGTAATGCGCAGGCAAATGACAACCTTGGCATTGGGTGAAATCCTTCTGAAAAAACGATATCAAGACCGGTTCTCCTGAGGGCTCTGGTTAAAAGCTTTATCAGTTCCAGGTGACTGAGATATCCTGCAGGGCCTGTCTTGGAGAAAAACAGCCTGAATTTCCTTTTCGTCTTTTCGGATCCTGATGCATTTGATTTTTCATCTGTCTTTACTGGTAATTGCCATTCCATATTAATATGCGGTTTAATATTTTTAAAATCGCATACACCACACTTCAGGCATTTGGTCCGGCAATCAGGTGTCATTATTGCTTCACAGGATTTCTGATGCTCCTTTTTCAGATAATCGGGTGTAACACCTGATAAAATATGACCCCATGGTATATTTTCATCAAGGGATCGTCTTCGATTAAGATATGAATAGAGATCAATATCGCTTTCTTTGAAACTGTCCTTCCAGATGTTCATATTATAATATTCACCCCATGCATCAAACCTGGCACCGGCCTCCCATGCCCTGATCAAGGCCGAAGTAAGGTTTCTATCACCCCTCGAAAATATCCCCTCCAGCCAGCTTAATTCAGGCTGATTCCACCGTACTTTGACATGGGTTTTCTTCAATCCGTTCCTTATAATATTAATGCGTCTCCGGCTTTCTTCATAGTCTATCTGCGGCTCCCACATAAAGGGAGTATGAGCCTTGGGAACAAAGGTTGAAACGCTGATATTCAACACATCCTTTTTCCCTTTACTTCTGCTGGTAGCAGCAACCTTTTGTGCAAGGTCAATAATGCCATAAAGATCGTCTTCCGTTTCATCTGGCAGGCCAATCATAAAGTATAACTTAATGAGCTTCCATCCCGCTGCATATACTTCACTTGAGGCCTTAACAATCTCTTCATTGGTAAGGGTTTTATTGATTATTTTTCTGAGCCGGTCTGTACCTGCTTCAGGAGCCATGGTAAAGCCGGTTTTCCTTACTCTCTTGATCTGTTCAAACCAGAGGGGATCAATACTGTCAATTCTCAATGACGGAAGACTGACAGCGACTTTTCGATCCGACTGCCTATCCATAAGTTCCTTCAATAACGGTGCAATACAGCTGTAGTCCCCTGAGCTCAGGGACAGGAGTGACACCTCTCCAAATCCAGTCGATTTCAGGGCGCTGTCGACCAGATTTATTATATCATCAGGACTCCGCTCCCTTACAGGCCGGTATATCATTCCGGCCTGACAAAAACGGCAGCCCCTTGTACAGCCTCTGGAAATCTCAATAGAGAGACGGTCATGAACGAGCTGTGTAAATGGAACAACCTGATCTATTGGGAATGGAGATTCACTCATGTCTCCAATTACTGCCTTTTCAACAGTCTCATATCCCTCAACGAGAGGCTCTATACCGGTAAACTGATTATTATCATTGTAATGCGGCTTAAATAAGGACGGGATATAAAACCCCTTCATCATCTTTAAGTCGTCCAATATTTTTTTCTTATTTTTATTCCCTTTTTTCTCCATCCGAACAACATTGCACAGTTCAACGATGGCCTTCTCGCCGTCACCTATCAGGATAACATCGAATATATCTGCGATTGGCTCAGAATTAAAACAGGCTGGCCCTCCTGCCACTATAAGAGGAAAGGAATCATCCCTCTCGGAGGATAAAAATGGGATACCTGCGAGATCAAGCATTGTAATGATATTACTGTAGCATAATTCATGCTGTACACTGAACCCTACGATATCAAAATCCTTCAGGGGTTTATCTGTTTCAAGCGACCTGAGCTGCTGACCGCGTCTCCTTATCTCATTTTCCATATCAGGCCACGGGCAAAAGGCCCGTTCCGCCGCAATCCATGAATGACTGTTTAATATGCTGTATAATATCTTTAAACCCTGATGCGACATTCCTACCTCGTACACATCAGGAAACGCGAGGTTCATCGAGACATCGATTTCATTTTCGTTTTTCTTAACCGAATTAATTTCATGTCCCAGATACCTGCTTGGTTTTGATATCTTCAGTAAAAAATCTCTGTTACTCATTTCCATTTAAAAACATTCCTTCTAACCGGGTCATCACTTTTTTCTAATCAGGATATTGACCTCGGCTCCTCCTTCAGGATGGTTATGCCCATTAATGCTGCCTTTTAATCCTTCAACAATCTGTTTAACGATAGCCAAACCCAGCCCGGACCCCTCTTCCTTGGTAGTAAAGAAAGGGGAAAACATTTGATCCAGAGCCCTTTCAGAAAAACCTTTACCTGAATCCCTGACTGTGATTTCTGCCATATCTGTTTCTTCTCCTCCCTGGCTGTCAACTGTAACTGATTTTGTACCTATAAAGAGGATACCTTTTTCAGGCACAGCCTCTACAGCATTCAGCAGTATATTCCAGATTACCTGCCTGACCTGTTCCGGATCAGATACAATCTTTTCAATACTATCCAGATCTGTTTTTAACTCAATGTTTTTTTTCCATTTACCACTGTTTTTTAAAAGTTCAAGAGACTCAGTTATCATCTGTTTAAGATTGAATTCACGGAGTTCAAGGGGCTTTGGCCTTGCATACTTTAAAAAATCATTTATCAGATGATTCAGCCTGTCAATCTCCCGCAGAATAATATCCATTAACCTTCTATTGACTTCATCAGTATCCATTCCTTCTCTAAGCATCTGGATCGATCCGCTTATTGATGCCATTGGATTTCTGATCTCATGGGCAATACCGGCGGCCAGCTCTCCCACAAGTGCGAGTCCTTCGACCCTTTTCATCTCTTTTTCGATTTCCGTCATCTCGGTTACATCCTGAAACAGCAGAATATTACCCCTCTGGTCAGTATCAGGAATAATCAATGGAGACATAAAATACCTGAGTGAAAGTATCACTCCATTTTCATTCTGATATTTAATATCACTATATTTTTGAGATATAGATGGGGTGATTGTATTATTTTCCCGGGTTTCTGAAAGATAACTGTCAATTATGGGAAGTATATCCGGAATCTTTTTCCCAATAACTTCGTTACCTGCTAAACCGAATATTTTCTCGGAAGAAGGATTAAACAGTATTATTCGTTTCTGTTCGTCAATTGCTATCAATCCTGAGGTTATGCTGCTGATAATCCATTCATTTAAGGCCTCAAGCTTGGAAATATCATCTTCTTTTTCCTTAAGTTCCGCCCTGCTCTTCCTTGCCTGTTCTGATGGAAGGCTGCTTAGAAAGGCTACAATATAAAAGGCGGTAATATTTACAACTATGATATAAAAAATATTTGATGCCTGATACTGTGAGGATTGCTCCCAGCTGCTGCCAAGAGGTTGGATAATGTTATAATAATGCAGGTCAAGGAGCAGCCCGTACAGGATGCTGCAGCTGCTGGCGACTATCATCCCCCCTCTTCGATATAAGATAATACTGGCATTGATGATGTTAAGTATATAAAGAAAGGAGAAGATACTACCTATTCCACCTGTTGAATATATTATGGCCGTAATAAAAAATGAATCTGCCAGCAGTTGAAAATACGCCTGCTTTGTGAGATTTTTTAATGTCGTAAAAAAAAGGATGTATATAAAGGTAAGAAAATAGACCGTAGCAATAAGAAAGTAATGGGTGGTCTGGATATCACCAAAATAGGTTTTTGCCTGCCTTGCCTGTATAAATACAGAAGCTCCCAGCAGTGCAGAGATAAACAGGAGCCTCAAAAGCATGAGCTTTTGAAGCCTCCCGGCCAGTTCGGTCTGACTGTTTTTCAGGTCAATATCGACCATCGGAAAGTACTAAGCGCCTACTGCTCCTGCCATTGAGAAGATAGGCAGGTACATTGCAACAACCAGCCCACCAATTGCACCACCAAGAAAGAGCATAAGGAGCGGTTCAAGCATCGATGTAAGCGCATCTACTGCTGCATCGACTTCTTTGTCATAGAAATCGGCAATTTTCTCAAGCATCGTGTCAAGTGCGCCGGTTGCCTCACCAACAGATATCATCTGTATAACCATACCAGGAAAGACATCATTTTCAGACAAGGGTTCTGCTATGGTCTGACCTTCAGCGATACTGCCTCTTACCTCAAGAACTATCTCTTCAATAACAACATTTCCTGCTGTTTTGGCGACAATTTCCAGGGAATCAAGAATCGGCACACCGCTTGAAAGCATGGTGCCAAGGGTTCTGGTAAATCTGGCAACAGCCGTTTTTTTAAGAAGATCACCAAAAACAGGCAGTTTAAGGGCAACAGTATCTGTGGTTTTTCTGCCTCCCTTGGTATTCCTGTATTGTTTAAAAACAAATGAAAAAGCAATAATACCCAGGATAACATAGACAATATTGCTTTTCATAAAATCACTCATATTAACGACAATTTGTGTCGGAGCAGGTAAGGCTGATCCAAAACTTGCAAACATGTCCTGGAATACAGGGATAACAAAGATCAGAATTACGGCAATAACGATAAAAGCGATTATAACGACTACAATTGGGTATGTCATTGCGCCTTTTATTTTCGATTTTAATTCTTCTGCTTTTTCAATAAAGGTAGCAAGACGCTGCAGAATAGTATCTAAAATACCGCCCACTTCACCTGCTGCAATAAGGTTCACAAAAAGTTCATTGAAAACCTTTGGATGCTTTTTCATTGCCTCAGCGAGTGTAGATCCACCTTCGACATCCTTTGTAATCTGTTTTAAAATCCCCTTAAAGGTGGGGTTTTCAGCCTGATCCGCCAGGATATTCAAACCCTGGACCAGTGGAAGACCGGCATCTATCATCGTTGAAAACTGCCGTGTAAAAATAACGATATCCTTATTTGTGACCTTGGGCTGCATGAAAGAAACATTTGCAAAAAGATCCTTCGGTTTTGGCTTTAATTTTAAAACCTTGAGATTCCTTTTTCTTAATTGAGCACGGGCTATCTGCTCGGTAGCAGCTTCCAATTCACCCTTGAGTTTTCTTCCTTTTTTTGTTTCCGCTACCCATACATACATTTGGGGCATAAAAAGATCTCCTGTTATTATTCATCAAAAAAAGAAATAATCTGATATGGCTTAAATAAAAATTATGCAGGTTAATCTAAATTTATCTGATATTAATTAATTTTATATACCATGTCAAGTATTCTCAATGCGTTACAGAATCTTATATAATAGTATCGTCATTCCGGTTTGAATACTTAAAATTTAATCTTGACAAACTTATTTTAAAAAGTTTTATACTTAATAAATTTTATTTTTTTAATAAACTAAGTTAATGGAGGATCTATTGTGAGTGAAATAACCGCACCCATGGGAGGAAAAGTTTTAGAGATAAAAGTCAAACCCGGAGATTCTGTGAGTGAAGACGATGAGGTATTGATCCTTGAAGCAATGAAGATGGAATTACCTGTTGTTGCTCCTGCTTCAGGAACCGTAAAAGAAGTAAAATGCAGTAATGGTGATACCGTTGAGGCAGATGCCGTTCTGATTACACTGGAATAACAGAGTAAGCTCAGGCAGACGATTTCTATAAAAAAAGAGCGCTATCCATTAAGGATAAGCGCTCTTTTTTTCTGATTATTTAAATACAGATAATATCTTTAGGCTTTTTTGGCTTCAGCCTTATTTACTGAAGAAGAAATAATAGCTCCTGATACCTTCATTCCTATATACAATACTAATAACACTACAAATACAGCTATATACCGAAGAATCAGAGTACCCATTATCCAGGTCCAACTGTCCTTTGAAATAACTACCGTTATTCCCTCTGCAGTCGGTTCTTTTGAAATGATGATTGAATGCCAGTCCATACTCCCATCATCTTCAATGTAGGTTTCTTCTTCCCAATCCCGATACTTGATATTCTCAAAAGTGCTCAGTTTTTCTTGATAAAAAGCAATAACTTCATCATAGGAAAGGGGAGTTGTATAGGTAAACCTGCTGTCATCCTTGTTTACAGTCTGAGAATCCGGAACCACAGGGGCACCAAGAAAATCCTCTGCGAATGAAACAGCCGGCAGCAATATAAATAATAATACAATAATATATTTTTTCATTTTTTCACCTTTTCTTACAATAAGTATTTTTTAGTCAAACATAGCTATGAACATGCCTGCGGCTGCCGCAGATCCTATTACACCGGCAAGATTGGGGCCTACTGCATGCATTAACAGAAAGTTTGTTTTATCGTACTTCATACCTTCCATCTGAGAGACACGGGCTGCCATCGGAACAGCTGATACACCTGCCGAACCAATAAGAGGATTTAATTTATCCTTCAGGAACAGGTTCATAATCTTTACTGTAACAATTCCACCAACAGTACACACGGCAAAATCAATTAGACCAAGGCCAAATATAAACAATGGTTTCCAACTCAAAAATTTATCTGCATGCATGGTAGCCCCAACAGAAACTCCCAGGAAAATGGTCATTATATTCATCAGTGAGTTCTGTGCAGTATCTGAAAGCCTTGCAACAACACCGCTCTCTTTCATAAGATTACCCAGCATGAACATTCCCATCAAAGGAATAACAGCAGGCACGAGGAGTGCGATAATTCCGCATGTAACAAGGGGGAAAAGTATTTTTTCCTGCCTTGAAACTACCCTCAGTTGTTTCATTTTTATTTTCCGCTCTTTGTTATTTGTCATGAGCTTCATAATGATAGGCTGAATAAGGGGAACCATCGCCATGTAAGAATAGGCCGCAAGGGCATTTGCCCCCAGTAGCTGAGGAGCAAGATGCTGGGTAAGGTAGATTGTTGTTGGACCGTCAGCCCCACCTATAATACTTACTGATGCGGCTTCTTTAAGTGTAAAACCGGCCAGTACGGTACCTGTGAATGTTACAAATACACCAAGCTGGGCACCTGCACCAACAATAAGAGTTTTAGGATTGGCAATCAGCGGGCCAAAGTCCGTCATTGCACCAAGGCCTAAAAAGATTATACAGGGTATTACTTCCCATTGAAGACCATAATGATAAAAAACCTCCAGAAGATAGGGATGTCCTTCGGCTGTGTAACCCATCATTGGCACAAGCGGAAAATTTACAACAAATATCCCGAATCCTATTGGAAGCAGAAGAAGCGGCTCATATTTTTTTGCAATAGCAAGATACATGAAAAGTGAGCCGATTGCCCACATGATAATAACGTTAAACTGAAAATTGAAGACCCCCGTTGTATGGAGGATTCCTCTTAGCAAATCTAAAATTTCATTGGCACTCATATATAAACTCCTAGATACAATTATATTAAATTAAGTTATATTAATTTCCCCTTATAATTCTGGAATAATAAAATATTTTATATTACAAAAATGACTTTGTGTTTTTTTTCACAAATTTTAAATAATATTAAAGATAGATCAAAAATGCCCAAGAATCAATAATTCTTTTACACAAAATATTTACATATAGTTATTATCGGATAAACAGTCTTGACAGATAACCATATTCTTATTAAATGCTTCAACTGGCATTGTAAAAAAGTATTTTAAAATAGATAATGCCAAGATATTGCAGGATGTGTAAGCACCTGAAGAATCATATATTTATTATCGAAAAACAGGAGAGAAAACAATGTCAAACGAGACCTTCTCGAAAAACAGTGAAATCGATTTAAAATGCATAAATACAATCAGAACCCTTGCTATGGATGCTATACAAAAAGCCAACTCCGGCCATCCAGGCGCTCCCATGGGACTTGCGAGCGCTGCCTATGTCCTTTGGACCGGCATTATGGAACATAATCCAACAAATCCTGATTGGTACAACAGAGACAGGTTCGTTCTATCAGGGGGTCACGCATCAATGCTTCTATACAGCCTTCTTCACCTCACAGGCTATGATCTTTCGCTTGATGATATAAAAAACTTTCGTCAATGGGGCAGTAAAACACCCGGGCATCCTGAATTCGGCCACACTCCGGGAGTCGAAACAACGACAGGGCCACTTGGCCAGGGTTTTACAAATGCCGTGGGAATGGCCCTTGCAGAAAGACATCTTGCATCTATTTATAACCGTCCCGGTTTTAATATAGTTGATCACTTTACATATGTGATGTGCGGAGACGGCGATTTAATGGAAGGTATAACGTCAGAAGCCGCCTCCTTTGCAGGACATATGGGACTTTCAAAATTAATATGTCTTTATGATGATAACGGTATCAGCATTGAAGGTAAAACAGACATTACCTTTACGGAAAATGTAGCAATGAGATTTGAGGCCTATAACTGGCATGTACAGGAAGTTTCGGATGGCAATGATTTACAGGCTATTTTTAATGCAATAACCAATGCAAAAAAAGAAAATGATAAGCCCTCAATCATCCTCTTAAAAACCCATATAGCATATGGAAGCCCAAATAAACAGGATACATCTGACGCCCATGGTGCACCTCTGGGTGAAGAGGAGGTTAAACTTACCAAGAAAAACCTTGGCTGCGATAACCTTGACGATTTTTGTATTATTGATGAAGTATCAGCTCATTTCAGCAAATGTATTGAAAGAGGAAAGGAAGCTGAATCATCATGGGATAATACATACATTTCATACGGTAAAGAGTATCCCCATATCGCAGAAACCTTTTCAAAAGCTATGGCGAATAAAATTGATAGCGACTGGGAAGAGAATCTGCCTGATTTTACAGATTCCACCAGTGCAGTTGCAACAAGATCAGCTTCAGGCAAGGTACTCAATGCAATAGCAGAAAAGGTTCAGAATATTATAGGAGGTTCGGCAGACCTGGCACCATCAAATAACACTATCATAAATTCTTCCCATGATTGTCAGAAGGGAGCCTATGACGGCCGCAATATCAGGTTTGGTGTCAGGGAACATGCCATGGGCGGCATTCTTACAGGGATGGCTCTCCACAAGGGGCTTATTCCTTATGGCGGCACTTTTCTTGTCTTCGCCGATTATATGAGGCCATCAATAAGACTGGCAGCACTGATGAAACAGCCTGTCAAGTATGTATTTACTCATGACAGTATTGCTGTTGGAGAGGATGGCCCCACTCATCAGCCTGTTGAACACGTTGCAGGACTGAGATCTATTCCGGGCCTTATAGTTATACGTCCATGTGACGCAACAGAAACAGTCGAGGCATGGAAACTGGCTGTAAAAACAATAGACAGACCTGTTGCCCTGATATTGAGCAGGCAGAAACTGCCTGTAATAGACAGGAATAAATTTGGCAAGGCCGACGGACTTTTAAAAGGAGCATATATAATTGCTGATTCTGACGGCACTCCGGATCTTATTATCATTGCAACCGGTTCAGAGGTATCTATATCTCTTGATGCCAGGAAAAGACTTATCGAGAAAGGTATCAGGACACGGGTAGTAAGTATGCCAAGCAAAGAACTTTTCAATGAATGCACGCAGGATTACAAAGATGCTATCCTTTCACCTGAAGTAAAAAACAGAATAATAGTAGAAGCAGGCATCACAATGGGATGGGAAGGATATGCCGGAGAAAAGGGAATAATAATAGGCATAGACAAGTATGGAAGCTCTGCTCCGGGCGGAACAGTATTGAAAAACTACGGATTTACTGCTGACAATATTGTTGAAAAGGCTATGAAGCTGGTTAGTTAAAACCAAGGTTTATGGTTTAAGGTATCCGGTTAATTCTTTAAAACAAAATCAAAAGCCCTGTCCTAAAGACAGGGCTTTTTTATATCCCATTGGGATTTCAGATTTTCCTATCAGCCTGCAGCCTTTACCCTGTTAAATCAGCAAAGCGGGTTGCGAAACAACATTTAACAGGGTGAAAAGCTTCAGCCTGTTTTTTACTTTGACTTAACAACGAGAACCGCTGCCCCTTCCAGGGCTCTGATAACCTTAACACTTATATCACCCATAACAAATTCTTCAGCCTTTGACATTTTTTTCCGTCCGATAATAACCATGCTGGATTTTCGCTTGTTAGCCTGATCTATTATACCGTCGGCGATAGTCTCATACTGTTTGTTAACAAGTTCCATTTCTATCTTTTCGGGTAAAAAGCCGCTCTCAACAAGTTTATCCCTGGCGTTTTCAAGTATTTTTGTCAGCCTTGCAGGTTGATCGGCCGTAAATTTTTTCCCCATCAATACTTCACTGGATGAGGGTTTTCTAAAGAAATGCAGCAGAGAAATGGTCCATGTTTCAGGACACAGAGACATATGCGCTAAAAAATCAACTACTGCTCGCGAACTGACAGAGTCGTTTATTGCAACAAGTATTGAATTATTTTGAGTTTCCAAGCTGGCCTCCCCTATGCACCGACAAAAGAGTACAGACAACGGTACAAATCTTCTATGATTTCATCGGTACTTTCATAAAACACCTCTGCTCCCCTGGAAAAATGAGTAAGCATATTATTTAAAGGAACAGGTATGTATTTATAAAATTTTCTAAGATTCATGAGCCGCCGTTTATTGAATATTGAGAAATCACTGTCATCAATTCTATTTATAAGATCACCGTATTTTTCAGTGTTGTTTTTTATCATGTCCAGATTATGAAAGCCTTTACCGACGGCATTCAGCAGGACATTCCCCATCCCGAATATATCAAGACTGAAGGGATTTTCAGGGCTGCTGTAGTCATAGTCAAAGTCTATCCATACATAGTTGCCCGTGTCTTCCTCCACTATAATATGATCATTTCGTATGTCTCCATGCTTATATCCGTTAATATGTAGAAAACGTATTGCCTCAAATGCCTTTGCAACCTGCCTCAGTATATACGGCAGCACTCCGAAAAAATATTCCTCATGCTCAATTTCATTCATTGATCCGATATATACAAAAAAATTAGGCCCCTTCACCGGGGTTATTATCCTCATATTATTTTCTTTTGAGTCGCGATGAACAGTACCATGCATAAAACCCGGATGCTCGGTTACAAGCTCTAATATCTCTCCTTCCTTATCAGGATTCCTGAAGCATGTTATAGGCACTCCACCCATCTTTGTTTCAAAAGATTCAAAAAATGAAAGTTTAATGATTTTCTTTTCACCTGTTTCCAGGTCAATTGCCCTCTTCACCCAGAACTTGGGATCGTCAACACCAAACCTTCGTTCACGCTCATGACCTGTTATTTTGTATTTTCTATCATCAGCAATAATAATATCCCCATAATCGATGGAGAAAAAATTAGTAGTATCTGTAATGATCCTTTCGTTCATATTCCTATATCATGCTCTTGAGCGTTCTAGCAGGCAGGCTTTCTACTGCTGTATATACCTTTTCAAGAAAATTTTTAAGGCCATAGTACTCGATTACAAGCCCCAGATGTTCAGCAAGGATCTTTAAAGCATCAATATCTTCTTCATTATATTTTTTCATTTCACTGTTATATATCCTGATAACCCCTATTGACTCCTCCAGAAATAAAATAGGGATTGAAAGCATTGAAATAAGTCCTTCTTTTTTTGCAGCTTCAGGATAATGAACGCGGTTATCGGTGCCGAGATCTTCAATAAACATTGGTTCTCCTTTAACAAAGGCACAATATTTTTTATCCACAAGAAGAGGTCCTTTTGAAAGATATTCATCGCTGATTCCAAAACTGCTAACGGTAAAAAGCTGATTTTCAGTTTCATCAAAAAGCATTATAGAACAACCTTTTGCCTCAAATGTTCTGGTTGTGCCTTCTACAAGGTGATTAAGCAGAAGGTTCAAATCACCATAGGTAGACATAGCATGGCTGATAGCCTTAAATTCCTTCAAATAGAATTTTCTAACAGGCTCTTTACTCATTCTGTCATCTCCTTTGTCTGCGGATTTATGTGAGTTAAAGTATATACAAACTGCTCGACTATATTCAGTATATTAAAATAACTAAGTATATCATATAACAGCTTTCCATATGAAATAAATTATTGACCTGACTGTTTAAAGATTTTATAAAAACCTGATTCAACATCAGGGCAGTCGCCCCTGAAATTTAAAAAGGTTTCTCTATTAAAGGAATGGCTGAGATCTACATAGGGACATCAGGATATTACTATGAAGAGTGGAAAGGTCATTTCTATCCTCAAAATCTCAACAAAAAAGACTTCCTCAAATATTACTCCGGGCATTTTAACATCCTGGAATTAAATTTCACATACTACAGGCTACCTGATGAGCATCAGATAAAAAAAATGATGGAAAAAACAGGCGACATATTCAGATTTGTAGTAAAGGCCTACAGAGGGATTACCCATGAGTTTACAGAAGAATCAATAAAGACAATACTTCCCAGATTCCTTAACGGGATAATGCCGCTGTATGAAAAAGAACGACTTGGGACTCTTCTTTTCCAGTTCCCTCAGAGTTTCCATTATGTTCCCCGTAATCGAATCTACCTGAATGAACTGCTAAAAGCATCTCATCCATTTCCGGTATCAGTTGAATTCCGGAACAGAGACTGGCTGAAGGAAACTGTCTATACCGGGCTCAGTGAGCTATCGGCCGGTTTAGTATGTGTTGACGAACCTGACCTGCCTGACCTGCTACCATCTGATGTCCGTGTAACATCAGACATCGGCTATATAAGATTCCACGGACGGAATAAAAAAAACTGGTATGGAACCGACTCAACATCCAGATATGATTATCTGTACAGCGAGAAAGAGTTGAAGGAATGGCTGCCACGTATAAAGGATATCTCTGACCGGACAGAAAAACTTTTTATTTTTTTTAATAATCATGCAAAATCCCAGGCAGTAACAAATGCAAGAATGCTTATTAACCTGATAAAATGATGATTCCAGCAGAAAGTTCCTCAGATTTTTATCAATGATATTTACCTGGTTCAAACCAAATGGAAAACCAGTTTTATATTGACATGAGCCGCTTATGTACCCTATGAAAGGGCGTGTTTTCCGATAAGTACCTTGCAGGCATAATGAAACATGCTTAAAACATTGGGTAAATTGGGAAGTATTTTAACTGTTGAGGTATGAGGTGGGTAGCGCTTTAAAATCCGTTTGCATTGTCAGGTTATCAGCATTGGGGGATGTAACCCATATGCTACCGGTTATCCATACCATGCAGACACATCGGCCGGAAGTGAAGATCACCTGGGTAATAGGGAAGGTAGAACATAAGCTTTTAGGCCACCTTCCTGGTGTTGAGTTTATTGTATTCGACAAAAAAAAAGGACTTAAAGCATATCATCATATCAGACAACAATTGAAGAACCGTCATTTTGACGCACTGCTCCTTATGCAGGTAGCACTGCGCGCAAGTCTGCTTGGCTGGATCGTACATGCGGATCGAAAAATCGGTTATGACCGGGCACGTGCAAAAGATTTCCACAGTTTATTCATCCGAGAGCGGATTGCCTCCACGCCTCAACAGCATGTTGTTGACTGTTTCTTAAGCTTTCTGGACAACCTGGGCATTTGCGAAAAGGAATACAAATGGCACCTGCCGGAGTTTCCGGGAGCCGGGAGACTGGCACAGCAGGTCTTAACGCCTGGTACTCCCCGTATGATTATCAGCCCCTGCTCCAGTCACGAACTCAGAAACTGGCATGCAGAAGGCTACGCTGCTCTGGCGGACCACGCAGCCGAGCAACATGGTATGCAGGTAATCATCTGCGGTGGATCATCTCCTGTAGAATACCTTATGGCGGATGAGATAATCCGTTTTTGCCAAACATCAGAGCCGGTGAACCTGGTGGGCAAGGATACATTTGGAGAGTACCTTGAGCTGCTGCGCAAGGCAACGGTTCTTGTTACCCCGGACTCGGGCCCTATGCACATGGCCGCCATCACCGACACGCCGGTGATAGGTCTTCATGCAGCCTCCAATCCGCTGCGTTCCGGCCCCTATAAGAGTCTTGAATGGTGCGTAAACCGGTATGACCAGGCATCTATTAAATACCTTGGAAAACCGTCTGATCAGATAAGATGGGGAACCAAGATTGAAAAACAGGGTGTTATGGATCTGGTCAAAATTTCCCAGGTTACAGACAGGCTTGATGTACTGATGAATAGATTAAAGACAAAGGAGTAAAACATAGATGTCCCAGATTAATGTCCCTATTTCACCGGGTGAACTGATCGACAAGATTACCATCCTGGAAATAAAAATGGAACGAATGGATGATCAGGAAAAACTTTTTAATGTAAAAACCGAACTGGACCTGCTCGAAAAGGTATGGGAACAGTCAGCATACACCGCGGCAGAAATGGTCAGTGAAAAACGTGCTGAACTCAAATCTATCAATGAGAAATTATGGGTCATTGAGGATGATCTTCGTCTAAAAGAGTCAAAAGCCGAATTTGACAGTGAATTCGTTGAACTGGCCCGTTCAGTATATTTTACAAATGATCACCGGGCCCGGGTTAAAAAAGAGATAAACATAGGGGTCGGTTCGGACCTGGTGGAAGAAAAATCATACCAGGATTATGGACAAAAATAACTCCTGACAGTAAAAATCGGGTTGGGGATAAAACACCAACCCGATTCATATATTATTTTATTAATATCTGTAATGTTCCGGTTTATAAGGCCCTTCAACCGACACGCCTAAATAATCCGCCTGTTCCTGTGTTAATTTTGTAAGTTTTACACCAAGTCTACCAAGATGCAGCCTTGCAACCTCTTCATCAAGTGACTTGGGAAGAGTATACACCTTTTTCTCATGCGGTTTGCCGGCAAGTTCAATCTGTGCCAGTGTCTGGTTTGTAAAACTGTTACTCATAACAAAACTTGGATGCCCGGTTGCGCAACCAAGGTTTACAAGACGCCCTTCGGCCAGCACAATTACTGACCTGCCTGATTTCAGTGTCCATTTATCCACCTGCGGCTTGATATTCATTTTTGTACATTCAGGAGTCTTATCAAGATATGCCATATCAATTTCATTATCAAAATGACCTATATTACAGATAATGGCTTCATCTTTCATCTGCTCCATATGGGCACCTGTAATAACTTTATAACACCCGGTTGCAGTAACAAAAATATCTCCCATTTCTGTAGCGTCTTCCATTGTAACCACTTCATAACCTTCCATCGATGCCTGAAGCGCACATATGGGATCGACCTCTGTTATAAGTATCCTTGCGCCATATCCTTTCATGGATGCAGCACAACCTTTCCCAACGTCTCCATATCCACAAACAACCACGATCTTTCCTGCAAGCATAATATCGGTTGCACGTTTGATACCATCAGCAAGTGATTCCCGGCAGCCATAGAGGTTATCAAATTTTGATTTGGTTACAGAATCATTTACATTGATAGCAGGGAAAAGTAATTCACCTTTTCCGGCCAGATGATAGAGTCTGTGAACACCTGTAGTAGTTTCTTCTGATACGCCTTTTATCTTTTCAGCGACCTTGTGCCAGTGCTGAGGATCTTTTTCATAGGTTACCTTCAGCCTATCCATAAGACATTTCATATCAGCATTATCATAGGTTTTATCGAGGAGAGAAGGATCATCCTCCACCTTTACACCCTGATGAACAAAGAGAGTCGCATCTCCGCCATCATCAACAATAAGGTCCGGACCACTGCCATCTGGCCAGGTCAATGCCATTTCAGTACACCACCAGAACTCTTCAAGTGTCTCTCCTTTCCAGGCAAATACTGAGGCAGTGCCTTTATCTGCAATAGCAGCTGCTGCATGATCCTGTGTAGAAAAAATATTACAGGTCGCCCATCTCAGATCCGCACCCAGGGCTGCAAGGGTATCAATCAGCATGGCCGTCTGGATTGTCATGTGAAGACTGCCCATGATTTTCAGACCTTTCAAAGGCTTATCTTTCCCGTATTTTTCCCTGCATGCCATAAGGCCTGGCATTTCTCTTTCGGATAACTGCATATCTTTATGTCCATACTCGGCAAGAGACATATCAGCCACTTTATTTTTTAATGTTAGATCCAGTTCTTCAAAACTCATTTTTTTCTCCTTTATGTTAATATATTTATATTTTTTCAGATTTATAAATATTCAGCTTCAGTGATTTATTCATTGGGAATGATTCAAAAGCAGTCAGTGAGAACCCGTTAACAGAAAGAAAAGCTTCAATCTCTTCCTTTGAAAAGCCCAGCCATCGGTCTCCGTATTTATCTCTCATAATCTCATCGGCATGTTTTTCAAAATCAGCAATAATAAAGTTCCCTTTTTTATCCAAAATCCTTGATGCCTCGGCGATTGCTTTCCCAGGGTTGGATAAGTGATGAAGAGCCATGGAAACAATCACACAATCGGCTTCATTATTTCCAATAGGAAGATGCTCAAGTTCCCCCAGACGCAATTTCACATGGCCGTTTTCTTCTTTAAACAGTTTCCTTGCCTGCTCAAGCATTACAGGTGAGGAGTCCACTCCTACAGTTACTACAGCAAAATCCTTTAAATGATAAAGCAACCTGCCTGTTCCACAACCCATATCAACCGCAAAATTACATTTATCAACATGTTTTAAAATGGCACTGTTCAGATCAAAACCTCCCATAATCTGCTGCTGCAAATAGTCCCATTCATGGGCAATCCTGTTAAAAAACTGTTTCGATTTCTTTTTGCGGTCATTCATGACAGTATCCGCGTTTTTTAAATCCTCTGCGAATTCAGACTCATCATGAAAAAGAAACCGAATGGCTTCAGAAAATTCCTTTTCCTTCCCCTTTTTTGAAACCGAGTAAAATGCCCAGATACCATCTCTTCTGCATTGAAGAAGCCCGGAATCGGTCAATATCTTTAGATGCCTCGATATCCTTGACTGCCCCATATCCATAATAGATACAAGTTCATTAACACTCAGTTCATTCTTAAGAAGAATATTAAATAACCTGAGCCTTGTTTCATCTGCCAGTGCTTTAAAATAAATTAAACTTTCCATATTTATATATCTATATATCTTGATATACGGATTATATAGATTTTTTATAATGTGTCAAGGTTTAAATATTCATTAATCATGGAATAATATGCCGCACCCTTCGGATTTCAGTGATATGAATAATATTACTTTGACGGTAATAAAATGATGGAACAATCTGTAATTATGAAAGGAATCAAAAGGTAGAAAGCCGTTAAATTGGGTCAATTGAAGTCTAATTTCGTAAGAACTCAACTTGAAATACAAAGACGCCAAGTTCGCAAAGTTTTTAATTAATCACATGTTTTTCTTCGCGTACTTCGCGTCTTCACGGTTCAGGTTTTATTTTACTGCCTTTTTGAGAACATCAACCATATCGGTTTTTTCCCAGGACAGTTCAGGCAACTCTCTTCCAAAATGTCCGTAGTTACTGGTTTTGCGATAGATGGGTCGTAACAGATCAAGTTTTTCAATTATGGCAGCCGGCCTCAGATCAAATTCCTTTTTAACAATCTTTGTAAGCTCAGCGCTTGGAACTATACCGGTACTGTAGGCTCCAACAAGAACTGATACCGGTTCGGCCCTGCCTATTGTATAGGCAACCTGGATTTCACACTTCTCTGCCAGGCCTGCTGCAACAATATTTTTTGCAATATAACGGCACATATATGATGCGCTTCTGTCTACCTTGGATGGATCCTTACCTGAAAATGCACCGCCGCCGTGGTAGCCAAAGCCACCATAGGTATCCATTATTATTTTTCTTCCTGTAAGACCACAGTCGCCCATTGGGCCGCCAACGACAAACCTTCCTGTTGTATTGATAAAGAACTGGGTTTCTTTGGTCAGCATTTCCGCAGGAATAACCTTTTTAATTACCTCTTCGATTATGGCTTCTCTCAGTGTATCATAGTCAACGTCCGGTTCATGCTGAGCTGCAATTACAACAGTATGAGCACTGGTGGGCTTACCGTCAACATACTGGACAGTTACCTGGCCTTTGCCATCAGGCCTCAGCCATGGAAGCTTGCCGGATTTGCGAACATGGGTGAGTCGCGCTGTAAGTCCGTGTGCGAGATAAATCGGCATGGGCATATAGGTTGCCGTCTCTTTACAGGCAAACCCGAACATGAGCCCCTGATCCCCTGCGCCCTGCTCCTTGAAAAGCCCGTTTCCATCGACCCCTACCGCTATATCCGGGCTCTGCTTGTCTATTGAGGATAATACCGCGCATGTCTCATAATCAAATCCCATTGCAGAATTTGTATAACCAATACTCTTTATGGTATCCCTTACAACCTCGGGCATATCGACATATGCGTTTGTGGTTATTTCACCGGCGATCATTGCCATTCCGGTTGTTACCAGGGTTTCACATGCTACCCTTGAATATTTATCCTGCTCTAAAATCTTATCCAGTATGTGGTCCGAAATCTGATCAGCTACCTTGTCAGGATGACCTTCGGTAACGGATTCCGATGTAAAAAGAAAATTTGCCTTTTTCATCAGTTACTCCTTTCATATATATGTAATGAGAAATAAATCATTAGTGGTTATCTGCAATTATCACGCAGTTATCTATGAGTCTTGTGGTTCCGACTTTTACAGCCAGCGCAAGAAGGCTTCTGGTCTTAAGGGTATCAATATCCTCCAGGGTATCAGGATCACAGATATTGATATATTCAACACCTGTAAAGGGAAAGGACAAAATTAAATCCCTTATTGAAGTTATTATTTTAGCACTGTTCGACTCTCCTTCACCAGCCATTCTGACCGCCATGTCAATCGACTTCTTTATACAAAGAGCTGATTTTCTTTCCTCGGGATTTAAATACTTGTTTCTGGAACTCATGGCCAGCCCATCGGGCTCCCTGACTATGGGAACCTCTATTATATCAATATCAATGTTAAGATCTTTAGCCATTCGCTTAATAACAGCAAGCTGCTGGAAGTCTTTCTGGCCAAAAAGAGCAAAGTGAGGTTTGATTATATTGAACAGTTTGGCGACAACAGTGGTCACTCCTTCGAAATGACCGGGACGGGATCTACCGCAAAGGAAGTCTGTAATAGTCTTTACGGTCACACTGCTCTGGAAGCCATCAGGATACATTTCCTCCGGCGAAGGTAAAAATACTATGTCCGCGCCTTCACCCTCTGCCTTCTTTATATCCCCTTCAATATCCCTGGGATATTTATCAAGATCCTCATTGGGCCCGAATTGGGTTGGATTCACAAAAAGGCTCATCACAAGAACATCTGCATGTTTGCGCCCCTGTCTTATCAACTCAAGGTGTCCTTCATGCAAAAAACCGAGGGTAGGAAAAAGACCAATTTTTTTACCCGAAAGCCTAATTTCCTCGGCCTCTTCCTGCATTCTGTTAACCGTTTCAATAATTTCTATTTTTCTATTTTTATTCATAGCTGACTATCTTGAACTGACTGGCACATAATACTGAACGCCTGACTTAATCTGTTCTATTTGATTTACCAGGTCTTCAAAATCTTCCTTTATATTAACAAAATCTATTTCAGATGCATTCACTACAAGCAAAGGTGATTCGGAATAGTGGAAGAAATAATCATTAAATGCCTGATTAATCTGATCCAGATATTTTATATTTATGGATTTTTCATACTCAGCTTTTCTTTTCTTTATTCGTTCAACCAGGACTTCTGTCTTTGCCTGAAGAAAGACTACCAGATCAGGCGGCTTTATTCTCTTTTTTAGTATCTGGAACAACTGGTCATACAGCCAGAATTCACTGTCATCAAGGTTGGCTTTTGCATATATTCTGTCTTTATCTAAAAGAAAATCACTAATTATTACTTTTTTAAAAAGATCCAGCTGAGCAAGGTCAAGGGAATGCTGATAACGTCTCATCAGAAAAAACATCTGGATCTGAAACCTGAAACGTTTAGGATCCTTATAAAATTTTTCCAGGAAAGGGTTGTCCTCTGTATGCTCCAGGAGTTCCTGACCATTAATATGCTCAGCAAGTTTTCTTGCAAGACTGGTCTTCCCTACCCCCAGAGCCCCTTCTATTACAATATGATGGTGATTAATTGCCGTTCCCTTTGATTAAAATATGAATACACAATAAAATATGTGATAAAACAGTGTCAAATAACATTGGCAACCTTATTTGTCAAGAAAGCTTAACTCACTAAAAATATTGATTTTACTTTATATTTACGGCAATTATCCAGAAACTGGAAATTATCTTGACAAGGTCAGGAATACCAATTATTACGCACTCAAACCCTAAATATCAGGAATAATTAAATAACACGGCATTTATGCCAGAAGGACAGCATTTAAATGACAGACAAACCAGGGAAATGGTACGCTGTTCATACAAGAAGCAGGTTTGAACAGAAGGTATATGATGGTATCCAGGGAAAATCAATAGAGGTTTTTCTCCCTAAGATTCAGGTAATAAGCAGGAGAAAGGACAGAAGAAAAAAGATACTGGTTCCGCTGATACCAGGCTATGTTTTTGTAAACACTGCACTTGATCCGGAAGAATATCTTAGCATTCTCAAAACAGTCGGAGTCGTTCAGCTTGTCGGATTTAAAGGAAAACCGGTGCCGGCCAATGATGAGGAAATCGAATCTCTTATGATTTTAAACGGTACTGACCGGACAGTACAGAACAGAACCTATATGAAAACAGGTGACAGGATAAGGATAATGGACGGCCCTTTAAAGAACCTTACAGGTTTTTACCTTCGGCACAAGGGACAGGGTGACAGGGTCGTTGTATCGATCGAGTTACTGAATAGATCAATGGAGATTGACATTGAAGACTGGGCACTTGAAAAACTTTAATGATACCCTAAAAATCTTTTTCTAACTCCAGTGTGAAGAATTTAATTTTCGTGAATATTAATAAAACAATAACAGGTTTCGGCATTCGATAGATGAAGGTAATAACAAAATACATTTTGAAACAGATAATAAAAGTATTTTTGCTGTGCCATCTTATCTTTATCCTCTTGTATCTCATAGCCGATTTTATACAGAAAGTTGATGATTTTGTCGTCGCAGGAGTATCAGTAACGACAACACTGCAGTTTGTAATATGCAGGATACCAACCATGATGGTGCAGATTATCACTCCTGCCGCTACATTGATCTCCATTATTGTTGTTATATGTCAGATGAAAAAAAACAAGGAAATTATGGCGATGAAGGCCTGCGGACTGGATCTTCACAAGGTTTTTCAGCCGGTAATTGTATTTTCGATAATAACAAGCATATTCACCTTATTTTTAGCAGAAGAGGTTGTCCCATATACAAACGCAAGAAGTACGGAGATACAGCAAGTTGAGGTCAGAAAGCGGCCACAGGCAAGCTTCCAGGAATGGTACAAATCAAATAAAAACATTTACTGGATAAAACATTTTGATATTGAAACAAAAACCATAGATGATCCGGTTTTCTATTTTTTTGATGATAATTTCAACCTGATAAAGAAAATCAGTGGCAAATCATGCAGATGGGTGAATGGAGAATGGGAGATCAAAGATGCAAAGATCCAGACTATGGAAAATGGTAAAATTCCCCCGGAGCCACGTTATATCCTTGATATACCGGAAACACCGGAGACGTTTATCAGCAAAATGAGAAAACCTGACGATATGAATTATGCAGAGCTAAAAAGACGCGCTAAAAAATACAGGGCACAGGGCTATGACAATACTACAGACCTGGTTAATCTTTATATGAAACTTTCATACCCGTTTATGGGGGTTGTTTTTGCACTTATCGCTATTCCATTAGGATTATGGGAAAAAATTAAAGGAATTCCTCTCTCAATCACACTCGGCATGCTGACCGTCTTCCTTCTGTTTGTAACGATGGGAATCGCAAAGGCGCTTGGATCTAATGGGACATTACCACCAATTCTGGCAGCATGGACCGCAAATATCCTGTTTTCATTTTCAGGAATATATCTATTGATGAGCATTAAAAAATAAATTTCTATACCTGCATTTTGCCATCATTGACATTTACCCTTTTTTAAAATAGTGCTATTGATCTTAAGCCAAAAACAGAAGTGATAAATCTTGTGGCTTTATAAAGGAGACTCGCTGTTCATATGCTCGACAAAATACTCGGAAAAGAAATTGCACAATATCTAAGAAAGTACAGGCTATTAATTGCATGCGCCATACTTCCAGCCTGTATAGCCGCTTTCCTGGCAGTAATACCAGCTGAAATAATCCCTTCCCTGATCGATAAAGGCTTTTCAATGGGAACTGAGCCTGTATCTCTGACCATCAAACTGCCGGTATTGGATTCCGAATCATCATTTCCTATCAAAATGGAAGAACGAAATTTTTTTAAAGATACAACCCCTAATTCACTTTTAATACTGATCTGCATTGTCTTTATAATTGCAAACATTTCCAAATCAATTGCAGTCTATATGAGTCGTATGGCAGCAGCGGCCTTTTCCAACAGAGCTATCAGATCAATAAGGATAGATCTGCACGACAAATTCATCTCACTCCATCAGGGGTTTTATCATGAACAAAAGATCGGAGCACTAATATCAAGATCAACAGCTGATCTGACTTTTATGCAGTCAAAAATATCCGACATTGTTATCGGTTTAGTCATGCAGCCTCTAATGGCTTTTTTCTTCTTACTTTCTGCAATCAAGATGAATTATAAGTTAACACTAATCGTCCTGATAAGTACTCCTATAATTCTTGGACTCGTACACTTGTTCGGGCGCAAAGTAAAGAAACATTCAAAAAGAGTTCAGGAATCTACCGCTGATATAACATCTGCCTATCAGGAAACACTACTCTGCCTCAAAGTAGTTCAGGGTTTCTGCACAACTGAAAACCACTCCGGAAAATTTCGGGAAATGGCGAATATTTTATATAAAAAAACCATGAACTGGAATCGATGGCTGAGGGGTATGGGCCCAATGCTGGATTCAGTAATGGCTATAATTCTTCCGGCCATTCTACTATTGGGGAAAATGTATTTTAATCATACTTCCGGCGAGTTAATGGGGTTATTTTACGCATTGTCCAGGGTCTACAGCCCGGTTAAACAACTGGCAAATATTAATAGTGACTTAAAAACCCTTCAGGGAGCTACCGAAAGAGTATTCGGTATTTTAAAAACAAACTCCGATATTTCAGATAAAGAAGGCGCTGTAATCCTGCCAAGACACCATAAAACAATTGAATTTAAGAACGTATCTTTTTCATACAAAAAAGAGAGCCCCATTCTACAGGACATCTCCTTTAGTGTTAAAGCTGGTGAAATGATAGCATTTGTCGGTTCAACAGGAGCAGGAAAAAGCACTCTTATGGACCTTTTACCCCGCTTTTATGATGTGACAGAAGGTCAGATCATGGTTGACGGAATGGATATCCGTGATGTTACGATAAAATCTCTCCGCGAACAGACAGGTATTGTAAGCCAGGAGGTACTTCTTTTTCACGACACAATATTAAATAATATCAGTTGCAGATCTTCAGATATTGATATGAAAGAGGTAATTGAGGCGACTACTGCTGCCCATGCCCATGATTTTATAATGGCACAGCCTGACCAATATGAGACTGTAGTTGGAGACAGGGGTTCACTATTATCAGGAGGACAAAAACAGCGAATCTCTATTGCACGAGCAATACTTATAAAACCATCAATACTTATTCTTGATGAGGTTGCTTCTGCCCTTGATGCCGAAAGTGAAGAGCTTATTCAGAAATCCATACAATCTCTTAAAGGTAGATGTACTATTTTTGCTGTTGCTCACAGGTTAAGTACCATAAGAAATGCAGACAGGATTTTTGTACTTGAAAAGGGAAGGATTGTTGAGTCAGGAACCCATGAAGAACTTATCAGTCGAAAAGATGGAAGATTCAGACAGCTTCACCATTTACAGTTTCAAAGCTGACGATATTTAAGTTGGCAGCTATTAAAGCTTTAATGTAGTTATGCCATAAACCCTGATTTTTTTATTTCTCGATTTTTCGCCTGAAATAATGTGAATATCTTTTTTAGAAACCTTTAATTGTTTTGAAAGAAGGTCAATTACTGCTTTATTGGCCTTGCCGTCAACAGGTGGAGAGGTTACTTTAATCTTAACCAGGCCGCTTTCCTCTCTAACGATTTCATTCCTTGAAGATTTCGGAATTATCTTTGCGTCTACCTCTGTAAATATACTTTCGGTTTCTTTATTTTTCATTCCAGGCACCACTCAGTGTAATATATAGAAGTTGAATTATTCACTCCTGTAGTATAAATTATCTGTAAAATAAAATCCAAGAGGAATATACATGATACTGATTAAATCAATAATTGATTTTCTAATAATTCTGCTGCTTGTTAGGCTTCTTATAAGGCCTATCGAGACTAACTACAATCAGATATACAGCCTTATCTACCGAATAACAGATTATATCCTGAAACCTTTAAAATCGATATTCCGCGATGATTTAAAATCTGTTTTAGTAAGTGTTCTGGGACTGGTTATAATAAGGGGGCTTATATATCTTACCATAACTCGTTTCACAATACTGGCCGCAGTTGGAGTAAGCTTTTTAAATCTCCTTCAGCTGCTGTTCCAGTTCTATATGGCAGTATGGTTTATTGCTATATTTGCGGGAGACAGGGTCCATACGCCTGTCATAAGTGTGCTGCAAAGGGCTTTTCTACCTATAGGCTCTCTTGCTTCGAAGCTGAATATCCCGCGAAAATCCTTTTCCATTTTTTCATTTGTTTTTCTGATGGTTTCCTACGTTGTCGTTTCCTTTATCCTGTATATCCTTATCACCAGCGGACCGTTTTCAGGTTCACCTTATTTACTGCGCAGCGTTGTAGAAGGGTTGATCCTGATAGTTGATCTCTTTACAGGGTTTTTCTCACTGGTAATAATTATAGGAGCTTTACTGTCATGGGTAAGTCCGGATCCATACAATCCTGTTGTACAGACAATTTACGGGATAAGCGAACCTTTGCTGGAACCATTTCGGAAGATCATACCAAATTTGGGAGGACTTGATATTTCTCCCATTGCCGCCCTGATATGTTTTCGTATTATTGGCACACAGCTTGTTGGATTATTAAAACAGATAATGTGATAGATTCACGGGTTTGGTTCATTTCTCGTTTGGAAAATAGGTAGAGCAGGCCATAAGCCGGGTTCTGTTTCCAGAGACGAAAAATACGTCCCTGAATGATGACCATTCATCTAGCCTTGATGTTGCCATCAAGATCAAGCGACCTACCCGGGGATTTGGGCGGACCACCCTCAAACTCCCCTTATTTGGTCTTGCTCCGGATGGGGTTTGCATAGCTCCGGACGTCACCGCCCGGACTGGTGAGCTCTTACCTCACCGTTTCACCCTTACTCCCGGATTACTCCGGGAGCGGTTTACTTTCTGTTGCACTTTCCTGCCCGTCACCGGGACTGGACGTTATCCAGCATCCTGTCCTGTGGAGCCCGGACTTTCCTCCCCTTTGCAGTAAAGCAAAGCAGCGGCCATCCGGCCTGCTCTAATTTTTTTGTATCTATTTAAATTCCGTTTAATACCTTAACAAAAAATTCATCCTCACCCCAGTAAATAAGCCTGTTGCAATGGGGGCATGACATCATTTCATTACATCTTTGCAGTTCATTAAACTTTTGAGGCGGGATTTCAAGATGGCATCCCTGGCATATCCCCCCAATCACGGAGCTAACTGCAACGCCGGCCCGCCTGTCACGCAACAGGTCATAGGTCTTAAGCATTCGCTGATCAATCGCACTATTATACCCTGTTCTTTCGGATATAAGGTCCTGGGTCTCTTTATCAAGCTCAAGGAGTTCTTTCTCTATCTCCTTTTTTTCCTCTTCATACTCTTCCCTGAGTTTCTCCTGTTCACCCTTGATATCATTACACTCTGCTTTAAGGGACTCAATTTCTTCCATCATCTGAAGAATTCTATCTTCTTTTTTCCCCTTTTCTTTTTCAATGTCAGATATCTCTTTTAATGCTGCAGTATATTCTTTATTTGATTTTATATTATTCAGTTTTTCCTGACTTTTTGCATACCTGCTTTCTATATCCTGCACATCCTTTTCAAGTGCGCGTCTTTCTTTTTCAAGGGAATCAAGCTTGTCAAACTTTGACTTGTATATGCTTGAAGCCTCTTCAAATGTCTCTTCCAACTTTGCAATCTGTACCGGAACCTGATCCCTTTTGGCTTGAATAGCTTTTATTTTATTGTCGCATTCCTGAAGTATGATCAATTTTTTTATATTATCTTTCAATTCCAGCCCTCCCCTGTTTTTTTATTATATTATCCTGACCGGGTCAGTTTCTTCATCAAACAACTCGATAGTAATATTCATTTTATTGTTCTCGAATAGTTTATCGAGGTTCATTACAAAGCCCGACAGTGCAGCCCTTTCCGTTCTAAAATGACCTGCATCAATAACACTTATATTCAAGGTTTTTGCCGTGAGGGCGTCATGGTGTCCTATATCTCCGGTTATTAACAAATCTGCTTTTTTTTCAACTGCAGTATTAATAAAGTCTCTCCCTGATCCTCCCACAACAGCAATACGTTTTACAATCGATTCATCGGGGCCAATAATCTTTGCAGCATCCAGCCCGAGAAGATCCTTAATTAACCTGGAAAAAGAAAGCAGGTCAGAGGGCTCAGGCAAATCACCTATCACCCCTATTCCATATCCTCCTTCGCCATATAACTCCCTGGGCTCCAGGACCTCGATACCGGTAAGACCGATCTCTTTTGCAAGGTGATGATTAATACCTGTCTTGGCTGAATCCAGATTTGTATGAGCCGCTACAATTGCGATATCATTTTTTACTGCTTCACATATAACATCACCCGGATAGGTATTTAAATCAATGCATGATACCCCCCTGAATAATAGAGGATGATGAGTAAGTAATAACTGGGCGCCTGTTGATGAAGCCTTTTTCACAGCCTCAAAAGTCGGATCTAGTGCAACAAGGATCTTTTTTATTGTCTGGCTATATGATCCAACCTGAAGACCTGAATTATCCCAACTTTCAGCAAGCTCAAAAGGCGCCAATTCATCGAGGATGCTTAAAACTTCTTTCAGATCTGGAAACATATCAACCCATCGCCCCTGATAATTTTAAAAAGTTGAAATAATGAACTGCCCCGCTGCAAACGATGAGGTATCAGGTTTTACACTTCACAACAAAAAGGACAATATTACTAAAAGCACATGATTAAAAATGGAAAGGGCGCATCTTTAATGATGCGCCCTTTAAGCTACTGATCTCTTAATTGAGATTTATTTTTATATATTTGAAAAATTAACATTTTGCCTTTCATGATGGGCCCACCTGGGTTCGAACCAGGGACCTACCGGTTATGAGCCGGTGGCTCTTCCAGCTGAGCTATGGGCCCTTAAGATTGCTGCTTGATTCAGGCTGTATAAAATGCAACCGGAAACGATTTTTGTCAAGAAAAAATGCAAATAAAATTTCAACTAACGTTCAATAAAGCTTTTTAATTTTCTGCTCCTGCTCGGATGCCTGAGTTTTCTAAGGGCCTTTGCCTCAATCTGCCTGATCCGCTCCCTTGTGACATTAAAATCCCTGCCAACTTCTTCAAGAGTATGATCGGATTTTTCGCCTATACCGAATCTCATCCTGAGGACCTTCTCTTCTCTTGGTGTAAGAGATGTAAGCACCTTTCTTGTCTGCTCTCCAAGGCTGTGGTTCACTACTGCTTCACCCGGAGATATCACTTTTTTATCCTCTATGAAATCACCAAGATGGCTGTCCTCCTCCTCACCAATCGGTGTCTCGAGAGAGATAGGTTCTTTTGCTATCTTCAAGACCTTACGTACTTTTTCCAGCGGAAACTCCATCTTTTCTGCAATCTCTTCAGGAGTGGGTTCCCTGCCATGTTCCTGAACAAGGTATCTGGATGTCCGTATAAGCTTGTTAATTGTCTCGATCATATGAACAGGAATACGTATTGTTCTTGCCTGATCAGCAATAGCCCTTGTTATTGCCTGCCTGATCCACCAGGTAGCATAGGTGCTGAACTTGTATCCACGCTGATACTCAAATTTTTCAACAGCCTTCATCAGGCCTATATTTCCTTCCTGAATCAGATCAAGAAACTGAAGGCCTCTGTTGGTGTATTTCTTGGCAATACTTACTACCAGTCTGAGATTCGCCTGGATGAGTTCCTTTTTTGCAAGTTTAGATTTCTCAAGACTGCGTCTTGCCGTGTCCAGAGTCTCCCTCAGCTCCCTTGTGGTCATATTTGTACGGTCTTTAGTTTCTTTTATTGTTTTTTGCGCCTCGTTAATCTCTGTTCTAAAGATAAGCAGTTCTGATTTTTTCTTTTTCAGCGCTGTTACAATATCATTATCCTTTGCATTTTTCGGGATACTGCTGATACATTTTTTTATGTATGTGATTGATTTACCACCGGCCTTTAGAACACATTCTGAAACCTGGTTGTCAGCCTTTTCACAATCTATGACCATTTCGCGGAGCATATCCATCATATTGTCGAGCTGACCCTTTTCAAGTTTAAAGCTGCATATCATTTCAAAAATCTTGTCATAGATCTTCGTCATTTTAGTCGAAAGCTTTTTCTTCTTGGCGACGGCACAGCTCTTCTTGGATATTTCAACCTTTATTTTACAATATTCTTCATATAGCTCCTTGATATCATCAATCAATTTAATAAGGTGCTCTCTTTTTTCACCTATCTGGGCATGATTCTCTTCATAATCAGGATCATTGATAATATTTTTTAACTTTACTTCGCCGGTCTTCAGCTTTTCTCCAAGATCAATTATATATTCTATCCCTACGCAGCACTTCAAAAGCAGCTCAAGGGTATTTTTTTCACCTTCTTCAATTCTTTTTGCTATATCAACTTCACCTTCTCTGGTTAGAAGCGAGATACAGCCCATCTCTTTAAGATACATCTTTACAGGATCAGATACCCTCGCTGTGTTATCAACGATATCAGCACGAAAATCTTCTTTTTCCAGCTCTTTTTCTTTCTTTTTCTTTAGTTTTCTGGATTTTTCGATTTCGTTCTTTGCTGCCTCGTCAATAACCATGATATCCAATTCTTCAAACATCATCATTACATCGTCGATATGCTCTGAAGAGATTATTTCATCCGGCAGATCGTCATTCAGCTCTTCGTAAGTAATGTAGCCTTTGTCTTTACCGATATCTATTAATCGCTTCAAATTATGCATATCAGATTTATTTGTCATACTATCCCTCCTGATAATTACCTATATCCGGTTATTTATTTAAACCTTTTCTATACTCTCTGAACAGGCATATAAAAAAGGAGATTTTTCAGGCCTTATACTGCTCTTCTCTGCTTAATTAACTCATTAAGCATTTTAAGATCGCCAGTTTTTTTTGCCTTATTAATCGAATTTGTTAACTCTATATCGTTTATTCTGTTTTCAAACTCAGCAACAGCCTGTCTGGCTGAGTCTCCTTTATATATTGGTTCCGAAAGCATTACTTCGCTAAATATTTCTCTTTCAGGACCTTCCTGCATGCTCTCAAGTATCTGTTCCGGAACCAGATTTTTTTCCAGTCTATATATCTCGGCAAGTCGGTTAAAAATCTTAACTACTTCATTGTCAGATATCAGTAATCTGAAATCATCCATGAGGATTCTCTCTGCAGTTTCCGGTGAATGTATTAAAAGATTAAGAAGATGATACTCCTTGAGGCTTTTAACCCTCGATCCCTTTACTTCTGATTCCAGATTTCCCCTTCTTTCTTTCTCTGATCCGCCCCTCCTGAGTCTTTTCATTTCATCAAGGATAATTGATTCAGCGATATCACATTTCTCACAGAAATGCCTTATATATACCGATCTCTGCAGATCACTCGAAATTTCTGACAGTACCGGAATAACTTCCTTTAATATCTCGACCTTCCCTGTTACCCCTGATTCCAGCCCTGTTATTTTTGATTCCACATAAAAATCAAACATGGGAACCGAGTTATCCAGAAGACTCAAAAAGGAATCCAGCCCCCTGTTGTTGACAAATGAATCAGGGTCTTCTCCTTCGGGCAATATCATAACCCTGGCTTTCAGGCCTTCATTCAAAAAAAGGGGAAGGCTTTTTATAGCTGCATTTTTTCCTGCAGCATCGGAATCAAACAGAACAATAATCTCCTTTGCAAAACCTTTGAGCTTTCTTATATGAGACGGTGTGAGTGCTGTACCCAGGGTTGCAACCGCCCCGTGAAATCCGTGATTATTTAATGCAAGGACATCCGTATAACCTTCCACAATAACTACGCGACCTGTTTCGCGTATATGTGTGAAGGCCATATTTAATCCATATAATAATTCACCTTTATGAAAAACAGGTGTCTCCGGGGTATTCAGATATTTTGGCAGTGAATCATCAAGCACTCTGCCGCCAAAACCTGCAACCCTTCCCTCCATGTCAAAAATAGGGAAAATCACCCTTCCCCTGAAACGGTCGTAATACCCGCCATTTTTTTTGGGAATCAGGAGACCGGCCTGTTCCGCTTTTTCAAGACTTATTTTCTTTCGGGACAGGATCTTTACCAGGCCGTCCCACCCATCAAGTGCATAACCTAACTTAAATTTACTGACGGTTTCACGGGATACCAGCCTTTTTTCGAAATATTCAATACCCTTTTGCCCGTTATCCGTCTTTTCGAGTATATAATTATAATATCCCGCCGCAGCATTATTTATTCGGTACAGCAATTCCTTTAAATCAAGCTCTTTCTTTTGAGCCGGGGATATCTTTTTTTCAGGAAGTATTACGCTATACCTATCAGCAAGGTCTTTAATGGCCTGTGGAAACGCAACCTTGTGATATTCCATCCAAAAAGCAAAAACATCTCCACTTTTCTTACACCCGAAACAGTGGAACATCTGCTTTGACTGACTTACTGTAAAAGAAGGATCCTTATCGCCATGAAACGGGCATAATCCAATATGATTCAAACCAGCCTTTTTCAGTTGTACATACTGCCCAATCAGTTCGACAATATCCGCCGTTCTCTTTATCTCTTCCTTGGCTAACTGATAGGGATCCATTTTATTCCTTCATTGATAGACATGGCCTTATCCTCCGGGCATCCGGATAATTTCCAGTCAAGGCCAGGGCAATTCAGTTAAACATTTCATTATATTAACGATTTTATATTTGTCAATGACGAAAAAGCGGGTTTAAGCGGCTTATTTTTATAAAATTACAATAGATTAAGAAAAATATATTGACCAAATTAAATTTGGACGATTATTCCTTATTTTTCAAAGGCATACTGTCTATCAATTCTTTCAAACCGACCTCAGCCAGGGTGTCGGCATCCACCCATTTCCCTTTGAATTTTAAAAATGATTTAATCTCCAGAAGGTTTTCACTCAGGGATTTTTGTGTTTTATCAAACCTTCCCTTCCATAAAAAAGAACCATCTTCCACATTTACAAGATATGCATCAAAGGCTACCGAAGCAGGCCTACCGGCTGCAAGTTCGCTTCCCTCACGCTCATGCATCCGGTAGAGATATCCGGTCATAACAACATCCGCAGAAACAGCCTTTCCTACAGACTGGAGTATTTTTACCTGATTATTGGAACTCTCTTCAAAAAGTTCGGGATTTGTCAGGTTTTTTATTTCACGCAGATTTATAAACTCATAATCCTTTGAATCCATCAGCAGGGTATACATCTTGTCAGACATTATATCTGCCAATGATTGACTTACCGGCTCAGACCTTACAGCACCGCCGGTCAATGGATTAAGGAATAAAGCCGGTTCCTGACCGGGAGATAATGCCGGCTTAAAGCCCAAAAAAACAATCCTGCCGACTTCAACAGGGGGCCCAGAATATTCAATCCCGCCTTTATTTTTAACCGTGCATCCACTGATAAGAACTGCCAGGAGAAAAATAAGTAAATTCCGGGTCAGCCGAAGGTTATATTTTTTTGTTGGCATATTGCCCCCATTTTAAGGAATCATGGTTATCTGTCTTTTCTACAAAAGCCCCTTTGATGAGGGAACTTTTCCACCAAGTCTTTCTTCAACCGCAGTAGCCATATCCAGGGCCTTTCCAAGTGCCTTGAAAATAGACTCGGCTATATGATGGGGGTCTTTACCTGAAATCAGATCCACATGCATGGTAATTCCCGAATAGGTAACAAAGGCCCTGAAAAATTCTTCCAGAAGTTCAATGTCAAAGCTGCCCGTTCTACTGTTGTTTACAGAAACTCGATATGCCAGAAAAGGCCGGTTTGAGATATCAATAACAACACTGGACATTGCCTCGTCCATTGGCACAGAAGCCTGCCCATACCGCCTGATTCCTTTTTTATCATCAAGGCTCTTGCATATTGCCTGGCCGAAGCATATGCCCAGATCTTCAACAGTATGGTGATAATCAATATCAATATCACCACTTGCAGTAATATCAAGATCCATAAACCCGTGAACAGCCATCAGGTTCAGCATGTGATCCATAAACGGAATGCCTGTGTTGATAGTTGTTTTTCCGTTTCCATCCAGATCAATATCAATCCGGATATCCGTTTCATTTGTCTTACGATCTATTATTGCCTTTCTTTTCATTTACCGTACTCCATAGGGGAAAATAAACATTAATAAATTATTACCTGAATTTTGCACGAAATCGTTCTGAAATGCATATAGGGTTCTATGAACCTCGTTATTACTGAGTTTTGAAAGGCTTAATATTTTCCATACTTTAACCAAGAGGTAATGAAGTACAATTTTACAATTCTAAAAAGCTAGCCTGATAAGGCTTTTCAATGCCACCCGGAAAGCCAGTAAAATAGGGGCTCTTAAAACACAGTGTTTTTATGGTACGTTTAACCATTTGATAATTCGTTGAAATTTACCCGTGCAAAAAAATTCTTGCACGGGATTTTATAAAAGTGGTGCAAAATTCAGGTATTAAACGGGTTAAAGGAGAAGATGATGATAGATAAGTATTTGAACGATCCATTATCCTTACCGGACCAAAACAGTTCCCCAAAATTTGACATGGTGGAGATGATCGGGATCGAACCGACGACCTGTACGTTGCGAACGTACCGCTCTCCCAACTGAGCTACATCCCCATTGTTTAAAACTCTGAATTAGCAGATAATAAGATTAAATAAAAAACATTTAAACAATAAATATATAAATACTTTTAGCTATATAATCAAGATATTTTTCTTATTTTGCAATGGACTAATAAAATGCTTGCATTTTATCAAAATTTTGGTACAAAGCTACCCCATGCCCCCGTAGCTCAGGTGGATAGAGCACCAGATTCCTAATCTGGGTGCCGCATGTTCGAGTCATGCCGGGGGCACTTTTATATAAGTAATACATGATATTACGTCATATTAAAAAAGTCATATATATAATTTATAGTTTGACATATGGCTTTTTTTCTTTTATTATCACGTGTTACAACTTTGGAGGATAACTATGTACGCTGTAATAAAAACCGGTGGAAAACAATATCGCGTAACCCCCGGCGATATGCTGAAAATTGAAAAGCTTGACGGTGAAGTAGGTGATGCAGTTACCTTTGATAAGGTACTCATGACTTCAGACGGAGAGAATGTCAACCTGGGAAAACCATACCTTGAAGATACAAAGGTATATGGCAGCATCGCCAGACAGGCAAAAGACAGAAAGGTTATTGTCTTTAAATATAAAAAAAGAAAAGGTTACAGGAAAAAAAATGGACACAGGCAGAATTTCACACTGATAAAAATTGACAATATTGGTGAATAATTATTCCTAATGTCCAACAAGGTAATACTTTTCTAACAGTATTAAAACAATATCACTTTATAAATTTTTTCGCTGAAAGCGATTTTATATAAAGGAATTAGATTATGTCACATAAAAAAGCAGGCGGAAGTTCAAGAAATGGCAGAGATAGTGCCGGCCAGAGATATGGAGTAAAAAAATATGCTGGTGAAACGGTAAAGGCAGGGAATATCCTTATCAGACAGAGGGGAACCCAGGTTCACCCGGGCGAAAACGTAGGGCTTGGAAAAGACTATACGATTTTTGCCAAGATAGACGGAAAAGTCACCTTTGAGAGATTTGCAAAGAATCGAAAAAAGGTGAGCGTTTACGCCGACTAAAAAATTCTCCTTTTTCCACCACCTGAGGATAATATGGGATTTCTGGATGAAGCGGTTATACATGTTGTTTCCGGGGATGGTGGAAAAGGCTGTGTAAGTTTCAGAAGAGAACGTTTTATCCCCAAAGGCGGTCCCGATGGAGGGGACGGCGGTAAAGGCGGGGATATCATTATAAGGGCTTCAAACAAGCTCCACACCCTCTCCGATTTCAGCTCCCGAAGACGATTCAAAGCACAGAATGGCGGCGCAGGAAAAGGCAGCAATCAAACCGGCAAAAATGCTGAAGATGTTGTCATTGAAGTGCCCCTGGGCACAATTATCGCTAATCATCAGACAGGAGAGATACTTGGAGACCTGATCCAAAATGAACAGGAACTCACCATAGTCTCCGGGGGAATAGGTGGAAAGGGAAACAAACATTTCACCACATCAACCAACAGGGCCCCAAGATTTGCACAAAGCGGTATTCCCGGAGAATCAAAAGATCTTAAACTAACCCTGAAACACCTTGCAGATATAGGACTCATAGGCCTTCCAAACGCAGGTAAATCAACCCTTTTATCCTGCCTGACAATGGCACGCCCCAAGATTGACGGGTATCCATTTACTACAATTGTTCCGAATCTGGGGATACTTGACCTTGATGAGGAAAAGAATCTTACAATCGCAGATATTCCCGGCTTAATTGAAGGAGCCAGCGAAGGAAAAGGACTCGGGCACCGTTTCTTAAGGCATATAGAGAGAACAAAATTCCTTCTCCATGTAATTGACGTTTCCCAGGCCCCGGCAGATGATCCGCTCAGAGACTATCATACTCTGGAGGATGAATTGAAAAGGTATGATATCTCGCTCCTCCAGAAAAAAAGGATAATCATTGTTAATAAAATTGACCTTGAACGACCTGATGGGTTAAAACCCGAAGATATTATTTTAAAAATAAACAAGGCCGGTTTTGAAACCATAGCAGTTTCAGCACTGACAGGTAAAGGGATCAGGGAATTGAAAAAGTTTTTAAAAGAAAGTATTGATTAAATACTAAAAAAACTCAAGGGCTGATTGAACTGCTTTTCCGGAAATTACGACCTGCAGGTTTTTACAAAAAATGCAAAATAGTATATCTCTCTTGATATCAATCAACATCATGTAACCGATTGATTAATTCAATCCACAATATATAATATGGAAAACAAATCAAATATTAACAGAAAAAACCAGCTTAAATCGGCCCGACGCATTGTAATAAAAGCCGGGAGCGGCATACTTACCGGCAAAGACGGCCTTAACAGGAACACGATTAATAATATAACAAACGACATATGCGACTTAAGGTCAAAAGGATTTGAGATTATTCTTGTCTCATCCGGAGCTATTTCTGCCGGTTTAAAAAAAGTGGGTTACTCAAAAAGACCTGAGGCCATATCCGAAAAACAGGCCATGGCGGCAATCGGTCAGGGCAGGCTTATGAATGCATATGAAAAGGCCTTTGCCCGTCATGGCTATACTGTAGCCCAGATACTCATTACAAGGGATGATCTTAATAACAGACGCCGCTACCTGAATGCCCGGAATACGATCTTTACACTTTTATCATGGGGAATAATCCCTATAATAAACGAAAACGACACAGTAGTCATTGATGAGATAAAATTTGGAGACAATGACAATCTCAGTGCCATGGTAGCAAATATGACAGATTCAAATCTGCTTATCAACCTGACAGATATCGACGGATTATTCGATGATGATCCCAGGACAAATAAAAAAGCGAGATTGATACCTGTTATAGAAAAGATAGATAACACTATTTTTAATTTTGCCAGTTCTACACCAGGGGCGCTGGGAACAGGAGGAATGGCAAGCAAAATAACCGCAGCGAAAAAAGCCACTTTGAAAGGGATTCCTGTAGTCATAGCAAATGGCAGAAAAAGGGGTATTATAAAAAGAATAATACAGGGTGAAGATGCCGGCACACTCTTCACACCGCAAACCATGGCTATTTGCGGACGCAAACACTGGATCGCCTTTTCAAGGGCAATTAAAGGTAAAATAATTATTGACCAGGGTGCAGTAAGGGCATTGATGAAGAATGGAAAAAGTCTTCTTCCGTCAGGTGTAGTTGAGGTTACAGGAAGATTTAACAGAGGTGATTCAGTACAGGTTGTGGATCATCAGGGAAAAGAGATTGCAATTGGAATGGTTGACTACAACTCGGTTGATCTGGATAAAATAAAAGGATTAAACAGCAGCAAAATCGAACCATCACTGGGCTATAAACATAATGATGAGGTAATCCATAGAGATAACCTGGTAATAATCTACGGAATTGAAAACGGAGATGAGGCATGTCAGTAAAACAAATGATAAATGAGATTGCAGTAGCAGCAAAGGAGGCATCAAGGAGCCTTAGAACCATAAAGAGGAACGAAAAAGATGCTGCACTTGAATCAATCGCTAAAAAGCTGATTGAAAGAAAAAACGATATCCAGTCTGAGAATAAAAAGGATCTTGATGCTGCCATAGTAAAAGGGTTGAGCCCTGCAATGATTGACAGACTCACACTCAGTGACAAGACCATTAACTCAATGGTCGACGGGCTTAAAGAGGTAATGTTGCTTCCTGACCCGGTTGGAGAGGTAACCGGGATGTGGAAACGTCCCAACAATCTTCTCGCCGGCAAGGTCAGGATTCCTCTGGGGGTTATCGGGTTTATTTACGAATCCAGACCTAACGTAACGGTTGATGCGGCAAGCCTTTGTCTGAAATCCGGTAATGCAGTTATATTAAAGGGAGGTTCAGAGGCAATACATTCAAATTTAATACTTGCCGAGATAATAAAAGAGTCGCTTGAGGAAAACAAACTTCCAGGGAAAGCGGTACAGGTAATTCCAACTACGGACAGACAAGCCACAACGGAGCTTTTATTATGTGATGAACTGATAGATGTAATTATTCCCAGAGGCGGTGAAGGATTGATCCGTTTTGTCAGTGAGAATTCCAGGATACCTGTCCTGAAACACTACAAGGGAGTATGCCATGCATATGTTGATAAATTTGCAGATATCAGGACAGCAATAGATATCTGTGTAAACTCAAAGGCACAAAGACCCGGGGTCTGCAATGCGCTGGAGACAATGCTGGTGCATGAAGAAATCGCCGGAGATTTTTTACCTGAAGCGGCAGAGGCATTTTTAAAGGCAGGTGTAGAACTCAGGGGATGCGAAAAGACAAGGAGTATCATTCCCGATATAACTCCGGCAACCGAAGAAGACTGGCCTGCCGAATTTCTGGATCTGATACTTGCAGTAAAAACAGTAAGCAGTATGGAAGAGGCATGCATCCACATAGATAAATACGGATCGAATCATACTGAGACAATAATCACAAAGGATTACGCAAGGGCCAGAAAATTTCTTGAACAGGTGGACTCATCAGTTGTCCTGGTGAATGCATCAACCAGGTTCAATGACGGCAACCAGCTTGGGCTTGGAGCTGAAATAGGAATAAATACTTCCAAACTTCATGCATTCGGCCCCATGGGACTGGAAGAATTGACAACAACAAAATTTATTGTTTATGGTGACGGTCAGATCAGGGAATAGGAGGATTTTCATTTGAGAATTGGCATACTGGGTGGGACATTTGACCCCATTCATTCCGGACATCTCAGGCTGGCAGAAGAAATGCGCGAAGAGCTTGATCTGTCAAAGGTACTTCTAATGCCGGGTGCACAACCTCCACATAAGAACAGCCCTCTGGTGGCTCCTTTTCCTGACCGGCTTGAAATGACAAAGATCGGGGCAGCTTGTTCCGAGCTCCTTGAGGCATGCGATATAGAAGGTCACAGGAAAGGCCCCTCATATTCCATAGAAACGATCAGGATAATCCGTGAAATATATGGCAATCAGCTAGAATTGTTTTTTATCCTGGGAAGTGATGCATTTAGAGAGATAACTACATGGAAGGAATATAAAGGTCTTTTTCAGATAACCAACTTTGTTGTGATTGAAAGGCCTGGTATCACGCTTGATGAACTGGGCACTTTTATAAAATCACTTGGAATGGATTTTAAGGAGGAAAGCCCCGGAAATTTTATAAACTCATCCGGAAATCATATTTTATTTAGAAAAACGACTTTAATGGACATCTCATCCACTAAAATTCGTCAAAATATCATGACCGGTAAATCAATTAATTTTTTGGTACCTCAAAAAGTAAAAAAGTATATTATCAAGAAGGGATTATATAAAAAAAATGAAGTCGCTTGACAAAGCATTACTTGCTGCAGATATTATTATGGAACGAAAAGCCGTTGAACCTGTCTTATTTAATGTAGGTGAAATGTCTTCCTTTACGGACTATTTCCTTATCGCAGGTGGAAACTCCACACGCCAGGTTCAATCCATGGCGCGCCACCTTGAAAAAAGGATGAAAGAAAACAGGTTCAAATCCTATGGCACGGAAGGCGAACTTGAAGGACAGTGGATATTAATGGATTATGGAGACCTGATAATCCACCTTTTTTATCAACCCGTCAGAGAACTCTATGACCTGGAAGGTCTCTGGATGGAAGCACCAAGGATAGAAATCGAAAACAATGACCTCCCTGATAAAGAATAAATTTTGCATCATTACATTGATTATTCTCTTTATCCTGTCACAGCAGAGTACACTCATGGCCCTTTCAATTGAACAGGAGGCAAAAGAAGGGGAAAAATTTATCGCAGAGGTAAAAAAACACCTTGAACTGGTAGACGACCCCTTTTTAAATGATTTCATAAATGATTTAGGCCAATTCATTGTAAAAGCCGTTGAAACCAGACCTTTTAATTTTAATTTCTATATAATAAGAAATGAAGAACTGAATGCCTTTGCCGGTCCCGGCGGACATATTTTCATTCATACTGGGCTTATCAGGGCAATGGACGATCTTGATGAACTTGCCTCGGTAATGAGTCACGAAATAGCCCATGTATCGAAACGCCATATCTCTCAGCAGGTGGAACAGGCTACAAAACTGGGATACGGGACATTACTGGGTCTGCTGGCAGGAATCCTTATCGGGGGGAGTGATACATCTGAGGCCGTAATGGTAGGAACCCTTGCAGCAGCTCAACAGAAACAACTCAGCTACAGCAGAGATGCTGAACGCCAGGCTGATCAGGCAGGATTTAAATACGCTGCAAAATCAGGTTTTAACCCCGCAGCCATAAAAAGTGCACTATCGAAGCTCCAGAGGGGTAATTTTGGGGCAAATAAGATTCCGGCATACCTTCTTACTCACCCGGTTGGTCCTGAAAGGATATCAAATATTGAATCAATGCTTTCTTCTCCTTATGTTGTTGAGGGAGGTAAAGCCAAGACTATTCAATTTCGAAAACTATACCCTATCTTTAGAACTATAATAATGGCAAAATATGAAGACAGGGATGAAATGATTAATTATTTTACATCCGAATTAACAAAATCCCCTGATTCTCCCCTGGAAAACCTCGGGATGGGTATTGTTTTGAAGGAGAGCGGCGAGCACTCAAAGGCGATAGATCATCTTAAGAAGGCAATAAGGAGTCTTGTCGATCCCCAACCTGTATTGAGGTATCTGAGTGAGGCATACCTGTTTAATGATGAACCTGAAATGGCAATCTCCACCCTTCGGGAGGCATTAAAAAATAACGGCAATGATAAGCCAAGTTTGTATACTCTGGCGAAAACATACCAGAAAATCGAGGAGTACAACAAGGCTATCGATATATATGAAAAACTGAAACTTATGGAACCTGTTGAAGATTCTGTCTTTTACAACCTCGGGTATTCCTATGGGAAAGAAAATAAGCTGGGGCCTGCACATTATAATTTCGGCCTTTTTTATGAACGATTAAGAAATATGAAAGAAGCCGGTTTTCATTTTAGAGAAGCAAAGAAAAAAACCGTAGATAATCCCGCTCTATTGAAAAAGATAGATGAGTCTATAGAGAAAATAGATGAAGAAGATAAAGATAAGGATAAAAAAAGAACAACAGAAGATCCGGATGCCCCAGGATTGCGGCAATACCCTCATCAATTAGAATACAAAAACCATCAGGAGCATTTATTCTTTAATAAATAATCTGCAATCCTGTCTGAAGCTGCCATATTAGGGACAATACCATTAGTAAAAAAATGAACACCCCGAGTTATTTCTCCAAGGGCAAAGAGGCCGGGAATCCTGTTCCCATTTTTCCCTCTTACCTCACTTGTGTTGAAATCCGCATAAATTCCTCCATTGGGATGAGGCGCTATTACCCCCTTGTCCAGGAGTCTATTTAGCAAAGGATTATTGAATTTAGCTACATCCAGCCCCTGGCCTGTGGCGTTAATTATTACGGAGGTTTCCAGAGTATAGGGAACACCAAATCGTGTACTCACATCGATTTCAAAACCATTATTACCACAAGTTCGAGCACACATACATCCGGATTGAATATCGAGTTGGCCCGTTTTGAGTGCATCCAGAATTTTTCTTGCATTAAAAAGCGGCATTGGATGCCTGTATACAGTCCAGAAAGTCTTGTACTCTCTTTCGAAGATCCTTCTGTCTTCAATGGACATGTTGTCCCATATATATCCGGTCAATGGGCCTGCAGTTGTTAATGCGGCCTGATATGGAATAATTCCTTCCTCAGCCCTTGAGATATCCTTTTCAAGTATCCGCTTTATTGAGCCCTGAGGATTAAAAATCCGCAGCCAGTCAATTTTTTTTCCTTCCGCTTCTTCCATCTCTTTAAAAAACAGCTCTTTTACTAAATTAAAGGGAATATTCTCGTTATTCAATTCTGCTAAGATACGGGAGAATTCATCTTTTTTTAGATATTTTAATTGATAATCAAAGGATCCGCCCTGTACCTTCGGTAAAAATCCGCGCCTTGAAATAAATGTAATTTTCCCCCGGTGCCCACACGCCTGAAGAGTAAAAAATGTGTCAATGGCACTTAAACCAGTGCCAAGGATACAAACCGGGTTATCATTTGGAATATTTTCTTTTATTGCCTTTACCGGCCATGGATAAGGAATATAGCCCTTGATGCCCTTCAACTCATTAAGAAAAGAGCTGGGGAAATTACCCGGGGCAAGAACTACATTATCTACTGATATCAGATTTCCGTCTGCCATCTTTACCTGAATAAAACTTCCATTATGTTCAATATCAACGACTTCTCCGCGGATGAGGTCCAGGGAACACGGGCTGGAAGCGGTTTTCTTCATTGTAGATTCAAGAATATATTTCAGGTATCTGCCATAAATATTTCTCGGTGGATAATTTATGTCATACTTTTCGCAATTTACATCATTGAAAGAGGCATCACCCTGATCTCTGAGCCATTCTACAAAGTGAAGAGGATTATTTTTTTCAATGCCAAGAGTGTCTGCCCTCATGTTCAGGATATGAGAAGATAGAGGAGAGCTATAGGCAAGCCCGGGACCGAAATCAGGACCTTTCTCGATTAAAAAAACAGTTACGCCCACATCAGATTCATTGCATGCCTTTTCAATAATCTGGTTTGCCAAAATCGTTCCGCTTGCACCTGCACCTATTATTGCAACCGATGTTTTTCCAATATTCATAAGATTGCCCCTTTTCAATTAAATATCGCCTGAGATAAAATCTGTTTACCTGAGTTTACTGCATTAACGCCTGAGCTCCCTGGCCTTCTCAAAATCTGTATCAGCATCTTTAACTTCTCCCATGGCCTGATGAATGAGGCCTCTGTTAAAATAAAGATCGGGATCTTCATTATCAAGTTTAATGGCATTATTATAATCTTCAAGTGCCTCCCCGGATTTACCTAATTGCAGATAGGCATTCCCCCGGTTACAATAAGCATCTGTCATTTCAGGGTTTATTCGTATTGCTTGAGAAAAATCTGAAATTGCGTCATCATATTTTTTTTCCTTAAGAAATATCAGGCCCCTGTTAAAATAGGCATCAGCATAATTGCTGTCGAGTTCCAGAGCATTGGAATAGTCTTTTTCAGCTAATTTATAGTTCCCCATCTCGGCATAGATCCATCCCCGGTTATAGTATATATCAGCGGTTTCAAATCCCATCTTTAATAATATATTTGTCTTTTTTAATTCTGAATCCAGATTGACTACCCTATCATCTATATTATCCACAGAAGGATCGGGAATGGTTTGATTATTTTCCTGATATCCCTTCATTATCATCTGATAGAGTATGAAATAGATAAAACCAAATAAAACAATGAAAAGGGTAACCTTTTTAATTAAAGAATGATCCACTTCATTTCACCTGCCAGGTTCTTTTAAAATATCATTTAATCCACATGCACCAGTATATCATCCAGTGACCGTTTGGGAACATGATGAATACCGTTCCCGTCGCGCCAGTATTTCACACTGCCATCATTTTCCATCTCTTCTAGCTTAACATCTTCCCCCACCCTGCCTATTGCTATTATATGCAGTATTTCATATTTTTCAGGAATATTCAGTTTTTCAATGATATTTTTTCTGTCAACCGCCCCAATTATACAGCAACCTAGTCCAATCTCTGCAGCACCCAGGAGGATATTCTGTGTAGCAATTCCATGATCACATCCAAAGGAATTTGATATGGACCGGTCTCCCATGACAACAATGTATGCGGAAGGACGTTCACCCTTAAGAGGCCCCTTCCATTCCTTGAGATAACCCGCCCACATAAGATTCGGGAATATTATATCATTCATTTTTTCCTTAAAGGAAATAATATACTTTAGAGGCTGCAGGTTTGCGGCTGATGCTGACAACCTTGCAATATCAATAAGGTAAAGCAATGTCTCTTCACTTATGGGTTCCTCAATAAAACGTCTTATACTTCTGGTTTTTATTACAAGTTCTTTTATCATTTCTTATATCCTCCATCTTTTAAAGTTATTTCACTATCAGGAATGCATAACAATAACAGTAAATCCTGTAAGGTTTTTCGGGGATCTGATAAAATGTGCACATCTTTATGTGCGCCATGCACATTTTTATGTGCATTTTTTAAGTTTTTGCAATACTTCTCCGGCAAAAAATTATCCAGTAATTAACACCAAAGGACATCAACTGGCGACAACCTTATAAAATATTGATTTCATTAACTAATTACACATTAAAAATAATCATAAAAACAAGAATCAAAAACCTCTAAACTGGCATAAATATTGTATTGTTAATTCAATGAACACATTGTGACCTGATTCATTAAAAGACTTTTCATAGAAAAGGTAAGGAGACTAAACTTTTAATAAATAGACTATATGTGTTCACCCTCCCGAAACCCATCTTCTTGTTTGCAGGAAGATGGGTTTTTATTTTTCAGGGCATTCAATTTTTCGCTTTCTGAAGCCAAATACTATTTAGCATATATTGAGGAATGATGAAATAAAATACCAATATATAGCATTTTATGATTGACATATACATTTTTTTCCTTTATGAAATTTGAAAATAATATCTAATGGAAGGTGCTTCAAATATTTATCCAAGGTGATATCTCTAAGGTCCTTCTGGTTAAAATGAATCAGCAGCAGTGAAAAACATTTTTTACATTTATACTAATAGCTCTTCCTAAAATCGAAAATGATATAGATACAGCCGATATCACCTTGGAAAAATATTTGAAGCATGTATTGCCTCTCCTGCCTGCTACTTGCACACCGAATAGATACATTATAATTTAGAATAATAACTTTTTCTTTCTCAACATTTTTTGCCGGTTATCCGTTTAAGCTTTAAAATCCAAACTCCCTTTGATTTTTCATCTTTCTCTTGTTATATATATTTTCAATTCAAACAAGGAAAATAATATGGCAGAAACCGGTAATACACGCGAAGCCTGGGGCTCCAGAGGAGCATTTGTCCTCGCAGCAATAGGATCAGCGGTCGGACTGGGTAATCTCTGGGGATTCCCATACAAATTGTTTGTAGGCGGAGGAGGAGCATTCCTCATTCCATACCTTATTGCCATGGTTGTTATAGGGTTCCCTCTTCTTGTCATGGAATTCAGTGTGGGACACTGGGCCCAAAGCTCACCCCCTGGTGCATTTGGGCGCGTTGTCAGAAAGTACCGGGTTGTAGGATGGTGGTTAGTAGCATTGGCTTTTGTTATTATCACTTACTACGTCGTTATCCTCGGTTACTCGCTAGTCATGCTATGGGACAGTGTTATGGGCCTTTTTGGTCATGCGCTTCCCTGGGCTTCAGGTACAGGCGCTGATGGAGTCAATGCAGCTAAAGAAGCCTTTTTCACGGATATGCTTGGGTATGAGGAAACTCTTTCATTCGGCGCTTTACGCATCCCCGTAGTCATTAGCATGCTGGCCAGTTGGGCACTTATCTATTTCTGTCTGTTCAGAGGTGTGAAATGGGTCAGTAAAGTTGTGCTGATTACGGTACCGCTTCCCTGGTTAATGCTTTTCATTCTGGCTGTACGGGGGGTAACCCTTGAAGGCGCTACAACAGGTCTTTCGTTTTATCTCAATCCTGACTGGTCCAAACTCGCTGAAGCCGATACATGGCGACTGGCCTTTACACAGGTATTTTTCTCATTAAGCCTTGGATTCGCAGTCATGCTATCATATGCGTCTTTTTTACATCGCAAATCCGATCTCAATAACAATGCAGCGATCATCGGGCTTGGAGACCTGGCCACTTCTTTTATCGCCGGAATTGCAGTTTTCGCAACTCTCGGAAATATGGCGATGCTGATTAATGTCCCGGTTGACAAAGCGGTTGCAGCTGGTCCGGGCCTTGCTTTTGCTGTTTATCCTTATGCCCTGGCACAGCTTCCAACCGGTGCGGCAGCCTTCAGTCTATTATTTTTTATTGCTCTGCTTACACTCGGAATCGATTCGGCGTTTTCAATTGTTGAAGCCGTACAGGCGACCATTAATGATAACAAAACCGCCACATGGAGAAAAAACTGGACTCTTCCGTTGATCTGTCTTATAGGAGCCGCAACCAGCTTAATTTATACATCTGGAAAAGGTGGACTTAACTGGCTCGGAATAGTTGATGATCAGATTAATGGCCCTTTTGGTATCTTATCTGTTGCCCTTGCCGAATGTCTGGTTGTCGGGTATGCATGGAAAGGTGAGTTTCTCATAAAGATGCGGCAACATGCCAATGAACGGTCCGACTGGAATCTTGGAATCTGGTGGGATATTGTTATTCGTTATATTGCGCCTGCTTGTCTGCTCAGCCTTATATGCTGGAGCATAAGTGATTTTGTTACTGATAAAATCTGGCTTTCACCGGAGTTTTTAAAAAGTGTAGGAGATTCTACCGTTCGGGAAGGATATGCATGGAACAGCAAGATTGTTACATTATGCGGATACATCTTTTTTATGGTGATACCGGTATTTTTCTTTTTTATACGAAGAAAAAGAACAGTGGAACCCAATGAAAAAAATACTGGTCCATTATGGCCTATTTTTACATTACCTCCACTTGCCGCAATTATTGGAGTTATTTCAGGTCTAATTCGACTGTCCAAGATTAAGGCTGAACTTCTTGCATCAAAAGCAGCTTCTGAAGTTAATAATGTGACGAGTTCAACAGCCACATTCGAGCCACAGCAACTGGGTAATGCCGCATATATTGTTCTGGCAGTAGCCTTCCTGATTATTTTTGGTGGACTTATATGGTGTTTCTGGAGAGCAATGCAGGCGGCAGGAAAAAGCGATACTGAGTTATCAGATTAAGTAATGGGGCGAATAATTATTATTCGCCCCTGCAATTCTGTAACCCTGATTAAACAGAGATAATTATTATTTCACCATTTTCTGTTTTCGTACCTTTTCCTTAATCCGGTTTATATGGCCTCTGCCAAGGCCTTTCACCTCGCAATCAAGTTCGAAATATCTTTTGATTTTATCATCATCAAGCATTCCAAAGCAGTCAATAACAGCAAGCGGGCTGCCCGCCATTTTAACAACTTCCTCAGGATCAAGGTCAAGGTATTCCTGGTGTCTTACTGCCAGAATGATACAATCTGCTCCTTTTACAGCATCAGCAAGTTCTTTTGTCATCCTGAACTCGGTGAGGTGTTCCTGATTTCTGAAAAACCTTGACCAGCTTGCCCCGACTGCAGGATATGTATCCTGGCTTTCCAGCTCCCACCAGTGTTCCACATAGGGGTCATGAGCCAGTACCTCTGCACCCATCTCGGTCAGTTTTCTGACGATAATCTCAGAACCGCTGTACCTGGTATCGCCGACATCTTCCCGGTATGAAGCACCTAAAACCGTCACCTGAGATGCTGCTACTATTTTGCCCATATTCCTGAGGGCATCACGGGCTATCTGGGCGGCACGCAGCGCCCTTGTGTCATTTATGTTAATAGCCTCAGGAGTAATCTTGAAAATGTCGTTCTCAAAGCCCATCAGATGTTTATAAGCCCACAAACCGAGTCCTCCATCCTTTGGAAGGCAGTAACCGCCAATTCCCGGACCAGGGAAAATCATATTATTGTGGGTAGGTCGAATCTTTATGGCATTAATTACCTTTATGAGATCAACTCCATTTGTCTCGGCAAACTGGCTCCATTCATCCATAAAGGCAAGTATAGTTGCCCGGTAACTGTTCTCGACAATTTTACAGGTTTCACTCTCAATAGGTTTATCAAGAACCGTCAGAGGATAATTCTCAACATTTAAAACATCGGAGAGAAAATTGGTGACTCGATCCCTGCTTTCACTGTTAATACCGCTGCAGACTCTCCAGAAATCTCTTACAGAGCTTACATAATTTTTCCCGGGCATTACCCTTTCATAGCTGTGTGCCAGGAGCGGTTCTTTATCAATCCCCCGCTTTTTGAATGCCTTTTTAACATGGGGGTATGCCACATATTCTGTAGTGCCGGGAGGAACGGTTGTTTCAATAAGTACAAGGCATTCCGGATTTATGTTATCGCCTATCACCTTAAAGCTTTCCTCAAGGGCAGTTATCTCGGCATGACCTGTTTTGAGATCACCAAGATCATTCTTCATATAGTCGCACTGTACATCTACAACAAGTACATCAGCGAGTTTAAGTGCCTCATATGTATAAGTTGCAATCATGGTTTTCTTGTCATTGACACATCTGGCAATCATCGGTGCAACCTCAGGGTCTTCGGCCTTAACCGGTGACACCCCTCTGTTGAAAAGGGGAATTTTCCAGTAGCTTCTCGAGCTGGGTCTCTGCATACCTATAACAAATTTTTTTGATTCACCTGTTTTTTTATCTACGGAATCCGCTACAACGCCTGCCATGACTGCTCCGACAAAGCCGAGCCCCATGACAACCACAATCTCACGTCCCAGCTTTTTTTGTTCATCAACTACTTTTACGAGCCTGTCATATTCCAGCTTGTAATCTTCATCCAATGGGATTTTAAACTTTTCACCTTCCGGGCTTACTGAATATTCCATAACGACCTCTTTCAGATTATATATTTTAATACTTGGATTTAATGGGAATTAAGCATATTAAAAGCTTGAAAAAGGGATTTAATCATCTTAGAAATATATTTTCAAGCCAATAAGTTAATGTTCAATACTGAATGGATACACTTATTTTAACAATATTATGTATCAATTATGATATTCGGATTTGACAACCACTTTCTTTAGATATAATTAAAAAAATAAATAAAAAATCAAAAAAACATGCCTCTAAAATCATACATATCAAGTATTTCACACCTCAGGACCTTAAATCAATCAGTTATCATAGATATATTCAAATATATCCTGGCAATATCAGTGTTGTGCTGGTTTACTGTGCGCGGAAATGAGAGGCTTGGGTATAACTGGCAATGGTTTCAAATCCCACACTTCCTGTTCAGCCTTGAAAACGGCAGTTTTACAGCCGGACCATTATTAAGAGGGCTTATTATAACATTAAAGATTACGGGAATAAGTCTGGTATCTGCTCTTCTTACAGGGCTTGCTGCGGCCCTTTTAAGGCTTTCAAAATCCCTTTCAGGAAATATCCTTGCTTTTTTATATATCGAAATCATCCGAAACACCCCTCTGCTCATTCAGCTTTTCTTTATTTACTTTGTTATATCTCCGATACTTGGTATCAGCCGTTTTGCATCGGCAGTAATAGCATTAAGCCTGTTTGAAGGCGCTTATATTTCCGAGATTTTAAGAGGAGGTATATTATCAATAGATAAAGGCCAGTGGGAGGCTGCCTACAGCCTTGGACTTAAATCAGTTCATATCTACCGTAAAATAATTCTGCCGCAGGCGGTACGGAGGATTCTTCCGCCACTCACAGGACAGGCAATTTCTCTTATCAAGGATTCAGCCCTTGTCAGCACCATTGCTATTTACGACCTTACTATGGAAGGGAGAATTATTATTTCCGAGACATACCTCACCTTTGAGATATGGTTCACCATTGCATTGATATATCTTATACTCACCGTAACAATCTCGTTATTTGTTAAAAAAATGGAAAAGCAGCTAAATATTGGATATTAATATTATGGAATATTACCATGCCAGAATTCTCTGATAAAATATTACGCGCCGACGGAATCAGCAAGACCTTTCCTAACAATGTCAGGGCACTTGAAAATTTTTCATTTTCGGTTAAAAAAGGAGAAGTTCTCACAATAATCGGTCCTTCGGGTTCAGGAAAATCAACATTGCTCCGATGTCTTAATGGTCTTGAAGAAATAGACAGCGGCACTATCACTGTAGACGGAATCCCATTTGACGCAAACTCACCGAACCGAAGGGAAATAATTAAAAAAATCGGGATGGTTTTTCAATCCTTCAACCTGTTTCCACACCTGACAGTTCTTGAAAACATCAGCCTGGCACCAAGACTGGTAAGGGGAACAGATAAAAAGGGAGCCGAGGCTGCGGCCCTGGATTTACTTGAAAAGGTAAACATATCAGACAAATCAAATGAATACCCGGCCAGGTTAAGCGGGGGCCAGCAGCAGAGGGTAGCTATTGCCAGGGCACTGGCAATGAACCCGGAAATAATGCTCTTTGATGAAGCCACCAGCGCCCTTGATCCCGAAATGATCAGCGAGGTGCTGGATGTAATAAGAGACCTGGCAAAGGGAGGAATGACAATGATTCTGGTTACCCACGAGATGGGTTTTGCCAGAGAAGTCAGCAACAGAGTCATTTTTATGGAATCAGGAAGACTGATCGAGGAAGGCCATGCTGATACATTTTTCACATCACCTGAAAAGGAACGTACAAGATTGTTCCTTGATCAGATACTATAAAAGTATAAACCAATCCGGAGGAAAGATGAAAAAATTTCAGGCTGTTTTTTATATATTTTTTGCCTTAACTTTAATATCCACAATACCCATGTGTACAGGGGATTCCCGGCAAATAAAGGCCGATGAAAGCATGATTGACAAGGTGATCAGGAAAGGCTCCATAAAGATTGGAATGTCCACCTTTGTGCCATGGGCAATGAAGGATAAGAATGGAGAACTGATAGGTTTTGAAATTGATGTAGCAAAAAGGCTGGCAGAGGATATGGGAGTAAAGGCCGAGTTTGTTCCTACACAATGGTCAGGTATTATACCTGCACTCATTACAGGTAAATTCGATATTATAGTAGGAGGAATGGGGATTACTCCCAAGAGGAACCTCAAGGTTAATTTCAGCATACCGTATGATCATACAGGTATGTCGCTGGTCGCCCACAGAGAGATTGCAACGGGCTTTGAAAGCCTCGATGACTTTAACAGTCCTGATGTTACTGTTGTTGCAAGAATGGGATCGACATCAGCATCAGCAATTAAAAAGTATATACCGAAGGCAAAGCTGCTCCAGTTTGATGATGAATCCCAGGCTGTCCAGGAACTCCTGAACGGCAACGCGTACGCCTTTGTAAGTTCCGCCCCCCTTCCGGCATTTCAGGCCCTGAAACATCCCGACAAACTTTTCCTTCCTTTAAAGGAAAATTTCACAAAAGAACCCATAGCATTTGCAATCAGGAAGGGAGATTTTGATTCCTATAACTACCTGAATAACTGGATAACTGTAGTAACCGCCGAAGGATGGATACAGGAAAGAAAGCATTACTGGTTTGAAACGGATGAGTGGAGGGACAGGATAAAATAACGTTTAAGGTTTGAGGTTTTAATCAGGGTTTTAAAAGTTTTCCGCAAACCGTACACCTTAGACCGCAAACCGATTACATATGGCATCTAAAAAATACAAAATAACCCCTATAGACCTGATCATAATTCCACTGGTGATTTTAATCATTATATACATATATTACAGGATCAAGACCAACCTACACTACGACTGGGAATGGAGTGCAATCCCGCAGTACCTGTTCCGGTTTGATTCGGAAAAAGGCAGATGGATACCCAATCTGCTTATGCAGGGATTATTAAACACAATCCGGTTGAGTATATGGGGAATTATTTTTGCTCTTATAGTTGGTATTATAATGGGACTTTGCCGTGTCAGTAAAAGCCTCTTCAGGAGACTCCTGGGAGGCACCTATGTCGAACTTGTGAGAAATACTCCTCCCCTTGTCATCATCTTTATTTTTTATTTCTTTTTCAGCAGTCAGATAATTCCACTGTTTGGGCTGGATGAATTTGTAGACTCTGCAGGGGATTCTACCCTGAGTATAATATCCATACTGTTTGGAACTCCTGCCATGTTCCCTGCATTTCTTTCCGCCATTATAACCCTGGCCATATTTGAAGGGGCCTATATAACCGAGATCATAAGGGCCGGAATAGAGTCCATAGAAAAAGGGCAGTGGGAGGCTTCACATGCACTTGGGCTCAGCAGATATCAGCAGTACCGGTACATTATTCTGCCGCAGGCAACGCAGAGGGTGCTTTTACCACTTGCCGGCCAGTTCATTTCAACAATAAAGGACTCGGCAATCGTATCGATAATATCTATCCAGGAGTTAACCTTCCAGGGAATGGAACTGATGTCAGCAACCTACCTGACTTTTGAGGTATGGATAACCATCGCCATTATGTACCTTATTTTATCAGTTTCTCTTTCATTGATTATCGGACGTCTGGAGGTATTTATACGAACAAGATCTGCCTAACGATGTGTGATATATATTCCGGCAAACCCGTTGGCTGAAAACATATCCGTCTGTGATAAAATTATTTTATTCTCTGCCAGGTTCGGTTGTTTACCTGATCATTTCCTCATCGAGTCCCACTGTGCTTACACAATACCCTGTGGCCCAAAAACTTAAGCCTGTCATTCTTTTTGTACTTAATAATTCACGGTGTATCCGGATAGCACTTACTTTTACCTTTTATAAACCCAACTGTATTTGCAACACTGTATTTGGGTGGAATACTCACACATATATGGATATGATCCGACATTGCATAACCTTCAAGTAATTCTATTCCTTTTTGTTTACATAGCTCTCTTATTATAGAGCCTATTTTCTCTCGGATTTTCCCATATACTGTTTTGTGACGATACTTTGTTACGAATACTATATGATATTTACACTCCCATCTTACATGTGATAATGTTTGCCATTCTTTTCATAGGTTCTTCCTCCTGCCTCAATACTGGGGCTTTTCTAGGGGAAGAACCTTTTATCACATTTTTTTCACCCCGAAACGGTTAGAACCCTTTAGGGTCGCACGGGCAGAGCCCGTGGTTTAATTTAAAACAATTATTTTATTCTCTGCCAGGTTCGGTTGTTTACCCTTTTATATTCGCAGGAATTCGCCTTCCCGGAAATGGAACTGATGTAAACAACCTGCCTGACATTTGAGAACCGTGAAGGGTTATTTATCCAGCTCGATATTTTCAAGATATCGGCTTATTGCCCCGTCATATTTATGTGTAAGATTGAACACCTTTTTAGCAAGATAAAATCTTGTTTTTAACAGGGTTGCTCCCTGATTTTCTTCCATTTCCTTCAGAACCAGGTCATAGTCTTCAGGGTCTACAACAACTGTTACATCATTGAAATTTTTAGCCGAGGACCTCAGCATGGCAGGACCGCCTATATCTATATTTTCAATAGCATCTTCCAGAGTAACACCTTCTTTTGAGATGGTCTTTTCAAACTGATACAGGTTAACAACAATAAGATCGATATTTGATATCCCGTTTTCCTGCATCATTTTTACATGTTCAGGATTGCTTCTTACACCAAGCAGACCGCCATGGACCTTAGGATGAAGCGTTTTGACCCTCCCGTCGAGCATCTCAGGAAATCCCGTATACTCGGAAATATCCATTACCTTTACACCGCCTTCTCTTATTGTCTTTGCAGTTCCTCCGGTTGAAAGTATCTCAACACCCCTATCGCTCAACTTACATGAAAATTCAACAATACCGGATTTGTCCGTAACACTGATAATGGCTCTTTCAATTTTTTTCATTGTCGCCCCCTTTTACTTGATATTGGCTTTTTATAACCTGTAGTATTATATATTTTCAAGAAAAGAATGAGGAATGTAAAAGCTTGCACTTGGCATCAGCAGACTGTTAGCTGCTAGGTACCGAGGAGTGCCGATCGAGGCGTATACAGATATGCCGCAGGGAGAAGCGACCGAGGGTAACACCGCAGATGACAGTTTTATGGTGTCCAGGTTATCTTGATTGCTTGATTGCAAGAACCGCCTGGTTACATAAAGTCTTCATATAATTCACCTGTGTTCCTGTGAGCACAGTCCCGCTGAGCTCGCGGTCTGCATAAAAGAGACCGATTACCTTTTTATTGACCACCAGGGGATAGAGGACAAATGCAGGGGCATATATATTCGTCGTATACCATTCGGGAATTCTTTTTTTAAATCGTTCATCCCTTGAATCGAATACTCCGATATCCTTTGCCTGCAATACGGAAAAATTAAATACATCAGGATTTCTGTCTATCTTGAATCTGAAACTCTCAACTACCTGTTCTATATCCTTTCCAAGGCCAAAACTCCCCTTCATTTCCATTTTTTTTGTATTCATGATAGAGAATAAAACCCTGTTAAAGTTGAAACCCCTGTACATGGTCTCAAGAATCATAGTGAGTATATCGTTAAGATTAAATTCCTCGAGTAAGGTATTTGTAATGTCCTGAATGCCGTTTATCAGTATCTTCTGTGGATCTTTAACTTCTCCCGTGTCATTAAGGGTTCCAGATATTTCTACATCATCATAATCATTTTGTTCGATTTCACCTGTTTCTATTGCCGATGTCTTTACAGCGTTATCAGCAATGGCGGGTGCAGTGATCTGCTGGGTTTTCGAAAAGCTTTCTACCTGTCTGATAAATTTACTTTTCTTTAAGTTGACATTGAATATCTTGGAATATTCATTGACCTTTTCCCTCGCGGATTCCAGCAGAGAACCGACCTGTTTTTTATTTAAAGGGATACTCTTTTCATACCTTTTGAGAAGTTTTGTAAGTGCATCCCGGTTTTCCTCGTCATCCGGACTGTTTATGATATCGCAAAGTTCATTTGAAAAACCGGAAAGATTTCTGAGTTTTTCATCTTCTGTTTTTGGATAATCAATCCTTCCTCTGGGCGGGCTTATCATTGAATTTGTTATTTTTTTGGGAAACTTCCATACGTTTGCGATCCCTCTTCCGAGTTCCTCGTATGTCATTCCAAGGACCGACTTTGCTGCAATAGCTTCGGATATCCCCTTCTGTACCATAAGGTTGCTTATCTGGGAATATTCTTCATCAAAATAATACAGCACCAGATGCTTGCCAAGTTTATGCAGCATTGCACAAATAAATGCTTCTTCGCTTGCCTCCACACCTATATTTTGAGCAAGGTCCTTTGCTATTACACCACTCATAAAGGAGCTTACAGATGACTCACTCAGCACTTCCTTCTGGTTTTTATTTTTTAACTGATCAATAAGCATCAGGCTTGATGCCGCCATGCTGACCTGTTCAAAGCCAAGTACAACCACGGCCCTTGATACAGTTGTTATTTTTCCGGCAAACTGGCCATAAAAGGCCGAATTTACCAGTTTTAGTAATTTATTTGTTAGAGAATAGTCCTTCAGGATAGCGTTTGCCAGCTCCGAAGCGGAGGAAACATTAACCTGTGAGACAGAGGCCCTTTTGTTTATCTCCATTATATTGTGAGAAAAGGTAGGAAAATCACTCTTGTAACGTATTTTTCTAAGTAAAAAATCGAGTGTGCTGTGACTGCCGGAATTGCTGCCGTCTTTATCATCCTCTTCATTTTTTGAATCAAGATATTCTTCGAGATCTTCTTTCATCTTTATGGCACTCGAATAACGTGCAGAAAGATCATGTTCGAGAGCCTTCATAACAATGCGGTCAAGTTCTGTATCTATAGTATTGTTTTTAGCAGAAGGAGGGGGTATTTTTTCGTTGGCTATTTTATACATTATTGTGAAATCATTATCAGCTTCTATTGCAGGTTTCGCCAGCAGCATCTCATAAAATATCAACCCTAAGGAAAAAATATCAGACTGCGTGCACAGCCCTCCTCTGGAAAAATGCTCAGGTGACATATAAAATGGTGTTCCTGAGATATCATTTTCCGGACTGCAGTCTTTACCAACGACTACAGATATTCCAAAATCCATTATCCTGGGAAGCCCGTTTTTATCTATCAATATATTTGACGGACTTAGATCCCTATGTACTATTCCCTGTTCATGCGCCTTTGAGATACCATCTAAAATCTGGATCATAAACCTGATTGCCTTGTGAACCACAAAAGCACCGGATTTTCTTATCTGCTCTTTAAGAGATATTCCGTCGACATATTCAAAAACAAGAAACAGCTGATCACGATCCTGCCCGGCTTCGTATAAAGGTATAATATTGGGATGCTGTAATTTGCTTACTGTTTTTGCTTCACTCAGGAGGCGGTCCTGCTTTCCTTTCTGAATCAGGGTCTGCTTATGAAGGGTTTTAATCGCAACATTTCGTTCAAGGCGTGGATCGGATGCAAGATATACTACCCCTTGTGATCCCCTTCCAAGTTCACTAAGAATTTTAAACCTGTCAATATAAGCCGGTATTACCATATAATTTGTCTATAATTCCTACAGTCAACCACTTTAGCTCATGAAATTACCTGATATTTCAAAATGTTAAACACATATAATATTTTATCGTCATAAATAGCAAAAAACTTTATGTTTTTTGAAGCGGGCTCCATGTTATATTAAAAAAACAATAACAAATGAGTATTTTTATATATTAAGTTGTCTAATATTATAACTTGACAGCAAGAGGCATTACATATAATTTTTTCGGATAATTTCTGATTATCTTAAAGCTGGACAAAATAATATTAAGGAGGATTTGCAAAAAATGAGAAAAGGTTGGTTTTTGACTATCATGCTTGTATGCGCCGGGATGTTGATCACATCGGGCATACTTACTGCGGCTGATTTCCCCGAAGAAATCGTTATTGACGGCAAGGCCTATAAAAAAGATATGAAAGGTCCTGTCAATTTTGCTCATTCCAAACACGCCACTGATTATGGTTTTGAATGTTCAGAATGTCATCACAGATATGAAAATGGTGAAAATATTTGGAATGCCGGTGATGAAGTAAAAAAATGCGCCGAATGCCATGACGCGGCTAAATCAGAAGGTAACGTTAAAAAACTTATGACGGCATATCACAATAACTGCAAAAACTGTCATAAGGAAAAAAACAAAGAAGGTAAAAATGCACCTGACAAAAAATGCGAAGGCTGCCATCAGAAGTGATTTCTAAATCACAAAAATAAAAAAAGCCGCTATCTTGATAGCGGCTTTTTTTATACTCAATAAAACTTATAAGGATATTTTTTTATTAATTTTCATTAATAGTGATTGCTTCCTGATCGCATACTTCAACGCAGCTTTCACATCCCAGGCATTCTTCTGCATTAACCGGAACTGATTTGCCATCCTGCATTTCATAAACGTCAACGGGGCAAACTTCTACACATTCTTCACACCCTTCACATTTATCGTGATCTACGATTACTTCGTAACCCATGTCCTAATCCTCCTATATTTTTTAATTTAGACTTAAATCATCCTGCTTTTATGATCATTTTTACTATAATATAGTCTCGAACTCCTTAACAGAGACAAAATTCCGTGTCAAGTCTTTTATATACTGCTGATAAAGTTGAAAATATAATTACTATTTTTCTACTTAATTTCACTCTCCTCTTTAACTGCTGAGGCAATTTTATAGAGAACGGTCACAACAAAAAGACCCGTTGCCCATATACCCAGAGATATACCTATTTCGATTCCAGTAGGCCAGTACTCGACATATTTATCAAAAGGATTGGGGACGAAACCGCCGATAACTAGTCCGAAGCCTTTATCGATCCAGGTTGAAATAACAACCGAGACACATGCGACTAAAAGAATTCCTTCTTTCCTTCTTGCAGAAGGAACAATAAGTAATACAAGAGCTATAAATGCAAAGAAAGTCGCAGTCCACATAAGAGGAACCAGACTGCCGTGACCTTCATGTCCTGCAAAAAGATAGACAAGTGAATGCATATGCCCCGGAATCTGGCTGTAAAAGGCAGTAAATACCTCAAGGAGCATGAAAAAGACATTTAAAATCATTGCATAGGCGACTATTCCGCCAAGTGTTCTTATCTGTTCTTTGCCCGGATCAAATTTTGTAAACTTCCTTACAACAAGGCAAAGCATTATCAGTATGGAGGGTCCGGATGCAAACGCAGAGGCCAGAAAACGGGCTGCCATAATAGCCGTAAGCCAGTAATGTCTTCCGGGAATACCCGCATAAAGAAAGGCCGTTACAGTATGAATACTGAAGGCCCACGGTATTGAAATATAACTTAATACCTTAACCCAGTTCTGATATTTGACGCCCTTCTGTTCGGCGCTGACCACATTCCAGCCAATAACCAGGTTCATCAGCATATAGACATTTAAAACAATCATGTCATAAAAAAGGATAGACTTTGGATTGGGGTAGAGCATTACATTGAGCATTCTTGGAAGATTACCAAGGTCTACCATAACGAACAGACCGCATATAATGATCGCGCCTACTGCAAGAAATTCTCCGAGAATCGTTATTCTGCCAAATGCCTTATAATCGTGGATATAATAGGGCAATACAACCATGACACCACCGGCAGCAACACCGACAAAATACGTAAGCTGGCCGATATAGAATCCCCAGGAAACATCCCTACTCATTCCTGTGACCATCAGGCCTTCTCTCCACTGTACCATGTAGCAGGCAAACCCGACACCCATAACTACAAGTAAAAAGAATATCCAACCCCAGTATTTCCCGCTTCCCTTTATTGCTTTATCAAGCATAATTACCTCATTATACTATGTAATATATATTGGGACCTGTCCCAAGTTCAGGTTTACGTCTTATTGTGTAATGTTCACGAAGGGCCATACGTACATTTGAAGTATAATCACTCAGATCTCCAAAGATGAGAGTGTCTTCTTTTTCCTGATTGGCGGCCTCAACACAGGCCGGAATCTCTCCCTTTGCCAGCCTCTCTGCACAAAAATTACATTTTTCGACAACTCCTTTTGTCCTTCTGGGATATTCCGGATTTGTCGGAAATTCGGGATTAAGCTCCTCAGGTGCTTTCAGGGGATCTCCCCAGTTAAAACTTCTTGCACCATAGGGGCATGCAGCCATGCAGAAACGGCATCCTATACAGCGATGCGGATCCATAATGACTATGCCGTCCGATTCACGCTTAAAAGTCGCCTTGGTGGGGCAGACCCTGCAGCAGGGTGGATTGTCACAATGGTTGCAAAGCACAAAAATATTTTTCTCAAGCAGCTCTTCATCAAGGTATGCATGCTCTCGCTCGGAAAAAACGTGTTCGTAAGTCTCACTCCAGTTCCATTTTATCTCAATCCGTGGATCACCCCAATCGGGGATATTATGCAGCCTGTTACATACATCATGGCATTTTTTAAGAATATCATCAGTCATTTTGTGCGTATCTACTACCATTCCCCACTTATTTGCTGTGGTAAGGGGTATATCTTTGACTGATGCGTCAACATCGCCGGGGGCCAGAAGTTCGAAGCCGATCTTTCCGCTGGCACCTGCAATAGCTGAAACGCCTGCGATCTTTAAAAATTTTCGTCTATCAATGCCCATTATTCACTCTCCTTTGGCGCAATATGACAATCCCAGCAGAAAGGATTAACACCTGCATAATTATGACACGAGTCACAGAATTTAGACTTATTTGAATGGCACTCCATACATGTAACCTGGAGACTCTTATAAATTGTCTTGCCTTCCGTGCTGGTATAATATCTTTCTCCGTCGCGGACTACTTCCATCCGCCACTGGTCCAGCATTTTCATATGCTGTGTTGTCATAAAATCCTTTGATTCGATACACTTGCCAGCCTCTTTCGCCATCGCTGTCAATTCAGGTTCAGGTGCGCCTACCGTATCTCCCTTCTGATACCAGAGTGGAAAAAGCAATAACACAAGAAAGATAACCAACAAGGTCCAGATTTTGCCACCGTCAAACATACTCAGCCTCCTATGCTAAGCCTCAAGGGCCCCTTCAGCTTCGTCATCTTCATCGACATCTTCCATTCCGGGGAGATCCTCACCCCTCAGGTCAGTCGTCCTCTTCTTTTCTCCGTCAAGAATAAGTGCATTAGCCACCATTTCATGAACTCCTGTGACATCAACAGCAGGCACCCAATAGGACATCAGATCCGGAAAGACCGCCCGGTCAATAGCACATATTGTTGACAGCATATTTACACCGTGTTTTTCATGAACATACTTAACTGCGTTTGCCCTGGGTAACCCGCCTCTCATCCGGAGTTCCATATCCTCACCGGCATTCAGTCCGGCACCGCTTCCGCAGCAGAATGTCTGTTCCCTGATTGTATTTTCAGGCATCTCATAAAAATTATTACATACGCTGTTAATAACATACCTTGGTTCATCCAGAAGCCCCATACCCCTTGCCGGATTACAGGAGTCATGGTATGTGGCAATGATATGGTCATTTCGGCTCTTATCCAGCTTCAGTTTGTTGTTCCGGATAAGATCGGCAGTGAACTCGATAATATGAACCATTTTAGTAGATTTTGCATTCTCAAATTTGGTTCCTGTAATGGGAGAAACCGGCTCTTCGAGAAAATCAGCAGGCCCGTTGAATGAATCCATGTACTGATTGATAACCCTCCACATATGCCCGCATTCACCGCCAAGTATCCACTTTACTCCAAGTCTTTTTGCCTCTGCATACATCTTGGCATTAAGCCTTTTAGCGGTTTCGTGTGAGGTGAAGAAACCGAAATTACCGCCTTCAGACGCATAGGTGCTCCAGGTAATATCAAGTCCCATGCCCTTGAGATAATGAAACAGCATAAGATATCCCATGCATGTGTAGGTGCCCGGGTCAGCGAAGACATCACCTGAAGGCGTTATAAACAGTATCTCAGCGCCTTTCCTGTTAAAATCCGGCTCTACTTTTACCCCGGTTATATCTTCTATATCATCAACAAAGAAATCGAGCATGTCCTTATAGGCATGTGGCTGAATACCGAGATGATTTCCTGTCCTGTAACAGTTTGCAACAGGGGCTGCTATCCACCCGATGTTAAGGCCTAAAAGATTAAGCAATTCCCTTCCGACAATTGTTATTTCAGCAGTATCTATTCCATAGGGGCAAAAAAGTGAGCACCTTCGGCACTCTGTACACTGGAAAAAGTAATACCACCATTCCTTGAGCACATCTACTGTCAGATCCCTGGCACCGGCGAATTTACCCATAATCTTGCCGGCAAGTGTATATTCCTTTCTGTAGATAGACCTTAACAGCTCAGCCCTCAGTACAGGCATGTTTTTGGGATCAGCACCGCCAATAAAAAAATGACATTTATCAGCGCAGGCCCCGCAACGCACACAGACATCCATAAAGATTTTCAGAGAACGGAACCTGCCAAGACGTTCCCTTAATCCGTCCAGCAGGATCTCTTTCCAGTTTTCAGGTAGTTTCCAGTCTTCCTCCAGAGGATTCCAGTCTCTTGGATTCGGCATGCCAAGATATTCCAGGTCCTTTGGCTTTCCTGCATAGCATGCTATACCCTCGCGTATTTCGGTCGGTGTATTCATCCAGCCCTTATCAAAGATGGACGTGCTGTGATTTATTTGAACAAGCTCATCAGCTTTTGGTGCGTCTGCCATATTTACTCCTTTTCCGCTTCTTCAGTTTCTGCCTCTGATTCAGGCATCTTATCGACAGGCAAACCTGCTTCAATCATTTTATCCCTGAATTCCTCTTCATATTCATCATATGTATGGGTCTTAACCGGATAATCCCAAGGATTAATATGTCTTTTGGCCCTGTTATTGTTGGCAAAAATCCTTGTAGGGCTTAAAAAGACACCGCCCAGGTGCATTAACTTGCTGAAGGGGAAATATACCAGAAGAACACATACAAGAAAGAGGTGAATAAAGAACAACGTGCCAATATCTTCAGATACTACCGGATTACCGGTAACCAGACCGATCCCCAGGGCCTTTACCTGTACAACCGGCACTGTGAACCAGTCTGCATTAAATGCATACTGCATAAAGTGCCCCATATATCTCATCATTACCCCTGTACCTGCAATGCCGAGTATCAGAAACAAAGGGAAATAATCGGCAGGCAATGATATGTACCTTGTATGCGGCACATATAGACGCCTTATAAAAAGATATGCCACCGCGACTATCAGTACAAAACCGCTTATCAGGATACCGGGGAGCATGAATCCCGACAGGGGCGCAATACCGGTTTCAAGAAAACCGTCAGCGCTTTCTAAAAATTTTATAAACCCGGGGATTGGTTCGGTAAAAAACCTGAGATGCCTCAGTACAACAACAAGGAAAGAGTAATGAAAGGCAAGTGCAGCTATCCAGAGCCATTTTTCCCATTCATAGGTTATTTTGGAACCTTTCCTGAATTCAAGACGGGTATTTCTGAAAAGTGAACGAAACATAAATATTTCAAAAAACATCCGGCCTAAAACACCCATTGTTGAAGAAGGATTATCCAGTTTATTTTGTTTTATCCATGGAAGGGATTTCTGCTGGCCTGCGGTAGTAGGGATTCTGTAAGGATTTGGTGAAAAGGACCATCTCAGAACCTTAAACACAAATCCCAAAATAAATACTGTTATCGCCGCGTATGGGATTACTACCCCAAAAACGAAGCGCAGATTCGCTAATCCTACCCCCACCAGCGGAATCAAGGCCAGTATGCTTACCATGACTATGGAAAACAGGATACCTAAGATAAAATTCATTTAACGCTACCTCGTTCAATTATATAAACATTAATTAATACTTGGATAAACGGTTTATTTATTATCAGCAGGCTGCCATTCAGGAATTTCACATATCAGGTCAGAACGCCTTAGTAAACCTGACACCTGATTTTTTGCAGTCTGGACTTTTATTTCATACAGTTTTTCTCTGCATTTTGAATAGATATCAAATGCAATAAGGATTATCTCATCAATCCTGCTGTAAAACGTAATTATTTCAGTATGCAGATTATTATCAGGTCCGGCTATCTCACTTAGTTCCAGGGAGATTACATCCTTCAAAAAATGCAGATATCTCAAAGCCTCGGAAGGAGTAAAATCATGAATAGCCCTGATTCTCACTATTTCGTCAAGAATCGGACCAATTTTTTCATGGGAAATTTCGCCTTCAGCCAGCAGCTCGCTGAACAGGTCTTCGGTATGCTCTCTAATGGAGTGCCCTATTGGGTTGGCAAACTGGTTACTCTCGGATGTTAAAAACCTGATCGATTCGGCAGGATACATCTGAAATATTTCTTTCTGCCATTTTTTTAATATGTCTTTTTTTCTATCTGCAAGGAGCATTTGAAGGTTCATAACTACCTGAAATATTTAAATTATAAATAATTAAGTCAAATTTTTCTCATTTTTGATCGGCGTTTGGAATATAGGTAAAATGAAAAATCATGTCAAGTTAATAATTTCACAAGGTTACAGCCTTTGGCCTAAAAAAAATATAATATTTGGCCTTGTGAATTATTTTCCCTGGTATTATATTCATACATCATTCCGTTGTTTAATGAAAAACTCTAATTTAAGCAGGCTATAAAGGTCTGCTGTCTAAAAGGTTAATATGTCAGTTAAATTATCCCCCAAGACTGCAAAAAAGGAATTTATCGAAAAACTGGAAAAATTGAGCGGCCAGAATGTGCAGCAATGTTTCCAGTGCGGAACCTGTTCGGGTTCCTGCCCGATGCTTGACAATATGGACACACACCCCCGAAAAATATTAAAAATGGCTCAGCTTGGGCTTGAAGAGGAGCTTGAAAACAGCAAAACCTGCTGGGTTTGTGCATCATGCCACAGCTGTAACGTAATGTGTCCAAGGGGTGTTGACCTGCCAAGGGTGATGGAGGCATTGCGCCAGATGACTCTCAGAAAAAACATTAACAAAATAGAACCTTCGGAACTGCCTGCTGAAACAATAAAAGAGTGTCCGCAGATAGCACTGGTAGCAGGTTTCAGAAAATTGACAAGTTGAGGAGACAATGAAGATTATCTATTATCCAGGATGTACATTAAAAACCAAGGCAAAAAATCTTGGAGATACAGCCGTCGCAGCTATGAATCTGCTTGGCATCGAGCTTGAAGAGCTCACCCGCTGGAATTGCTGCGGTGCGGTTTACTCACTGGCGGATGATGATCTTATCCACCAGGTGGCACCGGTCAGAATCCTGGTCAGGGCCATGGAACAGGGGGGTGGAAAGCTGGTTACATTGTGTTCAATGTGCTACAACACACTCGCCCGTGCCAACCTGATCATGAAAAACGATGAAGAAAAACGGAACACCATTAATAACTTCATGGATGAAGAAAAGGATTATAATGGTGAAGTCGAGGTAATCCATCTACTTTCGTATTTAAATGAAAACGTTGGGTGGGATGCCATAAAAGAAAAGGTCAAGGCCCCGCTAAAAGGTCTTAACATAGCCCCCTATTATGGATGCACCCTGCAGAGGCCCAGAGAAGTTGGCATAGAAGCACCCGGCAGTTTTCAATTGATGACAGACCTGCTTTCCACACTGGGTGCAAATACGATACAGATAAGCGAAGCAGACCTGTGCTGCGGATCGTATCAGATAATAGGAAACCCCGAGGCAGCAGGAAACAATTCGGAAAAAATCGTTAAATCAGCAACAAAAGCCGGTGCTGATGCACTGTCCATGAGCTGCCCGCTCTGCGAATATAATATAGGCAAAAAACAGGCGGGCCTGCCGACCTTTTATTTCACCCAGTTACTGGCAATCGCACTCGGGGTAGCCCCTGAAGACTGCCATTTTGAACTCAATCATAAGTCCTCTCTGGAGTTATTAAAGACCAGGGGGATTATAAAATAAATTATATCTTTCATGGAGAACCAAAGATGTCCGATACAGATACAAAACAGAACATAAAGGTAGCTACCGGGGACAGGGCTATCCTGCCTGAAGGAGCAAAGACAATACCTGTTTATGTAATGGGGAAAAAATACGATGTCCCCGAAACACTGACCATTATGAAGGCAATGGAATATGTGGGATTTAAATTTATACGCGGCGCAGGATGCAGGGGCGGTATATGCGGCGCCTGTCCTACGGTCTACAGGAAAGCAGGCAATTATAAACTGTATTTCGGGCTTGCCTGCCAGACAGTAGTTGAGCCGAACATGTACCTCACCCAGATACCCTTCTATCCGGCAAACAGAGCCATATATAATATTGAGGAAATTGAACCGGTAGCAGAATCGATCCATGCACTCTATCCTGAGCTGTTCAGGTGTGTTTCATGCAACAACTGTACGAAGGCATGCCCCATGGATGTGGAGGTTCTGGATTATATCTCTGCCATAAAACAGGGAGATATCGAAAGGGCGGCCATACTCAGCAAGGACTGTATTCAGTGCGGCATGTGTGCCAGTCGATGCATGGGCGAACTTCCCCAGTATCACATTGCACAGCTTGTAAGGCGTATTTACGGCAAGTACATACAGCCACGGGCAGAGCACCTTAAAAAACGCGTAGAGGAAATCAACTCAGGAAAATATGACAAAATGCTGGACGACCTGATGGCAATGGACAAAGATGGACTGGAAAAGCTCTATGTTGAAAGGGAACGCGAACCAGACATGTCAGAGCCGGGTAAATGGATGCCGGAAGAGACGAAATATCTATAATCAGAAGAGGGAAAAACATATGGCATATACAAGCGAACTCAAAGAGCTTATTAAAAAGGTGGAAGCCAGCCGACCGCAGCGACTGGAAATGGCCAGGCGCGGTGAGAATTACCCGGCACTGGATCTGAATGGTCGTGCCGAAGTACTGGGCAAATTCCATCCTGACTATAAGGAAGAAGGGAGAAGAGCCCTTAAGGTAGGCCCCAACAAGGGTGATGTTTTCCAGGATGAAGTGGCATCACTCCTTGAATCAAAATCAATGATAAGGCCTGAAAATGTTAATCTTTCAGAGCCCGATTATGAGGCAGATATACTTATAATCGGTGGCGGAGGTGCAGGGACTTCAGCGGCACTTATGGCATCTGATAAGGGGGCCAGTGTTATTATTGCAACAAAGCTTCGTCATGGAGACTCTAACACAATCATGGCTGAAGGCGGTATCCAGGGGGCATCACAGGAATGCGATTCTCCTTTTTACCACTACATGGACACAATGGGCGGCGGACACTTTGCAAATCAGCCGGACCTTGTGGCAGCCCTTGCCCACGATGCACCACTGAGCATTGCATGGCTTGAAAATCTGGGCATGATGTTCAACAAACACCCGGACGGCCGTATGAAGGTAACCCACTTCGGCGGATCATCAAGAAAGAGGATGCACTCTTCAGGTGATATGACCGGCGCAGAGATTATGAGGGTTATCAGGGACGAGGCAAGAAACAGGCCGGACAAGATTACTATCGTGGAATTCTGTCCTGCGGTTGAGCTTGTACTTGATGAAGATGGAAAATGTGCAGGCGCAATTCTTTACAACATGGAGACCAGAGAATTCTACTATGCAAAGGCAAAGGCGGTTATCCTTTCTTCAGGCGGATTCGGAAGGCTCCACATAAAGGGTTTTGCCACGACAAACCATTACGGCGCTACAATGGACGGTGTTGTCATGGCATATCGCGCAGGGGTCGGCAACAAATCACTCCACTCCACACAATACCATCCAACCGGCGCAGTTTATCCTGAACAGAATGTAGGGCTCCTGATCACAGAAAAGGTAAGAGGTCTTGGCGCCCATGTTCTTAACATAGATGGTGAACAGTTCTGTTTTCCGCTTGAGCCAAGGGATGTTGAATCTGCAGAACTCATACAGGAGGCACTTGAGAAGGGGAAAGGGATAGTCACCCCCACAGGAAGAGTTGGAATGTGGCTCGATTCACCAATGATTGACGAGTTACACGGCGAGGGAACTGTAAAAAAGGAACTCCCCGCAAAATTCATCCAGTTTAAAAGACATGGAATAGATATCAGCAAAGAGCCCATGCTTGTTTATCCTACACTTCACTATCAGAATGGCGGAATCAACATCAATGGCCAGACAGAAACCATAATACCAGGGTTATTCGGTGCAGGAGAAGTGGTTGGCGGGATACATGGTGAAAACAGGTTAATGGGAAACAGCCTCCAGGATGTTGTCACCTTTGGCCGCAGGTCAGGCATCAGTGCTGCAAACTATGTAAAAGGAGGTGTTGATCTTAAAAAACCCACGCTTGATCATGTGGTTAAATTTGAAAAGGAACTGGCTGAAGCCGGAATTGAGAATCCTGTAGTTGCCCCTATTCTGCTGCCCGATTATTCAACCGAGGAAGTTATAGCCAGGAGATGGACAGAGGGCATGCAGGATAGTGAATAGTATTTAATTATTTTAAATACATTCACGGTAAAAAACCTTTGAGGCAGGTTTTAAACCTGTCTCTACAAAAAACAAAAACGCCCCGTTCAAATGAACGGGGCGTTTTTGTTTAACTGATCGCTGAACGCTGAATGCTTACAGCTTCTTTACGGTGTATAAAGCATCACCAGACATCTGGTGGTTTCATTACCCTTATTCTTCAGTTTATGAGGTATCTCGGAATTATAGTGCATGCTTTCACCGGCTATAAGATTGTGCACCCTGTTGTCCAGCGTAAGCTCAAGGCTTCCTTCCATTACATATATAAACTCTTCACCCTCATGCTTGTAGGCAACAGGCTTATGGGCCTGCTTTGCCTCTATTGTAATCATGAAGCCCCTGAGGTGCTGATTTTCAGCGCCGGGAGTAAGTGTCTGATATGCGTAGTTCTTTGTTCTAGTTGTGAAGGCCTGGGCTCGCTTATCCTGAATATGAGCCTTTTCTTCATCACTTAAAAATGTCCCTGGATCAACACCAAGGGCACGTGACAGTTTTAAAAGAAAACTTACCGACGGCACAACCTCGTTGATCTCAACCTTTTGAATAAACTCCGGCGTCTGATCGGTCTGTTGTGCAAGCGTCTCAATTGTCCAGTCGTTTGATTCCCTTATTTTTTTAATCTTTTCACCAAGCCCGGTACCTGTCTCACAACCATCGGTTACATTTATAAAATCTGCGATATCCCGCATAACGAGTTTTTTAATGCGGTTTGTAATTAAAGGCACTACTGTTTTCGAGTCTGCAACAATGCCCAGGTCTGCTGCATGAAAGATCGGGGAATTAGGATCCCTGTTTATGGCTACTATACAACCTGAATCGGTTATTCCGGCTGTATACTGGACAGCACCCGATGTTCCGACTGAGATTAGCAGCTCAGGCCTTACTGTTTTACCTGTCTGTCCGATCAGCCTTTCCTCATCCACCCAGTGGTTGATCACAGGGGGGCGTGTAGCTCCAACTTCACCGCCCAATGCAGCCGAAAGCTGTCTTACCATGGAAAAGCCGTCAGCATTTCCGACTCCGGCCCCGCCGACTACAACTATATCTGCATCTTCCAGTCTCCGTACACCGGCCTTGCCGGTCTCTATTGATAAACGTTTCAGATCATCAGCCCCTAGATTTTCTTTTATGGATATTTTTTCCATTTCACCGGGGTTTCCTTTGCGCTCTACAGGAGAAAATGTACCGGGCGACACTGTTGCAAAACCGGTCACACCCGGATCCGTGTAGGTCAGCCTTGCCATTATTTCTCCACCCCAGGAAGGGCAGTCCGCTATTATCTGTCCATCCTCCATGCCAAATTCAATACAGTCGGCAATCAGTCCCGAATCATTATATGCCGCGCAAAGGGCGGCTATTTCCCTTGCAAAATCAGAGAGAGGAAAAAGGACTATTTTGGGAGACCTTTTCTTTACCAATTCTGTGACGGCCTTTGCATGACAGTCAGGCCTGTATTGATCAACATCAGGATTTTCAAGAACAGATACAATATCAGCACCTTTTGCTATACAAGTATCAGTTGCTTCTGTCAGAGAGACACATGAACCGGCTTTAATACTATCATCTGTGTTTTCATCACCTGCACTTACCAGGATGGCAATAGACCTTCCTTTTGATAATTCTGAAAGTTGAGAGGCGGCTCCAAGCACATTTATACTCTCATCAAAGTGTCTTTGATTGCGGATATCAATATATACCCATATGTCATTAATACTGTTCATCAGCCAATATACCCCCCGGCCTTAATTCTCTTTACCAGTTCATCGGCCTGTTCCTCAGGCGATCCCTCAATAAATTCGCATTTGTGTTTTTTCCGGACCTTGCTCATGGAAACCAGTTTTGTAGGGCTGCCTTTTTCACCCAGCCCTTCAACTGACAGCTCAAGGTCTGAAAGTTTCAATGTTTCAAATGCCTCGCTGCTGAATGCCTTTTCCACCATTGAAAGTACAGTATCCCTGGCATCAACCGCCTTTGGATGTATGGCCACCGCACCGGGGAGGAGCATTTCATACTCTTCCTCAAATTCATCAATAACCCTGTCGACCTTGATATTCTTACCGGAATATTCAATACCTTTTACACCGGTTAATATTGGCATATTTAAATGTACTGCGGTCTGTGGACCTACCTGACCTGTATCACTGTCAGATGACCGGGCACCAAAGATTACAAGATCAAAGGGTTTCAGTTTTTCTATGGCAGCAGCCAGGGTCTTTGATGTTGCAAGGGTATCGGAACCGGCAAAGGCACGGTCAGTAACAAGAACTACCTTATCCACACCCATAGCCAGTGCTTCATAAAGGGCGATCGAGCCTGTATCCGGGCCCATGGTAATGGCCGTTACTGTACCGCCATTTGTCTCCCGAAGTTTTAATGCCATTTCAATGGCAGGACGGTCAAAGGGATTTAAAATACAATTTTCCGCTGTCCTGACAACACGCCCGCCCGGCGCACTTGTTACAACGGATTTTATACAGACAATTATATTGAAGCTCATAGTTAATTTTCCTAAAACTAAATTTATCAAATTACATTAATAAACAGGCAAAAATCTACAGGTATACGGTTTAAGGTTTCTTGTTTTAGCCGTATACCGTAAACCTTACACCTTATACCTGGATTTTTTTACACCGCGCTTTTATTTATATTCCTCAAGCACACTACGGGCTATGACGATACGGTGTATCTCACTTGTTCCTTCGTAGATACGCGTCACCCTGGCGTCCCTGTAAAAACGCTCAACAGGATATGTTTTTATGTAACCATACCCGCCATGCATCTGGAGTGCCATGTCGGTTACTTTCCCTGCGGCTTCGGCTGCATACAGCTTGGCCATGGCAGATTCCTTTGAAAATGGCATTCCCCTGTCTCTTTTTGCTGCAGCCCTGTATACCATCAGTCTTGCGGATTCAACCTGTATTGCCATATCTGCAATCATATTCTGCATTGACTCGTGCTGACAGATAGGCACACCGAACTGCCTTCTCTGTTGACTGTATTTTATACCTTCCTCCATTGCGGCCTGGGCGATTCCAAGGGCCTGGGCAGCTATTCCTGTACGTCCGGTATCAAGTGCTGCAAGTCCGATCCTCATGCCCCAGCCTTCTTTCCCAAGAAGATTTTCTGCAGGGACACGACAGTCAGTAAGCCTGATTGAAGATACGGGATTGGCCCTGTTACCTGAAAGGTCTTCAAGGTCACCTATCTCAAAACCGGGCGTTCCTCTTTCCACAACTATTACACTCAGCCCCCTGTGTCCGGCAGATGGGTCGGTTTTAACAAAAATGAGACATGTATCTGCAACACCGCCATTGGTCACCATGACCTTGTTGGCATTAACTATATAATGATCTCCGTCACGGATCGCGGTTGATTCAACGCCTGCAGCATCAGATCCTATATTTGGTTCTGTCAGACAGAAGGCGCCGATCTTTTCACCTCTTGCCAAGGGCGGAATCCATTTTTTCTTCTGCTCATCATTTCCGAATGCAAGTAAAGGATAGATACAGACGCTGTTATGAACAGTTGCGCAAAGACCAAGGCCCGAACATGCCCGTGAAATCTCTTCGATAATTATGCAGTATGTCACAGTGTCCATACCTGCGCCGTCCAGCTCATGAGGGGTCTGGATACCGAAATACCCGAGCTTTCCCATTTTTTCCACAATTTCCCATGGGAAACGGGCCTCCTGGTCCAGTTCTTTTGCAATGGGAACTATTTCACGCTCGCAAAATGAACGAACCGAACGTCTGACAATATTCTGTTTTTCACTTAAAATAAAGTCCATATGGAATATCTTTCAAAATTTATATAATAGCTTTAACACAATAGAATGAATGGTATTTTAATATTAGCAAGCAGGTATAGGGTTTGAGGTATAAGGTCTAAGGTTTTCCGTGCGCATGCACTACAGCCTCAAACCTTAAACCTCACACCTTAAACCTCACACCTTAAACCTCACACCTTGAACCGGTATCGCTAGGGAAACAAAGTTGGAATCTCCTGGATTTTCCAAAAAAATATCTCAACCATAACTAGCGACTAGTATTCGTAAAAACCTTTACCCGTTTTTCTTCCATACCATCCTGCTTCAACATACTTTCTTAAAAGCGGGCATGGACGATATTTTGAATCCTTGAATCCTTCATAGAGTGTTTCCATAATGGCAAGACATGTGTCCAGACCGATCAGGTCTGCTAACGCCAGGGGCCCCATTGGATGGTTGAAACCAAGCTTCATTACAGTATCTATATCTTCGGGTGTACCAACGCTGTGATAAAGGGCAAATATCGCTTCATTAATCATGGGCATGGCGATCCTGTTGGCGATGAACCCGGGGTAGTCATTTGACAGGGCAGGTATTTTTCCGAATTTCTTTGTAAGTTCCAGGGTTGTCTCATATGTTTCATCAGAGGTGGCAATGCCGCGGATAATTTCAACAAGCTTCATAAGATGCACAGGGTTCATAAAATGCTGGCCTATTACCTTGTCCGGACGACTTGTCTTTGCAGCTATCCTGCCGATTGGGATCGAAGATGTATTTGTGGCAAGAATTACAGACGGATTACATATGCTGTCCAGGTCCTGAAAGATTTTGAACTTCAGGTCTTCTCTTTCAGTAGCGGCTTCCACAACAAAGTCACAGTTTGCCATATCCCTTATATCAATACTCTTTGTTATCCTTCCAAGGGTGGCATCCCGATCTTCCTTTGACATTTTACCTTTTTCAACACTTTTATCCAGGTTTCTTGTGATTGTGGCATACCCCTTGTCAACAAATTCATCGTTGATGTCGTTCATTATAACATAACAACCGCTCATTGCTGCAACCTGGGCGATACCGTTTCCCATCTGACCTGAACCTATAACACCGTATGTTCTAATCTCCATTTTATCCTCCTTAAATTGATTTATCGCTTAACTATCATGGCAACTGCCTCACCGCCGCCAAGGCACAATGATGCCATGCCTGTTTTTTTATCCTGTTTTATCATCTCGTTGATAAGTGTAACCAGCACGCGGCAACCGCTTGCTCCGATCGGATGGCCCAGGGCTACTGCTCCACCGTTTACATTAACCTTTGCCGGATCAAGTTTCAGTTCTTTTAATATGGCAACCGATGATCCGCTGAATGCCTCGTTAATCTCAAAAAGATCAATCTCATCCAGTGTTATACCCTCTTTTTGTGCACACTTTGGTATTGCCCAGATCGGGGCAACAAGAACATATTTCATATCTATGCCGTATGAAGCCTGGGCACCTATGGTTGCAAGAATGTTACAACCAAGTTCTTCGGCCTTTTCACGGGACATTACTACAACAGCGGCAGCACCGTCGCTTATTATTGATGCATTACCGGCTGTTCCCACTCCGTCCTTCTTAAAGGCTGGTTTCATCCTGGAGAGTATGTCCATGCTGGTTTCCCTCGGACATTCATCAGTGTCGAATATTTTTGGATCACCCTTTCTCTGCGGGATCTCAACCGGCATTATCTCATCTTTAAACCTTCCGGATTTTATCGCCTCAAGCGCCCTGCGGTATGACTCGTCTGCGAATTTATCCTGCTCTTCTCTGGAGACATTATATTTTTCCGAACAGAGCTCATTTGACATACCCATGTGAAAATCATTGACCACGTCCCACAGGCCGTCATGTACCATGTGATCTATAAGCTGACCATTGTTCATCCTGTAGCCTGTACGTGCCTTATCAAGATAATAGGGGGCATAGCTCATGTTTTCCATGCCGCCTGCAACAACAACATCAGCATCGCCGACCTGAATGGCCTGGGCTGCAAGCATTACAGTCTTGAGAGATGATCCGCAGACTTTATTTACTGTAATACTTTCAACTTCCCATGGCATGTCGGCCTGGACAACCGCCTGTTTGGCGGGGTTCTGACCGTATCCGCAGGGAAGTACTATTCCCATCATTGCTTCATCGACATCCGTCTTTTTTATACCGGCCCTTTTAACAGCTTCTTCAATTACAAGGCCTCCCAGTCTGGTAGCAGGAATATTACTCAGTGATCCATTAAACGCGCCAAGCGGTGTCCTTACGCCGCTTACAATTACTGCTTCTTTCATTTATTCTTCTCCTTAGTATTTTTAAGCCTGAAAAAAAAGGCATATATTTTGCCCAATTTGAGCTATTTAAACATTAATAAGGCAGATATATATTCGTTATGATTACATTTTTTAGATGTGGGAGTATAGGAAAATAGGAAGAATGTGTCAATTACAGATTCAAAATAAAAAACAATGTTTAGATCATATAACAAAATATCTCCATTTAGTAAAAATGTATCAACTTTGTTTCTATGTCTTCAGACTGTCAGATTGAGGTATCTACACATATCAGTTTTAAACGGGTAAATTCTTCAATCCCGAATCGTGATCCCTCCTTTCCAAAACCGCTGCCCTTGAAACCTCCCCATGGAAGATCACTTCCAAATGCGACTGATCCACCGTTTACCCGAACATTACCGGCATCGATCCGGTTTGCTATGCGAATTCCCCTGGCCGTGTTCCTGGTCCATACGGTTGCGGTAAGACCAAACGGAGTGTCGTTGGCGAGCCTGATCACTTCTTCCTCTGAAGTGAATGGCTCCATGATACAGGCAACCGGGCCAAAGATTTCTTCTCTTCCCAGCCTTGAATGCTGTCTCACATGGGTAAAGACCGCAGGCAAAACAAAATATCCTTTATTCAACGGCGGTTTCAGGATTCTATCTTCTCCCATAACCAGTTTTGCCCCCTCCTCCATTCCGATCCGGATATAGCCTTCCACCCGATCCCGGTGCGCAGCGCTCACAACCGGTCCCATAAGTGTTTTGGGATCAAGGGGATCACCGACGGTTACCTTTTTTATCTCAGCAAGGAATCTTTCTACAAATTCATCATAAAGGTTTCTGTGAACATAATATCGTCCGGTCGAGCCGCATACCATACCGCTGTTAAATGTAATGGAAGATACTGCGCGGGGTACGGCCTCGTCCAGGTCAGCGTCTTCAAGAACAATAAAGGGATTTTTGCCACCAAGTTCCAGGAAAACCGGTTTGACAGTCCTTCCTGCTGCGGCCATGATTGCCTTTCCTGTTTCATAACCTCCGGTAAATGCCACCATATCTACACCGGTATGACCGGCCAGGGCTTCTCCGACAGGTCTGCCCGGGCCTGTAATGATATTAACAGCCCCCTCAGGCAGATCTTTACATTCGGAAAGGATTTCTGCGATTTTCAATGCAGGCAGAGACACAAGGCTGGGCGGTTTTATAACACATGTATTCCCTGTTGCCAGGGCGGCTGCGATCTTGGCAGTAATCATATAGGGGATGTTCCAGGGAATAATGCCGGCACAAACACCAAGCGGTTCCCGGGACACATAAAATAAACCTTCAGGAGGAGCCGGGCGGACTCCTTCTACCCCCATGACAGACTTGCTCATTTCGGCGGCGTACTGGAAATGTTCAGGAACAGACATGGCAAAAAGCCTGGCAATATATCCCGGTGAGCCATGATCCCGCACATGGATATCCACAAGCTCATCTATCCGCTCCCTGATCGATACTGTGATCCGGTTCAGAATCACTGCCCGCTCCTGAACGGATTTACCTGACCAGATCGGAAAGGCCGCCCGTGCAGCAGCCACCGCCTTATCGACATCCTGCTCATCACCCAGCGGGAGTGTGCCGATCACTTCTTCTGTCGCCGGATTTGTACTTGTGAAAGTTTTACCGGATACCGCGTCAACCCATTTCCCGCCTATCCACATCCTGTATTCTTTCATATGACCTATTTACTGTAGTTAATTCGTGATTGTTTATACAACTCTTCTCTGAAGGCAGGCGTCATGAGCTTTGAACCCATAAAATTAAAATATGAAGGTTTCTCAGGCCTGCAGAATTTATCCGCATATTCTCTTGCTCTTGCCCTCTGTTCCTCTTCCGATGTTGTTTCAATATCAAACATATCAGGAATAACACCGATTAATATTTTATCGCCATAGAGTTCGTATATCTTCTGGGTATCATTCATTTCCTGGCCGCCCCAGGCATCCCAGCCTGCAGCTATCATATTAGGCACCTGTTTCATCAGCTGCCCGCAGCTATGAAGTTCTGCAAATTTACCCTTTGAGTGGATAAAATCCGTTACCTTTTTCATGGCCGGAACAATTACCTCCTCTGCAGTAGCAGGCGAGAAAAATGTCTCCTTCTGTGAGCCCCAGTCATCATGGATAAAGAATCCGTCAATATTTTCATAGTGTGTAAGGTATTTATCAAATATCCTGATGTAGAGTTCAGCGAGTTTATCAAAAAGTTCTTTGACCGCCTCTTTCTGATCTTCATCAATCATTGCCATTACGGCACCTTCAAAATCCATAAAGGATACAAGTCTTTCATACCATCCGGTCTGGAACCAGACTATATTATACTTATCATCGGTCAGGTATGTTCCGTTATTGGCCTTTGCGCTTCCTTCCCAGTCCCAGCTCTCTATATCAGGCCATACCAGCTTGTCATACCATTCAGTGGCATCTTCCATAAAAGGCTTTCCAGGACGAACCATAGATCCGCCGGCAACCTCGATATATTCCCACTCAATACCAAACATATCCTTTCCGCCGCCTTCCTTTACTGCGTCAAAGGGCTGGCCCTCAAGTACAAAGGCGCGGGCAACATTGTCAGGCAGAATCCTGGGTGTAAAAATGCGGTTATCGAGTCCTGACACCTGCCATAAAGGCTTTCGGTTCATCATGGCAATAAAGGCTTCTTTTATTGAAACCGGATAATTATATATCTTCATCTCTGGTGAAAATGGGGTAGCCGGGATTTTTCCCATTACTTCCATTTCTTTAGGATCGAATTCTGGTATTGTCATTAATATTATATCTCCTTCTATTTCTGTATTTTATTGAATTACGGGCTTTTTTATACATGAATATGCTTAAAAATCAATCACCTTATCTTCAATCTCTCTGCAATCAGTTCGGCAGCCCTTTCCTGGGATATGGAATTACAGTCAATTGTTATCTCTGCGTATTTTTCATAGAGGGGCTGCCGCTCCAGAAACAGGTCTTCGAAAGATTGGTCAGGGGCCTTTGCAAGCCCTCTCTCCTTAAAATTACTGATCCTGTTTTTTAAAACATCAAGGCTGACCTTTAGAAATACCACTGTAGAAATAGAGCTCAAATGATCCATAGTCTTACGGCTGTAAACAGCACTTCCGCCTGTTGCGATAACACATTTTTCCAGGTTTATTTTTAAAATTTCCTCCTCTTCAACCTTTCTTAAATAGAGATGCCCCTTTTTATCAACTATATCCTGTAATGGGCTTTTACGATTTATCTGGATTAAAAGATCGGTATCCATGAAGCCCAGGGATAGAAGTTTCGCCAGGATAACACCAGTGGTGCTCTTCCCTGCCCCTGGCATGCCTACGAGAGTTAAATTTGATTTCATTTTAAATGTCACCTGTGCCTTAGTTATTTTTTAATGTAAAAATTTTACATTAAAAATACTATAACGCAACTCATTGATTTTAAAAAGCCGGGTTAAATACTCCCTCCCTGATCCTTCCTGCCGGTCCTAGCTTAAGCTGCGGCAGGCAGGCAAGGGAGAGGGAATTTGAAGAAATCCCGTCGCGGGCAACTGGAGTATCGGAAATACAATAAATTTGCACAGATTTTTATGCACCATGCACTCTTTCATGTGCACCCCATAAAAAACAGGCTCCATATATCACATTTAAAATATAGCATTTATTATCAGACTTTTTCATATAACTATCTATTAATACAGCATATTAATTACTTTGCATTAAAATTCTCATCCCTCAATAATTTTGGTCTCCTTTTTGCTAATATATTATAAAAAAAAATATAGAGAGGGAAGCCATGGGTAAAGCGTTTAATGAACATATATATAAAAAAGAGGACATTGAAAAGGCCTACGACATGGGCTGGGAAAGTGCCATTATGATTCTTGAAAAATCCATCGGTATGTCAGTTGACGGCCAGAAAGAATTGTTAAGCATGCTGAAAAAAATGCGAAGCGAAAACCGGGTACAGCCTTTATACAGAAAACATTAGCCCCCGATAAAATTTCTGAACATTAAATTAAGAAATCACATCTTAAAAAAATCAAACCCCTTCAGGGAATAGATTTTTTTTGCCCGATAGACAGATCATGAAGCGGGATAATAACACATCCCATTTCTTTTATCTTCTGAATACTGTCATAGGCCTCTGTCAGATCAATATGTACACCGGAAGGTACGGCCGGTCCATTTTTAGGGAAATTTTTTTCGTTACAGCAGAAACCGGTAATAATCACCCTGCCCGCTGAGGTATTTACCGAAACAGACTGGCCTCCCGGTGAATGACCGGGGCTGAAGACAACATCGATTCCATCAACAATATTTGCATCACCGTCTACCTCTATAACATCCACTCCTTCCAGAACATCAGGATAATACCTGTGATCAACTGGATGAGGGTTGTTGAAAAACTGCATCTCCCTTTTCTGGACATATACCTTTGCATTGACACATTTATAATCGTTTTCACAGTGATCATTATGCAGGTGTGTATGGATAATAATATCAATGTCCTCCGGAGCAAGCCCCACGGTTGAGAGGGCCTCTTCAAACTCCATCACCTTGAAGCCGTAAGTCTCTCCCACATGGTCTGGCACCATAAACTGCTCCAGTCCCGTATCTACAAGAATATTTTTGTCTCCGCCTTTGATATAAAAAACATATATAGGTATCCAGATCCGTTTTCCGTAGTCCCTGAGATAGGTCATTACCCCCTGATCAGTCTCATTGGCCCCTACAACAAGGGGTATAATAGAATATTCGGTCAACTCTCCCTCCGACATATGTAATTTATGAGATAAGTGTAAAACTTTTGGTTGATGTAAAAGAACAAATAAAATAATTATCATTTTTTAGATAGTACATTTGGACAGAAAATACCAATACTTTACAGGTCGATTCATAGAATCTTGATATGATCAGCGTTACAGCTCTTAACAGAATAGAAACAGGGTATGAAAAAGCTATGAAAAAATTCATTATTACAGGTAGCCCCCATTCAGGGAAGACAAAAGTTTTACAGGAACTTGAAAGACATGGCATAGCTGTTTTGCATGAAACCGCAAGATTAATAATCCGGGAAGACCAGGAAAAAATGGCTGCAGACCCGTCTTTTAATGTTAAGTATCCCTGGGATGATCAGGCAATATTCTGCAGACGCTGCCATGAAAGACAGCTTGAAAGGGAAAAGAATCTCACCGGTGACCTTATCGTAATGGACAGGTCTATAATTGACAACCTGGCCTATGCAAAAGTGGCAGGAATTAAACTGGATAAGAAGATCTACAGGGATATAGAAAGGGCGGGCTATGAAAAAAAAGTCTTTTTTATGGAACGGCTTAAAAATTATAAAACCGACGACCAGAGAAAGGACAGTAAAGAGCAGGTTAAGGCAATTCATGATGAATTATACAAAATATACAGTGACCTTGGATTTAAAATTATCGACATACCACTGTTTTCCGACGATAAAGATACAAACATTATAAAACGTGCTGAAGCGGTCTTACGGCATCTCGGAAAAGAAGGGACTCCATTACAATGAAAAGAAAAGATAAAAAACTGATTCCTCTTATAGGGATTATATTGATAGTTGGGTTCTTAACAACAAGTCTGGCAAGCTATATAACATCAAGGACTTCTCTCAGGCTTGAGATATCCGAAAATCAGCTCCCCCTGACAGGGGATAATATCTACTCGGAAATACAGAGAAGAGCTGATAAAATCAGGAGAGATATCTTTTTCATATAATAACAGCAAAGAAACTCTGCTTACAAATGCCAGAAAGATTAATGAATTCGGATGGACCCTGATTGTTGAGCAGGGTGAGGGGAAGACACTAAGACCCATTTTCAAAACTCTCCTGATAAACATCTCCATATGCCTCGGCATTACCTCTCTTATTTTAGGGCTGATTGCATTCCTGATTCATGCCTATCAGAAGAAGATCGACACACTCACAGGAATAGTACCGATATGTTCATACTGCAAGCAGGTTAGAGATGATAAGGGCTACTGGAATCAGGTGGAAGAGTATGTCTCAATGCATACGGAAGCGGAATTCAGCCATGGGATATGCCCTGAATGCCTGAAAAAACACTACCCGGAATTTACCGACTCTAAAAAATGATAAAAAAAATCCGCAGGTTAAAAGGCTGCAGGGCCTTTATTCTTTCACATAAAATTCCAGAAAGTTCCAGGACACAAGCCGTCTGCCTGTGTTTGACATTTATCCTGTGCCCCGATATAAATACCCGCGATTATGTTTAAAATATTAAAAAAATCTAAAGAGAAAACTCTTCATTCTGCAGAGATGAAAATAAATAATAAGAAGGAGTATGGAATGTCTGACAATAACAACCTGGATCAGTTTTCAGGTTCTACCCAGTATGTCCTGGATGATGAGCTGGCAAAGATTGTAAATATTACAATGGCCCTTGAAATGCCTTTACTGCTGAAAGGCGAACCCGGCACAGGTAAAACAATGCTTGCCCACGCAATATCCCGGTCACTCAACATGAAGCTCATAGTGCTTAATGTAAAATCAAGCATGAAACTGGTTGAAGCCCTGTACCAGTACGACACCCTTACACGGCTTAATGACAGCAGGTTTGGGGACTCCACAAGAGATGTAAGCAATATTGAAGAATACATAAAGATGGGAAAAATCGGTCAGGCATTTACCGCCGATGAAAAGGTTGTTCTGCTCATTGACGAAATCGACAAGGCGGATACGGATTTCCAGGATGATATGCTTGATGTCCTGGACCAGATGGAGTTCGACATCATGGAGATCGACAAGACAATAAAGGCAAAAAACCGACCTGTAATAATCATTACATCAAACGCCAAAAAAGATCTTTCAGATCCTTTCCTTGGAAGATGTAATTTTCATCACATAGCATTCCCCGAGCCCGATATGATGGAAAAGATCATCCATGTGCACTTTCCGGATATAGACAGGGACCTGCTGGAAAACGCCGTTACTGCATTCTACCGTTTAAGGGAAATAAACGGCATCGAGAAAAAACCGGCCACCAGGGAGCTGATTAACTGGATAAGGGCGCTTCGCTCCGACCCGGACTTCAGGGTAAAGGATCTTAAAAAGGGTGACGCACCCTATCTGGGTATACTGTTTAAAAAGAGCCCTGATTACGCTATGGCCAAAAATGTCAATGAGAGATACAGACGATAAATAAGGTATAAGGTATAGGGTTTACGGTGTGCGGTAAAAGCCTTAAACCTTATACCTCATACCGTATACCGGTTTTTCGAAGCATAAAATGACAGTATATAGACTTAGATTAATAAGATATTTAAGGATCGAGTAACCTAAAGTGTTTACGACTTTTTTCTATACATTAAAACAGGTAGGAATACCTGTTTCCCCTACATCCTTTCTCAGGCTTCAGAAAGCCCTTAGCATGGGGATTATCAATTCGCTTAACGATTTTTATACGGCGGCCCGGGCAATACTTGTGAAGAGTGAAAGATACTTTGATCTGTATGACCAGGTGTTTGCCCACCATTTTGAGGGTGCCGAACTTGCGGATCCGGATGAGGCGATAATATCCGAAATGGCTAAGGCGCTGCTGGAGGAATGGCTTAAACACCCTGAGGAGATTGCAGATGCCCTTGGAGTGGATGAATCAAAACTGAAGAAGATGACACCCGAGGAACTGATCAAATATTTTATGGAACGACTCAGGGATCAGACAGAAGAACACCATGGCGGGAACAAATGGATCGGCACAGGAGGCACATCTCCTGTCGGCCATTCAGGGTATCATCCCGGCGGCATGAGGGTAGGAGGTATTTCAAGAAACCAGTCTGCCCTCAAGGTGGCCATGGACAGGCGCTACAGGGATTACTCACAGGAAGGTCCGCTTACACAGGCCCAGATGGGGGAGGCATTAAAAAGGCTGAGGAACATGGTTCCGGTAGGCCCGAAGGATGAAATCAATATAGATGAAAGCATCTACCAGACCATGAAAAATGCCGGAGAAATCGAGATAGTTTTTGACCGGAGCCTCAAGGACAGGTTAAAGATCATACTCGCCATAGATAACGGCGGCTGGTCAATGGAGCCTTATATCCATCTGGTTCAGACCCTCTTCTATTACGCAAGGGCACAGTTCAAGGATATTAAGACATTCTTTTTTCATAACACCATTTATGACTATCTATGGGAAGATCCTCCCAGGATGAGAAGGCCCTTCGCCGTAAATGACCTGACAAAGCTGGATCCGGAAACCCGGTTTATTGTTGTTGGTGACGCCAGCATGGCGCCCTATGAACTGATGGCAACAGACGGATCGATTCATATCGAGGAGCGCTCAGGCATGCCGAGTTACAGAAGGCTCCAGTTTATTACCGAGACATTTCAGCACAGCGTGTGGCTGAACCCCAAGATGGAAGGCCAGTGGCCCTATACTCGCACCATCAGCATGATAAGGGAGATATTCCCCATGTTTGAGCTAACCCTGGACGGGCTTGAAAGTGCGGTAAATTATATGATGAGAAAAAACTATGGATAAAGCGACTTATCAGACGCAAGGGTCCTGATGAACTTGAGTTTACTTATTTTCCACTCGCCGTTTATTTTTTTATATTCACACTCATTCTTTCCCTGAACCCACTGTATCTCAGGTTTCGAGAATAACATATAGATAAGCCATGTCCCCGTTGCCGCATCACCATTTACCATGATATCAGGTTCTACAGCCATATGGCCGTCAAACCTTTCACTGCCACGTTTTTTAGCAAGTACATCTATGTATATTTCCCTTAACTCGTTTCTGCCCTTTTTAATCCCCAGGTTACGAATTTCAACAGAGGCATTCTCGGTGAAAAGATCAGGCACTGCTTCATATTCGAGATTATCCATAAGGTTGATATATTTCTGGTGAAGTTTTTTGATTTCTTCTGCATCTTCCAGTGCCTGTATTCTTTTTTCCAGATCTTCAAGTGACATAAAAATCCCTATTTAAACTGATCAAAAAAATCATTGCCCTTGTCATCAACAATAATAAAGGCAGGAAAGTCCTTCACGGTAATCATGAAGATTGCTTCCATTCCAAGCTCCGGGTATTCAAGCACCTCAACATTGGTAATGCAGTCCTTACCAAGTCTTGCTGCGGCCCCGCCGATAGAACCAAGATAAAATCCACCATACTTTTTGCAGGCGTCTGTTACTGTCTTTGACCGGTTACCCTTTGCGAGCATAACCATTGATCCGCCCTGCGCCTGAAAGATCGGGACATAGGAATCCATACGGCCGGCAGTTGTGGGGCCGAATGAACCTGAGGCAAAGCCTTCGGGTGTCTTGGCCGGTCCTGCATAATATATAATATGGTCTTTAAGATACTGTGGCAGGCCTTCACCATTATCAAGTCTTTCCTTGAGTTTGGCATGGGCAATATCTCTGCCTACTATTATTTTACCATTAAGTAAAAGCCGGGTTGATACCGGATATTTTGAAAGGGTTGCCCGTATCTCATCCATTGGTCTTTCAAGGTCAATATGCACAGCATCATCATCTGCACCCGCTGGTTCGGGCAGGTAAACACTCGGATCTTTGACAAGCTTTTCAAGAAAGATACCATCCCCTGTGATCTTTGCCTTTATGTTCCTGTGTGCCGAACAGCTTACACCAAGCCCTACCGGGCATGATGCTCCGTGCCTGGGAAGCCTTATTACCCTTGCATCCAGGCAGAAATACTTACCGCCGAACTGGGCCCCCAGGCCGATTTTTCTTGAACGTTCAAGCAGTTTTTCTTCAAGCTCTGTATCCCTGAACGCCCTTCCACCTGAGCTGCCGGTTTGAGGAAGATTATCAAGATAGCCTGCAGAGGCGAGCTTTACGGTTTTAAGATTCAGCTCGGGCGAGGTCCCTCCCACAACAAAGGCAACATGATATGGCGGGCATGCCGCTGTTCCCAGGGTCTTCATTTTTTCAACCATATAATCAACAAGTACATCAGGATTTAAAACTGCCTTTGTCTCCTGGTAAAGATATGTCTTGTTTGAAGACCCGCCTCCCTTCGCTATAAAGAGAAACCTGTAGGCATCTCCCTGTGTTGCATAGATGTCTATCTGGGCAGGAAGGTTGCACGCGGTGTTTTTTTCCTCATACATGGTTAATGGAGCGTTCTGCGAATAGCGAAGGTTGTTTTTGGTATATGCATTGAATACGCCCCTTGAAAGGGCCTCTTCATCGGAATAACCGGTCCAGACCTTCTGCCCCTTTTTGGCGATTACCACTGCAGTACCAGTATCCTGGCACATGGGAAAAACACCTTCGGCAGAAATAACCGCGTTTTTTATCATCTCAAGGGCCACATATTTATCATTGTCTGAGGCCTCAGGGTCATTGAGGATTTCCGCAGTCTGCTCAAGATGTGATTTTCTCAGGAGATGCGCAACATCCCTGAATGCCTCTTCCGCCAGCAGGGTCAGGCCTTCGGGTGCAACTTTTATAACATTCTCGTCCTCGAAAATACCGGTTGAGACATAATCCTTTGTGAGAAGACGATATTCGGAAGTATCATCTCCCAGCTGAAACATATCTTCATATAAAAAAGCCGTAGACATTGATAGATCCTGTTATTATGTTGTTTTTAAAATAAAATTTATAGCCACAAAGACACAAAGTCACCAAGAAAAAAACCTAAAACCTTGTCTCTCGCAGAGTCCGCAGAGAGCGCAGAGAAAAACAAAAACATTGAAATATAAAAAAAAGCTAAAACTTAAATTTACTACGAAGAGCACAGAGGGCCACGGAGTTAAGGTTTATAAATAAAAATCTCCTAGGTTCTCAGTGCTCTCTGTGGTTGACGATAACGATGTATGGCATATATAGAAAAACAAAAAATCCATCTGGAAATGGTTTTCTTCCGGATGGATTTTATAATTTTATCCCAGTCTCTTTATATCATCAACAAGTCTCTGGACAGCAGCGGCCGAGGCATGCAACGCCTTTGATTCATCTTCTGTAAGTTCGATCTCAATTACCTGTTCAGCACCCTTTTCTCCAAGTTTCACCGGCACGCCTATAAACAGGTTGTTTATCCCGTACTCTCCGCCGAGATAAACCGCGCATGGCAGAATCTTCTTTTTATCCTTGAGGATTGCCTCTGCCATTTCAACGGCTGAAGATGCCGGCGCATAGTAGGCGCTTCCGGTCTTCAAAAGACCTACTATTTCAGCGCCGCCGTTTCTGGTCCTTTGAACAAGAGATTCTATTCTATCTGGAGACATAAGTTCTGTAATGGGAATTCCGGCTACTGTCGAGTATCTCGGCAAGGGAACCATGGTGTCACCATGACCGCCAAGAACAAAGGCATGAGTATTTTCCACCGAGACATCCAGTTCCATGGCTATAAAAGTCCTGAACCTGGCTGAATCGAGAACTCCGGCCATACCTATTACTCTTTCCTTCGGGAAGCCGCTGACATCCATGGCAACATGACACATGGCGTCAAGGGGATTGCTTACTATTATAAGGATCGAATTGGGCGCTACCCTTGCTATCTCGGTAACAACCGACTTCATAATACCCATGTTGGTTGTAAGGAGATCATCCCTGCTCATGCCGGGTTTTCTCGGGATTCCTGCTGTAATAATGACAATATCCGAATCCTTTGCAGGGCTGTAATCAGCAGTGGCACCTGTGATCTTTGAGTCATGCTTCTCAACAGGAGCAGCCTCCATAAGGTCAAGGGCCTTTCCCTCGGGAACGCCTTCAAGGACATCAATAAGCACTACATCGGCAAGTTCCTTTTCAGCAAGACGCATTGCGGCGGTTGCGCCAACATGGCCGGCGCCTACAACAGTAACTTTTTTTCCCATTATTTTTCTCCTCTTTATAGAATACTGTATAGAATACTATTTCAAAGAGACTTTACACACCTGCTCGATAGCAGCAGCCATGGCCTCATCTTCTGCTCTTATATCGTCAAGGGTTTTGGGTTTAACTGTATCAGGTCTTTCCTCAATACCATATTTCCACTTCAGGTACTGTTCGCCTGTTGTGGGATAAAGGGCATAGATAAGAAGATCAAAATCATCCTTTGCCAGATCTCCTATCTTCGCCTTGGCTGCTTCCAGTTCAGGCTCAAGATGATTTGCAACCCTGTCTTCAATTACACCGTCAGGCCTGCGTTTCTTATTTCTCTTGGAGGCTATCTCCACGATCTCCGGGCTGACCGGGATTGGAGTTTTTCCGTAATATCCCATTGCCAGGTCCATGGACTCATAGTTCATTATCTTCCAGCGTCCCTGGAGCACGTTAAGCACCGCCTGTGTACCGACAATCTGGCTGGTAGGTGTTACAAGCGGAGGCATTCCTAGCTCTTTACGTGCTTCGGCGACTTCTTTGTATACCTCTGGAAGCCTGTCAAGGGCGTTAGCCGTCTTGAGCTGGCTTACCAGGTTGGATATCATTCCGCCTGGTACCTGGTGCTTGAGAACACCTGTGTCAATTACGGACATTTTATGCTTGGCAAGGTAATCCCTGTATTTTGGTGCTACCGACTCCATATGCTCACCAAGTTCAAGCAGGGTATCGAGATCAAAACCCGGATCTCTTGTTGTGCCGAAAAGTGTGGCAACTATAGGTTCAACTGCCGGCTGTGAGGTCCTGAGTGCAAATGGAGCAAGACATGTATCAATAATGTCAACACCGGCCTTTATTGCCTCAAGATATATCATCGAGGCCATACCGCTGGTATAATGGGTATGCAGGTGTATCGGGATTGTAATAATCTTCTTAAGCTCGGTTATAAGCTTGGCAATATCAAAGGGGGCCATGATGCCGGCCATATCCTTCAGGCATAGTGTATCAGCGCCCATGTCCTGAAGTTCCTTTGCCTTTTTCAGGTAATAATCGATATTAAAAACTTCACCGCCCATGCGCCTTTCAGTAAGGCTGTAGCATATTGTTCCCTGAAAATGCTTTCCGTTTGCCTTGATTCTTTCAACAACCGTGTCAAAATTTCTAAAATCATTAAGGGCATCAAATACCCTGAACACATCCATTCCGGCTTCACATGACTTGTCTACAAAAAGCTTTGCAACATCATCGGCATAGTTCCTGTATCCGACAAGGTTCTGCCCTCTCAGCAGCATGGAAAATGGTGTCTTTTTGATATATTTTTTGAGGGTCTTAATGCGGTCAAAGGGGTCTTCACCCAGGAATCGATGCATTGTATCAAATGTAGCACCGCCCCAGACCTCCATTGCCCAGAAACCCACTTCGTCCATTTTTTCTGCTATTGGAAGCATATCTTCGGTCCTCATCCTGGTTGCCAGGAGGGACTGATGTCCGTCTCTAAACGTATTATCCTGTATCTTAATTGGATTTTTTGGTCCGTCTTCAAGAAAATTACCCATAATTTTTCTCTCTTTCTTAAATGATTGAATTTCATGCAAAATTCATGATAGTTAACGAAAATAGCCCGGCACAGATAAGAGAGATAGAATTGCCGGGGGCCTCCAATCAATATTGTAAAACATGCCGCCGGATTGATGATACCCTGAGACGATATCACCGGCAACGAGATATAGTCGGTTCTTCTGTCTGACCGAAAACTATTTTTATACCTAGAAATTAAATGTGAGTCAACATCTTGTCAATTAAGATTACCCCATTATTTTCACACAAGGGGCCTTCATTAAGGCTTTCAGAAAAAGGGCTTAATGAAAAAAACTTCACACGGAGCTGAAACAGTATTCAAAAATCTTCCTCTCTGCATATTTTTTGATCTGTACAAAAAAGAGGTAGCATAAAGGATCAGCCATACTATTTCTGCTGGCAAAACAAGGATTGACTTAATCCATCAGTTAAACTATATTTTTTCATAACGTATTTAAAAATGGGATTATTTTTAATTCGGAAAAAATACAGGCAGGGCTTTAGCCTGACCTGTTCAATTAATATATTTTAAGAAGCATATAATTTTTAGACTTTAAAGTATTAATAATTTAACAATTTTTAACTTAAGTTAATACAGGTATAATTGTTTTACAATTAATTAAAATGAATTATTTATAACTTTAGTTTTTTATGCTCTCCAGGATACTTTGTGGACGTTAAGGTTATTACATTTTTAATAATTTAATAAATATTATAGAAAATATAATATAATTATATATCTTATTTATCCGCTTATCCATTATATCAGGATCATTAACGGCTTTTCCGACCCGAGAATAAAATCCCGCTAAAACAGATTGAGTTTTCTTACATTCAGAGATAAATGTCTTTGAATATAAGCCAGTTAGCCTTCTTCTTTAAGTTTTGAGCTTTGAGCAAAAGGCTTTATCTCTCAATTATATGATCCTGAGTAAGCAATTATTCTTCTCAAGTATTTCTCCTGAAATATTGAGCAGTTTAAAGATCTTCTGGAGAGCTCCTTATAGGGAGTTTTAAAAATGAAGATAAAGGCAAAAAGCAAAGAAGGGTTTTACGGCTGGATTAATCTTGCTGTATTATTCCCTTTTAATATGGTTTCAGGAGCACTGTTAATAACATTTGGTATTTTCCTACCCTTCTGGGCCGAAGATTTCGGGTGGAGCCTTTTTGTGATTTCGGGCGCCCAGTTAACAAGTAACGTATTAATAGGCGTGGTTGCGCCTGTTGTAGGATTTTTTATTATGAGGTGGGGCGGTAAAAAAGCTATTATTACAGGAAATCTTATAAATACAACCGGGCTTATTCTGTTGGCGCATTTTCATGAAGTATGGCAGCTTTATCTCGGTTACGGGATTATAATAGGCACAGGGTTCAGCCTCGGCGGGATGCTTGCCATGAATACGATCATCAACAAGTGGTTTGTGAAGAAACTCTCTGTAGCGGTAGGGATAGCAACGGCAGCAACTGGAATCACCGGGGTTCTTATAGCCCCTCTTCTGCTCCACCTCATCAATATCATAGGCTGGAGGCATACATTCCTGGTATTTGCAGGACTCATAATGTTTTTTTGTGTCATTCTACCTGCACTTTTTGTAGTGGACAAACCGGGCGATCTCGGACAGGTACCTGATGGTCCCCGTTCAAAACAAGCTGAAATATCATCAAATAAGACCAATAAAAAAGCTAACTACCGAACGCCTGTGGATTTTACGGCAAAAGAGGCCTTCAGGACCAGGGCACTCTGGATGCTGTTGATCTTTTATACACTCCAGTATTTCACCATGAACTGGATTGTTGCACACCAGGTAAAATACATGTTTGATATAGGCGTATCATCGGGCATGACAGGTTTAGTAATAGGAATAATGTCAACAGTCATGACAATAGCCCAGGTTTCGGCCGGTATACTGGCAGTTCGAATAAGTATGCAGTACATAACACTGGGTTCTATCTCGATATTGATTTTAGGCCTCATAATTGCACCTTTTGCCGGTTCATTTTCAGGTGCGGTTCTTTATTCCATATTCTTCGGAATCGGTTTTGGCGTAAACGTACTTGTCCTTGTGAATTTATTGCCTTCATATTTCGGAGTATCGGAATACCCCAAAATAATGGGTTATATAACACCCTTTTATACTATCCTGGGCAGCCTGGGAACTCTCCTGGCAGGACATATTCGTGATATAACGGGCAGTTATATGCATGCATTCCAGATATCGGTTCTTGCTATGGCAATCGCATTTATCTGTATTATATTTGCAAAGCCGCCTGTGCATCCTTCCCTGGTAAAGGATGGTGCGGCCTTAAAAAGAAAGGTAAAGCAGTTCGTATAACAGGCAGATTCCAATGATAGTGCAGAGGCAGACCTGTGTGTCTGCCTTTTTTTTGTTCCTTGTATTTTAAACACACAAGGGCAGGCACAGGAGCCCGCTCCTACGCTGCATTATATAATCATGTCCCAATTCAGGACAGATCACAATCCATGCAGGGGCGCCTGATTTTTGTATTCCGGATTTGACATGTCTGTTTGATTTTCTCTGCCAAATAAAATATAAATCTCCCATCAAAACACATTAAAACAGAACAGGGACAAGGGAATGACAGACAATAAAAAGGCAGTAATACTATCTAGTGGAGGCGTCGACTCCACAACCGTAATGGCGATTGCAAAGAGTGAAGGCTTTTCCTTATACAGCCTTTCATTCAATTACGGCCAGAGGCATTCCTTTGAACTTGAATCCGCACGCAGGGTCTCAGAGTTTTTCAATGTAAAAGAGCACATGATAATTGATATCAATCTCCGGCAGATAGGCGGATCTTCACTTACTGATAACATGGATGTACCCAAAGGTAGAGAAGAAGAGGAAATGGCAGGGGAAATACCTGTCACCTATGTCCCTGCAAGAAACACCATTTTCCTGTCATATGCCCTTGCCTGGGCAGAGGTCCTGGAATGCGGGGATATATTTATAGGAGTAAATGCGGTTGACTACAGCGGATACCCTGACTGCCGGCCCGAGTATATAGAGGCATTTGAGAAGATGGCAAACCTTGCCACAAAGGCAGGAGTGGAAAACCGCACAAAACTTAAAATTCATACGCCCCTGATAAAGATGACCAAGGCAGAGATAATCGAATGCGGCAATAAACTGGGAGTTGATTACTCAATGACCCACAGCTGTTACGATCCATCACCCGAAGGTTACGCCTGCGGTTCATGTGACAGCTGCATCTTGAGAAGAAAAGGCTTTACTGAATCAGGAGTGCCAGACCCTACCAAATATATGTAAACATATGGCAGGGCATTCCTTCAAATCATTCAGGCCAATAGCTTCATTAAATAAAAGATAATTAAGTCTTGATTTATCTCTTTTTTAGAGATAATATGTCCTACTATGAAAGAACAAATATCAAAATTAATTGATGATTTTCATGAACGGGATATTCCTTCAGCAATAACTCGAAATGAAAATTTCAATGATATGAAGGGAAAAGCTGATACTGTTATTGGCATGAGGAGATCCGGCAAGACTTACTTTTGCTATCAAAAAATTCATGAGCTCATCTCTGCCGGCATTTCCAGGGAGAAGATTACTTATATTAACTTCGAAGATGATCGGTTGCTTGATTTTAAGGTTAATGACTTTAACACTATTCTTGATGTCTATTTCAGCAAATATCCTGAGCATCGCAACTCCAAATGCTATTTTTTCTTCGATGAAATTCAGAGGATAGAACAATGGGAGATGTTTATCAGGCGGTTGCTTGATACCGAAAATGTTCAGATCTATATAACCGGCTCTTCTTCAAAACTACTCAGCACTGATATTGCCACAAGCCTGCGGGGCCGTTCTCTTACTACTGAAATATTTCCTTTCAGTTTTATTGAGTTTATAAAATTCCATGGATTATTTAAAACCCCACCCGATAAATTTGGGACCAGGACTATTTCTACCCTTCGTAAAGCAATCATGGATTACATTGAAACAGGCGGTTTTCCGGAAGTTCAGACAACGGATAAGAATCTGAGAATTGAAATATTGCAGGGATATATTGATTCTGTATTATTAAAAGATGTTATTGAACGACATAAAGTCAGCAATGTAACAGCACTTAAACATCTTGTTAAAACTATTATGAGTTCACCGTGTGGTAAATTCAGCATTAACAAATTCTATAATCATCTGAAAAGCATGTCGGTTAAATGTACGAAAAACAATCTGTATGAATACCTTAATCACCTTATCGATGCTTTTTTATTTTACAGAGTACCAATACACAGTCGATCTGAAAAAGCACGTTTAATTAATCCGGCAAAGATTTATACCATTGACACAGGCCTGCTCAAGGCCATGTCTTTTCGAAACACATCCGATTATGGGCCGTTACTGGAAAATATAGTTTTCATGCACCTTCGCCGTAATGGATATGATATTGAATACATAAATACAAAAGATGGATATGAAACTGATTTTTTTGCCAGGCATAAAGTGACGGATAGAATCGAACTTATTCAGGTTTGCTGGGATAGTTCAAATGTAAAAACCTTCGCCAGAGAGGTCCGTGGGCTTAAAAGCGCAATGGAAGAATTTTCAATAAAAGCAGGGACAATAGTAACATTGGATGATGAGGAATCTTTGGACGAAAATATTAATGTAATACCGGCCTGGAAATGGCTGCTTAAAAATTGATAGTCAATCATGGAATATTATATATAAAAATAATTAAACAGGGTATGGATATTCATACCCTGTTTAATTATTCAGCCCTGTTATTTACCTCCCCTTCCCTTAGCGGACAATTGAAATACCTATCCGCAATGCCTGGGTACGCTCTTTATAATTGATCAGGCTCTCAGCCAGCGAATTGCTGTACTGTACATATAGGAACAGATCCAAGTTGTTCTTCAGCAATTTGGAAATAGGGTAGCTCAGATCGGTCTGGATTGAAGTACCCTGTTTTGCAACCTGCAGATGGGTGGTGCTTACAAACCCGCTCGCCTTACCGAACTTCACCTCAAAATCCACATTGCCCCTGTAACCATCAAGGTCAGGATTACTGTCTTCACTGTTATTGATATATGCAAGAAGTTTCGGGCTGATTTGAAGTCCCAGCTCCGATTTTGCGCCGTAAAAAGTGAAGATCGGCTTAAAGTATAAGGTGTTGGTGCTTCGCGAAAACTCTTCTCCCCTGCCGTTTGACTCATGCCTGAAACCGCCCTGGAAAAATAGCCCCTTCAGCCATCCCGGACGAGTTACCCAGTTTCGGGTCAGGTAAAACATTTCGGGTTTGTAGCTTGTATCCTCAAATGGGGCGGAGTCGGAAGCAAGATCCCAGAATGATGTCTGGGTGAATGCGAAATTAAATCCGCTTAATGCCGGAAACCGCTGGGACAGGGAGCCTGCCGGGTTGAAGAGACGGTATCTGAAACTGATCTGAAACTTGCTTTCAGATAAATCTGTGCCGGCCAGAAAATACAGCGGTTCATAAACAGAAAAATTTACCACATATGGCTGATAGAGCGAATGCAGGCTTTCAAGAGAAGGGTAATCATCATTACCGTCCGCTGCGGGTCCGGCCAGCAATCTTTTGGAGGCAGGTTCTTCATCAAGAATGTTGATCAGCACCTCTGTTTCCGGGGAATCAACCAGAGAGATATCTATAGTTCCATGGTAATGAAGGGGAAGAACAATATTATACTCCCTGGTTATAAACTCTCCTGCCCGCAATACAACATCCTGCGAAATACCGGTCTCAACTGCGGTCACCAGTATTGAGGTCCCGTCAGCGGCCTGAAAACGCAGCGGCAAACTTTCCGGAAAAGTGAACTCAACCGTCTCCTGACTTTCGTTATAAAAATAGGCCTTTAATAGAACACGCTCCCCGGCCTTAATATTAAGCTCAGGGAAATGCAGCATAGTGGTCACACCATCAGCAGCGCTGCTGCTGGCGGCACAAAACAGCATTATAAGTGTCAATAGCATTGTAGAAATAATCCGCAGGGGAAAAACATCACATCTCATAATCAACCTCTTGTAAAAATCCATAAAGAATCTGAAGTGTTCTCGTTCTAATTTGTTAAATTTCATCAACAGAAAACCATTCATTACGGGCTCTAAGCAGACTGTCTGGTGAAAAAGATCATAATATTACCTTAATTAACATGAGTTTTACATACATAAAAACCCTACTTTAACCGGTATCTCGTTGTTTAAAACCCGAACCGGAAAGCAAGTTTTCTTTCTGATATTTGTTTACTGATAGCAGAAAAACCCCTCCTCTCTTTTCCCGTTCATTGTTTATTGTTAATTGCTCAATGTGTATTGACATCATTTTCCATATTATCAATAATGCCCCTGTCTCACCAAAGGCTTTACCTTTATATTATTGTCTTACATATAATTTTTTCACTGTGATAGTTAATAAGGTATTATTGGACCTTTTTAACGTTTGGCCGTTGTTTTAGCTTTGCAAAATGCTTGAGATATCCAATGCACAAAAAAATGTGCAGGCAGTCTGAAAAATCAAATCAGGCGGCACAATAATCAATTTATTCATATGTTTAATTTGTATTATTTGGACATATTTAGTTAATTATTCGATGTTAGCACGATTCGTGTTTTACCCTATTAGACCCGAATCGGGCTAATACCTGTTATGAAAGGAGAATAGATCATGTTTGGCATTAGCATACCAGAGCTTATCCTTTCTTTTTTAATAATTTGGGGAATACCTGGGACGATTGGGGCATTAATTGCGAAAAATAAAGGACGAGATGCCGTAGGCTGGTTCATTTTGAGTGCTTTCTTTTGGTTGCCTATATTCATAGTTATTTTATTACCTCCTGCGAAAGAAGTACCCGGTAAATTAAGAGAATGTCCATCATGCAAGGAGTTCGTAAAATGGAATGCTATAATATGCAAACATTGCAAATCAGAATTAACACCAAAAGCAAATGTATAGCGTCGTGAGATTAAGCATTTAATAATTACCCAGATTTTTCATAACCAGGCAGTCAAGGCGACTGGCTACTATCTTGCCGGGCCGTACTCATAGCCTTCATGGACTATGTTCTTGTGCCAGCATTGTTGCCACAAATACGCCAGCTCCTTACCGCCACGTTGGGTTTCTCGAAAAATGAAAAAAGGACGATCTCTTGAAAAATTAGTTGCGTACCTTGAACGTTCTCTCTCCAGTAACGATTCTGTTACTGTAGAGTCACCAAAACGTCTTCGAGATAAATCAACTGGTTATGGTAAAGTCTGGCAGGGATTTAAATGACAACTGCGATGGCCCGCAGGTGTTCCACGTTTGCGTGAACACGATGTTGTCTTAACAGTTATATCTGGACATCACACCTTTTTTATCGCGGTTGAACGTCGGGATAGAAATCGCCCTGTAGGGGTAACGCAACTAGAGGCTTTTACAAAAAAATGTCAAGAGACAGGAGTTGGCCAAGGGGTTATTGTATCACCTACCGGTTTCGCAAAAACTGCCCTAGTAAAAGCAAAAGCGCTAGGGATTCGCTGCCTCACTCTTGAGCAAGTCAATGTCTTACCATGGTTGCTATGCGAATATTTTGAATTATATAAAACTCAATACCTTCAATTTCATTTTGATGTAATTCCAGAAAACGATTTTGAGCAGAAACCTGTAAATTTTATCCTTGAAACAGACGAAGGTGAAAACATCACGGTAGATATGTTAAGAAATAACTTGATTCAAGCTTTTAATAAAGAAAAACCAGAAGAATCTACAAAACCAAAGTTGGGAACATATACTCATCATGTAAATATTATTCCCCAAAATCTTTCCATTATTGATAGCGCTACTGGTCGGAAGGAGAGAGTCAAACAAATAAATACAACCTATAAATGTAAAACTGAATTAAAACAAATTCCTCTTGTACTACAGGAGTATAGAGATGTTGGAGACCCTGAGTCTATAGCTCAAATTGCATCAGTAGATCTTGACCTTGGATTTACAAGCGGAAAATTCTTAATTAACCAAAAACTTGAAACAGGGGGTGAAATAGTTTTTATCCCAAATGATAAAAAGAAACCCAACAAGCCCAATTAACACGGATCTGGCGAAAAACTTGCCAGCCCGGTTATTGGCAACGTTGGATGGACGCCTTCGTGGTATAGAATAGTATCTACTTAAATAAGTCGAACAAAGAGAATTGAACAGCAGTTAACTCAAAAATCGGTTATATGCCTGGGCTATTTAAAGGGATTGGAAATAAAGATATCGTTGACAAATTATATGTACAGGTTATTAAAAAAAATAGTCCCGCTCCAGTGAATCTATTCAGATTTGTAGGTGATCCGGGATATGATAATAATGTTGGGGAAAAATTATTTGATATAGAAGGAATGCAATATGAGAAAGCATAAGTTACGCAGAGCTGGTTTCAAATACAACCGGAGCTATTTAATAAATGAAATACGATATTGTTAGAATTCAACCTGAGCACGATGATGCTGTCTGCCGGATTATAAAAAAGGTTGGAAAAGAATTTGGGGCAATTGGTGATGGTTTTGGCCCTTCGGATGAAGAAGTACTCTCGATGAGTAAATATTATAATGAGGATAACAAAAGCGTCTATTTAGTTGCCATTATAGAGGGAAGCGTCGCTGGCGGTTGCGGGATTGCGCCATTTAACAACAGTCTCGATGTGTGTGAATTACGCAAACTGTTTTTACTTCCGGAAAACCGCGGGTCTGGTATTGGAAAAGATTTGACACTAAAGTGTTTGAGCTTTGCCCGGTCAAATGGATTCACACAATGCTACCTGGACACGCTGTCAAATATGAAGGCAGCAATAGCATTGTATGAAAACCTTGGTTTTAGACACCTGGATGAACCACTTGGCGGGACAATACATGGCGGCTGTAATGTGTGGATGTTAAAAAAACTGTAGAATTAAATAAAATATACTGTGCCCGAACACCAATACTTTTTAGAAACAAATCGGTTGCTCTTTAGAACGTGGACCAGAGAGGACTTAAATTTAGCTCTTGGTCTATGGGGGGATATCGAGGTAACCAGACTGTTCGACAACAGAGGGCAATTGAACGAAGAACAGGTTTGATGCATCCATCATATAAATTGAGTGAGGTATAATAAAAACCTCTTACCAATAGGGAGAAGACCAATGCTGGAGAATAATATTGTCCTTATAATTACAATCCTTGCAAGCGTCATATCACTTTTGGCCTCCATGTATGACAAAATTGCAAAAAAAAAGAACCTGAGATTGATTCTCGTCTCAATGTTTGTATTATTTTTTCTGGCAACCGCAAAACTGGTCATTGACGATATCCAGAAAAAGAACAGTGCCGCACTTAAAAAAGAAATTGAAACAAGAAGAGATATGGTCGCAGAGGAGATCCGGAGCAATGTACAGGCTGGTCTTGAAGTAAGTCTTGAGGGATTAAACATCTCCAGAAAAGCAGTTAACCTTCTTGAGGAACTGAAACCTCAATTATCCGGAAAATCAATAGACACCATCGGGGTAAAACTCACCGGAATCGGTACAGAAGAGATACATATCTTTCAGAAGGGAAATGCCAGGCAGTTGAGACCCTTTGTCAGCGGGATAGCAAACCTCCTTAATGAAGACTCGGGCACCCTGCCCGCCATCTCCCTGACCCTCAATGCAGAAAGGCACTACATCCCCGGCATGATCATGGCCTATACACTGGCTACAGGCACAAATGTGAATAAAATCTTTGAAGCGCTGGATAGCGGATCCGAAAAATGGAAAACCTTTCCTTCGGATGCGTTTATCAGGGATTATGGTCCGGTTGAGCCGCTTGTAAAATATGTTATTTTCTATAGCGGTGATGAAAATGAACTGCTCGGATTTGCCGAGGCATCCATGTTTATTAAAGAGATGCTTCTGTACAATCAGATGGGGATGTATCCAAAGATTGAGGAGATCCTGAACACGCCGGGTATGGCAACCAGGGAAACCCTTGGCATATATTTCAATTCATTCAAACCGGATGTCCTGACAGCAGATGATGCCTATGCCGCGGCTAAGGGTATGATAGAAAAGAATATCAACGAGTCAATCGCTGAGTATGGCGATCATTTCTGGCTTATTAATCTTTCAAGGGTGGTCGAACTGGTTTCGGCAAATGAGGGGGTTGAGTCATAACAGCTTCTGTCTTAAACCTTTGCCTGAGGAAACCTAATATCATGGAGCAGGCTTATGTCTTTAGATCATGAAAAACCTTTGGAGACATGCGAATCAGAATCCTGTGATGATTGCGCAATCCATGACAGGGTCCATTGTCATTTCAGCTTAAAGGACTGGCTGTACTTTCTGCTCATTTCATTTCCTTCTTTTATACTTGGCAGTGTCGGTATCTATCACCTGAACGGCTGGCTGATGATACCCTGGATAGTAATTATAATTACCTTTTTCGGGTTCATAGAGATCCGTGTCATGTGTTCCCACTGCCCCCACTATGCCGAACCTTTTACATCACTTAAATGCCGGGCAAATTACGGCTCTCCCAAACTGTGGAAATACAGGCCCGGCCCCATGACAGCGGGTGAAAAGGCTATCTTTTTTATCGGTTTTGTTGTTGTCTGGGGATACCCTGCACCGATACTGTTCTTCGGGGAACAATTTTTACTGTTACTCCTTTATTTCGCAGTAACAATAGGTTTTTTTATAATCCTCATTGTTTTCATGTGCTCGCAATGTATGAATTTTGCCTGTCCTCTTAATCGTGTTGATAAAAAAACGCGGGGTCAGTTTTTCGATAAAAATCCTGCTGTTGCAGAGGCATGGAAAAAACATGAAAAAGGAGACGAATAAATGAAACAAAACAGTCTCAGGCCTTTAGCAGTCACATTTGCTGCAGGTGGAATCTGGGATACGATAGCCGGAATTTTGTATCTATTTATGATCGGTACAGGTCGAGCTATCGATGAACCTCACACCCATTCATTTTACAGCGTATTCCTTGCCTCCTTCTTTTTCTGTTTTGCTTACCTGCAATTTCTGTCAGCCGTTAATATTCGAAGATATATTTTTAATGTCGGCTGCCTGATTATCGGCAGGATCTTCTATGTTATTCAGCTTTATGCCTATATGTTATTTTATAAAGATTTTCCTTCTGCATTCTGGTTTACAGGAATTGTGGATGCGGCCTTAACCCTGCTGTACATTGTATTCACCCTTCGTGGCGGACTGAAGATTAAGGATTTATTTTTACCGGTCAGGGAAAAGGTATAAAAATATTTTATGACTTTTATTTTTATTTAAAATAATCTATTATTATTCGTAATTTTCATAAAAAATGATTCCCGTTTTATAATCAGCTTTACCCCTGTAAGTTATCTTTTTCATCCATAAATATCACATATAAGCTTTTCAAACTTAAACAACAGGAGAATTCCATGTCAAATGCCCGGATGGAAACCGCTTCCCAGAAAGAGATGCTGGCATACTACAAATCCCTTAATGACATTGCAAACCAGATCCACTCCGCAAAGGACATGGATGAGATTTTTCTGGAACTTAATGAGGAGATCCTTAGCCTGTTTAATGCAGAAAGAATAAGCATCTATGTGATTGACGGGAACAGAAAAGAACTCTATCAGCGCCTGAAGGCCGGAGGTCCTGTACCTAAAGAAATACGCCTACCCATTAATAACGAAAGCATCGCCGGATATACTGCCTTTAATGCGCAGGTAACAAACATTGTAAATGCCTATGATGAAGATGAACTTGCTATGATCAACAGAAGGTTATCTTTTGATAAAAGCTGGGATGATAAAAATAACTTTGTTACAAAACAGGTTTTATCCGTACCCATATTCTTTACAAACAAAATTATTGGTGTGTTTCAGCTTATAAATAAAAATAGCGGTAAAAGATTTTCTCTTGAAGACCAGAGGTCTGCCGTTGAAATGGCAAAAATCCTTGGAGTAGCATTTTATAACCAGCTAAAAATTTCAAAAGAATCTAAAAAAAAGAATCGTTTTGATTATCTTTTAAGCAACAGCCTTATCACACAAAAGGAACTGGAGCAGGCTGTCAGGCGTGCAAGGGAACAGAAACTGGCTATTGAAACGGTTTTTATTAATGATTTCAAGGTTAAGAAAAACGATGTTGGTAAATCCCTTGGTGAATTTTTCAATTGCGAGTATGTCCCCTATGACAGTAATTTTACGATCCCCGGCGATGTTCTTTCCCAGCTCAAACATGTATACCTTAAAAGAAACCTGTGGGTGCCTCTTGCAAGAGAAAACGGCAATGTAAAAATCCTTATAGACAATCCCCAGCGACTGGACAAAATAGACAGCATCAAGGCATTAATCCCTGCGGAAAAATATGAGTTTGCCGTAGGACTGAAGGAAGACATACTCCAGTTTCTTGACTATTTTTACGGCGCACCACAGGAAGAGGATAACTGGTCAATACAGGATATTATGGCAAAACTTGGTGTTAGTGACGATGATGAGGAAGATGATTCCTATGAACTAATGACCGAGAATGACAGTACCATAGTCCAGCTCGTTAACAAGATAATAGTGGACGGTTACAGGAAAAACACATCCGACATACATATCGAACCATACCCGGGAAAGTCAGGCGCTGAAATCCGTTTCAGGATAGACGGCGCGTGCACGAATTACCAGACCATTCCCTATCACTATAAAAAGGCGGTTGTTTCGAGAATCAAGATCATGTCCGATCTGGATATAGCTGAAAGAAGAAAACCGCAGGACGGCAAGATCAAATTCAAAAAATTTGCACCCATTGATATCGAACTGAGGGTTGCGACCATACCCACGGTAGGTGGAGAGGAAGATGTGGTAATGCGTATACTGAGCGCTGGAGAACCAATACCGCTTGATGCCATGGGCCTGAGTAAAAGAAACTATAATTTATTTACTCACCTTATTTCACAACCATATGGAATTGTACTGGTGGTAGGCCCGACCGGCAGCGGGAAGACAACAACGCTCCATGCAGCACTTAACCATATCAACAAACCTGAGACAAAGATATGGACAGCTGAAGATCCTGTTGAAATAACACAGAAAGGGTTAAGGCAGGTGCAGGTTCTCCCTAAGATAGGTTTTGATTTTGCCGCGGCAATGCGTTCGTTCCTGCGGGCCGACCCGGACGTGATCATGGTCGGCGAGATGAGAGATTATGAAACCGTGTCAACCGGGATCGAGGCATCGCTTACCGGTCACCTGGTATTCAGCACACTGCATACCAACAGCGCTTCGGAAACTATTACAAGGCTACTGGATATGGGTATGGATCCCTTCAATTTTGCAGATGCCCTTTTAGGCGTACTTGCACAGAGACTTGTAAGAACATTGTGTAAAGATTGTAAAGCCCCCTATCATCCTGATGAAAAGGAGTATGACGAACTTGCACGGGCCTATGCTGGTAATTTTGCATTCCTTGGATTTCCATATAGTGATGATCTCAAACTCTACCGTGCAGGCGGCTGCGATAGATGCAATAATACGGGCTACCGGGGAAGGACAGGCATTGTTGAACTTCTGCATGGAACGGACGAAATGCAGGCGCTCATTCAGGGAAGGGCAAAGATGGAGGATTTAAGAGAACAGGCGATAAAGGACGGCATGACAACCCTGCTGCAGGATGGTATAAGGAAGGTCTTTCTTGGCCTGACTGATATCAGGCAGGTTCGGAAGGTGTGTATGAAATAAAGGCACAGGGCTCAGGGCACAGGGAAGAAAAAGATAAAATCTGGTTAGGGTATGGGGCTACGGTTTAAGGTAAAGGCAGAAGCATCTTGATTCTCCGGTTTTGATTAATTGATGATAAAATATTACGAGTTGACAACAGCACCCTACAAATTATATCGCATATACGATAAAAATTAATATATTCAGCAATTTTAAAATGGAAAATTTTGATAATATAGACAAACATTTCAGGAATGCCCTTGTAGACGTAATTCCATGCTCCGTGTTCATGGTGGACAGGGATCATAAGATAATTTACTGGAACAAATCTGCTGAACAGCTGACCGGTTACAGTGCCTCTGAAATAGTCGGGTCAACATGCGACAAGTTCAGGATAAATATCTGTGCATACCAGGATGTATCCATAAGAAAAACCTTCTGCCCGCTTCTTTCAGGAGGGAATGGCGGCGAGGTGGAATGCGAAATGCTTTCAAAAGACGGCCTGGTAATACCTGTAATGCGCAGGAGCAAACCCGTTTATGATGACAACGGCAATATCATAGGCGCTATAGAGGCATTGATTGATGTAAGCATGATCAAGCAGGCACGCAATGAAATCCGCGTTTTAAAACATGAGATTGCAAGGATGGGCAAATACGGAGACCTTGTCGGCCGTTCCCCCCGGATGCAGAACCTGTATGAAATCATACAGGTTATATCTAAAAACGATGCGGGAATACTTATTGAAGGCGAGACCGGGACAGGAAAAGAACTGATCGCTAAGACCATTCATGCAGAAAGCAACCGTGCGGATAAGATATTTCTGCCTGTAAACTGCGGCGCACTTCCCGAAACCCTCCTCGAGGCTGAACTGTTCGGCCATAAAAAGGGAGCATTTACCGGGGCAGTTGAAGACAGGGCAGGATGCTTTGAAACAGCCTCGGGCGGCACCCTGTTTCTGGATGAAATTGGAGAAATGCCCTTATCTTCCCAGGTAAAACTATTAAGGGTGCTCCAGGAAAAGGAGATAACACGTGTTGGGGAGGCTATCCCTAGACGTGTAAACTGCCGCATCATTGCGGCCTCCAACAAAAAAATATCAGAGCTTGTCAAGACAGGAAAATTCAGGGAAGACCTCTACTATCGGCTAAGAATTGTAGGTCTTACAGTACCTCCCCTCCGGGAACACAGGGATGATATCAAAGACCTTATTACCCATTTTATCGGGCTCTTTAATAAAGAATACAATAAGAATATAGAAGGATGTTCTCCATCTGTAATGAACCTGCTCCTTGCCTATAAATGGCCGGGAAATGTAAGAGAGCTTGAACATGTCATAGAACATGCCTTTGCAGTAACTCTCGGCACCCAGAAGGTAATTACACTTTCTTCCATTCCACCCGAATTAACCCGCGAAAGCAAACCGGTCCGCACCCCCAGGCGAAAACCGGTTCCAGCTACAGAGGAAGATGAAAAGGCCCAGGTCCTTGATGCGCTTTCTGAGGCAAACGGCAACAAGGCACAGGCTGCCAGGATTTTAGGTATTACCCGGGCAGGATTATACAAAAAAATGCGTAGACTCGGACTGTAAACTATTTACATTCAGTTTACGCTTACTCACTTCAGTATACGCATACCAGACACGCCTCGGTTATCACCTCCAGGCTCCCTACCACATCTATCTATTTGATTTAACTCCATTTTACAACTTCACTCTTCTCTATCTCAAAATTGGCCTATTCCTTGCTTTATCTGACTGTAAACCGGAAGAAGAAGAAGATCTGGCAGTTTACAGGTAAAGAAGGCACAAAACCGGATAAAACAGATTTTTTATCATTACTGATTTTTACCGGAGAGATACCAATGAAGGAACAATTACAGCAGGACAATTATTCGGAAGATATAAAAGACAACCGGCTTAAACTGATGAATTTTTGTGCCTCCTGGAGCAGCCCCTGCTTTAACCAGTGTTCCATACTTGAGGATCTTTCAGAATTATTGCCCGGCTGCATCGATATCGTCAGGGTCAATATTGATGACCCGGATAATGACTCGGACAAATATAATGTAAATGCAGTGCCCACTTTATGCCTGGTCAGAAATGGAAAAGAAATAAAGCGTTTTATTGGTGTCCAGCAGTTGGACTCGCTTCTTGAGGTTATAAAATTTCACATGGAAAAGGAGAAATGTAATGTCTGAAAAAACATCAAATCAATCCGGGAACAAAAAATGGATATACATTAATGCAGGCATGGTCATAGGGGCTATTTTCTGCGGTATACTTATTATTTCAATAATGCCGTCAATGATGATCATTACAAAAGAATCGAAACTCGGCTTTGATGACACTGTAGCTACGGTACAGCAAAGAATCAAGGAACAGGGATGGTCCGTAAAGGGCGTCAGTGATGTAAAAGATGAAATAAATAAGGCAGGCTATGAGTTTCAGCCTAGGGTAAAAATCATAAAACTGTGCAAGGCTGAATATGCGAAAGAGGTACTTACTACTGACCGATTTGTATCATGCCTCATGCCCTGCAGCATTTCTGTATGGGAAGGTGATGACGGCAGGGTTTATCTATCTGAAATGAACATGGCCCTTATGGCTAAGCTGTTTGGTGGCAATATCAGCAAGGTCATGGGCGGTAAAGTTGTCCAGGACGAAGAAAAGATGCTTGAGGGATTTCTATTATAGGATTGAATACTTAAAGGAGATAATACAATGAATATCAGGGAAAAAATCGCAGAGTTTTCCATAAAAAAATATAAACTGGTAACAATAGTCATGGTGCTGTTGACATCAGTTATTATCCTTTGGGCAGCTCTCCCCTCTATCTTTCCGGGAACATTCCCCTATCTGAATTCACTGAGGGTTGATACCGACCCTGAAAACATGCTCCCAGCAGATGAGCCTGTAAGGTTGTTCCATGACAACATGAAAAAGGAACTGCAGCTCTATGACATGGTAGTTGTAGGTGTTGTAAATGAAATACATCCTGACGGTGTATTCAATCCTGAAACACTGAAAAATATATACGAGCTTGCAAATTTTGCAAAGACGCTTCACTGGACAGAAAACGGAGAAGAAAAGGGCGTGGTTGAGGTTGACCTTATTGCCCCGTCAACCGTGGATAACATCGAACAGGGAGGGCTGGGGACTGTAAAATTCGAGTGGTTGATGCCGAAGCCTCCCCAGACCAGGGAAGAGGCAATTGCTGTTCGTGAAAAGGCAAAAAGAATACCCTTTTTAAACGGCACGCTCGTATCCGAAGACGGCAAGGCCCTTGCTATTTATATCCCCCTTACACACAAAGACTTAAGCTACAGGGTATACTCTGCACTTCAGCAGAAGGTCGCACAATTTGAAGGGGATGATGAATACCATATAACCGGTCTCCCTGTGGCCGAAGACACCTTCGGGGTTGAGATGTTTATACAGATGGCAGTATCGGCCCCGGCAGCAATGGTTGTGATTTTCATACTCATGCTGGTATTTTTCCGAAAGCTCGTTCTTATTATATCTCCTATGATAGTAGCAGTGGTGTCGGTTGTCCTGACAATGGGGGCCTTGATAATAGCAGGATTTCCGGTCCATATAATGAGCAGCATGATACCCATATTTATAATGCCCATTGCGGTCCTGGATTCTATACACATTATCAGTGAATTCTTTGAGCTCTACCAGCAGACAAAGAGCAGGAGCCAGACGATGATAAAAGTCATGGACGAGTTATTCACTCCCATGCTCTATACATCTCTTACTTCCGCAGCAGGCTTTGCCTCTCTGGCACTTACTCCGATACCTCCGGTACAGGTATTCGGTATCTATGTTGCCCTGGGGATAATGATTGCATGGGTACTGACCATTATATTTATCCCCGCCTATGTAATGTTTCTTAAACCGGAAACACTTGATAAATTTGGTGCAGTTCATTCAGCTGACAAGTGCGACGCAGTGACCCGTACAGGCCGTGCACTGATATCAATTTGCAGATTTACCTATAAACGCGCAAAATTAATACTCACCTTTTCGGTTCTGCTTGTAATCCTTTCCATCTACGGGATGAGCCTGATAACCATCAATGACAACCCGGTAAAATGGTTCAATTCCTCTCATCCCATCAGGGTAGCTGACAGGGTACTGAACAAGCATTTCGGGGGTACATACATGGCATACCTTGCCCTTTCAGCTGAAGATGAAAAATATGATGCGGATAGTTTCATACAGGGTTTTAAGACCAGGTCAGAAAACAGAATGGAAGAACTTGATTTCCCTGAAGCAACGAGGGTTTTCACAGAGGTAATTAACACCATTTCAGAGACCGCGGAAGCCTCAACGAACAGCAGGGAAGTATATGAGAATATCACGGATATAATAAATGAAAATCTGGACAGTTCAAGCGGTGATGAGGCAGATGCATGGGATGAAGCCTCCCTTTTTGTTGCAGAGGAAAGACAGAGAGACCAGGTATTCAAGGACCCTTCGGTTTTAAATTATATTTCCAGCCTTCAGAATGCCCTGCTCGATACCCATGTAGTTGGCAAATCCAATTCACTTGCTGACATTATAAAAACCGTGCACAGGGAACTTTTTGAGGGTAAAGAGGATCACTATAATATTCCTGCCAGCTCAAAGGCTGTTGCCCAGTGCATGATAAGCTATCAGTCCAGCCACCGCCCCGGTGACCTGTGGCACTTTGTCACTCCTGACTACCGGAAAAGCAGTATATGGGTACAGCTGAAAAGCGGTGACAACAAGGATATGTCCGCTGTAGTCGATAAAATCAATGAATATATATCTGACAATCCTCCGCCTGTATCACTTAAGATTGACTGGTTCGGCCTTACATACATTAATGTCGTGTGGCAGAAGAAGATGGTCACCGGAATGATGGAGGCATTTGCAGGGAGTTTCCTTGTTGTATTCCTTATGATGACAGTACTTTTCCGCTCTGCTCTGTGGGGAATACTCTCCATGATACCGCTTACAATAACAATAGGGGCGATCTACGGCGCAATAGGAATAATAGGGAAAGACTATGACATGCCTGTCGCGGTATTAAGCTCAATGACACTGGGGCTTGCGATAGATTTTGCCATACATTTCCTGGCGAGAAGCCGGCAGATGTACCCTTCCTACGGATCATGGGCAGAGACATCAACTGCAATATTTGCAGAACCCGCCAGGGCAATAATGAGAAATATCATCGTAATAGCGGTTGGTTTTCTGCCTCTTCTGCTGGCCCCCCTTACACCCTATAAGACAGTTGGCGCACTCCTTGCCGCCATTCTCCTGGTTTCAGGTGCCGGGACACTGCTGCTTCTTCCTGCCCTTATGAAGGTACTGGAGAAGCCCCTTTTTAAAAGCAGGCGTGTTGCTGGACAATGCTGCAATTGTATAGCCTGCATTGTATCATCGATTGCGCTGGTATTACTGATAGCTCTGACCCTTGTATCATTTACCGGTGTTTCCTGGTCAACCCTGACATGGTTTGCGGTTATAGCAATACCTGTTATGGCTCTTTTATGCGGTTTAATGTCAAGGCGTGAAAAATGTAAAATACAAATTGAACAGGAGGTTGTTAAAAATGACTGATAATAAATTTAAGAAATCTGCAATTCTTATTGTGGTTATGGTTTTAGGCTTTCTTCCTTCAGGCGCTGCTTCATATGCCGCCGAGGGAGATATCACTGATGTTGCACAGATAGTTAACCGCGCAAATGTTGTTGCATATTATCAGGGCGCTGACGGCAAGGCAAAGGTCAGTATGACAATATATGACAACCAGGGCAGAACGCGTGAACGCAGGCTTACTATTCTTCGCTGGGATGAACCTGCCCCTGATGGAAAGGCCGGTGATGAATACTGCGGTGCCCAAAAGATATATGCCTACTTTGACAGGCCAGCGGATGTGAACAAAACAGTTTTTCTGGTATGGAAAAACATGGACAGGGATGATGACCGATGGATGTACCTCCCTGCGCTGGATCTTGTAAAAAGGATATCCTCAACCGATAAAAGGACAAGCTTTGTGGGTTCTAACTTTTTCTATGAAGATGTATCCGGTCGAAATATAAATGATGACACTCACGAGCTTATAAAGACTACCGATGATTACTATGTTCTGAAAAATACGCCAAAGGACCCGGACCTTGTCGAGTTTGCATATTATGAGATGTGGATACACAAGAAGAGTTTCATAGTTGTTAAGACAGACTACTATGACAGGGAAAACAAAAAATACCGCACCTATGAGGCACAGGCGGTTGACGATATTCAGGGATTTCCTACTGTGACAAAATCAAAAATGACTGACTTGAGGACAAACGGTTATACGGTACTCGAATACTCGGATGTTCAATACAACATTGGCGTATCCGAGGATATCTTTACAGAAAGATATTTAAGAAGACCTCCGAGGAAATATTTAAAATGATAAGAACTGACACATTAGTGAAAAGCCTTTTTCTGTCTCTCTTATTCAGCACACTCCTGATAATACTGTTCACTAAAAACCTGTACGCTGATGAAGGCCCTGCTTTGCCGAAGGGTTTAAGTGGAGTCTCAGAGCAAACAAGCGATGATACCCCTCCCGGACTCCCTGCAGGCCTGGGAGGAGACTCATACACAGATAACATTAAGGATCAACCGGAAACACCTCCTGGACCCGGATCATCTAATCCCTCTGAAACCAATGATGATCCGGGTCCAAACCTGCCGAAAGGGTTGTTTTCAGGAAACAGTAGAGAGAAAGAAGAAGCCAGCACAAATAAAACAATAACCTTTCCATTTACAGGCTTTATAGAAATGCGCGGCGGAATGCGGCTCTATGATGACACCTATGAAAAGGATACCTCTGTTGGAGAGGTAAGACTGCAGCTTGAAACTGAAAAACAACTGGGTAAATTCCTGATTCGTAACACGACAGATATTTACTATGATGCAGTCCCTGAGGATCATCCCATCGACCTGGAAACGGGTGAAGGTTTCATTGATTTAAGGGAATTGAGCGTTTCTTTCTCCGCATTTGATTTTATGGACATAAAGGCAGGCCGCCAGATCCTGACATGGGGGACAGGTGATCTTGTATTTATTAATGACCTTTTCCCCAAGGACTGGCAGTCTTTTCTTATAGGCCGGGACACGGAATATTTAAAGGCTTCTTCTGATGCACTTAAGGCCAGTATTTTTACTGACATCGTAAACATCGATATTGTCTACACACCAAAATTTGACAGTGACAGGTTTATCTCCGGTGAACGTTTATCCTACTGGAACGGGTCCTTTACAGCAGGGAGAGACAGCATTGCCCGGGCAGACAGGCCGGGCGACTGGTTTGACAATGATGAATGGGCAATAAGATTTTCAAAAAATATCAACGGCAATGAGTTTGCCCTGTACGGCTACAAGGGGTACTGGAAAAGCCCGGGCGGAATAGACTCATCAACCTTCAGGTATATCTTTCCCCGACTGAATGTATATGGAGCAAGCTATCGCGGCCAGACAGGAAAGGGAATAGGCAATATAGAGGCAGGATATTATGACTCAAGGGATGACAGCAGCGGGAATAATCCCTTTATCAACAACAGCCAGATCCGTTTTCTTGTTGGATATGAGCAGGATCTGCCGTGGCTTACATCTGATCTCACCGCAGGTTTTCAGTATTACCTGGAGCACATGGTGGATTATAACGAATATCTGAGCACGCTGCCTTCTGGTTCTCCGGCAGCGGATAAAAACCGCCATCTGCTTACGCTTAGAATTACCAAGCTGTTATTGAATCAGAACCTGACATGTTCTCTGTTTACCTATTATTCACCCTCTGACCATGATTTTTATATTAGGCCCAATGTAAATTACAAATTTACGGATAACCTGGAAGGAGAAATGGGCGCGAATATTTTTGGAGGAGATTATCCGCATACCTTTTTCGGGCAGTTTCATGACAACACAAACGTGTTTATGGCTATCCGATATAATTTTTAAAAGGAGCTTTTTATATGCATGCAACAATACAAAAACCGATTAACGAAATTTTAAGTCATATACAGGAAGGAGAAAAGGTCTTCGTTGTAGGCTGCAACAACTGTGCATGGAAATGCCATTCAGGTGGTGAAGAAGAAACGAAAGCCATGGCAGAACGCCTTGAAAAAAGAGGTATCGATGTCGTGGGATATACAGTACCCGGGCCCCAGGGCATGTCTCTTTGCAAGCTGGACCATACCCGCAAGGTATTGAATGAAGACTTCGGCGATCAGGTAAAAGAGGCTGATTCCTTCCTGGTCCTCGGATGCGGACAGGGTGTACACACTGTCATTGACGCTACAGACGGAGGGATGGTTCACCCCGGTTGTGATACTATTTTCGGCGGAGAAACTGTGTCAGACAACAATATCAATGAATACTGTTCATTGTGCGGAGAATGCATCATTGACTCCACCGGTGGACTGTGCCCCATGACCCTCTGTGCGAAAAGCCTGCTTAACGGCCCATGCGGTGGTGCTGAAAACGGCAAATGCGAAGTTGACAGCGAAAGAGACTGCGGCTGGATACTTATTTATGAAAGGCTCAAAAAACTTGGCCGCGAAAACATATTAAAGGAATATCAACAGCCTAAAAATCATGCAAAATGGAGCCGCCCGAGGCGTTTACAGGTAAGCATTCATGAGGCTACTTTTATTTCTCAGGATGGCGCGGTAATCGTCAGCAACATGGATTAGTAATATAGAATTGGAGAATCGACAATGAAATTAAAAGAATTATTTGATAAAGGCGAATTTGTTATTACCGGTGAAGTAGGCCCTGTAAAAGGAGCAATACTGAGAGATGAAAGTTATGTTCCCCCCTGCGCAAAAGAGGCGGAAGATCTGCGTGGTTATGTTAATGCCATAAATGTAACAGACAATCAGAGTGCAGTAATGAGGCTTGGCTCCCTGGCTGCATGTGTCAGGCTTAAAAAAAACGGTCTGGAACCGATTTACCAGATCACCTGCAGGGACAGAAACAGGCTTGCACTCCAGTCTGAAATTCTTACTGCATATTCACTTGGCGTTGACAATATGCTTATGCTGACAGGAGATCATACCAATCTTGGAGATCACAAGGAAGCCAAACCAGTATTTGATCTTGATTCCGTGCAGCTTATTAAAATGGCAGCAGGCCTTCAGGCAGGAAAAGACATGGTAGGCAATGATCTGTTAAATTCCCCTGACATTTATATAGGTGCGGTGGTTAATCCCAATTTTGAACCCCTCGATCTTCAGTTGATAAAAATGGAAAAAAAGATCGAGGCGGGAGCGCAATTCTTCCAGACACAGGCTGTCTATGATCCTGACGTTTTTGAGAAGTTTGTTCGCAAGACAGAAGGTTTTGGGGTACCTATTCAATATGGTCACGTTATACTGAAATCGCCTGCAATGGCCAAATATATGAACAAAAACGTTTCAGGAATTAAGGTACCGCAATCCCTGATCGATGAAATTAGCTCGGTTCCATCCGAACAGCGGAAACAGAAGGCTGTTGAAATGTCCGCACGACTGATAAAAGAAATTGCTCCAATGGTCCAGGGAATTCATTTTATGCCCCTTGGCTGGTCAGACATAGTACCGGAAATAATCAAAGAAATGAAGTTTCCAGCAGCAGACAGCGGAGTATCCGGTAACATTGCATAGTGTCGTGTCATTCTTCAACTGTCAGTTATAACCTGCGAGGGCGCTACGCATCGTGCCCTTATGTGGAGGCAGGCCGAAATTACAAACAGGCCCCGATAATTTTTGAAGTGACGCTAGTTGGGTCCCTTTCATCCCGTATAGTACCTGTTGCCATACAGGATGTTACATCAGATAAGGATCAATAACATGGGAAAATGCATTAATCATCCGGATCGCGAAACAAGCTATCTTTGCATGAAACATAATATTTATATGTGTGAAGAATGCATACGTTGCCGCGACCCGGAGATATACTGTGTATTCAGACCCTCCTGCCCTATATGGTTTTTAGGAAAGCGAATAAATGCATGGGAAAAACTGGACAGCAAAAAATCAGCGGGACAGCCTGCAGAAAAGTACAGGGTGATATTTAATCCGGACCAAAAAGAAATATCTGTAGCAAAAGGTACAACCTTACTTGAGGCAAGCAGGCTTGCTGAGGTCCATCTGAATGCCTCCTGCAATGGAAACGGTTCCTGCGGCAAGTGTAAACTCATCATTGATTCCGGGAAAGTTGATACACAATCGACCTCATTGCTCAGCGAGGAGGAAAAAAAGCAGAATTATATTCTGGCCTGCATGAGTAAAGTAATTGAGGATGTTTCGCTCAGCATTCCAAAAGAATCTCTTGAAAAAAAATTAAAAGTAGCAGGCCTTGGAAAAGAAGCAACCGATCACCTGAGAGGGCTTGTTGAGAAGATGACTCCATTGCTGGAAGAGATTGAGCTTGAACTTGATCCCCCGAGTCTTGATGATCCAATAAGTGACCTTGATCGCCTCAATCGCGGTTTAAAGAAAGCAGGAATTGATATTAATAACCTTAATATAGGCCTTAAGGTCTGCCGTGATCTTTCAGCAGCACTACGTGAAGACAACTGGAAGGTCACAGCATCAATAATTCGTAAAAAATGCTCAAATGAAATCCTTCATGTAGCTCCTAAATCGGTTCGGGAAGAAGCCCTTGGACTGGCAATCGACATCGGGACAACATCAATTGTTGTATATCTTGTTGCCATATCAGATGGCACTGTTCTGGCTGCCACATCAGGCCACAACCGACAGGCTGATTGCGGTGACGATGTTATTAACCGGATTGTATGTGCTGAAAAAGACGGCGTTGTCAAACTAAGCAAAATGGCAATGGTGACTATAAATGATTTAATCGGCGAGGCACTTGCCAGTGCCCGGATGGATTACCGGCAGATAAAAAACATTGTCATTTCCGGCAATACCACAATGGTTCACCTTCTCCTCAAAATTGAACCCCGACACATTCGTAGAGAGCCCTATGTCCCGACCGTATCCGAATTTCCCATTCTTAAAGCATCCGAGATCGGAATAAAGGCAAGTCCCTATGCGTCGGTCTTTATAATGCCCGGGCCGGCCGGGTATGTGGGTGGAGATATTGTATCAGGCCTTGTTTATACGGGTCTCCATCGTGAAACGCCTGTAACTCTTTTTATAGATATTGGCACAAACGGCGAGATTGTTCTAGGTAACAGTGACTGGCTGATGACGGCATCATGTTCGGCAGGACCTGCATTTGAAGGAGGAGGAATCAGATGGGGAATGCGTGCCGAAGAGGGTGCCATTGAAAAGATAAAAATTGATCCTGATACATTGATACCTGAATTTACAACTGTCGAAAACATAAAGCCAAGAGGAATCTGCGGCTCCGGAATGATCGATCTGATTTCAGAAATGCTGTTAAAAGGAGTAATAGCTCCCAACGGAAAATTCATACTGGATACAACACATGACAGGATGGCTGTTTATGATGATGAGCTTGCATATATTATCGCAAGAGCAGAAGAAACCTCTGTTGACAGGGATATAATCTTTACTGAAATGGATATTAACTCCCTTGTACTGAGTAAAGGGGCTGTTTACGCCGGATTTACAGTCCTTCTGAAACAGGCGGGAATGGATTTCAACTCAGTGGACAGGGTATGGATCACAGGAGGTTTCGGCCAGTATTTAAATATAGAAAAAGCAATAACCATTGGCCTCCTTCCTGATATTGCGAGGGACAAATTCAAATATTTCGGAAACAGCTCAATTGCGGGAGCTTACATGGCTCTGCTTTCAGATGAGTACCGGAAGGAAGCAAGAGAAATATCAAACTCCATGACATATATTGATTTTTCCAGTAACAGCCAGTTTATGGACGAATATACTTCTGCCCAGTTTCTGCCCCATACTGATGGAAATGCGTTCCCGAGTGTTAAAATATTGAAGTAGTACAGTTGAGAGTTTGTTGTTATAATATATATTTATTAAGGCTGTGTGAACAATATAATGCATTTGCATGGGAGGAGCTTATGGAGTTGAACCGACGCAATTTCTTTAAAATCATTACCGCTACGGGCGCTGTCCTTTCGGGAGGGGGACAATCTGCTCATGCCTGGCAATCCAGGGCGCCGTCAGACGCCCTGGGTTGTCTGGTAGACCTGACCCGCTGTATTGGATGCCGTAAATGTGAAGAGGCATGCAACAGTGTCAATGATCTGCCTCCGCCTGATCGCAGTTTCGAAGATCTGACAGTACTGGATCTTAAACGCCGCCCTGATGAAAAGGCATTTACCGTAGTCAATCGATATACATCGGGTATAGTAGACGAGCGTAATCAATTAGTGCCAACATTTGTTAAGCTCCAGTGCATGCACTGTCAGGACCCGGCGTGCGCATCGGCCTGCATTGTCGGGGCACTGACAAAAAAAGAAAATGGCGCGGTTCACTACGATGTAACCAAATGTATAGGGTGCCGCTACTGCATGGTGGCCTGCCCATTCGAAATTCCGGCCTATGAATATCATAATCCTATCACACCGCGTGTTATGAAATGTTCTTTTTGTTACGAACGTGTGCAGTCGGAAAACAAGCTTCCCGGATGTGCAGAAATCTGTCCGGTTGAGGCCATTACCTTTGGCAGAAGAGATGATCTATTGAAGGAAAGTAAACGTCGAATAAAAGAAAACCCGGGCCGATATATCGATCATATTTATGGAGAAAAAGAAGTCGGCGGAACAAGCTGGATGTACATTTCAGGCGTGCCTTTCGAAAAACTGGGGTTCAACAAACTTCCTGAAAACCCGATGCCAAAACTGGCCGAAACTATCCAGCACAGTCTGTTCAGTTACATGTGGTCACCTGTTGTGCTCTTCGGCATGCTCGGGGGAATAATGTGGGGATTTAAAGACAAAGGAGACCGCATAAACAATAACAAAGGAGGATCGGATGAGTCATCAGGCAGCGCCCGTCAGGGCTAAATTCTGGACGCCCGGTGTGGTCGTTCTGGTTGTACTCATGATTGCCGGTGCAGTAACAATTATTGCCCGTTTTATAGGTGGAATCGGTTATGTATCAAACCTGACCACAGCGCGGCCCTGGGGTCTGTGGATCGGTGTTGATGTGGCTTCAGGTGTAGCCCTGGCAGCCGGAGGATTTACTACTGCCTTTCTGGCTCACATTATGGGACGTCATTACTACGAACCTGTTGTCCGGCCGGCTCTTTTGACCGCCATGCTTGGTTATACCTTCGTGGTACTTGGGCTGCTCGTGGATATCGGCCGCAGCTGGGCAATCTGGAAACCAATGTTCTACTGGAACCATACCTCGGTTCTTTTCGAGGTGGCCATGTGTGTAATGTTTTACCTCAATGTACTCTATATTGAATTTTTACCTATTGTAGTAGAAGGTTTCAAGGGACGTGTTAACCTGCCCGGTCCGCTATCGTCACTTAACAAACTATTGGAAACAATACTTAATCTGCTCGACAAGATTCTTCCAAAAATCATGTGGATATTTATTATTCTCGGTGTTGTGCTTTCCTGTATGCATCAGTCCAGCCTCGGGTCACTGATGCTTATCGCCCCGACAAAACTGCATCCACTGTGGTATACTCCTATTCTGCCGCTTTTGTTCCTTACATCGGCTATTGCCGTGGGGTATCCTATGGTGGTATTTGAGGCTAACCTGGCAACGTCTTCGCTCAAGCTTGACTCTGAGATGAAAATACTGACACCTTTGACACGCATTACCATTTTCCTGCTTGGCCTCTACATGGCGCTGAAAATAGGTGATATGGTGGTTCGAGGCACTTACGTTTATCTGCTTGACGGAACAGCCCAGACCAACGCCTTTCTTATTGAGCTGATTTTAGGTGTGCTGGTGCCCTGGCTGATGCTGCTTTCTCCAACTGTACGTCAATCCCGTCGCTGGCTTTTCATCGCCTGTACAATGATTTTAAGTGGTGTATTAATAAACCGCATGAATGTTTTTGTCGTGGGTTACAGGCCGCCAGTCAGTGCGGCCAATTATTTTCCTGCCATAGGTGAAATACTTGTCACTGTCGGGTTTATTGCCGCGTTGATGTTTGTCTATCGATTTCTTGTAACATATTTACCTGTACTCAACAAACCGGAACAGGAGGTACAAGCATGATCATAAGAGGAACGGTTCGCCGTTTATTTTTTAATATTTTTATTATCGGACTCGGCTTTGGAGCATATGTACAATCTGCAGCCAATGAGGAACAACCACAGCAGGCAGAAACGTCAAAATGGATTGCTCCCGATCAGGAAGCAGCCAAAAAGCGGGCATCCGAACTGGTACCATTTGTGGAAGCAGTCAGGGATGAATGCCGACTATGCAGACAACAGCGTCTCAGGGATGAGGGGCTTGGGGTAAAGGACCAAAAAGACAGCTACTTTTTGCTGGACAGCCCGATCATCAAGAAGACAGAAGACCATTACGGACCGGTACGTTTTATGCATTCCAAGCATGCTGTTGTAACAAAGGATTGTGCTCTATGCCACCATTACCGACCCCTTGATGAGAAAGCACCAGAGACAGTAAGATGCTCAGCATGTCATCAGGAATCCTTTAAAAGGGACCATCCGGAACGACTTGGACTTAAGGCCGCCTATCATCAGCAGTGTATGGGGTGTCATAAGGAAATGGATAAGGGACCTGTAAGCTGTACAGGCTGTCACAGTAAAAACTCACCTGACCACAGCGACAAAATAAAACTAGCATCCAATCCTGAGCCTTCACAGGTAACTGCAGAATGTCTGCGTTGCCATAAGGAGGCCGGAGAAGAAATGATCAAGTCAGCACACTGGCTCTGGAAAGGCCCCTCCCCCTTTACTCTGGATCACAGAAAGGAGGTTGAACTTGGAAAGGCCACCATTGCCACCAATAATTTCTGAATGAGCATCACCAGCAACGAGGCTCGTTGCACAAGCTGTCATGCAGGTTATGGATGGAAAGATGATTCCTTTGATTTTACTGATATGACTAAAATAGATTGTCTGGTATGTCACGATACTACCGGAACTTACAAAAAAATCCCGACAGGAGCAGGCATGCCTGATCCTGAAGTTGATCTGGTTGCAGTAGCTAAAAGCGTTGGGCCAACCTCCAGAGAGTCCTGTGGCTCCTGTCATTTTAACGGTGGAGGCGGAGAGGCTGTGAAGCACGCTGATCTCTCACGTCAATTACTTGAACCTGACCGTAATTGTGATGTTCACATGGGTGGATACGATTTTCAGTGCACTGAATGTCATCAGACACGTGACCACAAGATCGCGGGCCGCAGTTCTTCGGTGCCCGTGGTCGAAGACAGGTTTACCTGTACAGGCTGCCACTCGGATACACCACACTACGGGGATGACCTGCTGGACCATCACCTGAACAAACACAGTGACAATATCGCCTGTACAACCTGTCATGCCCCGGTATATGCCAAGTGCAAGCCCACAAAGGTCTTCTGGGACTGGTCCGAGGCCGGCGATACAGAGCGCAAGCCCGTAAAAGACAAATACGGTATGGACGATTATCACTGGATGAAAGGCGAGTTTATCTGGAAGGAATCAGCCAAGCCTGTCTATGCCTGGTATGGCGGTTTTATGGAACGTGTGTTACTGGGAGACAAACTTGACCAGAGCAAAAAAGAGATAAATATCACTAAACCGGTTGGATCCATAAATGATCCGAATTCAAAGATATCTCCCTTTAAGATAATGAAAGGAGTTCAGGCGGTTGACGCGGAATATTATTATCTACTCGTACCCCATCTGTATCCCCGTGACCAGGAAGACACGACTGCCTACTGGAAACACCGTGACTGGCAGAAATCCTTTTCAGACGGTATGAAAGCGGCAGGCATGAAGTACTCGGGAAAATATGAATGGATAACCACAAACATGTACTGGGGTGTGGAGCATGAAATAATGCCGGCCGACATGGCCCTCTCCTGTGTTCAATGTCATGACAGTCTCAAGGGCGACCGCACCTGTAACCGCTGTCACCAGGATAATCGTGACATAGATTTTAAGGCCATCGCTCATAAAGGAACGGATTTTTCCTATATGGCATCCAAGGGGCGTGATGTAAGCGACCTTGTCGGCACTACAGACTATATTGATTTTAAAGCCCTGGGATATGAGGGAGACCCCATTATCTATGGCGGACGTTTTAAAAAGCTGCCCATGGGGTATAAAGCTCAGGAGAAATAATAGTAGCGAAACCACCGGTTTGAAGCCGGTGGTTTTCTTACTCAGCTAAGGTTATAAAATGTCTACTAAACCAACCTATGAAGATCTGGAAAATAAAGTCAGGTTATTGGAACATTCCGATTCAGAGCGAACAAAACTGAAGCTGCACTGAATGAAAGTGAGAAGAAATACCGGCTCCTCGTTGAAAATCAAACTGACATGGTGGTTAAGGTAGATAATGAAGGCAGATTTATGTATGTCAGCCCTTCCTACTGCCGGATGTTTGGGAAATCGGAAGAGGAACTGATCGGCAGGAATTTTATGCCCCTGGTTCATGAGGAGGACCGGGCAGGCACAGCTAAAGCAATGGAAAATCTATATCGTCCGCCATACTCTGCATATATGGAACAGAGAGCCATGACTAAGGATGGATGGAAATGGCTCGGCTGGATGGATACTGCCATTCTCGACAAAAACGGAAATATAACCGAGATTATAGGAGTAGGGCGGGATATTTCAGACTGTAAACAGGTAGAAAATACCCTTCGAACAAACAAAAGTTTCCTAAAAGATGTTTTTGAGGCAATTCAGGATGGTATCAGTGTTCTGGATACCGATCTTACTATTCTCAAAACCAACACCTGGATGGAAAAGATGTATGCTTCACGGGACAAACTGGTTGGGAGCAAGTGTTTTCAGATATACCAGGGACTTTCTTCACCCTGTCCATGGTGCCCTTCATTAAAAACAATTGAATCAGGTAAGGTACACACCGAAATAGTCCCCTATCCATCTGCCGAAAATCCGACCGGATGGATTGAACTGTCTGCTTTCCCGATAAAAGATAAAAATGGAAAAGTAGAAAAGATAATTGAGTATGTCAAAGATATCACTGATCGAAGGCAGGCGGAGCAGGAATCAATTCGAATAGCCGAAGAGTGGGAGGCCACATTCAACAGCAGTAATGACGCAATCTGGATTCTTGATAAAAATCAGACAGTGATTCGTTCCAATAAAATTGCAGAGAACTATTTTAATTACCCTATTGAGAAAATGGTCGGCAAACATTGCTGGGAAATTGTTCATGGTACTGAAGGCCCTATAACAGAATGTCCTATTCTAAGGACTCACAAGAGTCTCCGTAGAGAAGCAATGGAGTTAAGAGTAAATGACAGGTGGTTTAATGTCATAGTTGATCCTATACTAAATATGTCTGGTCAATACGACGGTGCTGTTCATGCGGTCAGTGATATCACATCGCAAAAACAGATGATCGAATCTCTGAAGGAGAGTGAGGCAAAATTCAGGTCATTGGTTGAGCAATCACCCCTGGGAATAGCGTTGGTTAATAAAGAAGGCAGGTATCAATATATCAATCCGCAATTTGAAAAAATATTCGGGTACACCATAGATGAGATACCCACAGGGGACATATGGTTTCAAAAAGCCTTTCCTGACAAAGAATATCGTCAGAAAATAATAGGACTTTGGATAGAAAATGTAAAGGAATCCGGTATCAGACAATCAATGCCACGCATCCATCAGGTCTTTTGTAAAAATGGCTCTCAAAAGAAAATTCAGTTTAAATCGGTTAATCTTGAAAACTCAGGCCATCTGATAATTTATGAAGACATTACTGAAAAAACATTACTGGAAGAAAAATTTCAACAGGCACAGAAGATTGAGGCTATAGGCACCCTGGCCGGAGGCATTGCCCATGATTTCAACAACATTTTAGGGGCCATATTGGGTAGAATAGAACTCATTCTTATGGATATGAAATCCGGTGATCCGAACTGGCAGGATTTACATGAAATATACCAGGCAGCAATTCGGTCATCTCACCTCACCAGACAATTACTCGCATTTTCCCGTAAACAACCAATAACTCCAAAGATAGTAGACCTTAACGAAACTGTTGAAGCCTATCTCAAGATGCTTCGCCGTCTGATTGGAGAAGATATTGATCTGGCCTGGAATTCAGAAACAAACCTTTGGTTAATAAAGATTGACCCCATACAGGTTGATCAGGTTCTGACCAACCTGTGTGTTAATGCAAGAGATGCTATAGGTGGAACTGGTAAAATTACAATAGAGGCCAGAAATATTGTTGCAGATCAGGTCTATTGTGCAGCACACTCCTATGCCATACCCGGTAAATATGTAATGCTTTCAGTCACTGATAATGGTTGTGGTATGGATAAAAAAATCCTTGATAATATCTTTGACCCATTTTTTACAACCAAGGAAATTGGGACAGGGACAGGGCTGGGTCTCTCAACAGTATACGGGATCGTCAAACAAAACGACGGATTTATCAATGTTTATAGCGAATCTGGAAAGGGTACCATATTTAGGTTGTATTTCCCTGAGGTCGAAACAGTATCAGAAAAAGAAGACAAGCCTGCATCCATCGTATTACCTAAGGGGAAAGAAAGTATATTAATCGTTGAAGATGACAAAGCTATTATGGATCTTAGCAGCTCAATACTTAAACGATTCGGATATAAAATTATGGCTGCTAAGCGACCTTCTGAGGCACTGGATATCATAAATAACCATAAAAGAAAGATTCATCTTCTTCTGACAGACATTGTAATGCCTGAGATGAATGGCATTGAATTAAAGGAACAAATAGAAAAAAAACTTCCTGATATTAAAGTACTATTTATGTCCGGATACATGGCTGATGCTTTATTGATCAATGCAGATTATGAAAAAAATACCAACTTTATTGAAAAACCATTCTCGCTGGAATCATTGCTTAATAAAGTTCGAAAAGCTCTGGATGGTATTTAATGCCAGGTTAAGCAGCTAATGATACTACTGTTGAATTTCAATCTTTTTCCTATTACTAAAAATTTATTACAATGCTATTCTTCATTCTTTTCCCTGAGACGGTATGTCAGCATCCCAAGTTCAATTGAAATATCATGGTTCAAGACCACCATGTTATCAGGAATGTTTACGCATCTTGACGCCAGGTAAATAGCCGCCTTTACACCTATCCGGCTGAGTCTGTCTATAACATCCTGCACATCCTGTGGAGGAAGAGCAATTATTACGATATTATCTTTGACGGGATCAAGGGTTTCCTCGAGTCGATCCATTGGGAAAACAGTGATTCCATCTGATTTACACTGATAGTTTCCCGGTTTTTTATCATATATTTTGTTGATATTAAAATTATTTGCCTTCAAGGCCAGGGAATCCATCAGAACTCCGCAGTACTTTGCACACCCTATGACCACCAGTCCCCGCTCCCTGTCCAGACCCAGTATCCCGGCCAGTTCATTTTTAAGTTTACTTACATTGTATCCAACACCTCTTTGGCCGAAACATCCAAAATAGGACAAATCTTTCCTGATCTGCGCAGGCTGAAGCCCGTTAATTTCGGCCAGCTCCTGGGATGTGATGTGATTCACACCGTTTCTCTCAAGCCGATTAAATGCTCTGAAATATATCGAAATACGACGAAGGGATGAATCTGATATTTCAATGATTTTCGTTTCCGGTTTTTTCGTCTTTGTCACAGCGTACCTCCTTCGTTAAATGTTGAAAGTGTCATGTACTTGTACTGAAATTGCAATCCAGTCGTAAAAGAAAAAATATTGACACCATAACCAATGGAGAGATTATTATAAAAATTGCAGCAAAGCCATAGGTATTGATTAAAATTCCGACCAGTAATGGGAAAATAGCGGTGGTTAAACTCAAAGCCCCGCTGATACCTGCATATATAGCCCGATTTTCATTATTTGTGATTTCCAGCAGTATGCCCTGCAAAAATATTTTATACGCGGGAATAGAAAATCCGGCGATGAAAAAAATCCATTGATAGATGCGTATTCCATAGCGGGCAAAAAATAGCGCCATAATCGGAAGAAGGCTTCCGATTATAATGTAACCGCAGGCAATTCCTTTAAATTTGAAATGTTTGGCTACCCAGTTCCAAATAAAGGTGGAAACAATCATGCCGACAAATTGCAGAAGTATAAAATTCCCAACCTGATTTTGACTCAACCCAAAAAGGGATTTTGAAAGCGCGACATAGAAGGGAATTAGAATAAGGCCCAGACTGCTAAAATTAACCAACAGAATGTAGTTTATCAAATTCATGTCGGATTTAAGAAAGCGTGGCATATCCATAATTAAACGGATCTTTCTGTAAAGGCCAGCAGTCTCGGCGGAATCTTCTTTGATCATCAGGAATCCGAATGCGGCTGTAAACAATAACCCGGAGGCCGTAAAAAAAATAACAGTGTAATTTTCAGGATAGGGAAAAGCGATTACCATATGATGGGCCGCTATGGCTGAAACCAGCATGCCAATGGCGGATATAAATTCTTTAAAAACTAAGATTTTTTTTCGTTGGGATCCGATGAAGACTTTACCCATAATATCAGTATATGAAATTCCGGCAAAAGCACCGCTTATTGAAAAGACTCCAATCCACATAAATATCATGAGTAAAAGTCGGCTGGATTGACTTGATGCGGAAATTGACAATGTATAGCCCATACCGATCAGTGAAAGTACACGCAAATATATTCCCATAAGCAGAAAAGGTTTTTTACGAGTACGTCCGGCAAGAAATCCGGCAAACAGCAGCTGGGTTACCATAGGCAGACCAATGGATATACCCGTCAGAATGCCGATATGTAAACTTGAACCTCCAAGGTTCAGCACAAAAGAGGAGAGAACCGTATTAACATCAATAAACGTCTGGGCAAAGGCAAGAAAAAGCGCGTGCCAGATAAACGCATAAAAATTCCTTCTGTAATTGGTTATTTTATTCATGATGAGTGACATACTAATAAGTCAGCAGGAACTGCTTTGTTTTTTTAACTGACAGGCATTCGGTTTTTCGATTTTAAGCACTCAAGATTCACACATATTTTGCTTATACGATCGCAGATAGTAGCAATCCTATCTTTTTACCGAAATAATGCGTACATCCGCTACTTTCGTCTCCTGCCTCGGTTTTTTGATTTTAAAACTTTCATCACCAAACAGCCATATTTCCGGAATAATTTCTGCGATCAGTTCCCCTTCATTAAAAATACGCACCACAGAGCTTTCGGAAACCACTACGGCTATCGCATCGGTATCACGAGTAATTGAAGCGGCAGCTACGTGTCGGCTGCCCAGACCTAATGGCAGGTTTATAAAATCAGCCGATGCGTTTATATAGCGTGCTGCTGAAATTACCACACCATTACCATCAACAATAAAGGCCCCATCCAATTGGGCCAATTCTTTGATTGTTTCACGCATGTCAGGATCACAGATTTTCTTCTTTTCTGCCGGGTGACCGTAAAGGGGATCAAGGATCAAGGAACGAGATCTTTTTAAGACTTCCGTTTCATCAGAAAGAACAAAAATTGTACCTATCTTGCGCCCTTCTCGACCTTCCCGTGCGATTTCAACTGCCAGCTGGACTGTGTTTTCCAGTGTGTCGCTATCGCAATGCTTTTTTGAACCGCATAGTTTATTAAAATAATTCATGATTTCATAATCCAGTCATCTATCGTCTTCCTTTGCATAAGGCCGGCAACAAAAATCATCATGCACGATGATTTTAAGAGAGTTTCAAAATCTGTTTTTTTCATTTTTATTCAGCCCTGTTTTTAAGCTCTTTCGCCTTTTCAGCAAGGAGGGACTTAAAACGATCCAGGGATACCGGATAGGGTACCATGGGTATTCCCATCCAGTCACAATATTCAAGAAATTCTTCCGGGTTCTCAGCCATATACTCATCAATATAACCGAGACCATCCAAAACAACTGCACCTCCTGTATGTCTTGGAAAATTCTCATTGGCAGTGCCTTTATCCCAGCCTTTAAAAACTTCCTTGCGAAATTTAACCCAACCTGGGGTCATCCACCAGACCGGTTCACCACCGGCAACTTCTTCAGCGATCTGTTTCCGTTCATCTTCACTTGCCAGCATGTCCATGCAGTGGGAGGCTTCGATTCGGGCCACTTTCGCCCCCTGCTCTTCTATGATCGTTCGCATCAAACGTGTGGGCTGGTCTACATTGACATAGCAAAACTTTCCCCCGTAAATAACCAGGACCTTGTATCCGTTGTCCTTTGCATTTTTTATCTGCAGAATCAGCTGGCGTTCAAGTTCAGGAATATTCTGATGAAGGCCTGGGGTGTTATATATTATTCTGGCAGCATCCAAAAAGCCTTCGTCTTTTAAATGGTTTAATTCAAGACTCATTGTGCCGCAGGCAACAATAACGATATCGGAAAATGAAACTTTTTCCATAGTATCCTCTTTTTAAACGTTATTTACATATTCCCACTACTTTATCCTGTAAAGTCTGAATCAAAGCCCCTATGTCGTAGCTGTCCGGATGCCCTTTTGCTGTCTTTGCATCTTCAATCCATGGGGGTTGAGGATCTTTTAACCGGATCTTATCAAGAAAATTTTGACTGACTTCCCCCTGGCAGCTGTAAGTACCCATAATCTCTGCTGAAGGCGCCGATGATATGGCAGATGCCATGGCGTTCTCTGCATGAGCCGACCCGGCAGCTGCGCCGTGTGTAGCGAAGAGGAAAAGTTTTGTTTTTCCAATTTTGGTTAAATATTCAGCAGACTTCGGGTCAGGTTTGCCGGCCTGCAGCCAGAAGCCCAAAAAAACAAGATCATACCCTGAGGGTTCCGGCGCTTCATTGACAGCATATATTTCATTTTCACAAATCAAATGATTTTCAATGACTTCTGCAAGTTTCATAGTATTTCCAGTCTGGCTTGAATAAACAATTAATGCTTTCATATTTCCGTCTCCTTTCTTTAAGGTGAATCAGTTTTCCTCAAACACAATTGATACTTTAAGTTCTCCTAAATAGAATCCTACAGCCAGATCCGTCTTCAGTGATTCCGATTAAATGATAGCTGGAACTGGGCAGAATTTTAAAAAGATCATCTTTAATTTTTGAATTTTCCGTGAGTATCTGTATGATTTCTCCTTTTTTTGCCGATCTGAATACCTGTGTCACCTTTAAAAGCGAAAAAGGTTTAATGAAAGTACGAAGATCGAGTGTATGGTCAATTTGCGGTTCCATATCAATATCTCCCATAAATACCCCCTCGATTATTTTCCCTTCATATTTTAGCACACTCCAAAAATATCATGTAAAATATTCTCTCCGGTAATAAACAGAACTGCGGTCAAAATCCTCATACAGCTTTTCAAGACGTGCATTTGCAATTTGTAATACCTGTTCCTTTTCATCATTTTCCTTTTCCGTCTGGTAACATGCAAGACAGCGTTGAATTTCATGTTTTTTCCCGAGACAGGTGACAATGAAATTGGCCATTAAAAATGTCTGGGCATTTTTATAATTGGAAAAATGTTCAACAGCAGGGACATATTCAGTTAAAATATCAAAACTTACATCATTACCTTCTCTGGCGATATTTAAATAATCATCAATAGACAGGGTAGGTCCATGTTCTTCGGTATAACCGTCAAATTTAACAAGCATATCTTCCAGAGCAAACAGCTTCTCTTCTATTTCAATACCGGATTTTTTAAGTGTCCTGTAATCCTGCTGAAGATATCTGTTAGCTATCATAATTGCCTGGGACACATGAGGGCATAGGTTATGGGAACATCCCCTTGCATAGCACTTTCTGAATGAATATTCTTTCAGGTCTATGGTTCCTGAAAAATAGCACATAAAAACATGGGCCTGATAAGGACTGTCACGGTGCTGAAAATCTACAGGTATAACCTCAAAGGAGGTACTGCAGGTCACATCAGAACCTTTGCCTTTTAAAGATATTATATCGATAATGCGGCCGGGGTGCAATTCAGCAGTTTTTTGTTCCATCTCTGACTCCTCTCTGCTCAGTTCGGCAGCAATTTTTAATATGTAAAAACAGCATTAGCTGTTAATGATTCCATTATCAGACGCCCGGCTGCTGTTGTTTCAGCGCCTTCAATAAGATCAGATTCCTCAATACCGCGTTCTTTAATACACGGGACACATACCTTGAGCTCACCGCCAAGTTCAAGAAAGTCAGACATAAGTTTTGTAAATGGAGCAAAACCGCCCGGTTTTCCCAGGGTTTCCAGATACCCTTTTTTAGCCAGCATAACACCTTCTCCCTGTAATACGATCATGGCCTTTATATCCATTGCAAGGGCACCGCCTGCCATTACAAATGGCATGGCAGCCTTCTCAAGATTTTCAGCAGCGTGAGTACACATAAGCATGACCTTTTCTTCTTTTTCTTCCATTACATATCTCCTTACAATTATTTAAATCCATATAGTCTTAATCCGGCAGTTCCCGGAAAATAATATTTTATTAATTTTCAATTCCGGCGCACTGAGCAATTACAGATGATAAATCCACAACATCAGCCCCTGATTTTTTAAGATTATTAAGGCAAAGAGGACACATGGCCACGATTGGCGCTCCTGTAGTTTGTAATTCTTCTACCCTTCGTTCCATGACCTCTCTCGAAAGTTTTGGAGAAATGGACTCTGCCGGCCCTCCGCAGCATGATGTAAAGGCGCCTGAATTCTGCACATCCACGCATTCCACATCAAGCTGCCCCAGAACCTTTCTCGGGGCATCGGACAGTTCCAGATAGCGGCCGTAAAAGCATGGATCATGGATGGTCACCTTGCGGATGCCATTGACGGATTTAAGATTTATGAGTTCAAAATATGTCTTAACTTCAAAAGCAGCATCGGTGTATTTAGGGTAAAGAACCTTTAATGCATAGGTTGTGTGCGGATCGACTGTGATTATTTTTTTGATGCCAGCTCTTTTAAGTTTATCTGCAACATACCCGGCATGTTCTATAAAACTTTCCTGATCGCCAAGATCGTAGAGCAGGATACCGCTGTAAAAATCCAGCTTTGGATTGTAGTAAAAATCAACCCCGGATTTAATCAGCAGGCTGGCAATATTCCGAAGGATTACATTCGCCTTTTCCTTTTCATCCCCCGGAGTCATCATTACAATACCAGTGCCTGTTAAGCGTTTCGGCTGGTACCGCCCAAATCGTATAAAGCCGGCCAGTTTACTGTCTTCATATTTTTCCAGGTAGCGTGTGGTCGTTTCGATATAAGGTACAAACTGATACATAAGACCCGTTAACAGAAGCGTTTCCCCTTCTCTGGGGAGAGACATCTTCTTCCACCAGGTATTAACCATAAATTTCGGCGCGCCAAAAGGACTCCTTGTCTTTTTTACATTGCCAGCAATAATATCGATCATGTGTTTTGGGTCGTACATGTCAGTTCCTCCTCCAATGGTCGATAACAAACCTCTTAAGCCCCAGGATTACTTCTCCAGGGTTAGCTTCACGGGGACATGTCCGGGTGCAGAGTCCGCAATGGAGGCAGCGCCACAACTCATTGGGCTCTTCAAGTATCTTATCCCTTGCTCCCAGCTGTATATACCGGAGCATCCTTCGCGGAAAATGCTCATATATGAGCGGACAAATAGCCGCGCATGTCCCGCAGTTAAAACAATCCAGAGCCTTGTCCACTCCGTATTTCTCAAGTTCTTCTGCAAATTCAGGATTTACCTGTGTCATTCTTTTTCTCCTTCATTCATTTCATGCAACAAAAATAAAAGGGAAGGTATTTTGCTCCTGTCAGGAATTCTTACCAGTTATTCTTCTCCATGAGATATCTCCGCAAGCCTGTAGCGAAAATAGCCGCTATCTTTTGCGCCTTCCAAAATATCACCGTATTTTTTCATTGTTGCCAGATAATATAAGATGTCAGAGGCTGGCATACCTGTTCCTTCTGCCAGTTCCGGTACCGTCATGCCGCCATCCTTATTCAGTATTTCCCGAATAGCCTTAAAAGCCTTTTTCTGTTCTTTAACCCTGGCAGAGACCGCTGCAATCTTATCTTTTCGTTCATTTCGAAGCCTCTTCATGGCTTCTTTTTTTTGTTCCTGATCATTTTCAGTCTGCATCATTGAAAACCCTTTCCGGGACTATTTTAAGTATCCGGCGATTTTTTAATAAGAGTTATTTAAATCGGATCGCTATACCCATTGATCCGAAACGATCATATCCACCATGTTCTCATACTGTTTTAACGTCCACCCGCTGATATTGATAGCATTCTCCTCACAGACTGCAACACACGCACCGCATCCCGAGCACAGGGCAGGGAAGACCCCGGCATTGAGTCCGATCTCGCCGTTTACTTCGGTTTCCACCATATTCAGGGCTCCCGGCTTCAGACACGCCTCGACACAGGCACCGCATCCCCTGCATTTCATGGTATCCACTTCTGCAACAAAGGGATCCATTTCAACAAAACCTTTCCCTAGAATAGCAGAGGCTTTAACCGCTGCAGCACCAGCAGCATTGCACGCCTCTCCGATATCCATGGGTGCCTGACAGGTACCAGCCAGCATAATGCCCGAGACAGGGAGTTCTACCGGCCTGAGTTTTGGATGGACCTCCAGGAGAAACCTGTCTGTGCCGACCGGAAGCTTCATCATATCCACCAGTTCAGGGACAGGACTCGGTTCCATGCCCACACCGAGCACTACAAGATCCACAAGGACCTCCACCTCCTCACCGTACGTGAGGGTATCCTTGACCTTTACCTGAAGAGGATATCCATCGGACGGGTTATTTTTAATAATTTCCGGGGATGAGTCCGCTTCAAATCGGAGGAAAATGACCCCGCTACCAGAAGCGTTACTATAGAGCTCTTCCTGCCCACGGCCATAAGCCCTGATATCCCTGTAGAATTCATATACCCGTGTACCGGGATATTCTTCACGAATCTGAGTGGCGTTAAATAACAGGGCGGAGCAGCATGTGCGGCTGCAATATTCATTCAGATTTCCGGCCTCGTCTCCATCGTGAATACCGGGAATCTGTCTGGAGCCGACACAATGGATCATGGCAATGCTCCTGATCTTTCGTCCCTCCAACTCGAGGAATTTACCCTCTTTTCTGTTATCGCTTATCATTCTGATAAACTGAGGCAGGGTCACAACTTCTTCATACTGTTTATATCCATATTCACCGGACCTGGGTATGTAGGGCCTGAACCCGGTTGCAATCACTACAACGCCTGTCTCAACAGTTGATTCTTCCGGCATTTGAGGAATGGTTCCGGGATAGATCCCCACAAAGGGAATAAACTGCCCTGTCTCTTTTCCTGACTCAATCATCTGTTTAATCTTTTCATTGGCCTCATCAGACTCGGGAGGCTCGCTCTTTAATTTAAGATTAAAGTTACCGATATAGCCATCAAAACCGGTTACCTGGGTACAGGTTTTGACAGTGATGGCCGGGTCTTCCAGTACATTCTTTGCCAGTTCAGAAAGGAGGTTAGGTACCTCTTCACCGGCAGGAGCAACCCGGTCCAACACTGCCGTCTGCCCCCCCAGAAAGGGAGATTTTTCAATAAGCACTACTTTAAATCCAAGGGTTGCCAGGTCTTTTACGGCCCTGAGCCCGGCAATCCCGCCCCCGATTACAGTAGCATGCGGCCTGGCATCGACCTTCAGCGGCTCCATTGGTTTCATTTCCGTTACCTTGCCCACCGACGCTGCAACCAGCCTTGTGGCCTTATCGGTTGCCTCATCACCATGATGAACCCAGCTCACCTGCTCTCTTATATTTGTATGCTCATACAGGTAGGGATTTACTCCTGCCCTGGACATGGTTCCACGAAAGGTGTCTTCATGCAGGCTCGGGGCACAGGATGCCACTACAACACGGTCTATAAGCCCGTCCTGAAGGTCCCGGGCAATCAGTTCCTGTCCGGGATCAGAGCACATAAACATATTGGTTCGGGCAAGGGTCACACCTGGAATCTTCTCTGCCCTGTCACGTACCTTTTCTACATCAACATGATCAGAAATATTTCCACCGCAATAGCAGATATAAACACCGACCCTGTTTTCCTGGCCTGTTATTTTTTTCTCTTTTAGCTCTTCCGTCATTTTAAATTCTCCAAATCAGCTTTAATAACCGGTTGAATTCACTATGCCATTGCTGTCTTTTTTGATTCATCAATTATCTTTAAGTACTTCGCGGCTTCCATGGAAGCCGCACCTGATTCGGCAATAGAATCCACAATATCCTTGGGACCAGCCGCAGCGCCCGTTACAAAAAAACCTTCCACATCAGTCAGTGTAGGACAGATCTTCGGCCGCACGGTCTTGATAAAACCATCCGATTCTATTGACACGTCACAACGCCCATCCGGATTCCAGCCGGGCACCAACCCCAGTGACAGGACAACAAGATCATGATCAAAAGTTGTTACACCTTCACCATCCTGAGCCTCATAACGAACCTTCACAAAACCGTTGTCACCTTCGTTGATAGTGGCTACCTTGGCCTTGACAAACTGGATTCCCATTGCCTGTGCATTCTGAAAAAACTGCTCATACCCCTTGCCAAAGGCACGAATATCCATGTAGTAGATTGTGATATCTGCAAGAGGCAGTGCGCCTGAAAGCAGCATTGCCTGTTTGATCGCATACATGCAGCATACCCTTGAACAATAGGATATACCCATGCTTTTATCCCTTGAACCTGCACACTGGATAAAGGCAATGGAATCAGGTTCCATACCATCTGAAGGCCTTAATACTCTGGAATAGGGACCATGAGGCGCCAGGAGACGCTCCATTTGAAGAGCATCTATTACATTGGGAATCTTACCTGCACCATATTGCGGTTTGTCCTCAATACCGGTCATTTCAAATCCGGTGGATATAATGGCAGTCTTTGCCTCAATACTGAAATCATATGACTCCTGTAAATAGTCCACTGCCTGAGTCGGGCAAACCTTTTCACATTTTCCGCAAAGCATGCAGTTTTCAGCATCGATAAGGGCTATCTGAGGAATAGCATTGGAAAAAGGAATATAGATGGCCTTCCTTGCAGACAAGCCGCCCTGTTCCTCATCAGAAACACAAACCGGACAGGCATACTCACACTTCCGGCAGCCAATACATTTATCAGGGTCCACATAACGCGCCTTCTGGGTGATTGATGCGGTTATACCTTCTCCGGCCTTATCAAGAGAATTTAAATCGCAGTAGGTAAACAGGGTAATATTTTCGTGATGTGCAGCAGCCGCCATCTTGGGGGTGGTTATGCAGCTTGCACAGTCCAAAGTTGGAAACACCTTTGAAAGCCGAATCATCTTACCGCCTACTGAGGCATCTTTTTCTACAACAGCCACCTTATAACCCTGGTCAGCCAGGTCCAATGCGGACTGAAGGCCTGCAATTCCGCCCCCTATAACCAGGGTATCAAATGAAAATACTTTTCCGGATCCCATCAATTCCTCCCTCTATCCTATGCCTTACCGAATTCCGGCGGGCCTATTTTCTTGACCAGTTCATTCATTTCATTGACTTCTTTCAGGAATGCCCTGTTACAGACCGTACATATGGCGGTTAAGCGAAGCCTTCTTATGTCCAGGTTTTCCTGCTTCATCATTTCATAGACCCTGTCTATCCTTTTTGCCAGGACCTGATAGGCCCCTTCATAGGGACATTCAACCCCGCAGGACATAATCACTATTCCGCCGATCCCCTTTTTAAAGCAGTCCAGATAAAATTTTTCAGGAAATAGTGCAGGGGCAAGGACTCTTAAAATATAAGTGTTAGCCGGATAAGGGCTATGTGCCTGCCCAACGGAATTGGCCCCCGGATAGGCACAATGCTCTGTTGCAAGAATTAATATCTTTGTTTCCTGATCCTGAGTCGTCATCTTCTTTTCACCTATTTTTTTCTTCTGACAAAAAGCCTGTCATATCCATCAGCTTCGAGCAGTCCAAGATATTCATGCCCAACTTTTTTTGACCAGGCCGGAATATCATCCCTGGTTCCAGGATCGCCTGAAAGAATTTCCAGGACATCTCCTACCTTGACCTTACCGATTCCTTTCTTTGCTTCCAGCAGGGGTCCAGGACATGCACTCCCTCTTGCATCTACAACACTTTCCACGTCGACTGAGCTAAGATCTATTTCTGTCATTTTTAATCTCCTGTATTTTATTTTTTTCAAGGGTATCCTCGAAACATTAAATATGTTAACAAGGCAAAATTAATGCCAGAAGTCGTCAGCCCCGAATAACAGCTTTCTTATTTATTATAACTACTTGTTTTATATAGCTATTAATCTTCTATTATTATTTCCATTATATAAATCAGGGCGAATTTATTTAATTTATTTGCATTAGACACGTTAACATGCTAACAATTTTGCTTAACATTTTGTTAACTGTTAACGGAAAAAGTTATGAGCTCAGAAGAATTAAATAATTACTGGAATACAGTAGTTGACCTCATCCAGGATGGAGTCATGATTGTTGATATGGAAGGCATTATCGTTTCGGTAAATAAAGCAATGGAAACCATATCTGGCTTTAAACAGAATGAGATGATTGGCAAACCATGTTCTATATTCAATTGCGATATGTGCGACATTGAAAGGGATAAGGAAAAAAAAGCATGGTGTGCCCTTTTCAGAGCCGGAAGTCTGAACAGGGTGAAATGCATACTGAAAAGAAAAAATGGGGCACCTGTTCATATATTAAAAAATGCCACCCTTATCAGGGACAGCGACAAAAGTATCATCGGGGCAGTGGAAACATTTACTAATGTATCGGAGCTAATTGAAAAAGATACACAGCTTGAAAGTATAAGGCAGGAACTCAGGGCTGAGGACCGTTTTTGCGGTATCATAGGTCAAACACCGGCCATGAAATACGTATTCGATCTCATAGGGAATGCTGCTCAGTCAGATGCACCTGTGATTATTTTTGGAGAAAGCGGTACTGGAAAAGAGCTTGCCGCAAAGGCAATACATGATCTTGGCCCACGTAAAACAAAGCCCTTTGTAAAAGTCAATTGTGCCGCGCTAACGGAAACACTTCTGGAGAGTGAACTTTTCGGCCATGTCAGAGGGGCCTTTACAGGCGCCCATAAGAGCAGGGAAGGTCGCTTTGAAGCGGCTAACGGGGGAGACATATTTCTTGATGAGATCGGGGATTTACCTCCATCTACCCAGGTAAAACTGCTTCGAGTACTTGAAGAAAAGGTAATAGAGCGGGTGGGTGATAACAGGTCTTTCCCGGTAAATGTCCGCATAGTCACTGCTACCAATAAGAACTTAAAAGAACTTGTTGATAATGGTCTATTCAGACAGGATCTCTTTTTCAGAATCAATGTTGTACCAATTTTCCTGCCTCCGCTCAGAGAAAGGGCAAATGATATCCCCCTTCTTGCGGAATCCTTTTTTAAGAAAACCAGGGTAAAAAGCGGGAAAGAGATAATTGGAACCAGCAATGAGGCCATGGAAATTTTAATGAGATATGACTGGCCGGGTAATATAAGAGAACTTAAAAGCGCATTTGAATATGCCTTTGTAACCTGTCAGGAAAAATTAATACAGCCTTCTCATCTGCCGCTGAATATCTACCAGTGGCAAAACAAAAAAAGCATTCCAACAGGCTTACCTGTAGATCAGGACGGTATGAAAAAGAAGAGGCTTATTGAAGCCCTTACAGCAGCAGGAGGAAAGCGTTCGGAAGCTGCCCAGATACTGGGTGTATCACGGGTTACAATATGGAAACAGATGAAAAAATATGATATTGACCTGAAAAAAATTATGGAAACTATGCCTGCTATAAAATCCACTTTTTAAAGCTTCAGATTTTGGAAATATTTTGAGACATGTGCCTTTACATAAAATTACAATTTTAAGGGAGCATAAAATGAGAAATTTATCATGGCGTTTTAAATACGCGATCTATTGTGCATTTTTATTTCCTGTAATTGCCCATGTTAATTTTATATGTACCGGTTTTCTGAAAGGCCTTAATCGTATCTTTATCCCGATTATTCTAGGTGGTACGGCTGGCTTTTTAATCGGCCTGATGAAGGATAGGTGGATGAGGATAAATACGAACCTGGAACAACTGGTTAAGGAAAAAACAAATGACCTGAACGAGAAAATTCAGGAGTTGGAAACTGCTAACAGCACGATATTGGAAATATCAAGAAAAGACCCCCTTACAAATCTTGCAAACAGGCGTTTCTTTTATGAGAGGGCGGAAGAATTATATTCACTGTCCAGACGTCATTCAAAGGATCTGTCCCTGATCATGTCTGATATTGATAACTTTAAAAGTGTCAACGATAATTACGGACATGACATGGGCGATACAGTTTTAAAAAAATTTGCAGACACAATGAAGGAATGCAGCCGTTCTGAGGACCTGGCAGCCCACAAATGATTAAGATAGAGTTTCGAAACTTTCTGTCTATAGACACCCTCATGTTTTTTCCAATGTGCTTTATGCGTTACAACAATGATATAATCGCCAGGCTTGAAAAAACCGCTTTTCTTATTTATTGGGATTGTGTATGTCTCTCTTCTTTCACCTCGAACCGTATAATAATCAGGGATAGCAATGGTATTCAAATTTTTTTCTTCTTTTTTGTAAATAATAAAAATTGAATCCAATCCTTTAAGGATTTCTGAATCTTCAATTCCTAAGCGTATTCCCATAATATCAGAACCGGTAGAGGGATGAAAGTGAATAACTTTAACGGTCTTCTGACCATCCTTATTTAAATACGGAATAAGAATCGTTGTGTGTGCCATTGCAGTTACAGGAAACAAGAACAGCATTATCATGGTTACAAAATATTTCATTGTATTCGTCTATAAATTTAACAAGTTACATTGGTGACAGATCGCAGTTCTCCCTGTTTTATACTTCCCTAAGTTTTAGAGATATCTTTTCCGCTGCTGCAACAAACAGGTTATTGGCCGGGAAAAATGACTGGTACGGCTGGGCGGAATAACTGAAATTAACTAACTGATCCACAGTGATTTTATTTTGAATCGCCATTGTGATTAAGTCAACTTTATCAGTCACAGGCTCTCCACTTACCACCTGACCTCCAAGAAGTTCACCGTTTTTACGGTTTGCAATCAGTTTTATTTTGACCGGTTTTGAAGAAGGCATTATAGGGAATGCTGTAGTTAAATCTGCATAACCGGTGACTGTATCAAACATGTCGTTTGCAATGCGCTCGGTTAATCCGCTGCTGCCAACAAACTGACTACCGATTTTTGTGGCTGCACCATTGTAAAATCCTTCATACTGCCGGCTGGCTCCTAAAAGATTTTTGGCCAGCAATCGGGCCATTGGTACTGCATTAGTGGCTAGCTTCCCTGGCCAGACCTTACCTGTGATGGCGCTTGTAAATTCAACACAATCGCCTACAGCATACACTCCCGGGATATTCGTCTCCATTTTATCATTTACAATAATACCGGTTTTTCCGATTTCCAATGATGAATCCTTAAACAAATCGATATCAGGCCGAGTCCCGACAGCAAATATTACCAGCATCGGAAGTTTTGTTTCATCGCCATTTCCCGAATATTCATCAGGCGACCCTAAACTAAGTGTTTGATTATTATCCAGATGCACCTCCTCAACCACCTTATTTCCGGACAGCTTAATAACACTATGCTGCAAATGAAGAAGTATCCCTGCACTCAGCAATTCCTTTTCCACATCTTCAAGCATTTCCGCATCAAGCATATTGGGCACAATATGGGGTTCCATATCCACCAGATGGGTTTTCAGCCCTTTCTGATTCAGTGCCTGGGCCAGTTCGATACCAATTGCACCGGCCCCGACAACCACCACTTTTTTTGTCCCGTTTTCTACATGCTTCAGGATTATTCGTAAATCCTGCTCAGTTTTAAAGGTCATGACTCCCTGCAGTGAGGAACCTTCGATTGGAGGCATGATTGGAGTGCCGCCCGTTGCAATCACCAGGATTTCATATGCAAGGATCTGCGCCTGTTCGGTAGTAACGATTTTGTTCGCAAAATCCACTGTAATGGCCCGATCCCGAATGAGTTCAGCCCCTGTATCGGTAACAAGGTTATCCGATTTCAGGGTTTTATCTACACTCATCAATCCTTCAATTGCATAGGGCATTGCACAGTAAATCATGGAATGATCTTCTGGACGAAGGATTCCCATTTTTCGCGTACTGGCTAAATTTTTAGCAAGCGTGATTCCTGCAGGACCTCCGCCGATCACTAATATATCAAACTTTTTCATATTGTATTACCTCTGTTATTGGGGAAGCTATCTTTGACAATTTTATTACTCCTGGCAGCGTTAAGACGGATCAGCTTTTTTACAAATACTGATCCGCCTTAACACAAAAGGGTTCCCCTCCCCCGCTCATTCGCACTAACGTCCACCATCCGGGAAGGCCATCTCATCACATCGCCGGCAACCCTGTTCTCTGAAATCTTTTTCGGGGTCAATACCTGTATCACAAAGCCAGCCGTATCCTTCTTTGTCCTGAAAATATTTCAACGGACGTGCAGGTTTGTGATCATATGTTGTTTCTTTTTTTTCTTTAGACATGTTATTCTCCTTTTCTTCATAAGGTTAAAAGTGAATGGAATATTATGCTGTTTATATAAATGAGCATAATCCATGCCAGAGAAAGTCAGAGTATTTCATTAGCTGATTACTTTTGATATATCAATGTGATATGGGCTCTTATGGTAACTGAGGAAAAAAAGAAATAATAAATAAAGGGCGCAAAACTGCTACCTGAAAAAGGGCGGAGGTTGCAATCCTGCTATCCTGATATTTCCGGTTGATTTGCATATACTTGATTTAAGCCATTGATAATACGATATTTCCCGCTATTTAACTGTTTGATTGCACTTATGGCGTATATCTTGCTATTTTTTTTAATGAAGAGATAAGGTTAGTGAAATTAATTCTGTTTTACATATGATCAGATATAATAATTGAATCAAAAGGAGCAAGAAATGGCTTACATCAGACTTCCGGATTTTAATGAGATGGATCCGGCTATTCAAAGAGAATTAAGGCCCATATTTGAAAAAACCGGCAATATCGGCGAAATCATGAAAATTATAGCTATTAAGAAAAACATCTTTTTTGCTACTGACAAAATGGCAAAAAGCTATCTGCTGGATAAAACGGAACTCTCATTTAAAATCAAAGAACGAATCGCGCTGCTTGTTTCGCTTGAAAACGGCTGTAAGATGTGTGTTGGCATCCATAAGCAGATTGCCAGAATGCTTGGGATGAGCGAAGAGGAGGTTGAACAGGCAGCGAAAGGTATAGAGTTCATTGAAGTAGAAGAAAATGAAAAAAAATTACTTGAATTCAGTTTAAAAGCATCCAGAAAAGACAATTATAAAACCACTCAAAAAGATATTGACGACCTTAAAAAATCGGGTTTTACAGAAAGCCAGATACTGGAGGCAGTAGCCCTTGTAGGCTATTTTAATTACATAAATACCATTTCCAATGTATTTGGCCTGGAAAGCTGAACTTATTGCCCTGCTCTATAAAGTGGGGCGCCTCACGTTAACCCGCAATAACTGTGATCACTTCGTGATAATATCCTTATTTTACTTAATGCTTCATCTTTTCCAGGTAATTTTCTGCATGAAGTGCCGCTGCGGCTCCTTCTCCGACAGCAGTAGAGATCTGACGAAAGCCTTCACTGGTCACATCACCGGCAGCAAATACACCCGGGATACTGGTTTCCTGTCTTCGGTTCACCTTGATAAAGCCCTGCTCATCCAGTTCAATTTCACTGTTTAGAAATTCCGTCGCCGGCCGTGTGCCAACAAAGATAAAAACACCATCAACGCCAAGCGAGCTTGTTTCTCCGGATTTAACATTTTTTACCAGGAGCGCCTTTACTCCTTTTTCGCCTTCAATTTTAATGGGTAGTGTATCCCACACAAATCGTATCTGTTCGTTAGCAAATGCACGATCCTGAAGAATCTTTGTAGCCCGCAGTTCATCTCGCCTGTGCACAATATGCACCTGCTTTGCAAAACGTGTAAGAAAAAGCGCTTCTTCTACAGCGGTGTCACCACCACCGATTACGGCAACAGAAGCATCACGAAAAAATGGGCCATCACATGTGCCACAGTAGGAGACACCCTTTCCCTGAAATTGACTTTCACCCTCTATCTCCAGTTTTCGGGGCTGTGCGCCCGGAGCCAGAATTACACAACGGGTTTTTAATAAACCCGAATCAAGCACCAGAGATTTCTCCTGTCCGTGGAGATCTACTCCCTGCACCTCATGATTCATAATCCTCAGCCCAAATTTCTCCGCCTGTGTCTTCATACTATCCATAAGCTCAAAACCGCTGATCCCATCAGGGAAACCAGGGTAATTCTCAACACTGTCTGTATTTAAAACCTGCCCTCCCGGACCAAATTTTTCGACCAAAACCACGTCCAGCTTGTCGCGGGCAGCATACAGTCCGGCGGTCAACCCCGCAGGACCACCCCCTACTATAACAAGGTCATATGTATGGCCCCTCATTGCATCCTTTTTAAATAACATTGTCTATCTCTCCTGCGCTAACGTCCACCGTCAGGGAAAGCCATCTCATCACACCGCCAGCAACCCTGCTCTCTGAAATCTTTACCTGGGTCAATGTCTATATCACAAAGCCAGCCGTATCCTTCCTTGTCCTGAAAGTATTTCAACGGACGCGCGGGTTTGTGCTCATAGTACGTATCCTTCTCTTCTTTGGCCATGTTATTCTCCTTTTCTTCATAAGATTAACAGTGAATGGAATATTTTGTTGTTTATCTAAATGAGCATTATCCATGCCAGGGGAAAACAGAAGCACATCCTAACTGAATTACCTTTATTATTTCAGTATGATACAAGATGTAATGGTTAACAAATCAGAAATAGAGTATCAAATAAAAGGTGCAGAATTGATACCTGTTATCAGGCCCATGGCTGCAATTATGCTACTCTGTTTTTTAGGTGATTTTTGAAAGCTTTACAGCACACACCTTATATTCCGGTATCTGGGATATCGGATCCAGGGCTGAACTTGTTAATACATTGGCAGCCCCCGCGGCATAGTGGAAAGGTATAAATATTGTTCCTGTTACAGCAAGATCAGATATCTTTGCTTCTGCCTCGATCTCGCCACGTCTTGAGGCTATCTTCAGCATGTCACCATTTGAAATATTATATGAACCGGCATCTTCCTCTGATATCTCAACAAAACTCCCTGGAGCCAGTTCATTAAGGCCTTTTGATTTCATGGTCATGGTACCTGTATGATACTGGTAACGTACACGCCCGGTTGTCAGATACATGGGGTACTCATTATCAATAATTTCTGCAGGCGGTCGATAATCAATCGCATGAAACAATCCCAGGCCGCGTGAAAATTTTTCAACATGAAGACATGGCGTTCCGGGATGATCAGTTGACGGACAGGGCCAGTGGATGCCGTCTTCTTCAATTCGATCATAATTGATCCCACGGTAGGAAGGCGTAACCTCGGCAATCTCTTTCATTATTTCCTCAGCATTATTATATTCCATTGGATAACCCATCCTGCAGGAAATTTCGCAAATAATCTTCCAATCCTCTTTTGCTTCACCAGGAGAATCAATAGCCCTGCGCACCCTCTGGACCTTGCGCTCAGTATTTACAAATGTACCATCCTTTTCAGCAAATGAGGCAGCAGGCAGCACCACATCAGCCATCTCTGCCGTTTCAGTCATAAAAATGTCCTGAACCACCAGAAAATCAAGATTTTCTATAGCCTTTTTCGCATGATTCAGATTAGGATCGGAAATCATCGGATTTTCACCGATAATATACAGGGACTTAAGCTTGCCTTCATAGGCCTTTTCCATCATCCCGGTAGCGGTCAGCCCTACACCCATTGAAAGGCCTGTAATCCTCCAGGCATCTTCCATACGTTCCTTTACAGCCTTATCTGTAACCAGCTGGTAGGCCGTGTATACATTTGAAAGCCCGCCCATGTCGCAGGCGCCCTGCACATTGTTCTGCCCTCTCAAAGGATTGACACCGCCGCCTTCAATACCCATATTCCCGCAAAGCATTGCCAGGTTGGCCAGTGATTTCACGTTATCTGTCCCTGTAGTGTGCTGGGTTATCCCCATTGCGTATAGTATCGATGCAGCCGGGGCACTGGCGTATAACCTGGCAGCCTCTATTAACTGTTCCTCTGGTATTCCGCATATCTCTTCAACGTATTCCGGGGTATATTTTTCAACAGTCGCCTTCAACTTTTCAAATCCTTCAGTTCTCGAAGCAACATATTCCATGGCATAGAGGTCTTCCTTAATAATAATATGCATCATCCCGTTGATCCATGCCACATCGGTCCCAATATTCTGCCTGATCCAGATATCAGCATGGGAAGCAATCTGAATTTTTCGGGGATCAACAACAATTAGTTTGGTGCCATTGAATTTAACCGCCCTTTTTACATAGGTAGAAAGTACCGGATGGTTTTCAGTGGTATTAGAACCTGTTATAAGTATAACGTTTGCCTTTTCAATATCCGCTATTGGATTTGTCATTGCACCACTTCCAAATGCTGCGGCCAGCCCGGCCACTGTGGAGCTGTGTCAGAGACGGGCGCAGTGGTCGATACTGTTGGTCCCCATTACTACCCTTGTAAATTTCTGGGCCAGGTAGTTTTCTTCATTAGTAATACGCGCACTGCAAAGAGTGGCCATTGAGTATGGGCCTGATTCTTTTTTAATAGTGGACATTCTTTCAGCTACAAGATCAAGGGCTTCATCCCATGTTGCCTCCCTGAATTTACCATTTTCCTTGATTAAAGGAGTTTTCAGGCGACCGGGATCATTTATAAAATCATAGCCGAACCTTCCCTTGACACAGAGTCTTCCAAAATTCGGTTTTACATCCTTAACACCTGTTACTCTTATGACCCTGTTATCCTTGACATGGAGATACAACTGGCATCCAACACCACAGTATGAGCATGTTGTACGAACTTTTTTTACGTCATGGTCAAGACCATTTGATAAAAATTCATTCTTTGTTATAAGTGCGCCGACTGGACAGGCCTGAACACACTCTCCGCAGAATACGCAATCCGAATCCTTAAGAGGCCTGTCACCCTTTTCTCCCCTTGTGACTATCTTCTGTTCGGATTCACTGCCACCTATTTCAATGGCATTATTTACCTGAATATCATTACATGCCTGAACACACCTTCCACACAGGATGCAGCGGGAAAGGTCCCTTACAATGAAGGGATTAACATTTTCAACAGGCAGTTTTGATTTATCATCCGGATATGCTTTACCCTTCACCCGATACCTTATGGCCAGATCCTGGAGCTCACAGTCTCCGTAGGCAGGACACAGGGTTTTATGCTCTTCCGGCCCCATGGTCTGAAGCTGAAAATCGGTCCAGAAATCCGTATCAAGTGCCTGAACAAGGCAGTTATGGCTTCCCGAAGAAACCAGAAGCTCTATATTTTTACGCCTTTCTGCCACAACCTTTGGTGACTCTGTTTTGATAACCATATGAGGTGCGGCAGGCTCTGAGCATGATGTTACAAGAGAATCAGAACCTTCAACCTCTACAACACATACCCTGCATCTACCTGTGGGTGAAGCACCTTTTAGATAACACAGCGTCGGGATATCTATTCCGTTCCTGCGGGCTACCTGTAGAATTGTTTCGCCATTTTCAAAGGCGAGTTCTCTGTCATTAATTGTTATTACGTTTTCAGAACTCATCTAAAATCTCCAGCACAATATAGTTTTTTTGCAATATTAAATTTGACGGTCAGGCGGTCTGATATCTAATTTTTTTATTTTGCGGAACAGCGTTGTCTTGTGCATTTTCAATTCCTTTGCAGCAGCAAGTCTGTTCCACTCATTCTTTATTAAAATTGAAGTGATAAATTGTTTTTCCACTTCAGCCAGGCTGGATGCTGTCTCCATTTTTTTTGTTCGAGGTCTAAGTGATTCGGGTAGATGCTCCAATCGGATCAAATTACCAGGACACAGGACACAGCTATGTTCAATGATGTTCTCCAACTCCCGCACATTTCCCGGGTAATTATAGCCCAATAAGATATCTAATGCCTCAGGTGTGATACCGCTGATATCTTTGTTTTGAAGAGATGAAAAACGAGCAATAAAATGATTTGTCAACAATGGCACATCTTCCATTCTCTGGCGAAGCGGCGGGATTTCCAGCTTGATCACATTTATTCGGTAGTAAAGGTCCTGGCGGAATGTTTCCGCTGCTACCATTTTTTCAAGGTCACGGTGTGTGGCCGCAACTATTCGAACATCAGTCTTAACAGAATTAACACCCCCCAGGGGTTCGTAGTTTTTCTCCTGAAGTACACGGAGAAGCTTCACCTGCAATAAAAGAGGGAGATCCCCAACCTCGTCAAGGAACAGTGTCCCTCCTTCGGCAATGGCGAAACGACCCGGTTTGGATTTGTTGGCTCCTGTAAAGGCTCCTGCTTCGTAACCGAAAAGTTCCGACTCAATAAGTGTTTCCGGAAAACTGCCGCAGTTGATAGCAACAAATCTCTTTTTACTGCGGCCACTCAGGTTATGAATGGCCCTCGCAAAAAGCTCTTTGCCTGTTCCGCTTTCTCCTGTTATTAACACGCTGCTTTCATTCAAGGCTATGGTAGGAAGGATGTCCAGGATTTGTCTTGTCTTTTTGTTTTTGGTGATAATATCTTCAAAGGTATATGTTTTCTCTATTTCTTTACGAAGTACTTCGACCTGCCTTAGATCACGAAACGTCTCTACGCCGCCGATTAATTTACCTTCTGTATTTCTGAAAAGTGCAGTAGAAACGCTAACCGGTATCTGCTCTCCCGCCTTATTAGTAAGGTATACTATAAGGTTAATTACCGGCTTCTTGGTATCTATTGTATACTGTATAGCACAGGCATCTTTACAAATATTGGATCTAAGCACTTCGTAGCAGCGGCGTCCCAGCACCTCTGAGCGAGACATACCTGTTATTTCCTCCGCAGCACGGTTGAAACAGGTAATTCGCCACTCACGGTCCACAGTGAAAACGCCTTCACCAATGCTATGAATTACCGTTTCAAAACGTTCTAACGATGGTTCATTTAAAAGAACCTTTGAACTAAAAGGGCTTTTTTCCATATTTTTACTTAATTACCAAATATCCATCCACAAGATTTATTGACTTTACTTTACCTTCTATGAATGATCTTTCACCAAAAAGGTTTATCAACCAGAAGCCGTTGGCCTCGGCCTCGATTTTCGCAACTTCTTTCATAAACTCAGTTTTTTTATCTCCTGAATCTATATATACCGTACTCAAACACATATATCTGCCTCCGACTATAACTTTGCCCTTCTTGCAAAATCTGGCAAGCTTTTTAAATAATTGTTTGTTGTAATGAGCTATTTCCCCATCAGAATATCATATATATTTTCAACTGCATGAAGAGCCTTTCCAGGCTCAGGAACACGACCATCCAGACAGGCTTCAAAAATTAGTGGATCATCTGGAATTGTACCGATAATTTCTATCTTCATACTATTTAATTTTCTCGTCAATTTCCACGTCACTCTATCGAAACCAACCTTGTTCAGCACTGCATAGACCTTCTTTTTCATATTTCCTGCAAGACTCTGGATTTTCTCTGCAACCAACAGGGATTCAAAGGATGGTTCAACAACAATGACTACCTTGTCAATGGCCTCATCAATGCCCCTTCCAAAATGCTCAACGCCCGCTTCCATATCAACAATGGCAACCTCCTTTTCCTGAAGCCGCAGCTTTTTCAGAAACTCACGGTTCAATACTCCCATGGGGCATGCACATCCTTCCAGTGCCTGAAGAATCTTCCCGATGCTTACCAGCGCAATCCCGTCTAGACATTGAATATAAGGAGAAGGAATCTTCTCAATCGTGATTTCAGAATATTTGAAAAGATCCGGTTTCTGCATATTTTCTTTTAACGCAGCCTTACCTCCTAAAAGCTCCATGAGCGGAAAAGGAGGATTATTAAAACCCAGCATCCTGTAAAGACCTGAATTGGATTCATCAGAATCTATGACCAATGGTGAAAACCCTTTTTCCCTGGCCACGCTGGCCATCAGAGTGACCAGGGTGCTCTTTCCGCTTCCTCCTTTTCCACAGATGCATATCTTCATTTTTTCTACTTATCCCTATATCTCAATAATTGTGATTGCACCCTGCCTGCACGCCTCAACACAGCTTTCACACCCTATACAATCTTCGTCATTTACCGAAACCGATATTTTATCATGGAGTTCATACACTTCAACTGGACATATATCCACACATGTTCCACAGCCACTGCATTTTTCAATATCTACTTCTGGTTTGTAAGACATGATATATTCCTTCCCTCAAATTACAAAACTTCATCAATCATTGATTTAATTGCTGACTCAGGTATTGCACCAACAACCTGATCGATCTTTTTACCGTTTTTAAAAGTCATCAACGTAGGTATACCTGTAATGCCGTAAACACTTGCTACTTTTTGAGCATCATCCACGTTTACCTTACAGAAACTGAGATTATCAGTATAAACGTTCGAAAGTTTTTCAATAACCGGAGAAAGCATTTTACATGGAGCACACCAGGGGGCCCAGAAATCTACTAATACAGGAATGTTCGATTTCAGGACAACATTCTGAAAATCCTGATCTGATACATCTTTAATCATCTTTATTATACCTCCCTTATTTTATGTAATCATTAAGCTATCGATAAAGTTCTGTTTTTTCACTGCAGCCTGCAGCAGGAAACATTATGCTCATGAGAAGCCATCCGGTGCTGAACAAGCAGATGAAAAAGTGGAAAGCAGTTCTTCCAGCTCATCATTCCCACAATACATGCAGCGTATCTGTTCTTTTTCTCCTTCTTTCATGCACAATGCATCGAAAATCCTGCCGCACTTTTTACATTTAAATTCATATATGGGCATATTTATATTCTCCATATCTTTCTAAATATTCTTTAATGTTTTAACAATATTTCAGCCTGGGCCAGCAACGGTGGCTTGAGCCTGCCCAGTGTCAACGAATAGTCATGGATTGGGATTCCGATCCAATCGGAATATTCAAGGAATTCTTCAGGCTTTTTATTACCTCCTTTACAACCGGGCTAACGTTAAATGTTCAAGCTGAAACCCTGCCCGGGCGTGATTAAGAAACCATGGGCATCAATATGATTATCGACTAAATTCATGTGGCGAATATCCTAATTTAAACTTTTTTTAAAAATTTATCTCTCATCGAAAAACATGCCATCATGACTACAGTCTAAAAACATCGGTTTCTATCCTGCCAAACAGTTATCCGCCCTTACACGCAGTTATCTATCTTTAACCAACAGTTATTCACCATATTGTGTTCAGATAATTCAAATAGCATGCCAAATGCAATCCTGGATATATTGTTTTCAGCCATGTTATCCCCAGAGCATAACAACCTAAAATATCAACTAATTTACAGTACAATAACATTGGGGAATAAATAATGTAAAACATCTTGACAAAAGAGGTAACGTTACATAACGTAATCAATAACATTTATAACGTTACCATAACGTTTTGTTTTTTAGTTATGCCTGATCCGATGGGGGGTTTTAAAAAGGACATATTATGCAGAATAAGACAAAAAGCGTGCTGGACCCAAGTTTTTCACATCTGCTGTTTGAGTCAATGGCAGATGGTGTTTTTACTCTTAATGATGAAGGCCGAATCACATCATGGAACCCTTCTATTGAGCGGATAACCGGCTATACTTCAGATGAAGCCATTGGCCAGCTTTGTACAATGCTTAACTTTACACAATGTTTTAAACAAAGCTGTCCTGCCAGTATCAGTGATTGTGATATTTACAGACACGGTAAACTTGATGGCAGGGAATGCATTCTACGCCACAGGGAAGGCTATGACGTCCCTGTGATAAAAAGTGCAAGGCTTGTTAAGGATGAAAGCGGAAACATCAAAGGTGTTGTAGAAACTGTGACAGATCTTACTGAGCTTAAAAAGGCCAGAAGAAAGGCTGAAGAAGCCGACAGGAAGCTGCATGAAATCCATACCTTCGACAATATAATAGGTAAAAGCCATGCCATGCAGCAGGTTTTTACAGCTATCAAAGCTGCTGCCGCAAGCGAAGCAACTATCCTCATCCAGGGCGAAAGCGGAACAGGAAAAGAGCTTGTTGCAGGTTCTATCCATCATAACAGTGCCCGGAAAGATATGCCCTTTGTCGCGGTTAGCTGCAGTGCACTTTCAGAGACACTCCTTGAAAGCGAATTATTCGGCCATGTTAAAGGGGCTTATACAGGAGCTATTCGGGATCGTGCGGGACGCTTCGAAGAGGCAAACAGGGGAACAATTTTTCTTGATGAAATAGGTGAAATCAGCCCCTTTATACAGGTAAAACTTCTCAGAGTTTTGCAGGAAAGAGAGATTGAGCGGGTTGGAGAATCAAAAAAAAGAAAGGTCGACATCAGGATTATCGCGGCGACAAATAAAGAACTCATAGGCCTTGTAAAAAGCGGAGATTTCCGGGAAGACCTCTATTACAGGCTTAAGGTCTATCCGATCACTATTCCCACACTGCGGAATAGAAAAGAGGACATCCCTTTATTTGTCAGACATTTCATTACAAATCAAAACAAAAAAACCGGAAAAAAAATAAAGGGTGTAAAACAGGATACCATGCGAATCATTATGGATTACCAGTGGCCGGGCAATGTCCGTGAACTGGAGAACGCGATAGAACATGCCTTTGTTGTATGCTCCGAGGATTATATTGACATCTTTGACCTTCCTGTTGAGATACGTCAGATGAATTACCGCCCCAATTTCGCGGAAAACTCCCTATCAGGTAAAGCAAATCCATTTCATAAAGGAGAACTTACCCGGAAAAAATTAGAACAAATCCTGAAGGACAGTAACTGGAACAAGGCAGAGGCAGGCAGGCGGATAGGCCTTAGCAGAACAGCTGTATGGAAGTATATGAAAAAGTGGGATATACCGCTAAAAAAGCCTGGTTCATATTAAAATATAAAAAGGACAGATATCAGGGGCAGTAAAAAAATGATATCTATAGAACAGGGAGTTTTTATGCGCCTGCTGATTAATTTTGTAATTTGTAATTTATTATTGTTTAGCACAACGATGTATGCGGATACTAGATCTCCTTCGGATCAAAAGCTCAGGACATTCAGTCTATACTTCGAAAATGATGTATTTGCCCACGTCGATGAACAGTATACCAATGGATTAAAACTTACCTGGAGCAGATACGGATTATCTGAACTGCCTGATGATGCCCTTCTTCACCGGTGGCTGTACCCGATTGTAAAGCAGCTGGGGTTTGCCAATCCTGATACGGAAAAAGCCCTGACATTTTCAATCGGACAAAATATTTACACCCCTGAAGATACAGATTCGGCTGAACTTATCAGACATGACCGCCCCTATGCCGGGGCAACATATATTGAACTCGGTTTTCACAGAAAGATTGCGCATCATATGAATACCTTTGGGCTCTGTCTTGGAATCGTTGGGCCTCACTCCTATGCCGAGCAAATTCAAAACGAGGTGCACGAGCTGCTGGGTTCCAGTGAATCGAAAGGCTGGGACAACCAGCTTAAAGATGAACTGGCCATGACAATAATATATGACTACAAACAAAAGGTCTTTGCAACCGGCATTAATAAAGGGTTTGGCGGAGATATAATTATTAATGCGGGTGGCGCTCTCGGGACGATAAAAACCTTTGGGGATGCGGGGCTGTCAGCACGGTACGGATGGAATGTGCCTGATGACTGCGGCAATTTCCCTATTCAGCCGGCAACATGCTTTAATGCAGAGTTGAAACAGTCATCATACAATATACACAATCGGTTCGGAGTCCATCTCTTTGCCTCGGTTTCGACCCAGGTAGTATTACGGGATATCTTTCTTGACGGCAATACATTTCGTGACAGTCACAGCGTAAACAAAAAACCTGTTATCGGTGTTTTTATGGGGGGTATTGGTATCATCATGAATAAAGTCAAGCTTGTATTTGCCTATGTGGCGAGGACAAAGTCCTTTGAAACTCAAGAAGATTCGGAAATATTCGGTTCGCTTAATTTATCTTTTCGTTATTAAGGTTTTAAAAAGTGGATAAATTTAAAGTTATTACAGACGCAAGAGAATTGCTCGAACTTCCGGAAACGGCTTCAATGGCGGAGATAAAAACCCACTATCGTAGGTTACTGGACAAATGGCATCCGGATAAATGCGCTGGCAGTAAAACAAAATGTACTGAAATGACACAACAGCTTATTGCAGCATATAACATTTTAGTAAATTACTGTGAGCAGTACAAATACTCCTTTACCGAAGAAGCCGTAAACATGCATCTGACGCCTGAAGAATGGTGGGATAAGCGTTTTGGCGATGATCCCTTATGGGGTAAAAAGACTTAACCCTAATAAACGGTACTGAAAATATACTGTCTGTTAACACAATTCGTATATTTATCTATTCCCTGAAAACCATTAATTTTATAAAACATTGGAGGCAGGCAGACGACCCCCAGTTGCAGTGAACTGAAGATCACCTGCCTGTTTGAGGAGAAAATTTGTACCTGGAGGAGGTACTGCCAAGTTCTTCTCCAAAAGAAAGATGAAAAGTTGTTTTTCTATGGCATAGCCATAATTTCATATCACTCTGCCCAAGAGTATTTCAAATGATATGCCAAAAAGAACACTTACACTATTCCGGCAGACAGATAATACATATAAAAATATAACCAATTGAATTACATAGCATTTATTCCCCTAATAAGATTTTTTAAATTTGGAGAAACAGGAATTAATATTATTTCTCTTTGATTGAGAACGTTACACACCGTTACAAATAGTTAACCGGAACGCTACTGTAACGCTTTAAGTTTTATCAAAATTGTACTCAGGGAAAAGACATGATTTATTCAGGATATAGAGGGATGCCTCTTTGGCAAAAAAATAATTTAATATTATCCCACAGGACAGGCAAAACCTCTGCTGGGAAAGAAACTTTTTTATCCGGATTAAACTTTAAAATTATAAAAATATCTCATATGATTATAGATCAAGATTAACTGTTGATTCATACTTTTTCAAATAAACACTACAGGAATAAGGAGGTATGCCTATGGGCGAAGAGTTAAAGGTAAAATGTGCAAGACCAACCGGCGGACCGGTAGGAGAGTCAATAAAGTCAAATGATTCAAAAGATAAAAATGAAATATCAACTAAGGAGGTGAAGGCCATGATCCAGGTAGGGAAAAAAGCCCCTGATTTTGCTGCACCGGCATATCAAAATGGAAGCTTTAAAAGTATACAGTTATCAGAATATTTAGGGAAATGGGTTGTTTTATGTTTTTATCCAGGGGATTTTACTTTTGTCTGAGCGACCGAGGTTGCAGCAGTTGCTGCGAAATATCCGGAATATGAAAAACTCGGAGTAGAAGTTCTGACAATGAGTGTTGACAGTATATATGTACACAAGATGTGGGTTGACAATGAACTGTCCAAGATGGTCCCGGGAGGCATTCCATTCCCAATGCTTTCAGATGGCGGTGGAAAGGTAGGAAGTGTATACGGGGTATACAATGAGGATATGGGTGTAAATACCAGGGGAAGATTCATTATTGATCCTGACGGCATTGTTCAGGCATATGAAATCCTTACTGACCCTGTTGGAAGGAATGTAATGGAAAGTATCAGACAGATCCAGGCATTTCAGTATGTAAGAAAAAGTGAAGGCACAGAGGCCACTCCTGCCGGATGGAAACCCGGGAAGCAGACCCTTAAACCCGGTCCTGACCTGGTTGGTAAAGTTTGGGAAGTATGGAAGACCGATATGGCCTTTGATTAAAAAATGTACCGTGTAGAGACAGGTTTTAATCCTGTCTCTACACAACAACAGGCAATAGGACAGGCTGGAACAAAAATGAAAAATGTAATATCATATATAAAAAAATACCTGCACTACTGGATGATTGTTTCAATCATTCTGGGGCTAGCAAATGTCCATTTTTTAGGAGGCTTCTCAATCCCCAAAGGAGTACTGGTTTTTCTGGTTGTATTACTCGTAATATTTCCGGCCATGGTCAATACAAAATTTGAGGAGGTCTTTGCTCACCTGAAAGAACCAAGGCCGATCTTCTGCAGCTTTTTCCTTAATTTTGTGCTTTCGCCCCTTATTGCCTTTTTACTGGGGAAAATTTTTCTATCAGATCATCCCCAATTGTATACGGCACTGATTCTTCTATCCCTTGTACCGACAAGCGCCATGAGTGCAGCGTGGACATCCTTTTCAGGTGCAAAGATGGCCACAGCCCTTTATCTTATCCCTGCCAATCTTCTGTTTACGGCATTTGTCGGGCTCCCCTTTATTCTGCCTCTTTTCATCGGGGATGTAATGACCTTTCAAAAGGCAAACATTGTGAAAACCATATTTCTTGTTTTTATAATTCCACTGATCCTGGGTGATCTTATGCGCAGACTGATCATAAGGATTAAAAGTCCTGATTTTTTTAATACACGGATCAAGCCCAATCTGGGAAGCGCAGGGTCTATAGGCATACTGATTCTTGTTTTTCTGATCATGTCACTTAAAAGAAATGCTGTTTTACTGCATAATCTCGACCGGATAGCGGTAATGATTCCGCCTGTAGTATTGTTTTATGCCATACTGTATCTAATCAGTGCGGCCTGGGCATTATTTTTAATTAAAAGTAAAACGCTGCCCGGAGAAAAAGCAATTGTAATTATTTACACCTCTGTAGCAAGGCATATTAATATCTCTCTTGCCCTCATACTCTCTTCTTTCTCTCTTGAACAATCATCTTCAATGATTCTCCTGGTAATGACAGCCTATGTGATCCAGGTTCCGTCACTTGCATTCTTCGCACAACATTTCGGGAAACGATTAGTAAATAACATCAATTAGTTTAAATATGAATAAATTTAAAGAAATCACAGATGCAAGAAAAGTCCTGGAGCTTTCGGAAACGGCTTCAATAAATGAGATAAAAGATAACTATCGCAGGCTATTGTCCAGATGGCATCCGGATAAATGTCTTGAGAACAAGGCAGAATGCACTGAAATAACACAACAACTGACTTCGGCATACAACATTTTGATGCGTTACTGTAATAATTATAAATACTCTTTCACTGAAACGACTGTAAACAGACACCTGTCACCCAAAGAGTGGTGGGCTGATCGTTTTGGTAATGATCCTTTATGGGGTAAAAATACTAAACCTGAATCTTAAAACCTTTTTCAAAATATGCAGGCACTCATTCATCCGCCTATGCTATTCATTGACCGCATGCATTTGTGTTGATGATAAAGGCTCAGTCCATGATTTTCAGGTTTATTCATAACAGCGATTCTGATAAGTCCAAGAAGATCTTCATCTTCAATGCCTCTTCTCATTGCCGTTTTAAGATCTACCTCTTTGTCAGAAAAAAGACAACCTCTGAGACCCCCGTCAGCAGTTAAGCGAAGCCGGTTGCACTTATTGCAGAAGTTATGGGTCAAGGCGCCTATAAATCCTATTTCTCCCTTTGCGCCTTTAAGGGCATATCGTCTTGCAGGACCGTCAAGTACACTCGAAACAACAGGCCTCAGGACGCCCAATTGTTTTATTTTATCGAAAATCTCTTTAATGGATATAAATGTATCAGTTGCCCAGTTGCTTTTCCCCACAGGCATCATTTCTATAAAACGTACATGAAGGGGCCTGTTATAGGTTATTTTAGCGAAATCAAGGATCTCATCGTCATTTATTCCCTTCATTGCCACAACATTGATCTTAATCGGTTTAATTCCGACAGATTCAGCTTCGTCGATCCCTTCCCATACACGTTCAAAATAATCACGCCTCGTGACAGTTCGAAACCTGTCTTTCTTCAATGTATCCATACTCACATTAATCCGGGATATTCCGCAATCCCTGAGAGGACGTGCAAATTCTTTCAGCAGGACACCGTTGGTGGTAATGGATATTTCTTCCAGTCCGTCTACAGCGCACAGTTTTTTAATAAAAGGGATAATACCCTTTCTTATTAAAGGCTCACCACCCGTGATTCTGACCTTTCGAATACCGTTTGCTGCACATAATGTTACAACACGAAACAGTTCCTCATAGGTCAGTATCTCATCATGGGGAATAAAATCAATACCTTCTTCAGGCATACAGTAGATACATCTAAGATTGCATCGATCAATTAATGATAAGCGCAGGTAGTTAATAACCCTTTTGTTACTGTCACGGAATCCGGTTATTGAATCATAACCAGGCTGTTGCATTCTATTCTTCATTTATCTCCGCCTTATATAATTATATTTGAGGATTATTAATATTCAGGAAGCCTTTTTCTCCTGCATAATAACGAAATGACCATCGAGAAGATTTATAGACTTGATCTCTCCATGAATAAATTCTCTTTCTCCAAAAAGGTTGATCATCCAGAACCCCTGCTCCCCTGCCTCTACTTTGGCAACATCTTTTAGAATTTCTTTATTTCCATTTTCCGATTCCATATATACTGAACTTAAACACATATCTTCCTCCGATTTAGATTATTTACCAACAAGACACTCAGATACCTTTTGAGCAGCAGAAAAGTCCCTAGTTACATTCATCAGCATTGACCGGCACTGACTTTTCGTCCTGAAGTTCATAGACGTCTACAGGGCAAACATCAACACACTCTCCACAACCGACACATTTTTCAATATCTACTTCTGGTTTGTAAGCCATAATATATCCTCTATAATGCTTATTAAAAGTTACCTTTCCATCTCCCGCATCCTCTTTTACCGAAGCCCTTTCCTCCGCATCCGCCAAATCCTTTAACTTCAAAATTCCCGCGGGAAAATACCCTGAGGATCTCCATCAGATCATCACTTAGATCTTCAAAATACACATAGTTTCTGAAAGGTTGCTGAAGCGAGAGATCATATTGCCGCCTTTTTTCCTCATCCCCGAGCACATGATATGCCTCATTGATCTCCTTTAGCTGCTCTTCACAATCTGATTTACCCTTATTTCGGTCCGGATGATATTTCATTGCCAGGTTACGATAGGCCTTCTTGATCTCTTTATCCGAAGCGTCCTTTTCGACACCAAGAAATTGGTAATAATCTTTGACATCCAATGTTCTCACTCCATATAGCAAATGATTAAAATGAACCTCATTAAGAACCCGATACAGTGGTTTAATCCTTTTAAACTTTTTATTCTCTTATCATTGGAGATCATCAAATGTATTGTTCAATTTTGCTTTCTCCTTACTTTACCCTTGACGGCTTTTAAACATCCATTTGATACTGTTCTTTACTTAAAGAGATCGAATAACCTGTATAGTTGCATGGCTATTTTTCAGCACCTGTAAGTTTTTCAACCGACTGAACGACCTTCTCAAAAGCCTGAGTAAATGGCAAATTTTCATTATTATATATAGCCATGGTTCCTGCATCACCGCTTTTTACTACTTCCGGCTCAATGGGGAGGATCCCCAGCAAATTAAGCCCCTCTCTTTCTGCTGTCAATTCTCCGCCGTGTTTGTTGAAAAGCTCTATCGTTTTTCCGCACTTAGGGCAGACGAGGCCGCTCATGTTTTCAATTAATCCAAGGATTTCCATCTTGACCTGGCGACAGAATCGAATAGACTTTCTGACATCTGCCAGAGAAACTTCCTGAGGAGTTGTCACGATAACAGCCTTTGCATCAGGAACCGTCTGTGCCACGGTCAGGGGCTCATCACCTGTTCCAGGCGGCGAATCAATAACCATATAGTCAAGATCCATCCACTCGACATCCGATATAAACTGTTTAATTACATTTCCCTTTAAAGGGCCTCTCCATATTGTTGCGGCGTCTTTGTCTTCCATAAGTACTTCAATTGATACCACCCCCATATTTGGAAGATATTCAACCGGCATCATCTTTCCTCCCTGCATACCTGCGCGAAGGTCACCCTTTAATCCTAACATTCGGGGTATGCTGGGGCCATGCAGATCCACATCCATAAGACCGACCTTATAACCCCTTCGAGCAAGACCTACGGCCAGATGTGCTGCTACACTGCTTTTCCCTACCCCTCCTTTTCCACTCATCACGAGAATCTTGTTTTTTATATGATGGAGCCTCTCATTGATCTCTTGATTCTGCAATTGCATCTGTGCTTTTCTTTCGTTATCTTTTGATTTGTTTTTTTCCAATTAATTTTCCTCTCTAATTTTTTTCGGTTAAATTCTATATCCTTAATTATAAACTGCTGCTTTTTCCAATTGCTTTCATCCTCGTGGCCGCATAATAAACAGTGCTGTTTTTTCGTTCTTCCATGATTTCACCGGAACGCATCATACTGCCTATGTATTTTGAGGCCTCATTGATATGGAGGCCAAATCCTTTAGCTATATGATCTATTGTGCAGGGTCGGCGTGCCAGCATGGAAAAGATAAAATCTTTATTTTCCTTTACTGTAATACCTTTTGAAGCATTGAATTCGGCGATTACTTCGGCCTCGGGATTAAAGAAATGCTGTAACGAAGAAAGACGCTCTATTGAAACAGCCTCAGCAAACTCTTCTGCAGGCGGCCGAACCGCCGTGTTAAGATGAATTCGATCCGGCTTGATTTCACGAGCCAATGTCGCAATTTTTCGGACATCAGAAGGTATGGAATTAATCCCCCATACAAGAAAAACCTCCATCCAGAGTTCACCATGAAATTGCTTTCGAAAATCTTTATATCCTTCTAAAAGGCGAGAAAACTCCAATTGTTTGTGAGGTCGATTTACCCAATCATAAGAAGACTGATCCCATGCACTCAGGGAGATTTTTACAATATTGGCAGATAAAGCCGCGTCCCTCACTTCTTTAAGATATAGCAATGTTCCATTGGTAAGTAGAACTGCAGGGATGTTACTGTTAGACCTGATGTAATCAAGTATTTTCCCGAAATGTAAATGGAGTGTTGGTTCGCCTGAACCTGAAAGGGTTATAAAATCTGCACTCCCCTCTGCATTTAACCAATCATCAATTTCTGAGATAACATCATCTGTGGGAACATACTCTTTTCGGGAAACCGTTTTATTTGTCGTTCGCCCCAGCTGACAGAACACACAATCAAGACTGCATGATTTGTAAGGGGTCAAATCAACTCCCAGAGACCATCCAAACCGGCGGGAAGGCACCGGGCCGAATAGATATTTTCTGTCTTTCATAATATAACCTCTAATTAAAATAATGTGCCATTGGCTGATTCACATCCGGGCATTCGATACTCTGTTTTGTAAATATTCCCACTAATATATGCATCAAGGACATCATTAACATCTCCGGCAATAAACGGTATTATTTTAATTCCGCGTGCCTCAATAAGGTTTGCATAAAATGCCGATATTCCACCACATACAAGAATATTAGCACCCAACTCATTGAGCATTCCTATTCTGAGATACGGGGATTCGCATTTAATAGTCTCCAGACGCTGCTCACATATCCTGCCTTTTTCAATATCTGCTATTAGGAGCATACATGCGGCATCAAACAGTGGGGAGATGCGATTTTCCCAAATGGTCAAAGCCACTTTCATTAGATATACCCTTATTTTTTACAAACAATAAAAGCAAATCACATGCCTAAAGTTATATTAATCAGGGTTTTTTTATTAACAGCGTATTTTCAGGCAGTTAGAAATTAATAGATTAAAAGGAAAGTAGATTAAGGAGATATTTCATCGCATTATTGCGACTAAAACTTGCATTATAGTCTCATTTTTGCGACTTTTTTTTATTAGTATTTCATAACTCATCCAGTCAACCCGGAAAGATTTATACCAAGTTTTTTAATCTTTCGGTAAAAAGTACTTTTATGTATTCCCAGCTCTCTGGCCGCAGCTATCCTGTTGTATTTGTTTCGTTTGAGTGCATCTAAAATCACCTGCTTTTCGATAAATCGCACGGTCTTATTCATGTCAACTTCAACAATCTGCGTGGATGTATTAAATGTAAAATGCTCAGGCAGACATTTCACATCAATCTGTTCATCACTGGTAAGTACAAAGGCGTGCTCTATAATATTTTCAAGCTCTCTTATGTTACCCGGATACTCATGAAACATCAAAAGAGAGAGAGCTTCCTGGCTGATTCCCCTGACTGATTTTCCTCGTAACCTGTTAAACATTCCGATAAAATGTTTTACCAGCATAGGTATATCTTCCTTTCGATTGCGAAGGGGAGGAAGTTCCAGGCATACAACGTTAACCCTGTAAAAAAGGTCCCGCCTGAAAGTTCCGTTTTTAACAAGCTTGTTAAGATCCTTATTTGTAGCGGTGATAATTCTAACATTAGCCTTCATTGGTTTTATTGCGCCAAGGGGTTGATAGGTCTTTTCCTGAAGTACACGCAGGAGACGAACCTGAAATGCTTCGCTAAGGTCCCCTATTTCATCCAGTAGGATAGTACCCCCCTCCGCAACAGCAAAACTTCCTAGTTTGTTTTTTGTTGCAGTGGTAAAAGCCCCGGCCTTATACCCGAAAAGCTCGGATTCAAGTAAGGTATCGGGTAATGCTCCACAGTTAATTGCAACAAAAGGCTTATCCTTTCTGGGACTTAAGTTATGTATTGCCCTTGCCATCAGTTCCTTGCCTGTTCCCGTTTCGCCCTGAATCAGTACAGTACTATCGCTCTCTGCCACCTGTGGTAATATCCTGAATATCTTATCCATTAAAGGGCTCCGACTAACCATGTCCCCTACCTGGTAGCGTCCTTCCAATTCTTTTTTAAGCTCCTCGACCTGGCTGATATCACGAAATGTCTCTACTCCGCCAAGCACTTCGCCTTTATCATCTTTGAGCAATGAGGTACAAACGACCACAGGAATTCTACGTTTTTGACTATCCACAATATATGTCGAAGTATCGACAAAGGCCTTGCCCATTTTCATGGTTCGACTCAGTGCACAATCAGTCTCACACATGTTAGATCGAAAAACTTCCCAGCAGTGCTTCTTTAATGCCTTTTCCCTGGGAATGCCCGTTATTTTTTCGGCAGCGCCATTAAAAGACGTGACACGCCATTCATGATCTACTGTGAACACTCCATCCGATATACTTTCGAGTATGATCTCCGTAACATGGCTTGGAATCTGATAATGATGATATTTTTCAGAAAAATGCTTTTCAGTCATGGAATATAAGTTTCCTTTGCCGGCTGACGATAACAGCGTGTATCAGTTATTATATTACTTAATAGTCACTGGGTATGCAATTTATAACCCGTCCCGATTGCATAAACCTCAAAAAAAACCAATATCAATGTTTTGGTTAAAATTATAATCCAGATATCTTATGAGCATATGCCCATATTATTTACTTGACAACATATATTTTAAGATTACATTATGAGCATAAACCCATAACTGAGGAAGAAATGCCAAGGCCAAGGAAACCGCGTTTTGTTCAGGGACATCCCATTGTAACATCATTTATTCCGGACAGTACACCACCCTGGGGTAAAGGAATGAATATCCTCTCATTAGAGGGGCTGGAAGCTATCAAGCTAAATGATTATCAGGGGATGGACCAGGAGACAGCATCCAAAATGATGAATGTCTCCCGACAGACCTTTGGAAGGATTCTGGCCGAGGCAAGGGCTATTATAGCTGATGCACTCGTTATGGGAAAAACGCTAAGAATCGAAGGCGGCGATTTTGATATGCCGCCGAGAGGTCGGGGGCGCCATCGACGTGGTCAGGGCGGAAGGTTTTAAATTTTATTATGGAAGGAGGTGTATCTTATGCCTGGATTTGATGGAACGGGACCACAGGGCGCTGGCCCTATGACAGGTGGTGCAAGAGGATACTGCAACCCTGGCTACAGTCGAAATTATTTAGCATATGGCCGTGGTTATGGAACAGGAAGAGGTTTTCGAGGCGGATTTGGCGGTGGCTCAGGATGGGGCAGTGGATATGGTAGAGGTTTTGGCTGGAGAGGTGCTTACCAGCCTTATGGTGCATGGTATGGACCTGATCGCTATGCAGCCCCATACACTATTAAACCTGAAGATGAACTGAATATGTTAAAAAATGAAGCCACTGCGATAAAAAATGATTTGGATGAGATAAACAGAAGGATCGAAGAGATTGAATCACAGCATCACGAATAAACACACATTCCAATATTATTCCCGGGGCCTGAAAAATCATGAATAATTTGAATTCATGACAGACCCCGTGGATACTAAACCAACAGGGCAGCCCTGATGCCCACAAAAGGGACAAACTGCAAACATGAAAGTCGCCACATCAGCAATGGTTTTCCCGCCAAGTATCAGGGCGCTGACGGCATTTATTTCTTTTGCGGGTGCTTTAGCATCACTGATAATCTGTCCTCCGATCAACTTCCGGATATCCCTGTCAAAGACAAGTTTAAGGGTCCATGGTTTATAACCCGGAATCATACCGTGTTTGCTCCTGGAATCGACTGTAGCGGAAACAGTCTGGCAACCTTCTTTATGGGCTTGATCTTCGGTAAAGCCGGTTGCCGCTACTGTCTTTTCAAAAATATGGCAACCGCCGGAGTTAAGTATAAACCTCATATACTATCCCGGTTTTTAGATAACAGGATAATGGAACCCTTCCATTGAACGGATAACAGGTTATACTTCAGAAAAAGCCATTGAACATGCCTTTGTTGTATGCTCCGGGAATTATATTGATATTTTTGATCTTCCAGTTGAAATACGTAAGATGAATTATCCGCTAAATTTAGCGGATAACACACTTTCAGCCAGAGTAAAACCATTTCAAAAGGAAAAACTTACCTCTGAAGAGTTAATAAAGATTCTGAACGACTGCAACTGGAACAAGGCAGAGGCAGGCAGGCGGATAAGCCTTAGCAGAACAGCAATATGGAAGTATATGAAAAAGTGGGATATCCCGTTAAAACCTGTATAATATTCAATCAGTTATGATGAAATATTTAAAAATGCACGACTCTTTTTTTCATCTTTTTTATCTGAAAACAGTTTTATATAAAGAGCAACCGAACTGCGGACAGCATTTACAGCATCTTCAAAGGCAGCTGAAGCGTCGTTACCACCCTCTTCATGGCTTTTTTGAATCCATGGGATTATATCCTCTATTTCCTGAAAATCGGCATCATCAAGTTTAGCTGTCAGCCCTGCCAGGGTTTCATGATCTTCAATGGTTTTACCTGTACCAGTTAATTTTGCCTTCACTATTTGACAGGCAAACCGTAACGATGCCTGGCATGAAGACAGATAGTCCGGCTTATCTGAAAAGATGCAGGAAACAGCAGTGTCATAGTCACACTTTGCTAGTGATATCGAATTGTCAGGATGATTCTTTATTAAATTAAGAGCCTTCTGGCCGCGTAGATAATCCTTCAAAAGCAGGATCTGTTCTCTTGTATCCAGGCTCGATGCAGTTTCAGAGGTTATACCCTTTACATGCCACAGGATATTTATTTCAGGTATTTTTTTCCCGTTTACCGTGTACCATCTTTCTTTTATTTTGAGATCACTATCGATCGTCTTGTTTACCAGCCCCTGATCTTCTTTTAAAATTACCTCGTATGGCTCCTCTTTGATAATCAAAATAAAACTGTCCGGATTTTCCTGATCCATTAATGCGACTCCTTATTATTCAAAATTTGTCGGACAGGTTATCCTATTCTTACAAAAATTTAAAGAGAAGTAATGGCATCGGCCCAGGTTAAGGCCTCAAGGAAACAACCCGGAAGTTTTCCATCTACAACCTTAATGGTATTTGTTATTTCTAAATAGCCTTCCCAGTCGCCTCTTTCATAGCATTTTACGATATCAAGATATGGCTTCAGGTTACCGTCTCCATTGATCAGGGCGGTCTTGATAGGTTCGGCGAGAGGTAATTTAGCCATAATATTTTCCATTGAATCATCCAAAAGTGCATCAATAGAGGAAAATAATCCGAGGGTAAAAAGCTCCGAAGAATTCGGGCGGGCAATAATATGGTTTGACATTAATTCACCAAACTTGGCTCTAATAACAGAACTGCGTATTAATTCATCGGGCTTACCCTGGGACAGATTCGTCATTGCTATAAGTGAAAGGAAACTTTTTATTCCTTTTTCGCCAAGCAGAACAATTGCCTGTTTTATGGATGATATTTCATTCATCCTTCTATAGTAGGCCGAGTTGATATACCTGAGTAATTTATAGGAAATAGAGACATCCCTTGTGATGATTTCTTCGACTTTTGAAAATTTAAAGTCTCGCCGGTTTACCTCTGACATTATTTCAAGCATGTTAATCTGCGCCGGAGAAATATCCTTTCCGCCAACAATTTCTGGCTTACTGAAAAAATAACCTTGGAAATACTCAAATCCCATCTTCAATGCAAACTCAAATTCCTCATTTGTTTCAACCTTCTCAGCAAGGAGTTTCTTGTTATATTTTCTTAATTTTTCTGCAAGCCTGATCATTTTTTCAGGAGGCATGGCGCGAAAGTCGAATTTTATTATATCTGAAACTGCGATAAGAGGCTCCATCCCCTTTCGGTAAAAAAAGTCATCCAGCGCTATTGTGTAGCCCAGTTTTGAAAGCTCTCTGCAGGCCTTTATTACATCTTCATCAGGATCAACATCTTCCAGTACTTCGATAACCAGTTGTTCCTTCGGAAAAAGCCTGGGGAATTGCCCCACAAGGAGATCTCTCGTAAAATTGATAAACGCCACACCCCTTCCAATAAGACTTTCAATACCGATATTTAAAAAACTGCTTGATAAAACACCTGAAGTTGCACTATTTCCATCGACTCCTGAAAACACATTTTCCATGCTGTCTCTGAACAGGAGCTCATAACCAAATATCTTTTTTTCCTGATTGAAGATTGGTTGTCTGGCTACAAATATATCCATTGTTTTCTCTTTACAGTTATTGAATTTAATCTAAAATGCAAAAAACATACCCTGTTTATTAAAAATACAAATTATTTACAAAATATTAACAGAGTACTTGCGGAAAACTATATCTCATTGATATAAATAAGATTTATTTTAAAGAGCAAATCGCAGATTTTTTATATCTTTGATTTAAGTAATCAATACGGGCACCCTGACGCAATTAAATGACATAATACGTCATATTTTTATTGATTGTGAATTTAATATCAGTAAATTCCTTTAACATAATTAAAAAAGAAACAGCAGACATGAAACATTTAACAGCAAAAGAAAACTTTGTAAATTCCTTTTTAAAGGAATCCGGGCTGCCGGATAGTAACTATACATTATCCATGCTCGCAGGCGACGGGTCTGCAAGGATATTTCAGAGACTCGAACAAAAGGATTCAGGGAAGACATATGTCTTAATGGAGAATCCCCCTCAGGATGAATTTCTCAAAAAAGAAAATCTGGCATACCTGAAGATAGGAGAACACATGCTTTCCAAAGGGATCCCGCTACCCAGAATACTTAAATACGATTTGGATGCAGGTTATTTTATCATTGAAGACATGGGAGACAGAACTCTCCAGGATGAGGCATTGAGCAGTAAAGAAAAGATCAGGATATATGAGAATATTATTGAAATCCTGCTCAGGCTCCAGGTAGTCGGGAGAGAAGATTTTGATACTTCATGGTGCTGCCAGACACCCTTTTATGATTCATCATTAATGCGGGAAAAGGAGGCTTGGTATTTCAGGGACAGCTTTTTAAGAGATTATACCGGGATTGAGACCGATTTTTCGGAACTTGACGAATCCTTTGAATATATCATTTCCATGGCAAAAAAGGCGGACACAGGATTCCTTCTCCACAGGGATTTTCAGTCGCGTAATATAATGTGCAGGAGTGAAGGCATTGCAATCCTGGACTGGCAGGGTGCAAGACTGGGGCCGCTGGCCTATGACCTTGCCTCGCTGATTTTTGATCCCTATGTAGACCTCTCGCATAGTGAAAGGAATCATTTGATAGAGGTGTATGCATCATTACTAAAGGCTAAAGCCCCCGGGGCTTATGATTCCTTTAAAAAGTATTTTTTATATATAGCGGTTATGAGAATTATGCAGGCCCTCGGGGCATATTCCTTTCTTTCCATAAAAAAAGGGAAGACATATTTTGAAAAATATATTCCTATTGCATTAAAGTCATTGATAGCATTACTTGATGAATTAGCGGACGGCAAGATCTCGCTACTTCTGGATATTGTTAAAGGTATTGAGAAGTAAAGCAGGATGTTTTAGTAGTACTAGCCTTAAAAAACGTACCCGTTAGGCAGGCATGTAATGAATTTTTAAAGGTTGTTTTAATTGGTGCGCAATATCTTGATCATGTGTCCTTGTTTAAGCTTTTGAGAGGTGCTCATTTATCACTCCACCCAAGTTCAAGAGTTTTTTTAAAGTCTTTTTTGGCTAAAGTATTCTTGCCGATATTTTCATAAGCGATACCAAGATGATAATAAACACTTGGCCTTAGATATTCGTTTTTTATTGCTTTTGCTTTATTCAAATAGAAAATTGCTGAAGAATAATCAGTTCGATAGTTTTCAATTATCCCCATCCTATGATACCACCAAATCTTATCGTTTTTAAATTGCTCAATTGCCTTTAAAATTGTTTCTTTAGCTCCATCTAAATCTCCGGAAATTAACTGGGTTTCTTCTAAAAACTGATAATAAACTCTTATATTTGGATCTAATTCAATAGCTTTTTCAAAATCTTTAATAGCACGTTTTAATTCTTTTTTTTCTCTAAGAAACTGCCCTCGAAGGTAATAACCATCACTTTTTAAGGGATTTTTTTTAATTCTAAAGTCATATAATTCAGCCTGTTCACCGAGGAAAAATTGTATTGTTGTTTTTTTGGAAAAAATGGAATCAGCGAAATCTTGGATAGAGCCATTAATATCTTTCAATCTAAGCCTTAAATCCGCTCTCAATTTATATGCAAAAACATATGTTTTATTTAGTTCCAGAGCCCTGGTAAAATCTTTTAGTGCACCATCTAAGCTGCCTGTAATTTCCCTGGCCTGCCCTCGGAGCACAAATGTTAAAGGATCACTGTTAATTAAAGAGATAGATTTATCTAAATATTTAATAGCCTTATCTATTTTCCGCATTGCCAGACAGATACCGCCCCATGATTGATAGGCTTCGGCATTGTCTGGTCTATACGCAATTACTTTTTTTAAATCTTCAATAGATTCTTCATATTGTTTCATTCTATATCTTTCTTGAGCCCTTTTCAGATATGTTTCCCAATCATCCGGATTCTCCCTGATCTTTTCTGTGAGTCTATCAATGTATGATTGCGGGTCAATATCAACAGAAAAGCTGTCTTCATCGTAGGCTGAATTGGCATTTGAATCGGCATTTGAATCAGCCTTACTATGGAATGCTACACTTGGTAGTATACTACCTGTTGCATACTTCCAATTCTCATACAAATTAGCGTAGTCATAAAGCTCCCAATCGTCACTGATTGTAAATTTGAAGGAACGCAATTTATCATATATATCAACATTTTGAGGGGGGTCGTCAAAATATAAGAACCAGGTGTTGGCGGCGTCATCAACAAAGTAGCTGTGCCATCTTTGTTCTTTTAACGGTTCACTTTTCATTGGATTTTTAACCATATGCACAATAATCCATTTTTTCCCGCCATCAGTTTCAGCCTTGGCCCAGCACAGCGCATTATCTACGTACCATGGTCTCTCATCTTTAATCCGAGACCATGCAAGAATTCGAAAATCAGTGACCTTTATATTATTTAAAGAGGTATATTTTCCGGATTCGATTTCCTGGATGCAGTTGGTACGAAGTTCTTCAAAGTTCATGTCCTTGACGTCCTTGCAGTAAGAAACGCCCGAAAGAAAAAATGATAAGAAGCAAATAATAGCAAGATTTTTTGATCATTATGGTATCTCCAACATAGTTAGTATTTCGTTACAAAATAATATATGATTTTAATGAATTTATGTTAGAAAAGGCTTATAAAGCGATTTTTCTTCTGTTTGGTAAGACTTATTACTTTAATAACATATCTTGCTGCAATATAATTTCCAAGCACAATCTGAAAGGCTTTTTTAATCAGCGTAATTCCATATAGCTGCTATGTATCTGCAAAAAACCAATTTATCAAAATTACAGATATCTAATATACCTGCATCTGGGTAAAATTTAAAAGACTTGAATATCGTAATGTTCCCTGCCCCTCCCCGCTAGTCTTCGCTAAAGCTACTCCTCACGAGACAGGCAGGGAAAAGAGAAGGATCATGTGGAATGGTATAACAATTATGAATATTTATTCCTGATGGCTTTCTTTAATCTCCATCTCTTTTTGATCAAAGACCTGAGGAATCAGCTTATTCTCAGCCTTTTTTGCCTTTGAAATTTCATTTAATTCCTGATCTGTTTTTGCAACAGTAGGAGTAAGGAATATGAGCAATTCTGTTTTGGATGTTTTTTCTTCTATACTTTTGAACAGCATTCCCAGAATCGGAATATCTCCAAGGAGAGGAACTTTTTTATGGGTTTTTGTAACCCGGTCTTCCATGAGCCCGCCTATTACAACCGTCTGGCCATCCCTTGCAATAACCCTGTTTTCCGAAGAGCGTTTTGCAAAAACGGATGCATCAACTGTTTCCGATATTGGCACGGATTCTCCGCTTATTGCCGATATCTCCTGGCTCAGATCCATTATGACCAGACCTTCATCATTTATGTATGGCGTAACTTCAAGGATAATACCGATATCTTCATACTCTATTGTGTTTATGGTCTGGCCTGTATCCGTTGTTCTTGTATCCCGTATAAAGGGAACTTCATTTCCAACGGTTATGGTTGCGGTCTGGTTGTTGCTTGCAAGGATATACGGCCTTGAAAGAATATTCAGCTTTCCATCCTGTTCAAGCGCCCTCAGGGTAACATCAAATTTTTCATCCACAATTTTTGCAACATAACCGCTTGTGAGATTCCCTAAACTGAAATCCGTATCAACCGTAACGCTCGTGTCCTTTCCGAGTGTATCCAGAAATGAAAATTCCGCTCCCCACTCAACATTGCCGTCATGTGTGACTTCCGCCAGCAACACTTTGATCAATACCTGCGGTACCGGTTTATCAAGTTCATCCAGCACCTTTTTCACCTTTTCGTAGTTGGCAGGTGAAGTCATAATTATGAGAGAATTGGTGTCTTCATCAGATTTGATGGATACCTGACCGACCAGATCGCCGGTTGATGAGTCCGAAGAACTCACCGCAATGCCCATCGGGCCTGGCATTCCAGGTCCACCTGCACCCCCCTGTCCACGAGTACGCATTGATGCGATACCTGAACTACCTGATGTACTGCTATTCATTTCATCAAACAACTCGTTTAAAACCTCTTCAAGGTTATCGGCCCTTGCATTCTTTAGAGGATATACAAAAACAGACTGTCCCTCGGATGAATCTGAGTCAAGGTCCGATATTAACTGAGCTATTATTGTCATACTGTCCTGCGGTGCACTCACTACTACACTGTTGGTGCGCTCGTCAGCCTTGGCATTGATATTAGCTGCCATCGCACCCTTGCCTGACTGTGACATTGCCTGGTTCATATCCATACCGGGAGGGCCTCCGCCGCCCCCCCTGATCATATTTCTGATGTTTCCGGGAAGGGAAGAAGATGATCTACTGCCGCTATCTTCTTCAAACAGATCATTAATGAGCTCGGCAGTTGTTTCAGCTTCCGCATATTCCAGATGAAACACTTTAATTTCAGAAACCATTGCAACAATGGTATCCATGGATCTGATGATCTCTATCAGGCGCTTTATATTAGCAGTTGTGTCAGTAATGATCAGTGTGTTTGTGTCACTGTTTGCAGCAAAATCGGCATTCTCGGAAACCAGCGATGCCAGGCTTTCCTTAAGTCCTGCCACCTCGGCATATTTCACCGGAATAATATATGTAACAATATCATCTCCGGGAATTATCTTACTCGGATCTGCCCCGGACAAAACCGGCACATTCATTTTTTTAGCTTCGGCAAGAGGAACGACTTTAAGAGTCCTGCCGGTCATAACTGTGGTATAGCCTTTTTCCCTCAGTATTGTATTAATTAGGGAGACTGCCTCGTCAGTATCAAGGGGCTGTTTACTTATAACGTTTATCCTGTCACTGAGCGAATACTCGTAAACAACTACAAGACCGGCTGCTTCAGACAGATACCCCAGCACTGACTCCACCGGGGCATCTTTGAAATTGAGCATGATATTCTTCTTTTTCTCCTGGGCAAATACATTACCCACAGAATGAAACGTTACTATTGCTGCAATAAAAAGAATAAAGAATGAAAAATACAGACTCCTGTTATTCTTCCTCATGAGAATATTACCCCTGCTGTCTCTGTTATTAATAATTAAGCTCATTCCGCAAGCTCCTTTTTTCGTCTTTCCTTTAATCGTTCTAATATGGACTTTTTATCATCTGCTGATGTTGAATCAGTGTTCGAACTGGTAGTTGATGAAAAGGTAAAATTATTTTGCGGCTGGGAAAAACCTGTCACGGAAGCGCCGCCTGATATACCGGCAGCCTCAGCCCCTTCCATTGTCATACCCATTTTCACTGTTATGCTTTTTCCCTCGTCCTCATATGTCAGATAATCAAGATTAATCTCCGCGATTTTCCCGCCTGCAACAGCAGCGCCTTTTTTAACCTGCATTACGTTCATTGTCCTGCTGTCTTCAATAAAGGCCGTAAAACTGTTGCTCAACTTTGTAATTCCTCTTAATATGAGATAGCTTTCTTCATTCCTGGAGATAACAGCCTGCACCGGAGTTCCAGCAAAATAGGATTCAGTCTTTTTTGTCCGGTTTTTAGAGAAGATATTACGCTGTGAAATAATCAGGTAGTCTTCTCTCAAAAGTTTTTTATCTTCCGCACCTTCTACAGTGATACCTGTTGCAGCCATTACAAAAAGGGTCATAAGAAATAATATATTACGTGAATAAATATGCATCTACGCATCCCCCTTTTGTTCCTGCTCATTTTCATCACCTTTTTTATCTTCTTCAGGAAGGTAAACCGCAGAAAGTTTCATCTGCAGGGACATATCTCTGCCGTCCTCTTCCCGGGCACCCAGCTGAAACTCGGTAATTTTAAGAGGCAGCGTGCTGTTTTCTATCTCCCATAAAAACTGCCCTACCGAGTTCATGCCTCCCTTGCATGACAGGTTAAAAACTATTTCCTTCAGTATCCTGCTTTCATTGCGATTGCGGTCAGGCTTTATGGATGAAATAGTAAGCCCGCAGTCCTGGGACAGCTGGCGTATTACATGGAGCACTTTACTCTCAATGCCTGACGGATCTTTTTCCAGGCCTCCGTTTATCATCTCCTGCCATTCGCTTTTTATTCGTTTCTTGTGCTTGAATAATCTTGTTGCATCCTGCATCTCATTTACAAGTCCCTGCTTTTCCAATCGGATACTTTCCTTTGAGTTCATGAAAGGGGTTACAACAAACCTGTCCATGATAAATATCATGAGAACCAGCATGGTCAGGATAACGATAATTTTTTCCCGTTTTGAAAGAACCATATCTATATCTCCTTATCCCTGAAGGAGAAACTCATTGAGAATGAAACCTCCTGTGAGCTTTGTCCATTTTCACGTATATAAATCATCTGCACATCCTTAAAAAGCCTGCTGCTTTTAAGTGTATCCATAACCTCTATCACACTCTTTTCATCAACTGCCTTTCCTGAAATTATTCCCTTCATTTCCTCATTGAGCGCAAAATTTGTTGCCCATATTCTTCCTTCTTCAGGAAATGAAAGTGTCAGCTCGTAGAGACAGCGAAGGATTTCAGGTCTTTCGGAATACCAGCCCCGGGCATAATTCACCTTTTGGACGACACTCCTTGCAGCCTCAACATCATCCTTTATTTCGGAAAGTTTGACCTTCAGTTCTGCAACATCTCTTTTATCAGTCTTGTAGGAAATCAGCGCCCCTGCAATAAAGACCAGCAGTGCAAAGACAATAACCGATGCCCAGACAACCTGTTCCTTTTTTATTTTTACGACCTTAAAATTGATGCGGGAGTTAAAGAAATCCTGATAAAATGCATCTTTAAGATAAAATGCCTGGGCTGTGGAGGCGGAAACCAGATACTCTTTTTCTTTTTTTGAGGAACCAAAACCCAATTTTTTTGTGACAGCAGATGTGTCATAAACCGAAACATCAACGAGTGATGAGAGTTCATTTTTAATATGACCAAAAAAACCACAGTCATCGGTTTCAGACGTTGAGAAAATCATCATGCCGGGTTTTGTACCGGGTTCGTTCCGGCCAGGGCTGAGAGATATGATTCTCTTTATTTTTGACAAACAGGAGGGCAGATCATTTTTATCATCCATCCTGATATGCTTTACATCAATAACCTGTTTACCCTGCCCCACTATCAGATCACAGTACCCGGGGGTGACATACAGAAAATATTCAGGATACTCTTCTTTTGCATGTAAACTCAAAATCTGCCTTAACGCCATTGATGAAACAGTGGCTGAGATAATACTCAACCCTGCGACACGGACTGTTTCAATAACCTTTTCATAATTTTTCCGTGTAACAGCCCCGATATATAAACGGGTCGGCTTTTCAGGTTCTATAGTGCCGGTATAGTCAATAAGCAGTTCATCTGGCCCCAGCGAAAATTCATGCTCCGCGTGGATTTTAAGAATTCCTGCTATTGCCTCATGCCTTGTCGGAGGTACATCTTTCGGGCGTATCATAAAAAACTTTGCAGGCAGTCCAACAACCGCTCTTTTTGCAGTAAATTTATTTTCACGCAGAAAATTCCCTAAAAGGTCACCCAGCCCGGCGGGATTCTCAAGAGATACACCTTCCGGGAAAACAAACTCAGCAGAGTTTTTGACATGGAAAACATCTTTATCAAAATGAATTTCCGACAGGGTTATGCACTTTTCATCAATTGCAAGGCCCAGTATCTTTCGGGCTTTTAATAAACCGTTATTTTTAAAATTAAAGTTTTTTATCATAAACTCTCCAGCGATTCACCTGCTCTAAGCGTCTTTACAATATTCTCATCAAGGGGCCACCCCAGATATTTAAGGGATTTCCAGTACAGCACTTTAAACTCATCACCTCCGGTATCTGCGATCATCCGGTATCTCTGGTAAGATCGTCCGTCACCGCTTATACTTATTATATCCGCGGAATAACGGCTGGAATGTGTCGTCAGGTAGGCCCCGATGGATGCGGCTTTTTCGGGTATAATATCAGCAACCCATACAAGTGAATCCTTATCGTTATCACTTGAATTTCTAGCTTCTATGAGAGCATCCACTTCAGACTCAACAATGCCGGGAAGACACATAAGAACCTCCTTGGGTGCGGTATTAATGTTTATAAGACCTGAAACATTCTCCTCCGATGTAGTGGTAAGCTTATCTTCTATCTGCTTAAACTGATCGGGGGTCATGCCGGACTGGATATAAAAATCAAGTACACTTTCAAATGAACTGAAGCGGATAGACGTCATTATCTCGGCGAGTTTGAATTCATTTGTTATAATATCGTTTAAAAGTTCATGTACCTCATCTGCGCTGTTGTTAATATTAATTCTTTTCTCTCCGTTCTTGTCTACGTTTGGTTCTTTACTGTATACGGTTACATACTCAAAAAATCCCCTGTTCAGTTTTCCGTTACAGTTATCAGGTGGAGCACCTTTATCCGCATCGTTTTCATTTGAATCCAGGTATCCGTTCAGGTTTGCATCTTCTCCATAAAGGAGTTCCTTTGAAGCACCTTTCAGGAGAAGTACTTCTTCCACAGTTTCAAGGCCGGAATTCTTGCAGTAGTATGGTTCATCCAGAAGCAGATAGTATTCATCTTCCGCTCCGCCCTGGGTTATGTCGCTGTCCGAATCACGCCAGTCTATAATCGATGCGGCAAGCTCGGATGTCATGTTGGGAAGTTTTAAAAGCATTTCATAGGTAGCTGTATTCAGATTGATTTTTGTGGCCTCATCCCGGATTCCATAATAATAAGAGCTGTCATCATCATAGTTGGGCCTTAAAAGCCAGAAATAACCGTCTCCTACTTCCATCTTTTCATAGGAAGTTTCACCATCAAGCCTGAGTGTCAGGTCATCTTCATTCATCCTGGCCTTGATGAACGAAACAGCCCCTAAGGCTATTTCATCCGCCTTTAGTGTCGACATCTGATTAGCCGAGGCAATGGCCTCAACCCTCATATCCCTTGAAAACACAAGTACAAGACCGGCAAGGACCAGCACGATCCAAATGGTAACCATAAGTACAGATCCGGTTTCATCTTTTGAGAAACCGCACAGTCTCTTTAAAGATGCAAAACCGTTAAATATACTTTTATTTCCTTTACCTGTAATTTTCATATATCCTGTTTTATGCCTGACTGCTGATATATACCTATGCACATGGAAGAGAAAAGGAACATGTGAGGCTGTATACATTCCCGTTCTCCTCATTGCTGTTTTTGTCATCCAAGGTCTCAAACCTTATGCAAATCTCAACAGCCTTTGGCAGGCTGTCGTCGTTATCACTTGAAACCCATTCATCCTGCCATTCATACCCGTCAAAATACCTGAAGTTTATTGATCTGATTCCCTTGCATATTATATCTGCCGATGGATCAAGCGTTTTAGGTGACAGCAGGTTTGTAGTGATTCCGCGTACAAGGTTACGCTTATTCGCGGTTTCATCTGCTTCCATGCTTATCTCTACTTTTACAATATCGCAGGCGATCTCTTCATCATCCGGGTTATAGGCCGCAGAGTAAAATGTCAGAGTATCGGCGGCGTTACCGGCCCCATCATTTCCGTCCGCACCTTCAAATCTGCCTGCAAGAATTCCTGTGGGGGGCAGGGCCGAAATTATCTCCTGTTTAAGCTGATCCATTACAATCCTGCCGCCCCGCTTTCCTGCAAGAGCGCTCTGTGACCGTTCCCTTGCCTTGAATCCTATGCTTAATGAGCTGTACAAAGAAGCCGCTATAATACTCATCAATGTCATGGCAACAAGAAGTTCAAGCAGGCTGAAACCTTTATTCTCACTTCTTTTCATTTCTGTTCTACTCCGCATCAAGATAGACAAGTGTTGATAAAACAACCGAATGGGTTCTTCCAGTAGCAGCCCATTCCACATAAAGATCTATCTGCCGGATCATATCTTCCGATTCCCAGTCTTTAACTTCATAACGCCATGTATACTCCGGGTAGTCATTTCCAAAATTTCCGTTATCATCACCGTCAGTCCAGTCTTTATTTACAAGAAGGTCGGTCATCTTTATTTCAGCCAGTGTTCCTGCTTCAATCTTTCTCTTTGAATCACTGGCCATTTTTGTTGAAAGGGAAATTCCCTCCATTGCAACCGGAAGAATGATTGCAATAAGGACAAATGTTGCCAGTATTTCCACCAGGGTAAATCCCCTTTCAGAAAACAAATTCTCCTTAGATTTTTTTTTAATTTTACCGGTCATTTTAAGAACTCTCTTCAGGAGTTTTAATATGATAAAGCTCAAATGGGGAGGATGATAATATTTCGACAACGTCTCCGCGCATGTCTTTTAATTTTATTGTTCCGGGTTCTGCCTTTCCTTCGGGATGAAACTCGATATACTGTTCTATTAAACTGCCTTTGCCCTGTTTTTCAAGCTCCACTGTTGTATCATCAGGGAGCATAAAATCTCTTCCGAACTCGTTATTGAGCTCCTTAAACACCCCTTTTTCGGCAGCAGTCAGCCAGTATGCCGATTCATCAGGGTCAATATTAAACCGGTATACCCTTCCCTCGGATATGGAAAGCGATCGCGCAAGCTTTATAAGAGAAAGCATATTTGAAGCTGCATCATCAGTGCGTCTTGATGTAAAAAAGCCCTGTAAAGAAGGAGCTGCAATTGCAAGAAGCGTACTGATAATCACCATTACCAGGATCAGCTCCAGAAGAGTAAAGCCTCCGGCATTTGTATGAACAGGTTTTGCCATTGAATTTTATAAAAATATCTAGCGCGTTGACCAGTTATCTATATCATCTTCACCGCCCTCTTTTTTATCAGGGCCGGAAGAATAAAGATCATAACCATAAGTGTTATGGCGTCCGGGCTGCGTATAAACATACTGGTTTTCCCATGGATCATTGGGAACACCGCGTTTCAGGTAAGGTCCTTTCCAGTTTTTCAGCTCCGCCGAATTTTCGATCAGCAGCTTCAGACCTTCCGTCGTTGTGGGATAACGCCCATTATCCACCTCAAATGCATCCAGTGCCACTTCCAGATTTGCAATATCAGTATGCGCTGCAGTAATACGTGCTTCTTTTGATCTGCCGGCAAATTTTGGAAGTACTGTCGCTGCCAGCACAGTCAATATGACCATTACAAGCAAAACCTCTATAAGTGTAAAACCTCTCTGTGATTGATATTTACTCGTTATACATGGTTTTTTATTATTCATCATAAACTGTCCCTTATATTATTGTTGATTATTGAGATGACCTTCAGCCAGGGTAACTACTGTCCATATTTCCAGCTATGATCCCTTCCTGCCACCGAGTCCACCACCCATATCTCCGCCTTATATAGCCCTGTACAGGTACGGGTTTTTTCATCATAAAAATAGGGAAAATTATCTTATCAATTCCTGCAGGTTGAATATCGGAAGAAGCATCCCCATAACAACCGTTCCAACTATGCCTGCCATCAGAAATAATAGAAGCGGTTCAACCTGGGCAACAAGCATATCGAGCCTGTGGTCCAGGTCCTCTTCAAATGTCTCAGAGAGCCTTACCAGTTCTTTATCTAGCCTTCCGCTTGCTTCTGCCACAGCGATCATTTCCACTACAGAAGGTGGAAAAAGCTGGGGGCAGCCGGCCATACCTGTTGCAAGAGGAGATCCGTTTCTGATTTTTTTGACAGTATCAGTAAGGGCGTCCGAAAGAACCTGGTTTCCTATGGCTTCATTGGCAACATTGAGCGCGTTGACGAGAGGAACATCAGCCCCAACCAGAGTTCCAAGCATTCTTGAAAATCTTACCAGGGCAAACCTGGCCAGTATTATCCCGATCATGGGCAGCTTGAGAAGTATTCCTTCCATAACGCGACGTCCTTCTTTTTTTGACAGGGCGCGGCGCAGACCAACAATAATGCAGACAACTGCCAGTAAAATAATCATCCAGTATTTTCTAATCAAATCACTCATCCCCATAATCACGAGCGTCAGGCTGGGAAGCCGCCCTCCGAAATCTTCAAATATGGATGAGAATTTGGGAATAAAAAATGTCATAAGGAAAATCATTATAAAAAAACCAAGGACTGCCAGAATCATGGGATAGATTGTGGCAGCCTTTACCTTGCCAATAAGTTTTTTTTCACGAGACTGAAAATTGGCAATCTGCTCAAGTACAATATCAAGAAACCCGCCTGCCTCACCCGCCCTGACCATTGCTACATGTACGTTTGTGAATGACTTCGGCCATTTTGCAAAGGCATCTGCCAGGGACATTCCGTCAGCAACACAATCCTTAATGGCAGACCATTGTGTCTTTGCAGCAGGATTGGAGGCTTCCCTGCTCAGGATTTCAAGAGCCCTGCTTAAAGGAACTCCTCCCGTTAAAAGATTCGCAAGCTCCCTGATAAACGCCTGCACATCTGCCCTGGAAACACGCCCGGTCCTTGAAAAACCTTTCCTGCTTTTCGAATCGGACTCCTTCTGTTCGGTTATGGATACCGGGCTTAAACCGTCGGAGACAATCTTATCAATAACAGCATCCCGGCCTCCGACAGTTAATGAACCGGACACCTCAGAACCTTTATGATCAAGGGCTTTATAAACAAATGTCGGCAATATCTATCTCCATCTATAAACCGCTCCCGTTAAAACGTACATCCTTTGTCACTCTTAGAATCTCCTCAACAGTGGTCTTTCCATTGTGGACATACCTGAAACCGTCTTCCCTCAGGGTTTTCATACCGTTTTGTAATGCCAGTTCCCGGATTCTGCTGTGGGATTGCCCTTCGATAATAGCCTCCCGGATATCCTCTGTGACAACCATCTGTTCAAAAATTCCCTTTCGCCCCATATAACCCAGTCCCTGGCATTTTTCACATCCCTTTCCCCTGTGCAGTTCAGGAGGAAGAATATCGCCGAATTCCTTCTGGAGCTGTTCACGGTTCTGAGGTGCAAAAGTTTCATCACATTCCGGGCAGACAAATCTTACAAGCCTCTGGGCAATTACTGCTTCTAAGGTTGATGCTACAAGGTAGGGCTCTATACCCATATCCACCAGACGTGTCAGAGCACCAGGAGCATCGTTTGTATGGAGGGTAGAAAATACGAGATGACCTGTCAGAGATGCCTGAACTGCTATTTCCGCTGTTTCACGGTCTCTTATTTCACCAATGAGTATTACATCAGGATCATGACGCAGGATGGAGCGGAGACCGCTGGCAAACGTGAGGCCGGCCTTTCTTGACACCTGTATCTGGTTAATACCGGTAAGGTTGTACTCTACAGGATCTTCAATGGTTATTATCTTACGCTCCACATCATTTATCTGAGAAAGCGCGGCATAAAGGGTAGTTGTTTTGCCGCTTCCTGTGGGCCCGGTTACAAGTATGATCCCATAGGGAAGCTCAAGCAGTTTTGAAAACACACGATAACTGTCCTGCGGCATACCTAGCTGTTCGAGACCCATAAGAACAGAAGAACGGTCAAGAAGACGCAGAACCACCGCTTCTCCGTGCAGCATGGGAATTATGGACACACGGATATCAACCTCGCGGCCGTCTATTTTGATCTTTATGCGCCCATCCTGAGGCAAACGTTTTTCTGCAATATCCAGGTGACTTAGAATTTTTATACGTGAAATGATAGCCGCCTGAAACCTCCTTATTTCATGAGGTACCGGTACTTCCTTTAGCACGCCGTCAATTCGGTACCGGATTCTCAGCAGGTTCTCAAAGGGTTCAATATGTACATCAGTAGTTCTGAGCTGAATAGCTTCTGAAAGGATCTGGTTGACAAACCTTATAATAGATGCGCCTTCAGCAGCCTCCAGAAGATCCATATCATCTTCGAGGTCCTGATCAATAATCTGTATCCCGTTGTTACCAACTTCGGTAACCATTGACTGTACCGTATCAGCCCCTACCCCAAGGTACTTTTTGATACAGCGGGCTATTTCCTCTGAAGGGGCAAGCGCCGGAGCAAAATCCACACCGGTGGCAAGGCGGAGTTCATCTATTCCAGTGCTGTCCGATATCGTATTTGTAACGGCAAACATTGAGCCATCTTCATTTTCTATGGGAATTATCTGCCGTTTAAGGAGCAGCTTTGCCGGAAATCCGGCCAGAAACTGTTTTGAGAAGCTTTGTTCTTCCAGATCTACATATGGAGAACCGAATTCTTCGGAAAGGAAGCGAAGTACCTGCTCTTCAGTAACCGAACTGCAGGTTAAAATGGATTGTTCAAGGTGGACGCTGTCGGTAAGCATCCTGTCGATTGACTCAACCTCATGGCTGTTAAGCAGCCCCCTGTCCTGCATTTTCAGAATGATATTATTCATCTAACTGTTTCACTGTAAGGAGTTATTTCATCATAAACCGTGAGTTCCCCTGTATTTTTTAATTTTGTTTACTCAGACCTCAGATTGACTCTTTCCGGGTACTCACGTCTAATCAAGCATACCCATTGCTATTAAAGTAGCTTCCTGCTTTACAGTAAGGAGCTCCCTGAGTTCCTTCTGAGCTGATGTATTTTCCTGCTGCACTTTTTCTTTTGCTTTACGAATTTTTATTACCTTGGCTTTAATATCGTCAACAGAAGCATCTTTCTTCTCCAGTAATGTCTGGAGTTCCTGCATAGCTGTATCCACCGGGCTTTCCTGCATGCCTGGCATTCCACCTCTTCTTCTGTTAGAATTAGGCGGCTGCATTCCGGGCCTGCCCATCATCATTCTTCCGGGATTTCCCCGTGATGACATCGAAAGCTCAAAAACCTTCATGACCTTTGGTCCAATTACGCTCCACTCCTCATCATTTAATTCGAGCGTTTCTTTAAGCCTCTGTTCCATCATTTTCTGCATCTGTGCAGGATCTCCCATCATGCCACGCCCAGGTGCGTTCCCCTGCCCTATCGCATTCCCCGGCCCCTGACCTGGTGGTGTCTGAGCGGTTGCAGGAAATGCTAAACAAAACACCGAAAACAAAATAACCGCGAATTTTATTAGTATTTTCATGACTTTTCCTTTCTTTCATAAATAATTTATCGCACAAATGTTTCTTATACCCCGGCAATTACTGCCTGATTAGTGCATGATTTACTGGAAAGTTGCCGTTTCTGAATAAAAATCAGTTACCAGTTAGTCTATGTAGTCGTTTATCATCTGGTAAAGTTACATTTTTTAAGTTTCTTTTTAAGAAAACTGATTTTTTTACAAATCGGGATGAATGCTATAAAACCAATATATATACCAGTTACAAAGTATCCGGATCTTAAAATTCGATAACTAAAAAAATTCTATAGCGAGAAAGGAAAAATAGTATTGAAAAGACTCAGGGGAGCTGGCCCCTGAGTTATACTTAATTAAACAGACTGATTTAATATAATTATTTTCATATATTATCAAGAATTACATGTTCTTCAGCAATCCAAAGCCCCCCGGGTTTCATTTCGGCAAATTTTGATCCATCTATCACCAGTTCTTTGCCTGCATCAGAATGGATAAACTCCATCGCCCGTTTAAATGAATTAATATCATCGTACCACATCTCGACAATGCCATCTCCCTCATATTCCATGCCCGGCATATCAACAAAATGGTTCTGGACATATTTTCTCACACCCGGTATCAGTTTTGCTGCCAGGGGAGCATGCTGTTCTTTCCAGTATTTATTGTATTCATCCCGTGTCAATCCTGTTTTCCTGTGGGCAAGCGCGATAGATTTGATCATAATATCTCCTCCTTAAAATGATGGTTTGTATTGGACAGTTTATTTTTTAAATGAGGCAGCTTCAACAATAACAGGGTTGACTATAATAATAAAATAAAATTATATCGTAAGTTATAAAACGATAACATCCTTAGTGAAAAGGAGTCCAAAATGGAAGACTGTATTTTCTGTAAAATTATAAAAGGTGAGATCCCGAGTTTTAAAGTTTATGAAGACGAAAATGTCTTTGCATTTGAAGATATAAATCCGATAGCCGAAGGTCATACCCTTGTTATACCTAAAAAACATGCCAGGGATCTATGGGAAATAGATGATGAATCCCTTACCGCTGTTCAGCTTGCTTCAAAAAAAATAATCGATGCAATTAACAGGGCATTAAAACCCTCAGGTGTTGCGGCAATGCAGCTTAATGGCGAAAGTGTAGGACAGACTGTTCTTCATTATCATCTGCATTTAATCCCCAGACTCGAGGGCAACCCTTCCCTGCCTATAGCGCGCTGGAAGATGACGCCTGGAGATATGGATAAAATAAAGGAAACTGCGGAAAAAATAAGGGAAGCAATTATTTAATTATTTATATGCAATACATCTGAACCCAAGGATATTGGAGCAGGTCTTCGCATCAAGCAGAAATCTCTGTGTTAATCTGATATTCTCACCAGAAACCCAGCTTCCGCCTTTGGTTACATAAATACTTCTATCGGGCACCGAATCACCGGTGCTCGTCCATTCAAGAACATTTCCAATAAGATCATACACACCAAAGTTATTGGCCGCATCTTCAAATTCATCGACCGGTGTTGTAGCGCCGATGGCGGATGCCTCAATATTGCACAGGCCTTCCTTCATTTCCTGTCCCCATGGGTAATCAAATCCTCTTGCTGTCCTTGAAGCCGCTTCCCACTCTTCTTCTGTGGGGAGTCTCTTTCCGGTCCAGGCTGCAAAGGCCATGGCATCTTCAAGGCTTACCTGGACGACCGGATGGTTTCTTTTTCCATGAAGTGAGCTGCCCGGCCCCTCGGGTTTAAACCAGCATGCGCCCTTCACATTTTCGTTCTCGAGCGCAGAGTTCCATTCAAGGGTTTTCATACCGCTTTCTTCATCTACTGTATTTCGATAACGCCCTTTATATACTACTCCATAACCTGTACGTTCTGCAGTTGTTACATAACCTGTTTTTTCAATAAACAGCTCAAACAGATGATTTGTCACGGGAAACTTCCCGAAGTAAAAATCCGGAAGCTGGGTATATCCTTCTTTTATTTCATTACTGTCGGGTGCCGCATGCCCTGTTAAATATTTACCTCCGGGTATAAGAAGATACCTGTTATAATATCTTTCGGTCTCGGACAGCATTTTGTCGAATTTATCCGCCAGGAGCAGGGCCTTTTGCCTGCCTTCTTCGCTGGTGTATCCGCTGGCATCATAATCATCAAGTATCTCCTCCAGGGTATCATCATATTCCCCGTCTTTTGCATCTTCAACTTCATCCTGGCTGTCATTTTCATCATCAGGAGCAACAATGATTTCTATTTCCTCATAATCATCGTCTTCCAGATCATCGATCGGTTCCTCCTCTATATCATCTTCCGGTATTCCTTCTGATTCGTTCTCCGGAAGTTCTTCTATTTCTCCAAGCTCTGAATCCTTTAAATCGTCTTCGACTATCTCTTCCAGTTCACTATCTTCAGCATCTTCAACCTCTATTTCCTCATAATCATCGTCTTCCAGCTCATCAACAAGTTCTTCCTCAACGTCCTCTTCCGGATGGTCTTCTATTTCTTCAAGCCCTACATCCTCTAAATCCTCATCACCGGCGCCTTCTACTATCTCTTCCAGCTCATTATTCTCTGCATCTTCAACCTCTATTTCCTCATAGTCATCGTCTTCCAGCTCATCAACAAGTTCTTCCTCAACATCCTCTTCCGGTACGTCCTCAAACTCATCCTCCGGATGGTCTTCTATTTTTTCAATATCTGCATCTTCCAGATACTCTTCTCCATCGTCTTCTATTATCTCTTCCAGTTCGTCATCCTTGGCATCCTCCAGCTCTACTTCCTCATAGTTATCTTCTTCAGGTTCATCAACCAGTTCTTCCTCAATCTCCTCCTCCGGGAGATCTTCTATTTCTTCTACCTCTGATATCGCGTTTCCACCATCTTCCTCAAGAATCTCTTCAAGGTCATCTTCTTCCGCATCCTCAACTTCTAATTCCTCATAGTCATCGGCCTCAGACTCATCAACAAGTTCTTCTGCTATCTCTTCTTCCGGGACTTCTTCGAACTCATCCTCAGGAAGTTCTTCTATATCTTCTAGCTCTGATATCGCGTTTCCACCATCTTCCTCAAAAATCTCTTCAAGGTCATCATCTTCCGCATCCTCAACTTCTAAGTCCTCATAGTCATCGGCCTCAGACTCATCAACAAGTTCTTCTGCTATCTCTTCTTCCGGGATATCTTCGAACTCATCCTCAGGAAGTTCTTCTATATCTTCTAGCTCTGATATCGCATCTCCACCATCTTCCGCAAGAATCTCTTCAAGGTCATCTTCTTCCGCATCCTCAACTTCTAAGTCCTCATAGTCATCGGCCTCAAACTCATCAACCAGCTCTTCCTCTATTTCATCTTCCGGGACTTCTTCAAACTCTGAGTCACCTATCTCTTCTTCACCAGCCTCTTCGGGAATATCTTCCAGTTCACCATCTTCAACCGCTATCTCCTTATAGTCATCGGCCTCAGGCTCATCAACCGGCTCTTCCGCTATTTCATCTTCCGGGACTTCTTCAAACTCGTCCTCCGGAATTTCTTCATACTTATATTCATATTCTACATCCTGCTCACCTTCACCATCAGTTCCATGGATAAAATGCAGACCATTGGAATCATCATCTCCTCTTGCCACTGTCCCTGTTCCATCTTCATCCAGGCTGTATTTCTGACTGTTGAGGCTGTTTCCTGAAGTATCGATCGTAATACCGACCTTGCCGGATATCTCTTTTATGATTTCCTTAAGCTGTTCGTATTTATCATCATTTTCAAGACTGTTATCTTTATTCGATATGAAGTCATTTATGACATTAAGAACATCGGCTATCTTACTCAGAGGCATCTGGTTGCCGCCATCCTCACCATATGAAAAGGCTTCAAGCATTTCACTTTTTGCCTCATCCGACATATCAAATACATTTTTTTGCCCTATTATTATTCCTTCAGAATTTTTCCCTTCTTCATACAGTTTTTTAAGATCAGCATTCACAGTTGATTTAATACTGTTGAAATTCTTTCGCCTGTTTCTAATAACTGATGGGTCATCACCTGTATCCCAGAGCGACTTTACCAGAAAATCAGTGTCGATCTCTTTTACAGAAGCGACCTCTCCCCTGATTCTATACTGCTCTCTGATGGCATAGACGAGCTTATATTTTAGAGCCCTTTTATTATTATAACGAAGGTTCTCTAATGCCTCATCAATCCCTTCAAATGTAACGATTGCCCTCAAATTATACCCCTGAACCCTTATTCATACATTTTTGCTGTAAATTTACTTTATTTACACTCTTTTAAGCAGGAATCGTGCCTATTCATGAACATGAAAAACAGCCGTTTATTGCATTTTTCTTGGACAAATTTGAGAAAAAGACGGATTACTCTTCATATCACGTCATTATTTTGACGACATCTGGATATTATTTCTGCAATTTCACAGAATTATATGCACATCGCCTGTTACTTTAGGTGGCATAATATTTGCAAATTTTTAGAAAATATTAAGAAGAGCAGGAGATAATGGCCGGGGCACATTATATTTATGGGAAAAATCATATGCATTTCAAGTCAGAAAGGCGGAGTTGGAAAAACTACAACTGCGATAAATCTTTCTACTGCTCTGGCTCTGGCAGAACAGAATACACTGCTTCTGGACCTTGATTTCCAGGGACATGCTACAGGTGTACTTGCCTCCTCCGGGAGGAAACAGGGATTGAGTATTTATGAGGTGTTAAACGGTAAAAATCCCATTGAAGATGCCGTAATAGATACAGGAGTAGATTTTTTAAAACTGATTCCTGCTGATACCAGGCTTATAAATATAGACTATGACCTGAACGTGGGACCCGGGAAAGAATTCCCGCTGAAAGAACAGCTTAACAGGATTAAAAAGGATTTTGCCTATATTATAATTGACAGCCCGGCCTCTTTTAATCTTCTCGGATTAAATGGAATTATGGCAGCTGACAATATTTTAATCCCGTTACAATGTGAATATTTTGCACTGGAATCATTGGCACAGTATTTTAAAATCTTTAATGGTCTAAAGAAAAAACATGGATTTCAGACAGAGATAGGCGGAATATTATTGAATATGCATAACCCTCATGAGTTTCTTTCTGCACAGATTGCCAGCAGTGTTAAAAAAGGTTTTGACGGCATGGTCTATAGAACTGTCATTCCGAGATGCCGCAGCATAAGGGAATCAGCAAGTCATGGAAAAGCTATAATCCTAACCGATATTGCATCTGAAGGAGCAAAAAGCTTTATCTCCCTCGCGAGGGAAATAATTGTAAACATGCATTCTTCACAGGAGTAAAGAATGAAAATCACAGATTCTGAAATTATAAAAAACGGCGAGCAGGAATTGATTGATGCAATAACCGCTGACCTGGACTGGGGTGCAATTGAAGAGGTTTTTCTAAAAGAGCATAACCTGGGAATTGAAGAGGACATTGAATATAAAAGCGGTGATATTGTGGCTGTTGATAACCAGATCGCCTATAAACTTGAATTTGAGGTAAAGGTAAATCTTTCTGTTTTAATTAACAGGAATGGCGAATACCTTTCAGTAAACATATCCAATCGTCATGCAAATCCTGAAGAAGATGTTGAAACTGATATTAGTAACGAACCGGCAGGACCTGAAACAGATGCGGATATAGAATTGCAGACTGAAGAGCCGGTATATGAAAGCATCGATGAAGAAACTGCAGGCGAAGAAAATGACAATTTACCTGATGATACAGACGAAATTCAATATGTAACAAACGATGGAGTTGAGGATATAGAAGAAAGCATCTCTGAAGATAGAGATTTTGCCCCATTTGGCGATTTATCTGATAGCAGCAGTGATGATATGGGTCAGAAGGTTGATGATATACTTGAAAATATTAAAAAGGCCGGATGATCATTTCGGAAGTAAAAAAGAAAAACAGGAAAAATTATGACCGATGAAACTTTGCAGGAAAGCAATGATAATAAAGATACCGGAACAGATAAAGGTCAGGCTGAAACTCAGGGCAACGGGGTAAACAACCTTGAGCTCATTAGAGAATTTAATGATATCCTGGGGACTCATATCGAACGGCTTCTGGATACCCGTTATGGAATTGAAGGGCTTGAACTTAATATATTTTCTATTTCCTGTATCGTACTTCTTGCAACCCGTGAAACTGAAATAGAAACATTTCCGGCACAACCGCCGTCTCGTTATACCGTTTCGAGTCTCACCGAAGAACTTGCTGAGATGAGTATCGAGCCTGACAGTGAAATCAATAAAGTTATCGAAGATATGACAGGCAAGAGTTATTTAAAGATAAATGATGAACGCCTTTTCAGTGATAAATCTATGGGCAGCATGGCCCAGCTCTTTGATCGCATCTTTCCCAAGATGCCGGGTCTGAATCTGGTTGCATACCTTGGGCAAATGATAGATGAGGTTTTAGCCGGGAGGAAAGCACAGGTAGAAGCATCCAGGCAGTTTAACCAGATGCTGGAACTGCAGGGAGTTTCTATTAATGAACCGGCAGCACCTAAGCCAGCAAAAAAGAAATTTTCTCACCTCCGCTTAGGAGATGACAGCCCTCCTCCTCCTCAAAAGGTAAGAAGGCCTGTAGTTATGCCAGGCAAACCTGCAAATATTTTCAGTCAGCTGAAAACAGGTAATGTTATAAAAACAACTGCCACAGTAAGGCAAGATATATCACCTCCGCCTGAAGAAGTAATAGCAGGTGCTCCTGATGCATCAGCCGAAAGTAGAATAGAAACGAATAACATGCCTGCTGAGACACCAGAGCCTCAAAAGACTGTCCATGCAGCTGCCGCTGAGCCCGAAGTAATTGAAGAAGTAAAGGATACAGATGTTCCTGAAACAACAGAAGAGCAGGAAAGCGTATCTGACAACTTTGAGCCGGTTGATGACAGGGAGATTGAAGACAGGATACTTGAATTTGAGGGACAGCTTGGCCTTAAATGTCCCTTCTGCGGCAATGGCAGCATTAAAACAAGTGAGACCGCAAAAGGAAAAGCCTATTATCACTGCTCGAGCAGTGAATGTAATTTCATAAGCTGGGGAAAGCCATATTACTTTGACTGTCCCAAATGCGACAGCAATTTTTTAATCGAGATCACTGACAGCAGCGGCAAGAGTTTCCTGAAATGCCCCAAGGCAACTTGTACACACTGGCAGAAATTCCCGTGGGATATATCAGACCAGGGCACTAAAGCCCCAGGCAATGAGACTGATTCAGGAGCGGTTATCAGCAAGCCCAAAAGAAAAGTACGAAGAAGGGTTGTGCGAAGGAAAAAATCCTCCTGATCACGATTTTATCAGGCTGCAATATCTTTTTCGGCTTATTCTCCTGTTTTACCGATCGGCCTTACAGACATAACTGCAGATCCTGCCTTACGCATGACTCTTTCTGTTGTTGCCCCTACAAACAATGAATCAACCAGGCTGTGTCCCCGAACACCCAGTATTACAAGATCAATATCCTGGATATCTGCAAATTTAACAAGTTCTTCATGGGCAACACCTGCAAGCAGCCGTGTTTTTGGTTTGCACCAGTTATATGCCTCTTCGGGTACCAGGCCTTCAAGCTGATCCTTTAACTTCTTATGAAGACTTTTTCCTATCTCTTCTCTGGCGCCCTGGACAGATTTAGGCAGATCTTTGTATGAAGGCGGTTCCAGAACGTGGACAAGATAAAGATCGGACTGATATTCCTGAGCCAGGCCGAGTCCATATTCCAGTGCCAGGTTTGAATCATCAGAAAAATCACATCCAACCAGAATTCTGCCAAACTTTATTTCATGACCTTTTGTGAGGGCAGAACCGTGAACCGTAAGAAGAGGACATGGGAGACTGTGCATGACATGCTCTGTGACGGACCCAAGCACCAGTCGCTTAAGACCGGACCGGCCTCTTGTTGCGGTTATGGCCAGGTCCACCTCATTTTCCTGTGCCAGACGCGTAATCTCATCTGCAGCACTTCCGATTGTAACAAGGGGCTCCCAGTCCACATCATATTTCTTCATAATACGTTTCATACGTTTATGGGCATAGTCCTCCATGTGGGTTAACTGGGATTCAAAGGCATAGGTAGCTTCACCATACATAGTCGCCGAAGACAGATCAATTACGTGGCACAAGTACAGTTTTGCCTTATACTCCTTTGCAAGAGAGGCACCGTAAAATACGGCATTATTTGCCAGGTCGGAAAAATCAGTAGCGCATATGATTTTATTAAGTTTTACTCTCATGCCCCTACCCTCCTTTTTATGTGTTAATCCAATTATCAAAAAAAATAACAGCACCAAGTATCAGCAAAAGACAGTAACAAAAAGAGCCTTACAGAATTTTCACAATTAATTTAGGTTGATGGGATTTGTACCGATTAATCAAAATAGTTATCAGAGATATCTTCAATAAGCAAGCTATAACTAAGATAAAGCATTTAAAATTTGATGCAATAAAATTTGAAAACATACCTCTGATATCTTTAAATATATCGAGTTGACAAACGCTATAAAATTACATATTATGAGTAGAATTTATACTCATAAAGAAGGTAAAGAAATGAATGATCTATTTTCAGGACTGATAGCCTCAAAAACAAGAATAAAGCTCCTTGTAAGGCTGTTTTTTAATCCTGATGCAAGGTCATATCTGAGAGAACTGGCGGGTGAATTCATTAAAAGGTAATGAAATGAATGATCTATTTTCAGGTATCAACCAACGCAGTCCGTGAAGAGCTTAACCAGCTAACTAACACCCAATTCCTGGAATCCGAAAAAGACGGCAGACAGGTATTTTACAAGGCAAATAAAAGCCATCCCTTATTCCCCGAACTGAGATCAATGGTAAACAAGGTAATGGGCCTGGACCAGGTAATAGACAGTATTGTAACCAGACTGGGAGACCTGGAACTTGCCTACCTGCTGGATGACTACGCCCAGGGCAAGGATACCGGCATCATGGACCTGCTTTTGGTAGGAAATATAGACGAATATCACCTTAACGATTTGAGCAGAAAAACTGAACGATACATAAAGAGAAAGATTAGATCTCTTGTACTAACCAGAGAAGAATACAATGAGCTGAAACCGAAGCTTGAAAGCCGGCCTAAGCTGCTGATCTGGGAAGCGAAGAACAAAAATTAGATCCAGAGCTCAAAATGAGCTTAATTATAATGCGATTATCTATTTACCTGCGAGACATAAATGTAACTCAAAGGGCGGAGCTGTATTTTTCGTCAAAAGAAAAGGCCGGAAATAGTAAAGAGAATAAAAGCCCTTGATCATAGCCATTAAGCTAGCTATAATTAAACCTAATATCATCAAGAGGTGAGTCATGCAAGACCAGATATCAATCGCCGAGGCAAAAAATAAGTTGCCATCGATAATACATTATGTTGAGAAAGGCCCAAACATTCAACTGACAAGGCGGGGAAAGCCGGTAGCTGTACTATTATCTATCAGTGAGTATGAACGGCTCAGCCAAAAATCCACTAATTTCAGAAAAGCTCTCTTGAAATTCAGAGCGGGTATAAATATAGATGATACAGATATTACTGATGACGACTTTGAAGATTTGAGAGATACTGATTCAGGCCGAAAGATCGAGCTGTAAAAATGAAGTATCTCCTGGATACGAATGTTCTTTCAGAGGCGGTAAAAACACATCCTGATAAATCAGTTATGGATATGCTTCAAAAAAATGCCCGAGAGATTGCTACAGCATCACTGGTGTGGCATGAACTTCAATACGGATACAGGCGCCTCCCTAAATCCAGAAAAAAAGATATCATTGCAGACTTTTTAAATGATGTTGTATTGCCAGCTATCCCAATTCTACCCTATGATGATAGAGCGGCTGAATTACATGCCGAAGAGCGTTCAAGACTATCATTAAGTGGAATTACCCTGCCCTTTGTTGATGGTCAAATCGCATCAATAGCTGTTGTCAATAATTTAATACTTGTCACAAGAAACATCACAGATTTTAAGAAATTTAAAAACATAAAACTTGAAAACTGGCATAATCCCTAAAAGGCAGAAATAGAAAATAAATCTTTACAACAAACTGTTCTTATCATGAAAAAGCAACCGTATCGATATGAGAATTAATATAAACCTCGATGACAATCTGGTAAAAGAAGCCTTTAAATACACAGGGGCAAAAACAAAAAAAGAGCTTATCGATATCGCATTAAAAGAACTCGTTGAAACCCGTAAGCGATTGAACCTTCTAGACTTAGCCGGAAAAATCAAATTTGTTGAGAATTATGATCATAAGGCATTACGGGAAGGAAAATAGATAAATGGTTTTAGTTGATACCTCGGTTTTAATTGATTTTTTAAAGGCGATGTAAATAAACCATGCCGGAAGTTCCACGAAGTGCTTGAGAATGCTATTCCATTTGGAATTACATCACAGATACTCCAGGAAGTCCTCCAGGGAGCAAAAAGCCCAAACGAATTCCAAAAATTAAAAAGGTATCTGGAATTCCAACAATTTTTTCACCCCAAATATATGGTTGAAAGCTATATACAAGCCTCTAAGATATACTTTGATTGCCGAAAAAAGGGAATCACCATTAGAAGCACCATTGATTGCCTGATCGCCCAAATCGCTATGGAAAATAATCTTTCGTTGTTACACAACGACAACGATTTTAGTGAAATGGCGAAAGTTATACCATTAAAACAATATTGATTTTCGGACACTATAAAAGACTTATCAAAAATATATATCACAAGATAATTCCCCAGCCGGTCCCATTAACAAATTAACATCCTCAGAAATGATAAATAATTCAAAAGAACATATAACCATCTACACTCCTGAATCTACAATACGGCACCCACTTCGCTTGTTCCAAGATATGTTCAGAGATCTGTTTACAGGTCGTGAACTTGCATGGAGGCTTACAGTAAGAGACATAAGCGCGCAGTATCGTCAAACAGCATTGGGGCTTCTCTGGGCTTTTATACTGCCTCTGGCACATACGATTACATGGATATTTCTAAGCGGCTCAGGAATAGTGAAGGTATCCGAGACACAGACCTTCCCTATCCTGTATACGTGTTTTCAGGCACAATGTTATGGGCCATATTTATGGATGCGGTGAATGCCCCTCTTAAACAGACAACAAACGCAAAACAGATGCTGGCAAAAATAAATTTTCCTAGGGAGGCGCTTGTAGTTTCCGGGATCTATCAGACAATATTTAATGGAATAATAAAAATTACCCTGCTTATGATGGTATTGATAATCTTCGGCATATACCCTGGGTGGTCTTTCTTATGGTTCCCGATTGGCATTATTTCACTGATACTTGCAGGCACTGCACTGGGCCTGTTGGTTACCCCGGTTGGTTTATTGTATACAGATATAGGTAAATCACTCCCTCTTCTAATGCAGTTTCTTATGTACCTGACCCCGGTCGTATTTCCCATGCCACAGGGTGGATTTGCAGCGGCCCTCTACCGGTTAAATCCTCTGACACCCCTGATCATGTCCACGCGAGGGTGGCTTACTGGTACAGCTATAGAATCCTTTGGGTATTATATCCTTGTGAACGGTGCAGCACTTCTCCTGCTCATGATAGTCTGGATTGTATATCGGGCTGCCATGCCGATACTAATTGAGAGGATGAGCGCGTAAAAATGAACGATACGCTTGTAAAAGTCGAAAACGTCTCCAAAAAATTCTGCCGGAGCCTGAAAAAATCACTCTGGTACGGCATGAAAGACCTGGGAAGTGAACTGATAGGCCGGACACATGGAGGAAATGACGATCTGCGTCCCGATGAATTCTGGGCAGTTAATGATGTAAGTTTTGAACTAAAACGAGGAGAATGTCTTGGATTAATCGGTCGAAACGGTGCAGGTAAAACAACTCTTCTTAAAATGCTGAACGGTCTGATAAAGCCCGATAAAGGCAGAATTGAAATGAGAGGCAGAGTAGGAGCACTCATCGCTTTAGGTGCCGGATTTAACCCAATTTTGACCGGCCGTGAAAATATCCATGTAAATGCATCAGTTTTAGGATTAAAAAAGAGGGAGATTGATGCCAGGTTTGATGAAATAGTTGAATTCGCAGAACTTGATGAATTCATCGATACGCCTGTCCAGAACTACAGTTCTGGAATGCAGGTCAGACTGGGTTTTGCTGTCGCAACGACTCTTGAACCTGATATACTTCTGGTTGATGAGGTATTATCGGTCGGTGACCTGGGCTTTGTATTAAAGTGTTTAAACCGTATAGATAAAATATTGAAAAACACATGCATAGTATTTGTTTCTCATCGTATGCCTCAGGTTGCCCGAATTAGTGATCAAATCATTTTACTAAACGGTGGTAAAATGGTCTATCATGACTCAGATGTTTCCGGGGGCATAAATAAATACTACTCCATGGTTCAAACAAAAACAGGGGCTCTTATTGATTCTGATGAAGCAAAGTTAACCAGTATAGAACTCGAATCAGGATCAAAAAAAGCAATACCGGATAAAATTTTTACTGTTACTTATGGAGAAGAATTGAAAATCATTCTTGACATCAAACTTGATATTTCAATTGACAACCCTCACCTCTATATGGCTTTTCATGATAGAGAGCAAAGAAATTTTGCCGAAATATTCAGTTCCACCGAAGACTTTAGCATAAAAAATAAAACGGGCCGCATTCTAATTGAAGCAACTATTCAAAACATTAACTTCTCTCAAGGAATATATTCAATCGCTGTTGGTTTAACTGAAAAAAAAGGCGGGAAAGTGCTTTTCAGGCACAACACAGCAGCCTACTTTCAGATTAAGGGAGCACAGCAGGGTTGGGCGCCTGTACAAATTAACCCTTCATGGAAACAGCACCATATACAATAACAGCGGGACAGGGTAAATAGCTATGAACAAAAAAATTTATATCACAAAGCCTTATCTTCCTCCATTAAGCGAGTTTATTCCATACCTTGAGCAGATTTGGAACAATAAACAACTAACAAATATGGGACCATTCCATAAAGATTTTGAAAAAGCTCTCTCAGATTTTCTGGGAGTTGATCATCTATCATTATTTACAAACGGTACACTCGCACTTGTAACAGCACTTCAGTCTCTTAAGATAAAAGGGGAAGTAATAACAACTCCATATTCTTTTGTCGCGACATCTCATTCACTTTTATGGAACGATATTAAACCTGTCTTTGTTGATATAGATCCTGACACTCTAAATATTGACCCGAACCTAATCGAAGACGCTATTACACCACAAACAACCGCCATTTTGCCTGTACATATTTATGGCAACCCTTGTGATGTTGAGGCCATCCAAAATATTGCAGACACTTATGGCTTAAAAGTCATATATGATGCTGCACATGCATTTGGTGTCAAACATACTAAAAAAAATATTTTCAAATTTGGAGACCTTTCTATTTTAAGTTTTCATGCCACAAAAGTATTTAATACTTTTGAAGGTGGAGCAATTATCTGCCCTGATGCAAAAACTAAAAAAAGAATAGACTATTTAAAAAATTTTGGTTTCGCAGGAGAGACAACTGTAACAGCTCCTGGGTTAAACGGGAAAATGAACGAATTTCAAGCAGCTCTTGGGCTTACACAATTAACGCATATCGATCAGGTAATAGAGCTTCGAAAAAAAATAGATGAAAAGTACCGTAAGGGATTAAAAAATACAAAAGGCATACGACTCCTATCCCCTCCTAAAGATTGCCTGTCGAACTATTCTTATTTTCCGATTCTAGTTGAGATAGAGTATCCCATAACTAGGGATGAACTTTATCAAAAACTAAGAGATAGCGGGATATTTGTTCGCAGGTATTTTTACCCTTTAATCAGCGAATTTCCTATGTACAGAGGCTTGCCGTCGGCAAATTCAATTCAATTACAGGTGGCTGAATCAATATCCAGAAAAATTCTTTGTCTTCCGATATATCCTGATCTTGAAATGAATATGGTGGACATGATTATCGGACAAATTACAAGTGCTGGATAAAAAACATAATCATAGAGAGAAGGAATAATGGAAGAAGATAAGTCATATTTGAGATTTTTAGATGATTTTAAAGTTGGTCAAATATATAAACATTATCCGGGAAAAACAATAACTGAAAGCGATAATAATCTATTTTGCCTTTTAACTCTAAACCATCATCCCTTACACAGCGACATTGAATTTGCGAAAAAAAACCAACATGGGAGAATATTAGTTGTTGGCACATATGTATTAAGCCTTGTCATAGGCATGTCAGTTCCTCATATTTCCGGTGCAGCGATTGCAAATTTGGAATATGAAAGTGTTGTTCATAATAACCCTGTGTTTATAGGTGATACCATATATGCGGAGTCCATAATATTGGATGTGAGGGAATCTAAAAACAGATCTGATCGTGGTATCCTTTATGTTGAGACTACAGCGTTTAATCAAAATATGGAAAATGTTATTACCCTTAGAAGAAAGGTACTTTTACCTAAAAATATTACATAAAATACTTTCTAACGATAATAACCCCTTAAATAATGGAGTTATAATGAATAAACCATATAAAGGTCCATGGATAATCAGATCCTTTTTATTTGTGCCCGGTCATATTGAGAAGATGTTAACGAAGGCCAGTAAATCAGATGCAGATTGCGTAGCATTTTGCCTTGAGGATGCTGTTCCTATGGAAGAAAAAGAAAACGCCCGGACTACCGTTCGTAATGTATTAGAGGGAGGTTTATTCAATAATAAACCGACTTTTGTGAGGATCAATCCAATTGATTCCGGGCTAACTTTAAGAGACCTTGAGGGGGTAGCTTGTAAAAATTTAGATGGTTTTGTCTATCCAATGGCATATACTCCTGATGATATTAAAAGTTTTGACGCACAATTAAGCTTAATGGAAAACCAGCTACAATTAAAAAAAGGACATTTTTCGATTATAGTGCTAATTGAAACTCCTCTTGCTGTTTTGAAAGCCTATGAAATAGCAAAAGCATCGGAAAGAGTAGTAGGTCTTCTTTTTGGGTGCGAAGACTATATGGCAGAAATGGAAAGCCGATATTCCAAAGAAGAACTCTCTCTCTTTACTCCACGAAGCATGGTTGCAATGGCAGCACGAGCAGCTGGAGTTGTGCCTATTGATACACCTTATGTGAAAGTTCATGATCTAGTTGGATTAAAACGTTTTACATCTTTGGGGCGTGACCTAGGTATGGCTGGAATGCTTGTGATGTCACCTAAGCAGATTCAAATCGTCAATAAATGCTACACCCCTGGCAAAAAAGAAATTGAAATCGCTACTGAAATAGTTCAAGCTGCTAATAATGCAAAAAAAGCCGGAAAAGGTATCGTGATAGTTAAAGGAAATTTCATTTCTCCACCCTCTTTAAAGCAAGCTGAAAAACTTTTAGAACGTTTCGCAGTGATTAAAAATTTTGAGGAAGTGCGTAAACAGTACTCTGCATAATATTTCACCCTTGATAGAGATAAAAATATGGCAAAGAAAATAGTAATGTTAGGTGGACGTGGTGTAGGTATGATAGCCTCTACTATAATCGATAAGCTTAATGAATATACACTGGTTGGATTTCTAAACGATATCGTACCCGAAGGTCAAAAAGTCGGGAAGTATAAAAAAATAGAGGTGTTAGGAAAGTCGGAAGACATTATTAATTTTCTGGACGACCATGAAGTCTATTTTTTTATAGCATATTTAGGAATGCTGCAGAAGAGCAATATCTATGATAAGCTTAAAAAATTGAAAATCCCATCTGACAGGTTTGTTAACTTAATTGACCCATCAGCAATAATCCCATATGAATACTGCTCTTTAGGCACAGGAATTTTAGCATCCCCGCTGGTGCAGTTAAGTCCAGACACAACAATTAAAGATAACTGCATTCTACTTCCAAACTCTTTTATCGGTCATGATTCGACAATTGATGAATTCGTATCAATTGCAAATAATGCAACTGTTGGAGGTAATGTGCATGTAAAAAATGGCGTGCATATAGGAACGAATGCCAGCATAAGAGAAAATATTACAATTGGTGAGTTCAGCATTATTGGCATGGGTTCAGTTGTTTTAAATGATGTACCACCTAAATCAGTTGTTGCAGGGAACCCAGCAAAAATAATAAGAAGTTTGAATTGATACGACTAAACTAAATACATAAAAACCTAATTAACAATGAAATCAGAAGAGGAAATTTCAAAGCTCTGGGGAAATAGCCATGAGCCAATGGTCTCAATTATTTGCCCGGCATATAATCATGAGAGGTTTATCGATCAGACATTAAAGGGTTTTATAAATCAGGTTACAGACTTCCCTTTTGAGATTATTTTACATGATGATGCATCAACGGACAGGACGGCCTCGATCATCGCTGATTACGAAAAGAAATATCCTAAGATTATTAAATGTATTTTTCAAAAAGAAAATCAATTTTCAAAAGGTAGAAAAATTACTCCGATACTTTTACAGCATGCCATGGCGAAATACATTGCTTTCTGTGAAGGCGATGATTACTGGACGGATCCTTATAAACTTAAAAAGCAGATAGAATTTTTGGAAACACATCCGGATTTTTCGATGTGCTGCACAAATTTCAGCGTTATAGATACTGATGGAAATATTATTTACAATGAGGGTTGGCATGGTCGTAAAGTAAAAAATGCAGTTATTACCCATAAAATGATATTGGAGTCCTATAATCCGAAAACCTTAACCTCGGTAATAAGGCGAAATGCTTTACCAAATTCTTGGCCTATAGAATATTATGCCTCTCCTAATGGTGATAATTTTATTTTTGCAGTGGCTACCATAGGAGGTGATGCAGCTTACTTAGACGCGATTACAGGTTGTTATCGTAAACATTCGGATGGAATATGGTCATCAAAAGATATAGATATCCAATATAAGATGCAACTTATTACCTGCAAATATTTAAAAAAATATTTCAACAATAAACAAGACAAACAGGCTATGAATCAAAGGATTATAAGAATAGGGCAAAACCTGCTTATTACCTACATTCAAAAAAATAATTTAAAAGAAATATTCTTTCTCTCGATTAAACTTTCATTAAATGGTTTTAAAACGTTATGGCAAGCATGGCATAAAGCATTAAAAACTCTTCGCTAATTCTCTTATTACCAATATAACTAAATTGATTCAAGGTATGAGGTTTCCTATGGATAAAAATGATATTTTACTTCCTTTTGTTTCTATAATTGTCCCTGTATATAACAATCCAATTGATATAAAATCATGTATTATATCTCTCCTTGAACAAACATATGATAAAAATTTGTATGAAATAATAATTGTTGATAATGGCTCTAGTGATAATACAAAGACTATCATCAAAAAATATCCTGTAATTTATCTAAAAGAAAATGATATCCAAAGCTCCTATGCTGCTCGAAATAAAGGGATAAAATATGCTCGTGGGAAAATCATTGCATTTACAGATTCGGATTGCACACCACATCCGGATTGGTTAAAGGAGGGAATTAAAAATATGAATCAGCAAAATGCTGATTTATGTGGTGGGCAGGTCTGTTTTTCTTACTCTCCAAATCCGACAGGTGCAGAAATATGGGATTCATTAACCAATATGCAGATTGAGCAGAACATTAATGAAAGGAGCATAGCAAAGACCGCCAATTTATTTGTGCGGTCCAATGTCTTCTCAAAAATCGGATATTTCCCTTACAACGTAAAATCGGGAGGTGATATCATTTTTACAAAAAGGGCGACTTCATCAGGACATAAATTAATCTATGCTTCCTCAGCTAAGATTGACCACCCCACAAGAAAATTATTCGATTTATTAAAAAAACAGTTCCGGGTGGGTATAGGACAATCGGACATACTTTTTCAGCTGAAATTATCAAAATCCGATTTCTTGAACAGGTTGGCCTATAGAGCTTTTCCTCCCCCTATATCTCCTATTCGAAGGTTATTAAAAAAAAGTTATCTTTATACAACAGAATTAAGGCTGATTCGTGTTTGGCTCGCGAGCTATATTTGCAGAATGGTAACAGGAGCAGGAAATATCACAGCAATGATCAAAAGAAGGATTTCATAAGATGATACTGAATTTAAACGAACTTATAGAAAAAAGCGCCGCTACTGCTCTAACTCATCAAAGAAACGACGGAGCAATGCCGGCAGGTCACAATGGCCCATATAATGATCCGGAAACTCCTGTAAGAAACACAGCCCATTTTCTTTATTTATTTTCAGATCTTTATCAAAAGACAGGAGATGCTCAATATCAACTCGCTTGTGAAAAAGCAATTGACTATTTGTCAAGTTCGGAAGCAACACCCTTCGGACACACATTCCATTGCAGAGACAAAGTCGGGAAAGATAAATGCAATGGATTAATCGGTCAGGCCTGGGTTATTGAAGCTCTGGTAAAGGCTTCGAGTGTATTTAACAGAAAAGATTTTTATGACCTGGCTGAAAACCTATTCCTCATTCACCCCTGGGACAAAAATGTAAATCGTTGGAAACGCGTTGAAATAGAAGGTAATATCTTACCATATGATACAACCTTCAATCATCAGTTATGGTTTGCAGCTGCCGGCTCATTACTAAATAAAACAAAGATTGCTATGTATCGGGCACTAACCTTTTTGCAAAATATTGCTAGCAATGTAAACCTATATAAAAACGGCGTTATCTTTCACTCTTCGTCAATGGGCAAACTGATAGACTATTTTAAAAATGGTCGCAAAGAACTCATTAGAGAGTTACGATTCAGGAATCGCAAGAGAAAAGAGAAAAATAAATTATATTTAAAATCCGTGGGCTACCATGGTTTTAACCTATACGCTTTTGCTCTATTAAAAAAAGCTTTTCCTGATGAAAAAATATGGAAAACCAAAACCTTTAACAAACTTATCAATGTGTGCAATGACATTCAGTTCCAGGAAAAGCTTAAATATTCAGAGTTTGGTTACATCTATAACCTATCAGGAATCGAGATCGCCTATGCCATGGAAACATTCTTCGATGATAAAGAAAAAGTGATTCCATGGCTTGAGATCCAGTTTAAGGAGACTTTTGATTATGACAGCTATTCTTTCTCTAGGGGTGTACAGGATAAAAACACAGCTATCGCCAGAATATATGAAGCGGCAAGATTTAAATATAATTATACTGTTTAAATAAATTAAGTCTTTCTACACAATTAAAAGTCAAAAATTTTTTCAAGCAAGTATTTTGAAAAAAATCAATATTAGTATAATAATCCCGGTCTATGATGATTCACAAGGCTTGATAACGAGTCTTGAATCAATCAACTTCCATCTAGGTAATAGAAAAGATACAGAAGTTATTGTCTGCAATGATGGAGGTGGAGATAGCATTTCAAAAATTGCAGAGTTATATAACGTCAAGGAAGTAAGGTTAAATAAAAACAGAGGTTCCTATGCGGCGCGTAATAAAGGGATAGAGGCATCAAAAGGTGACATTCTCGTATTCCTGGATGCCGATCAGAAAATAACTGAAAACTGGCTTAATGCTGGAGTGGCCGCTTTAAGTATTTCCGATTATGCCGGAGGCTTGATAAAAATTGAAGAAGTTGAAAACCCTACAGATTGGGAATTGCTTAACATACTCACTGCCTTTCCTGTGAAAAACTATCTTGAAAATTCACATTTTGCGCCTACAGCTAACCTGTTCATCAATAAAAAAATATTAACTAAAGTCGGCCAATTTAACGAAATATTATATTCCGGTGGAGATTATGACTTCGGATTAAGGGTTTTCAATAATGGATTCAAACAAGTATTCGCCCCTGATGCCATTACTTTCCACCCTGTAAGAAATAAGAGTGAACAATTAAGGAAACTAAAAAGAACTGCATATGGTTACGTAGATCTTCTATTCTTAGTCCAAAACAGTAATAAATTACTATTTATCATTGACTCATTCAAACGACTTATTCTTGTTCCTTTTGAAATGATATGGAGAATCTTTCGATTTCCATTTTTTGATTACTGGAAAAACGATAAAATAAATTTTAAATTCATCTATATAAAAAAATTAAAAAAATTCATATACACATGGTTTTTATTGAAACATGCATTTGGAATTATATTCAATAAATTTCATAAGATATTATTCAAACAAAACACATAGATTTATTCCTAATAAAATGTCCCCTGCTGTCTCTATCATCATCCCAACTGCAAATCGACCCCAATACCTGCCACGTGCAATTAGGAGTGCCCTCGAAGGAATGCAAGCAAGTGAAATTGAGGTGATAGTTATACCTAACGGACCTGATGAATCATGGAAAAAGGCACTAAAACCATTTCAAAGCAATTCTTCTGTCCGAGTGATACCTATCAAAGAGGAGAATGGCAACATTGCAAGAAATAGAGGTCTGGAAGAAGCTCGTGGGCAATATATACGTTTCCTTGATGATGATGATTACCTGTTACAAGAAGGAGCCATTAAGCAGTATGAATTAATTCAATCTAGCAATGCAGATGTAGTTTCTGGCAGCGGAAATCTTATTGATGCGAAAGGAAGATGTTTCGATACATGGTATCAACCCGACCTCAATGATTTTTGCGAGGCTGTTCTAGGCCCTTGGCGAGTTTGCCTCTCTATGGCCCATGTATATAAACACTCAATTATAAAAAACGCACGATGGAATCAAAAAACATCTGGGCGTCAAGACGTTGAATGGCTGGTTAATTTATGCGCTGAAAAAGAATTAAATTGGAAAAAGATAGATTACAGCGTCGGTGCGTGGCAACATCATTGGGGTTTAAGAATATCATCTTCGGAACATTTTAAAAAAATTCGCAATAAGATTTGTGTACCAATGCTTATGCGAGCATTTGAAAAGTTAAAAGAAGAGAATAGGCTAAGTGAAATGCGACGGAGAGCAGTATCCCTTGGTTTATGGGATTTTGTTCATGGCAGTTTTTTTCTGGAGCCATCTTACTGGAGCCAAATTGCTGCCACAGCTAATAAGATTGATCCTTCAGCAAGGCCGATACAACCAATCTATAATTTCTCAATTCTTCGCCACCTGAATCCAATAACAATTCAATGGATGATGCTGCCTAAACGCTGGCTTTTTCACAAAAAGAAGTATTTATTTAGAATTCTCCACATCCATAACTAGTTTTTTATTTTCAAACACTCCTCTTAACGGATAAATGTCTTTTTCCTGAATTATAACAAATGAATAATAAATATAAAAAATCCATTGGCTGGAAACTTATCAGCCGACTCGGAAATTTATTACTCCCGGTATTAGCACTTTTATCATGGTCTATTATTCTTTTGCAAAAATTTACCAAAAAGGTCTATATTTTAAAACATAATCAGAAAAAAAATATTTTACTAATCACTCAGAATGGAATAGCAGCAGACCATATAAAGCTAATCAGGGATTTATTTAAAAATGATCCTAAACTCAACTTCGTTATCACTGATGACTCAATATTAAACAGTCATTTTTCAAAAGAAGAATTAGCATCCATTATCAATGAAAGTCAGATAAATATTATATACGCTCTATTACTGTATTGGGATTTAATAATTTTTGTCAATCATCCATGGGCTCTCGGTGTATGGTTCGCTCCCTTCATTAAAAAAATATATATCAATCATGGAATATGGACTGGGAAAATAAATAACGACATAGGAGAAGATGGAGTCTATGGTAAAAGCAGAGTGATTCGACCTTATACAAGGCCTTTATATAACAAAATGTTTGCGGCAAGCTTTTTTGAAAAAAAACTAGCTATAAAATTAAATAACCAACTTAAATCTCGAATAGTAGTTACAGGTTTTCTGAGAGCAGATCTGATCCAAAAACTTCAAAAAGAAAAACGATACGAAATTAGAAGTAAACTAAATTTGTTGAACACCGATATAGTTGTTCATATCGTTTCAACATGGGGGCCATCATCACTATTTCAAACAATCGGTGATGAAATACTCATTGAGGCTTCAAAAATTACAAATAAATACAAATTTTTATTTTCATTACATCCAAGACATGATGAATTCGGCGATATTGAGGGGAGAAAGCGACAGGATATATTAGAAAATATAAAAACAAAAAATATAATGCCTGCTAGTGGACTGGCATGGCATGAACATGTAGTTGCAAGTGATGTGGTAATTTCAGACCATTCATCCCTATGCCTTTATTATGCTTTGTTGAATAAACCTGTAATATTAGCGCCTGTTAAAAATAACGCTTATATTAAGGGCTCAGTATTTGATCTTTTAAAAGAAATATCATTAGAAATAAAGCATCCCGAAGACCTTGATAATACACTGCAAGAGGCTCTAAAAAACAAAAATAAGATATTACTGCAAAAATTCAGCTCAACAATTAGAAACTATTCAGGCCAGGCTGATAAAAGATACAGAGAAGAAATATTCCGTATTCTAGAGGGACACAAATGAAAGTTATTACATTCGGCTCATTTGATGTTTTTCATGTGGGACATCTGCATATATTACAACGCGCGCGTGAATTCGGAGATTACCTACTGGTAGGTGTATCATCTGATTCATTGCATTTTTCTAAAAAAAAGCGAGCCCCTTTTTACAGCCATTCTGAACGCATGGAAATTATAAGTGCATTATCCTGTGTTGATAAAGTATTTCTGGAAGAATCTCTCGAACTTAAACGCCAATATATTATTAAATATAACGCGGATATATTAATCATGGGTGATGACTGGGATGGTAAATTTGATAAATTTGGAGATATTTGCCAAGTTGTCTATCTACCCAGGACTCCAGCCATTTCTACAACTGCCGTTATTGAAAAAATAAGAATGCCACTAGCAGAATAAACATGAGTCATATGTTAATTGATATCTTAGAAGCCATCAAACAGACCTTTATAGCACTGGCTGGATGGATATTTGGGTTCCCATTATCGCTAATGATAAAAAGAAATCAGAATCTGATTGTTGTAATGAGTAGTCAGGGAAGTTCATTTGCGGATAATAGTAAATATTTTTATGTATATTCGGAATATCTGGTCCAAGCCGGTAAAAGAATAGTGTATCTGACAGGGAACTACAATGTTAAAGATCTTATCAATAATGCCGGCGGTGAATCGGTTATTCATCCTTCATGGAGGTCGATTTTTTTACTATTAAAGTGCGGAATATTTGTAACCGACTGGGTGATTTTTAATATATACCCAATAATCTGTGGTGCAAAATATATTCAAATATGGCATGGTGCGCCTCTAAAGCATATTGAATTGGATTTATTTCATAAAAGACTTGAGACTGAACTATCATGGATGCGAATCATACTTCGTATCCAGAAAAAAATAATAGGTCGGTACCCAACCTATAATTTACTTGTCGCAACATCAAAAGGTTTTATATCATCAGCATTCCGCACATGCATGAATGCCAGAATTTCTATAGCTTCAGGATACCCGAGAGATGACATTTTATTCGACTGGGACTACCTGGATCCTAAGAAAAAAAGATTGGCTAGTATCAATGTTGACCAACAGGCAATAGATAAAGCAATAGCAGCCAAATCAAATGGCAGTAACGTCTGTTTATATGTTCCAACATTCCGAAGAGATATGAGCAATCCATTTGAAACACAGGTGAATTTAAAACGCCTATCAGCATTTGCTCAAAAGTATAATCTTTTTATTATTCTAAAATTGCACAAACTTATGTATGGACGTTATAGTATAGAAAGTTATCCCCACATAATCGAGTATTCATCACTCGGTGACATATATCCCATTATGCCATATAGTGATTTCTTAATTACAGATTATTCTTCAATTTTCTTTGATTATTTACTTTTTGATCGCCCGATTATTTTTTTTGCATATGATTTAGACTCCTATATAAGTAAAGATCGAAATATGTATTTTGATTATTTCTCTATGACTCCAGGAATAAAGTGCACTAGTTATGATGAATTGGAAAAAAACTTAGAATTGCTGTTAAAATCAGAGTGTATTGACCAATATGCTGATTTCAGAAAAAAAATTACTGCCTTTACTCATGACCATATTGATAATAAAGCACATCAACGATTGTACGATGAGATATTAAACCTTTGAAAATCTGTATTATTACTGCAAGCTTAAATCATGGTGGGGCTTCCGCCGTTGCGCAGGATGTTGCAAAAGGTATGGCTCAAAAAGGTCATGATGTTCTGTTTGTCTGCTCTGGAGAAAAATCCAAAAGCTATTTTCAAAATGGATATAGCATTAGGATTCTTTCAAATATTCTAAAAAATCCTGCCTATCATTATGCCAATCCGCTGCTCATGATCAAGTTATACTACCTGCTCCAAAGATTTAAACCGGACGTTCTTAATATCCATAATATAAATCTCCAGACTTTTTCTCTTTGCACTTTGTTATTTTCTCTCAAATATCCGACAGTATGGACCTTACATGACCTCTGGTCTATATGCATGACAGGCTGGCCATCCCCTCCTGATTGTAATCAAATCTTACAACGCTGCTCTACTTGTCCGACATGGTCGACGCCTGTCACTTGGTTTAGCAGATTAATAAAAGAGACTGTTTTCTTTCTGTCTAAAATAAGTATTGTATGTCCAAGCAAGTGGATGAAGGCAATGATTCGCAATAGCAGGCTTACAAATAAAACTGCTTGTATAGTCCATAATGGAATTGAAAAAATATTTTACTCAAGTAAAATTGAAGAGAATCAAAACCTAAAAATAGAGCTATCGTCTCAAAAAAAAGTATTGCTTTTCTCTGGTGGCAAAAAATTAGCAGGACAACTACCAGCAGAGAGGAAAGGATTGGAATATTTATTTTCGGCTCTTAGTCTGCTTGGAAAAAATCGAACCGATGTTGAACTTCTTTATATAGGTGATCCAATTGACTTGCCTCATGACTTCAAGATACCTATCCAGTTTAAAACTGGGATAAGTCGTATGGAAATGAAAAAGTACTATGAAATTGCAGATCTATTTGTTTTACCGACGCTTGCGGATAACTTTCCACTTACTATTCTTGAGGCTATGGCATGCAAGACACCAATTATTTCTACCAATGTTGGAGGTATCCCTGAGATAATAACTTCCGATGAGACTGGGATTCTGTGCCAGCCAAAGGATTATAAAACGCTTGCAAAAAAAATTGATTATGCTCTATCAAACCCTGATCGCTGTTCTGAAATGGCTGAAAATGCATATCAACGACTTAAAAAGACATTTACCTTTGAAAGAATGATCGACAAATATGAAGAGGTATATATTAAGACAATAGCAGACAGGAGAAAATAACCTATCGTTGTTTCTCACTCAGCACATAAAACAGATGGCTCAAGGGCAGTTTGAGAACGCCTTTTCTGAAAGCCATATCCCTTCTTCCAAGGTATTTCATCCAGCCGGGGTAACTCTTATTTTTCACATAATCCCAAATAGGTACTTTCCATTCAGGTTTTTTTAAGATTACATTTATTCGTACGTTATATACTGCATTGAGATTATAAAGATCACTCTCAGCTTTGATCACTAATCTCACTCATTAATCTCATTAATAAAATGCCCAAGCGGTGAAACTGTTACCCCTTTTTCAATTTGATAGGCCTCTTTTACAGGCGCAATAATCCATACCTCTTCCAGAGAAAGGTCTCTTAATATATATTGCATATTGGAAGACCACCTTCCAATATACAATATACCAGGTTTTAATCTGGCACCTGGATGGATATGAGTCATAAAACAAGATTATTTAATTGATTTATGTATCAATAATCCTTCTTTCTTGGCTGCCCGATTCAAAACCCGATCAAAGCATGAAAAGAATAAATCTGTACCGTCTCCCTCCTCATACAATATAAGCGCTGAAGCCAGGTGAACAGCATCATAGCCCCTGAGTCCATGTTTAAAGATAAGTTCACTTGTTCTAAAGATTATATTTTCAGTCACGTTAATCCATCTAAAACCATCCCATATTCGCCTGAATTCACCAACAATATTCTTGACATCAGCCTTTTTACAGCGACCTTCTCTTCCTGCGCGGTTAAAAGCAGACAAAACCTCAGGATATGAAAGAATAGATGTAAAAGCGATGTAACTATCACCCTTAAGCGATCTTGCAAGGTTAGAGTTTGGTTCATCAAAAAACCACTTCACGATACTGCTGCTATCAAAATAGGCGATCACCTTCGATCCTCTATTATTATTTCAGAAACAGGTTTATCAGGCATGGTATTTTTTACAGTCTTTATATTTCCAATAACCCCTTTGCCCCCACCCAAAAGACCTTTCTTCTGTAATGCATCCAGAAGCTTCTGCTCTTTGCTTTGAGTTAGCGGCTGCATTTCAACAACAGCCTTCCCATGTCGCATTACCCTGATAACTTCACCATTCTCAACTTTTTTCAGGACACTGCTGAGATTATCTCTTAGTTCCTTAACCCCTATATTTTCCATTTTTAACACCCATATTTTTATGTACACACTTACAATAAATTGTAGCCATAATATAATGAGAAGTCAAAATATAATTTTCATCCATACAATCGGGATTTTAATAGACAAACTACCCCTACCTTGTCCCTATCACATAAAAAAGATGACTCATAGGCAGTTTTAAGACACCCTTCCTGAAAGCCATATCCCACCTGCCCAGATATTTCATCCAGCCCGGGTAACTATTATTTTTCACATAATTCAAAATAGGTACTTCCCATTCAGGTTTCCTCTTTAATACTTCATTTATTTTATTCCCATATCTTCTGTGCAGTCTTACATCCCTTGGTCCGCTTGGGTCCGGCCATCCGGGAGTATCGATCGCTCCATAATCTGCTACCTTGAGGCCTGCATTCCTGAACATTCTTTTTACCTTTGTCATATGGTTGTATTTTACCTGCCCGTGTGTCCATGGAAAACCAAATATCATATGTAAAAACCTGTGCCACGGATAACCGGGCTGAAAATTGTTGCAGGTTACAAGCAGCACGTATTTTTTTGATATTCGTTTCATTTCCTTTAGGAAGAGCTCCGGATTATCAAGCTCAGTCCATGTAACAAAGTTCCAGGCCATATCAAAACTACTGTCATCAAAGGATGTATGACAAACATCCGGACATTTAACAGTTTTCACTTTATTTTCAATTCCCAATTCATTCCAGCCATACATCATCTCATCTTCAGGATTTACAAGGGTTACATCGCATCCCGCAAGACCAAAACCTATGGAATATAAAGACCCGGCTGCTTTGGCTCCATGACTGGGCATCTCTACTATATTTTTCAGGTTAAGGTCTTTTGTGAGTATTCGATGCAGATTAAGGAGCACATACCTGTCATAGGTCACACCAAAGACTTCGACTTCTTTTTTATTTTTCATATTTCCTATCCTATATCCAGCCATTTTCCCTGTACCACATCACAGTGTCATTTAATCCTTCTTCAGGATCAATAGATGGATTAAATCCAAGTTCCCTCTGGGCCTTATCAATAGAAAAAGCCCTGTCTGCAAGCGTAGACTCAATATTCTTCCTTGCAACAAAAGGCGAGACCCCAATCAGGTTACTCAGCTTCTCAATGCCTGATGCAGCAGTAAGCGCTGCCCACTCCGGCAAAGGAACAGTAATGCAGGTTATTTCAAGGGCCTTTGCAATTATCCTGAGTATTCTATCAAATGGTTCTGAATCTGTATTTGTTATTAGGTAGGTTTCTCCCAATTTTCCCTTTTCCATTGCCAGCATTAATCCTTCAACTGCATCCTCAACATGAATAAGTGGAGTAAGTTTAGGCCTGTTACCAATTTTTGGTATTATTCTTCTTTTTACAAGACGTGTTATCCTGAGCATATCACGCCAGTCACCGGGTCCATATACCATTGAGAACCTGATTATAACAGCAGGCAATTCCTGTTCCTTAAAAAGTTTTCGTATTAGTTCCTCAGCATGAAGTTTACTCAGACCATAGGGATGATGGGGTCTGCATTCACTTTCCTCATTGGCAGGGACATCATCACATATACCCATTGCAGCGACACTGCTGCAGTACACAATCTTTTTTACCCCTGCGGCTACTGTCTCATCAATTATATTTTTTGTCCCCTTCACATTTACATCTTCAAACATTCGCTCCGGGGCCTTAAAATTATGAACATGCCCCAGTGTCGCGAGATGAAACACGCCATGCATACCGGAGGCAATATTTTTTATACTGTTTTTGTCTGTCACATCCCCTTCTATCAGTTCAACATTTGGGAGCCCGGATAGGCTCTCAGCTTTTTTCTTTGATCTTACAAGGCATCTGCAGGAGTGCCTCTGAGAAACAAGCTTCTTTACCAGCCATGGCCCTATAAAACCGGATGCCCCTGTTATAAGATAATCCACCCCTGCCCCTCTCTATATACCTGTAATCTTCTGCCAGTAGTAAAATATCCATGCGCCATATTCGGCGAGAACCCACCTGACCTGACGCCCCTGCTTCCACCAAGATGAAGGATCAAAGGGATCAGTCTTTGCAGAAACAGAAGCAATATTCAATTTATCTTTATACATTTCTTTCCATATGTGTGCTGCACGTCTTGTATGGAATTTACTTGTTATAAGGATTATTTTTTCATATCCCTGTTTAACTATATCTTCACCCACAGCTTCGGCCTCACTCACGGTATCATATGCATCTTCGGCACTGACATGTATTACATCATACCCTGGAACACCAAGTACTTCAAGGATCCGAACACTGTCCTCATACCAGGGGCAAGATCTTTCAAAACCCATGGCTTCAAGTTCACGTAATGAATCGGTTTTACGATTTCCATTGATCACTATCTTTTTTACCAGCCCCTTTTTGTATATTGAGGCAGCTTCAATAAGACGTGGATAATATTCGACTCCTGTATTTAAAATAACCGCAGTATCTGATTCAATTGGCGTATCATCATAAATAAGTGTTTCACCGATATACTTTAATATTTTGTCCGACAGTAAAAACACTCCAATCAAAACACATAATAAAAAAAGTGCGACAGTATATATTTTTTGTTTTCGAGTAACTTTTTTCATTATACTTTAATCAGCCGAATATAATATTTTTTATAACTTTAGAAAGGGATGGCAGATGCATAAGTATATTCGAATAGGTCTGGTTGGCTAGCGGGCAATAACATCTCTTTTCTTTTATAAACTTTCGTATCTGTCGAGCATTTTCACTGTTCCATAGTTTCCTGAAATCATGATTATAATCTCTTACATTACCCATTGATTTTTCATATCCGAGAGTACAGCAGGGCCATATATCACCGTATGCACTCATGTGTGCATTTGATACACCTGCATAACATGGAATTACCTGGGTGTTTTTCTCCATAACTCTTATTGCAATGCGGTAATAGACCAGGCGAAATGCGTTATTGATCCTCTGAAAAAAGGGAAGATTATTTTTGTTTTCATGTATCTGTCTAACAAAAGAATCGATTGCCTTTCTATATTGCTCGACTCCGGGAGTTATAGGATCTTCAATATTGAACATCTCGGCTCTTTTTTCTGCGATCTCATTCCTGTAGCTGTCCGGCTCCATTCCAAGAGCAAACCTTGATATCTCTTCAATGTCATTTACATTCCAGCTTGAAATAACAGTCCCCAGCTCTACATGAAGATTGGGATACTCCGCCTTCATTCCTTTCAATCTTTTGAAAAGGTCCGCTACCTTTTTGAAATTCCCTTTAATTCCTCTTATTTCATCATGTTTTTCTCCTGCATGATCGAGGCTGGGCTTTACTGTTAATTGAATACCTGGCCTTACCCTTTTAATTATATCCAGTATCTCTCTGGTTTTCTTTTCAACAAGATCGACAGCTATGGCATTGGTGGGGATATGAATAATAGCCGGTGTAAGATACCTGCACGCCAGTTCTATAATTTGAGTAAAATCCGGTCTCAGGAATGGTTCGCCGCCACTTATATTACAGATATACACATGCCCAAGTGACTTGAATATCTTTTCTATTTCGTTGATAGTAAGTTCTTCTTTTCTTTTATAAGGATTGTCCCTGTACAGCTTCCATATACTGCATGTCCTGCATCGGGACTGGCATAGATTTGTTACGGAAAATGTGAGATTAAGAGGTGTGCCCGGAGATACCAGTCCAAGTCTGAAAAGGCGGTAGCGTATTATTTTTGGTAATATTTCTTTTATATATCCCATTACAATTCTTCAGTCTGTTTTATTTTATTTAATAATTTTTTATATATGGCAATAGTCTGTTCAGCGATCCTTTCCCAGGACATATCTTCAGCTATTGCCCTGGAATCTCTTGCCATCTGATCCAGTATTGATCTATTTTTCAGGCAATTTACTATCCTGTCCGCAAGAGCCTCTGCATCCCCGGGAGTAACAACATTATTCTGATCAACTACAAGCTCGGGCAAACCGCCTGTTCCTGATACTATCATAGGTTTACCGAAGGCAAGGGCGGTTGCCCCTGCACCACTTTGCGAATCGAAATGCAGATAAGGCAGTATTACCAGATCAGAAGCCAGAAAATATCCGGCAACCTCATCAGCGTCTATATAATGAAGATGCTTCACTAAATACTCTGATATATTCTTTTCCTTTATTATTTTTTCGTACCTGTCCCAGGATTCCCATAATTTTCCGGCAATAACCAGGCGTGCTTCAGGAATGTCCTCTAATGCCCTTGCAAAAGCCTCCAAAGCAATATCAATTCCTTTATATGGGCGGATTGTTCCAAAGATCAGTACTACCTGATCCTTCGGTTCCAAGTTAAGCATATTCCTGGCAGAATCACGGGTAATATGCTCCTTGTGATGGAATTCCAGTGGACCATGAGGTATTTGAGTTACCCTGTCACCTTTAATGCCAAAATGCTTTGTTAATTGAAAATAATTGGATTTTGAATGAACAATAAAATGGTCGCCAAGTTTAAAAAGTATCCGAGAACATAGATCATAGAGTTTTTTTCTCTCATGAGGAATAACATTGTGCACAGTAATAACAATCGGTTTATTTCTGATTTTATAAAGAAGACAAATAATCAGATAAATAATAACTAAGGGAGGACTCCACCATTGTGCATGAAGTATCTGCCCTTTTGTGGCGAGGCCTTCAACTATCCAGGTTAAAGGATTATACCATGTAAGATTCCTCCTGACGTTCAGACTTAAGGTCGCCTTCAACCCGGGAAATGTGTAGTCTTCCCTTAAATCACCACCGGGATATAAAAACGAAGGATAAATATGCTTAAAAGAGATGAACTCAGTTTTTATCATGCGGGATACAGCACTGGAAAAGGCCAGGCAATAACTGCTTAATGCCCTCAGAGGCGGCAGAGAACCAAGGATTGTAACAGTTTTAAGGCTTGGAACATTTTTTTTTATCATTTGCTTTTCTGATTTATTGATTCCTGTACCGATTGCTTTCGCTTCTCTCAAACCTCATCTGGCTTATCTGTTCTGAAATAATCCCCATAAAAAAAACAATGATGGCTGTTGTAAAAAGAAGTGCGCTCATATTGGTGAATCGTCCTGAGGAGAAATAGGTATATACATAATAGAAAAGTCCAATAAGAAAAATAAAAAAACTAACAGGCAAAAATATCCTGAAAGGTGAATAGAGGGCACAGATCTTTGTAATTATCATAAAGAATCTCACGCCATCCCGGAATATACTGATATTACTTTTCCCCTTAGTCCTTCTCTTTACCTCAATGGGCAAATATTTAAGACTCTTTCCGTTTCGTAGAACACCAAGCGTCATAGTGGTTGGGTATGAATAGGTATTAGGTAAGAGGTATAAAAGACTTTGTGCTATCTCAGCCTTTACAGCCCTGAATCCGGAAGTGAGATCCTGAACCCTGAATTTTGCCACATATCCGGCAAGCCAGTTTAATATCCTGTTTCCACCACCACGAAAAAGTGAAACCTGACTATTCCTTGAACGTGCACCAACTACCATATCATATTCAGGGAAATATTGAAGCATTGTGGCAATATCTTCAGGGTTGTGTTGTCCATCTCCATCTATAAAAACCAGTATCTCTCCGGAGGCGATCCTTATTCCACTTTTTATAGAGGCACCATTTCCTATATTATAGGGGTGGCTGTATACAATTGCCCCTGACTCTCTGGCAACATCACCGGTCTGGTCGGTAGACCCATCGTTGATAACTATTATCTCAAGGTCAGAGTCCACCTTTCTTATTCCATCTATAACATCCTTGATTGTCTCTGCCTCATTGTATGCAGGTATAATTACTGATACATCAGTTCTTTTCATATTCCATCCTGAAAAAATCAATTTCATTTAAATAGTAAAAACCTTTTCTGCTGGGAAGAAACGGTCAGTTGTTTAGAGCTGGAAACTATTATTCTTTAATGATGGTTCCCCCTGGTCCAGTATATAGATAGGTTTTATCACCATGAGAATGATGAGAGCTTATTGTATAACCATTTTCATCTCCCGTAATATCCAGGGTTACACCAGGTGATTCGAACAGCTGAGATGCCTGGTTGAGTCTTTCAAAAGATCCGGCATATATTCTATTCTCAGCATAGTATGCCTCCTGTGCTGTTATAGCATTTTTAATATCTGACATCGCCGCTGCGTTATGGGACATCATCCTGTATTTAGAAAACTGGGGGATAGCGATAGCAGCCAAAATACCGATGATAGCAATGACAATAAGCACTTCGATAAGTGTAAAACCTTTGTTACGGAGCAAATTCATCTTTTCCTCCAGAAATATTTTGACCGAATCCAAGCTTCAAATGGCATATATACCTATATTATTTTTAAGCCATCAGGATTATTTTAAGATATGCAAGCCTGCACCATTTTTATAAAAAATTGAAGCAGAATAATTCCTGAAAAAAGATCCAATTAATTCCTGTTTATCCGGTAAAAAATTATCCTTAAGCCATTTATCAAAAAGCGGGAAATAGATCAGCAGATGCGTAATTCCCCTTTTTCGAAAACCGGCCAATATTTCCTCTGAATCATGGGCTGATAGTATCCTTTTAAGAAGGTTTAAATCAAAAACATAATTCCGGTCACAGTAATATCCTCTCTTTCCCAGATGAATAAAAAATATCTTTGAATCCTGAGCCAGATTTTCATTTATATATTTAAGAGCAGGATATTCAGGGATATAGTTCGATATATATTCATCACGATCAATTTTCCCACTGATATAAGGCAAAGGATCAACTTTGCCAAACAGATTTATTATATATGAGACATTCAATGCCAGGCACAGAATAAAAATAAGTGAGACTGCAGCGCCTGCTGCTTTATTAAAACGTGATGGTATACCACGCAGTATCTCCACCAGGTTCTTTATACCCAATATGGATAATACTGTCAAAGGAGGTATAACCGGTGCAATGTAGCGTATCCTGAATACGGCTGTAAATAATGCAATCAATATAAAGAGAATACTGAATAACAGCATAATGGATTTTTCTTTTTGGGAGAAGGCGGACATATTTTTTATTGGGAGAAAAGCAAACAAGGTGAATATCAATAAAAAGGGATTCAGTTTTCCGTCAAAATACTGCGGGTCTCCATCTCTGCCCTGAAAAAAAATCCTGAGCGGCAGCAATGATATTTCCAGACCTGATTCCCCATAAACAAAATGTCTGTAGGTAAAAAGCCCTTTATTTTGTCTTACCTTTTTTTCTTCATTATTATCCCTGTTAACCGGTAAAACAGGGGCTGGCGGATTAAATACTTTATTATAGAGCGGATATATCGGGTTTCCCTTCCAGGAATAGTTTCTTATCATCCATGGCGAAAAAACCACCAGGGAAGTTATAACAAAGATAAGGCAGTAAAAAATCGCTCCTGAAAATACTGTTTTTTTATTTTCACTGAACCTTGAATAGATGAAAGGAATAAAAAGAGTCAGCAACGCAAAAGTAACCAGACTATTGTATTTGGTTCCAAGGGCTAAACCGCACATTATACCGGAATATATGAGGTATTTATATCTGAAGTCATTTTCCAGCCACTTCATCATCAGCAAGAGTGAAGCAAATGAAAAAAAGATCACTCCAAGATCCACGTAAACATTTATGGACAATTTCACTATTACAGGTATTGAAAGAAAAAAAAGCGCGCCCGCCAGGCCATAGACAGCTCCGGCCCTCTTTTTCAAATAGCCGAATATCAACCATGCAGTTAAAAGTGCGAATAAAAAATGAATCAGCTTCGGAACAATATCATTTCCAAAATAAAGTGGAATCATGTAAAGGAGATCAAGATTCATCGGATAGTATGAGAAATCCATAAAAGGAATCTCATAGATACCCCCATGGTTCAGATAAAGCTTTGGGACAGCCAGATGATGTACAAGCGCATCCCTGCTGACCGGCGGTACCATGGACATAACTACTACCACGGTCACCAGCGCAGCCAGGGCCAGGACTAAAAATCTGCCCAAATTTTCTTTACCTGTACATCGAGTAAAATCCATGCAAAACACCACAGAATAATTTATATTAATTTTTCTAATTGATAATAACTTATTAATACATTAAATGGAATCATTTCTATATACTTTATTTATATTTCTGATTAGACAGGAGCTTACTGATGCAGCTTACAATATTAGGTTCGGGCACCTCAATACCCCTTTCATACAGGTCGTCGCCATCGCTCATGCTTAATATAGACGGAGATATTCTGCTTCTGGACATGGGGCCCGGGACACTGAGACAGCTTGCTCGTACAGGGATCAATAGCAGTTCAATTGATCATATATTCTTCAGTCATTTTCACCCTGACCATACCGCAGATCTTATTCATTTTCTGTTTGTGACCCGTAATCCGAATATATTTGATAATCGAAAACCATTCCTGCTGTCAGGATCAAAGGGCCTGAAAAACCTGGTATATAAACTTCAGAAGGCATACCTAGGGTGGCTTGAAATACCAGAAGACATAATGACAATAGAAGAATTCAACAATCTTGAAACAACAGTAAATAACTATAAAAAATATACAGTTTCCACATATCCGGTTGATCATACAGAAAGCAGTCTCGCCTGCAGGATTGAAGATAAAAGGGGAAAAAATATTGTATATGCAGGAGATACAGGCTTTTTAAAAGGGATAGCATCCTTTGCTGCGGGAACGGATCTTCTTGTTCTTGAATGTTCCCTTCCGGAAGGAGGGAATACCGAAGGACATCTTACTCCTGCTCAGGCCGGAAGACTTGCATCACTATCAGGGGTTAATAAACTGCTGCTGGTTCACTTTTATCCTGAAGTGCTTTCAACCGATATTACTGGTGAGTGCAGAAAACACTACAGGGGAGAGTTAATGCTTGGCAGGGATATGATGAGCATCAATATTTAATACAATCTTTCTATCATATATTCATTAAGGGAAAGCAGATTATCCCTGTGCTCAGACGAGGGGAACTCTTTTAAACATTCTGCCGCCTTTGCAACATATTCCTGTGCTCTGTTCTTTGTTTTTTCAATATTTCCGCTTGCCCTGACAAGGTTGATAAGTTCGTTATATCCTGCTTCGCTGTCATTCCCGTTTAATAATAACTCTTTGAACTTATCAGACTCGGCTTTTGTCATTCCGGGTATTGTATATATAAGCGGAAGCGTGATTTTACCTTCTTTAAAATCTTTTCCAACAGGTTTTCCGAATTCCTCCTCGGATGATGAGTAGTCAAGCAGGTCATCAACCATTTGAAAGGCAATTCCCATATTAAGCCCGAAATTTTTAAGGTATTCCACCTTCTCTTTTTCGGCCTGAGCTGCCACAGCGCCTGCAGCACAGGATGCGGAAATCAGATCAGCGGTTTTTGATGTTATAATTTCCAGATATTCATCTTCTGATGTGTCCCATTTTCTGGTGCATGTGAGTTCCCTTACCTGTCCCTCTGTCATACATGCAGCGGTGTTTGTTACTATAGAAATAATTTCAAGCTTTTCTGACTGTAATGCAATTCTGGATGCCATTGAGAACAGGTAATCACCAGCCAGCACGGCAGCGGTATTGCCCCATAAATTGCTTGCAGAAGGTTTTTTCCGCCGAATATCAGCATTATCAATAACATCATCATGGAGCAGGGATGCACAGTGAATATATTCAAACATGGTAGATAGAAAATAGAGATCCTTTTTTTCATAACCGCACATAATGGCACTGATTACAAAGAGCAATGGGCGCAGTCTTTTCCCTCCACCTAAAAGGGAATGCCTGCATACCTCGTCAATAAGCGGCACATTTGAAAAAATACTCTTTTCGAGCTCTTTTTCTATTTCTTCAAAATGATGGTTAAATATTTCTAAAATGTTTTTATCCATGCCTGAATGGCTTCTCCGGTACTGTAAAAATATGAACCTATAAATTATTAATGAACAGAATTAATTAACATCTAGATTATTATTATTCAACCTAAATATCAGACTATCTCTCCAACAAGATCATATGGATGTGCTTCGGTTATAAGCACATCCTGTATTTCTCCCGGTATTCCTTCACCCTTATTAATAAGGATCTGGCTGTCCACATCCGGGGCCATTCCTATCGTCCTGCCGCATAAAAGAAGTTCCGTTTCAGGTGATACACCTTCAATTAAAACCGGAACAACCTGATTGATCATTGCCCTGTTCTTTTTCAGAGAGATATTCGCCTGTAGCTTCATAAGGGCATCTCTTCTTTCTTCTGAGACTTTGCTGTCGGGAATGCCCTTCATGCGTGCAGCCGGGGTGCCCTTTTCGGGGCTGTATATAAATGCACCCAAATGATCGAATTCCGTATCCCTTACAAAATTGAACATTTCCTCAAATGCCTCATTCGTCTCACCCGGAAACCCGACCATCATTGTTGTCCTGATGCTGAACTTCCTGCTATATGATCGAACACGCCGGATAAGATCGGTCGGGGTTTCGCCCTTTATCTCCCTGTCCATCGCCTTTAGAATTTTTTCATTTACATGCTGAAAGGGAATATCCAGATAAGGAGCGATTATCTCTTCACTGCTCATCAGATTTAAGAGAGAATCCCTTATTTCATAGGGATGTGAGTATAGTATTCTTATCCACTCTATTCCTTTTATTGAAAGAAGGTTTTCGAGCAGGCCTTCAATGCAAGCTCCGTCATCCAGATCTGCGCCGTAAATTGTCGTATCCTGGGCAATAAGGTTTATTTCCTTAACACCCCGATCTCTCATTGCCTTTGCCTCAGAAACGATTGACTGAATCTGCCGGCTTCTTAAGGGGCCTCTTATGGGTGGAATTGCACAGTAGGAGCACCTGTGATTACAACCCTCTGCTATCTTGATATATGCCGAATAAAATGGTGTTGTCTGGATCCTTGGAATTTCATGATCAGCCAGGAATACAGGGCGTCCGATATAAAAGGGAGCATTGATATTATAAATAGATTCTACCAGTTCGACTATCCTTTGCAGTTCACCGGTACCCAGCCAGCCATCCACTTCAGGCATTTCTCTTTTAAGCTTGTATCCATACCGCTGAACAAAACAGCCGGTTACGATTACCTTGTCAATCTCACCGCTTTTTTTCTTTTCAATAACATCCAGAATAACATCAATAGCCTCTTCCACTGCAGACTGAAGGAACCCGCATGTATTAACTATAACAATATCCGAATCGGCTATCTCCTTTACTATCGAACAACCTATTGAAGACAGGAGTCCCAGGATATTTTCGCTATCAACAAGGTTTTTTGCACAACCCAGACTTATTAAAAATATTTTTTTATTTGATTCTGTCATGATAAAAACACTGGAAGGATTAAGGATTATTGTTTGTACTGGTCCAAGTTTACAGACAACCTTCTAAGCAGGGTCATGCCAAATCGCTTAAGGAAAAGAACCTGAATATCTTTTGAAGATTTATCAAGCAGCGTTGAACTGATTCTTAAAAGAATAGAGTCTGTATCTGCGGTAACTGATGCCACCCTTGAATCTCCGCTCAGGTATGCCATTTCGCCAAAACATTCACCTCGGTTTACAGTAGCTACAACATTATCATTCTTTTTTACAGCTACTTTACCGCTTAATATCACATAGAATGAATCATCAATTTCACCTTCATTCATTATCATCTGTCCGGCAGGGGCCTTTACAATGCTGGCAGTATCTATTATCTTTCTTACCTGATCCTTGGTAAAATTGCTGAAAAACTGAATATTTCGCACATAATCAACTACATCATCCATCTTTTCTTTCTGTGTAACCCCGGCCTTCAGACCTCTTAAGGCAATTCTAAGGTCATAGGCAAGGTCCATACAGGTCTGATACCGTTTATTCTTTTCCTTTGCCAGGGCCTTTTTTGTAATATCCTCAATTATCTTGGGTAATTCAGGCCGTAATTCACTTACCGGGCGAGGATCTTCATTGGTTATTTTATACATTATCGTAAAATAGTTTTCACCTGAGAAGGCCTTTTCACAGGTAAGCAGCTCATATAAAACACATCCCAGTGAAAAGACATCACTTCTGTTGTCCAGTTCTTCTTCTTTTATCTGTTCAGGAGACATGTAGCTTGGAGACCCGATAATCTCCTTTGACATAGTCTTTTCGGCCTTAATCTTTGCAATACCGAAATCGGTTATTTTTATATCACCGGTCTCATTAAGCATTATATTAGATGGTTTGACATCCCTGTGGATGATGCCGTTCTGATGGGCATAATCAAGGGCTTTACAGGCTGAAACAACCATTTCCGCTATCCTGTTAACAGGAAGTATATTTTCTTTCTTGCAGTATTCTGAAAGTGTAGGCCCGTTTATGTATTCCATTGTAATATAGCAGAAATCCCTGTACATCCCTGCATCGTATATCGCCACAATATTCGGATGTAACAGGCGGCCTGCGGACTGCGCCTCAGTAAAAAAACTCTCCCGATACTTTTCGGCACTTTCCCGGCTTGCATCAGAGTGCGGTCTTGAAATCTTTATGCCTACCTCCCTCTTTATATATGGGTCCAGACCTTTAAATACGATTCCCATGCTGCCCCGGCCAAGCTTATCCAGGATTTCATACCGACCCACCCTTTCAATATCATCAAGATCGCTCAAAAAACGGCTATCGACAGGGCTGCTGGCTTTTCCCTTTCCAAGGAACTTTGCGCTAAGCCATCGGGTTATTCCCATCTTTGATGGTTCGAGTTCGTTTTCACGATCTTTGTCGGTCAAATCGATGATCTATCTCCTCATGTTTTTATGTAATCTCAATAACATAGAAATAAAAAAAAGTATATTGCCATTTACCTGGGATTTAACCTGTACCTGATTAATATATCGACCAACTTTTCTTCCGAGTTTAATTCGGGATTATCTGTTACAAGTTCAAGAAGCCTCCCCAGTACCTTCCCAACCTCGGGCCCGGGTTCAAGCTTCATTACGTCCATTACTTTTTTACCATCTATTGCAAGATCAGTGATTTCAAGGGACATATTATCATTTTTCATTTGCTCAATACGCTGTTCGAGATGGGCAATAAGTTTCAGTTTATTATCCGTGAAACCATGAGCAATGATATCAGCTTTTCTCAGTGTTAACAATTCATCAATATTATCCCGGCCTGCACGCCTGATCAGACGCCTTACCGCCGCATCGCTCCAGACCTCGCTGTAATCAATCATATGAAGCAAAATTAAGGAAGTAACTTTCTTGATTTCCTCCCTGCTGAACCGCAAACACTCCATGATATCCTTTGCCATTGATGAGCTGATAGCCGCATGATTATAAAAGTGATATTCATTATTGATTTCTTCCCTAACACGGGGTTTCCCTATATCATGAAGCAGCGCGGCAAGCCGTAACATATGGTTTGAAGGAACATTTTCGACGGTTTCAAGGGTATGTTTAAAAACCGTATATCTGTGCCAGGAGTTCTGTTCCATGCCATATCCTTCGAGAAGCTCCGGCAAAAAATATCCCATTAAACCGGTTGTTCGCAGGAGTTCCAGCAGATTTGAAGGTTTTTTGCACAGGATTATCTTTATAAGCTCATCCCTTACCCTTTCTATAGAAACCAAAGCTAAACTGGAGGCATGAGCCCCTATTTCATCAACAGTATTTTTATCGATTGTAAAACCAAGTTCTCCGGCAATCCTGACTGCCCTCATCATTCTTAAGGGATCTTCCCTGAATCTGTCGCCAGGATTAATCACCGCCCTTATTATTTTTCCTTTTATGTCACCTTCCCCGTCATGAGGATCAATCACAATGGATTTTTCCTCATCATATGCCATTGCATTCAGGGTAAAATCTCTGTGGCTCAAATCACTGTATATATCCCCTTTTTTACCATTTATCCCCTTCATGGTTGTAACTTCATAAGACCTGCCCGAATGCACAAGGGTTACGGTTTCATGCTTTAAAGAAAACTGCCTGATATTCTTAAAAACAGATTGTATTTCATGAACCCCGGCATTTGTGGTTATATCCCAGTCAATTGCTTCCCGCTCCAGTAAGGCATCCCTTACTGCCCCGCCTACAATAAATGCATTAAATCCCTTGTTTTTAAGTACCTTTATAATAGTGCTTACAAAGTCAGGGATATCGATTCGGAAGGAAAATTCCAATTTGTTTCTTGGGGCATTATATTTCATCAAATTCTTTAACCTGGCCATATTTTATAATCAAAAAATCATACTATATATATTAATATAACTTATTTATCATTTATTTAATTATTTTTTACTTTCTTTACCGTTATGTTTTCCATTAACCTTCTGTTAAAAAACTTTGACTATAATGTATCTCTTTTCTATAGTTATTTTTGTCCGGTAAAACCTGCAAGTTATTTTTAAAATTTCGACAACCTGCTATTCAGGAATAATATTATTTATCATATTTAAGCTGTCATGAAAATGGATCGTTCAACTGCACCAAAATTGTTTTATGCTATTCTTTTTATTTTTGTCGGTCTGTTTTGCTGGCTCTGCTGGAGTTTTCTATCCGCTATAGTACTTGGCCTGGTTATCACCAGCGCATTTTACCCCTTGTACTCATGGTATAGCAGCCTTTTTGAAGGGAAACAGGTCTTTAAAGCGGTATCAATGACGGTCTTTATTTTCCTGATTCTGACTATTCCGATCAGCGGTTTTGTTGGAAGCCTCTATCAGGAAGCACTGGACTCATATGGCCGAACAAAAAACTCTGTTTCACTGCAGAAAATTCAGGAGATTCTTAAGAGTGATTCAATATGGGTGAAACGTATTAAAAAAATAAGTGAAGTCGCAAATATTGAGCTTGACGACCAGAGTATACAAAAGACTATAGCAACAAAAGTGAAGGATTTTGGGCTTTACCTGACCAAACAACTCAGTTCTGTCGCAACAAACCTGATGAGTTTTTTGCTTAATTTTCTCCTGATGATGCTGATCATATATTATATTTTCAAGGATGGGCAGAGACTAAATAACTATCTTCTTTCGGTACTCCCCTTCCCGAAGGCGCAGCAGGAACTCATCCTTGACAAGTTTGACGAAATGGGAAGGGCCATTATTTTCGGGAACGGTCTTTCAGGGATAATACAGGGTATACTCGGAGGATTTGCGTTTTACTTCTTTGGTCTGGGATCGCCTTTTTTATGGGGAACAGTTATGGGATTTCTGGCCTTTTTACCTGTAATCGGTGCATCCGTGGTATTTATCCCCGCAACACTAGTATTACTCCTGCAGGATAAAATAGGGGCAAGTATTGCCTATTTCATCTATAATGCGACCTACAGCATTATAATAGAGTATTTTATCAAGCCGAAACTCATAGGAAAAGGCATGAAGATGAACACGATCTTCGTGTTTATAGGTATACTTGGAGGCTTGAAACTCTGGGGAATACTGGGGATAATATACGGCCCCTTTATTATAACGATTATTTTCACTTTACTGGAAATCTACAGGCTTGAATACAGGCCGGCAAATATACAGGATTTAAAATAAAAATCACAGGGAGGATATAATGCCAATAGGAACCACAATAACGCAGCACATACTCAATCAGCAGAGAGAAAACCCTGAAGCGACAGGGGCCTTTACCCATCTTTTACATGAACTTATTGTTGCAGCAAAGGTAATATCAAAGGAAGTGAACAAGGCAGGACTTGCAGATATACTGGGCGCTACAGGAGATATCAATGTTCAGGAAGAGAAGGTTCAGAAACTGGATGTTTACGCTAACAGGATTATTATAGAAAGGATGCAGCATATAGGTCAGCTCTGCTGTATGGGTTCTGAGGAAGTTGCAGACCTCATTGATATTCCCGCTAAATACCCCAAGGGAAACTATATACTCGTATTTGATCCACTGGACGGTTCATCCAACATTGACGTAAATATAAGTATTGGAACCATATTCGGGATATACAAAAAAAAGAGTGAAGAAACCGACATCAATTTTCTTTTGAATGAAACCCTCCAGCCCGGATATGAACAGGTTGCTGCAGGTTATTTCATATACGGCTCCAGCACAATAATGGTTTATACCACCGGAAACGGAGTCCATGGCTTTACTCTCTACCCCAGTGTTGGAGAATTCCTGCTTTCTCATGAGAATATAAAAATACCTGAAAAGGGAAAAATCTACAGCGTAAACGAAAGCAATTATCAGTACTGGGATGACAATACAAAGGCCCTGATTGATCATTTCAAAACGAAAGATAAAAAAACAGGCTGGTCCTATTCGGCAAGGTATGTAGGAAGCCTTGTAGCCGATTTTCACAGGAACCTTTTAAAGGGTGGGATATTCATGTATCCAGCTGACAACAAAGACCCCAAGAAGTCGACAGGCAAGTTAAGACTTATGGTAGAAGCAAACCCCCTTGCCATGGTTGTTCAACAGGCCGGAGGTTATGCAAGTGACGGAACAGGTCCGATCCTGGACATGCAGCCGGAGGAACTCCATCAGCGGGTGCCTCTGTATATAGGCAGTAAAGAAGATGTTAAGCTTGCTGAAAGATTTTTAAGAGGGGAAAGGGAATAAAAAAAGAAGGGTACAAGGCGCAGGGTGCAAGGCACAGGGAAAACCGGTTTAAGCTTTTCCTTGTGCCCTGCGCCTTGAGCCTTGCGCCATTTTATAAGACACAAATCTTATTAAAAGCACCTTTGTTAAAAAACCGTTGAGTTGTGTTATCCACCCCGGATCATCTCCACAAAGGCATCAAGTCTTAATGCTGTCCTTCTGTCAATCTCTCCGGGTCTGTCACCCTCAATTGTCAGCATGGGGATATTCAATTTTTCTCTGAGGACAATGTCATAGAGCTGCCGGAAGCAGAAGGTCTGGGTATAATGTATAAGGCCGTCCAGGTTTCTTTCTTTAATTGCCTCTTCTATATCTCTGATCCTTGCTTCAGGGCTGTAGGGATATGTGTAAAGGGTATACTGGTCAACTATATCATCAGTATCATAGGGCATGCTGAACTGCCGCTGCACCTCATTAAATACCACCCTTGCCCCTATTGATTCCAGGTATTGATAGAAATTGGAAAATATTGGAGGAACCCCGAGCAGGCCCAGCCGGATATCAGATTTCAACTCCTTCCTTCCTTTTATGTCTGAAAGAAATATATCTATTTCATTTTCATATTTTTCAGGATCTGATTTAAAATCTGAACTCGATACAAGGAAGAGGTGATTCTCAAAACCTGTTACGATATTATCAACGTATGTGAGCCGGTCAAGCTGTCTTAGCTTTTTTCTTACTTTATCAAGACGTGCCTTTTCTCTTTTCACCTGATCCCATGAGGTTGAGAGGGCCTGCATGAAGGCTTCGAGTTTTTGCTTAACAGGTTCATATTTTTGAGACTGGGGATAATCAAAGGGTATAATCTCTATCCCCTTAAGATTCATTATCTCTGCCAGTGCTATAGTATTGCTGCAGTCACCCCCTGTCACCGCTATAACACGTCTGATATCATGATTTATTACAGTTGAATAAATCCCTTTTATCCATGCACAGATATTACTGGAAAATCCGGCAGATTCCGACTGGCTCACAAGACTTTCCGGATCTTCATACTCTATAAAGATATTGTTGATATCAACGGGCTTAAAACCTGCAGCAAAGATAATCTCAATCGGAACGGTTGATGTAATTCCTATGAAATTGCTGTTATATGATCTGGTTTTCACTTCGTTTTGACCCTACATAGTAGAATTTTTCATCAGGAAGTTCAATGCATGTGAGTTTGTTGCCAAAAACAGCACCCGTATCCAGACCGATCTTGTTTTCAGCAATGTAGGGTGAAGGAAAAGGTGTATGGCCGAATATCACCTTTTTTCCAAAATCGTACTCCGAAAAGATAAAATCTTCCCTTATCCACAATTTGTCTTTTAGAGATTGTTTATCGATTTCTATTCCCGGCATAAGCCCGGCATGAACTATATAGTAATCATCAAGCTCAACAAGAGCCTTCAGGGACTCAATAAATAATATATGCTCAGGCGGTATATTTATCTTTCCATCTACCCTGTAACTGTTAAGCGTAGCAACTCCTCCATTTATTAAAAAAGAATTTTCATTCCTGCCTAAGAGATATTCAAGAAAAAGGCTTTCATGATTTCCCAAAAGGCAATGGATATTGGGAGACGATTCCTTCAGGTTTATCAAGGTATCTATTACACCTTTAGAGTCGTCCCCTCTGTCAATATAATCACCAATAAAAATAAGGTTATCCTTTTCAGAATCCCACGGAATTAAACTCAGCATTTCTTCCAGCATATCCCTGCAGCCGTGCAGGTCGCCAATTACAAATGATTTACACTTTTCATTCATTTCATACTATGGGGAATAAAATTCATAATACCCCTGTCTTAAAGGCAGGGCAAATACACACAAGCTAAAAATCGCATTAATCTCTGCTGCCGCCAAAAATTCTGAGAAGCATAATAAACAGGTTAATAAAATCAAGATATAAAGAAAGTGCGCCTAATATAGCCCCTTTTCTGACTACTTCACCTTCGAGCCCGGCAGGTTGTGTAAGCGCCATGTTTTTTATCTTCTGAGTATCATATGCCGTAAGCCCTACAAACACGACAACACCTATATAACTGATTGCATAATAAAGGGTAGAGCTGTGCATAAAAATATTCACGATTGAGGCAATAACAATTCCAATAAGCCCCATAAACATAAAACTTCCAATGGATGTGAGATCCTTTTTAGTTGTCCATCCATAGATACTGCATGCAAGAAATGTGAGTGAACAGATAAAAAACGTACTCACTATTGACTCGCTTGTATAAACCAGAAAAATAAAGGAAAGTGTGACACCGTTTAATGCCGAGTAAACAAGAAACAATGCCGTAGCAGTAGCACCGCTGATCTTGTTCATCATTCCGCCTATAGAAACAACAAGACCTATTTCGGCGATAAATAGTATAATGAGGATTGCTTTGTTCCCGAACACCATTTGAACTAATGCCTCATTTCCGGAAACATACCAGGCTATAAAACCCGTAACCGCAAGCCCCATAACCATCCAGTTATAGACACTCCTTACAAACTCATTCACCATAACATCTGTTTTTTGTTTAAATGCTGTTAATCGTTCCATATTTTTTCTCCTTTTTGTACATCGGTATTTTTCTGTAAAACTATAATATAAGTTCAGCGCTCAATTTTTCAAGCCACATGCATATTCTGCCACAATCACATTGATTCCAGGTTTTTGATTCTTTCTGTTATGGGGGGATGAGAATAGTTAAATTTAACATAAAGTGAATGAGGGCAAAGGTTTGAAAGATTATCCACTGCCATTTTTCTTAAGGCCTTTACCAATGGCTTCGGACTGTTCATTGCATCCCTGGCAAATTTGTCAGATTCTCTCTCAAACCTTCTTGAAAGTGCCATGAATGCCGGCGATACAAAAAAACCTACAGGTCCCCACAGGATTGAAATGAGAAAAAGTCCTGCATAAAACGGTTTTGCTGAGAAACCGAAACTTTTATACATAATATCCCAGTCTATCATCCATGCCGCGATATAAAACAGGGCAAGAGATATTGCGCTCATGAGGATTAACTGCTTTTTTATGTGCCCTTTTTTAAGGTGCCCTATTTCATGGGCCAGCACTGCGAGAATCTCATCCCTGTCATGGGATTCGATAAGGGTATCATATAATACAATACGTTTGCTTTTCCCCAGCCCGGAAAAATAGGCATTTGTATGACGACTTCTTTTTCCTGCATCCATCTTGAATATTCCGGTAACCGAAACACCTTCTTTTTCTGCAAGTTTTCTTATTGCTTCGTCAAGTTCCCTATCGTCAATCGGTGTAAATTTATTAAATATAGGGGCAATAATGGTTGGATATATTACAGTCATGAGCAATTGAAATGCCAGGAAAATACCCCATGCCCAAAGCCACCAGAACCTCCCGGCTGATTTAATCATTATAAGCAATAGAGACAATAAAATCCCGCCCAGTATCAGAGAGATCAGCAGAGATTTTAAAATATCAATAAACCATGTTTTAATATCAGTTGTATTAAAACCGTATTTTTCTTCAATTACGAAAACACTGTAATAATTAAAAGGCAGGCCGATAATTGAAGTAAGTATACCGGGAACAGCAAAAAAGATAAGACCGGCGGGGACATAATTCATATCGCCCACAAGATCCGCAACCCATGGAAGAAACCCGTAAAGGATAATAGCCAGAAAGAGCAGCATCCCTGTAATACTTTTTAAAACCGCTATGTTAGTATTATCAGAGGTATATGAGGTTATCTTTTCCAGGTGGGAATCTTCGATATGACCTTTAAAAACGCTGGGGACTGTCATGCCCTTCTTTTTAAGATGAGATGCATTTATGAGGTCTATTAGAATATCAGCAACTGACCCAAAGATATAAACAACAAGGAATGCACATAAAAAACTATTGATATTTATCATAATTTTGTCTTATCATCTGTGAATATAGAAAATTTAACTATTATTAACAGGAAAATATATTTAATGGATAACAAATTATATATCGTAATGGTCGGTCTTCCTGCAAGGGGAAAATCGACAACTGCAACCAAGGTAAGAGATGATCTGAAAAAAGACTCTGTAAAGGCCAAAATATTTAATAACGGAGATCTTAGAAGAGAGCTGATCCCCAACAACACCTCCTTTGCTGAATTTTATAACCCTGAAAATGAAAATTCTGCGGCAATAAGAGAAAAAATCTCCCTTATGAATGTAAAAAAGGCAAAAACCTATCTCAGAAAAGGCGGCCAGGTTGCCATTCTCGATGCTACAAATGCGAGCATGTCAAGAAGAGAGCTGATACAATCACACCTGGATGACTATCCAACCCTTTATATTGAATGTATAAACAATAACGATGAAATACTGAATGCCAGCATAAGAAGAAAAGTGGACACAAAGGAGTTCTCACATCTAAAAACGGATGAAGCTATTAAGAGTTTTAAAAAAAGAATTGCCTACTATGAAAACATCTACGCACCTCTTAAACGCGAGAGAAATATTATCAGGCTTGATTCACTTAATAAAAAAGTCGTCCATGAGGAGATAAAGGATTCCATACCCTTTTATGATCAGATCAGGGATTTTCTGGTCACCGATACAATAAAACATCTTTACCTTGTAAGGCATGGCGAAACCTATTTTAATATTGAAAACAGGATCGGCGGGGATTCCAGACTCACTGAAAAGGGCCTTAAACAGGCTGCCGCCCTTGGCAAATACTTTTCTAAAAAGGAGATACCCATTATTTTTACCAGTGGGATGAAAAGGACTATCCAGACTGCCATGCCCATAAAGACCAGCCAGAAAAAATGTGCCCTTATCCCCTTACCCGAATTTAATGAAATAAACAGCGGAATTTGTGAGTGCATGAGCTATGACGAAATACGAAACACCATGCCTGATGTTTATAAAACACGAAAAAAGGACAAATATAATTATGTCTATCCTGAAGGTGAAGGCTATGTCACAATGATGGAAAGGATAAACAGGGGAATCAACAAGGTTTTATACCTGAGTGACATATCAAAGAATATCGTTATTGTCGGCCACAGGGCGGCAAACAGGATGATACTTTCCCACTTTCTTTTCAGGCGTGAAGAGGATGTGCCATATATCTATATTCCGCAGGATAAATTTTACTATATATCGGTAACCCAGAACAAAAAACTGTTTCAGCTGAAGAAATATCGGTAATTTATTATATTTATGATCAGTAATAACACCTCAAATAACGTAGAATTGCCAAAAAAAATTATCATGTTATAATTCAGGCAAAAAAATAAACCTTTCTGAATCCAAGGATACCCCGCATGATCCAGGCAAAAAAAATTCCTGAAACAAATCTCTCCAAGGCTGTTGTAGATCTTTTAATCGGTATCCCTATGTTTGACCAGATCAGGGCAGATGAATTAAGAATAGTCGCCAGACATATGAATTTTATGGATTTTGAACCAAAAGAGATTATTTTTTCCGAGGGGGATACCGGTGATTTTGTCTGCTTTGTTACGAAAGGTGTTCTTGATGTATTAAAAAAAAATGAAAAAGGCAAAAATACAGTAATTGCTTCCCTCGTTAGAGGCAGATCACTGGGTGAGATGTCAATAATAGATGATTTTCCGAGATCAGCCACAGTAAAGGCGAAAACAAAATCAACCCTGCTGATACTTACACGTAAAGGTTTTGATCAACTGCTTGAACAGCATCCGCGGATAGGAGTAAAGATATTGAAAGGGCTGGCAAAACTTCTGAGCATGAACCTGAGAAAAACTTCCAGCCTTCTGGCTGACTATATGCTTCCGATTGCTTAGATTTATAAAATTAGGAGGAAACGATGCGAAAATATTTTTTAGGATTACTAATTGTTATTGCATGCATTTCAGGCAACTCCTTTGGAAGGGATCTTGAACTTGTTTTAAAGGGGTCCCAAAATACTGAAGAAGGAATAAAGATATCCTACAGTATTATAAATCAAAAAGACTTTGTAAGGCGAAATGTAAAGATAGCTTTTAAAATACTGGCAGATAATAAACCTGTAGGATGCAGAGAGGTAACCCTTGATGTCCCGGCCAATTCAACCGGCGATCAAATAATGGAGGTAATAATCCAGGCACCCTGCAAGGATAAATCCTGTAAGGTTGCTGCACAGATATTTGACAGCACTGCAAGAAAATACAGGATTGATAACTGGATGTCAGAGTGCCCCAGAATGTAAAAAATTATTTATTTTTTACCCAGCTTTGCCTTCAGCAGATCACCCAGGGTACCGAATGAAGAGGATGTGCTGCCTGCCTGGCCATAGCTTTTATAGGCCTCTTTCTCTTCATCCTTTGCATTGTCTACCATTCCAAGAGAAAGCCTTCGTTTTTCCACATCAACACCATTAATCTTCACTTCTATTTCCTGACCTACCTCTACTGCTTCCCTGGCATGATTTAACCTTTTACCTTTGCCAAGTTCGGAGATATGAAGAAGCCCGTCTATTCCGGGTTCAACGTTCACAAAGGCGCCATACTTCTCTGTACGCACAACTTTGCCTTTATGCAAAGTACCCTCAGGATATTTTTTTGAAATGGAATCCCATGGATCAGGCAGTATTTCCTTGAGACTAAAAGAAAATTTATTATTGGTCCAGTCAAGGGTTGCAATGGCCACATCAACCTGCTGACCGACAGAGAGGATGCCGTCTATATCATCCACACGACCCCACGAGATCTCCGACACAGGGATCAGACCTTCTATGCCGCCCACATCTATAAAGGCTCCAAATTTCTTTATTGATGTTACCGTGCCTGTTACTGTCATTCCGACTTCAAGAGACTCTTTCAGTTCAAGCTTCTTTTCTTCTCTCGCCTCTTCAAGAATTGCACGATGGGACAGGATTATATTCCGTCCCTTTTCACCATATTCTGCCACCTTGAAGGTTAATTCCGAACCTATAATACTGCCTGTATCCTCAATACGCCCCAGTCCCATCTGAGAAAAAGGACAGAAGGCACGAGTCTTACCGGCTATTCGAACCTCAAAACCTCCCTTGATTTCCTTTTCTACGACGCCCTGAACGGGTATGCCGTTATAAAAGGCATCTTCCAGAAATTCCTTTCCAGTGGACTCCAGTGTAAGTTTGGTGGTAAACAGTTTTTCACTGTTACGCGAGGACAGGAAAAAGGCCTTTATGGTATCTCCCTCTTTGATATTGATATTTCCCTCTTCATCCATAAATTCACTGAGGGCAATGATCCCTTCAGATTTACTGCCTGTATCAATAAAGACCCAATCATCTGTAATCTGGATAATATCAACCTCGACCTCCTGCCCCGGCTGATAGAATATTGCCTTTACATCACTCTGGTTCAATAAATCCTCAAAACTTTCTTCCATTTCATCATTTTCTGTTATGATCTCATTTTCCCTGTCCATAAACTCTTTTACTTACTCCTGTGATAAAAAAACGGTTTGCGGTATGAGGTGTACGGTTTACGGTTTCCCTTACACCAGATACATACTGTCATGTTTTTTGGTTAAAAGGTAACGTATTAAATAGTATGTAGATACTGGCATAATTATATTGGAAAGTCCAGACATAGGGCTGAAAACAAATAAAAAAAGGGTTCATTTCATAAAAGAAATGAACCCTTTTTTTTAGGTTATATTATTAATGTTCCGGTTTAATCTGCTTATCTTTGTCTCCGCCTTTCGGAACCTGCCATTCACCGAAGAACGGCACTTCAAATACCGCATTCCTGTTGCTTTCTTCTTTTTTATATTTATCAGGATATGCACCCGGAAGAATAACATTCTGCGCAATAAGCTGTTTTCTAAGGGCAGTAAAATCAACATCTCTTACATTTACGCCCTGTTTCAATGCAAGGGCTGCAGCTGTTCCGGCTGCCTCACCTATTGCTATACAGTGCGGGATAAGATTAAAGAAGTTATTTGCTTCCTGGTCAGACGCAAATGCCCTGCAGCCTACCAGCATATTATCTATGCCCTTGGGCAGGAGGGTTCTGTAGGGTATAAATGTATGGGGAGAATTCAATGAGTATTCACCCCTGTCAAGATCAGGAAATACCGCTATTGTATCTTCAAAGGGTTCATTGCGTGAAAGGTCTTCCGATGTCAGCATATAATCGCCGTGTACCCTTCTGGCGCCCCTTGTCCCGAGCTGAGGTGAAGACAGGACTATAAAACTGTCTTCAAAACCCGGAATATTCTTTTTAAAATAATCATAGGTAAGAAGCATCTTTTCACGGCCAAGCATTTCCACCCTTGTGAGTTCCTCAACATCGGTCTGGCTCTTGTTGGCATATCTTGGATGGATCCATACAACCTTTTCCTGATTTGGAAGGTTGCTTCTCATGAAACCCGGGTGCCCGCCCTGCTGCATCAGGTCCATCATCATTTCGCCCCACTTGTCCGGATATTCCCTTTTGAAGTCTTCGACCTTCACCAGGTTGACATTGTCAATCCAGTAGCAGAGTGAAAGGTTGGCAATCCTGATCCTGGGATCAATGTCTGTATCAAAGGTAGCCCCTGCGTAAGGCAGAAGATCACCATCGCCGGTTGAATCAATAACGACCTTTGCCATTATGGCCTGTCGGCCGGACTTACTCTCAAAGATTACGCCCACGGGCTTGTTTCCATCCATTATGGGCATGGTACCCCAGGCATGCAGATATGTCTTTACACCTGCCTTGTTTACCATATCATTTAATATACACTTACCGATCTCGGCATCAATAAGAGAAGAGTGGACAATGCGTCTCTCACGTACCCAGAAGAATGATCTTTCATTCCAGTATGTGACAAGTTTCGGATCATCGGATCCCCATATATCTTTAGGAGGATGAAATTCTGCATTTCTCTCTTCCAGTCTTTCGAGAAATTCCTGATTAATTCCAGCGATCTGCAGGTTTCCATCAAAGTCAGAGAGACACGGGATTATAGTTACCAAACCGCCAGTACTCATTCCGCCAAGATGACCATATCTTTCTATAAGGACGGTATCCGCTCCGTTACGAGCTGCAGCAAGCGCAGAACCGATTCCACCTGGACCACCGCCAACAACTACGACATCGCATTCACGGACGACATCGACTGTTTTGTTAGGTTCTGGTATTGTTCTGATAATATCTGCCAATTTTCAATATCCTTTCTTTTGATTATTTTACGTTTAAGTACCTTAATAAACTGATTATTTTAGGATTTATAACTATGCTTGATTATTCGGAAAAAGTCAACTTAGTTTTTCCTTGAAAACTAAAATGTAAACCCTGATAAATTTCAAACCACAAATTAATTAATCTAACCTATAAGATAATTCAGGGTAGAGCTAAAATCAATATTATCGATGGAATAAGCAGGGTTCTGAGGTTTCTGGAGGGGGCTTTCGGGCAGACATTCTAAAAACAGGCACCCTCATATTTTCTGAACCGGCATATTCTTCACCGGCAATTGCCCCCTGATTGAGATTCCAAGATTAACACCAATATGTTTACAGATCAAATTATTTCAGGAAAAGAAAAAAGATTAAAGTCATACAAAGAGACGACCGATATTACTTCAAGATTAACACATTCTTGCATCATACTTAAATCAAGTAAAATTTTTAAAACATCGAGCATCAACTCAAATTTAGGGATATAATTAGGTTATGTCAGAAAATTCAAATTCGTTTCCAGATATTAAAGATGTATTAAACAGTTACGACTCAAATCAACAGGTTGAAATCGCAGCTCAACTGTTCCTTGAATACTGTATTTACCAGGATCACTGCGAGAATACGAGGCGTCTCGCCCCTCTTATAAACACCGTCGCAGAGGCATTGACAAAGAATCTGAAGAATGAAGACAGCCTGAAACAGGGGATCAGGGCCGTACAGTTGTACCTCCAGACACCCCCTGTTGAATATTATGGAGAGACACTGGTCAGACTTTCTTTTCTTGACAGGCAGTCGGTTGATGAGATGCTGCAGATAAAACCGGATAATAAGGTTTTAGGTACATTTCTTATGGAGCAGGGCCTGATTACACAGGAACAAAGGGACATTGCAGTAATAGCTCAAAAACGACTGTTTACTGTTCAGGAAATCCATACCCGAATTGTCGACCCCAGCCAGAAAGAGGAAGAGGCACAGATAATTGACAGCCTAAAGGGTATTTTCCAGCATTTCATGACATCAACCTCTGAACTGGAGGATGATCTTAACCAATCCAATATAGACAGCATTCCAAATGCCTTACAGCGGCTGGAAAATATAATCAGCGAAACCGAAAAACAGACAAACACAGTTCTTGAAATTGTTGACACTCTTTTTGACCTTGAGGAGGGAATAAAGACAAGTCTTCTGCAGATAAAAGAAAACAGTGATTCTTCAAACAATCTGATCACCGAAAACATTGAAATTATCATGGATAAACTTGATTTTCTCAACAGATTAAGCCTTGACCTGAACAGTACACAACAGATACAGGACAGGACCGGGCAGCAGCTCCTTAAGATAATTCCGACTATCCAGACATTTCAGAACCAGATAACCAAAATTGCCCAGAAACTGAATCTTAACTGGCAGACTGAAAAAGCTGACGAAAGCATGAATGGTTATGAAGGGGGTGAAGTCGGAGACCGCATCCAGCAGGGTGATGTAGATGATCTCCTATCGAGCCTGGGATTGTAATTCAGATTGTCCCCACGAATTAACAGTAACTGCTGAAATTGTATATAAATATAAAAAGCCCCGTCCAGAGGACGGGGCTTTTTGTTAACAGAGATTATCCGGTAGATTACCGGCAATCTTAATGCTTCAATCCTAATGTTTAATCTTTTCCCATTCCTGGGCATATTCCTTTTCAAAATCAGGACATCTGTGTTCGGTATGACACTTTAAACAGGTCTCCATTCCAGGATCCCCCTGAGGAACCGTACCGGGATCTTCCAGATGTGCAGCACTGTCACCATGGCATGATTCACACTGAATATTTCTCAGCTCTTTTTCCTGTGTTGTCACGCTGAAACCGCCAGGCTCTTCAAAACGGGTAGTATGGCAGACAAGGCAGTCTGGATTAAACTGCTGGTTTTTATTTATAAGTGTTTGAAATGCCTTTGCATGTTTTGTCTTGGTCCAGCCTTCATAGGCCTCACTGTGACAATCATTACAAGCGATTGATTTAGGCTCAGCAGTATCTGTTTTATCCTTGGCAGCGCCGCCCTGATTATAGAGTTTGGCTACATCCAGATTAAACTGAGCAATCATTTCCTTTACCTTTGGATCGTCGGCCATCTCATCACTCATTGGGACAAGTTCATTTTTCACTGTTTTGGATCCGTCAGGGCCTATTTCAACCTCAAACATACCCTGATACTGGCCTTTTTCTCCTGTCTGAACAATGTAGGTACCATTTGCTTCGTAGGGGGTTTTCAGTTTCTGTTTATGATGACCGCCAACAACCAGGTCAACTCCCTTGATCTTTCGGGCTATTATCCAGTTGCGCCCAATATGCTGATGTGTCATTACAATAACATAGTCTGCCTTATCTTTAATTTCGGCGACTTTTTCTTCAACTGTTTTAATAGGATCCAGTACGGTTATTGAGGAACCAACAATGTCATTCATTAATTTTGAAACTTCAGAGGTGTTTCCCATAATACCGATGATCCCTACATTTAGATCACCCACTTTTTTGATTATATAGGGCTTAAATAAAAGCTGGTTTTTATCGTCCACAAGATTGGCGGAGACAAAGGGAAGCTCATATTTTTTCTCCAGCTCCCTGATATAATCAAGGCCCAGAGACAGTTCCAGTTCACCAACATTTATCGCATCAATACCAAGGCCTTTAACAATCTTGGAAACAAGTTCGGCCTTCAATTTTGCAGACGGCATGAAGGAGTCTTTTATTTGGGCGTGTTCATTCAGTAAATCGCCTGAATCAACAACTATAAGGTTTTTATGTGTTTTTCTGTATTCATCTAGATATGCTGTTTTCTTGTAGAGCCCACCGAGCATCTCACCGCTTTCAGCTCACCCGCATGGCTCAAGATAACCTTCAATATTGCTGCTGTATGCTATAGTAAGTTTTTTATTCCCTTCTGTACCTGTGGAACCTGATGCCATCAGCAGGCAAAAAAGTGAAACAATAGCCAATGATAAAAGAGTAATTTTGGTTTTCATCCTTTGTCAATCCTCGCTAAAAAATTTATCAACAATACATCCCTGAACCTAAATAATCAGTTTCTGCATTTTACCGCCTTTTTTAAGCATTTCCACTTTATGATCCTATATTATGATTCATATTTAGGGCCTGAATGCTTGCGGTAATCCTAACAGAATTTATAAATAAGTCAAGGCAGGAAGAAGGGCAGATATATCGGCTGGATCAGGCATTTTAATTACTGTCATGTTTAGTTTTTTTTGTTTTTTTCACCTGCAACGCCTTTTGGGATTTTCTTTTCTGACGCCATTCCCTTATCTTCTGGAATATCTTTAAAAATATAAAATAAGTTGGAACCGCAGTTACAGTTCCTATCAAAATGCCCCCGACAAGAAGGGACGAAGCCAGGGTCATTCCGGATGAAAACAACTTTCCCCAGATGACAGCCATCTCATCGCCACGGCTGATTGAGGCCATTACAGATTTAAGGATTTCGTGCCCTCCTTCTACACCGAGGAGATAGGCCCCCAGTTTAAAATCATAGAGATATATGAAATACCAGTTTAAAGGATTACTTGCCCAGGTACCCAGCGCGGCAGTAATTTTGCTGGCCTTGAATAAAAGCGCCAGGGCCACGGCAAGGGCAATTTGGAGGGGAAGAACGGGCATCATCCCGGAAAAAACACCTATAGCCATACCAAGAGCCAGTTCATGGGGTTCACCCCTGAGCCTGAGAAACCTGATATAATAGTATTTCAACTGTCTTTCATAACTAAAATTTCGAGAGTTCTGAGCCATTCCAATATTTTTTATCTATACAATCGTTTTCAAAACGATTATCGGGGAACCTGCATTAATATGTTAAAAAAATTTCAGAGGGAAATTAATGAATAAATATACACCCGTCAATATAATAATTAATCAGTAATCATGTTTCCAGTTTATTCCCATCCCTGTTTCGGAATCCTCTCCCACCTCGGTCTCAACGGTTATGCTGGGGGTGAGTTCCCAGGTGACAGACGCCTTCCCGCTCTCGTCGCTTACGCCCTTTTCCACCTCAATATATATATTATCTTTCAGGTATTTCCCCGCACTCAATGCGGATTCATCAGGGTTTACCTCTGACTGTTTTACCTCAAGCCGGTCCACGCCTATCAGGTTTCTGGTATATGCAAGTGGATCAAAGCCCTTCTTCCCGCCAAGCATCTGCCTTAACGCGGCCGCAAGCTGAAGCGCCTGAAGAGGTGTGATCTGAGAAACCTCTCTGTCAAACAATACCCTTGCCAGTATCTCATCCTGGGGCAGCTCAGGTTCGGAAGACAGGCTCAGTACCGGATCTTTTATACTGCCTCTAAGGTTAATTAAGGCCGTAATGCTGCTGTTCACTGATTTTCCGGTAACATCAAAATATGGGTCAGGAGGTGAATTTCCCGCAAAGGTAACCTGTCCTTCGGTAAGGGTAAACGGCCTGGACAGAAAATTGTAATTTCCTCTTAAAAGGGTGAAGTTACCGGTGATAACCGGATCTTTGGAATCTCCTTCCAGTTTAACATCCCCTTTCCATTCCGAATCCAGCCCCCTTCCCTTGATATACACCCTGCCCTGGCTTGAAACGGCAAGATCAAAATTTATTTTACCCTTTGCTGCCGGTTTTATTTCATCCTGAACGGTTTCAACATCCCTGTTGATCTCCTTTATCTCCAGCTCGGTAAACTCGACCGGAAGTTTTTCAGCAATCTCATATTCAGCCTTTTCCAGGGTTAATTTCCCTGACAGATCATGCTGTTTCATGGAACCTGAAATAACAGCATTCCCTCCCGCAACCGTCCTGAGGCTTTTACTTCCGGTTAACTGCATATTTTTTAAGGCTATGCTCACTTCATATGGAAAATTTTTATCAGCATCAATATCAAGGTGACCGCTTCCCGATATCTTACCATTCAGGCCGTCATAAGCCTTAAAATTATGAAGTGTAATACCGTAATTGTCAGCAGATATTTCCGCCTCTATATTGTCAACCAGGATTCCCATGCCTGTGTTTTCATAGGTTCCCTTTGACAGCAGGGCCCTGCCTGCTATTACAGGCGACCCGTAATAACCGCTTATATCAAAACCTGTATCCAGCCTGCCCGCAATCACCTGATCATGCATTTCAAACACAGCAGGGATTACAGCAAGATCGAATTCACCCTTTATACTGCCCTTTATCGGATCAGTGTCTTTTGGTGCAAGCTTAAAAGGATAGATCGAAAAATCACCGGGAATTGATATATCACCCTTAAGGGTCGCACCGGACATCCCATCCAGGCTGAATTTTCCGGACATACTGTCCTTTTTCATATCATATTCCGCCGTGATTGAAACAGGAGGGATGCTGTTCTTCTTAAGACTTTTTCTTTTAATCCCGTCGGCTGTTATAATCCCGGACAGAACAGGAGAGGTTGATGTGCCATCCAGCTTGAGACTGCTGTCCAGTGTTCCATCAAGGACAGGTGTACCTGCCAGAGAAAGAAGAGATAGTGGCATACTTTTCACCATTATCCTTCCATCCACATTATCACCATTATAATTTAAAGATCCGCTGATATTACCCGAGTCAACATCAATATCTAAATTTTCAAACATTATTGCTTCAGCAGAATATTTGACTGTCAACGGCTGAAGGCTTCTCACCTGTGAAGTGCCAAACCTGCCATTCAGCTCCTGAATTTTAAAGGATTTAGTATCACTCTGATTAACAAACCCTATCGATGCTGTAAAGCCCATCTCCTCGCCTGCAGTACCAGTACCATTTATATTAAACTCGGATTTATTCCGTTCACCTTTCCCTTTAATTTCAACTGTCTTCAGGACAACACCCTTATGATTAAAACCATTGATGGCTGAGGAAGCGGAAAAATGGAGTTCTCCGAAAACATCTGTCATGCTGCCTTTAACATCGATATCTTCAACTGTGTCCTGGTTAAAGGTTATTTTTTCTGCAGAGGCTGAAATTTCAAGATTCTGTGCATTTTCTATTGGTTTAAAGACTATTTCACCGGATACACTCCCCTCGATATTGGGTCCATACAGCGAGGATATTGCAGAGATATCCGGACTTGAAAAATTTAATCTGCCGTTGATCAGGCGGGCCTTTCCTTCAAAAAGAATACTGCCGCCCAGGTCCGTTCCCATGCCTGAAAGATAAAGGTTTTTAAGTGAAACATCTTTGCCGGATATATAAAAATCCGATCCGGCCTTTAACTTTTCATCCCCCGATATAGATTCGATTAAGATCTTTCCACTGCTGTTCTTATCCCTGTATTTTGCAGTGATCCTGCTCGAAATATTATCTGTCTTTATTTTATCCCAGGCAAATTTTTCTATTTTTGTACTGCAGGCTGTATCAAAATTGTTTACCTCACCCTTCAGGGAACAGTTAATATCTCCCCTGCCTGAGACATCATTTTTGACATATGAAGAAGCTATAGAAAGATCAGGAATAAACAGAGCCATTTCAGATTCTACAAGACCTTTCTGGTCATAGTTGATGGCTCCCTCCATCGATATTGATTCGCTGTTTATCCTGATATCGGAAACCCGGGCAAACCCGTCTGAAAAATGAACACGGGATTCAAACCTTACTGTATTGCCCGCAAAAATTTTAAGACCCGGATTATCCAATTGTAGCTTATATGCGCCTTTCAGAAACCCGTTAAAGGATTTTGAATTTAAATCTGCATCAAGATTAAAATCAATATCACCCCTTCCCTTCAACAAATCGGAAGCCTTCGAAAAATAATGGCCGGGATCAGTTGCATCTATCCGACCTTCTAGATGAGCTGTCCGGTTTACTGCGTTCAGATACCCTGATGTCCGGAAATTGATGTTTCCGGAATCAGCATTAAGCAGTTTTACATTTATCTGTCCGTTGTTATCTCTTACAAGTTCAAAGCTGCAGGTTATCTTTTCCTCCTGATATTCCTGGTCCCCGGACCTGAGAGAAAATCCCTTTATATCGCCTGAACCTGCAACACTCATTATGTCTTTCGGATTATTTCTGTCACGGAAATGCCCCTGACCTGTCCCCTCTATTTCCAGTACATTGATCCGGTCACTATTCAGGCCGATAAGCCTGTAAGACAGATCCATATCCGGGCTGAAGAGTTTTCCATTTATAGAACCTTCAACAGACAAGCTGTCTACAGAATACCCTTCTGCAATCTTATCTAAAGATGCTGCATCTCTGGTTTTCAGACTGAAAGTCCCGGCTGAATCCATATTCGCAAGCCTGATATTTCCCATGTAACCGGATTCAAGCTTTTCGGTTTTTATCCGTAGGGGGTTAAGGCGCAGCTCCTTCTGATTAATTAAATCCGCATTGATATTAAATTCAGCGCCTTTTCCAACAAGGTCACTGTATTTTTCTTCAAAAAGGGAGTCTGAGAATAAAAAATAACCCGAGGTACTGATGGAATAATCATCTCCTGCGATTTTAATATTGATTTCTGAGTTGATCTCTCCTGTCTTCCTGCTCGAAAGATAAAGCTTCCCCTTCCAGTTGTCCGGGTTTCCGCTCCCCTCAATAAGACACCTGAGATCTTCACCTTTGCCTGTAAGTTTATATATTATTCCTTCGCCAGGCTCCTGAACATCTACCTTTAATTCCATATGCTGCGGTCTTATGCCCATATGGATATCAGCCTTAAGTGATTCAGCGGCGCTATCAATCCTTACAATCTCAAGGTTGTAATTTCTTACTCCTTCAGATCCTGAATCATTCATACCTCCAACGAGACTGAATTGAGCAGACGCCCCAAGGATACTGCCATCCAGATCAATGCTTGAGGCATTAATATCTTCTATTTTTATTCGTGAAAGAAATGCAGGAACTTCGAATCCTTCGCGTATCTTTCGTGGAGTCCTGTTTTTTCTGGCAGGCAGTCTGCTGATTTCAGTCTTTTCCAGATGAAGCGTTTCAACAAAAAGACGCCCCTTAAGCAAGGCGAGAAGATCAATCTTTAAGGAAAAGTTATGAACCTGCAGCCATCTGCCATCCCTGTCGTAGAGGCTCAGATCACCAATAGTAAACCTGAAAGGAAATACCCCCCTGATATCTTTGACTTCAATTTTTAATTCATTTTTTTCAAGCGCTGATCTGTTAAGAAAGCTGATAAATAAATTGAAACCGAAATCTGTCTGCAGGGTAAATAATAACACAGATGCAGCAAGAAAGAGCCCGGCAAGGGAAAGGCTGCACCATTTAAGGATTCTTAAATATATCTTTTTATAAGCAGTTATGTAACCGACGAATTGCTTCATATATATACCAAACACTTAAAAGGCCTGACCAATACTTATATACAACTGGAATGAATCATCTATTCCATCTCTCCTGTTCAGCGGGAAGCCCGCATCAAACCTCAGAGGACCGATTGGAGTAAAATACCTGACACCTATACCCGTTCCCCACCTGATCTTTTCTTCCCGGTCAAACAGTTTTTCCGAATAGGCCGTGCCTCCATCCAGAAATACCACAAACCCGAATTTGCGTGTTGCCTTCAGCCTGGCTTCAACAGACATTTCAATCAGTGCCTTCCCGCCAAGGGGAGTACCATCTGATAAAGGTCCTATGGACTGGTAGGGATAGCCCCTCACCGATCCCCCGCCTCCTGCATAAAATCTTTCATCAGCCGGGATGTCGCTCTTGCCGGCCCCCTTGATCATTCCAAGTGTGATACTTCCTGCCATAACCGTGAGCGGTTCTCTTAATATTCTCAGATAATGCCTGTATCTTATCAGCCCCTTATTGTAGAACAGCGAATCACCTGTCGGATCATAATAGGGTACATACCTGAGTGCAAGACGTCCTCCCCTTACAGGGTCAAGCAGGTCATCACTATAATCCAGATTAAAGTAAAGGGGCATGGACAGGAGGGAATACCGGTCTTCAATTCCAAGCTGATCAATCTTTGATGTCTTAAAAACCATGCCTCCACTGGCATCCATCTTCTCCGATAAATCCCTGTCCAAAAAAGCCGACGATGAATAGCTGTCACTTATATACGCGTCAGTGTCTTCATGTGTTTTTTGGATGGAAAGGCGCAGGGTCTGTTCTTTCATAAAAAAGGCCGGCTTTTTAAAAAGGCCTTCAATGGTTGTGAGGTAGCTTGAAAAATTGGAAAGGAAACCGAGTTTTTCACCGTGGCCGAACAGGTTTCTGTTTTCCCATGAAAATTTCACACCAGGCCCTTCATCCGTGTGATATTTTAGGCCAGCGCCGATAGAATTGTGTTTACGTTCAGTAACCTCGACTTCAACCGGCAGCATGCCGCCATCAGATAATTTTCCTTCCGAAATCCTTATGGTTGAAAACAATCCGAGATCCATGAATTTTTTATAGCATTTGTTTATCAGATCTGGATCATAGACATCCCCTTCCTTCCAGGGAATAAACTTCCTGAGAAACGAATGGTCTACTTTTTCAAGTCCCTTGAATTCCGTTTCTCCAAAATAACCCTTTTGACCGGGATTAATATCAAACTCAACCGATACAGACCGGGTTTTATGGTCTGCGGTGATATCCCTTTTTTCTACTGTCGGATAAGGGTATCCCTGCTTTCGGACAAGAAACAGCAGTTTTTCTTCACCTTCCAGAATTGTTTTTGACCGGTACGCTTCTCCCGGGGTCATACCAACCTTTGACATGTTAGGGATTTTAATATCGCTGACCTCACTCGGTGTGAAGCTGACATTTACAGAGGAGAGGGTAAAGGGTCTTTTGAAAGCAAAAAGAAAGGTGACTTCCCAGGGGCTTTTTGCTGTATCAATGGTTTCATTGATTTCAGTATCAAAGTATCCTTCGGATTTTAAAAATCTGGTAAAAAGCTCAATATCTTCACTGACACGTTTTCGGAGAATACCTAACGAACCCGCCGGTTTTGATGACATTTCACGGGTAGCGGACAGGTTTCTGATCTGATCCAGGAGCGTATCATCCTTTACTCCCTTAAAACTTACATGATAGCGGTCTATTTCAGCAGAGAAGGAATTATTACAATCAAGAAGAATGACAGCATAAAATAATAAAAATATAGCCGCCAATAAAAAAAAGCCGTGATGAGAGATTTTTAGATTTGAACTGTCTTTTGTCTGCATAAGTATCCGATACCATAGAATTTCAGAATGTTATTATTTACAGTTTAACACAGTTTAAATGCAAAACAAATTTGCAGGCATTTTTGCCTGTACCTGCATAACTATTATTAGACATTAAAAAGTTATGGAAGGTTCCGGGCAGGTATTTATGGCTGGAATTAAAGAGAGATTAATATAATGTCAAATTTTGAGCAGGTTCCTTCCGAGAAATCTGATCTATTATACTTTTCATTAATATTAATCAGTAATAATCTCTGATTAGCACTATTCTCTCGGACACACTTCTTGATAGAAAGATAATATCTACTGACAAATGGAATGTGTATACTTATTGGAGTAATAGTCAGCATATAAGGATTATCTGGTTTATTTTCTGATTAAAATCAGATAGGTAGAGCATAAAATAAATCAAACAAGTCCAATCACAGGATGTTGCTCATTTTTCAGTAATAAGTAAAGCATATAAAGCTAGTGTTTTCAGCTTGAGCATCTCCCTTTTCCCCCTCTTTATAAAGACTCTGCTAAGCGAATATTCAGCGCTGAGGTGATTCGTCTGAACCGACAAAAAAAACTACCACTTGTGGACCCTCCCATATGTAATCCAAGGACCTTGTTTTTTCCACTAAGAACTAGTGCTCCGCTATCACCTACATTAGAACGGTAATCACATAGTACAAGATTTTTAAAGCCCGCTCGCTGCTCTTTTCCCTGCGCAGGGCTGCCTTGGAAATAGAAAGCAGTTTTAAAGCTTGTATCAGTGATTTGGCCTGACGTATAGTCTGTTGAACGTCCAACTTTATACACAGGTAAACTTTCTATTATATTGCCAACTCCTAATGGTTTTACGCCAACCTCTCTTATACGGAAATCCCTTTCGATGGTTCCATCTATCAATGCAATTCCCGCATCGATTGAATTGGGGAATGACCGGATGTCCGAATCAAACTTTGGAGTTGTATATTTTTTGATCATTCCGATTTTGAAATTCTCTCGCCCAGTCTGATCATCTGTAGCAGGCTGTTCAACAATACCGCCCGACTCACGAAAGAAATCTGTCAGGACATGTGCGCTAGTCAGCAGGTAGAAAACATTTAAATCGTCGGGATTATTTGGAGTGACATAACAACCGAATGTCCCAGTAACACCTTTGGCTCGGCTAATACTACAACCCGGCATTGGAGGACGGGCGTATGACGAGAATTTGTGCAGTTGAAGTTGTCCAATCGTTGTGACATCCGTCTCGATTATTCCAATATCAGGAATGGATATCCGTCGAGGTACAGGGTGTTTGATTTGGGATTTAGGTTTTTTCTTCCTCACATAGATCTTCATCGCAAACTCTGGTTGCTGAAACCCTCCAGTGACTCGACGCGCAACACCGAATCCTTGAATACTTCTCTCATACATCCAAACTTTATTGTTCTCAAATAATTTAGTTACTGCTTGGCTTAGGCTATCAGTTCGGACTTCTTTCGGTAAACCTATGAGTGATCCTTCAGTAATAACATTCAATGCTATGCGGTAAGGTGCGTGTGTGTGTTTCTCTCGGCGTCTCATAGCTTAGCTTCCATCATTTGTTATTCAATTCATCTATTTCTTTACGTATCTTTGCAAGATCTCGCTCCAATTCGAGTAAACGCAGTTGGATTTCCATTGCTGTAATTTCCAGTTCCTGACTGGAAGGGTCTTGTTTTATATCTTTAATTTCCTTGTGTAGGCTTTCTATACTCTTCGTAAGTTCAAGAAAATTTTTTTCTTGCTCCAGGTTCTTTATTGCTTTTTCTTGTTCTATTTCTACTAAAAGTTCATTCTGTTCTTTTATAGCTTGAGTCAACTCTTTCTCTTTGTTGGTATAATTAATTTTCAGTTGAAGGATCTGGGTCGGGAGTTCCAACAGTGTCTTAGAGAGGTTCAGTGGAATTTTAATGAATTCAAGAGCAGCACTGGGATATTCCGTCTGATACTCAACTAACACACCAGAATTCAATGTGATTGTGTGTGTCGTTTTCCCGAGTGGGGACTTTTTTATTGGAACTTTTACAATTACGTTCTCGTCCGGCACAAGAAGGATAGACTCCCGCTTGGCGATCTCATATCCGTCGATTTTGGGGTTCTCTCGCCATTCTTCATTCTTTTTTAAATAAGTCTCCTTTTCCTGCTTCTCTTTTTTTTTCTCTCTTTTAGCATCATATAGCGTAGTTAAAGATTTCTTAATGGTTTTAATAGAAGTCTCTAGACTATTCTTTTCCTCCTTTGATGTTTCCAGTTTTCTTGAAAGAAACTCAATTTCCACCGCATAGGTTTGATATGGAGGGGTACCTTGTGTTTCAGCAGCTTGTAATTCTTTTAACTTTTTCTCTTTTTTCTTAAATTCTTTGATTTTGTTTTCAATTTTTATCAACTCGTTTTCTTTTATCTTTTGCTCATTCCCCTTATCATTAATCTGCTCAGAAACCGATTTTAATTCTTTTTCAATTGATTTAATGGAATCTTTTGTTTCTGTAATACGCTTCTGATACAGGGCTGTAAGTTTCATAGACACGTTGATTGTTATCTTGATAGGGGTAAATACACGGGTATAGATTCCATTAAACAAAGTCTGGTCTTGGCCTTGTCTACCATTGTCAGACTCCAAAAGGCCACCAGCATTTTTAGGTTTATTATCAGTGGTATTTTCATCTACATCTACAACGATATCTTCACCCTCAGGTCGATCGCCAGGTAGATCGGGTGATATAATTGAACCGAGAACGGCATTGGATCTGACAGTCAAAAAAAGCAATTCTTCAGTCCCGAGGATCTGGAGCGTTTCTTGCGATTCCTTGGGCAAGGTATATGAATGTAATCCTGGGGTGATAGATTCATAGGCTGCGATAATTTCTTTTTGAGTGGGCAATTCACCTTTCTCGTATTGCTTTCCTTCGGGAATACCACCAATCGCATTGAATGAAAATACATTGGTGGCTGTCGAAATCAGACTGGCAATAAATTCATTGGTTTTACTTTCGTCTTCAGTGGTGATCAATGAAAGCATTCCATCCGTCAGTTTAATTTTATGTTTTTTTTGAAAAAAAGCATTTTTCACAGAGTCCAAAACGTAAAGCTGTTTGGGATCCGGAACCAGTTTTGCGGAGGTATTTACTATAAGCTCTTGGTGTTTTCCATCATCATTTCGTTTGCTTTCAAATGATATTTCTAACAATGATGTTGGCAGAAAATATGGGATGCCAATGGTAGAAGACTTCTTTCCATCCTTGTTATGCTCAAGGGCTGAAAGCACTGGGCGGTGTGTTGAGATTGATCTACAACTATTAAAGAACAAAACTGCAAATATATAGATAATAACAAAAATTAGACTTAACTTGCATTCGTTGATGTAAACTTTTGGTTTTTTCCTCATCACACCCTCCTTTTGTGGTTTATCGGAGTCTATTATCGGACAATTTACTAATCGAATTCAGGTTTACAATATCGATTACTTATTTCCTTTGATATTTTCTATGTTTTGTGACTTTACACTGCCCTTTCATAGTAATCTTCTTCTGGCTTATTCACTTTACATAAATAATTTTATCATTCTGAAAAACCAATTTCATATCGACCTCTTGCCATATTCTTTAAAATGGCTAAAGTTGAAGTTTCGATTATGTATAAAAAGGTCATTGCTGTTTTTTGAGTTATTTCTTAAGGACATTCTTTTCTCTGTATTTTAGTTATTTAGCGTAGCGCGCTTCGTCAGCCGATCTCAGAATTTAGCATTTAGGGGCTCCGCGAAGTGAAATGAGTAATTCACCTGCTGGAGTGGGTTTCATAGATTCGACCATATTTTTATTGTCTAAAGAATCATCAAATTTTAACCAGCCGCCTTTATACTTTGGTTCGATAAGACCTCCGTCCAAGAGGACATACATCCATCTCCGAAAATTCTCATCATTATGATAAATATATTCAGGCATACTACTGAGACTGTGGAGAATCTTATATGCCTGATCACATAATGAGTAAATTACCAGCATATTGACTATTTTCTGCTGATTTAAAATATCATCCCCCTGATTCTTAACTGTATTCTCTAACAACTCGAACTTTAAACCTAAAATTTCTCCAGATTTAATGTGTTGACGAAGAAATGGAATTATCCAGGGCGAAATTGTAATTATAACCAGAACAACTCCGACTGTATCTACCTGTAATTCAGGAACGAATAAATGAAGAATGGCAAGAATTCCAGAAAATGTGGTGATAAGTATCTTGGCTAGTAACTCTGCTGTACTAGCCTTTTGAATATTGGTGTCACACATATAGCTTTTCTCCTTTCACTCTGTTTTGTATGTTTGTCCAACAAATTATTTATGGAATCCAATATTACAAATCGAATATTATTAAGAAAAAAAACATCAGATTGATGTTCTTGACATTGCCACCACGCCATTTTTAGGGATATTAATGGTAATAGCGCATTCTTTTGAGTTGGGATTATTGAGGTAGTTACCCACGCCTGTCCCTCCGAACTCCTGCCCATCACTGTTAAACACCTGACACCACTCTCCGGTTTCGCCGTTGGTTGGAACCATGTAATTATACATATCATTACCGCTATAATTTCCTGCAACAATCAATACATCAGCATTCCATTTTCTTTTAAAAGCAAACCAGCCGAATGAAGGATAGTGCAGCCACTCAAAATAAGTATTCTTCTGCATCAACGGGTTATAACTTTTCTTGATATTGACCAAAGACTTAAACATGTTCTTAAACTGTGGGCCGGGAGTAACCTTTTCCAGCTCCCAGTTTAAAATATTCTCAAATCTAGCATCATTGTAGGCGCCTTCCATTGCAAATTCATCGCCCATAAAAAGCATAGGGATGCCAGGGACAAAAAAACTCAGAGCATATATCATCCGCGCTTTTTTCTGCGACCAGTAATCCCCCCGCCATCCTCCAAACTCACATACAGGATAATATTTATGAGGGGCATTGTTCCCATCCCACCAGCATTCATCATGATTATTGGCATAAATAATTCGATTATGCGGCTCCTGATAATTGCCACCATTTATTGCGTCGGCAATCTCAAAATCATTGCCTCCGGCAAAAGGCCACAGGGCATCCTGTATTCTTTTATGAAAATTGAACCATCCGGAATCAAAGTTTTCGTACCGGATCATCCAATCTTCATAATCTCCGGAACCCTCTCCCCAATGCTCGCAAATAAGTATTTTATTTTGGAAGCGCTGTTTCAAATTCCATAGAATGCTTCTAAGTACTTCCTTCCCGCTATTCTCGCCGGAAGCGATATTTTTGTTTACAATTTGAGAGGTAAAGTCAAATCTCAGGCCGTCAAAATGCAGTTCTTCAAAATAATAATTACAGCTATCCTCTATATATTTTTGAACTTCATACCTTGACCAGTCAGGGGCCATTCCAAAGTCCCCTCCGCTTTGATTGCCGGCCTTTTCACCGCTGAAATAAATATTCTCTTCTGTTGAATCATAGTTCCATAGCGGACCTGAGTCACCGACCTGCCCTATATGATTGTAAACAACATCTGCAATCACCGCTATATTTCTTGAATGTGCCTCATTGATAAATTCTTTTAATTCATCATAGGAAGTGCCGTCCCCTTTAGTGCTTCCATATGATGACTCTATTGCAAAATAACTGACAGGGGAATAGCCAATATAGTTATCTCCATTGTATTCGTTAACAGGGAGCAATTCTATTGTGTTTACTCCCAGGGACTGAATGTAATCCAGCTTGTTTTTTAGCTGCCTGAAATCCCCTTTTCTTTTATTGCTCCATTCGAAGTGGTAATTATTCCCATTCGGATCTTTCCAGTCGCTGTCTCCCCTTCCCGCATAGCACCCCTGAAAAATCTGATATATGACCATTGAATCAAATGCCGGAGGGATATAGTTCGCATCGATCCAGTTGAATTTGGCAGGATCTTTATAAATTGAATAGGAATTGCTATACTGCATCGCTCTTGCATAGGGATCTATCCTGAATCTTGTTTCTCCTGATCTGAATGTTATTTTAAACCAGTAGCCATCGCCGTCCTTTAGAGGAAACGCCATTCCTGCCGGAAGCTCCCAGTAGGTATTCATTGATGTATTTTTGTAATTAACCGATGCCGGAACCATTTCGATAGCAGGAACAAATGATGTGTTATCACCTCTTACGAGTTCAATCTTTAATGCGTTTGGCGACCAAACAGATAGTTTACTCATAATGCTCCTCCTTTTTTTATGATACCCAACTTTGCTGTTTAAGCCTGCAGGGTTTGGATATCACAGCGCTATTCAAGGTAATTTGAATTGCGCCTGCCAATAATGTTGGGGTAAATCACCATATTCACAACCTGAACAGCCATCAGAAAAACAGCTTAATGGCATACAGGCTGATCATAAAACAAGATACACAGATGAATAAATAAAACATTAGTGATTCAATCCTTAAAAACCACGCAGAATTATGAGTTCAACTGAGTTCAATTTATGTTAAATATTGGATGAAATGGGAATTGAAATTGTTTTTTCGAGATAATACTTTAGAAAAATAGATACTTTGTGTCAATGCAAAATTATATGGCTATAAAAGATAAATATCTTAAACTGCCTTGATATTAATTATTTCTATGCGGTTTTAAATTATTAACCCGGCAACAAAATACTTAACAAATGGATCGTATTTTGTTATAACACGATCATGGAAAAAATAGACGCAAGGAAACTCAGCACTGATGCCCAACAACAAATTCGTAATCAAGTCATTCGACTCCGAAAACAGGGACGAACGCATAATGAGATCAGTGCCATTACAGGAGTGAGCCGATCCATTTGCAGTACATGGTGGGCTCTTTATCAAAAAGAAGGTAATAAAGCCCTTAAAATTAAAAAGCGTGGCCGTCCAAAGGGCAGTTGCCGCACGTTGACACCTGATCAGGAAAAAGAATTGCAAAAAGCTATACAAGACAAATGCCCTGACCAAATGAAATTACCATTTGCTTTGTGGACACGCATTGCCGTACAGCAACTCATCAAACAATTGTGGAATATAGATATGCCGATCAGAACTGTTGGCGAGTATCTGAACAGATGGAATTTTACTCCACAAAAACCACTGAAGAAAGCCTATAAACAAAATCCAAAAGCAGTCAAAGCTTGGTTGGAGACAGAATACTCGGATATTTCCAAACGTGCAAAAAAAGAGACCGCGGAAATTCATTGGGGGGATGAGACTGGATTGTGTAACGACAGTTACCATGGAAGAAGTTACGCTCCTCGTGGTGAAACACCGGCGATTAGGCTTCATCCCAGGTGCCAGCGCGTCAACCTGATTTCCTCTGTCACCAATCAAGGTAAAGTTCGTTTTATGGTTTATAAAAACAAGATGAATTCCCAAACGATGATCAAATTCATGGAACGATTGATCAAAGATGCTGATAAAAAAATCTTTTTGATTGTAGATAATTTGAAAGTCCATCATAGCTATATTGTCAAAGACTGGCTGAAAGAACATGAAGACAAAATTGAGTTGTTCTTTCTTCCATCATATTCACCGGAATTAAATCCTGATGAATACCTAAACTGCGACCTAAAGGTCGGTGTACATTCTGGTATTCCAGCCAGAACAAAAAAAGAACTCAAGCAAAAAGCTATTTCTCATTTGAGAAAGCTTCAAAAACTACCTGGACGTGTTAAAAAATATTTTAAACACCCTAAGATTGCTTATGCTGCTTGATAGTCTCCTATTTAATTGCCGGGTTAATATTAAACAGCATCCCATCTTAAGCGGCTTGCGAGTTTTTCCGCAAGTCTGCTTGATGCAAATGATGTTAAGCTTTTTTGTATGCTGTTTGGAATACAGTTTTCCCAGGAATAACTTCTAGCATTCCCGCTTCTACCATACGCTTTAAAATATGTTTCATTGCATTTTCAGACCCTACATTACATATTTCTCTTGCTTCACGATTGGTTATTTCCTCATGGGATTCTAGAAATAACATGATGAGCTCTTGTGGAGTTCCAAGGGATTCATGTTTAAGTGTTACTAAAACATTGCCACCTTTTTGCTCTATGATTGGGTCACGCAACCTCATGTCTCTCATTGACTTAAATGCAGTATTTAACCCTTCTCCGACATCTTTGTTTGGAGGGTTTGGAAATTTATTAATAAGGCGAACAATGACACCGTTCCTAGAAAAACGTTCATCAAGAATATTTTCTGTTGTTATATGAGCTGGTAATGTCCCGGGACTTTGGATCTCTACTCGATTGTCAAAGACCCTAATATGAATATCGTCTGTAATGCTATAATCACGATGAATTACAGCATTTGTAACGATTTCATGTAGCGCTTCATGCGGGTATGATGCGGCCCTTAAACCTTCTGGTGTCATTATTCTTGTAGACTCAATCAGTGCTTTGGTTTCCTCAACTGATACATGGATAACGTCATAAAGACAACCTTCAATAGTAAAAGGATCAGCGACCAACTCCTCCCTGCTGCCTTCCTCGTCTTTTGTGGTATATTGGTATAATTTTAGGCCACAGTGTTTTGGGAGGATTGCTTGAGGTTCCTCTGCAAAAAGCAACACTCCAGCAACAGTAGGATGATCATTTATAATAAGTCGTTGTTTGGTTAACCATGGTTCTGGTTCTGAGGTAGGCACAACCTCCAACATGAACTCAATTATTTTAGATGAATTTTCTATTACTTCTTTTTCAATATTTATAGTATCGGTTTCAAAGGATGCTATCCCTTTATTAATTTTAAGTCGGTGAATTGCTTCTTCATCAGTTACAGGTAAATTTTGAGCCCCTCTACGAAGATAAATTTTACCGTTTGATGCTTGCTTTACAGACCTGCTTTTATGAATTTCGATTTTCAGAACCAACCCAGGCTGACTAACATTAGATAAAAATGAAAATAGATAGCCGTCTCCTAAAGGAAAAAACTCCTCGAATGTTTGAATATGAGCATTGGCTGCTTCAACATTTTCAAAACCCCGCCACACTCTAGGTTCGTCTTCAATTCCAATAAATAACTCACCACCCTCAGCATTTGAGAAAGCACTTATTGTTTTTGTTAGTTTCGCGGGGTTAATATCAGTCGATTTCAAATCATTGAAATGATTTTCTTCTAGAGCAATAATTTTTGCTACATCTTCATCTGAAATATTTATAGTATCAATCATTTTCTTAGATGTCCTTTATTAGCTCAACAAGTCATTCAGCGGGCCTGTATATCTTTTCAAATTGGATGTTATACAGAAAAATTATCACATGGTTGATGTTTTGACTAGTTAATCATAGTCTTCAATTCTTAAAAATTGAGAGTAGGAATATAAATAAAAAGATCAATGTTATGTATAAAGCTATTTACTTTTTACTGACATCCAGACCGGCGCTTTTAAAAATAGCATCATAAAAATCAGGTCTGGGAAAATCCGGCTGCAATCCTTTTTTAAGTCCGGTGTATCCCAATCCCTTCTTATCGAGCTGTTTTAGTGCGTCCGCATAGTCATCAAGCTTGTTTAGCGGCAGGGAAAATATCACCTTGTCTTCTTCTACCATGGCCCTTTCGTATTCTCCGGGATCAGGGAATGTGACCCTGTATTTACCATTAAGAAAAACAGGTACAACAGCATAGACACAGGAATCAAATGCCTCTATATCCGATTCGACACAGTAATCCGGCCGGAACTTAAGGGCCATAAGCATGCTCCTAAGCTGGGCGTTATTTGAGTATATCAGAATAACATCAGGTATAAACCCGGCTGTTGTTAGCGGGGCTGAAACAACCCCGATATACTTATTGGTGGGAAGTGAGGGAAGCGCATCGGCCAGTTCTTTGGTCCACTTAAGGATGCCCTTTACATCGGGTTCTATATCATCTCTTTCAAAATCAATGGCGCTTGAATCCACCAGCCCATAGGCAATAAGCGGGGCCCAGCACCACTGATCGTCCTTGAGCACTGCCACTGTCTCACCTTCACGCCTGGACATGGCAAAGGCCTGGCACTGCGCAAAGTGCCCGCCTTTATCTTTTCGGGGACGAACTGCATCCGCAGGAATCTCATCCTCACTCTTTATGAATTTGACACCGATGGGAGGTGTCTTGAGCCTTAAAAGCTGTTCTATTTCTCTGGCGTATTTATTTATTTTTTTTAATTCTGTCATTCCTTGCTACTCCTTATATATTTACTATTCCTTTGCCTTTATCCATTTTATAACCTCCCGCAGGCCTGGTTTTGTACCTGTTCGAAGTATCCCTACCCTGTATACCTTGCCTGCTATGGGAAAAATAAGAATCAGCGTTACAATATTAATGACACACGATATGAGGGGATAAATAAAAGACATATCAACAAGCGTAAATCTACAGGGCATTACGATAATTGTAGCAAATGGAACATAAGAGGCTATAGTTGCAATTATATTATCCGGGTTGTTTATCATGCTGAAGCAAAGAAAAAAGGGAATTATTATAAGAAGCATCAATGGAAACACCCCCTGCTGGGCTTCCTGGGGAGCATTAAACATTGACCCGACCATTGCGAATAATCCCTGGTATATAAGTAACCCCAGAAAAAAATTGCACAAAAAATAAATAAAATGCCCATAGTTGATATCGAATTTTAAATCGGCAGGCATAAAACTCCAGGTCGTTGACATTAAAACAATCATTGGTAAAAGCCATATCAGCATCTGGACAAGTGAAGTGATTGAACTCCCGAACACCTTCCCTGTCATCAGTTCTTTACTGCTTACACTGGAGAGGAGGACCTCAATAACCTTACTGCTTTTCTCTTCAATAACAGCAGTCATGGTCATCGAACCGCTCATTATAAGGCTCATGTAAAGCAGAACAGCAAAAACAAATGCAAGAACAATATTGCCGTTGGCCTGTTTTTCTATTTTTTCTTCTTTTGAGACTTTAAAATTGTTGAATTCAACAGATTTCCTGGCAAAGGTCAGCTCTTCGTCTGTCAGGGCCTTTCCCGAAAAATAGCGATCAATTAATATTTTATTAATCGGCCCGTTCATTCTCGCGGAAATAGTCAGCTTATTCGGGGTTTTGGCATAGTACTCAACACCTTTATCTTCCAGTGCCTTTTCAGGAATAAAAATAATACCTGTAAGTCCTTTTGAAAGGAGTTCCCCTTTTTTACTGTCAATGTAAGCTTTGATATCCTTGCGTGTCACAGTATTAAATGAAATTGACCACGACCCGTCCTCAACAAAAGGCAGAGTTTTAAAACTTTTGCTGCATTCCTCTGTTAAGTCTTTGGTTTCGCTAACGACCTCAATCTTTGTACCTTTATCGCCCTGGAAACTCACCATTAACATCTGAAAACCAATGAAGACAAACATTATAACAGGCATTAGCAGGGTCATAAAAATAAATGCCTTTGACATGAGTTTCTCATGCAACTCCCTTTTGATGACCGCGATTATTCTATAATTTAACAAAGCTGTATTCCTCCTTTGGAGCCCTTCCAGCAAGTTTAATAAATATCTCGTTAAGGGATATGTCATTACTGTCGAAGCTGATTACCTTCACATTTTTTTCTAAAAGCAATCTCAAAAACTCCTGTGTCTGGCTACCGTCTTTCAATGTTATGCCAACACTGTTACCAAAGTCGGAAATATGATCGACCATGGGATGACTGTCCAGGAAAAAGATATCCCCTTCATATGTAAGCTTTACATTATTCTTTGAAAAATCAGCCTTAATCTCGCTCAGGTTACCATTCAGAATAATTTTTCCTTTATCGATCATAGCGATGTGGTCACACAGCTTTTCAGCAAAATCCATGAGATGTGTGGAAAAGATTATGACCTTTCCTTCTTTCTTCTTCTCCAGGATTATATCTTTGAGGAGATTTGTATTGATGGGGTCCATCCCGGAAAAAGGCTCATCAAGAACAATAAAATCAGGATCATGGATAATTGTCGATATAAACTGTACCTTCTGCTGATTGCCCTTGGAAAGGGTCTCCAGCTTTGAATTCATCCGGTCTCCAAGATCAAAGCGTTCAAGATATTCCTTTGCCTTTTTTGTAACATCCTTTCCCTTTTTCCCCTTGAGTTCCGCAAAAAAGAGAATGGTTTCCAAAACCTTCATCTTTTTATAAAGGCCTCTTTCTTCTGGAAGATACCCTACCCTTGCCCTGAATTCATGGTCAACAGGCCTTCCCCGGAACATTATTTCCCCTGACGTAGGCATGTAGATATTCATGAGCATGCGGATAGTCGTTGTTTTTCCTGCGCCATTACGCCCGATAAGGCCGAAAATTGAGCCTTCCGGAACTTCGAATGAAGCATTATCCACCGCTTTAAGGATGTCAAACATTTTTGTTAGATTTCGGACTTCAAGTGCCGGCATTTGTATTCCCTGGATAAAATTTAATGGCTCACATTAATAATATGGTTCAATAAATCATTTGGTTTTGTGAAACTGGTTTAAGGGGAGAAGCTAATTTTGTGGAATACTAGCATTTTCAGATGAAAAACTAAAGCCTGTTTTTATCGTTCATAAATGATTTTAACATGCTGCTGAACTCCCTTGCTGCAATTGAGTGTATTCCTTTTTTCTGATAAATAAGACCGAGTCTTCTGCATTCATCATTTTTAAAAATATGGATCACTTTGAGTCTGTTTTGCTTTACCTCCGATTGAACTGATATAAGGGGAACAATAGATATTCCGAATTCAAGCTGCACAAGTTTTTTAATCACCTCTATATTTCCTAGTTCCATTATTATCTTGGGTTTGATGCCTTCTCTTATGTATCTTTCATCAATATATGAGCGTGTATTTGACCCACTGTCCAGAAGCAGCATCGGATATTCGGCAAGATCCCGGAATGTTATTTTCTTTCTTTTTGAAAGAGCATGATCTGTTGAACATATACCTACGTCCTCCCTTATAACCAGGGTTTCGGACACAAGTTTGGGATTCTCAACCGGAAGCGTTACAATCCCGATATCTGCATCACCCGCAAGAACCTGGGCCGCTGAAACAGGAGAAGGCTTACAAAATATTCTTACATCAATATCAGGGTATCTTGTTCTGAATTTTTTAAGTACTTCAGGAAGGATGTAATATGCAGTTGTATCACTTGTGCTTATGGTTAGCTTTCCATGTTTCAGTTCTTTAAGGGCATCTATCCTGAATAAACCCTGCTCAACGATTTTAAACGCCTCGTTAGAATGCTCAAGAAGTATTTCCCCTGCCTGAGTTAAAATAACAGTACGTCCCTGCCTGATAAAAAGTTTTTCACCAATTCCGGTCTCAAGAGCAGCAATCATCTGACTGATAGCCGGCTGTGTCCTGAAAAGTCTGTCGGCAGTTTTCGTGAAGCTTTTAGTTTCCGCCAGAGTGCGAAAAGCAGTCAGTTGATCAAAGGTTATTTGCATAATAATTTTTTATTCTTTCTATAATTATTATTAATTTGCCTTATACTTAAAGCACAAATAAAATCTCAACTCAATAAATATTATTTTGATGAGAGGAGATAAAATGGCCGTAAAAGCAATTGTGGGGGCAAACTGGGGAGATGAAGGAAAAGGTAAAATAATAGACTATTTAGCCTCAGATGCAGATTTTGTTGTCAGGTTTCAGGGCGGCCGGAACGCCGGGCATACAATCATAAACGAGTACGGTAAAAATGTGATGCACCTGCTGCCATCCGGAGTTTTTTATCCAGAAATAATCAACATACTTGGTCCGGGAGTGGCCCTTGACATGGAAGGATTTCTAGATGAATTTAAGATGCTAAAAGAGCAAAATGTTAATCCAAGAATAATTATTTCGGATCGAGCCCAGATAGTACTCCCCTTTCATTTACTGTTTGATAAATATGAAGAAATTAGATTAGGTGAAGATAGATTTGGCTCCACTCAAAAGGGAATTGCGCCTTTTTATGCTGACAAGTATATGAAGATTGGTATCCGTGTGTCTGACATTAGTGACAGGGATTTCCTGATAAAAAGACTTGAGAGATCCTTATCAGCTAAAAATATTTTATTTGAGCATTATTATAACAACCCTCCTTTGAATCCGGAAACGATCGCTGAAGAATTGATAGCAATGTATAGGAAAGTAGAGCCTTTCATATGCAATACAACCCCCTTGCTCAACAGAGCTGTCTGCGAAAATAAAAACATACTTCTTGAAGGACAACTGGGGGCTCTTCGCGACCCTGACCACGGGATATATCCATTTACCACGTCATCATCAACCCTGGCAGGCTTTGCCACGGTCGGAGCAGGTATTCCACCACACACTATTAAAAACATCATATGCGTAACCAAGGCTTATTCCACCTGTGTAGGGGCAGGACCTTTTGTAACGGAAATCGACGGAGAAGAGTCAAATGATATTCGCGACAGGGGTGGTGATTCAGGTGAATACGGGGCAACGACCGGACGTCCAAGACGCATTGGATGGTTCGATGCTGTTGCTACAAAATATGGCTGTCTTCTTCAGGGAGCAACAGAAGTTGCGCTTTCAATGCTTGATGTTTTAGGTTATCTTAAGGAAATTCCGCTTTGTACCGGTTATGAGATTGATGGAAAAGTAACAACCGAGTTTCCCTGCAATCTTGAGTTAATAAAGGCGAAACCTGTTTATGAATTTCATAAGGGATGGCGTTGTAATATCTCCGGCATAGATAACTTCGCCGAATTACCTTATGAAGCTCAACAATATATCAACAGGATAGAAGAGCTTATAAAAGTGCCGATTAGATACATCTCCGTGGGTCCAAAAAGGGAAGAGATCATTCAAAAATAAAGAAAGGAGAAAAAATGCTTCCAAAGGGAATTTTATTTGATCTTGATGATACTATACTCGCATACAGTGCAATATCAAAACCTATCTGGAAACAGGTCTGCAATCAATACACTAAAGAGAATGAAAAGCTTGAACCCGAACTGCTCTATGGAAAGATTAAAGAAGTCAGCCGCTGGTACTGGTCTGACCCGGAACGCCACAGAATCGGCCGAAGCGATTTGAACCGTGCAAGGCGGGAGGTTATGGAAATGGTATTTGAAAAACTTAATATAGATGACACCCCTCTTGCCCATAAAATAGGAAACGCCTTTCAAAAAAGAAGGGATGAAGAAATTTTCCTGTTTGAGGGTGCAGCGGAAACCGTTGAGTATATGTACAGGAACAATGTTGCACTGGCCATGATGACCAATGGGGAAACTGAAAAGCAGAGGGCCAAGATAGAGAAGTTCAACCTTGAAAAGTATTTTAAGGTGATCCTTATAGAAGGAGAACAGGGGTTCGGAAAACCGGATGAAAGGGTTTATAAAAAGGCCCTGGATGGCTTAGGGTTAAAACCGGAAGAATGCTGGGCAGTAGGTGACAACCTTGAATGGGATGTTGGTGCCCCTCAGAAACTGGGGATATACGGGATATGGAACGATTTTGAGAAAAAGGGTTTGCCTGAAGATTCGGCCATTGTACCGGATCGGATTATAAACAATATTCAGGAATTGATCGATTAAGGTTGGAACAATTGAATATGAGAATTTTTTCATGTATCATATCGAATTAAATTCACATAAACAAAAAGGAGAAAAGAAATGCCAGAATTTAGCAGTCCGTTTTCAGCACTTAAAAATGACAGAAAATTAACCGATTCCGAACTTGTTCGAGCAATCAGATTCATGATTGCAGCCGAATACGAGGCCATTCAGCTTTATCAGCAGACAGCCGAAAGCACAAACAACAAACTGGCCAAAGAAGTTTTGATGGACATTGCCGATGAAGAAAAAGAGCATGCCGGAGAATTCCTCAGACTTTTAAGAGAGCTTGATCCTGCAGAGGAAGGGTTTTACAAAGAGGGCTATGAAGAGGTAGAAGAAATGATAGCCAAACTCAAAAAGAAAAAACCCGCGAAAAAAACAAAAAAATAATTAGTACAATAATGCAGGGGCGAAAAATCTTTCGCCCCTGCATCTATATTCTTAACATTACCATTTCCTGCAGTTAATAGCCTGCAGCCGCCCCATCAGCTCTTCTGGAATCAGCCGCTACATTATTAAAAGGCTCTATTAATCAATCTCATATTCATTCGAATTTATAATGGCGGGATGTGCCTGTCAGGATGAGCAAATATTAGTTTTTCCTTGTTAATGAATCCTAATTCTATTATTCTGTGCATTACTTTTAATAGGAGAAAAGTAGATGTCATATATATTCGGTCCGGTTCCTTCAAGAAGACTCGGACTCTCTCTGGGTGTTGATCTGATTCCCCGGAAGACCTGCAGCTATAACTGTATATACTGCCAGGTTGGGAAGACTACTGACCGTATAATGGAACCTTCTTCATTTGTCCCCGTTCCGGAAGTAATCAGGGAGTTCAAGGAGGTTCTTGAAAAAACTCCCCCCGATGTAATAACCCTTGCAGGGTCCGGCGAACCCACCCTGAATACGGATATAGGGTTAATAATTTCGGAAATCAAAAAGGTAACCTCGATCCCTATAACACTTTTAACCAACGGGTCACTGCTATGGAATAAACAGGTAAGGGAAAAGGTTACAGGTGTAGATATAATGATCCCGACCCTTTCTTCAATTTATGAAGAAACATACAAGAAAATCCATCGGCCTCATCCAGTCCTCAGGCTTAATAATATACTTGAAGGTCTAAAGGAAATGCGAAAGGAATATACAGGGAATTTTTTTCTTGAGGTAATACTCCTTAAAGGGTTAAATGACAGTGAAAAAGAGATTTCGGGCCTCTTAAAAATTATTAACGATATACAACCGGACAAGGTCCATCTCAATACTGTGGTCAGACCGCCATCTGATCCCAGTGCAATATCAATCAGCAATGAAAAACTCGAAGAAATAAAAAGCTTTCTTGGTGGAAGGGCCGAAATCATAGCCGCGGCACCTCTTAAAAGCAGAAGTAATAAACCGGACTCAATTGGCGACCAGATCATTGAGATGATAAAGAGACGCCCTGTAACAGTTGATGATATCTCGAACTCTCTTAATTTACAAAAGATTGAAACAGAGAGGGTTATCAAGGGACTGATAATAAAGGGCTATATTCAGGAACAGAGGCATGGCGACAATCTGTTCTACACTTCAAAGTAATAAATTAAAACGAACTTTCATTATTTGCATTCTGTAAAACTAGATCTATTATTTTACATCAACTTTAATATCAAAGGATGCATGGATGGATCATTCAGCCAGTCAAAACACGGAAAAATATTATATAGGTATAGATGCCGGTTCTGTGAGTATCAACTCTGTAGTCATCAACAGCAACCGGCAGATTGTCTATGAATCACCCTACCACCGGCATTTCGGTAAAATAGAAGAAGCGGTTCATGATCTTCTTTTGAATGAATACAAAATGTTCGGGCAGGACAATATACTTGCTGTGGCCTTTACAGGAAACCATGGAGAACAGATAAGTACCAGGCTTGGTGGCTTCTATGAATTTGAAACCATATGCCAGGTAAAAGGCGCCCTTTTCATTGCCCCTGATGTAAAGTCAATAATAAGTATGGGAGGCCAGGATACAGCCCTTTTCCAGATAGCTCAAAATAACGGCACATGGGACCTTGAATATTTTAATACAAACGGACCATGCGCCTCGGGTACAGGATCATTTATAGACCAGCAGGCCCAGCGTCTCGCGACTTCCATTTATGATAAAAAGATGGATGCATCAGGGCATGACATAGATAAAATCCTCTCGGATTTTATAGAACTTGGCCTTAAAAGTGACAGCCCGTCCCATGTAGCCTGCAGATGTACTGTCTTTACCAAATCAGACATGATTCATCTCCAGAATAAGGGAGAACGTCTGGAAAATATTATTTACGGCTTGCACCTTGGAAATGCCAGAAACTATATAAGTACAATTGTTTCAAACAGGACTCTTGAGGATCCTATCCTGTTTATCGGCGGACTTTCCATGAATGAGATACAGGTTATGGCCTTCAGACAGTATTTTCCAGGCCTGGTTATCCCCGAATACAATACCTCCACAGGTGCCATAGGCGTTGCCATACATGCAATGGAGGAAGGAATTATAAACAGGATAGATCCAGAGCTCCTGACGGAACAGGCGGGAGAAGATTACAAAAACCTGCCTGTTGGACCCCGGCTGGAGATAAAAAAGACACTTTTTGATGAAGACAACAGGGTCAGGGCAGTTCTTTCCGGCAGGGAGGTCCCGGCATATCTGGGGCTTGATATCGGCTCAACCACAACCAAGTATGCCATAATAAATGAAAAGGGAGACATTATCCACAAGGCATATATACACACCAGGGGAAAACCCATTGAAGTAACTCAGACACTTTTAAAGACCGTGCGGGATGAAGCGGATAAAAGAATAGTACTCAAGGGCATCGCCACAACCGGTTCAGGAAGAAATGTAGTCGGCGATTTTTTAAATGCCGACCTGATTATCGATGAGATTACCGCCCATGCCAGGGGTGCGGTTGAGATTGATCCTGATATAGATACCATCTTTGAAATAGGCGGCCAGGATGCAAAATATATCTCCGTCACAAACAGCTATCCCCTTGATTTTGATATGAACAAGGTATGTGCCGCAGGGACCGGCAGTTTCCTGCATGAACTTGCAAACAAATACGGGATCAACATAGCCGGAGAATTCCAGGAGATCGCCCTTTCATCAAAAGGTCCCATAAAGCTGGCCGAAAGGTGCACTGTTTTTATGGAGTCAGACCTTGTAAGCTACCACCAGAGGGGTGCTTTAAAGGAGGATCTTATCGCCGGACTTTGTTACGCCATTGCTCATAACTATCTAAATCGGGTAGTGGGGAAAAGGAAAATAGGCAGCCGGGTAATGTTTCTCGGCGGCCCCTCCTTAAACAAGGGAGTTGTCGCGGCATTTGAAAATATCCTCGGGCAGGGCCTGATTGTCCCGAAACACAGGGAGGTTTTAGGCGCCTTTGGAGCGGCCCTCCGGGCAAAGGAAATGATGGAGCCTGATGAGAACGCATCCAGCAGGTTCAGAGGAATTGAAAACTGTATCAGCGACCGGATGGAGTATATTGAAAAGATATGCACGGCAGATCCGTCCTGCCACAATCAGTGTAAATTAAAGATCTATGACTTTGACGGAAGAAGAAGCGTATGGGGAGGAGAATGCGGAAGATACGAGGTTACAAGGAGTTCAGCAAAAAAAGAGGCAAACTATTTCAAGCTGAGAGATGAAATATGGCAGAAATATATTGCCGGCCTTTATGACGTGGTATCAGACAAACCGGTTCTTGAAGTGGACGGTAAACCGACAATAGGAATTCAACGCTCGCTTTATACAATACAGACCGCTGTTTTATGGATCCATTTTTTTGACCGACTGGGATTCAGGCCTGTACTCACCGGCCCGACAAACAATCAGATAGCAGAAATGGGAATTGAGGCCATGACTGCAGAGACATGTTTTCCTGTCAAGGTTTCGCACGGCCATGTCAAATCGCTTATAGGAAAGACAAGCTATCTTTTCCTGCCTGTTCTTATAAACATGGAAACAAAGGACAAAAATGAAAAAGGCTTCTATTGTCCCCTTGTACAGGCTAATAAATACATGGTCAATGCGGCCCTCGATATAGCTCCTGAAACCGTGATTGGACCTATCATCCACCTTAAACATGATCTGCCTTCACTTGCCATTGAAATGGCGGGCCAGATATCAGGGCAGCTTGGAAAATCACCTGCAGAAATCAAGGAAGCAATATCCTACGGCATGAAACGTCACAAGGCATTCCTTAATGAAATGTATAATACAGGCAGGGAGGTATTAGATGCACATAATCCGGACGAACCACTGGTTATAGTAACAGGAAGGCCCTACAACCTTTATGATGAAAGACTTAACCTCAGGCTGGGCCAGAATTTTTCGAAGATAGGGTTAAAGGCCCTGCCAATGGATTATATTGATGTGGCAGATATTGCTTTGTCGGACTTTCCCAATATGTACTGGGGTTATGGTGGTCAGATCTTAAGAACAGCCAAATATATCAAGGCTAACCCGAATTATTTCGGACTTCATCTGACAAACTTCAGCTGCGGAGCCGATTCCTTTGTCGAACATTTTTACAGACATGTAATGGGTGATAAGCCTTCATTGATCCTCGAACTGGATGAGCACAGCGCTGTCGCCGGCGTGATGACCAGACTTGAGGCATACAAAAACGTTATTGAGAACATAATGTTCAAGTTAAACAGACAAACTGAAGATATGGTTATGCTGGCGAATTGATAAAAGGATATAAATATGACACCAACAGAGATAAGATCATTCCAGTCGCTTTCAGAAAAGGTCGGTCAATTTAACCTTAAAGGAAAAACCGTCCTGATCCCTGAAATGAATAATTCCGGCTGTCGCCTCCTTGCTGCGACATTCCGCAGTTTTGATATAAATGCACTTGTTATGGAAACATTTAAAGGCCTGGATCTTGGAATGGAATACAGCTCCGGCAAGGAATGTTTCCCGTGCCAGGTAACCCTTGGAGATATTCTTTATCACATGAAATCCGAACAGGAGATCAGGGGAACAGACTTTGATGTTAATGACTATATCTACTTTCTTATTGAGGCCGGAGGCCCCTGCAGGTTCGGCATGTATAACAAGTATCAACGGATCGTCCTTGATTCATTTCCTGAATACAGGGATTTAAAGATCGGATCAATCACTACTGACAACGGTTACTCCCTTGATGGTTTAATTGATAAAAAAAATAGCGCAGACCTGAGAAAATCAGCATTTTTTTCACTTCTCATCGGCGACATTCTGGACAGGCTGCTGTGGCGGATCAGGCCCTATGAAAAAGAAATGGGGCTGGCTGATAGGCTGATTGAACAGGCAATCTGTAACATGGAAAAGGCCTTTGAAAAATATGCAATAAATAAAGAGTTTGATCGAATACTTGAAAAACTGGTAGAGACAGCCAGGGAAGCGGCGCTGATTATTGATCATAACATCCCTCAAAAACCCCTGATAGGAATAGTCGGAGAAATATATCTCAGGACCCATGTCCGTTCAAATCAGGATCTCATAAGGACACTGGAAAAGCATGGTGCAGAGGTAGTTAACGCCTCAATAATTGAATGGGTAAATTTCATAAGCTATCGAGACTATATGGAGGAATGCTCGGGTCTTCGACTTAACCTGAAACAATTCAGATTCAGGGATATAATGAATTCCCTTAAAAAGGCCTTAAAATACAGGGCAGAGCTCTTCTATCAGGAGACGCGGCAAAAGAAGGCATATGACCGGATAAACTCATTACTGGATATTGCAGGAGATCATAAGGTAAACCATCTTGAAGATATTTTGAAGGAAGAGGATCTTTTCGATTTTGAATTAGGCACCGAGGCATGCCTGAGCATTGCAGGTATTCTTGAATATGCAAAGGAAGGGTTTAACGGTGTTGTAAATGTCTATCCATTTACCTGTATGCCCAGCACAACCACATCAGCAATAATTAATCCTGTAATGAATAAAATGGGTGTACCCTACCTGGATACTCCCTATGATTCCAGTTTTCAACCGGGAAGGGAGGCTGCAATAAGGACATTCATGTACCAGGCAAAACAGCATCTCAAGAGGAATGGAAGAAAAAGTCACAAACATTAAAATATAGGCCGGAGAGATCCGAAGCCGAAAGTGATAATGTAAATCCCGGGTGCGCCATTCAGCAGATCAGTAAAGTAAAAACCTATCTTGCTGTTGCCCTTCTGATTGAAATACCAAGCTCACTTTTTGTAAATGGCTTTGGTAAAATTTCGGTTACACCCGATTCAAACATTACCTCTTCATCTGTCCTATTATCTGCCCCGGTACAAAGAATCACAGGCATGTCAGGCAATATTTTTTTTAAACTCATTGTAAGTTCGACGCCATTCATGTCAGGCATGGAATAATCGGTCATTACAAGATCAAAACAATTCCTTTTATCCTGTATTGTACTCATGGCATCACGACCGCCTTCAACCGCAACTACACTAAATTTTAAAAACTCTAATAATCGTGTAGTTACCTTTCTAACAGCCGGATCATCTTCTACCAGAAGAATGTTCATTTGGTCGGAATCAACGTTTAAATTCATCATTTTTCTGTAAATCCTTTCAATTAAAGCAATAAGTCGAAACTAAATAAATACAATATCCATGCCATAATCTGCATTTTGTTTTCGCGAAAAAAATATATAGGATAACATACTGTAGATACTACATATCTGGTCAATCCACTTAGCGAGAGACAAATAAAGTAGAAAATCCTGGCATATTAAATCAGCATCCGTGCATATTTTTATGTGCACGGATGCACACTAAAATGTGCAAACACAATACGGGAGCAATACGAATTATTTTAACCTGTCAATTTCGACTGAGAGGAGAAATCCCTGTTTATAAAGATTTAGAGCCCTCTCCGGAGGGTTGGACTGGCAACAGGCTTATGAAACACGGCACCTCCGGCTGCAGAAGAGGCACTATTTGAGTTCACGGCTTAGCCAGTTCAGGTAATCTTCATTTCCTTTTTCTATCATCAATGCAAGTATTTCAGGAACTTCATATTCATGAATCTTTTTGACCTGAGCCTCCAGTGCATCATAATGTTCTTCATTCGATTTGATTATAAGAAGCCATTCTTCCTCCTCTGCTATCTTTCCTTCCCACCTGTAGAGGCTTGTTACAGGCCCGCTGATCTGAACACAAGCTGCGAGCCTTTTATCAAGAAGCGTTCTAGCAATATCCTTTGCCTTTTCTTTTTCATTGATTGTAATAAAAACCTGAATATATTCTGTCATCGTCCTTTCTCCTCTTAAAGAATTACCAACCCTGTAATGACCATGCCTTGTCGCCACATTATTAATAATTGACACAGGGGAATCAATCCAATATTATGCAAATCCTTAAAATAATAAGAAAATATGAAAGGAAAGACAACATGTACAAAATAGCGGTTATACCCGGAGACGGCACCGGCCCCGAAGTAACAGCCGAAGCTCTCAAGGTTTTAAATACAGCTTCAACAAAATATGGGTTTAAGTACGAAACAACCACATTTGATTTTGGTGGAGAACGTTATCTGAAAACAGGTGAAACCCTGTCTGACAGCGATATTGAAGAATTGAGAAAATATGACTCTATCCTGCTGGGTGCAATCGGGCATCCTGACGTGCCGCCGGGAATTCTGGAAAAGGGAATCCTGCTCAAGGCGCGTTTTGAGCTGGACCAGTATATCAACCTCAGACCTGTCAGGCTCTATCCCGGGGTGGACACCCCCTTAAAAAACAAGGGACCCGAAGAAATAGACTACTGTGTAATCAGGGAAAATACAGGCGACCAGTACACAGGCGCAGGCGGCTTTACCATGAAGGGCACGCCTCACGAGGTAGCTATCCAGACAGCAGTTTATAACAGGCACCAGGTTGACCGCTGCCTCAGGTACGCCTTTGAATATACAAGAAAATACGGGAAAAAGGCCCGGGGGAAAGGCGACAATAACACCCTTGCACTTGTTGGAAAAACCAATGTGTTAACCTATGTATATGATCTGTGGAACCGTGCATTTCATGAAATGGGTGAAAAGGAATATCCGGATATAAAAAGGGAATATTACCATGTTGACGCCACATGCATGTGGATGGTTAAGAGCCCTGAGTGGTTTGATGTGCTTGTCACTGGAAACATGTTTGGCGACATTATTACCGACCTCGGAGCAATTACACAGGGCGGTATGGGGCTTGCGGCCGGCGGAAACCTCAATCCCGAAGGTGTAAGCATGTTTGAACCCATTGGTGGTTCGGCACCTAAATATACAGGCAAGGGGGTTATAAACCCGCTGGCAGCCATATGTGCCGCAGCTATGATGATTGAATCCCTTGGAGAACAGGAGGCTGCAGATAACATAGAGGAATCTGTAAAATTTGTAACAGCCAACAAACTGGAAAGCATGGATGCGGGTCGGATGGGTTACAGCACAGGCGAGGTTGGTGACCTTGTCTGTGAAAAAATGGTAGCCTGATTTTTTAAAATTATCTTGACATTTTTTGTGTGCGGATTTAAATATCCTGACACTTCAAACAATATTAAATCAAACCTGTTGAAAGGAGGCGTGTATTAATGAATGTGGCAATAAAAAAATCGATTGCAGTATTGCGCCCCGAGAGGTCGGCAGGCTGAGATCATATCTCTGATACAGATCAATATAAAGGCTGCTCCTTACGGGCAGCCTTTTTTTATTCTGGCCCGGGCGCAATATGAACCCGGGGTTTTCCTCTAGGGCAAACTCCTAAACTATTACTATATAAAATCACCTGTTTCATACAGAGATATATGAAGCAGTTTAATCCGGGTTTAATACAGGAGTTTAAAATGAATTTAGAAGATTTAGGCTGGGACAGCTACTTTAAAACACATTATGAAAAACATACAGACAAAGACGACCTTGAGCCGGCTAGAATTACACAGGAACATAAGGGTTCATATGTAATGATCAATGCTGATGGGGAATACCTGTCAGAAATTTCCGGCAAAATGCGGTATACGGCAAGAGGCTACAGCGATTTTCCGGCTGCAGGAGACTGGGTTCTCACCAAAATATTTCCCGAAGAAAAAAAGGGAATAATACATGCTATCCTTGAAAGAAAAACAAAATTTTCACGAAAGGCTGTTCTTTCAGGCGGTATGCCCGATTCACAGGGAAAAACCGAAGAACAGGTGATCGCAGCAAACATAGATACAGTTTTTATCGTGAACAGCATGGACAGCGATTTCAGCCTTAGACGTATAGAACGATACATGACCAGCATCTATGACGGCAGCATGAATCCGGTAATAGTGCTGAATAAATCTGATGTTACCGATGATACAGATGACTATATCAATCAGGTTGAATCAATTGCCTTTGGTGTTCCTGTCATAGCGGTCAGCGGTCTTACTGGTGCAGGACTCGATGGTCTCAGGAAATTTATTCACCCAGGAGAGACGGTCGTGTTTTTAGGTTCTTCAGGAGTGGGAAAATCAACCATTATAAACAGCCTTACCGGTACAGACAGGCAAAAGGTAAGTTCAGTTCGTGAATCAGACCATAAGGGAAGACACACGACAACAGCAAGGGAACTGATAATATTGCCTGAAGGGGGGATATTAATAGACACCCCCGGAATGAAAGAATTTCAGCCATGGAAAGGAGAGAAGGATACAGGCCGAGCATTTGGAGACATTGAATCATTTGCCCGAAAATGCCGTTTCAAGGACTGCAGTCACGAAACCGAGCCGGGTTGTGCAGTACAAGAGGCACTGGCTAACGGAGATCTGGACCCCGGAAGATACAGAAACTACATGCAGATGAAAAGAGAAGCAAGATATCTTGAGACAAGGGTGGAGAAAAGGGCAGAACTAGCTGAAAAGAAAAAATGGAAGGATATTGCAAAATTACAGAAGTATTATAAAAAAAACCAGTGATATCCTTCATGCAAGGCCGGATAACCTAGTTCCATTAGAGACAGGTTTTAAACCTGTCTCTAATGGAAAATCCAGTCACCCCCATAGTCATTCTGCGACTTGATCGCATAATCCAGGTTTTTTATTTGTAGTCACCTTAAAATCTTTTATACCTGATATATTGACTTACCTGCCACTTTCACTACACTGTGGATAAATTACAGATTACCTTTAATCACCTATATCGAGGGGAGGAAAATCTTAAATGCCAAAATCAGAACACGGGAAATATATAATAACAAAACCCAGAAAGGACGTTGCGATACCCGACTGGGCAGGAAATCTTTCACAGGAAAGAAGCACCCGTATGTTTTATCTGGACAATGATGTTATCCCGGGGGCCTTTTATATGGAGGTGGTATGGTTCTGGCCCACGGATCAGAAGGATGACAGCAGCCCTGATCCGCACTCGCATGATTGTGATGAGGTCATAGGTTTCATGATTGTGATTCATAGGGGACAGACCCGAACGATTTAAATGATCTGGGTGCAGAGATTGAATTTTATATCGATGGTGAAAGAAACCTTATGAGGGAAAGCTTTCTGGCATTTATCCCGGCAGGAGTCGAGCACTGCCCATTGAATATACTCAAAATAACAAAACCGGTATTCCATTTTGCTACAATACCACAGAAAAATTATGGGTAACCATCATTCTTATTAGGGTAAATTTATTAATTTCTTAACAACAGGTTTTGGCTGCCTGTTTTTATCATACAGCAGGGGGTAATTTGTTCTTCCGGGAATCGGGTAGCCGTTCTTCCATGACATCCCATCGTGCACCCCCCAGAAGGTAACCCGGTCAATTTTATCCCGTTTACTGTAAAAGATCCTGAATAATTCAACATATCTATCAGACAACTGCTGCTGTATATCATCAGGGAGCCCCTCGGAATATGGATCAAGGAATTCCTTAAACTCTTCAAGCTGAAACTGTTCATGGCTCATAACAGAACCTATGATCTGTCCCTCTTTTGTTAACGGCAGAACATCCACATCCAGCTCGGTAATCATTACCTTTATACCAAGTGACGCATAGGCATCGATTGCGGCCTCGATATACTCTGTTTTGGGATAATTGAGACCCCAGTGCCCCTGGATTCCGACACCATCTATCCGAATACCTTCGGCCTGCAGCATTTTTACCATCCGGACAATACCGTCTCTTTTTGCGGGCCGCCAGGCATTGAAATCATTATAATAGAGCTCCGCGTCTGGCGCAAATTCATGGGCAAACCTGAAGGCCAGTTTTACAAGTTCATCACCATCCCCTATTCCCTTGACCCATTTTGTCGGCCGGTATGAGCCGTCATTATCAATCACTTCATTAACAACATCCCATGCATCGATTCTGCCGGCATAGCGCCCTGCAACAGTTTTAATGTGTTCCCGCATACGCTCGATCAGGGCCTCGCGGGTTTTGGGATTTCCGTCCTTATCCATGAAAAACCAGTCAGGTGTCTGGTTGTGCCATACCAGGGTATGACCGATTATGAACATGTTATTTTTCTCACCGAATTCAACATATTCATCAGCCGGTGCAAAATTGTAGATCCCGGGTTTAGGGTTGATGGGTCCTGCCTTCAGGGCATTTTCCGAAGTAATTGAATTGAACTGTTTAAGTACGATATCCTGTGAGGCCCGGTCCCATCCATTGACAATGGCTTCATTCAAGGCGCTCCCAACCAGAAATGAATCCCTGTATGCGTCTTTTAGAGTTAATGCCTTGTCAGGTGTTATGTGCATACAGCTTATGAAAGCCAGAAATATACCTGCCAGCAGGATGTATATTTTCATTATCTGATATCCTTTTTTTAAATATGAACTGTTCAAGAGGGCGGCTTCCTAATGGCTCGAAAGTCATTTACAAGATTAATCGCTAGTCCCAAGCTTTTGCAATGCAATAACATCAATTTTATCTTTTTCGCGGTGAGATTTCTTCTTAACGTCAATTAAAGCTTTTCTATTGAGGAAATATATACCCTGCTCCGAAATGCTTGTTTCCGGCAATAATTCATCATAGGTTTTTTCATTAAGCAGCGTAAAAATATCCAGGGGAAAATCCTCAATAATTCTTATTGCACCTGCTGAAACTGGAAAATCACTAACTTCAAGTTCTTCTGCGTATCCTTCTCCCCAAGCCTTAAGTATAGCCAGCATTTGTTTGATGTTTCTATCAGATGATTCAATTAATATATCAAGGTCATCGGTAGCCCTGACAAAACCGTTCAAGGCACAAGCAACCCCGCCAACAACGATGAATTTTACCTGACCACCGGAAAGCGCCAGTAGAAGTTCTTCAAAATCCATTTTTACCTGCTGCCGACAATCTTTCGATATACAGTATCAGAACTTTCATACGTATTTTTACACCCGAGCTTTTTTAATGCCGCGTTTAGTTCCTTTAATTTCTGAAGGGGTTTTTTATCAGCATATTTGCCTACTGTTTTTTTTATCTGGTCGTCCTGTGGATTCAATTTTTCCTCTTAATATGATCAGGTAGCTGACAATTTAAGATGATATAATAGAATTATTAATAATGATAAACTATAGTAAAATCGGTATATTTGGTCAATACTATAAAAATTCTTATTAGGAACATAATCGAGTTGGTTTCTGACGGATCAACAAACAGACTAGAGAGTAGAGGAATTACAGTACTACTTATTTCATATATCAAATCAGCTGCTCTGCTGCCTGAACAGCCAGCTCCATAACTCTTTCATCTTTAACCGCATCCCCGATATCCCTTATTCCACAACCCCTGATGGTTTTTACTTCTGAAAACGCATGTCGCTTAAGCATCATTTCAAGCTGCTTAGGTATATCCTGAAACATACTGTCAGGAGCTCCCTGAGTTATTACAATCAGGGCCTTTTTCCCTTTAGGAAGCCTTGATGGGTCTGGACTGGTTTTAAAATCCGGGGTTAAAAATGAAAAGGTGCGGTCAATAAAGCATTTTAACTGGCCTGATACTCCTCCCATATAAACGGGTGTGGCCAGCACCATGATATCTGTCTCAAAAATGGAGTCCAGCACGGGTTTAAGGTCATCCTTAATAACGCATCTGTCATTACCTTCTTTGCAGGCCATACATCCCTGGCAGCCTTTAAAATCCATAAAATTCAGATTATAGGATTCAATATCTGCACCTTTCTTGAGAGCAGTATCACAAAATCTTTTTACTATTGCAGAACTGTTGCCTTTCTGCCTGGGACTTCCTAAAACGGAAATTATTTTCATTTTATATACTCCTTTTTGAAAAATTATGATTATAATATTCAATAAACTTAATAAAAGGAAGGGAATATTATGATCACGTCACTTGAAGAAATAAAAAAAGACAAAGACCTTGTATATTCCATTGACTGGGAAATGACGCCTGAGCAGGCAGTTCGAGTTTATCTTGAATGGGGTAATATCTATGCGAGGGGAGATGCCACCCGTGTTCAGTCCAAGGATGACCATACAATATACTTTGTGGTTAACTGCTGGGATAAACCCTATTACATCTATCTTCTTAAACGAAACTCCCAGGAAGCCCTTGAACTGGCAAAAATAGAACTGCCAAAGAGATTTGAAAAACCCATATGCGAACTTAAGGGAGTATACGCCCCTGAAGAGGATTTAAAGGATTGGCTAAAAAAGGAACTTGATGTTGATTAATCAGCGGAGGAGGCTCAATATGAATTTCAAGGATATTGTAAAAAATAGAAGGGCAGTCAATTATTTTGACACTCAAAAAGATGTTCCTGAAACACTCATCAGGGAAATAATAGAAACAGCGGCAAACTCACCCTCAAGCTATAACCTCCAGCCCTGGAGTGTTATGATCCTGAAAGGACCTGAAGAAAAAGCACGTCTCAGGAAGCTGGCATTTGATCAGCCAAAGGTCACTGAGGCGCCCTATGTTTTTATCATTCTTGCCGACAGGAACGGCTGGAAAGAAGGGAACTCATTCGCTGAAAAAAATTTTATTAAATCAGTTGAATCCGGAAAAAAAAAGGAAGATGAAAAGGACAGCTATCTTAATACGCTGAAGGCACTATATGGCGAAACCGCAGAAAAGCAGCAGGCCTTTGCGGTAAAAAATACCGGTTTTTTTACAATGTCGCTTATGTACGCAGCAAAGGAACTGGGACTGGATACACATCCCATGGATGGCTTTGATCATGATGCTGTAAAGAAGGAGTTTAATATCCCTGAAAATTACTGGATACCCCTGCTGCTTGCGGTCGGGTATTTTGACGAATCAAAAAAACTATACCCGCCAAACTGGCGGAAAACCTTTGATGAGATAGTTGTAACGTTTTAGTATTGCTTGCAAATATAACAAGGACATCATTTTACTCCAACTCCGGGCAGACACACCCTCCGTAGCTAAATCAATGGCGGGTGTGTCTGCCCGTTTTAGTAAAGAAAGAGGAGGAAACAAGGCTTGACAAGCCGGAGCTCAATCAATTAGAGTTGGCATCCAAACAGGTTCTTTAGCTATTGCAAATATAGATCAATATATTGAATTTAATAAACATTTACATTATTTTATGCGAATGACATAAATACAGAATGGAGGAATAATCAGGATGAGTGAAGAGAAAAAACCCGCCAGAAAGAAGTTCGAATGCCAGGGACTGTACAATAAGGTAATGGCAAACCATTTTTACGAACTTGATGAGGCATCAAAAACTGGTTCCCAAAAAATTGCATGGTGTACCAGCGTAGGGCCTGCCGAGCTTCTTAGAGGAATGGGTTTTTTAGTATATTTTCCGGAAAACCACGGCGCAATGCTCGGTGCAACCAGATCTGCAACAGATTTAATCCCCTATGCAAATGCAATAGGCTATTCACCGGACATATGCTCTTATCTGACAGCGGATATTGGTTCTTTTTTACAGAAAAAGACTCCCCTGACCGCTGCCTATAAAATGGAATCGGTCCCAAAACCGGATGTACTGGTCTTTAATACAAACCAGTGCCGTGATGTACAGGACTGGTTTGCCTGGTATTCAAGGGAACTAGATGTCCCGATGATGGGAATCCATACCCACAGAGATATAGGAAATATTAAAGAATTTCAGGTCAGTGACATAGCAAAACAGACAGAAAATCTTATCCCGGGGCTGGAAGAGATCAGCGGAGAAAAATTTGATATGGACCGCTTTAAAGAGGCTGTTGAGCTGTCCAGACATACATCCGTGCTCTGGAGATCCTGCCTTGAAGCCTCGTCAGCAATACCTTCTCCCTGGACATTTTTTGATGCCACCATCCATATGGGCCCGGCAGTTGTTGCAAGGGGCACCCAGGAAGCAGTTGACTATTATGAGGTGCTTTTAAAAGAGCTGAATGAAAGGATAGCTAACGGGGTTGCAGCAATTGAAGGCGAAAAACACAGAATTTACTGGGATGGAATGCCAATCTGGGGAAAACTGAGTACCCTTTCCAAGCAATTTTCCGAACTTCAAACATGTATAGTGGCATCAACCTACTGTAACAGCTGGATATTTGATCAGCTCGACCCCAATGATCCCTTTGAAAGCATGGGCCGGGCCTATATAGAATTATTCATAGTAAGGGACGAAGCCTATAAAGAACAGTATATACGGGATTGTTTTGAGAAATACAAATTCGATGGAATGATTTTCCACGATGCCAAAACCTGCCCTAATAATTCAAATAACAGATATGGCCTGCCCGAGAGAATCGGAAAAGAGCTCGGGGTTCCCCAGTTGACAATAAACGGCGACCTTAATGACCTGAGATGCTATTCGGAGGAGCAGACAGTAACAAACATCGAGGCATTTATAGAACAGCTGGATGAAGCCTAAGGGGCAAAAAATTTATTATGAAACTCAATGGATCAGTATTTGCGGGGGCTGATGTAGGAGCCTCCCGCACCAAGGTAGCACTGCTTGATACAGAAAAAAAACTTGTTGGTTTTTCAGTAAAAAAATCAGGGACAAATTTTACCCTCACTGCTGATGAATGCCTTGAAGAAGCGATGACGATGGCCGGCAGGTCATCAGAGGATATTATACGGACTGTTTCAACAGGCTATGGCCGAAGGAATGTTTCCTTTAGCAATGATGCAAAAACCGAGATAGGATGTCATGCAAAGGGAGCCTTTCACTATTACCCTAAGGCCATGACAATAATCGATATCGGCGGCCAGGATAATAAGGTCATAAAAATTGATAATGAAGGAAGAAGAACAAACTTCAAGATGAACAGAAAGTGTGCTGCAGGTACCGGGGCATTTCTTGAAGAGATGTCACAAAGACTCGACATACCAATTGAAGAAATGGATACCCTGGCAAGGCAATCTACCGAGATGGTTGAGCTTGGCAGCTACTGCACTGTTTTTTCCGCGACCGAGGTTCTTGAAAAAATAAGACAGGGGAAAAAAGTCCCTGACATTATTAAAGGTCTGTTTTTTTCGGTTATCAAAAGAGTCCTGGAAATGGAAAGAATAACGGACAGTATAACCATGACAGGCGGTGTTGTGGAACATAATCCCTTTCTGGTAGAAATGGTAAAGGAGATAACAGGGGCTGAGGTTCTAACTCCGCCCCATCCCCAGCTCACCGGCGCAGTAGGGGCCGCGCTTTTTGCATTGGAGGGCTAACCATGCAATACGACCTTCATTTCTACAGGCAATATCGTCCTGATCCTGTCCCTGAAGCCTGCACTGTTACCGATCGGGCTGAAACCCTAAAATCAAATAAAATTACAATTAATCCATAAACGATAAACAAGGATAAAGATGGAGAAAGTTATATTTCAGGCACTGGGCGGGCTTGGTATGTTCCTTTTCGGTATGAAGATTATGTCCGAGGGGCTTCAGAAAGTCGCAGGCAAAAAGCTTAGACAAATATTAAAAATGGTATCAAACAACCGCTTTGTCGGCTGCAGTGTCGGAGCAATTATTACAAGTATAATTCAGAGTTCAAGTGCAACTACAGTAATGCTGGTAGGCTTTGCTGATGCAGGCCTCATGACTTTAACCCAGGCAGTAGGTGTCATACTAGGGGCAAATATAGGTACGACTATAACAGCCCAGTTAATCGCCTTTAAAATAACTGCATATGCGCTTCCTGCGATTGCACTGGGAGTGCTGCTCAAATTTTTTATCGGACGCCAGAAATGGATTTATATCGGAGATGTACTCCTCGGGTTCGGCCTTGTATTTTATGGTCTTTCAGTTATGAAGACCGGGTTCTCGCCCCTCTCGGAAGATCCGTTATTTAAATCCTTTTTCATGAGTTTCCAGGCAGACACAATTGGAGGTATCTCACTTTGTGTCCTTGTGGGTGCAGTGCTTACAATGATTTTACAGAGCTCAAGCGCAACCGTTGGCATAACAATGGGACTGGCTGTGCTGGGATTGATTAATTTTGAAACCAGCGTTGCCCTCATACTGGGAGAAAACATAGGCACAACAATAACGGCACAGCTGGCAAGTATTGGCTCCAGTATAAACGCCCGCCGTACAGCAAATGCCCACACTCTTTTTAATGTCGCAGGTGTAGGTATAATAATTCTGATTTTCCCCTATTTCATCGATATTATTCAGTTTGTTACAGGAACTCTGATGCATTATAATGCAGCCGACCTGATAGTTAATGGAGAAAGACCTAACGTTGAGAGATATATAGCCAACTCACATACCCTGTTTAATATTGTAAACGCCGTAATCTTTCTGTTTCTTCTCCCCTATCTGATAAAAGCAGCCATATGGATTACTCCATGCAAAGACACCGGAGAAGATTTTGAGGAGCTCCGTAAAATAAAATATCTCGACACTAAATTCGTTGACACTCCTTCAGTGGCACTGGGCAGGGCAAGGGCTGAAATTATCAGGATGGGTGAAGCTGTTCTGATCATGTATGATGATGTTGTTAAATCCGTAAAAAGCAGAAAAATTAAAGAACTTTCAAAATGGCGAAAAAGAGAAGATACGCTTGATAATCTCCAGAGGGAGATAACCCAGTACCTCGTAAAGATAATGCAGAAACCCATTATGCCGGAAGAATCAACTGAAATCTCTGCTCTTACAAGAATGACCAATAATTTTGAAAGAGCTGGAGACGAGGTTGAAAATATAGCGGAGCTGATTGAAGAACTGATTGAACAGAACCTCTATATTTCCGAAGGAGGTATGAATGACTATGATACTATTTCAGCGAAAGTCAGGGATTTTATAATACTCGTGATAGACGCCATTAAAAATGAAGACAGCAGTATCCTCAAGAAGGCGCTTGAAATTGAAGACCAGATCGACAATATGAGGGAAAATATGAAGAGTAACCACCTTATGAGGCTCCAGAGCGGAGCCTGTACAGTCGACCCGGGACTTATTCTTGTAGATATGCTTACAGCCTTTGAAAAACTGGGAGACTTTTGCTTCAACATCGCCCAGGCTGTCGCCGGAACAAAATAACACAGGAGTATCAATATGACACAAAATAAAAGAACAGGATTTCTCGGAGCAGGCAACATGGCTACCGCATTGATAAAGGGAATTATCGAGAGCGGATTATACAGCCCGGACATGATAAACGCATATGACAATGATTCCGAAAAGCTGAAATCAATTTATGAAACGTATCATGTTAAAGGCATGCAGACCAACCGTGACCTTGTAAAAGCCTGTAATATTATTATCCTGGCTGTTAAGCCTCAGGTAATGAGTGATGTGCTGGAAGAAATAAAAGATGATATTACTGAAGGGCATATTGTTATATCCATTGCAGCAGGCATAAAAATAGAAAAAATACAGTCATTTCTGGGAAAGGATGTTCCGGTAATAAGGGTCATGCCCAATACACCTGCACTCATCCAGAGAGGCGTAAGTGCGGTTGCGGCGGGGGAAGCTGTATCAACTGATCAGATGAATACAGCCATTGAGATACTAAAGGCTGTCGGCGTTGCCTTCACTGTAGATGAAAAAATGATGGATGCGGTTACAGCCGTTTCCGGAAGCGGCCCTGGTTTTGTATTTAAAATAATGGAGTGTTTTGTGGATGCCACCAGGAAACAGGGGTTTGATGAGGAAACCGCAGTAAAAATGGTTGTACAAACCTTCTTAGGGTCGTCCATGCTTGCTGAAAGCTCAGACCTGTCCCTCTCCGAACTGAGAAAAATGGTTACATCACCCGGAGGCACAACAGAGGCCGGTCTTAATTTTCTTGGTAGCAATAAGGTAGGCGAATTGATAGACGGAATAATTGTTACGGCAAAGGATAAATCAATAGAACTGGGCAAAAAATAAGAGGTCTACGGTGTGCGGTATGAGGTTAAAAAAAACCGCAAACCTCAAACCGTGTACCATAAACCGTTTTTACTTAGACATCTCAATTCTGGAATTAAGGATAAAGCTCTTCAATATATTTTCATACTCCTTCCCCCCAACCAGATATGTATCATTATGCCCTGCCCCTTTAACAGGATGAAAATATTTTGGTTCATGTGCTTCAGTAAAAAGCCCCTGTCCCATTGAAAATGGGACAACCTCATCCCTGTCGCCGTGTATTATAAGCTTTGGAATTGTGATATTTTTTATTTTTTCAAGATTATTGTAATTTGAAGGAAGTAACGGAGATATTAAACTGAAAAGCCCCATATGTCCCGCCATATGACGGACTGACAGGAACCCGCTTTCAACAACCAGTGATCGGGCGTCCCTTTTAGTGGCTGTTTCTATAGCTGCTGCAGCCCCAAGGGATCGACCGAGCAGTATAATATCTTCAGGTTTTATCTTCTCATTATTGGCAAGGTAGTCATATGCACAAAGGGCATCAATATATAAACCCTTTTCAGATGGTTTACCGCTGCTCCTGCCATAACCCCTGTAATCAAAAATAAACACATTAAATTCCATCCCTACAAGCCGCTGTATATAATCCAGCCGGTGTGAAATATTCCCGGCGTTCCCGTGACAGAAAAGGATAACAGGGTTTCCCTGGGCGGCAGAAAAAAACCAGCCGTGTAATAACTGCCCGTCAGGAGTATTCAGGTTAACATCTCTCCATTCAAGTCGATAATCGGCAGGGGAATAACTCATAACTTTTTGAGGGGCGAACACAAAATGTGCCTCGATATTTTTATAAAAAAGAAAAAATATGATAATCAGAATGAGAACAAATAAAATAATGTACACCACTTTTCCAGACAGTAGCATGATGCATCCTGTTTTAAATATTTTTTAATAAATTTAGAAATTCTGTCGAAAGATGAAGTAAAGCATATTTAAATTAAATTCTTTTATTAATACCATATTTTATATTAAAATATCATTAAGATATTGCATCCTGACAAGCAATATCTTAGACTGCATCGATTATTTGTTAAATCCTGCAATTCTAGATTGTAACCTGACAGTCAATGTAACTCGACTTATTGATAATAGTGAGGGGCTATGGAAGACAAAACCAGGATACTGATTGTTGATTACGAAAAATCTACCAGAGAACTTTACCTTAAAATCTTCAAATCAAAAGGTGATCTGCATATTGATGAGGCTGAAAATGGAAGCGAGGCATATAAAAAAATCAAAAAGTCAAAGCCTGATATAGTTTTGTGTGACCTCTATATGCCTAAGATTGACGGACTTGAACTGTGTTCAAAAATAAAATCCGATCCGGACCTGGCCAGTATATACTTAATCATCATGAGCTCGGAAATCAGCGAAGAAGCAAAAATCAAATGTATGAACGAGGGTGCGGATGACTACCTGACAAAGCCCATCAATCGTGATGAATTGATGGCAAGGATAAGAGTAGGACAGAGAATAAGACAGCTTTTAAAAAGTACTGTCCTTGAAACCCAGAGGATGTTCAATGAAATAGATGTACTTGTGATACAGGATGGGGGCTGTGCACCCGGCTATAACCCTGTAACAGCCTTCCTTACCTATCATCTTGAAAAGATGGGAAGAGAAGTCTACGCGACAAAAGAAGGCTTTAAATCTCTGGTCGAAAAAAATGAAAATTTTCTCAGGCTTGTATACGACCCTGATAAATATAAAAAATTTGATCATATCCCGGGGGTGTTTCATGCCGCTCCCCTGTCTGAGTGGAGAGGTGCCTTTCTTAGAAGCGAAAGATACAAGGAGTTTAAGAATCCGGAGATTCAACAGAAAGCTGCCTCAACCATTAAAAAGAAAAAGGTCAAGGCTATAATTGCCATAGGCGGGAATGGAACATTCAAAGGCATCCATGAACTTTGCGAACTTATTCCGACATCAATACAGGTTTTTTTCATACCTGTAACAATAGACAGTGATGTAGCCGGAACAGACTGTATTGGCCAGCACACCGGAGTTGAGGTGGGAGCTGAAAAAATCAGGTGTTACATGGCTGATGCCAGGACACATAAAAGAGTATACATAATTGAAATGATGGGAGCCAATAGCGGATTTCATGCCCTGCACTCATGCCTTGGTTCAAGGGCGCATCTTGCAGTGCTTCCCAACAGTAAAATCAATCACAGGGAAGTAGTTAAGGCCATTAACAAAAGGGATGAATGTGTGATTGTTGTTGCAGAGGGTTATAAGAAACACATAAGGGATGCAAATGGTATCCAGGAAAATGCTGCAGAGCATTTTTACAGGGAACTGAGGGGCACAAAACTCAAGATAAATAAAAAAGTTGTATGCGAACCCTTTTCGAGGGATATAAGAGGAGCAGCACCGAATAATATGGATATCTCGCTGGCTCAGCGAATGGCCTATAATGTAGCAGCATATCTCAAGGCCGGCACATCCAGGCTTATGCCCGCTGTTCAGTCGGGAAGAGAATATGCTATTCCTTTTAATGAAATCACTACAGATAATATGAAGGAAGAAGATCTTATGGGTCTTACCAACAGACTCACATGATAACTTTGATTAACACTAAACAAATACGGACTTGAATATGCCTGTTTATGAATATTCAGCACTCGACGAAAAAGGGAAACGCACCAAAGGAATAATCGATGCAGACAGCCCACAGGCTGCACGGAACAAACTGAGAAATTCCGGGCTCTTTCCTGTTAAGATAAAGGAATCGTCATCCAGAATCAAATCCCAGACAACCGGAGGGGCATCCCTGGGCACGCTGCTAGGTCGAATAAGGGCCAGTGAAATATCAACCATGACGAGACAGCTGGCAACATTGATGGGAGCAGGCATCACACTTGTAGCATCTCTTGAACTCCTGATTACACAGGAAGTAAATCCCTTGCTTAAAAAAATTCTTGCCCAGGTAAAGGAGTCGGTAAATGAGGGTAACAGCCTTGCATCCTCACTTTCACAGCATTCAAAATATTTTTCTCAGATATACATAAACATGGTTACAGCGGGAGAGGCATCAGGTTCTCTGGATCTGGTTCTTGAACGCCTGGCCGAATTCAGTGAAAAACAGGAGGCAATAAAGGGAAAGGTCATCGCCGCCATTGCTTATCCACTTATAACGCTCTGCATTGGTGTCCTTGCCCTTCTTCTCCTTGTTACTTTTGTGGTACCCAAATTTGTGGCGGTGTTCGAAGAAATGGAAAAGGCACTTCCTTTGCCAACCCAGATAGTAATTGGTGCCAGCAATTTCCTGCAGTCATTCTGGTGGCTGCTTATTCTGATAGTGATTTCATTATTTGTGTTATTCAGATATTTAAAAACAAAAGAAAATTTTATACGCAGGTGGGACGAATTCAAATTAAAGGCCCCTGTTTTTGGTCTCGTAATCAACAAAATGATTATTGCCAGGTTCGGAAGGACCCTTGGCAGCCTTCTTCAGAGTGGCGTAAATTTGATCTCCGCCCTGCAGATTGTACGCAATGTTGTAAACAATATAATAATAGCAGAGGTTATCGACAATGCTATAGATCAGATAAAAGAGGGAATATCACTTTCTGAACCACTTTCAAAAAGCAGGGTTATTCCGCCTGTTGTTGTCCAGATGATTTCCGTCGGTGAACAGAGCGGAGAAATGGAAAAAATGCTGAACAAGGTGGCCGATATCTATGAACAGGAAGTTGACTCTCAGGTGGCAACAATGACATCCCTTCTTGAACCTTTTATGTTGCTTGGCATGGCTGTTATTGTTGGATTTATCGCATTTTCAATACTTCAACCGATTCTGGAAATGAGCCAGATTGTACATTAGAAAAATAAATTGAGGAGGAAACATGTTTTATAAAAACAATAATAGAGAAAGAGGCTTTACCCTGATCGAAATGATGGTTGTCATTATCATCCTTGGTATCCTGTCAAGCATTGTTGCAGTCAATATCATTGGAAATACCGAAGATGCAAAAAGAACCGCGGCAAAGACCCAGATAGAAACCTTCAGAACCGGACTCGATCTGTACAGGCTTAACAATGGATATTATCCCAGTACCGAACAGGGACTCCAGGCTCTGGTAACAAAACCGGAGGTTGGAAAGCTGCCCAGGAAATGGAAAGAGGGCGGATACATCTCCAAAATTCCTAAAGATCCCTGGGGCGGCGAATATGTTTACCTCTCTCCCGGGCTGAACGGAGAAGAATTCACTATAAGTTCATACGGTAATGACAACGAACCCGGTGGGGAAGGAAAAGACGCGGATGTCAACAGCTGGGAAAACGATCAACCATAATAGACGAAAATTAGGCAGTGAAAAATCAGGGGGTTTCACCCTGATAGAATTGACGATTGTTATCTTTCTTGCAGGACTCATGCTTTCGATTACATTGCCGATTGTAAGAGACACGCTTCTGCATGACAATCTCAAGACTGCATCCAGAAAACTGGTTGCAACAATTACCTGGCTGAGAAACAAGTCTGTCAGTGAATACAGGGACTATGCACTGTTGTTTGACATTGAGAAAGGTAAATGCTGGCATGAAACATCCGGTATGGGTGAGGCTGAACTGCTTACTGTAAGAGACCAGGCATTCATTCTACCGGAAGATGTTCGAATTATTGATATAGATCAATATAACCTGGATAAAAAAGTGGATGGAGAGGTCGCACTAAAATTCAGCAGAAAAGGATACGTAAGTTATACATTGATACATCTTGGAGATAATAGTGAGAGAAAATTCACGCTGGTTCTGGAGCCTTTTCTTGGAAAAATAAAAATAATGGAGGATTATCTGGATTTTGAAGATGTTGCATCACAGGATACTTAATAAAAAAGGATTCACCCTCATGGAGGTAATGTTTGCACTTGCCCTCATCGGCATTTCACTCACTACTCTCCTTGCATCTCAATCCCAGGGATTGAATCTGGCTAACGAGGCAAAATTTTATACTACTGCCGCCTTTCTTGCCCAGGGGAAGATGGCTGAACTGGAAATAACAGAAGCAAACGACCTGACGTCTGATTCGGGTGAGTTTGATGATGAGCTGTATCCGGAGTACTCCTGGGAAGTTGAAATAGATAATAATTCAACACCTATGCTGGAAGCGTATACTGATTATTTTAAACAGATCGACCTGCATATTTATTTTGGAAAAAACCGAATTTATCAATATGATCTCAGATTATACAAATATATACAATAGTCGCAAAAAACAGTCGGGTTTTACCCTTCTGGAGATAATAGTCGCACTTTTTATTTTTGCAGTGATAGCATCCGTTTTATTCCAGGCATATACAGGAACATATCGAAATATCGATGCAGCTGAAACACAGGCAGAAATATATGAGATGGCCAGAACCACGATGATAAGAATTGTTGAAGATCTTGAGTCGACATATATACCCAAAGACTCTAATGATTCTGAAGACAGTGAAAATACTGCAACATTTACAGGGCAAAGGGATTTTATAGAGGGCAGACAGGCTGACCGAATCAGATTTTTTTCTAAATCACATATTGATATAAGTAATTCACTAATAGAGGGAGGGGATGCGAAAATCGCCTACTATCCACTGTTAAAGGAAGATGAAAGCATATCACTGTACAGATCAGATACTCCAGGTAATCTTGAATGGCCTGAAGAAAACACAAAGGGATGGATAATCTGTGAAGGGCTCTATTCCATAGGCTTTACATACACAGATAAAAACGGGGACACCTATGATGACTGGGATGCGTCAGTCTCAAACTCCACAAATAAACTCCCATCCATTATCCATATTAGACTCGATTTTATTGACAAAGAAGATCCGGAAACACCGATAACCTTTTCCACTGCTGTGGCTATGCCACTGGCCGATTAGACGATAATGAAGGAAATACTCTCCAGCAACAGAGGCGTTGCTCTCATAATAACAATACTCATGATAAGTATTATTGTGGTACTCACATTGCAGTTCAACAGTTCAATGAGACAAGAATTTCACGGAGCAGTTAACTCCAGGGACAATATCATGCTTGGTTACATAGCCAAGTCAGGATACAATCTTGCGCTTGCTATACTTCGTGAGGATGATTCGAGCAGCGATTCGCTTAATGATGACTGGGCACTTTTAAGCGGGGCATCATCCCTTTCGGAAAGTCTGTTCGAGTCAGGGATGTTTCATGTACAAATAAAAGATCTCTCAGGCAGGATACAGATAAACGAACTGGTAAAACAGGACAACACCTACAACGAGGATCAAAAAGAAATGCTGATGCGGCTTCTTAATTCTGGTCTCTTTGAGCTGGAGGAAGAAGAAGCAGAAGATATCATCGATAATATTAAGGACTGGATCGACAGAGATGATGAACCGACTAGATTCGGTTCGGAAAACTCATACTATCAAACACTTGATAACCCATACTCATGCAGGAACGATAAATTAAGGTCAATCTATGAAATGACACAGATCAGGGGAGTCACAAAAGAACTGTTTTTCGGCACAGATGAGACACCCGCATTAAAAGATTTCCTCACGGTTTATGGAGACGGAACCGGCAAAATTAATATCAACACTGCAGACCGAAATATTATAATGGTTCTAGCCGATGATTTGGATGAGGAAATGATTGATGAGATCATGCAATACCGGAACGATGAAGACAATGACCTGAGCACTGTCCTTTGGTACAAAGACGCCCTTGGGACGAATGAAGAAATAATCAAGCCGTCTCTTTTGACCGTTAAAAGTTCCTATTTTGAAATTAACTCAAGAGGATTAAGGGATTCGGCCGTTAAGGAATTAAGAACTGTCGTAAAAAGAGAAAACAGCAGATTTTCAACATTGTCATATGAGATTATTTAAGCAATGGGGATATTTATCCGATATAACAGTAAAATATTGTGTTTTTCTAAATATTTATGTATATAAAAGTCTGCTTGTCATAAACCAATTATTGCCTGTATTATATTTGAACATTTATTTAATTTCAGGGATAAAGAATGCCCGGTAAAATCTTAGGAATTGATATCTCAGAACACAGCATATCTGCAGTCCAGGTAATAAGCGGATTAAAGGGATACCAGATGGTATCATGCTTTTCCACACCGATAACAGACAACAATCTTGAAAAGGCACTCGAAGAGCTTTCTGAGCGTTTTGACCTTAAAAGCGATAAGAGCCTGTTAACCATACCTGCCTCCAATGCATCCTTCAGGAATATAAATACCCCCTTCAAGGATTCAAAAAAAATCCGACAGACCATCCCCTTTGAGATAGAAACCCTTGTACCCTTTGCTATTGATGAATTGATAATAGATTACATCCATACAGATGCGGCTAATCCAGGATCAATTCTGACAGCTGCAATGAACAGGGATTACATAGGAAAGTATATTGAGCAATTAAAAAACGCAGGGATCGATCCGGATATAATAGATATCCGCCCTGCTCCGGCTGCCACATGGCTTCTTGACCAGGAGAACACCTCCGCCAACGGAATCTATCTTGACCTCGAACCCGAACACCCATGTATTGTTATTTTTCAAAATAAAAAAATAGTACTCATCAGGGAATTACCCTGTTCCTTTGCAGGAAAGGCTGAAGAGGCAAATCCGGATGAAAATGAACATTCTCTTTCGGAACCCATAGAAAGTATAATCAACACCATATGCAGAGAGGCAGACAGGACCCTTTACTCATATAACTCAAAAATAAAAAACAGTTTTAACATAGAAAAGGTCTTTTTTGGTGGAAGGCTGTCGCTCCACAACAGCAGTTCGGATATATTGAGTAATTTCTTCAAGGCGCCTGCAGAAAGGATCAATGTCAGCAAAGACAGCAGGATTACAATGGAAGCAGGCATTTCAGGCATATACAAGTCGTCACTCATGGACAATGCACTTGCCGCGGCAATAAGAGAAGGTAAAAAAAACATCGGTTTCAATTTCAGGAGAGGTGATCTTGCTGTCAAAAGAAACCTTTTTGGACCAGGCAAGGAAATAAAAAGAATAGCTTATATGGTTTGCGCCTTTCTGCTTATATTATTTATTAACCTCGGCGTGGATTACCATTATATAAGTAAGAAACACGCGCTGGTTGAAGAACGTTTCAATAAAGAGTTTGAAAAAAGAATCCCTGAACAAAGGGGCGCAAAAGGAACTAAAGTTCGAATCCAGCTCGTACAGCAAAAACTTAAAAATCTGCAAAATCCTTCTGCCCAGGTCTCAGATGGTACAATGTCTGATCAAAAAGTACTGGATATCCTGAAAGAGATTTCAACGCGAGTAGATGAAAAATATGATTTTGATGTCAACAACATGAATATAGGAAACAATGATGTAACTATAGCGGCATCTACTGACAATCTTGATACCGTTACCAAGATAAACTCGGCACTGAAAGGATCGCCTCTATTTAGGAAAACAGAGGTAAGGAATATAAAACAGTCAAAGAATAAGGATAGAACAACATTCGAACTAAAACTTGTAAGGACTGAATAAAGATCGAAACTCTGGATAATAAACATGAAACTGGCTAAACGGGAAAAATTATTTATAGGTGCTGCAGCAGGTATTATCGGGATAATTCTTATCCTTAACCTGCTTGTTATCCCCTTTTTTAAAAATAAGAATCATATGGCAAGGGAAACCGAGACCCTGGAAAAATTAATTAAGGATATGGACAGGGCAGGCATAGCCGGACAGGATATGGCTGAAATATCCGGTGGTCTTGAGAGAGCTTTGGCAAAGAGAAAGGAACCCTCCCTGCTTTCCTTTATTAACAAAGAAGCTAAAGCTGCAGGTATTGGTCAGGATGAAATGACAAAAACAAATCCATCAAAAGGCAAGGAGAAGGATGGATATATAGAAGACTTCTGTTCATTAGAGCTTGAGTTAATAACCCTGCCTCAACTGGCTGATTTTCTCTTCCGGATTGAAAAGCCTGAGCAGTTTATCTTTATTAACAATATAAAAATCTCTAAAGATAAAAAAGAAGAGGGATATCTTAATGCGAACATCAGGGTGATGTCATATGAAAAAGTGAATTAGGGGCAGTAACCGGAAAATGCATCTGAGTATAAAAGATAATAAACAGCAGTTATGGTACATTCTATTAATAGTATGTTTTACGTTTATACTCCTATATGTTAATTTTCCTTCTAAAGCCCTGACCAATTATATCAGGGTGGAAGCGGAAAAGAGGTTCCCGGCTATTGATATCGGTTTCGATAAAATAGGTTTAACCCTGTCTCCGGGCATAAAAATACGGGGACTGAAAATATCATTAAAGGAAGATCCGGATAATCCTGTCTATGTCTCTAAGAAGTCCTCTGTGAGGGTTTCTATCTGGAGCTGGCTTAAGGGTGAACCCAGATACTATTTTACAAGTACAGTAATAGGTGGAAAAATATCAGGCTTTTTTGAAGAAAAAGATGAAGTAAAAAAGGAAAGGATCGATGCCGCAATAGATATAGAGGGACTCACACTGGATGATAGAATATTTATTCATCCAATAATAAATGGAAGACTGGAAGGAAAATTAACAGGCAAAATCACATTTATGGGGAATCTATCAGACCCCTTAAAAGGGAATACTGAAATATCACTGAATCTGTCTGATGGCAAGGTTAAATTTAAAACGCCGATTCTGAATCTGGATGAACTTGAGTATAAAAAAATAAATGTCTCAGGTGTGATCGATAACAGAAGACTCAATATAAAAGATCTTAATATGACAGGCGGGCCAGTAAATTGCACTGCAACCGGCACAATCCAGATAAGCAATGACTTTCTTAACAGCAGGTTAAACCTTAAGACGGAAATAGAACCATTGCCGTCTTTATATCAGGAAATGCCTGAGGCAGGGAATGCTATTAACCTGATGAAAAATAAAATAAAGGACGGCAAATTACTGATTGATTTTCAGGGGACACTCAACAGGGTAATACCTAAATTCAGATAATAACTATTTATTATGACAAAAAACATCTACACTATATTAAATATCCTGCTTATAGGCGCTATTATTTTTTTGGGAGTGGATACCTTTTACCGTATTTTCGAGGCCAGGCTTGATCAGCCAGATTTTGCAAAAACTCCAGAAATCAAAAAAACTGGTGAGAAAAGAAAAAGCAGGGTTCAGAGATTAAGCGACTACGAGATAATCAACCGCAGAAGTATTTTTGGTAAAATTGCACAAAGTGATTTAAACTCTTCTGAAGAGCTTCCCGATCTTGAAAACCTTGAACCCACATCACTCAATATCAGTCTCATAGCCACCTTTGTTGTTGATCAGGAATATTCCGCTGCGGTTATCTCTGTCAAATCCAAACGACCTCCGCAGGATACATATCATATTGGAGACAGTGTAGAAGGCGCACTGATAAAAAATATCCTTAGAAATAAAGTAATTCTGAGCATAAAGGGTAAAGACCAAATCCTGGCAAGAGATGAAGAGTCTACTCCGACCGGTTCGGCATCATCTCCGTCTTCAAGGCCCCCTGTAAATCAAGCAAGCAGTACTCCTTTAACACGGTCAATACAGTTACAGAGAGATGATATTGATGAAGCGCTTGGTGACATTCAGAATCTTCTTACCCAGGCATCAATTAAACCCCATTTTACAGACGGTGAACCGGATGGTCTTGCAATCACGGGAGTCAAGTCCAATTCTATCTTTAGAAAAATGGGATTCAGGAACGGGGATATTGTAAAGAGTGTTGAAGGACAAGAAATTAAAAGCCCCGAGGACCTGATATCTTTTTATGATGATTTACAGTCTGCGGACAGCGTGTCCATTCAGTATATAAGAAGAGGTCAGGAAAGGACCAATGAACTTAAGCTCAGATAACATGAGCGAGCTGATGCTCAGTGATTAATACATGAGTTAGGGCAGCAAAAAAAATGTATAATTCATTTTTCGGACTTAAAGAAACACCATTTAACCTGACGCCTGATCCAAGATACCTGTTTCTCAGCAAGAATCACGGTGAAGCGATTGATCACCTCCTTTATGGAATTAATGAGAGAAAAGGTTTTATCCTAATAACAGGAGGGATTGGAACAGGGAAGACGACTCTTTGCCGTGAGCTTCTCGACAGGCTGGATAAGAATATAAAAAGCGCGCTGATACTTAACTCATATATATCTGATATCGAACTTCTCAGGGTGATTGTACAGGAATTTGGCGTTAATATTGATACAGACATAGAACCCACAAAAAAAGATTATATTGACGCACTTAACCTGTTTCTCATTGAAAACTTCAGTAACGGAGGAAACGCCGTTCTGTTAATCGATGAAGCCCAGAACCTGTCCAGAGATGTTCTTGAACAATTGAGGATGATCTCAAATCTGGAGACAGAAAGAGAAAAACTGATCCAGATTGTTTTAACAGGTCAACCGGAACTTAATGATATTATTGGAGCACCGTCATTGAGGCAGCTCAATGACAGGATTATTGTACGTTATTTTTTAAAGCCGCTCGGTTACCATGATATTAGAGGATACATTGACCACAGGCTTATAGTCGCCGGAAGTCATGGGAATATAAAGTTCACCGAAGGGGCATATAAAAAACTGTTTTCAAAATCAAACGGTAACCCGAGAAGGATAAACAGTATTTGCGATAGGGCGCTTCTAATTGCCTATACCAATGAAACATGTACCGTAACAGCAAGAATTATAGAAAAGGCAACAGAAGATCTATACGGATACGAAAACACTGGGAAAAAATCGTACAATAGATTTGGATTACGACCGGGAGTTATCTTCCTGCTCCTGATTTTTGCATTTACGGCTTTAGCCATTGCCGGATTCAGCAGGAGAGAGGCATTTTTTGAATTTATAGATAGCAATTCAAAAAATGAGATAACACCGAATATTGATGATAACACTGCAACAGCCGTAAAGATAACTAAAAAAATTCCCAGCCTGTTTCTGGGAGAGAAAGAGAGTGTCACACAAATATTTTCCCTTTTTTATAAGTTCTCCGCTGCCGGGCCAAAAGAAGAGAATAAAAGCCGTTTAAATCTGGTCAGCTTTGAACTGGCCCCGGAATATTACATCCTGTTAAAAAAACCATTCAGGATTAAAACTGCCGGGAACAATGCCGGGCATGAATATCTGCTGATTACGGATGTCAGCGATAAAGGAGCAACATGTCTGGACAGTGAAGGAAATGTTCAGGAGATATCAAGGAAGTTTCTGTTTGATAACTGGAGTGGAACAGTTTCGTGGATATATCCTGTTTATAATGAAGATCAGGTTCTGAATATCGGCATGAAGGATCCTTTCCTGGATCGAATGCAGGAGACGCTTAAAGAAATAGGATACATGGTCATGGTTACAGGGATATATGACATGACAACTTTTAACGAGCTGAAACGATTCCAGAAAGATTTCGGGTTGCATGTTGACGGTTCAGCCGGCCCCAGAACCAGGGCGCTCTTATATCAGATGGCAGAGTAAAATGAGTTATATAAACGAAGCATTAAAAAAGGCACAAAGGGACAAAGATGGCGGTCGTAAAGACTATATCCATACAATCGGAAGAACTGCCGGCCTGGAACGTTCCTTTAGAAAAAAACCCGTTTATATTATTTCTATAATTATTTTACTGGCTTTAATCCTGATATACTCAAAATCAGGAAGGCAGGCTGAACAGGTTACTGATACAGCAGGAAAATTAACCGGTGGCATACAGGTAATAGCAGATGATGATAAACATATATTATTGACGGATACAGATAAGCAGCAGGCAGAAGATCATGCAAGTTTAAATAACAGTAGAGAAGAAGAAATCATCAGCAACAGAGAAGCGCTCTACAGTCAGGCAAGCTATTATTTAAAAGATGGGAAATTAAAGCAGGCAGAGGGGATATTAAAAAAAATTCTTAGTCAGGATCCGGGCCATATAAACTCATTGAATGATATGGGAGTATTGTCTCTTAATGAGGACAGATACGAAGACGCAATCAGTTTTTTTGAAAAGGCCGTGAGACTGAAACCCAAATTTGCAAACCCCTACTATAATCTTGCATGTGCCTATTCACTGAAAAATGACGTTGATAAGGGAATGGTTTATCTGCTTAAGGCAATAGAGATTGATGAAAAGGTAAAGGACTGGGCAAATGAAGATCCGGACCTTCAGAACCTTAAGGAATATGCCGAGTTCACGGCTATAACTGAATGAAATATAATATATATAAAGGTCCATAATCCATAAACACAGAAGGGTCAATCATGCGACTTAAAAATCATTTTACACTCTTAGCTTTTATTTTCACGGTTTGTTTTCTTCTGGCTGGTAACGGCTACAGTGCCCGCCTGTCCGAGGGAAACGAGATAGGATCATCACCGCAGAAAACAAAAAATTCCGAACAGCCTCCGGAGAACAAAAAGGGGACTCAGACCGGAGCGGAGAAGGAAAATTCCCGTTTTGTACAAATGGATATGCGTGATATGGACATCTCCCACCTGATAAGTGTTATCAGTGAACTGACGGGGAAAAATTTCATAGTTGATTCCAATGTAAAAGGAAAGGTTACAATCATTTCACCAACAAGGGTATCGGTTGAGGAAGCATACAAGACCTTTGAATCTGTTCTGGAGGTGAATAATTTAACGACTGTTCCTGCGGGAAATTCAATAAAGATCCTACCCATCAAGGAGGCAATAAAAAAAGATATCGATACCCAGTTCGGGGATACCAGAGAGAACCCGGAAGACAGGCTTATAACCCGTATTGTACCTTTAAAATACGCATCCCCCAAGGATCTGCAGGGGACCCTAAAGAACTTTAGTTCCGGGATAACACCATATGATCCGACCGGAGTTCTTATTATTACGGATGTACAATCAAATATTATACGCCTTTTAGAAATAATCGAAGCATTAGATGTTCCTGGCACAGGAGAGGAAATCACAGTAATACCTCTGAAGCAGGCAAGTGCAAAGACGATAGCGTCTATGCTTAAAACTATTTTTAAAGCGACTGCTTCCGGCGTTCCGGGGAAAAAGACCAGCCAGACAGCTCAAATGACCATTGAACCGGATGAGAGGACAAACAGCCTGATTGTTGTAGCTTCGGAAGTTGATACCCTTGCAATAAGAGAACTGATCGACATGCTTGACATTAATACAAAGGTGAAGGAGACATACATGTATATGATCTTCAGAATGCCGATGCTGAAGAACTGCAGAAAACACTTATGGCTCTTCCCAAGAACACCAGTCAGCCAGGACAGCAGGGCGCTGCAATACCTGTGCTTTCAAAGGATATTCAGATTGTTGCGGACGCGCCTACCAACTCATTGATCATCACAGCGCAAAAGGATGAATACGAGATACTTAAAGGTGTGATTGAGAAACTGGACAGACCAAGAAGCATGGTCTACATACAGGCCCTTGTCATGGAAGTCAGCATGAAAAAGAATTTTGAAATCGGTGTACAATGGCAGGTCGGGGACACCGGTGATTCGGCCTCATATTTTGCAGCATCCAATCCCGGTGTAAATAACTTTCCATCCGTATCAGTGAAAACGGCTCTGTCAGTCTGGCCACAGGACTGGACATCATGGTATTCTCGGGAGAAACGATCACTATAGGGGGAATAGAATTTGCTGATCTGGGCGCTGTTTTCAGGGCATATGAGACCGATTCCGATGTACAGATTCACTCCAATCCCCAGATAATGACTCTTGACAATGAAGAAGCCGCGTTAGGCGTTACAGATAATGTACCATATATAACAAGGCAGGATCAAACTACTTCAGGGAACGACTACACTAATTACGATTTCAAAGACGTTGGTGTTAAGCTGAAAATCACACCGCAAATCAACCGCGAAAGGGTTGTACGATTAAATATTGAACAGGAAGTCAGCCAGGTATCAAGTACAAATGAAGCCGGGCAGCCGACAACCTTTACAAGAACAGTAAATACTACCATAAGATTAAAGGATGGGCAGACAGCTGTGATTGGGGGACTTATTGATACGAAAGATGACAGAACAAATTACAGGGTGCCTTTGCTCGGGCGTGTTCCCCTTCTGGGCTGGCTGTTCAGATCAAGGACTAACTCCACGGAAAAGAAAAACCTCTATTTATTCGTAACTCCGCGTATTATCGAAAACCCGGCAGAGGCAAATGAGCTTTATGAAAATAAAAAAGGACATATTGATAGTGTTAGAGAAGGTGTTATCAGAATGCATAATGACGGGAAACTCCCGGAAGACATGAGGCGTGTGGAGCTGGGTTACAGACACCTTCAGCTGAAGGATTATGAAAAGGCATTGAAATATTATCACAAGGCACTTGATAAGAATCCAAACAATGCATATGCAATATATAATATAGGTTATATATATGAGATACAGGGTGAAAAAGAAAAGGCTATGGAAATGTATGAAAAGCTTATAGCCATGGATCACCTGACAGGGCAACAGACTCAACAGATTCTTTACAGATAGGCCGAAAACTCACTGATATGGCAAAGGATAATCTTAAATCTTTAAAGGCAGATAAATAATATGAAATTTCTGGGCGAAATACTGCTGGAACTAAAGGTGCTTTCAGAGGAAGCACTGGAGAAGGGTTTAAGGTTTCAGGAAGAAAAAGGCGGATTAATAGGTGAAATACTCGTACGACAGAAGGCATTATCTGAACCCGACCTTCTAAAGGCACTCGGGATACAATATCATCTGGAATATCAGCCCACCGTTTCTGTAAATGATATTATTACCGATTTTACCGAAAAAATTCCCATACAATACCTGAAAAAATACTGCATGATTCCGGTTATAACAAATGACTCCACCAAAATAGCCATTAACAATCCCGTTGATTTTCAACCTCTGGACGATCTGAAACTGCGGTTAGACATTAAGGATGCCGAACCCTTTCTTGCGCCAAAGGCAGAGATACTCTCCTCCATTAACTTTATATATGACAGCAGCCGGGATTCAGCAGAACAGGTGCTCCAGGATATGCACGATGAAAACGGCGACTCCATAATTTCGGCGATGCAGGAAGCCAGCGACCTTCTGGATGACACAAGTGACGCACCTATCATCAAACTTGTAAATGTCATGCTCTCCCAGGCGGTAAAAGACAAGGCAAGTGATATCCATATTGAACCGACACAGAAAGGCCTCAAAATCAGGTACCGGCTTGACGGGATACTCTATGACATGATCTCGCCCCAAAAACAGATACAGTCTGCACTTATATCACGTGTAAAGGTTATGGCAGATATGAATATAGCGGAAAAGAGACTTCCTCAGGACGGCCGCATTGAGATTCGGATCGGAGACAAAAACATTGATATCAGGGCATCAACCATCCCAACGGCTTTCGGAGAAAGGGTAGTATTAAGGCTCCTGGATAAAACAAAGATCTTTATAAGTATATCGGAGCTGGGTATGCCTGATGAAAGGCTTGATGAATTTAATGAGCTTATTAATGCTGCACATGGCATCTTTCTTGTCACTGGCCCTACCGGAAGCGGTAAAACAACTACACTCTATGGCGCACTCTCTACAATTAATAATACGGATAAAAATATTATTACTATTGAAGACCCGATTGAGTATCAACTCGATGGCGTTGGCCAGATACAGGTAAATCCTAAAATTGACCTCACATTTGCACGGGGATTACGCTCTATAGTCAGGCAGGACCCTGATGTAATTCTTGTGGGAGAGATACGTGATCTTGAAACTGCAGAGATAGCTATACAATCAGCCCTCACAGGCCATCTTGTATTTTCAACGCTCCATACAAACGACTCGGCCAGTGCAGTTACAAGACTCATAGATATGGGGATTGAACCTTTTCTTATAACATCATCGGTTATTGCCATTCTCGCCCAGAGGCTTGTTCGTGTTATTTGTCCAAAATGCAAGGAAGAATATCATCCTGATGAACAATCCCTTGCAAAGGTAGGCATAACCCCTCAAATGCTGAAGGGCAGAAAAATATACAGGGGCACAGGATGCCCTGCCTGTCTTAATACCGGGTATGCCGGGAGGACAGGTATTTTTGAACTTCTGATTGTCAATGAATCTATCCAGAATCTGATATTGAAAACATCTGACTCCAATGCTATCAAGCAGAAGGCGATTGAAAACGGAATGGTTACCTTAAGGCAAAACGGTGCTCAAAAAATCCTCAGTGGTATTACCACTATTGAGGAGGTATTCAGGGTTACTTATCAGTAATCTCTAATTAAAGGGCTTAAATAATTGCTTTAAAATATTAATTCAATCATCATTTCTGATCCTTTATTTTAGAGTGATACAAATTAATATTAAAATTGCATTAATATTAATATATCTTTTAAATTGCTTCAGGTTATAATTATAACTTGTATTTTTGTCTAATAAATGTTATTTACTTTAAGAATCTTAATAATGTTAAATTTAGTCAGGGATGATCTTCAGAGGTGAATTATCATGAAAGTGCAATGTCCTAAATGTAGTGCAAAATATAATCTTGACACTTCCAAGATCCCGTCAATTCCTGAAAAAGGAATAACTATAACATGCCCGAAGTGTAAGAATAAATTCCCTTTACTGATAAAACCACAGGAAAAAGAAGAAGCTAACAACAAAGAAAAGAAAGATGTTATCATTCCGTGTCCGGACTGCGGTCATGTAAATATATCATCACCAAAATGCCTTGGCTGCGGAAAGGTATTCAGTAAAGAAGAGCTGCAAAAACTAAAAATTTCCATAGGCGGTTAACCCCTGCAGGAAACGCCTCTTACCGTTCCTCTATCTTTTTGTGTTACCAGAAACAAATATTTTACTACAGAGATAAGTCAAAATATTGACAACCTCGCTATTTTTATTACATAAAAAAATAACTACCTGGCATAATCTGACACAATACCGCATATAACCGGTTTAATTTACTGATTGTTTTTCCATATTTATTTCTGGCATGATTTCTGCTTATCTAATATATATAATCTCTAAAGTATTAATAAATTTATTAGCGGGAAAATCAAAATGTCGGAAGGAACCAAAGATATCTTGATAGTTGATGATGAAGAGCAGATGCGTCTTGCCCTGAGAAGAATGCTTGAAAGAGAGGGGTACTCTGTAAGAGAGGCTGAAAATGGTGACAAGGCAATCCGTATCCATAGAGAAAAACAGGCCGACTTGATAATAACAGACATAATAATGCCTGACAAGGAAGGACTGGGCACTATTGTTGAAATAAAAAATGAATTTCCGAATACGAAAATTTTTGCAATGTCCGGAGGCGGGAAAAACGCTCCTGAGCAATACCTGCGCATGGCTACCGGACTGGGCGTTGACAGGGTATTTATTAAACCCTTTAACAGGGAAAAAATTCTGTCGGCAGTTGCAGAAGTGCTGGGACAGGAAGAGTAGATCAGCCTCCTATGTATGCCTGCTCAATACTTTTCATATAAGATTCAATACCGCCTACAATACCTTCAGACAGCGCTTCTTTATAATTTTCATTTAAAAGCCTGGTTCTTTCCGTGCTGTTTGTTATAAATCCCGTTTCAATCAATATGGCTGGCATTTCAGCACCAACCAGCACATAAAATGGAGCCTGCTTTACTCCTAGGCTTTTATAGGGTGTATATTTTTTCTTTACATCATTTATCATTCCATTTTGCACCATTGAAGCCAGTTTACTCGACTCACTTATTTTTGTGGCCTGCAACATCTCTTTCAGGATTGATTGCAGATCACTGATATTTTTCTCAGAAGTTGCATTCTCCCTTGCAGCAACCATAACTGCCTGCCGATCACTCGCAGGATTCAAAAAGTATGTTTCAATTCCGAAAATATTACTTTGCTTATGGGCATTGACATGAAGGGATATGAACAGGTCTGCATTTTTTGAAGTCGCAAATGCCGTTCTTTCATCCAGAGGTATAAACGTATCTGTTGTCCTTGTGAGCAGGACTTCACAACCTAACTTGCTTTCAATTTTTGTTTTTAATTTCTTTGCCAGAGAAAGAGTTATATCTTTTTCTTTTATTCCGCCGTTGAATATACAACCCGGGTCCTTTCCGCCATGACCGGGGTCAATAACTATTCTTTTAACAGTCAGGCCCAGCTGCCTTGCGAGGGATATTGTCTCATCTGTAATCTTTGGTTTCTGTACACTTTTTTTGCCGGCAGCCCCGGTTTTTGTATTGACGTTATCAGCTCCGGCCGTGTTTTTATCGCCATGAACGTCCACCACTATCCTGAATGGATCATGAAGACGAAATGTTTTATAGCGGCTGATATTATCAATATCCAGAACAACCCTCACCGTATCGGGATTATACTGTCCCGCCCTTGCTGACCATAAAAGTCCATCCTTTATTGGAATAGAACTTTCAATATCCTTTCCTATCTTTGTATTTTTCAGGTCAAGATAAAGCCTTCTGGGCTTCTGGAGTTTCTGGTCCATTTTTAAAAGGTGGTCAATGTATTCAGCCGGCTTATCAAGATCAATCACCACCCTTGTGTAGGTCGATGTTGACAGTTTACGTATATTCATGACCGTTGCAAATCCATCCGCTGACGCTGCATTTTCATCCACCGGTGCGTCATCTTTTTGCTGGTCACCCAATAGATTTGAGAGCTTCTCCATCATCTGTTTTGCCCTGGGACGCATATCGCCGGTGGGATACTTGATATCTACCTTAAGAAACTCTATATAGGCTTGGGTCATATTGTTTTTATTTGAATAATAGATGTCTCCCATCCTGTATTGTGCATCATCGGCAAGCCTGTGGTCAGGATAATCTTCGGTTACTCTTTCATATAATTCCAATGCGGTGTCCAGATCGGTTTCCAGGCCCGAATATTTACTGAGCTTTGCATACATACCTGCTGCCCGGAACATTGCCCAGGGGGCCTCTTCGCTTTTAGGATATTTATTATATATCTTTTCATAGAGGCCAATAGGCTTCTCCCAGTTATGCCTGAAGTCCATGCGTTTTGTTGATTTGTAGAGTGACTTTCTGCTGCTGTCTGCCTTAGCAAGCAATCCGGAAGTAGAGGTACCTGCGTCACATTCAGATACCGGAGATGTAAACAATATGCAGAAAGAGATAAAGAATAAGGCGAATGAATAAATTCTGCGATAGACAAATCCTGTCATGACAAACCATCCACATATTTTTTTAATTTATCCAGCTCTATCAGTGCATCAAGCGGAGTCATACCCGAGACATCGATATCTTTAATCCACCTTTCTATCCGGCTTTCCGCATTACCGAACAGGTTTAGCTGGGCGCTCCCATTTCTGCCTTCACCCGCACTGGACCTGGCTATTTTGGGTCTGCCAAGGTCATCAATATCTTCATTCTCAAGGTTTTCAAGGATTTCCTTTGCCCGGTCAATAACCTTTTCCGGAATACCGGCAATCCTGGCAACCTGAATACCATAGCTTCTGCTTGTGCTCCCGGGGACCATCTTCCTTAAAAAAATAATCTGATCCTTCCACTCCTTGACTGCAACATTAAAATTCTTGACCCTTGATTTTGCGGACAAAAGTTCAGTCAGCTCATGATAATGGGTGGCAAAAATCGTCCTTACGCCCTTGTTATCCATATCATGAAGGGCCTCGGCCACTGCCCATGCAATGCTCAGACCATCATATGTGCTGGTTCCCCGCCCTATTTCATCAAGTATTACAAGGCTCTTTGAAGTAGCATGACGAAGGATGTTTGCAGTTTCATCCATCTCCACCATAAATGTACTCTGACCTCTTGTAAGGTCATCGGATGCCCCTATCCTTGTAAATATCCTGTCGACAATCCCTATTACAGCCTTTGAAGCCGGAACAAAACCTCCCATCTGCGCCATTAATACTGTGAGAGCGGTCTGTCTCAGGATCGTGGATTTACCGGCCATATTAGGGCCGGTGATAATCATTATCTGTTGTTCCGAGTCATCAAGGTAGATGTCATTTGGTACAAAATCCTCATCCTTTACAGTCTGCTCAATTACCGGATGTCTGCCGTCCACTATATTGATAACACCTTCTCCGTTTACCTCCGGACACACATATCCGTTTTGTTCTGCGACCTCTGCCAGACCAGCCAGTGCATCAATTGCCCCGATCTTTGCCGCGGTATCCTTGATTCGGCGGTTTTCAAGGGCGATCTTTGAACGGATATTTTCAAAAATACTTAACTCAAGTTCAATACGTTTTTCTTCGGCTCCAATAACCTTGTCTTCATGCTCCTTGAGAGCTTCGGTAATATACCTCTCACAATTCACCAGAGTCTGTTTTCTGATATAATCATCCGGAACAAGATGAATATTGGATTTTGTTATCTCTATAAAATACCCGAATACCTTGTTGTATCCTATCTTAAGCTTTGGAATGCCTGTCCTTTCCTGTTCCTGCCGGGCAAGCTCATTTATCCATTTTTTCCCGTGTCTTGTAATCGATATCAACTCGTCGAGTTCGGCATTATAACCTTCCCTTATAAGCCCGCCCTCCCTGAGAGAAACCGGAGGTTCTTCGCATATTGCCTCCTCTATTATTTCGGCAATATCCTGAAGGGTATCGAGATTTTCGGCAATATCAGACAGCAGCTCGCTTGTAGATATTGCCAGCCGGTTTTTGATTGCCGGAAGCTTCATGACTGAGGTCTTGAGCGCCACCAGATCACGCGCATTCGCGCGGCCAAGAGAGACCTTGCCATTCAGTCTTTCAAGGTCATATATACCGTCAAGCTGTTCCCTGATATCTTCACGAAAAATCGGGTCATCCCTGAAATTTGACACTGCCGCAAGTCTCTGTTTGATTTTTCCCAGGTCCACAAGAGGATATCCTATCCATCTCTTCAGGAGCCGGCTCCCCATGGGAGTGACTGTCTTTTCAAGGATTTTAAAGAGAGACCCTTTGGAAGATCGCCTGCGCATGGTTTCAAACAATTCAAGACTTAGAGTGGTTGACTCATCCAGGAACATATAATCACCCAGATGGTAGGTTGTAATCTCTTTAATATGATCAGGATTACCCTTCTGGGTTTCCCTGAGATACTGGGCAATGGAACCTGCTGCAGCCGTACCCTCTTTCATATTCTCACAACCGAAACCTGCAAGGGATTTTACACCGAGTTGCTCCTTCAGGATAAGCTCTGACCTGTTCCTGTCATATTCGGTACTCTTCAGTACTTCAATCCTGTACCGGGCAAGCTCCCTGTTTTCAATCAACGGATCCGACTCATAAAGCAGCAGTTCGGCCGGCTCTATTCTTCCCAGTTCATCGAACAGCTCCCGCCATTCCCTTACCTCTGTTACCCTGAAATCGCCGGTAGACAGATCAACATGGGCAAGTCCGTAGACATGGTCACCGGAAACAACAGCTGCCATATAAAGATTGCGGTCACTCTCAATATCCAGCTCTTCAACAACAGAACCGGGGGTTATTACACGTACAACATCCCTCTTTACAATACCCTTGCTTTTTTTAGGATCTTCAACCTGCTCACAGACAGCAACCTTGCATCCGCTTTCTATGAGTTTCGCCACATAGGATCTTGATGAATGGTGGGGAACTCCGCACATGGGAATCTTGCTTCCATTGTAAGATCCTCTCGATGTAAGTGTAATACCGAGTATTTTTGATGCCTTCTCGGCATCATCAAAAAACATTTCATAGAAGTCGCCCATCCGGTAAAATAAAATAGTATCAGGATAGGAATTTTTAATATCAAGAAACTGCCTGAGCATAGGTGTCATTTCGCTCATGATTCTTCCCCCTGACTATGCTCAAAAGATTCTTTCAGAAGCAGCTCCGGTCTCGAAATTGTACGCAGATTCTTTAACCCGGAATCAATAAAAGAAATGGTGTCCCATTTTTTACACTGGGGGCATTGCCATTGGAGATCGCCAGGCTGGAAACCGCAGTTAATGCACTGAAATTCAGGATAACGAAAATTCAACCGGGGCAGCAGGTCCCGGTATGCATTCAGGGCTTCGGCAGACCTGCCTGTTTCAAGTAAAATCTCACCCATAAACCTTCTTACTTCCCAGAAGACGGAATCAAGTTCAAGCGCTTTCTTAAGTTCATCAAGAGCCTCATCATATTTTTTTTCATTATACATGCATCGCGCAAGGGCAAGGTGAGTAAAGGCATCGGAATTGAACCGGGCACACTCCTTAAGAAAATTCTCTATCTGTTTTACGTCCTTTAATTTATCGTAGGCTCCCTCAAGTCTTCGGTAGGCAAGAAAAGTCAATTTAGGTGATATATTTACGATGCGACGCCATGTAGACATTGCCTGTTTTACGTCTCCAGTGGAAAGAAAAAGATCCCCCAGATGAAGATAGGCGTCAATACAATGCTTATCAATTGAAATTGCCTTTTTCAGTATTGATTTGGCCTTTACTGTTTCACCTTTTTCAAACAGGGCCTTTCCGGCTTCTGTCTTGTGATGAGCCAGTATATTTCTGTGATCACCTTTTTTGAGTTTCGCAATTTTTTGACGAATGGAAAAGGCGTTTTCCCAGTCTTTCATCTCCTCATAAATTTTTTCCAGTTCTTCGAGTGTGGGTAAATTCGAAGGTTGTTTTTGCAGGACTTTCAGAAATGATTCAAGGGCGCGGTCTAGAAAACCACCTTTTTTATAGTCAAGCCCGAGATCATACAAGGCCCTGAGTTTTGTTTCTTCATCTATATTCTGCCTGAGGATAATGGTCTTACGGATATGTATCGCCCTGTCTATATCACCCCTGGACCTGTACAGGTTTCCAAGCGCAATATATGTTTCTATTGTATCTGAATTAACCTGGACGGATTTTGCAAATTCTTCTATAGCAAGATCTGGATCATTGGAAAGGAGGTATTGTATACCTCTAAAAAAGGCATTATCACCTTTATCAATATTTGAATTTCTTGTGCTGCTGTATTTTGCCCCGAAGTATCTTCCTAATAAAAAAACTAAAACCAGGGCTATAATAAGGCAGGATACAAACCTTATAACCTCAGGATCAGCAATATACTGCCAGACCTGTTCGAACATTTCTTATCCCCGTCTATGTGAATTCTATATCATCATCCTGGACGCCGGGAGTTATACCCTCCGAAACAATTGGCAGGTTTCTCAAGGAATTCAACTCTTTGTCTTTTTCCATAGACTCTTTTTTCAATCTCTTAATCTGTTTTCTCAATTGAATTCTCTCTAGTAGATCATAAATCCAGATAATTATTACGCCCAGTACAAAGGATATTATAGAAAGCAAATATATGTTTAACTCGGGTGATTCAAATTTGGCAAACTTGAAATCAGCTTTTAAAATAATTTTTGTACTGAATGCTTCATCATTTTGCACCAGAAGAATAAATATAAACAGGAATATAAAAATCATAAATAAATATTTAATATGTTTCATACTGAATTCTCCTTCCTCTTCATGCGATTAATACCCAACAATATATTTTTATAATTACCCGGTTATTGCCAAAGATATATCGCTCTATCTTTTATATATTTTCAAAATATGGTTTCAGTTTTTTAAAGGTCTCCCGTATATGCTCGGGAATCAAGCGGACCTCTCCAAGGACTGTCATAAAGTTGGAATCTCCGTTCCACCTTGGGACTATATGAAAATGCATGTGCTCCTCAACACCTGCGCCCGCAACCTTTCCGAGATTCAACCCGACATTGAACCCATCGGGATTAAATGCCTTTTTTAATATTTCAACTGTATCATTTACTTTTAACATAATGTCGAGACGCTCCTCATCTTCAAGCATATCAAGACCAAAACAATGTTTAATCGGGCAAACCAGTAAATGGCCATTTGAGTAAGGATACTTATTCATAATGACCATTGATTTATCTCCCACATACAGTATCAAGCGTTCTTCATCATTTTCCCTGTTTTCACCCGCACAAAAAATACAACCCTGCTGTTTTTTACTGGATAGAATATATTCCATTCGCCAGGGTGTCCAGAGCACTTCCATTAATTCCTCCGTTGCGGTTTTATGACAAATATTGCAAAATAAACAAATTTTAATGAGATTATAGCAATATCATGAAAAAGACAAGTTGTAATCCAATATGTATAAATGGTTTGACTGACACATATTTTTTTTGTATTCCCTGTCATAAAACCAGAAGTAAACACGAGGAACTGATATGCCGATATACGAATTCTACTGTAAAAAATGCCACACAATATTCAATTTCTTCTCCAGCTCGGTAAATGTCGAAAAAACACCAACCTGCCCTAAATGCAATAAGATAAAACTGGAAAGGCAAATGTCAAAATTTGCAACCATAAAGCACAAGGGTGATGAACCGGATGACATGCCCATGCCGGACATGGATGAATCAAAGCTCGAACAGGCCATGAATATTGCTGGCAAAGGAAGCGGAAAACATTAATGAGGATGATCCCAGGCAGGCGGCAAACCTGATGAGAAAGCTGTCAGACATGACAGGTCTTAACCTGGGTCCTGGCATGGAAGAGGCTCTTGCACGAATGGAGGCAGGAGAAGATCCTGAGCAGATAGAATCGGAAATGGGTGATCTCCTGGAAGGCGAAGATCCATTCAGCTTCAAAGAAAAAACATTTAAGCTGCTCAGGGAGCGGCCTCCAAAGGTAGATGAAGAACTTTACTATCTCTAGTTTAAGAGAAACAGCCTCACAATTATTTTTTCTAAAGGGAGGACAACATCATGAAAATAAAATGGAATGGTCATGCAAGTTTTACAATAACCGCTGCCGACGGAACAGTTCTTGTTACCGATCCCTATGATCCAAATGGTTATGACGGAGCATTGCAGTATGCAGAGGTAAAAGACCGGGCAGATGGAGCTGTTATCAGTCACGATCATGCTGACCACAATTATGCAGAAGGTCTTGCAGGCGATCCACTGGTGATAAGGGGATCAGACAGCGTAAAGGGCATTGAAATAGAGGGAATTGAGACCTTTCATGATGAATCAAAGGGATCAGAACGCGGTAAAAATGTGGTTTTTATTCTCAATATTGACGGCATGAAGACCTGTTTTTGCGGTGATCTTGGTCACCAGCTTTCTGATGAACAGGTTGCAGCTGCAGGAAAAATCGACATACTTCTCGTACCGATCGGCGGGTTTTTCACTCTTGATGCTGAAGGCGCTGCACAGTTAGTGCAAACCCTCAAACCGAAGATTGTTATTCCAATGCATTACAAAACCTCAAAATGCGGATTTCCCATCAGTGATGCCGAACCTTTTCTGTCTCTCATGAAGGATGTAAAAAAACTGGATAAAACGGAAATTGAGATTAACGCTGAAGGGCTGCCAACAGCAGGAACTGAGGTATGGGTATTGAATCACGCGTGTTGATAAAAAAAGGTTTACGGTATACGGTTTTAGGCATAAGGTTTCTTTAAATCACCCTTAACCGTATACCTTACGCCTTTCCTATTGCCTTTAATTCCACCTCACCCCAGGCAGTCATCTCATCATCCATAATGGCTACCCCGCCCAGTACACCATCAATAGCATTCGCTTCTTCGGAAATCCTTCGGAGATCTTTTTTGGTTTTTATCCTGTTTCCAAGGGCAGTTGCCGCAGCATCCGCAAGAACAGCGGACCGAGAAAGGATGCACACAACATCAGAGTTCCCCATGCTTAGGGAATGCCCTATTCTGCCCGAAGATGAACAAACACCCAGGGGCATCATTCTTTCCGGTATAACAATACCGACTTTTTCACTCAAGGGTGACGTACCGGCAAAGATGGAAACCGTGACATCCCTTGAGACATTCATATATATATCACCGCCATTTTCAATAATTACCTGATCCGAAAGATTTTTAAGTCCATATGCAACATGCTGAGCCATTGCACCGGCAATGGATGCCATTGGACCGACACCTGCTTTTCCTGAGCATGAGATCATATCACGGACAATTCTGGGGGCATAAAGGTCATCGGGATAGGGTTCAAGTGCGGTCTGAAAATCAGGATGCAACATGATATAGCTTTCAAGCTTATACCTGAGATCGTAGACGATATCTTCAGTTTCCTTTTTATAATCATCAGCAGCACTTATCCATAGATCGGTTTCCTTTATGCTGACATTGTATGCAGTCAGGTCGCTGATTTTTATTTTATTTCTATAATTACGCTCTACATATTCCAATTCTGTTCAATCCCCTGTTTATGATTTCTTTAAGAGACAGTTATTAACAATATCAACTGCCTTTTGCTTTAACTCAAGACCCAATTTATTTTCAGCCTGAATGCTGTCTTCGACAGCAGCCATGGCATCATAAAAAAGCTTCCATGCCCGTCTTTCATTCTGATACCGTGCCTTCAGTCTTCCTGCCTCATCAGAAGAAAAATCAATGGCCTCAGAAATTCTTTTTGCACCTGAACAGACAAATTCAGATGCTTCATTCTTTTTTCCTTCACCAAACAGGGACATCGCCTTAAGTGCAAATCTCAGATAAACAACAGTCTTCGGGATATAGGAAATGAAGCAGCCGGTGAAGGGATCAACCAGGTCCTTCACCTGCTTTAAATCCTCTGATATTACCCTTCCATAGGCAGAAAAATAAAGGATGCGTATGTAATCACCTATCAGCTTTGAGACATGGGCTGATTTGATTGCCTCCTGGGCAAAGGATTCCTTGTCATGTCTCATGATCAGCCCATCCTTATGCACATAGGCCAGGCGTTCCCCCCTGTTAAAAAGGGTCGATAAAATGTATGCCTGATCCTCAGCCCTGCCTATAAATGTCGGAGTGAAGGGCCTGTGCCGTTTGAGGCTCTCGATCAGGATTCCGTTTGTTCCTCCGGTTACATGAATACGTTCAATACACTCACGCTTTCCATCAATACCGCTCTCTTCACTATACCTTGTCATCATCTCTGCTTCAGTTGACAATGCCTGAGGTAACTGGCTGAAAAATACAGATTCATCAGGATTTAACTTTTTTGCCGGAAAGTTAACATCAGGCGTAAAAAGTCCTCTGGAAATATCAGAGTCATTTACCAGCGCCCCTGCTATCATGCCGAGTTCAACAGGGTTTCCGCCGGAATCGATCCCGCATGCACCCCATAGATCTGTCTTAAAATGTTCGAAGGCGGAACTGTACGTCTCACGCACAAGTTCATCCTGGGGAAACACCTGATCAAGGTCAATCTTAAAAGTAGCTTTGACTCTGCCGTCGATCATTACATTCCAGAAAAGGGCAATTGCCTTTAAAAAACTGTAATGGCGTCCATATTCACCGTCAACGCCAAAGACATCCAGCAGTCCTGACGCATCCCTGTTAAGAAACTTTTCTGCAGCAGGTATAATAATCTCTTTAACAATTCTCCGGGCATCGGTCTCTGTGAAGACATATACATCCAGATTGTCCAGATCATCTGAACCGGACAGGGCATCCTCAAGATAGGGTCTTGCTGTCTCATGGAGCCCTTTATGAGTTACTGAAACAGATAAAAGACATACTGTTTTGTAATCCCCGGTGGAATTGCCCATGTTTTTTTCAAACCGGACAGCCTTTTCAAGGCCGTGTAGTCCATATAAAAATTCATTATTTTCATTTTTTACACCAATCTGTATGGGATGATCATACCAGTAAAGCTGATCGTCTCTGGTTACATCTGCCAACCTGTTTTTTACAGATTCTGCAACCGGTAAAACATTTATATCAGATCCGGGTGCAGGGACAGTCAACAGCACATTTGACGTAAAAAGTATCTCTCTGGCAGGATTGTTTATCGGATTTTCATTGAGGTCTGTAATCTTAATCAGCCTCTTTTTTCGCAAGGATTCTATGGCCTGATCTTCTCTGGTAAAAATACCACATCCCTCAGGAAAAAAGACTGACCATATGTTCTCTATGACTTCATCCTCATCAATATTATGATTACCCTCCATGACCCATTGCGCCAGGGATTTTAATCTGTTTTTGAAATATTCATTCTCACTTACTCTTAGATCAATTTCTTCATTTATGCAGTCAATGCCCTTCAGGTAAAAATCCGCAATACTGCCATACTGCTCGGAATCCTTCATCTTTAATAAAAACTCGGCGGAACTATGGGGCTTTTCGTCATTATCTTCAGCCAGCGCGGATAAAAAGGTCATATTCAATTGAAGGGGGATATCTCTTTCATCGGGTGTAATTTCAACTTTATTTACCAGTTCATCGATAAGCCAATTCAAAATGATCTTGAAGTCTTTATTCATGTGATCTCCGGAATTAATTAAACCAATTTACCTAGCCATCACGCAATCAGTCGGTTAAGATACCACAAGTCCGTGAATACTGTCCAGAAGGGGGAAAAGATATTGACTTACCATTTTTCACAAAGGATAATTTATGCATGGGGATATTTATATGTCCTACAGGGCATTTAAAGCCTTTTTTGAAACATCCGTTGAATAACGATCAAAGTTATTTTATAATTTAAAGCGATTCTGATAATTGTCAAAACAGGCGGATAAATCCGCTTTAAGAATAGTCCTTTGTTAACCTTTAAAAAGGGGGTCGCAATGGTTAGTCTTCTGGCAAAAGATATTATGAATCCGGATGTCCTCTCTGTTGGCCCGGACTGGTCCATTGGCCAGCTGGCTGATTTTCTATGCGCAAACTCCATCTCAGGCGCACCGGTCATATCTGAAGACAACAAATTACTGGGTGTCGTATCCATGACTGACCTTGTCCGCCAGGCAAGTATGCCGGGCGTAAATTCATGCCTGGTTAGCGCAGACGAATCCTATATCCACTCACCGGAAAGACAGTACTCACCGGAGGAAATAGGAACTTCCCGGATTGATGCACAGTCTCTTGTAACTGTAAACGATATCATGACACCTGTAACATTCAATGTAAATGAGTATACAAGGATACAGGATGTTGCAGATGCCATGTTAAGGGGACGAATACACAGGGTATTTGTAACCCGTAATGAATCCCTTATAGGAATCATTACAACCATGGATCTGCTCAGCGCTGTAAGAGACCTTTAATTTTTATTTATTGATTTGAGGATTGCCTTTATTTTCTGAAAAGCGCCTCAAGGGCTTCTTTTGCTTCCCGGGTTCTGTAAATAGTCCCGCTTATTTCCTTTGAGCCCTTTGGTACGAAGTAATCACAATAGTTTGATCTTTCCTTATCGGAAATTCTTTCCGCCATAACCTCTTTACACTCATTATAGGCGCGGTGATCAAAAAACTTACATTGTTTGCAGCATCTCAGGTCACGTTGACAGTGGGGACAAGTGTCCCTCCTGCTTATCTTTCCTTCAACAGGGACCTTCTTTCCGCAAAAAACACATTCCATTTTCATATTCCCTCCCGAATTCTGAAAATTAAATTTTTTTTTGCCTAATGATCCTGCGGGTTAAATCCTGCAGGACTGTTGATAATAAAAATATACTTAAGAATTGTTTTGTTTCTATGAAAAACCGTTTTGAGGCAGAAGTCTGAGAAAGGTTCTCTAACTATTCGGTTCGTATTTACGGTGCCTTTTCATACAAAAAAATGCCTATTCTTGAAACCCCCAGAATTATCATTGCAATTAAAATAATAATTATTTTTTCGGATGCAAGTTCTGGGACTGATACTCAAACTTAAATATTTTCACTGTGAGTATCAACTGTTTAATTCAATATACTAATCGTTTGATAATATAAAAAACTTTAAAAAAATATATCGGTTGTTTGATAGTTATTATATTATACTCAACATATAATGATTATTCAATTAATATATCATTAATATAAAATCAATGAAAAAAATGTATTTTTATGATTTTTTTTGACCTTAAAATAAAATGATAGTAAAATCCATTTTTTATAGTCTTTTTAGTCATACTGCTGACCTTGGCATGTCAGTCACTGGCCATTCCTGTGAAGAGCTTTTTATGAACGCAGGATTAGCCTTTTCAGAACTTCTCGTGGATAATAAAGCACCTAAAATTAATCATAAATTAAAAATTTCACTTCATGGAAATGATCTGCCTGATCTGATGGTCAGATGGCTGTCTGAAATCCTGTATCTCTTTGAGGGCGAAAGAGTGGTTGTAACTGAAATATTTATTAACGTCATAAATAGAAATAATTTAATATCAACTCTTTCAGTCATGAACTTTGACAACCGATATCATGGGGTTGTGAGGGAAATCAAGGCAGTAACATATCATCAGATAGAGGTTAAAGAAGAAGACGGAATCTGGACAGCAAGAATAATATTTGACCTCTAAAGGTAATACATGGAAATCAAACTCGAAAAAATAGACGATAACCGATGGCTCATTCCCAAAACCGGAAAAATGAGGGTTTCGGGGATGATATTTTCCAGTCCCCGGTTGATCGGTGAAGTCAGAGAAGACCAGAGCATCACACAGGTTGCCAATGTGAGTACCCTGCCCGGCATTGTGGGACATTCTCTTGCCATGCCGGATATCCACTGGGGATATGGTTTTCCCATCGGCGGTGTAGCGGCATTTCGAATGGATGACGGGATTGTATCACCCGGCGGTGTGGGATATGATATCAACTGCGGCTGTCGTCTCATGGCAACCGGCCTTGAGGCTTCCGATATAAAACCTTATATAAGAGATATCATCCTTTCGCTATACAGGGATATTCCCCTTGGTGTCGGTAAAGGGGGCACTATCAGGCTTTCTAAAAGAGATGAGGCCATGGTTGCCACTGAAGGTGCTGCCTGGGCAATCAAAAATGGATTTGGCAGCCGCGAAGACCTATTAAAAACAGAGGACAATGGAACCATGCAGGGGGCTGACCCTGAAGTGCTGAGTGAACGGGCTGTAAAAAGGGGACTCGATCAACTGGGCACCCTTGGTTCAGGAAATCATTTTCTGGAGATACAGGTAGTTGATCAGATCTATGATAAAACAATTGCCGATCGTTTTAACCTGCATGAAGGCCAGATCACGGTATTTCTGCATACCGGATCAAGAGGTTTCGGACATCAGATCTGTGATGATTTCCTGAAAAAAATGTCCGAAAAACCACAGATCCCGGATCTCCCGGACAGGCAGCTTGCATGCGCGCCAATCAACTCCGGCATTGGCAGGAGATATCTCTCCGCAATGGCCTGTGCTGCGAATTATGCCTGGGCCAACAGGCAGGTCCTGATGCACCTGGCCAGTGAATCAATGCTGAGATCCCTTGGAACAGATCCGGGGACACTTCGCATGTCTCTTCTTTATGATGTTTCACATAATATAATTAAAAAGGAATATCACACCATAGACGGCAGGAAAACACTCCTCTGTGTTCACAGAAAGGGTGCTACACGCTCTTTCCCTCCGGGACACGATATCCTGCCGGATATATATAAAGACACAGGTCAGCCCGTACTGATCCCCGGGGACATGGGGACCTGTTCATATGTACTTGCAGGAGATCATGGCGCCATGGAGAAGAGTTTCGGTTCAAGCTGTCATGGAGCGGGGCGCATCCTGAGCAGAAGCAGTGCCATAAAAAAAGCAAAAGGCAGATCCATACAAAGAGAACTTGAAGACAGGGGAATCTTTGTGCAGGCAGGAGGTAAAAACACCCTTAAGGAGGAAATGCCCGAGGCCTATAAGGATGTATCAGAGGTTGTGGAAGTAGTGCATCAGGCAGGACTGGCGAGAAAGATTGCACGTCTAAGACCGCTTGGAGTAATTAAAGGATAGATTTACATGCAGACAGTGCCATAATACCCGCAGAACCGGCACTCAGAATTTTCTTTTACAGCTGTTTCCGAACCATTCAACCATTTACTGTCTTTTTCAAACTCATCTATCTTTGACGCAATACCTGAAAAAACATCCAGCGGATTTCCCTGCCAGCTGCATTCTTTAAGGCATCCATTATTTAGAAAATAGATATATTGTTTATCTACTTTTTCATTCAGGATTTTTTCAAGTGCCCATTTATAAAAGGCGAGCTGGATATCATAACCGTTTTCAGTAATAACCTGTTCCGGATCTTTTGTTCCAAGATCATTACTTTTCCAGTCAATGATTGACCAGAGTCCTGTTTCCGGATCTTTTATAATTCTGTCCATGACTCCCCTGAATTCGATACCTGGAAGGGCACTGGTCAAAAATGGTATCTCAGCATATGCTGTTTTCCCTGCCATCAGATCGATCAGTTTCCTGTCATTCACTGCCTGCCTCAGCAGTTCTTCTGCTCTTTCAAGACATGAATCAGCAATGGAGCCTGATGAATTTATCCTTTTCCCGGTATACTCAAACAGGCTGGCATCAAAACCTGCACCGAATTCATGTTTCTCCAGATACTTATGGATAAAGTTTCCAATGAAAAGTGCATCCTTTGAATCATATTCTTCTGCATCCTGCCCTGCTGCGTTAATATCTTCATAATATTCGGCATCAACATATTCAGAAGTATGTTCTTCTTCCTTAAGCTTCAGAACGGAGTTGTAATAGAACCGAACCGGGCATTTCATAAAGATACGTATTGAGGTAAAGCTGAGCTGGAAGTATGGATCTGATCTTACCGGATTCGTAAAGTCCAGTTTTTTTATATCATCGTCATATACCCCAAAGGAATTCCTGTCGGGCTTTTCAGGATCATAGGCAATACCCTTAAAAGGTCTTGCCTTTATATCACATTTTCTTACTACCGGAGCAAAATCATCATTGCTCCCTTCACAGTACCCGCTGCTTTCTTCATCCAGCACATAAATATCCGACAAAAGCTGATTTATGTTGGCGCCCTGCCTGTAATCATCAGAAGTAAGATATGCTTTTTTGTTACCTGTCTTTTTCTCATTATCTGCACATATAAGTACAAGATGATTTTCCGCCCTTGTACACCCGACATAAAAGACTCTTCTGTTTTCGGCTGTTTCCTCAAGCCTGTTCCTCTCCAGAAGGAGATGTCCGAGCGGGCTAAGTTTTTTCCGGTAATCAAATCCGGGCATCTCAACCTGCCACACAGGTATCTCACCTTCATGCCTGTTCCAGTCAGCAGGTTCATTTTTTTCAGATCTGTAAAGCCTTACCGGCCTTCCGGGTTCGGGATTAAGGCGACTTCTTCTGTCCAGTTGAGGTATGATAACCATGGGAAATTCAAGTCCCTTTGCGGCATGTATGGTCATCAGGGATATGGCGCTGTTTTCTCCTGAGGCATTGATCGCTTCCCCTTCATCCTCATCCCTGTTCGCCATTTCAAGGCAGTATCCAACAAATTCCTGCAAAGATCCGTTTTCATCATTCTGGAATCTTCTTGCTATGTCTATAAGTTTTTCCATATTTTGCAGACCCTGCTCTCCTCCGGGTTGAGAGGAATAGGTGGCTACAAGGAAACGCTGGGAGATTATAGTTCTTATCAATTCGGTTATAGGAAGCCTGGTTGACAAAAACCGCCATGATTCAAGCTGGTTTTTTATTCTCTTTATATAAGGTATATCGGAATTTTTGATTCCTTCCGCCGGATTATTTTTATTATAAAAAAGATCGAATATCTCCGGATCACTCAAGCCGAATATCTGCCCCCTGAGACAGCCCAGAAGTGAAATTTTCTGTCTTTCATCGGCCAGATAGTTAAGCAGCTGAAGCATCTCTATCACCTCTCTGCTTTTGTAAAACCCCTTGCCTCGGTGGATGACGAAAGGGATACCCACCTCTCTCAATATATTTTCATATGTCTTTATATGTGTGAAGGCATAAAAAAGTATACCTATTGCTCGTTCTTTTTTTTCCAGCTTTTTTCTTATATCCTTAAAGGCGGTGTATTCACAGCAGTCTGTTCCATTCCTGCCAAGTATGGATTCAATTAACTGTGCTATCAGGGCGGCTTCGGTTTCTGCATTATTGCTTCTACCGGATGTCACCGTTGGCATTAATATGGACACCGATCCCTTATCCTGGACATTTTTTTTATGTTCAGGCATATGAATATCTCTCGGGGCGGTCTCATAAATTTTTATTTCACCTGCATACTTATTGCTGAATATCTCCTCAAAGGTCCTGTTGAAGAATGCAATAGGATTAGTGTCGCTTCTGAAATTATGGGGCAGGTATATATCTCCCCCGAGGATTTTTTCCTGTTCTGCAGCGGGAAGAATTTCAAATCTTTTTCTTTGTACCTCCGGATCAAAATCATCGTCAATCTCCTTTATCCTTCCGGAATATCTGTCTGACTTCCAGAATAATGGTAGAGGATCGGTATTTGAACCCTTTATCTCTTTATTGACTCTTTCAAATACCGTTACATCACCGCCACGAAACCTGTAGATGGCCTGCCTTTTATCTCCTACAACAAATATCTTTCCTGGAAGCAATAATTTACCGGAGGGATTTGAGGTATCCAGGCAGAGCGATCTGATGATATCCCACTGTATCCTGTTGGTGTCCTGGAATTCATCCACCATTATATACCTGTACCGGTTCTGTATCTTTTTAATGCGTGATGAGTCACCACCTCTGAGCATATTACTTAAAAATGCGAACGACTTTGTCTCGAGGTCGGAGAAATCCAGGCAGTTTATTTTTTCCTTTTCCCTGGAATATTTTTCTGCAGCAACCTTCACAGCATGGATAAAAAATCCCAGTTCTCTTTCAAATATGGAATCGGGATTATCCTCAATAAACAAATCAGGGAAGTGCTCTGCAACCATATCTACATATGAAAGCGTTCTGAGACCTATATCGATGCTGCATTTTTTTCTCATCCTGCTGCCATTTTCTGCCAGATTCCTTAACGTCCTGAACAGTGCGGGAACAGCATAAAATTCATCTTCATTTTGACTTAGGGGGAGCCATTCATCAAAAAGATTGATAAGTTCTTCTATGGTATCATTCCTGTCCTCAAGATATTTTAACCCTTCCATATATGGAATGATGAACCTTTCTTTTATATAAGCGCAATACTCAGTAAAAACCTTTTGTTTCCAGTCTTTTGTGCTGAACAGTCGATCAGATGTCTTAAGAACCCTTTCAAATACAGATGAATTTTCTGTCAGGTTTCTGACTGCTTTAAACAGGTTGTTTTTCCCTCCAAAGGAGCGCAGCAGAGGGATAAGTGTATTTTTGTTTTCCTGCCAGACCGAGGCCATTGCATCCTCAATGGCTTCATCCAGCAGGGCTTTCTGGCGAAATCCCTGTATAATATTAAATTGAGGATCAATACCCGATTCAACAGGGTGTTCTTTCAGGAGGTTTGCGCAGAATGAATGAATTGTTGATATCCTGTTCTTATCAAACTGATCCCTGGCGCTCTTTATCCTGTTTCTTAATTTTATATCACCCTTTTGTATGAGTCTTTTGTCAAGCTGGATAAGCATATCATAGATCCGGCCCTTCATTTCTTCTGCTGCCTTTTCGGTAAATGTCAGTGTCAGGATCTGGGGAAGAGATACAGTATCATCGGTAAGCAGGATAAAACAAAACCGGTAGCTCAGTATCCTGGTCTTTCCTGCACCGGGGCCTGCGGTAACAACCATGTTCCGGTTGTAATCAAGGGCGCATAACTGTTGTATTGTCAATTCATTGAACATAAGAATCCATGGATTTACATTTTGATGAAAAAAATATAAATTGATTATTCTCTGAAATTTACATCGTATATCGTTGAGATTTATATAAATTCGCAGAGACTGGTTTTAAACCCTTCTCTGCAACAACATAACACAATTCGATAACAAGGAGAATCAAATTTGGACAGCAACATTAAGATCGCATCACTTATATTTGCAGCCGGAAAAGGCAGCAGGATGAAAGGCTATGACGGGAACAAGACAGTGCTTCCACTTGTACCGGAGGGCGACGACGTATTTAAGGGAAGCCGTCCCATTCTGATCAGCATAATTGAAAAGCTCCCTGCAGGTCCAAAGGCCCTTGTGGTTAACCATAAAAAAGAAGATGTAATCAAGGCAACATCTTCCTTTGGTGTTTCCTACTATGAACAGCCTGAACTCAACGGGACAGGCGGAGCAATGCTGGCGGCAATGGATTTCATTAAAAATGAAGAATATGATTACCTGCTGATCACAATGGGGGACACACCTCTTGTGAAGGCATCGACATTCATGGAACTGGTTAATTCCCTGTCTGACAGTCACATAAGTATTCTGGGCTTCTGCCCTGGAGACAAAAAGAAGTATGGAGTATTTGATACTGAAGGCAGTAATGTAAAGAAGATCATAGAATGGGAATACTGGAACAAATACCCTGCTGATGAACAGAAAAGACTCAATATATGTAACGGGGGCATATATGCAATTAAGAAGGATGCCCTGCTGAAATACCTTGAGTTATTAAGTGCACATCCCCACATTGTCAAAAAAGAAAGAGATGGCAAAAAGGTTGAGATAAAGGAATACTTTATAACCGATATGGTAGAGATGATGTATAATGACGGTCTTAAAACAGGTTATGTAGTTGCCGGTGATGAGAATGAGGTGATGGGTGTTGATGATGTTGACTCTTTAAAAAAGGCGCAGCAGTTGTTTCAGCAATACTAGCCGAGTAATTCTCTTACCTTGCAGGCGACCTCGCTGACAACAATCGGTTTCATTATAAATTCCTTGATCCCTATGTTTTTTGCATCCTCTTCAGAGATTACATCACTGAATCCGGTGCAGAGAATAATAGGGATATCAGGTCTTATTGCTATTAATTCCTTTGCAAGTTGAGCACCTGTCATCTTTGGCATTGTCTGGTCGGTAATAACTATATCATAATGGTTGGGATCTCTTTTATAGGCCGCCAGGGCATCAAGGCTGCTTGAATGTATTTCGACTGTATACCCCAGTCTTTCAAATATCTTTCTCTGAGCCTTGAGCAGGCCTTCCTCGTCATCAACCAGCAGCATAACCTCTGTGCCGCCGGGTATTGGGCGGGTTTCAATAGCATCAGCCTTTGGCAGTCTCCGGATCTTTGGGAAAAATAAAGAAAAACTTGTTCCTCTGCCCTTTTCACTCTCAACACGAATTGTACCTTTAAGTTCTTTTACAATGCCATAAACCACAGCAAGACCAAGCCCTGTACCTTCACCGCGTTCTTTGGTTGTAAAAAAGGGATCAAATATCCGCTCCATTGTGCTGTTATCCATACCATGACCGGTATCCTTTATAGTCAAACAAAGATAAGGGCCTGGACTAAGTTCAGGATAGACGGCTATGGATCTATAATCATTTTCGAACTGTTCAAGATTAATGGAAAGCGTGCCTCCGGTTTCACGCATTGCATGAGATGCATTCGTGCAAAGGTTCATCACAACCTGATGGATCTGGGTTGGATCAGCTATGACAAGATCATCTTCTTTTGATATATTCATTATAATTTCTATGGTAGATGGAAGAGAAGACCTGAGCATCTTTAATGCCTCACTGATGACCAGACTGATCTTAAGAGGTTTAAATTCAATCTCACTTTGTCTGCTGAAGGTTAAAATCTGTTTAACAAGATCGGTCGCTCTCTTTGAGGCCTTGAGGACCTCTTCCATTCTATGTTGAACAACAGTATTATCACTGTTCTCAAATTGGGCCAGCTCGGTATTTAGAATTATTGACTGCAGGATATTATTAAAATCATGTGCGATACCTCCCGCCAGGGTTCCGATAGACTCCATCTTCTGGGCCTGCTGAAGCAGAACCTCGATATTTTTTTTCTTTTCTTCAGTATTTGTCCTTTCTATCTCTGCAGATGTCCTTGCCGCCAGGATTTTCATCACATCCTCGGCCCTGTTCGGCAAAATAAGCCTGCCCTTTGACATTGCAGCCAGAACGCCCATAGGTTGTCCGTCCTTATCCAGCAGGCGTATTCCTACATAGCCATCCATTCCCAATTCCTGGATATGCGATGTCTTTGGGAAAAGCTCCAGTAACCCCACAGGAAAATAACTGTAGCCATTGGCTATAACGTTCTTGCTTGGAGATCCTTCAATTGGAAATGACACATCCTGCAACAGACGTCCGTCTTTAATAATGGAGATTGATTCAAGATATGATTTATCGACCAGCCGCCCTATCAGGGCTATGTCACAATCCAGCCATGCCGAAATCTCCCTGACAATCTTATCGAAAAAATCCTGTCCTACAACCCATGCTGTCCCCTCAAGAATTGCATTAAATGCCTTTTCAGACTGTTTCTTTTCCGTAATATCTTCAGCTATACCGACGATACGAAATGGTTTGCCCTCTTCATTATAGATTGGATATCCACGCGCTGAAATCCAGTGGATCGACCAGTCAGTATGTATTATCCTGTAGTCAGGAAAGGTTAGCTCTGTTAAATCGCCGTCGATCTTTTCCTGAAGGTATGACATGATGACTTGTTTGTCTTCGTCAACTATTGTGTCAATCCATGACATGGGTCTTTCATAAAGGCTTTCACATGAAAGGCCCCAGACACTTTCATAGGCAGGGCTTATATAGTGGACCTGTTTCCAGTCAGGAGATACTACCCAGAAAACCTCCTGGATATTTTCCGCGAGTTGCCTGAAACGTTCTTCACTTTCCATCAAGGCCGTTTCTGCAGTTTTATGTTTTGTCTCATCCGAGTATATAGCAACTATTTCATGTGAAGGAAGCCGGTATACATTGTTTTCTTTCCAGCCGACAGTGTGGGAATCTTTATATAATGAAGCTGGATGGTGCTCAGGAATACCTGATTCCCACACTCTCCTGAACACATCGAGCAGTCCAAACTCCCTTACGCCTGGGAATACCTCTGTAACTCTTTTCCCGATCAGATCCGCTCTCTTAACATTCTCTATTCTCTCTGCGGCCCTGTTAATCTCAACAAAGACAAAATCACTCCCGTCATCAACAGCCCTGTATACTGCGATTGCATTTCCGGTATTTTCAAAAATTCCTTCATGTCTTTCTTTGTATTTAAACAGGTCGTCTACGCCTTCCATTTTATGCCCTTTTGATGTGATATTAGCAGAAAAAATCTAATCTAATTATTTTAAGATCAATAAAATGCCAGCAGGACTTTTTCAGAGGATTATATAAATAACTGCTTATTATTACATAATTTAGGTTCAATTATACCTGATACAACAAATAAAGCATATCTTTTTTTATATTACAGGGATTCTATAGCTTTTATCTAACATATTATATCTCTGTTATTGCAACGTATACCCTAAAAATGTGTATACTATTTACCCTTTACAGTAATATAACTGCATACAAAATATACACTGGTAGAAATAAATATATTGCAACATTTATCTTTTTTATTTTAAATTAACCTTATACTATAATTCACCCAATGGAACGGTTGTTGCTTATATGCTTGATATGACAAATAACTTTCAAAATCCGGCCAGAACAAAATTCAGGCCGTTATTCTGGATAATGGCAGGATGTATACTTATCCTCCTGCCTATCTTCATTTTCTGGACCACAGATAATATTAAAAGGCAAAATCGCGCTATCGAACAACTCCTCACTGATAAAGGACAAGGTTTTATTTATACACTGGAAGAATATGTCAGGAGGAGCATGATGATGAGGTCAACAGAATTTCAGTTTCCGGGCCAAGGCTGGAATGAGCAGGGATACAATCAGGATCCTTTACAGCCGTTAGTTACCTTTTTTGCCAGATTTCCGGATATATCTTATATAATATTAACCGACCTCGATGGTAACATTACAAATCATAATGAGACAGATCAGATTGGAAAAAATTATGGTGATAATATTGACTATCCTTCATTAATCCATTTCGGCGGACCGCATAAACGGGAAACAGAAAGCAGGGATGGAAAAAAGATATTTGAAGTGTACAGGGTATTTTTACCAAAATTATCACCAGGACTATCACAAACACAAGGCAGCCAGAGAAATCTTCAGAACAGAAATACAAGATTCCAGAGCCAGAGATTTCCAGGCATCCCCGAGGAAGGAAGCCGCATTATTTTTATAGGCCTCGACATGACAAATATTGAGGCCCGAAGCAAAGAAGACAGCAGGGAAGTTTTCAAGAGAGGTTTTTACCTGCTTTTAATAGGGTTTGCCGGTATCTCACTGCTGATTCTCGTTCAGGCCTACAGGACTGCGCAGTCATCACTGTCCAGGATAAAGGCCCTTTCTGATAACATTGTCGATAACATGCCTATCGGGCTTATTGTACTCGATACCAAATCCGCTATTGCCTCATTCAACAATTCAGCCGAAACACTGCTTCATATTCCAAGTGTAAAAATAATTGGAAAATCGGTAGAAGAAAAACTGCCTGATCAGCTTATAGAGCTTATAAACGAGTTGCGGAAGAATAAAAAGAATATAGTTAAAGAAATCGAGATAGATCTTGGCGAACATGGGAAGGTATATCTGGATATAAACATGTCAATCCTGGAGGACAGTTCCGGACTACTGCTGGGATATATAATCCTTTTCCGTGATTTATCCGAGGTTCAGGAACTTAAAAAGGAAGTGGAAAGAAGCACAAGGCTTGCATCAATAGGAAGGCTTGCAGCAGGAGTAGCCCATGAAATCAGAAATCCTTTAAGCTCAATAAAGGGTTTCGCCACCTACTTTGGCGAAAGATACAAGGATATACCCGAGGATAAAGACACTGCCCAGATAATGGTAAATGAGGTTGAAAGGTTGAACCGTGTAATCAGCCAGCTTCTTGAATTTGCACGTCCTGTTAATATTAACAGGAAAACTGTCGACATCAAAACTATCATTAACCATTCGGTAAAAATGATAGAAAGAAATGCCCATGAAAAAGATATCAGGGTACATGTTGAGGTTCCATCAGGCATCCCCCATATTGCAGTTGACTCTGACCGCATAAATCAGGTGTTTTTAAATCTTTTTTTAAACAGCATTGAGGCAATGGATTCAGGAGGGGAGCTATCGATTTCAGTCAATTACGACTCTACCGCTGAAATGATGAAAATAAAAGTAAGTGATACGGGCAAAGGGATCTCTCCCAGTGATATCGGCAATGTTTTTGATCCCTACTTTACGACAAAACAGTCAGGCACAGGACTTGGTCTTGCGATTGTTCACCGGATAATTGAATCTCATGACGGAGAAATAAAGGTAGAGAGCAATCAAGGGAAAGGGACTGACGCCACTATTATACTTCCCCTGGATTAAATGAATAATTCAGACAGGACGACAGATTAAAATCAGGAAATCCAAATGAACAGCGATAAAAAATATTCAATCCTTGTTGTCGATGATGATACTGCACATCGCACAATGTTGAAAACCCTTACTTCAGGCTGGGGATACCTTATAGAAGAAGCTGATGACGGTTCGACAGCCATAGCAAAGGTGGAAGAAAGGGCATATGATCTGATACTTATGGATGTTCGAATGGTACAGGTCTCCGGTATCGAGGCTCTCAAGGAAATAAAAATAATTAACCCTGCCATACCGATTATTATCATGACCGCCTATTCATCTGTTGAGACTGCGGTTGATGCACTTAAGAGCGGAGCATATGATTATCTCACAAAACCCCTTGATTTTGATGAGCTCAAGATTGCAATAGCAAGAGCGATGGATCATACCGGTTTAAAAGAAGAGAACCGAATGTTAAGGGAAAGTATCGGGAGTCATTTTGACAGGAGAAATATAATCGGCAGAAGTCCTGTTATGGTAAAACTGCTTGAAACCGTGGCACAGGTATCTCCATCGGAGGCTACAATATTGATTTCGGGAGATTCAGGCACAGGGAAGGAGATGATTGCCGGCGCGATCCATTATAACAGCTCCAGAAAGGATGCGCCCTTTATAAAGATCAATTGTGCGGCCATTACCGAAACCCTTCTTGAATCGGAACTCTTCGGGCATGAAAAAGGGGCCTTTACAGGTGCCAGCAGGAAAAAAGAAGGCAAGTTCAGACTTGCACACGGGGGAAGTATCTTCCTCGATGAAATAGGTGAAATGCCCATGTCCATGCAGGTTAAGCTTTTAAGGGTATTGCAGGAGAGAGAAATAACCAGGGTTGGCGGTGAAGAGGTAATAAAGGTTGATGTACGTGTTATAGCCGCATCAAACAGGGATCTGTTAAAAGATATAGAACAGAACAGGTTCAGGGAAGACCTTTATTACAGGCTTAATGTTGTAGAACTGAGGATGCCGCTCCTAAAGGACAGGAAAGAAGACATCCCCCTTCTTGCACAGCATTATCTGGAGATGTTCTCTGAAAAAAACCGAAAACAGGCCAGGGGGTTTACACCGCGTGCAATGGACGCACTTCTCAAATATGAATGGCCCGGTAATGTAAGAGAACTGATGAATGCGATTGAAAGATGTGTAGTCCTTTCCACAGAGGATTATATTGATCAGAATGACCTTCCGTTTATCTTCAAAAACGATGAGGATATTGCAAATGATTCATTACCTATTATCACCGGAGATGTTCCCCTTGAAGAAGTAGAAAAGGCGACCATCTTAAACACCCTTGAATCCACAAATGGGAATAAGAGTGAGGCCGCCAGAAGGCTGGGAATCACACGCAAGACACTTCATAAAAAATTGAAAAAATATGGCGTTATGCCCTGATATTCTGAAAAAAGGGGTTAAATCTTCTTTCCTGCCCTATAATTGAAGCTGGTCCATGGCCCGGATATACCCTTAAATCATCACCAAGGGGAAATATTTTATTAATAACACCCTGGATCAGGCTGTTATAATCACCTCCCGGAAAGTCAGTGCGTCCTATAGAACCTGCAAAAAGGGTATCTCCTGTGAATACAGCGCCGGGGGCACAAAGGCATACTCCTCCGGGTGAATGTCCGGGAGTATGAAGAACCGATATCTTATATTCCCCGATATTAAATTCCTGACCGTCTTCAAGATACCCGTCAGGAGTAAAACCCAGTGAAGAGGCATCCCCGGCATGAATAAAAACAGGGGCCTTCGTATTATCCCGGAGTTCAACCGCTCCGTCTGTATGATCAAAATGCCCGTGGGTAAGTATAATCTTTGTGATCCTGAGCCCCGCCTTTGTAATCTCTTTCACTATGCTTGATGCATCTCCGCCAGGATCAATAACCATTCCTTCTTTACTGTTATTGCAGCCAAGAATATAACAGTTTGCCTGTAACTGGCCTACAGCCATTTTTTTTAACACTGTGCAACCTCCGATATTTTTTTATGGTAGTAGAAAAAAATAACGATTTATCATATTAAGTCAAGAGCCTGTTAAACTGCGATTGATAGATAAACCTATCTGTGTTAGATATTACCTTTAATAAATTATTAATATACTTCAAATGCGGGGTTTTTATATGGAAAAGGAACTGCTTTTTATTACCGTAATTGGTGGTGACAAAAAGGGAATCGTCGCCAAGATATCAAATCTGTTATATGAGTGCGATATCAACATAGAGGATATCAGCCAGAAGATAATGGATACATACTTTGTAATGACAATGCTGGTGGACATGAAGGAAGCAAAACACAGTCTGGAGAAGGTAAGAGAAGAACTGGAAAAAATCGGTGAAGAGCTCAAACTGAAGGTCCAGATTCAGCATGAAAATATCTTTAAAATGATGCACAGGATTTAAAAAATGCCGATATCAGTTGAAGAAGTCTTCGAAACCGCAAGCATGATCCTGTATCAGAATCTTGATATCAGGACCACAACAATGGGGATCAACCTTAAGGACTGCATTGACAATGATTTTAACCGGTTTACCGAAAAGGTTTATGAAAAAATCAGTTCAAATGCAACCAGACTGGTTAAACAGGCAAAGGCCCTGGAGATAAAATATGGCGTTCCTATTGTAAATAAAAGAATATCTATTACCCCGGTCAGCCTGATCATGGAAACCCATTGTGAAAAAGAAAAGTTTATTAAAATGGCAAAGACAATGGACAGGGCCGTTGAAGAGGCAGGGATTGATTTTATCGGGGGCTTTGGTGCAATTGTACATAAAGGACTCACTCCATCGGACAGGATGCTTATTGAATCCCTCCCGGATGTATTTGCCGAAACAGCAAGGGTCTGCTCATTCCTGAATGTAGGTACAAACACAGCAGGGCTGAACCTGGATGCCATCAACCTGGTCGGCCCCATGCTCAAGGAAACGGCAGAAAAAACAAAGGATGCCATTGGCTGTGCCAAGTTCGTGGTCTTTGCAAATGCACCTGAAGATAACCCCTTTATGGCCGGGGCATTCCATGGAATAGGAGAACCTGATATTACGCTTAATATCGGTATCAGCGGACCGGGAGTTGTAAACAGCGTGGTCGAGAAAAACCGGGACTGTAATCTTACGCAGTTATCTGAGATTATAAAAAGGACTGTTTTCAAAATAACCAGGGGCGGTGAGCTGATCGGCCGGGAACTGGCCGAAAACCTTGGTATCCCCTTCGGAATAGTGGACATATCTCTCGCCCCGACTACAGCAGCCGGAGATTCGGTGGCAAATATTATCGAGGCATTCGGGATTGAATCAGTTGGAGCCCACGGATCAACACTTGCCGTAGCACTGCTCATGGATGCAGTCAAAAAAGGCGGCGCCATGGCAAGCGGCAATGTAGGAGGCCTCAGCGGAACATTTATACCAATCAGCGAAGATACAGGAATGATCAATGCGGTTAAAAAAGGGCTCCTCAGCCTCGACAAACTTGAAGCACTGACATCCGTATGCTCGGTTGGACTGGATATGTTTGCCATCCCCGGGGATACCCCTGCCAGTACAATAAATGCGATTATCGCAGATGAACTGGCCATAGGTGTAATAAACAATAAGACAACTGCTGTAAGGGTAATACCTGTGCCAGGCATGAAGGCTGGCGAATCTGTGGACTTTGGCGGACTCCTTGGTGAAGCTCCCATCATGAAGGTAAATAAAGGTTCTGCAGCAGCATTTTTAAAAAGAGGGGGAAGAATGCCTGCTCCTGTTACAAGTATGAGGAATTAATTCTATCAATCAGGAGATACCGCAGGTGTCAATAAAGCCAACCTATGAAGAATTATTAAAAAAGCTCGAAAATCTTGAAGCAGAAAATGAAAGATTAAAAGATAATTTGAAACAGTCCCAAAAAATGGAGGTAATAGGCGCCCTCGCCAGCAATGTAGCCCACGATCTGAATAATATCCTGTCCGGCATAGTCAGTTATCCCGAACTTATCTTAATGGATCTGCCAGAAGGCAGTCCTCTGAAAAAACCTGTCAACACTATAAAACAATCCGGTGAGAGAGCTGCCCTTATTGTCCAGGATCTACTTACCCTGTTGCGAAGAGGGGCACCTGTAACCCAGATACTGAATTTGAATGATATAATCACCGAATTGAAGGGCAGTCCTGAATTCCGTAATATTAAATTTAATCATCCGGGGATTAAAATAGTATTTGAACTTGAAATGCCACTGCAAAATATAAAGGGTTCATCAAACCATATATCAAAATCAGTCATAAATCTTATCTCCAATGCTGCAGAATCAATTGAAGGCATGGGAAAAATCACGGTATCCACCGGCAGCAGATACATGGATACCCCCGAAAAGGGTTATAAACGGATAATCGAAAAAGGGCAGTATGTTACAATCACTGTCGATGATACAGGTGCAGGTATTTCCGAGACTGATCTGCCCAGAATATTCGAGCCTTTTTATACAAAAAAAGTAATGGGAAGAAGCGGTACTGGTCTGGAGATGCCGGTTATATGGGGAACAGTTCAGGATCATAAAGGTTTTATTGACATCAACACCACTGAAGGCAGGGGCACAACCTTTACCCTTTACTTTCCTGTAACAGAGGCGAAGCAAAAAGAAAAAATATCCCGAGACATAAATGAATACAACGGAAATGGCGAATCTATACTTGTTGTTGATGATGTTTTTGAACAGCGTGAGATAGCCTGTGTTATCCTTGAAAAACTGGGGTACTCCCCATCATCTGTTTCCAGCGGTGAAGAGGCAGTCGATTATCTCCATAGCAACCATGCTGACCTGGTTGTGATGGATATGGTAATGGATCCGGGAATGGATGGTCTTGAAACCTGTAAAAAAATTGCAGAGTTTAAACCGGAGCAAAAAATAATAATCGCAAGCGGATACTCTGAGACAGAAAAAATCAAGGATCTTCAGAACCTTATTGGTGATACCTATGTGAAAAAGCCATACACAGTGAAAGAAATAGGAAAGGCGATTAAAAAAGAGCTGCAAAAAAACAACATATTAACCTCTCTCCAGTTATTTTAAAAACTCTCCATATATAAAAATTACTTCAGGTTTTAGTAACTTATGCCGATTATTGTATATAAATATCAACTATTCAATTGGGTTTCCAGGGTAGGGTCCTGAATGAACGAAAGACTAAAAAATACACCAACTGACATTATTTCGCCTCCGCATGAATTTGATGTCGATAAATTCAGGGCTTTTATTCTTCAAAGCGAAGAATGGCTGATGGATCAAATTCTTTTCTATGCCAAGCGGCAGGACTATTCAAGATACACATCAACACTCAAGGAGGCATGGAGACTTTCTATCTCAGGGCTTTCAAATGCCCTGCTTTCATCAATAACAGAGGATTCCAGAAATCTGGAACTTTACCCTGATGAAGACTATACCATTGACCCTGCAGCATCCTTCGGCGTCCTTGAGGCAAAACGTCACCGTGCACGGGGTATTAACCTGTCCATGTTTCTGGGTCTTATGAAATATTACAGGCAGTCATATCTTGATCTTATTAATAATAGCGAATCACCGGGGCCATATAAAGCGGCATGCAAATTAAGGGTTGAAAGATTCTTTGACAGGATTGAACTGGGTTTCTGCAGTGAATGGTGTACACAGACTGAAAACAGCAAATTAGAGGAACTTCAGAATAAAAATAGAGAGATCATCAATGAAAAAAACAGATATCTGACCATCTTTGAAACTATACATGCCCCTGTCGTCTTGATAAATGATAAAAACAGGGTTGAAAATTATAACCAGGCTTGGGCTGAGCTTTTTGAAGAGTCTTCTGTTCCCGGTTCAAAATACTATAATGAAGATTCGTCTTTTTTTAAAAAAATTCCATGGTTTGTTGATGTCTTCCCCTATATGGATAACAATATTTCTGATTATGTACTGGAGAAGACGCTGGTAACAAAAAAAGGGCCGAAATTTTTTCACATAAAGATTAAAAAAATGGTTGATATCAGTGATAAATACCATGGAATGCTTATCATACTGAACGACCTGACCGAACTAAAAAAGGCTGAAAAGGAAAAGCTGCAAAAGGAAAAACTTGAAGGCGCCCTTGAAATGGCGGGCGCAGTATGTCATGAGATAAACCAGCCCCTGCAGGTTGTGCTGGGACAGACAGAGTTACTTAAAATAGAATCAGAGAAATATCAATCCCTGCAGAAAAACCTGTCTATTATTGCAACTCAGACAGCAAATATGGCAAAAATCACCCGGCGGCTCATGAATATTACAAAATATGAGACCAAGCCATACTTTTCAAAGACAATTATTGACATTGAAAAATCTTCTCGAAAGGAGGACAATCAGTAAATTTAAATCTCATTACCTGGAAAATACATTAAAATAAATACAGCACATATAATCTCAACTAGACTCAATAGGCCATCGCTGTACTGAAATTACTAATCTTTCATATATCAACTGACTCACAATTACAAATCTACAATTCAGGTTCTTTTTATAATCCACATGATTCCATTTAAATTGAACGATCTGTATTTGTAATTTTAATAATGACACAAAAAAACGATTCTTCTTTTTAAAAACATTTGCCCAGAGGAACACTTAATGAAGAAACGATCTGTTTTAATTGTAGATGATGAAATTGGAATTAGAAAATCCATTGAAAGAACTCTCCTTAATGAACCATATCGAAAACTATATGCATCCTGTGTGGATGAAGCAAAAAAACTTCTTCTTGAAAATAAAGTTCACTTAATTATCTCAGATATATTAATGCCGGGAACTGATGGCCTTACACTTTTGAAATGGATCAAAAAAAACAAGCCTGAAATAGTCCGTATAGTATTATCAACAAAATCTGACTCAGCTACTATTATGGAAGCGATTAATAAAGGCAACATATTCTATTATATCGCTAAACCCTGGGATAATACCGAATTAAAAATCATAATTAAAAAAGGAATTGACTGGTACAATATCCAGGAAGAAAGAAACAAATTAATTAAAAAATTGGAGGAACATAATCAGACACTGGAACAAAGAGTGACAGAACGCACTAATCAACTCCTCGCAATTACAAATGAGGCTGAAATCGGTAAACACACTTCACAGATTGTCCATAATATTAACAATGCTTTAAATAGTTTTTTCGGTTCTCTTGATTTATCTGAAATGGTCTTATCAGAAGAAAAACCTGATATCAGCAAATTAAATAAATATCATGGGCATTTAAAAAAGAGTGCCAATTCCTTAAGTAAAATATTAGCTGAAATACTTGTGAGATCAAGGGGAAAAGGTATTCTGCAACCTCAAGAAATTAATGTAAACCGGTTAATAGAAGAAGAAGCCCTTTTTTGGGAAATGATGCCTGAATTCAAATATAAAATAACCAGGAATATTCAATTGGACGAATCCATCCCCCCCATTCTGGGGAATCCAATTCAGATTAAGCAGATCCTTGATAATGTAATAAAAAATGCCATCGACGCAATGGAAAAGTCAATCGAAAAACAATTAATGATTGAAACAGGGATTAAAGATAAATTTATCTTTATAAAAATTTCCGATAGCGGGGAAGGTGTATCTGAAAGTGATCTGTCCAGAGTATTTGTACCGGGTTTCACAACCAAGCCGCTTGGAAAAGGTACAGGATTAGGCCTGGCAAGTGTGAAAACAATGGTAGAATCTTACTCTGGTAAGATTGATATTCAATCCGATAAAGACAAGGGGACAACAGTAACTATTTGTCTTCCTGTAAATGTAAAATCAGAATATGAGTTCTCCTCTAAATACTAATAAAACTGAGGTCTTAATGCCCCCTTTTAAAATCTGCCCAAATTGTTCTGAAGTATGGCAAACTCGTGAAAACTTTATTTTAGACCCAAAACTTAAACTGAATGGATATAAGGCAGATTTTGAAAAATTGGATAGATGTGATGCTTTTTGTGAATGCGCGTTTGTGAGGGAAATAATTCAAATATTAAAGCAAAAACAATTTAACAAATAATACCTTATCGATAGGAAAGATATGACAATATTAATTGTTGACGATTCACCTGTTACCCGGGAATTTTTAAGCAATACGCTTATAAATTGGGGATTTGATGTATTTACCGCAAATGACGGCCTTGAGGCATTGGAAATTTTTAAAAATAATAAAATCCAACTTGTGATCACCGACTGGGTTATGCCCAATATGGATGGTCTTACCTTATGTGAAAAAATACGGTCATTGTCAGAAAAAAATTATGTCTACATAATAATGATTACATCTAATAATCAAAATAAAGATATCAACAAGGCTCTTGAAAAGGGCGCAGATGATTATATTACAAAGCCTTTTGAAATCGAAAGGTTGAAAGCAAGTATAAAATCAGCACGCCGCATAATATCGCTTACAGAGCGTTTAAACCGGGAAATCATACAGCATACAAATGCATCTGAAAGATTAAACTCTATCTTAGAATATTCTTCCGATATAATATACACACTTGATTTAAATGGCAAATTTACAAGTGTAAACAAAGTTGCAAAGGAACTTACCGGATACACAGAAAAAGAGCTGCTTAACTTTAACTTTAGAGACTTTATCCCGCCAGAAAATCAGAATGAGATCCGCTATGTGTTCAGTTCAATAGTAAAAACCGGAAAAGTTTTAAAAAATTACCCTTTCAAAGTAATTATCAAGGATGGGACAGAAAGATTTTTTGAAACAAGTGCTGGCTTGATGCGGAAAGGAAGAGAAATAACTGGGTTTCAGGGAAGTTCAAAAGATATCACTGACCGTGTAAAGGCATTAAAAGCGCTGGAGGAGAGTGAAAAGCAAAATCGTGTATTGATTGAAAACATGAAAGAAGGACTGTTGAAACTGGATGAAAATGGCATCCTGACCTTTGTTAATAACAGTATATGTGAAATGCTTGGATATTCAAGGGAGGAACTTATTGGGAAGCATGCTCGGATGCTTCATGCAAAAGAGGAAAAAGAGACAATAGAAAATAGGACAGAGCGAAGAAAAAAAGGGATGAGCAATTCATATGAAGTTAAGCATATAAACAAAGAAGGAAAGATTATTCCTACTATTGTGTCAGCTACCCCGATATTTAAATCAAACGGGGAATTCGAGGGCACGGTTGCTGTAATTACTGACATATCAGCAGTAAAACTGGCGGAACAGGAAAGGAAATCAATTGAAGCCCAGCTTCGTCAATCCGATAAAATGGCATCTATCGGTCAGTTGGCAGCCGGAGTGGCCCACGAAATAAATAATCCGACCGGATTTGTGAGCAGCAATCTGAACACCTTAGCTATCTATATTAAAGACTATAATAACCTGCTAAACAAGTACCGCAACTTAGTAAGACACCTTATGAAGGGTGAACAGATAACTGACCATATAGAGCAGATTCAGGATATAAAATCCATAGAAAAACGAATTGATATCGATTTCCGCATGGACGATGCATCAAGCCTGATCGATGAAAGCCGCGAAGGTACAGATAGAATCGAAAAGATAGTCCAGGATTTAAAGGATTTTGCCCATCCGGGTGAAGATAAACCCAAATATGCTGATATAAACAAGTGTATCGAATCAACACTGAATATTGTATGGAATGAAATCAAATATAAGGTTAAGATTATAAAAGATTACGGCACTCTTCCGGAAATTCTATGCTTCCCACAGCAGTTAAATCAGGTATTTGCCAACCTTTTTGTAAATGCTGCACAGGCTATTAAGAATGAGGGTGAGATCAATATAAAGACAGGTTTATTAAAAGAAAACATAGAAATTATTGTAAGCGATACGGGCACGGGAATATCAGAAGAAAACATACCCAAAATATTTGACCCTTTTTTTACAACAAAAGAAGTAGGAAAAGGTACAGGACTGGGCCTAAATGTGGCGTATAATATTATTAAAAAACACCGCGGTGAAATCACAGTTCAAAGCAAAGAGGGGCAAGGTACAACCTTTATAATAATTCTGCCCGTAAACAACACGGATGAAAGTCTGAATTCAGGAAAGTGATATTTTTTCAAATTAGGAATGATTCAATACACCTTCAAATGAGAAAAATGGAAGAGATAATGAATACCAAGAAAAACATTGAAGCTGCTCAGCAATTCCCTGATTTGACAGAACTGTTAACCGAAGTATTTGATAATGCCCTGATTGCTATTATTATTGCTGATACTGTTCCGGTTATCAGATATGTAAATCATGAGTTCACCCGGCTATTTGGCTATACACGTGAAGAGGCAACAGGAAAGCGTATTGCCGAGCTGATTTCGGTTGATGAAAATTCAGTTAAACTCAAAGATATAAAAAAGCAAATAGCTTCCGGAAAGCGTGTTGAATATGAGACATTACGCCGAACAAAGGATGGGCGTATTATTCCGGTATATGCCAGGATATCTCCTATAATAATAAATGGTCAAAAAATAGGAGGGTATTCATTTTATAATGATATATCGAAAATAAAAGATGCGCAGGATGCAATACAAAAGGTCAATCAGGAGCTGGAATCAAGGGTTGAAGAAAGAACAAAAGCGCTTAAGGAAAGTGAAGGGAAATATAGAACAACAATTGAAAGTTCCCACGATGGCGTGGCAATACTTCAAAATAATAAACATGTATATGTAAACAACAGCTTTGCAAGGATATTCGGGTATAATTCTGCTGATGAGGTTATAGGAAAAGGCGCTATTGAATTAATTCATCCCCATGATCTTGAATATATTATAAAAAGAGGAGAAAAGAGGCTTACAGGAGAAATAGGAGGTGAACGTTATGAACATCGCGGGATTAAAAAGAATGGTGAAATAATTTATGTTGAAGTATCGGTAACTAAAATAATTCATGATGGCAATCCCGCAACACTTGTCTTTACAAGAGATATATCGGAACGAAAAGAGGCCGAGACAAAGCTTGAAAAGGCCTATTCAGAAATAAAAGAAGCGCAGTCAAGGATTATTCAGCAGGAAAAGATGGCATCTATCGGACAACTGGCAGCCGGAGTGGCACATGAGATAAATAATCCAACCGGTTTTGTGAGCAGCAATCTTAATACATTATCTGTGTATATCAAGGATTACAATAATCTGATAGCAAGTTATCGCGGCCTGATAAATATGATGGAACAGGACAGGCAGACAATCAAGTATACTGAACAGATCCAGGATATCAGGAAACTTGAAGAAAAAATGGATATTGAATTCCTGATTGACGACATAGCAGGCCTGATTGAAGAAAGCTGTGAAGGAACAGAGAGGATAAAAAAGATAGTGCAGGATCTAAAGGATTTTGCCCATCCGGGCGAAGACAAGCCCAGCTATGCTGACATCAACAAATGCATTGAATCTACACTTAATGTTGTATGGAATGAATTAAAATATAAGGTACAGGTTGTAAAAGATTATGGGGCGCTTCAGGAGATATTATGTTTCCCTCAGCAGCTTAATCAGGTCTTTGCCAATCTTTTTGTAAACTCAGCGCAGGCAATCAATGATGAAGGTGAAATCAGGATTAAGACCGGTTTGTCGGGCGAAGAAATAGAAGTTATTATCAGTGATACCGGCATAGGGATACCAGAAGAAAATTTAACAAAAATTTTTGAACCATTTTTTACTACTAAAGAGGTAGGAAAAGGCACTGGCCTGGGTCTTAATGTGGTATACAATATTATTAAAAAGCATAATGGGAAAATTTCAGTGGAAAGTAGGCAGGGACAAGGAACAACGTTTACCATAATACTGCCGGTAAACAATACTGATCAAAGCCTGAATTTAAATAAATAATAATTGCACTCCGGTTAAGGAGATATTTCATCCATCTTCAAATAGGAAAAACTATGGAACTAAAATATAAACATACAATACTTGTTGTAGATGATGAAGTTTCAATCACCAAGTCACTTCACAGGCTCTTCCGAAAAGAAGGCATTAATGTAATTGAAGCAACAAGCGGCCCGGAAGCTTTGGATTTATTACAAAAACTGGAAAGACCTGTATCAGGCATTATTTCCGATCAGCGCATGCCAAAGATGACAGGATCGCAGTTTATGAAGGAAGCAAAAACGTTTGCCCCGGATTCTTTCAGGATATTATTAACCGGATATTCAGATATCGACGCCATTATTGAAGCTTTAAACATTGGACAAATCCATAAATATATTACAAAACCCTGGAAAGACAATGAACTTGTATTACAGGTAAAGGAATCTCTAAAACAATATGAGCTTATCCTGGAAAACAGGAAATTAAACAATATAGTAAAGAGGCAGAATAAAGAGTTAAAGGAAATCAATAAATCTCTTGAACAGAAAGTTGCAGAACGGACAAAGGAAATAGAACAAAAAAACATTGAACTTGAACAGGGCCTCTTCAATACTGTAAGGGCCTTTGCGTCATTGATAGATAACAGCGCTCCTGAGATCGCCGGCCATGGAAGGAGAGTGAGTCTTTTCTCAAAACAGATAGCACAAATTCTTGAACTCTCGGAATTGGAGATTATGAACGTTGAGATTGCGGGGTTATTACATGATATCGGAAAAATAGGTCTCTCCCAAAAACTTTTATTAATTGACAATAAAAAGGTAACAGAAGAAGAAAAGGAGCAATATCAAAAACACCCTGAAGAAGGTCAGATAATTGTCAGGTTCATAAAAAAGCTCGACCATGTCGGACTGATTATAAGGTCTCATCATGAAAGGTTTGATGGAAAGGGTTTCCCTGATCAACTTAGTTGTGACCTTATACCGATAGAGTCCCAGATAATTGCTATTTCGGACCGTTATGATAAAATTGTATTTATGGGTATAGACAAAGAAAAGATTATAAAAGAGTATTTAAAGGAGCGTGATATAACAGGCGACCATTTGGCTCCGGATGCTCTTTTAAAGGCCGCGGCAGTCTCTTCTATCAAAAAAAATTCGTTCAGTGAATATGCTCCGGATGTTGTGAAGGCCTTTTTAGACGTTACAGAGAAACAGGGAGTGAGCGATCAGGACGACATTGAAGTGCCGTTAGATAAACTTTCCGAGGGGATGATACTATCAAGGTCTTTATATACCACGAATGGCAGATTCCTTTTACCCTACAATACAAAACTGACGTCTGAACTAATCCATAAACTGAAGACTCTCCAGTCTCGCAGCCCGTTAATTATCAATAGTCTCCCCATTAAAAAGTAAAAGATAAATGGATAAAAAATGAACTACAATGAAATGAAACAAAAACTCGATAAAATTGATAATCTTCCGACTCTTCCATCAATTGCAATAGAGGTTAATCAATTATTACAGGATTATGACACGTCTATAAAAAAACTGAGCCTTGTCATAGAAAATGACCAGGCAATATCTTCAAAAATATTAAAGTTGGTCAATTCGGCATTTTTCGGACTTGGCTCAAAAGTCGGCAATATTCCTCATGCGATTACACTACTGGGATTTAACACTGTTCGAAATGCTGTTATTTCAGTGTCTGTTATAAAGGTATTATCGGATATTTCTGATATGGCTGACTTTAAAATTGGAGATTTCTGGACTCACTCCATCTCAGTCGCAGTTGCCAGTAAACGTCTAGCAGAAACAACACGACTCCATAATCCGGATGACTGTTTTATTGGAGGGCTTCTTCACGATATAGGCAAAGTGGTAATGATTAATAATCTTAAAGCTCTTTTTAAAGAGGTATGGAAATTAAAAAAAGATGAGGATATCTCTTTTTTTGAAGCTGAAAAAAAAGTTGGATCAATGAATCATGCTCAAATCGGGGGTTATCTTGCCTCACGATGGAAGCTTCCTGCAGCATTATCAGATACAATAGCCAGGCATCACTCTATTTCTGAAATGGCAATTGATACAAATCTTTTAAAAATAATTCATTCTGCCGACATTATTATCAACAACCTTGACTTAATAGATTCGGATTCACATGAGAAGCTGAATATACCTGATGACATAGCAGATAAGATCAGGGAAGAGCTCCAACCTGACAATGAATGGCTTAAAACACTGAAGGCAGACATTGATGAAGCCTGTCATTTTTTTAAAGAATAAGGAAAAGCCCGTGGAAAATGACTATACAATCTTAATCGTTGATGATGAAGAAAACATTTTAAAGAGTCTCAAACGCCTGTTGCACATGGACGGTTATAGAATCCTGACATCTTTAACTTGTGAGGAAGGCTATAAAATATTAAATGAGAACGATGTACAGCTTATCATCTCTGATCAGAGAATGCCTAAATCCAGCGGAACAGAGTTTCTTTCAAAGGTCAAAGAAGATTTTCCCCATATAATCAGAACTATCCTTTCCGGGTTTACTGATGTTAATACAATTACAGAATCAGTGAACAAAGGACATATCTATAAATTCTTTTTTAAGCCATGGAATGACAACAATTTGAGACTCGAAATAAAACAATGCCTGGAGCAGTATGAACTTATTAAAAAAAACAGGGAACTTAATGAAATAGTAGTCAATAAAAACAAAGACCTCGAACTTATTAATGCAGAATTAAAAAGAATCAACGACAACCTGGAATCAATGGTAGAAAAAAGGACAAGAGATCTTGAAATCCAGAACCAGGCACTTGAATTGTCACGTGCTATTTTTGATGATATCCCTCTTTCGGTGCTTGGTGTCAGTTCGGATGGCATGATTGTTTTATGTAACAATAAGGCCTCAGACATAACATCAGATAACATTTACTTTGAGACAGGCAGAATAATCTCTGAATATCTGCCGGAAAGTGCGAAAAAATTATTTGATAATTCATTAAATTGTGAGGAACCTGCCACAATTGACAGCTGTACCATTATGGGAAAAGACTACAAAATATTAATTAAGCCTCTTTCTGGTCGATTCGAAGGAAAAGGAGCTACTGTTATAATTATATAGTACAAGCTATTTTAAGTTTAACTATTTAGTTTATACTGCAAAACTGATATAGTTTAAATTAACAGGAACCAGTTATGGATACAAATTTTTCAAAAGATGAATTGATCAAAGAAGTAAAGGATCTCAAAAACAAATACGACATTGGAAACAGACTGATTGACAGTTTATGTGAAAAAATCCAGGAATCAGATATACGGCAAAGAGAACTTGACGCATTAATGAATGGAGCGAAGGTAGTACTCGGGCAAAAAGGTTTTACCGAATCAGCGCGAGCTATCTTCGATTACTGCAAAGATCTAATCGGAGCAACTTCCGGTTATGTTGCACTTCTCAGTGAGTCTGGAGAGGAAAACGAGGTGCTTTTTCTTGAAGCAGGAGGGCTTCCCTGTGATGTTAATCCTGAACTGCCTATGCCAATCCGTGGATTACGCGCTGAGTCATATCATTCAAATAAAGCTGTCTACCACAATGATTTTATGAACAGTGAATGGGTCAATTTTATGCCCGGGGGGCATGTTATCCTTAAAAATGTAATGTTCGCGCCTCTTGTGCTGGAGGGCAAAACTGTTGGCATAATCGGTTTAGCAAACAAGTTTACAGATTTTAACGAAAATGATGCTAAAATAGCATCCAGCTTTGGTGAACTGGCTGCCATTGCGTTAGACAACAGTAATAATCTTGATAAAAGAATTGCCGCTGAAAAACAGCGTGAAAAAGTAATATCCGAACTTAACAAAGCCCTGTCTGAGGTCAAAAAGCTGAGCGGACTTTTACCTATATGTTCCTATTGCAAAAAAATTCGTGATGACAAAGGATACTGGACTCAGATAGAATCCTATATCCATGATCATTCAGAGGCTGATTTCAGTCACAGCATATGCGATGAGTGCCTGATCAAATATTATCCTGATCATGAACCTGAAACATAATAAGATGGTTTATGTAACACATTAATCGTGAGACCTTAATTAAAAGGAATTGCGTAATGACGGCCAATCTGATCAAAATATTTCATTTATATTCTTTGTGTCTGCCTGTTATTTTGTTTACATATCAATTTTTATTAACCCCGTTTGCACAGGCTGATCAACGCACAGTAAGGGTTGGCAACTTCGATATGTGACCGGGAAAGGATACTTGCTGCCGGAGCAACCGGTTACATCGAAAAGCCAATCAACCCGGATATCTTTGTGTCGCAGATAATCGGTTACCTGTAAAAAACTTCCGATAATAAGGAGAATCAGGATGAAAACACTTATAGTTGATGACAGAGAAGATAGCCGTTACCTGCTTGAGGTCCTGCTCAAGGGAAACAATCATGATGTTGAAACCGCAGTTAATGGCGCGGAGGCACTTGAAAAACTCAAAACCGGGAAGATTGATCTGATTATCAGTGATATCCTGATGCCTGTCATGGACGGTTTCCAACTGTGCCGGATAGTGAAATCTGATGAGAATCTTCAACATATCCCCTTTATTATTTACACTGCAACCTACACCGGGCATCAGGACAAGGAGTTTGCTGTCAAAATCGGTGCTGACCGCTTCATTGTCAAACCCTGCGATCCTGATATGTTTATGCAGGCGGTTCATGAAGTAATTACCGCCACCCAAAACCCTGATACTGATTCAAAACCGATTCCCATGCATGAAGAAGAGTTACTCAAACTATACAATGAAAGATTGGTTAGGAAACTTGCGCAAAAGATGCTGATACTTGAAAAAGAGATACAGTTAAAACAGGAGTCAGAAAAAAAATTCAGATCAATTACCGAAAATGCCGTAGACTGTATCTTTATAAAGGATAAGGATAGAAAATACACATTTGTCAATCGTGCAATGCAGAATCTATTGGGCCTGAAGGAGGAGGAAATTCTAGGAAAAAACCCTGATGAGATTTTTGATCTTGAACAGGAGAAAATTGTTAAAGAGGTAGATGAAAGGACCATCTCAGGAGAAACTGTAAACGAGACACGAAGCATGATAATTGAAGGGAAAAAATATTTTTTAAATACCATTCAGGTACCCTTGAGAATGCAGAACGGAGCGGTAATCGAGATCATGGGGATTGTTAGAGATATTACCGAACATAAAAAAGCCGAGGCCGGTCTGATAGCTTCAGAGCAGAGATGGCGAAACATACTCATCAATACACCTCAAATCGGCATTTCGTTGAACCCGGAAGGGAAAATTATCTTTGCAAACATTCATTTTTTAAAGCTGACCGGCTGGAGCCAGGAGGAGGTGCTGGGATCTGACTGGTTCGATATGTTCATTCCAGAGACCATTAGAGAAAAAATACGCGGGATATTTCACAAAATTATGAGACAAAAGAACACATCCGGATTTACTTCCTATGAAAACGATATAATGACAAAAAGTGGCGAACTGAGAAATATATCATGGTCCAACTCCATAACAAAAGACGCCAAGGAAGAAATCATCGATGTTACATGCCTGGGTATCGATCTTACAGAACGCCAACGAGCCGAAAAGGCATTGAAAGAGAGTGAAGAAAAATACCGCCTGCTTGTCGAGAACCAGAGCGACATGGTCGTAAAGGTGGATACCTCAGGCAGGTTTTTATTCGTAAGTCCTTCATACTGCCGGACCTTTGGTAAAACAGAGGACGAGTTACTGGGACAGCAGTTCATACCGCTCGTGCATGAAGAGGATCACGCATCAACCGCAAAGACGATGGAAGCTCTCTATTCGCCTCCACACACTGACTTTTGGGAACAACTAACCATGACAAAGGATGGCTGGCGGTGGTTGTCATGGTCATATACTGCGATATTTGGCGAGGACGGCAACATCAAAGAAATTATCGGAGTTGGCCGTGACATCACAGAACGTAAAATCGCAGCTGATACAATAAGTCAAAGTGAAAATAAATTTCGTAGTCTGTTTGATCTTTCGCCACAGGCGATCGCACTTACAGATTTTAATACAGGGGAACTGATTGATGTCAACCACAAGCTCTGTGAATTAACTCACTATTCTAAAGATGAAATCATAGGAAAAAGCACAACAGAAATCGGATTTTATTCCGACAAGGACAGAAATCGATTTATTAATGAGTTTCAAAAATCCGGGCACATTAATGGAATGGAAATGAATTTTATAGCCAAAGACGACTCTGAAATTAAAACCTTGGCTTTCTCAAGGTTGTTAGATGTCTCGGGGCAATCTTTAATCCTGACTATTTTCCATGATGTCACATTTCAAAAAAAGCTTGAATCTAGTCTGCAGCAGGCACAGAAGATGGAATCCATAGGGAACCTGTCCGGTGGTATAGCACATGATTTTAACAATATTTTATTTCCGATTGTCGGCATATCCGAAATGCTAATGGAAGATTTTCCACCTGAAAGCCCGGAATACAACAGTGCCAGAGAAATATTTTTAGCAGCAAGAAGAGGCAGTGACCTTGTTAAACAGATTCTCGCTTTCAGCAGACAATCCGAACATCGTCTGATACCGGTCCGGATACAGCAAATCCTCAAAGAGATTATAAATCTTAGCCGTTCCGCGATTCCGACTTTTATAGATATTGATTACAACATTCAGCAGAACTGCGGATTGGCGATGTCTGATCCTACACAGCTGCATCAGGTTGCAATGAACCTGATCACCAACGCCTACCATGCCCTGGAAGCTAATGGCGGGAAAATATCGGTGACTCTGAAAGAAACCGAACTGGGAAATGAAGATTTCCCCGGTTCAGAACTCATCCCTGGAAAGTATGCAGAGATCACTGTCGCAGATACAGGTTGCGGTATCGATCCTTCATTGATGGACAAAATATTCGATCCTTATTTCACAACAAAGGAAAAAGGAAAAGGGACCGGGCTTGGACTCGCTGTAGTATATGGAATAGTAAAAGAACATCATGGTGAAATCAAAGTTTATAGTGAAATCGGCAAAGGTACTACTATTAAAGTATTCCTACCGCTTATGAAGACATCCAGTGAATCAGTACCTCATGAAATCAGACAAACATTAGAAACCGGAACAGAGCGAATTTTACTGGTAGATGATGAAGCGTCTATCGCAAAGGTCGAAAAATTAATACTAGAGCGACTCGGTTATCAGGTGACAATGCGTGTGAGCAGCCTGGAGGCTTTGGAAGTTTTTAAAGCAAAACCCAATGCTTTTGATATGGTAATTTCCGACATGAACATGCCGAACATGACAGGAGATCAATTGGCCAGGGAATTAATAGCCATCAGACCAGATATTCCCATCATCATCTTCAGTGGCTTTAGTGAAAGATTCAATGAAAAAAGCGCCTTGGATATCGGAATCAAAGGCTTTTTGATGAAACCGATCGTACAGGTAGAATTATCCAGGATGGTCCGGAAGGTATTGGACGAGGTCAAAACAGTTATCAAAGAGTAATACGTTCTTAAAAAATAAGCTCTAATGAAATTGGACCAATTAAACTTCAGGCCAGTTAAATTTAACCATTAAGTATACTTTATTTCTATTTCTCTGATAAATCCCATAGCAACTAAAATTTCTCCGAGCCTTCTATGCGGCAGGGTTTTGAGGTCTGCCACCATTCGTTGCGATATTGCCCTGCCAAGCTGACATTCTGCGATATATCCTTTTTCCATAACCAACAGTCCAAAGTTTATGCAATCATCACTTGAAGTCATTTCCGGGATTATCCTCCATTAAAATGTATTCTGCATGTGACTGTCATTTGCTTAAAGATCTGAAAATATTAATGATTTAATATAATGGAAATCCATCCTATGAAATATTCTTCAGTTTAAATAATAGAAATCAAACGCATTTGAAAAGCACACTATCCAAACACAAATTTTATTGCTAATAAAAGTTCTTCTCTTGAAAAAGGTTTTTTAAGCGAATATGAAGCGCCTATCATTTTAGCGATTTCCAGACATGAGGTTTTGCCTATTCTGCCGCCCCCTGACATTGCGATAATCTTGAGTCGAGGGTATTTTTTATGTAATTCCGCTATAAGCTCGATCCCTTCTTTTCCGGGCATATAAATATCGGTAATCAGAACATCTATTGAATATTCATCTATACATTGTGCCGCCTCTTCGCTCTTTAAGCTTGTGTATACTTCATATTCATCTATTGCCACCCTCAAATCGCATTTCATCGCATAAAGTATTGCCGGTTCATCATCAATAATTAAAATATTCTTTTTCATATGACTCGCACCTTGTTTTTTACGATAAGACATGCATTAATATTCCTGCCATGAATTATACCACATTGAAATAAAATAATTAATGTGCATTTAATATTGTGCATTTTCAATGTCTTCATCATTTTATAAAAATGACAGCATCTGTTTGGCTCTTAATTTTTTATTTGTTACAATAAGTTTTTATTTTCATGAACTATTCGGAGATAGTTAACTTTTCCATATATACCTGTTCAACTCTTAAAAGCATCACGCACTTTAAAGGCAAGCGATTTATGTGAAAAAGGTTTTTGTATAAATTGGACTCCTTCATCCAGCACCCCGTGATGGGCAATGACATTAGCAGTGTAACCGGACATGAAAAGTACCTTCAACCCAGGATGTTCTTTTCGCAGTATTCCGGCAAGGTCCCGCCCGTTCATTCCTGGCATGACAACGTCGGTTATAAGAAGACTAATTTTTCCTGGGTGTTCCTTTGAAATTGTGCATGCCATATCAGGGGTTGATGCTGAAAGAACCGCGTATCCCAATCTTTCAAGTATTGTCTTTGCAAGCTGCAGTATGGAAGACTCATCTTCAACAACCATAATGGTTTCACCGTTTGCCAGAGGAACGGCTTCTTTTACAGACTCATCATTCGGCCTGACAGCTGCCCCGTGCCGGGGCAGATAGATCCTGAAGGTTGTACCTTTTCCGGGTTCACTGTAAACATTAATAAATCCTTCGTTCTGCTTGACCGTTCCATAGATCATGGCAAGCCCAAGTCCAGTTCCCTTGCCGACATCCTTGGTCGTAAAAAATGGTTCAAAAAGTTTATCCAGGATGTCTCTGTCCATCCCGCATCCGTCATCACTTACTGCCAGCATCACGTATTCACCTGGAATAAATCCCGGATGCACTTCACAGTATTCATCATCAAATAAAACATTATCTGTTTCAATAGTTACCTTTCCTACATCAGAAATAGCATCCCTGGAATTGACACACAGATTTGCAAGGATCTGATCCAGTTGTGACGGATCGATTTTTACTGCCCAGAGACCTGATAGCGGTTTCCAGGAAAGATCGATGTCTTCGCCAATAAGGTGACGCAGCATTTTAAGCATCCCCTCAACAGTTTCATTCAGATCAAGTATTTTGGGTTCAATAGTCTGCTTGCGGGCAAAGGCCAGCAAATGCCTGGTAATATCAGATGAACGCATAGCGGCCTTCATTATCTCTCTGAGATCTTCCTGTATGGGATCATCAGATTCTATCTTATCAATAAGCAGTTCAGTATATCCTATTATTACACCCAGCATATTGTTGTAATCATGGGCGATGCCTCCGGCCAGCCTTCCCACAGACTCCATCTTCTGGGCTTGAAGAAGCTGGGACCGGAGCATTTCCTGCTCTGCCTCATTTTTTTTCCTCTTAGTAATATCGGTAAAAACTATTATATTAAGTGCCCCTGTAGTTGCCACGCGGAATTCAATATTTCGAATTCTTCCATCTTTACATGATACGGGAAAATCCACAGGGGCTATTTCCGTGCTGTTTTTTCTGGCGTCTTCGGCTGCCTTTTCCCAATCATTCCGAATACTGTGCCTGACAATTTTATCAGGAAAAGCAAGTTGCCACCATTGTTCCACAGAGGGTATATCTTCCATTGTATAACCGAATATCTCAGTGAATTTTGAATTTAAATAGAGGGTATTACCTTTTTCATCTGAGATAACAATCCCCACTGGCGCGATTTCTGCAAATATCTTAAAACGTGACTCGCTTTGGACCAGCGCGGCCTCCCCCTGTTTTCGGGCCTCCTCAATATTCATGACTGAAAGGGCATAAGAAAAATCTCCGGCCATCTCATTCAACAGCTCAAGTTCTTCATCATCAATTACAAAGCTCTCCTCGGCAACAACAATCAGATACCCTAATAATATATTTTTATGGATCAAAGACACACAAAGTGACTGGCATCCTTTGTATCCCGATACAAGAGGACAGGTTCTGCAAACAGATTGCCGGTCTTCAACAAGCCGTATGTTATTTTCAGAATCTCTTTTGTCGCAGCAGGCAGGCAATTCTCCCTTTTCGAGAGGTTCCCTTATTTCACTTATGTGGGCAGCCAGACCTTCCATGCTCCATGATATGGGCTGTTCCCGTTCATCAGTTAAAATAATCATCGCAGATTCATAACCTCTGCTGCCAACCAGCAGACGGCATCCTTCACGAATCAGGATTTCTCTGTCATGCTCCCGGACGATCAATTGATTGACATCCCTGATAGCACGAAGAACCTTATTAAGGTGTTCAATCCGTAACATATTGTTTTTACGTTCTGTTATATCCTCTGCAGCACCTAAAATACCAACGATTTCGCCCCTGTCATTTCTGACCGGTGCTAAAGACAGGCTTACAGGAAAGAGTGTGCCGTCTTTCTTGAGCCGTAACATTTCTTTGCCTGTAAACGGCTCATCTTCAAGAACAATTCGCCTCAGTTCAATATATTCATCAACTCTGTCTTCAGGTACAATTGGCAGGGGTTTTCCGATCACTTCTTTTGCGCTCCACCCAAAGATCTTTTCAGAAGATATATTCCAGTTGAGCACAATGCCTCTTGTATCTGTTGAATAAAGCGCGACAGGTGAGCAGGAGATCATTGCGCGCTGATATTCCTCGCTGTTACGCAGAGCCTCTTCGGCCTTTTTTCTGTCGCTTATATCAACGATGGTAGTCACAAAATAGAGAGGGTTGCCTGCGGCATCACGTCGCATTGCAATACTTACATCCCCCCAGATTATCTTTCCGTCTTTATGAACATACCTTTTTTCGAAACGTTCAGTATCCTTCTCCCCCTTTAAAAGCGGAGCAATAGCCTTTTCTGTAGCTTCAATATCTTCGGGAGGCGTAATATCCTGCCACCTCTTTCCCGCCAGTTCATTCTGTGTATAACCAAGAAAATCGGTAAATGCCCTGTTTGCATTCACCTTTCCGTCCGGCATGGTTATTGACTTCCCTGCATTTGAGGCTTCGAACACATACTTAAACCTCTCCATACTTTCATGGAGAGCTGCTGTTTTATGAGCCACCTGCCTTCGCAAGGACCATGTCCAAATTACAGCAAGTAATACCAAAAAAAGTAGAGGAACGATAACAAAAGCAGCATCACGAAGTGCAACAATAAAGGATACCGGTTCCGGCCTGTAAACACTGAGCCATTTATCATAAATCTTCCTGTATTCCCCGCTGCTTTCAACCGATTTCAATCCCTCGCTAAAGCGGGCAAGCAGCGCCTTCTGTCCATTTGATACGGCAAAGCAGTATTCTGCGGAAAGAATAGCTTTTTTGCCGGGAACAAGATTTGTCCATTTGTTCTTATCTATCAGGTAATGTGCTGATACCAGGGAAACAAGGGCGCAGTCGTATTTGCCCTCTGACAATTCACGAAGAGCATCCTCCTGGTCATCAACTGCTGTTATCTTTTCTTCAAGCCCGTTTTCCAGCACAAAATCATGCAGTAAATCGCCCTTTTCTACAACAATACTTTTTGCCCTGAGGTCACTGACAGAACCGGGCGGCGGTTCTTCGCCTCTTCTCACAACTGCAACATAATGGCTGACAGAGTGGGGTTGTGAAAAGTCAAATTTAAGATCACGTGCAGGTGAATAAAACATGCCCTGCATAACATCTATCTTTCCGTTTTCAAGTGCTTCAATCCGTTCAGACCATCTACCAAGTCTTATTTCTACATCAAGACTCATTTCACGGGCTATGGCCCTTGTAAGTTCCACATTGTATCCGGCAGGACGTCCTGCTTCATCCATATATTCATAGGGCGGATAATTGCGATCTCCCCCTACAAGAATAGGCCTGTCTGACGGGAGTTGCATGGCCGCAAACCACTTGGAATGCAGTCGACGATAGACCCCGTTTGCCATAACAATAGCTAACCCTTCATTCAAAAGGGCGAGAGTTTCAAGGTCACCTTCACGAACAGCAAAACAGAAATCCTGTCCAAATCCCTCAACAGGCTTATCAATTATGTACAGGTCGGTAAGCCCTGTTTTTTCAATCAGACGCAACGCCACAAGTCTCTGCATAACAACCGCATCACATTTGCCCTGTGATAGCTCGCTAAGGGCTATTTCGAAGGTGGGCACAGTATGCATTTCAATGCCATGCGCTTCCCTGCGCAGGAACTCCTCGGCATTATCACCTTTCATTACAGATACCCTGCGGCCCTTAAGATCGGGAATATCCCTGATGCCGGTTTCATCATTTCTTACAATAATTGCCCCGTGTAAGGTCATGTAGGGGGTGGTGAAATCAAACAATGCCTCTCGCTCCGGTGTACGTCCGACAAGAGGCAGGGCATCTACTTCGCCCTTCTCAAGCCATCCTCGCACCTCAGGCCATGGTCCTGTGCGAAAGGTCACATCTCTGCCCATGGCATCCAGAGCAGCACGCATCAGCTCTACTGAAAAGCCCTCGGCATTTCCATGTTCATCAACAACACTGAATGGAGGATAATCGATTTCCGCTGCTGAATGTAAAGGCCCTGTTTTAACTGAAGGTGTATATTCCGCAGAAATAGGGGAGGAACTGCATATAATAAAGACAAACAGAATTAATCCTGCTGATATCCGATTCAAGACGTCTAATTTTATTCGCTGACATCCAATCCTCATTATTGCCTCGTTTTAATTTTATAATAGGTTATCTTAATTGCATGTTGGAGTCAACGCACCGACTTAAATGTACTTGTCGCTGTAAATTGTGTATTAATGATCATATCACTGATACATGCATTTCTATGCTGTAAGTTTTTAAATAGTCTTCCGGATATCCTTCTGCTTGACCTGAATTTACCGGTAATGGATGGGCTTGCGGTATTAAAGGCATTGAGAGAACGTGATGACTGTGACGATCTACCTGTTATAATATTGACAACCTCAAGCGAACAGAATGACATCGATCATTGTTACAGGTTAGGCGCAAGATCCTTTATCACAAAACTATCCTCTTTTACTGAATTTGTAACGATAGCTAAATCTTTTCCTGATTATAAATCTTAATTTATGAAATAATATAATTTAACCTGAGCACGTTTTTTACCGATTCAAGGATAGAACCTGCAATAACCTTTTATGAGAGCCTATAATGGATATATATGTAGCAAGACAGCCTATCTTTGATCAGGAAAAAAAGATATTCGGATATGAACTGCTCTTCAGAGACAGTATGAAAAACGTATTTTCAGGTATAGACGGTAATACTGCAACCTCAAAGGTCCTTTCAAACAGTTTCCTTAATATAGGTATTGAAAAGCTTATAGGTAGTGTCCATCCAGAAATAACAAAAATCCGGATGGAGCTTTCAGCATTCAGCTATCAGCCGTCAGCTAAAGCTCTGCTTTAAAAGCATTTAGCCAAAAGCTGAACGCTGACAGCTGACCGCGGCTATTCAAAAACGACAGTTTTTGGATGGGCACTAGGTAAGGGTGTGGCTTTTATCAACTTTACCAGAGAACTCCTGATAAATCAGGTCCCCAGACTATTCCCTCATGAACAGCTTGTTATTGAGGTGCTTGAAGATGTGAAAGCCGAGGCTGAAGTGGTTGAATCCTGCATTGAGCTGTCGAGACAGGGCTACACAATTGCCCTTGATGATTTTTTATATAATGAAGGGCTGGAACCACTTATTGCAGTAGCAAATATAATAAAGTTTGATTTACGTGCCACTCCGCTTGATGAAATTTCAGACATCATAGGAAAAATCAGCAAATACAATCTTAAGCTGTTAGCTGAAAAGGTTGAAACAAACGAAGAATTTGATAAGGCCCTTAAAATGGGATTTAGATATTTTCAGGGATATTTTTTCAGTAAGCCTGAAATTGTTGAGGGTAAAGATATTTCACCGGCAAAATTTAATCTGCTTCAGATAATGGCGGAGGTCAATCAGCCCTATTTTGAGTTTTCAAAAGTAGAGGAGATTATAGCAAGGGATGTCTCTATCTCCTATAAGCTGATGAGATATATAAATTCGGCATATTATAAACGGGTTAACGATATATCGTCTATTAAACAGGCAATAGTTCTGCTGGGTGAAAAGGGTATCAGAAGTTTCCTGTCTCTTATGTCAATGGCCAGGCTTTCAGAAAACAAACCTGATGAACTGGTGCGGAGTTCCATCATTAGAGCAAGGTTCTGTGAATTGATGGCAAATTGTGTTGAGCCATGTAAAAATGCTACAGAGCTTTTTACATTGGGATTATTCTCCTCAATTGACGCCATTCTGGATGATACAATGGAAAATATTATGTCCAGGCTCCCACTGTCTGAAAACATCAAGAATGCCCTGGTTGACAATACCGGCGAATTATTTAACTTCCTGGAAATGGCAAAGTGTTATGAAAGGGGAGACTGGGATCGGTTTTCAGAATTGGCCATGGATCATAAAATAAATCAGGCCAAACTTCCTGAATGCTTTTTAGAGGCGATATCCTGGGCAGATGCCATAACTTCTATTTAATTTTTCTTGATAGTGGATAGTAAGGGCCATTTAATAACCCGCATACTTTTCTTTTCAAGCCGGAATGAGCTGATCTTTGATCTGTTGACTAACACGAGTTTATCAGTCTCTTCATGGTTTAATTGTATTGATCTCCATTGTAGGCACAGGCGCTCTGCTCACCTGTTTCACCATAATATCTTCTTTCAGGGTAAATACATCCGACTGTCTGATATCCCTTGAAGATGCTCCCACCTGAAGTTTATACTCCCCTGCCTCAGCCATCCATTAAGAAGAGCCCGTATCAGAACTTGCAAGGCTGCGCCGGTTAAGGTTGAATGTCAGTGTTTCGGACTCGTCGGGTTTTAAAAGTTTTGTTTTACCAAATGCCTTGAGCCCCTTTACCGGTTTGTTAATCTTTACTGCCGGGGCTGAAATATAAACCTGGACAATCTCACGACCAGGGATATCATCTTCGTAAACAACCCTTGCAGGGACGATAATAGACATGGATAAGTCTTCCCAAAGGCCAGACAATAAATAGAATATTCGCAGGGCTGCTAATCAAATGAAACTCGATTTGATATTATCAGCATGACCTTTCGGATAAAATATACACGAAGCTTAAACTCAAGACGGAGTATACGAACTACATTTGTGCTGCCTGAATCCAAAGGTCCAGGAGAACTTGTACGTTTTTTTAAAACTGTTGCTATAGCGCGAGATTGGATTATTAAGGTACTTAACCGGGAGTATGGTATTAAAATAGTGTCACGTACAACATTGATAATAACAACGATTAATTAACGAATTATCCAGGTTTACTTTTTAAAATTGCATGGATTTCAAAATGCCTTTATTGGAGTGACATACTTGTTTTTTGGATACGAGATAAGCTTAACATACTTATCTCGTTCCTGTTATTATCAAATCAGAGCATAAAATCGCCTATATTTTGAATTTAACTATTAAAATGTTTCACCTACTTGCAGTATCCTATCAGTATGCATGCCATAATTATGATTTTCATAAAATTTCAAATCACTGATTTCGGTTTCTGCTTTTTCATTTGATTCAGGTAAACTGGGATGAAAACTTCCAAACTTTGGGTTTGAACCTACCCCTTTAAAGTCAATTCTAATATACTTAACTTCTTGATCTAATAGCTTAAAATCAATTGCATTTTCGCCTTTTTGGGTAGTTCGTTTAATAAGCCCTGAGATTACCTTCTCTGACGTCACTGAATGTTCTCCTGCACCCAGATCAGCATAAAAATAAGTTTCACCAGAAATAAATTGAACAGTATTATCAATCGTGAGTGATTGTGCCACAATTCCCATGGTGTTAAAGACCGAGGGGCCTCCGTCTGTCATATAAATAAACACTCTGCCCTTACCATTTGGAATAGCGGGTAAAGTTGGTGAGAGTTCAGCATATGTTTTCGCATCGCCTATCGCTGAATTTCTCATAATCGCACCCATGCACCCACTGGTCATTATAACGATAAATATCAACGGTAGAAAAACCAACAGCCTTGATTTCTGATTCATAAATACTCCTTATTTTTTTATTTATTAGTATATAGTTTGATAGCCTGTTTATAGAATTGAAGAGCTTTTTCTTCATCTGTTTGAGCATAGAGGTCTTCTCCTAATTCGAGAAGAATTTTAACCGCTTCATGATTATATTTATCAACAGCGGCCCACAACGCTGTGCAGTAAAGATCTGGTCTTAGTTTAGTCAGTTTGTATATCTCATTTATATTAGTCCCCCGATTTACCAGAGTTTTTATTTTTTCAGTATCATTATCTACTGCTGCTTGGGGGAGTGGAGCTATACTTGCATTATTCTGGTATTTTAACAAACTCAATAACAGTAATGCTATAAAAAAACTGATCAGAAATAATCTCCAATATACATTAAATTGGAATGGATAAATTTTCAGGGTGTAATCGTATTGATTGCCATTGGAGGAGCAAGCAACCTGCTTACCTCTTTTACAATAATATCTTCACTCAAAATGAATACAGCGGACTGTCTGATGTCCTTTGAGGAAGCACCTATCTGAACCTTATATTCGCCTTTATCAGCAAACCATGAAGAAGAGCCTGTATCAAAACTTGCAAGGCTGCGCCGGTTAAGGGTGAATGTCAGTGTTTCGGACTCGCCTGTTTTAAGGAGTTTTGTTTTTCCAAAGGCCTTGAGTTCCTTTACCGGTTTGTTAATCTTTACTGCCGGGGCTGAGATATAAACCTGGACAACCTCACGACCAGGGATATCACCAGTATTTTTTATGTCCAATGATACAGTTAATGTTTCATTAAATTCCTTTTCACTGATTTTTATGTTGCTGTATTCAAATCCGGTATAGGACAGGCCATAACCAAACTCATAGGCAACAGGAACATTAAAGGAATCATAATACCTGTAGCCTACATATATGTCATCTTCATATACCACCCTTGCAGGTACCTTTCTCATAAAGGGGGACAGTTTTTCATTTTCAGCCTTTTGTTCTTCACTCAAAGGCAATTCAACACCGGGAAAGTTGTTTGCAGAAGGCACATCGTCATATGAAACCGGAAACGAGGACGTAAGTTTTCCTGAAGGATTTACCCTTCCGCTTATTACATCGACAATGGAATTGCCTGTTTCCTGACCCGGCTGCCATGCAAGAAGAATCGCATCAGGAAAATCTCTCCAGCTCGCTGTTTCAATGACCCCGCCTATATTAAGGATGACAACGGTTTCTTTATTCCTTTTCCTGAATTCAGTGCTGACATTTTTAATTAGGTCCAGTTCATTTTCAGTAAGATAAAAATCACCCGGTTCGGGTTTTCTGTCACCGCCCTCTCCGGAGTTTCGGCCTATTGTAACCAGGGCCGCATCCAATGTATCTGCAAACTTCATTATAGAGGCCTTTTCCATCCGCATTTCAGGTATCGGTTCCGCCCCGAAAAATGCCATGGCAGGTTTTTCCTGTTTTTCTTCGGCCTCTTTCATATAGGACTGATACACCTCCATGATTGATTCATCAATTGAATATCCGGCGTTATTCAGGCCATCGATGAGCGACACACTGTATCCCTCGTTTACATCGCCGCTGCCAGTCCCGCCAGTAATAATTTTATATGATGTCTTACCGAATACAGCCACCTTTTTTATATTTTGAGCAAGAGGAAGTGCCCCGCTATTATTCTTGAGCAGTACAATACCGTCAGCTGCCGCTTTTCTTGCTACCGCTGCATTTGCCTTTAGGGAGGGTTTGTCTGAATATTTATAACCATTAAACCTGGGGGTTTTCAGGATGATGTTCAGGATTCTTTCAACGTTTTTATCAAGTATCTTTTCGTCAAGCCGGCCCTCTTTTACTGCCGCTGCAATCTCCTTTGACTGGTTTCTGTTTCCGGGCATAATAAGGTCATTACCGGCCTTCATCTGTGCTACAACGTCAATTCCCCCGCCCCAGTCGGTCATCACATAACCCTTAAAACCCCAGTCATCCCTGAGGACATTTGTTAAAAGATCGTGACTCTCAGAGGTGTATGTTCCGTTTAATCTGTTATATGAAGACATTACAGTCCAGGGCTGGGCCTCTTCAACTGCTATCCTGAATCCCTCAAGGTAGAGTTCCCTTAAGGCCCTTTCACTGACGATTGTATCAACCGAATTCCGGTTTGTTTCCTGGTTATTTGCTGCATAATGCTTTATTGAGGTGCCGACGCCATTTGACTGTATTCCCTTTACCATGGCTGCGGCCATTTTTCCCGTTACATAAGGGTCTTCCGAATAATACTCAAAATTTCTCCCGCACAGGGGATTTCTGTGCAGATTCATGCCGGGGGCAAGTATTGTATCAGCCCCATATTCCAGTACTTCATTACCCATTGCACTCCCCACACTCTTTACCAGCTCAGTATCCCAGGTTGATGCCAGAAGAGTGGCAATGGGAAAGGCCGTACAATAATATGTATCAGTACTCCCTTCCCTTTCGGGATCAATTCTCAGGCCCGCAGGACCGTCTGCCACAACCATTGAGGGAATTCCCAGCCTCGGTATTTCGGCTGTTCTTCCCGCTGATCCGGGAGTATATTTTTTTATTCTTTCGACCATGGCGTCATATTCCGGATCCGGTTCTTCTGTTTCTCCTGTGAGTGCTCCAAATGGATTGTCTCCTTCTGGCAGGTTTTCCAGCATGGATGCAGGAATATCCATACCCGTACCGCAAACAAGCATGGCCTTTTCATCGAGGGTCATTGAGGCAACTATCTCGGGAATACCTGCCTCCCCCAGTTTTGGTGTGTCAGCCGGTTTTTGCTTACAGGCGACCGTTATAAGGCAAAGACTAAATAATATAGACAAAGCAGGTATCCTCCAGATATTTATGTCCATCGTTCTCCCCCATTTTTTAAATAAATTCCTGAATAAATTGATTAGGATACAAATCTGCTTAATGCCCTGGGTTCTCTAGTATTCATAGTTGAAATGTCACATATGCAGCGGTGAAATACCCATTATACTTGCTGGTTCCCGGCCACTACACTGAATCTATTTCTCCTTACGAAGGGTTGATAGTGTCCAACAAAAAACATCGTTTTTTATCGGACACTATCCGGTAGTTTATTCCCAACCTGTTGTAAGTCCGGTTCCAGGATAGAAATATCCTATTGCCTCAATTTCATATATCTTGCCATTGCGGATTTTAAATATATGGGCAGCAGGCAGTTCAAACGGCCCCCACTCGTTGGCAAATTCGGTAATTCCGGGTACACCGGTAATCTTCATCACCTTGGGCTCGCCATTGTGACGGAAAATGGAAAAGACGAATACCAGACCTTTTTCCTCATCAACGGCAAAAACCCGCCGGTCCGAGATATCGGTAATATAACTAAGCCGTCCGGTATCGAGCTGGTCAGAGCATTTATATGTACTGAATATATCCACTCCCTCGTTTCCTGTCCGGTCATTTGCAGCAATACTTCCATTCTCCCTGCGCTCACATTCATCAGCAAAAGGTGCAACCTTGCCATTGTTCTGCAATATGGCTTCGTAGTATGAGTCGGCAATCTCAATCATCTTCTCACGGGCAATGCGCTCCATCTTGGGCTGGCGCTCAAGCAGTGCCGGACGCACCTTTGCCATATTGGGGTTCAGAGGCTCTCCATTTTCATTATGAACAACAAGATGATCTATTTTTGTAATCTGGTGATTTTCAATTTTGAGACGTATTGCTGCAATAGTAGGCTTATTATTCTCTTCGATTACTCCCATAAAGGCGACCTCATCAGCAGCCTCGTCAGCAACGATGATCTTGAAATCAGTAGGCCCGGCACTTGCAGTCTTCCAGAGACCCTCTCCTATCGGAATCTTTTTGTTGTTTTCCACAAGAACCGCGTCCTCTGTCAGAGGAATAACTGAAGGATCATTCTCTCCCAGGGCATCAAGATACTGAGACATTATATCTGCAAGGCATTTTCTGTTGCAGCTCCAGCCGTCACCTGCCTGATATGGGGCGTCAAGTATTGCCATTGCCTCTATCTCGTATATCTTTCCATTCCTGATCTTGTAGATATGTGCGGCCGGGACAGTAAACTGTCCCCATTCATTTTTACGCTCAGTCAGTTCAGGAATATTTTTAACAGGCATGGGATCTGGCTCACCGTCATGATTAAACACAGAATAAACCATGACAAGTCCCATCTCTTCATCTATTGCAACCGGGCGAAGCTGATTGATATCAGTTATATACCGCCACATACCGGTATCCATCTGCTGGGCACATGTCATCTTCATGAAGGTAAGCATTCCTCCGGCAGATGTCATAGCCCCGTCACCCATCTGTGGAGCCTGGTTGTTGGCCGTGGTCATACCATTTTCATTTCTCTGGCATTCATCCGCATAGGGCGCAATTGAACCGTCATTCAGCTCAAGGGAAGGATAATATGCAAGGGCGGCCTTCAGCATCTCCTCCCTGGGAGTTTTATCTGTCTCGGGCAATTTTTCAACAAGTGCATGCCTGGGGGCCTTAAGGCCTTCGGGTATGGTATTGCCGGCCATTTCAGATGCAGCAGGAGATACCATGTGATCGATCTCGGTTATTTTTCCGTTCTCCAGCTTCAGACGGGCGCCCAGTATAACAGGTTTTCCATCGCTTTCCATAACTCCCATAAAACCGATACGTTCGCCTGCCGGATCAGCAATATAGATTTTAAAATCTGCGGGAAGTTTGGAGGCTGTTTTCCACAGTCCCTCCCCTATGGGTGTAGGCTTGGTATTTTGTACCAGCTTCACCTTATCAGAAAGAGGGATTCCTGAAGGATCATGATTAACAAGGGCTGAAAGATACTGATCCATCAGATTTATAAGATCTTCCCTGGTGTACTGGTTTGAAGATTCCGGTGAAACAGGTGCTGCATCCTCAGTGGAAGTTGGAGTCTCATCTGATGGCGAAGAACACGCAGAAACAAATAAGCAAAAGACAAATAAAAAACTAAAAAGCAGTAGTAATTTTTTCATGGAGCCCCCTTTTGGTTGTGCCCTGAACAAACCAGAGTAATCATAAAGATAATCTAGCGAGATATATTATGACACCCTGCATTTAAAAGGCTGAATAAGTTGTACCTGTTTGAAATAAAAAGATATTTCTTTTTAAACGGACTATAGGAATATACACATTGTGTGTCAAGAGATTTAGGAAGAGAGATAAAACCCGTTACCGCTTTCATGTATAAGCCACTGGATATTTATCACAGGCTGCCGGACCAATGCATAAACTGTATTGTACCTATAGTGGCTTTTGTTTTTTTGCATGCCTTGTCAGAACCGATTTGATATAAACAGCTAATGCCCTTACCGCACTGTCTGCGGACCGGAATATCACCATACCTTTTTTTGCCAGCTCCCTGGCCATTGGATCATAAAGGCTTCCTGCATCAACCACGCCTATGACCGGCTTTTCAAGTGACTCAACAAGCCCCGGAAGCTCCATAACTATGCTTCCCGGTTTTTTATAATCATATTTTCCATCCTTTGATTCCGGGAGTGTCCTGGTTGAAGGCGATAAAGGATCAAGGCCCACAACAACAGCATCCACATTATCATCTTCTGCAAGATATTTAACCGCAAGGATATGGGCTTCATCATCAGATCCGGGATTCAGATCCAGAGGATTTTTCACCTCTGTAAGATGAGTAAGACCCTTTTGACTGAGCAGGGTTTCAAGGCGTTTTACTGTTTTATTTTTAAGTGCAGCCAGTTCCACATGACAGCCGTCTGCACTTATGCTGTCGGCCATGCCTACTGCCTCAAAACCGGCCCCGCTTAATGCCGCTACCCTGTTGCCCCTGATATTTTTTTTATTCAGCACTTTTGCTATCATCAACAGATCTGTAAATTGTGTAAAGCTCGATGCCACAATTCCTCCCGCCTGTCTGACGCATGATTCAAAAATCATGTAATCACCGGCTATAGAAGCTGTGTGACTACCTGTTGCGCTTCTTCCTTCAGGGGTTCTGCCTGCCTTATAGACTATTACGTCCTTGCCATTACCTGCTGCCTCTTCCAGTGCCATTATAAAAGTCAGCCCGTCAAAATCCTTAAAACCCTCTGCATACACGGCAATCACATCAATATCTTCCCTGTCCTTCAGGTAATGCATCATGTCACCCAATGTAAGGTCATTCTGATTACCTATGGATATCATATAGGCAGGATCAAGTTCAGGCACCCTGCTTGCCCTCGTTATCATGAATGCCCCGCTCTGGCCAACAAATGCAACATTTCTTCTATGTGCACCTCTCTGCTTGGGGAGCTTTTCTTCAGGGATGAAAAGCGTGTCATATTTTCCAGGATGAGATACTATTCCGAGAGAGTTAGCACCAAGAAAGACAGGGCCTCCGTCTTCACGCAAATGACTTCGTCTGATCCTCTTATTGATCAGCACTGCGGCATCTATGCTTTCTCCTGTTTCTCCGATTCCTCCGGGGATGAGCAGTACCGATTCACATATCTGTTTTTCCGTTACCTTTTCAACAATATCCGGAACCTGATCTGCCCTGACTGCCACCACAAGGAGATCAATCTTTTGATCAAGACTGTCGAGATCCGGAACACAGCGAACACCCTTAAAGTTATCTTCACCCGGACGAATGATGCGCATATTTTTCTTCTCAAATCCGTTGGCGATTATATTATTTAAAATAATCTGTCCGAAATTAACCCTTGTTGTTGAAACACCTATTATTGCTATTGATTCAGGATGGAGAAGGTTATCTATCTTGCGCCATGGTCTTTTAGCGGGAACAGGCTTGGGAGCCCTGAACCTGCATAACCCATCCAGTGGTACCAGGTTGGGTCCGGAAAACACAAACGGATTAATTTCAAGTTCTTCAATAAGGAACGGTGCATCGGGGTTTGAGGGTGAGTAATAATTGGCAAGTGATATAAATGCTGAAAAACATTTTATAAGCTGAGTGTCAACTGGAACGGCCTTCTGCCCCCTGGTAAGTCCTGAGAGTTTTTTATAGCTGACAGTATTTTTAAATATTTCCAGAAATTTCTCACCGGTAATCATCGCAGTGGCAGCCGTTACAAAACCCATTCCTTTGCGAAACGTATCTGCAAAAAGCTCTGTATCTGTACCGCCTATACCTGCGGTAATGATCATGCCAAATTCGCGAGTGTTTTTTATACCGACAATCAGTTCACTGCCAAAGGCATTCAGATCCGATGGAACATACTGAACCAGCAGAACACCTTTAATATCTTTTTCAATGGCTGATCTTAATTCCTTGCCTGAAAGCCCGCTATATCTTTTAACTTCGGGCAGTGTTCCCTGTTCGAGCATCCGGGCATAATTATCCGGGACATCGGTCAGCATCAGTTGAACCGCTCGTCTGATATTCTCAGGCGTTTTTTCGACGATTTTTACACCGCCGGCATCCGTCTTATGAGTTATTTGGGGCGAGACAATCTTAAGAACTATCCTGTCACCGGGAATGGACATCAGTTCTTCTCCAGGACATTCAATATTTCTCCTTAAAAATATTGTTGCAGGCGGAGTAATACCTCCCAGACATTTTAAAAGTTCATAGGTCTCGTGTTCAAAGAGCTGATGTCTTTCTTCATTTTCGGCTGTTTTAAAAAGATTTGAAATCAGATCGTAATTCATATCTTGATTTACCTCTGAGATTATCATTTACAGGGCTACGACTACATTTTTCAAGATATTAGCCAAAGATCAGGTTGAACACAAGACAGAAAAACCATTTAAACACATATCATGCTTAAATTGTATTCCAGATTAATTAAATCAGGCAAATCTCAGTTCCGCACTTGTACCCTTTCCCTGTTGACTGACAATATTGAAGTTCCAGTTCAGGCGTTCACATAACCTTTTCACAATTGTCAAACCAAGCCCCTTTCCCTGCTGAGCCGGATCAATCCCAGGTCCGCTGTCACGAACGAATATTCTGTCTTTAGCAATCGAGATATCTACATTACCTTCCTGTGTATACATGAAGGAATTCCTGATAAGGTTGCTGACTGCTATTGATGTAAGGGATTCCGGAGCCTGAACAGTTAAAGAGCCTGGTATGTTTAGAGTAACCTCAACCGGTTTACCTTCAAGTATATGCCGACATGATTCAACCACACCTGTTATTACTGCTGATAAATCACACCACTCATCCTCGTCCGGTTTCTCTCCCTGACGGGCAAGCAGCAGAAAAGTTTCAATCAGTTTTTCCATTTCGGATACTGCGCGTCCAATACGTGATAAAGGCTGCTGTATAACTGTAGTTTTTTCATTGCTTCTACTCTTAATAATTTCAACAGCGCCTTTGATCACGGTAACAGGCGTTCGAAGTTCATGGCTGGCATGTGCGGTAAATTCACGTTCCCTGGTGGTAAAATCGGAAACGCTTTCCAGAAGCCGGTTAATTGTATTTACCAACGTACCGACTTCGTCTTTGGTTGAATTGTAATGGAGTCTTGTGGTCAAGTCATCAGGGGATAATGACTGAACCTCCTGGGCCAGCTTTACTATGGGATTGAGAATTCTTTTTGATACTGACTTTGCCAGGGACCACCCTATAGCAAGCACAATCAAACCTGCACTTGTCAAACCTAATAATATAAGCATTTCAAATCGATCGGTAGTCTCAATTGATGCTACATCATAGAAAACATACAGTATTCGGTCTCTGGTCGGAATATCTACAATTGAGATGTGATAATCAAAACCATCACCATCAATTTCATGATATCCAGACCTGAGACCGGCAATATAACCTTTAAGTTCTGAAGGAACATTTGAAAGTCCCTCGTATGCGGTAATATATTTTGGCAGGTGATTAGGAAGTTCTCCGCTTTCTTCAAGGTTTCGCTCGACAATATTTGCAATGTCTTTAACCTGGCGTTTAAAGACCTGGTCTTCAGACATATGAAGCATACCAAACAGTGCCCCTGAATAAAGCATGAGCAGTATGGCCAGATATCCACAAAAAAAATAGACAATTCTTGTTTTTAAGGTAGCGAGTTTTTTCATTATTATGCCCTCATTCTGAAACCAACACCAACAACAGTCTCAATAAGTGATTCGTTTTCCGGATGGTCCAGGGCTTTACGCAGAGCATAAACATGGCTCCTCAGAACATCACTGTCAGGTTTATAATCACTCCATAACATATGTTCCAGATCAGCACGTGAAACAACACCGGGCGCTGCTTTCATGAGTTCAACAAGAATCTGAAAACATGTCCGGTTCAATTTTACATGCGCTCCATCCCTTGTTACAAGTCTCTGGCCTAAATCAACCTTCACTTTACCGACCTCAATAATTCGCTTAGTATCCGGTTTTGCCCTTCGTGCGAGGGCAAATAATCGAGCCTCCAGTTCTTCCAGTGAAAAGGGTTTAAGCATATAATCATCTGTGCCGGAATCAAACCCCTCCAGTTTATCTTCGAGAGTATCCTTCGCTGTAAGCATTAAAACAGGCACGGCTTTATCCGTTTCTTCACGCAGCCTCCTGCAAATGGAAAAGCCGTCTATCCCTGGCAGCATTATATCCAGCACAATAACATCAAGAGGCAGGGTAACAGCAAGATGCAGTCCGGTTACTCCATCCATTGCAAAGTCAACAATGTGTCCCTTATCCTCAAGGTAGTCACCGATATTACAGGCAACATCCTGATTGTCTTCGACAATAAGCACCCGGAGCGATTCATGTGGTATTTTTTTAGTATTTTTCATATGGCTATTATATCTCTCTTTTTGAAAAAATCCATAGAGAAGCAGGTATCATCGTAAGGGTTATCAATGTTCCGAAAGCAATACCAAAGCTGATTGAAATTGCTGCAGGGATAAGAAACTGTGCCTGCTCTGATGTTTCAAACATAAGAGGTGCAAGTCCAAAAATTGTGGTCAAAGAAGTAAGGATAATAGGTCTGAATCTATCACATACTGCTTTTATGATGCCCTTATGAATTGACATATCCATACTTATATTTCTGTTAAAACCTGTAACAAGAACCAGTGAATCATTTACTATTACTCCGGCCATTGCAATAATACCCATTATTGATACTATGGATAGATCATAACCGAAAGCAATGTGACCCCATACTGCACCAATAAGACTGAAGGGGATTACCGACATGACAAGAAGAGGCTGTTTCCAGGAATTAAAATATAAAGTTAAAAGAAGATATATAATACCCAGAACCACCATAAAACCGTTCCCCAGTGCGCCTAGCGCGTCATCTATCTCTTCTTCCTCTCCCCCGATGGTTACTGATACTCCGGGGAATTTTTTAGTCAATGCCGATAATACCTTTTCATCAAGTTCATCTTCAATAAAATCATCACTGATACCGGTCATGATATCGGCAGTTACAGGGAAAATACGCTTTCCGTCCCTTCGCACCAGGTTTGTCCTGGTATGATTGCGCGTAATCTCCGCTACCTGGGACAGGGGAACCAGTGAACCATATTGATTTTTAAGCATTACCTCCTGCATGGTACTGATGTCCCCGCGTTCTTTTTCACTCAACCGGACCATCACCTTTATTTCATTACCGTCTCTTACAAAGCGGTATGCCTCTGCCCCGTAAAAACGATGCCTGACCTGATTTGCCATATCCTCTGCGGTAATACCCATCTTGAGTCCATCCTTTTTAAAACTCAATTTTAACTGGGGCTTTCCTGCATGAACACCATCATCGATTGACGATAACCCTGGTATTTCTCCCATTTTTTCACCAATAAAGGATGCAGCTTTTTCTGCGGTACCTGTATCCGGATGAAAAACTTCAAGCCTAATTGGTTCACCTCCTGTAATCTTTGTCTCTCCGGTAAAATTTACTGACTCGAGTTTTCCCCTGTCACCAAATGCCTTTTGCCACTCAAGAGCAAATTCGGGACCGGAAACAGTTCTCTTCTCCCTGGGAGGCAGCCCCAGAAGGACCGAGATATAATGAGATCCTGCAAGAGTTTCCACCTCTATTTCTCCCTCCTCAAGCCTTGTTCCAATCAATGAAAATACTCCCTTTGACTCCATTTTATTATCCCTGAGCACACGGTAAGCAGCATCGACTATTTTCCTTTGAATTTCAACTGACTCTGCCCTGGGAGAACCATAGGGCAGTGCGGCCTGTGCAATAACAGTGTCTGACTCAATAGTAGGTGTAAAACTGAACTCCAAAAGGCCGCCCGCAACACCTCCTGCTGTTATTAACATCAGAGAAATAAAAACAGATATGGCAGCAACAGGATATTTAAGGCACAACTCAATGCACTTTTTAAATTTGCCCTGTATAAGAATCTCAAGCCTTTCATTGAAAACCTGCTGCGGACGGGCAAGAAAATTTATCCAGGATCTGTCATGGCTGCCATCGGCCAGATGAACCGATAGGATAAAAACTGACTCTACAATTGATACAAGCAGTACTGCGACAATCACAGCCGGTATCTGCCTGAAGACAACTCCCATTGAACCGGGCACATAAAACATGGGCATAAATGCCAGAATTGTTGTTGATGTTGCCATGAGAATCGGAAGGCCCATTTCTTTCAGGCCCATTACGGCTGCAGACAAAGGGTCCATCCCTTTACATCTGTATGAGTGAATGGCTTCTCCCATCATTATGGTGTCATCAACTACAACGCCTATGACTACGATAAAGGCAAACAATGAGATCATATTCAGAGAGGCATTAAATAGAGGGAAAATCAGTAACCCTCCAAGAAGCGAGGTGGGCATACCGATCATTACCCAGAAAGCAAGACGAGGTTCAAGGAAGATACCAAGAATAAAAATAACAAGGATGAGTCCGATTAATGCGTTGTTTACAAGCAGGGACATACGGCTGCGGTAGGCGCTTGCCTCGTTTTCAAAAATGTTAATGTCCACACCCCTGTATTTTTCTTTTGCAGTATGCTCAAGGTACTCTGTTACTTTAGCTTCAACCGATATTGGAGAGTCATCACCAACAGCGTAGACATTGATCAATATGGCAGGATTTCCATTAAACCAGGATTCGACTGTAAAATCTCCAAATGTGTCTTTTAAAACCGCAATTTCAGATAATTTCAAAGGCCTTCCGGATTTTGTCTGCGATATTACTATATCAGAAAATTTATCTGCCCATTCCCGGCGTTCAGAAGTCCTTATTGCGATATCGGAATTTTCGGAAAAAATATTCCCCCCCGGAAGATCAAGGGAATTTTCACTGATCTTTAGTGCAATATCTTCCAGTGTAATCCCATACTCTCTGAGGATTTTTTCTGTAACTTCTACAGATATTTCAGGCTCAGGAGGAAAAGCCACTTCAACTTTCCTGAGACCCATCTCTGTGCGTAAATCATCCCTGATTGATTCGGCGGTTCTCAGAAGCCACATGAGCGGCTGATCACCTGATACTGTTAATGAGAGGGCTTTTTCAACTTCAGATGGAACACTGACTACAGGTTTTTCCGCTTCCCGTGGGAAGGTGGTAATGCGATCCACGGCAATTTTAACATCACCCAGCACTCTCTGTACGTCAGCGCTCTCAAGAAGGCTCATGGTAACAATTCCTGCACCTTCATTTGCTTCGGAGTCAACATGCTTAATTCCATCCAGTCCGCGGACTGCATTCTCAATTAATAAAAGCACAGAGGTTTTAATATCATCGGGAGAGGCGCCGGGCAGTTCCACTTCCACCTGTATTTCACGTTCTTTCATTTCAGGCAAAAGCTCCTGCCTGATAGTCATAGAGCTGATCAGGCCTCCTGCAATCAGCAATAACATTATACTGTTTGCAAATGCCTTTCGGTTTAACAAAGAATGAAGAATCCTGCTCATTATATTCGTCCCCCGCTATTTTCTTCATCCTGTAAAACAATCGTTTCTGACTTTACAGCATTCAGTTTCATACCCTGTAAAGGACTCGCGATATGAGAAAGGATTACCCTTTCTCCTTCATTCAGACCTTTATTTACGCATATATTCCGGCTATCCTCACCGGAGATTATAACATTGCGTATCTCCAGGGTGTTTTCCTGGCTTAGTACCCAGACGGTGCCTGAGGCGCGCAGAGCAGCTTTATCAAGTACAACAACATTTTTATGACATTTACCGGGAAGGATTACAGCGGCATGGGAACCCATTGTTATGTTGTCCGCTGTAAATTCAACAAGGGCCTGCTTTTGCCTTGTATCACTGTCTATCTGCGGGATTACAGACTTTATATGCCCGATATACTGATTCGGACCGACCTGAATTGTCACGCTGCTGTCTTCAGTATCCAGAGAGTACCCGGATGAATAGTTTGCAATGATATGATAAGTTTCTGTACAGGCAAAGCTTATGGGTATCTCCCCTGGATCAGTATACTGACCGATGGCAACCGATTCATCAAGAATGATACCTGCACACGGGGATAATATCCGGGTTTTTTCAAGGTTCAGTCTGGCCATGTCCAGCCGTGCTTCAGTAGCTTTCATCCGCGCTTTCAGTTCTTTAAGCTGGGGCTGGCGAAGCATAAGAGGATTTTTATTAACCATCACCTCTGGATCATCCAGCAGTTCCATCTCTTTTTTAACAACATTCTGCCAGCCCATTTCCATCTCCAGGGCCTGCTGTGACTGTTCATTGGCAGCTTCGGCTTCTGCAAGAACATTAAGGTAGTCTCTATTATCAAGTGAAAAAAGCAATTTACCCTTTTGAATTTTTGCACCTTTATAGACATCATTACCTATTAAATCAATTTTACCGGCTAATTCACTCCTGATATTTACTGTTTCAGCAGGTTCTACAAAACCCCATGCAGGTATCTTTAACTGATAGTCTGACCTTTTAACAGTACCAGTTTTTACATTAATGGTATGATCAATATTATAAGGGATTGGATTTCCCTCTTCACCCGAAATAAGGGCCAGTGTTAATCCGCAGCCTGTGACTAATATTAAGACAACATACAATAATTCTTTATTAATAACTTTCATGCGTATTACTCCATCCTGCACCCAGCGCTCTTAATAGACTGCATCTGTTTATAAGAAGCTCTTCCTGGAGTTCTAATTCCTCAACCTGCAGGTTCTGAAGATCAATTAGTGAAGAAAGAACAGTAAGGTAAGGCCCCTTTCCGTTGATATAAAACAGCCTTGAATTATCAACGGTTTTGCGGGCATTTAATATTTGTCTTTTCAGGATTTTCTGTTTATCAAACAACCTGTGTTCCCTGTTTACAGAATCTTCAACTTCACGCACTGCTTCAAGTACTGCCTGTTTCAGTAGTGCAAGTGATTCACAAACCTCCGCCTCCCGCTGGTTCATTTGTGCCTTAAGACGCCCTGCATCAAAGATGGGTGCAAGCAGACTGCTTGTCAGGCTCAAGACTGTTTCAGTTTCAACCGAGGAGAAGCTTTGCCTGCTTCTTCCATATGAAACACCAAGGGAAAGCCGGGGGAACCTTTCGGCTACCGAAGCAGCCAGATTGCGGTCAGCTGCCTGTAAAGCGAGAAAGCACGCCCGTAAATCCGCCCGGTTGATGAAAAGTTCAAAAGGTGCAGCAACCACGGTCAATTTTTCAATTGAAGGCAGCTCATCATCAATGAGATCAGTACAATCCGGAAGAGTGCCCATCAGAACCGCATAGGTATTGGAGGCTACGAGTTTTTTTGAGATTATTTCAGGCAGGGCCTTTTCAGTTGCCAACAATCGCCCCCGCTGCTGCAGTATATCAACACGGCTTCCCTGTCCCTGCTTATAATATGCTTCTGTCAAAGCAAGAAATTTAAGATTCGTTTCATGCTGCTCTGCCAGGACATTCTCAAGCTTTTTTGATACATGGTAGTTTATCCATGCCCGGACCAGAAGATCCTGAAGATCCATTTTTGTTTTATCCAGTATTGCCTCTTTTTCTTTGACGGTCAGAGAGGACGCCTTTTCTTTAGCCCGTAACTGCCCCCATATATCCGGTTCCCACTTCATGATACCACTCAAAGAAAATATGTTTCCTGTACCATGTTCAGTTCCGCTGCTATTGCCCCCAATCTTTGAACGATCAAAGCCTGCCCCTGCATCTATTGAAGGAAATAAAGATGAGTGTTTAACACGATGAGCAGCAACCGCCTGCTCAACACGTGCTGCGGCAGCCTCCACTTCATGATTTTGGCTGATCAGCTTAACAACATCATCATGCAGATTTTTAGATGGAAAACTGTCTTGCCATTGCGGCTGTCCTTCAGGAACCGATAAAATATCACCCGAATATTCCTGGGGGAATTTTTCTCCTGCATTAAAATTCTTATGAACAGGGGCAAGGCTGCAGCCGGATAAAAACAATAGACACCCCAGGGATATGGCTGATTTATTAAATGAATTGCCTGTTATTTTAGACATGATATAATCTTTTCAGCCTGTTAAAAGTTATACATTATTCCCAGGACAGCACTTATCTCAATATCATCATCTACAATAGGGCTGTTGCTTATTTCACTGCCAAGCTTGTTTGCTTCTATCAAAGCTACAAATGTATAATTTCCAAGGAACGGCTTTTGAATCATGAGCTCAGCGCCTATTTCTAAGCATGATCCGGGATCATATAATGGGCGCTCTAAAGTGGCTTCCCGGGCTGAGACACCATATAAATAGTCAACCTTTTTCCTGCTAAGCCAAGACACATTTAATCCTGCATTTAGTTGAAACCCTGCAACGTGCCATGGATACTCCAGAGAAAGTTCAACTTCCTGACCGCTTTTCTCGCTACTAATATCGTGGAGCACTTCAATGCCTGTTATAAAATCTCCCACCATCATTTCGCCCTCCAGCCCGACACTGTATGTTGAACTTAATTTATCCATACCTGTCAGATAACTACTGTCTCCGGGATCGTAACCCTCTTCAAAAATATATTCTCCCATAGCGGCCACTGAGTATGATTTCCCTTGAAACATTGTATAGGAGACGCTCAACCCATCCTGTGTCATAATTTCAAAGGGCCCGTTCTCGTATCTCAGGAATGGCACAGGCTGTATTTCACTGTCCACTCCCCTGTAGACATCTCTCTCAAAAAGCACCGCAGCGCCTAGAGACAACTCTCCTCCTATTAACGGCAGTTCCTTTTCTTCCTCAACATGCAGGATATCTTCATCTTGTGAGAGAATGAATTCATACACACGCCCATCCCTATCCCTTGCTTCTACTTCAGTTACCGGTATGCCATTCCATGTGTCTTCCCTGATTTCCACGATCTCAGCACCCGGATATTTATTTTTTATTTTATACTTTACAGCTTCGGAAATTTCTTCAGCACCCGAAGAAGGGATGACTCCCAAAGAAACATACAAAAATATTAACTGTATAGTTATCCACCCAAGTCCCTTAATTTTTAGATATAACAATTTTCAATCCTCCTGCTTCTCTGGTTTTTACTCAAGGAGGGAAAGGTGTAAATATCGCTTTCCCCCAAGTCACATTACTGTTTTTTATATATATGGCGTCCGATAAAACCTGTCTTTAATTGAGTACAGGTCTGTAAATATGTAATACCGGCAGTCACTATGACAGGTCATGTGTGAAAAGAATGTCAAAAAAGAATTAAAAAATTGTGGATCATCCGGTTAATGAGTACGCCTGAGAGTGTAAATGATACAATCTCAATTTAAAGTATACCATATCCCGAAAGCCATAGGCCTGTCTTTTAAGGGTTTTTATTTTATTATTAATACCTTCGACTTGAGCGGAAGTAATTCGATGGAAAAAGTAGTTCAATAAACCATGGCTATGCTGCATAAGGGTTTTGGATACTTTTACTAAAGGTTTTATGCCTGATTTTTCAGCATCAGTGCACCACGCATCCAGGAACAAAGCTGCGTCAATGTAAGTGTCTTTTTCCCAAAATTGTCTCAGTTGTTCTTTCATTGTATGGGCAGTGAAAAGAGGTTCGTTGACCCGGAGCAAGTTATTAAGGCGGTCTTGCTTTTCATCACAAAGTTTTTCGTAATTTTTCAAAAGAAGGAAGCGGGAGCCTTTTATGAGATTTGCTCCTTCTTGATCGATTTTTGCCTGTTGCTCCCGCCTCACATCCTCAATGGCATTGTTCATTAAAGCAGAGATGTGATAGTGATCGAAAACTATTGGTACAAGGGGCAAATGCTCCTGCACTGCAGCGATAAAGCTTTTACTCATGTCCATGGCAATGGCTTTTAGCTTAGGGGATCTTTTTTTTATGCGTTTTAGAAAGGGTTCTATATCTTCACCTGATCGGCCTTCAACGGCGTGGAGTATACGTCCTGATTTAAGATCAACAAAGATACTCATATAATTATGACCTTTTCTAATACTGAATTCATCAATGCCCAGGTATTCTAATTTTTCCAATGGTGGTGTTTTGTAACGGCGTTTTAAGTGTTCCTTATGGATATCTTTAATCAGATCCCAACCAACACTTAGAATGCTGGCTGTTCCGGAGATAGTCATCCAGTGTAGTAGATCAATAGCAAATTTTGCGAAACGCCTTGTATATCGTTTTTTACCCTCGGAAAAAGGGAGTTTAGGCCATCTTAGAGAGTGACAGTCTTCACAATAAAGACGCCATATCTTTACCCTTAGAAAGGTTGGCCTCGAACCTATGGGGTTCATTTTAAAATCCCTGATTTTTACACCCTTTTGTCTGCTTGTTTTATGACTTTTACACTCAGGGCAATACTCAATGGAATTTGATACTTCTAAGTTAAATATAGTAACCCCATTTTTATATTTTGTAGAAATATACTTGACTCCTTTGATTCCAAAGGCATGATAGAGTAATGAGGTGGACATGTGGTTGATACCTCCTTTTGGTGTGGTTACCATTGGATTATCAACCTATTCCACCTCTATTTCAACTTTATGTACTCATTAACCGGATGATCCAAAATTGTAGAAAATGAAGTTATAGGAAATTAAGAGTGAAGATAGATGTTTTAGTGAATAATATTCAAATATATCAGAATTTAAAAGAAAATGGATACTTCGATTAAACCTTTGCCAGATGGTTATGGCCCGGCACGCAGGGCAAGGGAGTAGGAGATGAAATTTTTATTGATATAATAATGTTACCTGTTATATAAATTATATCAGTTAGTGTTTTTATAAAGGAATCATCAGATTCAGTTAGTTTATATTCATATCCGGATACTCCGGTATGTTATTTTATATACATAGATATGAAGTATAAAATTTTTACCTACATTCTCCTGGCTTTCTTTATTTCCTCATGCTCCATGAAAAGGAGTTACGTCAGGGTTGAAAAGCCCTCTACAGGTAACAGCACCTCCTCGAAAAAAGACGGTTCATATGTAATAGACGGGGAACGCTATTACCCCATTACCAGTTCGTCAGGATTTGTTCAGCTTGGCAAGGCATCCTGGTATGGAGACGAATTCCATGGCCGAAAAACTGCAAATGGCGAAGTATATGACATGCACCAGAAAAGTGCTGCTCATAAGATCCTGCCCTTCAACACATATGTTAAGGTACAGAACCTGGACAATAACACTTACACGATTGTAAGGATCAACGACCGCGGCCCGTTTAAAAAGGGAAGAATAATAGATCTCTCATTCGAGGCGGCAAAGGAAATAGGCCTTGTTGGCCCCGGTGTTGCCAATGTAAAAATCACTGCCCTTAGAAAAGATCAAATTGATCCGGGTATAAAGGAAGGGACTTTCACAGTTCAGGTCGGTTCATTTGGTGAGCAGGAAAATGCCAAAAGACTCGGAGAAAAGTTGAGGATTTTATACGATTATATAAACATAACAGAATTTAAAGATGCAAATAATAGAAAATTCTTCAGACTGCACGTATCAAAAACCCATACCCTTGACAGTGCAGTCGAGATAGAGAAAAAACTGGAAGAAATGGGTTTTACAGAGGCATTTATTGTACGCCTCTAAATCAGGGATTGAGTTTATCTCTTAATACACCCGATGTCTTGAAAATAACAACCCTTCTTGGTGCCAGGATAAGATCTTCCGAGGTCTGAGGATTTCTTCCGCGTCTTTGCGCCTTACCTTTCACAGACAGCTTTCCAAACCCGCTTATTAAAACATCATCACCACTTGTGAGGGATGACTTAATCATCTCGAACAGTCTTTCGACAACAGAGCGGGACTTTGTTTTGCTCAAGCCAACATTGTCATAGATATCACAAATAATTTGTTCTTTTGTTAAAGCCATTGCCAATCCTCCGGGTCATGATGATACATAAGATTTTTACTTTTTATCAAAACCAAATTTTTGTTTCAGTTTAGCACAGACTATAGGCGGCACAAGACCTTTTATATCACCGCCATACCTGGCAGCCTCCTTCACAATCGTTGAGCTGATGTAAAACCATTTATAATCTGTCATCAAAAATACGGATTGAATATCCCTGTTGAGCTTCCTGTTCATTAACGCCATCTGGAATTCATACTCAAAATCAGATAATGCCCTCAGTCCACGGACAATAACATTTGTATTTTTTTTGACAGCATAATCAATGAGCAGCCCGTTAAATGTATCGATCTCAATGTTTTCTTCACTTTTAAAGATCTCACTCAGCATTGAAATCCGCTCTTCGAGTGAAAACAGAGGAGTCTTATTGGGATTAATCAGTATTGCAACAACTAACTTATCAAATATTTTTAAGGCACGTTTTATTATACTTATATGTCCATTGGTCAGGGGATCAAATGTTCCCGGATATATTGCTAATTTCTGGCTCATCAATCTTCTCTGTTATAAATATCTATTTTTGTTTCACCATATTGTCTGGTTTTAACCAGATGAAATTTTTCTACGCTGTCAGGAAGCCGATCATGTTTCATGGATTCTGTTACAATATATGACCCATCGGCCATAATCTCGCTTTTAACAATGGATTCCAATACTCCCGGTATAATATCTTTTCCATAGGGAGGATCAATAAAGGCAAGATCGATTATTCCCTGTTTTAATTTATCATGGTGCGGGATGCCTTCTGTTAAATCTTTCTTTATAACCTGCCCCTTGAAACTGAACCCGCAGAGCTCAAGGTTTTTTTTGATCAGGGCAAGGGATCTGTTGGAGTTATCAACAAAAAGTGCCCATGCAGCGCCACGGCTCAAGGCCTCGATCCCCATAATGCCCGTTCCGGCAAAAAAATCAACCACATGAAATCCGGAAATATTATTTCCTATTATATTAAAAACCGCCTGCCTGACTTTACTTGATGTCGGCCGGATATTTAATCCGCTTACAGTTCCTAATACCCTGCCGTTTAACTCTCCACCTGTTATCCTCATTTACTTTAACTCAATAAAATTCTAAGGAATTTCATTATATTTTTTAAAATTATTTGTCAACGGGATATAATTACAGATTCTTATACCCGGGATGAGATTATTTCCCCTGCCTTATATCAGGAGCCTGTATATAGTTAGGGATTATATCCATGACATCATCAAAATCATTTTTATGAAAACGTTTCAATCCGAGCATGCCTACTGAGGATGCCCGCAGATTCCAGTGCTCAGGACCGGCGAATATCATGTATTCATTACCCGACTCCTGAATAAGCGGTACCTGTTTTTGAAAGTCATTCCCAACTATAATGGTTGGACAATCTATCAATATACCTACATCTTTTATCTTCATGCTTTCATCACCGGACTGTCTGACAAGGTCATTGCCGGCAAGGTTATGACCTTCTTCTCTCCTGAAAAAGGCATAGAAGACCTCATCTCTTCTGGAAGCAATCATGGCGCATACTTGTTTTTCCGCACAGGGGATAGATGACGCAAGGGCATCGATACCGGATATCCCTATCAAAGGAATATCCATACTGTATGCAATACCTTTGGCTGCGGATAATCCTACCCTGAGACCGGTAAAACTTCCCGGTCCCGTGGATACTGCCACGACTTTTATGTTTTTGATATCAGCGCCGGAGGCCTGAAATAGCTGGTCAATAGCGGGAATGAATCCTGTAAATGTTTTTCCCTTTGGAGTTACCATATACTCTGCAATGATAACTCCCTGCATAGTCATCAATGCAATGCTGTACTGGACCGTTGAGCTGTTTATGGCTAATAACATCTATCTATTCTGCAAACAGCCGTAGAATATCATTATAGAAGACCACTACCATTAACAGGAGCAGCAGAGAAAGACCTATTTTCATTGCAAATTCGCGTTTATTCATGCTGATGGGCTTACCCTGAACCAGTTCAAACAACAGAAACAGGATTACTCCGCCGTCAAGTATAGGTATGGGGAAAAGATTCAGTATCCCCAGGTTAATACTGATGATTGCCATAAATGGAATCAGGTAACCCATGCCCTCCTGAACAAGTTCTCCCGTCATCTGTCCGATCATTATCGGGCCGCCCACAGTCTTTATTGAGACTTCTCCCTCAAATAATTTTACTACGACCATAAATGTCAACTTGATCCATCGCCAGGTCTCGGAAAGTGCCTCCTTAAATGCATCCACCGGCCCCATCTTCACATACTCAACCTTTGTTGAATTGCCCACGCTTATTCCGACTATAGTCTTTTTTACTGCTTCTCCGGATTCATTTTGTAATGTTGATTCAACAGGGGTAACAGAATAAGAAGAGAGCTCATCATTCCTCCTCACAGTAATTTCAACAGGTATCCCTGCCTTACCCTTCAGAAAACCACTCACATCTTCCTCTTTTTCAATTGTTTTTCCATCAATGGATATTATTATATCTCCCCTTGTCAGGCCCGCTTTTTGAGCAGGAAATCCATTGGTAACGCTATAAATTTCGGGGGTAAATACAGGCTCGGGAACAGATGAGGGGCTTCCTAAAATTATGTAAAGTCCAAAAAACAGGAAAAAAGCGAGGATAAGATTAAATACAGGACCGGCAGCCACTATTGCAATTCTTTTAAAGGGGTGCTGATGGTTAAAGGCCCTTGGGATATCTTTTTCATCAATAGGCTCAGCATCCTCATCAAAATCATCCTCACCAAGCATCTTCACAAAACCGCCAAGGGGCAGATACCTTATTGAATACTCTGTCTCACCATATTCTCTGGATACTATTCTCGGGCCGAATCCAAGGGCAAACTTTAAAACCTTTACATTAAAAAATTTGGCAGCCAGAAAATGCCCCAGTTCATGGAAAAAAATCATTATTCCAAGCACAATAACCAGGGGAATTATGTAAATAAATAACAGGTGGCTTATATTCTGAAAAAAATCTATTATAATATCCATTAGTAAACTCGTTTTTTATAGTTTTATCGTTCAATTTAAGAAACAAATAAAATAATTAAAGGGTTTAAACACCATTTATTTCTTAATTCTGTTGATCTCTTCCTGCGCCTTTGCCCTGGCCCATGAATCCGCCGCTATAACGCCCTGTATGGAGTCAACCGAAGAGCTGTTATGGGCATGCATTGTTTTTTCTATTATTTCAGGTATCTGAAGGAATGATATTTCCTTTTCTAAAAAAGATGCAACTGCTATCTCATTTGCACCGTTCAACACGGCCGGCATGCTTTTTCCTTCCTTTAAGGCATCAATCGCAAGCTTAAGACACCTGAATTTAACCATATCAGGCTCAAAAAATGTAAGCTTCCCAATAGTTTCAAGCCTTAACTGGGGCAGGTTGGTCCTGAGATGCTCGGGATATGAAAGGGCATAAGAAATTGGAGTCATCATATCAGGCACACCAAGCTGGGCTATAACAGACCCGTCATTATATTCAACCATCGAGTGAATAATACTTTCCGGGTGTACAAGTACATCAATCTGGTCCAGATCAAGGTTAAAGAGCCACTTTGCCTCGATAATCTCCAGGCCCTTATTCATTAGTGTAGCGGAATCAATGGTAATCTTTTTTCCCATCTCCCAGTTGGGGTGTTTAAGCGCCATTTCAGGTGTAATATCTTCGATCTGAGATAAGGAGTATTCCCTGAAGGGACCGCCTGAAGCGGTTAGGATTATGCGATTGAGGTCCGCCCGGTTATGCCCCTGAAGAGACTGAAAGACCGCACTGTGCTCACTGTCAACAGGGAGCATGGAGACCTTCTTTTTTTCCGCAAGATCCATGATCATGGCACCTGCCATTACCATTGTCTCTTTATTGGCAAGGGCAATATCTTTTCCTGAGCGAATTGCCTCATAGGTAGGAAGGAGACCCGCGGCACCGCTTATAGCGGATACCACCATATCTGCTTCATCCATTGATGCAATTTCTGTTACTCCATCATCTCCCCATAATATCTCAGTCTTAATATCTCTGCTTAACCTGCTTCTTAAAATCTCTGCCTGATCCTGCTGTGATACTGCAGCCGCCAGAGGGGAATATTTTTCAATCTGGGCCTGAAGAAGATCAATATTATTGCCTGCTGTAAGTGCTATAACTCTATATCTGTCAGGATTGGTATCTAGAACCTTGAGAGTGCTTGTTCCTATTGATCCGGTTGAACCGAGTATTGTTATATTTTTCATTTTATAATTTCCTGCCGCCATGCATCGCAGACCACAAAATTATATGGTCATCATCAAAAAAACATATAGAACCGGCGCTGCAAACAAAAGGCTGTCAATCCTGTCCAGAATTCCACCGTGCCCCGGAAGCAGCGTCCCCGAATCCTTGACATTAAAGCTCCTTTTTAACATTGATTCTGCGAGATCCCCTACCTGGCCGGCAACTGATAAAAGGATTACGAGTAGAATAATAGACGGATCAACCGGATGCAGCCTGAAAATCTTAAGGAATGCAATAGCTATAATAATAGCTAACACTAATCCTCCGATAGAACCTTCCCAGGTTTTTTTGGGACTGACCGTTTCATACAATTTATGTTCACCAAATAATTTGCCGCTGTAAAATGCCCCTGTATCATTGGCGGATGTAATCACCAGTAAAAAAAATATCCATATTCCCCTGACCGGGTGCTGGATGAGGTACAGTCTGTCTATCTGAATAAACATTGCAATGGGCAGGCATACATAAATAAACCCGGCGGCAATTATTCCTGCCTCCGAGAGATATTTTTCACCTCTCAGGGGATCAATAAAAAGGAAATAAAGCATTGGGAATATTACAAGAAAACTGAGTATCCCCATCAAAAGCATCACATGGCCTTTATACATGGCAAAAAACAGTGCCAGGGTCAGAAGTCCTGCAACCGATTTGAGAAACAGCGGCAGGTCAGGCAGGGTTAGCCTGTTGAATTCATTAAGTCCTGCAAGACTGGTAAGAAATAAAAACAGGTAAAAGACCCATCTCGGGCTGAAACCTACAAGGTAGATCAGTATGGGAATAGCAACAATCGCTGTTAGCCATCTTTTTAAATGCATAGTTTCGTATAAAAAAGATTAATACTACTTACCGGTAGCACCAAACCGTCTCTCTCTGTTCTGAAAATCCTCGAGAGCCGCAAGGTACTCCTCTTCTCTAAAATCAGGCCATAAAGCAGAAGTAATATATATTTCAGTATAGGCAATCTGCCATAACAGAAAATTACTTATCCTGTATTCACCGCTTGTCCTGATAAGCAGGTCAGGATCAGGAATATCTGAAGTATATAAATTCTGGCTTATAATGTCATCACCTATATCTTTGACATCAAGTTCCCCGGACTGCACTTTTAGGGCAATCTCTTTTACTGCCCGGGTTATTTCCTGTCTTCCCCCATAGCTCAGGGCAAGTGTAAGGACCATATCATTATTGGATGAGGTTTTTTCAATGGTTTCAAAAAGCACCTTTTTTGCATCATCCGGCAGCTTGTCAATACTGCCTATCGCCCTCAGCCTGATTCCATTCTCGAGCATTTCAGGCAGTTCACTTTTTAAAAATCTCTTTAATATCCCCATAAGGGCAATAATTTCATGTTTGGGTCTCTTCCAGTTTTCTTCTGAAAATGCATACAGGGTCAGATATTTAATTCCAAGATTCCGGCTTGTCCTTACAATAACACGTACCGATTCGGTGCCTTCCTCATGGCCTTTTACCCTGTTCATCATTCTTTTTTTGGCCCATCGCCCGTTTCCATCCATGATGGCTGCAACATGCTTTGGTAATTTTTCCGGATCCAGATTATTCATTGTAATTTCTTTTTATTAATTATTTTTCACGGCTACTTAATTTGATAAATATTTGACCAATGGAAACAGAGAAGAAACGTTACTGAGGATTTAAGACAACTCCACCCTGAAAAAAGTTCCAGGGTGGATTGTATTTCACAGATTTATACAGGTATTAAAACTCAAGAATCTCTTTTTCTTTTTCAGCTGTCACACTGTCAATTTTTGCAATAAAATCATCGGTTATCTTCTGTACCTCATCCTGAGCCTTGAACATCTCATCCTCAGACATTTCCTTTTCATTCTTCATTTCCTTAAAAATGTCATTGGCATCCCGCCTGTGATTCCTGACAGCAATTTTTCCCTCTTCAGCCATTTTTTTTGCCATCTTGGCAAGCTCTTTTCTCCTTTCCTCTGTAAGGGGTGGAATGGAGATCCTGATAATCTTGCCGTCATTCATGGGTGTAAGACCCAGTTCGGATTTCAGGATACTTTTTTCTATCTCCTTAATGACCGACTGATCCCAGGGCTTGATGGTAATCAACCTGCTCTCAGGCACAGAAACCGATGCCACCTGGTCAATAGGCATCTGGGATTCATAACAATTGACTTTAATACCATCAAGCAAAGCAGGCGTTGCCCTTCCCGTTCGAAGTCTGACAAATTCCTTTTTTAAGGCCTCAATAGAATTGTTCATCTTATCACGTAATTCGGAAAGTATTTCGTCTTTCATATTATACTCCTGATATTAAAGTTCCTACATCATCTCCGGTGACGACTTTAAGAATATTTCCCTTCTTTCTGAGACTGAACACCAGTATGGGCAGGTTCTGTCCCATTGCCAGGGTAACCGCCGTCATGTCCATTACACGCAATCCCTTTTCAATATAGTCCTGATAGGTAAGGCTTTTAAAGGGTGTCAATGAAGCATCCTTTTCAGGATCACTGGCATACACGCCATCAACCTTGGTTGCCTTTAATAGTACCTCGGCATCTATCTCCATGGCCCTCAGGGCAGCCGCTGTATCAGTACTGAAAAAGGGATTACCGGTTCCTCCGCCGAAAAGGACAATCCTCCCCTTGTTAAGATGGCTGATTGCCCTCTTTCGTATAAAGGGTTCTGCAACTTTGTTCATATCAATAGCTGACATGATACGGGTCTGAAGACCAGTATTATTTAATGCTTCACCGAGTGCAAGGGCATTAATGACCGTTGCAAGCATACCCATATGATCGGCAGGGGCGCGTTTCATGCCATATTCAGAGGAATTAAGCCCCCTGAAGATATTACCCCCGCCTATTACCACCGCTACCTGAACACCTTCATCATGGACATCCCGAATCTCTTCCGCTACACTTTTCAGAGTTTCGGAATCAATTCCATAACTGTTTCTGCCCATGAGGGCTTCACCGCTTATCTTAAGCAGTATGCGTTTAAAGCGGGCGGATTTATTATTCATTATTCTCACCAAGCTGGAAACGGACAAAGCGATTAATTTTGATGTTTTCACCAGTCTTGGCAATCATTTCATTTACAAGGTCCTGGATAGTAATATCCGGATTCTTTACATACTGCTGTCCCAGAAGCGTTGTCTCTGCAAAAAACTTCTTTATTTTACCTTCTACGATTTTCTGGATCACATTTTCGGGCTTTCCTGATTCCTTTGCCTGAGTTTCGTAGATTTCCTTTTCCTTGCTAAGGACATCCTCGGGTATACCGTCACTGTCAACAGCGATAGGATTGCTTGCAGCAATATGCATTGCAACATTCTTTACAAACTCGGTAAAATCATCATTCTTTCCTGTGAAATCTGTCTCACAATTGATCTCAACAAGAACGCCTATTTTACCGCCAGAATGGATATATGACTGAATCTGACCTTCAGAGGTTGAGCGGCCGCCCCTTTTCTGGGCTGTAGCTATACCCTTTTTCCTGAGGTATTCGATTGATTTTTCAATGTCACCGTCGCATTCCTTGAGGGCCTTTTTGCAGTCCATCATGCCTACGCCGGTTTTCTCTCTCAGTTCCTTTACAATTGATGCTGTAATTTCCAATTTTTTACTCCTCTATATCATCACCATCTTCATTGACGGTGTCCGGGTTATCTTTTTTATTTACAATGATTACTTCAGGGCCTTCGCTTTTTTCATCGGATGCCTGGGCAACTGCAACTTCGGGTTTTTCTTCTTCAGCTTTTTTAATCTCAGCTTCTGCCCTCAACCTTTCCTCTGCAAGGTTATGCCCTGCAATACAGGCATCTGCAATCTTGGAGCAGATAAGCCTTATGGACCTGATAGCATCATCATTTCCAGGGATTATGTAATCAATATCATCAGGATCACAATTTGTATCAGTAATTGCGATGACAGGAATCCCCATCTTTTTAACTTCCTTGACAGCTATATGCTCCCTTTTGGGATCAACTATAAATACCGCGCCGGGCAGTTCATCCATATTCTTGATTCCGCCAAGGTTTTTCTCCAGCTTAACAAGCTCCTTTTCCATTTTAAGGGCTTCTTTTTTGGTATAGCGATTAATAGAGCCGTCTTCAATCATCCGTTCCACATCTTTAAGACGGTTTATACTTCTTTTTATAGTCTGGAAATTAGTCAGAGTTCCGCCGAGCCAGCGGTTTACAATATTAAACATGCCGCAGCGTTCACTTTCCTCAATAATCGCGTCATGGGCCTGTTTTTTTGTACCGACAAACAGTACCGGATAACCTTCTGCTACAGTGCGAACAATAAAATCGTGAATCCCGTTAAAAAGTTTTACTGTCTTCTGCAGATCAATGATATGAATTCCATTCCTGGAGCCAAAAATGTATGGTTTCATCTTTGGGTTCCAGCGTCTTGTCTGGTGTCCGAAATGAACTCCGGATTCTAATAATTCCTTCATGTTAAGTATTGCGGCCATTAAAACCTCCTGAACCAGGGGATCGCTTAAAGATCCCATTCCCACGGTTGAACCTCCGCTCGGGTACTGGCGTTCTCCCATATGGTGGGGCACCGGGGCGAGTCCCGAACGTGTGAATTTTTACACTGCAGATTGTATCTAAATAAAGATCAATCTACTTAAAACTTTCTTATAAATAAGAACTGGGTATATTAACAATCATTGAGATTTTTTTGCAAGAAAAAAAATACGTAAACTCCGGATATTCAAATTTCCGGGAAAACCTTCTCAAAGCGTCGTAAATACTGAAACACGCCGTTTTTGTGTGGACACTGGTTAACATAATGCTTATTTTATTTCAGCAATTTTATGGGTGAAATAAAAAGATATTATGATATAAATACCGCAACATAGCAACAATAAGGAGCCTTTTAGATTGGATAACCCTGAAAAACTGAATAGAATCAAAAAACAGCTGGATGAAGCGGAAAAGAATAACCTGTCAGAATATGCCTGTCAGAGTAAAGATGCTGTCAGGCGTATAGAGGAAGACAATATTCTCAAGGGACACAGACAGAATTTCTCTCTGGATGCAGACAGAATTCTTCATTCAATGGCCTACTCACGATATATCGACAAGACCCAGGTATTCTACCTGGTTAAAAATGATCATATAACCCATCGGGTTCTGCATGTTCAGCTTGTTTCAAAAATATCCCGAACCATCGGCAGATTACTGAGACTCAACGAAGACCTGATTGAGGCGATCGCCCTTGGTCACGATATCGGGCACGCACCCTTTGGGCATGACGGAGAACGATTCCTTTCTAAACTTTCACATACCTATGGAATCGGCAACTTTCTTCATAATCTACAGAGTGTCAGGTTTCTGGAAAAAATAGAAAGGAAGGGACGGGGCTGGAATCTCACCCTTCAGGTGCTTGATGGAATATTATGTCATGATGGAGAGATACATAATAAAAAACTCTGCCCAGAGCGTGAAAAAGATTTTGATATTATGGCAAAAGAAATTCTTGAAAAAGAGGGAAATCCTTCAATGGATATCCTTCCGATGACGCTCGAGGGTTGCGTGGTGCGTATGGCTGACACAATCAGTTATATAGGGAGAGATATTGAAGACGCAATAAGACTGGGCTTGATTACCAGGAATGATATTCCTGAAAACTGCAGAAAAATACTTGGAGATACAAACGGCACTATTGTCTACTCGCTTGTTGAGGATCTCGTTACAAACAGCCTTGAAAAACCCTATATCTGTTTCAGCGATGAAATAAGTAATGCCCTGAGAGATCTTAAAAATTTTAATAGAGAAAAGATATATCTGAGCGAGGCGGCATGGAAACAGACCTCAAAAATAGAACTGATGTTCAAACTTTTGTTTGAAAGGTATTATGCAGATCTTAAAAACGGAAATAATAATTCTGAAATTTATGGTGAATTTTTAAAGGGAATGTCCGACGAATACAGGGAAGCAAGCTCAAAAATCGAGATAATAAGAGATTTTATGGCCGGGATGACAGACGAATATTTTCTTGATCAGTGCCGCAAATATTTGTTTCCGGAAATAAAAACCCCTTCCCTTCAGGGTCACGGGCATATGGATTGATTTTTTATGAACATCAACACATCTGCCTCCATCATTATGAGAGTCAGGGATTTCGGCGAATCGGATTTACTTGTTACATTTTTCACTCCGACCGAGGGAAAGATTAAAGGGATAGCCAAAGGAGCAAGGCGAAGCAGGGCCAGGTTTGTCAACTGCCTGGATATCTTTTCCCTTGTCAATCTTGAATACAGCCTGAAAAAAAAGGACAGCCTGCATTTCATTCACTCGGGAAAACTTCTTGACGCATTTCCAGGCCTTAGAAAAAACTACAGGACCCTTATAAAGGCCAGTTACATGATAGAATTGACTGAAATACTGTTCCCCTGGCACCTTCCCGACAGAGTCATGTTTGATATATTAAAAAACTCCTTCAAGACACTGGATAAAGGCGGCAATCCGGATATTGTCCCTGTTTTTTTTGAAATTGCAGCCATGGCCCTTGGCGGTTACGGGATCAGTCTTGATAAATGCACCATATGCGGAAGGAAATATCAGGGACAGGGAACCGCGGTATTCCGCCCTGATACCGGAGGTATTGCATGCATGAGATGTCAGGAGATCACAAAAATGACTCCTGCCATGTGCCCTGAAACGGTCAGGACAATAAATACAATACAAACATGTCTGTCAGAAGATTTTATGTGTACAGGGGCTTCTTCCGGTTTTCTTAACGAGATAAAACCTGTCCTGAAGCTGCATAGAGAATACAGGCTGGAACATAAGCCAAAGAGTGCAAATTATTTTGAATGATAGAAAATAACTGGTTTAATCCTCTAACTGCAAAATTTTAATGATATCTGCCATTAATTCTTCATTATCAAAGGAAAATGTTACCACTCCCCTGTTTACACTGAAGGACAGCAAATTACACCCGTACTGCTCAGCTACTTCAGCCAGTAATTCCTGAAAACTCTCAGCTACGGGGTGGTTAGGATCGTTAACATCCTTAGAAAACATATCAACTTCAATAATTCCCATAAAAATTATCCCTTTTCATTTATTTCAGGGAAAAAGATTAGCAAATATAAGAGCCTAATACAACCATGAGCAAACTTTGCAATAACAAATAGTTGCAGCCATCTGAGAACACACAAATAAACAAAAATTAACCTTGACAATTCAATCGGTTATGTTAATTTAGCCAGTTACTATGATCGACCCCTGCAAACCGGGATTGTCCATTTTTTACACCCCGGTGCGTATTTAAATTTTAAAAAGACAATTAAAGAACGGTATTTACAGCCGGATTAAGGCATAAGCTTGAATAAGGAGATATTATAATGAAGGTTCTAGTCAGCGATACACTCTCAGAGGTTGGAGTAAAAATATTCGAAGAAACCGAAGGCATTGAAGTTGATGTTAAGACAGGCCTTACCCCTGAAGAATTAAAGGAAATTATAGGCCAGTATGACGGCCTCGCCATAAGGAGCGCTACAAAGGTTACCGCGGAAATCATAGATGCGGCAGACAACCTCAAGGTTATCGGCCGTGCAGGAATTGGCCTCGACAATGTGGATATTCCTGCAGCAAGCCGCCGCGGCATTGTAGTTATGAACACCCCAGAAGGAAACACCATCACCACCGCAGAACACACAATGTCAATGATCATGTCGCTTTCAAGAAATATCCCCCAGGCGACAGCATCTTTAAAGGCCGGAAAGTGGGAGAAAAAGAAACTCCAGGGTAGAGAGCTGTTTAACAAGACTCTGGGACTGCTTGGCGCAGGACACATCGGCCAGATCGTGGCAAACAGGGCACTGGGGATGAAAATGAAGGTTATTGTGTATGATCCGTACCTTAAACCCGAAATGGTCGAAAAACTTTCTATTGAGCCGGTTTCCCTTGATGAGCTTTTTAAAAGGGCTGACTATATCACAATTCATACGCCTAAAACCGAGGAAACTACAAATCTTATTAATAAAGACACAATTGCCAGGATGAAAAAAGGCGCAATGATTATAAACTGCGCCAGGGGCGGAATTGTTAATGAAAATGATCTCTACGAAGCCCTTAAGTCAGGTTACCTGGCAGGAGCAGCCGTGGACGTATTCGAGACCGAGCCTCCTGGAATGTGCCCTCTCATGGAACTCCCCAACTTCATCTGTACACCTCACCTGGGAGCCTCTACCCTTGAAGCACAGGTGAATGTAGCAAGAGATGTTGCAGAGCAGATCACCGATTTTCTGCTTCACGGGACAGTTAAAAATGCGGTTAACGTACCGAGCGTAAGCTCCGAGCTTATGTCAATACTAAAACCCTATGCAACACTTGTTGAAAAAATGGGAGAACTTCAGACACAACTTGCAAACAGCGGTATTGAGGAAGTGCATGTTAACTATTCAGGGAAAGTAACCGAATATGACCTTACACCACTTACATCCGCGGTATTAAAAGGGCTGCTTACACCGATCCTCAAAGATGATGTCAATTTCATAAATGCATCCTTTATCGCAGCAAACAGGGGAATCAAGGTTATTGAATCAAAAACAACTACCTCAGATGATTTCACAAGCCTGATATCTCTCAAGGTCAAGTATCCGGAAGGCGAAAGCATAGTATCCGGAACAATCTTCGGCAATACAATGCCGAGAATACTCAGGATTAACGACTTTTTCCTTGAGGCAATCCCGGAAGGCCATAACCTGCTTATCCACAATCTTGATGCCCCGGGCATGATAGGCAGAATTGCTACCCTGATGGGAGACAATGGCGTAAACATAGAGAGGATGGCAGTTGGACAGGATAAAGGAAATAAGCGGAATGTTATTCTCCTGGCAACTGATGTCTCTATAGATGACAGCATTATGAAAAAACTGCAGGAACTGGATAACGTTTTCTCAGTAAGAAGGATCGAACTATAAACAGAGGCAGTTTCAAAAGGGGGTAATCATATGGAAACAGAAGATAAGGGATTTACAGTAAAAGACAGGCGCTCCTTTGATGAAGAGGGAGGTATTAAAGAGGAAAAGGAATCGGCAGAAACCAAAGCACCTGAATCAGAGCCGGCGCAAGAAAAACAGAAAAAGGCAAATGAGCCGCCTCCTCTTCCGGAAGTGAATTTCAGTTCATTGATTTTCAGCCTGAGTTCATCTGCCCTTCTGCACATCGGAGAAATTGCCGATCCTCAGACAGGAGAAAAAAGAATAGATCTCCCCATGGCAAAGCATTCGATCGATATAATCTCGATGCTTAAGGACAAGACAAAAGGAAACCTTGACAATGAGGAGCAGCAGTTCATCGATAGCATACTGACAGACCTGAGATTAAGATATGTAAAGGCGGTAAAAACCAAACAGTAATTTTTAAACCAGTTTGGTACCGAAATAGTGAAATTCTGGCTAAAAATACCAGGCTCGTTTCCTCAAAAATTTAAAATGGTTTATTACACTCCCGGAGGAGACATAATTCATACCTGAAAAACAGCTTAAGCGGGGCAGAGCCGATTATTTTATCTCTGCCCCGTTTTAATTAAATCAATCCTGACAAAGTGGAGATTTTGTTAATTGGCAAATTCAGTGATTAAGCTTAAAGCGCCTGCAAAGGTAAATGTACGCCTTGAGATTACAGGAAAAAGGCCCGATGGTTATCACGATATTTTTTCCATTTTCGTCCCTGTCGAACTTTATGATTACCTTGAGATCAGGACGAACAATACAGGCGGGATAAAATTCAGCACCGTGGGCATAAGCGTGCCTGAAGATCCGACAAACCTGGTTTACAGGGCTGCAGACTCTTTTTTCAAAAAAACCGGCCTCAGAAACAGGGGAATAGATATAAGGCTCGAAAAAAACATCCCTGTAGCAGCAGGTCTCGGCGGCGGAAGCAGTGACGCGGCATCAACCCTTCTGGCCCTTAATAAAATGAATGAATTTCCTTTAAAAAAAAATGAGTTACATGAAATTGCCCTAAAACTGGGGGCCGATGTTCCCTTTTTCCTTGATGCGGTTCCATCCATAGTAACAGGCATAGGAGAAATACTTGAACCTATCTCTAACTGGCCTGAATTATGGTATTTAATCATAACGCCGCAGATTGAAATATCAACTGCGTGGGTCTACCGGAACTACAAAATGGAGTTGACATCAAATGAATATGACTATATAAGGAAAACCTTGAAAAATGATGATGTTATCATCTCAAGCATACTGAAAAATGATCTTGAAAAGGTTACTTCTGCCAGCTTTCCGATTATCTCTGCGCTGAAAAGGAAAATAATGGGTGCGGGTGCTGAAGGGGCCATAATGTCGGGCAGTGGGCCGAGTGTATTTGGTATATTTTTATCCCGTGAAAAGGCCGTTTCAGCCAGGGATTTGTTGATGTCCGATGATCTGAGACACATTAGCGTTGTGAAAGGAAAAGGAATAAAAAAAGCTGTTTAGTGTTTAGTCGAACAGATCACTATTGGGGCGTCGTCAAGCGGTAAGACACGGGTTTTTGGAGCCCGCATTCGAAGGTTCGAATCCTTCCGCCCCAGCCAGACTGTAAGCAGGATCATTTTTTTATTTTTAAAATAAAGGGAGTTTTTTAGATTATCATGAAATTATTCGGTGGAACATCAAACCCGGTTTTGACTCAGCAGGTATGTGATTATCTCGGCGTTGAGCCTGGAAAAATAACAGCCAAGACATTCAGTGATGGAGAAACACAGATTGAAATCCATGAAAACATCAGAAACAGGGATGTATTTATACTTCAATCAACCTGTACCCCGGTTAATGATAATCTTATGCAGCTCCTTATTATCACAGATGCCCTGAAACGGGCTTCTGCAAAGCGAATTACTGCTATAATCCCCTATTACGGTTATGGTCGTCAGGACCGAAAGGTAAAGCCCAGGGTACCGATCTCTGCAAAACTGGTAGCTGACCTTATCACAACAGCAGGAGCTGACCGCGTAGTATCACTGGATCTGCATGCTGGTCAGATACAGGGCTATTTCAATATACCCGTTGACAACCTGTTTGCAGCGCCATTGCTGTTAAAATATATGAAAAAGCTGAAGAATCAGTATAATGACAACCTTGTTATTGTTTCACCGGATGCAGGCGGGGTCGAAAGAGCCAGGGCCTTTGCCAAAAGATTATCTGCCACACTGGCAATTATAGATAAAAGAAGAGATGCGCCAAATGTTTCCGAGGCCATGAATATCATTGGAGAGGTTGACGGCAAAACAGCAATAATCCTGGATGATATGGTTGATACAGCCGGGACACTTACACAGGGTGCCGCTGCTCTTAAAAAAAGAGGCACTAAAAAGATCTTTGCATGCGCTACCCATCCCGTTTTATCAGGCCCGGCAATAGATAGACTCAATGAATCAGCAATAGATCAGCTTGTTGTTACAAATACAATTCCTCTTAATGGAGCATCTGAAAAATGCTCAAAAATTGTCACATTATCAGTAGCTGAGCTGATTGGAGAAGCCGTTAGAAGAATTTATTATTCACATTCGGTAAGTACTTTATTTGTTTAATTTAATATGCCCCTTATTAAAAAGGGCGTTTTTTTATATTTGTGAAATTTTTCGTTAATTAATTAAGATTTTGTTAATAAACCCGATTATTATCGGGAAGTAAATATTTGCAGGGCTCTATTAAAAACTGCCCTACTTTAGGAGGATAAAATGGCACAATATCAACTGGCTGCAACAGTAAGAGAAACAACAGGAAAAGAGGCAGCTAAAAAGATGAGAAAAGAAAAGAATATTCCAGGCATTTTTTATGGACCGGATAGCAAACCGGTCATGTTGAGCTTCAAGGACGGGGACCTGAGAAAAATATTAAAAAGTGCTGCCAGTGAAAACATTATTATGGGGCTTGAGTTAAAATCTGATAAGGGCACCGAAACAAAAGTGGTCATGCTTAAGGAACTTCAGGCAGATCCGTTAAAAGACTCCTATATACATGCTGACTTTTACGAGATCTCAATGGATAAGGAGCTGACCCTTAATGTTCCTGTAATACTGGTAAATACTCCGGTTGGTGTTACAAATGGCGGAATCCTCCAGCATGTTAGACGTGAGTTGACTATCTCCTGTCTGCCCGACAAGGTAATTGAATCCATAGAAGTCGATGTATCAGGACTTGACATAGGTGAATCAATCCACATTGAGAATATAATCTTCCCTGAAGGAATCACCTCATCTCAGGAAGGTCGCCTTACAGTAGCAGTTGTCAATGCACCAACTGTATCAGAGGCAGGAGAAGGTGAAGACGAAGAAGCTGAAGAAGAAGCTGCAGAAGAAGCTGCAGAGGAATAAAATTACTGAAAAGTGTACTTGATTGCAGGTTTAGGTAATCCCGGCAGAAGTTATGCCGGTACAAGGCATAACATAGGTTTTATGGTTATTGATTCCCTGAGCCGGGAATTGGGAGTCAGCCTGACCGGTCGCCGCTTCCATTCAAGGAATGCACTGACGGAAAAAGACGGGGGGCAGCTGATACTGTTGCGTCCCACAACATACATGAATTTAAGCGGTATGTCAGTAAAAGCATGCGCAGATTATTATCAGATCGATAACGATCATATTTTGATAATCCACGATGACCTTGATTTACCATTCGGGAAAATAAAGATGGTATCTCATGGCGGAGCAGGTGGTCACAGGGGAATTCAATCAATATTTGATCATTTTGAAAGCAAGGCCTTTTCAAGAATTAAAATAGGGATAGGGAGGCCCGAAAACGGTGAGAAAATAGAAGATTTTGTACTCTCACCATTTTACTCTTCTCAAAAGGAAACACTTAAAGAAGTTATTGGTTTTTCGGTCCATGCGTGCAGTCTCTATTTATCAGAGGGAATTGAGATTGCAATGAATCGAATTAATAGTAAAAACTTGAAAAAACAAGGAGGGAATTAACGAATGCAGGAATTAACTAATTATGGTTACCTTGTGGGCATTGCGAGTCTTGTTATCGCATTTTTGATTTTTTTGTATGTCAAAAAACAGCCTAATGGTAACAAGGTAATGCAGGAACTCGAAGAAGCTATCCATGACGGGGCAATGGCATTTCTTAAAAGAGAATATTCTATTTTAATTATTTTTATTATAGTGGTATTTTTTCTTCTTGGATGGCTCCTCAATGAATGGAAAACTCCCGTAGCATTTTTATCGGGTGCAATATGCTCGATGATTGCTGGTTTTTGCGGAATGACCGCAGCAACAAGGGGCAACGCGCGTACAGCTGAAGCAGCTAATAAATCAGGTCAAGCCAAGGCTTTGAATGTATCTTACTTTTCAGGATCCGTAATGGGTCTTGCGGTTGCTGGTCTTGGCATGCTGGGTATTGGTATCTTTTTCAATATTTATGGTGGCAGCCCGGATAGCGCACAGTACATTTTCGGTTTTGGTATGGGTGCAAGCTCAATAGCCCTTTTTGCCCGTGTGGGCGGTGGTGTTTACACCAAGGCTGCTGATGTTGGAGCTGACCTTGTGGGTAAGGTTGAAGCAGGCATCCCGGAAGATGATCCTAGAAATCCCGGAGTTATTGCTGACAACGTAGGTGATAATGTTGGTGATATCGCAGGAATGGGTGCTGATATATTTGAGTCCTTTGTAGGATCAGTAATTGCTACAATTGCTATTGGCGCGACACTGAAAGTTTCTGGTTATTTTGTGGACTACCCCGCATTTAGTATGATGGCCAGTGGTGAAATCACAGGTGCTATAGAGGAGACTATCAGACTGAAATTCATGGCACTGCCTGTTCTGGTTGTTATGGCAGGTCTTTTAAGCTCGTTTTTTGGTGTTTTCTCAATAAAATTATTCCAGAAGGGTGACCCTGCCGGTGCCTTACGGTACACAACATTTATAGCTGCTGCTATTTTCATTGCGCTTACATGGGTCATCATAAACCAACTTGGTATGCCAATGGGACCATTCTGGGCAATATTTTCAGGCCTTGTAGTTGGAATTATTATTGGTCTTTTAGCTGAGTATTATACTTCAGGACCCCCTGTTAAATATATTGCTGATCAGACGAAAACAGGATCTGCAACTGTTATTATCTCAGGTCTTGCTGTTGGAATGCAGTCCACTTATCTGCCTATCCTTGGTATCTGCACAGCTACCTTCATCGCCTACCAGACAGCAGGCGTTTATGGTATCGGCCTTTCAGCAGTTGGTATGCTGGCAACAGTTGGCGCTACCATGACAGTTGATGCATATGGTCCAATTGCAGATAATGCAGGTGGTATCTCAGAAATGGCAGGTCTTGGACCTGAAACCAGGAAGATTACTGACAGCCTGGATTCAATTGGCAACACAACAGCTGCCGTTGGAAAAGGTTTTGCCATTGGTTCTGCAGCTTTGACCGGTCTGGCGCTATTTGTAGCCTTTACACAGGCAATAGAACTGACCTTCGAAGACGCGAAGGAAATCCTTGCAATAGACATCAGAAACCCTCTCGTAGTTATCGGAGCCTTTATAGGCGCAATGGTACCAATGGTTTGTGCCGCTCTTACAATGACATCTGTCGGAAAAGCTGCATTTGCTATTGTTGAAGAAATCAGGCGGCAGTTTAGGGAAATCCCCGGACTTCTTGAAGGCAAAGAAGGTGTAAAACCTGATTCAAAAACCTGTGTATCCATTGCTACAACTTCTGCTCTTAAAGAGATGGTTATCCCGGGCCTTATTGCCATTATTACGCCGATCGCAGTAGGATTCCTTCTTGGACCAATTGCTCTTGGTGGCCTGCTTCTTGGTTCATTAGTGATGGGCGCCTTTATGGCTCTTTTCATGTCAAACGCCGGTGGAGCATGGGATAATGCAAAGAAATACATAGAAGAAGGAAATGTTGGCGGAAAAGGTTCAGATAACCACAAAGCGGCAGTAGTTGGCGATACAGTAGGTGATCCCTTCAAGGATACCTCAGGCCCAGCCATGAATATTCTAATAAAACTTATGGCTATTGTTTCGCTTGTTATCGCTCCGACACTTCCAGCTGTAGGCTATTTCTTATAATATTAGATAACAATTAAACTTTAATATTCCCCATTACCCTTCCGGGTAATGGGGAATATTTATTTTACCATCATGCCAGTGTAATGCAGTGAAGTATGATAATAAATCTACTTTTCTGATTTCTGACCTCGACAACTTGCTAAATATATGATATACATATGAAGTTTGTGATAATTGTGCCCTAAAAGGGCATTCTAATTAAAATATTTAGCGTAACATGGAGCAATTGATGTTTAAAGAAGGTGATTTGGCAGTTTACCCTGCACATGGTGTTGGCATAATTGAGACAATTGAATCCAAAGAAATATCAGGATGCAAGCAAGATTTTTATACAATCAGAATTCTTGATAACAATATGAAAATCATGGTCCCTACACAAAACGTAGACAATGTCGGCTTAAGAGAAATTATAGGCCAGAAGGAAATCCCAAAACTCTATTCTATATTGAAAAAACGTGATGTCGTTATAGATAATCAGACATGGAACCGAAGATATCGCGAATATATGGATAAAATAAAGACCGGGTCTGTCTTTGAAGTAGCAGAAGTATATCGTGACCTGCTAATGCTTAAAGAGGAAAAGGACCTGTCGTTCGGCGAAAGAAAAATGCTTGATACAGCCAGGACTCTTCTGGTGAAGGAGATATCACTGGCGAAAAATGTGGCTGAAACACAAATTGAAAAGGATCTGGACAAGATGTTTCCTGCAACAGTTTAAATACACGACTGTATGGAAACCGCTGCATATATTAATCGGTGATGCTAACCCCAGTTGTTTTCCTTATAAGTAAATCCGTCATATCTATTTATTACCCAGAAGAATATCGTGGAAAATGAACCAGGAAGACAAGTATCTCTCTCAGCCGAAATAACAGACACTGATACACGCATTGACCAGTATCTCGCATCAAAATTAACTGATTTTACCAGGTCAAGGATTCAGTCATTAATAAAGGAAGGAAACGTAAAGGTAAATAATACCCCTGTAAAGACCAGTTATCGTTTGAAAGCAGGTGATATAATCGCGATATCAATTCCGCCATCTTCGCCCTACCTGCTTAATCCTGAGCCTCTGGATCTATCAATTATTTATGAAGACACCTCCATTATAGTACTGGATAAACCTCCCGGACTGGTGATCCATCCGGCACCTGGCCATAACAGCGGAACACTCGTACACGGGCTTCTTCATCACTGTGATGATCTTTCCGGAATCGGGGGAGTATTAAGACCCGGAATCGTACACAGGCTTGACAAAGACACCTCCGGGTTACTGGTTGTAGCAAAAAATGATAATGCACACAATTTTCTGAGCAGCCTGTTTAAAAGCAGCAGGATCAATAAAAGATATATAGCCCTTGTGCATGGCATACCTGAAAACAATAAGGGAACAATCGATCTCCCTATTTCCCGCCATCCTGTAAAAAGAAAAGAGATGGCAGTATCATCATCGTCAAAGGGGAAAAATGCACTCACTATATGGAAAATTCAGGAAATCCTGAGTGATAAATTTGCATTATTATCCGTAACAATAAAGACCGGCAGGACTCATCAGATAAGAGTTCATATGTCACACATGGGGCACCCGGTCGTTGGTGACCCGGTGTATGGATTTAAAAGCACATGGTGGGAAAAAAATACACATTATTCAAAGGAAATAGTGGACAGCATAAAAAGGCAGATGCTCCACTCGGAATATCTTGGCTTTTTACATCCGGACACAGAGGAATACATGGAATTTAACTCACCGATTCCGCCTGATATGCGCCTGGTGATTAAAAATTTGAAAACTATTTAAAAAAAAGAGAAATAGTCTTGACATGATTGGCATTTATGCTTATAGGTTTATAATATCTTACCTTTTGGAGGATTCGGTAAAGTCCGGACATCAGATTTAGCTACACGGGAAGTTTTTTAGCTCTTTCATCATAATTAACTCACAAAAAGGTGCCTTTTGATTTCAGATAAGTAGTTCATGTGAGTTTTCTGAGACCTGTAAATCCCAAGCATCCCGAAAAAATGATTCCGGTTATAAAATTATAATATTAAAAATAATAACAATGGTATTAACTTCCATCTGGCAGGTCTTTGCATTTTTTACTAATGGTTAGATTCAAATCTGTAGCCTGAAACAGCAGCAAATTTTATAACCACACCGGCGAGACCAATTTCTCAAAAAATACCCAGAAAGGTATAGCTGGATTCAATTGATTGACCGGCAATAATTAGAGGGATTTTCCCTTTTTAAATATAAAAAATAAATATGAATTAATTAGCACATTTTAATTTTATTAAAACAGAAAGAAAGCGTATATGGAGATCTAATTATGAATCTTGTTGAATTAAAACAGATGAAAATCAGCGAATTAACAACTATGGCAAAGGATTTTGATATTGAGGGCGCCTCAGGAATGCCAAAACAGGAGTTGATATTTTCTCTTCTCCAGGCACATTCAGAACAAAATGGCATGATCTATGGAGAAGGAGTGCTTGAAACCCTGCCTGACGGTTTTGGATTTTTAAGGGCACCTGACGCCAATTATTTGCCGGGACCTGATGATATTTATATTTCACCTTCCCAGATTCGCCGCTTCAATCTCAGAACCGGTGATACGGTAACCGGTCAGATTCGCCCCCCAAAGGACACGGAAAGATATTTTGCCCTCCTGAAGGTTGAACAGGTTAACCATGAAGATCCCGAAATTTCACGTGAGAAAATTCTTTTTGACAACCTCACCCCGCTCTATCCGGACGAACGCATCAACCTCGAAACCACCGCTGATAATTATTCATCACGAATCATGGATCTGCTTACACCAATTGGAAAGGGCCAGCGCGGACTTATAGTCGCTCCTCCAAGGACAGGTAAGACAATGCTCCTTCAGAATATTGCCAACAGCGTAACGGCAAATGATAAAAACATCCATAAGATAGTACTTCTGATAGATGAAAGGCCTGAAGAAGTTACCGACATGCAGAGGTCCGTCGATGCAGAGGTAATAAGCTCGACATTTGATGAGCCTCAGCAAAGGCATGTCCAGGTTGCCGAAATGGTTATTGAAAAGGCGAAAAGGCTTGTCGAGCATAAACGTGATGTGCTCATACTTCTGGACAGCATAACAAGGCTTGCAAGGGCATATAATGCAACTGTACCGCCGAGCGGAAAGATACTTTCGGGCGGTCTTGACTCAAATGCGCTCCATAAACCGAAAAGATTTTTTGGCGCGGCCAGAAATATCGAAGAGGGCGGAAGCCTGACCATTATAGCAACAGCCCTTATAGACACCGGAAGCCGAATGGACGAGGTAATTTTTGAGGAATTCAAGGGCACTGGTAACATGGAGATTATCCTTGACCGCAAACTCACAGATCGAAGGATCTTCCCGTCAATTGATATCAACAGGTCAGGAACCAGAAAGGAAGAGCTCCTGCTCAAGCAGGCAGATCTCAACAGGATCTGGATACTCAGGAAACTCCTTGCTCCCCTTACCCAGGTTGACAGCATGGATTTTTTACTGGACAAAATTAAAGGAACAAAGAATAATATAGCGTTTTTAAAATCAATGAGTCAATAGAGAGAGGATTAAAATGAAAAAAGATATACACCCTGAATACCATAAGGCCCTTGTTCACTGCGCTTGCGGTCACGAATTTGAGACAGGTTCCACACTTAAAACAATAAACGTGGAAATTTGCTCACAGTGCCATCCCTTTTTTACAGGAAAGCAGAAGCTGGTAGACACTGCCGGTAGAGTAGAAAGATTTAAAAACAAATATGCAAAGTTTGAAAAGGGAAAAAAGGCCCCTGCATCAAAAAATTAGTTTTAAACTTTACAGTAATTTCAGCTTTAAGGAATGCCTATTAATAATGGAATGCCGGATACCGGCATTCCATTTTCCTTTTGGTAAATTATCCCTGTTTCTGACAGGACAACCTTTATTTGCATGAGCCTTTATAATGTTTGAGAAGATCAACGAAATTGAAGACAGGTTCAGTCTGCTTGAAAGTGAACTTTCCAGGCCTGATATATTCAAGGATCAGAATACCTATCAGAAATACACAAAAGAGCATAGTCAGCTTGCACCAATAATCAATACATACAGGGAATACATTAATGTGTGTGAAGAAATTGACAGCAACAGGTCACTTCTGAACGATTCAGATCCGGAGATGAGGAAACTCGCCAGAGAAGAGATGGAATCACTTGAATCCCGAAAGGAAGAACTGGAACAGGAGCTTAAAGTCCTTCTTTTGCCAAAGGATCCCAACGATGAAAAGAATATCATCCTTGAAATAAGGGCAGGAACAGGCGGTGATGAGGCAGCCCTATTTGTTGCAGACCTGTTAAGGAGCTATCTTAAGTATGCAGAGCTCAAGAAGTGGAAAACTGAGATCTTAAGCGAGAATATGATCGGAATAGGCGGCTACAAGGAAATAATAGTCCTTATCGAAGGTGATGATGTATACAGCAGGCTGAAGTTTGAAAGCGGTGTTCACAGAGTACAGCGTGTACCTGAAACAGAGGCCCAGGGTAGAATCCATACATCAGCTATTACTGTTGCAGTACTTCCTGAGGCAGAGGAGGTTGATGTAGAGATAGACCCTGATGATCTCCGGATCGACACATACAGATCCTCCGGCAAGGGAGGCCAGCATGTCAATGTTACGGATTCTGCTGTAAGGATAACCCACCTTCCTTCCGGGATCGTTGTAGCATGCCAGGATGAAAGATCACAGCACAAGAACAAGGCAAAGGCAATGAAGGTCCTGCGTTCAAGACTTCTTGATGCCCAGGTGACAGAACAGCAGTCAAAAATATCACAGGATAGAAAAAACATGGTAGGCTCCGGAGACAGAAGCGAGAGGATCAGGACCTATAATTTCCCACAGGGAAGAGTTACAGATCATAGAATCGGCCTTACGCTGTATAAATTAGAGAATGTAATGCAGGGAGAACTTGACCTTGTTATCGATCCTTTGAATACATATTTCCAGACTGAGGCACTGAAGGGTGAACAGTGATAAAAAAACCTGGATTATAAAGGATCTTCTCCCTGTCTCCATAGATTTTTTAAAAGATAAAAACATAGAATCACCCCGGCTTTGTGCAGAGATCCTCCTTGCCCACCAGCTTAATACTGACCGGCTTAAACTCTATCTTCAATATGATCAACCTGTTGGCCAGAATGACCTGAACCAGTACCGGGCAATGATTAAAAGGCTCATTGATGGAGAACCGGTACAATATATAACCGGCATACAGGAATTCTGGTCAATGGATTTTATTGTAAACAACAGTGTCCTTATACCAAGGCCGGAAACAGAGATACTGGTTGAGCAGGCATTAAAGGCTTATAATGTAAACTTCAGGGAAAAGGGCCATAAGGTTTCAATCCTTGATATTGGCACAGGGAGCGGGGCCATTGCCCTTGCGGTTGCATCGGAAATAGGAGATGCGGAAATAACCGCGCTGGATATCTCACAGCCTGCCCTTGAAACTGCACAAAAAAATGCTGAAAAACATGATTTGACAGACCGGGTAAGATTCATATCCGGAGATCTATTTTCCCCTTTTAAAGAAGAAAATCAGCTTTTTAATATTATCGTCTCAAACCCGCCCTATGTTACGACAGATGAATATAAGGCCCTTCCCAGTAAAATTAAAAATTTTGAACCCAAAACAGCCCTTGAGGGAGACGGGGACGGCCTTTGTTATATACGTTCAATTATCAGGGACGCACACAGGTTTTTATATCCTGACGGATGGCTTATGATTGAAATGGCACCGGATCAGACTGAAAAGGCAATCAAAATGATCAGGGAAAGCAGCAAATATGCAGATGAACAAATTATTAAGGATTACAGTAACAAAGAAAGAGTTTTAATTGCACGCAATAAAAATTATTGAAAAATATTATTACTTTAAATATTGTACATTACAAGGTTTTCAGCCTGCCCCGGTTTTTTTACGGCACTGGCATTAAATTAAAAATCACGCCACATTCCCCTTGAAAAAACGGTCAACTTTGGCTTATATACCTTAAATAATTAAAAAATTAAATTGAACAGAGGTAAAGGAATAATGAAATCTACTGTTTCAGATAAATATGACGTTATAGTCATAGGAGGCGGAATCGCCGGAATGCAGTCAGCGCTTGATCTGGCTGATCAGGAATATAAAGTAGCTATCGTTGAAAAGGATGCCACAATCGGCGGAAAGATGATAAGGCTTGACAAGGTCTTTCCAACTCTTGACTGTGCATCCTGTATAACCACACCCAAGATGGCCTCGGTTGCGCATCATCCCAATATAGATATCCTGTCTTTATGCGAGCTTACCGACCTTAAAAAGGAAGGACTTAATTATATGGCAACGATACTCAAGAGCCCCAGATATGTCGACGAAGAGGCATGTATCGGATGCAGGCAGTGTGAGTATGCCTGTCCTGTAATGGCTTCCGACGAAGAGCAGATGGGGTTAAGCGCCCGCAAGGCCATTTACATACCATTTTCAAATGCAATACCCCAGGTTGCGCTCATTGATGTTGAGAGCTGTGTTCTCTGCGGAAAATGCGAAAAGATATGCCCTACAAACGCAGTAAATTATTTTGAAAAGGAAGAAATCCTTGAGCTGGAAGCAAAGGCGGTTATCCTTTCAACAGGCTATCAGCTTCTTGAGGACTTTCCTGAACGGGCATATGGCGCGCCTGCAGAAAATCCCAATGTAATCCATGCACTTCAGCTTGAAAGAATACTGGCCCCTACAGGTCCCTACATGGAAGTCCTCCGTCCAAGCGATGGTAAGCTTCCTAAAACCCTTGCGTTTCTACAGTGTGCCGGAAGCAGGGACGAAACAAACGGGGTAAAATACTGCTCAAGAGTCTGCTGCATGTATGCCATTAAAAATGCACTGCTCGTACAGCAGGAACTGCCTGAAATCGAAATAACCATATTCTATATTGATATGAGGGCCTTTGGTAAAAATTATGAACAGTTCTTTCAGAAGGCAAAGAACAGCGGTATTAAATTTGTAAAGGCCAAACCCATAATCTATGGAAGAGGCAAGGAAGACCAGGTTATCCTGCGATATGAAGATCAGGAAGGCGACGGAAGCAACCTTCTTGAAGAGTTCGATATGGCGGTCATGTCCCTTGGTATCCTGCCGGCATGGGACCCCCAGAATGCGACAGGGGTTTCCATTGGGGAAGACGACTTTATAAAACCGCCCTACCCGAAACTTTCCCCCACACAGACAGACAGGGAAGGTATCTTTGTCGCCGGAATAGCATCCGGTCCCAAGGATATTGTGGACAGTATACTGGAAGCAGGTTCGGCGGCAATGGACACAGCAAACTATATCAGATCCATGGAAGCAACAGGCAAGACTGCGGCCTGATTTTTCGGATCATAAGATTTAATAAATTATACAAAAAATAATCGGAGCATCATTATAAAATGTCAGAAATAGAAACAGAAAAAAATATTCCCGAAGAGGTAAAAGTAGGCGTTTATGTCTGCCACTGTGGCGGTAATATTTCAAATACGGTTGATGTAGAAAAAGTGGTTGAGGCCGCCGAAAAGATGCATGGTGTTACTGTTTCCACACACTTCATGTTCATGTGTTCTGACCCGGGTCAGGATCTTATAATAAATGATATTAAAGAAGGAAAAATAAACCGGGTGGTTGTTGCAGCATGCGCACCCAGCCTTCACGAACTTACCTTCAGGAACGCCATAGCCCGTTCAGGGGTTCTCAACCCTTACCTTTATGTCCATGCAAATATTAGGGAACAGGTGAGCTTTGTTCATTCAGGAGAAGCAGCCACAGAAAAGGCAATAGCAATAGTTGCAGCGGCCGTTGGAAAAGTATCGGAGATACCCCCCCTTGAAACCATCAGCGTTGATGTAACCGGCCATGCAACAGTCATAGGCGCCGGCGTGGCAGGTCTCAGGTCTGCACTTGATATGGCAAAAAGGGGACTAAAAGTAGCCCTTGTAGAAAAGACTCCTTTCCTGGGAGGCCAGACCGCGCTGCTTAACAAGCTGTTCCCTTACGGCGACAAGGCAGGTGATGTAATCGGCACACTTGCCAGGGCCGTTCTCACTCATCCCGGTATAACTGTTTATACCTGTGCCGAGATTACCAGGCAGGAAGGGTATATCGGAAACTTCAAGCTTACCATAACACGAAGGCCGCCCGAACTGGAACAGGAGCTTACCAACATAGAAAAGGCAGCCTCTTCAGGAAATGAATTTATTCCATTTACAGGGGTGTTTCATAATTCACCTCCCGAGGCCAGGGAGGATTTCGATATTGATACCGGAGCCATTGTTATAGCAACAGGCTTTGCAAGTCATATCCCAAGAAAAGGAGAATACGGCTACCAGGAATTTCCAGAGGTTATAACTTTAAGAGACCTTGTTAAAGAACTCGCAGAAAACAACGACAGCGGGGATTACCTTATAATAAAGGGAAAGACTATAAGGAACATGGCCATGATTCACTGTGTCGGCTCCCGGCAGGTTGAGGGAATTCACGAACCGGATGAAAAAGGCTTTTTAAACGCAAACTGTTCCCGAACATGCTGTACAGGGCTTCTGTATTCTGCGCTTGAGATAAAAAACAGGCATCCTGAAACCGATATATTCAGCATATACCGTGATATCAGGACATACGGAAGGTCACACGAAGAAATCTATGCAGAGGCATCAGGTAAAGGCGTCAGATTTATCCGCTATAATGTGGAAAATCAGCCGGTAGTAAAGAAAAATGGTGATGGATATGCCCTTTCAGTATTTGCAAAAGATAACCTGCTGCAAAATGAAGAGCTTGAAGTACCGGTTGATCTGGTTGTCCTTGCAACGGGAATGAAGCCCGGAGAGATTGAACCGCTTATAGATCTGCTCAAGATTCACTGCGGTGCAGACGGCTTTCTGCTTGAGGTCCATCCCAAGCTCAGGCCGGTAGAGGTATTCACTGCAGGTATTTTTCTCGCAGGATCATGTCAGGCGCCCATGGATGTAACAGAGGCAACTGCTGCCGCTGCGGCAGCCGCATCCAAGGCCTCCATACTCCTTTCCAGGGGAGAGGTCAACCTGGAGCCCTATGTTTCAAAGGTAGATAAAGAGCAATGCGCAAAATGTCTCACATGTGTAAGGGCATGTCCCTTTGATGTTCCCGTCATAGAAGAAGACGGCGCCTACATCAACCCTGCCGCCTGTTACGGGTGCGGGGCCTGTGTATCGGCATGTCCCGGCGGTGCAATATCAATTGCACACTATGATAATATTGAAATAGGCTCGCAGATAAAAGGGGCCATCACTTCGGGTATAATTTCACCTGAAGAAAACAATTTACAAACAGGAGGTTAGATCTTGTCTGATTTCGAACCTAAAATAATAGTATTCTGCTGCCAGTTTTGAGGATATACAGCCGCGGACCTGGCAGGTTCATTACGTTTAGAATATCCGTCCAATGTAAGGGTTGTAAAACTCCCCTGCACAGGGAGAATTACACCAAAGCTCCTTTTAAAGGCTATTGAGGAGGGGGCTGATGGTGCATATGGAGTTGGATGTCTGGAAGGAGAGTGCCATTATATTGATGGTAATATAAAGGCGCGAAGGGTTATTAACTATACAAAAAAGATACTTGAGTCTGTCGGGGTAGAGCCTGAAAGGGTTGCAATGTATAATCTCAGCGCCTCAGACGGCCCTCTCTTTGCCAAATATGCCAATGAGTTTACTGAAATAATAAGACCCCTGGGACCAACCTACAAGCCTCAGGGTGATAAAGAGGTAGTAAATGGCTAAAGACAGTTCTAAAAAGTCATCAAAAGACAGCAAAGAAAAACTTAAGGCACTTAGGGAAGAACGCAGTGCGATAATTGACCGAAACAAAGAAATTTTAAAAAAACAGAACAGTGAAACCGGTTTAATCAAGAAAAGCCTTAAAGAAGGAAGCAAAACCATTCCTGAACTGGCCACAGCAACAGGTCTTAAAAGTGATCAGGTCCTTTATTATGTTTCGGCCATGAAAAAATATGGTGAAATAGAAGATGCCGGTCATGCCGGGGATTATCTCAAATATTCACTGATTGAAAAAAAGAAGGCTGCAAAATAAGATTTATAGAGACGCCCAGCTTGGGCGTCTCTATGAACATGATCACACCCACAGGAAGTGGGATTTAATCCGGATTAAATGGATTGACATTCCTGGATACATGACCCTTCATTGGGTTCAATCTGAAGTGTCGTATGCTCTATCCCGAATTTTTCCCTTATAAGCTTATTGGCATCACTGAGGCAGTCCTGCCAGTGGTTTGTATCCGCGCAACAGGTGGCAAGGCGTATATGTGCCGATAGCACCGGCATCCCGGAGGTTATGGTCCATATATGAAGATCATGAACCTCGTCAATATGCTCCATAGCCTCAAGGCTTTCCTTTACCTCAATGTAATCGATATTCTCAGGTGTTGCCTCAAGCAGGATATTCATGGTCTGTTTAAGAAAACCCCAGCTGCTCCAGAGTATAAGGAGGCCTATTACCATACTAGCGATAGCGTCAATTGGGAGCCACCCTGTTGTCATAATCACCAGACCGGCGATTATTGCGCCGACAGATCCAAGGGCATCTGCCACCATGTGAAGAAATGCACCCCTCAGGTTTACATTATCTTCATGCCCTTTTGCCAGAATAACAGCACTTGCCAGGTTTGCAATTAGACCGAATATGGCGATAAGGATCATGACAGGTCCGTCAATGGTCTGAGTACTTTCCAGTCTTTTCCAGGACTCGTAAAGGATAAACCCGACGATTAATACAAGGGTTGCGCCGTTGAGGAAGGCACCCAGCACCTCGGCACGGAGAAGTCCGAAGGTCCTGTTGGGAGTTGCCGGCCTTCTTGCCAGATGGGCAACAAATATGGCAAGGGCAAGGGCTCCGACATCCGTAAGCATATGCCCTGCGTCTGCGAGAAGTGCCAGAGAATTGACCATCAGGCCGCCTGCAACCTCTACCACAAGAAATACAAGGTTGATTGCAAAGGCCCACCACAACCTGCCGTAGGGAGTACTCTTCAGGTCATGGCTGTGGTCATGGTGACCGTCATGGTCGTGGCCGTGGTCATCGTGATTATGGGCATGTTGTTCAGCCACCTGACACCTCCTGTTATTGTCTATCTGGTTCTCCTGTAGAGAAAGGTTCTTGTCGCGCCATAGCCTGAAGACGAAGGCGGATAAAACCTGTCTCCAGGGTTTCCTGCCTTAATATATTCCGAATACTATACCTCAAAATAAGCATAAAATCAGAAAGTACGATAAATATCAGAAAAAATCAGAAGGTGATCTTTAAAATCTGCCCGAGTATTTCCCGGGGTTCGGGGGCAATCCAGTCGAGGACCTCCCCTCCCCTGTCTTCGTTAAAATACTCGCACAGGCTCTCAAAGGGGGAGCGAACCGGGTCTGATATAAAGACCTGTTTAACCCCTGCCCTTTTTGCCCTGAGGATAAGATTCTTTAACAGATCAGTCATATCGTCCCAGAAGCAGATATCCGCCCCAAGTAAAATATCATATTTTTCAAGGTCTTTTTTACGCAGCTGCTCAAATCCTTTTTGAATAAAATCCACTTTGACATTATTGATTTCAGCGTGAAGCATACCGTAGGGAAGCACATTTCTGTCTATATCTGCACCGGTTGCCACTGCCTTATGTTTTTTTGCACAATATGTGCTTAAAAGTCCCCACCCGCACCCAACCTCAAGAATACGGCTTCCTTTGGAAGCCCCTTGCGCCTGAAATAGTCCATTAAAAGCCAGCTTGACCACCAGAACCTGTTTCCATGACTGTTGGGCCTGAACTGCCGCTTTAGACTCCTTATGGCAGGGTGTGGAGAAAGAAGTACTTTTATACCATAGGCGTTTAGCTCTTTTTTTATCTGTCTTTTCATTTTTATGGCTATTTTTAAAATTTTGTGAATTATATACTATCTTTGTTTTAATAGAATCCATTATTCTATTGATATTACGACACGGTTGACGTGAGGTGATATATAATATATGAACCCCCGGCGTCAACCGTACATAAATTAAAACACCCCTGATAAAGGAGAAAATATAAATGGAAAAGGTTGTAATTGATGGGATCGAACTCTCGCTTACCCACCCGGTAGAGATACCCATGGACTGGGTGGGGCAGGAGGAACTGGTCACACAGCTGCTTGCTGCATGGCTTGTACTTGGGAAAGATGATCTTCCCCTTAATCCGAGACTTCTGGGAAAACCCGGTGTTGGAAAAACAACACTTGCATATCATGCCGGCAAAATGATGAATAAATCCGTGTATCTCTTTCAGGCCACCATGGATACGCGCCCCGAGGACCTGATAGTCACACCGGTTATCTCGGAAAACGGAAAGATCAAATATATAGCCAGCTCCATTGTATCGGCCATGATCAAGGGAGGGGTGGCTGTAATTGATGAAGGCAACCGAATGAGTGAAAAAAGCTGGGCATCTCTTGCTCCGCTTATGGATAACAGGCGGTATGTCGAATCAGTCGTAGCAGGCATAAAAATCAAGGCTCATCCTGATTTCAGATTGTGTGCAACAATGAATGACGATGCCAGCACATTTGATCTCCCGGATTATATATACTCAAGGCTCCAGCCCGGAATTGTACTGGACTTTCCCGAACGTGATGATGAACTGCTGATATTAAAAAAGAACCTGCCATTTGCCGATGAAGAAATCCTTGAGTACGTTGTTGAGTTCCTGCAGGCAGCCCATTCTGCAAACGAGCGTTACAGCGTACGTGACGGGATCAATATCGCAAGGTACGCCCTTAAACGCATGTCTGAGCACGGCATCAAGGATAAGGCTGAAACCGATGCCATGACTCTCGAGTACCTTGGTGAATCGGCAGGAATGATCCTTGATCCCATGGCAGCAGAATATTTTAATGAGATGATGGACTTTGAGGATGAATAATAATCATCTGCAATGGCAGAATATCCGTTTGCTGCCCATGGTGCATGGGAAAATGGAGTTCGCCCTTGAGGTTCGAAGGCAGTTCAGGGAGTATCAGCCCGATATCATAGCAGTTGAATATCCTTCCACACTGAAAGACCGGATCATCCAGGGAGTAAAGCGGCTCCCTCTCCTGTCTGTAGTGCATTACAAAGAATCAGACGGCATCTTTACATATCTTCTTGTTGAGCCTGCCGACCCCCTGGTTGAGGCAGTGAGGCTTGGAATCGAATCGAATATACCTCTTCACTTTATTGACCGGGACACGGAGGATTATCCTGCTGATTATACGCCCATGCCTGATTCCTATGCCCTTACAAAGATAGGCCACTACAGTTATATCAAGGAATATATACGTGAACACAGGGATGACAAAAGCAGCAGGGAAGATACCTTAAGAGAAAAGAACATGGCCTATAACCTGCAAAAACTCAATAAAACAGGTAAAAAGGTCCTTTTTGTGGGAGGGATTTACCATTCTCCCAGAATACTAACGATGCTGGATGAGCCCCAGACAGAGGTAATAGGCATAAGAAAAAGGACAGGAGTCGGCCTGTCACATATACACCGGGAATCCAGCAGAGAGATCCTCTCTGAAATGCCCTTTTTATTGGCCGAATACGAAAACCATCGTTCTGCACCTGATGGTGAAGAACCGGACAGGATGAAGATCAACAACCGGCTGATCGAGGAAGCAAAAAGAAGATTATGGAAAAATGACAGGGAAGAACTGTCCCCTGTACAGATTGAAATACTTAACAGGTTTGCCAGAAATTACGCCGCCATTACAGGCAATCTTGTGCCCGATTTTTATCAGCTCATAGTTGCAGCCAGGGGAATTGCGGATGACAATTTCGCCTGGGAGGTTTGGGACAGGGGCAGCGAGTATCCATGGCAGACCGAAGAACCTGACATTCCTGTGATCCGGCTGTCAGGTGATGATCTGTTTTTTGACCAGAGAAAAATCAAGTTCCATCGAAGGATAAAGGGAACCCGGAAACGCCTGATTTCTGTGCCAGTAAAAAAACGGCGGAGAGAAACGACAAAGGGAGAATGGAAGGACCGTTTCAGGGGAGAACACATATGTTCATACCCTCCGGAGGATATTGTAATCGAAGGGTACGGCCATCATCTTCAAAAGAGGGCTATAGAAATCAAGTCAGAGGAAAACAGCAGGGTTGTCCCTTTTACAAGCTCAATGATGGACGGGCTGGACCTTAGAGAGACAATAAAGAATTTTCACGAGGGAAAGATATACGTCAGGGAAAATCGTCCGCTCAGGGGCAAAGTAGGCTCTGTGGTTGTTATATTTGATCCGGACATGCCTGACAGGGACGGTAATGAGTCTTTTCCATGGAAGGTCACATGGCTTGGTGAGCATAACCAGGAATCGGATATGGCCTTTTACAGCACCCCAGCCGGTGATGTTATGGACGGCCCCGGAATCAGCAGGTGCCAGTATGGCGGATTTATGCTGAGTTACCCGCCCATGAGGGTTTATGATGTGTGGAAGGATAATTTTTTCAGCGGTGCAAGGAATAAACCCGAAAGACTTTTAATGGCAGCCATTGACTACTGCCTGGAAAAACATGTTGTATATGTAGCACCGACGCCTCCGACCGGATGGTGTAGAAGTATTGCAGAGAGATACGGGAAAAATATAATCTACATACCTATCGGTACAATACCGCCGGCCACCCTTAAGAAAATTCGAAAATTCCATGTCCTGGACGGACATCATGTCAGGGACTATGCAACTGAGTATATTTAGCCGCCAACCAATTATATTACAGGATGTTATAAAAAATGGATACATGCAGGCATCAGAAACTTGTTCTTATAAAACAGGACAAAAACAAGCTGAGATGCACCCATTGCCACCTGACTATAAACGAGGATGAGCTGGAGACAGATTACTGCCCGGAGTGCTGGGATGCAGAGAGGGTAAAAAGAAGGGATTTTGAAAAGGTTGATCAAAAAGAGAGTGAAACCGACATATACCGGTGTGAGGAATGCGGTGCGGAAATAAGGATACAGTAACAAAAAACGCCCTTTTAAAAAGGGCGTTTTTTGTTACTTATATTGTTTTCCGTTTACACCGTAGTAACAGGTGACGGTGGTGATGGTGGTCGCCTGTCATAAAACAAGTCCATTGCGGGTTTGCCGGACTTTCCGGAGGGCTTTATCGCTGCATTGAGCGCCTCCTCTATTCTTTCGACCAGGATGAATTGAATATCATTCCTTACCTCATCAGGAAGTTCTTCCAGGTCTGCTTCATTTCGTTTTGGCAGTATTACGGTCTTGAGCCCTGCACGGTGTGCTGCCAGGACCTTCATCTTTATCCCGCCTACCGGCAGTACCCGTCCCCTGAGGGTTACTTCTCCGGTCATGCCTATCTTGTTTCTGATCGGCCGGCCGGTGAACAGGCTCGTCATTGCCATAACCATTGCAATGCCGGCCGAAGGCCCGTCCTTGGGTATAGCGCCTGCAGGCACATGGATATGAAAATCCTCTTTTTTGGCAATGTCCTTTGGCAGATCCCATTCCTGGGTCTTGGCCTTTACATAGCTGAATGCTATCTCAGCGCTTTCCTTCATTACTTCGCCAAGCTGACCTGTGAGGTTCAGCCGCCCGCTTCCCTTCATGCGGGTTGCCTCTATAAACAGTATATCTCCTCCTGTTGCGGTTACTGCAAGTCCGGTAGCAATCCCAGGGATCTCGATAGACTCTGACATCTCGGACTCGTATTTCTCTTTTTTAAGGTATTCCCTTACAAGCTCAGGGGTAACCTCAACGCTCTCAATCTGATTCGCAGCAATCTTGACTGCGACCTTCCTGCAGACCGTACCAATCTGTCTTTCAAGATTTCGTACACCCGCTTCCCGTGTATAATACTGAATTATCTTTCTAAGGGCATCTTCATTTATGCTGATCTCATCACCTCGTATACCGTTTGCCCGTGTCTGACGGGGAACAAGATAGCCCTGGGCAATCTTTACCTTTTCAAACTCAGTATATCCTTCGAGCTGAATTATCTCCATCCGGTCTCTCAGGGGTGCAGGGATTGTATCAAGCTGATTTGCGGTGGTTATAAAGATGACATCACTTAAGTCAAAATCCACATCCAGATAATGGTCCCTGAAGGCATAGTTCTGTGCCGGATCAAGTACCTCCAGGAGCGCACTGCTGGGATCTCCCCTCCAGTCCGAACCTATCTTGTCTATTTCATCCAGCATAAAGATAGGATTCCTTGTGCCGGCCCTTTTTATTGCCTGAATAATCCTTCCGGGCATTGCGCCTATGTATGTCCTTCGGTGACCGCGTATCTCCGCCTCATCCCTCATACCGCCCAGGCTCATCCTTGTAAACTTCCTGCCAAGTGCCCGTGCTATGCTCTTGCCAAGGCTGGTTTTACCAACACCCGGAGGTCCTGCAAAACAGAGTATTGCCCCCTGGGCCTCACTTGCCTTGTCTAAGGAATTGGGATCAGGCTCTACACCCCTTTCGCGAACAAGCTTTCGTACGGCCAGGTACTCGACAAGCCGGTCCTTAACATCCTGAAGGTCATAATGGTCCTCGTCAAGTATTGCCCTTGCATGCTCAACATCGAGCTGGTCCTCACTGAGTTTGCTCCAGGGCAATTCCACCATCCAGTCAAGATATGTCTTTATCACAGGGTGTTCTGCCGAATGGGGCGACATGCCGGAAAGGCGTTTCAGTTCTCTCTTTGCCTCTTTCTCGGCCTCCTCGGGAAGATTTGCCTCCCTGAGCTTCTGGTTATATTCTTCCACCTCCGATTCTGCCTGCCCATCCTCGGATTCACCCAGTTCCTTTTGTATGGCCTTTAGCTGCTGCCTTAAAAAATACTCTTTATGGGCCTTATCCAGGGTTTCCTTGGCCTCGCTTTTAATCTTGTTGTCCAGCATCAGTATTTCTTTCTGATGGGTCAGATGAGCAATAAGTGTCTTAATCTTATCCTTCAGGTCATCGGCCTCAAGAAGGGCCTGCGAGTCAACAATACTCAGTCCATGGTTGGCTGCAGTCATATATGTCAGATATCTCGGGTCCTCGATCTGTTCAATAAAACTGGAGGCATTTTCCGGAAAACTTGGAGACATCTGCACCACTTCCTTTGCAAGATCCCTCAAGCTGTGAACCATTGCCTCAAATTCCATTCCTTCGTCATAATGATCAGGGGCTGCACTAATCTTTGCGGTAAGATATGGAATGGAGCCTGTCCAGCTTTCCACCTTGAATCTTTCCAAACCCTGTACAATTACATTAAGGGAATTATCCGGTGACTGGAAAACCCTTGTTATTGAGGCAACTGTTCCAACCTCATAAAGCTGCCCCGGATGGGGCTCTTCAATCTCTGGATTTTTTGATGTAATCAGGCCAATAAGCCTGTTACCCTTTATTGCATCTTTTATAAGGCGTTCTGATCTGGGGACGCCAATCGGCAGATGCATAATCGTATAAGGAAAAACGATCATACTTCTCAATGGAAGAATAGGAAGCTCCTCCGGTATATCATCCAAAAGCTCGGTTATCTCTTCGTTATTAATCATGGAAGAATCACTCATGGTATTATCCTCCGATATATGATGAACCTGTTAACTGATTATAAAAAATCTGATAAAACAGGGTGAATTGGTTAATTATAATATAATTCCGAATTAAAGATACATCTTAATAATAACTAACCATCGGAGAAAAGCTTGTCAAGGAGAGGAAACGATTGAAGCGGTGGTGTTCTATTGAGGCTTCAGCACCTTACAATAAAAGGTAAGCAGGCAGGGAAGGCACTGAAATTACACTTAATTCTTACTTTTCGCTATCCCTATCTTACGGCCTGTAACACTGGGAATGCAAAATGATTTATTTCTTTTTCAAGGTTATGTATTTCTTCCCAGAGCCTGGTAAGATCATTTTCCTTTTGTCTTAAATCAGCATCTCCATAACAGGGTTGAAGTTCAACTACCTTAAATTGCTGCTTCAATAAACTGATTTCCCTTTTGACTTCTTTTCGCACTTTCATTTTTCCTAATCGAAACATTTTTAAAACTCCTTTAATAATATTTCCGGATTAAGCATTATCATAGAAAAATTCTATAACCATCTAAATTTACTTCAAAAATCATGCCACCTGACACATTTATTTGACTCAACTTGCATATTTTTCAAATACTTAATTAATTCAACCCGTTACAATGCAGCTTTTCAAAAACCATAAATAACATACTGATTTTTATGAAAATAACACCCGAAAAAGTGTCCAAAAAGCTCAAAAAAAGAGACCACTTTTATGCACACTGTATAAAAAATTTCAATCAATTGAAGAACTGAATCGCAAATCTTAGAGAAGTACTACCGCATGTCTATATAAGTATCGGAAAATATGGAAAATAACTTTAATAAAATAGTTAATTGATATGAAAACAAAAAGCTACAGTCTGATTTTTCACCGCCTGCTTTTACAGGTTGACATATATCCTGTCATTTTAAATAATATTATATCCAATAATTCCACTTAAATTCTTCGACATTTGGACTCGACTTCATCAATTTCATATTTTCTAAAGTTTTTTGATTTTAATTAATCAATGAAATGTGTTTAAGGACTAACCCTTAATAAGATTACTTCCTAGTTTACTATTTCATTGGGATCTCATTATTTCTATCAGGCAGGAGGAAAATATCAAATGGAACAAACAGTTACAGCAATAGGAATAATAGTGGGGCTAATGATGATTGCAACCGTCTGTATTGTTTATTACAAGCATCAGACATTCGGCCTCGGGGGAAGCACGCTGGCGCTGCTTGGTACAATTCTTATAGGAATGTCTGTCTGGAGTAACATAAAAGTGAGTGTCGGCGCCAATGGAGGGTTTTCCGCAGAATTGACTCAGATCCAGCAGAATATCGCCCAAATAAATAACCGGAATGAGCAGATAGTAAAATCGGTATCCTAGGTCCAGGATAATATTAAAGAAACAAAAGAAAATGTTCATCAGCTCCGTTCAGAGGTAACAAATTTTCAGGTATATACCCAGCTCATGCCGGATGGCGTTTTTGGTCCTGCAACCGATAAAAAACTGCGCGAACATTTAAAAAGAGAGAAGGTAAATCCTGATGATGATTCGGCACTAAACCTTGTCGAAAAAATAACAGGCAAAAGCCGTATAGAAGCAAGAAAATATATAAAAGATGCGCAAAAATAGAATACCGTCCAGCAATGTTCCTCCAGAGACGTCTGCACGAAATGATTAAATCAGAATGATTATTATTGATAAACCAAACCCCTGCTTCATCGCAGGCATTAACAGGGAGATACATTATGAATAATAATAAATCTGAAATGCTGTACTATCCAAACTTTGGGCCTGATGCCTTACCGAGTATTAAACAATCATTACTCATGTATGATCGTGTTAATGTAATTGCACCTTTAACCACGCCTATTATTGGAAGTGTGCTGGCAGATATCGAAGGGCCTGAGCTTATCGAGATTTCTAAAAGAGGCAGCCTGAACGAAAGTTATGATCTTGGCCAGGCACAAAATGTTGTAAAGCTGATTCCTGATCTTGAAATTATCGGGGCACACAGGCATGAATTTATATCAGCACTTTACGGGGACCTGGAAGACAGAGAGGTACTGGATTGGGAAAGACAGATTAAAACCAGATATAGAGGTAGAGATTTAAGCTGGCTCGTTGTACCAAGTTATTTCAATTATGATCCGCCGGTAATAGATAATCCTGCTTACCGGATAGAAGAAGTGCGGCATGATAAATTTGGATCATTACTGAGAGTACCTTTTCTTGTAGGCATGTCTCTCGGTACCAGTGAGGCACTATGGGCTGCAATAGACAAAGGCCTGACATTATTTACTGATAATAATATTTCAGAGCAGTTCCTGATGTTCAGATTGAGGCGCGGATGGAAAGATCTCCTGCAGGATCCCGATCTACGACAGGAGTTTGGAATAGAACAGGAATTTGCACAGAAGTTCGCTGCCGCGTCTTTATGTACCTGGACGCTCCGGAAAAAAATACCTGAAGTCATAAAGAACGCATCCGGCATGTCAATTGAGGAGATTATAGAACTTCGTGAAAAATCCAAATATAAAGAGGTATTAAGTAAATATCGTTCCGGAATAGCTGATCTGGTTCTGTCACATGATCTCTGGGAGGTAAAAACATTCCAGGACTTTGAGGAAGAGGCATATAAAATATATAAAAAAAATATCTTACCGGCGTTTGAGGCCCTCGAAAAAAAACGTAATCTATCAATCAAAGATGTATTCGCAGCTTTTGACTACAAGTATGCTTTGAAGGAAACCATAAAATCTGTACCAAGCCTGTTTATCAGCGCTGCAGTACCGGCCGCTGCCGGCAGCGCTCTGGTATTTGGTTCAGTTGCAATTGCGCCTGCTGCGTTACTGGCTCTGGGATGCGGATTGGGAGGCAACCTGGTTAAAAACCTTTTAGACAAAGGGAGTGAAACCCGTCGCAGTACCAGGTTTTTAAAATTCCCGCAATACCTCCAGGAGACACTGGCAGTAAAAAATTGATTTATTAAGCGGCATTATACTGATAAAAAACAAGCCCCTTCCTGCTTTTCGGATTTTGATTGTGCAGGATAAAATGAAAATCTGCAAATAAACACACCAGCCCACGATATACATCTTTAACGATTGACTTAATATAATTCATTACCCATAATGCATAAGTCTTCAATTTTTAAAAAAATCCCAAATTTTTTTTAATGCCGTTTTCAGTTTCCAATAAGTAATCAGAGCGGGACATTAAATATAGTTATACAAAAGGACTATGAGTGAAAACTTGGCTTGAATTTGAGGAGCGTTTCAGAATTATAGCAGCTCCTATTCAATATTTGCGGATCGATTTTCAATGGGGAGCCGCTGGCGAATATTGGATGCTGCGTGGAATGCCATCAAATCAATTAACACGTCAGTTTGAAAATCTCGCTGAACTCGCCGGCCTAGCGCTATTAGAATGTGCTAAAACATATAAAGAGCTCATACACCTGACTCTCAAGGAACAAGAAGCCTGCCATGTTTGGTACAGAGGGTTGAAGGAATTAACAAATGACTTTGATTCTAGATTTTACGGAGTTCAGAGCAATGAAGACGGCAGTGATTCTGGCACTATTTACTCTGGGTTTATATCAGGTGTAGTTGAGTCTTCTGCAAACCTCTGCCTTTTATTGCACGCCAAGTACCCACTTAAAAGAGAGGAGAATCAAGTGACTGAGATAAAAATATCCAACAGTACTATAGGGATGCTTAATACCGGCCAGATTAAAAATATTGAATCTATAAATATAAACATAGGTAAACTGAACTGCGCCGGATCAGATGAGGTTGCTGACGCATTAAAAAATATAGCTTCCGCAGTCGCCGAATCCACTGACTTAGAAGATCTTGATAAATCCAGCACACTTGAACAGATTGAAAGTTTAAGTGAACAAGCAATTTTGCCTCAAAATGAACGACTTAAACCAGGTGTAATCAAGGCAGTCTTCTCAACACTAAGCAGCACGCTTGCTACTGCTGGCAGCCTTGCAAGTATATGGGCTACTTGGGGACCGGTCATAAAAAATTTCTTTGGCTTTTGATTTATTACATGAATTACAAACTACTTTGTTGTGTAGGACACAAAAAAACATGCGGCTATTCGAATTCGAAGAGAATCGATTTAAAACCCCCTGACTTTTAGGGCTATATGGCTTTTTAAGATAGAGATATACGCTGTAGAAATGGGGATAACCCCATAGTCTCCCTTTTCCATAAGATATTTTAATGAAAACTGAGAAACAGAAAATAGTCTAAGGAGGTAAAGATATGAAAGGCTTAAAAATCACACTATGGATTTGTGCAATACATTTTCTGCTGAGCTTTTTTTTTCTTCCTTTACCATGGCGGGCGATAATTGCATGGTTTAACCAGTACGGAGTTCAAATATCTACTTCAGATCCCTGGACTATATTTTGGCTCCGACTTTTACTTACGACATTTGGAATGATAGGGGTGTTTTTTGTAATCCTTGCCCGAAATCCACTCAAATACGGGGAGATGCTGCTGCTTGCGGCATACGGGTTACTGCTCTTGGGAGTCGTAGTTTTTATAGGAAGTATGCTTTACGTAGTTCCGAATGAACTTCCGATTATAATTACAGCAACTATAGGAAAGGTGTTTTTTTATTTCATTCTTGGTGTGCTTATACTTTCCTTTCGAAAAGGGGCTATGCAAGCAAACAACGCTTGAGTATTACTCTGTTTTGTTTCTTGTTTTATGATAAATACAGAGAGTATCATATACCTTTTTTGTAGCTGTTACATGTGAATTTGCTGATAATTACCCATTATCTAATCAAGCGACCCTATAACTGTAGAATGTAAGAACATAGAAGGATGGTAATTTTATGAAATGTCCTGTTACAAATACACCGATGATCGTTGTTGAGCGAGATAAGATCGAACTGGATTATTCTCCCGCAGTAAAAGGCATCTGGTTTGATGCCGGAGAGCTTGCTCTTTTTTTAAAATCCCTGGGACTTGATGCCGATCTGAGTCACATTTCATCTCTGCCGGTATATAAAACAGATGAGAAGGCATACAAAAGCCCACGCACCGGGAAATACATGGACAAAGTCAATCTTGGCGATGAAAATGATCCGATCATTATTGACCGGGACCGGGACGGCCTTGGACTCTGGTTTGATGCAGGGGAGTTAACCCGGGTATTTGAGAAATATGCAAAGAAGGCTCCGGAGTCGGAAAAGGGAAAAATCGTCAAATTCCTGGGCGAAACTTTTAAATTTTGAATGAAACTAATCAAAGAAGAATATTGTAAAGAGGAGGAGGTCTAATTATGGGATGGATTGCACTAATTGTTATTCTGGCTGTCATCATTATTCCTGTCGGGTGGCTGATCGCTATCTACAATGCACTCGTCCGCCTGCGTAATGCGGTCAGAAATGCCTTCAGTCAGATCGATGTACAACTGAAACGACGCTACGATCTGATTCCGAATCTGGTCGAAACCGTCAAAGGATATGCTGCCCACGAGAGAGAAACGCTTGAAGCAGTCACCAGGGCGCGTCAACAGGCCATTGATGTATCAGGTCTGGACGGTGTAAAGGAACGGGCCAAAGTGGAAAACATGTTGACCCAGACATTAAAATCTCTTTTTGCGGTCTCGGAAAACTATCCTGCTCTCAAGGCCAATGAAAATTTTCTGAAATTGCAGGAAGAGTTGACCACCACTGAGAACAAGATTTCTTTTGCGCGTCAGTATTACAACGATTCCGTCATGCAGTTAAACAACAAGACAGAGATGTTTCCCAGCAACATTATCGCGGGAATGTTTAACTTCAAGCAGGCCGAGTTCTTCGAAGTAGAAGAAGAGGCGGAACGCAAGGCGCCAGCGGTCAAGTTCTAATGTGGGAGCAAATACGCTCAAATCAGCGCAAGTCGGTCATCCTTGTCATAGTGATGGCGTTTTTACTTCTTGCCATAGGCTGGTTCGGAGGTGAAGGGTTCTACGGCCCCGGGGGAGGTACCGGCGGTCTGATGATTGCCATCTTCGTCTGGATTTTACTCACGCTGACCAGTTATTTCAGTGGAGACAGCATATTCCTGTCAATAAGCGGGGCGCGGAAAATCAAACGAGAGGATCATGAGGTCCTTTGGAACGTTGTCGAGGAAATGAAGATCGCATCGGGTATGCATGAGATGCCGGCCATCTATATTATCGACGATCCTGCGCCCAACGCCTTTGCAACGGGTCGAAGTCCTGATAAGGCTTCAGTTGCGGTTACAACGGGACTGCTGGAAAGGCTGACCAGAAGCGAACTGCAGGGCGTGATCGCACATGAGATTGGCCATATCAGGAACCGCGATGTACTCTACATGATGATGATCGGCGTGATGGTGGGTGCAATCGCTATGCTGGGTGATATGGGTGTGCGCATGCTGTTCTTCGGCGGACGCGGCAGGAGAAGGACGTCATCGGAGGGGGGGCAGGCACAGGCTGTCATTATGATCATCGCGATTGTGCTGATGATCCTTGCACCAATTATCGCCCAGATCGTCTATTTTGCCGTCTCAAGAAAACGGGAATATCTCGCTGATGCCAGTGCGTCTCAATTTACAAGGTACCCTGAAGCCCTGGCCAGCGCCCTTGAGAAAATCTCAGGTTCGATAAAAAAGCCGTCAAAAGACACAGATAAGGTCAATCGTATCATTGCGCCCAGCTACATTATCAACCCCGCACTGGCGGCCAGAGGCAGTGGAGAAAAGGCAAGCCTGTTCAGCACTCACCCTCCCACTAAAGAACGCATCAGAATTTTGCGCGCCATGGCTGGCGGCGCAGGCTTTGGAGACTATGACACGGCATTCCGGCAAGTGACCGGAAAACCGGTGGGTGTCATTCCTTTCCAATCGCTCGAAAAAGCCGGGAAGGTTGAAATCAGGAAGCCGGATGAAATACCTGCTGAAAAGCATATTGACCGGGTACGACAGAGCACCGATGCTATGTGGCGGTTGAACAACTATACCTTTATCACCTGCGATTGCGGGACAAAACTTAAAATTCCTCCGCAGTTGAAGGGCCAACAAATCACATGTCCGCATTGCGGGAGGAAACACTAATACAAATGATTCCAACGGTCCTGTGGCAACATGTCCCTGTGTAAGGAGATGAAATGTACGTAGGAAGAATTGTATCTGTAGGATTAACAATCTCAAATCGTTTGTGCTTAATGTACCGGGTGTCATCCCGGTCCTTTACCAACAGGGTGATCAAGGATATTAAAGGTGCCTTGGCTGTTATACCTTCGCCGGGATCAGAAACAGATATCTACCAGAATCCATATATCAGTTACAATTGTCTGCGCCACAATTCGGAGTTTGCAGTCGTTGGAAACGGAACTCATACCGATCCTATATTTGAAAAACCTGTAAGTTCTGCATCAGCAATGAAATTTGATACAGGATTTGAAACAAGTTTCATTAATCTCAAAAATTCAGGTAACAAATAATTCACTAGGAATGACTGAAAGTGCTTTCCCGATTTTAGTCATGCTTTTATAAATCGTTCTGTATCACTTAATAACATCGTATCAGGAGGTGATTAAATGAGAAAAGTATATGAGTCATTAAATACTATAATGATTGGTCATTTGAAAAATCTTCTTATGACCGAAGGTATACCTTCCTTCACAAAGAATGAATATGGCTCAGCAGGACGAATTCCAGCCAATGAATGTTGGGAAGAGATCTGGATTGAAAATGACACCCAATATGATGATGCAGAAAAATTAATTAAGGAAGCACTGTCAGATGATTCCGCTTCAGGTCCTGATTGGGTATGCCCAAATTGCCAGGAAGTAAATGAATATCAATTTGCTTTGTGTTGGAATTGCAGCAAAGAAAATCCAAATACATAACCCGCTGCCTGGGAACACAAGCCAGGCCGATAATCAGACCCGTTAGTGGCACAGGGTGGATTAAACACTGAGTGATTGGCATCTGATGCAAAAGCAGGATTCAATGAAATGTACAATAAATTTAATGGCAGGCGAAATATGTTTAATTTGTTAAAGAAGTATGAAAGATTAATGATTCAGGCGCTTATGATTATGATGGCGATAGTACTTGGCCTTGCTACCATTGACCTCGCATGGCTTATTATAAAGGACATAACTCAGCCTCCTCTCTTTCTTCTCAGTGTTGATCAATTGCTTGAAATCTTCGGATTGTTTATGCTGGTTTTAATAGGAATTGAACTCCTGGAGACAATAATAAAAACATATTTAACCCAGGGGCAGCCTCACTATGAGGTAGTTCTCTCAGTAGCCATTATAGCGATTGCCAGAAAAGTCATAATTCTAGATATAAAAGAGGTGGGCAGTCTCAGCCTGATTGGTATAGCATCAATTATCATAGCATTGACATTTGGCTATTTTTTAATGAAAAAAAGCCATCCTGCTAACGATTCGAATCCAGATCTTGATCAGACTGAAGAAAGCAGTAAGCCAGAAGATAAAAATGCATAACATCAGGCTCAGCACGGGACTGACTGCGCCCGACTTTTAACCTGAGACGTTAACCCTGTATTTAAACAGTCACATCACAAGACTTCGAAGGGTTCCCTGCCTGTTGCTAAAAACCACTGCAGGGTTTGTGACCCGGCTGTTATAATTTGAAAGTGAGAACGATTGGCTGGTTTTTCCTGCTGATTTAAATCCAAAAGGTAAAAAAATTAAAGACGATTTGGAGGTTAAAGTTGAAAAAGATTATATTCGTAGTAACTATTGAAGAAATTCATAACCAGGAAATGTACATGGATTATATCAGGCAGGTCGTAAATATTATTAAGGTACACAATGGTGAATATATAGCAAGAAGCAATAAGATAATACCATTTAGCGGGGACAAGCCTGAAAGATCTATAATAATAGCCTTTAACTCAATGGAAGAGGCAAAGGGGTGCTTTTTTTCCGAAGAGTATAAAAAAATAAAACATCTCAGGGAAAACAGTACAAAGTCGAGGGCATTTTTTATAGAAAATGATTTATAATTAAAAACCCGGCAACAGTTACTTTAAATTGATCAGATTTACAATAATACTCGGCATTGTTTTCGGCCTGCTGGCCTATATAGTTACAGAATATTTTGACATATCAAGGGCAGGCTTTTTCTACAGCATAATATTAGGCCTTATCTTTGGCGGGATTATTTTAAAAACAAAAAACATATGGAAATCAAGATATCAAATTTCACAATAGAATCATATGACAGGGTCCTTAATCTATGGAACCGGTGCGAAGGTGTAGGCCTGAGCCATTCGGATTCGAGGGAAAATATCCGGCTTTATCTGGACAGAAACCCGGGCCTGAGTTTAATTGCAGAGCTGGACGATAAGCTTTCCGGGGTCATACTGGCTGGGCACGACGGTAGGCGGGGTTACCTGCATCACCTGGCAGTTTCACCGGAATACCGCAGGCAGGGGATAGGAAGACTCCTGGTTGATACCTGCCTGAACAGGCTCAGGGATGACGGCATATTAAAATGCCATATTTTTCTATTTAATAATAATCCTGAAGGATTGAAATTCTGGGAGTCTATCGGCTGGGCCGTCAGGGACGATATTGGCATAGTATCCAGGTTTATTGATTAAAACCAGGCTCATTTCACACGGCATCTGCCAATTTTTTTATAGACTCAAGGTATATGTTCGAATTGCTGAGATAAAAGGACAATGCCTTTGAAAAATTCTTGCCAACCAGACCATCTGCAAACAGCAGGGTTATATCACGTTCCATCAGGAGGACATTCTGAAAGGTGATGAATATCCTGCGTTCTTCGCTGGAGATCCTTTTTAATTTTATCCTCAGAGCATGCCTTGCACGAGGCTGATACATCCAGAAATAGAGCAGGTCAAGGGCGTTTATCATAAGTATCTTCTGCAGGGCACTGACTTCTTCACTTTTTATTTTTTCAAATCTTTTCGGTTCGTTGAGTAATTCCATTACCTGGGACTCTGGAAATCGTATTTCAAGCAGAGAGTAGATGTAATAGAGCTGCGATAACTTTGTGCTGTAGTCACGCCACCTCATGTGCATATTCTGGTATCTGTCACCTATTCCCTCGATGACACCAGCCACACAATCCGAAGCAGCCTTTGAGATGATTGCGGCCCACTTCTGAAGTACATGGTCAATTCCTGCGATTCCTACCATTGAAAGAATACCGCTTATTACGGCATTAAAAAAGATTGCAACAGGTATGGAAATGACACTTCGGAAAAAATTCCCGGCCACAATCCCGGTCGGAAAACCCCGGAATGCATTATGGCTGGACAGGTATATCCCGTTTATAATGGCCATGAATGTATAGAGCAATACCGGGTTTGTCGTGGTATTGATACCCAGCCATTGATCAAGGATAAGGGTCTTTACAAGGTAGTCAAGCAGGGGAACCGAAAACCCTGTATACAGGAGCGAGTCGGAGATGCGCTCCCACCTTATGAAATCATTCCACCTTATCAAACGTGATCGGCGCAGCCCGCCTCCGCCCAGCACTGACTGCAGGATGTTTCTCAGGCCGGTGATGGAAAACCAGATAACCGCTCCAAAGTATGCCAGGAACCACCATTCCTTGGTCAAAAGAAATGTAAGGAACGCCGGGATAAAACCGATGATTACCTTGAGAATATTCTTCAGGCCGGTGTTCAGGTATTTCCACGAAATATTTACAGTATCCTCTTTTGAAGAGGAAACATGGAGACTTAACCCGTTTGTAACTTCCCGCTGGATTCCGCCAAGGGTGGCAATATCACCTCTTCCATTTATAGAATAGGCCCTTATCATCCAGTCTGTTTCGCGCTTAAGGCCAAATTCTCTTAAAAACGGCACATGCCTTATCATCCGGTAGAAACTATTACCTAAAGCATTCCATGAAACCGCATGGGGGATATATTTTATCCGCTTTAACACATTAATTTTCCCAGGGATAATTTCATAGGACATTTCATATTGTTTTCTTATTTCCTTCTGCGCACGCTGGGGGAGTGTCTCGATTACAGCCAGTCCCATACCGTGGAACCGGGGTGAACGTCCTGTGGAATCACTTCCTATCCTCGATTTTAAAGGAACACGTTTATAATAATCTTTCAGAATGGCTATATCGTGAAGCACATCATTCAAACGTGCTGTTCTCTCCAGCCTGTCCGAATAGTCGGAAGCTTCAACCCGGCTTATGATGCTGCGGATAAGTCGTTTCAGTTCAATGACATTACCCTGGTTGAGCGCGTTTTGAAGCTCATTGATCTCCGCAATATGCCCGGTTAAACCAAGGGTATGATCCTTGAGATTAAATATCTCCAGGCAGGTCACATGCCCTTCACAGTCATAAAGGATTTCAAGCACATCTTCTGCCTTTAAATTGCTGAGATTCAGTGTAATCCTGTATGATGAGCGGAGTGTTATAAGTTTTTCAATAAGCGCAAGAGGGGAAAGTGTCAGCAGAAAGGGAATCTCATTATATTCTCCCGGTATACGGAGGTTGGGGATATCAGGGTTTTTTTCATGTATTAAGTATTTTTCCAGTATTTTTTCATGATCAAACAAATTCATCGCATTGACTTTACTCTCAATAATCCTTCGCTCTTCTTTCGATGCACCTGTGTAGATTTTTCGAAGTTCATCAATGTGGGAATTCATTACTGTAAGCATACTTGAATGAGCAAATTTTGCCAGATGGAACAACGATGCCTGCCCGGTGCCGACAAAGGCAAGGAACGCCTTTTCATCAAGAGGCGAAGGTTGAAATCCATACTCCTTTTCGATTTCAAACCTGTGCCGGTCATTAAATTCCTTTAATATTGATATGACGATCTGCCCCTGGTATTCGGATACTTTTTTTCCTTCAGCCATGATGGTTCTGACTGGTTCTTCTTCAAGAAAGATAAGAAAATCCTGTGTGTCGGCAAATCCCCTGGGTGTCCATATCATCTGGATATAGCGATCCCTGAACCGTGCATTAAATTCGATTCCGATCTCCAGCTTGATCCCCATTATCTTAGCGGCTTCCAATAGTTCCATTGCGAATTTTGGTTCAAGGTGGTTATAGTAGACTACCTTTATCCTGCGTATTCCTTTTATCCATGCATCCATTATCAGGTGGCTGGAAGACTTTCGCCCCTTTGTATTGGCATCATGCACATGGTCATCAAAGGTTACCTGGTTCCATTCTTCAGGCATCTCGAGAAGATGATATTTTTTCATCTGTTTGCGTATATTTACGGGTTTGCCTGTAGTACACGTCCTGAAGTCATGTGCGAGTTTGAGCTGAAGAATATGATTCCCATGAGCACGCACAAGTTCTTTCATAATCTGCATGAGTACCCTTGCTGTGTTTTTGGGCATCGATCCTTCAGCTGTATTCAAAAGCTCATCCCGGATAGACCGCAGGGCATTCAGTCGGTCTTCAACTCCCTCCGCCTCCAGGTATTCAAGGAGGTGAACAACCGCGTAGGCTATCCTCAGACCTCTGGATTCAGCCATTTCCTTTATTCCGTGAGGATGGAGATAGGGATATATGGTTTTTTTAGTATGTTTTCGAGACTGATCACGTGTCAGGACATCATTTACAATGCTCAACAGCATGTAGTCCCTTTTGTCGAAAAGAAATCCTGGTATTTTTTTGCCCAACAGGCACCTCTATTCAGGTAAGTAAAATAATTCCTTTGCCCTGCAATCTGGTTCTATATCTATAACATATTGATATCTTACAGATACTCCTCTTTTATTGTCAATACAGATATGTATATTAACTTATATAAGGAACGGTTCAGGGTATTATTCGATTCTTTGTCAGCGCTTATTAAAAATAGCCATGGCAGCCTTCCTGCGGAATGCCTTTTGAAGACAATAACTGCAATGGATACGGGCTTCATATGGAAAGTATTGCCCTATTATGTGAAATGCGGATATGAAAGAGATGAATCAAACCGGCTTATACCGGATAAACATGGCAAACCCTTTCGTCTCTGGAGGCCGCGGCTTGACCCGGATTTGAATGACGGCAGTGGTAAGCGATACCTTTGCAGGAAACTATGAGAGCCAGGTGAGGTAAGATAAAAGCTGATGGTTGTCCTTCCCCAGGCACTTTTTGCAATCTTCATGATCCTCTATTTCAAGTTTAAGTCAGTAAGTACAACCAGCCTTATTTTCAAAGGAAGATCCGGAGAAATATCTGGATAAGATAAAATAATCTTATCTTACGGGACGTATTTCAAAAGATTATTCGCGCTATTCTCTTGAGGTATGTCCATGTTTTCATGCTTTGACAGAGTCCCCTGCCCATGCATCCAGTTTATCCATAATTGCATCATAGGTTTTCATTGAAATTTCAGGCAGAGTCCCGCCCAAAGCACCCGAAGCCTCCTGAAAACCTTTTTCAATACTTGCCTTGATCTCTTCAAGCCTGCCAGGATCATTACCGCTGATTGACATGGCAAACTGAAGGATTCGATCGGATGTCTGCTCTATACCAAAGTAGCCATCGTCCGAAATAAGTTCACGTGCCTTCTCAGGTGTGATATCCCCGAAATTCACGGGCTCACCTTCAGTATCAATCCGCACCATTATCCCCTGCTCTTCAAAAATCTTCATAAGCATTGTCTGCAAAGGTTCAAAATCCAACTCTATTATTGGCGAATTCCGGGAGATACCATAGGTTAATATCTCCTTTTGATTTGCCCCCAGGGTTATCCTGTCGGACACAGGGTCTTCAGGACCTTGCATAGAAGGCTGTTTTTTTTGCCTTTGAGACCGGACCTTCTGGCTTTCAAGGGTCTTAAACATATCTGAGTTGTCTATCCTGTTTATCATCATCTCCTCCTGCAGGAATTAAAAAAGAATACATCCTCTCTCAAATACATTCAATGGATTTAGGGGCTAATTTTATCATTTTATCTATTTTAATAAAAGCTTATCTTTTTTAATCTTTCAGTCTGTAGCATTTCATTGCCAATCAATCCTGCGACAATGCCTGAACTTGACCGGCTCCTGTGGATATTGAATTTCATAAAAGATTATGCCATGTTCAGGTTTCAGGCCTGCACAATTTACCACTATGATAATATAATGTAATTTCAAATAGTTAACTCAGATATTAAATATATTAACTTGATAATGGAATACACCTTGCAGTAAAATTAAACAGGATATTTTTCAAAATATAATTTTTTAAGGAGGGCATTATTATGTCAAACAAGAATCTAATTTTTATTTTTGGTACAGCTTTGTTTTTAGCTTTCTCTGTCACAGCTTTGATGACAGGGTGCAGTACAACGGCAGCTCATATGACAACATCTCAATCTGACAGTGCTCAAAAAATGGATCTTGAAACAGCAAAAGCCAAGATGAAGATGTATATGGACATAAATTCTCAGGGAGGATACGAACTCAAGAAATATACAGAGGATGATTTACATTTCAGAGCAGATGTTTTAAGTCCTGAAGGTACTTTACAGAACGAGATTGTTGTCAATAAGAAAACCGGGGCGGTCTATTTCACAAAGAAAAAATAAGAACAGTTGGAATGTAAAAACGAAAATCTTCGTCTCCTGGCCTATAAAAAGTCTCAAAATATATGTCAGGAAACGGAGATTTTTTAATATATTTCCATGTATTTACTATTAATTTTTTCAGTTTGGATTGTACCCGCACAGCAATTTCTCCAGGGTTTTCATTGGTTACTGCCTGCATGGATGCAGCAGGGTCAACAGCTGCTGCCTCAATATTGCCATCGACTCTTTGCTGAAAAATTACATTAAAAGGAATGTACCTCTGAAATAGCCTATAATTTTTTTCTTGAAAGCCGCAGACTGTTCATAACTACCGTAACGCTCGAAAGGGCCATTGCTCCTGCAGCCATGGCCGGGTGCAGATCCCTTATCACAGCGGGAATGCTGGATACGGTATGGAGTACACCTGCAGCAAGTGGCACAAGGGCGACATTATAGAAGAACGCCCAGAAAAGGTTCTGTTTTATTGTCCTCATTGTCGCACGGGACAGCTTTACAGAACGCACCACACCCGACAGTTCACCTCCCACCAGGGTAATATCGCTTGTTTCCATAGCTACATCCGTGCCGCTACCAATGGCAATACCCACATCGGCCCTGGCAAGTGCCGGGGCATCATTGATCCCGTCACCCACCATGGCTACAACTTGTCCATCATCATGGGCCTTTCTAACGATTTCTTCCTTGCGTTCCGGTAATATCCCGGCAACCACCTTTTCAATTCCCACCTTTAGGGCGATTGCATCGGCAGCCTCCTGGTTATCTCCGGTAAGCATTACAGGTGTTATACCCATCGCCTTAAGTTCGCTGACAGCTCCCCGGGATTCCTCCTTTTCCTCATCAGATACAGCGATTACACCCGATACCTCTCCATCCACCTCCACAAGCATTACGGTCTTTCCCAGTGAGGACAGATCATGAACTGTATCTGAAACATCTGCCGGCAACTGTTTGTCTGTTTCAAACCAGGAAGGCTTGCCTACACGCACTTTATGCCCCGAAACCCTGGCCTCCAGCCCGAAACCGCTGACAGCGCGAAATTCCTCCGGTTTTATAAGTGACAGGCCTCTCTCTTTTACACCGTCTACAACTGCCTTTGCTATGGGGTGTTCACTGCCTGTTTCTGCACTTGCGGCGAGAAGAAGTGCTTTATCTTCATCACTTCCCAGGGGCACCCAATCGCTGAGAACCGGTTTTCCCTTTGTTATTGTCCCAGTCTTATCAAACATGATGGTTTTAAGCCTGTGCGCGGTTTCAAGGGATTCACTGTTTTTAAACAATATCCCCATGCCTGCGCCCTTTCCTGTCCCCACCATAATGGCCGTGGGTGTTGCAAGCCCGAGTGCACAGGGGCATGCAATAACCAGAACAGCAACCATGCGGATCATGGCAGGTACAAACTCCCCTGTAACCGACCACCATATTCCCATTGTAACCATGGCGATTAAAATAATCACAGGTACAAAAACGGCAGCAACCCTGTCTGCAAGTCGCTGGATAGGTGCCTTTGAACCCTGAGCCTGTCGAACCAGCCTGATTATCTGTGCAAGGGCAGTATCTGATCCAACCCCGGTAGCCCTGATGCTTAGGAGTCCCTCCTGGTTGGTTGTAGCCCCGAAAACCCCGCTTCCTTCGGTTTTGTCAACAGGTATGGATTCACCGGTAAGCATGCTCTCATCAATGGAAGAATGGCCTGATATAACCACTCCATCAACAGGAATATACTCACCGGGCCGTACAAGCACTGTCTGACCGGGTCTTACCTTATCAACAGGCACCTCAAGTATCTCACCATCCTCCTGTTCCACATGAGCCACCTTTGGTGCAAGATCCATAAGCTTTCTTATGGCAGAGGACGCCTGCCCCTTGGCCTTTGCTTCAAGAAGTTTTCCCAGTTTTATCAATGTAATGATAAGGGCCGATGTTTCAAAATAGACATGGCTTCCCAGATGAGGCAGAAGAAGCACTGCCAGTGAGTAAAAAAAGGCAACAGATGATCCCAGGGCAACAAGAACATCCATATTGGCGGAACCCGACCTTATACTCTTCCATCCGCCTGTGTAGAATCCCCAACCCGTATAAAACTGAACCGGGGCTGCCAGAATAAGGAAGAGCCAGTTCACCCAGACAGCATGGGACCATTCACCTAAAAGGAAAAAATCTCTGCCCATACTCAAAAAAAACAAAGGCAAGGTAAATATGAGACCAACAATGAAAAAACGTTTCTGGCTCATTAGTTCTTGCGCTCGTGCCTTCTGTTCCTCATCATCTCCGGCATTTTCTTCATCCGCAGGCAGAATAAGCTGATATCCTGCCTTTTTTACTATGTCAGCCATTTCCGCGGGAGTTACAGTCTCAGGATCAAAATCAATGGTAACCCTTTCTGTACCGAAATTTACAACAGCATCGTTAACACCCGGTACTTTTTTCTTAAGGGTTCTTTCAACTGTAGCTGCGCAATTGGCACAAGTCATACCTGTTACAGGGAGCTCTATTTTCCTATCCGCCATTTTTTCTCCTTATCAGTGGCAACAGTGCGGACCATCTTTACCAAAATCTTTTTCATTGATTTTGGCCATCCGGTCCAGATACTTTCCAAACCAGACCTTCTTCTTTGCCGGTTCAGGTTTTAAATACTTCTCCGGATCCGCTTCAAAGGATTTAAGACAATCTTCGGCACAGAAGTAATATTTGAACCTCTATGAATCGAGATCAATTTTTTATTTTCCGGATCGACCCTCATTCCGCATACAGGGTCGATGATTTTCCCCTTTGAATCTTTATAAATAATTATCGACTCTTACATAGTTAACACCTTCTTTAAATGCAAAGGGCAGTATATAAAACAAATTTACAGTTTATCATAAGCTGCTTTATCTTATTAAAATATAAGGCTTACACTTTATTTATTTGTGAGGGATTCGAGTCCTGTTAGCCCTACCCAAATATACATAACCCCTTGACTTTACATAGTAGAGTCAAGGGGTTATTACTTTGATTTGCAGTTATTTTCGTTTATTTTAGTACCAGTACAGCAAAAAAAGGGCTAACACTAAAATGTTAACCCATTGTAAATTGCACTTTGATGGCGCGCCCGGAAAGATTCGAACCCCCGACCTTTGGATTGGAAGAGTCTGAATTAAAAAACCGGTTTTTACCGTAATTTTAGCATGTTGATTATAAAAAACTTGTCACGAATTGCTACTCTAAGAAATCATTCTTATTATTGTCTCAGTCCGTGTTTTCGGCACAGGGGGCCGATATCCTGACCGCTAGACGATGGGCCCATATAAAAAATCTGAAAACGCAAAACTGGTGCTGTCACCAAATTCACGTTCTCATATTAATAGAATTCTAATTGGCTGGGGGACAAGGACTCGAACCTTGGATAACGGGGTATTTATAAACCGGCACATCTACTTATAGTACTAAACCAACTTTTCCAGCTTAATACATTACCGGCAGACCTTTCATAGTTTTTTGAGCCACCATATACAAGAAACCTGTTTTCTTCGGGAATATTACTGATCTTTCCAAAAAAGTTTAAACCCTTGAAAAAATCCTGATTTATCGTTTCTCCTGATTTTATTTCTATTACATTTAGTTTATCACCATCCTCCAGTAATAAGTCAACCTCATGTCCTGTATTATCTCTCCAGAAAAATGCGTTTGATGAAAAGCCCTGATGGTAACGCATTTTAATATACTCAGAGATTATGAATGATTCAAATATACTGCCGCGTAAATAATGTGTTCCCAATTGCTCCGAATCTTTAATATCAAGTATAGAGCACAACAGTCCTGTGTCGTAAAAATATAATTTTGGCTGTTTTACAATACGTTTGTTAAAATTTTTATGATATGGCCTCAATAGAAAAACTATAAAACTTGCCTCAAGAATTGCTATCCACTCTCCGACAGTCTTGTAATTAATACTAAGCTCATTTCCAAGTCCCGATAAATTAAGAAGCTGTCCTGTTCTTCCGGCACATAATTTAACAAACCTCCGGAAGGTACTCAGGTTTCCAATATTTTTTATACTTCGTACATCACGCTCAATATAGGTCTGAATATAGGAAGGATAATAATCCTGTGGTGATATTTCTCTGTCATAAATAGCAGGATAAGCTCCGGTAAATAACACTTCATCGAGGTCTCTTCCGGCAGCTTTCGCCTTTAATACTTCAGGATATTCAAATGGCAATAAGTGCAGAACCGCCACTCTGCCTGCCAGTGATTGAGTAATTTTTTCAAGAAGCAGAAAATTTTGAGATCCTGTAAGAATAAATTTCCCCATTTGTTTAGACTCATCAACAATTCCCTGCAGATAGGAAAACACCTCGGGAAGTTTCTGGGCCTCATCAATAATTACACCCTTTGATTGGAAAGATTTTAAAAACCGGAGAGGATCTTCCTGCACATAACTCAAATCATTTAAATTTTCCAGATTAATATATTCATATTTGGGGAACAGGCTGCGTACAAGCGTTGTTTTGCCGGATTGCCGGGGACCTGTTAATGTTACCACTGGAAAAACATCAGCCATGGATAGTAATTTTTTTCCAAGAGTTCTTTTTATCATCTTGTTTTAGACCTTCACTAAATGGATTCACAACAATATATTTTTACAAATTAGGATTGTCAATCCTATTTTGTAAAAATATATTGTTTGTATTAAATAAAAAAGGGATTACCTCAAAAAAGTAACCCCTTGACTCTACTGTGTAAATTCAATTAGTTACAGTGTATTTGGTAGTCCCAACGGGACTAATATATTAAATAGAACGAATGGTTTTAAAGGACTTATGAGATTTCTTCGAAATGCATATCTCTCTATGGCCGAACCAGGGAACGTACTAACTAAAGATGATTTTCTATCGATCTTTAATAAAATAAATCTAAAGGATAATTTTTTTACTACAGATAATATTAACCCGGCAATTAAATAGGAGACTATCAAGCAGCATAAGCAATCTTAGGGTGTTTAAAATATTTTTTAACACGTCCAGGTAGTTTTTGAAGCTTTCTCAAATGAGAAATAGCTTTTTGCTTGAGTTCTTTTTTTGTTCTGGCTGGAATACCAGAATGTACACCGACCTTTAGGTCGCAGTTTAGGTATTCATCAGGATTTAATTCCGGTGAATATGATGGAAGAAAGAACAACTCAATTTTGTCTTCATGTTCTTTCAGCCAGTCTTTGACAATATAGCTATGATGGACTTTCAAATTATCTACAATCAAAAAGATTTTTTTATCAGCATCTTTGATCAATCGTTCCATGAATTTGATCATCGTTTGGGAATTCATCTTGTTTTTATAAACCATAAAACGAACTTTACCTTGATTGGTGACAGAGGAAATCAGGTTGACGCGCTGGCACCTGGGATGAAGCCTAATCGCCGGTGTTTCACCACGAGGAGCGTAACTTCTTCCATGGTAACTGTCGTTACACAATCCAGTCTCATCCCCCCAATGAATTTCCGCGGTCTCTTTTTTTGCACGTTTGGAAATATCCGAGTATTCTGTCTCCAACCAAGCTTTGACTGCTTTTGGATTTTGTTTATAGGCTTTCTTCAGTGGTTTTTGTGGAGTAAAATTCCATCTGTTCAGATACTCGCCAACAGTTCTGATCGGCATATCTATATTCCACAATTGTTTGATGAGTTGCTGTACGGCAATGCGTGTCCACAAAGCAAATGGTAATTTCATTTGGTCAGGGCATTTGTCTTGTATAGCTTTTTGCAATTCTTTTTCCTGATCAGGTGTCAACGTGCGGCAACTGCCCTTTGGACGGCCACGCTTTTTAATTTTAAGGGCTTTATTACCTTCTTTTTGATAAAGAGCCCACCATGTACTGCAAATGGATCGGCTCACTCCTGTAATGGCACTAATCTCATTATGCGTTCGTCCCTGTTTTCGGAGTCGAATGACTTGATTACGAATTTGTTGTTGGGCATCAGTGCTGAGTTTCCTTGCGTCTATTTTTTCCATGATCGTGTTATAACAAAATACGATCCATTTGTTAAGTATTTTGTTGCCGGGTTAATATTAAACCTGGTTCAAGTGGTGAATCCTTAATTCATGGTAAATTTCTCGAGTTATCTGGTTTAAGTGATGATTAAAAGATTATTATAATATGAATTTTACTACTATTAATTCAATTTTTACATACCTCCCATCCATAGGAAATCGTTTCAACCTAAACAGCCAATTATCATAAAGGAATAAGCCTGCTAAAAGTATGAAAATGAATAAAGACGGTATTTATATTGTTCTTTTTGACATTAACATGGCTGAAAGATTGTTTCTGACATTTACAGGAGATGGACGTCTTAATAACACTTTGCCTGGTAGAAAAGGCACACAATATTCTTTTTGTTTTTCTTTAAACATTTTAAAGATTATTTTTGATTTCTAATTGAGGTATAGGATCAAATATATTTGTTGTTAATTTATGAATATTAATATATCTACATAATATCAGTAAAATATTGTTATTGCAGGACAATATAACATAGTTGCTTTTAGCATTTTGATATGATCCTATTTTTTGTCACGCTCTAAAGGGAAATTTTTGGATGAATACATCTAAAGAAAAAAGATTTGAAAAACTCAGTGAAGATTTTTATCACGTTAAGTGCGCCTATCCTGATTTTAGTATATTTCAGGGTAAAATTGGTGAAGTTGTAAGAAATTATATTCCTGAAAAATCAGCTGGGAATATCGCAATTGTTGATATCGGTTGTGGTTATGGTGCAACAGCAGAAGTTATTTTAAAGTCCAGAAATGATATTAGATTATCTGCAATTGATAATGAATATCAAATGGTCGAAGGTGCAAAGAGATATTTAGCAAAATGGGATGATACGCCAAAGCTAAAAATAATTGAGGATGATGCCTTGGACTTCTTAAGAAAACTGGAGAATGAAAGTATAGATATTGTAGCATCTGTATTAACTTTACATAATTTTAAAAAATCCTATAGAGATACTCTTCTAATTGAAATTGAGCGAGTATTAAAAAAAAAGGGGATTTTTGTAAATGCTGATAAGTACGCGCTTGATGACCCTGAAGAACATAACAAATCACTGCATTCGGAATTAGAAAGGTTTTTTGATACATTTTCCCAGTTAAAAAAATATGAAGTTTTAAGAGAGTGGGTATTACATCATATAGAAGATCAGTCTCCTATTAGAGTTATGAGCGAGAGGGTATCAATTGAACAACTCAGGGGATTAAGATTTAAAAATGTAGATATTATATACCGGAATATCATGATAGCTGTTCTCGTTGCACAAAAATAATTTTGATTTAAAATGATTTTTTGTTATCATTGATATCAAATCTGATACCTATGGTAGCATAAAATGAATTATTGGTAACTTCCCTATTTCCTTAAAGAACAAGTTGAAAATAATATATTGTGTGTAATTAATTGATATATCAACTCATTTTATATAATCTCATTTATGCCTGACAAAAAATCTAAGACTAGGATAGATGGCATATATTTTGCTCTAATTAAAATGTTAACATAAATCTGACTTTAATTATTTGGGGGATCAAAATGAAAAACCATATGGTTATTTTAAAAAACAAGTTATTTCTTATTTGTTTAGTAATAATTTTTTCGTTATCTTTTTTTTCAGGGTGTGATCAGCTAAACTCATCCCAGAATGCCTCTTCAAAAAATGAGATTAAAGTCGAAAAAGAATCTACTTATGATAGAGTAATAAAAAATGGAAAAATTCGAGTTGGATACGTAAGTGTTCCACCAGGTTGTATAGTTGATCCTGCAACTGGCGAAAAAACCGGTATTACTGTGGATATCCTGAGAGAAATTGCAAAAAATACAGGCCTTGATATTGAATTTACCGAAGAGGTTGGTTGGGGAACAATGATACAAGGGTTGGATGCCGGACGTTATGATATGATTGGTTCAAATACGTGGGCCAATCCTGTGCGAGGTAAATTAGCAACCCTTTCAAAACCAATCTACTACAGTGGTATAGGTATATGGGTTCGATCAGATGATGAAAGGTTTAATGAAAAAGATAGTTGGTCATCAATTAATACCCCTGATACACGCTTAGGTGTTATGGACGGATCAACTGGTGAAGTTATTGCCACAACCCAGTTCCCGAATGCAAAGCATGTAACGTATACGGACCTTACCGGAGAACCACAGCTTTTCCTGGAGTTGACTGCAAACAAAGTAGACATTGTATTTGCTGAGCCCGTACAGGGCTTGGATTATCTTAAAAGTAATCCTGGAAAAATAAAAAACATTGCGGCTGCTTCACCTATTCGAATTTTTGCTAATGTTTATCTAATGCCTAAAAAAGAATTTCAGTTAAAGGGTATGGTTGATGTCGCTCTTGAAAGCCTTCAGAATAGCGGTTTTGTAGACCAGGTTCTTAAAAAATATGAGCCAGGGCCACACGTTTACTACAGAGTCGCCCGGCCATTTAAGGCGGATTAATAAGTTTTGATATAAATACAAAAGGTTAATTTGGTGAAAAACAATGAAATCAATAGTTCAAAAATATTTAGCCCAAAAGGTTCTGGAAGATATTAGAGAAGGTCAAAATATTCCGGAAAATCTAATTATAGAGTTTGATAAGTATCCGATTATTGATTTTATTAGAGCCGATGTAATAGCTGATGATATTCCCATCATTGTTAATAGGTATATCAACTCAAGTGAAGATGGTTATACAGCATTTGGAATAAGTGCTCTCAGAGGTCAAAGAGATAGTGAGCCTGTAAAAAAATTACTTTTTGATCTGTGGCATCAAGATGAAGATTTTAACAAAAAATTCAAAACTATGTTCAGGCTGTTGGATTACGAAGATTTGGATATATCAATACATGAAGATATGTATGATTTTGTTTTATCAAACTGGGATAAGTGGGTGGATGGTGTAATAAAATATTTTGGCGATGATGAGTTTCTTAGTAAAATTAAAAAGAGAATCAGCAACAAAGATTTTCCGGAAACGAAACTCTGGATTCGTTTATGTCAATGCATGGCTTCACCTGATAAACACGAAGTAAAAAAAATACTCGCTCAATATAAAGATTCGACAGCACCACTTGTTCAAAAAGTTGTAAAAGATTTAGAACAAAAATTAAAGGAATAATAAGCCGCCTAATTGGCTTTATAAATATATAATAAAATAATAATTGAGTTAACTCATTGAGTACTATTCAGATTTTTCAACAATATAGCGGCAGCATGTTGCGTGGCCTGCAGGTAACGCTTAATCTCTGCCTCATTATATGGTCGTCTGGTATCATATTGGGGACAACCCTGGGCATAGCCGGTGCACGATGGAAGTTTATTGCCATACCATCGAAGGTATGTTCAATTATTTTGGCAGGTGTTCCCGCGCTGGTATTTTTATTCTGGATGCATTATCCTTTTCAGACGCTCCTCAATATTGTCATTGATCCCTTTATAACCGCAGCGGTTTCACTCTCAATCATAAATATATTTTTAGTATCTGATCTTGTTAGGGGAATAATAAATGATTTTCCAACCCAGTATGTATGGGCCGCGAAGGTTTCCGGACTAACCGAAACTGAAATCAATCTTCATATCAAACTTCCCATAATACTCAGGCAGGTAATCCCCAGTCTCTTACTGATCCAGATAACAATGCTTCAAACTACATTATTCGCGAGTCTTATTTCAGTTGATGAAATATTTCGCATCGCACAGAGAATAAATTCGCTGGTATATAAACCAGTACCAATATATACCTTGCTTGCTTTATTCTTTATTGGTGTATGTGTGCCTTTGTTTGGGTTGGCCCATTATTTACGTAAGCGGTTCACCAGAGATTTATCAGAAAGATAGGCGAAGACGATATGCATCAATCAGAATCAAATCTGCGGGCTATTAACATAAGTAAATCATACGGGTCATTGCAGGCCTTAAAAGACGTTAACATTGACATAAATCCCGGCACAATTACAACCCTGATAGGGCCAAGCGGAAGCGGCAAAAGCACACTGTTAAAGGCATTATCATTGCTTGAGTATCCTGATGAAGGGACCGTGTCATTAAACGGCAATAACTATGTTTTTAAAAATGGTAAAGGAGATGTGACACCTGTACCCTGGCCGGATATTACTGTAGTATTTCAGCAACTTTTTTTATGGCCTCATTTAACACTGAAACAGAATATTCTTCTCCCTTTAAAAAAGAGGGGAATAAAGAAAGATGACAAAACAGTAAATGAATTAATAGATCAGCTAGAAATGGCAACCTTTGCTGACCGGTATCCAAATGAAGTATCGATAGGTCAACGTCAACTCGCAGCTATTGCCAGAGCAATTTCTCTTAATCCTAAATTCCTTCTTCTTGATGAAATTACTTCTGCTCTTGATATCGAATATGTAAGTAAAATTTTATCAAAGCTGGATCAATTGAAGAATGAAGGAATTGGTATTCTATTAATTACACACATTATCGGGTTTGCCAAAAGGAATGCTGATCAGGTTGTTTTTTTAGATGGAGGTAATGTTGTTGAATCTGGTGGAGTCGAGATATTAGCTAACCCCAAGAGTGATCGAATGAAAGAATTTTTATCACTCATGATTTCTGCACATTAGTTTTTCATTATAGGAGATCTATTTTTGTGTGTAAATCTAGTGAAATAAATAACACCCAAAATGATTTTGAAAGCAAATACTTGGAGTGGAGTTTGTACCTCCAAAGAGGCAGAAATGAATGTATAAAAATATTAGATAGGGCCTTTTTAAAGAAGGAGGATTCAAAAAAGTTTTCGAAAAAAGAATTTTCACACCTTCTTTCAGTAATTATTAAAAAAGCTGGGACATATTTAGGATACTTTTTATATAATATATGGGACTATGAAGGAATACCCCGTAAAAATCGATGTTTTTATATATGGCCAGGATATTATAGTTATTCCCCTTATCAGGGTAGACGAACTGATGCTGCGGACCAAGAAGACGATATTGATGCTTTAAACACCAAAAAACTAAGCAAACTAAGAAATAAAATAATTCAATCATCAAAAAACCATGGTTTTGGGATGTATTGGAAAACTAGTAGATTCAATGACGGTGAGAATATTTTTGTCTTTCCATTATCTATCTGGTTTTTCTTGTTTTATGGGAAAAAAATTGGGGATAATGAGGTATATGGTTTTACAAAATGGTTTAAAGATAATGGGCCTTTGTATGTAAAGAATAATAATAGAACAATATTCCCTTTATCTACAATTGAGATAACAACAGATAAAAAAAGAAAAAAAGATAAGTATTTTTTTCATAAAGGGTTCCTCTCTATTTATCTTCAAAAACAAAAAGGTACTAATGCAGTAAATTTATTAGATGATTTTAAAAAGTCTCTTAATGAAATAACTTTCTATAAAATAAAAGATAATAAGAAAGAGGCTATTCATAAAATTAGTTATACTCGCTATAAAGCTGAGGAATACCCTTCTTATAGTATCGTACCTGAAGATAATGAGCATGTTAAAAAAGCTTTGATTTCAGCTTTTTCATTCCTATGGCATTCAATATTTTATGGGCATACTGGCAATATAAACTACAAGATTAAAGAGGGAAAAGAGACACAAGATGAAATAGTAAACGAAAGTATAATATCCATTAATAATGAAGTTAAAAATGCTGTAAAATTGTTTGAACTTTTTCAAAAGAACAATAGGTATAAAAATATTCATTTTGAAAATTATTATGTATTTCCAATTAATACTGGATTTTCTATCAAAAACAGTGAAATTGAAATAAATGATTTTCTTGGCACTATGAATTTGTACACTATGCATGCAATTAAACCAATCTACCTTAACATGATCAAAAAGTTTCTTGATTCAATCTATGATCAGGTTCGCCTAATTGATGTGACTATTAGTGTTGAAAAAAGTGGGATAAAAAAAGGGCAAAGTACTTCGAGCGGAGCATTTGCACATGAAATAAAACATGTCGCAGAGGCTATGTTAGAAAATTGGTGTTTAAGTCTTGAAGACCTTTTTGATATTAAATTTACTACTAAGATGACTGATGGATTAGATAAAATAGGATATTTAGAACTTTATAATAAAGATATTGATAATTTTGGAATTTTTCCAATTAAAAGTATGCTTCAAAACACATCAAACTTGATAAAGTTATGGTGTCTAAGAACCGATAATGAAGATCTACCTTTTGATGAACGACCTGAAAACTTTAAAGAATTTATTCAATGTACTTTTAAAAGTACAATCGAATTCCTTATTATACACCTTGTCAGTCATCATGATCCTAATAATTACACAAAAATATTAGAGACTGAAAACATTATCAAGATACTGCGCGAAGTATTACAGTCAATTGATTTAAGGATTAATGATAATGATGAAAAAATAGATTGGAGTAAGAATTCGCAAATGGTTTGGGTGGGAAGGGTATTCACGTCCTCTTTTATGAATTTTTTTATTCATGGTGATATATCAGAGGGGCTTGATGTCGATCTTTCTAGCACTCTTAAGGAAAACAATATCTCTTTGTATGAATGTAGGCTGAAGGATAAGCCTAAGTCTGATTCTACTAACATAAAGCAATGGCTATTAAAAAATTATAATAATACTGAATTAGATATTATAATGAAATATTTAGATAAGATAAATACTAGAGTAGAAACTGCATATTCTGAAAATTTTACAGGTAGAGAAGTCATGGAGTTATGTTTGACGAAATTGAATGGGAATATAGATGAATATTGGATACATAATAGTGACTATACTATTAGTATTTTTAAATTTCACTTTCAATATTAATAGATACTGATCGGAGGATAGAGTGGACTTCGCTCTTGTTGAAGATAGACAAAAAGCTCATAATAATTTAAATGAATTTTTAAAAAACAACACGATAGACCTTAGGTATAATACTGATTTATCCAAACCAATAGGTAGTGTTGACGATTTGAAAGATTTAATAAAAAAAATAAAAATATTTCGAGGTGGTTTAGTTGCATTAGTTGATCTTGGATTAGATACGTCAGACAAAATTTATAAACCGTTCAGAGAAGAATACCAAATTCCGTATGTTTTTGATGAGGAGCGTATTGACGATACTAGGGTTGAAGGTATTGGTGTAACTTTAGAAATCATTAAAAATAAGAACATATCGCCTGCAGTCATACTAATTGCATCAGCAGGGCCTAACATTGATACTGTATATGATTTTATAATAAGCAAAATACCAGATGATAGAAAAAAAAATATAAAAGTCTATCGTGCTAAATATGCCGTTACTGCTAGGTATGATAGGGCTGAAGAAACAATTAAACAAGCTATTGAACTATACCATCGAGAATTTGGAGATGAAATTAATTTTTTTCTAAATCCTCCTCAACTGGAATTAAGTAATGCTTATACCGCTTGGTTCGTTGGTGAGTACCATGATGAAAAATCTGAAGCTTTTAAAATCCAATATGACGCAATCAATAATCGATTTCCCAATGTAGAAACACCTCAATGTGCCAAGGCATTATTTAATTGCAATTATATTGATAAAGATAAAAAAAGTAGATGTAAAGCTAATTTAAGTATTACAAAAAAAGGATATAAAGTTTCTCCTGATGCATTAAAAGACTTTTTGTCACCAATGAATATTGAAATTGATGAGGATATATCTCTTCCGGTTGAGCCTGGTTTACCGTTTATTATTGCTGTAAAAAAATTTATTAACGCTCTAAATCATGATTCGGCACCAATTGCTACACTTAGAAAAGAGACAGTAACGTTAATAAAGGGAAAGAAAGATATAATTGTACTTGGTGTAGAATCCAACTGGTCAAAATATGAGTTGATGGAAAATTTTTTAATTACAACCGCAATGGAAACTAATAAAATTGTTTTTAAGGAATTAAATATAATAAACAATGATTTATTTAATCAGATTAAAAATATTAATTTTTTTAAGTTACCAAATATTTTTAATGATCAAAGAATTAGAGGCGGAATAGCCGCAGACGCTTTATTCAAAGCCTGTTTTTCTCAAATATATTTTGATTTTCAAAGTGATAAAAGTGCTCCCTGTCAGTTATTACAAGGAACAAATAGAATAATAGCATTCCCATATATAACAGATAATTTTATTGGTGTTACTTGGTAAAATAAATTCAATTTTTTAGGTATCAAATAATGAGGAATTATAGAGTATTGTATTATAATCAGAACGAAAATAATGTTCCAATTGTTAATACAATTGAAAGTATTTTTGATAAAGTTGATGACTATACAAATATTGTTGGAAAGGACCCTGAGGATATATATAGATGGTTAAAAGAATATGATTTTGCAATTTTTCATGGGATGCCAAAAATCAATAAAGATAATCGTTCCTATAATGGTAAGTTACCCTATATCGATTGGTATGAACAATTATCGGATACTAATAAAGATTCAACTAAAGGATTAATTGTACTATTTATAACTTCTGGAATAAATAACCGTAAACAAATAAAAGTTAATTTCAAAGGAGGCGTACGTTATTTATTACCAATAAAAAATGCTAATAATAGCGGTTTAATAGGAGTAGAACAAGAAGATAACTGGAAACGGTTTCTTCAAATTCTCAGTGATTCAAATATTTTAAACGCGTATTTTCAAGGCATTACTGATAAAGATGGCGTTGATGAATTGAAAATATATTTAGAGGATAAAAAGCCGGCTGTATTTCTAACATCGTTGACTATTCTTTTTCAAATGTTCCTTGCTGCCCACACGCCACCAGCTAAAAATGATTGCAAAGTTTCTGAGGTGTTATCTGAAATCGGATGGTGGGCGTTTTGTAGGCAACAGGCGAATAGTGACCTTTTAAGGAAAGTTCAAAGTAAACGTGTGTTAACCGAATCATCTGATTGGTACGAGCCACTTAGAAAGCATTATAAAATAGAAAAATTTATTAAAAAAATTGATGCAGAAATCGATATGATACCAGATAATATTAAATCCAGTATTAATACTGAAGCATTTAAAGTAAGAATGAAGAATTTAATAACAAACATTTTTAAAAATACTAATCTTGATACAGATTCTCATATTGAATCAATTGCAGATATATATACTGATTTGAAGAAATTTGTGTAATGATTCCTTATGTTTTTTATTATTGGGTGTGTAAATGAATACTTGGCAAAAACGTCGAATTGAATTTAATCATGATTGGATGAAAAATAAATATCTAATCAGCATGGATGCTTTTATTGTTCGTATGCATGACCTTAAAGAATCATCCGGAGTGAGCGAGCGTTTGGAGGAATTTATTAATAACCGTTTCTTCGAATGGGATAATCATAAAAAGGATGCGGAATGGCTTATTGAAAATTATGAACATCAGATGTCTCCTAAGGTGTGCTTGAATTCTGATATTTTAAAGTACTACTCTGAGGAAGATAAGGAGTGGATGGGAGAACTGATTCATAAATTATGGTTGATAAGAAATCCTGTTGATGAATGGATTGATGATAGTAATGAAGCCTTTAATAAAGTGGAAAAATTATTCCAGGATATAAAGGCTCAGTTAAGTCGGCATAAACAACATAATGCTAAGTATCTCTTGTCCATGAAAGCTGTCTTTGAGAATTTCTGTGAAGCCTGTATAAATTTCTCAGAAACAATTAGTCAATTTCCTAACAAATATTTAGTGGCATGAAACAATTACCAAGAATATTGATTATAGATGATGATTACGGGCATATGCGAGGTGGAAAGAATCCCATCCGTGATGATTTCTGTTATCCAAGACGCCTTAGAGATATAACCGGTGACAGACCACTCAAGGAAGTGGAGGAAGTACCTGAACCTATTGCAGAGGTTTATTTTACAAGTGGACAAAAAGTAGAGAATGGTGAATTAAAGAACGATCTTGAGGGAACAATTGAGGTTGTTAAAAATGGCTGGCTCAAATGGCCGCGTTGGTCATTAATACTTTTGGATCTTCGCTTTATTACCGGTAGATTAAATGAGGATGGGCAACCCAAAGGAGGTAAGTTTGATGATAACCCGGAAGAATATTTTGGCTTAAAAATATTTGAGCAAATAGCTAATGATAGTATTTTATGTGATATCCCGGTCATCATTTTGTCATCTATGGACAGAGCTGATGTAGAAAAAAAGTTTTCAGATTGCGGGGCCAGACACTTTGTTGATAAAAATGCTCTTAATATTGAAACAATCAAGGATTCTTTACATACAATTGGCTTGTTAGAAGATGATGTGATTATCGGACGTTCTGTCCCTTTGTTAAAATGCCTTAGAGAAGCAAGAAAACGTGCAGAGTTTGGGAATGATAATATTTTAGTCTTTGGAGAAACAGGTACAGGTAAGGAGTTATTGGCAAAATATCTCCATAAAAATTCACCATATAAAAATAATAACTTCATAAAATTGAATACCCAGGGCGTTCCGGAAACATTGATCGAAGATAAATTATTCGGTCATAATAAAGGCGCTTATAACGGTGCGATATCAACTGAGGCTGGAGCTGCTGAATTAGCTAATAAAAGCACTCTTTTTATTGATGAATTCGGTGATGTTCCTTCTCATGTACAATCAAAGCTTATCGATCTGCTAGATAAAAATACAAGAACTATACAAAGGCTGGGAAGTAACGAAAATAAAAAGCTTAACCTCCAGATTGTAATGGCTACAAATCGTATTGATATCATTAATTCGGGAGATTTTCGTGCTGACATTCTCTCAAGAGCTAAAGTCTCGAAACCTATTATCCTTCCTCCATTGAGAGAAAGAACTGAAGATATACCTATTTTAGCAAATTATTTTTTGAGGAAATATGAGACCAGCATACCTGGTGCAGAGAAGAGAGTTATTGATAAAGAGGCCATGGATGTTTTAATGAAATATGACTGGCCTGATAATATACGCGGTCTTGAAAATGTTATTGAACAGGCAGTCAGCGACTACAAAGGCTTAAGGATATTAACAAAGAATCATATTCGCTTAGGGATAAAAACTCCAACTATCTCAGATGCCCTAGATGTAACAGACTCAAAACCTCAAAAAAAACTTACTCCAAAATCCGAAATTGCAACTGTTGATGAACTAATTGCCTTAATCAATGAATTTGAGTTTGATCATACAACCCCTGAACAATGGCAGTGGAAAGGTGAAAAATTAAGAGAAGCATTTATTCATCTTATGGAACGGTATCTTCGTGCCGGGTTAGATGCAACCAGGAAAATAAGCTTTGAAATTCCGGATGGTGAAATTCAGCATACACCAGCTATTAACTTTATATTAGGTCCCAAAAGAGGAAAAGGAGGTAAATATTCTTCAACAGAAGCATATGCTCAAATACTAAGAATGTTATTACCACCATGTACAAAAAATGATATTAAACCAATGATAACTGATCCGGTTGTAAAAGAAATATATCCTAAAGCGGAAGAGAACAGATCTACACCAAAAAAATCTCCATTTAAAAAACGTACTAAAAAATAAAAATCATAAAACACAGAAGACAGTACTGTGCTCAGCCTGATGAAAGCAATAGAATATGGATATTACAAAGTGGAATGTGGCAATATTAAATGCTGAAAAATCTCAAGAAACAGAAATTCTTTATCATACCATTCACGACTCTTTTTCAATATTACCTTTTAAAAATACAGAATTAATAGAATCAATTGATGCTTTTGAGAAAGCCTTAAAAGGTGATGAAAATATTTTATTCATCATTACATCAATTTCAGAACAACCTAATAAGCATTTACTGGAACAACTACTTATATCATCATACTGTGAGAATTCTATCAGTACTTTTTGGGAAAAGCATAAATTTTTCTTAATTCCTTTAACAGAAACAAATGTCTACTTCAATAGTGTTGGCAAAATATTAGTAGATTTGAAAATAGGAAAGGTTGATTCATTAACGGATATATTTAAAAAATTTGAGTTGTTATTTAAAAATGATGAAGCAGGCCATAAAAGTATACCTTCATACAAATTACGAAATGCTATTGAGAAAAGCTGCTTTCCCTCTGGAGCTGAAGAAATTCTTGAAGTATTAAACCGGAATAAAGACGTAACTCACGAAGTTTTTAATATTTTAAATAAACATGTTACACAGCCAAAAAGGAACTCTCATGAGAGTAGTACATTTCCGGCTATTAGATTGTTAATTGGCGCTTATGCTGCTGGTGATATTTCAGGTGAGACTCTTAAAGATGGCATAGAAAAGATTGATGCAAAATTTAAGGGCGCAGAATTAGCGAATGTTCTTAGTGAGTGGATAGCCGAAACAGGCCAGAAGATCAAGGACTTCAATCCTATGCCTGATTATCTATCGCCCCTTTCAGAATACCTTGTCGGTAGAAAGATATTACTCATTGAGGATAAATTGGATGATGAATATTGGGATATTGTACTTCCACGACTTTTTTATCCCAAAAACTATAATGGTCCCTATAGCCAAATACAGAAGGACGAAAAAGACCAACCATTTGGAGAAATCTATTTAACACATAAGAAATCAGCTAGAGGGTTAATAGATGAAGATATATCGAAATATGATTTGATTTTATTGGACCTTTATTCAAGCGAAAGCAATTTTTCAACCCATGGAAACATTTACTCAACAATCCCTGCAAGTATAACTGATTTCATCGAAAAAATAGCGAAATATTATGATGACGATGATTCCGTAAAAAAGGCATTACCTAATATAATTATCTTTTCTGCTGACAGTTCGGGTGTTACTACTCACGCCTTATTGAAGGACCTAAAAGTAACAGAATATTTTTTTAAATTGTCTGATAGTGATTCGCACAAAGGTGAATATTATTCGACATTCAGAAATGCAATTATTAATTCCCTGAAGGAAAAAGTATTAAGAGTTACTGGTTTAAATGGAATAGACAATACTAGACGATTTAATAGGTGGGTCTCTCAGTTTCATCAAAAAGATAGGCCTTATATTCTTAGGTTAATGAAATATTATCGATATTATAGTGCAATGAGTATAGTAAGAAATTTTGATCGCTATATGAAGCTCAATTTTGATTTATCAACTATGGACGAATCATCAGGCACGATAAAATATAAAGATATTGAAATGCCTCTTGATCGGGCAATATTCTCATATTTAGGACGTCCAAATAAATCAGGACCAGCCACACTAAGTCTCTTCTCAAAAAGTGATTGGGCAAAGAAATGCTCACATTTTGGTAAAATATTCTTTTCTAATAAAAATGGGGATGATGGTCCAAGATACTTACCTTTTCGACCATACGATGATCTAATATTATTTTTAGCAAAAGAGCTTAATGGTAACCTCAATGAAAATCTGAACATTTTCATTTTTGATGACATGGTTCTTTCAGGTGGGCAAATTAAATCATACCTCTGGAAGTTAATAAATAAGGATCTTCGTAAGAAATATAATGATAACGGCGGTGATCCAAATAAGTGGATAGAATTATGTAAAAATCACTTAAGTACAAGTAAAGTAGAATCTACCAAGTGCAGAATTGTATTTCATGCAATATGCGCTATAGGATTAGTTCGACCAAATGATGATAATTTGGCTGAAAGATACAAAGGAATAAATTATCTCCAAGATGATTTGAATGCTGAGAGTATAAGAATCGCTTTCCCTGATGATTATGTTTGGGAGAATATTAATCCCTGGAATAGCTTTCTTGAAAAAGGCCTCTATAATAAACCTGTCCATTTTTCAGGTGTGTTAAAAATAAAAATTTGTGAAGACGAAAAACATAATGATCCGGAAGAATCAATTGAAAATCCGTGTAATTGTTCACACTATTTAGATGTTTATATCCATTTCGCTGATTACGTACCAAACGTTGGCATCCTATGTGAGCAGGAAGGCATTAATTACGAAGAGCTTAGAGCTATTTTGGCCAGCTATGCATATGTAACCAGTCCGAGATCGGGGGAGTATCCCTGTGATTTTGAACCATTTGGCTGGAAAGAAGGCGGAGGATTATTCTCGACATATGCCAACTGCCCGGCGAACACGCTGCCGTTAATCTGGGGAAACCGCAAAAAGAATCTAGACCCGCCAGATTTTAAAAAGAGCAACTTGGAACAATGGAAAGCTCTTTTCCCTCGTTTTTTTAATCCTATGGCCCAGGGGAAAGAAAGGGAACAAACAGAGTTACCTTGTTACAAAACAAAAAAATGTTACCTACACCCAAATGTTGAAGTAAACTTTATTAACGGCCCCCCTCCTTGTAAATTGAATGCTATTGAATGATATAATTTACCATGGTTGTGTCTGTCGACAAATCATCATTTTTTCATAAAGTATAAAACTTATACATTCCCTATTTAAGATCTAATTATTAGAACCCTCTAATGATTGGATTTTAATCAACAATGGTATCAATTTTGATACTTTAAATTGCAAATTAATTACTAAAAAAACAAATGTAGTTATCCCTAAAGAAATTTAAAAACTTATTTATAGGGCTTAAAACATGATGGGATTCTTGATTGATATACGTCCAGTCTAGAAAAGTAGAAATTCTAATCTCTCATAAAAATATAAAATGGGAAAATTATATTTTGGCATGTTGTTTGCTTTTATAGATAAACAATACATCAGATTGCGAAATAAAATTATGGAAGTATAAAGCATGACATCTGATAAGCTGTAAAAGCGGTTTATTAAAATATGGGGTTCTGTTTTTAGCTCGGCCAAGCTGGAACAGACGCAAGAAGTAAAAAGGCGCTATGGAGCCATAGATCCAGGCGCCTTTTTATTTGCCCCATAATCCCCAAGCAAATTTAGAATTAGAAAAGGTGTGAATCGTTTGAGTTTTTATGAACAAGGATTTTTATGGAATCAGTTATATCTCGGCACTGATTCCGTAAATAAAGAGAGTCTGAGACTAACCTTAAAAAGGAGGATTTTAAAATGATACGACTGAACAACAACCCATCTCAAATTAATGATTCAGTTATGGACTACATTCCCATTGGTACTTTTTATGGGAAGGATGAGATTCCACCAGGCACCTTCCACGGTGGAGATGAAATCCCTCCTGGAACTTTCCATGGTGGCGATGAGATACCACCCGGGACTTTTCACGGGGGAGATGAGATTCCTCCCGGAACCTTCCATGGAGGAGACGAAATCCCTCCTGGAACATTCCATGGATTGATTTATTAATGTAGCGAGCGATCGGTTGGTAGATTTTTATTTTGCCAACCGATCAGCAATACCGGAAAGGAGACTTCAATGGACCCCATAACATTAGGTATTTTAGGGCTTGGCGCTTATTTACTTTTTAAGCCAAATACTGTTTCAACACGTTTCAGATACCGTAAAAGGAATGGCTCATGGCGGGCATATTTTAATGGTAATCCACCAACTAAAAGTCATGTGCTTCATGATAGTGATGGCTACTACGTCTGCTGGGATAGGCCCCTGAGGAATGAACAGGAAGCGAAGCAGATAGCTAAAGAATGGATGAATATTTATGGATGAAAATAAGGAGATAAATGATCATGCGTAAACATAAAAATTATTACAGAACAGAAGATGGTTCGTCTGATTATGGTTTTAGTTTTGAGGAACAATCTAATGGCACTTGGAAAGCATATATTGAACGACAACCCTCTTATCATGGACGTCCTAATGATGCGGATAGTACTCACCGCTTGTCAGATGGGAGTCGTAAATATGTATGCTGGACTAAACCTCTTCGTTCGCTTGAAGAGGCTAAACAGGTAGCGGCAAAATGGGCAGATAAAACTCAAGAATACATTCGAACTGGTCACAGATTTTAAGGAGGAGATGATATGCCTTATAAAGATAATGAATACTCTAAAAAAGATCATAATACTCCCGTGCTTCATATGAATTGGGAGGTTTTAAAAGACATTATAAATACAATAGGTGCTTTACCAGCTGAATCAGGAGGTGCAATTGGTGGTTATAACGATGGTAACAAAATGACACATTACCATTTTGACGAAAATAGCCGCAACTCTTCGGTCACATACTCTCCGGACTATAAAACTTTAAACCGGTTATTTAAATATGATTGGAACCCTAATGGTATTCGCTTTCAAGGTTTTGTACATAGCCATCCCGGGCGTATGAACCGCCCTTCATTTGGTGATGAAATATATGCCGAACGCATTCTTAAGGCTATAGATGACCTTGACAGTCTCTGGCTACCTATTATCAATACAACCCCTGATACAGGTGTTTTCAGGTTGACTCCATGGATCGCCTATCCAAAGGCAAAAGGTGTATCTGTTGTAAAAGGAAAGGTCAAGATCCTGCAGGGTTCACATGAATTGGCCTTATCGAGCTGTGATAATAATGCATATAAATCGTTGCAGATGGATGTGCCTCTTGAAGAGATAATAATAGGGGATAATAAAACAAGTCGTTCCAATACCAAGCTGACAACTGTTAATAATGTGGTTTCAAAAAATATAAGTTATAAGGCCTCTCTAAATGAAACTAGAAAAGAAGGATATAACTACATAAAGGAATCTGCTAGATCATTCAATGTTCAGAATACATTCGATCGTGTCCAGAGTGTATATGACTTGGAGCTGATGCAAAAAATCCGGCTAATAGCAGTTGGTGCCGGAGGTGCTGCTGACTGGTTGGAAGCGATGGCTCGTTCCGGTGTGGGGCAATTTGTAATGATTGATCCTGACATTGTTTCCGAAACCAATTTAGCAACTCAACAGACATATCGCAAGGATATAGGCAGGCCCAAGGTGGACTGCATAGCCGAGCGTATTAGAGATATTAATCCTACAACTCGTACCATCGCTATTCAGAAAAGCCTTGATGAGATTACTGATGAAGAAATGAAGGAATTTGCAGATAAACCTATTGATGGATGTGAAGTAGAAAAAACCATTATTTGTGGATTAACTGACAATTTCTATGCTCAGGCCCGTGTGAACAGACTTGCGTTACATTTAGGTATTCCGAGTTTGTGTGCTCAAGTTTACAAGGAAGGTCGCGGTGCAGAGATTACTTTCACTCATCCAGGAGTAACCCCTGCATGTCATCGTTGTATTTTGAGTTCCCGTTATAAATATTTTATGGAACAGAACCGGGAAAACGATGTTACGTCTCATGGTACGCCTATCTTTGCAACAACACGACTCAATGCAATCAAGGGTTTTCTGACTTTGGCCCTGATCCATCATGGCACAGATCATCCACGATGGGGCAGCATGCTTTCCAGGATCGGAAATCGTAACCTTATTCAAATCCGAATGGACCCGGATTTTTCAGAAACATTGGGTATGAAGACATTTAATCGAGTACTGAATGGTGCAGATAAGGAAAGACTTTTTTTCGACGAAGTAGTCTGGCTTCCTCAAGAGCAGGAATGTCCTGAAACAGGATATGCATATTGTCCTGACTGCGGTGGAACTGGTGATCTTCACGACGCAATCGGAAAATTCAATGATACAAGGCTATCTTCAAACAAAGTTGATGAAAATAATACGGAGAATATTGAAAGACGGATAGAAATTTTTGCCTAAATTTAAATAGAGAGGTGGCGTAAAATGAGACAATTTTTTATGAATAATGATGTTGCTTTCAATGATCTGGAAGAACGCGCAAGACATGCATGCATTCGTTTTCGTGATCAAGAAATGCCTTCAGGGTGTAATCCAAATCGTGGAGATGTCGGATTTGAGGTGTCGGGTAATCCCCCAACCGCCAAATTTTTAGTAGGAAAGGGAATACAATATCAGGGGCCAGATCCATCTCTTTGCGATCTGTTCCGAACAGGTGAGAAACAGTTCATGGATTTTACATCTCTGAAAGCGTGGCTCCAAGGGCCTTTACGTGAAGTATTCGATACGCAATCAAACACTGGATCTACGCCTGAAACACACCCTTCTGAAGCCGGAGGCACATCTAATCTTACAGATATCTCAACTGTGCATGAGAGTATTCGTGATATTAATAAACCTCTCTATCTTGATGAAACAGTGCTTCTAAATAAGCTTCAACAAAAAGTGCTTGGGCAGGAAGATGCCTTGAAAGGATTAGCTGCAGTAATGGTTCGCCATATCGCTCGGCTTCGGCCGGCGCGTCCAGCTGTTGTTTTTGAAGTCGGGCCTTCCGGTGTTGGGAAGACTCGCACTGCCGAGGAAATGCCACAAATTATTAAAGAATTTAATGATGATGATAATGGTTATCAGTTTTTGAGATTAGATATGAACGAGTACCAGGAAGCACATCGTGTAAGTCAATTGATTGGCGCACCACAGGGATATGTTGGGCATGGTGAAGGTAGTCAATTAGCAGATGTATTAAGGGCGAATCCGCGTACCATTGTCCTTTTTGATGAGATTGAGAAAGCTCATCCAGCAATACTTCGAGTTTTGATGAATGCTATGGATGCAGGACGATTATCAGCTGCAACAAGTTCATCCGCTGGACGGGAGATAGACTGTCGGCATGCTGTTTTTATTTTTACAAGCAATTTGGACGCAAAAGCTATTCTTGATGAATTAGACTCTCGTTCAGCTTTTGGAAACCGTTCTGTTGAGGATGAGGTTTGTCGTCGTCGCTTACATGCCGGTGGTATAGCCCCGGAAATCGTTGGAAGAATTGGTCGGTTTCTTGTTTTTCGGCCTCTAAGCCCGGAAACTAGAGCTGAAATAATGGCACTCTCAATTTCTGAAGTTGCAGAAGAATATGGATTGAAAGTTACCTATGTAGAACCAGGCGTGATTATTGAATTAATGAAAAAAGCCAAATCTCAAAATTTTGGTGTGAGACCGGAACGTTTCCTTATTGATGATCAACTGGGAAGTGCTTTTACAAGTGCTGCAAAACAAGGTTTTACTAATCCTGTTATTGTCTGCGGTCCGCCTTTTGAATGTCGCTTGGAAGAGCCAAGTGAAGACCGGGCGGATGATACTGTTGATGATTTGGAATAACTAATTATACAGAAAGAGAGGGCATGATTATGGGTGGCCTTAAAACATTTGTAAAAAGTGTATTGTGGGTTGAATTGTCAGCTATTGTCGGTCTTCACATTTCGGGAGCGATACTTACATGGGTAGAAAATAATTATCGATGTAGAGAGACGTTTTTTACATACCGTATACAGCACCTGGATTATTTACCTGCATGGTTTGCTTGTACATTGGTCCTTATGATAATTAACGGATTTTGGATGTTTCGTCTGGCAAATATTGAAGGGATGTTTTATACACCTCGCAGTAACGGTTGGGGGCAGTGGGGGGCTCAGCTCCCCATTAATCCTTTGCGGTTATTCGCTATAAATCTGATTGCTATCCCTCTTGCCTTAGTTTTATTTTTGGTTACACGTGCTAATTACTGGTAAGTCGTTAATAGGGAGTATGTATTAAATTGGGTAGCACTATAGTGGCACACACTATGCAATTAAAAAGGATTTTGAAGTATAAATAGGTCAAATCCCAATTTTGGCTAACACTATGTAATTACAGATTTATTTTATGATTTCCCTACTCTATCATCCATTATTTGTAGTTTTACGAAGCAGTAAGTCCCATTGGCATGAAGCGGGACTGAGTGACCAACAGTAATCAACAGGTTATGGTTTTGTGAGTATAACCTTTAATATTTTTTAAAAATATGAGTCAGTAAGGTGCTTCTCATAGGAAAGAAACCGTATTATTTTCAATAGTTGTTAAATCTGATAACAATATTTCCCCTTCCCTTTTCTACCATTAATATTAAATATATAAATGAATGCTATCTATGAAGCATTTTGGGCACTGAGTGCCCAAGAGGAACGAAAACCATGTAAAATAGACGAAAAAACCCCTGATTACATTGAGTAAAATCAGGGGTCTCAGCATATACTGGTAGTCCCAACGGGACTCGAACCTCTTTAATTAAAATAGTGATTATTATATCGAGATATTAGGCTAAGTCTTTTATCCCCCGGCCATTTTATCAAGTGGCTAAATGACACCAAAATGCACACTATATGCACCCAAAACATGAAAAAATCCAAAAAACAATTACAGTCAATCAGTAATAATCAAGCACAAAAAGGCTTTTGGGCTGTTAACAGCCCAAAAGCCTTATATTTATTATCTTTAGATCAATTAAAATTCTAAAAGACTTGATATCAATGGCGCGCCCGGGAAGATTCGAACCCCCGACCTGCGGATTAGAAGTCCGCTGCTCTATCCAGCTGAGCTACGGGCGCAAAAGTGGGCTACTCATAACATATTATATTTCTGTTTTCCAATATTTTTTTTGTAAATAGCAGAAAACTTTTATGCCCCCTTTTATATACAGAACTACATAAATATATCCAGATCCGGCAGTGAGCCCCCCCTGTTTTCATTAATGAAATCGTATATTTTATCTTTGAGCTCTTTTTTGGCGCTTCCATTCAATACCTGATGCAGCAGAAAATTTGTATTCCTCTCAAGCTGCCCCATGGTATCGGCCAGGGCCTTTAACTGCAGCAATGCCTTGCGGGATTTCTCCTGACAGGGGATATGAAGTTCCGGATTTCCCAGGATACTGATCAGCCTGTCAATCAGGGAATCGTTCATGCTTTTTACTTCTTCATAAATAAGATTTGCCCATCTGTTTTTCAATTCTTCGGGCATTCCCCTGTAGCCGGTAATTATTTCCGGTTTTTTCCCGAACCGCAGGGCTCCCTTCAGTTCGGCAATAGTATTTGATACCAGCGCCCTTGTTTCACTGTCTATTCCATTAATATTGAACAGTTCATTCCACTTTTCCTCTATCTGCATTTTCACCCAGTTTTCTCCCTGTGACGGAGGAAGGGAAAGCTCCACAAATCTGTCGTGGGCATTACGTAAGACTCCGACAGCCTCGCCATACTCATCTCCAAGATCATCAGTGATCCTGTTCAGCATATTGATAGCGGTTGTCTTGGGATTTTCCAGATCCGAGTTTCTGATGAGCAGCGCTTCCCATTGTTCCCTCAGGGAGGCTACTTCCTGCTTTACAAGGGTGAAGATCAGTCCTGATTTTGTAATCGCATTTCTGAGTGAATCAGCCAGGATGTTGCAGGCATTCAGCCTGTCCCTGGAAAGGTCCTGCATGGCCTTCATCGAGTCCTGTCTGAGCTGGTAGCTTAAAAGCTCGGTCCCGAGCGAACGGGACAGTTTTTTAATTACCCTGGTCTCATGACTGTTCATCTTAATGGTATAGGGCCTGAAATGTATTTTTATAACAGCTACTACCACGTAATCACTGTCTGCCCATATTGAATCACCAAAAAATTTTTTTGGATATTCGAGAGAGGAGTACATGTTAAGATTAAGGTCGGTCTTTCTGACGAGTACAGGCTCCATGTGCTGAAAATCTTCAAGCTCTGATTCGAGCTGAAGTCTTACGCTCCTGGAATCATTTGCCGGATCTTCAGAAGTCCAGCTTTTCTGTCTTTCGACACACCAACCCATGGCTTCAAGCGGCCTGCCCGGTTCATCCCTGTAATCAAGCCATGGTTTTCCCGGTGAAGTATAGCCGGAATGGGAAGACATGCCCCATTCTATTTTTTCACGAAAGTCGTCAATAATGCCCGAGGTAATTCTTTCCACCTTTAATTCGGGTATCTTACCGACTTTATATATGGTGCCTTTAAAGGCATTCGGGAGACAAACGAATATAGTTTCAATCATCTCCATACATGCTTTCTTAAGGACAGATTCATCTATCTCAATTGACAAGATCCAATACCTTTATCCTATTCATATTCAAGACGAATAAGCCCTTCTTTATTAAAAAAGTCAATTTATTTTTTATTTTTTTGTTCGGTGAAAATTTAAAATGGTACTTGACATCAATGACCAATGGGGTAAAACATCAACTATGCATGAAAACAGCCTTCAATTTGATTTTCTGCCTGAATTGAATGATCCGCTTCTTATCACGGGTTTCAGCGGATGGGGCAATGCCCTAGATATCTCCTGGGGGATAGCGGATTTTATTATCCGGAAACTGGATGCAAAGGTATTCGGCCATATAATTCCTGACCAGTTCTACTCCTTTGATGAAAAGCGCCCCACTGTAGAGATCAAAGACGGAATCCTTCAAAAGGTGGAACATCCCGGAGGATCTTTTTATATATCAAACCCCGATGAAAGCTCCCGGGACATCATTATATTCAGGGCAGTTGAACCCAGCCTGAGATGGCTTCACTTCTCGGATATTGTTTTATCTGTATGTGAAAGATTTGGCGTTAAAACCATCATATGTATCGGCAGCGTATTTGATAATGTGCTGCATACAGATAATGTAATATCGGCGCTTGCCTCTGATAATACCCTTCTCAATACACTGGATAAAGAGGCGGTGAGATACGCCAACTATACCGGGCCGGGGGGGATACATTCGGTTATAAGCCATGAAGCGCAAAAAAGGGGATTTGATTTTATCAACCTCTGGTGCCACTGTCCCCAATATCTCCAGGGAACAACACATTTTGGCATGCTGTGCAAGCTCGGTAACCTGATCTCCCGGATCGGCGGCTTTGATCTGGAAACAGATGAACTGGAAATAACCTGGCAGGAGGTAAGCAGGCAGATTCAGGATATAATCGATAAAAACCCAGAACTCAAGGGCATGATTGATAACCTGAAAAAGGAGTCAAGGAAGGACTCAGAGGAAAACCGGGATAAACACGGCAAGATAATAAATTTTGACCGTTTTCAGAAAAATCAAAAAAGGAAACATTAATCAATACCCATCAATTGCCTTAATAAGCCCTGTTATTATCTTCCCTGCTTCACCCTCAAGAAAAATATCCGTAAGCTGATCGGTCAGCCATGTTTTTTCTTTATTTATCTCTATGATCTTTGCCCTGTTTCTGGTTGCCAGGGAAGGAATGGTACTGGCGGGTGAGACCTGGGCCGATGTCCCTATGACAAGCAATATTTTTGCCTCAGAAGCAAGCTGGAAGGACATATCAAGTGTTTCTTGAGGGATATCCTCACCAAAATATATGACATCCGGCTTCAGTATCTGACCGCATTCGCATGTCGGGAGATATTCATGTCTTTTTTCAGCCATAGTATATCTCCTGCTGCAGAACAGGCATGACAGTGTACCCGAATTTCCGTGGAATTCAATGACGTTTTTAGCCCCGCCATCCTGGTGGAGATTATCGATATTCTGTGTGATTATATATTGGAGCAGTCCCTTTTGCTCCAGGATACCAAGACCGATATGGGCGGGATTGGGTCTTGCCTTCACAACAAGGGCATCCATTTCCCTCAGCATGTTCCACACCTCGGCCGGATCAGCTAAGAAGGCATCTATTGCGGCATACCGGGCAGGATCATACCTTGTCCATAATCCGTTCTTTCCCCTGAAATCAGGGATGCCCGATTCAACAGATATTCCCGCACCTGTAAGGGCAATAACAGGTTTTGATCGGGTAATTATCTCTGCGGCCTGTTCTATCCGGTCATTCAAATCTGGCAAGTGGCACCTTTGGACTTAATCAACCCATAAGCATCAGCAAGGTGCCAAGGAGCGACCGAAAGCAACAAAGCAGATGACACCTTGATGATGACTCAAGTTGCCTCCAGCATTATCCTGCTGTCAGAACCGTTATAACTTATTATCCTGGCCTTTATCTTTTTCTGTTCGCCAAAGATATTTATCAGCCTGATCTCATCACCCTCGACATCAAGCTGATCAACGTTTTCCATGATTTTGCTTTCCGTGCCTTCCTTTACTAGAAAGGCGTTAGCCTCACACATTTGAATTTACCTCCTCATACTGCTATTCAAGTGCCTTAAGGGCATTCTTAAGGCATTCGGTGCTTTTTTTATTCAGTTCAATCATTTCCCTGATATATGACGCACTCTCGGCCTTACCCTCACCAGCCAGCTGTTCCGCAAATTCCGAATAATCCTCAATATGGTGATCGCTGTGCTCCACCCAGTGCTCAAGACGAATTTTAGCCTTTTCCAGAAAATCCATTCAAGTAACCTCCTATCGAAAATGACGTAATTATTTAATTTTTACTCACTCAAAGGCAATCTTACTGTAAATTTTGCGCCCTTATTCTTTTCGCTTTCCAGGGACATTTTGCCGCCCATGTCCTCGACAAGAACAAGCACCCCGGCAAGACCAAGCCCATGCCCCCTTACACAGCAGTTCCTTTCATCTCCAAGCTGAAAATACTGCTCAAATATCTTCTCCTGGTATTCCTTTTCTATCCCTTTTCCATCATCCATTATGGAAGCGACAAGATTCATATTATCAATGGATACATCAAGGATTATTTCATTTTTCCTGTATTTCATGGCATTGCTTAAAAGATTCCTGAAGATCTGCCTCACTTTTCTTATATCCAGAAATAATTCTTCTGACCATACAGATTCATCAATATTAAGCTTTATATTGTGGACTTCAAGAATTCCCACAAGATCGGTCAGGTTTTCAGACCTGCTTATTTTTTCAGCTGTATCAGGATCGATGAGGTCAAATATCTCAACAAAAGGAAATGTTATATATTCACAGCATTTGAACCTGTCTTTATTAAATATGCCTTCGCATGATCTCCCAACTTCAAGGATATCATTTACAAGAGACATGGCTATCTTGGAATTTCTCAAGACCCTGCTCAAAACTCTTATCTGATACTCTGAAAGCGAGTTTTCCCTGTCTGCCTTCTTCATCAGGGAATCTACGCTTGCCTCAATGACTGCAATTGGATTTTTTAGATCATGAACCAATAATTCTGTTTTTACTCTGTTTTTATTCATAACTGCCTTAAATCCGCCGGAGACGGATGATTTTTTAATTTTAGCCTGCGAAAACTCGCAGCATACTTCTTTAAGCTGTTTTACAGGGCAACAGCGGGCCTTAAAAGTTCGGTATCATTTATATTATACTGAACATAATAAAAATATTACCCTGTGTCCATCTATAAATCACTTGAATACAACCCCGACATAACCGACAAAACTGCTGTTGGGCATTACATCATAACTTGTTGTATAGACAAGTTTTTTGCTCTCCACTGCCCCGAGCACTTTAACGGCTGCTACCGCTGCAGAAACAGCCCCTCCGCAGCATGCATTTAAATTCCGGAGTGACTCGCCTGTAATGGCATTCGAGTCCATCCCCAGTATAAGATCCACCATTTTTTTATCATTATGATTTTTGACCCAGTCTACGGCATCCTGACCGGTACCCTTATCTGTATTGCCATAGTTGGGACCATAATGGGTCAGATCGGTGGATCCCAGCACCTTGAGCCTCTGCCCCAGTTTTTTTGCAATTTCTGCTGTACGCTCCCCTATTTTTATGGATGAAATTGCGGGCGGCACGCCCATGGGCAGAATCTTCACATCAGGGAAAAAATATTTTATAAAAGGCAGCTGAAGCTCAATCGTGTTATCCGGTGAATATCTTGAATCTGTCTCAATATTGAAATTAAATTCCGATATCAGATTATTTGCCATATCTTCTGCAACAGGCAGCTCTCCAAGGGGTGTATTCCATGCCCCTTTACTCATTATATAATTACCGCTTCCGGGATGGAGATGCCTCCCGAACAGGGCAATCACATCAGGATCCGCACCTGTCTTCAAATACCTTATAACATTATACGCCACCCTGCCTGAATATACCCAGCCTGCATGGGGAAGTATACCGCCGAGCCAGTCGCCTTCCTGGGTTGAAACAGATGACTTTTCAAACTCTTTAAACATCCGGAGGCATTCTGATTCTGTTGCCGGATACCAGCTTCCTGCCAAATCAGGTTGTCTGACGCCCATTTTAATCTCTCCTCTTGTTGTTTAAGGAATATACAGAAGATTATTTTATATATTTTTGCTCCTTGCGGCAAATACTCTTTTTTTATATAAGTCTTTTTCAGAAAAGGTAAATAACCGGAAACATAAACATGGCATGGATAGAAAAATTAGAGAACTTCATTCCTGACAACCCAATGGATTTGGGGATAAGAGTAGCAGTGCTTTTATTTGCAGTGACAATCCATGAATACGCCCATGGCAAGGCAGCATTTTCACTGGGAGACCCAACAGCCAAAAATGCTGGAAGAATTACGCTCAACCCAATCCCTCATATCGATCCTGTAGGAGCAATCTGTCTTTTCTTAGCCGGCTTCGGGTGGGCAAAACCGGTTCCGGTTGATATCCGGTATTTTGCCAACCGGAGAAGAGATACAATTCTTATGGCACTGAGCGGCCCGATTTCCAACCTCTCCGCCGCTTTTGTGACAGGACTTTTCATAAGGAGCTATTATCTGGAATCCGATTTTTACCGCACATTAATGCTATATCTTATTATTTTTAATACAGGACTGGGAATTTTTAATCTATTACCCATACCGCCCCTTGACGGCTCACATGTTATCGAAAACATTCTGCCGAAGTCTGTATCTGTAATATTCAGTAAATCCAGGCGTTACGTACCGGTTATCCTGTTAGGCGCGCTGGTTGTTGACAGGTTCTTAAACTTGAATATTCTCAGTACAATTATAGGTACTCCCATATTTGAAGTCGCCAGACTTTTCGGGGGAGAAAACTTTACAAAACTGCTCAGCAGTTATCATCTTTAAACAGAAAGATTTGAGATTAAATCGGATATTCCTTCAACCACTTCCGGTAGCTGACCGGATTTTATACCAATCCTTTCAAGGCGTTCATGAAATGAATCCGTATTAATCCTTTCAAGTTCCTGGCCGACGATAAACCGTGACATTAAGAGGTCTGCAAAATAGATCAGGTGGCTGAGCTCACTGTCATATTCAGCATCTTCCGGGCTGTGATGATACTTTATAACATCGATCAGACGCTCCGGGAGTCCCCACATCTCAGCGAGTTTACCGCCCACATCTGTGTGATCCAGGCCGAAGATCTCCTTTTCCACATTGACAAGGGTTTCATTCCTTTCCTGGGTTCTTCTGTAAAACATTGGATATGCATTGTCCATAAACTGATCCAGGGCTATTTTCCCAATATCATGTAAAAGCCCTGCGGTATAGGCAATATCACTTGATATTTTCCTGTTATATGATGCCAGCTTTTCAGCTATCAGGGCTGTTCCAACTGCATGCTTGAAAAGTCCGCCCTTGCACAGTGAATACCCTCCTGTTTCACTCTTAAAAAAACCTTCCATTGAGGCTGAAATAACCAGTTGCAGAAGGCGTTTTTCTCCAAGGACAACCAGTGCCCTGTCAATACTGTCTACATTGCTGTTCTGTTTGAAATAGGCGGAATTACACAACCTGATTATCTTGGCGCTTATTATTTGATCCTGCTTTATTTCAGCACCAAGATCATCCATATTGTAAGCATCATCCTTGATCATCCTTAATAATTTAAGGGCAATCTGAGGTATTGGTTTCACTTCGGAGATAGCGGATTCGAGCTGTTGCATGGAAGGATACTCCACTGGTTCTGAATCTCTATCTTCAGGCACACTGATTGGTTTTATGGAACTTTCCCAGTTTGACAGGTTAAGGCTTAAGCAGCAGCAGAAATGTCCCCCGGTTTCACTTTTAACCACGGGAATATTTTCAGATTTCAGGATATTTTCAACTATCTCTGCTGTTCTGCCACCTATATCGAGGTTTAAATCAAGATCGGAAACAGGACCTACAAGGGCTCCTCCTGCAATTGTCGCAACAAAATTACCCGGCTCTCCAAGCTCGGAGCGAAGGGCATTGATAAAAAGAGGCAGGCCAGTTTTTGCATAGTTTTCCATTCTTCCCAGGACACTCATTCCGGTGGGTTCAGGGAGGAGAATGTGCATAAGGCCTCCGAGGTTCTTTTTTTCATCAACCAGCGTTATACCGACACATGTCCCGAGGTAGGCATCCAGCACCTCATTTTTATTGCTGCTTATCACAAAGGTACCTGATGGAACCGGTGTTCTTCGATACATTAAGGTTGTGCTCATGAGCTGTTTTCCTTTGCCTGGTAATTTTTAGTGAAAATCAATCTACTAATAATGTTAATTTTAAGCAAGATTTATGCCTGAATCCTGAAAAAAATAATGCTATATTTTCAGTAAAAAGGTAAACACAACAGGCGTGGTTTAGCTAGTTTCCATCCATAAACGGCTCTTTTTCACAATCTCTGCGTCAATCTGCGGAATGACTTGTGCGATGTACTAAAGTACATCTCCGCGCTATTCCTTGATTTCCTTGATCTTGTAAAAAATATCTCGTTTATGAATTGGAAACTACTTAGTGCCTCAAAACTGTTTATGGATGGGCACTAGCTAAATAAATTTAATATGTTATTACCTGATATGAACCGATAATTATTACTCCTAATTATGCACATACTGCCTTAAATTACCAAAAACCGGACATCCTCTAAAGGCAATTGAGACCTTACTTTACCCTTTATTAAAAGACCCAGCCCAAGTATCTGACCATTTAATGATAATATTACATAACCATTATCAAGATCATCATCAAAAGGCAGATGCTCTCCACTTAACAGCATTTTAAGCTGCTCTGAACCGATATTAAAGACTGCCCTGGTTGCCATATGACCAAAATACTGAATAATTCTGGTTGTGGGCTTTACAAAACTGCCAACCTCCTGAAATGCCTTTATTCCGAGTCTTTTTATCTTTAAATGAGATATCTCTGATAACAACTGACTTTTTCTTAGAAACCAGAATGTCCTTTTCTTGGCATACATAAGATAGTCATCAAAGTTTTCGGTAGAAATCCCGAATCTTTCATACATATATGCAAGCAAAGATGTACGTTCATCCTCTTTTGCCAATTCTGGCCATGAAGAATCCAACTGAATTGGTAAGGTGAGGGTAGAATCTTGCTGATTTTTCAAGCTGTTTGTCATAGGACGAATCCTTCCAACCGGTTAACCCGCGCATATGGGGGAAATTAATATCAAGTGGCAGCAGTTCCGCATCCCTGTTATCCAGTAAAAATTGAACCGCCGCCTCATTTTCCTCTGGATTATAGGTACAGGTAGAATAGAGCATTACACCGCCGACCTTAAGGAGATCAAATCCCCTTAAAATCATTTTTTTCTGCAAATCAAGAAGCTTGTTTCCGGGATGGGGTTTGGAGGGATAGCTCTTACCCGTTCCCTCAACCCTTCTGATCCTGCCTTCTCCTGAACAGGGAACATCGGCCAGGATGTAGTCAAAATGCTGCTTAAGAGGAAACTCCTGAGCCTGGTATTCCGTGTAAATCGTATTTATTACCCCGAGCCTTATAAGGGTGTGCCCGAGGGGGATATGCCTGCTTGCATAAAGCTCGTTGGAAACTATTACCCCGCTGTTTTCCATGATATCTGCCATATGGGCGGTTTTACCGCCCGGGGAGGAGCACATGTCAAGCACAAGAGTGTCTCTTTCCGGGGCCAGAACCATGGCGGCAAGGCATGATGTCAATGCCTGGGGATGTATATAACCCGAGAAGTACTCCGGAAGGTTTCCCGGTGATTTCAGATCCGGGGCCTCGTAGAACCTGCCTCCTTCATCACCCATGGGTGTGAGGGGAATGCCTCTTTCTTCTAAAATATTAACAAGCCTGTCCGGCTCTACCTTTATTCGATTGACCCTGAAATGCACGGGTGGAGGATAGTTGAGACTTTCGATAAAATTATCAAAATCAGGTATAATTTCGCGGTATGGGTCAAAAAATTTATACATTACTCTTCATCATTATTTTCTTTGCCTTTTCTGCACCAGATCATTCGATAGATAAAACCAAAAAAGAGTGTGGCACTGATAGAGATAATCATGCTGGCTGAGAAAAACAGGATAAGGAATTCATAGGGATTATTAAGCTTCCAGGCCTCAATGACCATCTGGATTCCAAATATGAGGACAAGGCCCGACAGGAGACAAACGAATATATGTTTGATCCACCACATTATGATCATATATTCAGTTTTTTTGAAATTATTTCATCTGAAACAGTATATGGATCTTTTTCGCCGCTCATCACGGACCTTACACCATTCATGAATTCACCGTCGGTTTCGAACCTGTTAATGATTTCCTCCACAATACGGCTCTTTATCATCTCCAGGAGTTCTTCCCTGGCAACAGATTCGTTTTTCCTTAAATTTATATCCCCTCTTTTTTGCGTAATATATTTTCTGTGTTTTTCTATCTCATCAATCACAGTATCTATCCCGCTGTTTTCCGATGCCACAGTCTTTAATACAGGCGGATGCCAATGATTTTCCCTTTTCCCATCCATGCCCATCTCTATCATTGTCACCAGGTCGGTAAGGGTCTTGTCAACACCGTCCCTGTCGGATTTATTGATAATAAAGAGATCACCCACCTCAAGAATGCCGGCCTTAATGGCCTGTATATCATCACCCATCCCCGGGATAACAACAATAGCCGTGGTATGGGCCTTTTTAACTATATCGACTTCGTCCTGCCCGACACCAACGGTCTCAACAATGATATAATCCTTACCCATGGCATCCATAACATCGATTGCGCCCCTTGTGGACAGGGTCAGCCCGCCGAAATGTCCTCTTGTGGCAAGGGACCTGATAAATACATCGTGATCGCTGCTGTGTCGCTGCATCCTGATCCTGTCCCCCAGAATTGCACCCCCGCTGAAGGGGCTTGTAGGATCTATTGCAATAACGCCCACTTTTTTATTTCCTGACCTCAGTTTCTCTATAAGCCTGTCAACAAGGGTGCTTTTACCAACGCCCGGGGCCCCGGTTATACCGATCACATAGGCATTCCCGGTATGGGGATAAAGCTCTTTAAGAACCTCCCGAACACCGGGCGCACCATTATCAATATCGCTTATCAGCCTGGCGGCCGCCCGAATATCTCCCGAAAGGACTCTTTCTGCAGTGTCAGACATTGAAGAAATCAGAAAAGATCTCCCTTGAATTCCGGGGTTCTCTTTTCAACAAAGGCGTTCATACCTTCCTTCTGGTCAGGGCTTGAAAATACAATACCAAAGGCATCGGATTCCATCCTGCATGCGTTGATCCTGTCCATATCAGTACCCCTGTCGATACAGTCTTTAATGCCCTTCAGGGCAACCCTTCCCTTGGTTGCAATCATTGATGCGGTTTTCATTGTTTCTTCCCAGAGTGTTTCAGCCGGAAAGACCTTGTTTACCAGGCCTATACTTTTTGCCTCATCGGCATTGATTATTCCGCCTGTCATACAGAGTTCCTTTGCAACATTGTTTCCGACAAGCCTGGCAAGTCTCTGGGTGCCCCCAAAACCGGGGATTACACCAAGGTTAATCTCGGGCTGTCCGAACTTTGCCTTTTCCGAGGCATAGATAAAATCACATGCCATGGCAATTTCGCAGCCGCCGCCCAGTGCAAAACCGTTTACGCATGCAATTACCGGCATTGGAAACTGTTCGATGCGGAAAAGAAGATCCTGGCCCACCCTGCCGAACTCCCTCGCCTGGAGAGGTGTAAGGGTAAGCATATGCTTGATATCGGCACCGGCTACAAATGCCCTGTCGCCTTCGCCTGTGAATACAAGGACCTTGATCTCTTTGTTCTCTGATATTTCATCAAGTGCAGTGTTTACCTCTGCAAGGACATCAGGATTAATTGCATTAAGAGCCTTCGGCCTGTTAAATTTTATAACAGCAACATTCCCCTCTACACTGAAAAGTATATTTTCATAGTCCATTATTCTGCTCCTTAGGAATAAAATTTAAAAAAAATAATATATTCAGGATTTTTATTAAACCTATTGCTTGAACCTTGAATCCTAAACATATAAAATATACACTGTTTTATCCACAGAGATATTGTTACATGGAAATACAGGTGAATATATAAAGATGTCACTTTCCAAGTCAAGTTAATTCAAACCCGAATAACCAGATGATTTTTCTTGACATTTTTTGTGCCACCGCCGATTTTTCAACAATATATCTTTGCTTTTAACAGAACAGAATTCAATTTATGGAGAAAAATTATGAATCCGCTAGCCTTGGAATTAAATGAAATTATCAAAAAAGCCAACCCTGGTGTTTATGATATGCTTTCGGAAGTAGGGAAATCCCTTTTTTTTCCCAAGGGGATACTGACCCAGAGTGCCGAAGCAAAGGCAAAGGCACACAAATTTAACGCCACCATAGGAATGGCAAAGGAAAAGGGCGAAACCATGTTCCTTCCCTCTGTTATGAGTCAGATGGGCAGCTTCACGCCTGATGAATCACTTACATATGCACCGTCATATGGAACTGCCGATCTCAGGAAGGCCTGGAAGGATTTAATAATCAAAAAAAATCCTTCTATTAAGGATAACAAAATCAGTCTTCCGGTTGTGACAAACGCTATTACACACGGTCTTTCGGTTATCGGGGACATGTGGGTCGATCCGGGCGACACCCTGGTCCTTCCGGACAAGATGTGGGGCAACTACAGCATGATTTACGAGGTAAGAAGGGGCGCCAGGATAGTTAAGTATTCTACCTTTAACAATGAGGGAGGGTATAATACCGAGGCACTCAAAAAATGCCTTGAAGAAGAAGCCGCAAAGTCCAAAAAGCTGGTAGTATTACTCAATTTCCCCAACAATCCAACAGGCTACAGCATAACCCCCGAAGAGGGGATAAAAATAGCTGACATCCTTACCGAACTTGCAGAAAAAGGTACAAATGTGGTTGCGGTTACAGATGATGCCTATTTTGGCCTCTTTTACGAGGATAATGTCATGAAGGAGTCTCTCTTCTCTCTGATTATAAACAGGCACCCCAGGCTGCTTGCAGTCAAACTGGACGGGGCCACAAAGGAGATTTATGTATGGGGGCTCAGGATAGGTTTTATTACCTATGGCGCGGTTGTTGATGGTGACATAGATCTCTTCTATGACGCACTTGAGCGTAAGACAGCAGGGGATGTGAGGGGGAATATTTCAAACGTTTCCCATCTGAGCCAGACTATAATAGCAAAATCACTCGCTTCGGAAAATTTTGGACCGGAAAGCAGTGATAAATACAATGTTATGAAAGAAAGGGCGCTCGAAGTTAAAAAGGTGCTTTCAGACTCAAAATATGATAAAGTCTGGGAAGTTTATCCCTTCAACTCCGGTTATTTCATGTGTCTTAAACTTAAGACCGTTGATGCTGAGGCTCTCAGGGTTCATATCCTTGATAAATACGGTGTCGGTACAATTTCCATCGGTAAAACCGATTTACGAATAGCATTTTCCTGCATTGAAAAAGAAGATATCAGGGAGCTTTTTGAAACAATATACAAAGGTATTCTGGACATAGAATCATAATAAACCATTTTAGGTAATCCCGGTGCATCCGCAGGGTGTCTGTCTTGAAAACAGATGACACCCTGATGGTGGACCAGAGACCTGTCGGGGCGGCGAAAGGATGTTCGGCATCTCTGAGAACCACATTGAACTGATTAAAAAACAGGCGTGGGCAAAAGACGCCCCTGTGGGTGATTTTTTCTGGACCAAACTGACCGAATGGATAGCGCAAAACCTTCTTCCGGATTTCGTAACAAAACTGACCAACCTTGTAGACTCAATCATTACAATCGACCCTGATCATTCGGAAAGGGAAATCCTCAAGCTTATAGCAAAAAGGCTGGTCGAATCCCTCGGCGCGATTCTGGCTTCTGTTCGAATATATGACCCTGATACAAAACAGATGCTTTCATACGGCTCTTTTCCGTCTGAAGAAGAGACAAGAGCCAGCCAGATTGCCATTGAAGGGAGTGTGGCCGGCAGGGTAATGACGACGGGACAGCCTTTTATTGTACCGGATATAATGAATGAAGAACTGTATACGGATAAAGGCATTGTTGAAAGAAAAGGCGTTAACTCCCTGATGGCAATACCCTTTGAAATTCCGAGGTTTTTCCCTCACGAAAGAAATACAACCGGTGTTATCCAGATTTACTACGCCCAAAAAAACAGGATTTTTGCCACCCTCGAGGCACAGATAGCAAACCTCATGTCACAAAGACTCGGGTTTGTAATAGCAAGAAAGAAAATCCTTCTCATGCAGAAGGTGAATGAAAAAAAGGAAACCATTCTCAAACAGATATTCTCAAGGATGGGCTCTCTTGAAGGCGTTAAAATGAAGGATATCTTCAACCGGCTGATTCCTGAACTTGCGGATATTATCAACATACAGAGCTGCGCGCTTTTTTCTGTTACAGAGGATATGGCAAACGTGGTGCTGGAGGCAGGATACCCTGATTCGCTTTCATTCCATGGTATAGGCAAAAGTTTTTCAATAGAAAGCGAGCCCTCCTTTGAACTTGTGCTGGGCCTGAGATATCTGGAAGGCGAATCCCCCTATGAAATAGTGACACCATCCTATGTGCTTGTTACTGACCCGGAGAAAAGCAGCCTTATATCAGAAAACACAAAGAGGCTTTCATTAAGACGTAATATAAACTCCATACTCTATATACCGCTGAGGTCCGGTGATGACATTACCCATTTTATGACCTTTGATGCGCTTGATCAAAGAAAGGGTTACAGCGCGGAAGAGATCGAGATACTTCTCTTTCTCGGAAGAGAACTCATGAAGGCACAGAGGATGGAACGGCTTGATGATATCCTTCATGACTTTAAAAATCCGGCCATTGCCACCGCCGGATTTGCACGAAGGGTCCATGCCATGATCGAACAGGAGTTCAACCCCGGGACTAACAGCAAGATAAGCCGCTATATACAGATTCTTATGGAGGAAACCAGCCGCCTGCAGGAAATGGCACTAAGTTTATCACATGTAGGAAAAGAACAGGCGGTTAATGTAACCCAGGTGCTTAAGCGCAGGTTTGAGATAAACGAGGAGGCGATTAAGGAACAGCTGAGGCAGGATATAACCCTTGAGGAAGGCCCATTTGAAGAAAATCTCTTTATCTACTGCTATCCTCTTTACCTGGAAAGGATTCTGGATAATCTTTTAAACAACGCAACAAAGGCTATACCGCTGCATGGAGGCAGACTGGGTATATCAACCTATCTTAGGGACGGTTACGCATATATAGAAGTTAAAAATACAGGCGCAATGTCTGAGGATGTCCGTCAGCAGCTCCTTGAGGGAGATGCAAAGGGCCGGGGCTTTTATATAACCCACAAAATTATACGTGTCTTAAAGGGGGTTGTAGATATCAGGTCGGAGGATGATACAACGATAATAACCCTTAAACTCCCGGTCTATATTTCAGGCAAATAATCAAAATTCTTCCAGAATGCCTTCGCGTGGCGTAACATTATAGTTTTCCGCTATTTCCATTAACTGTTTATCGGTTACAACACGCGGGGATCCGGACAATCCCATGCTTTTTATATAGATCTCCGCCGTCTTCTCAACTGTTTCAATTAAGCCCATAGCCTCATCCATGGAATTTCCCGCCGCAATAATCCCGTGAAGCGGCCAGATAACCACCCTGAAGTCCTTAAATTTTTTTGCGGTTTCATTGCTGATATCCCGGGTCCCGGGCACCATCCAGGGGATCAGGCCGATGCCGTCAGGAAACACGACTATGCATTCCGAATGCATGCGCCACAGGGCAGATGTCATATTTTTTTCATCAAGTTCACCCATGGTGGACATCACTATCGTGCTGGTGGCATGTGTATGCATTATCACCCTGTGTTCAGGATCTGCCTTAAGACGCTCGATATGCCCCATAAAATGCATGCGCATTTCACTCGTCGGGGAGTTATCCCCTTCAAAACCCCACAAAAGCTCAAGCCTTTTACCGTCCGCCGAAACCCTGACAACGCCAAGGCCTCGCTCAGGATTTTCATGAAGCTTTCTGAAATATGTTCCTGTTGCGGTTATTATGAATACTTTACCGGCAAGGGCCATGATATCCTGGTCCAGATCAAAATATCTCCGGGGGCTGTTCAGATCAAAATATTTCTCCGCCTCTGCATGCGGGATTATACAGCTTATGTTGCCCGCATTTCTTTCAGCCCACCCCCTCAGGGACATCAGCCTTCCTGCGTCCGATATTTCCTTAACCAGGGTTGACTCGGAAAAATATTCATTTCCTTCTTTGATATTCATGAAAAACTCCTGACACACAGATGTCAATTGCAGTATGATTCGCCTGATTTAATTCTGCCGCTCTTTATCATCATTAAAATCCATATCAAATTCGGAAAAATTTCCCGACTTGGGGGCCTCAGGCCTGGGCGCATACTCTGTAGGGTCTGTACCCTTTTTAAAGCTCTGGAACACGGTTTCCTTTGAATAGGGGCTTGCCAGGAGGCCTGTCTTCTTATCAATCTTCACAAAGACAACGCTTTCAGGTGCAATAAAATCTTGAACAGGTTTACCCTTTAATGCCTCAGACATAAAATAAAGCCATATGGGGCTGGATGCACGGGATCCTGTTTCATTCTTTCCCATGGGTGTCATATTATCATAACCCGTCCATGCACCGGTAACAAGTTCCGGGGTATAGCCAACAAACCAGGCATCCCAAAGGGAGTCGGTCGTTCCTGTTTTTCCTGCCGCAGGCCTGCCCAGCGCCCTGACCCTCCATCCGGTTCCCTCCTGAACAACACCTCTTAAAATATCTGTTATTATATAGGCCGTGTCTTCAGGGATAACGCTTTTTAAGGAAGGATGATTTTCTTCAAGAATAAGTCCATCACGATCCTCTACCCTTTCTATATAATATGGTTCTGCCAGCAGACCGTTATTGGCAAAGGCAGAGTAGGTCTTTGTAATTTCACTCAAAGAAAGCCCTGTAGTACCGAGTGCCAGAGAGAGGTCAGCGCTGAGCTCCGACTCAATACCCATTTGCCTTGCATAGTCTACGACAGTCCTGACTCCGATCTGTTTAAGTATCTTAACAGTTATTACATTTAAGGATGAGATCAATGCCTTTCTAAAAAGGGTAGGACCATAAAATGTCTGCTTGTTATTCTTGGGCCTCCATGGCTCCTCATCCGGATTAAGGCTTGAGATATAAGGAGTATCAAGGATAACGTCGGCAGGGGTCATACCATTATCAAGGGCCGCCGCATATATAATCGGTTTAAATGCTGATCCCGGCTGACGTCTTGCCTGATTGGCCCTGTCATACTGGCTGAGTTTAAAGTCGTATCCGCCAACCATGGCCCTGACCTTTCCGGTCGAATTTTCCATGGAAAACAGTGCTCCCTGCACTGCGGGCTGCTGTTCAAGCGAGATTGTCCAGTCAAAGGGCTGTGTATCATCTTCTGTATCATCAGCATTTTCAGCATTATCAATATCGCCAAGATCCTCAACAGATTCAACAGGCTCAGTATTTATATCAGGCTTAACATTTTTATCAGGTTCAACCGGCGCATCCAGGCGGCACAATATGATATCACCGGGTTTTAGGGCATCACTTATCTTTTTAAGCCTTGCCTCGCCCAGGTAATGGGCAACATCAGGATCAGGTTTTCTTGCCCATTCCATGTCTTTAAGGGTGAGAAGGCATTTGAGACTCCCGACCCATACAGATGCCTGACCGGTTTCGTCGTCTATTGAATCAACAATTCCCTTAACCATCATGTCTTTTACAGGAGGGTTTTCCTTAAAACCTTCATCTGTTTCATTTTTTAAGGTGTCATATTCACCTGGCTGCAATGAGCCTAAAGGCCCCCGGTATCCTTCCCTTTTATCAAGTTCCCTGAGTCCCTTTTGAACTGCAGCCACGGCCTTGCGCTGCATATCAAGGTTTACCGTCGTATACACCTTGAGTCCGCCGTTATAAAGAAGGTCAGTTCCATAATGGCTTTCGATATACCTGCGTATATATTCAGAGAACCAGGGGCTTCTATCAAAGGTATTTTCCTCTTCCCGGGTCTCATTTACGATAATCTCGGTATCCAGGGCCTCCTTAAACTGGGCATCGGTTATAAAACCCTCTTCGCGCATCCGGTTAAGGGTATAATTCTGCCTGATTTTTGCCTTTTCAAAATTATTTATGGGAGAATATCTGCTGGGGGCCTGGTACAGCCCTCCAAGCATGGCGCATTCGGCAATATTCAATTCAGACACACTCTTGTTAAAGTAGGTCCTCGCAGCGGATTCAACACCATATGCCCCGCTTCCGAGGTATATCTCATTCAGGTAAAGAAACAGTATCTCTTGCTTGGAGAAATGTTTTTCTATCTGGAGGGAAAGGATAATCTCCCTTACCTTTCTCCTGTATTTTTTCTCCTGGCTTTTTAAAAGCAGTAATCTGGCGACCTGCTGTGTGATGGTGCTTGCCCCCTGTTTTTTTCTGCCGGCAAGCTGATTTTTTACAACAGCCCTGATGATTCCAAGATAATCAACCCCTTTGTGCTCAAAAAACTGATCATCTTCTGCCGCGACAAATGCATTTATCAGGTTGCGTGGAATTTGATCTATGGGAAGGACTATCCTTTTTTCCTTCCAGAAACGGCCGATTATCTCTCCGTCAGCGCTGTAGAACTCCGTTATGACCGGTGGGTTGTAGTCCTTTAAGTTACCTATATAGGGCAGACTGCTGGACCAGAAATACCATAGCCCTCCGCCGACTGCCGAAGAAACGACCACTGCGGCAACCATGAGCCAGATAACAACTTTTAGATATCTCTTCAACTGAACATTCTCCTGATATATTTTATGGAATCATCCATAAATCGCTCGAAATAAAGAATAAAATTATATATGCTATTGCACAAATCTTAATATATGTAAAGTTTCCGGTTAATTACTTAAAACCACTTCCGGAGGTAATTACAATTGGACACGTTGATAATAACCAGCAGGGAAATTTACAGCATATTAACTCCTTCTCTCGCTAACCGGGTCGTGGAAAAGGCCTTCAGGGCATACGGCTCAGGAAAGGCTGACATGCCCCCCAAAAGCTATCTTTACTTTAAAAAGGGCGATCTGCGCTCCATGCCAGCCTATCTCCATGGTGAGGGATTTAATATCGCCGGGATAAAAAGCGTAAACGTACACCTATCCAATAACGGCAAAAATATCCCCACGGTTATGGGCCTGATTATTCTAACCGATCCTGATACGGGTTTTCCCCTTGCTGTCCTTGACGGCACCTCACTCACCGGCATAAGGACAGGAGCGGCAGGTGCACTCGCCGTGAAACTGTTAAGCAATAAAGGTGCCAAATATGCCGGTTTTGTCGGATCCGGCGCGCAGGCAAGGACCCAGCTTGAATGCATAATGGAAACCAGGAGACTCAGGGGAATAAAGATATGGAAATTCACCAGAGAAGACCTCCTGGCAGAAAATTTTTGCCTGTGGGCCCAAAAAAAGTATAACCTGGACACCCTGATATCGGAAGACATAAACGACATTACCATGAACGCGGATATTGTAGTAACAACCACACCATCAAGGGTTCCGGTGGTGAAGCAGGTTTCTCCGGGCACTCATATAAACGCAATAGGCGCGGATGCAGCCGGTAAACAGGAGATCAGCCCTGACATTCTCAGAAGGGCAAAACTTGTTATTGATGACTGGAAACAGGCATCCCACAGCGGCGAGATAAATGTGCCCTACAGTAAAAAACAGATCAGAAAAAAAGATATTTATGGAGAACTTGGAGAAATCGCAATCAGGGCAAAAAAAGGCAGGGAAAACCAGGATGAGATAACCCTGTTTGATTCAACTGGCCTTGCAATACAGGATGTTGCATGCGGTTATGCCGTGTACAGGGAACTGAAGGACAATAAAGAAGTACAAAGGGTTTCCTTCTTTTAATGACTGTTTAGATATACACACATGTTTTATTTATCATACATTTCGTTATTCAACATTTCAAGCGCAGCTTCAAGTTCCCGGTCTTTTCCTTCACGAAGATCATATGGTGTTACAACAGACACTACTTTATCAGGAATAACTCCTGCGCCTTCCAGGCGCTGGCCGTTCAGACCAATATAGTCTGATATAGGTATCATAATCTCGCCGCCGTCGGGAAGCCTCAATTTACGGGCCACAAGTACTGCACCGGCTGTCTTTTGTCCTACGACAGCAGCTCGATGGTGAAACTGTAAAATATGCGATAAAATTTCTGCCGCGCTTCCTGATTCGGAGTTAACCAGTATTACCATTGGCTTATCATAATTAAGGGTTAAAAATTCCATACTGTCTTTATCATTTTCTTTACCGCTGCGGGTAATAAAAGTCCCCATCGAAACATTGTCCGGGAAAAAGTGTCCTACCGCCACCTTGCAGGAATGAAGGCTTCCTCCGCGATTAGATCTCAGGTCCAGAATTAATCCCCGTGTTGCGCCATATTCCTGGAGTTTTTTATGTAAAAATTTAACCGATTGTCTGTTGAATTCAGTTATCCTGACATACAGTAACCCGTTATTAAGCTCATGTGCTTCTACAAACTGGATTTTATCACGCTTTACGGGAATCATACTCAATGAGCAGGGATGCTCATTCTCATCGAGAAAGTCAAAGGTAACGGTTTCACCTGCTATGGTATGTAAATTAGAATTCTTTAAATCCGGAAATTTCACACCATCACGCCCAACCACCAGCCAGCCTTTCTGCACTCCGGCCTTTGCAGCTGGACTATCCGGTATGACAGTGAATATGTATATTTTATCCTGAATAACACTGGTTATTATTCCAATCGCCCCTTCCTTTTTACTGCTGTCGGTAATATCTTTTCTGGCAGTCCTCACTGCAACAAGATGAGAGACTTCCAATTCAGAAAACATTTTATTAATTACAACATATAACTTATCCGGGTCAGCTGCAGATATGGCTTCGTCCCTGTATTTCTCACCCAGCTTTACCCAGTCTTTTCCATTGAAGGTTTGATCATAATAAAAACTGTTAACCTTGTTCCAGGCAGAATCAAACACCTTCCGGTTAAAAATAACACGTTCATCAGGTGTTAAGTTCTGCTGTTCAATATATTTTTTTGGAAGGCTGGAACATGCGCTGAATAAAAGGATAGAAAATATTACTGAAGATAAAATTTTAGATATAGCTCTGGCTCTGTGCATTATGGTTTCCCTCTATGGATCAAGAATATTTTTATGGTGATAGGAATAAAAGATATTATAATTTACTACAAATAGCACAAAGGACCCAAAGAAAATCGAAAGCCTTAAAACATGTCTCTCACAGAGGCCACAGAGAACACCGAAAAAAAAAGACAAAAACAATTTTTTTTTTAAAATTAAAAAGTTTTTCTTCGTGATCTTCGTGTTTCTGGTGGTGAAAAAGTTTTTAATCCTGCGCCTTATGATATTTTTTAATCATGTTTTTTGTCTGGTTGATCCTCTTTGTTATAAGGATTGACCTCGGGCATTGCCTGGTGCATTCAAAGTGATTCTCGCACGGCCATACCCCGTCGGGCCTGTCCAGAACAGGCAGCCGATCCTCAAAACCCTTATCCCTTGAATCAGCGGAGAACCTGAAGGCCTGCACAATTGCAGCAGGACCAAGGAAATCCCATGTCTCGCCAACAACAGGGCAGGCTGAATAGCAGGATGAGCATAGTATACAGTTGATGGAATCGTCAAACTGCATGCGTTCTTCCTGTGACTGAATCCTCTCTTTTTCTTTGACCGGTTCTTTATTAATCAGAAAAGGTAATACAGTCTTATATTTTTCAAACAGTTTTGTCTGGTCAACTATAAGGTCCCTTTGTACCGGAAAATTTCTCAGGGGCTCCAGCAGGATTGTATCACCATCAGATGAGGCAACAGACTTTACAAGGGTCTTGCATGCAAGACCTTCTTTTCCGTTTATACGCATTGCATCCGAGCCGCATACACCATGGGCGCAGCTTTTCCTGAATGATATGGTATTATCCTGATATTCCTTTACCTGCATCAGGGCATCAAGCACCCGTGCAGTTGGTTCAACATCCACTTTGTATTCCCTGTAACAGGGCACATCATCTGTTTCAGGATTGTAACGCTGGATCTTAAGTATGATGTTCATCTTCACCTCCTAATACACCCTCGGCTTCGGTTCCCACTTTGAAATATCCACGGCCTTGTAATTGATATTTACTTCATCACCATCCAGGGTTGCCAGTGTATGCTTAAGCCAGTCTTCATCATTCCTGTCGGGAAAGTCTTCGCGGGAATGGGCGCCCCTGCTTTCTTTGCGGTTTTTAGCTGATTCAGCGGTAACAAGCGCCAGATCAAGCAGGTTTCTTAGCTCGATCAGTTCCAGAAGCTCGGTATTAAAGTTTTTAGTCTTATCCCCCGCACCCAGGATTTTATACTCTTCACGCAGATTTTTAATAATCGAAACCGCCTCACCCATGTCCTTTTCATTTCGGTAGATACCTACCTTCTGCATCATGGCAACCTTCATATCTTCACCGATACGGCCTGCCTCCCCGGTTTTCCCTTTTTCGGTCAAACCTGCTATCCATTCCCCTGCATATTCATCAGCATCATTTGGGGCCATAATTAAATCAGCATCCTTCACATATGACGCAATATGTATTCCTGCCCTTCGGCCGAATACAACCAGGTCAAGAAGGCTGTTTGTTCCAAGCCGGTTTGCACCATGTATGGAGACGCAGGCACATTCACCTGCCGCATAAAGGCCCTCGCAGACAGTTTTCTTGTCGTCTGTTATGACCCTGCCGTGTGTATCGGTGGGTATGCCTCCCATCCCGTAATGGGCAGTAGGCTGAACAGGTATGGATTTTTCTGCCGGATCAATGCCAAGATAGGTCTTGCAGAAATCCGTGATATCGGGCAGTTTTGCTTCAAGCACTTCCTTTCCCAACCCGGTAGCATCCAGATATACATAATCGTCAATCTTCTTATTTCCCAGTATACCCCGGCCTTCCAGCACCTCTGTTGTAATAGCCCGTGAAACCATATCCCTGGGGGCAAGATCAAGAAGCGTAGGGGCATAGACCTCCATAAAACGTTCCCCTTTGTTGTTTCTCAGGATACCGCCCTCTCCTCTTACTCCCTCGGTTATAAGTATTCCCATACCCCTTATACCAGTTGGGTGAAACTGGAAGAATTCCATATCCTCCAGGGGTATTCCCCTTCGGGCAAGCACAGCAGGTCCGTCACCTGTGTTTGCATAGGCGTTTGATGTAATCTTGAACATACGGCCAAAGCCGCCCGTGGCAAAGAGAACCGCCTTTGCCCTGAATGTATGAATCTCTCCGGTTGCAATCTCTATTGCTATGACCCCGCCGCATCTGTTATTTTTAATGATTACGTCCAGTACCTGGTATTCATCATGGAAAGACACATTGTTTTTTATGCACTGCTGATAAAGGGTCTGAAGGATGGTATGCCCGGTTCTGTCGGCAGCATAGCAGGCCCTGTGTACAGGAGCTTCGCCAAAGTTTCTGGTGTGCCCTCCGAACCTGCGCTGATCAATCTTTCCTTCTGGTGTGCGGTTGAATGGAAGACCGCGGTTTTCAAGATCATATACTGCCTGCACGGCTTCTTCACTCAACACAAGGGCCGCATCCTGATCAACAAGATAATCGCCGCCCTTAACCGTGTCATAGGCATGCCATTCGGGCCTGTCCTCTTCAACATTGCCAAGTGCCGCGCTTATACCTCCCTGGGCTGCACCTGTATGGCTTCTAACAGGATACAGTTTTGATAAAACCGCTGTCTTTGCACCTTTGCTTGCCTCAAGGGCCGCATAAAGCCCGGCCCCTCCGGCCCCGATTATCACTGAGTCATATTCATGTATCAATGTTTTTCTCCGGTTGAATGGTCTGATCTACAATTAAAACATAAGGATCTTTATTATCAAAGTGAAAAATAAAAAAATGGCGCAGGGCACAAGGCGCATGGCGCAAGGTAAAGACCTTAAAAGATTTTCCCTGTGCCTTGAGCCCTGCGCCGATTAGTTATTAATCCTTCGCATCATAAATTAAAAAGGCTGTAATTACAGCTATGGCAGTCACAGCATAGGCGGAAAAGGTAAACATCACATGATAACCATATTTGTCAATATAATGACCCATAACAGGAGCAAATATTGCACCGGTATACTGCATGGTGGAATAATATATCCCATAGATCTTGGAGCGGTGACTGGCTGGTGACTGGTTCATTATAAATACCTCTGCTACCGGAAAACGGATTGCCTGAAAAACGCCAACCAGGAGGAGAACTATTATAAAACCCAATCCGTAATTCGGAACGGCTACTAATGCGAAGAGCATAAGCCCACCCAGGATATCAGTAGCAATTATTACCTTAGCGCTGCCAATTTTATCTGATATATACCCTCCGACCGGCCCGCCGAATACCCCCGGGAGAAATACCCATGACATGGACATTGCCGCCAACTCGTTTGTCATACCGAGTGAATTAACCATATAAAGGGAAAGGAAAGAACGAATAGAGGTACCCGCACCTACGCCCAGAACCATCATAATAAGAAAAGCCCAAAGCCGTCGCTTATACCCGGGCTGAGGAGGACGCTCTTCTGTCTGTTTCCTTTTCATTTCTTCGATATGAGCCTTGCCATATCTCTTATTGAGGTAAAAGAAAAACAAGGTACCGAGAACAGCAGTCGGTACTGCAAGAGTAAGATATGCTCCTCTCCATCCCCATACTCCGGCCACCAGACCGGCAATGATCGGTGCTGACAAAAAACTGCTGTTACCGCCGATGAGATGCAAACCAACAGCCCTTCCTCTCTGATTAGGAGGTACCGACATCGCAATAAGCGGTGTTGACGCGGGATGATAACCCCCTGACATAAGCCCCATAAAAATGAGGGCTAATATGAGCATTAAATAACTGGTGGACAATCCGACAAACAAACCCCCTACGGCAACACCAACTATCCCCATGGTTATGAGGATTGTGGGTCCCATCCTGTCGGCCATCCATCCTGCAGGAATCTGTGAGAGGCCCCCCGAAATTGCAAAAGCAGAGGTTACACCGCCTGCCATAGAATTACTCAGCTTGAACTCCTGCTGCATATAGGGCAGCATTGGCTGGGGAAGTGCTGTCAAGAGATGGTGTGCAGCATGTGCAATCACAAACAGCGGTAATCCGGTAAGAAAAAAAGACCGGTTCTTTGGCGCATCTGCACTTTCTGCTGATTGTTCGGAAGTGGTATCAATCGGGTTGTCGGGCATTTCAAAAGTCTCCTTGTATTTTACTTAGGGGAATCAGAAATTGAAAAGATAATATATATATTTCATATATAATTTACTCTGTAAATAAATCAACAAAATATTACAGGACCATCCGCCGTCGCTTGAAGCTTCGGTCTTCGCTGAAACTACGCCCCGACAAGATGGCGGGACAGGCGGAATACACGAAAGGCGCCAAAGATAAAAATCAAAATCATTTTATTGATTTTTAAAATCCTTTTGTATCGGGTTTTAAACCTGTCTTAATAGCCGTTGTAATTGTAAACATCTATTGGCTTTTTTAAACAACATAACATTTTTTGTTTTGCTCTGTGAACTCCCTGGCCCGACTTAGTTTTATGCAACAGCGGCTGTGGACTCTGCGAGATACTTTTTTTTTATATCTTCATGTATTTCATGTGGTTCTCGGTTTCAAATCAACAAGCTTGCCAATGTGTATTTGGCTTGCTATATTTGCGTATATCATGGAGGGGAAAGGATACTGCATGGACGATAAAAAAGATATCCGCTGGAAACAAAGATTTCAAAACTATGAAAAATCCTTTTTTCTATTAAAAAGAACTCTGGAAATAGATAATCCTTCGGAAGCGGAAAAGGGAGGACTGATCCAGTTTTATAAAATGACCTTTGAGCTGGCATGGAAACTGTTAAAGGACTACCTGCAGGAATTGGGCTTTAACATTAATTCTCCCAGAGAAGCTATTAAGCAGGCATATCAGTCAGAAATAATAGATAATGGTCAGGAATGGATTGATGCCCTTGAAGACAGAAATCTCACAACACATACCTATGATGAAGAGACAGCCCAAAAGGTTGTTGAATCAATCAGGAACTCTTACTATCCCTTGCTGAACAGTTTGTATGTAAAACTCAAAATTGAATGAAGAAACGCCTCTTCCATACTTTATAGATATTGTCCATTACGAAACAATTAAAAACAACGATCTCAGGAAGCATATAGATAGAGTGGGTCAGATAATCTACACCAAAAATAAATAATCTGTTTTAACCGCGAAATACTCGAAAGGCACAAAAGTTAAAAAGACAAAACTCCTTTTCGTTAGACTTCAAAGTAAACTGGAATTATTTTTTTATGAATCAGACGGGCTAAAAATCCGTCTCAAGGCGGGATGCCTGCCTTACCAGGGGGAAATTGGGGATAGATGATATCCCATCAGGGAATTAAACAAGGATATAACAATGGACCGAAGAAAAGAGATAATCAGAGATTATAAGGAAAATCCTCCACCTGCGGGGATATTCAAAATTACAAATACTGCGAACGGAAAGATGCTCATAGGAAAAGGTATCAACGTTCAGGGGAAGATAAACAGCAACATGGCCCAGTTAAAGTTTGGCGGACACAGGAACAGGGAACTGCAGGAAGACTGGAACCGTTATGGGGCAGAAAACTTTTCCAGTGAGATCCTGGATTACCTCAAAGAAGATCCCGCGCACCCGGAAAGACAGGCCGATGATCTTGATGAGCTTCTCGAATTGTGGCTGGATAAGCTCAAGCCCTATGGCGAAAAGGGTTACAATAAATAGCATGGAAAAACCCCACCCATATTTAAAAAATCGGTAATCTACCCCGGATATTCTCTAAATCCACAAATAGTTTGACACTACATTAGTTGCAATATACAATTATTGCACTTTCCAACTACAGGGTAATTTATGGATAAAAGGCAGATCGATAAATTCAGAAAAATGCTAAGACAGATTCAAAGAGAATTAATGGAATTAAACAGGAATGATGCACAGTGCTGCGGAATCAGCCTGGCCCAGTGCCATGCCATGATAGAACTGGGGAATACGGGGATGACAACAATATCAACCCTGGCCAGTGAACTTGGGCTGGATAAAAGCACCTTGAGCCGAACAATCGACGGTCTTGTAAAGCAGGGTTTTGTTCTGAGAAATATAAAGGATGATGACAGGCGTTTCATGACCATCGAGCTGTCAGACACAGGAGAGAAATATAATAAATTTCTGAATGAAAAATATAATATGATTTTCAAGGAAGCCTTTGATGATATACCTGCGGCAAGCCAGACACAGCTCCTGGAGGCAATGGAATTATTTATTTCGGTTTTAAAAAGAATCAAATAGAATAGAGAGGTATAATTCCGGATCGAAAGGTAAGAATCATTTATGCTGACGGGAGATTATAGGAGTGTCCCCATTCTCACATTATAATCGCGCCGGATTGAGAAGAGAGAAACAGCTCCGGATTTTGTTTTTCAGCTGTATTTTCCCGGTCCGGTGGCAAAATGAAAAATGGGTTTGTCCACCCTTCGAACAATTAACGGGCAGTGTTCAACCTCCTTTGGAGCGAAGATTATACAGCTTTTCGTAAGGATGTATTGCTCACCGCCTAACCAGAATTCGATTTCCCCACACAAATTATTCGGGTTATCCGTGTCCGTTCCAAAAAACGCGACCACTTCATCAAAAGGATGGGTATGACTTTCTCCAACAAATTCCGTTGGCGTGGATTGCGGCCAATACCACGAGCTGGTCACAAAAAAACTTCCGCTAATCACATCTTCGTCCAGCCTGATCATACGGGTAACAGCGTCGTCCATATTTTTTTTCCTCTCTTCATTGCCATAAAACTTGGGACGATCAGGTTCCGGTCTAAAATCGGTTATAATGTTCTTTTCGTATTTTCCGGCCACATTACCTCCTTATAGAGTAATTCACGGCGCTTTACAGGTTAATTAGTGTCCATCCAGAAACAAAAGGAGACACTAACAAGTTACCAATTTGTTTAAACAACACAGAGAAGGCCGCCATCGTGCGCGTAAATGCATCCGGTTATCTGATTACCGGCTTGAGACGAGAGAAAGACACATAACGCCCCAATCTCGATCGGTTCTCCAAATCGATGAGCCGGCAGGTCTTTCTCAATCGTTTCGATTGAGGCTGGAGGCAAATCTTTATCCAGATCAGAATGGGTCGGGCCCGGCGCGATAACGTTGACACGAATACCGTCATCCCCTAAAACCACAGCCAGATATCGGCTGAAGATGTCCAGGCCCGCTTTAGCGGCGTTATATGGAGCATGATGATGGTGCCGTGAATTGCTGACTCTCTGACCACCGACAGAGGAAATATTAATAATACTCCCGCCTAACCCTTTATCACGCATTTTAGGCGCGATCTGATGAATAATGTTGGCGACTCCGTGCAGGTCTGTGTTAATCACGCGGTGCCACTCATCCAATCCGTTTTCGTCTAAAAATGGCACTGTCGTTGAGACCCCGGCGTTGTTGATGAGAACATCCACATGATCAAAATGTTCATATATTGTTTTGACCGCCCTTTTGACGCTTTCCAGGTCCGCGACGTCGCACTTAATACAATTGTGTTTTCCACCATACTGACTGATTTCTTCAACCGCTTTCTGACCAGTTTGAGTGTCGCGGCAAAGGATCAGCACATTGGCCCCTGATTGGGCGAAAGCTACGGAAATACCTTTGCCGATGCCCCTGTTTCCTCCGGTAACAACAACATTTTTCCCGGATACATCAAACGCGTTGGTCATGCTGGTGATTGGATTTGTTTTTATCATAGGATTCCTCATAAGCCTTTAAATTGTTTTAGATCCAACTTCCCCTATTCCAATAATTTTCAGAATTTAATTCGCACCGGGGTGTATAAACGAAGCCTTATGAAGCACTATTTTTATATGCCTTGAAAAATTCTTAAAGTCGTTGTCTGTGGTAAATATTGGGAATTTATATCTGTTGGCCATTGCGCAAATAAGAAAATCGGTATTTGAGCCCTGAACTCCTTTTGATCGGCAGATATTGAAATATTTGGCGGCTGTAACAAAATCTTCAGTCAGCACCGGAATATCAGGAAAGCTTTCAAGAAGCTTCTGTAATTTTTTAAACTGCGATTCACTGTGTATACCGGAAAGAATCTCCTGCCTTATTGGTCCAATCATTTGAACCTGATGTTCTTTTATCAACCTTTGAAGTTCCAGGACAGAGGCATTATGAGACGGATTTTTCCGCCTCAGGGCAAGCGACCAGATGCTGGTATCCACTATTATTTTCATGGCTGTTGTCTCTGCTTTTTATAGTCATATTCAGGGTCATAATCTATTTTTCCAAAAATCGATAAAATCTTTTCCTGTTCAAGATTTTGTATGTATTCAACAAGCGCTTTTGAGACAGCATCCTTTTTTGTTTTATGTCCTCCAAGCTTTACAGCCTTCTCAATCAGCTTGTCATCCAACTGTAAATTAGTTGCCATAATAATCACCTCCTTTTCATTTATTGCCAATTTTACACATCAGAATGTGTGAATTCAAGGTTATATTAATACAAACATGTTCATAACCTCTCCTTCCTGGTTTCATTGACCCGGCCAAATGAAAGCTGACGAGTCATTAATTCTTTCGTTGAAAAATATACCTTGTGATTTCAGGTTGTTACATAAAGCCATTTTCAATAATTCGATAAAAAATGACTTACTTCTCAAGAATCAATTTCCAAAGAGCTTCACTGCTTCTTTTTCGCATACCCTCATAAACTGACGCCCTTATAGTCTTTATTGTGAGCTTCGTAATTCTCCTTGAGATTGCCCCAGTAAGCCAGCGGTAGTTCTCCCACTTTTACCTGGTCATCCTTCAATTTAAGAGTAATGAACTTGTTCCACTCCGGCGGGTCGTATTCCGGATAGTCGATCCTGAAGAAATTCAGGTGCCGGCTGCTTGCCCGGCGGGCCAGTGATCCATGGATAATAATCTTTGAAAAAGTAAGAATGCTCAGATCCTCCAGACTGCGCATCAACTTGTGAGGATCAAGGGCATATAACTGTGGCACCCACTTCTGCTCAATGTCGTTTAGTGCGTCCAGTCCCATATTCAGAAGCTTTTCGGTTTTGAATTCGCTGCAGTAGTACTGCATGGTCCGGGCGATTCCGGCATGCAGTTCTTTCCACTCGATGCCGTTTTTTCTCCTGATCGGCGCATAGACGCGCTCCTTTTCAAGCGCGATTTGATTTTTTGATACAACCGGAGGATCAGCCTTAAGGGCATATTCGGCGGCTTTTCTTCCGGCATATCTTCCGGTACTCGCCGCATAACTATGGGCCAGGGGCCCATACATCTGTTCTCCGGCAGCATATAGCCCGTCCAGTGTCGTTTTTAGATTCCAGTCTACAACGACGCCGCCGCGGTGGTTCATGCTGTCGGGTGACCGAAAATGGGCTGGCGTGGCGCCCTCTATCAACGCATAGTTGGGGAGCAGATCCTTTGCCGGATCATAACCGGCCGCCTTGAATACCCTTCGCATGGCCAGTGCCGTTGACTCTTCCGTATATCCCAAATCCCAATTGATCTTTCGCCAGCCCTCCGACATAGCGGGGAAGTCCCCGTAGAAGGGTAAGGCGACCTTCCCCTCGAGTACTGCCTCACGTGTAGCCACGGCGTATGTTATGGCTTTGCCGTTGTCGTCCACCATGGGGACATTCTCGAACACGGGATCAGTCCCTCCGGAATCAATCTTGTGTTTATAGCCGGTTCCCAGCATCAAAAGCCCGGATTTCTCCATCATGGTCAGTTCGGCACCGGCTCTCCAGGCCATGACCGTGCCGTCGCCGGACGCATTACGGGATCGGAAAGTGGAAATACCCGCCAATTCCGTATTGAAGACCCAGATAGACCCGACTCCGGCAGTGCATAGAACGGTTGCCTTGGCTTTAAAAATCATAAATTTACCGGTTCTACTATTAATACCGGTGGCACCGACGACTCTTGCACCCTGGATACCCTTTTCATTTAGCAGGCTTGTGCCCATGATCCTGTCATAGATCTTGACCCCTAACCGCTCGCATTCCTTTTTAAGCGCGGGCTTAAATGTGGTCCCCCAAAAACGAAGAGACGCTTTATCAGGCTTATACCTGGAGGCGACGATAAGTTTGGTCTTTTCATCCCGCCCCTCCACGCCCGCATACTCATCGTCGGTATCCCTGATTTTGCCGCCCATCTTTTCTATCTCCAGAAACGCGTCGTAACTCTCCCGGCATTGTATTTCCCGTCCGATTCCACAACAGTATCCACCCATCTGATCGATCAGGTGCTGGCACCATTCATCGGGATCATGATTCGAGAAGGGACTGGTCATCGGGTTATCCCAATGGTCGCCTCCGGGCCCTCCGGCGCCGCTTCTTATGGTTGCCCCCTTTTCCATGAGCGTGACCCTGAGTCCTTTCGTTCTGGCCGCGCTTATGGCAGCCCAGCATCCGGCAATACCGCCGCCGATGACTAAAACATCCGTATCAACCACTTGTTCCTGGTCATATTGTATCGGGTATGTCCATTCAGACAATCGACCGTCGTTTTCCGCTAGTTCATGCCATGAAGTCATTTTTTTACCCCTCCATATATTATTTAAACGAAAAATTTACTGTGGATTCAGAAATACCTGCTTTAATTTGACTATCCATCAGAACCGGATGATTTCACCCGTATCCTTGCGCTTAAAGTACCCTTTCTGCTGGAGCGGCCAGTTAAACTCTATGGCCCCCTTTTCCAGCCGGGGACACTCGTTCACACAACAACCGCAATACCAGCATTCATCAGGGTGTAAAGTAATCGGGGGTTTGCCTTTTTTGGGATTTGGAACGTACACGTCCACCTGGCACACTTCTACACAAGTGTTACAGCCATTGCAGATTTCAGGGTTTCTAATGACCGGTCTGTTGGGCGTAGATACATTGGGAAGAATATATATTTTTTCTTTTTGATCCGATGTTTGACCGAGGACATCGTTGTATCCATCAAGACCGACTGTGGCAGCTGCAGCTCCAACCAGGGCGCTTGCTTTAAGAAACTCACGGCGTTTCATCTTCAAACTCTCTTTCTTTTTCATAAGCATTCCTCCTGTTTTGATATATCATTGTTCATTAATGGATTAATGATTAATAGATTAGTTTGGTCTGACCCCATTTCGGGATCATCCGGTTAATGAGTACGCCTGAGAGTGTAAATGATACAATCTCAATTTAAAGTATACCATATCCCGAAAGCCATAGGCCTGTCTTTTAAGGGTTTTTATTTTATTATTAATACCTTCGACTTGAGCGGAAGTAATTCGATGGAAAAAGTAGTTCAATAAACCATGGCTATGCTGCATAAGGGTTTTGGATACTTTTACTAAAGGTTTTATGCCTGATTTTTCAGCATCAGTGCACCACGCATCCAAGAACAAAGCTGCGTCAATGTAAGTGTCTTTTTCCCAAAATTGTCTCAGTTGTTCTTTCATTGTATGGGCAGTGAAAAGAGGTTCGTTGACCCGGAGCAAGTTATTAAGGCGGTCTTGCTTTTCATCACAAAGTTTTTCGTAATTTTTCAAAAGAAGGAAGCGGGAGCCTTTTATGAGATTTGCTCCTTCTTGATCGATTTTTGCCTGTTGCTCCCGCCTCACATCCTCAATGGCATTGTTCATTAAAGCAGAGATGTGATAGTGATCGAAAACTATTGGTACAAGGGGCAAATGCTCCTGCACTGCAGCGATATAGCTTTTACTCATGTCCATGGCAATGGCTTTTAGCTTAGGGGATCTTTTTTTTATACGTTTTAGAAAGGGTTCTATATCTTCACCTGATCGGCCTTCAACGGCATGGAGTATACGTCCTGATTTAAGATCAACAAAGATACTCATATAATTATGACCTTTTCTAATACTGAATTCATCAATGCCCAGGTATTCTAATTTTTCCAATGGTGGTGTTTTGTAACGGCGTTTTAAGTGTTCCTTATGGATATCTTTAATCAGATCCCAACCAACACTTAGAATGCTGGCTGTTCCGGAGATAGTCATCCAGTGTAGTAGATCAATAGCAAATTTTGCGAAACGCCTTGTATATCGTTTTTTACCCTCGGAAAAAGGGAGTTTAGGCCATCTTAGAGAGTGACAGTCTTCACAATAAAGACGCCATATCTTTAACCTTAGAAAGGTTGGCCTCGAACCTATGGGGTTCATTTTAAAATCCCTGATTTTTACACCCTTTTGTCTGCTTGTTTTATGACTTTTACACTCAGGGCAATACTCAATGGAATTTGATACTTCTGAGTTAAATATAGTAACCCCATTTTTATATTTTGTAGAAATATACTTGACTCCTTTGATTCCAAAGGCATGATAGAGTAATGAGGTGGACATGTGGTTGATACCTCCTTTTGGTGTGGTTACCATTGGATTATCAACCTATTCCACCTCTATTTCAACTTTATGTACTCATTAACCGGATGAACCCCATTTCGCCATTTCGTTTCGAATGTTATTCAAAAAGATGAACCGGAATATTTTTATAATTCATTAACAGGATTTTTTAAGGCAGAAACAGCAGCATATTAATCTTTTAAAACGATATAATCAATTATTAGGTTTAAACTGCCAACCTTATAACCGAACAGCGGTCTTCATAAAATAAAAGAGTATATTGACTTTTGAAATATCAGTCAGTATATTGCTGTAATTCCGGTATATCAGCGATAGGGGTGTCATATGTCCATCAATCGTTTACTTGATCTTAATGATTTATTAAAGAAGAAATCTTTTTTTCTGTTTGGACCGAGGTCTACAGGTAAATCAACACTTGTTAAAGAACAGTTGTTGAATTCAGCAGGCATTATTGATCTTTTGGATTCCCGGCTGTTTTTGCGGCTTTCAAGCGCCCCTCACGAGATTGAAGAGATTATAGATGCCCAGGAAGCAAACCTGGTTGTTGTTGATGAAATCCAGCGTATTCCTGAACTGCTGAATGAAGTCCATCGACTGATTGAAAACAGAAAGATACGTTTTCTATTGACTGGAAGCAGTGCCAGAAAACTCAAACGAGGCAATGCAAATCTCCTGGCAGGACGGGTATGGGAAGCAAGACTTTTCCCGTTAACATGGAAAGAGATACCTGAATTTAACCTTGAAAGATACCTTCTTTATGGAGGGTTGCCATCGGTTTACCTTGGAGAATACCCTGAAGAGGAACTTGATGCATATGTAAATACCTACCTGAAAGAAGAGATAATGGCCGAAGGTTTAATCAGGAACCTTCCACCCTTTGCACGTTTTCTCAAAACAATATCACTGGCAAACGGAGAAATTGTAAATTTTACAAAACTTGGAAATGACTGTCAGGTAGCCGCTTCTACAGTAAGAGAATACATATCACTCCTTGAAGACACCCTGGTCGGCTTTTTACTTCCTGCATGGATAGAATCAAAGAAAAGAAAAGCTGTTAAATCAGGAAAATTTTATTTTTTTGATCCTGGAGTTACACATGCTCTTTCAGGTACACAGACTCTTGACAGAAATTCGGACCTGTATGGTAAAAGCTTTGAACAGTTTATAGGTATGGAAATCAGGGCATACCTTGGTTACAAAAGATTAAAATCATCTCTATCATACTGGAGATCAACCCATGGTCACGAAGTTGATTTTTTGATTGGGGAAAAAATTGCAGTTGAAGTTAAGTCAAGCCAGCGTGTAACCTCCGCAGACTTTAAAGGACTGAAGGTTCTTTCTGAAGAGGAGATATTTTCTGACTATTATTTGGTAAGCCAGGATCCGGTAGAAACAAAAAAGAACGACATTTATACAATACATTGGAAAAACTTTCTGGAAAAACTGTGGCAGGGAAAAATAATATAAAGAAAAACCCTGCAACTTTTCCTGAGGCACTCGTATGAAACTTCATTAAATATTACAGGACACGGATTTACACAGATGTACACGGATCTTTTATTTTTTTATTTTTAAATCCCAAAAATCCGTGTTGATCAGTGTTCAATTCATTGCTTTTCTCAGTTTCCTTCTTGATCAATCTTGCCGTCTTTCTGGCAAGCGGCCCGGCTGACCTCTGAATTCTGACTTTTGTCTTTTTGTTTTCCCTAAAAGCATTCAGTCTTTACCCTATTAAATCCGCAAAGCGGGTTGCGAAGCAACATTTACAGGGTGAAGTCTTTTGTTTTCCACTTATCGAAGATCCCGAGAAGTATTCGGAGAACCCTCGACCCCTCTTGTCCCGCCATAGCTTTAGCGACGGCGGATGAACCCTATCTTTTATATCTTGAACCTTGAATCTTGAATCCTTCAATTAACATTTTCAGTTAATTGAAGTTCCTCCTGTTTTGATATATCTTTGTTCATTAATGGATTAATGATTAATAGGTTAGCTTGGTCCGACCCCATTTCGATAAGACGACCTTTAATAATGCAACTGTAAAAGTTATTGAATTTTGAGAGAACATCTCCTCATACACTGATCATCGCTCAACTAAGTTGGAGATGATCCTTATAAAAGAATACTACTGTGATTATTTGGCTTCTGACTTTCTACTCAATATCACCGAAACGGCGTCAGGTCACGACATTGGACATAATCGATAGTAGCTGTCCCATGTCGAGGTTTGCCCCCAATGGCTCACCGGGGTTATAAATCCAGTTTATATCCCCGCAAATCGGTAGAATCTATTGACATGTTAATAAGTTAAGGGCGTCCCACTTCACCCTTCATGGTCGGGTAGAGCATTTTGTTGAACGAAGCCGCTTGCGCGGCAGAAAAATAATAAATAGTGTATGCTCCTGATGTATGCTCAATTCAGGGCACAAAAAATAATAAAAGGAGATACACTATGAACAAAAAAGAAACAGAAAGATTTAATGACCTTTATGAAAGACACCTAAGAATACTCAAACTTCAGGGTAAAAGTCAAAGCACTATTGATGCCTATTCAAGGGCGGTGCGCCGGATAAAAGAGCATTTTGACTGCTGTCCTGATCAGCTTACCCCGGACCAACTTGAACAGTATTTTTCTGACCTGGTTGATTCTCATTCCTGGAGCACTGTCAAATTGGACCGTCTTGGACTTCAGTTCTTCTGGAAACACGTTGTCCAGAAAAAATGGGAGTGGATAGATATTATTAAGCCTCCCAAAGTATATACCCTGCCTGATATTCTTACACCCGGTGAAATAGAGCGCATAATAGGTGCAACAAGAAAACTCCGATACAGGGTTTTTCTACTGACTACATATTCCATGGGACTTCGTTTGCAGGAAGCATTACATCTTCAAACCAGCGATATCGATGCTGAAAGAAAGAAGGTCCATATCCGGCGTGGTAAAGGTCATAAAGACCGTTTAGTTCCATTGCCGGATCTTACCTTAGAAGCTCTGCGTGAGTTATGGTCAAAACACAAAAACCCTGTATGGCTTTTCCCTAATGCCACGGGCTCTCCTGATAAAATCCAACAGGCAACTAATCACATGGACACAGGCGGAACTCAGAAGGCTATGCAGGTAGTTGTTAAGGAATGCGGCATTAAAAAAAAGTCCATATCCATTCCCTTCGTCACAGCTTCGCAACACACCTGCTTGAGCGCGGCCTGAGTCTCAGACATATCCAGGCTATACTCGGGCATGCCACCCCTGAAACTACCGCTCGCTATGCTCACCTGACAGATATTACCGAGAATGACAGTCTTGTTAAAATCAATGAGCTGATCAACTCCATTCATGTTGATTTGAAGAAGGTGTAATCATGGAACTGGCATCTATCATCAACCAATATTACGACTCATTTATGGCTAAACATTCCAGTACCCTACTACCAGGACATTTAAGCGCACTTAATGCCATTCGTAGATGCAGAACTCCTGATTCCGGAGAAGTATATACAATCTGCAACCAGTGCGGACATTCCCAATGGAACCCCATGTCCTGTGGTCACCGAAGTTGTCCTAAATGCCAGAACCATGAAACCAGCAGGTGGCTTGACCGACAACAGCAAAAGCTGCTGCCTGCACCTTATTTTATGGTTACCTTCACACTGCCATATTCTTTCAGGCCTTTAGCCATGCACCATCAAAAAGAGATATACCCCTTTTTATTCTCCTGTGCAGCATCCACTCTAAAGGATTTTGCTGCTAACCCAAAAAAACTGGGGGCTAAAGTCGGTATGACCATTGTTCTGCATACTAATAACAGAAATCTGGATTATCATCCACATGTTCATGTCATCATTCCGGCAGGTGGAGTGGATAAAAAATCCAAACAATGGAAAAAGAAAAAAGGCAAATACCTCTTTAATGAAAAAGCCATGGCTAAAGTTTTCCGCGCCCGCTTTTTACATGAGCTAAATAATGCCGGCTTTTCCATCCCTAAAAATGCACCCAAAAAATGGGTGGCTGACTGCGAACATGTTGGAGCAGGCATTACTGCCCTCAAGTATCTTGCCCGGTATTTATACCGTGGCGTTATCAGCGAAAAAAATATCATTGCAAACCGGGATGGAAAGATAACCTTTAAGTATATTGATAACAATAAGATTGTAAAATACCGCACAATGGATGGGGAAGATTTTATTAAACTTCTACTGCAACATGTACTTCCCAAAGGCTTCAGGAGAGTCAGGGATTATGGCTTCCTTCACAGTAATGCTAAGAAAATACGTTCTCTGATTCAGGTAATATTGAGAGTCGTTATTGATAAAATCCCGATACGTCCAAGGCCTGCTTTTAAATGCAGCCATTGTAAGTCGCTGATGACTATTGTTAAGTTTAGAAAGCCTGTTTGCAACTCGGAATAGACCTTAATCTGGAAATTGCCCCTCTTGCTTTTATAACACGGAGGTAGCTTTGTTTATGAAGATTACAATCACTTTAAAGGCCTTTTTTAAGGTCAGCGTACCGGTCTGCCTTTTGCTTTCCGCTATACTTTAAGTTCCATTACCTGTCAGCTTCTCGGATATATATATTTTCTTTATATAGACACGGGCTTGTTCAACCATTGGATAAGATTGTGGCTCCGCACAATCTATCCTTATTCGTTATGCCTTCTTATTAGATTCTATTCCTGTCAATATGTTTAACATAGTTTCTGCTTTTTTCATTAAATCATCATATGTTAGAATTTCAATATTGCTCCGAAAAAGTATATTTCTATGTAGAAGCTTTTGTTTGTTTTTCAAATCAAGTGTCTCTGACCTACCTATAACCACAAAGCCTATTGGCCTAGTAATACCAGGAAGTGATTCTCTTGCATACGGATGGTTGCGTTCTATCCAATGCAACCAGTCCATAACTTGTTGCTCCGCATGTATTAAATACTGGGAGGGGTCACCTTTTTTATTAAATAGCTGTAAATTACTTGATTCTATCTCAAGTACATCAATCAGTCCTGAATAACGTTCAAGAGCGTAATCCATTTCATATTCTTTACCTAACTTATATTTTGGTATACTTTTTTGATACTCTAGGCCAAATAGGATTGGATTGTTCGTTAGGCAAGATTGTAGCTTACTTTCATTTCTATTTTTTCCTTTTAGCAAATTTTTTAGCTCGTTGATCGCCAGTTCAAGGGAACTTATTAATTGGTTGGCTTTATTTAGCTTTCCTAACTCTTTCTGAACTGCTTTACGGATTAAAGCTATATCTGAAGGATGGAGTGGTTCATTTAATGCAATATCATTTAAATAATGAATTGAGTCAATTTTTGAACCAGGAGATTTTTTTAACTTAAAACTAAGCTTTCCTCCTTTTCCATCAGGAGCTTCAAAGCCATTTACCATCATAGAATGGTAGTATCTTGATAACTCTTCAGATAATTCTTCAGTATTTGGATAAACAGGAATTTCATAAATGGAAGCAATAGCCAAGGTGTATTTTATATCTTCATTCATTTCCTTTTCTGTTTTTCCATCAGCAAGAATATCTACTATGTGACTTAATTCTAATAGTGCCATACTAACATTATATGAATATCCTATGACATGAAATAACGGCTTTCCTTTTTCTACATTGTAAATTAGTTCTTTACTGGATTCTATCATTCCATATTGGGAGAACCATGTTTTGACTTCTTTTTTTGAATTCTTATTTTTGCTTCGATTTTGTACTCTTGTAAGATATTTGATAACCTTATTGTCTTCTTGGGAGAAATCATCACTTACTGTTGTGAAAGGAATATCAATATTGGTTTTTTCCTGCCATTTTTCAATACGTGTTTTTTTATTTTTTTTCATTTTATTATCAGCTCTTAATGATTAGAGGCATAACCTGCTTTTCAGCGAACGCGTGCTTTTTGCACTTCGCTGAAAAAGCATTGTTATGTTTCACTTCTAATTAAATCTTTGAGTTGCTCTACTGTTGACCAAGGACGCTTACGGTGAAGCATTCGATGACAGTTTGCACAAACAAGAGAGAAATCTTCTACTCTCGTATCTAGAAGTTCACCATTGTTCAAGTCGCTTAGCGGGCGGTCGTGGTGTGCCTCAATGTATGATGTCCCGAGCTCTCCATAATGTACCGCAAAATCGAATTCACATACCTCGCATGGAAGCGCTCCATTGTTTCGTTGGGCATGTTGATCTTTTGCTTGACGGACAACTCTTGAATCTCTTTCTCTGGATTTGTGGAGCCTCTCAATTCTTCTCCCTTCAGGAAATGATGCACGGACTGGTTCGCTTGCAAAATCCCTCAATAAGTCCGCAGCTAAACGATAAGACGCAAGCGAAAAAACATCTTCCAAGAAATCATCGAGTGAAACTATCGAACCAGGCAGTGAAACAACATAATCCTGGTGTCCGGCTGCGCGAATGAAAGCCTCTTTTCTTTCTTCATTACGCCCATCTCTTTTCCTTGGGCTGTAACTCCAGACTAAATCTAATGAATCCCTACTTGCTCGCTGATCATGCAACTCAGCTACTGGCGGTAGATTGTTCTTTTCCTGATAAATAACAAGGTAGTAGTTCCCATCGGTATGCCAATCAATAACTAACAACCATAACTTTTTTTCAGAAGATTTGCCGACCTTAAAAGCCCCAATACAGGGTTTATCGTTAGCAAATGAATGAAACCCTCTCAATGGAAAGGATTGGATATTTTCAACCAAATAGAACTCAGAGCTGTCGCTTATATCATTTGACAGGGCATTTACCAAATGGTCTGCATTTCTTTTTTTCATTCCATCAACTCCATACAAAAAACATAATGCATTAGTATCCAGACTGGCGAGTTTTTTGCTAGGTCCGCGTTTATTACATTATTAAACGATCTCCAATTCTCCTCTCCCAATTTCCCTCCAGAGGTATATGTCTAAGTCAACGCGATTACATCCTACCCTTTTCGCTACCTTATTAGCTACTTGCTGATATTGATTGCTTGTTTCATGTTCGAGGCCAGTAATAGTCTTCCATCTTGGAAGATTTTTACCTAAAGAAGTTGCTCGCAGACCATTTGCAACGTGGCTATCTAAGGGCACTTCGAGCCATGGGTGAATTTGTAAAATTCCATAATGATAGCAAAGAAATTGATTGTAAAGGCAGTCTCTTAGAAAAATGTTGACAGCCTTTCTTGCTGTGCCCCAGTTTTGCGCACCATTTGGTAATGCTTGGACTAAGTTAATCGTGGACTGTTTAAGTTCTTTATTAAAATCATCTTGAAATTTAACTGAGAAAGAATTTAAATTCAGTTTGGCAAGGAAGTCTCGTGCAGCCTTAGCAACACCAGGCGCCCCCTGATTGCGGAGGGTGGAATTGCCGATAGCTAACTCTGCTGTTCGGCGTCGTAAATATTCAATAGTTTTTTTATTCATTTTCCTTTCCAAAACATGGGCAGACCTTCATTCCTGACAGATTCGATAATAAAAAATCAAAAACAACTGGATTCCCCGGTACTCAAAAACAGCATCGCCCTGTTAAATGATGCTCCGCATCCCGCTTTGCGGATTTAACTGGGTAAAAATGACGACAAAAAGACTATTGTAATATTTTATATTATGATGCGCCTTGGCGCTTTAATCCGCCAGAGGCGGACAAGGACAGTAATTCTTTATACCCGGAAAGATATAATAGGTTAGGTTTAAGACTTTTTTATAATAAATGCAAGAAAAGAAAAGCAAGAGGTCGGATATCAGAGGTCTGAGGTCAGGGGGAAATAAGGCTGAAGCATTTTAGTCTATAGGCTGTTAGGGTGTAAGCATGGAGATTTGTTTTTGTCATTGTCTCCTTGTCTTTGTGGTATATTTACTTCCACCTTCCCTGATTTCAAAACCTATTTGCCTTTTAGGTTTATCCGGTGATTTCATGAGCTGTTGGATTGCCTCGAATATTGCCATAATCTGCTCATCATGTTCTTTAATATAGGATTCAAGTTCATCAAGTTTGGCAGCCAGTTCTTTATGGGAAGATACAAATTCTCTGATCCTTACAAAGACTCGCATAATAGCTATATTGACCTGGATTGCTCTCTCACTGTGCAGAACACTGGAAAGCATTGCAACTCCCTGTTCTGTAAAGACATAGGGGTGATATCTTCGCCCACCCTTTCCTTTTGAGATCACAATTTGTGATCTCAGAGCATTAAACTCCTCTTTATTTAACTGAAACATGAAATCCGGCGGAAATCTCTGTATATTTCTTTTGACCGCCTGGACAAGGATTCTGGTCTCAACACCATACAGGGCTGCGAGATCCGAGTCTATTAAAACCTTATGCCCACGAACAAGAAATATCGCAGTTTCAATTCTACTTTCAGTAATGATCAACTCAGGGATATCCATCTGATAGTCTCCTTTGAATCAAAATTCACGGCTACATTTTCATTAGTTCAAAATAAATAAAAGGGCCTCTGTTTAGCTCTTACCACCATTATCAAGAAAACATATGGATTAAACGCTCGTAGCCGTGGAATGACGACAAAAAAACTTTGTTTGGAAAAACAAAAGACAATGCGCCTTGGCACTTTAAGGCAGTAATTCTTTATACCCGAAAAGATATTAAGGTTTTTTTAAGACTAATGGATTGAAAAAGCAAGGGAAAAGCAGGTTTCAGTCTCCGCATAAAGCTTCGTCCTGACAAGCAATTCGCGGAATGACGGGAAACCTAACAGTCTTCAGCCTGACAGTCTTCAGTCTGCAGTTCTCTCAGCTTGTCTTTTTAGCCACAATCACATATCTGCTCGTCACACCCAGTATTTTCTTTTTCTGCATGGCAGATACAACACCCGCGTTGAAACGCCCCGATGACATGGGCGACTGTACCATATGGGTCATCTTCCATCCCCCTTTTTTTAACGCACTCAGATAATCATCTATTAAAATGGAGTTTTCCCATGTCTCCTCTTTTGCCGGTTTGCCCTGAAAGTCTCTCCAGGCGGCATTTTAAACAGACTGAAGCATTTTAGACTAAAGGCTGAAGGAGAAGCAGTAAAACCTAAAAGTCTTCAGACTAAAAAACTTTAGCCTGCATTTCCTCGTCTCTGAGGTGTCCATTAAAATCTGGAGGTCATTTTCGTAAAATGATCGCCATTTCAATTACTTGGGGAGACTTATGAAGATATTTTCTACCTGTCCCATAAATTTATGGGACAGGTCGTTTGAATCTCCTGAAATACTCGATCCTCTGTCTTCGCTTCGTCGTATCGAATCCAGTTTGGAAAGTAGATTTTTCAAGCTATGCATGGCGGATTCACCCATGCTGTCATACACTTCATCACCGTAAAGCTCGGAGTCGACCAGATCAACAATGGTCTCTATTGTTTCTATAACTGATAAATTTTCACGCTGAAGGTTTTCCGCGGCGCACATGCGCCTTGCCTCAAGGTCATTCGCCTTGATTACTCTGGAGAGTATGGTGCTGTTATCAGTATATTCCTTAACTGCCCTTAGCCTTCTTTCACCGCATATGAGCTGAAAACGCCCGTTACAGCGCCTTAAGACTACAGGCTCAATAAGACCATCCTGCATTATGCTTACTGCAAGCTCTCTGAGTTTATCATCGCTTATATGCCTTCTGTGCTGGAAAGGGGAAAGATCAATCTTTTCAATATCAATCAATTCCATGGTTATTTTCCTTTAGTACCCATAAGGAAATGGGTCTGATGTTAAAAACAAACTTTTTTGGATTGATACCAGTAATTCGGGAAAACTTTTAAGACAGTAATTCGTTGTACCTGAAAAGATAGGATTGGTCAGGTTTAAGACTTAATGGATTGAAAAAGCAAGGGTAAAATCAGGCTGAAGCTTTTTAGGCTGTAGGCTGTTAGGCGAAACAAAAACTTTGGACAGATATAGCTTAATTCTTTATTTTATCAGGAGAGAGATTATCATTGGCCTGGCTTATGTATTTTTGTGCAACTGGTCAATGTGCAACGGTTGATCTCCGTTTAGCTCATTAATGTGTTTTACTCAATTTTATTTGTTTATATCTTCGATATTTTATCAGTTTGCATCTGTTTTTTTTTACTTTACCCACTTTTTAATAAGCCAAAGAGCTATTAGGAGACTTTAAAGGTCTATATTAAAAAGCACTTCTGTTCTCCAACCTCCCTGGCACGGCGTACTAATAAGAAGCCGGCTGGTCTTTTTCTTCCCCTAACAGCCTATAGTCAGCTTCAGCCCAGTTCCTGACCTCCGATCTCAGACATCTGACCTCTGTCTTTTCCTTCTTGAATTTATTACAAAAAAAGCCTAAAAATAAAACGTATCATTTCAGGTATAAAGATGTACTGTCTTACAAGTCTTTCAAAATAAATTATTACCAGTTTTAAAATAAAAACCATTATCCTATTTTAACAAGAAGGGAAAATGATATTTGAATATTTTAGGACATTACCCCTTTACGACTCAAATCGTTAAGCTTAACACACTCTTGATACGAGGAGTATGGGGGACCAGCTAAGGGATTTGATATTTAATATGAGAATTTCATGAAGGAGGAAAACATGCCTCTAGGGAACAGTAAAGAAGTGGAAATCGTGAGGAGAAAGTTCCTGATAAACGCCGGTTTGATGGCCGCATTTCCTGCGGCATTAACTGTATTGCCGGCTGCCTGTACTGACGGCACGGAAAAGACCGCGAAAACAACAAGCGTTTCTCCCGGAAAGGCTGAATTGGAACTGCTCAGCCCCATGGGAGTAATCGATCCCCCTCCAATGCTTGGATTATCCCCCCGCCTGAAGACCTTGGAAGGCAAAAGACTTGCTATGATTCATAACAATAAAGCTGGCGCAAAAGAGCTCCTGATTGCTGTTGAGGAGCAGCTGAAAGAAAAATATCCTTCAGCGACCTTTGTGCGGTTCGACACGACTATAGGTCTGGCGGACAAACCGGAAAAGTATGCAGAAATAGCCGAATCATGCGACGCCTTCATTCTTGGTGCTGGAGACTTAGGGACCTGTACATGGTGGGGCGTCTACCACTCAATACAAATAGAGAAGAATGGTAAACCAGGGGTATTCCTTGCCACAGAAAATCTCATGAAAAACGCGGAATCATCTTCTTCTGACTGGGGCATGCCCGGATTTCGAACGATAGCATTGCCTCCCCGGGAATGGTACACACATCGGGGAACCGCGGAAGAAATGCTGCCTACCGCTGCCAAGCTTTTGAATGCCATTATTGATGGATTGACGCGTCCTCTGACAGAAAAGGAAGCCAATCCCAAACAAAGGAAAAAAGAGATCTATCCGCCGATTACAGTCTCGGCGGATAGCTATGAAGCCGCGGTTGAAAAATTCAACGAAGTGTTTCTCGAAAATCACATGGGCGATGGATTGCCCTTGCTGCCTCCTACGGCAGAACGCGTTAAGTGGATGCTTTCCGGAACAAGCCGCGGTCCCGACGAAGTTCTCGGCAAGTGCCCCTTAAGATTCGGCAATGTCACGATAGAGAAGGTTGCCATTAACGCCGTCATGGCTGGCGCCAAGCCGGAATATCTGCCGGCGATCATCGCGGCGATGGATTGCTTTGTTGGGGAAAGTGGGCCCGGACAAAAAGGCGAATTTTTCTTCCATGTTTTGACATCAGGAGGCTCTTTTAACCTTATGATTCTGTTTAACGGTCCTCTGGCTAAAGAACTCAACATGAATTCCGGGCCGGGTTTTTTAGGGCACGGCTGGCGAGCCAACAATACCATTGGACGCGCCGTCCGATTAAGCACGATCACCATAGGCCATTGTTGGCCGGCAGAGAACGACATGGCGCTGACCGGAAGGATAAATCCGCATACATGGATTACCTTTGCCGAGAATGAAACTGAAAGTCCCTGGGAGCCCTGTCATATGGGCAAGGGATTTGCAAAAGATGATAGCGTCGTTACAGTTTGCGAAATCAGCAGCAGCTTTTCCACATTTATCGCCGGCGTCACAGCCTCCTGGACCGCCATGTCTATTTTGGACCAGATGGCGTCAAAGATGAGCAAGAGGGGCGGCTACATGGCGGTGTTCGCGCTGGAAGTCGCGGAGGAGTTGAAAAGACTGGGCTTCAACAGGAAGGATATACAGGAGTGGTTCCATCAAAAGACCGGTGTGGCCGCAGAGAATGTTAATGTTTTGGTAGCGGGTAGCGTTCCCGGATATTGCCTTTTATTTGGAATAACGGCTATGAACGCGCACGTTTCTAAAAAAATAACAGGAGCTACCCTTACCAAAGCGGGCCGTGCTTAATATGTTGATGAGGAAAGAGCCGGAAGTAAATGTTAAGGGAGAACAAATGAAATGGATGATCTTAAATACAGTAAGTACTTACTTAATGAGCTACCCCTTGAAATAAGGAGCAGCGGCTGGGGAAGAGATTTTCAGTCTGGACAGATGACGATATCATAAAAGGGAGTCACTTTTTATGAAAATCCTGAAAATGACTATATGTAACAGCCTGAAATCACGAGACATAATTTTCAAGAAAAGCACTAAAATATCGAAAACTATAGTTACTTCTCACGAATCTATTTTGAGGTCCCTCTTTTTATCAGTGCACTCTTAAATCCAGTTTTCAATAATTAAACCTTTAACCCTTTTGAATTCTTTTACATTATTTGTAACCAGTGTAAGATGACTGGAGAGAGAGATGGAAGCAATCAACAGATCCATCGGTCCTATGGGAGTACCTTTCTTTTGTAAAGAAGACCTTATCTCCGCATATTGTCTACAGCATTTATTATCAAACGGAATTTGTTCAAAATTATGTATAAAAGCTTCTACAATTTCATGGTTTTTCTTTTTTGCATTGCTTTTTTCAGCACCAAAAAAAAGCTCAGCAACAGTTATTGAGCTTAGTTTAATATCTGCTGGTGAAAGACTTTTCATTCGGGTTATAATAGCTTCTGAAGATTTATTAAGGAAATAGATGCAGGTGTTTGTATCCAGAAGATACTTCATCTTTCAATTTCCTCTCTTTTTTCAAAAGTATCAGAACCATCACGGATTTCCTTTATTATTTCATCAGGATCTCTGCCGTCTTTCCAGCTTCCGGCCAGGTTAAAAAAATCTTCCGGCCATTGATCATCAATTTCTTTTTTAATAACATCCGCAATCCATTTTGATTTTGATTTTCCTGATGCTTTTACTACCTTTTCGAGCTTTTCAGATAGCGCATCTTCTATGTAAATAGCTAATTGTGTCATTTCCTGAGGCCTCCTCTTACTGGATAACACATATATTTACACATATACTTTAAACTGTCAATTAAATGCCTGTGAATCCTGATCATCTCTAATCTAATTTGTGAAAAAAAAGCGGGGTCAGGTCTACACTCTTGACAGTACCCCAAAACTATAAATTAAAAACAACTGGATTCCCGCTTTCGCGCAGAGATGTGCTTTAGTACATCGCACAAGCCATTCCGCAGATTGACGCAGAGATTGTGAAAAAGAGCCGTTTATGGATGGAAACTAGATAACCTTTATCCGCCGCACCAGACTTGTAAAAAAATCTTTTGACCAGATATTAAGATCATCAGGTTGTTTTACAAAAGGTTGCACCTCTTTTCTCGCTTCATCAATTCGGAAGGAATTTATCCGGTTAATCAGTAATTCCCGAAAGATTTTTTCAGTCAGATTCTTTCCCTCTTCCCAGTAACCGGTTTGAATCATACGGCTTTCAAGGTGTTTTAAATGAAGTTCAGGATAGTTTGCTGCATACCATATAAGATCATACCAGTCCCTGCCCTTTACATGGCTCTTCCAGTTTCTAAAAAGTACAGCGTGCATTTTACCAGCAAACAGATCAGGCAGTGTATATACACGAACAGAAAAAGGGATTGGCTGCAGCAGATAGCGTGTCTCTGTCTTAAAATCCGCAGGAGGATCAGTATCAATTTCAATTTTTATTTTAAGTATTTTACCTTTTGGCACCACGTTTATGATTTCCTCTCCTGTTTCAAACTGCAGCATTTGTTTTCTTGTATCAGCTTTAAGAAATGCTGACATTACAGGCGAATCATATACCTTTTCCACTTCATCAAACTTGAGCTCAAAACCAAAGGCCTGTGCTTCTTTAAGAATGTATTCTCCGTATCCGGACAGGTCAAATTCTTCCGAAGGGTTCAACAGCGAAAAATCCATATCCTCGGAAAAACGATCAAGACCATGAAGAATTCTTAAGGATGTTCCACCATAGAATGCAGCTTTTTCAAAAAATTTACCACGCCACAGGCCAAGCAGTGCGATTTCCTGAAGGATTTCTCTTAACGCATTTGTATAATCAGTCATGCCCCTGCAGTTGTATTTGTCAAGCATACTCTTTAAGGCCTTATGCATGTCTGCGCCCCTGTTGCTGCATATTATTTTTTTGAATAAACTTGATCAGCTTTTTGAGTTTTCCTGAAGAATATCTCTCTGCGATATCATCAAGTACGTCAGTATTCATAGAGAGTAAATTTACCATATCAATCCTGAGGTCATTTTCCAGGTAGTCCAGTAATTTCTTTTGTGTTCTGACAGTCGCCCCGCGATCGGAAATAATCTTGTCGGCCAGGGCTTTTTCAGGAGTAGCTATCAGGAAGGCTGTGCCATCCTTAAGTTCTACCCTGTCCATTCCGGTGCTCAGGGCATAAACCGGTATCTGACGATATGTAAACATACCTGCTGGAGTTGAGAAATTCCGTGATCTTCCGGAAGTGACAGAAGTCACAGCTTCGACCCGCTCAGGTATCAGCCCGTAATACTGCAGGGCATATTCAAGGGAAATATATGAAGGGCCGTAAATCAGGTTTGCAAGTAATTCTTTTGAATAGGGTCTTCTCCTGTATGCTTCACCAAAGATATACAGACCTTTCTTAACCCTGATAATAATTCCTTTCCTCAAGAGCTGAGTTATTTTTGTGCGCGGATTTGAGTATCCTTCAAGGCAGTCAATCAGGGTTTGATAATCAAATTCCTCCCCTTCTATCCTTTTTCTCAAGATTTCTATCATAATGCAGTGACCTGTAATTTTTTTGACAATAATGGCAATATTTACATAGTATGTCCACATATTATAGACATACTATGTGTAAACAGGTCATTTTTTAACTAATTGGGTGATTTGACCCGTTACCACTCAACAATACCGGATAGTCCTAAACAGTAAACAGGGACCTTAAAATATAAAGCTTCTATAATTTTTGAAAGTCATCCACTTTAAAAAACCAAAAACAACTGGATTCCATAGTCGTAGCCGTGGAATGACGCCAAGGAAATTATTTGGAAAAACATAAGGCAACACGCCTATAGCGCTTTAAAGCAGTTATTCGTTGTTTCTGAAATGATACAATGGATTAGATTTAAGACTAATGGATTGAAAAAGAAAGGGAAAATATAGAGGTCAGGGGAAAACTAGGCTGAAGCTTTTTAGGCTGTAGGCTGTTAGGGGGGGGGCAGAAGTTAGATGTCTGATACCTGAGGTCGGAAGTGCTACAGTGTGAAAGTACACAATCATAAATCCATCCGGCTATCTTTTTTTCCAATAACCGGGTTTGCGTTTAGAATGAGCAACTGCAACAATCTGAATTTTATTTTCAAAATTGCGATAAATAAGGCTGAATGGAAATCTTGGAAAAATATACCGGCGAGTACCAGCGTCATATTGGGGCCACATATCAGGAGATTCTTCGACCTGATCTACAGCATGGATGAGTTCTGCAATGAAAGATCTGGATGCTACCAGACTCCTTTCAGCATACCACTCCTTTGCAGCTTCAACCTCCATTAGAGCAGAAGGATGAAATTCGATAGCCTTTTTAGCCGTCATTTCGTTTTAAAAGAAGAGCTTTCACATTTTCCCATGGAATAGCTATTACCTCTCCAGAATCTAATTCTTTTACCCGCTTTGCTACTTCAGCTTTCCAGACAGATTCGATCTCTTCAATAGGTGTATCGTCAAGGCTTTCAATTAATAGGCCAGCCAAAGCAGCCCGATCTTTTTCATTCAGCCCAAGTGCTTTCTTGAACAAATCATTTGTTAATACTTCCATGATCGGGAACAATCCTCCTGTTTTCTATGGTATAGACGCTATAATATATTATTAGCCTGAAGATTTAAAGCTCTAAAAAATAGGCGGTTTTCGATGTAATGTAGGCTTCCGCCGTCGCTAAAGCTACCGTCTTCTCATAAAGATACGCAGCGACAAGATGGCGGGAAGAGGTAGGCTCTTAGGGATGCTGATTCAAAATTCAATATTCAAGCCCGGTGAAATTCGCTCCGCGGTCATAATTATGAATTTCACTGGCTAACCTTGTTAAATGCTGCTTCGCATCCCGCTATGCGGATTTAACTGGGTAAAAAATTTAAGATTAATGGATTGAAAAAGAAAGGGAAAAGATAGAGGTCAGTGGAAAGACAGACTGAAGCTTTTCAGGCTGAAGGCTGTTAGAGAAAACAAAAAACAGACGTCAACCGGCTTCGTTCTGAGACTTCCGTCTTCGCTTGAAGCTTCAGTCTTCGCTTGAAGCTACACCTTGACAAGACGCCTTGACAAGACGCTGTGCCAGGGAGATCGGAAGCCAAAATGAAAAGAGGCGAACTTTAAGTTCGCCCCTTTATATTAAAACTATTTTACGCGTTTTGCGATTAGTGGTGGTCTCTCCATTCCTCCGCCACCGGGGCCGCCCATGCCGCCTCCCATATCCATCTTGAGTGTCAGAACATCACCTTCAAATGTTCCGGAGTAATTGATTTTCATCTCATTCTGGCCCATGTTTACCTTGACTGAAAAGGAAATTTTGTTCCCGTCAATCTTTCCATCGAGAATTTCATTAGGTCCCATTGGGCCTGTATCTATTCCAGTCAGCTTATTGCCGTCGGCCTTGAAGTCAAAGGTGAATTTCATCGGGCCGCCTGCTCCGCCACCGGGACCGCCTGCTCCACCGCCAGGTCCGCCTTGTGCTTCCATCTCGGCTACCCATTTTCCTGTAATGCCACCGGCAAAGGATGGAACTGCAAAAAGACAAAAAGCGGCTACTAAAACTGCAATCATTTTTAAACGCATACTCTTTCCTCCTTCTTTTAATAGGGGTAATTTGAGGTCCATTACTGACACTCGATTCGAAAAACCACAATGATGGGAATACTGAACAGAATGATATTGGGGCTCTTTGTTTTTGTCAAGAACTGTATTTAAAAAACAGGGCAAATAAGGCGCAAACACCTGAAATATGCACAAAAAATTTAATTATTTTGAAAAAGTGTCAGATTCAACTTAAGAGGTTGATTTATACTATTACCTTAAATTTATGGACGAGGACCATAGAGAGGCAAAGGCTGACCACACTCTAAGGCTCCAAGGTCCGGTGCACTGCCGGTAAAGTCATCGTTAACGTTAGGGAGGAGGCACCCCCTGTCAACTGCTGCGGCGTCTGGTTTAAGCCGAAAATCCAGCTTTTCAAACATATAAACTCTTGTTGGGTCAGTCATATCAGCTTTTGGTACGTTCTCAAATATATCATAATCCACCAGTATCCCGTTGCACTCCTGACCTGCTGCATTACAGAGTTCCTGAAGGGTTCCGAAGGCCCGCACCTCCCGGGGAGTCTCATAATCTCTCATAACGTCAAAGGAAGGGGAGTTCCAGACGAACTGCATCTCATACCCTTCATTGGGACGAAACCCGTTAAAATCGGACGTTGTGTAATTAGTGTAGGTGTCCATGAAGAAAATCCCTCTAAAATCGGCAGGAAGATGATTGCTTTGAATCAGGGGGTTCTCTCCAAGAATGAGGTTATTACGGAGCTGCAGGTTAGAAGCCCCTGTCATCACTGATGGTGTCCCAACAGTTACTTCAGCGCAAAAGGTATTGTGATACAGGATTAAGCCTGCTGAATTGCCATAGAACTTTGTTACTCCCCGTTCAGGAACATGGTAAACGATATTGCGTATGAAATACACAGGTCCCCCGCCGAGTGGGGCAGTCGGATAGACATTAAGCGGAATATGAGCGGCATTGATCATCACATTGCGCAAAACACGGATGTTGTGAGAATAATCGTTAAGCTGCAGCGCATTGTCAGATATATTGGAAATAAGATTGTTGTAGATGTCGAGTGATCGGGGCTCAAAATCAGAATCCATAGTATTAAGCAGGGCACCTATTCCGTCAAGGAAACCGGTAACGTAATTGTGGCACACAACGTGACCATTCCCGTGAAGGGAGATCCCCATATAAGAACCTTCAGGACCATTTATTCTTGCGGGGTAGCCGGGGAAATTCTGCCACGGAACGCCTGCGCCTTCGATCCACCCTACCAGTCTTGTCGGGTTATATCGGCCGATTATCTCGTTATCTGCGATGTAAAAATCCTTTGATCCGGCGTAACCGGTCTTAATACCATAACCGACATTCTCAATGCGACAATTTTTGACTGTCAATCCACTGCATCCAGCCGTATGACTTAAACCGGCAAGAAAGGCCAGATCGGTATTACGTATGGTAAGACCCTCGAAGTACAGATAATCTGCCATCATAACATCGAAGAGGTTAGAACAACCATTACCATCGAAGATTACTTCACCATCACCTGCGCCCTTTATCGCAATAGGCTTCCCGGGTGTACCGCTCCGGAGAAACCTGTAGGTTCCGAAGAAGTCTAATCCGTAATTCTGGCCGCCAATACGTTTGCCGGGCACTTTATGACCGCCGAACAGGGTATAGTCATCTTCGTAGACGCCAGCATGCACCAGGATGGTATTGCCGGGCTGAACTATCCTTAAAGCAGCTCCCAGTCCTGTAAAGGCCGGCTGCTCCTTAGAACCCTGATAACCATGGGGGTATACGTGCAGGATATTCCCGCCCACAAAGGGTTTCGGTTCAGCACGGGTGCGCACGGTTACTTTATTATGGGCCGCGCCACTTACACCATCAGGATCAGACATATCGAACTGACACTCATACTGTGTATCAGGCTCTAAATCGAATATACTTCCGGTAAACATGTTGGGAGCCGCACCCGAAAAACCATTGCCGACCTTTTCATTCTGGAGACGAAAAAGCGGCAGCGCCTCTTTCCATTCCATATCTCCTTTCCTGCGGTACCTGACTTTTACAGCAGCATTACGATTCTCATCACCCTCGATATACCATCCAAAGGCAAGGGAAATAAGGGTAGCAGGCTCAATGACAAACTCTCCCGGTTTAACCATATTGGGCTTTGCCGCAAATAAAGTACCGGCGCCAAAGGTGGATAGGTCCCACATAAGTAGAATAGCAACTGAAATCAAAATAAATAAACTTTTTTTCGTTTCCATGGTGAACCTCCTTTAACGGTCAAAGCGAAGAGTGGGGGTGTAAGATTATTATGAATTTTAATGAATAAAATGCATAATAATTCATAATTATTCAATAAAAAATCAGCTTATTGAAATGGATTCGGAATACAACCCGGATGATGCGGGCAGCAACAGGAAGAGGGACATATAGCCCGGATGAAGGTTACCTCTGATTCTTCTTGACTAATTTTTCGGCCTGCTCTATAGAAATCTGCCGATTTTGAATCGTATATATATTCTAATTATGTGAGGTGAGGTATAGTGTTTAATCCGTGCTTGAGCTGCGGTGCCTGCTGTGCCTTGTTTCGCGCGTCCTTTTACTGGGCGGAAACATCCGAATTTACGCCGGGAGGCGTACCGGCAGAACTGACTGTCAAAATTAATGATTTTTTTGTTGCCATGAAAGGGTCCGATAAGGCCCCTCCACGCTGTGACTGCCTTATTGGTGAAATAGGCGATAGAGTTTACTGCAAAATCTATGAAAACCGCTCTTCAATCTGCAGGGAATTCAAACCTGCCTGGGAAAATAATGAGCCGTCACCAAGGTGTGATTCAGCGCGTATCAAATGGGGCCTGAAACCGCTTACCCCTGATTCATGGATCTCTCCTGAAGGATTTCCAAAGGCAGCCTGATTTTGATAGAGACAGGTTTGAAACCTGTCTCTATATTCAATAAATTCTACAAAATGCCTTTTTAAAAGGCCTGAAAATCTGATATAGAAACTGAATCTCTATACTATCGGACAGGCTTTATACAATGGAATCGGTTGAAACAATAATAATAGGTGCCGGATTAAGCGGAATTTATGCAGCTTTTCTTTTATCACAAAAAAACAGGGAATATCTCATACTTGAGGCAAGAGACCGGACAGGCGGCAGGATAAACGGCTGCGAATATGAGGGACTTGTATCTGATATGGGACCGTCATGGTACTGGCCGGACATACATCCGAAGATCACACGGCTGATCGACGATCTGGGCCTTTCGGGCTATCAGCAGTATGAAAACGGGTTCGGCCGTTTTCAAAACCACACCGGAGACGTAAACACAGTAAGGGGTTACGCCACTGAACCTCCTTCATGGCGAATTTCAAATGGTATCCCTGCTCTCATCTCCCAGCTCTCATGCAGTATCAATGAAAAAAATATCAGACTCAGGCACCCTGTATGCAGCATTGAAAAAACAGCATCTGGCCTGCGGGTAGGTGTTGGAGATCCAGGAAGCGTTCCGCTATCCATATTTGATGCAAAAAGGGTAATCCTTGCCCTGCCCCCGCGCCTTGCCGCTTCAACTATCCTGTTCACTCCCGACCTGTCATATGAGCTTACCCAGGAAATGCTGAAGACAGGTACATGGATGGCCGGACAGGCCAAATTCTGCGCTGTATACACCGAGCCGTTCTGGAGGGACCACGGCTTCTCCGGCCAGGGCTTCAGCCAGTACGGCCCTATCGGGGAGATACATGACGGGTCAAATAATGATACTCCTCCCTATGGATTAATGGGCTTTCTTGGTTTTCCCGCGGTCAGGCGCCATAATGAAAAAGAACTTAAAACAGCAATGCTGGAACAGCTGAAGTCTATATATGGAGAACCGGCAGAAAACCCTGCGGCTTTATTCTACATGGACTGGGCAAGGGAAAAATATACGGCCACAGAATATGATCAGCCGCCCATGATGTATCACCCTTTATACTCTCCCCCGGCCGGAAAAATATCCATATGGGACGATACTGTCCGCTTTGCCGGAACAGAAACAGCAGAAGAACATGGCGGGTACATGGAGGGGGCAATCATTGCCGCGGAAAGGGCCGTGACTAACATATAAAACACAGAGAGGCTGCAGGAAATATTCGCATATCAAAGGCTGTATTGACAATTATTACTAAATATATCTAATTTGCTATTATAATTCCTGACCGGGTCTAACGGGTATAATTACCTTGACACACAGATGTAATTTCCATATATCTTGTTTTTTGAAATAGTTACAGTCGTGAATTATTGTTTTTGCAGCTCTTTCCACTGAAACGGGATTCACAGCGTTTACATTTTAAAAAGCTTCAAATAAAAGGAGATTAAAAATATGCTGACGAAAAGACAAAATCTATTAGAAACCATCAAAGGCGGAAATCCTGACAGGTTTGTCAACCAGTACGAGGCCCTCGTTTGCCAGGACACCATGTTCGGTATGATCATGGGTGACCCGGTTATTGCTGGCAATCCGTCTATTTTTCCCGGAGGTCAGATTGTAAATGGCTGGGGCGTTACGATTTCATGGCCGGAAGGACTTCCCGGTCCTTTTCCCGTCCACGATGAAGAGCACAAGGTTATCAAGGATATCACAAAATGGAAAGATGTTGTTAAGGCCCCGAGACTTGATTATCCCGCATCAGACTGGGATCAGTACAAACCGGGTATAGAGGCTATTGACAGGAACGAAGTGTTTGCAACAGTCTTTATTGCCCCCGGCATCTTTGAGCAGACCCATTACCTCATGGGTGTGGATACCGCCTGTATGAACCTGATGATGGAACCCGAAGCAATGAAGGAACTGATCGATTACATCACAGAATGGGAACTCGGCTACGCCGCACTGCTTTGTGAACATTTCAAACCTGATTGCATCTTCCATCATGATGACTGGGGCAGCCATAATTCATCATTTATGTCACCTGACATGTTTGGCGAATTCTTTGTACCTTCATATAAGAAGATTTACGGCTACTACAGGGAGCATGGTGTTGAACTCATAGTTCATCACAGCGATGCATACGGCGCAAATCTTGTACCCCACATGATTGACATGGGAATCGATATATGGCAGGGATGCGTTACAACAAACAATACCCCCGAACTTGTAAAGAAATACGGCGGACAGATCTCCTTTATGGGCGACATCGATAACGGCGTTGTTGACCGTGAAAACTGGACAAGAGAGACTATCGCAAAGGAAGTAAGAAGGGCCTGCGAAACAAACGGCACAAAGTACTTCATTCCAAATACAACTATGGGCGGCCCCATGAGCACATATCCCGGTGTTTATGAAGCTGTTTCCGAAGAAATAGACAAGATGAGCAAGGAGATGTTCTAATCAGTCTCATCTGACTCCAATCAGTAAATAAAGACCAGGTTTTATAAAAAACCTGGTCTTTTTTATTATATTCGCTGTTATTTTTCTGTTAAATCATACTATACGTTTGCATTATTAACATTTATACTTCAATTATATTCTTACAGGGGCTACTCTCAAGCGAGGAGTATAAATCGACAGATAATAAAAAAGGAGATAATAATATAGATGGATATTCATGAGATTTTGAGGATATTCATGAGATTTTAAAAAAAACAAAATCAGGGGAAATCCTGTCCCATAGCGAACTCGTCTACCTGCTCGATCTGGCACCCGACTCGCTTGAGAGTTATATAGTAATGGCCGAGGCCGCCCGTATCTCAAAGGAACTATCCGCTGGAAAGGCCGAGGTGCATGCCCAGTTTGCAGTCAATCTTGCGCCTTGCGCCTGTGAATGTCTTTTCTGCTCATTTGCAAAGGTTAATAAAATCTTCAGCCAGGCAACGGAACTGACTCCCGATGAGGCAGTTGACTATGCCCTAAGGTTTGAAAAAGATGGAGCAAACGCCGTCTTTATGATGACAACGGCCAAATATCCCTTCGGGCGTTTCCTTGAAATATCAAAGGAGGTCAGGCAGAATTTAAAACCCGAAACAATTATGATCGCCAATGTTGGAGACCAGGACATTGATAATGCATTCAAACTCAGGGATGCCGGTTTTACAGGGGTATATCATGCGGTTCGCCTGCGTGAAGGTGTTGATACCGGACTTCCGGTTGAACAGAGGATAAAAAGCATCAATAATTTCAGGGAAGCCGGTCTGAGTATAGGCACATGCGTTGAGCCGGTAGGACCCGAACATACCAGTGAAGAGCTCGCAGACATGATAGAGCTTACAGCATCCTTTGAACCGGCATTCAGCGGTGCGGCAAGGAGAATCACAATACCGGGTACAGAAATTGCCAAAAGGGGCATGATAAACGAGATGAGAATGGCCCAGATAGTGGCGGTTACAAGGCTTGGGATGCCGAGGACGGTAATGGGAAACTGCACACATGAACCCTGTACCCTTGGTGCTGCCGGAGGGGCAAATCTCTTCTGGGCAGAGGTAGGGGCAAACCCAAGGGACACAGAGGAAAAGACCGAAGAAGGAAGAGGGGAGACAGTAGAAAGCTGCCGGAATATTTACAGAGAAAGCCAGTGGGATGTATGGGATGGCCCGTCGCGTTTTTATTCGCATTTACCATAATAACCTGAGATGAAGGTGCCCTGATGAAAAAAATACTGATCTTTTTTGCGGCAGGATGTCTTGGCGGACTCATGAACAGCCTGGCAGTGTGGTTAATCGGTGATCTTGGGATTGCAAAATCACTCGGAGTACTGATAAAGCCAGCGTTAACACCTGCCTGGTTATACCCCAGAATTGTATGGGGCGGTATATGGGGGTTTGCATTTCTGATACCTATAATGAAATCCAGGGCATTTACAAAGGGAACGTTTATAAGCCTGTTTCCAACCCTTGTACAACTGTTTATTGTATTTCCATATAAAGCAGGTAAAGGCATGGCAGGCCTTGACCTGGGCCTTCTTACTCCTGTCTTTGTGCTGGTTTACAACTGGGTATGGGGAGTAGTTACAGCCCTGACCATAAAATTTTCAAGGTAAGGAGTATACAAAATGAAGAAAATATCAGTTATTAGTTTTTTTATCTTACTGTTTATTTCCGCTGCAACAGCACAGGCCATTGACACAGAGATCCCGCATGTGACTGTTTTTGGAACCGCAGTCAAAGAAGTCGTCCCCGATAAAATGCTGTGGAGTGTTCAGGTAATGAACAAGGATCAACTGCTGGAGGATGTGACAAAAAAGCACATAGATATTGTAGAAAGGGTCACTGCCCTCCTGAACAGCGAAGGCATTAAAGAAGATCTCCAGACCACACGCATGGAATTCGGAGAAAACTGGAACTACCGAAACGGGAACAGGCTGAAGGAAGGGTATTTTGCCAGAACATTCATAGCCTTTTCCATGACAGACTTTTTAAAATATAAAAAAATCTGGCTCGGGCTTGCGGCTATAAATGATGTAAGTGTACAAAATGTCGGCTATGATCATACAGACAGGATCAATATCCAGAATGAAACAAGGGTCAAAGCGCTTCATGAGGCAAAGAAAAAAGCTGCAATACTGGCAGAAAGCATTGGAAGCAGAATAGCAGAACCCATTGTTATTGAAGAGGAGTGGGGCGGGGATGATGTTGTCATGAACAATGTAAGAATGAAACAGGCGGCAACCTTTGACGCACAAGGTGAATCATCCGTATCACCCGGCTTGATTTCCATACGTATGAGGCTCAAGGCATCATTCAGGCTGGTTACACCGGCTGAATAAGCTTACCAATTCTGGAAAGGAAGAGAACCTAAAGTTCATAACATTGACCCTGAACCTCTATCAATAGTTACTTTTTCATTTATTGTTTTAGGCTTAATTTTGAATTTCCATAAGAAAAATAGGCATGCTTTATTCCCTGCCACACGCTCTTCTGCTGATAAGATGGCAAAGGCAAATAGTTTCGATACATTTGTTGAGCATTGGCAAAACTATCTGTTTCGTATTGAAAGATCCTGGGAGAACATTGACAGGCTTCTGAAAAATCAAAAAGGTTACCAGCAATGGATCAAATCATATAAGAAACTAAGGGAAAAAGATCCATTATTAATTTAATTCCTGCGAAGTTTATCGAGAAACCCGTTTTTTGACCGATTCGGTAGAAAGTTTTGCTGGGGGTATCGTTTTCTTTGCGATGTCAATAAGAGAAAGGAGTGCATCATTCACTGCTTCCTCATTCGGAAAAGCCTGTGCAACCTCCGGATTGAGCACAACAATATTGGATGACTCTTTCAAGCGTTTTGCATACTTGCCTCGCACAAAGCCATCAGGGAAATCAGAGCGTTTATACTCTGGTCGGAGTTCGTCTTTATCGATTTTTTTATCCTTCTTCATAAAGTTCTCTTTCTCCTTTACTCGCTTTACGAGCGCTTATAAGCCTTATAGTTTCTCCTTCGGCAGTATGACTTACTACGAGTAGTCTGCTTCTTGCAGACACCCCAAATGTGATATATCGATCTTCATAATCTGAATGATCCGGATCAGCACCTGTTATAGCCATGGGATCACTCAGGGCAGTTGCAGCTTCTTCAAACGCAACCTCATGTTTCTTAAGATTTATTCTCGCCTTTTTAGGGTCCCACTCAATTTTCATGCCCTGGATTATACCATCTTCCTTCATTTTTTCCAGAAGTTTTACAGCTATACAGAACCCCTGGGCGAGTTGCCTGGAAAATCGTTCATTAAGAAGAAGCTGGGCAAAAAATCGGATATTTCAGATGAGATAATACACCCATCCTATAAATTTATAGGATTTGAAACAACAGAGATAAGATCAGTTTTAAAATTATAAAATGTAGCAGGAAAATTAATATATAACTATGTAATGAGCTAACCGGAGACCCGTTGCCTCAATACTTACAGAAAGCATCTTTATATTTCCGGAACTTGACATAAAATATACGCTGGCATATTCTATAGCCTATGCTTTAAAAAAAGGAGTTAAAAATGATTGAGCTACAAAAACATGTGCGTTTGTTTCGTAATGGGCGAAATCAGGCTGTTCGAATTCCCAAGGAATTCGAGTTCGACTGTGACGAGGCCATCATGAGAAAAGAAGGTAAAAAGCTAATTTTGGAACCGGTTAAAAAGAAAGGTTTATTGTCAGTTCTGGAAGAACTTGAGCCTTTGGATGTTGATTTTCCTGATATTGATAAAAATCTTCTCCCGCTGGATGATGTTCAACTATGACTCTCAAACCTCAGTATCTTCTGGATACAAATATTATCTCCGAAATGGTGCTAAATCCCCAGGGTAAATTAAAAAACATAATAGCAGAAAAAGGTGAAGATTCTGTCTGCACAAGTATAATTGTATCCAGTGAGTTACGCTTTGGTGCTGAAAAAAAAGGATCAGAGCGACTGCGCTTTCAATTAGAGGCCATACTATCAACAATTGAAATACTGCCCTTTCAGGAACCGGCCGATATACATTATGCAAATTTACGCACAACACTGGAAAAAAAGGGGACTCCAATAGGCCCGAATGATTTGCTGATAGCAGCCCATACCGCTTCTCTGGGACTCGTACTTGTAACTGCTAACTTTAGGGAATTCAGCCAGGTACCCGGTCTTGCGGTTGAAAATTGGCTGGATGGATAAACATTTACCGCATAAATGAGTTGTCTTTTCGGTCTTTTTTATTATTCCATAAAAGAGCACAGGGATTTTCTCCCCTCTGCAAAGGCTTTAAAAGCCTTAATACTACGACTTTTCAGGTGTTAATAACTGTTCATGGTCGTTCCCGATGTATCCTATAAGTCAATTGAACGGATCTTTCGCTTGTCTTTGGATCTGCGGAATGGTATGAGTGGATTGAGGATATCATACAAATTCAGAGTTCGCTCATGACCTTCTTTGTCTTTATATTTCCGCCTTCCAATCTCAAGATCTCCTTTATTAAGAAATAGAAGTTTAAAGAAATCTCCAGCGAGTTTTACTGCTTTAAACCTATCGAAAAATATAAAATGTGTCAGGGCAGTGCTATATCAAAATATGAATAGTAACCCGTTATCCGGTGTTTTCCATTTCTATTGACTTTACCGGACAATAAAAATATGTTGGGATAGTAAAAAAAAATAGCATGAAGCTGATCAATTAATTTAAATAGAACTTTTTTTGAATTTTCAAGGCCATGAAGGTCTGCCCCATCTCAGGGTGCGGATTTCATGGCCTTTTTTTATTACATCCGAAACACAATAAAACTGGATATGGAGGATTGATTATGGAATTGCGGAAGGATATGGAAAGACTCTGTTCATTGACGAAAACACCGAGGGGCTGGTATGTGCTCTATCAGGGTACCTATATGACCCCCAATATTTTTAATCTCCATGAAAAAGGATTGTTTACGTTCAGGCCACGCATTGCAGTGGAATTGGGCGCACGCCTGCTGGTGAATGAACAAAAGGGTGTTGCAATCCAGTATATGTATCTTGTGGATTCAAATATTGTTAATGAAAAAACCGGTGAAAGATACCTTTCAAAGGTGGAAAGAGGCTTATTTCCTCTGCCTGAGGATCTGAAGCTGGATGAATTAAAACTGCTAGAGAAGGTGACCGAAAAGACAGTCAGGGGAGAAATCATCAGGGTCTATAATGAATGGATTTCAACTTTTTCAGAAGAAAAGAGTAATAAGGTGAATATAGCAGATATAAAAAAAGAACTATCATCCATTGTAGAGAAGGGAAAGAAATTTTATCAGGAATGGCTTGTAAAAAATAACAGTCCCTGGATACTTCCCTCTCTTCCAAGAATGATGCATGATTTCAGATATGGAATTTTTAAGCGGGTTGGAGATGAACTGTATAAAAACTACAGGGAAATGGGTGGAAACAATACTGAAGAGGACCTTATGAAAAAGATAAACCTGTTTTCACGAATATATGAGGGAGAGGGACTGATTAAACCGGAGGGCTCTCTATGGAATGACGAGGATGAGATATGGGACTGCTGGATTGCCTTTTCAGGCTCAGAGGAAGAAGCAAAAATAATTTGTCTAACTATGGAAAAGGTGCTGATCCCCCTAAAAGAAGAATTGAGAGAAGAAGTCGACATTGACACTGTATAAATAATATGGAAACAACTATTTTTGAAACCCATTATAAAGAATATTGCAGGCAAATTGCTGAACTAGATCTTTCTTCTAAAAAAGATACACTTGGTATAGAGATAGTAGATCAAAAGGCTGTTATCTCCTTTTTTGGTGAGGAGTATATTGTTTCAGGTGAAGGAATTTCAGATAGTTCAGGTAACCTCCCGGATTATGGGATTTGCGTAATTCTCTCCAAGTACCTGTTGCTATGCTTCGCAACTCCTGTTGTAAATAACGAGTGGTCGGCGCTAAAGGATTTTCATAAGATGTCCCAGTTTACAAACCTAAATGTCTTTATCAGTGATGCGGAACGTCCCATTATTGAAAGATTTTCAGGTCGAATTGATGCATTAAGAAATGCCTCTCAAAAGCTTGGCGGAGTGTCCTGCGAACTAAGTTCATCCTATGATCTTGCCATGCAATTTAAGGCCTTACCCAAAATAGATATTTTGCTGCTTTTTAATGATGGAGATGATGAGTTTCCAGCTGCTTGTTCCATTTTGTTTCAAAAACATGCCGAGGAGTATCTGGACCCTGAATCGCTCATAATGACTGGAATAGCCCTCACAAAACGATTAAAGATTCATGATTGACAATGACCGCCAGTTAAGATAGTAAATATTGAGAAAATAGGTAGCTGAAGCTGCTGAATATTTGTTTAGGAATTAAACATAAATTTGTAAAACAGATATAAAAAAGCATAACAATACAGGCAGTTACCGCAATTAACAGCGGTGATTCTAAAAATAATTTTAAGGCCACGAAGGTCTATATTTCTACAGTAGAAATGTATCTTCGTGGCTTTTTTTTTAATAGGAGGATTTGATATGAATTTGAAGTTAAAAGTTCTTTTTATTACGGCAATAATGATGTTACTCACCCAGCCTGTCTGGGCTGAAGCGGAACAGGATGACAATGACGAGTACCAGCTTGAAACAGTAACAGTTATAGCAACAAAAACTCCAAAGGCGCCGCTGGATTCACCGGCAAGCGTTTCTATTATTCCCGAAGTTGTAATAGATGCATTTAATTCAGAACATCCCTTTAAGCCTCTGTTCAGGACAGAGGGGATATATCCCCGCCAGTACAGAGGACTTGCAGATTACTGGTCCCGCCCGATGATAAGGGGAAACAGGGCGCTTGTCATGGTCGACGGCCTCAACTGGTATGATTATGGACAGTACTATAACACCGGGGCCATCCCCATGACCGATGTAGAAAAAATAGAGGTGGTCCGTGGACCTTTTTCCGCACTTTACGGCACACTTGCCCAGACCGGTGTTATCAATTATATCACCAAGATCTCCTATGAAACCGAGGCAAACGCATCTTTTTCCTATGGCACAGACAACACAAAATACTTTAGCGCTCGTATTGCCGGCCGCCCCTTTGCTGACCCGTATGATCCTGAAAATCCTACCTGGGTGGAGAACACCCTTGGAGACAGCTTCTTCTATTCCATGAGCTTTAAATACAGGACAACCGACGGTTATGTTACGAATCCCTATTATATAACCCCATCCAGCAACAACCTGGTAAGTGAAACTGACTCAACCGTCCCCGTGGCTACAAACGTGGCCACAGATCTCAATCCCCAGGGCGGAGCCACCCGCTACATTGTCGGGACCAACGGCAAAAACTGGTACGAGGATTACGGGGCATTTTTAAAAGCCGGATATGAATTTACAGATTATTCAAAAATCTGGTACAGCTTTAACGCCAGCCAGTTTGAATATGGATGGCTGGGAGGCAAAAGCTGTCTTGTGGATGCCAGCGGTAATCCCATTACATCGGGACTTTTTTACCTTCAGAACGGCTCCGACACATACGGATACACCCTGACTGACACCACATTTACAGTAACCTCCTACCAAAAAGAATCATATGTTCACACCCTTCACTATGACTACTCTGTACCGGACAAGGTGGATGTAACCGCCCTTATTGGATACAACGACAAAGAAACACAGTCTCATTCGGTTTCCAGTGCCTATACCAAGATTGAGGACAACGATCTTCTCCAGGCAGATGTCTCCGCCACCTTTTATATGATGGACAACCAGCTGCTTTTAACTGTGGGGTCCCAGGGGATTAATGAGACAGCCACAGTCACCAAATACAACCTGTCCAGCCCAAGTGATCCTGACAGTCGAGTCTCGGTTCAAACAAAGGATTCTGGAGAAAGCCTGACCTGGGGTACCTTTATCCAGGCAGAATATACGCCCGTTGAATCCACCACTCTGTATCTGGGAGGACGGTATGACCACTGGTGGGCCACGGATACGGAGTATTATGATATAAACGGAAACTATGCGGAAAGTGATGATGTTGATGACGGCCAGTTCAGCCCCAAAGCCTCCGTGGTTTACCGGCTAAAGGAAAACGGTGTGCTACGCGCATCCTATGGTAAATCATTCACCGCCCCATCTCTCTACTACAGAATCGCAAGTTACAGTTATTCGATTGGTGGGGAAACGGCCTATGCTGCTGGTAACCCTGACCTGGATCCCACTACAAACACGTCATGGGAACTGGGTACAGAGTGGGAGTTTCTTGACAAACACCTGCGTGTAAAAACCACCTACTTTGAGAACGATTATGACGACCTCGTAGTAAATGCAACCAGGAGCTACGTAATAGACGGTGAAACGGTCAGCATAAAGAAACGGGTCAATGCCGAGTCGGCTGAAGTCAACGGTATTGAAACCGGCATCGAGGCCATCCTGCCCATGAATCTGAAAGGCGGTATTCACTATACTCATCACTGGTCCGAGTATACCCATACCGAAGGAAACAGCAGAGACGGCTGGGAGGTTGATGAGGTCCCCACGGATATCTTTAACCTGTGGCTTGGATATTTTACCGATTTCCTGGACGCCTCAATTAACCTGAGATACTCTGACAGCGTTTATGACGACAAGCGTGATCCGGATGCAAGTTCAGTTTTTAACGATTACACTGACTCCTTTATTGTTGATGCCCAGATAACCATCAAACCCAGCAGAATGCTGGCGTTTTCCCTGTCAGTGGATAACCTTCTGGATGAAGAATACTATGAATACTACCAGGGGCCCGGCAGATCATTACTTGGATCAGTCAGTATTTCATTTTAAGGAAACCTGAAGGGACCATAACATTCACTGATGCGGTTACTGCCGGCTTGATAAATCAGGCAGTAACCGCATCCATAAACACTTTATAAATGGAACAGCATGGACACTGTAAAATTTTCAATAAAAAACTACTGGAACTGGAGGAGCAACAGCTTCGGCCATGACTCTGATAAATCTGCTGCCATTGCAGATAGATGGGAGTCTATCATAAAAGAGCTGGCTTCACAGGCCCCGGGCCTGCGTGCCCTGGATATCGGAACAGGAACAGGACAACTCGCAGTATACCTCGCCTGTTCCGGTTTTAATGTTACGGGCATTGATCTTGCGGATAAAATGATCTCAAGTGCAAAAAAATACGCTGAAAGCCAGATGCTCGATATTGATTTTCATATGGGTGATGCAGAAGAACTTAAGTTCGAAGACAACAGTTTTGATATAGTAGTCTCCCGCAACCTGCTCTGGACACTACCTCACCCTGATAAGGCACTGAAAGAGTGGCGAAGGGTGTTAAAGCCCGATGGAAAATTGATTGTATGTGACGGCTTCTGGCTGAATACAACATGGAAACGCATTCATCATCTGGCCTATAAGATACTTAAAGGAATATTTAAAAACAGGAACCTGGTTTCTCTTCGTTTCTTTCTGAGCTATGCGGGTGCTCAGAGATCACTTCCATTATATGAGGGCATAAGCTTTGAGAAAATCAGTTCTCTTCTCAATGCTGCCTGCTTCAGACAGATACAATCCTATGACACATGCTGCCTTGACTTTTATCCCTATGGAAAGATAAGATGCGATGGAAATGAACCTTCATTCTTTATTGCCCATGCGAAAAAATAACCGTTCCGGATATTCCATTATACTGCTTATTCTCCTTTTAGCGGCATCAGCATCTCCCGGTATTTACGCTGAACGATCCGACGAACTCATCATTGCAAAACCCTTTGGCCCATCCATAAAAGGCCCTGACCCGGCCCTGGGCTCCAACGGCTGGTATACAGGCGAGGCAGGTGTAACAGAAACCCTGTTTATGCTTGATCTTGAAATGAACCTGAAACCCTGGCTTGCGGAGGAATATAAAAATATCAGCCCTTTAATATGGGAGATTAAACTAAAAGAAGGGATGCTGTTTCATGACAAAACACCTGTAAACGCTGCTGCGGTTAAATGGTGTCTTGAAAGGATCATAGATAAAGAGAGCAGCACTTTCAATATCCGCACACAGCAAATGCTGGATATCAAGACTATTACGATCAAAGACAGCAGGACACTGATATTTGAAACCAGTAAGCCAAATGCCGCTTTTTTGTATTATTTGACATCACCAGGCACTGCAATTATAAGCCCCGGGAGCGGCAGGAAAAATATATATGCTACCGGCCCTTTTCTGCTTGAAGAAGTGATCCCAAAGGAGAAAATGAATGTTTCACGCTTTGATGACTACTGGGGCAGCAGGGCAAAACTTTCAAAAGTACAACTGAATATCATAAGCAATCCAGCCACCCGAATGCTGGCCTTTGAGGCCGGTCAACTGGACATTGCAACAAACTTTCCTGAAAATGATGTTAAACGACTCTCATCCCGCAAAGATATTCAAATTTACAGTAAGCCCACCAATCGGCTTTGCTTCCTCTTTGCCAGGGTAGCGGATGGTCCTTTAAAGGACCTGAAGGTACGCATGGCCCTTAACTATGCCATCAACAGGCAGGAGCTTATTGACACGGTACTGGCAGGTGTGGGGGGGCAGATCGGGGCATCGATTTTTCCGGAAATCCTCCCATGGTGTAACCGGGATTTGCATCCCTACCCCTATGATCCGGATATGGCAAAATCACTCCTGACGGAAGCGGGAGCTTTGGACAGCAATAAAGACGGGATTCTGGAAATAGAAGGAAAACCCCTTGTCCTGAACATGTGGACTTATGAAGGCCGTGCATCCTTAAAACCTATCCTTGAGCTGATACAGGCACAGTTAAACAGGGTGGGGATACAGACAAACCTGAAGGTGACCAAAACAGGCTCGCCAATTAATCAGGCAATGAAGAGAGGAAATGTTAATCTAAATCTACAGATGTGGAACAGCGCACCGGAAGGTGATCCTGATTATTTTATATCCAACGTATTCAAGAGCGGTGCAGGATCTAACTTTATGGAATTCAGAAATCAGGAACTGGATGAATTGACTGAAAAAGGAAAAATTACTTTTGATCCTGCGGAACGTAAAATCATTTATAACCGGATACAGGAAATAATTTATAATGAAAGTCCAGTGATTGTGCTATTCAATAAAACCATGATATCAGCAGTTTATAATCATGTGGGAGGCTTCCGCATTCATCCTGCTGAAAAATATCTTTTAACACCAGACCTGTATCGTAAATAAACTCAGGGCAGAAAGAAATGCATCAGGGCGCTGCAACATTAAAACCGATTCTTAATGTTAAGGATCTTGTCGTTGATTTTCCGGGTAAGAAATACGATTCAAGGATCATCTCCGGACTGAATCTTTTCCTTAACAGGGGTGAAACCCTTGGCATTGTCGGTCAATCAGGTAGCGGTAAAAGCGTTTTTGCAAGAACACTTGTCAGGCTGGAATCCCCTGGGAAAATAATCTCCGGATCTATTATCCTTGACGACCATGAGCTTGCCAATGGAGACAGGCATAAGATAAACGGATTCAGAGGGCGGAAGATATCCCTTGTGCTGCAGGATCCCGGAAGCTCAATGGATCCGGTATTTACAATGGGTCGGCAATTCAGAGAACTTCTCTCCATTCATTCCAACTCTGATGAAATTCCCAAAAACGGGGCAGCACAGAATAAAAAGATATTTGAGCTTCTTCAGGACGTAAGTATTGCATCGCCTGAAGAACGATGCAGGCAGTATCCCCATCAATGGAGCAGGGGAATGCTACAGCGGGCGCAGCTGCAGATGGCCTTTTCCACCAGGCCGGAAGTGGTAATAATGGATGAAATAACATCGGCCCTTGATCCCACTATCACGATGCAGGTACTCAGGCTGGTATCTGACTATAAAAAACAACAGGGAACCTCGATTATCTTCATTACCCATGACCTCTCGGTTGCAATGGAGATCTGCGACAGAATCGCGGTCATGCAAAAAGGCAGGATCGTTGAGACAGGCAAGGCGAGTGAGATAATTGATAATCCATCTCATCCATATACCAGGCAGCTTATATCGGGCATATTCCCCAAAACCGGTAGAGTTTTTGTAAACTCTAAAGATACCCTGCTCAGTACGAAAAATCTCTCTGTAAAATTTTCTTTTGGCTCGGGAAATTTTCTGTCCAGACGTTCATTTTATGCAGTAAAAAATGTCAATCTTGATATCGGACGAAAGGAGATATTTTGCCTGATCGGAGAAAGCGGTTCAGGAAAAACAACCCTGATGAACGGGATACTGGGATTCTGTCCCTACCAGGAGGGTGAAATTATCTTTGATAAACAAACCGCAGGATGCCCCGGGGATACAATTCATCAAAGACTTAAAAAGCAATCCCAGGTAGTCTTCCAGAATCCTATTTCTTCTTTGAATCCTTATCTTTCTCTAAAACAATCCATCATCGAACCTTTGCTGGCCAGAGGGATTTCCAAAAAGGAAAGCAAAAAAAAGGCATACAGGCTGGCGGCAGAAACCGGACTGCCTGATTTTATTCTTGAACAAAAGCCGGGAAAAGTATCTGTCGGGCAGAATCAAAGGGTCTGTATTGCCCGTGCCCTTTCTACCGAACCTGATATATTATTTCTTGATGAACCCTTGAGTGCACTGGATGCCGTAAACAGGAAGGATATTGCAGACCTGCTTTTCAGGTTGAAGGAAAGTCATGGACTGACATGCTTTCTCATTAGCCATGACCTGGGCCTTGTCAGAAATATCGGCACTACCGTGGCGGTTATGTACCTGGGAAGAATAGTTGAAAAGTCGCCGGTAAAAGATTTCTTTTCAGGGGCATGTCATCCATATTCACAGGCCCTGCTAACAAATGCCCTCAGCCACGAATTCCATGAAAAAAACCGGATTATTATCAAAGGGGATATTCCTTCTCCACATAATCCGCCACCCGGTTGTGTATTTCATCCGAGATGTCCCAAAAGGCTTCCGATATGCAAAACAAAGATCCCCTCAATAAGAAAGATTAATGAACATCATGAGGTTTTTTGTCATTTGTATCAACCAGATCCAATGGGACATTTCTAAATGTTAAGATTCATAGCAAAACGCATAGTCACTGCAATCCTTGTTTTTATTGGCGTTACCTTTCTTACCTACGCCATGATGCTGTTTGCCCCCGGTGATGCCCCGATGGAAATAGCTGTTGCCAGATATGGCGGGCAGAGCATGGTTGATGAGTCAACCATTGAATGGATAGCTCAAAAGGAAGGATTGGACGCCCCCTTCTACAAACAGTATTATCACTGGTTCAGGCATGTAATCTGTTTTGATTTAGGGGTATCACTCGTTGAGGAGGTGCCGGTATGGGAGATTATCAGTTCCCGATTCAGTCGAACTCTTGATCTTGCAGCAGCAGCTATCTGCATTGCGCTGATAATATCCGTGCCAATCGGTATTATTTCGGGAGTCAGGCAGGGTTCGCGGCTGGATTCCCTTGGAGTGTCATTTGCAGTAACCGGTGTTTCCATACCCAATTACTGGCTGGGACTGGTTCTTATTGTTATTTTTTCAGTAAAGCTTCACTGGCTTCCAGGCTTTGGCAGAGGAGACTGGCAGCACATTATCCTTCCGGCCATAACTCTCGGAACATGTCTTACAGCCTACACAACCAGGATTCTTCGTTCCGCAGTCATAGATATATTGCACTCTCAGTACCTCCTTGCCCTCCGTGCCAGGGGCATTAACAGCAGGCTGGCGCTTGGATCTCATATTTTAAAGAATGCCATGATACCAGTGATCACCGTTGTGGGGCTGGAATTCGGGATGATACTTGAGGGCGCAGTAATAACTGAAACCATTTTTGCATGGCCCGGCCTTGGAGATCTTATGGTCACGGCAGTAAGCAACAGGGATTACCCCCTTATACAGGGCATGGTGCTGTTTACTGCTATAATTTTTGTATTCATTAACTTTATTGTTGATATTATCTATAAATGTCTTGATCCACGGATTCGATTATAATGAGTACTGATAATTATATCCCCGGCCAGACTGCTGACAGGAAAATATCTGCATATTCCCTTTTTAAAAACCCTGTACTGTCCGTTGCTGCGATTATAGTGATACTGGTCTTTTTTATCGCAGTCTTTGGTCCTGTGCTTTCTCCCCATAATCCCCTTAAGACGGATATGACCTTAAGGCTGGCAGCCCCTTCCCTTGAATACCCCTTTGGTAATGATACCCTGGGGAGATGTGTTTTTTCACGCATTTTAACAGGTACCCGAATGTCAATAGGGCTCGGGATATCCATTGTTGCAATTTCATGCATTCTGGGAGTACTGGTAGGACTTATCGCCGGTTATCATGGTGGATTTGCAGATGAATTTCTAATGAGAATTGCGGACATGTTTCTTTCTCTTCCTGAAATTGTAGCAGCCATGACTATTGCAGGTATTTTAGGACCGGGCACTTTAAACCTTATTTTTGCCTTTTCAATAACTGGCTGGATGCGTTATGCAAGGCTAGTGAGGGGGATAACCCTGTCCGTCAGGGAACAGGACTATGTGAAATCAGCACAGCATTCAGGGGTTTCAAAGGCCACCATTATTTTTCGCCATATACTTCCCGCAAATATCGGATCAATCATTGTTATCGCTACAATCGGTATGGCAAAGGCCGTTATCTCGGTATCGGCCCTTGGTTTTTTAGGATTCGGTGTCCAGCCGCCCAACCCGGAATGGGGCACTTTGCTTATGGAAGGGAAAGACTACATCATGAGCGCACCGCATCTTTCAATATATCCCGGAATAGCTATTATGCTTTCCGCCCTGGCTTTTAATCTCATCGGGGATAAATTGAGGGATTTATGGGATTTGAAACAACAGGGATAATCATGTTTTTTAAATACCCCGCCCTCACAGGCGAGGCATCTGATTATATTACTATATTGTCTTGAGTTTAATAGCTTCCTTGTTTTTGCGTATAAACTTAAACTCTCTTATCCTGTTCGGATGAATAATAAGGATAAAAATCCCTCCTACAATATTCCCTAGGGTAACAGGGACAATATTACAAAAACTTACTCCGAGCTCGGAAAAGGAAGCCCCTCCGGCCAGAAGTCCCAGGGGAATAAGATACATATTGGCAACACAGTGTTCATAACCTGAAGCAACAAAGGCCATGATAGGAAGAATACAGCAGAATACTTTTGAAATTATATCCTTTGACATGGTTGCCATCAAAACGGCAAGCACTACCAGGATATTACATAAAATCCCCCTTAAAAACGCCTCACAAAAGGGTAAGGCTATTTTTGCATCTGCTACCTTCTGTGCAAGGGTACCCAGGTCGTTTAATTTGTCCGGCATTCCCAGCAGGCCGCTTTCCCATACAATAATTACAAGAAGGATTGATCCGATAAAATTACCTATGTAGACTGTAATCCAGTTTTTAATTATTTTAGGGACAGAGTAAAGGGATATTACTGTATTAACAAACATAATAATATTACCTGTAAACAATTCCGCCCCGGCGATAACAACAAGTACCAGGCCGACACTGAAAACAGCGCCTCCAACAATCTTCCCCATTCCCTGCTGCAGGGCAACCAGGAAGACATGTCCTCCAAAGCCTATATATAATCCTGCAAGTATTCCGAGCAATAACAACTGCCACACCTTTGTGTTGGCCTTTTTTATACCCAATGCCATCACTCTCTGGTTTAATTCATTAACCGACAATGCCGGTTCATATTGCATTCCGTTATTTTCTGCCACTATGATTCTCCTCAATATAAAAATAATACCTTTAAAAAATACACATAAACAGGAGAGATCTCCTTTCAGAAATCTCTCTCAACACTAGCCTAATTTTAATATGGTGTTTTGCTGCACCTCAGTAAACTCATGAGGGTAGCTATAACGGAAGGTAATCAGTTGGAGTATCATCCTGAAGTATTATTTGATATGTACTTCACCCCATATGGCATAAATTCCAGCCTGCCTACACTGTCCCTTAAATATCTACTTAAATATGGACCAATCCTTCTTAGGATTATTCCCTTTTTTTTACGCTGCTTTCTTCACTATACGGAGCGTCGCGTTTCATCGATAATCTTCCGCATCCATTCGGGGATTTGGACATCCTTTCTGGGATAGAAATCCATGACATATGGCTTGATATCAATAACAGGGGTTCTGTCAATAGCATCAAGGCCGGAAACCTGAATCACATTTTCAACTCTTTTATGCAGCTTAACAACAGTCATCAATACAGGATTTGGCCGGGCCGGGCTGCAGGTGGAAAATATTCCTCTTAAGGGATTTTCCTTCCTTCCCATTGGATGGACCCTGGTCAAAAGGCGACTGGCCTCAGGGACCCTGTGTCCCCAGTACAGAACCACAAGATGAGAATATTCTTCTATGCCATCAAGGAGTTTAAAAAAAGGTTTACCTATAATAATCTCAGACATGGCGTTTGTGGATGCATTAACCCGTTTTTTGATTTCATCCATGGAGCCCTGCATCTTTATTCCATCATCTCCGGCCTTTAAAAACGGCTCTTTTATATTGTTACAGATAATGCCAACAACCCTCAATATCATGCTGCTCGGCATTTCTTCTGACAGATATGGTAATTTTTTAATATTTTCCACAATATCACTCCTGACTGTATCTATTCTAACTTCTGAAGTGCCTTTTCCAGCTTTTCATTACTTTGAGTAACCAACGCTGCCATTTCCCTGATATACCCTGCACTCTCTTCTTTCCCTGCGGCTTCAAGTTCAGTTGCAAAGGTCTCATACTCCTCAACATGTGAATGGTTATGTTTAAGCCAGTGTTCAATCCTTATTTTTGCTTTTTCATCGCTATACATTATTTTTCTCCTTTTATTGCAGGTTGTATTGTTTACACTCACTGCAGACATGATTAAAACATGAGATGCAGTAAGTTCTGTTCCGGTACTCTACAGAGCGGTTTTTTAATACCTGGTGACTGCAATGGCTGCATGTAATGTAAATACTCGGGACTTCATAGAACAGCTGTCCTTTCTCAATCTCCTCGCAGTCGAAAAGTTCATCAGTCGTCATTGAAAAAAGCTTTTCTATACGCCCATCCATTAATTTTTGAAATCGGACTGCCTCCTCCAGTGATATGCCACTGTTTATAATCTTCTGTTCCAGGTTATCGAATTCATACTCGTCACCATACTTCTGCGGCCTTAACGAAAACATAAAGCTTGTTCCTGTCTCATTTATTACAAGTGAATAGACATGCTTTCCAAAATCCATGACCTGCAGCCGCTGGTTTCCAAAGGTTGCGCCCAGCAGAATCTGTATGGCATCTATTGCTGATGTACAGTTCTGTGCCAGAATTGATATACTGACATTCAATCCACTCGCTTCAGAAACCAGCTGCTGGATATACTCACTGAGTTTTGCACCAATAATAAGATCAGGGCAAAGGTGCCCGTGGAAATCCACCAGTCTTTTCATAGTCATATTTAAAAGCATCTTCCGATCCTCCCTGTAAAAAGCCATTAATTCCCGGTCTTCCAGAACCCTGAAGCATAAAACCCAGTTTCCTTCGCATATCTCGAAACGCTGGCCGGAATTACGGGTATGGAAATAAATAAAGAAAACCTCACCCCTGTCCACATTCACAAGGAATCCGTTGGAGTAAAGCCCCTCCTTCTTTAAAAACTTGCCAAGCACCTCCCTGATTACATAGGTCTTTTCCCTGTAGATAAAGGAAAGAGGTGTTTGTCCGGCATTGTCAAAATCAACAGGAACCTTTGTCTGGATATACTCCACCAGATCATACTGAATGGAGCGCAGGGCTTCGGATTTTTCCATACTGGGTTTTCCTTATATTGGTTCAATAAAAAAGGCCACGACGTCGTGTGCCATACATGACACAAGGGACCTTCGTGGCCTTTAATACAGTTTATTTTTTCGTCAGATAAAGAATGGCTGTAAGAAACTATCCAGCATTCATCAAATAATATATCAACACAGCTTCTGCTGCTGAAGATAAAAGCTATATTTTATCTTCGTCTTTTCGGAGATAATATTCAATGAACCATTGGCTAACCCATTCTCCATCGATTTTTTGATAATTATTAATTACTTCTTTTTCCAGCAATTTACTGCCTTTTATTTCATCATCAATTTCATTTTCTTCATGATATGTATGTATGATACCATCATTTGAATCTTTAAATGTGTCCTTTTCGATTTCTATTCCTGATCCATATCCGCAGTCTTTCTTATGTAATAAATTGAAGTAGATTATACCGCCTGGTTCTGCTACCCTCGTCATTTCATTTATACTTATAAGAATATCAGGTTTGCTCATATGGAATATCGAATTATACGAATAAACCGCGCCAAATAATTTATTGCCATATTCAATATTCCTCATGTCACCGTGTTTTATTTCCATGGTACACTTTCTCTTACAACAAAAGCGAGCCGATTTTTCTATAGATTCTTTATCAATATCTATACCGTGGGCCTGATAACCATGAGTATAAAAGATATAACAGGGAGGATTATCGCCTCCTGCACCACAATCAAGAACTTTATTTTGGACTGCATACTTTTCCGAATAGTACAGAATCTTGTAGATTGAGACTGCTCTCGTCAAAAATAAATTATTCACATTCATCCGACAGTAACCGCTTATGTTTGATCAGGATTCAAATAGAATCCTGTGATCAACCAGGTTCATTTCTTTTATCCGGGCTTTTACTTTTTTCTGTTCACCGAATATATTTTCCATAAACCAGACCCCTTCTTCTTCGGGCCTGAGGATATCCACAGATTCCATTATCAGGCTTTCCTCACCATTATTAAGAAAATATGCACTAGCTTCACACATTTTAAAAACCTCCTTTACTAATGTTACGCCTTTTCAAAATGGATAACCAAATTTAAATTTCAAAAACAAAAAAGGCCGCGAAAGGATGTGATTCAACACCATCACCGACCTTCGTGGCCTTTAAAAAAGTTTCGTTTCTAAAATATTTACAGCATCTTCATGATGCTTTGATTCAATTATCATATATTTAATTCTTTACATTCTCTATTGTCAAGGCAAAATACTGATGATTTTGTTCAGGAAATAAAAATTAATCTTAAAGGGACTATATAATTTCCTGATGATCAGTTTTTCCTGAGATAATATCCAATGAACCACTGGTTAACCCATTTTCCATCTATTTTTCGATAATTATTTACTATCTCTTTCTCCATTAATTCACTGCCGGTTAATTCAGCGTCAATTTCATTTTCTTCATGATAAGTATATATTATGCCATCATTCTTATCTTTAAATGTATCCTTTTCTATTTCAATTCCCGATCCATATCCACAGTCTTTCTTATGTAATAAATTGAAGTAGATGATACCGCCTGGCTCCACAACTCTTGTCATTTCATTTATACTTTTAAAAATATCCACGAATTCCATTACCAGGCTTTCCTTGCCACTTTTCAGAAAATCAGTATTCGCTTCACACATTTTTTAAAATCTTTTTAATAAGATCCACTGTTTTTTCAACCATGTGCGGTAATGGTTCTTTTATAACACCTATTATTTCAACGGATTCCTGTGTAAAGGGCAGTAATATTTTACAGGCACTGCTCGACATAACAGCCTCGGCAATTTCAGTAGTTACCTCTCCCATCATGGCATTGGGCCAGGTTATCCCCACAGGCCCTGTTATGATGTCAGCATATTTCACCATCCTGCATATTGAATTTTCACCGGTCGCAGCCTGGTTAGCCCCTGCCTTCAGCATGGCAGCACTGGCAGTATCGTTTGTACCCAGAGCAACCAATGTCACGGTTTCGCCGAGAACATTTCTTATATATTTAATGACAGTGGCGCCGATTCCGCCTCCCTGTCCATCAATAACACATATTTTTTTAGACATTTCATCTATCTTTCGTGTGCCAGATAATTGCATTTACTCTCTCGCCGCCCTCCATGGAAAACCTCCCTGATGGCAATTTAGTGAGTTTATTTTCAAGATATCTTTGCAGCCTATCCAGTTTACCCGGCATAGCGCCTATTCGCTCGGCCCAAATACTTACTGCATGATTCATATCATCATATAATATTTCACTTCTTGATTTTGTAATATGGACATTAGCGTAAATACCCATAAGGAAAAGGATATTATACAGGTGCCTGTAATCAGGACCGGAGGATGGCGGATCAATACCCATCAACTCTGCGGCCTCACGGTATGTTTCTCCATAACCGTTTATTCCATGAGTAAGCACAAGCAGTCTTTCAGCCTTTTCGATCATCTTTTTTAATGCCTTTTCTATCTCATAGAAAACATAAAGGCAGCCGGCGGCAAAGACAACATCATGCGCTTCTGTTTCGACCTCCTCCCACTTTGCCTGTATTATCTCCACATTTTTAATATGTTCCCGGTCAAGGTTATTTTTCAGGACCCTGATCATTGAAGGAGAAGGCTCTACGACTGTCACTTTCTTTACTTTTTTAGCTATATATTTAGTAAAAATACCTGTGCCGGCACCTATCTCAAGTACAGTCATGTCTCTATCGAAAAGATCGTTCACCAACCCGAGTTCTGCTTCAGGCCCTTTTCCCCCTGTTCTTCTCTGATCATAATTCTCCGCATATCTTGACCAGTATGACTCTTCCTGATCATACATCACAGCCTTATATAAAAATGATGTATCCTGTAGCCTTTTCCATTCCTCAATAGGGTTCATATTATCTTTCATTTTAATCGCTATGCCGGAATTTCAAAACAGTAGGATGCCCAGTAGCTTTCCCAGTCTCTCTCGTCATCCGGCGTGCATGGATAGATGTTAACAATTCTGATAAGCCAGATACCCGGAGTAGATAAAGGAAAACTTACAATCCCATGCTCATTTGTTTTTTCGGTATACTTCAATAACTCTCCATCACCCAGATTGTATGCTGTCAGATGTCTGTTTTTTAACGGTTTATTTTCAAAAATGACTTTTGCTTCAAGATTTTCTCCCTTTTTTAGATCAAAGGGATTACTTAGCAGGACAATCTCCAGTTTCTGGCCTGTCACCTGATTATATAACCTGTTTTCATCATTATCTTCAACACTTACAAGGGCCTTCATGCACCTTGCATATCGTTCTTTCTGTTTATAATCAGGTGTAGATTTTTCCAGTAATGAAATGTAGTCTGTATTATTTTCATGCCCGAGATAGGAAGTAAACTGTTCCTTTGTGAGTTCAATATCAGTAAAATCCTTGTCCACTGCTATGAGTCCCTGTCCTATAAAGTCGGTTTTATATTGTAACAGAGGCATACCTTCTTCTGAAAGAGGCAAAAGATCTGTTCTGCCTGAAGATGAAAAAATATCCATTCTGGTTATAGCCTTTTTTTCAAAGGGCAGTTCCTTCTGTGACTTATTGCGATGACCTGTAAAAAGACGTGCAAAAATAAGGGCTTCCAGGCCCAGCCTGAAGTTGTCCGGCTGGACCCAGCAGTCATGGGCAGAAGCGGTTGATGTAAATCCTAAGACCATTATTAATGTAAAGAATAATATATTGAGCATTGTTTTTCTCCTTATATAAGGTTAAATACTGTTAATCTATTTCCGGCTGTAACCTATTGGTATCACACAGGGCCTGCCTGACTCTTCCCTTACTGCAGCGATAACGCCGTATACCGACAATATGATCTCCTTAGTCACGACCTCTGCCGAACTGCCGGCACTGTAAATGGTGCCCTCTTTCATCATTATTATCTTATCTGCATATCTGGACGCCAGGTTAAGGTCATGCACCACCATAATTACTGATAATTTTCTCTCAGCTACCAGATCTTTTAAAAGTTCCATGACCTCAAGCTGGTGCTTTAAATCAAGGTTTGAAGTCGGCTCATCCAGCAATAAAATATCCGGTTCCTGGGCAAGCGCCCTGGATATGATTACCTTCTGCTGTTGGCCGCCGCTCAACTGATTAAAATCAGTCAGGGCATATTCATTAAGACCCATAAGATTTAAAATTGATATCACCTTTTCTCTGTCATGTTCACTGCTGTTCCAGCCGATATGAGGACATCTCCCCATGAGAACCATTTCAAACACTGTAATCGAGAATATGTTATTTATTCTCTGGGGAACATAGCCTATATGCCTTGCAACACTCCGCATGCTCATCCTGCCAATATCATTTTTCCCAAGCCATATCTCTCCCCTTGGTTTAAGAAGCCGGTTTATACACTTCAGGAATGTTGATTTTCCAACGCCGTTTGGCCCGCATATCGCTGTGATTTCTCCGGCACACAGTTCCATATTTATGTCCTTCAGTACCGGCCTGCTTGCATAATCAAATTCAAGATTATTTATCTTCAATCTCATTACCAGTATTCCTTTTTCCGTTTGATGGTAAGATACAAAAACAGGGGTCCGCCCACACATGAAGTAATAATGCCTACAGGGATGATAACAGGTGCAATAATAATCCGTGCAAGAGTGTCAGCCATTATCAGAAAAGCTGCACCGAAAAGGCCCGAAGCAGGTATAAGATATCTGTTGTCCCCGCCTATGATAATCCGGCAGATATGAGGAGATACCAGCCCGATAAAACCGATCATTCCTGTAAAGCAGATGATGGTTGAAGTAATAAGAGAAGAGAGGATCATGATAAATATTCTGTTTCTCTCAACATTTATGCCAAGGGATCTTGCAGTATCGTCGCCTATACCCATCACATTCATATCCCATGATTTCCAGATAAGTACCGGCATGCATACCATGAGCACAATGAAAGCTGCTGTAATCTCGCTCCATTTTGCCCTTCCAAGGTCTCCCATAAGCCATAAGACCATCCCCTTGAGTGCATCAGCTGCTGCAAAATACTGGAGCAGAGAGGTGACCGCGCCGAAAATATAGAGCATACCTATGCCTGCAAGGATCATCATTTCAGGTGTAGATTTTTTAAATTTTGAAATCAGATATATGACCATTGCCGGAATCATAGAAAAAACAAACGCATTACCTATAAGAAGGTAATTGCCACCTGTGATTCCGACTCCTGCAAGTATCGCCAGCGCAGCCCCGAGGCCTGCGGCCGAACTTATTCCTATGGTAGTTGGGCTTGCAAGCGGATTTTTCAGGATCGCCTGCATTGAAGCGCCTGCTGCACCTAATGCCATACCGGCAATAAGCCCCATCACGATGCGGGGAAGCCTCAACGTCCAGATGATTATATCCTCTGTGCCTCCTGAGGAGGTACCGGAAGCGACCTTTGAAACGATTATTGTGAAGACCTTCAGGGCAGAGAGGGAAAAGGAACCGATTGACAGAGAAATCAATGAAATTACAATAATGAGAATGATACATACCAGAATAAAGGCAGTCTTTAGCCTGATGAATTTCTGATAATTCTCATTTAATTTTTTATTTTCAGTCTTTATCATCACCAGACCTTTGAATATGCCTGTCAGGAATTCCCATGAGATTGTTGCCATCTGTTATGGGAGGGTACAGAAACATGCCATGCAGGTTCAGATCATATTTTAATCCCTGCATATCCAGATATTGCTGATGAATAGCTTCGGGATTAATATCAGTAAACAACTCCGGATGAAAAATCTTTGCCATGTAGGCTGCGGCAACTATACCGCCGCTCGCATCATTTCGAAAATGCCCGTCAAACACATATACATGTTTATTCTTTACTGCTTTTAGTCCGGCAAGTTCGGGACGTGAGAGTATATGTCCCAATGCCTTAGCAATAGATGACGGATCATCCGTCTCATAGCCGCAGATGTCGACAATATCCACAGCATGCATTATTATGATTTCAGGATCTTCTTTCATGATCCATTCGAGATCCACTTTTACTCCGACGCCCCCCTGGCTGTATTCTGGAAGAGACTCTGAAATTTGTCTTCCACCTGCAAGATTCAGGGCCTGGGAAAGGGTGTCTTTTTTCATGTATGCGCTGAAGCTGATTGTATCGAGGTCAGTATGCGGATATGATGTTATCAAAACGGAAGGTTTTTCATTCTCAGGTATTTGAGCAATCCTTGTTTTTATCATATCGACAATATTAAGGTACCATCCGATAAAATTTTCAGACCTTTCATCTGCATCAAGAATCTTTCCAAGGCTCCTCACACCTCTTATAAAAGCGGATGCATGAGGATTACTGAGATCAGGATAATAAAGCCCTAAAAAAAGGACATTTACACCCGGCAGTTTATCCCTCTTTTCAGAGGTGTCTGCACCAAATGTGAGAACCAGATCGGGCGTTAATCCAAGTACTGCTTCATAATCGAATTTCCAGAACAAACCTACTGTCGGTTTTTTTCTTATCTCAGGGAACTGCATCGTGCATTCTTTAAAAATATAATCATAGCCAGCAATACCAACTATCCTGTCTTCCCTGCCCAGTATTCTTACAAGTTCAGCATTATCAATATATTCCACGATAATGCGATTAACAGGCTTTTTAATCTCACGGAGTTCTCCGTTGCCATCTATTACCTGAATAGTGTCAGGATTTGCGTCCCCTGATTTTCTTCCCCGCCCGGCTGTTCCGGGGAAATTATCCTCCCCGGAACATGAAAGGAGGCCAGCCAATATAATAAATAAAACTCCTGTCTTTATTATGCCATTAAAGTAAGCCAATATGCCTGTTTCCTTTAGAATGTATATTTATATCCAACGACCAGATTCCGTGGTAATCCGTCATAATTATAGAGATAGGACAACCCATCGGCGTTTGTTGCCCTGTACCAGCGTGATTCATACTCTTCATCAAACAGGTTTTCCACCTTTGCAAATATCCTGTGCTCGTTCTCCTTTCCAAAGGTCTTGAAGAATGAGATATCGATCAGGTAATAATTACCATATTTGACATCTTCAAAGGTTCCCAGCCCGCGTTCATAAATATCTCCTGTGTACCTGGTCATAATGTCAAAGCCGTAGCTTTTATTTTCAGGCCTGTAGGCGATATTGAATTTTGCATAGAACTCAGGGTTTAGTTCAAGTTGTTCGCCCGTATCTTTATCCTTTGCATCAACCCAGGTGGCGTTAGTATTAAAAGACCACCCTCCAAAAGGACCAATATTCATAGAAATTTCAAAACCGTCGATTTTGGTCTTACCAGCAGTATTCTCGTATGTTGAGCTGCCATCCGAAAGGGTGACTGTACTGATCATATCTCCTATTTCCCTAAAAAAATAGCCGGCATCAAAGTTGAAGTATTTCCAGTTTCCTCCAATACCTATCTCACCATTTAAGCTTTCTTCAGGACTAAGGTCAGGGTTCCCAAATCTGTTGCTGAGTGGATTATTTCCATACAACTGCTGCACATTAGGAAGGGTAAAGGAAGTATTCAAAACACCACGGAAAAAATAATTATTCAATACAGGAGTCTTAAGACTTGCATCCCAGATCAGGATATCTGTGCCTGCGGTTTTTTCGTACCTGGCCCCAAAAGATGTCCTGCTCTCCGGTAAAAAAGGAATGTAGGGCCTGTAGTTTGCAAAAATACCGACCACGTTTTCAGCCTCACCGCGGAAAAATGCCATAGGAAACTCATCTTTACCCCAGTAGTTTTGGAAATCTACACCTACCAGCACCTCATTACCATGACCCCAGTGTGTACTTGTCATGATATTGATACCATATTCGTCATATCCCCATGGGGCCGCGTCAGACAAGTATGCACCATCCAGTTTCATAAAGGTTGCTTCAGACCACCATGTATGAAGATGTGATTTTATATAATATGAAAATCTGTCAGAGACATCATGGTCCCACTTTAATATGGCGATATATTCCTCCCAGTCACTGAATACAACTTTATATGTGGGGTAGCCATAATCAAATGAACCGGCCTGCCTCATTACCTGTAACCTCAGATCTGCTTTACCTCTCAGATTTAAATCTTTTCTATATTTTAAACCGATTGTCTCCCGGTCATAGCTTGTAGGAGACCTATTATTATCATTAAGGGCGTTTATATAAGACTGATTATCACATGGAATATATCCATCCCAACCTTCAGTACTTCCAAAGACCATAAATCCATTGCCGTCTGATGTTCCTGTGATATGTCCGAAGGTCTCCATATAACCATTGCTTCCATAGGATGCACCGGCCTCGCCACTCTTCTTATCAGTTACTCCCTTGGTAATTATATTAACAACACCTGCAGTAGCTTCTGTTCCGTAATAAAGGCTCTCACCTGCTTTCAATACTTCGACCCTTTCAATATGATGAATACTTATCGTATTTAGATAACCCCCACCATAGAGCCTGTTATTCATCCTCACTCCGTCAAGTAACCAAAGGATCTCGTCGCTTCCGTGAAGGCTTGGTGAACTGTAGCTTCCTCTCCCTGCACGTGCCACTGAAAAATAGCCAGGAATAAGCGCCTCAAGGGCGGTCTGGAGTTCCACAAAACCTGTATTTTTAAGCTCTTCGCTGGATATGATTACAACAGGATGGCCAAACTCCATCATTTCAACAGAAAGCCTGTCTTCAATGGGAACTGCGTGAACAACAATCTCTTCAAGCTCAACCTCATCTCGCTCATCACATAACAGTGATGCAGAGGGAAACAAAAAACATATAAAGATCGAGAGTAAAAGGTTTTTACATAAAAACTTACCTACCATATTCTTTCCTCCATCATTTCTCGTGATTTCCTTTTTAATTGATATGATAAGGAAATCATTATCAGATTAGTAATATCCCGGGAAATTTGAGGGAGGTTGGCCGCAGGTTCTGTCTGATTGACAAGTTACTTTTTTGACGTTAATGTACCCGGCTATGAGACCCTCACCCCGAGGGGCTTATATACCGGGCAGCCGGTAATTCTTTCCAGGGAACCCGGCTGCCCTTTTTCCATAAAAAAAGCCACGAAAAATCTAATCCCATTATGGAATATGAACCTTCGTGGCTTTTATAATTCAGTTTATATTCAGTTAACCACACTTATGGTGGTGTGCTGCATTATGATCCGGTCTTTCTCTAAAAACCTTATGCAGCTTCTGCTGCAATGTTCTTGGTATTAGTATGACCATAAAATTAAGTCAAGATTTTTTTCTAAATGATCTCCCTCTAAATCAGATCATGAAAGGCACCCTTTACATATCATCTTTCCTCCTGCATTCTCCAGCTTCGTTTTCATAACAGGCTCTCCGCATATCCCACAGGGGACAGAGGGTTCTATTCTGGCCTTTTGAGGCAGCTGCGTGGTTGTCTCTTCAATAGTAAAGAGTTCCGTTGCAGGTGTCTCTAGGATAATTTTACTTCGCATCAGATGCATTTCCTGAAACCTCTTTTGCTCTTCATCGGTCAGGTCACCGGAAATCATTTTTTTTATAAGGGCCATATGCTCCTCATCCGGACGACCCACATTTCCTTTCATTGACACCCTTACACCCTTTCCGGTATTTCGGCTGAGTAAAGTCAAAACCTGTTTACCATAGTCCCTGAAGATAAAATTACCCTTTCCAAATGTGCAGCCTGTCAGGACCTGAACCGCATCAGCAGAACAGGCATCCGTTTCTACAATAGCAACTATCTCTTCATCTACAGACCGGTTTTCCTTTAACCACTCCATGGCAGCCTCTGCGGCTTTATACCCTGTGGAAAGACCGGGGCAGATATGGCCGTGAAAGTCTGCACATTTTTTAAATTTTTCACCTTCTATTATTTGTTCAGCGCTCATAATTATTCTCCTCTATCACTCATATTTTTTTTGTAGCGGATCTTTTCCATTGGTAAACATAGACCCGAATGGTTCAAATACCCCGATATCAGATACTGTACAGAAATGCATGCCCTTTTTGCTGCCGCTCATCATCAAAGGACGTGCTTTATTAATATCAAGATCACCTTCCGGTGTGAGGGCTTCATCTGCAACTTCCAGGCGAAGCACCTTGCCCATTATAAGAATATAATCTGTTTCCACGTATTCTTTAAAAAGTTTACATTCCATCCATGCATAACTCCCGGCAATACCAGGCGCACGGATCAGCTCGGATGGTTTCTCTTCCAGACCTGCCAGAATAAACTCATCGGTTTCCGGCGGTGAAAACTTTGCAGTATCAATTACCTTGCCTGTAAATTCTGCCCCGACCATATTTACCACAAATTCATCGGTATCCCTGATATTGACCAGAGTATCTCTTTTTTGTGCAGAGGCAAGGCATATCAGGTCCAGCGGTCTCAACACCGGCATGATGCATGAATATGGAGCAATATTACGAATGCCTGCGCTGCTGACAGTAGAGATAAAGGCAACTGGAAGCGGCATAAATCCTTCACGCATAAAAGGTTTAAAAATCATATTATCTCCTTTACTTATATCCGATTGCGTTCGATATTTTCTCCATGGGGTCTACTCCCGGCCTGGCCCACTCTTCAGGCGTTACATCTTCCGGAAGTTCAAATGATTTAATGACCTTTACAAAATCTTCCGGCTTATCAAGATAATCCAGGTACCAGAGCGCATCACGCACCTTATCAATAAGACCATTCCCTGTTGAAGGTAACTTTGTATCAGCCCACACAAAGGAGAGGGCTATCCCCTCCCATTGATTACTTTTTTTGTTATGTCTGTATGCAATGGTGCTGACATCTTTGAATTCGGATTTTCGGGCTGCAATATCTGAATCCGACGGATGATATAAACTGTAGCTTTTTTTACCGGCGGTAACATTAAGCATAACCTGCAATGCATCTTCCTTGCACCATGGTGTAACAGATTGAATAAAGTATCCCTTGTCATCCGGTGGAAAGTTCTTCTTTAGGTAGTTTGCCATAAGAATGCCGGAGTTCACACCCGGGCAGTAGTGATCGTGAAACTCAAATGATCTGACAACATATGAGGGAGCACCTTCTGATATTGCGTTGGCAATTGTGAGAATTCTAAACTCGTTACCGCCGAATATCTTCTTATCAAATTTATCATTATATTCCTTTGCATGATCGTAAAGGTAATCTGCATCTATCCTTTCCACTGATATGTTGATGAAAAAATCTTCAGCGGCAGTATCATGCACTTTATTATTTATCTCAAGATATGTACAATAACCTGATCCCTTATCAAAAACAGCAAACCAGAGTGGAGTCCACGGATCAGAGTGAATCTCTACAAGAGTATTTCTCCCCCTGCCGGCCGCGGTGACAGAAACCAGTCCGTCAAGGGCACCCTGTGTAGCATCTCCTCCCGGCTCTGAATAACCTGCATTGGTTAAAACAATAAGGTTTTCTTTTTCCGGTTTTGAAGCTGTCTTGCTAATTAATGCAATGGCTTTTTCTGCGGCCATTTTACCGGTTGCAGCCCATTTATCATATTGAGGGGAGTTTTCGGCCCCCAAGCATATACCATACATGGCAAAGATAAAAGTCACGATGGTGATAATTAAAATTGTATTTTTCATTGGTGTAAGCATATTCCGCATTTTATATTCAACCTCCTGTGTGAGAACTTTAAAATCTCCCTCCCCTGGTGGGTGGGATCAAGGGAGGGGGAACAGCAATAACAAATGGAGCTTCTATTTTGCCACCCTCTCCCAGCCTCTCCCGTCAAGGTAGAGGAGTTGTATGAACTTTAACTCAACAACATTGGATTTTATACCATGCCAGTTTTAGTTTCCAGCACCCTGCTAAAGTTATATCAAATTATTAAAACTGAACCTTCTGCCCCATAGCTCCATAGTCCTTTTTCATATCCTTATACACTGGCGCCCCGAGCAAAAAGCTGTATATCTCATCTGCCTTTGCCTCAGGATCAATATCCTTAAACTGTAAAGGATAGATTATCGTGCCTATTCCATAGGCATCGGCAAGGGCTGTACCGATATTGGTTGCATACCAGTTGAAAGGCAGCAGGGTATAAACCCTTTGCCCTGAAAAGGCCTGAAGGGCATGATAGTAATCCGGCTTTTTCTGAAAATCATCCTTTACAAGGGCTATGCCTCCGCCATCGATAAAAATAATTTCGGGATTGAACTTTAAAAGCATTTCCTTATTCATAAAAACATGGCTGCCTGTACTGGCCTTGACACGCTCTGCAACATTATCCGCATTGATCCATTTAAAAGGGATATAGCTCTGCTCCGAGCTTTCTATGCCGTAAGTACCCCTGTATCCTATGCCTCCGACATAAACAGCAGGCCTTTCATCAGCCGGTATATGCATGGTCCTTTCATGCATATCTTTTCGCAGTGATTCGATATAAGACACAAGATCCTGAGCACGTTTTTCTTTGTCAAGAATCCTGCCCGCAACAAGCAGAGATTTGTATATGGCCTCATCAAAGGTCGCATACTCCCCATAATTCAGAATAATCACCGGAATACCGAGCGTCTTCTGAATATTTTCAGCCATGGTGTCTTCCATATATGTAGTAAAAATAACCTCAGGCCTCAATGAAAGTACTTTTTCCAGGTCCGGCTTTTTACCTATACCTGCCGGTCCGCCTGGGCCGCACCCCGGAAGTTTTTGAAGCTCCGGATGTGCAATCCAGTATGGTCTTCCGCCGGGGTTCATCTTTTCCATATCTTCCACACCAACTACCTTTGATTCTGCCTGAAGATAGATGATAAGGCGAAGGGTTCCCGGCCCGAGACAGAGGATTCTATCGGGGTTGAATGGAGCATTTACCTGTCTGCCGGCCATATCTGTCACATCTATTGTCTTTGCCCCGCTGGAAGACAGCGGGATGAATAAAAGAAAAAAACATATATATATAATGATCTTCTTCATGAGTTTCTCCATACGTTTTATTCCTAAAGGGGAACTACAAGGGTATGCCCGTTTATCACGCTCAATTCAACATCTACACCATAAACCTGGTTAATTATCTCCGAACACAATTCCTTTCTGCTGCATATTCCATGAATCTGACCATCCTTTAAAAAGATAAAACTGTCTGCAAAACGTAAAGCAATATTCAGGTCATGAATGGCTATTACTGCGGACAGCCCCTTTGTTTTAACTATACTCTGAACCAGCCTCATTACTTCAAGCTGGTTTTTAAGGTCAAGATTGCTTGTTGGTTCATCAAGGAGCAGGACCTCAGGTGACTGCGCGAGGGCGCGGGCGATTATTACCTTCTGGACTTCGCCTCCGCTCAAATCGCAGACCCGGCGCATGGCCAGATGGGCTATTCCTATCTGCTCAATCGTATCCTCAACAAGTGCATAATCCTCCGGCCCGAGAGACCATTGAATATGAGGTTTCCGTCCCATAAGTACAGCTTCAAATACAGTCAATTGTGTTTCAGGATGACGCTGCGGCACATATCCTATAAGACGGGCAATCCTGTTCCGGCTGAAATGGAGTAAATCCTCACCATCCGCCAGAACCGATCCAGTTTGAGGCTGAAGTATACTGTTAAGACATTTGAGTAATGTAGACTTACCTGCACCGTTTACTCCCAGGATACATACAACCTGGCCGGGCTCAATGGAAAAGGTAACATCGGACAATACCGGATGACCGTTATAGGAGAACCTTATATTTGCAACTTCAAGATTCATTTTACCTCCCTTACTAAAAGAAAGAGAAACATGGGCGCGCCTAAAAATGATGTTATTACACCAACCGGCAATGACCCTGATCCGATCAGTACACGGCCGAGGGTATCGGCCAGAAGGAGAAGCAGTGCCCCCAGGACCGCGGAAAAGGGAACCAGGATAGAATGATCTTCGCCCACAATACGTCTTGCCATATGCGGGGCAATCAATCCCAGAAAACCTATAATCCCGTGAAATGCCGTTGCCAGTGCCGCCACAAGGGTGGCCACAAACATGCCTGACAGCCTGATCTGTTCCACCCTTACGCCCAGCCCCTTAGCAGTATCATCACCCGAGGCAAGGGCATTTAAATCCCACCGGAAAATTGCAAGGAAAACAGTTATAAGTAAAACACCTCCTGCCAGTATCCATATCTCCATCCAGCTTGAACGTGCTACATCCCCGAAACTCCAGAATACAACACGGGCAAGATCCGTCTCGCTTGCCATATATTGAATCAGATAAGTTCCGGAAAGAAAAAGGGAATGGAGCGCGGTACCTGTTAAAATGATGGCCAGGGGAGAAAGCCTTTTAAACCGGGCAAGTGCCAGTATCACAAGTGTGGCAGCCATACCGCCTGCAAAGGCAGAAACAGTTATAGAAACCATACCTGCACCAAACACAACAATTGCAACAGCCGCCCCGAATGCAGAACCATGACTGATTCCAAGTGTGATGGGAGAGCCCAGGGGATTTTTTAAAAGTGACTGTATGGTGAGGCCGGACAGGGAAAGGCCCCAGCCGGATAGAAGTGCAGCAGCAACCCTTGGCAGCCTGATATTTGCAATAACAACCCGGGTGGTGTTATCCCCGTATCCAAACAGGTTACCCAGCACCTCTTTAAAGGGAATATAATAAGATCCGGATGCAATTGCAAAAATCGAAACAACTGCAATTGCAATAATAAATAATCCTAAAAGCAGTACCCTGTGCCTTACCTGTTCCAGGTAGACTGATGTAATGGCACCATGTACTGTTTTATTTCTTATACTCTCCACACTATTATCCCTTCTTTAGCGACGGTTGTGTGTGAAACCATGCCATTCTGTTCATGTCGGCCAATAACTGTCTCAATCAGGCTGCGATCGGGCTTGCCACCCTGCATTTCAATAAAACATTCCACATCTTCCATTGCCTCATCAGCACTTCCGGTCCAGTCCCATTGTGTTTCAAAATAATCAAGAGATGGTGTTCTCCCTGCCCGGACGATAATATTATATGTGCCTTCCACACCCGGGGGAGGACCATATTTGAGACCATGAAGCCCAAATACCTCTTCCATTAACCTGTTTTCTCTCTTTCCGCCCCAGCCGATATAGACACACCATTTTTTTGAACACCATTCCATTTTATCAAGATCCTGGCGGGTCCTGACTGCCGGGGTCATTGAAGCCCATACAATATCAAAGGCCTTCTCAAAACCGTATCCGGTTATATCTATATCCTTCCATGATGACTTTACCGGGTAAACATTGCGTATCCCGGAACGAGAGATGGAAGATACAAGGCGTTCAATCATAACCTCCGAATCATCAAGCCCGGTCACAGACTCTGCATTACCGGCCAGGGGCAGTGTATATGTCCCGGTACCGCACCCGATATCCAGTACTTTTGACCGGTCTATTTCCACCCCCCTGTCTTTGACAATGGAAATAATTTCATTGGTATCCGACAGCGTTTTTGTATCCAGAGGATCAGGATAGTGTGCGGCCATTCGGTCCCAGAATGCAGAGTATTTATCCTGCTGATTATATGTGCCGTTAAGGTTGTTCATTTCTGATTGCTCCCTGTTAATAGGATACCTTAAACCCTGCGCCGACATTAAACCCGGACATTGGATAGCCAAACTGCTCTTCATATTCTTCATCAAAAAGGTTTTCCGCGTAGCAGCTTAGCTCGAAATGTTCATTAACCGGGATCTTAAAGCTGATATCGGCAGTAAAATATGGATCAAGTTCAACATATTTAAAATACTGCTGTGCGGGCCAGCCGCTGGTGTAGGCATAAATGGCGCTGCGTTCTCCCACATACCTGAGTGAAATGCTCAGGCTGGACTGTTTTGGCAAAGAAAAATCAAGACCGCCCGTGGCCTTCCAGTCCGGGAGGTAGTCGATTTCATCGGACAGGCCTGCAGTATCATAAATATCACCTTTCTTTTTTGATTTCTGAAAGGTTACTGAGGCCCTCCCTGAAAGCCACCCGGTAAATACCTTCCTGGCATCCAGTGATGCCCCGTAAATCCTGGCCTTGTCTATATTGTATACTCCCCGCCATGTGGAATTGAAGCGCATCATTATGTAGTCATCTACATTGTAATAATAGGTGGACAGGCGTATAAAACCTGATTCCTTCAGATTATGCTGATACAAAAACTCTATGGCATTATTTTTTTCAGGTTTAAGAATCGGATTGCCGCCGGTTGCGCCTTCCGCCCACCAGTAGGTTTCCGGTAATCCCGGTGTTCTCAGTGCCTGGTATACTGAGGCGGTAATCCTGTCGTAATCGGTTATCAGGTAGGTTCCTGTAAATTTGGGAGTCAGGGCATTATCTTTCAATTCCGGCGATGTGCTGCCATTAATGGATTTATTTTCATAATCATCAAACCTTAAACCGCCGGTTAAAATAAATCGATCCGAAAGCATCCATGTATCCTGTATATAATACCCCCAGCATTTACTTTCAGATGACGGCTTGAATGACAGGCTGTCCAGGGAGACCCAAGCGGCATTGTTATAGGTCAGATCTATGTGGTTTGTAGTCGTGTCGCCATAGGCAAGCGCCTTATGCTCCGCGCCTAAAAGTAATTCATGGTCACCAATGGGTTTGTTAATTTCGATGCTTCCGCCATAGGAGCGATCCGACTCTACATCCCTGTCCAGAACCAGTTCGCCATCCTGATATGCAGCATTGATATAGCTTGATGAATAATTTTTCTCATCTCGATCTTCAAAATTCTTATAGAATTTTATCTCGATATACGCGTCATAAAATGGCTGTTTGTAGCCCATATCGATATAGTATTTGGTTTTACTCCAGGTCGCCCTTGGTCCCGGAATGAATGCAGTTCCTGAATAGGGGCTGAATGTCTCTCCAAAGGCAAGAGGATAGTCATCTTCAATCTTTTGATAAAATCCGGGATTATCCGGATCTGCAGAAGCCCTGTTTTCCCGGATAAAACCCCGTTCTGATCCTGCATATTGAAAACCAAGGGAGAACTCACCATCCAGGGGCATGTCCAGATTGAAGAAGGCTGATAAATTCTCTCCTTTAAAATCGTTGTTCCACAGAAAAGGATCTGCCTCCTGATAGCTTGCGCCAATAGAATATCCCAAAGGACCAACCTTGTAGGTATGAGTAAGGCGATAGCTCTGAATAGAATCAATATCTTCCCCGCCGCCATAGGTTCCATAAAAAGTCAATGTGGGATCTTCTGTGGGCTTTTTTGTTACAACATTCACTACTCCTCCCAGGGCATTGTTTCCATACCTGACAGAACTCCCGCCCCTTATCAACTCTATCTTCTGGATGTTATCCAGGGGGATAGTGCTCCAGTCGATATAATATCCGCCCACAACACCCGACGCGTTTACTGATCGGCCGTTAATATTCAGCATTATACGATTACTGGTAAATCCTCGAATAGTAAGGCTGTCAGTTGTATCGCCAACCATCGTTCTGCGTTTCAGATCGATATCGGGTTCCGATTTCAACACGTCCGGGATATTGATATTTTTACCCTTTTCTATTTTTTTTATACCCACGTTAGTACCAACCGAGCTTGTCCCTTCGCCGGCAGTTACAATTATTTCTTCAAGAGTAATTTCTTCCATGGTCAAATGTTTCTGGATTGACTCATCCTCTTTCCTGTCGTCAGTCGCAGCAAACGCCGGGATTGCCAATGTTATGAATATAAATAAAATGCCCCGGCCAGCAATCGTTCTCAGAATATTTCCGGAAAATCTATTACCCGATACACCCTTTCCATTATATGCCATTTTTCCATTTTCAGAACCTGCGCGGGTTCCGTAATTTAATACCTCATCTTTAAATTTCCACTGTTTCAGTCTCCGCATTCGCATTTATCCATTTCCTCCTTCTTGATTTCTCAACCTTATAATTAAAACCTCATAAGGTACTCCCGTGACATCTTATTATGGCAATAAGAGCCACCTTGACGGGAAAGGAAAGCGGTGGTATCAAATATCCCGAAGTATTCCTTTCCCAGGAGTACTCAACCGGAAGACGGCGGAATCCCTGGCCGGTGCACGCCGTCTTCCAACATTTCATTCAACCTGACTTAATCATCTTTTGTTACTTCCTAAGACAAACTCATCTTAAATTCACATAAAAAAAGGCCACGAGGTCATACACTTTTTCAGGGTATGCGGACCTTCGTGGCCTTTTAAATACCGATTTATTTTTATATCGCCAATTTTCAGCGATAAATGTTTTAAAATTTATTATATACCTATGTTAGGTAGAACACGGCTTCTGCCATGAAATTATTGACGTATTTTTATTTGAGAGCACTCAAATGTCAAGTATTTTTTAAATTATAAGGTAGTTGAAGATCAAACGGTTAAAGCCAGAAAATGATGAATATTTAAATTCAGAGTGAGATGCCGGAGGCCCTGCCCGAAAAGATATGGGCAGGGCCGGTTAAAAAAAGGGATCATATAGTATTTCTAATCATCTGATCCTACATTAGTATAATCATCCTCCGCTATCAGGTCTTCCGCTTCCTTTTCGGTTCGCCGTTCAAAGCCGCCCATTGTTTCAAGGCCAAGGTAGAAATAATATTTCTCATCCGGTTCGGCATAAAAACGGACCACATTTTCAATCCCCCCGGATAGAAATGACACGAAATGAGCTCCTGGTTTACTATTGAATCTGACATAATCACCGGATCCAAGATAGGCAATTAACTCATTGTCCAGAAATATTTGTGTCTTTACCCCGGCTCCAACTATAGTCTTTTGACGCATTACCGTCACAGTGGCAGCATCAGGACCAGTGGCATTAAGTTTTGATTTCTCCGCAACAAGACCTCCTGATGCGCAAGAGAGTAATAACATAGAATTGAATATGAAAAATGATATTAATGATATCCTGATTAATCTCTTATTTGCAGTCATATGTTCTCCCTTATTTAAAACGCAATATTACACTGTTTATAATATGCGGTTATACGTAAAAAATGACATCATGTTTTCCGATTTTAATGAATATTCTGATGATACAGCATTCTCTTCTTATTTTTTTATTGATTCTTTAGTGAAGATCATATCATTTAATAAAAGCCCGATCCGCTGGGGACTGGCCACGAATTTTATATCCTCAGGATCGCCTGGAGCATCCGTATAATTTCTCCAGCTTAATTCTTCTTTTTCCAGATCAATTAAACCGGCGCTTTCATAACTCCCGTCAGATTTTCGTCCGGGGATTAACATTATACCGTATGAGGTTCCGCCAGCAGATACCATTCCCATGGTCGCCACCCCTGTAGCAACGCCTACGGTAAAGGATACCAGGCCCTGACCGAATTTTTTACCTCCGGAAACCTTTGTTCCCCTTATACCTATGTACATCAGGCTTGAAACATCCAGCCTTGACTTAACGACATCTACTGCTTCTTTGAATTGATCTTCACTCACTATTAAAGCAGGTCTTTCGGTTTTCCCCGAATCCTCCAGATACTTTATTATGCTTCTTTCCAGAACATATGTTGACAGGGTTGTAAGTGAATTCAGATATTCCGGATCTTCCCTGATTTTGTTGGTAACTGCGTATGGCTTAGACACTTCAGTAACGTCTTCCCCTGCCTTTTGGGCAACCTTTACCGGCAGGTTCTCGGGGTTGTCAAATGTGCCGCATACAAAGGGAATAATTTCGGTTTTTACCGGGATGCCATTCAGCTCAAGATATTCTTTAACTTTCTCAGCAACTGCAGGTGCAATTTCTTTAGACTCATCAATTATACAATAATCACCTTTCCCTACGACATCGACCTGAGTACATACATCTACCAGAATCGCCACACTACTGTCAGGCCCCACTATGGGCTCAGGCCTGTCCACATATCTGAACTTGGGCCCACTTGCACAACCGGTGATCATTAAAAAAACAATAATTATTCCGAATTTACGCATGAACATAGGTTTTACCTCATAATAGGATAGGTTGTATTAATTTAAAAAGGCTTGATTTTTTCAGGTATGATTAGGATACATTGCAATATTAAGTCAAGTTTTTTTTTAAAAACCTCAATGTTTTTAACTATTTAATTTCCGCCAGGGCCTTATCTATCTCCTGCTTAAAATAGGCATATGGTTTTGCCCCCCTGATATAGGTAATCCCCTTTACCTTTTCAGGGTTCTTCGGATCAACTCTGGCGATAATAAAATTCGGAACGCTTGGTATCTTCAGACTCATCCCGAGTTCAATGTTTTTATTTACAGCCGCCTCATACTTTTTTGACCCCATGCATGCCTTAAACTTACCCATATCCAGATCAATAAAGGATGCCAGAGGATTTAAATCACCCAGAGATTCCCGCTGGGACATTATTATCTCATGCATCTCCCGGAATTTACCCTGATCCGATGCACAGTGTACCGCCTCTGCAGCACTGGTTGCAGGGATATTGCCGGGAAGCGGATAATCCACAATAACATAGCTCAGCTTTCCGGTATCCACATAGTTCTTCAGTATTTCAGGGTAGGTTTCCATTGTGTAAAGGGCACAGTGAGAACAGGTATAATCCGAAAACTGGACCATTATCAGTTTAGCGGAACTGCTTCCCTCTATCTCATTGCCTCCAATATCGAATTCAACATCTTTGATTTCAGGATCAGGGGTGATGTACTGGCTTTGAGCCATCAGTTTGTTGAGCAACTCACTGTCCTTATTAATCGCATTCTGTACGCTGGCCGAATCGTCAGTTTTTTTACCTTCATCGGATTCAATATCTTCGGCTAAAGAATTATACTGCAGGCTTAATATTATCAGAAATATTGCAACAACCAGCTTGAGCAACTTACCATGCATTATTGAAACTCCTCTGTCTATACATTCTAAGGGCACGATGCCTCGTGCCCCTACAGTTTATGGATAGGCACTAGCTACTTCCTTTGATCCGCTGTTTTCCAGCGGGATTCAATATAACGGCAGTAGTATCTTCTATAAGTAGTATTACCGGAAAAAGTCTTTGTCAATCATCAATCACAAATATCATTCTGCTTAAAAAAGAATGTCTCTTTGGAGACTCCTTCAGCACCCACCCGCGCCGGAGAAGTTCTTTTTTAATCAGTCTGTTTATAAAGCCATGACCAACGGCTACAATTCTCTGTTCATTTAACCCGACGCCTTTAAACATTTTAACAATCTGCCCTGCCCTTTTTTTTGCCTCTGAAAAGGATTCACAATTTCTGTTGAATCCGGCCAGCCACAGGATTCTTGCTGCAAAAAGCCATAGATTTGCCTTCAGATTTATTTGCGGAAACTGAATTAACGGTATCTCTGCCTCACGTAAAAAAGAGGTAACATTTATTTTATTTCCGATAAGATACCCGGTCTCAATACTCCTCGCCAGATTACTTGTATATACAATCTTTTCTTTTAAAATGGATATATCATCAGGAATGATTCCGGATTCATTATATCTTTTTACCCATAGGGGAAAATCACGGCCTGATATTATTTCATCGGCTGATACTGTCGGCTCTGCATGACGATAGATAATGAGTTCCATTTTTCAGTAATAAGACGAATATATATTGATTGAATTACCGGCTTTCTATTTTTGGATTTCATTGTGCCAGGTTTCTGTAATTAATTATTTAACCTTTTTTGCCTGAAATATAAATAAAATTTAAATAAGGCAGGAGTCGGGGATATCTGAGGGTATTTGTATTTAACGCTGTTTGCAGGGTTTAAAAAAAATCCGGTTACGGCCCTTATCTTTACTCTCATACAGGGCCTCATCGGCAGTTTTAATCAATTCAACCGGGGTCCCCTCAATATTTGGAATAATGCTGGAAACGCCTAAACTCAGGGTAAGATATTCATCAATCAGGGATTTATCGTGTTTTATTTTTAAATTATATACTTGCTGTCTTATATCTTCTGCTATTTTCTGAGCGCCTTCGGATGAAGTATTTGGAAGCAGTACAACAAACTCTTCCCCGCCATAACGGGCAACAAAATCCGAGGGTCTTTTTAATACTGCCTTTATTGTTTCGGCTATTATCTTTAAACAATCATCACCCATCTGGTGTCCGTAATTATCATTGTACAATTTAAAATAATCAACATCGCACATAATGGCAGATAAATGAGATTCTTTTTGCCTGTTTGTTCGTTTCCATTCCAGGGCCAGCGTCTCATCAAAAATTCTCCGGTTATTGATGCCGGTTAATCCGTCCAGGGAAGATAACATTTCAAGCTGTCTTGTCTGGGATCCGATCTTGGCGATCATTTTATCAAAGCTGTTAGCCAGCTCCACAATGGCTCCTTTCCCGGTCATTCCTGCACGTATCTCATAATTACCCTTTTCAACCTGTTTTACATACCTGGAAAGCTGTATTACAGGCTTTATAATCAGATTTTTAATTAATAATAAGACTGCTGACAGAATTATGAACCCGACCACAACAAGAAAAACCAGGGAATATTTTATCGCTTTTAAACCATGTCTTGTAATTTCTCTTGGAAAGATTACCTCCGTTAAAAAGACCGGCTCAACCTGAAGTGATGGAAAAGACTCATACATAAATATTTTGTCCGGATTTTCTTTTTCAATATAAAACGGGTTGGATGGTGTAACTTTTTCAAATATATTTTTATATGTTTGCGGCAATTCAGCATTATTAACATGGATAACAAAGTTTGCCCTGGTCTCATCCTTTATCTTATTCAGAATAGATTCAGAAAGCAGCTTGCCCATAACTAATGTTCCACGGGGTGGCCCGGCGTTATCTGAAGTCAGGATAGGTCTGGCGGCCAGCATCATGGGCACTCTTTCTGTTAATACAACACCTCTCCTGTATATATTTTCAAGAGAATCGGAAGAGTGGTAATTCAATTTTAGAACGGCTGATATATCAGAGAAATCTTCAGCATTAAATCCCTTTATTTTAATCTCCTCTTCGGTCTCCAGATCATAAATCTTTCCCCAGAATATTTCATCCGCTTCATTCAGGTAATAAATCAGATTAAGGTTCGCGGTTACAAATGATTCAACTGAAAGATTGCCATCCTTATATTCCTGTGATCCGGTTGCCATAAAATCGTAGCTGTCATCCCATGCGCCCCAGTCATGGCATGTATCATCCAAATGCCTGACCTCCTTTTTTATGGCTTCATTGACACGATTCAGATTCCTGATGGCTTCATCATTTTCAAGGCTGATATAGCTGGGCAGGATAAAAAGACGGTTAATTGCAACCTGCATTAAGGCAAAGGAAATAAAAAGTACTCCGAAAATTATGATAATCTTGGTTTTTAACAGCATCATTACCCTCGACACCTAATAAATATGACGCATCAAAATCAGGATGCCTGCTTTTTCTCTACCCGGACGCATATGCCCTTTTAATCAGATTCTGAATCCTCTTGTATATCTTCTATATCACCGATATTTTCCTGCAACCATCGGTTATACTGTTTCCCTGCTGCATGTTGGTTTTCTATAGGGCAGGGAAATCTTAAAGATACTCCCTTTCCCCTTTTCCGATTCAACAGTTATTGTTCCGCCATATGATTCAATCATTTCCTTTGATGATGCCAGGCCCAGACCTGTTCCAGTTGGTTTCCCCCTGGAAGACACAAGGGGTTTGGTGGTGTAGAAGGGATCAAATATCCTTTCCAAATCTTCAGGGGCTATACCATCTCCGGTATCCGAAACGGTTATATAGATCATCTCGCTGTCATGAGATGTGCTTATTTCCAGCTTTGGCTCCTCTGAATCATGCATGGCATCAATAGCATTTTTAATCAGGTTTCCCAGGCTCTGGGAAAAATGGGAATAGATACCTGAATATTCCGGTAACGGCTTCAGGGTGAGTTTCTTTGAAACCTGATGTTTAAAGAATGAACTGGCTTTAAAAAGGTTCATCTGATCTGACAGAAGCCTGTTAAAATCAATTAAAACAGCCAGAGAATTGGTTTCATTGGCGGTATTATGTAAAATCGTCGCGATCATATCCTTCATGGTCTCAGCCGCCGTCATTAATGACAGGACCATTTTATTTCCAGGATATTCCTGTGAGATGAGATATGCATATCCCATGATTGACTGGAGGGGATTATTCAGATTATGTACTATTCCGGCAGTGTATTTCCCCAGTGCGGCCATCTTCCCCGCTTCCCAAAGCTGATTGCTTCGTATCTTGACCTGCTCATTGAGGTTATGGTTAAGACTGTTCAGACTGTCTTCCAGATTTTTAATCTTCAGGAAGATCTTTACCTTTGCCCCTAATTCTTCAATCTCCACCGGTTTGACCAGGAAATCATCAGCACCTGCCTCATACCCTTTCAGACGGTTCTCCAGAGTTCTTTTCCCTGAAACCATAATAATCTTCAGGCCGGAGAATCTCTGATCGTCTCTTACTTTCCTGCACAGTGTGAATCCATCCATCTCCGGCATTACAATGTCCATGAGTATCAGGTCCGGGAGAAAATACTCCAGTATCGTGAGGGCCTCCTTTCCCGAATGGGCCTCTTTGACATCATAAAGCTCTGAAAGGCTGTCTCTCATGAGACAGGCCAGAGATTTTGAGTCTTCAACAATTAATATTTTATTTTTTTGATCTTTCATGTTCGCCTGCCATGTTTGTTTTCAGCCTGTCATGCCTCAGCCATAAAACAGTGATCCTGATCATCTTTTGCTTATACCTGTTCTTTTTTTAACTGCCTTTTTTCTTCTTTGAAATATGTTCGATAACTGATCCCATCTCTTTAATATCCAGGGGTTTAACAATGTAGTAGATTACCTTCTGTTCTCTTGCCAGCTCTTCGATCTCACGACTATTATTGTCAGTCATCGTAATAATATGGATTTCTCCAGCCACTTCCCTGGCCCATATAACAGTGCTGAACCAGTCCCCTTCGGGAAGACCCATGTCCATAATGATCAAATCAAAGCTGTTTTTCTTTAACTTATCGAGTGCATCTTTGTAGTTTGATACAACCTGAGCACTGTGTCCGAGGAATATTACTTCCTGCGCCAGTGTACCGGCGTCATCCTGTTTATCGATAATCAGTATTGATAAACCTTCAGGAACAGCGTATTCTGTTTTCGTGTTTCCAAGCGAATCTTTCATAATACTCTCAATAAAAATCTTTGAGGCAGTTTCAAAACGTTTAAGTTTGAGCCTGACGCAGATATTGCTCAAAATCGGGCGTTTTGAAACCGGCTCCTTTATTTTTATGCAATAAAACCAGGTGCTGCTTATCGTCTGGCACTTCTAAATCCTTATCAACACCATATTAAGCACCCGGTAACCCGGACTTATATGAATCAATAATTGTGCCACACACCGTCACTACAATTTAACATATTGATTTTACGATCTTTATCCAGACGAAATATAACAGGAAGAGATTGCGCGTTATCGGAAAAAAAGGGGAAAACCTTCTCAAAGCTGCAGCAGATCCAGGCTAACCATTTGAATTAACATTAATTATTCCAGCAAGGTACTGCTCTCTACAAAATGGGGAACATCTTCCCCGTAAAATATACAACTACAGTAAAAATAACAATGAATCAGGAAAGAAGATTATATTTTTTCATCTTATTGAAAAGGGTCTTGCGATCGATCTTTAATGCATCTGCCGCCCTTGTTTTATGCCAGTTGTGGTTGTTAAGTGCCTTTTCCAGGATCTTTTTTTCATATGTTTCCATAGACTCGGCAAGTGAAAAACTGTCATCAAAATCCATATCCGGCAATTCTTCCCCGTAGACGGGATCTATTGAATCTATTTCGATAAAATCCAGTTTTTTAAGAGTGATAAAACGATGAATCGTATTCTGAAGTTCGCGAACATTGCCGGGCCAGTCATAGCTGTGCAGGGCTTCCCTGATTTTTGCAGTTATCGGGGGAATATCTTTCTTGTCATACTGTTCAAGAAAATGATCCAGCAGCAGAGAAATATCCTCTTTTCTTTCCCTGAGGGGAGGCAGATAAACAGGGATAATCTGAATACGGTAAAAAAAGTCCTGGCGCATTAAACCCTTCCTGACCAGATCTTTAAGGTCCCGGTTGGTTGCCGCAATTATCCTTATATCTGTCTTTTTACTGACTGTACTGCCGACCGGCATATACCCCCTTCCCTCTATTGCCCTTAACAGTTTTACCTGCATGTTCATGGGAATCTCTCCGATTTCATCAAGAAAAAGGGTGCCGCCTTCGGCAATATCAAAAAAACCGTGTTTATCTTTTGTGGCCCCGGTAAAGGCGCCTTTTCTGTATCCAAAAAACTCGCTTTCGATCAGGTTCTCGGGTATTGCGCCGCAGTTTACATAGATGAGTTTTTTGTTTTTTCTGTCGCTGTTATTATGGATCTCCCTGGCTACCAGTTCCTTGCCTGTACCCGACTCACCGTAGATAATTACGCCTGCATCCGAGGCAGAGGCATTAATAATGTTTTCATAGACCTCCTGCATGGCCTGGCTTTTCCCTATAATGCTGCCGAATTTATATCTGTCCGAAAGTGAAGCCTTCAGGCGCATATTTTCGGTCCTGAGGTACTGTTCCTGCTCTCGGAGATCTATTATCTCTTTTTTCCGTTCTGTAATATCATAAATAATTACCTGGCATTGCTCGAGGTTACCATCATGTCCTAAAATAGGTGACTGGACAACCTGAAACCATCTGCCGTCCTTTTTGCTCTGTATTTCATATGATCCCCCCTTTGTTTTGCACCATTTATTATGTGTTTCGGAATCAAAGAGTGCCTTATTGCACGTCTCTCCTGTGGCATCGTACCCGAGATAATTTACCAGGGAGGGGTTCATATAGGAAATCCTGCAATCTCTGTTACATGTAAAAACGAATCCGTTAAAATTTTCAATGATGGTACTGAGCCTTTGTTCAAGACCTTTCTGATAGGCCTTGTTCTCCTTTCTCAACTGAGCTTTTTCCAGGGCCTGCTCAACTGCATGCTGCAAAAACACAAGGCTCGTTACAGGCTTTGTCTGATAATTCCATGCCCCCATTCTCAGGGCCTGTATAACATCGGCCATTTCTCCTTCTCCGGAAATCACGATAATAGGGGTGTCAGGTGATTCGAGGCTGATTGTTTCCAGGACCTGAAATCCGTTAACCTTGGGCATTCTCAAATCGACAAGAACTGCATCCGGTCTGTTTTCAAAGAACGACTTTAATCCTTCCTCTCCATCTCCGGCACAAAAAATACTGAACCCCTGCCGTTTAAAAAACGTCTCAAGTACTTCACGAAAAAAGGGTTCATCATCAATTATGAGGAGCCTGGTATCATCTGTCATTATTTCCCTCTTCAAAAATAAGCCTTATTGCTCTGATCATCTCACTCATTATTATCGGTTTGGCAATAAACTCAAGCCTCATATCTCTTGTCTTTTTAAGATTTGCAAACATGTTATACCCGCTGCATAGAATAATCGGCATATCCGGGCATAATTCACGGATTTTTTCAGCCAGATCCAGCCCGCTCATGTCCGGCATTGTCATGTCTGTAATAATCAAATCATACTCAGACGGTGCCCTTTGAAATTCCTCAAGGGCATCAGTGCTGCGGTGAAAAACATTTATTCTGTAACCATACCTGCTCAATGCATCATATGCAATATCTGTAATTATCTTTTCATCATCAACAAAGAGTATACGTTCCTTGCCTTTCATATTATACTGTATTCGGTTCTGTGTCTCACCCGGGACAGCCTCTCCCTCAAACACAGGCAGATATACATGAAATGACGTACCGACTCCCGGTTCGCTGTAGACATTTACTGCCCCCTCATGACTCTCAACTATGCCATGGACCACAGCAAGGCCCAGTCCCGTACCTTCTCCCAGTTTTTTTGTGGTAAAGTATGGTTCAAAGATTCGCTCCCTTGTCTTTTCATCCATACCGCACCCGCTATCACTGACTTCTATTTTTACATACATTCCCGGGTCAACCTGCTTTCCTGTAAAGTGTCCTCTTCGGATATCAGGACATCCTTAACAGATACAGCGAGCGTTCCTGCCCTGTCCCCCATTGCATGGTATGCATTGGTGCACAGGTTAAGAATAATCTGGTGAATCTGTGTAGCATCAGCAAAGACTGTATTCTCGGAAACAATTTCTTTTTTGATTTCGATCGATGTCGGGATTGTAGATCTTAACAGTTTCAGTGCCTCATTTACAATCATTGATATTCGGACAGGCTGTTTTTCCTGTTCAGTCTGCCTGCTTATTGTCAGTATCTGCTTTATAAGCTCCTTTGCCCTCTGGGCTGCCCTGCTTAATTCATCAAGGTCACCGGCGACCTTTTCTGGAGAATCGATGTCCATTCGCGCCAGGTCAGTAAAACCGAATATTATTGAAAGGATATTGTTGAAATCATGGGCAATACCTCCTGCCAGGGTTCCTATGGCCTCCATTTTCTGAGTCCTGCGGAGCTGATGCTCAAGCTTTTTCCTCTCTTCCTCTGCCTTTTTTCTCTCTGTAATATCTTTAATTACACTCAGCACATGCCTTTCATTGCGGATTTCAATGAGCTCCCCCGAATACTGGCAAATAACGGGTTCGCCAGATTTTTTAAACATCTGCACTTCAAGGTCCCTCACCTTCCCCTTTTCCATGAGCTTTGACATTATCTGGTCCCTGTCTTTTTTTCCGGACCAGATTCCGACATCAACTGATTCACGATAGAGGGCTTCATCCCTTTTTAAACCAAACATCTTTTCAAAACCGCTGTTAACCTCTACAAGTTTACCGGTTTCAAATGATGAAATTATTATCGAGTCAGGACTTGAATAGAATGCCTTTGAAAACTTCTCTTCCGAGTTTCTCAAATCTTGTTCTGCCTTATTTCTTTCTGTTACATCTCTCAAAATCCACTGGCCTATTCCTTTTTCAAGATCAATAATGCTGGTGCTTACTTCAGCGTGGATCAATTCACCATTTGACTTGACAAGCCTGTCCGCAAGTATTTTATGGGCGTACATCTCAAAATTTTCAACTTCTTCGGTTACTTTCCGCCTTGCATCATCATGCTGAAGATCGGGAATAGACATTCCAAGAAGCTGCTCCCTGGTGTACCCTAGCGCATCGCAGACCTTCTGATTTACATCAATGATTTTTCCCAGCCTGTGAATTACGATCAGGTCGTTTGACGCCTCAAAAAGCCTTCGGTACCGGTCCTCACTCTTCTCCAGATCACTTACCGCGATATTCTGCAGGATGGCATAAAAGAAAAAGGCCCACATCATTGGAATCATGGCACCTATCAAATCTTCATAGGTTTCAAAAAAACTGGTTATGCCCATCCACTCGAGAAAAAGACACAAACCGTAGAGGGTATTGAATGTTATAAGGGCGGATAAAATAAATCTGGTATCCAGCTGGAGGTTTTTCTTCCGGCCTGCGATTAAAATAAAAAATGCCGCCAGTGACGCCAATATAAAAAGGATATCTATGAATGCGATAGAATAGACCATCACTGCTCACCGCTTCCCTTAAAGACCAGATAGCACCAGGTGGTCAGCATAACACCGCTTCCGGCGTAGCAGGAGTGTTCAAGATAATTAAAAAAATGTTCCAGGAAAAAAACCTCGATGATTGTTGATATACTGGCAATAAGGAGCAGAAAAAAACTTGCGAAGAGGAGTCCCCATCCTCTGGATTTGGCAAGGGTCTTCCTTTTAAAGCAGATAAAGATCAGAACGCCTATACAAAGAAAAAGCATTACAATTTCATTTTCATGAAACAATCGAGATCTCCCCTGTGTATTTTTTCAGATAAAAAAGCCTTGAAAAGATTAAGCATGCACAATTAATGCCAATATTTTCTGACAGTTAGATTAACTGCCCGTTTAATATGAGCAAATTTCCCGGCCCGGGAATTTATTGACAAAAAATGATTATACCGCTACATATTTTATGACTCTAACTTATTAATATGAAAGGTAATATCGGCATGAAAATAATTGTAACAGGCTCAATGGCATATGACAGGATTATGGAATTTCCCGGCAGGTTTTCCGAGCATATCCTTCCGGAAAAAATTGACAATCTGAATGTCTGCTTCACAGTTAACGGGATGATGGAACGCTTCGGCGGCACAGCGGGCAATATTGCCTATGCCCTGAAGCTTATGGGGGAAAACCCCGAAATATCCGCAACCATTGGCCAGGATCATGGAAAGTACATGGAATGGCTTGCTGAAAATGAAATCTCCAAAGATATGGTCAGGGTTATGGAGGATGATTTCACTGCATGCGCCTTTATTACCACAGATAAAACAGGTAATCAGATCACGGTCTTTAATATCGGGGCAATGAATAATTCTTCATGTCTGGATTTTGACACCCTTGACCCGGAAGAGACCATACTGATCATATCACCCGGCAACCTGGATGATATGATAAATTACCCCCGGATATGTAAAGAAAAGGGGATCGATTATATATTTGATCCGGGTCAGCAGCTTCCAGTAATCCCGCCCGAAGACCTGAAAAAATCGATTGACGGATGCCGTATTCTCATATCCAATGAGTATGAGCTTGATATGATCATGAATCTGACCGGGATGGATAAAGGTGCACTCCTCGGATGCACGGATACAATTATCATGACAAGGGGAGGATTGGGTTCCAGGATAATAACAGCAGAAGGAGAAACAGATATTCCGGTGAACAGGGCTGACAAGGTGCTGGACCCCACCGGTGCCGGAGATGCATTCAGAGGCGGATTTCTCACGGGGCTTGTAAGGGGCATGGATACAGAGAAGAGTGCAGTGCTTGGCAGTGTTTGCGCCTCCTTTTCCGTTGAATGCTACGGTACCCAGGAATATACATTCAGCAATGAGGAATTTGAAAAAAGACTCAATCATGGCGACTGTTAAAATAGCAGGAAGGGCAGGAAAAATAATGTTTAACACCGGCATATGATTTTTATATAATGATTGAATATGAAGACAAATAAAGTAACAATCTGCAAAATGAATATTCGGAGAAAAGAGAAATGACAAAGACAAAAGAATGGGCAGAATCGCTTAATATTGATACACAGGATATTTTACCTCCTTCGGAAGATATTACTGAAAGTTACTGCCGAACGGCCAGTGAAGTAGCTACACGTACGATCATACTGCATTCGATAGTGGCTGCCGCTGCCGGGATTGACATGGAACGCATCACCGGATGGCTGCAGGATCAAAACCTGTGGGAGCATGTATCTCCCCGCGAACGCTCAATCCTTCAGTCCCCGAGAAGATTCAAAGAGGATCGGTCCGGGGCTCACTGGCTCCAGGAGGCCCAGTGGGCACTTCTGTGGACTATTCAAAAGGTCGAAGGTCTTGGCCTGCCGACTAAAACCTGTGACCATATAAAACTGGTTGATGATATCATGCCTGTTCTTGGCGGTGATGATATAGACCTGTTCATCTCCTCTGTAGAATTCAGGCCGGCGGCAGAAATCAGCGCAGAGAATGACCGTATCAGCAGGATCTATTACCACGCCCAGAAGGCAGCGGATAAAGACGAGATGCCTGAAGATCTTATTTACGGTGTTCTGTATAACCGTTATCTTTCATTCAGATGGCTTACCACTGATGAACCATGGGATGAAGTTGATATGGGTATCGAAGAACTCAATTTTGACTGATTCTCAATTCCGGACATAAAACTATGAAAATAAAAATACTTGGAACAGGAGGGGCAATCAATAACGGGCTCCCCTATAATGCATTTATCATCAATGAAGATTTTCTTGTCGAAACACCTCCCGACATAATGAACAGCCTGTTCAGGGAAGGTATAGACAGACAGAAGATTTCTTTAATTTATATCTCACATTTCCATGCGGACCACTGTTTCGGCATCCCTTTTCTTCTTTTAAGCAACTTTAATGACAAATACGAGACACGCATCAAAATAATCGGCCCTGAAGGGATCAAAAAAAGGGTAGAAGAAATGTGTACACTGGCCTTTGGCAGGCAGCACAGAATGCAGGAATGGATCAGACAGCATATTGTTTATCAGGAAATTGAAAAGGGAAAAACTGTAGAAATAGACACACAATACAAACTTACGCCCTTTAAGACCTTTCACTCTCCCGATACATACGGCTTTATATTGGAATCCGAAGGTAAAAAAACAGCCTACATTGCCGATACATACTGGGATGACAGCCTTCTTGAATATATAAAGGATGCTGATACCATTCTGATTGACTTAAATGGTGACAGATCGGATGAGGCTAAAATACATATTTCGGAAGAAGACCTGACGCAATATGCCATCCCGAAATTAAAAAACAAAAATATCAAATTTTACGGGACACACCTGAAGGAAAATAAGACATCTGAAAATAAGAATATCCACTATCTGGTGCCGGGCGAAAAAATAGAGGCCTGATTTTTTTATTGTTACTTCTTCTCATTCACAAATTCCCGATGTGAATAATTGAACAGTTCTTCCGAAATCTTTCTCAGTTCAGGTGAACATACTGCCAGCCTGTATTCCCTGCCCTGCGCAAACTTTTTCCAGAAGGGAGGAAGACTGTCCATCCTCGATACCATACCGCCTTCAGGGTCTTCGGCAATATAATACATCTTTTTAATGCCTGCGTTTATTATACGTGTGAGGCACATGGGGCATGGCTCCATGGAACTTATCAGCACAAGGTCTTCACATTTTCTTGGATCAAATCCCGAATTTTTGCCGCCCTTCTTTCTGAGCCGGTCTTCCCACCTTGTCAAAAGGTCCATCTCGCCATGAAGATCGCTCCTGAAATAGGGTGAATACTGCCTGTTTCGACCTGTTGCAACTACCTCACCGGTCTTTTCATTCACCAGACAGGCTCCTATTCCTCCTGATCCGTTCTTCAGTGCCACCAGCGCCTGTTTGACGACAAGCAGTCCGTAAATATCGTCCCTGTATTCCGGGTCGGGGTTATACGCCTCTATGCGTTTCTCAATATCCGATAGCCCGGCAGATTGAGTGTCCCCGGCGCTGATAATCCCGGTTGAGAAAAAGAGCATGGCAGATACAAGGCAAAGCAGAGTTTTTAAAAATCTTTCCATTGGTTTCCTCCCTTAGAAAACATGTGGAGTCTTATACATTTTAATTATTCTGTCTTCAAGTCAAAGAGATTTGATAATACTGTATACCCCGTACAGGCCCCGGCTTCAGGCACCCACCGTACAGGGTATAAAGTCATTATTTTATCTACTGCAGAAGTTTCCGGAAGGGATTGTTAAAGGGCTCGGGTTTCCGTTTCTCCATCCGTTTGTTCCTGTTGCCTGCGGGTGAAGATTTCTGTTTTGCCGGACCCGGTGAGGTCTCTACAGGATCGGGATTTTCCTTCATGGAAAGGGATATCCTGTTTCGGGCCAGATCAACTTCCATAACAGTTACCTTGACCCTCTGGTTGACCTTTACCTCCTTATGGGGGTCCTTTACAAAACGGTCTGCAAGCTGACTTACATGAACAAGCCCGTCCTGGTGAACACCTATATCAACAAAGGCCCCAAAGGCCGTTACATTGGTTATAACCCCGGGGAGTCTCATACCCGGTTTTACGTCTGTTATTTTTTCAACACCGTCCGTAAATTTAAAAAGCTCAAACTGCTCCCTCGGGTCGCGTCCCGGTTTTGCCAGTTCATCCATGATGTCGGTAAGGGTGGGCATGCCAATGGAATCGGTGACATATCTTGAGAGATCAATTCCCTTCCTCACATCTTCCTTGCTGATAAGTTCACCAATGGAGCAGTCCACATCCATAGCCATTTTTTCCACGATATGGTACGCCTCCGGGTGAACCGCGCTTGCGTCCAGGGGATTTACGCCTCCCCTGATCCTTAAAAACCCTGCTGCCTGCTCAAAGGCCTTCGGCCCAAGCCTGGGGACCTTTTTAAGATCATCACGGCTCGAAAGCGGTCCGTTTTCATCCCTGAACTTTATGATATTCTTTGCCAGCTGCGGGCCAAGGCCCGACACATAGGCAAAAAGCTGTTCACTTGCGGTGTTCACCTCTACACCTACCCTGTTTACGCAGCTTACCACAACATCATCAAGCCCCTCCTTGAGGGCCTGCTGGTTAACATCATGCTGGTACTGCCCCACACCTATGGATTTGGGATCGATCTTTACCAGCTCTGCCAGCGGGTCCATGAGCCTGCGGCCTATGGAAACAGAACCCCTGTATGATATATCAAGATCAGGGAACTCATTTCTTGCGGCCTCGGATGCGGAGTAGACCGATGCGCCGCTCTCGTTTACCATGGATACGATTATCCCGGCGGGCAGGCCCAGGCCTCTTACAAATGTCTCGGTCTCCCTTCCGGCAGTGCCGTTTCCTATGGCAATGGCCTCAACCTCATATTTTGCAGCCAGGGCCCTTACAATGTTTTCCGCACTCGAAAGTGCCTCGTTTGAACCAAAGGGGTAGATTGTCTCATGGCAGAGAAGTTTTCCCTGGGCGTCCAGGCACACCACCTTGCATCCGGTCCTTATTCCGGGGTCAATGGCCATTACCCTTTTCTGGCCCAGAAAGGGAGCAAGAAGCAGCTCCCTCAGGTTGTTTGAAAACACGGATATGGCTGTTTCATCTGCCTGTCGCTTTGTCTCAAGGCGTACTTCCGTTTCCATGGACATGGAAAGAAGCCGCCTGTAACAGTCATGTGCAGCCTCAAGGACCTGTAATGACGCAGGACACTCGCCCTTTACAAAAAGTCCTTCAAGTATCTTAAGGGCCTCTTCCTGCGGAGGGGTGACCTTCATTGTGATAAAGCCCTCCTTTTCCCCTCTCCGCATGGCGAGTATCCTGTGGGAAGGGGCGTTAACTGCCGGCTCCGACCATTCAAAGTAATCCTTGAACTTTGATCCTTCGGTCTCCTTGCCCTTGATTATATTTGTCTGGAATATGCTCTTGTCCATGAAGAAGGCCCTCATGGCCTCCCTTGCGGCCTGGTCTTCGTTAATCTTTTCGGCAATTATATCCCTTGCGCCGGCCAGCGCATCTTCAACGGATTCCACACCCTTTTCTGCATCAATGTATTTTTCCGCCTCAAGAGCAGGGTCTGTCTCAGCGAGCTGTTCCCATATAAGGTCTGCAAGGGGTTCAAGGCCCTTTTCCTTTGCCATGGTCGCCCTTGTTCGTCTCTTGGGTTTGTAGGGAAGATATATGTCTTCAAGTTCGGACATGGTCTGAGCCTTTACTATCTTATCTTCCAGCTCGGGTGTCAGAAGCTCCCTTTCCTTCATGGAATCCAGTATGCTATCCCTGCGTTTATCCAGTTCCTTTAACTGTTCCAGTCTGTCCCTTATCTTTATAATTGCAACTTCATCCAGGGTACCTGTTGCCTCTTTCCTGTACCTGGCAATAAAGGGTACTGTAGACCCGTCATCCAGGAGTTTTGCAACCGCGTCCACCTGCTGTAATTTAAGACCAAGTTCTTCTGCAATCTTCAATCCATGTTCAATGCTCATTCTTTCCCTTTCCTATGAATCATATTCTATTGTCTTATCAAATACCACATCAGGGTAGTCCTTCATTGCCCTCTCCAAATGCCATTCACTGGGGGCAAGAAAGGTAAGCTGGCCTTCGGCATTAAATGCAAGGTTGCTGGAATTTTTCTTTTCAAAATCCTTCATCTGTTTCGGGTTATCAGAACTCACCCATCTTGCGGTTATATATCTTGAAGGCTCAAAAACCGTTTCAGCCCCGTACTCCTTTAAAAGGCGTGCAGCAGTAACCTCAAACTGGAGAACACCTACTGCACCAAGGATATACTCGCTGCTGTTGACAGGCCTGAACACCTGGATTGCACCCTCTTCCGCAAGATGAAGCAGTCCCTTTGAAAGCTGTTTAGTCTTCATGGGATTTTTTATCCTGATGACCCTGAAATGCTGTGGTGCAAAACTCGGGATACCGGTAAACCTGAGGGGCTCTTTATCCGTAAATGTATCGCCTATCTTTATGGTGCCGTGATTGTGTATGCCTATGATGTCGCCCGGGTAGGCCTCTTCAACATTTTCCCTGTCCTGGGCCATGAGAATGGTGGCATTTCCCAGCGAAACCTGTTTTCCGATCCTGTGGTGCATCACCTTCATACCCCTTGTAAACTTCCCGGAACAGACACGCATAAAGGCTATTCTGTCGCGGTGTGCAGGGTCCATGTTAGCCTGTATCTTAAATATAAAACCTGAAAAGGCCTCTTCATAGGGTGAGACCTCCCTTGATACGGCCATCCTGGGATAGGGCGCCGGAGCCATTTCAATAAAGGCATCCAAAAGTTCCCTCACACCAAAGTTGTTTACCGCGCTTCCGAAAAAGACCGGGGTCTGGGAACCTGTGAGGTAATGTTCAAGCTCAAAGGGGTTTGCAGCACCTTCAAGGAGTTCCACGTCTTCCCTGAGCTGATCAGCCTGGCTTCCCAGCAGTTCATCGAGCCTGGGATCATTGATATCATTTATTGTTATACCGTCAGTGAGCCGGGTTACCCCGCCTGCGGTAAACAGGTGCAGTTCCTTTTTATAGAGGTTATAAACACCCCTGAACCTTTTTCCCATTCCAATGGGCCAGGAAAGGGGTGAGCACTCAACCTGGAGTTTATCCTCTATATCGGCCATGATATCCAGGGGGAGCAGGCCGTCACGGTCGAGCTTGTTTATGAATGTCATGATGGGGGTATTGCGCATGCGGCAGACCTCCATGAGTTTTTCAGTCTGGGGTTCAACACCCTTTGCACTGTCAATGATCATCATGGCGCTGTCAACAGCCGTCAACACCCGGTATGTATCTTCGGAAAAGTCCTGGTGACCGGGGGTATCCAGGAGATTTATCTCAAAATCCCTGTAATTGAACTTCATTGCAGAGGCCGTTACGGAAATACCCCTCTCCTGTTCAATGGCCATCCAGTCGCTTGTGGCATGCCTTGCCGCCTTTCTGGCCTTTACCGCCCCTGCCTGCTGTATTGCCCCTCCAAATAGGAGGAGTTTTTCGGTTAATGTTGTTTTTCCGGCATCCGGGTGACTGATAATCCCGAAGTTCCTCCGCCGGTCCACCTCTTTTTTGTGCTGCTTGTTCAAAACAAAATCCTCTTTTAAATTATATAAAAAACCGGACCCGCAGGAGCCCGGTTTTTAGAGATGGGCTATTATATTCATAAATATGAAAAGGTCAATGGGGAGGAAAAAGATTAAAAAACAGGGTCTCTCGTGACCGAAGGGAACGGGCGAGAGAATAAAAAATTGTCTTAAGTGACGCTAATTGCTGATTTTTTTAGCAAATTATCTTGACAGTTTTTCAGTCTCACTTTATTATCACCCTTCACTTTTGCGGGATTGGAACTGCACCTGGCTCTATTCACTTGCTCTTCTATCGATAATCGGTGCATCGCGCATATAAAATTGAAAACAGGAAGGGTTGGTTTTCGCGCACGGTCGCACCGGAAAATGTCTGTTCACACCATTCATTTCCACCATGAAAAACTGACAATATTTTAGATGATTTTATTTCTCGGGGATCTGAACTGCCGCTACTGGCTTGTTAACCACATTATAGGTGTTGCGGAAAAACAGTTTGACGAAAATGTAACAGCCGTTCTGCAGCTCGGAGACTTCGGATTATTCAAGACACCGCTTAACGCCTGGTTCAACAGAAAAGGCAATAATTCGTTCATAAGGCCTGTCTACTTTATTGACGGGAACCATGAAGATTTTCTGTTTTTTAAATCCCTCACAAATAACTTCAGCGGCCACTTTACCCATCTTCCCAGGGGTTCTGTACACAATTTTAACGGCTTTAATTTTCTCTGCCTGGGAGGTGCCGCATATATGGATCCGGTTAATACACCTTCAGGAGCGGTTATCCGGGAAGCAGACATACAGGCCTGCATCTCACACCAGCCCGAATCTGTTGATATCATTTTAACCCATGACTGTCCGAAAAATATAGGCGTCCCGGGAAATCCCGGCTTTGAATACTGCGGCCCGACAGGTTTTTCCCAAAGCAGCCGGCTCAGAGAACACTTTACATCAAAAACATGGCTGTTCGCACATCATCATCGATTTTTTGAATACACCGATGCCCATGGAAGCTGTTTCGGCCTTCCCGAGGCCCAGAACGGGTTTGCAGTAATGGACAGGAAGAGTCAGATAACCATGGTGGAATATAAAATAGAAAACAAAGACCTGCCCGATAATATTGAAACCTCGGGCAAGGTTCTTTGTCGGCATCTGGAACATTGTTTAACCTGTTAACTTTTAACTTGGAGGAGGCATGTCAGAAAGTCAAACGTATGATTTTAATTTTTTCAAACCCAAATCCGCTTTTGCAGGCGCCAATGCCCGCTTAATCGGAACGATTGTCATAATATGGGCTCTCGCGGTATTTGGATTTCATTTTCTGCTCAAGGCAATTGAAAAACCTGTACCTGAAAAACAGCTGGCAACATTCGAACAGGTATGGCCGAAGGCAATGGATAAAACAGCATCTCCGGAAGAACTCAGGGAGCTGTCACTGATATATCTGAACCTGCTGGGCAGACAGATTACACTCCGCTCGGATCAGAACTTCAAACTCTGTTTTACATCAACAGTCTATGATCTTTTACCCGAAGATGAAAAGCCTTCATTTCTGGCCATCACCGGAAAGGACCTTCCCGAATTAAAAACCGCTGCATCTTCCATAGCCGCGGGGTTAGGCATTGAAACAGGTGATATACTGAATCAGGTGATTCCCTATGGTCTTGTCTCCTATGACGGTACCCCCGTTGACTCAGAGATACTTGCTGCTGTTCCGGATATTATGAATAAATATCTGGTCCACAACAGATCAGTCCTCACAGATACCAGCTTCCTGGGATTTCCCTTTCATTATTTTTATACGGCTGTCTTTCTGCTGATTCTGTTTGTCGTACTGTGCCTGGTCTACTGCAAGATATTCGACAGGATCTCTGTAAAATATGGAATGGAAGATGATGAGGTAAAATAATGATATTACTTGATAAAATAAAAGATATTAAATTGTGGGCAATGACTGTTTTACTGTTACTTGCATCAGACGCTGCACTCCATGCAGCAGGCAGTGCAGTTGAACTAGAAGGCGGATTCAAACTGGGACCCGCCATAATCATGATAGCTATTATTATACTGTTTATCGTTGTTGGACTGACAAACCAGGCAAAGGATACAGGCGATTACTGGGCGGCAGGACGCTCAATCAGCAGGGTAGGCTCAGGTATGGCCATTGCGTCAAACTGGATGAGTGCCGCCTCCTTTCTGGGTATGGCTGCAATGATGTACGGGGACGGTTATCACGGACTCTCCTATGTTGTCGGGTGGACAGGCGGATATGTTCTTCTCCTGGTACTCATGGCATCACAGATCAGAAGGTTCGGGAAATACACTGCCCCGGATTTCATCGGTGACAGGTATTATTCTACCGGCCTCAGGGCTACAACAGCCATTATCGGTATCCTGATCTCCTTCAGCTACTGCGTGGGCCAGTTCGGCGGTATCGGTATAATGTTCCAGTGGATACTTGGCGTTCCCTACATCTGGGCTGTAATCATCGGATCTTCGGTTGTTCTTCTATATACACTTATCTCCGGCATGCTTGGGGTTACAAAAAACCAGCAGATTCAGTATGTAATCATCATTGTATCATTCCTGATCCCTGCATTTATTCTGACATGGAAATTTGACTATTTCTGGCTTATTCCTCCAATAGGATACGGCCAGGTGGTTTCAGATATCGTGACAGGTATACCTGCCAGTGAACTTACAAACTCATTCGGACACAGCTACACAATCCTTGCGAGTCCTGAGTTCGCAATGCCCTGGGATACTTCAACAGGCATGGACTTTTTCCAGTGGATGGCGGTATGTTTTTCCTTAATGGTCGGTACCGCAGGTCTTCCCCATGTAATCCAGAAGTTTTATGTTGTGCCCAAAACGAGTGATGCAAGATGGTCCGTTGTATGGGGACTCTTCTTTATCTGTATCCTCTACTGGACATCACCGCTGTACGCTGCATTCGGCAAAATCCTGTCTTCACATCCTGAGGTAGGAAAGCTTTCCAAGGATGCTATTGTTGTCTATACTGCACAGCTGGGAAACATTCATCCCCTGATCGTTGGATTTCTTGCAGCGGGCGCTGTTTCAGCAGCATTCTCGACTGTTTCAGGGCTGCTGGTCGCAGGGGCCTCCGGATTTTCACATGACCTCTACCACAAGGTACTGAATCCTAATGCATCCAATGAGACCCAGATGAAAATGGCAAGGATCGCTACAGTAGTTATGGCCGTTGGCGTTGGAATTGTTGCGGCCTTTGAACTTGCATTGATTGCACAGCTTGTTGCTGTTGCCTTTTCACTTGCGGGCTGTACACTCTTTCCGCTCTTTTTACTGGGTATCTGGTGGAGCGGCTCAAACAGGGCCGGTGCAATTGCCGGACTGACTGCAGGATGTACTGTTTCAGTAATCGCTATTTCATATTTTATTGCAGAAAAGATGGGCGTTATGCTTCCATACAGTGACTTTGTGGGATACTATCTCAATCCCTGGTCCTATGCATGGTTTGGCGCACCACTGGCAATCATAGTACACATCGTTGTATCGATGATGACGCCTGCACCGCCGCTTGAAATAAAGAAATTTCTTGCAGTGAATGTACATGGCGTAAAGGAATAATTAAATTAGTCAAACCGGAGGAGTATCTCTTGAGGATGCTCCTCTTTTTTTAAACAGGCTTTATGACAAAAAAACTTAAAACACTCATAATTCTCCTGATCCTCATATCGGGCATTATTGTAGCTTCCGGTTATATCTATTACCGGCAGATAAATCTTGCAGAAGATCCAAGGATCATTGATGCGCGTGTAAAGATGAAGGAATACAACCGGCTGATGGGAGAAAACGAGACAGACCTGGCCCTCCTGCTGCTTGACCATGTGGAGAGCGTCTATATGGATACCCCGGGCTATTCGGAATCCTATGAACCTGGAGTAATTAATAATAACAGGGGCTCCATATTCCTCATAAAGGCTGAGAACTATTTCCTGAAAAACAAAAAACCGGACAGGGAAAACCTCCTGCTGGCAAGACAGAATATTGAAAAAGGCATTGAAATATACAGGGCCTGGATTGATAAAATCACCCCCATGGAAAAAGATCAGGTACGGTCCATGATACTTCCTTTTTTCAGTACTGATGACCCGGCCTTTGCCGGACTTAACCTGGATAAAATCATCGAAAAACGGGTGAATGACATAATGGCCTCCAGGACTGAAACCATGAGGCGCCTCTCGGTAGGCTACACAAACCTTGGAATCGTCTGCCGGTATGAAGGGAGACTTGAAGAGGCCGGAGATCGATACAAAAAGGCCATTGAGCTATGGGAAGACAATTATGTTGCAAAGGACAACTTGAACCGGCTGATGGGCCTTCCTCCTGAAAAGAGAAATATACTGAAACAACTTTTTTTCAAAAAAAAATAGGCAGTGTCCGGCCGGAAATGAGATTTCCGGGACAATGTCATGGAACGCAAAGATCGTGACCACCGGAATACATTGAAGCCCGGAATTACAATAAGAATAATTGCAAGACAATCTTAATTGTACTATATTCTTTCATTATAGAATAATTAAGTTCCAGTGGCCTGTCAGTGACGCCGGAACCGGGAAGGACATGCAGATAAAGAATATATCAGCCAGCCAGAAGCATCTCTTTTTCAAGATCGGTACACCGGTCCTGCTTACCATACTGCTTTTTGTCATATCCTCCTTCTTTATCATCATCCCGTCCATTGAAAAAAATTACATGGATAATAAACGGGAACTGATTAAGGAGCTTACGCAGACTGCTGTAAGCACCTTTTCACACCTGAACTCCCAGGCCTCAGAAGGTGATATCTCCCTTGAAGAGGCAAAACAGCGGGCAATTGCCCATATCCGCAATCTCAGGTACGGAGAAGACAACAAGGATTATTTCTGGGTAACGGACATAAAGCCTGAAATGATTGTTCACCCCTACAGGACGGATCTTGAAGGTCAGGACATGTCCGGGTTTACGGACCGTTCAGGACAGCCGATCTTTGTCAGATTCGTTGATATTGTCAAAAAGAACGGGTCCGGGTACCTGCCCTATACCTGGCAGTTTAAAGACCAGGCCGACACCATCGTCCCGAAACTTTCCTATGTCCAGTCATTTGAGCCATGGGGCTGGATTGTGGGCACCGGCGTATATATTGAGGATGTGAAGGCCCATATTGCCGCGCTCAAACAGCGGCTCACACAGATTTCCGTTTCAATCACACTGGTCATATGCATTCTGCTGCTTTATGTTGCACGCCAGAGCATGCGTATTGAGCAGCAGAGAATCGAATACGCAGGTGATCTGTCGGCTGCAAAGGAAAAATACAAGGCCCTTGTTCATGCAACGGATGAAGGCATTCTTCTTGTAATGGAGGGTGAGGAACTCTTTACGAACAAGGCATTCCAGGTAATATCCGGTTATACATCAGCAGAGGCAGGAGACCTTTTAATAACCGATCTCTTCTACAGCAGTACGGACGGGAAACCGCTCTTTGTGCACTCCCCGGTTAATGAATCATCCGGCAGCCCCCTTGAGGCAAAACTGCGCCACCGGGACGGGCGAATGCTCGATGTTGTTGTAAGCGTGTCCCCGGTTGAGGTTGAAAACAGGATCGGAAATATCATAAGTGTTAAAAATATCAGTGCGATCCCCGAAATAACCGATGAGAAAAAGGCTAAAAAGGAGCAGGAAAACCTCCTGGCTGAGCTGCAGACAGCCCTGCTGTACCTGAATCAGCCGGTAAGAGACCTGGCAACGAATATCCCGGGATATGAAACAACCACTTCTATCCAGGCCCTTTCTCGGCTCATGTCCAAACACAGGCATTCCTGCGTCCTGATTCGTGATGATAAAAAGGTCCCTGTAGGCATAGTAACAGACAGTGATATCAGAAGGAGAGTCGTATCTGAAGGGATAGATCCATCCACACCTGTATCACAGATAATGTCCTTTCCCCTGATCCCCATTGACGGTGATGCCATGATTTATGAGGCCATAACAAGGATGAAGGAAAATTCCATCAGGCATGTACTGGTCAGGGACAGCCGCGGGGAGATCACAAAATATATCAGTGCAAAAAAACTGATCCTGAACCATCAGTATTCCCTGTCATTTTTATCCCAGGAAATAAAAAATGCTGCCTCTCCTGACGAACTGTTTGACCTGAAAGACAGGATACCACGGCTTATTACTACCCTGGTTAACTGCGGAGCATACCCGCAGAATATTACCAAGATCATCACCTCCATCAGCGAAGCGATATTGAGTCGCCTCATAAACTTTGCCATTGAAGCACTGGGACCGCCCCCCGCCAGGTTTGCCTTTATGGTGATGGGCAGTGTCGGCCGGGAGGAACAGACCCTTAAGACCGATCAGGACAATGCCATCATATTTGAAGATATCGATGATGATCAGCTTAGGGAAAGGGCAAAGGGCTATTTTCTTGAGTTTGGAAACAGGGTTTGCGGCTGGCTGGATCGCACTGGATATGATTACTGCCCCGGAGATGTAATGGCAAAAAACCCCAAATGGTGTGTCTCACTGTCTGGCTGGAAAAATTATTTTCAGGACTGGATAGAAAATGCAACACCTCAGGATCTTCTTGATACAAAGATATTCTTTGATTTCAGGTTTGTCTTTGGTGAAAAATCATTATGTGAAAACCTCAGGGCCCACCTGGATGAACAGCTTGAAGGTAAATCGGCCTTTATGGCCCACCTGGTTCAGAACTGCCTGTTCTTTAAACCGCCCATAGGCATATTTAAAAAACTTATCGTGGAACCAGCAGGGGAACACAGGGAAAAAATAAGCCTTAAAAAGTGTATGACTCCAATTGTTGACATGGCCCGCATTTACAGCCTTAAATACAGGATTCATGCCACCGGTACCCTTGAAAGGCTTAAAGCCCTTGCCGGGGAGGACATCTTTAATACCAGTGATTATGAAGAAATTACACAGGCCTACAACTACCTGATGCAGACCCGATTCCGGCATCAGTCCGAATGTATAAGCAATAACAGCCCCGCGGACAACTACATTGATCCCAAACTCCTGACCCGGACGGACCAGGTCATGCTCAAGGAAGTACTGTCATCTGTAGCGGGTTTTCAGACAAGGCTGTCCAATGATTTCAAGACTGCGGGATAGTATAAATAATAAATCATCTTGACATGGCAACCCTGTGTTGCAGGGCAATAATACCTTTATTTTTGTAAAATATTTAAAATGGAGAAGAAAAATGAAAAAATTATTTCCGGTCACAACCGTCTTTAAACAGGCGTTTACAGGGCTCATCCTTTTCATTCTTATATTACCAGTCTCTCCGGCGGTAATGGCGGACTCTGAAAATGAAATGCTCAAACAGCGGATAGAAAAACTTGAAAAGGAGTTAGGTGAATTAAAGTCTCTCATGAATAAAAAGGCGGAAAGCGAAGAGAGAGAGGTAAAAACTGCTGCACCGGCTGAAAAATCCACCACCGGATTCAGTTTCAAACCCTACGGATACATAAAGCTTGATGCCGCATACAATGACAGCAATGTGACAAACGGCAACTATATAATTTATGTACCGGGTGAAGGCGCGGTAAAAAATGATGATGAGTTCAACATGACTGCACGGCAGACCCGCATTGGACTTTCAGTAACAGCCCCGGAGTACAATGGCTGGAAGACAACGGGTAAGGTGGAGATCGATTTTTACGGTGACGGGTCTTCTGCCCATGAGACCAAGGCAGAACCAATGATGAGACATGCCTTTATGGAAACAGGAAAGGACGGTCTGAGCTTTATTGCAGGCCAGACATGGGATGTTATTTCTCCCCTTAACCCCTCTACCCTCAACTACCCTGTTGGGTGGGGAGCAGGCAACATCGGTTACAGGCGTCCCCAGGTAAGGATGAGCTATAACAGGCCTCTTGATGATTATACCAGCTTTTTGACCCAGATAGCGATTTCCAGGACAACAGGGCTTACAAATGAGGATCTTGACGGCGGGGGCCAGAATGACGGCGACGATTCCGGATTTCCTACCATACAGGCAAGGGTTGCCTACTCCACAAAGATATTTACGGATAAAAACACGGTAATTGGTTTCTCGGGTCACTATGGCAGCGAAGAAGCTGACTGGGCCGGAGTTGAGACAGATCACAGCTCCTGGTCCGCAAATATAGACTTTGTAATTCCCCTGCCCGATCGTTTTACTGTAAGCGGTGAAGTATTTGCCGGTGAAAACCTTGATGACTACTTTGGCGGCGCCATTCAGGGCGTAAATACTGCAACCAGAAATGAGATTTCAACCATAGGCATGTGGATGCAGCTTAACTTCAGCCTGGATAAGGATCTGCAGTATAATGCCGGTTTCGGATTTGACAATCCTGAAAATGATGATCTCAATAACGGCAACCGGGCCAAAAACAGTTTCTATTATATTAATACCATGTACAAGGTATTACCGAACCTTACACTTGGCTTTGAGTATACCTACTGGGAAACGGCGTATAAAAACGCGGCAAAGGGAACAGCCAACAGGTTCCAGACCTCTGCCATCTATTCGTGGTAAAGGCATAATAAAATCAGGTCTCTCACAGAGCACGCAGAGCACGCAGAGCACGCAGAGAAAAACAAAAGCCTAAATCATGATTTTAATAATAAAAAAGCTTTTCTCTGAGGCCTCTGTGGGCTCAAGTGACCGAAGGGAACGGGCGAGAGAATAAAAAATCTTCCCGCCTACTCCATAAGCCTTCTTAAATTCTCCCCAAAGGGCGGATAAACAATCCCCCTGTCCGTCACAATGGCGGTAATCAGTTCATGGGGGGTCACGTCAAAGGCCGGGTTGTATACCTTTACCCCTTCAGGGGCAATAAGCCTGCCATACCAGCTGGTAATCTCTTCAGGGTTCCTCTCCTCAATGGGGATATCCTTACCGGTTAGAGTATTCATATCCACGGTTGTTGACGGCGCAGCAATGTATACCGGCACATTAAAATATTTTGCCAGAACAGCAACGGACATGGTGCCGATCTTGTTTGCAATATCGCCGTTTGCAGCAACACGGTCGGTCCCCACAATCACCGCATCTATCTTTCCCTGGGACATGACCATGCCGGCCATGCTGTCGCATATCAGAGTCACTTCAATGCCTGCCCGTTTCAGTTCATATGTTGTAAGGCGTGCGCCCTGGAGGTAGGGCCGGGTTTCATCAGCATACACCTTTATATTCCAGCCCCTTTCCTTTGCAATATACACCGGCGCAGTGGCTGTACCATAGCAGCCGGTTGCAAGGCTTCCTGCATTGCAGTGTGTAAGGATGGTCATACCGTCCTTTAAAAGTGTCAGCAGGTTTTCACCTATTAACCGGTTTATTTCATCCTCTGCCCTGTGGATCTTTATGGCCTCCTCCTCAAGGAGTTTTTTCATTGTTTTAATGGATTCATTCCTGAGTCCTTCCGCCTTTTTAATCATGCGCTCTATGGTGCCGAAAAGGTTTGATCCGGTAGGCCGGGCCTTTGCCAGTAACTCCCCGCTCTTTTTAAGAATCACCATAAATTCATCATGATCAGCACCCTCAACATCCTTTATGCTGAGAAACATACCGTATCCTGCGGCAATGCCTATCAGGGGCGCGCCGCGAAGCTCCATGTTTTTTATGGCATAAAATACATCTTCAACAGTGCTTTTAGGATTATACTCCTTGACCTCAGGCAGTTTGACCTGGTTTAACACGTGCAGAACATGGTCTTTCCATTCAACAGGCTTTATAAATTCCATAACACTCTCTCCGTTTGTGTTGGCTGGTTACATTCAGGTACCGGGATTCCGGATATTTTTTTCCGGAATCAATAAGGTAGTACAATAATAAAGATTAAACAGCAATAAATCTTGCTCTGCTGCCATGCAATTTCCAGTTACGCAACTCTCAGGCCCGACCGTGGAATCCAGCATTTTTTGTCTTTCGTAGTGGCGAAAATCTTTCGCAAGCTTCTTTGCGTTCCATTCCGACTTTCAGATATTCTTGTACAAATTACTGGACAAGTAAATTTTTTATCACTATACTTGTACGATAAATAGAACAACTATGGAGACTATAAATGAGAGTTATAAATTTTAGCGAAGCGAGAAATAAGCTGAAAACAATATTAGATCAGGTTATTGATGATGCGGACTATACTATAATTACACGAAGAGATGCTGAAGATGCTGTAGTAATGTCCCTGGATACATTTAACAGCTATCTTGAAACATTTCATCTTTTAAAATCTCCTGCAAATGCAGAGCATCTTGCGAAGTCTATTGCTCAATATAAAAATGGTGAAGTGACCGAAAGAGAAATGGATGAATAAAAAACTCGCGTGGACAGATGAAGCCTGGAAAGACTATATATACTGGCAAACTCAGGATAAAAAAACACTAAAACGTATTAATAGACTTCTTGATGACATTAAACGAAATGACCCTTTTAAAGGCATAGGGAAACCGGAATCTCTAAGGGAAAACCTGAGCGGATTCTGGTCAAGAAGGATTGATGAAACAAATCGTTTAGTCTATGCAGTTGATGAAGTATATATTACAGTTATTTCCTGTCGATATCATTATTAAAAAAGAATCCTTTAACTCTCCACCATCAACAACTAAAACATTTCATTTTCGTTGTAGGCAGGCCTGATGCCTAGCCCGGCAAAACCCTGACGAAGACAATTGTTCGCCCGGTTTTTCTGTATCAAGCAATTCTGCTTTACCAACAGGAACAGACCGAGGCATCCATCACCTGGCAGTCATCCCCCGAACAGTCTATCATAGCGTCTTATCCCGGCGTAGCCTTGGCGAAGACTGAACCGTGGAATCTATAACTCAGCCGTCATTCCACGATTTGTCAAAGATCCCGAGCTGTTTTCGGGGATCGCGGAATCCAGTGCCTTTTGTCTTTCATAGTGTCAAAAAATCTTTCGCCAGCTTCTTTAACCCGGTATTCTCTCGTTTTTCTCGTTTTTCCCTCGTTCCAATGGGCCGCCGTTGGAACGCCGTATTGAGACGCTCTGCGTAGATTTTAAGTTTCCTGATGCACCGACCTCAGATCTCTGACTTCTTATTTATTGCCTCCCTGACAGCCTTTAGCTGTTGACATACCTACGATACTTTTTCATAATAACGTCCTCTTCAGATTAAACAGTAATACCTTTTCGTTGGCACAGGTTTTTGCATCTATTTCAATATAAGATTTCAGGGAAATCATGGGCTATAGTTTAAGAGTATTCTTTATTGATAAAGACGACTACATTAAGAAGATACCTTTAACCCGTTTTGACAGAATCCGGGCAAGAGATCCCAAAGAAAAACTCCATGGATATAAAAATTCCAGAATCAGATATGCAGAGATAGTGGTAGAGCTTGCAAACAGAAAACCTGTTTTTATGGCAAGATCTGTTTTTGGTTATCTGCAATTTGACTCAGAGGGACTGCTTGATCAAAAGTTTATGGATGATGAGTGGGATATAATGTGCAATATCCTCCCATTATCTTCCCCGCCAGATGCTGATAAAAAGATTATATATGCCAATGACAGGTTCGCAGAAAAGAGGTTCAAAAATAAATTTAAATGGTCGCCTTCTCCTGAACTTGAAAAGAAAATCTTTGATAAAATATTTGAATAAAATTTATTTACAGCATTGTTGAGTAAAAACCATCAACCTGATTATTTCGTTAGTGTCCTTAACTCGTAAGGGCAGTGCCCCTGTGCCTGCCCGGGTTTTGCTTTTTCTCTTTTATCTTTCATCGAAAAAAATTTTAAAATTAACCAGTCATATCATTTCAGTCTCAACGAATTACTGTCTTAAAAAGTTTTCCCGAATTACTTGAATCAATCAAAATATATTTGTTTTTTAACATCAGACCAGTTTCCGGATGGACACCAGAGGAAAATGACCTTGAGGCAAGGCGTATGTGCGTTGCGTAAAATCTTCAGCGTGAAAATTTATCGGTTATAGAAACAATAGAGACCATTGTTGATCTTGTCGACTCCGAGCTTTGCGGTAATGAAGTGTATGACAGCATGGGTGAATCTGCCATGCATCGCTTGAAAAATCTACTTTCCAAACTGGATTCAATCAGGAGCAGCAGAGACCGGGGCCCAAAGGTAGCAGATGAATCTAATATGCTGTTCCATAAATTTATGGAACAGGTGAAAAAAATCTTCAATAACCTGCCCAAGTCATTGAAATGGTGATCATTTTACGAAAATGACCTCCAGATTTTAATGGACACCTATGAGATGAGGAAAGACAGGCTAAAGTTGGTTAGTCTGACCATACAAAACTACGAGCTTTTAAACTGGCGGATGACTTGGCATTAGATATTTACAAGGTAACAAGGTTATTTCCCAAAGAGGAATTATTTGGACACAAATAAGAAGAGTAGCTGTTTCAGTGCCATCAAACATTGTGGAGGGATGTGCGAGAGAGAGTCAAAGTGAATATTTGCGTTTTCTTGAAATTGCCTTTGGATCGCTGAGAGAACTTCACTATCTATTTGGATTGTCCGAAAGACTTGGATATCTCGATAAGTGTGAGGATAGCATCTATGGAACTAAGATAATAGAAACTGAAAAGGTTCTATCAGCATTGTTACGAGCGATGCGCAAATCCTAACAGTTTTTAGGTTGAGGTTATTGGGATTCCCTAACAGCCTTCAGTCTCAACTGCTTCAGCCTGTTTTTTTAGCGTGGACATCCGAATCGGCTACAATGAGATCGAGCTAAGGCGCAGAGTAAAAGCATGTGGAGGAAGATGGGAGCCTCAAAGAAAAGTGTGGCAGCTTCCTTATGAAAAGGTAAAAGAACTTGATTTATTAAATAGGATTATTGAAGATGAGTCTTGAAAAATAATTATATATAGACATTTATCAAACAGGGGAAAAATGAGAGTAAAACGAATCATGCATCCAGGGCAGCCCGGTACTAAAAAGCTCATGAAAAAATATGGAAATAAGATGCTCTGTGTACGATACAGGTATGATGAGGAGAAGATGATGATGTATAAGACAATAGAAATCATCATTGATGCGAAACCCTGGCAGGGAAAAACCAAAAAAAATGCCAAAACTTAAAAACATGTACATACGCATTGGCTACAATGAGATCTATTTATTTAGCCGGATAAAAAAATGGAGGAAGATGTTATCCTCAAAGAAGAGTCAGGGGCAGTTTCCTTATGAAAAGGTGATAGAGCTTGATTTATAAGGGAGGATTGTTGATAATTAGCCCTGAAAATTGGTTATATATGCACATTTATAAAGCAGGCAAAAAATGTAAAAATGGTTACGTGTAACTATAATAAAATGGTTACATATATCCAATTTTTTTAGACCTGGTTATATATAACCATAATTGTTTATATATAACCATTTTTTAAACCGGCTCTAAACCGCTTAATAACATGTTGGGCAGTTTAGTAATTGCACATTTTGAATTTATTAATAGGGCGTATTCATCAAATACAATTTGGGGTACTCACGGTATTGGCTGCATTTAAAAGGGGCACATCCATTCCTGACTTTTTTCAAAAAGGAGAGAACAATGAATAATCGTGTTTTTTATATTGCGGTATTTTTATTCATATCCGTTTTTGCTTTCTCAACCAGCGCCCAAAATACCTCGGATTGGAAAGATCCATCACCACATAGAATTCAGTTTATAACCGTTGAAAAAGATGTTCAACTGGAGGTTCTCGATTGGGGTGGTTCCGGGCGACCAGTTGTATTGCTCGCAGGGCTGGGTTACACAGCACATGTCTATGATGATTTCGCACAAAAATTGACGAAGGATTACCATGTAATTGGGATTACTCGGCGAGGTTTTGGTGCGTCTAGCAAACCAGATTCAGGTTATGAGGCAGATCGGCTTGGTGATGACGTGGTAGCTGTTTTAGACAGTATGAAGTTGGATCATCCTGTATTGGTTGGACACTCTATAGCAGGAGAGGAGTTGAGTTCTGTGGCTACGCGTTTTCCGAACCGTGTATCGGGTTTAATTTATCTCGATGCCGCATATGATTATGCGTTTGATGGTAGCGGCAGGATTGAGAAAAAAATGGCAGAACACTCCGAACTTGCGGCACAAACCCCATCAAATGAAAAAACAGAGGCTTTATCAAGTACGGAAAAGCCCAAACAATCGAGTGCTGAGAATTCAGGGCCACAGAATATTCTTGACACAATAAGACCGCCGGTACCGAGCGAGGCAGATCTTGCCAGCATTTCCGCTTTCCGTTCTTGGGCGGAGCAAACCAACGGATACACTGTACCGGAAGCTGAGATGAGACGAAGACTGATTATTGATTCTGACGGGAGGATAAGCGGGCGTCGAGAAGAGCCTATGGCAGCACTTCATGCCGGGCAGTCGATTTCAGAAGGTATGAAGAGTTACAAAAATATCCCAGTCTTATGTCTTGCTATTTATGCAGATCATTCCGCTGATAATCCTTGGTTGAAAGAGACTGGACCTGAAGCGCAAAAGGAAATTGCAAAAATCAGGTCTAAAGAAATAACTGAGGACGAGGAAATCAAAGCAGCCTTTGAAAAAGGTATTCCAAATTCTAGAGTTGTGACATTATCTGATTCCAATCATTTCTTGTTCATCACAAACGAAGATGAAGTATTACGAGAAATGCATAACTTCTTAGAAAGTCTACCATAGTATATAAAAAGGTTTTATAGGGCGAAAGCAATTAAAAAGCGGTATTGTTCGGAAGACCTTATCTGATATACTTTATTTTAGTAAGAATCATGAGTAATCGCCCAACATTTGCATTAAGTCGGATTTGGCTAAAAGACAGCCAACCCGCTTATGCAAGGCGTTATAGGCCATGAAACGTGAATATGAAAAAAGATAAAAGTGAATCAATTATTCCTGTATTACTTGTGGCCTTAATTTTTATTTCAATTATTGCAGGTGTCTTTGACACTTATTTTTATGGTGAGTTTTTATCAACAAAAGGTATATCAAGGTGGTCGTTAAAATTAGTGAACCCCAAATATATTCTTGAGTATTTAACATCATCGATTGGGGCAACACTCACAATTTTATCTCTATCACCATGGTTATTTCTTTTAGCAATTGTTTATTGGCCAGATGTATTTCATAAAAAAAACAGGCTATATCGGGATAGGAAGTAGCCTCACGACTACTCCCTCCCACACCACGCAGCATACGGGTCCGTACAACGCGGTTCGGCTGATCGAAGGCAGAAATCAGTTCCAGGGGAACACAAGCCCAAGCGATGAAAAGTATTTATTAGGTAGTGCATACTGAACCCATTCAACTCTGCTCATTCTCCATGGACCCTTTCGGGCACATCCGGTAGTAACAGCTTCATCTTTTCTAACTCCTCTTTTGAGGAGTTCACCTACACGGGTTCTGCGGTTCTTCCAGTGTTTCCAGATAACAGCCCGAAGGCGTCGCCTGATCCAACTGGGCAAGAGCTTTATTCGGTTGTAGGACTCGGTAATACCATAATAGTTCCACCAACCTCTCATATAATCATTAAGCTCTTTGATCACCTGCACAATACTGCGCCCTCTATTGCGGGCTGTGATTTCCTTTACCCGCTCCTTAAACCTCTTGATACTCTTCCAATGAATACGTATCTTGGGATTCGTGCTTGAGTTTGTTACGCAGAATCCCAGATACTTACTTTTCCATGGGAGGCTAATGGCGCTCTTTTCCCGGTTCACCTTTAATCTCAACTTCTTTTCTATAAACCGGGTTATACTACTCATCACTCGATTCGCTGCCGGTTTGCTTTTGACAAATATGACACAGTCATCAGCATACCTGACAAAACGAAGACCACGCTTCTCAAGCTCTTTATCCAGTTCATCAAGAACAATATTACTGAGCAAGGGGGAAAGTGGGCCGCCTTGAGGTGTACCCTCTCTCATTGGCTCTACAAGACCTCCAATCATTACACCGGATGTCAGAAACCTGCGGATGAGCTTCAATACCCTCTTATCCTTTATCCTGGCAGCAAGACGACTCATTAGTCTGTCATGATTTACCCTGTCAAAGAACTTGGATATATCAATATCAACCACATACTTATACCCTGCCCTCAGATACTCTCGGTACTGACGAACAGCACCATGCTGAGAGCGTTCTGGGCGGAAGCCAAAGCTCATCTCCGAAAAGGTATAATCCCAGATACTTGTAAATACCTGAGCCACTGCCTGCTGAATCACCCTGTCCAGTACTGTGGGAATCCCGAGAAGGCGGATTCCGCCGTCCGGTTTTTCAATCTCCTTTTGCAATACCGGCATGGGCATATATGTTCCATCCAGCAGGGCCTTTTCGATCTTGTCCCGGTGCCTTTGATAATACCTGTTTATTTTACTTACAGTCATACCGTCCACACCGGGGGCTCCCTTGTTCTTGATGACCCGCCTGATAGCGCGTCTCATGTTGTTCCGCTCACAGATTGACTCCATGAGTCCCGCCCAACATCGGCGGGATCGGGCTTTCGGATAGACGCGACGCAATAAAATCTTCGGAACTCGTATCCGTTTTAGCCCTTGGGCCGGGATCTATCGAGTACAACTCAAGTTGTTTCCACTGCCGCAATGATTTCATTAGACTCGTCTCCTATTAACCTCTCTCATTTACCCCTGCCATTCGACAGGTGGCACCGTTCGGGCCTTATTCCTTAGTACCGACTGTACTCAGGAACTATTATGCCCTCTGCTGACTCCCACTACGCGATAGTCTCCCCTTGCGGTTTGATCACTCATTGGTTTCTACCGCCTGCGCCCTCTGTTTGTTTACCCTGCCCTGCAGGACAGGCTCATCATTTGCCGGGACGCCCGGTCATTTGATGCCGGGGATTTTTTTCCGGTTTTCCCGATATTCCGGTAGCTTACAGCGATAGATCTTCTGAGACGCAATGGACCTCCCGGGGTAAGCCTCGGCTACTTTCAGCGCACGATTGTCAGATATACTTGGTTCAGCCATGTAACGGATATAGGACTTTATCCTGTGTTGCGGACTCGTCCCGACATCCCCCAGCCTAATCTGCCTGCCCTCTACCAGTTAAGGTACGGGGCATACCTGTACGTCAACCCACGCTTTTGTCTTAGGCTTCCTTCAGGCACATATTCCTTTCAGTACCCTTGCCCTCGACTATCCTTCGGCTCCGTCAGCCTGGATATGGACTTTGCAGTGTATTTGTGTCAAAATACCTCCGCATCACCATTTAGCAGCCGGACCAGCCCGGCACACAACCCGCTAATCTACCGGACCTGGCTGAAACGCTTGCCAGGCCGGTAATCAGCACCGTTATTTTTCGTAATAAATTTGGGAAACTATTTTGAGTACACTTAAAGACATCCTTTTAATCTTGATTGGTATAATCGTAGTTGCCTTTTCTCTATATCAAAAATTTGTATTGGGGGTTAACTTCTTCCTGAAAGGTTGGGGTATATACGAACAAAAAGATTTTGGAGCAATTTTCTATTTTGTTATAGGTGCAGGGTGCATTGTATATGGTATTTTTGATCCAAATGCAAAATGGAATATACCAAAGAAAAAATAACAAACCAATAAACTCAGACCGGGCTACTCTCTTGCCAGATCGGGATTGAGTTTAACATAGCAACAATTAAGGTCGGCAAATACTTAATAAATTAAAACGCCCGGCTGGTTATCGGCGCGTTAAGTGGAGTTGGTTCACAAAATGCTGAGTTATCTTGCATTTAAAACCAAAACGAAAAATGGACGACATTAGAATAAAACTAAAAGAAATTTACTTACCCTTTTTAGTAGTCTCGATTGGAACTATCTTCTTTTATAACTCATTTAGGTGGCTATTTGACATTAAACTTGGCATCCTTCCATTAAAAGAGGACTTGCTTAATTATTGGATTCCTTTCGCTCTTCCTTGGATACCAATCTTAATTTGGCTTAGAAGAAGAATCCGAATTCTAGACGTAAATGGAAAAAGAGATAATGGACACTTCCTCTATCAATTTGCAATGGTAATTGCTATCGCAGTTCCTATAATTGTAAGTCAGAATTATATAGAGAAGGCACCTTTTGACCTAGTTTCAGTAAATAACATAGACGAAACAGAAGACTTTGGTTATGAAAAATACTTTGATGTTCAATCGTTTAGTGTTGACAAAAACGCTAGTCTTTCTTATGCAACCGCTAGAACTTCTGGCAGGAACAATGATGACCTAACTTTTTATCTTTACCTAGCTTGTCCTTTTGAGAACTCAAAAAATGTTTGGTATGGTGTGGAGTACAAGAAGTACTTGAGCAATCGTATTAGTGATGAGAGAAAGGATTCCGAATACAAAAGCTTTTTAAAAATATCAGAATTAAGATTTTACATTTATGATTTTCAGAATGTTAAATATTTTGAAAAACTTGGTTACTCGGATGACAGAGACGGTTTTATTGAGGCAATCAAAAAAAGGGACTCAAATGTAAATGAAAAAAAGCAATTCATATTAGTGCCTAAAACAGATGATTTTGATCAAAGACTTGGAAATACACTTCCTTGGATTTTTAGCTCATTTGGAATTGGAGCATTTGTTCTACTCATAATGGTGTTCATTCCAGATATTGACGAAAAAGAACTAAGTGACTTCAAAAAAGACAAGCCCTTAAAAGAGGATGACTTAAAAGATATTTTGGAATTTCTTGACCCAAGAGGTCCAAACAAAGCGACTGCAATCCTGCTTCAGTTAAACATAGCTGTTTTCATAGTAATGATATTTTTAGGACTAAATATTGTCTCACCTACTCCTAAAGAACTTTTGGAAATTGGCGGAAATAGAAGATTTGAAGTAATGAACGGAGAATATTGGAGACTGTTCACTTCAATATTTATACACAGTGGACTAATGCACTTATTTATGAACCTATTTGGTTTGGGCATAGGTGCAAGTTTATTGGAGGGAATCCTAGGACGAGCTAAGTTAATATTGTGCTTTTCCGTTTGTGGTATTTTTGCAAGTTTAACCAGTATTTATTGGCACGTAAACACAGTTAGTGTCGGAGCTTCAGGTGCTATTTTCGGACTTTATGGGTTGATTTTAGCTTTTACAGTATTCAAAATCTATCCGCATCATATGCGTGGAATCACTTGGATGTTATTAGGTCTTTATGCAGGAGTAAGTTTATTGTTCGGCTTTTTTGGTGGAATAGATAACGCAGCACATTTTGGCGGACTAATAAGTGGATTCATTATCGGAGGAATCTTGATATTGACTGAAAGAGAAAAAATAAAAAAAACGTAAGCTAACTCTGAAACGTACTTTATAGATCTCCACTTAACATCTAGCTCCACCAGACCCCGGAGGGTTCCTTGCTAATAGTTAAAATAACGGCGGGGCTGGTGAGCAAGGCGTTAAAAGTTGAAATGGAACATGTATCACATGCTATTTGGTAAAAATGGCAGCGTTGCCAAATTTACCAAATGGCAGTAGAAGAAATAAAAATCCGGGATGAATTAATCCCATTTGGCGGATCTGGCAGTGTCGCCAAATCCGCCAAATGTAAAAATAAAATCAAAATTAAGTCATAATAATAACTGGTTATCAAAAAACAATAGTCGGTAAATAGCAGGCGAAATTGGCTTTTAACCTGTCGCTTCACAAGACCACGAGGGGCTTCTTTCAATTTTTGCTGAGCATCTCGGCGTGGCTTGTGAGCTGGCCGTTATGATAGGACAATGACTGAAAAATACACTAAAGCACATCCAATATCATTCCCACCACCTGAAAATGGTGATGTAGACATGCTTGTAATAGCAGCTGAACATTCAGGCGATCAGAATGCTGCCCTTGGAGTGCGCGAATTGCAGTCTCTCCAACCAGGATATCGTATATGCGCCTTGGGAGGGCCAGCCTTAAAAGAAAGCGGTGTACAATTACTTATAGATCTGACAAAAGATTCCGCCATTGGTTTTCAAGCAATATATAATTGGAAATTCTATCTAAAACTTATTGCAGAGGTTGTACGATGGGTGACAGAGCACAGGCCGAAAGTAGTATGTTTTGTTGACTCTTCAGGGTTGAATTTAAGGATAGCAAAGGCTCTATTCTCACATGGTCTAATAACTAAGGCAGGAGGACCGACAAAAGCAATTTATTACATTGGTCCCCAGATATGGGCATCCCGGGCCTATCGGCGGTTTTCGATGGCCAAATATATTGATGAATTAGCTGTGATATTTCCCTTCGATCTGGATTGCTACTCTGACACTGATCTTTCGGTACGATTTGTAGGGCACCCCTTTGTGAATGGAAATGAGACACCTTTAGTGGATTACGATCCAACCGGGCCAATTCTTTTATTGCCTGGCAGCAGAAAATCGGCTGTGTCATATATTTTTCCACTTTTACTTGAAGGGTATCGACGCTATCTAAAAGGCAATAATGATCGTGAGGCAGTAGTTGTGTACCCCGGTGAAGATGTACGCAGGGTCATAGAGAGAACCATGCATACACCATACTTATTAGTTCCTTCGGGCAAACGTGTAGTCGCATCAGCCGTATTGACGAGTTCAGGAACAATGTCACTTCGTTGTGCTCTAGCAGGTGTACCAGGTGCGATTGTATACCGCACTCATCCTGTTACCTATTTACTAGGACGCTTGTTAGTGAAAGTACCTTACATAGGCATTGCAAACTTTCTTTTAGGTGAAACAATGTATCCAGAATACATCCAGGGAGAAGCAGCTCCATCAAAATTGGCAAATCAGTTGTATTCTTCTATACATGAAAGTGAACGGATTGCGAAAGTTAGAATGCAAGCAGAACGACTACGCACATTGTTAAGTATACCATCTCAAGGAAGCGTGGGTGAATGGTTTGCTGAGAATTTAATCAAATAATATATTATCAAAGAGATAAGACAAAATAAACTTTTCATAACAAACGCTTCCACCGGAAAGCCTGATAAGACGTCGGCTTCCCGTGAAGCAAGCACGTTAAAATTTAGATTTGAACTGATAATTTTACCTTCCTTCTATTATGGAGATATTCAATGAAAAAATTACCCGTGTTGTGTTTGGTAATAACATTTCTGATTTCATTTGCTGCATGTACAGTCAGAGGACCTAAATTCACAAATAGTTCCACACAAGATGAAAAAATAAAATTATTCAATTCATGGCTAAGCGACCAATACAAACAAGGGGAAATGAGCAATGTGATTCTTTATGCAGAAAAAGGCAAAATTAAATATTACAAGTGTTTGGGTACAGCAGATATTCAGAAGACAAAGCCACTTACTCTTGATTCATCTTTTAATCTAGCTTCAGTTACAAAACAATTTACTGCAACTGCGATTATGCTTCTTAAGCAGGATGGCAAACTTGATTTTGATCAACCAGTACAAAAATATCTGTCAAAATTCCCTTATAAAAACATAACTGTTCGCCACCTTTTAAATCATACTTCCGGCCTTGTAGATTATATGAAATTAGCCAGAAAAGATCATTGGGATGATTCAAAAATATTTTCGACAAAAGACATGATATCTCTTTTTGTGAAATATAAACCTGATCTTGACTTTAGGCCGGGTAGTAAATTTGAATATAGTAACACTGGCTATGTGTTTTTATCTGCAATAATTGAGCGTGTCTCAGGTATTTCATTTGAGTCTTTTCTTTCTATGCGAATCTTTAAACCTTTGAATATGAGGAATTCCCGGGTATTTAACTTGCTGTCAAAAGATAGAATCTTTGAAGCTCGTGTATTTGGTAAAAAAAATAAAGAATTAAATGACCTTAATTATTTTGATGGAGTTACAGGTGATGGCGGCGTATACTCATCAGCAAATGATTTGTTGAAATGGGATCAAGCGATTTATCAGAACAGACTTGTTAAAAAAGAACTGCAAGACGAAGCTTTTAAACCTGTTACACTTGAGAATGGAGAAAAGTCCTATTATGGTTTTGGATGGTCATTAACCAAGGACAATGATTCTGTTTGCCATGGGGGATCATGGGTAGGCTTTCGAGTTTCTATTAAAAGAAATTTTGTCAATCAATCCTTAATCGTTATTCTAAGCAATTATAATACTTATAAATACAATAGTGTATTGAATGTAATATATGAGAGCTTAGAAGCTATATTTTAATCATTTTTTGAATGTGAAACTTAAATGTTTCTTCGTAAATAAACCATACAAAGAATTAATAAATTGGAGCTGGTGAACAGTTATGCATTTTAATGCTTTTCGGTATGTTTTTGATAAAGGAGGTATTCCATGAAAAAATATCTTGTGACTTTCTTTTTTATTTTAACAATATGTTTCGTCAATTCATTAGGTACTACAAGTTTACATGCCAATGAAGAAGCTGAGAAAAAGGAAAAATCTCTTACTCAAGAACAGGCTGCAACTCTCGCATCGAAAATTGCTAATAAAAAATTTCAAAAAGATTTTAATATGTCTCCATTCACTCCGGAATCCTATAAGGCTGAACTAATAGATAATAAATGGCACTGGGGAAAAATAAGCCCTGCCGGTATAAATGGATGTTCGGCAAATGTAACATTTAGTAGAGACGGTTCAGATGAAAATGTAAAGGTCGCATACCACACAGATATTTTAAAGAATGAACCCGACCTCAAAAAGGTACCAATGGAAATTGAAATAATCAAAATACCTGAAAGTGATCGTAATAAAATCGAAAAGGCATTTGAAAGTCTTAAAGATAAAGAAAAACATAACCCTTAAACATGACCGCGAGGGGCCTCTTACAATTTTAGCAAAACATCTCGGCGCGACATGTTATTTAAAAAGTTGGTTTCAAAAGAGAATGTGATGACAACAATAAAGCAACGGAGATAAAAATTGGAAAAGGAAGACAATTCTATGGCAAAATATCTGGTAATGGGTAGCTGAAAAGTCAGCAAATCAATCTATTCCTGAGTTCGATCTTGAAGAGAAATATAAAAAATGTCTCGAAATTAATAAGGACGATAAAAAAGCCTTAGGTGAACTTGGCTACATACAGAGCCTAAGGAATAAAAACAATCCATAACATTATCATTTGCATCAAGCCGACTTGGCGAAAAGCACGCCAAGCCTCTTATGCAGCATTAGAAAAATCAGAAAATGTTTTACGTTACTGGAATCAGGAAAAAATTAAAAAGGAAAATTTATGGGACAAAAAGAAACAGTTATAGATTCTGAAGAATGGGTCAAATTCATTGACATGGTAAACGCGTCAAACACTGAGTTTGCTAAAGGAATGGTGGGAGATGTAACAAAGTCTGTTTGGTCACATAGTGATGATGCCACGATTTTTGGTGGTTATGGCGGTTTTGTCGAACCTGGATGGAAGAACGTTGAAGATAGGCTGTCGGCAGCCGCTAAACAGGCTATAGACGGAGCGTACTCGTATAAACCAATTAAAAGTTCAGTCACAGGGGATTCAGCGTATATACTTCAAACTGAGCAATATATCTTTCCCGGAAAACCTGTAATAGACATACGAGCAACGATTATCTGTCAAAAAGAACCAGATGGATGGAAAATTATTCACCGTCATGGTGAAATCATAAAACCACCCAAATAGGTCCAAAGAATATTTTCTAACATCGGCATTCACCAGATTGCCATTCCGCTGTCGCTTCATGGTAACGGGTGATACCGGGCGTTAATTTAAAAAATTATTCAATATACTTCATCATGATGACCGACATTTACCAAGACGATTTCTTTGTCTTTTAAATAAAATTCAAGAGTGATTCGGTATGAAATATTAATAGAAATAGAATGCAGGTCTTTTAATTTACCTTTAAGTCGATGCAACCTTAATGATGGATGGTGTGGGTCATTTTCCAATATCTTTAAAGTTTTTTCATATTGAGTGATTATTTCAAGAGGAAAATTAAACCCAAAAACAGAAGAGATTCCTGTATATGTATTTAGAAGCTTGTAAAGAGTGCAGCAAGTAAAAGACAACAAAAAATATCCAACGCTTTTATTTTGGATTCATTTATTGAAATATCGAGGCAAACATTGCGAACAATGGGGATTAAAATGGATATAATCATTAAGAAAAAAGAAACATTTTCGGTTCTAGGGGTACAATACCAAATGAATCAAGGCTCAGAGACTTCTGAGCTTTTCGCGAGAATTTGGAAACAGTTCGAGTCATATGGTGAAATAATAGAATCTCTATCAATTGATAATCAATATTACGGAGTACAATTTCCTACTGACAAGGAAGATGTTACAGAATATATGGCTGGGATGGTGGTTGAGACAGACTCTGCTGTGCCTGATGGATTAGTAAAACGCATTGTGCCGGGTGGTGAATACGCAATTTTTGAATGTTCTGTTGAGAAGATTGGAGAATGTTACCAAAACATTTTCACAAAATGGCTACCATCAGAGTCAGTATTGTTTATACCAAAAAATCCAGTATTTGAGGAATATCCAGAGAAAAATTCCACTGGACCAGTTTGTATCCATATTCCGATAACGAAGTATGAAAACGGTTCACCGGGGATTTTTTAAAACTATGATAAATAAAATTAAAAGCTGTTTAATAATGCTCAAGGCAGGCAGATATCAGGGCCTTTGAGATTTAAAAAGGGTAATCGAATTATCACTATATGAAACCCAGAATAGAAATGTTAAAGTCAATGAAGCTCGTTGGAATTTCTATGAAGATGTCTCTGGCGGATAATAAAACAGCCGAATTATGGCAACGGTTTATGCCGGGGCGCTCGGAAGTAAAAAACAGGGTAAACACCGATTTTATCTCCATGCAGATCTATGGAGAAGACTGGACTTTTTCTCCGGACGCACAATTTGAAAAATGGGCAACGGTGGAAGTTTCAACCTTTTCGGAAATCCCTGCCAATATGGAAACATATATGCTGCAGGGAGGGAAATATGCAGTTTTCATCCACAAGGGGCCCGCAGGCAATGCAGCACAGATAATGCAATGGATTTTTGGTAAATGGCTGCCTGACTCAGAATATCTTCTAGATAACCGGGAGCATTTTGAGATACTCCCTGAAAACTACAGGCCGCAGGACACGGAGGCAACCGAGGAAATCTGGATACCTGTAAAAGACAAAGTTATGATAAAAGAATCAAGGCTGTTTGACTCCTGCTCAATATAGGTTAAAATAGTCAGAAAGGAACCGCCGCAGGACTTAAAAGAATGCCTGTTAAGGATACCGTGGAGTAAGCATGAACTGTTTTTTTAAATCATTTTTTCGGATCACATCTATTATCTTTTTAATGATGCTTTCCGGCAGCTGCGACAATAACGACACAACATCGGGAATACCCTCGCCCTTTGGACCCAAAATAATAAAAAAGGTAAAAATCACATATGATTGCAAGATAGACACGGAAATTGAATTATCTGAAAATATAAAAAAATTAGTATCAACAGACCTGGAAACATCTACAACCGATTTTGAAACACCGGTTCACCCTGAAGGCAAGGTGGTTTCTCTCGAGATCTGCGAAATGCCCGTAGAGATAAGGGACGCAGAGCTTAAAAAAGGTGTCCTGACTACAAAAAGCTATGGAGATATAGACGTTATCCTGGTCGGGCTTAAGGGTGGAGAATCTGTTTTTGAACTGCAGGCAACCGAAAAGCAGATTGGATTTATTACACAGGACGTCATTAAATACCAGGACAATAAAAGAGCCCTTTTTAATGCCGTCCTGGAGGATGACATTCCGAAATTAAAATCACTGATCGATGCGAAAGTTGAGCTGAATGTAAGGAGTGTTGACGATATTACCCCCCTGACAGCGGCAACCATATTAAACCAGCCGGAAGTTGTCCGTATTTTGCTGGATGCAGGAGCTGACGTGAACGCAAAAGACATTACAGGATGGACCGCACTTATTCATTCTGCATCAGCAAATAGTAATATTGAAATAGCCAGGGCGCTGATAAAGGCCCGTTCAGATATAAACGCCCGGGGTATACACGGCAATACCGCGCTTATTATGGCGGCCTTGAAAGGGAATATTGCCTTTGTGAAGGCGCTGGTGGAAGCCGGTGCAGATTTAAATGTTTCAGCTGATATCGAGGGAGAAAACTCTACAGCGCTGGTTATAGCAGAAAAAAAAGGACACGGGGATATAGTTGAATTTCTTAAGGCATCAGGAGCAAAGTAAGGAGATGAATATGGACAAAAAAGATAAAAACCCTTTTAACCGGGAAAATCTCACCAAAAACATCTTAAAGGAATGGCAGAGTCTGCTTGATGAAACTGCAGAGATACTCGACGTTCCGGCAGGACTGATCACACGCGTTGACGGAAAAGAAATCGAGATCCTTCTTTCAAGCCATACCGATGGCAATCCCTACCCTGCAGATTATGTTACTCAATACCCGGATTCAGGATGGTACTGTGAATATACGTTAAAGAGCAGAGGACTGAATCTGATCCCAAATGCGCTCCAGGATTCCAGGTGGAAAGACAATGCCGCTGCAGTAGATCTGCAGATTATCTCTTACATGGGTATGCCAATCGAGCGCCCTGACGGGGAACAGTTCGGGACAGTATGCTTCCTGGACAACAAGGAGAATCCTCATAATGAACTGCATATAAGACTTGTCCAGCAGATCAAGAAGATGATCGAACTTACTCTCAGTATTGTTTCTGCAAAGGAGGAGCTTGACCACCGGGAACGATTGATTGATAACCTGAGCAAGATTTATCCGATCTGCAGTTATTGTAAAAAAGTACGGGAAGAATCAGGCGATTGGGTCTCGGTAGAAAAATATGTCAAAGACATTTCAGGTGCCAATGCTTCACATGGTGTCTGCCCGCAGTGCTTTAAAAGAGAGGCTGAAGAGATCGATAAAATGAATTTTTGATAAGGACTGCCAGGCTCATTTCAGCAAAGAAGTTACGCATCCTGTTTTGTATGAATATGGAAATCAATGAATGGACCACTGGTTAAATGATACCGCCCAATCTGCTTTGGTGGACTGGCCCAGCATCCCGGCCATCCGACCTTGAAGAATATCTGATTAAACATGATTTCAAATTTATAGGAGACTCACCCGGTATGGCTGTGGATCTGCTTTCCCTGAATGAAAGTTTTTAGCCGCAACCCGAATGGATTGTCAGGACAGTCAATGACAAGGATTCATTGAGGATATGGAGGTTAAGGCTAAAAAAAATTGAGACCATGACCTGGAATCCTGGTTTCTATTGTCACGTCTTAAATACTCTTCTTTGGCTCTGAAGCCCCCTCCCCCGGCCCCTCCCACGAGGGGAGCTTAACTTAGCCTAATATCTTTTTCCCTCAGCTACCTTAAAGGCCAGTGCTCCGGTAGGACATGCATTTACAACCTCCCGGGCAGTTTTTGAAAGACCTTCGGCTATTGATTTCTCAAAGGGGACAGCAACCTTTACATCAAATCCCCTGCCGATAAAGGTCAGACCAAGTTCTTCCTTTTGTTTTTCGGTTATTCGCACACATATGCCGCAGCTGATACATTTCCCGGGTTCATATATTATTTCAGGATGATCATCCCTGTATAAAAATGCCCGTTTCTTTCCCCTGTACTGTGTTGCCTTTGCTCCATATTCCTGTGCAAAGACCCGCAGTCTGCATGATGTCACTTTACTGCAGTCACAGTTCAGGCAGTATGAGGCTTCGCGGGAGACCGCATCCTTATCAGAAACAGATATATTGTCTGTAATTTGAGACCGCTCTTTGTCTTTACTGGAAATTGCCAGGTTAATAAATTCTTCCTGTTCAGATTTCCCCATCCTCGTATTGAACTCCCGCACATAACCTGTAACAGGTTCTTTATCCAAAAACTGTAAAATACCTGCTGCCGCCTTCTTTCCATCTGCCAGTGAACGCACTGTCAGCTTGAGGCCTTTCCGGACATCGCCTCCTGCAAACACCCCTGGCATTTCGGTCCGGAAGGTATCAGGATTTACTGTAAGGTTCCCCTTATTTAGGGAAAATCCAAGCGCCTCAAGGTCACCTGATGCAGCCCTCCCGATTCCAAGGAAAACAGCGTCAAAGGTTTTTAACAATTCTTCAATGGATACATCCCTGCCCGCACGTATCTGCTGTTTGAATATTACGCCAATATTTCTGATCTGTTCAATCTCGGCATCCAGCACGTTTCGGGGAAGATCCTCTTCTGGTACACCATAACGCAGCATTCCTCCGGGTTCTTCACGATCATCAAACACGGTACATGAAACGCCTTCTCTCTGTAAATAATAGGCCGCAGATAAACCCGCAGGACCAGCACCTATAACTGCCACCTTTTTACCCCTGTCCGGAGAAACATGAGGTTTGAAAGGTGCGGCCTCAGCCAGATCCAGTTCCGCTGCGCACCGCTTAATGAATCGAACTGCCAATGGCGCATCAACCTGTCCTCGCCTGCATGCCTTCTCGCAGGGGGCAGGACAAATATATCCGGTAACCGCCGGCAGGACCAGATGCTCCTTTATTGTCTCAATGGCCCTGTCATAGCGCCCGGCTGCCATAAATCGCATCATCTCAGGGATATTCATGCCGGCAGGGCATGCAGCCTGGCAGGGCCCAATGCAGTCGCCCACATGATCACTCAGCAGGAGTTCCAGGGCTGTCCTGCGTGCGAGTGTTACATCCGGATCATCATTAAATATGACCATGCCCTCCTCTGCCCTTGTTGCACAGGATGGAAGCAGGTTTCTGCGTCCCTCTACCTTAACCACGCAAAGCATGCAGCTGGTTATGGGAAGAAGGTCCTTTAAATAGCAGAGTGTGGGGATCTTAATGCCGATGGATTCCGCTGCATCGAGGATGGTTGTTCCTTCAGGAACCTGGGTAGATTTTCCGTCTATTGTTATACTAATCATAATTTTTCCAAACTATAAATTTAGCTGTTTAGACGGTAGCCTAACAGCCTGTTTTTACAACTATCGCATCCTCGGGACAAACGTTTTTACATGACCCGCAGCGAATGCATTTTTCAGTATCTATCACATGTTTTTCATAGGGTTTAAATGCAATTGCCCCTGCCGGGCAGTGCTGAGCACATACTGTACAGCCTATGCAGTCGTCGGTCACCTTATATTGAATAAGAGCCTTGCATTTGCCCGCAGGGCATCGGCCTTCAACGTGGGCCTCATACTCTTCACGAAAATGTTTGAGTGTGGACAGAACCGGGTTTGGGGCGGTTCCGCCCAGGGCGCAGAGGCTGCCCTGTTTTATCTGTTCTGCAAGCGATTCAAGCTGGTCAAGGTCCGAACTCTTCCCTTCTCCGTTACAGAGACGTTCAAGGATCTCCAGCATGCGGCGCGTCCCGACCCGGCAGAAGGTGCATTTTCCGCAGGACTGGTTCTGGGTAAATTCCAGAAAGTACTTTGCGATATCCACCATACAGTCGTTCTCATCCAGGACTACCAGACCGCCTGACCCCATTATGGCGCCTGCGCCTGTAAGAGATTCATAGTCCACAGGGATATCCGATAAATGGGCAGGCACACACCCTCCGCTCGGCCCGCCGATCTGGATGGCCTTGAATTTAAGCCCCCCGGCAATACCTCCTCCGATCTCTTCCACCACCTGCCGCAGTGTCACACCCATGGGAACCTCGATAAGCCCTCCCCTGGCTATTTTTCCTGCCAGGGCAAACACCTTTGTTCCCTTGCTCTTTTCCGTACCCATCTCAGCAAAGGCCGCACCGCCGTTGCCTATTATCCATGAAACCAGGGCATAGGTCTCCACATTGTTGATCAGTGTAGGCTTTCCCCATAATCCCTGCTGTGCGGGATAGGGCGGCCTTAAGCGGGGCATCCCCCTCTGCCCCATGATACTTGCAAGAAGGGCGGTTTCTTCACCGCATACAAAGGCCCCTGCCCCGGCAACGATCTTAAGATCCAGGGTCAGATCACTGCCGCATATATTTTCACCAAGGAATCCGCGTGCCCGGCACATCTTTATCGCCTCTGTCATGCGTTCTATTGCCAGGGGATATTCGGCACGGATGTAAAGATAACCCCGGCTGGCGCCTACAGCACGTGCGGCAATAGCCATGCCTTCAAGAACCCTGAATGGATAGGATTCCATGAGCATCCTGTCCATGAATGCCCCGGGATCGCCCTCATCACCGTTAAGGACAATAAAGCGTTCCTTCTCGGACTGGCTGCGAAGCGCCCTCCATTTGAGGAAGGTGGGAAATCCTGCGCCGCCCCTGCCCTTGAGCCCGCTTGCCCCTACCTCGGATATAATCTCTTCCTCTGTCAGTTCATTTACAGCCTTCCTGAGTGCCTGAAATCCTCCATACTCAATATATTCATCAATATTTACCGGGCTGATGCTGCCGCAGTGCTCTGTGGCAATATTTTTCTGCCGTCCCAGAAAATCCGCCACATGCCCTTCCCTCTTATCAACGGCATAACGGGGGATTGAAGGTGATTCACCTGCGTTAAGTATGATGTCCAGCCCCTTTGAGATCATGGGCGCAATTTTTCGGGTAATTCCTCCGGGTTTAAAATGCTTTAATAGGATGTCCCTGGCATCTTCGGGCTTCACCCCCGTATAGAGATAGCTGTTGCCGTTTGCAAGAAGGACTTCCATGAGGGGAGTCTGGTAACACATCCCAACGCAGCCGACATGCTTGATACGGGCCGGGATGCCGGTTTCGGCTATAACCTTCTCTACTGCCTCTTTAAGGTAACCGCTTCCCCTGGCCTGGCAGCAGGAGCCCAGGCCTACCCTTATTTCCCCCCGGGTTGCTCCTGATAAATCCGGTGCCTGATCTGCCCTGTCACGTTTCTTTCGGGTCTTACAAAAGGCAAGATAATTCTTTATGGTGTTTCCCACCAGGTCCGGTGTAAGGTGCCCGTAAATCACCTCCCCGATCTGGACAACCGGCGCCAGGGTGCAGCAGCCGAGACAGGCAACCGGTTCTACAGTAAACAGACCATCAGGGTCAGTATCCCTCCCCTCGGGTATATGCAGATGTCTTCTGAAGGCATCATATACTCCCTGCGCACCCTTTACATGGCATGCGGTCCCAAGGCATACCCGAATGATATGCTCCCCGGCCGGTGTAAACCGGAACTGGTCATAAAAACTCGCAAACCCCGTAATGGCAGCAGGGGTTATTTCGGTCCTGTCACAAACCCGCTCCAGAGCAGCCTGCGGGAGATACCCGTATTCCTTTTGCAGAGTCTGCAATATCGGCAGGATACTTTCAGGGGTTTTTCCTGTCGATGCGATAATTTCATCTACTTTTGTAATATCAATATTTTCCATTTCCAATACAGTACAGATTCTCTTTTCCGCGAATGTAGATTCGTCCGGGCATAAATGCCGGTGTGGCAAAACACTCTTCCCCTAATGCATTGCCGGCTTCCTGGGTAAACTCCTTTTCACCTGGAGTACCGATAAACATGGTTCCTTCCAGGGAAAGGACATAGAGTTTACCCGCTACAAGGGTCGGGGAAGAATTAACGTTTTCGTTATAATCATGCTCATAGATAAGCTTGCCGTCTTCGGCATTAACCACATAGAGAGTCCCGTAGGAGTCCAGAAAAAATATCCGGGAGCCATCCGAAACAGGGGAGACTATTGAAGGAGCTACATCATCATTTTCCCATGCAATATGTGTGGCAGTAACATCACCCGTTCCCCCTAATCGTATGGCCACGTTAAACATATCAGGAGCAACTGCAATGACCTTGTCTCCCGCTATAATGGGCGCTGCGGCAACATCTCCCTTTACGCAGCTCGCCCGCCATATCTCTTTTCCGTCATCCGGATTATAGGCGATCACCCAGGGATCAGCTACGGTTATAAACTGATAGCCGTTCCCTGTTTCTGCCACAATGGGCGAGGTCCAGCTGTTGGGAACAGGTCTTTTTGTTTCCCAGACAATATTCCCTGTTGCCCCGTCAAATGCATATACCCGGGACTTCCCGTCTGATGCACCCGCCTGGTCAAACTGCACCAGCACGCGATCCTGCCATACATCGAGGCTGGAGGCATATCCGTAGAGGCTTACCGGTATTCCAAGGCTCTTGTACCACACAAGGCGTCCCTTAAAATCAAATGCGGCCAGATCACCTGTTGCAAAGATTGCATAAACACGGACACCATCCGTTGCCATTGTCGGGGCCGCGTAACCGGTGTCTTCCATGACCTCAAACTTTTTATCCCCCATGGGCGCAGTCGGTACATCACCGGTCCAGAGTATGCTTCCTGTGGATGCATCAAAACAGTATACCTGGCGTTTTTCCCCGTTGGCCCCGGATAAAAATATCCGGTCCTGCCATACAATGGGTGAATTATACCCCGGCAAAGGTACCGGAGCTTTCCATAGAATTCCTTCACCACTTGCTCCATCCCATTTTGCAGGAATATCGGTCAGAGAGGTTATACCGGCACCGCCAAAACCCCGGAAGCGGTTCCAGTTCTGTTTAAGCTCTTCAACTGATGCGTAGGCAGGTTCTTCAGATATTCCCTCCTGAAGCCGGGTGAGCCATTCTGACGGAGTCTGCTGTTCAAGTAAAAATGCCCCGCCTGTCAGGAGTAAAACAAACACTGCAAGGGCCAGCCTGCTTTCTCCCAGTTTTCGTCTCTTAAAAGGTTCATCCTGTTCATCACATGGTTCAGGGTTAATTCCCTTTAACCGGGACTGCCATTTCAGTGCTCCAAAGGTAACAGCAGCGCTGATTAAGAGCATCAAAGCGGCCATACCGGAAAAATCAATCTGCCGGAGTTTACTGCTGCGATAATCCCGATCCAGTTCCCTTATCTCTTTTATCAACCCTTCGTCATCAGGCTGACTCAAAAGCTGAACTGTTTCAGGTCTGTTATCTCTGTATATTCCCCTGCGCTCGTACACATACTGCCGGTATCCGTTTATTATCAACAATCCCAAGAAAAACCAGTGAAAAGACAGTACCGATTACAGCAGTTGTCCGGAGTACATTCTGCAGTTGTGTTCTGTTACTGTTTTCAGGAGTTATTGAATTCATCTGCTGCTCATCCCTCCTGCTTCCTCTATTTTCTGCAGGCGATATTCCTGCTCCTTTGGGCAGTATTTAAAGCATCGCCCGCAGGATACACATCCGGCCCTGTCAGCTTCATAGTCTTTCTGTCTGGGACGAAGGTTAAGCAATATAAGCTTGCCGCCAAGAATCAATCCCAGGAAACCTCCAAAAAACCAGCCTCCCTTTTCAAAACCAGTCCTTATTGCTGCGGCGTGCTGATAAAGGGAACTGATAGTCTCACCCGAGGAGCGGAAATACTGGCTTGCATCTGTTGTTTCATCAATATCCTGGTTTTCTTCCAGCCATATTCGCTCGGCCAGTGCGACTGTTGGATGGGATCGAGCTGCAAGCGGGGCAAGGCTGTTTCCAACCCATGCGCCAAGTCCCATGAGAAAAGGAAGCAAAACGATGAAATATGGCAAGCCGTTTTTTATCCCGTTTATATGTAGCCTCAGGCCATTCGGGTACAGGTGCCTGAATGACGCCGTAGGGGCAGGCATCTTCACAGAGTTTGCACTGATTGCAGTCTGTAGGAGTAATTTTTAACCGCCATTTGGAGAGCCTGGATAACTGTCGCAGTATAACACCATAGGGGCATAAAAATCGGCAGTATGGGCGTCCGATAAAAAAACCTATTATAAGTAATATGCCGCCCATGATCAGTATATTAAGGTTCCCGTTCCTGCGGAATATAGCTACAAACGGGTCATACTTGCATATAACAAAGGAACTCCCCATTGCAGCAAGCCAGACGGCAAGCGCCAGATAGACATATGCAAGATACCGCAGGGAGTGTTCCAGCCAGACCGGAACCTTTACAGGCTTTATCAGCGTAATATCCTGAACCGCACCAAGGGGGCATACCCCTGCACAAAAACTTCTGCCCGAAAAGCAGCGTAAATATCAGGGGTGCAATAAAGAAAAATATAGTAAGTAACGGGACTGTATAGTCTGCATTGAACAAGAACAAAGACATGTCCTGTATTGCCCCGATGGAACAGACACATCCCTTTCTGTAAAACCCGAAATAGGCGAGTGAGAAAACCATCAGGCCGAAAACAGCCTTCCTGCTTCTTTTTTTATGTATAAGCCATGACGCTGTACCAAGTGCCAGCAAAAGAACTGCTGCATCGACAAGCGGCCACGCTCCTCCCCTGGGCATGGGCGCGGTGTGTTCGGGACGCACATAATCTCCCTCAAACTGCGGCGGCGGGAATCTTTCGATGGAATATGAATTCATTGCCACGCTGGAAAACATCAGCAGGACAAAGAAGATATAGAAAATTCTGATTCTCAAGCTTCCCCCCCCTTTTTGAAGAGGTAGGGATTATTTACAGGCACTCTTTTAAATGCGTCCGCCGGGCAGACAAGGGCGATTGCACACTGATTGCAGTTTACACAGCGGTCATGCCGCACCTGCATGTGAAGAGAACCATTACCAAAGCCATTGCATGTCTTTACACATTTTGCGCAGCCGATACAAAGAGATTCATCAATGGTGTATTCATAGTATGGATCTTCAACATAATTTCGTTTAATCGCCCCCATGGGACAGATCTGGTTTTCCCCACCCTCATTGATCGCGTTGGGTTGAGGTTCAAAAAAACCGAAACATATCTTGCAGTACCCGCAGATCTCATAGGAGTGTACGCACTTTACGGCCGACTCCTCCATTACACATGCGGTTTCACAGTTGCCGCAGGCGCTGCATTTATAGGGATCTATCTGCCAGGCATATGTTGCATTGCGGCTGCGGTACCAGCCAAGGCCGATAACGCCGCCTATGGCAACAAGAGAAGCGCCCCGCAGGGCATCCCGGAGAAATTCCCGCCTTGATTTCTTTTTATCGTTATTGTTGCTGTCCATCCCAAACTCCTGAGTCATCTACCTATTAGCCTGCTATTTCTAAATAATACTGTAGGGGCACGGCGTACCGTGCCCATCTCCTGTTATTTTGTGGCTCGCCACATTAAGGGCACGGTGCGCAGTGCCCCTACTGCTTATCGAATCCTATTTATCATTCCTGTTGATCCTTTTGAGATAGGTTTGAAACCTGTCTCTACGTTTATTTCCGCTTAAAGAACCTCAGCACATTCCTTGCCCTGTCCAGTATATAAACATGCCCGGCATCATCCGCTGCCACATCAAAACCATAGCGCTGGATCTTTTCTGTTTTTGATGCAACAGACGAAGGCACATCTGCAAGCTGTTTCGGTTCTGCCACAAAACCTTTCAGTTTGCCGAAGGTATCATAAACCTTTACCCTGGCAACTCCCTTTTCACAGGTTATGATATCCCCGTTTTTAAGAATGGCAAAACTTACAGGGTTGCAGCATGCAGCAAAATCTTCGAGCCTGTTGCCGAATTTTCCCCAGGCAAATTCACGATCTCCTTTAACTGTATAGGCCTCTATCTGATGATTTCCGGGGTTGGCAACACGCAGCAAGCCGTCCGGGGCCATGGCAAGGTCAAAGTATGGGCCTGGCACTATAAACCCGGGAATATTCTTTTCTAGTGTTTTTATCTCCAATACGTCTTACAAAATTTCCATCCGGATCATAACACCAGACAATCCTCTGGCCCGCATCCGCAATGAAAATATATTTATCGGTCAGGGCGATATTTGTTATCCATGCATTTTCACCAAGGCTTTTCCATGTATCCCTGATCCCGCCGTTTTTATCGGTTATTACAATCCTGTCCCTGGTTCCGATATAAAACCCGTCATCCACGGGAACAAGACAAAAAGGAACAACACTCAATTCCACAGTGTCTTTTATTCTGCCATGAGAATCCATTTCTTTTACAACCTGGTCACCTGCCAGGAATAATGCACCTGATTTATCCACAGTAACAAAACGTGACTCGACAAACCCGGTAGAGACAGGTTTATTTACCTCCTCGTAAAGGATCATTTCAGGATCTATTTTAGTCATGGAAATGATATCAATGGTACTGCTGCCTGCACCTATAGCCTTTCCCGGCCGACTCAGGCAAACAAGTCCACCAACAGCAGCTATGGAACCGGCCTTAAGTACGTCACCCAGAAATTCACGACGGTTTTTTTTGTTTTCGTTATCCATGATGAACCTTCATTAATCTTCCATTATGTCCAGACACTTCATATGTGTAAGATCCCTCACAATGAGTCGGCCCGACACAAAAACCATTGGTCCCCATGCGTCGTGACCTTCCAGGACCTTTGCGTCGGTTATCGGCTCATAGGCATCCGGTGTTGCCTTTGCAACCGTCAGGTGTCCTTCGTCATTCATTACAAAGATCATATTATTAATTATAGTGTAGGGCCCTATACCAAACTTGTTTGCCGATGTGCTGGTCCATTTTATATTTCCATCGAGATCCATGCAGACGAGCTCTTCATCCGGCCGAACACCATATATATAACCTTTGTAATATATGGGAGTCTGCTGGTCGGATCCGAATACCTTTGCATCCAGTCTGAATATTGACTCCGGAACATATTGATTATTAACCTGTTTTACTGCAAGCATCATGGAACCGGCGTTGTAACCGCCGCTTAAAAAAATGCGCTCTTTATCGATAATTACCGGAGTAGGCACATTTGCGATATTTATTCGCCAGTCCGGATACTGCCAGAGTAATCTTCCGTCTTCGGCAGAGACACCGACAACCCCGCCGCCGGAACAGTATACATATGATCTTTCATCTCCAAGGTCCATGGGAACAAGGGAAGAGTGAGTCATTTTCCAGCCCTTTGGATTGGGAGTTTTCCAGATTACTTCTCCTGTCTGATAGTTAAGGGCCATGACAAGCGCATCCGAACCGCCTACCCCGAGGATGAGTTTATCACCGTCAACCAGAGGACACTGGCCGGCATACCACGCGGGGACCTCTGCGCCGTCCTCTTTTACAAGATTTCGTTTCCAGCGTAATTCACCGGTTATCCTGTCAAGGCATACAACATGACACTTGGGCCCGATTGTAATTACGCAGTCGCCGGCAATTACAGGAACGGTTCTGCTCATTCCGTGATTCCGTTTTATCTTTACCTTGTAAAAATACCGCCAGATCTCTTTTCCATCATCAAGGGAAAGGCATCTTATGGCATCACCCTCTTTTTCCTGATCATAATCCAGTACATAAACACGGCCATCTGCAACTGCCGCCCCGGCATATCCTTCGCCAAGTTCAACATCCCAGAGAACCTTTGGTTTATCAGTTTCCCACTGAAGGTTGAATTTTCCCGGTAAATCTTCGTAAACTATTGCATCCAGGTTCTTCCCCCTGAAACCGGGCCAGTAACCCGGTAATGAGGAAGGAACTCCGTCAGATGTTGTAAGCTCTCCCACGAATGGCACATCATCTGATGGAGCTGCGATATTCTCAAGGATTGGAATCCGCAGTGATATGTCTGCACCCCGCCCCTGCAGGAGAAGTAATGACAGGAGTGAAATTCCCCCGGCTAAAACCAGGACAATGGGTAACAGGTTTATGAGCTTAGTTGTCTTCATCATCTTTTCACAATCATAAATAAGTATTCAAATTCGATAATACCGGTCTTCCACTGCGGCATATAAAATGCCACCCTGCTAAAATCCTCAACAAATGCAGGGGGGATACCCCACCTGTTTTTCTTCTTTTATTACCTCTCTGCGTACTTTGCGTCTTTGCGGTGAATATTATATTTTTATTCATTCCTCAGAGGCGTTAAAATATTACCTCTTAAGGTAAACCTCGTCGAGATTACTACCCAGATAACCCCGCTGACACCAATCAGAAGCATCATAATACCGATCATTCCAATTGGCAACTGCCCGGCTGCGGCATGTATTGACGGCAGGACTGAAATAACAGCACAAATCAGACCGGCAGCAAGGCCTGCAGCCAGAAGGTAAACATGTTCATAATAGACCATTTTAAGCAGGGTCTTTTTACTGAAACCGACTGCCCTCAGCATGGCAAGCTCTCCCTGCCGTTCCAGTAAATTTCGTGCAACAATAAGGCCTAGCCCTATACACCCAAGCATAAGCCCAAGGCCGCCCAGGATAAGAAAGATTGACAGGTATGTATCTTCCATCCTGGCAAAAAGTTCAAGTCTTTCTACTGCTGTCTCCACCGAGAGCCCTGCATCCGCCATCCTGGCTGTAAGGTGTCTAGATACCTCGCTCTTTTTATTAAAAGGTGTATCAATAAGCCATGCCCTGTACCCTTCCACCTCAGGAAAATATCGCTCCATAGCATAGCTGGAGATAATCAGGCTCCCCTGAAGTATTGAACTCCTTATCATACCCACTATCTGCAGCCGTATTTCTTCTCCTTTTCTATTCCGGTATATCAGTATATCGCCGATCTTCTTGCCCAGTCCCCAGTATACCGTGGGATAATCCCCGACTGCCGGGATGACATTGTCTGCATAGTTCTGCCTCAGGAGATCCCAGGGTCGGTCCTGATATTTTGTATCCTTCATCTCCTGAAAGGAAAAGGCGTTTAATTCCACCAGCCGGTCAATTGAAATCCCGAGAAGCGCTGGTTCCCTGGTCCGGTTGAGATTAAGACAGCTTGCGTCATCCCCTTCACGTACACGAATATTTATGAATTCCGTTCCCTGTATGATGGATGGATTCATTCCCCATTTGCTGCGCCCTTTAACCGTGCTCAGATCCTGCATAACAGGTATGGAAGATTCCGCATAGAGCGCGAAACCTCCTGTACCCGATGTACGCAGATCCGCTCCCTTTTCCGGATTTTTACGATTTGCACCAACTGCAACAACCATGAATACTCCGCATGCCAGTAATGCAATAACTGCCATGCTTCGCCCTCTTCGCCTTGCACTGTTATACATTGCAAGTGAAGATAATTTTTTAAGGACAGGATGCGGTTTATTGCCCAAGCGGCCAAGAAACATTCCTGTCCAGATCATGATAGAGATCAGCAGCAGGGTCCCTGCCCCGAAAAAAGCACCTGCCATGGCACTGCTGCCGAAGGATTTGCTGAAAAACAGCAGCAGGACCGCGCCGGCAAATGAAATAATCGAGGCTGCCCACCCGAACAGCCTGCGTTCATAGGTGGCAGGTTTACTGGAGATGGAATATTTATTTCCTGCCATAAGACTGTGCGCACTGGATTTCATCTGACCTTTCAGTGTCCTTATCATAGCAATAACCGCGATAAGAAACCCGGAAACAAACCCGATCCCGAGTGACATCAGGGAGGCCGAATACCGGACTGACATACCTGCAACTGCTCCCTGCCATGCGTTTGAGAGCCCCCAGATAACAAGTCTGGTATATATAAGGGCAATACAGACACCGGCCATGGCACCCAGAAATGCAACAGATGAACCTTCCAGCAGATATAATTTTCTGATTCTTTTTACAGGAAACCCTATTGCCAGGAGCATACCGGTCTGTTTACTGCGGCCTTCTATACTGAAGATAAAGAGAAGCCAGGTAAGCAGGATACCGGATACGATCAAAAACATGCTTAATCCCAGAAAGAGCTGACCAAAATCCGTGCCGCCCCGGCTCGCACGCGATCCAATCTCACGCACTGGTAATACAGACAGTCCGAGGCTTGTCGGGTCAATAAGTTTACACAGATCCGCTTCCAGTTTATCTCTGTCTGCAGAATCTTTCTGAAAACGGACAGCCGTCAGATCCCCATATGTGTTTCCCCACATGGATTTACCTGCAAAAAGGGTTATGAAGGCCTTGGGCGTTCCTCTGTAAGCATCCCAGTAAATTTCATCTTTGTCCCTGATGCGGTCCAGGTCAATTGGAAGTGACGGGTCCCAGTCACGGCAGTTCTCCGAATCCGAAAGTCCCGGCAGATCGGGCGTAAGACCGGGGTCGGCTGCCGCACCCTCAACAGGTATTATACTGCAGACCTTAAATGTTCGTTGCGCCTCCTTCAGAGTCTGCCATCCGCCGGGCATAAAATATGTCACTGTCAAATCATCACCAACTCTTGCATTAAGGTCATCGGCAAGCCACTGGTTGATAACGATCTGGTCATCTTTCATGTCAGGAGGCAGGATATCATTAAATCCGCCCTTTTTGTCTCCGGCAGTAATCATGGAATATGGTGTAGCCAGATCACCCACCCGGAGTTCATTAACAAAATATGTCAAAATCCTCAGTGCATCCGGTTGCAGCCTGGATGCAGCTGCACCAAAGGAGTGATCAAGAAACACCCTTGAGCTCTTCAGTTCAAGAGAGTTTTCTCCCAGCGGTTTAATTTCGGCCTCTGCATCTTCAAGACGCCACTCTTTTTTAAGGGTCTGGTTCAACTCATCGGTTGTAAATTTCTGTAAAGGATCATTGATCAGCAGCAGGTTTGCCTGCCCTTCCCTTTTCAGCCGGTTCTGCAGCCAGGCAAGGGATACAAAAACGTTAATGGGCTCCTGCTGGTTTGCCTCAAGGCTGAATCTTCCAAAATGCTCATCATCCACCACACCGGTTACAGGAAGACGCACGGAAAGGGTGCTGTCCTTACCGGGTGCCAGAACCAGGTTGCGCGAAATTGCAGAGGGATTATCAAAACGCAACACCAGTTCTTCTTTACTCTCTTTTGTTATTTTGAGACGCGATGCAAGGGCGGAGTTGATCAGCATATTTCCTTCGCCGAATCCAGCAGGAGATTTTTCTGAAAGTGACATCTTAAAAAAGCTCTCATCAACTCCAAGGATACGTACCTGGTTAACACGGATACTTCCGTCCCCTTTTGTCACCATACCCCGTACCTGGAGTATTGAAGAGGCATCAATATTATCATTCTTCAGGCGCCGGGCCAGGTCCTGTCCAAAAAACCGCTCCTGTGTGGATACCGCCCAGCCCGCATTTCCAAGCCGGGTAACAAAAGAATATTTCAGTGTGGCTTTTACAGAATCCCCGACAAGGAGCGCACCGGTAAGTACCACCGTTGCGGTTGCCGCAGCAAGGGCGACGGCCAGATGCATACGCCTGTAATGGACAAGGCTTCTTATGACCCATTTAAAAAATGTCATTCGTTTTTCTCTGATAATTCACCCTCACGAAGGGTATAAACCTGCTTAAACTGCTGTGCCAGGTCCGCAGCGTGGGTAACTACAACAAGGGCCAGGTTTTCTGTTTGATTCAGTTCACTTAAAAGGTTCATAACACTTACCGCTGTTTCATGGTCCAGTGACCCGGTCGGTTCATCTGCCAGAAGAAGCTTTGGTGAATTGATCAATGCCCTGGCAACGGCCGTCCTCTGACACTGGCCGCCTGAAAGTTCTCCGGGACGTCGATCTTTGCATTCACCTATTCCCATTTTATCAATAAGCTCAACTGCCCTGTTTCTGTAAAGACCTGCCTTCCCGGCATGAGGATAGGCCAGGGTTGGAATAAGGACATTTTCGAGCACGGTTAGATGGGGCAGAAGATGATGCATCTGAAATACAAACCCGATCTCCTGGTTGCGGATAAAGGCAAGCCTCTCTTCGTCCAAGTCGGTTAAATCCTGATCCATAAAACGAACCTGACCGCTGGTCGGTTTATCCAGTGTACTGATAATGTTAAGAAGCGTACTCTTGCCGCATCCTGAAGGTCCAAGGACGGCCATTGACTCCCCGGCAGAGAATTTAAGAGACAGCGATGAAAGAACCGGCACATATCCCGGTGCGCCCTGGATTCCATATCCTTTTGTTATGTCGATTAATTCCAGCATGGTTTATCTTTACGCCTCTCTAATAATTCTTTCAAAAAGGTTAATCAGATTCCCTGCCGTCTTGTTAATATCAAAATGTTCCTCTATTCCTCTTCTCCCTCTTTTACCTAGATCATGGGCTGATTGAGGATCAAGGAGCAGTTGAGACAGGACTTCTGCGAAAAATCTGGGTGAGTCGAATTCCACCAGTACCCCGCCGCCGGTCAATTCCATCATCTCAGGAAAGATTCCGATCTTCGGCACCACTACAGGAACCCCTGCAGCCTTTGCCTCAAGTGCAAAAAGTCCATATGCCGCCTCTTCCTTTTCGGGAACACACATCACTGATAGACCAGTTAACCACTGCCTTCGTCCTTCACCAAGAAATTCAGGCAGAAATTCCACATCCCCGGCTGCACCTGCCGTATCAAGTTTTCTCTGTAAATCCCTTATAAAAGGTTCGTCCGCCTGGTTCTTGCCTCCCGATATCTGCAGGCAGCACTCTTTAAGCTCCGGTTTCTGCTTCAGCAGGATAAAGGCATCTATCAGGGTATCCAGTCCCCTTTCAGGACACATGCGTGAAAGAAAGCCTATTGTAGGCCTGTTCGGCGGCGCTACAGCGGGCTGATATTCCTTTAAATCTATGCCCATATATACAATATGGAGCCGGCCTTCATCCAGATCCAGCCTGGGTGCAATTCGGCCTGCATAGGTTTTACTGACCGATATAAAGGCATCCATTTCCTTTGAGCATTTCCTCAGGAGCTCCCAGGCCTCACTGCTGTATGGTTCCCCGAGGCCGTCTACAAATGCCTCTTCGTCCTGAAGCAGGCATACAACCGGAATCTTAAGGCGCTGCCTCAATGCAGATGCCAGACCGCCAAGCAGGACATTGGAAAGGATGATAATATCCGGTTTTTTCATGTCACGGGACAGCCATTCGATAAGACGATCCAGTTCCTTGACCTGATGCCCATGCTCCCCCCTGAGCATGGAAATAGTTGTTTCTCCAAGGTCCTTTGAACTGGTCATTCCCGCCTTTTTTGATAACTTTGAAAGCAGTGACCGGTTATCAAGCACGCTGTCCACCCAGCGGGGTGTCTTTCGGAACAATCCGAGTTTCTGCTGCAGGTAGACATTAACCCCTCCATAAAATATCGGGGTATCGATTGACATCTCAGAGGAGTCAAGCTTGATGGGCAGATAAAGGGGGACCATAGTTATTTCATGGCCCTGTGAGTTTAACGACCTGACCAGGGCCTGATCACGCAGGCAGTTCTCACAGTAAAAATTGTCACCGGATCCGGGGGTTATCTGTATTATTTTCATTTGAAACAGTATATCCTTCCGTCGTCACACCCGACCACAATCATACCGTCAGCCACCGCAGGGGAAGAGGTTATCGATTGTCCGGTCTCATAGGACCATATGAGCCCACCGTCTGCCAGATTTAACATGTACAGACGGCCGTCGCTGCTTCCTGCAAGCACCCTGTCTCCAACGATCACCGGAGAGCTGTCAACCGCATCCAGGGCCGTATATGTCCAGAGGGCCTGCCCTGATTTACTGTCAATACAATGAATATTCATATCTCCGCCGCCTATAACCACAAGGTCATCTTTAATGGCAGGCGAAGAGATAAAGGAACCGCTTTCAATTTTATAGCGCCAGAGAATTTTTTGATCAGACAGTGATGCCTTTAATAACTCGCCATCATAGTTACCCACATACACATGGTTTCCTGCAATGGCTGCGGATGCGGCAATATAGACACCTGTATCAATTTCACCCGCCCCTTTACCGTCTGCAACAGAGATAATATGTATAACAGCATCGCACCCTCCGAACACACAATATTTTCCGTCCACGGCAGGAGACCCGTTAATGAAATTCCCTGTTTCATATTTCCAGACAGGTTTACCGGTTTGTGCATCAAGGCAGTATAACGTTGAATCGTAACTGCCGGCCAGGATATTTAACCTGTCTTCTGAATCCTTAAACCAGTTTGCCCCGCCGATAATTTTGTCTTCTGTAGTAAAATTCCATTTTTCATCTCCTGTTTCCGAATCCAGGGCATAAAGAGTTCCATTAAGTGTCCCTATATAAACCGCATTATCGATAACAGTAGGGGATGCCTCTATCTCATCATCCAATAGCTTTAACCAGATCTGACTTCCGGTCTGGACATCGATCGCATATAAATGTTTATCAGAAGATCCCACATATACAATATTATTCACGATGGCAGGGGAAGATTTAATTTCGCCTTCGGCCTTGAATCTCCACACTAGTGAAAGCTGATCGGGAAGTTCGCCTGTAGCGAAACCCGTCTGGGCCCGGTCGCCGTGAAACTGAGGCCAGTCTCCTCCCGGATTGGCAGGTATCAGTTTACCTGCCTGCACATTTTCAGATTCGCCAGAGGTATTCCCTTTAGTGCGATACTGTTTTATACCCCAGGCCAGGATAAAAACTATTATCACTGCTGTCATTGTCCAGAGCACTGTGCGGAATATGGAATTCATTAATAATTACCCTGCCATTAATATAGTATTTACATAAGCTTTAGTACACACATACCTGAATAAAGTGACTCGAACTAAAAAAATCTCTCGCTCGTTCCCTTCGGTCACTAGAGATCACAGAGAGCACATAGGAAAGCATTTTTTGGTTTTAACATAATAATATCTTTTGTTTTCCTCTGCGTACTCTGCGAGCTCTGCGAGACACATTTTCTTAGGATGCTGCCTCAATGGCCATTTGAGTCGTTGAATTTTGAAGTATTAAGTATAAAATATAAGAACTAACAGGTAAATATTCAATAATATTTTTATAAATTACAGGATCAGGCAATGATTCAAGAGAAATATGTATTCAAAAATATAATAAGGTGCAATAAATTCGATAATAATACTATTCTGACAGCTGACATATCCATTTTTCTCCTTATATTGATAACTTTAAAGGAATAAAAATATGAAGATCCTTCGAATACTTATAATATTTACTGTTTTATCTACCTGCAATCAGGTTTTTGCTTCTGACTGGCCGCAATATCATGGCCCTGACAGAAATGCTGTTTCCACTGAAAAAGGGCTTTTGAGATCATGGCCTGCCGAGGGGCCAAAGGTTTTATGGACAAAACCTCTGGGTGAAGGGTTCGGAGGTGAGGTGGTCAGTGAAGAAAAGGTATATGTTTATGACCGGGTAGAGGATAAAACCAATATACTTCGCTGCCTGGAAGACCGGGAAAAAGCCCGGTTTTGACAAGGGCGGAATGATACTGGTCGATGATATGATTATTAGCAGTGACGGCGAAAAAATGCTATATTTGATCGATCCTGATCCGGCAGAGTTCAAGGTGCTGGCACAGGCCGAGCTTCTGGAAACAAAACAGTCCTGGGCGCCACTTACGCTGAGTGACGGTAAACTGCTTATAAGAGATCAGAAACAGATGAAATGTGTGGTAGTTAAGTAAGGATTCAAGGGGTCGAGGGGTCAAGTGAAAAGACTCCTGTACTGTCATTTACAGGGAAATCCAGTCGTTTTAATGGTGATATATGTCCGGAAATGAATTGATAATTTACTGCAAATGCATTCACAGGGATCTGGTTTCACCGGAATCCCGTGAGGAAATTTTAAAATGCCTAGAACAATCCGGGTTAAAGGTCGTGGAGGTTGATGACCTGTGCGGTCTGGCAGCCAGGCAGGACACTGTTTTAAAGGAATGGGCAGAAAACCCCAAACTGACAGTGATTGCCTGCTATGAACGCGCTGTACGCTGGCTGTTTGATATGGCGCATGCGCCTCTTCCGGATGACGGCTCAGTATCAATACTGAACCCTCGAACCCTTTCACATGAAAAAATAATGGAAGCGATCAGAAGCAGTGATCCGGGCGAATCCGGCGAGGCTATGAATAAAATTGAACACAGTGGCAAGCAGGAACCCTGGTTTCCTGTAATAGACCGGGACCGCTGCAGGAGCTGCAAGCTCTGTTTTAATTTCTGTCTTTTTGGCGTTTATTCTGTTGATGATCAGGGAAATGTCAGGGTTTCTCAACCCGATAACTGTAAAAACAACTGCCCGGCATGTGCCCGTGTCTGTCCGACAAGTGCGATCATTTTTCCCAAGATTGATCAGTCTCCCATAAACGGAGACAGGGTTGATGATTCTAAAATCCCTGCTTCGCCGGTAAGGCTTGAGGTACTGCAGGAAACCGACATATATACAATGCTGCGCAATCGAAGCGGCCAGACCCGGCGTTTTTCTCCAGAGCCTCGCAAGCCTGAAAATATGCTTGAAATTCTTCACAAACAGCTCAATATACCCATGGATGTACTTAAGGCCCTTTCACCCGCCGATTTAAACCGTATTCATAAAAAGGCCTCTTCAGCCGGGGAGGAGAATGAATAACAGCGCCTTAAAACCTTCTGTTATCCTTGTTGCAGACAGAACACTGAGTGCACGCTACCGTATCCTGTTCGAGGGTATCTTTGCTACCATGCAGACTACGCAGGTGCCTGAAACCCTTATGCGTCATTTTTTAAGCCCTAAAGTACATACTGATCCACAGGGACGTGCCCATACCGCTCCCCTGGGACTTCGGCGTATTGAATCATCTCTCAGGGCCACTGCCGGACTTAAGGCCGATGACATCGTATGCACCACACCGGAGCGACTTCCCGATCTTCTAGGGCCATGGGCAAAACTTGTGCTTTTCAGTTCCAGTGATCCCCTCGGTCACGGAATGAGCAATACCACCACAAGCAACTTCTGGAACGGAGAACTCTATACAAGCAAATGGACCAGGGAAGCACTTCTTCTTATTAAGGCCGCTAAAAAACGCCATTCCTTCAAGGTTGTATTTGGAGGCGCAGGTGCATGGCAGTGCCTGGCCTACCCTGATGAGGCGGCCGGGCTTGGCATTGATACGGTGTATGACGGATATTTTGAAGAATCCGGCCCTGAACTTGTTCTTGATCTTCTTGCAGGCAGGCCCGTAGATTCGCAGGTAATTGCAGGAGGAATCGGAGCAGACAGAATTCAGCCGATATGCGGTGCATCAATGATGGGAATAATAGAGCTTTCCAGGGGCTGCGGACGGGGATGCCGGTTCTGCAGCATGTCTAAAAAGGGGATGAAACATCTGCCTGCGGATACGATCATGGCGGATCTGGAGACAAACCTGTCAGCAGGATTAAGGTCCGTGGTAAGCGGTAGCGAGGACTTTTTCCGGTATGGTTCTTCATCGGCCAGGCCCGATTTTAATGCCCTTTCAGGCCTTCTCACACAGATGAAACAGCTTAAAGGTCTATCCTTTATGCAGATCGACCACGCCAATGTTACAAGTGTGCTTCAGCTTGAAGAAAAGGAACTCAGGGAAATTCGCCGGCTTTTAACCTGGGAAAAACCTGCCCGATATCTATGGGTAAACATGGGTGTGGAAAGTGCAAACGGAAGGCTTTTGACTGCAAACAGCCCCGGTAAAATTGCCCCTTTCTCACCCGATGACTGGCCTGAAATGGTGCGAGAGGCAGTCGGCCGTATGACCCGAACCGGTTTTTTTCCTGTAATCAGCATTATTCTCGGTCTCCCGGGTGAAGAGCCCTCTGATGTGGCAAAGACACTAAGGCTGGTAAAGGAACTTACAAACCAGGAGCTTGTGGTATTCCCGGTATTTTATGAGCCGATACTTAAGGAGGAGATAGAATCCCGGAATAAATTTTCCATTGACAGTATGCGTGCCGATCACCTCGAGCTCTATCGCACCTGTTATGAGATTAATTTCAAACGGGTTCCCAAACTCATGTGGGACAACCAGCGGGCAGGGGGCGTACCCTGGTTTAAGAGAATGATTCTTCAGGGTATGGGACGGGCAGAGATAGCAAACTGGCGCATGGCTTTTAGAAAAATGGCTAAAAAGATGCAGTCATCAGCAGAAAAAGGTTTCAGCAACAGCATGGAGAAAAGGATATGAACGATTCCAATCTTGCATTAATATATAATACAAGACCAACCCAGACAGAGGTGCCTGATACCCTGAAGGAGCGGGAGGACCTGCGCCAACTCGTTATTGATTATATTCAGAACAATAAGCTTTGCGCCCCGCTTGGTCTTAATGAACTGAAACATCATGCAACCGAACTACTGAAACTGAATGGATGGTCGCCTCAATATGTTGATTTCGCGGCTGTCCTCATTAACAATGCCCTCTGGCGAGAGACCGTGGCTGCCATCCCCTATAACAAGCGTTTGCTGCTGATGCCGCAATGCCTGCGTTCAGCAGAAAAATGCAGGGCACCGATAGATGAGATAGGTTTGCTCTGTGAACACTGCGGGTCCTGCATCATACATGATTTTAAGCGCCAGGCCGAAGACCTGGGATATGCGGTACTGATCGCCGAGGGTTCACCAATCGTGATGACGCTTATTGAAACCGGGCAGATAGAGGCGGTTGTAGGTGTAAGCTGTCTTTCCACACTGGAGAAGGTCTTTCCATATATGGAGGCAGGCGCTGTACCCGGAGTCGCTATCCCGCTGCTCCATGACGGGTGTAAAAATACGGCTATAGATACGGAGTGGCTTTGGGAGGCGGTTTATGAAATATCCGATAATCCGTCCATACCACGTCTTGACCTTAAAAAGGAACGTGAACGGGTTGATGCATGGTTTACACAGGAGGCACTTGAATCCCTTATTGAGACCGAAGGCACGCAAACCGAAGCAATTGCAATGGAATGGATGGCCCTTGACGGAAAAAGGTGGCGTCCCTTTCTCACCGCATGCACGGTTTCTGCCCTGACGACGGATACAAAAATTCCTGTGCAGAATATTCAAAGAATAGCTGTAGCGGTTGAATGTTTTCACAAGGCCTCGCTTATCCATGATGACATAGAAGACGGCGATGAAATAAGATACGGGCAGGAAACCCTTCATGCAAAATACGGAATCCCTGTTGCCCTCAATACAGGAGACCTGCTTATAGGATGGGGATATCAGCTTCTATCCGAACTGGATGTTCATGCTGACCTGATTGCTGCACTGATTAACAGTGCCTCACATGCACATCGGATCATGTGCCTGGGACAGGGTGAGGAGCTTGTCTGGTCAAAAAATCCCAGATGTCTTTCTTCGGATCAGGTCCTGGATATCTTCAGGAAAAAAACATCTCCGGCCTTTGATGTTGCCCTGTCGCTGGGAGCTATGCTCTCCGGAGCAAATGATTCGGAACTAGAATGTCTGCATCAGTACAGTGAGGCCATGGGTCTGGCATACCAGATCCGTGATGATCTGGAGGACTATCTGGTTCCGGGTGAGGACCAGCACCGGCTGCTGGAACGTCCCTCTATAATAATGGCACTTGCCACTGAACAGGCACACGGTCAGTCACGTCATCTGCTTATGCGGGCATGGCAGGAGCCGGACGTAAGGGAAACTGAATTTGATGTTATAATGGCTCTTTTTAAAGACCTTGAGATTGATAAAAATGCACATGTTCTGATGACACAAACAAAGACCAGGGCTATTGACACACTGACACACCTGCAGAATACTGCCCTCAAGGGCCTTCTACGCCGGGTAATCAGCAAGATATTCGGTGACTTTGATTTAATGGGATGCTGTAATGACTCTCAGACAAGACATGATTCGGACCCTGACCAGGGCTCCACTGCTGCTGAATAATTCAACCGACCTTGTTCGCGGCTTTCTGCTTAACCATCTTGCGGATGACGGGGGTTTTCTTGGACGTGACAATAGAAGCGACCTTTATTATACGGTATTTGGCCTTGAACTGCTGATTGCCCTGGATTGTCCTGTACCTGTTGATTCTCTTAAAAAATATCTTAACGCCTTTGGTCAGGGCCGGAAACTTGACCTTGTACATCTGGCCAGCCTGACGCGCTGCCATGCAAATCTTGCGGATGCAACATCGAACACTATTAAGCCTGCCTTAAAGGAGGGGCTGGCTGAACGATTACTTGAGCTTCGGTGTAAAGACAGGAGCTTCAGCACCGGAGTCTCTGATGAACACGGAAATGCCTACGGCTGTTTTCTGGCTCTTGCCATGTACCAGGATCTTGATATACCCGTATCCGATTCAGGGGCTATCCGGCGATGCCTTGAAACACTGATCATGGATGACGGAGGATTCGCCAACGAGGTGACCGGTCGGATATCGGCTGTTCCGTCAACGGCCGCAGCCCTTTGCTCCTATTACATGCTTGGCCTTCCCTTTCCCGAAAAGCCGGTGGAATGGCTCATTGAGCAGATTCATTCTCACGGCGGTTTCTGTGCATTATCAGTAGAAAATCCTTTATGCATGCCGGACCTCCTAAGCACTGCAACTGCCCTTCAGGCACTTTCATACAGCCGGAGTAAAAAGATCCAGCGTGAACAGCACCTTGATTTTCTTGACAGCCTGTGGAATCCTCAGGGTGGGTTCAGCGGAAGCTGGGCTGATCCCACTGTTGACTGTGAATATACATATTACGGGCTCCTTGCACTGGGTTACCTGGCGGATATTTGATGAAAAACATTGAAACAACCATCAAGAGACTGCAGCAGATGCTGCTGGCTGAGAGTAATAAAAAGGGTTACTGGACCGGAGAACTGAGCAGCAGCGCCCTTTCTACCGCGACTGCAGTTTTTGCACTTGCGGCTGTGGATAAAGATGCCCATGCATCATATATTGATGCCGGCATCAACTGGCTGATAAAAAACCAAAATCCTGATGGTGGGTGGGGAGACACAACAATCAGCAAAAGCAATCTCAGTACTACACTTCTGGTTTACAGCGCCATGACTGTTACCTCACCGGATGACAATACTTTAGCTGCATGTGAAGATTTTATAAGCAGAATCGCTGGCTCTCTCGATCCGCAGGATATTGTCAGTGCAATACTAAAGGCCTATGGATCTGACAGGACCTTTTCCATACCGATTCTCACAATGTGCGCCCTTGCCGGAAGACTGGGAAAGGACGGATGGAAGTATGTGCAGGGACTCCCATTTGAACTCGCCATGCTTCCCCAGAAATGGTTCAAATGGCTTAACCTGCCCGTTGTAAGCTATGCGCTCCCTGCACTGATTGCCATAGGCCAGGTTGGATTTTACCATCGCCCTCCGGGCAATCCCTTTAAAAGAATTATAAGAAGCCGATCACGCTTAAAATCTCTCAATGTCCTTAAAGGTATTCAGCCTGATAACGGCGGTTTTCTTGAAGCCACACCCCTTACAAGCTTTGTTTTGATGAGTCTTGCAAACTGCGGACACAAAGATCATGCTGTTTCAGCAAAGGCAGTCAAGTTCCTGCTGGCCAGCCAGCGGACGAACGGGAGCTGGCCGATAGATACAAACCTTTCAACCTGGGTTTCTACCATGGCTGTTCAGGCACTTGAGCCTGAGTCAATCAGCGATACACGGCAAAAATTTATTTTAGCCTGGCTTCTGCGTCAACAGCATAGAAATATTCACCCATATACCATGGCTGATCCCGGGGGATGGGCGTGGACCGATCTGCCAGGGGGAGTGCCTGATGCTGACGACACACCCGGCGCGCTTATGGCCCTCAAGATTCTAGACCCCGAGGCTAAATATTCACTTGATGCTGTTGAGGCTGCAACATCATGGCTGATTGGCCTGCAGAACCTGGATGGAGGAATACCCACCTTCTGCCGCGGCTGGGGTAAACTGCCCTTTGACAAAAGCTGTACGGATTTAACAGCACACAGCCTTGCAGCGTGGTCTTCTTGGAAGCCATACATGAAACCTGATCTTCAGCAGGCAATGGGAAAAGCAATGCAGAAGGGCTTAATTTTTTTAAATAAAACACAGCGTCATGACGGTTCATGGGTACCTTTGTGGTTCGGGAATGAACATATTAAAAACATGGTGAATCCTGTTTATGGAACAGCAAAGGTACTCTCACATCTTTCCCGTTTGACTCCGGAATTGCTTTTTGCTGTAAAAGATTCCTGCAATAATGGCCTTAACTGGCTGCTTGGGGTTCAAAAGGAAAACGGCGACTGGGGGGGGGATGAAAAGGCCCCTGCCACAATTGAAGAGACCGCCCTGGCGCTCGACGCTATTGCCGGCTATGCTGTTATGGATGGATTTTCCGGTGACCTGACTAATGCTGTAAAAAGATCGCTTGAAAGAGGCGCAGGAGCATTGATTGAAATGATCAATAAACATGATACCCTGCCCGCCAGCCCTATAGGTCTCTATTTTGCCAGATTATGGTATTATGAAAAACTTTACCCCCTTATTTTTTCTCTATCGGCCTTGCGAAAAGTCAGACAGATAGTATAACAATTAAATAAAGGAGATGATTATGAAAGTATTACTTGTAAATGGAAGTCCTAATAAAAACGGGTGCACAAACACTGCCCTGGAAGAAGTAGCTAACTCACTTATTAAAGAAGGAATAGATGCAGAGATATTCTGGATCGGCAATAAACCAGTTTCAGGATGCATTGCCTGCCGTAAATGTGCGGAAAAGGGGAAATGTGTGATTGATGATGCTGTTAACGAGTTCGTGGACCGGGCAGACAGCGTCGATGGTTTTGTATTCGGTTCACCGGTTCATTATGCCGCTGCCGGCGGTGCAATCACATCCTTTATGGATCGTGTCTTCTTTTCCGCTGCCATGAGCGGGAGAAGATTCTTTTACCTTAAACCTGCTGCCTGTGTTGCCTCGGCACGCCGGGCCGGAACAACAGCTACCTTTGATCAGTTGATGAAATATTTTACTATTTCAGAGATGCCGGTTATCTCATCCAGGTACTGGAACATGGTGCACGGATCAAACCCGGAGGAGGTTAAGAAAGACCTTGAAGGTTTACAGATCATGAGGGTGCTGGGCAGGAACATGGCATGGTTTTTAAAATGCAAAGAGGCCGGAGAAAAGGCAGGTGTACCGCTTCCCGAAAGAGAAGACATAATATTCACAAATTTTATCAGGTAGTTTCAAGGAATAATATGAAAAAAACAATCTATTTTGCAGGTCCTCTTTTTACACAGGCAGAACGAATGTGGAACCTTCGACTGTCCGAACTTATAGAAACTAAAAGAAATGACATTGAGATATTCCTCCCCCAAAAATTCGATAAGGATGCAATAATCGATGGGAAACTGGATTTCGGGAAAATATTTCAACTCTGCATAGATGGAATCGATAATTCCGAAATTATCGTTGCAATACTTGACGGCTCTGACAGCGACTCCGGCACATGTTTTGAGTGCGGTTATGCATTTTCTAAAGGAAAGCCCATTATAGGAATTCGAACCGATATAAGAGGCGGCGAGGATAATGGCCTAAACGCCATGCTTAATCACGGCTGCAATTCTGTAATTCATTATGAATCCGTCAAAGACCCTGAAAAAGACATGGAGAATCTTGCTCAGCTTATTATAGCGGATATCGGGCATCAATTAGGACTGGCTCTATAGAATGTAAAAAAGGACAACCATAAATAAATAAAAAACCCGGGATACTTTTTTTATATTTCAATTTTTCTTTTTAAATCGGGCAACAGGCCTATTCCAGTTAATTCTGGTTATCCAGTACGTCCTTTACCTTACGGGCAAAATTATCTATTGAAAAAGGTTTGGCTATGTAGTTAATGCCTTCATCCAGTACACCTCTGTGAACAATCACATTTGCAGTGTACCCGGACATATAAAGTACCCTGAGGCTTGAATATCGTTTATTCAATTCAATCGACAATTCACGCCCGTTCATCTCCGGCATTACTATATCTGTGACGAGCAGATCGATTTTCTCAGGGTAATCACCTGCCAATCTCAGTGCATCTTTCGGGCTTGAGGCACATATAACATTGTATTTAAGATTCTTAAGCACCCTCTCTATCAGCTCAAGGATAGCATCATCATCTTCGACAACCATTATTGTCTCACCCTGCCCCATAGAGGGACCTAATACTTTTTCGTCAACAGGCTTGAAAGACTGTGAGATGGTCTCTTTTGGAAGATATATTCTAAAGGTAGTCCCTTTCCCGGGTTCGCTGTATATATTAATAAAACCATTGTTCTGCTTGACTATCCCGTATACGGTTGAAAGACCAAGCCCGGTTCCTTTCCCCAGTTCTTTCGTAGAGAAGAACGGTTCAAAGATTTTTTCCTGCTGTTCTGAAGTCATTCCGGTTCCGTCATCACTCACTGCGAACATGGCATATTCTCCGGTCTTAAAGCCCAGATGGTCAGCACAATATTCCTCATCGAAAACGGTGTTTCCTGTCTCAATAGTAACCTTGCCGACATTATCTATTGCATCCCTCGCATTGACACAGAGATTTACCAGGATCTGATCAAGCTGAGAGGGATCCATCTTGACCGGCCAGGTGCCTTCCCCGGGTACCCATGCCAGATCAATGTCTTCACCTATTAAACGTTTGATCATTGAAAACATGCTGTCTATTGTATCATTCAGATCAAGAACCATTGGAGCTATGGGCTGTTTTCGTGCAAATGCGAGCAACTGTCCGGTTATATCTGTCGCACGCCTGGAAGCTTCCAGTATATGCGTGAAATATCCGTGCAGTGGATCATCTGATTTAACCTCCATTAAGGCAAGTTCAGCATAACCCGTTATAACACTTGAAATATTGTTATAATCATGGGCCACACCGCCGGCCAGGTTTCCGATAGCCTCCATTTTTTGAGCCTGCTGAAGCTGTTTCTGCAGCTTTTCCTTTTCTTCTTCAGCTTTTTTTCTTCCACTGATATCGATCCATGTTCCCAGTGAATAGACTATTTCTCCATTTTTATATATCGGAGTAACATCTAACTCAGACCAGGCATGTTCACCATTTTTCTTTCTGTATATCCGCTCGCTCCTTTTAACCCCTTCTCTTTGTCTTTTTTCAATAGCCCCATATTGTGCATCATCAACCGACCAGGGATAAGGTATCTTTAAACCCAGAACATCTTCAGAAGAATAGCCGGTCAGTTTTTCAAAAAATGGGTTTACATATCTCACCGAGGTGTCGGGGTTATAGACCACTATTGCAGTTGGCGAATGCTCAAGCAAACTTGAATTGAATGAGTCACTCTCCTGTAATGCCTTTTCTATCCTTTTACGCTCGGTTATATCTCTGGTAATCTCTGTAAAACCTGTTACTTTACCTTCTTCTTTAATGGGTGAAAACAGGGTCTCATAAGCGCATCCTCTCTTTTCATCACTGTATTCAGCTATAAATTTCTCTCCCTTTAGCACCCTTTCCTGTAATGAGTCCCAGTATTTTATTATTTCAGGTTTTTTCGACATTTTATGGGGTGTTAACCCCGGCTCTATTTCAATGTTTAAGAGTTCCTCTCCCTTTTCTTTATATTTTGCATTAAAGGCCTGAGATACTCCATTACTGTCACAAATCAGAATATAATCTTCGGTATTCTGCATTAAGGCATTATAATAGCTCTGAATCTGCCTTAATTTATCCATCTCTTCAAGCATCCCGGCTTTTTCTTCTTTTTGTTTTTCAAGAAGCTTTTCAAGGGTTTCAATTTTATTTAGTAATTCCTTATTAGACAGTTCTTTTTCCATTTTTTTAATTTCTAAAATTATAGGCGTTTATAAATGACTTATGTCTTAAAACCGCAGGATACCTGCCAACGGTGTGTCGGATACTACAATATTTTCCTGACCTGATAATGTATTAAAATTATTTTCTAATGTAAATTGAATATAATTTCAATATATCTTACCCTATTTCAAAGAATGAGGGGTATAAATAACGAGGTGGGGGATAAAAAAGAGACACAATCTCAATTTTGGCGTTCATGAAGACAATATAATGAGACAAATCTCCGCCCGGCGTTTGTATTATAATGGGAATTAAAGACATAAAACAGTTTTTCCATCTGGGGATCCAAACCATATTTAATATAACTGCCTTTTGTACCTTCAATATGAAACCTTTTATTCGGGCATGGCGAAAAAAATATCAATACCGAATATGTCTGTTACTTTAGCGATAATTTTGTATTCTCCATCATCAAGCGGCTTGAAATCGGCATGCCTGCTCATAGGCGTTTACGCCGATGTTGTGAGCAAGGTAATAATCAAAATATTCCACGCCGAATCTTTCAAGCTGTTCATTGAATAATTGAATACCTGTCAGCGTGTATTCAATTCACTATCTTCAATCATGTTAATTAAATTATAATTCCGAAATTAGAAAGAGAAATAGAACAATCATGTATAATTATTGTATTATCCTACAATTCTCAGGAGAAATGGATTTTATTTCATTCAGAAACAGCGGTTTCATATTATGGAAATCGTGGTTAAGGTAGATTGACTATACATATAATGACGATATAATACATAAGACATCGCTAACTAATAAGGAGATCAGTTATGAAAATTATTAGGGTAACTCTATTAATCTCTATTTTACTTACCGCCAACGCGATCTATGCATCTGACTGGCCCCAGTATCTCGGGCCGGACAGGAATGCTGTATCCGGTGAAAAGGGTCTGCTGAGATCCTGGCCTGCTGAAGGTCCAAAGGTCTTGTGGACAGTTTCCCTTGGCGAGGGCTTTGGCGGCGCAGCAATAAGCGAAGGTAAAGTTTATGTGTACGACCGGGTTGACGACAAGATGAATATACTCCGATGCCTGGATTTGATGACCGGAAAGGAAGAATGGACCTTCAGTCATGAGGCCCCCGGATCAGTCAGCTTTGACGGATCAAGATCTGTGCCAACCGTCGACGGCAGCAGGATCTATATATGTGACCTTGTTGGAAACATTCATTGTATTGACAGGAATACACATAAAGCTCTCTGGCATAAGAATATCTGGGCAGGTTTTGGAGCGACTGACCTGCCAACCTGGGCAATTACCCAGAATCCCCTTGTTTATAAGAATATGGTCATAGTTGCCTCACAGACTCAGGAAGCAGGCATCATAGCCTGCGACAAAGAAAACGGAAATATCATCTGGAAAACGCCCGGCCTGCCCGGAAATGTCGGATATGTTTCACCTGCCATTGTAAAAATCAACGAAGAGGACCATCTGACTATGATAACAGCAAGTAGCCGTGACGGCTCAACCAAAGGGGCAGTTCTCGGTTATAATCCGGAAGACGGAAAACATTTATGGACATATGAAGGATGGCAGTGCAGGATACCAGTCCCCAATGTTACTCAAATAAGTGACAATCAGCTCTTCATCACAGCCGGATACAGGGCCGGGGGGGTACTTTTTCAGGTCGATAAAAATGGAAATTCATATGCGGTTAAAGAGATAATGACCTCAAAGAAATTCGGAACCCATGTGCACCCTGCAATTCTGTATAAAGGGCATCTCTACGGCCAGTGCAGCAATAATGAGGTACAGGATGGTTTCATGTGCATGGATCTCTCCGGTAATATAAAATGGGAAACAAGGAGGAAGCCGGGTTTTGACAAAGGAGGGTTTATCCTGGTTGATGATATGATTATAAGCAGTGACGGAGAAAAGATGCTTTATCTTATCGAACCAACTCCCACCGAATTTAAGGTGCTGGCGAAGGCTGAACTGCTTGATACAAAACAGGCCTGGGCGCCACTGGCACTAAGTGACGGGAAACTTGTGATAAGGGACCAGAAACAGATGCGGTGTATTCTGGTAAAATAGAGGTAGATATTGTCAAGGGGCACGTGTATCTCTCTGCGGGCTTTGAGAGTGTTTATGGCCTTATGACTATAAAAAAAGGGGACCCTGGTCATTCACCGGGGTCCCTTTTTTAATTTTGGAGTTAGATAGTCAGGCAGTCCTGCAGCCCTCTGTATTACAGCAATTTCATCTTTGAGACTGCATTGTAATAACCTAGTTCATGATCTCAGCAAATCTGTTATAGACATTCTTTGCCACTTTATATGATGTATATTCCTCATATGGAATAGACATACTTAAAAATTTTGGAGGCTGTTTTGCCAATGATGGATCTTTTTTCTCAATTTCATACTTTATTTTTTTCACTTCACTGTTAAAACCTGCAAGAATCTTCTTACGGGTTTTTAATAACAGTTTTTCCTTCATTTCGTGCTGTGCCTTCTCAAGAAGTGTTATACCTGTATCAATCCTTTTTTCTTTAAAATATTCCTGCGCATCTGTAACAATTGAATGAAGGTTCAACACCCTTTCCTGTTTGATCTCATCCATCAGCTTATCCATTTCAGCTGCTGCTTCCTTTAAGACCTTTTGGGTTACCTCCAATTCGTCATATATTTCTTCCATAAGTTCTACAGCCCGGTTTGTTTTCATACTAGGGTAAACATTCTTTTTTTTCGCAAATTTAACAGCCTGTTTAAGCAGCTTTCCTATTTCTTTAATTCTTCTTTTTGTTGATTCGCCTTTCTCAAAATAAGAAATAACGTCTCTCTGTAAGAACTGATGAATTCTTACCAGACCGTAGGGCAAACCGTTTTTTTTGTATCCATAAAGAAAAAACATACGCTATTCTCCTATTATTTAATGAAATTTTCTGACTGACCGGTTATTTTGCATTTTCTGTTCCATTTATAATTTGCTCTGAAAAATTTTTTTTATATCTATATATTTTTATGGATTCCTGTTGAAAAGAGATCATATACAAAGGGCCAACAATGTGACAACCTGTTGATTCTTCTTTTTATTTTGGCTTCTTATCAAGTAGAAAACTCAGAACAATATACAGGTCAAAACTGAGGATATCTAATCCTTACTTGCTACTTACAATGGGAGAAAAGCGTATCTTTTATTATCACAAATATATAATTGTCTAGATTAATGCACTTAAAGGTTATTAAAAATATTACACTGTTTGGTAAAAAATCTAATACAATGGATATTGTCATTATATTATCTATTGAAAAAACCCTGAGCAGGATAGATTGACTCTATGTCAATAGTCTATATAATCATGACACAGGATGCAGAACCCAGGGCAAAGAAGAATACCTGATAAACATCAATCCTTTCATGACATGGCAGGAGTATAAATATGAGAATTGTACTGACAATTGTAATAGTTACTATCTTGCTTATTTCTACTCAAATCAGCGCAGCGGACTGGCCTCAATATCTTGGCCCTGACAGAAATTCGGTATCCGTTGAGAAAGGACTGCTGCGATCCTGGCCGGAGAGCGGACCGGAGGTTTTGTGGACAGTTCCCCTTGGAGAGGGGTTTGGCGGGCCGGCTGTAAGCAAAGGTAAGGTATATGTCTATGACAGGGTTGACGACAGGGCGAATGTGCTGCGCTGTCTGGACCTTTTGACCGGAAAGGAAGAATGGACATTCAGTTATGAGGCTCCGGGATCAGTAAGCTATGACGGCTCCCGATCAGTTCCAGCGATAGACGGCAGCAGGGTTTATGTGTGTGATGTATTCGGCAACTTTCACTGCATTGATACAAAAACCCGTAAGGCCCTCTGGAAAAAAAATATCTGGACCGATTTCAGTAAAAAAGAAATACCAAAGTGGGCAATTGCCCAGAATCCGCTTGTTTATAAAGATATGGTCATCATTGCCTCTCAGACAGAGGAGGCAGGTCTTGTGGCCTATGACAAGGTAAGTGGAAATGTTATCTGGAAGACATCCGGCCTTCCGGGTGATGCAGGATATGTTTCGCCGGCGATAGTAAAGATCAATGATGAAGATCACCTGGTAATGATATCGGCAAGCCGATCTGAGGGATCTGAGGGAGCTGTCTGCGGATTCAATCCGGAAGATGGAAATCTTTTGTGGTCTTACATATGGAAATGCAAAACCCCTATTCCAAACGTAACCGAGATCGGCAACAACCGGCTTTTTGTCACGGGCGGCTACAGGGCAGGTGGCGCTCTTATTCAGATTGATAAAAAAGGGAAATACTACGCTGCAAAGGAAATAATGTTTTCAAAGGAATTCGGCACCCATGTTCATCCTGCTCTTTTTTATAAAGGATACCTGTACAGCCAGTGCACAAACAATCAGGTAAGAGAAGGCTTTATGTGTATGGACCTTGAGGGCAATATCAAATGGAAGACAGGAAAAAATCCTAATTTTGACAAGGGCGGATACATACTTGCAGATGATATGATTATAAGCAGTGATGGTGAAAAGATGTTATACCTTATAGAGCCGACCCCGGAGGAATTCAGGGTGCTGGCAAAGGCCGAGCTGCTGGAGACAAAACAGGCATGGGCACCCCTGGCATTGAGCGACGGGAAACTGCTGATAAGAGATCAGAAACAGATGAAGTGCGTTGTTGTTAAAGGGGCCAGGGAGTCGAGGATTCAATAAAAGGCTTCCGGTGCTTGCAGGAAAAAGCACTGGGCAAAGAGCATAGGGCGATCTCAGGACCGATTTTTATACTTTCTCCATGCGCTATTGCTCTATGCGCCATACTAATTTGAAAATCATTCAGCAATACAATAGAGACTTTTAAACCCTCTTAAATATAAATTTTTACCGATAACCGCCGGGGATGCATCAAAGTTGTCATCAAGCTGATTTTTAGAAGCAACACTTAACTCTGCCCCATCCTTGAGCACATAGCACATCCCGTTTCGGCCCATGACATAAACAAAGCCGTTAACTCCCACGGGCGATGCATAGACGCCCTTCATTCCGTCAAGCTTTTCTGCTTCATAGAATATTTTTCCGGTTTTGGCATCCGCACAGCTCAGTCTTTCATCGTTTCCACGGAGATAATATAATCTGTTATTATAGAGGAGCGGAGAAGGGACATAGGGTGTATTTTTATTGTACGTCCAGACAAGGGCAGAGGAGCCTTCCAGATTCCCTCTGGCTTCCTCCAGTTTTATGGCCTGAAGGGCAGCTCCCCTGAAACCGCTGATCAGGTATACCAGAGTACCGTCAGTTACAGGCGATGGAATCACATTATCAGTCATGCCGGATATCTCCCAGATCAGATCGCCGTTTTCCAGATCGTATGCTACTGATTTACCTGTTGCGGCTATAATCAACTGGAGTTTCCCTTTTACCGGAACAACCAGTGGCGTTGACCAGGAGGTTTTCTCATCCCGCTTCTTTTTCCAGATAATTTCACCGTTAGTTTTATTGAGCACATAAACATATGAATCTTTTTCATGATCCCAGTTTACAATAAGATAATCCTTATAGATGGCAGGGCTGCTCCCCTCTCCAAAGGATGCCCTGATATTCATATCGCCAAGGTCCTTTTCCCAAATCAGGTTGCCTTTCAGATCAAGGCAGTAGATTCCAAATGATCCGAATGAAGCGATGAGGTATTTTCCGTCTGTCACACAGGACTGTGAAGCCCAGCTTCCATCATTGTGCGTACCCTCGTGGGGAAACTGTTCATGAACCGCCTTCTGCCAGATAACCTTTCCGTTTTTCCGGTCAATGGAATAAACCACAAACTGCTGCAGATATTCAGGCAATTTAGGCTGCATCCACGAGGCTCCTCCCGCCTTTAATTTCTCCAGTACTTCAGGGGGAGCCTTTTTATCAAGGGAGACTGCGGAGGTTATAAATATCTGATCTCCCCATATAACAGGTGTTGAGAGGCCCTTTCCGGGCACAGGAATTTTCCATTTCACATTTTTTGTTTCACTCCATTCAGTTGGGGGATCCCCTTTTACAACTTCACCGGTAAACAGGGGACCGCGCCAGGTGGGCCAGTTATCGTTATATTCCAAAGCATTCACCTGGCTGAACAACATGATAAATATTACATAAAACAGTATAGTTAACAGAGGCAGTTTTAATTTCATGAGTATGTCTCCTTTTTTATATGCCGTTTATAATATTAATAAAATTACCTGACCATGAATTTTAAATTATATATCAAAAATATATAACATAATAAATATTTTTTGGAATTTAAATTACTCTCGAATAATATTTGTTTCCCCAAAAATCTGAAACCTGTTGAAGGACTACATCGCGTCTGTTATTGTTGGGATTAAAATATTTAAAGAGTAAGCTATTTATGATTGATAAAGGCAAATATAATATAATTGAGTATCAACTTCCGGGTGACTGGAAAGTACTGGCTGGAAAAACAGACGCGGACAATGACTATTTAAGCCTCAAGCTGGCAAACCCCAATGACTACTGGTTTCATGTGAGAGGCATGCCCGGAAGCCATGTGATTTTAAGAGAGAAGGATGGTGAAGAACCTGATAAATCGGTACTGAAGGAGGCTGCAGCCATTGCAGCCTGGCACAGCAAGGCTAAAAACGGCGGGATTACAGCAGTATCATGTACTATGGCAAAATATGTTTCAAAACCAAGAGGAGCAAAACCCGGAACAGTTACTATAAAAAAGGAATCTGTTTTAAAGGTAAGGCCGGGGATACCTGGTCAAGAGTGATTCTTACTGCTAATTCTTCTTAAAAAGTCCCTCAAATACTCCATACCCTTCTTTTTCCAGATCCTCTCTTGGGATAAACCTTAATGAGGCAGAATTTATGCAATACCTCAACCCGGTTGGCTCTGGCCCATCATCAAAAACATGACCAAGATGGGAATCGCCATATCTGCTCCTCACCTCGGTACGGGTCATAAAGAGCCTTCTATCCTTTTTTTCAACTATATTGTCATTCACCAGAGGCCTTGTAAAACTTGGCCAGCCGGTACCAGATTTATATTTGTCAGTTGAACTGAACAGGGGTTCACCTGAGACTATGTCAACATATATACCTTCTCTCTTATTATCCCAGTATTCATTCTCAAATGCCCGCTCTGTACCTTCCTCCTGCGTTACCTTATATTGAAGAGGGGTGAGCATGGCCCTGATTTCGGAATCGTCAGGTTTGCGGTATTGGGGGGCTTCCATTGAACTTTTCATTGACTCTTTCATCTCTTTATATTTCTCATCGCCCATATTGTCTTCCCAGATCTTTTCCAGAAACTGATCCCTGCCTGAATTCCACCGGTAATATTTGTACCTGATCGGATTTTTTTTATAATAATCCTGGTGATATTCCTCTGCCGGATAGAATTTTTCAAACTTTAATATCTCGGTTACTATGGGCTTGTCGAAAACACCCGATTTTTCCAGCTCTTTTTTGGATTCCTCTGCTATCCGCTTCTGTTCTTCGTTGTGGTAGAAGATAGCACTCCTGTACTGATTTCCACGATCGACAAATGATCCGCCCGCATCTGTAGGGTCAATATGTTTCCATAGAACATCCAGAACCTGTTTATATATTATTTTCTCGGGATCAAAAATTACCTGGACCGCCTCAAGATGACCTGTTTTTCCGCTGGATACCTCCTTATAGGTAGGGTTCTCCTTGTGACCTCCGGTATAACCTGAAATTACCTCTATTATTCCATCAACCTTTTCAAAGTCCGACTCCACACACCAGAAACATCCCCCGGCGACTGTTGCCGTTTCGGTTTTTACCATTTTTGTATCCATGGCATTCTCCATTGAATCAGAATTACTAAAATTAATGAAAAAAATGCTTGCAACTAACGCAACTAAAATAATTATTAATGATCTCATTTCCAGACCTCTTTTCCCGAATCTTCAAGTTTCAGAAACTTTTCATGTGCTAACCAGCCTGTTTTTATACAATATAAGTGCTCGTGACCGGAAATCCATCACAAAATTACAACATTTTCATATAATCGGCTTTTGAACTTGACTCGGAAGAAATAAAACTCAAACCGGGACCCTTTAAATGCAAGGTAATTTTTTAATTTGCACATTTCTGGGTTCACCGTTGCACATGAAATTGTGCTTTTTTAAATTTATTCAAATAAACAAATCCACCCGGCACTCCTTCCTTAATATCAAAACGTTTAAAACTCCCGTTATTCAAGGGGTTTCACTGTTTTTCCTGTTGCCGGACCATATATCAATTCTTCCGGCACGATGCTTGTAAAAGGCTTTTTTAATCAATCAGAAATGCAGCCTGAAGCTTTCCACCCTGTTAAAGGCTGTTAGTATTTTCGCTTTTCCTTCAGTCCTCAGCCTAAACCGCTTACCTGGCACGCCATAGCCTTTGACGACGGCGGCAGCCTGTTTTAAAAAGGAGACAATTATGAGCAAAGTGCAGTCAATAAAAATCGAAGACATTGTGATTGATAACAGCATTTACCCCGGAAGCAGCATAGATCACAAAAGGGTCTCCATGTTTGAGGAAAACATGAGGGACGGCTTTGAGTTTGATCCCATCCACCTTCAGGATCATCCGGACGAACCCGGTAAATACAGCATCCTGGACGGTGCACACCGGTTCAAGGCTTATAAAGGCACAGGGGAGAAGGTAGTCAAGGCGGAGATAATTAATCTCAATGGAGAAGATCCTCTGCTGTATGCTGCAAGTAAGGCGATAGGCCCCAGAGAGCTTAAGGATGACGAGGCAAGGGAGATTGCCAGAAGGGTGTACCTGAATAACCCGAGAGTATCATCAGTAAAAGTCGGGAAAGCGGTTGGTCGTTCAAGGCAGGCAGTGGATAGTTATATAAGTGATCTTCGTGCAAGTTACCAGATGGATCAGGATATCAAAATATACAAAATGAATAACCTTGGTATTCCACAGGAAAGAATCGCTCGAAGACTGGGATTGGATCAGAAGACAATTCATAACCATTTAGGAGAAATGCCAAAGCTGATGGACTCGCAAAAAGTCGAATAATCGTTATAACCCAAAAAATCGAGTCTCCTATTTGCCTCAGAATCGACGATTACATGATTAGACATGGGTTAAAGGCCATCAAAATAGTATTCTTTTTGCTGACGCTGACTTTTTGCGAGATCATCAAAGCTGGCATTTCTCCTAAATAGCGAATTTAAGAAAGGGTTTTCGGTAAATCAGGTTGCTGAAAAGCACGGCTGGCCTGAATCTCTGATGTGGTCGGTAAAATTGAACGGAAAAAGTGACATTCCTAAATACCAGGAATTACAATGGGGGCTCAGGACATGGGACGAATGGAAATGGAATGATTGTTTACCCCGTGAAATTCATGTCAATGACAGCAGAGCGGATTACACAGAGGTGACAGAAGATCCGGTGACGAATGGCCCGGAAGAATACCTGCTCAGCTTATAGCACATATACTTTATTACTTCTCAAAACCCGGTGATCTGGTTCTTGACCCCATGGCCGGAGGCGGTGTGGTGGCGGACACCTGCCTGGCATTCAACCGGCGATGCTAGAGTTTCTGAGATCAGGCTGGTACTGTCTCAGCAATGCAGAAAAAGAGAATACTGGGTGTGACCGGCAGGAATGTCATTGTAGCGAAGAAAAAAAATAGGCTGCCGCTTTTCACCCTGTTAAATGCTGCATCGCAGCTTACTCCAATATCTTTCTTTGAATTGCTTTGATATTACAGGTTCTTAGAAGTTAATTAATTATTTAAGGACGCTTTAAATAGGACATTTATAGGCGTTTTTTATATTATATTTTTTAAGAGATTGTTGACGTTTAATATCATTAAAGCTAATCTTAAAATCTTATCAAATGTCATGGCTTTTATAAAAAATCGGAGTTACACTATTCACATTATAAAGATATCGAAAACGTGAGGTCTTTATGGTTATCAATGAAGTTTTTACAAATCCCACAGTAAAAAAAGTTATATTTCAGATACGTTTTCCTAATTTGTTTTATATAGAAAATAAAATCGGTGAAATTCAATTAAAACTAATGAAAGAATTTCCAGAATCAGCCTTAATACATAAACAGACAATTGTTTTCACCGATGTTGGGCCGAAAGGTGAAATAAAAAAGAACCTTGATAATTTTCCAGAAGAATCGACAAATAAAATTTGGCAATTCGAGTCAGAGAAAAAATATAAATTAAATATACAAAGCAATTCTCTGGATATTAGTTCTTCAGTACATAAAACATATAATAATCCTAAATCAGATATTAGATTTAGAGATATTATGGAATTTGTTCTCAACAGTTTTTTTGAAGTAACACAGATACCGGTCATTAAAAGGATTGGATTGAGATATATAGATGAATGTCCAATTCCTGAAGAAAAAACTAGTAAAGCGTTTAAAGAGTATTATAAAACGACATTCCCTCTCGCTCGTTTTAAACTAGAAGATGCTGAACAATTAAATTTTAGAGCGGTAGTGAAACGAGCTGACTTATCTTTAACATTCAACGAATCTTTTTCAAAGACAGAGAATGATTATAAATTAATTTTAGATTTTGATGCGTATAAAGAAAATATTGATCCCGACGAATGTTTAGCTGTATCAGATAGACTACATGACTTAATAATAAAAGAGTATGAATTATCATTGAAAGATCCTGTTTATGATTATATGCGCAAGGAGCCTAGTAATAGCTAATGGATGAAATAGATGGATCGAACATTTTCGCAGAAGAAGATATGACTGCTACTGGCAGCCATGACTTCGAAAAGAAAAAATATATTACCTACCCATTCGATAAGTATGAAATAACAGTTGAACTTACATCATCCAATCGCTTTATAGGCATTGTAGAAGTTAAAGTGAATAAAGATTTTCGTACCTTTTCTCAAAAAATTGCCTCTGCAAATGTACATGATGTCGAGGAATACTATAAAGATGAGTAAAAACCCATTTTACCTTGAACCATTTGATACTAGTTTTCGTTTTGGTGATGTTTTAAAAGGTTTTGTCGTATCGACTCCTAATTTTTCCAATCCACCTCTCACCAATGAGAATATGAATTTTAATATTGAAGTTTCATTACCTTCTTATTGTGTCGTCTTATCGCCTTGTTGTTCTATCTCAGATAAGACAATTGCTTTGTCCCCTTTGATAAAATTGTATCCGACTTTTTTTAAAAATGAATACTTTACGGAGGACTTAACAAGAGTTAATAGACTTGTTCCACCTGAAAAAACTATGCCTTCTTATGCTTGGGAAAAGCTCTCTCTTGAAAAAAAACAGGAAATACTCGATAAAGGAGAAGGTTATACGTTTCTTGATCTGTTTATTTATAAAGAACATGATCTTTTTCCAAAGTATGAAATTTCTAGAAAATCAGAGGATAATATTTTTACGAAATATTACATGATCGATTTCAGAAATATATTTAGAGTAAATTCCTCAAGCATAAAAAATCCAAATGTTGTCCCCATAGAATCAAAATGTCTTCAATTAACAATTGAAACACGAACAGATTTGAGACTCAAAATAACAAAATATTTTAGTAGAATACCAGATGAAGATATTACGGGAGATTAGCATTCTAAGCTGTGTAACAGTTTAGTGCAGAAACATGACATTCAGGGGACGTCCTCAAATAATCAAACAACATTTTCCCCTCTTGGTAAAATAAGACTTCTAACGAGTTTTGAACAGGTAACCAATCTGTCTCAATTGCCTGTATATTCAGGTCCTCGCATAAAACCTGATGCAAATGTTTTTTTCAAAGGCCCCAGGATAGTTTCAATGTCGGATTCATTAATTCTTTTCACATCTATCCCATTTTGCTCAGCTTCTTTCCTGAATACATCATCCGCAGAAGAGTCCCCGGTTACGATTAACATATCCGCCCACTGATTCTTTGCCTCAAACGCTGTTTGGAAGAGTTCTTTCACATCCTTTTCCAGGGGTGCTTCATCAACCACACGTGATAAAACATATCCCATTACATAGCAGCTTGCAGCATCCATCAGTACATAGATATCGTAAGGTTCATCCTGAACAAGCAGAAACTCTTCATTGACTCTGACTGCTATCCATGCTTCATTTACGCGGAATTGATCGGGTGTGATCATTCTGCACTCCATTGCACGATATGTATAAAAGCTGTTTCATCAGTTCCGGATATCTTTACATTTTGAATGATATACAGAAAGATAAACCGGAATTTAATCATAAATTATCATAAGTAATCAGTTATTTTCGTATTGAGGCATTGGAATAATAGCTGGATTGGTTTTATTAATCAATGGTAATTAGGCATAGAGCATAGGGCATGAGGTAAGCAAAAACCTTGGCATAGTGCATAGCGCGTGGGCTAGTGTCAAAAAGCACTGGATACCACGATCAAAGCCTGCCCCGCACTCGATGGGGGGTCGCGGTATGACGGGCTTGGGTTGGATACTGCAATTCCGCCTTCGTATTAAGACTTCGGCGCGACAGGCAAGTCACGGAAAGACGGGTTTGGTTGGATATCGCTATTCAGCAGTGTGGCTTTTTGCGTCAGATGAAATAGAATCATGTGCTTTCTTGAAAGCCATCATTTTAGCCTGCGCCGAATCTAGAATAGTATCCCTGATAAATGAACTTGCTTCTAATATTTCTATCCCTATTAAATCACCATTCTCATTCAACTCAGCAGTGATATTGGGGCTCAGTTCAACGCTGTTAGATTCATTCCCTTCCGAGATAATAAAATAAAGGATATCTTCTTCTTTGAAGTATGTCATTTTTGCTTTATCCATATATGAATCTCCCGGTCTTTAAACGAAAATTTATCTGTTGTCGTGTCGTTGCATGAATAGTTATCGGGTTGATTTTTTCTCCGAGTTGTTCATAAGGAATCATAACCAAATGGCCATCATGCCTCCCGACTGCTATGTTACGTTGCGTTATTGTATCAAAATAACGTTCATCGGAATACCTTAAAATGTTTTCAATCTTTTTGAATTGAAAACCCCTCAAATCAATCCTGTATTTCATATAATCAGACCATTCGATTTGAGCAGGATTTTCCAAATTTACCCTCTAGTGCATCAATTAAAAAAAAAGTGATGAAAATGTGAACCAATTCTTATTTAGTACTGAAAAGTTAATTCATTTATTGAACTCCGGGAATATATAATAATCAGATTTTTCTTGTTGAAGCACTGAAATAATAGCTGTTTAAGTTTCATTAATCAATCATAAATAGGCCGGATAGAAGCATAGCGCAGAGTGCATGGAGCAGAGAGTATGGGAAAAGCCATTTTAACAGATTAAAAATTCTCTATTTACCTTCAATAAACCAGTCTATCAGTTTCCGGGCAATACTGATACTGGGAGGGATTCGTGGGATTTCATCTCTGGCAAACCAGGCGGCATGTGATATCTCTTTTTTATCAACATTTATTTCACCGCTCTCGTATTCGGCCGTAAATCCGACCATAAGCGAGTCAGGGAAAGGCCATGGCTGACTACCGAAATATTTGATATTTTTCACCTCAATCCCTACTTCCTCACGTACTTCACGCCTTACACATTCCTCGAGATTCTCTACCGGCTCCACAAAACCCGCAAGGACGCTGTAAAATTTTGAAGGGAATCGGGGAGAGCTGCCCATTAGAAGCCTGTCATCTCTGGTAACCGCTACGATTATTGCCGGGGAAAGACGAGGATAATATACCTGCGCGCATTCAGTACAGACCTTTGCACGTTCATCCTTTTTATCTTCGGTCAATTTACCGCATTTGCCGCAAAACCTGTGATTTCTGCTCCATGTTATATACTGGCTGGCAAGCCCTGCAATCCGGACAAGATCCACACCTATTTCACTAACCAGGGGAAGAGGAGAATGAACGGAAAAAGAGTGAGAGAGTTTTTCTGTACTTGTTATCTCGGCAGCATAACAGGGCACATCATTATATGTACCCACATACTGGATATGTTCTGAAACAATATTATTTTCTTTAAGTTTCTTGTATTCAGGGATTGATAGTGTTTCGTTTTCCGAGAATACAATTATCTTTTGTTCATGAACCAGAAACCATAGAGAGCTGGATTCAATTTTTTCAGGAAGTTTAAAATCAGAAACAAAATTCATTTATAATGCCTTTCAATTGGAGCAAAACCTTAAACCTTATACCGTAGACCTTAAACCTTTCTTTTATCATACCCCCCTCATATCAGGGGGCCATATATATTTATGCAGCTGAAGGTTTAACCGCACATTCAGTCTATCTTTCAATATCCATTCGCTGAGTTCCCTAGGCTCTATCCTTCCAAAGCAGGGAGAAAAATGGATGTGAATATCTTTTTTTCTGTCCCCGGAAATTCGGGAGAGAATATCAACTGCAAAATCATAATCAGCACGTTCGGCAATTACCAGCTTCAACTCATCACCCGGATTCAGCCTGTGAAGATTTTCGGGATCATTATGCCTCTCCTCACCGCTTGAAGGGCATTTGATATCCATAATCTTTATACATCGTCTGTCAACCATGCTGATATCTTTGCTGCCGTTTGTCTCAAGTAAAACAGTGTATTCAAGTTCAAGGAGTGTTTTTATCAGCTGCGGGGTTTCATCCTGCAGCAGGGGTTCCCCTCCGGTTATTTCAACAAGAGAACAGTCAAACTCCTTAACCTTTTCTACTATTTCCTCTATTTCTATCAGGGAACCTTCATCATAGGCATAGGCCGTGTCACAATAGGAGCACCTCAGGTTACAACCCGTAAGACGAATAAACACGCATGGCTGTCCTGCGAAGGTTGATTCTCCCTGAATACTGCAGAATATCTCATTAACCTTTAGAGACAAATTTTTTTCCTTTTTTAACAAGTATCTGTTCCATTAAAACTGCACTTGTAACACCGGCCACAAAACCGTTTGCAAGAACAGGCCTCAAGACAGGTGAAATAGTCTCACTAACATTATCCGGAAGGAAGGTAACCACTGTCCCCAGAAAAATGGAAATTCCTATTACCATACCGTTTTCCATCCCGAACCCCTTTCCTTCTGCATCCTTGAATGCCACCAGAAGGCCTGATGCTATCTGGATAGCCATCAGGTAGGTCAGCACTGCCCCTATAACCACAGGGGGAATACTGCCCATTGCTCCCGTCACACGGGGCAGAAAGGCCAGTATAAACATTATTACAGCAGCAGGTATAAGGGTAAAACGTGACGCACAGCCTGTGCTCAATATTATACCCGGGCTTATTGAAAAATTAACAGGCCCTATGACACCCATGAACCCGGCAAAGATATTTGCCAGACCTGTGATAAAGACCCCCCTTTTTACCCTGCCCTCCCGGTCCTTGACCTCAAGAATCTCGTTTACAGACTGGATCGAGCCAAGGTCATTTATCAAAAGCGCGATAAAACAAAAGAGAAATGAGATCATCACCCCCGGATGGAATGACAGATCTGTATTCATGTTATATAAAAAAGAATCAAGCCAGGGACCGTCATAAGGGGATACAGGCTGTTTAGCCTGCAGGATAAAAAAGTACAGGATACTTCCAAGCACTACACTCCAGATGACTATTGTCGATTTCCATATTCCATTTAGTATCCTGTGAAAAACAAACATGATGAAGATCATAAGAATTGCAAAAAGCATATTGTATGAGGGGTTTACTCCGCCTTTTTTATCTATGATCAGATCCATTATGGCTGGCGTCATGGTAAAGGCTATCAGGATAAGTACCACTGATATTACATTGGCTGTAAAAAACCTGTTAACATGCCTTAAAAGACCGCTTATTGAGAGAACCACAACGATGAGCCCTCCGGTCATTATGGATGTGTATATGACAGAAACCGGAAAACTTGCAGAGGCAAGAATACCGATAAGCAGCACTGCAGAAGGCCCCGGAATAAGAGGGAGCCTGTGCCCCAGAAATATCTGTATGAAGAGTGTTACAGAACTTACTATCAGAAGCTTTCTGAGGTAGAGTATCTGGCTGAACTGGTCCGGATAGTGGATAAGCCCCACAACCTTGCCCAGTATAATTATTGTGGATATCAGGAGAACCGCCCACTGCATTCCGAAAAGAATATTTTTAATGAACGGGACTTTCTCGTCAAGTCCGTACTGGAGCTGCATTATTACTCCTCTATTTCCTATAAACAGGGAACACCCTGGAATCGTCACTGAAGTATTCTTTTGTCATTCTGATTACCACAGGACTCAACAGGATAAGCCCGATGAGGTTGGGCCAGGCCATTAATGCATTGAATATATCAGAGATTGCCCAGACGGCTTCAAGTTTAATATATGCCCCCACAGGAAGCAGGATACAGTAGAGTATCCTGTATGGTGTTACCAGGTTTTTACCAAACAGGTAATCAACACACCTGTCACCATAATATGACCAGCTTATTGCCGTACTGAAGGCAAAAAACATTATTCCAAACGCTACAATATACCCGCCAAAACCTGATATTCCCATATTAAAGGCCTTTGCAGTTAGATCAGCGCCTGTCTCACCGGATGTATAGGCCCCTGTTAGAATAATTACCAGTGCAGTCATTGAGCATATTACAATAGTATCGATAAAAGGACCAAGCATGGCAACAAGGCCTTCGCGCACCGGTTCTTTTGTTTTTGCAGCACCATGCGCAATGGGCGCGCTTCCAAGCCCGGACTCATTTGAGAACACACCGCGTGCCACTCCAAACCGGATTACCTGAGAAATTGCCGCACCTGCAAATCCTCCTGCCGCAGCACTCCCGGTAAATGCACTTTTAAATATCAGGCTCAGGGCCTCCGGAACAGCATCAAGCCTTGTCGAAATAATAATAAGCCCCCCGGCTACATACAGTATTGCCATAAAAGGCACAAGCATGCTTGCCACCTGCCCTATTCTTTTGATTCCGCCGACTATTACCATAAAGACAAGGACACCGATTACTATGCCTGTTATAAGTTTCGATACACCGAAATGAGTAAGTACAGGCTCGGCAACTGAGTTAGCCTGAACCATATTACCTATTCCGAATGAGGCGATGGTTGCAAAAAGGGCAAACAAGATTCCAAGCCATTTTTGTTTCAGTCCCCGTTCAAGGTAGTACATGGGGCCCGCGCCAACAACCCCGTCGGGATGGATAACACGATAATTCAGTGACAGCAGACATTCAGCGTATTTAAGGGACATACCGAATATGGCTGTCACCCACATCCAGAAAACGGCACCCGGGCCTCCCATGGCTATGGCCGTGCCAACACCGGCTATATTACCGGTTCCTATTGTTGCGGAGAGCGCTGCACTCAATGCCTGAAAGTGTGTTACCTCTCCATCATCTTCGGGATTGTCATACCTTCCTGAAATCAGTCCCCAGGCATAGAAAAATTTCCTAACCTGGATGGCCTTTGCAATAAGTGTAATAAAAATACCGGTACCGACCAGCAATATTATCGTTACCGGTCCCCAGACTATTCCGTCTATCTGATCAAGTATTTGCTGCATCAGGTTATCTCCAGTATATCGCTATCAAAATATTCGGACAGATCCTTTTGAAACCCTTCCCTGTCAATGAAGAGATGGGTTTTAAGTCCCTTCCTTTTTGCCCGCTCAATATGCCCGTGATAATCATCAACAAATAATATCTCTTCAGGGTTTAGTCCCAGTTTATTCGCAATATCACAAAACAGATCAGGGTCGCTCTTACTCCTGCCCATATAGTAACTGTTAAATATATGGTTAAATAACTGATAAAAGTTATCCCGCTCATTCAGCCTGTCAAGCCAGTCGGTCTGGTCACTTAACAGGCAGACAATCAGACCCTGTGCTCTTAACTTTATAATAATTTCAGGAAACCATGGCCGTATGATAAAATCCTTTAAAATTATTTCCCGAAGTTTATCATTATCACCCGCAACACCGGTAGCCTCTTTTATTGCCTTCCAGAATGTCGCTTCATTGCACCTCCCCAGGACATAGCCGGTGGAGTAAACAAGGTCAAAGGCCGTTTTTTCTACCATATCAGGATCAACGCGGTTCTGTTCGGCAATTCTCCTGAGCCCGTTCCTGAATCCCTCCTCGGCAAATACACCGCCAAAATCAATTAGCACTGCCTTCAGGATATTTTTTGACTTTAATTCCACTTTATCAGATTCCGGTTCAATTCGGGTTATTCATATCCGTCAGGGTTTTGAGACTGCCATCTCCATGTATCCGTGCACATCTCATCGATCCCCTTTAGAGCGGTCCAGTTCAGTTCATCTTTAGCAAGGGCAGGGTCGGCAAAACATTCGGCTATATCACCTGGTCTGCGCTCAACGATCCTGTATGGGACATCTCTTCCCGAGGCCTTTTTAAATGCCTCTACCATTTCAAGTACACTGTACCCCGTGCCAGTGCCCAGGTTATAGACCCTGATTCCTGTTTTTGATTCAATTTTATCGATCGCCCTCACATGACCAATGGCTAGATCTACCACATGGATATAATCCCTTACACCAGTACCGTCATGGGTTGGATAATCATTGCCGAACACAGATAATATTTCAAGTTTTCCAATGGCCACCTGGGAGATATAGGGCACCAGGTTATTAGGTATGTCATTGGGATCCTCACCGATCTTTCCGCTTGAATGAGCACCCACAGGATTAAAATATCTGAGAAGGATGATATCCCATGAATTGTCTGACACATGGAGATCCCTGAGTATTTCCTCTATAAATAATTTTGATCTTCCGTAGGGGTTGGTAGCTGAAAGTGGAAAATCCTCTGTAATGGGAACCTTGTGAGGATCACCATACACCGTGGCAGAAGAACTGAATACCATTTTCTTTACATTATTATCTCTCATGACCTCACAGAGGCAAAGGGTTCCATATACATTATTACTGAAATACTCCAAAGGCTTATGAACTGATTCACCAACGGCCTTAAGTCCTGCAAAATGGATTACCGCGTCAATTTCATTATCAGTGAAGATTTCCCGCAAAGCTGTTTTGTCACATAGATCTGCTTTATAGAAAAGAAAGTCCCTTCCGGTGATCTCACGAACCCTCTTCAGAGACTCCTCTTTACTGTTGGAAAGATTATCAACCACAACCACATCATGCCCTGCATTCAGCAGCTCAACCATGGTATGACTGCCTATGTATCCGGCGCCTCCGGTCACGAGTATTTTCATTATATTTCTCCGGTTCTTTTTTTATTTCAGTCTATTCAACTCTGCTTTTCTCAGTGAAATTCTCGCCTCTGCCAGCCTGCCGTAATATCCCCTGATCTTCTTTGTCTGACCTTTTGATATCGCTCTCAGGAGATCACCTTCAAGTTCTGCAACTTCAAGAAGCCTGTAATAATCAAGAGATTCCTTGAGGTGTGCAAGCACGATCTTACCTGTCAGAACAGGATGATTATTGGTAACATTTGCATCCCTGAACTGAATGCCGTGTTCAAGTTCCACCTCAAGCCCGGATTTAAACTCGGCGGGATCAATATCCATTTTTTTTGAGTTTAACTCGGAAAGGATAATTTTGGCCTCCTTCATGGAAACACTTGCTTCCTTTTTCTCTGTCCAGTCGGAAATTTTCAATTCACGACAAACTCTTTTAACTTCCTCTTTTGTAATATATTCAGGTAATTTCATACTCATCTCCTTTCAATGCTTCTTATTTATTTAAAATCGTTTAACTCTAGACTATGAATTCCTGCGAGTCAACATGAAAGCCCCTCTATAATACTTAATAAAAGTTTGATTGCAATATAATAACCTGTTGTTTTCATTGGAAATAAATTTTTCCTAAAAAAATATTAAAGTTTACCGGCCAGACTGTCGATCTGAAGAGTGGAGAAAACTTGAGGGCAAACTTTCTGAAAAGACAGGGCGCAAAGCTTCCGGTCTAAGTCCCTGAGAGAAAGGGATATGACAGCGGGGCTGCATAGTGAGAATCAAATAGCGCCCGTTCTCATGAAAATGAAACGGGTTTTTATTTTTCCGTTGATAAGAAAGGTACGAAAAGGAGGTTGAATATGGTTATAGACTCCTCGGTAGTAATAAATGTCCCGCATGACGGGGATTTCAGGACCAAAAGGAAGGAAGGATCCGAAGATGCAAGACCGGTTGAAAAATCGGGGGATAGCGATAAATCCGATCTGGATATCAGCAGGGACAAGATTACGGAAAAAACCCCTGAGACACGACGCTTTGATGCCGGTATCGTATATAATAAATACGGTGAACTGGATCGCGAAAGCAGCAGGGAGGAAGACACGGAAATGGGCAAAAAGACCATTGATGTAATTGTGTAATTGTGGTTTCGGAGAGGGAGACAAAAAAGGGGTATCTCTACTGAGAGGGAGATACCCCTTTTTTAATTTACCTTGCTTCTTTTAAATCTGTTATTTTATTTCAATCCTTTTTATTTCGGTTCCTTCCCGAAGCATTGAAAACCAGGGCTTTCACAGGGCATACTGCAATACATTCCAGGCAGGATTCACAGGCAAGATTTGTTTCCTGCCCATAAAGGCTTATAACCGTATCAAGTCCGCGGTTGGCAAATGACAGGACAGAATGGCCTTTTTTCTGACAGACATACACACACCTGCCGCACATGACACACCTGTTGGGATAATAATGGATGAGGGGGTGTGTTCTATCTATCTCATTATCCTTCAGCCTCTTTTCAAACTCTTTATTCTTCAGTCCTACCTTTAAAAATCCTGCCAGCTTCTGTATCTCGCATTGCTTGTTTGCGGGACAGTTACGGCAGTCAACCAGGTGAGTTGAAAGAAGAAGCCTGAATGCTGCCTGCTGAAGCCTTCTCACCTTTTCGGTATCGGTCCGGACTGTCATCCCTTCCTTTATCTTTACAGTGCAGGATGATACCGGATTCTTTGCTCCTTCCAGTTCGACAAAACACAGGCGGCATGACACGGATGGCGTCTCCATGTCTTTTAAATAGCAAAGGTTAGGGATATATATATTATTATCCAGGCATGTCTGTAGAAGGTTGGCCCCTTCGACAGCCTCGATCTCGGTGTTGTCCACTACTATTTTTATTTTATTTTCCATTTTCATCTACTCTTCCGGTCTTTCTATTACAGGCGCCAGTTCGGGGGGAGAAATTTTTATAACAGCGTGATATTCATCAGGACATGCAACCATGCATTCACCACATTTGACACATAAACTCTGATCAATACCCTTTTTTCTTTCCTTTGTTGTGAATATTGCCTCAACAGGACAGGACCCTACACAGGCATCGCAACCTCTGGCACATTTTTCAAGATCAATATAAAAGGCCGTTAATGCCCGGCACATCCCGGCAGGACAGCGCTTTTCTCTGATATGGGCCTCGTATTCGTCCCTGAAATATCTGAGGGTTGTTATAACCGGGTTTGGGGCTGTTTTCCCAAGGTTACACAGAGAGCCTTCCTTTATCTCTTCACATAAACGTTCCAGCCTTTCAAGGTCCTCCTCAACACCCTCCCCCTTTGTGATCCTGTCAAGTATCTGAAGCAGGTGAAATGTCCCGATACGGCAGAATGTACATTTACCGCAGGATTCCTGCTGTGTAAAATCGAGAAAAAAACGGGCGATGTTTACCATGCAGGTATCTTCGTCCATCACTACCATCCCGCCCGATCCCATCATTGCGCCGGCCTCTTTAAGTGATTCAAAATCAATTGGGGTATCCAGATATTTTTCAGGCAGACAGCCACCGGAAGGGCCCCCTATCTGGACGGCCTTGAAACTCTTCTTTGCAGGAATTCCCCCGCAGACATTAAAAATAAGCTCTTTTAGATTTACACCCATGGGAATCTCAACGAGACCCGCATGGAGTACATCACCGACTATTGAAAAAATGGCTGTCCCGGAGGTGGTGTCAGTTCCTATATTTTTAAACCATTCTGCCCCTCTGTTCACAATGGGGACCACACAGGAGAGGGTTTTAACATTGTTGATAACAGTGGGCATTCCCCATAATCCCTCCTGTGCGGGATAAGGAGGTCTGAACCTGGGCATCCCCCTTTTACCCTCGATGGACTGAATCAGGGCTGTTTCCTCACCGCATACGAAGGCACCGGAACCTTCAAATACCGATACGTTAATATTCAGTCCTGTTCCTAAAATATTATCCCCAAGCAGATTGTGATTTTCTGCCTGTTTTATTGCATTTTTTACTGTCTGGACAGCAAGGGGATATTCGGACCTTATATAGATGACAACCCTTTCAGCCCCAACGGCTAATGCACAGATGGCTATCCCCTCAAGAAGCTGGTGAGGGTTACTCTCGAGGATGTTTCTATCCATATAGGCGCCCGGATCGCCTTCATCCGCATTACAGATCACTACTCTATCAGGAGCATCAGCGGCCTTCACCATCTTCCACTTTTCGCCGGTGGGAAATCCTGCACCGCCACGCCCCCTCAATCCTGATTCTATTATTTCTTTGACGATCCTGTCAGGCTGCTGTTCTTTAATGACATTAACAAAGGTCGAATATCCTTCCAGAGCTATATAATCGTCAATTTCATCCGGATCCATATACCCGCATTTTTCCAGTACAATACGTTCTTCACTGTTGAACCTCGGGAAATCCATTATGGACGGTATCATGTCATTTTGAACCATCGCACCCATCACATGTTCGAAAAGGGGATCGCCGTCTATCAGAAAAGATTTGATTATCATTTTTGCCTTTCCCGGGGTTACCTGGTGGTAAAAAATAGGAGGAAATCCGGAATCAGGATTATCTATTATTACTACAGGCTCGGCATAACAATGCCCCATGCACCCTGCTGAAAAAATGGAGGCATCAATCCCTTCCTTCGACAGGGTGTCTTCAATTGCCTTCTGGGTTTCAAGGGCGCCGGCAGCAATCCCGCAGGTCCCCTTGCCAATAGATATATTGATTCTGCTCTTTTGCTTTTTTGAATTTACGCCTGATATTGCGCGGTCTTTTATACCTGCGAACACCTCGATAGGATCATTACTCATTGGAGACCTCTTTCTGTCTTTCCCGCTCCTCTTTTTCCTTTTCAATCTGGAAACCCAGAAGTATCCCCTCCACCTTGCTCGGGGCCATGCCACCCTGGGTCTTTTCATCTATTATGGCAACCGGTGCAAGGGCGCAGCATCCCACGCATGCCACGCGCTCGATGCTGAACTCTCTGTCAGGTGTTGTTTCACCATATTTGATTCCAAGCTTCCTTTCAAAATTTTCCAGTATTATGTCACCGCCCTTTACATGGCAGGCAGTCCCCAGACATACCTTGATCTGGTGCTTCCCCGGAGGATTGAACCTGAATTGATTATAAAAAGTGGCAACACCATAGACTTCGCTGGTTGTTGCCCCGGTATGATCTGCAACAATTTTAATGGCATCCTTTGAAAGGTAGGAGTACTTGTCCTGTATCATCTGGAGGACAGGGATAATGTTATCTGCTGACTGCCCGAAAAATTTAAGACCTTCAGTAATATCAGCAATCATCAATTCTTCCTGCTCTTTTAATTTTTTTTCTTCTTCGGGAGTTAGAACATTCATTTTTCACCATAAGTATATAAGTTTTAGACCAGGTGCAGCTATTATATGAGCAACGCGATAATATATCAATCCACACCTATGGATTATACCAATTGTCCGATATATTTCATCAACCGAGGAAATTTTGAGTGCCCATCATAACGCAGACAGTTCAATTCATCAAGGGGCATATCAGTCCTTACCGGATATGGTTGAATCAAAATTCAGAGATTTCCATTTAAAAGCCTCTATTGATAGGATTAGTTATTGACATACAATATATTGTGCCCTAAAATGTTTCAGTTTCTATATAAGGGCATTTTGAATAAAAGTTATCCGCACTTTTAAATCGCACGGCATACTTGGAATAATAGTATTCTGTAGCTATTCAGGGGATACTTTTTTCATTTTTTTCATCCCATACTGATAAAATTTATAATTTAAAAATAATATAAAATACAGGCCAGAATTTTTTTAACGGAGGGTGGTAATGGCGCAGCAGAGTAAATATCTTGTGACAAAAGACGGCACTTTTGACCTCGCAGCTTACAGATGGGATGATAACCTGTTTTCAGACATGTTGATCAGAGAGAGCTCCATAGACAGTACCCGGGCTATGGATATAAGCAGATCTCTCCGGGAAGAAATCCATCAAATGGAGCTTAAAACCATTACAATTCCCCTTCTCGAAGAAATTGTAGAGGCAAAACTTCTGGAATACGGCCTGAAAAAGAATACCCCCATTAAACTTGAAGGTTCTCTGTTCCTGAAGGAAGAGATTAACCTTTCAGAGAATGCCCTTACGGTGTTAAAGAAAAGATACCTCAAAAAAGACAGCAGCGGAAACCTGATTGAGACACCTGATCAGTTATTCAAACGGGTAGCCCACCATATAGCCCTTGCTGAAAAAAAATACGGAAACGAGTCCACTATTGAAAAGGTTGAGGAAAATTTTTATCGCATAATGACCGAATTCAAATTTCTCCCCAATTCCCCTACCCTTATGAATGCCGGCAGACGCCTTGGACAGCTTGCTGCATGCTTTGTACTTCCTGTTGCCGACAGTATGGATGCCATTTTTGACTCTCTCAAGAGTGCAGCCCTGATACATAAATCAGGCGGTGGGACCGGATTTTCCTTTTCAAGGCTTCGTCCGAAAAACAGCAGGGTTGGAACAACCGGAGGGGTAGCGTCCGGACCGATTTCTTTTATGAAGATTTTCAATACCGCTACGGAACAGGTCAAACAGGGTGGCACACGAAGAGGCGCCAATATGGGAATACTCAGGGTGGACCATCCTGATATTATGGAGTTCATATACTGTAAAAGGGATAACAAGGAACTTAACAATTTTAATATCTCTGTAGGAGTTACCGACAAATTTATGGAGGCCTTAAAAACCGGTGACAACTACGACCTGATAAATCCATGGGATAACAGTAAAGTTGGTGAAGCAAACAGCACTGACGTATATAATGCACTCTTGACGCAGGCATGGGATAACGGAGATCCCGGAATTATATTCCTTGACCGCATGAACAGGGACAATCCCACTCCTGAACTGGGTGATATTGAAAGTACGAATCCATGCGGAGAGCAGCCTCTGCTTCCTATGGAGGCCTGCAATCTGGGCTCTATTAACCTGGCCAAATATGTAATAGAAAACCAGGAAGAACCTGCAATTGATTATGAAGGTCTGAAGGAGATAATCTGGTGGAGTGTCAGGTTTCTGGATAATACCATTGATATGTCAAGATACCCTCTCCCTGAAATAGATGCGATGGTGAAGGGAAACAGAAAGATAGGGCTCGGTATCATGGGATTTGCGGATATGCTCTACCAGTTGAAAATTCCCTACAACTCCGATCGCGCACTTGAAACAGCAGAGGAGGTCATGAGCTTCATTAATAATGAATCCCATGAAGCATCCAAATTTTTAGCTGAAGAGCGAGGGGTTTTTGATAATTTCAACTACAGTGTATTCAGGGACCGGGAAGATAAAAAATACCGCAACGCTACTACAACAACTATTGCCCCTACAGGAACGCTAAGCATTCTAGCAGGCTGCTCAAGTGGAATAGAACCCCTCTTTGCTCTCAGCTTTGTGAGAAGGGTAATGGATAATAATATCCTGACGGAAGTGAACCCCTATTTTGAAACTGTTGCAAAGGAAAGGGGATTTTACAGCAATGAATTAATGGATACCATTGCGCAAAGGGGAACCATTCAGGGTATTGAAGAAATCCCCGAGGATGTAAGAAATATATTTGTCACTGCACACGATGTATCACCTGAGTGGCACATCAAAATGCAGGCAGCATTTCAGAAATATACCGATAATGCAGTATCCAAGACAGTTAACCTGCCAAGAAACGCCACGGTAGAAGATGTTATGAAGGTCTACAACACGGCCTTTGAACTAGGCTGCAAGGGAGTTACAATATACAGGGATGGAAGCAAGGAAAACCAGGTATTAAGCTTCAGTGAAAAAGAAGAGGCTGAAAAGGTTTCATCCATGGCTGACATTAAAGAACGCCCGGAAACCCTTGAAGGTTTTACCACTAAAATGATGACCGGCATGGGTAATCTGTATGTAACGGTTACAGAGTATAATGGAAAACCATTTGAAATATTTGCAACAATTGGTAAATCAGGCAGATCAACAACAGCAAAAACAGAAGCAATAGGGCGGCTTGTTTCCCTGGCATTACGGTCGGGAGTAGATGTTGATAAAATAGTAAAACAGCTTGAGGGTATAGGTGGGGAGTACCCTGTTTTTCAAAAGGACGGCCTTGTCCTTTCCATACCTGATGCAATCGCCCGTGTATTCAAAAACAGATATATGAATGGTAAAGGAAAAACCAGTTCATCAAAGGTTACCAACAGCCTGATGGGTGAAAAATGTCCGGAATGCGGACAGACAATAAGTTTTGAAGAAGGCTGCATGACCTGTCATTTCTGCGGTTTTTCCAAATGCGGATAGAATGAACTTTATCAGATGTTAGTGTCACCAAGGGTGCCTTCAGAATTATCAATTTCTGCAAGCACCCTTGCTTTTTATACAACTCCTATATTTATTTTAGAAAATGATAGAATGGCCAAAACTTATTAAGGGAACCCTTATTAAAAGATACAAGCGCTTCCTGACCGATGTCAAACTGGGAAATGGCCATACTGTAACTGCACTTTGTCCTAATACCGGAAGCATGAAAAGCTGTTCCGAGGCGGGACGATCAGTTTATCTTTCCAGGCACAACAGGCCCGAGAGAAAGTTAAAATATACATGGGAACTTATAGAAATGCCAACCTCCCTTGTGGGTGTGAACACAGGAATTCCAAATAAACTTGTAAAAAAATCCATAGAAAACAAGCTGATTAAGGAACTTTCTGATTTTGACGAGATCCGGTCTGAAGTAAAATATGGCAAGAATTCACGGATTGATATCCTTCTTTTGAAAGGTAATAAAAAAACATTTATAGAGGTAAAAAACTGCACCCTGATGGAAAATGGCATATGCTACTTTCCTGATGCGGTTACATCGAGAGGACTTAAGCATCTACGCGAACTCCAGAGAGAAGTACAGTCAGGCAACAGAGCCGTAATGTTTTACCTGATACAGCGGATGGATGTAACCCGTTTTGAACCAGCCTCTCATATTGATCCTGCCTATTCCGAAGAACTGAAAAATGCCCATAATAACGGGGTAGAAATACTGGCATTCGACGTAAATATTGATATAAAAGAGATATCTATCAACAGATCAATTCCATTCAAACTGTGAACAGTTAACAAACAAGGAAGCAATGCAGGAAAAAGACCCCCTTGTAGAACTTGAAGGACAAATCCACAAAATAAAATACAGCAGTAATGATACGGGGTATTCCATCCTAAGCATGCATATCGCTGGACATAAAGACCCTGTAATTGCGGTTGGAAATATTTTATCACCATCACCGGGTGAAACCCTGAAATTATCCGGACAATGGTCAACACATCCTAAATTCGGCAAACAGTTTAAGGTAGAAACCTATACAATTAAAAATCCCGCATCAATCCAGGGCATAGAAAACTTTCTTGGATCAGGCCTCATTAAAGGAATTGGTCCTAAAATGGCCGGAAGAATTGTAAAACAATTCGGTAAAGACAGCCTTGAGATTATTGATCACCACCCTGAAGAACTAAACAAAATAGATGGAATCGGGCCTAAACGTATCAGTAAGATCAAAGAGGCGTGGGATGAGCAGAAGCATATCAGGGACCTTATGATATTCCTCCAGGCATATGATATAGGCTCCGGGCAGGCTATAAGGGTATTCAGGAGATATGGCCAGGGTGCCATTCCAGTATTAAAAGAAAATCCTTACAAACTCGCTTCAGAGGTACTCGGTATAGGCTTTCGAACTGCTGACAATATTGCAGAGAAACTGGGATTTGAGAAAAATTCTCCTGTGCGTGCGGAAGCCGGTATAATTTTCATCTTAAATCAGTTATCCGAAGAGGGGCATGTCTATTACCCCTTTGGTAAGCTGACTGAGAAATGCAAAGAAATACTTCAGGTAAATACTGACATAATATACAGGGCAATAGATACCCTCGAATTAAAGGGGAATGTCATAATTGAACGCACACTTATTAACCATAATGAAACTTCTCAAGATAATAAATCTGTCTATCTTACAAAATATTTTACCGCTGAAAAAGGTATAGCAGAGAATCTTATTAGAATTATTTCTGGGGAACAACCTTTCAGGAATGTCAATGCTGACAAGGCCCTGAAGTGGATTCAGCGTGAGATTAACATTGATCTAGCTGAAAAGCAGATTCTCGCCATAGAGACAGCTCTTCGTTCTAAATTGATGATAATAACCGGAGGACCCGGAACAGGAAAAACAACGGTTATTAATGCAATTATCAGAATATTTAAGGAATTAAATTTAAAGATTCTGCTTGCAGCCCCGACAGGACGTGCAGCAAACCGAATGAGCGAAACGACCCGGCACCCGGCAAAAACTATTCACCGGGCACTTGAATACGCACCAAATCAGGGCTCATTCCGAAGAAACAGAGAAAACCCGCTCGATGCTGACATTCTCATTCTCGATGAAGTATCAATGATAGATACGCGGTTAATGAATTATATGCTCGAAGCAGTACCGGACAGGGCAGTAGTTATACTGGTAGGGGACACCAATCAGCTGCCATCTGTGGGCCCAGGCAATGTGCTCGGAGAGATTATCGAATCAGAAAAAATCCCTTTCGTTGAGCTCAATGAAATCTTCCGACAGGCGAAGGGGAGTAATATAATTATAAATGCACATCGGGTTAACAGAGGATTGATGCCAGAGATAGTAACCGAGGGCAGTCAAACCGATTTTTATTTCATTGAACAGGATTCTCCTGAAAGGGTTTTAACCATCATTCTTGAACTTGTAAAAAAGAGAATTCCTGATAGATTTGCACTTGACCCATTTAGTGAAATCCAGGTTATCTCGCCCATGCATAAGGGCGTTATCGGGACAGAGAACCTTAACAGGGCACTTCAGGATGCCATTAACCCTGTTGAATCGAAGCTGGTTAAGGGATATAGGAATTTCAGGGTTAATGACAAGGTAATGCAGACAAAAAATAATTATGAAAAAGAAATATATAATGGTGATATTGGAAGGATAATAGATATCTCCCCGGAGAAGCAGAGAGTCAGCATATTATTTGAGCAGAAGGAGATCGAATATGAGTATAACGAAATGGATGAACTTACACTTGCCTACGCCATATCAGTACATAAATCGCAGGGGAGCGAATACCCGGCAGTCATTCTGCCTCTTCTTACGCAACATTACATTATGCTGCAGAGAAACCTTATTTACACGGCAATAACCCGGGGAAAAAGTCTGGTTGTTGTTACAGGCAGTAAAAAGGCATTTGAGATAGGCATAAAAAATGACCGTGTTACAAAACGCTTTACTCATCTTTCCCGGATGATAAAAAAAGCACCACTGACATAACCGATGACAGTGGTGCTTTTTATGTAAACGCTTTAAATAGAACAACTTTTGTATCTATTTCAAATCAAAGCTATTGAAATCGGAATGCTCTGATAAACCCATTAATCATCAAGGATATTGTCAATCATACCTGCTGAGACAGCAATATTATACATTATACCTGTTGTATCCTTGAGAAACTTCATCCAGCCAAATTTCATCATCTTTTTAGGCACAATGATCGTATCACCTGGATTTAACTCAATTGATCTGAAGGAACCGAATCCCCATCTGTGATTCGATCCGTCCCAGCTGAATAATCCAAGCTTGCTCTGTTTCTTGCTTACAACACTACCATCTGCCCTTACTATATAAATCTGCTTTTTATCGGCATTATCGGTCATACCGCCAACAATATTAATATAGTGTCCGACATCCCCTCCGGAGGTGTGTATAATGGCGTTGGGATTGTAAACCTCCCCTATCACAAAGACGGAGTCGGGTCTTTTTCCAACAGTAAACCTGTCACCAGGCCTGAGTTCAAGATCATTATCTCCTGACGGCATGAGTATAACATCCGAGAGATCAATCACCATACGACCGGTCGGCTCTGCCTGTTTTAATTTTTCAAGCATTTCTTTTTTAGCATTAAGAGTTTGAAGGGCTATTTGCGCCTGGTCAGAATCCAGGGCCGACTCCGCAGTAAAGGCACTTACTGTAAAAATATCCTCTTCGAGTTTATCGACATATTCCCGTTTTCTGGCAGCCCATATCTCTTTTGCTGATTCCCTGGTAAAGACTGCACCATAGGGATATGCCTCCGCGGTAAGTCCTCCTGCCCTTTCAATGACTGAGGATATTTTTTCGCCCTCTGAAAAACTGTACTCACCTGGGAACCTGAATTCACCTTCAAGATAGACTCTTCTTTCAAGGGATGAATTATATTTTGGTATTTCCCTTATGTATATCTGATCATCCCCCTGAAGTGTCAGGTTATCTTCAGAGCTTCCTTCTATAGCTTTCTGCGGTGAGAAATTAATCTTTATTATATCAGTTCCGGATTCACCTGATACGATCCTGGTTAATTCACCCCTTGTAAGATATGCATTTCGGGTTGTATTTCCAGCTGCAAATATCAGATCTTTAATTGTCATTCCTTCATAGAGTCTGAAGATGCCTGGATTTCTCAAGGCCCCGCTTATGGATATTTCGGGAATATTCTGTTTCTCCCAGGCATTGTAGATCTTAATCCTGTCCCGGTCTTTTAATATCAGATTCTGACTCTCATCCCCATCCAGCATCGCTCCAAGGTCAAAGGGCCTTATTTCAGGATGCAGATCAGGAGGGACAAGTCTTATTATTTCAGCCTGATGGAGATAAGGTTCGGGAAGGAGGTAATCATAAGAGGGAATGATATCTTTTATTCTCATTCCTTCTTTCAATTCATATTCATTCGGATACTTGACATTCCCCTCCAGATAGACAATTTTTTCAATATCTTTATGGACCGGGTATATCTTTATCAGATCACCGTCTTTTATAATGGTTTTCAAATTTGTCGACGTTTCCTCATTCAGAGGGTCAAGATTAAAACTGACGACTTCTCTCCGTGTATGTCCAATTATCCTTTCAATAATTACATTTTGAAGGTGACTGGTAGGAAGAACTCCACCGGCAAGTTTGATTATTTCTTCAAGTGTCTGCTCATTTTTCATCTCATAAATAGCAGGCCTTTTAACATGACCTGAAACAGCGACTGTTGGACCAATAACAGGAACAAATACTGTATATCCCTGTTTAAGGGTAATATCATTTTCTTTCAAGCCATTAATGAAAAAATCATATAAGTCGATTGTTTTCAGGAGTTCGCCATTACTGAGGATATTTATGTTTCTTAAACTTCCATTTTTACTGGGACCACCGGATGCTGAAAGGGCTGAGACAACTGAGGAAAGAGAGCTTAAATTGTATGTCCCGGGCCTATTCAGCTCACCGACCATATAAATATTAATAACTTTAAGAGCACCCATCGTAATACTCATATTAAAATCAGGGTAATACTCCTTGAATTTGTTATTGAGAATTTTTTTCAGCTCAGAAAATGTTAAACCGCCAACAATCAATGTGCCAAGTCGTGGAAGAGTTATTCCTCCGTCCCTGGAGACGGTGACCACATGGGTTTCTTCCACCTTTCCCCAGAGATGTATGGTAAAAGAGTCCTGGGGACCGATAAGATAATCAGGCCCAACCGGTATATTTTTTTCCGGAGTGAACGGATATCCCTGTTTAAAGAAATCATATCCGAACTGATGCAGCTTTATATCAATCTTTGGGGATATCTGACCTGAAAAAATCTTTTCGAGCCTGGAAAGCTCCTTATCTTTTTCTCCAAACCCATTTTCACCAATGTCTTCATCACGTATATCAATTCCTGACATTAATTCAGGGTAGTTGTCCAGCCAGTTCTTTTTTTCACCAGGTGATAAACTGTTAACTAATCTTGATTTTTCGATACTTCCCAGATTACTCAGTATTATAATTCTATCTTGATCACTAATCTGGGTAAACAGATCTATTTTTTCGCTGTCATTAAGGGTTTGAAATATTTTTTGTTTATCGGTATCACTAAGACTCTGAAACAAATTTCGTTTTTGTGTGTTTGATAGCAAACTGAACAAATCCTGTTTTTCCTCATTGTCCAGATTAGCAAACAATTCGGATAACTCATCTGTACTCAGAGAACCAATTATTTCCCTTTTTTGAGACTCACTTAATGATTTGCTATACCCAAAACCTTTTGTTCCCAGCCCCAGGGCTCCAATAGAAGAACTTCCTATTTTTTGCTTGAAATCCTGTTCACCTGGTGCTCTTGTAACCTGTGCAAAACATCTTGAAGAAATTAATACAGTAAACACAATACAGAGAACAAATAGAAACTTGAGCATGATACGGTGCGAATAAGAGATCATCGCGAAGATACCTTTCCTTTATTTCAACAATTACAGATAGTTAATGATAAAACCGGGACAGATTTATATACTTTGGCATTGCAAGGGTTTATATATTACATATAACTATTAATCAAGAATAAATAATGTCGGTTAGATATGGTTGGACAATGATAAAATCCTTTTGGGGACCTGACATGTTCTAGTATTTGTAAAAGGGAATGCTACTTATTTGCAGTAAATTTTAAAATTTGTTCAGATAAAAGGAAACTTTATGCTTAATCCAATACTGAAACATTACCAAGTCTACCTTTACAATCTAAAAAGAGAGTACAAACGCTTTTAGGGTGGCCAGATTATCCTGACCACCCTAAAAAAAACTTAATTTTTAATGATGATTAGTGGTGACTGGTCGCAGTATGAGAATCAGCAGCATCATCATCATCAATAGCAGCGGCTACTGCAACACCAATAGCAACGGCTGCAGCTGATATTCCAACGATAGCGGCTGTACTAAGCTCTGCAGCTCCTCCAGCTCCAGCGGTCCCAGCTGCTGCTGACCCGGATTCAGGCTGGGCAAAAGATACAGATGAAGTCACTGGCACTAAAATCAAAGCTAACGACAGAATACTAACAACAAATCTCCATGAAAAACTTTTTTTCATCTTAAACCCTCCAAGGTTAATGTTTAGCCCCTCCCATTTATGAAAACCAGATTAAAGAACATTTATAATGCATAGTCAAGCTTTTTTTCTTTTAGATATTCTATTATTTATTTTTTAAACTTTGATTGAAAACAGATGATATGTTTCAATCAATCGACATAAGCATGATGTTTCTTTAACAATAATATTGATTTTTATTAAATACTTATTAATAATTTGTCAAGCTATAAATATAAGTTGAATTAATTAATATATTTAAATAAATGAATCTTATTTTTATCACACATAATTTAGAATTTTAATATTAAAAACGAATTATTTGCTTTTCACATATTATTAATCTTTTACCGCCAAGGGGAGAGGAAATGAGGTTCATATATTGCTCGATTGTTTTAATTTGTATTATTGCACTGTTTTCAGGTTGTGCATCAGATAAACGCTATACAGGAGGGAAACTGATTACAGGACCGGCAGCCACTGATATTGTCAACTATGTCAATCAGGGACTGATCGCCATTGCGGAATTAGAGCAAAAGTCTTTTGAACGATATGAAAATGTAACCGGAAAAAATTTTACAACTAATCAGGAACTCATTGAATCATTAAAAAACTTTGTTATTCCAACTTATAAAAGATTTTTGACAGGCCTGAAAAATATAAATCCCGAAAATACCGAGATCCGGCCGGTTCATGCCATATATATAAGGGCAGCTGAATCAACACTTGAAGGATTTAATATGATATTGATCGGCTGTGAGAATAATGATGAAGGCATAATAAAGCATGGAAATAAAAAGCTTGAAGAAGGTCGTGTCGGAATTGATAAATGGCGGACTGAACTTAATGAGCTTTATAAAAAACATGGTGTTGCAGAGCTAAATGGATAGCAATTTAAACTACAGAAACGATGTCAAAGCATTCTAAGTTAATTTTCATCTGCCAAAACTGCGGATATCAGACACCTAAATGGCTGGGCAAATGCCCTGACTGCGGTCAGTGGGACAGCATAAGTGAAGAAATCACAGGCAGCCCCGCCAGGGTTTCTACTCTATCAACCACAATGAGTGGTCCCCAGGAAATCAGCAGCATACCCTTTTCTCCTGACAGTAAAATCAAAACCGGGATGACTGAATTTGACAGGGCAATTGGCGGCGGGATTGTTCCCGGATCCCTTTTACTTATTGGCGGTGAACCGGGGATTGGGAAATCGACCCTTATTCTCCAGGTCGCCGGAGACCTTTCTCAAAATGATAGAAAAACAATCTATCTCTCAGGAGAAGAATCTGCTCAGCAAATAAAACTTAGAGCAGAGAGGCTGTCAATCAACTCTGACAATATCTATATAATTACAGGCACATGTATAGAAGATCTTTTTGACAGGATAAAAGACATTAAAACAGATTTTTTGGTTGTTGATTCTATTCAGACAACATACACGGATACACTGCCCTCGGCTCCGGGAAGTGTCGGGCAGATAAGAGAAGTCTCTGCAAAACTCCTGAGATGGGCTAAAGAAAAAAACATTCCGGTCTTTCTGATCGGGCATATAACAAAGGAAGGCGCAATTGCTGGCCCAAAAATTCTCGAACACCTTGTGGATACCGTCCTTTATTTTGAGGGGGATAGCAGCCATACCTTCAGGATAATAAGGACTGTAAAAAACCGCTATGGATCTACAAATGAAATCGGTGTTTTTGAGATGAAGGAAACAGGACTTGCAGAGGTTGGGAATCCGTCAAGGATTTTTCTCGAAGAGCGGCCGGAGAATGCCTCCGGATCGGTTGTAATACCCTGCCTCGAAGGCACAAGACCTTTGCTTCTGGAAATTCAGGCACTCGTAAGCCCAAGCCCTTTTGGCATGCCCAGAAGAACCGCTGTTGGCGTAGACCACAATCGAATTTCTCTCCTGGTTGCGGTTCTGGCGAAAAGGATCGGTATTGAACTTGGAGATCAGGATATATTTGTAAACGTTGCAGGAGGTCTGCGGGTAGATGAACCGGCTGCAGACCTGGGAATTGTAACGGCAATGATATCCAGCTTCCTGAATAAACCTGTTGACCCTGAAATGGTCATATTCGGAGAAGTTGGACTGGCAGGAGAAGTACGCGGGGTTATTCAGCCAGAAACAAGGATCAGGGAAGCGGAAAAAATGGGATTTGCCAAATGCATCCTGTCCAGGAGCAATCTTGAGAGCTGCAGAACCGAATATAATATTAAAAAATACGGTGTTAATTCCGTATCAGATTTAATGGATATTTTATTTTAAAAGAGGCGTTTCAGATAAAGTTTGGAGACAACAGCAATAAAAAAAACAACAGAATTATGGGAGGATCTCCTTAATCAGGGCATAGCATGTGCTGATGAGTTGACGCAGATTTCGGGATATAATAGATCGGATATTGATATTGTTGCAGGAAAATATCCAATGTTTATAAACCCGTATTACTTTAATGTGATAAAGAACAACAGAAGCCTTTTGAAACAGGCGATCCCTGATATAAGGGAGATTTCAGATCAAAGGGGCTACCTCGATCCACTGGACGAAGAAAACCTTTCCCCTGTACCAGGACTTACACATAAATATCCCGACAGGGTTCTGTTCCTCATATCCGGCCGGTGCGCAATGTACTGCAGGTTCTGCAACAGAAAAAGAAAAGTCGGAAATCCTTCAATGGTAACAGAAGAATCAATTGAAGAAGGGTTAAAATACATAAAGGCTACAAAAGCCGTTAAGGATGTGCTCCTTTCGGGGGGAGACCCCCTGCTTCTATCCGATGAAAGACTAAATTACATTCTGTCCCGGTTAAAAGAGATAAACCATGTGGAAATAGTCCGAATCGGGACAAGGATTCCATGCACACTTCCCCAGAGAATAACTCCGGACCTTGTAAACATCCTGAAAAGGTATCACCCGCTTTATATCAATACGCACTTCAACCATCCCCGGGAAATAACACCTGAAGCCTCCGTTGCATGTAAAATGCTTGCAGATGCTGGGATTCCATTGGGATGTCAGACAGTCCTTCTAAAGGGAATTAACGATGACATAGACACGATACTTGAACTCATGAGAAGGTTGCTCACAATTCGCGTAAAGCCATATTATCTGTTTCAGGCAGATCTGGCCAGAGGCACATCTCATTTCTGGACACCGCTTCAAAAAGGGATTGAAATTATATCCGGGCTTCAGGGATTCTTATCCGGCATCGGTGTCCCACGATTTGTAATTGACCTGCCCAACGGGGGAGGAAAAATTCCGGTCATTCCCGAGTATATAAAGGCTGTAAAAGGAAATGAATTTATTATAAGGAATTATAAGGGGGTTGAATATAAATACCCGGTAATATAAAGAAGAGATAATTATCTACAGAATTGGTTTGTATAAATACTAAAGTGGCTTTATTAGATCAGGAAAGGAAAAGATAATGATAAAAGTATCATGCATGGGCGGGGCAGGCGGGGTAACAGGTTCAAGTTTTTTGGTTGAAAGCAATCAGGGGAAAAAAGTACTGGTTGACTGCGGATTGTTTCAGGGCGGAAGGCAGATGGAACAGCGGAACTGGGCAGACTGGGGTTTTAACCCGGCAGATATCAGCACATTATTTTTGACCCACGCCCACATTGATCACAGCGGAAGAATACCGAAACTGGTAAAAGATGGTTTTTCAGGGAAAATAATAACTTCTCCGCCCACTGCAGAATTATGTGAAATAATGCTCCTTGATTCAGCTCATATACAGGAAATGGATGCGGAATGGCAGACCAAAAAAAACAAAAGACAGTCAAAATCCGAAATAGAGCCCCTCTACAACACTAAAGATGCAGAAGAATCTCTTCATCTTTTTTCACCTATCGAGAGAGATAATATTATTCAGGTTGAGCCGGGAATAAAGGCCAGATTAAGAAATGCAGGGCATATTCTTGGCTCCTCAATACTTGAGCTGTGGGTTGAAACCGAAGGCGGAGAGGTCAAGATTGTTTTTTCGGGCGACATAGGCAAACATAATCAATTGATCGTAAAGGATCCCCATGAAATATTTGCGGCTGATTACCTTTTTATCGAATCAACCTATGGTGACAGACTGCATCGAACATTTGATGACAGCGTGGTTGAACTTTTGGAGGCAATAAAACACGCTGCATCAAATAATGAGAAGGTAATAATCCCTGCCTTTGCCGTAGAGAGAACACAGGAAATCCTTTATATCCTGGGAGACTTCCAGCGCAAGGGAGAACTGCCTGACATCCCCATATACCTCGACAGCCCGCTTGCAATCAGGGCGACCCAGATCTTCCGTAAAAACAAAAAATACTATGATGAAGAAGCAATGGCGATTGTGAAAGAAGGTTTTGATCCCTTTGATATGCCGAATCTCAAATTTACTCTGGCTACCAAAGATTCCATGGCTATAAACGAAACCCCCGGATCTGCAATTGTCATAGCCGCAAATGGCATGTGCACTGCCGGAAGGATAAAACATCACCTCAAGCATAATCTATGGCGTCCCGGTGCCAGCATTGTAATAGTCGGTTATCAGGCTGTTGGCACAACAGGAAGAAAAATCGTGGAAGGCGCCAGGTCGGTAAAGATTTTCCGTGAAAATGTCGATGTAAATGCAAAGGTATATACAATAGGAGGATTCTCAGCACATGCTGATCAAAAAGATCTTCTTGAATGGGTAAGTAATTTTAAGGAGTCCAGCCCAAGGGTATTTGTAATACACGGGGAGGAGACATCAAGCCGGAAATTCGCGGATAAAATAAAGACTAACTTTGGTTTTGAGGCACATGTACCGGGATACAGGGAGCGCCTGATCCTGAAACCGCGGGAAATAATCAGTGAAGAAGTATCGGCCCCTGCAGAAGCAGCATACTTTGAACCTGCATATAACAGCATTATTGATATTGAGAAGCAATTGGCCGATCTTAAAAAATACTTAAAGAAGAATGAAGGCGACCTGAGTGAAGATGTCATTGACAGGCTTAAATATATCCTTGATGATTTGCAGGACCTGCAAAAATCATAGATCTGCATAAAATATAATTTTGTTTTTGGCGCAGGTAAAATAGGTTCAAAATACTGAATAAAGATATGAATCAATCAAAAAAAATAAAGACCAATCTCGAGTATCTTAAAAAGCTTTTTATCATGCCGGAGTCGCCGGATAAATTTGTTGAGTTCGGCCATGAACTGCTGGAAATGATACATGATTTTTTTCAGGAAAAAGGAGGCATCCACAGCAGCGCAACACTCCCACAGTTAAGTGGTATTTTCAATCAGACCTCGATCCCTGACAGCCCTTCATTAATCAAGGACGTCATGTCCGAGATCAAGTCAAAGGTTATAGACCATTCTGTAAAGGTTGGAAACCCCTACTATATAGGTCATATGACCAGCGCCATACCCTATTTCATGGTCCTCCTTGAGATGATCATCGCTGCATTGAACCAGAACCAGGTCAAGATCGAAACAGCAAAGGCGTCGAGCTTCGTTGAAAGAGAACTTGTAGCCTGGCTGCACAACCTGATATTTAACAAAAGACCCGGCTTCTATGAAAGGAACATACACAACCCAAAGGTCTCCCTTGGAAGTGTAACCTCAGGCGGGACGCTCTCAAATGTCACAGCATTGATGGTAGCAAGGGAAAGGGCATTTCCCCCTGAGGGTGAATTCCCTGGATTGAGGATTGCCGGTTCAGAAAAGGCACTGAGATATTATGGATATAACAGGGGAATAATCCTTGTTTCAACAAGGGGCCATTATTCTATTACAAAGGCGGCAAACATTCTTGGGATAGGAGAATCAAATGTCATTAATATCCCTGTTGATAAAAATAATCGAATAAATATTAAAAAGCTTCTGAAAAGAATTAAATCATTCAATGGGAAAAGAAAAACTGACCGCACAAAAATAATCTCCATAATAGGAATTGCCGGTACAACCGAAACCGGAAATATTGATGATCTCGAAACCTTAAGCAAAATAGCCAGAGATAATGAGGCCTATTTTCATGTAGATGCCGCCTGGGGCGGCCCGGCCCTTCTGGTCGATGAATACAGACCGCTTTTCAGGGGGATAGAGAAAGCGGATTCCGTAGCATTTGACTCTCATAAACTGCTTTATTGCCCGATGAGTATGGGGCTTGCTCTGTTCAGGAGTGAAAAAGACCTTGGGTATATCAAGCATAATTCAAGATATGTAATACGAAAAAATTCCGTTGATACAGGCAGGTTTACGCTGGAGGGGTCTCGGCCTTTTGCCTGCCTCAAACCATGGGCCTCACTGAAAATTATCGGGAAGAAGGGATATGGCCTGCTGTTCAGGCAGGCAAGAAACGCGACAGATTATTTCCAGGAGATTCTGGATTCCTGTGACAATTTTGAGATACTGAACAACCCTGAACTGTTTATACTTAATTACCGGTTCATTCCCGAGACAGTACAGCATCAGATCTCCATGTGGAGAAATACCAGAACAAAAACAGGGAGAATTGAGAAAAAGGCAAAAAAGAAGATCCATAAAACCAATATGCTTATCAACAGCCTGAATATAAAACTTCACAGGGCACTGAGAAAGGATGATACGACTTTCGTTTCCAGAACAACCCTTGAATCAACAGTCTATCGTCCCCAAAATATAGTAGTACTGCGCGCGGTTCTTATAAACCCGCTGACAGAAAACAATGTACTGGATGAGATAAAGAACACACAGAACCGCATCGGACTTGATATGTGGAAGGAGTTCAGTCCTGCCTTTGAGAAGATCAGAACTGCAATCGATTAGTCCCTAATTGACTTCACATAACATTTCAGTTAATCTTCACTTATTATAAACAAATCCGATGCACATCCTTCCTTTAAAAGAGCAGATGCGTATGAATTCAATCAGGTCTAATATATGGGACATATCTTTGATATCCATCTAGCAAAAGCCTATGAAACCTGGAACAGGTCCCCTAAGGGTCTGCGAATGGAGGCCTTTATTGAAAAAATGATTTCGGAAAACCTGAAACCATTTAAGCATGAAAGTGTCCTGGATATCGGCTGCGGATCGGGAAGTCATCTTCAGCTGGCCCGAAACCGTGGACTGGACATAACAGGTATTGATGCATCACCCTATATGATATCCCTTGCCAGGAACAGGCTGGGAAATCAATGTGAATTGAAGAAGGCGAAGGCCGAGGACATTCCCTTTGACGACAACGAATTTGATCTGGTTTTTATGATTAACACCCTTGAGTTCCTTGACGATCCACTTTCGGCATTACGGGAGGCAGGGAGAGTTGCAAAAAGAGGTATATTCATTGTCACCTTTAACAGTATTTCCAGATATTGCAGGTGGCAAAAAATATGCGGCTTGTTCAGCAGAAACCTTTTTTCATATATTCGGCCCTACAACCTGTGGGAGATAAAAAAACTGATCAACAGGGCATATGGCCCTGTTCCGATAACATGGCAAAGCGAGTATCTTATTCCTGCACTTTTTAAAAAAATAGGCTCCCCCTTTATCCCCGGCAGGATCGCCATGCCATTCGGCTACCTGATCGGCATCTCAGTAACCCTGAAATACAGATATAAAACCGATAATCTTTTTATCAAAAAAGAAATAAGCAGAAGCAAAGGCCCAGTTATCGAAGGGGTTAATATAAGTCACAGCAAATAGCATATGGAGGTTTTAAAATGGTCAAAGAAGCTCTGCTTTATGAAAAATTAACAGATAATAAAGTCAGATGCCTGCTATGCAATCATAGATGTACCATATCAGACACCTCTACAGGGATATGCGGAGTAAGGAAAAACAATAAGGGAACACTCATAACACTTGTCTATGACAAAATAGTAGCAAGGCATCTTGACCCGATCGAAAAAAAACCCCTTTTTCATTTTCTCCCGGGCAGCAGGTCCTATTCCATAGCAACCCCAGGGTGCAACCTGAAATGCAGTTTCTGTCAGAACAGCGATATTTCCCAGATGCCTGCCGACAATAACCGGATTATGGGTGAAAGCATCCCGCCTGAAGCGCTTGTTCAAGAGGCTGAAGCAGGAAACGCAGCCACCATTGCATATACATACACCGAACCGACAATCTACTATGAGCTAGCAAAAGAAACAGCAATGCTTGCGGCATCAAGGGGTATTAAAAATATCTTTGTTTCAAACGGATATATGTCTCACGAGTGCCTTGATGACATTTCAGGGTGCCTTCACGGGGCAAATATTGATCTTAAGGCATTTAACGACGATTTTTACAGAAAACAGTGCGGGGCAAGACTTGAGCCGGTATTGAATACCATAAAAAAAATAGCAAATATGGGAATATGGATCGAAATTACCACACTGCTTATTCCGGGATTGAACGATTCCGAGGAGGAACTCTCAAAACTGGCTGAATTTATAGCCGATCAGAGTACGGATATCCCGTGGCATATAAGCAGGTTTCACCCGACATACAGGATGCGAAATGTTCCGCCTACATCGCCGGATAAAATTCACCTGGCAAAACAGATTGGAAACAGCACTGGCCTTAAATATGTGTACACAGGAAATATACCTGGTGATGAAGGTGAGAAAACCTTCTGCCACAACTGCGGAAGCATGCTCATCGATCGTTATGGTTTTTCTGTCAATTATAACAATATAAAGAGTGGGTTATGTTCTGCGTGCGGATCTTCTATCCCCGGGGTATGGGAATAGAGGAAGACTAATAATTAACCATGGTTAAGAATAATCCCTGGGGCGGGGCCTTATAACCTGCCTTTTTTCTGTCTTTCAACTCAAGTATTTCCCGGAACTCATCACTCGTTATTTTTCCCTTTCCTGCGTCTACTACGGTCCCCACTATATTCCTGACCATATGCTTCAGAAATCCTTCAGCCTCAAAGGAAAAATGTGCAGTTCCGTCAGGCTTTCGGTCAGAAAGCTCTGCCCGGAATATTTCCCTTACAGGATTGACATTACTGGTCCCTGATGATCGGAATGAGGTAAAATCATGCCGGCCTGTTATGCATGCAAGACATTTCCTCATTTCTTCAAAATTAAGATCATCCTTAATATGCCAGACATATCTGCGTAAAAAAATATCTACTTCTTTTGAATTTAAAATTCTGTACTCATAGGCTTTACTTTTTGCGGAGTACCTTGAATGGAAATCGTGAGCAACATATTCGGATTTTTTAATATAAATATCATTGGGCAGTAATGAATTAAGGCCGCTTTTTATCGATTCGGGAGGGATGCTGGTCTCAGTTAAAAAATTACATACCTGATGCAGCGCATGTACACCTGAATCAGTCCTGCCCGATGCATGAAGTGTTACAGGTTTTCCTGTCATGATACCGAGTTTCTCCTCGATGAGTTCCTGGATTGTCACTTCATCCTTCTGGCGCTGCCATCCGTGGAAATTAGTGCCTTCATACTGCAGGATCAGTCTGATATTTTTTATTTCATTCATCCTGATTTCCAGATTCAACAAGCCATAAAAAAAGGAAGCCGTATCAGCTTCCTTTTCAGGTTCTCTAATTTGAATATTTTTATTGTAGAAAAATCCGGTAAAAAGATTAACGCTTTGAATACTGGAAGCGTGCCCTGGCTCCGGGCTGACCGTATTTTTTCCTTTCTTTCATTCTCGGGTCTCGGGTAAGCAGCTCCGACTTCTTAAGGAGAGAGCGGAATTCAGGATTAATGCTTACCAGCGCCCTGCTGATACCATGCCTGATTGCCCCTGCCTGCCCAATAACTCCGCCACCACGTACATTTACGTTGATGTCGTATTTATCCATGGTCTCTGTAATTTCAAGAGGCTGCTTTACAACCTCAACACCAGACTCTCTTGTTATGTACTGATCAAGAGCCTTGCTATTTACTGTTATCACACCGGTGCCCGGTTTCATCCAAACACGTGCGATTGAAGTTTTTCTTTTGCCAACGGCATGCCATAAGTCTTGAGCCATTAAGAGACCTCCTACATCTTTATCAATTGAGGGTTCTGGGCAACATGTGGATGCTCAGAACCTGCATATATTTTAAGCTTTTTTAGCTGACGTCTTCCGAGGCTGTTCTTGGGGAGCATCCTTTTTACAGCCATATACAGAACCTGATCAGGTTTTTTTTCAATAAGTTTTTTCGCAGAAATCTGTTTTAGCCCGCCCATATAACCAGTATGCCTGTAGTACATCTTATTGTCCCATTTATTACCTGTCAATGAGACCTTATCGGCATTAATAACAACAACAAAATCGCCTGTATCGGCATGGGGAGTAAAAATAGGCTTGTGCTTTCCTCGCAGTCGCATGGCAATCTGGGTAGCCAGCCGGCCAAGGATCATATCCTGTGCGTCAACAAGGTACCATTTCTTTTCTACTTCGTGTTCTTTCGCAACATATGTTTTCATTTTTATTTATCCTAAATGTAAAATCGAAAAACGAATTAATTAAAGCAATAATCACAATATGTCAAGTTTTTTTAAGTATTTTTTATTTGAAATTTAATTTTCATCAGTCCGTGTTTCTGACCAAAAGGCCGGAGACAATATACACCAAGATCTATTGGGCCTGCAATGGAAGAATGATCCGGATCTCAAAACCCTTTTCCGAATTTGCTGCAAGGGCTGCCCCGCCATGCCTTTCAACAATTTTATGGGTTATGGCCAGTCCCAGGCCTGAACCTGATTTACCGGATTCTTTGGCCCTCTGAAACGGCTCAAAAATACGCCCAAGATCTTCATCATCGAGCTTTTTATAGGAATTTATGACACTCAGCTCAACATACCCGTCTTCAGATGAGAGAGATATAAAAATATTCCCGTTTGGCTCGGTATATTTAACAGCATTATCAATGACATTCAAAAAGGCTGTACTCAGGGAACCGATATTACCCTCAAAACCGGGAATTAATGAAAGCCGGGTATGTATACCAAGATTTTTCCTGTCAATAATTGGTTTAAGCTGATGGATCAGGTCATTAATTAACTCTTTAATATCAAAAGGCTCCATTTCAAAGCGAACCTCATGCATATCTATCTTTGAAAGCTCAAGTATCCGGCCGATCAATTTGTTAAGAAGATCAACATCCTCCCTGATATCATCAAGATGCCTCAGATAGATTTCCTGATCATCATTCTCAAGTTTTTCCCTCATTATCTCTTCGGCGATTCTGATCCTTGTAAGGGGTGTCCTCAGTTCATGAGAGACAAGGGCGGTTAAGGCTTTTCCTCCCACAATCATCCTTTCGACCTTGTCTGCCATCTGGTTGAATGCATTACCTAGCTCCCCTATTTCATCATTCCCCTTTATATCAATCCGGTAAGACAGATCTCCGGAGGCTATCCGTAATGCCGACTGTTTCAGCTGTTTTACCCTTTCGGTAATAAATCTTGATATGGGAATTACAAGAATGGCGATAATGATGCCGACTACCACGAGGCTATATATAAAACCTGTATCCTGCCTTTCAATTTTCCTTGTGCCAAGAAGGATATGCAGGGTAATTTTTTCCGGCTTCGGGCCTTTTATGGGCGAAACAACATAAATATCACGGGCCTCATTGAAATCCTGATAAAGACTTATATCCTCGTCCTCATACATATATTTGTAATCATCGGACAGGCTATCAAGTTCTTCAGGAATTTCATCGTCAAAGGATTTATAAAGGGTGCGGTTATTGATGCTTATCCATAATTTTGCATTGCTTATTTTTACATATTTTTTAATCAGACTTAAATCTGTATTGCCAATTTCCAACAGATTTATATCTGAACTCGCCCTGATTTTTTCCTCAACCAGCTCCCTTAAAAGAAGTACTCTCTCAAAGGTATATAACCTGACCTGCCCCTTGATGAAACGCATCCTTGTCTGTTCTTCTGTAGCATTGTAGATCCCAAAGATTGTAAGCAGTGTGACTATCAATATGAAGGTAAAGGACAGAAAAAATGTTAAATATAATTTAGTAGGTCTCATTTTGTATCCACAAACATATAACCTGAGCCCCAGATGGTTTTTATCCTTCTGGGTGCCCCCGGATTTTTCTCAAGCTTTGACCTCAGCTTGCTGATATGCACATCTATGCTTCTGTCAAATGCCATAAAATCTCTTCCCCTTGCATAATTCATAATCTGGTCCCGGCTAAGTATAGCATTAGGATTTGACATGAGTACCTCGAGTATCTTGTATTCAGTCGATGACAGCTCAATCTCTTCATCTTCGTTGACTACCGTCTGTTTGGCCCTGTTAAGGACAATACCTCCCGCCTCAATTAAATTTTCCGGATCAACACCTGACTCAATCTCCCTATCCTGAAAAGTTCTTCTCATAACGGCTTTCAGGCGTGCAAGGAGTTCTCTCGGGTTAAAGGGCTTTGGAAGATAGTCATCAGCTCCGAGCTCAAGCCCAACAATGCGGTCTGCATCTTCACCCTTGGCAGTAAGCATAATCACCGGGACACTGTTTCTCTGCCTTATTTCCCTGAGGACTTCCAGGCCATCCTTGCCGGGAAGCATAATATCCAGTATTACTATGTCCGGTGATTCGGAAACAATAACATCGAGTGCATTATTACCGTCAGAGAGTGTAAGTACCTGAAATCCGTTTCCCTCAAGATATTCCTTTAAAAGCATCCTTATCTTTGAGTCATCCTCTATAATTAAAACCCTGCCAGCCATTGATGTCACCTCTTTTTACCTACTTTTACATTTTTTTTACATTTTTTTACAAAGCTAAAAAAACATATAAAATCAGCTATGCTATAGATTCAATACAGGCTCAAAAAGCTTAATACTTGCTTTTTGCATATAACATTTTTTAAATGGAATCTGAAACACTAGTTTTATTCGATTTGCCGATGATGGCTTTATCTTTAAAAAAACAACAATATAAACAAAAAAATAATCTAATTGATATAAAATGTTTAATTTGATAATGTTTTTTCAAAATAAAGTCGATTTGATCATTTGGAGGCTAGAGAAAACAATTAAGGCAAAATGTCATTTTAACGTTAAAAACCATTCAGCCGTGTTTTAAAAAGTCCTTTTCTGAGTAAATACTCACCAGTTTACAATTATTAAGATAATTTGAGATTTAACTCCCTAAATTATGATCAGGACTACAACAGGCAGGGGTTTTAAAGACAGATAATTAATGAAAATACATAAAGTAACTGTTCAAATACATTTCCGGGTTCAGGACAGTCTTTAATTAACCGATAGTCAATTATAATACTCCCGGATGATACAGTGCATAATTTAAGCATTTAATCCCCGGAATTTCCAGAAGATGGAGCAGAGGTAAAGTATATGTATAATAAAAATGATTCAAAACCTAAAAACAGAATTTTATTTAGAGTCGGAATGGTCTCAACCATTATTTTTGCGGGAATATTTATTCTGGTAATCTTTTTAATGTTGAGAAGATCACCTCCGCAGATGCCATTACCTGAAGCAACCCTGCAGGTTGAAGTAATCGATGCAAAATCGGAAAATTACCCCGTATCCATAACAGGATATGGAGAAGTCAGGGTGCTTAACGAGGTATCGATTACTCCTGAGGTATCAGGAAAGATAGTAAGAATTCACCCGAGACTGGAAGAAGGAGAAGTTATTTCCAGGGATGAAATTATCTTTCAAATAGATACAAGAGATTATGAAGCCGCCTATGTTGAAGCCAAAGCTACTGTTACGCAGATGAAAAGTTCTCTTGAACGAATGAAAAGACAGTTTGAAATCGACAAAGACAGGCTTAAGACCATCCAGAGGACCTGTGAATTATCCATACAGCAGTACGAGAGAGTAAAACAGCTGTTTGAGGAAGACAAGGTCGGAACCCAGTCTGGGGTCGATCAGGCAGAACAGACATGCAACAACTCGAAAGATCAGCGCGAACAGATGGAAAAGACGGTCGAACTCTACCCTTTACAGATAGAGGAAGCTGAAAGCAGCCTATTATCAGCACAGTCAAGAATGGATACAGCGAGATTACGCCTTGAACGATGTACTGTTAGAGCCCCCTTTGATGGACGCATAAAAAGTGAATCTATAGAAAAGGGGCAATATGTAACTCCGGGAATGAGCGTTGTAACCCTTGCTGATGATTCGATTCTTGAAATCCAGGTCCCGCTTGACAGTCGTGATGCTAATAAATGGCTTCCCTTTGATGATGAACATACCAGTACTTCAAATGCATGGGTAAAAGGTCTCAAGAATGTTAAATGCAAGGTACAATGGACCGAGTCAACGTCAGATAAATACTGGGAAGGTGAACTGGACAGGGTTGTTAAATTTGACGAGCAGACCAGGACAGTTACTGTTGCGGTCCGAATTTCCGGTACAGAGGCGCTTTCTATTAATCATGGAAGCCTGCCCCTTGTAGAGGGAATGTTCTGTTCCGTTGAAATCCCCGGTAAAAAACTTGAAAACGTTTACAAAGTACCAAGATGGGCAGTCAGCTTTGAAAATACAGTCTACCTTGCAGTTGATGGAAAGCTTAAAACAGTCCCGGTTGAAATCGTAAGATCCCAGGGTGAGGATGCATATATTTCAGAAGGAATAAATCCGGGTGACAGGGTGATCATAACACGTTTGATCAACCCTATGGAAAATACAAAGCTGATAATTATTTAGACGAGAGATTAGAAGATTATGAAATCATTACTGGCAGCTCTGGCTGCAAACCGAGTATTTGCAAATCTGATGCTGGTCCTGATCCTGTTTACCGGCATATTTTCTGCATTCTCCATGATAATAGAATCAATGCCTGAAATGAGCCTGGATGCCATCAATATATCTGTCTTTTACCCCGGGGCTGACCCTGAAGAGGTTGAAGAGGCCATAAGCAGGAAGATAGAAGAAACAATAAAGGGGATGGAAGGTATAGATAAATTTACCACCAACTCCTCAGAGGGTTCTGCATCTGTTTCCATTGAAGTAAAAACCGGATATGACGTTGATGAGCTCCTTGAAAAGGTAAAAACCAAGGTCCAGTCAATAATGACGTTTCCGGTGGACGCGGAAAGACCTATTGTCAATAAATTTGAAATGCAAAGATCAGTTATGACCCTCTTTGTCCAGGCAGATATGTCTGAGCGAAGGCTAAAGGCATGGTCTGAACAGATTAAGGATGAAATACAGAACCTTCCTGAAGTATCCACTGTTTCACTCTTTGGAACCCGTGAATATGAAATCAATATAGGCGTATCTGAAGAACGGCTGAGGGAATACGGTATAACAATAAACCAGGTTGCAACAGCTATAAGCATGAACAACATGAACATGTCAGGCGGGACCATTCGAACCGAGGGTGAAGAGATTCGAATAAGAACCCTGGGCCGAAAATACACCGGCGCAGAACTCTCCAAAATAGTAGTTCTTGCCAAATCAGGAGGAGAAATAATTACCCTTGACCGTATTGCGGATATAAATGACGGATTCAATGAAGACCCCATAAACAACAAGGTCGATGGGAAAAGGGCGGTTCTTATAAGGATCTCCAACTCCCTTGAGGAAGATGCCCTTGCAACTGCAAATGCCGTAGCAAGGTATGTTGAAAGAAAACAGAAGTCCCTGCCGGAAGGAGCAAGGATCAAGGTCCTCGAGGATTCAACCGATGAAGTCCGCTCCAGGCTCGATCTCGTAGTAGAAAACGGAATAATTGGTCTTGTTATTGTCTTTTTACTTTTATGGGCATTCATGAATATCAAGATTGCCTTCTGGTGCGGAATGGGTATTCCTATTGCACTGGCAGGCGGAATGACGGCTCTTCCCGGCTTTGACGGAACAATCAACATGATGACCACCTTTGCATTTATTCTTATTCTTGGGATAGTTGTAGATGATGCGATAGTTGTTGGCGAAGCCATATATGTACAGCGCAAAAACGGGAAATCGCCTCTCAGGGCCGCCATTGACGGCACCTATGAAGTCGGAATGCCTGTAGTAGCGGCTGTTCTGACAACTGTTATTGCATTCATTCCCCTTGCGTTTGTCGGCGGTATTATAGGTAAAATAATTTTCTTTCTTCCTGTAGTTGTTACCGGCTGTCTTTTGATGTCACTGGTTGAATGTCTGGCTCTTTTACCTGCCCACCTCAACGACCTGTCAGACCCCAATAAAACCGAAGAGAACAGGCAGTACAGGACAAATATAGGGGCCATAATAGGCAAGCTGAATAGAATTCAGGAATATACCGCAAGAGGCATGGAAAAATTTGTTGATAAAATATATATGCCTTTCCTTAAAAGGGCACTGGAATGGCGTTATATTTCATTTGCCACTGCCATTTCCATACTCTTTATTACCTTCGGACTCATAGCGGGCGGCGTTATTAAATACACCATGTTCCCGAATATTGACGGAGACAGCCTCACCGCAACAGTAAAATTTCCCAATGGAACTCCTCAGGAGGTAACACAGAAGGCAGTTGACAGGCTTGAAGATGCCTTAAACAAGGTAGGGGCCCGGACAGAAACCAAATCAGGAGCCCCCCTTATCAGACACACAATTACTCTTGTAGGACAAAGTCTCGGAGGCAGGGGCGGAGGAGGAGGAAACGGCCCTAACATCGGCTCTGTTCAGGCACTATTGCTTCCCTCTGAAGACAGGGGGATACATTCAAACGATCTCTCTGTACAGTGGGAAAAGGAAACAGGGCTTATCCCTGGTGTCGAATCCCTTACATTCGGAGGCGGAGGTTTCGGCCCCGGAGGCGCCCCAATAGAAGTATGGATACAGGGTTATGAAATGGACATGATACTTCAGGCCTCTGATGAATTGATGGAACGTTTGAGACAGTTTGCTGGTGTCTACCAGGTAAAAACAGACTTTACACCCGGTAAAAATGAATTGAGATTAAAACTCAAACCCGAGGCTCAGACCTTCGGCCTGACTGTTAATGACCTTGGAAGACAGATTTTTTCGGCATACTACGGAAATGAAGCCCTCAGGATACAGAGGGGGAGAGATGATATAAGGGTAAAAATACGCTACACCGAGGAAGAAAGGACCAGGCTGTCTGATTTTGAACGTCTTATGATCAGAACATCCCAGGGAAATGAAGTTCCTCTCCTGTCAGTTGCAGATATCAGTTTTGGTCCGGGGTTTGCTACAATTACACGAACAGACGGAATGAGAAGGGTGGAGGTAAACGCCCAGGTTGATTCCAAGCAGAGCAATGCACGGGAGATAATGCATGAGCTTTCTATGAACTATTTCCCGATGCTCAAGGCAAAATACCCGGGATTAACCATATCTGTAGAAGGTCACCAGGCCAGCGATGCCGAGTCCTTTGGTGCATTAATGATAACTTATCCAATGGCGCTGTTCGGTATTTTCATCGTCATGGCTGTCATGTTTCGTTCATACATTCAGCCTTTGGTTATATTTTTCACCATTCCCTTTGGAATAATCGGCGCTATTGCAGGGCATCTGTTACTGGGTGTTGATCTGGCAATAATGAGCGCCTTTGGTATAGTTGCACTGACAGGCGTTGTTGTAAACGGTGCAATAGTTCTGATTGACAGGATCAATAAAAACCTGGCCGAGGGTATGCCCCTGTTTGAAGCGGTAGAATCCGGAAGTGCAAGACGTTTCCGGGCTATTTTCCTGACTACTGTAAGTACAGTAGGTGCCCTGCTGCCCCTGATCATGGAAACGAGCCTTCAGGCACAGATGCTTATACCAATGGCTGTATCGATAGCCGCGGGTGTACTCTTTTCATCAGCCCTTACACTGGTACTGATTCCCAGCCTGTTAATAATCATGAATGATTTAAGGCGCCTTGTTTCTTACATGTGGCATGGTACCTGGCCGACAAGGGAAGAGGTGGAACCTGCTTCAAGTAGAGATGATGCAGGACTGGAAAAAGACACCCAGCCCGTTTCTGCGACGGAATTACATGAACTGAAGTCATAGTTATATCGAGCCCGGTATTGTTAGCCGGACGGAAATTTGTATACGAAACCCTGCATTGGAATATGTATGGTTAATAGTAAATAAAATCGATCCTGATCATAGAAGGAGATTTATTGATGCTCAAAGTAAGCAGGATTTTATGTATAGTAATACTTTTTTTTATATGTTTTATGCAAAACACAGCTTCAGCCGGCGGGAAAAAATTTAATCTTACCGATTCAGCCTTACTCGAGGGCCTGGAAGTACTTGATCTTAAAACCGCTCAAGAGATCGCCATAAAAGGAAACCCATCCCTTGATGCAGCAAGAGAAAGAGTAATTCAGGCCAAAAGACAGCTTATGCAGGCGTGGGGCGCATATTTACCATCAATAACTGCAACCGGCGGCAAGCGTCGTTCAATTATGTCTGACAATGACTATGAAGCAGCACTTCTGCTCGACCCCTATGCGACTGATACTACAGATTCATACAGCGCCGGTATTTCCGCATCATGGACGCTGTTTAACGGCTTTCAAAGGGAATATAACCACATGAGTGCTCGCTATGGTAAAAAGAGCAGCATAGAATCAAAAAACAATGTGTTAAGACTCCTGCTCTATCAGGTCGCAGCAAGTTATTTTAATGCCCAGCTTGCAAAAGAGAATATTAACATTGCACTGGCCAATGAAAAATTCAACCAGAGACAGCTTGCTGAAACAGAGGCAAGGTACAGGGTAGGTACAGGCTCTTTAAGCGATGTCCTCAATTTCAGAATCCGTATAAACTCGGCAAAATCCCAGCTTATATCAGCCAGACAGAGCTATGAGGTGGCACAGTATGGGCTGGCCAGCCTTATGGGTATACCTGACGCGAAACTGCCGTCACACATTGAACTTAGCAAGCTTGAGGATGAAACAGGCGATGAACTGGTTATTCCGGATTCTTCCACTTCAGTGAATTATGCCATAAACCACCGCCCTGATCTCATACAGCGAAACCACCTTTACAAACAGGCAAAGGCAGGTGTAGGTTCTGCAAGATCAGGTTACTACCCGAGCGTAAGTATTACAGGTTCACTAGAAGATTCATACAGGCTCGACCGGGAATTTGAAAAAGAGGATTTGGATAAGTCCCTGATGCTGAATATTTCATTTAATCTGTTTAACGGCTGGCAGACTACTGCAAGAGTGGGAGAGGCAAGATCAAGGGTAAGGGAATCTCAAAGGAATATCGAAGATACCCAACTCACTGTGATAACGGATGTTGAATCGGCTGTTATAAAATTGAAGGCAGCACAGGATCAACTTAAACTCCAGAGAGAAAACACAAAACTTGTCCGGGAGACAAGAGACCTGGTAGAAAAGGAATATACTGCCGGACAGGGGTCCCTTGTAAGGCTCAATGAGGCACAGCGTGACCTGGTCACGGCAGAAAGTAACCTTGTTCTTTCACTGGTCTCCATGCGCCAGGCATGGGAAGGACTAAAATCAAGTACCGGAGAAATTTTAGCCGAGCACGTGGAATAAAAACAAAATCAGCGGAAATGCAATTTGTATTTCCGCTGATTACTAAAAAATATTTTTCCTCATTTTGCCTTTAATAATTGCTTTTTCTTAAAGATGGTTCCATACCGGCCAACAGCATTTTCCATAAAAATCAACACATACTACCTTCATACCTGGCATGTAATTTCAGTTAAATTTTGCACATGAAAAAGTGCAGCATGCCCATTATTATGTGCAAAATTCTTTGGAATGATAATCCCCTTTAACACGAATTCTATTAGCGGTGCAATCCTATAAATCCATGAAACCCTTGTCTGTCAACACTCTTAAAAATTAAGCCTGTCAATAAATGCAGATGGCATGAATATTGTATTTTAGCGATGCGGTTAAAGTTACTGAGGGAGATAGATAATGAATACGCGCGCTGTTCCGGTTGAGAATTTAGATAGATTGCACATACTCCTTGTAGACAATAATCCCGTTTCACTTGAGAAAAAGGCCTTTCTGCTTGAACGTTTTGGATGTCTTGTTACATGCTCCACTAATGGTATTGAAGCTAATATCCTTTTAGAAACATATTCTGAAACATTTGATGTTGTAATAGCCGATAATTCAGTGACAGGCATGAGCAAAATTAAATCTGAAAGATCACCGGCAGATGCTCCTGTTGTCCTGTATATTGATAAAGATATTCTTGAAGACGTTTTCATTGATGATATTTTTTTAACAAATATGTCATCCTGGGAACTTAATTAGACTCGATAAAAAGAAGGGCTACGCAAGCAGGTGATCCTTTCAGGAAAAAACACCTTCTTTATCATCAGGAATATTACTTGATTAGATTTTGGCCATTTTAAAACCTTTGTCTTTTCACTATCACAACATTTGAACTTTTTTTACATCTATTAATCACCTGATACATCATGGCCAGTGTAATTATATCGGGAACTGTATAACATGGAGAAAAATCCCATGGAGAAAAATATAAGTCAGACTGCAGATACAGACAGAATTCGCGTATTAGTTGTTGACGATGACCCCGGAATGCTTGAAATAACCGTTCTTTTACTGAATCACCAGGGTTATCTTGCTACACCTGCCACTGGCAGCAAAGAAGCCATCACCAGGATAAAAGAAACCCCTGACGGTTTTGATGCCGTACTTACCGATTATGGCATGCCGGTTATAAATGGAATTGAACTGGCAGGAATGATTAAAGAACTCCCGGTAGATATACCTGTCATCCTGTATACCGGCAAAATTGACTACATAGACGAAACACGGCTTGCCCGGATAGGAATAACTGATATTGCCCAGAAGCCATGTAAAATTGATAAACTGGATTCAGTTATAAAAAAAGCTGTAAATAAAAAAAGAGCACAACCCGACTTTTAACAGGCACCACCTAAAAAGATCAATAAAGACAGTTTAAAATTATAAAATGAAATATTCCTTAAATATTAAACAGTTCTCTAATCTATTTGATTATTAGAAATCTCTTTACTCTACTTTTTGTTGACAATTTTTCCGAATTCAATACATTCCCTTAAATACCTGCTTACACACATATCATAATTTACTAATAACATATGATTTTAAAACTGAGATTATTTATCTACCTATTAACTAAAGAGTAATTGTAATGAACTCAAATAATATAAATACCAGAGAGAAATCCAATCGGATAATCCTTTTTGCGGATCTAAGAGATTCGACAAACATACAGTTGAACTTTGAAAATGGTATATATTTTTCGAAAAAAAAGGATTCGGACAATGAATTCACCTATGAAAGTTTTATTCGCGATGTCCATGAAACAACCTACATGGAATTCTATTTATACCATGAATACACCTTTGCTGAAATCTATGGAGACGGTATTATGGCCGTATTTCCGGAAGACAACGGCAAGTACATTCTTGAAAATATCTACAGGCTTACCGGCAGAATGAGACGTTACAATGATTCACTAAAGGAAGAACCAATTCGCCCTGGAATAGATATAGGTTGCGGTATTACGACAGGAAAGATTTCGTTTGCACATTATCATTTTGATGAAAGAGACCACGCACTGGGGCCAGCCATACACGAAGCAGCCAGAATAGAGAGTGTATCAAAACGTTATGATGCCAGAGTTTTGATATCTCAGCATTTTTTAAGCTATATCCAGGACTATATTAATACGGATTCCAGGTTTTCGTATCGTTTTATAGATCGTCTTGTATTATACGGCTTCCACAAGCCTGTTATTTTATATGAACTATTAATGGATAACGACCCAAGGTTTGAGATAAAGAAAAAATCGGTTGACGCCTATAACAGAGCCTATAACATGTATTGCAACCGTGACTGGATAGGAGCCAGGGATATTTTTTATGATATATTCATGAAATATGGCCTTGGCACAAGCTCTGTTATGGCAAACAGATGTGACAGGCTTATCAAAAATGAGCCTGAAGGCTACTGGGAAGGGATCTGGGATTCATCAAAAAAATAGAGGTCAGCCGGTATGATAAAAAGCTTAAAATTTAAAGGTAAAGTTGCGCTTTGGTTAGGATCAACTGGACTAATTATTGCTGTTGGAATTTATTTTTTCCCAAAAGAATATGGAGAAAAATCCTTCTGGGAAACACTGTATACCACTTTAAGACTCTTTGTCTTCGAACATGATGAAACAGCCTTTCCCAGCTCATGGCCTCTTATCCTGATATACTTCCTTGCCCCTGCCGTTACAATTTCGGCAGTGGGAACCGCAATCTCCTACTTTTTTCGACTTACCCCTGCAATAAAAACCAGATGGCTGTCAGACCATATAGTGGTCTGCGGGATGGGACGCACAGGAAAGCTTTTTACCTCAACATTAAAGTCAAAAGGATTAAAGGTTATCGGCATTGACAACGGGGCACCCGATGATTTTGAAGAATTTTCGGATCAGCACCGCGTGCCCATGGTATATGGTGACTTTAACTCACGCGCAGTACTGGAAAAGACCGGGGTAGCCAGGGCACGTTCAATCATTTTCGCCTCGGGTGACGACCTGGCAAACCTTGAAGCAGCCCTTTCCGCCTACAGCTGGCTTCACTCGGATGCTGATCCGGTCCGTCTTATCTGGGCACAGATAACGAATGACCAACTGGCCAACAGGGCAAGAGCTGTTGTGTGTACACCCGGCAAGGTGGGTATACGTTTTTTTGATACCTACAGAATTGCGGCATTAAGGGTGGTCGAAAAATATTTCTACAGGGAGGAGCGGGAAGGACTAAACGAGATTAATGTTCTTGGTTTTGGAAAATTCGGCAGCGACCTTTTTGATGTACTTGTACAGGATCTCCATTCTGATGAAAAATATAATATCAGGATAATTGACAAGCATGATAGAAAAAATGAAGTCGTATCCATGTCAGAAAGCCTGGGGGTGTCAGACAGGGTGAGTTTCCGGCAGAGCGCCATACAGGATCTGAAATTATCCGGCAATACAAAAAGGGCCTATTTTGTCTGCACGGACGATGACATGGGAAACCTGATCACTGCAATGACCCTGGCATGCGATGACAATGCAACACGAATATACGTGAGGATGGAACACTGGCCTCTTTCCGGTGTTGCGGAAAATCTGGGTAAAGACCGGGGTGTTGTATTCATAAACATCAAGGAGCTGGTTATCCAGGGGCTTGAAAATCTACCGGGTATTTTTCAATTACCAGAGGAATCGGATTTGAAGCGCAATAGATTGAATTGTTCTTCACCATCCATTTTAAATGAATGCAGCGAATAGTGATCCAGGGATGCAGGTCGGGTTAAGAACCCAACCTGCCTGGCTTAACGATATACAAACCAGCAGCCGGTGACGGCAGGCGGGGCCGTTATTTTTTTTCCGACTCTGCTGCAGGCGGCTCGACATCTCCCCAAAGATAGCGTGCATATTTCAGGTAGCCCTGAACATTGTTGAGGCGGGCGTCAACATTGGTTTCAAGAGGCATGACGTTGCCGTCAATCAAGGGTCGCAGATATTTTGCCAGTTCCATGGCACCGCCGCCGCTGATGATAATGAGATCAATATCCCAGTCGTTAGCCCACAGGCGCCTGACATCGTTGGCAATGATGCTGGCTGAATGCTCGAATACCTTATCACGTAGTTTTGAGATGTTATACTCTTTGCCCCGGATCTTGATTAATCCGGTTTCTATGGCTTTGTAAAGCCGGTACAGTTCGATGTCTACATTGCTCTCTTCTCGCAACTTTTTGGCGATGGCACTGAAGCTCTCGGAAATCCCGGTATCAGAGGTGCTGCTGCCTCTCTGGATATACTCCATCCCCTGGAAAATACAACAATCGGTTGTCCGGAAACCGATATCGATGATGCCGATTTTTTGCTTGGCAAGTTCACGGTTTGTAAATTTACCGGAATCGCTCATCAGCAGATTTAAAAAGCTGCCGAGCGGCTGTGGGAGGATCTTCAGGTTGTTGATATTAACCCGTCTGCTTTCGCCTGGTCCGTCGCCATTATAAAAGACGATTTCATGAATCCCCTTGAGCATTTTCATCAGACGCTGGTTATATTCTCTGTAGAAGCCGACCGGAAGTCCGGTTACAACGTTGACGTTGGCATAGCTATCGGAAAGATTGCTTATGGCCGTCATAGTCAGGACCTTGCTGAATTCGGTAAGAAGTTTCTCCTGATCGAGGGTAAACTCCCGCGTATCGGAATGCTGCTCCGCGAAATCTCCCACGAAATAGGCCCGACCATCTATCTCGACATGCATGCAGGGGCCGGCCTCGCTCTTTACTACGGGCAGCCTGAACTGTATGTCAGTCGCTTCCCCTAAAACGGATTTGAACAGAATAGACTCTTTTCCATCAGTAGCTTTTGTAAAACCGAATCCAATATCTACTCCTACGACATCCATTTAACGCCTCCCGGTCCTAATGTAAAAATTATATATATTCATCTGCGCAAGCGTACCTTTTTTTGGGTGGAATTATACCCCAGAATTACAATAGGTTGTCAAGAATTAATCTGTATGACACTTCAGAGACAACAAACGATAAATCGTGCCATAAAGCGGAACAATCCAATAATATTTTATTCGCTTCCAATTACCTCATCAAATTTTATCGATTCACCTGCACCCCAATTATTGTCGTATTTACCCTGCCTCACGTATTTATGGAAGCTCGAATATTCCCAATTCCCGGGTGCTTTAACATGTCCATGTTTAACAGGATTGTAATGAATATGTTCAGCAATCTTGTATAATATGAGTTCAAAAATAATTATCCTGTTTCTGAATTACAGCCAGCCAATATCTTCCATGAATCTTTCTATCTGCTTATATCAATCTTGATACTTTGTCTCACTCGTGATAGTGAATTATGAAAATAATTTAAAAGGGTAAAACAGGCATGAAAAAAAATATCGTTATCGTACTGCTAATCGCACTTACTGTTTTTATTTACTTTAGACAGGATAATAAGAATTATTATGACATGATAAATGCTGTATCAGGAGCAACCCCTCTGGCAATCGCAAGAGAAACCCCTGACGGTGTTTCATTAACCATAGATGGTCTTGTTAAGCAGGAATACCGTTTTAACTCATCTGCTCTTAACGGCTTTGCTTCTACACGAATCAGGACAAAGGAATTCTCATCAGATGGGAAATTCCTCGGGGCTTATGCCTACACCGGCATTCCGGTGTTTAATATTCTGGAAGGTATAGCTCCTGAAAAAGAGGCTGATGCGGTTTTTAATCAGCCCCTGGATATCCTGGTAAAATTTGTTTCCGCTTCAGGTGCAAGTGTCGATTTTACATTCAACGAAATTATTATGGCTGATGACAGTCTTCCTGTGACACTCGCATATTACAGGGAGCCCATTAAACCCACTGCTGACAATGTAAAGGACACCTATGATAAAAATAACATGACAGAACCCCTCAACGGCCTCAGGCTTATCGCTCCAGGAGAACCGGATGTAAGCCGATACCTGGATAATGTCGTTAAAATAACATACACGACACTGCCTGCCCCTGATGCCCTTCTCCCTGTACGTAAAAAAGGACCCAGGTGTGCAAGCAGTGCTATTACATGCATAGACGGGGAAAATACATATCAGGCAACCTTTGAAAATGTTAATCGGATGGTTAAGGATAACTGGGCGCTGATAGGTCATGGGCACGGATATGAAGAAAATGTGGAGGCAGAGGGTTTTGAACTGAGATCCTTTTTGAATGCAAATTTTAAGGATATCAGCCCTGATGATTACTTCCTGTTTACAGCCTGCGACGGATACAGGTGCCTTTTTTCATGGAGAGAAATTTTCGCCGTTGAAAAGGGTAAAGAGATGATGATTGTTGATATAATTAACAAAGAATTGCCTGAAACCGGTTTCAGGCTCGCACCGACCGAAGATTTTTTTAATGACAGATCAATGTGGGGGCTGTCCTATGCGGTCAGGCTTAATTCACCCGAATAGCAGATACCCCGCACTGTATATAAAAATATTATCTTCAATTTTTTTATGGGGAATTCTGTTTTCACAGGGACTTTTTGCCGGGGACGTTAATGACGGTTTGGAATCAAGGCTTAACAAGCTGGTCCGGAATGGCTCCTGCATTGTTATAAAAAACAACAGTTACATCGCCTCATATAATCCTGATACGCCATTTATCCCGGCAAGCATATGGAAGATTGTAACCGCCCTTGCCGCCCTGGAAAACCTTGGAGAAGGTTATCGTTTTAAAACCGAATTTTACCTGGACAGCGACAGCAATCTTTATATTAAAGGATTTGGAGATCCATTTCTTATCTCAGAAGAAATAGATTCCATTTTCAAGGCGCTGACACACAAAGGGGTTGCTAAAATAAACAATATTTACCTGGATAACAGTACATTCACCGGATCTGAAGCGCCGTCCGGGATCGGCTCAAGCCTGAACCCCTATGATGTTACAAATGGAGCGCTGGCAGTAAATTTTAATACTATTAACTTCCACGTTGATGAAAAAGGTGTAACAAGTTCAGCAGAAAAACAGACCCCGACTCTCCCTGTCATGAAGGAACTGGGAAGAGACTTTAAAAAGGGTACTCATCGTATTAACATATCAAGATCACCGGAAAATGTGTCAAGACACGCTGGGGAACTTTTCAGGGCATTCCAGCGTCAACACATGATTTCCGGGAAGGGAAAAGAAATAATCGGCAAAACGCCTGCCGGGCTTTCACCCTGTTATATTCATTACTCTTCCAAAACCCTTAAAGATATAATCAAGGCAATGATGCTCTATTCCAACAACTATATTGCGAACCAGATATATCTCACCATGGGGGCTGCGGCATACGGCTATCCTGCAACCTGGGAGAAATCGCAAAAATATTTGAGGAACTATCTTGATAAAAATCTTCCGGAATATTCAAAATCAATTGTTTTTGATGAAGGATCGGGTATTTCAAGAAACAACAGGATAGCCGCGCATGCCATGATCAAGGCGCTTAATAAATTTAAACCCTACGCAGCCCTGCTTCCGCTTGAGGGTGGAAGATTTATTAAATCAGGGACATTAAGAGGTGTTTACTCATATGCGGGTTATTTTATCCGGGACGGAAATTATGACAGCTTTGTAATAATGCTTAACCAGAATAAGAATACCCGGGATAGAATCCTTAAATTGCTGGAAAAGCAATACAAGGATGCTCCTTAAAAAAACAACAGTGCGGACACATGGGCCTGCCCCTGCCTGAGAATTATGAAACATTCAAAAGAAATTGACTCCTGTCAGTTTCTGGATTGATTGTTTTTAAGTATAATAAAAAAGATCATAAGAGCAAAGCAGCCTATTCTTTTTATTCTGCCGCCTTAAGTATCTTATCCCCAAAGCCTATGGTGATCTTCTGTCCGGGTTTCAGCCGAAGGTAATCTTCTTCAGGCCAGTCACCATTTAGTAAATTCCTAATGAGCTTTATATCGCCTGTCATTTTTTCAAAACGCCAGCCCTTTGTCTCCGCTTCTTTGCGTACAAACCTTTCCTCGTTTTCAGCATCAACTATATTCTGCTCAATAAATACAACCCGCTCATAGTTTTTTGTCATGTCACCCATGGATGCTATTATCCTGTCTGCCCTTTCCCTGCCCATACGTTTTACCATTGCTTCATAGGCCTTTTCATCGTAAAGTTCTGCTGATGATGCACCCATGCCCGAAAATTCCGTGGCATTATCAAGGCGTTCCATATAGTCTTTTGTGTACCATATTGTACCGGGGCAGACCGCCTGCTGTTTATTATATTCTTCCTTTGATCCAAGACAAAGGGTGATACAGTCATGGGCGCGCGGTATTACAATGGGTATATCCCGTGCAGTCAGACCCGAAGTCGCCTGTCCGCACAGGCCATAACACAGGAGTATTGCATCATAGGTAGTATCGGTGACACCATCGATTTTATCCTGAAGTGTCCTGTTAAGCTCCTTTGGTTTTATATGCTGCCCCATAGAGACGAGTTCGACATCAATTAAATGAGGAGAACGGGCAGAACACAGGTATGTCTGTCTTGCAAGGGCATCGCAGCTTATGCATTTAAATTTCATATTTACTCCCTGATTACGGGCTAGGGTTTCAGTACAACCTACCATGAGCATATACCTGAGTCAATTATTCGATTTCCTATCCTGCTGAAAGCCCTGGCAAATTGCCCTTTATTTTTTAATTTCCGAATGTTATAGATTAATGCCTGTCCGGTTTAAGGAACTCTTTGCATTAATCAACAACACTCATATTTACATGAAAGGATTTCTCATGAGGATACTGCTGATACTTGTTTTTTGCCTTACAATCATTGGCTGCAACGAAACAGGAAATAAATCATATAAAGATTCCGGTTTACCTGTTGAAGAAAGGGTTGCTGATCTTCTGTCTCAAATGACTCTTGAAGAAAAGGTGGCTCAGCTTACCAGCACAATGCCGATGCTGGGTTTTGGAGACGATGCCGAGACATCATTTGTTGATAAGGAAGGCAATTTCAACCCTGAAGGCGCGGAGAAATTTTTTAAGCACGGAATAGGCCAGATCTCGAGGCCTGGGATGAGACGCGGGCCGAAGGAAATGGCAGAATTCACAAACACTGTTCAGAGGTGGATTATTGAAAATACCCGCCTGGGTATTCCTGTCATGTTTCATGAAGAGGCCCTGCACGGGCTCGCCACCACAAAGGCAACATCCTTTCCCCAGGCAATAGCACTTGCATCTACATGGAACACAGATCTGGTAAATGAGGTATTTACAGCTACTGCGCTTGAGGTAAGATCCAGGGGTGCACAGCAGGTCCTGTCACCAGTACTGGATATTGTAAGGGATCCGAGATGGGGAAGAACAGAAGAGACCTATGGAGAAGATCCATATCTTGCCTCCCGTATGGGGGTAGCCGCAGTAACAGGTTTTCAGGGAAATCCATCCGACAATATTGATAAGGCCCATGTGATTGCCACGGGAAAACACTTTGCTGTTCATGGCCAGCCTGAAAACGGGACAAACGTTGGGCCGGCGAACTACTCTGAAAGGGTTATAAGGGAATATTTCTTAAAGCCATTTGAGGCCGCGGTGAAAGAAGCCAATCTCCAGAGCATCATGCCTTCCTACAATGAGATAGACGGCCTTCCTTCTCACGCCAATATAAAGCTCTTGGAAGGCATATTGCGTCAGGAGTGGGGATTTAAAGGGCACACTGTCTCGGACTATTATGGAATCAAAGAGCTTATGGAAAAACACCATGTTGCAGCCTCAAAGGAAGATGCCGCCAGACAGGCGATCGAAGCAGGCGTTGATATTGAATTACCCTATACGGAAATGTACGACAGTCTCATTGACCTTGTTAAAAAAGGCGTAGTTTCAGAAAAGGCAGTTGATAAATGTGTAGCGCGTGTACTTCGTTCAAAGTTTATAACCGGCCTTTTCGATGATCCCTATGTCGATCCTGAATATGCCGAAGAGGTATACAAAAATCCCGAACACAAAGCCCTTGCCCTGAGAGCTGCCAGGGAATCAATAATTCTTCTTAAAAATGAAAATAATATTCTTCCTCTTTCAAAGGAGAAATACAAAAGAATAGCTGTAATAGGCCCCAATGCAAAGGGAGTTCATCTAGGCAACTACAGCGGATTTCCTGAAGGCGGAGTTGATATCCTGCAGGGAATAAAGAACAGGGCATCGGCAGATCAGGAAATATTGTATGCAGAAGGCTGCAAAATTACAGAAACAGACCCCACTTCCTTCACCTTTGAAGAACCAAAGCTTGGTGACCCCGATAAAAATGCCATACGCATCAAAGAGGCTGTAGACATTGCAAAGAACGCGGATTTAATAATACTTGCTCTCGGGGGCAACGAATTTACATCCAGAGAGGCATGGATCGGCCATCTTGGCGACAGGGCCGGACTTGAACTGCTTGGTAGCCAGAATGAACTTGCAGCAGAAATGCTTAAACTGAACAAACCTGTTGTTGTTTTCCTTATGCACGGGCGTCCAAATGCAATTAACTATATTGCGGAAAACGTCCCGGCCATTCTTGAAGGATGGTACCTTGGTCAGGAGGGAGGAAATGCCGCAGCTGATGTACTGTTCGGGGAATACAACCCCGGAGGAAGGCTTCCCCTGTCCGTCCCGAGATCTGTCGGACAGTTGCCCGTTTTTTATAATCACAAACCCACTGCAAGACGGGGATATATAGATTCGGAAAAAGACCCTCTTTATCCCTTTGGATGGGGGCTCAGCTATACAACCTTTAAATATGACAATTTAAGTATTTTCCCCAATGAGATGGATGTTAAAGACAAAACGAAGATCACTGTTGCTGTTACAAACACAGGCAGCATAAGAGGTGATGAGGTTGTACAGCTTTACATCAGAGATGAAGTCAGCTCTGTCACAAGACCGGTTAAGGAACTCAAGGGATTTAAACGTATTTCCCTTGATCCGGGTGAGACAAAGACGATTGAATTTACTATCGGCCCTGAAGCGCTTTCTTTTCTGGACCGTGATATGCACAGGGTTGTAGAGCCGGGTGCATTTAAAATAATGGTGGGTGGAAATTCTGTGGATCTGATTGAAGCGACACTAACCATCACTGACAAGAAATAGATATAATCAAAGCAGCCTGTAGGGGCACGGCGCGCCGTGCCCCTAATTAATAAAATTAACAAATATCATATCTAGGGCCAGACAACCCCACGCCTTTTCTGTCTGGCCATTTCCCACAGTTTTTCATTATTCCCCTTTTCAAAGATACAATCCGGCAGGGGGCACATCACCATATGTTCCTCATGCCGTTTTATTATTTTATTTATCCTTTCCTCTGGCCATGACCTGTCCCAGCCCAGACCAAGGTCTTCATTAACAATAATTACATGGATCTTTGTATGAGGGGGGCCGCTCTCTATTATGCTTGTAACAGCACATGCCCTGTGCGGTCCAATACAGTCATAACAGTGCATGTTTTTCATACAGGGTGTAGGCACGCCCTTTCTTTTAAAATGCTCCGGTGCAATAACATTTTTTACCCTGTCCATGCCCTGTTCAAGATCTTTTACAATCTTATTTTTACCCATCACAAGAATGGTAATGGGATGCCCCCAGATCATTCCCGCAACCCTGTTGCCGTTTCCGTCCACATTAATTATCCTGCCGTCTTCGGTTATGGCGTTTGAGCCTGTTAAAAACACATCACATACAGTTGCCTCAAGCATGGGCCAGAATCCATTATCGAAGTGTGACTGAAGATCCGTGATCTTTTTTTCAGGATTAAAACCGTTTATTACCCTGTTGCCCCGCTTCTCAAGCGCTGCAGCAGCCTTTACCTGTCTGACGCTCGACGAATCGCCTATACCCACCACTGCCTTTTCAGGCACGATACTGCAGACCAGTTCCCTGGCGTGCTCCGCATTTTCTGCGGCCAGACCAACCATTTTTCGATTTCCCAGTGCCTTTACTGTTTTTTCAATAACCGGGTCTGTTATTACTGAAGTTATATTTATCTGATTCATAGGGTGTATCCCTGCACGAAACTGTTTAAAAATTTATTAACCTGGTCCGGAATAAAAAAACGCACGAAAAATCCTTAAAATTCTTCGTGCGTTTTGTGGCTTATCTGTCAACATTTATAAAGGTTTTATTTTTCGCCTTTGTAACCCTTAAAGTATTTAAAAAATTCCGAATCAGTAGAGAGAATTAAGGAACTGTCTTTCCCGATACTTTGCTTGTAAATATCAAGGGTCTGCATAAAAGAGTAAAATTCCGGATCCTTTCCAAAGGCCTGCGCATAGATAAGCGTGGCTTCACCATCGGCCTTACCCTTTATCTCTTCAGCGGTTTTATAGGCCTCGGATGTAATCCTCTTCATTTCCTTTTCCCTGTCACCCTCGATCTTTCGCGCTTCTCCCTGGCCCTCGGATCGGAATTTTTCAGCGATCTGTTTTCTTTCGGCTATCATTCTGCCGAATACAGACTTTTGTACTTCATCTTCATACTTGATTCTTTTGATTTTTACGTCAACAAGCTGAATACCAAATTCTTCAAGTTTCGGCTGTGCCTGATCAAGGATATTTCTGGCTATTTTAGCTCGTCCGGTAACAATCGAATCCATTGCAATTTCCTTCTTTGTACCGTCCACTCCGCTGTCAAAGGTATCTGCCTCCAGCCGGCGATCTGTATTTCTGACTGTCTCTATTAAAGGATTGGATGTTATCGCATTTCGAATTGTAGAATTCAATATGTCATCCAGCCTTGCCAGGGCAGCCATTTCATTATTGAGTGTCTGGAAATATTTGAGAGGATCAACTATTTTCCATCTGGCGAAGGTATCCACCCAGATGAATGTCTTGTCCAGTGTCGGGATCTGATCAGGATCACCATCCCATTCCAGCAGGTTCTTCGGGAATACTGTAGCTGTATAGTAGGGAATTTTGAACTTTAAGCCGGGTTCCCGAACAGCGTCACCGATTGGTTTTCCAAACTGGGTGATAATAACCTGCTCCGTTTCATCAACTGTATAGATGCACAATGAAGCTACAAATAACAATATTACGCCAATGACTATTACTGGTGCAAATTTCATCTTTCACCTCCCGTAGTTTTATCAAGGTTTAGAAGAGGAAGCAGATTTTTCTGCTGGGAGTCCACGATGAATTTATTACCCAGTTTCGGAAAAACATCCTTTAAGGCCTCGAGATAAAGCCTTCTTTTTGTGACATCCTTCGCCTTTGAATATTCCTCATACAGCGAATTGAATCTGGCCGCGTCACCCCTGGATCTGTTTACCCTGTCAAGGGCATATCCTTCCGCAGCCTTGATCGTTTTCTCTGCCTGGCCCTTTGCCTGTGGAATCATCTTGTTATACTGTTCCTGGGCCTCATATATCATCCTTTCCTTTTCCTGCTGGGCCTGGTTGACCTCATTCCATGAGGGCTGAACAGGTTCGGGAACGTTTGTCTTCTGCATTTCGATAGTTGTGATGTTTATGCCTGTTTCCGCCTCATCCAGTTCTTTCTGAAGCAGCATTTTCGCCTGATTGGCAATCTCATCTCTTTTATTAATAACTTCGGTAATACTCCTGTCGCCGACAACGAGCCTCATGGTGGATTCTGACAGGTCTCTCAGGGTGGATTTCACATTTCGCACCTTGAAAAGAAAATGGTACGGATCCTTGATATTATACTGAACAACCCATGGTACGATTGCAACATTTAGATCCCCGGTTAACATAAGTGCTTCATCGAGATAAGCTGAATCAGAGGCAAACCTGGTCCTGACTCCGGGAGTGATTGTTCTAAAACCAAACTCCTCTTTCTGCACTTCCCGCACAGGAACCTTGGTAAGTTTTTCAATCCCAGCCGGCCATTTGATATGCGGACCGGGCATTGTTGTCCTAACATGCCGCCCGAAACGCTGCACAACCCCGACCTCGTTCGGATTGATTTTATAAATCATGTTAAAGGCAAGGAATGCCATTACCAGTAAAACGACAACAATCCATGCTCCGGGAAATTTCCCCTTCATGTCCTTAAATTTTTCCAGTACCTCATCCACCTGAGGTGGAGGGCCGCCCTGCCGGGCCTTCTTCTGCTGCTGCAGTTTATCCCAATCCCATGCCATAGTATTCCTCTGTTTATTTAGTTTAGATCAGGCGGTCATTTTAACGGGAGGGTTCCTTTTAGTCAAGGGATATCGGGGAGTGTAACTAACCTTCGACAAATTGAATAACTGCTTTGATTGATTGGCTTTATGCTCCGTTGTTCTTCCGGCTTTTAGCGCAGGGCACAGGAAAAAAAAATAAAAAAACTTGATTTCTCTTCTACAGCCATTAAGATCATTAAATATTTCATTAGAAAGAGACTCCTGATGACCGAAGAAAAAAAAGAATCCATGACCGCCCTCAAGGATATACTGCAGGGTCTGCTGGCCAATTCAAATCTCAAGTTTAATCCTTCAGATGCGGAGATATGGGAGGTATGGGATGAGGTTGTTGGTCCGGCCATAGCAGAACATGCACAGCCATCCGGCATCACAAAGAAAACACTTAGAGTACGTGTTGAAGAGCCTATCTGGCTTCAGGAACTCGAGTTTGTTGCAGATACCATCAGGGAAAAATTAAATGACAGGCTTGGAAGGAACGCTGTCGAGAAGGTAATCTTCAGGCTTGGTTCCCTATAGAATAGTCTCCCTGGCCCAATAAAGGCGGCAGAATCGTCAGACCGCTCTTTCCTCCAAACCAGGCCTCAATAAGTACAAGTTTCGCATTTGAGCCCATATCCGGAAATATAACCCTCATCTTTTTTGGTTCAAATCCTGCCTGCCTGAGCTTATCCATCAGGTCCGTCAGTCTCTCTGCAGGATATATCAAAGATAATCTTCCCTTTGTGCAGAGCAGATATTTTGAAGCCGTTATAATATCATCCAGAGATGCATGGATCTCATGGCGGGCTATTGCTCTCTGATTATCAGGATTAATCCTGCCGCTTTCCTTGCGCCTGTAAGGTGGATTACATACAACAACATTTGCGGAAGAAACCTTTAGAGGCAGGTTACGCATGTCCCCGCGGATAACACTCATTTTATGGTCAAGATTATTCAGCTTTGCGTTACGCATAGCCTGGCAGGCCAGCTCCGGCTGTATTTCAAGGCAATGGATATGTCTTACAGGTTTGGAAACAAGAAGAGACAGGGGAATAACCCCGCAACCTGTCCCAAGGTCCACAACCGTGTCATTTTTTTTTATGGTAACAAAGTCGGAGAGCAGGATGGCATCGATTGAAAACCTGTAGCCCGTTTTTGACTGAATAATTCGCAGCTTTCCATCCCTGAATGGATCGATGGATTCTCCAAGTAAAGGTCCTATTTCAGAAGATCTGGATGCAGTCATCAGGATCTATCTTGTTTAAGACCATTCCGGTCAGGACTTTGGGATAAAAATAGGTTGATTTTCTGGGCATCACTAAAGATCCCCTGGCGATCTCCTGCACCTGCTCTATCTTTGTCGGATTTAAAAGAAATGTTATATCACATTCCCCCGAATCAACAAGGGAGATGGAAGACGCAATATTGCTGTTGTACTGGAATATGCCGTCATTATCCAGATCTGCCTTTGTGAAGCCAAGCGCTTTCTGAAGTATCAGCCTTGATAAAACAATAACATCCAGTTTTCTCAAGGAGGGATGAAGATCTTTTTCCAGCTCATCCATTACTCCTGCCTTTTGGGACATCAGGTAATATCCATTCTCTTTATTACAGTAAAAAATAAATGCCGAGGTTTCAGCGCCTTTTGCGGCAAGAGCGGATTTAAGCTCCAGAACATATTCCTTTGTATCTGTATTGGAAGGAGGCAGTTTTTCAATCTCAAACCACTGCTGTGCCTTTTCAAGAAAATCTGAAGGCTCAAAACCTTCGCTCTTTTTTATGAGACGATGGGAAGGCAGTATGGTTAAACCTTCCTCACCCATATCTGTCAGATACATCATTACATATTCATAGGGTTTGTCAAGGCCAGCCCCATGGGTTTCTCTCATAAAATTCCTGAAATTTCTCGAGGTTTCATACCTGTGGTGTCCGTCTGCAATAAATATTGATTTATCCTTCATAGAATTGGCAACCTTTTTAATGACTTCGGGATCTGTAACACACCACAGTCTATGATCTGTCCCATCCTTAAAGGTAAAGGATATCTCCGGAGGGGCATCGGTAAATGCCCTCATCGCATCAAGTATTCCCTCACCCGAGTCATCATACAACCCGAAAACCTGACTGAGCTGTGTTGAACATGCCTTAAGGAGCTTTAACCTGTCATCCTTATGTGCGGAAAAGGTCTTTTCATGCGGAAGGATTACCCCTGATCCTTCTTCTTCTATCCTGACCAGGGAAATAATACCCCACCTTACCCGTGTCCCCCCCCTGTCTCCGGGGTTATATGAATGAGATGTCAGATAGATTGAATCCTTTTCCGAGCGAGCCATGATGGCCTCTGCTTCCCAGTTTTTCAGGTAATCGGCCGCCCTTGTATATCTGTTTTCAATATCCGAATCTCCATCCTTTTTTTTGCCGAGTTCCAGCCTAATTATATTATTTGGATGGGTATTATAATATTCTTCCTGCTCCTTTTCTGAAATAACATCATACGGTGGCGTGATTAACTTTTCGAGCTCATTTATTTTTTTATAATTATACGTCAAACCCCTGAAGGGTGTTATTATTGCCATTTAGTAAGGAATCCCCCTGTTAGTTTTGCGCTATTTCCTATCAGATAATGTCTCCTTGTCAACCAAAAACGGTTTTTTTAACGACCTTTTAACGATTCAATGCTTTCATGGTAAAAAAGGTGGAATTGAATGGGATTTGACTTTTTTTTGAAAATCTGCAATTAATCTCTGTTACAGGAGTTATAAATTTTAATTTAAGGAATATTTCTTAATAAAAAATCAATCCAATTTTAAATATTATCGGCAGGAACAAACAGCTTATACTGGAAGTTTGAAATCCGACATATCTATAATCTTCAATAAAAAAAGGACCCATGGCTAAAAATAAGAAATTTATATATTATCTGACACTAATACCTCTGCTTATAATTATTATCCTGTTTGCATGGCTTTTCACTGTTATTTTCGAAGGTGAGAAACCCTCGGTTACATTAAATCCTCTGCCCGCATACATCTCCCAGAAACAGGAATTCCAGTTAAATGTAAGTGACATGAAGAGGGGCATCAAAAACATCAGGGTATCCTACAGCCAGGGAAACAGTGAGGCGGCTCTACTGGAGAAGAAATTCTCCTTTGAAGGCTTTTTAAATAAAAACGGTACCCGGGAATACCGCAGTACGTTTGAACTTGACCCGTCAAAGATAAGACTCGCCCAGGGAAAGCTTGATCTGAACATTCAGGTATGGGATTACAGCCGAAGGAACGGCGGTGACGGGAATATGAGTGTTATTAAACATTCTATGATTGTCGATACCTTCCCTCCGTCTCTAAGGGTAATCAGTAAGATGCATAACATCAAAACCGGTGGTACAGGGCTGGTTATATACAGGTCATCATCCGATACGGTTGAAAGCGGTGTTTATGTTAACGATTTATTTTTTAAAGGTTATCCTGTCAGTGAGAACCCGAAGGATGGGACATATCTTGCATATTTTGCACTTCCATTTAATGTTGGAAAAGATGCTGAAATCTATCTCTGGGCAAAGGATAAAGCGGAAAATACCACGCGCTCGACCTTCTACTATAAAATTTTAACAGATCGCTTTAGAAACGACAGATTGAATATAAGTGACGGCTTCTTAAAACGTGTTCTACCATATTTCGATTACTATGAACTTGACCCCGCACTAAGCGATGTAGACAAATATGTCAAAATTAACAATGAATTAAGAAAAACAGACAATAATACACTTTATGAACTGCTGAAAAATACATCTCCTGTAAGGCTCTGGGATGGAACGTGGCTTCGGATGAAAAATGCGGCAAGCATGGCACAGTTCGCTGATCACAGGAGCTATTACTATAATGGAGAAAAAATAGATGAGCAGTATCACATGGGCATTGACCTTGCATCACTTGCAAACTCTCCCATCGAGGCTGCGAATAACGGAATAGTGGTCTTTGCAGAAAGAAACGGTATTTACGGCCTGACAGTTGTATTAGACCACGGACAGGGCCTGTCTTCACTTTACGGTCACCTGAGCAGTATTAATGTAACCGTTGGAGCCACGGTGAAAAAAGGGGATATCATCGCCTATTCCGGACAGACCGGGCTCGCAGGAGGAGACCATCTTCATTTCAGTGTACTTGTACACGGTATTTTTGTAAATCCGAAAGAATGGTGGGATTCCCACTGGATACAGGATAATATCACACGTAAACTTAACCTTATTCAAAACCCGGATTAGATATAAAATAATAATGTCGTTAGTCTGTCATTCATTCCGGCAATTTTTTAATGATCTGATATTTTAGTTCTCAGGAATATTGGAAAAAAACTCTCCTTTAATAAAACGCATTAAACGTCATATAACCGGGCCGTTGCATAATTTTTTTATTGCAACGCTGCCCGGTTTTGAACATCTATGCAAAAAAGAACTGGAGGCACTGCAGCTTAATATAAGTGAAGTAAAAATAACAGAGGGAGGCCTGGAATTTACCGGGAAACTCTGTGACTGCTATCTCATTAATCTGCACCTTCGTACGGCCAATCGCGTACTGATGCGTATAGCTGAATTCAATGCCACAAATTTCAGGAAGCTCGAAAAAAAAATCAAAGAGATCCCCTGGGAACTTTATCTGAAGGAAAACACCACGCCTCAAATCACGGTCACAACCAAACACTCAAGGCTCTATCACAGTGATGCAGTTTCAGAACGCATTATTGAGGGTATAAAAGAACGGAAAAAGGAAACGCTCTTTTACTGTGATGACAGCGACAAGATTCAACCTCAGAAGACTCATAACATCCAGAATATCTTTATTCGTCTTGTAGACGATCGTATCACCCTTTCCTTAGACAGCAGCGGTGACCTGCTTTATAAACGCGGCATAAAGCTGCATCCGGGCAGAGCACCAATCCGCGAAACCCTTGCTGCAGCAGCATTATTGAAGACGGGATTTACAGGTGAAGAACTTCTGTTTGATCCCATGTGCGGCACCGGGTCTTTTTCTATTGAAGCGGCAATGATTCTCAGGCATATCCCTCCGGGCTGGTACAGACAATTTGCATTTGAATCATGGCCGGGGTTTAAACCTGCCCAGTGGGCTCATCTGAAAAAACAGGCTCAAAAAGAAATCAGGATAGCTAATGATAATCCGGGCATTATAGCGTGCGATAAGGATCAAAAAAGCTGCAGGGCTTTATCAGACACCCTGAAAAAATATAATCTGGACAGCACGGTCAAGATACTTAATGATGATTTTTTCAGAATTACTCAGGATGAAATATTTAAATATACAGGAGATAAAAGACCCGGGCTTGTTATAATCAACCCACCCTATGGCATCAGGCTGGGCACTAAAAAAGACAGCAGAAAACTGTTCATAAAAATTACCGAAAGGCTGGCTGATGTCTTCAAGGGCTGGAAATTTGCCCTGTTTTCACCTGAAAAAGAAGTTATCGAAAAATGCAGGCTGGATGGGGAACAGACAGTGATTGATCACGGAGGCATCAAACTTACACTTTTTACGGGAATCATATCGGATGGTAAAAATTATGCCTTTTAGTGAATATAACAGAGACCAGTTGACTGTACTGGCCCAGGTAAGGGATTTTTTCAGGAATCTGCCATCCTCCGAAAAAGATAAAATACAAAAAATTATTCAGCCTTATCTTGTTTTCAGAGCTGATGTGGCAGACTTTCATAATAAATTCCTGTCTGATATATGCACTGTAAAATGCTTTCAGGATATGCAGAGTGCCTGCTGCAATAAAGAGGGCATTGCGACTTTTTTTGCAGATTTTGTTGTCAACATCCTTTGTTCGGAAAATTCCGAGCTTGATACAATGGAAGAAAAACTGGTGAGAGGCGCAGCTGGAAACAAGTGTGTATACCTCACAGACAAAGGCTGCCTGTGGCGTTACAAGCCGATTGTATGTGAAATGTTTTTATGTGACCATGCGAAAAAATTACTTGGAGAAAAAGGAGCTTCTCATATGTCAAGATGGGGCGCGCTTAGAGAGGAAGAAAAAAAATATACATGGCCTGATAAACCTGTCCTGTTTGATGAGCTTGAAGAGATTTTTATCGCCAAAGACATTGAAAACCCTCTAATGTATTGCCACAAAAGCCCTGGGCTCCTTCGAATAAAGTCCAGTTGGAAAAACATATAAAATTTAAAAAAAGAGCAACATTTTGCATAATTATATATTTTTATATACAACATATAGTAATTTTCCTTGACAAAATTCATTCAAATAATATATCTTTTATATCGTTTCGCCAAACGTTTAAACAAGTTTTCAAACTAACATATATTTTACATTATTTTTACTGAGGTGACCTATGTACGTAGATGTTGTCTGTTCCTGGTGCAACAAGCTCCTTCGTACAAAATCTATTGGAAAGGATCGCAGCGGCAAACCGCGTGTAACCCACACTATTTGCTCCAGTTGCAAAGATCAGGTAATAAGAGAGTACAAAAAGAACCTTAAGCAGATAAGACTGCAGCAAAGGCACGACCTCTAACCTGTACAGGCCTGTTCCCCTCCAGATAAACGGATCTTGAGATAAGATCTTGTATTGACCCTTTTTTCTTAAAATGTTAATTAGAACCACTTCGGGCGGTTAGCTCAGATGGATAGAGCGTTGGTCTCCGGAACCAAAGGCCGTGGGTTCGAATCCCGCATCGCCCACTTTCAATAATAACAAGGCTCTTAGCGTTTTTAAGAGCCTTATTTAATTTAACGCTTTTCTTGATTTCCCAACCCTATTCCCAACCTGAAGTGACAAAAGCTATTTAAGTAAACTTGTACAAAAAACAAAAATATTAACATTCTTCTTCTGTCGTTGGAGCACTTGTAGTGGGCGCTATTGTTGACGGAGGCTCCGTCCATACATCCATTTGAAGATCAATATAGCTCTTAATTCTTTTCAAATCAGACTCTTCAATCGGAAATTTATGAAAAGTTATCGTAACCTGATTTTCGTTTTTCAAACGTAACACAAATGACTTTTCAAGATCATCCAAAGAATCTTTATTTGGTCCTACTGAGCCAGCAGGCATTTGCCTTTGTTGCGCTTGCCTAGCATTTTTATTTACCATCTCTTCTTTTTGCACATCCCTAACTTCTTCATCATCATTGCCTTCACAATCTTCTTCAACTCTAATTAGACCAGAAAAAGTTAATGTCCGCCTAAAACCTTTTATAAACTTATCGATCTTGCCAGCGTTGAACCCATGATCCTTTATTAGTTTTATTTTTAATGTTGCATCTGAAGGTAGATCGCCACTATATTCATTATATAATTTTCTATAAATATTTGGATATAAAGCAATTTCTTTTACTATACTGATATAGTCTATATCATCAGGCGAATGTAAAGATATATCTATGCCTTTTTCTGTGATAACTAAATTACCTTGAGCCTCAGAAATCAAGCCAAATTGTTTAATAGCTGAAATAACTCTAGCAGAATAACCAGCATAAGTATCATACCCCAAATCTTCCATAGCTGCTTCTTTTGGGAAAGGATTATTCTTCTCTTTCTCCCATAAAATATTCACCTTTTCAATGGCTTCATCCAATGATATCATGGGATACGCTGGACTTCTTACCCTTTGTTTTTTTTGAGATTTAGGTTCCATTGCATTCCTCCCTGATTATTATAATATTAGATATGAAAGAGTTATACCTCTCTAATTCTATTTTGTCAAGACATTTATCACTGATATTACGGCTAGCGACATTAACATTAATTGTAATAAAAATGCTATTTAATTGCTCTAATGCTTTTTTGGGGATTGACATACCATTAGGTGTGTGATTTAATTAAAAAGCCTCACTAAGGAATATCCAAAGTGAGGCTGAAAAGACAAGGTGGGGTGGCTGAAATGGTGAAAGCACCTGACTGATAATCAGGGGTGGTTAAACGCCACTGGGGGTTCGAGGCCCCTTCCCACCGCCATTACCCCAATAAATACGAAGGACTTAAGGGGTAACATAGATATAAACAACTGAAATTATTATACAACATTTTCTATCTATGTCAAGAGGGTCCTTCGGGAAAGGAGTCCTCTATGGCTAAGAAGAACGGAAAGAGGCTAATCTTCCGGGCTTGGATTACCGTAAAAGGTAAGCGTTTATACGCTAAGGATTACGGTTTAAAAGCTTGGGCAATCTGGGTATAACCTAGACTTAAGGGGAAAAGAGTTTTTCTTTTCCCCTTTCTCATTTTTTGGTCCTTTACTAAATTTTATTTTTTGCAGGACCACTGGAAGAAATTTCCCCAGCAGCCCTACAATATTTAGGAGGATCAACTCACGCTTAATAATACAGCTCTGAGGGATCGAAAAAAGAGGCAATGGTACATCAGGCCTTCACCATTTCCTAAGCTGGAAGGATACTTATCTTCCAGACTAGACCAACATTAATCACGTGAAGCGAGTGCTACAAAAGGTGATAAGGTGTTTGCCTCCTTAAAAGGTATTATCGCTGAGGACAGCATAGGCTGACCATCAACACGATATACAAACCTCACATGAATGCTTACATCCTGCTGCACACCGCTTTTATCAGCAAGAGCATACTGAGACATATCTGCCAGGATTATATCTCCAGTTGTGCCAACTGTTTCGCACTGCTCAATTGGTATCACTGGCCTCCCAAATAGAGAAACATATGGAGAGGATGACGCTCCGCCAGATGGGAGATACACTGGAGCACCAGCATCTCCAACAGTCTGACTCATACCATAAAGCTGAGGCAGACAATCCTGATTAATAAAGCAACCCAATATTTAACAACCATGAAATGTACCACAAAATCAACCGACTATATAAACAACTTTGAGAGATCTTCCACGCAATGTGGCTACAGATAATTTATAATCGAATATCGGCCAAAATGCCAATGCTGGCAAAATGGCCGATTTCCGATTTTAAAAAGGGAGCAACAGTATCTCGAGTCGCTGAAAAGCACGGCATGCCTACATCCCTGGCCTTCTCTGTTGCTCTGGTTGGTAAAAATGACTATGGCTGATTTCGTGATTTACAATGGGGGATAAAAACCTAAGACAAATGGAACTGAGCTGGTTGTTTACCTCTTGGGTGAACAGATAGGAGTCAGCCCTTTATATTGTTGTCGCATGAATGTAATGGATTTTAACTGTCTTTGAAGATGAAAAGACAACGTAACAGTCAGGGGTATCTCTGTTTCTTCCGCTTTCGTGTGTTTCATAAAAATAATACCAACAAGTTTTATTCAGAATCTTCAAGAAACCTTTCAATAGGGGCATCCAGAATACTTGACAGCTTTCTTGCCATTTTAATACTTATAGCTCTGTGTCCATTTTCCATATTTGAAACATGCTGTCTTGGAATACTTCCCAAGGCCTCTCCGAGTTGAACCTGCGTCAAGCCTTTATTCTCTCGATAAATACGTAAGTATTTTCCAGGTGTCATTTTCCCTTTAATATCTTTGTACCATTGACTATCAAAGACATTGATATAATCTTCCTCATCATCTGTTAAAAGGTTTAATTCCTTCCCATATTCTTCCTTTAAAACTTTCATAAGCTTTGGTGGAATTTTTTCGCCTTTTACATTGATTTCAATATGGGGCGTTTTCACGACTGCCTGCATAATACGCCTCTATAATTAAAGATTGCTCTTCATAATACCAGCATGCCACCCATTTTCTGGTTAAATGGCAATGATGTTTATCTTTGCCGAGTTTGCTGTAATTCGGCCATCCGGGTTGAACTGGTCCCTTTTCTCTCAGGTCATCAACCAGCACTGCCAGTTTTTCCTGAACATGGACCGGCATCTTTTTTATTTCTTTAAAAATCTTCTTTTTGATTATTACATTAAAAACAGACATAATGTAACCATTTTTTGATTCCTCGTCAATTCTTTAGTTGATGGTTTCTTGAATAAGTTTTTACGAAGCTAAGCTGTGTTGACCTAATTTAAACAGGATGGTAAAAAGTTATAGTTTTATTTCATAGTAGCCGATATAAGACAAGTTAGAAATTTTTCTCAAAATCGTGAGTCAATAAATTCAATCATTTTTCCGGGAGGATTAAATGGGGGCTTTTTTCAAAAAATTACTTACCATAGCTATTATCTGCGCTATTGTTTATGCCCTGATGGGATACCATTACATAATTGTAGATAAGTCCCTAAAAATGCTCAAAAAATCGGAGCTTACCCTCAAATATACACTCTTTAACACGGATGGGAAAAAACCTGAAAAAGTAATGTCCATACCTGAACTATGGGATGACGGGATAGGAGAACTGCTCATGGAAGAAGGGGTAATAAGTGAGGAAGAGCTCGAAAAATTCAGGATATTAAAGGAGGCTGAGGAAGAAGAGGAATACTATTAAATCTCAAAATCCACCTTGATCTTGTACATCTTTACAGCAGGCAGATTAAGAATATCATCCACACCGGTTTTTTCAGCAATCTCATTAAGAGACTTTTCTATAAAGGCCACATCCGGGGCAATGAAGGTAAACCATATATTATAGGCATTTTTTCTCAGATAGTTATGGGTAACACCCTTGTAACTGTTAACAACCTCAACAAATTTATCTATTTTTTCCTCCGGCACCTTAGCTGCACAGAGGGTACTGGTAAAATTAAGCTTTCGGGAATTAAAATTACCGCCGATCCTTCTGATAACGCCCTCTTCTTTTAACCTGTTTATTCGTTCAATCACTTCGTCTTCAGGCATATTTAATCTTTCACCCAGTTCAAGAAAGGGCCTTGATGTTATCGGAAAACCGGACTGTATTTCATTCAGGAGATCTTTATCTATTTTGTCCATGATTTTAACCCGGCTGATAGGCACATAAAGGTTCCTCTGCAAGATAATCTCCGGTTGCCTCATACGCCCTTGCCCTGCAGCCCCCGCAGAATTTCCTGTATTCACACCTGCCGCATTTGCCCTTGTAGGAATTAAAATCTCTCAGATCATTAAAAATCTTCGAGTCTTTCCATATTTTATCAAATGGGTCTTTCTTGAGATCACCGCAGTTGAGCTCAAGATACCCGCAAGGCTGTACAATTCCGTCATAGGAAATAAAACAGAAGGATGTCCCTCCAAGGCATCCCCTTGTCATGGCATCAAGGCCGTATGTCTCAAAGTCTATCTTCTCGCCCTTTGCATGGGCCTCCTGGCGAAGTATCCGATAATAATGGGGTGCACATGTCGCCTTAAGATGAAGAGGCGTCTTGTTCCTCATATGATAAAACCAGTGCAGCAGCTTCTCATATCTCCGGGCATCTATTTCCTGATTTTCCATATCCTTTGCCCGGCCTGTTGGAACAAGCAGAAAGATATGATGGGCAACCGCACCCAGATCAACGGCTATCTGCAGTATTTTATCGATGTCATCTGCGTTGTGCCGTGTAACAGTTGTATTTATCTGATACTCCAGACCGGCCTCCTTCATATATGATATCCCTCTGAGAGATGCATCAAATGCACCCTGAACCTTTCTGAAGGCATCATGTTTTTCTGCTGTTTCTCCATCCAGAGATATGCTTACCCGCTTAATCCCTGATTCTTTCATGCTTTCGACAAGTTCAGGCGTAAGAAGCGTACCATTGGTGGCCATCACCATCCGAAGCCCGAGACCCGTGCCATACCTTGCCAGTTCAAAAATATCCTCACGTAACAGGGGTTCTCCGCCGGTGAGTATTATTATAGGACTACCAGTAAGGGTTATCTCATCAAGGATCTGCTTTGCCTTTGCAGTATCAAGCTCGCCTTCATAGGGGCCTTTTTCTGCAGACGCCCTGCAATGAACGCAGCTGAGATTGCAGCTTCGTGTAACTTCCCAGGCTACAAGCCTGGGCTGGTTTGGCGCGCCATGCGGATGACCTTTATGTATTTTATTATCCATTTAAAACCTTTGCAGCTTCCTTGGCGAAATAGGTAAATATGAGCTTTGCTCCCGCCCTTTTAATACATGTAAGACTTTCCATCATTATTCTCGGGCCGTCAACCCATCCTCTTTCTTCTGCGGCCTTTATCATGGAATACTCTCCGCTTACATGGTAGGCGGCAATCGGCAACAGGCATTCATCCTGGACACGTTTTAAGATATCGAGATAGGGCAACGCCGGTTTTACCATTATCATGTCCGCACCTTCTTCAATATCCAGAATCGCCTCTCTCAGTGCCTCATTACTGTTTCCCGGATCCATCTGGTAGCCGGTCCTGTCACCAAACTCGGGGGCTGATTCAGCCGCCTCCCTGAAAGGTCCGTAAAAGGCCGATGCATATTTTACCGCATATGAGATGATCCCGCTGTCACAGTAGCCATTGCTGTCAAGGATATCTCTTATGGCTGCAACCCTGCCGTCCATCATGTCGGATGGTGCAACAAAATCCGCTCCGGCCTTTACATGACTTAGGGCCGTTTTTGCCAGTATCTCAAGGGTAGAATCATTGTGAACACATCCGTTTTCAATAATTCCGCAATGACCATGGTCCGTATATTCACACAGGCAGACATCGGTTATTACGACCATATCCGGGTATTTGTCCTTTATTGCACTTATGGAACGCTGGACAGCCTCATTCTCATCAAAGGCACTGCTTCCGATAGAATCCTTTTTTTCCGGCAGACCAAATAGAATGATGGATTTAACGTCAAAATCTCTCAATTCCCCAACTTCGGATACCAGGGTATCTACGGAAAAATGATATTGTCCCGGCATTGACGGTATAGTATCCTTTATCCCTTTTCCGTTTTTTACAAAGAGAGGATATACAAGGTCCCTGGTAGTGACCTCTGTCTCCCTGACCATATTCCTTATTTCAGGTGTTCTTCTTAGTCTTCTGGGACGAATGATCATTTTCACACTCCAATCTCTTCATCGGTAAGATAACATGCCGGATCCGGGGCCCACAGATCGCCTGTTGCAGCCTCTGCCCTTACCCGGAAATTACCTGCGCAGATATCCAGCCATTTGCACTGTGCGCATCGGCCTGTCATGTATTTCTTTTTATCTTTCAGCCTGCTCAGTAATGGGTCAGACATATCTGTCCATATCTCACTGAAGGGCCTTTCGAGCACATTCCCAAAGGTCTGGTGTCGCCAGAACTGATCCGCATGAACAGCGCCGTCCCAGCTTATACAGCCGATACCTCTGCCAGAACTGTTACCCTCATTCATCTGGAGGAGCTCAAGAACTTCTCCGCTCCTCGGGTTTTCTTCCTTTAACATACGCAAATACACATATGGCCCATCGGCATGATTGTCTACAGTTAAGATTTCCTTTGGTTTTCCACGGTCGTGAAGGTCTTTTGTCCGGTCTATAATAAGGTCTACAACCTCTCTGGTTTCATCATGGGAGAGATCCTGTTCGATCAGTTCAGATCCCCTGCCTGCATAAACCAGGTGATAAAAACAGACCCTCGGGATCTCCATCTCTTCTAAAAGATCGAATACCGGGGCTATCTGGTCCTTATTCAGCTTGCTTATGGTAAACCTGAGGCCAACCTTGAGACCTGCTTCAAGACTGTTCTCGATACCGCTCACGGCCGCCTTGAATGCACCTTTCTTTTTCCTGAAGTGATCATTTACCTCCTCCATTCCGTCGAGGCTCACGCCAACATAGGAAAGACCAATCTTCTTGAGCTCTGCAGCTTTTTCTTTGGTAATAAGCGTTCCGTTTGTAGAAATAACAGCCCTCATACCTTTACTGACTGCGTAATCCGCCAGTTCCGGAAGGTCAGGCCTTACAAGGGGTTCACCTCCCGAAAAAAGCACAACAGGGGTACCGAACTGTGCAAGGTCATCAAGAACAACCTTTGCCTGTTCGGTTGAAAGTTCTTTTTCGAGGGCCTTTTCAGTGGCATGGGCATAACAGTGCACGCATTTGAGATTGCATGCTCTTGTTACATTCCAGACTACAACCGGTTTTTTATCCTTTGAAAACTGAAGGAGGTGCGACGGCAATTTTGATGAATGTCTCCCGTAACGCAAGGCATCGGAAGGTTCCACTGTTCCACAATAAAGCTTTGAAATTCCAATCATTTTTACTCTCTCAGAAAAAGTCCCATATAACAGGGCAAATTATAGACTTCATAAAGAAGCACATACAAAAATAAAAGAATTCAGCAGTTATAAGCCGGGATATACCTAAAAACATCAGTATTTATAGTTTTTATTCCGACTTCTTCATTCTGTCTACTGAATTCTTTACAATAATCAGGCTTGTATGGCTATTATTTTTTCAATTAATCGGGATTCAGGTCATCCAGGCTGTCAGCAATCAGATTATCATTCTCATCAAAATGATGTTTGTAATATTTTTTAAGCAGGTTGTTGATATATTTTTCCATGTCAGCAATAGCATCCCGGCTGATAATAAAATGTTCAATCCCTGAACGATCCTTGACCAGTTTAAGTCCGTATTCAAGTTTTTTAGCTACATAAGAAGCAAGGGGGCCGGGTTCACGATTTGACTCTATTGACTGCCTTATCAGTTCATCAACCGCGCCGTCATCAAAGGACATGCTGATATCCAGTTTTTCTGCCAGCAGTATCTCTTCGTCTCTTACCTGCTTGTACATGCCTTTAAAATCCTCAAAGGCCGTATTGATATCCGTTGTTGTATTCAGATATATCTCGCCAATGAGCTCTCGCCTGTCCTGATTCAGCTCCATTCCAGCAAGATGCCTGAAATCCTTCTCCCTCCGGGCAATAAATCCGGCAATATTTTCAAGCTCTTCTTTCTTCATCTTTTCGAAGCGTTCGATTCTCTCCGGATTATTATATTCCGTCTTTAAAAGCTCAAGTTCTCCCTTTGGATTTTCAACAAGTTCAGGGGTAACAAGAAGCTGTTTGATTTCAGTTGAAGGAAGATGTTTTTCAAATTGAATGAGGACCTTTTCAACAACACTCACAAGACTCCTTGCACCGGTCTTCATTTTTGCGGCCATCTCGGCAATTTTATCAAGTGCAGCTTCTTCAAATTTTATATCGATTCCGTAAGCCTTGAAATCCTGCCTTTTACTTACAATAACCGGGTTATTTGGATTTTTCAGGATCTCTGCCAGATCATCCTTTGTAAGCTCATCAAAAACTACTATAACGGGAAGCCGGCCGATAAACTCGGATTCAAAACCAAATTCTACCAGGTCCTGAGCCGTTACTTCCTTCATTAACTCCCATGGCACCTCTTTTGGAGTTACATCGGCCTCAAAACCAATCCCCTGCTTCTGAAGGCGTTTCTTTATAATTTCCGTAAGAGCCCCAAAAGCTCCGCTCATAATAAAAAGGATGTTTTTGGTATTAACTACCCTTTTTTCCTTTTTGCCGGTCCGCCTGAAATGCTCGATCGCCTGTATCTGGGAAACAGGGTCGTGGGCAACCTTCAGGTCAATGTCAGTTTCTTCCATGGGCTTCAGGAGCGCCCTTTGAACCCCTGTCCGGGAGACATCATGCCCGATAAGATTGTTTGAAGATGCTATTTTATCGATTTCGTCAATATAAATAATACCGTTTTCAGCCAGATCTATGTCCTCATCAGCCTCATAAACAAGATCCCTTACAAGATCCTCCACATCTCCGCCGACATAGCCTGTTTCACTGAACTTGGTCGCATCACCCTTTACCATAGGAACTCCAAGTTTCTGGGCCAGGAGTTTTATCATGTAGGTTTTTCCAACACCCGTCGGACCTATCATGAGGACATTGTTTTTTATCATCCCCACACCGGTTGTTTTTTTCTTTCCGGAGATCTTATTCAGGAAATTAACCCTGTTGAAATGAGTGCATATCTTTGTTGAAAGAACTGCTTTTGCATCATCCTGCTTTACCACAAAGGTATCAAGATGGGCCTCCAGCTCTTCCGGGAGCATATCAAAATTGAGAGGAGTCTTTTTATTTTCAAAGTCTCCGCCATCATCCATTTCATCAATATCCCCCTTGGGCAGCATGACAGGAGAAAGAATTTTAATGCGGTTTCCGTACTTTTTGGAAAGGTAATCACTCAATTCCTTTTCAAGTTCCTGCTGATTCGGAAGTTTTTCATACTCATCACGTTTATTGCCGGCATTGTCATCATAAATAGTCATATAATCCTCATAAAGATATAAACAGATCTGTTTTTACTTATTCCATAAAGTTAAATTATAAATTTAACCCAAATTCAGGGTTTCTTTAAAACGGTTTATATCTATCTAATAATTCTAAGAATTTTTATTCCTAAAAATATAGGCATTAAGCACCCTGTTTTCAACCCCAATATTCTTTTTATAGTTTATTGACTGATTCATTGATTTTCATTAAAGTCTTGATTTAATAATGATTACTCATTTATACAGATCGGCATTTAAAAACGATACATTAACTTTTAAAAATTGAGGAACCATATATGGCCTCTCGACTTGAAATACGACTTAAAAAAGAATTGCCTGATGCTGAGGGCAATAATATTAAAAAAAAGGCAATTGATTACTTCGGACTGGCTGTTAAGGATATCCGGGTCATTAAAATTTTGACTCTTGATGCTGAATTAAGCGAAACTCAGCTGAAGGATATCAAAGCTGAAATCTTTACGAATCCTGTAATTGAAGAATCGTCTTTTTCTCCAATAGCAGAAGATTTTGACTGGCTGATATGGATAGGCTTCAGACCGGGCGTCAGAGACACTGTCGGAAGTACAGCAGTAGAAGCGATTGAAGATTTTCTTAAGATCCGGTTTAAAAAGGATGAAGCCGTCTACACATCCAAACTCTATGAAGTACGCGGAGATATCAGTGAAGCTGATGCCACTAAAATTGCATCTGAAATTCTTTCAAATGATATAATACAGCAATACAGGGTATTCTCAAAAAATGACTGGGATCAGCAAAAAGGCATAGGTATAATCCTCCCCAAGGTAAAGCTGGATCATGTCCCTAAATCAAACACGATATCCATCAATTCCGATGAGGAACTTAAAAGAATATCCGGTGAACGGAACCTGGCACTTCAGGACAGTGATATCCCAACCATAAGGAAATATTTTTTAAGGGAAGATATCCTTGCCGGGCGAAAAAAGGTTGGCCTTGATCAGCCCACCGATGTTGAGCTGGAATATATCTCCCAGGCAAGAAGTGACCATTGCAACCACAACACCTTCAGAGCTCTTTTCAATTATAAGGACCTTTCAACCGGCAAAGAAGAGCAGATAAATAATCTCTTCAAGACCTGTATTCAGGCCCCCACCCTTGAGATAAAGGATAAAAAAGACTGGGTGGTATCTGTTTTGTGGGACAATGCAGGCGTTGCGCGGTTTGATGATAAAAACAATTACACCATTACGGGTGAAACCCATAACAGCCCTTCAAACATGGAGGCCTACGGCGGCGCCATTACCGGAATAGTAGGCATTTACAGGGACCCGCTGGGTACAGGCAAAGGATCAAAACTAATACTGGGGATGTATGGTTACTGTGTAGGGGACAGGGATTATGACGGTCCGCTTAAACCTCACCTGCACCCGAGAAGGCTCCTGGACGGTGTAATAGAAGGGGTCAAGGACGGGGGAAACAAGAGCGGTGTTCCCACACCATTCGGCCAGGTGGTTTTTGATAAAGGCTACATGGGTAAATGCCTTGTCTTTGTTACCGCGCTTGGAATTATGCCGGACAGGATAAACGATGCACCTTCACACCTCAAAAAGACAGAACCCGGAGAGCTGATAATTATGTCCGGAGGCCGGGTAGGAAAAGACGGCATCCACGGTGTAACAGCATCTTCAGAAGTGTTCAGCGAACATACTCCCGCCGGCCATGTCCAGATAGGCGACCCCTATACCCAGAAGAAAATGCACGACTTCCTGCTTGAAGCAAGGGATGAAGATCTTTTCACCTTCATAACCGATAACGGCGGTGGCGGGCTTTCATCGTCCGTAGGAGAGTCTGCCATGCTGAGCAACGGATGCAGGGTGGACCTGGACAAGGTTCCGCTCAAATATGAAGGTCTTGACCAGTGGGAGATATGGGTATCAGAATCACAGGAAAGAATGACTATTGCTGTTAAACCTGAAAATCTTGACAGATTTATGGAACTCAGTCGAAAGCACGCGGTTGAATCAACTGTGATTGGTGAATACAACGACTCCGGATACCTGAGACTGGATTACAACGGAAAAACCTGTGCATATATAAGCATGGATTTCATGGAATCGGATTTTCCCCAGTGGGTATTTGATGCGGAATGGACACCTCCCGAGACAAGAGGGCTGTGTGAACCTGTAATAAGCGAACCTAAAAAACACGGGGAATTGTTAAAGACCATTCTTGCTCGGCCCAATATCTGTTCAAAAAACTGGATTGCCCGACAGTATGATCATGAAGTACAGGGAGGAAGCATTATCAAACCCCTGGTGGGAAAAGGCAGAGACATCCCGAGTGATGCGGCAGTGGTTAAACCTGTACTGGATTCACCCGGAGGCATTGCGATATCCCAGACTATCAATCCTTTCTTTTCGGAAATCGATACATACCATATGACGGCATATATTATTGATGAATCCATTAGAAAGGTACTGGCTGTTGGAGGAGATCTGGACCATCTGGGCGGTGTTGATAATTTCTGCTGGCCTACTATCCAGTATCATCCGGAACAGAATCCGGACGGTAAATACAAGGCCGCACAGCTTGTGAGATCAAACCTGGCCCTGCGTGATTACTGCCTCTCATTTGGTATCCCTCTTCTTTCGGGCAAGGACAGCATGTACATAGACGGCAACCTCGAAGGCCTCTATGGTGAAAGAAGAAAAGTATCAGGCCTTCCCACCCTGCTTTTCACAGTATCGAGCGTTATAAAGGATACTGAAAAATGCCTCACAATGGAGAGCAAGATGCCCGGGGATCTTGTCTATATACTTGGGGAAACCGAAGACGAGCTCGGAGGAAGCGAATATTACCAGATGATGGGAGAGCTCGGGCTCAATGTTCCTGAAGTGAATACCGAAGAGGTTATTCCCCTTTATAAAAAGCTGGGAGAGGCCACTGACCAGGGTCTTATTGCATCTGCCCACGCAGTATCAAGGGGCGGACTTGGCGTACATCTGGCAATGGTTGCCATGGGTGGCGAATTGGGAATGGAGGTTGATCTTAAGGCTGTTCCCGCTGCTCCCGGACTTTCTGATATAACGATACTCTATTCGGAATCAGCAGGAAGGTTCATTGTTACGGTTGACCCGGCAAAAAAAGAGAAATTCGAGAAACTTTTTAATGGTTTAAAGATCGGCCTTGCAGGCAGGGTTGCGGATTCAAATATATTTAGAATTTCAGGAATCAGCGGCAGTGAAATAATATGTGAAGAGGTTGGTGCCCTGAAAGACTGCTGGTCAAAAACCTTTGGAGGATTAATATAATGCCTGTAAAAGCACTTATACTTACCGGGTACGGGCTTAACTGTGATTATGAAACAGAGTATGCATTGAAGCTTGCAGGGGCAGATACCCTGAAGATGCATATAAATGATGTTATAGAAGATTCAGGAAAGATTTTGAAAGACTGCCGGATACTTGTCTTCGGCGGTGGATTCAGCTGGGCAGATGACCACGGAGCCGGGGTTATCTTTGCATCAAAAATAAAATTCAATATAGGTGACAGGATAAAGGAATTTATTGAGGAGGGAAACCTTGTTATAGGGATATGTAACGGATTCCAGTCTCTTGTAAATCTCGGCCTGCTTCCAGGTTTTGACAACAACTATACAGAAAGACGCGTTGCACTTACGAACAATGACAGGGGCAACTTCATCGACTGCTGGATTAATTTAAAGATCAACCCCAATTCAAATTGTGTATTTACAAAGGGAATGGATACCATTGAACTTCCTGTACGTCATGCTGAAGGTAAGCTTTTTGCTTCGGAAAACGATATTGACCGGCTTTTTAAAAGCAATCAGGTCGTCGCGCAATACGCTGACAGGGAAGGTAATCCTGCAGATGATGTGTGGCCATTTAACCCTAACGGTTCCATAAGGGATATAGCAGGGATTTGTGATCCGACAGGCCGGATATTCGGCCTTATGCCTCACCCCGAGGCATTTCATTCATACATGAATCATCCGGAGTGGACAGGTAAAAAGGAAAGATTATCAAGAGAAGGGAAGAAACTGGAAAATAAGGAAGGTGATGGTATCAGGATATTCAGAAACGCAGTGGAGTACGCAAACCAGAAATTATCTTAACCCCCTTATTTAGTCGTAAATATAGAAAAGAGTATTTAAGGAGAGATCAATAATTCTCCCATATACTCTTTTTTATTTTCTATTTACTATTCCGTCCAGCCAGGATGTCCTGCCCAACCTTCATTTAAACAGCCGGGGCCGTCGTACCAGTATTCCTTACCGCCCATAGTCTTCTGGAATCTTGGTCCAAGGTGGATAGCCTGAGACATAAAAGGCCATGCTATAGTCTCTTCTTAATATTTTTCAGAATATGCTGTGTTCAACCAGTAAGATATTTACTGACGCTTTAATATAATCTGCTGTTCTTCAACCCCGAAACCGCCACCGGCTTGATCTTCAGTCACGCTTTTAAAACTAAGTTTTATTCTATCGCCTTTTACTTTGCCCTTATAACAGAATACCATTTTTGAAGGGCCTATATTCACATCCAGCAAAAACCATATTTTATTACCCTTAATAATACCTTCCCTTATGGGGACCTGTATTCCCATTCCGGCAGGTTCATTATATCCTGTAAGCGTTTCTCCATCAGCCTTAAAACCAAAAGTAAGAACCATCGGTGGTGTTCCCTGTCCTCGGCCAAAACCACCAAACTGTGCAAATTCACCGGCCCATTTACCATCAATATCAGCGGCAAAGGAAATACTGGCTATCAGCAATATTCCAAGAATGAATGTAAATAGGCGCATAAAATCCCTCCTTTATTGGGGATTCTGATAAGGAAACCTGATTATTTTTTAAAGCAAAAAGTATAGGGAATATACCCATATGTGTCAACCGAAACATAAAGCCCGGCTACGAACCGGGCCTATAAAGGTCAAATAAAAACCATTCTTTGACTTATTAGATAAAAATCAGGTTATTTTTTAGCCATTTCATACATCTGCATGGTTGAACTCTTGCGCATGCCAATAAGGTTTTTTGGGACCTGCTGTTTCAGCTCATCAACGGTCCATCGGTTACCGTCACCGTATTTTATAAGTGAACTTGTCCATTCAGCTTCTGAATAAAGATGAATGGATGGCCCGCCCACAAAAAAGACTGACCCGCTTATTCCTGCTGCATCATCTGTAGACAGGTAACAGATAAAGGGCGCCAGATCATCCGGGCTGGGGCTCATATTAAGGGGCAGTTTAAAATTTTCAAAAACCCATGGTCCCTGGCCTTCGGGCATGGCCTTTTCATAGGCATCTATCTCAAATGAAGCCCTTGTATTGGCATTGGGAGCAAATGCATTACAGGTAATCCCATACTCAATTACTTCCTGGGCAACCGCAAAGGTGAGGCCTACAACTCCTGCATTTGCAGCAGAATAATGGGCCTGACGGATTCCTCCGCCCTTGAAGGCACCCGATGTACAGTTGACAATACGCCCGAATTTCTGTTTCATCATGTGTGGAAGTGCATGCCTTATACAGTTAAAATGTGCCTTTGGTTTTACATTACATACCTTGTCCCAGTCTTCCTCACTCATCTCCCAGACCGGGCTGAATGAGAATGTTCCAACAACATTGACAAGGATATCGATTCTGCCGAAATTATCCACAGCAGTTTGTATAAGCTCTTTTGCTGTTTCAAAATTACTTGTGTCGCCAAAAAAGGCTACGGCCTCACCGCCTGCGTCCCTGATAGCCTGTGCTGTTGTCTCTGCATCACCCTTTGCTTCTTCGGATTTCTTTTTAAGGGTCTCTTTTTCCTCATCACTCAGGTTGCTCACCAGAGATTCATCCATAATGGCAAAGCCTGTTGATCCGGGTTTACGGTTATTGGTAACAACCTTTGCGCCTTCTCTACCCATGGCTAAAGCAATACTGCGACCGATGCCCTGACCTGACCCGGTAACCACCGCCACTTTGCCTTTTAAATTATCATTCATTTTATACCCTCCTCAGGAAATATTTCGTTTAATGCTAATATTAGAAATTTACACTATACTATTAAATAATAATTTTCAAATACCTGATAATAATTAGTTAAAAATGCCGATTTTCGACACTGACAAAATAATATATCAGATTTTATCTATTGAAATTATATAATTTTAAGCTTAAAATAAATGATTGTTTTATTAGTCAATCAATTCATGCGGATATTATACCTCAAATGCTATTGACTCACAGAGACATACCCAATATACTTGATTTATGATAAAATGTTTTATTATCAACAGCTTATACCAGGAGACAAAGAATGGAAGCAATCAAAGAGGTTAATAATTCATATAAAAAAGCCGTTAAGATAATGCCGCAGGCTATTGAACCCTTTGACAGAGAATGGGGGATAGGAATTTCAGGAAATACTCCTGAACCTTCTCCATTTCCGCGCATTAACAGAATTCTGAAGAATACTGCAAAGACAACAAACGGTTTTGTGCCGGCAGAAAGGGCTCTTCTGGTTACCGAGGCATATAAAAACAATCCAGGGGTGCCTCAGATAACAAAATGCGCCGAGGGTATGGCAAATTTATTAAGGAATACGCCAATCTATATATATGATGATGAGCTGATCGCAGGCGGGCTTGGCTGTGATAAAAAAGGCGCCCCTGTTTTTCCTGAATTCGGTCTCAACTGGGTAGTTGATGAAATGCGGGACGGCCTGATGGACTACAGCGAAGAACGCACACATGATTATTTCAGCTATACCAGGGAGTCCCATGAAAAACTTGAATCCATCAGGGATTTCTGGAACGGAAATACAATTGAAGACTATGCAAATTCATTATTAACAGACGATGAACTAAAAGGCTCCCATGCAGGCAAGGGGGTATTTTTTGCTGATGCCTATATTTTCTGCGGGGCCGGGCACCTTGGGCTGTCGTATGAAAGACTGTTCAAGATAGGCTATAAAGGTATCAGGCAAATGATTCTCGATGCCATTAATGATATTGATAAAACCTCGCCCGAGGGTCTTAAAAAATATATCTTCTTAAAGGCCGAACTCCTTGTAAACGAAGCCGCCACAGACCATATAAAACGCTATGCAAGCCTTGCATGGGAAAAGGCCAAAAAAGAATCCGATGAAACCCGAAAAAAAGAACTCCTTCAGATGCACGAAAACCTTAAATGGGTATCGGAAAATCCGCCCCGCACATTCTGGGAGGCCATTCAGCTGGTGCATATTGCAAACTGCATGATACATATGGAATGCAATGGCCATTCGATATCATATGGAAGATTTGATCAGTACATGTATCCTTTTTTTAAAAAGGATATCGAGAGCGGAACAGCAACCAGGGAATTCTGCCAGGAGCTTATAGAAAATTTTTATATAAAGATATGGGACCTTAATAAACTGCGAAGCCATGTCCTTATAAAAACATTCGGTAATGGCGGTGTTGGCGGTCAGTGCCTGACCCTGGGGGGAATTGACAGGGATGGCAGGGATGCGACCAATGAGTTGACCTATATGGGTGTTGATGCCCATGTTCACATCAGGATACCTACCCCATGGCTGGCTGTCAGGCTGCATGCCGGCACGCCCTGGGAACTGAAGGTAAAGGTGGCAAACGCAATCCGCCTGGGGACAGGTGAACCCAAGATATTTAATGATGATGTGGCAATACCGTCCATGCTGTCATCCTATACTGACATAAAAGATGCACGGAATTACCAGGTGGTCGGGTGTGTTGAGCCTGACGTTACCGGAAAATCATACGGCTGGAAAGACTGCGGGCACATGAACATGGCCAAGGTACTTGAACTCGCCATGAACAACGGCCGTTGTATAGACTGCGGCCCGCAGTGTATGAGATGGGACAAATGCGGTGCTATCGGGGAAAGACTCGGTCTTGAAACCGGAAGCCTTGAGGATTTCAAGACATTCGATGAGGTGCTTGAGGCCTATGACAAACAGATGAAATACTGGTGCGATCGCCAGATATCAGTATTGAACGCTGTTGATCTTGCGCACCAGGCATTGAAACCATTGCCTTATCTTTCTTCTGTTATGGAAGGATGCATTGAAAATGGCAAGGATATAACACATGGAGGTGTTAAGTATAATTTCAGCGGTCCCCAGTGCGTCGGAATCGGCACCACAGGAGACGGGCTTGCAACAATCAAACAGCTTGTGTTTGAAGAAAAGAAGGTAACCGGAAAAGAATTCCTTACAGCTATCCGGAAAAACTGGGAAGGCTATGAATCTCTTTATGCCTATGTGAACAGCGATAAGGTACACCATTACGGCAATGATGACGATTATGCAGATGAACTCACCAGGTTTGCCATGGATACATGGTGCAAACATATAGAACACAGGCCAAACACCCGTGGCGGATTCTATCAGCCGGGTGCATATTCTGTTACTGTAAACGTAGCATTCGGACTCATGCAATGGGCGTCCTTTGAAGGTAGAAAGGCATTTGAACCCCTATCAGACTGCATGGGGGCAGTTCACACACACTTCGCCTCACATGATGTATCCGGTCCAACCGCAATATGCAGATCGGTTACAAAACTTGACCATGCAAGGGCAACCAACGGCACCCTTTTAAACTGGAAATTTTCACCTTCATCCCTTACCGGAGATACCGGCAGGGACAGTTTCATTGCACTGCTCGACGAATATGTTCAGAGAAAGGGCATGCACAGCCAGTTCAGTGTTGTCAACCAGGAGACACTGGTCGAGGCCCAGAAAAACCCGGATGAATACAGGGATCTTTTAATCCGGGTTGCAGGTTACAGTGCATACTTTGTAGAACTTTCAAAAGAGCTTCAGGATGATATTATAGGCAGGACAGTACTGTCCTTTGACTGATCGGATATAAAGACTGATGAGACTGACAAAAGACGGTGAACCTTACGGCCTTATCACCAACATACAGAAATACACAATACACGACGGCCCTGGAATAAGAACAGAAATCTTCTTCAAGGGCTGTCCCCTCAGATGTTTGTGGTGCAGCAATCCCGAAGGATTATCCCCGAAACAGCAGATTGGCGTATACCCATCCAAGTGTATCGGCATAAGCAAATGTTCCCTTTGTATCAAAGAATGTCCTGAAGGGGATAATTCTCCCATAAGGACTCAGGATGATCTGCTTCTTAAGATAGAAGAAATCCCGGAATGCGCGGATTGTTTAAAATGCGCTGATGAATGCCCCTCAAGGGCAATTATGACATGGGGTGACAAAATGATGGTCCCGGAGCTTATGGAAATAATCCTCCAGGACAGAAGTTTTTATATTAAAACCGGAGGAGGCGTTACTCTTTCCGGCGGAGAGGTTATGCTTCAATGGGAATTCGCCAGTCTCCTTTTAAAGGAATGTAAAAATTCATCTATACATACATGTGTCGAATCTTCACTACAATGTCCTCAGGAACACATGGAAAAGGTATATGAATACACGGACCTTGTCATTACCGATATAAAACATATGGATACAGTGAAGCACAAAGAATATACCGGGGCGGGCAATGAACAGATCCTTAGCAATATAAAGAGGACGGTTGAGATGGAGAAGCCTCTTGTCATCAGGATACCGATTATTCCGGATCATAATAACAGTGAAGAAAACATAAGGGCAACCGCTGAATTTATAAGCAAAGATCTGGGCAATAATATTGTGCAGCTGCAGCTTCTACCATACAGGAAAATGGGAACTGAAAAATATGCCTCCCTATCTATCCCCTATTCAATGAAAGATTTCACACCGCCTGAAAGATCGGTCTGGGAAAAGAATCTGCTTGATCTCACCGAAATATTGAAGGGATACAACATTCCAGCAGTCGCAGGCTCTACCACAAAGATGGCGTAAAGACGCCCACAACATGATCGTCTCTAGGGCATTAACCTGATGATTACCTCCCAATAGCTCGATTTGATCCTACTTCTTTTGGTATAATATTTGCAATGATTAAGCGAATTAGAAGCCAGGGAGGAGATCCAAATGATTGAAATACAGCTCAGATTTAAAAATAGCGTTCTTAAGACCATTGAAACAGACAGGGATGAAATCACTATTGGCAGGAAAAGAAATAATACTATTGAAATCGATAACCTGCAGGTCTCCAATAAACATGCAAGGATTATTAAACATGCGGACACCTATTTTATTGAAGACATAAACAGTACCAACTGTACATTTCTGAACGATCAAAAGGTAACCAAGGCGCCTCTAAGAGACAAAGATATAATCACTATAGGAAAACATACACTGGTAATCAATTTTATACAGGAAAAACCTGACAACGATATGAGCGATCCTACATATGCCGTCTGAATGATCTTATCCGGTCTGAAACAAACCTCATATCGCTATTATTATGGCTGCAACACCAAAAAAAATAGGAAAGTACAAGGTAATATCTCAACTTGCGATCGGAGGCATGGGAGAGGTATATAAAGCGGAACATCCTACCCTTGGATCAACAGTCATCATAAAATGTCTCACAATAAAAAATGATCCGGCCATTGAACAGCGGTTCCGCCGGGAGGCGCGAATTATGATGGAGCTGAAGGACAGGCGCATTGTGCAGGTATATGATCATTTTAAGGACCGCTCTTCCTATTGCATTGTAATGGAATATGTTGAGGGTATCGACCTTGATAATTTGATAAAGGAAAAGAGATGCCTGCCAAGGGATATGGCGCTTTTGATCTTCACCGAGGTGTGCAAAGCCCTGAAATTTGCCCATGAACAAAAAGTTATCCACAGGGATATCAAACCTGCTAATATACTTATATCAAAATCCGGGGAAGTAAAATTAACCGATTTCGGGGTAGCCGCCACGGTGGAAGAAGATGAAGGTCTGACCAGAACCGGAATGACCCTCGGAACCCCGGCATACATGTCACCAGAACAGATATCGGACCCCAGTAAAGTAGATCAGCGGGCGGATATCTATTCTATAGGTGTATTGCTCTATGTAATGTTGACCGGCATCAAACCTTACGAGAGTTCTTTTGAACCACATATTCTTGCAAAGATAACCAGGGGCCGTCATATATCTCCTCGAAAAATCAACCCTAAGATATCCCGCCCGGTTCAGCGCCTTATTAAAAAGACAATGCATCACAAAATGAAAAAGAGATACAGGGGGATAGAATACGTTTTAAAAAAATGCTCCAAACTTCTCAAATCCTATCAGGACCAGGGGCAGATAAACAATGATATCCGGCTTTTTCTTGAAGGAGAGGAGCCGGTTAACAGCAAAGTATCAAAACAGGGGTGGTTTGGACTGAAGCCGGCAGTAACCATTATTATTTTTTTTGCCATTGTTGCCGGGGGTTTATTTGCATACAGAAACGGAATGCATTATGAATACTTCTATCCCTCTGATTACGGGGCACTGACAGTTGAGGCAAAAATAAGAAAAGAGCGAAAGGCGTTTTCAGGGTTAGCCCTCCACGGCACTCTATTTTCTCAAGAGAAAAACAGCTGGAAAGAGGTTGATGGAATAGATTTCGGTTTTAAGGAAGATATCTCTGTCTCCACAAAAACCTTCTCCAGTCTTCGTTCTCAAAAAAAATATCTCCCTGAAGGAAATTACCTGATTCGGCTGGACATAAAAAACGAACAGTACCAGACTCAATTTTATCTGGCACCCAGGTCGATTCAAAAAAATCTACCTACAGAAAAAGATGGTTACTGCCTGCACATTGCCATGGAAAAGGATGCCCCAATACTCCCCCTTAAGTTGAAATGTACTGTAAAAAACCTGACAGACGGAAAAGATATCATTGATAATGCTTTAATCTACATCTTCCATGAAAACAAATGGATATCCTTGGATAAATTCAAGAATGATGAAAACCTTTTCAGGACCTTTACAAGCGGAAAGGATTACAGTTTTCAATTCTCTGAAGACGGCTTTTTCACAAAATATGTGAACACTTCCGTGGACCCCGAACAGACACTGTTGAACCTAGATGTAACCCTTATTCCTCTGCCGGGAAAGCTCTACATCAGCTCAAAGGCGACAAACCTGATTTTTCTTCTGAATGGGTTACCCTATCACCTTGATGGCGGCAAAAATTCAACATATAAAAATCTGCCACAGCTTAATGAATCAGGGCAATTGATCTCTCTGCCTGCAGGGGATTATTCTCTGACTGTTAAAGAGGAGATACCCTGGTGGAAACGAATCTCAATATTTCCTCCGCAACTTCTGCCATTAAGGTGGGATATGAGGAAGATAACGATCCGTCACGGGGAAATATTAAATGTGGTTGCTTACATAAATATTGCCGATGGTACACTCAGGCTGGAAACACAATAAATAATTATTTAAATTAGAAAACCTTAATATTTCTCACGTAAAAATCAGTCAAATGACAATTCAGTCCTGCTTATAAGATCGCTCTGGAGTTCCTCGCTCAATTCAACAAAGTAGGCACTGTAGCCGGCAATTCGAACAAGAAGGTCTTTGTATGCATCAGGCTTTTTCTGGGCATCAATCAAAACGTCCTTGCCTATAATATTGAACTGGCTTTGCATGCCATTGCAGTCAAAATACACATCCATCAGGGATATAAGATTATCCCTCCCGGTTTCACCGGAAACCGCTCCCGGGCTGAATTTCCAGTTAAGAATGATACCGTTCCCTATACGGCTGTGGTCCAGCTTAGCCACTGACTTGGCAATTGCCGTTGGGCCCTTTCTGTCATGAGATGCTATTTCTGTATGCACCGGTCCGATACAGTCTGACAAGGGGCCATAGGCCTTTCTGCCATCAGGGGTAGCCGCGGTGTAAAACCCTGCCATAACATTCTGTGAAACAGAGAATACCCCCGGCATATATTCACCCCCATGCGGGGTCGGCCGGTGTTCGACATGCCTGCAGTATGTAGCTGCCACAAATTTTGCTACATCATCGGCATAGTCATCATCATTGCCGTAACAGTGCATCCTGTCACTGTTGACCATGGCATACAAGGTTTCGTATCCCTCCCAGTTAGCCTTTAAAGCATCAAGAAATGCCTTGCCGTCTGTCTTTTTTTCATCAAACACCAGCTGCTTTATTGCCGTCAGGCTGTCAGCCACGGTTCCTATTCCAACACCCTGGGGGCCGCTGTGGTTGTATACTGCACCACCCGCAGACACATCAACTCCCTTGCCAATACAGTCATCAATCAAAAGAGAAAGATAGGGAAGAGGTTTAAGCCGCTGATGTGCCATGTCCACCTTGTTTATCTGGCTGATCATAATATCACACCAGTATTCCATCTGTTTATCAAAGGATTCCATGACTTCGTCGAAGGACTTAAAGGTTTCGAGGCTTCCTGTATCAATACCCAGCCTTCCTCCTGCACCTGCACATTTTTCATACCTGGGGCACTGGGGACTGCAGTCTATACAACGCCCTCCGTTTATGGCAAGCTGCATTACCTTTGCTATATTAAATGAACTTGAATCATGCCAGCCGTATGTTTTTCCCGGAACACAGGGTTCAACACAGCCTATCCCGACATAATTTCTTGCATCTTCTATGGGCTTGTCATAGTTGAGCAGTGCCTTGATCATTTCGGAATCATTAAATATCTTGGGTTCTCCTGTACCGATCCGGATTACATTAAATGTCTTTATCTTGAATTCCCTGGGGGCATCTTTATGGAGCCGTACACCCATCCATGGATTAGGAATTCTTGTGTGCGCATGTGCATCCAGAACCATATAGCTGAGATCATTTGTTGCGTCATTTCCCTCTTTGTCCACACCGCCCACATCCAGGGCCGTACCGCCCATTATGGTACCGCTGGAAAATATAATTGCCTTCTTATCGCGGATCTTGCACAGTTCATGTATCTTGAGGAATGACATTTCAATCAGTTCCTGGATAAATTCCCTTTTAAAGGTCCCCTGAGCCATGTCATGCCTGTAAAAGGGATAAAACAACTGATCGAAACGGCCGTATGTAACAGAATGCCCGTTTGTCTCAATAATTATCATATTGGTAGCAATATGCCAGAGCTGTATTGCCTCCCAGAAATCCCTCGGAACACCTTCCGCGACCTGGAAGCAGTTTGAGGAAATACGTTGGAGTTCGGCTTTCCGGCGCTCGTCAGTCTCTTCTTCTGCCATGTCAGCGGCAAGCTGTGCATAACGCTTTATATAGGTAACAGCGCCTTCAAGGGATATAAGCGCGGCATCGTAAAATTCTTTTCTGGTGATATCCGAAGGATTTGAGGTATTAAGCCCTGCTCTTTTTTCAAGTATCTGCTCTCTGATGCCGCCAAATCCAAGAGATAAAAGCTTTTCATAATTTGCACATACATGGCCCACGCCGGCTGAAGCGAACAGCCCGAAAAAGTTGACACCCTTTTCCAGATGTGATCCTTTTCGTTCTTCCTCAGTCAAAGTACTGAGGATATGCTCTTCAAGGGTATTCCCTTTCCAGTACTTCTGTATATCAAAAAGAGCCTTCTTTGTATCTTCGTCGATCACATAACGGTCATTTCTCCGAAGTTCAAGTGGAGAGTTGGTCATTTCATCACAAAGCCAGTCAATTGAAAATTCAGGATATACAGGAGCACTTTTGGCAGGGGCGGCTAATTCGCCGACAATAAGTTCATCAGGCCATATGTTTATTTTAACCTGCTGCAGAACATCCCGGTATGTCATTGCACATTTGAGTATCTGGGGATAGGCGCTGTATTTCTTAAAATATCCTTCGGTATAGATTACGGCACGCTGAGAATCTGCAGTGAAATCTCTTTCCTTAAGCCATTTAAGAATATTATTTATTCTTGGAAACGGCGACGGATTTTCTTCTATTGCAGAGACACCCACCCCCCATTCCTTATCATAGGGTTCTATGGCTAAAGGATCAGTGGCTTTTGTATTAATATTTTCATTTACAGCTACCATAATGAATACCTCGTAAAAAATTTACCGGCTTCTTTAACATACTATCGGAAAAAACAAAACTTATATGCAATATATATTTCTAAGATCAAAATATATGAATCGTAACCATGTATGTCAATAAAAATACCTGATTTAACTACAAATAGGGATTTGTCATCTTCTCTCGCCCAATTGTTGATGAGGGACTGACTCCGTAATCATGCCCTGGCCAGACAACTGTCTCATCAGGAAGAGTCAGAATCTTTTTACTAATTGACTCCATATAAACTTCATAGTCTCCGCCCGGAAGATCATCCCTTCCTATTGCCCCTACAAACAGTGTATCACCTGTAAAGAGGCTTCCTTCTCCGTAAAGGCATATACCTCCCCGGCTGTGCCCCGGGGTATGAATAACCTTTAATTTAACATCACCTATTACGATTTCATCATTATCCTTCACATGAAGGTCTGCATCGGGTGAAGGAGCAAAACCCATCTGGGCAGCATGAGCGCGGCCTTCAGGGGAATTAAAAAGTTTATCATCCTCTTCGTGCATTATTATCTTTGCCCCTGTAAGTTCCTTTACTCGGGCATTTCCGCCGACATGATCCGCATGACCGTGTGTATTTACAATATACTTAAGGGTAAGCCCTTTTTGCTTTATCCTGTTGACCACATAGTCTTCATCCCCTGCAGGATCAATAACAAGGGCTTCTTTTGTGTTGGGGCATGAGATTATGTAGCAAAACACATCCATGAATCCTACTTTTATCTGTTCTATATCCATTTGGTTCTCCTTTATACCGGCGGCAATTTGTCTATAAGAGAAAAAATCTCCTCTTCCGAATCTTTTAAATCAGGAGAAATATCCTCTCTTTTTATTTTAATAAATTCTCCCCTGCTCTTTGCAAACAGAGTATTTCGGTTATCCCTGAGTTCGCCTTTAACAGTAATTATCTTCTCGCCCTCTATACAGGAAATAATACTGCCGCTGGCCACAAGCGGGACTCCGGTCTGAACCGGTCTGATATATTTTAGCTCCATTTTTCTCGTAACAAAAAATATTCTTTTAAAATAGAGGATTGTCCAGGACATAACTTCATCAAGAATGGTTGAGATAATTCCCCCGTGAGTAATGTCCGCCCATCCTGCATGATATTTACCTGGGGTAATTTCAGAACAGATCTTGTCACCTGTTGCGTAGAATTCAAGATTCAGGCCTATAGGATTGGCAGTACCGCAGGCAAAACAATGATACCCTTCCGGTTTTTTGATCTTTATCTTTTGATTATCTGCCATGCACTTTTCTCTCAATCAGCATCGTGTACCATGTCATCTCATATTCCCATTCTTTCACAATATTCATTCCATTCTTTCTTATTAACTCTCTCAGGTCTCCTGCCTGGCTGCGCATCAGTCCTGAAAAAATATAGTAATCCTTATCAAGAAAGCCTTGGTCAGCAAACATCGTTTTAATTACCTCAAAATGGATATTTGCAATTAAAAGATCAGCCTTGTTGCATGCATAATCTTCAGCCTTCCCCTCAAATACACTTATTTTTTTGTCAAAATTATTTATAAGCACATTATTAGCTGCAGTCTTTACGGCAAGTGGATTAAGGTCGATAGCAGTAACTTCTGAAGCTCCAAGGTATATCGATGCTATAGCGAGTATCCCGGTACCGGTCCCTATATCTATTACTTTATTAAACGAATGATGTTTTCTCAGGTATGAAACAGCGCGAATGCAGTCTTTTGTGGTAGGATGCAACCCGTTCCCAAAAACAACACCCGGATCAAGAATAATTTTAAACCTTGCGCTGCCAATATCAACTTCCTCCCAGGGAGGAACTATTATAAAATCCTCTATAAGCTTTTTTTCAAATCCGCCGCCCTGCCATTCTTCATAGGAAAAACTGTACTTATCAAGTATTTTAAGTTGAGGCTGCTGAGATATAATTTCTTCCAAATCATTTTCCGGATCTTCAGTAAAAAAAAGGAAGGAAAATCTATCTTCAACCCAGTTGCCGATATAATTCCTTCCCAGGATTTTTTCATATTCATGGCAGAAGACACCATCAATATGATAAATAATAAGATTTTTATAGGGGCAGCCAACTGTTTTTGATTCCAATGGATATCCCCCCTGAAAACCTAAAAACTGAAATCGTATTCTCTTCCATTTTTTTGCGATCTCATTATCATCACCTTACAGAGATCATACATAACCTTAAAAGGCTGGATATCAGTAATGCTATATACAAAGCGTGCATTATCCATTGCGATGGATTCCGTATCCTCATCTTTTTCAAGCCTGTCTAACGTATCATTATGATAAATTTTGGTAGCATCAATTGCCTTTTGAAGGTGCTTTCTCACATCTCCTTCAATAATACAATTGTGACTGAGAACTGCACGTTTTGCAGGAATTTCTGCCATCTTTTTTATGCTGTTACAGTATGCATCAAGAGAAACAAAATAATTGGGCCAGAAGGCATCCTTTTCTGGTACATAAAACCCGGTTGAATCTCCAACAATGAGTGTCCCTTCATTTTTTTCAAAAAGAGAAATATGGCAATATGAATGCCCTGTTGTTTCATAAACATCCCACATAACACCGTTTCCCAGGTCAATAGTATCGCCTTCCTTGACCGTTTCATCCAGTTGAAAGGTATAGTCATCCAGGGCCGGCGGAAGGTCATCAATATCACCCTTTGCCCTCATAAGCTGGGCTATTCCTGTATCAACAAGTAAAAACTCCCAGAATAACTCTGTTTTGCTGAATACTTTTTCGGCATTGGGACTGGCCAGAAGTTTTACATGGGGCCATTCCTTTTTGAAAAAAGGAATTCCGCCAATATGATCTGCATGGGTATGTGTTAACACAATATATTTAATAGCTTCAGCAGGGTCGATGCCAAGGGATTTTATCTGATCAACGATTATCCGGAATGTTGGACCGGTTCCACCCTCGATAAGCATACCAATCTCACCCATTGAAAGAAAAGCAGGAAAGGCCGGGGTTCCCAGTTGATAAAAATTTTCAGCAACCTCTATTGGGGGATGTTGTTTAATATTCATCTAATGTAAATCCTCCTTATTTTATATATAAGACAAAAAATATAAATTTATAATTATCGGTATATAACAAAAAAAACGCCTGAGCGTGTGCTCGGCGTTTTTTGACCTGTTGATTCACACACACTATTTTTTACAGGTCCACCTCTTAAAAAAGTAAAACCTTAAAAATATTTTAATAGCTTGATTTTCCATCATTTTTATCCTCGCGCGCAAATTTTACATTTCATGCATTCTTTGTCAACATAAAAAAATCTATGAAGTACAAAGGAACTTTTGAAATCCCTAAAAAGATTAAAGGTGCGCACTTTATTATCCGAACTATTAAGTGTAGATACTCTGAAATTATTTTCGTTTATCAAAAATACCGGATTAAAGAAAATATTAATAATTAAACTAACAATATTACATAGACCCGGTGTTGACACAAAATCTAGAAGCACATATAGTCAACGTCTTAAAAAGGTAATTATTTAAAACCATTTCTTATTAAATTTCTAATAATCAAAAGACCGCTAATACTTATAAGAAAATTAAATTTATGGCAAAATTAAAATCACGCAGAAAAGCTATTGGATTAATTGCCCTTTCTCCTCTTATCTTCACTCAATGTACAGGCTTTAGACTTAACCATTCTAAAGATTCTTCTTTCAAAATATTAAGCGTACCGGCTGTTCACAGGTTTGATACAAATGCATGCCTTCCATATGCTATTAAAGGGATATGTGAATATTATAACCTGGATAAAAGCTTAAGAGATATTAACAGGGGACTTAATAGAACTTATGGAGAAGTTTCTTATGTACTGGATGGCATCAGGCTGCTTTCAGAATTTCAACTGAATGTTGATTTTTACTATTACCAGAATCAATGGGTTGGGTCACATAATAAATATAAAAGTATAGAAGGAATCACAAAAAGCCAGATTCCAGCAAATGTAAGGCCATATAATGAAAACTTATCACTTGAAAGAATAACCTCTGAGATTGATAAGGGGAATCCTTCTATTATTTTTGTTGATGGTTATGCCATGAAAAATAAACCTAAAAAGGGCATCTATTTGGGGCATTATGTAACAGTAATAGGTTATGATAGTAGCAATATATATTTAAATGATACCTTAAAATTTTCAACAAGAAGAAAAATAGAATATCACCTGTTTCAAAAAGCAAGACTGAATATACCCTGGCAATACGGAATGATCTTATCTAAAAAAAACATCTAGAATTACAAAAAAAAACCCCTCGAAATTAATCGAGGGGCTTTAAAAAAAGTTCCGGCAACGTCCTACTCTCCCACACAGACTCCCATGCAGTACCATCGGCGCTAAAGAGCTTAACTTCCGTGTTCGGTATGGGAACGGGTGTGACCTCTTTGCCATAATCACCGGAAACATATAAAATATATAACCGAAAATACCGAGTAAAATAATATAAATAAGGTTTAAAATGGCCAAGCCTCACGACCTATTAGTACCAGTTAGCTGAATATGTTACCATACTTATACACCTGGCCTATCAACCTCGTAGTCTACAAGGGGTCTTTAGTTCTCCCGAAGGAGAAAGGGATATCTAATCTTGAAGTTGGCTTCCCGCTTAGATGCTTTCAGCGGTTATCCATTCCGAACGTAGCTACCCAGCAATACCGTTGGCACGATAACTGGAACACTAGTGGTTCGTCCATCCCGGTCCTCTCGTACTAGGGAAAGATCTCCTCAAATATCCTGCGCCCACGAAAGATAGGGACCGAACTGTCTCACGACGTTCTAAACCCAGCTCACGTACCGCTTTAATTGGCGAACAGCCAAACCCTTGGGACCTGCTCCAGCCCCAGGATGCGATGAGCCGACATCGAGGTGCCAAACCGCATCGTCGATGTGAACTCTTGGATGCGATAAGCCTGTTATCCCCGGAGTACCTTTTATCCGTTGAGCGACGGCCCTTCCATTCGGAACCGCCGGATCACTAAGACCTAGTTTCCTACCTGCTTGAGATGTCTCTCTCGCAGTCAAGCTCCCTTATGCCTTTACACTCTACGGCTGGTTTCCAATCAGCCTGAGGGAACCTTCGCGCGCCTCCGTTACTCTTTGGGAGGCGACCGCCCCAGTCAAACTACCCACCAGACACTGTCCCCAACCCGGATCACGGGCCAAGGTTAGAATTCTAAACTAGCAAGGGTGGTATTTCAAGGGTGACTCCATCCAGACTGGCGTCTGAATTTCACAGTCTCCCACCTATCCTACACATGCTAGCCCAAAATCCAATGTCAAGCTATAGTAAAGGTTCACGGGGTCTTTCCGTCTTTTCGCGGGTACGCGGCATCTTCACCGCGAATTCAATTTCACCGAGTCCCTGGTTGAGACAGTGGGGAAGTCGTTACACCATTCGTGCAGGTCGGAACTTACCCGACAAGGAATTTCGCTACCTTAGGACCGTTATAGTTACGGCCGCCGTTTACTGGGGCTTCGGTTCAAAGCTTCTCTACCCGAGGGTAAATAACAAGTCCCCTTAACCTTCCAGCACCGGGCAGGCGTCAGACCCTATACATCGTCTTGCGACTTAGCAGAGTCCTGTGTTTTTAGTAAACAGTCGCCACCCCCATTTCTCTGCAACCTCCTTCAGCTCAATAAGTAAATTAAATCACCTAATGGAGGCATACCTTCTCCCGAAGTTACGGTATTAATTTGCCGAGTTCCTTAACCAGAGTTCTCTCGAGCGCCTTAGGATACTCACCCTACCTACCTGTGTCGGTTTGCGGTACGGACATCAAATCAACTCGCTAGAGGCTTTTCTTGGCAGTATGGGATCAATCAGTTTACGGGTAAAACCCTCCACATCACTTCTCGGCGTTAAAAAGAGAACGGATTTGCCTATTCTCTCCGCCTACCAGCTTGAATCCGGACAACCATCACCGGAATGACCTACCCTCCTGCGTCCCCCCATCACTCAAACGCTAATTTGGTGGTACAGGAATATTAACCTGTTTTCCATCGCCTACGCCTTTCGGCCTCGGCTTAGGGTCCGACTAACCCTGAGAAGATTACCTTTACTCAGGAAACCTTAGGTTTACGGCGAGCGGGTTTCTCACCCGCTTTATCGTTACTCATGTCAGCATGATCACTTCCATTCAGTCCACTGGTCCTTACGGTCCAGCTTCAACCCGGAATGGAACGCTCCTCTACCATTGTATGCAAGCATACAATCCGCAGCTTCGGTAATGTGCTTGAGCCCCGTTGAATTTTCGGCGCAGAATCACTTGACCAGTGAGCTATTACGCTTTCTTTAAAGGATGGCTGCTTCTAAGCCAACCTCCTGGCTGTCTATGCATTTCCACCTCCTTTTCCACTTAGCACATATTTAGGGACCTTAGCTGGCGGTCTGGGCTTTTTCCCTTTCGACCACGGAACTTATCTCCCGTAGTCTGACTCCCATAATAAAAGTTAACGGTATTCGAAGTTTGGTTAGGTTTGGTAATTCGGTAAGAACCCCTAGCCCATCCAGTGCTCTACCCCCGTTACTTAATTTATGAGGCTATACCTAAATATATTTCGAGGAGAACCAGCTATCTCCAGGTTTGATTAGCCTTTCACTCCTATCCACAGCTCATCCGGGAAGTTTTCAACCTTCTGCGGTTCGGGCCTCCAGTCGATGTTACTCGACCTTTACCCTGTCCATGGATAGATCACCTGGCTTCGGGTCTACTCCATGCTACTAAACGCCCTGTTAAGACTCGCTTTCGCTACGACTACACCTAACGGCTTAATCTCGCAACATAGAGTAACTCGCTGACTCATTATGCAAAAGGCACGCTGTCGAACTTGAAGTGCAAGCACTTCAATAGTTCTTCAACTGCTTGTAGACAAACGGTTTCAGGTACTATTTCACTCCCCTCACCGGGGTACTTTTCACCTTTCCCTCACGGTACTAGTTCACTATCGGTCGCTGGTTAGTATTTAGTCTTAGGAGATGGTCCTCCTGGATTCCCGCAGGGTTCCACGTGTCCCGCGGTACTTGGGAACTCTATTCAGCAAGATTAATGAATTTCGTTTACAGGACTATCACCTTCTGTGGTCTTGCTTTCCAGCAAATTCAACTATTCATTAATTTTCTGACTTGCCGAAGAATCTGCAAATTCTTCAAATAAAGCCCCGCAACCCCAGATATACAACGCTTGCAGGCTTGAACATATATCTGGTTTAGACTATTCCCATTTCGCTCGCCGCTACTTTGAGAATCGCATTTGCTTTCTTTTCCTGAGGGTACTTAGATGTTTCAGTTCTCCTCGTTTACCTTTATTACCTATGTATTCAGTAATAAATATTACGGAATTACCCGTAATGGGTTTCCCCATTCAGAGATCTCCGGATCAAAGCCTATTTAGCAGCTCCCCGAAGCTTATCGCAGCTAGTCACGTCTTTCATCGTCATCCAGCGCCAAGGCATCCACCGTTTGCCCTTAGTAGCTTGGCCAAAATAAACCAATATTAGCTACTTAATTAAATCCTTATAATATAATAAGGCACCTTATGAAATTATTTTACTCTGTATTCAGTTGTCAAAGATCTAAAAGGGCTTTCTGCCCCTGAGCTTAAGGCTCAAAGCTCAAAGTTAAATAATGCCTGTTTCAACTTTGAGCTTTCAACTTTAAGACCAAATTGGTGGAGGTGAACGGGTTCGAACCGATGACCTTCTGCGTGCAAGGCAGATGCTCTCCCAGCTGAGCTACACCCCCTAAATAAAATGGTGGGCCTAGTTGGAATTGAACCAACGACCTCACGCTTATCAGGCGTGCGCTCTAACCGAGACTGAGCTATAGGCCCATTCGATTACATAAGCGATTTTAGATCGCGGATTCAAATAATCATTTTACCGAAACCCGAATTTCAAATCCAAAATTCGCCTCATTCTCTCAAAACTAAATAGTGTAAACCGCTTAAGGTATGACCTGGGATTATTCTTCTCGGACTGAGAAGATATCTATCCTTAGAAAGGAGGTGATCCAGCCACAGGTTCCCCTACGGCTACCTTGTTACGACTTCACCCCAATTACCGACCGTACCTTAGGTACCTGCATCCCCGAAGGGTTAGCCCAGCAACTTCTGGTACAGCCGACTTTCGTGGTGTGACGGGCGGTGTGTACAAGACCCGGGAACGTATTCACCGTGGCATGCTGATCCACGATTACTAGCGATTCCAACTTCATGGAGTCGAGTTGCAGACTCCAATCCGAACTGAGAACTGCTTTTTGGGATTAGCTCCTTCTCGCGAAGTGGCAACCCTTTGTACAGCCCATTGTAGCACGTGTGTAGCCCTGGATATAAAGGCCATGAGGACTTGACGTCATCCCCACCTTCCTCCCCGTTAACCGAGGCAGTATTTTTAGAGTGCCTAACTTAATAATGGCAACTAAAAACAAGGGTTGCGCTCGTTGCGGGACTTAACCCAACATCTCACGACACGAGCTGACGACAGCCATGCAGCACCTGTCACTCTGTCTATGCAAGCATAGAAAGCCATGTTTCCATGGAGGTCAGAGGATGTCAAATCCAGGTAAGGTTCTTCGCGTTGCGTCGAATTAAACCACATGCTCCACCGCTTGTGCGGGTCCCCGTCAATTCCTTTGAGTTTTAGCCTTGCGGCCGTACTCCCCAGGCGGAGAACTTAATGCGTTAACTTCGGCACAGCAGGGGTCAATACCCGCTACACCTAGTTCTCATCGTTTACGGCGTGGACTACCAGGGTATCTAATCCTGTTTGCTACCCACGCTTTCGCGTCTCAGCGTCAGTATTGGTCCAGAGAGTCGCCTTCGCCACGGATGTTCCTCCCAATATCTACGAATTTCACCTCTACACTGGGAATTCCACTCTCCTCTCCCATACTCAAGAATGGCAGTATCAAATGCACTTCCTGGGTTAAGCCCAGGGCTTTCACATCTGACTTACCATACCGCCTACACGCTCTTTACGCCCAGTAATTCCGAACAACGCTTGCACCCTCCGTATTACCGCGGCTGCTGGCACGGAGTTAGCCGGTGCTTCCTCTGATAGTACCATCAGATTCATAAGCTATTAACTAATGAACTTTTTTCCTATCTGACAGAGCTTTACGACCCGAAAGCCTTCTTCACTCACGCGGCGTTGCTGCGTCAGGGTTTCCCCCATTGCGCAAAATTCCTCACTGCTGCCTCCCGTAGGAGTCTGGACCGTGTTTCAGTTCCAGTGTGGCTGATCATCCTCTCAGACCAGCTAACCATCGTAGCCTTGGTAGGCCATTACCCCACCAACTAGCTAATGGTACGCGAGCTCATCCCCGAACGGCAACTTTCAAGAAGAGGTCACCTTTCATTAAAATAGCCGAAGCCAAATTAACAATATCTGGTATTAGCAACGCTTTCGCGAAGTTATCCCAAATTCAGGGGCAGATTACCCACGTGTTACTCACCCGTGCGCCACTTTACTTTTCCAACCGAAGTCGGAATTTCTCGTTCGACTTGCATGTGTTAGGCACGCCGCCAGCGTTCATTCTGAGCCAGGATCAAACTCTCCAATTATATTGGTTATATTTTAAAGTCCAATGGACTTTTTATTCTGACTTGACCCAAGCGGTTACACTATTTAGTTTTCAAAGAACGATTCGCCTGAAACTTATTTTATTACTCAGACGTTCCTGTTCACTCCTCCAAAAGAAGAAACCGAACTTTATCTTTTTTGTTTTAAACTGTCAAGCAATTTTTTAATTAATTTTATTTTTTTTCAAAAATCTTTTTTATTAAATTGCTTACGTTGCTTTTTTTCAAAGCCCCTGTAAAAGCTGCTTGAAAAACAACCTGCCGTTCATTACTTAATAACCTTAAAAGATTATATTCGTTTAATTCTTCAAAGAGCGTTTTTGTAACTGGCGGCGAGTTATATTCTTTTGCCTGCCAATTTGTCAAGCATTTTTAATTTTTATTTTAAGATTATTTTAAATCTTTTTTTAATTAAAAAACCTGGCTATTGTATCAACAACATATTGCAGTTCATCCTCTATAAGCTCAGGATAAACCGGAATGGCTAACGATGTTTTAGATGCTTTTACAGAGATCGGAAAATCTTCAGATTTATAACCGAGATAAGAAAAACACTTTTGTTCATGTAGCGATACAGGATAATAGACTTCACAGCCTATTTCATTTTCAGTGAGATACGTTTTCAAGGAGTCTCTATGCTGACCTGCATTAATAACATATTGGTGATAAATGTGCCGCTCTTCTTTTTTATACGGCAACATGATATCGTTCAATTTTTTTTCTTCAAAGAGCGTTTTGTAACTGGTCGCGTTATATATTCTTTCGTCGGACCATTTGTCAAGATATTTTAATTTAATATTTAAAATAACTGCCTGTAAGGCATCAAGCCTGAAATTACCACCTATATAGTCATGATAATATCTTTTTACATCACCATGATTACGGTATTGCTTTAGCAGGCCGTATAAGGCTTCATCATTGCAGGTGACTAAACCACCTTCTCCGAAAGCCCCCAGATTCTTTGTCGGATAGAATGAAAAACAACCATAATCACCCATCGTGCCGGCTCTTTTTACCGTTCCGTCGCTGAACCTGTATTCAGCACCAATTGCCTGTGCTGCATCTTCTATAACTATGAGGCCGTACTGATTTGCAAGCTTTAATATCGGCTCCATATCTGCACACTGCCCATATAAATGAACAGGTATAACTGCTTTCAGCTTTGAAAGCTCATCCGGGGTAAATCTTGAAATGCTTTCCTCAAGCTTTTTCGGATCAAGATTGTATGTCTGCTCATCTATATCTACAAAAACGGGTTTTGCGCCTACCCGGGCTATTGCGCCGGCAGTAGCGAAAAAAGTATATGGCGATGTGATAACCAAATCACCCTGCCCTATACCTGCAACCATTAATGATAATAAAAGAGCGTCACTACCAGATGAAACACCAACTGCATATTTACATCCACAGTAATCAGCAATATTCCTTTCAAAGTCTTCGACTTTAGGACCGCCGATAAAATACTGGGTTTCAAATACCTCTAAAGCAGAAGGTACTATTTCATCCCTGATAGAATCATACTGTTTTTTTAAATCCAGCAAGGGAACTTTCAATTTAAATTACCTCGTGTAAAATTCCCGAAAGAACGAATGTACTAATCAGATGCTTTCAGGAAGCGGGCAGATTTAGCAGGAGCGTATAAAATAGTCAATATAAAAAACACTAATAAAACGTTATTTTCAAAATTATTTAACCAGTTCTGATACAGGAACTACTTCATAACTTTTTATCAATTGTTTTGTATATATTTTTAATATATTCAGGGTTTCCTTGTGAGGGTGCCCGATTCCGATAGCACTTCCCGAATACCTGGCAAAGCCTAAAAGACGATCCATCTGATACTTGAGAGCCGTTTCGGACAGATCATTGTCTATAAACCATTTTTTCTCTGCAGCCGGAACCCCCAGCGCCTTTGCAACCTTATATGCCACCGTCCGGTCGGTTGTACGGCTGTCTATATAATATAGATCATGTTTCTTCACTTCATCAAGTACATGTTTCATCTTGGTATAGTCTTCGGAAAACAGTGACCCCATATGATGATTTACACCCTTCAGGCCGGGGAATTTAATAATATCCTCTCTAACTATTTTCTGTATGGTTTCCCTGTCCATGCTGACCATTAAAGCCCCTTTACCGGGATTAACCCTGGGATACCCTTTAGGTTCCATGGGCAGGTGTAAAAGTATTTCTCCACCTTTATTCACTGTCGCTGCAGCTATTTTCTTTGAATATGGAGCATTCGGCAGGATAGAAAGGCATACTGGTATCTCCAGGTCCATAAAGGAGGCGGCAAGCGATATGTCATACCCTATATCATCTATTATAAAGGCCACTTTTGGTAAATGGGCGGATCTGATCTTCTTCCTGGCCTTATATTTCAGTTCCAACCGATGGGTAACACAATTAAAAACCTTGATATTAAAAAACACCTGATCACTGGAAACTTTTTCTGATTCGACTGAAACGTCCTGGTGCATGCTGTATATTTTTTGCGGGAGTCGGGTTTCAAGTCGGCCAACGGAATCAGGATTGTTTAATCGGACATTCATCTCAGTAAAATCCCAATCCAGATTTCTTTTTCTTCTCGGTACTACTTTGGAAAAGGAGATATCCTCTTCGTTTACTCCCTCCTTATAAAGTGCTTCATATAGAAGATTATCTACTTTAGTAATTATTGATTTAAATTCATTTGATGAGGCATATTCTTCCTCAAAAACAGGTGTAGTGGTACTGCGGGGTATTATATGGAGGAAAAACAATCCCGCTGCTGCGACTATAAAAAGAACGGACAGAGCAATTATCGCCGGGAAGGCAGCGGGCTTTTTTTTCTTTTTCCCCTTCATTTTTTAATCAGTTGACCTGTACAGTATCAGAAGTTCCTCCGGTATTAATTTGTTGAATAACACCCCAGGATTTCAACACCTGTACCGCCATATTGACCTGATTATCTATGGCCAGTCGTTCCAGATATAAGGTATCCAGATCCTTTTCTTCTTCAACATCTGCTGAGTCATCCTCTTTTGTGCTTTCATCCGGCGATTCGTCCGTGTTTTTCTCCGGTGATTTTTTCAGTTCTTTATCATCCTGAATCGATTCATCTGTGCTATCCGAAGCATCTTCTTCAATACTGTCATTAACCATATGGTTATCCAGGTCCTCTTCTCTAAGGAGATGCGGCAATTCGTCTTCATCCTTTTCAGGGAAAGGGGCGTATTCAAGTTCGATGTCAGGTTCTATACCGCTTACCTGAATCGACCTGCCGCTGGGAGTGTAATAGCGGGCAGTGGTCAACCGCAATCCTGATCCATCAGATAATGGGAGGATAGTCTGAACTGATCCTTTACCGAATGTCCTTGTCCCGAGTATAAGGGCTCTTTTATTATCCTGCAGGGCCCCAGCCACAATCTCTGAGGCACTCGCGCTGCCGCCGCTTACAACAACTACAATGGGATAGCTTCTGTCTGTTTCATCTTTTATTGCAGACTCAACTATATCCTGTTCGGTTATTCTTCCCTTTGTGCTTACTATTACACCGGAATCAAGGAACACATCCGAAACCCCTATTGCCTGGGTAAGCAGGCCGCCGGGGTTATCTCTCAAATCAAGGACAAGACCTTTTAATGGCTTTTCCTTTTCGAGTTTATCCAGGTTCTCCAGAAGCTCTTCTGTAGTGTTCCCCTGAAAATTGGTTATTCGAACATACCCTATATCATGTTCCAGCCGGTAACTGCGTACACTCTGTAAAGGAATCACATCCCTTACAATATGAAATATAAGAGGCTTATCTTCACCTTTACGGCTGATTGTTATTTTGACACTGCTTCCCTTTGGCCCTCTTATCAATTTAACCGCCTCGGTAGAGGTCATGTCGAGGGTTGTTTTTTCATCAATCTTTATTACTTTATCCCCTGCCTTGATTCCGGCTTTAAAGGCTGGTGTATCTTCAATAGGAGCAATAACGGTCAGGACATTATCCCTGACAGTAATCTGCATCCCAACCCCGGTAAAACTCCCCTGGGTTTCAACACGGAGGTCATCACTTTCTTCTTTTGTCATGTAGGTGGAGTGAGGATCCAGGCTCTGCATCATGCCCTTTATGGCACCCTCTATCAGCTTTTTTGCATCCTGAGGTTCCACGTAATTTTCTTCCACCTGCCGCAGCACCTCCGTGAATAACTCGATATTCCTGTATACATCATCTGTATTGGCGCTTACATCTCTACTGTTTCCATTGATGATAAAAATACCCAGTATCAGCAGTGAAGTTATAAGAGTAATTGAGACCAGTTTTTTTTGCGGAAACCTCATAATTTGCTCCTGATTAAGATCAAAATTTAAAACTATTTATTTTACTCTACTAAAAAACAAAAGGTCAATTAACTTTTAGCCACGCCAATGGGCTAAGGCTTTCCTCTCCTTTTCTTATCTCAAAATAGAGTGCCGGGCCTGTAGTTAAGCCGGCTTCACCCACATATCCTATTATGTCTCCCGGGTAAACGGTATCGCCTTCAGTCCTTTTTCTCTCATTCAGGTATGCGGATATTGTATAAAACCTTTCACCATGATTTATCACAACCACCTGGCCATATCCCTTTAAGATACCTGAATATTCTACTCTCCCCTGGTAGACGGCCTTTACTTCGGAACCTAACGGCCCGTCAATATATATCCCTTTCTGCTTTCCCAGTGATCTTTTGACTTTTGTTTTAACTTTTTTAAGGACCCTGCCTTTACAGGGCATAGGAAGGTGACCCTTTGAGGTTCGAAAACCAACCGGCAGGGGAACATCACCTTTTATTGAATTTTTTTCGAGATTCGATATTGTATCTTTTAAATCATCAGCAGCTGCCTGCAGTTCTTTTACGGCTACTTCATAAAATTCCTTCTCTTTGTGCACCTTTGCAAGCAGAAAAACTTCTTTCTCCAGTACCTGTTTAAGATCATCCAGGTTATTATTTTCCGATTCTTCAAGGCGTGTAACGGCATTAACCTGCTCTTCAATAAGGAACGCCTCATGAGAATAATCAGCCTTCTTCAGGGCGAGTTCATTCATCACAGATCTGTCTTCGTCCATTATCACCCTCAGGTACTTAATAATATGGTTTAAAAGATCAAGATCTTCGGTGTCCAGCAGTACCTTGATGTACCCTCTTTTTGAATTTTTATAAAAAGCAACCAGTCTTTTTGCCAAGAGGGCTTCAATATTATTTAAGGAGGATTCGAGTTCTTCCAGATTTTTTCTTTGCGTTGTTAACTCATCTCTTTTTGAAGAGAGGCTGGCATTTATTTCTTTGAGGATTTTCCTTTTTTCATTAATCTCCTTTTCAATCTGCGAAAGCTGTTCCAGAACATCCTTTTCCTTTACATCATACTTCTGCAGCTTCTCTTTTTCCCGATTGAGATCAATTTCGATCTGCTCAATCTGCTTTTTTTTATTTTCGGTATCGGTTGCCTGTTTTCCGGCTGATGAAAGGGCCGGGAATAAAATGAGGAGAGAAAGCAAAGCGCACAGGGCATGGCGCATTGAGTAAAAGCTGGTACATGGGCATTTCGCTATGCGCTCTGCGCTCTGCGCCATGCTTTTTTTCTGCTGACCTATGTCTTCTGGCATCTGATCTCTTACACCTTAAAAAAACGCCCGATCGCAATCAGGCCGCCTATAAACCCCAGTGCAATACTCAGGAGAATAATAGATATTGAATGCTCAAAGGATAAAAAGGTAAAATCAATTACCGGAAGCCCGAATATCGGCACTGTTTTTACAGAGAAAACCGAATAAACCACAAGTAGTATTACAAACGAGAGAATACCGCCGAACAACCCCTCTATAGCGCCTTCGATCAGGTAGGGTAATTTTACAAACCAGTCTGTAGCGCCAACCAGTTTGTATATCTCTATCTCATCACGTCGGGAATATATGGTAAGCTTAATCGTATTGGTTGTTATGAACAGAACTGCCATGCAAAGGAACCCGCCTATAACCAGGCCCAAAATCCTGAAAACATTTATAATACCTTTGAAACGTTCCATCCATTGATCGCTGTACTGGACCTCATCAACACCGTCGATCTTTTCAAGGTCTGACTTAATTTTTTCAGGATCGATTTTATACCCTTCTGTTTCATGGAACAGTATTTCATATGACCCCGGAAGCGGATTAGTCTTTAGTCCTTCAAGAAGTCCGACCTGATCGCCAAGACTGCTTTTTAAACTGTTTAACGCCTGCTCCTTGGAAATAAAACTCTTTATTTTAGCTCCATCAAGGCTTTTCAGAGCTGATTCAATTTTACCCTTTGCATTTTCATCAAGGCCATCCTCAATATATACTGACATCGAAAGGGATTCTCCCCAGTCACTCAGCCAGTTATTAATATTCACAGATAAAAGGAGGAAAGAGCCAAGAAGAAGCATAGAGATGGTTATCGTACCTATACTTATCATATGCACAAGACGATTGTTTTTAATATTTGTGAAGGCTGTCTTAAAAAAGTAGATAAAGAGTCTTAGTTTCATTTAGGTTATCTCGTCAACTACCTGTCCGTTTTTAAGTACAATTATCCGCTGTCCTGTGTTCTCAAGCAGCTCTCTGCTGTGCGTTGCAATAATTACTGTAGTGCCGTTCATATTTATTGTCCTGAAGAGCAGCATAATATCCCTGGTAATATCAGGATCAAGATTACCGGTGGGCTCATCAGCTACCAGAATAAGGGGTTTATTAATAATAGCTCTTGCTATAGCGACCCTTTGCTGCTCGCCGCCGGACAACTGAAGGGGGAAGGCCTTTTCCTTGTTCGCAAGTCCCACGGATCTGAGGGCCTGGTGTGTCTTTTTCCTGATGTCCACCGGCCGTTCACCTGTAACCTCAAGTGCAAGCGCCACGTTCTGGTACACGGTTTTACTGTTCAGCAGTTTAAAATCCTGAAATACGAAACCTATCTTTCTTCGTAAAAGATCAAGATTCTTTCTTTTTATGCGTGTAAAGTTGATATTGTTTATGAGTATCTGGCCGCTTGTGGGGATATCTGACCCAAAGATAAGCCTGAGCAGGGTTGTCTTTCCAGCTCCGCTAGGACCTGTAACAAACACAAATTCTCCCTTTCTTATCCTCAGATTTATATCTTCAAGGGCCTTATTTGTTCCATAACTTTTTGATACTCTGAATATCTGGATCATGCTTTCTACTAATATTCCCCCATAGCTCTCAACAGTGCCGCCTTTGCCAGATGATGATCATAGAGAGCACTATAGTAGTTAACCCTTGCCTGAGTCAACAGTGTCTGTGCGTCAAGGACTTCTGTTGATGTGGTTACCTGGGCCTTATATCTTTCGCTGCTTACGCGTAGATTTTCTTCACCCTGTTCAACAGCCTTTTTAGCCGCAGGTATCCTTTTTTCCGTTTCCTGCAGATTAAGAATAGCGTTTTTTAATTCAAGTTTTATCCCGTCTTCAATTGATCTTTTTGTATTTACCAGCTGCTGTTTATTCAATTCCTTCTGCTTTACAGAGTATTTATCACTGCCCCAGTTCCAGAAGTTCCAGGTAAGGCTGGCCATTGCCTGCCAGCTGTTGGTGTCAAGCAGGGAAGATGATCCGCTGACGGATGGAGTATCTCCTGTTTTTGTATAATTATAGGTTAATGCTATTTCAGGGTAATATTTACTTTTTGCAATCTTTATCTGCTGGTCAATCTGCTGGTCATTTATTTCAACAGATTTTATTTCCGGTCTTTTTTGAAGTGCCTGTTCATAGAATCTATCAAAATTAATAGCTTCGGGAATGTAGTCCTGAATATCCTGAACATTTACTGGTGAATCAATTGGTTTTGAAAGAACAATATTAAAGGAAGCTCTGGATAGATTTGCAGCATTCTGAGCCTTTATAAGGTTTTGTTCAGAATTTGCCAGCTCAACTTCTGCCTTTAAAAGGTCATTAACAGGGATCATACCAACATCATAAAAATTCTTTGCAACCTTAAGATGTGATTCCAGTGCCTCCACTGCTCTCTGTGCAACTTCAACCGCTTTATCAGCTTTTAATATATTAAAATATGCTTCCTTTGCCCTTAGCGCAATATCAAGCTTTTCAAGCCCAAGCTCCATTTCACTCAGGTCAATCCCCAGTTTGCCAAGCTCATAAGCACTGCTGAGAGCAAATCCTGTAAAAAGAGGCTGGGTAACTGTTCCCTGCCACTGATAATTGTTTTTTGAACCAAACGCAAAGTCAGTACCGGGAATGCTATTTACTTCACCTTCACGTCTGTAAGTGTATGAAGTGCTGAACCTGGGTAAAAGATCCGCCTTTGCTTTCTTTTTGGCGTAGCGCGCTTCCTCTATCTTCTGCTCTTTAGTCTTTACTCCCCAGTTTTTTTCTATCGCTTCCTTTACGCTTTTCTCTAATGTGTATATTTCTGTATCTGTATCATCCGCAAAGCCCGTTGCAGGATAAAAAATGCATAGGCATAATATTAAACCTAAAAAGAATTTAAGTGTCCTGACTTTAAAAAGCTCGATCCTGACATTCTCTTTCCCCCATCATCCCCCGGTGACTTTAAAAAGCTCAGGGGTTTTAAGTTATTATGAGTTATTAAATTAAAATGATGTTAATTCCATAGAACAGCAAATAGAATATGTCAATGCCATTTAGAAATGCCGGAAGTCAGTAAATCCGATGCACCGACTTCTTACCTTCGATTTCTCAATCTTCTGCATTCTGTCCTTGACAGAAAATTTTTGTAAAAATAAATTAGTACTTATTTTTTCATATATATAATCTTTGGACAAGGCAGAAAATTACATATGAATAAAAGAATACTAAAACAGATTATTTTTATCCTTGTACTGTTAATCATTTTCCTATGGATAAAAAAAGATGACCTCCTTGATTTTGCCGGCTACGAGCCTCGGGCAGAAGTACTGGATTTCAATGAACAAAAAGAAGAACTGGAAAACAGGCCGGTTATTATATCCAAAGATGAAGAAATAAACATTAGAGTATTTGAACAGGCACACCCGGCAGTTGTTAATATTTCCACTCTTACCTATAGCGTAAATTCCTGGCTGCAAATCATCCCACAGGAGGGACAGGGCTCCGGATTCATCATAGATAAAAGAGGTTATATACTTACCAATTATCATGTCACAAAAAATGCAAAAAAAATAAGAGTCACACTCGCCAGTGGAGATAAATTACCTGCAAAACTGGTAGGAAGGGATGAGCGTTCAGATATCGCTGTAATTAAAGTGGATTCTGAACAAATAAATGTTGCAGCAACCCTTGGAGATTCCGATAAAATCAGGGTAGGTCAAAAGGCAATAGCAATCGGAAATCCGTTCGGACTCTCCCATACACTCACTACCGGAATAATAAGCGCCCTCGGCAGATCAATAGAAAACTCAGAAGGGATAAGGATTGATGAAATAATACAAACCGATGCAGCAATCAATCCGGGTAATTCAGGCGGCCCCCTATTGAACTCAAATGGTGAGGTAATAGGTATAAATACAGCGATATTAAGCCGGTCGGGAGGGTATCAGGGAATAGGGTTTGCCATTCCGATTAACAGGGCCAAGGAAATCGCCAGCCATATTATCTCAACAGGAAAAGTCTTAAGACCATGGATAGGTGTTGAAGTAGTAGTATCGCTTTATGATCTGGATGATCTGTATGTATATACCTTTGGTCTGCCGGTTAACTATGGCCTGCTTTTACAGAAAATAGCATCCGGAAGTCCTCTGGACCAGGCGGGTCTCAGGGTAGGTAATGAGCGTGTGGAAATACCTTCGGCGGAATTCAATATAGGGGGTGATATCATCGTTGCCATAGATAATGAGAGAATCAGAAATTTAAAAGAATATACCATGGTACTTAACAAGAAAAAAATAGGTCAGAAAATTAATATAGTCTACTATAGGGGAAATCAACGGAAGAAAGTAGAGGTGACAGTTTCAGAAGCAGATACCTCTGCAATCTAGGCCGATTGTTCAGGTTCCAGATGACCCAGGGCTATCATTCTCGCCCTAGCGGCTTCGTCTCTTTTATTCTCCCATTCTTTCCACTCTTTTTTAAGTTCAAATAATTCATTATCTGCCTGAACTCTTTGTTCATAAAAAGAGGCGTCTGAAGCCATATGGGATAGTTCTTTTTTTAAATCTCTTACCCGTTTTTTTATTTTCCTCAGCCTGTTTAAGGCCTTTACCTCATCATCAGTGGGTATTTCCGTTGGTTTGCAGTTGTTCTTTTTCCAGTCCAGAGTATTGAGCATTATATTTTCCATGACCTTACCTCCTCACAGGGTTGCACCTCCTATGTATCCTCAATCTAAAGTCAATTGTGTGTTTGTCAACCGCAGGTAAAACCTTGGCAAAGCGCATAGTGCATGGCGCATAGTGTATCTGAAATACCATATTAGATAATGTAGAAGTCAGAGGTCAGTGTCAAAAAAAGCTATGTGCCGGCTTCTGATTTCTTTTTATTTTTTTCTCTTTGCGCTATGCAGTCTCTGCGCTATGCTTTTTACTTGCCTCATAGTAAAAACACGCTTGTAATCTGCAACGATATCAAGTACATTCAGGTCTATTAAAAATTCCGATTTGTGTTATCCAAAATACTAATATAAAAAGAAGAGTATAAATGTCAAAAATAGACTTTGATCTACGTCAGCTTGAAATATTCTGCAAGGTGGTTGACCTGAAAAGCTTTTCAAAGGCGGCAGATGCAGTTTTTCTTGCACAGGCATCAGTGAGTGAGAGGATTGCAAACCTTGAAAAAGCCATTGGCACTCTACTACTGGATCGAATGGGAAGGCAGATTCTTCCGACAAAGGCAGGTGAACTTTTATATAAACATGCGATCCTCATGCTCGACATGAAAAAGACTGCCCGGCTCGAAATGGAAAAATTCCTCGGGCTCAGACAGGGAGAAATCCTGCTTGGGGGAAGCACAATCCCCGGAGAATATATACTTCCTCAGCTGATTGGTGAGTTTTATGAAAAATATCCTTTCATATCTGTAATATTAACAGTTGCCGGCAGCCGTGAAATTGAAGATATGGTACAGAATGGTGATCTGGAACTGGGGGTTGTCGGCTCAAAAAATTTCGGCAAAGATATTGTTAGCTATAACATCTGGAGTGACGAACTTGTCCTTGTGGTCAATAAAAATCATAGCTGGGCAAATAAAAAAAGCATTACACCTGACGATTTTTTTAGCGTACCTTTTATTATAAGAGAACCTGGCTCAGGGACATTAAAGATAATGGAAGCCTACCTCAAATCATGGGGCAAAAAAGGAGTTGAAGATCTCAACGTTGTGGCAAGGCTTGGGACGTCCACAGCCATTAAAGAAGGGATAAAGGCCAATTTTGGAGTCTCCATCCTGTCATCAAAGGCCGTTGAAACAGAAATAACAGCAGGTATCCTGAAAACAGTAAAAATAAAAGGAATGCCCCAGATGACCAGATCCTTTTATCTGATCAGGGACAAACGGAGAATCGCATCGCCTTTGTGTCAGGCAATGCTGGATTTTTTGAGAAAAACGTGAATACCAGAAGTCAGAAGACAGGGATCAGAGATCAGAAAATCAGTGTCTGCTGACCTCAGACCTCTGACTTCCGACATCTGGCTTCTATAGTGGAAATTTAGTTATGGAAAAATTGGAAAAAATAACAAATGACATCATCACCCAATCCGTAACCCTCCCCGATCAGGCAGGTCGTGAGAGAGCTGTAATAAATGAACAGCACGCCATGGAAATTGCCTCGATATATAATACAAACCTGCATGACATTTATAAAACAGCCCTCAAAAGACAAATCCTTCCCTACAGGTATATCAGGAACCTAGATTCAATCAATATTGATGAGCAACTGAAACTTTTAGAATCCAGAGTAAGCATAATAGGTGCAGGCGGGCTTGGGGGACAGGTTATTATTTTACTTGCAAGGCTTGGAGTCGGTTATTTGAATGTTATTGATTATGATGTTTTCGATGAAACAAATCTCAACCGACAGGCCCTTAGCTGCATTGATGTAATAGGAAAATCAAAGGCCGAAACCGCAAAAGAGACTGTTGCCAAAATTAATCCGGCTGTAAATGTTACCGCCTTTCATTTACGATTGGACGATTCAAATGCGGCAGAAATTCTTGCAGGATCTAATGTAATTGTTGATGCACTGGACAATGTACCGGACAGATTTACTCTTGAAGAATATGCCAGGGGATTTGATATTCCTCTTGTCCATGGAGCTGTGGCCGGATTTGAGGGGCAGTTAATGACCATATTTCCGGATGATTCGGGAATGGAAAGTATATATGGAAAGAGTAAAAATTCCATACCTCCTGAAAAAAGTCCTGTCTCATTACTTGGAGTTCCAGCGGTTACACCTGCAATTATCGCTTCATATCAGGCGGTCGAGGTAATGAAAATAATACTTAAAAAAGAAACCCTGCTAACAAACATGCTGGTTTATATGGACCTGTCAAAATGTGAATCAAGAAAGCTGAAGTTCAAGAAAGACTGAAATTAGCCACAGACACACACAGACCCACATGGACTTTAAAACAATATAGATAATTTAATCTTTTAAAAATTTTATATCGTTGGTAATTTTAAGGCTTTTAATAACTGTCTGTGTAAGTCTGTGTGCGTCTGCGGCAAATAATGTTTTTGCCTTTCTATCGATATTTCCTATCAACCCTTCACCCTCTATCGGCTTTTCCAGTTTGACTTAAAACAGAATCTCACAGAAATTGGTAAAAAAATAAATGAAAGACAGGTACATACCATGACAGCAATTGACTGCAGGGGTTTAGCATGCCCGGCACCGGTTCTTAAAGCCAAAAATGCGATTGAAAATGACGGATTAACTGAAATAGCAATAATGGTTGATAACGAAGCCGCAAAACAAAATGTGGCAAGATTTTTAGAATTAAAAAAATATAATGTCTCAGTCAGGGACGAGGAAGATTTCTTCATTGTATTTGGAGAATCAAAGGATGCTCCTGTTAAAGAAGAAAATCCGCCCGATGACAACATAAATACAGAAACCGACAGCCAGAAAATAGCAGTAATGGTTACATCCGATGTTATCGGTCATGGGGATGATGAGCTTGGATCAAAACTTATGGCGAGTTTTATAAAAACCCTATCCGAAATGGGGAATGATCTCTGGCGGCTTATTTTTATTAACGGCGGTGTAAAACTGACCATTGACGGCGCAGGCACACTGGAGGACCTTAAGGCCCTTGAAAATGAAGGTATTCATATACTGGTATGCGGCACATGCCTCACCCATTTTAATTTACTTGAAAAAAAGAAGGTGGGAGAAACCACCAATATGCTTGATATAGTAACTGCCCTGCAGTTGGCTGACAAGGTGATAAACTTGTGAGGTTAGAACAGAGGCCAGAAGTCAGGTGCAAACCTTTCTGACTTCAGATCTCTGCTCTCCGACCTCTCTATGTTAGCGATCCAAGATTAGGTGAATTTCTCTGAGTTTCAACTCGAGAAATGAATGCCAACCGAAGGTATTGCCATAGCTCCCTGATTAATATAATCTAATGATTCTGTCGAAAATTAAGCATTTTGATTCATTAGGAGAAATAGATATGGCAGAATCTAAATCACGAGTAAGGGATTTATTTCTGGACAAGCCGGAATGTATCATCAACCTTCCTGAATGGATGATTTCAAACGAACAGATCAATGAATTCAGGAAACAATCAGGGCTTGCGATAATAGAAATGGCCGGGCGTGACAGTGTTGCAGCAGCAATAAAAAGCGTAAAAGAAGAAGGCTTTACCGATCTGCTTCCTACATACGTATACACCGGGACGGAATTTGGCAGCTGGGCAAGTGTTCCGGAAGCTGTTGCACGCATGAAAAAACAGCTCCCGGCTAACGTAAAAGTTCACGATTTGCTTGTATTCGGCTCTCCGGGATTCTGGCAGGCTCTGAACGGGAGATATGCAGGTGAGTTATTGAATAAGTACGGTTTTTATACACCGTGTATAGGCTGCCATCTCTATCTGCACAGTACACGTATTCCCCTTGCGGTGTTACTTGGCAACAAACCGGTAATCACCGGTGAACGGGAAAGCCATGATGGCAGGATAAAAATAAATCAGATACCCAGAGGCACTTGATGCATACAAGGAACCTGGCGAAGCAGGTTTGATAAATCTCATTACTCATGCCATTAAGAGCCAGATAAAAGATGGCAGCCAGATTGAAAATATTATTGGAATGGATTGGGAGCAGGACGGGGATCAATTAGGGTGTGTTCTCTCAGGAAACTACAGGGACAAAAATGGAAAAAATATAATAAAAAAGGAAGATGCAAAAAAATTCCTCAACAACTTTGCCCTTCCGGTTGCTGAAAAGATTATAAAAAATTATATGGAAGGCTTTGTTCCTGATCATATGGAAATAGCGAAAGAAATACTTGAGGCGAATAATTAAAATTAATTCTTTACGCCACTAAGACACAAAGGCACTAAAACTTAAAGACTATTAGACAGGATTTACATGATTTTCGGGATTTGATTTTTCTCACTTTCCGGAAGAAAGTGAGAAATAGGCATCCTCTAAAATAACACAGGAATATTTATTTGGACGTAACTATCTCCGATATGCCAGGAAATCATCTTAGCGGAATAATGATACCTTTTTGCTTTTCGTCCGGAAAAGCAAAAAATATCCCGCTCATCCTGTAAATCCTGTCTAAATATATTTTTTATATGTTTTTCTTAGTGTCTTCGTGCCTTTGTGGCTCAATCTGTAAGGCTATATATGCATCCCAAACTTGCAATGTGTAATATATATAATGATATTTTTCAGCTTAAGGATTTTGCCCTTGAGCATGGCTTTGACGGTATAGACTGGTCTTTTGAAATGGATAACCTTCCCTCAACACCATCTGAGGAGTCTGCCTGGATAAAAGAAATGAAAAGGCTTGAGCCTTTTGAAATAAGATACCACTGTCCATTTCATAAGATCGATATCGGGCATACTGACCATGAAAAAGCGGATTTAGCAGTAGCAATCTTCAGCAGGATTATCAGACTGATTTCAAGAAGAGGGGGAGGATATTTATCCATTCATGTGGGATTAGGTCGTAATTCCACAATTTCTCTCTCATGGGATACAACAATCGAAAATTTAAAAAATCTCGTTCAATATGGTCTGGAACACAAAGTCAAGGTATGCCTTGAAAATCTTGCATGGGGCTGGACAAGCAAGCCAAATCTGTTTGAAAAACTTATCAGAAAGAGTGGAGCATGGGCAACCATAGATATAGGACACGCAGCAGTATGCGAGTCAGTGATAAGCCAGCATTACAGTGTAGCAGACTTTATTACCCCTCATGAAGACAAACTGGTAACAGCACATTTATATGATGAAGAGGTGGCAGGAGTGGGCCATATACCGCCTGAAGATTTATCAGATATCCAGGACCGGCTTGATTTACTTTTAAATACAGACTGTAAATGGTGGGTTATAGAGATCAGGGAAATGGAAGGACTGCTCAGGACAAAGCAAATGATTGATGAGTACCTGGGAAAAATAGAAGTCAGAGATCAGATGTCGGATGTCAGAAAGGCATTGGAATTAGTTCGCTGACTTCTGACCTCTGATCTCTGACCTCTGGAAACTAAACACTCTTTACTAAAAAACTTGGTATAGACTATTATGAAAATAATACAGATCCTCCTCGACGGCCTTGGTGACAGGGCATATAAGGAACTTGATTACAAAACACCCCTGCAGGCCGCCCATACTCCTAACCTTGACTATCTGGCAAGTATCGGAAGTACCGGTCTTTTCCATGCATCAATGCCTGGAGAATGTCTTCCCAGTGAAATAGCCCATTATCTCATGTTCGGTTACGAACGAAAAAATTTCCCGGGCCGTGGTCTCCTCGAGGCAGTTGGTGACAATGTTCCATTCCAGGATGAAGATATCCTTTGCCTTTCTCATCTGTCGGGCATTTCATTTGAAAATGGAGTTCCGATTCTAAAAAGAGGAAGAGATGAGATCTTGGGAGATAAAGAATCTCTTGGAAAACTTTTTAAAAGCATTTCAGAATATGAAAGAAGGGGAATAACATTCAGACTTGTCCAAACCAGAAGAAATGACGCCACATTAATAATGAGTGGAAAAGTTTCACCATTTATCTCTGATTCAGATCCGATAGTAAGAGGGAATCCAATAGCCAGCATAAAGCCTGTTGAGAGTAATCCCGAACCGGAACTGGCTGAAAATACAGCCATAGCATTAAATGAATATCTTGCCTATTGCCATAAAGTGTTATCGACTAAAAAACAAAACGCCAATTTTCTAGTTACACAGAGATGCGGCCGAAGAATACTTCAAAAACCCTTTGAGAAATTATGGGGATTGAAGGGGCTTCTTATGGCTTCTGCCTCAATTTACACAGGTTTGGCAAATGAAATTGGCTTGGATTTCATAACAGTAAAAGACAGCAAAAAACCTGATAACGATCTTGCAGAGAGAATTAGCATTGCACTTGAAGATAATGAACATGATTTTTTTCATGTCCATACAAAAGCCCCTGATGAAGCAGCCCATAAAGGAACGCCTCAACATAAAAGAGAAATCATTTCTCAACTGGATAAATCATTTTCCGAATTAATAAAAGAAATTGATAAAAGAGATGATCTGCTTGTAGCCATCACGGCAGACCATTCAACCCCGTCAGATTCATTACTCATCCATTCAGGAGAACCGGTTCCTGTTATGATCCTTGGCCCAAATGTAAGAAGAGATAATATAGAAAAATTTAATGAAATTGATGCTGCGGGCGGATGCCTGGGATTTTTAAGAGGAAAAGAATTAATACTGATGCTTCTTAATTATGCGGATCGATCAGTCCTTGCAAGCCATAAATTGGGGGGCGAGGTGAGGACATATTACCCAAAAGAGTATCCGGTGTTTAAGGCCTAGATTAGCCACGAAGACACTAAGACACCAAGGGTAATAAATTAAAAGACTATGACAGACAGGATTTTATGATTTGTTTTTTCTTACTTTCCGGATGGAAGTGAGAAAGAGAATCTGTTGAAGCAACACCTCAATACTGATTTTTTCTCGGGTGGTCATATCATATGTCAAACAAAAATCTTCTTGAAAGAATGGTACTTTTTTGCTTTTCGTCAGGAAAAGCAAAAACTATCTTGTCCATCATGTAAATCCTGTCTAAAAATACTTAATAAACGTTTTTCTTCGTGTCTTTGTGCCTTTGTGGCATTTCTAAATCCATGCCATTGACAGACTTGCTTAATTCCCCTATAATCCCACAATTTTAATAAGTTACATAATCTCCGGAGGAAAAATGGCAAATAAAACAGATTACAAAGAAGGCATCGACAAGGCAACAGCAGTATTTGATACAAGCATGGGCACATTTGAAGTTGAGTTACATATAAAAGAATGCCCCGAGACAGTATGGAATTTTATCAATCTTGCTGAAGGAAGACAGGAAACGTCAAAAGAAGGTAACTTTTACGATAAACTGACCTTCCACAGGGTAATTGACGGATTCATGATCCAGGGAGGATGCCCCATAGGAAATGGCACCGGCGGCCCAGGATACACATTTAAAGACGAATTTGATCCCTCATTAAGACACAACAGTGAAGGCATCCTTTCAATGGCAAATGCAGGACCAAACACAAACGGAAGCCAGTTTTTTATAACACTTGACCCAACTCCTCACCTTGATGACCGCCACTCGGTTTTTGGCAAAGTAGTAAAAGGCATGGAAGTAGTAAAGGATATCGGCAAGGTAGAAACAGGCCCAAGCGACAGGCCGAGAAAACCTGTTGTTATTAACAGCCTGAAGATTGAACGGGGATAAAAAGCAAGAAGTCGGAGGTCAGAAGCCAGTAGTCAGTAAAAATGCAATCAGTTGCTGATCTCCGACATCTGATTTCTGATCTCTTCCTACCAGCCTTCAGCCTGAAATGCTATAGCCTTTCTTTATCAGTCTCACATAATCCACATACAAAACAACCTTTTCTGTTGGTTTATACATAAAGAATAGAAATTTTGAAATTTCAGAAGTATCCATTTCACGCTTCGTACCTGAAGTAATTAATGAATCCATCTTTATTTCAATATTATTCATTCCCCTTTTTAATATAAATTCCTTATTGTATCTATCTGCATATTCAGTATTATCCTCCCTGTCATCGATCCTTACAATTAAACTCTCTTCTTTTTCTCCTGGATTAAAGACATCAAAGCATAATGACTTATATGGACTCCAGTCGGTAATTTTAGTGAAGGGATTAAAGCCGGGATAGGTGGACGGATATAATTCCACTTTAAGTGATCCTTTTCCATGAGTAACATGCTGATCGTTTATGCTCATTAGAGTATGGCATTTCCAATGCACTTCATCCAGTTCACTGTCAGACTCAAAATCAAACAGGATAAGCTCTTTCTGTTTTCTATCAATGTTGCAGGAAATCATACAGAAACAGATAATTAACAAATGGAATATTAGAATATATTTGTGTATCAGTTTAAGCATTCGAAAAAAATGACACTACGTGTCTCCATTATTTTTGTATTATCGAAGATAATAATCAAGCTTTACTAATTGGCGTCAAATATCTGGATACCGGATCAAGTCTGTTATGCCACAACAACTAAGCCGTCATTCCTCGGTGTGCCGGTATATCCTGTTGTTTTTATTACTTTTTATATCTTAGTGCACACCTATGTTTCAAAGTTGTTTTTCTCTTACTGTCATTATATTGAACTTTTCCAATCTATATTGACGCATTTTTAATTCATAAATAAATATATTGCATTAGATTTTTATGTAAAAATAATAAAATTTTTCTCACCGCCCATCCGCTATGCTCTCTGCGCTATGCACAATGCCAAACAATCCTGACCACTGACATCTGATCTCAGACTTCCGGCATTTCTCCTATTCAACAACTTTCAATGATTCGCTTTCATTGATTACTTCCTTAAAAATATCCTTTTCACTGGCATAGGCCTTTGATAAAGGCTTCATTTTTTCCAGATATTCACGGGTCCGGTCTATGACCGACTCATCATCCAAATTAACCTCAAAAAAGAATCCCTTTTCACCAATGCCCTCATTAAAGCTGTATAATTGATACTTATAGCTTACCAAATATTTATTATTACCTTGCCTTTCACTATTCCACCCGACAGGTTTAGCATTATCACCTTTTTGCTCTATATAATCTCTGATAAATCGTGATACAGTCTTATCCGAATCAAGAACATGAGAATCCCCGGCAATTTCAAGAGCCCTCTTTTCGGGCGAAAAATTTTCCGAACATCCTGACAAAAAAGAAGCACAAAAAATTAATAACAAAATAAAGAACCTATTGATAAATAAATTCATCTATTATTCCTTTGAGTGTAAATTATATTGGAATCATCGATACTATATATTATAAAGAATTTCGTCAAACTTCATTTCCAAAGAAAACAGAGAGTCGTTTTTACGATTATGAGATCTTGCAAACCCGTATTACTCGAATTATTGCGTTCGACATCAAAATCAGAATAGAGGATAGAAAATGGAAATTAACGCAAGTAATATAAGCTGGCATGAAGGTCATGTAGGCAGAAAAACCCGTGAAAATCTCTTAAAACAAAAAGGCTGTACAATATGGCTTACAGGATTAAGCGCATCGGGCAAAAGCACCCTTGCCTTTACCCTCGAGCATGCCCTTGTAAAAAGAAACACATTGGCATATGTCCTGGACGGCGACAATATAAGGTATGGACTTAACAAAAACCTTGGGTTTACTGCAGATGACCGGGAAGAGAATATTCGTCGCATCGGAGAAGTTGCTAAATTGTTCGCTGATGCAGGCTTCATAACAATGACCAGCTTTATATCACCATACCGGAAAGACAGAGGTATTGTAAGAGATATACACGAAGCAGCAGGGCTGTTTTTTGCCGAAGTATTTGTTGACGCACCTATTGAGGTATGTGAAGAAAGAGACCCAAAAGGACTATATAAAAAGGCAAGAAAAGGTGAGATAAAGAATTTTACAGGTATAGATGACCCATATGAAGCACCTGAAAATCCGGATATTATCATTAAGTCCGGTGAATTGACTCCACAGGAAGGTGCAATGAAAATTCTTGGTTATCTGGTTGAAAAAGGCTTTTTAATGCTGCCGAATGGAGATTAATAACCGGGGGATCAGAGATCAGAAGTCAGAGGTCAGAGGTCAGCCACCAAGTCACAAAGACACCAAGTTTTTTATTACTTTAAAAACTTTAAAACTGTTTGACAGGATCTACATGATTTTCAGGATTTTGTTTTCTTTAAAAAAATATCCAGTCTATCATGTCAATCCTGTCTGAATATTATTTTTATTCGTTTTTCTTCGTGACTTTGGGTCTTCGTGGCCTATATTTGTTTTTTCAGAAATGCAAAACAACAACTTCAGGCCTTCTAAACAACCTGAACCGAACATGGCTCGTCCCGATCCCCCGGCTTACATACATCATTTTATTTTCTTCTTTATATAATCCATGGTCATATCTTGCATTTTTTTCATACCCCAGCAAATCCCACAACCATGAAGGTAAAGGAATCTGCCCGCCATGAGTATCTCCACTGAGTATTAAGATTTCATCATTACTTTCAATTTCGCCAAAAAATAATGGGCTGTGACTTAAAACAATATCAGCACAGGCTATATCAGCATCTCCATCTTCATAACCTTCATCAATACCAGCGATCGTGACCGTCTCTTTTTCCAGGACAATATCAATTTTACTGTTTCTTAAAAACTTAACCGGATGCTGTTCTGTAAATTTACCTGTATCTTTTTCATGACAAAACAGACAGCTTTTCCTTGAATTGCTGTAATCATAATCTCCCATTACAGCATAAATACCTTCTTTTGCCTTTAACTGAGATAAAAAGAATAATGCAGGTTCATAGTTTCCGGACCACTTAACAAAATCCCCGGTTAAAAATATAAAATCAGGTTTGATCTCATCCAGCAGGTTTAACAACTTCTTTTCAAGAACTCCTATCTCCTTAATATGGATATCAGACAAGTGAACCGCTGTTTTACCCTTCAGGGCAGTAATATCAGGATACAGATGAGTCACTTCCAGATTATCAGGCTCAATAAAATAGCCATATGTGGCAATACACGCTAGAAGAGAAAGGAAAATAAATAGGGTTAATTTTATTCTTTTCATATTGGTTTTATATCAGCCACTAAGTCACAAAGACACAAGGTTAAAACTTCTGTTTTTATTAAGATATTTTTGTTTTCTCTGCGACTTAGCGTCTTTGTGGCAATATTTTTTATAAATGATCCGATGCTAATTTGCCGCTAATTCCCGCAACTGCTTAATACACAGACTGTTCAGGGCCACAGCCCTCTCGTTTGTGTCTGCTTCGGTGTAGCATCTGAATTCCGGGGCATTGCCGGATGGGCGCAGGTGTACCACTTCCCGGTTTTCAAAGGTGATCCGGATACCGTCAGTGCGATCAATAGATGACACCTTGCCGCATATCTCGCTAAACTGCTGTTCGATAACAGCGTGATCAGTATCTTCGACGCCTGTAGTGAATCTCTCAAGGATAGCTCGACTCTTTTCCAGGGGAAACTCTTTGAGCCGATCACTGAAGGTAAAACGCTGGGGCAGGGTCTTTACCAAATCGGATATGCTGCATCCCTGCTCACGTGCCAGTAATATGACTGATATTTGCAGTATTACAGCATCACGGGTGGGCAGTGCTGCCAGAGTCCTGCCAAAACGACGCAGCGCACTGCTGGTTAAAAAGCCGCCGTTGGCTTCGTATCCAACGACCATTTGCGCACCGGCAGACACCGCGTCATTCATTGAGGCAATCACAAAGGGAGAACCTATTTTCGTTCTGTTCACTTTATTAAAGTAATTACATATTTCAACTGCAGAATTACAGCTCACAGGCGTACTTACCGAATCGGCGCCTAGGTATCTGGCGGCAAGAATTCCCGACACATCTCCCCTGATCCATGTGCCTTTTTCGTCTGAAATCAGGGGCCGGTCACTGTCGCCATCCGTAGATACAACAGTAAAATAATCTCCTTTGCTGCACCATTTTTGAGAGAGGGCGACATCTTCTTCGCGAATAGCTTCCGTATCCACCGGAATAAACATTTCCGAACGTTCAAGCGGTGTAACAGTTGCCCCCAGTCCGCGGTAAATCTCCACAAGGATATCCCGCCCCACTGCTGAATGCTGGTAAACACCAATATGCAGGCCCGAAAGGCAATCTTCAGGAAAGAAATCAAGGTATCTGGAAATATATGCCTTTCGGGCAGAATCATCAATGCCGGGTATCGGCCAGGGATTGAAAAAACAGCCTTTCTCATCAAATAAACTGCTGTCGATATCCACCTCCTGCTCACGAATTCCTGTTTCATCTTCTTTCAGTATTTCGCCTGCCGGTTTATTGAATTTTATACCATTGCGGTCTGCAGGAATATGACTTCCGGTTACCATAATTGCCGGGATACGATCTGCTATCCCCTTCAGGGCGACAGCCGGGGAGGGGATTTTTCCGCAGTTGATCGGAACATATCCATAATCCAATGCCGCTTTGCCCACTGCGGCCATGATCTGGTCTGTGCTGGGACGAAAATCTCCTGCAATCGCAACCTGAGCACCTTTCTGGATGTCTCTGTTTAACTCCAGATACTGCAGAAATCCCATGGTATAAGTGTAACATACCTGGTCAGTCATCTGCTCAGCCAGCCCCCGCGCACCACTGGTGCCAAAATTCACATCACTCTTTTCCATTAAATCCTTAATACGAATTTTCACGTTGCTTCCACTCCTTTTATCAGTATTCGCTGGAGAATGATTTGAATTAATTATTATAATTGCCATATCGTGTATCTGAAATGATTAGCTTTTTTATCGGAAGGAATAATACCTTTTTGCTTATCATCATGACCTTGTGCCTTCGTGGCAATTTATTTTTTAGATGAGAAACAATCCCGGAATATGTTGGAAATGAACATCTTTTGTAAATAATTTCAAACCATTCTGAAAAGCCACAGCGGCAATCCAGATATCATTTGTAGGGACTGGTTTTCCAATTTTTCTAAGGCTACATAATATCTGAGCGTAAAATTCAGCAGTACCCTCACCTGCTTGATAAACAATAACCCTGGGGCTGTCAAGAAATTGGTCAAGTTCTTTTCGATTTTTCTTTTCCAGACCTCCAAGCCTGAATCCGGTCAGTAATTCACCGATGCTAATTATTGAGATACCTATTTCATCTGTTTCACGAAGGATCTCAACTACACCCTCATCTCCCTTCAGAGCATGGGAATATATATTTGTATCGATCAGGATTCTTTTCATTGCCACAATTCCTGATCAATATCTCGTTGATTTTCAATAGAATTTTGTATCTTGAGAAATTCATCTTCAGACCACTTCCCAAAAAGATGATCAAGATCTTTATATTTTTTCGAATACTTTTTCTTTTTCTCACCATCGATATTTCGATCAATCAATTCAAGTAAATATCTGTTAACGCTTTTACCCTCTTCTTTAGCTGATTCTTTTAATTTTTCAGAAATATCATTGTCAATTCCTCGTATAGTAATCGCTTTCATGACCTGCCTCCAAAATGATCTCACTTTTTGCTATCATAATGCAACTATTATATAAATGCACAATTGAATTGTCAAATTGAATTATCTCTGGCCACAAAGGCACTGAGACACTAAGTATTTAATTTATTTTCTATTAATATTATATTTTTGTATTTACTTTGTATACTCTGTGAGCTATGCGAGAGCAGTGTTTTTGATTTTCTTTGCCTGCCTCAATGAAGAATAAAATGCTAAATTTAAGGAATGGGTATGTGAACCATTATATTTGATGATAAATGATACCTTTTGCTTCTCATCCGGAAAAGTAATAAATATATTCTGTCTATTCTGGATACTATGTGAAATTCTAAGAATATTTCCAAATGGTTAATCCCTGGCCTAGCCCGACTTTCGCTATTCGGGGAAGAAATTGACAAAAAGCACGATATTTTAAGCTGTAAGTAATTGAAAACACGATAGTGAGGATTTGAAAACCGGTTGTAGTGAAGACCTACCCCCTTGCAATATATGATAATGGTTGCGAGAATGTGGGTATGTACCTAAGATCAACAAACCGAAGAAAAGACGGAAAGACACACCGATATTACAGCGTTGTCGAAAGCCGACGAGTAAGAGATGGCAGAAGTGTGCAAAAGACTTTATTGTACCTGGGAGAAATCAACGACAGTCAGAAAACCGGATGGACCAGGGCTATAGAAATTGTTGAAGGCAAAGAGAACCGGCAGATGTCCTTGTTTCCTGAGGACAGAGAAATCCCGGAAGGAGTTGAAAACAGCGTTCAGTTAATAATGAGCAAGCTGGAGCTTAGCCGTCCAAGGCAATGGGGAGCCTGTTGGCTTGCCTGTGAATTATGGAAGCTTTTAGGATTATCGGAGTTCTGGAAAGATCGATTAGGTATAAGTAGAAAAGGTACAAGGTGGCGCAATGTACTCCAAACCCTAGTAACATACCGTTTAATTGACCCTGGCAGCGAATGGCGTCTTCACAGATATTGGTATGATAATAGCGCCATGGGGGATCTGCTGGGAGAAGACTTCAGGATAGCAGGAAAAGATACATTGTACAGATGTCATGATAAGCTTTTGGAACATAAAGATGAGCTGTTCAGGCATTTAAGAAAGAAATGGGAAAATCTGTTTGATACAAAATTTGAAATTCTTTTGTACGATCTGACCAGTACATATTTTGAAAGTAATCCGCCCTTTCAGGGAAAGAGACAGTTTGGTTATAGCAGAGACAAACGTAATGATTGCGTGCAGGTAGTCATAGCCCTGGTGGTTACACCTGAAGGATTTCCCCTTGCATATGAAGTGTTGCCCGGAAATACACAGGACAAACAGACATTACGCGGGATGCTTGAACACATAGGCAGGTGCTATGGAACTGCTGACCGCATCTGGATTATGGACAGAGGGATACCAACCGAAGAGGTTCTAAAGGAGATGCGTGAATCAGAGTCTCCGGTATATTATCTGGTAGGGACACCCCGGGGACATCTGTCCCGGTATGAAACAGCGCTTTCGGAAAAGCTATGGAATAAAGTAAGAGAAAAGGTAAGGGTAAAGTTCTTATCAGAAGACAAAGATCTCTACATCCTTGCAGAAAGTGATGATCGTCGTAAAAAGGAAAGGGGTATCCGTCTGGGCAAACTAATGCGTTTTATATCCAGGCTGAAAGAGTTAAGGAGTCAAAAAACAATAGACAGGGATAAACTGCTTAAAAAGATAGGAGCCGCAGAAAAGGATGCAGGCCGTTTTGCACGTGTGCTGGATATAACGATTCCCGGTATAAACGAGCCAGTCAATGAAGATACATTTTTCTGGAGGATTAATCTCAGCAGATATCGTAAGCTTTACAGGCGAGATGGAAGATACCTCTTGCGGACCAACCAGAGTGGTGCTGAGCCTGGGAAGTTGTGGGAGCAGTACATATTGTTGACGGAAGTGGAGGAAGCTTTTCGTAATTTGAAAGGAGACTTATCGGTTCGGCCAATATATCACCAGCTTGAAGAACGAATAGATGCTCATATATTTGTATCATTTCTTGCATATTGCCTGCATGTGACTCTTCGTAAGCTGGCCCGGACATACGCACCTGGCCTGACACCTCGATCGATTCTGGAACAGCTGAAAGTCATTCAGATGATAGATGTGCATGTTCCAACCACCGATGGCCGAGAGTTGAGAATGTCCAGGTATACCAGACCTGACAAGGCCCAACAACTCCTTCTGGACAGGCTCAAATTTAAATTACCTCCCCAGCCTCCACCTGAAATATCGATGGGATCAGATACGTCTGTAGTGAAGACTTTTTAAATTTTACCCCCTGTTTTCAATGGGTTATTTTTTTATAGCCCTCTAATAGCGAAAGTCGGGTTAGAACATAGCACAACTGCATCGACAAGGACTTTTTATACAAATTCGTCAATGAATACTTTTCATTTGCTCGGGGAATTAATTTTAACCGAGTGCAGACCATCAGAAGCCAGGGCATTCAGGAAAATTGATATCAAAACCACACATATAAATTTTGCTGTTACATTCGGAAGGAATGAAGAATTAAAAGAAGTAAAAGGAAAAAAGGTTATGCCGTTCCCTTTGACTGAGGCATTGTAAGAATTATTTGATTCAATGAAAAAGTCCCTGGGAATATATCAATTTCCAAATCCGGAAACAGGAAGGCCATATTCAAAAAATATAAATAGAATATTCAATAGAGCAGCTAAAAAAGCTGGAATTGATATTACATTAAATGAATGGGGAAAAAAATCTTTTGCTATGCAGGCGTTGCAATCAATTGAAAAAGGAATGGTAAGTCACTTATTGAGACATCAAGATCCAAGAATGATTGATCATTATACAGAATATCAGATAGAGCCTTTGAAGAGCGCACTTGATAAGATACAGGCAATAGGTACGAAAAGAATAAAAAATTCAAGTTAAATAATATCAGTAGTATTAATTGGATTTAACATTTGTAAAGGTTTTTGAAACAACTGCGTATGCATTTTTACGTACTGTGCCCATAAAGTAATTGTGTTGCTGAGATCCCCTTATTGACTGCCAGTTATTACATGGTTTACGGCATTCGATTAAAATAATATCTCCTTCTATAGCATCACCGTGATTTCGGTTTACTTTATGTTCCTTCCTTCTAATCGAGTGCGACAATTTTACCCTCTTGCTCAAGTTCTTCACATGCTTGAACAATCATTGGAAGAGGAAAATTAAATTCATCCATCAATTCTCCATAGTCAATATTTTCACCATGCTTTTTATCAAAATAGTCTTTAATAATTACTTTCATTTCTTCTAATGAATAATTTTGTACTGGAATAACGTGATTATCGTCATGGGCTTGTGTTTGTTGGATCATTTGAATCCACCTTCCAATATTGTAGCCGATTACAAGGCTTGTTTGAGATATTGCATTGTAATTATTTTTAAGCAATTCCCGTGCCACTATCCCATTTTGACCTGCAAAATCCCAAGGAGTATCTCTATTGAACATTATCGGTTCTCTCTTTAATATTCTTGAAAGTTTTATCATATTCGTCAGCTTTTTCAATTAGCCAAGCAGCTATTGACCTTGCAACTATTGGATCAATCGAAATTCCGCAAAATACATTTCTAATAACCGAATCTTTTGAGTCTATTAACGATGGGCCTTTACCTAAAGAACCATCGGGGTTTAAAGCAAAAGTTTCTTTCTTTGGTATAGCCCTTCTTTCACTATAAAAATTCATCATAATACGACCATCAGCGCTTAATCCGCCGTGGACACCATTAGCAATATAAATGTTATATGAGGGAAGTATTTTATACTCAAAAGACAAATCTTTAGGTATTTTCATGGCCATCTATCTCCCGTTTTTTTTGATTGTAAAAGGGAATTAAACACAAATGAAAAATATTGTCAAATTAGTTTATTATGAGCTTGGCATTAATTAATTTCTTAGAATTATTTATTACTATAACATATTTTAAAATTATTCCTATAAATATAATATTTGCCACAAATATGACGTAAAAACAAAGCTAAGTCATTGAAATAATGGCGGAGAGGGTGTCTGCTTTTTACCTGTTTTATCCTGTTTTATTATGTCTCTTTAAGTATCCTATTTAACTACATAAATAAGATATATTATTTAATTCCTGTCTTTTTTTGTTGCAATCTGTATCTATTAATTGTAATTTTTATGGTGTAACTAATGGGTGAACATTTTTTTAGTCATATTTATTCACATTATATTATTTTATTTTAAAGTGTGTGAAGTTCGATTCAAAAGTCTCCGCCATAATTTTTGTAAACATAAAACAACTAAAAGGACATCAATTATGCCAAAAAAAGTAGAAGATTTAAAAGCTATTGAAATAAAGCGAATCACAAAACCGGGCAGGCATGCTGTTGGAAATGTTCCCGGATTAATATTATTTGTTAAACCCACTGGAACCCGATCTTGGATATATAGAACCATGTTCGGAAATAAACGGCTTAATATAGGTTTGGGCGGATATCCTCAAGTATCCCTTGCTAAAGCTAAAGAAAAAGCCAATGAGGCAAAAAGCCTTATTGATAAAGGGATTAATCCCATAGAAAGGAAGATGGAAATCAGACAGGCAGTTATTGCCTCACAGAATGGTAGGATGACTTTTGCAAAAGCAGCACAGTTATGCCACGAAATGAAATCATCGGAGTTTAAGAACGTTAAGCACGTTAAACAATGGATCGCAACATTGGAGACTTACGCATTTCCCATTATAGGACGTATACCAGTTGATGAAATAGATTTGCCTCATGTTCTACAGGTACTTGAACCAATCTGGCAGGATAAGACCGAAACGGCAACAAGGTTGCGTCAGAGGATAGAGGCGGTATTAACTTGGGCCACAGTCTCAAAATACAGGACGGGTGATAATCCTGCCAGATGGAAAGGAAACCTCTCTGAAGTTCTCCCAAAACCGAACAAAATCAAAACTGTTAAACACATGCCAGCTCTTCCCTATAAGGAAATAAACACCTTTATGACTGCCCTAAGAAAAATGGAAGGCTTAGGAGCCAGAGCACTTGAACTTATCGTCTTGACGGCTTGTAGGTCTTCTGAATGCAGATTTGCTACATGGGACGAAATAGACTTTCAGGAAAAAGCCTGGACAATTCCAGCCGAAAGGATGAAAGCGGAAAAAGAACACAGAATACCACTGACAGCCGATGCAATAAAACTATTAAATGACCTTCCCAGATTTGAAGGAAGCAATTATTTGTTTACCGCTCCGAAAGGTGGGCCTATCAGCGATATGACAATATCTGCCGTATGTCGGAGAATGCAGATTAATGTAGTGCCTCATGGTTTTCGCTCTACTTTCCGGGATTGGGCAGCAGAGACAACAAACTTTCCGCGGGAGGTATGCGAACAGGCACTCGCTCATACTTTAGATAGCAAGGTTGAAGCGGCATACAGGCGCGGTGATTTATTCAATAAGCGAGTAAAATTAATGGAATCATGGAATGATTACATCAATAAAAAACAAGATGAATCTGCAAAGGTTATTCAGATCAGGGAGGCCAAAGGCCATGTGTAAAAACTCCGATAACTTTGAGTCAAATGGAATGTTGGCAGAGCATTTACCTAGAGAAGGTCAGGGGCGTGAAGAGATGAAACAGTTTTATTCCTGGGACTTTGATGCGGCATGGGCGGCACAAGAAGAATGGGAAAAACTTCAAACACCTGGCCGGGGTCCTTTCGAGCGGTGGACAGGGGCACAAGAACTTAGAGAGTTATATGATATTTTCTTGAAGGGAAAAAAGGGGGCCATTATTGAAGCTTTGTATATTTGTTCTCTTAATTCTCTACCACTCCCCTATTGGTGTGAGCTAGCCTTTCTTGATGCTTATCGGGATGTGCGGCAATATCGTTCTAAAAGCTGGGATGATGTTTTTGGAGTTCCTCATGAAAAAGGTACACATTTAGATACAAAAAAAGAACAGCGTGAAAAACGTTTTCTTGTTTATAAAAGAATTGAAGAAATCAAAGAGCAAAATCCTGGAATACCTATAGATGGTCATCTTTTCGAGACGGTAGGGCGTGAATTGGGTATAGGTTCAAAAACTAAAATAGAAACCATGTATTATAAGGAAAAGAAATTCCGAGAAAAACATAAAAGATAAAAACCCATTCCCAAAATAATTTAAAAACTTTCGGGAATACCTTTTTGTTACATCCTGCCAAAATCCGTTCAGTTAATAACTGTTACGGATTTTTTTTTATCGGGAGGTATCGAAATGAACAATTTATTTTTAACAGATTTACAAACAGGGCAAAGATATGGCGTCGGCAGGGGCACTGTCTGGCGATGGTTTAACCAGGGTAATTTCCCTGCTCCTGTCAAACTCAGTCCTGGCTGCACCCGATGGCGATTGTCAGACCTTGAAGCATGGGAAAATCAAAAGGCAGAGGCAAAGGCAGCATAATGAAAAAAATATCGAAAATCTTGACCGGCGCGGGCCTGGGAACCCGTGAAAAAAATATCTTCTATTCCCTGGGAGGTATCCGGTCAGGGCTATTAACAGGGAAAAAAGATGCAACTTGGAAACTGGATACCAATAAGTAAAGGCTTTTTAAAGGATTTGCCAACTGATAGGCCATACACGGAGTTAGAGGCAATGTATTCATTACAATGTGATTATGACAATGATAGGCCGGTGACTTTACAAGGTTATGCAAGCCTTTGGAGATGGTCGATTGGCAAGGTGAAACGATTTTTGGAACGTCTTGGAGCAAGCATTAAATATCCTGAAAGTACCCGGAAATTGAAGAATCAAAACGGAAATATAATGATACATAAACCGGAAATAAAACGGGAATATAATGGAAATAAAAGAATGATAGATTCCAAGTGGTTAGCAAATAAACCGAAAATAAACCGGAAATATAACGGAAATAAAACGGAAATAAAACGGGTTGCAACTGTAGATCCTAATCCTGAGACTGACCCTAAATCCTATAATACTACTATCCAAAATGAAAAAATTATCTTTGGAGAGTTCAAAAACGTCCTCTTAAAAGAAGATGAATTTAATAAATTAACATCTTCTCTTGGCAAGGAAAAAACTGACGATCTTATTGAACGATTATCATCCTATATGACAAGCTCCGGCAAAACTTACAAAAGTCATTATGCAACAATTCTTAACTGGTCAAGAAAAGATACTCTCCAAAACAAAAATAATAAATCTTCCAGACAGTCAGAACAAAAGTTTGATGCTGAATATTACGCACAAGGAGCCACAAACAATGACTGATTTAAAAATTATATCCTCAAGTGATGATCAGCAAATAGGCCATTGTGAAAAACATGGTGCATATCCTTTAAAAAAGTTCGTTAATAAATTTAATGACGATGTTAAATGGATGGGTTCCTGTCAGAAATGCGAAGAAGAAAAAAGAGTCGAAGAGATTGAAAACCGAACCGCTTACAGAATTAAAGGTTTTCTTTCATGCAGTGGCATTCCTGAAAGATTTAAAGATTATTCCTTTGATGATTTTAAAACTGGTAGTCATGCTGGCAAAAAAAACGTTCTACAATCGATTAAGGACTATGCGCAAGACTTTACCCTAAATAGAGAGAAAGGCCGCTGTATGACCTGGTGTGGCGCTCCTGGCACAGGGAAAACAATGCTTTCATGCTGCATGGCCAAGGCAATTATTCATAAAACATATTCTGCATATGAACATGATGAGCACTATGGTGAAGATCAACTTGTGACACATGATTACATGGCTCATATAACAACAGAGTATGTTTTGATTAGAAAAATTAAAAATTCCTGGGGATCGGGGGCCGGATTGACTGAAGAAAGTATTATCAGCAATCTTTGTGAACCGGATTTACTGGCGATTGATGAGGTCGGCGTTTCCTTTGGCAGTGAAGCAGAGAAAATACTTTTGTATCAGGTCATTAATTCGAGATATGAGCGAACCCTGCCAACAATTCTGATATCAAACTTGAATCATACAGACCTTGAAAAGCATTGTGGTTCAAGGATCATGGACCGTATGCGGGAAAATCAGGGAATTCAATTAACCTTTAATTGGGAAAGTTACAGGCGATAAAATGGATAACGATTTTAATAAAAGAATTTTAGCGGAATGTTCGGACGTGCTTGTATCACTCAATACAAAGATGGGTTTGTTCATTCAATCAGGCGACTGTCAGGGCTTTCAGGTATTAACGCGAGCAGTTAATCAGATTGTCGATGCAAGACAATTAGAAATGACACGGAGGTTGAACGCAGATGCAGAATAACAACGATCTACTGTTAAAACATTGTACTGAAACAATCGTCAATCTGAATGCAGGATTAAGGGAGTTGGTGCAAAGAAAAGACTGGTCAACTATTCAGGACATGCGGACAGTTGCAAATGGAATCTTTCAAAAGGCTGAACAGATACGGGATAAATAAAGGTAAATTATATAATGTTAACAATAAGATACGCCCTGGGTCAAAAGTTAAAATCGAAAAGGTTTATGTAAACCACATGGTTTCTCATTCGGAAATAAAATTCCGTGTATGATTTGTTGCATAGAAAATCAAAGAATCAAAAAAATGATACCCCTGCCTCTGATTCTTGGGGACATTCATAAATATAACCGCACGGTCTCATTTATTTTAGAGGCCGACATTTTAACAAGTGGGGTTAATATTATTTCTATATGTAGATCAAGCATATTGTGGATTTTTTAAGGATTTAATTTAATTGAAATACCGGGAGAAAAAACGCGGGCCTGTAATAGCGGGATGCCTTACAGGAAGTCAGATTGAAAAAGGTTTTTAGGAGTTGTGTTGCGGGATGTGACGCATACCGGGACAATGTGAGGTTGTCAAAAAGGCTTTTAAGATCGGGGCAAAAAGATTCAATTCAGGCGGGATGTTTGAAACGAATTGCGATAGGCAAAAACTGGATTATAAATCGGGTTAACCGATAATAAACATATTAAAAAAGGAATAATAAAAATGATAAATTTTGATGGTATAAATTTTGATAATCTGGATGCAATAGGATTTCTGGCAATTTGCAATGAAATTGAAAAAATGAATATTCCAGACAAAAATAATGCGTCGTATCAACGGATGATGGCGCGTCTTGACAAGAGAGAAGCAGAGCTGGCAAGGGGCAGCTTTCGGGGCGGTGGCTCTGATGGGTTGACAACAGCAGCAGCAAAGGCACATTCGGACGCTTTTATGAACTGGATGCGTAAGGGCAGTAATGAAAATGAATTAAGGAGCTTGGAAATCAATGCAGGGCTGAGCACTGTCAGTGATCCTGATGGCGGATTCCTCACTCCGGCTTCAATCGATCAGAGCATTGAACGGTTAGCGGTTGATAGTGTTGCAATGAGAAGGCTTGCAACTGTAAAAACCTCAAAGGGTGAGTACAGCAAACCGATAAGCAAAGGTGGAGCTTCCGGCGGTTGGGTTTCTGAGATGGATGATCGAGATGAAACTGACAGTCCAGAGCTGAATCTATTTGCGCCCAAATTTGCAGAAATATATGCAAACCCAAAATGTACACAAAAACTGCTTGATTTATCCGACTTTGATATTGAGGCATGGCTGACAGAAGAAATTTCAGACACCTTTATCGAGACTGAGGGAACCGGATTTATAGCAGGTGACGGCGTCGGAAAAGTTCATGGTATTATCGATGAAAGTAAGATGATTGAAAATTCAAGCTGGGAGTATGGAAAGACTGGCTATGTAGTAAGCGGAAATGCCTCATTGATTGATGATCCTGAAGTCTTAGTGGATCTTCAGCATGCCCTGAAGCCTGTGTATAGACAGAATGGTGTCTGGCTAATGAACGATAATACCGCAGCCAAACTCAGGAAGATTAAGGACGGAGACGGTAATTTTATATGGCGGGGTGGTCTGCTTGAGGGTGCGCCTGATATCCTACTAGGAAAACCGGTTGAGATTGATGACAATATGCCGAACATCGGCGCGGATGCTTACCCTGTTGCCTTTGGCGATTGGAAGCGTGCTTACACTATCCTTGACCATATAAGCGGTATAAGGCTTTTAAGAGATCCTTACTCCAAAAAAGGTTGGGTTTACTTCTACACAACTAAACGTGTGGCGGCTGGAATTTCTAACTATCAAGCACTGAAGTTCCTGAAAATTAGTGAATAATATTTATAGGCATGGCGCGGCCTTGGGTTTCTTCACTCAATAAGTTAATCCCTAAATGCGCCCGGATAAGTACAGAGTGCCGCAAAACCTTTACAGCCAAGGGGTAATCCAATTTTCTATTACCTGACTTGGCCTGATTGCTTGATGCTGTACCCTTCGGGGCCTCTCAACAGCGTGGTCAGTAGATAATGACCTGGGGGCAGTTATTCTGCCCTCTTGGTTATTCTAATAACTTAGTTTTAATTATCAAACCAAAATATCAACGTACAGCGTTTATTTTTTCAGGCATGGTGTTATGACAGTGACATTTCAACGATTGATAGGCGATTAATCTTGTTTCATGTGAGCGTAAAAGGGGAGCTATCCCCTGAACTGGAATTATGGCTGGCTGTTACTGTTCTTGCAATCCGAGATTTAAAAAATAATGAGCACACCTACACTGCTTTTCAATGGCTATCAGATCCGGGTAACATTGTTTTTGAAATGTTGTCAGAAAGCCTTGGTTATGAATCTTCAGCTTTACGGAAAATGATTTTTGATAATTTGCAGAACTAACACAATGTTTTTTTGATTTAAAGCATTTAACCCTTTCACAGCTTAATCATAACTGTTGCTTTCATTACAGTCGTATTTCATATAAATCAATTCCCCGTCTGTTTCTTCTGTTTTATGAAATCCTGTAGATTCATAAAAGTTAATAGCCCTCTGATTATGTCTATATACTTTAAGTATAAATGAAGATGAATTGCTTTTTTTCGCCCATGCCAGATAAGTATTTAATAGCTTTACTCCATTTCCTTTTTCTCTATAATTGGGAGCAACCCATAAACGGCTAAGTTCGCCCTTTGTTCCCATTAATAAGCCACGGGCCTCTTTTTTGTCATCAATCAAAATACAAGCAAATCCTTCTCTTTTATAAAACCGGGTTGATAAATCTTCATTCCATGTGTCTCCTGAATCCGGGAAGGCTCCGGGACTGTCTTTAAAAGATTCAAAAATCAGCTTTTTTTGGATTTGCCAGTCAGCGGGTCCTAAGTTACGAACTTCCATTCTCTTAACTCCTCACCTAAAAAATCAAAATGGACATCTTTATACTCTTATATTTTATATTTTCGCTATATCCCTTAGAACTTCTTTCAACATAATTTTTATTTCTTCAGCTTCATATTTATCAAGATAATCGTCATTAAGAAATTGTTTCGTTTTAAAATATATATTTTGATATTCCTTTGAAAATTCAATATGATCTTCAAACCAATAAAGTAGGCTATACGCTTCTTTATAATTAACTTCGTCATCGGCCAGGATACCCATAATCATACCCTTGAATTCAGCACTTTCACCACTCATGGCCTGCAAATTTTTTTCATCTCTATGTTCACATAGTTTTATAAAAATACTTGCACAAGCTATTGCATCCTCTCTGGCATCATGATGTCGAAATGTAGGGAGACCAAAATATTTGACTAATGTTTTTAATTTGCAGTTTTTTATATCAGGCAACTTCTCTTTTGCTATTGAGCTTGAGTCGATATATTCAAAGTTCAAACTCAAATTAAAATGATCTGAGAGCGCATTTAAAACCTGTTTGTCAAATAAGCTATGCGCTACTAAAGGATAAGAAAAGATATCTTGGATTTCCGGATATAGTTCAACAAATTCAGGCTTATCGAATGTATCTTCTTCTTTAATGCCGTGTATTTTAGATTGAAATGGTGCATGTCCGCCAATTGGTTTTATAAGGTAACCGTTTGTCTCAACAATTTCATAGTTGAAAACTTTTGCATAACCAAGAGCGCAAGCGCTGACTCTTTGTGGATTTGCCGTTTCAAAATCAATAGCAATGAATTCTTGCATGATTATTCTCCCCTTTCTAAATAGTAAATACGCTATCAATAGGGTATCAGCCAAAAAATACAGGCTGGTGAATGCTGGTTTATCTATCTGCTTACATTGCTTACACAATATTTTTTTACACTGCTTACATAGTGCTTATACTGGCTTTTTACAAAATAAAAAAGGGTTAAAGCAAAAACGCTGAAACCCTTGTTATTGTTGTGGAGCCCCAGTATAACCCATGCCCTGCCTTGCCCTGCCTCGCAGGATGGCGATGTCCATTGCCTGGCGGCGAGTAAGGCAATCCTGTACAATCCAATTAAATTGAATTGCTCCCCTAAAGGGTAGGATGTCAAACTCCAGGTTGACTTGATAGAAGATAAAGCCTCTCATCGGCATACCTAAAGTCTTTTATTTTGTTATACTGGGGCACAAAAATAATTTTTTGACGCTGGAATTTCTACTTACTTTTTATTTTGATTATTTATGGGTTGATGCATTAATTGGTACAACCCCGCTTATACCACTTATAACATATTGATTTTACTACATACCTGGCGGAGAGGGTGGGATTCGAACCCACGTGCCCTGCTATTAACAAGACAAGTCGATTTCGAGTCGACCCCGTTACGGCCTCTTCGGTACCTCTCCGCGTTAGGTGTGTTTCCAATTCCTTCTCGAACGGAAGAAATCCTTGAGCAGATCACCGCACTCCTTTTCCCTGATACCGGAGACAATTTCTATCCGGTGATTCAACCGGGTATCATTTGCCGGATTATACAAAGACCCGGCAGCGCCTCCCTTGGGATCAAAGGCTCCAAAAACAAGCGTCGAAACCCTGCTGTGAATGGCAGCCCCTATACACATGATGCAGGGCTCAATTGTAACTATAAGAGTTACCTCGCTGAGGCGATAATTTTTTAAGGCCTCTCCTGCCTTTCTGAGCGCAAGGATTTCTGCATGGGCAGTCGGGTCATTAAGACGAATAGGTTGATTATGTGCACGGGCTATAATGTCACCTTCCGGGCCGGTAACAAGCGCCCCGACAGGGACCTCACCCTCATCAAAACCCATTTCTGCCTCAATAAGAGCCTGCTCCATAAGCAGTTCGTAATCGCTGTGATCCATCGGGCAACCATTACCATTTCATACAGACTCAGTCAAGAATTAGCTTGCCTGCCTTAAAGGATATCTTCTCAGGTAAAATAATGCTGGAATATAAAAGGATTATATAATAATTTCCCTATATGATATACGACTATATAATCATAGGCGGCGGCATTGTAGGAATTTCCACTGCATGGCAGCTGCAGAAGTATTTTCCCGGCAAAAATATTTTACTGCTTGAAAAGGAATCGGATTATGCAAAGCATCAGACCGGTCATAACAGCGGGGTAATACATGCCGGAGTCTATTACCAGCCCGGCAGTCTGAAGGCAGAATTCTGTAAAGCCGGTGCGGCTGCCACCAAAACCTTCTGCGACGCCCATAACATCCCCTATATAGAATGTGGTAAGCTTCTGGTTGCGACAGATGACCTTGAAATGGAACGCATGTATGCGTTGATTGAACGCTGCAGACAAAACGGGATAGACATAGAGGTTCTGGATCAGAAAAAACTTAAGATTCAGGAACCTCATATCACAGGACTTGGCGCAATCCTTGTAAAGGCAACAGGCATTGTTAACTATCAACAGGTTGCAAAAAAGATGGCTGACCAATTTCTTGAAACAGGCGGCAATGCCCTTCTAAACCATAAAGTAACAGCACTCAGAGAATCAGCCTCGGATGTCTCAGTTGCCGCACTCCACAATGGAAAGAAGTTTTTATTCAGGTGCCGAAGACTGATCACATGCGCAGGTCTTCATTCAGACCGTGTTACGAAAATGCTGAATATACCGACAGATTTTCAGATCATTCCTTTTCGGGGTGAGTACTATCAGCTCCCTGTAAAATACAGCAAAATAATAAACCACCTTATCTACCCGATCCCGGATCCCAGGCTGCCTTTTTTAGGGGTTCATCTGACGCGAATGATTGACGGCTCCGTCACAATTGGGCCGAACGCGGTGCCTGGATGGAAGCGGGAAGGCTACGGCAGGATCAATGTAGACATAAAAGATACGCTGGATATATTGACTTTCCCCGGGTTCTGGTATTTTTTAAGGTCACATCTAAAGACAGGTTTGAAGGAATTTAAAGATTCCCTGTGGACGCCCGGATATCTTAAACTTGTACAAAAGTACTGCAAAAAACTGAAATTGAGGGATTTAAGGCCATATCCTACAGGTATCCGCGCCCAGGCAGTATTAAGAGACGGGACCCTTGTGCATGACTTTCTCTTTGCAGAAAGTCCGCGAAGCCTTCATGTCTGTAACGCACCGTCTCCTGCCGCAACTTCCTCGATCCCTATTGGCGATTATATCTGCAGGAGAGTTATTGAGCTGGGTGATTGATAAAGAAGAAACAGCATATCCCTTTCACGATGGAGACTGAATATGGGATTAATTGATTATGTAATATTGGGAATTGTTTTTCTGGTTTTCGGGATTTTACTCTATATCCCCTGCCACTGGTGGTTAAGACGTAAAACCCGTAAACTTGATCCCGGCAGTGACTTTATGTTACGTATCACATCATCCGGCCTGGCATTGTGCACATTGATGGTGGTAGCCCTTATCCTTGGTTTCGCCCAGGAGTATCTATCTCCGGAATCAGAATTCGGCATATTTATCACTTCATGGTCGGGTAAATTTTATTACATTATACTTGTATGGATATTGACTGTAATATTTGGGTTGGTCCTGGAAAAACTTGGATTTAAGATTTACAAACGCCCTGACAATGATGATGAGTAACTGGATATTGATCGTTAATAATAAAATCATTTAATCCCGAGGCACTAATTATGAACAATGGAGCTGTTAACAGGTGGACACTGGCGGTTGTCGTAGCATTGATCACAATACTGTTTCTAGCAATGATACGCCAGTTTATAATGCCGCTCATTCTTGCCGGTATCTTTTCGGCCCTGTCCTATCCCATATACAGTAAATTTGAAAAATGGTTTAAAGGACGACGCAGTCCTGCTTCTGCTGTTACAGTCATTATAATCCTTTGCGTTATCATTGTTCCGCTGTCCGGCCTTCTGACAATTGTAGCCGCTCAGGCGGTTAAGATTGGGACCATTGCAAAACCCTGGATAGAACAGCAGATTTCCGAACCGGGAACCATAACCGGCCTTCTTCAGCAGCATCTGCCCTTTTATGAAACCATTGCAAAACCCTTTGAACAATACCATGACCAGATAATATCAAAGGCCGGGGAGCTGATCGGAAGCCTGAGCAGTTTTATTATAGACAAGTTTAAGGCGGCAACCATCGGGACTGCAAACATGATTATCAGTGTTTTTATCATGCTCTACTGTATGTTCTTTTTCCTCATAGAAGGAGATAAAATCCTTAAAAAGATTCTCTATTATCTGCCGCTTGAAGATCATGATGAACGCCGGCTGCTCGATAAATTTACATCCATTACCCGGGCCACACTGAAGGGGACACTGATCATCGGCATCCTTCAGGGTGGACTGGCAGGACTGGCCTTTGCATTACTTGGCATTCACAGCGCCGTTTTCTGGGGCACTCTGATGGCGGTACTCTCCGTTATCCCGAGTGTCGGGTCTGCAATAATCTGGTTCCCGACAGTCATCTACCTCCTTGTTGCCGGTCATATTGCAAAGGGGATTATCCTGTTTGTGTTCTGCGCCTTTGTAGTCGGCAGCATGGACAACCTGCTGCGACCCAAACTTGTTGGAAAAGATACCGAGATGCATGAGCTTATGATCCTTTTTGGAACCCTGGGCGGCATTATCATGTTCGGCATGGTGGGCATGATAATAGGACCTGTTGTCGCCGGACTTTTCGTAACTGTATGGGAAATCTACGGCATGGAGTTCAGGGAAATTTTACCGGAGGTCAAGATATTTTCTCAAAAGGAAAAAGTGGATTTATGTGAAGAAGATATTAAAGAGGATCAGGAATAATCCCAAAAACGTCTTTAATACTCTTTTCAAGCGCCTCTATATCTATCGGTTTCGTTATATACCGGCTTATACCCATTGCCATTGCCTTCTCTTCATTGATACGGTCACTGTAACCGGTACATATAATAATCGGGGTATCGTTTTTTATTTTCTTTATTTCCTGTGCAAGCTTGTCTCCCGGCATACGAGGCATTCCTATATCAGAAATTACCAGATCAAAACGTTCCGGATTTGACTTAAAAAGCTCCAGGGCCTGGAGACTGTCGGCACTGGTTTCAACTTCATATCCCCAGTTCTGCAGGATCTTCTTCCATATCATTACCAGGGAATCCTCGTCATCCACAAAAAGGATTCTCTTTTTACCATCACTTGAGTCATCCGGGCTGCCTGATAATTCCTGGTTTAAATCCTTTCCCTCTAAAACCGGGAACAGCACCTCGATGGTTGTCCCCTTCCCTTTGGCGCTTTTTATATTTATGGCGCCATCATGCTTCTTAACAATCCCGTGGGTTATTGAAAGACCCATCCCTGTTCTTTCAGCCAGACTCCCGGTTGTAAAGTACGGGTCAAAGATACGTCCTATTATTTTCGGGTCAATACCGCACCCTGAATCCTTTACTGTCAACCTTACAAATCTTCCGGGTCTCAAATCTTCATATCCGGCTGCTGCTTCCTGATCAAGGGTCACGGGATTAAGACTTACTTCAAGTAAACCTGTTTCATCGGCAATCGCCTGAATGGCATTATTGCAAAGATTAATAAGAACCTGGCTTATTTCCGTTGCATCACCAAGAATCATCTCGTCCTCACATTCAATGCTCCTCCGGATTTCGACCATGGCAGGGGTTGTGGAACGAATCAGCCCTAATGCTTCGCTGATGACCTCACAGATCTTTACAGGTGTTTTTTCAGTCAGAGATTTACGTGCAAAGTTCAGTATGTTCCTTACTATATCCTTTGCCCTTATGGATGCCCTGTTGATTTCCTTCAAAAAATCCCTCGCAGGATTCGTATCCGCTACCTCATCCATGGCCAGTTGAATATTTCCCATTATGATAGCCAGGATATTGTTAAACTCATGGGCCACACCGCCGGCCAGTGTCCCGATTGCCTCCATTTTTTCGACACGTTGAAGACGGGTCTCAAGTCTGATTTTCTCTTCTTCTGCCCGTTTCCGCGCGGTAATATCCCTTACAACAGCAAGAATAAGAACCTCCCCGTTCTGCTCAATAATATTTGAGTTGATTTCAACCGGAAATTTCTCTCCTGACTTTTTTATATGAATAGTTTCAAAAACAACACGACGGTTATCTAAAAGTCTTTTCCTGGTATCTGTTTTACCATGCTGTTCTACATCCATGGGGACTGTTATGTCACCGGCGGTAAGTTTTAGTAACTCTTCCCGTGCATAGCCATACCTCTCACAGGCAGTATCGTTTACCTCCATGAATGGAGCAAATCCTTCTTTCTGATATGGATGCACAAAGACCGCATCTTTAATAGAGTTGAAGAAGGCCCTGAATCGTTCCTCATGCCATGGAGAGGTATCTGATCCGGTATTTTCAGAATATGTCTTTTGATTATTTTCTTTTTGAGCAGTATCGTTCCAGGCCTGCTTTTTTGCCATCAGCATATCCTCCGGAATATCCATCGGTAAAAACCGGATTGTTGCGTGAAAATAAAAGATCAATTATCAGAAGGGAGTTTATTGGGTTTCCCGATATATTTCAAGTTAATCTCTGTAATTTCAAATTAAAAATTGTATTTGCTTGGCAGTTTTTTACTCTTTCCATCTGTGACTATTTCTGCTATATAACGATTTTTGTATCGATTTTCGGAATAAAATATTTTTTTTGACCGCCTTTTTTCGATGCGGAGAGATGTCCGAGCTGGCCGAAGGAGCACGACTGGAAATCGTGTGTACTGCCAAAAGTGGTACCGAGGGTTCGAATCCCTCTCTCTCCGCCATTTTTATTTATGCGATCACAAAAAGAGTAAGAAACATGGGATATGAAGTTTTTGCAAGAAAATGGCGACCTCAAATATTTCAGGATGTTCTGGGGCAGGAGCATGTAACCAGAACACTTATTAATGCCATTACTACCGACAGGCTTCACCATGCCTACCTGTTCAGCGGCGCACGGGGTGTCGGCAAGACATCTATTGCCCGTATTCTTGCCAAGGCAATCAACTGTAAACACGGTGAAAACGGCAATCCATGCAATAAGTGCGAATCATGCCTGGACATTTCCGCAGGGTCTGCCATGGATGTGCAGGAAATCGACGGCGCCTCAAACAGGGGTATAGATGAAATAAGGGAGCTGAGAGAAAACATCAAGCACATGCCCTCATCCGGTAAATACAGGGTGTATATTATTGATGAAGTTCACATGCTTACGCTCCAGGCATTCAATGCACTTTTAAAGACACTTGAAGAACCGCCGCCCCATGTTAAATTTATTTTTGCAACAACAGAACCTCACAAGGTGCCCATAACCATCCTGTCAAGGTGCCAGAGATTTGATTTCAAGAGAATCCCTCAAAACACCATTGTCAGACAGCTTGAAAAGATTACCTCTGAGGAAAATATAGATATTACACGGCAGGGGCTAAGCCTGATTGCCAGGGAGGCTGACGGCGGAATGAGGGATGCCGTGAGTCTGCTGGATCAGGTAATATCTTTTTCAGGGTCCAGGATAAACAATGAAAACATCGCCGATATTCTTGGGATTATTGACAGCGAGTTGATATTCAAGGCGACAGAGGCAATCATAGATGGCAAATCGGATGAATGCATCGATATTGTAAACCAGATTTATCACTTCGGGTATGATATCAAGGAATTTTACAAGGCGCTTATGGATCATTTCAGGAATCTTATGATCTGCCTTGTTGCTCCCGATAAAGACCTTCTGGATATTGCCGAAGACGGCAAAAAAGAACTCCTGTCCCAGGCACAAAAGGCAGGGCTTGAAAAAATTCAGCAAAGCCTTAACATACTTATCACAAAGGAAGAGGCATTCAGGTTCACATCCCACGCAAGGCTTGTGCTTGAGACTATAATGATAAAGCTTTCAAGGCTCGGGAATATGCTTTCGGTCGGGGATCTTCTTGAAAAACTTGAATCCCTTGAAAAACGCATGGGAAGCGGTGCTGTTAACATCCCGGATGTTACAGCAGATAAAAAAAAAACTGAAAACCTGATATCTGAACCGGAAACAGTATGGGAACCTCCTCCGCCGGCTGCTGAAAAACCTGCACCCGGCCCCCCTTCTAAAAACAGGGGATGGGAAGGATTCCTGAAACATGTATCATCCGGTAACAAGGGCATGTACGCGGTCCTGAAGGACTGTAAACTCATTGAAGAGACAGATAAGGGGATAGAGATAGAACGGACTAATTCACCATTTTCGATCCGCTATCTCAATGACCCCGAAAACATGGAAAAGCTGAACAACTTCTGCAAAGAATATTATGAAAGGGATATCAGGGTCACAATAAAAGTGCCCGAGGAAACAGCAACCCGAAAGGAACCCGAACAGATTAAAAAACAGGAGATTCCTCAATCTGTCAGGGAAGTGCTTAGTGTGTTTAAAGGTGAATTAAAAGAAAATCCGACAGGATAAAAAAAGAATTTTATAGAAGGAGAATAATATGAAGGGAATGCCAAACATGGGAAACCTCATGAAGCAGGCGCAGCAGTTTCAGAATAAAATGGCCAAACTTCAGCAGGAACTCGAAAAAAAGACCATTGAGGCCACATCCGGCGGAGGGATGGTAACGGTTGTTGTTAACGGACAGCAGGAGCTGATCTCAATAAAAATTGATCCTGAAGTGGTTGATCCTGAAGATATCGATATGCTCCAGGACCTTGTGCTTGCAGCAGTCAATGACGGAATGGCACGCGCCAAAAAAATGGTAAACGATGAAATGGGAAAACTGACCGGGGGTCTGAATCTCCCGAATATCCCGGGCTTGATGTAAAGATCTGACAGGCAGCATTTTGATATGGATATATACCCTCCACCTCTTGAAAGGTTAATCAAACAGCTCTCAAGGCTTCCGGGAATCGGCCAAAAATCCGCTACAAGAATGGCGTTATACATACTGAACAGTAACAAGGAACTGTCTGAAAGCCTTTCAAGAAGCCTTATCGAGGTCAAGGAACAGATCAGGTTCTGCTCTGTATGTTTCAATTTTACAGATACCGATCCATGTTCTGTCTGCAGCGACAGCCGCCGGTCAGGAAATGTAATATGTGTTGTAGAGGGGCCCGGCGATCAGCTTGCAATCGAAGAGACCGGCGTGTTCAAGGGCAGATACCATGTCCTGCATGGTGTACTGTCTCCGCTGGACGGCATTGGTCCCGAAGACATTAAAATAGGTGAACTCCTGGCACGCTGCAATAATGAAGATATCGAAGAAGTTGTCCTTGCTATAAATCCGTCCACGCAGGGAGAGGCGACATCATCCTACCTGGCGGATCTTCTGTCACAGAAAAATATCAGGGTCACAAGAATTGCCCTGGGTATACCCGTGGGCGGGGATCTTAAATATATGGATTACATGACCCTCAGGCATTCATTCAACAGCCGCACCCGGATTTGAAAATGATCCCGGAAGAAGCGCTGGCCGAGTTAAAAAGTATCCTTAGACCCGATTGTCTTTTAACAGGCCGGGCCGATCTGGAGGAATATTCAGGTGACAGTACAAAGCTGAAATACACGGCAGATGCGGTTGCCTTTCCATCCACAGATGAAGAGATATCCAGGATATTTCGGCTGGCAAACAGGATCTATTTTCCTGTCATTCCCAGGGGCGGGGGGAGCGGTAAATCAGGCGGCGCCCTGCCTGTAAAGGGCGGTCTTGTCCTGGCAATGGATAAATTTAACAGTATCCTTGAAATCGACAGAGAAAACCTGATTGCCAGGGTAGAGCCTTTTGTAATAACCGAACACCTTCAAAATGAGGTTGAAAAACTCGGCCTGTTTTATCCCCCTGATCCGGCAAGTGCCGATGTCTCCACACTGGGAGGAAATGTTGCCGAGTGTGCCGGAGGACTGAGAGGGTTAAAATATGGTGTAACAGGAGATTATGTTTTAGGTCTTACAGTCGTGCTTCCGACAGGAGAGATAATAAAAACAGGTGTTGAAACCATGAAGGGTGTGGCAGGGTATGACCTTACCAGCCTCATTGTGGGTTCCGAGGGAACACTGGCAGTTATAACATCAATTACACTTAAGCTGCTTCCCAAACCCGAGTCCAAAAGGACAATGATTGTTTTTTTTAAAGATATCAGGACAGCCGCTGAAAACGTTTCGAGTATAATAAAAGGCAAGGTTATTCCAGCCACGCTCGAATTCCTGGATAGCCAGATCATTAATTTAATCCGACCCCGCCTTGATTTTAAGATACCTGAAAATACAGAGGCCATCCTTCTGATCGAGGTTGACGGTGATGACCAGCTGGCAGCAAAGGATGCAGAAAAGGTAAAAGAAATCTGCATGAGTTCTGGAGCTATAGAGTTCCGTCTGGCAGCAGATGAAAATGAAGTTGAAAGAATCTGGGATGCGCGAAGACAGGTATCACCTTCCCTGCTTGAGCTTAAACCCGGCAAGATAAGCGAAGATATAGTCGTACCCAGAAACCGCATTCCTGACCTTGTAGATTTTCTGGAAGCACTCAGCGACATGCATGGGTTACCCATCCCTTCCTACGGGCACGCAGGGGACGGAAATATTCACGTGAATATTTTACTGGACAGCAGCAATCCGGATGAAAAGAGCAAAGGTGAGACAATCGTAAGGGAGCTGTTTAAAAAGGTCATTGAACTTGGCGGAACGATAACGGGCGAACATGGAATAGGCATAACAAAGGCCGAATTTCTTGAAATGGAAATATCCAGACCCGCGATCGATCTTATGAAGCGTATTAAAGAATCTTTTGACCCGAATAATGTTCTTAATCCGGGGAAAATATTTAAATAACAGCAAAACACTTTATAATAAAAAATATACCAGGGATAAATATTCAAAATGGACAGCATATCAGCCTTAATACTTGGAATCATTCAGGGACTTACCGAATTTCTACCAGTAAGCAGTTCCGGTCATCTTGTCATATTTCAGCAATTCCTTCCTGTTAATGAAGCCGAGGTACTTTTTGATGTAACTCTCCATGTAGGCACTCTCCTGGCTGTACTTATATTTTTCAGGACCGATCTCAGGAAAATGATAAATGAGTCCTATGCTTACCTGACCGGCCTTGCACAAAAAAAAGAAACCCTGTCATCAATAAAAGAAAGACCTCACGCCCTTCTTGCTTTCTGGGTAATTATTGGAACATTGCCAACAGTTTTTATCGGATTTGCCTTCAAGGATCAGCTTGAAAATTTATTCGGTGATCCTAAAAGAGCTGCATGGATGCTGATAATCACAGGAATACTTCTGGTAATTTCAAAAATGCTGCCTGCCGGTTATACAAAAAGAAATAATGTGGGCCTTTTTACAGCACTTGCGGTAGGGCTGGTCCAGGGCCTGGCGATCACTCCCGGAATATCCAGGTCAGGCTCTACAATAGTATGTGCCATGGTCTGCGGCATGGACAGGGAACTTGCAGGCAGATTTTCTTTTCTCCTGTCAATACCTGCGATTACAGGCGCTATGATACTTCAGCTTGCATCAAAGGATCTTGGGTCCATTGGATTTATACCACTGATTATCGGTTTTCTGTCTGCAGCCCTGATCGGTTTTTTTGCACTTAAATTTCTTATGATAGTTGTAAAAAAAGGAAATTTATTGTGGTTTGCCCCCTATTGCTGGGTGCTTGGCCTGTCAATAATCTTCTTTCTTTAGCCCGGCCGGTTAAACAGGAACAGCTAATTCCTGTTTAACCCTCGACAGGAAGCTCAGGTTCCTATGTCAAAACTGTTATAATATTAACCTGTTAACCTCTGATCGGACACTCCCGGAACCTCTATTTTTAGCTCATTTTTTCAACAGGAACTATCAGTTCCTGCCAAAACTCGTCATAAATACTTATTTAACTTTAATTTCAACAAGTTATCACATCCGGCACGTTAATTGCTTTGCGTGGATAGATTCATTGAAAATATGCCCTGCGGATCATGGAATCACATGAAGGCAGAAAGATAATATTAACCTGTTTATATCTTTTGATTGAGGCGCAGGAGTAATCCTGACCAAAGGAGTTACAACTATGAATGTAAGTACACTAAAAACAGTCGAAGCAGCAGAGCCTGCCCCATGGGGAATCCTTTCCAGTATTGATCTTTATGGATGCAACCCTGATACGATCAGGAATGCAGATCTTATTAAAAAATTTGTTGCGGAACTTTGTGATTTAATCGAAATGAAACGTTTTGGCGAGACGGTTGTTGTACATTTCGGCGAAGATGAAAAGGTCGCCGGTTTTTCAATGACCCAGCTCATTGAGACATCACTTATATCAGCACATTTCGCAAACCTTACCAATACAACCTATCTGGATGTCTTCAGCTGCAAGTATTATGATTCACAGGTAGTTGCTGACTTTGCAAAAGATTTCTTTGATGCGGATGAGGTCCGTCTCCAGGTCCTTAACAGACGATGATAGAGAGCCGGGTATTAACGGATCCCTATTCATGTGAGAGGCTCTGGAAAACCTTTATTCCCGTCAGGTCCATTTCCGACCTGTGGGAATTCCGCATGTGTTTCCAGCGTTATTTTAAAAACAGATTCTGTTTCCATGTTATGGAGGAAGGAGGTAATATCTATGGCGTGCTGCCTTTATCGCACATCGACAGCCTGGATATAATGACCTTTTTCCCAGGAGAAACATGGAAGAACAAAACCTGGCTTGAGAGAACACCCATATATGCAATAAACCAGGATATTCTTTACCGGCTGCTGTCAGACTGTACTGAACGGACATATCTGAGATATATTGAATGCGATCCCGGATACCTTTCCGAATATATGACAGCAGATGAAACAGGGTACGTTGTTTACCCGGGCCTGCTCAACTATGACAGGGAAAACTATCGAACCCGTTTTTCAAATAAAAAGTTTAAAGGCATTATGAGGGATGTAAACAATATCCGTGATATGGGTGCTACCTTTCATATTAACCGGATTGAAGACTTTGAGCTGCTTGTTGAAATGAGCATTGAGCGCTATGGATCCGACTCCTATCTTGAGGATTCCCGTTTCAGAAACAGTTTCAGGGATATAATCAGATTTCTAAGTCAAAAGGGATACCTTAAAATGGTCAGCCTGGAGCTGGAAGGAAAAACCATGGCGGTTGATGTGGGAGCAATATACAATGGTGTATATACAATCTTTCTTGGAGGTATTTTTTCCAGTGTGCCAGGCCTTCCCAAGGCAATGAACATGTATCATATCGATTACGCATTAAAAAACAGGATCAACAAAGTAGATTTCCTGTGCGGGGATTTTAACTGGAAAAAACTGTGGCACCTTGATGAGGAACCGTTGTTCAAGCTTGTCTCTCCGGACCTGGAGGAAATTACTCCAATGTATGATATCAGTATTCCTGACCATATTGCAGAGGGAATGGAAATTCATTAAAAATGGAACCACGCCTTATCATTGTTGTTGGCACAACCCTTGACTATGTAACAAGGATTCAGAAGGAGGAAAAGACAAAAAATCTTCTTTTCCTCCTTGACTCAAGGTTTAAAAACTCCGGGGAACTTGCTGTTACAGAAAATTCCCATTTCATTTTTGCAGATCTTGAAAACCATAATGAAACACTTAGACTGCTTGAAAATTATGTATCAGGAAAGGATTACAAATTCTACTTTGCATGTTTTGACTGTGAAACCCTTTACCTGGCAAGCAGGCTTGCCGAATATTTCAACTGTCCCTTCCCGTCTCCGGATGCAGTCTTAAAATCGAGAAACAAATTCGTATCAAGCAGATCATGGATGAAGGAAGGGGTAGCAACCCCTGAATGCGCGCTTGCATCAGACCTTGAGGAATCACTATGGTTCTTCGGCAGGTATAATGAGAACGTGGTATTGAAACCGTTAACCGGAAGCGGCAGCGAACTGGTTTTTCACTGCACTGACAGTCAGGATATTATCAATGCTGTTGAAATATTAAAAACGCAGCTTGAAAGGCGTAGGGGCAATCCGCTTTTTGCACGGACAATGGACCAGTTAACCGGAGAAATGATCGACCCATGCAGACTATGGATAATTGAAGAATTTATAGACGGCCCTGAATACAGCTGTGACTTTTTCATGGATAACGACAGCGTTCATATCATTAGAGAAACAGGAAAAATCAAGGACAGTATTTACCCCTTTGGTACCGTATCAGGCTATACAATACCCCCTTACTATCCTGATATTAAAGTAAAGGAAGATATTAAATCATCCATGAAAAATGCTGCTGCGGCACTTGGCTTTACATGGGGTTATTTTATGGCTGATTTTATAGTCTCTGATAACCGGATCAACATTATAGAGCTGACTCCGAGACCCGGAGGAGATTCCCTTCCTGAACTTATCAGGGAGTCTACCGGCGCCGATATAATAAAAACCTATCTGGATATAATGTCGGGCGATACAGATATCCTGGGAAATTTCCCTGAACCCTCAGGTAATTATGCCAGTGTCCATATCTTCTCTGACAGGGAAGGAATAATAGCGGATATTAATACTGAAGACATTACAAATGACCCGCGAACAAGGCTTCTCCTGCTTAAGAAAAACAGGGGAGATCGGGTATCCCTGCCTCCCGATGACTATGACAACAGATTAATCGGTTATTGTGTAATATCAAAAAATGCTGATGACTCTTCATTGATGATGTGTCAGGACATACAAAACAGGATAAAGATAAAGTACGCTACCCCGGATTAAAATGGAACTCAATTTTTTAGATAAAACTGCTTCTACCGCGGTCAGGGTCTTTTCATACACGGCAAGGCCTCTGACTGCTGCAGATATCCAGAGTTATGTAAGTGACATCCTCGCCAGAAAGGCCATCTATCTTGAGAGCGCCTTAACCCACGGCACGCCTCAGTACTTTTATGATGAAACTGCTGTTGAAGATGCGATTACCAAATTTAACAACGCCTTTAAAAAACATATTGGCAGGTTTCAGATGTTCTATGCAATGAAGAGCAATCATCTGCCCGAAATCAGTCAAAAGGCTGTAAAACAGGGTTCCGGACTGGATGTATCAAGCGGTATGGAACTTTCGAGTGCCCTTTCCATCGGTTGTGAAAAAATTATATTCAGCGGCCCCGGCAAGAGAGATGAAGAACTGGAACTTGCGGTTAAAAACAGCAACAGAATTACAATCATGCTTGACAGTCCTGGTGAATACAGAAGGCTTTCAGGTGCAGTCAAAAGATTAAAGGCACAGGACAGGATATCAGCAGGGATAAGGATACGTAATCCCTTCCAGGGTAACTGGAATAAATTCGGCACACCACTTAATGAGCTTGGACATTTTCTTAAGATTATAATTGAAGATGAAGTGATCGAGGCCGCAGGGCTCCAGTTTCATACCAGCTGGAACCTGGGGCCGGAGGCGCAGGTAAAACTTATAGATGATATAGGTAATTATCTGAGATATAATATTCCCCGGAATTATCTAAAGAATTTCAGATTTCTTGATATCGGGGGCGGATACTGGCCGGATTCGGGTGAATGGCTGAACCCTGAAAATACGGTATCTGGAAAACTGATCAGGACAATTTTCCCGGGTGTGAAGTTCGATAACCGCAGATATTATATGAGATCAAAGGGCATTGCTGCCTTTTCAAGAGAAATTTCCGGGGCAATAGATCGTCATGGAGACATCCTCGGGAAGCTGGAGATATGGGCGGAACCCGGAAGATGGATCTCAACCGGGAGCATGCATATACTGCTGAAGGTTATTGATCTGAAAAAATCAGATACTGCGATAACCGACGGAGGCATTAATATCCTGGGATGGGAGAGACCGCTCACCGAATATATACCTGTAATAAACCTTACACGGCCGTCCGTGACGGAAAAAAATATTACGGTATTTGGCTCTCTCTGCACACCCGATGATATATGGGGTCGCACCCTTTTCGGGAGTGATATAAAAAAAGATGATATTATTATCATACCTGATCAGGGGGCCTACACATATTCTCTACGCCAGGCATTTATAAAACCGGTGCCTCGTATAGTCAGGTTTGATGGGAATAATTTAAAAATAATTAAAGGAGATAAAGATTTTCTGTCTTTCTGAAGAGAAGGGCAGGCAGTTATTTTAAGGAGAAGATTATGAAAGACCAGGTTAGAAGATGCATTCAATGTGACAGCGAATTTGTCGTTACCGCCTCTGAGCAGGAAAGATTACAGTCAAAAGGATTTGATATCCCCAAGAGATGCCATGTCTGCAGAAAAAACAAAATGAAATCACCAAAAGAGAGTGACAATCGTGGTCAGAGGGAAAAAAGAAAACACGATAAATCACAGGATGATTATTGGAATTAGGTTCTTATTTAAGCAGGAAGAACAAAATAAAAATCATTGCCATTGGGCAATGCCTCATACCCGACTACGCCGTTATGAAGCTCCACTACCTCCTTGATGAACTGGAGGCCGTGCCCTGTGCCATATTCGCCTTCCGTATTTGTCCCCCTGTAACCTTCCTGAAACAGTCCTTCGGCATCTTCCTTTGAGATTGGAGCGCCAGTACTGAACATATTAAGTTTTACGCCAGGCATCCCTTCTCCAAAAAAATCATTAATGGTCTGCATTTTAAAGGAAATATATTTTTCAGGGGTTCCATCCTCATCATTTACCTCTCTCGTGTATTTTACCGCGTTTGAAAAAAGATTAGCATATGCCTGAGAAATAAGTCCCACATCCGCTGAAATCATTATCTCTTTATCAGGGTTGACGGCTACCTGGTTGTCAATGCTGATACCCCTTTCCTGCAGGCGGGGCAGATAACGGCTCAGCTGGGGCTTTATAATTTTTTCATTGATATTAATTAATCGAGGCTCGAGCACATAACGCCCCTGCTCAAAATGGGAGCGCCTTAGAAGTGTTTCCAGAAAAAGGCTTGTCTGTTCATAATGGGACAGTATCTGCTGAAACTGCTCATCCATGGAATTATTTATATAGTCCAGTTCTTCGGTAAGGCTCTTCATCTGAATGGTCAAGAGGTCATCACGCTCCTCGCAGCAGTTACCTGATTTATCCTTTAATTCCCTGCCGATCTCCCCGGCCCTGTCGATCTTTCCCTGAAGCCGTTTGAAAAACAGCTTGAAAAACATGTTGGGAACAATAATATTATGGCCGATATCATTTACCAGGCTTCGGATAAATGCGAGATGTTCTTTGTTTTTCTCATTGATCATCCGGTTATGGAGATGGAATCCTATCCTGTTAACATACTTTTCAAAAAAGAATTTCATGTTATCGGACAGATCACTTCCTCCGCATATCTCGAAAACTCCGAATATTCCGTTCTTCAGGTTGCCCGGCAGTTCAGTCGACTGGGCGATATTGCCCTTTACAGGGACAAAAAAGGAGTCGCCTGAAATAACAGGTTTCTCATAAAGTTCAGGAGTCTTGATCTTTTTTACAGGCGAGGTATTCAGGATATCTTCCGAATAGCATGCTGCTTTCAGTTCTCCTGACGGGTCAACCAGATAAAGCACGCATTCATATTTAAAGAAAACCTTGGGGATCAGAACGCATATGCAGTAGATATCATACTTGTTCTTGAATTCCTGGGAAAGATCAAAAAAGGTTTTTAAGGAACAGTCCTGAACGCTGTTGAAGGAATAGTTATCATAATCCTTGATTTTATCAAAGATTCTTCTTTCAATTATTTTTACGCTTTCCTTACGTGAGTCTCTTTCAATATCTTTTCGTGTATCCATATTCTAACCCGGGAAATTAGTTATTAACTGTTAAGAGTAGATTATCAAGTCATCAGCTTTTTGTTTGGAAAAATGATTCAGAGAATACTTCTTAGCGGAAAAATAATCAAGCCGGCTTAGTAAAACATGCCATATATCTATGACAAAAGATGAAACAGACAAAATTCCAGATAAATCCTGATCTTTTACATTGGCTCGGCACAAACTCGATATCATTTTTGATAATTGCATCGGGTTCATATGGTTTAGCCTGGTCCGACTCCGATTCAAGCGGAATTTTAATTGTTGCTATTTACGTTACTTTCGTTATTCAGTAATTCAAGGTCATACCCTGTCATAAAACAGGCGGAAGCTGGTTGCTTCCGTGTGGAAACCCTGCCACCGCCCGTCATTCTCCGACTCCGACCGGGGAATCCAGGTTTTCATCTGTTTATAACTTATTTTATTATCTTTTTACCTGCATCCGGGATATCCCGCTTTTTACTCAATGGTATTTGGGGAATATATAATTTCAGTAAACCCCTTAATATTACAGAACAATATCAATTTTATTTTTCTATTTGGGGATTTTGCCAGCATTGGCAAAATCCCCAAATGGCATTAATTCATCCCGGATTTTTTCAGATCCATCATCAGGTTTAATGAAACCAAATCCTTTATCGTCCTTCCATTGTTCAATAATCCCTCTCATAAACTCCTTCCATCGTTTGAGTGTTTTTTAATAACTCTTAGATTAGCGCAAGAACAGAAACTCCGATCATTAAAACCATCCGAATTTTTGAGTAGATCTGCGATTTAGTTAATAATGAAGGTCTGCCCCTTTGGTTTTCACGTGATTTTCTCTTATAGGTTTCCACACTGCTTTAATGCAAAATCAATATCAATAACTGTCATCTCTCCATCTCCATCAAGATCATCAGAATGAAGAAGCTCAGTACACCGTGACAGGCACTGATAAACAGTCTTTAAATATTTCTTTTCAACAAGCGCGGGAATCCGGGCAAAGAATTTATTTTCTTCGGGAAGACGCCTTTTATAAAAGGAGTAAAGTCCGTCCTTTCCCTTTTGAGATTTGCAGGACCTGCAGACCCACACCTTGTTGTGAATAGACTGATTGTTGCCACATGAAACTTAAGAGAGACTGAAGGTGCATAGGCTGAAGACTATTTTTGAGAATTTTCCTCAACGTCCCCACCGCCATTTGCGCACTTAAAAGCACTACATGTAATGATCTTGGCATACTGAAAATTCATAACATCATAGATTGCATGGACATCACGATCCGGCATTATCTTTAACTCCTCACCTTAACCCTGGATAGTTATTTTACGAATTTCAACGGCAGGCCCTGTTGTTTAATGTTTCAAAAAAGCTTTAAAACTTAACAGCGTTACCCTTTATATTTTTGTTTATTCTCAGTCAATATTCCTCTCAGGGAGAATAGCATCAGAAACCTTACCCGCAAGTCTTAACATTGGACATTTTTTTAATTGCCCAGATTAATACATTTAAATATTACATCAAGCTGATGCGCTCCATCAGGAGTCAAAAACAACGCCAGAATACCGCAGTTTATAATAACAGTGAGCCAAAACACTGATCTGAATTTTACTTTCTTTGACTTGTGCCTCAGGAAACTCTGGGCAATCGCTGCTCCTGGCCATCCGCCGATAAGGGAAAAAATATGCAGTGTTCTTTCACGGGTTCTCCACTCCCCTGCCCTTGCTGCTGATTTGTCTGTTGCATAAATAATAAAGGTTACTGCACTTACTGCCAGGTAGTAAATCATAAGGAAGGATGGCAGCTTGTTATAAATGATCAGGACTATGAGTGCACACATGAAAAGAATGCCCAATATAAGTGCTATAATCATCTGGCTGTCTGCCCTTGAAAATTCATTCTCAACGACCTGCGGGAATACCTTTGATGCACAGACGCGGCCTTTTTTATCCTTTGAAAGGCTGTATATTACAGAGAGGCCCTGTCTGGGCCGCTGGTGCTTTTTGCTGAAGTCTTTGATGTGCAGGAATACTGATCTGCCGCCTGCTTTTGGGGTTATAAAACCGAATCCCTTTTCATCATCCCATTTTGTGATTGTGCCTGGTTTTGAAGACATATAATTGATTCAATATTCAAGCCTGGTGAAATCCGCTTTGCTGTCATAATTATGAATTTCACTGGCTAAAGATTCAAGATTTACCCACTTAAATGCTGCTTCGCAGTCCGCTGTGAGGATTTAACAGGGTTCCCGATGGGAAATTTAACAGGGTAAAGAATGACGACTTAAATACTCTTTATAAATTTGTATGACAATGCACCTGGGCGTTTTAAGACGATATATCGTTAAGACTGAAGTGATACAATAGGATAGGTTTAAGCCTAATGGATTGAAAAAGCAAGGGAAAAGATAGAGGTCAGATATCGGAAGTCAGATGTTTTTCACTCCCAAAGGTGAATATTTTTTGTCTATTAAAAGAGTAATCTTCATATTAATAATTTTGTAACGCTATTTTGCGATCTTTATCTATCCACCAGGCAAGGTCTTCGAATGCGGCAGAATCAAACTCCAAGCTTCTCACAGGCTTCATCAAAGGGGATACCCTCCTTACGATTTTTTGCTTCCATCAAACGCTTTTTCATAGACTCGCTTTTAAGCAGATATGCTGTTTCTTTTTCAGATTCGATCTCTTTCCAAAGATCAATGGGTACGATAACTCCAGTGATATTGTTTTGATCATCTGAAATATATTGTATTTGGCTCATGTTTATCTTACCTCATTAAGTGCTTAAAGATTATGCAATACACCTATACCTAGATTTGTTATTTTAATGAAAATATTAACAGTTATCAACCCGAATTATTTTAGAGTAAGTGAGAGAGGAGAAGTTGCTTTTTACGAAAAGGGGGCATCCTGGTAAATTCATCTCAACAAACCTGCGGGAAGACCTTTGATGTGCAGAGGCGGCTATCATGGTTGTCCCGGTTCAGCAAAAAGGATCTACAACAATATCATTTTAAAATGAAAACATTCTCACAAGACGCGAGGCAAGCTCCAGGGGAAATGGGGCCGGATGATTTCGGGTTGAGGCGCCGGCAATATTCCATATCTGCTGGAACCATAAATGAAATATCTCTTGCATCCCCATTTATAAGTCTATGCCGTGTATTCTGAATACCTGATTTCATATAAAGGCCCCGACATGAGCAGCAAATGACCTTGCAAACTTATTAAAAGAGAGATCTTCCGCCGGTTCACTATTTATGCTTCCTCTATTTCTATTATCTCAACACGATCTACCGGTTCAGGAGAGACATAATTTTAATGATTAAAATTGATGGCCTTTAAAAGCAAGAGGAAAAACAGGCACATTCTATTAAGCAAAGTATTTTGATAAAATGCAGTTCTATATACAGGTAAATTGAAATGAATTATTTCGGAATACGGAACTAAATCTCTTGACAATAACCGGTGTCTCTTACATAATTGCCCCTCGCGAATACGTCCAATCTTACTTCAACTATCATGCCCTTGCTGCTTTTGGGCAAAGTAACGGAGAACAAAGTTGTTCAAAGATACTTTTTTCAATTTTTGCAGTTTTATTATATTCCGTAAGAGTTCTTTACGATCATCTGATCGACTATTTGATATCATTTGGTATCAATAATACAGGTATTTCTATTATAGCAGAAGCACTTTGATAAGAATGAAAGGGGGTAGGAATGATTGAAAAACAAAAACTGGTAAAAATAGTAGGCACCGGTAATGTCCTGAACAGTGAAGACGTCCTGGAAGACTATTCCAGTGACATAAGCTTCGTAAATCGGGTCAGACCGGCTTATGTGGTAACACCCGGTAACGCTGGCGAGGTTAAAAAATTAATAGACCTTGCAAACAAGACCAAAACACCGCTTGTACCTGTCAGCTCAGGGGCACCTCATTTTAAAGGTGATACGGTTCCGAGTAATGGCGGCAGTATCATAGTGGATCTCAGTAAGATGAAAAAGGTCGAATTCGTGGACCGTCCCCGCAGGGTGGCGATGGTAGAGCCCGGAGTAACATTTGCAGAGCTCATACCGCTCTGTACTGAGGCGGGTCTGAGGCTTAACATACCTCTCCTTCCGAGGCAGTCCAAGTCTGTAATAGGCAGTATTCTTGAAAGAGAACCGGTTGTAATGCCGGGATATCAGTGGGATATGTCAGATCCCCTTGCCTGCGCAGGACTTTATTTCGGTAATGGAGAGGAATTCAGGACAGGCCAGGCAGCTGGCCCGGGCACACTGAAACAGCAGTGGAAAACAGGTGCAGTTCAGAAGGCCCCCTATGGGCCGGGTACAGCTTCTTTACACAGACTCATACAGGGAGCCCAGGGAACCATGGGTATTGTCACCTGGATGTCCTTAAGGTGCGAGATTCTACCGACCATGCAGGAACCATTCTTTTGCGGTTCATACGATCTTGAAAAGCTCCTCGATCTCATGTCATGGCTCATAAGACTCAGGATGGTAACAGAATGCTTTATCCTTAATAATACAAATCTTGCGGCGATCTTTTCGACAGATTATGAAGAATATCAGAGAATCAAGGATACTCTTCCTCCCTATATTCTTTTCTATACAATTGCCGGATATGATTATTTTCCGGAAGAAAGAATTGCAGCCTATACCAAAGATATTGCAGGTATGAATCAGCGTATAGGCCTGGATACTGATAAGGCTGTGGGCGTTATATCAGCCGAGGCAATGTTGAAAAAAATACAGCAACCCTGTGAAGAACCTTACTGGAAACTTCGTTTAAAGGGATCAAACCAGGATGTATTTTTCCTCTCCATTTATGATCAGCTCGATGGACAGATTGATGCCATGAAAGATATGGCCTCTGAATCCGGGTATCCCTCAACAGAACTTGGAATCTATATCCAGCCTATTGTACAGGGCACAGGATATCATTGTGAATTTAATATGTTTTATGATCCCTGCAGCTTTGCCGAGACCGACAGGGTAAAGGATCTTGCCTCACAAGCAACCAGAACCCTGATGAACATGGGTGCGTTTTTCTCGAGACCATATGGTGATGAGGCAAACTGGATCTATAACAGGGATGCAGCTACCACCGATGCATTACGAAGGGTCAAAAAGATATTTGACCCGAACTATGTAATGAATCCCGGTAAGGTATGTTTCTAGAACAATTATTAAATCACTGAACGAATACAGGAGGTAGCAAAGATGGCATTAGAGCAATATCAGGGCGATGTAAATATGTGTTGCCGGTGTTCAGCCTGCAAATTCATCCCCTTGCAACAGGTAAAAAGCTATGATTTTTCATATGTATGTCCGAGCATAGCAAGATATCAATTTCACAGCTATTCCGGCGGCGGAAGGGCCAATATAATTTCTGCGGGCCTGAAAAACGGATTTAATTATACAGAAAAGCTTCTGGATATCGTTTACAACTGCCAGATGTGCGGTGCATGCGGTGTCTCATGCAATTATGCGATGGATATGGAGCTCCAGGAACCCATCAATGAGCTGCGGCTGAAGTGTGTCGCAGAGGGAAAGACCAATGCAGAGCTTGACCAGGTAATAAAGGGCCTTAAAAAGACCGGCTCTATGGTCCCGACACAGGGTAAGCGAGGCGACTGGGCCAAAGGACTTAATCTTAAAGATGCGACAAAAGAAAAAGTTGATGTGCTTTTCCATGTCGGCTGCCTTACAAGCTATAATAAAGACATGCACAAGATTGCAAAGGCCACAGCCAGGATACTGAAAAAGGCCAAGGTCAACTTTGGCATTGCAGGCAACAATGAGACATGCTGCGGAGGCCGCGCCTATCAGATGGGTTATGAAAATGAATTCCTCAAACAGGCAAAAAAGAACATGGCCATGATTAAAAAGGCAGGCATAAAAACCGTTGTAACTGCATGTGCTGACGGATATCAGGCATTCAAGGTCCTTTATGACAAATATGAACTTAAGGGAGATCTTGAAGTACTGCACATAACGGAATATATCGACATGCTCATAAAAGACGGTAAACTTACTCCCAAAAAGCAAATTGATATGGTTGTTACATATCATGATCCCTGCCGCCTTGGAAGGCTTGGAGAACCCTGGATTAACTATAAAGGAAAGAAAATACCCGGTGACAGATTTGTTTTTGATCCCCCGAAGGAATACCGAAAAGGGACAAAAGGAGTTTATGAAATTCCAAGGGATGTTCTCACCAGTATTCCGGGAATAAAATTGAATGAAATGGAAAGGATTAAAGAATATGCATGGTGCTGCGGCGCAGGAGGAGGAGTTTCAGACTCCAATCCTGGTTTTGCCCAGTGGACTGCGACTGAAAGGATATTTGAAGCTGTTGCAACAGGAGCTGAAGCCATTGTTTCTGCATGCCCGTGGTGTGAGAAATCATTCAGTGAGGCAATGGAAGAAAGCGGAAGCAGCATGAAGGTTTATGACATTGTTGAACTTGTAGCAGAATCAATCTAAGAAAGGAGGAATATATTATGGCTCTAGATAATGAAATATATAAAGAGTTGGAAGATGTTGTCGGAAAAGAATATATCTGTAACGATCCGGCGATTATGCCTTCCTACCATGGCACTGAAATGGGAGCAGTCGTTCTTCCGGAAAATGCGGCACAGGTTCAGGCAATAATTAAAACATGCAACCGCTACCGCCTTAAGTTCAGTGCAGTTTCAACCGGATGGACAGGATCTTTTGATGAAGGTACCATCTACCTGGACATGAGAAGAATGAACCGCATAATTGAGATTAATGAAAAAAACATGTATGCGGTTGTCGAACCCTATGTTATCACCGCAGAACTTCAGGCAGAGTGCTTTAAAAAGGGACTGCATTTCAATGTAAAAGGTGCCGGCAGCAACTGCGGGGCAATGCTCAGAGGCCATGGACACCTTGATCAGAGCACCGGTGGTGATGACCGAAATCACCTTGCTATTGAATGGATAACGCCCGAGGGTGAGATAGTTCGATCGGGCGCTCTCGGTTCTGTTGATGAATGGTTCTGCGGCGACGGCCCCGGACCTTCCATCAGATCTATTCTTACCAGCGCGGTACCCCCCGGTGTTACACCAGGCGTTTTTACCAAGGCGGCAATCAAACTCTATCACTGGCCCGGCCCACCCAAATATGATATACAGGGGCTGTCTCCCAAATATACACTGCCGGAGATTCCCAAGAATATGATGGCACGTTATTACAGTTTTCCGTCAGTAGAAAAGATGTGGAATGCAGAAATAACGCTGGGTGAAAATGAAATCTGCATGGAACTCATGGGATTTAACGTGGCAATGGTAGCAGCCAATATTACGACCTGCAATGAAGATGATGCAAAGGTATTCCAGCAGCTTGACAAAGAGAAGAAAGGACCCGGCTTTTTTGTAATAATAGCAGGGAACTCGGATGCGGATTTTGCATTCAAGAAAAAGGCCCTTGAGCAGATTGTGAAGGAAAATGATGGCGAATCAATGAAGTCCCTTGAGGATCCGGAAACCGAAGGTATACTTATAGCTCAGTGCACGAGGATATCCGCATCTATCAGGGAAACATTCCGCGCTGGCGGCGCCTTCAGCTCTATCCCGATTATGGGGCAGAGAGATCTGACCATCAAATGGGCTATCGGAGCCGGCGAAGCCAAGAAGCCATTGATTAAAGCGGGACACATTGTTGATGACGGCGGCGCATTCTTTGGATGGGGGGTTGAGCAGGGACATGTGGGCAAGACAGAGATTTTCTGTAAATTCGATCCTGCCAATGAAAAGGCGGCAGAGGCCGTTGCTAAATGGTCCAAGGAACAGGGCAGGAGGGCCTTTGAGGAGAGTTACTTCGCCCTGATGATGGGTGAGGTAGGTGACGATATTAAAGCCAGTATGTCGCATTATGATAAATGGTGGATCGCCCTTACACGGGCATTTGATCCGAATGATGTGGCACCCCAGGGTGGCCCGCTGGTCTAACACAATACAATCGGGCAGACACGCAGGTCTGCCCGTACATTGTTTTTTGGAGAATCGAATCTATTTAAATTAATTATAACCTGATTTGTAGGGGCGGACCTGTGTGTCCGCCCTTTTTTTTTAAAATTGCGATGTGCGTTATAAGGGCACGGTGCGCTGTGCCCCTACATTCTATTTTGATTAGTATTATCTGTTTTCCTGAAAGCCTATAGCCTAAGCCGCTTCAGCCTGTTTTCCATCTGGTTTCTGATTTCTGACTACTGACTTCTCTTTTATTTCTCCTCGGGCATAAGCATCTCCCAGGTACCCGCCGTAACCACGGAAAAATGGAAGATCGGCCTGTCAACGCGCCTTAATATCAAAGGGCAGTGTTTCATACCGCTGGGAATATAGATAAGGCTGCTTCTTGTAATAATGTGTTTTTCATCTTCCAGCCATATCTCGACCTCGCCTCCAAGGTCATAGGGATCTTCATGGTTGTTACCGAAAAAACCGATGATCTCATTCGGTTCATGGGTATGAGCAGCAAGAGGAGTCTCGCCTGTCTGTGGCTTCAGGTACCAAGACACATTCATCTGGAACGCTCCATCCACAACCTTGTCATCCATCCAGAGCACACGGGTCGCAAACTTTGCATAGTTCTTATTATACTCCTCTGAAAAAGGCGCCCTGAGATCCGATACTATGTATTTCCCGTATTTTGATTCTGCCATACTACCTCCCTTTATTCAGGAAAAACCATCCCTTTTCCATCTCATCGAGGGTTTTCCTTATTGTAATAATGTTTCTTAACCTCTCATCAGGATCTTTAATTTCCATGATTTGATCCATTTTTTTTACAACAGCGCGGTCTGCCTCGATCTTGCATCTTTCAAAATAGGCCTGTTGACTGCTGTAAAACCTGTATTTTTCTCTCTGGTCTATTGTAAATTCAATGGAACTGTGAATCATTTCCACTATGGTATCCTTGTCGGCCACCGTTGTTTCATAATTCAGCCAATGGTGCCATGAGGGTTTTGAAAGCCATTCAATATACTCCTCAAGATTATTATAGAGCAGTTTATACCCATATTTTTTCGGGTCATCAAAGGCCCTTGATCCCGGATCAATCACAATGGGCCCGAGGATCTGGCCTCCCATGGGAACTGATGAGTCAACACCCCCCAGATAACCTTTCATCAATGCCTCATTATCCGTTTTATCAAGCTCTTTCCACAGCTCCCAGGTCTCTTTCATATGACCTTCGGTTTCACCGGCAAGACCTACTGAAAAAAAGTTTGTTACAGGTACATTATACTTATGACAGAGCTTTATTGTCTCAAGAAGTTTCTTATTGGTGTAATTTCGGCCCAAAAGTTTCCTCACCTCATCGGACCCTGTGTCCGGACATAAATGCATGATTATGTTCGGACTTACCCTGCTTGCCTGTTTTATAAACTCTTCATTAACAGGCGCAAGGATATCAAGGGACAGCCTCTCAATATAGGGCTTTTCTTTTATTAATAAATCAAACAATTCCTGCCAGTATTTTTTACCTCCCATCCTGGCATCCTGGAAGAGCCCTATAAAAAAAATACCGTACTCATTTAATTTCTTCATATCCTGCACTATCTTGGCAGGGCTGCGAAAGGCGGGCTTATTCATTCCGAGATATTTTTTATAGGTATATGCAGAACCGCCGCAGATTGTGCAGTTGTATGTGCAGCCCCTGCATACCTCCAGGCTGTACCGTGCTACAGAATCTTTCGGAAAAATGGAGGTTTTCGGCTCTATGAGGTCAAATCTGGTATATTCAAAGTCATCCAGGTCCTTACTGGCTTCCATCATTGGTGTTATGATGGTTTCACCTTCACTTGATCTGTAGGTAAGGTTGGGCGTATCCGTAAGTTTTCCATTTTTTTCAAAGGCCTTTACAAGCTGCATTAAAGGCTTTTCTGCCTCCGCCCTTATTACCCCGTCAATAAAATCATATTTTTCAATGATTTCTTCATGGAAGCAGGTAGCCGTCAAACCGCCGACAATCACCATTGAATTGGGGTGATGTTTTTTACAGAGCCTTGCGATCTCAATGCCGCCCTGTGAATGCTGCTGAAAATGAAGCCCCACTGCATATATCTGGGCAGAGCACTCCTTTATATGCTTTTCAACATCAAATTCAGGGGTAGTTGTCATCCTGTCACCAAGGTTATCAAGGATCACTTTGTAGCCATGCCTGTCAAGATAATCCGCGATACTCAGCATCCCTATGGGGACCTTGGTAAACTGGAGGCCCTCTACGGTTCTTCCGAATGCCCCCGGAAACATGGGGGTATATCTGAAATCATAAATGGCAGGCGGATGAAATAGTATTACATCATAACTTGTCATAAATTATACTCCTCATAGGTCAAATGGAAGGGATTGTGTCAGAAAGGTCGTTGCGTGTCAATTACTTGGACTTTATTAAATAAAAATTAAAAACAATGCCCCGCAGACAGCAAGGACCTTTACAACCGCTGTAAATACCCTCTGGGAAATCCGGTGAACCATAAAAATACCGATAACTCCACCGACAATAATGAATGGCAGTAATAGCAGATTGGTTTGAAGTGACTGAATGCTGATAAGGTCAAGCCGGTTGCTGAAGGGAAGTTTTGACAGGTTAATCAACCAGAAGAACCATGCACTCGTCCCGATAAAACTTTCTTTGGGAAGCCTCATGGCCACAAGGTATATAACCATTACAGGCCCTGCTGCATTTGCCATCATGCTGGTTGATCCTGCCAGGACACCCAGCACTGCGGCAAAGAGCCAGTGCTCAGGGATACTGTCATTGGGAAAGACCTTTTCCCTGAGCCATGAAACCGCGATAAGGATAAGTACGAGGATACCGATAAATCCCCTGAGATACATATTTGAGATATAACTCATTCCAAGGAATCCGGAAAAGATCCCCAGCCATGCCCATGGCAACAGTCTTAAAAGCTGCCTCCACGCCACATGTCCGCGCCAGTATATTATGGCAAATATATCCGCCATAATGAGCATCGGCAGGACAAATCCGGTTGACTCTTTGGCAGGCATTATGGATGCAGCCAGGAGGGGAGCAAGAATCCCGCTTCCCGGGATTCCCGCTTTTGTAAAACCAATCATAATGGCGCATACCACGGCAATTGCCCATTGAAAAAAACTGAATTCAAACATAATCATACTTTTTAAGGCTCTTTGAACCTCAAACTCCCTGGCAGACAGGTATTCATTATTTAAATTTTGAAGAGAACCGATCCACTAAAATATTTTCATCTTCTGAATCATTATTTTTAGAGATATCAATTATAAAGCCGGGTTCAGTATTTAATATCATAAAGCCATCCGCAACTGAAACCGGCCAGCCATCCTTATTGAATGCCCTGATATCACTGAAACCGGTCATGCCTTCCTCATCATCTCCGGAGATCGACAGAGACAGCTTTACATCCTGCTCCTGTCTGCATCGGTTTATGGCCACGATACGCAGCCTGTTCATTCTGCCTGAAGGAAGCTCTCCGAGTTCATCCCGCGATAATGCATGCTCCGAAACCATCTCTGCTATTTCAGGATAGCTCATCTCATCCATATCTGATATGGGAGGCACATCCTTTGAGGGCAAGAAATATAACTGGATCTGGTTCCTGTCAAAATATTTTGGCTCAGCAGTCGCTTTTTCCAGAAATATTAAATTCTTCCCCAGATAATAATATGCGGTTACATCAACAAAAGCCGTCCTCAACCCCGGATCCCTGAACTCAAGAATAAAACTCAATTCACGATACTTTTCGTCATCCAGCAATGATATATCCTTGGTTATTGCAGCGCCTACAAGCTTGAATTCCCTGTATACAAGCCCGGTGCCATCCTTTAAGGTGCCAAAATTTTCGTCGAACATTACAGGGCCTATCCCCTGTTCTCTTACACCCTTCATGTTATAAACAACGGCCATTATAACAGACTGAATATCAACACGCTGATCCGATAATTTTTCGACTGGAATCTCATAATCTTCATCTGTCCCGGCAGGGACATTTGACGCACAAAAAATTAACAGTGAAGTTAATATGATTATATATTTGTTTAATACAGTTCTACTGATCATTATTTCTCTTCCTCTCCTTCCGAAGGACTGTCTGAATTATCAGAGAATATTTCATCAACATAGGCATTGGCTCTGGCAGTAAATCCCGCTTCCTTTCCTCCCTGTTTTCCCTGCTCAACTCCAAGACCGTCCACGGCGGCCCTTTTCAACCCGTCTCTTACCACATTTTTATTTGCCTTATATATATGGGATTTTATACGCGTATCAAGAGCCCCGTCTATAAATCTTCCTGTCTGATTTTTTGTTTTTTCAAAGGCCGTCTCACGAACCATTTCACTTACTCTATTTTTATAAGCCTTATTTTCTTCGAGTACCTTTCCGCCGATTCCCTTTGTCAGTTTTCCGCCGGCCCAGCCGGTTGCCTGGTCAATAGCTCCTGTAATGGCGCCCTTTGTAACGGCCTTTGTGAGATCACCGCTTCTTTGATATTCTGCAGTTCCTTCGCCAATCCCGGCAGCCAGGCTGTCAAAACGACCATATGAAACCATTGCGCTTGTAACCGGTGCACATGTTGCAGCTCCCTGTGGCCCAACACAGGCTGCCGCAACAATCAGTACCTTTCCTCCAACTATTATATTTTCACCATGATCAATGATGGTTTCAGACACCCAATTGTTATATATCCAGTTATTATCATTCAACCTTCTGGAGTATTCTTCATTAATCCTTTGCCTGGCCTCTCTATCTTCCTTTTCAATTTTCTTATCTTCTTTTTCCCTTTCAGCCCGTGCAAGATCTATCTGCGCCTTTCTCGCTGCCCAGCGCTTTTTATCCAGTTCTGTGGGGACAAAAACAGAGGCATCAGGCAGAGGCATATAATAGGACTCTTCCGGCTCGGGTTCTGCTGGTTCCTCGACAATTTCAGTGACTTCCGGCGTCTCCTTTGTTACGGGAACCTGGACTGCAGCCACCTCTTTTTTAAGGATTTCCCTTGTTGATTGATTTTCCGCACGATTGATCTGGTGCTGATTATCCCTTATCCACTGTTCCGTGCTTTCGCTGAAGTCGTGTTTCTCCCTGTCTCCCACCCATTGGGCCCCTGCTTCTGTTGTACCTGATTTTGGAATTGCTGGGACGGAGGCAATCCTTTGTCCGGAGGATTCATTAATAAGTGCCAGCAACTCAGGTATACCTCCAAGTTCCTCGGCATTCAGTTTCAATGTATCAATAATTGCCTTTGAAATTGCCTTGTGCTCCTGTTTCTTACTTGGAAAGATTGTATAGCTGCTCTTTTTCACATCATTTACTTCATATATCTTTTCAAAAAATTTCAGGCCTCCATGATACATGCCTACCCTGATTTTAATGCTCGCAATTAAGGAAGGCCTGACCATTCCTCCCATTCGAAAACTGAACTCAACAGTTTCAGGTACAATGGCTATGGAATCGGGCCCGGCTCCAGACAGACTGGATGCCTCAGTTATTTTTTCAAAAACCTGTGGATAGATCATTTCAGCGGCCTTTTTAAGGCCTTCGCCTATATGAAACTCATACTTTCTGAAAGATCCCTGGAATGATTCAGGCTTGCCCTTAAACACATAATTTACTGCCTCAGGGGTAAGCACAAGACAGGCCGGGTAACTGATCTTTCCAGCATCTATTTTTGCATAGGGCATAGAGGAAAAATCAATCCGGTCATAAAGGGGAATAGCCGAAAAAGGACCACCTGCTGCATTATCTACACTTTTAATTACCTGATTCGAATTGTTTATACCTTTTTCATCCAGTTGATCCTTCAACAGATCTCCGGCTGTCTGGCCGGCCTGTGAAAGAACCGGCATCAGCAGATATATCAATATTATGTTTATCTTCAAAAATAACTTTGACATTACAACTCCTTATAACAGAAATAAAACACCCCGCGGCGATCAGCGGGGAGCAGATTTTGCGCTTTGCAACATATTTTATTTCTTGTTTAAAAGTTCACCTTTAATGCCTGCCCCGAGGGTTTCAAGCGAAAAAGGTTTTTTAACATATTTACCGGCTCCCAGGTTCTGTATCGCGACAACATCTTCGGTTTCAGAATATCCGCTTACAATAACAGCCTTCTGTCCCGGATTTAATTTTGCTATTCGCTCATATGTCTCTCTACCGCTTATTCCGGGAGCCATAATCATGTCCAGCAACACCAGGTCCACCCTGTTATTCTTCAGATATTCTATTGCTTCCTCCCCACTCGAAACTGCTATGTGCCGGTACCCCAGAGATTCAAGCATTTTGCAGGATATCTCTCTCTGGCTGTTGATGTCATCCACCACAAGAATTAACTCACCACTCCCCTTTAACTCATTCAGTGAAACAGATGATGCCTTCCTTACCGGTTCCTCTCTGGTTATGGGAAAATACAATTCGAATCTGGAGCCATGCTTATCACTTTTTACATCAATATATCCTGAATGGTCCTGCACCGTATTCCATACAACTGCCAGGCCTAATCCTGTACCACTCTTACCCATTACCTTTTTGGTAAAAAACGGTTCAAATATTCTGTCAAGATTTTCAGGGGCTATTCCGGGACCGTCATCGACTACAGTCAAGACCACATATTCTCCTGCATTAACATCCTCATACTTACTGATAGGCGCATCAATATATCTGTTGCTTGTAGATATAGTGACATGACCTTCATCTTCAATAGCCTCTGAGGCGTTTGATACAAGATTCATGATCACCTTTTTAATATGAATAAGTGAACCTGAGATATTAAACAGATCACTATCAAGATTTGTCTGGAATTCAACCAGGGGATTGTAAATTTTAAGATTGTTAAATTCAGGGGAAATCAAATATTCCTCGATTACCTTATTCAGGTTTAATGGTCCCTTCACAGTGGCTGCCCCGCGGGCTATGGTAAGCAGATCCTGTACTATAGCTACGGCTTTATTTCCTGACTCCTGTATGGTTTCAATAGGCTTTCTCAGTTTACTGTCTACGGGTAAATCCAGAAGCAGTAACTCCGGATAACTGACTATTCCCGACAATACATTATTAAGATCATGTGCTACGCCTCCCGCGAGGAGACCTAACGACTCCATCTTTTTAGACCGTGCAAGCTTTTCCTCACTCTCCCTTATTTTTTTCTGGGCAATTTTCCACTCGGTTATATCCTGGTTTACACCATAGGACCTTATTGGGATTCCCTCGCTGTTTTTAACCCTTATGACCTGGTTTATTACATAGCCTGTTGTTCCATCAGCATACAGCATCCTGTGTTCAAGTTTTCCATGCAAGGGAGTGCCATTTTTCATGGCCTCTTTCTTATTATCATCAAGGATATGAATATCATCGGGATGCACAAAGCGGCGTTTGTACTCCTCAAGGGACATTTTATATCCGCCCATTTCCTCAGCATTGGTATGATATAATTTATAGAACTGATCATTAAAGGTGAACTGCTGGGTCTTAATGTCCAATTCCCAGGGCCCCAGATGTGCAAGCTCGATTGCTGTCGCTAATTGAGCCTGTAATTTCTCCTGCTCTCTTTCAACCTGTTTACGCTGAACAGCGTTTGTAAAAGTCTCTCCGATAATACGAAGAATTACGATTTCGTCTTCTGACCATGTTCTTTTTTTCCGTATACTGTCAAACCCCAAAAATCCAACCAGGTTTTCACCATGCCTTATTACAAGGAACATGAAGGATTTAATCCCTTTTTTTTCAAAATGGGTTATGTCTTTATGCGCTTCAGGAGGGAGCCTGCTGACATCCGGAACGTGGACAACTTCCTCTGACTGAATTATTTCATGAATCCAGGGCATATCCTTTTCAGGCTGCATTTCCTGAATACCCCCGATATGCGGAACTGAATCATCGGAACGCCATTCATTAAAGTTATTAAACATTAATTTATCCGTGTGGCGAAGGAAAAGGTAAGCATGTTCAACTCCTAATTTCTTTCCTATAGCAGCGAGGGCTTCATCAATACAGGCATCAACTTCATAGTGACTCAATCCAACAAGCCTGGAGGATATTTCACTTATAAGGCGCTCCAGTTCTGATCTCCTGGCAAGATCATCCTCAATTTTTTTCCTTTCGGTAATGTCCCTGCCAATACCAAGAACACCCACAAGTGTGCCATCTCTCTCGTACATCGGGGTTCTTAAGGTTTCCAGTATTTCCCGGTGACCATCATTGGCAAATATAATCTCTTCCTCATTTCTGCCCGACCATCCTCTGTCCATAGCCGTTTTGTCATTTTCCCTAAACATATCAGCAAGTTTACTGTCAACAAAATCATAGTCAGTTTTATCAATTATCTTATTCTCACTGGCACCTAAAAGGTTTTCAACCCTGGGATTACAATACAAATATTTCCCATCAACATCCTTAAGCCATATCAGATCCGGAATAGTCCTCATGAGGGTACGTAAATATGTCTCGCTCTTCTTGAGTGCTTCTTCTGCTTTTTTGCGTTCCGTAATATCAAATATCAGTGACAGTATTACCGGCTGCCCTTCCAGCATTATCTTACTCAGATGTATCTCACTGTCATACAGTGATCCGTCTTTTCTCTGTGTCAATGCCTCAAAGGTGAATGAAGCGCCTAAATCAATACCCTTCCATAACCCTGTCACATCTTCATCAGGGTTCAGATCAGGACCGGCTGTCTCCATTATTGTCAAATTCAGGAGTTCTTCTCTTAAATAACCTTTAACCCTGCAGGTCTCTTCATTCACAATGAGATGCCTTCCTTCAAGGTCATGGACTGTAACACTGCACGGCAGGCTTTCCAGGACAGTCCTGAACCTTTCTTCGCTTTCCCTTAATGCGGTTTCAGAATTTTTCCTGTTTTTTATCTCCAGCTCCATCTGTTCTTTGGCTAATTTCAATTCGGAAGTCTGATGCACAAGTTTCTCAATGGAAACGGACATAGAATTTAACAACCAGCCAAGGCTCACAACGAGAGCAATAGTAAAGCATCCGTATATGAATGTAATATTGATCCATGATGGCAATTCGGTTGAGTATTCCTTTATTTCAAGGCTTAGTTCCCAATACCCGCTATGAAAAAGAATCCCCGTGATAATTAGGACAACAATGTTAATTGATGAAAATAAAACTCCTGGCCTCACCCCGAAATAGATCGTCACAAGTATGCTTCCGAAAATAAAATAAGGAACTCCCGCTCCCGCAATCCCCCATTTTGATATTGAAAAAACGGCTATAATAAATGAACAGGCCACAAGGGAAACTGCCTTAAACCGAACCGGAATTTTTCTCCGAAAACATACGGAAATCAGGCATATAGAATATATAAAAAAATGAGTTAACAGGATCGATAAGCCGCCAACCGCGAGATACCGCAGATATGAAATGAGGATAAGAGGTGCACCGAGAAACGCAATACAAATCAGTATGGTGTTTGCCAGTCTGTCTCTGATATTCTGTATACTCTCATATTCGGAGCCTGATACCCAGAAAGAATCACTCATATTCTTTTTATTTTTATCCATAAAATCCCATCCAGTGAATTTCCGGATAATCCTTAAAGTTAATACTGACAACCTTGAAGCAATAATTCGGATATTACTAATGCCCAATGTTACAAAGAATTATCCGATTATTTTAAAAGCAAAAAGTATACCAGCAAAGACACTAAAGATATTACTTATAATATCAAAATGTTACAGGATTAATTAAAAACAGAAAAACTGCAGAGTGAAGATTTTTTGACGTATCTATGGAATGTATAAGAATACAGGTATTTGATATACTCAAGGTGTGATAAAAAATCCCGGTTTACAGCCGGCCAGGTTACCAGTAGATTTATTGGGTATCGGCCGGCCTATTACTAGATAACAGGACGAATAGTATTAAAGGGAGATTTATACAATTCCTGAAGCACAAGACTCGCTGCACCCTTTGCCCAGTCGGTATGCTGCCATTCGGGAACAATTACCTTTGTCAGGGCCAGCATATCGCTGAATGTATGCCTTTTCACAGCATCGGTCATGGGCTTAAACATCAGGTCGCCGGCTTCCACTCCCTGGCCGGAAATAATGATTTTTTCCGGATTAAAGATATTGATAAGAATCGATATACCAACACCCAGGTGATGACCTGCCGTTTCAAGTATATTAACAAGATCGACCTGTCCAGATTTTGCTGCAGCTACCACCTCGCTGAAGGTTATTTCTGAGTCGGTCTCCCTGACCCACAGACCTTTTTCAGCCACTTTCTCTGCCTGATTAATAATAGCCATCGCCCCGAGGACCGTCGCCAGGCAGCCTCTTTTTCCACAGACACATTCCTCTCCGTCAGGGGCAACCGGGACGTGCCCCATCTCTCCGGCAAAACCCCTTGTACCCCTGAAGAGCTGGCCGTTTGCCATAATACCCATTCCAACGCCTTCTTCTATTGTTATGACAAGGAAATTATCAACGCCTTTGCCTTCTCCGAACCACTGATGGGCAAGAGTCAGGGTGTTTGCATCATTTTCAATATATGTCTTTATATTCAGGCGGTCATAGAGCCGGTTCCTCAGGGGAACCTCCCCGGCTTCATAAAGAGGGCTCCAGTAGCATGTGCCGGTGCTGCTGTCGACTACTCCGGGGATACCAACACCCACCCCTGAGATATTACCCATGGAAAGGCCGGCGTCGCCCACTGCCTTAATGATAATATCCTCCATAAAGCCGGTAATAAAATCGACATTTTTTCTGCGGAAATTCTCTTCCCGGACTATTGCACTCCTTGTTTCTCCCTGCATATCGCACACAGCACAGCTCATTTTGCTGGCTGCCAGCTTTACACCAACTACATATGCGGCATCAGGATTCAATGCAAGGAGCACACGGTTGCGGCCGCGCTCACCGGTGACTTCTGTGTTCTTTTCAAAAATTAAACCATTTTCGATCATCTGGGCAGTAATCGTTGTTACTGATGCCCTGCTTTGTCCGGTAATATCTGCTATCTCAGAACGTGAAACCGCCCCTCTGGCACGGATGCTGTTTAAAATATTAAACTGGTTAATAGCACGAATAAGATCCAAATTTGCTGATGGCATAAAAAAATCTTCTCCCCAAAATAAAATGGTTAGTTACTAAAAACTCAAATTGCTTTAATTTTAAGGTGTGCAAGACTATATTAGATTCAGTTAATTCAGATTGTTACAGTATTATTCAGGATTTGGCAATAAATCTTTTTAAAAAAACAGCCCCTTAAATAAATAATCTGTATTATTACACATAAGTAATTTTATATTCAGAGGCCAGGTTCATCATAAAAAATGCAAAGGGCCTGTCAACATATCTTGTTATAATCGGGGCATGCACCGTGCCTTTTGGGCAAACCACGGCAGTCGGTTTATCGAAGACATACCGTTCGCGCTCTTCACCCAGATCTATTGAGATCTCTGCCCCAAGATAATTGATATCGGCCGGGTCAGTTCCTGCAAAGACAAGCACTTCATCACTCGGGTGTACATGGGCGCCGTCAGATTTGCCCGGTCCTCTGTGCCAGATTCCCGGTTTTTTATGAAAACCCCATGTATAATTGAGTTTCATACCCTCCAGATCTTCCCCCTTCATCCACATGACTTTATCTGTGTTTCCGGGCCCCGGACGCATAACATCACCCTTTGCCACTGCCTCTTCATACCCTGCCTTTTCCTCTGCTGACATATCTTCAGTTAATGAGGCCATCGGTTTCATGGTTTTAATGAGATGTGCCTGTTTATTGCCGTATGTCATGGTATCCTCATTCACGGCATATCTTTTTTTGGGAAAAGTCGAAACCATGAAGGGCTTCCTGTCACTGTTGGTCATTGCCTGCATCTGCTTCATCTGGGCTTCGCTTATTCCATCTCCCATCCAGGCAGTTCTGGGCTCTGCGCCAAGAGAAATAATAAAAAAGCTGTATCCTATGGGGCTGGTAACCTCTTTTGTAACCGAGGGGCAATGTAAAACTCCTCCCTTCGCGACTATAACAGACGGTTTATTAAAGGTGTGAACCTCCAGTTCCTTTCCCAGGCAGTACTGCATTTCCGCGCCCAGGTATTCAATGTTGTCAGGATCAAGTCCTACAAAGACCAGAGCCTCAGGATATGGATGCACGTGAGGATCCATGCCGGGATGCCAGTCACCAAGACCGGTATAAAATCCCCATGAAAAATTGAGCTCAAGACCTTCGAGGTGATCTCTTCCGTTCAGCCATAAATTTATATCTGCATTACCTGTATTTCTAAACGCCCTTTCCGCCCCGGGCATTGCTGCGATACTTAAGGGTTTAACCAGATGTGCATATTTATTTCCTTCCATTTCAGATGTCCCTCCCTGTAATGTTAAATTGGCAAATTTATGACAACTTATTTTTAACCACGAAGAGCACGAAGAAAAACCTTTTATGATTTTAAAAACAGGAAATCGCTTTTGTCTTTTTTTTTATAATTATAATGTTTTTCTTCGTGCTCTTCGTGGCCTTCGTGGTTAACAACACAACATTAATCAACTGTTTCTATTTCAGGATTTTTACTCAAACCAATTGTGTACGCAGCAAAGGGTCTGTCTACCCACCTGGTTACGACAGGATTATGCGGCAGACCTTCCGGAAGTAAAACTGCAGTGGGTTTTTCTATGATATGCCTTTCATGTTCCTCTCCCAGTTCAATTTCTATCTGAGCGCCCAGATAATCTATGTCAGCCGGATCAAGCCCTGCAAAGACAAGAACCTCCGGTGCATAATTTTTTCGTGCACCTATACCGCGGTGCCATATCCCCGGACTGCTGTAGTATCCCCAGTTGAAGTTCATATTCAGATCTCCGAGATCCTTTCCAAACATCCATGTGAGGTGATCGGCGTATCCCGGTCCGGGTATTTCTCCTCTCTTTTTCATTTCTTCATGGTAGAGAGAGCCCGAGGCTGAAAGGGAATTACGGATATCGCTTCTTTCAATAAAAAATCCCGAACTCAAGGGTTTTACAAGATGGGCATATTTACCTGTTGGCGCAGTCGGATTTTTTTTGATTCTTTTCTTTGAAACACTGGATTTCATCGGCAGTTTTATTCCCTGCTTTTCAGCCATTTCTGCCATTGCCTTTAAGGTTTCTTCGGATAAACCTTCCCCCATCCAGGTGGTTGCAGGCTCTGCTCCAAGGCAAAGCAGGAAAAAACCATAACCCTTCGGGCTGAATACCCTCTTTGTTATAAGGGGGCAATGCTGTAATCCCGCAGGAATAATAACAACAGTTGGTTCGTCAAAGGTATATGTTTCCTGCTCCTTTCCAAGGGAGATCTCGACTTCAGCCCCCAGATAATTCATCTTGGCCGAATCAAGTCCTACAAATACAAGACATTCGGCATAGGGATGCACATGTGGATCCTGGCCGGTGTGCCAGTCACCTAGTCCGCTGTAAAAGCCCCATGAAAAATTCAAATCCAATCCCCCCAGATGGTCTCTTCCATTCAGCCATAAAATTTTATCGGCATTTCCCGGCCCCATAAAAGAAGAGGTCTCAGGGGCATCTGTACTCTCGATCGCCGGCATTTCAATCCTGCCCAGACTCAATGGTTTTATAAGATGTTCATATTTTTTTTGCGGCATGACAAAACACTCCTCCATGGTTAACAGTTACATATTTTTGCGGGATATGACACAGGTTTTGAATTGACTACAGTGAATATGTGCAACGGCCGGATTATATTTCATGTATTATACCGAGTCAACCGCCGAGTCTTTTACCCTCAGGATTAAGAGAGATCTTTAATTTAATGTAAATACATGAAGGAAGGGAATGGGGATAATTAAAATGGATACTTTTGTTTTCAGATATATTTATCCAGCTTTTCAACTGGTGAATAATATCCCCATCGGATAAACCCTTTCAAAATATCATTACCTTTATCAAGTGTGATTGTATTTTCATGAATAAGTTCAATAAGCACTCCAATACTTCCTGAGACTCGTATACCTTCTCTCAGGGCAAACTTGCGAGCCATCATGTCATCACTTAAAAAATCATATTTTCTATGAATCGCAAGAACAAGGCAGGATGCTTCTCCTGATCCGAGCTTTTGATTCAGGAAAGTATACAGGTTTCTCTCGACTTTATTTTCAAAATCCAGTTTATCAAGCCAGGAGAAATCAGACTTTTTGAATAAACCAGCTTGGACTCCATTCTCAAATTCGTTGTATACGTATATTGTTGTAGCCCCGGAGTCATTACAAAATTGTTTAAGGAGGGATAATTCATCAACAAGAGTAAAATTTGACAGGACAGTGTTATCCAATAGTATCATTTGTTTTTAGCCTGCATTTTTTCAGCAGCAGCAGCTTCGGCTTGAATCTCTTCACCTGAGGATAAGCCAATTTTAACAGGAATTCCTCTGGATAAAAAACGTTCTCTCAATTTAACCGGATGTATATTTAACAACTCTGCAGTCTTGCTAAAGTTTATGTCACCATCCATATATGCACCGATAATAAGCTTTTCTTTTAATGCATCTTCCTTATCAAGTAACATTTTAATAGCTCCGTCAACTACATCCGGTTCTATCTCTCTCAATTTTTCAAGCTGTTTTAATTGCCACATAAATTGCTCCTTTTCGAAAATATTTAAATTATAGTATTAATAACTTTTACCGTCAATTCAAAGAATTATGCCTGAATGATGAGAAAAATTCCAATGGGCACAATCGTCGATTTCAATAAAAAAAGGGCTAATCGTGGCAACGACTAACCCTTTCTTATTATTGTCTTTTTAAGATGCCGAGACACAGAGTTGAACTGTGGACACGAGGATTTTCAGTCCTCTGCTCTACCGACTGAGCTATCTCGGCATGTTTTGAAACGCTCTTATAACCTTTCCTTTTATGATGGTCAAGATGAAAATTGATAAAAATTTCTTTTAATCAATTCCCTTTGAGCACTGATATCTCCGTCCATAAATTTGTAATTTATGGACGGAGAATAATCATTTTTTATCATCTGAATCATCAAACTCCAGGTCCAGATCAAGATTTTCCAGATCGATAGTTAATCCATCATCAAACCCCAGCGTTTCTTCACTTCCAGCGGACTTGCTGTCATCAGATGTATTTTCTTCAAAATCTGAAAGGCTCAGTTCACCGGTTTCATTGTTATCAAGGTTAAGATCAGAAAGGTCGAAGCCTTCATCACCATCAGATCCATCTTCAATAGCCAGGTCACCAAGATCAAGGCCGTCTTCGGCACCAGAAGTGTCATCCAGATCCATGGTTTCCGATGTCATTATATCTTCATTGCCTGACTCTTCCTGCCCACCCGTCTCATCAATGACGAGATCAGAAAGTTCAAGTGAACCGGTTTCACTTTTATCATCTTTCAGGTCGTCTGAATCTGTATCCAGTTCAAGACCGTCTTCAGAATCGAAATCAATATTTATTTCTTCCTCTTCAGGAAGCTTTTTCGGAGAATATATCTCATCGGGTATTGAATTGATTTCCAGCTCTCCGGTCTCATTTATTTTAAGATCACTTACATTCAATTCTACAGTCGAGTGACCTTCATTCTCGGTATCTGCTCCTTCTTCGGAAAAAGACCCGATTACAGTGGTTTCTTCTGCTGATTCATCAAGCTCGTTATCCGGCACTCCATCCAGGACAAGCGAATCATTCGGAGATATCCCATCCATGCTATCAGTAATGCTTCCTTCCTCCAGTGAAACCTCTCCCAGATCAAGATTCAGATCATCGGCTGTTTCAGCACCGCCTTCTAATGATACTTCATCCATATCAAGGGAAAGCTCTTCATCATCACCGCCTAAATCAATATCGGTCACATCCCCGGCCTGGTCATCCAGGTCTATTTCAGGCAGTTCAAATTCTCCTGTATCATCGGTGAGGCTTATTTCCAGGTCCTGATCGTCCTCACCAAAACTCAGGCCATCGCTTTCCATCATCGAAGATGTTTCTTCAAAATCAAGGCCTACCCCTGTACCGCGAAGGGCAGCATCACTATCCAGTGTAAAGCCTACATTGGATTCGTCTCCTGCGCCTACAAGCATCCCAAGCAGTTGAGGAGGGTTGCTTTTGTAGGTTGGCAGATTTAATTTGGCCTGCTCATCAGAAATATCTTTATTACACTTTGGGCATATCTGGTTATGATCAAAACTAATATAGCCGCACTTTGGACATCTCATGTTAATACCCCTTAGTATAAAGTGTTTTAAAAAAAGGGTCTTTCGGTTAAATAAAATGAAAATTACATATTTTCATTTTTTCGTCAAGTATTTAATATTAAATGGCTTTTTACTAAAGCTCAAACCTATTTACCTGTATCAACCCCTCTTTTGTTTACTATTGCATCCCTTGCCATCTTATCACACTCTTCATTTTCCATGTGCCCCTGATGGCCCTTTACCCAGATCCATTCTATTTTATGGGGACTACTGAACTCCAGCAGGGCTTCCCATAGATCCCTGTTTAAAACGGGTTTCTTCTGGGAGTTGATCCAGTTTTTCTTTATCCAGCCCTTTATCCACTCGGTCATCCCTTTTATTACATAGGATGAGTCTGAAACAACTTTTATCTTGCTGGGTTTTTTTACTGCCTTAAGGGCCTCAATGACCGCCATCAACTCCATTCGATTATTCGTCGTGGATGGATCATATCCTGAAATTTTTCTGGAATGCTCCCCATATCTCAAGATTGCGCCATACCCTCCCGGTCCAGGATTTCCGCTGCATGCGCCGTCTGTATATATTTCTACAATACCCATTACTATTTAAACCTGGAATTAACCCGGATCCTGATTTCGGGTTTTTCTTTATAATTCGTGCTAAGCCTTAGATAGCCACTGAAAATTCCAGGAACATCGGGTTGATTCTGGAAATTTATTTTATAAAGCTTTCCCTCTTCAACCGTCTCCAGGGAATAATTCACCTTTCCTGCAAGTTCAGAGGATAATTTAATTGGTTTCAATATTAGAGGCTTATCCAGTCCGGCAGATATGGACAGACCCATGCTCTTTGTTTCACCAGCCTTCCCTATCAACGAAACCGTGCTGGAAGGCGTAAATTTTATCATTGGTTTTACAGATCCTTCAAGCATCAAACGAACTTGTCTATTTATGGGATCATTACTTTCAACTCTTATATATTTCTTAATCTTTCCCCGACTATTCCGGGTATTTATCCTTACCTTTATCTTGCCCTCTCCGCCCGGAGGGATGGTCCTGTCAAAATCGACAACCGAACAATGTCAGCCGGGACTAACCTTCCGAATCTTAAGCAGGGCATTTCCCCTGTTGTATACCGGGTAGGTATGTTCTATATAGGTGCCCTCCACCACCTCATCAGCAGTAAAGGCCTTTTCCTTAAAAAATATCTCAGGCGCTGTTTTATCCTGTCCCCAGGAAGTACTGCCCCAAAATACCGCTAAAATAAATATAAGAATAATAAATAATCTGTTTTTCATTTTTCGGTCTCAAAACATAAATAATAAATTTTAAATCGTGCCATCATAAAATGCTATATAGCTATCTCATTTTTTAATTTATAAGTAAGAATATCAAGTTTTACAGTAAAATCTATGTTCTCTATAATACAGTGATCAGGTGCCTGAAGCTGTGCCGGTGAAAAATTAAGTATGGCAGCAACCTTTGCGTCAAAAAACATATTTGCCGTTTCCTGAGCCCCTGAATAGGGAGTAGAAATAACCCCGATATCAATTCTATATTGCTTGACGAGCTCTTTCAAATCTCGAATATCTCTTATAACAAGACCTGAAGAGAGCTGATTACCTATTTTCTCAGGGTCAGTATCAAAAGCCGCTACAAAACGAAAACCTCTTGCCTTGAAATTCTGATTTTTTAAAAGCGCAGTTCCAAGATTCCCTATGCCGGCTATTCCCATTCTCCATTCCCTGTTAACAGCCAGTATTTTTTTTATCTCTCTTTGAAGTTCCCTGACATCATACCCGACACCGCGGATACCAAATTCTCCAAAGTAGCCGAGATCTTTACGCACCTGTGCGGGATTCACCTGGCACAACCATGCGAGTTTTTCTGAAGCGACCGTTCGATAACCGTCAAATTCAAGCAATTCCAGATGCCTGTAATAGAGTGATAATCTTGTTATCGTTGCCTTGGGTATTTTTTCTCTTCGTTCCATTAAAAATTATATAACAATAATTCGGATGTATGATATGTATGTTAAAATATAACGAAAAGTGATACAAGTTTACTGCTTGAAATTCAAAATTATCTAAACGTTGAAATCAGTATAAAACAATATTATAAGAAGTTTCACCATATAACACAGCAGATTGCAAAATAACAATTAATTTATAATGCGTCAATTACAGGTCTTTTATAATTGAATGCATAAACCGTTTAATCACACCTGATGCATTAATGCAATAAACAGGCCATTGTGCCGGAGAAACAAGATTTAATGTCCAATGATCATAGAAAATCAGTTACTGATGATGCCGACACTACGAATGATTCGGCATTTTCAAAGGACAACATTAGAAAAAGCATAAGTCATGTTAATGATATCTTTGATGAAAGGTACAAAATTTTTCTTGAACAGGTTAGCGATGGGGTATTTGAAACTGATATCTATGGCAACTTCATTTATTTCAACAAGGCCTTTTGTAATATCCTTGGCCATTCAGGATCCGATATAAAGGGACATGACTTCAGCAGATTCATGGACAATGAAAATGCAAGAAAGGCCTATGAGACATTTACAAACATATGGGTAACCCAGAATGAGACTTCAGATCTGCAATGGGAAATACTTGACAGTGATGGCGAAACCAGGCTCATCGAATTATCAGCCTTTCTGATCAAGGATGAAAAGGGCACCAAAAAGGGATTCAGGGGAATTGCCAGGGATATCACCCAGAAAATGCAGACGATAAATGCCCTTAAAAAATCCGAACTTCTCTATGAAAAGGAATCAAAGGCCAGCAGAAGGGCAGAGCTGATGGCAAGAAATCTGCTTGATTTCGTTCCCTACCCCATGATTGTTTCAGACCTCAATGCCAAGATAAGCTATTTGAACCCTGCCTTTACCCGTACATTCGGCTGGACACTGGATGAAATAAAGGGAGAACCAATTCCCTTTGTCCCGTCCCATCTGGCTGAAGAGGCAAAGATCAACAGGGAATACATGCTCAAGAAAAAACAGATGAGGCTTGAAACAAAGAGACTTACAAAGGACGGCAGGATACTTGACGTTATTATCAGGGGGTCTGTTTATACAGACGAAGAAAATGATAATGCCGGCGGAAAACTCTTTATCATAAGGGATATTACACAGGAAAAAAAACTGGAACTGACAAATGCAACCCTTCACCGTATCAGTCTGGCACTTCCGGAATATCCGGTTCTTGAAGATCTGCTTGATTATATCAGCAGTGAAACAAAACGCCTATTAAACTCCGAAAGCGCTACGGTAGCCATTCTCGACGAATCAATGAACGAAATCTTTTTTGTGGGCGCGGCATATGATGATTCTGATGCAAAATACCGGATAAAAAAAGTGCGATTTCCGGCAGAAAACACCATTACAGGAAGGGCAATAAAAAATGGAAAGCCCGTGATCGTTCATGACTCATCAAAGGAGCCTGATTTCTATCCCGGGGTTGATGAACAGGCGGGCGTACAGACAAAAAATATGCTCTTTGTCCCGCTGCGAAGCCGTGACAGGATCATCGGAGTTCTGGCGGCAGTTAACAAAAAGGAAGGCACATTTGATGATACCGATGTCGAACTCATGAATATGATAGCAGGGACAGTTGCCCTCTCTGTTGAAAATGCGCGATATTCCGAACAGCTTAGAGAGGCATATCATGAAGTCACAATGTTGAACAGGGCAAAAGATAAGGCTATAAACCATCTCTCACATGAAATAAAGACCCCTGTATCGGTTCTTCTGGCTACGCATAATATCCTTGCAAAAAGGCTGGAGCCTCTTCCGGCTGAAACCTGGGAAACAACTCTTAGAAGGGCAAAACGAAATCTTGAACGGATACTTGATATCCAGTATGAAGTTGAGGATATCATGCGGAACAGCGATTTCAGGGGTTATCATATGCTTTCCACCCTTCTTGATGAATGCTCTGACGAACTCGAGGCTCTTGCCGCAGAAGAATTCGGCGAAGGAGATATAGTAAAAAAACTCAGGAACAAAATAGACGTTGTCTTTGGGCCAAAAACATTTGACATAAGGAATATTGAACTCGCCTCTTTTGTAGACAGCAGCCTGAAACTGATGGAGCCCCATTTTACCCACAGAGACCTGGAGATAATAAAATCCCTTGAGAAATCATCTGCGGTACATCTCCCGGAAGATGTCCTTGAAAAGGTTATTACCGGGATTCTTAAAAATGCAATAGAAAATACTCCTGACAAGGGGAAGATAGAAATAAGCATCAAACCCAAAAGCGGAGGCACTGAACTTACTGTAAAGGATTATGGTGTCGGGATACCGGATGAGTATCAGAGCCGTATTTTTGAAGGTTTTTTTTCTACCCAGGACACCATGAACTATTCATCAAAAAGACCTTATGATTTTAATGCAGGAGGTAAAGGAGCCGACCTGTTACGGACCAAGATATTTTCTGAAAAATACAATTTCACTATAGATATGAAATCCACCAGATGTAAGTATATCCCTGAAGAAAATGATATCTGCTATGGCAATATAGAGAGATGTGAATTCTGTCGTGAGAAAGAAGACTGCTACATTTCCGGCGGAACTGTTTTTACCCTGTTTTTTCTCGAGTCTTCTGACTAAATAAATTAAACCATAAGGTTAGGACACAGGAGATTAGTAATACACCTCAAAACCCTTGAAGTTTCTATTTACCGGCCATCAGCGCATCATTGTATTTTATTGTAATATTGACAATTTATTAAAAATTAGTTATCTGAGAGTATCATAACAGAACAAAGAAAAGCTTATAAATATACTAAAAAAAACCTTTTACTGGTTTTCCGGTTAATCAACATAAAATTATCGATACAGGCCAATCGGGGGCAATGAATGATTATCAATTGTGAAAAATGTGACTCAAAATTCAACCTTGATGAAACCCTCCTGAATGAAAATGGTTCCAGAGTAAGGTGTTCAGTCTGTAAAAATATTTTTTTAGTTATGCCTCCCAAACCCGAAGAAGAGGATGATTTAGACCCGTCACTCGAGGAGACTGTTGATCTGGATTCCCCGCCGGCTTTTGAAGAATCTGATGAATTAAACATGGATGAAGCCGACACAGACGAAAATTTCGATAAGGCCTTTGAAGATGCATTAAATGAAGATATGCAGCAGGAGGAGATTGAGGAAGAAGAGACAGCAAAACTGGAACCTGAAATCGAAAAGGTTAAGAGAAAAAACAGGCGACCAGGCTTGATACTTTCTATAATTATTGCTGCTTTTGTACTCATATTAGGAGCTCTTTCTGTTTATCTTTTTGCTCCCGGCTTCCTGCCTGACGGCCCATCCGGAACAAAATCCGCTGAAAAGGAAGATCTGACTGATACCGGTAACCGAAGACTTGATATTATCGATCTTGAAGGCAATTTTTTTCCTACCGATAAAATAGGACAGCTTTATATAATAAAAGGAAAAATAATTAATAATTATCCCCAAAGTAGAAGTCATATTCTGGTCAAGGGGACCATAGAAGACGAAAAAAGAAATCCCATTGACCGCAAACTCACCTATGCCGGCAACATATTCACTGAGAATGAATTGAAGGATATAACCATTGAGGAAATTGAGAAAAAATTAAAGAACAAATCAGGGAAAAATAATTCCAATATTGATGTAGCCTCGCAGGAGTCCGTTCCCTTTATGATTATTTTTTACAATCTTCCTGATTCAATAAGTGAATACGTTGTGGAGACAGTAAGTTCATCACCCGGACAATAACCAGTATCATGATTTTCCATTAATTAATGCCGGTTCGTACACAGTGTTTTTAAAAGAGGCGAAATGATAGGCATTGATACCAAAAATACTGCCAGTAAAGCCTATAAAATCTTCAAAGGATTTATAATACTTGCCTTTATTGTTACCTTTGGTTCAATTGGCTACATGACAATCGAAGGCTGGGGGGCTTTCCAGAGCCTTTACATGACTGTTATTACAATCACCACAGTGGGATATAGAGAGATGGGGAACCTGTCGGTAGCAGGCATGGCATTTACAATAATCCTTATCTTTCTGGGGATGGGGATTATTCTATATATCGTGGGACTTGTAACCCAGGTAATGGTAGAACTGCAATTAAGCTCCATTATAGGGAGGAAGACGTTGGATCAACAAATCAAAAAAATCAAGGATCATTATATTGTCTGCGGATTCGGCAGGATCGGCAAGGTAATATGCAAGGAACTGAAATCAAAAAATATCCCTGTCCTGGTTATTGACAATACTCCTGAAGCAAAAGAATCACTCGATGCTGAATCCGTTCCATATATTATTGACGATGCAACCAGCGAAGATGTGCTGCTTGATGCAGGCATCGGGAGGGCAAGAGGGTTGATATCGGTTGTTGCATCAGATGCTGACAATTTATTTATCACATTGACTGCAAGGGGCCTGAATAATTCGGCCTTCATTATTGCCCGCGCGGATGAAGAAAAATCCGAAAAAAAACTTATGAGGGCCGGAGCTGACAAAGTATTTCTGCCATATATAATAGGCGGCCATAAGATGGCTCAATCCATTACAAAGCCCGCAGTGACCGATTTTCTTGAATTCACCGTCCATAACAGAGACATGGGACTGGAAATGGAGCAGTTGAATGTCAGTAAGGATTCAAGGCTTAACGGCCTGAAACTGATGGAATCAGGAATCAGACAGGAGATGGATATTATTATTGTTGCCATAAGAAAAAAGACCGGACATATGGCCTTTAACCCCTCCTCTGAAACCCGTATAGAGGCGGGGGATACACTGATTGCCCTTGGTAAGAATGATGATCTGATAAAACTCGGAAAAATACTTGCAGAGTAGTAACCTTTTTTCATGCACTTCATTAAATGAATAAAGCGGGATACTACTGGTAAAAATGTTAGTAAATTATTTAATTTGATCAGATTGATGCGGGGGGCCTGATACTGGATTACCGGAAAATCAGGAATAAATATAAAATACAATCCTAATCCATCCGGTATCCATTAAACAGTATCAAGTATCAGCCTATAACCAATATGATCTATAAAGATTTTAAAAGATAAAGAGGGCTCGCTCAGGGCAAACCTCTAAAATCTATACTGCACACCAGCTGAAATCATTTTTACATCTTTATCAAGGGCAATGGCTATTGACGAGCCTGATGATACATCAGTATATGAGTCCTGCTCATATGAAACATACCCCAGACCAAAATCCAACTTCAGGGCTTCATTATAATTGTATACAATTCCCAGGCCTAAAGTCTTGGCATTGAGTTCCGGAGCTTCTTTAAGTGCATACCGGGCACTCATACCTGTCTGGGTCGTAAGATACCCTAAGGTTCCCTTCAAATTATCTCTAAACGCATATTCCAGTGTAAAATTAAAATCATGACCGTCATTAACGTTCCGCTCAGCACCGCCCCAGTCTGCACGATTCTGAAAATAATAGATCATGCCGGCATCAACCCTTAACCTGGGAGAGACGGTTATGCCAAGCCCAAGAGAAAACAGTGCTGGAAGATTTCTTGTATGCTCTGTGCCGTCAGTTATCCCCTGCTGCAACAGCAGGCCGTAGGGCAATCCTGTTATGGAGTCTTCATTCACTCTGTATTTAAAATCGAGATCCGTTTCTGTCTCATATTTCATGCCGACATAAAGAGGACCGGAATCTATGCTCAAACCTAATATAAACCCAAAACCATCCGCACTGTCTTCATAATCCATCAGAGCAGTTCTTGAAGACTGTTCGACAGCAATTCCCAGTTCTGTTGGAAGCACCTGGAAGGTTGCTATGCCCTTTTTATTTGCATCGATATATCTTCCTGCCAGTGAAACAGATACAACATCATTGATTTTGTAGGCACCTCCTGCGGTGAAACCGTAATAAAAGGCTTCAGCGTTAAGCCTCTCATTTGCTATTTCCCCGTATACTGCAGCTCCAGCCGTCTTATTAAGGAGATTCCTCAATGTGGTAGCACCAATTCTTGTTGTAGCATTTCCATTATCATAGTCCACCTCTCCGCCGCCGGCCGGAATTGTGAATGAAAAAAAACCTGCCCATCTGTCTTTTTTATAAAGTGCAAACAGGGCCGGTACAAAGGAAGGTGTATCCTGTTCCAGATTTTCACCGTCAACAATATTGGTATAGTCCTTCAGTACATAATGGACCGAAAGGTTTCCCTGCAGACCATCCTCCATTTTCATGACACCAGCGGGATTATATGCAATAGCATCGAGTGAATCAGTTGCAGCATTTCTTCCAAGAGATCTCACATATTCACCGCTGTAGTTACTCCTGTTATCTACACCTCCCGCCATAAGGACCGAGCATGAAATAAAAATTACACAGGTCATGCACAAAAATACAAAAAGTTTTTTCATGTTTTTACCTCCCATCAGGTATTAATAATGACTACAGGAAAAATTAAAAAAATAAAGAAGCTGCAAATACTATGAAGAGACTGATATTGAAAAAAGTCTGTAGAGTTTATGAGTAAACATGTTTATGTGTCAAGAAAAAAGACCTTTTATGAAGATATAGTCTATTCACCTTAAACCAATGTTTTTAAGTTGATCGTGTATTTATTTTTTTCTTTAAATCATGGAAATAATAGGATAACGTGCCCCTATTATGATAGAAGATTCCATAAAAATATTATCCAACAACAGTGTTACATCCGACACCTTTCTCCTCAGGCTTTATTCACCGGAACTTGCCGCAAGTGCAAATCCTGGCCAGTTTCTGATGGTGAGGGTAAATGAAGGTATTGATCCTGTCCTGCGGCGCCCTTTTTCCATTTGCGGAGCAGAGGATGACGGCACCATCAAAATACTGTACAAAGTTGTCGGCAAGGGTACGGCAATCTTGTCAAACAGGAAAGAAGGAGACCTTCTTTCTGTCCTTGGCCCGCTTGGAAAGGGATTCAATATATCTGATGAATCCAAAAAGTCATTCTATGTAGCAGGCGGAATCGGTATTGCACCCATGCTCTTCCTCTGCCAGAAAACAGACTCATCGAATATTACTTTTTTGACCGGCTTCAGGAATTCAGATGAAATTATCGACCCGGCTCTAACAGGAAATAAAATACACAATCTGATAGCAACAGATGACGGATCCAAAGGATACAACGGACGGGTAACTGAACTCCTTGTTGAACATCTTGAACAGTACAAACAGAACGATACAGCCATTTATGCCTGCGGCCCTCTTCCAATGCTGAAGGCCGTTAAAGATGTCTCCCAAAAATACGGGATACCTTGCCAGGTATCCATGGAAACCCTTATGGCATGCGGACTTGGGGCATGCCAGGGATGTGTTGTCCGATCAGATATTACCAGGACCAATACATCCTATCTGCATGTATGCAAAGAGGGGCCGGTGTTTGACATTAACGATATCGACTGGAAAAATATATGAGCATCAGCCCTGATATCTCAATAAAGCTTTTCGGCCTTGAAATAAAAAATCCGGTAATGACCGCATCAGGAACCTTCGGTTACGGCAGCGAATTTGACTCATTAATAGATCTCAATCAATTGGGTGCCATTGTTGTCAAGGGTATTTCACTAAAGCCCATGCCCGGAAATCCACCACCGAGGATAGTTGAAACACCGGCAGGCATGCTCAATGCCATTGGCCTGGCCAATATAGGAATAGAGAAATTCCTGACCGATAAACTCCCGTGGCTTAAAACTCTGGATACCAAAATCATAGTTAATATTTACGGACACAGTATTGATGAATACGGTGAACTTGCAAACGCCTTCAAGAATGTCGATGGAGTATCTGCTCTTGAGGTAAATATTTCATGCCCCAATGTTGATAAAGGCGGACTCGTCTTTGGCAAAGATCCTGACATGTCTGCAAGGGTGACCGAAGCCGTTGTTAAAAATACAAACAAACCTGTTATTGTCAAGCTGACACCAAACGTGTCCGACATCACCACGCTTGCCACTGCTGTGGAGCAGGCAGGAGCTCACTGTCTTTCCCTTATAAACACGTTGACAGGCATGGCTATTGACATTGAAACCGGAAGACCCAGACTAGGCAACATATCAGGAGGATTGTCCGGGCCAGCCATAAAACCCGTTGCCCTGCACATGGTCTACCAGGTCGCAAAAGCTGTTAAGATACCCATCATCGGGATAGGCGGAATATTAAATGCCAGCGACGCACTGGAATTTTTTATAGCAGGGGCAAGTGCCGTACAGGTGGGAACTGCAAATTTTATCAACCCTGGAGCAACTCTGGAAATTATAGATGGAATAAAGAGTTACTGCGAAAGGAAAAATTTAAAGAACATTAAGGAAATTATTGGCAGCATTAACCTGAACAGGTAAAGGGGAGATGAATGACTTGTACTTCTTCGACAGAAAAAGTCTGGTATAAACACTGGCCGTATGAGGTGGCTAAAAACCTGGATTATCCCGATTCAACACTTGCTGAAATACTTGAAGAGTCCGCCCGAAAAAACAGCGGCAAAACGGCCATAGTTTTTCTTGATACAACAATGAACTATGGTGATTTGTGGGACAGGGTCAAAAGAACAGCAAAGGGGCTTTCTGACCTTGGACTAAAAAAAGGTGATGCATGTGCCCTGATACTTCCCAACTCCTATCAATATGTTATCTCATTTTATGCATGCCAGCTGCTGGGGGTAGTTGTAACAACAATTAATCCCACCTACAAATCCCTTGAGGTATCTTATCAACTCAGGGACTCCAATTCAAAAGCCGTTATTGTTCTTGATTCTATCTATAAAGAAGTTGCAAAAGGGATAAAGGATGCGAATGTAAAGACAATTATTGGAACCAACATAGTCGATTTGTGCGGCTTTTCTAAAATAAAAATATTTCTCGGCAAACTTCTTAAAAAAATACCTGAAGGGAAACTGCCGCCTGATGCAATAAAATTTACGGATCTGTTAAAATCGCCCCCAACACCTCCTGATGTTAAGATTAGTGCTGACGATACTGCGGCACTTCAATATACAGGGGGAACAACAGGCCTTCCAAAAGGAGCAATGCTTACACATAAAAACCTTGTAGCCAACGCAGCCCAGTGTGATGCCTGGCTGTGGAAAAGAGAGGAAACAACAGGTATCATTGGTGTTCTCCCGCTGTTTCATGCATTTGCAATGACTGTTGTAATGAACCTTTCGATAAGACTGGGAGGCTTTCAGTTACTGTTTCCAAGGCCACCTGCGGATATGACGGATCTATTTAAGGCAATCGAAAAATACTCAAGCAATGCAGGTCTCATAATGCCTGGAGTTGCAATACTTTTTAATAAAATCAATAATCATCCAAGGGTCAGAGACTACGATCTAAGTAAGATGAAGATGTCTGTTTCAGGTGCCGGCCCACTGCCCGTGGAAGTACAGAACAGGTTTGAAGAAATCACAAAGTCGATTATAGTTGAAGGTTATGGACTGAGTGAGGCATCCCCCGTAACCCATGCAAACCCTATTCATGGGAACCGCAAGCTGGGGACCATCGGCCTGCCCTTCCCTGACACTGAAATAAAAATAATGGACAGAGAAACAGGGGAAAAGGAATTGCCCCATTTACCCTTTCCAGTCGCGACTGCAGGAGGCCTGACAAAAGAGCAGCTGGAAGAGGTAGAAAAATATACAGGAGAGCTTGTCATTAAAGGCCCCCAGGTAATGAAAGGATACCTGAACAAACCAGAAGAAACATCAAATGCTTTGCGTGACGGTTGGTTATATACCGGTGATATCGCCTGTATCGATTGCGAAGGTTATACAGTAATACGTGACCGTGTTAAAGACATGATAAAGGGAAAGGGTTATGCAATCTTTCCTGCTGAGGTGGAAGGTTTTCTGCACAAGCATCCTGCGATTCAGAATGTCGCAGTAATAGGGGTGCCGGATAAGGAGCGGGGAGAGGCGGTCAAGGCATTTATTGTTCTTGATCCGAAAAAAAAGGGAAAGGTTACTGCAGAAGATATTCAGAAATGGGCAAAGGATAAAATGGCAAAATACAAGATACCTTCTGAGATTGAGTTCAGGGATGATCTTCCCACGACTATGGTTGGAAAGGTACTGAGACGCGTGCTCAAGGAAGAGGAAAGAAAAAAGCGGCAATAATTATTTCTGTTTATCCATGTTATCAATAATCTTTTTAAAATAAATCTGATCCTGATCCAGCAATGGGGATGAATACCCCATCATGTTCAGCCTGGTTATCTTAAGGTTTATGCGTTTGATCTGCCTGTATTTTTCCTCTTCATCAGGAATGCCTGAGAGTAAATCCGTCATATGCCTGATCTCCTTCCTGAGTTCAAGCTCCGGGGGAAGACAGTTTGCATTTTTCAACACCTTGTGTGACAGGCGAAGGTCCTCGGGGATACGGCTTTCATCCTCAAGGTCAAGCGGCTCTCCCTTCCCTGGCAGATTGTCAAACTCGCCCCTCTCCTGCGCTTCCTTTATTTTTTCCTCAATTATTTTCTGATAACCGTATAACATTCAAAATCTCTCATAATATATATTCGGGATTTTATATCATTTCATAAATGATTTCCAGCAGCATTTTTCCCGGTTTTCAGAGGGGCGATCTTTCTTGACATTAGTTAAAATATCTGAAAATTTCATTTAAAAAATCACGGGACGGTAACTCATGGTAGATGAGCTTGATAAAAAGATAATAAGTCTTCTTCAAAAGGATATCCCTGTTGATCCGCAGCCGTATAAAATCATTGCCGATCAGCTCGGGGTTGAAGAAGATGAAGTTTTAAATAAAATAGAGGCTATGGTCAAAAAGGGAGTTATCAGGCGTTTTGGTGCGACCCTCTATCACCAGGAAGCCGGTTTCAGTGCCAACGCAATGGTGGCATGGGTCATCCCGGAAGAAAAAGTGGATGAAATTGGACGTGTAATGGCCGGATTCAGGGAGGTCACTCACTGCTATCACAGAAGACCTCAAAAGGACTGGAAATACAGTCTTTATACCATGATACATGGTGATACCAGAGAAGAATGCTACGATATAGCAAAAAAGATGTCAGAAAAAACCGGAATGAATGAATATTCACTGCTCTTCAGTGAAAAAGAATTCAAGAAAACAAGTATGGAATATTTTTAACAAAAACGGGGATTATCCGCTGTCGTTTGAAGCGACAGCGGATAATCCAGTTTTTTATTGGAGCGAGCATATGGAAGAAAAATCAAAAGTGCTATTTGAACAGGCGAAAAAATACATCCCCGGCGGCGTTAACAGCCCTGTACGGGCTGGTAAATCCGTAGGAGTTGACCCGCTGTTCATATCAAAGGCAGAGGGCTGCTACCTGTGGGATGCAGATGGAACAAAATATACAGATTATGTATGCTCCTGGGGTCCAATGATTCTTGGGCACAGTCATCCCGAAGTATTAAAGGCAATAACAGAAAAACTGCCAATGGGCACCAGTTACGGTGCGCCTACTGCCATTGAAGTGGATATGGCTGAAACCATTATTGAAATGGTCCCTTCCATTGAAATGGTAAGGATGGTAAATTCGGGAACAGAGGCTGCAATGAGCGCTATCCGTCTTGCCAGGGGATATACCGGTAGAAATATAATTGTAAAATTTGAAGGGTGTTATCACGGACATGCTGACAGCCTTCTTGTTGATGCGGGTAGCGGGGTAGCAACGCTTGGAATCCCGGGCAGCCCCGGTATACCGGAAAAAATAGCCGGGTACACAATGTCCCTTCCTTTTAATAACCTTGATAATGTCATTAATGCCTTTGAAAAATTCGGAAAAGATATTGCCGCTGTAATTGTTGAACCTGTTCCTGCCAATATGGGGGTTATAATCCCGGACACCGACTTTCTTAAGGGATTAAGAAAACTTACACAGGAAAACGGTTCTCTTCTTATTTTTGACGAGGTAATAAGCGGATTCAGGATAAGTCTTGGTGGTGCCCAACAGTTTTACAATATTATGCCTGATCTCACATGCCTTGGAAAAATTATCGGCGGAGGTCTTCCTGTTGGAGCCTATGGCGGTAGAAAAGAGATCATGGAGCATATCGCCCCTGATGGCAATATTTATCAGGCGGGAACCCTGTCAGGAAATCCACTTGCAATGGCAGCAGGACTTTCAACCCTCAATCTGTTAAAAGACAGTAATATATACAAGGACCTGGAGGCTAAGGGTGACAGGTTTTTCAATGGCCTGAAGGATGCTGCGGAGAATGCAGGTCTTGATATTGTCATAAACCATATCGGCTCACTCGGCTCCCTGTTCTTTACAGGTGAACCTGTAACCGACTTTGCATCAGCTAAAAAAAGTGACACCGCTTTTTTCAAGAAGTTTTACAAAAAAATGCGTGAAAAGGGTATTTATCTGGCACCAAGTCCATTTGAGGCATATTTTGTTTCCATTGCCCATGATAATGAAGTAATTGACAGGACAATTGAGATAGCATCCGATTGTTTCAGCTGTGCATAAAGTTATAAAGCAATAAACCAAATCAGGGTAATAGCGGCACATGTTTGGCCAAAAACCATTGACTTTATAAAAAATTTTGTGATAGATATCGCGTCAAAGAGTTAAAAACAGGAAGAATCCTGATTTTATGGACAATGAGACTAAAAAATTGTTTCGTACTCTGGGTGTCCTGAGTACGGCAGGAATGGCAATGGCCTTCTCCATTGCAATCGGGGTTCTGGTCGGGTATTATCTTGATCAAAAATTTGATACGGCACCCTGGCTCTTTATTATTTTCTTGATTTTCGGTATTATCGCGGCCTTTAAAAATCTTTACTATATGTACAAAAAGGCAAAAGAAATTGGCGGCGATTAAAATGGAATGGGATGTAATCTATGAAGATCTGAAGACAAAAAACTGGATTATTATCATCCTTTTTTCTTCTATAAGCTTCTTTACATTAAGCCATTCATGCACTTTAGGCATAATTGTTGGTGGACTGGTCACTACTGCAAATTTTATCTTTCTGCAGCGTACTTTAAAGAAGGCCTTTGGCACTGACTTCAGACGGAAAACAAAAAAAATATCGATATTTTTAAAATACTATTTTCGTCTTTTAATTTTAGGCATAATTATCTTTATCCTTTTAAAGTATCAACTGGTAGCACCGGTTGGCCTGGTAATAGGATTATCAACTGTTGTCGTTGCCATAGCTTTTTTGGGTATATGCATGGCCTTTAAGAAAAAAGGCAAGGAGGCATAATTAAGGTGCAAGAACATCATTGGTTTTTTATTAACAAACTGCTGGAAAAACTTGGCTATGCCCATTTAGCCCATGAGTATCAGGATGTTACACACTCATTGTTAATTATTTTAATTATGCTCGTGGGAAGCCTTTTTCTGGCAAGAGGCATTAAGCTGCTCCCGGAAAAGGGACAATCCTTTCTTGAATTCACCGTAGGCAGCCTTGAAGACTTTATGGTCAATATCACAGGCCCTGAAGGAAAGGCGTTCTTCCCGTTTATTGCAACACTTTTCCTCTATATTTTAATATGTAATCTTATAGGACTTGTGCCCGGTTTTTTCTCACCCACAGCGAATTATAACACAACTCTTTCTATGGCTCTTTTAACATTTGTCTACACACATTATATAGGCATAAAATACCATGGGTTTAAATACATTAAGCATTTTCTGGGCCCTGTTCCGGCTATTGCGCCCATTATGCTGCCTATAGAATTAATTGGTCATCTTGCAAGGGTTATGTCACTTACTATAAGACTTTTTGGTAACATTTTCGGCAAGGAAAAAGTTTTAGGCATTCTATTTGCTCTATGGGGTCTTTATCTTGTACCTTTACCGATTATGTTTTTGGGATTGCTTGTAAGTTTTGTACAGGCCCTTGTATTTATGCTTCTGGCAACAGTATACTTTGCGGGGGCAATGGAAGAGGCACACTAGATAATTAAAGAATAATTATATTGAATCCATAATAATTAAAAGAAGGGAGATTTTTTATGTCAAAAAGAAATGTTGTGGCAGTTTCAGCCTTTACACTGGTTTCAGTTTTTTCATCAATCGCAATGGCATCAGACGGAGGAGCCTCGGCTTCATCAGGACTGTGGATCTATTTTGGAATAGCTATTGCCTGCGGTCTTGCAATTGGAATAGCAGCCTTTGGAACAGGCCTTGGAATGGGTAATGCCATTAATGGTGCAATGCAGGGTGTTTCCCGTAACCCTGAAGCCGGCGGCAGAATTTTTACCATGCTCATACTTGGTCTCGCTCTTATTGAGTCCCTTTGTATTTATGCTCTTCTTGTCTGCTTCCTTATGATCTTTAAGATTCCTGCAGCAGAAGAAATTCTGAAGTTACTCGGAGCTTAATTCCACAATTGAACGAATAAGAAGGTACTGTATCAAATTATAGTACCTTCTTTTTTTCGTCTTGCTTTGTGCAAATATTCACAAGGCATTGATTTCAGAGGATTATTTGATGGGAAAAGGTATCAAGATCCCTGATGTTACAATTGAAAGAGTCGCACTTTACCTGAGACCTCTTGAAGATTTTGAGAAAAGCGGCGGGAATGTAATTTCATCCGATAAACTCGCTGAACTATGCAATGTCAACCCCGCCCAGGTAAGAAAAGATCTTTCTTTTTTTGGTGAATTCGGGGTAAGGGGTGTCGGTTACCAGGTAAGTGAATTACTTAAAGAAATCAAAAAGATACTCGCATCAGACAGAGAATGGATGCTGGGGATCGCCGGTCTTGATGATATTGGCATGGCACTTGTCCAGCATAAAAACTTTTTGCACCGGGGCTATATATTCATGGCGGCATTTGATTCCAACCCCCGCAATATCGGTAAACATCTTCCAATGGGTCTGGTAGTCCAACCGCTTTCAAAACTCAAAGAATCAGCGATGGATCTATCTCTTGAAATAGGCATAATAGCCACACCGGCTTCTGAAGCCCAGAAGACAGCTGATCTCTTTTTTGACGCTGGCATACTTGCCATCCTGAATTTCTCAGCGACCCATCTTCGTAAACCTGACTGCTGCCTCGTGCAGAATGTGGATTTCACATTCAACCTGGATCATCTTGCCTACCGCTTGAACAAAAAGAAATAGACTTATACAACAATTCAATGCGAATACAATGTCCGCTCTGCGAGGAGAAGAGGCGTATATATCCTTGACTCCCTTTGCCTGCTTAAGCCTGCTATCCCTATTTTTAGACCTCTTTCAGAATGAGGCCAATATTTCATAATATTTAGTAGTTTACTATTGACAAAAGGAGCATTATTAGCGATTTAATCAAGGGATATTAATAACCTGGGATATAAATCGTTTAAGATTTAGCAACAGATATCAATCCTGCGTAACCTGATTATCTATGTTGTTTTTGCCCGCCTCGAGTTGATGCTGCAAAGCCTTCTGATTAACTATAAATCAACATTGGGATGGGGATTTGATTTTAATATGGATTATATCCACCCTGCATTATGAATCAATATCAGGGTCGGACAGAAATTTAATAAACACTAGCTTTGATTTACGATAAAAAAAAGGAATATTTGAAAGGAAGAGATATGGAAAAGGTATATTCGAGTTTAACGAATGAGGGCCCTATATCGGTAACCGTAAAAGACGGAAAGGTTACAAGGGTACGACCTCTGATCATGGATGAGAAGGATTTCAGGCCATGGACAATAGAGGCAGATGGAAAGCAGTATTCACCGCCGCTGAAGGCGAACCTGGCGCCGTTTGTACATGCAGAAAGAACAAGACTGTACTCAGCAGACAGGATCAAATATCCCATGAAAAGGGTGGACTTTGATCCGAACGGAGAAAGAAATCCTCAGAACAGAGGCAAATCAGGATACGAAAGAATAAGCTGGGAAGAAGCATTAGATATTACAGCGAATGAGATCAAAAGAATCAGGGAAGAGCACGGCGGAGCGGCAATTACCGGCTTGACCTCATCTCACCATAACTGGGGTATAGTTGGATACAAAATGGGACCGTTCCCGAGATTTATGGACATGCTGGAGTACACCCCTGTACTTGACAACCCCGACAGCTGGGAAGGCTGGCACTGGGGAGCCACCCATGCCTGGGGATTTTTCTGGCGCCTTGGCATGCCGGAACAGTACGACCTTCTTGAAGACTCCATGAAAAACGCAGAGATGATCGTCTTCTGGTCCAACGACCCCGATACAACAAGGGCAATCTACTGCGGCCAGGATTCGGTAATATGGAGACAGTGGCTGAAGGAAAAGGGAGTAAAGATGGTATTCCTTGATCCTTATTTTAACTACACAGCCGCTCATATGGACGGAACATGGTTCCCGCTCAATCCCGACTCAAACGCAGCCCTTGCACTTGCAATAGCCTTTACCTGGATCGAAGAAGACACCTACGACAAGGACTATGTAGAAAACAGGACCTCAGGATTTGACGAGTTCAAAAAATACGTAATGGGAGAAGAAGACGGAGTACCCAAGACACCCGAATGGGCAGCAGAGGAATCAGGTATACCTGCCCGAAGAATCAGGGCACTGGCAAGAGAATGGGCAGCAAAAAATACCGTTCTTGCAGCAGGAACCAGAGGCGGCGAGGGTGGCGCATGCAGAACAGCCTACGGAACAGAATGGGCAAGACTGATGGTTCTCCTTCAGGCCATGCAGGGACTTGGCAAGGCAGGAAACACCATATGGGGAACCGCAATGGGATGTCCGGCTGATACCAGCTTTTATGTGCCCGGATACGCAGACCTTGACACCAGAATGGCCATAACAAGGGCAGCCAGAACCAAGATCACCAACCCGACACAGCAGAGACTCTACAGACTGACCCTTCCGGATGCCATATTGAACTCCGAACTCAGCTGGACAGGAGCAGGCTTCTGCGGACAGTCCCTGGAACAGCAGTTCCAGAAATTTACATATCCCATGGAAGGCTACCCTGAGATTAAAATGTTCTACCGCTACGGCGGAAGTTTTATAGGCACCATGAGCGATACAAACAAATGGGTAAAAATGTATCAGAGCCCTAAGTTAGAGTTTGTGGTAAACCAGGACTGCTGGTACTGCAGTGAAACCAACTTTGCAGACATCATCTTCCCTGCCTGTACGGCCCTTGAAAGGGATGACTGGGGAGAATGGGGAGCCGCAGGCGGATACAGCAACCACGGGAACAACGGATGTAACTACAGGATAATAGTACGTCAGCAGAAGGCTATTGATCCCCTGTGGGAATCAAAACCCGACTATGAGATTCTTACACTCCTTGCTGATAAACTGGGCATGAAGGATCTTTACACAGACGGCGGAAGAACGGATATGGACTGGTGCAAGGCCTATTACGAGATATCAGACCTTCCCAAGATTATGAGTTGGGAAGAGTTTGACAAGAAGGGTTATATAGTAATAAGCCCCGGGGAAGATTACAAACCCACCCCTGCATTGCGCTGGTTCGCAGAAGGCCGTGCCTGTGACACGCCTGACTCAATGAACCCGAAAAGGGGTAAGGATAATGCCAGTGAGCTCTCCACCTACACTGGAAAGATAGAGTTTGCATCAGAGAGCCTGCGTAAGAACACCCCGGACGACAATGAAAGACCGGTTGTTCCACATTATATTGAATCCTGGGAAGGTCACAAGAGCGCAATCAGAGATAAATATCCTCTCATGATAATAAGCCCCCATCCAAGGTTTACCTTTCATACCCAGTATGACAAGCACACAGACTGGCTGAATGATATCCCGACCCACCGCATAGTAAAGGATGATTATCCTTACTGGCCGGTAAGGATCAATCCGGTTGATGCTGCACCGCGTGATATCAGCAACAATGATATAGTAAAGCTTTACAATGACCGTGGAACGGTTCTGTGTATAGCGGTACTGTCAGAAAGGGTGCCCCCTGGAACTGTTCACAGCTACGGGTCGGCAGCAACCTATGATCCGCTGGAACCTGGCAAACCAGGCTCAGTAGACAGGGGAGGATGTATAAATATCCTCACATCATCCACGATGATGTCTAAAAACGTACCGGGCATGACCCCCAACTCATGTCTTATAGAAATTGGAAAATGGGAGGGTTAATAAAATGGCCAGATATGGAATGGTAATAGATATAAACAAGTGTAACGGCTGCTATAACTGCTTTCTGGCATGTAAGGATGAATTTGCAGGTAATGATTATCTTCCTTACTCAGTAGCACTGCCCAATAATGCAAGACCGTTTATGAAAATGACCGAGAAGGAGATGGGCAAGTGTCCGAAGGTTAAGGTAGACTATGTACCCCAGCCCTGTTTCCAGTGCCAGGACGCACAGTGTGTGAAGATGGCAACAAACGGAGAGGTCTACAGGCGCCCTGACGGTATAGTGGTAATAGATCCTGAGAAGGCAAAGGGTAAGAGAGAGATAGTAAGCTACTGTCCTCACAGGGTAATCTCCTATAACGAGGCAGCAGATGTTGCCCAGAAGTGTAACTTCTGTGTACATCTTCTTGAGAACGGGGCAAAGGAGCCCAGGTGTGTTGAGGCATGTCCCAGTGGAGCCCTTATGTTTGGAGATCTTGATGATCCAGCGAGCGAGATCTCAAAGAACATGGCCTCTGCATCAACCCAGGAGCTTAATCCTGCATATGGTCTCAGGCCTAATGTAGTATACAGGAATCTTCCGGGCAGGCTGATAGCCGGAGAGGTTGTCTTTGCTGACAGTCAGGAATGTGCAAAGGATGCAAAGGTAACGCTTGCGTGTGACAATGGTGAGCTTACCACCACAACAGACTTCTTTGGGGATTTTGAGTTCAAGGGCCTTGAGGCTGACAAGTGCTTCAAGATTACCGTTGAGCTTGACGGTTATAAAACTCAGACTATCGATGTCAAAACAGACACCGATAAAAATATAGGAGAGGTTTTAATCGCATGTAACTAGGTTCTTATCATACATGCGGATTTGAAAGAGAATGCCTCTTTAATAATCAGTAAGAAGAAAGGCCGGTTGGATAACAACCGGCCTTTTATATTTTAATAATCCTGATTATTAGAACTACATCCGTTTACCAGAAAAACATTTCCCTTTTTACAGAAGCCGGTTTCATGCCCGGATATTTTTTAAGGGCAGCTAATACAAATACCTGCATTTGCTGAGGTCCGCAGAGATAAACAGATGAATCATCTCCCTTAATATACTTTTCAATATTTTTTTCATTCATCCGTCCATATTCATACACAAAATTATCACTTTGAAGAACTTCACTTTCCTTTCCCGGTTCAGGTTTTTTCTCTCTTGTTAAAATAATTATTATTTTAAGTCTGCCTTTCAGCTCCGTGAATATTTTTTCCAGTTCATCCTTTGCTATAATGTCTTCGCGTGTCTTTAAAGACCATAAAAGCGTTACATCACAGTCCTCTTTCGTCTTATTGATATGACGCAGAATACTTAAAAATGGAGTAACACCCACACCTCCGGCGATGAGCACCAGTTTTTTTTCCCGCTTAAAATGAGGATAAAAAATTCCATAGGGTCCCTCACACAAAACCTTTGTACCTTTTTCAAGCGAATGTATGCCGGAGGTAAACTTGCCAGTCTTTTTTATGGTTAATGAAAATCCGTCTGACCCGGGTTCGGATGAGATTGTAAAAGGCCTTGGTTCACTCCATTTTCCGGATTTAAAATACCTTATCACTGCAAACTGACCCGGCAGCCTTTGTCTGAAAGAGTCAATAGCCCCCTCTCTTTTAAAATAAAAGGTATTTGTATCATGGGTTTCCTTTTCAGCATCCGAAAGACTCCATATGAAATGTTCCTTCCGTTTGTACAGGTAATGCATCCGGTAAATAAAGGAAATTAAAAATATGCCTGAAAGGACGTAGAATATAATATTATATGGGAATTCTATAATATCATCCCCTTTAATAACTGCATGGGTAAATCCGATGGGTATAGCCGCATAAAGTATAAAATGAAAAGGCTTCCAGAAATTATATGGAATAAAATATCTGCCCAGTTTGGCCAGCCCGGCTGCAACTATGACCCCTGCCAGTGCAATTTTCCCAAGGCTCAGTCCTATATCATCTGCATTTATATGCAGGAGAAACGGCCATTGCCAGCCGTCCGGAGATAACAGTGACGCCTTTACAAAACGCAGTATTGCATGGGAGATAAAAAGAATTATTACAACGGGTCCTGCCAGGATATGGAACCTCATTAATCTGTCAAGCCCGAAGGTCTTTTCTATTATGGGGAATCGCATGCCTGTAAGCACCATAATAATAAATATGGATATACCTATAAGCGCACACAGGTTTCCAACCGCTCCGGAAAAATAGGCTAAACTGCTGTCGAGTTTTGACCAGCGATGAACAAACCAGGCAATGGTTACTATAAGCGAAGGCAATATTGCTATAAGCAGTGTTAAAGATCGTCTGGATGCATGTATCATCGTTATCACCTTTCTTTTAATTTATTCCTGCAATTGTTGTGTATCGGTGTTTTAAGACAGAATTTTATTTTACCTGATAAGCTTCCCCCTGTCCTTTCAGAACTGATCAATTTTAATAGATATGGTTATTTTGAGATTTATCGGTATCTCAACCGGTTTTTCATTGTTGTAAACAAAACTGACCGGTGCAGTTTTTACTGAAATTTCCTTTTTATCTTCATTTGGCTTTGCAGATGCCCTGGGTTTTGCCCCTTTCACATTTTGTCCCCTTTCCCATACCAGGTAGTCATTGTAATACCTGGTAGCCCATTCGTCAGAATTATCAATAGATTCAGCCTTGCACATAAAAACGGACTCTCTCCCTTTAGCAACCCTTACCTTCAATATATCTGAGACATCTTTGTTATCCATTATGAATGCCTTCAATCTCGAAGTGTGATAGCTGATTCCACTACGCTTTATGCTCCCTGCAATCTCTTTTGATGAGAATTCCACCATCCTGTTATCAAGCAGGAACTTAAGTATCATCCTCATGGTTGGCTCTTTTTTTTCCATTGTTTTACCCTCCCCGGCTAAATATTCTTAAAGATCGTTCTCCTTAAGATCAAAGAAATATGATGGATTACATAAAGATATGGTGTAATATTGTCAAGAAAATCTCACACCTGTGTGAGGGAAATAGTTCTACCATGCTTTTTATCTCTAAAATTACCTGATTTACCTCTTCACCAGTGACTTCTAATTATTATATAAAAATGTGTATCATGCACCTTGAATTGTGCATTTTCTTTATTTTATTAGGTTTAACAAAATGCCGGGTACTTGTTTTATTAAAATCAACATAGCCAGAAGCCCTGCCATCAGGGGTTTTCACTGTTATTTCTGTAGATGCTTGTAATCGGATGATTCTGGCATAATATTTGAAATAACATTTCATTAAACCCGCCTTAAACATGCTTCAAAACACACGTAATACCAAAAGCTTTTCAGGATTAATATTTTAAGCTTCGCCACCGATGACAGGACGTATAACCGCTTTTACTTAAAAGCTAAGGAGATCAAATGGGCAAAGTACAATCTATAAAAATTGAAGACATCATCCTCGACAACAGCATCTATCCACGTAACAGCATTGATTACAAAAGAGTATCCATGTTTGAGGAAAATATGAGAGATGGATTTGTGTTTGATTCTATTCATCTTCAGGAACATCCTGATGTGCCAGGAAAATACCGCATCCTGGATGGTGCACACCGGTTCAAGGCCTACAGGGGAATCGGCGAAAAGGAAGTTAAGGCAGAAATCATTAATCTCAACGGAGAAGATCCCCTGCTGTATGCTGCAAGTAAGGCCATTGGCCCCAGAGAGCTCAAGGATGACGAGGCAAGGGAGACTGCCAGAAGGGCTTATAAGAATAATCCGAAACTTACATCAAAGAAAATAGGTGCTAGAATATGCAGATCAAGAAGGACTGTCGATTCTTATATATCCGATCTTCGTGCTGCCTCACAGTTTGATTTAAGTCTTAAAATATTACGAATGAGCCGTCTTGGAGTTCCGCAGGAAAGAATAGCACAAAGGTTTGGACTGGATCAAAAAACAATCAGTAACTATTCAGGAAAAAAGGCAACCCTGATGGACTCGCAAAAAGTCGAATAATCGTTATAACCCAAAAAATCGAGTCTCCTATTTGCCTCAGAATCGACGATTACATGATTAGACATGGGTTAAAGGCCATCAAAATAGTATTCTTTTTGCTGACGCTGACTTTTTGCGAGATCATCAACCCTGCCTTTTCTCCTGAATACCGATTTAAAACAAGGATTCACAGTTTCTCAGGTCGCTGAAAAGCACGGCTGTCCTGAACCTCTGGTCTGGTCGTTTAACATGGAGAGAAAAAATGACATTCCTAAATACAAGGAATTGCAATGGGGACTCCGGACCTGGGATAACTGGTACTGGACAGATTGCGACAAAAGATTCGGTGATGAATGGCCCGGAAGAATCCCGGCACAACTCATAGCACATATTCTTTATTACTTCTCAAAACAGGGAGACCTTGTTATTGATCCCATGGCTGGGGGCGGTGTGGTCGCAGACACATGCCTCGCTTTCAACCGGCGCTGCTGGAGTTTTGATATGGTAGACAGACCTGATGAAAGGCCAGAGATAGAACCATATTTCTGGGACATCAATAATCTCAAATGGCCGGTAAATGGAAAGACAAAGCCTGACCTGATTATCTTTGATCCGCCATATTTCAGCAAAAAGGCAAAGGAATACGAAGAGGATAGCATATCGAATCTCTCAAAAGCAGATTACCTGAAATTTCTTGAAAGGTTTTTCAGGCTGGCCAGCGAGCACAGTAAAAAGGACACAAGTCTTGCGATGATCAATGCCGACTGGAGGGATTTTCAGAATACTCCGGCAAAGGATGAAATCAGAAAGAATTCTATCCTCATGAACGACTATCTTGACGCCATGCACAAATCGGGCTGGGAAGAGATACAAGTCATGTGGGCGCCCATGTCGTCGGAGAGGTTCCATGCAGGTGTGGTTGCTGCCATGCAGAAAAAGAAAATACTGGGGGTTACAAACAGGTATGTGATTGTGGCTAAAAAGCAAGGCTAAAGCAGTTTAGCTGAAGGCTTTTAAGTTTACTGCATGTACTAACAGCCTTCAGTCTAGATCCCTTCAGTCTGTTTTTTCTATCAGATTTCAGACTAAAAACAAAAAAGGAGAAAACAAAATGCGATTAATTGAATGGGAAGTGAAAGAGGATGATTACCAGGAGCAGATAAACATTCCGAGTGAACAGAGGAAAATGGCAGCAGAAGAGGGCATCAGTACTGATTACAAACAAAAGGTAGCTGTACAGATAACAAACCTCACTACCGGAGAGATGTATACTGCAAGATCTCCAATCACAGGGACCAACCAGTTATATATCCCGGGTGAGATCCAGAAAATGCTGAAGGATTCAGGAAAAATCCGCATCCAGATTTTAGGGGGGTAGCTAAAGGCAGGCTAAAGCTGAATAGTTGGCTAAAGGCTGTTAGTTTTAAAAATTACTTCAGTTTTCAACCAGTCGTACCTAACAGCCTTCAGACTTTCCCCTGTTAAATCCGCATAGCTTTTGCGACGGCGGAAGACTAATATGCTACCAACTGATTTTCTGCGATTCAGCAGATGCTGAAGCATTCTGAAAATATAGATGTGCTACAATTGCACAGTGTCTGAAAAGCCGGGTTGATTAGCGGTAAGTTTTACTGTAAAATAATATCATTGACTTACCCAAATGAAAAAGTAAAGATTTGCAAAAGGGAGTGATAACAATGAACGTTAAGAAAAATGTAGATATATATGGGGATAAAAATCCCAGGAAGATACCCAATTATACTGCTGCAGAGGCTTCGAAGTATCTACGTTTATCTGCAAGCACTCTTCGGTCCTGGGCAAAAGGCAGAGGGTATACCTATCAGGATGTGTATACATTTTCGGAACCCATTATGGGTAAATCCCGTGAAGGAATCGAGTCATTATTATCTTTTGAAAATATAATCGAAGCTCATATCATTAAAGCCTTGCGTACAATGCATGGCGTTTCAATGAAAAAGCTAAAGGTTGCTCTTGATACGGCTGAAAATAAATTTGGGATTAGTAATCTTTTATTAAGTCCGAATTTGTGTACAGCAGCTGGACAACTTTTCCTGGAACAATATGGGCAGCTGATTAATCTGAGTTTATCTGGACAGTACGCAATGAAAAAGATATTCGAGGCTCACCTGAAAAGAGTAGAATATGATATTGATGGATTGCCGATGAAATTTTATCCCTTTATAAAACCGGAAGCGGATGACAGTAAGAAATCTATAGTAATAAATCCATTTGTGTCTTTTGGAAAACCCACCTTAGCCAATAGAAATATTTCCACATATGTTATTGTAAATAGAATTGATGCAGGAGAAAACATTAATGATGTGGCCGACGATTATGATTTGGATATTCAGGATGTAGAGGACGCCATTATCTATGAGAGGGCGGCTTGAAACCAACCTTTTTCACTGATAGAGATCTAGGTAAAACATTCCCAAAATTATTAAATGAAAATGGAATAAAAACAGAAAAATACTTTGACCATTTTCCTGATGATACAACGGACGTCGAGTGGCTAAAGGAAATAGGTGAAAAGGGCTGGTATTGTATAAGTCATGATAGAAGAATAAGGTATAATCCAGCAGAGAAAGAAGCTGTAATCAATTCCGGTATAGGATTGTTTTTATTAGTCGGTCACGCAAACAACAAAGAACTCGCTGAAAATTTCATAAACACTATAAATAAAATTGAAAAGTTCATTATAAAACATCCGAGACCGTTTATTGCCAAAGTATATCGTCCTCCAAAGTCAAAGAGAACATCAACGAAAAAGCCAAAAGGTGACATTATTCTTTGGTTGGGACCTGATAGCTGACGTTAGGTTTTTTCTTTCCCTCAATCCACTATTTTCCAATAAAAATAAAAAATTAAATAATTTAAATAATTCTGTCGATAAAATATAAAACCTATCATTAATTAAAAGGATTATTGCCAATGTTTACTATATCAAAAAAAATACCACGTATTACATTCGGTTTAATAATTATCTGCTTCTTTTTTCCTTTTATGGACATTTCATGCGGTGGACAGAAATTTATTTCATTATCAGGTGTACAGTTAATAACTGGAACTACGATAAAAGAACCCGATATCCTTAACGATCAAATGAATGCTGATAACCAGCAGTTTTTTAAAGGGAACAATATACATATTCCGGGAAATGACATACCCAAAGTTCATAACATTCCCCCTGAACCGCTTGCAATAGTTACCTTTTCATTTATTGCCTTAGGATTAATTTTAAGTTTCAATAAGAAAAACAGGCATGCTTTATTTCCGGCAATCTGCTCTTCTGCAAGCTTGATTACCTTACTGCTTTTAAAAAATAAAATTGATAATGATGTTTTGAGAGAAGGCAGCGGAGCTTTCATGATAACATACGCAACAGGTTTTTGGACTATATTGGTTTTATTAATAATTACAATTTCTATGAATTTTTATATTTTTTCTGTAAAAGAAGAGGAAAAGAAAAAAGGGAAATATAAAGCCTCAGTCGATGATATAAACTTAAACCTAAATGTAAAAACTGATAAAACAGATATTAATCAAGTCTCAAATACTGGAATAATTGAAAAAAATAAGAAGGATGACGATACCAGATGGATGCATCCGGACATGAGAAAATAATCATTCATCCCTCTAGAATACCAGATTGGTTTTATTTTATTTCGTCTTACAGCGTTTTTTATTGGGAATATAATCCCCATTGGTTGGTACACCTGCCTCAAAATATTTTTGTTTTTGAGAATTACTTCTCCTAACAGCCTTCAGTCAAAACAGCTTCCCTGACCCGGCGTAAGATTTATGAAGCCGGCAGCCTGCATCTCTCTGCCCTCCGACCTCTGGTATCTGATCTCTAGCTTTTATTCTTGCTTTTTCCGGCCGCAAGTCTTAGAAAAGAGACTATATCGGTCCTGATATAATGATTTACTGCATTTAATGTCTTTTCGAGTGATCGTCCATGACTGATTACTCATTAATATAATTATTCATAAAAAGTATTTTTGTTGTCATTTTTTGACTTGTAGAAGATCTCGACTCTATTTTCGGAGACCCTAACAGGCTTCAGTCTAAACAGCTTCAGCCAACACATTATGATCCCGACGAAGCATGGTTGGCAAAAAGCTGGCGGCAATATTTAAGTTGGTTTGGGAAGGCAGAGCAAAATATTAATGATGAAGGACTCCCTCTGGTAAGGGAATGGTTGCGTACTGCAGAGAGCCATTGGCAGACAATTGAGGATGAAGATATACTTATGGATGAGCCTCGAAATGATGTTAGCTGGCTCAGGCCATGGCGGCAAGCGCTAAGAGATTTCAGTCGTATTTAAAAGATTCAAAATATTTTGTTGGAATTTTGCTAGATATAATTTAAGGGCTGTAGAAGCTTTATCAGAGAAAAACAAGCTTCTGACAGCCACCTTTGTTTGCTCTATCTTCAGAGTACGAGTCAATTTACTTTATAACATACTGACTGAGTAATAATGAGAAAATGAAAAATTATTTAGAAATTTATAAAGTCTGATACAAAAAGGGGAAAAAATGAAATTCAAAGAAGCATTAGAGCATGCTCTAAATGGAAACGCTATAATGTTTGCTGGTGCAGGTTATTCTTCTGGGGCTATAAATTTAAAAAATAGAAAATTTAAAAGAGGCAAGGAATTAGCCGAATATTTTTCAAAAGCATGTAATTTACCAAATGATACCTTTCTTGATGATGCTACCGATAGTTACATAGAAGAGTTCGGAGCGGACGCACTAATTAAGGAAATACAAGATGAATTTACAGTAAAAAAATTGCCTCCATATTATGAAAAATTAGCCCATATCCCATGGAAACGCATTTATACTACAAATTATGATAATGTGTTAGAACTCTCATGGAATTCAGCATCTAAAATATTAACTCCCATAACACTTACCTCTGATATTTATAAGATACCGAAAGAAAATCTTTGTATACATTTGAACGGATTTATTGATCGACTTGATCGAGATAGTATCCAATCCGAACTCAAACTAACTGAATCCAGTTATCTTACCGCATCTTTAGTCGATTCAGAATGGATGTCGATGTTTCGTCATGACATTCAGTATTCTAGCGCTGTGTTCTTTTTAGGATATTCGCTCTATGACTTAGATATTAATAGGATATTATTTAATACAGAAGAACTATATGAAAAATGCTTTTTTGTGATAGGTAATAATCCTGATGTTATTACCTTGAAAAGGGTGAAGAGATTTGGCACACCTGTTAAGAAAGATATTGAAAGTTTTTCAAAAGATGTATCAAATTTACAAAAATCATTTACACCTACTACTCTCGATGAACCTATTTTTTTATCAATCACAGAATTCAATCCTACCTTAAATCCCTTACCCATAACTGATCAGGATTTCCTTAACCTTATGTTATATGGTGAGATTAAGAATGAATTACTGATTGAGTCTTTAAGGACAGACAAAAGATATATATTGCAACGAGACAGCTCTGATGAAGTTTTCAAATTTTTTAATAACAATCACAATATTTGTTTAATCAGTTCTGAGCTCGGTAATGGCAAGAGCATATTTCTTAAAAACATTAATTATTTGGCACTTAAAAAGAAATATCGTGTATTCAATATTAAAGAACGTAACGACGAATCAATATTTGAGTTTGCAAATCTCTTAAAGCTTAAAGGAAAAATTCTTATTACAATTGATGGATATCAAGATTGGCTTGATCAAATTAAATATTTTTCTCTAAATGCTCCGCAAGACAAATTTCTTTTTTTAACAGCACGTAATGCTCTTCATGATGTCTTATATGATGACCTCGTAAATAATACAGGGAAAGATTTTTTACCTGAAATTCAAATCGACAACCTGACTGAGAATGAAATAGCATGGTTTGTTGAAGCTTTTGATGAATATGGCTTATGGGGAGATAAAGCTTCTAATACATATTTGCAAAAAAGTAAATACCTGCAATTTGACTGTCAAGGCCAAATTCATGCAATTTTATTAAAATATTTGAATTCTCCAAACATCAGTAATCGACTAAGGCGACTCTATAATAATATCAAAGACCATCCAAACTACTACGAAGTTGCTCTTAGTATCTTTATCCTTACAACGATTGACCTAGGTCCAACAATAGATACACTTGTTGATCTATGGGGGCCAGAAAGATTAAGCCAAATTCGTTCAAATAAAAATTCTCCACTGCGAGAAATTGTAAATTTTGAACGAAATAGCATTTCTGTTAAGTCTTCAATTGTTGGTGAATATTTTTTAAGAAATATTGCTGATGTCGCAATTATAGTCAGGGTTCTTTTAAAAATAGTTGATAGAATCCATGAGCTTTCAAAAAGTTCAGTTAAATACCATTCTTTCTTTGTTAACTTAATGAAATTTAGCAATGTTCAACAAATTCTCCCAGAAGAAGGAAGAAAAGCTGGTATCATGAAATATTATGAATCAATAAAAACATTGTACAAGTGCCGGAATCATCCTCTTTTTTGGCTTCAATATGCGATTGCATCAATTGTTATAAAAGACTTATATAGGGCAGAGAAATATTTTAATAGTGCTTATTCATATGCAGAGGAAAGACATTGGGATACATTTCAAATTGATAATCATTATGCGAGATACTTGCTGGTAATGGCGATTGAAGAGATAAAGGAACCAGAAGAAGCAATGGAAAATTTTAGGAGGGCAAGGAATATCATTACTAGACAAATGGCTAATGAACGACTCCACTATCCTTACAGAGTAGCTTCTTTATACCAACCATTTTTTGATAAATTTGCAATTACTCTGAGTAAACATGATAAAAATTTGGTCAAGGACACTGCTAAGACCGTTTTAGAAAGAATAAATGCCCTCCCTGAATACAGGAGACAAGGGCGAAATATTAGAGAGTGCAAATTAGCGATTGAAAGTATTTTAAGATATTAAAAAGCAAGTCAAGGTATTCATAGTAATTGTGAAAAAAAGGAGAAGATAGAAAACATAACTAAAAAAGACGTAAGGGCATTAATCAATGATATCTGTGCTTTGATATTGGTGACATAGATATCCAAATATAGTTGCACGGATATTCTCAACGAATTTGAAAAGAAATTTAATTTAGACTTATATAATATGAGCAAAGGAAAGAAACCAAAAAGAACTGTAAAGGTTTTAAGAGGACCTAAGTCCTATAATAGAGAGAAACTAGAAGAGCATGGTAATGGAGAAATATTTATACCAGCAGTTACAGGTGCATTGATTGGGAATCTTGTTGCTCCAGGGATTGGCGGCCTAGTTGCGGGTAGTCTACTGGGAGGTGTTATTGGGGCCACAAATATCAAGGAGAAGAAAATGGCAAAAATTCCAGTTTTTTATAGTTTTCATTTCGATAATGATGTCATGCGTGTACAGCAAGTCCGGAATATCGGAACTATCGAAGGAAATTCACCTACCACTCCCAATGAATGGGAAAAATTAAAGCGGACGGGAGAATCAGCAGTGAAAAATTGGATTGACAATAATATGAAATACAAGAGGTGTGTAATTGTATTAATCGGATCAGATACATATGGTAGACCTTGGATTAAATACGAAATAGAAAAAGCATGGAATGACGGAAAAGCTTTATTGGGTGTATATATTCATAACCTTAAATGTCCAAGAAATGGAATATGTAGAAAAGGCAAAAATCCATTTGATGAATTTACATTCAGTGATGGCAGGAAACTGTCATCTGTTGTTCAATGTTATGATCCAAACCAGAGCAATGCATATCAAGATATCGCCAATAACATTGCGAACTGGATAAATCATGCTATCGCAAATAAGAGGAACTGACCATGATGGATTCACAAGTATTAGATATAGATCCTGAGTCAGCATCTATACAGACACATCTCGGGATAATCCAAAATGTAATACAGAGGATGTCAGCTAATAGTTCAAACTGCAAAGCATGGTGTGTTAGTTTAGTTGCTGCTATTCTGGTTATAGTGGCAGATAAGGGTAAGCCTGAATATGCATGGATATCATTACTGCCTACAATTGTGTTTACTGCATTAGATGCATATTATCTGGCGCTCGAGAAGGCATTTCGAAACTCATACAATATTTTCATTACTAAAATCCATAAAAAGCAATTAACTGAAGAAGACCTTTATGCGGTAACGCCTGTTGGGAAAATGTCTCAACTCCAACTTGAAGCATTAAAATCATTTTCTGTCTGGGGCTTCTATCTTTCACTCATCGTTCTAATTGGGTTAACAAAATGGATTGCCCTTGGATAAATTGAATTGTTATACCAATCTCATTTTAGAGCATTATTGATACCAAAATTCTATACATATTCTTCGCGGCGAGAAAATCGCATCCCGTCATGCAGGGCGTAGGTAAAACAATAATACGCGCTCAAGCAATAACGTTACACTGGTTAGAGTAACAAGTGTTTAGGTTTAAGGCTATGTTTCTACCCCATTACCATTTATGGTTTCCAAAATTTCTTTAAAACTCTCCAGTCCTGCTTCTATATTTTCAATGATTTCACTGGCTAATATGTCCGGGTCTGGCAGATTGTCCAGGTCTGCAAGGCTGGTGTCTTTTATCCAGAATATATCAAGGTTAGTTTTATCACGGGCGATGATCTCTTCATATGTGAATTTTCGCCATCTTCCATCTGGGTTTTCCTCGGACCTAGTTTCTTTTCTGTCATGACGGTTCGTGGAATTGTAGCATCTAATGAAGTCCTGCAGATCTTTCAGTTTCATTGTTGATTTTTTCAGGGTGTGATGGATATTGGTCATGTAATCGTATATCAGTTTGGTATTCCCTGATTGCAATACCTTTGGCCGCGGAAAGATCAACCTTGTTTTTAGACTGCACAGCCCATCCGGCTGCGGCAAGCATCCTGTCGATTTTATCCCGTGCCATTTGTTCTGGTGTCTGGTTTATCATTGACTGCTTTTATAATAATTTATATGGGCCATGACTGGTGACTATTTTGTTAAAAATTCAAATGTTTTGAATAGCTTAAGACTTGTATCTTTTAGCAGAGTTGGTTTAAAGATTCAATATTTTATGTATCTTATTAGCAGCCTGAAGGCTGAGGACTGTTAGGAAAAACAAAAGCAGAGGTCAATCTAAGATTTCTCCCTTTGGTCGAAATTAACGGGTGAGGATAATCCGTAGCTTACAGGATTATTCCATCTTTGGGATTTTACCTTGACCCTCAATCCGGTTTTCTATATAGTTTTTTTGCATAAAAATCAGGTTCTTCACCTCATTTTTATAGTGTGAAGAATTAAAAGGAAATATCAGCAAACCACTAATTTAAATTACCAGAGGAGGATTTAATTATGGCTTATATGCCGCTCGATAAAAACAGGATGCACCTTGACAAAAGCAAGATGACCAAAATCTATGATCTTTCACAGCCATGGGGTGTTGATACTCCTTTGTGGCCCTTCCCCGGGCCCCGTCAGGACCTCCAGTTCCCACGCGGACAGTACCTGGGCCGTTTTCATAAACGTACCATGACCTATACCGGCACTCTCCATGCCGGTACCCATATGGATGCCCCCAACCATGTTATGCATGAAGAAGAAGTAGACCGCGAACGCAATGGATATTCACTGGATGAGATACCACTGGAATACTGCATTGGTACAGGTGTTATTCTTGATATGCGTCATTTAAGGGATGAGTTTGAAGCAGAATGGAAGACAGGTTTTGAACCTAATCTCTGGAAGATCATTATGCCTGAAGATGTTGACAAGGCATGTGAAAAAGACGGTCTTGAAATCAGGGAAAATGACTGGGTAGTTATCAACACAGGTTTTCATCATTATTGGAGAAAAAACAACGATAAGTACTATAACTATTATCCAGGACAGGGTCCTGAAATTGCAGAATATCTTATTCATGAGAAAAAGATAAAGGGTATCTCAGGAACCTGGGGCGCGACAGATTCTCCCATGTGGCATTATCCCCTTAAAGAGCAGATGCCATGGCTCGACAAGGCCTACCGAAAGGCAACAGGCAAAGATCCTGATGTGGTATTCCCTGATTATGAACCATGCCACCGTATGTACATGCAGGCAGGTGTTGTAACAGTAGAAAACGCCGGTGGTGATATTGATGAGGTTACAGGAAAACGAATGATCATTTCTGCAACCCCGTTCCGCTGCGAAATGGCAGACGGCGGTTTTGTAAGGCTGGTTGCCTGGGAAGAGGGTTCTTTCTAAGAATAAATGTTTTAATATAATGATGTAGTCCTAAAACCGGGCCTTTGCAGGCTCGGTTTTTTTAAGCGGTTATACCCGACTTTTTCTATCATAAATACTTAATCCAGATAAAATTGAAATTTGACACTTTTTTTATAAAAACTGTATTTAGACAGGGCATTTAGCAATAACCTGATAAAGGAGGATAGAAATGAGTGAGTATGTAAAGGTATGCATTCAGGTAAAAAAGGATGATGAACAGTTATATTTCAAGGAAGAGGATGCAAAGCTTATTCGGGAGTTAAGGGATAAACATAAAAAAGAGACAGATAAGGAGTACTGCGAAGATCATTCATACCACTGTTTTCGCTGCGGTACAAGAAGCCTTGTGGAAGTGGATAGAGGTGATATAAAGATAGATATATGTGCCAATGAAAACTGCGGGGCAGTTCATCTTGATCCAGGAGAGCTTGAAAACATCATGAAGGATGAAAAGGCGATCAAGGGAATCAGAAAGTCATTTCTATCAATATTTAAATAAAAAACGACTATGAAGATCATTTCTGGGAGGCCCGGAAATGATCTTCATTGCCGTAAAAAAATTAACCTACTGCGGTGAGCCCGCCGTCTATATATATAATCTGTCCTGTAATAAAGTTCGCCGCATCCGAGGCAAGAAAAACGCATGCCCCGGCCATTTCTTCAGGTGTTCCAAGACGTTTGAAAAGGCTGCTGGAAGCGAGCATCTCAAGGCGTTCGGGAGCTACTGCCTTTTTGATGGTATCGGTTAGAACCAGTGACGGAGCCATTGCATTTACGTTGATGCCGAATGGTGCAAATTCAGCGGCCAGCATACGGGTTATCATGTCGACAGCACCCTTTGTGGCACCATAGGCAGTGTTGCCGCCGCCAGTGCCGCGGATACCCCTGACAGAGGACATGTTGATTATCTTGCCGTTCTTGGCCTCAATCATCTTTTTACCAAAGGCCTTGCAGCATAGCATAACGCCCTTTACATTAACGTCAAATATTTTGTCCCAGTTTTCAACAGCGAAGTCTACTATCAATCCCTTAATATTCATTCCCTGTGTGTTTACGAGAACATCAACTTTGCCGTATTTGGATACAACATCGTCAGCAAGCTGGTTGACGCTTGCTTCATCCGAGGTGTCAACCTGGAAAAAACCTGTTTCAACACCTGTTGCGGCATTTATTTCCTTGGCTACTGCCATGAGATTATCAACATTACGGCTTGCAAGAATAACCGTTGCGCCCTGTGCGCTTAATGCCATTGAACAGGCCTTGCCGATCCCTCCGGCGCCGCCGACAACAACAACAATTTTACCATCAAGTTTAAACATATCATTCATTGCTGTATCTCCTTTTTGAAATCTAGGGTGTAATAAGGAATACCAGCACTTCAGCCGGTTTACCGTTGTTAATGGTCATTTCGCGTTCTTCATTGGCTTCGATAAAGATAACATCGCCCTTATTCAGTACATGAGTCTCGTCCTTACCCTTTACCGTTATTGATCCTTTTACAACATAATAGATCTTTTCTGTCGGAGAGCCTGACATCTCTGCCCCGCCGTTTGGTTGAAAATAGGAATAAAAAACCTTTACCCGTTCGGATTCCTTTACAAACTTCTGCAGCCCATAAACACCAAAATGCTTTGGTGCCTCATAGGGTGTTCCTGTGGCATCTTTAACTGTTTTCATTTTATTCTCCTTACTTTTCTATTAAATTTATAAGGCAATTAGTGTTATCTGCCTTATATGTCAGAATATAACTGCTCATAAAAATCCAGACTGTTCGGATTTGACAGGGCATCCCTGTTAGTAACCGGTCGTCCGTTCATAATATTTGTAACCGCGCTTTCCACCTTTTTGCCGCTGAAGGTATATGGTATATCGTCAACCGCAAATATCATAGCCGGTACATGGCGCGGGGAAGCCTTGGTACGCAAGCTGGTTTTTATCTTCTTTTCCACTTCGTCCGTCAATTCAAAACCGGGCGTGAGTCTGACAAAAAGTAGAATGCGCTGATCATTCTCAAGATTTTGGCCTATGGCCAGGAAATCTTCCACTTCATCCAGAGCCTCAAGTACATTATATATTTCGGCGGTTCCAATGCGTACTCCCGAAGGTTTCAAAATTGCATCAGAACGTCCGAAGAATGTTACACCCTTTGTATCGCTGTAAAACTCTATATAATCGCCATGCCTCCATATTCCGGGGTATACTCCGAAATATGCCCCGTTATATCTTGCTCCTTCAGGATCATCTATAAATCCGATCGGCATGGATGGTGCCGGTGCCTCACAAACCAGCTCACCCTGCTCATCATAAATATGATTCCCCTTTTCATCATAGGACTTTATCTTCATTCCAAGTCCTGGTGACTGGAGCTGACCGGCATAGACCGGAAGGACAGGTGAGCCTATTACGAAACAGCCGTTGATATCTGTTCCGCCGGATAATGAATTCAGCAGGACATCACTTTTTATTGCATCATACACAAACCTGTAACCGTCAGCGGACAGGGCTGAACCTGTCTGGCCAATGGTCTTGATCGATGAAAGATCAAAAAGATCCTTTGGCCTGTAATTCTGATTTTTTAAAAGGTGGATATAAGTGGCACTTGTTCCAAAAAAGGTAATCTGTTCATCGTCCACCAGTTTCCACATGGTACCAAGGTCAGGATATCCCGGATTGCCGTCAAATATAACTACTTTACAGCCCACTGCCAGAGAACTTATTAGCCAGTTCCACATCATCCAGCTGGGAGCAGTCATGTAAAGTATGGCATCCTCTCTATTCAGGTCCCCGTGTATGATCAGTTCTTTTAAGTGATTTATAAGTATTCCGCCGACACTCTGGATCATACATTTTGGTTTCCCCGTTGTTCCGGATGAAAACATGATATAGAGAGGGTCGTTAAAGTCCATCTGCTCAAAAACCAGCTCATCATTTCCTGATGATATAAAGTCGGTGTAAAGAACAGCATTTGGAATATCACCTATATCCGGGTTATCGCTGATATAGGGTATAACAACCACCCTCTCAATAGAGGGGACCGCTTCCACCACTGCCTTCACATCCTTAAGCAAAGGGAATGGTTTATTTTTATACTGGTATCCGTCTATGGTGAAGAGTACCTTTGGCTTGATCTGGCTGAATCGATCGATCACCGCCTGCATGCCAAGCTCCGAACCGCAGGATGCCCATGTCGCCCCGATACTGGTTGAGGCGAGCATGGCGATTACGGTCTCACTTATGTTAGGCATATAGGCTACAACCCTGTCATCCTTCGTAATACCCTCATTTCGTAAAGAGGCAGCAAGACCGGCTACAGCTTTATACAGCTCTTCGTAGCTGATTGAAACAGGATCATCTGTTTCTCTTTTAAACAGAATTGCCGTCCTGCTGTCCCGGTATCGAAGGAGATTTTCGGCAAAATTAAGTCTTGCCCCCGGAAACCATCTTGCGCCGGGGAATTTATTTAAGTCATCAATGACTTTCTCATATTTTGCCGAAGCTTTGATATTTACAAAATTCCAGACCATTTCCCAAAAATCAGGAATATTGCTTACAGACCAGTCATAGAGTTCAAAATAATCTGAAAAGCTCTTGTTATGCTTTTCGTTTACAGCCGACATGAACCGCGTCATGTTGGCTTCCCGTATTCTCTCTTCTGAAGGTATCCAAAGCGGTTGCACCATGTACTCTCCTTTTTAAATAGTTAATTACATGTCAATAAAACCTCTCCTATATTTTTATCGGTGTCTGTTTTGACATCGATAGTCTGAGTTTTATAACCGTCAAGCTCAACGGTAATCTTGAAGCACTTGTCAGCCTCAAGGCCCTTGAACTCAAAATCCCCAAAGAAGTCTGTTGTGGTGGTAAGCTCACCATTGTCACACGCAAGCGTTACCCGGGCATCCTTTGCACATTCCTGACTGTCAGCAAAGACAACCTCTCCGGCTATCAGCCTGCCCGGAAGATTCCTGTATACTACATTAGGCCTGAGACCATATGCAGGATTAAGCTCCTGGGTTGATGCAGAGGCCATGTTCTTTGAGATCTCGCTCGCTGGATCATCAAGATCTCCAAACATAAGGGCTCCACTGGGACATGCCTCAACACACCTGGGCTCCTTTGCCCCGTTCTCAAGAAGATGTACACAGAAGTTACACTTCTGGGCAACATCTGCTGCCTCGTTATAGGAGATTACCCTGTGAGGACAGTAGCTTACTATCTCTCTCTTACCCTTTGCCTTCTCAGGATCTATTACCACTATACCGTCAGGGCGCCTGTAGACCTCTCCGTTTGTTGCCATCTTCACACACTGTGCGTCCTGGCACTGGAAACAGGGCTGGGGTACATAGTCTACCTTAACCTTCGGACACTTGCCCATCTCCTTCTCGGTCATTTTCATAAACGGTCTTGCATTATTGGGCAGTGCTACTGAGTAAGGAAGATAATCATTACCTGCAAATTCATCCTTACATGCCAGAAAGCAGTTATAGCAGCCGTTACACTTGTTTATATCTATTACCATTCCATATCTGGCCATTTTATTAACCCTCCCATTTTCCAATTTCTATAAGACATGAGTTGGGGGTCATGCCCGGTACGTTTTTAGACATCATCGTGGATGATGTGAGGATATTTATACATCCTCCCCTGTCTACTGAGCCTGGTTTGCCAGGTTCCAGCGGATCATAGGTTGCTGCCGACCCGTAGCTGTGAACAGTTCCAGGGGGCACCCTCTCTGACAGTACCGCTATACACAGAACCGTTCCACGGTCATTGTAAAGCTTTACTATATCATTGTTGCTGATATCACGCGGTGCAGCATCAACCGGATTGATCCTTACCGGCCAGTAAGGATAATCATCCTTTACTATGCGGTGGGTCGGGATATCATTCAGCCAGTCTGTGTGCTTGTCATACTGGGTATGAAAGGTAAACCTTGGATGGGGGCTTATTATCATGAGAGGATATTTATCTCTGATTGCGCTCTTGTGACCTTCCCAGGATTCAATATAATGTGGAACAACCGGTCTTTCATTGTCGTCCGGGGTGTTCTTACGCAGGCTCTCTGATGCAAACTCTATCTTTCCAGTGTAGGTGGAGAGCTCACTGGCATTATCCTTACCCCTTTTCGGGTTCATTGAGTCAGGCGTGTCACAGGCACGGCCTTCTGCGAACCAGCGCAATGCAGGGGTGGGTTTGTAATCTTCCCCGGGGCTTATTACTATATAACCCTTCTTGTCAAACTCTTCCCAACTCATAATCTTGGGAAGGTCTGATATCTCGTAATAGGCCTTGCACCAGTCCATATCCGTTCTTCCGCCGTCTGTGTAAAGATCCTTCATGCCCAGTTTATCAGCAAGGAGTGTAAGAATCTCATAGTCGGGTTTTGATTCCCACAGGGGATCAATAGCCTTCTGCTGACGTACTATTATCCTGTAGTTACATCCGTTGTTCCCGTGGTTGCTGTATCCGCCTGCGGCTCCCCATTCTCCCCAGTCATCCCTTTCAAGGGCCGTACAGGCAGGGAAGATGATGTCTGCAAAGTTGGTTTCACTGCAGTACCAGCAGTCCTGGTTTACCACAAACTCTAACTTAGGGCTCTGATACATTTTTACCCATTTGTTTGTATCGCTCATGGTGCCTATAAAACTTCCGCCGTAGCGGTAGAACATTTTAATCTCAGGGTAGCCTTCCATGGGATATGTAAATTTCTGGAACTGCTGTTCCAGGGACTGTCCGCAGAAGCCTGCTCCTGTCCAGCTGAGTTCGGAGTTCAATATGGCATCCGGAAGGGTCAGTCTGTAGAGTCTCTGCTGTGTCGGGTTGGTGATCTTGGTTCTGGCTGCCCTTGTTATGGCCATTCTGGTGTCAAGGTCTGCGTATCCGGGCACATAAAAGCTGGTATCAGCCGGACATCCCATTGCGGTTCCCCATATGGTGTTTCCTGCCTTGCCAAGTCCCTGCATGGCCTGAAGGAGAACCATCAGTCTTGCCCATTCTGTTCCGTAGGCTGTTCTGCATGCGCCACCCTCGCCGCCTCTGGTTCCTGCTGCAAGAACGGTATTTTTTGCTGCCCATTCTCTTGCCAGTGCCCTGATTCTTCGGGCAGGTATACCTGATTCCTCTGCTGCCCATTCGGGTGTCTTGGGTACTCCGTCTTCTTCTCCCATTACGTATTTTTTGAACTCGTCAAATCCTGAGGTCCTGTTTTCTACATAGTCCTTGTCGTAGGTGTCTTCTTCGATCCAGGTAAAGGCTATTGCAAGTGCAAGGGCTGCGTTTGAGTCGGGATTGAGCGGGAACCATGTTCCGTCCATATGAGCGGCTGTGTAGTTAAAATAAGGATCAAGGAATACCATCTTTACTCCCTTTTCCTTCAGCCACTGTCTCCATATTACCGAATCCTGGCCGCAGTAGATTGCCCTTGTTGTATCGGGGTCGTTGGACCAGAAGACGATCATCTCTGCGTTTTTCATGGAGTCTTCAAGAAGGTCGTACTGTTCCGGCATGCCAAGGCGCCAGAAAAATCCCCAGGCATGGGTGGCTCCCCAGTGCCAGCCTTCCCAGCTGTCGGGGTTGTCAAGTACAGGGGTGTACTCCAGCATGTCCATAAATCTCGGGAACGGTCCCATTTTGTATCCAACTATACCCCAGTTATGGTGAGATGAGGTCAAGCCGGTAATTGCCGCTCCGCCGTGCTCTTCCCTGATTCTTTTGATCTCATTCGCTGTAATATCTAATGCTTCTTCCAGCTTATTCTTTCGTATCCTGATTTGCCTCTGTTCTGAGGATTTCTTTCTCCGTTCGGATCAAAGTCCACCCTTTTCATGGGATATTTGATCCTATCTGCTGAGTACAGTCTTGTTCTTTCTGCATGTACAAACGGCGCCAGGTTCGCCTTCAGCGGCGGTGAATACTGCTTTCCATCTGCCTCTATTGTCCATGGCCTGAAATCCTTCTCATCCATGATCAGAGGTCGTACCCTTGTAACCTTTCCGTCTTTTACGGTTACCGATATAGGGCCCTCATTCGTTAAACTCGAATATACCTTTTCCATATCTCTTCCTTTCAAATATTCCTTTTTTTTATCGTAAATCTCTAATAATACGTCTTTTGTCAATAATAAATCATATAATTAATTTTATTAATATATCCTATTTCATATATTTACATACATAAAAACCCGTATTATAAAAAAAGTGTATTAAAAATCATAATAACACTTTAAAAATAACAGGCTTTAGTTCTGGTTACAACACTAAAATTTGAAAAAGGGCCTATTTTATCTTGACACTGCCGGCTAACCTCTCTATATTAAAGCTTTTTCTGGAAAAGCGTCAAATTAAAATTTGACTTTTATGAATCATATGAAAAAGAAATTAATTCTATTTTTTTTACATATATAAATGAAAAAATATTATCTCGGAGGACAATTGTGGCAAATAACAAATACGAAAAACTATTTTCACCTTATCATATAGGTAAGGTCCAATTAAAGAACAGGTTTGTAAAAACAGCAGCCCAGACATATTTCTTTGATTCAGGGGAAAATCGTGTCGGCGATATAGCAAAGGCATTCTATGGTGCTGTGGCAAAAGGCGGTGTTGGTCTTATTATAACTGAAACCCCTGCAATGGAATGGCCTCTCCTTGAAGACGGCGACCGCAGATTCAGGGTTGATAATGATAAATATATCCCGCAAATAAAAGAATTGACCGACCTGGTTCACAGCCATGGCGCTAAAATATTTACACAATTCTACCATCGCGGCCCATGGGGGGAGGTATATCAGTTCATAGCCCCAAGAATCGCTGCTTCTGAAGTACAATTTACATCGCCATATGATGTTCACGAAGAGACTCCCCCACATGCATTAACCGTTGAAGAGATAGAATGGTGGGTCGATCATTTTGCTAGCTGCGCAGTACGTGTTCAGAAGGCCGGTTATGACGGGCTTGAAATAAATGCAGGTGCTGACCACCTTTTTCACTCTTTTATTTCCCGGTTCTGGAACAGGCGTGATGACGAATACGGCCCCCAGACAATGGAAAACAGGATGAGATTCGTTTTAAACGTTATCAAAGAGATCAAAAAACGCTGCGGTGAAGACTGGCCAGTACAGGTACTCATGAATGCCTATGAATTCGGTGCAGGCGAGCTTGGATTAACTGCAGAAGAAGGTATTCAGATTGCTAAAATGTATGAAGCAGCAGGTGTTGATTCACTTCATGTAAGAAACCATCTTCACGGACACCATCAGGGATCTTACCTTCACAATCTACTCTGGTATCCGGAACTTTGCATACCCGAAGAGGAGTTGTGTGAGGAAATGGACTGGAGCAAACACGGTGACCTGATAAATGTACCGTCTGCTGCCAGGGTAAAAAAACATGTTACCAAACCGACTATCATGGTTCCTTCAGGATTCACTGCTGACTATGCCGAAATGGTCCTCCAGAGGGGTGATGCTGACATAATAGGTTTTAACCGGCGTCTGTTTGCAGATCCCATGTACCCGACCAAGATCAGGGAAGGCCGACCGGAAGACATTCAGCCATGTACCCATTGTTGTAATTGTGCAAAATTATACAATGAAGTGAGACAATGCCGTATAAACTCCGCCTTCGGTACAACCAAATATGAAGTTGACAAAGCTGAGAAAAAGAAAAAGGTAATAGTTGTTGGTGGAGGACCTGCCGGAATGCAGACAGCCAGGGTCTGTGCCATGAGAGGCCACGATGTTACACTATATGAAATGGGGCATTATCTTGGCGGAAATATGAAAATGGCAGCAACAATAAAAGGCACCACCCTTGAAGATATCCCCCAGATCATAGAATTCTTCAAGACCCAGCTTAAAAAATTGAACGTCAAAGTCAATATGGTTAAAAAACTTGACGCGGACATGATTGTTAAAGAAAATCCGGATGCTGTGGTTGTAGCTGCTGGAGCAGTACCTACATATCCTGATGTTCCCGGACTCGACAGCCCCAATGTAGTTAAATCAACCGTCCTCTATAATATGCTGACAACAGCTCTCAGATTCTTCAGTCCAAAATTCTTACATGATTTCAGCAAATTCAGAATTCCTGCCGGTTGGAATCCATTTAAAACCATCGGTAAAAGGGTTGTTGTAATTGGCGGCGCCATTCACGGGTGTCAGCTTGGTGAATTTATGGCCAAAAGAGGACGACAGGTTACTATTGTTGAACCCGATGAAGAGAATGTCGGAAGGCTTCTTACACCCGAATATAAAACCCGCCTCTTCCTGTGGTTCAAGAAAAAGGGCGTTACAATATACTCAGGTGCTAAGCTGGTAGGTATCAACAAGGAAGGTTTAAAGATAATTACCAAAGAGGGCGAGGAAAAAATGCTTCCGGCTGACAGCATTCTTCCTGTCGGATTTGGAGCAAATACCGAGCTGTATGAATCACTCAAGGGCAAGGTTCCTGAGCTTTATGCAATCGGTGACTGTGATGATCCTGCAATCATTCCTGAAGCAACCGGCTCCGGCTGGAGAATAGGAAATCAGATTTAGGAACAATCATTAGTTAATTCTGATCCAAAGCCCCTGCAGTAAAAACTGCAGGGGCTTTTTATTTAGCAGGGCCACCATCGGGTTTTTATATTTTAGAATATCTTACCCTGCCAAAGATCGTTGATAAACTCCTGATAAGGCAGAATCAGAATACCGTCATCTGTTATTCTTCTGAATGGTTCAAGACAGATAAGAATTCTCGGGATGTTTGAGCCAATTTCTTCCTTGAGCTGCCTTAACCCTTTTAAATGATCTGATTTGATTTTTTGTGTTGATTTAACCTCGATGGCGATGCTGAAATCATCAATAATAAAATCAACCTCTATCCCGCTCGCCAATCTCCAGTAACTAATATCTGCATATGATTCGGAATATGCATTATAGGTCTTCAATTCATGATATACCCAGTTTTCAAAGGCTTTTCCGAACAGTTCCGAACCGGATTCAAGATGACCGCGTTTGCTTAAAAAATTTACAACGCCGACATCGGAAAAATAAAACTTGGGAGCCTGAATCGTACGCCTTTTCAATCTTTTCCGGTATGCGGGGACAAAAGAAGCCAAAAGCGTGTCTTCAAGGATTTCGAAATAGGATTTGACTGTCTTGCTGGAAACACCGCAGTCTCTGGATATAGTAGAAAAATTGACTATTTCTCCGTCAGATAGAGCAGCAGATGTTAAAAAATCCGCAAAGGACGGCAGATTACGAACAATTCCTTCTGCTGCTATTTCTTCCTTAAGATAATCAGACACATAACTGTTTATCATTCGGCGAGGATTCTTCGCGAGATAATGCCTGGGTAGATAGCCGTGATTAAGCATTCGTTCCAATTCGAATGCATCGGAAATCTCCGAAGCGCTTAATCCATAAAACTCATAGCGGATTGCCCTGCCGCCTAATAGATTGGCACCTTCTCGTTTTAATTTACGAGCACTCGAACCGCATATAGCGAAATGTACTTCTGCATTCTCAATTAGCCAATGAATTTCATCCAGTAATTCCGGAACTTTTTGAATCTCATCTATTACAACATGTGTAATTGTAGGATCAGCCTGTACTATTTCTCTCAATCGGTTTGGAGCCTGCATAAACATACGAAATTGATCTGATTTCAATAAATCGATCCATAACGACTCATTAAACAATGATTTAAGCAAAGTTGATTTGCCTGATTGACGAGGCCCCCAAAGGAAAAAGGATTCCTTGTTTTTCGCCTGTATGTTCAATTTTCTTTTAAACATAATTTCATATTATCATGATATTTTGAAGTACAATGTTAAATATAAGCACATTTTAGAGAGAGGAAAATATTTTGTCAAGATTAATAAACCCATTAATTCAATGAGTTCCGCAAAAAGAGACGGAGTCCTATTTTCTCCAGTATTCAGGAGTGAGTAATACAAGTACTGTATAAATCTCAAGCCTTCCGAGCAGCATGCAGAAGATTAAAATCCATTTACCCGCCATTGGAATGCCCATGTAGTTGTCTATGGGACCTACTACACCCAGACCGGGCCCGACATTAAATATACAGGCCGCAACTGAGGAAAAGGAGGATACCATATCCAGGCCAAGCAGTGCCATAAATATGGAAGCGGTTACAAAAAGTAAAAGATAAAGGGTAAAAAAACCCCAGATACTGTTAAGTGTTTCCTGCGGTACAGGCCTGCCGCCAAGCTTGATTGTTGTAACCGCATGAGGATGGACAATCCTGAAAATCTCCTGATACCCGTGCTTTAAAAGCAGCATTACACGCATGGTCTTCAGGCCTCCGCCTGTGGAACCGGCCATACCGCCAAGGAACATGCATATCAGGAGAACAGAACATGAAACGGTCGGCCACAGTTCAAAATCAGCCGTGGCAAACCCTGTTGTCGTAATAATGGAACTGACCTGAAAGGATGCATACCTGAAGGCGCTTGAAACAGTATCATAAACGGTCCCATAGATATCAAAGGTAACAATTGCAGTAATAACCAGAAACAGTATCAGAAACACCCGGCATTCCGGATCTCGCCAGAACACTTTTGGGCCATCACTGATTACCTTGAAATGCAGTGAAAAATTGATGCCGGCCACCATCATAAAAACAACGATTACCGCATCAAAATAGGCGCTGTCATAGAAGGCAATACTTGCATTTTTAGGTGAAAATCCGCCTGTGGGCATTGTGCAGAAGGCATGATTAATCGAATCATATAAAGACATACCCCCCAGTAAAAGTAATATTATCTCGAACGCGGTAATTATAAGGTAGACTTTCCAGAGGGTTTTAGAGGTGTCCGATATCCTTGGCTTTAATTTATCAACAACCGGACTGGGTATCTCCGCCCTGTATAACTGCATTCCGCCAACACCAAGAAAAGGCAGGATTGCTATGGACAGGACTATTATTCCCATTCCGCCAAGCCACTGGGTAAGGCTTCGCCAGAGAAGCACACCCTCGGATACACCTTCAATATTTGGTAAAACAGTCGCCCCTGTTGTTGTAAAACCTGATACGGCTTCAAAATAGGCGCCTGTAAAGTCAGGAATTGCACCGGAAATCAAAAAAGGAATTGCGCCGGCCAGCCCTGCGGCCATCCAGCCAAAGGTTACAATTGCCACACCGTCTCTATGGCTCAGGTGAACACCCCGGTTTCTTTTTGTAAAAAGGAACATTAACAGGCCGATGCCGATTGTAAGAGCCATTGACCATAAAAGCGCAGAGGTACTTCCGTCTGCATAAAGGTATGACACACCAAGAGGAAGGGCCATTGAAACGCCCAGAAATATGACAAGTATACCTGTAAATCTGATAACAGTGTTGGGATTCATTAAAAATAGTCCAGCTTAACCGTAAGGAGTTTTTCCAGCTTGGGGATAACTTCTCTCAAGGCGAAAAAGATAAGCCTGTCTTTGCTATTTATCACTGTACTTCCGGTGGCTATTATTACTTCTTCCCCCCTAATGACAGCGCCTACAAGGGCGCCCTTGGGGAATTTTATCTTAGAGATAGGTTTGTCAACAATATCCGAGGTCTCCAGGGCCTCCACTTCAATAGCCTCGGCCTGCTCCCCTTTAAGGGGTGCAACCGATATGACCTTCCCCCTCCTGATATACTGGAGAATGGCCCTGACAGCCGACAGCCTGGGGCTAACAACAGTGTCTATACCGATTGCCGATACAAGAGGGATATAACTCAGTTTGCTGATTCGGGTTATGATCTTTTTAACACCCAGTTCCTTGGCCAGGAGAGACATAAGCACGTTATTTTCCTCATCACCGGTCAGGGCTACCATAAAGTCCATTCCGCCTATATTTTCCTCGAGCAGAAGGTCTTTGTCCGTCCCATCACCGTTGATTATAATTGCCTTTTCGAGTTTTTCTGCAAGGGCGGCGCATCGGAGGCTGTTCTTTTCTATTATTTTTGTATGGAGCTTTGTATCGTCCAGTGCCTCTCCCAGTACTGCCCCGGTCTCTCCACCTCCAACTATAATAACATTCCTGGCTGCCTTGTCATTGATTCCAAGAAAGCTGAAGACCCTGTTTATCTCATCCGACCTTATTACCATATAGATGAGGTCACCTGACTGAATAGTATCGCTGCCATGGGGGATCATTACCTTCTCATCCCTTATTATGGCTCCAACAAGCAGGTTCCCGTTAAAATCACTGAATGTGCTTAACTGCCGACCGGCCAGAGATGAGCCCTTTGTAATGGAAAATCCTATCAACTTGATCCTGCCTCCGACAAAATCAATAACGTCAGAAGCACCCGGCACCATCATAAGGTTTCTAATGGTCTCAACCATGGCTGATTCGGGGTTGATTATCTGATCAACACCCAGAAGACTCTCACCGAAGAGTTCCTTTTCATCGAGATATTCCCTGTTCCTGACCCTTGCGACCTTCAATATATAACGGTTAAGGTTCCTGGCCAGGAGGCATGCAATCAGGTTTGCCTCATCACTGTCAGTGGCTGCAACAAGCATATCTGCGCCAACTATACCTGCTGACTTGAGTGTTTCCGGGCTTGTGCCGGAACCGGTAACAGCCTGCACATCAAGATTATCTGTTATCCGTTTTATCTGAAGAGGATCTTTATCTATTACAACAACATCCTGTCCCTCTTCGGACAGTTTCTGAGCACAATGAAATCCGACTTCACCAGCACCGACTATTATTATCTTCAATGGGAAATCCTCTTTTGAGATTGATTGATTCAGCAATAGTTTTTAATTCAGGTTCATTGCTATGTCAATATCCTTGAAAGGAACATATATCACAATTACCTCCGGACTTCAGAAGAATTTATATGGACAAGAATTTAACATGATGGTAATCTAATGGGTTTATAATGCAACATTATTCCTGAATAATATTAGAAAATTACGATTTTAGAAATACAGATAAAATGAGTACGCCGAGAGAATCAGACAAGGTAAGATTATTTTCCAGCCTCTTTTCAACTGAAAAAGACCTGATAGACAGGGCTATTGAAGAATTGATTGAACTCTTCGGACCACCCGAGGTGATTACACCATGGCTGCTGTTCGAACGTACACGGTATTATGAAAAAGAAATGGGCTGGCCCCTGCACCGTCGATTTGTAACCTTCAGGGAATTAATACCGCCTGAAGAACTGGTGGATAAAAAACTGAGCACTAATATGATAGAGGCAAAGTATTCCAGTGAAGGCAAACGCCGGATAAATATTGACCCGGGTTATATCTGCCTTGAGCGCCTTGTACTGGCAACAGGGAAGAATTACACTCACAGGATATACCTTTCCCAAGGTATTTTTGCGGATCTGACCCTTGTATTTAACAAGGGAACTTTTAAACCTCTTGAATGGTCATATCCGGATTATTCCGATGCTGAATCAATCGATTTTTTTAACACCGAACGGGAAAAATATAAAAATCAGTTAAGAACTGTAGAAGGAGAAATATATTGAAAAGCATGACAGCTTACGGCCGCGGTGAATACGAGATGGGCCAAAATACCCTGACCGCGGAAATAAAGACATTGAACAATCGATACAGGGATATCATACTGCGTCTGCCCTCGGCCCTGCAGGAATTTGAAGACCTGATAAGGTCTGAGATATCTGCACGAATAAAAAGGGGCAGGGTTGAGGTATCCATGCAGATAACCAGTAATGAGGATACGACATATAATCTTGAACTTAACCGCCCCTTATTGAATGCCTACAAAAAGATATTCGATGAGATGAACAGCGAGTTTGGTACAGAAGAAAAGATCACGCCTGATTTTTTTCTTCAGCTCAGGGATGCCGTAGTATCTACGCCCCAGGAAATTGATCCGAAAGAATCAAGGGTTGCCATTGAAAAGCTTCTCGAACAGACCCTGGACTCTCTTGATGTAATGAGGATACAGGAGGGAAAGACCCTGGGAGCTGATCTGAGCAAAAGACTCGATCTCATAAAAAATTATTTTAAAATGATAGAAGAACGGTCTCCGCTGGTGGTTGCAGAATACAAAGAAAAATTAAAAAACAGGATTGATGCAATTTCCGAGGATCTGGAGGTTGATGAATCCCGGCTCGCCCAGGAAGTAGCCCTGTTCGCAGGAAGATGCGATATAACCGAAGAGATAGTCAGGGCAGGAAGTCATCTTGGCCAGTTTCACAACTACATGAAAATAGATGATTCTATTGGAAGGAGACTGGATTTTCTGGTCCAGGAATTAAACAGAGAAATTAACACTATAAGTTCCAAGGCATCTGACTCTTCCATATCAGCCAACGCTGTCGAGGTTAAGGCTGAGCTTGAAAAGATTAGAGAACAGATCCAGAACATTGAATAGGAGGATAGATCAATGAGCCAGAAACTGGTCAATGTCGGATTTGGAAACTCCGTTGTTTCCAGAAGGGTTGTGGCTATTATTTCACCAAGTGCCGCACCCATAAAACGGTTAAGAGATGAGGCAAAGGAGGACAGACGTCTGATAGATGCCACCCAGGGAAGAAAAACCAGATCCGTGATAATTACCGACAGTAACCATGTTATACTGTCAGCTATCCAGTCAGAAACAATAGCCCAGAGATTCAGCCCTGATCTGGTCCTAAGCAAGGAAGAGCTGGAGCCTGAAGAGGAAGTATGAAAGGCAGGATATTTGTCATATCCGGCCCATCCGGTGCCGGAAAATCAACACTGATTAAAGGTATAAGAGAAAGAGTGGATAATCTGGGTTACTCTATTTCCCATACTACCAGGGATCCGCGATCCGGGGAACAAAACGGGGTGGATTATTATTTTGTCGACAAGCCTTCCTTTGAAGAAATGATTGAAAATGACGCATTTGTTGAATGGGCACAGGTATATGATTATTATTATGGAACATCCTATGGCACTCTGGAAGAAAATCTAAATGCCGGGCTGGATATAATACTGGACATTGATGTACAGGGTGCAAAAAACATCAAGGATAAAATAGATAACTGCATCCTTATTTTCATTCTTCCTCCTTCAAAAAAGATTCTTGAAGAGCGTTTACGGGCAAGGTCAACAGACAATGCCGATGCAATAGAAAAGAGAATTGGCCAGGCCACAAACGAACTCACAAACTGCAAATGGTATGACTATCTAATTATCAATGATGACCTTGAAAAGGCAACAAGGGATCTTGAATCAATAATACTGGCAGACAGGTGTTCAAATAAAAGGATACTGCCTGAGGTCGAAATCAGGCTTGGTATTTAATCTGTTTTCGGTGAGAACCCCACCATGGCAAAAAAAAATAAAATCCAGCTTATTCCCGGAATCCATAGCGTAAAAGAGACTATCCTTAACAACAGGGGCAGCATATTTGAGATATGGACCTCCCGGGGTAAGGCATCCGCCAGGATCAGGGAAATTATAAGCCTCGCCCGGAAATATAATATACCGGTATTTGAAAAAGAAAACTCCATACTGGACAGTGTGCTTCCCGGAACAAATCATCAGGGGATAGCAGCGCTGATCGAAAGATTTGAATACACTGACATCAAAGATCTGATCAATTCCTCCTGTGACACAAAAGGGAGAACTGTTTTTATGGCCATTGATCATATCACAGATGAAGGCAATCTCGGCGCAATACTTAGGACTGCAGCCTTTTTTGGCGTCAATGGTATTATTTTGCCTAAAGATCGTTCGGCAAGGATATCGGAAGGTGTCATAAAAAGATCATCCGGAGGATATGCCCATGTCCCGGTTTCCCTTGTGGTCAATCTTGGCAGGGCAATTGACATGCTTAATGAAGCAGGGTTCTGGATTATAGGAACATCCGGAACAGGAAGTGAGACCATCTATAACTTCGACTGGAGGGGAGATATCCTTCTTATCCTCGGCAATGAAGAAAAAGGGGTAAGTCCCTCAATATTAAAGCGCTGTCATCAGGTATTAAATATCCCCTCAAGCGGGAATATCGAGGCATTAAATGTTTCAGTTTCAGCAGGTGTTATCCTGGCGGAGATAACAAGACAACGAGTCTATACCGGATAAAAGCTTTACTGGTTCCCGTTCAATTTGCTCTCCCAGTTAAATTCGGGTGTGGTAACAGAGTGCTCAAGACGCTGTATACGCCGTTCGAGGTTGCTGTACCTGCGTTTGATGCGATCAGTGGCCATCTCCTTTGATCTCAGGTAGCTGTCATAAAACTCCTGCTCATCCGAATTTTCCAGAGGGACGACCGGTTTGGGCTTCAATATAAAGGCAGCAACAAAGTAAAGCACCCCGGTAGGCCAGAAGCCGGTAATAAAAAAGAGCACAATAGTAAAAAAACGAATCCATAATACTGAAAGATCAAAATAATCGGCGATCCCGCGACAGACGCCAAGGATCATACCTTCTCTTGAACGGTATAATCCTCCATGGAGAATCCCCTCAAAACGATCCCTCGAGAAATGCTGTCTCATGAATCTTTTACCTCTTTCCTGATGATGCCTGTATCTGCCGTATCCTCTCATTTTCTCTATTCCTTTCTTGCTTTTTCTCTTTCAAGCAGAATTGTTTCCAGGGATTCAACCCGCTCTTCCATCCTTGCCAGCCCCTGATATATCTCCTGAATTATCCTGGCTTCATCAGACTGATTTTTCTGTCCTTTTTGGGTAATACCGCCTTTTAGAATCTTTAATCCCATAAGAATCGTGCTTCCGATAATAGCCAGGGCAAGAACAATACTGCCAAAAACAATCATTACAACAAAAGGACCTTCCACTTTTTTTGCCTTCCCTTCCGTTCGCTACTCTAATTAGCTCTACTACAGATTTGAGAATTTTTTATATCTTTCCTGCTCCAGGACAATTGTTTCAAGATTTGCGATCCTGTCTTCCAGTTTTTCAAGTCGCAGATCATAATCAATAAAGCTGTCATCCCTGGAGGTATCAGCCTTTGCCTTTATTCTCTCTCTCACGACCTTACTTGTGTGATCAATCAGTACGAGAATTATAACGAAACCGAAAATAACAACTAATATCAATGGGGCGGTGTACACAGTTAATTTCTCCCAGTTGGTTTTTATTAATAAGAAGATGACAGAAAACTATTTAATTTATATAGATTACATCAGATACAAAAAAATATCATCTTCTTATTCGTTGCCTTCCTTTGGTTTATCAGCATTCTTCAGGGCATTCAATTCCTTTTCTATCTCATCATCCATGCCAAGCTGCTCAAATTCAGCCTCAAGCGATCCGCTCTTTCCATAATTTACAAGATCGGCTTCAGCCTCCATGCGTTCAATCCTGTTTTCAAGATCATCAAAACGATAGATGGCGTCACTGCTTTCTACGCGTCTGATATCCTCCTGAGCTTTTCTCTTCCTTGTTGCATGGATATGCCTCTGAACAAGCATCCTCTGTTTTTCTCTGGCCCCTGCAAGCTTATCCTCAAGCTGCCTGATATCATTCTGATATTCATCGATAAGGGCCTCATGCTCTTTCAGCTCAGCCTCCAGGTCTGCGACTCTTTCAGCAAATTTTCTCTTCTGAACAAGAGCTTCCCGGGCAAGGTCATCACGTCCCTTGCTTACTGCCAGGGGAGCCTTTTCTGCCCAGTATTCTACGCGCCCTTTAACCTCATCTATATTTCTTTCCAGCTTTTTACTTCCGGCCATAACACCGGCGCATGACGCCTTCAGCTCTACCAGCGTGTCTTCCATTTCACGTATCATAAGCTTTATCAGTTTTTCAGGATCTTCTGCCTTATCAAGCATGGCATTTATATTTGAGCTTACAATATCCCTGAATCTTGTAAAAATACCCATAGTAAATCCTCCTCGGTTTATTGTTTGCCCTTAATAAGAGCATGATTCATGCCAAACCTTAAATATTCTAAATATTGTTGACATATCAATGAATTACACGCTTGACAGCAGATTTAACCAGTGGTATTATCAGCCACCAATTCGCACCAAGAACCATTAATTAGCTGTTCGCGCCTACAGGCAGTTTTCCATTTTTTATAATATTTGACCGGAAGGATCCCTTTAATATGGTACTCGCTAAACAGAGAATTGCTGAAAAAAACCCCCTCAAGACAAATGAAGCCCTGGGACAGTCTGAAAAATTCCTTGAATTTCAGGAACTGCTCGCCAGGGTAGCGCCAATAAACAGACCTGTCCTTCTGTTAGGCGAAAGAGGTACCGGAAAAGAACTTGCTGCTTCAAGACTGCATTATCTTTCTAAGAGATGGCAGGGCCCGTTTGTTGCCCTGAACTGTTCCGCCCTCAACCCGACCCTTATAGAATCTGAACTCTTCGGCTATGAGAAGGGAGCCTTTACAGGAGCAAGTCAGAGAAGGTCAGGCAGATTTGAGGCAGCAGACGGTGGTACGCTCTTTCTTGATGAGATCGGAACCATACCCATGGAGGTACAGGAAAAGATATTAAGGGTAGTTGAATACGGAACATTTGAAAGGGTCGGGGACTCATCGGCAATAGAGGTTGATGTAAGGATAATAGCAGCTACAAACGCCGATCTTATACACATGGTATCCAAGGGAAAATTTAAAAGAGATCTTCTGGACCGGCTGTCCTTTGAAGTGCTTTTTCTGCCGCCACTGAGGGAGAGAAAGGAGGATATCATGCTTCTTGCCAACCACTTTGCCTCAAGAATGGCCTATGAACTTGAAAGGCATGACATACCCCGATTCAGTAACGAGGCTATGGATGCCCTTGAAAACTATGACTGGCCCGGAAATGTAAGAGAGTTAAAAAACCTGGTAGAAAGGGCAGTGTACAGATCCGAATCAACCGAGATATCTAATTTCAACTTTGACCCCTTTTCATCACCCTATATACTTGAAAAAAATGATGCCAGGGAAGAGGTTGAAAAACATGTTAAAAAATCCTCTATTTTTGAAGGTCTCTCCGATAAAACCCTCCCTGAAGCAGTCAATGAGCTTCAGATTCGTCTGATAAACAGCGCCCTTAAATCAGCAAAACATAACCAGAAAATCGCGGCAAAAAAACTGGGCATAACATATCATCAGTTCAGAGGGCTTTACCGGAAACTTAATCAGGAAATTGAATAATCTTAATACCTTCCTTGATTTGATGTATGGGCAGCTACCCAGACCCTTTCCTCTTTCCAGTATCCGGGCCTCTCCTCAATCTTGATCCATGCGCCGCCTATCCAGTCACCCCTTTTGTTATAATGGGCCGGATTCCACACGGTTTTATAGACAGGAGGCACCCATTCATTCCTTACCTCCCAATGACCTTTGTAGTGTGGGCGGGGCCTTGGAGGGACACGAACCGCTGCCTCGCAATAGTCGGAGTCTCTATATGAATAATCTCTGCTGTTATTTAAAATAGCACTTCCAATTATTGCTGCGCCAAGACCAATGGCAACACCTTTCCAACGTTCATGATGCCTGCTGCCCGCAAAGGCGGAATTGACAGTAAATAACATGGTAATGGTGGTTATTATTACTATTAGAGAAAGCGATCTTTTTTTCATTATTATTTCCTCCTGTAACGTTGCTGTTTGATTCAATAGACAACGCTTACAGGAAAAAACTCAGAAAGAAGTGAAAAAAGTAGAGAAAGATTAAAATGAGGCAAGAATATGCAGAAAAAGCTTATCTCCTTTTTTTGCGGGAAGGGCAATAGTTGTATCCCCATTATTACGAAAATCAATATTGGTTTTAACCAGTTCCCTGTTTCCCTCTCTGCACTCAATTTTAAGAGCGGCTTTACCGCCACTGACTCCATTTGAAGTAATAATTAATTCCCTTCCACCACGAATTTTAAAGGCGGTCTTTTCGCCATTTTTAAGGGAAATATTTTTCTGGTCCACGAGATCATAGGATGAATATACAAAAGCGGAATTCAGATCGGCAACCAGGTCTTTTATTTTCGGATCAATTGATTTTTTATCCTTTGATGCATAGATAACTTTTACAACAACCCTTACCTGCTGGTCGCAATTACCCTCTGCAGGATAAAACACTGCCAGAAGAGGTATGATTATAAAAAGAAAAAGATTCAAGCCTATTGCATATTTATACTTTTTTTTATCCATTTTCACTAATCCATATAATCGGTTGATGTGTCTTGTCAGTTTGCATAATCACAACTGATTCGGAACTTGAAAGGGAGGTAATAATTGCCCCCGGTCCCTGCTCTGAATTTCCAGTATAGAAGTTTGTTATAAATATTGCAATAGCTGCAGTCATGACTGCCGGTATAAGCATTCTCTTTGTAAAAACCTGATCAGCCAGCCTTAACCACCATGCTCTTTTTTTTCTTCTTATAGATTCAATAACTCGATTTTCAATTTTTAGAGTATCATTTTCAGCGGCTTCATTGAAAGTAATTTTTAGACTATCAGTAAGATTGTTATATTCTGCCAGCGATTTCCTGCATTTTTTACAGGAATCGATATGGACCTTAACATCTGAATATTCATCAGGATTAAGGTCCTTATCATAGTACCGGCTGATTAAATCAGTGCCGCATATCATTTCGCTGTTATTCTTCACTTTCAACACCCGTGAGATATTCTTTCAATTTTTCCCTTGCATAAAATATTCTGGAACTCACAGTCCCTTTATTTATTCCCAGGGCATCACCTATTTCCTCGTATGATAAACCCTCTACCTCCTTCAGCACAAGGACCGCCCTGGCTTTTTCAGGCAGTTTATCCAGTCCTTTTTTAAGAATCCCGGCAACCTGTTTGTTACTTAAAACACTGTCCGGCCCCGCTTCACCAGATTCAATGTCCAAACTGCTGCCGTCCTCCTGATCAAGGGACTGATGATGCCACTTGAAACGCCGTTTCCACTTTCTCACCCAGTTAAGACTTTCATTTATTGTAATACGCCTGAGCCAGGTGTAAAGAGACGATTCACCCTTGAATTTTTCTATCCCTATATATGCCTTGAGAAAAACATCCTGAATAATATCAGCGCTTTCCTCAACATCCAGGGTTATTCCGTAGGCAACGTTTCTTAATTTTGCCTGATATTTCTCAACAAGCTGTCTGTATGCCCGTTCATTTCCATTTTTAAGGTCAGTTACCAGCCTGCTGTCATCTATATCGGCATTATTTATATTATTAGACACCGTTTATGGTAAAATAATTCAATTTATTAGTTTATGTCCTGTAATCAGCGTTTATGGATACATATTCATGGGTAAGGTCACAGGTTGTAATCCATTCATCATACTCACCGATATTCAATTCGACGGTAAGGGAAAATTCCGGATTTTTCATTTGCCCGGCTGCCTTTTTTTCATTTTCTACACCCAGACTCAATCCGCCTTCCACTATTTTCACATCATCAATATAGATATCGATCTTGTCTTCAGCTATTTCAATCCCGGCCCTGCCGAGTGCACCCATTATCCTGCCCCAGTTGGGATCCTGGCCATAAAATGCGGTCTTTACCAGGCTGGAGTTGGCAATAGTTCTTGCTGCAGCCTTTGCATCAGAAGAAGTCTCTGCCCCCCTGACAGCGATATGAACAACCTTGGTAGCACCTTCTCCGTCCCTGACTATCATTGTTGCAAGATCATACATTATCCCTGTGAGTCCTGCAAGGAACTCCATATATGCACTGTCATCAAGCTCATCATTACCGGCCATTCCGTTGGCCATTATGAAAACTGTATCGTTTGTGCTGGTATCGCCATCTACTGTAATCCGGTTAAAGGAATCTTCCACTGCATGAGAGAGCGCCTTTTTAAGGAGCGCACTGCTGATATTTATATCAGTAAGAATAAAACAAAGCATGGTTGCCATGTTGGGCATTATCATGCCGGCGCCCTTTGCTATTCCGGTAATACTGTAACTCGTTCCATTCACCTTCCCGCTGAACGTGCGTATTTTCGGGAATGAATCGGTAGTCATAATCGCCCTGGCAGCACCTTCTATACCATCAGGATTAAGATTTTTAACCAGTTCCGGGACTGCTTTTTCTATTTTGGTAATATCTATTTGTGCCCCTATGACCCCAGTTGAAGCAACAAGGACATTATCAGGAGATATTTCAAGATTCTCCGAAACCATCCGGATGGTTTCCCTGGCGTTATTCAGCCCCTGCTCTCCCGTACAGGCATTTGCATTTCCCGCGTTTACTATAATCGCCCGGGCCTTTCCACTCCTGATATTTTCCATGCTGACCAGGACAGGTGCAGCCTTTACCTTATTCGTGGTAAAAACAGCCGCTGAAACAGCATCCCTTTCAGAACAGATCAGCGCAATATCCGGTCTATTATTTTTTTTCAGGCCGCATGCACAGGATGCGGCTTTAAACCCGTTAATTGATATATCAGCTTCCATTAAAAAGTAACCTTAATAATATTGCAAATTCTCAGTACAAACATGTACCCAGGGATTCAGTTCTATTCCTTTGCGCCGCAGCATTTTTTATACTTCTTTCCGCTGCCGCAGGGGCATGGATCGTTTCTGCCTACCTTTTTCCCCTCTCTTTTGACCGGGGCAGGTTTATCTCCCGGATCACCGTGGCTTAGCTGCATCTGTCTCTTTTTCTGTTTCGGCATCTCTTCAGGTTTTTCCCTCATGAGCTGTATCCTTGAAAGTGTCATAAGTATCTCATCACTTATCCGCCCGTCAAGCTGATGGAAAAGTTCAAACCCGTCCTTCTGATACTCCTTTAAAGGATCCTGCTGCGCATATCCCCTGAGACCTATACCTTCCTTCAGCTGATCCATATCCTGAAGGTGTCTTAACCATTGATTATCAATAATCTGAAGCATTATTATCTTATGGATGGAGAGAAGCTCGGATTTATCAATTCCTTTTACCCTTGCCTCATTTGCCTCCCTGACCTGGGTTTTAAGCATCTCTGCCAAGGTTTCCTGCGTAAGCGAGTTGAACTCTTCCTCACCGATATCATCTGAATTAATTCTGGGCCTGACCCCGAATATTCTTATGGTGCTTTCCATCAAGCCCTGGATATCCCAGTCTTCGGGATAGGCCTTGGGATCGATATGCATCTCAACAAGTGAATCAATCTTGTCTTCAGTCATGTCGCGGGCAATATCTTCTATGCCTTCACCCGTTAAAATCTTTCGCCGCAGAGAATATATAATCTCCCTGTGCTTGTTCATAACATCATCATACTCAAGGAGATGCTTTCTCATATCAAAATTGTGGGCCTCAACCTTTCGCTGGGCATTTTCAATAGCCTTGGAAATCAGGCCGGCTTCAATAGGCTCTCCCTCTTCCATACCTAGCCGGTTCATGATGCCTGCAATCCGTTCGGAACCGAATATCCTTAAGAGATCATCTTCGAGCGAGAGATAGAATCTTGATGATCCGGGGTCGCCCTGACGGCCCGACCTACCTCTTAGCTGGTTGTCAATTCGGCGGCTTTCATGCCGTTCAGTTCCCAGTATGTGAAGCCCGCCAAGCTCTTTGACCCCTTCTCCAAGAACAATATCCGTACCACGTCCAGCCATGTTGGTTGATATTGTGACTGTCTTGGCCTGCCCGGCGTTTGCAACTATCTCAGCCTCTTTCTGGTGATGCTTGGCATTAAGGACTTCGTGGGGAACCCCCGCCCTTTTAAGCATCTTATGGAGGACTTCGGATTTTTCAATGGATATTGTACCGACCAGAACAGGCTGTCCCTTTTCATACAGCTCTTTGATTTCCTGGACAACTGCGTTGTATTTTTCCCGCTCTGTCTTGTATATGACATCGGAAAAATCCTTGCGGACCATTTCCCTGTTGGTTGGAATTACTGTAACACCAAGTTTATATATATTGTGAAATTCGCCAGCCTCTGTATCTGCAGTACCAGTCATACCCGCAAGCTTTTCATACATCCTGAAAAAATTCTGAAAGGTAATAGTCGCCAGGGTCTGGTTCTCTTCTGCCACCCTTACCCCTTCCTTGGCCTCAACCGCCTGATGCAGTCCATCGCTCCACCTTCTGCCCGGCATCATACGGCCTGTAAATTCATCAACAATAACTACCTGATCATCCTTCACCACATACTGCACATCCTTTTCAAAAAGCCAGTATGCCTTTATAAGCTGCTGTGTGGCGTGTAACAACTCGGAGGTACGCATATAATCTGCTTCCAGTTCCCTGAGTTTTTCCGCCTTTTCATCATCGCTTAAGTTTTTATCTTCCCTGATATTGTGACTCTCTTCATCTATATCGGGCAGAGAAAAATCTCCTGCCCCGGTCTCTGAAAGATACTTGATGCCCTTTTCAGTCAGCTCAACGGAATTGCTTCGCTCATCAATGACGCAGTACAAATCCTGGTCAAGTTCGGGAAGGAGTTTCTGGCTGCGCATTGCGCTTTCTTCATTGTCTACCCGTTTTGCCAGGGAATGGTTCTTGGATATTAAGTCAAGATAGCCCGGATTTTTAGGGTCACCCCTTTTTACCCTGAGAAGAATCTGGATAGTCTCCCCGTCCGCATCAGATTCCTTCAGCCGCTCCTTTGCATCATTCAGCATCGCCCTGATAACCGTGTTCTGTTTCTTTTTCAGGTTGATGACAAGGGGCTTAGCCTCCATAAAAATCTTGTTCTCACTGTGCTCGACCGGGCCGCTGATAATCAGAGGAGTCCTTGACTCATCAATCAGTATACTGTCAACCTCATCCACAATGGTGAAATAGTACTCTCGCTGGACAAGGTCCTCCATGTCAAACTTCATATTATCTCTCAGGTAATCAAACCCGAACTCATTGTTTGTTCCATAGGTGATATCACAGCCATAGGCCTGTTTTCGTTCACTGTCAGTCATGCCGTGAACGATCACTCCAACGGACATTCCCAGAAAATTGTAGATCTTCCCCATCCATTCGGCATCACGTTTTGCAAGATAGTCATTTACGGTAACCAGATGAACACCCCTGGAGGTCAATGCATTCAGGTAAAGAGGCAGGGTAGCTGCAAGGGTTTTACCTTCACCGGTTTTCATTTCTGCGATATTGCCTTCATGCAGGACTATACCTCCTATCAACTGTACATCATAATGACGCATGCCGAGAACCCTCACCGATGCTTCCCTTACAGTAGAAAAGGCTTCGGGCAGGATTTCATCAATGGTTTCACCCTTTTTAAGCCGTTCCCTGTATTCTTCGGTTTTTGCCTTCAGCTGATCATCTGTCAGATTCTTGAATTCAGGCTCAAGCACATTAATTTTGTCGACAATAGGCTGTATCCTTTTTAATTCCCGATCATTGCTGCTGCCGAATACTTTTTTTATCAGGCTACCAATCATAATATATATTCCAACTCCTGGTTCAGATGATGTTTTTAATATTCCTATATTTTAACTATATGATTTTAATAACGATAATATTAGAATCAATCTATTATTTTAAAATTAAACAATATTATCATATTTTTTCATGATGAGGTCAGTGAAAGGCACAGTATCACCCAATTAATCTCTTTTCAAAGGATATTTAACATACTTCTTCTTTCTTATTCTTACTTCCTTATCACAATAAAATAAAACAATAAATTATTATGTTTTTAATTTTTCAGCAGAAAAAGGTGACACGTGTGGCAAAAATACAAAAGATCCTTCTTCACAAAAGTCGGAAGGGAAGAAGAGAGGTGTTGAAAGATACGTTATTATCTTTCTATTTTATCCAGGATGTAAATTTTAGGATTAACAGGGACATCATTCCGATATACTTCATAGTGCAGGTGCGGTCCGGTTGAACGGCCGGTACTGCCTATAAGTGCAATTTCTTCTCCACGTTTAACTGCCTGCCCTTTAGTAACAAGGATTTTAGACAGATGGCCATATCTGGTTTTATAGCCATATCCGTGGCTGATAGTTATATAATTTCCAAGAGAACTACTTTTCCCGGCAATAGAAATATATCCGTCAGCAGGGGCGATTACAGGACTTCCTTTCCGGGCGGAGATATCCAGACCCTGATGAAATTCTTTCTTTCCTGTAAAGGGAGATTTTCTATACCCGAAACCGTCATTGGGCCAACCCTTTGCGGGCCATATGGAGGGAGTACAGGCCAATATGGATTTCTGGTTTTCCAGAAATTTAAATAATTCGTTTTTTTCCTCGGTTTCAACAGAGATTGCAGTATCCAGATTATCAAGTGATTGGTGCATGAGACGTACTAATTTCTTATGGGCATTTTCAACTGAATACTCGGAATCAATGAATGCCGAATCAGGTCCGCCAACTCCCAGAAACTGAGTGTTATCAACTCCGGGCTCAAGATCGGCCATGACCTTGAGTTTGTTATCAAACTCTATTAACTCAACCATCTTGCTGTTAATTACATCTATTTTATTTGTAAGGGCTACCAGCTGTGCTTCCTTCTGGTTGTTTTCCTCAACCAGTCTGGCGTGTTCCGGAACCTGTGATTTTACCTTATAGTAATCCATTGAACCCCAGACAAGGGCACCGGTGGCTGCAAACATAAAAATAAGAATGAGACCCAGAAATAACTTAGGGATCTTAACCTGTTTTACGGTATTAACACCGTCGGGAAGTATTACTATTGTTACCTTTTTTAAAGCCACAATATTACGTTTCCTGTTTTGCTAATGATTGAGTATTTATGAAGATAAACCATTTTAAAAAGCCTAATACCAGTTTGGGTAGTTAGCACAAACCCTGAAAAAATGTCAACTGTTATGTTTATATATCGGTATCCGGTCCATAAGAGTTTAAAAGAATTTTTTTCATCTCTACTGCCATAGTCCTGGTTACGCCTTTGACCTGTGCAAGTTCATCTTCGGTTGCCTGCCTTATTGCCTCAATGCTGCCGAACTCCTTTAAAAGGAGCTTTCTTTTTGTCGGCCCTATACCGGGAACAAGATCAAGGGCAGACTTAATGGTTTCCTTCTTTCTCAACTTCCGATGATAGGTTACTGCCCTTCTGTGAACCTCATCCCTTATACCCATAATCAGAAGAAGCACCGGGTGATCACTGTTTAGACGGAGGGGATTTTTTCTTCCGGGAAGATATAATTTATCACCCCTGGCACCCTGCTCCCTCTCCTTTGCAATGGCAAGAAGTGCAGGAGGTTCTATCCCGTGAAATCCTTCAATAACCCGGCTTACTGCAAGCAAATGCCCTTTTCCACCATCAATTATAAAAAGGTCAGGAAGATCACCTCCTGAAAGCCGCCGGTTTACCATTTCCGACATCATTTCATAATCATCAATGCCGTCAACTTCTTTTATCCTGTAATTCCTGTACCCCTCCTTATAGGGCTTGCCATCAATAAATGCAACAATTGTGCCAACAGCCTGATTCCCCTGAAGATTTGATATATCCATTGCCTCCATTCTGCGGGGAATTTTATCCAGTTTCAAAACTGATTTTACCATCTCAAGGAGCTCTCCGGATGCCAGTTTTTCCACTCTATTCAGGATATTTTCAGCATTTTTAACAGCCAGGCGGACAATCCCAACCTTTTTCCCGCGAACAGGGTGATGGATAGATATTTTCTTTCCCGATAGGGAAGATAACCAGCCTGAAATTGAATCCGACTCATTAATATCATGTGAAATAAGTATGTTTTTAGGTACATACCTGTCTCCATGATAATACTGTTTCAGAAATGCCTCTATTATTTCTGAAGGAGAAACATCCCGGTTTTCAAACCTGAAATCTCTGCTCCCGGTAATAACACCCTTCCGGGAAAAAAATATTACAACCTGTGAAATCCCGTTTTTCCTGGCAATTCCTATAATATCCTGGTCTTCCCGCCTTGTAGAGACTACATTCTGGTTCTCGATAGTCTTATGAACCGCCTTTATCTGATCTCTCACTCTTGCGGCATCCTCATACTTCTCCTCCTGGGCAAACCTCTTCATGTCTCTTTCAAGCTGCTTTATCAGTTCCCTGCTCCTGCCCTCAAGAAACAGCCGCACATTATTGACAATTATCCTGTACTGCTCAACCGGGACCTCAAAGGTGCACGGCCCGAGACATCTTCCCAGCTGGTAATTCAAACAGGGCCTTGTCCTGCCGGTCATAAAGCTTTTTGAGCATTTTCTGAGTCTGAAGATCCTGTTGATTAACTTTATGGTATTTCGAACGGATCCTGAGGATGAAAAGGGACCAAAATAGAATGCATTGTCATTTCTTATCTTTCTTACAAATTCCAGCCTCGGATATGGCTCATCCGTCCTTATTTTCAGGTATGGATACTGTTTGTCATCCCTCAGGATAATATTGTACCTGGGCATGTGTTTTTTAATAAGGGTACTTTCTAGAATAAATGCCTCGTTTTCAGTACCGGTCAGTATATACTCCAGGTATCTTGCCTTTGAGACCATTATAACCGTCTTCGGGGTCATTTCCGATGGAGAATTGAAATACGAGGACACCCTGTTTTTAAGATTCTTGGCCTTGCCCACATATATCACCCTCTCGGCACTGTCCCTGAAAAGGTACACACCGGGATCGCCGGGAAGATCCTTCTTAAACTCACTGTCCTTGATGGAGTATCTATTCTGAGCTGATGGAACCATAATAAAATTAAATATCAGTATTTGGTGTTGATGTCTTGATCAATATAAGGTTAGGTGATAGATATTACAAGATTATAGTAATATCTATCAATTTATATTAATCGTGACATGCCCATGAAATCATCCATTCATCCCCGGCTTATCAATGACCCCTTTTCGGATCCGGGACTTTTTATACCTTTTTTATATGAAAAAAGGGCCATCCTGTTTGATCTTGGCGAAATAAATCTTCTTACACCAAGGGATCTCCTGAAGATCTCCCATGTATTTGTTACCCACGCACATATGGACCATTTTATCGGGTTTGACCGACTATTGAGAATCTTTCTGGGAAGAGAAAAAGAGCTCCACCTGTTTGGCCCGCCAGGCTTTTTTGAACATGTTGAAGGAAAACTCAGGGGATACACATGGAACCTGGTAGAAGAATATGAATATGACCTTGTATTAAATGTATCGGAAATGCATAGCAACAGGATGTTGACAAGAAAATACCTCTGTAAAGATGGCTTCGGACACGGCGATACTGAATCCTCGGATATTATTTCCGGTGTGCTGCATGAAAATCCAAGGTTCCGGATCCGGGGGGAGTTAATGGATCACCGCATTCCATGCTTAGGGCTTTCCATGGAGGAAAATTTTTCGATAAATATTGTTAACGAGGAACTGGAAAGGCTTAATCTTGAAGCCGGCCCCTGGCTCACAAGGTTTAAGAGAGAGCTCTATGCAAAAAGCCCTGAGCATAGGGACTTTTTTGTCACCAGAGAGGAAAAGGGGGAGGTACTGGATAAAAAAAGGTTCAGGTTAGGAGAGCTTGCCGGGAAAATAGCCAGGATTACCCCCGGACAGAAGATCACCTATGTAACCGATGTAATAGGAAACGATGAAAACAAGCAGAAAATCATTGATCTTGCCAGAGATGCCGATCACCTGTTCATTGAGGCAGCGTTCATGGAACAGGATGCATCAGCTGCGAGAGAAAAATATCACCTTACAGCGGCTGAAGCTGGCAGGTTTGCCAGGGAGGCCGGTGTAAAAAAACTTACACTGTTCCATTTTTCTCCAAGATACCGCCACATGGAAGAAGAGCTGATTAAGGAGGCAATGGCGGCGTTCAGAGGCTGACAGATATAAATAAAAAAGGCGGCGCTCCGGAGCGCCGCCTTTTATTTTTCAAAAAATAAAATTATTTATACATACCCGTATCGCAGGCTATCATATGAGCGATCGGACGTGTAACATTTTTAACAGTAAGAGGGCCGTGTTTTACTCCCGGAGGAATAAAAGCGGTAAAGCTCTCTGTAATAGTGTATGTTTCACCATCAACTGTGAATTCAATTTCAGCGCCAAGGTCCATGATATCATCGTAATTCAGGCCGTAAAAGCACATCAGTTCGCCGAATTCATGTGTATGTTCTTCCTTAAAATTCGGATTGTCACCGGTATAGTTTTCGCCGAATCCCGGGAGAATCCACATCATTTCATTATAAAAGGTTGCCCCCTCAATGGTATCAGCATCTACATGGGTCATCCTTATTATCTTTTCGGAGTCTGTGTTCAGCCTGTATGAGGGAAGTTTGAGGTCTTTTTTATCATCAAATATGAAATATTTTGAATATTTTTTTTCTGACATAGTATTTCTCACTTATATTTATTAGTTTACCTTGATTAGTCCTGTATAATCAGTTCATGCTATACGTAATTTTCACCCGGCCCCATTGTGAAATGGAAAAGCGGTTTGGTCATGTTATGCATTTTTATAGGGCAATGAACTATATTTTCAGGAACATATACGACAAAGGATTTGTCAAAAACATACTTTTCATCTTCGATCCATATCTCGACTTCGCATCCCAGGTCCTTTGGATTATTCATATCTGTACCATAATAGGAAAGTAATTCCGGAAATGTATGGGCGTGAGGCGGAATACCATGTTTATCCTCTTCGCCGGGTTTTGGTGGTTCAATAACACGACCGGTCATGGATGGAGGCCAGAACCAGACAGCCTCGGCATAAAATGCCCCGGGAATAACATTGGAGTCCATCCAGACCATATGTTCCATCATTCGTCTCAGGCCGTCTTCAAGCGGCCCCTGACCCATTATAGCCTTTTCCCAGGCCCTTTCCTCGGGCAATTGAAATCCGTCATAAAATTCGGTGAGGATATATTTACCGTATTTTCCCATTCTTTAATTCTCCTTTTTATTACTACCTCGATTTTTTCAAAACAAAGTATAGTGTTGACTGGATAAAAACCTGTTTTTTCAAGAAAAGAAGTATAAAGTTTAAGGTATTGCGTGTCAAGTTCATATATGACTTGACAACATACTATATAGATGATAGCCAGATTGTTTTTGTTTTATTAACTCCTTGTTCCGCGACTCAGGTATTTGAATCATTTTTCGGAGTATTTAAGAGGAGACATGAATTAAAGTCTGGATTTGCGGGACCAAAATTAACGCCCGAAAGGAGAACACTTATGAGGCATTACGAAATAATTTATATTGTCAACCCCAACCTCAACGGAGATGATTATCACGACCTGTTAAAAAAATACAGTGAAATCATAGAAAACAATAAGGGAGTTATTGTTAAAACCGATGAATGGGGCAAACAGAGACTGGCCTACAGGATCAGAAAATTCTACAATGGTGTTTTTGTGTATGTTGAATTCTGCGCTGAGGCCGAATCAATCGCTGAACTCGAAAGAAACCTTAAACTTGACGATAACATTCTGAAATTTCAGACTGTTAAACTCGCTGATCAGGCAGACCCTGAAGAACTGCTTCAAAAGGCCCAGGCTTCGCAGAAACCAGTGGAGGAAGCCGCTGAGGAAACCGATGAGCAGGATGATAATGATGATCAGGACGAAGAAAGCGAGGTAGAAGATGGAGAGGAATAACAGAAGAGGCGGAATGTCATATCACAGAAGAAAAGTTTGCAGATTCTGTGCGGACAGCACCCTGGCGATTGATTATAAGGATCATAAAATGCTCAGGTTGTTTACAACCGAGCGAGGCAAAATAGTCCCGAGAAGAATTTCAGGCAATTGCGCCAAGCACCAGAGGAAACTCACAGTAGAAATAAAAAGAGCCCGCAATATCGCATTGTTGCCCTATACAACAGCAACAATAAGATAAGGCGAAGATAATAAATCCATCGGGACATGACCATTTCAAACATATTGGGTTGTACCGGGTCGGTTATTTTCGTCCTGCTGGCATCTGTATGGATTCCCTTTTTCGGACCCCTTCTGAGTTTACTTACTCCTCTGCCTTTTCTCTTTTATACAAGTAAATTGGGTCTGAAGGAAGGTATCAAGGTATCGTTTTCCGCTCTTCTTGCCATTGGAATTCTGGCAAAGCTGCTGGGGGAACCGAACCTTGTAATATTTTATCTTCAACTGGGGATCGTGGGTGTAATACTGAGCGAGTTGTTCAAAAGGGAATATTCCTATTCCCGTACTATTTTTGGGGGAACCCTGCTTGTGCTTCTTGTAGGGTTTGCCTTTATGCTCTTTGTCAGTATAACAACAGGGGAAACCCCTACTAAAATGATAGACACGTCCCTGCAGGAGAACATAGATGCTATGGTCGGGTTTTACGAAAAGGGAGGACTGGAACCTGAAAAGGTTGCTAATTTGAAGGAATTTGGTTCTATATTTCTCAATCTTTTCAAAAAAATCTATCCCGCTATTGCAGTGATAAGCGCCGGTCTTATTGTGTGGCTTAACGTGGTAATAAGCAAACCGCTTTTTCGTATCAAGGGGGTAAGATATCCTGATTTGGGCCGTGCGGATATGTGGAGGGCGCCGGAATCCCTGGTCTGGGGGTTAATAGCAGCCGGGTTTGCAATGCTGCTGCCGATATCGGCCCTGAATTCCGCAGCATTAAATGCACTGATAATTATTACAGTCATTTATATGTTTAACGGTTTATCAATAGTCCTGTTCCTTTTTAAAAAGTATAATGTACCTGCATTGACCCGGTATGTAATATACCTGATCATACTCCTGCAGCAGCTTTCCATAATTATACTTGCCCTGATGGGCATTTTTGATCAATGGATTGATTTCAGGAAGATACACAGTAAAGCCCGGACTACAGAGTAGGTGCATACAAAATAGTAAATTCTGCAGCCAGGTGAGTAAAAATTGATTTAAACGAATTAATTATTTATATTGACGCAGGCTGTCAGTTTAATTTTGGAGGAAAATAAATGAAAGTTATATTAACAACAGAAATAGATACACTGGGCCTTGAAGGTGATACAGTTGATGTGGCAAAAGGATATGCCAGAAACTATCTTATCCCCCAGGGATTTGCCCTTGAAGCGAACATGCAGAACATCAAAATGATGGAGATGCAGAAGAAAAAAATCGATGAACGCAGATTAAAGGCAAAGGAAAGCGCCGAACAGGCAAGAGACCTTATCAGGGAAAAGGTAATCACCATTACCCAGAAGGCCGGGGAAGAGGACAAGCTTTACGGGTCTGTAACCACTATGGATATAGCCGAAGCAATGGAAAAAGCCGATATTACAATTGACCGCAGAAAGATTGTACTGGATAAGCCGATAAAAAGCCTCGGGGAATATGAAGTTTCAATCAAACTTCATCCTGAAGTAACAGGAACCATCAAGGTTGTTGTCGCACCCGAGGAGTAAAATTTTTCCTCTATTAAAGTTTCACCAGGGATCACTATTATATGAATCAGGCAAAAGAGAAGGCAGCCCCTTCAGCAGTTAAGGTTCCGCCCCATAATATAGAGGCGGAACAATCAATCCTTGGAGGGGTCCTGATCAATAATGAAGCCATGAATCAGATCATGGATATCGTTAAACCTGAATGCTTTTATCGCGAGGCCCATGGCCTGATCTTCCAGGGAATGATCGACCTGTACAACAACAATGAACCCATCGATCTCATTACCCTTTCGCAGCATCTCACACAAAAAAACAAGATTGATAACACGGGCGGAACAGAATACCTGACATCACTTGTCGAGGCTGTGTCCACGTCTGCAGGGATTGAATTCCATGCAGACATAGTCCATGACCGGTATGTCCGCAGAAAACTCCTTTCAGAGTGTTCCAGCATAAGCGAGTCATGCCTTCAGAACTGGCATACAACCGCAGAACTTCTGGATATGGCCGAGCAGTCTGTATTTGACATTGCGGAAGAAAAAATCAGCGAAGGTTTTTCTTCCATGGAGGGCGTTATCAATGAAAGTTTCAAAAAACTTGAAAGTGTATCAGCAGAAGACGGTTTTGTAACAGGTATAACCACTGGGTTTGTTGACTTTGACAGGTATACTGCCGGCCTTCAGCCGTCGGATATGATTATAATCGCCGGCAGGCCGAGTATGGGAAAAACCGCATTCGCCCTTAATGTCGGCTATAATGCTGCCCTGAAAACAGGAAAAGGTGTAGCCGTGTTCTCTCTTGAGATGTCCAAAATGTCACTCGGAATGAGACTGCTTGGATTTGAGGCGCAGATAAACGCGGCAAAATTAAGGACAGGAACACTGAGAGACAGCGACTGGACCAACCTTACCCATGCGGCCGGGGTGTTGTCCGAACTGCCGCTTTTCATTGATGATACATCAGGCATCGGGGTTCTCGACATGAAGGCAAAATGCAGACGGCTTCTTAAAAAAACCGATCTCTGCATGGTGATCATAGACTATATACAGCTTGTCCAGGGAAGAAGAGGGGCAGAGTCCAGACAGATAGAAATATCCGAAATATCACGCTCACTTAAATCGCTGGCAAAGGATCTGAATGTCCCGGTAGTAGCCCTTTCGCAGCTTAACAGGAAGGTGGAAGACCGCCCCAATAAAAGGCCTCAGATAGCAGACCTGAGGGAAAGCGGGGCTATTGAACAGGATGCGGACGTTATAGCCTTTATCTACAGGGACGAAGTTTACAACCCCACAACCGACGAGAACAGGAATATAGCCGAGATAATCATTGCAAAACAGAGGAACGGCCCAACCGGTTTTTTCAAACTGACGTTTCAAAAGGAATTTACCCGCTTCAGGGATTACGCTGAAGATCAAAATTACTATCCGCAAGAGGTCTAGACCATAGAAAAGATTCAGGGCAATGTGACAGGTCTCAAGTCAAGCCAGTCAAAAAGGCTTTTAAGACTGTACCATAGAAAAATATCACGCCATGAAATCGCCACAAGGGAGATAATAAGAGAAATTTCCGACATCTCCCGGGAACTCAATAAACAGATAGGGCTGATTATTACCCGGCGGGGTGATATCGCATATGTTATTGCAGGCGACAATAAGAGCATACATATTCCTGACCTGGGAAGGTTTCGTTCCGGCGGCAGCCGTTTGAACGGACTCAGGTGCGTACATACCCATTTGAACGGCGAAGAGATATCACAGGAGGATATAACCGATATGGCCCTCCTTGGTATGGACCTGATGGCCATTGTACGTGTTGATGAAGAGGGAATACCCGGGCGTATCGATTACTCCCACATCCTGCCCGAAAACCCTCAAAACATGGGCTGGCTGACCACATCGGTCTCTGACATCGGCCGGCTGGAACTTAATTTTGAAGATTTTATAAGATCCCTTGAAGATGAAATATCAAGGACAGGCGGTAAAAGCCGGGACCGGAAAAAAGAAACGGCAATACTTGTAAGCGTTACAACCCAGTCAAATGAAAGGGCCAGGGAATCGCTTGATGAGCTCAGGGCACTTGCAGTATCCAACAACCTGGATGTAGCGGAAAGTGTTACCCAGAGGATTAAAAAGGCCAATCCCCGGTTTTTGATAGGCAAGGGTCGCCTGAGCGAACTTGTTTTAAAATGCATTCAGAAGGGAGCCGAACTCCTTATATTTGACAATGAACTTACGCCCACACAGGTAAAACTCCTTACAGATTATACCGAACTAAAGATAATAGACAGGAGCCAGCTTATTCTTGATATCTTTTCGAGAAGGGCTGTAACACGGGAAGGCAAGATACAGGTAGAGCTGGCCCAGTTAAAATACCTGCTGCCGCGGCTTGCCACCAAAAATACGGCAATGTCCAGGCTGACCGGCGGAATCGGCGGAAGGGGGCCGGGAGAAACTAAACTCGAGATCAACCGCCGCCGTGCAAGAGAACGGATTGCAAGACTCAATGATGAATTGAAAAAAATCAAAATGCAGAGAGAGAAAAGAAGAAGGCTGAGAAATACCAATCAGCTCCCCATTATATCAATTGTGGGCTATACAAATGCCGGCAAATCAACCCTTCTCAATCACCTTACACAAAGCAGTATAGGGGCTAACAACAGGCTCTTTGATACCCTGGACACAAGCAGCAGGAGGCTTCGCTTTCCCAGAGACAGGGAGGTTATTATAACCGATACTGTCGGGTTTATAAGGGATCTTCCCCAGGATCTGATGAAGGCATTTGAAGCGACCCTTGAAGAACTTCATGACGCAGATCTGCTGCTTCATGTTGTTGATGCATCAAGTCCAAGAATGAAGGAGCAGATAAAAATTGTCGATAAAATTCTTTCGGATCTTGATCTGTTATCTGTACCCATGATTCTCATACTTAATAAGGCTGACCTGCTGGAAGATGATGAAATACAAAATCTTTCACGAACATATAATGGCGTGGCTATCTCTGCCATCCATAAAGAAAGCCTGCACCCTCTTCTTGAACGGATTGAAAAACATATATGGGAAGAAGGTCTGGTTATAAAAAATATTTCTTGAATTTAAAGATTGGGCATATTATAATTCCCAATTACATTTTAAGAGCCCCTCTTTTTTTTGGGGGCTTGTTTCGTACTGAGGGTAAAGTTTCACCGCCAAGTGGCATCCTGAGGTTGAGAAACAGTAACGTTAACTTGAAAGGAGGATGTCATTATGGCAAACGGAACCGTAAAATGGTTTAGTGACAAGAAGGGCTTCGGTTTTATCGAACTTGAAGACGGCAGTGGTGACGTATTTGTTCATCATTCAGCCATAAACATGGATGGTTTTAAAAGCCTTGATGAGGGCGACAAGGTAACCCTGGAAATTGAGCAGGGACAGCGCGGCCCATCGGCAAAAAACGTAACCAAGCTTTAGAATACGTTAACTTACTATAAAGGCATCCTGACACCCCGGTGGCAGGATGCCTTTTTTATCAGGATTTACAAATGAAAGAAACAGATATTGACCGCACTCCGGTCGCAAAAGATATAATAACCGTCTGTTCCAGGTGCAAACTGGAGCTGAACCATATCGTCGTAAGGCACAACACGCAAGGCATTGTTGATCGAGTCAAGTGCCATACATGCGGTTTTGAGCACAAATACAAACCCGTAAAAAAGAAGGCGGAAACAACAAGGAAAAGAAAATCGCCTGTAAGGAGAAAGTCGCCGGAAAAAGAGTATGCATCATTAATGGAAAAGAATATTGATGTGGAACCGGTTCCATACAGCATAAGGGCTTCATTCCGCGAAGGCGAAATAATCGATCATAAGACCTTCGGAAAGGGAATAGTCATGGGGACCTCATTTGAACGCGTTGAAGTGCTCTTTCAGGACGGAGTAAAAACACTGGCTGCTGACAAAAAATAACAGACTAGGGAGAAATGCTTTTCCAGCCTGAAGATCTTATCAGTTTGCCATCCCGGGTGATGATAAGTGCTTCACGGCCGGGAAGGGAATTTATAAAAGATATGCCGTAGTCAGGTGCCATGACCATAAGAGAAGTTGCCAGGGCGTCTGCCTCCATGGCAGTCGGTGCAATAATAGAGGCACTGGAGTTAAGAACAGGCGAAAACCCGGTTTTGGGATCCGCTATATGATGAAATATCCTTTCCGCATCAAAGTAGTTCTCGTAGTCTCCTGATGTCGCCACAGAAGAACCAGTTAATTCAATTACATCAAGATGGTTATTTTTATCTGCAGGGTCCTGAATCGCAACCTTCCATGGCTTTCCGTCTTCCCTTAGGCCTTCAGTCTTCATGTCACCGCCGGCATTAATAAGATAGTTCTTAATTCCATGTTCAGGAAGCACCTTTGAGGCCATATCAACGATATAACCCTTTGCCAGCCCGTCCAGGGTAATATGCATGCCTTTTTCCCCGAGTCTGATGCTGTTCCCCTTGAGCCCTATCTTATCGCTCCCAACAAACTCTAGCGTTTCTTTAATTTCGCTTTCCCGGGGGACCTCGTTTTCTGAAAATCTGTCCCTGAACAGTTCAATTACAGGTAAAATCGTTATATCAAACGCCCCTTTTGTCAGTTTATTATATTCAAGGGCATGCTCTATAACCTCCACAAGCTGGGGGTCGGCGTTTTCAAGAAAACCGTCCCTGTTCAATCTGGATACTTCAGAATTCTCGTCATAATGGCTCATTATACCGGAAAGCCTTTTTATCTCTTCAAAGACATCATTCATTATCTTTTTGTTATCTGTTCCCGGTTCATAAAGGAAGATAACCGTAACGGTTGTGCCCATGGCCAGCCTCGTGCTTGCTGCTCTTTTAAGGCTGTTTTTACCGCAGGCGGAGATAAAAAATAATGATATTAGAAGAAAGAGTGCAGCTATTGCTGCAGGTTTAAAGAAGGTTCTTCGGTTATAATTTCTGATAATCATAAATAACACCTGTTTAACAGCGGTTAACCGCCGGCTTATTAAAGGGACTCATTAAGTTTTCTTCCGACATCTATCTTTCCATGCATCCTTTGCAGTATGATGAAGGCTATGCACCCTAAAATTATTGTCGGGAAATAGAATGATCCATGCAGCAGGATCGCGGCAGACAGCGCCTTTTCATTTGAAACACCATAAAATATAAACCCCTTTTTAACCAGTTGGTGAAACACCCCTATATACCCGGGTGCAAAGGGGACCATTACTGCAAGAGCCGCCACGGACTGTATTATGAACGTCGCAATAAAGGGAAGCCTTATACCAACCGCCATTTCGATAAAATATACCTGCCAGAGAGAAATATACCACAGGAGTACGGACCACAATACAGCCTTTATCCAGTCACCAGTACTCTTTAAAGGGGCAAGCCCTTTTACAAAATTTTCTATAACAGCCGTCACCTTCAATCTTATTTTATCCGGAACCATAAACAGCATTCGGCTTATTATGCTGATAAAAAATTGGGGGCGGGACCTTAATCCTTTAATAATGGCAATAAGTATCAGTGAGGTAAAGAACAGCGCAATGGCGGTTCCACGCCTGTTCTGGGAGGCACCGGACAGATCATCGGGAAAGGCCGTAAACATCAAACCGATAAGGAATATAAGGAAAAGCGCAAATCCATCAAATATTCTTTCGACTACAATAGTCCCGAAGGCCGAACTTTTGCTGATCTTTTCAGCCTTTCCCAGCGAGTGCGCCCTGACAATCTCACCAAGCCTTGCGGGAAAAATGCAGTTGGCAGCAAAACCGATAAGGACAGACAGAAGCCTGCTTGAAAAACCTGTTTCTTTTACCGGCCTCAGCAGAATGCGCCATCGCCAGGCCCTGATAAAAAATTGCAAAATGCAGACAAGAACGGCCAGCAGGAGATAAAATAGATTGGAGGATAAAATAGTCTGCCCGGTCTGTTCGAAATCAACATCACGAAATGCCAGATAAAGAAACAGGGCACTTAAAATCAGCCCTGCCCCCAGCTTCCAGTTTATCGGATTTGACGGCTTACTGTTTCCCATTCATCTCCAGAATTTCTCTCGCCTTAATTACATCCCTTTTAATCTGTTCAGCCAGTTCATCCTTACCATTGAAGGTCCTTTCTTCTCTCAGCCTGCTGATAAACTTTATGGTGAACCTTTCACCGACAATGTCACCGCTGAAATCAAGGACATGGGTTTCAATAGAAAGAGCAGTCCCGCCAAAGGTTGGATTAACACCGATATTGCACACACCGTCATACTCTTTATCATGAATATATGCCTTTACGGCATACACACCCTTCTTGGGGATTAGTTCATCCACCGGTATCAGGTTTGCAGTGGGGAACCTGAGTATACTGCGTCCCCTTCCCATACCGGTCTTTACAATGCCGGTGATCTGGTAGTCCCTTCCTAATAGCCTTTTTGCCTCCGGAAGGTTTCCCTCTTTAACCAGGTTCCTGATGGAGGTGCTTGAGACAAGGGTGCTGTTAAGATGAATCGGTTCAACAACATGTACCCTGAAACCCAGCTTATCACCCATCTTTTTGAGAAAGTCTATATTTCCCTTTCTGCCTGAGCCAAAGGTGTAGTCATAACCAACCACTATCTCTTTGACCCCAATCTTTTTCACCAGCAGTTCATTAACAAAATCCTCCGCTGTTATGGCTGCAAACTCCCTGTTAAAGGGCAGACAGAGTATCACATCAATTCCGGCATCAGCTATAAGTTTCAGCTTCTGTTCAACAGGTGTGATCAGGGGCGGCCCGTTTCCGGGTTTTACTATCTTGATGGGATGAGGTTCAAAGGTCATCACCACGGACTGCCCCTTAATATCAGCGGCAAGCGTTTTAACTTTATCAAACAGGGCAAGATGCCCTCTATGAACCCCGTCAAAGTTACCGATGGTCAATACCGGGTTTATTAATGGTTTTTCAATTTCATTTAAATCTTTAATTATGCTCATTATTCACAAAAATTCCTTAATTTTTCCTTATGCCCTGCGCTGCTAATCCGCCAGCATTTTTTGTTTCACAGGTATTGGAAACCAATGGGCAGACCATCAACTTATTTGTTGACAGAAATCTTAAGATACTATAAATAAAGCAAAAAAATATCAACCCCATAATGTGCCGAAGTGGTGGAACTGGTAGACACGCTAGGTTCAGGGTCTAGTGGGCGTGCGTCCGTGCGAGTTCGAGTCTCGCCTTCGGCACCACCTTAACAATTCAAGCCGTAATCTTAACAGATTGCGGCTTTTTTGTTTTTACTGGTTGGGAATAGGTATACACCAGAAAACAGTTCACAAGTGCTCATTGCCTATGTTTTTCTATATCACTATTTTCATTGGCAAAGGCTTTTCCATCTATTTCAATATAAGACATAAGGGAAATCATGGGCTATAGTTTAAGAATATTCTTTATTGATAAAGTATTTGAATAAAATACTAAGCATCCTGCCTCTAATATAAAAAATCCACCGCCAAATTTATCTTAGGCAACAATAACAGTGGATTTTGGGTATCAGTTTCAGATACAAGGCGCCGAAGGAGCGCCGTCTGAGGCATATAAAAGGTCCGACTCAGGGAGGATTGGCTGCCGTCTTCCTTAGCAGATGACATTTTGATGGTGGATCAGGGCGAACATCAAAATCTTGACTTTACTCACCCATTGTTGCATTTTATAATCAACATGTTAAATAAAGATATAAACTGATTCCTCTCTACTGACTGAAGGGGTTGGGAAAGGGAGAATAAAAGAAACAGGGCTGACGCAGCCTGAATTCATGGGCATCACAAAGGTGAAGGCAAGGCTGTGTGCGGGTGACGGCTCATTTGAAACAGATGAAGGAACAAACAACAGATATCTCTTTCAGAGCGAATGGCTCAAAAGAAAGGGACAGCCGGATAAAATGGTATTAATGGAGGTCTTCGGCAACAGCATGGAGCCCGAGTTGAAATCAGGTGACACTGTCCTTGTCGACGGCTCTCAGAACAGCATAATTCCCGGGCTTATTTATGCAGTGGGAATAGATAATACAATAATGATAAAACGTATAGAAAAGCACCCCGGGAAGATACATTTAAGGAGTGATAACAAAGAGTACGAACCCATCGTTGTTGAAGGTGAAGGCATAAACAATGCGCATAATAGGCCGCATTATCTGGACCTGCCGAACCCTGTAAATCATTCGTCATTCCACGGCTTGTCGAAGATCCCGATACTGTTTCGGGGACAGTGGAATCCACAACCCCGCCGTCATTCCACTGCTTGCCTGTCACGGCGAAGCTTTTGCGGAGACTGAACCGCGGAATCCAGTTTTTTTTGTCTTTCGTAGTGGCGAAAAATCTTTCGCCCTCTTTCACTGTCAGCCTTCGGCTAACCAGCTTCTTTAGCCCGGTATTTCCTCGTTCCAATGGTCCGCCGTGGGAACGCTATCTTCTGACGCTCTGCGTAGATTTTAAGTTTCCTGATGCACCGACCTCCGACCTCTGACCTCTATTTTCTTTGCTTTCCCTAACAGCCTATAGCCTAAACCGCTACAGCCTATATTACCCCACATCCAAAGGGCTCTTTGCCCCAAGCCCGCCCTTTTTCATAACATGTGTATAAATCATGGTTGTTCTTATATCCTTATGCCCCAGCAGTTCCTGCACCGTTCTTATATCATATCCGTTTTCCAGCATATGTGTTGCAAAGGAATGCCTGAATGTGTGTGGACCAATCACTTTGGTGATTCCGGCTTTTTGCCCCGCCGCTCTGACCGCCTTTCTAAGGGCACTTTCATCAAAATGATGGCGTCTTTTTTTGCCGCTGCGTGGATCTGTGGAAATTTTAGATGCAGGAAAAATATACTGCCATTTCCATTCCTTTGCTGCGTTTTTATATTTTCTTTCCAGTGCATAGGGGAGATAAACCTCTCCAAAACCATTTTTAAGATCATGACCATGCATCACCTTTATTTTTTCCAAATGATCTTTCATTAATGGCTGTATTTTTTCCGGAAACAGTGTTGCGCGGTCCTTGGCTCCTTTTCCATCTATTACATTTATCTGGTTCATATAAAAATCAATATTGTTTACTCTTAACCTCATGCACTCTTTTACCCTCAACCCCGATCCATAAATCACCTGTGCCATTAACCTGTTTGTACCGGCCATAAAACTCAAAACACTTTCAACTTCTTCTTTACTTAAAACCACAGGGATCTTCTCAGGTTTTTTAGCTCTTTCCATTGGTCCAAAATCACCCAGATCAATTTTGAGAACATTTTTATATAAATAAACAACAGCATTTAACGCCTGATTCTGAGTACTGGCTGCAACATTTTTATTTAAAGCAAGGTCCGAAATAAAATCAGAGATCTCTTTTTCACCCATATCAGCGGGATGTTTTTTATTATGGAAAAGAATAAATTTTTTCATCCATTTTACATAAGCCTCTTCAGTACTGTATGAATTATGCTTCTTCCTCATAACCTGCCTTACCTGATCAAGAAGTCTCATGATAAACCTCCTTATAATTGTTTTGACATCATTTTATAATTATGGTTGATTTACAGCCATTGCCTGATCATTTAATCGATAGAATTAAATACTTCTTATCATTCCCCGACTACTCGAAGATCCCGTGTTGTTTACGGGGATCAGGAAATCCATGCAACGAACGTCATTCCCGGGCTCCGACCAGGGAATCCAGTAGCTTTAAATGCTTTTTTCCTGGCTTTATTTATGAGAAGCTTGAATTACCAGATAATAAACTACTTGTTTATATTTGTCAACTTTTTCCGTATTTTTGTTTTCCAATATGGCTGATATATTTAGATATTTGTGTAATATCAGCCATATAGCAAATAATAAAAAATACAAGAACCCTGATACAGGAAAATTTGTCCATATAGACCAGGGCCATCTTGACTCATACGTAATATTCTTACAACCTATTGATTTATAATGTTATTATTGATTTTATTGTGTTTTTAAGTATATTGGTTTTTATATTATGCGTTGCCTGTTTTTCCGCTTTCAATATGGAGCCAATAAATAAGATAAATTATTGAATTTATAATTATTAACGAGTATTTTCGGGCAATTTTCAAAGAGCGGATATGGGAAAATGGGCCCGGTACTCCTATGTTAAAAGCTGAAAGGCTATAATGAAGAAAGCATCATTTACGGTATTTGGGGAAGTAGGAAATATTTCCCAAATCCCCAAATAGCAGGTATAAAAATAATATTCCGGGCTGAATTGATGTCTATTTACAAAAATTGGCAAGATTGCCAAAAGTTGTAAATAGAAAATAAGAATCAAAATATTGTTGTAATAATAACTGGTTATCAAAAACACAAGGTCGGTAAATAGCGGGCAAAATCGGCTTTTAACCTGTCGCTTCACAAGACCACGAGGGGCTTCTTTCAATTTTTGCTGAGCATCTCGGCGTGGCTTGTGAGCTGGCCGTTAAAAGCTGAAATGGGGGTAATAAAAAAGCCATCATTAATGGTATTTGGGGAAATAGGAAATATTTCTCAAATCCCCAAATAGCAGTATCAAAAATAAAATTCCGGGCTGAATTGATGTCTATTTACAAAAATTGGCAATCTTGCCAAAAGTTGTAAATAGAAAATAAGAATCAAAATATTGTTGTAATAATAACTGGTTATCAAAAATACAAAGTCGGTAAATAGCGGGCAAAATCGGCTTTTAACCTGTCGCTTCACAAGACCACGAGGGGCTTCTTTCAATTTTTGCTGAGCATCTCGGCGTGGCTTGTGAGCTGGCCGTTATGTGTGTTGAATCAAATATAGAAACAACTGAATCAATTATTAAAACTTAAAAGGTATAAAATAAAATGCCTCAATACTCTGGCGGTCCATACAGAAAACGAACATGGTTAAGGTCATTCTTACCTTGGTTCTTAATAAATATGGGAATAGCGGGAAAAGGAAAAGATTGTGAACAGCGTGGTGGTCAACATGAATGGTACAATTCAGACAATGAATATTCCGAATGTTATCACTGTGCAGTTCGAAGAAAAGGTCAACTTTGGGAGAAATAAAATCACATAACAATAAAATAAACTCAGACCATGCTACTCTCTTGCCAGATCGAGTTTAGTGCAACATGGGAACCTTGATGTTGGCATATATTTAAAATTTTAAACCGCATGGCTGGTTATTTTCAGCGTTAGCAAGAGGAATATTATGAAATTAAAGTGGAGCAGTCAGAGAGCAATGGCAAACAGCAGAATCGTTAAATCATCTGCAATATGGCTTGTTATTGTTCCATTTGCAGCAAAAGGGCTAACTTCTTTAGAAGACGTTATAGAGTTAACAATATTTAGTGGTAAATTTAATATTTCCACAGTGCTACCATTCACATGGCAACTATTATTTTTTTCAGCCTGTTTCTTTACTTTAGCCGGCATTATATATTCAGTGTATTGTCCAAACATAGTAAAACTATATGAAAACTTTTCTCAATTTGAGGCAGATGGGAAGTCTAGATTACAAATAAACACTGCACTCAGAGAAATAGTTTGGGATACATCAAACGGAGTAATATTTTCTGCTTATGCACCTGTTGCAATGAAATATTTAAGGCAATATACATCATTTACAGAAGAAGAAATTGAAAGCATAAAAAACAATGGGTATACCATGTTAGAGGATCTTACAGAAAATAAGGGTAAAAACAGTAATGCATTTTATTTTGTTTATCTAATTGCTGATATATACACCCGCAAACTTATTTGTACTTCCTTATGCCTATATATCGCCGGCTTTGCATTCATTGGCATCATTGCAATACAAAATATAATGTATGTTGTTAAATCATTTTGCTAACAAAATGCTCTACCCGACTGGGCGATAAAACGCCGCCCAGCCGGTAAGCATCACCGTTAGTGTTCAAAAATGAATAAATTAAAATTAACATTAATTATTACAATTATATTTTTGCCGTTGTTTTTATTTAGCATGGAAGCAAAAGATACTCCGGTGAATCATGATATCGTGAATACATGGAAATCATTTTTAGGAATAATAGTTTCTAATGATATAGATAGTTTTAAAAAAATATCTGCTGAAAAAATAAGGTGTTTTGATTGCGTTTATAATACGCAAAAAGAAAAAGAAGAAATGGAAGAAAGAGAAAAGAATGAATCAAATTGGTATGAAAAACTTTATAGAGAATGGATATATATACCTATTAACCGATTTTGTAAGGAAGACTATCCAATAATATTCACACAATACCTAATTACAAGATTAAAAACCGGTGAAACACAATTTCTAATAAATAAAGCAGATTCTTTTTCCGTCTTAGTTACTACGACAAAACCGTGTGAAGTTAGTCCAAATCATGAAGGCCAACAGCATATGGTTATATTTATAAAAGAAAAAAATGAATATAAGTTCTATGAAATATTTACTATTCCATAGGAAAACACACTAACCCACTAATCAACCGGATTTGGCGAAAAGCTTGCCAAACCGGTTATCAGAATCGTTATGAAAAAGGAGAAATTAAAATGGCTAGCTGTACAAATTGTGGAACTGAATTCTCTTTTATGGCCGCATTAAAAAGTTTTACTCCATGGTCAATAAAGTGTTCTGGATGTAATGAAAGAATAAGATCTAGCATATTAACATTCTTTATCGCTTTTATACTGTTTATTGCCTTTATTTTCCTGTTTGTATATCTAACAAATTCTGAGTTAAGCAGGAATCAAACATATCTTTCAATATTAGTTATTGGTTTTTTAATGGAAATTTTATGGTTTTTATTGTTGAAAACCGGAGTGATAAAAAGCAACCTAGTCAGGAAATAATTTTTCATAACAATGGTATCTACTAAGACCGGGCTGTTTTCTTTGCTTTTTATGTATCATCTTACAAGCATCATTTTCTTAGGTTTTAAATAATATGTAGGTTTGCACCGCCCGGCTTGTAATACCTAGCGTTATGAGTAAGGAAATAATGAAATTTAATTTGAAAAATGAATTACTTAAATTCTACTGTTTCTCTTTTCTTTTTATGGTTGCGTTGTCAACTTTGGGATGGGGAATTTCAAATTATTTAACACATAGGGCCAGCATCTGGTGGTGGAATTATGGTAATCCTTATTTATCACAAGAATTTTTTATAATTATTTTACTTATATCATTTTCAGCTCTTTCAATATTTAATCTCCAATTTCTTATTCGGAAAAGGACGGTATCAAAAAAATATTTAACTGTATTATTTCTTTGGGGAGTGTTTTGTATCATATTCTGGTCCAAGGTATACTGGAAGCCTGCGCAAATACCAACTACAGAATTAATTTTTAATCTTGTTGTAAAATTGTTTTTCTGGATAGCAGTAACAATACCGGTATTTTTAATAAAATCTCATAACCCTTAAATCAACGTGACCGCGGTGGGCCTCTTTCAATTTATCCGGAACACCTTGGCGCGGCACGTTATTTAGTCCGTTATAAGCAAAGGATCTATGGAAGAACTTTATAAAAATTATCTTGTAGCGCTTGGAAAAGTAGAAGCCCAAATTAATGATCTAGGCTATGTGCAAATTCGAGGTGAAGGGAAAGCGGCTTTTATTTATGCTTCAACTGATACAAGAGCAATAGAACTTTCAAAAACAGATAAGGGAATTTGGGTAGAGTTTTGGGACGGGAGTAACGAACCACCCGAATTTGATAAAACATTTACCAGTTACGAAACTGCAGTAAAAGCAATTCGTGATTGGCTCATTGTAGATTAATTATAAATAGTACAATAAAAGGCTTATAACAAAGCAATCAAGGTGATTTGCTGGCTTTTCTTGCCGATTGGAATTCAACAGTTTCAATGACCTTCGTACTTAATCGATCATCGGCACCATTAACCCGCAAACGCCTTATCGCAAGCGTTATGGCCTTTGAGGGAAATATATGCCCGTAAAAAAGTGGATACATATAAATGACTCTGTTGGCGATCCTTGGATTTTGCCAATATGGAGCGTTGTAAATGATGCCGAGAGTAAAGGCAAATCAAAGACTATTTCAAAAGAAATAAAATCACGGTTAGGGATATCGATTTCAACCAGACTAGATATGTTACCTCGTATATTGAACCGAATAAATAAAGAGGTTTACGATGTATATAAAGCTGTAGAAATTCATAATAGCGATCATATATTCACACTTAAAAAAGAAGGGTACGCATTCGATATTGATGAAAATCTAAAGTTCAATTTATTAATAGATCTTGATTCATTATTATTTGAGCTAAACTCGGTATGTGAGTTGATGACTAATCTTATCTTTGAGCTTTATACCCACGCAGGTAAGAACATAGATAAAAAAAAGGTTGGTTTTATCATAAAAAAGGTAATTGAAGAATCTGGTGAATCATCAGATTGGTTTATTAATTTAGACACACACAGAAACTTCTTTATGCACGAGGGAGCACCCTATATAGCTGCCGATGTTACAAATGGTCCGGACAATTATGATCTGTTAATTATTAAAGAGAATATAATGAATTTTGATGACCTATCTAAATTCATAAAATTGTCAGAAATAAATTCAATTATACAAGGGTTTTTGTACTCAAAACAATTGATTCAGATGCATCTTATTAACTTATATCGAGAACTGCCATAACAAAGGTTTCAACGCTGACAAGGCGTTCCGCCTTGCCGGTTAAACCTGGCGTTATAACTCTAAAGAATTAATCATGGATTACAAAAAATATTTTAAAGATCTCATAGCTGGCTTTCTGAGTGGAAAATATACACGCTCTGAAATAGCCGATATTATGGCATCTGAAATAGGCATCGATGATATCGACAATAGTGCAGATGAACAACAAAATTTACTTACAAATTGCGAATGGGCATTACGACACATTGATGAAGATGGTTATTATACAACTGAAAGAGAATTAAAATATTATTTAACTTGTCTAAATAATGAAAGAACATTTCGTGAAGAAGATAGAGATGATGCCATTAGAAATGAAGTTATAACATCATAATAAACCCGACTGGGCGATAAAACGCCGCCCAGCCGGTTATCATGGCGTTAAAAGCTTAAAGGACATAATAAAGAAGGTAATTTAAGGTATTTGGGGAAATAGGAAATATTTCCTGAATCCCCAAATGGCAGTATCAAAAATAAAATTCCGGGCTGAATTAATTCCTATTCAGGAAAAAAGGCAAATTGCCATAATTCCTAAATAGAAAACAAAAATGAAAATTAAGTCGTAATAATAACTGGTTATCAAAATTTAATAGTCGGTAAATAGCAGGCAAAATCGGCTTTTAACCATGCAGTCAAGGTGACTGGCTGGTTTTTCTTGCCGATTGAAACTCTTTAATATCAATAATCTTTATAGGTTCATGATCATTGATACCATTAACCCGCCAGCTCCTTACCGCAACGTTCTGTAATAATAATGAATATGGAAATCACATTTAAAACTGCAACCATTGATGACTGCGAAGCATTATGTAATATTCATGTTTCTTCAATTCGGGAACTATGCAAAGAGCATCACCCAGATGGTGAAATTGAAGTATGGTCAAAAGGAAGAACACCTGAAAGATATAAAAATCATATTCATAACCAATACGTTTTAATAGCTCAGCACAAAAATACCGCTGTCGGGTTTGGAACATTTAATAAAAAGACCGGAGAAATAATTCAGTTATACGTTCATCCAGAGTATGCAGGTAAAGGCGTTGGTTCCCGGATATTAGAAAATATTTTAAATATAGCCGGAAAAGCTGATTTAAATGAAATTCACTGTAGCTCATCTTTAAATGCAGAGAAATTCTATCTTAAAGCTGGTTTTAAGGCCGGAGAGAAATGTATTAATTTTATAAACGGGGGAAAAGTTACGTGTATCCCTATGAGGAAATCTATCAAATAATTACAGAACAAGTCGCTAAACTAAGACTGGCTACTATCTTGCCGAATCGACCGTTTGTGGTTTGCAGAAGAATTTCTTTTAATAATCTTTTAAGGTTGGCATCGCCAGCTTGTTAGCGTAACCGTTGGGCTATGGAAAGGAGGAAAAAATGAATATCACAGCAGATGCAGAAACTCTGATGCGCCAAGCATCAACGACTGCCAGTATTTACCTTGAAGACGCAGTAAAATCTATTGATAAGCAGTTTGGGAAAAACTATTCAATGAGTCATCCTGAATTGGTAGCGGCATTCATAAATGCTTGTGCCAAAGATTTCCATACTGCAATTCTTGCGAAGTCTATTAATGAGGCAGCGGATAAATTGGCGGGGATACTATCAAGTTCAGACTTATAAATATTCTACCTATTTGCTTAAGTTTTCAAAATTGAGTCATCAGAGGTAATACAACAAGTTAAGCCCAACCTGTCATTTAACGTGACAGGCTACTATCTTGCCAAAACAACCTTTAAAGGTTTGCGGCAATCAATATTTTTAACATGCTTATGGCGGCAGGCACCGCCTGCTCGTTAATTCGGTCGTTGGCGTGCTGGAAAGTGGAAAAGAAAATAATCACAGAGGAAGCGGAAATGAGGTTGCCAATAACATGTAACTCAAGGTCGCGAGAATTAATCTGGAAATAATAAGGTAACAAAACAAAGGAAATCCATTCCCTGGAAATTCCTTTGAAAAATAATTCAGAACAATATAAAAAGAAGAATCAAAAATCATAGTATTCAAAAAGCATCAAATCTTTAAAAATCAGTAATTGAAAGTAAGAAGTCAAAATCAAATTAAACAGGTTGGCGGCAGCCAACCATTGCATCTACTAGGACCGTGCTATTTTTTTCGCCTTTTTTAAACTATCTGCCAACTCAGAATCCTCGTACCTTTAACATGGTAAGTTGGTTTGCACCGCCCGGCCTGTAATGCTTTTCGTTGGCGTGCTGGAAAGCATAAAGAAAATAATTACAGGGGAAGCGGAAATGAAGTTGCAAATAACAAGTAACTCAAGGGCGAGAGAATTGATCTGAAGATAAAAGGCATTAAAAAGTTTCAAAAGAATTTCAGGTTATTCCCATCCTCGGAATATCTTTGAAAATAAATTCAAAACAATATAAAAATATAGTATTCAAAAGCATCAAATCTTTAAAAATCAGTAATTATAAGTAAGCAGTCAAAAACAAATTTAACAGGTTGGCGGCAGCCAACCATCAAATTAACAAGACCGCGTGGGGTCTCTTTCATTTTTTCGCGGAACATCTCGGCGCGGCTTGTTATTTGTGTCGTTATAACTCATATGAAAATAGAAAATTTACAAGCTTTTTCCAAACTTCCAAGGCACGACTTAACATTAAAAAATATTTCGTGGCCCAAGGATAATGAAAATAATTTAACCATCACCAATGAAACATATAATGGAGACCTGGTCGAATTCAAATTTGAATGGGTAATGAATTTAAATATCAATCTTAGCTTGGGAGACTACGCACAAGCAATGAGCTGGGATATTGAAGCAGATATAGATTCAAAGGGCATCTGGAAAATACAATGGATTTATCCCGGTATTGGTTTTATTTATTTAGAATGCAATGAAGTTGAATACAAAAAGTTATAACATCCAAATCAACTCAGACCGGGCTACTCTCTTGCCAGATCGAAGTTGTGTGCATTATAGAAACAATTGATGTATGCAAGTATCAATAATCATAAACCGCCCGTCTGGTTATTTGGGGCGTTAAAAGCTGAAAGGCTATAATGAAGAAAGCATCATTTACGGTATTTGGGGAAGTAGGAAATATTTCCCAAATCCCCAAATAGCAGTATAAAAATAAAATTCCGGGCTGAATTGATGTCTATTTACAAAAATTGGCAATCTTGCCAAAAGTTGTAAATAGAAAATAAGAATCAAAATATTGTTGTAATAATAACTGGTTATCAAAAATACAAGGTCGGTAAATAGCGGGCAAAATCGGCTTTTAACCTGTCGCTTCACAAGACCACGAGGGGCTTCTTTCAATTTTTGCTGAGCATCTCGGCGTGGCTTGTGAGCTGGCCGTTATTTGCTGGCACCAATATGAAAATTATATCTTTAATAATTTTATTTACTATCTTATCATCATGTGCAGGTCCATTGATGCTTCGTAAAACAAAATGGACAGTTCCTGAAGTCGAAGAGTGGTATTCAGAGCATATTGAAAATGAACGCTTTGCCTGGGATGGTTTATTGTATCAAGGTTCAGACGAGCAATATCATCATTTTATAACTCGGGTTTTCGATGAATGGGTATTCATAGAAATTATGAAAAATGAATTAAACATAGATGATGAAAGACCATACTCAAATATATCAAGTAGCCCACTAGGCTATTATTTTGTAGATCCAAGTAACAATTTTATAAAAACAAGAGAATACAACAATACAAAACGCAGATAACAATGCAATTAAGGGGATTGGCTGGTTTTTCTTGCCGGTTGAAGTCCAGCAATATCAATGGTCTTCATTCTTTATCGACCATCGGTACCATCAACCCGCCAACTCCTTATCGCAGGCGTTAACTTCAAAAGGTGAAATCATGGAAATAAAAGATCGAATATATACAGTAATTTTTCCTATCGAAGACAAAATAAATAATAAAGATACAACCACAATAGAAGTACTTGCACATAGTGAAGCCGATGCAATTAATAAAGCAAAAGAAAATTTATCTATTCATCAGGATGGCAAGAATTATCAAGTTGTTTCTGGTGCCTCTGCGAAATTAAAAGAAGATTAGGCAAATCTTTTCCTAATTGCTCCGCGCATTGTTCTATTGTGGGAATAAAAGTTAACGAATAAGGATAGATTGTGCGGAGCCACAATCTTATCCAATGGTTGAACAAGCCCGTGTCTATATAAAGAAAATATATATATCCGAGAAGCTGACAGGTAATGGAACTTAAAGTATAGCGGAAAGCAAAAGGCAGACCGGTACGCTGACCTTAAAAAAGGCCTTTAAAGTGATTGTAATCTTCATAAACAAAGCTACCTCCGTGTTATAAAAGCAAGAGGGGCAATTTCCAGATTAAGGTCTATTCCGAGTTGCAAACAGGCTTTCTAAACTTAACAATAGTCATCAGCGACTTACAATGGCTGCATTTAAAAGCAGGCCTTGGACGTATCGGGATTTTATCAATAACGACTCTCAATATTACCTGAATCAGAGAACGTATTTTCTTAGCATTACTGTGAAGGAAGCCATAATCCCTGACTCTCCTGAAGCCTTTGGGAAGTACATGTTGCAGTAGAAGTTTAATAAAATCTTCCCCATCCATTGTGCGGTATTTTACAATCTTATTGTTATCAATATACTTAAAGGTTATCTTTCCATCCCGGTTTGCAATGATATTTTTTTCGCTGATAACGCCACGGTATAAATACCGGGCAAGATACTTGAGGGCAGTAATGCCTGCTCCAACATGTTCGCAGTCAGCCACCCATTTTTTGGGTGCATTTTTAGGGATGGAAAAGCCGGCATTATTTAGCTCATGTAAAAAGCGGGCGCGGAAAACTTTAGCCATGGCTTTTTCATTAAAGAGGTATTTGCCTTTTTTCTTTTTCCATTGTTTGGATTTTTTATCCACTCCACCTGCCGGAATGATGACATGAACATGTGGATGATAATCCAGATTTCTGTTATTAGTATGCAGAACAATGGTCATACCGACTTTAGCCCCCAGTTTTTTTGGGTTAGCAGCAAAATCCTTTAGAGTGGATGCTGCACAGGAGAATAAAAAGGGGTATATCTCTTTTTGATGGTGCATGGCTAAAGGCCTGAAAGAATATGGCAGTGTGAAGGTAACCATAAAATAAGGTGCAGGCAGCAGCTTTTGCTGTTGTCGGTCAAGCCACCTGCTGGTTTCATGGTTCTGGCATTTAGGACAACTTCGGTGACCACAGGACATGGGGTTCCATTGGGAATGTCCGCACTGGTTGCAGATTGTATATACTTCTCCGGAATCAGGAGTTCTGCATCTACGAATGGCATTAAGTGCGCTTAAATGTCCTGGTAGTAGGGTACTGGAATGTTTAGCCATAAATGAGTCGTAATATTGGTTGATGATAGATGCCAGTTCCATGATTACACCTTCTTCAAATCAACATGAATGGAGTTGATCAGCTCATTGATTTTAACAAGACTGTCATTCTCGGTAATATCTGTCAGGTGAGCATAGCGAGCGGTAGTTTCAGGGGTGGCATGCCCGAGTATAGCCTGGATATGTCTGAGACTCAGGCCGCGCTCAAGCAGGTGTGTTGCGAAGCTGTGACGAAGGGAATGGATATGGACTTTTTTTTAATGCCGCATTCCTTAACAACTACCTGCATAGCCTTCTGAGTTCCGCCTGTGTCCATGTGATTAGTTGCCTGTTGGATTTTATCAGGAGAGCCCGTGGCATTAGGGAAAAGCCATACAGGGTTTTTGTGTTTTGACCATAACTCACGCAGAGCTTCTAAGGTAAGATCCGGCAATGGAACTAAACGGTCTTTATGACCTTTACCACGCCGGATATGGACCTTCTTTCTTTCAGCATCGATATCGCTGGTTTGAAGATGTAATGCTTCCTGCAAACGAAGTCCCATGGAATATGTAGTCAGTAGAAAAACCCTGTATCGGAGTTTTCTTGTTGCACCTATTATGCGCTCTATTTCACCGGGTGTAAGAATATCAGGCAGGGTATATACTTTGGGAGGCTTAATAATATCTATCCACTCCCATTTTTTCTGGACAACGTGTTTCCAGAAGAACTGAAGTCCAAGACGGTCCAATTTGACAGTGCTCCAGGAATGAGAATCAACCAGGTCAGAAAAATACTGTTCAAGTTGGTCCGGGGTAAGCTGATCAGGACAGCAGTCAAAATGCTCTTTTATCCGGCGCACCGCCCTTGAATAGGCATCAATAGTGCTTTGACTTTTACCCTGAAGTTTGAGTATTCTTAGGTGTCTTTCATAAAGGTCATTAAATCTTTCTGTTTCTTTTTTGTTCATAGTGTATCTCCTTTTATTATTTTTTGTGCCCTGAATTGAGCATACATCAGGAGCATACACTATTTATTATTTTTCTGCCGCGCAAGCGGCTTCGTTCAACCATTAAATCAACAAGACCGCGTGTCCTTCTTTGCTTGTTGTCAGCATCCCGGCGCGGCTTGTTATTTAAAACGTTATGTCCATTCAATTGCATATGGAGCAAATGGAAACACCTAAAAAAGATTTGAAAATCCTATGGGGACGTTCAGCAAACCGATGTTCAATGTGTCGGCAAGAGCTTTCAGCCGATAAGGTGCATGGAAACAGTTCTTATCCTATTGGCGAACAAGCCCATATTGTTGCAGAGAACGATAATGGACCGAGAGGAAAAAGCATTCTTAATGAAAAAGAGCGCGCATCATATCGTAATTTAATACTACTATGTCCAACACATCATTCAATAATTGATAAAGCACCTGAGGATTATCCTATTGAACGCCTTCATATGATAAAGCAAGAGCATGAGGACTGGGTACGCGAGTCCCTTCATGGTTTTCCTGGTTGGGATGTTCATATACAGGATGAGAAATATATAGGAGATGACAAAGAAGTTCGGATTATAAATTTTATTAAGGAATGGTTAGTTTTTATTTCTTTTTTCGAGCTGTTTTACATTAAAATCGAGGCTTATCTGCTAGACCATAAAAAGAAACTAGATGATTTACCACGTGATGATATATTGGAATGGCACAAACGAAGAGGTATGCTGCGAGAACTCTTATTTATTACAGGAGAAACAAATCTCGTCGTCCAAAATTTTATGTCCTGGGAGCAATTAAAAGCAGAGGATCCATATCTTTCTGAGTGGGACTATGAGACACCATTCTCTTTTATCCTGGACTTTATAAATCCTATTGCAATGGTAAACCTTCATGGTTCAGCAGTTTGGAAAGCAAGCTTCATTTCTGAAGAATATATTGAGGGTCTTAGTTGGAAATTTTCTAGTATTAAGGCTTTACGCACAAAGACATAACAAAATGCTCTACCCGACCAGGCGATAAAACGCCGCCTGGCCGGTAAGCATAGTCGTTAGCCACTCTATATAATATAAAAAGAGGTAAATAATGAGAATCAATATACTACCTATTACGTGTGCAATAGTTACAATATTTCTATGTTTACCTGTAATTTTTCTTAATATATCTGATTCTTCACTTGCTTTTCCAGTTGCAATCATTTTAAGCATCCCGTTTTTAGTGATGGGGTTTTTATGGAAGAAAATTAGCCTATGGGTGTATTATGGAGAAATCAATACAAAAAGGACATTCTCCTTTTTCACGAAGAATCGGAATCAAAGATTTATGTCATTATGCTATGGGTATGCAAAATATTCATTTCCGTTGGTTGGCCTTTCACTCATTGCATGTACAATTTTTAACTCAGAGTATATAGGTACTGTGTTAATGTTTTTTATTTGCTGGAATGCTGGTAGCGCTCTAATAGCGTGGTTTGCACCTCTTTGGAGTAATGAACATTCCATATTTATGAAGGAACACTATTAACTATTATAATAATTATGGGCTAACATCACAATTAAGTGCGACTGGCTACTATCTTGCCGGGCGGAGTCCAAAGGCTTCGGAAAGTTTCTACCTGCATGACATTGGTAGCCATAAATACGCCAGCCCCTTATTGTGGGCGTTAGCCCAAGGAAATGAAAATGCCTGACATAGAAATTACTGTAGTTTTAATATCTGGTCTTTTTGCTTTGCTGGGAGGATTTCTAGGAGCTTGGCTTACTCGTAGGACAGAATATCAAAAATGGCTCCGTCAGCAACGTAGTATAGAATTTACTACAATTATTAAACAGCTTGAGGATTATAGAATAAGAGCTTTAAATATAATATATGATTCACAACGCGATGAACAAGATAAAGATGTTGAACTCACTATGCTCTCTCTTGAATTAGCGCCTCAAGAAAGCATCGTTCGCCTTTATCTAGAAAAATCTGACAGGGATAATTTTTCTAAATTGTTACATGATCTATGGTCCTTTAATCATCCTATTATTGAGCAAACAGTTCGAATGAAAAAGGAAAATGAAATAATGCGTAGCATACAATCTTTGTTTGAACGAACAATTGCGGGCTAACAAAGCATTCAAGCGCGACCATGCTTTTTTTTCGCCTTTTTTAATGTCCTAGCGGTAAGCAATCTTTCTAGCAATCAATAAGTGCATTGGCTTGCACCGCATGGCCCCTTAATGCAGGCGTTATGGCCGCCTAATGAGAAGATGAGAAAAATTGGAACAGTAGTAAAAGTAAAAAAAGGAGAATCAATACCAGTTTTAAACATTGATCAAACTGGTTGGCGCGGTCGTGTCACCGACCGAGGACAAGATAGAATGCTTGGCATTTATTACTGTGTGGAATGGGATAGCATTACACTTGAAAATATTGGAAACAAACAAATCTACCGAATGCATAAAAATAAAAAAGACTGGACAAAAGACATATTTGGCAGGGGCTCAATAATCGCGGCAAAAGAAAGAGATACTGAAGAGGATGTTAAATCAAAAATAAAAACAATAAAAACTATGATCAAAAACAGAGATAAAAGACTTCAAAGACTTTTAAATACAAAAAAGCCATAACAATCCAATAAACTCAGACCGGGCTACTATCTTGCCAGACCGGGATTGAATACAACATATTAACAATTGCGGTTGGCAAATATTTACAATATTAAACCGCCCGGCAGGTTATCGGCGGCGTTAGTGGTAGCAGAGCTAAAAATAAAAAGGAGATTAAAAATGGAACAGGAAAATAATAAAAAGGAAACTCATCCGGTAATAATTCTAGCATCTGTGATTTTAGGTATAGCATTCGTTGTCGCGGCAATTTATGGCTTTAAAACAGGTTGGAACTTTGGAGCAATGATATTTAATTAATCTGAATAAACATTGGTATTTTATTGTTCTATTAAAAAACGATATGGGCATATTTAAAAATCATGACCCTATACATCAAACGTCAACCACTAACCATAACATCTACTAGGACCGTGCTATTTTTTCGCCAATTTTTATCACCCTGCAATTCTAAACCTTCAAGCTTTTAACAAGGTAAGTAGGTTTGCACCGCACGGCCTGTAATGTTTTTCGTTAGAAAATGCAAAATAAATTAACAATAAATGAACAATGGAATTTATACGCTTGTGGACCTCGCTGCTTAATACAATTAGCAAAAATAAGAGGTATACCACTATCTGAAAAAGATATCATAAATAACTACTATTGCATGGTACCACTGTGGCAACAAGGTCAGTGTGGTGTAAGTAGTTTGGGACTTTGCCAACATATTGCTCGTACTTTTCAACTAGCTCGGGATAGTTACGTGCATCAGGACCATACACAACTTCAATCCCTGGTTGAAAATTCGACGGGAGTCCTCGTATGTACGCATAAAATTCAGGGTCCGCCTCCTCAATTAAATCTTTTGGAATTACACCATCTTCGCCTGGTGGTGGGGGCGGGCATACAAAAAGAATCGCTCGTCCTCTGGAATCCCACACAAGATGGTCAGGCACACCACCAGATAGTTGAATTGGATAGTCTTCCGGAGCTGAACGTTGAATTTTTGATTTTAACATAATAGTATTAATACCTCTTTTTAATTAAAAATATTTTCTAACATTTTAATTAACAGGATTTGTCGAAAAAACCCGCCAAACCTGTTATTAAAGTCGTTGGCTGTCAATAGAATAGAGAAAAAGGAAATTCAAAGGAAGCGGAAATGAAGTTTCTAACAACAAGTAACTCAAGGACGCGACCTGTTACATCGGAAAATTTGTAGAGGACATTTTAGTAATAGGAGGATAATATGCCAATAGCATTACTGATAGCACCCTTTGTAGCCTATCAAATTTATCAAGCAGCTAAAAACAGGGTAGATAAAAATAACGATTCTGCAGCTATATGGGTAATACTTACATTGTTAATGTGGCCTTTAGGAGCATACATGGCTGGATTGCGCTTCAAAAGAAATGGCCTGACATTTTTGGGATTATTAATTTTTATTTTATCTTCCATTATTTGGGGAGTTAAAACGACTAAAGGACTCGTTGCATCAAACCTTCATGATTATAGTGAGTTAATACTTGTTGTTTTTTTCATTGGGCTTCCATTTGTTTTATACCTATTGCATCGTGAGGCAATAAAATATAGCGGATATACAGGGTGGCGGGCAATTTTATGGATTACCTTAATTATATTATTCATAACAGTCCCTTCATCAATTGTTGTTAAGCTATCAGAGGATTTTCAAAACGGATGGCTAATAACCTTTGTAACTATTTTCTCATCACTATTGGGAGTTGGTGCAAGTTGGTGGGTCTGCAGGTTCTTTATGAATAAAAAAATCTGTGAAAAGTGGCAAAAGCTATTCAATATGGAAGATGACGAAATTGCAGAAAGCGAAATAAGTCAAAACCCAGCCTCTGAAAAAATTGAAACCTCGAATATGATACTTGAATTAACTGGAGCTGAAAATTCAATCTATAATGATTATAAGGAAATGATTCAAAGCAATGATATTCCAAACATGGCTGGCATTTTAGCCAAATTAAAGAAAAAACATAAACTCAATATAAAATATATTACTAATGCCATTGAAAAAGGGGAAAAGTATGAGACTTCTTCAACTTAAAGAAGTCCCTAATAAAAAAACATAATATTCAAAAATCATCAAATCTTTAAAATCAGTAATTGAAAGTAAGCAGTTAAAAACAAACTAAACAGGTTGGCGGCAGCCAATTACGTCTACAAGGACCGTGCTTTTTTTCCGCTTTTTTAGACATCTGCCAAGTTCAAACCTCCGCACATTTAATATTGTAAGTAGGTTTGCACCGGCCTGTAATGTTTCACGTTAAAAAAAATCTCCAGATCTTTTTACTAAGGAAATAAAGGAGCTCAATATGAAACGATATTTTATCGTTATCCTAGTGGTAGCTATCACATTTTTAAATTGCGAGTCTTACACTAATCGTAAAAAGTGCAAATCAGTTATCAGTACTCATAAGACTGAATTGCAGAGCCTACACTTCAAACTTACTCGTCTAAAGTCAAAATGGCCAGAAGCTTCTTGGGATGACCTAAAAGCCCGTATCAGCACGGAAATATTTGCTCCAGAGTGGCTTAGTGAACGGAGTGATTTTGGTTTTCGATATTTTGATGAGCCACCTGCCTCAATTAATTCTCCTGATAAGGATGCTGAGCCCTATTGGGGATATTTTTATCCCTACATAGCCTCCTCAATTGAGCCTAAAATAATTATAAGTGGCCCTAGCAAAAATACATGTTGGATAAGTTACGATCGTCCATTAACTTTTCTAACAGAAAAGACGTATTGGAGGGAAGACCAAATTCGTGTGAGTGCACCTAGTTTTTTTGAATCTCCTGAATTATTGTCAGCGCTAGCCTATACAATGGGAACAGATTACGGTTTGCCAGAATACCCCGATGATCCCGAATTGTTTGCCCGGAACCTAAAACAAGATTTGAAAGCAAAATACATCGTGATTTCCCGTTTAGTTGACTTGAATTATCCTGAGCCACCAAAATGGACTAATAGAAAGCCTTCAATAATAGACCGGTTTACCAATACATTTGACGAAGACCATTTAAATGTAGAGCTCCATGTATGTGTATTCGATCTAGAAAGCGAGAAGCTTATTGCTCGGTTTAATGATAGTATTTATCCGGGTGGGTCTATTAATTGGCAATGGACGAAATGGGGAGGACAAAACCAACTTGATCATTCATTTTACGAAGGTTGCAAAGAATCGATTAGCCGAAAGGCTAAAGAAGAACAATTATCTGGTATTGTTTATAAATTAGGGAAAAACGTAGTTGATCCTGAGGGCATAGTGCCTAAGGATAAATAATTGATCTAAGGCATTATGAATCAAAGGAGGATTTTTGTTGGTTAGCATGGAAAAGGAATATTAAGTACATAAGTGGCGGGGGTGGCCTCGTGGACAACTTGGGGACGTAAGTAATAAAGTAAAAATAACAGTTTGTTTCATCTTTTTACTTACATCCCATATCTTACACAAGGATGCGAAAACTGATCTGATAAATTAAAAAAGTTCACAAAACAATTCAGTTTATTCCCATCCCGGAAATTCTTTTGAAAAATAATTCAGAACAATATAAAAAGAAGAATCAAAAAACATAGTATTCAAAAAGCATCAAATCTTTAAAAATCAGTAATTGAAAGTAAGCAGTCATAAACAAACTAAACAGGTTGGCGGCAGCCAACAATGGTATCTACTAAGACCGGGCTATTTTCTTTGCTTTTTATGTATCATCTTACAAGTATCAATTTATTAGTCTTTAAATGGTAAGTAGGTTTGCACCGCCCGGCTTGTAATACCTGTCGTTATGCAATGGAGGAATATATATGGAACTTATTGATAAAATCCTGAGTAAAATACACATTAGGTCTTTTTCTATTCTTATAGCTGCTCTATTTGCAATAGCTGGAATATATATGATTTATCATGGTATCCGGGATGAAGGAGCAATTAATATATCATCAGCGATTATAACCGGAAAAATAAAATCCGGGCTCGTAGGAGTAACCCTTGTCTTCTTAGGTGCTATGATTTCTTTAGCTTGTATTATCGTTAAACCAGCACGACAAAAGGTCAAAATAAAAACGAACAATGGCTATTTGGAATGGGAAGGAACTGTTAACTCAATTCGCAGTCTAATTCGTCAAATGGAGTCTATGGTTGATCAACTCAATAAGTGATAATGCATAACATTTAAATCAACAAGGACATGCTACTATCTTGCCAAATCAACCTTTAGTGGTTTGCATAATTTATACTTGTAATAATCTTTAAAGGCGTGCACCGCATGCCTGTTATTTAACGCGTTAGAAAATTAAATGATGATTAATTACACTGTGACCAATAAATATTTTCTTTACTCAGCAAGGATTGCAACTGCTATTATTTCCTTATTCTTAATATTTTTTCAGGTTATAGCAGTATGCTATATTTTCGACCGTATTGGAGATATAAAGTTATTTGACGCTATTGGCAGTGTTTTAATTCTCACTCTTTTGACATTTTTTATTTATTACCAAATTTCTAAAATATTTCGTTCTAAACATATCACCATGAATTCTGATGGCTTTCATTTCAACAACAAAACTATACCTTGGGAAAATATCACAAAAATAGTTTTTCATTTTAAGTACTTTACAATTATTTATAAAGAGAAGAATAAAAACAAAAAAACTGTGGGCATATGGGGATTCTCTCATGAATCAAATAGATCAAGAGAGTTAATTCAGTTATATGCTTCTAAAAATCATACTTATGTAGATAAAGGATTTTTAATATTTTCTAACAATTAATTCAACCCGACGTGCTTACTATCTTGCCAAATCGGGCTTTAAAGTTTTGCAAAGTTCAATCTTCTAAAAGCCTTTATTGGCTGGCACCGCACGCCGGTTAATTATGGCGTTAGTTTTTAATAGGGAGATAAACTATATTAAATGAAATTATCGATTAAATCAGAATGGAAAATAGTTAAAGAGAAACTTATTAAAATAGACTCAAAATTGAAGACCGAAACCACTCCTATTCCAACGCGCCAAATGTGCGAATTGCTAATCGCAGGGGAGGACCATCGTTTTAGATTCCACCCTGGAGTTGATATAATCGGATTAATGCGTTCAATTTGGAAAACAATAATATATAGGAATAGACAGGGTGGATCGACTATTGCAATGCAACTTGTTAGAACACTTACTGGTAGATATGAAAAAACATTTCTTCGTAAAATTCGTGAAATTATCCTTGCATTAATGGCTACAAAACATTTCGGAAAAAACAGTCTTCCTATGTGTTACCTATATGTTGGGTACTACGGATGGAGAATGAATAACTTTAAGCAGGCTTGCATAAAATTAAGTATTGAACCTGAATTAGTTGATGAATTTGAAGCTGCAAAACTAATTGCCAGGCTTAAGTACCCAGAGCCAGGCAAATACAGCTCTGATAGGTTTTACAAAATAGAAAGACGTGCGAGACACCTTATTTCAATAAAAAATAACAAAAACATTATAGGGATATATGGAACCTTTCAGAATTACGGCGCCGCTTCAAGGTCTAATTGAAACTTATCCACGTACAGAGATTGTGATAGACGCAGTGACACGTGGCGGAGAACCAGCACTTCAGTATTTAGCAAGGCTTTGGTTGTCCGAGGGTATCCCATACGCATTTCGTGAATGCCCAGCTGTATACGAGTCGATTCGCTCTTGGCTTGGTAATTGGATTGGTGTTCACCCGAAAGAGATAGGTCTTACTGGTAGTTCTCGTTTAGGGTCTTCTTTAGCACCAAACAAGCTTGGTAAACCATTAAGCAAAGACTCCGACCTTGATTTGTTTATCGTTTCGAGCTCATTATTCTCAGCTCTTAAGGAAGAATTTCGAAAATGGTCTTTCGACTTTGAAAGTGGGGAAACAGAACCAACAAATAAAAGAGAGGCGGGATTTTGGGCCGATAATAATGCACGCGGGCCTCAGATGCTATCCCGTGGTTTTATCGATCAAAAAATGATCCCCAATTTAGTGCGATATCCTATTACTAAAAAAATCAGCCAAGGAATGTGGCTGTTGGTGGAGAAACTTAAAATAACACAACGTGCACCTCAACCACCTGCAGCTTCAATACGATGCTATGAAACCTGGGAAAGTTATGTGAGACAAACATCAATAAATCTATCAAAATTAAAACAAAAAAACTAACCATTTGCTTGTATGGACGCGCAAAACAACCGCGCGCCTCACAGCAATACGTTAGCACTTTACCGGTATAAGAGACAACGAAACAATATATTATTTGGAGTGATGAGAATAAATGACAGAAATAAATATAGCAGAAGGAATTGGAAAGGAAATAATTAAAAATCTTCATGACTATTATGAAGAGATTACGATGGAAGAAGCAGAGTATATTCCTTTGATTAAAAGGGTTATAAAAGCAATTAATAATTACATCAATTTATATGATATATCTAAATTTGATAACAAAACATTAAAAGAAACATTACTTGTATATGCAAGGGATCTATACGTTGAAGTATGTCAAATCAATGCGAAAGAAAATGGCGAGGAGATTTCCTCAAAGCAAGTCAAAGAGGAATCTGAAGAGATTTTTAATTATATTTATGAACACGAAGAGTATCCTTTTTAGATAAGGAAAAAATGTGCTAACATCAGCATCTACAAGGACATGCTAATATCTTGCCGAATCAGGCTTTCAAGGTTCGCGAATATTCTTCTACTAATAATCTTTAAAGGTATGCACCGCATGCCTGTAATGCAGCACGTTATGTAAATAAGGAAGAGGAGAAACAATTGAATACACTACCTGATGATTTAATAAATTTTCTTCGCCAAAGTCGTCAATTAGAATACGATGTACCGAATTCCACGATAGGGCCTATTAGGATGAAAACTGAAAAGGATCTAGAGCTTAATACTATTTCTTTTTATCCCGCTACTCAATCAATAATAGATGATCCTTATAGTGATTTGGATGGATTGTACATTGCTGAGGTAATCGATCTTATATCAGAATCTGAAGACTACGACCCGGAAGGCCTATTATGTTGGGTTCCTTCTTTAAAAAGTTATGCCTGCATTGATGCGGAACATGGCACAGTATTAAAATTCATGGATACAACATGGTCTGATATTTCCGAAAATCCCATAGCTTATCTTGATGCCCAATGGGATTTTGTAAGTATAGATACTAAATCGGAAATTATACTCCCTTGGTTACACTTTCCTTTCGAGCTTGAAGAATACGATCAAATCTTGAAGCCATATCCATCAATTTGCTCTGTTCATGTTGAGCCTGTTATCGCTAAAAAATTTAATAAGCCTCCATTATTTAATGCCTTGCGGCAACGAGAACTATCACAATGGATTGAAAGATATACAACTTACTTTCCTTGTTCAGGTGTTCCGGTGACGGAAGACGAGTTACTTTGTTGCATTAAATGCCATGAAGAGGAAGCTAAATGGATAAGTGAGATAGATGATGCTATTATAGCCATCGATGAAAAACCAAACGAAGATGGATGGTTAAAATGTCCCTTTTGTGGTAAACGGTTCAAAATAAATGATAAAGAGATTTTTAAAGATGGCGTACATTTAATGTGTGGTCAAAAGATTTCTATTATGTCTTAGTATTATATAACCTTGAATTACATAACATCGGCTTTCACCGGAAAGCCTGATGAGTCGTCGGCTTCCCGTGAAGCCGGGCGTTATTTTTCGAATATGAATAAATGGCAAAAGTAAAATTTAAAAATGTTTTCATTACTATTATGGGGTCTTTACTTTTTCTAGGCGTTGTAGGTTTTATTCTATTTGCCTATCAAAAAGTACAAAGTGGTCACGGCATTGAATATTATCGAACTGGACGTGGCGATCAAATGAGTTACATCGGAGCTTTAATAACTTTTGGGCTTATTCCCGGTGCTCTATTTTTTGGCTGGTTAGGTAATAAAATTTATGGTCTTCGAAAAAAACAATTAAAAACAAAAGAAAAGACGAAAATAACCCGGCAATTAAGTGCGACTGGCTGGTTTTTCTTGCCGATTGAATTTCAATGGGGTCAATGGTCTTCATACTTTATCCACCATCAGTACCATTAACCCGCCAGCGCCTTATCGCCACCGTTATACAGAGGAATATGTATCCTGAAATTTATACATCTAAAGAAATCTCTCTCATTAAATCTCTAATGAATAAATTTCGAGAGATTATCGCTGATGACGAAGCCCTATATGGTTTTTCACTAGAGGAATTTGACGTCGTAATGAATGCTTTTCCAGATGTGGATCTAATTGATGAAGAGCCCACTGGAATAGATCATTCTTGGATTGTTTTAAATAATATGTATTCATTTTTATTGGATGATAATCCCAATAAAATACTAAAAACAGAAGAAAGAGAACTTGTAAAGGCCATGTGGGGGAAATTAAAAAATGTATAACATGGCATTCAACAAGACGTGCTACTATCTTGCCGAATCGGCCTTTCAAGGTTTGCATAATTTGTACCTTTAATAACCTTAAATGGTAGGCACCGCACGCGTGTTAATTTTTCGTTATAAGGCTCGGAATATTACAAAGGAATATTGTTAATGGATGAATGGTCTGATGAATTAAAATTATTTGCAGTTCTTTCAAGTGTAAAGGTTCTACTTGAAACAGTAAGTCAAGAAGATGGGTTTGGTTTAGAATCTTCAGAAGAATCACTTAAAATCATAAATGATGCAATTGCATTTTTCCTTGAACCTAAATCAAATGATTTTTCAGAAACATTATCAATGCATTTTGGGCCAACTGGTCCGCTTCAAGAAATTTCAATATCTAATGGCTGGGATGAAGTCTATTTAAAATTAGCAGAACAGTTTGAAAAATACGCGTATTGTCTTGAAAAGAAAAAAGACTTATAACAATAAAATCAACAAGGACATGCTACTATATCGCCGAATCGGTCTTTCGAGGTTCGCGAAATTTTTTATATTAAATAATCTTTATAGGTAGGCACCGCATGCCTGTTATTTTTGGCGTTGGCGTGCTGGAAAGTAGAAAGAATATAATTACAGTGGAAGCGGAAATGAAGTTGACAATAACATGTAACTCAAGGGCGCGAGAATTGATCTGGAAATAAAAAGGTAACAAAACAAAGGAAATCCATTCCCCTGAAATTCCTTTGAAAATTAAATCAAAACAATATAAAAAGAATCATTCAAAAAACATAGTATTCAAAAAGCATCAAATCTTTAAAATCAGTAATTGAAAGTAAGCAGTCAAAAACAAACTAAACAGGTCGGCGGCAGCCAACCATTGCATCTACAAGGACCGTGCTATTTTTTTCGCCTTTTTTAAATTACCTGCCAACTCGGAATCTTCGTATTTTTAACATGGTAAGTTGGTTTGCACCGCGGCCTGTAATGCTTTTCGTTAGAACTCATATGAAAATAAAAACCAAACAGATAATCGCGCTCTTAATAATGGTAATATTCTATTCACCATTTATTTACTCTGGAGCTATCAAAAATCCGAATAATATTGATTTTGGATCTAGCACATTATTGTGGTATTTATTTGGCCTTATTTCGTTCCCAGTAATTTACTTTGTTTTAGGAAAAGAAGTTTTTCAAAAAACAAAACTTTGGGAAAAAGATGGATACACGGGCTTTTGGGAATGGATAAAGCATAGCAAAAGTTTCACGGCAAGAATCTTCCGGTGGGGAAATATTTTTGCATTACTTATAATTATATTTTCATTATTCGCAGTAATATAAAAAAACAAAAGAGGTTCTAACATCACAATTAAGTGGGACTAGCTGGTTTTTCATGCCGATTGGAATCCATCAGTATCAATGGTCTTCGTACTTTAACGACCATAGTTACCATTAACCCGCTAGCCCCTTATTGTGGGCGTTATAAAATGAGAAAAATGAAAAAAATAATCATATTACTACTACCATTATTATTCTTTTCCTGTGCTTCATTACATATCAATAATGAAAGAGTTCAAAATATCGAAATCATATACGAACCAAGACCAGATTTGAGGGATTCACCATTAGTAATTCCATTAAGATACGAAGGCACAATAAATATATTAATCAGAGAACTTAATAACTCTAAAAAATCTTTCATTTTATTTGCGGCTAAGGAAGTCTTGGAAGAGGGAAGATATGAAATTCATATTAAATATAATGACAAAGAAATCATAGATACATTTGATGTTTCTAATACTGAAGATGTATTCTGGGAAAATAAAAATAAGCTATACAAAAATAAACAATTACTTAATTTTGTAAGGTCATTGCTATTTAGCGAACTGAGTAGACGTAAAATAAAATTGAATGATGTTACCCAATAATTTTATAACATCACGTTCAAGGCGACCTGGCTACTATATCGCCGAGCGAGCAGAGTCAACATTATCAACCATCTTAGGAGTATGAGGCTTGGTGCCATAAAAACGCCAGGCTCCTTAACTCCGCGTTAAAAGCTGAAAAGGGATGGGTGAAAAATGGTATTTGGTAAAAATGGCAGCGTTGCCAAATTTACCAAATGGCAGTAGAAGAAATAAAAATCCGGGATGAATTAATCCCATTTGGCGGATCTGGCAGTGTCGCCAAATCCGCCAAATGTAAAAATAAAATCAAAATATTGTTGTAATAATAACTGGTTATCAAAAATACAAGGTCGGTAAATAGCAGGCGAAATTGGCTTTTAACCTGTCGCTTCACAAGACCACGAGGGGCTTCTTTCAATTTTTGCTGAGCATCTCGGCGTGGCTTGTGAGCTGGCCGTTAAGTGAAGGACATGAGAGAAGAATTAAAATATCCTAAAATTGAAGCCATTGATTCAGTGTTAATGAAAATAGGTGTAGAGCCATCATCGAGATATGATGAACACGATCAGGACCATGAATATACAACGTGTCGAATCGAAGAGATTGAAAAGTATTTTACTCTTTACAAAAAGAATGACACAACATTTTTTGAAAAAAGAGTTCTTGGTTGTTATTTTTTAGAGTGCCTTAACGAATATCTCGAAGACAATAAATTTCCACACGTTTTACAAAATGAAATTTTAAGCCTATTACATACTGATATTGAAATTCATGAATCAGAACTTGAATATTGGTCAAATACCTCTAATGGTAGCAAAGAAGATTGGTGGGCGATTACATCGGAAATAATAAACTGGAGAAACACTTAACCTGCCGCTCTACCAGACCCCGGAGGGTTCCTTGCTTGTCGCGGAAATCACGGCGGGGCTGGTAAGCTAAACGTTATGAGAGGACAAATATGAATAAAATAATACTAATCATGCTTCTGCTTTCACTTTGTTCTTCATGTGTTTCTACTGTATCGTCGAAAAATGAAATAGGAAAATTCAATGTTAATGTTTCTTTTTCAGAAAAATACAATACAGATGTTGCAAGTATTTCAGGCATAAGTCAAGACAGCGCATTGTGGATCAATAGTTATAAAATAAATTACAAAAATGATAAGGTCATTCTAATCATCAAAAAGGGTTTAAGGGAAACCGGTATTTCGGGACCATATCTTATAGAATTTCCTATTTCAAAGTCTGTTAATGAAATTTATTTAGATTCGGAAGTCATTTGGAAAAGATAACTGAGGCAGGAAAAGACTCATAACATGTCATTCAACAAGACGTGCTTACTATCTTGCCGAATCGCGCTTTTAAGGTTTACGATATTTATACTTTAAATAATCTTCCGTGGCAGATTTCCGCACGCATGTTAATTTTTCGTTGTAAGTCAAAAATATTAAATGGCAATATTGTAATGGACTGGGACAATATAAAAATAAAAGCGATAGTTCGGTTGCGGTTCTTAAGGGATAAAAAACTTCCAATTCAAATTGGGCACTTTGGGTGTCCGAGTGAAATTGAAGGTTTCCCAACTGAAAACTTATGGGACGTCAGAATTCAAATAAAAAAAGATTATGTCGCGAAAGACGAAACTATTGAAACCCAGATTGTATTTATTTCACCAGATGTCGCCGAGCAGCATCTTAAAAAAGGTGCAAAGATAAAATTGTGGGAATTAGGCGACCTAGCTGAAGGGGAAATAATAAATCTACTTTATTAAGCATTGAATCCAAACAATTAAAATATGGTACAAAGGCAACTTACAACAAATCAATAAACCCGACCGGGCGATAAAACGCCGCCCGGCCGGTTATCGTGTCGTTAAAAGTTGAAATGGAACATGTGTCACATGCTATTTGGCCGATCCGGCAATGTTGCCAAAAAGGCCAAATAGTAAAATAGAATAAGTAATCAAAAGGGAAATCCAGGTAATAAAATTGCTATTTGGTAAAAATGGCAGCGTTGCCAAATTTACCAAATGGCAGTAGAAGAAATAAAAATCCGGGATGAATTAATCCCATTTGGCGGATCTGGCAGTGTCGCCAAATCCGCCAAATGTAAAAATAAAATCAAAATTAAGTCATAATAATAACTGGTTATCAAAAAACAATAGTCGGTAAATAGCAGGCGAAATCGGCTTTTAACCTGTCGCTTCACAAGACCACGAGGGGCTTCTTTCAATTTTTGCTGAGCATCTCGGCGTGGCTTGTGAGCTGGCTGTTATAACTGCAAAGAAAATAAATAATCATGAAAAATAAATACATTGGTAAATGGCGTATTAGAGAGATGGAACACTGGGACCAAAATTTTATTGACCTAGACACTCCTGGTTATTTTTTATTCGAAAAAGACAAAAGTGGTCATTTTCATTTTGTAGCAATTGAAGGCGAGATCGACTACAGAATAGAAGAAGTTGGAGAAGTTGAAAGAATAGAATTCTCATGGGTCGGGCATGATGAAGGTGACCCTGTATCCGGTCGTGGCTGGGCAGTCATTGACGGTAATGAAATGCATGGAAAAATCTATTTTCATATGGGAGATGGTTCTTGGTTTAAAGCAAAAAGAAAAACCAAATAAAATAAGTCCTCAACTTCAATATTATTATAACATCAGCATCTACAAGGACATGCTATTATATCGCCAAATCGACCTATTGAGTTTCGCGATATTATATTCTAATAATAATTTTAAAGGTATGCACCGCATGCCTGTAATGCAGCACGTTATAAGCAAACCAGTAATTAAGGAAAATAGTTAATGTCAAATCGAGACAGCAAGGTAATAGGATATTTTTCATATTCTTCCCCAACAGAAGTTGTATGCACAGGAAACGCATGTGTAATATCGGGATCTGATAAATTTATGAGTTCCTATATTAATGAAATTGACCCGACTGGACAAAAAAAGAGAACAATTAAAAAGACTAGATTCGGTGAAATCCTTAGAGGTCTAAAACTTGGAGCAGCCTACGCTTTCGATGAGGAATCATATGGCAGGTTTTATCCTCTTGCTCTGGAAGAAGGTTTAGCTGTTGAAAAAGCTGATTTTGAGAAAATGAGATCCCAGAATTTACGTTTCTTTACTGTACAACTTAAGAGCTTATAACCATTAAATCAACGTGACCGCGGTGGGCCTCTTTTAATTTTTCCGGAACACCTTGGCGCGGCACGTTATTTAGCCCGTTGGCGTGCTTGAAAGTAGAAAGAATGAAATTACAGGGAAATCGGAAATAAAGTTGCCAATAACATGTAACTCAAGGGCGCGAGAATTGATCTGGAAATAAGAAGGTAAAAAAATATCAAGGAAATCCATTCCTCGGAAATTCTTTGAAAAATAATTCAGAACAATATAAAAAGAATAATCAAAAAACATAGTATTCAAAAAGCATCAAATCTTTAAAAAACAGTAATTGAAAGTAAGCAGTCAAAAACAAACTAAACAGGTTGGCGGCAGCCAACCATTGCATCTACAAGGACCGTGCTATTTTTTTCGCCTTTTTTAAACTATCTGCCATCCATGAACTTTCTTGCATTTAATATGGCAAGTAGGTTTGCACTGCCCGGCCTGTAATGCTTTTCGTTAGCATTTAGGAAATATCATGTGGAATCCATTTCGTCGGAAGAAAATAAATCAGTCATCACATTCAACTGAACATCAGAGCAATCGTGTTGATGCTCTGGCAAATGAACTTCAGCAAGAAGGTCGAATTAAAGACCTTGAACATGAATTAGAGCGCCTTGATTACTCGTCACTCTCTAAAATCGAAAAAGAAGCTTGGTGGCACTTATATGGAATTGTGGCTTTTCAAGATGGCCATGACAATGAGGCTTTACAACGATTCCAAGAGGCATATAATAAATTTCCGAATTCAGCACAGATCAGGTTTTCATTAGGTCAACAGTATATCCGTACCGGAGATATTGAAAAAGGTTTTAGTTTATTTAAGACATGTAGATTTCCTGACGTGTCTAGGGAATACGCGCTCGCTCAGGCTAGATATGCCTACCTCTGGGATCGACATGAGGATGGAAAATTATTCCTAAGACCATTTTTTGATGCATATAAACAAGTCAAAATATTAGATGACCACTTTTTGTACGTCCGTGGTTTACCATTTTTCAGTCAATGGTGGTCTTACCTAACAGCATTTGCAATCTTATCTGATGATTACGAAGAAATAGATTCAATCACTAAATATGTAAGTAAAAGCTGTAGCGATTATGATTTTGATTATCTTCAAGTTGAGTTAGAGGCTTACAAAAATGACAAACCTCAGATATTACTTGAAACACTTGAAAAAAGGCTTCGTGATATGTCAGGAGGTAATTTCCCAACAGGTTATACGCGGATGAATATAGCAGTAATTAAATCACGAAACTCTGAATCTGCTGAGGCTGCGGAGAGTATTCTATCCAACGTAGAGCTATCTGAGCAAGATTTCCCATGGTTATATGATATTCGAACACTTGCACAAGCAGAAGCCTCTCATCGTCTCGGAGATTCTATTAGTGAGGAAAAGCATATCAAGGCTTTCATGACAAAACAGAGTATGTTGTTTGAACCCGACATTGCACTAAATTTTCATCTACTTCGGTACCAAGAAATATTAAAGATAGAATTTTTAGGGAAATAAAAAATGCTAACAATGGCTTTCACCGGAAAGCCTGATGAGACGTCGGCTTCCCGTGAAGCCAGGCGTTGGGCTCAAATAATCACGCTTGACGTTAATCATGCTATTCGTTATCATGCCCTATGATTAGTTCATTTAAATGTAAAGACACAAAAGCTCTTTCAAACGGTCAGCGAGTAAAACGCTTTGTAAATATTGAGAATGTTGCACGTCGTAAACTTCGGCAGCTTGAAATCGCTAATCGAATTGAAGACTTGAGAATTCCACCCGGAAATCGCCTTGAGGCACTCAAAGGCGACCGGTCCGGTCAATATAGTATTCGCATCAATGACCAATGGCGTATATGCTTTTACTGGTCAAATTCGGGTGCAGATGATGTTGAAATAGTCGATTACCACTAAGGAGGTCTTATTATGAAAAAACTAAAACCAATTACTCCTGGTGAAATTCTTCTCGAAGATTTTCTTAAACCTATGGGTATCAGTCAATATCGGTTGGCCAAAGAAATAGGTGTGCCTGCTCAACGGATTAGTGAAATTATTTCAGGTAAACGTTCTATAACAGCTGATACAGATTTACGACTGTGTCGTTTTTTTGGTCTATCAAATGGCTACTGGCTACGAGCTCAAGCCGCACATGATACAGAAGTAGCTGAACGTGACCTTATGAAAGTAATATCAAAAATCAAACCTTGGGCAGAAAATATTGCCCAACAAAGCAATTAAGGTGATTGGCTGGTTTTTCTTGCCGATTGACACTCAACAGTATCAATGGTCTTCATACTTTATCGACCATCGGCACCATTAACCCGCCAACCCCTTATCGCAAACGTTGGCTGTCAATAGAATCAGGAAAAAAATGGCAAAGAAAAAGAATTTATCACCAAAATATCAAGTATGGATTGATGCAAGAAAAAGGTTTCATCTTTCTCATGATCATATCCGAATGGCGCGGGAATTAGGTTTAAATCCAAAAAAATTTGGTAAACTGGCAAATCATAAACAGGAGCCTTGGAAATTACCACTTCCGGAATATATTGAAGAATTGTATTTCAAACATTTTAAAAAGGAACCGCTAAAAAACTCATTGTCTATAGAGCAACATGTAAAATTAAAAAAACAAAAAAATGCGGAAAGAAAAGAACGCAAAAGGCAGGAAAACGCCAAAGAAACAATTGAGCATGTTCCGGCCACTAATCCTGAATATGATGATATACCCTTTTAAGTAAATCTTTTATTTAAAAACATTAATTGAAAGTAAGCAGTCAAAAACAAACTAAACAGGTTGGCGGCTGCCAACAAGTGCATCTACAAGGACCGTGCTATTTTTTTCGCCTTTTTTAAATTACCTGCCAACTCGGCATCATCGCACCTTTAAAATGGAAGGTTGGTGTGCTGTAATGCTTTCTGTTTTGCCAAAAAAATATATTGCACGTACTAAATATTGTACGATATACTGCACAAAATAAATACTTAATGAGGTGCAACATGCAAAGATTAAAAATAAGCCAGGATATCAAACCATTATCTGAAGTAAGGACTGGTATTGCAAATTTTATTAAACAAGTCCATGACACGAAAAGGCCTGTCATTATCACTCAGCATGGTAAAAGCGTTGCAGTCCTTCTAGACGCCAACGAATATGAAGCAATGCAAGAAAAACTTGATCTTTTAACAGACGTCCAGATATCCCTTAACCAGATTGAAAACGGGGAAGGAATAAATCATGAGGATGCAAAAACAAAAGTAGTAAAAAGAGTCCAAAAATGAAAATAATATGGTCACCATTAGCTATCGACAGAGCTTCTGAAATAGCTGACTATATTTATCAAGACAAACCATCCGCAGCGGAAAAATGGATCGATACCATATTTTCAAAGGTTGAACAGCTTAAATCTTCTCCAGAAATCGGAAGGATTGTTCCTGAAATAAAAAACGAGCACTTTAGAGAAATAATATACGGAAATTACCGCATAATATATCGTATCGAAAAGAAACAAATATCAATTCTTACAATTCGGCATGGTATGCAAATAATGCCAATAAAAGAAATTTTGGCATAACATCAAAATAAACTCAGACCGGGTTAATCTCTTGCCAGATCGAAGTTGAGTGCAACATAGTCACAATTGAGGTTGGCAGATATTTGTAATATTAAACCGCCCGATAAGGGGTTAGGGATAAAGGACTTATTTTTACCATTTCGTGAAAACACATAAAAATCAGGGGAGATCAAATAATGGAAAATCAATTTAAGGAGATAATTCATTACGCCACACTTGCTCCCTCGGGACACAATACCCAACCGTGGCAATTTTCAGTCAAAAACAACTCTATCCTAATATATCCCGATTACTCCCGAAGACTTCCCGTCGTCGATCCTGACGATCATGCGTTGTTTATTAGTCTGGGATGTGCTCTGGAAAATCTCATAATTGCGGCAAACCACATGGGCTATAGTGCAAAAGTTGAATATTTTCCGGCGGATGAAGAAAAAGATTGCATTCGAGTAACCATTAATAAAGAAAATCTCGGATTTGATGCTGACCTTTTCGATGCCATCACAAGTCGACAAGCAACCCGAAGCAAGTATGATGGCCAACCGATTCCTACGAAAGACTTGGAGAAGCTCAAACAAGCCAGTAAGCAGGATAAGGTTTCTTTTATCTTATTTACCGAGGGAAAAGAAATTGATCCGATCATAGAATTTGTAAAACAGGGGAATATACTGCAGTTTCGCAATAAATCATTCGTCAATGAATTAATCAAATGGATTCGTTTCAGTAAAAAGGATGCTCTTACGAGTCGTGATGGATTGAACTCTGCTTCCATGGGTTTACCGTTTGTCCCAACATGGTTGGGCAAATTTATTCTTAATACTTTTGCTACGCCTGAGGGTGAAGCAAGAAAATGTGAAAAACTCATTCGCGGGTCATCAGGTTTAGTATTATTTATTGCTAAATCCAATGACAGAAAATCATGGATTAATGTGGGTCGAAGTTTTGAACGGGTTATGCTTAAAGCCACTTTTCTCAACATTAAGCATGCCCACATGAATATGCCTTGCGAAGAAATAGAAACCAGAACGAACCTACAAAAACACTTGGGTCTGAAGGACGAGCAACCATTGTTATTACTGCGAATAGGTTACTCAAATCCCAAGCCTAAATCCTATCGTCGCCCTGTTGAAGAAGTCCTGGTTTGAATTGGTATACAACATCAGGTTCAACAGGCCATACTTCGTCCGCCTGTTAACTTGCGCGTTACAGGGCTAAAACAGGGAGAAAATAATGCGTTACCAAGTAGATATTAAAAGGTGTTGAGGCAACTGTTAACGAGTCATCTATAAATACACCTATGATGATGTTCCCATCAACAAATCAAAAATGGGAATGAGGTGGTCTTCATAGTATTCAAAAGGCAATATAACACTTATGTATGTTCATGAACTATTAGCCATTTCCCCTTCACCTTCTGAAAAACAAAAGAATTTCTATACTGGTTCACTTCCTGTTCCGTTGTTGTCGGATTTGTGTACCTGTATATGAAATACTGGGTTACTACAGCAACGTCATTCCCCACCATGGCGACCCGCTGATTGTGAGGAGAAATTACGTATGTTCCGGGCGGATCTGCCAGCATGCTCTTCCAGACCATTGAGAAGGCTCCCCAGCCCTGAGATAAAAAGGATACTCATCCGACGCAACAGTTACCGATGACGCTGTAAAGAAGCAAAACAACAGTTAAACGATTTTTCAGAATGATATGGAAATGTTTGGTAACCGGGAAAAACAGGTCTTACGTGAAGATTATTTTGAATGGTCCACTTGAAATCAAATTGAATTTTTCATTTTTCAAGATGCATAATGATCATAAAAGGAAATCTATGAATCAGGAGTAAAAATTTACTCCAAAATTTTTTAATAAGCATGCTTTTTTGCTTATCAGGAATGGCAGTTACTGATTATTTTATCCTTATATTATGTTTCTTAATGGTTTATTGCTTCCCTATTCTTTCATTATACTCAGCCTGAACTTTCTTCAGTTTGCTGTAAAGCTCTTCCTCGGTAATAATCCCCTTCTCTATTAAAAGCCTGCAGAGAGTATCAATCTGTATGGTATTTGCGACTAATAATTCTTTAAAACTGGCCAGTTCTTTTACATCTGGTTGTTGTCCCATTGTTCTCCTTTATTTTCTGCTGAATCATTTTTTACGCAACATGGTTATCTCTCACTTTACAATCCTTAACCTGTGAGTCTTTCTAAGCCGGTCCCACAGGGCATGTATAATTAACCCCGACACTTCATTTTCATCTATATCATTCCTTCCGGATATATACATGCAATCCATGATTAATGGTTCATTGCCATTCCACATATATTTATTTCTGATATAGCTTCCCAGGGTATTATCAAGGGAACGCAAGTCGCGTTCCTTCATGTTTGCTATCCTGGCCTTGTCTCTAAGGGGTAATTCCTCGACAAGTCGTTCTATTACATCTTCAACAGTTTCCAGCAGTAACGGAGTCGGATTCATAGGATCGGGCACACTGCTTTCAATTATCTCCATATGAAAGACGGTGGTCAGCAGTCTCATTGCTGCCTGATAAATATATTTGTCGTTGCTGATTCCCGGGCCGGTTACATTAAGGATTTCTATATGGTTATCAGATGCCCACTTTTTTACAACATGGGCGGCCTGAAAGGCATTAATTTTATCAAGGTCGATATGGAGGTATGGTTTATTATGCTTTTCAGCCTTTCCCCGGATAAACCTCTCTCCTCCGGACAGCTTCCCGTGTGATATGACAAGGGTTCCGTCAGAATCGATTACGTTCTGTTCAGTCCTTTTTTCATCGCTGTCGGTAGGCATCTCGGTTAACTTATATTTGTTTGGCAAACGGCCGGCCTCGGTTAGCCTGCCTTTTGATATCCATCCGCCATGAGGGACATGGCATTGAATAGCTGCATCCAGGGCAGCCTGCTCAGCCCCGGTTTGACCTCCCGAAATAATCTTTTTGATCATGGTTATATGTATGCATCTCTATTTTACAGTTTTCTTGCCGGCCTTCTTTTTACCTTCTACTTTCTTTGCAGCCGGTTTCTTTTTGGCTTTTCTCTTTTCAGCGGCTGCAGCAATTAAAATAATCCTGGCCTTTTTAAATTCCGATTCCAGTCTTTTAATTTCGGCTTTTAATAAAGCGGTTTCATTGTTAAGTTTGGATAATTTTGTCCTGGCCAGGGTTAAACTGTAGTTAATCTGATTTGCAGTTGCCACACCGTCTCCTTTCATTACATGTTCATAAAATAAAAAACCCCACTCTCTATTTTGAAAGCCGGGTTTATTAAACTAATCAATCCATAACAGTCCTTCCTAATGGTTTAGCATGTATTAATTAAATATCATTTATTATCCTTAATTACCCTTTCAATAACTAAAGATCAAGAGATTTAGCTTAAATACATACAAAAAAAGATACAAACTGAATTTCTCTCTTAAATATCCCTGAATATTACATTCAATTGTATTTTTTAACCATTACCTTGTTTTTCCCCGTCCTTTTTGCACCGTATAATGCATCATCTGCCCTCTTCATCAGGCTATCAACACTATCTCCCTCCTTCGCAGGATAGGCAGTGGAAACGCCACAACTTATGCTTAATGCAATTTTTTCGTTACCGTTAAATGATGTATCAAGGTTTTGAATCAGACGATTGATAATTTTTGTAATTTTACAGGCATTTTCAATACCTGTTCCCGGAAAGATAAAAGCGAATTCCTCACCGCCATATCTTGCTACATAATCATTTCTTCTCAGATTGGTTTTAAAGGCGTCAGCTATTCTCATCAATACATGATCACCCGCCTTATGCCCATAGGTATCGTTAATCTTTTTAAAGTCATCAATATCGACCATGGCCATTGAGACAGGGGCGTTACTGCGTTTTGAGCGATACCATTCTTTTTCAAGCAATTCATCCATAAACTGTCTGTTGTACAAACCTGTCAGAGGATCCTTACTGGCCAGAAGCTTGAGATCCTGGTTCTTTTTCTCCAGTTTTTCGGCAAGTTTCTTTTCTCTTTCAATCGCCTTATTCAAATGGTATTTTGCAGCCTCATTTGATATGGCCATATTTAGAATTTCTTCATTAGCCTCAAGCATTATCTGTTCGTATTTCTTTTCCGCCCCCACATCAATTTCAAAATATGATGCAATTTCAACAAGCTGCGGATGAATATTGTGAAGCAGTTCTTCAGTCTTGTCAGCTTCAAGCCCTAACAATGTCTGCGCCCTGGTCGTAAATTCTTTGATATTATCGCTTTTTTTCCCGAGATAAAAAATATCACCAACTAAAGAGGCCAGATAATAAACTGGTGAGACAGCGGTATCTTTTGAATTGAGAGGATCATTTGACGGTTCACTATGATGGCTTAGAATTGAGAGCTTGATTTTTTCAGGAAGGCACCATTTATCGGCCAGCAGGCTGCCGACCTCTACATGATCAGCTCCCAGAAATTCCCTTTCTTCAGCAAGCGACAACCTTCCTTCGTGTTCCATCTTTTCTATCAATCGGTAGGCCATATCCTTATTAAAGGAATAAAAGGCGATCAGTCCTATGTCATGTAAAAGGCCATTGGTAAAGGCATCTTCATGATTTTTATTTCCAATAAGAGAACATAATTCACGGGCAGCTATACCGCTTAAGATTGATCTCTGCCAGATCTTTGATAGAAAGAAAGATTCGGAAGGTGAAAACAGATCAACTACGCCAACAGCCAGTGCGATATTTCGAACAGCAGTAAATCCCAGGAGTACAACGGCCTGGTCTATGGAGGTGATTTTTCTTAAAAGCCCAAAGGCTGATGAGTTTGTAATCCTCATGATAGCAGCAGATAAACCGACATCCCTCTTGATGACATCAGCAACTTGAGAAATGCTGGATTCATCATTTTGAGTAAGACTCACTAATTTTGCAATTGAACCTGATAGAACCGGGAGATTTTTTCCGGATTCAATCCACTCGTATATAGTTGGGCTCAAAAATCTTCTCCTTTCAGTGTCTTTAAGCAGAAGCTATTATTCAGCAACAGCATGAAAACCGTATAAATTTTTAATTTTTAATCGTGATTCTAGAAAAAATATAAACTGGAAAGATAAAAATGAGTTGTATCCAGCTCATATTAAAACGGGCATATTACTTATCGGCAGGGGAAAAAATTACTTTAAAATAACTTTATATTAGAGGATTCGGGCGGGAAAAATCATACTCATCAGCCTGCTTATATTGATTCTTCAACACAGTCTTAAAATATTGCACCTATTATTTGCAGGAAAGAAAAAAGGCAGGTATTTGAAAACCCTGCCCTATATATTTTAAAGCTTCCCAAGATGCCGTTTTAATCCCCGAGGCGAATCTCCAGCATTAACTTTAATGGTGAGATGCCCGGCTGAAAAGATGCACGCACATCAGAGAAGCTTTTTAAGCAATCATCCCAACTCCTGGTTTATAAATTATAACCTTCGGAGGCGTTAAGCCATCACATGGTTTATGTATTAAGTGTTGAAGTTGGATGTACTTAACTTTAGTTTAAAAATAAGCATGAAATATGATGGGTCAATGGAAAAATTAAAAAAAATTTATAAATTATCTGATCATATAAATAATGCTGGCAGGTACAGGGCACAGACGATAAGAAGAGCACACCAGACTGCAATTATTATTGCGGCAGCCATTTTGCTTCGGGGAATTTCCCGTGAAATTCCATCCTGATACTTCAGATAGTATTCTTCCCATATATTGGAAGGCACCAGTTTTATAGCCATCCAGATTCCCAGTGGAAGCAGAATCAGATCATCGAGATAACCCAGGACCGGGATAAAATCGGGGATTAAATCAATGGGGCTCACAGCATAGCCGATAACGCCTATGATAACAAGTTTAGGCAGCAGGGGAACCCTTGGGTCCCCTGCTACCTTATAAAGTGTATAAATATTGCGTTTAATCCTAAACGCCCACTGCCTTAAAGTGGATAAAGTCATAATGATCAATAGAGTCTGTTTAGAAATATATCTGAAAACGGGTCATCAGGATGTTTGTGTCTGCTTCATCAATTATTACGCCTCCGCTGTTCCTGTCTTCAATTTTGGCAAGGATATAATTCAGATCCCAGCGCAGGTTAGGGTTAAGATACCAGTTTAGTCCAAAGGTCCAGTTGGTTTCTTTTCCGCCCATGATGTCATTATCGTTCAGGTCAAGCACTGAATACCTTAAAGCGATCTCCCATGCCCCCCAGCCGGGTTTGTTGAGCTGAAAATCGTTATTAATCTTTACCCTTGTGAATTCTCCTCCGCCATCATCTACCTGCCTGTATGCACGGTTTTCACCTGTTAGAAAATAGCTGCAGAATATATACCATGCGGAAAATTCCGGATCGTCTGCAGTCTCTGAATCTACCATGGTATAAACATATTCGCTCTGAACAGAAAAGGGCCCCCTTACATAACCTATTTCACCACCCAGCAGGTCTACTGCACCGACCCCGGCAATATTTCCCGTATCCGCCAGGCGGACATCGGTAATGTGTGTTTCCGGACGTTCTCTCAGCCTTAACGTATTATCATCTTTTCTGAACTGATGGCTGTAGGCTAGACCCAGGTGTAAAAGATTCCGGCCGTTATCGCTGTTGATGGGAAGACCGGTGATTCGACCTGTAAAATCGTAGTCTGATCCGTCTTTGAAACCATCACCCGTATCATCAACATCCTTCATAAGGCTTAAAGACCAGGTCAGGTTTTTATCGGCTGTGCTGTTTATTATTTTCACCCCTGTATTCCTGGTTGGTAAGAGTGCCGATATGAGACCTTTTTCCATAAAAACAAGATACATGAAGTTATTGAGCTGTTCCATGGAAAAGGGCTCCTTCTGGTGCCCGAAACGTATCTCCCCGAGGCAGGGAATATTTTTCATCCCCACCCACACATCCTTGAAATCCGTATCGCCGCCTACAAAATCATATTCTGCCCTGAATGTGATATCATTATAGATACTTCCGGAGAATTCAATCCTGGCCTGCCTGAATTCCGTTCCGCTTCCTTCAAGCAGGGTATCACCGAACACATCTTCAAGTTCATTATCCGCATTGATTACCGCCCAGTCACTCAATATCCTGCCAACAAACCTGACATCAATGGCCTTATCATCACTGGTAAGCCTGAAACCGTTTTTCCACTGGACCTTTATTTCCTTATCTTTTTTCTTCTGTGTAATCTGTTTTGATAAGTCTTCATACTGAGTGTCTGTAATAGCCTTGTTTTCGTGCAACACCTTGAGAAGCTCAATATTGGGATCACTATTATCCTGACCGGCAAAAGATTGTTGTCCGGCAAACATCAGCAGCAGCATGATTCCGAACTTGAACATCATACCAATTTTCTGCATAAACTTTTCCTCCCCTGTTTTGTTTCAACAATAAATTCAAATGAAAGGCCGATTATTTTTTCTTCTTTGGATACAGATCAAATACTGAAGAAGGCGACTCCACGATCCTCCTGATATTTTCATCGAGTTCCTTTTTTACATTTTCATCCTTTTTACCCCAGGCGCCCTCTATCTTCTCAATGAGTTCATATATCTCGCATGGTTTTGTCAGATAATCATATGCACCCAGTTTCAGGGCTTCAATTGCCGTATCTACAGAACCGTGACCGGTGAGTATCAGAACCTGGGTCAGCAAACCCATTTTTGAGATCTCTTTAAGGGTTGCAATGCCATCCAGCCCGGGCATTTTGATATCCAGCACAACTACATCAAAATCCTGTTTCTCAAGCTCCTGGAGAGCGCTTTCACCGTTGTCAACCGCCGTTACCAGATATCCTCTTTTATTTAATAATCTGGCCATATTACTGGCAAAAATGGCCTCATCATCCACCAGTAATATTTTACTTCCAATCATAGTTGCCTCCTTTCTGTTTAATAAGATCCTTTTAAGCCAACCTTATTTTTGCCTGTCTGCATCCTGTTCCCGGGATATAATATCAACAGGCAGATAAATTTTAAATTCCGCGCCTTCACCGGGAGTGCTTTTAACAGAAATTTTTCCTCCCAGGTTTTGGATAATTGTGTGACAGATGGACAGACCCAGTCCGGTTCCCTTTCCAACCGGCTTTGTAGAATAGAACGGATCAAATATATAACCCATATCCTTTTCCTGAATTCCGCAGCCACTGTCAGCAATGGAGACTGTTACACCATCCTGATCTGTCTCTTTTTTTGTAGTAATCCTTATGGAGCCGTAAGGCTTTCCGTTATGTGCATCAATGGCATTGGTTATCAGGTTGAGAAATACCTGCTGCAGTTGTGAAATATCGGATTTTATCCTGGGCAGGTTTTCATCAAAGGTGGCCATAAATTTTATACCGCCTGTCCTGGCCTCCCTTTCCATCAGATCAATGATCTCGACAAGAAACATATTCAAGTCAACCGTCTCGATAATCGATTTTGTCCTTCTGGAAAATCTCAGCAGATTGTGAGTGATACGTTTACACCTGTTTGACTGGACGGCAATCTGATCCATGGAGGCCGTAAACTGCCTGGCAAATTCTTCATCATTGATAGTGGAATCTTCATACTGATCAAGGAGGATCTGCCTTTCTGTCATGATAATGGCTACAGGATTATTTATCTCGTGTGCTACCCCGGCGGCAAGTTCTCCTATTGATGCAAGCTTGCTGGCCTGAAGGAGCTGCGCATTCAGCTGCTCGGCTTCCTGATCCCTTTTTTTTATAATTTTAACCATGTAACGGGTAATGAAGATAGCAACGATTAAGATCGTAACAGCGCTTATATGAAGAAAGATGAGGTTCATGTCCGTGGCATGGTTGATCTCTGAAAATGCCTCGGAATACTTCTGTCTGATTACCAGCATCCATTCAGGTTGTGAGACCCATGACTTGCCGACTATATATTCGGATGAATTTTTTTCAGTGCTTTCTGTATTGATCTCAACAACCGTGCCGCTGAAATCATTTATATTGACGGTTGATTTCTCCATTATCCTGCCCGAGAATTTCGGGCTTGTCTGAAAAACTCCCTGCCTGTTTACAAGATATACCTCTCCTGTTTCACCTATTCTTACATTCTCGACAAGGGTTCTGAATACATCCGTATTTATAGTTGCACGCAGTATCCATTTCTCATTATTATCAGACCTTGCAATGGCTATGATAAAATGAGGTTCATTTCTGAAACCAGTAAACATGTCGCTTATATGAATTCCGTTTTGCATGACCTCTTTAAACCATGGTGTATCCGAATAGTTTTTATCCATAAGGTCATAGGGGCCAATGTAGGCAAGGTGCTTTCCCCTGTCATTTATAAGGCCGATGTCAGTTATGGTCCGTACTCCCCTGTTGATATTCTCCAGGATACTCTGGAGGTTTCCCGGAGAGAGGAGATATTCCTTTGAATTTGCATAGGCGATCAATCTGAGTTTTGAACTCTGCTCCAGCAGAAACTGTTCGATAAACCGCCTGTGGTTTTCAACCTGATCGCTGAAATTCTGTGTTATTCTGGCCCTGCCAAAATGTGTGTAATATATTGTGAGTCCCCATCCTGTGAGCAGCAGCGGAACAAGGGAACAGATAATTGTAAGAAAAGTAAACTTTTTTAAAAGGTAATTATAGAAGGGCTTTCCCCGATCAGGTGACATGCCTCTTTCACTTTCTTTCATATTGTACCTTCCAGGATCAATCCGGTTAACAAATCATACTGCACTAGTAATTGGACACTGTTAAATGTTTACGAATATATTACTCAAAAACCGTGCCATGCTTCTTCGAAGGCGCGCACATTGTAATGCGCTGAAAATACATACAAAAAATTATGGTAGGAAAGCTGAAATTACAGATTAAAAAGATTTGTAAGCAATTTGCAGACAGTGGGTGGGTATTGAGGGTTTCTATTTAGAGGTTTCTAAGACAGGGCCAGTACTCCTTATGGATCTCGATGGCTTTTTTAAGACCAGGCAGACTGAATGGATTTTCATGTGTAATGCGATTGATCTTTTGAGGCGGAATGGTCGGAATGCCAGCCAGTTCCTGCATTACCCTTGACCCGCATTTCCTGATCCCGTTTATGCTGTATCCCCCTTCCATGACAAACAACAGCCGCCCTTCACATAACTCCGTTGCAAGTTGTTTTAATATGCCGGTCATGATGGCATAACCTTCCGGGGTGACATTCATCTTTCCAAGGGGATCTTCATGATAAAGGTCAAACCCGAGGGATACCATAATAATATCGGGTTTGTATTCTCTTGCTACTGGTTTAAGCATAAAATGAAATATCTTCTGATAGTCCAGGTCGCCTAATCCCATTGAAACAGGAACATTAACCGTGTAGCCTTCACCCGGCCCATCTCCTGTTTCACCCAGTTTTCCGGTACCAGGGAAGCATGGAACCTGGTGAACAGAAAAATAGAGCACATCATTCCTGTCATAGAAAATCTTTTGTGTACCGTTTCCATGGTGAAGGTCAATATCAACTATAAGTATCCTCTTTGCGTTATGATATCTTATTGCATATTCCGCCCCCAGGGCAATATTATTGAAAATACAGAAACCCATTGACCTGTCAGGTTCAGCATGATGCCCGGGAGGACGTATAAAGGCCACTCCCATGGGTTTTGTCCGGGCATCATACAGGCTCTCAATAAGGCTAAATATCCCTCCGGCTGCAAGCCTTGCTATTGTGTATGACTGTTCGGTTGTCTGTGTGTCAGGATCAAGTGATGATATTTCAATGCCGGATGTCTGAGCTACCTTTTCAACATATTCTTTTTTATGAACCCATAAAAGTTCTTCGTCAGTTGCAGTCCTTGGTGTTATAAGGGTTATTCTTTCAGGGAGTGGATCTTCCGAAAGTATCCTGTGAATCGCCTGGATTCTCTTTGAGCTTTCCATATGAAAGACACCCTTGAGATGATTCTCAAATATACTGTCCCAGACCACTGGTATCTGACCCGCGCCATTTAAGATCATATGGGTTGTTCGTATATTATCTTTCTCCTTCAATCCTTCCCGGAGCATTGTGGACTCGGGTATTTTATTTGAATATCTCTGCAACAGATTTTTCGTCTTCTCCCTAAGTACAGTATTCCTGCCCGGCCCCATACAGCTTGAAACAACCAGCACCGCGGCCTTTCGCTTTGGATCATCGATATTCTTATTTTTTGCAAGGTATTTGATCTGGCTCAGAATCCGTTTCTCCAGCGCCCTTTCGAGACTCTCCGGCATGGCTGAAAGACCCATCGCCATAACAGTAACATATAAAAGCAGCTTGCCTTCGGGGGTTTTCAGGGTATAGCCATATGGGTGCCTGTAACTGAACCCTGTTGATTTATAAAAATCCTCGGCCCCTGATTCGGCACTCAAATATATTTCATGGGCATTGGGCCATCTCTGCATCCACAACAGCCAGGTTCCTGCAATCAGAAATGTCCCTGTGCCCTTTACCCTGGGATATCCTGCTGTTTCCGGAGAAACAGGCACACTGTTGACAGTTGAGATATATTTCACCTCAATGGTTGAGGTCATGTGTCTTTGTCTCTTATTCAGCAGTATCAACCCGGTAATTTTATCATCCGTTACAGAGGCATAAAGCATATCCGATATTCCTGAAATCAACAGGTTAAGCAGAAAGCGGACATGGAAATACTCAAGCCGGATCTCTGCTGCCTGTTTAAGTGAATCATATGAAAATGGAAACGGTATAAAACGGGTCTGTAAGCCGGGGCTGATCTCTGCAGTATACAGTATATCTGGTTCGATTTTTTTTTGACTGTCTGATGACGGCTTAAACGCTGCAAGAATTTCAAGAATTGATTCGATGAATTTAGTATCCGTTTTCCTGGCTAATGAGGATCTCTTCTTTTTAATATCCGCAATCGCCCTGTCTATTTCAAAATTGACAAGTGTTTCAACTCCTGCCTGTTTAACCTTTTTTACCTCCGAAAGATAATCAGCATGCGTTCCACGAAGCTGTAATTTATATTTTTCAACCAGTTCTCCATATTTAATAATAAGCCGTTCTTCAAGAGGCTCCGTTCCATGAATAAAGGTGCCAGCCCTGTTAACAGGAACCTTTTCTCCATCAAAGTAAAAGTAAAGGTCTCCACCATTCGGGTCTTCAGATGTGGTAATGCTGCCTGTGTGAATTAACTCAGTAAGACCATAGCCAATCTCCTGGTCCCTGGAAGAAACAGCTGATACTGCCCTGTGCAATAGATCCCTTGTAATCATTTTACATTCCGGGTGTGAAGTTTTACCTGCTATTTTATAGAAACATTTATCTTCAGACAAGCCGGATCTGATTAAAGGGGGAAATTCTAAAAAGCCTTATTTGAACTTGTTTAGCGGCCCCCCTTAAAACAGTCTGTGCCATAATTAAAATACCTTTATGCCTTTTCGACCAACCGGAGAAATCATGTATTCGAAGGGAGATTACACAATTAGATTTCACGGTTAAAAGCTCGAAATGCCATCCTGGCACATCCTGAAAAGGGAGGCCGCATCTGTCAAGGAGACATATGCCAAGTTATATTGTACTGCGTATGTTCAGTACGTCTTCCCTGATATGATCGGGAAAAGTGTTTATCATTTTCCCCGAAACTCAAAAATAAAATGCCCCCTGGCTTTCTACTGCCCTCCATTATCAACATAATAGAGGATATCCTTCAGGCGTACTATACCTGCAAGACGTCCGTTATCAATAACCGGAAGGTAGTGTATATTTTTATTTATCATCAATTCGGCCGCGCTGCTTATGGAATCATCAGGAGAAAGATATAATCCTTTGAGAGGCCCCATCACATCTCCGACTTTCCTGTCAGAAAGCCATTGGGGGCTCTTTAAAAGATCTTTCCATTCAATATCCCTGTTGGCCTCATCACATGCGGCCCTGATAAGGTCACTTCTGCTTATCACCCCGCACAGCATACCTTCTGAGTCAGTGACATGCAGCAATTCCTTTGTTATTCCCGGTAATGCAGGGTTAAACATTTGAAGCGCCCTTTCAAGGCTGCTTTCCCTGTATAGGGGTATAAACCGGACGCTGGATACCTCCCAGATCTTTTTCCTTGGCCACAGGATGGGACGCCTTCTTATCTGTTCGGTACTTACCGCCTCACGGATTTTATCAGCAAGCAGCTCAATATCTTCAATCGGTTTAAAGAGATAATCATAGGCCCCTTCCCTTATTGCGCGGTTTCCCGTTTCAATGTCCGCATATCCCGTCAACATGATTACCTCTGTCTGAGGCGTTATTTCTTTCAGCCTGACCAGTAATTCAATTCCATCCATGCCGGGCATTTTTATGTCGGAAATAATTACATCAAATTTATGTTTTCCAGCTGCTACAAGGGCCTGTTCACCATTATAACCTGTTACGGTATTAAACCCTCTCGAACCGAGAAGACGCCCAAGATTATCTGCAAATTCTTTTTCATCATCCACAATAAGTATGTTGATGTAATTATTCACTTTGCTTCCTTCTGTGTTTTTGTTCATTTAATTTTTAAACATATGAAAAGCAAAAGTCAGGATTATAATAAGCATGGCAACCCAGAGCGTGTGCCCCCATTTCCCCTTTTTTAGCATTTTAGGAGCACCGGTTATTTCTTCAGCCTTTCCTACTTTTGTGTTTTTAAAACTGAAACGTAATTTCATCACCGAATTATAAATCCAGTTCCAGGTCAGGCTTAGCAGAAACAGGACAAGCAGGACAGAAAGCAGATGATGTCCGGAAAAGCCAAATGATTTCAGGTTCTGAGCCATGGTGCAAGGATTTAGAGGACCTTCAACTGTTCCAAAAAAGCCAAGGTAGTAAAGTGCTATGGACAGTGAAAGAGCCACCATATTGTATCCGAATTTTTTCAACTGGTATCGGGCATTATCTGAGTAACCGGATTTATCGCTGTTTTTCATGGAGTCACCTCTCATAGGTTAAATGGAGGCCATCTGTAAGTGTATTATTCACCTTACTGATGGCCTCGTTTTCCATATTATGGTTTACATCCCGAGCGCCTTCATGACGTCAGGCGCCATCCTGTAGGAGATAAAGACAACCATTATAAGACAATAGATCGGAACCACCCAGTTCCAGAATCTCTGTGGGAATACCCTTGTTGCGTATGGTGCAAAAATTGCCGATCCCAGTGCTGCAAGCATCATGGAAGGCATCAGTATAAAATCAAGTTTTGTACCGGTTGAAAGCATTACAAACCATACAATTGCGGCAACAGTGCTGACCGTTCCCTCTGAGATTGCTGTAACAGCCAGCTGGGCCTTTATAGGGATACCGGAGATAAGACCGCCGATGGTCACTACCGGGCCATATCCGCCGCCGCCTATGCCCTTATTGAAACCGGCAAGGAATGCAAAAATCCCCATCCGTTTTGGTCTGTACTGCCTTTTTCTATCCTGTGTCTTGGCCTGATAAACCGCTACAAGCCCCATGACAAGCATCAGGAATGTCACGTACAGTTTGATCCATACCTTGGCAACCTTGAAGACGGCATAAATGGATGTTATGGAAAAAATAACCGCAACTATCCCGAGCACCGAGATAAGGAGCCACAATTTTATGGTTTCTGACATGGGACTAAATTTCCATTCGACGTTTTCAAATTCTCTGTGCAGAAAGGTACCTACCAGTCCGCATGTGGCCTGCTGAAGCATAATGGTTGGAACAACCTGCAACGGTGTAAAACCCATTACCATAAGCATTGGACTCATTATTGTACCGAAACCCATACCTGCCGAGGCATCCATAAATTCAAAAAACAATCCAAGCACGACAACATACCAGATAAGGCTCCACTGGTTTGTACCAATTAATCCATGGCTCTTATTGTATGCTGAATCAACTGCCCGGGCTGTTGAGTCAAAGGGATTCCCTGCAAGCCAGCAGGCAATACCGAATACAATAGCAAGGGCAATAAAACCTCCAAATGCACTTACAAGATGTCTTTTTTCAGGGATCGCGCGTTCAAGAATCGTTTTTTTCGTTGCCTCAACCTGCTGGGAAACTTCAAATCCCGTTACTTTACTCATTTCCGCCATTGATACCTCCTTTATATTAACCGTTGATATAAGCTCTGCCAGGACCTCCTTTTAATCCATGGGAGAGCCGTGTATGCAGTTATCCTGCTATTTCCTTAATCAAAATATGTGCCATGGTTTTACATGAGGACTGAATTGTTGCTCTGGCGCCATAACTAATTGAAAATTAAATTAAAAAGTCATTGTGCAACTTTTAAGTAAAAAGATATGGTAATAATCGGAGGGAACACATGTACTCTCATTGGTGACCGGCGCAGAGTTTTGTGAAACGATCTGTGGACATATTAAATTATGTGAAAATTATTTTTTCAGGCGCCCATCTGCCCCTGTCAATATAACCACTTAATTTGTCAGGAATTTTGTATTTAATGCATTGAATGAAAAGCATCTGCCATTTTCGGCACTCTTTTTGCTCCATGTAGATATTCAATAATTAATATATGAAAAGGAGATAATCTATGTGGATACAGGTACTCTTGTTGATTGTCGGATTTGTTATGCTTTACTACGGAGCAGAATGGCTTGTGAAAGGATCGGCAAACCTTGCAAGGAGTCTTGGGATTTCGCCAATAGTAATCGGCCTGACCGTAGTTGCATTCGGGACATCTGCACCTGAACTTGTTGTAAGCGTTATTTCATCACTGGCTGACAAGAGCATGATTGCCGTTGGGAATGTAGTAGGAAGCAACATCTGCAATATTGCACTGGTACTCGGGGCCTCTGCTTTTCTTGTCCCCCTTACGGCCGATAGGTCGGTAATTAAACGTGATATCCCCCTGATGCTTATAATATCCCTCTATCTACTGCTCATTACGCTTAACTCAAGTATTTCAAGGCTGGAAGGGGCCACCCTGTTTACAGGAGTCATAGCATACACAATATTCAATTATTATATCTCCGCACGGGAATCAAAACTTGCTGTGGCCGGAGTATCGGCCGGGGCAGGCGTAGCCGGTTTTGATGAGTACGAACATGCAGCGGCCGTATATGAGGAATCGGAACAGGAGATTGAAGAAATTGGAATCGTGGAATCAAGGACCAAACAGATATTACTTATTGTAGCAGGAATTGCATGTGTAGTTATAGGTGCACAGGTGCTGATCGATGCGGCAGTAATTATTATGAAAAGTTTCGGCGTAAGTGAAAAGTTCATAGGACTTACTATAGTTGCGCTCGGGACATCGCTTCCTGAACTTGCCACTTCGGTTGTCGCTGCACTGCGAAAAGAAATGGATATAAGTATTGGAAACCTGATAGGCAGCAACGTGTTTAATATCCTTTCCGTCATCGGTATGGCGGCACTTGTTCGCCCTATACCAATACCGGGAGGTTTTATTGAAAGCGGTCTTATTTATGATTACCTGGTCATGATGTTTACCAGTTTCCTTCCCTGGTTCATAATGAGAAAGGATTATACCATAGGCCGTATGGGTGGATTTTCACTGCTTCTGTGTTATGCAGGATATATGGCATACCTTATCTATATGCGATAAACATTCTGAATGGCTATATATCGAGAGGGAAATGGAACCGCCAAAAGTCAGGGCAGTCATGATTGATTATTCAGGGGGCTTTATGACAATAATTACTGTAAAACCCTCTGATAAACTTACAGATGCCGTAAAAAGAATGCTGTTTTATAATGCCTCCAGCCTGACTGTTATAGAGGATAGCAAACCGGTGGGGACACTTCGACTGAAGGACGCGTTAAAAGAGCTCGGGTTATGATTCCCTGGTACTTTTCTCCTTGTAATCTTCGGCTTCAAGTCCAACCTGCTTCATCAGACGGTGCATATACTGACGCTGTATACCTGCCGTTTCCGCTGCCTGGCTGATATTCCCATTGCTGTCTCTCAGACGGGCCTGTATATACTGCCTGAAAAACCTGATCATAAATGCATCCCTGGCCTCTCTGAAAGGCCTGTTAAGTATCTCCTCATCAGGTATCGACAGCTCATTTGCATGCTCTTCATTTTTCATCAGTATATCTACGGTATCCAGGTTTTCGGACCGGCAGAAGATAACACCCCTTTCTATTATATTCTCAAGTTCACGGATATTGCCTGAAAACTCTCTTGCGCACAGCCTTGTAACAGCCCTGCTGGTGATCCCATTTATATTCTTCTGATACAGCAGGGTGTATTTCTTTAAAAAGTGGTGTGCAAGTAATGGAATGTCTTCACGCCGTTCATTAAGGGAGGGCATCTCAAGGCGCACAACATTGAGCCTGTAAAAAAGGTCTTCCCTGAATGTCCCTTTCTGAATATCTGACTCAAGATTATGGTTGGTTGCAGCAATAAATCGAATATCAGCCCTTTGCGTTTGAGTGCTGCCCACAGGCTTGTATTCTCCTTCCTGTATCAGTCTTAACAGTTTTGTCTGCATGGAAGGGTTAAGGTCGCCTATCTCATCCAGAAAGAGCGTTCCTCCGTCAGCCAAGGAAACAAGCCCCTTTTTATCTTTCCACGCCCCGGTAAAGGCTCCTTTTATATGACCGAACAACTCACTTTCAATTACATTTTCCGATATTGCAGTACAGTTAACCGTAACAAGCGATCTGGATCTTCGCAAGCTTAGCTGATGCAGTGCCCTGGCCACCAGTTCCTTTCCCGTACCGCTTTCTCCGGTAACAAGTACCGTTGCAGTGGTAGGGGCGACCTGGGAAATATCATCGATCAGTTTATTGATCACACCTGACGAACCTATAATCGAGGATATCCCGTCCCTTTTACCGAGTTCCTGCCTGAGGGCTATATTTTCAGAGACCATATTCCGCCATTTAATGACCTTTTCAACGGTAAGGACAATCCGTTCTCTCTGAAAAGGTTTGGTGATATAGTCAAAGGCGCCTTCCCTGATTGCCTCAACTGCAGTATCTATTGTGGCATATGCAGTAATAATAATCACTGACACATCAGGAAGGGCTGCTTTCATCTTTTTCAGAAGCCCAAGCCCGCTCATCCCGGGCATTTTCATGTCCAGGATGACCAGGTCAAAATGATCTTTTTCAAACAGGGCCAGTGCCTTTTCGGGGCTGCTTTCGGTAGTGACATTGTGCCCGATGTCTTCTTCAATTATGCGGGATAAAAGAACAAGCATATCCCTTTCATCGTCAACAATGAGTATATTGCCTTTCATTTACTGTTCCTTTTCATAGACAGGCAGTTTAAGCCTGAATAAAGTTCCATGTTTCTTCTTTGAGGCCAGGGGTGAATCTGCTGATATGCTGTGGCATTCTATAGTTCCCCCATATTTTTTTACTATTCCGTACACAATTGCCAGCCCCAGGCCGGTTCCCTCCCCTTCAGGCTTGGTTGTGAAGAAGGGTTCAAAAATCCTGTCCATATCCTCCACTGAAATGCCTGTACCCGTATCCCGGATTTCCAGTACCGCCCTGTTCTCTATCTCATCAAGCCTGGAGGATACTGTAAGTGTACCTCCGCCCTTCATTGCGTAGCCTGCATTATTTACAAGGTTTAAGAGGACCTGCTGAAGTTCCCCCGGGTCTCCCTTGATCATTGGTATGCTCGTATCAAGATCACGTATGAGCTCAATGTTTTCCATTTCAAATGTGTGGGCTACGATATCCAGGATATCCCGAATCTGGTTATTGATATCCGCCTTAACATCTCTGTTTTCACCAAACCTGGCAAAGCGCAGAAGGTTTTCTACGACCTGTTTGCAGTGCATTCCCTGCCTTTCAATTATCTTCAGATCATCGTAGATTCTTGTACCTTTTTCAGACTTTCGGATAAGGTCATCCGTAAACCCCAGTATGACTCCAAGAGGGTTATTTACCTCGTGTGCCACACCGGCAGCAAGCGTACCTATTGAAGCAAGCTTCTCCGCATTAATCATCTGCAGTTCCATATTTTTTTCACGAGTTACATCCCTTGCTATGCAGAGAACTGTCTCAACCCTGCCGGATTCCTCACGTATGGGCATAAAGTTTATATTGAGCCACAGCTTATTGTGTTCAGTCTCGATGCAGAATTCCTTCCTGATACTCTTTCCATGCCGGTAAACAAGATCAAGGATAACCATGTGTTCCCTGGATGCATTATCAGGAAAGATTTCCCGGATATCCTTTCCCTTGAAATCATCAGGAGAACCGCCGAAAAAGGCAGCAGTAAAGCTGTTCATTGATACAAGCATGCCTTCCCTGTTAAGGGTGTATATGAAATCCTCAGCGCTTTCTACGAGTGACCTGTATTTTGCTTCGGATCTTCGCAACCGGCTCGTGCGTTCTTCAATAATGTTCTCAAGTTCTCTATTCCAGCGTATCTCATTAAACAGTATCGCTGTTCCGGCCAGCACCATAATCAGTATGATTATGACCTGAAACAGGTATCGCCACAGGTATGTCCGGTTTATGTATTCATCAATTTCAGCAGAAGGGGCAACAACTGCAACAGACCATTTGACAACAGGATTTAAAGAAATGGAAACAGGAGCATAGGCTATAAGCTTTTCGATCCGGCCTGTAATTCCCCTGTGCCAGCCGCTCGTATACAGGCCGGTTCCCTCGAACCCTTCAAGCATGTTGTTTTTTTGGATAGAATTAATATTTTTATGTGAAATATCCGGATTTCTTTCATCCCTTGCGGTAAATGCGCTTTTTCCAATAAACTCTGTAAAGGGATGATACAGGAACATGCCTTCCTGATTAATAATCCATGCATAGCCTGTTTTTCCTGAACGCGTTTCCCTGACAAACCTTGCAAGGAATGTGGGGATATCCAGTTCAACAGCCAGCAGGCAGCTTGCAGGAATGAGGCGAAAGAGGACCATTTTTTTACTGTCTATAATATGATCGGACAGGAGAATTATACTGTTTTCATCAATCCTGATACCAAAATCCTGAACAGGTAATTTACTGGCGGTAGTCCACTGGTGTGAATAATCATATGTTGAGCAGCTGCCGGACTTGAGGTCATAGATGCTGATCCTGAAAATACCGTTTTTCACTATGCGCTGAAAAGTGTCTTCAAGGTATTTACGAACCCCCTTCTCCCCTGTCCCGGCTCTCATACCAGGGGCCAGTTCCATCTCCTTTCTGATAAGGGCAAGTTCCTGTTCAATATTCCATTTTATATTCCTTGCAATAACAAGCTGTTCTTCGTTGAACTGTGACTTTGATATTTCTCTCAGGTTTCTGCTCGACCAGAAATCAAGAAAGGCGCTCATGGTAAGAAAAATGAGTGTGCTGATTATTAGTGCAGAGACAATCTTTTTTGTCCTGCCTGAAGATAATGAGACTGACATTTTCTGTTATATCTCAGAAAGACAGCCCGGGCGTCTAAAAATACTGTTTTTAATTTTCATAAAACCCGGGAAGCTGCAGTTAATCTTTCTGAATTCTCTCCATCTCAAAAAACAGATCCTGCTCCCTTATCATCCCTGTCACCTTTCCCTTATCTCTTACAACAAGGCGTCTTACCCTGTTGTAAACCATCATATAGGCCGCTTCCATTAGATTTGAGCTGCTGTCAATGGACAAAGGAGGTGGCGACATTATATCTTCAACATTGTTATCAAGAATATTTTTAAACTCCTTGGTAAACATTCCGCTCCAGAACATGGGTGAATACTGAATGCTGTCCGCCATGGTCGGTTTAGGGGCACTGAGGTATTTCGGCATTATGGCGTTCAGAAGATCTTTTATGGTAAGGACCCCCTTTACTTCTCCCTTACTGTCAAAAATCAGGACAGACCTGTGCCCGGTCTCCATTATGCTCGAAGTCGGCACCTTGAGTGAAAAGGAGGTCCTTAATTTTAACATCGCTTCCCTTACTGTCTGTTCGACATTCAGCGTTGTGTAATCTTCTATAGGAATCATGACATCCTTTACTGTCTTTTCCTCATCTGCCCCGTCCCTTTTATGCCCTTCCTTATAGGCCTCATTTATCTTTGCAGTAAGGATATCGATATCGCATGGTTTGGAAAGATAATCAAAGGCTCCCTCTTCAAGTGCCGCCTGTGCGGATTCCATGTCGCCATGCCCGGTAAGCATTATAACCGGAAGCTCAGGTGAATTATTCTTGATATGTTTAAGAGCCTCATGGCCATCCATTCCCGGCATTTTAATGTCAAGCACTACGACATCGATCTCCTGGCCCAGCTTTTCAATCGCTTTTTCGGCATTTTCTGCAATTAATGTATTGAATCCCCGACGGTCAAGCAGCTTCTTGGTGGTTGAACGGAACTTCTCTTCATCATCAACCATAAGCACATTAATTAAATTTCCCATATTCTGCTCCTCTATCCTTTATCAGTATTTAACCTGAATCAGCATTTGATCAGATAATAATGTTTATTAAAAACTGGAAAACACTTATAATGAATCCCACGGTAATCATCGAAATAAAGATTGCCTGCGGATATCTCATCCCGCAGCCCTTTACATATCCGACAGTTATCAGGATCCACTTCCATGGTTCTGTAATCCATATAATCATTGGTATCCATGCAGCTAGGAGTACAGTGCCGGCAGCAAATGCATGGATGGAATATACCCGTATAAAACCTGCATTACCCGTTGTAAGTAAACGTATAATAAAAAATGAAACAACCGCATTAACAAGAGGCATCACAAAGGCATTGAGGGCAAGTATTCCGGCAGAAAGAATCAGATTCCCCTTAAGCACCGTAAGGCTTGCCGAACTGTAGAACACCGTTGATATCAAAAGAAAGATGACCGGTGTTTTAACATCCTGATCGGACAGAGAGGCGCTAAGGTAATTACCGGGCCGGCCCAGCATACCGGTAATGATCCGGGCATATGAAAAAGCCTGTTTTTGAACTGCCTCATTCATTTGTCCTTTCCCTTCCTCCCGATCAACCCTGGATTATACCTGTCTTATACAGAATACCCAGTATGAGCATAATAACGGTCATGGCAAAGAAGAACTTTCTTTCGGTTTGAGCACTAAACCGGGTTACCCATTTTTCTGTTTTTATTTTTCTGATAAATTCCATCTTTTTTCTCAAAGTTATTTTTTAAAATGACGGCAGCTCACCAAATCCCATGACAGTCCAGTAGATGGCCGTAAAAAGTACTATAAGTATATTTGCAAAGAACCACATGGGTATTCCCACCCGCAGGTAATCCTTTGGCTCAAGATACCCGCTTGCATAAACAATGGCATTGGGAGGAGTTCCTATTATAAGGCAGTATGCAAATGAAGAAGAGATCGCCGTTGCCATGGCCATAAATGGCAAAAATGTGCTGCCCGGATGAACAAGACCGGCCATATTGAGTGTTATGGGGCCCACTGCCGCTGCAGCCGGGCCATCAGCCATCAGGTTTGTGAGTACTGCCGTAAGACCGTTTGATGTTGCCATGAGGGGAATGCCGGAATCCATGCCCAGCGGCGAAAGAAAATCAATAACGCTTCTTGCCATCCAGTAGGCGGCGCCTGTGTTATCTAGGGTACGGCCAAAGATGATTGCCCCTGCATAGAGCCATACTACGCCCCAGTCTATCTTTTCCTGATAATCCCTCCAGTTTACAATTCCGGCCAGGAGATACGCCACAGCACCTGCTACAGCTATAACACCGATGCCCAGCCGGACAGGATAGATCCCCATGTCATAAAAAGCCTTTTCGGTAAACCAGCCGAAGACCATTATTATAAATATGATAAAGGCTATGATCTGTTTTCTGTTCCACCCGCCCATCTTTCCAATCTCATTCTGCAGGTGTTTCATTGAAGGAGCAAGAGATTTTATGGAAGGTTTAAACCGCCAGTTAACCATAAACCAGGTTACAGGAATCATTAATATTACAAAAGGAAAGCAGTATTTAACCCATTGAAAATAACCTATATCAAAACCGAACATATCATTCAGGTAGGTCATCATAATAACGTTTCTGGCTCCGCCTGAAGGAGCACCCGGGCCTCCTATGTTGCAGGCCATGGCAATTGTTATCATGAGCATCTTGGCCAGCTCTTTATCTTCCGGGACTTCGCGTGTAAGGCTGTTCTGGTAAAGCAGCATTCCTATGGGCAGAAACATGGCCGCGAGTGCGTGATCAGAGATAAAGGCGGCAAGAGGAGCTATTATGATAAAGAATATGAGGGTAACCCATTTGACACTTGGGACAGCCAGCTTTTTAAACATCATTAGACACATTCGCTTATCCACGCCTGTCTTTACAAAGGCTGCGGCAAACATGAGACTTCCCATAATAAACCAGCATGCATCATCCCAGTAGAGGCTTGCGACTTCACTCCTGCTCACAACCCCTGTAAAAACCAGTATAAGCCCTATACAGAAGGCGACACCCGGAAGGGGTATGCATTCTGTCATAAAGCAGAACACAACAAACACCATCATTGCGATTGCTACCTTGATATCCCATGCACCTTTGTCTGCCGTTTTTTTGTCTTTTTCCGAAAGGTCCTCATAAACAAGTTTGATTTTTCTTAGTTCGATAGCGTTTTTCATTATCTCGGCATAACGTTCTCCGCTAACCTGAGTATCAATAAAACTGCCGGCCTTTTTAAAATTATTCTCATCCACCTTTAAGTCATATTTCTTACACCACCTGATATCCCTCTTAAGGAAGTTTTCCTTTGTAAGCGACCCCATCTGCATATTTCTTTCCATCATTTCCGCAGTCAGGAGCTCCCACTGCTCTGCATCATGGGCCGGTTTATCAAACAATTCGGACATGATCTGCTTTATAACTGCCTTTGGGCCCACCTTTACTTCTGTTCCTACATCCTTCATACCATAGGGTGTCGGGATAATGAGAACAGCAAAGAAAAGCACAACAGGAATTATAAATAATTTCCAGTTAACATACTTGTCATAACCTGTTACCTTTTTTTCCGATTGAGTCATAAATTTGATCTCCTCCTGATTCCGTCTACTTCCTGCTGCGAGCCATCCTGATCTTTTCTTCAATTCTTAATCTTTTTTCAAAGGCCTCTTCAGCCTTTTTAATCAGTTCATCTATGTCTGCCGGCTTTACAAAGTAACCCACAGCTCCTGCCTTTAAACCCTCAACTGCCAATTCGAGAGTACCATGACCTGTAAGCATGATGACCTCTACCAGCGGAAAATCCCGTTTGATGGCCTGGAGTATTTCCATACCATCCATGCCTGGCATCTTTACATCCAGAATTACAACATGTATGACACTGCTTTCCAGTTTATCCAGGGCTTCAGCGCCGCTTGAAGCTGTAACGACATCATAACCTCTTCTTTCGAGGAGCCTGGATGTTGTTGATAAATATCTCTCTTCATCATCAACCAGCATAATTTTCATTCTATCCATAGCCATCCTCAATTAAGAATATGATCCCTGAATCCTGGCAATCTTTCATTTCGACACTGTCCTGGAAGAAGGAAGATTTATGGTAAAGACAGTCCCCCTGTCCTTTTCACTTTCCACCCTCATCTCTCCTCCCATTTCTTTGATAATCCCGTAGCAGACCGAAAGCCCCAGTCCTGTTCCCTTGCCGACCGGCTTAGTCGTAAAGAACGGGCTGAATACCTTGTTCATGTTTTCTTCCGTAATACCGGCGCCGTTATCGGACACTGTTATTACCGGATTTTCATCTTCATCTGTATCCACCGCTACCTCCAGCCTGCCGCCCGAAGCGCCGTATCTCTCGATAATCGCATCGATCGCATTGTTGAACAGGTTGAGAAATACCTGCTGAAGCTGTGACGGATCCACCTTTGCCATCGGGCTGTCATCGGGAATATCTCTTATGATCTCTATGCCGTGCACATTTGCCCTCTGTTCAACCATGCCTGTTACTTCATTTATTATTTTATTAAGTTCTACAATTTTGGTGGTCGGCTCATTTTTTCTTCCGAATTTGAGGATAGCCTGGGTAATCCGTGTGCACCTTCCTATCTGCACATGTATCTCTTCCATGGATTCTTCCAGCTCCTTTGTCAGATCGGAACTGTTAAAATCACCCTTCTCCTTGAGCTCCAGAAAAATATCCTTCATCAATGCCTGTTCATTGTTTATTATCTGCAGGGGATTGTTTATCTCATGTGCAAAACCCGCTGCCATTTCGCCGAGTTCGGCAAGTTGTGTAGCCCTCACGAGCTGTCCGCTGAGGCTGCCTCTTTCCGCATCCAGGCGTTCCATGTTTTTGACGATTCTGCCTGTCATATAAAAGGCAAGTCCGATGATAATTCCGCCGCCAACGATGCTTATTATGAGTATAAGATATGTCGCGGTTCTCAGTTCCCTGAAGGCATCCTTTTTCTGCTGTCTTACAACAAGCTGCCAGTCGACGGCCTCAAGCCATGTTGTTGCATACAGATATTTATCCCCGGAAATATTTTTACTGATAAAGGTCCTTATGCCGGCATGATGAGAGGGATATTTTATGTTATCCGGATCATTTTCCATGAGGCTTCCGCCTGATCTTCTTTCTGTCTGGAATATCCCGTTTCTGTTCAGGATGTAGGATTCTCCCGTATTGCCTATCCTTACCTTCTTGACCAGTTCACTGAACATATATGTATCGATTGTGGCCCTTATAATCCATCTGTTCCCATTGCTTTCCTTCTGAAGGGCGATAATAAAGTGAGGTATCCTGCGAAAGCCTAAAAAAACATCGCTTATATAATAGCCCTTTTTATTGACCTCTCTAAACCATTCGGCTTCACTGTATTCCTTGCCCTTCAGCTCAAACGGCCCGGCATAGGCCACATGTAGACCGTTACCGTCAAACACGCCGAGATCCACAAATGCATTTGCATTCTTCTGGAGATTTTTAAAAATAGGCTGAAGTCTTTCAGGATTACTCAATTCGTTGTAGTCATATGAGGAACAGATGAATTCAAGGTCGGCCTTACGTTCCGCTAAAAATGTCTCAATCATCTGACCATGATCCTCCACACTCCTTTCCATGGTTGAGACACTTTTGGTTTCTATGGATATGGTAAAGTAGTAGTAACCTATTCCAAGAATAAACAGCAGAGGTGTGACCGGCACCAGAATCATACTCGCGAAGATATTCTTCCTTACTGAACTATAATGATTTTTTTTTATGTCCACTGCTGAACAACCATTTTAGTATTTAGGTTGATGACCGACTGCCTTAGGGGACTTTCATCGGTCATCAACAGAACACATCCGTCACTTCCAGGCAGATGTTTGATGCACTATATATCGCAAGGTCCATGCCACATCCGGGAATCCATGTGAATAATATAACAAGCTGTTTTCACTGCATATTGTTAGCGGTCATAAAACGGGTGAGTAAATCAGGCTGGAATATTGTGTAAAGGCTTTTTACAATATGGAAAACATTATGAATTGGAGAGAACTAGCTGCTTTTAATTGCATCTTTTATTCTGGTACGCCTGCTCTTATGATCCTGCCTATCCTTTTTTTCGACTGCCTGTAACACCTTTGGCAGAAGTTCTTCCAGCTTTACAGGTTTGAGAAGATAATCAGAGGCACCGAGTTTCATGCCCTCTATACCTGTTTCAACAGAGGCATGCCCGGTAAGCAGTATTACCTCTGTGAGAGGTCGCAGCTTCTTTATCGCCCTGAGCGTTTCAATACCATCCATACCGCCAGGCATCTTTACATCCAGTATGACAACATCTACAGGGATTCGGTTGATAATCTTCAGGGCCTCTTCGCCGCTCTTTGACCCATGGGCGTCAATTTTCCTCTTCCGCAGACGTTTGACAATGGTTTCCAGGAAATCATCTTCGTCATCTACGATCAGGACAGTAAATAAATCCATTATTCCTCCTGTATCATTTAATATATATTCGGTTTTTACTCCGGGGCAGGAAGAGATTCTTTTTTCATTCGGCATGTCAGCTACTTTTTCTCAGGGGAAATAATGGGCAGTGTAACAGTAAAGGCTGTACCCTGACCCGCCTCGCTTGCCAGGGAAATGCTGCCTCCCAGTTTCTCTACAATATTATAGCTTACCCATAACCCCAGGCCTGTTCCCCTTCCAACCTCCTTTGTCGTAAAAAACGGATCAAAAACCCTGCCCTGCTGATCAGCAGGTATTCCCGGACCGTCATCAATCACCCTTATCCGGATATTATGCGCATCAAATTCGCTTATCACATTTATTGATCCATCCTGTCCGATCGCATCGATGGCATTTGTAATAAGGTTCAGAAAAACCTGCTGAAGCTGTGCCTGTTCACTTGCGATAATAGGAAGTTTATCTGCCAGCATGGTATTTATTTTTATATTGTTTATCCTGGCAAAGTTTTCAAGGATTCCTATGGTCTGCAGGATAACACTGTTTATTTCAACATCCTCGCTCCGGGGTTCCATTTTTCTGGCATAACCCAGCATATTGTGCACTACCTTCCTTGCACGCTCCACATGCTCTTCTATCTTTTTCACCGATTCCCTGTACTCTGTTATATTGGGGCTGTTCTGAAATTCCTCCTCAAAAAGAAGATCCTCCATCCAGCCGGTCTTTTGAAGAATAACCGCAAGGGGATTGTTTATTTCATGGGCAACACCTGCCGCCATTTTTCCAAGGGCTGCCAGCTTGTCTGACTGAAGGAGCTGGGCATTTAGTTCATTCATCTTTATATCGGTATCCTGGAGTTTATTTACTGCCATCCTGGTGGTAAATACGGTAGTCAGCACGATAGCGATCATTCCAGTCATAAAAATAATGATCTCCATTGTCCGTGTGGCAAAGATACTTTTCATCTCCTCGGAGATATCCTGGTTTATTACAAGAAGCCAGTTTTTGTTCTTAAGCCAGGCACCTGCATAAAGTCGATTTATTCCATTCTTATCTAAAAGCTCAGCAGAATTAGTCTTCCCTCCAAAAAGTCTCGTATCAATATCCCAGTTTTCCTGAATCCGCCCTGAGAACCTGGGTATTGTCTGAAAAACACCTTCGTCGTTTACAATGAATGCATCTCCTGATTTTCCCACCTGGGCGGCTTTTACCATATCACCGAATATATAGGGATCGATGGTCGCTCTTAATATCCAGCTTTTTTCATCTTCCTGCCTCCTGACGGCTATTATAAAATGTGGAATCTGCCTGAACCCGAGGTACACATCACTTATATAGATACCCCGGCTCATTACCTCTCCGAACCACTGCTCCTGATAATAATTATACCCCTTGAGTTTATAGGGGCCTGTATAGGCAATATGATTTCCCTGATCGTCTATTACCCCCAGGTCCACAAATGCCCCTGCATGGGAATCAAGCATTTTAAAGAGGTCTGCGAGGGTATCCGAATTACTCAGCTTCTCAAAACTATGAATATCTGCAACTGCTGAAAGTATCGCGCTCCTTTCCCTGAGAAAAAGGTCAATGGCCTCTGCCTGTGCACTTGCCCTGTATTCTATCTGTTCTTCTATTTTTATCCTGTAGATTTTCGCAAACTGCAGATATATCGAAACTCCAAGAATAAGGAGAGGAGTAAGGGATACCACGAGGGTTGCGGTGATAATTTTTCTTTGCAGGTTTTTATAAACATTTGTCTTCATGGCATCACATGGAAAAAGGTGTGGAGGTTCCGGTACAAAACTCCATAGCCGAAGGATTTACCTCCTCCGCGTAAGACAGACAGGGCAGCTCCCCATTCCAGGTCTTCCTGTATACCCTCCCATCTGGAAATCCAGGTTATGGGGAAAAAAACAGCTAAGGTTGCGGCGGAGGCCATGAATCGGCCCCCGCCGAGAAATGAGCCCATACCTTTACAGGAGCACGCAAAGGCAGGGCTCCGAAGCATGAACCTGGCAATATTTGAATTGGGTTTCATATCAACCCTTCTCATCAGAGGCAGCATGTTAACAACACCTATTGCTGTTGCCGCAGCGTCATGCACTAAGGCGGAGGGAATCCCCGGCCTTATGGAGGCTATAAAGATAAATCCGTACAACACCGTTTAATATTATTAAAACAAGGCAATTCCCATGCCAGCAGCCTCTCAACAAATATTTGCTTTAAGTAATTGATATTTAATACATTATCCATACCTGGCAAAAGTATCTTTTTTCACTAGGCAGTAGTATATGTAAATGTTTTTTACAGGATGTAAAAATAGTGAGCCGGCAGTTTTTTAATGCAGGGATTTATGATCAAACCGGTCTTTTCAGTTTTTTATTTTCAGATCGGATTTTATTTAAAAAAAGGATTTTCAAGCCTTGACAATTTTAATGCAGTGATTAGGTTGTTGCGTCATTATTGCATTAGTCATATCAGTAACTTAGACATATCGTCTGGAGCAGGTTACTCTATATTTTTAGGTCAGTTTTAATTATTTATTTATATTCTTTTTATTATTTAAGGAGGATAAAGGACATGAACATTAAACCTTTAAACGACAGGGTCCTTGTTTTAAGAATCGAAGGGGAACAGAAAACTTCAGGAGGAATTTATATTCCGGATACAGCAAAGGAAAAACCGCTTGAGGGTAAGGTAGTTGCTGCCGGGCCCGGCAAGACCGATGAAAAGGGAAACCGAATTGCAATGGCTGTAAAAAAGGGAGACAAAATACTGTTCGGTAAATATGCAGGCACGGAAATCAAGGTTAACGGTGTTGAACATCTTATCATGAGAGAAGATGATATTCTTGGTGTTATAGAAGGCTAATCAGGGAGGAACATTATTATGGCAAAGAAAGAAATCAAATACAGCGCCAGCGCCAGAGAAAAGACAATGATCGGTGTCGACACCCTGGCCAATGCTGTAAAGGTAACATTCGGCCCCAGAGGCAGAAACGTTCTTATAGAAAAATCATGGGGATCACCGGTTGCTACCAAGGACGGTGTAACCGTGGCAAAGGAGATCGAGCTTGAAGACAAGTTTGAAAACATGGGCGCTCAGATGGTCAAGGAAGTTGCATCAAAGACATCGGATGTAGCCGGTGACGGAACAACCACAGCCACCATCCTTGCACAGGCAATTGTAAGAGAAGGATTAAAGCTGGTTACCTCGGGGATTAATCCCATGTCCATCAAAAGAGGTATAGACAGATCTGTGGCAATGGTTGTTGAAGAACTTAAAAAGATAAGCAAACCCACCAAGGATAAAAACGAGATCGCACAGGTAGGAACAATTTCAGCGAATAACGACCGAACCATCGGTGATATCATTGCAGAGGCAATGGAAAAGGTCGGCAAGGAAGGTGTTATAACCGTTGAAGAGGCAAAATCAATGGAAACCTCCCTTGAGATAGTTGAGGGTATGCAGTTTGACAGGGGTTACCTGAGCCCGTACTTTGTAACAAATGCCGAAAAGATGGTTGTGGATCTTGATGAACCCTACATTCTTCTTCACGAGAAAAAAATCACCAATATGCGGGATATTCTTCCTATCCTTGAGAAGATTGCCCAGTCAGGACGGCCCTTTGTTATAATATCCGAGGATGTTGAGGGTGAAGCCCTTGCAACCCTGGTAGTAAACCGTCTCAGAGGCACCCTTAAATGTGCGGCTGTCAAGGCCCCTGGTTTTGGTGACAGAAGGAAGGCAATGCTTGAGGATATCGCTATACTCACCGGCGGAAAAGTTATAAGCGAAGACATGGGTCAGAAACTTGAAAACATGACCCTTGAAGACCTGGGAACAGCCAAAAAGATAACCATCGACAAAGACAACACCACCATAGTAGACGGCGGCGGGGACAGAAAGGCACTTGAAGGAAGGGTAAAACAGATCAGAAACCAGATCCAGGATACCACGAGCGACTACGACAGGGAAAAACTTCAGGAACGCCTTGCCAAACTTATCGGCGGTGTAGCGGTTATTAATGTAGGCGCTGCAACAGAGGCGGAAATGAAGGAGAAAAAGGCCAGGGTTGAGGATGCACTCAACGCCACAAGGGCGGCTGTTGAAGAAGGCATTGTCCCGGGCGGCGGTGTAGCACTTGTACGTGCTCAGAAGGTTCTTGAAAACGTAACCTTTGAGGGCGAAGAACAGGCAGGTCTGAACATTATCAAAAAGGCCATTGAAGAACCGCTCAAACAGCTGGCAAATAATGCGGGTTTTGAAGGTTCTGTTGTAGTTAAAAACGTTTTGGCCCTTTCAGGCAATAAAGGCTTTAATGCAGAGACCGGCGAGTATGAAGATGTAGTCAAGGCCGGAATAATCGACCCCACAAAGGTCACCAGGTTTGCACTTCAGAATGCTTCCTCTGTAGCAGGACTGCTTATGACCACAGAGGCCATGGTGGCTGAAAAGCCTGAAAAGAAAAAGGCCGCGGCACCTGCAATGCCTGAGGATATGTATTAAAAACAGGGCGCAGGGCAAAAGGCTCAAGGTACAGGGCTAAAAATATATCCGGTGCTGTGCTGTTTTGTCGGGCAGCACCGGAAAAATGTTGAAATATCATCCCTCTTTCTGATATGTACTTGCCCACTTTAATAAACAGGATAATGGCTAATGAATAAAAAGAAACTTCAGCAGTTCAAAAAAATACTTACTGAACAACTCGACACACTTATGGATAAAAGCAGCCGGAACAGGGTTACTGCACTTGCTGAATCCGAACAGATATCCGATTTTACTGATCAGGCAACACTGGAATCCGATATTGACATGAATATTCATATCAAGGAAAGAGACAGCAAACTGATCATAAAACTCAAACAGGCCCTTGAAAGAATCGAGGACGGGACATATGGCATATGTGATCAGTGTGAAGAGGAAATATCCGAAGCAAGGCTGGAGGCACGTCCTGTAACCACTGTATGTATTGACTGCAAAAGGGCGCAGGAAAATCTGGAGAGATTAAGAGGAGATTAATATTTATAAAACTTCATTATTTGCCATACTTAATATTTTTTTAATATCGGCGTTTAATTTTGATTTGTAATAATTCACAGAGCTGTCGTTTCCCATAATCATATCAAGCTGCCTGGTATGTATAGTAAGATATCCAAGTATCTTAAGGCGGCCTATCATAAACTCTTCATCAAATCCTTCTATCCTTGAAATAAGATTGTCTTCATTGATCGACACACTGAATCCGTAATCCTCAAGGATAGACCTGATGAAAAAAACCCTGCCGGTTCTCCTGCCTTCATCCGCCGCTCCGCCTTTAAACTGAAAACTGATATAATTTTCACCGCGCCTTTCACTGACCAGTGCTTCAATGGTTGAGAAATGAAATCCAAGCCTTGAACTCAGGCTGCAGTAGTTTTTTGATATCAGGAAATAATTGCGTTCTGAATATTTGGTTGATGCCCCTGTTTCAAGATCACGATTAGCAGTAGCCCGAAACATAACCGACATTAGTCCCCTGCCGTCCACGGGAGGAGGCCCTTCCCAGGGGATTGCAATTATGCCTTCCCATAGGGCAAGCATGGGGACAGATGCGATATCATCTATCTTCACATATTTTCCGATCACCTCATGCCTGAATCCGTCATCCAGGTTTAGAATCCACCACTGCATGGGAACCTTGAAATAAAGCTGTTTGCTTGACCGCTCAGGAAAGCTGTGATCTCTTCCAAAACTGAACATCTCGTCCACGGATTTTTCATGGCATAACCGTGTAATGTCATGAAAGGTCTGGCAGCCGGAAGCTTTAAACTCCACAGAGGAAGGATCAAGGAGATTCAAGGGGATGATATTTTTTGCCGCATCCCTCAGGGATTCAAATACAGGGCTTCCCTCCATCATATTCCTTTTAGGCTTTTTCCTTTCAAGCAGAGACTCGACTCTTCCTCTGTACACAGCGGTTCTTTCCGCATCAATCGTAACAACATCTTCACCGGCAAGAAGCTCAACCGCCCTTTCCATTCCAAATATGGCGGGGACATTAAACTCCCTTGCCACATTTGCCAGATGTCCTGTTATGCTCCCGTGCTCTGTTACTACCGCGGATGCCCTGCTTAAAAGAACCGCCCACCGGGGTAATGCCTGCACTGTAACCAGCACCGCCCCTTCCGGAAAACGAAGAAGATCCGCCTCCTTTTTAAGAATAAAAACCCGACCTGACCCCGCACCCGGACTGGCAGTAAATCCGCCTCGATTAATCACGTTATCACCTTCAACCCCGAAATGCTCATCAGGAATAAGGTCTTCTATATTTTCCGCCTGCTGCAGGGGCCTGCATTGCAGTATAACGATGGAACCGTCTGCCCCTATTGCCCACTCTATGTCCTGGGGAAAACCGTAAAAGGACTCAAGACCGATTACAGCCTTTGCAATCTCGATTGCCTCATCATCTGTCAATGAAGGTGAATCATTCATTTCACCTGTAATATCCATCCTGCAGATACCTTCATCCGCATAACAGACGAATTTTTCATCCTTATGCACTATATTTCTTTCCAGCACAGCCATTGGATTATCACGTGAAATTCTGAAGAGGTCTGCCGGAGTGCTCCCGTCAACAACGGGCTTTGGAAGCCCCCATACCGAGCTTATCAGAACATCCCTGTTCCTGTGATTAACGGGATCTATTGAATAGGCTACGCCTCCTGAACGGGCATCAACCATACTGAGGCACCCCACGCACATGGCTATTGACTCATCCCTCATACCCCTGTTCAACCGGTAGGCCATGGCAGCCGGACTGTATTTACTGGCCAGAATACTTTTGTATGAACTGATAATATTTTCCCTGCTGACATTCAGTTCCGAACGGTATTGCCCGGCAAATGACGCCCCGGGCATATCCTCTCCAAGGGCGCTGCTGCGTATTGCAACACGTATGTTCTCTCCGTCCTTATCCTCAAGAATTCGGTACTGCTCCCATATCTCTTTTTCAAGATCTTCTGGTAATGGTGAATTGAATATCAGTTTCTGAATTGCGGAACTTATGCTGTAGATTTTATCCGGGCTGTCATCCTGAAGAGTCTGTAACAGACGGTTTATTTCGTTCTGAATGTCATTGTGTTTTATAAACCTGCGGTAGGCAGTTGAGGTAATGGCGAACCCATTTGATATCCTGTAACCGGTTTTTGAAAAAATCTCTCCAAGATTCGCCATTTTACTGCCTACCTGATCGGTATATTCCCTGTTCACCTTATCAAGGGGGATGGTCAGAAGCCCCTCTTCGGAACTGTCGTGGTACACAAGATAAGGATTGATTTTTTTCTGTATTTCAATGAATCTCTGATAAAGCTCATCATATTTTCCGGAGGTCAGTTCGTTAAGATTTTTTATAATCTGCCAGACACTTGTTGATACACGGGTGCATCGTGACCGGACATATGACATGCCGAAGGGTTTCTCGCCCCTCAGGGCATTCTCGATCTCAGCCATTATTTCAAGTGCCTTGTTGTTGGCATTGAGGAGCAGTTTAAAGTGATGGTATCTGTCGCGGAAATCATTACGGAGCCTTTCCGCCTCAGCAGCATCAATTTCTGTTTTTTTCGAGAATTTATCTTTTATTCTGTTTATGAATTCAAGCATTCAGATCCCGATGATGTTGAATTGGTCAGAAATAATTGTATCTATTTTCAATACAAAATAGAAGCCGATTTTAAAAAAGGGCAAATTGCGTTATTTATGTGCCTTATGTTCGCTATAAAATTACCCATTGGAAACAGATAATGAATACTTCATCCCTCTGGTGTCGTATAATTTGCCGACTGTCATCTCTCGACTGAAAGGAGATCCTGCTTTGTGGGTAGGGGCACGATGCGTCGTGCCCCTACAGCTAATAGATCGAAATGACAAGCAAAGACAATACATCTTTAAGTCGATATTAGTGCTCGTCCAGCTGAAGGCCCCATCCCTCAAACAGATACATGATTGCAAATCCATACCACAGGGTATACCCCACGTAAAAAATAAGAGAAAAGATAACAACCCATAACCGCTCACTTATTTTCTGTGGTTCAATTTTATAGTAATTATAAGAGGTCTCAACCGCCTTTTTTCTTAAGAGATCAACTATCTTTGCCTCTTCAAATTTTTTCTGTCTCTTTAAATCCTTATCCATTTCCCCGCACACAGCCCACCAGTTATACAAAACCTGCCGTTCATTATATCCGTATTTTTCAGTAATCGAGTTTCCTTCGTTTTTATACATGCTGTCAGCATCCGCCAGGCAGCTATCAAGGATTTTTCCAAGATCGCCGGAAACCTTTAGCTTATTATCCAGTATTTCAACCTTTGCTCCGCTCTTGGAAAACAGGATGGCAGTCTGTTCAGCAGCAGATGAATCATTAACTCCAACAGTCAGGCTGACACTTTTTCCAATGAGTTTATCCGTATCTTCTTTTACCTTCGGAATATAGTAGGCTGATCCCTTTGAGATGGAGTTATAGAGTGCATCAAGATATTCAAGACCATTATGCCCCTTGAATACCGGTGAAAAAATAATCACGAGGACAGCAAAAAAGAGCAGCAGTGCAATTCCGCCTTTTGCAAATACCTTTTTATTGGTTATCATGACTTTACCCCCTTTCTTTTGAGTGTATCGATGTTTTTAAGAAAGGTTCCTATTACCCACACGGTAAAGCCGCCTATTACGATAAAAAAGGCCCATATGCCTATCTTATCGAGAACAGCCCCGGTATTTTTAGATATATTAATTACCTCCATTTCACCAAGCTTTGCAGGCAGCGCGAAAATCCTGTTAACAAATCCGGCAAGTACGGCCATTGCATAAAAACCATTTATATAGATGGCCGGCACAACTTTTGTTACCATGGCACCAATCTGGATACCCAGAAGAGATCCCAGCAGCATACCCATTGCAAGGGTGTAAAAGATAAAACCGTATATGGCATACTGGCTTATTGCGGCATAACCTGCTGTAAACACAATCTGGAAGATATCCGTACCAACGGTAGTCATCGATGATACACCCATGACATATACAAAAATAGGAAAGGTGAGAAATCCTCCCCCGACACCCATGATACCTGCAGCAAAACCAACAATGGCCCCGCTTATGACCAAAAATACCCATGATATACTTCTCCCGCCCGGGGTCAGGTCATGATCAAAAGTAATCATAGGCGGAACCTTTATTGACTGGATTCTTCTGGGAAGTTTTGCAATCCTTGCACTTCCCTCTGTTCCGGAATGGGCGCCATGTCCTGATCCGCCTCCATATTTTCTGGTCTTGAGAAAATCTGTCATCGCGTAGGCCCCGAGAAAACCGAGCATAAGGGAATAGACTGTTGTTATAAATGCATCACTCAAGACAGGATTCATTTCATATAAAACCCTGTTAATGACTCCTCCTGCGGTGGCGCCAATCATTGCTCCCAGTAAAAAGACTACTGCAAGACGTACGGATACATTCCCAAGTTTTTTATGTATTACGCTTCCCATGATCGCCTTGGCAAATATGTGAAACAGATCTGTACCGACTGCAAGAATACCTTTAATGCCCGCGCTCATCAGGGCAGGAGCGATAATAAAACCACCGCCTGCACCGATACATCCTGTTATGAGACCTGCACCAAGGCCGATTAATATCGAGACTATGAATATCCCGGTCGAGTAAAATGCCGGGCTGTAGGCTTTTTTTCCGCCAAGCAGATCAGGCAGTGCACCGTTTATCTGATCCGCAAAGGCAATACCACCCAGGACACATGGAATCGAAAGCAGTAATAAAATAAAAAGCCGCTTTCTGTCTCCAAGTATTCGTCTGGAGACATCGAGCTCCCACCTGGCGTGAGCTCTTGCCCCCATCATCATAAAGCTACCAAGCTGTCTAAAAAAATTCATAATTATTAACTACCTCCTCATTATATTTACTGTGACAGATTATCCTGTTCTCCTTTAACTATTTCCTTCATTCCCCGGATCTTCTTTTCCTGTATACTCTTTTTCTTATGGGCATCCTGTATCTTGTAAAGCAGTTCATCAAAATCTACCGGTTTCATAAGATAATCAAAGGCACCCAGTTCCATGCCTTCGATGGCCACTTCCGTGCTTGCATGGCCTGTGAGCATAATAACCTCAATAAGCGGAAACTCTTTTTTAATTTCCCTCAACACCTGTATCCCGTCCATACCCCGCATGCGAACATCAAGCAGAACGATATCGGCCGAATTTTTTGCAAGCCATTCCAGGGCATCTTCTCCATTTTCTACCCCTGTTATTTCAAGCCCCCGCCTCTTTAAACGCTTTGCAAGGGTTTCGATATAATCCCTTTCATCATCTACAATAAGGACATTAGTCTCATCCATTTTCCTTGCCTCCCTTTGACTTCATGGCGTCATGAATCTTTTCAAGAAGTTCATCCAGTTCACAGGGCTTTGTAAGGTAATCAAAGGCACCGTATTCAATGCCGTCCCTTGCAGCCATTTCGGAACCATGACCTGTAAGCATTATTACCGCCATCTGAGGATACATCTTCTTGAAAATCTTCAGCACCTCAATCCCGTCCATGTCTTCCATCTTAAGATCAAGCAGAGCCACATCAAAATCCTGTTTCCGCAGGGCACTTATCCCTTCCGAGCCGCTGTATGCCCTGCATACGTCAATGCCTCTTTTTGAAAGCCTGTTAGAAAGCACATGAACAAAACCCTTTTCATCATCAACAAAAAGAAGTTTTATTTTTCCGGATTTTTTTATTTCGCTCTCCATACACTCTCCGGTTTTTTCAGGCAGATCATTGTTTTGTCCAATCCTATCCATGCCTGGATGCTATCTCTTTTATTCTGGCCTCGCGGATCTTTTCCTCATGCTTACGCTTTTTAGCCGCAGCCTCGGTAACCTTGGAAACAAGCTGCTCTATGTCACATGGTTTCATCAGGTAATCAAAGGCCCCTATTTTCATGCCTTCAATCGCTGTTTCAACAGTCGCATGGGCCGTGAGCATGACTACTTCAACAAGGGGAAACTCCTTTTTAATCTCCTTCAGTGTATCAATCCCATCCATACCCGGCATCTTTACGTCAAGTACAACAACGTCGAGATTTTTATTATTACTCAGGCTTTCAAGGGCTTCAGGCCCGCTGAAGGCTGATATAACATTAAGGTCTCTTTTAACAAGCCGCCTGGTAATGGCCTCTACAAAACCGATCTCGTCATCAACTAATAAGACAAATGGGTTAATCATAATAAATCTCCTTTCCTTTAAAACCGGATTTAAAGGGTTTGTCCGAACACAGATATATCAGCTTATCCTGACACCCCTGATACCGGTATTTTTATAAAGAAACTTGTTCCAGCTCCTACTGTACTGTGAACAACTATCTCGCCGCCCAGATTCTTCACGATTCCGTAACAGATCGACAGCCCAAGACCTGTGCCCTTTCCGACAGGTTTTGTCGTAAAAAAGGGATCGAATATCTTCTGCAGGTTGGGGCCGGGGATACCGGGACCGCTGTCCGTGATTTCAATAACTATAAAGTTGTTTTCCAGTCTGGTTGAAATCTTCAGTATACCTCCCTGTTTATCCATGGCATCAAGGGCATTGTTAATAATATTAAGGAATACCTGCTGCATCTCTGTCTGGGAAACTTCAACTTCAGGGATTTCATCCAGGTTCACATCCATTTCGACATTTGCATACTTTGCCCTCTGGGACGAAATAGCCACTATCTCTTCAACAATGTCATTCAGCTGGGTCTTCCGGACCCTGGAATCGGTCTTTCTGGCAAAACTTAAAAGTTTCTGGGTTATCTCCTTGCACCTGTGCCCCTGAGTCCTTATCTGCCTGAGGGATCGTTTGAATTCTTCATTGTTCTTTTCAAAGGATTCCTCTCCTTCCGCAAGCAGATCCTCCATCCAGCCCGCCTCTTCAACCATTATAGCAACTGGATTATTTATCTCATGTGCGATACCGGCAGCCAGCTCTCCTACACTGGCAAGCTTTCCGGTTTCTATTATCTGCTCATTCATAAACTGCTTTTCGTTTTCCGCCTTTTCAATATTTAAGGACATATTTTTAAAACGGACATAGGCCATTAAGATTGTTGTCATGCTTCCAAGCAGGATTATGATCAGTGCAATATTCAGGGCATCAAAAAAGACCGAAAAGGCATCCGACGCCATCTGCTGACAGACCAGAATCCACTCTCCTTTCTTAAGAAAGGCTGCGACGTATATGTCCTTCCCTGGTGTACCCTTTTTGATTTCCTCGAACAGGACCTCCTTTGCCCCTCTATAATTAAGAAAAGTCGTATAGGGAGGGTCGGCTGGATTTACATTAAACAGAGGTTTGGTCTGGAATTCCCCTTTTCGATTGAGGATAAAGGCAAAGCCTGTCTCACCGATACGCACATTTTCAACAAGATCGTTAAAGGCCACAAAATCTATGGTTGCCCTTAAAAGCCATGGTTTTCCGTCTCTGACAGTTCTTACCGTGATTATAAAATGAGGGAGGCCTCTCAAACCAAGGAACACATCACTCAGATAGTAAGGTTTTTCCATCGCCCTGTTGAACCATTCGGAGTTTGAGTAATCGGCCTTTCCAAGCTTGAAAGGACCTGCATATGCAACCTGAATCCCTTCAGAATCTATTACACCAAGGTCAACAAACACCGCACTGTATTCCTCCTGGAGCAGCATAAGCTGCACCTCAAGAAAGGAATGGTCGCTTAATCTTTCTAAACTGCTGCTTTCTGCAATAAACCTGATGTTTCCAAGTTTTTCATCAAGGAAGCTGTCAATGTTGATTTTGTGTTTTTTGACAAGCGTGGAAAGATGGTCTTCAACCTTTATTTTGTAGGAGTCATAAAGCTGATAGAGGATTACACCGCTTACGAGTATAAGCGGAATTATAGACGTAACCAGAACGCCTAAAAATCTGTCCTTCAGGAACAGTATAAAATAATTTTTTCCCTGACTGTTTTCCATGTAAGTGTCCTATGTCCCATCGCATATGGACAGTTTAATCCGGGTTATTTTTCTACTTTTTCAAGAGCGCACTAACCACCTGTTTAAGGTTATCTATGCCATGCCCCCTCTTTTCAACAAAATGCAGAGGCTTGTATATGCCGCTGGCATCATCACGATTGTTGCTGTATGAATGAAGGATAACGGGCAGTTTTGCAGTCATCTCGATAAGGGTCTGCATTAGTGTTTCATACTCAAGGTCCGGCAGATCAGGATCAAGGATAAGAAGTCTGATAGAATCATCGTGTCTGATGCGGTCAAGGATCTCTTCGGCGCTTTTTGCCAGTTCAATACTGTAGCCGTCTATCTTCATCTCACGTTTAAGATACTCTCTCACATTTTTATTTCTGTCTGATATGAGAATTTTTTTTTCCACTTTCTCATCGGCCTCTTAGTTTTATCTGCGCAGTAATAAATCAACTTACATGCGGCTTGACCTTGCAGTCCTTCATACTCATACGAATAGATAGAGAGCAACTAATATGCCAAATGGGAATGCGGTCAAAAAAGCATAACTACCTGTTAAATTTAGCTATTCAAAATGACATGCTATACCGGGTAATTCACTTTTCTTTTTTTATGTCGGTTTTTTTTACACTATGTAAAAAGAAGAAACCGCACAATATTATATTTTAGTCGTCCTTCACGGATGTTTCAAGAGTGATCTGATATTTTTCAATCCTTGAATGAAGCGTCGGTCTTGAGAGGCCCAGAAGCTTTGCGGCCTTTGTCCTGTTTCCGCCTGTGATGTTAAGGGCCTCCTTTATGAGTATGCCTGCGAAGTGATCCATGCATGAATCAAAGACATTGCCCCTGTTTTCGGATGACAGTTCTTCCCTTATCCAGTGTACAATCTCACGGTCAGTCTCTGTCTTTCCTTCGCCTCCTACAGCCATCTTACCGCTGATGGCCCTGGTTATATCATCCAGGCTTATCGGGGTTCCACGGTTAAATATCAATGCCTTCTGAAGGATGTTTGAAAGTTCTCTCACATTTCCGGGCCATGGATAACTCACAAGCACCTTCTTTGCCTCCTCTGTTATGCCCGGGTTATTGATGCCCAGCTCATTTGCAAACCGGGGTAAAAAATAATCAACAAGAAGAGGGATATCCGCAGCCCTTTTATTTAAGGGAGGAAGACCGATTGTTACGACCTTGAGGCGGAAATAGAGGTCCTCACGGAATCTGCCGGCAGCAATTCCGGCTTCAAGATCCCTGTTTGTTGCCGCGATTATTCTAACATCAACAGGAATTGTAGATCTGCCGCCAAGACGCTCTATGCTCTTTTCCTGAAGCAGTCTGAGTATTTTTGCCTGTATTCCGGGTGGCATATCCCCTATTTCATCAAGAAAGATGGTTCCGTGATTTGCCTGCTCAACCTTTCCGATACGCCTGTGGGTTGCACCGGTAAAGGCGCCCTTCTCATATCCGAACAGTTCACTTTCAAGCAGGGTTTCAGGTATGGCTACACAGTTGATCACAAGAAAGGGTTTTCCGGCCCTCAGACTGTGCTGATAAAGCGCCCTCGCTACGAGTTCCTTACCGGTGCCTGATTCACCGCGGATCAGGACGGTCGCATCTGTTGGTGAAACTCGGCCTATAGCCTTGTAGATCTCCTGCATGGCGCTGCTTCTGCCTATAAGCGCCTCACCGGAAGTACTGTCAGGGGCTGGATTCATGTTAACAGGCCTGCGCATGAACCTGGCTGACTCCATTGCCTGGCTGATTGTAGTAAGCATGTCAGGGACATCAAAGGGTTTAAGTATGTAATCAAAGGCACCCAGTTTTGTAGCCTCTATCGCAGTCTCTGTTGTACCGAAGGCCGTCATTATTATTGCAGGGAGTTTGGGATCAATCGCATTTATTTTTTTGTAAACCTCCATACCGTTCATACCCGGAAGTTTCATATCCAGCACAACCACATCGGGAGGATTTTCCTGAACCTTCTTCAGCCCCAGTTCCCCTGAAGGAGCCGAAAAGACCGTATAGCCTTCTTCATTGAGCAGTTTTTCAAAACTTTTTCTTAAGGGATCATCATCATCAATTATAAGAATATTGCTCACTACTTTTTCACCCCTCCTGTAAGCGTAATAATAAATGTTGTTCCGCGGCCTTCCACTGATTCAAATGAAATGCTTCCCCCGTGGTTTGTTACTATACGCTCTGCAATACTGAGTCCAAGCCCTGTCCCCTCCTCCTTTGTGGTATAAAAAGGCTGGGACACCTTTTCCTGTATCTTGTCCGGGATACCGGGGCCATTGTCTTTTATCTTTATAATGACCGCTTCACCGGCATTTTTGACTGCGCCCTGCTCCTCAAATATATCGATCTTTCCTCCATCGGTCATGGCCTCACATGCATTTACCATAAGATTGACGAGCACCTCCTTGATCTGCTCAGGGTCTATCTCAATCTCCGGCAGCATTTTTTCTCTGTGCAGAGTGACCTCGACATTTCCGGATTCAAGCCTGTGCCTTAAAAGCTGTATCACCAGATCCACAATCTCAGAAGGGCTTGTCATCTGCATTCTCAATTTAGGAGGCCGGGAAAATTCCAGGAAATTCTGCACAATGGTATCTATATGACCGATCTCTTCCGATATGACGTTGAAATCCTCTCTCTGGGATTCAGGCATATCAAGTGCCCTGCCCATTGAGAAAAGCCTCATTTTAACCGAGGTAAGAGGGTTCCTTATGCTGTGGGCCACTCCTGCGGCCAGTTTTCCGACCATTGCCAGTTTTTCTGCCTGCAGAAGTGTCTCCCTGCTTTTTTCAAGCTCCAGGCTGGTATGATCAATATCCTCGATGAGACCCCTTACACCCATGCTGAGTGCCTTGACCTCATCACCCGGTTCCGTGGAATTTTGTTCCCTGGAGGTTTCCCGTACCAGAATTCTTATGGGTTCAAGGACCTGTCTGATCAGCACCAGGGCAAGCACAATACCAAGACAGATGACAAAAAATATCGCGGTACCGGCAATAATCCTCAGCCTCCGCGCCTGTGCAAGGCTTTCATTTTTTATGGCAGACAGTCTTTCAACATAAAGCTCTTTGAATTTTTCACTCAATTCAAGACTTTTAAAAAAATGAAGTCGAGAATCACTGTGCAGTGCCTCTCCCGCCTCCCGGTTTCCTTCACGGTAAAAGGCAATAACCCTGTCCTTTAGTTCAATATATTTCTGATACTCATTTTCGAGATCATCCAGTGCCTCTCTCTCCTGTGCGGTCGCAACAAGATTATTGGCCTCTTTTATTCTTTCTCTGAATATCTGCCTGTATTCACCAAGCTGTCTGAGCCAGTCGGGATCGGAATCAAGTAAAAAGTATGTTACAAATCCCTTCTGATTCACAAGAGCGGTTTCAAGCTCTTCGACTATTCTGAAGGCCTCGATATTTTTGTCTACAATGTTCTCAAACATACCCTCTATACGATAGGTATACCAGACAGTTACTATTCCTCCGGCACATGTTATAACAACCAGTGCGGCGATAATAATATATATTCTATAGCGAAGGCCCAGCTGTTTCATATTATATAAATTATCAGGATATCGATTTCATAAACTGAAAGACAGCCTTAAATACATCGGTCAGCCTTAAAACACCTGCAATATCTTCCCCGCGTGTTACAAGCAATGATTGATGGTGTCCCATAACAAACTGATGTATCGCTTCTCTCAGCGAGGCATTTTCACTCACATACTCGCCTTCGGAAGGTGTGTACATGACCTCTTTAACATTAATATCCCTTGTCTTTCTGCATACAGTCTCAAAAGACTCCGAAAGCAGTGAATAGGTTTCCAGCATGTTTTTAAGAAACTGAGGGCTGAATGCGACCCTTGACATTGATCTGCTGTGACCCATTTCACCGTATTTGGGTTCAAGGGCGGTAAGGACATCAAGCTGGCTTATTTTTCCAATTACCTTTTTATTATCATCATAAACAAGCACTGCCCTGTGCAGATAAGCGGTATTGGACCTCTCCAGCTCCTCCTGCGCCTTTTCAAGGGCGAGTACTGCATCGTAAAGAGTCGCCCCGTGAGAAACAGTTGCATATTCTTCGAGCGGAACCATAAGATCCTTCACTTTATATGTATCCATTTATGCCTCCATTCATTTAACAAAATAATATTATTTGTTTTTTTATTGTAATTTTAAATAGATAGGCTGAAATGCTACTTGTTTTCATCCTATATATCAAGCGAAATTGTCAGAAAATTTCCATTTTTTCAAGAGCATTCCTGCAAAGTCATGGTAAAAAAAAGAATTAATATAGCCTTTTCGGGTTTCCGTGCTCCAATAATCCGTTCAACCTAAAAAGGGGCAATACCCTGAAAGATTATCAGGGATTGACATATCCTCCTGTAATATATTATTAATTCCCAATTGAAAAGATTATAATTAAAACCTTAAACAAGAGCTGAAAATGATTATTAAATGTCCGGAATGCGAACATGAGATAGAAGGAGTTGACTGCCCTTCATGCGGTGAATCAACCCCAAAAGAGAGTGTTTACTGTATCAACTGCGGAAAAGGCCTTCAGGAAGACCCAGAGAGTTTAATAGAAGAAGATGGCGAAGATTTTGATCTGGACGACAGGGTTCTCTGCTCTGACGGAGCCTGCACTGGGATCATAATAGAGGGTAAATGCAGCGAATGCGGCAAACCGCCTGGAGCTGAGGCATAAATCAGATAAAAATCATTAAACCCTGCGCCTTGAGCCTCTTGTCTCGCCGCTGCTTTGGCGTAGGCGGATGCGCCCTGCACCTGTCCGGTAAATGAATATTTTGTTTGAGGCCTGGTTAATATTTAATAAAAAAACAGTACACTAAAGGAGTACCATGTACGAGCTGAAAACAATAACTCAATTCGGTGCAGCCCACCAGTTGAGAAACTATAAAGGAAAGTGTGAACATCTTCACGGTCACAACTGGAAAATCGAGGTTTATGTGAAGGGAGAAGAACTTGACGATGGAGGAATGCTCGTTGATTTCAAGATTATAAAGGAAAAGACTGATGAAATCATTGAGAGACTTGATCATAAATTTTTAAATGACATTGAATATTTTACCGAAATAAATCCTTCTTCTGAAAACATAGCCAAATATATTTTCGATGAGTTGTCAAAGGACATAAACGACAGCAGAGTCAAGATAAGCAGGGTCACGGCCTGGGAATCCGATAATGCATGCGCGACATATTCGGTTGGGTAATCATTCATGTCCATTATCGCCTTCATTCCATCAAGATACGGCTCCACAAGGTTCCCGGGAAAACCGCTGGCAATAATCGCCGGGAAGCCGATGATTCAGCGTACATATGGATGCGCTGCAGGCTGTCCTGATATTTCAGAGGTTTATGTTGTAACCGATGATGAACGAATACTCAAATGCGTTGAAGGCTTTGGCGGTAAAGCTATCATGACAGGGAAGAATCATTCTTCAGGCTCTGACAGGATAGCCGAAGCGGTTGAAATACTGGGGCTTAAGGATGAGGATATCATTGTAAATATTCAGGGGGATCAGCCTTTTTTCGAACCTTCTCTTATTTCCGATATGGTAAAACCGCTTATTGATGACAATACCATACCAATGAGCACACTTAAATATAAAATAAGCGATCCGCAGGAAATTGATGACAGCGTTATTGTAAAGGTTGTCACTGACAATAACGATTTCGCTCTCTATTTCTCACGATGCTCTATACCTTTTTATCGTGAAAAACCCTCGGATCAGAAATATTACAAACATCTTGGATTCTATGCCTATAGAAAAAAATTTATTGTTGCATTCAATAAATTATCAGCCGGCGAGCTGGAGAATGCAGAGAAACTCGAACAGCTCAGGGCCATGGAATACGGCTACAGGATTAAAGTTATAGAAGCGGATTCCGATTCCATCGAAGTTGACACTCTAGAATATCTAAGGAAGGTTGAGGAACTAATTCGGAACTCAGAAAAATAATATGACTGATAAAATCTGGAGAATCCTGACATCCTCAAAAAACGCCGAAATCCTATCCCGAGAAACAGGTATTTCAAAAATAAAAGCACGGTTATTGATAAACCGCGGAATAGAAACTCCCCGGGACATTAATTCATTCCTCTATACGAAATTATCAGGCCTGATCGATCCCATGCTTCTAAAGGACATGGAAGAGGGTGCCGGCTTGATAATATCTACCTTTGAAAAACAGGAGACAATAGCAGTATTCGGCGATTATGATGCTGACGGTCTTACTTCCACAGCCCTGCTTGTGAACTTTTTTTCGGAACTGGGAATACCTGTGCTCTACTACATCCCCGACCGGATAACAGAAGGATACAGCCTTACTGTAGAAGCTATTAACAGACTTGCCGAGCAGAAGGTTAAACTTATTATCACTGTTGACTGTGGAATATCAAACAGAAATGAGATAGAATATGCCCAGTCACTCGGGATAGATGTTGTTGTAACCGATCATCATCAGATACCTGAAAACTTCTCTCCTGTTTGTCCCGTGATTAACCCTAACAGGCCAGATTCGGAGTTTCCCTTCAGGGAACTGGCAGGAGTGGGTGTCGCCTTTTTTCTTGCCGCCGGCATAAGGTCATGCATAAGGAAGAAAGGATGGTTCAAACTGGCGGCGGAACCTGACCTGAGACAATACCTGGATATTGTGGCGCTTGGAACGATCGCTGACATGGTCCCTCTGACAGGACAAAACCGGATAATAGTTTCGGCCGGAATGGAGATCATGAGGACATCAAGATGGCTGGGTATCGAGGCAATGAAAAAAATATGCGGCCTGGATAACCAGGCAATTACATCAGGGGATGTTGCATTCAAACTCGCACCCAGGCTCAACGCTGCCGGACGCATAGGAGATAAGACAAGCGGTATTAAAGTGCTTGTAACCGAAAACTACTCGGAAGCTATTAATACGGCAAAAGAACTTAACAGCATGAACAGCGAGCGGCAGAGGATTGAGGGTGAGATAATCGAAGACATAGAAACAAACCTGATCCCGCAGCTCGACCTTGAAAACAAAAAAACACTGCTCCTTGCCAGGAAGGACTGGCACAAGGGTGTGCTGGGCATAGTTGCATCAAAGCTGCTTGAACGTTACCACAGGCCGACAGTTGTGCTGACAATAAGAGACGGCATTGCCACCGGATCAGGAAGAAGCATAGACGGTTTCAACCTCCATGAATCCATGACACAGCTTAAACATCTATTTAAAAAATTTGGCGGCCACTACCATGCTGCAGGCTGCACACTTGAAAAGGAGAATATTGAATTACTTTCGCAGGGACTGGAAGATATTGCCCGGACTGTACTAAAGGATGAAGATCTTATCCCGTCCATTACAGTAGATGACTGCCTGCGCCTGTCCGATCTTTCGATAGATTCGATTAACGATATTCGCTCTCTTGAACCCTTTGGATCCGGAAATCCTGAGCCTGTTTTTTATTCCGGGAATCTGGAGGTTATGGATTCGTGGATCGTGGGAGAAAATCATCTGAAGCTCAGGTTAAGACAGGGCGAAGCAGTGCACGAGGCAATAGGATTTAATCTTGCAAACATACAGCCGGCTCAAAACAGTTTAATAAATATGGTATACTCACCTGAAATCAACAAGTGGAATGGAAATGAAAAGGTCCAGATGAGGATCCTGGATCTGGAACCCACAGGGGATTTAAGCCGGCTGAGAACTGAAAATCATAAAATGCACTGATTACAAAAATTTATATATGGAGTAAACAATGGGTAAAAAACAAAAAACAGCAATAACACCTACCAGGGAGGAAAACTATCCCGAATGGTATCAGCAGGTCATCAAGGCAGCAGACATGGCACAGAGCTCGCCTGTTCGAGGCTGCATGGTCATAAAGCCCTGGGGCTGGGCAATATGGGAAAACGTACAAAAACATCTCGACAGGATGTTCAAGGAAACAGGGCATGTAAATGCGTACTTTCCGCTTTTTATCCCCCTGAGCTACCTTCAAAGAGAAGCAGACCATGTTGAAGGATTCGCAAAGGAATGTGCTGTTGTAACCCACCACCGGCTTGAGGCCGGACCTGACGGAAAGCTTGTGCCGGCCGGTCAGCTTGAGGAGCCGTTGATAATAAGACCTACCTCCGAGACCATAATAGGTGAAATGTATGCCAACTGGATACAGTCATACCGCGATCTTCCGGTGCTTATAAACCAGTGGGCAAATGTTGTTAGATGGGAAATGAGGCCGAGGATTTTTTTACGCACGGCCGAGTTTCTCTGGCAGGAAGGCCACACTGCACACGCTACATCCGAAGAGGCACAGGAAGAGACCATGCAAATGCTGAACGTATATGCTGATTTTGCGGAGAATTACATGGCCACCCCTGTAGTAAGGGGGGAAAAGAGCGAGGCGGAGAGATTCCCTGGTGCAGTTGCAACATACAGTATCGAGGCCATGATGCAGGACAGGAAGGCCCTTCAGGCTGGCACCTCACATTTTCTGGGACAGAATTTTGCAAAGGCATCACAGATAAAGTTCCTGTCTGACCAGGGAAAAGAAGAGTATGCCTGGACCACATCATGGGGTGCTTCAACAAGACTCATCGGCGGACTTATCATGACCCACAGCGATGATAATGGTCTTGCAATTCCTCCCAGGCTTGCTCCTGCGCATGTGGTAATTATGCCGGTTCTTCACAAGGAGGAAACAAAGCAGCAGGTAATGGAATACTGCGAAGCTTTGACCGCAGCACTCAGGGAAAAAACTTACGATGGTGAACCTGTCAGGGTAGAACTGGATACACGGGATCTGCATGGTGGAGAAAAGGCATGGTCCTGGGTTAAAAAGGGAGTACCGATCTCTGTTGAGGTAGGCCCCAAGGAAGTTGAAAACAACAGCGTATTCGTGGGAAGAAGAGACAAGGACAGGAGAGAAAGGGAGGGTATCAGCAAAGAGGAATTTATAAACACGGTAAGCGAAACACTTGCTGACATCCAGCAAAGCATGTATCAAAAAGCCCTCACCTATAGAGATGAAAACACTGTCAAGATTGACAGTAAAGATGATTTCATCTCCTTCTTCACTCCTCAAAAACAGGATCAGCCAGAGATTCACGGCGGATTTGCACAGGTCCACTGGTGCGGTGAAAGAGAACTTGAGGAACAGATTTCCAAAGAATACGGCGTTTCAATAAGAAACATCCCCTTTGATCTTGCAGGTGAAGAAGGCGAATGTATCTTTACGGGTAAGAAGAGTAAACAGAGGGTTCTGTTTGCGAAAGCGTATTAAAACAGCTCTCAGCGATCCATCCATAAAGACTTATCTATGGATGGAACGCTTTTTCTATAATCCCCCCGCCCAGCACCACATCTCCATCATAGAAGACTGCCGACTGGCCCGGTGTTACTGCAAGCTGGGGTTCATCAAAAATAACCTTCATCCTTCCATCATCAAGGTCAGAGAGTTCTGCCGGTGCGGCCTTATGCTGTACCCTTATTTTTACATTCACCCTGACGGGTTTATCGAGTTTATCAGTTGATATCAGGTTAATATCCCCGGCAATCAGCCCCCCTGCCATTATCTCCGACTGGGAACTCACAATGATGCGGTTGTTTTCAGCATCAATCTCCGATACATAAAGCGGGTTCGGGGCGGCTATTCCAAGTCCCTTACGCTGCCCGACAGTGTAGTAGATAATGCCCCTGTGCTTTCCAAGAACCTTGCCCTCTTTATTTACGATGTCGCCTTCTTTTATCTCGTCTTTTTTAAAGAAAGGGGTGTAGTCTCCGCCTGAAATAAAATCCTGGCTCTCCGGTTTATCCGATGTATGAAGCCCCATTGACCTGGCTAAATCTCTTACCTCTGTTTTGTTGTAGCCCCCAAGGGGAAAAATTATCCGGGAAAGCTGATCCTGTGAAAGCGAATACAAAAAATAGGTCTGGTCCTTTGATAAATCAACCGGTCTTTTAAGCAGATATCTGCTGCCTTCTTCAACTATTCGTGCATAATGACCTGTAGCAAACATATCGAAATCAACACCTGTTTCTTTAGCCTTTTCAAGCATAAAACCAAACTTGAGGATACGATTGCACACTATACATGGATTGGGGGTCCGGCCCTCCAGGTACTCGCGCCTGAAGTATTCGATTACATGTTCTGTGAACTCTTTCCTGAGATCAACAGTATAAAAAGGTATATTCAATGATTCGCATATGGTTCTCGCCGATACCAGGTCATTTTTTTTGTTGGGACCGTAGCACGCACTTTTCCCGGCAACATCAATTTTAATGTTCTTATCGTAAATCTGCATTGTAAGGCCGGATACTTCATAACCTTCTTTTTTTAAAAGGGCTGCAGTTACAGAGGAATCGACTCCCCCGCTGAGCCCTATTGCCACTTTCTTCTTTTTACTGCTCATCTGTTTGTGCCTTTTTCCCCCTGTTTATCATACTGAAGACTTTTGCATGGATCTTCTCCATTTTGTCCGGCCTTATCCTTGACTGCCTTTTTCCATAAGACTTCATAAGAGCCATATAGTATTCGAGGTATGCCCGCCAGTCCTGAGCATTGCTGCCGGAGGTTTCCGATTTCATTATAAAACTCACTGCACTAAGTAATAGAAATGCATCAACACTCTGACTCGTTACGCGCCTGAGGAAAAACTCCCGCTCTGTGATTTTTTTTCCATAGACAAAAAGTCCTGCCACAAGCATAAACCTGACTTTCCTGATCCTTTTAAGGGCCATTTTCATTGCCTGTTTAAACAAGGGATCATTCGGTTTATCTTTGATTGATGGCCCTTTGACTAACTGGAAGGCCGACTTGAATAACCTTATCAGGCTGCTTCCGGGATATTTTTTTCCCTTTGTCATACTCCTCAAAAGAAAGAGAGGAGGATATATGGTATGAATTTCCGAGGTTCCTTCAAATACCGTTGTAACCCGAAAATCTCTAAGGCGCTTTTCATATGGAAGCGTCTTGAGATACCCTGACCCGCCATGTACCTGGAGTGCTTCATAGAGCACATTCCATGCGTTTGTTGTACTGAAGAGTTTGGCATGGGATGTCTCGAGTGCAGCACGGATCATGGAGTCATCCTCGATCATGCCGCTTGTAAATGCTGTAACCGCCTTTGATAAAAAGGCGTATACACGCGCCTTTACTATCTTTTCCTGGATCAGTTCAAAGGATGAAATAGGCACATTGAATTGAATTCGCTTATTTGCCCTTTCAATCATCTCATCTGCAGACTGGTTCATCAAACCTGTTGAGGCCGCAGCAAGACCCAGCCTTCCATAGTTTAGTATGGTCATGGCTATCTTAAAACCGTCTCCGGGCTTTCCGAGCATGTTTTCCACCGGGACCTTTACATTGCTGAATTTAACCATTGTTGTTGAACTCAGGGTGAGTCCCATCTTGTGCATGTCCTTTCCAATGGCAACACCTTCCCAGCCTGTCTCGACTATAAATGCCCCCATAAAGCCGGGTTTATCTTTGTCGAGCTGTGCAAATACCGTCATACCGCCTGCATAGCCGCCGTTTGTTATATAGGTCTTTGTACCGTTTAAGATATAGTATTTTCCATCCGGAGACTTTTCTGCAAAGGTATCTATATGCTGGGCATCTGATCCTGTATTGGGTTCTGTCAGGACATATGCAAATATCATATCTCCTGAGGCGGCCGGCGTCAGATACTTCCTTTTCTGCTCTTCTGTACCGAACAGTACTATCCCCTTAAGACCAATGGAATGATGGGCCAGGGGTATAATAGCCAGTCCCATGTCATATGCAGTAATCCCTTCAATGATCCACAGATAATCCCACAGGCTCAGGCCCGAGCCTCCATATGTCTCAGGTATGGTCAGTGCAAACATGCCGGATGATTTAAGGTTGTCCCACAGTTCCTGAGGTAGTTCGCCCATTTTCTCCAGTTCAACCGGATTGTATTTCTTTAAAACCGACAAATAGCTCTCAAGTATGCCCTTGGCCTTTTCAGATACCAGGGGGGCATGACATGATGCAAACAGCTTCTCATCAAATATACCGCCATACAATTTTTCTAGAAATCCGGGTGTTTCCATGGCATACTCCAATCATAAGTTTTTTAGCTGAAGGCTGGTCGCTGAATGCTGACAGCTTAAATTCAAAAACAATGGTTTTTGAATTTATATTAATTTAATACCTCACGCTCTATAAGTCAAAACAAAGGATTTATATCTGAACCCCTGTTTGGCATCCTGTAGATCATTTAATAAGGAGGCTCTCTGTATGGAAGCACCTTACACAAATCAAACAGCAAAAGAGACCATGTGCAGATGGGTCTGGGTTGTTATATTTGCCATTGCCTTTGCATGGGTTGAAAGCGCAGTGGTAGTTTACCTGAGAGAGATATTTTATGAAGGCCCCGATATATTCCCCCTTACTGTAAACTGGGACGGTGATACATATGTGGGGAACTATCTCACCCGGATTGAACTTGTACGAGAGTTTGCCACGCTTGTAATGCTTGTTTCAGTGGGCTGGATGGCGGGAAGGACCCGATGGCAGAAATTCTGCTTTTTTATGATAGCATTTGGTGTATGGGATATCTTTTACTATGTGTGGCTTTATGTAATGATAGGATGGCCAGAGGGCATTATGACATGGGACATACTTTTCCTGCTGCCCCTTCCTTGGGTAGGGCCGGTTATAACACCCGTATTGATTGCCCTTGCAATGACAGCAGCCGGGACCATAATTATCTACATGGAAGAAAAAGGACATGAAATAAGATTCTGCTGGTATGACTGGGCGATTGTAATGCTGTGCGGTCTGCTGATGATTGTAGCCTTCTGCTGGGACTGGAAAAACATTGTCCAGCTTCCCGGAGACGCAAACAGGACCGGAATTCCCAATCCTTTTTTCTGGGGACTTTACCTGCCGCCCTATCTGATATCGGTTTTATATTTTGTCTTCAGGTTGAAACAGAATATTAAAAAGGCAAAGTTGCAGTAATGTAGTAGGTTGGGTTAAAAATCCAACCTACCAGGTTAAAGGCTGCCCCCTCCGGTCTTCTCCATGTAGGCTTTTTAGAACAGTGTGTATGTAAAAACCTTCACCAGTTTAAAATCGATAAAACCCCTTCTAATCCTGGCAATTGCCTGTTTAATGCCCTGTAGCCGATGTAAGCTTTTCACTTCGCTTAAATCTGTGTGTCTTTTTCAGGCAGAAAATACATGAATAAACTGTAGCGGTTTTGAAGTTTATTTATTCCAACAACTTACTGTAAATTAAAATAATTTTCTATTTGCATGGCTAAATGTTCCACCATTACAGGGCCTGTTTTCAAATTATCAATTCTTCCGGCATACAAGTTGCTTTTAACCATAAGGGGTTAAACTAAATTTTAATTTTTAAAGGAGAGAAACAGATGAAAAAATTGATAGTTATAGCAGCGATCATCGCATTCATACCTGCTCTTGCAATTGCCGCTGAAAAACCCGGTTCAAAAGAAACTAAAAAAGTAATGGACTATTATGACTCCGGCAAAGGGGGCGGGGCAGTTCTGGTTGATTATACCTTGTGCCAGGAAATGGGAAAGGAAGAGGAAAGCAAAAATGACTGCATACGGCCTTTTTCCGGAAAGGATATCAAGGCAGGCGAAGATGTTTATCTGTGGATGAATTTTATGATACCGGTTGATGACACAGCCAATATTTATCTGGCATATACACGAAACAATCGAATAAGAAATACTCAGGAAATCAAGCTCAATAGCGCCTTTCGATACAGAACATGGAAGAAAATTGTTACAGACAAAGCTGGCGAGTGGACTATTCAGATTTTTCAGGAATTAGAGGATAAAGATATTGATTTAGGCTCGATAAGCTATACGGTAAAAGAATAACCCTTTGATTTATAATCCATTTGCCCTTTATTTTTTTGGCACGGTTGACCATGAAAATTTACAGGTGAGCAGCGGTAGAAGAGGGACGACCTAGATTATTCAGTTTTTTAATGGTTCCTGTTCCTGAAAAAGTACGAAACGCCGGGAGGGCCAACTCCCGGCCTTTCAATAGGTTCAAAAAGATCGAACATATTATGAAAATAACTGATAATTAATTTACATTTTATTCATGCCAAGGGTGCCCTCCATCCCGCATCCTGTCAAGAGTGATGACCCCTCTGTTCTAGGCATGACCCAAAATATATACCCATAATGAGTATAATTTTTCATACAAAATATTGGATCTTTATCTTTGGATATGAGATTCATTATTAAAAGTAATTCCATAATATCAGCTTGTTAATGTCGTATTCTAATTTTTGAATCTTAAGGTATGTATTTTGCAGTATTATGATGAACCAAATTTTTTTATGTTACCAGGGAGATATTACCGTGAGATCAGATGAAAAACCTTTAAAAACTGGAAGCCTCCTCCATGAAAGATAAGACTATAAAAAATAAAACTATAAAAGCCTTTTTAAGTAAGGATACCGAGTTCGAGGGAATACTGACTTTTTATGGAACAGTCAGACTGGACGGACATTTCAAGGGAAAAATAACATCTGCTGAAGGTAATTTAATTGTAGGTGAGTCTGGAATTATCGATGCCGATATACATGTCTCCCAAATAGTTATCAGCGGTGAGATACGAGGCAATATCATTGCTGATCATAAGGTTGATATACAACCCCCTGGAAAGATTTTTGGAAATATTCAGACTCCTGTTTTGTCACTACAAGAAGGCGCCATTCTTGAAGGGGATGTTCATATGTCTCCCAAAGACGAGACATATGAAAAAAAAGTGACTGCAATAGGGGTAGAGGTACGGTAATAAACGTGTAAAGTGGTCAACCACGGACTGTGATGTTTTAATATGATCTTCAGCGTCTTTGTTGGGTTGCCCTTCGGTGGACCTCTCGGCCATGAGCTCGAAGCCGAATGGCTCAGGGCCTAGAGCCAAAGTCGAAAGGCTTCGCTTAACCCAACCTGCTGTCTGTCAAGAATGATGCCCCCTCTTTTTTTAAGCTATCAGAAGCGTTTTGATATTTTGATTCCTGAGAAGTAAGTCTCTTTTGTAGAATTCTTAAAAATGGCTTGGTGTAATAGCCTGTAATCACGATATAATTTTTTCGAGGAATATACCAAAATACCGAAAACTATAGTTGCTTCTCAGGAATCATATTTTGAGGAACGTCCCCTAGTCTTATTACGAAAAATGAAATAAATGGTAAACTTGCTAAATAATCAAATAGCCGATATTATTTACTTTCTAATTTGCCATATAAACACTAAAACACACAAAATAATAAACACTAGACCAATAATCGATCCCCATCTATCAATTATATCTAATGCTGCCTGATTATTTATAATGGTTAGATACAATCCAATAATAAAACCTATCAACGAAGCTGAAATCGCTACCCATCTTGTCTGCAGTTCTTTGGCTTTACTACCTAATGCGTCTGAAATTTCTTTATTCATATTACTCCTGATCCCCTTACTTTCGTTGCATGCATCATCTACTTCTGTTGATAACCTGTTTATTGAATCATAAATTTGTGAATATTCATTTGTTACTATTTCAAATTTATTTTGAACTGTTTTAAGGCATTCTCCTAACACATCCCAAGGATATCCTGAGTTGATAAGGTTTTTTAGTAATTCTTCAGGGCCCCCTTCAACATAAGAATCCACCCATTCAGAGGGTTTGAGGCCAACACGAGGAGGTTTTCTCATTGAACTGACATACCCTTCCAAATTCTGATAATCGCCGTCATAAGGTTTATCCGGTGTTTCACCATTTCCCAGTTTAAATATAGTAAGTCTGAATAATTTTTCCTTATGGCTAAATTCACGAGGCTTATTTGAAGTATTAGCTATTGTCCAGTTCAAAGTACCTCGATATCCAGCATCAACTTGAGTAGTCGGAGCAACTATTCCCTCCCTAGAGAGATCAGTTGTTGGGCTTACAAATGCATGAAGATCATGATCGGGATAAATCTTTCTGACGATTTCTCGTCTAAAATCGATCATCTCGTGTGCCACTAAACCAACAGAATGTCCCGGCCTAACACGTATAGCTTTAGATTCTCTACCTAATCTAAATTCTTTCCCACTATTAAGCATCTCACCTTCTTCACCAAGCCGGAGAATATAGGAATTAGGTCTAATACAATCTGATTCACCACCAATAATTACAGTACCAAACAGTTTTTGAATTTCTTCATCATTCAGAATTTCTGCCATAGTAGCCTTCTTTTTAGATGTGATGATTGTACATTCAATGCCAATACTTCGCTTTGTTACATCGTTCATAAAGTGTTGAAAGTCAAGGAAAAAAAACTTAATTTATTAATAAAATTAGGCAGTTAAAGAACAGAATAGGTTTGTGGAATTGTTGATAAATACCCTATTGTCCTAATAAAGTTAGAGAATTTCCTATATTCACTTGTTTAAAAGTTGTCGATAACGACAATGCTATTTGAAGCAAATAATTGTACATCAGCAGCTTTTTCTCATTCGTCAGTTTTTCCAGCGTTACTGGATATTTGAACTGAGTCAGGTTTATATTAAATTCCTTTACACATGAATCAAGATTCATTCAAAATATTTGCTAGCCATCTGTGATATTCGGATATACTACATTTCCAACCCCGATGAACCAGATGAAAGCTGAAAACTTATAAACTTATGGGCATCCCCTTCATGGGCACAGCACCTATTTCTTTACATTTTAATCTTTTTTTACTGGTGTAAATTCTGAAAGATGATCTCTGAACCATTGCCGTGTTGCAAGGGGCCTCCATCGTTCCAGGTTAAAACGAAAATCACATTTCCCTATGCACTGCCCACACCCACACGGACATAATAGTTTATTTGCATCACGCTTCCTTTTCCCCAACGCCCTCAAAACCTGTAGAACAGAAGCCTTATCAGGCACACTAAAAAAATGCTGGTAATCATCTATTAATCCAGCCTCCCCATGATCCAATTCACCGAATGGATAGATATTGTGTAGTATTTTATAGCTGACAGCATAAAGAAATGGATCAATAATTTTTTCACTAAAATCAATTATTGTGGGATGTTCGAAAAGAATAGATTTAAGCTTTATTTCTGACCCAAGGCATAAAGTGCCATCTTTGTTAGTATGGTGATCGGAATTTTTCGGAATTTGATTTCCAATTTCAAAAACTTGAGGAAGCGATCTGGGATAGCGAGCCGGGAAAATAGTTCGAAGCTTATATGTCTCCTGAATAGCCTCATAGTCATCCATTTGTGCATTGAGGTAATAATCCCCTTCTATTACAACCCGCTCTTCTCCATACTCTGTGAGCCGCATTCTGGGGTGTAAAGATAAAAAACCCTGTAGCTCAAACTTATTCCACTTTGACATTTACATTCTACACCAAGGCCTTGGGCTGGAAGCTTCTACATGTTTAGGTGAAGTGATAACTGCGGCACTCAATCCTAACATATGCTCAATGTCGATTTTATCGAGATTGACAGAAAATCCACGGTCAGCAGCATCCAGAATGACCTGACTATTATCTTTTGAGCAAATTGCAGCAAAGTCGGCTTTTGCTTGAAACACCCATCTATAAAAATTATCCCGTAACTTCAGGTGGGTGTGTTTTTCAGAATACCATTTATCTGCAAAATCCTCTGCCGGGTTTACCGGATTGGGAACAAGCGGCACACTTTGCTGAATATAGTCTTCCATGGAATTTAAAATATTGGAGAGAGCAGATACTAAATCACTTTCACCTCTATATGCACGAGCAGCTAAAGTCGTGATGATTACAGAAATTGGTTTTGAATCCTCATTCCCTTCAAACATCGTGTCTCTGTGGCGCTTTAAAAGTTGAACGGCACTTTGAAGTGGCGTTTTCCATCGGTAATAAGGAAGCGTATCGATACTTGCTTTAATAGCCCTTTCGCGTTCATTTAAAAAATCAGCGGCTGCGCGCATCCTGCTTTCAAACCAGCGAGCATATCCTTCCGGGTTACTAATACGCCAATCTTCAGTTATAGTTTTATATCCAAGGTCTGTATTATCGGTTATCGATAGAGCCAGTACCGAGACATCGGAGGCAAGAGATTCCTCTAACTTGGATAGACTGACCATTCTGTCTCTCAATAAAATTCTTATTGAATCACTTTCAGGAATACATGGTACAATATCCATATGGAAGCTTAGGCCATCTGCATATTCCAATCTCCAACAACGTTTTTTTTCAGCCAAATCTTCTTTTATGTGGCGTTCCTTCCTGTACTCTTCCAGTTCATCACCAATCAGTACTTTTAGCTGTTCCTGTGTCGTTGTTTTTTTCGACAATCCATGACGAAGATCGCAACCCATATCAAGATCATATGCTTCACCTTTATATGGCCTGTTTGCTGTTCCCAGCCTGAAAGAACCTTGAGAAAACACATGCGGATCAAAATGCACACACTTTGACTCTTCCCTATGAAGCCATTCACCGATGTCTTTATAGCGCCTTTCTGCTTTTTCGTAAGCTCCCTCCGGCAGTTCAATTTTTTCCAATAATTTTTCTAATACCGCATTACTTCTTTTATCAAACATGAATATCACCTCGTAATTCTATGGATTTATTAAACTCCTGTTTTCCAAAATCCTGATCGTAAATAATCCATGGCATCTCAGCTTTTGGCATTCTTGCGCGACCCAATTCGACGCAACATGAAACAGGCATAACAGGAAAGATATGCAAGGGCGCATCATTTCCGTGTTTATTTTTAATATCGACCATCAACTTTCTTACACCTCTGCGAAAGGCAGAAAGTTGGTGCTTTGACTTCATGAAATCGTTATGAGGGCTTTCGATAGTCACTTCCCAGATATTGGCATCCTCTAAAACGCGTGTAATACGATCATGAGCAACATGGTCGCTAAGCGAAAACAATAGAGCCGGAACTCCATCAAAATTGTCAGGCTCATGCACTTTAAATTTGAATATTTCCGGCAATTCCTGCCAGCGCCAGCCTTTAGGCTCCCGATGTAACTGGTAGGTTTCCACTGATATTTTGTCTGTAAGAAGCGCACCAAGCTGTATCAAAAGAGGTTGTGGTGCCAGTGCGAATAAAGAAAAATGTTTACAAGAATCCTGAGCAATGAAAGGTGCAATATTTCTCTCGTATGCCCTGTAAAGATGCGCTTTTTCTGCATCCCAATACTCAGAACTACTGTCTTTTAATTCCGAATTCATCGACAGAATGACAGGCCTTTCATTTGCCGGATACCAATTCGGAAACATGGATTTCACACAAGAACGATATTCAATGGGGGATTTTTCAGAGCCTATATTCGAGCCATACAAAACAACATGGCTTTTCTTGTCCGGCTCTATTCCGGTTACGATTTCAACCCGGCGCTCATGATCGTTTTTCCACTGAATTAGCAATTCTGCTGAATATCTATCACCATTCACATCTTGATCGATCTTTTTATGGCAGCCATGACACATCAGCATCAAATTACTGATATCGTTGAGGCACTTGGGCTTTAATTTAAACGGCCCCCAACCACGCGGGCCTTTGTCTGAAAAGGAATAGATATGTGCTTTTTGGGCTAAGTTGACAGATTCCTGAGTAACGGAAGATTTGTATAACAGCTTATTGCAACCGCTGAACTGGCATCTACCTGCCGCCCTCGCCCATAATTCGCTCTCTACCTGACGTGTTATATACCGTGTGACCTCTTTAGCCATTATCATTCCCCTACCTTATATTTTTCCTACCAGCGGTAATGATCTTGAGGTCAGAGCATCGAGTAACAAATGACTCATATAAGCAGCCCCGGCACAAAGGCCTAAAACTCTTAATAGAGCCTCAAACCCATCTTGAGGCTCCCAGTCATAAACCTTCTTCGTGCTATACCCAACTAAACCCAGCACCACTAAGCTATGAAAAAATTGTCGATGGTGTGGATTCTTCATCGAGGGTTCCAATATATCTGGCAATTTGCCGAATAGCGCACCCATCCCAATTGCTGGTAATGGATTGTGATGGCTGTTTCCAATATCATCCTTGTCCAATACAGCAACGGTAAGGCCAGATAATCCCCCGATAACTGAATGAGTTGAACCGTTCGGCATAGCTACTTTTCCTTTCTCACGCCTTTAAAAGGCGTTTTATCTGATGTCTTAACATCCATGAAACGCCCAGTTTCTGTATCTCGTTTCACATAATGCCCTGATGGGGTTTTTGTTTGTGAGCGGCCTCGAACGGCCCCGTTTCTGTGTCCATCGCCTTTTGGTGGGTTAGTCGCCATAATGTTTTTCCTTTACAAAAGATTAATAATGGTTAATATTGGAATTAACGATTGTTAATATAATAATTCTCGTAATAATGTTTGTCAACGGGTGTTAAGATTTTTTATGATTTTTTTTAACGGGAGTTAATATTATGTCAGATAAAATAGACCAAGCCAAAATAATAAGTAAAAATATCAAGGATTTAAGAGATAAACTGGGGTGGAACCAATCAAAACTCGCTAATGAAGCAGGCATTACAGGTGCTGCTTTAAGTAAAATTGAAAAAGGTGATGGCCGCGTCCCTACAATCGTCGTGCTTAATAAAATAGCGTCTGCGCTGAAGGTTCAGCCCTATGAAATCACAGGAGAAGAACCTCAAAAACTTTCTGCGGCTAATGAACGCAACCGCGAGTTTTACAGAAAATGGGATATACTCGAAAGCCTAACCGAGAAAGACCAGGAGCTACTAAAAGGAATGGCAGAAAGATTAAAAGACATTACGGAAGAATAAATGCTGGAAGAACAAAAAGGGGCAGCGGAGGCAGAAGAGCTATTAGAGGGACTGGGTTTCGATTCCTTGCCGATTATTCCCAATAAAGTGGTAGAGTCGATAGATTGTGCCGCTTTCAGGGTCGTTTTCGAAGCAAGAGAATTTGATTCTGAAGGCATCCTTGGCAAAGCTGAAGGAAATAGTAAGGCTGCACTAATCTACGTAAATTCCAACATTCCCGATCAGGGACGGTTTAATTTTACCGCTGCCCATGAAATTGGACATGTTTGTATGCACATACAAACTCAAACAAAGTTATCCTTTGAATGTGGGAATAAGGAAATCTATACCCAGTTTAACGATCCCATAGAAAAAGAAGCAAATGGTTTTGCCTCGGGGTTATTGATGCCTAAGAATCTGATTTACGATCATTTCGATGGTGATATTAATTGGCATAACATTTCACATCTATCAGAACTATGCAAAACCTCACTGGAAGCAACATATAGGCGTATAAGTTTTTTAGAAAACACACCAAGCGCTTTTATTATCCATCGAAATGGCAATTTTAGACGTTTTGTTGCATCTGATTCCTTTGGATTTTTTATTGAAAACTCCCCGCTTTCATACGACCAACAAGATTTAGCAGTGGATGTAAAAGAAGAAGGATATCCTTTAGGCTTTGAAACTGTTGATGCATCTGACTGGATTGATCCAAACTCAAAAGGTATCTGCCTTGAGTCAATATATGCGAGCACGATATTGCTGGACAATGGTTTCACATATACAATACTAACTTATGATGATGATTGTATACTTGAAGAAGCTGAATATTAGTTATATCTGAAAAATTTTCTAGTAAAAATAAACAGAGAATACAATCACTAACTAGAATATTTAAAATTAAATGTCTGAGGTCAGGGAGAAAAACAGGCTGCCGTCGTCGCCAAGGCTATGCCGGGCCAGGGAAGCAGGCTGAAGACTGTTAGGGAAAGAAAAAAACCAGAAATCAGGAATCTGAGGGAGGAGATCAGGGGGAATGCTGTTAATTTTTTATATTACATGTTAACAGCCCACGTAAAACGTTTTTTAAGATCATTACAATGGGTAACTGGTAATAATTTATCATGTTGAAGACGACCAACAACAATACCCGGTGCTATTCCTATTGAAGAAGCAAAATCCTGGATTTTGGATTTTGAAAATGGTGTATCCTGTATAAATTGTAAATAGCTGGCAGAAGGTATAAGAAAATCGGATGCAAATCGATCTGCCTCTTCTTCTTTTGCTTCAAGCATGTCTATTGAAGATCCTTCAATAAATATCTCCTTTTTCCCATGTTTTATTATATGACCTGCTTCATGAAAGAAAGAAAACCAAAGATGATCATCTGATTTATACCTCAGGCTTAACTGTATTAAAGCCTTTTCAGCTGAGAGCCATCTTGTTGCACCGCTAACCCTTGTTTTTGGCAACTCAGGGGTAAAAACCACTGCAACTCCACAATTTGAACATATTTCTATTATTTTTTCCTGAAATAATTCAGGCGGTTCAATAGACAGAAGACGTATTTCATTAAGGGCTGATTGAAACTTTACTTTATCGAACGGCCTGCAGTAGTATGTGCCTGCTTCGATTTCTCCCCTGCGCAGCCAGGCTATTAAGGCATAATTGTCTGTCTTTAAAGCCTTTGATTTTCTAAAAACAACCTTTTCATTTAAGGCAGATGTAATTTTCGGCCATTGATCAGGAGAAGCAATCGCAAAATATTTCAGTAATTCCTGTAACTGTTGAACCTTGTCATTATATTTAGCGACCCATCCCCATTTGACCATGTTGTTCACAGGAAAGGAAGCAAGCCATGTAATGTGTTTTTTCAATCTTTCCTGCTCTTCTATTCTTGCCAAACCTTCTCGATAATTACGCTCCCTGTTATTCCAGAAAGATGCAGGAGTCCCCAGCACGCGTTCCAGCTCAATGGACATTTTAGGCGTAATAGGGGCTTTACCTTTAATAATCTCATTAATCATTTTTTTGGAACGGCCTGTTCTGTCTGCAAGATCAGCCTGGGACATGCCAAGTGCTTCTATCGTCTCCTGAAGTGTCACTCCCGGCGGAGTAACGCTGTCAGGCAGGTATTGATTTTTGTTATGTTTAGCCATGTGTATCCTCCACACCCAGTATTTCTATTTCTGTTACCCTGGACCAATCCAGACCTTTATCTGGTTTCAGGGGAACAGGGTTATTATCCGGTTTAAAAAGAAGCCTGTATGGATGATCCAGGTCAACAGACAGTTTACCTCCATGGTCACCTTTCAATTCATGACAACGAGCCTGAGGGAGAAAACGAAGTGTTTCAAGCGATTCTGCTGCTTTTAGTTCATCAAGTCTCTGTAAAATCAGGGCAGCTCTTCTTGCACCATATGCCCTGATCAACTGTTTTCTATTATTACATTGTTTTTTTAACTTACCGGCCTTAAATACGATATCCATCTTGCGGCTCTTTGTCAATTATTATTAACCAAATAGGTTAATGATTTTTAAATGTGATTATACTTGCTAGAATGTCAAATTCCCGTTTAATTCTGTTACCAATATTGGCCATGAGCCAATAATTGATTAAGGTTTCGAGACTTTTAGTAAAACGATAAGACTTGCAATCCGCCAGAGGCTGACAAGGGTAGTATGTCTTCATGCCTGAATTGATACAGATATTTTTAAAACTTATTTAAGAATAATTCAAGATTCAATATTAAAAAAGCAGACTGAAGGCTGTAGGCTGTTAGAGAAAACAGGCTGAAGCGGTTTAGGCTGTAGGCTGTTAGGGAAAGAAAAAAACCAGTGGTCAGATGGCAGAAATCAGAGATCAGGGGACGAAAGTTTACTGTATATAGTTTGCGGTTAACTAAAGCTCATCAAGCATTTGATGAATTGTCTCAGCAAGGGATTTAATATGATTTTCGCAGACATCATAGATTTGATCTAGGAAGGATCTCCTTCACAATACTTATATCAAACATAGACAGCCTCTTCGTCTATCCTCTTTTTAAGAAAAGGATTCATATTCTCCCGGTGCCGTACAAGGTCGATTTTACACTTGAACTCCTCTTCAAGGTCCTGCTTGATCCCAATAAAATTGAACATATCCGGTTTTCCTAAAACAACGACAACATCGATATCACTATTGTCATTAGCCATTCCTCTTGCAATTGATCCAAATATGCCGATACGGGCGATACCATAGGCAGCGCCTTTATATTTTTTAAATTTTCGTAATGATTCGAGGACATCCGATTTCTGCAGCATGATCCTGTTCCTTAAGATATCAATATGATGAAATGATTTATGAGTATATGAAAGTTTTATAAATAGGTCAAATCGTATTAAAGAATCAAAAGCAGGCCTGTTAGTCTGAATAGGAAAAACCCGGGTTGGGTTGTTATCCAGCCTATGAATTAACAGGAGATTATGGTATTTATTCGCTCCACATCACTTTAACCGATTCAGGGCAATCCCTTCCGGTGATGCCCTCATATATACGTTTCGCTGCTTTGTCAAAAATCTGCTTATAGTCCGGACTCTGGATATTGCGGTCGAATACTTCTGCATCTTTCAAATAACTGAGCATATCCAGCCTCATGTCAATCTCGACCGCAATCCTGTCAAGCAGCACCTGACATTGGGCACTGTCATCTTCCAGTATGCCGTCTTCTGTAATGATCGGATCTCCCGAATCCATTTCCTTATTAGCATCATTGGTAATTTCAATTGCTCTTTCCAGCGTATTATATTCTTTTGGAACAGTTGCCTGTATGAGCTTAAATGCGGCTTCCAAAGGAGTCTGATTAATTAGCCCGGGATGATGAATGTAGCTGAATTCGGTTTGATATTTCACATCAGGTCCTTCAACGCCATACACAGTTTTACCATACCAGTTTTCTGTATACTGTATTATCTGATCTTTGCTCCAGTCTCCCTTTGGTTGAAAAAAGAGCCAGATGACATTTGACAGTTCGTTCAGGCATTCCTCAACCGTGTTATACATGTAATCGGCGAAATGTTTACCATCTTTGAATATGTCAATACCGGCAAATTCAATTCCCGGCAAAGACGCCTGTAAGATCAGCGTATGATCCCTGAGGTTGCTGAGAATTAAAGAATATGCATTTCTGTTCCAACGCGCCAATTCGCTCTCATCAAATTCTGCGGTGTCAAACAGTGTCATTTCTTTAAATGCACCTGGTGTCACCAGCACAGCACCAGTGTCAGGGGGAAGATCTATTTTTTTGATTACATCGAGATAAAACTCCCATTCATCATCCCCGCTGATTTGCATCGGCAGCAGTTGGCCTGGATTCTCAAGGAGATGTTTTTCCATCATTACAAGCATCAATTCCAAAACTGCCTGCCACCCGGTTACAAAATGGTCACCGCCTGCTTTTTCCCGATCTTCAGCCTTTTTGAATATAGCCTTTACTGATTTCTGTATTGATTTTTGTCGCTGTTTGTCCATTTTCCCGCCGTCGGTTTGGATTATCGATCTTTTAAAATTTGTTCCTGTTTCGACACGCTTGCATTGATCTTTAATGTTATTGAAAAGGATTATATTTTTTACATTATGTATGGATTTTTCTGTGCAAGCAACATAGCCCATAAGTTCATAGGTTTGAATAGCTTTGATTTATAATTAAGAAAACCTTTAATACGGTAATTCATTATAACCGAAAAGATACAGTTATTCTTAAACCTTATTTAAGAATAATTCAAGATTCAAGATTAAAAATGCAGACTGAAGGCTGTAGGCTAAAGGCTGTTAGGAGTGTTGATTCAAAATTCAAGATTCAATGTTCAAGATTGCTAAAATCCAGAAGTCAGCCGGTTATCGTTTTTTCCAATAACCGGGTTTGCGTTTTGAATGAGCGACTGCAACAATCTGAATATTATTTTCTAAATTGCGATAAATAAGGCTGAATGGAAATCTTGGAAAAACATACCGGCGAGTACCAACGACATATTGGGGCCACATATCAGGAGATTCTTCGACCTGCTCTACCGCATGAATGAGTTCTGCAATAAAAGATCTCGATGCTACAAGACTCCTTTCAGCATACCATTCTTTTGCAGCCTCAGCCTCCATTAGAGCTGAAGGATGGAATTCGATAGGCTTTTTAGCCATCATTTCGTTTTAAAAGAAGAGCTTTTACATTTTCCCATGGAATAGCTGTTACTTCTCCTGAATCTAATTCTTTTACCCGCTTCGCTACTTCAGCTTTCCAGACAGATTCAATCTCTTCAATAGGTGTATCGTCAAGGCTTTCGATTAACAGACCAGCCAAAGCAGCCCGATCTTTTTCATTCAGCCCAAGTGCTTTCTTGAATAAATCATTTGTTAATACTTCCATGATCGGGAACAACCCTCCTGTTTTCTAAGGTATAGACGCTATAATATATTATTAACCTGAAGATTTAAAGCTTTTAAAAATAAGCAGTTTTGGATGTAATACAGGCTTAAGGCTGTTAGGGGAAGAAAAAAACCAGTGGTCAGATGGCAGAAATCAGAGATCAGCAACACTGATTATACCGCTATTTGGGGGATGATTCTTTTGGGATAACACTTTGTTGTAACTGAATAATAATGATTTTGTTTTTCTATTTGGCGGATTTGCTCATATTGGCATTTCCGCCAAATAGCAAGTAAGAATCATGGATTTTAATTAGAGAAATCAGGAGATGGGGAAATTACTTTGCTTCAACCCTTTCTAACGAGTTCTGCTATGAATCTGGAAAACGGCTTTATATTCTGTCTTATACTCGCTTCTTCCAGAGCAGTCATATATTTATTGCGGGTTTTAATCGGAATAACTGTCCAGGGATAACCGGCACTGGCCAGCATTACATTCATAAGAAATCTTCCCATGCGTCCATTCCCATCACTATAGGGGTGGATATATACAAAGAAGAAATGACCAAGTACCGCCCTTACAGCAGGCTCTTCTTCATCCTTTAAAAGAGTGAAGAATGCGGGTATAAGATCATGCATGGCTTCATAGCGGGGTGGTACATGCATTGACCCGCGGATAAAGACAGGCTGCCTGCGGTAACCCGCAAGGTCAGATGCGGCTATAAGACCAGCATTTACACCCGGGGCAAATAATTCTCTGTACCATGTTGCATGGTCATTTTCTACCACTGTGCCCGGATCTTTTTTATTTATAATTTTAATCAGACTTTTCTTTACAGCCTGAAAAGCCTGCCAGTAACCACGAGCTGCCAGGGCATCTGCGAACTCTTTATCTTTGCGGTTTGTTTCCGGGTCCCAGCTCCCTGATCGCACACGGTCAATAAGCTCTTCACTAACACGATAGCCTTCTATAGAAAGCGAATGATAGGCATCGGTCAGATATATATCATCTAAACACTTAAGATATTTATCGGTGTTTTTGAGTGATGCAGGTGCTTTGGAAAAGTTTTCCAGGACAACTCCACGCATATCTGCCCAGCCCATCCTTATCCGGCTGACATATGGTGAAAGTTCCCGGCCACTAAAAATAATGGCAGGTTTTTCCTCAAAGGGATCATTTACTGTAATGCTGTATCCGGCAGCTCTCATTGCCTCAACTATATTTTCTGCAATAAGATTTTTGCCAATATTCATGAATGCACCTGCAAGTCTTCCGGCTACTGCGCTGTGTCCGCCATCAAGAAGTTTGTACAAAATCTCAGATGCGTCAGAAATCATAGCCAGCGCAGCCCTTGCTTCTGCAGGGTTATTTGAATAATAACCAGGAGCGCATGAAATGAGTGCAGTCGGAAGGATCATAATATTCAGGTTATCTCTGGTTTCGATATCATTCCTGTCCGGCAGTTTCAGTCGAACGTCCATTATATCGTGTCAATCAATATTTAGGTTATTAGGTTTTGTTGTTTTTAGGTTTTTACGTTGCAACTCAATAATAATGAGGAGAGAGCAGGATAAAAACAGGCTGAAGCGGTTTAGACTATAGACTGTCAGGGAAGACTGAAGCTTTAAAGGTAAGCAAATGAAGCCTATTTATAGACATCACCTCTTGGCCCGATATGATCAACATATACAATATCCTCCTTTAAATCATACCAGAAAATAGCCCTCAGTTTTCCTAATCGGATTCTATGATACCCGGCCTACACCATACATTTGTTTTATGCCGGGATAATTAAGCGGGTTATTTTCCAGTTGTTTTAGTATTTTTTTTATTCGATCTTTTGCTTCCTGGGGTAGACGTTTGAGGTATTTTGCAGCACTACGATGGACTATTACTTTTGACATTATATGGAATCCAGATCCGTGTAGGCGTCTATATTATCACCATCTCTATCCTTTCTCGCTTTACGCAGTTGATTAACCTCTTCATCATCCAAATCCCAGCCCAGCAGTTCTTCTATTTTTCTGAAGTCGTCTACAGGTATGATTACTTCTTTAGGCTTCCCTTGTTCATCCACGATATATTTTTTATTAATATTCATGATAATATTTCTCCTTGAATATTTTTAAGTTTATTGAAAAACTCTTTTTAAATCAATAAGTAAAAAATTAACATCATTCGGACTTAAACTGCTTTCCCTTCAGCCTGATTTTCCTAACAGCCCTCAGCCTAAATTGCTTCAGCCTGTTTCTTCTAAGAATTACAGTCACATATAAATTAATTTTAAAAAAGATGAAAAAATAGATTGACTCAGATTACATATGTGATATCTTAAATCACAATTGTGATCTAATTATAAAGGAGAAAACATGAAGGAGATACCAAAAATTTCAGAGGCAGAATGGACGGTAATGAGGGCCATATGGAATGAAAACCCCATAACCTCGAACAGGATAATTGAGGTTGTATCCGAATCAACAGACTGGAAACCCAAAACCATCAGAACCCTGTTAAACCGGCTGGTGAGCAAGGGGGCTGTCGGGCATGACGGAAAAGGAAGAGAATACAGCTTTTTTCCCCTTATAGAGGAATCGACTGCGGTAAAGGCAGAAAGCGAGTCCTTTTTAAAGAGGGTTTTTGATGGAGCTTTAACACCACTAATAACCACGCTTGCCGAGTCAAAAAAATTATCAAAGAAAGATATAGAAGAATTAAAACGTATCCTTGAAGAAGAATAAGGAGTAAATATGGAAACCTTCCTTTCACATACTTCAGCTTTCTTTTCATGGTTTATTGATTACTCCATAGATGTGAGCATTTTTATCTGCCTTATATTTATCATCAAGGCGGTTGTTTCAAAACGCCTGCCCGCCTGGTGGCATTATGGTCTGTGGGTAGTGTTGCTTGTACGCATGATCATACCATGGAGATATGAAAGAACTGCTCAACTGCCTGAACTTATACATCTGCCTCTGCCCAATATCCGGATACTGGATTCCATGATCATGGGAAAAAACACAATGGTGTCTGGCATTGCAAAAGGTGCGTCAGCAAATATCGGAGGATCAGGCATATCCTTTGATGAAGTACTGCTTTATACATGGCTTACTGGGGCCGTTCTTTTAGGCCTGTATACCCTTTTCAGGAACATGAGTTTCTGGATAAGGATAAAAGACATCCCGATGATTATTGACAGGGAAATTCTTGACCTGCTGGAAGAGTGCAAGGCCGGTATGAAGATCAATACCATTGTGGGTATTGCCATAACAGACCTTGTCAAAAGCCCTGCCCTGTTCGGCTACCTTCGCCCCAGGCTTCTGCTCCCTGAAGGAGTTCTTGAAAAACTCACAAAATCGGAACTGCGCTATGTTTTCATGCATGAACTGGGTCACCTTAAGCGCCATGATAATGGTATGTCCTGGATTATTACCTTGCTCCAGGTTTTTCACTGGTTTAATCCCCTTGTGTGGCTTGCCTTTTACCAGATGAGGATTGACCAGGAGTCTGCCTGTGATACCTCGGTTTTATCCCGAATCAAAAACAACCAGTCAAAGGATTACGCGGAAAGTATTGTCGGTTTTTTGGAAAAATTCTGCCAGAACAGCCAGCTTCCTGCAATGGCAGGAATCATTGAAAATAAATCACAGATGAAAAGGAGAATTGCTATGATAGTCAGATATAAAAAGAATTCTAAAAGGATTACTGCGGCGGCAATAATCATGCTGCTGGCCATGGGTTTTGTCTTTTATACAATTACAGGCTTTGCACAGGAGAATCAGGTTAACAGAAATGAGACCGAACTTTCTCACGATGCGCAGGAGGTGTTTGTTAAGGCAAAAATTTTTTTCGATACACAGGATTTTACCAGCGCCAGGGAAACCCTACAGGATTACATTGACAATAATCCCGATCAGTTGCCCGCAGAAATCTACCTGTTGCTGGGTTATTGCTGGTATGCTGATTCCAGCCTGGGCAGCGAGAAAGCCCTTGATAATGCACTGCTTGTTTTTGAAGAGGGATATGAGGCATATCCTGATAATTTTGATCTGTTATCCTACTATGCTGCGGTATTGTATGAAACCGAATATTTCACAGAAGCTGCACCCATGATGGAAAAGGCTTATGAACTGGATGATAAGAAACAGATCAGATTCCTAGAGGCTGCATGGGGGGCATATTACCAGGTAAATAATTATGAAGATACAATCCGGGTATTAAAGAAACTGATCAGTGTATCGGATAAGCCAGAAAAAAAATGGCTCCAGGTTCTTTTCAACATATATCTTAATGACATGCAGGATAAAGAAAATGCTGAAAAGGTTTTAAATACGGCACTGGAAAAATTTCCTGGAGATGAAACCTTTTTGAATCTTCAAACCAGTTTTAATGGAGAGGGTGAAGTTGTCAGTATATTTGATTCAAAACCTGCAAACGCGAACAATAACAGCAGCAGACCATAAATTTTAATGGTAATAGAGGAATATTTATTTCTAAACTGTAGTTTTAATTTATTTAAATGCAGAGACCCCGGCCGGGTGTCTCTGCATTCATTCTGTGGCCGGGAACATCACAATCATTTCTCAAGAAGATCCTTAACAACCGGATCCAGTGAGGCCATAAATTTTTCAACAGCTTTTGTGTACCTGCCGGGGGTACCCAGCTTGCTGTTAATTGAGCCATGCCCTTTTCTTTGTTTTAAAACACTCGCTTCAATCCCTAAAGACCTGCTTTTTTCCGCATATTCTTCAGCCTGCTCACAGGGTTTATCAGGACGCATTGTAGAGCAAACCCCAAGCCATGGCCCTGCCTGTTTATCCAGCTGATGGTATGGAGAGGCTGCTATCCATTCTTTTTCACTGGTGCCGAAGGCTTCTTTATATATATTTTTTAAGACATTAACTGCCAGGGGCATTTGTTTCGGAACATTCACTGCGCCACTGTCCAGAGATATCGTTCCAATAACCTTCTCTGCTCCGATACGATTACGAAGTTTACTGTCCGCATTTACCAGGGAAACCAGGTGAGCGCCTGCCGAATGCCCCATCATTATAATGCGGTCTGGATCGCCGCCCCATTTTTTTGCATTAGCCTGTACATATGCCAGGGCCTTTGCAACACTTTCAGCCTGGGCAACAGCCATGCTCCCATCCGTAATCATGGGATAATTAACAGAGATGAACATAAACCCTTTAGGCGTCCAGCGGTTGACCTTTTCTTCGGTAACCGAACGCATGTCCTTGTTTCCTATGCACCAACCTCCCCCATGCACCATGAAGATAACTGGTGCCAATACAGGTCCCGTGTCGCCTGTACTCTTTTTTTTGGTCGGATAAAAGACATCCAGTGTTTCCAGTTCTCCAGGCCCATATGGTATGTTCTCAATGTCAGCCCCGGGTCCATACATCTTTTTACTGAGCGAACCACTCATTATTTTTTTAAATGCCTGATCCTTCTCTGCACAACTATTTCCCCCTGTATCCGGATCACCCAGAAAATCCAGCAACCCTCCTTCCCTATCAATAGAACTCCTGCGCTCGATAATTTTGCCCTTCAGCCAGCCATCTGCAAAAACATCCGATGCAAAAAAGGCGGAGGCAGAAAGAAAATAAAAACCGGCCAATATGAAAATAAAAAGGTATTTTCCTTTTTTAGGGATATGCATCATTCTTTTCCCTTCATGTAGATATAAACATCTATAAGCTAAAACGTTTAATCCGGCTAATGGTTTATAAATAAAATTATCCGAGCAGTATATTTCAGGGAATTCTACAATGAGCAATAAACCATTATCAATGAGAAAAGCAGTCTGAAGCGGTTTAGACTATAGGCTGATAGGAGATGTCAGAAATTAACCATTTTTGTCTGAAGATTCCGATCTCACAGGTCTGCCAAATGTATTGACGCCGACTGAAACAGCGGATAAGATTTATAATTAAATAACGCAGATGGGCCGCAGCCCTTAACCTTCAACAAATGGTTTATTATGGACAAAAGTAATTTTGATATACAGCAGCTGGGCGAATGCCGTATTCCCTCGCCCATGTCAGGAATGGAATTTGTAAAAAATGACGACAGGGTAGTCTATCATTCAAATCCTGCAGATATAATAAAATCGCTTGCCGAAGGAGGAGATCTTCCCTCTTTTGAGATGGCAGGACCGAGAAATAAGATTTATTTTGATCCTTCAAAACTGAAATGCGGTATTGTCACCTGCGGCGGACTGTGTCCCGGACTCAATAATGTGATACGTGCCATTATCCTGAGCCTTTACCATCATTATGGTGTTCAGTCGATCTTCGGTTTCCGTTACGGATATGAGGGACTGTCATATAAATACGGTCATGTTCCCATGGAGCTGAAGCCTGATAATGTGAAGGACATTCATCAGCAGGGTGGAACAATACTGGGATCATCCCGGGGCCCGCAGGATATTTCGGATATGGTGGATACCCTGGAGCGAATGAATATAGGCATACTCTTTACCATCGGAGGAGACGGTACCCTCAGGGGAGCACGGGCGCTTGCCGAAGAGATAGGGCGCCGAAACCTGAAGATTTCTGTAATAGGGGTGCCTAAAACCATAGATAATGATATATCTCACATCCAGAAATCCTTCGGCTTTGAGACTGCTGTGACCGAATCAAGGACTGCTATTTACTCCGCAAATATGGAGGCAATGGGCGCCAGAAACGGTATAGGTCTGGTCAAACTCATGGGACGTGAATCGGGATTTATCGCGGCTCACGCGGCTCTTGCATCCAGTGATGTCAATTACTGTCTGGTACCGGAGGTTCCCTTTACAATGGAGGCCTTCCTGAAAATCCTTAAGGAGAGACTTGAGCTCAGACACCATGCGGTTATTGTGGCGGCAGAAGGGGCCGGCCAGGAGCTCATGGAAAAAACCAACCAGCAGGACGCCTCCGGAAATATTCGGCTTGAGGATATCGGTATCTTTTTAAAAGAGAAAATAAAGGAATATTTGACCGGGGTCGGTATGCAGTTCAGCCTCAAATATATAGATCCCAGCTACACCATCCGGAGCATGCCCGCAAATCCCAATGATTCTGTATTCTGTCTTCTGCTTGGACATAATGCCGTTCACGCAGGCCTTGCCGGACGAACCAATATGGTGGTGGGTTTCTGGAACGATCAGTTTACCCATGTGCCTATCTCCATGGCCGTCTCAGAGCGAAAGCAGATAGATCCGAAGAGCAGGTTATGGAACAATGTGCTGGCAGCTACAGGACAGCCTGTGGAGATGATATAGTGTGGAAAGCCGAGGATACTGATTAATTGGGAAAGCAAGTAAAAACCAGAGGTAGGAAGGCATTGTCAATCAGGTAATTGTTCACAATCTCTCCACCCCAGCACCCCTGTCCCTTTGTGCTGAAAAGATTCATCTCCGGCATAAATAAGTGACGGTTTACCGGCTTTTTCTCCTGCCAGGGCACACCACTTATTGAGACCTGCATATGCTTCATTTGTCAGTGTACGGCCAGATTTGATCTCAACAGGATATAGCTGAATTCCCTTTTCAATAAGGAGATCAACCTCATTGCCATTACTGTCTCTCCAGAAGAAAAAAGCAGGTTTCTCACCCCGGTTCATCCTTGATTTGACCAATTCAGAGATGATAAAGGTTTCAAAGATATTGCCGCGTAATGGATGCGTTATCATTTGTTCGACTGTTCGAATTCCTAAAAGCCATGATACCAATCCGGCATCATAAAAATAAAGCTTTGGCATTTTAACGAGCCGCTTGTTAAAATTCGCATGATGGGGACGCAAAAGAAAAACCAGATAACTGGCTTCCAGTACAGATATCCATGACTTAGCGGTGTTGTGAGTTATGCCGCATTCGATTGCAAGGGAGGAAAGATTTAAAAGCTGCCCCGACCTTCCTGCACACATCCTCACAAAACGCTGAAAAGTTTCCAGGTCCTGGACTTTAAGCATTTGCCTGATATCCCGTTCGACATACGCCGTTACATATGGGCTGTACCAGTCCGATGGAGACAGGTTGCGGTCATAAATCGGCGGATAGCACCCGGTTAACATCATTGTATCAATATCTTTTGGTAACTGTTTTGCATGCGTGAGTTCATGAACAGAAAAAGGGAGTAACTCAACAAAAGCAGTTCGACCTGCAAGAGATTGTGTAATACCTGACATCAGCCCGAATTGCTGGGACCCTGTTAATATAAACAGACCCATACGCCCATCATTATCCACTGTTGTTTGAAGATATGATAATAGTTCCGGACATCTTTGCACTTCATCGAGAACAGCTCCATCAGGAAATCTGGCCAGAAAAGAACGTGGATCTTCCAAGGCGGCCTGTCTCAGATCGGGCTCTTCAAGAGAAGCGTATGGATGATTCTTAAAAACCGCCCTGGCAAGGGTAGTTTTGCCGGACTGACGCGGACCTGTCAGGGTGACAATGGGGAATCCGGTTAAAAGATTTTCAATAATCTTTTTTGCATTTCGATTTATCATGGCAAAAGCCTAGTAACATTTATGTAATTTGTCAATAGCTTTTACATATTGCATAAATACTGTTCCGGGTCGACTCCGGGAAAAACCTGAAATTATTTTAAACCCGGCCTGCCGGGATCTATCCTCTCAAATGGGCTGACAGCCAAAGCGTGACACGATACCAGAACTCCAAAACTGACGGAATTGCATATAAAAGTTTTCAATAATCACATCGGGTTGAGAGATATCAGAGATATCTCAGCTTTTGCAGGATTTAAAAAGAATAAAAATATTGTAGATTCAAGCATTTCTGATTTATTATCTATTTAATCATTCTTCATTTGAAAATTACTCATAACTATGACAAAAATTCATTTAATCTAGATGAGAATAAGAACGATATGATTCTGCCCGCAGTAAAGCTGTGATTTTTGTCGAAAGAACAGGTCATATTTATAAAAATAAAAGGGAGCTGTTATTATAACGTCCCTGAAAATAGAGGATATTTATGAGAAACAATATTGTTCATCCCGGAGCAAAAAATTTAGTATACGAGATACGAGAGATTGTTGCGATCGCGCAAAAGATACAAAAAATGGGTGTACCTGTCATTTGGGAGAATATCGGTGATCCGGTTGAAAAGGGAGAGAAGGTACCTGATTGGATAAAACAGTATATAATCGGTGCATTATCAGAGAATAAAACATATGGATACTCTCCAAGCAAGGGGCTCCTGAATGCGCGGGAATATATTGCATATGAGAGGAATATTGAAGGGGGGATTCAAATCACTCCGGATGACATTCTTTTCTTTAATGGACTTGGTGATGCTATCTCGATGATTTACAGGAATCTCAATCGAAATACCAGAATTATGGGTCCCAACCCTGCCTATCCAACACATTCGTCTGCAGAAGCAGCACATGCCGATGCACCTTACATTACATATGCGCTGGACCCATATAATGGGTGGCAGCCTGATCTTGAAGAAATGGAACAGAAGATTAAGACTCACCCTGAGATCTCCGGCATTCTAATCATCAACCCTGACAATCCCACAGGGTTTGTATATGACGTCCGTATCATGAAACAGATTGTTGACCTTGCACGCAAGTACGATCTGTTTATTATCTCGGACGAAATTTATTCCAACCTGACCTATGGCGATATTGAATATAAGAAGCTTGCAGCTATTATTGAGGATGTACCGGCAATTGGCATGCGAGGTATCTCAAAGGAGTTCCCATGGCCAGGGGCGCGGTGCGGCTGGATCGAGTTCTATAATAGAGACAAAGACAGGGATTTCAATGATTTTACCCAGGCGCTTATTAATTCAAAAATGCTTGAGGTATGTTCAACGACACTGCCCCAGAGCGTGATTCCGGCCATTATGAGTGACCAGCGCTACTATCCGTATGTTGAAAAGCGCTGTAAAGAATATAAAAGGCGGGCAGAGATCGCCTGTGACCATTTTTCAGGAATTCCCGAGCTGATCGTGAATGCTCCGCATGGAGCGTTTTATATGGCTGTGATATTTAAAGATAGGGTTCTTTCAAATACCCAGTCCCTCTATATTGAAAATGAAAAAGTAAGAAGTTTTGCTGAAGATATTATTAAAAAGGAGACGATCCTTGACAGGAGGTTTACATATAACCTGCTTGCTTCAACCGGCATTTGTGTCGTTCCGCTTATGTCCGGTTTTAACTCGACATACTACGGGTTTCGATTCACTCTCCTGGAACCTGATGAATCAAAATTCACTGAAAGTATAGAAACAATATGCAGGTCAATAAAAGAATATATTTCTTCGTAGATGCAGGCATCCTGACACGAATAAGTAACCATAGGAAGTAATCTTTTAAAAAGGAGACAGGCCATAGGAAAAGATATTTTTTTCTTTTTATTGGGAAGCGCAAGGTCTAATACCCCGCCGCAAGCGACACGGGATGGGCCGGTTTGTATCCTTCACTGACCCTCCCCTTCAGGGGGAACCTGCGGAAACCCCATCGCAGGCAAATGCGGTATCGCAAACAGAAAGAGTTTAATATATTGATCCCGCTTCGATAATCGGGGTAACCGTGATATTTATTGATCATCCCTGTTTTAGAGATTTTTTTTAAGCCATGTCACTGTTTCAGGTAAAGTCCTTAATGTTACCTCCGTTCCTGTTTCATTATAGGATTCATTTATGATACGGGCCCTGCCCCTTAGCTGTCCCAAAAGGTAGCCTTTAGTATAGGGTATCAATATGGTTACCTCTGTCATATCCGATTCGAAAAACTCAAGAATCTTATTTCGCAGGAATTCTACATCCCCGGATTTTTTGGCAGAGATGAATATTCCGTCTGGAAATTCAATATGTAACGCTTCCAGCTCATGGCTTGCGAGCTTATCAATTTTGTTCATGATCAGCCTGCCCGGTATTTTCTCCCCGCCGATCTCCTTCATGACCGATTTTGTTACAGCCATTTGAGATCTGAAACACCCTGGGTTTGAACAGAAAACAATACTGCCATTTTCTTTTTTTGGTCATCATTTGATAATTCTATCATTTTATGGTTTGCCTACCGCAGTATACTTTAAATTTTGCTTTTACAGTTTCAGGTGAACCTATCGTCTTCTCTTCTTTTTTGATCTATCTTATTTTGTCGCAGGAAATCAGCAGGTCAAAACCGGATGGATGTATTTATGCCTGACAGGAGAGCTGAAGTGTTTGACGAAACTCACCCAAAATACCTCAAAATATCAAAACATTATAAATTAAAATTGCTTTAACATAAGGATTAAAACTTAAAAAAAGGACTAGAAAGGAAGCAGCCTGATTTCAATCTCTTCAACTCCCTTTTTCTGTGCCATCTCAAACTCACCGCTGTTGGTGATTGTGAACTCCCTTTCCGTGGCAGCATCATTTAACTTTTTTTCTATTTTTTCCGCAGCACGGGCCTCACACTCCACATTAAAATATATCTTTAGATTTTTTTTGTTTGCATCATCAAACTGGACAAGAATCGGACTGTGTTCTATAAAAACAAGGTCATCATATGTATATGTTACCTGCATGCCTGCAGCCTGAATTATTTCTTTAGCTATCCCTAACGGTCTAAATGCCATAATTATTTATTCCTTTCTGTTTAATGCCCTCTATTTATAACATTTCTGCCGGACTATCAATAATTTTAGATAGATGCTGTTTTTCGATTTCTCAGGAAAAAACAGACCTGGAAAAGAAGACCGACAAATAATGTTTCCGCCGCAAGATGCCGGCCTGTGATCGCCACAAATTCCTGTTTTTATGACATGAGATTAGGTAGGAACAGGACAATCTGCGGAAAGGCTATAAGAACAGCAACCTGAATAAGGTCTGCCATAAGGAATGGAATAATGCCCTTAAAAATCACACTTATCGGCACATCGGAAATACCCTTTATTATAAAGACATTCATGCCCACTGGCGGAGTGATAAGTCCCATTTCGGTTACCCTTACAACAAGTATTCCGAACCATATGGGGTTAAATCCCAGATCTGTGATAAGGGGATAAAATACAGGTATGGTTAAAAGTACGATTGCCATTGAATCCATAATGCATCCCAGCACCAGTGTGATGGCAAGTATGACAATCAATATGATATAGCTGTTTACAGAAAGATCGCCGACAAGGGAAGCAAGATCAAAGGGAAGCTGGGACACGGAAAGAAAATAACCGAAGATCATGGCCCCCATCATTATAAGGAACAGCATGCCTGTTGTTCTTAATGTATTTACAAGGCTTTTATTGAATACCTCCCGGGTAAGTTTTTTACGCACTATTGCGAAGAAAAATGTACCGAATGCACCCACTCCTGCGGCCTCAGTCGGGGTAAAAACACCGGCGTATATACCTCCTATTACAACAATAAAGAGAAGTATAACCTCCCAGGTCTGTTTGAGTGCATTTGCCTTTTCTCTAAAATCGGTCACCGGCCCCTTTGGCCCCCGATCGGGATAAACTGTTGTCAGTATCCAGACCGTGGCCATGTAGAACAGCATCTCCATCACGCCCGGTATGAAGCCTGCCAGAAAAAGCCTCCCAATGGACTGTTCCGTTATAATACCGTATATGATGAGTATTACGCTTGGGGGAATTAATATACCCACGCTCCCCCCTGCAGCAACTGCGCCGGAGGCAAGGCTGTCATCATACCTGTATTTTCTCATCTCGGGAAGTGCAACTGCCCCAAGTGTTGCGGCAGTGGCAAGGCTTGAACCGCTTATTGCTGCAAAACAGGCACATGCCACAATGGTTGCCTGTGCAACTCCTCCTCTTAGATGTCCCAGCCATTTATAGACAGCCCTGAATAGATTCTCACTCATCCCTGCTGCCAGCGCAAACGACCCCATTAGGACAAACAGCGGAATAACACTCAGATTATTGCTTGCAAACGTGGTATAGGGAACTGTCCTGAGGAGACCGAGGGCAGCGTCCATATCTGTAAGGTAGGCAAAACCAAGGAAACCTACGATGGCCATACCCACACCAATGGGAATTCCTGCGAACAGCAGAAAGATAAGAACAATTATTCCGATCAGGCCTATTGTGATTGGTTCCATTTAGATATTGTATGTGTGAGGGAGTTAATAATTTCAGCCAGAAGCAGAAGACTGAGGATTGCAAATGCCGCTGCGAGTGCGCCTATAAAAGGGTATACCGGGATATAAAGAACCGCGGTGGTAAGTCTGGATTCATACTCTTCGCCTATATATATAATCGCCTGCCAGGTTATTAAAACAAAAAGGAACAGTGAAATGACGTTCCCTATAAAAGAAAAGAACGACCTTAGACGGGTGCTGAAATGTTCCAGAACAATATCGACATTCACATGAGACTTTTCACTCGCGCAAAAGACAATGCTGAAGGGCACGATAAGGGCCATCATAAGTTCAACCAGTTCAAAACTTCCGGTGACAGGACTGTTGAACACATAGCGTAAACAGACATCAGCAGCGGTTAACAGCATCATAGCGGTAAGTATCCAGATGGCAAGATGCCTGAGGATGAGGACAAGGTATCTGTTAAGTTTATTAAATAGGTTGATCAGCAGCATCCTTTATAACTTCATTCCTTCAAAAGTTTCACCGTCGTATCCAGTATATCTCTTGCGTTTTTATATCCCTCTTTCTCCATTTTCTCCACCCACTCATTCCATATGGGTTTCCCGCCAATTTCAAGCCACCTGTTTATCTCTTCGTCGGGAAGTGAGTATGCGTTTATATCTTTACCGCTTTCCTTACCTAATTTGAGGACTCCTTCTTTTGCCTTGTCGTAATTGCGTCCCCAGAACTTTGAGCCTTTAAGTCCGCTCACGCTGGAAATGGCTTTTTTTACATCATCCGGTAAAGAGTTCCATTTTCTTTTATTGACAGCTATCGAAAAATACACCGCCGGAAATGGAGTCTGGGTATAATAATCAGCAACTTCATAAAATCTGTAGGTATGTATCGCTTCCCAGCATGTACCCATTCCATCTATAACGCCCTGTTTAAGGGCAAGATAGACATCGGGCATTGGAATAGACATGGGTATTCCGCCCAGGGCCTTCATCTGGTCTGTTGGCGGCCCCCCGGTCATTCTTACCTTCATGCCCTTGAGATCTTCAAGGGTTTTGACCTGCTTTTTGGTTGTTATAAGCAGATATGGCTCGGTTGTATATAGAAGCAGGATATGATTATCATCAAACTGTTTCTTTATCTCCGGAAACGTTTCATATAACGTCCATAATACCTCGCTGCCCTTTTCTCCGGTCTTAAATGGCAGGGCGGGAAGGCTTATAACGTCAGCAAGGGGTGTCATTCCCGGCCAGTACCCGTGAAAGCACCATCCCATATCCGCTCTACCGGTCTTAATGGCCGTCCAGTTCTCCTTCCCCTTGGAAAGGGTCTGGTTCGGATAGATCTGGATCTTCAGTTCATGTTCTGTACTTTTTTTGACAGCATCTTCAACCATATCTGCCCATGGCTGAAGGGCATGAACAGGGCCCCATCCTATTTTGGAGTTCTGATCTGAAAATCTTAGTGTAATCTTCTTTGCGCTTGCAGGAAGACTAAACAAAAAAGTCAGGCAAATCGTTACAATACAGACAACAGGAAAAATCTTTTTCATACTTTACCTCCTTTTTTATAATCCCTGAATTATCATATTTAATTAAAAATATAAAGGCCTCAAAAAATCAAAAAGAAGTGGAAATAAGCTGCTGATCCATGATATAAAAGTTTATTCGGTACTCAATTTAACCTGCTGAGAATTTTACATATATTACCGACTGATCCGCTCATTTGCGAAATTACAATTAAAATGTCCGAAAAATAAGGCTTATCCGGACAGGAGAAAATAAATTGGCTGATTTTAAAAAGATAAAACGCTCAACCAACCTCTACGAGGATGTAGTAAACGAAATTAAAAAGGCTATCCTCTCAGGAAATTACAAAACAGGTGAAGCCCTTCCGAGTGAAACAGAACTTGCAAGACAGTTCGGTATCAGCCGTCCTGTTATTCGTGAAGGAATCAGGGTGCTCCAGTCAAGGGGGTTTCTGGAAATAAGAAGAGGAATTACCGGCGGTGCATTTGTGAGGGAATTATACCAGCTTCCCTTTATGGAAGATTTTGCAGACCTCATCAGATACAGGAGAGTAAAGGTTGACCACCTTGCAAAGGCCAGGCTGCTTCTGGAACCGGAAGTCTGCAGGCTCACCGCCCAGAACGCCTCTCAAAAATCGCTCAGGGAAATGCAGACCCTTCTTGATTCCTATGCAGTTATAAAAGAACGGGACAAACTGGACCCATTATACGCCATGTTTCACAGGCTGGTAGGACGGGCATGCGGAAATCCCATATACTCCATCATTATGGAAAACATAATGGATTTTACCGAGAGTTTCATAAGAACCATGAAACCTATTACAATAATAATACACAATGAGAGTGATCACGATGAGATTATGGAGGCCTTCAGAAACAGAGACTCGGAAAAGGCCGCTGAAGTGGGTACCAGGCATGCCATGGATATTTTAAGGGAAATGAAAAAGCTTGAAGATACCTACCTTGAGCTGCTGGGAGGAAACGTACCTGAGCCCTATAACGACGATGGTGAGGAAGAGGAAAACAAGAAATAAAAAAAGGCCCTGATCCGGGATCAGGGCCTTTTTATTTAAATGTTATTTAAGTGGTATATCACCAAGGTTTCTATCATCATCTGTACAGATTGAATCAATTGTTACAACTTTTTTACCCTTTTTAATCTTGAGTGAAAATGTCCGGTTATCTTTCAATCCTCTAAACCAGAAATCACCCCATGCATTGGTTTCGGTTGTAAATGTTTCCTTGCTTTCACAATCTTTAAGAGTTGCCTTGGCACCTGTGATAACATCATTTTTTTCCGGGTCATAGAGCGTTCCTGCTACCCATTTTTTAGGAGTATTCAGGTAATGTACCCTTGTCTTGATTTTGACACCCGGCTTAATGGGTTCTGCCTTTGATATATATTTCTTGAGATCCTTTTCTTCACCAAATTTCAGGGCATCAGTAGGACAGTTATCCACACACCTTGGAACTTCCCATCCGTCATCAAGAAGATGCGCACAGCCCGTACACTTCTGGGCTATATTGAGACCGCTGTTCATAAAAATGGCGTCATAGGGGCAGACATCCATGCAGAGCTTGCATCCGGTACATTTTTCAGGATCAATAACTACAAGGCCATCATCCCTTTTATATATGGCCTCAACCTTACAGGCCTTCATACAGGGGGCATCCACACAGTGCATGCAGAGCATTGGAACATAGGTTACCATAACCTTGGGCACGGTTCCCCTTACTGTTTCTTTAATTCCAAGCCAGAACTGGCCTGTATCCGGCTGTGGCTTGGCATAGGGGGTCCAGTCATTGCCCACATGCTCGTCTTTACAGGCGATCTGGCATGCGTAGCATCCGTTACATACAGAAAGATCAATTACAAATGCTTTCATTATTCGTCACCTCCCTCTAACCATGCGTTTACACAAAGTCCGGAATCATAATCATACTCCCTTTCAAAGGCCTCCGGATAATCCCTTCTCCACTGGTCCATCTCTTCCCCGCTCAGTCTTTCAACCTGTACAAGGTAGGCTGTTGTTGCCTGGCCTACCGCGTTCCTTGAAGATGTGCCGGAACCTGAGATGGTGTTTATCGCGCCGCCTCGGTCGATTTCACCGGGCTTGATCATATCGATCCTTGCCCCGTGATCCATGTATGCGACTCCTGGGCGCAGCCTTTCTGTAACATATGCACCTGCCAGGACTATTCCCCTTTCATTGAAAACCTTTACTATATCGCCGTTCCTGATACCTCTCTTTTCTGCCTCGGAAGGATGTATCCAGCAGGGCTCATACATATATCCGTCCCATCCCCTTACCTTGCATGTAGGAGCTTCACGGGTCCATGATATATCATCAGCCTGGGCATGCACCCTCCACCTTCCGTGGTTGGACATCAGGAGAAGGGGAACATCTTTGCACGTTCACTTGAAAGTCTTTCATCATGTGTCGGCCCCTTTTCAATCCACTTTGGTACCGGCGGTCTTTCCTTGTCATGGGGGAAGTTCTTTGCCAGTGCCTCGGAATAGAACTCCAGCTTTCCGGTGGGTGTCGGCAGGGGATTTTTCTCAGGATCATCGTAGAAGGATCTTAATCCCGGAGTATCCTCTTCCCAGTCTTCAGCTACACTGTAAAGATAGTAGCCATTTTTCTTGAACTCTTTCCATGTGGTGAGTTTATCAAGATGCATGTTTTCAAACATTTCCTTCTTCAGATCTTCATCTGTCTTGCCGCCGGTCATGGCCTTTTCCATTCCCAGCTTTTTGGCTACCTCAAGCACTACCTCAAAATTACTCTTGGATTCTCCTACCGGTTCAATGGCCTGGTCGCACAAAGCTACATTAGGTATGGATGTTCCACCCCTGATGCTCGATACGATATCACCTACCTCCATGTGGGTATTTGACGGAAGGATTATATCCGAGAACAGGGTATCATTCTCCATCCATGGATGCTGTGTTACAACGCACTCTATCTTGGGATTTCTGAGTGACAGCTCGGTTGCATTGCCGTTATTCCAGCATGTAGTCCTGCATGGTGTGTCACTCCAGATCATATGGATCTCTGTGCCGCCTTCTTCCTTTGGAAGAGGGTATACATATTTCTTGAACTGATCCTCGGTTTCGACCTCAATAGCGCCTGAACCATAGAATGTCATAGGCTCATTTGCTTCGATTGCGTCATGAATATATGTCTTCGGGATAAGCTGTTTCTGCCATGCATTGATGGTTGTAAGACTGGGGGTCCTTAACCTGTCTGCAAGATCCGGGTTCCAGAAGAATGTACCTGATAAACCGTCTGATCTGGGCATCCCGAAATAGGTCAGCTGATGGTGGTGAACACCGGGTCCGCCAAGTCCCTGCATTCCAAGGAGACAGACCTCGAGTCTTCCGGGTTCATGGCTGAATGGTCCCCTTACATAGCCGCCACCAAAGTAGTGGGCTATTGATGTGGTTTTCTTTGCAAACTGCCTTGCCAGCGCCCTGATTGTCCATGGCGGCACACCGCATTTGGGTGACGCCCATTCAGGGGTTTTTGGGACATCATCTTCCTCTTCACCCATGACATATGCCTTGAACTGCTCAAAGCCTACAACATGGGTTTTTACATATTTCTTATCGTATGTTCCTTCCTTTATCCACATATAGGCTATGGCAAGCTGGAGTGCCGCATCTGTATTGGGAAGGACAGGTATCCATTTATCGGCGTGAACTGCACAGCCATAGTTTACATCAGGGCAGATATAAACCTGTTCTATACCGATATCCTTCCAGAAATATGTCAGCCGGCTCGGCATCTGGCCCGTAAATCCCCATGGTGTTGTTTCAGGGTCGCAGCCCCAGAACAAAACCATTTCAGCGTGATCGGTTGTGTCCTTTACAATATTTCCTGCCGGAAACATACCGCCCTGAATGCCCTGGCCCCACACATGTTTGGAACCCCAGTACCATCCTTCCCAGGAGTCAGGGTTACGAACCTGCTGTGTAAAACCACCCATCTTGTCAAGGAGAGATCCTGAATGTCCATGAGGGGTATGTATTGTCATACATTCACCATGGCCGTCACCCTGCACAAGAATACCGTTGGGGCCGTAATGTTTGTGAACCCTTCTGATTTCCGCTGCAATTATGTCGGTTGCCTCATCCCACGAGATCCTTACATATTTACTTTTGCCCCTGTTCTGAGGATTCCTTTCGCCATTTGGATCCCAGTCTACCCTTTTCATGGGGAACTTGATTCTGTTGGGGGAATAAACACGTTTTTTATAGGCCAGAGAAAAAGGTCCGGGAAGGGATTTCCATGGCTGTTCAAGAACCTTGCCGTTTTTTTCCATCTTCCATGTCTTGACACTCTCTTTTTTGTACTTCCAGTCGTAATGGAAAGGTCGAACCCTTACAATCTTACCGTCCTTGACATCAACCACGCCCTCACTACTGCCCCCTAAAAGCCCGCCCAGACCCAGGGCTCTTATTACTGTTTTATCTTTAGTCTTCAGGGATGCCATATAAACCTCCTGTTTAAAAGATTATGATAAGACGTATATTTTAAAAACCTGTAATTTGCAACCGGCCTTTAACCGGGTTTTTTGGGAAGGAATCATTGAAATGGTTAAAAACCTCCGTAAAACGAGAGTTTAAAACGATTTTGACCCGGAAGGGTATTTTAATCAAAATCCATAAGCGAGCATCGCTTCCGAGGTTTTCAGGCCATAACAGGTGGATTCTGTGAATTCCGGATTTCAGGTTGGAACCGGCCTTTTACAGGAAAAGGTCCCTGTTTAAAGTTCACTTTAATTTACAGAGACCTTTCCTGAAACTGACCTGTTCCGGATTATACTTCTATTCTTTTTCTGTCAGAGCGGTTCTCCCTCCTCCCAACTGCTGTACAGTACCATATTCTTCTGTATGGAAGACATTTTCCTTTAGATCCTCCTCTGTACACGGAGAAATCTTACAGAGCAGACATGTCAGGTCCGGAGAACCATACATGGGATCGAGATGGTCGTTGCTTGTCAGGACATTCGGGTTGGAGATAAATACACCGTGGTATGTATCGGGCGGTTCTTCCGGATAAAAACAGTTTGCCGTCGCCATCAGTACTCCTTCGAGTATACCGGGGAACACACGGCATTTCTGTCTTATTTTCCCCCTGGGTGATTCTATCCAGATCCAGTCGCCATCCTTGATTCCATACTTTTCGGCTGTTTTGGGATGGATCTGACACTGGGGATATTCCATAAAGCTCCTTAACCATGGAATATTCCTGTACTGTCCCAGAAAGTAGAAAGGCTGCCTGAATCCGCTTGTCATTACAACCGGGTATTCCTTGTAAAGATCGGGGGTTGACAGCGGGCTTTCGCCGGGTTCACGATAGAGTGGCAGCGGGTCATAGCCAAGTTCTTCAAGCCTTTTGGACCAAAACTCGAATTTACCTGTTTCAGTGGGAAATCCCCCGCCCTTTTTCCAGTAATCGGTTTTGTATTTATAATAGACCTGGTCTTTTCCCCAGCACCCGCTAACAAGCTGTTCGCTGAATTTTTTCCAGTCCATGCCCTCGCCTTTCCTGACCTGATAATCCAGACAGTCTTCAACCGTATCAAACCAGTGCTCGGGAACAACACGTTTTCCTATCTCATTAAATATCCATATATTTGATTTTGCCTCACCCTGAGGCTCAACAACCTTATTATGGGCCTCGATCATGAATCTGGGGTGCATATCATAGACATCATCCATCTCAAGAAAGTGGGCAGAAGGAAGGACAATATCGGCCGCCTGTGCCATAGGACCCATGAACTGATCACAATGAACCATGAACTCAACCTTTTCGATTGCCTCTACAACCTCCTTTGTATTTGCCATATGAACAACCTGCTGACCACCCACGCTCAACCACACCTTGATGGGAGCCTCACCTGAATTAATAGCCTTAACCATGGTATCAGGATTACATGTCCTTGCAGCTCCCATCTTGTATTTATCAATACCGATAATATGGCTTCTCATCTCATCGGTAACAGGCAGTTCAAGGAAGAAATCCTCGATAAGACCTGTCTCCGGGAGGACCCAGCTTATCATACTTCCCGGGCGCTCTATGTTACCGCACATACCCATCAGACAGGTGATTGCCCTTATGGTATAACCGCAGTTTGCCTGGCGTTCAATAGAACTTCCAACCTGGATACAGCCCGGGGTATCAATGGCAAACATCCTTGCAGCCTGTATAATCTGTTCCTTTGGTATCCACGTGATCTCTGAGGCCCGCTCCGGGGTCATGGGCAGAACCCTTTCCTTTAGTTCTTCAAAGCCATATGTCCAGTTATCAACAAATTCCTTATCCCAGAGACCTTCATTGATGATAACATTCATCATGGCAAGGGCGAGTGCACTGTCAGTTCCCGGCCTTATCTGGAGGTGAAGTGTTGCCCTTGAGGCATAGGCAGTCTGTCTGGGATCGATAATAATGAGATTTTTACAGTAGTCCAGGGACTGTATAAACCAGTTGCACATTTCAGAGTCAGCACTGGATATTTCGAGCTGTTTTGCCCACATGATCTGGGTCTTGGGAAATTCTCCGCCCCATCCGTGATAATCACAATATAGCCTGCCGTATCCGGTAACCAGCCCATAAAGACCCAGCCTCGGGCTATGGCAGACATAACCGGGTGTGATGATATTGGCTGTCCCGAGAGACCTGGCCATACGGTGGACATAACGATTGTACCCTCTACCGGTACCCTGCGATATAGCTATTGTATGGGGCCCAAAATCCTTGATCGCTGATTTCATTTTTTCTTCGATTGTGCCAAGGGCCTCATCCCATGAAATTCTTTCCCATTTTCCGGATCCCTTTGGACCGCTTCTTTTTATGGGATATTTTAAACGGTAGGGATTATCAATGTGCTGAATACTGGACAGTCCCTTTGCACACATGGTCCCCCTTGTTAATGAATCGGGATTTCCTTCAATGTGAACAATAACACCGTCTTCGGTTGTAACCTTTACACCGCAGCCGCCATGGCAGCCTATGCAGGTTGTATAATGTATTTTTCTTTCGCCCATTTATTTCTCCTTTATTGTTGTTTAACCCTAGAATACAATGCTTTTGGGCAATATTGGTTTATAGATGCCTACTTTGAGGATGCAGTATTTCAGCGCAAAGGCGCCTGCAGTATGACCTATAATCGCGGCAACAAGAAGTATGGTTGTCACATCCCCGGTAAACAGGCTTATAAAAGATATTACTAGTGGCATAATAATACCTAAGAGTACGATACCGAACCAGAAAACCAGTGCCACGCGACCAACCAGGAGCTCTTTAACAGACAGCTCGGCTGTCTGAGATTGATATGAGGCATTCATCAGATAGGTACCTAGGAGTACAGCATTGACTCCCAGAACAATCCGGCTTGCATATTCAAGACCATGAAAATCAACACCGCCGGCCAGAAGCCCTATTCCCATTACAAGGGCAAGGCCGTCTGCTATACCTGCATTTAATATCACAATGGGAAGGATACCCGTGTTCCAGAAGGGAACACTCTTGCAGAAGCTCATCATAAAACCGCAGTAGATCCCGGTAAGGACCACAAAAAAGCCTGCAATCACCTTTAAGACGATATCGGCAACAAATACGATGGCATGAGCATCGCCGGGTGACATACCTCCCGGCCCCAGGATGTAGGATGTGAAAAGCTGTAGAAGACCGAAAATACTAAAAAATACGGTAAAAACAACTCCCCTTGCTATCCAGGATGTCCTCCAGGCCCCTGAAAAGGGAGGCATGGTCCTCCAGAACCTCAACGGTTTTCCAAGGTAAAGAAGATGAAGAGGAAGTTTTAAGAGCATTACAATAAGGTAACCGGCAAGGGCCCCCCACCAGTTATCAACAAATATGGCAATAAGATAAAGGCCTGTGCCAAGAGCGGAAAATACCTCGGAAAGCCATACAAGCAGTCCCTGTTTTTCAATCCACTCTTTCTGCTGCATGGGTTTAACCATCCACTCATGGGTTATCATCCATTGTCTAGAAGTTTGAGTCTGCATATATTTTCCTCCCTATTCTTCAACTAATCCATCGAATCGTTTTTTGGCATCGATATCAATTGAACTCAGATGCTGCATATAGCTTCCTGTCTGGGCCTCCAGAGGAGCTTTATTGTCCTTGCCGCCTATCCTGCCGTCAACATAATAAACCGAGGGTTCGGTGCCGTATTCCGGCTGCAGGGTAAAGCCCTTCCTGTCCCTGATCAGTATTGAAACTTCGCTGTCCGGGTCATCAAGGTTGCCGAATGTCATGGCACGTGCCTGACAGGTGTTAACACAGGCCGGCGTGGCATCCCGGTCCTTTCCGGGTATAAGGCCCTTTTCCAGGCCGGCATCTATTCGCTCGGCACAAAAATTACATTTTTCCGTTGTCCCTACCTGGTGCGGATATAACTCTTTTCCCTTTTTTTCAAAAGCAGTAAGGCCATAACCGGGAAAATATCCGGGGTCTTTCTCCTTTGATACAAATGTACGATTCTGATAAGGACAGGCCACAACGCAGTAACGACATCCAATGCATTTATCAGGATCTATTACAACAATTCCGTCATCCCTCTGGGTCGTCGCCTCTGTGGGACATACTTTTACGCATGGAGCATCTTTACACTGGTTACACCTCACAGGAAAGGTGGTAAGCTCCGGCTTTCCACCAACATCGGTCTCGAGGGCTAACAACCTCGGCCATGTAACATGTAAAGGAAGGAAGTGCTCAATTCTGCAGGCTGCCACGCAGGCATGGCATCTGGTACATTTTACAAGATCTATTACCATTCCCCATCTCATATTAAACTCTCCTTTTCTAATATTCGACCCGGCATAATGCCTGTCGATTTTAAACCAAAATATATTAATACTTATCAGTCTTTACCGCTATCAGTTATTAGCGTGTTAATTTCGCTTAATTTTATTTTAATTTAAGTCTACTTAGAAGGGCGATGTATTCTCAAAAAAATACTAGAAGAGTCCCAAAATGATAATGAAGGTCAGCCCAATTAAGCTATGAGATTATACTTTTGAGCCTTTATGTTGTCAATTGTTAAATGTAAAAACGTATTACATTTAATTTTGCACAAAAAAATCAGGTAGATTCACTTATCTACCTGATATAATTACTAAATAACTGATAAAAAATCAACCGGCATAAAGACCTTGAGTAGTATTTTTATCAAAAAAGTTCACTTTTTGTTTTGTCTACAATACTTTTTCCGTTTTTGGTTCGTCAGAAAGGCGGTCCATAATCATGTTTTTTATCAGTTCGCCCGCCTCATGGCTATACTGTTTTTTTCCCGATTTTCGCGAAAATGAATCAAGTAATGCGGAGAGGTATCCATCCATAAGCTGCCTCATTTTACCTTGTGACTTTCCATGTTTTTTGCCTGAATTCAATATTCCTGAAAGGGCATCATCAAGTTTCTTTGTATTTGGCAGATTTTTCGACTCGTTATCGACGGCAGGTTCATTTACGCCGGACACTGCAGCCTGAACCTGTTCATAGCTCATGGATTCCTGCACCTGAATGCTGGCGGTAAGACCTGAAAGCGATTCAAGCCCGCCGAATTCTTCAGCTATAGCCTGCAGATCAACCATATTTCCGGAAGAAACACTTTCCATTATAGAGTCAATGGTTTTCAGGGCAGATATTATATCCTCATACTCCTGGCTGTCCAGATCGCCGGAGATGGACATGGAAAAATTACTGTGCATTCTACTTTGAAATTCATATCCCTCCGCTCTCGCGGATGAAGACCCGGAACGCAGGAGACCGCTATAGGATGTATAGCCTGACTCCATGCCTGTGTCGGTCGAAATGGTTACCCTGTCACCGTCATCGGTAACAATGGTAATATCCGCATTTTCGGTTTTTGAATAGCTGGCGGAAGTGTAATTGAACATCCCGGTGGAATAACCGCCAAAGTCATATTTGTTTAATAAATTATTGGAAAGACCATAATCGGTATTCATCAGAAACTCTCCTCCCTGAGTAGATTCTATTAATATCTTTATCGGAAGGAGTAGATAAAATCTTGAATAAATATAGTAACCACGAAGGACACGAAGAGCACGAAGAAAAACAAAAACATGTCTCTCACAGAGCCCACAGAGAACGCAGAGAAAAATAAAAAAAAAGCATTGTTTGTTTTAAAACACAAAATGCTTTTCTTCGTGTCCTTCGTGGTGATAATTCAGGCTGTTAATCTGTATCAGGAATGATCGGTATCTCAAAAACCTAAAAGATCTGCTGCATTTTTACCCTTGATTTTTTCTATATTTTCCTGCGAGATCCCTTTTGACTCAATCTCCCTGAAATACCGCCCGGGCGTCAAAAGTGGATAATCGGTTCCAAAGAGGATTTTATGAAAGCCCATGATTGATCCTGCGATTCTATAGATATCGGCATCATAAAGGTAGGGGGATGCAGCAGTATCAACCCAGACATTTTTAAGGACTTCCTTAATCTCCTTTTTAAGAAGGGAATAAAAAAAGATTCCCCCGCCCCAGTGGGCAAGTATGATCTTATTATCAGGGTAGGTTTTTATAAAATTTTCAATCTGCTTAAGGGTTATTTCCTGTTTGCCCGGATATTGGTGCCCGATGGGCTCATTTGTGTGGATGAGAAGGGGCGCATCATGATCAAGACAAACCGCCATAACTTCACCCAGCCTTGAGATAATATTATCGGTAAGGGGAGAGTCATAAACAGCGAGTTCCCCTACTCCCCTGAGCCCGGCATTAAAGCACCTCTCCGCTTCCTTTGCCCCGTCTGCTGAAACCGGATCAAAGCAGCTGAAACCGATAAGCCTGTCCGGCTCAGCAGATACTGCCTCGCATATATAATCATTATGCCGCCTGAAATGATCAACTGATTTCCATGGAAATCCGAAGACTATCGATTTATCGACTCCTTCGGCATCCATGTTTTCTATCAGATTATGAAAACCCTCCATCTTTGATGACTGAGGCCCGTAAAGCATCTCAAATGCAGGCTCCTTTTCAAAAAAAGATGCCCTGCTGTCACGAAAGAAGGCAGGAAAGATATGGGTATGGGCGTCTATTATCATGATTACAAAAGTAGTTCTATTGCCTTTTCGGCTTCCCCGGGTTCAAAACCCATTATGGTTTTAACAATTTTCCCTTCCCTGCTTATAACATGCATAGTCGGGATACCTATTAGTGAATTACCAAAGTAAGCCTTGCTTACCACTCCATCATCTCTCATTACATGGTACTTTATATTAAATGTTGCCATGAATTTTTTAAGCTGTTCATCATCAGCCTGGGCCATAGTGTCCATTGATACGCCAAGCAGAACAACTCCTTTGTCACTGTATCTTTTATGCAGACGAACAAGCTCGGGGATAGACTGCATGCATGGGCCGCACCAGGTAGCCCAGAAATCAAGCAGAACCACTTTACCCTTAAAGTCCGAAAGGGTAATATTTTCACCGGTCACTGAATCCAGGGTAAAATCCGGTGCATCTATTGCTTCGGCAGGCTCTTTCTCAGTATCTGATGAACATCCTGAAAAGGTCAGCAGCATCATTATTGATAAAATTACAAATATTCTTAAGGTAAGATTGTATTTCATTTTTTCTCCCTGGAGATGTAATATTCAGGCAACCGGCCTTCAGTAAACGTCTTCGGTTTTTTAAACCTTTATACAGAAAAAATTTATCCGGAAACTAGTACTTTATACATAACTAATATTCTACTATAATACTAAATAAAATTTTTTCATCATATATGGAATATTTTCTTAAAAATATTTATGAGGCAAAAATGGCCCGGAAAATATCTGCAATAATATTTATTTTTTCAATATTGACCTTCTTTAACTCCTATGCTGAAGAAGGTTCAGGAAAGAGCAATGCCGGATCTGACAAAAAAACAAGACCCGCAACTGTTGCCGGCTCATTTTACCCGGGGGACATGGAAAGCCTAAAAAGGGAGGTAAATAATCTTCTGGGGAATGCACAAAAGAGAGATTCATCCGGGACCATAATCGCCGCCACAGCACCTCACGCAGGATATGTCTTTTCAGGGGGCATTGCAGCCAATACCTTTAAAAACATATCCGACATTGACTTTGACACCATGGTCATAATAGGCCATGATTCCTTCCGTGATGCAGTTGCCTATACATGCCCGGTTGATTATTTTGAGACTCCACTCGGCAGGGTGCCGGTAGATATGGAAATGGTAGATAAACTTCACAAATACAGTAAAAAAATTAAGCCGAATATATCAATCCACGGCAATGATCACACGATTGAGGTTCAGCTTCCCTTTATACAGGCCGTAAAAAAGCAATGTAAGATAGTGCCCCTGATGTTCGGTTATCCATCGCCTGAAAACTGCAGTATACTGGCTGATGCCATAAAATCCGCCGCTGGAGATAAAAAGGTTTTTGTGCTGGCAAGCACTGATATGTCTCATTATCCCACATATGAAGAGGCGAATAAAATGGATCATATCACCCTTGATGTTATCAGGAGTATGGATATAAAAAAGTTTTTCAAACATGTTTTTAAGCAGCGGAGAGATCCCCGGATTCCAGGTCTCCAAACTGCCATATGCGCCAGCGGGGGAGTGGGAACTGCCATGCTGCTTGCAAAGGACGCAGGCGCGAATGCTGTAGAGGTTCTGAAATATGCCAACTCGGGGGATGTTAAAGGTGGAGACAAATCGCGTGTTGTAGGATATTCTTCGGTTTTGTTTATAAAAGAATGATTTGTTTTTAGATAAAAATTAGCAACTCACCTTATCCAGTTCTCAAACTCAATATCACTGCCAGCGATTTTAAGAATAGGAGTCATTGCATCATCTGTTACAAGTATAAGATTATATGCAAGAGCAATGGCTGTAATCCATAAATCATTCTCCTGTATCTGAAGTTCTTTTGAAGTAGTGGGATCTTTCCATTCTTCAATGCGTTTTTTTCTGCTTGATTGACCCTTTTTACTTTTAGGCGCATATTTATTATAAAGCTTCGCTCGTAGCATAGAGTAATATTTCCGAGCTATGTCACAATCAATACTAAGACAAGGATAACTTTCTAATATATTTGTCAGTTTATTATATTTTTCTTTATGGGGGTCATTATATGGCCCTAAAGCGGGACGCTCGTCAATAATTTAATTGACAAAGATAGGGAGGCGGTATAAATACCTGCTATGCCAAGAACAGCCAGATTAGATGCCCCCGGAGTGTTGCATCATGTAATGATTCGAGGGATAGAAAAAACAAAGATATTTAAAAGCAGTAAAGATCGGGAAGACTTTATTGAAAGGCTGGCAAATTTATGCCCGGCAATGGGTATAAAATGTTATGCATGGTCGTTTATGGACAACCACGCCCACTTTCTTTTCCAGACAGGAAAGGAATCATTATCCAGATTTATGAGACGCCTTCTTACCGGATATGTCATAGGATATAACCGCAGGCATAAACGGAGAGGACATTTATTTCAGAATCGTTTTAAATCAATAATATGCCAGGAAGAAACTTATCTCCGGGAACTTGTCCGGTATATACATCTGAATCCAATCCGTGCCGGGATAATAAAAACCCTGGATGAATTGAATAATTATAAATATACCGGTCATAGCACCATAATGGGAAATGTTAAAAGGGAGTGGCAGGATTCTGGGTATGTCCTGGGTTATTTTGGGAAGAGTGTAGGAAAAGCGAGAAAAAAGTATGAATCTTTTGTTAACACCGGCTTAGGAGATGGACGCAAAGATGAATTGACAGGAGGAGGTCTGATTCGGAGTCATGGCGGGTGGATTGAAGCAAAGGAGCTATTGAAGAGTGGTGTCCATATAATGAGTGATGAGAGGATACTCGGAGACTCTGATTTTGTGGACTCAATAATAAGTCACTCAGAAGAGAGTTATGACAAAAGACAAAGGCTCAGACAACAGGGATATAACCTGAATCGCATAGCAGAGCGAGTTGCCGAGGTACTGGGAGTTGACACTGAAGAAGTGTTTTCAAAAGGTCGACAGGACAGGAAAGTAAAAGCAAGGAGCCTGTTATGTTACTGGGCATCAAGAGAACTGGGCATTTCCCATGCTGAACTGGCAAAGAAACTGGAGTTGAGCCCGTCTGCTGTGGGATTTTCTGTTGAGCGTGGAGAATTGCTGGCAAAAGAAGGCAATTACTTTCTTGAAAAATAAGTTATTTAATTATTAACGAGCGTCCCGCTTCAGTCCCATTTTTCTATTAAAGTTGGGCGACACGATCCAATTCTTCCCGGATTACTTGACGAATAACTTGTTCATTTAATGGTTTATCACTTTTTACAAGATACTCGCGAAGTACTTCATTGATCATGGTCTGATATCCGTATCCAGCTTTATCAGCACGTTCACGGAAATCATCGAGAACATCATTATCAATGTACATTGTAACTCGGGTTTTTCCTTTAGTTGGAACAACCTGCCCTCTTTTTGCTTTATTAAAATTATATTCCTTTTTCATATTGTTTCCTTTCAGTTTGTGTTGCTTTTCGGGCTGAAATTAAGCGAATGGTATCGGAACGGTAAGAATAAATAATAGTAATTATTCGACCAATTGAATCAGTACCTGTGGTCACAAACCTTTGTTCATTGTCAATGTCATGTTCTTCAAGAGTCATGGCTAAAGGATCATAAAGTACCATTTCTGCATCGGAGAACCGGATTTTATGCTTTTTAAAGTTTATTTCAGCCTTATTTGGGTCCCATGCTATTTGCATGTGGACAACATACATACATTATATGCATATGTCAATATATGAAAATAGGGGACAATCAAAATATCAATCCAGCAGAATTTTGATATTTTGATACCTGTACTTACCCCTGAACGTTTAAAGGGGTAAGTACAGAATTATGAACACTAATCTAAAAACTTGCACTCGACTATAACCTTCCCTTCATAATTGGTTTGTAGATAATTAGAAGTAATTATGGAAGATTCTCAAAATCATCAAGATCCTTATGCCTTCCACTTGCTTTTTTGTTTTTCTTCAAATGTTCAAGGCTTATTATGTTAATTTGAATGCTATCGATATTTTTAATATTTTTTTCTAAAAGCATTCTTCAAAACCCACTCCTGAGATAGAATCAGGAAACCGCACCTTTCTTAATGAGTTATCCGATTAATGATATCATAATGCTGGCCAGCAGGATTTAGGTTGTTTGCAATCTGATATTCACCATTTGAGCAAGTGCCCTTGCCATATCATCCAGGGCCGATTCATCCGGCAGGGAGACTTTGAGTGTTACTCTGCCATCTTCATCCTTATCCATACATTCCGAAAGCCGTTCTTTAAATGCACTTGCCAATTGTGTGGTCTGATCGTTTTCTTCTTCTCCTTTAAACATTTCACCTAAAAAGTTAAATGCCGCGCCAATAAGCTGGCCTCCGGCCTCTGCAACTTTTTCTTTCTTTGCGATTATCTTCGCTTCTTTTTCTCTATCCTCCTTCATGCTTTCATCGACAGGCGCATCAGGCTTTTCACCGATAAGAACCTCCATGCGCCTTCTTAGTTCATCAATGCCTGCGGAAAGATCAAGTGAATCATCTTCGGATGACGGGTCAAGAGCCGCGTTAAACAAAGCCTGTTTTGCGGAAAGTGTTCCAAGCAGACCTTCCTCTATTGTATCCTCTGTTACCAGCAGAAAAATCTGTACCGGCCTTTTTTGCCCCATTCTATGGGCTCGCCCTATTCTCTGCTCAAGGATTGCAGGATTCCATGGGAGGTCAACGTTAATAACAGTATTGGCTGCCTGCAGGTTCAGTCCTGTTGACCCTGCATTGGTTGTTATAAAAAACCTGCAACCTGGTTCTTTATTAAACCTGCTCACAAGACCGGGCCTCTTCTTTTGAGGAACAGAGCCGTCCAGCCTGACGAAATCAATTTTTTTCTTTTTCAGTAAAGGCTCTATAAGATTTAACATGGTGGTCCATTCGCTGAATAAAACGACCTTTCTATCCTCTTCAGACATCAATTGATCCAGAAGTGATTCGATTTCCTCCAGTTTGCTGGAGTAACCCGGGGCCTGCTTATCAACAAGAAAGGTACTGTCTGCAACCATCCGGCATATAAGCAATGCCTTTTGAAGCCTGAGGAGATCCATTTCGGAAATATACTTTTTTTTCAGTATCTGGCTCACAACTCTTTTATTCTGGCTGTGGATAGTCAGTTGCTCATCAGTAGGTATTATTCTCCTAATTTCAGTTGTCCTCGATGGCAACTGTTTTAAAACCTCATTTCTGGTCCGGCGGATGAGAACAGGTTTGAGTTTTTCACGAAGGATATCAAGATTTTTATATCCGAGCAATTTCCCTTTCTCGTTTGTTATCCTGTGCTGGTTATAAAACCTGAAAGCAGGTCCGAGCCTTCTGTCATCTATAAATTCAATAATTGAATGGAGTTCGTCAAGCCGGTTTTCAAGTGGCGTTCCTGTGAGGACAAGTGCAAATGGGGATTTTAACGCCTTGATTGTCTGGCTGGTCTTTGTTTCCCAGTTTTTAATCCTCTGGCCTTCATCAAGAATAATCAGGTCCCATTTTACCTGTTCGATTGTATTTATATCTCTTAATACCTGTTCATAATTACACACAGTAAAAAAACAGTCATTACCATACTGTTCGGAGCGCTCTTCGGCAGTCCCCAGAATGAGCTGGCAGTTGCGATTAGTGAAACGGCCTATCTCTGTGCGCCACTGACTTTTAAGTGATGCCGGACAAATAATAAGAACTTTTGAAACAGCCGCATCCTGGGCGAGCAGCTCCGAAACTCCGATCCCCTGTATAGTTTTACCAAGCCCCATATCATCGGCTATTACAGATCTTCCTCTTCCGACCGCAAAAGCAATGCCGTCAAGCTGGTAAGGAAGCAATTCGGTTTTAAGCAGGTTTTTTCTTAAAGGATGTTTTGAAAGGTTTGAGCGTATCCTATTAACTTTTTCACTTACATGTTCGCGGTAGAGAAAATGATTAATATACTCCTCGGCGTCCGGGTATATGATTACACCTGTTCCTGATAATTCAAGAGTTTTGATCGTTTTAACAAGGCCTGCGACATCCCTGATGTGTTTATCCTTATATGGTTCAAGTTTGTTCACTATGTTCTTATCAAGACCTTCAGGAATCAAAATCCTCAGTTCCAGGTTTTCACTGTAATGAAGATATATTGCTATATCCTTAATTATGTAAGGCTTATCCTTGATTTTTTTGGGGAATCTATTTTTAAACTTGTTGATGGTGTGAAGAATATGTTTACAGGTCCCGAGCGTGTTTTTTCGAAAGTCGGGACATGTACAGAAAGATTCGCCTCTTTCCCATCCGCGCAGTGCAACCCTGTAGGTTTTACCGGAGGTATTATTGGTTACAAGATAATCAGTCCATAGTGCAGACCTATCAGTCGATTGAACCTTCATTTTTTGTTTTTCTGCCCGCTCCATCCTATCAGCAATCTCCTGGGCAATAAGTTCTTCATCTGTCAGGCTCTCAACAGGTATCTTTTCAGGAGGCAGGGCAGACAGGCCGAGAGCTAATTTCTCTTCCAGGACCAGGGAAAATGCAGCACCAAGATGCTCACACATGCAATCACATGTGCTGCATTTAAATTTCAGATGCCTGTTTTCCTCCGAGTCAAGGGATATAAAAACAATTGCCTCATCAAGATCAACTTTTAAGGTCTTGCTATCAAGGTTTACCTGTTCATCAATATTGATTTCATATTTCCCGCCATGAAGTAACAGCTTTTTCCCATCGGGACCTAATAGTTTACATGCCTGAGTGTAGGTAAGGTGCGAGAGCCTGTCTTTTAACGTCAACACTGTTTTTCTCCATTTATTAGTTTATAAATTTATCAACTTAAAGCATCTGATAGGGATCTATATCAATCACCATACCCACACCACTTCCCTTGAGGATACTGCCTGACTGATCCCTGACCCTGCGCAGATAATAGTGAAGCAGACCGCTGTTCCTGCTCTTAAGAAGAAGCTGCCACCTGTACTTGCCTCTTAGCTTTGCTAGGGGTGCCTCGGCAGGACCAAGAACCTGTATCTCTTTTCCCTTTTTCGGCCACCCGTCAAGTATCCTTCTCATCTCCCGGCCCAACTCTGCTGCTGCCGACTGTGTCTTACCCAATTCATTACCTGAAAGCCGGATACAGGCAAGATACCCGAATGGAGGATAGTTCAGCAATTCACGCAGCTGAGTTTCATGCTCATAAAAGCTTTTATAGTCATGCTTTTTGGCTGCCTCAATAGCATAGTGTCCGGGATTAAAGGTCTGGATGATTACCTGCCCCGGGTCAGCACCGCGCCCGGCCCTTCCTGCCACCTGGGACAGGATCTGAAAAGTACGCTCCCCTGCCCTGAAATCCGGAAACCCGAGGGAAAGATCGGCAGATATAACACCGACCAGCGTCACATTAGGGAAATCATACCCCTTTGTTACCATCTGTGTCCCAACAAGAATATCCAGTTCATTATTGCTGAAGCTCTTAAGGAGCTTGTTTATCTGCCCCTTTTTTCTGGTAGTGTCCCTGTCAAACCTTGCTACCCTTGCCCCCGGGACACTCTCTACCAGTTCACGCTCAAGTTTTTCAGTGCCGAACCCGTAGGGTATCATGCCTTCGTGCCTGCATGAAGGGCACCTGTTATCCGGCACCAGCCTGTAGTCACAATAGTGACAGGTAAGTTCCTTTGCATGAAGATGATAGGTGAGCGTAAGATTGCAGTTAGGGCACCTGACAGATTCACCGCAGGCGGGGCATAGATATATTCGGCTGAACCCCCTCCTGTTTAAAAAGAGAATAGCCTGTTTTCCCTTTTCAAAATTATCCACAAGTGCATTTTTTAAGGCCGGGCTCAGCAGCATCTTTTTATCTATCTTTTCCAGCTCGGACAGAGATTTCATGTCCACAATCTTTATATCCGGCAATGGTCGTTTTTCCACCCTCTCCGGCATGCTGATGAGGTGATAATGTCTCTTTTCAGAATTGTGAAAGGACTGTACAGAAGGTGTCCCTGAGCCAAGCACGACCAGGGCATTCTCCATCTTGCCCCTTGCTACTGCAGCATCCCTTGCCTGATATCTGGGCGCCTCTTCCTGCTTGTATGAGGCGTCATATTCCTCATCCACTATGATAAGGCCAAGACGCGAAAGCGGTGCAAAAAGTGCTGACCTTGCCCCGATAACAAGATCCACCTCACCTCTCAGCATCATCATCCACTGATCATACCGCTCGCCCTTTGAAAGACCGCTGTGAAACAGGGCAACACGGTCACCCAGCCTTGACCGGAAAAGACCCTCGGTAAAAATGGTAAGGGCTATCTCAGGAACAAGCATGATGGCCTGTTTTCCGAGACTTATGGCATGTGAGATGGCATTATAATAGACCTCTGTTTTGCCACTCCCTGTTACGCCATATAAAAGGTATGTTGCAAAGATCCCTTTATCCATACTTTTTTTAAAGGCCGATAAAACCGTTTCCTGATGTTCCGAAAGGGATTCCGGCGGAGGAGAAGGATTGACTATTGTTCCGGCAGGATCCCGGAAAACCTCTTTACTATACTTTTCAAGCACACCTTTTTTTGTCCACTTCTCTGCGAGGTAATTTCCGTTTTTAAACATTGTGCACAGGTCCCTCAAGGGCAATCCTTCTGTTACCCTGAGACACTTTAGAAATTCGGATTCATTATCTGCCTTCAACTTGAGACGCGAGTCATCAATGATGGCATTGGGCTCACAATCCTCTTTAAATCTGACATACATCCGCATCAGAGGACCCGCAGTGTTTACGGGTTTCTGCTTTTCTATTGAAATCAATCCCTTTTTTTCAAGCTGATAATACCTGCACAGGGGAGACGAAAGGCGTTTTCCGGGATTTTTTTTTATTGTGTCCAGGATCATTTTCTGCTCTGGCTTCAGTGAAGGTGATTCAAGGGCAGCCAGTCCCTTTTCAGTTATCACAGCGGATTTAAAGGGCAGGGCATTCAGGCCCCCGGGCAGGGCCGACTGAATAACCATGCCCAGAGGGCAGATATAATAATCGGACAACCAGTTGAAAAAAGGGACCAGGTTGCTGCTGAAGAGCGGCGTCTGATCAAGGATATCCGATATATCCTTCAACTCATAACCGAGATCATTGTCATCGATACGGGTTTCCATGATGTAAGCTATGACTTCTCTGTTGTTAAAGGGTGCAAGCACCCTCTTACCGATTTCTATATCAGGCAGGAGATCAACAGGCACCGAATAGGAATAAAGGTTATCCACCGGTGCGCAGACCGCAACACTTATTATCTGTTTATTGATATTCCCGGGCATGGATGGGATTTACTGATACTCTTCTTCAAATGCCTTTATGACATTTCGTAATCGGTCCTTATCTATATCCGGATTTGCCAAATCAGGATTTGCCGAATCATTTTCGGAATCCGGATTCATCGAATCTTCTTTAAGTTCTCTTTTTAATTCATCCGGGAAATCATCCTGTAAACCGTCCATAGGAGTCATTGGCTCAGGTTCTGAAACCTCCGGCAATTCATACTCCGGAAAGATATTTAAGATTGATGCATCTATGGGAATATTTGTCTGGATGGTCTGAATGGTGTACTTTTCAACGAGATTTTCACCCTGATTATATGTTATTTCATATGGATACCACCCTTTGCCTTCTTTTTGATAATCATCAAACCTCACTGTTATCAGTTCACTTTCAGGATTGTCCGGGACTTTATACATTATCATAAGAGGCAAAAACCTCTTTTTTTCAATTATTAACTTCGGGCTGTCAGGTTCCCCCTTACCTATCCTGAAGGCAATCTCTCCTTCAAATCGTGTATAGGATGTTATTGAGAGATCAATCCCAAGAGGCAGCAATATCCGCTCTATCTTTTCCCTGCTGTTGGCCAGAAATAACTGTCGATAAAGGATATCCGGAGCAAAAAAATCTCTTCCGGACAGGCTGTCAAGGGCCTTTATGGAATATTTATCAGGAGATTCGAGCCACAGCTGTTCTGTAAAGACCTTTTCGCTCCAGGCTTGGGTCTGAAGCGTTGATTGAATCACCGTGACAGTCCTGAAACCTGAAAAGTTTTTAATCATAAAATCCAGGATCTGATCCGCAGGCATTACATAGCCATAGGCGGTAAGGCTTCCTAGAAATATAGCTGACACTATCATAAATAATGCTGATTTAGCTTTAATGTGAAAAAATATTTTTTTCATTTTGTCATCAGTGCTCCGATAATTATTGATTATAATCGAGCAAGATAACAATTATCCTTGCCATACTCAAGCGCAAGATTGATTTTTTCATTTTATTCATTACATAATAATTATTGACATATTACCAAATTTAAACTAAAAATATATATAAATTATACATAATTAAACATATTTATAAGGAGTATGAAAAATGTCATATTATATTGTCTGTCAGAAAAAACGAAATAATCCCCGCATGGATATACGTGTCTGCGATAAAAAATGTGATATGAAAAATGAATGTGACGAATACAAATCTTCCTGCAAAGAGCTGATAAGGGAAAATTCATCTCTCCAGTTGAGCGGAATGGAAGCAATTCAAATGGAAGCAGCTTAACTACAGATGCATTCTTTCCATACTTTTCAGAATTCTCTTCTGACGATCTAATATATATTCATCAGGATTCACAGGAGACCATTTGTGGGGGCCGCGAAGGATGGCAGCAAGCAGCGCAGCCTCCTCGGCAGTCAGCTCCGCAGCACTTTTATTAAAATATTTCTTTGAAGCCGCCTCTGCGCCTCGTATCCCGGTTCCCCAGTCCACCGTGTTAAGATACATCTCCAGAATTCTCATCTTGGGCATTGCAAACTCAATCAATACAGTATAATAGGCCTCTGCTGCTTTTCTTGTTATACTCCTTCCACGCCACAAAAAAACAGTCCTTGCCGTCTGCATTGTTATGGTGGAGGCACCCCTTACCGTTCCATCATTCAACATATCCCTGAGCGCCCTCTGTATTTCCTGGAAATCGAATCCGCTGTGAGACATAAACCTCTGATCCTCTACTGCAAGAACTGCCCTGATAAGATTTGGTGAGATATCCCTGATAGGGCGCCATTCCCCCTTTGGGATTATATACTTATCCGAAGAAAACATGTTCCTGACCCGAAAAGCCAGATCTGACATGGCAAAGGGGTAATTAATAAATCTGAAGGCAAATACCTGAAGCAGGGAAAGGGCAAAAAACAGGCATAAAATATTTATAATAATCCGGCCAAGCCGTTTAAACAGATTTTTTTTCTTTTTCCTTTTTTTCACCAATTAGTGCCCATCCATAAACTGTTTTAAAGCACTAATTGGTTTCCAATTCATAAACGAGATATTTTTTACAAGATCAAGGAAATCAAGGAATGGCGCGGAGGTGTACTTTAGTACATCGCACAAGTCATTCCGCTGATTGACGCAGAGATTGTGAAAAAGAGCCGTTTATGGATGGAAACCAATTAATCATGCCCTGTCTGTTTCTTTATGCTGTCCCAGGCGTTGTTCATGTCATCATAGGTGGCGTCATCCAGTTTTATACCGGATTTATCCAGTTCCTTTTCCATCCTCTTGAATCGATCGACAAATTTTTTATTTGCATCCCTCAACAGTTCTTCACTGTTAAAATCCCAGTGCCGGGCAAGGTTGACCAGGCTGAAAAACAGATCGCCGATTTCTTCTCTCACTTCATCCTTACTGCCATCACCGACAGCATCGGAAAGTTCATTAAACTCTTCCGTCACCTTGTCCCAGATATCTTCCCTGTTTTTCCAGTCAAATCCTGTTTTGGAGGCCTTTTTACTCAGTCTGTGAGCCCTCAATAATGCGGGCAGACCGACAGGGACCTCTTCAAGAATGGATGAAGCGCTTTTATTGTTTCCCTTTTCCTGCATCTTGATCTTCTGCCAGTTTTCCGAAACCTCTTCGGCGCTGTTTACAACAGTATCGCCAAACACATGGGGATGCCTGTTCTTCATTTTTTTTACTATGTTCCGGATTACATCAGTTATGCTGAACAATGTCTTTTCATGGGCCAGACGCGCTAAAAACACAATCATGAACAGGAGGTCTCCCAGCTCAAGGCACATCTCCGGGTAATCTTCCTTTTCAATGGCATCCATTGCTTCATAGCATTCTTCCAGGAGATACATCTTAACGGTTTCTATTGTCTGTTTTCTGTCCCACGGACACCCTTCAGGGCTTCTCAGTTTTTCTGCAAGCGCAACCAGTTCAAGAAAAGAACCGGCAAGCTCTTCATCGTTTAATCTGTTTGTCATTTTTTTCTTTTTCAAAGATTACGCTGTTTATCTTACCGGTTTTACCCAGTATCTTCTTTTTCCAGTTATTGTAGTGATCAGGAGAAACAAGGCCGACAATGGACTGGTAGGACCGGATTATCCACGGGGCAAGGAGAGACTCCGTAATAAGTGGCGCCTTCGCCGGGACATAAAAGGTCAGGATGATAATGATAACATATGAGAGAAAAATTGTTTTAAGGACTGCAAATGCACCGCCCATCAGCCGGTCAAACCACCCCAGCACCCCTTTTTTAAACAGCAGCCTCAATCCCCAGCCTGCGAGGTTACAGAGTATAAGCACAGCGACAAATATCAGGGCAATACTTATCAAAGGGATAAAATCGGAAGCTGATATAAAGCTGGCAAGTATTTTCGAAACATCAGGCTGATAGACACTGCCAAGCCATACCCCCAGAACAACCCCGGCAAGAGATGCTGCCTCCCGGATGAATCCCCTTAAGGTGCCCTTTACTGTCAGGTATATAAGGGGAATCAAAATTATGTAATCAAGAACATTCATAAGGAATTCTTTATCAGAGGTCGCTTGAACAGGTCAAGGCTAATAAATGGATAATAGATTGTTTTCATACATATTATATGGTAATTATTGATTCTCTTATAATACCGGCTCAACAAACATTACCGAAACAGATGTCTTTATAATTCCTGCTATCTACTGCTTTTTAAATAATAGGATTTTCCGCAGGGCTATTTCCTGACGGAGGTTGACAGGGCATCATGAATGAAAAAGAAAAAATAGATCTTATAACACAGATAAGCCTGGACATTAATGAAGTAAAAGACATTGATATCCTGCTTGAAAGGATATTGACCGGTGTCCGGCTTTTTTTCAATGCCGATGCAGGTTCTATCTACCTGAAGGATGGCAGTGAATTAAGATTCAGCTATTCCCAGAACAGCACACTTCAGAAAAAACTCCCTCCCGGCAGGAAACTGGTTTACAACATTTTTTCCATGCCGATAAACAACATGTCCATTGCGGGCTATGTGGCGCTGAACAAAAAAACCGTTTCAATTCCGGATGTCTATAATATAGACAGCACTGTCCCCTATATATTTGATTCCGAATTTGATGAAATATCCGGATACAGGACCAGATCCATGCTGACAGTTCCCATAACCAATCAGAGGGCTGATGTCCTGGGAGTAATGCAGGTAATCAACGCCATGGACAGGGATGGAAACATAATCCCTTTTTCAGATTCAGACCAGCCCCTTGTAATGCACTTTGCAACAAGTGCAGGGCTTGCCATAGAACGTGCCCAGACAACAAGAAACATTCTTCTCAGAATGATAAGCATGGCCGAACTGCGTGATCCAAAGGAAACCGGGGCACATGTCAACCGGGTGGGGGCCTATTCAGTGGAGATTTATGAGGAATGGGCACGGGTAAAAGGCATTCCCGGCCCGGAAGTTGAGCGACAGAAGGATATCCTCAGAATGGCAGCAATGCTCCATGATGTCGGCAAGGTTGCCATAAGCGATCTCATCCTGAAAAAACCGGCAAGGCTTACCATGGATGAGTTTGAGATAATGAAATCCCATACCTACCTGGGTGCAAAACTGTTTAAAGATACACATTCAGACTTTGATGAGGTAGCAATGGAGGTTGCGCTTACCCACCATGAAAAATGGGACGGCACAGGATACCCCGGACAAAGTGACGGGATAAATATTTTGCACTCAAACAGCAATGTGGATGATACCAAGCATTTTTTGCCTAAGGAAAGAAAAGAAATCCCATTATTTGGCAGGATTGTCGCAATCGCTGACGTTTATGACGCCCTATGTTCACAGAGAGTCTATAAAGAGGCCTGGAAAGAAGAAGAGATACTTGAAGAAATTAAAAAGAGTTCAGGCTCACATTTTGACCCGGATATTGTGGATGCCTTTTTTAGCTGCTACGACATGTTGAAATCCATTGCAAAAAGATACCCTGATAAGGAATAAGATACTTTATAATTCTGCTGAAAAAACTATAGCTGCTTTTATCTGAAAAGACCTGTTTTTCTTCACGGCACATTGTTTGCAATGACAAGGTATATTATTAATAAGGGCTGTGAATTAATATGAATGAAAATATTCTTTTAATCAGTGATGCGGAAGCAGACAAAAAACGGTTTTTAGATATCCTCGATAAAAATCAATACGATATCTCGCGGATTCCATTTAACGGCAAGGCTGAAAAAATTCTGAGCGAAAACAGCAAGCCCCTGATCCTGGCAGATTTTGATCTGATACATGAAAGAATCGATCTTTTTTATGAGCTGCAGCAGGGTCTTTCAAAGGCATGCCTGATCTTTTACGGCAACAATATCACCTCGGAAGAGCTTAATCATGTTCTGCAAAGGGGCATTTACGCCTATATTCCGAGAAATTTCCTGGAAGAGCGCTTACGAGAAACTATCCTCGGCGGTCTGGAGAACAGGCGTGCATTTATAGAAATACTGGGGATGATGGATGACCTGAAGGAACTTAATAACCGACTTGAAACAGAAAAAGACGCCCTTAAAAAACGAAATCAGCAGCTCAGCTTCATTAATCGCCTGAGTAATGAAATCTCCTATGATGTCAACTGGGACAGAATACTCAAGAGAATGATTGATGCCGGCCTTGAAAAAACAATGGAATACCGTCTCTTTGGCCTGCTTTTTACGATGGGGTCGCGCTGGAACCTGGCCCTGCACATGGATACCCCTCAAAACTTAACAGCCCGTGATGAGGTTATCGCTGACATTATTGCCAGGGTAAACTCGGAATATGGCCATGATATATCAGTAATAGATACTGACCTGAATATTATCAGCATAAATCCCCCCCGCTTCGCAAGCTCACATAATTTTGATGTTATACCGCTCAATTATGCCGGAAAAATACTGGGTCACATAATTTATGGAGCAGGAGAGTCAAAAAAGGTATCCGGCGAAGCGGATGTTCTTTTGAATACCCTGGCCAACATGCTTTCCCTGTCGCTCAAAAACGCACAGGAATATTTCATGCTGAAGGAAGCGGCTGTAACAGACAACCTCACGGGAGTATATAATCGGAAAGGACTTTTTGATTTCCTGGAAAGGGAACTTCCCAGGGCCAGAAGGTATAAAAAATCCATCTCCTTTATCATGACAGATATGGATGAATTTAAAAAAATTAACGATACAATGGGCCACCAGGCAGGGGACTACGTATTGCGGGAATTTGCCTCAATATTGAAAAAATCCTTTCGCAGGCCGGACATTGTTTCGCGTTTTGGAGGAGACGAATTTTCAATCCTTCTTCCCGAAACTGAGCTTTCGGATGCCCACTCAATAATGATGAGGGTTATGGAAGCCCTGAAAGATCATACATTTGAATGGGATTCTCAAAAATTCAGGCTGAAGATGAGTTACGGCATTTCAAACAGCAATGAGCTGGAAGAACACAGTAATTTAGAAGAACTTATACGACTCGCAGATTCAAGACTCTATGAAAATAAAGCACATTGATACCCATCAAAATACTTTCATTTTTTTAATTACTCGCTTATCCTATATGCCTTGCACAACATAATTCAGTCAATTCATAGAGAAGGAATGACGCTATGAGCAGAATAAAAATAACAGAATACGGTGATAATATTACAATAAAAAAGCAGATCGCCAGGGATAAAGGCTGCAATGAATCCTTTGACTCTGAAGATTTCAGGAAGAAAAACCGGATATCGATCGATATTACCCATATTTTTAACACTCCCGGTGAAAACTCCATTAAAAAAAGTGATGTAGAGGCCCTCATCCCTGATGTAACCGATGCACACAGGATGCTCAAGGAGAACAGGGGCGATATCCTTGACGGTGATACACCTATGACCGGATGGGTGGATCTTCCGGTAGATATAACAAAAGAGCATATTGAAAAAATAAATGCGCTTGCAGCGCGGCTTTCACCAGATATAGACGCTTTTGTCTCTCTCGGAATCGGCGGCTCATATCTGGGCATTGAGGCCACTATCCGGGCCCTTACGCACAATTACTTCAACCAGCTGAGCAGAGAGAAAAGGGGAAATGCGCCTGAAATCTACTTTCTCGGTCAGAACATGGACCCCGATTACTTCAGGGACACCCTGGATATGCTTGACGGAAAACGTATTGCCGTTAACGTTATATCCAAATCAGGAACCACGACCGAAACTGCTGTGGCCTTCCGGATAATAAGGCGCCTGATTGAGAAAAATATGGGTAAAGAGGGTGATAAATTTATTATTGCCACGACCGATAAAAGCAAAGGCGCCCTGAAAAACCTGGCAGACAAAAAGGGATATGAGATATTTGTTGTGCCTGATGACATAGGAGGCAGGTTTTCGGTTCTCTCTGATGTGGGTCTGGTAGGCCTTGCAATGGCCAATATCGATATCGAAGAATTTATCGCAGGTTTTAAAAACATGCGGGAAATAACCATGTCGGATGATTTCTGGACAAACCCGGCACTTGTGCACGCGGCCATCAGACATATTGCATGGTTAAAGGGTAAAAAGATAGAAGTCGTGGCAACCAACTCCAAATCCCTGATGCCTGTCGCAAGGTGGATGGAACAGCTCTTTCCCGAAAGTGAAGGTCACCAGGGACACGGGATGTGGATATCTCCTTCTCTTTATTCGGAAAAACTGCATGCCAATGGCCAGATGGTTCAGGATGGAGAGAGGAATATACTTGAAACATTCCTGTTACTCGACAGGCATGATAACAGTATAAACATCCCGGTTGATGCAGGGAATATCGACGGCCTGAATTTTATACCTGACAATGGCCATGATATGAATTATGTAAACAGGAAGGTAATTGAAGGACCGGCCTGGGCGCACTACACCGGCGGAGTGCCGAATATGACAATAACCATTCCGGAAAGGAGTGCCTTTAACATCGGGCAGTTATATTACATGATGGAAAAGTCGGTTGCCGCAAGCGGGTACCTTCTGGGGCACAACCCCTTTATCCAGCCGGGTGTTGAGGCCTATAAAAGGGCTATGTTCGCAATGCTTGAAAAACCAGGCTATGAAGATGAAGCAAAGAAACTTGAAGAAGAATCAGTAAAACTTGAGAGGATTGTTATTAAATGAGTAAAATACCAATTGTACTTGCAACAAGGAACCAGGGAAAAATAAAAGAGATAGCGGAACTTCTGAGCGGTTATGATATAGATGTTAAAAGCCTGAATGATTTTGGCCCCATACCCGTGGTTGAGGAAACAGGAGACACCTTTGAAGATAATGCATATATAAAGGCACATTTTACTGCCAGAGTACTTGGGCTTCCGGCAATAGCCGACGATTCGGGCCTTGTTGTAGAGGCACTCGACGGCGCCCCGGGTGTTTTTTCCGCCCGGTACTCAGGTGAAGACGCGACTGATAATGAAAATAACATGAAACTGCTAAAAGAAATGGAAGGAATGACAGAAAGAAAGGCCCATTTTGAGACAGCGGTTATATTAGCGGTTCCAAGAGGTCCGGCCCTTACATATATCGGAAAGGTGGAAGGTGAAATTACCGAATCACCGCAGGGCGATAACGGGTTTGGCTATGATCCGCTCTTTTATTACCCGCCCATGTCAAAGACATTCGCCCAGATGACCGGAGAAGAAAAAAACAGCATAAGTCACAGGGGCAAGGCAATAAAGGAACTGGCAGGGGAATTTGACAAGGTGATGATCTGGCTGAAAAACCGGATGGCCGAAGAGCCCTATGGTTCGAATGAATGTTTTAATCCGGCCCACTCCCATAAATGATTTATAACCCGGATTTTATTTAATAAAAAAATTTGACATGCCGAATAATATGTATATTTTAATTTTATAAAATCAAGGATTTACTTAAACCAGAAGGAGGCGATATTAATGTTAACAGTAACAGAAACTGCAAATGAGAAGATAACGGATTTTCTGAAAGCCCAGAAAGACCCGTCATATATAAGGTTCTTTCTCTCAGAAGGCGGGTGATCCGGACCATCTATTGGAATGGCTCTGGATGAGCCAGCAGACAATGATGAAATTATCAAGGACAATGGGGTTACATACCTTATTGATAAAAACCTTCTTGAACAGGCAAAACCTATAAACGTAGACTTTATAAGCGGTGAAAGAGGCTCAGGATTTTCAATTACATCCAATCTTCCTAAAGGAGATTCCTGCAGCAGTTGTTCAAGCTGCTAGGTTTATTAAAAAACTTCAAAAAACCCCACTATTTTTTAAAAAAATGGTGGGGTTTTATTTTTCAGAACGCCCCAAGCTGGCATGGCTTAATTTTTATACCAAGAGTATCACATGCTGAAGAAACATTCATTTTAGGAATACGGAGGGCCTTCGCAATCTCCCATGCAGCGGCACAGGTCAGTCTTCCATCAGCCAGTTTGCCCCTTATTGCACTTTCCAGATCATCAGGCACATTGTCCATTGGTTTGACCACCTTTTTTTCCGGCAGGTAACCGAAGATACCCATCTGGCACCTGACTATGCTAATCTCAAGCATATCTGCCGTGGCCCCAATCTCTCCGGCTGTTGTCCCAAAGGTGTCTGCAACTTTAAAGGCCGCGGCACAGGTAATTTTTCCATCAGTTGCCTTTTCTTTAACAGCATCTGCTATCAGCGGCTCAATCACCCTTTCATCAGAATGTTTTCTTGAATAGTGTCCTTTGTCTTGGCTCGCCATGCTTAAAACCCTTTCAATAATCCTTTTATTATTTTATTCCAGGAAGAGATAGATATCATATTATATTTATCTTTAACAATATTATTACGCCAGTTTATTTAAATGTCGTTAGTGGCTTATGAATACGAAAGCCCCGGATATCGGGACTTTCAGAAGGTAATTCTTTATATTTTTTTAAACAAATAATTCACCAAAGGACCATGAATGGTTTTCAAAATGACTTTTAAAACAATCGTCACATAAAAATGCCGACCCATCTTTACACCCGAATCCTGTGAGGCATTCAAATGATGGCTTATCATCGGATTTGATCTCTGAGGTCCATTCCCGCTCTTTACAAATAGAGCATTTGCTGTTTAATATTTCCTTGTAATCACCTTTTGATTCATTTGCCTTGATATAGTCTTTTCTTTCTATTCTTTTGAAACCCATATTCCTTACTCCTTTCTTTATAAATTAAATTTGAGTAAATCCTGTTTTCATACCTGAAATTATGGGGTATCGATATCTTAACTACCATAATTATAACAAATTAATTATTATCCGGGAAAAAACAATTACTTTAATGAGTCGTTTCATGTGATTTGTACATTTATTCTGATTTTTATCAGACTGGTCACACTATATGCCCGATTATATTGCGATGAGTAATGTCTGATGCCTCGTCGATTGAGGCGCGGAAGGTCATTTGATTATTTCCACCGCAACGGGTATTTTTGAAATTTATTTTACAATATCAAATATTCAGTTTTTAAGGTATAAATGTTAATTCTTTTAATCAAATATAAAAGGAGTTCGACAATGCTTCATATTGAAGACCTCAAGGTAGAGCTTGCAGGGAAAATAATCCTGGACCATATTGACCTGGATATAAATCCGGGTGAAACCCATATCCTTTTCGGGCCCAATGGATCCGGCAAGACATCACTCTTAATGACAATAATGGGTTATCCCCAGTACAGGGTTATTGCCGGAAAGATTTTTTTCAAGGGTGAAGATATCACCCACATGCCTATTAATGAAAGGGCCGTACTCGGGATAGGAATGTCATACCAGAGGCCGCCCACAATCCACGGTTTAAAAACCCGTCAGATGGTAAACCTGTGCGCGGGAGAGGAAATAGATGCCGAATCCCTGGCTGAAAAGGTCAACTTTAAGGACTTTCTAAACAGGGACATTAACTCGGGATTTTCAGGAGGAGAGATCAAACGATCGGAACTTCTTCAGCTCATGGCACAGAAACCCGACCTCATGCTCTTTGACGAGCCTGAGTCAGGAGTTGATATGGAGAATATGGTGCTTGTAGGAAAGACCATAGCAAGACTCCTTGAGAGAAACGGCTACAAGAGTGACAACAAATCAAAAATGAAGGTAAAAAGGGATAGAACCAAAATGGGTCTTATCATAACCCATACCGGCTATATCCTGGATTATTTAACCGGTGACAAGGGACAGGTACTATATAACGGCAGGTTAAGCTGCGTCAGCAACCCCAGGGAAATACTGGGCTGTGTTGGAGAATCCGGATACGAGGAGTGTGTGCGATGCATGACAGATCTTATAGAAATCAGTTAAAGGAAATGGCCGAAAGAGCCGCCGACAAAACAGCCGCCATTGGTCCTGATATTAATCTCGATGAATATGATGATGCACCCGTGGGACACACCTACATGGCTGACGAGGATATGTGCGGGCTCCCCCAGGAGGAAAAGCTCACGCTTATTATGGCCGGCATGGATGTCAGCCAGAAAAACAGAGGGGGTACATACCTGCAGAAAGATACCGAGGTTGTGCACTGTCACAGCCAGCAGGAAGGAATAGAAATAATACCTATTAAAAAGGCCCTCGAGGAATATGACTGGATTGATGAATACTATTGGAAGCTTGCAAAGGTGGACACTGACAAGTACACGGCAGCGACAGAACTTGGGCTTCATGACGGCTATGTAATAAGGGCACTTCCCGGCAGTAAATCGGTATATCCCATTCAGGCGTGTCTTTATCTTGACAAAAACGGTCTTCAGCAGAACGTGCACAATATTATTATCGCGGAGGAGGATTCCGAGCTGCATATTATCACAGGATGTTCAACCTCTCCCCACATGAAAACAGGGGCACATGTCGGCATCTCGGAATTTTTCATAAAAAAGAATGCAAAACTGAGCTTCACCATGATCCATAACTGGGCCGAAGAAATGGTGGTCCGCCCTCGGTCTGTTGCACGGGTTGAGAAAGGCGGACAGTTTATCAACAACTACATATGTATGAAGCCGGTTAAATCGCTCCAGATGTATCCGGTAACACACCTTGTTGGAGAAAACGCGGTGGCAAGGTTCTACAGCATCATAGTGGGCAGTCCGGGTTCGGAATATGATATTGGAGGCCGGATCTTCCTCAAGGAAAAGGGAAACAGGGCAGAGATTGTGGCCAGGACCATTAGCAATGGAAGTAAAATAATAGCCAGGGGGCACCTTATTGGTGAGGTGCCTGACATAAAGGCGCATCTCGAGTGCAAGGGTCTTTTGCTCAACGGCGGTCTGATCCACGCAATACCGGAGCTTGAAGGTCATGCGGACGGCGTGGAGATGTCACACGAGGCGGCAGTAGGCAAAATAGCCCAGGAGGAGATTACCTATCTCATGTCAAGGGGACTGAGTGAGGAAGAGGCAACATCTACAATAGTGAGGGGATTTTTAAATGTCGATATCCCGGGGCTCCCTCCCGAACTCCAGGCGGAAATAGACAGGGCAATTGAAGAAAGCGACAAGGATGTGATGTGATGTGATTTGTCAGTGTATCCCGCGCCTTCACTTCGTTCGCTGGAAAACAGAGAACGAAGTGAAAAACAGACATTACAACAAAAAAATAAAAGTCTTTCTCTAGGGGCTCTGCGGGCTCCCAGAGAAACATTTTTTTATTTCCCGAAAGCCCCTTTTATCTCATCAATCCCCGGTGGCGCAAAGTCCCATTTTTTGACCACCACGCCATCATTAATTAGTATGGTCCTGGGTATCTCGCCTTCTCCAAGAATTCTCCAGAAGTCATCATCGGGTATCTGAACAATCTCAAAGGACGGTTCAAAATCAAATTCAAACTCTTCCCTTTGTTTTTTACCATTCATACAGACAGAGATAACATCGGGCAGATCCTCATCTTCGGCAATCATATTCAGGCTGTCCATCTCGGCCCTGCAATGGGAGCAATCGGTTGCCAGGACAATCACAATATGCCTGCCGACATTAAAATCCTTCCCAGGAATACCTTCAAGGACAAAATGTTCAGAACCTTCTACAGGTCCGGTTATAGCGGCATCAATACGGTCAAGTAACGGTCCGGCTGTTATCGGCATCAATAAACCGGTAAGCAGCACTGCAACGACTATTAGTTCCTTTAGAAAAAATGGCCAGGTTTTAAATGATCTGTTCCACTTCCATGCAACCACCAGGGCAGCAAAAAGGATAACATCTTCCAGCATTGCCTCTTCAGGCGTCCTCTCTATCCACGACCCGAAACATCCACAGTCATCGGTTACACCGGTAGCCCATGCATAACCTGTAGCTGCAATAAATATTAGAAATAAAATACCGCCTAAAGGTACGGCTATCTTGGGTCGGTAGTTGACTACAAGGGCTGCGCCAAGACAACATTCAAAGATTATAAGCCCCCAGGCAGAGAAAATAATCAATAATGGATTGGTTATAATCTCGTAGTCACGTATCTGGCGGATAAAGAGATCTATTTCAAATGCCTTTGGCAGGGCTGCGACAAGCAGGACAAGCCCGACAATGCTTGAAAGTATTATTGGTATAAGAGACAGATATTTCTTTGAGAAGGTTGCAACATCACCGGAGTTGAAGTTTTCAGCAGACACAGAAAAGTCCTCGCAGAATTAGAATTGGTAATTACCACTGAGCCATAATCATTTTCCTCAGCCGGTAGGAGATATTACCACATAATCCTTTCCTGTCCACTGAAAACTGCCATATCTTTACCTCCGCTATGGCACACCAGCGTCATATTGAGGCTTCTTCCCAGTTCAACGGCCAGGGCCGTTGGCCGAGATTTACTGATCATGATAAAGATGCCTGCCCGGTTTGCCTTCTGTATCATCTCAAAGCTGATCCGTGAGGTCAGGACAGCTATACACGCATCCTTGATCTTCCTGCCCATCAGAACCCTGCCAACAGCCTTGTCAAGGGCATTGTGTCTTCCCACATCTTCACCCTTTGATATGACATCAAGATTAGTATCAAGGATAACAATGGCGTGTGATCCCCTTGTACGCCTGTAAAGGCTCTGGGACTCCACAAGCCTTTCGCCGGCCTTAAATATCTCATCAGTGGTGATTTTTCTATCAGTATCACCATATTGCAGTATCTGGGATATCTCATCAATGAATCCCTTGCCGCATATGCCGCAGCTTGTCTGACTGACAAAACCCTTGCGGTCGAGGAGAGCTGAAACCTTTTTTAGCCTTTCGGGGCTGAGGGTTACCTCCACTACATTCGGATCCATGTCCGCACAGAATCCTATGGTATTGAAGTCAGTATAGTCATCGATTATCCCCTCAGCCAGGCAGAATCCGGCAGCATGAAAGGTTTCATCGCCGGGAGTTCTCATGATAACAGAGTAAGGCTTTTCTTCAATCCTTATCAAAAGAGGTTCTTCGCAGATAAGATCATGCTGGTCGCTAACGGGTTCCCCGTTCTTAAGCCTCGTTATCTCAAAGGATTTGCTTGTATCTGTTCCGGAAATTCTCTCTGAAAGAGTTTCATGGGGGTATTTTTGCATATTTATCAGTTCCGTTTATCTGCTTCCGGATTATCCATTACCCGGATATTATCCCCGCTGTTGACCGTTCCGCCTTCAATAACCTTTGCGAATATACCTTCTCTTGGCATTATACAGTCACCGGCCTGATAATATATGGCACACTTGTTATGGCATTCCTTTCCTATCTGGGTCACTTCCACGAGTGTTGTTTCCCCCAGTTTGAGCCTGGTTCCTATGGGTACCTTTTTCCAGTCGATTCCTTCCGTGGCAAAATTCTCGGCAAAATCACCAAAGGTAACATTAAGTCCCCTGTCCCGTGCCTCTTTTATGCTCTCAGAGGACAGAAAACTGACCTGCCTGTGCCAGGGTCCTGAATGTGCATCGCCATTAATGCCGAAATCCTTTTTTACAACTACTGAATCAAGTGTGGTTTTTCTTGTTCCCTTTTTTTTACTTGTCGCTATTGAAACTATTTTCATTAGATTATCTCTGATAATTTTAAGGTGTTTAATTTATCATATATTGCTGCGGTTATCATATCCCATAAATCCCTGGATTTACAGTCCACAGACCTTGTGCAGGTACCCGGATCGTTGACACAGCTGGCAATATCCATTCCTTCTTCAAGCACCTCAAGGACTTCCCCCATCTTTATTTCTTCCGGGGGCCTGGCGAGCATGTGCCCACCCTTTCTTCCTCTTACGCTTTTAATAAGGTTGGCTTTTCTGAGGGGAAGAATTATCTGCTCCAGGTATTTCACTGAAATCCCCTGCCGCTCGGCAATAAAGCCTGTCTGAACAGGTCCCTCATTATAATGCTCGGCCAGGTCTATCAAAAATCTTGTACCATAGCGGGTTTTTGTTGACAGCTTCATTTTACCTGACAACCTTGTTATACAGGGGAGAAATTTCTCTTAAGGAAACAACCGTATCCCTCAACACTGCCAGAAATTTATCCACATCCTCTTCGGTGTTATCTATGCCAAAGGTGATAACCATTGTTCCCTGGGCATCGGCAAAATCACAGCCAATGGACAGGAGGACATGTGATGCCCTTAAGGCACCTGCCGCGCATGCTGACCTTGTTGATACGGCAATACCTTCTTCATCAAGCATGAGTACAACGCTCTCACCTTCTATATATTTTATTGAAACACTTATATGATTCGGCAGACTGCTCTCCGGATGGCCATTCACAACATATTCATCAATATAATCGGGCAGTTCCCTGAGCAGTTTCTCTTTAAGATTTTTCGAGTGAAGGATTCTTTTTTCCATATCCTTCAATGCGAGCTCCGCAGCTTTTCCCATACCGACAATGCCTATAAGGTTTTCTGTTCCCGCCCTTTTGTTATTCTCCTGCACGCCGCCGTCAAACACTGGCCATATTCCTGTTCCACGCTTGATATACAAACCGCCCACACCTGCCGGGCCGTAATATGCATTGGACCCGAAGCTCAGGAGATCAACCCCAAGATCCTGGACATCAACAGGAATAACACCCACTGAATCAACCGCATCGGTATGAAACAGGATATTGTGGGCCTTTGCAATCGCAGCTATCTCCTTAATGGGCTGGATCGTACCAATTTCATTGTTGCTGTGCATGATCGAGATGAGTATGGTCTCATCTGTTATGGCCTCCTCAATTTCTTTCGGATCAACCATGCCGTGTTTATCCACGGACACGGATGTTACCCTGTAGTCAAACAGCTTGAGGCGCTTAATTGACCTGATCACGGAGCTGTGTTCAATATTGGATGTGATTATGTGTTTTCCCTTTTCACCCTTTGCAAATGCAACCCCTTTGATCGCGTGATTAACAGATTCAGTTCCCCCCGAGGTAAATACTATCTCCTTTGGGACCGCGCAGTTTATGAGGCGCGCAACGGATTCTCTTGCTTCCTCAAGTGCGGTGGCAGCAGCATCGCCCAGACGGTGCTGACTTGAAGGATTCCCGTAGTTATTTCTTATAGTATTAATCATAGCTTCCTGGACTTCAGGGAGCAGCGGATTAGCCGATAAATGATCAAGGTTAACAATCTTCATATCAATCCCTCCTTTCCAGGCCTACTTGAGAGTAACCAGCTCATTCTGACATGAAGTGCAGAATGACACTCCTTCTTCAACTTCAGCGTCACAGTAGGGGCAGTTACAGCTGTCACCCTCACCATGTTCATGCTTTTCATCCTGTTGTTTCTCAACCCTTGGTTTTCCGGCCTTCCTGTCCTCATAATCCTTAATTGCCAGTTGAAGGGCATCAGCGCCAAGATTGGAGCAGTGAAGTTTATTCTTTGGCAGGCCTTCAAGTGCTTCAGCTACATCCTTATTGGTTATTTTTTTTGCATCTTCAATTGATTTTCCCTTTGCCATTTCGGTAAGCATGCTTGAAACGGCTATCGCAGCACCGCATCCAAATGTCTGGAATTTAATATCTTCAATTTTTTCATCCTCAATCTTCAGATAGATGGTCATCATATCTCCGCAAAGGGGATTTCCAACCTCACCAACGGCATCTGCATTTTCAATTGTACCTACGTTCCTGGGCTTTTTAAAATGATCCATGACTGTCTTTGAGTACATAATTGCTCCCTCCTTTTTCCCTTTTACCCCTATTCTCTAAAACCAAAGTGGGATAACGAATAGTTTAGTACTACCTTAACCATTTTTATTTCATAGTAAAGTACTAGGAATTAAATAACCAGAAGGCGGTCTGTGTCAAGTTATATTTGAAAAAAGTTAAACATCAGTGCACCAAACCACAATGATTTTTAATTTTTGCCCTCCAGCAACACCTTGAGCCCCGTGGTCATCTCATCATCAGGGGCAATTTTCATCAGCCTCTCGAGCTGATTTTTCGCATCATCCATGCGGCCAGCCTCCACATACTGCAAACCCAGGAAATAGATGGAATCAACATTCCCGGGATCAAGTTTTATTGCCCTTTTAAATTCCTCTTCTGCAAGATCATAGGAGCCCATTTTCTGATATGCAAGCGCCAGCCCGAAATGATTTTCCGCACTGTCCGGCTCAACCTCCATCGCCTTTTTAAAAATTCTTACAGAATCCTCAAACCTTTCCATCTCGCCATAGACCATGCCGAGATTGAAGAATATACTTGAGCCATAAAAGCCGAGACCGATGGCCTTTTCATAACATTTCACTTCATTCTCATGATCACCGAGCTGCCCGTAGCTGTAACCCATATGATACATGGCCAGACCGTTCCCGGGATTGTCCTTTAAAAAGAACTCATGAAGAATGATACTTTTTTCATACTTCCCGTCCTTCAATGCCTTATCAGCCTCTTTATCGCAGATCATATCCAGCACAGGGAGAGCTTCTTTTTTTACAGGAGCAGTCCCGCACCCGCAAAACATCTGAATGGCCACGGGAATACACGTTAAAATAACGAAAAATAATATGCTGTTTTTTTTCAAGGCATGATCTCCTGAATCAGTTTGATTGATCAATGAGAAGAATATCTTTAACTAACATTATGTTACCGGCATTTCAAAAACAATTTAAAATTTAAACAATTTCCTGTATGTTTTATGTAAACATCAAAGGAAAAATCCAATGGACCCAATAGAAGAAAAAAGAAATGAAATGATCGAAGAATTCCTGTCATCCTGGTTTATCCTTGGAGGATTTCTCTCATCAGACACATATAAACGTACAATGTGGGCCGCAGATGAAACACTGAGCTCACTTAAGGCATCCTACCATCTGACTCTTCGGAAAGGCCTCCCTGAACCCGGTTCTAATGAAAGACTGATCATGTCAGGTCACGAATGGCTCTTAAGACAATATTTTTGCAAACCCCTGAAGAGAAGCAATATGGAACTGGCCATCAGATGGTATACTGAAAATTCAGCAGTTAAGGCATTTCCTGTAGAATTATTTAAATCTCTCATTAATGAGTCCGCAGATGAAGACGTTTTTTTACCAGTTGACGTCTGGGGCTTTGCCGGAGGTCAGACCTTTTTTTCCGGTGTTCCATGCATGAGCTTTGAAGGGCCTGGAGGGATAGTCTCCTTTATAGAGCCCCAGATGTGCAGATATTACGGCTCAATAATTCACGCCACAAAGGGCAGACTCATGTATGAGGCCGCGGGCGAAAGGCATGCGGAATTCGGATACAGGGCTGATCCCGATGAGATAATGTCCATAGCTAAACTCCTTTCCATCTACACAGGAAACGGCGGCAGTCCGATCCTTACATCCTGTGATGCAGCGGAGTTCATGTTTCCTGGCATGTTTAAAGCCATAGGCACAATCGGCCATGAATTTTTAAGCGCCTTTCAGTCCTTCTCAAAGAACCTTGAGGAGGCTGAAATCGAGGCAATGGATACCTTTGTTTCCGGAATTGGAAATGCATCCCTGTTGAGTGACCTTGTTGATGCGGAATCCGTTGGAATGGAAAATGCGATAAACATCATGAAAAAATATCCTGATAACAGCAAAATAGGCGTAAGGATAGACTCGGGCGACATAGCCGGCCAGTGCATCCTGTATTACAACAGGATGAAAGAGGAAGGTATCCGGAACAGGCTGATTGTATTTGAAGATGAAATAACGCCTGAAAAGGTAAAGGAGGTACACGCATTATTTAAAGATGCCACAGGCGCTGAACCGACTATCCTCTTTCCGGGGGCAGGAGGTTATTACTACAGAATGTTTCACAGGGACACAGTCTCCGCTGCATTTAAAAGATCCATGACCGAAGACCGCCCCAATATCAAATTCAGCAATTCACCAGGCAAGGAATCTATTCCCGGTACTATAAGGGTATACGAACAGGGAAAAACCCTGATTGTCGCAGATAAAAGTGAAGATATTGACGGAACACCACTTTTTGTAAAACTGGTTGAAAATGGAAAAATAATAAATCCTGAAGATATGGATTTTAAGATTCAGGCGGACAGGGCAAATAAAACATGGAATCGATACAGCGGGTTTACACTATCCCCTAAAATAGGTGAATGGAAGGACCTGTTTGAGGATATGAAACAAAGAGCCGTCTCCGAAACATTCTACAATAAATAATCCTTAAACTTGATAACAGCTCCACTATACCCAATTTCAGCTGTGTGTTTTAGTTATTTATCATCCTTATTCAAGATTATTCCCCATATAAATAATACCTTATTGACATCAATTACCTTCTCAAATATTTATCACCTGTTTGAACCCTATTTTGATACAGGTATAAAGGAGAGGAAAATGAAAAAGCTAATTTATTCTATAGGATTTTTTTTGATCGCAGGGATTATATCTCTGCCGGCAGCGGCGATTGAAGAAGACAGTAAGCTGGAGACATATACCCTGGGTGAAATAGTTATTTCTGCCGAGGGAAAAGGTGTTGAAACAATTGGGACAGTAAGAGAGGTAACAGCCGAAGAAATAGAAATAAGCGGCGCTGAAACACTCGATGAGGCATTGAAGCTTTTACCCGGCATAATGGTGCGTACAGGCGGGCAGGGAGTTCCAAGGCCCGACCTCAGGGGCATGAAACCAAGGCATGTAACACTTCTTATCGATGGCATCCCATTTAATTCTGCAGGCGACGGCCAGTTTGATCCAAGCCTTATCACCACTGAAAACATAGCCAGGATAAAGGTTTCCTATGGAAATGATTCTGTGCTTTACGGCCCCGGCGGACTCGGCGGTGTTATCAATGTAATAACAAAAAAGGGTACAAAAAATACAACAGGCAGTGTGACAGTAAAATACGCACAGGAAGACACACTGCTTGCAAAGGCAAATATTTCGGGCGGAACCGATAAGATAAATTATTTTGTAAGCGCCAGCGATTACAGCAGTGACGGATACCGACTTTCAGATGATTTCACTCCTACAGACTATGAAGATGGCGGGACAAGAAACAACAGTGACAGAGAACTCACAAGTTTTTTTGGAAACCTGACATTAACCCCCAATGATAAAAGCCAGATAGGCCTTATTATTGATAAAATCACAGGAGAACGGGGCATTCCAACCATTACTCTTGACCGGGATGATCCCTTTGGCAAAAACCCAAAGTTTGAAAGAGTGGATGACCAGGACGGTCTGAGCATGAGCCTTTCCGGAAGCTATGATATTGACGGGCCGTTAAGCTTCAGGGGCTGGGTCTTTATGAGCGATCTTGAAGAGCTGAAAAACGGGTATGATGATGATACCTATACAACACAGACAGCAAGAAACTCTTACAGGGCAAAGGAAACCACTGAAATCCGGGGGGCAAACCTTCAGACACAATACTTTGCAGAAAACTATGGGAAGATTTCATTTACCATTGGAACAAAAGAGGAAAAATTCGACAGTTCGGGATGGGAAGTGGGAAGGAATAATACCACATACTTTGATGAAAGCAATGACATAACTACACACACTGTAGCAGCCGAGTATGAAGTTCAGCCCATTGAGAAACTGGGTTTTGTGGCAGGTTACGGATACTCGTGGTTTAAAAAGGAAGGCGGCCTGGATGACAGCACTGGTAATTATCTGATCGGCTTCAACTATGACCTTACAAAAAACAGCAGTATCAAGGCATCAGTCGCTGATAAGGTAAGGTTCCCCTCTGTCACACAGCTTTACGGCATCGGAGAAGGTAATCCGGAGCTGGAATATGAAAAAGCAATGAATTATGAAATTGGATTTGAGCAATACATACCCAGTTGCAAAACGTCTTTCTCCATAACCGGATTCAGAAGGGATGTTGAAAATTACATTTCAAAGGATGATGACGGGGTAAACCAGAACCATGAAGAATACATGTTCCAGGGCATTGAAATTACGGCGACAAACCAGTCTGTAGAAAACCTTGACCTGAGCCTGGCATATACCTATATGGATACGGAAGACAAATCACCGGGATCACTGGTTGACCAGGTACAATACAATCCGGAGCACAAGCTGGCTCTCCAGGGGACATATGAATTTGCCTATAATATTTCAGCATATGCAGGCATCGAGCGCATTGAAAATCAATATTACTATAACAGCGACAACACACTTAAAGGCAAGCTGCCTGACTACACAATCGTAAATCTTAAAATCGAAAAGGGATTCTTTTCAAAGTCATTAAAGATTTTTGCCGGAGCAGACAACCTTTTTGACAAAAACTATTTTGAGAGTTACGCCCTGCCGAGAGAAGGGAGAAGTATATACGGTGGTCTTACTTACGCCTTTTAGCAGTATTTATCGCCTGTATAATAATCAATAAAAGTGGGCCGCATATTTCCGGATACTGTTTCCGTCAAAATATGCGGCCCTTTATATATTATAAGGTTTAATGAATATTGCCTTTATTCCTCCCCTGTGCTAATACTCCTTAATTCCGGGGAGTTAGAAGATGTAATTTTTTAGTTCCCGGGATCTATACGCAAGGTCAAAGGAGATTATTTTAAAATGGAAATCACGATCACCAAAACAGAATCGAATAAACTGAAAAATAAACCGGACGAATCAAACCTGGTTTTTGGAGATATTTTTACAGACCATATGTTTGTTGTAGACTACGAGGAGGGAAAGGGTTGGTTTGACCCGCGCATCGTACCCTATGGCAATTTCAGCATTGATCCGGCTGCCATGTCCATCCATTACGGGCAGGAGATATTTGAAGGATTAAAGGCCTATAAATCGGATGACTGCAGCATTTATCTGTTCAGGCCCGAGGAAAATGCCAGGAGATTCAACCGATCCGCAGCAAGGATGTGCATGCCGGAACTGGACATTGACCTTTTCATGGAAGGTCTTAAAAAACTGCTGCTGCTTGAGCAGGACTGGATACCCAGAAACCAGGGAACGTCACTCTATATCAGACCCGCAATGTTCGCAACCGAACCCCATCTTGGAGTAAGACCGGCAAAGGAATATACAGCATTTATCATTCTCTGTCCAGTTGGGGCATACTACAAGGAAGGCTTAAGCCCCATAAAGATTTATGTTGAAGACAAGTATGTCAGGGCATCAATCGGAGGGACCGGCGAGGCCAAGACCGCAGGCAACTATGCTGCCAGCCTTCTTGCGGCGGAAGAGGCAAAGGAAAAGGGCTTTACGCAGGTATTATGGCTTGATGCGGCAGAAAGAAAGTATATCGAAGAAGTCGGAACAATGAACATGTTCTTCGTGATTGATAACGAAATCATAACCGCACCGCTTGCCGGAAGTGTCCTGCCCGGTATAACCAGGGACTCGGCTATTCAGCTTGTAAAGAGCTGGGGCATGAAGGTTTCCGAAAAGGCACTTACCATTGATGAGGTTATCGCGGCAGCAAGAGACGGAAGACTTACCGAGGCATTCGGCACAGGAACAGCCGCAGTTATCTCGCCTGTGGGCCAGATTACCTACAGGGGAGAGGATCATATTGTTGCCGGCGGTAAAATGGGAGAACTGTCACAGAAACTCTACGATGATATCGTAGCCATCCAGTACGGTAAAAAGGATGACCCTTTCGGCTGGAGAATTAAGATAAATTAAATAATCCATTTATCCATCCGGAAACCAATTATTTCTGGATGGATACTTATCACTTTCAGCCCTTTATATTCTCCATATATCACAACAAATGCTAATTTTGAGATAAGCTATCTGTACTTTTACATCACTTACCTATACCACAAGATATTGTATGCAGCTCATTTCTGGAAAGTTAAAGCATACCGGTAAATTAACTTTGACTCTTTCGCTTCAAAACACATAAAACACGAAGCCGCCACTCCATTACCATACGCACCAACTCCTGAGTATTTTCCCCTTTTGCGAGAATATACTTAAATACCTTGTATCAGAAAAGTTCATTCCAAAAACGGTGTTAGGCTTGGATTGGATGTAGCGTTAAGGATATCATCACTCTTCTTGATTTATTATTCATTTATATATGCGGAATCTCAGGATCATTTATAATCTCGATAACTGCTAAAGCAACTGCCCCGCTATATGCACGTGAAGAACCTCCGGCTATAACGTTTTTAACAGAGAAAGACTTTGCCTTTTTCCCTGCAATATCAACAGAAAACTCCAATGATGCGGCTGTTCTCCACATTCCTCCATCAAGTGTCGAGTTATTAATTTTTATTTTGAGTGATTTATCAGTAGTGTCCGATATTTCAATACTTTTTTTTCGCAATTCTGAAGTGAGTTGTTCTGCTATGTTATCCGCAAGAACCTTAAAATTAACTTAAAAATTATGGTGGCCTGTTGAAAACACTAGATGATCAGAGGCATCTTCATTACCACTTATAATATTTAGTGGATGAGAATTCTTATCGGTTATTTGGGCGGTCAATAAATTAGACGTTATTGAATACTCTTCCCATGTATAATCATGCCTTATTGCACATCCAGAAAAAAACAAAACAATAATTAGGAGTATAAATAATTTTTGTGTCATCTCTAATATTCTTATTATGGTGTTCATTAAATTATAAAAATCTCTTTAAATAAAGCCGTATGAGCTGACATGTGACAGGAATTTTTTTAGGAGCTGAGTATAAACAGCTCGACATTTAAAACAAAAAGGCAGCCATAAAAACTTTCAGCACCCTAAAGACCTCAATTTCACAGCACGTTGTAAACTTAGCAGTGATTCAAAGCCTGAAGCAGAGACAGTTGATGCACAATCTATCCTCATTCGATAAGAATTCCTTTTTTGATGAATGAAGTAGTCGGAGTTTGGTGGTATATGTCAATCTGAGATCACCCCAAAATATTGTATAGTCAAGAATGTAATTAAAACCTGCAATCACTGCTTATTTAAAATTTGGGTTGTTTTCAATAAAAATCGCAGATCCTAAATATAACTTATCGGACCTTGTGTTAATATTAATATATATTATCCTTGACATATAAAACTTTTATTGGAATAAGTAAACCGTCGAAAAAATATGTTTGAACGAAGCATTATCCAATAAAAAAGGTGCCCTCTTAACGAAATAAAGACATCTTATTCTTCTGGATAAAATCATACGATAAAAAACAATCAATAAGGTTTTATAAACTTCTCTTACGTTAAGTTTATTAACAACATGAATCTTTTTGAAAAAAATATGGATCAAAAAATTATTACGAAAATAAAAGCGGCTAATAACTTCTTCAGAATAAAATGGCTGATTTTAATCTGGGTATTAATATTTGGAATATATCCTTCTCATGTCCAGGCAACGCAGATCAATGATCAGTTACACGTCGATGGAGAAGTAAGGTTGCGCTATGAGTTGATGGGTGGTTTTAATGACAAAATATATGGTGAAACATCTGCTGTTGGTGAAAGTCAGGATGAGTACCTCTTGAGCCGCATACGATTGTCCATGATATATAAATTCACCCCTGGTCTTCTCTTCAAGATTTCCATGCAGGATGCCAGGGCAATGGACTGGGGTTTCAATGACAGCGACTGGTACAGCAAAGAGTTTGGCATGGAGAATAATCCGCAAAAGGATCATCTGGAGCTCCACCATACTTATTTACAGGCATCTGATATTGGAGGATCTCCGTTCACACTTACACTGGGACGCCAGAAAATCGCCTATGGCGATAACCGGATTTTTGGACCCGGTGAATGGAAAAATTCCGGTAAATGGATCTGGGATGCCTTAAAACTCTCCTACTCAAAAGGAAATCATTTTATCGATTTTTTTTATGGTTCCTCCATGCTGCATGACCCCAATGAGTTTTCACTATCTCACAGATGGGGATATGAAGGGTTCGGAATCTACGCACACTATGCCTTGGAAACAGTGTCGATTGAACCTGTCCTGGCATACAAACACAATGATAACGGAAATACTACCTATCACAGTCTCACTCACTACTATGCCGGAGTGCGCCTCTATGATAATATTGGAAATTTTTTCTATAATGGGACCTATATAAGACAATTTGGAGAACAGGTATCCAATGAGGGCACAAAATCCGATGTTGACGCATATGGATGGCATCTTGATGCCGGATACAATTTTATGCTGGGCAGTGTAAAGTTAAAAACAGGGGCCGGATACAGTTATGCATCAGGAGATGATTCTTCTACTCCGGATATCGAAAAATTCGACGCTATATTCGGAGCATCGGATAAATACTACGGAAGAATGAATCTTATGGAATGGTCAAATCTGAAGGACGCTGTATTGTTACTAGTTGTCTCCCCTAACAAAAACATCAATATAAAAATTGAGTATCACTGTTTTAAACTGGCTGATAAAAGTGACAAATGGCGCAGCTATAGAAACCAGACAGGTGCCAATGAGGATGACCTGGGTTCTGAAATAGATGCAGTCCTTGGATATAATGTTAATAAAAATATCAAAATCCAGACAGGTTATGGACACTTCTGGCCGGGTGATTTTATTATACAGAATGTCCCTGCACATAACCGGTCTGACTGGTACTTTTTCCAGTCGACCTTTATATTTTGATTTGAGTTACATGCAGATTAGCCTTTAGTAAGAAAAGGATAAATACACCATGAAAAATATAAATATCAGCCGCAGAAAGTTCCTTATCAGATCCGCGACCGGAGCAGCAGGATTGTTTGCTGCCCCTTATCTTGGTATAAATATTTGGGCAAAGGAGAAAAGCAATCCCATCCGGATAGCCGTTGAATTCAACAGTCATGCCGTACCCGCATATGTTGCAATCGATAAAAATTTTTATAAAGAAGAAGGTCTGAATTTCTCTGCCTATAAAAGTTATGCTACAGGAGCATCGCTTGCAGCCGGATTGATAAAAGGAGATATCGATGCAGCCTATATTTGTCTTATCCCGGCTGTAAACGCATTCGCAAACGCTGGTGTTCCTATAAAAGTAGTTTGCGTAACTCATTTATATGGTTATGGACTGGCCGTTAATCCTGAACTGATAAAGTCTGTTAAAGATCTGGAAAAACCGGAGATTCGCCTGGGAGGATTAAGAGAAGGCACGTCAGTAGATACAATAATCCATAAAACCATGGATACCTATGCCATGGACAAACAAACGATCCTGTCAAAAATCAGACGGATGTCTCCATCAAAATCCCTTTTGGCCGTAAGAGCCGGTCAGCTTGATGCGGTTTTTCTTCCGGAACACTGGCTGACTATGACAGAGGGTTATGGTTATAAGGTTATACTTACTGCCCGTGACCTGTGGCCGGACATGATAGGAAGTGTTCTTGCCGTAAAGGATGAACTGATCCAGGATAACCCATCGATTGTTAACGGGCTTGTTAAAGCAACATTAAAGGCCACAGACTGGATGAATCAATACCCTGAAAAGAGTGCGTACCTTGCCGCAGGATATCTTTCCTTTGAAGATGAAAAAGTCCCCCTTTCAGAAGCTTTTGAGAATAAAGATGAGCTTAAAGTATCCGGGGAATACATTATGCGTTCAATGAAAAATCTCGATTATATCAATGCAATTAATAAAAGCGGGGTCCAGGACACCGTGGATTATGTTGCCGGCCTGGGCAATATTAAAAAATCTTTTAATTCCGAAAAGATGCTTGATTTACAGTTCTTAAAACAGGGGTAAATATTTTGCATTTATTTACAATTGCTGTTCGAAAAACAATCTGGAAAATCCTCCCGGTTTTGGTCTTTTTTGCATTGTGGGAATTTATAGCACGTATTGACAGATTTTCCACATCCATGATTTTCCCTCCATTCAGCACTGTTATACTTGAAATCGTAGAATTGTTTAAAAGCGGTGTATTGTTTAATAATCTTGCAGATACGCTGTTCAGGGTTTTAACCGGACTTTGTGTGGGGACTATAGCCGGAATTATTACAGGTATAGCAATGGGATGGAGGAAAGTCGTCGGCCACTCCCTGTCTCCTGTTATAAGTATCCTTTATCCCATACCTGCACTTGGCTGGCTGCCGCTTATGATGCTCTGGATAGGCATTAATGAGATGCTGCCAATTATGGTCATTACTATCAGCGCATTTTTCCCTGTATGCTACAACACGGCGTCAGGGGTACGTGATGTTGACCGGACGATCGTTAAAGCTGCTCATATGCTGGGGGCATCAGAAAAACGGATACTGTTTGAAGTAATACTTCCCAATGCAGCTCCGCAGGTGTTTGCGGGACTGAGGCTTTCATCCGGTATGGCATGGAGAACTGTTTTAGCAGCAGAAATGGTAGCTATCCCAACCGGCATCGGGGCACTGATCATGAAGGGTGAAAGTCTTGTAAGAGTCGATATCATATTGTCCTGCCTTTTTATTCTTTCCATCCTTTGCCTTATCTTTGAAAAAATTCTGGAAGCATTGGAAAAAAAATGGGTGGGAAAGTGGAGAAACTGTGCCGGAAATTAAGCTTGTAAATGTCTGTAAAAATAACTGTCTTGACCTTAACCTTACTATCAACGATGGTGAATATTTTGTCATTGTTGGTGAAACCGGTGCAGGAAAGACAACTTTATTGAATATGATAGCGGGCGTTGTGAAATATTCAGGAACTGTTATGATCGACGGGTGTAATATGAATCATCTTCCACCCTTTAAGCGAGGTGTCGGGTATCTTTTGCAGGAGCTGGCTCTTTTCCCGCATTATTCAGTAGAAGCTAATATCGCTTTCGGTCTAAGGGCTCAGGGATATGCAAAACCCATGATAAAAGAACTGGTCTCTTCTCTAATGAAAATGATGAATATTGATCATCTGGCCGGACATTATCCACACATGATTTCGGGAGGCGAAAAAAAAAGGGTAGCCCTGGCCCGTTCCCTTGCACCTTCCCCCAGGATTCTGCTGCTTGACGAACCGACCTCTAACCTGGATGCCCAGACAGCAAAATATTTACGAGGTGAGTTGCGCTCCCTCTTAAAAAAACTGGGAGTAACCACACTTCATGTCACTCATAATCTTAGAGAAGCCGAGGAAATTGCCGATCGAATAGCATTAATTTCAAACGGTGTAATCGAACAGGTTGCTGCACCTGTAGAACTATTTTTCAATCCCGCAAACACCTCTGTCGCTGAATTTCTGGGTATGCCCAATATTATGGAATGCAATGAAACTAGATCCCTTTCTTCAGGGCTGGTAGAAATTTTAATGAAAGACCTGATGATAATACTGCCATATGACGGCAGAGCTATTGAAAAAATTGCAATCCCGCCTGATGCAGTCCATATTTACAATAAACGACCTGAACAACCAGTTTTAAACAGTTTCACAGGAACAGTGAAAGATATTATCCAAAAAAATTCAGCAGTGATACTGATACTTACAGTTGGTGAAAGCAGACTTGTCTCGGAATTACCAGCGAGAATATTTGACAGCATGTCCATAGAATGTGGAGCAAAGGTATACGGAACAATAAAAATCGAGCGGCTACGTTATATCGGATCATAAAGAGTAAATATAAATTATTCTTTATTCTCAACTTAGGAGGAGATTGTATGGAAGAAAAGACAATGCTTAACACAAAGCAGTTGGCAGAATTTCTTCAAATCAATGAAAAGCACATACCTGCAGTAAAAGTAACCGGGAAATGGCTTTTCCCCAAACACTTGTCGAGCAATGGCTCGACTAGCAGACCCTAAACCGACCCAGACCTTTACATAATCTTCCTCCCTACCATGGCCGGCTTATAATAACTGGAAGTAATGATTTACTGCTTGAAAGAACTATGTCTCTTTTTAATAAACAGTTCCCCGAGAATGCAGCTGTGTTTCTTGGCATGTTGCGGATCAATCCTTTTAAAGAACTGATTGAAAGCCTTGATGGATATGATTTGAGCATTACAGGTGAGGCAGTGTACTCTGAAAAATAATGATAGGCTAATTCATTATAATGCTCATCAACATATTATACATGCATGAACGCGTTCAAAACCTGCAATCACTGCTGTGTATCCAAGGGTTTTTAAGGCCACTAAAAGTTGGGAAATAATTGATATATTTCAAACTCAGAAATAAAATTTCGATACAATACATTTATCGCCCGGACAGTCCTATCATCCAATCTATTGATATTGACTGAAATTTACAGATCGATATGCAGGACAATTACCTGGATGATACAAGTATTGATATTTTCTCAAACCTTTATGTTGGTCTGCAAATGAGCGCCTTCCAGAAAATTTATCTTCATCAATATTTACCTGTATTTCTGAAGAACCTCTTCCAGAGATATCGCCTTTATTTACATTATGTTAATAGCGGGTATGTTACCAAAAGAATTATCCGGATACAGGCATCTGAAAAAAGGATTTAATCCATTAAATGCCTGAAGACTATTTGGGTTTATTTGCTTTTACTAACAGCCCTCTTACTCCACCATCAATTCGGAGACCAGCTCTGTAATATCGATAACCCTGATATTACCCCGCTCATCCTTTGGTATTGCCCTGGCTCCCTTTGTTAGATTGTCCTTGCATGCGGCACAGCCTGTAATGATCAGTTCGGCATTCACATCCAGTGCGTCTTTAATCCTTACTGATGCAATATCCTTAGCAAGATTGTGGTCGTTAGCCATGATAAGACCGCCGCCGCCGCAGCATCTTGAAAGAAGCCGGTTTCTTTCCATTTCAACAAAATCAACGCCGGGAATACTGTTTATGATATTCCTCGGCTCATCAAATATACCGAATGATCTCCCAAGGTCGCAGGGATCATGATAGGTAATCCTCTTTGAAAAACCTTCCTTCAGTCTGATCTTTCCTTCTTTGATCAGTTTTTCAAGGTAGTGGACAGCATGATAGACCTCCAGATCAAGGTCTCCATATTTTGCATAGAGCTTTTTGAATGCCTTGTAGCATCCCGCACATGGGGTAACCAGCTCTCTGGCCTTTGTTGCCTTTATTCTCTCAACCATTTTTTTAACATGTTCCTTGAAATCATCAACAGCACCCATAAGGTAGAGAGGCAGGCCGCAGCATCCTTCATTCTCTCCCAGCACCGTGTAATCAACATCTGCAGCATCCAATGGCTTTAACAGACTCGGCACCATCTCCATATCGGAATAGCTGGGCACGCACCCCATAAAAAGCAGGGTTTCGGCTGTCTCCTTTAGCTCGCCGTTTTCAGCCATCTCTTCCAGCTCGGGAGTATACACCTCTATTCTTTCCTCCCTCGGGCTTCCGTATACATTCTCGGTTGAAAAGATATTCTTTCTGAGCGCCACAACGGGTTCCGATCCAAAGCCTTCCCTGAACAGTTTTTCCCTGACACCCTGTACAATATCATCAACCTTTATCATTGCAGGACAGTAATAGGTACATGTCTGGCATGCAGTACAGGTATAAAAGGCCTCTGCCATCTCCTTTGAAGGCTTTTCTTCCCCGGTCATAAGGTAATATGCAAGTGTATTGCGCCCCCTTGCATTCCTTGATTCCCGATGCGTAATCCCGAATGTCGGGCACCCTCTTCTGCAGTAGCCGCACTGGATGCAGGAGATCACCTCATTATCGGTCTCCTCACCATATGAATCAACGGCTTCGGGGTTTTCCATGAACTGTTTATATGCAAAGTGATCAAGAATACCCGGGGTTGTTCCGTCATCATCCAGATTCATCTTCCCGGGATTTAGAATATTAAGAGGGTCAAGGGCCTTTTTGATACTCCTCATCACATTGAGTCCCTCGCCAAGCTGCCTTTCTATATGGGGCGCCCTGGCAAGGCCTGTACCGTGTTCTGCAGTGACTGTCCCCCCGGCTGCCATGACCGCCTCAAAAAGTTCTTCCGATGCCCCCTTTACCTTGTCCCAGTCTTCCCTGCTCCTTACATCTGCAACAAAGGTTGTATGTATGTTTCCGTCACCGACATGACCAAAGGAGGTTATAAGAATGTCATACTTCTTTGATATCTCCTGTGCCTTTTTAATGGTTTCCGGTATGCGTGTTGAGGGAACCCCGAGGTCCTCGGTAATGGAGATCATGCGGTTTCCCGGTTTAATGCGCGAAAGGGTCGGGACCAGGCCACCCCTTGCCTTCATCATCTCTTCTCTTTTTTCGGGATCATCACTCCACTGGAATTCCATGCCGCCGTGGCTGCCGCAGATCTCCTCCATTCGGGCCATATCCCTCTTTACAACAGGTTCTGCACCGTCAGCCTCCATGAGCAGCATTGCCTCTATTTTGCTGGTATCCCTTCCAAGGGCCTTTTCAACTGCCTTGAGGGCAAAGTTATCCATGATTTCACATGCGGCAAGCTTAATGCCTGTTGTTGAAATTTCCGTGACCGCCTCAACTGCCGAATTGATGTTGCCGAAAATGGCCATTGCAAGGGCGCTGTATTCCGGTCTGGGCAACAGCTTTACCGTAATTTCGGTTATAATCCCAAGCGTTCCTTCTGCCGCTGAAAACAGGTGTGTAAGGTCATATCCGAGGGATGTCTTGGGAGCGATGGTGCCTGTTTCAATGATCCTGCCGTCCGCAAGAACCACCTTTAACCCCTTTATATAATCGCGGGTAGTCCCGTATTTTACGGCCCTGTGTCCGCTTGCATTTGTTGAAACCATTCCGCCTATGGTTGCGATAACCTCGCTGCCTGGATTCGGAGGAAACATAAGATTATCTTCCGCCAGTATCTTGTTCAGTGAATCGCATATAACCCCTGTTTCCACACGTGCATAAAAATCATTTTTATTGATTTCAAGGACATTGTTCATGAGATGAAGATCCAGGATCAACCCGCCCCTGATGGCAAGAACCGCCCCGGTTACACTTGTTCCTGTACCCCTTGGAATAACAGGTATTTTACGCTCGGATGCCAGTTTCATGATAGCAGAGACCTGTTCTGTGGTTGATGGAAACACTATGGCATCGGGAATTCCCTGATGAACAGACATGTCGCGCGAATAGCTTAAACACTCAACACGGTCACTGAATACATTATCTTTTCCGACTATTTCTTTGATTGAATCTATATAATCCATTGATAACTCCATGATTTTTCCGGTTTTAAAATTTCTTTTTCTTTTTAAAAGAGCATATTTCAATAACATATTAAAACGGGAAAGTCAGCAGTTGTTCTGCTAAAGCCCTGAGAGTTGAGAGTAGTAGATATGATTATCTGGAAGGGGAATGAACTAATCACAAATAAAAAGCTTTTCTCTCACAGAGCTCGCAGAGGACACAGAGAAATACTTTTTACATTTCAATCTGGTTTTGCGCTTTGTTTTTCTCTGCGATCTCTGCGGGCTCAAGCGACCGAAGGAAGCGGGCGAGAGCTAAAAACGAACCGACTGAAACACCCTTCTGCCCTCGGGGATATCAATATCATTAATGGACACTGTCCCGGAGCTTCCGGAGGATATTTCCAGATTATGGTGGCCTGCGTCCAGTGTTATCCGGACAAGCGTTAAATTACCCGGCAGGGTTTCCCACGACCGTGTATCAGCCTCTTCAAGGAGAAACAGCACCACCCTTGCCAGGAACTCACCGACCTCACTTTTTTCACCTATCTCCTGGGCAATGGCCTCCTTTGTCCCGGCCCTTATGGCCTGCCGGGTAAGATACTGTGCGGCCCGATCGTTCAGTGATTTTCTGGCCACATCACCCAGATTCGTTATAATCTCTTTGGTGGTAGCCGCCTCGCCGTCAGCATTTATGGTTACAGGTGATGCAGAATAAGATGAGGCATATCTCGGGATCGAAATCCGGACAGATGGGGGCACAACAATATCCTCTGAAACTTTTTCAGGAATACGTCCCTGAGCAATAAAAAGAACCAGTTCACCCTTACCCGGGACAATGGGCAGAGGCCTTAAGGGGTCACCACCCATGGCTTTGCTGAGCTCTTCATACTCTATGCGCGCATCATCCGGCAGATTCATATTTTCAAAACAGAGGGCAATAAGAGCCCTGGTAAAATAATCATCTTCCAGGGAATCAGGATAGGCGTCATACACCTCAAGCGCCTGTTTTGCCTCAACAAGGGCACTGTCATATCGGTGCTGAAGCAGAAAGTTCATCATGAGGAATGTGTGAACCCACAGTTTTTCACTGTATTCGCCCTTATAGGTGGCTGTCCTGTCATTTATAAGAATGGACGTGGACTGGTCCTTTATGCTTATCTGATCCTGATCCTTTATAAACCGTGAGGCCTCAAGCAGAACCTTTGTGCTATTCTCATATTCCTTCATATAGTGGAGAATAACGCCCTTTTCCATATAGCATAAGAGCCGGTTCCTCTCCGATATACCGGTACACTCCCCTAAAGCATTGTCTGCCTGGGCAAGGTTTCCGGAAAAAAAATCCGTCCTTGCCCTTTGAAGAGGAACAGTTGCACATCCTGCTGATAAAAGGGCAAAGACTATCAGAAAATTTCTGATACGCATCATCCGGTTTTACCAGCCAATAATAGGTTTTGAGGCTTCTCTTGCAAGCTCTGCCTGATCCACATAAACTATTTCACCTGTCTTCAGGTCTGTCATTGTAAGATCGAGGCTGTAGTAAATGCGTTCTTTTTTATAAAGGCGTATCTGTTTGGCCTGTTTACTTGAAATGGATCTTAACGTACCGCTGAGTATATAATCCGCGCCAAGCTGCCTGCCCTTTTCAATCCGCATGGCCGGGTCGACAAAACCCCCGTCCTGATAACTGGTCTCAGCCTGGATATTCTCTCTCTGGCGCTCATTTATAAAACGAAATCTCCCTGCCTGTATCAACCTCATTCTGATTGCATCAGTAATTCCTCCGGTGCTTATATGTTCGGAAGTTTCATTAACGACAGGGTAGACAATCAGAATCGGTTTTTTTTCTACCGAAAATACCGGGGCTGCCAGCAATGGAGAAACCAGCCGTTCAACAATCTGATTCTTGTCTGAAAAGTCATAGCTTGCATCATAATGCATGTCATCCTGCGGATTAAGATTTTTAGTGGAAGCACAGCCTGACATGATTAAAAACAATGAAAATGACATCAGCACAAAAAATCGAATAATATTTTTCATAATACCATCTCCTTTAAATGGTGGTTGAGTTACTAAAATCGTTTTGATCCTGCCCCTGTGAAGGGCGTAAAACAGTTAAGATGAAATGCATCAGGGCATTTCTAAAAAAGTTATAATAAAATTAAAAAAGGTTACTTTTAAAGCAATATTATATAACAGGCTGAATTGATATTACAATTTCCATTTATGAGCATTATTTTATCCTGTTTTTATTTAGACAACCCAATACACAATCTTGTTCATTTTTTTAACATAGATTTAAAAAATTATATGGTGCTTACTCCGCCATCAATTATGAGACCGGCGGCCTCCTCGGCACCTGTTACCAGCGCGGTCTTTCCATTCATGTTCTGTTCCATCATCTTCTCTCCCCGGGTGTAAATTAGAATGAGAATTTGAATTAAAGGTATAAATCTGTTAATTATCCTTCATGAATTAAATTATACTATCTGGGGTACTATGGAAACAATGAGCAATTTCTGGGAACTTGTCAAGGATGTATGGCAGCAGGGTCTTTACGGCTTTGATATCAGCCGTATCGTTATCGCTGTTTTGATCTTCATCTTTTTTCTATTTATCAGAAAATTCTTTTCACACCGGGTTATTCTCAGATTAAAGACCGTGGTAAAAAAAACCAAAACAGAGCTTGATGATGAGCTGCTTGAAATACTTGAGCAGCCCATTGCCTACATACCGGTCGTATTAGGTCTCTTTATCTCAACCCAGTACCTGGCCCTCCCCGAAAATTATGCTGATATCGCCAACCGTCTTGTCGAATCATTGATTGTCATAATAATTTTCTGGATTTTTGTAAAGATGGTGGAACCTCTCTCATTCCTGCTGCGCGGCCTGGAAAACATCTTCACGAATGCAATGATAGTGTGGCTCATCAAGGCAATAAAAACAGCCTTTATTTTTATTGCCGCGGCGACCATCCTTGAGATTTGGGGGATAAAAATAGGTCCCATCCTGGCAGGCCTGGGCCTGATAGGTGTAGCCGTGGCGCTGGGTGCTCAGGATCTGTTTAAAAATCTTATTTCAGGGATTCTCATTATAGCGGAAAGACGTTTCAACATTGGCGACTGGATCAAGGTGGACGGTGTAGTAGAGGGGACAGTTGAGGCCATAGGGTTCAGATCTACCTTTGTGAGGAGATTTGACAAGGCCCCTGTCTACATCCCCAATTCAAAGCTTTCTGATAATTCCCTGATTAACTTCAGCGCCATGACCCATAGAAGGATCTACTGGCTCATAGGCGTAGAATACAGCACAACAATAGACATGCTGAAAAAAATCCGGGACGGCATCGAGTCATACATACTTGATTCAGATGATTTTGCACACCCTCCCGAGGTAGCCACATTTGTACGTATTGATAAATTCAATGATTCGTCAATCGATATCATGGTGTACTGCTTTACAAAAACAACTGTATGGGGAGAGTGGCTTAAAATAAAAGAGGCCCTTGCCTATAAAATAAAGGAAACCGTTGAAGGAGCAGGAACCGGGTTCGCGTTTCCAAGTCAGTCAATCTATGTTGAATCTTTTCCGGGAGAAAAGGCAGAGATATTTGTTCCTCCGTCTTAAGAATCCGGGGATTTTATACCGGATATCCATTACTGTAATGACAGGCCGGCCGGCAGATAATGAGAGATCAGAATGGCCACCACCATGGTCCCTCCAGTCGCTTCTGACATCCCTGGAGCTGTCTGCGGTAATAGGCCGCACGGCCAGCCACCTCATTCGCAGCCTTCTTTAACCACGTCTTGTTTTTATAGGTCCCCTGATTAAAACCATTTTGACCTTCATGGTAGGCAAGATAGAGGGCATAGGCATTATCCGGTTTTATCCCGCATTCCTTGTAGCTTTTGTGGTTGTACCACCCTATAAAATCAATGGCATCCTTGAACTTGTCCCGATCCGCACCGTAATTTCCTGTTTCACGTTTATAAATAGTCCACGTGGATTCAAGCGCCTGGGAATAGCCATAGGCCGTTGAAGGCCGGGGTCCCGGGATTATCCACAGAATACGTTTCCTGGGCGGTTTCACCTTTCTCTTAAAACTGGATTCCCTGTGCATCATTGACATCATGACTGGAATTGGAGATCCCCAGCGGCGATAGGCCCGTTTTGCGTCCTTATACCAGCCTCCCTTATCATCAAAAATATCACAGAGGTTTTTTGTATTTTTGGGTGGAGTTGCACAACTGCAAATAACAAGAGCAAGGCACAATAAAATAAGGCAGCACAAAAGGTGCCCGGTCAGCTTATAGAATCCTTTAACTTTATGATTGTTTTCCATCATTAGAAATTAAATTCTCCTGTTAATAATAATCCGCACAAATACGGCTCCTCTTATTTTGAAAACCGCACAGCATTACATAAGAAACTTACGAATGATAAAACATTAATAAAACATTAATAAAAATTTAACCATAAAATTCCAATTAAAATCAATAAGTTCCCATCAGGACAGTGCAATAATAAGAATAAGCATAAGAGAGCCGTTATTCATGGCATGAGCGGTCATGGATGCGATTGCCGACCCACGCCACTCACGGATCGCACAGAAATTGAAACCAATGACACCGATTATCGGTACAGCAATCCAGCCCTGCGGATGCAGGATTGCAAATATAAAACCCGTTATAATGCCGGAGACTGCCCATGGGAGTGATCGCCGCAAGTAGCCATACAAGGCACCGCGGAACAGGGTTTCTTCCACGAACGGGGCATATACACTGGCCAGCAGGAATATAAAGAGGGGACTGCGGTTTAGCTCAAACACAACCGGATGGGAAGGGGTTGTACCGGTATGTTTGACAAGGATCATTACAATGATAAGCGCCCCAACCATAAGCGGCAGTCCGGTGATGTAACCCACTATCCCTGCACCGACCTCTCTGAAGATTCCTTTTCCTCTGTGCCAGCCGATTGCTGTACGATATTCATTCCATTTCGCACCCCGAAACAGCGGCCATAAAATCGGCAGGAGACCTGCTGCAACGGACATCAGAATCCTTCCCTCAGAAAAACCGGGAACAATTAACACAAGCAGAAGGGGCAATGAGGTAGACAGTACAAGATAAATTGCAAAGGTCTCCAGCAATAAAACCCCGGGGGTTTCCGGCATCACCAGATTACTTTTAATTGTTCCCTTTATCCCCTTCACCATAGTAATGATAAAAAGAATCACTCCGGCGATAAGAACTGCCACTGCTGCCATTGTCAGCAATCCCGCAAGCAGCACCAAACGAGAGGCGGACTGGAGAACTGCCCGCCGTTCCGGATCAGTATCAGATTTATCCTGGCTTAAAGCCAGCCTGCCTACCCACCCATAGTCTTTGAGCACATTAAGCTCGGTTGAATCAAGAGAAGCACTCCCGTCATGATACAGCCTGTAAAATACCGGGAGGTTACTGCTGTCTGAGACACTGTCAGGGTCGGCTGCCATGCGATCGAGTTCCTTCATGGCAGCCTCTCTGCCGGATATCTCAGCCATGACAGGAATACCTGCAAGGTGCTTTTTGCCACCCTGATAATTATTTATCTGCTGCTCCATTTGATCGAGACGGTTCTGCATCATGGGATTTTGTCCGGTCATCTGTTTGATGCCTGTAATATATTTTGCGGACAATTGAATCTGCATACCTGCAGCGGAATCATCATATGGTGCATCCGAACTTTTTCGGTAAATGGAAAATTGAATAAGAACAATAGCTGCAATGATAAAAAACCAGGAAACAGCTGCTCCCGTCTTGGATTGATTCATTTTCTTCTCCACGTCTTTCAGATCAGGCTGTGCAATATCATAATTTTTTTGTAATTTTCGGGAATCTACATCTCTTTTCATATCTTCTTTTCCTTGAATGATCTTGATTTTTTTTTGATTTGTATTATGTAATAGGCAGCCGCAACAAATTAGATGCTGCATAATATAATTAATGAAAGGGTTTTACAATGAGTTCTTTTAATTATCCGATCCCACCGAGAGAGAATTACCTTCGGCTCATGAAAAATGAAGATCCTCAGTATCTGTGCCATGAACACATGTATACAAATGGTTTTTTCTTCGACCCTCTAATGCAGGCGTCCTTTCAGAGAGTTGAAGGAGGAATTACAAAAGACAGCTGGGGAGTATCATGGAAATGGATTAAAGGGCATGCCGCTGCAAATCCTTATATTACTGAAGAAACAAAGGTAATTAAAGATATCACCCAATGGGATAAGTATGTAAAGGTCCCATGGCCTTCAAAGGTGACAGAAGGCTGGGATGAGGCAAGGGCCCGAGCGGACGCCTTTGATCGTGAAAACCAGATACTCATGTGCTGCTGTTTTGGCGGTCTCTTTGAGATGAGTCATATGCTTATGGGATTTGAAGATGCCCTGATGAATTACCTGCTTGAGCCGGAGGCAATGACCGAATTTCTCACGGTTATTGCAGATTATAAAATTGAATATATGCAGGTGATAATTGATAATCTCAATCCCGACATGGTCCACTTTCATGATGACTGGGGAAATAAAAGAAGTCTTTTCATGTCGCCTGAAACATGGCGCAAGATGCTAAAACCCCATTACGAACGTATTTACGGATATATAAAATCAAGGGGTGTACTGATACAGCATCACGCGGACTGTGTTTGTGCGCCCATTGTAGAAGACATGATAGATCTGGGAATTGATGTATGGCAGGGCATCATTCCGCAGAATAATATTGAAGAGGTACAAAAGAAGGTAAACGGCCGAATGGCCCTTCAGGGCGGAATAGACGGTGCAGTATTTGACTTTGCCGAATGGAATGAAGATGATGTTCGGAAAGAGGTACGCCGCGCCTGTGACGACTATGTTCCTGCCGGCTATTTTATCCCATGCATTCCAAATGGAGTTCCTCTGACCCCGGGGATCAATGATGTGGTAGTGGATGAAATAGACACATATGGCAGGGACTTTTTTACGCGGTTAAAGGAAATTGACGAATGCAAAGTAAAGCAAAAATAGTAATTAAGCGAAACATATTCCCTCCTTATTCCAGCTAATAATAGTACGTCTCACAACCAATGCCGAAGATTGACACCGAAATTGTGAAAAAGAGCCGTTTATGGATGGAAACCGACTAATTCCTCCCCCTGATTGCAGGAGTCAAAGGATGATTCATTCTCTCCTGCGCAAGTTTATATGCCTTTTTATTATTTTCTTTTATTTCCGAATAGTATTTATGTGCCTCATCTATAGAACCCAGCATCTCATATGCATTACCAATTTCATATAGAGACCATACATCATAATGATCCGGAATAAACCCTTTTAATTTTTTAGAAATTTTATATGCGTTTTTTTGTGCCGAAATAGCCTGATCATATTTATTCATCCTGGAATATGCCACTCCCAGGGTGTACCAGGCATCGCCATGCAGATAGGGATAATCACTGAGGGCGTCTGCCTGCAGTAAAGAGTTCAATGTCTGTAACGCAAGATCGTACTCATGGAGGTGAAGGTAAGATGCTCCAAGGATAAGCCTTAGATAATGATTGTGGGTATATTCGGCTGTTAAATCCTTTAATAAAGCCAGGGCTGTTTCATAATCCTTTTCATAAAAATAGACGCTGTCTGCGAGAAAGGTTTTTGCATCTCCTTTCAAATCTCCTTCTTCTGAGGCAATGGTAAGCTGCTCAATACCCTTTTCCCTATCTCCCTCTGATCCTCCCAGCAGAAAAGAAAGTGATTTAACAGCCTTTGGCAGGGTAGCAGCATAATAGTTGTACATACCGAGCAGAAAATAGGCATTACTGTAACCGGGCTCTTTTTCTATAATTTTTTCTACGTATTTTATTCCCTTGCGGCCATACCACCAGGCACGGACCCATCTGTCCGTGTTGGCATAAAAAAGGCCGATATTTCCATATGCGCTTCCCAGTACAAATTGTGTTTCAATATCATCCTGTTTCAGCGTTTTCTCGGCAATGGCCTTTGTTTTATATAAAAGGGATTTGAATTCCTTAAGAGTCTTTTTATCGGGATTTAAATAGGCATACTGCCAGCAATGAAAATAGCTTTGCGATTTATATAAATAACCAATTGCGTTTTCCGGCTCCATCCGGATCATTTCATCAAATATTTTATCCGCCTCATCATACCGCATATCAAGAACCAGTTCATATCCCCTGGAGCCCAGCTCATAATAGAGACCTCTGGCTTCTCCTATGGCTGGAGTTATGAAAAAAATTGCGAATAAAATTGTAAGCAATAGGGTACGCATCGCTGTCCCCGTATTAATACAGCCTCCTCTAAATGGCACTATTCATCTGTCACAATTTTTCTGAGGGCCTTAACCATATCTTCAGGCAATAATTGAGGCTTGTGATTTTCAAGAATCTCATCTACCTTTTCTGTTGCCCGTTCACCCAGATCCTTTGCCCCTTTTGCCTGCCACTGGTTATAATTTCCGCGTTCAAAAAGTTCGGGATACCACCGGTCTCTGAAATGCTTCAGGGTATGGGGATGATCAAGATACTGTCCGTCCGGACCTACTTCATCAATAAGGTCAAGAGCCAGGGTATCATCATTGATCTCCGTTTCCTTCATAAAGGCCTCAAGCCAGCTTATGATCTCGTTGCATATAGCCAGTTGCGGAAGTGACCCGGAAAGACCTGACTCCAGGTAACCAACATCGTGAATCATATTACCACCAAACAGTGCATCGGTAAACAGGGTGAGTGCGGCTTCGATTGCGGCCTGCTGATCAACCAGTTTTGATTCGCTGCAGCCGCCGAGGCTGAATGTCGGGAGCCCCATGTACTTGGCAAAATCAATTGCCTGGCCACGTTTCTCGGGATCGGCATATGGCTGAATGGTAGAAGACATATCCAGCATGTTGCCTCCCCAGCCCGGCATAATAAAAGGCGCGCCTTCCCTTTTAAGCTGAGAGATAACAAGCCCTGCAAGAACCCCTGCATAGTTTACAGCCATAGTCCCTGCAATAGTTATTGGCGAAGTCACACCTCCCTGGGCCGACGGAATATAGCTGAAGGGCAGTCCTCTTCCTGATAAATACAATAATTTTTTAAGGGCTTCCTTATTGTGCACAAGGCCCCTGGTAACATTTATGTAGCATGCTGCAAAGGGTTTATATCTTAGTTTATCCTTTCCGCCTGCAACCAGTTCAGCCATTCTTACAACATCAACACATCCCTCAAATTCAGGCGCCACATAAACAATGGGCTTTGTAGTATAGTTGAGCATGGCCTCCATCTCGTAGCGGTCAAGCCTTTCCTGGGGAACATCCGAGGGCAGAAACATACTCATTACAAAATCTATATGTGGAAGGGCATCACTTACGATCATTCCCTCTTTAACGTCCTTAAGGGTCGCAAAGCGTCTTTCTCCTGACCTGTGATCCACAATATACGGGCAGTCTGATCCTGTCCCGAAATAACTGCGTGACCCGCCTACCTGCATTGCCCGCCTGCGGTTACGGTCATATAAGGTGACATTTTTAGGAACAGTGCTGAATGCCTTTTCGACCATTCCTGCGGGTATCCTGACGCGGTTTCCATCGGTTACCTCTGCTCCTGCGTTGTTTAATAGATCGATAGCTTCCTGCTCATAAAGGGATACTCCGGTCCGCTCCAGAATTTCCAGGCAGGCCCAGTATAGCTTCTGACTTTGCCCGTCAGATAATTTTTTTGCATAAGGGCTCAGCAAAGCATATTGATTACTGATTATTTTAGCCATAAATTAACTCCTTTGGTTTAAATTTCAGTGTGATAAATTATAAAAAATATTTTAAAAATTATTAAAAGGCTGAAACTGTTAAGAATGAAGGCCTGTCCTTTTTGATTACATATCCCGGCTTAAATTTAAAAACAGGGAGAAAAAGGCAGGACTTCCCTGGACGTTAGAAAACGGTCCGACCGACAAATCGGTCCTTTGATTTTCTGAATTTGGAACACAGGTTTCTTTGATGATCAGAGGAAGATGAACACCATTGGCCGCAGCCGTAGTCGCTGCCTGTATTTTTGATTATGCTTTTACATTCAGGGCAGCGGCGGGTAATTTCATCTTTAAAGAATTCAACAGTATTACCGCAATGAGGGCATTCGAGTTCAAATATGGAATCAAATCCCCATTCACTAAAATCATTGCCTGAACATTTTCTCAATTTTCTTTTCCTCATTGGATTTTAATTTTGTAAAAGCTGCACTTCTATATCAGATTTTGTCTCATTTTAAAAGGGCTGCACCCTCATCACTACTTTTACTCAATTATATCAGTCAGATAAAGATAGGGATATGGCGATGGCGTTTAATCGGGATCAGGTTTTCCGGAAAAGGATTGTTGACATGCCTGGCCCTGAATGAAATACTTTTTTTCATACAAAAATCCTTTGGATTAGATCGATATGCATAACTGGCTTTATTTAACTATATTTGTTTTATCCTTTCTGGGAATTACAATCCTGTCACTGCACCGGTTCAGGCAGGTAAAAACCAGTGCTGATTTTTCCGTGGCCAGCCGTTCTCTGGGGGCGCCCGGCGTGTCATGGGTTATTATCGGCACCCTGGTTGGCGGTGCGTCTACCATCGGTACTGTCCAGATGGCCTATGAAAGCGGTTTATCCGCCTGGATCTTCACGCTGGGAAGCGGGATCGCATGCTTTTTTCTTGGACTGCTCTTTTCAAAGGCACTGCGCGAAAGAGGCACCATTACTGTCTCCGAATTCCTGGGATTACAGTTCGGAAAATCCTTTCAGGTATACAGCAGCCTGTTTACTTCTATAGGTATGTTTGTGCATGTAGTAGGACAGTTTCTTGCCTCCATGGCCATTCTCCAGTCCATTTTCGGATTTTCAGTATGGCCTTCCATTATTATCAGCTTTATGCTCATGGCCCTGTTTGTAACCCTTGGGGGTGTGAGCGGTGCCGGATTGATCGGCAAGTTTAAATTTTTCATGCTCTACGGCATGCTGCTGCTTTCCGCAGGATACGCACTCAAACTCGGAAACGGCACTGCGATGCTTGACCGCCTTCCCGATAAGGAAACTCTTTTTAATCTTTTTTCCTATGGTACGGGCCAGGGCATAATTGATCTGGGTTCCATGATTGTAGGCGTGATCTCCACCCAGATTTATCTGCAGGCTATTTTCAGTGCAAGGGATGTTCGGGCCGCGCGAAACGGGGCATATCTCAGTGCAGCCATCATTCCGCCTGTGGGCATCATGGGCATTGTAATCGGGTTATATCTAAAGGCCTATCATCCTGAACTTGCCGGAAACACGGCCCAGGCCCTTCCATTTTTTCTGAACACATATTTTCCGCCTGCCCTTGCGGCATTTTTTTCTGCCGGACTTTTACTTGTAGCCCTTGGAACAGGGGCAGGACTGGTTCTGGGAGTGACCACAAATCTGGATGTAGATTTTTTCGGAACAGCCGGAAAAATGAGTGCCCGAAAACATCTCATGAGACTAAGGGTGTTAAGCCTTGTTGTACTGTCTCTGTCAGTAATCCTTGTGCTTACAGGTCTGGATTCCGCCATTCTGGAATGGAGCTATCTTTCCATGGGTCTGAGAGGGTCTGCCATATTTTTCGGGCTGTGCATTGCAGTATTCCTTCCTTCCTGGAACCGGTTTAAATTCCTGCGGTATCTATTGTATCTTTTACCTCCCGTGTTTATTATTCTGGCATTGTTTTTACAGTAAATGATTTCCAAACCTGAAACAGGAGAACAGTATGAACTCGGAAACCAATGCAAAAACACCTGAAGAATTAAGTAATAACGGGTTTGAATTGATGAAAGCCGGTGATTATGATTCTGCTCTCCCGCTTTTTTTAGAGGCAGCAGAACTCTACACACAGGATAAGGATTTTAAAAATAAGGCTGTTCAGCTTCAGATGATATCCGAAATTTATCGACTGACCAGTAATATCAATGAGGCAGTTAAAACTTGTGAACACCTGGTTGAGCTGTATGAAGAAATTAAGGAATATGAGCAGGAATTCCGTGTTTTAAACAATATGGGGCTTCTTGAGATCGGCCGAAAAAATTATGACAGGGCACTTGTCCGGTTCCAGAATGCCCTGGAACTGGCCGGGAAACTGGGTAATAAAAAAAATGAGGCAATTCAGTCCGGGAATATAGGTTCTACCTATCGGGACATGAGTAATTCGGAAAAGGCCATTGAGTACTATGAAAAGGCGCTTCGTCTTTACGAAGAATCAGGGCAACGAGAAGGCGTTGCAGATCAGTACACAAATATCGCCTATATTCATGTTACAGAGAAAAGATTTAAAGAGGCCCTCGAGTTCTATCAAAAGGCCCTGCCTGTTTATATGGAAACAGAAAAAACAGATAAGGCACAATTTACAGGGCAGAATATTGAAAAGCTTGAGGCAATTATCAGTTAACAATAAGAAAGGGGCAGTATTTTTTCTTACAAAAAAATACTGCCCCTTTGTTATATTAATAAAATTCTTTTAATCCTGATTCTTCTGGAGATTGTCACATACCCCATCTCCATCCGCATCTACATAATTGGGTCCCTGCTGAGCTCCTCTGCCAGCGCCTTTTTTCCCCTGGCCTTTGTAACCCTTGCCTTTTCCTGCGCCACGTGAACCGGCATTATCACAAATCCCGTCTCCGTTTTTATCCACATAATTCATTCCGCATTTAGCACCGCCAGCACCACGCCCATATCTTTTGCCATTACCCTGGGCATATGACCAGGATCCAACAGCCAGGATACAGATGGTTAACATTATTATTGTTGCTATACGTCTCATTGTTTATCTCCTTTATAAATATTCTGGTTTAATTTTTACCTTTATTCCCGAAATCAGCGCTGGTTTCGTTCATGTCTCAGCATGCATTCATCTGGTAATACGAACCGGAGATTAATTTTCTTTCATTTTTTTCAAAAAAAATAAAAAACCCGGAAACAGGGTATGCGAATTTAAATAACTACTTATTATTACAAAACATTTTTTATAACATTTTTCAATTTGGGGATTTTGCTGATATTGGCATTTTCCCCAAATAGAAAAATTTCATATTTGAATCAGCGCCCCCCAACAGCCTTCAGGCCAACCGGCTTCTTTTCCTGGTTCCAATGGTCCTCCTTTGGAACGCCGCCTTTTGACGCTCTGCGTCGCCTTTATGCATTTCCTCTTTTATCAGCCTTTCCTAAAGTCTTCAGCCTTTAGCTGTTGACATAGCTATGATACTTTTCATAATAATGTCCTCTTAAGATTAAACAGTAATACCTTTTCGCTGGCAAAGGCTTTTCCAGCTATTTCAACTTGAGACATCAGGAAAATCATGGGCTATAGTTTAAGAATATTCTTTATTGATAAAGACGACAACATTAAGAAGGTCCCTTTAACCCGTTTTGACAGAATCCGGGCAAGAGATCCCAAAGAAAAACTTCTTGAATATAAAAATTCCAGAATCAGATATGCAGAGATAGTGGTAGAGCTTGCAAACAGAAAACCTGTTTTTATGGCAAGAGCTGTTTATGGTTATCTGCAATTTGACTCGGAGGGACGGCTTGATAAAAAGTTTATGGATGATGAGTGGGATATAATGTGCAATATCCTCCCATTATCTTCCTCGCCAGATGCTGATAAAAAGATTATATATGCCAATGACAGGTTCGCAGAAAAGAGATTCAAAAATAAATTTAAATGGTCGCCTTCTCCTGAACTTGAAAAGAAAATCTTTGATAAAATATTTGAATAAAATTTATTTACAGCATTGTTGAGTAAAAACCATCAACCTGATTATTTCGTTAGTGTCCCTAACTTGTAGGGTCAGTGCCCCTGTGCCTGCCCGGGTTTTGCTTTTTCTCTTTTATCTTTCATCGAAAAATCTTTCGCCCTTTTTCGAGAAGGTTGGAGTGTAAGGCTATATATACCTATTTTTTAAACCGGTTCTAGACCGGTTAATAACATGTTCTGCCTTTAGATAGTTGACAAATCCACCCTCTGTTGTACAATTGTCATTTATTAGTTCTTGGGGGCACATATGGAGATAATAATTGACACATCAGCATTAATAGCCGTTATCGTTGGAGAACCGGAACGTGATGCCATAGTCGATATTACCACTGGAAATAACCTGATAGGGCCGGGCTCAATTCCCTGGGAAATTGGAAATGCCTTTTCTGCAATGTTTAGACAAAAAAGATTAACAATACAAGAAGCTGAAAAAGGTGTTGCAATATTTAAAAGTATCCCTCTCCGCTACATCGAGCCGGATTTTATCAATTCGCTAAAAATATCAAAAAAGACTAATATGTATGCTTATGATGCATATTTTCTTGATTGTGCTATGAGGTACAATGCTCCATTGCTGACATTGGATAAAAAACTAGAAGCAATGGCAAATAAATTAAATATCCAAACACTGGAGGTTTAAAATGCAGATATATACATATTCAGAAGCCAGGCAAAAACTTGCCTCTGTACTTGAGCAAGCTGAAAATACAGGCAAAGTATTAATCCGAAGAAAAGACGGTAGAACATTTGCATTGATCCCTGAGAAAAATGCCACGTCTCCATTAGATGTCCCATCAATTAAAGCCAAAGTCTCCACACAGGACATTGTAGATATCATTCGGGAAGGCAGAGAGAGGTAGAACAAATGCATCAACTAAGACAAGGCGTTCCGCCTTGCTTGTTATGCTAGCATTAGCAGTGGGAGGCTTCAAAATGATTTGGCTTTTTATAACAATAATTACAGCATTAATCATTTTTTTCATTTTGGTAATGAGAAGAAGTGGACAGACACACCAAGCAGACCTTACAATCCTGCCTGAGAGATTCGTTGTGTTTGATCTTGAAACCACTGGCTTAAAACTAGAGTCTCATGAAATAATTGAAATCGGAGCTATTCGCGTAAATCGTGACTCTGATAACCACGATACTTTCCAAGCATTGGTTAAGCCCACCAAGAAGATCCCTAAGAAAATTACCGAAATTACAGGCATTACCCAAGATATGGTTGAGAACGACGGTGAACCCTTGGAAATACTTCTGCCCCAATTTCTAGTGTTTATAGGCGACCTTCCGCTCGTATCCTATAATGCTGAATTTGATATGGTTTTTTTAACAGCCGCAATAAAAAAAATTCAAGCTGGCAAACAGGTCAAAAATCGTGTTTCCTGTGCATTAAAGATGGCACGTCGCGCTTGGCCTGGACTGAAAAGCTATCGCTTACCTGATCTTGCAAAAATTGGTAACTTATCTGATGAGGATACTCACCGTGCGCTTGGTGACTGCAAACGTACGATGATTGTTTATACAGCAGCTGCAACCGAGTTGAAGAGTGTAAGGTAGGTAGATGAATACTAACAATTTATTACCATCTGTTAATTTTTATCAATGGTTTTGATGGTGACATCCACACATTGTGGAGTTATATCATGAAACGAAACCTTGATCTTGTTAGGAAGTTACTTTTTTATTTTGAGGAAAAACCAGATGACAAAATAGAGGAGTGCCAGCCTATTGAGGGATACTCATCGCTGGAGATCAAGTATCATCCCTTACTCATGGATGAAGCCGGTCTTTTACGGTGCGAACGAGAAGTAACATCAAGCGGGAGAACAATATATGTACTACCTATGAGCCTTACATGGCAGGGTCATGAGTTTCTGGATGCAGCCCGGAATAGTAATTTCTGGCAAAGAGCCAAGACCATAGTCTATGAAAAAAATGGGGCACTATCCTTTGATATGCTTAAATCTGTACTACTGCATCTGTCAAAGGAGAGCATACAGGCATTTATCAGCTAACAATCTAATAAATCGGATTTGGAAAAAACCGACTATCAGCGCATCTATGAAACCAACAATTAACGTAATTGAAATGAACTATTTGGAAGAATGCTGCAAAAAGGCTTTAGCGTCATCAGATGCCGCTTTAGTTGAAACTCAGCTAAAGTGTCTTATTAAAGATTATTCATTAATTAACTACATGCTTGGCTATAATTTTCCTCTTTGGAGAGGCAGAAAATGCGAATCACCCTCTGGATTTAAAAGCCTTAATGAATTGTCCTACCCTCCAGCAAAACTTACCAAGACCGGAAGACTTAATTATTCGGGGAAGCCTGTATTATATGCATCTTTCAATAAGTTTTGTGTTTTCGAAGAAATTGGAGCAAAAGAGGGAGAATATATTCACCTCATAGGCTATCGAATTAAAAAACCAAAAAAGATTAGATGTTGCGTTATTGGAGAAGTTTTAAATGTACATCGTTCAGGACATGCTTGGGCTTCTGTCGAACTCGGACAGCAACTAAATAAAATCTTGAATAAAATACCCCCAAAGGTTGCTTGTAGTTTCGTTTATATCGATGCCTTTTTCTCGTCAATTCTTCGCGATGTAAAAGCTTCATCTAAAAACAACTATCTGCACTCAAGTATTCTTAGCTGTCTTCTCTTTGAAAAACTGAAGGAGGTAGATGCAATTCTTTACCCCAGCGTTGCACTTGAAAGCGCAATGAATATTGCAATATTACCTGGATCTGCTGATAGCATATTAGAGGTCGCTGGCACTTCAATAATACATATTGATAAAAAATATGAATATGGAATTTATGATTTTACTTTAGTAAGAAATGCTAAAGGAAATTTTACGAATGATTCATCGATAATCTGGGAATAAAAAATGCTTACCCTTATAAGTTCAAGGTTACCCAGCTACTATATCGCTGAGCAAACAGAGTCAACATTATCAACTATCTTGGGAGCATGAGGCTAGTTGCCATAAAATCGCCGGCTCCTTAACTCAACGTTGGTTGCGACACGATGTCGCATAATCATATGTGTTGACCATGAGGTTACACCATACATGGCAACACCTGGAGCGTCCCCTCCAGTCCCCTACACGGGCATGCTGCTGTTGCGCGTATGACAGAGTGTGAAGCCCCGTGGACAAAGTACCGAAACGGGTTCAAATGGTGACAGGCGAACCCATCCCGGAGCTCTACCGGGTTAAGGGCGAGGGCTGGATAATATGGTGAGATTAATCAAAGACCTTAAGCGTCGTCATAAAAGTCTAGACCTACGAGAGCTAACTTCCTGACTTCAGGATAAAGGTCGAAGATCTATCCCTCTGGGCGGATAGATGTGGTGTGGTCATGGGTTTCTAACGTGCCCATGCGGGAACACAAGCCATCGGCGTACAGGTACCACCTAAGTTATTCATTTAAGGTGATTATGCGGAACGTGGAAAAGCCGGCAGTCCGCCATGTCACGCAATGCATGGCAAGCTAACCGTATAAGGCAAGCCCATGGAGGGTCGGCAATGAGAGGTCGGAACAAGCAAATGCCTTCCTGTAGCGGGAAGGATACTGCATGAAACATGGCAGTCCTAAAAGGTAGAAGGAGTCAAAGGAATACCGAAATGGGGGCAGACATCCGACTGGTGTTTCCTTGCGAGATAATCTGGAGAACCGTTGTAGATGAGAAAGCAAAAGACAGCTTCGGCTGGTGCACTCAAAAGCCAAGATAAGAAGTCAGACTCCGCATGCTGGAACAGCGTGGACTGGACAGCAGAGCGGAAAAAGGTTAGACGGCTGCAGATGCGTATCGCAAAGGCTACGCAGGAAGGCAGATGGAATAAGGTTAAATCATTACAATATCTGCTCACACGCTCAAGAGCTGCCAAGCTTCTGGCAGTAAAAAGAGTGACTACTAATAAGGGTAAGAAAACACCCGGCATTGACGGCATCTTATGGAAAGGCGCCAAAACCAAATGGCAGGCTGCTAACAGCCTGCACAAAAGAGGTTACAGACCTCAACCGCTTAGAAGGACGTATATTTCTAAAAAGAGAAGTAAAAAGAAACGTCCTTTAAGTATACCTACAATGTATGACAGGGCAATGCAGGCATTGTACAAACTTGCTTTAGCTCCTATAGCAGAAACATTAGCTGACCGCAACTCATATGGATTTAGAGAGGGGCGGAGCTGTGCCGATGCAGTAGGAGCGGCATTCAATGCCTTAAACAAGCCAAACTCCGCAACGTGGGTGCTTGAAGCCGACATTGAAGGATGTTTTGACAACATATCGCATGAGTGGATGCTGGCAAACATCCCAATGGATAAAGAAATACTGGCCAAGTGGTTGAAGGCAGGATTTGTGGAAAAAGGGATAAGATATCCAACCCGAAGAGGAACACCACAGGGAGGTATTATAAGCCCTACGTTAATGAATATGGTTCTGGACGGACTGGAAGAAGCTGTACATAAATCAGTCCCGCGTAGATCCAGAGTAAATTTTATTCGTTATGCGGATGATTTTATCATCACAGGGAAATCCAGAAGGCTTTTAGAAAAACAGGTAAAGCCGGCGGTCGTAGAATTCTTAAGAGAAAGAGGATTAAATCTCTCTGAGCAAAAGACTGCCATCACACATATCCGGGACAGTTTTATGTTTCTGGGACAAACATTCCGGAAACACGGCAAGACATTGCACATAAGGCCTTCAAAAGAGGGCGTAGAATCATTGATACAACGCCTCGGCGGAATAATCCGCAAATACGTCAGTGCACCAATGCCTGCCATGATAAAGGAACTGAACTCTGTACTTCGAGGTTGGGGCAACTACCATCGTCATGTAGTAGCCGGAGCATCATTTTATCGTATTGACGGTTATGTCTATGACCAGTTATGGAGAATGCTCAGAAAACGCCATCCAAGAAAGTCAAAGAAATGGCTTGTTAAGAAGTACTGGATGGTAGATGGTAAAAAATGGGTATTTTCCGCAGTAGGTAAAACTACGCTGGGGAAGAAAGTCTACAGCGTTTTACGCTTAGGCCATTTGGGCATTAAAAGGCATATTAAAATCAAGGCAGACGCTAATCCTTACCTTAAGAAGTACGCCGGTTACTTTTGGCAACGCAGGCATGATAAGGAGAAGCGATTATTACCAGCCTTGACGGCAAAAGCCAATCGTGCGATTTTATACGCTAATTAGTGGGAAACGTAGTCGGGGCGTTCCAGAAGATCGTCCTTGTGAAATGCTTGAGCCGTATGATGGGAAACTATCACGTACGTTTCTTAGGGGGGAAAGGGGCTGAGAAGCCCTTGCCCTACCCGGTCGTGCTGAAAAGCAGAAAGGAGATCAAAAATGAAAGTGCATCACAGTAAACATTCAAAAAAGAATTCCTCTGCTTCAATAGTTATACTGATTGTGATCGGTCTAATATTCTCCATTTTAACAGCTTGTTCAAAAGAAGAAAAAGCTGAAAGGCAGGATGATATGAAAACTAAAGATACATCAAAAACTCTCCAGCGTGTTAATGCGGATAAAATTGAAATTACAATTGATATTACAAAGGAAGGTGAAATATGTATCCAAGGTGAACAATTTAATTTAGATTCTATTCAGCACAAGATAGATGACTTCAAGAATGAATACCCCGATGGACGCATAGTTATCGGTGGTGATATGGATGCTCATAATACAAAAATAATGAAAGATGTGATTGACCTAGCCCGTGCAGCTAATGTTAAAATTGTAGTTGTAGCAGTAGAAAAAGAGAATTAAATTCAAAAAACATAGTATTCAAAAAGCATCAAATCTTTAAAAGTCAGTAATTGAAAGTAAGCATTCAAAAACAAACTAAACAGGTTGGCGGCAGCCAACCAGTGCATCTACAAGGACCGTGCTATTTTTTCAGCTTTTTTTAAGGTCATCTGCAAACCACAAACCTTCGTGCATTTAATATGGTAAGTAGGCTTGCACCGCCCGGCCTGTAATGCTTTTCGTTATGCTTTTAAAAAGAGGATGAAATGTTTTCTCACTTAAAGAGTATTGTTGATTTGATCCGTTCTGGAATTATCGAATTCTCAAAATTTCAATCAGTTAAAGAACGGAATAAATCAGTTCTGAATATCCTAAAAGTTTACTTTTTTCTAAAAGATTGCGTTGATGATGGAGAAAAACTCATTACAGCCACTGGTAACAATCCAGTTGATAAAATATCTTCAATAGGAAACGATGAAGCAATTAGTGTTATTGCAGAATGGGATAATATATTGCGAAAACAAGGTATTCGTCTATACTCCTTGCAAGGTTATATATGTGGTCAAGATCATCTATCTGTAATTAATCCAAAGCTCCAAAAACAAATCAACGAAGTCATTGGTTACAAAATGGATCGTATTCTGACTCTTCATGGTATTGGTTCAGCACTAGTTATGCGAAATATTTTTCCAATAGAAGAGTCAAACGAGGAGAAAGCTAGGCTCATAACCTTAATGGCAGGAGTTAAAGATGGTGATTTATTAGATTTGGAAAAAATAACTGCTGAAATTACAGCGTTAAGATCATCACTCGACGATTATAGAACTGTAGTCGAACGCCTCGTTACAGATAAAGAATTAGTATCATTATCTAAAAAAGCACGAAAAGAAACTTTGATACCAGATTTAGCATAACAAAGGTTTCAACGCCGACAAGGCGTTCGGCCTTGCCGGTTAAACCTGTCGTTCGGTATTTCTTGATTATATTAAAATTCAATGGAAAAAATAAAATGAGAAAATACTTAATCGAAAAAATATTGCCAAATATTATCGCTATTTGCTTAGTAAGTTCTTTAGCATATTTATTACTTTTGATAAGAAGTCCAGATTCGATTAGTGATGAATTTATTTCGAATCTAATTGCAGCGTCAGCAATTACTTTATTATTAGTTGTAGGATTTTCTTTTATAAAATTTACTCGTCATAGAAGTTTTCTATCTTCTTTACTTGCGCTAGGGTTTAGAGATGTGTTCAGCTCAAGAGATGAGTTGACCGCACATATATCTTTAAATCATATTTTTAATAACATAAGGAGCAATTCTGATCTATTCATCGCTGCTAGGTCTGCCTTAACTTGGTCACTTGATTATCAAAATTTAGAAAAGATAATAAATGAAAAGAACATTAAAGTTACTTTTGTGATAGCTGATCCCAACCTAAATATGGATAATTCACCAATAAAAGATGATCATGGAAAGGATGATATTATAGGTTCTTTAAAAAGGTTGAATAGGATACAAGTTCAGAGTGGAAGTATTGGAAATCTAAGAATATATCTTATTCCAACATTTCTTCTATCATCATTCGTTTTTTATGAAGATACAAAGAAAGGGGAAACAGGGGTATTAGAATTTGGGGCAGATATGAGCAGTGATGAACGACCAACTATAATCCTTAATGAAGGATATTTTCTGAAATATATAAAAAAAATTTATTGGAAAATTACTGAAAAAAGAGACCCTATTGACAATCTTAGTAGCTACCTTAAAATGTTTGACTAGTATTAATAAATAAAATCGGTACCGAACAATTTGCTCCAGGTGACAGCGTAAAAACCACGCTGCTCCTGAGCAACAACGTTAAAAGCTGAAATGGTGGTAATAAAAAAGCCATCATTAATGGTATTTGGGGAAATAGGAAATATTTCCTGAATCCCCAAATGGCAGTATCAAAAATAAAAATCCGGGCTGAATTCATTCCTATTCAGGAAAAAAGGCAAGTTGCCATAATTCCTAAATAGAAAATAAAAATGGAAATTAAGTCGTAATAATAACTGGTTGTACTAAATACAAAGTCGGTAAATAGCAGGCAAAATCGGCTTTTAACCTGGCGTTCAAGGGGACCCGGCTACTATATCGCCGGGCAGTGAAGGGGGACGGGGCAGTGAAGGGGGACGTCCTTTAACAGTGAAGGGGGACGTCCTTTAATAATAAAATAACTTGATATATTAAAGTATTACAAGTAAGATTCGATAATGCCAAGAACAGCCAGATTAGATACTCCCGGCCTATTACACCATATTATGGTAAGGGGAATAGAACGCCGGAAGATATTCAAAGATGATAAAGACCGTGATAACTTTATTGAACGGCTCTCTATTCTTCTACCGGAAACAATGACTCAATGCTATGCTTGGGTATTTATGCCGAATCATGTCCATATGCTGTTAAAAAGCGGCCCATCTGGTATTTCCACCTTAATGAGAAGACTGTTAACAGGATATGCAATTTATTTTAACAGAAGGCACAAGCGTCACGGACAACTATTTCAGAACAGGTATAAATCCATCATATGTCAGGAAGACACATATTTACAGGAATTGGTTCGATATATTCATCTAAATTCTCTAAGGGCTAAAATTGTTAAAGACCTTAATGAACTGGATAAGTATCCCTACTGTGGTCACAGTATGATAATGGGAGTAGTAAAAAGAGAGTGGCAGAATATTGAATATGTTCTGGGATATTTTGGTAAAAGAATCGGTTCCTCTCGAAAGAAGTACCGATCTTACATTGAAGAAGGAATTTCAATGGGAAGGAAGCCGGAATTAGTTGGTGGCGGCCTAATAAGAAGTATGGGAGGATGGGATGAAATAAAGAAGGTGCGTTTGACCGGTCAGGACCGAATTAAGAGTGATCAACGAATATTAGGGGAGAGTGATTTTGTAATGGAAGTCCTTTCCGAATCGGAAGAAAATCTAACGCAAAAATATGAACTTAAGAGCCGCGGATATAATTTTGAAAAAGTTCTCGAAAGAGTATCATTAACATTTGAATTGGAAGAGGACTACATAACCGGAAAAGGCCGGCAACAGGACAGGGTCAAAGCCAGGGATTTGTTGTGCTACTGGTGTGCTATTAAGCTGGGAATGTCGATGGCGGAATTGGCGAAAAGGCTTGAGCTTACTATTGCGGCAGTTAGCTGTGCGGTAAGACGCGGGGAGAAAACAGCAAAAGATGATAATTATATATTAGAAGATTATGTTATTTGATTATTAAAGGACGTCCCGCTTTCCGTTAACAAACCTTAAAATCACTAACCCACAAATTAACAAGACCGCGGAGGGTCCATTTTGTTTTTCACGAAGCATCACGGCGCGGCTTGTTATTTGTCCCGTTGTGTTGCATAGAATAAAATGAAACATACACTTTTAATAATAATTTTTGCATGCCTCATTGCATGCTGTAACAACCAAAATGATGCAAGTTCATTTTCATCAAAATGGAAATCATCTTCTATTGAAGATCGAGCTGCAATTGCAGATGCAAATAAAATGTATGAATACCTCAAAGGAAAATCAAAAGAAGAAGTTAAAATATTCCTTGGAGAACCGGACAAATTAGATGAGTTTGGAGACTCAATATACATTATTGGTAAAAATAAATCAGGTGACTTAGTATATGTGAAGGGGGACGTCCTTTAATAATAAAATAACTTGATATATTAAAGTATTACAAGTAAGATTCGATAATGCCAAGAACAGCCAGATTAGATACTCCCGGCCTATTACACCATATTATGGTAAGGGGAATAGAACGCCGGAAGATATTCAAAGATGATAAAGACCGTGATAACTTTATTGAACGGCTCTCTATTCTTCTACCGGAAACAATGACTCAATGCTATGCCTGGGTATTTATGCCGAATCATGTCCATATGCTGTTAAAAAGCGGCCCATCTGGTATTTCCACCTTAATGAGAAGACTGTTAACAGGATATGCAATTTATTTTAACAGAAGGCACAAGCGTCACGGACAACTATTTCAGAACAGGTATAAATCCATCATATGTCAGGAAGACACATATTTACAGGAATTGGTTCGATATATTCATCTAAATTCTCTAAGGGCTAAAATTGTTAAAGACCTTAATGAACTGGATAAGTATCCCTACTGTGGTCACAGTATGATAATGGGAGTAGTAAAAAGAGAGTGGCAGAATATTGAATATGTTCTGGGATATTTTGGTAAAAGAATCGGCTCCTCTCGAAAGAAGTACCGATCTTACATTGAAGAAGGAATTTCAATGGGAAGGAAGCCGGAATTAGTTGGTGGCGGCCTAATAAGAAGTATGGGAGGATGGGATGAAATAAAGAAGGTGCGTTTGACCGGTCAGGACCGAATTAAGAGTGATCAACGAATATTAGGGGAGAGTGATTTTGTAATGGAAGTCCTTTCCGAATCGGAAGAAAATCTAACGCAAAAATATGAACTTAAGAGCCGCGGATATAATTTTGAAAAAGTTCTCGAAAGAGTATCATTAACATTTGAATTGGAAGAGGACTACATAACCGGAAAAGGCCGGCAACAGGACAGGGTCAAAGCCAGGGATTTGTTGTGCTACTGGTGTGCTATTAAGCTGGGAATGTCGATGGCGGAATTGGCGAAAAGGCTTGAGCTTACTATTGCGGCAGTTAGCTGTGCGGTAAGACGCGGGGAGAAAACAGCAAAAGATGATAATTATATATTAGAAGATTATGTTATTTGATTATTAAAGGACGTCCCGCTTTCCACTTTTTAAAGGACGTCCCGCTTTCCACAGTAAGGCAAATGTGGTATTGAAATCGGCGAAATTGATGAAAACCGGACAGACCTGTCCAATAAACCCTGTTGTCATTTTTAAAAAATCAGGAAGAATAGACTTCAGGATATTCTGGGTCTGAATAAAGCCATTTTTCAGAATCAGGATGTGTTTGCGAGGATAAATAGAAGGTATCTGAAGTCACATAATTTTTCCTTTTAAGAAAAAACGGCCCCTTTCAGGGGCCGTTACCATACTCCAGATTTTATTGCCGAACTTGATTACTGATTCATTAGTCCCACCGCTTTACATGCCGCATTGACCAGAGGGTACCCTATGGGCGAAGATGTCAGGGCCGGATGTGTACCCATCTGGAACTTTACCATGTCATGGACTGTCATCCGGTGCATGATACAGGCACTCAATACATTGACCATTTCACCAACTGATCGCCCCCCGGATATAGAACCGCCAAGCACCACACCTGTGTCCCGGGCAAATATAAGTTTTGCCTTTGTCATGCATGAATCAGGCATTCCACCGGGATGGGTATCAGGCCCCTCGGCAGTACCAATAATGATATTCATTCCGCTCTGTCTTGCAGCCCGTTCTGTCAGCCCTGCAACCCCGAAGGCCCTGCCGTTGATCATGGTTGAAAATACACTGATAGCACCACAATGCTCGTGAACAGGTGAAAAAAGATTTGCGCCGGCAACACGGGCCTCGGCCGTGGCAATTGAGGCCAGCATCACTCCGATTGGTCGGCCGGAAAAAAAGGATATTTTTTGTGAGCAGTCCCCGCAGGCAAAAATATTGGGGTCAGTATAACTCTGCATAAAGCAGTCGACCTTGATGGTATTCCTGAAACCCAGCTCAAGCCCCGCATTTTTTGCAAGTTCGGTATTGGGAGATGCGCCGATACCCAGGATAACCATATCCGCCTTCAGTTCAGTACCGTCACCCATCTTTACGCCGGTAACCATGTCGTCTCCCAGGATAGCCTCAACCTTGCTGTTTACAAGGACCTTAACCCCGCCTTGTTCCAGCTTTGACTCAGCCTCATCGCAAAATTCATCATCCATAGCCATCTGTAAACAGTGAGGAAGCGCTTCAACCACAGTTACATTAATATCTCTCCCTTTACGACACTCGTCAGCAAACTCCACACCGATAAATCCACCACCTATTATTACCAGATCTTTTACAGATTTCATTTCATCAAGGACTTTCCCGAGATAATCAAACTCTTTCCTGATGGGATAGACATTTTTTTTATCCACACCGGGAATTGGCGGGACCATGGGGAGTGAACCTGTTGCAAAAACCAGTTTGTCGTAGCTTATTTCCATTTTGTCACTCAGTGTAACAACTTTCTTTTCGCGTCCTACTTTAACGGCTTCACCCTTTATCAGTTCAATTTTATTATTTTCAAGGAGACCATCCGGGACAATATTATTTTCAGGGCCGCCTACAGTCCCGTAGATATAAGGGATTCCACAGGGGATTAATACGGTCCCCTCCTTGCGGACAAGAGTAACCTTTTTGTCCGGGTAGTGCCGCCTGCAGCTTATTCCCGCAGTAATTCCTGAAAGTCCACCTAACACCAATACATCTGTCTGTTTCATAATGGAGTCTCCTTATCTATTAATAAAATAATTAATACATTATTATTTAAAAAATACCGGAATCAATTAAGTATAACATAAAATGAGATTTTCAGAACAATTAGATTATTTCTCTTAACAGAAAACAGCCTGGATGTTATAGTCAATTTTCAGCAAATTACCTAAGAATTAAAACTGATATTCTTATTTAAAAGGAGAAAGAAAAATGGCCCAAATGACTGATAAAATTGTTGAACTGTTTGAAAAAGTCCCTACTGCGCTTCTTGCTACAGCAACTCCTGACGGTATACCCAATGCCGTGCCCATAGGGGCAAAAAAGATAATTGATAATGAAACGATTCTTATATCGGACCAGTTTTTTAATAAAACCCTGGCAAACATGAAAGCCAATCCTAAGGTTTCAGTTACATTCTGGGAAGGGCATGACGGCTACCAGATAAAAGGTTCAGTAGTTATAGAAACTACAGGCAGCCGCTTTGAAGAAACCGCCAAATGGATAGAGGAAATGGGAAATAAAGTAGGGATACCTTTAAAATCCAAAGGTGCGGTTATCCTCACTATTGATGAGATATATAACCTCACACCCGGACCTGAAGCAGGAAAGCGTATTGCTTAAAAAAAACTTGTTCAAAGGGTCAATATTTTGTGAAACTTACTATTATTTATGACAATACCCTTTTTATAGAAGACCTTAAGGCTGACTGGGGCTTTTCCGCCCTTATTGAAGTAGACAATAAAAAAATACTCTTTGATACCGGCGGAAGAGGCTCTATTCTGCTTTCAAACATGAAAAAATTGGGAATTGCACCCTGTGAGATTGATGATGTCTTTATATCTCATTTTCATTTTGATCATACCGGGGGATTATCCTCCTTCCTTGACCATAATGATAACGTGAAGGTATGGGTTCCTCATTCCTTTCGTGGTGTAAAGAATGTAAAGGAAGTTATTGAAATCAAAAATCCCAGAGAGTTATACAAAGGAATCTGGACTACAGGAGAACTGGAAGGAATAGAACAATCCCTTTGCATTGAGACTCAGAAAGGTATTGTTATTATAACCGGGTGTTCACATCCGCGAATGAAGAACATTACAGGCGCCGCTTCTGTATTCGGCAAAATCTGCGGCATTATCGGAGGTTTGCACGGGAACAGGCCTGAATCCTTAAATGGCCTGGAATTTATTTGTGCAACCCACTGCACTCAACATATTCGGGGAATAAAATCCCTCTACCCAAAGCAATATATTGAGGGAGGAGCTGGAAAAATTATTAAAATTATTTAACAGCAGGAAAAGTACAAAACATGATCATTAAAATCCTTGGCGCTGAATCTCTGGGCGTGCGCAGGCTTTCCTGTGTTATTGAATTAAAGAACAGAAAATTATTCATTGATCCAGGTATAGCTCCCGGGTGGACCCGTCACGGTTTTTCCCTCATCCCTTTCAGATCTCAATCGGATCAGCAGTCAGAGAAAAAATCAGGGAGAATAGACTTCAGGATATTCAGGGTCTGAATAAAGCCATTTTTCAGAATCAGGATGTATTTGTAAGGAGGAATAGCCGATGCTGCATTCAAATGTTTTTTCCGGCAACTTTGTTCACCCTTATTGGGCACATGAGAACACATTGCCGCCAGCCACTCAAGGGCATCAAAATCTTTTTCAGATTTCCCGTCCTTTGATTGACATACAACCTTTGACTCTTCCCGGAATTAGGTAAAAGACCTGCCCCATTTATAGAGGCAGGACATAAATCAGATCAACATCACTCTTTGCAGACCGGTTCAATCGGCCAGCCCATGGACTGGCATCCTTTTCCTATAACCGCGTTAATCAGAATAACTTCCCCGTTTACCATCTTGAATATATGAAAATCAGGAAGGCCGCCGGCAAAATGCATAAGAGCAACCACAACCCCGGCTTCCGTATCAACCAGGAAACGGCGCGGACCATGATTGGATATTACCAGCCCTTTCGGGGTACAGTTATGAGCATGCATTTCAGCTTTTTTACCATCCTCGCCCTCAAGTGTGAACATTGCATCCTTTGTTGTCTGTGTTCCGTTTTCCCATCTGTCACATACCTCGGCGAATGGGGAATGAACATCCGGCTCTGCCGCAAACATATCAAAATAGTCATCAGCAGCTGCAATCATTGCCAGGCGGGAGCTTCTCTGTTCTCTCGGAAGAATGCTTTCCCAATCCTGCCCCTTTGTTGCAAGAAGACCGTCTGCATTAAAAGCGAATTCGCTTTCCCTGGCAATTATGGTTTCTATTTCAGAAATCTTGTTATTTTCAACTTTGAGCCTCACGCCGAACATAATCGGTCTTATTGTTCCGTCTTTTGGCAATGGTTTCGGTTTTGAACCGGGTAGCCCCATTGACATTACATTTCCAACGACTTTTGAATCAAATTTTTCTTCTATTACTGCAACACTGTGCGTTCCGCTTTTAAGGGTGTCAATAAGATCACGTCTCATTAACACTTTTCCTGCTGTCTTCCAGAAACCTTTACCAACAGCCAGCTCTACACCGTTTTCTGTAAATTTCACATCAGAGGCAAGAGGCAGCCCTGATATGTCATGAGATTTAAGCGATGCAAAATATTTATCAATAAAACCCTTAAGATCATCGCGTGTGCATTCCTTTGCACCAGACTGTCCAAAAGCAGTCAGAATACCTGCCGTCATCATCATGCATATAACAGTAATTTGTACAATTCGCTTCATTTTAAAACCTCCGTAAAAAAATTGATTAATATCTACAGGAAACAACATCATATTCAAATAGGCAAGTACTTATTAAACCTCCCTGTCCATGAGACTTCAAACATCTACAAATAAAGACCAATAATGCCTGATCTTAATTTAGTACAAAATGAGCGGCTCTTATACAAGCAGAACAACATGTCAGATCCGGATCAATCAACAGAAAAACCGGTTATGCTGCTTTCTTCTTTTATTCATATCTTTATCTACAGGATTTGTTTCACCGGTTAATGGATCTTTCCCGGTATAATAAATAACAGAATAGAGTGTTAAGTTGCCTTTTTACCTGTGTCTCCTAATTGCTACGTATTTTTCATTGACATGAAATACTCGACCCCATATATTTTACGATGAGAAAAGGGAATTCCTATCAGCTCAAGTTGTTAGCCCCTTCTAAGGATTTAAGTATATGTTCACTTCATAAACACATCATCAGTAGGAATATCATAAAAGGAGGAAATACTTTATTATGCGTGTATCAAAATTGTATACAGAAGAACGTCCTATTCTTTCCATGGAATTTTTCCCGCCAAGAGACGAAAAAGCGGCAGCCGGTTTTGGCGATATCGTTGATCAGCTGCTCGAAATGAAACCCGATTATATGTCAGTCACATTCGGCGCCGGCGGATCCACTAAGGACGGATCATATCAAACCGTCAAGCAATTGAAGCAGGATAAAAACCTTCCCACCGTTGCCTATATTGCCGGTTATGGGCTCGGACCCGATGAAATTTGCAATGTTTTAGATCAATACAAGGAACTTGGGGTTAAAACCATTTTTGTTCTGCGCGGCGACCGACCCAAAGGCCCTGATTACGAACCACATCCGGACGCCTTTGAATACGCATCCGATCTCATCGCTTTTATAAAAAGCAAATACGACTTTACCCTGGGTTGTGCAGGATACCCTGAAGGCCATATTTCGGCAGAAAGCCTGGAAAAAGATATGGATTATCTGAAGCTTAAGGTCGACAATGGTGCGGAATATGTGGTCTGCCAGTATTTCTACGACAATGACTACTACTTTAATTTTGTCGATAAATGCCGGGCTATAGGAATCAATGTTCCGATCATTCCGGGCATTATGCCGGTGTATACGGTAAAGATGACCCAGATGCTGTCCAAAGTCTGCGGGTCGTCTATACCTGAAGCACTTCAGCAAAAACTTGATGCAGTGGACCCGGAAGATAAAGACGCTGTACTGGATCTGGGAATTGACTTTGCCGTTGAGCAATGTCGGGGATTGCTTGAAAAAGGGGTTCCCGGACTTCATTTTTACACCATGGATCGGCTTAAATCCACAACGGAAATCATTGGCCGCCTGAAGTCAGAAAACCTTTTAAACTAAAATCCATCCCGGCGAGGGATCTTTCTCTGTTGAATATAAACAGAGGCATCTTTAAATGATTAAAGATGCCTCTGTTCCTGTAAGCTCATCTCATTAAGAGTTTCCTCTCCGCTATAAACCATTTTTATATTTATAAACGAAGATAATTTTTCTTTACACTTTTTTATTCGATTTTCATATACGTCTATTTTTTCATACCTTTACTCCGTAATGGTATTCTGGACACAGTTGTTCATACAGCTTAAATGCACCTTCTGTATGGAAAAACAGCACGCTGTTATGTTATAAGGTTGACACTGTTTAACCTAACATAACAATGTCCCCCTTCACAAAACAGGTTTTATAGATTTGTCTGATAGAGGTAAAAAGAGCTAAGCGGTACATTATTTTCCAATTTAACCATTTAAAAGTAAGTGCTATAGCACGAAAAGGAGGTCGAATTATGAAAAGGATGAAATCAAAAATTGTTGTAGCAGGAATGATCATGGCTGTATTGTCTCTGATGGCAGTTTCGACTGCAAGTATTGCGGCTGATAATGATGTGTTGCGTGAGATTCAGGATAGGGAACAGATAAACAAACTGATGTGGAATTATGCCAGGGCACTTGATACGGGCAATGTAGAGGCCTTTGTGGCACTGTTCACCGAGGACGGACAGTTTGGCCGCGGGGAAAACGCGGTAAAGGGGCGAAAGGCCCTGCTGGAAATGATGGGGGCTTTCAAGAAAAGCCCTACTGCAGGTCAGGGAAATACACCCAGGACCGGTTCCATGTATCATATGACAGCCAACCACTACATAGAATTCAAGGATAAAGATCATGCCGTCTTTAACGGATACTGGATTGCACTTGTTTCAGGAAGCGGACAGAATACACAGCCGACTATTGTAGGCATTGGCCGGGAGGTCAATGAACTTGTGCGCGTGAATGGGGAATGGCGTATCCAGGTAAGGGATATTATGCCCAAGGATTAGGCATAATATAGTATTATCTGCCGGTATGTTTTATTACAATCAATGTTTTATTTTTTTAGCTGTTTAAAAATATGTAAAAAATGGGACGGAGGCAGAAGCAATTTACCGAGAATATGGTAATAGAAAGCTGTCACGGAACCTCTGTCCTGCTTTTCTGTGATATACCTGGTAAAGGATAAAAAATGGAAAAAGAAGTTATACTATTCGGATGTGGAACGTTAAGGACACTAAGGGATGACTCAAAAATAAATTAACAGATTAAAGATGAACTATACCATAAAGCTTGAAAGCGTCTGACATGGCGATAGATATATTACATTGTAATATTAGCAGGTTAAATATTGACAGGATTGAAAATAATTTGATATAGTTCCCCCTATTATCAATTTAATAGGGGGAACTATATCAAATGTACGCTCAAAAACCTCGGTTAAACGAAGCCTTGGAATTCTTTAAAAGCAATAAAATCGGAAGGTTAGACAATCTAAAACATGCACTTCATACCAATAGTACAATGACTGTTTTTCGATCACTCAAAGAGCTTAACTATCTTTCAAGTTATTCTCACAGGGGAAAGTACTACACCTTGCAGAACATTCCAAAATTTGATGAACTTGGTTTATGGTCCTTTCAATCGGTGTGGTTTTCCCAATATGGCAATCTCGTTGAAACGGCAAAAGAGTTTGTGGAAAACTCAAACGCCGGCTATACAACTCACGAACTTGAAGATATCCTTCATGTTGAAACCAAACACCCCCTTCTGAGTCTTTATAAGCAAGGACGAATCAACCGAGAGAAATTCGGGGGATACTATGTGTATCTTTCCAGTGAAGTGCATGATAAAAAAAGGCAGATTGCAGTTCGTAAAACAGGCGCTGAAAAATTTGAGGTTGACCTCTCATATGAAATTAAACTGCTCTCTGAGGAGCTGAAAGCAGCGATAATATTGTTTTTCAGTCTATTAGATGAAAAGCAGCGACGACTGTATGCTGGTTTGGAATCCTATAAATTGGGACATGGCGGAGATAACCAAATCGCAAAATTATTGGGATTGGATGTTCATACTGTTTCCAAAGGGCGTAGAGAATTATTCAGCCAGGATATAAAAGTCGATCGTATCCGCGAGAAAGGAGCCGGCAGAAAACCTGTGGAAAAAAAATTCCGCAGGTCACCGAAAGGATAAGAAAGCTTTTGAAATACGAAACAGCAGGCCATCCAATAAGCGGACTGAAGTGGACACGAAAAACCACGGAAAAAATATCCAGTGAACTGGAGTCTATTGGAATTATTGTTTCCGCAAATACAGTATGCAGGCTTTTAAAACAAATGGGCTTTTCCTTGAAAGTGAATTGTAAAAAAATAGAATCCGGGATAAGCAATCCGCCGGACCCGAAAAAAAGAGACCAGCAATTTGGCTATATTGCCGATTTACGCGAAAAATTTACGAAACGACAACTTCCTGTTATCAGTGTTGATACCAAGAAAAAAGAGTTGATTGGGAACTTTAAAAACTGGGGAGATTCCTGGCAGGAATCTCCCATTGAAGTTAAAGATCATGACTTCCCTAGTGATGCCAAAGGGAAAGCTATTCCATACGGTATCTATGATACACAAAAAAATATCGGTACAGTTTTTCTGGGTGTTACACGGGATACGCCCTCTTTTGCTGTTGATTCCATTGAGACCTGGTGGAAGACCGAAGGGAAAGCCAATTATCCGGATGTCAAAGAGCTGCTTATACTGGCTGATTCGGGCGGTAGCAACAGCTGCCGATCACGGGTGTGGAAATATAAAATCCAAAAAAATATTTGTAACCGGTATGGATTATCCATCAGAGTCAGCCACTATCCTCCCGGTTCGTCAAAATGGAACCCTATCGAACATAGACTGTTTTCAGAGGTCAGCAAAAACTGGGCTGGACGTCCGCTTGATTCGTATGAGACTGTGCTAAAATATATCCGTACTACAAAAACATCTACAGGCCTCAAGGTGAAAGCACATTTTGTCAGAAAAAATTATAAAACAGGAGAGAAAGTTTCTAACAAACAAATGGATCAAATAGCCATCAAAAATGGCCTATTACCTGAGTGGAATTATATTTTACATCCAACTAAAATGTGATTTTATTTTTGAGTCATCCCTAAGAGTGCATTGGGTGCTCAATGAACTATCAATTCCATATCGATCCATAGATTTTCTCCCTGATAGTGAATATGCCAATAGTAATGAATATAAAAAAATTAATTCAACCGGCAAAATACCATCATTGTATATAGATGGAAAATATCTATTTGAAAGTGCAGCAATCTGTCTTTTCCTTTCGGAGCGTTTTAACGATAAAAACATTAGCCCTGCTTTAGGCTCAATCGAAAGAGCCAAGTTATATCAATGGTGTTTTTTTGCTATGGCAGAACTGGACGCGCATACCTTAAATATAATAAATAAACATGGTGGTTCATTAAAAGAAAAATATGGTGAATCTGATGTTGCTGTCCGGACAGCAAAAGAAGGGTTTGAAACACAAATCACCAAAATAGAACACGAACTGAAAGATGGTCGAGAATTTATACTTGGTGATAATTTTTCTGCAGCAGATTGCCTTCTAGGTACATGTATAGAATCAGCTTTAAGACTCATACAATATATCTCTTTGAGCGTGCCGCCGACCTGCATATCATATTGGGAGAGTTTAAAAACACGTGAAGGGTTCATCAAGGCATATAAATTAAATTACCCATAAAAAGCGTACAAGGCAACTAAGAAAAGGGCCTGGGCGTTTCACTTTAAAACATCTTATTAGGAGGTAATTGAATGAGAAAAGTATATGAGTCATTAAATACTCTTTATATAGGAGAACCAAAAGAGATCTTTACGGAAGAAAAATATATGACAGGCGGTGTGCCGGATATAAAAAAAATCAACCCATTTACTTTAACAATGCCAGACAATAATTTTTGGTCTGTAGGAGAAAATCTGGGTAAAGCGTGGAGCATAGGGAAAAACCTGAAAGGCTAAAAATAAAAAAGATAACATCGCGCTCTACAGGGAAATGTGTTCCGACACATTCCGGTAGACTTTTCGTTGGCCCTAAATAAGGGGGAATCAGCAAACTAAACAATGGATACGATAAAGCAACTCATTCAACGAGCTCAAAAAACAAAACATGGATTTTTAGACATTCAGAAGGCGGCAGACGAAGTGTTTTCCGGGCAGACAGCCAGAGAGAGCCTTCAAATTGCCAGGCAATTGCTCAATTCTGAGATATACCAGGCACGTTCACTGGCAACTTTCATCCTTGGCCGATTAGCAGCCAAATCAAAGGAAAGCGTCACAATTTTAAAAAAACGCGTGAGTCAAGACAAAGATTGGCGCATACAAGAGATACTTGCGAAAGCCTTCGACAGATTCTGTGCGGACACCGGCTATGAAGATGCACTTCCGATTATCGAAGAATGGTTAGCTGATTTAAACCCAAATATACGGAGAGCAGTTACGGAAGGACTGAGAATCTGGACGGGTCGTCCTTATTTTCGCGAGCATCCAGAAGTTGCTATCCGCTTATTAAGTTCACTTAAAAATGATGAAAGTGAGTACGTCAGGAGGTCAGTAGGGAACGCTTTGCGTGATATTAGCAAAAAACACAAGGATTTGATCAGAAACGAATTACATAAATGGGATACAGAAAATAAGCAAATTAACCAAACTTATAAACTTGCAAGTAAGCTTTTGCAGAAGACAACCGGCCAACAAAAGCATTGAGAGCTAAATGTGTTATTGCCTCGGTAATAGCAAATTTGTGCTGGGCAAAGGTTTTATCAAAAACTGACGCGTCTAAGGCTGCAACCTACCTTTATACGATTCCTGTAATGACTATAATCATTGGATTCATCTGGCTCCGGGAATACCCTTCTTTAATTTCCTGCATCGGCGGTGCGTTAATTTTAGGTGGGGTTGTCGTTGCCAATTTTAAAATAACCCAACATCATTTTAATGATGACTGAAATATGAAATGATTTTTTAATATGTATATATCTGAATTTTAAATATCCTCACAAGGAAGGTTTTACTCATCTATACCTGATGTCCGACCCATGTTCCCGCGTCGCATCCCCTGCCCTTTTCCACCCTGTTTCTTCCGCCCGAACCATGGCCTGATCTCTCTGGCTTTAAAGCCGTCTTCACCGGTTCGGGTTCCGATCATTTTTATTTCAAGACCGGGGGCAGGTGACAGCCTGCCGCGCCACGCGGCATTATTTATGTCAACATTCCATTCCTTTCCGTCCAAATCCTCAAGCAGTATGACTCCTTCTCCGGGTGCACCAATAATTATTCCGGCAAGCAAACCCTTATCCGGCGACATCCAGACCATTCGGGCATGTGCCGTTACACCGCGGTAGAATGGCAGTTTTTCTTCAAATACGGTCTCCAGGCGTTCGGATAAACCGGTTGCATATATTCCCATCCCGCCTATGACAGAAAGGACCACGCTCAAGGCAACTACTGTTGCCGCCCGGTAACGATACCCTGTCTGTGTTCTTCTAAAGTAATAATAGGCAACAATGGAAAAACCTGCCAGAAACAAGCCCCAGAAATAGGGGATAAAGAGCAGGATAAATTCAAGTATACTGTGACGGTAATGATGAAACAGTTCCCACTCGGTATTTTTAATCTGGAAAATAGCGACACTGGCTGCGATGCTCCCCAAAATAACCGAAAATATAAAGAGCCCCCAGACCGTAGAGCGCCTTAAAAGAAAGTATCCCTTTGCCCGGGGGACAATACCCTGTTCCCTTATTTTTTCAAGTGTGTCTTTGCTGATGTCGTTCATGATATTTTATATACTCTCCAGTTGATACCGTTCTGCTATTTTTTTAAATTTTTCCTTTGCCCGGTTTATTAATGTTGCAATACTGCCCGGAGGTTTTCGGAGGATATCGCTTATCTCTTCATAGCTCATTTCTTCAAAATATCGCAAAACAAGCACATCCCGGTACTTTGGCGGCAATTCTCCAAGGGCTGCCCTCACGGTGTTTGCCTTTTCTCTATCCAGATATTGAGATTCGACATTCAGTGTTCCGGTCAGGAAACCGGCAATGGAACGGGTCTCCTTCTCGTCAGCATCCAGCTCGACGGAAAGACGACTCTGCCTTTTTTTCCGGTACTGGCTGATGATCTCATTATGGGCAATCCGGTATACCCATGTTGAAAATTTCAGGTTTTGATCAAACCCGTTAAGATTGCGATATACCTTGATAAAAATTTCCTGAAGAAGGTCCTCTGCCTCCTCCCGGCTTACCCGGGTCATCCGATGGATATAGCGAAGTAAAACAGGCTCATACCGTTTCATCAGGGTATAAAAGGCGTTTTCCTGCTGAGGTGAACTCTTAACAAGCTCCTCGTCTGTCAGCTTTTCGCAGGCGCTATGTGGCAAAGGATGGTTCATTGTCTGTATCAGGTCCGGGATTTCTCTACTCTATAATTTGAGGGGTTCATTGCAAATCTGTCGATTTTAATATCCATTCGTTTGCTGAAAATATCATGCAGGGAATGAATATTTTTTTAATTTGAATATATGGAATTCCCGGTTGGTTTTCAACAGATAATATCTGCCTGATTAAAGCATTCATAGAAAATATACCTCATTGATACAGGCAGTGTTTAAAAAAGGGAAATCTTTCGGATTTTATTATTCCTAAAGTCATGATATGGTGCATCTAATTAAACGAAAGAAAGGAGTCTTTTAATGTTGAAAACAACCTTGAAAACATTTTGTCCGATTATTATGGGCCTGTTGCTGGCAGTCTCTATATCTGCAGGTGCGGCTGAAGATGGGAATCTTAATGATACAGTTGAACTTAAAAACGGGGATAAGATTACCGGAACTCTTTTAAATGATACGTTAACAGTCTCAACCGCTTATTCGGTGGTCACCCTGGACAGGGATAAGATCTCGGAAATCAGCATTACTCCTGAAGGTAAAGATCATGATGTAATTGTCCTCAAAGCAGGCGGGTTAGTGGAAGGCACCATAGATGAGCTTGACTTTTCATTCAGGCCCGTCTCAGGTGAAGACATTTCACTCGAGAAGGAACAATGCATAAAGATCACCCTGAAGTGCGGAAAAGAGTAATTAAAACAAGCTGAGGCTGGTCAGGTTAAAGGCTGTCAGGAAAAGCAAAATAAACCTGATAGCCTTTGGCCTGAAATGCCTCAGTCTGCTATGGCTTCATCCTGCTTTCTCCTGAAATATCCTTGACATACAAAATATCCCTCAATATACTCAGGCACTTAACAGTCTATACATATAGACTGTTCATTCATTACCAACCAAATGAAGAAAGGGCCTCACATGGCACACCAGGATAAAAACCTTCCGGAAATCACCGTTAAAGCAGTAATACTCGGCATTCTTCTCTCGGTTATTCTTGCCGGAGCCAATGCATATCTGGGTCTGTTTGCAGGCATGACAGTTTCGGCATCAATACCTGCAGCAGTTCTTTCCATGGGTATACTGCGTCTGTTTAAAAGCTCAAATATTCTTGAGAATAATATTGTCCAGACGGCTGCTTCAGCCGGTGAATCATTGGCAGCCGGAGTAATTTTTACCCTGCCGGCCCTTATTGTCATGCAATTCTGGACAACTTTCAATTACTGGGAGACCACTCTTATCGCAGGCCTCGGTGGAGTTATAGGTGTATTATTTACAGTGCCGTTGCGCCGCGCCCTTATCGTTGAAGAAAAGCTTCAGTTCCCCGAAGGGATTGCAACAGCGGAAGTTCTGCGCTCCGGAGATGCGGGTGGAAGCAGTGTCAAATATATTGCCCAGGCCGGGATTATCGGAGCCCTTTTCAAGTTTGGAGAAACAGGCCTGCGAATATGGACTGGTTCTGTGGAAGCCGCCGCCCGTGTGGGAGGCTCCATTGCCTATTTTGGCTCAAATCTCTCACCGGCCCTGATTTCAGTAGGGTATATTGTCGGGATAAACATTTCAGTCCTTGTATTTATCGGCGGAGCCATGAACTGGCTGGTGGCCATACCTGTCTATGCGGCATTTAATCCCTGGCCGGTTGTAAACGGTGATCCAATTGCAGCAGTGGACTGGGCCGGCCAGATCTGGTCGTCTCAGACAAGGTATCTGGGCGTTGGATCGATGGTTATTGGCGGATTATGGGCCTTGATTAATCTCAGATCTTCAATTATCAAAGGCATCAAATCCAGTATGAAGACCTACAAAAGCGGTGCGGCGTCCTCTATGAATGATATTGCCAGAACCGAAAGAGATACACCCATCAAGTGGATTGCTATTGCACTTCTTATCTCTATAATACCTATTTTCGGACTGTATGTTTACATCATCGGAAGTGCCGGACCTTCTATCCTTATGGCAGTAATAATGCTCATTGCAGGATTCCTTTTCTCGGCGGTAGCAGCCTATATGGCCGGACTGGTAGGAAGTTCCAACAACCCGATTTCCGGGGTAACTATTGCAACGATTCTCTTTTCATCCCTTTTACTGCTGGCATTGTTAGGTACCGGCAGCGCCAAGGGCCCGGCGGCTGCGATCTTTATAGGAGCAGTAGTGGCATGTGCGGCAGCTATTGGCGGAGATAACCTGCAGGACCTTAAGGCAGGATATCTCGTGGGCGCTACCCCCTGGAAACAGCAGGTCATGCAGGTAATAGGAGTGGTCACTGCAGCATTTGTGCTGGGTCCGGTACTTATTCTCATTGAAAATGCCTACGGGATTGGTATTCCAACCGAAGCACACCCTGATCCCCTTGCTGCCCCTCAGGCAACCCTGATGGCCTCGGTGGCTGACGGTGTGTTTAACTGGAATCTTCCGTGGGGGATGATAATCATAGGAATGATCCTCGCCATTTGCGTTATTATCCTTGATAAAATCCAGGAAAAAAGAGGCTCCGGTTTCCGCCTGCCTGTTCTGGCAGTGGCAGTTGGTATTTACCTTCCCTTTGAATTATCAGTTCCTATCTTTGTTGGTGGAATCATTGCCTGGTTTGCCAAGCATGTTCTGAAAAAGCGGATTTCCGCCTCATCCCCCGGAGACAGGGAAAAACTTGAAGAGGCAGGCAAAGAGGGCGACAACCGCGGATTACTCTTTGCATCAGGCCTGATTACCGGTGAAGCCCTTATCGGTATCCTGATGGCAATACCGATCGTGATATCAGGAAAGGCTGACGTGCTGGCCATTGTATCAAATCCCCTGGGCACCTGGCCGGGAATCATTTTGCTTATGCTGGTCGTGCTATGGCTCGGTAAAGTTGCCTTACCAGGGCAGAGTAAAGAATAAAACTGACTCTAGAGCCAGTTTTATTCTATTGTCCAGATACAATCCCCGGTAACCTTTATCCAGTAGCCTTTACCAGGTTCGATAATTTCCAGATCGCTGAAAGACGGATGATCAGGATCGAATATCGTCCAGATACCATCATCATAGGTCCATACGCTCACCAGATTAGACAATACTGAAGCAACACCATCCGCTGCATTCATGGTCACATCGGAATTAAACCCGACAAGGTTCCAGCCGGTTGACAGCTCTACAGGACCGGAGTACGGGGCTCCTGAAAATATAACCTCTGCAGCGTCATTCATATGAAGCCAGTAGCCTGCTCCCGGCACCATGTTCATAAGATCACTGGCAGCAGGCTGCACCGGATCATATACCTTCCATATCCCGTCATCATAGGCCCATAAACTTATCAGGGAGGATGATATCGACTCAACCACATTCTCGACAGCGCTGTTTTCCGGCTGCCTGTTCAGGGAAACAAGTTTCCAGTATGTATTATCAACGGATGTTCCGTCATCCGGTATCAGTCGAATATCATCCAGGGTGAACATGGACAATGCATTACCGCTGTTATTAACAAAATTCAAACGTTTGATACTGGCCGGATTACCTAGTTGCTCCATGGACACAGTGATCTGAGTCCATGTGTCTGCCAGTGCAGTTACTGCCACTCTATTGCTGCTTTGACTGCTTTCATTCTCCGTAAAAAAATCAATGTTCTTATCATTGCTCCCACCGTGTATCCAGAAACTTATTTTTTTATAACCATAGGTATCGATAAAACCGGAACCTCCGGAAAAGGCCGGTGAAAAACCTCCCCAGGCATTGAGTGTAACATTCACGCTTCTGTCCCCTTCATGAACAGGGGATGTGCCTGAAAAATCAAATGATCCGCTCCAGCTCCAGTTCTGCCAGTTTTCACCCAGTGCATCACCATAGATTACCACTTCCTGGGATGTGTTTGACCGAAACAGGGCGGAAACAGCTCTGTCAGCCCCCATGGAAACCTCGCAGTCCCCTGTTCCGGAGCAGGAGCCGCTCCACCCAATAAAGGTCGAGTCCGATTCTGCAACAGCAGTAAGGGTAATTCCTGTGCCGCTAAGGTACTGTTCATTGCAGTCATCGCCGCAGCTGATACCGGAAGGTATTGATGTTACAGTGCCGTCACCGCTGCCTTCCTTGACTACATTGAGTTCGTGTGTGAGGCCCTCGGGTTCAAACCTGGCTGTAACTGCACGATTTATATTCATACTTATATTACAGACAGGATCGGATCCGAAACATGCCCCATCCCAGTTTTTAAATACCGATCCGTTGTCAGCCGCAGCAGTAAGGGTAACTGCCGTTCCGCTTGAAAAAGATTCACTGCAGTCAGCCCCGCAGTCGATTCCCGATGGAGATGACGTTACAGTTCCGCTGCCGCCTGCAATCCCTTCAACCGAAACCGAAAGGATCGGATTTGCCGGATCGGGAGTATCCGAGAGACTGTAAAGATACCCGTATAATGCGACCTTTCCCTTCATGGTCTGACGGGGGGTATATTCCGTATGTGAAAAAACCCAGCGGGAGGGGAAATAGGTTTCGCCTACCGGCCAGGTGCTTACTACATTTCCCGGATAGCTGTTTTCATATAGTTTGGACGGCATTGCCATCGTCATTCCCTGCCACCAGTCAGTGAGATTCATATATGGAGTATGGCCGGGATGCACACCGGGAACACCGTCATATCTCCCGGATGTACAGGCTTCGGGTACGCTGCGTTTTGTCTCCAGTGATGTTGTGGCAGTGGTCATTTCAATCATATTCAGCGGGTTTCTGCCAAGGCCCCAACTGGCTTCCAGGTTAAGGGCCTTCAGGAAGTAATTTATATCATCCTGGCTGTCTGCAACAGTATGGGCCACTATGGATCGGCCCACAAAATGCGCCGTGCGCCAGTATGAAGGAGGATTGTATGTTGTTCGCCTGGAGGGTCTGGTATTCATCAGATCGGCCTCCCTGCTTTTGGCCTCGCTGATAATCTGAGCCTTCATATTACTATAAAGGGTTGTGTAGTGAACCGCCTGCGGTGTAATCAGGTATGCGGCTGTGGCATATAACTGATTAATCCCGTCACTGCCGCTGTTAAAATACTGGATAGCTGATGGGCTGCCTGCGCACACACTTTCGCTGTTAATAACATCTTCATATCCGGTTGTACCGGTCACATTGTATAGAAAGGCCGCGGCCATCATTTTCAGATCACGCCCTCTGAGATGACCTTCATCAAAATACAGCATATCATCAAGCATCTGATCAGAAAGTCCTGAAGCATGGTTGTATGCCTCAATTGCAGCATCCCTGTAATAATTCATAAGGGATGTCAGCCCTGCTATCCGGAATGAATCGGCAAGCATAGCAGCGTTAGCAGCACTGGCCCAGGCAGCCAGGGCGGTTGGCGCCGCCTGAAAGAGCTCGTTGCTGCTGTTCGGGTTGGTCAGACCATGAGAATATCCATCGCCATCACGCAGGCGCAGCCAGAAATCAACCTCGTTCCGGGCTTCATCAATTATATCCGGAATGCCGTTTCCACTTTCTGTAATTCCCAGGTCATCATCATCTATGGCGCCATTGCTCATTAAGTATGGCAGCAGCATATCATAAATATTAATTACATGCCCAAGGTGCCTGTCCCAGTCAGCGGCATCCGAATGTCCGCCCCAGGCATCCGGATTTAAAGGACTTCCACTCTTTTTGTAGGGTATCCATGCGTCGGGCCTGTCCCATTTATCTCCATCGGCAAAGGTCTCCCAGTCAGAGTGGAACGGATGCATGGTTGTAAGGTAAACCTTTGTTGTGGAAGGACTTACCCCTGGAATATACAGTGGTGTTCGCGGTGGCGGTGAAATATTTTTCGGATTGCTTTCACCTATGCGCATATAAAAATAGCCAAGAAGAGAGACCTGAAAAGGGTCATGATATGCGCCTTCTACAATCCTGAAATCCTGACTGCACCCCACACCATCGACAACAAGCCGGTAAATACCCGGCGTGAAGGCACTTGAAAAATCTATCTTCCAGACATCTGATCCTGTCAGGTTATAACCATGCACGTCACTCCCTTCCTGCTTCCAGAACTCTACTATACCTGCCTGGATATATGTACCCGCCTCAACATTATACAGGTACACTGCATTACCCTCAAATGCAGAATAGTTTCGGGAGCCGCCGCTTCCCATCCAGTGGTAAAGATCCGCTCCCTTGTGGGTTGCACCGGGAGTATATCCTGTCAGATTGATATGAACAGCCTCTGACACGCTATGAAAAGGATTAAATGTAAATTCGACAATTTGAGTGTCACTGTTAACATCAGTTCCTATAGCCAGCTGATAGGTATTATCCTGCTGCAGGGAATCGGGCAGCTCGAGATAAATCCAGTGCTCATAGGTATATTCATATCTGTAGTCGTTGTTAACCCACTCCATCTCACCGTGCCCGCTTAATTTTTTCTTTCGAAAACAGCTGACAGGGTTCCTGCCGGATGCCCCATAGTTTGAATCATCAACAGAAGTAATGGTCCAGCTGGAGTTTTGTACAGTAGCGGTTGTATTCAATTCAGGTGTATAGCGTAATACCTGCTCAGTTTTGTTGATTTCATCCAGATGGATAATATCTCCATCCGAGATATTCACGATAAGATAATCACGGTCAAGTACACTCACATTAATGAGTTTTGCTGCCTGAGATTCAGAAACTGTAATGCCGGACAATGCCATTAAAGCCATCAGAAAAATTTTTATCAGACTATTGAATTTTATAGACCTCATAAATTCTCCTTTGGAAAACTTCTTTATATTTTTATAGCTGTCTTTTAATCGTGTGAACGAAGAATGTTTATGGAAAATGATTTTTTATAGATATACTCAGCAATAAAAATGCCATTTGTGCAGGGATTCGACTTATTTCGAAATACCGCTTAAATAACAGTGAGTTGAAACATCAGGCTGCATTTATCAATAATAATACATAAAAAAATATGTCTTAAAAACCATACATTTAGATTAATTATTACGAAAAAGATCAGGACGTGTTTTTTATCTTTACCTTGCTTTAAGACTGAAAGAAACCTGCAGAGACAGGAAATAAGGAAGTTCATCAGGGATATGGATAATGGACATAACAGTCCGGCAGAAACGGATAAGTGACAAACCGGAAACAAGGGACAAGAAACTGTTTTTTCAGTTTCCCTTGAGCGTCTGAAAGACACTCACCTCATCACCTTCAGCAAGAACCTTATCTCTGTTTACAAATTTGTTATTGACTAAAAATTTTGTCTTCTGGCTGTTAAAATGAAGGTTCTTGTGTTTCTGATCAAGAATCCGGGTAAGTTGATCGATTGTAGTTCCTTCTTCTACATCCACAAGATCATGATCCAGCCTTGCCAGCATCCTGATCAAACTTGAAAATTTTACTGTGATCTCCATAGATACCTGCCTTTAATGATACCCTGAAATCTGTCAGATATCAGGGAAGCCCTCAAATAAATAATTATATTGTCATCGTTACTATTTGATTATTAAAAACAAATTCTACTCTATCTAATTTATTATATCGGTTCCCACGGAGGAGAACATGAATAATATCGTTTTCAATACTTACAGGGAGAGATCAGGTATCAGTGAACAGTCAGCCGGAATTAACAGGAAATAATCGATCAGCACATGATAAAAACCAATCAGGCAAAAGCCGGAAGCGTTTATATCTCGATGAGGCGAACGCGTGAAAGCAACTCAGCCTAACTGTTTAATTATACTTAAAATGATTCAAAATTCAATATTCAAAATTAATGACAGGTAAACAGGATTTACGATTCATCGTGGAATGGAATCTTAACCCCTGAGGGTAAACTTAAAATCAGGGCAGAGAGTTTTTATTGACACGTGGAATTATGATTTGTATATATTTTGTTTCAACAATCAATTCCAAAACCATATAAAAATAAAGGGACACACAATGGATAAACACTTCATCCGGAATCTGATAAGCGGAATTTTTCTACTCTTTATAATCTCCTGCAGTGTTTCAGAAATGAGTGAAACCGCTGCTCCTGAGGCACCTTCAGCCCCTAAACCGGGAGACTGCGCTTCCTGTCATGAAGGGAAAAAGGTCATACCCGAAAAGCATCCTGATACAAAGGCTATGACCGGCAAGCAGTGTAGTATGTGCCATAAAACGGGCGCAATGAATCTCACCAATAAGATCCCTCTGAGCCATATGCATAAACTGGCGGGCATATCATGCGAAGAATGCCATGAAGACCCTGCTTCTGCTAAACCTGCTGGCGAAGCAGTGTGTAAAAAGTGTCATAATGATATGAAGGCGTTATACAATGCGACCAGTGAAGTAGAGCTGAATCCCCATTTTTCACCCCACGAGGGAAAGATCTCCGATTGTAACCGCTGCCATCATCAGCATAAAAATTCGGAAAATTATTGCAGGCAATGCCATAAAAAGGAATAGACAGGCATCTGATATATTTAAATTAGAAAAATACACTCGCCCATAGAACTGATTGGAAAGTTAACCTTTTCCTTTCCTTTAGCCACAGACTGAACCGCTTCAGCCTGTGGCTATTTCATTTTATCAGAGACCTGTAATTAAAGAATCGTTAGTATTCTTTGAGATGATCTGCCAGCAGGCCTATCGAAAGGGCATATTTAAAGGCCGGATTAAACCGCATTATCGAACAAAAATCACTGTAAACGATATATCCTTTATTATCGCCCGGATCTCCTGATATAAGGGTTGCGGGTATTGATCGTGCAGGAAGATCTGAACCATTCAGCCTTCTTATACCCAGTGCCTGCCACTCCTGCAAATCTCTCCATACCTTGAGATCCCCATATCTTTCACACTGCTCAACAGGAGCAAGGTCATTGGATTTTTTGGCAAACAGGTCCTCTTCAGGTATATCCGGCAATATTACCGGGCGTCCCCATGTCTGATGATCCTTCCATCCAAAGGAAGATAAATAGTTGGCAATGGAGGCAAACACATCTGCTTCGGTTTCCCATATATCACATTTTCCGTCCTTATCGTAATCCACGGCATATTTAAGATAATTCTCCGGCATAAACTGACACTGCCCCATCGCGCCTGCCCATGAACTCTTCATTTTTTCATATGGCGCAAGACCTTTATCCAGGATTGTCAGGGCATCAAAAAATTGCGCTCGAAAAAAATCCGCCCTTCGTTTATCATACGCAAGTGTTGCCAGGGCACTGAAAATAGACTCCTTTAAGGGAATAGTGCCGTAATTGGTTTCCATACCCCATATTGCAACAATAAATCTTGGCTGCACACCATATTCAAGGGCTATTTTTTTTAACAGTTCTTCATGTTTTTTTATCTGTTTTTTTCCGTTTACTATTCTCCATGTGGTAACCCGCCTGTTCACATACATCGCATATGATTCTATAACTTCCGCCTGATTGCGATCCTTGTTAACAATACTTTTCACCGGTTCCCTGATTTCAGAAAAGGCTGCATTAATGGTTTCTCTGCTGAAACCCCTGTTGAGGGCTTCCTCCTTTAGTTCATTAAGCCATTTATTGAATGGTTCTTCTTCCTGTGAGTATAAGGAGGATTGAAAGGCAAGTATACTAAAGATAATAATTCCAACCAGATTCTTTTTCATATTTATCCTGACAGGCATGTTGAGTTGATGTTTAAACATTCTGAGTTTACTGCTTTTTACAGTCGATTATTTGAATTACCGGCCATATATTCGGTGTTTTTCGATATTGTATCCGAATCATTTACCGTTTGCAATACAGGTTAAAGTCAGATAGATAGACAATAATTAAAGAGGATTTGCAACCCTGAGAAAAAGAGCTGAACCTGCAACAAGTACTACAATACCAATAAAAGAGCTTAGTATAATTACCTTTATAAATGGCTCGCGAACTTCAGCCAGGTCTATCTTTGCAACAATTCCAGGCCCCATCTCCTTCACAGGTTCACATTCGTAAGTATACATATCCCGGATTCAACATACAAGCCTCAAGATTCAAGATCGGAGATTTGAGCAGATGTTCCCGACTTAATTTTAGGTAATTTATGGTGAACTTCTGTAACAAAATTATTGCAGTTGCAAAAAGTCATGTGTAGACTTTACCGGCTATTGAGTTTTATTTTTTCTTTAAATCCATAAACATCTGTAAGCGGAGTATTTCATGCAGCAAAAAATAGAAGAACTAAAAGATATACTTGCGGAAATATCTGATCTCAGCGGAGCAATTGCATTACTTGAGTGGGACCAGCAGACCTATATGCCAGATGGCGGAGCTGAAGCCAGGGCCAGGCAACTGGGGACACTTGGAAAACTGGCTCATGAAAAGTCAGTATCCATGGAACTCGGAAAGCTGCTTGATGGATTAAGAGATAAAACGGACTCAATGGACCCTGACTCTGACAATGCCCGGCTGATCAAATTTGCCATAAGGGACTATGATCGTGAAACACGGGTTACCCCTGAGTTTGTCGTTGAAAGGGCCCAGGTGACATCAATGGCCCATCAAGCATGGGCGGAAGCCCGTACAAAATCGGATTTTTCTATTTTTTTGCCGCTTCTTGAAAAGATAGTCGAACTTACACATCGCTATATCGATTTTTTTCCACCTGCAGATCACCCATATGACGTGCTCCTGGATATCTACGAACCTGAAATGAAGACATCAGATGTAAAAAAGATCTTTGATGAGTTGCGGCCCCGGCAGGTAAACCTGATAAAGGCTGTCTCGCAAAAAATACAGGTGGATAACTCTTTTTTATATCAACCCTTTGATGAAAAAAAGCAATGGGATTTCGGAATAGAAGTTATTAAAAGAATGGGTTATGAAATGGAGCGGGGACGCCAGGACAAGTCACATCACCCTTTTACAACGGAATTCAGCATTAATGATGTACGTATAACAACAAGGGTTGCCCCTGATAATTTCAACTACATGATTTTCAGTACTATTCATGAAGCAGGACACGCCCTGTATGCCCAGGGACACTCTCCTGACCTTGAACGCACCAACCTTGCAGATGGGGCATCTCTTGCTCTTCATGAGTCCCAGTCCCGGATGTGGGAAAACCTTGTGGCAAGATCACTTCCCTTCTGGGAATATTATTATCCCAGGCTTCAGGAATATTTCCCCCAGCTGAACCCGGTGGACCTTGATACATTTTATAAAGGCATCAACAGGGTTGGGCCCTCTCTGATAAGGACCGAGGCTGATGAGGCCACATATAATCTGCATGTTATGCTCAGGCTTGAACTTGAAATCGGAATCATCGAGGAAAAAATAAAGGTCAGGGATCTGCCGGAAATCTGGAATGCCAAAATGAAGGAATATCTTGGCATTGAACCGGAGAACGATGCCCAGGGGGTACTGCAGGATGTTCACTGGTCCATGGGGGCATTTGGATATTTTTCAACATATGCCCTTGGCAATCTTGTCTCTGTTCAATTATGGGATAAGATAATCGAGGATATTCCCGATCTGACCGATCAGATCCGCACAGGTAATTTTGAGGAACTCCTTGGCTGGCTGCGTGTTAACATTCATACCCATGGCCGCAAATTCATGCCGCAGGAACTTGTTAAAAAAATAACAGGTTCAGAAATCAATCCGGAACCTTATCTAAGATACCTGGAGGAAAAATTCGGAAGGATATATGGATTGTATTAAACCCTTTTCAGTATTGTGCCTTCCATCTTTTTAAACACACCTTCAGGGGTTGTGATGTTTATTCCAAAATCAACCACAAGGTCTTTTATAATTGGAAAACCTTTCATTGGTTCCAGAAGAATGCTTTCTCCCGGCTGAAGAATTCTTGAACATGTCCTCATGCCTTTGCCGTCTACCATCATAAGGCATGACATGCACCAGGAGCAGCCGCAGCAATAATCCCTGAATGCCAGGGTTTCATCTATATTATCCCGGACATATTTTACGGCTGGTAAAAGCAGCATGCCTTCCTGCCAGGGGACCTCATAGGTTTTATAGGTCGGGGACTGATCGACGGCAGGATCGTATCTAAATATCTTTAAGCTTACTGTATTGTTACTCATATCCTTCCCTCCGGATCAGATTTCGTTATGGTGACAGGAGTGGTGCCCGCATCCATATTATCATGTTTCTTTATAATCCTGATATGTTTCAGCCATTCCGGTTTTGTATCGGGAAAGTCCTCTCGAAGATGTGCGCCCCTGCTTTCAGTCCTTAAAAGGGCGGACCGGATTATCATCTCTGAGGTATCCAGCATGAAGGGAACCTGGATTGCCTCAACCCAGCCCGAATTGAATGTAAATCCCGAAGGAGCCCTCATCTTTTGGAGTTCATCAGACCTTACTGCCTGCAATTCAGTCAATGCATTATTAAGGCTGTCCTCTGTCCTGGCCACACCAACATATTCCGACATAAGGGCCGCAACCCTGTCAGTAATTTCTTTGGGTGTCATGCCTTCATTCCTGAAAAAGCCGCACAACCTGTCATATTCTTCTTCAGGATTATCATCTGATGCTACTTCATCAGCACCGCTGGCGTATTCACAGGCATATCTCCCCGCCCTGGCGCCAAACACGATTATCTCGACCATGGCATTTCCACCCATCCTGTTGGCACCATGGACACCTCCCGAAACCTCACCTGCTGCAAAAAGCCCCTCAAGGCTGGTCTCGCATTTTTCGTTTATCTTAACGCCACCCATAAAAAAATGTGCGCCTCCGGGTGCAAACTCAATCCTCCAGTTCCTGGGATCAGGATCATTAACACTCATTCTTTTTATAAGCTGCCATCTCTCTTTAGCAACCTCCTCGGCAAGCGAATGTTTAAGCTGATCTTCAATCTCCTCGCTGGTCAGGGGAGAGCGTGTCAGATCAATATAAACGCCTCCTTTTTCTGTTCCCCTGCCGTCCCTGATTTCCTTAAATGCCGCCTTTTGGATAACATCCCTGGGCTGAGGCTGCTGAATGAACTCATCACCCAGTGCGTTGATATATTTCCCACCGCACATGGTGCACAGCAATTCGGGATTTCCAAGAAGCCAGGGGGGATAGAGCTGATTGCCTGTGAACTGAACCATCTCCATATCTATAAGCTCCGCGCCTGCATGATATGCCATGGCATAGCCCATACCGGTCGCATGTCCGTGCATACCAAAAGGGGCGTTTGTCGAATGGGGATAGATTTCACCCAGTCCCCCGGTGGCAAGAATAGTAGCCTTTGCATCGATAACAAGATAGTCACCTTTTCGAATATTGAGGACAAATGCCCCTGTGACACGGTTTCCGGCAGTCAGCAATTTTGTAGTTACGACGTCCTCGAACACCGTGATATTGGGATGGCGGGCTATCTCGTTTTTAAGGGCCTCCATATAACCCACACCGGGGATGTAATGCCCTCTTGGATATGTATGTCTTTTTACGGTTCCGGTCTTTGTCTCTCCCCCGCCTGATTCAAAAGGAATCATTTTGGCTCCCCAGTTTATCAACTCCTGTGCCCTTTGGGGACCTTCAAGGGTCAAAACCTCAACAAGATTCTGCTCATTCAGATAGCAGCCATACCTGAGGAGGTCCTCAAAAAGGGCCTCCGGGCTGTCATCCGGATGCTCCACCCACACCATTCCGCCATTTGCCATTGCGGTAAGGCCGCTTCTGCCTACGGGCCCCTGGTTTAGTATGACAATCTTCATTTCCGGATCTCTTGTCGCGGCTTCAATAGCCGCCCTGGCTCCGGCCCCTCCGGCACCTACCACTAAAATATCAGCCCTCAACCTCATTGCACCCTCCTTTTTAACCGCCTTATATTCCTGCTAATGACGCAGCCATATAGTCACTAAGTTCCGATGCCAGAAAAACAACTATGGGGGCCACGTCCTCCGGTGTGCATAATCTTCCGAGGGGTAATGTGGGGGCTATGGTTTCCATTCTGGGATCATCCACCGTAAGGCCGGTAGCGCCTAAGCCCGGAGAATAAACGGTGGTAATTATTCCCGTTCCCTTTAATTCCTTTGCCAGCGACCTTGTAAACATAACAACACCGGCCTTGGCAGCGCCGTACATGGAAAGCGTGGGGATACCCTGCCCCCCTGAAGTATTGATTATTCTGCCTGACTTGCGTGACATCATGTGAGGTAAAACAGCATGTGCAACATTCATCTGCCCTATGAGGTTGACACCGATATCATATTCCCAGTCCTTTCTGTCGGATTGGATAAAAGGCATCATTCTGCTGCTGGCGCCCGCGTTGTTTATAAGGATGTCTATATGTCCGAATTTTTCAACACCCCTGTCCACCATTTCATCCACCTGGGCACGCTCCCTGACATCGACTTTTACCGTGAGGGCTTTTTGCCCTTTTGCCCTGATTTCATCTGCGGTCCTGTTTGTTCCTTCGAGATCGATATCACCCAGTATAAGGTTGCAGCCTTCTTGGGCAAGCATAAGCGCTATGGCCTTGCCGTACCCTATCTGACTCCCTGATCCTGTCACGATAGCCACTTTATCTTTTAACTTCAGGTCCATTGCCACTCCTTATTTAAAATTATTTTTTACGTTTATAAAAAATATCAGTCAAGCATGAAATTTGAGATTCAGAAGCCATGGTAAACAGCCTGAGATTTGTCCTTCCGGGTAAAACAGCGTTGCAGACCTTAATTTATATCTTTCATCATTAAAACAGTCTGATATATTGGCATATATCTTGCTGTTTGATATAAAGACAATTTCCTGAAAATACACTGTTATCCAGGATTCAAGTCGATAATTTAAGAATTGCAGGGGATACCGGTTTAGTTGTAACAGCATGTTATAACGAGTATTCCTGGATGCAGAATAAAAAATTATTAAGAGGTAAAAATGAGTATCAGATATTTATCAATATTAACCCTGTCATTTTTATGGCTCATGCATGCCGGCTGCATGTCGCAAACTGTCAAAAATCCAACAAGTGTATTTTTACCACCTGAAAATACTGCCTTAAACGAGGATTCAGGATCCGAGACAGGGTCCCATACCTCAATGGCTGATATTACAGCATCTGAAAACCCGGCAGACATATATGACTACAGCGAAGAGGAAGCCACACTTTCAGCCATTTCCAATCTATACGAAGAAGCGCTTCAGGCAATGGATAAGGGTGATTTCAGTCTCGCCGAGACGCGCATCGAAAATGCGGCTGTTCTGGCCTCAGGTGTTGACATCACCTCAATAAACGATAAGTCGCTTTCTCTCAAATATATGAATACCCTTTCATCAATCTTTCAGGATTATGGGAGGATTTTTAAGAATGCCGATCAGATCAACCTGGAAGAGCCTCTTAACTGGCTGGATCAGCTTTCAGAGTCAAAACCCGAGGATTTCAAAAATGGCATGTGGAAGGATGAAGAACTCAGGCAGATTGTCCAGAAAATGGCCCTTCGATGTGATGTTCCTATTGAATATAATGACCAGGTAAAGAAGGCTATTTATTTTTTTCAGACAGTAAATAAAGAAGAAATGGCAAAATGGATAAGCCGGAGCGGTCGCTACCTGCCTTTAATCGAGGAAATTCTCGAGGAGTATGATTTACCCCTTGATCTTGCCTATCTTGCAATGATTGAGAGTGGTTTTAATCCAAAGGCATATTCACGTGCCCACTGCTCCGGAATGTGGCAGTTTGCATACTCAACAGGACGGATGTATGGCCTTAAAAGGACCCAGTGGTATGATCAGCGAAGAGACCCTTTAAAATCCACAAAGGCAGCAGCGCGCCACCTCAGCGATCTTTACAAGATATATGGAGACTGGTACCTGGTGATGGCCGCCTATAACTGGGGGCCCGGGGGAGTCAATCGCCAGATAAAAAGAGGTGTTACAGATTTCTGGTCAATGAAGATGCCCCGCGAAACAAGAAACTATATCCCCTCTTTCATAGCCGCAGTAGTCATATCAAAGGCACCGGAACTTTTCGGATTTGAAAATATTGAAAAAGAAGCGCCTCTTCATTTTGAGACGGTTGAAGTACCCTATACCAGCCTGAAGGCAGCGGCAAAATGCGCCGGAGTGGACCTGGAAACACTCAGGGAGATAAATACAGAACTCATCAAGACACATACTCCTTCGGGGGAAAGCTATGCCCTTAAGGTTCCTGCCGGGGCTAAAGATCAGTTCATGGATGAATATGCAAAACTGCCAAAGGAAATATATTCACCCCCGGCAATCGATAATTATTATGTTAAGCATGGAGACACACTTTCCGGTATCGCTTCCCGATTCCGTGTTTCGGTCAACAGCATTGTTGTTGAGAACGGCATCAGAAACCGTAACAGTCTCCGCGTCGGACAAAAGCTCCGCATTCCGGGCTATGCAGGTTCCTCAAAAAATTCCAACTCTTCTTCTGTCGCCTTTAAACAGGTATCACAGGATGAAATAACTGCGGCTGAAAAAAATACCTTTATATATACAGTGAAACGAAATGACAGCCTCTGGATTATAGCGTCCAGGCATAAAACCAGCATCAAAATGATTCAGGCACTGAATAACATGGGAACAAGTACAAGGATTGATCCGGGCCAGAAATTAAAGATCCCGGTTGAGATAAATGATCCTGCGCCTCCATCCTCTCCACCTGTCACGCTTGCCTCGGCCTCATCATATAGCGATGGTGAAATAACCTATACAATCCAGAACAGAGACACTCTTTATGAGATCGCTATGAAATATAATGTTTCCTATAAGGATATAATGCGATGGAACAAGATTCAAAACCACCGTACCATTAAGCCCGGTCAAAAAATAATTATTATGACAAAAAGTTAAGGACTGAAAAAATCGGGTATGAAACTTCCTGGTCGGGATAAACTCCGGCTTTAATCGGAAGGAAAAATATCTGACATTAATAATGTTCCTGAAAAAAGCGCCCTGCCGCAATGCTGCAGGGCGCTTTTTTTATTCCGGCATCTTTGCGCGCCAGAGATATTTTATTGAACAAGCTCGATAGTGGTCTTTGCCTTTGTGGACTGGGGCATCTCACCCATAGAACCCAGATTGATCTTCATATTCGAATCCTCTTCCACCAATGCCCTGACAAATATCCCTTTTTTATATGCAAAATACCATGTGGATGTTGCCTTTGCCTCTCCGGTGATTTTAATCTCCTGTCCCATCATATCTCCGGATCCCTGAATAGTGCTTTTGGTGTCGCCTTTAATTCTCACGCATTCCATCCCCTGTATGGTTTCCAATCCTTCAAGAACATTGATGGTTTCTCCGTTGATTGACAGTTCTATTGTCCCCTGCTTCCTGTTATTTTCTATTGGAGTGGTCCAGGTATCACCTATTTTAAAATTATCAGCAGGCAGTTCAGGCAGAAGGTTTGAAAAATAATCCTTTGCACTCTGTGCCGGTGTGTTCGGCTGCCCCATGCTGATTTTTGGAAGGACATCAATACCTGTAAACGCTGTCTCTTTACCCTTGGGAGAAAAGGTTATCCCGAAACTTTTACCCTTAAGGCCTGATGTATCCGGACTGACAGGCCCCTGTGGACTGTTTGCATTAATAGACAGGTCATTAATAGTAACCTGAGTCTTAATGTTGTTTTGCCCATCCATTCCTGCACCTTTGATGATGTAATCAGTGCTGGTATTTGATGTTGTTTTCATGGATTGCCCCATCATCTCCATGGATTGTGTCGACTCTGAGCTTCTCTTGTAATTCAGTACCTGATCCTGCTGTATATTATAATGGAGAATAAGTCCGGTCTGGGGGTCTCCCCATGTAGATTTTTTTGCTGCGCAGCCGGTCAATAGAAATGATACAAACATGACAGCAATTGCAACAAAACGAAAAACCTGGATTTTACTCAACATACATCCCTCCTCTTTATAAATTAACCTGGATTATTAAAAATGGTTTTTAATCATAGAAATTTGTAAATACAATTTATATAAAATCTGAGGCATTCTTATCCTGTAAAAATGATCAATCCTTTACTCTTGTGCCAGTATGCTTTTTGGATTTAAGATCTAATAAGACGATTCGCCAGGGGTATACATGTTTGCCACGGCGAATTTACGCGTCACAGGCGCGTTTAAGGCAATAAAACATAATTTTAACGTTGAGGTAATCGAACGTTTTTAAGACTAATCCTTTAAAAAAGCAAGGAGAAAAGCCGGAAAACAGATAATGCTACGAAAATCAGAGGTCAGAGGTCAGATGCAAGAGATTAGTTTTTTTACTCTTTAAGTTTTATGGTAAGGCGGCCTTCTTCCACGCGTATATTTTCAATACCGGATGAAAAGGCCTTCCAGAAACCATCCTGAGTGCCGAACTCTTTAACCAGGTCAACATTTTTGATACCGCCAAGCCAGGCATTTGGTACGGGCACGCCCCAGAGACTGATTCCTCTTAATGCAACAACGGGATCATCCCTGTCATATTTAAGCTCCAGGCCGGCAGTAACCTTGAGGGTTTTTCCGCCCAGGAACGGGAAATCCGGATCCAGTGGAATAAGAAGCTTTGCGCTTGCCATATCATCGGATAAATCGATGGCAAACTTATCAGCAAGGTCGGTATTTTTTGCCAGCATGCTGTTGATCTCACGCTCCGTGAAACTGATCTCCCGGTCAGCCCCTTCCTCGCTGTAACGCTCAGGAGTGAGTGATGGTTTCCTTGAGCTGATAGGTGTATACAGCCGGGCCAGCTTTTCGTCAAGGACCCTCTCTTCCCGGTTGCTCAGAGAGACAGGCTTGAATTCCTTTGGAAAAAGATAGGCCATTGCTGCCCAGACTGTGATGACAGAGGTTACTATGGCAATGACAACGACGAGTAGTGCGGTTTTGGCCCAGCCGGTTTTTTTTCCATTATTGTATGTTTCATGCGACTTATTTGAATTCATTGGTGTCTCGCTATAGTAAATTGTCAGTCTCTGTATTTTTTAACAGGTATTTATAAAGTTGAATAATTTATAAACATTTTATAGTTATGATCGATAATACGTCAACAGATTAGAGAAATAGTTTATTCTTTGTTTACGAGACATTGTTACCCAGTCTTTAAGGTGAAAAAAACTTGTACAATTGATTAGAAAATACTCTCAACCAAGGTTTTCTAATTCGACAACAGCCTTTTAAAACATATTATATCCATTTTCCATCAAATCCTATTATGTAACTTATTGCCAATACCCAGCAATATCTTACATATACTTTTGGTATTTTTTTACACACTTCAGACTGTTTTTAATTTTTATAAAAAACACCCGGAATTAATTAAGCCTTATTACATTGAATTTATAGGACTATTTTGATTTGAAAGAAAAATCTCAAGTCTAGTTCAAAATGGCATAACAGTTGCTCTATAAGGGAACATCTGAAAACAAAAGAATTAATGTTTTTTTAATTTTATATAGCTTGATTTGAAGCGAGGAGAGAAGAGATGAAAAAGAATTTTTTATTTTTATTAGTTGTATTTTTATTGGCTATTCCATTTACTGCTAGCGCCGGCATTATAGACAATGTTACGTTAATTGAAGGATATTACCCTAGCTACGATGGAGAGTTTCATTTTCCTAATTTAGGCAGTCAAAATGTCTATGACAATTATACAGCAACCATCACCGGGGGATCGATAATTCAAAATGGGACATATGAGTCATTTTGCGTAGAAGACGTCTGGACTACAAGTAACCATGCATATACTATTTACAGCATCGACAATAACCTTAGTAATTATATTGATTATTTTAAGGCAGCATGGGTCGCAGAAAATTATTATTCAATCGATAAGGAAGCTGCACAGATAGCGATTTGGGAGATTATGTTCGAGTATGATAACAACTCATATGATGTTAAAAATGGTGAATTCCGAAATATTGGAGGAGTATCATCGAATACTTTAGATCGAGCGACCTCTTATTTGTCTAATGTTGGAAGTATAAATTTCACTAATAACTTTAGTACCAATTGGGTTCTCGCTGTTAACTCTAATTCACAAAATTATATTTTTCGTGCATCTGAACCCGTCCCAGAACCAGCCACAATGCTTCTCCTCGGTTCAGGATTAATAGGTTTGGCCGGATTCGGACGCAAAAAGTTTTTAAGGCGAGGTTAATTGTTAACCCCCATTTATGAAAATGCGGAAGAGATGTTGAATCTCTTCCGCATATTTTTTTCCCACGCTTTTTCAAACCTTATACTTACTTCAAATTTATCCACACAATATCACTCTCCATTCATCGATATGCAGTATCATATTTAATCACTTGACCTGTTTCAGTAAAAACATATAAAAACAGAGCATTCATACAATTTGTAAAAGAGTATCAAACCATTTTATCCGGAGGAAAAAAAATGGAAAAACCCGCTGAATTTTACTGGTCTCTTCGCCTGGAAGAGGTGAAGTCCGCCCTTGAAAAAAATAATTTTGAGGCATTCATTGCAAAGGATACCGAAACCGCAAAGTCTATTGTAGAAAATGAGATAATCCCGCAATTAAAACCCAAAAGCATCTCATGGGGAGGCTCAATGACCTTTACGGCATCAGGCATTTATGACTCCCTTAAAAGCAAAAAGGATTATGAGATTATCGACACCTATGACCGAAAAAGATATACGCCCGAAGAGGTGTCCGAAAGGAGAAGACAGGCCCTTTTGACCGATCTTTTCATTACGGGAACAAATGCAATTACTGAGGCAGGACACCTGGTGAACCTGGACATGATAGGAAACAGGGTTGGCGCTATTACATACGGCCCCAGAAATGTCATTATTCTGCTTGGAAGGAACAAGATAGTATCGGACCTTGATGACGCCATGTTCCGGATAAAAAATTTTGTTGCGCCCATTAATGCAATGAGACTGGATATGAAAACACCATGTGTAAAGTCGGGAAGGTGCGCGGACTGCAAGAGCCCGACCAGGATTTGCAACATGTGGACAGTAACTGAAAAGTCCTTCCCAAAGGGAAGGATTAAGGTTGTTCTAATTAACCAGGATCTTGGAATCTAGAAAAGATAAACGTCCAACGTTCAACTCCCAATGTCCAAGAATGAATTGGTCATTGCATTTCATTCAAAGTTGGAAGTTGAACGTTCAATGTTGGATGTTCATCTTTTTTTGTTATTCTAACTCGTCTACTAATCCCAGTTCCTCCAGCTTCTCCCTGGTGGGCATGCCTGTATTTATATCCCAGCCTCTTGCTGCATAGTATTCATCCAGCATCAGATTCAGTTCATCTCTGCTGATATAATTACCACCGGACACACCACCCTTTATCGGTTCTGTTAAAATTCTTTCGGGAAGATTATCATCCTCACGTCCCATACCCTCACGTGCATTAAACAACTTTGCCATGTTGTTTATTCTCTCTCCTACCCTTTCGACCTCTTCAGGGGTAAACCCGATACCTGTCACTGCCTCCATCAGATTGGCTGTATTTCTTGTGGCAACTGCAGGCACGGCCATATCAAGCAAAAATGCGCACATTGTAGGGGCATCGCATGTGGCAGACCTTACATCCTGGTTCCATTTTGTGAGCTTCCCCTTTCCTTTCACAGAGAACCTGTCCACCTGCTCAGGTATGGGTATTCCAAAAATCTCCTGAAATGCATATCCCCTGTTATGGTCTGCCCCTGTATAGGATGTTGCATAGTTCAAGCCATGAGCCTTTGCGCCACGCACATCATAACCGGGGAGCTCAAGGCCCTTTACATGCATGGCATATTTTTTTGTATCCTTACCTATCCTCTCTGCGGCAATTCTTGAACCATCAGCCAGGATATCACCGAAGCCTTCCCTGTATGCCATCATCCTCAGCATATCAACCATTGCCCTGTGGTTTCCGAATTTCAGTTCTATTCCGCCTGTGTCTTCGGCACTGATTATTCCCTTTTCGTATAACTCCATGGCAAAGGCTATGGTCGCTCCTGCCGAGATGGTATCGATTCCTAGTTCATCAGATATCCTGTCTGCAGCAATAATAGCATCTATATTGTCCACACCCGTGGTTCCGCCAAAGGAATACATTGTTTCAAATTCAGGTCCTTCTGCCATAATGCCGGAATATTCACCTGTCTTTGCAAGCTTCAGCTGGCTGCATCCTACCGGGCATCCATAACAGTGTTCACTTCCCATATTTCGGGTCAACTGGGTTTCGACACCTATCTTATCAACCGGAACAAACACACCGGTTTCTTCAAAGTTTTTTCCGGGGAATATGCCCAGACCGCTCAGGGCATCAACAACCATGGGTGTTCCAAGTTTTGAAAACTGGGGGTATAGAACAGGGCTCTCCTTCATCTCCTTTGCCATAAAATCCCTGGCAGTTTTCAGTTTTTCCTTTGATGCAATATTTACAGATCCCGTACCCCTGACTGCAATTGCCTTGAGATTTTTAGAACCCATAACCGCGCCAAGTCCCTTCCTGCCCGCGGCCCTCAGTTCGTTAATAATGCATGCCAGCTTACTGAGATTCTCACCCGCTGGGCCGATACATGCTATCCTTGTGTTCTGGTCATTTAACTCATTTTTGATGATCTGCTGGGTGTCGGTTGTCTTCATGCCCCAGACTTTTTCCGCATTTCTGAATCTTATATTGTCGTCCTTAATAGACAGGTAAACAGGTTTTTCCGATTTCCCTTCTATAATCATGACATCATAGCCGGCAAACTTGAGTTCTACCGGAAAATATCCTCCGGTAAGCGACATGCCGACTGCGCCTGTAAGAGGGGATTTGCCTGTAATTGCCATGCGGCTCGCACACGGAACAGATGTACCGGAAAGGGGTCCAGGGGCAAATATCAGCTTATTTTCAGGCCCAAGGGGATCCGCGCCTTTTTTAACTTCACTGTACAAAAGTTTGATGCCAAAACCTGCGCCGCCGATAAATGTCCTTGCAAGCTTTTCAGGTAGATCCTCTGTTTTGACTGACTGGTCTGAGAGATTGATCCTCAATATTTTACCGGAATATCCTCCTCTAAACATTTTACCCTCCTTAAAGACTAGTAAAGTTTTTCAGCAATGAAGAAAAATAAAAAAGAATAAAGAATATTTCCCGGGGCAGGATTTTCATGAAGAGAGCTAGAGAGCAGAGATAGAAAACGGTGGGGGACAGGCCCCCACATATTTCTTTATGGCTTTACCGGGACTGCGAGCCTATGAGTTCCAGATAAATATTGGTTTCAACGGATTTCAGTCCTTCAAATTCACCCACAACCGTACGCATAAATTCCGAGAATTCCTCTGTGGATTTAAAAACCGCCATTGATGTAAGATTGTATCTTCCTGTAACAGTCCATACACTCCTGACATTCGGATGCTTGATGAGTTCCTTTGTGACATGTTCGATCATCTTCTGATCAAGTTCCATCTGTATCCCGACAATGAAGGAATAACCCAGTTTTTTAAGGTCAGGAATAGCAACAATCTTGATAACGCCTTCCTGAATAAGCCTTCTGGTCCTCCTCCTGATCGTTGTGGAACTGATGTCCAGACTCTTTGCCAGAGCATCACTACTGACTCTGGCATCTTTCTCCAATTCCTTGATTAATGCTAGATCTATCTCATCCAATAACATACCCCACCTCCATTTCAGGCTGATTTGAGTCCCCGTATTTAGATTCAGTCCAAATCTTCTAATAATATATATATGTTAGAATACTTTAGCAAGGATTAAGATTAATCCTTTTATTTTATGCCATATATCTCTTACGATATAAAGCGCCTCGCCAGGATATCCCGCACAGGATTCATGGATTATTTCAAAATTTCGCTGATCTGAAAGAAGGGTTTCAGGTCGGTAAAATTCTTTAAATCGGCAGCCAGGTCTGCATCGTGAGCCTGGGTACCTTTTTGGAAGTCTTCAAGGGAATTAAAAACCATATGGGCCATAGTAACAAAGGGGGCCGACTCACCGGGCCCGCCGCCGGCTACCCCCTTATCCACTTCTACCCTTACAAGGCCATAGGGTTTCAGAAGTTTTTCCGCAAAAGGGATATGGGAATTCAGATAGTATTCCATATCAAATTTACCATCACCTGCCGGATATAAAACTGTGGCCTTTATCATCTCTCTTCTCCTGTATAAATATTGTTTTCCGGGACCTTACCCTTTAGCCGTATCTTCCTTATATCCTGCCGGGGCAGCCTCTGCCAGCGAGCCTGTTCCTATTACAACAGGCATCAACAGATGCGGTCTCTCAAATTTCTTCCATGTAAGAGGTCCGTGCTTAAGGGATTTTGGTGCAAATATTGCCGTTGTGGTATTAAAAAGAAGGGGCTGATCATTGATACAGAATTCAATTTCAGCACCCAGGACTTCGGGATTTTCAGGATCATTCCCAATAAGCAATACAACCTCCTCATAATCATGGGAGTGGTCCGGGATTGGAGGGTTGAGCCCAGGCATGCCCGGTATCCAGCCGAAATCCACATATACATTACTTTCCGGGACAAGCTCACTGCTCATATATATCTGTGCAGGGCTTTCCATTGCCTCGGTTACATCCGTACCCTGAAGAATCAGTGGTTTTCTTACCACATACTTTTCATAGTCCACATCATCGGTTTTTTCAGGAAGGCCCTGACTGCCCCCTGCATTATTTAACCATCCCAACCTGTTCTTCTCATGCCCAAGGATAATTGATATCTCAAGATGGGGGCGTTTAAAACTCTTCCAGACGGCCGGGCCGTGTTTTACCCCCTTTTTTATATACAAGGCAGATGTAGTATTAAGCTTTATGGACTGACCGCCAAGATAATACTCTATCTCTCCGCCAAGGTCTTCCAGGTTAAAGGGGTCGCTTCCCACAAAAAAAACTATCTTGTCATAATTATATGTGTGTTCAAAAATATGAGGATTCGGCTCCGGTATTTCGTATATCCAGCTGATATCTATGTGCTTGTTACAACCTTCAACAAGATCGTTGCTCATATATGTCATTACAGGAGCGCTTCGCCCGTTGACATTTTCCCCGGTCTCCCTCAGGGGATGGTTTACCATATATTTTTCATAATTTATTTCGGTCATTCGTCTCTATTTTATTCTTCCATTGTTTTCTGATGTCCGCCCGGATCGGACCGGGCAAGCTCCCCGGCGCCAAAGATGACAGCCATTTCAATATGCGGTCTTGAATAACTTTTCCATTTAAGGGGACCATGGTTGATTTTCATGGGTGCATATAACGCTGATGTCTTTTTGATCATAATAGGTTTTCCGTCAAGAAATATCTCTATTTCAGCACCAAGGTCTTCGGGATTATCCGGATCGGAGCCTATATGAAATACAAGCTCATTACTGTCATCGTGAACATGCTCCATTATATGGGGATCCGGGTCTGGTATTCCCCATATCCAGCTGAACTCAAGATATGTATCTACCCCCGGAATCAGGTCATTGCTTATAAAGGTCATTGAGGGATGCATCCTGTTTTTTGTCGGAGTAGGAGCCACAACCTCATATGCCGGCTTTCGGACAATGTATTTTTCAGGATCAGAGATATGCTTTATTTGAGTAGCCTTATCCGCCTCCACCAGATTATCAAGATTTCCGGAGTTAATGGTTATTGTCATCTCCACATGGGGGGTTTGATAGCTTTTCCATATGGCCGGACCATGACTTACTCCCCTGGGTACAAAAATTGAGGCAGCCCGGCTGAAAACCAGGGGTGTTCCGTCCAGGCAGAACTCAATCTCGGCCCCGAGATATTCCGGTTCTTTATAATCATTACCCCAGTAGAGTATTATCCTGTCACTGTCGCTTACCACTGACCTGTTTTCAGGAAGGGTTTCAGGCATTCCTGTTATCCATCGAATCTGTGCATGATAATGGAGACCGGGAAACTGTTTATCGCTCCCGTATATCAGGGCCTGCCCGTGGTTGATCCCTGGAAGGTCTTCTTTTATGGGAATGTCTATTAAATATTCTGAAACATCTTCAATCATTTGTTATCTCCTTAAAATGATCCAAACATAACCCGTTTCCGTGCAGCTCTTTAAATAAGGGCTTCAAGCACATTCACACATTCTTCAAATACAAAATCCCTGGGATTTCCTTCTCTTGCAAAATCATTTGCATACTGATGTTTTACTATGTGTGCGGCATCTTCCTTTTTTAGACCAAATCTCTCTCCAAGGTTTCCTGTTTCGATATCCAGGTCATCAAGCAGTATTTCAATCTCTTCAAACCATTTGTCAGATGCCTGAGACTTTGTAAGTCCCCAGGTATCAACTCCCATTGCCTGGGCCATTTCTGCAAACCTGTCAGGACACGCTGACTGGTTATATCTTTCGGCCGGAATTGCCACTGCTGCATTTGCCAGGCCGTGATGCGCATTTGCCAGGACTGAAATACCATGGCCAAGACCATGGACAAGGCCGACACCGCCGCCGAAGTTCAGACCTATGCCCGCCATGGATGCAGCCCATGCCATCGCCTCACATGAACCTGCCTTCATCCTGTTACGGCTGAATTCTCTCAGGTTTTCCGAAACCATCCTGATTACCTTTATCATTACTGCCTGATTAAATGGTGATGAAGGCCGTGCAATATAGGATTCAAAGGCATGAGAAAGAGCATCAAAGCCTGTCCACGCCGCAAGATCCTGGGACATCATCCTGATAAGGCAGGGGTCTACTAGTGCTTTTTTAGGTGCAAGCCCCGGCAGAAGAACAAGATGTTTCGCCGGGATGTTGGTATTTATTATTGCTGCGCAGAATGTACATTCCGCGCCTGTGCCGGCTGTTGTATTTACTGTTATCTGGGGGAGAGTGACAGGATTATATTTTCCCATCAACTCCATCCACGGGGGATCGATTGAGGCTACCATGTCACAGATATACTGATCAGGATTTGCATGAAGCGCCCGGATTGCCTTTCCTGCATCATGGGAACTGCCGCCGCCCACACTTACTACACCGTCACATTCTGCCTCTGTAAACACCTTGAATCCAGCCGCCACTTCCTTATCCTTGGGATTGGATGTGACTCCATCGAACACCTCGGCTGCAACTCCATTTGAGATCAGTATCTGTTTGATCTCATCGACAATACCTGTTCCATTCAGGCCTGTTGTTACTATAAGGGCCTTTTTAATCCCGGCATTATGGCACTCGTTTGCTACTGTTTCATGGGCACCCCACCCAAGGGCTAATCCCGCAAAATCGTTTGTATAAGTTATCGGAAACTCAAATACCTGTTTGTTAATCATTACTGACCTCCTTAAAACCTTCTAAATAAAATAACTTTGACACAATGTCATATAATCAATATTCCAACATCCGGCCCATAAAGCACCCCAGAAACAAAAGGAAAATCATTATGGCTATAATAACAGCCATCGGCGGAAGATTCAACGATGCAATAACCATGGACAGTTTCTGGGCAACCGATGAACTCCCGAAAACATATGTAAAAAAGGATGATCCCACAAGTATGATCATGATTGTTGCATTAAGTACAGCAGTCTGAACAATGGCCCTGTACAGCCCTTTCCATCTTAAATCAAAGAAAATGCGCGGCGACAAAAAGCACGATAAAGCACCCGACTCCCCAGGCCTCTGTGGGTGTGGCTATACAAAAATAGATCGACCCCAGTATCCTGCATATATGCCCCATGCCACATCAGCCATCTCAATGGCCCCTACCCTGACCGCGTCAAAATATTCGGGGATACGGGCAAGGGATTCACCCGGAAAGACCTGGATTTTATATTGCCCGTTTACCCATGCATTAAATCTCTTTGCAAGTTCTTCATATTTATAGGTGAGTGGATCACCTGCCGCTGCAGGTACCACGAGCCTTATTATCTTTGTTTTTCCGGCCATCGCCTTTGGTGTAGAAATAAAAAAATTACAGAAAAGCAGAAAGGAGATTAAAAACAGAATACAGGACAGAACTTTTTTTCTGATCATAACTTACTCCCTTTAAAAGAAAGTCAAAGTTGACAGCCATAAAGATTTTTATCAGGTTAACTGGAAAAATCCTATGAAAAAGTTTGGCAGGAGCGATTCAATTTTTGGAACGGCCGCTTTACCGAACGTTCGGTTTTTGTATCCGATACCGGGTTCATTGTCAACTTTATTCCCCTGAAGAGCTGCCTGTAGACTTGCCAAATCCTTGTCATAATTATTGATGAAGGTATCATAATTATCATCTCTGTAAATGACAGCAAGTCGAAATTCATGGTTGAAGTGGCTGTTCTATTTTTTCCTTTGATTTTCTGGATTTAATATAGTGAGTGGCATAAGATTTTTCGATATTTTCTTCACCTGTCTTTGAAAATCGAAGCCACACTTTTTTACCTTTTCCCCAGGATTTGTAACCGGTCCAGCTCGGTGAAAGATTGCCATTTATTGAATTGCTGCGAACAGACTTCATAATGGAATTAATTTTTCCAAGGTTAACTTTGATTACTTTTTCAAGATATGGAATTCTTTTCATTCTCCAGTTTTCATAGTCCTTTGGATCAAGATAACCAAGTTTTATAAAAACATCGACAAAGCTTATGTATCCTTTTTCCTTTAAAAGTGCCGATGTTACTTCTCCAAGTTTTGTATGTAATTGTTTCCTATTCATTTTCCAAAAAATAAAACATTAACATTCTTATATTTCAGCGAAACAACCCTTCAGAAAGTTGATTGGTAAATGTGCGGAAAGGCATTACCTCTATGCCATCCTCTGTCTGCATGACCGGTCCATTCGGATAAACTATTATCCTGCGCTGAACCCCTTTTAATTCTACAATAGCTCGCAGTCCTTTACACCAGGCCTGTGAGAAATTTTTCCCGGACTTCACTTCTACCGCAATAAACCGGTCACCTTTTAGAAGCAGAAAATCGACTTCAGTTTTTATGCCCGAGAAAGGAGACCAGTAATACATTTCATCAAAAACCTGTCTGTAATCCTTATACGCCCTGAGTACCTGGGCAACCAGCCCTTCGAATAAAGCACCCTTTTCCTCCGGACTCAAACTTCCTGTAGCCTTTTTCATGGATCGAACAATGCCCGGATCACACCAATACCATTTCGGGTGTTTTCTCTCCCTCAAACGTAATTTTGCTTCATAGGCCGGGAGCCTGAAACAAAGAAGAGTATCGACAAGGATATCGAGATAACCCATTATCGTTGTTCTGGCGACTTCAGCTTCCCGTGCTATATTAGATACGTTTACAGTCTGACCGTGAAACATGGCAGCTATAGGAAGAAAACGGGCAAACCCGGGCAGATTCCTCACCAGGGCCTCGGCCTGGATCTCTTCTTTTAAGTACAATTGTGTATAGGCGGATAAGGTCTCTTTTTTTTCCAATGATTCGATAACAATGGGAAGTTGCCCGAACTCAAGTGCCTCTTCAAGATTAAATCGTTCTCCTAGCTCCTCAGGTACAAAGGGGTGCATTGCCTTTTGAATTGCCCTACCAGCCAATAGATTAACACCTTCCTTCTTCAATTTTCTGGCGCTTGATCCGCATAAGGCAAATTTAAGCCGTCTGCTTTCTATAAAGCGATGGACCTCATTCAATAATCCAGGCAATCTTTGTATTTCATCGATTATTACCCACTGGTCTGATGGAATAGCCCGCAACTGATCGGCGAGGTGTCCCGGGGAAGCAAGCAGGTGATGATATGTTTCTTCGGATAATAGATCAATAACATGGGCACCAGGGAAATTTTCCCTAAGCCAGGTACTTTTTCCTGACCCACGAGGTCCCATAAGAAAAAAACTTTGTTTTGGTGGTTCAAGTATCCTTTTCAGCATTTATTGTATACCATGTTGTCATTTTTCCATGAAATATGACAACATGGTATACATTTTTTTACTTTGTGTCAAGATTGTTAGAAGGAAAAGACAAAAGACATAGCATTATCCCATGCAAGGCTATTGAGAATTCTAATACATCGTATCTTCTATCTTACTTCTCTCATAATCCGCCCATTTCACAATTTCTTTCATCATGAACGGTATTGGCAGGTTATATGGGCACCTGATAAGGCAGTCACCGCACTGAATACAGCTTTTGGCCCTTTCAAGAACATTTTCAAAATCAGGGGTTGTAAGTATCTGTTGCCCGTGTATCTTTACCATGTTTTTTATGCTCAATATCTTGTAGATAGGAATATTGACAGCGCATGGTTCACAGTAGCCGCATCTGTGGCAGAATTTACTGTCAAACTGCTTGTTCAGGGATACTATCTGCTGTTTCTCTTCATCCGAAAAACCAAAACTTCCCTCATGAACTGCCCAGTTTTTATCAACCTGCTCCTTTGTCTCCATTCCGGCTATTACCAGCAGATCAGGAAAGGAAAGTGCCCACCTGAGGGCCAGTTCGGGGATCCCGATCACCCCCCCTGCCAGGGGCTTCATGGTCATAATACCTGCCTTATTCTGCATGGCCTTTGGGATTACCGACCTGTATGCAACAGGCTCGACAATATTGAAAGCAACCATAATTGTTTCAAAAAGATTGTCATCAGCCACCTTTTCCATTACATCCACGTTGTAACCCGATATACCCGCATGACCGATAACACCCTCTTCCTTTGCCTTTAATAATCCCGCCAGCGCTCCGTCTTTAGCGGTTACACGTTTGTAATCCTCTTCGGAGGCAATAGAGTGGCAATGATAGAAATCGATATAATCAAGCTGGAGCTCTTTAAGGCTTTTTTCTATCTCTTTTCTTATCCCATCCGCGGTACGAAGAATCGATTTACTGGAGACAGTTACCTTTTTATCGGTTTCTTTAAGGGCCTTTCCTATTCTTGCTTCGCTGGTAGAATAGTTTCTGGCTGTATCAATGAAGTCAATTCCCTTTTCAATGGCATATCGCACGACATCAACTGCATCCTCCTCACTGACCCGCTGCAAAGGGATTCCTCCAAGGCCAAGCCGACAGACCTCAATTCCCGTATTGCCTATCATCATTTTATCCATAATACTTCCTTTCATTAATAATTCCTGATTGAGAACTCAGCGTTTTCTTTATAACCTGAATAATATAATTGCTATTACTGCTACTGCAATTATAAATATTCCACCCGAAAAATATGTCATGCCAATGCCCTTAACCAGTGCATCCGGCGCTGCTGAAAACGAGGTATCATTCCCGGATATAAATGGTCCGGTTTTGACAATCCGCTTAACAGCAAGTACAAAAAAATGACACACTTATAAATCTCTTATACTTATAACTAAAAATCAGAATAACAAACCACGCTAAATCAGACAGTTACCATGCCCGACTCGCTCTAAGATAATTAATTTGATGGCATATTTCCTGCATATCATATTTTCTGGTCTTTACATTATCGGTCCAAAATATTGCTTTAAAATGGATAGAGATCATAAAACAGGCGTAAAGCTAACATACTTCTACTAATAGCGGCTAATCTTTTCAAGGGGAAGCGCAGGAATGCAAATCCATCAAAAAATACAGGACATGATCCGGAATAAAAACACACAGCTTCCTACACTTCCTGTAATAGTTGAAAAAATTCTGTCCATGGCACGGGAAGATAACACATCTGCAAAGGATCTTGCAGAGACAATAAGTAAGGATCAGGCAATATCTAATAAAATACTGAGGCTTTCAAACTCCGCCTACTATGGAATGATGAAGGAAATCGATTCTATTCCAAGGGCAATAACCATTATCGGTTTTAATGAGGTTGTAAGCCTTACAATCGGAATGAGTGTAATATCTGCCTTTAGCAATGGAAATAGTTCAGCCAGGGACTTTAATATGAAAGGTATGTGGATACACTCTCTGGGATGCGCATTTGCCGCCAGGAAATCAGCCAAAAAACTTGGGATTATACAGGCTGAACAGATTTTCATCAGCGGCCTTCTGCATGATATGGGCAAGGTTATACTTGCTCTCTATTTTCCTGATGAGTATACAGCGGTATTTGACTACGTAAAAGAAAATGAAACAAGTCTGTACAGGGGAGAAAAAAAAATACTGGGCATTGACCATGCAGTATTGTCCGGGTTGCTCATGGAGAGGTGGAATTTTCCTGACACTATACTGATACCGGCCCAACATCATCATTCGGTTGATGAGTGTCCACCAAAATATCATCAACTGGCCCTTGTAATAGCCTTTTCAGATTATCTGAGCCATAAGGCTGAATTTGGTGAAAGCTGGACAGATAAGATACCAGGAGGCCTGAAGATAAGAGATCCGCTTGGTCTGGAAAAAAATGATGTTGAAGAGATGATTGAAGAATTGAAGAGCAGCAGAGAAGAAATAGAGGCTTTTTTTGAGGTTATGAAATAAGAAGGATGGAAGTGTCTAAATTGGATCGACTGGAAAATGAAAACCAGATATTAAGAAAGCAGATAAAGGATACACAGGAGAGATATGAGTATAAAATATCCGAGTTATCTCTGCTTCACGAGCTGGGAAGAGCAATCATTAATGTTAATGATTTTAAAAAATTATGTGAGCATATCCTTGATATAATTATCCGGAACACAATTGCCACGAACTGCTCGATAATGTTTCTGGACAGAAAAAAAGATAGCCTGTATCTTGTCTGTGCTACAAATTTTAATAAACAAACCTATGTTATTGATCCTAAAAATGTATTTTCAAAGGATGGGGTTATATACATCCCCGGTGCGGATACCGGTGCTGCCGGCAGTGCCTTGAGGGACAATAAACCGGTATTGATAAAAGACACTGAAGATTCGAACCTCTTTTCGAGTGATCCCACTACAAAGGTTGAAATAAAAAGCCTCCTTTCCATACCATTTGAAATGGAAGAGAGGGTAAAAGGGGTCATAAATCTGAGTCATTCGGAACCGGGCATCTTTAATGAAAGAGATATAAATCTGTTCAGGATAATAGCGGATTATGCGGGCTGCGCCCTTTATTCCTCTCTGAACTATAATAAAATAATGAACAGCGAGAAGAACTATCGTGCCCTTGCAGAATACAGCACCAACGGTATTGCAATACTCCAGAATGATCTTCATATCTATGCAAATCCCAGATACCAGGAGCTGACAGGATACTCCTTTCCGGAACTCAGGAAATTCCAGATTGAAAAACTGCTTGATTTCTCCTTTCAGCAGGCAAACCTTAAATCTATACTGGAATATCTCAAGGTTCATACATGCAACGAAATGTTCAATGCACGAATAATAAAAAAAAATGGATCATTGTTTGATGTAGAGATAAGCGTATCCTCCATCCTGTACTACGGGAGGAGAACCCTTGTTATCTCAATGCTGGACATTTCGGACAGAAAGATACTTGAGAGGCAACTCATTCATGCCCAGAAGATGCAGTCAATGGGTACCCTTGCCGGAGGTATCGCACACAATTTTAATAACCTTCTTATGGGCATACAGGGAAACGCTTCCCTTGCGCTCCTTGATATGGAAGAGAATCACCCGCTTTTTAAAAATCTTACCAATATAGAAAAACTGGTTAAAAATGGTTCAAATCTGACAAGTCAGCTTCTTGGTTATGCCAGAGAAGGTAAGTTTGAAATAAAGCCGATTGATATCAACCTTATAGTTAAAGAAACCTCGGAGACCTTCGGAGCAGCAAGAAAGGATATTGAAATTATACTGGATATTGCCGACGACCTGTTCAGTGTAAAGGCAGATCAGGGGCAGATAGAGCAGACTCTGCTGAATCTCTTTGTTAATGCCGCAGATGCAATGCCTGAAGGCGGAACCCTGGCAATTACTACATCAAATGTAACAGAAAAAGATATTGGTGATAAGCCCTACCGGGCAAAACCGGGCAATTATGCCCTTATTACCGTCAGGGATACGGGTCTTGGAATTGATTCCCGGATAATTGACAGGGTGTTTGAGCCTTTTTTTACAACAAAAGGGCTTGCCAGGGGAACCGGACTGGGCCTGGCCTCGGCCTACGGGATCATCAAAGGACATGGGGGGTATATTGATGTTACATCAACTAAGGACAAGGAAACTACTTTTAGTATTTATCTGCCGTCAACACAGGAATCCATAGCAAAGGAAGAAGAAATGACTGATGAATTACAGATGGGAACAGGAACAATTCTTCTTGTCGACGATGAGGAAATAATTATATATGCGGGAGAACAGATGCTCCGCAAACTTGGATATAATGTTATCATTGCAGAAAGCGGGAAAGAGGCCCTTGAAATATTCAGTAAAGATCATGAGAATATTGATCTTATATTATTGGATATGGTCATGCCCGGTATGGGAGGAGGAGAGGCCTATGACAAAATTAAAGAGATAGACAAAAATGTCAGGGTACTGCTTTCAAGCGGATACAGCCTGGACGGCCAGGCCCAGGAAATTATGGATAAGGGGTGTAGCGGGTTTATACAAAAACCCTTTACCCTTAAGAACCTTTCACAAAAGGTAAAAGAGGTCCTTACTAATTAATCAATTTAGGCAGGCAGGGCCTTTTTTATCAGGCCTGAGGCGCCAGGAACAATGTCTTCTTCCTTCAAACAGAATCCGTTTCAGAAAACCTGATACAATAATATTTTGCTGTTAAAATTTATCAAAGTTTGCCCCGAGCTGCCTTGACAGATCCCTGCCGGCCTCCGCAACCAGCGGACCATATTCCAGAACATCATCAGGAGTAAAAAGCCCCAGGACCAGAAGATATCCAATAGGTTTACCGCTGATATCGATAACCGGAGCCGAAGCAACATTAAGGCCGGTTGTTACTTCACCAAAATCAGTTGCGTATCCTGTTTTCCGGCATTCCTCAAGTTCCGTCATGAGCCTGTCTCTGTCGAGTTTATCAGGCGTTCCATGGAAATATAATTTTTCCCTTTGCAGGAGGGCATCCAGATCATCCTCCGCCATAAAGGCAGCAATCGCCTTGCCATGAGCGCCATAGGACAGGTCTACTTTGCCGCCAACCCTGATAGATACACCGATATTCTTATTATATTCATAGCGTGAAACAACTACTACATTATCTCCATCAACTATTCCCAGCGCTGCAGTCCCGTTTACCTGATCAGAGAGCTCTCTGAGTATCGGGTCTGCAAAGGCAATTACATTTATACCATCAAGCACTTTACGTGAGAGGGCGAGGAAGCCGGTTCCAAGGGCATATCCCTTTTTGCGTCCGCGGATCTGCACCAGGTTGAACCGGTGAAGGGTATGGAGTATCCCAAAGGCCTTGCTTTTGTGGATACCAACATCCTCACATATTTCAGTGAGGCTCATATGAGATGATTTTGAACCTGCAAGGCATAGCAGGACCCGTATTGCCTGTTCAACTGCCGGTACAATATACTTATTTTCTGTTTCTTTTTTATCCATATTGTTTCACATCCAGAACTTTTGTTTTGATTGCTTCATTTATGTTAAACCATTCATTATGTCAAGGATTAAAATCCCTGATACCTGCTAGTTATGGATAATATTTTTCCGGAACGTCATTACGAATGATTCATCAGGCAACATGCGCACTCCCGGTTATATCAGCACTGCTATAACATCTTAATAAAATTGACAATTCGGCTGTGTTCATTTAGGATTCCTATTATGTTATTTTTAATAAATAGGTATAATCCTTTTCTTCAGTTTTCTAACCAAAACATAAAGGGATTTATTTTTCGTTCTAAAATAATTTAAGCTGTAACCGGATGCAGTATTAAGGAGGGTTTAAATGGCGGACGTTTATACAGGCAAAATATTATTTGTAGATCTATCCTCAGGGACATACAGGGAAGAAACATTATCCGAGGATACGGTAAAAAAATATCTTGGAGGATACGGTATCGGCGCAAAAATACTCTATGACCTGATTCCTTCTGATGCTGATCCCCTTGGCCCAGACAATGCATTAGGATTCATGTCAGGTCTCCTGAACAGCACAGGTGCGTTGTTCGGCGGCCGGTATACTGTTATGTGTAAATCTCCGGTTACTCTTGGCTGGAATGATGCCAACTCGGGCGGTTTTTTTGGACCGGAACTTAAAAAAGCAGGCTTTGACGGGGTAATCGTATCAGGGGCCTCGGATAAACCGGTATATATTTATATCAATGACGGCAACGTCGAAATACGTGACGCCTCAAACCTGTGGGGGAAAGACACTGTTGAAACCCTTGAGGGCCTGGTTGAAGAAACAGGTGAAAAAAAATTAAGGGCGGCAGTCATCGGTCCGGCCGGAGAAAAGCTTTCTCTAATGGCATGTGTAATCAATGATAAGCATCGTGCGGCAGGAAGAGGCGGCTGTGGCGCGGTAATGGGGGCAAAAAAGCTTAAAGCGGTCGCTGTGCGCGGCACAGGTAAATTTGCTGTTGCAAATCCTGATAATTTTAAAGAAATAACCAAAGAAATCCCTGGAGCTATGAAAGAAGGCCCCATGGCCGGCATGATCGAAGGTTTCAGCGCTTTTGGCACCGGTGGTGGAACAGGCGGAATGATAATGAGCGGTGACACTCCGGTTAAAAACTGGGGAGGCGCGGGTGAAACAGATATGGGAGAGGAAGAAGCTAATAAACTCGCATCCCTTTCCTATGACGCAAAATACAACACAGGGAAATATGCATGTTCCAACTGCCCGATGGGTTGCGGAGCACATTACAGTGTGAAAGACGGAAAATGGCCGGTAGAAGACAGTGACAGACCGGAATATGAAACAATCGGGGCATTCGGAGCCATGATGCTTAACAGTGATGCTGAATCCGTAATAAAGTGCAATGATATCTGTAACAAATATGGGATAGATACTATTTCAACCGGTGCGACTATAGCCTGGGCTATGGAATGTTTTGAAAACGGCCTGATTACAAAAGAAGAGACTGGAGGTATAGAACTTACATGGGGAAATGCAGATGCCATTGTTGAAATGACCCAGGCAATAGCCGATCAGACAGGATTCGGGAAAATCCTGGCTCTCGGGTCTGAAGCCGCTGCAAAAAAACTGGGCAGGGGAGCTGAATATCTGCAAACGGCAAGGGGGATAGAACTTCCAATGCATGATCCGCGATTTGCACCGGGTTTTGCCAGGACATACAGATACGATCCCACTCCCGGTCGTCATGTCAAGGGAAGCACAGGCATGATGGAAATGAATGCACCGCATGAGGTTAAGTATAACAGTGAAAACAGGGGGCCAAGGGACGCCATGGCAACCTTTGAAACCGAGGTCCAGAACTGTGCCGGGTTATGTGCCTTCAGCGGTTTTGCAATGCCGCCCGGGACCATACCAAGATACATTTCTGCAGCCACGGGATGGAATTTTACTGACAATGATGTATTTGAGACGGGAAAAAGGATCTTTAACCTGAGGCATGCCTTCAATTTAAAGGCAGGCCTGGACCCGACAGCAGATATATTGACAAAAAGGGCAACAGGTGAGCCGCCGCTGACTGAGGGACCTCTGAAAGGCGTAACAATTGATATAAAAGATCAGATGAACCAATTCTGTGAGGCAATTGACTGGGATAAAGAGACTTTAATACCGTCCAGGGAATCCCTTGAAAAACTCGGAGGATTGGAAGAGGTTATAAAAGACCTTTACGGAGAATAAGCTTAAGGCAGGGGCATAGAGAATAAAATAAAAAGGCCGCAAAAAATCTGCGGCCTTTTATTTTTTATACTATGCTGCCGGTGTAAAAAAATACCTTAAAATCCTTTAACTCTATTTTAATCCCACCGGTATGTGGCAGTAAAGGTGACCACCTCGGGATTTTCGTCCATAAATTTACGTTCCCCTTCTTTTTTGCCATAGTAAATATTTGCCTTTATCCCGTATGACCATCTCCAGTCAGGAGAATAAATCGCGTTAAGAACTGTCATACTCCCCCTGGTTTCCCGGTCATAGAGATACATGAACCTGGTATAGAGTTTCATATTAAACCAGTAGGTGTTTGCATTTATATTACCCGAATGAGAACCATCCCCCTGCCTCCAGTTATCCATTCTATCCTGGTCATCCAGAGTAACTGTATAGTTGTATCCAACTCCCCAGTTGATTCCATATGTATTCAGCCAGTCGAGGCGATTATTTCCTTCATAGGACATCCCGACTTTCCACTGGTCATATCCTTTTACCAGGCTGCTGTTTTCATATTCATTTGCCCCAAACCTGTAGGCAGTTTCCAGCCTGATCGCTGGCGCCATCCCCTGGTGAAAATAGCTCATAAAGGGTAATTCATATGAAACCGATGCACCAACGTTGTTACGCCCCTGATAATAGTCGGAATTAAGCGCCCGCCATAAGTAATCCGAGGAGGTGCCCTGAGACTCTAAAAGCGAAGACGAACCAATATCATTTCCATACCATCCATACAGGCCGATTTTTGCATTTTTGACAAGCGCATTAATTCTGACACCGTATCCCATGTTTTCAGAACCGAGACCCAATGTTTTGTTAATATATTCATGGCCCGGCCTGTTTGACTCAATGGACTGCTGTTGAGAAAAGGCCGATTCAATAAAAAGTTCGGCATTTAACTGGGATAGAGAATCCCATGGAAGAACCGTGAGGTATTCCACCTTTGTCTGCAATAGCTGGGTAGATGAGGATTCATATGCAAAAGGGGTATATATTTCACCTGCCCTGGAACCAACCCTTAAATACCAGTCCTCACTACCAAAATTGTAACTGGTTTCTTCGTTATAAGTCTTCCATCCGAGAGTATTTCCGGACTCATCACTAAAAAGAGGCATGGATGCACCGAATGCATAGAACCCAGTATCAATAGATTCTCTTTTTCTTTCAGGATAATAGGAGGCATTTTCAGATTCTTTAACCGTAATTATCTCAGAGGGTTTGGCTTTCTGTTCCTCTTCTTCATCATCGCCAAAACCCAGCTTCTGGACAATATACTTATAAAGCTCTACTGGTTTTGCAGTAATTTTAGACAGGTCAAATGCATGGCTTGTACCTGAAAACCCCAGAAGGTTTACGGCAACAAGCAGTGTCATAAAAAATATCTTAGCTTTTTTCATGCCTTCCTCCCCCAGGAAATGGCACTAAAACCTTGATGTTACAGATAATAAATCGCTCCGGTCCCCTTACTGTATGAGTGATATTTCCTATTCCGCGTTCAAATGAAAAACAGACTGTAATTTTATCGACAGTAACTCAAAGAAGCGATTTCGACTAGATGTTCATGATCCCCTTTAAAGTATATAAGCATAGTCTTTTTATACTGTAAATACAAGAACTTTTGATTGTGTTACTCCGAAAAAATGGCCTCCACAAAATCTGAGGCATTAAAGGGTCTCAGATCATCAATCTTTTCACCGATTCCGATATATTTTATCGGTATACCAAGCTGTCTTGATATTCCTACTACTATCCCTCCCTTGGCAGTACCATCCAGCTTTGTCAGGATAATGCCGTCAAGCCCAAGGATCTTGTGAAACATCTCTGCCTGGGAAATAGCATTCTGCCCTGTTGTAGCATCAAGAACCAGCCATACCTGATGCGGTGACCCGGGCAGCTTCTTTCCGGCTACCCTGTAGATCTTATCAAGTTCATCCATAAGATTTACCTTTGTATGGAGCCTGCCGGCAGTATCAATTAAAAGGACATCCATCTTTCTGCTGATAGCTGCACTGACAGCATCAAATACAACCGCCGAAGGATCCGCCCCCTCATTCTGCCTGATTACATCCACACCAACCCTGTCACCCCAGATGGTAAGCTGTTCTGCGGCGGCTGCCCTGAAGGTGTCCGCTGCTGCCAACATTACTTCCTTGCCCTCTTTTTTCAGGAGGCTGGCAACCTTGCCAATGGTCGTGGTCTTGCCCACACCGTTTACCCCGATCATCATTATTACCAGAGGCTCACCGGGATTGGGTGTTTTTACCTCCGGTTCCTCGATATCAAGAAACTCGATTATTTTTTCCTGTAAAGCCGCCTTGAGCTGCTCCGCATTGCCAAGGCTCTTCCTTGCCACGCCCTCCCTTACAAGTTCTATAAGTTCCTGGGATGCGTTTACGCCAAGATCGGACGTAAAAAGGATCTCTTCCAGCTCATCCAGCAGGTCTTCGTCTATCTCCCGCTTTCCAAGAAAAACCCTGTCAAGCCTTCCGGTCAGGCCGTTTCTTGTCTTGGACAAACCCTTTTTCAGGCGGCCAAAAAAACTGACCTTTTCTTCCCGGACCTCTTCTGTCTTCTCTTTTTTCTTTGATTTAAATCCAAACATTACCCATTCTCTTTCTTCATTTTATTCCGATTTTTAACTCGGTGTTAAACGTTACTGGATAACATATTTTCTGGCTGGATGTATAGGCAAATCCCCCTGGAGAGAATTATTGACCCATAAACTGCCAGGCATGTTTGTAGATACAGGTTTTAAACCTGTCTCTGCAGCTGATATTCAATGGTATAATCCCAATTTGATTTACAGACCCGCCCTGCAATAAAAATCATTTGAATCAGGGCTACATTCTGTTATAAGCATCAATACTATTCACATTCCTATGACGATACCTATAAAAAGGAGGTATTCAGCATGGCTGATCTAGCAGGTGTAAACGGACAAAGAAAAGAATTCAAGGTTGTAGGCAAACCAAACCTTCCCGGAAAACTATCCTATTCGCTGGCAACGGGTATGGCAAGGTTCGGATCCGACTATGTCTTCCCCGAGATGCTTCATGCCAAATTCCTGAGAAGCCCCTATGCGAACGCAGCAGTGACAAGCGTTGACATTGCCGCTGCAAAAAAAATCCCCGGAGTTGTCGATGTTGTCACATGGGAAGATCCCGACCTGATGAGTTTCGGAGCCCGCGGCGGAATGCCGGGAGGTCCATCGGAACCCTATGTCGACCAGGTAGCCGATATGGAAGACGATGAAGTTGCGGTGATCGTGGTTGCCGAGACCGAAGAACTGTGCGACGAGGCATTGAAGGCCCTCAATCCCCAATGGGAAATCCGGCCCCACATTGTAGACATACTCAAGGGACGAAACCCTGATGCCCCCCTCATCCGGCCAAACAATGCAGCCCCGGGCAGTTCTTCCAGGAGAGGCGACAGCCAGAATCCTCCACCAAAGGGTAATGTTACCTTTTTCAATAACAACAGAGGTGATATTGAGGCCGGTTTCAAAGAGGCCGATCATATCATTGAATACGATTTCAACATGCCCACGTTTTCGGGTCACGCTCCCAACCCCTTTGCGTCTGTGTCCTACTGGTATGACGACCCCAGGCATGATCCGGAACAGCAGAGCCTGCACATTGAGGGAGCAGTGTGGACGGCCAGGCAGGGCAAAGATGCCGTAGGCAGCATGTACGGGCTCCCATCGGAAAAGGTAAGGCAGGACGGCTATTTCCAGGGCGGCAAGTATTGCGACTGGGGATTCAGAAAGGTTCAGCAGATCACCCCGCTTCTCTCAAAAAGGGTAGGAAGACCGGTCCGTATGACAACTGACAGGAAAGAGATGTATGACTTCAATATGAACCAGCGTTTTTCCCGCCTGAAGGTAGGATTTAAAAAGAACGGACTGATCACGGCCATTGATGATTTTTCCATTGCCGATGCAGGTGTTCCCCCTGTTTCAAACCTGGGTACCAGCGGTGATCAGGGGTACGGCCCCTATTTCACTACAAAATGCCTGAATATCAAGCAGTCCATGGAAGTGGTGAACAGCAACAGGGGCAAGATGTATACCAGCGGACAGCACTGTCCCTTTAATTGGGACTCACTGACCATGGCAGTACACCTGATTGCAGAAAAACTCGGAAAAGACCCGATAGACATTGCTACTCTTAATCTTCATGGGCCTACTGACTATACTGACACAGATCCGGTCCCCAGTTATGATGCCTGCGTAAAAGAGGGTAAAAAACTTATGAACTGGAAATGGCATTCGACCGGGGGAAAAAAACTTGCGGACGGTAGAATGCACGGAGCCAGCTTCCGCTACCAGATGTGTCCCAGGCACTCCTTCACCAGCTACCACTCCAAACTTGAGTTAAGAGACGGAAAGGTTCGCATGGGAACCCAGGGCTGCTGTACTGGTATCTATGCTGTTGAAGGAAACGCAATGGTCGTAGCAGAGGAGCTCGGTCTCAGGTATGAAGATGTCCATATTGATTTTAATTACAATGAGCCCTTTGCCCCGGTGGGCGGAGGCAGTGACGGTACCACGGCCTCTGCATGGGTGACAAAAGAATGTGCCAACATTCTGAAAAAAAGGATACTGGAAGCAGCAATTGAGAATGCGAACAATCCTCCTGCACCTGGCGGATTCGGTTTCGGACCGCCCCAGAAACCGGCACCAAGCCCCTTTAAAGGCTATACCCCGGATGACCTGGATATGGCTGACGGAAATGTATACGTAAAATCGGAACCCCAAAAAGCATTACCGCTGGCCCGGGCGGTAGGGCAGGCACACCTGTTTGCAACATACCAGGGCAAGCCTCCAACAGCCCTCTGGGCCACGGGCATGGGGAGATACCTTGACACAATGAACATCGCCATGTGCGAGGTGGCAGTGGATACGGAAACAGGTGAGGTGGAGATACTCCGTTTTGGAGTGGTTGCAGACCCAGGCAAGGTAATCAGGATGACATCTCTTGAAAGCCAGATAGAACAGGTGATGGATTTCAGCGCCGGTTGTCAACTCCTGGAAGATTTTTTCTATGATGAAAAGACCGGGGTAAAGCTGAATGCAAACATGTTTGACTATAAAAAGGTTGCCATGCTTGACATGCCTCCTGTAGATAAGAAGATCCTTGAAACACAGGCTGGCAATGCAGCCTACGGATCCAACGGCATAAGCCATTCACTGGCCAACACACATCTCGTTATATGTGCCATACACAATGCAATAGGCAAATGGGTTGATCCCCCGGCAACGCCGGACAAGGTGCTGCAGGCGATGGGGAAGGCTTAGTAGAAAGGTATAGGGTCTGCGGTAGGGTACAGGAGAAAAACCGCAGGCCTTAACCTCTGTCCTCTGAGCCCTTCCTTTTTTCTACCCATCTTTTCAGGTCTCTGCGAACCAGGCAGTATCCCGCAATAACCATTATAATTCCCGCAATAAAAACGTAATTATTTTCTGTCAGCATGCCGTATGCTACTGCTGCCGCACCTGCAATCAACAGCAAAATGGTTATAGCCTTTTCAGACAAGAGGGGTACTCCATATAATTGAGAGTGTTTTCATATGTATAATGTATATCCATCGGCAACTGCCGGCCATGCGCTTTATAGGCATCACATTATCCGGCCTTTATATCAAAACACATCAAACCCTGATTGAATCTCAGGTAGAGTTTACCGTTTGCCACTACGGGTATTGTCCAGGTTGCGCCTCTTACCCTGCCCCAAACCTTCGGCAACTCCGTAATCTTTACAAATTTCTCAGGGTCGGGCTTTATCAGAAAGAGGTTGCCTTTCACATCACAGCAGAGCAGGTAGCCGTCAACAAGAAGGCAGGTCCCCCACCCTATTTCATTGGTGCTCCATCTTTCAATACCTGTTTCCAGTTCAACGCATTTAAAGGCGCCTTTGTTCTGCATACTGTCACCGGAATAACCGTAGATATAACCGTCAATAATAAAGGGGTCCGAATGATGGGATGCAATATTCCTGTTTTTCCAGGCGACCTCTGCACGGGTTTGGGTTACCCTCAGCAGTTCACCGCCGGTATCATAGCCTGATGTTATAAAAACCAGATCATCTTTTGTAACAGGTGTTGTTGCATTTACATCATAGGACGTCTCCCACCCGGTATCCCAGAGTTCTCTTCCATCCAGGGTTACTGCAGCCAGGCCTTTTCCATGAAAGGAAAGGATCACCGGTTCGCCCTCTATCTCCATCATTGAAACGGCCGCGTAGCCGGCAACACCCTGTCCTGCCTTCCATTTCATATCACCTGTCATTTTGTCAAATGCGATCGTGCGGGCTTCTCCGCCCCCCTTAACCACAACGAGTGAGTCGGTTACAAAGGGAGAAGATGCATGCCCCCATGTAGGCTCTTTGCCGCCTTCATCGCTGACATTTTTGTGCCAGATCTTATCACCGTCCAGCAGGTTCCAGCAGATCAAGTCGCCGGCGCGGCCAAAGGTATAGACTCGGTCATAATCAATCCAGGGGGTCGCCCTGAAGCCGGTACCATATGATGACGAGGATGGTTTGGCCGGATATGCCTGCCGCCATATCAGGCGGCCGTCTTCAGGATCAAGGCAGAACACAATATCGTTCTCATTGTCACGGCCGCATACAACAAGCCTGTTTCCCTGGATTACCGGTGCAAACCATGTGGCACTCTCATCTCCAAGGCATAAAAAATCGATTTCCCAGATTTTTTTCAGACCGTTTGACCAGTCAATTCTTATCCCGGTTACGCCGCTCTTTCCATCGCCATTGATACCGCGCCAGCAGAGCCAGTCAGCTTCACCCTTTGTGATAGGCTCAATCTCTGCCGATTCTATGGCCTGCCCGGTTATTTCAGGTGCCTTAATGGTATTATTACCAAGCATTATGCCTATTGTTTCACGATATATGAATGCAAACACAAGGCCTGCAACAAGAATGATACCCAAAATTACCAGGGCTGTTTTCATAATTTTTTTTAACATTTTATTATCCAGTTCTTTAAAGATGATCCTTTAAGAAATTCATAGTCAATCTATTGTTAATTATACCGGCTGAAAGCAATTACTCGAATTAATACCAGCAAAGGAAAACATTAGGATGGCTCTACTGTAAAACAACATAAATAAATTTAATTCAAGATTCAAGAATGAAAACTGTTTATTGATAATTGATCACTGATCATTTAGCACCGTAAAACCGGCAGGTATTATTAAACACCTCTTCCGCCACCCTTGGCACTGCCTCCCCTTTCAATCGGGCAATGGTCTCGATTGCAATCCGGCAATTGGCCGGTTCGTTCCGCTCTCCGGGCTCAGGTCCCAGCACCGGGCTGTCGGATTCAACCATCAGGCAGGAGAGAGGCAGGTTTTTTACAAGTTTCTGTTTCTGGAGTGAACGAACGACAGAAGGAGGTATGGAGAATATGAACCCGGCTTCTAATGCCTTAAGCGCCGTCCCGAACTTTCCGTCAAAGGCATGAAGCTGAACCCTTTTTGCGCCCTTTGAAATCAGGATTTCTATCGCATGGCGTCCTGCGGATCGGGAATGTACATTCAGGGGCAGATCCAGCTCAATAGAAAGATCAATAAACATGGAAAATATATTTGCCTGCAGCTCACGGTCGCTGGACTCCTTTACAACCCAGAAATCAAGACCGACCTCGCCTATGGCCCAAAGCCGGGCCCGGTTCGCCCGAATCCAGGTCGCCATCGCTTCTGCCCGGTTCTGATCAAGATTGTCAGGATAAAGGCCTGCTGCCGGCCAAATCATGGAATATTTTTCAGAGAGCTGCAGATTTTTCTTTGCATCGGAAAGGTCTTCGCCTACCGCCACTACTCCGCACACCCCTGATCCGGCCGCATGGTCCAGTACCTCCTTCAGATCCCCGTCAAAGGAGCTGTCGCAAAGATGAGCATGTGTGTCGATTATCTTCATCGGTTTAAAACGGTTCCTTGTTTATGGTTTATGGTTATAAAAAAAGGTTTTAAGGTTTTCAAGTAAAGACTATTCACCCTCTTCCGCACACTGCGAACCCCGTTTTTATTCATATTGCATCATCAACCCTTTTCTGGTAGAAAATCCACTTGCCCGGGGCGGAAGCCCTTTGCCGGTATAACCACTATAATTTTCTCATTGTCAGGGACTTCGCGATGCCAGGCTTTACAGAAACTCTAATTATTGTTGCGATTATTTTAGCTATTATTGTACTGCCCAAAAGGTTCGGCCGAAAACCCGAGCCTGTAATAAAACGTATAAAAAAGAGCATTATACTTACCGGGTGGACGCGTATAGCTATTATTGTCTCAATTCTCTGGCTGGCCTTCTCTACTCTCTACTTGACGCCTTGGAATAATGGATGGACATTTTATATTTACACAGGACCCGGGCCTGTCGCCCTGTTCTGGGGTATATTCTGGATCGTCCTCGGATTTAAGAAGATGGGAAAATAAAAATCTGCTTTGGCATGGAGAAGATCTGGTCGAGAATGTAGAAAATATCGTTATAAAAATAATCGGTGTAGGGATTGTTGCCTTGCTGGTCTATGTATATGTATGGATTTAACAATAATGCCTCCGGGTCATGATTGCTGAGAAAAAAAATATTTTTTTAAAAAAAAGATTCCAGGGATTTAATCCGGCTGAATATTGTAAAAGAGCCCGTAACAGATCAATCAACAGTAGAGTAGACCTCACCTCTGTATCAGTTTATCTCCCGTGAAAAGTAATAGTTAGTTGAATCACAATACTCCCTAAACCCCATTTTCATGTAAATAGAGTTAGATACAGGGTTCGAAAGATCTGCAAAAAGCAGGCAATAATCATATTCTGTTAAAAGCTCCCTGCACAGGGCTGCAACGCAGGATGTGGCATACCCGTTATTCCGTTTAAAATGCGACGTAAATACTCCTCCGATTGACACTCCTTTTTTTAAAGGACGTGTCCTGACTGCCATTGAAACAGGACCTTTATCATCCCAGAGATAAATTTCTCCGGTACGGATACGGTCACAATACAGCTGACGCTGATGCGATGTCAGTGTATCGCCAAGGGCTTCCCTGTAAAAATCAACTGCCCAACTGACAACAATATCTTCATCCTCAGGGCGAGCCTTTCGAAGAAAACCGTCAGCATATTCCGGCTCAATCAGATCTGTATGGCGGTACAGCCGATGGGCGATAGACCTTGCAACCTTTACTTTGTACCTGCTGCCCTTCCTGCTAAACGCTACAGCTGGTTTCTAATCCAGCTCTAAATAAAAGGGAATGGTATGATTCGATTTACTGATCTCCTCGGTTGTACCCAGATGCCATCTTTTAACGCTAAACCCTTTTTCTTCAATCTTTTCCACAATATTTTTTAAATTGATCAGCGGATGGCGGGAAAACACGCTGGGCAGACCATATGTCAAACTGCATACCAGGCATTTCCCCGGCCTTTCAATCAAATCAAATGCCAGCACGATCTGCTTTTCATCGGCATTTATTAATTTAAGCCGAATATCATAGGCTCCCTCGGATGCATCGCCGTATAATGCCTCAAAAAACCGGTCACTTATTTCCGCGGGTACGAGAGTATCAAGAAAATCCTGTGTCAATATCTGTTCCATTACCATATGACCCCGTAAATGAGTTGTCTTTTGGGAAAGGAAGTATATTGAGTAACCGGCTTCATGTCAATATGGGGAAAAGAGTTATTAACAACAGGCTGAAGCGGTTTAGACTGAAGGCTGTTAGCTTGATAAATGCAGTTGCTTCAGTCTTCAGCCTAAGTCCCTTCCGCCTGTTGTCCTGAATCTAAATCTGTCCTATCTCACCTGTATCCTTATTCTTCCAGTAGGGCCTTGACTGAAGCGGCCAGTTGAATTTTATGGCGCCTTCAGTAGGGCAGTCGTTTACACAGCATCCGCAGTACCAGCATTCATCAGGATGAAGAATAATGGGCGGCATACCCTTTTTCGGGTGAGGAATATACACGTCGACCTGGCATGTCTCAACGCAGTTATTACACCCTATGCAATATTCCGGGTCAAAGATGACCGGCTGGTTTGGCGTTACAACATTGGTCATTGCCATCACTTTATTTTCAGACATTTTTACCTCCGATATTTTTTTAACCTTTATACACCCCATCATAATCCGTATTATGTTTCTCATATTCATCTTTCATATTCCCCCAGAATCTCTGATCCTGAAGCCTGGTGGTAAAACTGTCATTTTCAAGCCTTGCGACCAGGAACTTGTTCCATTCCGGCGGATCCATCTCGGGATAGTCAATACGGTTAAATCCCATGCTGCTTGCCTTTCTGACCAGGGATGCCTGAAGTATCATCTTCGAGTGTTCAAGCATGGTGAGGTCCTCAATGGTCCGCAACAGTTTATGGGGATCAAGGGCGTAGAGTTGCGGTGCGAATTCCTTTTCCATTCTTTCCAGGGCGCCAAGCCCTATTTTAAAGAGGTTTTCGGTCTTGAATTCGCTGTTGTAGTACTGGTTGATCCTGGCCAGGCCGGCATGGAATTCCTTCCACTCGATACCGCTGTTCCGCCGTGTCGGGGCGTAGATCCTGTCCTTTTCCTTTTGTATCTGGTCACGGGATATTTTTCCCTGCGTGACCTCTTTCACATAGGCTGCCGCCTTTCTTCCGGCATATCTCCCGGTCGCGGCGCAGTAGCTGTGATCCTGTGCGCCCAGGAGCTGCGTTCCTGCCGCGTATAATCCATCAAGGCTGGCCTTCAGGTTCCAGTCCATCATAAAATTTCCGCCGCCGTTTCGCCACTGGGGCATTCCGGCTCCCTCTATAAACTTGTAGCTCTGCTGAAGGTCTCTGCTTCCGTCAAAACCCGCCTGGTTAAATGTATCTATAATTATCTTTGTCGTGGACTCTTCTCCCAGCATCAGGTCCCATGTAGCCCTTCTCTCAACGTCAGACATTGACGGCCAGTCGCCGTAAAAGGGCAGCTCATAGATGCCTTTTTTTATATCCGCCTCCACCTTTTTCTGGACACCGGGTGGAGCTATCATGGCCCCTGCATCCTCCCAGCCCTGGATGGGTATGGGGATCCTTTTTCCGTTGGCGTCAACAATAGGTACATTTTCATAGCTGGCATCACCTGCGCCCGTATACCACTTGTGTTTAAGGCCCGTTGCAATACCGATCGGCCGACTCATTTCCAGGTTTGCAATTTCCGCACCCGCCTTAAAGGCCATTACCAGACCTTCGCCGGTCCATGTCCTTGGATGCATGCTGGACATTCCGCACAGTTCCGAGTTCATCAGCCACAGGTCGCCGGCTCCGCCCGTAGCAATTACAGTCGCCTTTGCCTTGACGATTACGAACTCACCTGTACGGCTGTTGAGTCCTGTTGCCCCTACCACGCGTTCGCCCTGGACACCATTTTCCGTCAGCAGACTCGTACCTGCGACCCTGTCCATGACCTTAACTCCCAGTCTTTTACATTCTTTTTTTAAAATAGGTTTAAAGGTAGATCCCCAGATCCGGATTACAACATTTGATCTTTCTTCCGGAGGGTTGAAGCCCGGCTCTCCCGCACCGGGTTCGGGAAAGAGGTTATGTTTAACTCCATACCTGGGAGAAAACATGAGCTTTGTATCATCATACCGCCCTTCAGCCCCGACATACTCATCGTCGGTATCCCTGATCTTTCCGCCCATCTGCTCCATTTCAAGCAATGTATCCCAGTCTTCCCGGCATTGAATCTGAAGGCCTATTCCGCAACTGTACGGGGCATCCGCCATATGCTCTGCCCACTCGTCCGGGTCGACCCTGGAATGGGGATTTGCCGGAACATTGCACCAGTGGTCACAGCCCGGCCCGCCGGCGCCGCTTCTGACGGTGTTTCCCTTTTCAAGCAGCACAACATTAACCCCTTCTCTGGCCGCACTGATTGCTGCCCAGCAGCCGGCTATTCCGCCACCAATTACAAGTACGTCCGCCTCAATCTCCTGCTCTTCCTCAAAGCGAATGGGATAGGGCCAGCTCGGTGGCTGACCTTCCTCTTTCAAGTAATCATGCCAAGTTGTCATTTTTACCCTCCAATAGTTCGTGGTTTAGTGTTAAACGAATAATTCAAGATTCAATATTATGTTTTGCTGAGAGCCTGCAAACTTAACTCTGTTCAGGATGACGGCATTAAATCTACAATTAAATATAATATAGGACAATGAAAATCTTAATTTTTATATCTGTTTCCTGACCGGATATCAGATGCAGGAGACCTGGAGTCCTTACCAGGGCTTTTCTATTGACATAAAATATCGGGCTCCATATACTTCATTTCTCAAAAGGGAAATTCTCACCAAATCAAAAATACTGCTGAATGGGCAGGTCTGGAATCTTATCGGAAATCGACAAGGAGGAAGGCTCTTGGCAGGAACACAAAAGAATGTTGAGCGGGTAATTCGACGCGGACCTTATCCGGAATTGACATGGTCTGCACTTCTTGTCGGCTACGGCATAGGCGCATTATTATCTCTATCATTCGGTTACGCCTGCCTGATCCTGGGCTTTTCCCTTGAAGGATCCGAACTGGCAGCAATGCTGGGCTTCGTAATACTGCGCGGTGTCATGCGCCGTAACAGCATCATAGAAAACAACATCAATCAAACCATAGCAAGCGGTGTAAACGGGGCAACCGCAGGGATGATGTTTTCTGTTCCCGCTATATTTATCCTCGGACATCATGAGATGTTCAATCCCGTTGTGATGGTCTTTTCCTGCATTGCAGGCGGGGTCCTCGGCATCGCCTTTATTATTCCCCTTCGTAAACAGATGATAGACTATGAACGTCTTGCCTTCCCCGGGGGTATTGCGGTTGCATCCATTTTAAAATCTCCCGGGGCTGGAGTTATCAAGGCAAAACTGCTTGTCAGCGGTGCGATTCTATCCGGCCTGATACATTTAATTACCGGTGTCTTTGGTTTTGAGGATTGGCACATGGGGACATGGCTGAGCCTGCCGGGATATCTGAATATTGTTATTTATATCTCACTCATGACCGTGGGCGCAGGCTTTATAGCCGGTAAAGGAGGTATCTTTTTTGTTGTTGGAGGTTTTGCCTGTTACTGGATTCTTGCACCGATTCTTTCTCTTATGGGGTTACTGCCCTCTGCAGAAGCAATCAAAGAAATGGGTACAACCATGCCGGGGTACCTGCGTGTAAACCAGTTCAGGCCGGCAGGCATAGGCATGCTCATCGGGGGTGCCCTTACAGGGATAGCCCTAGCGCTTCCTTTGATTACCGGTGCAGTTAAAAGCATGCAGACTGCATCAAAGATGAAGATATCCATTTCAAAGGATGAAATGCCCATCAAAATGCTCTATATTGCCATAGGCCTGGCCTTTATACTGCTCCTGATTCTCGCTGTCACTACCTCAAAGCAGGTGGGTATCATCAGGGGCGGGCTTATTGCGATCCTTGGAACACTCTGGATCTGGATTGCGGGCGTTATTCTCTCGGAATGCATCGGCCGCACAAACTGGTCCCCACTGAGCGGCATGACCCTTATTGCCGTAACCATTTTCATTGTTCTTGCAAGGGGAATAGGAGACAACAGCCAGACCATCGTTGTTTCCATACTGGTCGGGGCCGCGGTATGCGTTGCCATGGCCCAGGCCTGCGACCTTATGCTTGACCTGAAGACAGGATATCTTGTCGGAGCATCTCCCAAAAAACAGCAGATCGGGCAGTTTCTTGGGACATGGCTCGGGCCGATTATTGTTATGTTTTTAATCTTCATCCTCCACAAGGCATACGGCCTTGGCAGTGAAAAACTCCCTGCACCCCAGGGGCAGGCCCTGGCAAGCATGATTAACGGCATCCTGGGAGGTGACGTGCCCATACAGAAATATATAGCCGGTGCGGGGCTCGGGGCACTCCTGAGTGCATCAGGGATAGGAGGTTTGGGCATACTGGTGGGACTTGGTTTTTACATGCCTTTTAATATTGTTATCACCTATGCATTTGGAACAGCATCAAGGCTTTTTACAGATAAAAAATATGGTGTCCGGTTCAGTGAGGAAAGGGGAATACCTTTTGCCGCGGGATTGATTGTTGGAGAGGCATTGATCGGTGTTGCCCTTGCACTGGTTCAGGTAATATCAGCCGCCAAATAATACGGAGAAAAGAAATGACAAAACTCGGGATAATTTTAATCGGTATTGGGTTTCTTGCAGGAACACTGGCAACAGTGATTGATGTGGAAACCGTTCGATGGGTTCCCTATATATTATCACTTGCTGCATGCATTATCGGTATTGCAATGGTAAAATTCTCCATAAAAAAGGAGGCCCGGTCAACGTCGGTCCTAACAAAAAATATGGAGCAGATTGAGACGAGTATCTCAAGTATTATAAAAAATCTCAAAGAGCTGAATGACCGCAAGGAAAACATAAATACCTATGATGTACGACTCAGGGTGGATGAACTCTTTCTTGAAGACCTGAACACCTTTGTTGAGGCCAGGGAAAGCATTTCCCATACCTACGGGGTTCAGGCCTATGCGGATGTTATGAGTCACTTTGCGGCAGGTGACCGGTACCTTAACCGTGTGTGGTGCGCCTCGTCCGACGGGTATATCGATGAGGTAAATGAATACCTGACAAAATCCCTTGAGCAGTTTGAGGACAGCCGGAATAAATTAATTGAATGTAAAAAACCAATTCATGGTTTTTAGATCCAGGTTACAGTTTATTTATTCTTATTCAGCCTGTTTAATAATTGTGTGCTGATTGCACCTGTTAATCCGCTACCATATTGCAGACCAGGTCCACGGCACGGTCCATGGAAATCCGGCTCATATTCAGGCACATATGATAGAGTGTGGGATTATCATAGCCGGTCCTGGCAAATTTTGAATAAAGGTTGCGTCTTCGCCTGTCGCCCTGTTCAACCGCCTGACAGGCTTTTGCATGAGAAAGGTTATAGGTTTTCTCTATAAAATCGATCCGGTCACTCTCTTCTGCAACCATCAGTATGTGAAAAACATTCCCGGTGTTCTGCAGGATATACTGACTTGCCCTGCCCAGCAGGACCACGTTGTCCCTTTTTGCAAATTCAGTAATAACATATGCCAGAGTCTCCACATAGACCTCTTCATCAAGATATCCTACTTTTTCCCCCGTAAGCCTCTCCATGTAGCCTCTGTCGACCACGGTTGAAAGAATCCTTGAAATCAGGCTGCCGGCCGATTTCTCATGCCCAACTACAGAACTTTTTGAAACCTTTGCCTTTTTGGCAATTTCCTGGATAACCGCATCATCTTCGAATAAAAAGTTCATTCTCTGGGCGACATTTTTACCAAGGGTCCGGCCTCCGGCTCCAAATTGACGGGAAACTGTTATAACTGCCATAGATTTATTCCTTTCGTGTCCGGGAAAAGGTTAGAAGACATTTCAGAGAACCGTTTGAACTGATAAGAAATCGCTGTTCGAGAAATAAAATATATTGAGATCGGTGTGTTATGTCAACGGGTAAAGTCCGGGACATGGGTTACATGGTTCAATAGGATTATTTATTGGTGTTTTCCATTACCAGAGATATTCATTCTGTGCCCGGATTATTTGCTGCTTACAGCAAGACCAATACCAGCACCAATAAAAGTCCCGCCAATCACCCTGTTGATATATTTTCCAATTGAGGCATTTGAAAATAGAAAAACAATTTTCTGACCGCCTATTGCATAAAGCATAAAACAGGTGAATGCTATAACCGACCCCAGGCCTAAAAGAATACATGACTGGGATAAATAGGGTGAAGATGAATCGATAAACTGGGGAAAGACGGCGGTAAAAAATACTATAGCCTTGGGGTTTCCGGCTGTTACCAGGGCAGCCTGTGAATACATTCTTCTGGAGGAGGTATTGGTCCGGGGATTATTGTCATTGGATACAATTGACATTTCGCGGGAAAGAAAAAGACGGCCCCCGATGTAGACCAGGTAAGCCGCGCCCGCATATTTGAAGACCTGGAAAGCCATTTCTGATGTAATTAAGATCGTTCCCAGACCGGCTATTGAAATGAGTGCCTGAATAACTGTAACTGTCAAATTACCCATTGCGGATGCAATTGTTCTTCTGGCGCCGAATTGCATTCCATGGGTCAGGGCAAGCAGCATAGCCGGACCGGGAATAATTGAAGCAATTAATACTGTCGCTGCATATAAGAGAATAAAATTAATGGACATTTTTTACAACCTCTGAAATTTTCCGATTTAAATTATCTATGGACGTCTTGAATACTGAGAAGGATGTTAAATGTCAAGACGCGACTATCTTACTTCCTTCCAGGCAGCCTTTTTATTTTTAATAATCATTGACATGCAATTTGAAAATCAATAATTAGTAATTTTCTGCAGTTCATTTTCACCTGGTATTCAAATACATTTTAAGAGGGCACGGGCGTGCCGCTTTGTTTGGCAACAAAAAAAACATCCGGATACAATCAGTCTTTTTGAGGAAGAAAGTAACTAATAATCTAAAAGGAGGATTTATGATGAAGGGAAAAATATTTTCATTTTGTCTAATTGTTCTGCTGGCGCTCATTTCTACAGCATGGGCTGCTGACGTGAATGGTAAATGGATTGCTAAAGTTGCCGGCACACAGGGTCAACAGGACTCTGAAATCACTTTAATTTTCAAGGCAGCCGGCGCAACCTTTACCGGAACGCTAAACAACTCCATGATGCCGGGTGATATAGAAATTAAAGAAGGGAAAATCGAGGGAGATAAAATTTCCTTCTCACTTACCCGCAACTTTGGACAGAGTGATATGAAGGTAGTCTGGAAAGGCACTGTATCAGGAGATGAGATTAAGTTCACAAGAGGTATTGAAGGCGGTATGGGCGGCCCCGGTGGAGGTATGGGTGGTCCCGGTGGCGGTACAGGCGGCCCTGGAGGCGGAGCCCCTGCATCACCAGAAATTATTGCCAAAAGGGCAAAGTAAGATAACAGATATCTTGAATAACAGCTGATATATAGAAAAAGGGGTATCCTTAAATGAGAGCCCCTTTTTTTAATAATAATCCTATTCTGCGATCAATACCCCATCCGCCTGTTGAAAGGAATAAGAAATTCCGGCTTTCCGGGCCATGGGGTTTCCTCTGGTTCTACAAAAAAGGGAGCAGGTTTTATTTTTTATCGATTGTAATAAATATCTCTTCTGTATCACCTGCAAACCATTTCTGAAAATAGATGGTTCCGATTACCGGAGCCTTTCCCTCCTCCGGCACTTCCCTGAACCTGACACTATGTTTGGTTTCCTTCTCTCTTTCGAAACATACTTTCATTATTTACCCCATAAACGAGATTTACTTATTTTCCGTTTTTTCAAGACTGTATGTTCCGTCATTGACAACGCTGAAATGAAAGATCGGCCTGTCAACGCGTTTAAGTATAATGGGACAATGCACCATATTGGCAGGCACAAAAATCATGGTGCTCTTAGTGAGAATAAACATCTCATCTTCAAGCCAGAGTTCAATCTCGGCGTTCAGGTTATTGGGCTCATCCGGATTGGAGCCAAAAAAACCGATAATTTCAGGCACTGTATGTTTATGCGGATATCCCAGGTGTTCGGAATCCGGTTTATTGTACCAGGAGCAGTTCATCTGGAACGCGCCCGGGACAACATTTTTATCCATCCATAAAATTCTTGTTGCGAACTCCGAATAACTGGCAACCATCTCAGGAGGGAATTCCGGTGTCTGCAGCTCTGTGACTATATATTTGGCATTTTTCAATTCTTTATCCATGGTTTTTTCCTCCAGTATTATTTATAGTGATTAATTAAATCAGGTATAAAGGTATGTAACTCAATATTCAGGATTTATCCAGTTAAAGATTTTCAAAACCAATTATATCGGATTCTGGCTCCTGACTCCTGAATTCTTTCTCCTGTTTCATCTTCCCTGTTTTCTCCAATTGACTTGTCAGAATTCCAAGGGTAAAAAGCTTATCATGAACTATAAAAATCTTCCATACATGCTTTATGCTGATAAACATGGCAATATATATGATCATCCCTTCTACCGGGTGGCCGGATTTTCAGGGAAAAACCTGTCTGAAATATCAAAGGGCGACCTTATCCCAATGCCGGAATTCAGCAAGCTTTTTTATTTCCCGGGATGCGCCCCTGTTGGAATAAATCCGGATACAGGAAAGGCCGAGATTATAAGAGAGGTAAAAACAGGCAGAAAAACCCAGAAGTGCTTTGCAGTAGCAGCCTTTCTTGAACCAGGCTTTGTCAGAAGTCACCTCCCTGCAGTGGACTACAGCACAAAGGATTATACCCTTCCCATGTGGGGATATACGGCTGTTGGTTTTAGCGATGAAGAGTATCAGGTAACCGGATTCAGGATAGAGTACAATCACAGATGGGACCCTGCCAATTATGATGATACATACCTTATAGAGGCCATAGACCGGTATCAGGGCAAATGTTCGGATACGCCCCTGGTGAATCACCTGGTTGACTGTGCGGCAAATAACCACTGCTTTGCGGCAAAAAACCTTTTCATGGGAAGATGGGAAGCCCCTTTACCCGTCAGCCGAAGCTGTAATGCAAGCTGCCTTGGATGCCTGAGTCTTCAGGAGGATGATATAACCAGATCATCGCATTTCAGGATATCATTTACTCCAAAAATCGATGAAATAGTCACGGTTGCAGTGAATCACCTGGAACGCGCCGAGGATGCAATAGTCAGCTTCGGGCAGGGATGTGAAGGAGAACCCCTTACTGAATACAGCCTGATAAGGGACAGTATAAAGGAGATAAGGAGACAGACAGATAAGGGCACTGTTAACCTGAACACAAACGGAAGCTGGCCGGAACGTGTCAGGGAGATTGCAGAAGCCGGGCTTGATTCAATAAGGATAAGCCTTAACAGTGCAAGAAAACCCTTTTACAATGCATATTACCGCCCAAGGGGATATGTGTTTGAGGATGTACTGAAATCAATAAAGACAGCCACAGATATGGGACTTTATACCATGATCAACTACCTTGTCTTTCCGGGAGTTTCTGATCAGGAAGATGAAATCGAGGCACTGGGAGAATTAATAAGAAATACCGGTCTCAATTTTATCCATTTCAAAAATCTCAATATAGACCCGGAGCTCTACCTGAATAAAATGCCCCTCACCGATTCACCGGCAAGGGGCATGAAAAAGATGTCAGAAATAATCAAGAAAGAATATCCGAATGTAAAGCTTGGTTATTTTAATCAAGCAGTGGAAAGAAAAAGCTAAAAAACAAAACTGAACCGCAAAGACGCCAAGACCGCTAAGGAAAACAATTATTTTTTTAATAAAAAACGAAATACTTTGCGTCCTTTGCGCCTTAGCGGTTTAATCTTTTAGCTTTTGTTTTCTCTCTGAACCGCACGATAACCGATGTCATTCCGGAAATATACACTGTCCCATTTTATTTTCTTAACAAGCTCATAGGCCTTTTTCTGGGCCTCACCCACATTGCTGCCAAGGGCTGTAACACAAAGCACCCTTCCCCCGGACGTCACAACATTCCCGTCCTTCATGGCACTGCCTGCATGAAACACCTTGAGATCATCCGCCTCGCCTTCGGGAAGCCCGGTAATAACATCTCCTTTATTATATTTTTCAGGATATCCACCGGCAGCCATTACAACGCCAAGTGATGCCCTCTCATCCCATTCAGCATCTACCTGGTCGAGACGCCCGTCAATTGCAGCCAGGCACAGCTCTACAAGATCAGACTTAAGCCTCAAAAGAACAGGCTGCGTTTCAGGATCCCCAAACCGGCAGTTATATTCCAGAACGCTCGGGGTCCCGTCTTCAAGCACCATGAGTCCTGCATATAAAAACCCTGTGTATGGACAGCCTTCGTCAGCCATTCCCTTAACCGTAGGCTCAATAACTTCCTTCATTGCTCTTTCATAGATTTCATCGGTCAATACAGGTGCAGGACTATATGCACCCATTCCCCCGGTATTAGGCCCTGTGTCACCGTCGTACACGGCCTTGTGGTCCTGAGATGTTGCAAGAGGTAATATATTCTTCCCATCCACTATAACAATAAAGCTTGCCTCTTCACCCTTAAGGCATTCCTCAACAATTACCCGTTTACCGGCTTCACCAAAGGAACTGCCGGACAGCATGTCCACTGTGGCATCAATGGCCCCATCATGGGTATGGGCAATAATTACACCCTTCCCTGCGGCAAGGCCGTCAGCTTTTATAACTACAGGGAGTTTATGAGACATGATATATTCCCTGGCAGGTTCAAGCTCGGTAAACACCTTATATTCTGCGGTCGGTATATTATGTCTCCTGAGAAAATCCTTGGTAAAAACCTTTGACCCCTCAAGTCTCGCACCATCCTTAACAGGCCCAAAACATTTAAGACCTGAATCTTTAAATGCATCAACAATACCATCTACAAGCGGGGCTTCCGGGCCTATAATTGTCAGTTCTATGCCCTCTTTCTTGGCAAATTCAACAAGGGCATCAATATTTTCAGCCTTGATATCAATATTTTCAATAGCAGGTTCAAGAAAGGTTCCTGCATTTCCTGGTGCCACATAAACCTTCTCAACACTGGCAGATTTTGCAGCCTTCCATGCAAGGGCATGTTCCCGACCGCCGCTCCCTACGATCAATATTTTCATAGTTTCACCTCTGATATGAATATTGCGGTGGAGTATAGGAGACTGGTTATCCCATGTCAACAAGAAGGGGCATTGGGAATTTTTTATTGTAAATATAAGGATTTTAGGCTTTAATACAGCGATATTATTTTAATTTTCTACAGGGGAAAGATTCATAACATACTTTCACTTTTACAGCAGTTCAGGCTGTTTAACGGGGGATAAAATGAAGTTTGCGTATACCATGCTGTCTATTCTGGTAGCGCTGTTTCTTATATCAGGATGCTCAGAAGAAAAACCCGAGACTCATGAAAGCAAAAATATTGTAAGAAAGATTATTAAAAAACCGGTCAAGAAAACGGATGAGTGGGAAGAAACAAAAAAAGAAATAGCGGATATTGTTAATAAAGATATTGACCGAAGGATTGAACAGGAGACAGTTAAAGAAGAACCCCTTCCTGCTGAGCAGGGTATATATATTACAAAACAGGGCGACACACTCTCGGATATTGCAGCAAAGGCAGATATATATAACAATCCTTTGAAATGGCCTTTCCTTTACAGGGATAACCCGGTGGCTTTTTCCCAAATGAAGGATAAAGAGAATTTCTTTAAGGCAGGCCTTCCTGCCGGTATAGAATTAAAAATAATCCCAGAAGAGGACGTACAGAAAAATCTTGAAGACAGGGCTGGCTATTATTATGTAGCCAATATCATCTCTTCTCCATATATGAAGGAAATCTCTCTCCAGGTTGTAAAACTTATAGATGCTGGATATCCTGTTTATATTACCAGCACAATGATAGACGGCAGGGAATGGTATCGAATAAGGGCAGGATTCTACAGGACCCGTTCAGAGGCAAGCAGAGAGGGGGATAGAATCAAAGCCGATCTAAAGATTCCTGATATCTGGACAGTAAAAATCGGAAATGAGGAATTCCATGATTTCGGAGGATATTAAAGAAATAGAACCATGGAAAAAAGCAAAATTATAATAGGTGTTACAGGCGGTATCGCAGCCTACAAGATCCCCGAACTTGTGAGGATACTCATGAAGGCGGGACATGATATCAGAGTGGCGATGACTGAAAATGCAACCAGGTTCATCGCTCCCCTTACATTTGAGGCGCTCTCAAAAAATAGGGTTATTACAGGCATGTTCGATAAAAATGCAGATCCGCTTGCCCATATCTCCTGGGGTCAGGAATCCGATCTTATTATCATTGCGCCGGCAACCGCCAACTTTATTGCAAAGGCAGCACATGGCATAGCCGATGATTTCTTAAGCACCATGGTTCTTGCTGCTACTGCGCCTGTACTTATATGCCCTGCAATGAACAGTGAAATGTATGTAAACAGCATCACACAGGAAAACATAAAAAAGCTGGCAGATCAGGGGTGTATTATCATGACTCCCGGAGAAGGGGAACTGGCATGCAATACCACCGGACCCGGAAGACTCCCGGAACCTGCGGAGATCGCAGAACAGGCGTTTCTTATGATCTCAAGGCAGGATCTTTCTGGTTTAAAAATAATGGTTACAGCCGGTCCGACCGTGGAAGCAATTGATCCGGTAAGATACATAACCAACAGGTCATCCGGGAAGATGGGTTATGCCATTGCCAGGGCCGCGGTCATGAGAGGAGCAAACGTGACACTGATAAGCGGGCCCACAGCCCTTACCCCGCCGGCAGGATCAATCACCATAAAGGTTAAGACAGCCGAAGAAATGAAAAATGCGGTCTTTGAAAATCATGAAAAGATGGATGTGATTATCAAGGCCGCTGCTGTTGCCGACTATCGCCCTTCTCAAAGCGCTGATCAGAAAATCAAAAAAACCAGAGACGACATGCACATAGACCTGGTTAAAAATCCGGATATCCTGTCCGAACTCGGAAAGGCAGCCTCCAAACCCGGACGGGTACTGGTTGGATTTGCCGCTGAAACCGAAAATGTGTTCGATAATGCAAAAGAAAAGATTACCAGGAAAAACCTCGATATGATCGTTGTAAACGATGTCTCAAAAAAGGATGCGGGTTTTGATGTTGATACAAACAGAGTAACCTTTATCTCCAGAGACGGTTCAAACGAGGAATTACCTCTTTTAACAAAAGAGGAGGTGGCAGATCGTCTTCTTGATAAAATCAAATCAATCAGGGAAAGTGTTTAATGAGCTACGTTTCCGAGTTTAGACAGATCATCAGCCAGACAAAAAAAATCCTTGATGCTGAGAAGGATTCAGGAATTGAACTGCCGCCTATTAAAGAACCTGAGGCTGAAGTTGAATACACAAAGGCCGCGATTGACTCTTCCCCGGCACCTGCAAAACTGTCGGATTTAAGGGCAGAACTTGGAGACTGCACACGCTGCAAACTTTGTAACGGAAGAAAGAACATAGTTTTCGGTGAAGGGGCTGAAAATGCCAGGCTTATGTTTATAGGAGAAGGTCCGGGAGAGGATGAGGACATTGCAGGCCGCCCATTTGTAGGCAAGGCGGGCGAACTCCTGACAAGCATAATAGAAAACGGCATAAAAATAAAAAGGGAAGAAGTATATATCTGTAATATAGTAAAGTGCCGCCCTCCGGCAAACAGGGACCCTGAAAAAGAGGAAATTAATACATGCATTCCCTTCCTGAAAAAGCAGATCGAGATAATCAAACCCAGGGTTATATGCACACTCGGGAGGATAGCGGCAAGAGAGCTGTTGAAACGGGATTTCAAGATTACCATGGAAAGAGGACGATGGCAGACATACCTCAATATACCGCTTATGCCCACCTACCATCCTGCCTATATCCTCAGAAATCAGGGTAATGAAAGAAAATTGAAAGGAGAAGTCTGGCAGGATATCCAAAAAATAATGTCTTTGCTTGGAATTGAGGTCAAAAAAAATGACGGATAAAAAACTTACTAAGTTTTCTTTAATTGTCATTCCATTTCTTCTGTTTACTTTCCTGATTACTCCCTCCGCCTGGTCCAATGAGAGAAACGCCCTTGTAATTGAACTTGACGGACCTGTAAGCTCGGGGTCCGCGGCCTTTCTGGCCAGGGGCATGAAAAGAGCGGAAGAGAATGGTTCTGCGATGGTGATTGTCCGAATGGATACACCCGGAGGTCTTGGCATTTCAATGAAGACAATGGCTAAAACCATACTGAACTCACCTGTTCCGGTTATCGTCTATATAGCTCCCAGAGGTGCAAGCGCTTCCTCGGCAGGTGTAATAATAACCATATCCGCCCATATTGCTGCAATGGCGCCGGGAACAAATATCGGTGCCGCTCACCCGGTGCAATCCGACGGCTCCGACATAAACAAGACCATGGAAACCAAGGTTGTAAATGATATGGTATCCTATGCCAGGAGCATAGCGGACATGAAAGGCAGGAATACCCAATGGGTGGAACAGGCCATAAGGGAGAGTGTATCCATAACCGCTGAGGAAGCCGTAGAAAAAAAGGTAATAGACCTGATTGCCCCGGACATGGAAGAACTGCTTAAAGTCATTAACGGGAGAGAAGTTGAAACAAAAAGCGGGAAGATCATAATAAACTCCAAAGATATCGAACTGGACTACTTCTCTCCCAGAAAAATAGATGAATTTCTGATGCTGATCAGTGACCCGACTGTCATGGCAATACTTTTCAGTATAGGTCTCCTTGGTCTCGGATTTGAGATAACACATCCCGGAGGAATGTTTCCGGGGATTATCGGCGCCATATCTCTGATACTTGCCTTCTTTTCCATGCAGACACTTCCGGTGAGTTATGCGGGACTCCTTTTAATAGGCCTTGCTGTCATCCTGTTCATAGCGGAGATCAAGATCACCAGCTACGGCTTCCTTTCCCTGGGAGGCATTATCTGCCTGATACTCGGGAGCATGATGTTCTTTGATGAACTTGGTCTGAATCTTCTTATGGCAGTCCCTTTTATAATTGTAGTTGGGGGCTTTTTTATCGTTATTGCCATTCTTGCATACCGATCCCAGGCTTCACGTCCAATGGGAGGGACAGACAGCATGATTCAAGAGACTGGCATAGTAAAAAAGACCATAGAAAAAGAAGGTCTGGTTTTTGTTCATGGCGAATACTGGCGCGCCATAAGTGATGAAGTAATTGAGGTGGAGGAAAAGGTTAAGGTTATTGGAATGGAAGGCCTGATTTTAAAGGTAAAAAAAGTTTAAACCCCGGAGGACAAAAAATGATTAATCCTTTTATAATTCTGATTATTTTTCTTGTGCTTGCGTTTTTATGGTCTGCAATCAAAATCCTAAAGGAATATGAAAGAGGTGTTATATTCCGGCTGGGCAGGGTCATTAAAACAAAGGGCCCCGGTATAATTATCCTGATCCCGGTAATTGATAAAATGGTCAAGGTAAGTCTCAGGCTTGTCACCATGGATGTACCGTCCCAGGATGTCATCACCAAAGACAATGTATCGGTTAAGGTGAACGCGGTCGTCTATTTCAGGGTTATGGATCCTACAAACGCAATTATCGAGGTTGAAAATTTTCTCTTTGCAACCTCCCAGCTTGCACAAACCACCCTGAGAAGCGTATGCGGTCAGATCGAGCTGGATGATCTGCTCTCTGAACGGGAAAAGATCAATACTGAACTTCAGAGTATACTTGATAAGCATACAGATCCATGGGGGATAAAGGTATCCAATGTTGAAGTAAAGCATATCGACCTGCCTCAGGAAATGCAGAGGGCAATGGCAAAACAGGCAGAGGCGGAAAGGGAAAGAAGGGCAAAGATAATCAATGCCGAAGGAGAATACCAGGCTGCAGATCGCCTTGCCGAGGCCGCAGACATCATTTCAAAACACCCTGAGGCACTGCAGTTGAGATACCTCCAGACACTCAAGGAAATATCAGCGGAAAACAATTCAACTACCCTTTTTCCTATTCCCATAGATCTTTTTAAATTATTTGTAAAAAAAGATTAGGGTATTGAAATACTTGAAATTATAATGTAATATGGGTCGTTTAATTTTATGGCGATTTTGCTTAAAAGGGGTATAACCCTGAAAATAAATATAAAGGAGTATTAGTTTACAATGGAAGAAGAGACCAAAACAGAAGAAATCCAGGATGAGGAAGTAAAGGAAGAGGCGGCAGCAGAAGCAACAGATGCTGTCCCCGAAGCGCCTGAAGAAGAAAAACCCCTTGAGAAGATGACTGCTCCTGAACTCAAGGAAGTTGCAGGCAAGATCCCGGGTGTAACCGGTGTTACAGCCATGAAAAAGGAAGAACTTATTGCCCTTATCAAGGAATACAGGGGAATTGTGGATGATGAACCCAAAAAGGCTGAAGCAACTAAAATAGGTGGATTAAAGAAAAAAATAGTTGATCTTAAGGCTGCAAAGGCTGAAGCACAGGAAGCAAAAAATAAAAAAGAGGTTGATGTCCTGAGGCGCAGAATCAACAGACTTAAAAAGATGACAAGAAAAGCAGGTTAATTTATATATTTTATCGGCTGAAGATGCCATATAAACCAATGGGTAACATTTTGATCTTTTCAGCCGTGAAAACTGTTTTCAGAAAAAGCAGGTCTTCAGGAGGAATAATCCCTGTACCTGCTTTTTTGTTTTCATTAATATTCACCAGTGAACGGGTATGAGAACCATTGCTATAATTCCAGCAGCCGGTTTCGGTGCCAGGATGAAGGCCGAAATTCCCAAACAGTTTCTAAAACTTGATGGAAAGCCTATTCTTGCTGTGACCCTGGAAAAATTCAACCGCTGCCCTCTTGTTGATGGAATAATCCTTGTTGTGCCTGCTGAAGAGGTGGATTTCTGTAATAGAGAGATTGTGGAAAAATACAATCTCAGCAAGGTATTAAAGGTAACTGCCGGAGGGAAAAGGCGGCAGGATTCAGTAAGGGCAGGAATTGAAGCCATTGAATCCGGATGCGACTGTGTTCTTATTCATGACGGCGTCAGACCCTTTGTAAGCCTTGAAACTATCGAATCCGCAATTGAGGCGATGAAAGATGAAAGGGCAGTAATTATAGCAGTCCCAGCAAAGGACACTGTAAAAAGGGTAAATGAAGAAGGTTATGTAGCAAAAACCTACGAAAGAAGGCTCCTCTGGCTCATTCAGACACCCCAGGTATTCAGGTATGATGACATTTTGAATGCACACATAAAGGCAGAACAGGAAGGATGGGATGAGGTGACCGATGATGCAATGCTCATGGAAAAGCTCGGCATCCCTGTGAAGGTTGTGCAGGGGGCAGAGGAAAACATTAAAGTAACGACTCCTCATGATCTTGAGTATGCTGGGTTTTTATTGGATAATGGTAAATAGGTGTGCAGTGAAATGTGAATACAGGGTTCAGACAAAGAAAACATGAAGAAAAATATAATAAAGATAGGCACAAGAGGAAGCAAGCTGGCACTTGCCCAGAGCAGCATGATCGGGGAGACAATTAAAAGTGAGCACCCGGACATTGATGTTGAGCTCATAATTATAAAAACAAAGGGTGATAAAATAATTGACTCTCCTCTGAGTAAAATCGGTGGAAAGGGTCTTTTTGTAAAGGAAATAGAAGAGGCACTCCTTGAAAAACGGGTAGATATTGCCGTTCACAGCATCAAGGATGTGCCTGCGGAACTGCCCGATGGGTTGAGCATTCCTTTTTTTCCTGAAAGGGAAGATCCGAGTGATGCCTTTCTCTCTGTCACATATAAAAAGTTTGAAGACCTTCCTGAAGGATCAAGAGTAGGGACCGGAAGTTTAAGAAGATCATCCCAGCTTTTAAATAAACGACCGGACATAGAGATTGTTCCCATAAGGGGCAATGTCGATACACGCATAAATAAACTTGAGTCAGGAGAACTGGACGCCATACTGCTTGCGGCCTCAGGCCTTAACAGGCTCGGCCTCTCTTCCAGGATAAATCAGCTTCTTCATCCCCTTGATTTCATTCCTGCAGTAGGTCAGGGAGCCCTGGGTCTTGAGGTCAGAACAGATGATATTGAATGTAATAAACTCCTTGAGTTTTTAAACCATACTGCAACAGCCCTGGCAGTAAGGGCCGAAAGGGCATTTCTAAACAAACTCGAAGGCGGATGTCAGGTGCCCATAGGCGCATATGCCTCTATCGAAAATAATACAATAATCGTCCATGGCATGGTTTCGGAACTTGACGGAAGCAGAATTATAAGGGACAGCCTCACCGGCACATGTAAAAACCCTGAACAGGCGGGAGAAACCCTGGCGACCAGGCTTCTGGACATGGGTGCGGATAAAATACTTGCTGGGGTTTATGGAAACCAGCAGCAACAGGATTAGGATATGAATGAAAACAAAAAAAAGGGAACGGTCTTTCTTGTAGGTGCAGGGCCTGGTGATCCGGGACTGCTTACCATCAAGGCAAAAGAATGTATAGAAAAGGCCGATGTTCTTGTTTACGATTACCTGGCCAATGAGCTTTTTTTGGATTATGCCAGACCGGACGCAGAACTTATATATGTAGGTAAAAAGGCAGGATCTCACACAAAGACACAGGATGAGATAAACAGCATCATATGTGAAAAGGCCCTTGCAGGGCTGATGGTAACAAGGCTCAAGGGCGGCGACCCCTTTATCTTTGGAAGGGGAGGCGAGGAAGCCCAGGAACTGCTTAAGGCCGGGGTCTCCTTTGAGATAGTCCCTGGTATTACATCCGCTATTTCAGTACCCGCATATGCCGGGATTCCCCTGACACACCGGGATCATACTGCCACGGTTGCATTTGTTACAGGCCACGAAGATCCGTCAAAAGATCAGTCAAATATATCCTGGGAAAAGCTGGCTACAGGGGTCGGAACTATAGTATTCCTTATGGGTATTGGAAACCTTCAAAATATCTGCCGGGAGCTTGTTAAAAACGGACGTTCCCCGGAAACTCCTGTTGCAATAATACACAGGGGAACCCACCCCGAACAAAAAACAGTCACCGGCAACCTGAAGAATATTTATGAAACCGCTCAAAAGGAAAAGATCAAACCGCCGGGAATAATCATTGTTGGTGATGTTGTAGGGCTAAGAAAGGAACTAAACTGGTTTGAGACAAAACCCCTTTTCGGCAAAAATATAATTGTTACAAGGGCCAGGGAACAGGCCAGCGGTTTTATGGCAGGGTTAAGAGAACTCGGTGCAAACTGCATTGAATTCCCCACAATTGAGATTGTCCCTCCGGATGACTGGGCACCTCTGGATAAATCAATAGAAAGAATCGGTGAATATAACTGGCTCCTTTTTACCAGTGTCAACGGGGTTAAATACTTTTTTAACAGGCTTTATGGAAAGGGAAAGGATGTCCGGGCGTTAAAGGATATCAGAGTAGGTGCTATCGGACCAAAAACAGCAGAATCCGTAAGAGAGTATGGCATTATACCAGACCTTGTCCCTTCGGAATACAGGGCAGAGGCAGTGGTAGATGAATTTAAAAAATTTAATATAAGCGATCTTAAAATACTCCTGCCTCGGGCATCAAAGGCAAGGGAAATCCTTCCCGAGGAACTGAAAAAAATGGGCGCCAAAATAGATATTGTGGATGCCTACAGGACCATAATGCCTGAAAAGAAAGTTGACACCGTTAGCAGAATGCTTGAAGCAGGTGACATAGACATGATTACCTTTACAAGCTCTTCAACTGTATCCAATTTTATGGGAATGTTTGGAGATAAAGCAGATAGGATCAAAGCCTGGCTAAAGAATGTGGATATTGCATCAATTGGTCCTATAACATCGGAAACAGCAAAAAAGCTGGGTCTCAATATAACTATTGAGCCGGCAGATTACACGATTGAGGCACTGACCGACGTCATTGTTTATCATTATTCCTGATGAATATTATCTTCTTAATAAAAAGCATCCGGAGACTTAGGGATAAAATATAATTAACAAGACATCATGTATTTGAGAGGCAGCGGTTCTACGACCGCGTCCTCGTTCCAGAGCTGCTTTATTATCCTGCCGGTATTAATTATGTTTCCGCTGGTCCAGAATTTTTCATTTCCATTTTTGTTTAAATTCAAAAGGATATCAGCTTCTTTAAGGCGACGGCCGACTTCCTTTGCCACTGCCAACCCTGTATCAATAACCTTTATATCCTTACCAGCTATCTCCCGGATCAAATCGGCAAGAAACAGGTAATGAGTGCATCCAAGGACAATTATATCTGCACCCTTTGTAAGAAGAGCGCCTACATATCTTTCCAAAAGCTCAATGGTCTTTCTGTCGGACAGGTCATACTGCTCCACCTGTTCCACCAGGCCCGGACATGCCTGGGTTACTATATTACAGTCATTACAGAACCTGTCAGTCAACAATCTGAACTTTTCACTCTTCAGTGTCTCTGTGGTTGCCATAATCCCAACTGTTTTGCTCTGTGAGGCGGCGATAGCCGGCTTTACACCGGGTTCCATTCCTATGATCGGCAGGTCAAAGAGCGTCCTCATTTTTGCTATGGCAGCGGCGGTTGCAGTATTGCACGCAACAACAATAGCCTTTGCCTTTTGCTCAACAAGAAATTCGGTTACTGCAAAAGATCGTTTTTCTATATATTCGCTTGATTTATCTCCGTAGGGGGCATAGCCCGAATCAGCAACATATATCAAATCTTCTTCAGGGAGCTCCTCCCGTATGCATCGAAGTAACGAAAGTCCCCCAACTCCTGAATCAAATACCCCTATCGGATGTGTCATATTTTTACTATTAGTACCCTGCACTTAATTACCTGATAAGGCTTTCATTTAAAAAATATCAAACGGGCTGCTCCGCCTGCAAGCTTAATATCTGATATATCTTTTACAGATCCGACCTTTCTTTCACTCACATTAAAGATCTCCCCCTTCTCGTTAACGGAACCAAGCCTGGTTCCGGACTGATTCAGGACACTCCCGTCAGGCTCGACCTTTCCAATCTTCAGATCACTGACATTATAAATGATTCCATCCTTATCAACCGATCCGAGTTGTCGTCCGTAAATGTTATAAATAATACCTTTTTCATCTACTTTACCCTTTTCCCGATCATAGAGCGTAAAAACATTATTTTTTATCTCACCTGTATCTTTTCCTTTTTTTTCAGCCGAGTAACCTATTGTAATCAGACACAATATTAATAAAAAAGAGGCTATGGCCAGAAATTTCAGTTTAAGAGGCCTTGTCTGAATGTCTATTTTTTTCACCATATTTACCTCCATATTTAAATAATATTAATTTACACATACCACGATAATTTCATTATTAAAACTTATCAATAAAATAGTTCACATTGCCATTTTCCTGACATTATTATATAAATTCTTTTCAAAGATAAAACATTAATTTAATAAAGCGGGATTATTAATTATGATTAGAGAAGAGGGAACAGTAGAAGAAATACGCAGAAATACTGCAGTAATAAAGGTAGAAAAGAGTTCATCATGTAAACACTGTGCGGATAAGGATTCCTGCAGCGTTGCAGACAGAAATATGCTTATTGAGGTTAAAAATATCCTTAATGCGAAAGAAGGAGACAGGGTTGAAGTGAGTGTACCGGAAGGAACCTTTGTAAAGCTGTCCCTTATGGTTTATATCTTCCCTATAATATGCCTCATGGCAGGGGCCTTTCTGGGTAATTTTCTTTCAATGGGGTTAAATACAGATCCGTCTGCAACCGCAGCAATTACTGCTGCCATTTTTCTGGCTGCTTCATTTATATTATTAAAGCTGGTTGAAAAGAAAAAGGGTACCGGAGAGAAATATTCCCCCCGGATGACCAGAATAATTATTAGTTGGAAGAACCTTCAATCCGACGATAGCAGATAAGGCCGCACTGTAAACACCTTCCGGCTTCGGTACGTGCCTGGGACTCTGAATAACCTTTTGCAATCTCCATATCAGGATTATTAACCGCATCTTCCTTTGAGATCTCAGGCATTCTTACCCTTGGAAATTTTTTAACAAGATCAAGTTGAAGGTGATCAAGGCTTAAAACCTTTGAATCGCTTTTAATCATGTTAAATGGTGCAAGTACAGGCACATCAGCCAGATACTGCTGAATAGAGCTTGCAGCTCTTCTTCCTGCACCGATTGCCTCAATAACCGCCTTATAATCTCCTGCTTCCTCTCCGGGTCTGAAGATACCGACATCCTGTTTTGAAAAGGGGCTGGCATAGGGAGTAAATGTCTCCCATATGACAGGAGAATCAGAATCTTCTTCCTGCAGATTATCCTTTTTGTCCGGCACATAAATCAGTTCGGGAAATCTTCCTGCCCCAGCAAGTAACAGATCCGCGGATAAGATCTTTCTTTTCTTATTTTCTGTTCCATCATCGGAAAGAGAGGCAATCTCTATGTTGCCCAGGTTGTCTCCTTCTCCCATCATTTTTGTAACTGCACTGCTGAAATAGAAGCTGACACCCTGTTTTTCCGCACTGATAATGTCATCAGCCGAAATCAGCGAATTTTTTCTCTGTTTTCTTGTGATAACACTCACAGTTTCTGCGCCGGATTCAATCGCTTTTTGCGCAGCCTCAAGAGAAGCCTTTCCGCCTTCAAGAATAACAACATTTTTTGAAGAAGGAATTTCTTTTCCCTGCCTGAGGTTGAGTATGTAATCGACAAGAAGATAAATGCCGGGAAGTGTCTTTACCGGTCCGTCATTATTTTCTCTTTGAGACATCAGGGTGTCCCAGCCGCCAATAGCTGCAAACACTGCAGAATAACCTTCATTGAGTAATGATTCCAGGCTGAAATCACGGCCCAGCCTTTTTTCAGTAAATGCCGTTACTCCTGCGTCCAGGATTCCATCAATCTCCCAGTTTAGGACATCAACCGGAAGCCTGTTTTGAGGCAGACCGACCCTGAGCAAACCACCGAGCTTCTTATTCCCTTCATACACTGTTGTATCATGGCCAAGCCTGTTTAACAGGTATGCAGCTGTAAGTCCTTCGGCCCCGCCGCCTATGACCGCCACGCGCCTTCCTGTTTCCGGGGCTCTCTGATTATGAACACGCTGACCGGAGGTCATTTCATAGTCAGCAACAAATCTCTTGAGATTATTAATTGCAACCGGTTCATCAACAAGATTACGCCTGCATTCGAGTTCACAGGGGTGAACGCAGATTCTTCCGCAAACAAGGGGGAACGGATTTGTTTCTTTGATTATCCTTACCGCCCTGGCATAATTACCTTTTGAAATCTGATAGATATAAGCAGGTATATCTATGCCGGTGGGACATTCTCTCTGGCATGGCGCGGAACATTCATCAGTTTTATATTCATGCGTTATACGTCTTGAGTTTGAAGAAAGGGTAATGATATGTTTTGGGCATACACGTTCACAGGTACCACACCCGGTACAAAGATCGGGATCTACTACCGGCAGGTTATCCTCACCCATTTTAAGTGCGCCAAAGGGGCAGGCGCTGACGCATGTTCCAAGCCCAAGGCACCCGACCGGACACAGTTTACTTCCGCCGCTTAGAAGCGCCGCAGCCCTGCAGTCATTAATGCCTTCATATGAATATTTAAGATCCGTATCATTAATTCCATAAGTACACCCCGGAAGAGCAATATCAGGCTCTTTAGCCTCCAGTGACACACCCATAATTCCGGAAATCTCAACAGCGATCTCGGGACCGCCTGCTACACAGGATGAGGGAGATGCCTTGCCGGCTACAATAGCCTCGGCGTTTGCGCTGCAACCAGGGTAGCCACACCCTCCACAGTTTGCACCGGGCAGTGCCTCGTTAATTGCTTCAACACGGGGATCCACCCATACATAGAATATTTTGGATGCTATTGCCAGCCCGATACCAACAACCAAACCAAGGCCACCCATAAGATAAACTGCGATCAGCATCTATTCCCCCTTATAAAAATATAAACCCGTTTTATAAATAAAACGGATTTTATAGATATATCATTTTCTATAAAAAAAAGTCCCGGCAGGTACAGAAGCCAGGACTTCAAAACATTATTCTATTATGCCATACCCCTGAACGCATAAAAGGCAAGGGCCAGCATTCCGGCACCAACAAGACCAATCGCAGTATCCTGCATAGGTTTTGGAACTCTTGCAAGAAGTATACGTTCCCTGATTCCGGCAAAAAGTATCAATGCTAATCCAAAACCAACAGCATATGCAAAAGAATAGGTCAGAGCCTTAAGAAAACTGATTTCTTCCTTAACATTTAAAATACATACACCCATTACCGCACAGTTAGTTGTAATAAGAGGAAGGAAGATACCAAGACCGGCATAAAGACCGGGGATTGATTTTTTAAGGAACATTTCTACAAATGAAACCAGTGATGCAATGACCAATATAAATGAAAGTATTTTAAGGTAATCAAGACCAAGGGGTCTAAGTGCAAAATGATCAACACACCAGGTCACAGCCCCTGCCATGACAAGTACAAAAATAACAGCCATTGCCATTCCTGTAGCAGTCTCCATCTTTTTAGAAACTCCAAGGAACGGACAATTCCCCTGATATTGAGCAAGAAGAATATTGTTAACAAATATACAGCTTACAGCTATTAATATAAATTCACCCATTTAGTATCTCCTGATCAGTAATGCTATTTTTTGCCCAGCATATTCATTACACAAAGCATGAGCCCAAGACATACAAAGGCTCCGGGTGCCTCCACTAAAAAATGAAAGGGCTGATACGAAGCACTCATAATCTCAAAAGTTCCCTTGTCCATAAATGGAACGGTTAGTGTACCTTTCCCGAATAATTCTCTAAAGGCCCCTAAGACGCCTAAAGAAAGAGTAAAGCCCAATCCCATCCCCAGGCCATCTGCCAGGGAAGGTATAACACTGTTTTTAGCAGCAAAGGCCTCTGCCCGGCCGAGAACAATACAGTTAACAACTATCAGAGGTAAAAATATACCAAGGGATTTGTAAAGGGGATAATTATAGGCCTGCATGAGCAGCTGAACAATCGTAACGAATGTTGCAATAACAATAATAAAACATGAAAGCCTTACCTGCTTGGGAATGACATTTTTTAGGAGAGAAATAACCCCATTGGAACAAAACAGAACAAACGTGGTGGCTATTCCCATACCTATTCCATCTCCCATACTCATGGTCACCGCAAGGGTTGGACACAGCCCCAGCACAAGCCGGAAAGGCGGTATTTCTGCCCACAACCCTTTTACAAATTCCTGTCCAACACTCTTTGCCATATATAATATCTCCCTTTTTATAGAGGCTTACATCTTTTTACGGATCTCATCCTTAAGTCTTTTATACTTATCAACAGCGTCTGCGACAGCCGCACACACACCCTTTGATGTGAATGTGGCGCCGCTCAAGGCATCAACATCTCCGCCGTCTGTCTTTACCTTAAAACCGGTATCAACAGACATCCCTTTAAACTGATTAATAAAATTAGTATCTGTTTCTGCCCTTGATCCAATCCCCTGGGTCTCTGTGTGAGTGGTAATCCCCATTCCGACAAGTTCATCAGTATCAAGATTAAATCCAACCATAACACCTACTTTGCCGTCATAACCCATCCCTGAAGACTCAAAAGCGGCCATATTCCTTTTGCCGTCAAACTCGGCTACAAAAACATCTATCTCATTTTTACCATCCTGGATTTTAAACTTGTCTTCCTTAGGAACGTTTTCGCTGCCCTTAAATAATTTATCAAGTGCTGGCCCTGTTACCCAATATATTACCTGTTTCTCTATCGGTTCTAGAGTAACATCTCTTACTTTGGCAAGTACTCCACCAGCAACTGCAGCAAAAAGAGCAACAACAATGAAAAGTTTTATAATATCACGCATAATCAGCTCCCTTTCCCAACGCCCTTGGCCTGATCTTATCCAGAAGAGGATTGGCGACATTCAACAGAACGATGGCGAAAATTGTGCCATCAATATAAACCCCTATATTTCTGATCAGGACAGTCATTATTCCTGCAGTCAGCCCATATAAAATCATAGGGATAAAATTTACCGGTGAGGAGGAATCTTCCGTTAAAAGGAAGAAAGCAGCTAGTAATGTATACCCGGTCAATATGTGAAACAGCGGACCCGCATATTTTGAAGGATCAACCTGATTAAAAATCAGTGCTGTAATGAATATGCCTGCCAGAAATGATATTGGGATCTCCCACCTTATATAACCCCGAACTATCATATACAAACCGCCTATAACAAGTCCGAGGCCGAATGTAGCTCCTATACCGCCTGCCTGCATCCCCATAAAAAGATCTTCAAGTGGATAGGCTCCTGCCTGGAATACGCCAAGCTGTTTAAGAGCGCCCAGAGGATACCTTGCCAAAAAGGTAAAATCATAGTTTACAAGGGCTTCGTCAAAATCAACAATACCGTTCCATGAAAGCATTAAAATGGCGACGGCTAAAACAGCAGGGTTAAGAGGATTGCAGCCTATTCCCCCAAATATTTGCTTTCCTACTACAACGGCAATGAATGTTCCTGTGACAATTGCCCACCAGGGGGTTGTTGCCGGCATCATCATGGCAAACATCAGGCCTATGACCGCTGCATTTCCATCACCAATACTTACCGGTCTTTTCATGGCCTTATTCATTGCCAGTTCCCAGATCATTGCCCAGGCGATAGAAAACAACAGGACCGCTAAAGCTGGTGCACCAAACCGGTATACACCCATAGCCACAGCTGGGATAGCAGCTAATATGATGTTATAGCTCTTGCCCTTGATACTTGTTCCGTTGTGGCAGAACGGAGCGTGGGAGCTTACAAACAGTTTCTGATTAAGCATTAGATTCCTCCATACTTCTCAGCTTGAGGTATTCATTTTTACCGAGCATAATATAATGGAAAACAGGGATTCGAGCCACACAGACATAGGAGCAAAGACCGCATTCTATACATGACAGCATGTCATACTCACTGGCAGCTTCTTCATAAAGACCGTTTTCCAGCAATCTTACAAGCATATTTACAGGTATATTTGCCGGACATGCGCGCACGCACTCACCGCAATTGATACATGGGTTGTCCTGGCATGATGTAATTTGTTCTGAAGCCTGAACAAGAATTGCATCCGTATCCCATAATACCGGGGAATTAATCGAATAAATACTCTTGCCCCTTAACGGTCCACCGATAACGATCCTGTCTCCATGGGCAGTATCTATATTAAGGTAACTCAGAACATCCTTCACAGGTGTTCCGATCCTAACCTTTAGATTTTTTACAGCACCTGTTTTATCTATTACAGTAATCACCTTATTAACCGGGGCTTCGCCTTTCTTGAATGCTCTGCTTAATGCGGCAACAGCCTCTACCTTGATAAAACCGACACCGGTATCTTCACTCTTTTTGCCTGCCGGTACAACCCGTTTTAATTTTTCCTTCATTACCATTTCCGGCAATGAATCCGGATAGACAGGCTTGACCTCAATGACTTTTGCATCCGAGTCTTTAACCTTGGATACAGAACCTGGAAAAGCGGTAATATAAACTTTTTTTACCTTAAGCAGTTCCTTTAATATATTTATGCCTTCAAGAACATCATTTGTCTGCTCTTCAATAACAGCCTGACTGGTCGATACGAGCAGGTCATCATCAGCACCTTCAATAACGATGGTATCAAAGGGATATTTTCTTTTTATAAATGATTTAAAATCAGGACAACCGGGGAGTGCAGCAAGAAAATTGACGGCATTCTCAATAGATGCGGATCCGCTTACAGATTTAATCTCCTCATCTTCCTGATCTTCGGGATCGGTTTTAATGGAGATGGCGGTATATTTTAAACCAAAATAGCCGATATACTCATCAAGGGCAGATACCGATCCGGTAACCGAGGATAAAAAGTACGAGTCTTCGTTATCAATAACCACTTTCTGACCTGTCTTGACACTGTCTCCAACTTTTAAGAATTCTCCAATAGCCGGTGAATAGGGCTTATTTAAATAAACCGTCACCACTTCCGGTAATGGGACACCTTTTTCAAAGCCCGGATTTAGATCCTGGATCATCGGGCATTCCAGTTTGGGAGTCCCAATACTGAAAAACGGTTTTTTAATCATAATTGCCTCCTGCCGTGTAAAAAGAACTTGTTATATCTGAACTTTCGGAGCACCTGAAAAAATTAAATAGCATTAGCATGACAGCCCGCACATTCCTCGGAACCGAAACCGGGACCATGACCGGCGTCATCATGACAACCTATGCATCGAGTATGAAAGGCATCCGATCGTTTGGGCTGTATTGAATCATCGTCTTCGGCTTTTACAGCTTCATGACACTCACTGCAGACAATAGGTTTTTCACCTGTAGAATTATCTTTTCGAATATATAAAAACTTTCCGTCTTCTGCCTTAACATATTGATGATGGCAGTCTATACAGTCAAGACCATAATTTTCCTTTGTTTTATGATCTTTATGCTCTTTGTGGGTAAATAATACCTTTCCTCCCGCTGCCCCTGGGCCAGCATTAAGCATTATCCTGACTGGCTCCTCAGGCGTCTTATCAGGAAACGCAGCATAACAAACTACCCCAACAATAAAAAGTGCCGCAACAGCGCAATAAGCGATGAATTTTTCTTTATTTAGATCCATTGTGTTTCCTTTAGTGTTTCAAAATAAATTTATCCGTTCCCTGACATTTAATACAAAAATCTTCCCTAAAAAAAAGCCCATTAGGGAAAATATAAATTATATTTTCAATATGTTGGACTGAATGAAAAAGTTTTCCCAATAATATAGCACGTATCGATTTTTATAAAAAAGGCCGTTTGTTTGTCAAGTAATATATAGTTTATCTTGAATATACTTAATCACATTTATTATTTTATCCGACCCGCGTTTTTTCCAGGCAGGAAATTTGGTAATCACAGGATCAAAAGGAGTAGTTCTATTTTTTGATAAACGTTTACAGTTTATCTCAAAAACTGGACATTTTATTTAAAACATTGTTATATGATGAAAAACTCCCGGCAGGTCTTAGTATGCAAGAAAAAGAAATCGCCTTTGAAAGACTTGAAACAATACTTATTGATGCTGGCAACACTCTGATATCAATGAATTTATCGTGGTTTTGCGATGAATTGAGACGCTTCGATATTGATTGCACCGAAGATGAACTGCACCGGGCAGAGGCCTCCGCTAGACCGATTGTATCGGCGGAGGTTTCAAGGCTGAAATCTACCGAAAACAAAGACACATCGATCCTTTATATAAAAAGTATCCTGGATAACCTGCAGGCTGCCGATTCAGCCTCCGATTCTAAAAAAACCAAAATAGTGGAATATATGCTCGAAACAGTTTCAGAAAGCGGTCAGAGCCAGAAATTGTGGAACAATATTCTTCCCGGAGTGCCTGAAGCCCTTGAAACACTTAAAAAAAATAATTTTCAGCTTGCAGTGGTAAGCAACTCCAACGGTTCAGTCGAAAATATCCTTAACAGCCTTAACCTGGGACACTATTTTGATCATATTTTTGATTCTCATATTGTGGGCATTGAAAAACCTGATCCCGGGTTTTTCAGGTATGCCCTTGATATGTTGAATGCTGAACCTGAGACAACTCTTCATATAGGAGACATGTATCATGTAGATGTTCTCGGTGCATGGAGGGCAGGTATAGGTGCTGTGCTTCTTGATCCCTTTGATGACTGGCGGGATTATGACTGCATTCGCTTTCCGGACCTTATATCGGTCACCAGAAAAATAACGGGTATTAATTAAAATTTTAAAAATTCAGGAAAGGGGAAATAATGGGTACAATCTCTGATATCAAGGAAGTCTCGGATCTGCTTAATAGCTGGACTACCGATAATAACGGTATTAAAGGCGCTTTTACTGAGATAGTCAGTCTTCTGGAATCCCTTGAAGGCCTTGCTTATTCCTTTAAATCCCGCCCGGGAATAAGTCATTCTCTGCGGGCAAATGTTGATGACAATGGCGAAGAAAAAATACTGACTATGCTGGATGTAATTGATGATGATCCGGAAAATCGATGGATTTCCATATGTTTTTATGCCGAGACAATAACTGATCCCGATGAAGAAGGGGATCTTATCCCCGGAGGCCTGCTTGGAGAGGACGGTTACTGCTTTGATCTTTTTGAGAATGATAAAGATTCTGTCTCCTATTTAAAAGACAGAATCACCGAGGCCCATGGAAAATATTTTTAAACATATTCCACCAGACCTGCCTGATGAACTGATGGAGAAGATTGCAGGGGATGCGGAGAAGGGAATAAAGATCGAAAGAATCGTATCACGCGGACATGCATCCCCTCCCGGTTTCTGGTATGACCAGGAAAAAAATGAGTTTGTCATCGTCCTGAAGGGAAAGGCAGGCCTCATCTTTAAGGACAGGAATAAGATATTTGAACTTTCACCGGGTGATTACCTTGAAATCCCTGCGCATACCCTCCACAGGGTGGAATGGACGTCAGACGAAGAAGACACCGTCTGGCTTGCAGTTCATTACTGATTTTCTTTGTCTCTCTTTTTTTGATGACCGAAAAGGCCGGTGGACAGGCTGAAGGTAGCACCGGCAACAGGCTTTATGTGACTGATCCTGAAGATCAATTCACCATGCCCGATGGGCTCTACATCCCTGACTTCTCTGAATTTTCTTAAGAATGAATAAGCTGCTATAAACCTTATTATTCCGGAAATTAAAAAAACTATAAGCAGCATTGATACAGGATGCCAGATAAAAGGCCCTATTGTGATTGATTCCGGCAGGTGACCCGCAGTGACACCGCCCAGGACCGAGCCGGTAAGAACCGCAATTCCATTCATGAGTCCCTGATAGGCCACACGTCTTGCCCTTTTGGGGGGAGTTACTGCATCAAATAAAAAATTGGCAATGGCCAGATTGAAACCAGACCAGATGATCCCGCCATAAATCTGGATGAGAATAAGATAATAAATATTCGTTGAACCAAGCCAGAGAACCGGGACTATCACCATACCCCATCCGCACAGATTAAGAATTTTCTTATTCCCGAACCTGTCGCTTATCCCGCCCCAGTATCTGAAAAATATAAATTGTGTAATATTGCTGGTCGCTATCACAAGAGTGAAGGACATATAATTATATTTCAGATCCCGCAGCATATATAAAGAGAAATAGGGACTTGAAAAGGATACACCCAGATTGATCATGGCAACAAAAAATACAAATTTTGCAAAATTTGAATGGGGAGATCTTTTAAGAAACTGGCGGAAAGTAAATACCTGATCCGATGTGACCTTTAGAGGAGGATCTTCATACGCTGAGAGCCATCGCACTGAATAAAGCCTTGCAATACAGGCACATATAAAAATAATAAGATACCCTGTTTCCGGATGAAGCTGTTTCTCAAAAACGTGTAGAATCAGACCTGAAAGGGTAAGTGCAATAAAGGTATTCAGTCCTGTTAAAGTATTCCTTCGTCCAAAAAATCTCCCCCGCAGATTGGGGTGTATTAGATCACCAATAAGGCTGTTCCATGCAGGAACACCGGCCCCGTTTGAACCATGGTAAATAATTACAAATAATAGAAGAAGAATTATCGATTTACTTCTGTTAAGAGACAGGAAAGTAAGAAACGCGATAGGTAAAAATGTTAATGCCTGTATCAACGCACCAGTTACCACTACCCTTCGCCGGCTTTTTATCCTGTCCAGGTTGATTGCGCCTGCCCACTGCATAACTGATCCCAAAAACTGGGGAAGAGTCGATATAAGGCCTACCTGAATGGTCGAGGCTTTCAGAAAGATAGCGAACACATTTAAATATGTTTCTCCGCACCCCATCATTACCGCATGGGACATCCCGTCTTTTATTGATGCCCTGATGGAAGGGGTATCTTTCAGACACTCTTCATCTTGTTTTATTTGAATATCAGCACCCAATTCCACAAAACCGGAGAATATTTAAATTATTATCAAAACCCTGGCTTGACCTGAAAAAATTCATCCTATAGTATGATGTTCCTTATATATTATCACACTAATTCAGGCAAAATAAAATGAATTGTTAGGGGCATAAAATGGGAACAAATATCGATCGGAATGAAGAACTAAAGAAAAAAATAAGAGGGCTTTTAAAGGAAAATAATGCAATCCTTCTTGCCCATAATTATCAGCGACCGGAAGTGCAGGATGTTGCAGACCTGTGCGGCGACTCTCTTGAGCTTTCCATAAAGGCATCAAAAACCGATGCGGGTGTGATCGTATTCTGCGGTGTGCATTTCATGGCCGAAACGGCATCTGTTTTATCCCCTGAAAAAACAGTCCTGCTGCCGGTCGCTACCGCAGGTTGTCCCATGGCAGACATGATTACGGCTGAACAACTGATAAAGGAGAAGAACCAATACCCTGACAGGATTGTGGTAAGTTATGTAAACACCACCGCAGATGTGAAGGCGGAAACCGATATCTGCTGTACATCGGCGAATGTTGTGAAGGTGGCTGAGAGCATTGATCCGGATAAAGAGATTTTTATGACACCGGACCGGAATCTTGCCCAGTATACAATAAAAATGACCAACAGAAAAATTACATACTGGGACGGTTACTGCCCTGTTCATAACGGACTAAATGCAAAACAGGTAAAAAAGGTTAAATCTGAAAATCCTGATGCCCTGTTCCTGGCACATCCAGAATGCCCGCCTGAAATTCTTGAACTTGCAGATGAGATAAAAAGCACGTCAGGCATGATAAAGTTTGCAGGGGAATCCCAGGCAAAGAAATTCATAATAGGTACCGAAACAGGGATTCTGTACCCCATTTCCAGGGCAAATCCTGACAAATTATTTATCCCGGCTAACCCGAATATGGTCTGCGCTGATATGAAAAAGACAGGACTGGAGGATATTATAACAGCCCTTGAAGAGATGAAAACCGTTGTAAAGGTGCCTGAGAATATCGCCATAAAGGCAAAAAAGGCGGTTGAAAGGATGCTGAAAGTCCCGGCAGGTTAGATCATATATTCCATTACCTCCGCCGGCGGGCGACGCTGGCGGAGCAGACGGGCCATGGTTTTCATGGGCCGGTCAATATGATTAAAAAATATTTTATATGCCTCGCACAGATAATTCAGCCCGGGTTCTCCATCAGGTGTATTTATAAAGCGGTTTTTAGGACAGCCTCCATAGCATGCAAATTTAACATTACATTTGAGACAATATTCAGGAAGTGTCTTGCTCTTTGCTTCACCAAACTCCCTCTGTTTTTCTGACAGCGCCAGTTCTGCCATATCTTTTTTATGGATATTCCCGAGCAGATAATCAGATTCCACAAAATGATCGCAGCTGAACAGGTCGCCATTATGTTCCAGGGCCATTGCATTGCCGCAGGTCGGTGAAAAAATACAGAGCCCTCCAGGCTGACCGAACCATGCCCCTAAGGCAACATCAAATATCTGAACATAGGTCTTTCCGACATCATGCCGTACCCAGTCATCAAAGATTGTGATGAGAAAACTCCCATATTCGAATGCGGATAAAGATCGTTCGGTAACATTGTTCCCGGACTGTGTGTATAAAATCCTTTTTTTATTGTTGGAACCCTTCCACCCGGAATTGGCTATGGGGAGCAACTCGGATGTTGCACGTTCAACAATTGGTATAAACTGTATATACCGGGCATTTAATTGATCTCTGAAAAACCGGTACACATCCAGTGGTTTATCCTGGTTGGCCGCGTTAACAGAGCAAAGGATATTGTACTGCACGCCGGCATCCTCTAAGAGCTGCCATCCCTTCATAACCTGAGCAAAACTTCCCTTTCCTGCCCTGTTTACCCTGTAGACATCATGAAGCTCTTCCGGACCATCTATACTTAGCCCAATCAAGAAGCCGTATTTTTTAAACAGCCTGCACCACTCTTCATTCAGTAATGTCCCATTTGTTTGAAGGGTATTTAATATACGTGTACCAGGCCTTGCGTATTTCTGCTGGAAATGTATCGCCTGTTTAAAAAAATCCAGGCCCATCAGGGTGGGTTCGCCTCCCTGCCATGAGAAGGTGATCTCCGGATAGTGCTGGGATTCAATATACTGCTTTATATATATCTCCAGCAGTTTCTCATCCATACGAAATTTACTGCCGGGGTACATCCTTTCCTTGGACAGGAAATAACAGTATTCACAGTCAAGGTTGCATCTTGATCCGCCCGGCTTGGCCATTATGTGGAAAGGTTGAGATGGCGTGTTCACTATTTTTTCTTTTTTCATTTCACAGAATTTATTCCAGTCTGGCCTCTTTTTCAAGTTCAAGGGTTTTATCCATATCATTAAGCGGCTGAGTTATAAGCTTTACCCTGTCGATCCTGTTTGTATACTCATAATGAAGCTTTTCTCTCATATCACCCGTGATTGAAACATATGGGAATTTTCCGACACGTACAGTTGCGGAGTTGATGCCATGTTCCCCAAAAACAAATTCACCGCATGGCCTTTTGTTGATCATGATCCGCCCCTTTGACGGTTCAGACTTTCCAGCGACGTACTCAAAGGCAAGTTCAATATCCCCTTCAGGCAGTTCAATGTCGGATTGGGTGCCAGTATGTTCAAAGCCCAGCCAGTTATTATGGACCTTAAGTCGATTGTCCTGAATATACAGGGCAAAGCCGCCCTGGTTGTCCCCGCCAGACACAAGCACACCCTCATCCCCCTTTTTATAGCCTGCATGCACCTCAAGCTTAAAGGGTTTGAATGGCAGGCGGACACCCGTTCCACCGGCGTACTCCGGAAAGATAACCCTCTCCGGTCTTGGCTTTTCCGGGGGAAATTTCAGTATGGCCTTGGAATGGAACCCTTCCTGCTTTTTCATATGGCTTTCCAGCATTGGAAGTACTTTGTATTTCTCTGCCTCACGCCACCAGAGATCAACCATCTCCCTGAGTTTTTCTGGATTTTTTTCAGCCAGGTTATCGGCCTCGCAAAAATCACTGTCCGTATGATAGAGCTCCCATTCATCAAGAGAAAAATCAAAGGTCGGATTTGCCACATGATCACATACGGCCTTCCAGCCGTCAGCCCATATGCCCCGGTTTCCAAGCATCTCATAGTACTGGACATGCCTCCGGCCTTTTTCATCCGGATTATCAAATGTGTAGGACATGCTGACACCATGCTTGGGTTCCTGCGGAACGCCTTTAATCCTTTCGGGTTCTTCCATACCGCACATATCAAGCACTGTCTTATATATGTCGACCACATGGTGATACTGAGATCTTATGCTGCCTTTATCCTTTATGCGATCGGGATAGGATATAATGAGCGGCACCTTGACACCGCCATTATGAGCCCATGTCTTATATAGTTTGAGAGGTGTATTGCTCGCGTGTGCCCATCCGATGGGATAATGGGAACAGGCATATTCGGAGCCGATATCCTCAAGTTCATCCTCGGTAACCGGACCGGGGAACTGCTCTGTCAAAAAATGATAATATGTATTTTTAAGCCCGTTGGGAGTGCCTTCTGCCGAGGCACCATTATCGGCCATAAGAACGATCATTGTATTGTCATACTGGCCGATCCTTTTAAGGTATTCCACTACCCGGCCTACCTGGTCATCAGTATGGGTCATAAACCCTGCGTAGACCTCCATGTATCTTGCAAGAACCTTTTTTACATTTTCCGGATAACTGTCCCAGTATTCTATAAACCTGTCCTTATCTGTCAGGACTGCATGGTCCGGAATCAGTCCAAGTTTTTTCTGCTTTTCAAAGACCTTCTCTCTGTACCTGTCCCATCCTTCGTCAAAGGCACCTTTATACCTGTCAATGTATTCCTTTGGTGCGTGATGTGGTGAATGCATGGCCCCGAATGACAGGTAGCAGAAAAAGGGTTTATCAGGATCATTGGATTTCAGATCTCCAATATATCTGATCGCCCTGTCTGTAATATCCTCACTGAAATGATATCCCTCATCAGGTGTTTTCGGCTGTTCGACAAACTCATTGCCGCACACGAGATCAGGGTAGAACTGGCTCGTACAGGCACTGAGAAAACCATAAAATTTGTTGAACCCGCGGCCCATGGGCCAGTGATCATATGGTCCTGCACCGGTGGCGTCACTGTCATTGATCAGGTGCCATTTACCAAGCATGAAGGTGTTGTATCCGCTTTCGACAAGGGTTTCACTGATGAAACCATACCTTGGATCTACACGGCCCCGATAACTTGGAAAGCCAAGATCATAATTTGCAAGATACCCCATGCCGGCAGTATGATGATTGCAGCCGCTCATAAGACTTGCCCGGGTCGGAGAACACATGGCATTTACATGAAAATCACGGTAACGCAGGCCGTCTTCTGCCAGCCTGTCGATATTGGGGGTATGGATCAGAGATCCGTAGCACCCGATATCCGAATAGCCGGTGTCATCAAGCAGGATGTAGAGAATATTTGGTGAGTTTTCCGGGGCCTTTTTCTTTTCCGGCCACCAGGGAGTGGAGTCAACATAGTGAGTCTGTATCGCGCCTTTAAAATTCCTGTCAGATTCGATCATAGATTTCCCCTTTGTTTTCGGGGCCTCCTCCCCCAAGGGACACCCAAAAAAATTATTTATCAAAAAATGACTGACTATACAAACTAAAATAGTGCCCATCCATAAACTGTATTTGAGGCACTAATTGGAAACTAGATAAAATCAAATTCCGCTATTACACCCTTTGCCTCCGAAAGTGCGTTGAAATGATCCGTCCTTTTGATCCTTGCCTTGAGCCTTGAATCGGACATCAGGCTGAACCTGGGCCTTTTTTTCTCAACAAACTTTACAACATTTCGAGGATCAATATCAGCCCCTGAAAAAAATGTGAACATAAGGGCATCTTCCTTTACATCAAGGCGGATTATTCTCTTCTTTTTCATCATGAGCCTTACTTCCATGACCTTAATCAGGTTTGATACAGCCACCGGCGGAGAGCCGAACCTGTCCCTGATTTCATCAATCATCCTGTTCAGGTCATCATCCTCCTTAAGGCTTGAAAGTCTCCTGTAGATGTTAAGCCTTACATCAATATCAGATACATACTCCTCGGGAAGATAGGCTGATAGATCCACATTGATTTCGGGATTGATATCTGCCTGATGCTCCTCGCCCTTGAGCTCGGCTATGGCCTCTTCGGTGAGCTTCAGGTACAGCTCATACCCTATGGAGGCAATATGGCCGGACTGGCTGAAGCCCAGTATATTTCCGCCGCCGCGTATCTTGAGGTCATGCATTGCAAGGTGGATACCCGCACCAAGCTCTGAAAAATCCATAAGGGCCTTGAGCCTCTTTTCCGCCTCCCTTGTCATGTTGGCATTTTTGGACAGGAGCAGATAGGCATATGCGTTTTCAGAAGACCTGCCCACGCGACCCCGCAGCTGATAAATCTGAGAGAGCCCGAAACGCTCCACCTGGTTGATTATTATTGTGTTGGCTGAAGGGATATCCAGGCCGGATTCAATAATGGTAGTGCAGACAAGCACATCTATCTCTTTTTTCAAAAAGCGCATCATGGTCTTTTCAAGATCCGGCCCCTTCATCTGTCCGTGCCCTATGTCAATTTTTGCACCTGGTACAATCTTTTTTATTTTGGCTGCAATATTTTCAATAGACTGGACCCGGTTGTGCACAAAAAATACCTGGCCTCCCCTCTCTATCTCGTTTTCTATTGCATGCTTTATTGTTGCCTCGTCATAGTGAGACAGATTAGTCTGGATTGCCAGCCTGTCTTCCGGGGGTGTCTCTATTATGCTCAGATCCCTCACACCCATAAGAGAAAGGTGAAGGGTCCTAGGGATTGGAGTAGCGGTGAGAGCAAGCACATCAACAATGGCCCTGAACTCCTTGAGCCGCTCCTTTTGTTTGACGCCGAACCTCTGCTCTTCATCTATTATAAGAATGCCTAGATCCTTGAATCCCATATCCTTTGATAGTATCCGGTGGGTACCGATAAGGATATTGACCTGACCGGATCGGACTCTGGCCACGGTCTCGTTCTGCTCCTTTTTGCTCTTGAACCGGCTTAAGACATCCACCTCTATATTAAATGGCTTCATCCTCGCCTTAAACGTCTCATAATGCTGCTCGGCCAGGACCGTGGTAGGCACAAGCAATGCTGCCTGCTTGCCGTCTGATACCGCCTTGAATGCAGCCCTCACAGCCACTTCGGTCTTTCCGAAACCAACATCACCGCATATCAGCCTGTCCATGGGCCTTTCGGATTCCATGTCCGAGAGCACATCATCTATTGCCTTTAACTGATCTGAGGTTTCTTCATATTCAAATGTTGCCTCAAACTCCCTGAAATAGTTATCAGGTCTTGAAAAGGAAAATCCCTCCCTGTACTTTCTGATTGCATATATCTCAACAAGCTGCCGGGCGATCTCCATTATGGCCTTTTTGGCCTTCTGCTTGATCACCTTCCAGGCCTTGCCTCCTAGCTGATCAAGCCTTGGATTCTTGTCATCAGCCCCAACATATTTCTGCATTATACTGATGCGATCAGCAGGTATATAGAGCCGGTCATTACCGGCATATTCGATGAGCACAAAATCATTAATCTTGTTCTGTATCTCCATCCTGATAAGACCGCCATACATGCCGATACCATGATCCTCGTGCACAACCAGGTCACCCACTGCAAGCTGGCTGAAGGATGTCCAGTCAATGCCGGTATCCTCGGTCTTTTTCTTTGCCCTTGATCGCTTTGGTCCGAAGATCTCATCTTCGCTAATCACATAAAGGCCGATATCCTCCCAGGCAAATCCCCTTGATAACCTGCCGAGACAGATATGAACTTTCTTTCTAAGCGAAGCAGCATAAAAACTATCTACTGTTTCATCAACCGGGACCTCGTAATTGTTAAGGATCTCCTCAAGTCTTGCTGCCTGCTGTTCGGTCCTGCATACAAGAACAGTTCTCGCTCCCTGGTTTATCCATGATGATATTTTGTCCGCAAGCGGGGCCATTGAAACACGGCCCTTCCCTGCAAGTCTCAGATCAAAGTCAAAATCAACATCCCCTGCTCCCCTGACCTCTATGGATACAGACTCCTGCCCGGGCGCAGCTATGGCAAGATTATTAAACCTGATCTGCTGGTACTTGTTCAGGTCCGATTCCATCTCTTCATCGGTTAACTGCACCCCTTCTGTATCAGGAAAGATTGCCCCCCTGTTTTCCGCCTCCTCCCTGTACCTTTCCAGATCCTTCTCAAATTTATAGTGAAATTTTTCTACCTCGGGTTCAATCCTGTCACTGTCCATAAGAAGAACAATGCCGGATGAAGGGAAATAGTTAAAAAGGCTGTCCAGCACTGGATAGAAATGATTCAGCCATGCCTCCTGGCCGGGGAAGCTGCTGCCCTCTACAGACTGCTCGGGCAGCCTTCCCATGGACCTTGCCCTCTTCATGGCATCATCATCCATGATAATTTCACTGGAGGGTAAAAGGATCATATCCTTAAGATGATCTGTAGACCTCTGGGAAAGGGGTGTGAAGTGACGGATGGATTCAAGCCTGTCACCCCAGAATTCAAGGCGGACAGGTAAATCATACAGGGGAGGAAAGATGTCTATAACGCCGCCCCGCACGGAATAGTCCCCTGGTTCCTCCACAAGGGATGTCCTCAGATATCCTCCGGCTTCAAGTTTTTTTATGAGATCTTCCCGTGAAAAATCCTCTCCTGCCTCAAGGTATTCAAGTGCCCTGACCAGTGCATTCTTTGGCACAACCTTAAGAAGCAGTGCCTCCAGCGAGGTAACGACCACAGGGTTTTTGCAGGATGTAAGTGCATAAAGGGCCTGAAGTCTGCGATTGACAATATTCCTGTGGGGGCTAAGTCCTGTGAGGGGTGAGATGTCATATGCGGGAAAATCAAAAAGTTTTTTTTCGGACTGGCCTCCTGATACAAATTTATCTGGAAGGAAAAACTCCAGTTCCTTCATAAATCTTACAGCATCCTTTGCCTTTGGCAGTATAATCAGAATTGGTTTTTCCTGTTCAAGAAGCAATCCTGCGACAAAATACGATCTCGCTGCATTGTCAATTCCGGCTATGGAGATTTTCTTGTCTCCACGGGATATTAATTTACCCAGGTCGGTTATATATTGGTTGTTTGTAATCATAGATCGAGAAAAATCTTCCCCGGGTTTAATATTTCATTCGGGTCAAATAATTTTTTAATTTTTTTCATCAATATCAGGGCATTACCATGTTCCTGGGCCATAAACCCTCGTTTTCCTATGCCCACTCCATGCTCGCCGGTGGCGGTACCGCCCAGGCTTATGGCCTTTGATACTATTTTTTCGTTTACTTTCTGGATACTCTGCCACTCCTCTTCATTGTTTTTCCTTCCTGCAAATTTTACATGGAGGTTGCCGTCTCCCGCGTGGCTGAATATATAGGCTTTGAGATTATTTTTTTCAACCTCTTCCCGTGCCAATTCGATAATTTCAGGATATGCGGATATGGGAACAGCCGAATCTCCTGAAAGGAAGTCGCAATCGGGATGGTTCCTTGTTATCATCTCACTTAGTTCATGCCTTGCACTGAAAAAACTGTCCCTCTCTTCCCTGCCTATACCAGTTAAAAAATTATTACATCCCTGCGCCATACAGAGTTCTTCTGTTGTCTCCAGGATATCGGCCAGATAACCCTTTGAAGGGCCATGATAATCTATAAAGAGTGTAGGTTCCGCCCTGAGACTCATACCCCGGTTAAGATTAATAAGTTTAATGCACCCTGGGTCGAGCAGTTCAAGTGCGGCCGGATCGAGCCCTGATCTTACTATGTCAAACACTGCCTTTCCTGCGGCGCTTACAGATGGAAATGTCGCAATTACAGCGGAAAACTCGGCAGGAAGACCGGTTAATTTGAGGGTTGCGCGGGTGATGATTCCAAGTGTACCTTCAGAGCCTGTGATAAGGTTTATAAGATCATAGCCCGATGATGTCTTTGATGCCCTCGTACCGGTCCTTATTATTTCACCGTTTGCAAGGACAACCGACAGTCTGAGGATATTATCCCTGGTTGATCCATATTTAACTGTCCGCGTACCGCTGGAATTATTTGCAATCATACCCCCGATTGTTGCATCAGCCCCCGGATCAGGCGGGAAAAAAAGGCCCTTGTGCCTGAGCTTTTTATTGAGATTCTTATATATTACCCCAGGTTCAACGTCGGCCTGAAAATCCTCTTCCCTAACATCAATAATTCTGTTCATCATGGAAAAATCAAGAACAATCCCGCCCTGAACAGGTATTGGATTCCCCTCCAGGCTGCTTCCTGCTCCCCATCCTGTTACAGGAATTATATGTTCATTGGCATACTGTAAGATCCTGACTACCTCTGCCTCTTCTAAAGGCCATAGAACCGCCTCCGGAAGGACAGGTAAATGCCTGGACTGATCCCTTGAATGGAGGTTCAGGACAGATTCTCCGGTTGAAAACCTGTCCGGACCCGTATATCCCCTTAGAATTTCAATGTCTTTTTTGTTCAGGCATTTATATTTCAAAATCGTCACCTTTAAGGTTGTTATTTAATGTGTATTATAGAAAGCATAAATAAAGAGTAAAGACAGAAATGTTTTCAGGTGATTTTTCAGGCAGTTAGCTTAAAACCGGTTTAAATATAAATTAAAACAGGGCTATCAGAGATAACCCGGTTTTAATAACAATATAAAAATTTTAACCAGATAACAGCAATGCCGGGGGCTAAATTGTTATTTCTATCAGGGAAGGTAATGTCAGTTCAATATGTATCCCAAAATGATGTCACTCAGAGGATCATCGTCTATATGTTCAAGCTGGTCATTAAAAATCATTTTCCCCTGATATTCACTTTTAAGCTCATATTCACCATCACTGGCAATATATAACAATATTTCGGAGCAGGCCGGACAGAGCGGACCGTGCTCATCATTTCCGTCAAAAAAGGATAGTGTCCAGTTCTCGGATAATATATCTTCAATAGTATCCGCAGATACTCCGCAAATAGTACAATTCATAATGCTTTTTATAAAACTCCAGTATATAAATATTTAAACCTTTTTCAGGTTTCAAAGCAGGGTGAGATTATACCAATAAGGCCTATTTTACAAGTAAAATATTTTCAGGCCTCTTTTGATCCACTGTATTTATTAACTTTAGGACACCTTTTCCTGACAGACGGTCCTGGATCTGAAATTGTTCTGCTTTGATAATTTTATATTGAATATTCAAGCAGATATGCTATTTGAACTAATGAATCTGAAATCGGTTTGAATATTTAACAATAAGAAAGGATAAGATTATGTCTGACCTTACAGTTTTTCACAGCGGGAATCCAGGGTGAGTCTCCTGCAAAAAGGCTATAGTCGTAGCCGAAGAGATGAAGAATATATTTGGAGAAAAAATTAATTTAAATATCTACACCTTGGACTCCTTAGAAGCCATGCAATATAAGTTTAAAAGCGCCACAAACGTCCTGCTTGATGGAGCTATGGTACCGCTGGATATCTCACTGGATAAAGAAAAAATGAAAAATTATCTTGATGAAAGGCTTACATAGAATTGTAGAGACATTCTTGTCGCGGCGCAGCTTCAGCGAAGACGGATAAAATCCCTCTTCGCTGCAATGGATATCAGGTGCAATTTTCAGGTATTACATCAGAGAACTGATGCCAGCCGTTCACCCATTTTAATAGAGGTTTCATATCCTTTTTTTGTATTCTCCAGAATATCACCATCCACCTGAACTTTATCCTTTTCAAAAAGTACAATTATTGATGATCTGGCCGAGTTCATCCAGGACCTTCTTTATCTTTTTTTCATCATCTGTCGCTATCCTTGAAGCCCTTAAGGCCTGTGACATGAAACAGGCAAAACAGTCAAGATATGTCTGCATACTTCAATCAGCTATTCTCAAGTGTATTAATTTTAGCCTGAATATCCCCGGCCTGTTTCAGCAGATCCTGTGCCTGTTTTTTAAGAAGATCAAGTTCCTCTTTCTTTGAAAAGTCAGGTTTGGGTCCTTCATTTACTCCGGCCATTCCGGCACCACTTCTCATTCCCATGCCGCCACCCATACCGCGACCCTGGCCCATGCCCATACCTCGGCCCTGGCCTTTTCCTCCGCACATACCCATGCCTCTGCCTCCTCCCATACCGCGGCCCTGGCCCATTCCCATGCCGGCATTCGGGGATTGGTCATAGACCGGGTTTGAGGATTTCTGTTGAACGGAAGAGTCTCCGCCCTGCACACCATAATGATCCGGAACATTTGCTTCAGTTGATGCACTTAGCTCGTTTTTTTTAAGCCTTGCAACAGCATCTTTAATTGTGCCTGACTGCCCTGTAAACAGTTTTATTTTTGCTGCATTCAGGACCTTTGCTGCATTAGGACCGCAGTTGCCTGTAATTACAGCCTCTGCATCTTTTGATGAGACAAACTGACCTGCCTGTATGCCGGCGCTGCCGCTGAGTGTAATACTCTCATTTTCAAACGCCTCAAAATTCATTGTATCTGTATCACAGATAATAAAATACCGGCACCTGCCAAAACGGGGATCAATCTGTGAATCAAGATTTTTTCCGCTGGAACTGATTGCTGCTTTCATTTTTTCCTCCCTGTTTTATGGAGTTAATAGATTTATTAATTTATTGCGGATGCTGTACTATCAATGCATATACCATTGCAAACTAATGCAAACATACCACAATATCTTATTTAAAGAGCATTTTTGATGCCAAATCATCAAAATATCATTTAATCACTGTATAACCTTGTTTTTATTTATTTTTTTCCACATTACATTTAATCGGGATCAAAAGAATGGGCACTAGCATTGCATCTTTGCAGTTGTTTTAATGCAATTATGCAATGCCAGCATGAAGTCAACTATTTATTTGGCAAAAGACGATATTCTGAATAAGAAATTGAACCGATTACCTGGTCGGTAATCCTTTTTAAATCTGCGGTTATTATTGTCCATTGTTCACCAACTGAGTCACTACGGCATTACAAGAAAAATATTTGAACAGATCGCCCTCTATCATGTTTGTCCCATAAAATCTGGAACCTGACATCTCTACAGCATGATGTAGCAGCTATTTCCTTGACACACTACACTGACGCTCTTATACTCGTTCCCGGTTTTTAAAAGAACGCTCTTTTAAATTAAATTGACATCAAGCGACAGCGCTTCACAGCTCTGCCTCCTGCTGCCTGACATTCGCACTCGAACAGAACCTGGAGATTACAATTGAACTTAAACATTGATTCGGAAACTAGGCACAATATTGATCATGTCCTGAGTAAACATGCCATAGAACGGGGATCGCTGCTCACTCTTCTTCAGGCCATTCAGTCAGAATTCAACTATCTGCCGCCGGGCTCACTTCCCATAGTAGCAGACCGGCTCAACCTTCCCTTAAGCCAGATCGTTTCAGTAGCAGAATTCTATGGATCATTCAGCCTTGTTCCACGCGGAAAGCATATTGTGACCGTGTGCCTGGGCACTGCCTGTCATGTCCGGGGAGCAGACCGCATCCTCCGTGAAGCATCCCACGTCCTGGGCATTGAACCGGGAGAAACCACAAAAGATAAAATGTTTACTCTTGAAACGGTACGATGCCTGGGTGCCTGCGCACTTGCGCCTGTCATGATGATTGACGGGATCTACCACGGTAAAATGACACCAAAAAAACTGCACAGTATCCTGCAGCCGTTACTTACAAAAAAGGAGGCATGCAGGTGAAAAAACAGTTGACCCTTAAAACATTTTCAGAACTCAGAGACAGTTTAAAACAGAACGGTTCAGTCAACCGTAAATGCATTGCAGTATGCGACGGACCCGGCTGCCATGCCGGCGGAAGCAGGGATATTTATGATGCATTTGAAGAGCTTATAAAAAATGGAAACCTCTCGGAGAAAATCGAAGTTCGTCTTACCGGCTGTCTTGGCCTGTGCCAGTGCGGACCGGTTGTTATGATCCTGCCTGATAACATCTTTTATAACAGTGTTTCAGCAGCAGATACCCGGGAAATACTGGATCACATTGTAAATGAAAAACCTCCGATTGAGCGGCTGCTTTATAAAGACCCTGGCTCGGAAAAAACCGCATCCAACATTACTGACATCCCCTTTTATAAACACCAGGAAAGAAGGCTCTTATCAAACAATAAATATATCCGGCCCGAATGCATTTATGACTATATAAACTGTAACGGCTACAGCGCACTTGCCCGCGCGCTTGAGTCCTCCCCGGAAGAGGTTATTGAAACAGTAAAGGCATCGGGCTTAAGGGGGAGGGGCGGAGCAGGTTTTCCAACCGGACTTAAATGGGAGTTCTGCCGAAAATCTCCCGGAAATATAAAATACCTGATATGCAACGCCGATGAAGGAGATCCCGGCGCATACATGGACAGGGCAGTGCTTGAAGGTAATCCACACAGTGTTCTCGAAGGAATGCTCATAGGCGGATTTGCCATGGGAGCCGCAGAGGGCATTATCTACTGCAGGGCTGAGTACCCCATAGCTGTCCGTAATGCAGTGCATGCAATAGAACAGGCAAAGGCCATGGGACTTATCGGGCATAATATCCTTGGTACAGGTTTTGATTTTGATATCACTGTAAAAACAGGCGCTGGCGCATTTGTATGCGGTGAAGAGACCGCCCTTATAGCATCCCTCGAGGATCTTCCCGGGGAACCAAGGCCTAAACCACCCTTTCCCGCACAGTCTGGTCTCTGGGAAAAGCCCACCAATATCAACAATGTTGAAACCTGGGCCAATATACCCATCATCGTTAAAGAGGGCTCAGAGTGGTACAGGGCGCTGGGCGCAGAGAAATGTCCCGGGACCAAGATATTTTCACTTGTAGGCAAGGTGCGCAATGCTGGGCTGGTGGAGGTACCCATAGGAATAAGTTTAAGGGAGCTTATATTTGATATCGGAGGCGGGCCATTACCCGGAAGAAAAATAAAAGCAGTCCAGATAGGCGGGCCGTCAGGCGGATGTATCCCGGCCCACCTTCTTGACCTTCCGGTAGATTATGAAAGCCTTAATGACGCAGGGGCAATCATGGGTTCAGGCGGGGTCATTGTAATGGATGACCGAACCTGCATGGTTGATGTCTCAAAATATTTTCTGGAATTTTTAAAGGAAGAGTCATGTGGTAAATGTGTTCCCTGCCGTGAAGGTATTCCAAGGATGCTTGAAATTCTGAACCGGATTACCCGGGGAGATGGCCGGGAAGGCGATATAGAACTCCTTGAAAAAATAGGAACAACTGTAAAAAAGGCATCTTTATGCGGCCTAGGCCAGACAGCAGCAAATCCATTATTAAGCTCCATACGTTATTTCAGAGATGAGTATGAAGCGCATATAAAGCAGAAGAGATGTCCGGCTGCTGTGTGCAGAAAGATCATATCATCCCCCTGTCAACATGTCTGCCCGCTGGGTACTGATGTGCCGGCATATATTACACTCATAGGTAAAAAACAGTACATGGAGGCGGCAGAAGTAATCTCAAAAACAAACCCGCTTCCAAATGTATGTGCCCGTGTGTGCCACCATCCATGCGAAGGGGCATGCTCCTGCGGTGAAGCAGGTGCACCCGTTGCAATAAGACCCTTAAAACGAGTCGCCATGGATTATGCAATAGAAAAGGGCAAGTGGCCCCCTGAAGAAACACCGGAAGCTGACAGGCCGGAAACGGTAGCTGTTGTAGGCTCTGGACCTGCAGGACTCACTGCGGCATACAGCCTCGCTAAAAAGGGGTGCAGTGTTACACTCTTTGAAGCTGAACAGCAGCCGGGCGGCGCCCTTGCATGGGCTATTCCCGAATACCGCCTTCCTGCTGATGTTCTGAGCATGGATATCCAAAGGATTAAAAATATTGGGGTCACCTTCCGTACAGGTGTAAGGGTCGGACGGGATATCTCTTTTGATAAAATCAGGAAAGAGTTTAATGCTGTCTTTCTGGGCCTGGGAGTTAATAAAAATCTGAAGCTTCAGATTCTTGGAGAAGAGGGTCCCGATGTGCATGACCCTCTACTCTTTCTCAAATCAGCCAAAATGGAAAAGATCGAAAAGCCCGGAGATTCGGTTGCAATCATCGGAGGAGGAAACGTTGCCATAGATGTGGCCCGGACCTGCGTGCGGCTGGGCTCAAAGAATGTGCTTATCCTGTACAGAAGGACCCGTGAGGAAATGCCCGCAGAAAAAAATGAAATAGAAATGGCCCTTGAAGAAGGCGTGCAAATAAAATTCCTTTCAACTCCGGTTCGTATTTTACGTGACAAAGATAAAATTACAGGTGTTGCCTGTTTACGGATGGAACCTGCAGGCATGGATAAACAGGGCAGGCGGCGTACAATCCCGATAGAAGGTGAAGAATTTGAAATACCTGCGGATTCAATAATACCAGCTATAGGGCAGGCCCTTGAACAGAGTGTTTCTGAATATTTTACAGAAAATATTATAAGTGAACGGAATCTTCTTAAGGCGAATCCTGAAACAGCAGCAACAAATATTCCGGGTGTATTTGCAGGAGGTGATGCAGTAACAGGACCCGCAACAGTGACAGAAGCCATGGCGGGAGGCATACGGGCTGCTGAATCGATTATTCAGTACCTGGACGGAAACAGGGTAATGCGGGGATATAAAATTACAAGGCCCTCAGTTGATGTTAACCCGATTAAACTGACGGAACAGGAAATGGATGACCTGCTTGACCGGACACGTCCTGAAACTCCGGCGTTATCGGTCAGAGAAAGAAACAGGTGCTTTCGTGAAGTGGAGTTAAGAATGCCTGAACCGGATGCAGTAAATGAGGCAAAAAGATGCCTGAGATGCGACCGGCAGGGTTAAAGGTAAATCAAATATGATTACAGCAACAATTAACAACAGGGAAATCAAGGCCGACGAGGGAAGTACTGTACTACAGGCTGCTCTCAAAAACGGCATCCATATCCCCACACTCTGTTATCATGAAGGCCTGCCTGCATACGGTGCCTGCCGTATGTGCCTGGTGGAGATAACACAGGGGGGGCGCTCAAAGCTTGAAAGCTCATGCACACGCCCAATAGAACAGGGAATGGAAATCAGGACAGACACCAAAGAAATACAGGAACACAGAAAGATGATCATGGAATTTCTTCTTGCCCGCTGCCCGGAATCAGAGGCTGTGCTGGAGATGGCAAAAGAGGTGGGAATAACTGAAACCCGTTTTGATAGATCAAATGAAGACTTGCATTTTGTGCGGTTTGTGTGTTCGGGCCTGCCGGGATGCGATTGGAACAAGCGCCATAAGCTTTATCAACAGAGGTATCAAACGCCATGTGGACACCCCGTTTTCAATTAACTCAGACGTGTGTGTAGGGTGCGGATCATGTGCACAGGTGTGTCCCACAGGTATGATAAAGATGGAAGATCGGGACGGAAAACGCTATCTGAACTGCTTTAATACGGAACTTGAACTTATTGCCTGCAGTGAGTGCGGTAAATATTTTACCACCAAACGCTTTTTTGAAAAAAACAGGGAAAACTTTGCAGGCCCTGATGAACTGCACTGCCTGTGTGACGACTGCAGGCGCAGGCAGCAGGCATCCAGGCTGTTACAGAGGCCGGCTTTTTAATATTTTATAGACTTAAAACTCCATCCATGGATCTTCTGTTCAAGGATGGATATGAAATCTAACGCATACAGAAAAGGAGTAAAAACATGAAACGAATCCATTTTGTGCCGAACCGGTGCATAGGGTGTGAGGAGTGTGTTGCGGCCTGCGAAAAAGCCCACGAATGGCATTCCCGCGCCTTTGTTGAAGTAGTTGACGGATACTTTCCCGTTCCATTGCGATGCTCACACTGCGATGATGCACCATGCAAGGCAGCATGTCCTACCGAGGCCATAAGGCGCAACGAGTTTGGGGCAATAGTTGTAACCAGAGACAAATGTATCGGGTGTGGAACCTGTGCGGAGGTATGCCCTTTTGGAATCCCTGTCATAAACAGTGCCACAGGCAAAATGATAAAATGCGATCTTTGTTCTGAAATAATAGCAGAACAGAAACCTGTCTGTGTTCAGGCCTGCCCCAAGGAGGCCCTTGAATTTGTAGAGCAGGATGAACCGTTGACAAACCGGCGCCAGCGTATGGCCCGTCACATAAAAAATGCTGCAACTCAGGAAAGCGGTCTTGCAAACCGCGGGATATGAAACTGAAAGGAGTCTTAAATGGGAGCGCTTACAAAAAAACGCCCAATGGATGATATAGTAAAGGAGCTGGATCTTAACGAACGCATTGCAGTTATTAGCTGCAACAACTGCGTAAAGGTGTCAGGTGCCGGCGGAGAAGGTGTGTGGGAAGGATTTTGCGATGACCTTGAAAACAAAGGGTTCAGGATCGAAGACAGGATACTAATAACCAATCCCTGTTCACGCGGTTACCTTGAAAACATAACCCTTTCGCCTGCTGTAAAAACCGTAGTTATGCTGGCCTGCGAAGGTGCCCAGAACGGCTTTAAAACCGTTTTTCCGGACATCAGGCTGGTTGCGGCAAACGAAACCCTTGGTCTTTTTGTGGCAAGCAAGGCCGATGGTGTTGTTAAACTTGCAATGACCTTTCCGGGCTACGAGGAACTGGCAGGAAGGGAATTCAGGCTCAAGGATACCCAGACAATGCTGGAGGGCGAAAAGATTCGTCTTGCAGAATAGGAGATTAAAAAATGATTATTTCAGTTAGAAATTTTGAATATGAAACCCTGAAGAAGGAGTTGAGTCCGGACGATAAAATCATAGTCTTCAGCTGCAACAATTGCGCAAAAAAATGCAAGGGGCTTGGCGGACGCCCTGGCCTGAAAGCACTTGGAGATAAGCTTGATGCAGACGGATTTAATGTTGTAAGAAGGGAACTGTGCGGTGTTGCATGCTCCCTGGACCTTATAAGAAGACGGGCAAATGAGGAATCAACAAAAGCTTCCTTTGAAGAAGCGACAGTAATTATACCGCTTTCCTGTGAAGACGGAGAACGGGCACTGCCCGCTGTGTTCCCCGACAAAAAAATCATCAAAGTTACCAAAACGCTTGGTATAGGGTGGGGATCACCAAAGGAGGGAGTAAGGCTTACAACACCTCTTTCCGGAGTAAATCTAAAAATAAATTCACCCGCAGGAATCACAATAGATGAAGCCGCTAAACAGCTCGGATTGTTTGCCGGCGGGTTTTAGCTTTTTTCAAATATAACGGAACCACTGAAAACTGTGGTTCCGTTAATTTATTATAAATGCCAGTTGTTCACCCATCTTTATGCTGGTTTCATATCCTTTTTCTGTATTCTCCAGAATATCACGATCCAACTGAACTTTACCCTTTTCCAAAAGGATAATAATTGTCGAACCGCCGAATGCAAACCAGCCCTTTTCCTGACCCTTTTTAACATCAGTATCAGGAGTATAACTCTGAACAATAGAACCGACCATGGTAGCCCCTACTTCACACATCAGGATATCACCTGCGCTGGCAGAACTTAACACACTGTATTCCCGAGTATTTTCCCAGTAAATTTTCATCCTCTTTTTCACTGCATAGGGGGATACTGAATAGTAGGAGCCGTCAATCCTTTTTGATCTTGATATTCGGCCATCTGCCGGAAAATGAAAACGATGGTAATCCGCCGGAGCCAGCCGGATAATCATCAGTGCTCCACCCTTATACATGCTGCTCAGTGATTGATCCTGCAAAAATTCCTCAAGAGAGAATTCCTGCCCCTTGGCAAAAAATGTATCAAGCCTGTTAATTTCCGGAAAGACCATAACTTTTCCATCTGCCGGAGAAACTATTGCCTCAGGATTGTCATTAATCGGCCGGGCTTCCGGTTTTAACTCCCGGATAAAAAAATCATTGAATGTAGTAAAATCATGAACGGGACGAAGAACTTCACTCATATCTATCTGCAGACTTTTTATGAAATCCGGAATTTTTGCCCTTGATGCCGCGGTATCCATCTTTTTTCCATACCACTGTGTTAAAAACTTCCTTTTAACAAGCATCTCCAGGGTAAGTTTTCCAAAAGGATAATAATACAGCCATCTAAGCCATCCTTCACCCGGAACAATCTCCTGCTTTATCTCACCAGTTTTTCGATCGATATATTTAATATTCTTCATCTCGTTTCCTTCTAAGGCTATAGAAGCAACAACTATTATAATTATTAAGACGATAACTCCAGCAAATTTCAGCAATGCATTTGATTTCATTGCTTTATTTCTCATTTACCTTTCATTTCCTTTAAAGGGAGATTCATTATTAAAGTCCGGCAGGAATTCAGATTTCTCATCCATCAAGTCGTAACCGGAAGGAAACTGCACAAACATATTCTTAAAACCCAGCTCAAGAGCATGTGAATAAACTGCACCAAATTCTTCAACAGCAAGAAACCGGTTCATATCATTGTCATCATGGGTGATAACGGGGTGATATTGCGACATAAGACTTATCGGGATGCCTGCTCCGAATTCAAGGAAAAGGGAATTAAGGGCATTTATGGAGTTTTCAATCTTTCCCGGAAGAATCAGATGCCTCACCAGAACACCCTTTGCTGCAACATCCATCCCCTTTTCATATGAATCCAGAAAGCCCTTTTGCCTTACCATCTCAACAATAGCGTCAAGGGCTTTTTGAGGATAGTCTTTACATCTGGAAAACTTTTTTGCGATTTCAGGATCTGAATACTTATAATCCGGCATATATATATCAGCAAAGTCTTCCGCAACCTTAAGTAATTCAAGCGACTGGTAGCCGGAAGTATTATAGAGGATCGGTGTTGTGTAGCCGTTTTCTCTCAGTCTTTCAACAATCTGAAAAGTATATGGAAAAAAGTGATCGGGGGTTACAAAATTGATATTGTGGACGCCATATGTATCTATCATCCCGGCTGTTTTTTCATAGAAATCTTCCGGCGTAATTACATCTCCCACACCTTCCATTGATATCTGGTGGTTCTGGCAAAAGGTGCACCTGAGAGAACAGCCACTGAAAAATATAGTGCCGGAGCCCCTGCTTCCCGATATTGGCGGCTCTTCACCGTGATGAGGTCCAATGTGTGCAACGCGGAGATGGCTGCTTTGTCCGCAGAATGCCTTCTTTTCTGCACCTGAGATTGTGCGATCGACCTTACATCCTCTGGGGCATAATTCACATTTTTTAAAAAGGTTTATATGATCCATTTATTTATCATTCCCTTATTAGGACTCACTATATCACGAAATGATTCCTGCATTCTATCCGGTTTTTTGAGCCCTCAAGAGGTGGCATATAAAGTGCCACCCTACGAAAAACCTCGAAAAACGAAGGATGGAGGTCCACCCTAATGATGTTGAACCAAGTTCCAATATATACTCCTCTCCCTTGATGGGAGAGGTTGGGAGAGGGTGACAGAATAGAGACCTCATACCTTATTGTTATTTCCTCCCCCTCCCTTAATCCCTCGAGGGGAGGGGAATTTTCTGGGGGCATTATTCGCAATTCAACAACATCGAGGATATCCCTCATCACATCAACAGACACATACCATTTGCTAAAACAGGCTCAACTGTTTTTCTTTCTTTTTAGGCTTCCACTTTTTCCGCTCAAGAGGCTTAATATTCTTTTCCGGGATAAGATCAAGATAGGGAGACACATTCATATCGAGCGACCGGTTATTTATTTTCCTGCTTTTTGTATGAGACAGGATCAGCCTGTTTTTCGCCCTGGTTATTCCAACATAAAACAGTCGTCTCTCTTCTTCATAATCGCTGTCACCGAATATTTTGAGTGGAATTATCCGGTCCTCACATCCGGTAATAAAAACAACCGGCCATTCCAGTCCCTTGGCAGCATGAACAGACATCAACGCTGCCCTGTCACCCTTAAATGCAGTATTATCAATACCTCTTTCAAGTGAAAGAATATCAGTAATGGATGTAATGCTGGGATTTTCTTTAACACTCTCTTTTAAACGCGTAACGGCTATCATTGGTTCATCAGAGGATAAGTCAAAATTATGCATGGAAATAATATCATCTAACACACGGATAATGTCTTTACCCGCCGGCATTGCATTTGAAAGGGCATCTGTCTCAATCTTATATTTCTGCATTAGCTCAAGGTATTTATCCATATACAATTTGTTTTCGGTGAAAACCTGAGACTGTAAATACCGCATGATAACATCTACCGGATACTGCCCGGTTAAAGGTTTTTCCCCTGAGCGAACATATGGTATTCCGGCCCTGGACAATGCCTCCTCAAGGGCATCCCCCTGGGAGTTTGTCCTGAAAAGGACACCTATATCACCAAAACCAGTATTGTCGTCCCCATCCTCATGGGATGCAACCCTGCCGCTGTCCAGAGAGAAATAACTTGTACCTCCAAGTATTTTTTCTATCTGCTCGACCACCATTTCAGCCTCGGAAGCTGCAGTCCCGCATTCACTTATACGTACAAAATCCCCTTTTCCGGAAGTTCCCTCGAGTCGGCTTTCCTTTCCTAGTATAGCGGCAGCAGATTCAAGGATATTATCTGTGGACCTGTAATTTATTGAGAGAGATATTTCGAATGCGCCATTAAAATCTTCTGCAAACCTGTAAAAATTATCCATATCTGCTCCCCTGAAACCATAGATTGCCTGGTCAGGGTCACCGATTGCACAGATCAGGTTTATCTTATCCTTGATAAGATGTTTTAGTATGAGAGACTGAATATGATTCGTGTCCTGATACTCATCCACAAATACCCTTTTAAATTTTTCCGCATACTCAAGGCTGATATCAGGACATTTAATAAAGAGCCTCAATGTCTCGGCCTCAAGATCATTAAAATCAAGCATGTTAAGGGATCTAAGGCCCTGCATATATTTTTCAAACAAGGGAAGAAGTTCCTCGTATTCCTCATCCGGTTCCCTGCCCATGGCCGCCATATACTTTAAATCTGACAGCGCCTTTTTGAATCTTGATACCGTCTGCCTGTCAGCGCCAGCTTCATTTGAGATGTTATCAATGATCAGCCGGGAATCCCCTTCCGAACAGATGGAAAAATCATGAGGGATATTCAGGTTGTTTCCATTCTCTCTAAGGATATTCAGGCAGAACCCATGAAATGTGGATATGGTTATTCCCTCTTTTGTTACACCGGGAAGAAGTGCATTCACCCTTTCCATCATTTCTCTGGCAGCCTTATTGGTAAAGGTGAGTGCAAGGACCTGGTCCGGCTTTAAGCCGTTGTTCTGTATCTCGCTCACTATTTTATGGGTAAGTGTAAGGGTCTTTCCAGTGCCGGGCCCGGCATTAATAATCAGGTGGGTTCCTGTATGAAGAACAGCCTCCCGCTGCTTTTCATTAAGGGGATCAAGCACAGGATCAACGAATGAGGCCTGTTTACCGGTTTTCAGGTCTTTTTTTTTTGCCTTAACGATCTTTTTTACATCCGGTTTTGGTTTCTTTTCTTTTTCTAATTCAACAACCTTGAACAGTCTTTTTTGCCCGATCAGTTCATGCTTCTCTGAATCATTGAACAGCCTGATCACACCGTATTCACCGTCATAGCCTTCCTGCCTTATCACCTCTCCGCTGCGCATTCTTGATATGGCCCTGGAAAGTAAAATGCCCCCGGCTGTCTCGATATCTGACAGATCCATATGCAAGAGGATATCAAGCTCAGGTCCCAGTTCTGCAAGCAGTTTTTCATAGGCAGTGTTTACAGTCTTTGTATTCGGCCCTGTCCCGATAATTTCTGACAGGATTTCAGCAAGTGGAATCAGACTGTGAAATTCCTTTTGAAGCACCGGACTTTCCCTGTCCGCCAGTTCAGCTACACGATGAAAAACACCAACGGTTACCGGTTTTCCGCACACAGGACATATGCCGTCATTCTTTATGGTGTCATTGGGATGCAGCATCATATTGCACTTGCGGTGCCCGTCCATATGATACTTACCCTCTTCCGGATAAAACTCTATTGTCCCTTCAAAACCATTCTTCTCTTTCATTGCCCTTATCATGCTGTCATAATCAGGATTGCAGTTAAAAATATTTGCCTCTCTTCCGAGCTTTGAAGGGGAGTGCGCATCTGAATTGGACACAAGCAGATATTTATCCAGCGCTGAAAGGAGCCGGTTCATGGGCGGATCAGAAGAAAGCCCGGTCTCAAGTGCATGTATGTAATGGGTAAGGTCCTCAAAACATTCTTCGATATCATCAAAACCTGACTTGGATCCGAATAAAGAAAACCATGGGGTCCACACATGTGCGGGGATAAAGAATCCTCTGTCACTGGCCTCAAGCATCATCTCAAGCAATATTTTTGAATCAAGCCCGAGTATGGGTCTTCCGTCGGATTTTATATTTCCAATCTTATCAAGAGCAGTGTTGAACTTTTCTGCGGACTCAAAATCCGGCATAAGAATGAGGTTATGGTTTTTCCTTGTTCTGTCATTCTTTTTATATATACAGCTTATCTCGCCCGAAAGAATGAATAGGCTTTTAGAGGCACAGGCAGAAGGAACATCTCCTGAATTTTCCTTTTCATATTCAGGTTTTAGTCTGAAAAGACCATTTTCAGCTTCCTGAAATTTTTCTTTAAGTTCATTGAACCATTCGGGATGAGTAAAATCGCCCGTACCTATTACCCTGATCCCTTTTTTCTGCCCCCAAAGGGACAGAGCTTCAGGGGTAAGAGACCTCGAAGTAGCACGGGAATACCTGGAGTGTATGTGAAGATCAGCTATGAATTCCATAGAGGAGATAATTGATTATCCGCATGAACATGTCAAGGAAGATAATGATCAGGAGTCGTCATCTAGTAAATAGTCTTCCCTAACACCCTGCGCCTCTTGTCCCGCCATAGCTTTAGCGACAGCGGGGATGAGATATGAGCCATTTTTCGCGGCGCAGCTTCAGCAAAGACGGGTATGCCTGGTTTAAAGTTCATCCACATTAAGTTCAACCGGGTCTTCAAAATAGGCACCACTTGCACATGGCCTGCAATGCGCCCGGTTATCTATCACGACTTCCTTACCGTCCCTCACTACCTGCCCGCATTTTACACAGACGGTCTTCTTCTTAGAGGGGCCGGGCATTTCATACTCCATATAAGGAATTTTTACCTTCTGTACCCTGAACAGGACACTGAGAGGCATACGCTTATATGCTTCGACCTGCTGTTTTGATTTATGTTCAATCTCCGGGGCATACTCCGATACAAGATTCCGGCTTTCTTCAGTTGAAATAATCCTGTACGCATCTCTTGTTTCAAGGTTTAAAAAAGTAGCGGCCATAATGCCGTAATCAGTAAACTTGAGAGATCGTCGTCCCAGTTTCACACCGGTCACATATGCCACGGCATCAGCCGTGCACCTATCCATCTCAACATAAACGATCAGTTTTTTTAACTGGTCCAGACGGCGAGGATTATCAAACCCGATAAGACGGCAGCCGAGCATGGCCATTCGCACACCAACAACCTGGCCGGCGCAGAGATGCCCGTGTTCCTTTGCCGAGCCTTCAAGTAATGTTTCAAATGATTCCAATTTATTATTTTCCTTTTATTATAAACTTATGTTATCGGTAACATATGAAATAACGTCCGGTCAATTCATTTCTTTATATCAAAAATAAAATAACCGCTTGCAGATATATCTCCGCTGCAGAAGCGATTAATTTATTTGATAAAACGGGATTTTTACAATATCAGGGCAGGCCCGATCCCTGGAAGTTTTTTCAGGTATTTTTATGTTTACTTCATGGCTGCAATAATCTGTTTTTTTAATTCCCTCTTCAGGACCTTTCCAGCGGTACTTTTGGGAAGTTCATCAATAGTATTAAATTCCTTAGGGACTTTATACCCGGCGAGATGGTCCTTCATGTATTTCTTAACGTCAGCAGGATCAATCGTGTAACCGTCTTTTGGGACAATATAAGCGGTCACCCTTTCACCATATTCTTTGTCAGGCAGGCCTATTACTGCGCACTCTTTAACACCGGGGTATGTAAATAATACCTCCTCCACCTCCCGCGGATAAACATTTTCACCTCCGGTGATAACCATGTCTTTAAACCGGTCCACAATAAAGAGGTATCCGTCCTCGTCTAAATACCCGACGTCGCCCGACCTGAACCAGTCAAACCAGAAGGCCCTTGCGGTTTCCTTACGATTATTCAGATACCCTTTAAAGATATTCAACCCGCGCAGGCATATTTCTCCAACCTCTCCCTGCTCAAGCATTTTCCCTAAACGATCCCTTATCTGTATTTCCATAAGATTTGCGGGAGTTCCCACCGAACCGATCACATGTCTGTGATAATGGTTGAATGTGACAATAGAGGCACTTTCTGTCAGGCCGTAACTTTCATGAATATCCAGCCCGGTCCTTGCCTTCCATTCTCTGACCACTTCGGCTGCCATGCTTGCGGCAGCAGAAAAACAATATGTAACTGATTTGAACTTCTCCTTGAGATCAGGGATCTGAAGCATTCTTATATAAATGGTCGGCACAGCATAAAATTTGGTTACGTTATGGCGGCTGATCGCATCAACGGCCTGATCCATATTAAATGACGGCTGAATGACCAGTCCCCCTGAACTGTAGATAGTTGCGTTTAAAACATGCATCTGGCCAAACACATGGTTCAGGGGTAAAAAGCACAATGTCCTGTCTTTTTCACTGCTTCTCTCATACCGGGCAACATTGGATATCGGAAAGAGGATATTCTCATGGGACAGCATCGCGCCCTTTGGCGAACCTGTTGTGCCCCCTGTATAAAGTATTGCGGCTATGTCATCCCTCTCCCTGTCCACAGTTTTATATGAAGGCTCTCCATTTTCGGCAAATTTCAGGCAGCTGCGGCCCCCTTTATCAGTGATTACAAGGTCGGGTTTATAGTTTGAATCTGTGTATTCCAGATCCGGCAGCCTGTCCTCTGTTGTGAAAAGTACCATGGGCTTACAATCAATAAGTATATTCTGGAATTCATATTTTGTTAAAAGGTATGAAAAGGTAACGGCAACAGCACCGCATTTAAGCGCTCCAAAATACAAGGCAATCCAGTCATAACTGTTAGGCGCACAAAGACCTATATAGTCCCCCGGTTGAACTCCATAATCTGTAAGGCTTGAGGCAACTCTGCTTGCATATTCGTTAAACTCTCTATAAGTATAGTTCTTCCCGTCTTCTATAATGGCAATATTATCCGGAAAAAACCGGGCAGAATTCTCAAGAATATTGGCTAAATTCATACATAATCTCCCATAGGGTTTTATAAAACTTAAAAATAAATAAATTAAAGCAGCATTGCTCTGAGAACCAGAGGTCTATATACCGAACAAATCACCCTATATAGACATTTTTTTTTTAACTTTCAACCTTTAATCATATTTGATGATTATTATATTGTACCCGACATACAAAATCCGGATGGATTTATTTCTGTATCAGGAAGGAAATTTTCTATCATATATAAGTTTAACCTGCACATGCAGAGGATTAATGCAAGGCATGTGCAAAAAAATTAATAGTTGTAAATGTCAGGACAAATATAAATAGTATAATCCGATTATTTGACAAATGCAGACAGGATAGGCTTCAATTATTAGAAATTTACAAAAATAAAATATAATGTTATAAATATTCGTTTAATAAATTCGGACAGACACACTAAAAATATTATTAGGAAATTCAATGGTTTATCGAAGTATTCAGAGACAGATTCAATAAATAAAAAAGTTTATTCTATAAATACAGCCTGACAGCATTCTCTGCACTATTTACTTCATAACCATAAAACAAAATTATATTATATCTATTAGAATTATTGTCTAAAGTCCTAATATAAAGAGGAGGTTTTCAATTGAGTCAAATTTACAAAAATCTTGCACTCTGGCTGGTAATTTTTCTTATGGTTATCATGCTGTTTCAGATATTCAAACACCAGGATGCTGCAAGTTCAACAATACCCTACAGTGAATTCATCGGTATGGTAGAAGAAGGAAATGTCTACAACGTAACCATTCAGGGACAAAATATAAAAGGCGACTCCGCCAAAGGCCCCTTCAGGACATATGCCCCGAACGATCCTCAACTTTTTTCTTTATTAAATGAAAAGGTGGCTAATATAACAGTAGACCCCCCGGAGGATTCCCCCTGGTTTCAATATATACTCGGATGGCTGCCGATGCTCCTTATCATTGGTGTATGGCTCTACTTCATGAGGCAGATGCAGTCTGGCGGCGGCAAGGCCCTTTCATTCGGAAAAAGCAAGGCAAGACTGATGAGCGATGGCCAGGAAAAGGTCACATTTGAGGATGTCGCTGGAATCGACGAGGCCAAGGAAGAACTGGAAGAGATCATAGAGTTTTTAAGAGATCCCAAAAAATTCACCAGACTTGGAGGAAGAATACCCAAGGGAGTTTTGCTCGTAGGATCTCCCGGAACAGGTAAAACACTCCTCGCAAGGGCAATAGCGGGAGAGGCAGGTGTACCATTCTTCAGCATAAGCGGTTCCGACTTTGTAGAGATGTTTGTTGGCGTTGGTGCATCAAGGGTAAGGGACCTGTTTATACAGGGCAAAAAGAATGCTCCATGTATCATATTTATAGATGAGATTGATGCAGTAGGCCGTCACAGGGGTGCAGGCCTTGGCGGGGGACATGATGAAAGGGAACAGACTCTGAACCAGCTCCTGGTTGAGATGGACGGTTTTGAATCAAATGAAGGTGTAATACTTATTGCAGCCACAAACAGGCCGGATGTACTTGACCCTGCCCTGTTAAGACCGGGACGTTTCGACCGCCAGGTAGTCGTTCCGCCGCCGGATATCAGGGGTCGTGAGGGAATACTCAAGGTTCATACAAGGAAAACCATCCTCGGAGATGATGTTGATGTTAAGGTCCTTGCAAGAGGGACCCCGGGTTTTACAGGAGCTGACCTTGAAAACATGGTCAATGAAGCGGCGCTTATGGGCGCAAGGCGCGGAAAAGACAAGGTCGAGATGGTTGACTTTGAAGATGCCAAGGACAAGGTCCTTATGGGCACCGAACGCAGAAGCATGATCATAAGCGATGAAGAAAAGAAGATTATTGCCTACCATGAGGCAGGTCATACACTTGTTGGCAAACTTCTGCCCCATACAGACCCGGTTCACAAGGTATCTATAATTCCCCACGGCAGGGCATTGGGCGTGACCCAGCATCTTCCGGTAGATGAGAAACATCTCCAGCCAAAGGAATACCTGGTGAATTTTATCTGGGGTCTAATGGGCGGCCGCGTGGCAGAGGAACTTGTTTTAAACCTTAAAACAACCGGCGCCAGTAACGATATAGAACGTGCAACAGTTATCGCAAGAAAGATAGTATGCGAATACGGCATGAGCGATAACCTTGGCCCCCTTACCTACGGCAAAAAGGAAGAACAGATATTTCTTGGCAGAGAAATCTCTCAGCACAGGGATTACAGTGAAGAGACAGCCCAGCGGATTGATCAGGAGGTTAAGGACATTGTAATTGATGCCTACAATAACACCCGCAAGTTAATTGAAGAAAATATCGACACGCTCCACAAGATTGCAAATGGCCTGCTCGAAAAAGAAACCCTTGATGCAAAAGATATTGATGCAATCATGGGGATTGAGCCTGCAGTCCTGGAGCTTGAGGAGGACCAGGATTAATTGACAGGCATAGGCAGAAAAGAGTTTTGCCTGACCTGGGGAAATCGCTCACTGGAACTTGGCAAAAAGACCCTGATAATGGGGGTGCTGAATGTAACCCCCGACTCCTTTTCAGATGGAGGGCACTTTTTCGTAAGAGAAAAGGCCGTTGAACAGGCCATTGCAATGGAGGCTGAGGGGGCTGACATTATAGATATCGGCGGAGAGTCTACACGCCCATACTCAGAAAAGATCAGCCTTGAGCAGGAGTTGGAGCGTGTTGTGCCGGTTATTGAAGAACTCAGCAGGGCCGTCAAAATTCCCATAAGTATAGACACATATAAGGCAAAGGTTGCTGAATCGGCAATAACCGCAGGGGCAACAATTATTAACGACATAAGCGCCCTGAGATTTGACCCGGATATGGCATCAGTTGTCAGGGATTCAGGCATGCCTGTAATACTCATGCACATGAAGGGAACCCCTGGAGACATGCAGAATAACCCCGTGTATGAGGACCTGATGGGAGAGATAAAGACCTTTTTCAGGGAGGCAATAGAAGAAGCCGAGGAAAGGGGAATAGCAAGGGATATGCTCATCCTTGATCCTGGAATAGGCTTTGGAAAAAGTTTTGCCCATAACCTCCGGATAATACGGAACCTTAAAGAACTGGAGGCCCTTGGTCTCCCCGTACTGCTCGGCTCATCCAGAAAGGCCTTTATAGGAAACATCCTGGACAAATCACCTGAAGAAAGGGATACAGGCACAATGGCTACAGTAGCAGCAGGCATAATGAACGGAGCCCATATTGTAAGGGTGCATAATGTAGCCATGGCTAAAGAAACGGTCAAGGTTATTGATGCAATAATGGCCGGGGAAATTATTAACAAATAATATCTTTTCTCCATGAGCCTTGCGCCCTGCTCCTTGAGCCGATATGTACTGATATTTTATTTAGTAAAAAAATTAGATTTCTCAAACATTTAAAAGTGAGTTAATAAAAAATCATGCTTTTCTGCATTGATGTAGGAAATACAAATATAGTAATGGGTGTCCTTGACCAGGATAAAATCGTAGGGCACTGGCGCGTGAGGACAGAAAAAGACGCCACCTCCGATGAGCTCGGTATCATGATATGCAATCTCTTTCAGACCTCCAGGGTCAGCATGCACGGGATAGATGATATTATTATATCATGTGTTGTCCCCCCCCTTCTCAATGCACTTGAAGGCCTGTCAAAACGTTACTTTAATATCAAACCGATGATTGTCGGCCGCGGCCTGAAAACCGGAATGCCCATAAAATATGATAACCCCAAAGAAGTGGGAGCAGACAGGATAGTAAACTCTGTAGCAGCCTATGAAAAATATAAATGTGGTTTAATAATAGTAGATTTCGGGACGGCTACTACCTTTGACTGCGTATCGGAAGGCGGCGCCTGGATTGGCGGCGCGATATCTCCCGGGGTTTTTATCTCCAGTGAAGCGCTTTTTTCCAAGACATCAAAGCTGCCCCGTGTGGAAATCTTTTCCGGCCCTAAAGATGTAATTGCCAAGGACACCATCAGCGCCATGAACGTAGGTATTGTTTATGGATATGCAGGCCTGGTTGACGGTATTGTAAAGCGTATTAAAAAAGAAATCGGTCATGAGGTTAAGGTTATTGCAACAGGAGGCATTGCACCCCTTATTGCAAAAGAGTCGGAAACCATTGATGCAATCGATGAAAACCTGACCCTTGAGGGACTGAAAATATTATATGAGAGGAATTCTTGACTCCCGCACCGAAATGCCTGAAACAGGGAGATCTGATCGGCATAATAGCCCCTGCCAGCCCTGTGACTGCCGAAGAAATAAAACCCGCCATCGATATTATTAAACAACTGGGATTCAGTGTCCTCGAAGGGGAGCACCTGTACGATGCGCAGGGCTACCTCGCAGGAAGGGATGAAGACCGGTTAAATGACCTCCATAAAATGTTTCGAAACAATGATGTAAAGGCGGTGTTATGTGCCCGCGGAGGATACGGCACCCCGAGACTGCTTGATAAGGTAGACTATGATCTGATAAAGGGAAATCCCAAGTTATTCATAGGCTACAGTGATGTAACGGCGCTGCTTCTGGCGGTCTTTCACAAGACAGGCATGGCCGTGTGTCATGGTCCTATGCTGAGAAACATAGAAGGTCGAGAGGACAATCTAAACAACCTTTTAAAAATTCTTTCATCAGGCGGAGAGTTTAACCTGGGTCTTGAAGCGGATAATGTAATAAACCGCGGGACGGCCCGGGGCAGATTGCTGGGAGGGAACCTGAGCCTTATATCCGCTCTTCTCGGGACTTCTTATATACCCTCATTTAAGGGTTCCATCCTTTTCCTTGAAGACCGGGGAGAAGCCCTTTACAGGATAGACCGGATGGTGACTCAATTAAAACTGACAGGAACACTGGATGGCATAAAGGGTCTGATTATCGGAGAATTTCTGAACTGCGGCGATATAGATGAAATAAACGGAATCATATCAGAGTCCTTTAATCAGGATTGTCCGGTCTATGCCGGTTTTCCTGCCGGACACGGGAAGGAAAACCAGCCCCTTCCATTTGGAGTTGAAGCAGAGCTGGATACTGAATCATTAATATTACATGTTGACCCATTTATTGAACTATCAAATTAAGAAAATTAATAAACGATATGTTAAAATATCATTCTGCGCCATTATATTCGGCACTCCTGTTTACCTGTGATTCGGAGGAACAATGAAAAAAACTAAATTTATAATTATCTCAATTGCTGTTTCTGTATTGATATTATTAGCATATAACGCGCAGGCCGGGGTTGCTACTGACCGTATTAAGACTGCGACTGATAAACTGATTAAAATTGTATCCAATAATGACCTTAATCCTCCTGAGATGGCAGATAAAAGAGCGCTGATGATCAGGGAAGCAGTGGATAAAGTTTTTGACTGGGCAGCATTTTCACAGAGAGCACTGGGAAGGCACTGGAAGGAGCTCAATAAAAAAGAAAAGGAAGAATTTATCCCTCTGTTCGGGAAGCTGATTGAACAAACATACATGGATAAAACACGGCAATACTCCGGACAGCAAATGAATTTTATCAATGAAGAACTCGATGAAAAATACGGGTCTGTTGATGCAGAGGTGATAATAAAAAATGATGTTAATGTACCGATTCAATTTCGTGTACTGAAAAAAAATGAAACATGGTTTATTTATGACGTAAAAATTGAAGGTATAAGCCTTGTAAATAATTACAGGGTTCAATTCAATAACATTATAAATAAATCAGGATATACAGAGCTGGTATCCAAACTGAAGAATAAAGTTAATGAATAAAAAGCGTTAAAGGGAGCTAAGTTACATGAAAAAAATATCATTTGTCTCAATACTGAGTGTAATCATATTATTGTTGTCCTCAGGCATTATATTTGCCGGATCTGGACCGGTCGCTGATACAACAGAAAGGCCAGATAACAGTGCAATTCGTCTTGCCCAGGCAGACACCGCAACTACAGGCATGAGTGTCGATTCATCCGATGATGACTACACGTTTGATGATGAGTTTATGGAGGATATGAAAGACCTTGAGGAACCCCACGCCTCTATCGCAGATCCGTTGGAACCTATAAACAGGGCCTTTTTTCATTTTAATGACAAGCTTTATTACTGGGTGCTCAAACCGGCTGCTAAGGGCTATAGCGCGATTGTGCCCGAACCTGCAAGAAAGGGTATTAAAAACTTTTTTAATAATCTTTCATTCCCTGTCCGTTTTGTCAGCTGTATTTTCCAGGCAAAGTTTGAAGGTGCAGGAATAGAGGTTGATCGCTTCCTTATAAACTCAACTATCGGGCTTGCAGGCTTCATGGACCCTGCTGCTAATAAATTTGGCATGAAAGAGTACGATGAAGACCTGGGCCAGACACTTGGATCATATGGTATCGGACACGGGTTTTTCATCAACTGGCCGTTCCTGGGTCCCTCAAGTGTTACAGATACCATTGGGTCAATAGGCGATGCCTTCCTGGAACCATTGAATTATGTTGATATGGAAACCAAATATGATCTAGCATTACGTGGCTTTGAGACCGTTAATAAAACATCCTTAAAAATTGGAGAGTACGAAGATCTCAAAAAAGCCGCCCTAGATCCCTATGTTGCTTTAAGGGATGCCTATTTCCAGTACAGGCAGAATGAGATTAAAAAATAAAAAACTTTGCCACTAAGTCCCAAAGAAAAACAGTTTAACTAATAAATAAACTTGGTATCTTGGTGCCTTGGTGGCTACATAAAAAAAGGGCATCCCGGTTTGATCCGAGGATGCCCTTGTTAGTTATAATCGAAGACTAAACCCGACTCACATTTACAGCCTTGGGACCTCTTTCACCGTCTTCAACCTCAAATGTTACCTCTTCCCCCTCATTAAGGGACCTGTAGCCATCCGAATTAATTGAAGAGAAGTGAACAAAAAGATCGGGACCATCTTCCTGCTGAATAAAACCAAAACCTTTTCTGTTGTTAAACCATTTTACTGTTCCGTTTGCCAATGCTCTAATACCTCCTTTAAGCCTTTCTTCGTCCGGGTTACCCCGGTAGTGAGTTAAAGCCGGGTTGCCCCAACTAAGGAAAACCCAGCTAATACAATCTCGGGTTTAGCTTTATACAGAATATTAAGTTAATTTCTGCACAAATGAGTTACAAATAGTATAGTGAGAACCAGAAAAAAGGTCAATGAAATTTTGTTATGCCTTTTTTATTGGCCATTCGCCGCGTTCAACAAGCACTTCCCTGTATGCAGCCAGGGCCTCATTGACTGTAGGCATACCGGCATATGTGGAAAGCTGAAAAAATATTTCTGCAATTTTTTCCGGATCACACCCCACATTGAGCGCGCCGTTAATATGAAGTTTCAACTCATCAGTTGCCCGGAGGGCGGCCAACATGGCGCATGCTGCCATCTGCCTTTCAGGAAGTGTCAAAACTGTCCTGGAATACAGCTTGCCGGTAATATGTAATGACAGGTCATTGGCCAGGTCTCTGTTAAACTCCTTCCAAAGCTTATATGGAGGGTCCATCTTAATGCCTTTACTAAAGAGCTTTGCAGCAGTCTCCTGAGTCTTTTTTTTCAGTTCTTCATCCATCGGTTTTCTCCTTTATTCTTAAAACTCTAAAATTTTCGAGGAACTACAATTCATACTATAGTCTGTAGATTTGCTGATTACATCAAGGCACAACACAGTATAAAAAAAATTATGAAAAATCAAAAACAGATGAGGGATAATTTATGGGGCGAAATAAGGAGTTCCCACGGAAACCGTGGGAACCAGGAAAAAGCAAGTTTCTATCGACTACTCTTCGATTTTCGGGGCTCGGGGATTCTGGCCGTTCTGGTGCAGAATCAACGCTGTGGCTTGCCCGGAATATTCGGTTTCAAAGGTGATCTGTGCATCGATAACCTTGAGAAAGAAATCACGTTCGGTTAGAATCTGATGGATTTTTTCATTGGATGGCACAGTCGATTCTACCGGTTCTGCCCCGAAAGCACAGATAGAGAAAAGCAAAACAACTGGGGCAGTAATTCCCTGAAACACTAAATTTTTCATTAGTTACGTCCTCCTTTGTTAAGAGGAGCTTATTGAGCGGCTTTACGCGAAATCTTATCAAGTTCGGAAAATAACACTACTTTTTCTTTGCCTTCTTAACTTTCCATGCCTTATTCATCATGTCTTCATCATATGGGCCGGGTATTACTCCCTCTGTGGCAAATACATAGAGAGCACCTCGATAGACATGATTTGCAATGGTTGAAAGGTATGCAAGTATGAACATGCATATCGTAAATATAAATATCATTATAACGATTATTGCTCCTGCATTTGGAATATTCATCCCTATAAAAAAAATACAGGCAAAAAATAAAAGTAGAAGGGATATAGCAAAAATAAGCAGAGAAAAGACACTGATTCCGGCATAGCCTATTACTGTTTCTCCCCATGTCCTTTTCAGCATTAAGGCTGAGGTCTTGAGCAGCTTAATTGGATTGGAGCTTTTTTCTTCCCTGATGATTACCGGTATTACAAAAATAGATGCTACACTCCAGGCAATCCCGATTAATCCCATAATCAATTTGCCGACAAAACCAAGTTTTTCCTCCAGCTTCCGGATAATGAGACCAATAGCCCCTGCAAAAAGAGACCATACCAATATGAGTTTAATCTTGGACAGGGCGGTTTTTATACCTCTTAAAAGAGAGACGCGTTTTCCGTTTAATCCATTGATAATTTCATTATAGAAGGCTACGTTTAAAAAAGTCGTTGAAAACATGGAAATCAGATAAAATAAAACAAACCAGGCATACCAGTAATTACCAAACAGTTGTTCTATTACCGTGCCACCTGTTACTTTTTTGTTTCCAACCATATTATGAATATGCTTTCCCAGTGTTTCCCAATGCGAAGGCTCTGTTATCGAATGTCCTGAATCCCACAGAAGAACAGGGGATAGAAAAAACAGTCCGATTATGACAAAAAAAACAAACCCGATAACAGGGAATAAAAGGAGTCTTTTATTTTGCACGATAACTGATAAAGAACTCCTGAATAAACTCCAGCTTGTTTTAAATTTTCCCATTTTAAGACCTCCTGCTTAAAATATAATCCATGAGTTCAGCTTCACTGATTCCCTCATTTTTTGCCTCTGCAATTACTCTGCTGAATAGATTATTAAGCCTGGTTTCTTTTTCTTCATCTGTAAGAGTAATTGTATTTTGCTGGTTTGCAGAAACAAAGGAGCCGTTTCCTCTTTTGCTTGCAATTACGCCCTTAAGTTCCAGTTCCCGGTAAGACTTGGCTATAGTATTTGGATTGACTTCAAGGTGCCCGGCAAGTTCCTTTATTGTTGGAAGCCTGTCACCTTCTCTCAGTTCTCCGTTTCCGATAGCTGCATAGATAATATTAATTATCTGCTTATAAACATGTACACCGGATGAGAAATCGACCGTCCAATTCAGAGCATTTTCCATAACTTTATGTTCCTAGATAAATATTTTACTAGCAAAGTAGTATAATAGTGTTTTAAAGTCAAGTTTTTTTAAAAAAGAATTTATATTTTTCTGGAAATAATTAGGAAAGCCAGGCCTAATCATATGAAAGGCATTGAATTAATTAGATTATCTTCTCGATCCAACTGAGACAGTGATAACCAGGGGTCTCACTGATAGATCTCAGCAAAGTGATCGTTTCATACTGTCGTAATATAGCACAGCGACAAAATAGCCCCAGGTTATTACTGCAACAGATAGAATAATTATAAGGCCAATTAATAAAGGAGCGTTTTCCATTGCAACGACCATACTGCATGAAGCTACCATTACAATAATAAGCATAATTATAATAGATATCATCAGAATGGTTTTCCTGAAGAGAATGAATATTCCCCCAAAAAGAGGTATCATTAATACCGGGACAATAAGCAGAATCCAATTAATGGCGGGGGAAAAAGATTTCTTCTCAAACGTTATGGGTAGAAGAAATCCTGATAATAGATTGAATAAAAGAATTGATGAAGCCATAATGCCGAGAGAGATAATTATAATTGTAAATAAAAGAAAAATTCGGCGCCAGAAATATTCTTTTCGACCAATAAGCAAGGAAATATCAAACCGGTGGTATTGGAAGATGATGCTGATCATAACACTGGCAGCAATAAAGATCATCAGCAGAAACATAAATAGTACTTGCCCCTTAACTTGCTGTAAAAGGCATAGGCAAAGTGAAAACAAAACAATGCCGAGCAATATGGCTCTCCAGGAGGATGCAATTGGACCGATAACAAGATAAACCTGCCCCCATAGATTAGCCAATAGTGTTAAATGATGATTGGATCTGATGCGTCCTGAAAAAAAATCGCCGGCTGACTCGGAAGCCCGATCAGGTTTTTTATACTTCATCATGCGCATGCGTTCTCGTTTAAAACGGGCCTGCGCTTCAGCACTAAAAGCACCGAATCCTATCCCTGGCTTAGCACATAGACGACGAACATTTTCTCTTCGGCCCACAGCACGATAAATCATATAACTAATGACGCCGCTTAAAAAGGTCAGAAACCAAGGATGGGCCATGAGAACCGTTCTAATATCAATCAGTTCGGGCATAAAAAAAGTTGTGAACGATAATCCTAAGAATGCTAAGAATGGAAAAATTATCCACCTTTTGATAATGATAGTAATACCCATCCAGTAACTAAGATTAAACAAACCTATATATCCTATGAAAATGGCATAGCTGGTTTTGCAACCTTTAACATACAGGGTTGCAATAATAAGAAAGAATATAGTCATTATTGATAGCCATATAAGAAGGATAAATTTCTGGACTGTTTTTGTATGTCCAGGCAAGCAGAATCCATAGGGTCTACTGAGTACTTCACCTGCTATCATCGCTATTCCTTCACCATATAAGGTTATGAATATCAAAGGGAATGCTATGAAAGGAAATTCAGCTCCTAGTATATATGAGGATATTCCCATTGTTATGAAGCCTGATATCAGTATTAAATGGAATATCCATATTCGGCGGCATTGGTAAAGAGTCTTCAGATTCGCAGTAAGGGATTTCATGGTACTTTATCTCCTATAACTATTACTCCATGACAATTTTATAGATATCCTCAAGGGGTAGAGGATGGTAATCTATTCTGCAATTGAGTGATTCGGTCTGATTCTTAATCGTTTCAAGCTGAGGATTTTCAAGTATTATAACCGCCTGGCCATTATTCCTTTGACAGGCTATGATTCTTTTAAATGGCAATTCTTCGGGTATTGATGCCCCAAGGCTTGTAAGTCGTATACGCAGATATTGATCGCGCAGGTTGTCAAAACTCCGGTTTTGCAAGACATTGCCTTTTTTCATTATGATCACGTGATCGATCACCTTTTCAACATCACTCAAAATATGTGATGAGATCAGTATGGTTTTTTGCTCCTGCTGAATAATATTTATCAACAGATCAAGAAACTGAGCCCTTGCAATTGGGTCCAGTGCGGATGCAGGCTCATCAAGGATCAAGAATTCCGGTTCATGACCGATGGCCATGAGTATCGCCAGTTTCTGGCGCTGGCCTGGAGACAATGCTCCTACACGGTCATCGAGATCCATCTCAAAATCACACACATAGCGTTCTTCCAGGTCATTATTCCAATCAGGGTAATAGGCACTTACATATTGTATTAGCTGTTTTACGGTCATCCAGTTGAGGAGCTCTCCTTCCTGGTGAACATATCCTATACGTGACAACTCCTTTTGGCTGAGTTTTCCCGCATCATAACCGAAGGTAGTACATGTTCCTTCATCAGGAAGATAGAGGCCAATCATATGGCGTATTAAAGTACTTTTGCCGCAACCGTTTGGCCCTAACAGGCCGATTATGCTACCCGGCATAATATTTAAATCCACATAATCAAGGGCCTTTTTTCCATCAAAAGATTTTGTAAGGCCCTTGAATTCAACAATAGGCGAAATATTATCCATTTGATTTCTCCTCACGTTCTTTCAGAAATTTTACAAACATTTTCTTCAGCATTTTTTCAGTTTTTTCCTCGGACAATCCAAACTGGATTGCGGTTGTAACGGCCTTTGATAAATGAGTTTCCAGGATTTCCTCTTTTGTCTGATCCTGTTTGTCCGGATGGATTTCAGCTATAAACAATCCTACTCCCCTGCGCCTATCCAGCAATCCTTCTGCTTCCATTGCAGAATATGCCTTGCTTACAGTCACTGGCGTTACCTTTAACTGCACGGCAAGTTCACGAACAGATACCAGCTGCTCTCCTTCTTTCAACCTGCCTGCCATAATCTGTTCACGTACCTGATCTTTAATCTGCCGATAGATTGGTACTCCGCTGTGATGATCAATTTCCAGTAACATTCATACATTCCTTGTTTAAGTGTTATACAACGCTATAACACTAAAACACCTAAGTCAAGAGATTTTTATTTCCAATAAAAACATCATATTCTCCGGCCTGTCCCGGCACAGCTTTATGCAATGATCGGATCAACTCGAGGAATGGCGTGTTGAATCAAATGGAAAGATTTTTCTTAGGGATTTATATGAGCAGGTTTGAGGAGACAGTAATAATAGGCGGACTGGATGGGAAAATATCACCAGTCGTAAATTGACATTTCTCGACTCCCGCTAACTGGAGAGGAATAAATTGCAGGGGAGATCCAGCCTTTACAATATTTCAAGATTTATCCCTTTGGTCGAAATAACATATAAAAACTCATGCCTAAAATGATAGAGCTGATCAGGAATACAGATCCTCACAAATCCCGCACCTGTTACAATTGCCGGGGTCACAGATATCCGATTCCCTTTCCTTCAGGGCGAGCATATACTCCTTTATAAGAAATTCTTTATGCAGGTTATGGTCAATAAAATCCCATGGCAGTGTTTCATCGAGTTCCTTTGGACGGTGTACAAAAAATTCTGTATTAAGTTCAGAGTCTCTGAAGGCCCTGTTAAAATCCCCTTCATATTCATGTGCTTTTTTGAGGATTGTCCCGACCCTTCTGTCTCCCATCGATAAAAGTGTCTGAAGATAGGCCCATTTAGGTACATCAAAGGTGACGGTCACACCGCCCTCCTTTGAAAAGGTTTTTTTAAGCCACTTCTGCTTTTCCTTGAGGCTCTTTACACTCTCCATTGGAAACCATTGAAAGGGCGTGAACGGCTTCGGAATAAAACAGTTCACACTGAGGCGGACCTGTCCGATCTCGCCTCTTGACCTTGATTCCTTTACCATCACATGTTTTATCCTTTTAACAAGGTCATGAATGGCAACAAGGTCCTCCCTTGTCTCGGTGGGAAGCCCTATTAAAAAATACAGCCTTAACGAAAATTTACCCACCCGTGCAATCATCCTTACGGCATCTTCAATCTGCTCTCGGGTGAGGTGTTTGTTTATTACCTTCCTCAGTCTTTCAGAACCGGCCTCCGGAGCAATGGCAATCTGTTTCTGGCCTGATTCCTTCAGCATTTCCAGCATCTCTTCATTTAAAAGATCTGCCCTCAGGGAGGATACGGAAAAAGTTTTATTTTCGGAAAGAATTTTCCGGGCAATTTTTTTTACACCGGGAGTATCCAGCACTGATGCACTCAGAAGCCCTACCTGACTGCACCCGTCAAAGGATGTATCTATACAACTTAAAACATCCTTTTCATTCTGATATCTTGGAGGCCTGTATACAAATCCTGCCGCGCAAAAGCGGCATGACCTGCCGCATCCCCGGCCAAGCTCAACAAGGAGTTTGTCTGCAAATTCGGTTTCAGAGGACAGGATAACGGATCTGTTTACTGAAAGGTCCTCCGGCCTGACAACTGCCGACTTTATACTGACATTAATATCATCAATTAAAGAAGTTCTGGCTTTTATAGTTCCATCATCGCCGTATTCTACCTGATACAGAGAAGGAACATACACGCTGTCCATACCTCTTGCCAGTTGTTCAAGTATTTCCTGTTTTGAATTGTCTCGGTGGATCAATCCTTTAAAGAGATCAATAAACCGGTTCAGGTTTTCCTCGGCCTCACCCAGGAGAAAGAAATCAATAAAATCGGAAACCGGTTCCGGGTTAAGAAAGGTAGTGACACCACCTGCCATTACAAGGGGAAAGGACTCATCCCTTTCCTCTCTTAAAAAAGGGATCCTTGCAAAGCCAAGTACCTTGAGAATATTTGGATAGTCATTTTCAAAGGACAGGGAAAAGGCAACCAGGTCAAAGCGCGACAAAGGTGATTTTGATTCCAGGGAAACAAGGCCTCCTGCCCTTGATTGGAGGGACGATTCCGTTTCTTCGGGCAGGAAAAACCTTTCAGCTACAACATCTTCTCTTTCGTTCAACAGCCTGTATACAACCTGGAATCCCAGATTGGACATGCCCACATAATATCTGCTGGGATATACCAGGGCGATCGATATTTTACCTCCCCAGTCTTTTTTAACAGTACCCGACTCCCGGGCAAGTTTCTCACTGTAAAGGGGGGTATTACTGCCGGACATATTTCCAGTTAATCTGCCTTTGCCCTTAAAAAGGCCGGGTAATCAAGGTCGTCCTTAAAAAAGACCTTTTTAAAGATCCCCTTTTTCTGGGCTGCAACAGGTTCTTCATCATGATGTTCCGCTGCCTTACCCTCATTTTCACCTTTTCTCTGGAAAGCGGGGACATCATATTCATCTATCTCTTCACCGTTAAGTTTAACCGTCCAGTTATCCTTTGCCTCTTCCGGTGTGATGTCTCTCAATCTTACTACCTTTTTATATTGATCCTTATCGATTCCGGTGGCAATAACCGTAATCTGAACTTCATCACCCATGTCTTCATTGAAGACAATACCCCATACTATCTCTGCGTCTTCTGCAACTTCGCCCTTTATGTAGTTGCTTGCCACATCTATCTCATCCATTGTTATATCGGGTGGGGCAGTTATATTCATAAGCAGGCCCTTTGCTCCGCTTACGGATATATCCTCCAGCAGAGGACTGTTTATGGCCTGCTGAGCTGCCTCGGACGCACGGTCGGGACCGCCTGCCCTTCCGGTACCCATTATTGCAGTGCCCATCTCTGACATGACCTTTTTTATATCGGCAAAGTCCAGGTTAATAAAACCGTTACTCATGATAAGATCAGATATACCTCTGACCGCGTTTAAAAGAACCTCGTCAGCCTTTGCTATCAGGTCCCTGAACATGGCGCTTTTATCACCAATTGCCTTGAGCCTTTCATTGGGAATGATTATAAGGGTATCTACATCCTTTTTAAGCCTGTCTATACCTGCAAGCGCCCTGTTCATTCTCTTTTCACCTTCAAATTTAAAGGGCTTTGTTACAACCGCAACTGTAAGAGCTCCGCTTTCTTTGCACTCCCTCGCGATTACAGGAGCTGCTCCGGTTCCTGTTCCGCCCCCCATACCGGCAGTAATAAAGATCATATCAGCGCCGCCAACATACTCCCTGATATCATTGATGCTTTCCTCGGCTGCCTTCTTACCGACCTCGGGGTCTGCACCGGCACCAAGACCTCTTGTAAGACTGGCGCCAAGCTGAAGCCTGTTGGGACAGACAGACCTGTCAAGGTCCTGGCTGTCTGTATTTGCAGCAATAAAGTCTACTCCCTTGAGCTGCGCGCTTATCATGTTGTTGATGGCGTTTCCACCACCTCCCCCGATACCAATTACCTTGATTTTGGCATCATAATTGTCCTTCTTGTCTACAAATTCAAATTTCATGGTGTCCCTCCTAAATGTTGGCCTCGTCAGGCCGTTACCAAAAAAGACAAAAAATATCTTTTAATTTAAACTTATTTTAAATAACTTAAATGGATCAGATTACTTCCTTGAACCATTTTTTCATCCTATCCATAACCTTGGCAAAAATATTTGTATCCCTGATCCTGAACTTTTTACTGTTGGTGTTCTGCTTTGCTCCATATAGAACCAGCCCTACTGCAGTTGCATACATGGGTTTGTTTACTACCTCAACAAGTCCTCCTATCTTGTCAGGGTAACCGATCCTGCATGGTAAATTAAATATCTCTTCTGCTATCTCAGGTACGCCTGCGAGTTCTGAAGACCCGCCTGTTATAACTATTCCGGAGTTTATGGCATCCTCATAACCTGCCCTGATCAATTCACTGTGGATAAGTGTAAATATCTCCTCGAGCCTGGGCTCAAGTATCTCTCCCAGAAACTGTCTTGGAAGGGTTCTTGGTCCTCTGCCGCCCACACCCGGGACCTCTATTGTCTCATCGCTTCCTATCATGGATGTGAGTGCGCATCCGTATTTCATCTTGATCTTTTCAGCCTCTACCGTGGCAGTTCTTATTCCTATGGAAATATCATAGGTCAGGTTGTCACCTCCAAGTGCAAGCACTGAAGTATGTTTAATCGATCCCCTTGAAAAGACTGCCATATCAGTGGTGCCGCCGCCAAAATCAATAAGAGCTACGCCGAGATTCCTTTCTTCATTGGTCAGAACAGCTTCGCTGGAGGCTATTGCCTCAAGTACAATATCATGAACATCCAGGCCTGCCCTGTTTGCACACTTGATAATGTTCTGGGCAGAAGTAACTGCCCCTGTAACGATATGGATCTTTGCCTCCATCCTTACACCGGACATGCCCAGAGGATCCATGATGCCGTCCTGTTCATCAACAATAAATTCCTGCTCAAGAACATGTATAACTTCCCTGTCCATGGGTATTGCCACTGCACTGGCAGCCTCAATAACCCTGTCAATATCCTTCCTGGTAACTTCGCGTTCCTTCAGGGCAATAACCCCATGGCTGTTAAAACCTTTAATATGCCCGCCTGCAATACCTGCATATACTGAGCTGATCTCACACCCCGCCATAGTCTCGGCTTCTTCGATAGCTTCCTTGATGGAGTTGACGGTCTTCTCGATATTGATTACAACGCCCTTTCTGAGACCTTCTGAAGGGTGAGTACCTACTCCGATTATTTCGATAGTGTCATGAACCACTTCTCCAACAACCGCACATATCTTTGTTGTACCGATATCCAGACCTACAATTATTTTTCCAGGCATAGTCTTATTCCTTATAATATGGTTAACCTGCATCCCTGAAGGAGACTACAGCACCATCAGAATAGTCCAGGTCAATGGCCTTTACCGTATTGATACGACCTGTCTCCTTCAGATGGGCGATGATTCTGCTTAATTCTTTCTTCTTTAGAGCAAGTTCATTGTATCCCATCTTCAACACTACCGGCATAGAGGTGGAATAGAGAGATACCTTTTCACCTTTTTCAAAATGTAATTCACTTAAATCTTCCATTGACCAGGCACCTGTATCTGATTCAAAAACAGACAGGATACCCGCGGCTAGTTTCAGATAATGCTCGCGTTCGTTATTCTCGGGAGATATACCTGTTATAACTGGAAAATCCTTATCATCACTGTATTCCAGCTCTTTAAAGGGCTCACCCCATTTATTGATATAATAGAGTTTGTCCAGTGCAACTATGGCATATGGAATCTCCTTTTCCGCACGGACCAGTAATAAATCCGGAAAACTTTTTTCCAGCTCAACTTTTCGTATCCAGGGGTGGCTTTCCATCTTTTGCTTCAGTTCCTTGAGATTTATTGTAAAAAGACTCAGCTCACTGTCCAGATCCGAGATCTCAATAAGCTCCCTCTTTATTGTTTCATCCACCCCTGAAATCCGGACCTCCTCCAGTGCCATATGGGGAGATGAAATCAGATACTGATAAAGATAAAGGAACAGGGCGCTCACGGATGCAACCACTATACAGAGGCACAATATCTTCAGGGACAGAAAAGATACAGACTTGACCGCTCTGAAAAAGCCGGAATAATCCTTTTTTTGCTTCTTTTTCCTGACTACAGTCTGCCCTGATAATATGGTTCTTTTTTTCATTGTCCAACTACCCTTATTTCCGTTTCCAGGTCTAGACCTGAATCTTCCCTTACCTTTTGTCTTGTATAATCTATCAGTTCAATAATATCCGATGCCTTTGCATTGTCTGCATTTACAATAAAGTTGGCATGTTTTGGTGATATCATTGCACCGCCAATCCTTTTTCCCTTTAAACCGCTTTCCTCAATGAGCCTTCCTGCAAAATTTCCAGGCGGATTTTTAAAAACAGACCCGCAACTTGGCATATCAAGCGGCTGGCTCTCTTTACGTTTTTTCAGATTACTCTCTATTCTTTCTCTTATAGACTCTCTTTCACCTCTTTTAAGTCCCAGTGTAACACTATATACAATCGATCTTTCAGGAATCGATGTCTTTCGGTATTCAAAAGAAATCCGGGATCTGTCAATCTCCTCTGTTTTACCATCGAAAGTAACAACCCCAAGCCGCAGCAATCGATCCCCTATCTCTTCCCCGTATGCACCTGCGTTCATGACAACGGCACCGCCCAATGTACCGGGGATTCCCGACATGAACTCCATGCCTGCCAGTTCATGCTGTATGCAGTATTTTAAAAGCCTGACAACTGAAAGCCCTCCACCTACTGTCACCTCATTAGTGCTTTCTTCATTAACTTCCGCCAGTTTCCCTTTGAGGAAAATTACAGCCCCTTTAATTCCTTTATCGGTCACAAGCAGGTTACTGCCCTTTCCGACTGTCATCCTGGCTATTGCCTCTGACTCCAGAAAGGATATCAACTGCATAAGCGTTGGCAGATCACTTACAAAACATAGTGCCTCAGCCTTTCCTCCTGCCCGGAATGTGCTGTATGAACTCATGGAGGCATCAAAAATTACCGATTCCTTTAATAATTTTACAAGTTCGGACTTCTGATTTTCATCCATGATCTTTCCGGAGCCGTTTTACTATTTTATTTTCTCAAGCAGGTCTTCTCCTACCTTGTATATATCTCCTGCCCCGAGGGTTATTACCTTGTCTCCCGGCCTTATCATTTCTTCTAATATGGCCATGATCTCTTCCGGTCCTTCAGCAAGATGCACTTCCTTATGACCATGTTCCTTTATGCCCCTGTAAAGCCATTGTGAGTCCACACCCTCAATAGCCTTTTCTCCTGCAGGATAGATAGGGGCAATAACCAGCACATCCGAATGATTAAAGCTGATGACAAACCGGTTATAGAGTTCTTTTGTTCTGCTGTACCTGTGGGGCTGAAAAACAACTATCAGCCGGTCTTCCGGCCATACTTCCCTAGCCGCTTCAAGGGTGGCCATTATCTCCGTAGGATGATGACCATAATCATCAATTACCAGCACACCGTTTTTTTCACCTTTTTTCTGGAATCTTCTTGCAAGACCTCCCAGGTCAGCCAAGCCCTTTTTAATATCTTTAAGTTCAATATTGAGTTCCATCCCTACGGCGACCGCAGCAAGTGCATTGAGAACACTGTGGTTTCCCGGCATCCCTACTCTAATACGCCCAAGGCCTTCACCCTTATAGAGCACCTCAAAATCGGAACTTGATGAATCCTTGGATATATCCGTTGCCCTTAAATCCGCCTGGGAGGTAAGGCCATAGGTAATATAGCGTTTTTTTAGCCTTGGAATAATATTCTGTATCTCCTCATTATCAAGGCACAGGATAGCGGTTCCGTAAAAGGGGATCTTGTTTATGAAATTGACGAATGTATCCCTGATTTTATCCATGTCCCCATAATGATCCATATGTTCACGGTCAATGTTCGTAACAACCGCGATCGTTGGAGACAGTGCCATGAATGATCCGTCACTTTCATCCGATTCGGCGACAAGGATATCTCCCTGTCCGAGTTTAGCATTCGAACCGCCCCAGATATCCAGTCTTCCGCCAATAAGCACCGTAGGATCAAGTTCTGCTGCAGTTACAATGGATGCAACCATTGAAGTCGTGGTTGTTTTTCCGTGTGCGCCGGCTATGGCAACACCATACTTGAGGCGCATCAGCTCGGCGAGCATCTCGGCCCTTGGTATGACAGGGATATAATTTTCATTTGCAGCGATGATTTCAGGATTGTCAGGAGATACTGCCGACGAATATACAACAACATCCGCTTCTTCGATGTTTTCTGCACTGTGGCCGATAAACACCTTGCCCCCAAGATTGGTTACACGTCTTGAGGCTGCAGAATCCTTTATGTCGCTGCCGCTTACCCTGTATCCAAGGTTGAGCAGCAGCTCGGCAATACCGCTCATACTGATTCCGCCGATACCTATAAAGTGAATATGTTTTGTTTTCTCAAAAGTTTTCATGATTTAATTTTTACCTGTAAGTTTATACATCTGATCAGCTATAACCTTCGCTGCATCGAGCCTCGCGCATTTCCTGCTGTTTTCACCCATATTCACAAGCTGATCTCTGTTATCCATAAATTCAATGAGCTTTTCTGCCAGCTTCTCTCCATCGAGCTCGCCCTGCATCATCATCTCCGCACCGCCTGCCTTTACAAGTGCCATGGCATTTGACACCTGATGGTTGTTTGCCGAGGTTGGAAGCGGGATGAGGATAGCGGGTCTTCCCATTGCCGCGAGTTCAAATATGGTTCCGGCTCCGGCCCTTCCAATAAAAATATCCGCTTTTTCATATGCCTCGGGCATATCATCTATAAACGAGCTGACACCTCCTTTAAGCCCCCGCTCTTTGTATTCCTTCATGACTCTTTCATAATCAAACTGACCGGCATGATGGATAACCTCCGGTGTTAAACCCCTTCCTTTCATGATGGCAAGTGCTTCAATAAAAACACTGTTAACGGCAACTGCCCCCTGGCTTCCGCCTGTTACAAAGATTGTAAAATCCTCTTTCTTTCCTGCCAGAGTGATTTTGTCCTTTTTAAATCCTTCACGCACAGGATTTCCGGCCATAAAACATTTTCCTGCAGGAAAATGTTCTTCACTCTCTTTAAATGAGATAAAAATCCTGTCTACCACCCGGCTCAAAAGCCTGTTTGTGAGTCCCGGAAAGGAGTTCTGCTCGTGTATAACAACCGGAATCCTCATAAACTTTCCGGACAAACATAACGGTCCGGACGAATATCCTCCCACACCCAGGATTATGTCGGGGGAGAATCTTTTTATAATGCCAATGGACTGAAAAAGACTCCCCGGCAGTTTAAACAGGGATACGAGGGATTTTATTATTCCCCTTCCCTTGATGCCCTCAACCGTCAGGCATTCCTGCCTGAACCCCGCCTTATCAAGTATCCGTGACTCAATCTCTTTTCCCGCCGTAACAAACAGGATATCCGAACCGGGAAACCTGTCTTTAAACTCGTTAGCCACCGCTATACCCGGGAACAGGTGTCCGCCGGTGCCGCCTCCCGCTATAATGATCTTAAGCTTTTTCTCTCCTGTGTCTATTTGGTCCTCATTCAGTAGCCTTTAAAGGCTGCCTAAAGATTTTATTAATCCTTAACCGCAAACCGCAGACCTCAAACCGTATACCTGCCGTTTATCTGCTTCGCGCCGATATATTCATCAGTATTCCGATCCCCACGAGATTAACCATGAGAGACGACCCGCCATAACTCAAAAAGGGCAGTGTAAGTCCCTTTGTAGGTAAAAGCCCCATTACCACACCCATATTAATCACAACCTGCAGGCCCAGAAGTGTTGTAATTCCAAGAGCAAGATAACTGCTGTAGAGGTCCGAGGCATCAAGTGAGATTTTCACCCCTCTGACAATCAATACTCCGAACAGTGCCACTATTACAATTATACCCAGCAATCCCAGTTCTTCGGCCAGGATTGAAAGTATAAAATCAGTATGAGGCTCCGGCAGATAACCCAGTTTCTGTTTACTGTTTCCAAGCCCTACACCTATGATTCCCCCTGAGCCGAATGCATAGAACGAGTGAATTATCTGAAAACCAAGATCATGTGCGTGATCCCATGGACTTAAAAATGCAAGGAGACGGTTCAGCCTGTATTCTGCATGAGTGATCAGCCAGATTACCATCGGGCATGCAATGATCGCCATTCCGAGGAGGTGAAGCAGGTTCAGTCCGGCAACAAACAGCAGAATCATAAGCCAGGACCCTATTATCACCGTTGTCCCGAGGTCCGGCTGGATCAGGATCATGTACATAAAGGTCCCCACAACAAGAAGGTGAGGCAGCAGTCCCTTTGAAAAGCTGGACATGTCGGTTCCCTTTTTGGACATGGAATATGCCATATAAACCGCCAGAGAGAGTTTAACCAGTTCCGAGGGCTGCAGTCCGAAGGAGCCTATATCTATCCATCTGCGTGCACCGTTCACCTCTTTTCCGAATCCGGGAATCAGCAGGATGATCAGCAGGGCAAAGCTTATAAAAAGCGCCGGGTAGACCATCTTTCGATAGAACTCCACAGGAATATTTTTAGCGACTATCAGTAAAAATAATCCCGCCAGTGTAAAAAAGGCCTGCCTCTTCAGATAAAAATAACTGTCGTGGAGCTTATAATCTGCCAGAATGGAGCTGGAGCTGTAAACCGCCACCAGACCGACCCCCAGCAAAATAATAGTGGGAATCAGTATAAAATAATCATATCCTCCGCTTGTCTTTTCAGTCATATATCAGGCCTTCCACTTTTTCCTTAAATACCCTGCCCCTGTGACCGTAATCCGTAAACATGTCAAAGCTGGAACATGCCGGTGCCAGCAGTATTACGTCACCCTTGACAGCCGCTGAAAACGCCTTTTTAACAGCATCCTCCATATCCTCTGCAAGTTCATACGGTATATCACTGTTAAAGGCATCTCCCAGCATGAAACGCGCCTCACCGATAAAGACTCCTTTTTTTACACGGGACCTTGATGTCTCTACCAGCGGTCCATAATCTCCACCCTTGTGAATTCCACCTGCTATTAAAATCACCGACCGGTCAAATACCTCCAGTGATTTAACAGCAGCATCTACATTGGTAGCCTTTGAATCATCATAAAAATCAACACCTGCAACCTTCGCTATATGCTCGATCCTGTGGGGAAGCCCTTTAAAATCGCGGATTACCTCCTGAATTATATCAGGTTCAATCCCTGCACAGACTGCAACAAGGACAGCCCCCATCAGGTTCCCTAAATTGTGAATTCCGGGCAGTAAAAAACCGCCAATATCAAAGGACCGTTCCGCCTTTCCCGGGATAACTGCAACAAGCCTGTTCCCCTCAATATAAGCGTTGCGTCCTTCTCTTTTATCAATACCATAACGCAGTACAGTCACTCTGCCTTCCGGATTAAAATCATGGAGCAGAGGATCATCATCATTTAAAACAGTAAACTGACCTTCCCGCTGGTTTTTCGTAATGCTGTACTTTGACCTCGCGTAAGCATCAAAACCTTCATACCTGTCAAGGTGGTCAGGCGTTATATTCAGTATCAGGGATACGAGAGGACTGAATTTTTCAGAGGTATCCAGTTGAAAACTGCTTACCTCAACAAGAACATAGTCGGCATTCCTATCGCCCGATACATAGTCCATAAGCGGCGTCCCCAGATTTCCGCCGGCAAAAAGTTTTTTCCCTGATCTTTTAATTATCTCCTCTATTAGAGTAACGGTTGTTGTCTTGCCGTTTGTTCCTGTTACAGCCAGTATGGGAGTGTCAAACAACCTTGATGCTATCTCAAGTTCCCCTGAGATATTGACTCCGGCTTCTCTGGCCGCCACCAGTGGTTTAATATCAAGGGGCACCCCCGGGCTTAATATAATAAGGTCCGAGTTTTGAAAGGTTTCAATCCTGTGCCCGCCTATTTCAAGTTTTACCCCTGAATCTCTGACCTGCTTCAGGATTTCCTTATCAAGTTCGGTTTCCGGTTTAACATCACCTATCGTAACCTCTGCACCACGCCCCATAAGACACCTGGCAGTAGAAAGGCCAGATTTACCAAAACCGACTACCAGTATCTTCTTATTATTGAATTCCATAGGGTCTTATCTTTTCTCAAAAAATACCTGTGAAAATATTTCTCATAGGTAATCCCGATCTTCCGCGAAAAATCCACGCTAATACCGAAATCTATCAGCCTGCAATACACATGCAGGGGATTCATCACATGCTTTACCCATTGGCTGTATGTACCAGGCATCTTTTCCCCCTTTAACGAAGCTTCAGTGTACTCATGGATAAAAGTGTCAGGATAATAGCTATTATCCAGAATCGTACTGTAACCTTTGACTCAGGCCATCCCTTGAGTTCAAAATGATGATGAATCGGTGCCATTCTGAAAATTCGGTGGCCGCCTGTAATCTTAAAATAGGTCACCTGAAAAATTACCGACAGAGCCTCAAAAACAAAAAGTCCTCCAACTATAAGAAGCGTAATCTCCTGCTTGGTGATAATGGCTACGGTCCCCAGGATTGCTCCGAGGGGAAGTGACCCGACATCACCCATGAATACCTCAGCCGGATAGGAGTTAAACCATAAAAAACCAAGGCCGGCGCCAACCACTGCTCCACAAAGAACAGCAAGTTCTCCGCTCCCCGACACATATGGAATAAGCAGATAGGAAGCGAAATTAATATTTCCCGAAAGATATGAAAAAACAATATAACTCAAAAAGGCTATTACAATCGGTCCGATTGCAAGACCGTCAAGGCCGTCAGTAAGATTTACGGCATTTGAAAAGCCCACAATAATAAGTACGGCAAATGGTATGAACCAGATACCCATATCTGGGGAAATATTTTTAAAAAATGGGACATTGAGATGGGTATCAAATTCCGGATAAAAATAGAGCGCCAGACCGATAGGCAGCGCCACAAGAATCTGGAGAAGCAGTTTTCCCCTTACAGTAAGTCCATCACTGCTTTTTTTTGATACCTTCAGAAAATCATCTCTAAAACCTATCAACCCGAAAAATATCGCCGCATACAGGACAATCCACAGATAAACATTGCTTAACTCACCCCACAATATTACAGATGCAGTTATGACGGAGATTATTATGCAGCCCCCCATGGTCGGTGTTCCGGCCTTTCCCATGTGATTTTTGGGACCGTCATTCCGGATATACTGCTTAAGCTGCATTGCTCCGAGTTTTTTAATAGCCCACTCACCAAAGAGAATGAAAAAGGCAATGGAGGTGAGTGTAGCCAGTACTGTCCTGAAGGAATGGTATCTGAATACATTCACCCAGGAAAACTCTATGTGAAAAAAATAAATTAATTTATGCAGCATTTCTTCTTCTTTTCGATTCGGACAACAATGCCCTTATTCCGGCCTCATCATCAACAACCATTATTTTCTTTAATTTTCCCATTATACGGTTACTCCTTCTGCCTTATTTCCCTCAGGCCCTGTGCTACCTTTTCTAGGGCCATCATACGCGACCCCTTAAGGAGAATAAGATCACCATCTTCCATGACATCGTTTATTCCCTCAACCATGTCACGCTGAGAATTACTTTCAATAGCCCTTTCGGAAGGAAATCCCGCTTCTATAGCGCCTTTAAGCATCTGTTGTGCATGTGCTCCAAATGCAAACAAAAACCCTGCGCCTGCCTCTGCGACCATTTTACCGGCTTGAATGTGTGCCCTGACAGTCTCATCTCCCAGCTCCAGCATCTCACCAAGCCCCACTATGATTCTTCTCTCTCTGCCTGCGGCTTCTTTTGCCACATCAAGTGCTGCCTTAAGTGAAGATGGATTTGAGTTATAGGTATCATCCAGCAATAGAATATCATCGGGAAGAACATCAGTAATCAGCCTGCCTTTTACTCCATTGAACCTGATAAGGCCTTCAGCTATATTTTCAAATTTCTCATTCAGGCATATTGCTGCAGAAGCGGCTGCAAGGGAATTGATCAGGTTGTGCATTCCTGCCACCCGAAGTTCAACAGGCATGGATTCATTCCTGTACCTCAGCCGGTATCTCATTCCTCCGCTTTTTAAAACCTCTATGCTTTCTGCAGACACATCGTTCCCGGGACTCAGCCCGAAGGTGAAAAAATCCCTGTTAAAAAGAGATGCCTCCTTCATCAAAACCTTATCATCTCCAAAGAGTATAACCCTGCTTTCGAGCCGGATTTCTTCAATCATTTCTGTCTTGGCCCGGGCAACCCCCTGAATATCATTTACACCCTCAAGATGGACAGGTCCGACATTGGTTATTAAACCAACATCCGGGTCGGAAATCCGGGTCAGCCTTCTTATTTCATCAAAATGATTCATACCCATCTCGAGCACTGCCCTTTTATGGCCCTTATTGAGACGTAAAAGGGTAAAGGGAAGACCTATCAGGTTATTAAAATTCCCCTCATTCTTCAGGGTTTCATTACCCACCTCAAGGATGCAGGCAGTCATTTCCTTTGTGGTTGTTTTGCCCATGCTTCCTGTAAGTGATACCACCTTTGCATTATGCTGATGTCTCCAGGAATTTGCAAAATCCCCAAGCGCCTTAAGACAATCCTCTACCTTTACGACAGCAGCATCAATATTTTCCGGGATCTTCTTATCATCATCAACAGCAATACATGCTGCACCATTCAGGACAGCCGTCTGAATAAAATTATGCCCGTCAAAATTATCACCCTTAAGGGCAATAAACATCTCTCCCTTTTTTATTTCCCTTGTGTCAGTGCTTATACCTGTAACAAAGGCCCCGGAGTCACCTGAAATAAGGACACCTTTAACAGGATCAATAAATTCCTTAAGCGTTATATTCTTCCAGAGTGATGTCATAGGGCGTTCACCGCCTTCCGTGCCTCTTCCCTGTCGTCAAAGTGCCTTTTTGTTGTGCCTACTATCTGGTAATCCTCATGCCCCTTTCCGGCGATAAGGATCGTATCGTCTTTAGCTGCAAGAGATACTGCCTTTTTGATAGCCGCACTTCGATCAATTTCCATCAAATATGTTCCTTCTTTGATTTCAGGCCATTCTGAACGGGTCATACCTGATTCCAGCACACCCTTTTCTATTCCGCTGACTATAAATTCAGGATCCTCGGTCCTGGGGTTATCCGATGTTATTATTACGATGTCGCTGTTTTCGCCTGCAATCAGCCCCATGTCGTATCTTTTTCCCCGGTCCCTGTCACCGCCGCATCCGAATACGGTTATAAGTCTTCCCTTTACAAAGGGGCGCAGATTTTTCTGGGCCTTGAGCAGGGCATCAGGGGTATGTGAATAATCCACAATTATTGAAAGTCCTGCGTCGTTGGGCACCTTTTCCAGCCTGCCCGGAACATTTTTAAGATTGCTAATTCCTTCTGCAATCCGGTCGAGACTAATACCGGAGACCTGAGCCGCACCTGCCGCTGCAAGGATGTTATAAATATTGACCTCGCCCAGCAGTGGGGACTTAATCTCAACTCTGCCTTCAGGAGTAATGAGATTTGCCCTTACACCATTCATATCAGCCTTTACATCCTTTGCAGTTAGATCCAGGTCACCATTCAGTCCATATGTCAGGACTTCTGCCCTGGTCAGCCGGCAGAGTTCCTCGCCGCGGGGATCATCCATGTTTATGACAGCAAAGCTCTTTTCGCCCTTTACTGTTTCCGGCAGGCTCCGGAAGAGCCCGCTCTTGGCCTCAAAATAGCTGTCCATTGTCTTGTGATAATCCAGGTGGTCTCTTGACAGGTTGGTAAATATGGCAATCCTTACAGGGAGGTCGAGTGTCCTCTTCTGATCAATGGCGTGTGAGGATATCTCCATAACAAAATCCGTTACACCCTCGTCAGCCATTTCCCGTGCAGTGTACATCAGATCAAGGGATTCAGGTGTGGTAACAGAAGAGGGTTTTTTCCTGTCTGAAAATCTGCTGTTTACAGTACCTACTACCCCTGTTTTCTTACCTGCAGCAGACAGGATTGATTCCAGTATATAGGTGATTGTCGTTTTTCCGTTTGTCCCCGTTACTCCGATAACATCCATGTTTTCAAACGGATAATTATAAAACCGGGCTGCCAGCCTTGATAATGCCCTCCTTGAATTAGATACCTTTATTACTGATATATCAGGGTTAAGACTTATATCTTCCTCAACCAGAACCGCCTTTGCTCCTTTTTCTACTGCACTCTCAAGGTATTTATGGCCATTGAGCGCATTACCCTTTATCGCTACAAACAGGTCTCCGTCCTTTATCTTTCGTGAATCATAATTCAGACCTGTAATGTCCTGGTCGGGATTTCCGACCAGTTCACAGGATTCCAAGGCTTTGAGTAATACTGAGAGTTTCATTTCCTTTTTAAAATACCCCTGAAACAACCAACTTTGATCTGAATAAAATTCATGTTCACAACATCTTTTAGACTCTCTATGCCGGAGGTTTGAAACTAACCTTTACCGAGGTTATGCTATCCATTGGCACTCCCGGTTTTGGTTCCTGCTCAAATGCCCTTCCGGTACCCTCAAAAGTAATATCCAGTCCCAGAGAACTGATATCCTTGAGAACTTCGCGAATTGTCAATCCCCTGAAATCCGGCAGCCTGTTATCTCCTTCCTGAATGTTCCGGGACGGCCTTATATTTTCAACAAAAGAAGATCTTTTTATCTCTTTTACAGTATCTGAGCTTGCGAGCCTCACTTCGGGTTGAACCCCGAGATTACCAACTGCCCATTGTCCGACTTCCTTAAAAACAGGTGCAGCCACAATACCGCCATAATGATTGCCTCTCGGCTCATCAATCATGGCGAGTATGACAAGCTTCGGTCTGTTTGCCGGTACGAATCCGATAAAATCGGCCACATGAACATTTCTTAAATACCCGCCTCTTCTGAGATCTGGTTTTTCTGCAGTCCCGGTTTTACCCGCTACACGGTATCCTTCAATTGCCGCAAGAGGAGCGGTCCCTTTGTCACTTACTACACCCTCAAGTATCCTGGTAACAGTTTTAGCCGTATCAGCAGAGATAATCCGTCGTACCATATGAGGGTGGAACTCCTTAACAGTCTTCCCTGATCCATCCGTGATTGCCTTGACAATATAAGGTCTCATTAACCTGCCGCCGTTTGCTATTGCAGCCATTGCTGTTGCCAGCTGTAATGATGTTACCGACATCCCCTGTCCGTAATAGACAGTTGCGCGTTCAACCTCATTGGCTCTTTCCGGAGTCCTGATAACGCCGCTGCGCTCACCTATCAGCTCGATTCCAGTTTTTTCGCCAAACCCAAATTTTTTCAGATAATCATAAAATCTTTCATATCCGAGTTCATTGCCTATTTTTACGGCGCCTATATTACTTGATAAGACAACGATATCAGAGACAGTAAGTGTCCCATATTTATGGACATCATCATTTATTAATATATCCGCGACTCTGAATTCCCCATCCTCACAATAAAACTTTGTATTCGGGGTTACAGCGCTCATATCAATGGCTGCAGCCAGGAGAAAAGCTTTAATAGCTGAACCGGGTTCATACCAGTCTGTAACAACCCTGTTGCGCCACTGATCGGGGCTGTATTCCCTGAAGGCATTCGGATTAAATGCTGGGGCCGTTGCCATGGCCAGGATCTCTCCTGTCGCAGGGTCCATGATCACGCATTGCCCGCTCTTGCCCTTGTACTTTTTTACATACTTATCCAGGGCCTGCTGAGCCCTGTACTGGATATCCTTATCAATAGTAAGTACGAGATTATGAATATCCCTCTTTTCCTCTGAGGGCTTACTTACATAAAAGGGACGACCGTGGGCGTCCTTCATCTGTACAAGTACTTCGGCCTCTCCCCTTAAAAGGTCGTCATATTTTTTTTCAATCCCTTCAAGCCCCTGATTCTCATCCCCTACAATTCCGAGCAGATGACCTGCGATGTCCTTGCCCGGATAAAATCTTTTTGTTTCCTTTGTAAAGCCGATGCCTTCGAGACCTATTGACCTTATCTGTTCAATTTTAGCTGTCGGAATTTTCCTCTTTATATAAACAAAACTACGGTCCTTTTTGAGCAGATGAAAAATGTCCTTAGACGGCATATCAAGATGAAGAGCCAGCTGCTTCGCTGTACCAACCTTGTCTTCGATCTGCCTGGGATCGGCGTACACTGACCCTACTTCAATACTTACCGCAAGTTCATGATTTTCGCGGTCCAGTATCGAACCTCTTTCAGGAGGGAGGGATACAGCCTTCCTGTACCCTTCCCTTGCCATGGCCTGCAGCTTGTCTTTTTCAAAAACCTGCAGTTGTACCGCCCTGAAAAATACTGTCGATAGACAAAACAGAAAGAAGACCGCTACAAGATAAATACGAACTCTGATCCATTTTTTTTCATTTACCTTCATGGTAAAAAAATAGTCTGCTCAGGTGAAGGATCTTTCAGACCTAAAGAACGCGCGGCCGTTTCCAGGTTCTGGGGAGATTTTAAAGCGGCCAGCTCAACTTTTAATTTTTTGTTGTACTCCAGAAGCGCTCTTTCATCCTTTTGCAGGCGACTTAGATCAAAACCTATTTGCGTGCCTTCATAATTGGACCATACATAGCCGATACCGCTGCTCATAAATAAGACCAGCAGAAATGCTATCAAAATGATTTGCCGACTGGTGAGATAGAACCTGTTTCTTTTTACTCTGGAGTTGTTTATCTTTATCCCTGTACGGGTATTTCTCTTGTTATCAATCTCTGATGCTTTTGAAGGGCGTACCATTTTAGATCCTTTCTGCACCTCTAAGCCTGGCGCTTCTGGCCCGGGGATTTTCAGCTATTTCTTCCTGTTGCGGCAGAAATCCCCTTTTATTTAGTCGTTTAAATCCTTGTTTTTTATCGCACATACACACCGGGAGATCGGGCGGACACGTACATGAATTTTCCCAATCTGCCATAGCCCTCTTAACAAGCCTGTCTTCAAGTGAATGATATGTTAAAAAAATTATTCGACCACCCTTATTCAGCAGATCAGGCGCCTTTTCCAATATGGCATTCAGATTTTCCATCTCGTTATTGGTCAGGATCCTCAGTGCCTGAAATGCCCTTGTGGCCGGATCTTTTTTCCTGTTTCGCTGTGAAACAGGAAAATGGGAACGAACGATATCTGCAAACCGGCCGGATGAACTTATAGGAGATTTATCTCTCTCCCTTATAATGGTCCGGGCTATTCGTCTTGCCAGTTTCTCTTCCCCATATTTTTTTAACACTGACTCTATTTCAGAGGCGGATAGCTCATTTAGCAGTTCCATTGCCTTTTTCCCGCCCTCATTATCCATTCTCATATCCAGGGGCTCATCCCGGTTAAAGCTGAACCCTCTGCCGGACCGGTCAAGCTGATATGAAGACATCCCGAGGTCGAGCAAAATCCCGTCAACCTTTTGTACTCCTGCTTTATCAAATGCAGCGTCCATATCAGCAAAATTTTCCTTTATTATGTTGAACTTTCCCTTGTATCCCCCGGCATCAAGCCTTTTCCGGGTTATTTCAATGGCATCCGGATCCCTGTCCAGACAAATCAATCTTCCGTTTTTGCCAAGCTTTTTTAATATCGCTTCACTGTGCCCGCCTGAACCGGTTGTCCCGTCTACATAGGTTCCATCAGGCCTGGTAATGAGAAATTCCACAACCTCCTTTACCATAACCGGCTTATGGGGATATTCCATCTCTATCAAATACCAAAATCAGCAAGGGCCTGGCTGGTTTCGGGAAATTCATCCTTTGCGCGGTTAAACTCGTTATCCCAGCGCTCCTTATCCCATATCTCAAAATATTTCAGTTCCCCTACCAGCATAACCTCTTTCTGCAGACCGGCTATCTCCCGAAGATCAGGAGGTAATGTAATTCTACCCTGCTTAATAGGGCATTCCTGTGCACCACTTATAAAATAGCGGCGCAGGCTATTGACAGACCTGTCCATCAAGGGTAAATTTGCGATTTTATCCTCGATGGCGCGCCAGGTTTCCCAGGGGAAAGCCCAGAGGCAGTTTTCATGGTTGGTTACCACAAGACATGGCTGATCCTTCAGTTTTGAAGTATCTTTAAACCGTGTCGGTATGGCTAACCGTCCCTTGTCATCAAGGGTATGTTTGGATCGTCCTCTGAACATAATTAAAAGGGTAAAACCCCACTTTGTGACACATTATGGCACATTTTACCCCTTTGACCCCCATTGTCAAGGGAAATTGTTTATTTTTCCCATAAATGCAGTATGTTGTGAGTTTTTAAATTTTAAAGCACAACAGGTAGAAAATGCTTTTGAATAATTATTTTTATTCAAATTTGACTTTATTTTTTTGAAATTATCCTACTGCCCAAAAATGAATTTTTCATGTGATTAATAATGGCTTACATAGAGATTTCAGCTGACAGAAGTATAGAAGAAAAGATTTCATGGGCTGACGCCTGTTATAGAAAATATAAAAAAACCTTTCTGGAAGACGTAAAAATCCAAAAACTGCTCAGGGATTTTCAAAAGACCTCATCTGACAGTCTTAAGGAAATGATCGATATAGGCCTGGTTGAAGAATGCCGGAAATGTGAAGAGGAAGAAGGCGGGGCATGCTGCGGCAGGGGGATTGAGAATAGATACAGCGGTACCCTGCTCCTGATCAACCTTCTTCTAGGCATAGAATTACCACGAAAGGCCCCTGACCCCAAAAGCTGCTTCTTCCTTGGCACAAAGGGATGCTCACTCAGTGCCAGGCATGTAATATGCGTAAACTATATCTGCAAAAAAATAACAGACAGCATCCCGGGTCAAGCATTAAACCACCTCAGGGAAAAAGAAGGAACAGAGCTGGATATCCTCTTTATTTTAAATGAAAAAATAAAATCTGTTCTGAGGAATTTGAAATGAATTTTAACAACTCAAAGGAAGCCATGCTTAAGGTTGCCGATTTTTTTGATTCCAGAAAGGTCGGCAATATCGGCCCTCTTGGTTTCAGGCGATCATCTGACCTGGATAGGCTCCTGGCAGGCATAGGGGCGCTGCAAAACAAAAAATATCCTGTGTTCCTCAGGCCTTAATTTTCTGGATATGGGCTGCGGAGATGGAAGAGTAAACATACTTTTAAGCTATATTGCAGGTAAATCCATTGGTATTGAGCTGGATGAATGGACTCTGGATGACTATTCCCCGCTGAGAAAAGAACTCGACAAAAAACTGATTGAACATTGTCTGCCTTTACCCCCTGACAATATCCACCTGTTTGAAGGAGACTCTCTTGATCCTGACCTTCACGGCCGGGTAAAAAGCAGGACCGGTGTGGCAATCGAAGATATAGACCTATTCTATACCTATCTGACCCTGCATGTAGAAATTGCCGAATTAATATCACAAAAGGCAAAATCCGGTGCTGTTTTCATGGTATATGGCCTGGAAAAAATCATGCCCAGATACAGCGGGCTTGAATTGCTTACCCCGGACGGCCCCCTTGAGGGAATAATCGCTGTTTATAAAAAAATCTGAAATGATTATTTTTTTATAAATTTCACGCTATTATTTAATCAGGAAACTGCTGATTCTCAAGGGCTTCCCTGATCTTTACTGCAAAATCCTTTTTTGAAAAAGGCTTCTGGATAAAACATACTCCCTTATCCAGAACGCCTCTATGCGCAATAACATTTGCAGTGTAGCCGGACATGTACAGCACCTTCAAATCCGGATAGAACAACCTGACCCGGCTTGCCAGATCGCGGCCGTTCATCTCAGGCATAATCACATCAGTGACAAGAAGATCTATTTTTTCCCGGAACTCCCTTATCAGCCCGAGCGCCTCACCCGGCGTTGAGGCGAATACTGCCCTGTACTTCAGCTTCTCAAGCATCCTGAGGCCCATTTTAAGTATGGACTTATCATCTTCAACAATGAGCACGGTCTCTCCCTGACTCATGGGGGTTTCTGTAAAAAGTGCTTTGGGCTCCTCTGACAGATCTCCTGCATATAAAGGAAGATAAATTGCAAATGTAGTTCCCTTATCCTTTTCACTGTAAACATTAATCATGCCTTCATTCTGTTTGACTATTCCGTAAACCGTTGAAAGCCCAAGCCCGGTCCCCTTCCCTACCCCTTTTGTTGTAAAGAAAGGATCAAAGATATTCTGCAGGGTTTTCGCATCCATACCGATACCGTTATCACTCACTGAAAGTACAGCATAGTCACCCGGGGTAAATTCAGAATGCTCTTTACAGTAATCTTCATCAATTGATGTATGATCAGTCTCGATTGTTAATTTGCCAATTCCTTTTATTGCATCCCTGGCGTTTACGCATAGATTTGCCATTATCTGGTTTACCTGTATGGGATCAATATTAACCTGCAATGATTCTCTACAGGGGAACCATGCCAGATCAATATCCTCACCTATCAGCCTTCTGATCATTTTCAGCATACTCTCAACGGTTCCGTTCATATCGATCACCCTGGGATTTGCAGTCTGTTTTCTGGCAAATGCCAGCAACTGGCGGGTAATGTCAGAGGAATGTTTAGCCGCACCCAGGATTTCCAGCAGATCATCATAAACAGTATCCCCGGGCTCATGGGTTTCAAGCAGGATCTCAGTATAACCTATGATAACACCGAGCATATTATTAAAATCATGGGCTACTCCGCCTGCAAGACGGCCGACCGATTCCATTTTCTGGGCCTGCAGAAGCTGATTCTGCAGCCTGTCTCTGTCTTTTTCAGCCTTTTTCTGCTCTGTAATATTCCGCGTTACAGAAAGCATCACCTGTTTTCCATCCAGCATCATTGCCTCTGCGGAAAAAAGGGTATCAATTATCTCGCCCGAATGGACCCTCATTCTGACTTCTTTTTCATAAACACGCCCATTTTTCTTTATCTCTTTTACAAGGAGTTCCCTCTCCTGAGGGTCAAGCCAGCTGTTTATATCCCGCGAAGTTTTACCGATAATCTCTTCCCTGCTGTAACCCATTGCATCGAGAAAGGCTTTATTAACTTCGATATACTTACCATCCTCAATACCGCTTATAACAATCCACACCGGTACAGACTGAAAGGTTTTCTCATATTTTTCCAGTGACTGCCTTAATGCCTCTTCTGCCTTTTTTCTTTCACTTATATCCCTGCTTAAACCCTGAAGACCTGTTGGCCGGCTATTTTCATCAAATATTATTTTACCTCTTATTTCCAGAGGCAGAGGGGTCCGGTTTTTATCTAACAAGGCAGCCTCAAAAATCACCCCCTCGCTATCAGGCCCTTTTTCAAGCTCATCAGATATTATTTTTTCCATTTTTTTGTAATTTTCTTCATCACAATAATCGGACAGGCGGCTTCCGACCCACTCTTCAACCTCATAGCCGGTGAGTTGAAAAATAGCCGGGTTTACATAGGTAAACTCAAGATCCATATTCATTGTCCAGATAACATCAAGGGTGTTTTCAGAAAGAAGCCGATATTTTTCTTTTTCACGGGCCAGCTGTTTCTCGATAGATCCTGCCCTTTTTACAGTAATAAAAAATATAATGCCCCCGACAAAAAACAAAATACCAATAAGGAAGTGTGAACTGTATGGAAAAAGGACATAGGCTGCAAATAACAGCATCATTGCGGAAAAACCGTACAAACTACCCCGTGTAATACTCATTGGCTGTTTTTTAAATATCATCAGTACTCCACACTTTTTGTGTAATAATTTTCCTGACTGATATGAAGACTCGAATGTTGAGTTTTAAGACTCTATAATTTTATTACTAAGCGCAAGGTCTACTGCCGCATCGCCCGGGACGAGGCTGATCATTCCCTGCTTGATTATACCCATCGGATTTTATCGGCAGAATATATTTACAATTTCAATTAGGGTTGAGGATGGGCCCGATGAATACTTTCAACACAAAAGCGTCTCAAGGGTGTTTCTCTTTTATGACTATTCTTGTTACCCGTTTTGAGTATTTTCTTTACCTTGATAAAAACTGCACTCAATGAAATAATGCGTTTATAATTATAATTGGAGATATTCTTGCAGATGAAACAAAAAAGCACAAGTCGTTTATTTAACCCGGATTTAATATAATGGCAGGGACAAGATATCGTTATCCCCGCTCAAGAGGAAAATACAGAGAAAGCAGTTCGTTTAAGCAGGAAAAATTGTTTTATGAGAACTGCAGGATTGATCCTGTCCTGAAGGACAGTTTCAGAAAAATAGGCAAACCTGAGCCGGAACCATTTAAGCCCGACCCGTTTCAGCTTGAAGCCCTTGAGAAGGTAAAAGACGGCGATGTCCTGGTAAGCGCCCCTACCGGATCAGGCAAGACCTGGATTGCCATACAGGCTATAAAGAGAAATCTGCAGGAAAACCTCAGAACCTGGTATGCATCACCGCTTAAGGCCCTGTCAAACTCGCTCTACCAGGAATTTTCGGAAGAGTTCGGACCGGCATCATGCGGAATACTCACCGGTGAAAGGAAGGAAAACACTGACGCCCCTGTAATAGTGGGAACAACCGAGATCCTTCGAAACCAGCTCTATGACAACATGCATGAAGGCACAAGTCTGGGGAGCGACCTTGTAATCCTTGATGAGGCCCATTACCTGAGCGACCCGGATCGAGGCGTTGTATGGGAGGAGGTGCTTATTTATCTGCCCCCGAGGGTGAGGTTGCTGCTCTTATCGGCCACGGTATCCAATGCAGATGAGGTTTGCGCCTGGCTCATGCAAAACAGGAAGGCAAAGGCATATGTTGTGAAGGCCAGTGAAAGGCCTGTCCCCTTAAAAAACCTGTTCCTCTTTCCGGATGGCTTCATCACCCCCCTTTCAGGTAAAAACGAGCTTTCACCAAAGGTTAAAAAATTTGTAATGGCACAGCCATCCCGCGGAAGAAACAGGAGAGAGGAGAGGCCCGGGTATGACAGCATTATTTCATGCCTCAGAAAACAGAACCTTCTTCCCGCGATTTTTTTTCTCAAATCCCGGATGGACTGCGATAATGCCCTCGCAATGTGCCACCACCTGAATTTCAAGGATGAAAGAAAATCCCTGATAAGGGATGAAATTAAAAATTTCTTAAAAGAATACCCGCACCTTGAAAACCACCGTCACCTGGACCTGATGATAAATACCCTTGCGGCATCACACCACGCAGGACATCTCCCCTACTGGAAGGTCCTCATTGAAAAGATGATGAACAAAGGTTACCTGGATGCCATCTTCTCGACATCCACGGTCGCGGCAGGTGTAAATTTCCCTGCCCGCACCGTCGTTCTTGTCCAGAGTGATAAGTTTAACGGCACCGCCTTCGCTGATTTGACCTCAACCGAACTTCACCAGATGACAGGACGTGCCGGCAGAAGGGGTATGGACAATATCGGTTTTGCAATGGTAATCCCGGGTATTCATCAGGACCCGAGGCTGATTCACGATTTGAGCAATTCAGAACCGGAGCCTCTTGTAAGCCAGATCCGCATCAATTTCTCCATGGTTTTAAACCTCTTATTATCCCACATCCCGGATGATATAAGGACCCTCCTGAAACTCTCCTTTGCGAGGCATCACCAGAGGGATAATGAGACATGGATGCAGAAGTATCTTGATGACATAGTCAATACTTTAAGCGCCCTGCTGCCTGACAGCAACTGTGACAACAGTGATCCATACGAAGTCTCCGAGCTGATAAATGAAAGATCGGATCTGAAACGAATGAAAAAGAGAGTTAAAAAGGCGCCTGAAAGGGATTCTTTCATAAATTCCATAAAGCCCCTGCTTGAGAAAGGAAGGGTGTTCAGGAACCGGAGCGGATCGGATCTTATTCTTTTCCGCAAAATAACCTACAGAGGCAGGATACTTTGTTTTGCCCTTGAGACAGAAAAAATGATCCGCATCAAAAAGGGTAAGCCGCGCCTGAGGAGGGTAGCCCTTGAAAAGATAGAATATCTCTATGACAGGGTTGTAAACATCCCGGATGAAGATGATATCAACGCGCTTCAACAGCTTATCGACGAACTTGAAGATGAGGATCTCGAAATCCTGGATACGGATAACCTTGCAGATAAAAACGGCAAAGAGGCACTCAGAGCTATAGATTACCGGATTAATAATCTTCCGTGCGTCGGCTGCCGTTCTCTTCCTGCGTGCAATCCGGGCAGAAACAAACCCCTGAAGAAGGCTCTGAGTAATTTCAAATCCGTATCCCATATGATCGATAATATGGGTGAAACACTGTGGATCAGCTTTAAACGGCATTTGAGGTTTTTAATGGAAACAGGATTTGTGGATGAAACCGGAAGACTCACACAGGACGGCATATGGGCCTCAAAACTCAGGCTGGATCAGCCTCTGCTGATTGCCGAGGCCATAAGAAATGACGGATTCAAGGACACCTCTCCCGAGGTTCTTGCAGGGCTGATAGCCCTCTTTGTCTGGGACAGGACACAGGAGGTTGAAGCCAGGCTGGGGGACTTTGATGACCTGGACATAATGCTGGATGCATTTGACCGGCTCATGGAAAGCATGGAGGAGATAATGCTCCTTATGGACAGAAAAGAATTTCACTATCCCCGGATCATGTTCTGGCCCGGTGCAGCGCTGTTCCAGTGGTCCAAGGGCATTTCCTGGGAAACGCTGCTCAGGTGCATACCTGTCGGTGAAGGAGATATGGCTTCGCTTATAGTAAGGACTGCGGACCATTTAAGGCAGGTTCTGAATCTGCGGGATACACATCCTGCTCTGGCCCGGACGGCCAGGGAGGCCATTGACCTTATATTAAGAGAGCCGGTTTTTCTACCCTGATTTTTTTACTTTTGAACCTTTTTGGTGGAAATATGAATCAGGCCTCAAAAACAGGGACAATACTGGTTACAGGCGCAACCGGCTATGTTGGCGGCAGGCTTGTGGGGCGTCTTTTATCTGCGGGATACCGGGTAAGGGCACTTGCCCGTTCCATGGACAAACTCAGGGGCCGATCATGGTCCGAAAATCCCGGGATAGAACTCATTCAGGCAGACCTTCTTAAACCGGAATCGCTGCCGGGTGCAATAAAGGGCTGTCATACGGCATATTACCTTGTACATTCAATGAACCCGCAGCAAAAGAAGGACTTTGCGCGGGCAGACAGGCTCGCTGCAGGGAATTTTATCCAGGCCGCTTCTGAAACCGATCTTAAAAGAATCATCTATCTTGGAGGGGTAGGAAGGAATATGCCTGACCTGAGTCCTCATCTGAAAAGCAGGGCCGAGGTAGCAGGGATACTGGGCTCCGGAACAGTACCGCTTACCGCACTTTACGCCGCACATATCCTGGGCTCGGGGAGCGCATCATTCGAGATCCTCCGCTACCTTGTGGAGCGTTTTCCGCTTATGATAATCCCTTCCTCAATTATAGATACCAGGATACAGCCCATCAGCATAAGGAATGTCCTTAATTACCTGGTAGGCTGCCTTGAAAAAGAGGAGATCACAGGATGTTCCTTTGATATCGGGGGGCCTGATATACTTACATACAGGCAACTCCTTGAGACTTACGCCACCCTGGTTGGTATCAGAAAACCGGTCATCCTTTCTCCGGGGATACTTGCAAATTCATCATTAGTTAAAAATTTAAGTTTTTTCCTTGCACGGCGTGCACTGCCTGTTCCACCGAGTATTTCAGCTCCCCTGCTGGAAGGGGCAGGGAATGAAGCCATAGCCGCGGAAAACAGGATCCGGGAAATTATTCCGCAAAAACTTATGACATGCAGCGAGGTGATAAGACGGGCAATTCAAAAGGATTCCCTGCAGATAGTTGAAACACGGTGGACAGACGCGGGAGAGGTAAACCCTCCGGAATGGGCTCAGAAAGGTGATGCCCCCTATGCCGGGGGCACTCTTCTCCAGAGCGGCTTCAGGGTAAAGCTGGAGGCCCTTCCTGAACAGATATGGCCGGCAATTCGAAGGATGGGGGGAAACAACGGCTATTATTTTGGTGACATCCTGTGGAAGATAAGGGGCTGGATGGACACGATGGCAGGCGGGGTAGGCTTGAGACGCGGCCGCAGGCATCCCGAATATCTTCAGGTGGGAGATGCCCTGGATTTTTGGCGTGTACTTGATGTAACACCGCCAGAAAGACTGATACTGGTAGCAGAGATGAAACTGCCCGGGGAGGCAATCCTGGACATCAACATTATTCAGGATGGAGACACGTCGGAACTTCGATTCGGGACAAGATTCAGGCCCAGGGGGCTTTATGGCGTGTTTTACTGGTATTCGCTCCTCCCTGCACATGACCTCCTCTTCGGAGGAATGTTAAAGGCCATTGCAGGAAAGGTAGGTTGTCCTATTTTAAAGGGACCGGAGACCTTTAAACCGGGACCTATCTGGTAGAAGTCATCCTTTTATAAAGACCTGAAAGGAGATTAAGGACCTCTTCGGAATCTTCCTCTTTCATTGTTCCCATCCCGCACGCGGGTGTAAGGATGGACGCGGCCTGGACCATATCCTTATCCAGTCCAAGGTTATACAGGGCATCAAGGCCTTTATTAAGTATAGCATACAGCGCATCAAGATCTCCCTGTCCGGCAGAATCTCCGGTTGGGACGATACCCCATGCAATTGTTCCGCCTCCCTTGATAAACCGGGAAATATCATTCGGGTAAAGGAGAAAGTAATCCAGGAAGGAAAAGGCATCAAAGTTGATGATGTCTGGTCCGGCATCTACAATCATGGACCAGTCCGTGTTTCCACAGCAGTGAATCCCTACCAGGGCATCCGATTTTTCTTTTATATAGTCTATAACCTCTTTAAGCAGGCTTACCACCTCATGACGTTCTATCGGTGAAAAGGCTGATCCGAATCCGGAAAGATAGGGCTCATCCAGAAAGATAATAACCTTCTTCCCTGTTTTTTCCAGTTCCCTTACCTGCCAGAGAGACTTTATTGCAAGCCCCTTGGTAAATGCCTCCAGGAGGTCGGGATTTCCTAAAATGGCCTTTCCTTCCTCATCCTTTATACTGGCGGCAAAGGTCACGGGCCCTGTGGTATGCCCCTTTATATATTTACCATAGTTATCGGGGTTCTCCGATACAAGTTCAATCTGCCTGTAAAGACCCGGGGCATAATCCCTGCTGACCGAAAAATAATCCACATCATCTGAAAGATAGTGGCTGTAGAACTTCACAAGGGCCTCTTCGGTATCTTCCGCTGATACACTGATCAATTTTCTTTCGGTATTTATACTGACCAGGGGCAGCCCTTCGGTGAACTGTATGTTCATATCTTCAACGGGGCTTCTTTTGACCATCTGGGGCCAGAAGGGGATTGAAATAAGTTCAAGTATCTTACTGCATGTCTTATCTGTATCTGTCCACGGGACACTGCCTATGCCCGTTGTCTTAAAATAAAAATCAGGTTTACTGCCCATTAATCTTTCTCCTGTAAAATCATATACTATTCGGAGAGACCTTCTCTTGCCAGATCTTTGATATTCATACGCCATGTATCAAGGAGTGAAATCATCCTTTCTTTTTTCAGGCGGATGGTGTCTTCAACCTTTAGCTCTTCCGGTTCATCCTTTTGTTCCATCATTGCTGATATTTCATCAAGCCTTGACGTCAGGGAAGCGTCTTCCGGATTCTTTTCTACCAGCTTCTCATATATTTCCCTGGCCTCATCAAGCTTACCTTGGTCAAAATATGTCTCTGCGAGGGATGCAGTGACAATCTCGGGGAATTCATCCGGTTCCGGAGCTTCCACTATATCCGGTTTTTCAGGTTCCTGTACCTCCATTATCTCCGGGGCGTCCGGTTCCTGAATATCCATTATTTCAGGGGGCTCCTGCTCTTGAACCTCCATCGTATCCGGAGTTTCCGGCTCCTGCGGTGCCACTATTTCAGTATCAACCGGGTCCTCAAACTCTATTGCTTTAATATCAGCAGATTCCTCCAGCTCCAGGATATCAGTATCAATCTTCTCTTCGGCAAGTTCTATTGCTTCAACCGCGCTTGTCGCCATTAACTCTTCAAGAAGTATAGCTGTCTCTTCGTCCTCGGGGAAAATCGCAAGATATTTTTTAAGGCTTTTAGCCGCATCATCTTCCCTCTTCTGACGCGCATATATCCCGGCCTGCGACCTGTATGCATCTGCAAGGGTTTTTATCCCCTCTATTACCCTGCAGAATTCAGCTTCCGCCTCCATGATGCGCCCGTCAGCAAGGTAGGCCCCGGCAAGTATCTTTCTCAGGGCAAGATCCTCCGGAAACCTCGAAACGGCCCTGAGGCATTCCCTTATAACTATATTATGCATTCCCTTCTCATTCATGATTGTCAGCAATACATGAAGTGTTCCCTGGGAAGGATTATTTTCAAGTATTTCATTAATGCTGTTTTCCGGGATATCCATGGTGACCTCTTTGCATATTAAACGGAATTATTTATCATCCTCGGTAAATCTGTAAATTACTTCATCCTTTTTTACAAGGCCAAGCTCTTTTCTGGCGGTTGACTCTATATATTCCCTGTCATTGCGCAGCCTGTCAATCTCTTCTTCCAGCTCTTTATTGGCAAGTTCGAGCTTTTGTATTCTTCCAAGATATTCCTCGCGCTCCTTATCCATCTTGTACAGATAAATAAATCCCCTGTCTCCAAACGCCAGCCAGGACACAACCAGGATTACAAAAAACAGCCCCAGTAATAATGCCTTGAAAAATTTCTTTTTAATAATCTTCAAATCCGCTGTTCCCCGGAATTAAGAATTCATAATAATCCGACAAACCAATAGGATTACAGTAATTCGTCCGACCTCCACCTTGCTGCAATTACAATGGAATTAATGCCGGCATTTTTCGCCAGATCCATTATCTCGACCACTTTCCCGTGCCTTACGTCACTGTCAGCCTGAAGAACAAGGTGAAGCATTCCCCTGTTTTTCACCTCTTCAAGCAGTCGCCCTTTAAGGGTCTCCATATCAATTTTCGTGCCTTCAAGGTATACATTTGAATCCTTATCCACATTTATTATTATCCGATTTTCTGAATCAGGGCCTGCCGTCTTTTTTGTTACCCTGGGAAGCTTTATCTGCACACCGGCTGCAATGTCATAGTGGGATGTGACCATAAAAAAAATCAGGAGCAGAAACACTATATCAACAAGAGGCGCAATGCCTATGTTCGGCTCATCATCTTTCTTTTTCCTGAATCTCATATCACCTAGTCCTGATTACCGGCACTCTCTTCCATAATCTCTATTATCTTTATGGAGCTCTCCTCCATCTCAAAGATCAGGGATTCCGCCTTGTCCTTTAATATCCTGTAACCCACAAGCACCGGTATTGCCACACAAAGTCCGGTAGCGGTTGTAATAAGTGCTTCGGCTATACCTCCTGCGAGCATTGAAGGATTTCCTCCTCCTTCGGCCATCACCTTGAAGGTCTTGATCATCCCCGAAACAGTGCCTAAAAGACCAAGCAAGGGAGAAAGGTTTGCAATGGTGGACAGCATCCCCACATTCCTTTCCAGGATGATACTCTCTCGGCCGCCTCTTTCCTCAATAGCCTCCTTTACAAGCCACATGCCTTTGCCGCTGTTTTTAAGTCCTGCCAGGAATATCTTGGCAATAGAGGAGTTGCTCTTTTCACAGAGCTCCAGAGCAGCGGGTATATTCCTTTTTTTCAGCCTGTCCTCCACCTTTGATACAAGGTCTTCGGGGATAACTGTTTTTTTCCTTAGTATCCATAATCTCTCAAAAAATATTGCCAGCGCAATTACTGAGCACAGTATTATGGGATACATTACAGGGCCGCCTTTTATTATCAGATCTACCACTTTCTTCTCCATCAGACAGGATGAGATTGGATGCTTGTCTATTATACTAATTTAATATAAAGTAATATAACATATAGTTTATTTATGTTCCAAGTCAAGTAATCACAATATAACAGGTTATAATATTTTGAGAGATACAAATTGAGTGAAAATAAAAGCAACAAGGTAGTTTATATAAGAGAAAAAAAGGACATTGCAGCCGAAAGCAGGGAGATTGTCAGCAAACTGGCGCCCCTGTCAGGGAGCAATGCATTAAATATGGTTCTGGACCATGACAACCCCCTTGAGCTGGTCCAAAACATGACAAAGATTGACCTGTTCTGGCTGGTAAAAAAGGTGGGAGAGGATGACGCACACCCATTACTCTCCCTGGCATCAACAGAACAATGGCAGTACATGATGGATATGGAGATATGGGACAGGGACTGCCTTAACAGGTTAAACACCTTTAACTGGTTCAACAATCTTTTAAAGGCTGACCCTGAAAGACTCATGCTGTACCTGTATGGTGAAGACGGCAACCTGCTTACCCATCTCTTTTTTACCGGGATACTTGATATCAGGGTCAGGGAAGACGACGACTTCATGCCCCCCGAAGGTTTTATTACCTTTGATAATCTGTATTTTATCGGCATTGGCGACAAAGAAAACGCAGAGGACATTGAACAGCTCTTAAGAAACATGGCCCTCCATGACCATAACAGGTTTCAGGCCCTTTTGCTAGGCCTGCAGGGGACCATTCCGGCTGAACTGGAAGAGGAAATGTACAGGCTTAAGAGTGTGCGTCTTGCTGAGGAAGGCTATCTGCCCTTTGAGGAGGCGGTTTCAGTTTACGCCCACCAGAATGCAGGCCTGCTTAAGAAAGATTCTTCGGAATACATTCTTGCCGCACCGGATGATGAAGAAACAAAGGCACTTGTTCCCATAACCCCCTTTATAGTGGTTCAGGAAGAAAACCTTTTTTCTGTGGCAGTGTCCGGGATAACAGATTATCCCTTACTGGACAGATTAAGGCTTGAGCTTGCCGGCCTGTGCAGCCAGATATTTTCAGCAGACGGAATCCGATTTGAGAGCGTTGACGATCTTGTAAAAATCTGCAAAAAGGCCGGGGGATATATCAATGCAGGGCTGGAGAAACTCTCTGGCGGAGACATTGGCATTGCCAGGGAATTCCTTAAAAATCATCCGCTTATAACCATATTCAGAACAGGATTCAGCCAGGCCCTTGAGCTCAGGTGGAAGGCGGAGCGATGGATAAAGACATCATGGTTTGACCGGCTGGACCTGGACAATGATTTCTGGGGAGATGAATGGTCCGGAATACTGGACGGCATCCTGCTTAGCAAGCCCCTCCTGTACAGCGAAAAAATGGAAAAGACATCCTACAGGGACTTTGTATCCCTTGATGAAATAAAAGAAACCGAAACAGTTATAGACCGGATGATTGTGCTTGATAAACTGCTTGAGGTATTTATCCCTGTCCGCAATATTGAGCAGCTGACCGAAGAAGATATGGAACTCACATTTTATCAGGTTATTTTCACATCCTGGATAAGACGTTTAAGCGACCTGAAGCCCGAACTTGCGCCGCTTTCTCTGGATGAGGCAAGGTCCGCATTTAAAACACTGAGAAAGGGCGAGACATCACCTCCATTTAAGATGACAGGATTCAAAGATGAATTCATTAAAGAGTTCACCTCTCCTGAAAAAATATCCGGTGATATTGATCCTTTTTTAGAGAATACCCTTTCTCTTATCTGGGACCAGTTTGTAGAAGAATACGCACTGATCGATGCCGATGACCTGGAACCCAGGTATTCCAGTTTTATACTGATTAATTGATAAGGGCCTGGCAGTATGATATAATCGCACCTATATTTCAGTTTTTTAACCGTGTACAGGGTTTTATTCATAGGAGTACAAAATGCCTTCTGTAGAAGATTTCCCTGTAATAAAAATAATGATCGTTGATGATGACCCCTCGATAGGAGATCTGATCGCGGATTTTCTAAAAAGGGAGGGACACACACCGGTCATATGCACAGATCCCTGGCAGGCCCTTGACCTCATAAAACAGGAACCCTTTCACCTGGCCTTTGTAGACATAAATATGCCTGGCATGGACGGGCTTGAACTTGCGCCCAACCTGAAAAAGGAGAACCCTCTCCTCGAGGTTGTATTTATTACCGGTTACGGCACCTTTGACAATGCCATTCAGGCTATAAAGGTCGGGGCCTATGATTATTTAAGAAAACCCTTCGGCATAAGCGAACTCAATCTCTGCATCAAGCGGTTTCAGGAGCGCATGGAGCTCAAAGAGCGGGTTAAAAGAGTCGAACAGAGATATTACAACCTTGTACAGAATATTCCATGCCTTGTGTTTATTGCCAGGGAGAGCCTGGAACTCGATTTTATAAACAGGGCCTGCGAACCAATGCTCGGCTATACCATAGATGAGGCCATAGCTGAAACCGGATGGCTGCTGAAGAGAATACATGAAGATGACCGGGCGAGAATAAAGGCAACCCTTGACAGGGCATTCCAGTCTCAAAACTTCAGGTTTTCCGAAGAATGCCGCATGATCCACAGGGACGGGCATCTTATACATGTCATGATCGGTTCAATAACAGGCACAAAAATCCTGGGTGTCAACACAGTCAAGACCATCAAGGGTATGGTCGTTGATATAACAGACAGGGTTTTCCTTGAAAGGGAGATCATCCAGAAGGAAAAACTCAAACTACTCAGATCCATATCAGAGGAGGTAGCCCACGGAATCAGAAATCCCCTCATGTCAATCGGAGGTTTTGCCAGAAGGCTGAGGAAGAGATTTACCGATCTGCCTGAAGGGGATATCATCCTCAAGGAGTCCAAACGGCTTGAAAATATCCTGAAAAGGATTGCCGAGTACCTTAAACCCGTTGAGGTGAATTATGAGGAATGCCTGATAAACTCACTGGTCTCCGAATGTGTTGATGGGTATACCTCCGAAATCACACCTCAACAGGCAAATATCCAGCTGGACCTGGATAACTCCCTCTCACCCATAAGGACCGACAGAGAGATAATAATAGGAATATTTTCCGAATTGCTAAAAAATTCAGGAAAAGATACTGATAATGGCAATATAATGTCAATTAAGACCTATGAAAGTGACAATAAATGCCATATCGAATTTAAAAATAAAATTACAAACAAAAAGACAGAAGATCCGGATCTTTTTTTCCTTCCCTTTAACAGCAGTGAAAAGGAGATCGGCCTTCCCCTTTCCTACAGGCTACTGAAGGATATCGGAGGTCTCTTATCATATACACAGGAGGGAAAAGAAAGGGTTTTCACTGTCTCCTTACCTAAAACGTGAATCTGGCATGATTTGTGCTTTTATTATTGATATTTAATGTTGACAGTCTTGTAGCCTTTTATTATTTACCTTATCTGGCTTGAAATTTATAAAATTATAATTAGCTTTTAACCTGTTTGTTTTACAATAGAATAGCAGGGGGATCTTGAAGGTAATTATTTATTAAACTGGTTCCGGTAGTATTTACTTCAGACTTATTCCATATTTGCGTCCATCCGGAAAGAGCTGGTTCAGGTTAATAAGACGGCTTTCAGATGTCAGAATTCAGACACATTTTCCTTTTTACATGAACTGATAGGATTTAGACAGGGCTGAGTACTGATAAAAGAGTTGATTATGATACGGTTAGGGGAATTTATTCAGCAATAACTACTTAAAATGAAGGTGTTTTATGAAAACTACAGTTGAAGAAATCAGTTCTGTTAAAAAGAAGATTCTGGTTGAGATTGAATCCAAAGATGTTGATAAAAAAATCGACAGTGCATTTAAAAGATATGGGAAAAGCGCAAAGATAAAAGGCTTCAGACCGGGCAAGGTGCCCATGAAGGTCCTTGAAAGATATTATGGTGACCAGGTCACATATGAGGTAACCAATTCCATTATTCAGGAAACCCTGCCCCAGGCAATGCAGGAAACGGAAATATGGCCCCTGAACATGCCGTCTATTGAAGAAGGCGCCCAGCTTGTTAAAGGCCAGGACTTCAAATATGCTGCCATCATGGAAGTCAGGCCCGAGTTCGAACTTAAAGACTATACCGGCATTGAGGTTGAAAAAGAAAAATGCATGATCAGCGATGATGATGTAGATAACCAGATTCAGTCCATTTTAAAATCCCAGGGCAACCTGGAGTCCCTGACTGAAGACAGGGGTATTGAAAAGGATGATTACGCCATCATCAGCTACCAGGGATTCGAAGGAGATGAACCAGCCGACGGCATGAAGGCCGAAAACTACTCTCTTTCCATAGGTTCGGGCAACTTTTATCCGGGATTTGCGGATGAGCTTATCGGCGTAAAAAAGGGTGAAAAAAAGGAATTCACCATTGATTTCAAGGAAGACTATGTCAACCCCAAACTTGCGGGAAAAAACATCAAGTTTGAGGTAGAGGTTACCGATATAAAGGTCATGGTAGTACCTGAATTAAATGACGAGTTTGTTAAAGGACTTGGAGTTGAATTTGAGACGGTTGATGAACTGAAAGAAAGGATTAAGGAAGATCTCACTTCACGGGAAGAAAAAAGGATAGAGTCTGATCTCAGAAACGCAATCCTTGAAAAAATATCTGACAGTGTAGAATTTGAGCTTCCCGAAAGTCTTGTTGAAAACGAGATCAACGCATCAATTGAAAACATGAGACAGAACTTTTTAAGATCAGGGGTCACATTTGAAAAACTCGGGCTCGAGCCGGAGAAGATGAAATCAGAATTGAGGCCGACCGCCGAAAAGAGTGTAAAGGCGGCTCTTATAATAGGAAAGATCTCAGAGCTGAATGAAATAGATGTAGATGACAAGGAACTGGACCAGAGCTTTGAAGACATGGCAAAGGATGCCGGACATCCTGCCGAAACAATACGTAAATATTATGAGGCCAACGATCTCATAGATTCATTCAGACAGACCCTGATAAAGGAAAAGGCCTTGAAATATCTGGTTGAAAATGCTAGCGTTACAGAGGTAGAGCCAGACAAAAAAGCGGAAAAAGAATAAATACTTACGGGTAATTTATTCATGTATTGACGCATTTAAAACTGGTTCTTATTTTTATTAATATTTCTACAGAGAGTGAAAAACAGGTTATGTTGATACCAATTGTAGTTGAGCAGACAAATCGGGGAGAACGTTCTTTTGACATATACTCACGACTGCTGAAAGAGCGGATTATTTTTATAGGTGAACAGGTTGAGGACAATATGGCAAACACTGTTATTGCCCAGCTGCTGTTCCTTGAGTCGGAAGACACCGAAAAACCGATTACAGTTTATATAAATTCCCCCGGCGGATCTGTAACCGCCGGCCTGGCCATATATGATACAATGCAGTACATCAAACCCGATGTAGCCACACTGTGCATGGGACAGGCATCAAGCATGGGTGCGCTTCTGCTTGCAGCAGGGGCAAAGGGGAAGAGACTTGCCCTGCCAAACTCCAGGATTATGATTCATCAGCCCCTTGGCGGAGTACAGGGTCAGGCCACTGACATTGAGATTCAGGCCAAAGAAATGATGAAGGTAAAAAACACAATCCATAATATCCTTGTTGAGCATACAGGTCAGTCCATTGAAAAAATCCGTGAGGACACCGAACGTGACTATTTCATGAGCGCCGACCAGGCAATGGAATACGGCATTGTTGACAGAGTAATTAAAGCAAGAGAAATAAAAGAAGAATTAAAGGAAAAATAGAGGTATCTGATGCAAAGAAAAGATGATTCCGGTAACGATCTGCAATGCTCCTTTTGCGGAAAGAGCGAAGACGAGGTAAAAAAACTTATTACAGCCTCATCATCGGTATATATATGCGATGAATGTGTCCAGCTCTGCACCGAGATAATAGCCGAAGAGTATGGAAACGAAAAGGAAGAGAGCCTTGAACTGCCGAAACCATATCAGATTAAGGAAGCCCTTGATGATTATGTCATCGAGCAGGACAGGCCTAAAAAGATACTTTCTGTAGCGGTTCACAACCATTACAAGAGAATAAATACCAATATCAAGATGGACGATGTCGAGATTCAGAAAAGCAACATTCTCCTGATAGGTCCGACCGGATCCGGCAAGACTTTACTTGCCCAGACCCTGGCGAGGATTCTCAAGGTGCCCTTCACGATTGCCGACGCAACAACTCTCACCGAGGCAGGTTATGTTGGAGAAGATGTTGAAAACATTATTCTTAACCTTGTCCAGATAGCGGACTATGAGGTTGAATCTGCCTGCAAGGGGATAGTCTATATTGATGAGATAGACAAAATAGCCAGAAAATCCGACAGCCCTTCAATCACAAGGGATGTATCGGGTGAAGGTGTTCAGCAGGCCCTGCTCAAGATAATTGAGGGGACCATGGCAAGTGTACCCCCAAAGGGCGGAAGAAAGCACCCGCAGCAGGATTTTGTAAAGGTTGATACGAGCAATATACTGTTTATATGCGGAGGAACCTTTACCGGTCTCGAAAAGATCATCAGAAACCGGATCGGAAGCAAATCAATGGGATTTGAGGCTGAAATCCATGCCCAGGATAAAGATGATTCAGATGACATCATCGCCATGGCGCAGCCCGAGGATCTCGTAAAGTTCGGACTGATTCCCGAATTTATCGGTAGAATACCGATAATCGCAACCCTGAATAACCTCAGTGAAGATGCCCTTGTAAGGATACTTACAGAACCTAAAAATGCCCTTGTTAAACAGTACAAAAAACTGTTTGAGGTTGAAGGGGTTGAACTCAAGTTCCAGGAAGAGGCATACCGGGCTATTGCCAGGGATGCCATCAAAAGAAAATCAGGGGCGCGCGGTTTGCGTGCAATACTCGAATCAGTAATGCTGGATATTATGTATGACATCCCGAGCATGCCCGGGGTCAGCGAATGTATTATTGAAGAGAGTGTAATAACAAAAGGAACCGAACCTCTAATAACATATGAAAACAAGGCAGGTTACGCATAAGTCATGTTTAATTTTAACAAGAAGGATCAAATGAATTTTTTTACAGACGATAACACCAGGTACCCGCTTCTCCCTTTAAAGGATATGGTGGTTTTTCCCAACAGGGTTGTGCATTTATTTGTAGCCAGGGAAAAGTCTATCAAGGCAATAGACTATGCCATGGCCAATGACAAGGAGATCTTCCTTTCTGCACAGAAGGACGCATCCATCGACAATCCGGTGGAAAACGATATCTATTCATTCGGTACCCTGGGTACTGTCCTGCAGAAACTTACACTGCCGGACGGGACTGTAAAAGTCCTGATTGAGGGTAAAAAGCGCGCCAGGATAGAAACATTTCTGGACAATCCTGATTTCTACATGGTGGAAGTCAACCTGGTGAACGAAAAATTTGAGGACTCGCCAAAGGTCCAGGCGCTTGTGCGTTCTATTATTGAAAGCTTTGATGAGTATGCAAAGCTAAATAAAAAAGTCGGAAAAGACCTTGCAAATACGATATCAGCTATCAATGACCCGGCAAAGCTCGCAGACACCATTACTTCCCACCTGGGGCTTAATGTGTCTGACAAGCAGGAACTGCTTGCAAAGATAGATGTTGAAGACCGGCTGGATGCACTCTTTAAAAAACTGGTCAGCGAGATCAAAATCCTTTCCATCGAAAGCAGATTAAAAAGGCGCGTTAAAAAACAGATGGAAAAAACCCAGAAGGATTATTATCTCAACGAACAGATGAGGGCCATCCAGAAGGAGATGGGGACCAAGGATGATTTCAAGGCGGAACTTGAACAGCTTGAAAAAAAGATAAAAAGGAAAAAACTTACAAAGGAAGCAAAGGAAAAGGTGTGGCAGGAGTTCAACAAGCTCAAGATGATGTCTCCCATGTCTGCCGAGGCAACCGTTGTAAGGAACTATATAGACTGGATTATTGCACTGCCATGGAATGACAAAACAAAAGACAAGATGGATATGGATGAGGCCAAGGCTATCCTTGATGAAGATCATTACGGCCTCAAAAAACCCAAGGAAAGGATTCTGGAATATCTTGCGGTACAGAACCTTACCAAAAAGATTAAGGGTCCTATCCTCTGCCTTGTGGGTCCTCCGGGTGTTGGCAAGACATCCCTGGCAAAATCCGTTGCAAGGTCAATGGGCAGAAATTTTGTCAGGTTATCCCTTGGAGGTGTTAGGGATGAGGCTGAAATACGCGGTCACAGAAGGACATATATAGGCGCGCTTCCGGGCAAGATCATACAGTATCTCAAAAAGGCAAAATCCAGCAATCCGGTATTCTGCCTTGACGAAGTTGACAAGATGAGCACTGACTTCAGGGGCGATCCATCAGCAGCCCTTCTTGAGGTGCTTGACCCTGAACAGAATTATGCATTTAACGATCATTATCTTGATCTTGATTACGATCTTTCAAATGTTCTGTTTATTACAACTGCAAACACCCTTTACAACATCCCTCTTCCTCTGCAGGACAGAATGGAAATAATCAGGATTGCAGGTTATACAGAGCTTGAAAAGCTTAATATTGCCAAGCAGTTCCTGGTTAAAAAGCAGATCGAACTTAACGGCCTGACAGAAGAAAACATCAATATCTCAGATCAGGCCCTCCTGGGTATTATAAGGAACTATACCAGGGAGGCCGGTGTAAGGAATCTTGAAAGAGAAATCTCCTCTGTCTGCAGAAAGGTGGCAAAGGAGGTCGTTAAAAAGGGTAAAGACACAAAGGTAAGTATCTCTGCCACTTCACTCAACAAATACCTGGGGGTTATTAAATTCCGATTTGGAAGCTCCGAAGAGCAGGATGCAGTGGGTGTAACAACCGGCCTTGCATGGACAGAGGTGGGAGGAGAACTTCTCCAGACAGAAGCGGCTATCATGCCGGGTAAAGGCGCGCTTAAACTGACCGGAAAACTCGGAGATGTAATGCAGGAATCTGCCCAGGCGGCCATGAGTTATGTAAGAACAAGGGCAAGGCAGCTTCAGCTTCCCGACCTTTTTTACGAGAAGGTTGATATACACATACACGTGCCTGAAGGGGCAATACCCAAAGACGGTCCGTCTGCAGGTATTGCGCTTGCAACAACAATTATTTCCGCCCTTACAGGCAAACCTGTTAATTCAAAGATTGCCATGACAGGCGAGATAACCCTGAGAGGAAGAGTGCTTCCCATTGGCGGTTTGAAGGAAAAGATACTTGCAGCCCACAGGGGCAACATAACCAAGGTTCTTATACCAATGGATAATAAAAAAGACCTCGAAGAGATCCCTGACAGGATACTTAAAAAGGTCGAGATAATACCTGTTGAGCATATGGACGATGTATTAAAGGAAGCGCTGGTACTGAAAGAAGACGAAGTTCTTTTTGCGCCGGAGGAGAAATGTGAGCCCTTCAGCATTGAGGCGTGCATGGATATAAAACCTCCTCAAAATAATGAAGTTACAGCACATTAATGCTTGACAATATTTTTCTCATATGAGAGAAGAACAGTTTCCGTGAGCTGACAACTCACATGGAATCGTGAAAGAAATACCAACAGTGGGCGGATAGCTCAGCTGGGAGAGCGCCCCGCAAATAAGCGGGGATGTCGCAAAGATTGTTCTTTTAAAATTAAAATTATCCTCACACCTTATGTATTAGAGACGTCAATCGATTATACTAAGGTGTTTTAAAATAAGGATGATGATGTGAAAAATTAAAAAGTGGGCGGATAGCTCAGCTGGGAGAGCGTCGGCCTTACAGCCGAATGTCGCAGGTTCGAACCCTGTTCTGCCCACCACTTTTTTTAAAAAAATGCTTGATAAAGCATTTTAAAAAGGGTATCAAGACTTTCACAATTTCAAGGGATTCCCGGGGGCGTAGTTCAGCTTGGTTAGAACGCCGGCCTGTCACGCCGGAGGTCGCGAGTTCGATCCTCGTCGCTCCCGCCACTTATAGCAAAGGGCTTAACTCTTATCAGGGTTGAGCCCTTTTGTATTTCGTGTCCTGCTTAGCCTAAATGATACAAACAAAGAGAATTGTCAAATAAAATTATTTATTCAACGTCGGTATCTTACTGATTTAATTAATTATATTAAGACAATGAAATCAATTAACTTGAAAGTTAACCAGGTCAATGTATACTAAACTCTATTCATTGTTAACCGGCAAACAAGATAAGGATAAATTAATGGAAGAGATAGAATGGAGTGATGAATACAGCGTTGGTATTGAAGCTATTGATAATCAGCATAAAATATTATTAAAAATGATTAATAGTATTATCAGAACTCACGACACAACAGCTAATCCTGAAACAGTAACTAATTTAATTTCTGATATGACGAAATACGCACAGGAACATTTTAGTGCTGAAGAAAATATTATGAAGGAAAACGGATATTCGAAATTAGATAAACATATTGAAGAACACCAGGCTTTTATTGAAAAGACAGTTGATTTATGCTCAGCCACTTATCTTGAAATCGGGAAAGTTCCTGCTGTATTGCTTAACTTTTTAAAAGAGTGGTTGAAATCCCATATATTAAAAACAGACATGGAATTAAAAAACTTTTTTAATGAAAAAACAATTAACAGCAATTCCATTGAATAAAAATATCTATTTTTGTAACTGTTGTTACTGAATATATTAATCTCCGGGCAGATTATATTTCTTATTATCTTCAACTATCAGTTAAGGGGCACGTATTCCCTAGAATACAATTTTCTAAACTTTTACATAAATCCAGCCAATCATAATTGACATAGAATGAATTTTTTACTTAAAATTTACACGCTTTAGAATTGATCAAGGTTTTAGTCTCCATTGAAAGGCCGAGAACCACCTCTCTCGGCCTTTCGCCATTTTTTACTGCATACTTTTTTTAGATATCAGAATTGTTTTTTATTCCTTATCTCTTTTCATCCTACTGTGGATACTCGTTATGATTTTGACAAAAAAACCTTCCTCCTGCAGTCTCAGGGAACACGGCTAAAAGATTATTTTTGTCTTTATTTGAAGCATTGAAAGATCTTGTTTTCAAATGTTCATCAAGGTATGTCTGCATATCGTCAGGAGTGATTTTATTTACATGCATATACATTGAATTTAACAAACACTGAATGCACAGGAATATTAATTCTCAGCAAATTAATTGCCAATGTCAGCCGCATAAAATATTGGAGCATATAAATGGATTATATACCGGATTCAAATACAGCGCTTATTGTAATTGATGTTCAAAAGGGACTTGACGATCCAATCTGGGGAGAAAGAAATAACCCGGATGCAGAAGCTAATATATCACGTATAATCTCTTTTTGGAGAAACAACAAACGTCCTGTAATTCACATCCAGCATTGTCCTGTAGAGCCTGATTCCCCGCTGCGTCCACACCTGCCTGGAGTTGAATTTAAGCCAGAGGCCGCTCCGCTTCCAGGGGAGATAATTTTTCAAAAGTCTGTTAACAGTGCATTTATTGGTACTGACCTGGAATCATATCTCAGGTCGGAACAAATTGAAAATGTAGTTATCATCGGTTTAACAACAGACCAGTGTGTATCAACTACAACCCGTATGGCAGGAAATCTAGGTTTCAATGTTCTGCTTGTTTCTGATGCTACCGCAGCATTTAATAAAACAGGTCCGGACGGCAAAGAATATAGCGCTGAAACAATTTTTTCTGCTAATTTAGCCAGCCTGCATAATGAATTTTGCAAGGTAATTACGACTGCGCAATTATTGAGTGCATAATGGCGGTTTAAAATTGTTTAATCTGACGTTTACCCTTAGGTACTGCCAATCCAGGCATGTTTTTTAAAACCCGATTGAATCTGGTATAGATACCTTTCTTCAGGGGATGTTTTTGACCAGCATGACTAAATATCATTAGATTTATGACCTGCAGCCATCTCATCAATCTTTTCATCGCTTACTTAAAAAAGAATGAAAAATTTTTCTGAAAACCTAATTCTTTTTCGGAGACCATTTTTTTAAAAAATTTAAAAACTTCTCCTTATCATAAGATTTACCGTTTTCCAGGAGCCCTGTATTTTGAGAATGAAGAAGTTTACCCTCTGAGGAGAGCACAAAAATATGGGGATAACCTTCGATTTTAGGAAACCTGGAAAGAATCTCTTTATTCTCATTTTCCGGGCTGAAATTTATTTTCAACAATATAAAATTGTCATGAAGGCAGCTTTCAACCTCCTTATTTTCCTCAATCCATTTTTCCATAATCCTGCACCAGATGCACCAGTTCCCTCCAATGTCCAGAAGTATATTTTTTTCTGCCTCACCGGCCATTTTTATTGCCAGCGAAAGATCTTTACCGGCATCTCTTTGAGGATCAAATTTCACTGGCAAGTCATCCGCCCCGGCTGAACTGAGCGAAAAAAACAATGCTGACACAAAAACAATCGATATAATAAATGACCTCATTATTAATCTCCTTTTATACGAACAGGTTTAGATACGTATCATAACCCGGAATTTAAAGCTTTTTCAATATATCTCATCTTTTGGAATATTTATGGGACGTTGTTGACTATCATGACTAATTTTTTTTAAAAAAAAGAATCCTCCCCTGATGTTCATCAAATAGAAACAAAATCCCTCTGCTTAAAAAAATTATCTAAATATTTCATTTCAATCCTTCGTATTTTTTTCCTGCAACAACCCTTTTCATAAGATTGAAAAACATACCAGGTAATAGCTCTTATTCAAAATCCGGTTAACTGTATCGCCTTTAACTTGTTAAGTTTATTACTTATTTATAAAATAATATAATAAAATATTGTAATATTCCGGACAACTGGAATACTTATCTGGCATAAACTTATCTCTCGTTTCATATATTTTACTGAAACACATTATGTTTTACTTTGAATTATCCATTGCATCATACTTTTTAATAATATTTTAGTTAACATTTTAAGCCTGTTGTGACACAATCTCCAGGAAATAAACATTTCGGATTTTTGTCATTTTGCTAATAAATATAATTTAAAAACAGACCATTAGTACTTGAGCAAAACTCTGCCCCTTTAAAGGTTATCCGGGAGACTCAAAATGGATTGGAATCTTAATTTCAGGAACGATGAAATACTTGAGATGAAAACATACGGAATTTTTGCTTTTGATGATTTAGCGAGAATGATTGAGCAGATTATAGTTGATCCAAAATGGAAACCAGGGATGAATGTTATCGCAGATTTTAGAGAAGTTGATGTAAGGGGCGTTAGTGTTAAGGAAATTTATGAGGCTAAGGACCTGCATACTCAATATAATGATTTAGCTGGAGAAGGAAAAATAGCCACGATTCTAGGCTCCAACCTTGCCTACGGGTTCAGCCGCATGTACCAGGCAATAGCAGGCACAGATGTAAAATCACGGATTATGACCTTTAGAGATTATGAAAACGGAGTTGACTGGATTCAGGGAAAACTGTAAATGGACAGCCAGATTCATTTTATTATGCACGACCTGCTGAATCCCTGAGTACAGGTAATACTATACCCCTCCAGGATTAATTTTTTAGCCCCTTTAAATGAAACGGCATTTATGTTACTATCCTTTCTTGTCTAGATGATTCAAAATATTTTTAATAATCTTTAAAATTTCCGCTTTTTAAATTTATCATGCCAAAGATTAGATACAGCGCTTCCAAATTACCGGCAGGACCAATAACAGATACGACCAGTTCCTTTTTCTTCATCTTATTTCTGCTTCTTTTTCTTACATGTAACAATATTTCCTATGCAAACGACTTTTCTTCTGACAATTACGAGCTCACCTATGAAAAAAATCGTATAAACATCTCAGCCTCAGAGGCCGATTTGAAAAGTATTCTTTTTGATATTGCTGAAAAAGCGAATATCTCTATACGATATCCGGCCTCTCTTGATACAAAAATCACCCTTAAAATACGCAATATTACTCTAAAAAAGGCGTTAAAGCGTTTACTGAAAGATTTTAATTATTCCATAATCTATTCAGGCGCAAAAAAACAGGCTTCAATTTCGGAGGTTTTCATTCTCCAAAAGATCAAGAGATCGACAAGGGTCAATAGAAACAGTAACAGTAATGAGGCAAGAATTACCAGCAGGATTAATTCCTATGAAAGACGTATTGAATCCCTGAAAAAAAATCTGTCAAAAGAGGGCGAAAACAGTGCAAGAGGCAAGAGATATTTAAATCAGATCAAATCCTATGAAAAAACTATCGAGAGACTAAAAAGACAATTAAATTAAGACTTTATAAAACATTTTTCCGATCAAATTGCCGGACTAACCTAATATTAATCTTTGTATACAGGCTTTTACTTTAGCAGATAATACCGTTTTCTTAGTCTTTTTTCATTAAACCAGTCAAGATATTGTCATTTTAAAACGATATATAATTATTGTTCAAGAAAATGAAGGTAATTAACCATGAAAGTAAAGGGATCAGCAGTTGCGACTCTGCCTCAATTTGTCAAAGATAAATTTAGAGAAGATGGCTTTGAGAAATGGCTCGCCTCTCTGTCTCCTGAGGCGCAGAAGGTTTTTGAAAAAAACGTGCTCTCTGTCGGATGGTTTCCTCTGAAAGAGATTCTTATTGAACCTACAAAGTGTATCTGTGACCTCTTTTACAATGGAAATATGAAAGGGGCTTGGGATTCGGGAAGATTCAGTGCAGAACAGGGCCTTAAAGGTGTTTATAAGGTCTTTTTAAAACTTGGTTCAGCCGCATTTATTACAAAAAAAGCGAGCTCCATCCTTCCGACATATTATGAACCGAGTGAGATGAAGGTTGCTGACCTTCAGTCGAACAGTACTGTCATCCATATCACAAAATTTGACGAACCAAGCGAGATAATTGATAACAGAATCGGAGGCTGGATGGAAAAAGCCCTTGAACTGAGCGGATATAAAACCGTTAATATTTCTATTGCAAAGTCTCTTGCCAGGGGAGCCGCATTCACCGAATTCCATGTATCGTGGAAATAAGGGGATTAACCCGGCATTAATACTTCATCCGTTATGAACGGATTTTTATCGGAAAGGTATTACCTAGTGCCTCAAAACAGTTTATGGATAGGCACTAACTAAATCGGATATCTTAATTCCTTCCACCTCGATCTTCATATCCGCGTTCTCTACCATATATCCTTTCATCCGGAACGATTCCGGCTCAGGCTTTACCGATAATACCAAACTGAACTCATCTATCTCTCCAAAGATGGAAACTAAAGGCCCCTGGTAATGCTCAACTTTAATTTCAGCCTCAATCGCATTTTCTTTTTCGGCAACAAGTCCCTTGAATATATATTTTGTATTTCCACCATGTATTCGGCCATCATCAATGACTACCAGGCCCCCGCCAAACACTTCTATGCTTGATTTAAAAACAATACTGTAGATCCCATTTTCCATTATAAATATCCATTCCTTTTTGTGCCCCTGCCCATACAACAGATCTTTCTGCCAGGGGAAAAATATATGACTTAAATTATTCTATACCTAGTCGGACTGATAATGCTGTTCCATTAATTTTTATTGACAATCATTATCAGGTAAGAATCATTATCGCTTTACCTATTTTATTAAAAGGAGTATATTTCAGGCATTATGACCGATCATAAAATACGTCTGGAAACAATGATTCAAAAAATGCGGGAAAAGGGATTAAGAATCACGCCCCAGCGTATTGCAATCCTGAGAGTTCTTTCAATAAGCAAAGGGCATCCGAGCGTTGAAGACATACATGAGCAGGTAAAAATGATCTTTCCTACAACAAGCGTTGCAACCGTTTATAAAAACGTTTCCATGTTGAAGGAACTCGGTGAAGTACTTGAATTAAGTTTCGGTGCCGAAAGTAGCAGATATGACGGAAACAAAACAGCTCCCCATCCACACCTGATCTGCACCCTGTGCAAAAAAATAATTGACCCTGACCTGGATAGTTTAAAGGATGTATCCAGAGAACTGATAAATGAGACCGGTTTCAGGATTACAAGTCATAGATTGGATTTTTTTGGAATTTGTCCTGAATGTCAGGGCAAATAACTTCCAGCCGATTCAAACCAGGATTTTGACACCTATTATTAAGAACACTTAACCGTCTTTTCGCAATGCTTTAACAGAAACATCAATTGTCTAATATAACTATTCAACTTTAAAAAATAAAAGGAGGATGGAAATGAGTGAAGAGAGCAAATGCCCTGTAACAGGGCAGACAAAAAAGCCTATTTCAGGCCACGGCACATCAAACCGTGACTGGTGGCCAAACCAGCTTAACCTTAAGATTTTACATCAGCACTCTCAATTGAGTAATCCCATGGGAGAAACCTTCAACTATGCCGAGGAGTTTAAAAAGCTCGACCTTGCAGCACTCAAGAAGGATCTTTATGACCTCATGACCCATTCCGAGGAGTGGTGGCCGGCAGATTATGGCCATTACGGCCCCCTGTTTATTCGTATGGCCTGGCACAGCGCAGGCACCTACCGCCAGGGAGATGGCCGCGGAGGGGCAGGATCAGGCAATCAGCGACTTGCGCCTCTTAACAGCTGGCCCGACAATGTGAATCTCGATAAGGCACGTCGACTGCTCTGGCCTATCAAGCAGAAATATGGCAGAAAGATCTCCTGGGCTGATCTCATGATCCTTGCCGGCAATTGTGCCCTTGAGTCGATGGGCTTTAAGACCTTTGGTTTTGGCGGCGGACGGGAGGATATATGGGAGCCTGAAGAGGATGTTTACTGGGGTTCCGAAGATGAGTGGCTCGCTACCAGTGATAAACCCATGAGCCGTTACTCCGGTGAAAGGGATCTGGAAAACCCCCTCGCAGCGGTACAGATGGGTTTGATCTATGTAAACCCGGAAGGCCCGGACGGGAATCCTGATCCGGTTGCTTCAGGCCGCGATGTCAGGGAAACATTTGCGCGTATGGCCATGAATGATGAAGAAACAGTTGCACTTGTTGCAGGGGGTCATACCTTTGGCAAATGTCATGGGGCGGGTGACGCAGCGCTTGTTGGCCCGGAACCTGAAGCTGCCCCTGTCGAGGAACAGGGCCTTGGCTGGAAGAGCCGCCATGGTATCGGGAAAGGTGGAGACACAATCAGCAGCGGCATTGAAGGTGCCTGGAAGCCTAATCCAACCAAATGGGACATGGGATATCTAAGAATACTTTTCCAGTATGAGTGGGAACTTGTAAAAAGCCCTGCAGGAGCCAACCAGTGGCTTGCAAAGGATGTTAAAGAGAGCGACATGGTTGTAGATGCACATGACCCTAAAAAGAAACACCGCCCCATGATGACCACTGCCGATCTTTCTCTTCGTTTTGACCCTATCTATGAACCTATCGCACGAGGTTACCTGAAAAACCCGGCTAAATTTGCGGATGCATTTGCCAGGGCATGGTTCAAGCTGACACACCGCGATATGGGGCCAATTTCACGATATCTGGGCTCCGAAGTCCCCAAAGAAGAACTGATCTGGCAGGATCCGGTGCCTGCTGCAGATCACAAACTTGTCGGGAAAAAGGATATTGCAGATCTGAAAGATAAGATCCTTTCTTCCGGGCTGACAATTTCTCAACTGGTCTCAACGGCATGGGCAGCTGCATCAACCTTCCGCGGATCTGATAAACGCGGAGGGGCAAACGGGGCACGTATACGCCTTGCACCGCAGAAGGACTGGGAAGTAAATCAACCGTCCAGGCTTAAAAAGATATTAAAAAAGCTTGAGGAAATCAAAAAGGATTTTAATGATGCACAAACAGGTAAAAAGAGGATTTCCCTTGCAGACCTTATTGTCCTTGGCGGATGCGCCGCTATTGAACAGGCTGCGAAGAATGCCGGACATAAAGTGACCATCCCCTTTACACCGGGACGTACTGACGCTTCCCAGAAGCAGACTGATGCAGTATCATTCTCGGTACTTGAACCTAAAGCAGATGGATTCCGCAATTACCTGAAGAAAAAATATTCGTTATCAGCAGAGGAAATGCTGATTGATAAGGCACAGCTGCTTACTCTTACTGCGCCCGAGATGACGGTTCTAATCGGTGGAATGCGAGTCCTGAAAACCAACTTCGGGCAGACTAAATATGGTGCTTTTACAAAGAGGCCGGAGACTCTCACTAACGAATTCTTTGTAAATCTCCTGAACATGGACACAATATGGAAACCAACATCAGAAGATAGAGATCTGTTTGAGGGATTCGATCGTAAAACAGGTAAACTCAAATGGACCGCTACACGTGTAGACCTTATATTCGGATCAAACTCCCAGCTTCGTTCGATCTCAGAGGTATACGCAAGTGCTGATTCACAGGAAAAGTTTATTAAGGACTTCATAGCTGCCTGGAATAAGGTTATGAACCTTGATCGATTCGATCTCGCATGATACAAGCGTGGCAACCTTCAAGGTTTTCTGCCTCATCATAAATCAGTTCCCACATTACCTTCCGGTTTCAGCCTTTTCGATAACATCTCTGCTGAAACCGGTAGTTCAAATAAGAATATCAGAAAAATAGAGTTTATCTGTTAACCGGTCAAAATGATATTTTCATCTCCTGATACCATCCTTTAAAATTCCACAGTACAAGAATTGTTAAATAAGGCATTGAATTTGCATAATTAATATAGTGATAAGTATGTGATACCTGACATGCTCAGGCGCAAACATACTTTAGTTAGTTTCATTTAATTATAGCTTATTTTTAAAATATTAGATTAACCCTTCTTATTACAAGGGTGTAGAATACATTCTGACGCTTAGGGTTAAATTTCCAGGCTGTTTTCATAGCATAATTTTTATTGGATATAATTAAAATCATGTACAAAATCTTAATTATTGATGATGATAAGAGTATCTGTCATGTCCTTTCATGCTTTATTCGGGCAACGGGCTATGAAGTATCTATTGCCAATACACTAAATGAAAGCAGAAACCTGATCAGAACCAACGAATATGATCTTGTTCTGCTTGACCTCGACCTTCCTGATGGAAACGGCCTGGATGAGCTGCCCCATATCCTTGAGACGGCTTCAAGCCCTGAAGTGATCATAATTACCGGATCAGATGACATAAACTGTGCCGAACTGGCCTTTAAATCCGGGGCATGGGATTATATCCAGAAACCCTTTTTATTACACGATGTTTCACTTCCAATTGCCAGGGCACTGCAATACCGCCAGGAAAAGAAAATAGTTAATACACCATTAATATTGAGGCAAAGTGGCATCATAGGATCATCCACTGCAGTTAATAATTGTTATAAAAATGTTGCATTTGCCTCTGTATCTGATGCAAGTGTTCTCATATCAGGCGAAACAGGGACAGGCAAGGAACTCTTTGCACGTGCCATACATCATAACAGTAAGCGTGCTAAAGGAAACTTCTGTATTATCGATTGTGCAGCACTCCCTGAGACCCTTGCAGAAAGCATCTTATACGGACATGAAAAAGGCGCATTTACAGGTGCTGAAGGACGAAAAGACGGCCTTGTCATCCAGTCAGAGGGAGGCACCCTTTTTCTGGACGAAATCGGTGATCTCCCGCTTGGCATACAAAAAACCTTTCTTCGCTGTCTCCAGGAAAAAAGGGTTATGCCCCTGGGAGCAAAAAAGGAAGTCGATGTTGATTTCAGGCTTGTTGCCGCCACAAATCGCAATCTGAAAGAACTGGTGAACAAGGGCTTGTTCAGGGAAGACCTCCTTTACCGAATCAGCGCATTAACCCTGAAGCTTCCTCCCCTGAGAGAAAGGGGTAAGGACATAGAGGAAATAACCCTGGAAAAACTGCACCAGCTTTCCACCAAATATGGTATCGGTACAAAGGGTGTTTCCCAGGACTTTTTTAACATCCTGAACCTGCAAAAATGGACTGGAAACGTACGGGAATTAATAAATGTAATAGAATACTCCCTTGCCTCTGCAGGAGAGGACCCAACACTGTTTCCCAAACATCTTCCTCCCGAATACCGGACTGCCCCATTGCTGGTAAAATCACGAAACAGGAAAAGAACAGATGACCCGGTTTTTGAATCTTTGCACCATGAAGCAAGCCTTTCTACCCTTTCCGAATACAGGGAAAAAACAGAAAAAAATTATCTTCTTGAGCTGCTAAACAGGGTAAATGGAGACAGAATAGAGGCCTGCCGCCTGTCAGGGATTTCACAGTCCAGACTTTACGGACTCCTTAAAAAACACCGTATTTCCGGTTTCAGCCAGAATCACGCCATGACCGCCTAAAATTAGATTTACTAAACTCTCCTGTCTTAATTTATGCAGTCCCTGAATATTATATTCTTCAATTCTGCTGAATTCTCACCCGCAGTAATCCACCGGTTTTTGTTATTTCCCGTTTCCTGAAAACAGGAAAACAACTTTCCTGTTTTTAGGAATAATCTCTATAGAAATATTCATCATTCTTCAACAATCACCCTATCTCACTGATTTAATTGCTATTATTTTTCATTCCCTTTTTGGCACATAACATGCTTATATGATTTTATAACTGTTTAATTTATTGATTGGAACCATTTTTATGCATCAGGAAAATCAGTCAAAATGAACATAGTATTGTACACAAGCAGCATAGATAAAAAAATTGAGAAAAGACTCCTTGATAAAATCACCTCGGATTTTTCATGTGAGGAGATAGAGGTCTATAACAACATAGCTGATTTCAAAAGGAAGATTTACAGTTTTCCAAGAAAAATGGATGTAGTGATTGTCCTCGCCCTTGAAAATTCTCAGTTATCCGACTTGCTGCAATACAAGGATGCACTTGACGGTCTTGAAATAATTTTAATCCTGCCGGATCAGAATAAAGATACGGTATCAAAGGCTATGTGCTTTTATCCACGTTTCCTTGCATATACTGACAGTAACTTTGGTGATGTTTCAGAGGTTCTTGTAAAACTGCGTATAAAACGCGGTTATGGAAATACCCATGCAAACAAGCATGTCGCATGAAAATTTAAATAAATCTGAAAGGAAAAGTATGCCACAAAAACCCCCAAAAAACACAGAGGCAAGCCTTTATAACCCGGGAGAAATGCTGACGGTAAACCGCATATCTGCAATACGTGAAAGTATACTCGGCTTACTTTCTGAAAAAAATGAGCTTAACCTTGATCTCAAAGATATCAAGGAATGTGACACAGCCGGAATACAGATCCTGGTTTCATTAAAAAAATATGGGCGTCAGCAGGGAAAGGCACTCTCGATCATAAATGAGACCGAACCGGTCGTTAATGAAGCTCTTGTGCTTGGATTTTATCCGGAAGATCTGTTCGTATAAAGGGGACTGGAAATGTCAAAAACAATAATGACTGTTGATGATTCTGCAAGTATGAGACAGATGATAACTTTCACTCTAAAGAAAGAGGGTTATGAAGTGCTGGAGGCTGTTGACGGTGAAGATGCTATTCGAAAAATAGAAGGAAAAGAAGTTCATCTGACAATTACAGACCTCAATATGCCTAACCTGGACGGCATTGGATTAATAAAAAAACTCAAGGCAAAACCGGAACACAAATTCATGCCCATATTGATGCTGACTACTGAATCCCAGGACTCTAAAAAACAGGAAGGGAAGGCAGCCGGAGCAGCAGGCTGGGTTGTAAAACCCTTTAAACCTGAACAACTGATAGCGGTAGTGAAAAAAATTCTTGGTTGAAAGGCAAAGAATACATGGACTCATATAAACAGACATATATGGAAGAGGCGTATGAACGCCTGGCAGAATTGGAGTCATCTCTCCTTGAACTCGAAAACAATCCTGAAGACATGGATTTAATAGACAGGGTCTTCAGGGCAATGCATACGATAAAGGGATCCGGAGGCATGTTCGGGTTTGATGACATTGTTTCATTCACCCACAATATTGAAACGGTATTTGACTGCATCAGGGAAGGTAAAATCCCTGTAACAAAAGATATTATTACAAAAACACTTTCAGCCTGCGACCAGATTAGGCTGATGGTGGACGAGGAAGCTACAGATAATGAAACCGTCCTTGCGCTGGTTCAATTCTTCGCCGGGCTGCTGCCCGAAGAACCAGGCGAAAAAACAGGAACCACGCTTTCTGAGGACGATACATTCATTTCTTCAAAAAAAGAGATCAGCTACAGGATAAGGTTTAAACCTCCAATTGAAATATTTGTAATGGGAATAAAGCCAAAACTGCTTCTTGATGAGCTGAAGGAGCTGGGGGAAGCCCGGATTGTTCCTCTGACAGATACCGTGCCGCCCCTTGACCAGATTGACCCCGAGTCCTGCTATCTATACTGGGACATTTTTCTCACAACCTCAAGAGGAGAAGATGCGATAAGAGACGTCTTTATCTTTATTGAGGATGAGAGTGAGATTTCCATAGAAGAAATAGATTCGGAAGACACCGATTATGACGAGGAGTACAATAAACTCGGAGAAATCCTTCTTAAAAAACATGACCTGTCTCCAGAGGATCTTGAAAAAACTCTCGCGCGCCAGAGACGCCTGGGAGAACTCCTTGTAGCTTCAGAGGTTATTGCCCCGGAGAAAATACGATCTGCCCTTGAAGAGCAGACGCATGTAAAACAGCTCCGTGAAAAGAGAAAGAACCAGGCAAAACTGTCTTCGATAAGGGTCGGTTCAGAAAAACTGGATGCGCTTGTTGATCTTGTGGGTGAACTTGTCACAATACAGGCAAGGCTCCAGCAGTACACAACCAGTGACGAGAGCCAGGAGCTTTTAAATATATCCGAGGAAGTCGAACGTCTTACAACCGGCCTCAGGGATAATGCAATGAGCATGAGAATGCTTCCCATCGGTACAACTTTCAATAAATTCAATAGACTGGTCAGGGATCTCTCTCAGAGCCTTGGAAAGGATGTGACTCTTACAACCTATGGCGGAGATACTGAACTGGATAAAACAGTGATCGAATCCCTGGATGATCCAATGGTCCATATAATCAGGAATTGCATTGATCATGGTATTGAATCCCCCGAGGAAAGGGAAAAAACCGGTAAAAACAGGCAGGGGAAAGTGCATCTTTCAGCGAACCACTCCGGTGACAGTGTAATTATAAAAATATCCGACGATGGTGCAGGTCTTGACAGTGAGGTAATTCTCATGAAGGCAAGGGATAAGGGAATTATAGGCACTGACACCGAATTAACCGAAAAGGAAATATTTGCCCTGATTTTCGAACCTGGCTTTTCAACGGCCGAGGAGGTCACAGACGTTTCGGGAAGGGGCGTCGGGATGGATGTAGTCCGGAAAAACCTTGAAAACCTCCGGGGCACAATTGATATAGAAAGCAAAAAAGGCCATGGCACATCCATTGTCCTGAAACTTCCCCTGACCCTGGCAATTATCGACGGCCTGCTTGTGGATATCGCAAATGAAAATTATGTGATCCCGCTTTCTACTGTGGAGAAATGTGTTGAAATAACCCGAAAAGAGGCGGACACGGCAAGAGAAAGAAACATAATAAAGTACATGGGAAAGGCGGTGCCTTATCTGAGCATGCGGGACATCTTTGAAATCCCCGGAGAAAAACCTGAAATCGAAAAAGTTGTATTCAATGAAGTAAACGGAGAAATCGTAGGGCTCGCCGTTGACAGGCTTGTTGGACAAAATCAGATTGTTATCAAAAAGATGAGCAGGATTTATGAGGACATAAAACATTTTTCAGGGGCTACTATTCTCGGTGACGGAACTGTTGCGCTGGTACTTGATATTCCTCAGATTGTCGATCAGAACAAACATATTTCATTCAATTGAGATATGGAAATATAAATAAGGGAAGTGCAATGCCCGTTAAATTGAAAAAATTATATAGATTTACAAAAAAATCGTTATTCATAAAAGTATAATGTATCAAGGAGAGAAATATGAAAATCCAGGCAAAAAACATTAGTATCAAATGGCAACTTATGGCGATCTGCATTTTACTGGTCACGGTACCTGTGCTGACGCTGGGAGTTCTCAGCTATAAGAACACAGAGAAAGAAACCTTTAATCAGATAGAGCAAAGGCTTGAACAGCAGGCCTTGCAGGTAAAAATGCTTGTTGAAAACAGCTATAAGGAAATACAGGACAACAAAGCAAGCTCGGACCTGCTGGCAAAGGATATTGTCGGCTCACAGGCAGAGGCCTTATCAAAGTTTTTAAGTGCCTGGGAAGGTCCGGTTAAGGGGCTTAATGATGTCATCGCATCAATAAAGGTTGGTGAAACAGGGTATATCTGGGTATTGGACTATGAAGGCAAGCTCCTTGTATCCAAGGACAAACAGAACATTGGAAATAATCTGTGGAATACGAAGGATGCTGACGGAAACTATATTATGCAGGAAGCAATCTCAACCGGCCGCAATCTTTCAGCCGGCCAGGTAGCCTATCAGGTTTATCCCTGGAAAAACACAGGGGAAGCCAAGGCAAGGAACAAGATAGCCGCCCTGCTCCATGATGTTGCGCGGAAAAGGGTTGTGGGGATCAGTGTTTATTTTGATGAACTAGTCGATGAGTCCTATGCAGATAACAAGTTAAACGAACTGAAAAAGAAATTAGCCGAGGTCGTTGTCGGAAAGTCGGGATATATTTTCATTCTGGATGAAAAGGGTAATTATGTCCTTTCATATAACCGTGAAAGGGATGGAGAAAACATATGGGATGCGAAGGATATCAACGGCTCTTATTACATACGTGAAATTGTAAAAAAGGCCGCACCCCTAGGCAGTTCGGATACTGCAACAACCTATTACCCCTGGCAGAACACCGGCGAGACCAGCTCCCGGATGAAGCTTGCAAGCTATGCCTATTTCCCTGAATGGAACTGGGTCATTGCCTCATCCGCCTACCAGGAGGATTTCCTTGACGGCCTGAACCAGATTTTTAAACTAACAACCATTATCGTCATACTCGCAATCATGGCCGGGTCTCTTGTAGCATATCTGTTTACCTCTGCTTTGACCGGTAAAATTAATACCCTTGTATCAAAGCTTAAGAAGGTATCCCTTGGAGATCTGCAGGTTGAGACAGAGGAAGATCCCGGAACAAATGAAATAGGCACCATGACAGGCGCCCTTGATAAAATGGTCGAAAATCTAAAAGGGACGGCTATGATGGCAGAAGAAATTGCCCAGGGGGATCTTACTGTAGAGGTTAATATCCTGTCTGATAAAGATACCCTTGGAAAGGCCCTCTCGTCCATGGTGGAAAAACTTGCCAGGGTGGTAAGTGAAGTAAAAGTTGCAGCCGACAACGTTGCATCGGGCAGCCAGCAGCTCAGTTCAAGCAGTGAAGAAATGTCACAGGGTGCTACGGAACAGGCATCTTCAGCCGAAGAAGCATCCTCATCAGTTGAAGAAATGGCCTCTAATATACGGCAAAACGCTGACAACGCGCAGCAGACAGAAAAGATAGCGATAAAGTCCGCAAGTGATGCAAAGGAAGGCGGAGGCGCCGTGAATGAAACTTTAACTGCTATGAGGGAAATAGCGGAAAAAATAACCATTATTGAAGAAATAGCCCGCTCCACAGACCTTCTTGCACTTAACGCGGCGATTGAGGCGGCAAGGGCAGGAGAACATGGAAAGGGTTTTGCAGTTGTGGCATCCGAGGTTCGTAAGCTTGCGGAACGCAGCCAGACAGCCGCAGGCGAGATCAGCAAGCTGTCATCCTCGAGTGTTGCAGTTGCAGAAAGCGCGGGAGATATGCTTACGAGACTCGTTCCTGATATTCAGAAGACCGCTGAACTTGTTCAGGAAATAAGCGCTGCAAGCAATGAGCAGAGCACCGGGGCAGAGCAGATTAACAAGGCAATACAGCAGCTCGATCAGGTAATCCAGCAGAATGCCTCGGTTTCGGAAGAAATAGCCTCAACATCAGAACAGCTTGCAGCACAGGCAGAACAGCTTCAGGAATCAGTGAGTTTCTTTTCTGTTCATAAAGATGTCGAGGCAAACATGAAAGGCTCAATGCAAAAAAGGTCTAATCGCGAAAAGTCCCCAGCAAGGCAGGTTAAAAAGGATGTAAAAAGAAGCACAGCGGTTGGTCTTTATGAACCGGGTGATGACCTGAGAAAAAACGGCAAAGGTTTTGCTCTGGACATGGGAGATGGAGACATTGTTCAAGATGATTATGACAAGGATTTTGAGAAATATTAATAGAGCCACCCCACCGAAAACGGTGGGGTATCAGGCTGAATCCTGTCATATGAAATTAAAATGGTTCATACGAGGATAAAACTACCATGGATGTATCAACAAATATTGAAGGGATATCACAGTATCTCTCTTTTCACCTGGGAGAAGAATTATTTGCCATTGAAGTATCCCGTGTAAGAGAGATCCTTGAATTCATAAGAATAACGCCTGTTCCAAGCGCCCCGGAATATTTAAAAGGCATTATCAATGTGCGGGGCAGTGTTGTCCCTGTTATAAACCTGCATTGTAAGCTGGGACTGCCAGAATCTGAGAGGGGCATTCATTCAAGGATAATTGTAACCGAGCTGCCGCTGGGAGATGAAAATATTGTCCTGGGAGTAATTGCCGACTCGGTAAATGAAGTCGTTGATTTAAGAGAAGGAGATATTGATGCCCCTCCCAGGATAGGGAACAAATACCATGCATTGACTAAAGGTATTGCAAACAGGGAAAATAATTTCATTATAATTCTTGATGTCGATAATATATTTTCAAATAACAGGACAAAAACTGACCAGGGCATACCGTCTGACATTGATGAGGATATGACAGAAATGGAAGCAGCGGTCATTTGATTTTATAATTATAAACCCTGCCGCAGAAGGAATCATTCCTCTGACTTGACTTTCCACCCTTCATTTATATAGTGTTCATCCATAAAATATTTTATGGATGAACACCGGATATTATTATCATGAAAGATATCAGCGCTATAGGATTTGACCTGTTTAACACCCTTATTGTTATTGAGCCTGACACCCTTGTCCATGCAATGCAGAGGATGCTCAAAAGCCTTGAAGAAAGCGGTTTTCCCATTGAGGAGTCTACATATATAAGGGATTACAGAGATGCTGCATCAATATATGTTGCCCGGGCAAGAAGGGATGGCATAGAGACCCATAACAGCATATGGGTAAGCCATGTTCTGAATAATTACGGGATCGATATCCTGCCTGAGGATAAAAGAATAGGCAAGGCTGTAGATGATTATTTTTCTGCCTTTTATGACAGGGTAAGCCTTATACCGGACACCCTTGAAACCCTGACCACATTAAAACAGTCATACTCACTTGGCCTGTTATCCAACTTTACACATGCCCCCGCAGCCAGAGAAATATTGATAAGGACAGGACTGGCACCCTGTTTTGATGCCATACTCATCTCCGGTGAAATTGGATATCGTAAACCCCATGCCTTTGTCTTTGAAGAGCTCTCAAAAGGCCTGGGTGTTAAAAAAGAAAAGATACTCTTTACAGGAGATGATCCTGAACCGGATATCCATGGGGCTTCAAAGGCCGGCCTGAATCCTGTCTGGTTCACATATATTATTGACCAGGATGTACCTGTAATAAGGGGCACTATTCAGAGTGAGATCACCAAACCCGAGATTGAAGTTCCCCGTGCATCATCATGGAAACAGTTCATGACTATTTTAAACAGGGAAGCCTGATCCCTGCAGATACAGAACTTGCCTTGTCTCTACAGAATTATACGTGATCCCTGTTATTCCAATATTCATTTGGACTTGATTAAAAAAAAAACATATGATAGCTGAATATTTTGCACAAAAATCAATATCTTGTGTTAAACGAACTATAATATTGGAGCTTTAAAATAAGGAGGAGGAAACAATGGATCTTGGGTTAAAAGGACAGATCGCTCTGGTAACCGGAGCAGGCAGCCAGATAGGCTTTGGTAAGGAAATAGCTTTATCACTGGCAAGAGAAGGCTGTGCAGCAATCGCTGTAACAGATATTAATCTTGATGATGCAAAACTTACCTGTGAAGCGGTAAAGGCTGCAGGAGCAAAGAGTATAGCCATAAAGGCCGACGTTACAAACAAGGCCGAAGTCGACGCAATGGTAAAAGAGGTAATAGCTGAGTTTGGTGACATAGATATCCTGTGTAATGTAGCCGGTGCAATCATGTCAGGAGGCCCATTTGAGGAACAGGACCCCGCAATATGGGAAAAAGAGGTTGCACTCAATCTCTTCAGCCCCATGTATGTTGCTGCAGCAGTACTCCCGAGCATGAGGAAAAAGGGAAAGGGTTCGATCGTCAATATCGGTTCAGGCAGCTCTCATATGTACAGTCACGGCGTTGGCGTATATGCCCAGGCAAAGGGCGCGGTTGATGTTTTTACAAAACAGCTTGCAACCGCCGAAGCGCCCAATAAAATCAGGGTGAATTGTGTTGCCCCCGGTCCTGCACCAACAAACTTCATAAAGGCAGAAGATAAACAGGCGGTTATTGACTTCCTCAAAAAGGAGCTCCCCCTTGGAAGAGCAACCTCCGCACAGGATATAGCTGCGGCTACACTTTTCTTTGCAGGTGACATATCAATCGATATCAGCGGACAGGTTCTTCATGTATCCGGCGCATCAGTAATGTAGCAGGTATTTGATTAATAGATTAATTTCTCGTCTTACGGCTGCAGCTTCTTAAAAAAAATAAAGAGGCTGCAGCCTTTTTCATGGTGGAATGGCATTCCTGTTGAAAAATCATGGGTCAGTTTGAGGAAGAACTGCCGAAAGTTCATCTCCCTTGACACTCATCTTTTTATTATTAAAATTGTTTAATTAAAGGAGGTATAACATTATGGAGGAAAAAATATTTCACATACCCAACATTTCATGCGGCCACTGTGTAAACAGCATAAAAAATGAACTTGAAGAACTTGACGGAATTTTAAAGGTTTCAGGAGATCCGGAAAAAAGAGTAATAAACGTTGAATGGGAAAGTCCTGCAACTGTTGAAACAATAAAAGAAACACTCGCTGAGATAAATTACCCTGCAGCTGACTAACCTGTATGGATTTACAGGAAAAATATGCATAAGGCCTTTGGATACAGATGTTACGGTAAAGTAAATCCTGATTAAAAAACCTGTAGATTTTCCAGATTTGTGAATCCAGTCATAGGGGACTCTGAACCTTTCACCCAGATCTTTTATTACTAAAATTAATTTTCGGAACAAAACCCGGACAGACCCTGTCTAACGGTTAATGTGAACCCACATTTGAACTATCTTTTACCTTGACTAACATATGTATTTGGATTAAAAGTTAATGTTCAAATTATTAAAATAATTAAATAAAATCATCATTCACTATAATTTTTAAATACTTATATCGGTCTAATTATTATGGAAAAAACAAGCACGGTTATAGAAGATAGAAAGAAGAAAATCGATCGTTTAAAAGAAATGGGAATCAACCCCTATCCCGCCGGATATAAATTTGACCTCAAGGCCAGTGAGGCGGTTGAGAAATTCGGCAAAATCAGTGGTGAGGAACTGGAAAAGGACGATACCTCCTATTCCCTTGCAGGCAGGATAATGTCAATGAGGGTATTCGGGAAGGCCGCCTTTATTCATATAAAAGACAGTTCAGGAATGCTGCAGGCCTATATCAGAAAAGATAAGGTAGGAGATGAAGGCTATCAGCTTTTCAAACTGATGGATATTGGGGACTATGTCGGCCTAACAGGCTCCTTTTTTAAGACAAAAACCGATGAACTGACTATTGTTGCAACGGAAATAAGACTTTTAACAAAGTCTGTAAGGCCTTTACCGGAAAAATGGCACGGGCTAACGGATATAGAAACAAGATACCGTCAGCGTTATGTGGACCTCATCGTAAATGACGAAGTAAGGGACGTTTTTAAAACCCGAAGCAAAATCGTCAGTTTTTTCAGGCAGTTCTTCAACTCCATGGACTTTCTGGAGGTTGAAACGCCAATGATGCAGACCATACCCGGAGGAGCAACCGCCAGACCATTCAAGACGTATCATAATGCCCTTGGAATGGATCTTTACCTCAGGATCGCGCCAGAGCTCTTTCTTAAAAGGCTTATTGTGGGCGGACTGGACAGGGTCTATGAAATAAACAGGAATTTCAGAAACGAGGGTATTTCGGTAAAGCATAACCCTGAATTCACAATGCTGGAATTTTATATGGCATATGCTACCTATGAAGATCTCATGGATCTTACCGAGAAACTCTTCAGTCAGCTGCTTACCGAGATATGCGGCAAGCTGGTGATAGAATACCAGGGCAGCCAGATTGATTTTACACCGCCATGGCCCAGGATATCTTTATATGATTCGATCAGGGAAGTGGGCGGTGCAGTTGATGATGTATTTGAAAATCTTGAGGCTGCAATTGAGTTTGCACACTCAAAAAATATCACCCTTTCCAAAATGGACAGCCATGGAAAGGTTCTTGAAAAAATCTTTGACCAGCTTGTAGAACCAAGGTTGATCAACCCGACATTTATTATCGGGCATCCGACCGAGATTTCACCTTTATCAAGGAAAAATGATGAGAATCCGGATATTGTCGACAGATTCGAGCTGTTTATCGCCGGTAAAGAGATAGCCAATGCATTTACAGAATTAAATGACCCGGATGATCAGCGTGGAAGATTTGAGAATCAGGTAGCATTGAGAGAATCAGGAGATGATGAGGCGCAGTTCATGGATGAAGACTATGTTACAGCCCTTGAATATGGCCTTCCGCCTACGGCAGGACAGGGTATAGGAATAGACAGGGTTGTCATGCTGTTGACCAATTCTCCATCTATCAGAGACGTGATCCTTTTTCCGCATATGCGAAACAAACAGGTATAACAAGAAAGGCGCTCCCCCGGTTAAAACCCGGGGGTTCCATTTTAAATGCTATTTGAAATATTCTTAAGCTTGAGATATCTCAGGGCCAAACGAAAGCAGGCCTTTATCTCGGTAATATCCCTTATCTCCATCGTGGGTGTCACAGTTGGCATTATGGCACTTATCGTGGTCCTTTCCGTGATGAATGGCTTCCGAAAGGAACTCATAACAAAATCTCTGGGAATTACACCGCATGTCAGGATACAAAATTACGAAGGCGTTATAAGCGATTATGACAGACTGATGGAAGAAGTTAAGTCCGTGGACGGGGTTGTTGAAACCTCGGCCGCAATCTTTAAAGAAGTAGGAATAACTGCCATTTATACCACAGGTGTTTACCTCTCAGGAGTGAATCCTGAAACCATTACCAGAGTAATCGATATTAACAGCATGATGACAGAGGGGGATATTTCTTCCTTAGAAAATTCTAACGAGGATATCCCCGGTATAATTCTCGGGAACGAACTGGCAAGAACTCAACAGGTCGAACCCGGAGATACACTGACGGTCATATCTCCCGGAGCAGCAAGACTTACGCCCCTCGGCAGGGTTCCCCGCAGGCAGAAGTTCAGGGTCACAGGAATTTTTTCATCCGGCCTGTATGAGTATGATGTTCGTCTGGCCTTTGTCTCTCTTCCTGAGGCGCAAAAACTTTTCGGGATCGAAGGCAGTGTGAATCAGATCAGTGTAAAGGTCGATAATGCGGAAAAGTCAGGGACAATAAGCAAAAAGATCAGAAGTATGCTTGGCAGTGAATACTGGGTACAGGACTGGACAGCCGCAAACCGCAGCATACTGGATGCACTGCAGCTTGAAAAACACACCATGTTCGTTATACTGGCAATGATTGTAATGGTGGGGGCACTGAATATAATCAGCGGCCTGGTAATGACGGTAATAGAAAAATCAAAGGATATTGCCATCCTGAGAACAATGGGCGCCACAAAAAAGAGCATTATGACTGTTTTTATGGTTCAGGGACTCTTTGTAGGAATAGTCGGAACACTGACAGGAGTAGGACTGGGGCTGGGCATATGTTACCTGCTTAAGACATATCTGCATATTCCGATTCCATCCGATGTATACCCTGTCTCAAACCTGCCGGTACTGGTAGACTGGATCGATGTCCTGGTTGTGGTAATAGCCGGTCTCTTCCTCTCCTTTTTAACAACTATTTACCCGTCCTGGCACGCGTCACGCATGAATCCGGTTGAAACATTAAGGTACGAATAACAGGCCATGGAATATTATACATGCTTGAATTAACAGATATTTATAAAACATATAAACATAATGGGAACAATATTGATGTCCTTAAGGGAATCAATATCACTGTTAATCAGGGAGACAGCCTGGCCATTATCGGTGCATCCGGTGTTGGAAAATCCACCCTGTTGAATATAATGGGTGCACTGGAGCAGCCTTCAAAGGGGTATGTAAAAATCCAGGGTAAGAATATTACGGAATTTGATGAATCAGGGCTGTGCAGTTTAAGAAATAAAGAGATCGGTTTTGTTTTTCAGTTTCATCATTTACTCCCTGAGTTTAATGCACTTGAAAATACAGTGATGCCTGCCCTTATCTCCAGAATGGGGATGAAGGAATCAAAGGAAAGGGCGAAAATAATACTTACAAAGGTGGGGCTTGCCAATCGCCTTAATCACAGGATAGGAGAACTCTCTGGTGGAGAACAGCAACGGGTGGCCATTGCAAGGGCACTCATGATGCAGCCCAGGCTTCTTCTGGCTGACGAACCCACAGGAAACCTGGATAGAAATACAGGTAAGGATATAGTTGATCTTCTCCTCCGCATAAGGGAAGAGGAGGGTTTGAGCATGGTTATAGTTACCCATAATCAGCAGTTGGCGGATAATATGACAAAGGTAATGGAGATTGTCGATGGTAAATTACAGTAGAATTAATGAAGAGAAATCCTTAAAAACTAAAAGTAACCCTCTACAGGCAACAAAAAGGAAATACTGCCTTACTCTCTTGTTTTTTCTGGCATTACTGCCAGCAATATTCTCCTGCCCGCTTCAGTCTTTTGGACAGGATAAAGGGACAGTTGCGGTCCTGCCATTTAAAATAGAACCTGCAGAAACTGCAGGAAACCTGAATACAACCCTGCAGGAAATATTTTCCCAACAGCTGACTAAACTGGGCTATAAGGTATTAAATACCGAAATGATTAACGCCATACTTGGTGATACCGTTTCATTCTCAGCCCCTGAAAAGAACATCATACCTTTCGCCAAAACCAATAATGCCGACTGGATCGTCATGGGGGAAATAACAGAAAAAGAAGGCAGCATTCAATTGGATGTAAAGGGTTTAGACACTGCATCTGCAAAGACTCCATTTTCCGTTATGATGGTTGCAAAGGACAGAGAAAGCCTTCCCGAATCAATTAAAAAAATAGCCGAAAGCCTGGGATCCCAGATAAAAAATAACATCATTATATCGGAAATAATTGTCAAAGGCAGCAAACGGGCAAGTGAAGACGCTATACGGAACATTATAGAAAGCCAGAAGGGCGATCCCTTTGATGCGGAAAAGCTGGATAGAGACCTGCGGACCATTTACAGGATGGGATTTTTTGAGGATATGAATTATGATTATTCCGACACCCCGAACGGCAGGGCAGTTACCTTTAACCTTGTTGAAAAGCCAACTATTATAGGAATAACCTTTGAAGGCAATAAATATAAGAAAGAGGAGAAACTCACAGAAGAACTGGGAATGAGGAAATATTCGGCCCTTAACCGAAATGAAGTTAAGCAGAGCGTTAACAGGCTTCTGGAATTCTACAGAAATGACGGATATTACAATGTTGAAATAAAACCACAGGTCAAGACTCTTGAAGATGAAAATGAGGTAATCCTTAATTATGTGATAAAGGAAGGCGAAAAGGTATATATAAAAGACATAGTGTTTAGAGGGAACAATGTATTTGATGACGATGATCTTAAAGATATCATGCTCACAAAAGAAAAGGGATGGCTTACATGGTTTACGGATTCGGGGGTGCTTGACAAGAGTAAACTGGAGTTCGACCTTCAGAGAATAAGGATTTTTTATGATAATCACGGTTATATCAAGGCGCAGGTAGGTGAACCTGAAATAACCTATGATGAAGAGGAAGATGGACTTATATTAACTATCAATATTGTTGAAGAAGAGCAGTATATGGTTAATGATGTTATCATTGAAGGAGACCTCCTGAGACCTGCAGAGGTTCTCCGCACCCTTCTCCCCATCAAAAAAGGCGATCCCTTCAGCCGCCAGGTAATATACACCGAAAAACAGAATATCCTGGATCTGTATGCTGATCTGGGGTATGCCTATGCAGAGGCAATCCCTTCATCAAGTGATATAGAGGGCACGAACCTTGTAAATGTTATTTTAAACATAAAGAAAAATAAAAGGGTTAGGATTGAAAGAATCAATATATATGGAAACGAGATAACCCAGGACAAGGTACTTAGAAGAGAACTCTTACTTGCCGAAGGTGACTATTTCAGCAGAATAAAACTTGAAGGAAGCAAGGCAAGGCTTGAACGTATTGAGATCTTTGAAAATCAGGAAGCAAAAATTCGTAAAGGCAGCAGTGATGACCTGATGATGATCGACATCGGGGGAGAAGAAAAGCTTCGGAGATCCATTTCCTTTTCAGCAGGATATGGGGGTTATGAAAAATTCATGTTTCAGCTCCAGTATGCAAATAACAATCTCTTCGGCAGGGGACAGAATTTTTCACTTGATGCCCTGTTAGGCGGCACAACAACAAGATTTAATGCCACACTCACGGAGCCATGGCTTTTTGATAAACCGGTCAGGGGAACAATAACCGGCTATAAGTGGGACATGGATTATGACGAGTTTACAAGAAAACGTGTGGGAGGCGCAGGAGGCCTTGGATTTCTCATTGGACTGGATGAGTTTACAAGGGGAACAGTAAATTATTCATATGACAAATCTGAGATAACGGACATCTTTTCAAGCGCATCAGATTATATCAAGAACTCGGAAGGAATAACTGTTACGAGCAGTGCGACAATCGGAATAGAGCGCAACAGTAAAAACAGGTGGTGGGATACAAGCAGCGGATCATTAAATTATTTTACATTTGAGTATGCAGGCGGGTTTCTTGGCGGTAATTCTGCCTTTAATAAATATATCCTCAGTTCAACGTTCTATTTTCCAATATTTAAAAAGACGGTGTTTGTCGTGAGCACTGAACTGGGCCTTGCCCAGGGCAGGTCCGGCGGCAGCCTTGAAGCATGCAAAAATTTTGAATTCAGCTGCGGACTGCCAATATACGAAAGATTTCTTCTTGGAGGTATTGACTCTGTAAGGGGATATGAATGGGGTTCTATTTCTCCGATTGATGATATAACCCGCAGTCAGCTGGGCGGTACCAGGAAATGGCTCTATAAGCTTGAATACAGGGTTCCCCTTGTTAAGGGGGAGGGCCTGACCGGGCTTATATTCTTTGATGCAGGCAACTCTTTTAACAGGGATATGGACTGGAACGAAGGCGCGGGGAAATCTGTTGGTTTTGGTATAAGGTGGGATTCGCCAATGGGGCCCTTACGGCTTGAATACGGGCACAAACTTAAAGACAGCGCGAGCGATCCCGACAGCGGCAGGTTTGAATTTAAGATCAGCGGATCTTACTAAAAAAATAAATAACAGTTTTAAGAGTTTACAAACATATAAATTTGAAAGGGGATAAACAACATGAAACAACTAACCGGAAGTATAATCCTTGCACTGGCAATCTTAACATTTCAATTCAGCGCCGGAGCTGCTGAACCATTAAAGATTGGAGTTCTGGATCTTCAAAGATGCATTCAGGAATCAAACGAAGGTAAAAGAATTGCTGATTCTTTACAGAAAAAACAGAAGGAAATGGTTGATGATCTGAAGAAAAAGAGCAGGAACTGCGTGATCTACAGGGTGACCTGGAAAAACAGAGCCTCATGATGAGCCCTGATGCAAAGGAAAGCAAACAGAAGGATTTCGAAAAAAAGCAGCGTGATTACAGTTACAGTGTCCAGTATGTGAGAGAAGATATGCAGAAGGCAGAGAACGATGCCCGTATTGCTATCCTTAGGGTCCTTTCTGGTGTTGTAGATACTATTGCAAAAGATAAAAAATATGACATGATCGCAGAAAAATCCAACGGCGGTATTCTTTTTGTTTCCAAGGCACTGGATATAACTGATGAGGTAATCACAGAGCTCAACAAGGTCAAACCATAGCTGCTGCCTGCAGCCTGGTCTACTTTTAAGATTTAATGAGGTTTAACTTGGATCTTAATCTTGAAAAAATCGCCGAACATATAAAGGGCACGGTAATCAGGGATAAACAGGGCCAGATAACCGGAATCAACTCCCTGGAAAATGCGAAAGAGGGGGATATCGCCTTTTTTTATGATATGAGGTATAAAGAACAGGCATTGGGAACCAGGGCAACTGCCCTGGTAGTATCTGAGTCAATAGAAGGTTTTGCCGGCGGGCAGATACTGGTGGACAATCCCAAACTGGCCTATGCAAGACTTGCTGCCCTGTTCGCGCCTCCTGTTGCTGCATATCAGGGTATCAGCAGGGAGGCTGTAGTTGAAGAGAGCGCTGTAACCGGAAAAGACGTATCAATCTACCCGATGGTCTATGTGGGTAATAATGCTGTAATAGGTGACAATGTCATTCTTTTTCCGGGTGTTTTTATCGGGAACAATGTAAAGATCGGAAATAACAGCATACTGCATCCCAATGTTTCTGTTATCCATGACTGTACAATCGGAGCGAATGTTATAATCCATGCAGGATGTGTAATAGGCAGCGACGGTTTCGGATATGTCCAGAGCAAGGAAGGGAATATCAAGGTTCCTCAACTGGGAAATGTCCGGATAGATGATGATGTTGAAATAGGAGCAAATACTACTGTTGACCGTGCAGCCCATGGGACCACCCACATAAAAAAAGGTGTAAAAATAGACAATCTTGTACAGATTGCCCATAATGTTGTTATCGGGGAACACAGTATCGTCGTGGCATTGACAGGTATTTCAGGCAGTGTAAATGTAGGCAAAAATGTTATCATAGGAGGCCAGGTAGGCATCAAGGATCACATAACCATTGGGGACTGGGCACAGGTTGGTTCTGCTGCCGGAGTACATAAGTCAATTGCCGAAGGCGAGGCAGTCCTGGGAAATCCTACAATGCCGCCCAGGCAGTGGATGGAAACACGAGCACTGATAAAAAAACTCCCTGAATTGAATAAAAAAGTAAAGGAACTTGAAAAAAAACTCAAGGCCATTGAAGATAAGTAATAAAGAAAAACCCGGAAAATAGAGAGAGAAACTATGGAACTTCCAATAACATATAAGGAGATAGTCAAACTACTCCCCCATCGCTACCCTTTTCTGCTCGTTGACAGGATTACGGAATATGAACCCTTGAAAAGGGCTGTCGGATATAAAAACGTAACCGCCAACGAAGAGTTTTTCCAGGGACATTTTCCCGGGGACCCCATTATGCCGGGAGTATTGATAGTAGAGGCAATGGGCCAGACAGCAGGTATCCTTGCCCGTCTTTCCATGATGGAAGGTGAGGAAGGAGATATTAAGCCTGGACTTGTGATTTTTATGGGCATTGACAAGGTAAAATTCAGAAGACAGGTTGTCCCTGGAGATCAGCTCAGGTTTGAAGTGGAAACCATCAGGACAGGCTCAAAGGTCTGGAAAATTGCTGGCAAGGCCTATGTAGAAGACAGCCTTGCCGCCCAGGCGGAAATGACAGCGCAGCTCCTTTAATCGTGTGTACTATAAATGACAAAAATTCATGCAACAGCAGTTATAACACCCGGCGCCGAGATATCCGAGGATGTCGAAATAGGACCATTTACCGTAATTGGCGAACATGTCAGGATTGGCAAAAACACGAAGATCGGTGCTCATAGTATAATTGAGGGCAATACAGAGATTGGAGACAATAACAATATCTCCCATTTTGTTACCATCGGAACTCCTCCCCAGGATATCGGGTATAAAGGGGAAGATACACGCGTAGTTATTGGCAGCAATAATACAATAAGAGAGTACACCACAATTCACAGGGCGACCACCAAACAGAACTGGGAAACGGTTATTGGAAACGATAATTATATAATGTGCTATTCACACATTGCCCATGACTGCGTTCTCGGCAGCAACATCATCATGGTCAATGCCGCAACCCTGGGTGGACACACGAATATCGGAGATCATGTTACTTTAAGTGCATTTATTGCCACTCATCAGTTTGTGAGGATCGGTGAATATGCATTTATAAGCGGAATTACAGGGCTTCCTCAGGATATTCCTCCCTATATGATGGCATCAGGACCACGGGCAAGTCTTTATGGACTCAATCTTGTGGGCCTGCGGCGTAACGGATTTACGAGGGAAGCCATTACCGGTCTCAAAAAGGCTTACCGGATAATATGGCGTGAAAGCAGAACGTTAAAAAACGGCATAAAAAGGGTGACGGAAGAAATGGACTCATTCCCCGAACTCGAAGTCCTCATGGACTTTCTGGCTGCTGATTCTGCAAGGGGAATAACCCGTGGAGCAAAATCAGAGGATGAAGATCAGTAACCGATGGCAGGAGAGATTGACAATATCGGTATTATAGCTGGCGGCGGCCAGTTTCCGATGATAGTAGCAGATGCTGCAAAAAAACAGGGAATGCATGTCACGGCTGTCGCCTTTGAAGGAGAGGCGGATAGGGAGCTTTCCAACCGGGTCGATGAAATAATATGGATAAAGATCGGACAGCTTGGAAAACTGATAAAGGCCTTTAAGCAGAGAAATGTTGCCAGGGCCCTTATGGCCGGAACTATCAACAAGGGTAAAATGTTTGGAGACATTCATCCGGACCTGAAGGGCATTGCATTTTTATCAAAATTGCCATATTTCATGATGACAATATATTAAGAGCCCTTGCCAATGAACTTTTTGAGGAAGGCATTGAGATTGTCAGTTCAACCATTTATCTGCCTGAACTTTTAGCCCCTGAAGGGTGTCTTACAAAGAGAAAACCTGGCAGGGATGAAAAAAAGGATATAGAAATCGGCTGGAAGGTAGCCAAGGAACTGGGAAGGCTGGATATTGGCCAGTGCGTTGTCATCAGGAACAAGACTATCCTTGCCCTTGAGGCAATCGATGGTACCAATGCCACGATACTTAGGGGCGGCAGGATCGCAGGCGAAAAGGCAGTTGTTGTCAAGGTCAGCAAGCCAGATCAGGATCTTCGGTTTGATGTCCCTTCAATAGGCCTTGAAACAATAAGGTCAATGATTGAGGTAAAGGCCGGGTTACTGGCTGTTGAAGCAGGGAAGACCCTTGTCTTTGACAGGGAAAAAATGATCAGTCTTGCCAATGAAAATAAAATATCGATTATCTCCTGTAATTTGCAGGACATTAAATAAATTAAACAGGAATAAGGTTTAAAAAAAATGATCAAAAAGGATGAAAAAGTAAGGGTTTGTGTAATTGGCGTTGGCCAGATGGGTGAAAAACATGTTGAGAAATATTCCAGTAACTCCAGTGTAGAGCTTGTAGGGGTATCTGATTTAAATATTGAAAGAGCAAGGGAAATAGGCGAAAAATATAATGTTAAGGTATTTGAAAATCATATGGACCTTCTGCCCCAGGTTGATGCGGCAAGCCTGGCGGTCACAACTGAAAAACATTTTGATGTGGCAATAGACATATTAAATTCGGGCGTGAACATGCTCATAGAAAAGCCCATAACCTACGACCTTGAAAGCGCTGACGCACTCCTTAATAAAGCCGAAGAAAAAAACCTGATCCTGCATGTGGGCCTGGTAGAACGTTTTAACCCGGCAGTAGTCAGAATCTCAGACTACCTGAACAACCCGCTCTTTATAGAAACACACCGGATGAATAAATTCACCGAAAGGGGAACAGATGTTGATGTTGTTCTTGACCTGATGATTCATGATCTTGATATTGTTCTCAATCTGGTTCCATCTGAAGTCAAGGAAATACACTCCATAGGAATGTGCGTTATTACCGATAAAACAGATATTGCCAATGTCAGGATTATCTTTGAAAACGGTACAGTGGCAAATCTCACCGCCAGTAGAATAGCTGAAAAAACCCTCAGAAAGATCCGTGTCTTCCAGCCCGATGCATATATCCATGCCAACTGTTACAGAAAGGAATTCAGTATCACCCGTTTAAATGAAGGTGCTGAAGACAGGATTAATCTTGCAAAACTGAAAACAGAAAATGTAAAATTTGAAAACAGCGATCCACTGGCCGATCAGATCAACCATTTCGTGGCAGAGGTACGCAAGGGGAAACAGCCTGACTCCACAGAAAGGGATGAAAGAAAGGCCCTCAAGATTGCACTCTATGTAATTGAGCAGATACATAAGGAATGCAGGACATTCCTTCCCGTTAACTAAAACTGTTTGCTTTTACATAAGGCAGCCGTGACAAAATACAGCTCAAAACATGTACTTATCGTAGCAGGAGAGGCCTCGGGAGACCTACACGGGGCCAATCTGGTAAAGGCCATGAAAGAACTGGACCGTGATATCCTGTTCCAGGGCATTGGCGGCGATAAAATGGTCCTGGCCGGTGTCGATATTATTGAGCATTCTTCTCAGATGGCGGTTGTCGGGCTCACAGAGGTACTTTCCAGGTCAAACATTATCCTCAAATCCTACTTCAAACTGCGCTCTATTCTTAAAAATGAACGGCCTGACCTCCTTATATTGATTGATTATCCCGGCTTCAACATCAGCCTGGCAGGTGCTGCAAAAAAATTTGGAGTTCCTGTACTTTACTACATCAGTCCCCAGCTCTGGGCATGGAGGAGCGGCAGGGCAAAAAAGATATCCGATCGGGTAGACAGAATGGCAGTAATACTTCCCTTTGAAAAGGATTTTTACCTTGAAATGGGGACAGATATGCCGGTTGATTATGTGGGCCACCCCCTGATGGACCAGGTTCCAGGGAATCTTAAAGAGGATAAAATAAAAAGTGAATTCGGGATTAACAGCGGCGATACAGTTATTGGTCTTCTGCCCGGAAGCAGGAATGAGGAGATAAAAAAACTATTACCGGATATGCTCGGTGCAGCAGAGATAATATCCTCCAGGATGGAAAATCTAAAATGCATTCTTCCTGTAGCCCCTACTATTTCAGAGGACCTAATAGAAAAAATAACAGAAACTTCACCACTGACTGTTATAACAACCGGTAAAGGCGTTTACCCGGTCCTTAAGATTTCTGATCTTGCATTTGTCGCCTCGGGTACAGCTACCCTGGAAACAGCTATTATGGGTGTTCCCATGATTATCACATACCGTACTTCACCCATTACATTCAGCATCGCGAAACGGGTAGTAAAGGTGCCCTATGTGGGGCTTGTAAATCTGGTAGCAGGGGAAGAAGTGGCCCCTGAGCTTTTGCAGAAAGAAGTTGCTCCTCAAATCATTGCTGACAGGGCACTGGAGATTCTTGATGATATTGATAAAAAAACAGCTATCAGGGAAAAACTTGAGAAGGTCAGAATCAGCCTCGGAGAACCTGGCGCCTCGGTAAGGACAGCAGCTATAGCCTTTCAAATGATGAAGGTAAGCACAGGATAAAAGTACGGTTTACAGGATATCTGAATGGCCAGATCGATTTTAGTAATAGATGACGAAAAAAGCATCCTTAAGACCATCGAGGGTATACTCACTGATGAGGGATTTGAAGTCCATTGTGAACTGAGTGCGGTCTCTGCCCTGAAACAAATCGATGAAATGATGCCGGATCTTGTCATTCTTGATATCTGGATGCCCGATATGAACGGGATCGATGCCCTTGTAAAGATCAAACAGGATTACCCTTATATCCAGGTCATAATGATGTCAGGTCACGCTGACGTTGAAACCGCTGTCAAGGCAACCAAACTGGGGGCCTATGATTTTATTGAAAAACCCCTCACTATCGAAGAGCTGCTGCTGGCCGTAAATAATGCCCTTAACTTTTACCAGCTGGAAGAAGAGATTGGTATCCTCAGGGAAAGGGATAAAAACAGATATCATATAACCGGCAACAGTGAAGCGGTCAAAAAGCTGAAGGAGAGCATAGAGAAGGTTGCTCCGACAAATGCCTCGATCCTTATTATGGGTGAAAACGGGACAGGAAAGGAGCTGGTCGCCCATTCGATTCACAGGCTTAGTACAAGAAGTCACAAGCCCATGATCGAAGTTAACTGCGCTGCTATTCCCGAAGAGCTGATTGAAAGTGAACTCTTTGGTCATGAAAAAGGGGCATTTACTGGTGCAGGGGCAAAAAAAAAGGGGAAATTTGACATTGCCCATGAAGGCACTCTCTTTCTTGATGAAATAGGTGATATGAGCCTCAAGGCCCAGTCAAAAACATTGAGGATTTTACAGGAACAGAAGTTTGAGCGGGTCGGTGGAGCAAGGACTATTCATGTGAATGTCAGAATAATCTCGGCTACGAACAAGGATCTGATGCATGAGATAGAGGAAGGTAATTTCAGGGAAGACCTTTTTTACAGGCTTAATGTAGTGCCTATTTCTGTGCCTCCACTCAGAGAAAGAACCGAGGATATTCCTGAACTTATATCAACCTTTATGAACCAGAGATCCCTCACTGCAGACCAGGGCAAAAAACAGTTTTCGGACGAGGCCCTTGAGCTGTTAAAACTGTATAACTGGCCGGGGAATGTGAGAGAGTTGAAAAATCTGGTAGAAAACCTTATAATCATGTCAAGTGACAATGTGATAAAAATTGATGATATCCCGGCACCATATAATAATTTGTCGACTAAAAAAGAAGAATATGATAATACATTTCTGGATATAGACAGTTACAAGGATGCGAGGATTATCTTCGAAAAGGCTTTTATCTCTGCAAAGCTTAAGAAATTCAAGGGTAATATCTCACAGACCGCGGAAGCAATAGGTGTTGAGAGAAGCAATCTTCATAAGAAGATCAAGGCCTATGGCCTGGAGGATTTCAGAACGGGAAAAGACGGGTTATAAATCCGTTTCGATTATATACATTGATCAAGAAAAGAGGAAAATATTATGGGAAGATTATCACTCGGAATAAAGAAAAAATCAGATGAAATAGAACTCAATATGTCTCCGCTTATTGATATGATATTCATATTACTGATCTTTTTTCTGGTTACCACAACATTCGTAAAGGAATCCGGTGTTGACGTTAACCGACCGGTTGAGTCACAGAAAAAATCAACCGAGGAAATACCGAACATGATTATAAATGTTACAAGAGACGGAATGGTGTTTGTTGATAACCAGGCGATTGATATCCGGTCCGTAAGATCCAGAATGGAGCGTTTTAAGTATGAAAATCCCGATGGAAATGTAATTATAACATCCGATAAGCAAAGCCGGTTTGGTATTTCGGTCGAAGTTCTTGATCAGGTAAGGCTGGCAGGGATAACAAATGTGGTTGTAGCCTCATCGGCCGAATAATTATGGGAGAGGTATAAAGCGGGGTTCTGTGAATAATAGACATTCAATATCATAGAAAACTGTCTATCCTCTTCCAGATTTCATCCCTGCCCTCTCTTGTCTGGGCGGAAAATAATACAGGCTTTTCATCCGATAACCGGCTGAATGTACTGTCAAGTGCCTTCAGCCTTGCCTGCATTTCCTTTCGGTTAAGTTTATCCACCTTGGTAAATACAGGAATAAGCCCTTTATTGTATTCGGCAAGCCAGTTTATCAGGTTAATGTCATCATCGGATATATTCCGCCTTATATCCATGATAACAACAACCGCCTTCAGATTATCACGGTATTTCAGATAGGACTCTACCATCTTGCCCCATGATGCCTTTACTTTAAGAGGCACCCTTGCAAAACCGTATCCCGGCAGATCAACAAGACAGAGCCGGTCCTCTCCCACATTGAAAAAATTCAGGGCCTGGGTTCTTCCGGGCGTTGAGCTGGTTCTGGCCAGTTTTTTTCTGTTAACAAGGACATTAATAAGAGAGGATTTTCCCACATTTGATTTTCCTGCAAAGGCGATCTCCGGCCTGTCAGGAGGCGGGTAGTGACTCACATTAAAGGCGCTTTTTATAAATGATACATCCATCTATCTTTCCTTCAGATATTGCTCGACCCTGTCAAGACCTTCAGCGATATTTTCAATTGAGTTGGCGTATGAGAACCTTAGATAGCCTTCCCCGTTTTCACCAAAGTCAATGCCCGGTGTAATACCGACACCTGCCTTTTCGAGGATCTCAAATGACAGTTTATATGATTTTTCGGAAATATGCTTTGCATTTACAAACACATAAAATGCACCTCTGGGTTCAACAGGCAGATTAAATCCCATTTTTTTTAATCTTTCTATCATGTAGATACGTCTTTCATTATAAACAGATCGCATCTTTTCAATATCATCATCTGCTTTTGTAAGTGCAGCTATCCCGGCCCACTGTGCAATACTGCTTGCTGAGATATAAAAATTCTGCTGGATCTTCTGTATAGGCCGTATGAATTCAGGAGGAGCTATCATGTACCCAAGCCGCCAGCCGGTCATTGCATGAAGCTTTGAAAATCCGTTAACAACAAATGCCCTGTCGGTATATTCCAGGATGCTGTGTTCCGCTTCTCCATAAACCAGCCCGTGATAGATCTCGTCTGATATTACATATGGTCCCAGCTCCGCTATCCCGGCCATTCTCTCAGGAGAAAGCAGGTTCCCCGTCGGGTTTGAAGGGCTGTTTATTAAAATAGCCTGTGTTTTTGGGGTAATCTTTTTTCCTATTTCTGAAGGCCGGTACTGGAAGCCGTCCTCTTCAAAGACATCCACAAAACTCGGGACAGCCTTAAGAAAATGGGCAAAATTAGGATAACAGGGGTAATGAGGATTTGAGAGTATAATCTCATCCCCCGGTTCAAGTACTGCCGAATAGATCATAAACAGTGCCGGAGATGTCCCGGACGTGACCATCACCCTGTCAGGCGTTATTTTGACACCGTATTTATCAAGGTAATGTTCGCAGACTGTCTCCCTCAACTCGAGGAGACCGAGACTATGTGTGTAGTGTGTTTCTTCCCTTTTTATTGCATCGATTGCGGCTTCGGATATAGGTGAAGGGGTAGGAAAATCAGGCTCCCCAACCTCCAGGTGGATAATATCCCTGCCCTCTTTTTCAAGCTCCTGGGCACGCTCAAGTACGTCCATTACAATAAATGATGTTATATCTCTAGAGCGACTTGATACTGGAGTCATGGAAAGCCTGTTATGTGTTTCTAGATTACCTTGTTTAAGGGATATTCAATTATGCCCTCGGCCCCTGCCTTGATAAGTTCGGGAATAAGCTCCCTCACAACCTTTTCCTCCACCACGGTTTCAACAGAGGTCCATGTGGATTTATAAAGATGTGCCACAGTGGGTGCATTAAGGCTTGGCAAGAGATCGATGACCTTATCCAGGTTTTTTTCGGACACGTTCATCTTTATACCTACCATGTTTTCAGCCCGGAGAGCCCCTTTAAGAAGAAGTATTATCTGGCCGATCTTTTCCTTCTTCCATTCATCCCTGTAGGATTCTTTGTTTGCAATGAGCTGGGTGTTTGACTGCATCAGCTCATAGATGATTTTTAAACCATGTGCCCTTATAGTGCTCCCTGTTTCCGTTACCTCAACAATGGCATCTGCCAGACCTGACACGACCTTTCCCTCGGTTGCACCCCAGGAAAACTCCACCTGAACATCAATATTTTTTTCGGCAAAATATCTCTTTGTGAAGTTCACAAGTTCGGTTGCTATTTTTTTACCCTGAAGATCCTTCAGCTCCTTTATTTCCGAGTCATTGGGTACTGCCAAAACCCATCTGGCCGGATTCTGGCTTACCTTGCTGTAGAGCAAATCATCAACAACTACCACATCCGATTCATTCTCTCTTGTCCAGTCAAGGCCTGTAAGGCCGGCATCGATTGTCCCGTTTTCCACATACCTGGACATCTCCTGCGCGCGGCATATCGTACATTCGATTGTATCGTCATTAATGTCAGGGAAATAGCTCCTGCCATTGACATTGATCCGCCAGCCTGATTTTTCAAACAAAGCTATTGTAGAATTCTGAAGGCTCCCCTTGGGGATACCCAGTTTTAATTTTTTCATTTTGATTTACCTCATATTCATCCAAAAGCTGAGGCCTTTGGATGGTATTATTTCTTTCCGTAAACTTCTTCGGGATCGAATATCTGTTCACCAACAATGGTAACTTCACCATTGAAATCCACCTTTTGATAAAAGCAGGTTTCACGGCCGGTATGACATGCGGCGCCGCCGACCTGTTCGACCTTGAACACGACAGTATCATTATCACAGTCAGCGTAAATTTCTTTTATCTTCTGAACGTTACCCGAGGTTCCGCCCTTGTGCCAGAGTTCGCTTCTGGATCTGCTGTAATAATGTACTTCACCTGTTTCAAGGCTCTTTTCCCAGGATTCCTGGTTTATATACGCAAGCATAAGTATTTTACCTGTTTTATCGTCCTGGGCAATAGCCGGCAGCAATCCGTTTCCTTTTGTAAAATCAAGTTTAATCATCTGCTTATTTTTACCTTTCATGATTATTCCTGTTAACACATAAATGATTCTCGTATGCCTGCAGGCAGCAGGCCACACAGGGTCTGTTAACAAGTTGCGTAACATAACATATTGAAATTTAAAAGCAAGTTAAAATTGGGTTAGACCCAACCAGACCTTAAACCCTGAACCTCAAACCATAAACCTGTATTTCAGCTGTGTCTCCGCGCAACCTTGTCAAACATGGTAACAAGTCCTGTTCCAAGTGAATAGACCGATTCCACTGCTAAATTGTCACTCGCTGTCCTGTCAAAAAACAGATTGAGGCTTGATTCCAATCCGTCTTCAGGCCTCCAGTAGCAGATAAGTATCGGTACTTTGGGCAGGGGATGAAGCACAAGGGAGATATCAGATTCATAATGGTTTTGGGTACGTTTGCCGTTGAAAATATGAAGCATATCCTCAAACAGGTCGGTATATGAATCTGCAATCTTTTTAAGGGGTTTCTCACACTGGTGCACAAAAAAGCTATACCAGTCCTGGGCACTTTCAAGCTCTCTGAATGAAATCCATTCACCGGCCGGATCTTTCCCTTTTCCATAGATTATATAATTGAGCATTGGAATGGTAATCCATGTATGTATATGAATCTCCGAATAAAAATTCCCCTGTCTGTCGACACTGAAATCCTTTCCGCATACCTTTAAGGTAAGCCTGTCACCTGAATATTTTGCATCGAGTCTTGCAGCGGCCTCCTCAAAATCAACTTCTTTCAACTTTTTTCTGAGATCTTCCAGGGGTTCAGTTACATCCTGTGCAGGTACAGTTTTACTTCCTTCAAAAACATACTCATCAATTACTGATTGATCCAGGTGAGTGCACCTATCAAGGCTTTTCTGTCCCTTGAATACGGAAGCAGCAAAGGCGAGACAAGTGGGTAATCCGCATTCACGACAGTTGGATTTATCAAGAAGCTTAAGAATATCTATTGTATTGTTCAGTTGGGGCATGTGATCTATCCTTTTTTCATTTTTCCATATAAACCGCTATAACTGAAATAATCGATACATCCTTTCACATAATTTTAATATGAAAACATAGTGCATCCTGAAAAAACCTGCAAGTCTATAAATTTCAGTTTTTAAAGATATAGCCGGCGTATGAAAGAAAATTAGAGATTTTTAAACATAAATTTAGAATAACCGACCAAATTATGACTTTTATGCAATATTCTTGAACAAAATAAATTATTATTGCTATTCAAGGCCTGTTTCGCTTGCTTTGTTTTATCTTTTACTGATAAAACACCACAATCGTAGTGACTTTATTGCAATACAGCTTTAACAGGAGGAAAAATGGAAAAAAGAATTATTTTTATACTTTTGTGTCTTGTGTGTTTTGGTATCCAGGGATGTGTATCAGTTTCGACATATAAAATTGTCCCTGAGATTCTGGATGGGCAGAAAAAATTGGACCGTGATGGCATTGATGCCGTTATATCTCATACAAAAACGGTAAGTGTATTTATTCGCCCCATGTCTGAAAGTTATGCGGCAGAAGATAATCCAGCCATTGTGATCGGTGTATCCGGAGACAAGGTACTCAGCCTTTCACCTGAGAATGTCCTGGCCTATGTAGACGGTAAGCCTCATGACATCCTCGACCATGATCAATTGCTGGCTGATATTAAATACAGGCATGACGCAGCAGTTGATTCATTAAAGACTCAATATAATACGCGTTCCAAGCAACTTGCAGACACAAGTCTGAAAGATACAAGTGACCCGGCGGTTTTTGAACCAAATGAGAGCCAGAGAAATACCATTGGCAGCACTGAAAAGTATGGGTATAAACTCGATAAGAAAGGTATGAGCCAGGGGTTGGCTGATGCGGAAAAGCAAATGCAGGCAGGTATAGAGGCTCTTGAACGAAAGACAACAGAAGAGATAAAGCTCCTCAATTCAACCTTTTTGTTGAGGGATACAACAGTTGAACCCAGTACATGGTATAGAGGTCAGATAAAACTTGCAAAAATTCCGGATGCAGGTAAACCTCATACGATAAAACTTGTGATCACATTGGCGGGAGAAGAGCATCAATTCTCGGTCAAAGCCTCCGCTGAAAACTAAACTATTCCGCCACAAGCGGAAGGTTAGCAAACCTTGTTCTTAGCAAATAACTATAAAAAATCCGCCTCGATGTTAAGGTCAGTGAGGCGGATTTTTTTTGCCATTTTGAACTTATAACTCAAGGGCGATATAATGAGCCGAAGATGTGGCTGTCCACAGATTGCCTCGTGGCGCTGCACAGTCGCCAGTTAAATAGACTTCCTCGGCAGTATCATCAAATAATGCAGCATCTTCCCTGTTCGGATACATACCAAGTGCATGGATGAGATTGTTACATTCCATCCATTCCTCTTTTCCTTCCGGATCTGCAACCTTAATACTGTCTTCCTTCACTTCCAGAAGTCTGGTTTCTGCCAGGTACCTGACATGGTATTTACGCATAAGCATTGACAGGGCTACCATATTTACAACAGGGGCAGACATTATAACCCTGTCAAATGGCATCATCTCAACGATGGTGACACTTTTACCTTCTTTGCTCAGAGAGAGGGCTGTCTCGAGCCCGGTCAGTCCTCCGCCGGCTATTATCACCCTTTCTCCGACTTTCACCCTGCCTGATTCAACATCCCCTGCCCACACCGAGTTTCTGCCGTCAATCCCGGGTATCGGAGGTATCAATAGGCTGGCCCCTAGGGATACGATTACAGCATCCGGATTTTGTGCCTTAATAAGATCAGGGGCCGCCGGGGTTCCGAGCTTCAGGATAATATCGGGATTTTTTTCCGTCTGCAGGACTGCCCAGTTCAGATAGGCCCTTAAATCGATTTTAAGTTTTCCTGCAGAGGCCACATTAAGCATTCCGCCCAGTTTATCGGATTTTTCATAGAGTGTTACCCTGTGACCTCTTTCAGCCGCAGTCCTGGCTGCCTGCATGCCGCTAGGCCCGCCGCCTATAACCGCAACATTTTTGGACCTGCGGGGGTATGGTATCCTGAGGACATCAGCTTCTCTTCCAGCCTCGGGATTAACTGCACACCTGACCGGAAGAAAATAGTAATGGGGCTGATTGATACATGTGTTGCACCTCACGCAGGGGCGTATATCTTCGTATCTGCCGTTCCGGGCCTTATTCACAAGCTGCGGATCGGCAATGGTAGAACGCAGCATCGTAACCACGTCCGCCCTGCCTTCATCCACAATCTTTTCTGCCAGTTCCATATTTATTCCGCCGACAGTACCGACCGGGATTGAAAGGGCATCCTTAAAATGCTTTGCATAGTGTACATTCATGCCGCGCTCATAATAGGCCGGAGGAAAAATAAAGGTGGCCATCTCATCGTTTTCCATTAACCCGGCTGATATATAGAGTATATCGATCCTGCTTTCGATATGTTTTGCAAAGGCTATCTGGTCTTCAAGTGTAAGACCGTCTTTACTCTTTTCCTCGGCACTTAACCGGTATTCAATAGCCATATCCGGACCAACAGCGTCCCTGATGCCATCCAGAATTTCATCAACAATCCTGCACCTGTTTTCAAATGAGCCGCCATACTCGTCAGTGCGCCTGTTACGGACACCGGACAGAAAATCACTAATGAACATACCATGAGCCCCGTGAATGAGGACCATGTCAAAACCGGCCCTTTTGCACCTGACAGCCGCATCCACATAGTAACCCACTATCCTTTTAATCTGCTCAACAGAAAGGTCTGCCGGCATCTTGTTTGCAAGCTTATCGTTAATGCCTGTTGAGTCCTGGGTGCGGATCTTTGATAGACTTTCCTCATTCATATCCGCTTCTGATTTATCGATCTCACCGAAATCCATATAAACAAGCTCTATGGTGGATTTTGCCCCGAGCTGCCGGATCATCTCTGTCATTCTGTACATGCCGTTTATGGCCTTGTCAGTGGTCAAATCAATGACAAACCCTGACATTTCCGGAGGGGTCGGGTTGACCATGCTCTGGCCCACACCCACAACACCAATGCCCCCTTTTGCTCTTGCCTTTGCCCATTCAAGGCCTTCCTGGGTCATAACCCCGGTATCACTGCAAAGCAGGTTGGCGCCCGGCGCCATGATCACGCGGTTTTTTATTTCGATATTTCTGATTTTAAAGGGCTGGTACAGCAGACTTTTTTTCATTTCAAGTCCTCTTTCAGGCTAATAATTAATTTGTAATACCCTGTTTTCAGAAAGGTTTTAAAATAATAATACGTGTATCTATTATTTATGTTTGAAAATGTCACAGCTGATGTTATGTGTCAAGGGCATTTCAAAAGAGACAGGGATATAACATCTTGATTATGAAAAAGACAAAAAACACGGTAATGGAATATGTGATCAATAGTATGGACAGGGAAATAGCCTGCACACTTTTTCGCAGGGACTGTAAAAGATTACGGATATCCATAACCCGGGATTTAAAGGTAAATATTATCGCGCCTCTTCGGGTATCCGACGCCTTTATCCATGAGGCTGTAAGAGAAAAAACTCCCTGGATTTTGAAGTCAATTCAAAGATTTAAACAATGCAGGGTACTGCCTTTACCTGAAAAATATGAGACTGGTGATAAACTAGCCTATCTTGGCAATGAGTACAGGCTCGAGGTTATTAAGGGTAAAAGGGCACCTGCTGCGCTTTCTGGAGAATCCCTGGTTGCACAGCTTCCAGACCCTGATACAAAAGGCGTAAAACGGGCAGTTGATAAATGGTTCCTTATCCAGGCCGAAATGATATTCAGCCGCTGTTTAACAGCCGGTTATTCTATAGTATCTCAGTATGTTGCAGCAGAGCCTTTTTTAAAGATCCGAAGAATGAAAAGCAGGTGGGGGAGCTGCAGCAGAGCGGGAAAAATCACACTCAACCTCAGGCTTATCCATTTACCCGAGATCTGCATCGAATATATTGTTATGCATGAACTGTGTCACCTTAAGAACCTCAACCATTCAAAGGCTTTTTATTCTTTTTTAGATACCTGCATGCCCGACTGGAAGGATAGGAAGGCAATTTTAGAGAGTTACAGACTGAGCGACTGATATTACATGTGGATGAAAAATATGATAAAAAAAGCCCTGCAAAAATACAGGGCTTTTTTAAGTTAACAGAATATCTTATTTTTTAAGCTCTTCTGCAACGATATCCATATCCTTGAGATTGTCTTTCATTATGGATGCCATATTCATGGCTGCCAGTTTTTCATAAATATCATCAATGGCAGTTGCACATCCCTGGCAAATCTTGACTCCATTGATGTAAACTTTTTCTACAGCTTCTCTTACAAAAAGTCTTGCCGCAGCCTTTATGTATTCAGGAGATTTATCCTTTCCGGAATAATTTGCTGCCTTTATGCACATGGCTTTTGCAACCTCTGTCCATGTCATCATGTCGGCAAGCAGGGACATAATATACTGTGATTTTGTAAGTTTGCTCTTTCTTGCTCCGAGTATTATATCATTCATGAGGTTTATAGCATTTGCAAGTACCGGCCCGCAGGTATCTTCAGGAAGACTGGAAAGACCGTCTGCCATGTTTTTATAGAATTCACCTTTAGAGCGTACTGTTGCCTGAAGGCGGAACATTGCAATAAGCCGCCTCTGGATCTCGCTGGTACCCTCGTAGATACAGCAGATCTTAATATCCCTTTTGATTTTTTCTACTTCATATTCCTTTATATATCCATAGCCGCCAAGTCCCTGAATGGCGTCATTAGCCATTGCATCACCGGCCTCGGTTGCGAAATATTTGGCAATAGATCCCTCAACCTGGAGGTCTTTTTCATCTGTATCTAGTCTCCTGGCCACTTCTTCAATATAAGCCCTGGCTGCCTCAAGATTTACAGCATTCGGAACAATCAGCTTGTGGGTATACCCCTGTATATCGATTAAAAGACTTCCGAACTGAATTCTCTCTTTGGCATATGCTATGGTCTTTTCAAGGGCTGCCATACCGCCGCCCAGACCGAATGTAGCAACCATAAGCCTTGTATAACCAAAGACCTCGTTTGACTGCTTAAGTCCCAGGCCTTCTGCTTCGCCAATCAGATTTTCTTTTGGGATATAAAGATCTTCAAGTGTCAGGGGGCTGGTGTCAGATGCACGGATACCATGCTTGTCTTCATGTTTTCCGGGTATCAGGCCTTCATCTCCTGCTTCAGCAATAAAAAAAGTCGGGCCGTCAGGTGCTTCGGCAAGGATGGTGTATATCTGGGCAACGCCGCCATTTGTAATAAACTGCTTCTGACCGTTGAGCTTGTACCCCTTAATCTCGCCGTTTTCATCAAGAACCCTTTCGGCCTTTGTCTTAAGGGCCTGTACGTTACTGCCTGCTTCGGGTTCGGTTACGCCATATGCGACGATTAGTCCCTCTTCGGCAATACGCCCAATATATTTTTGTTTCTGTTCCTCGGATGAGCCAACCCTGATGGGGTCCATGCCAAGGCAGATTGCCAGAAAAGATGTAGCTATAGCAAGGTCCATTTTGGCCAGTCTTTCGGAAACAATGGCTATGTCCGATGACCCTGCTCCCAGTCCGCCGTATTCAGCAGGTATAAATATAAGATGCAATGCCACTTCGGGGCCCAGCATAAAGTTTATCAACTCTGTGGGAAAATCGCCTACCCTGTCCAGTTCCAGCCTGGTTTCAAGGGTTATCTTTTCCTTTTCGAGTTTATTTATGGTGTCGAGCACCATTGAAAGCATTTCCGGATCCATCCTGGTTTGATCGGACATTAAAAACCTCCTTGTTAAATAAAATTCCCGGAGTGATTATCAGACCGCTCCGGGGATAAATTTTTGTGCAGATTAGCAAATAAATAATGCAGGTGTCAATCTTTTGAAAAGATATTGAAAATCCATAATTACTAAAAGGCGGGGATAATTAGCGCAGACCTTTTTCAACAAAAAAGTCGGAATATTCCATATCTGTCTTTTTTATATGATTTATAAGCCAGTCCTTTAAAAAGTCCATAATTTCCATGGAAAGCATCATCTTTCCGCTGTCAAAATCGCTCTTGAATGCGGCAACTTTGTTTACAAAATCCTTGTGCTCCTTTCTATGCAGCGTTGCCTTTAAATAACCGAACTCGTCAAAATATTTCTCCTCTGTCCGAAAATGTTCCACTGCATAGGCTACAAGTTCTTCAATTATTTTTCCAAGTACCTCATTTGCCTTTCTTTCTTTCATTGCTCCATGAAGAGAATTAATAAGATCTACAAGTTTCTTATGCTGTTCATCGATTTGAGTAACCTTTACGCTCAGGTCATTTGTCCAAGAAATAAGAGGCATGATTTTCTCCTTAATAAAGTATCGTATTGTTATTTATCTGAAATTTTTTAAAATACAACATCTATGCTAATCGCCAGCTACCTGAAAAAACTTGAGAAATTTTTAAACAATGATCTTTTTAATAATTTATTCAAATATGCTTTTAAATTCTTCCGGGATGTGAGGCCTCCCATTTGGATTTATAGCCACACCAATGACCTTACCAATTATCACAGGCCTTTTATCGGGAACCAGGTAAATATTCTGGAAAAAGGCGAATTTGATTCTTGATTCTTTTTTCAGATCAACCGTTACAATAAACCTGTCTCCGCTGGATAATGAATATTTGTAGTCCAACTCTATCCTGACAACCACCAGATTAATTTTTTTATCTGTATATGATTTAAAATCAATCCCGATGGACTTTAAATATTCATGCCGGGCATGCTCAAGATAATTCTGGTAAACAGAGTTATTTACAACCCCCTGGATGTCGCATTCATAGTCTCTAACTGACATTTCTATTGAAAAATCATGTTGTTCCAACAATAAATCCCTCCAATCATTAGACCTTTGTCTCTTTTTGTTAATGATTATTTTCCAATTGTAAAATTAAATCATCAGATTTATCAAATGAGTTTTTCATACAGGTTGAACATCCCTTTTCTAAAAAGTGTTTCACCCTTTCGGAGATATACCAGAACCTTGCATGAGGGACCCACCCTTCAGGCAGACCAGTCCCCTTTGATTGCTCTTCTGAATTTATCAGGTAGGTTTCCGGGTCTGTTTTCAGCTGGTCGAAATCACCCAGATGAATTTTATCCGCCTCTGTACTCGAAGCAAATCTGATGAATTCCGCCTTTAGAGAAAAAAGCTCTTTTGATGATTTACGAAGTGAAAATTTATTCATTGCTCAAAACTTTTCCTTCTTTTTATTTTCTCCTTTTTTTGTCGTATCACCAAAACGATTCCTTAATGCCAATACAAATGCATTATTTGTTTTTACAGAAAACATCTCCAGGGGTGATATACCCCGCTTCCATGCAATATAGAACATTATGAGACCGGTAATAAAGGTGACTGCAAAATTTGGCCATGCATTAAGTCCCCACTGCCCTGACCAGGCTAACTGCCATGCGTTCGAAAAAGGCAGAAGATAGGGGATAGGCCACTGGTATCCATCCGGGCCCATTGAGCCTGCCATGTCTCCGAGAAGATGAATATGGAAACTGAAAAACACAAGTAATGCAGTTACAGCCCTGCGTCTGGAGAAACAGAATGCTGAAAGACACAAAAGAATGCCAAATAAGATATTATGCCCCAGAACATGATGGTATTTCACATATAATGAAGGATACTTATCGGAAGTAACAAAATCCCATATTATCCCGGCGCCGTCAAGATCCGGAATAACACCGGTAATTGTAACAAAGGCACGTTCACGACGGTTAATGTTGCAGGTGTTTGCTATAGACCAGCCAATAAGTAAATGGGTCACGGGATTCATTTATACTTTTCTATGAAGCAGATTGTATAAAGTTTGAAAATCAGGCATTTCATCATATTGTCTGCCGTCATTCAAAACCTTTTCCCAGTCAGCTTTCGATCCGGTATAAATATGCACAACTATGCGGGAATCGATATCTCCCGGCAGTGCTCCTGCAGGTATCCAGACCTTATCGGTATCTCTTAATGGATTGGGCACAGGGCTTCCGCAGACAGAGCAAAAATGAGATGTAAAACCATCTTCCATTTTATACCTGGTGATCCTGTCTTCTCCGGACAGCCAGGTAAAATCATTTTTATGGACGAGTGTTGCGGCATTGGACGCTGCTCCGCTCTGTTTCCTGCATAATGAACAGTGGCATTGATAAAGGTTGAGCAAATCACCTGCAATCTTAAATTGTACTGCATCACAAAGACATTTTCCAATCATTGTGTGTCTCCCGGGTGTTTCAGGATATAAGGAATACTGGTGCCAAACAGCACACTGGCCATTCGAGCAAGGAGCCAGAATACCCCCAGCGGAAGAAGAATAACCTGAACAACAAAGATAGCCACATATAAATACGACAATTTCATGAGATTCGAAATCATGTTACCCATGTTTTCAATCATCGATTTAAGTGCTGCGCCAAGATCAGAGGTCTTCTGGCCAACAAAGCTGAAACCGCTTTTAACGGTTTCAACAACACCGTCAGCCTCCGGCATGGTCATATCCTTGAGCCGCTCCAGTTCCGGCGATGTCATGGCAAGTGCATTCTTGGCCATGATGATCTGTGGAGAAAAATAGTTGTCATGCAGGTATGCATTTATTACCGATGAGGCGGGCAGGCACAGACGCGCAACTGCAAGAAGGATAATTGTTTTCAGCACGATTCCCCTGAGCCCCTTTGCCCTGTAGCCCTTTATCAGGGAGACTCCAATAAAGATCAATAATGCAGCACCTATTACCGGAGGGGCAAAGGCTACGCACAATTCATAGGCGATCTTCTGGATGCCAAGTGAGACTATGGCAGTAACAAGGATATTGGATGCGCGTTCCGTCATATCGTCCAGCGGATCGAGCACCTGCCCTGCCGCCAGGGATACCCCCAGCCCGGCAGGCTCTACCTGAACCTGTGATTCCTTTATCACAGAAACAGAGGCATTAACCACCCTGCAAACCCCGTATGCAAGGCTGGCCTTTGTCATTGACTCTGCAAAATATGTGTCCGTATTTTCATCAACATAGGGCAGTTTAAGCCCTGGCAGCATAAATAAGGCAACTGCCATGGCTAAAAGCAGGATGTTCTTTATATAAATCGGATTTATTTTCATTTCTTCATCCCTGCCGTTTAATTTTTATATACCTGATGAGTTTTTACTTTTCTTTATGTGATGGCTCCAGAATCATCTGGCATCTGGGACATTTGCCAGGAGCCGGCATATCTAAGGTCTTCGGCACTCCTCTCATATTGCACCTGGGGCATCTTTTTATTAATTCCCGTTTAAACATCAAATAGAGTATAGCCGTGAGCATCAGGATTGCATACATAATAATTGAAAATACTGCTACAGGGTATTGATCTAAAAAATAAGTCATTACGATTAAGATCAGTGTAGGATAAAGCATGAACAGCATTTTGAGCTCAGAACTCCTGAGATAGCTGTATATTTCCTTCAGCTTTTTCTTCTCATTTTCATTTGGAATTCTTGGGTCCGGCTTATTAGCTTCTTTCTGGAGCAGTAAATTGCCAAATGTCTCTTCCTCACTCATTTCGCATCCCATCTCTGTTAAATCTGGTGTTACAAAGTTTTAAAAACGTTAGTTCCACAATCAATTTTCATTGAGCGGCCCGTATCCTGGTTTTATGATCAGCTGGTTTTGCTTATTAAGGATATCAGGTTCATATACTTTTTCAAACCATTCTTCTGATCCAACCTCCTCAAAGGAAACAGAAATGGCCTTTGCTTCACATTTTGCAATGCCGGCCACATCCTCTACAATTTTTTCTGCAAGCTCCATTTTCTGTTTTTCCGACCGACCAGGATGAAGTTTGATTATAACATGAGGCATTTATATCTCCTTTCGATTTATTCAGACTGACACCTTTATGCAGGGTATTTCATACAGATTTACATTCCACATTTGTTCTGAATTTTCAATAATAATATTTTTCGGAGACAGTCGTCCGGGACATTGCTAAAGAAACGTACAAAAACCTTATCTTCTGCTCCTTATCAAGGTGAATGGCTCTGTCTTTTTTTTTTGTGTTTTTAAGTTCAGCAGATATTTATCATCGTTACTGCTTTAAAGTCGGGAAAAACACTTTACATTTTATCCCTGCAGGAAGTGAATAGTCACTATTTGACAGAACCAGGCGTACACCAAATGTACTGCTTGCAGCGTCAATAACAGGATCTACAACACTTACCCTTGCCTTTAATTCCCTGGAGAAAGGATGTTCTATTTTTATAACAGCCGATGAGGTCTTTTTTACCTTGCCAAACTCCTCTACAGGTATAACGACCTCAACATACAGGGGATCGATCTGTGCAATCAACATTACCGGTTCCTCTCCCACATACTCCCCCCGGGACAGAAAACGTTCAACAACCACGCCATCCACAGGACTGCGAATATTTTTTATCTCCACTTTTTCCCTGGCTTCTTTATACTGAAGTTCCGCTATTTTAAGTTCCGTCTCCATCTCATCTTTGTCATGTATAGAGAGAAGCTGTTTCCTATAAAGGTCCTCATTTCTTTCCACCTTTCTCTTACTGAACTCCACTCTTGCAAGAGCAAGATCCGCCGCAGCCTTTTCAATATTTGATTTCAGAAATGCAATGATCTGATTTTTCTCTACAGTCTCACCCCGGTCAAAAATAACTTCTTCCAGAATTCCTTCAACCGGACTGCTAACCTTCACCAGTTCACTCGGTTCGATAATACCCTCAAAATACTTTTCTTCTGCATGGGTATATTGAACATTTAGAACAGCAAACAGAATAATAACCAAACTACACACAACCTGAAATTTCCCCGATATCATTATAAGCCCTCTCTATTCCGAATGCCCTGAAAAAGACAGCATATTCCCTCGCCGCTCGTCCTCTTTCAGAAGGTTTTTTCTCATTTTGGCATGTATCTTTTCAGTTTTTTTCTGTGCACTAAAAAGTGCCTTCTTTAGAAAATAGCGCCAAAGCAGAGATTTTTTACGGGGATAAAAAACCGCCATCAATCTCCAGAATCCTCTCCCACCTCTTTCGAGGATGGAATCTTCAAGAGAAAGTATTACCTCGAAACTACCTGGGTCCCCCATTCGGCCGCAACGTCCTGCCAGCTGGCGGTCTATCCTTCCCGCTTCATGCCGTTCAGTTATAATAACATGTAACCCTCCCAGGGCTATAACTTTTTCCTCAAGTCTAATATCCACACCACGGCCTGCCATATTTGTTGCGATTGTAATTTTACCTTCTTTTCCTGCTTCAGATATTATATCAGCCTCTTCTCTATCCTGCTTCGCGTTCAGTATCCTGAAAGGTAAATTTCTGTGTGACAAAACCTCTCCGATTTTTTCTGAGACCAGTACCGAACGGGTCCCCACAAGTACCGGCCTGCCAGTCCTGTGGAGAGAAATAACCCTGTCGGCGACATCCTCCCACTTATCATTTGCTGTAACATTTACCCTGTCCGGATATGATTTTCTTATTTTCTTTTTGTATGTGGGAACAGTTACAACAGGAAGATTATAGACTGCAGAAAGCTCCCTTTTTACCTCGCACGCAGTACCCGTCATGCCTGATAACCTGATGTATCGTCTGAAAAACCTTTGATAACTAATGCGGGCAAGCACAAAAGACTGTCTGGATATCTCACAACCTTCCTTAACCTCTATCAACTGATGCAGGCCCTTCTCGTATGACCTGTCAGGCATCACTCTCCCGGTAAACTCATCAATGATCTGCACCTTCCCATCCCGTATCATGTATTGCTCATCCCTTTTAAAAAAATGAATCGCTGAAAGGGCAAGCCTGACAATCTCCATTCTCCTGACCTTTCCCTTCCATAACGGGCCAAGATAGGTGGATGCATAGTTTATCACCTCTTCACCTTCTGGCGTCAGTTTTATATTATGGTCAGCTTTATTAACAGTATAATGAGAAGGTTCTTTCAGTTTTTGTGCCAGGTCAACGGCCTGTTGAAAAAATTCGTGCTCATCTGCACTGCTTTCATTTTGACCGGAAATAATAAGTGGAGTTCTTGCCTCATCAATTAAAACACTGTCAGCTTCATCAACAATCGCATAATGAAGCCCCCTAAGTAACAGTCTCTTGATCCTCCGGTCGTTATCATAAAGATATTCAGCATTAAGCTTCAGGGTATCACGCCTGTTTTCAAGAGTAATCCTGTCCTTCAGATAATCGAACACCAGTTCTTTATTGGTACAATAAACAATATCCTTTGCATATGCCTCACGTCTTTCTTCGGGGGTCATGCCATGAATAACAAACCCGGTAGTAATCCCCATTGCCCTGTATAAGAGACCGGTCCATCTGGCATCCCTTTCAGTGAGGTAATCATTGACTGTGATAACATGCACAGGTATTCCGGCCAGGGCTGCGGTTCCGGCAGCAAGGGTAGCGGTCAGGGTTTTCCCTTCGCCGGTTTCCATTTCTGCAACCATACCGTCCAGAAGAATCTTTCCGCCTCTGACCTGAGTATGAAAATGCCGTAACCCAAGTATCTTTAAAGATAATTCTCTGATAATGGCAAAGGCATGTGCAGCATTTTCTTCGGACAACCCTTCTTTATAAAAAAACGGCTTTAATTTTTCCGCCTTTTCGCTTAACTCTTTTTCAGATAAAATATCAAGTCCTTTTCCATAGCAGTCCACCTTTCTTATAAACTTATTCATCCGGTTACTTCGCTTTTTAAAAGAGGATGAAACAGAGGTCGCTATCCTCCTGCTCATTCTATCCAGTATACCAGAATCCTTCTCGGCTTTTTCAGGCCGGACAGTATATGATGCAGGGGAAAAATCTGGAGACAGGTTTATCATGATTACACGCTGAATTTTCTGAGCAAGGTCCGCCTGATTGCGCGGTATATCCTTGAAAAAAGTGGTTCGGATCCGTGATCAAAACGTATAAACACCCTTTCTCCAATTGCTGACAAACGGGGGCTGTCTATTGTTATTTCAAAATGAAAAAGGTTTTCAAACGCCTTAAGCTTTTCCCTTTCCTGGGGATCAAGTGCAAGTTCACCACCCCCTTCAAGGCTCAGTGCAAGACTTGGAAGCTCATATGAGGCCGCAGGGATTTCCCGCTTTATACGAGCGGAATATGTGTTATTCAAATTTCCTGCCAGCTTTGCCTCAATATTTTTTGTATCGGTACGGACCCTGTCTATGTCCTTCTGGGTCACGACTATCATGGCAGTAACCCTGTCGAAATCAACAACATACCCTAGCTGTGCACCACGCATGATGTATTGACCGTACAGACTATCCTGTTCCGGCAGCAGAAAAATGCCATCCAGAGGGCTTCTGATTGTGAGATTATCGAGTTTTTCCGAAAGATCTTTTAACTCGGATTCAATTCGCCATATTTCATCCTGGAGTATCTTTGTTTCTGTCCTGTCACGTGTTCTGGCTACTCCAAGCCGCCACTCATACTCTTCCAGGGAGTACTCAAGCTCTTTTTTTTCCGCAGTCAATTCCTGATTTTCACAGATAATCAAAGGTGCCCCTTTTTTTACTTCCTGGCCCGAAACGGCAGCTATTTCTTTTATAAAGCCATTTGTGCCGGCATAAAGCCTTGATTTATCAGGTGCCCACAACACCCCCTCTGAAATAGTGGAAGATGGAAAAGGAACTATAAAAACAGATAAAACAATTAACAGGATACAAACAGAAATAACTGTAACAACCCTCATCCTTTTACGCTGCATGGAAGGATCATTAAATAAAAACCTGAATACCTTACTTAATGGCATAACCAGCATCCCCGCCAGCCCCCACAGGGCAAAGACTGTTCCGATTATAAAAAATTTACCTGCAACAAATATTGCTATCCTGACCATAATAAACATACGGTATACAAAAGAAGCCATCCCGTATACTAAAAACCATGCGGCCTCACCCTTTGCGGTTACAGGGTTCTGGGGTTCCTCCACATTCAGCAGATATTTCTGAAGGATATAACCGATATACCTGTTTGACCGCATTGCCAGATTGGGTATTTCAATCAAGTCAGACAATATATAATAGGCATCAAAACGGAGCAAGGGATTGCCGTTAAATAACAGTGTTGAAACACCTGCTATTAGCATAATATTGAATGCTACAGCCCTTACTGCACCCGGTTCCACATTTGTCCAGACAATGATTGCAAGAGATGCAAGCATAAGTTCAGCCATGATTCCTGCCGCCCCTACCATAACTCTCTTATAGCGCTCTTTAAAGGCAATAGAAGAAGATGCCTCTACATAGGGGATGGGAACAAATACCAGAAACATTATTCCCATCTCATGTACTTCCCCGCCCCAGTGCTTGATAGTATAGGCATGTGAGAATTCATGGATTATCTTTATTACAGGGTAAACAAGCCACAATAAAAAAACATTTTCAAGGGCCAGCACCCTGTCAGTCAGATTAAGGGTCAGTTCTGTCCAATGGACAAGTGTAAGATATATTGCTGACAGCAATATTATGCAATACAAAAAAAACACTGTTTTGCTGAACAGCAGTCTCGTTAAAAACACTGTTTTTGAGAGAAATTTTTCAGGATCAAGCAGAGGAATAGTGACTGAGAGAGGAGACCTGATCCGGCTTATAATATAATTTTTTTTATAGCGCATATGCCGTTCATACAGGTCTGCGATGTCCGGGGGAATATCGCTCTGGAGCATATCCACCTGATGAAGCTGTGATAAAAGATTTATTACCTCATCCTGGGTGGGCATGTCATCGCCAAGGTTTTCACATGCCGATTCCCAGATCTCCTGCAGAGTACCTGAGCCATCCATCAGGCCAATTATGTAATAAGCCTCTTTTGAGAACCGGTGATATGTTCCTGTGGAATGATCCTGCAGCACATACCAGTCCCGTCCCCTGTATACATGATGATGTATCTGGGCATGACTGCGCAGACGAGGTTTAAGGTCCGCGACCCGGTACCATGATTCACTGAAAAGAGAATATGTCAAATATGTGCCTTTTGTTTATAAATATTTACGACCAGTACTCCCATATCTTGAGCTTAAACCATTCCCTCATATTTCTTGTCCATATGGAAAAGAGATTTCTTCTGCCCACGTATATCTTGCCCACACCCTCCATTCCAGGTCTCAGTCTATCCTCACCCGTTGAAAGTCTGGCCTCCACCCTAAAATAATTGAGCCCTTCCTTGGCAAGAGTAATAGGAGTAATTTTATCAACGGTAAAAGCTATTTTTTCACCGGGCAAAGCAGATAAAATCATCATGCCCTGCTGCCCGACTAATACATCTGTTATACGGCGTTCATCCACTTCAAGGATGATCCGGTACTGATCAAGAGGAGCTATTTCGAAAAGGATTTCTCCCTTTCCTGCCGCGCCTCCAAGTCTCTGGCTCAGGTCACCGCTCAGGACAAGGCCTTTAAACGGTGCCGTTAATAATGTCTTTTTAAGCTGGCTTTCAGTAAGTTCAAGACGAGCGTTGGCCTGATCAAGCTGTGCCTTTATTATATTTGTCTCTGCTCTTTCATGTTTCGCCTGTGCTTCCTGATATTGCTTCTGGTACTGAGCGATTTTACTTATCCAGTTGAGACGTTCAAGACGATACTCCCTGTCATCCATCACGCATAGTTTTTCATCCTGCGCCACATAGTCGCCAGCCCTTACATAAGAATCTTTTATATACCCTTCAAAGGGTGCGACAATAACCCTTTTAACATCACCTTCGAGAACAGTATTGGCGGAGATTTTATAATCCCCGGTCTTTACAGAAAAAAATACCACCAGAATTATAAGGAAAAGAATTAACAGTTTTCTTCCCGCATATTGATGTCCGACTATCTTTTTTAACTGGTTTTTACATCCATCCATTGCAACGTGTACAATGGATCGTTCCTTCTGGCGCATTATTTCAAGCACCGGAAGAATAAGTGATGCCACACTGCTGCAATACATGGCATCATCCTTATTAAAAGGCCGTTTTTTCGATCTTTCAAGGGTAATAACACTATAATATCTGTCATCATCATAGAAAGGGATAGAAAGGATATATTCTGACCCATGCTTTCTTGAGAGCTGTTCATGATCCCTGACTATCTGTCGATCATACCTGGTCGCGGGATAATAAACTTCTTTTCGCTGGGTAACAGCCTCATCCATGGCCTTTATGATTGCCTGAATCAGGTTCATATTATCCGATACCCTGCTGCTGTGTGAAACAGACTCAACTCTGATTTTTTTATTTTTTATAAAACCAAGACTCACCCTATCACATTCAAGATATGCAGTAAGTTCGGTTACAAAAGACATACAGGCGCTTACATAGGATTTTTTTGAAAAAACATCTGCCAGCAGGTCAACAGAGGCTTTTAATCTTTCAAAAGAGTTCTTTGCCCTCTCCTCTTTTTCGCGTCGAAGCATGACCTCTATCCATGAGGTACCCCATTGAAGCTGTTCCATGGTATACTTCAGATGATCCTCGGTTTCGGCTACTGCTTCCAGTGCAACAAGTCCATAAAACTCTTCTCCTGCCATTATGGGGTAGGCTAAACCATAGGTACGAATTGAATCAGAATCGGCCCCAACATGGTCCAGCTCAACCAGCATGCCGCTTTTTTCTTCCAGGACACGTTCTGATATTTCAGTCAGCCTTTCGGGATCTCCCCCGATTTCAGGCCATATTGCGCTTGGGGAATATGATTTTGCTCCTTCTTCTGCCAGCACAACAATACCCTGCACAACATTGGCAAGGATTGAACATTGCAGCGTCAGCCAGTAACTGCAGTATTCTTCCCTCTCACTGGCATCAACAAAATCCGCCCACAACTGATTGTCGATTCTCGGCTGAAATTTCATTTCTTCATTAAGGTTACTTTTAACCACGATAACTCCCCGTTATGACGCCATTAAGACACATTTGCTTTAAACGCCTGCTGACTAAATCTGCCTTAAAAAAAAGGACTTAACCTTGCCAGCTAAGTCCTTTGATTGAATAATATTTTAATACCTGAATTTTGCACGAAATCGTTCTGAAATGCATATAGGGTTCTATGAACCTCGTTATTACTGAGTTTTGAAAGGCTTAATATTTTCCATACTTTAACCAAGTAGGTTATGAAGTACAATTTTACAATTCTAAAAAGCTAGCCTGATAGGGCTTTTCAATGCCACCCGGAAAGCCAGTAAAATAGGGGCTCTTAAAACACAGTGTTTTTATGGTACGTTTAACCATTTGATACCTGAATTTTGCACACAATTGATCACTCCAAGAATAAAAAAATAAATTTCTATCTTAGCTTATTGAGAGTTGAACTAAGCGCGTTTGATATTTCGCCTGTTATTCAACTCGTCACAACATTTAATTTCAATCATTTTTCATTTTTTCTTAATATTTTTTCAGCATGGTATTTCTCATGCAAGAAATTTTATGCACGCATATTGTTTAATGAAAAACGACAATTCCAGGGGCTACCTTCAACCCATGGTTTTATTTTCTCTCTCGCTCTATCAAGGTAACACATAAAATGCATTAGCCCTGGTGTTCGCATATCGTGGATAGAATACTTTACTTTATCCTTCGAATGATAAACTACTTTTGCGGCTATTAATAAAAGCCTTAATCTAGCAATTCGAACCTGATTGTTTGCAAGTCCACTTAAAGAAGGATAGGGAGTTGCATTCCTATCATCTGAAGATGTAACTTCCTGGTTACTCAGTTGGGCCATCATTTTATAGTAGCGCCAGATATTATAGGCCAGCATTACAATCTGAAAATAGGCATAGTTATTTTTAAATTTAGCTGAAGGAATTGCTTCAAGCCCTTCTCTTTTTGCTTCTCCAACCAGGTTCTCTACATCAGCTCTTTTATCATACTCTGCTATTACTTTATGGGCTTTCTTTGTAAGGCTTGTGCAGAAAATCCGATATGTGTATCTATCATCCTCGAACAATTCGTATTGTACAGGTTCATCAGGAGAACTATTTTGATCTTTAGGAAACCTCATTGCAACAAACCTGCATGGACACTCCCAGCCTATGGGCTGGTATACACAACTGCTATATTCAACCAGTTGCTTTTTATTAGGTTTGTACCATGCTTTTGGATCAAAAGGCGGATTGGCCCCTTTATTGGCAATAATGTAATCAAAGAAAACTTCAATGCATGCTTCAACGCTTTCCCATCCGAAAAACTCTCCGTCTCCACGAAAGAGAACTTCTTCAACACAGCCCGGTAAATGCTCTTTGATTTTTTTTATAAACTTACCTACTTCCACACTGCTCATTGTTTCACCTTTTCGGAGTTTGCCAATAAGATATTCTCTTGTCTCATCGATAAAACATAGTACAGGTCGATAGCCCTTTTTCCCTCTATTTTTTGTGTTATGGCCTTTCCTGCTTCCTTGTTGATTTCCATATACCGTTTCAACTGTCGTGTCTGTGCTTATATGTATCTGCTTATATTTAAGGCCGCATAACAACCAAACACGTTCCCTTAACACCCTCATGATACTTAACAGCGCATTGGCTTGATTTATACCCAGACTGTTCACATAACGCCAGAAGGTACTTGCCACCGGTAATGCCTCAACCTGAAAATATCCGCATACCATTGCATCAAGTCGAATATACGTAAAATGCCATAATCTGTTGAACCCTATAAAGAGTAGCGTTAATACCCCCACTACCATATGATAATTGCCCAGCTTGGTTTTCCGGTCTGGCGCAATATATTTATTTTTGAATATCTCTTCAAACTCAATCAGATCAAAAAACTTGATTAGCCCAAGAAGCCCTCCAAATGCACTTAACTGCTCGGTGCATGTTTCATAAACCGTGGAAGCATTGATTTTTCTAGCTCTCCCGCCCTCAGATCCAGAACCTTTACCTACAACCTTTTCCGTGCTATTGTCTTTTTGTTTCTTTACCATCTGGGTTTCCTCCTGTTATTTATTTTGGTTCCTCAAAACCCTTTAATAACAGGTTACCCAGATGGTTTTTCAAGCTTTTTTTATTTAATCATGCAAAATTCAGGTGATAATTCGTTGAAATTTACCCGTGCAAAAATTTTCTTGCACGGGATTTTATAAAAGTGGTGCAAAATTCAGGTAATACATTAAAATATGATAGTTTTTATCCCGCAATTATTTCGGCTGCTCGATCTTCAGTTCACCAAAACGTGATTCATATTCCCTTATAATGTTGTTCAGCAGCATTGACAGCCTTTTTGCAGCAAAGGGATTTAATATAATTCTATCGGAAAGCTGGACTGTAAGTTCCGGCTGGCCTGTATACCAGCTCTGGTTTGTACCGAAAAGCAGTGTCACTTCTTCACGGGTACTGGAAACATTACATACATTAGCATAGGTACTGGTCATTTTTGAATCATCCCATCGCAGTGTCTGTGTCGCAGCAGCTTTTTCATCCTTAGCATTTTTTACTTCTTCATTTTTTGCATCCTGTTTCTGAGCCATAATTCCTCCTCAATATTTGATGTTTAACACTTATACCATCGATAATAGATCAGGCTATAACTTAACAAAAAGTAATTAGTTTAAATCTTTTTTCTTGAGAAATGTAAATTCTTTAGCCGCTCTTTTTTCCAGCCGACCGTTACTCCATTTGATAAATCGTCTCAGCTTATTTTTCCTGTCAAGTTTTTGAAAAGAATCCCTGGAAAGCAGATTTCCATTATCGGATTTCCCGGAAGAATATATTCCCCATCCGCTCAACCCGGCTATAATTGTTCCGATATTGATTTTTTGCGGAATCCTATCAGAGTTATCTTCGCTTTTCAAGTCCCTAAAAAGATTATCGTTTTCATCCATATCGAACAAACCGTCGGTATTTCTGCGTGCATTTAACAGGAGTTTATTTAATCTCAATTCAGCGCCCTCATTCTCTGCGGAACTGTTAATTACCATACCATCGGGTAATACCTTTATTACCCTTCCGTCCGGATATGTTGTTATGGAAGAACCATCCGGATATTTAATGGTCTTCATCCCGTTAGGATATATAATAGTAATAACTCCATCGGGATCTTCTATTCGTTCCCTGCCATCGGGTAACCTTGTGATAACCGTTCCGTCGGTCTTGATTACCTCGATCATGCCGTTGGGGTAAGTTTTTTCTATCGATCCGTCAGGCAGAGTTTCGGTTTTTATATTTCCTGAACCAGCTTTGGTATCCCCATCTTCTACTACCGGCATATAAAAGGCATTATGATTATTAGAGATCTCACTTGCCCCTGATAAGACCGGTCCGGATGTTATCACTTCTACACCGGCAGCCATAAACGATGATCTGTCAAGTTCTAATGGAGGACTTTGTTCCGTAGACCTAGTTTCTGGGGAGTAAAAAGGATTACCAGGTATCTGGTCCGGAGAAGGATAAACCCTGGTGACACTGTAATTCTCCATAATAACGCGCCCATATTTCCCTATAATTACATCAGTGGGAAATTCACCTATTACTGTATCTCTCCCTTCCCCGCCGATAATAATATCCGAATCTTCACCGCCATCCAGGTAATCAGCATCACCGAGTGAACTTGGTCTTGTCTCTACGAAAGATGGTTTTCCGTCGGTAAAATCAATAAAACCGTTATCACCGATCAGAATATCTATTCCGTCACCGCCTGATATCCGGTCACTGTATTCACCACCTGACAGGATATCAAAGCCGTCTCCTCCGAAAATCTCGTCCTGCCCGCCGAGTTGCGTCTGGATGCTGATAATTTGAGCGGGCAACCCCTCTTCCAGCAGGATTCTGGCGAGGTCTCCTATGACGATATCATCACCGTTCCCGCTATCAATAGTATCTGATCCGATTCCTGCTATAACGATATCATTTCCATCGCCGGTTTCTATCTGATCGTCGCCGGAAGCATATGCAACACTGTCTGCAGGAGTCATATCCGAGATATTTCCATCCACAAGGGTGATCACACCATTGTCTCCAAGTACCGTATCATTGCCGCTGCCGGAGGTTATCTTATCACTGCCTGTTCCCCCTGTAATTATATCATTGCCGCTGCCGGAATAGATATTATCATCACCGCCAAATTCAGGATCAGTTGATTCAAAAACAGTCAGGACACTTTGGCCGCCGCCCACATCTAAGGATGCATAACCATTATCACCGCCAATTAGGTCATTGCCTTCACCTGCTCCGACGGGAGCGTCGGTAGCAGGATCAATGTCAATATAATCGGAACCTGTACCACCAAATATTATGTCATCTCCATCACCGGAAACAATTATATCATCACCTCCGCTTGCAGGACTTTTGGTTGCTACATTTGTTAACAATCCTCCAGTGTCAAAGACAGTGAACCCTGAATCGCCAAGTATAATGTCGTCATTTCCTCCGGTAGTCAACGAATCTCTGCCCTGACCGCCTATTGCAATATTATTTCCATCTCCAAGGTTCAGGGTATCATCTGACCCGTAATTATCCAGCATAGTGGCAATCTGTGTGAGGACTCCAACATCCGTAAAGGTCATGGTGCCATGATCACCTATCACATAATCATCCCCGCCTTCAGAGGTTACGCTGTCACTTCCACCTCCTGCGATTACATAATTATCTCCGGAGCCTGCATCGATTGTATCATCTCCAGTGGTGGAATCATCTGCATCCGTGCTTTCAATAAACGTTACAATCCCGGATGTAATTTCAATACTTCCATTATCACCGATAACAATGTCATCCCCTGTTCCGCTTGTTACAGTATCATCTCCTGTACCGGCTACTATATAGTTTATGCCGTCACCCGAAGTTATGGTATCGTTTCCACCCTCCTCAGGGCTGCTGCTTTCAATACCGATGATATCTCCGGTTTCATCCCGGTCGATTACCCCTGAATCGCCAAGGAGAGTGTCATTCCCTGTACCGGTTATTATTGTATCGACCCCCTGACCGCCTATGGCAATATTGTTACCATCTCCAAGGCTCAAGGTATCATCTGATCCGTAATTATCCAGCATGGTGGCAATCTGTGTGAGTACTCCAACATCCGTAAAGGTCATCGTGCCATGATCACCTATCACGTAATCATCTCCACCTTCAGTGGTTACGCTGTCGCTTCCTCCTCCTGCGATTACGTAATTATCTCCCGAACCTGCGTTGATTGTATCATTACCGATGGTGGAATCATCTGCATCTGTGCTTTCAATACCGGTGATAACTCCGGTTTCATCCCGGTTGATTGCTCCTGAATCGCCAAGGATCGCATCATTCCCTGTATCGGTTATTATTGTATCGGAACCCTGACCGCCTATGGCAATATTATTTCCATTTCCAAGATTCAGGGTATCATCTGACCCGTAAATATCCAGCATAGTGGCAATCTGTGTGAGTACGCCGACATCAGTAAAGGTCATCGTGCCATGATCACCTGTCACATAATCATCTCCGCCTTCAGAGGTTACGCTGTCGCTTCCTCCTCCTGCAATTACATAATTATCTCCGGAGCCTGCATCGATTGTATCATCTCCAGTGGTGGAATCATCTGCATCCGTGCTTTCAATTGCTGTTACAATCCCTGATGTAATTTCAATAATTCCGTTATCGCCTATAACAATATCATCCCCTGTTCCGCTTGTTACCGTATCATCTCCTGTGCCGGCTACTATGTAGTTTATACCGTCACCGGAAGTTATCGTATCGTTTCCACCCTCACCGGGGCTGCTGCTTTCAATACCGGTGATAACTCCGGACTCATCCCGGTTGATTACTCCTGAATCACCCAGGAGAGCGTCATACCCTGTACCAGTTATTATTGTATCGGAACCCTGACCGCCTATGGCAATATTGTTACCATCTCCAAGGTTCAGGGCATCGTCTGATCCGTAATTATCCAGCTTAGTGACTATCTGTGTGAGTACGCCGACATCAGTAAATGTCATTGTTCCATGATCACCTATCACATAATCATCACCGCCTTCAGTGGTTACACTGTCGCTTCCGCCTCCTGCGATTACATAATTATCTCCTGCACCTGCATCGATTGTATCATCTCCAGTGGTGGAATCATCTGCATCTGTGCTTTCAATTGCGGTTACGATTCCGGATGTAATTTCAATACTTCCGTTATCACCGATAACAATGTCAATGCCGGTTCCGGTTGTTATCGAATCACTTCCAAAACCACCAACAACAATATCATCACCTTCGTTACCGGTGATTACATCATTACCACCCACACCCGAGGCATTTGACTCAATCCTGGTAATAGTATAATCCGCATCACGGGTAATAACCGCTTCGTCACCGAATATTACATCATTACCCTGGCCGCCAGTAAGGGTATCCGCACCTGCCTCACCGATAATTACCAGTTCTGCTCCTTCAGGAACTGCTGAAGCATCTACCTCATCTGCCCCTGTGTCTCCGTGTATTTCAAGCCTGCCGTCTATAACGGTTTCCTCCAGGGTAATAGTGTCATCCCCGGCATTTCCGTTCAAGGTGGTGAGGGTTTCACTTCTTACACTTTCTACTGTAATAATATCACTGCCTGTTCCAAATATGATATTTATACCGCCTTCAAAACTGCCTGATGTAGCAGCATAATTGATATCTGCAGTCGCAAGACCCGAGATACTGCTGTCTGTTATAGTCACATTTGTGTCTGCAACAGCAGAGCCTGCATCGCTTACATTAAGGATATTGCTTCCAGCGCCTGCATCAAGATTGACTGTCCCATTAATAGCATCGAGATCTCCGCTGTTGGTCGGGGAATCGGATGAGATATTTATTACATCATCCCCTGCGCCCGTATTAAGATTCGTAATATTTCCAACCGGCGTTCCCTGGATATTAAGGACATCATCACCGCTTCCAAGACCAAGGTTCAGATTTTCTATCCTGATATACTGGATCCATCCGTCTGCCCCCATGTTGAAGCCTGTAATACTGTTTTCCGTAACAGTTCCCGTGATACCGTCAATATCACCCGTAATATCCAGGTACAGGGAATCGCTTCCGGCTCCGCCGTCTATATCGATAAACTCGAGGATATTCTGTACATTTCCGTTTATATTACTGCCCGGAGTTGCATTGCTGCCAAGGTATACTATATCGTCACCGGCACCGGCTTCGATACTGGTTGGAGATACAGTATAGGTGAGAGGAATTATGTCATCATCGCTGTTTCCGTATACCTGGACCGAGGTTCCCGTTACCAGACCAATTATCTCGAGTATCCCGCCTTCTGTATCGTTGTTTCCGTAGTCCACAGATAGTTCAACAGTTCCGGCAGCCTGTATAACTGCATTCTCATTAATGATAAGGTTATCCCCAGACCGCATGGCAATGGAACCGCTTGTCGAGGTTATACTTACACCTGCCTCAACAACCATGTTATCATTATCCGAGTTATCTGCGCTCGTAAGAGTAATATTGTTAACGGCCTCTATATTTTCATCTATGTTCATCGGGCTGTTACTGGTTAACTCAATTTCATCAGCGGCGCCTATACCTTCAGCTTCGGTTACACCTCCAACAATCAGATGCCCCTGATTAATGAGCCATATGCTGCCATGCACGGAACGGCCTTCCAGATTTCCAATAGCAGTTCTGATTGCTTTTCCGTCTGCACCGACATCCTGGTCTGCAAAGAGCCATGCAGCTCCGGAGACAATATTGTCCTCATCATCGAGGCGGGCGTTCAGAATGGATGCCCCGCTGCCTATAAATGCTGTATATTCAAAACCTGTTGATGCCTGGTTTATTCCCAGATCACCATCTGTTTCGGTTAGGTATGTATTGAGCGCACTGGATGTGGTCAGGTAACCGTCTCCCGAAAATGCGCTGTTAATATCCAGGTCATTACCCGAAATACCTATGGCACCATATATTGCTTCAAGGGTAATATTGTTACCGGTAATATCTGCCTGTATCTCATCTTCCCTGTCAATAATAGATGCCATTGCGACGAGCTCAACATTACCGGTTGAGGATATTATCTCGCCGACCGACATATCCCCGTCAGTCTCATAAAGGTAGATATTTCTGCCGGCATAGGCATTTAAAAGCCCATCCTGATAAAGGTTGATATCAATATAATTGATGCTTCCTGTCCCGCTGCTCCCTATATCCACTCCGGCAAAAAGGTTAAGGATATCCGTGCGGATATTCAGGTAATCACCGTCAAAGGCATCAAGAATCGATCCATCAGCCCTGAGATCAATACGTTCCGGAGAATAGACGGTATCCACATACATATCACCATCAACTTCATACAGGAAAATCCCCTGGTTTGCTCTTGCTGTCAACTTTGAATCTGGTGAAAGATTCATGGTTATGGGATCATCTTCTGTACCGATTCCCTTTCGTCCGGATTCAAGGATAAGATTGTCGCCGATAAAATCAGTATCCTCTGAAAGAGGAGAGTCGTAGATTCCGCCTTTAGTTTTCAGCCGGATATCACCGGAGGCGCTTCCATCCAATCCGGCCTGAACCGAAATAATGTTTACATCAAACTCTGAGCCAAGAAATATGTCTGATCCAGCCCTGACATCAACTCCGGCACCGATATCATTATGCTGTAAAATCTTGATCTCACTTCTTGTTATGTTGATCAGGCCTGTGTCATCATCACCGTTTGCACTTTCTTCTGAATCAAACAGCTGGATGGTAAATTCATCCATGACTCTGGCATAATAGAGCTCCCCATCGGTCAAACCTGAGATGTCGCTGATGGTAAAAGTTCCGAAGTCCCCGAAATTAACCGGTGCACCCGTAGAAAGATCATGCTCTGAGCCGAATCTTATAGTGTTTTCGGCAGAATCTATGATGGTAACATCCTCAGGATCAGCTGAATTTATAACAATAGTCTCTTCCTCGGTAAGATCAATGGCTGTTCCGTCAGCCTCCATATCTCCATCAGAGGTATAGATGGTTATTTCAGTGATTTCACCGCCTGACTGTATATCGATATCTTCCCGGTGAGTAATCCTGGCTTCACTCCGTGTGATATTTATCAGACCGGTATCATCCTCTCCCGTTGCATGCTCTTCCGTATCAAACAGCTTTATTGTAAACTCATCCACAACCCGGGCATAATAAGTAACACCGTCCGTTATTCCCTGAATCCCTCCTACGCCCATGTTACCGCCTGAGCCGAATACAACCGATGCCCCGGATTCAAGGTTATGCAATGTACCAAAATTGATTGTTTCAGTATCTGACTTAATTGAAATGAGATCTTCTTTTTCCGCGGCTGCCAGTGTAGCCTTATCTTCATCTGAAAGATCAATGAGGGTTCCGCCGTTACTCATATCTCCACTGGAAATAATTATCGTCTCTTCCGGTAGATAATCACCCAGACTCCCAGAAACATTCAGTATTATATTGTTACCCACAATATTTGATGCTTCGATACGGGTTTCCGTGTCAGTGGTTTCCTTGAGCCAACCGGAACCAAGTGAGTATTTCAGCTGTTCTTCGGTCCAGCTTGAACCTATTGCCAGTGCATTAACATCAGACAGGCTGTGTCCTGTGCCTGTTGCACTGCCTGCATCAAGGTCCAGGTAAATTCCATTGGCCGCATCTTCTTCTGTTTCTGCCAGCTGTACAGAGGAAGGATCGGAATCCGATTTAATTATGTAGTATACCGTGCCCTCTTCAAGGCTGTTATATTCTCCGTCAACCCAGTAACCTATGGCATCACCGCCGTTAGCACTGTATGCGACGCCGGTTCCGGTTACATACAGGTTTGTACCGATATTGATGGTATCATTATCATTGTCTACATCGCCGGAGGGATCAAATATCGGATCATACCCTGAATTACCCGTGTCATATTCCCAGTCAGGATTGTAGGTGTCCCCAAGCACCCTGTACCTGTCGTGCAGTTCATGGAATTCCTGGGTCCGTTTTTCTTCTTCCAGGTCAACCCTGTCATCATCCCAGGCAAGTTCAGTCTTGTATGCGTCTCTTTCATCTCCGGATATTGTAACCCTAAAATCAGGATCATAGGCCAGCATGTGCGTCAGGCTTGCTTTACCCTCTGCTATGGCAGCATCAAGATCCAGGGCCTGTCCCGCAGTAGCATTTTCAGCAGAATCCGCAAGCATGATGCTTGTGTTGTCCACAACAATTACATAATAGGTATGATTATCTGCCAGGCCGCTGACTCCCTGGCCGTCTATTTCCCGGTAAAGGAGGGCATCTCCGGTTGTAAAATTGTGATCATAACCAAAGGCTATAACATTACTGCTGCTATTCACCTCTGATTCAGTATTAAAACGACGTGAACCTCCTGTACGGTATCCCCAGTATGTATGATACTCGTTTGTCTTTAAATCCCTGTAAGCATCCTGAGTTTCGCTGCCGTTATCAGTAAGCAGGTTCATCTCATCCCACAGGTTTGCAAGTTCGGATTCCGTACGGACGTCCCGTCTTTCGATTGTATTTACATCTATCAGGTCACCGCTCCCGATAGTGATATTGACATCCCCGCCCAGTGACTCGATAGAATCAACCCTGAGATCACCCGATATTTCGTTCAGATAAATATCACCATAGGCCTCTGCAGTAATTGCGTCATACTCAGAATCATCATCATAATTACTGTCGTTATTTGTATCTATCCTCATATTAAGGGATGATGTTCCTATTCCTCCTGTTATGGAGGTAAGCGAGATATTATCACCCTGTATAAGGGTGTCAGGATCAGCGGCATAAATACCGCCTTCTGAACTAATTATTACATCGCCAGCAGTTGAAGCTGCATAGTCAATTGTTAGCTTGCTTTCTATTTCATTAATTGCCACCAGACCATTTGCTTCGGCAGCCAGCACACCCCCGGAAAGATCGGTTCTTATGGCTGAATTAACATTTCCAATAGTTCCGTTTACTGCACTCAGGGTTATATTTTCGCTTCTTATAAGGGCCAGGTCTTCTTTCTGGTTAATAGAGCCGTTTGTTGAAGTAATCGTGGTTGAACCGGAAAGGTTGTTTATAATTCCCGCAAGGTTGATATCGGAAGTTGATGTAATATTGACAGATCCTGTTTCATATCCCATAAATTCTATGGCTATGGGATAATCCGCCTTGACGCTGTTATAATCATAATTTATGCGTCCGACCTTGGTAATCTTTTCAAGATGGTAAGTCTTGGTACTGAAGATCCACCATCCGCTTGTTGTCACCCAATCCCTGGTATATACAACCGGATCGCCTATTGTCTGGAATTCATAGGCATAGCCTGTATCTGTATTACCGTCGGATTCCGTATCAATAAAATTGCTTTCAGGTTCAAGTTCTACAGGTACGGGATCGACATAGTTATAGTAACTCCTTGATTGTGTTTGGGCATATGTAATACCCCAGAAGCTGCTGCTCTCCCACCGCTCTGTCAGTTTTGATGTCTCAGAATAACCGGTTACCCAGTAATATCTCTGGCCTGAAACCGGCTGATAGGAAGCTGTGTTGCCGTCAACCACAGAGGAAACACCTGTAAGAACATTTGCATCATCATTGGTAGTAATCTGAACTTCTTCACCAATTCGCGTATAGGTAGTAATCAGCGGTTTATAAATATCAGGATCAGAATCAAGGTCATAGGCTGTATCCGTAATAATTACCTTACCTTCGATACCATTACCTATGCCATGGATTTCAAGATCTTTCGATGTGTTTATCTCATCCGTCAAAACCGCTGTTAATGCAAGTTCCAGGGTTTTTTCTGTAACATGAATAACCGAATATTCACCGTCATTGCTTCCTGAATTGGATATTGTGATAGTCTGACCATCGCGGTAGCCCTCCTCTATCCAGCTTCCTGCATTACGCGTTATTGTATCGGCATCATCATTGTCAGCAAAGGTAATCCAGTTGCCGGCAATTTCCAGCGATGAAGAAGTGCTGGTCTCTGCTGTCAGATCACCGCCAGCGAGGACCAGATCCAGATCTCCGACTGTCTGCACTACATACACCCCGTTATTGCCATTTGCAGAATTAAGTATCTGTATGCTCTGCCCGACATAGAATCCGTCGTCGATCCAGCTTCCGGAACTTCGGCTGATAGTATCATCAGCTCCTGTATCAGAGATGGTAATCCAGCTGCCTGTTACTTCAAAGGAACCACTGTCACTGAACTCGGTGGTGATAGAATCACCGCTGACAAGGGTAAGGATTTTGTCTTTGACTATTTCAATTGTATATTCACCGTCATTACCTTCCCCTGAACCGGAGATACGGATTGTCTGACCTTCATGGAATCCGTCCTGAATCCAGCTTCCATTCTGTCTTGTTATAGTGTCCGAACCATCAGATCCGTTGTTTTTCAGGGTAATCCAGTCATCTCCCGTAGCAATCATGTCAGTTCCGGTAACCCGCCACTGGCTTCCTGTAAGTATCAGTTCTTCATCTTCACCGGTCTTGATACTCTGAACATCTATACCCCAGGAACTCCGGTTATCGATGGAGATATTTCCAAATCCATCCATTACCTTCAGCTCTCCATCCGTATCCGTAGCCATGATGTGACCGGTAACTTTAATCAATCCGCCGCTGACAGATACATTATCAACAATCAGACGATCGGTCTCGTAGTTATAGTAAACTTCGATATCCGAATCCGTAAGTACAATCCAGCCGCTCCTGTCTGAAATACTTGCTTCACTTCTCATACTCGCAATATTATCAGCAAGTGTTCCTCCGCCCTCAACGGCAGATGTATCCTCTATTGTGAGAGTATGATCTGCATCACCGCTTATTATGGGACCATTTATGTTAAGCAGCCTTGCAGTAATAAAGATATTATTTCCTGCAATGATTGACCCATCCTGCGCCCTGTGGGCTGTATCGCTGTCAGTCCAGTTTGCTTCGTTGTTATACGCGGTCCCGTTATCATTAAATTTCCGGGAATCCTCATTAGTTTGCGCAAGGTCGCTCCATACGGATTCCGGTGAACCGCCCACATGCTGGGTATCCGTGGCGATAATGATATCTTTTCCAGCTGATATCTCGACAGTCTTGGCCTGTATGTTAGATTTGACCGTTGTGCTGCCTGAAGTGTCATCCTTTATAAAAATACTTCCTTCCTTGTTAGCTATCCGTATTGTTCCCTCTGAATTCATGATTGTAGCGCCTATGATCTCAATATTCGGGGCAGGCGCAGTAGAAAGCACACCGGTTGGTGGAGGATTGTATGTATTTCGTACTTCAATCAGGGGATCTGCTGAATTTTTGCTCGTATAAATACTATTGAACTGGGCAAGCTGACCCGAGCTGTTCCGTTTCTGGATATCAGCATTATCGTAGATTCTAGCATCGTTAAAGGTTATGGAACCACCTTCAGCCAATATATTCAGGCCGTCTTTTATTCTCAGGTAATAGGGACTGTGGTTTTCAATGGTAATTCTAGTGTCCCCCGGGGCATCCAGGGTTCCTGTACCGGAAAGGCTGTCTCCAGTAATCACTATATTACCGCTTTTGGCTTCTATGTATGGCACTTCAATATATGTTACCAGCATGTTTCCGACAACAGAGCCGTTTTCATCGAGCAGCCCCAGTTCATCGGCCTGGTATTTCAGCTGATCTATCTGAGCCTGAATTCCCACAGCAGCCTTGCCGCCGTCTTTTGCGCCATAATTCGCCAGATCCTGCTCAAGACCTTCAATCTCCTGCCTTATTGCTTCGGCCAGATCGTCCTGAACCGCAGTCGGCATATCCACCCCGTCAGTTACATAAATCAGGTCATCAATGCTTCCCGGCTTTATAGTAGTTGCGTATATCTCAAGTCCGGTGGATATTTCATCACTATCTATTCTATCACTGCCGTCCAGTACAAGAGCCATACCGTCAATTGATAGAATCCTGTATGTACCGTCATTGTTTTCAGAACTTCCTCTAATCACTATATACTGATTAGCCTGGAATCCTTCAGCCTCCCAGTCTCCGGTTGTGCGGGTAATTCTGTTATCAGAAACCGTAAGGGCAACCTCAGTCCCTGAAGTAAGGGTTGTTGCCTGGTCAATAGATTCGGTGGCAATACTTATAATGTTCTGATCCTGGGATGCAGTATATGTCTCATCTGCAGTAAAGGTGTCATACCCTGTTGCCAGGACAAGGGTATCGCCTGTTGCAAGTTCTATTTTATAAAAACCGTCATTTCCTGAAGCAGATCCTGTAATCCGGATATACTGACCGGATGCAAAACCCATGTCTGACCAGTCGGAATTATCTGTCAGCTCAATCTTGTCCTGACCGCCACTGCCACCCCTGTCGAAGAACACCTCTTTACCATATGTAATCTCAACTACCTGTGCAGCCGGGGTCTGTATGGTTGTTACCCTGTTTGTATTGGTAACATCAAGGGTCATATCAAAGTCTTCTCTCAACTCAAGCGCAGTTTTAGAAACGCTCTCAATAATATACTCGCCGTCATTTAAATCGGATCCGTTTATAACAATACTCTGCCCAACACTAAAGCCATCAACAATCCATGACCCATCATCGTCTCGCTCAATTACAGCGTTATTAATAGAGTATGTAATATCAGTTGTTGCTGAAGCTGTTACTACTGCTACCGTCTGAGCACCTCCATCATTACTGTCAGTAGAAAGAGGTCCATCAACTGTAATCGTATCTCCCGAAACAGATAGAATATCATATGTTCCATTATTGGCCGACTCATCTGCCCCGGATATGGTTATACTGTGAGCATCCGAATAATCAGTTGACCAGTTGCCCGAGAGATTAATAATTTTTGCATTTTCATGGAACAGCTCGGCAGTAAATCTGACATTATCTGAGATCGTAACACCTATGGTAAAGGTTGATCCGTTGCTGTCCGTTGTCCCGTCGGAAAGGACTGAATTATCCTCCAGTACGAGATCAGAAGCTGTAACACTTTTAATTGTGTAAATTCCGTCATTCGCACCGGCGCCATCAATAGTCACTTCCTGGCCGGCTACAAATCCGTCTGTAACCCAGCTTCCGCTGTCTCTGGAAATATATGCGTTCGCAGTTATATTATCATCACCATCTCTGACTTCAGCAGTGAAACTCAGTAGTACCCCGTTCTGGATGGAAACATCTTTTTCTATTGTTATATCGCTGCTGCTTATACTGTCATCAACAATTCCCGCTCCGCTTGTTAACTCAATTACCGAATTATCGATTGCCGCAATTGTAAAACCGATGCCGGTATTATTATCAGCTTCATCCGCACCGGAAATTCTGATCACATCGCCGACCTCAAATCCCTGACCTGACCAGTCACCGCCTGTCCATTCGATCTCCGAATTTGCTGCTTCCTGCTCTGCAACAAACGCCATATCCGCAGTTGTCTGACCTATTGTTGATGTAACGGTTTCACCGCTTTCCGATCCTGAAGCGATATCATAGGTTTCAAGCAGCACGAGTTCATCTGCAGTAACCTCAAAGACTGTATAGTCTGTCCCGTTAATTGAGATAGTTTTATCGGCAAGAAAACCGTCATCAACCCAGCTTCCTCCGTCATCCCTAGTTATAACCGCCTGCTTTGAGATATAATCAAGAACCGGGTTAAGGGTCATATTTGCGGGATTTTCATTTGCCTTAAGGGCCTGTGCAAAAACATCCGCCTGAATATCCGCCTCATTAGTAAGTTTTGGACCTGTTATTTTTATGCTGCTTCCATCAACTGATAAGATTCGGTAGGTTCCGTCATTTGAGGTGGTTCCGTTGACATTGATATACTGACCTTCCTGGAACCCGTCATCCTCCCAGTTACCGCTGTCAAGGGTAATGGTGGAGTTCAATCGGCTGAATGTCAGCGCAGGTGCTCCGCTCAGCACTATAGGATCACTTCCTATGGAACTTTCTACAGCAAATACATCAGCCGTATCAGCATTATGATCTGCGGCCAGAGTTTCTACCAGTGTAACAGTTGTATCGGTAACCGACTTGATCCGATATACCCCGTCGTTACCGTTTGAACCGTGTATACCTATGTACTGGTCGTCTTCAAATCCGTCATCCAGCCAGCTTCCGTTGCTTCGGGTAATTGTGTCGTCGGAGACTCCATTGGTTTCAAAATCCAGGGTTGGCATTCCGGATCCCTGGTCTGCAAGCATGACAGGGGTATACTGCTCATCTGTATCACTTATGATGAGTTCCTGTATATTATTTCTACCGGACCTCACAGTACCGTCTATCTGGACACCTGCAGAGGCAGATTCCCTGTATGAATCTTTTTCTATTTTGAGACTGACCGGATCTGCCCCGAAAATTGATCCGAAAAAGTTGGCTATGGCTGCCAGTACTTCACGATAAAGATCCGTACCCTCACCTGAGCCGTTGGCATAGTAATTTCCATTTTCAGCAGAAATAATGACATCCGACGACGCCCCTACATACGCGCCTTCTTCTATACTGACATTATTTGTCTGGACTATCTCACCGTGAGCCTGTGGGTCGGTCTTAATTGGCAAGGCAGTTTTATTCCAGAGATCAGTATTTGCTTTTATACTAAAATCATTTCCCACCCCAGCTTCAAGTGTAATACTTCCAAGCGAATCGATACTTGCATTAGTTCCCACCGTGACGTTGTTATCAGCATGCACCGAAGCAAGTGATTCACCCTGTGCGGCTCCTGCAACACCATAGGTTTTTGCGCTTGCCTGGGCTTTTACATCGGCTTCTGAATGAGCTGATAAAATTATATCCCCGATACTTGTAATATCAGCATCCCCGATTATGATCTCGTTGGTGTTATTTTTATTGAGAATTACAGATTTTGCCTTGGCAAGTGCTATTGCTCCGCCTGAATCAAGTTTAACCTTATCAGTTGCATTGATTACATTTTTACTGTTAAAGGTCATCAATCCCGGATTGAACCTGTCTCCATCCACTTCTATGTCTGCACCGTCTGCAATTGAAATCTTAGTGCCGTTATTGATTGTTGTCACGCTTCCGGCAGCAGGTCCTCCAGCCAGGCCTCCTGCGCCTGCGGTTACATCATAACCGTTTGATGTTTTATTTATAACATTATTGGCATCCACATCAATTTCACCGGCGTTGATATTAACTCCGAGACCAAAGGAAACATTAACATTGGAGTTGACAACATTTGTGATGCTGGAACCGCTGCTTCCGACTACTGCGGAAGTCTTGCTGTCCGAATCAACACTGAATTTTGATGTATGCTGTGCCAGAGCCTTGAAGGAGTTATCCACATCTATGGATGACCCGCTATCAGTGCCGATAATAATCCCGGTGGCACTGTTATTTGTTGTTTTTGCGGTTGAAGCCGCACCGGCAATAAGACCTCCGCTTCCTGCCTGAACTGATGCATAATTTTCATCTGTTCCGATTGCCTGGATATCGAGACTTCCTCCGCTTATGTTTAGATTTCTTCCAAGATAGGCCTGTGTCACTGTGTTGGATGTGGCATATGCCTGGTTGAAACCTTCTGCAATAAGTCCATCAGCCTTCCCCTTGGCGCTGGCCATCTGCTTTGAATCCTGATTTGCATATACCTTGATATCACCCGTCACATTAACATCAAGATCTCCGTATGTATTCGATATTACGGGAATATCCTCTCCTATATAGGCCAGCACATTACTGCTGTTTTCGATCTGGCTTTTGGTACCTATAACACCTATAAGACCGCCTGAAGATCCGGTAGTTTTTACATCTCCTGTATAATCGCCGGGAAGAAGCAACTGTTTAGCTGTTATGCTCAGGTTGTCAGCTGTTACAGCCCTGCTATTTGTACCCAATCCAAGGTATGCCTTCACAGTAGGTGAAATTGTGACATAGGTACTTGAAGCACCTACAGAAAGTGTTCCTGCGTTAACGCCATAGACTGTTACATCCACCTTTGGATCAGTTATGGCGCTGATATTAATATCGTGTGCAACCAGATCAGAATCATTTACAAAGGCCGTTGTTTCGGATGCAACTGTTCCTGTTGCCTTTGAACCTCCTGAAGCCACGGATATAAGCCCTGCAGCCTTTATAGCTGATCCTGTTCTTGCATCCATTTTGGATTCATCACTCGCAATCACATCCAGATTACCATTAAGCGTAAGTACACTGTTATTTACATAACCCGATGTAGTCGTATTAATACTGTTTGAGGCTATTGCACCTCCGCCACTTACGGCAACACTGAAAAGGCTTCCGCTTATTGAAGAGGAAGCAGCTGAGGATCTTGACGCTATATTTGTCTTTTCCCTGGCCTCAACCTTCATATCGCCGTTATCGGTTTCTACTGTAGATGACTCTACAAATGCTTTTACTTTGTTTTCTATTTTATTTTCAGAAACAGCCAGACCAAGGGAAATAGCAACGCCTATACCTCCGAAGCTTGCGGCTATTGAAGCTGCTCCGGCTTCAGAAGTGATAGTCGATGAATCATCCGCCAGAAGTTCTAATGAACTGGCATCAATTGCCGAATCCTGTATAAATGATTGAACGTCTGTAGAGATTTTATTTATAGCCACTACCCCTGATCCGCTTACAGAAACAGCCGCAAGACCGGCTGATACAGCGGCTGATTTGGAAAGAACAATAGCCCCGATAGTTTCGTCCGTTTCTGCCTCCTGTGTCAGGCCTCCTGCAGCAGTTACCGTTGAATCATCGATGTAGGTTTGAACCTGCGCCGGAGTTTTGTTGTCAAACAGATCATAGCCAATAAGATTTCTTGCAACAGCAGAACCTATGGATGATCCATAACCTATGGCTCCACCTGTAACTGCGGCACTGGCTGCGCCGACTATTGCGTTTATGGCTGAAGTATCGGATGCCTCAAGGATAACACCTCCTGCACTGAATACAGTGCTGCCGGTTATATATGCATTGGTTTCGGTTAAGATAATATTTGTTGCTATTGCGCCCGCGCCGCTTACTGATGTTCCGGTTAACAAGCCTATAGAAGCTGCCAGTGATGCTGCTGATGTGAGGGCATTTATTGTAGCCTCTTCTGACGCATGGATCCTTACAAAACCGGAACTATCCGTTGTAGTAACAGCGCTGTTATTTATAAATGATGATATCCTGTTACTGATCTCATTATGGGCAATGGAAACGCCTATAGATATTCCCGCTGCACCGTACCCTGGCCCTAAGGCTGCGGCAAGGCTTGCCGCTCCTGTTACAGCAGATATTTCGGATTTATCAATGGCACTTAAGTCCACGCTTCCTGAATCAACTGTAGTTACTCCGTCAATTTGTTCAATAAATGATTTTACATCTGCGTGGGTGGTATTGATTGCAACAGCGCCGGCTCCGCTTACGCTTACACCTATCGCACCGACTGACGCAGCTGCTGATCCTGAAGCAACTACTGCATCCATGGATTGCTCAGATAACGATGTAAGCTGCACAGTATTATCTGCATCAATGTCTGAATCCACTATATATGCCCTTGTTTCAGCCGGGTTCTCAACCAGATTCACCTGCTTCCACAGTTCCGTATTTCCATAATCCTGGTTTCTAAGGTCAACATAGGTTTCACCTTCATCGGGCAACTGATTTTCTGAACCTATGTATTCATATACATCGCCTTCCCTTACTCCGCTTTCTATCTTAACTCTATCACCATTTACTATTTGGTTTCTTGAAGCTGTAGTAGAGTAATCGTAGGGAGTATCTATACCCAGTTCCCAGCCTATTAAATTCCTTGCAAAGGACAATCCGATGGAAACACCAACCCCTACACCACCGCCTGCAGCAGCAGCGGAAAGAGACACGACACCCGAGGCAATTGTTGGTGACTTCACATTAAAATCATTTCCGTTTCTTTCAATGTTATAGAAATCTCCGGTCTTTCTATCAATAACAGACCATTGTGAGCCTTCACTTCTAATGGTTACAGAAAGATCTCCCGAGTTTCCGATTCCCTCTGCAGCAAGCAAAGCGGAAAGTTCTACAATTAAAACATTATCATCTGCTATATCTGAGTTTCTCTCGTTAGCCGGGGTATGGGAGTTATCATCATCCGTTGAGTTTGCATCATCCATCCTGCTCGCAAAATCATTCCCGTCAGCCACAGTAAATGTTTTCCCATCAGGTATCGCGGAAAGGCTTTCTGCAGAAAGAACAAGGTCACTGTTACTGTCAACAGTACTGTCCTCTATATATGCATTTGTCTTTGTAAGAATAACATTAGTTGCTTCGGCACCTGCACCGCTTACAGATACTGCCACCCCGGCGACTGTAATGGCTGTGGACGCTGCAGCAGAAAGGGAGTTAACCTGGGATCGTTCTATTGCCTCGACTGAAATATTTCCGGTGGTTGATATTACTGAACTATCCAATATATAAGCGGTAACTTCGTTTTCGATCATATTGTGGGCAAAAGCTAATCCTATGGAGACAGCGACTCCAACACCGCCTAGTGCAGCCCCGGCTGATGCAGATCCTGCAAAGGCAACTATTTTTGAAGTATCTTCTGCAATAATATCGATGCTGCCGGCTGTAATAGTAGATCCGGCCTCTATGGTAGATTTAACATCTCCAAATATCAGGTTAACAGCCTGAACTCCTGTTCCGCTCACTCCTACCCCTACGCCACCCGGGGCTATAGCTACTGACATAGCCATCACAGCCGATTTTATTGTCTCTTCAGCAACGGCTTTCTGGGCAAATGATCCTAAAGCTGTAACCTCTGAGTTACTTACATAAGAGATAGCGCCGCTATCTACCAGCTCTGACCCTATTATATTAACAGCAAATGAGGCGCCTATCGATACTCCAACCCCGACGACACCTCCTGCAATAGCAGCCGTTGATGCAAGAACAACTGCATTAATGCTAGAGACATCCTTAGCCTCGATTAAAACATCACCTTCACTGTATACATCACTGTCCTGTATATAGGCTGACGTATTTGTGAGAATTATATTTGTTGCTCCTGCACCTGCACCACTTACTGAAACGCCCACTCCCCCGACTGTCAGGGCAAGTGAAGCTGCTGCTGTAAGTGAATTAATATTTGCAGATTCTGTTGCGGTTATTGAAACAGCTCCTGAACCGTCTGTAGTTACAATTCCATCGTCTGCATTATATATGAATGCTGCAATATCATTATTTATCTCATTTACAGCTCCCGCTGTCCCGATTGAAACAGCAACACCTACACCGCCAAAAGCTGCGCCCAGGCTGACTGCACCCGTCACCGCCGATATCCTGGATGCATCTTCAGCACTTATTGATAATGAGCTCCCCTTGATACCGGCTATTTCTCCACTTCCTATTGCAGTATCTCCTTCAATAAAGGCCTTCACATCCGTGTTTATCGCATTGAGCGCTCCTGCACCTGCTCCAGCCACGCCAACTGCAACGCCTCCACCTGTAGCGGCAGCAGAGCCTGCAACCACAAGCGCATCTATTGACTGATCAGAAAAGGAATTAAGTGATATTAATCCTCCAGCATTAACGCTGGAGTCAAGCATATAGGCCTGGACCTGGGCTGGGGATTCTACACGGTTTATCTGTTTCCAGAAATCGGTATTGTTGTAATCCTGCATGGCGAGTTTTGCACTGCCAATCGATTCCCAACGATCGGAATTTCTAAAATCTTCAGAACCCAGATTTAAATATGTGTTGTCGTCTCCTGTAAATTTATAAATTCCTGTTTCTGTTCCTTTATTTTCATCGTATCCGGCATTTACCTTAACCAGATCACCGTTATTCAGACTCTTTGCACCGTCATTTGTTGTGTAATCGTAAATAGTGGCCGTTGGACCGATATATTCATAAACATAGTCTTCCTTTACACCATCTTCTATCTTTACTGTTTTTCCAGTCTCAAGAACTGCCGGTTCATCAGTGGTTGTATAATCAAAAGCTGTATCGGACGCTATTTCCCATCCAATCAGGTTTGTAGCATATGAAATACCCATTGACACGCCAACACCTACCCCGCCGCCTGCTATTGCAGCGGAGGCTGATATCACTGCAGCACTGATCGTTGACATTGAAACAGTAAAATTGTTTCCATCTCTGGTTATAGTATAGGAATACCCTGTGTCTCTGTCGGTTACTGACCACTGCTCCCCTTCTGAACGCAGTGTAACCGCGAGATCACCCGAATTTATAATAAGGTTGTCCTCCAACAAATCTGATAATTCAGCAATAAATGTGCTATCTGCCGCACTATCTGTTTCTTTCTCGTCTGCAACGGTATCTTCATTATCTACATCAACTGAAGAAGCATCATCCAGTTTAGCTGCAAAATCATTGGCTTCTGCTTCATTTGCCATAACCAGGTCATTAAACCCGGGAGCACCTGAAAGTGCTTCAGCCTTAATGGATGTTTCTCCGGCACTTACAATACTGCTGCCCTCAGCATAGGCATTAGTCTTTGTAAGAACAACATTGCTTGCCTCTGCTCCTGCGCCCGAGACAGATACTCCGACGCCTCCTATTGCCACACCCAGTGCAGCAGCGGCAGAGGCTGAGTTTATGAGGGATTTTTCAAGTGCATAGGCTGTAACATCAGTTCCTGTGGATTCCACACGGCTTTCTTTGATATAGGAAGAAACATTATTATCTATCATATTGTGAGCGATAGCAGCGCCTATGGATACAGCTACACCTGTACCGCCAAAACCGCCCGTAATTGCAGCAGCCCCTCCGTAGGCCATTATGCTTGATATATCTTCAGCTTTAAGGTCTACACTTATCCCTGTCACATCGCTCGCGTTATCTATAAAGGCATTTATATCGGTGGAAACCATATTTATTCCGGCAACTCCGGATCCACCAACGCCCACGCCAACGCCTCCAGCGCCTATGGCTACTGCCCCTGCAGCAATGATTGAATTAATACTCTCTTCGGCAGCTGCTGTGATATCAATATCCCCTGCGGCTGTTATTGTTGAGTTATCAACATAAGCCCTTACCTGAGCGGGATCCTTTATGGGTATTGTGCCAAGCAACAGATCATACCCTATCATATTGCTTGCATGGGAAGCTCCTATCGCTACTCCAACACCTGTTCCGCCGCCTCCCACGGATGCAGCCACTGCTGCAACTATTGCATCTATGGAAGATTTATCCTCTGCACTGATAATTACATTCCCTGCCGGGTCGGAAGTTGTAATTATACTTTCCTCAATATATGCATTGGTTTTTGTCAGTATCGAATTTGTCGCAGAGGCCCCTGCTCCGCTGATTGCAACTCCGGTTCCGCCTATGGCAACCGAGAGTGAGGCTGCGGCAGTGACACTGGAAATAGAGGATTTCTCGGCAGCCTCAACAGAAACAGAACCCGTATCTGCAGATATACTATCATCAGCTCTGGTTATAAATGATGAGACTTCATTACTTATACCATTATGGGCAACTGCCAATCCAACTGATATTGCCACACCGGTTCCGCCAAATCCAGCTGCCAGGGTTGCTGCCCCCGTAATTGCATTGATGGTTGAGTTATCATCGGCCGCAAGAGAAATGCTTCCGGCCTGAATGCCGGAATTTTCACCGGATCCGTCACCATCAATATAAGACATTACCTTTGCGGATATTAGATTCACGGCTCCCACACCGGCGCCGGAGACTGAAAATCCTGTACTTCCACCGGATGCGGCTACTGCACCTGAAACTACGATTGCATCAATACTCTGCTCGGAATTAGATTTTACAGTAACAGACCCGTCAGCTCTGATTCCCGAGTCAAGGATGAAAGCCTGAACATCAATAGGAGCTTCTCCCAGGTTTACCTGGCGCCACAGATCCTCATTTCCATAATCCTGCATGGTAAGTCTTGAGCTACCAACTGACTCCCAAAGATCATTATTGGTGTAATCCTGGGCACTTAAATTTACAAAATCGCCGTCACCGCCCAGATATCTGTATATTGTAGTACCGCTTCCCTTTATATTATCATCGGGATCATCTTCACCATATCCTGATTCAAGCTTTACAAGGCTCCCCTTTTCAAGCAGCCTTACTCCGTCACTGCTTGTATAATCGTAGAAATCAACATCTTCACCGATATATTCATATATATTACCGGCCTTGATACCAGACTCGATTTTAACCCTGTCACCGTTTTTAAGACCAGATGGATTATCCCCGGTTGTGTATTCATATTCCGTATCAAGTATCTCTTCCCAGCCAATTATGTTGCCTGCAAATGATACACCGATTGATACTCCAACTCCGGTACTTCCACCTGCCAGTGCTAATGAAGCAGTTGCAATTACCGCTTTGATTTCCGCATCGTTGGATGCGGTTATACTTATGCCTGAAGAGTCAAGGATGTAGCTGTCCTTTATATAGGCATTGGTCTTTGTGAGTATCACGTTAATCGCTTCAGCGCCTGCTCCGCTTACTGCTACGCCTGTCTGAGCAATTGCTACAGACAATGCTGCAGCTGCAGATACGGCATGTATCCTGCTGCTCTCTGTCGAAAGGATATCTATTTTTCCAATTGCATTAATCGCATCTGAGTTATCTATAAAGGATTCAACACTGCTGCTTATTGTATTGTGGGCAAGAGATACACCGATTGATACGGCAACTCCCACGTTACTTGCGAATGATGCAGCAAGTGAAGCAGCTGCAGCGATAACCGATATTGTTGAAGTATCGGTAGCCGAAAGTAAGATATTTTCTGCAGAAATACCTGTGTTACCATCCCCGTCTATTGACGTTTGAACATCAACTCCTATCCAGTTTTCTGAGAAAACTCCGGATCCGCTTACTGCAACTCCTAATTTACCGGCACCTATTGCTGCTGATCCTGCTATTACTGCAGCATTTATGGTCTGATCGGCAACAGCCGTCTGGGAAAGATCGCCTGTAGCATTTATACTTGAATTCTCAATGTATGATCTTACTTCGGATGATTCCCGGGTATAATCTCCCTGATAACCTATGAGGTTGCGGGAAATGGCCGCACCTATTGAAACCCCTACACCTGCGCTGCCTCCGCCTCCGACTGCAGCAGATGCTGCCACAACCGCTGAGTTGATTGACTGATTGCTCTTTGAGCTGAGGTTTACATTATCAGAGTTTAAAATGGAGCTGTTTCTTATAAATGTACTGGTATCCGAGAGTATTACGTTCTGTGAAAAGGCTCCTGCTCCGCTTACTGCTACACCGACTCCCTCTGATAATCCGATTCCGACACCCAGAGATGCAGCTGCCGAAACCGAGTTTATAGTTGATTCAGATATGGTAATGCTATTACCGTTCTTTTTAAGCACATAGGTTGTTCCGGATCCATCAATAAGTGTCCACCCCTTATCACCCGAAAGCTTTGATATTTTTAATCCTCCGGATACAAGCTGCCACCTGGCTGAATTGGAATAATCTTCCGTACTCAGATTAATTGAATTTACAGAATATGATTGCCAGAGGGGATCAGTTGAAAAATCTACTGTTCTGAGGTCTGTTATGGAATCTCCCTGGACATCCGATCCCGTAAATTCATAGTAATAACCAGTCGCTATATCCTTAACAATTGTTCCGGCTACAATATTGAGGCTGGATGATTGATTGGAAAAATAATCCTGATAACCATGGAAGCGGTAAATGCCCCCTGCCTGACCTCCCTCTGAGTAGTCAAATGAGAGTTTTACTGTATCTCCATTTTCAAGCGTAGTATTACCATCAGCAGTGGTAAACTTTGCATTACCGAGAGATGATACAATTTCCCAGGTACCTGTGCTGGAATAGTCTTCAGTACTCAGATCGGTATTAAATAACTGCCACTTTTCATCGCTCTTAAAATCAATATTGCTGAGATCTGTAATTGCTGAGCCTTCTGCCATTGTGCCGAAAAACTCATAATATCTATCGCTATCAATATCCTTAACTATGGTTCTGGCTTTTACGGTTACATTTGTATTATTTGACTGGTAATCAAAATAATCATCTTCCGAATCAAAATAATTCCACTTTTCATCATTGCCAAAATCAACTGCTGTCATATCTGTAATTGCTGCAGCCTCTTCACTGCTGCCTGAAAATACATAAAAAGCGCCTGTATCAATATCCTTAACTATTGTACCGGAACTTACTGATACACCTGAAGAAGCAGCTGAATCATAATCCTGATATCCAAGATAGCGGTATATGCTTCCTGCAACACCGCCGTTCGCATAATCACCTGAGAGTTTTACAGTATCCCCTTCCACGAGGGACTGATTACCATAGAGGGTTGTATAGAGAGCCTCATTTGAGACACTGTCGCCAGAAGTAAGGTTAATACCATGTTCCTCAAGAGCTGTTCTGAGTTTGGCAAGTATGGTGTTGTCAGTTAATGTATCCTGGGTTTCTTCGTTTACAGCATCATCCGAAGGATCATCAGGGTCATCAGTGTCGCTGTTGGGATCGTCCGGATTATCCACTTCCCTGCTTGATGCATTATCCAGGTCATCAAATGTAAAGCCGTAATCATCGGGATCAAAATCAAGGGCATTATCAGCGTTTGATCCGGCATACAATGATACATCTCCTATTGTAGCGATTCCATCATCCGCGTTTGCTATATACGCCTCAACCTGGTTATCCACTGTGTTGAATGCAAGTGAAAGCCCTATTGAAACCGATACACCGGCTTTGCCTCCAACCGAACCAGCTACAGAAGCTGCTCCTGCAATGCTGTTTATTGTGGATGAGTCATCAGCAACAAGAGAAATACTATTTGACGCTATTCCATCAGACCCGTCGCCGTTTATAAAGGCCCGTACATCTGAAGAAATATTGTTTTCCGCATAAACCCCGGCTCCGCTAAGGGCCAGCCCGAGTTTTCCGCCGCCGGCCAGGGCAACCGCACCTGCAAGAACCGTTGAGTTTATACTCTTTGATGCCACTGCATCGGCTGTCAGGTCACCGGATGCGTGGATGCTGGAATTTCTGACATAGGACTGGATCTCCGATCCCGACTTTGTAAGATCAGCTCTTTTCCATGCATCTTTGTCACCGAAATCTTCTCCCCCAAGATCCAGTGAGCTAAGGCGTGTCCAGTAGGCTGCATTCTGATAATCGGTGATCTGAAGATCCCATGTTCCTGTTGCCAAAACTACCGCGCCTGTTAAACCTGTGGCATCGGAATTGAGGTCTTCAACAAGATAAATCGTTTCACCTTCAACAGATTCAATTGTATATGTTCCGGTATTTGCTCCTGCACCGGTTATGTCTATTCGCTGACCTGCAGCAAATCCCTTTTCTGCCCAGCTATTGTCAGCCCACTTTATGCTGTCATAATCATCATCCGACTCATCATGATCAAAATCAAGGATTTCACCTTCAAGCGAAACCTGGCTGTCATTATAAACATACTGATATACTCCGGGAGCAGCAGCGCCCGAGTTTTCCAAATCAACCCAGACCCTGTCACCTGCTTCAGGACTGAAAATACCTGCATCTGCACTGTAGTCGGACCTTTCAATTCCGGAGCCAACATATTCATATACCTCACCCTCCCATACTCCATCAGTTGTGACCTTTACCAGGTCTCCGGTGTTTATAGAATTGACATTATCAGATGATGTATAATCAATAATCAACTCTTCAGATCTGGATCCGATTATGTTTCTTGCGACCGATGCACCGATTGCAACACCGATACCCGCCTTTGATCCGTAACTTAAAGAGGCTGATAATGTTGGGACTATAGCAAGGATTTCCGATGAACTTATTGAGTCAAGATCAATATTTCCTACCGGATTTAATATTGTACCCAGAATACTGTTATCAATATAGGAATTAGCAGATGACGTTATGTAGTTTCCTGCAATAGCTCCTCCACCGCTTACAGCCGCTCCAACACCTCCTTTACCGCCTCCGCCTGATCCTCCTCCAGATGCTCCGGTTGATATGGCCGCGCCTATAGAGGCAGATACAGCGATTGCCTGAATAGCGGCATTATCAACTACTTTCACTATTACATCATTTCCTCCGGTCAGTATTTCGGATGCATTTTTAATATAGGCTTCCGTTACATTTCCTATTCTGTTATCCACGACGGAAATGCCGATAGAAAGAGAAGCACCCGTACCGCCGCCGCTGCTCGCGCCCACACTCAATGCAGCGCCAATGGCAAGACCCCAGATTGAGCTGTCCGACTCTGATGTTATGGAGAGATCACCGTCTATATCAATTGTTGAACCGTTTATATAGCTGCTTACTTTATTGGCAATATTGTTTACAGCAAATGCTCCGCCAACTGCTACTCCTAAGCCCTGACTTCCTGCACCGACAGCAATACTGCCTCCTATTGCATTGGCGATAATCCCTGTATTGTCAGAAGCTCCAAGAGTCAGCACTCCATTCCCCTTAACAGTTGCTGAATCCGATATATGCGCATCGATTATGTTATGTATAACATTTACAGACCCTGCTACTGATCCTCCGACAGCGCCACCAAACCTGTTTTTACCATAGCCGACTGAAAGGGATCCTGCGATTGTCAATGCCCATATCCGGGAGGCAGAATCAGCATCAATTATAATATCTCCTGCAGGATTTGCGATCGTTCCAAGGTCAGAATCAGTGACTTTTGCGACTGTTTCATTGGAGACCACATTTACTGCAACCGACCCTCCTATGGAAAGACCAAAACCTGTGTTTCCGCCCGAACCCACAGCAATGCTTATTCCTCCTGCATCTGCCATTATTGATGAGCTGTCTTTTGCCTCGACAGTGATATTCCCATTATTCAGGCTTTCAACACTGCTTTTTTCGATGTAACCTGCCGTGCTGTTATTTATAACATTTATAGTGGTAGCTCCGCTTATGGCAACGCCGACACCTGTTCCCGAACTTCCTCCGCCATCCTGTCCCGGAGAGTTTCCAACACCAACGCCAAGTGATCCAGCAATCGCCAGTGCCCATATGGCAGCATTGGAATCTGCTTCCAGCTCAACTCCGCCGTCAGACAGGACATCAACATTTGACATGTAGGCAGTTACACTGTTTTTAACCACATTGATGATCACCGAGGCACCAATTGAACCACCCAGCCCTGTGGTTCCTCCAATACCCACTGCAACACTCAATACACCGGCATTTCCAAGAATAAGGGAATTATCCTTTGCATTAATAACAACATCACCGGCATTTCCTGTTATAATTGTATGCAGACCGGCTGTATCGCCCTTTATATAAGAACTGATGGATCTTTCGATTGTATTCAAAGATCCGGCGCCTGCTCCTGAGAATGCCAGGCCATAGGATTCTTTTCCTTTACCGCCTGATCCCACTCCAGCCAGGGTCATCGCCCAGATATCATTATTGGATTCGGAATTAAGGTCAATACCACCGGAGGCGGTTACATCAGAGCCGTCAATATATGATTTGATATAGCCGGAGACCGAATTTATGGATATTGATGCCCCAATAGATGCCGCTCCAGCCTTATTTCCCAGGGCTACCGCAACCCCCAGGATGCCCGAATTGGAAAGAATGGTTGAGGCGTCATTTGCTGTAAGGGATACATCCTGTCCTGCTCCGCTGTTAACAGTGCTTCCGTTTCCGATATAGGTTTCAACATTACTTTCAATATCATTTACGCTTCCTGCACCTGCTACAGTCAGGGCCCCTCCGAAATTTGTTTCTGCCCTGGAGCCGGCACCTACACCTCCAATGGTCAGTGCCCAGATTGACCCACCCGAAAGGGCGTCCAGATCAACCTTGCCTCCGGAGGCAACATATGAGGATGAAATGTAGGCTCTGGTTTCCTTATCCAGAATATTCACGGAGAATGTCCCGCCAAGTGATACGGCAACGGCTGACGTTTTACCAACAGCACCGGATACTCCCATAATCAGGGAGTTTGCTGTAATAGCCGAATTGTCTTCCGCAGATACAGATACATTGCCATTTGTTGTCTGAACATTGCTTCCGTTTTCGATATATGATTCGACTTTTGAATCTACCGCATTTATTGACCCGGCTGCACCCGCTGCCAGAGCAAAAGCGAATTTCTCCGTTCCCTTTGCACCTGCGCCAAATCCGCCTGTGGTCAGTGCCCAAATATATGAATCGGATTTTGCAGTAACACTGACATCTTTTTTACCCTTTACCGTGGCACCTGAAATTCCGGACCTTATGTTCTTATTTCCCGTATTAACAGCGATAGCCGCACCAAGAGCAACCCCGACTCCCCATTCACTTCCCTTGGCATAACTTATTCCAATGGATCCTGCATTACTGATAATAAGAGAATTGTCTGCAGCGGTAATGGTTACACTTTCTTCCCTGCTCTCTACACTTCTTCCTGCTGTATTGTCACTTTCATTTATATAGGCAAGTGCCTCTGCATTTATTACGTTTATGGAAGCCGAACCTGCACCTGCAAGTGCAAAACTGCCCTTTGTAGAATTTGCACCTGCACCTGAAAGACCGCTGGCAACGGATATTACCGTTTCATTTGATTTTGCATCTACAGCTATTGTACCGTCTGAGACAAGGCTTGAATCCAGTACATAAGAGTGAACTTTGCTGGTCACAATACTTACAGCTGCCGAAGGACTTACAGATACAGCCGCCTGTGATTTTGTATTGTTGCCGCTTGTACCGGCACTTTTTTCATTGCCGGTGCTCGCGGTTCCTGAATCACCTGACTTTGACTTGTCGTTAGTGGATGCAGTAATGCTTAAGGAACCGGCTCCCGTTCCTATGATATTATTGTCAGAGGCTGATACCGATATTCCCTTGCCGCCGGGTAAAACGGAAACGCTGCTGTCAAGTATTGACGATTCGGTAAGTCCTGATATTATGTTTACTGTTGCAGAGCCTGCAACCCCAAATCCGCTGTTATTCTGTGTATAGGCTATACTGCCGCTTGTGGCAACGCCCACTATTACCTGGCTGGTGTCAGCAGTAACTTTCAGACTGTCATCAATTGCTAAGACGGATGAATCAATAAAAGCCTTTGTATCCCCGGTAATATTATTGACAACAACTGAAACTGATCCTGCCCCGGCTATCACAGGTTGATTTTTCGGAGCCTCTTCATTTCCTGGCTTTTTTGTATCCTCGGCCGTTGTTGTCTTTTTGGTGCTTTCATTTACTGTTTTTGAGACATCTTTCTTGCCTGAGATGGCGCTTTTAATAGCCTTCTGAATATCCGTTATCCAGGCATTTTCTATTTCCGCATCAGTCCCGCTATAGGTTTTTCCTTCAACAGTGACCGTAAACCATACTTTTTTCCTTCCTACTGCATGGGCATCGTAATCACCTACTGCAAGGGTAAATGTCTTGGTCGTTGTTGTAGGAGATGCGGATGTGGGACGTGTGAAAAATTCGGTCAGATTGATATCTGTATCACCGCCCTCGACCTTTTTATCCGGGTTTCCTTCGTCTGCTGTTGCGGTGGATCCGTTCCAGTAGGCGAGTTTGCCCTTAAAGGACATCCATACCTGCTTGTTGGGAAGCAGTCTTACTGTCGGAACAGGGCGAAGGATTTTATCATTTACCTGTTTTTCCGGTTCAGGCGGATCCGGCTGAGGATCTTCGGTTTTTACGCTGTTATCATAATAGGAGGCCGTAATTGAAGATGACCCGGCCCATGAGCCAATCCAGGCATCATTAAGGGCTTCTATGTCTGTAATGTCAGCTGTTATAATATTTGCCCGGTAAAGGGCTGCAATAGTTTCGTCATCTATCCGGTTATAGGAAACATTTCCCGAAAGAGACATTTCCGGCATCCAGGTCGGAAATTTATCCTTATCCGTTTTATCAGTATTTTCTTTTGCCTTATTCTGGTCTGTCATCTGGTTACTGTGCTTGCTTCCCAGTGTTGCCTTTTCCTGCTGGGCAGGCTTTTTATCCAGGGATTGCTGAAGCACACCTGACATTGCAACCGAAAGCAGACCACCGCTGTTTTTTGAATTTACATTGACATCACCGTCACTTTCAATAAACACTTCCCCGGTTGAGTCAGTTGATTCATTTCCTATTTCTGAAGAGGTATCTCTGTTAACCGTATTTATAGCAATATTTGCAGCGCCGCCAATATCACCGGCATATGCAAAAGCCGTACTTCCGTTTACCAGGTAGGTCGAATCCGTTGCCTTTACATTGATGTCAGTGCCGCTATCAACTATAAATCCGCCGTCAATATAGGCTTTTGTAAGGTTATCAATATCAACAAGAGAGAATGTGCCGTTGAATGCTATTTTTCCAGGCTCCTGAACCCCCAGTTTCTGTCCGCCAAGGGCTTTATCGGAGAATGATTTCTTTTGATTGCTGTTCTGGGTATTTGGTGAAGTTGATGCCGGTGCATCTTCCAGTTTCAATAACAGCGGCGACCCTGAAAGGCTCGTGGTGACAATTACAGAGCTGTTTTTTGAATCAACATTGATTTTACCTGCATCAGACTCTATTGAAACTCCCGTTACTGAAAACTCATTTGAAAGTTCAACATTATCCGCGAGATAAATTGTATCTCCCTTAATAGATTTGATCTCAAAAGTGTCATTATTTTCAAGAGATCCCGTAACCGTGATCTTCTGACCGGCCATAAAACCGTCGTATTCCCAGTCCCCTCCGTCGTTTCTTACGATGCTGTCCACACCGTTGGGATCGTGCACAAAATCAAGTTCAAGATCCTTATCCTTAACAGAAAGGACCCTGTCATAACCGGTGACTGATACACCTCCTGCACCATTTTCGGTGGAAAGATCAGTGTCAAGGATAAAGAGAGATGCACCATCAACATAATCAACTATATAGGTATCATCGTTACCGCTTGTTCCCGTTACAATTATCAACTGCCCGGAATAGAACCCGTCATTAAGCCATTCGCCTGCTGATCTTACTATGCTGTCAGAACCTGAAGGATTCACTACAAAGTTCAGGGTAAGGCCTCCGGCCATTGAGTTGGATTCTTCATACCTGGTTACGGAAACCCCGGTAGCAGATGTTTCATCAGTAAAATTGCCATTAACAAGATAAAGCTTGCTGCCGTCAACTGATTCAACTATATAACTGTCATCATTGCTGGCTGTTCCGGTTACCGTCACCCTCTGACCGGCCTCAAAACCGTCCGTCTCCCAGTCACCGCTAGACCGGGTTATGAAGTCGGTTCCCTCAACACCGTCATGGGTAAAATCCATAACAAATGAAGCGTCCTCCAGGGCCATTGTAAGCTTTGCACCGTCAGCCTGAAGCCTTCCGACTTTCTGGATTGTAACACCCGGATCGGTAATCAGGCTGAGAGCCTTTGGACCTTCTGAAAGTGTTAAAACGGTTGAAGATAAATTGCTGATCTTGAAAAGACCATCGTCATCAGCATCAGGCAGATTTGAAATGCGGACCCAGTCGCCAATTCTGAAGTTATCATTCCAGTCACCATCGATATCCGATCTTGTCAGGGTAAGTCCGATGGAATCAAAACTGATATCTCCATCGGCGATTGTAACAGCGGGCTCCGAACCAACACCGTCGCCAACACTTGCTTCCACATCATTTACGATATTATTGATCGTAACGGAAACACCCACTCCAACCGTTGCACCTTTAGTTGTTGTACCGGTATATGTAACAAGCACATTATCAGTATCCGCATCAACGTTTATATTGCTCCTGGCATATACTACTGAATCGTCCCCGATTGTTGCAGTGGAGGTGTTTATTATATCTGTAGATGTTCCAGCGCCTGTCAGGGCCAAAAGACCCTCTGCAGCGCCTCCCGCTGCTGTCAGGTCTATAAGCAGGTTATGTGTAACCGCCTCAACCTGTACATTCTTTTGGGATGAAACGCGTGCATTGTCACCAATGGTAGCTGTAGCAGTATTGGAATATGTTGTCTGCTGGAAGTTTATCCCAAGACCGCTTCCCCCGCTTTTAGTTGGGAAAAGCAATTGACTTTCCAGCCTTTCGAAGAGATCGTTTTCTGCAGTGCGCCCCTGCCCTCTCTGACTTATATCAGTAAGCGTATAATAGGCTCCGATTGGCAGTCCTACAATCGGCAGCGCGCTGTTTGCCCTGCGGGCTTCCTTTCTCTTAAGAGCCCTCTGCTGTTCCGGTGTCAACGCCGCTTTTTCTGCAGGTGTTAATGTTTTAGCCGGCGTAACTGTGGGCATGATGGTATTTCTGCCCAGCAGAAGATTTACAATATTAAGGCTGGGGAGGCCGGTCATATTAATCGACTCAACAAAGGAGTCTGCCTTTACAATAACATCCTGACCGGGTGACAGGAGGATCTGATTAATTTCTGCATTATCCCCGATTCGGGCATTTGCCTCGTTGGTTACAAGAAATACATTTACAGATCCGGAGAAAGCCACAGATTTATCAACACCTGAATTTGGGGTGGTGTTCTGGGTTTCAGACGATTTTTTTGCCTGGGCATCTGTATAATTCTTGTCAGCACCTGCCTTGGAGCTGGCGGTTACAAATGTTGTTGAAAGTTTTTGAAAAAAATTCGGGTTTTCCAACAGCTTCGGGAAGAATGTAAGCAGTTCTTTTAGTTCCGTATTTTTTGAACCTTCTGTTCCGGTACTTCGATCTCCAAAGGTATCAGTAATACCTGCATGATAATTCTGTGCCCCGGTCGACATGGCCTCTGTAAAATTGGTGATCTTTTCCTGGGCAGCCACAACGATTGTTCCATCCATTATTTTCTGAATGATCTGCTCACCGACTCCTGCCTCTGAGTCAGATCCCGACGGAAGCTCAATACTGAATTTTGTAAATGGTTCAATCCAGCTTCCGGTATCCACAAAACCGTTTACCTTCTTCTTGAACTCCTCCCAGTCATCATCAAGTGTAATCTGGTTTGGTATAACCGTATTAGCGGTTACCTTGAGCGTACCCGATACATCAACCTTTGCATTGTCACCAATGATAGCATTGGAAATATTGTTATAATCACCTACAAAAACAGCAGCCGCACCGCTAACTGACTCTGAAGGTTTATTTACATGGGCATTAACATTGACCTTGATATTCTCTTCAGCATATCCGTTCACGGTCATGTTTCCGTCATTTACAACAATTGTGGCATTATCACCAATAATGGCATCCGCCTGATCATGACTGATAGCTACTGCCACAGCCCCTGATAAATTCGGACCCTTTGTAGGTGCTTCCTTCTTATCTCCAGGATTACTTACCGCTGTTGGCTTCTGGCCGACATTTGCAAAGGATCTCCACCATCTTGTTGTCTGGTCACCGCTGTCTTTTCCGGTTTTCAACAGAATCTTCTTGCTGCCAAGTTGAGCTGTAACATTGATATTATTCTTGTCCGTTTCCAGCTGATTACCCTGCGGGTCATATTTATCCGCAGATTTATCACCGGTAACAGTTTTTGCCTCAACTGTTAAATCTCCTCCGGTTATTGTCACATCCCCGTCAATCCGTGCAATAGACGTGGATGATACATCACTAACACCTACAGAGGTTGCAGATCCGAAGGACTGCTGTATGGATTCATATCCCAGATCACTTTTCGTCATCTTCGGAATCGAAATGTTAAACTGCGCCTCTTTTGAATTTGCATCGGTTCCTGTCCCAAAAAACCGGGTTGCGTTTAAAAGCTCAACACGAACCTTATAACTTACGGCTGCAGGTGGTTTGAAAATCCATGTCTGACCGCTGGAACCTGTCTCTGTTGTCGGTGTTGCTGTAAAATATGTACCATTGGGTTTAACAAGGGTTACCTTATACAGGGGCTTTACCGCTGTGCTGCTTCCTGAAGCGGCTGCAACAGGGTTTATAGTTACCTTAATCTCTTCTCCGGCCTGGCTGGCGGTAACATTATACTCAGCCTTTGGCTTGGCTTTGGTTAATTTGTTTACCGTTGGCTGAGATTCAGGAGTGGTAGCTGAAACACGAAGATCAAAATTATTGTCATTATTTGCCGCTACCTTTGCGCTGCCTGCTTCAATTACTGTCCCCTCGCTTACCGTGGCGCTGGAGTTTGATGAGGCGACAGCAACCCCTACCGCAAGCTGGAACTTGAATTTGTCAAGCAGGCTTGTATTGCTTTTATTTGACTGCTTTGTCGGATCAGTACCGTTAGTAGAGGGCTTTTTCGTCTGGGTTACAGCTATCAGTTTATTTGAAGTTACTGTCAAATGCTCGGTAAGCGTATTTGATACATCTGCGGTTAAACTGAATTCACTTCCGGCATGGATTACAGCATCACCGGTAATATCAGCGAAAGCCTCTGCATCCGAGGTAACCACTGTGACACCCACCGAAACAGGTGTTCCAAAAAGTGTCGGAGAGGTTTTAAGACTGCTTTCCGAAATGGCTGTTGATTTTATTGTGACATCTCCACCCGCGTTAATAACTACATCGCCTATATCAATTCGGGCTGAAGCGGTTGATTCAAATACCTGCACAGGGGGTGCTGCTGTAATATCAAACTGTGCTCCAAGAGGTGTTCCCTTTAAAAACTGCCTGGCAAGGGTATTTAATTTTGTAGTAATGGTCGGCAGTATTGTGCTTGAAGCAAGAGACAGAAGATTATTTTGTGTTGCGCTGCTTGTTTCAAGCTCTCCGGTTTCTTCTCCAAGATTATTAAGCGTTGTTATTGGGTTTTTATCCAGCCTGGATGTCTCGACTTCCTGGATAGTAATATATTTGGCATTTTCCTCTTTTGTTATATTTGCATTTCCATATTGCGTTACTTTATCCGAAGCGCTGCTGTTTTTTGTTTTTGTGTTCTCAAGAGGATCAACTGCTGTAACTACCAGAGTATTATTCTCAGCATCAACCTCCTGTATCCTGAACAGGTTATTGTTGCTTATTGAACCGGAAACCAATATGGTTTGACCGGCTTCAAACCCGGCTGATTTAAAATCTTCATCAGAGGCGTCCTCCCATTTAATTTTTGCATGGGTCAATACAGGGGGTTCGGTTACAACATTTGGATTGGACTTGGAATCTGCAGCCGGACCTGTTTCTGCAGCGGTGAAGGTCATGGTACCTGTTACACTTGCTATATCCAAGGCATCAAGACCCTCTGCCAGACCTTCCCTGTAGTATTCATATCCGACAGATCTTTTTGTTGTTGCAGATGTCTCAATATATACATTGCCTGTATCGGCTATTAACTGAACATTGTTATTTATAATAATTTCAGCATCAGAAACCTTGTCTGTGTAGAACTTCTGTAGGTCATTGACTATATTGGGGTCAAGGTATGCATTAACCTTGAATATAATATCACCGGTTGTGGACTGAAGCCTTACTCCATCCTCAACAGTGATGGATCTGGCCGATATAAACATTATATCTCCGGTTGCCTTGAGACTATACTCTGCGTCTGTAACGGTAATGGCGTCAACATCACTCAGTGTAAATCCGCCCGGCAGCACATCGGCTATTGTGTAGGACTTGAAATCAGGTAAAATATCATCGCCTTCTCCGCCATCAATTACATCCTGACCTATATCAGAACCCGGCGTATCAAGGAGATGGAATGTATCATTTCCGCCTCCGCCTGAAAGGACATTATCGTATTCATTGCCAATGATAACATCTGCATAGTCGGAACCGATAATATTTTCAACTTCCGACAGAGAGTCTCCCTGGGCATGGCCCCCGCTATAGGTCCCGGTATCCAGATTGATATTTACTCCAGCATCGGAACCTTCATAGGAGGCAGTATCACTTCCGGAACCGCCGTTAAGCACATCACCTCCGGCACCGCCTATCAGGATATCATCACCGGACCCGCCGTTTATTATGTCATTTCCATCAGAACCGTTCAGGATATTGTCATTGCCATCCCCTGTAATAATATCTGCATAGGATGACCCGGTCACCCCCTCTATATTGTAAAGGGAGTCCCCTTCTGCTTCTCCGCCGGTATAAGTACTGGTTTCAAGGTTGATATTAACTGCAGATGAGCCTTCATATGATGCGGTATCCACATCCAGGTCATCCGCTTTATCACTGTTGTCAATGAAGTGGCCGTAAAGTTTGTCAGCTCCGGCCCCGCCAGCCAGTGTGTCGGCGCCCAGTCCGCCTACCAGTGTATCCGCTCCGGAACCACCCTTCAGGATATTATCTCCGCTGTCACCTGTAAGGGTATCATTTCCGGACCCCCCTGTGAGGTTTTCTATACTGGCAAGGAGATCTGTACCGGCTCCTGTATCCTGTTCAGTAAGTATTGTAAGATCTACATTCAGATCTGCAGTTGAACCTTCGTATGAAACAGTATCTGACCCAAAACCGCCGTCCAGATAATCGTTTCCGCTTATATCCTTAAGGATGTCATCTCCGGATTCACCCTCAAGGAAGTCGTTTCCGGCTCCTCCGTCGAGAATATCATCACCTGATCCGCCTCTAAGGTAGTTATTTCCGCTGTCACCTGTAAGGATATCATCATGGTCAGAACCCCTCAGAGATTCTATACTGTCGAAACTGTCGGTTGTACCAAAGCCGTCCGATGCTGTTCCGGTTAAAAGACTCGCATTTACACCGCCGGAGCTAGATACATAGGACGCAGTATCATATCCGTCACCACCCGTAAGAAGATCATTTCCTCCGCCGCCTATCAGGACATTATCTCCGCTGTCACCAGTAAGCGTATCATCAAAATCTGAACCGGTCAGGTTTTCTATGCTGTCAAGGATATCACCGGCAGCTTCTCCGGCTGTACCCGTACCTGTGAAAAGGTCAACGGAAACAGCTCCTGAGGCATCTTCATAGGAGGCAGTATCCTGTCCGATCTCGTCTGATGAATCTCCACCCTCAATATATCCGTACAGCTTATCAGCTCCTGTCCCGCCGATGAGGATATCTGAATCAGCCCCGCCATAAATGGTATCATCTCCGGCGTCGCCATAGAGGATATCGGATCCGCTCATACCCTTTATAAGGTCATTTCCTCCGCCGCCTTTAATAACATTGCTGTTAAGATCACCAATAAGAATATCGGCATAGGGTGTTCCGGTAAGATCCTCCACATCGATAAGGGAGTCCCGGCTGACAGTGCCTGATGCACCGGTTACAACCGCATCAATGCCGTTAAAAAGAAGAATTTTCCACTGATCACCATCTATAGCTGCTCCATCCAGTGTAATGGAAATTTCACCATCATCTACAGCGGAAATATTCATGGAACCGTTAGCCGGTTTTACCAGGGTTATGGAAAAGGTCTCTTCTTTTATATTTTTAATTTTTAAAATATTACTGCCTTCAACTGTTGCAAGATAATCCGAACCGGCATTCAGATTAATATGATCTGCAAGACCGTTTGCAACATCCAGGAGAGAGAGACCTGAACCCGAAACATCGTAAAGGTGCTCGCTCCTTATCCCGCTCAGATCGGCATATACACCGCCTGTAGCGTTGCTGTAATCTTCATAGGAGACCATATCCCAGCCGATACCGCCGTCCAGAGTATCATCCCCTCCCATTCCAATGAGGGTATCATTGTTGTCCATTCCGGCAATAATATTTGCATTTTCATCTCCGATAAGAGTATCACTGCCCACGGAACCGGTAAGGTTCTCTATTCCTGTAAAGGAATCTCCTGCGGCATCTCCTGTTGAATTTCCCGGATTTGAAAGATCAACTGTTAAACCTTCTCCGTCAGCATCCACCTCAAAACTCTGGTAGGATGCGGTATCGGATCCTGTGTCCTCTTCCGTAAGGGAGGTGCTCAGATCACCATAAAGAAAGTCTCCATCCTTACCACCGTCAAGGATATCGTTCCCGGCTCCGCCTTCAAGAATATCAACCCCTTCACCGCCATAGAGCAGGTCATCACCGCTTCCGCCGATAAGGTGGTCATTACCAGCGCCTCCGATCAGGATTGCATCTTCGTTTCCGGCCGTCAGCGTATCGTCACCGGTACCACCGGTTATATTTTCAATTGAATTTACACCTGATGTACCTTCGGGAATTGCCCCCGGATCCGAGAGATCGATTACAACACCAGTATCAAAGCCGGAATAATCCAGGGTATCCGATCCGCCGAAACCATCAATGAAAGGTGTACTAGCTGAACCAGGCTCAATGATAAAGGTATCATCTCCCTGGCTTCCTATAATTGTGGAGATATGTTCAATTTTTTCCAAAGATCCGGTGCTGTTGTATGCCGATACCGTGCCGTCGGAATGTATTACAAAGGTTACACTGCCTCCGGCAAGAGAGAAATCAAGCGTATTTACCGATCCGTCGTCAACTTCCGAGATTGTGTCATTACCCCATTCATTTTCAAACCTATAGGTATCTGCTCCGGGTCCACCCGTAAGGGAATCATCCCCAAGACCGCCGTTTAAAAGGTCATCACCTTCGCCGCCGTTCAGGCTGTCATCACCTTCATTACCCCATAGAATATTGTTTCCGGCATCTCCTGTCAGTATATCATCGTGGGTTGAACCATATATATTTTCAATTCCTTCAAGTGTGTCACTCCCACCAAAGCCGTCGAGAGCAGATCCGCCAAGCTCCACATTGACCCCTGCTGTATCGCTCTGATAGGAAACCGTATCGCCTTCGGAGCCTTGGCCTCCTCCCCTGATAATATCATCACCTTCACAGCCTTCCAGAAAATCGTCGCCATCGCCGCCGTCTATTGTATCATCACCTGCATTTCCGGCGATCTGATTACCAAGGTCATTTCCTGTAAGGGTGTCATCATACTTGGAACCAACAAGGTTTTCTATTTCACTCAAAGAGTCCCCGGCTGCCTCATCCCCGATACCCAGAACACCATCTACCAGGCTTACGGTCACAGCATTTTTTGCTTCGGCATAGGTGGCAGTATCAATACCGGCACCACCTATAAGGGTATCACCCTGATCACCGCCATCAAGAATGTCATCTCCATCGCCGCCTTCTATGTGGTCAGCCCCCTCTTCCCCTATCAGGATATCATCACCATCAAGGCCGACTATTATATCCAGACCTTCGCCGCCAACAATGATATTGTCGTTATCATCTCCGATGAGCATATCATCACGGGTCGAACCAGCCAGATTTTCTATATTTATGAGGGTGTCGCTGCCCTCCTCACCGTTTGCCTGTGGTGTAGCGAGTCTCAGATCAATAGTTACTCCCTGCAGAGCCGTTGCAAAAGAGGCAAAATCACCACCGTCACCACCGTCAAGAATATCATCACCAGCGTTACCTCTGAGTACATCATCCCCGAGTCCGCCTTCCAGGAGATTATCATTTTCATCGCCGATCAGTTCGTCGTTGTAATCTGATCCTTTCAGGTTCTCAATTCCCTCAAGGGTATCTCCCTCTGCAATATCTGATGACCCGCTTTTAGTACTCAGATCTACTGTTACGCCCGAGGTGGCGTCTTCATAGGAGGCGGTATCTATCCCTGTTTCATTATCCCCGTCTTTTATATAACCGAAAAGTACATCCGCGCCTTCGCCGCCGATAAGGACATCATCACCATGACCGCCCATAATAATGTCATCACCGCTGCCGCCGTAGAGATCATCGTTGCCTGTTCCGCCGGTAAGCTCATCATCACCGGCAAGGCCATAGAGTTTTACACCGGCATTATCTGCTATAAGGGTATCATTCGCTGCTGACCCCTCAATGTTATGGATATTAATAAATGTGTCGCCAACGGCTTCACGGGTATTCCTGGATGAGTCATTCATATCTATTGTGATACCAGTCGTGTCACCATCAGCATTTTTATCTGCTGCATCCCTGTAGGAGGCTGTATTTTCACCCTCACCTCCATCAAAGGCATCGGCACCTTCTCCGCCTACCAGTATATCATCGTCTTCTCCGCCAAATAACTGGTCATCGCCCTCCCCGCCTCTGAGGAGATCATCCCCGCCACTACCATATATAATGTCATTCCCCAGACCGCCGGATATTATATTTTCATTCGAATCTCCGCTCAGGATATCCTCGAAATCGGATCCAATCAGGTTTTCTATACTGGTATAGGTATCACCCTCGGCTTCACCGGAATTTGGGAGATTGCCGCTCAGATCGGCTGTTACCCCCTCAAGGGCATACTCATAGGATGCAGAGTCATCACCTTCTCCACCGTCAAGAAGATCTTCTCCGAGACCTCCAATAAGTATATTGTTTTCCTCATCGCCTCTTAATTCGTCATTGTGATCAGAGCCGATTATTCCTTCGACACCTGATATTTCGTCCCATCCGGTGGAATCGCCTGTTTCCTGCTCCCATTTTATAGAAAGGTCTACAAATACAGGGGTATCTGAAAGTGAATAGGAAACAAAGTCTGTTCCATCGCCGCCTGAGATTATATCATCACCCTGTCCGCCCTGGATAATATCATCGCCGGCCTGACCCATAAGGATATTGTCATCCGTATTTCCTGTGATAACATCTCCGTAATCCGAGCCTATTACCCCTTCAACATTTTGAATAATATCAATTCCTGCAGACTCCGTGTCCTGGGGACTGCCTGAAATGCTTAAATCAATAACCACTCCGCTTTCTGCTTCGGCATAGGAAACAGTATCTGTATCATCATCCTCATCAGGAGATCCCCCAGGTTCAAACCCGTCGATAAAGTCGTCTCCCGCCCCCCCGCTCAGGACATCGCTTCCATCTCCGCCATAAAGTATGTCGTTACCTGCTTCTCCTGCGAGGATATCATCTCCTTCTCCTCCGAAAACAGTGTCATCTCCCTCTCCTCCGGTCAGTATATTATCCTGATCGTTTCCGGTAAGGACATCATCTCCCTTTGAGCCTATGACATTTTCAAAATCAATAAGGGTATCTTTTCCTGCACCGATAGTATCCTGTTCTCCGGAGATTGAAAGATTAACCGTAACCGGTGCACCGGGATAGATATAGGATACTGTATCACTCCCTGCACCAGCGTTCAGGATGTCATCTCCAAGCCCGCCCTCAATGGTATCGTTTCCTGCACCACCAAATACTTTATCATCCCCGGCATCTCCGGAAAGAAGATCATCTCCGGCCATGCCATAAATTATATCATCTCCCTCACCACCGATGAGCATATTATCCTGTTCATCACCTGTGATGGTATCATCGTATTTTGAACCAACTGCACCTTCAATGCTTTTAAAGATATCAATACCGGCACCAACGGTATCCTGTTCTCCATCCGCCAGGCTCAGATCAATGGTTATACCGGTGCTGTCAACATCATTTTGGTAGGAGACATAGGAAACCATGTCAAAACCCTCTCCTCCCACCAGGGTATCGTTTCCTGCGCCGCCTTCAAGGATGTCATCTCCGCCATTACCTTCAATAAGATCATTGCCGCCGCCGCCTGACAGCAGGTTGTTTCCGTCGGAGCCTTTGATGGTATCATCTTTGCTTCCGCCTATTACGTTGTGGATATTGTATACACCCTTAGTTCCCTGTGCAGTTCCCGGATCCCCATCTTCAGGCGCTTCAAGATCAACAACAACAGAAGAGGTAAAGGCGGAATAATCAAGTGTATTAACATCAGGATCAGCATCCGGGTATTTGGTGTAGTTGACTGTTCCGCCGTCGATTTTACCGCTGAAGGATTCCCCGTCACCGAATATGAATGTGTCGCTTCCCCCGCCGGTACGAATGACCTCCATCTCGGAAACATCATTTGTCTGATTGGCACCGTATGCTACATGAAGATCACCAAAACCTCTGATATTTACTGTCAGATCTGCGCTGGTTTCCGAAAAATCCAGTGTATCTGGAATATTCTCAGAAGACTTTTCCTCTGCATCATTTATGATATCAAGAATATCAACCGTATCCACAGCCTTGGAAATCCATTCGCTCGCCTTTGTAAGGCCATATTCAACATAATCGACTATATCCACATTTCCGTCGATATAATCGATAAGGGCTTCAATATCGTCTATTACCGTATCAGATCCCCAGCTGTCTCTGAATTTATAGACATCCGAGCCCTGCGTACCGGAAAGAAGGTCATTTCCATACCCGCCATCCAGTATGTTATTTCCCAGATCGCCGATGATTATATCGTCATAATCGGAGCCTATTACATTTTCGATTTCCTTAAGTGTGTCTATATCTGATCCGCCGGTTATCTGGGGCAGAATATCCCAGAGGTTTACAAAAACACCGCTGTCGGAATTGGCATAGGAAATGGTATCGCTCCCGATACCGCCTTCCATGATGTCAATTCCCCTTCCGCTTATCAGGATATCATTTCCGCTTTCACCCCTTATTATATTACCGGTATCTGTACCTATGAGATAATCATCATAATTTGAACCTGTAAGTCCTTCCATGTTAATGAGGGTATCTTTACCCGCACCTTCACTGGTAAAGACCTTTTCACCGCCTGCGCTGTATCTAACAATATCACCGTTGCTGAAACTGTGATCAGCTATTGTAAAAGTGTTTGTGCCGTAGTCCAGGATTCCTCCGTCAGAAGGAGTAAATAATGTCATTTCATCTTCTTTACTGAATCCGTGAACATTTTGCGGAAGAACAAGGGCAAGTATAATTACCGTGTCAGTCAGGTCTTTCAGCTTGATGGTATCATCATCAAACTTGATAATTTTGTAGCTTTCACCATCTGTCAAACCGCCTATGCTGTCGTTTCCGCCTGAGTCATAGGTAATAACCTGACCGTCCGTAAACCCATGCCCTGTTATGAATATTTCACCCGTATCATAGTCTATGGCGTTTGGTGCCGATGGAGAAAAACAGACTGAACCATCACTGGCTTTAAATGTGTGTGTCCCCTTTGGCGGAGCCAGGACAATATCAATATCTATACCTGTCCTGCTTCTGAGTTTGAAGGTATCTCCTGAAACACTTATAACCTCATACTCTTGTCCGTCAACAAGGCCGCCAATACCGTCATGCCCCTCACGTTCTATAATCCACTGCCTCGTATCCTGGGCACCGTCTATACCCAGGTCAACCCTCACTCCGCTGACGGCATCAAAGTAGGAGGCTATATCTCTGTCTCCCACTATTGTTTCATCTATAAACCCGCCACCGTCCATAAGGTCGTCACCGGTTCCTCCAACCAGGGTGTCCGAACCAAGGCCGCCGTAAAGCTCGTCGTCTCCGGCGCCACCCCTTATGGTGTTATCAAACAGGTTTCCTCTCAATATATCATCGTAATCCGAACCGGTAACATTGTGGATACCTACAATGTAATCATGCCCGTCAGCTCCTTCACTGTGGGGTACAAAATCGGAAGTATCTTTGATTGCATCGGGTGAAAGGGCAAGGAGATTCAGAAGGGCATCCTCACCTGACTCGAGATCCAGGCCCAGGTTAACTTCTACAGATCCAGACGCATCCGCATATGAAACAACATTTTCGTCTCCGGCAAGCTTGTTGAGCAGGTAGCTCTGGATAGTACCGCCATTTGCGATATATGAAATGAGCTCCGGTGCCGAAACAAGAAACTGGTCAGCAATAGATACCGGGTCCTGGAGCAGGGCTATTATGGTCAGGATATCCTCAACATTCATCCCGCCAAACATGACATCATCGCCAAGTCCGCCGCTGAAAACATCTGCTCCCCCCCGGCCGTATATTACGTCATCACCAGGCCCGCCTGAAAGCTTGTTTGAAACTGAGTTTCCAAAAATAAAGTCATCCCCCTCGCCGCCTATGACGTTGGATACGTTATTAAATGCCGTTACAATTGGAACGTCTTCATCAGTATCCCAGGCCTGCTGGAACAGAATGGTTTCGAGGTAGGGGATTTTAATGCCAAGGTCTACGAAAACCGGAGTAGTATAGGCAGACAGATCCATTGTGTTTGAACCGTAATCAATTATGCTGTTACCCAGAAGTTTTTCCAGCCAGTCAGGCTTTCCAATAACTCCGTCAAAATGGGCACCATCTTCAAAGACGAACCTGTCATTTCCTCTGCCGTCTATAATTACTTCGATATCATCCGTAGCAAGAAGTTTGTTTGTCCCGTCAGTTACACTTACAGTACCGTCGGCATGGAATGTAAAGGTAAGATCCGCAGTAGTAAGGCTGAAGTCGATTACATCAATACCTTCACTGTCTTCGATGGTATCAACTCCCCAGCCGTCTGCAAACATATAGGTGTCGGGTCCGCCTTCGCCCTTAAGCAGGTCATCACCTGCATTTCCAATGATAATGTTATAGCCGCCGTTTCCGATCAACACATCATTACCGGGTGTGCCTTCTATATTTTCAAGACCAATCCAGGTAAGGGCGCTCGCAATAACACCTTTATCGTCTGTGAAGGAAACGGTTTCATCTTCCGCATCGGAAAAATTAATATGAAGCTGGTCTTTTTTCCCTACAACACGATTTATGTTCAATATGCCGGTTGTTCCTGTTGCAGTCCCATTCTCAAAATCTAAAGACACGTCACCGGTGTATCCGGAATAATCCAGTGAGTTGGTATTGCCTTCCCCGCCGTCGATTACACCTGAAAAAGATGCACCATCTTCGAAGATAAAGCTGTTGTCACCGCTGCCGCCTTTGAGATTATGTACATTTGTAACCTTATCAACGGTTATAACGCTTGTAAGAAGGGAGAGCAGATCCTCCGGAATAACACCGAGGGAAGACCATGTATCAGGAGAACTGGTTATGGAAACAGAACCATCAGATTTAATTGTAAACTCAAGGCTGTCCGAAACCTGTGTAAAACTAAGGGTATTGCTGCCTCCACCGCAGTTAATGAGTCCAGACCATTTTGCATTACTCTCTATTTTAAAGGTATCAGGTGAAGTGCCTGAACCCTCAAGGTCTTCAATGCCGCTGAAAATAAACCCTTTTACATTGCCTTCATTATCGCCGTTTATTTTCCACTCGGCCCCACCACCAGGACCCTTTAAGGTGTCATGTCCGCTTCCGCCAATAATTTTTTCAATATTTCCTGCGGATGTTAATGTATTGGTTCCGTCAGTAACGCTAATGGATCCGTCATTATTAAGGGTAAAGGTCAAGTCGGCAGTAACTTCAGAAAAATCCAGGGTGTCTGTACCCTCTTCCGATGCCTCGATGACTACATCGGTTCCCCAGCCGTCTTCTAACCTGTATATATCATCTCCGACTCCGCCGGTTATGGTATCATTCACGCCGTTATTCTGCTGCAGGGTATCATCACCATCCGTACCGATTATATCTTCCAGAAGGTAGTTGTAATCCGAGAATTCGGATGCCTGGAAAAGCGGAGTTGATTCAATTACACCGCTGGTGTATTCAAGTATCCAGTCACCACCCTGAGACTTATCACCGCTTGCATCTGTTGATGCGGCAACATCAGCTCCTGTAAACCTGCTCAGTTCCGTAATAAAACCGATTCCCAGTTCACCCCGGGCAACATTACAGCCATAGAGAAGGATATCTCCGCCTTCAACCATACTGTTCTGCCATGCCCTGAGACTCTGGGAGTATTCTTCCAGCTTGTTCCTGTCTACAATACTGTTTCCGAGGCGCAGCACTCCAGCAGCTCCATGGGAAACAACATGTATTGAACTCACATCGTCATACTGCGCCAGGACTTCGGTAATCTGTTCAATACCGTCCCTGTCCGAATCAAGTATTATAATTTCATATGATGAATCTTCCGAAACATCAGATGAGCCTCTTTTACTTTCTGACGTTGAGAGTTCAGAGGTTATTTCATCGGATGCCTGCAGACCCTCAACCTGATCCGATTCTTCACTGCCGTTAAACTGAATTTCGCCTGTATTTGTGGTTTGTTCATCAGCCCTGTCTGAAACATCTTCAAAAATATTTTCAATAAGCAGTTCATACTCAGGTACGGACTGATCTATGATAACAATATGATGCCCGCTTTCTTCGGACAAAAGATAGGATAACTGAAAGGATATATTTTCTTTTACAAGTGTGTTTTCATTATTATCAGTATCAATGGCGGAAGATTCCGAATTTTCAGTTTCAGGCGCATCTGCCTTTATGTCAACATCCTGTATTGCTGCATTATCTTTTTCCTGTGAGCTTTCTTCTCCATTATTTCCCGTACTTTCACTGCTGGTATCAACAGTTATTGTTTCAGCAGACGTCTGCTCTGAGTCTGCCTGTTGTGATGGTCCATCTGTAGTTTCTATTTCTAATGTGTCTATTTTAAAAACAGAAACAGAATCAGGAAGCAGGTTTTCCTGGTTTTGAAGATCCTGGGAAGCGGTGATGGGATCAGCAGAGAGTAACAAGCGCTTTTCAAGTGTTTCAAAAAGCATCCTGCGCCGTTCCGGCTCTCTTTTAGCAGAAGTTCTTTTTGCCAGGAACTTCAATCTGTGCGCTATTTTTTTCAGGTGTGACATTTCAAGGATTACCTCTTTAACAGTCTTTTATTAAATATAATCCGTTATTTTTTGAGAAGTTGCTACTCCAGCCAGTTATTGACTACACTGATATCTTCCGGCTTCAACAGCCCGACAGCTTTTTTAAGCCTGAGACTGTAAATAATATATTCATACTGTGATTTTGCATATTCCTGCTTGGTCTGATACAGATCCCGTTCAGCATCAGTTACTGCCAGACTCGGAAATAAGCCTGATTTAAAACCTTCTTTTTTCGCATCAAGTGCAATCTGGTTGGAAATCATCGCCTGTTTTAAGGCCTTGATATTTTCGATTGAGCTTTTTATACCAAGGAAAGCTGCCTTGGATTCTCTGATTACAGTTCGGTTTTCCTTTTCAAGCTCCTCCCGGGCAACCTTAGCAAGCAGCCTGGCTTCACGTACTTTTGACGACGTGGACATTCCGTTAAACAGAGGGATTTTCAACTCCACTAATCCTTCCCATTTCTCAATATCACTTCCCCCGCCATAAAGAGAACCTCCCTGGTCATCCTGGTTCCACCTTCCTACGAGTGAAAGCGTCGGCAAGTGCTCCGAACGCAGTCTGTCGACTTCTTTTCTTGCAACATCAAGATCTTTTTCTTTAACAAGAATATTTATATTCTGAGTTTTTGCTGCAGATACCCATTCGTCAATATTATCAGGAAGAGGGGTAATTAGAGGTATTACGTCTCCGGCATATTTATCGGTTTTTCGGGGAATAAGGCTGTTGAAGCGATTTCCCTGAGGTGGGCCTGCAATCTGACCCTGTTCCGATCCAGACAGATAGACAGTATCAGCACCTCCATCTGTCAGGTTATAATAGGCATCTGTTTTAATCTCGGGAGATTTTATACCCTTTAAAAAATCAATCCTCCCGCCTGTCAATTCAACCAGGCCCTCAAGAGCATCCTCAAGGCTGTGTTCGGCTTTTACCCGTTTTGTAGTTATGCCCGCCAGCCTGGCCTTTGCGTCATGATAATCTGTAATAGGAGCCAGGCCATTATCATACCGCTCCTTTGCAAGTGTAAAATGCTGGCTGACCGCATCTTCTTCAGATTTACTGAATTTTAAAATATCCCTGGACTCAAGAACCTTTAAGTATGCTTCTGTAACCCTCAAGATCAAATCCTGTCCGGCGGAATCAAACTCAAGGTCAGCACGCTTTACTTCCTCTTTTGCCTGTTCAAGACCAACCACTGAGGAGAATTTAAATAAAGGCTGACGCAGCACGAGATCAAAACCCTTGCTCGGATAACGTGCGATACTGTCCCCGTATATTTCAACTTCATTATCAACGATTTCATGTTTGGAATACTGATAGTATGCCTCCAGATCAACATTCGGCAGAAATTCGGAAAATGCCTGTTTATATATTTCGGGGGATGCCTCATGTGTGTATATTGCTTTTTTAAAAGTTGCATCATTTTCAAGGGCAAGTTGATATGTCTCAAGCAGGTCAACTGCATATAATGGCTGTGCTAACAGGAAAAGCAAAAGGCAGGTGGAAAAGATAAAAAGACATTCTCCTTTCAGGCGGTTTTCAGCATAAATTAGAAAATTTGGTATAGGTATACTGGAATACATTATTGGCCCCCTAAGGATGAGATACAACATTTAAAAATTTTATTAGATTGTAAGGAAAAATCCCGGATTGGCGCATATTCTTTACTTAAATCCCATCAGGAGAGGATTTAACAAGAATAAAAAAATTAAACCGGGAAAATCATACCTGACAAAGAAAGGATGAAAAGAATAGTTAATAACCGCATTACCGCATCACCGCTGATTCCATTCTATTTGCGATTTTAATCTTTATAAATAATTTTCAGCAAAAATAAAAGGTTTTTTTCTTGTTATTTTGAGACGTTAAAAACGAGTATATATGTACTCTAAACTTTTATACACATTATTTATCCGAAAGTTAAAATAGATGGATTAGAAAGATTCTACCCCCCTATGCTAGACATCTGCCTTGTACAGCTTCTGTGCCCCTGAATGTTAAGGTTGTGTCTTTCGGGTTTTTCCTTAATCGCCTTTTCAATAAGCCCAAGAACAGCTTCATCACTTTCACCGTTTCTTAATAAAGGCAGGACATCAATCTCGCTCTCCGAAAAAAGGCAGCTCCTCAAATGTCCGTCAGAAGTGAGTCTGAGACGATTACACACTGCACAAAAATGGTTGCTCAGGGCACCGATCAGACCTATTTCGCCCTTTGCACCTTCGATTTTATATCGCTGGGCAGGTCCGTCCAGGTTGTTTCTTCTTTGTATCGTGACAAGAGGCCCCACATTTTGAAGGCGGTCATATATCTCGAGTATTGATAAAAATTTTTCGGAATTCCAGTTATTGCTCCCGCCTATGGGCATATGCTCGATGAAACGGACATGATATGGCTTTTCAAGGGTAAGCCTGCCGAAGTCTTCGATCTCATCATCGTTTACCCCTTTTATTGCCACAACATTTATCTTGATAGGCGCAAACCCCAGCCTTTCAGCCTCCTGAATACCTTCCCACACCTGTTCAAATAAATCCCTGCCGGTGATTTTTTTAAATTTTTCCGGTTTCAATGAGTCAAGGCTTATATTGAGGCGGTGAACCCCGCATTCCTTTATCTCTGCCGCATAATGCTTTAGAAGAACACCATTAGTAGTTATAGTAATTTCCTCAAGCCCTTCTATCTCTCTCATCCTTTTTAAAAATCCGGTAAAGCCCTTGCGTACAAGCGGTTCCCCCCCTGTAATCCTTACCTTTTGTATGCCCCTGTATATTGAAAGTCTTACAATTCGAAGAATCTCTTCATAGCTGAGGACTTTTTCGTGAGGTAAAAAATCAATGCCCTCTTCCGGCATGCAGTACATGCATCTGAGGTTGCATCGATCGGTTATTGAAAGCCTGAGGTAGCTAATCTTGCGGTTATTTTTATCAACCATTGCGATCTTATTCATTTAATATCTTACACCTGCCTTACAGTAACAATCTTAAAACCTATAAAATAAGTTTTTTACTAAAACAAGGCCCTCTGTCTCTCATCAGAGGCAGGGGTCATCACCTGGTCGTCCTCCAGGGGCTTTAATCTTTCCTTCAGAAGATAGCGTTCAAACATTCGGTTAAAATCCGTCCAGGCGCCTTCGCTTTTATCCCTTGACATAAACCTGCCTATCCCGTTCATCTTTGCATCCAGGTCATCTATAAGGTGAAGTACAAATGCCTCAAGAAATTTAGGCCTTTTAGGTGACCCGAAATCATATTCGCCATGATGACTCAGTATCATATGCTTAAGACAAAGGGCTGTTTCCGGGGGAAACTTTTTTAAGCCTGCAAGCTTTTCCTCGAGCATTGATACTCCAAGTACAAGATGCCCCAGGAGGCGCCCTTCATCGGAATAATCTATTGTCCTGCCATAGGAGAATTCTCTTATCTTACCGATGTCATGAAGAAAGGCGCCTGTAACAAGGAGATCCCCATCCAGTTCGGGGTACTGCTCATGAACATGAAGGGCCAGCCGGCATACCGAAAGGGTGTGCTCAAGCAGGCCGCCGATATACCCATGATGAAAATTCTTGGCAGCCGGGGTTTCCCTGAATTTTTCACTGAATTTATGGTCTGACAGAAAGGAGTTTACAAGGTCCCGCAGGCTGGCATTTTTAATGCGCCTTACAATCCCCTTAAGCTCCTTCATCATTTCCACAATATCAAAGGGTGAGGTTTCAAGAAAAAGGGTTAAGTTTTCTTCCTTTGACAGGGCAAGGCCGGATAATGTCAACTGGACCTGATTCCTGTATGAACCTGCCTTTCCCCATATCTCAATTACGTCACCTTCCCTGAAAAGGGCGCCCAGTTCTTCGGCCCTTTCCCAGACCCTGGTTTCGATATCCCCGGTCCTGTCCGACAGGGTCAGACTTAAAAACGGCGCCCCGTTTTTTGTCTGCCCCACCCTTTTGACCTTGACCAGGTAAAGATCGTTAACAGAGTCATCCTCTTTAATATCCTTTACCCATAAATGGTTTTTAGGTTCGGAAGATTCGGGTTTTTCCCCATTAGTCATCAAAATCGCCTTCCGGTCCTTTATCTGAATCCAGTCCTGCAGCGCGTTCCTTTATCTTTTCGGCTGTCCACTCTTCCGGATCATCTATTCTCTGTGCCTTGGGGCCAAGATTATATGAACCTGCATCAAGTATCGCCTTTACAGCCAGCGGCGCCGTGTCCTTTGCATTAAATACATTAACCAGAAGATCATAGACAAAATCCTCTACACCCTTTGCCATCCTGTCTCTGAACTCCTTTGACTGGCCCAGTATCTTGTTCTCAAAGGGGAGATTTAGTTTTTTATAGTCTCCGGCCTTTAATTCCTTTGACTTGGCATATGCAACCATTTCCGCCCACAGTGTATCTGACATACCGTCCGATGAGACCTTTACAAACTCCTTGTTTTCATCAAGGAAGGCATTACCATATTCATTAACCTGAACACCCCATGAGATCATCTGAAGTGCTGTAGCAACATTTGCCTTTGTGGTCGCTGTTTCTGCGGCTATGCTTCTGAGCCTGTCCGAATTATTCCCGGAGGTCCCGTGCTGTGCACCGGATATATTGTAAGGCGCCAGGGCCTTGTGGATCTCAGCGGTGAGCGGAACCTGTATTCCCTGGTCACTCGCCTCTATACCGTGGGTTGTGCCGTTGTTAAGGGCAATCCAGTCAGGTGAAATGCCATTGGCATTCAGGCCCTGGATAAGAAACATTGCCTCGGCAACGGTTGAAAGACCTTCCTTTCCCTTTATCTCGCCCACCTCTGTTTCATAGCCTGCCCATTCCGGGATATAGGGATTAAGGGCAAGATTGGCCATAAGATTCCGGTCATCAGGCAGGTGTGAGGCATCAACAGCAATAGAGGTAATACCGGCATCGAACATGCTCGGTATTTCTGTCTTTGCAGCCTCAATATCCTTGTCGGATTTTATTCCGTAATGGTCTGCATGGATTGCCACTGGAACGGTAATGCCAAGTTCATTACATACATCATCGGCCAGCCTGGCAAGGTTCCAGAAATTAACCGCACAATATGCACCGGCTCCGCCCTCTGATTTTGCAATCTCAAGAATAATCGCAGCATTTGCCTTCTGAGCTGCCATCAGGGCACCCCTTACAACCGCCTGGTTTCTTCCATTGGCGGCTATTGTCATTGCCTTTCCCTTTGCCCTTAAGGCCCTGTCAATGACCTTTCCACTTACAATAAGCGCCTTTGAGTTGGGAAAGAGTGTCTTTATGTTTGGCGGTCTGCCTATTTCCAGAGCCTTTTCAAAATCTTTGTTCTGATCAGCCATCTTCTCCTCCGAGATAAATTGAACTGGTAATTTTAATAAAAGCCTGATTAATAAATATATTCAAATAAACCTGGAATATTATTAAAAAGATTCATTTAAACACCAATAATTGCAGTGTGTCAAGGAACATAAGCTCCCGGGAAATTGTTTTTATTTCCTGCACATATAGCCAAGCAAATGAAATCGAAGAAAGGTTAATAAAGGCGGAACTTATAAATTTTCATACATTAGATAAATCGATTAAAAGTAAACCTCGTAAACTCCTATCCTGACAAAAACTTTTTTCGTGAAAATTCTTATCATGGATTAAACAGGGCCTATCTTCGAAAAGAAGTGTGTCAAAAATTATCTATGCCCTGGAAATCCTTAAGTCAAAATTTCCGGAATATTCTCTGATGGTTATGGATGCCGTTCGACCGAGAAGTGTATCAAAATCCATGCACAATAAAATGAATTGAACCAATTTTGAAAGATTTGTGACAAATCCTGAATGTTTAACATAATCAAACAAAATCTTCTTTCCGATCTGATAATAAAACAACTCCGCTCAAACATCATGGCATGAAAATTGAATCTTATAACTCTGTTTGCCTTCTGAAAATAGTAATATTTTTTCAGATGTAACCAGATGAGGAATAATGACGATTTTTCCCTAACAGGTTTAATAAAGGATACCTGGGACAATGAGCGATAAAAAACTGAAGATAACCGCATTTGATAAGGTATTAAAGAAGGCTTTAATATTTTTCTCAATACTTTTTTTCTTCGGCTGTGGCGGAGGATCTTCTCCAAAAAACTCTGCGCCCGAAGCGGTATTTACGGTTTCAGCGGACAGCGGCATTGCGCCGCTGACTGTCACCTTCAATGCCTCCGGCTCAAGTGACAGTGACGGGACCATCTCTTCATATACCTGGAGGTTCGGTGACAGCGGAACAGGAAGCGGTTCTACTGTTCAGCATACATACCTGAGTGCCGGAACCTATACTGCCCGGCTGACTGTTACAGATGATGACGATTTGACCGGTACAGCGTCACTCCAAATCGTAGTTTCGGCCGACCCGGCAACTTTAACATACACGATACAGGGGACTGTTACCTCTGCCGAACACGTGGTAGCGGACAGCGATGTTAATGATTTTAATGCGTCCTATACCTCCAATGATTCCTTCTCCGAGGCCCAGGTAATTTCCGCCCCGGTTACTGTCAGCGGATTTGTGAACGTGGACAACACGGGCTCCTATCCGGACAGGTTTGAAGACACCGGGGATTACAATGATTATTATCAGGCCGCCCTTACCAATGGTATGACCATCTCATTAAATATGGCGGAACACTCAAGCAACTCGGAATTAAACCTCTATTTGTACGACAGTAACAGGACCCTGGTTACCGGCGGTTCGACCTCGACTGACAGCAATGGTATTGCCTCCCTGACGGTTCCCGAAAACGGTACATATTACATACGTGTTGAGGCAGCAGAATATATTCATGTCCGGACATTTACACTGTATGCACTGACCATTGGTCTGACAACAACAGCGGCCACACATGATGCATTATGCACAGGAGATGATTTTGTTCCGGGAGAGGTTTTGGTCAGATTTAAAGACGGGACCGGAAGCGTAACCTCTTTATCTGCAGCCGAACCAGGGGCGGTTTCAGGCCTGGGATTTAAGACTAAAGCGGGAAAGACCGGCCGGGACAAGCTGCTGACACGGCCTGATAGTATGGATAAAGACTCATTTTATGAAAAACTTGGTATTCGTGCCGCCCTTAAACGAAGCCTTGCACCGGGAAATATGGACATGAAAAACAGGGAAAAATTGGAAACCCTTTGGATGGTCAGGGCGCTTAGAAAACAGTCCAATGTCCGGTATGCCGAGCCTAATTACATTAGAAAACAGCTGCTTGTACCGAATGACGGGTATTATTCCTACCAGTGGCACTATCCTCTCATAAACCTTCCTGATGCATGGGATGTTACAACCGGGAGCAGTAATGTAGTGGTTGCGGTGGTTGATACCGGGGTGCTGCTCGACCACCCGGACCTGCAGGGACAGCTTGTGGATGGATATGATTTTATCTCCGATACCGAAACGTCTCTGGATGGAGACGGTATAGACGCCAATCCTGATGACCCGGGAGATCAGGATGATGTTGACGGTAACAGTTCTTTTCACGGCACTCATATAGCGGGTATCATTGCTGCATCCTCAGATAACAGGACAGGAGTAGCGGGTATCGCATGGAATACAAAAATAATGCCTCTCAGGGTACTGGGTAAAGGCGGCGGGACCACATATGATATTATGGAGGCAGTGAAATACGCAGCAGGGCTTGAAAATGATTCCGGGATTGTCTTGAGTGATCCTGTGGAGATTATAAACTTAAGCCTTGGCGGCGAGGGGGCAACTTCTTACGAAAGGGAAATCTACTCTGAGGTCAGGGACAGGGGCATAATCGTTGTTGCCTCAGCAGGAAATGACGGGTCTGATGTTGCAATATATCCAGCAGCCTATGAGAATGTTGTTTCGGTAAGTGCCGTCACAATCGATGAGACCCTTGCATCATATTCAAACTTTGGCAGCACTGTAGATATGGCTGCCCCTGGAGGTTCTACCACAGATACCAACGGGGACGGTTATATGGATGGTGTGCTGAGCACCTCGGGTGACGACAGCAGCGAAGCAATCGAAATGACATATGCCTTTGCCACGGGAACCAGTCTTGCAGCACCGCATGTCTCCGGAGTGGTTGCACTGATGAAATCCCTGTACCCGGGATTGGCCCCTGATGAATTTGACTCATTGCTTGCAGGGGGATATCTTACGCAGGATATAGGCGATGAAGGCCGGGATGACAGTTTTGGGTATGGGCTTATCGATGCATATAAGTCTGTGCTGATGGCACAGGAGATAGGCGGAGGAAACGATGTCCCGGCAATTCTTACAGTAAACCCGGGCATCATTAATTTTGCTGCTTCCATGTCAACAGCCGATATACTGGTCGAAAATAGCGGAGGAAATACCGGCTCACTGTTAATTATCGGTGTTTCATCGAGCGCTGCCTGGTTATCAGCGAATGCAGCCGGAGATGTGGATGCGCAGGGGCTGGGTACCTATACAATAACTGTAGACCGCGATTCGCTTGATGAAGGGACCTATTCCGGAACAATTACATTTGAATCCAATGAAAATGATGTTACAGTTTCTGTTGTCATGCGTGTGGGAGATCCTTTGGCAACGACAGACGGAGGACATCACTATTTTCTCCTGCTTGATCCCGAAACCTTTGATCCTGTTAAGCAGGATGACAGCCCGGGAGTAAACGGTGTTTATGGGTTCAGTTTCTCGGGCCTCTTTTATGACAAAACCTATGTTGTTTACGCCGGTACGGATTTAAACAATGACGGATATATATGTGATGATGGAGAGGCATGCGGGGCGTATCTCTCACTGGACAGCCCAATGGAGATGACGGTGCTGGAAGATGTAACCGGAATTAATTTTACAACGGATATAAACATCAGCCTGCCAAATACATCCTCAAGCCTTTTCGCCAAGGATGGAGCTCCTGTCAGGCTGAAGGTTTTAAAAGAGGTTGAAAGATAATTATTCCTGTTATGAAAAGTATATATAATCCTCTTGAATTTTTTTGCTGACATTGAAATAAATTTAGACAATCATTATATGTAATAATAGTGTTTTGAGTCAGCTATCCTGCTGCACAACCCGGAAATCCTGAGACCAGAGAAAATTTGAAAAAATTAAACAGGTAGCAGGCGTTTAAAATATCACTAATACAGGAGCTTTCATGAAAGTCATTCACAGTATATTTAAATCATCATTTTATGTTCTGTTTTTCATGGTGCTTACTGCATCGTGCACACACCTTGAATCTCAATCGCTAAAGACTGATATTTTTGCTACCGGAAGAATTACCGACCGCGACCTCGGTGAGGTAAGTGGAATCGCTGCTTCCCGCATTAATAAGGATATCTTATGGGTAATTAATGACAGTGGAAACAGCGCCTCTGTTTATGCGCTCAATTCAGCTGGAAGGCTTGTCGGAACTCTGGATATCCAGGGTGTTTCAAACAATGACTGGGAAGATATCGCATCCTTTGAATATGAAGGAAAATCATATATCCTTGTTGCAGATGTGGGTGACAATTATGCGAGACGCAGCAAGTGTTTTTTACATCTTATTGAAGAGCCGGATATGGGTATAATAGCAGGCGGTTCTCCCTTATCCATAAAACCCTCATGGAGTATTACCTATACATATGAGGATGGGCCCAGGGATTGTGAATCTGTTGCAGTTGATACCATGGCCGGAAAAATATTGCTGTTGAGTAAAAGAGATATGCCTCCGGTTCTATATGAACTGCCTTTGGCAGCGGATAAAAATGCAGTTGCTAAAAGGTTGACAGAAATTAAGCCTCTGCAGCAAAGAACAGATGAGATAATGGATTTTTCTGTCAGCTCAAACATGACCACGGCAATGGATATTTCGGCTGATGGTTTATCTGCGGTTGTTTTGACCTATGGCAATGCCTTTTATTATGAGAAAAAACCATCAGAAAAATGGTCTGATGTTTTTACAGGGGCGCCAATGGAAATAGCAGTACCGCGAATGAAGCAGGCAGAATCCATATGCTTCAGCAAGGATGGCTCAGGCATATATATAACATCCGAACAAATTCCTGCGCCTTTATATAAAATGGATTTTAAAAGATAATCGGATTGTATGATGGGTATTTACAGGGGCGAAAAATCTTTCGCCCCTGCATTCAAAAAGGATCTTTTACTTTTTACTCTTAAACCGAGTCACTTAAAAAATTCTTTGCAGTAACCGCTTCGCTGTTTTTTTCTATAACCTTCCTGCTCCTGTTATTCATTGTGTATGCTATTGCGGCAAAAACAAGTCCTGCCATACACATGATCATTGCAATAATAAATGCCTCCCTGTAGCTCCCGTTATTGGCCTCTTTAATTACTGCAGCAATCCTCGGGCCTATAACCCCGCCTATTGCAAAGGCGATAAACATTATCCCGTAGTTGATACCAAGATTCTTTGTCCCGAATGCATCGGCAGTAATGGGCGCAATAAGGGAGATATATCCGCCATAGCAAAGTTCAATCACAATTATTGCAGCAAGAAATACCGGTATTATGCTGGATGTTATAAGCGCCAGAAATGACAGGATAGAAAGTATGAACAGGAACACCAGCAGGGAGTATCTTCCCAGCTTATCCGAAACCCCTCCCCAGAAAAGCCTTCCGAATGCATTTGAGGCGGCAAGGATGCCGACAATAAAGGCGGCTTTCTGGGCCGGAAGATCCATCATGGACTGTACAATGGGTGAGGCATGTCCGAGGATCATAAGCCCTGAGGTGGCACCGATTGTAAGCGCCAGAAATGCAACATAAAAGATCGGAGTCCTTAACATCTCCTGCCATACCAGATTTGTGCCCTTTTCCTCTATGGAAAGGCTTTTTTCTCTTTCCATGATCTCTTCATCGGGAAACTCGCTGATAAATCTTGAGCTTATTGCTATCAGGATAAACAGTGCAATTCCGAGATATTTAAAGGCAGGCAGAATTCCATAATCAGAGATGAGCCAGGCCCCTACCGGGGCAAGAACGATTGCACCGGAGCCATAGCTTGCAACCATCACTCCGGAAATGAGACCTCTCTTTTCGGGATAAATTTTAACCATATAGGAAATAGCAAGGGGATAAACCATGGAGGTTCCAAGACCTACCCCCAGGCCGAAGGTTAAGTACAACTGAGGGATTGAACTGACGGTTCCTGTAAAATAAAGCCCGAGGCCGTATATAAATGCGCCGATAAGTACTATTGTTCTAGTCTTTAGATATTGTTGAAGTTTCCCAACAAGAGGGGCAATTGCGCCTACAAAAATGAACAGGGTAAATGCCACGGACACTGATGATGTTGTCCAGCCGAATTTGTCAACCAGGGGATTCTGAAATACGCTCCAGGCGTAGCCTATGCCAATACAGATCTCAGTTATAATTCCTGCGATCAGGGTTATCCTTCTTTTATAAATCTGCTCCATTTTTAAAAAATCCTTTTTGTCTGAAAGAGCCGGTTTTAAAACACAGTACTTCATAGACAGAAAGGATATACTTATGGATAAGCATGTTCTTTCCGGATAAGCCTTGCCACAGAATAATTTTAGTTAACACTAATAATTGTAACCCATTAAAATCTGAAAGTATTTTAATGGTAATATATATATTCCCATCGGGAATGTAATTTTCTTCAGCAAACGTCTATGTTTTAAAACGACTACCAGTATTTTTTATATTAGTCTCAGCGTTATATTTTCCGCTGGATTAGAAATTACTTCTGCAATTTCTCTATTAAGTCGATATAAGACCTCATGGCTGGGTATGAAACGCGCATATTCAAGAGAAGTTGATGTGATAAATCTAAAGGATGGGTAAAACCTTAAAAAATCTCATCTTCAAACTCAAACTGTAATACGCGGCTCCTGAAATTCCAAGCCTGCTGGTCATTAAATCATATAAATTAAACCAGAGACAGGAGCCCAAAATCCTGCTTAATTCAAAATACATGGGCATATTAGCAGGAAGAGTTCGCCTAGTCAAACTATAAATATTCTTGTCTGTAGATTCTTTTTACTTTTCATGAATTGACACTATTCATTCAAAATTTTATAATTTCTTTCCTATTGTTCTTAAACTGGTTTTAATAATATTATCAATTAAGTTTTAACTCTTAAATAATTCAGGCCTAAATAATTTTTCAATTTCCTTTTGAGGCTTCATTATGCTTGTCAGATGTGAGTTTTATTAAAGGTCCATTGAGTAAACAAAACGATGAGAATATTGCACATCATTTTTAAAGACCGAAGCCTCTCGTACAAACTTGTAATTCCTTCTGTTCTTCCGGTTATATTTGTAATTGTTATTGTCACAGTAATGCTTACAGGTTCCTTTGAAAACGCCATTTTAAAAGGTGCTGAGAACAGGGCAGATGCGCTGAGTGATCTGACCAGGATTTCAATGTCCCACAGTTTTGTTGTCTATAACAAGGAACTGCTGGATAATTTTGTGGATGGCCTGGGAAAGATTGATAACGTAAAGTTTGCCATGGTTGTTGATAATGCTGACAGCAGGATACTTGCCCACAGTAACCATGAAATGGACGGAAGAATGTTATCGGAGCTGCCGAAGGAGATGCAGAATATACCGGACCTGTCAGATATCAATTCTTCAACAGTATCCTCCCGGATTGACGAGAACTATTTTATAAAATCCGCACCTGTTATAATTGACGGAAAGCAATATGCTACTATCCATATAGGCTTTACCCTTGCTGAAGTTATCAGGAAAATGGCTTCTTTAAAACGAAATATAATGCTTGTCAGCCTTATAGCCGTTGTTGCAGGTATAGCATTTGCCCTTTTAGCTGCCAAAAAAATAGGCACACCTATGAATAATCTTGCGTTACAGGCGGAACTTGCCGGAAAAGGTGATTTCAATCATAAACTGGTCTATGAAAACAGAGATACCATAGGGCGCATGGCCGATGCATTCAACCAGATGCTGGACAGGATAAAAATAAAGCAAAGTCAATTGACTGCAATAAACAGGATTGCAGACATTATCTACAATTCCCTTGACAGAAATACGGTTGCAAAAAATGCTGTCCATGCAATGATGAATTACAGTCAATCTCCTGCAGTTGCTTTTTTTCTGCTCAACAATGAAAAACAGAGACTTGACCTTCTTTACGCAGAGGGATTTGACGGGGAAACATTAAAAAAAGCCTCAATACTCCCCCTTGAAGGTTCTCTGACTGGCAGGGCGGTAAAAACAAAAGAAGTGATATCAACAACAGACCTTTCTAGAGATAACCGGCTCTCTTCTGATGTCAGGGATGCGCTGGTGCAGGAAAAGATGCACACGGTATATTCGGTTCCAATTCTGGCAAGGGATGAGGTGCTTGGGGCCATGAACCTTATTCATAAAACCATGCACACGATCGATGAACTTGAAAAGGAAACGCTCATGTCAATCGGCAAGACAATAGGTCTTGCAATGGCAAACGCCATACAGGTAACCCGGGTCCAGCATGAGATAGAAGAACGCAGGGAGGTGGAAAAGGCCTTAAGAGAAAGTGAGACAAAGTATCGTAACCTGGTTGAGAAGGCCAATGACGGCATAGTGATACTTCAGGATGGTCTAATCATGTATGCAAATCCAAGCGCAGTGAGATTATCAGGTCAGGAAGAAAAAGATTTCATTGGTCAGCCTTTTTCAGCATACCTTCATCCTGATGAAAGATCAAAGATTGAAGAACTTTACAGACGCAGATTGTCAGGTGAAGAATCTGACAACATCTATGAAACAATATTTCTGCGCAGTGATGGCCAGGGCATATATGCAGAGGTAAATGCCAGCCTGACGACCTATCTTGATAAGCCGGCAGACCAGGTTATTATAAGAGACATCTCCGAGCGGAAGCGCGCTCAGGAAGCGCTGAAACGGGCCTATGACCAGCTTGAGCTGAAGGTCGCCGAGCGTACCGCCGAGCTGGCTATAGCAAAGGAGCATGCAGAGGAATCAGACAGATTAAAATCGGCCTTTCTTGCGTCCATGTCACATGAATTGAGGACACCTCTGAATTCCATAATCGGGTTTACAGGTATTATTCTGCAGGAACTGGTCGGGCCGCTGAATGATGAGCAGTCAAAACAGCTGAAAATGGTTCAGGACAGCGCTCATCATCTGTTGAGCCTTATCAATGATGTCCTTGATCTTTCAAAGATAGAGGCGGGTCAGCTTAATGTTGAATCCGAAGAATTTGATCTGAGTGAAGTAATCAGGAATGTTGTCAAGAAAGTTTCGCCAATGGCCGATAAAAAAGGGATCAGTATAGAAACAGAGGTTTCGTCCGTGGTTTCTGTTATAAAGAGTGACAGGCGCAGGGTGGAGCAGGTCCTGTTAAATCTTGTTAATAACGCTATAAAATTTACCGAGAGAGGAAGCGTTAAAATATACTGTGAGCCAGCAGGTAAATATATAACAACTTCAATTAAGGATACCGGCATCGGTATAGCGCCGGAAGATATGGATAAATTATTCAGGGCATTCCAACAGATTGAGACCGGCCTGTCACGCCGTTTTGAGGGAACAGGGCTGGGACTGTCCATTTGTAAAAAACTGGTAGGGCTGCTGGGTGGAGAGATAGAGGCATACAGCGAAGGCCCGGGAGTGGGCTCGACTTTTACATTCAGGCTTCCTGCAGGAGAATAATATCATGGAAAAAATCGTGCTGATCATAGAAGACAACGAACAGAATCTTTATCTTATGAATTTTATTCTGGAAAAAAACGGCTTTAAGGTCTTAAAGGCCATGGACGGTCAGGAAGGTGTTGCTGTTGCCTGCCGTGAAAAACCTGATCTTATATTGCTCGACATTCAGCTACCAGGTATGGATGGTTATGAGGTTGCACGAAGGTTAAGTCAGGCTGAAGAGGTAAAGGACGTTCCGATTATTGCCGTCACCTCATATGCCATGGTTGGTGACCGGGAAAAGGCACTTGAGGCCGGATGCACCGGATATATTGAAAAACCCATTAACCCTGCAACGTTTGTTGATGAAATAAAAAAATTCTTATAGTATTTGTTATTCATATATATTCAAGGAATCCTTTATGAAAAAAATTCTTATCGTTGACGACAACAAACAGAACATTTATATGGCCGATGTACTTTTTTCAAATAACGGGTACAATGTTGAAACTGCAGCAAACGGAAAAGAGGCACTGGAAAAGGCCAAGGAAAATTCTCCTGACATCATCCTTGCAGATATTCTGATGCCGGTAATGGATGGATTTGCCCTTTGCCGCGAATGGCAGTCAATTGAAACCCTTCGGAAAATTCCATTTGTTTTTTATACGGCAACATATACTGATCCTGAAGATGAAAAATTTGCACTGAGCCTTGGGGCTCATTCATTTTTAGTCAAGCCGCTTGCCACAGATGAACTGTTAAAAACCATTGGAAATATTGTAAAGGAAGCCGAGACAAAAGAATCCGATCAGGTTTTGGATCAAACGCCTGAAGAAGAGGTTTACCTCAAGCAGTATAATCAAGCCCTTATTCACAAACTTGAAGATAAGCTCATGCAGCTTGAAGACACAAACCGGAAACTTGAAGGAGAAATCAAGGGCCGTAAGTATGCAGAACAAAAACTTAACGCCTTTGAAAAAAAGATGGTGCAGCTGCAGAAAATGGAAGCACTTGGTACACTGTCCGGAGGCATTGCCCATGACTTTAATAATATTCTCATGGCAATAATGGCTCATACCGAACTGGCACTCATGGACTGTCGCGAAGGCGTATCCAGGGAAGTGAATCTGGAACAGATTCTTACGGCCTGTAACAGGGCCAAGGAGCTTATCAAGCAGATTCTCACCTTCAGCCGGCAGGCAGACATGGATAAAAAACCTCTTAAGGCATCTCTTATTGTGCAGGAAGTTGTAAAACTTTTAAGTTCATCTTTACCAGCAGGAATCGAAATAAAGCAGCGGCTTGAAAGTGATTCACTTATAATAGCCAATCCTACACAGATTTATCAGGTTTTAATAAACCTCTGTACAAACGCCAGTCATGCAATTGGTCCCAGGGACGGGATTATAGAAATCAGGTTATCAGATATTGATATCGAAAAACCGGGAGATGCAATATTCTGGAACCTTACACCGGGAAGATATCAGAAACTTGAAGTTATTGACAATGGCACAGGAATAAAGCCTGATAAATTACAGGAGATATTTAACCCCTATTTTACTACCAGACAGGAGGGGGAAGGGACCGGTCTGGGACTTTCTGTAGTCCAGAATATTGTGAAAAATACCGGGGGCAAAATTTCAGTAAAAAGTGAATATGGCAAGGGCACAGTATTCAGTGTCTTTTTCCCGATTTTTGAAGGAAACCCGGAAGATGTTATGCCCCGGTCAGTTATCCCGGAAGGCGGCAGTGAACATATCCTGCTTGTTGATGATGATGCGACTCACCTTGAGATCGGGGTTGAGCAGCTTAAAAAACTTGGCTACAGGGTAACTGCTGTCAGGGACAGTCAGGTCGCATTAAAGATTTACAATGAAAGATCGATGGACTTTGACCTTGTCATAAGTGACATTGAAATGCCTGGTTTTTCAGGTATTGAGTTAGCCGGTGAGTTTAACAAAATACGTGATGATATCCCGATAATTCTGTGTACAGGTTTCAGTGATATTACATCCGAAAAAAAGGTCGAAGAACTTGGGATTAAGGCCTTTCTGATGAAACCCTTTGTCCTTGATGCACTGTCGCAAACAATAAGGATGGCACTGGATAATAAAAAATAAAGATTAATCCCCTGGCGAGCAGTGTTGCAAAACACAATCCGCCTCCGGCATAGTCCCCCGCAAAAGAGATGTTTTCCGGATTGCAACCTTCATCCATCAATGCCCGGTATGCAGATAGTGAATCCTCAAGTGCTGCAGGAAAAGGACGTTCAGGTGCAAGCCTGTAATCGAATACAAAGGCGGAGGTATTACTTCCAAGGACAAATTTAGCCACATGCACCCTGTGTCCCTGAGGTAAACCGCAGTAATGTGGACGGATGAATATATCTCAACACAACTGCTTGAAACACATCTAAACCAGGCAACAGACCTTGCCAGCAGAAAAGAAAGTACAATCAGCTCCACGATGGAATGGATCCTTCAAAAGGTGCCCGGAAACAGGATGAGTATCCTTGACCTGGGATGTGGGCCGGGCCTTTATACTGAAAGGCTGGCACAAAAAGGTCATATAGTGACCGGCATTGATTTTTCCGAAAACTCCATCTCCCATGCCCGGAAGTCCGCAGAAAAAGGATTCTGGCGGCCGACCCCATATCTTGCCCTGCATGAGGGTATATATTACAGGAATGAAAAGGTAGTCCTTAGCCAGCATGTTATTATTGATGAAACAGAAGAAACAGAAATTTATCGCTTCTGGACACATCGCTTCTGGACACATCGCTTCTCGGACAATGATCTGAAAGGAATACTCGAGGCCAACAAGTTCACAGAACCAATTTTTTATAAAGAAGTAATTCCTGACAGTGACAGTTACAGGTCCGGGGATGTGACCTTCTGCATTACAGCAAGACAGGGCATTTAGTATCTAACATGCTCTTTCCGAAAAACTGCTTCCTGAACGCACAGTTACTTCAGGAAGCAGTAATACCGGAAGAATTCCCAGTTTTCCCCTACCATAGGGTAGGATTACAGTCCGCATCCTACTCTATAGTAGGATTTTTTTCAGGCCATCATTACAATCAGTTATTGTTTTCAATCATTAAAGGTTAAAAAATATTTTCCTCAAAAATAATGTTCGCTCTTTCATTCCCTTATTCCATGAGGCTTTCAGCCGTTAAAGAGAAACGCTGAGCCCAAAAATACAACTTTAAACTGCCAGATTCCGCCTCTTTCTTCCTTTCTGGCATTCCCGTTGCAATTATCCATTTTCAAGACGCACTGATTTCCAGGCCGGGACCTTCTTCAACTGGAAATATTTATTGCGGCAATGGTAGCTTCTGTAACGGTACTGGTAATCAGTGCGTAAAAGAATTTTTCAGGGAAAGGAAATAAAATGACCATCGGTAATGCCCTGGCATTTATAAAACGAAGTCTCAATGATTCAATTTTAAGAGATCGTCTGAACGGGGCATCAGACAAAGAGGAATTTGACCGGGTACTGGCGGAGGAGTATCTGAATTTTTCATCCCATGAGTTTGACGAGGCATTTAATCACAAACTGACCGAATGTCAGGAAGAGGAGGAGGCGGAGCAGCTTAAGGAATTAAAATTGTGGTGGGATCTGCTCGGGCAGATATATGAACCCTCTGCATGCAGGGCCGGATGCAGCGGCTACTGTTAGCAGGATTTATGACTGGGAAAGTATTATATCCGTCCGGACCATTGCAAAGATTGGCGAAAAATAAACCATAAATCTATTAGAGAAAGGAGGTTATAAATTTAGCTCAATTTAAATCCGCAAAACGCGGAAACTTAAAAGGTAGTTTTTTATTTTGTGTTCTATTATCTTCTCCTAAAAATACCCTCTCGGGACCGGGAGGGTATTTTACTAATGAAGACTTTTACCCTTTCTTTTCATTAACCCTTTCAAAAATAACACGTTGTTCCTTGAGGGGATCAAACCCTATCCGGCTTTCCGTATCAAATATCATCATGGGACGCTTTGCCGTATCATATGGATCCCATACCGGAAGACCGCTCTTCGATGTGTTGGGATCTCCATCCGCAGCAAATGCAATCCATGCCTCGCTTATCCTATCCGCCAGCTTCTGCGCCTCCGGACCGCCGCCTGTAAGGCCAATACCTCCGCCGTCAACATTGTCAAATACAAAAGGCATCTCCAGCCCGTGCGGGCATATGAGCTTTCCATTCAGGACAGGCGTCTCCCAGTCAAAGCGGTACAGGTATGCCGGCGCCTTTCCCAGCGCCATCTTTCTTTCAGCTATGGTGACTGATCCCGAACCCATACCCGAATAACTTGCTATATGAAAGTGAATTGCCGACGGGGACATATCAGGATACTCCTGGCGATAAAGATCAATGAGCTTATCAGCATCAGCCCCCGCAAGCTTCTCAACCTGGCTTCTCATTCCCTGTTCATCCAGGGACCAGAGCTCATCCTGACCAAGAAGAAAAACAGTAGACTCGGTTTTGTTCCAGCCTACCATAACTGGCACGTTTTCAGATACCGCCGGTGCCGTCGGATAAAAGGGATGTGCGGGCAGTACCTGCGGGTCAATAACAGGGCTGAATCCTCTGATTCCCTGCGAACCCAGCCTTCCATTGACTGCAAAATAGGCGGATAATATGGTGTTTGTCGTAAGCTTATTTATTTCAGATAGATTTTCGGGTTTGATCCCCAGTTCCTCGAGAAGGGCCTCCGCAACCTTTGTTGCATTGGCAGGTTCGTCAACCTTAATGCCCGGTCCGCTCTCAATGACAGCAGAATGGAAAAGACCCTTTGCAGGCGGGCTTGCCAGCAGCATGGACACCTTTGCTCCTCCGCCGGATTCTCCGAATATCATTACCCTGTTGGGATCACCGCCGAATTTCTCGATGTTATCCCGCACCCATTCAAGGGCTAAAATTATATCAAGCTGCCCTGCATTGCCTGAGTGGGCATATTCCCCGCCTGCAATATCACCAAAGTGGGTATAGCCAAAGACATTGAGCCTGTGATTTACGCCAACCATTACAGCGCCCCTGCGGGCAAGGTTGGTGCCGTCATAGAGCAGGTCCGAGGAGGAACCCTGGGCAAATCCTCCTCCATGGAGCCATACCATAACAGGCCGTTTCTCCTTTGAATCAAGAGAGGGTGTCCAGATGTTCAGGAACAGGCAGTCTTCACTTTCAGGGGCCGGCACACGGAATCCATCGGAAGCCCAGAGTATTTTACCTATTTCCGAATCCAGTGATAAAGAACTCTGAGCCGCGGGATTAGTCTGTGGCGCCCGGTATCCATAGGATGATGCATCCCGGATTTCGGTCCAGGGTTTTGGAGGCTTCGGCGGTTTGAAACGGTTTTCTCCGCCGGTTGAAGCGCCGTAGCGGACACCCCTGAATGTATAGATATCCTGGTTAATATAGCCTCTTATTTTTCCATAGGTGGTTTCTACAAGCGGATCAATCAATGGAGCTTTTTCTGCCACTGGCTGGCATCCCGGAGTTAATCCCACTGCAAGTCCGCCTGCGGTAAAGGCCATTGCGCGGAAAACAGAACGACGGCTTACAGGCTGTTGAAGAACTGACTGGCTTACAAGACTGGATTTTTCTTTCATTGAATCCCTCCTTTAAAAGTTTCAATGTTATAGATTATCTGCATTCAAAATTTAAGGCATCTTTGCTGTCTCCATTACCTGTATAGTAGGGATATTTGGGGTAGGGGCAGAGAGGCCTGCTTAATCCGGGCAGATTTGTCCCTGTGGCAATAATCCTGTCCGGAGCAATATCCTTTTCCACCCAGTCGACAATGGCACTAAGTATATCAAAGGAATCAACGGTTTTATCTCCCCCCCTGCAATGTCCCATTCCCGGAACAAGGAACAGCCTGCTCCATCCTGATACCTTCTGAGCCCCGCCATTATCCCTTATAAGCCTTTTATAGTAATCAACCGTGTCCAGGGCAGAAAACCACGGGTCGCTTATGCCGTGATAAAATATCAGCTTTCCGCCGTTTCCGGAAAATGTGCTCAGATTGGTCCAGAGGTACGTATTCCCGGCAGCAGCCACTCCATCAGTCTTTTCGATATACTCCCGGTCCACATCCATGTTTGTATCACTTATCGGTGGACCCAGCACGCTATCTGCCTGGACAAGAAGTCCGGGAATTCCGGTCTTTGCATCCAGGCCGGTATCAAGAAGGAAAGGAGAATATACCCTCATTCCGCAGGATGTCACCGGTCCTGCCAGCCCCTGCTTTAAGGCCTTTACCTGTTTTGGGGATAAACACTCGTCTGTCTTCTCTCCCCTGCACATAATATCATCAGGGGTGAAGCCGCATCCATCAAAATTAAAATTTATAAATCATTTCTTATTCTTGGAAACTACATCAACATAAACCGCAATTATTAAAACAAGGCCCTGGACGATCATCTGTTTTGAATTAGTCCAGCCCAGTAGGTCCATACCATTATTAAGGCTGCCCATAACCAGTGCACCTACTACCGCCCCGGCAACCGTGCCTTCGCCGCCCATAAGGCTTGTTCCGCCGATAACGCAGGCAGCAATGGTAAGGAGTTCATATAGGTTTCCTCCGGAGGTTGTCCCTGCAGAAACATATCCTGTTAAAACGATCCCGGCAACGGCACATAAAATTCCCATCAGGATATATACCTTAAATACTATCATGCCGGTATTGATGCCTGAAAGACGGGTAGCCTCCTTGTTGCCTCCATATGCATAGATGTAGCGTCCAAAGCGTGTATTCCTGGTTATGTAAGTAAAAATCAACAGGATGATTACCAGAAGGAGCACGGGATTTTGAATCCCCTCATAGCCGTTTGCAATGTACAGGACATAGAAGAGGACAATGGCAGAGATTGCCACAGCCTTGAACAGGTCCCTGTATACCGGATATTTTTCAAATCCGTATTTGAATTTCTGATTTCGTCCCCACATGATCACAACAAAGATACATGCGACAACCAGCACAGCAAGTATAATCCCTATATTTTTGGGAATATATCCCTGGCCTATTTCCACCAGCGTGTTTTCAACAGGACTTATTGTCCTGCCGCCGCTGACCAGTAAAACACCGCCCCTGAAGGCAAGATATCCGCCCAGTGTAACAATAAAGGCAGGTATTTTAAGGTAGGCAATAAGTGTCCCATGCCATATGCCGATTATAAGCCCGACAACGAGCGCGACAACAACGGACAGTGCTGTGGAAATGACCCCGTTCATACTGGTCTCAATGCCCAGAAATGTTGTCTGTGCTTCAAGGGATGGGAAGAGCCCGGCTAAAAAATCAGGAAATATAAAATACTGGCAGTATGCCACGATTATACTGATAAATCCGACTACAGAACCAACCGAAAGATCTATGTTTCCGGTTACTATTACAGGAACCATACCGATAGCGAGTATTGCTATGAGTGCAGTCTGCCTGACGAGGTTTGATAGATTGCGGGGCTCAAAGAATACGCCGTCTGTTAAGATGCTGAACAGGATCCAGATTACAGCAAGGGCAATAACCATTGAGTATGTGCGAAAATGTGCGTGTATTGAATCAGCTATTTTACCTTTATTCTTCTGTATCGTTCCTGTAACGTTTGTCATTCTTTCTCCTGTTAATCTGCTGTTCCTGTTGCCAGCGTCATAATCCTTTCCTGTGTTGCATATTCATCGTTATCTATTATTCCTGTGCACCTGCCTTCGTGCATTACAAGTATCCTGTCGCTCATCCCCAGAATTTCGGGGAGTTCGCTTGAGACCATTATTATAGCCACCCCCTGATTGGCCAGGGTGTTCATAAGTTTGTATATTTCATACTTGGCTCCCACATCTATGCCGCGGGTCGGTTCGTCCAGGATAAGTATTTTGGGATTTGACATTATGCATTTGGCAAGTACCACCTTCTGCTGATTTCCGCCGCTCAATGATTCCACAATCGAGTGCACGGACGGGCTCTTTACTGATAACCTTTTAGACATCTTATCGCATTCATAATACTCTTTATGCTGATTTACGCTGAATCTTCCGGTAAACCGGTCCATGTTGGGCAATGAGATATTTTTCAGTATGGACTGGCCAAGCACAAGGCCCAGGAGTTTCCTGTCTTCAGGGACAAGGCTTATTCCGTTATCTATTGCATCGCGGGCAGAACAGATTGAAACATCTTCGCCGTCTATGTTTATCGCACCACGGCAATTCCTGCCGTATTCACCGAATATTGCCGATACCAGCTCCGTACGCCCTGAACCCATCAAACCCGCAATGCCAAGTATCTCACCCTTCCTGAGGGAAAAACTTACATCATCAACAAGCTTTTTATGCTGGAGTGCGGGATCAGGAACTGATATTTCCTTTACATTCAGTACAACGTCACCGGGGTTTCTTGACTCGGTGGGAAAGCGTTCGGTCATCTCCCGGCCGACCATCATGGAGATTATCTTTTCATTGGTAAGTTCTTTTGTCTTTACGGTATCGACAACCGTCCCGTCACGAAAAACAGTAATGGTGTCTGTTATCCTGAAAAACTCATTAAGCTTATGGGTGATATATATGCAGGTAATACCGTCATTCCTGAGGCGTTCGAGAATCTCCATCAGGGTATCTACTTCCGCTTCGGTCAGGGCCGATGTCGGTTCATCAAGGATAAGGACCTTTACATTTTCAGCCAGGGGCCTTTGCAATAACAACCATCTGCTGTTTACCCACACCAAGTGATGAAACCTTTGCCGAAAAGGGAATGTTAAGATTGTATTTTTTGAGTATCTGCCTTGTATCCGCATAGAGCCTGTTCCAGTTAACGCCGCCCTTGCCTGTTTTGGGCTCTCTCCCCAGAAAGATATTCTCGCCAACAGTCATCTCCGGAACAAGAATCAGTTCCTGATAAACAACTGCAATTCCCTTTTCAATTGCGGTTTTTACTCCCAGGTGATCGAAGCGCAAAGGTTCATTATCGTAAATAATGTCCCCGGTATAGGTGTCAGCAGGGTAAACGCCAGAAAGAATTTTTACCAGAGTTGATTTGCCTGCACCGTTCTCTCCGCAGAGCCCGTGGATCTCACCCCTCTTTATCTTAAAGGAGATATTCGAAAGAGCGGTTACACCTGGAAATTTTTTTGTGACGTTTTTTATTTCTAAAATATAGTCATCCATATTATAAACCATTACGGTTTCGGCGGTCTTTCATCCTCGGGCATTCCTGCATATACTTCTTCCCATTTCTGGAATCCGCTCTTTACGACAACATCATATATATTGCTTTTATCAACCTGTACTACTTTCAGGAATTTACAGGGAACTTCACCCTTTAAATTCTTTTCCAGTGTCAGCTCAGCCAGGGAGAAATTTTCGAGGCCTTCTATTTGTTCTCCATTAGCAAGTTTGATTGCAATGTCAACTGCAAGAGGAGTAAGTTTGCGGACATCCTTAAAAACAGTCATGGTGAGGTCACCGTCAACTATTGATCGGCACCCTGCTGCCGTTGCATCCTGACCGGAGATAGGAACCTTGCCATTCAGTTTTTGTGCCTTCAGTGCCTGTATGGCTCCCAGTGCTGTACCGTCATTTGAAGCTACAACCGCATCGATCTCATTTTTCCGAGAGGTGAGTATGTTTTCCATTTTCCTGAGGGCAATTTCCTGTTCCCAGTTATCTACCCACTGGTCAGCTACAATCTGAATCTGGCCGCTGTCAACAAGAGGCTGCAATACCTCCATCTGACCGTTCCTGAAAAGAACAGCATTATTATCTGTAGGGCTTCCACCCAGCATGACAAACCGACCGTTGTCTCTGGCCTTTAGTACGCCCAGTGCCTGCTGCCGTCCGACCTCAACATTATCAAAAGATATATAACACGCAAGTTTTGGTGTTTTTATCAGCCTGTCATATGCAACACAGGGAACCCCGGCCCGAGCGGCCTTATCAACTGCAATGGAGCAGGAAGCGCCGTCTTCAGCAACAATAAGTATTGCCTTTGCACCCTGGGTAACCATGTTTTCAATCTGGTCATTCTGTGTTTTGGTGTCATGGTTGGCTCCCTGGGCAATGACCTCATATCCCCTGTCTTCCAGCATTTTAGTCATAATGTCACGTTCGACTGCCCATCGCTCTGTTGCAAAATCAGAAAAGGATAGACCTATCTTTATTTTTTTATCGCTGTCTTTTGCTTCTTCATCATTATTCTTTGAACATCCAAAGGATCCGAAACTGATCAGTGCGGCAATGGATATTACAATCAGAAATTTTCTCATAGTGCTCCCTCCTGGAAAATTGAAATGCAAAATAAATTCAGTAATTTTACTGTAATATGATATGGATTTGCATTCATTTCTATATACCATCATTCATTCTTCTTCAAGCTAAAGAATAACTTCCTGGAGCATTATAAAATGCTATTAAATACACTGGCTGCATTCATCTCGTCCCCAGCCTCTTTGTTCACTGTTCCGGATCATTTCTTTTTTCCTCCGGCATCAGTCATTTTGCAGATATCCGGGAGTATCAGTGATACTTATGTATGGCCCCATAATTGCAATTTATATTTTTTATTTTACTTTTTTGACAAAAAAATCCGGCTTGGGGCAAATATATGATAATTTATAAAGATTAGCTTAATTAATCTTGGGCTTAAATTATATGGCATTTTTTCAGACCGCTGTGGGGATGTCAATATATTACCATGCAAGAAAGAATCAACAGAAATTAAATGATATTGTCTCATGCTAAAAAATATATTCTGGAAGGTTCTGGTAAAAAAGTTAAGACTCTTTATTAACAACAGGAAAAAATTATGACTCTCAAAGAAAATCTTAGAAAATTAGAGCAAAAATACCGGCTGGAACATTACCCATATTATTCAGGCACCGATGTCGTCTGAAAGGTTTCAGGCCAATGTGGCGGCGGCAATGCAGAAAAAGAAGATACTTGGTGTTACCAGCAGGTATGTGGTGGTGGCTGGCAAAACAGGCTGAAGACTGTTAGCCTGAAGGCTGTTAGGGAAGGCATGTTGGAACAGTAAAATGTAATCTTACTTCTTATCAAATATGAAAGAAATTGTAGTATCCAAACCAGGAATGGTTACAGCATCTTAGACCTTTTGAAAAGAAATATGGTAAAACTCGAAATATCACTCTGTGACAGTTTCTGGTTCAGATTCGGGTTTATCCAGACCTTTTGCCTTGTCATAATTTTTTGCCAGATTCAGGTTTATAACAGTTGTAACATCAACCCCGGTAAAATCAGCCCCCTCCAGGTCTGCGCCGTTCATCTTTGCATCTTTAAATTCAATGCCCTCAAGGCTGGAATTAGCCAGTACTGCATACTGAAGAGCTGACACTGTTGTTTTGCTGTTTCTTTTGTAGTTTTTCCCTGTTCTTGGATGCAACCTGTCAAATGTCAAGAAGCGACCCCGTTGCTTTCATTAATATTTGGCGGCCTGCCTATTTCCAGAGCCTTTTCAAAATCTTTGTTCTGATCAGCCATCTTCTCCTCCGAGATAAATTGAACTGGCAATTTTAATAAAAGCCTGATTATAAATATATTCAAATAAACCTGGAATATTATTAAAAAGAGTCATTTAACCATCAATAATAGCAGTGTGTTAAGGAACATAAGATCTCGGGAAATAATAAAAAAATACTGAGCCTGAAACACCGGTAAAAGTCAGTTTTTCCTTAATTATTTAAATAGTTACCATTAAAAACATGCAGGGAAATCCGAAAAAGAATGAATTAATGAAGTTTTACTCTATCAAGGTTGCGCCTCTTTTTGAACAGCCTGCGCTACCAATTTTACACCAAGTGCAGAGCATACACGGCTTATTGTATCAAAACGTGGATGCGAGTTTGGCCGTAGGGCTTTGTATAACGCCTCTCGGGATATCCCCGCAGCATTAGCCACCTCTGTCATCCCTCTTGCCCGTGCAGCGACTCCAAGGGCGTGTGCCAGCTCTCCTGGGTCTCCATCTTCGATAACAATCGTTAAGTAGGCGGCTATATCCTCTTCGCTTTTCAGGTGAACCGGATATTAATATGGTTGATCCTCTGATTTTTACGCCCTTTTATAGAGGATATTTCAATACAGGTGACTTTGCAGGGCAGGCATTTGATATTGGAAAGGATTAGTTGAAGAGATAGATAAACCGGTGGGGCATAATCCACCCCCACAAAAATTTCGGAAGGCCAGGCCCCTATGCTAATGCCTTGAAAGTTTTAGTAGGGCGGCATTTTATATGCCGCCGGTGAGTTGGGGATGCTGGATAACTATTTTGAGTTTTCCCTTGTTGATTTCAATAAACGTAACTTAAACTCCATTGCCTTAAGGCGATAAAGTGTCAATGTCAAGGACAGACCCCGGTATTTTCCATGATAAAAATAAAAGACTTTTCTTCATGTAAATACATCAGGTTATTCTTTCAAAGACGCCTTGTCCAGAACTTCCCTCATCTTCTGGGACAATGTATGTAGATCAAAGGGCTTCTGAATAAAACCCTTGCAGCCTTTTTCTAATATATGAGTTGCCTGGCCGTTCACGCTGTATCCGCTTGACAAAAGGACTTTTATCTTCGGGTTAATCTCCTTAAGCCGGTCAAAGACCTTTTCACCGTTCATGCCCGGCATTATCATGTCAAGTATTACCAGGTCGATTTTTTCTTTATTTTCCTGATAAATCTGAATAGCCTCTTCGCCATTTTCAGATGTAAAGACCACGTAGCCCAATTTTTCAAGCATGTGCTTTCCTACTTCGATGATAAGATTTTCATCATCCACCAGCAATATGTTTTCTTTGCCCATAACAATTTCTTCTATAACAGGCGCCTCTTTTACCGCTTCCTTTTCTGTAGCGGGCAGATACAGTTTAAATGTGGTTCCCCGCCCTTTTTCGCTATAGACATCAATGAAGCCTCCATGGTTTTTCATTATGCCATAAACAGAGGCCAGGCCCAGGCCTGTTCCTCTTCCCATTTCTTTTGTAGTGAAAAACGGGTCAAATATCTTTTCCTGTGTGGCCTTGTCCATTCCGATACCGTTATCTGTGATGGAAATCCTTACATATCTGCCCGGCTTAATCTCATAGGGTTTCAGAGAAGAGTCCATAAAATCTACATTTTCACTGTCAATATACAGATCTCCTCCCCCGGGCATAGCCTGCCAGGCATTGACAAAGATATTCATCAGAACCTGATTGATCTGCGCCTGATCAATCTCGCTGGTCCATAAATTTTCGCACAACCTCTTGTGTATGCTTATCTCTTTTTTCATTCGGCCGAACATATCTGCATTGGATAAAAGCTGTTCATTCAGATTGATCGGCTTAACCTCGTATTTCCCCCCCCTGGCAAAGCCAAGCAATTGTTTTGTAAGTGATGCCGCGTTTTTAACGTACTCCTCTATGCCCTTCAGGTGTTCATATTCGGAATCGTTGATCTCTTTTTCCATCAGCATCAGAGATGTGCGTCCCTGTATACCCATAAGCAGGTTGTTGAAGTCATGGGCGATACCGCCCGCCAGGGTTCCAAGTGCCTCCATTCGCTCAGCCCTTTCATACTTGATGCGAAGTTTCTTTTCCTCTTCCTGGGCCTTTTTTCTGTCGGTTATGTCTACCCAGGTACTGAGAGAATACTTAAATTCACCGTCTTTTATGACAGGAGTCGTGGAAAAAATAACCCAGAATCTCTCTCCGTTCTTATTGGTAAATTCGCCCTCCAAACCTTTAACGCCTTTTAAGGTAGCCTTCCTCCACTCATCATGTGAAATCGGGTCATCCACCCATGGAAAAGGAAAGGTTTTCCCCAAAAGCTCATCTGATGAATATCCTGTAAGTTCAGCCAGCGCTGGATTAACATATTCAATCCTTAATTCTTTATTAATCACCATAATGGGGCTGGGAGTATTTAGAAGGATGGAAAAACTGAATTCCTCGCTTTTTTTTAACTTCCTTTCTATTTCTTTAAGCCTGGTGATATCGGTTACAACGTTATTAAAATAGGTTTTATTTTCAATTTTTGTTAACTTTGATATCACCAATATATCCTTGATCTCATTGTCTTTGGTCCTGACCCTTGATTCAAAAGAGACCGGTTCTAATGTGATGTCTTGAGGAGTTTCAAGCGGTTGCAGCGGATCATCGCTTTCTGCAAAGTCGGTTGTCTTAAGTTCCGCGAATTCCTCTCGCGAGTACCCGAGGCTTTCATAGGAGTGTCTGTTGAATTCCACAAATTCATCGGTTTCAGGATCAACAAGGTTTATAGCCACTCCCGCATTATCAAAGATTTTCTCATACTTCTCTTTCCTGTTTAAAAGACTCTCATATTCACCATGAATCGTTTTCAGGGATTCCTTTAAACGTCTGATCTCGTTTTCAAGGGTTTCGTGTGCGGGATTTTTCTCCATAGAATTATCCTTTTGAAAAAGTCAATCAGGTCATGATTATGGCACAAGCCATAATAGCATTAAAATTATGTTTTCTGCCATAATCAGGAATGGATTTTGCTGTTTCCCCGGTCATTGGCTGTATGACAATCTTGATAAGATCTTTATCCATCCTGGGCCTTATAATCTTTAATTTAATATGGATTCCCTTTTTTAGGAATAAAATATATGGAACTTGGCGCTGTGTGTCAATGTAAACTCACCCAACCATATGACCAATTTTTTTGATTTTTACGCCCTTTTATAGAGGATATTACAATGCAGGTGACTTTGCAGGGCAGGCATTTGATATTGGAAAGGATTTGTTGAAGAAATAGATAAACCAGTGAGGTATAATCCACCTCCACAAAAATTTCGGAAGGCCAGGCACCTATGCTAAGGCCTTGAAAGTTTTACGTAGGGTGGCATTTTATATGCCGCCGATCTTTTCCTATTAGGGCGTATTCGCCCTAATTAAAATTAATCGTTAACGAATCAATAATTCCAATTTGCATGACTTGCCGGCAGTTTATTCAATTCTTCTATTGCATCAGTTTGTACCGGCGCTTATATTATTTTTTACCCGCGTTTTTACCCGCGTTATTCATGGTCTTTGACAATAATTTTCTGATGTGCAATTCAAAAATCCACTTTAATATATGATATTAATTAAATAGTCGTACCAGTGATACGACAATTTCTTCATCTGCAAGAATATATTTATAAGCGGATTGCAATATTGTTGTCTTAATCCTTATATTTCCTGAAATTTTCAATTAGCTTCTGAAAAGATGACGGTTTATATTTATGAAAACCTTCTTCGTCTATAAATACATAATCAAAATGGGTCTCGTCTTGAGTATTGTTAATATCCACACACCATTGTTTAAGCCGATTCATTTTCTCCGGGACGTCCAGGTCCTCAAGTCCTTTTGTCTCTACAATAACTACTTCGCTTTCAGAAACCTTTACCAGAAAATCCGGGTAATAGTTTGATGGAAATCCATCACTGTTAATGTAATCAATAGTAAAATGAACAGCCAAAAAATTCTTAGCGTAAGAAATGATATCATCACACTTTTCCAGAAAGGCTGTAAATTCCAGTTCAAGATGACTGTCTCCTATTATTTTATTAAATACCGATTTCTGAGGAATAATATATCCCTGATCTTTTACAACAAAAGGCCTGGTTTTTCTTAACTTAATATAGTCTCTTATCTCTGTATCGCCTTTATCCCTGACTGTCAGATCATTAATATACTTTTTAAAACATTCTATAATCGTTTTTGTCACTCCGGATTCTGAAAGATTTCTTATTGTATTAAGGTCATCGATTTCAACAGATTCGGTGAAAAGATAATGAGAAATAAACTCCTTAACCTTTCCATAAAGTATGTCATACCCGGATACCAATCTGAGATCTTTCATTACTGTCTGTGCAAAATATCCTATAACGCTCCTATAATCTGCTACAGCATTTGTATCTAACAGCGTAATATGATTGATTTCATTGGTGGTTATATCCTTAAAAACAATTTCCTTTTTTTGTTCATCTGTAAACTCACGGTATTTTATAGGTTCATGGCTGAAAGATGCCGGATCAAGTTCGAAAATATTTTTATACTCTCTGTATATCCTTGGTGTAAGAACAGGAATTTCTATATCAAGCTTATCAATGTCCTTTTTAGTATTCTCAGTATCTACTTCAACAATTAACGGAGCTTTGGGGCTGGTACCCTCACCCATCGGTTTTCTTTCAAGTTCAACACCTTCACTCTGTATGGATTCAACAAAGTCCATAAACGCATCTGTGCCAACAATACTTACATATTCTTCAATATCACTTCCAAAATACATCCGCCGCAAACCTCTTCCAAGAGTCTGCTCAGGCAAAATATTACTTTTTGCGGTATATGCCCTGAGTCCGACTATCGTTGTAACATTGCGAACATCCCATCCTTCTTTCAACATCAAAACCGATACAATAACTTTATAAGGACTTTCCCAGCTATCTATTTTATTAGCCTGATCACGAAGCCTGTCCAGTTCTTCCTTGCTTTTACCTGAAGTTGACTCAGATATTTCACCGCTTCGATTAGTATGTATTGTCATAACGGCGTCTTTAAATTCAGGGAAATTAAGCTCAAGGTATTCCTGAACTTCATCACAGTTTTTTGTGTCATCTGTCATAATAAACAGGATGGCCTTTTTCCCGAGTTTTTCATGTTCAGGATAAACCTTTCTCCACTCTTCAACTCCCAGATTTATATAATCAGCATATCTCTCAGTAAAAAGAGCGCTCTGTCTCTCAGCCAGTTTTGCCCGGCTTGCACTGTCCGGAAGAACCGGATGCTTTACCACATTCTGTGAAATAGCCTCAACAAGCGGATAGTCCGATATTGTCTGGACAAAAATAGCCCCATTATTGTGTTTGGGTGTTGCAGTTACATCTACCTGCAAGGAAAGAAAATTATCTTTTTGCAGCAGCTTATTATGAATATCCTGAATGGATTTAAACCAGGCAAGTTTTGAATCATGTATATGATGGGCCTCATCATTTAAAACAACAAGCTCATCAATATCACGAACAATCTCTCCCAGGTCCACTTTTGAATCTGTTGTCTTTCCTGTGGGTCTTTTCCCTAAAAAATAATCCATGGTATTTTCATCTGAAAAACTCGCAGCAACTGTATCCGAAGAATAAACCCGGTGGATATTTGTAAGAAAAATATTTCCTGTTTTTCTTACAATACTCACCTCATCCTGTATATGCAGTGTTAGCTGAAAATCATCCTGCCAGTTCTGACCGTCATAGCCGTTATCAGGCAGTACAGGGTCTTCAAAAAATATCCGAAGCCCGTCAAAATCATTTCTGATACGATCAAGAACTATTATATTAGGAGCAATAAGGAGAAAGTTTCTGGCAAGATCAGAGTCCTCTTCATATGTCTTATGAAAAAAGGCCCAGGCAAGTATCAGGCTCATGACCTTGGTTTTACCGCTTCCAGTCGCCATTTTAACTACAAGCCTGCGCCAGTTCTCATCAAACATTCCGGCAGAAACAGCCTGTGATGAGTCATAGCGTATAAGATCATATTTATCCTTAAACTTAACGACATCATATAAATAGATAACTGTCTCAATCGCTTCTCGCTGGGCATAATAATACTGAAAGGGAACGACCGATCCATCTGCCTTGGGGATAAGGTGCTCGGTTTTAAACCACCAGTTCATTAGAGAAATACTTGTATTGGTAGCGCCTTCATAGGATTTTTCACGCCATTCCTTAACCTCTTTACGAAGAAGATGTACAAACGGCGGCAGAAGCTTCTCATAGCTTGATTCCCGCAATGCCTCATCTGCGGGAAACCATCGGATATCAGGGTTCAGAATTTCATAGGGCGAAGAGGGGAAGTCAGGATGTATAGCCATTATTTTTTTCCTTCGAGTTTTTTAATTGAGGTATCGCTGGTAAGCAGTTTCATTTGATGTATGGCAATCTGGTTCAGTTTAACAAGACGATCCTTCTGATTGAGCCCTTCATTTATTAAATGGGCATTAAGGCTTTCCATATTAGCCAGACAAACAAGCTGGGAAACATTGGCATAATCACGGATATTTCCCTTTAAATCAGAATTGTTATCACGCCACTCTTTTGCGGTTACCCCGAACAGGGCCATATTCAATATATCCGCTTCCGATGCGTATACAAGATTGATTTGAGCATTAGTCAATTCAGGGGGTATTAGATTCTCTTTAATCGCGTCAGTATGAATACGATAGTTTATTTTTGTCAGGTTCCGGCGGATATCCCAACCCAGTTTTTCTCTTTCCTGATCTTTGAGACGTTGAAACTCTTTAATGAGATAAAGTTTGAACACAGGACTGATGGCCGAGCAAAACTCAAATGCAATGTCCTTGTGTGCATAAGTTCCCCCATACCTGCCGCCTTTAACCATGATGCCAATTGCATTTGTTTTTTCAATCCATTTTCCAGGACTCAATACAAAAGAGGTTAGTCCGGCATTCATTCTAAAGTGGTCGAATTCGACCACTTTAAAATCAGGGTTGTGTAATTGCTCCCAGGTGCCGATAAATTCAATTGTCCCTCTATTACGAATCCAGTTTTTTATAATATCAGCAGCACGGGAATCACTTTCTTTGGTTTTTGCAATATCGGTTAAAGAGATATAGTCTTCTGCATTTTGAGAGATGACTGTAATATCAGTACCTTTTACTTCTATCTTCGCCATGTAGGACTCCTTATTTAACCGCCAATGCACGCAAATAAACGCGAATATTTTTTTATTATTTCGTATTTGTTAGCGTTCATTAGCGTCCATTCGCGGTTTCACTTTTTACCACCAACCGTTACGTCGGCTATTTTCATGGTATCGTTTCCAAAGATATCAACCACCTTTACCGCTATTTTGTATCTTCCCGGAGCACATTCATGAAAAACACTCTTTAATTCAAGGGAGCGGTCTTTTTTTGTACGAAAGGACTGCCACTCGTTTTCAAAAATAAAATCTCCTGTCCAGCGCTCATCAAGCTCTTCGCTCTCTTCATCCTTAACTCTAATGATTTCCCTTTTACTCTCAAAGTCAAAATCAACTGACCAGTAATCTATCCAGTCTGTCCATTTTTTTGTAAGAACTTCCTTTGATACAATCCCGTTTTTATCTTTGGAAACCTTGACAATCTGACCATTATCAACTGTAATTTTGTTCTTGCCGTTCTTCAATCCTTCGGCAACACTGTCAATAGTTTCCTGGGTGTAATAGACCGAGAAATCGGTAAGTTCTACAGCAATGCTTTTCCCTTTAACATGGGGCTTAATCTCGATATAGCTTACATCATGAAATACTACCTGGTTCTTTTCAACAGCCCTTCGGTCAAAGACTTCCCGTGGTATGTATTTAGGGGCAATGTCAATCCCCTTGTTTTTTGCTTCATCAAGGATATTGGGGAAAAGCCCCATTTCAAATTCAAAGGCAAGGATATCCACACGGGTAACACTGTTTTTACGGCACTCAAGAATGATCTCTTCTACAAACAGACGTGTAACAGGAAGGTTGATAGGCCCGACAGCAATAAGCCGTCCTGCCTTTTTACCCTGAAAGGATGGGAATCCTTCAACAGTTTGAGCCCTGTAGGCATGAAGAATAAGTTCTGTAAAATTCTTTTCTCGCTCTTCAATCTGCCGTTGTTTTTCTTCTTCTCTCAGATTTTCATTTATCCCTATATAATGCTGACGTTCATATTTGCCGAGATTTAAAACCTCAAAAGCCCTGAAGTCTTTGCCATCTTCCCTGAGGGCTCTCTGCATCTGAATCATTCTTTTGCGGGTTGTGTGGATCGCAAATTTGCCTAGATCGGAAACAATCCATTTGCGGTTAAGTTTTTCAGCGGTTGCTGCTGTTGTGCCAGAGCCACAAAAAAAGTCAGCAACTATGTCATTTTCATTTGAACTGGCTTTGATTATTCGTTCCAGAAGAGCTTCGGGTTTTTGAGTCGGATAATCAACTCTTTCTTGTGCGACAGGGTTTACAGCTGGGATATCTGTCCATAAATCCTGCAATTTAATACCTTCCATTTCTTCAACATACTGTTTGTATTGTATCCTTCCAGTTTTATTTGATGGAAATATTAATCTTCCTTCTTTGTCCAATTGTTCCATTTTTTCTCTGGTCCATTTATACCCATTCGAATGTGGTAAATAGCCTTTGTATTCATAATATAAGTTAGGTCTATATCCAGGATTACCTGTAGGAATTGGGATGTATTCACGACCATTGTTATCTTTTTTTATTCTTTTTAAGTATTTTTCTTCATAAGCATGGTATTGCATATTAAAAACATAGCTATTTGATTTTGAGTACCAGAAAACAGTATCATGTAACACACCACAACGTTTTGAGGCTAAACCAGTTGAAGTTGATCTTTTCCATATGACCTCATTAATGAAAAGATCTTTACCAAATATTTCATCCAAAACGAGACGAATATATCCGCTTACTCTATTATCACAATGAACATAAATACTACCATCTTCAGCCATTAAATCCCGCATCAATACCAATCGCTCATAAATCATAGCAATAAATGAATCAGCGCCTTTACCCCAAGTATCCCGATAAGCAATCTCTTCCAAGATTCCCGGTTCCTTATGCAGGGTTTCATCACCAATCTCGATATCCATGGAAAAATCAGCACCCACATCAAAGGGGGGATCAATATAGATAAGTTTAATGCCGCCGTTTCGTTCTATCTCATCACGAAGCGGTCCATTTTTAAGAGAAGAAAGTATCAGTTTATTGTCGCCCCAGATAAGCTTGTTTGTCCAACCAGCCTTCTGACGGCCTCTGGAATCAAACAGTCCAAGCTGCGGGGAGGTATCCTCCGGCTTTTCTGCGCGCGGTTCATCAACCTGCTCAATAACCTGAAAGGGAAGAACAATATTGCATACCTCATTTGTTTTGCCGTTCCACACCAGTTCCACTTCACGTTTGTCATCAAAGAGCAAAAAACGATATTTATCAGGCAACGGCTTTCCTGCTTCTATATATTTTACAATGTCTCGCTTCTCATTATCAGTCAGGTTCATCTGCTATTCTCCTCGTGGGTGCGATTTATTGTCATATTACTGATGAGGTTATGTTGAAAAATATTACAAACGCAGGATATGCAAACCTAAAAATTATCCATATCCTTGGACTTCGAAGGCTGAAAATCTGGATATTTATAACATGTCAATTGTGCACGCACTGCGTGCACAATCTTTATACTGTCTGGCATCCATACTTCCGCGCAGTTCGTCACAGCTCGCCCAGAGAGAGCTGTATAATTCAGATTTTTTAATTGCCATGTATTTTTCTTCTATTCAGAATTTTGGGGGATAATAGCACTTGAGGGCAAAGGTATCAAAGTTTTTCGGTATATTGGGATACTTACTGTTCATGAAATAGCCTGGACTTTAAATAATTCTATAAACCCTGCCTTAAAAAATGTGCATTATGCACATTAGATTGTGCATCCTTAATTTTTTTATCCTTAGTAATATTCCAAAGCAATATCACTTTATGGACATTGCCGGAATGAAAGGCTTGTTATTCCAGTATATCCGCTGTTTTTAGTTTTACCTGCTCGAATATGGCACAATGTTTGTAACAGTACATCCCCACCTGCCTGGGATGTACAGGCTGAAGCATTTTCGGCTGAAGGCTGTTAGGTTTTCGGGCCTTTACTTAAGCCTACAGTCGAACAGCCTACAGCCTGTTTTATTAACAGCCTTCAGTCTGATTCCAAGGAAAAGGAGACAACTATGAGTAAAGTGCAGTCTGTAAAAATTCAGGACATTGTTCTGGACAAAAGTATTTACCCGCGAAACAGCATTGACCACAAACGAGTATCTATGTTTGAAGAAAACATGAGGGACGGGTTTGAGTTTGATCCTATACATCTTCAGGAACATCCAGATGAACCGGAGAAATACCGCATCCTGGACGGGGCACACAGGTTTAATGCTTACAAGGGAATCGGGGAAAAAGAAATTTCCGCACAGATAATAAAGCTCAATGGCACACATCCACTGTTGTATGCAGCAAAACAGGCCATAGGGCCAAGGCAGCTCAATGAGGAAGAGATAAGAGATGCTGCCAGAAGGTTATATATGGATGATCCGAAGCTGAGCTCAGCAGAAATCGGTAAGGCATTCGGTCGTTCAAGACAGGCGGTAGATAAATATATCACTGATCTCAGGGCTGCAAATCAAATGAAGCTTGATTTGATCTTATTCAGGATGAATAAGCTTGGCATCCCTCAGGACAGGATTTCATCTCGTTTAGATTTGCCTCAGCAGACAATCTCCCGCTATTTACCCAAAATGCCAACCGTGGCAAAATGGGTAAATACCGACATTAAGAAAGGATTTACAATTCAACAGATTGCTGAAAAGCACGCCTGGCCTGAGTCTCTGGTCTGGTCTCTTAAACTGGAGAAGGAAAATGATATTGGTAAATACCGTAGATTACAGTGGGGAATAAGGACCTGGGATCTATGGAACTGGAATGACTGTGATAAAAGGTTCGGTGATGAGTGGCCGGGGAGAATCCCGGCGCAGCTAGTCGCGCATATTCTCTATTTCTTCTCAAGACAGAAAGACCTTGTTTTTGATCCAATGGCCGGAGGCGGGGTTGTGGCAGATACATGTCTTGCATTCAACCGCCGCTGCTGGAGTTTTGATATGGTTGATAGAATCAATGAAAGGCCCGAGATAGAACATCATTTCTGGGACATCAATAAACTCAAATGGCCGGTTAATGGAAAGACAAAACCGGATCTTATTATCTTTGACCCTCCCTATTTCAGCAAAAAAGTAAAAGAGTATGAAGAAAACAGCATAGCAAACATGAGTAGAGAAGCATATCTCAGGTTCCTTGAAGGGTTCTTTAAACTGGCTAATAAGAACAGCAAAAAGGGCACAAGGCTGGCTATGATAAATGCCGACTGGCGGGACTTTCAGGGCACTCCTGCCATTGATGAATCCCGAAAGGCGGCAATACTAATTACCGATTACTGCAGGCTGATGGAGGACGCGGGATGGGAAGTCAGCCATATAATACAGGCACCAATGTCGTCGGAAAGATTCCAGGCCAATGTTGTGGCAGCAATGCAGAAAAAGAAAATACTGGGTGTTACCAGCAGGTATGTGGTGGTGGCTGGCAAAACAGGCTGAAGACTGTTAGCCTGAAGGCTGTTAGGGAAGGCATATTGGATCAGTAAAATGTAATCTTACTTCTTATCAAATATGAAAGAAATTGTAGTATCCAAACCAGGAATGGTTACAGCTTCTTAAACCTTTTGAAAAGAACTATGGTAAAACTCGAAATATTACTCTGTGACAGGTTCAGGTTTATCCAGACCTTTTGCCTTGTCATAATTTTTTGCCAGATTCAGGTTTATAACAGTTGTAACATCAACCCCGGTAAAATCAGCGCCTCTTATATCCGCTCCCTCCAGGTCTGCGCCGTTCATCTTTGCATTGACAAAAACAACATTCCTGAGGTTGCTGCCTTTAAAAATCGCATTGTCAATAACCGACCCGCTCAAATTTGCGCTGCTCAAATCTGCACCTTCAAAATTGATATCCCTCAAATCACACTCCGTGATTACTGAGTAAGTAAGATCAGCACTGCTGAAGTTCGCCTCGTTAAGGGATGATCCGGTCAACTGCACCTTATTCATTTTGATACCGCTCAGGTCAAAGTTTTTCAGGTCAACATTTTTTAGCGAGGCTCCGTTTAAAACAGCCTTATTCAGGTTGATATCCTTGAGGATTGCACCATCCAGAACAGCATCTGTAAAATCAGTCCCGTCCAGTCTGGCATTATCGATCTTTGCCCCGGCGAGGTTTGCGCCTTTAAGGCTGGTTCCGCTCAGGTCCGAACCGCTCAGGTCAACGGAATTCATAACCGCCCCGGTCATTACTGCGCCTGACAAATCCGCTTTCTTCAGATCGGCGTTAGCCAGTTTTGCATCTTTAAATTCAATACCCTCAAGGCTGGAATTAGCCAGAACTGCATACTGGAGATCTGCCTTGTTAAATTCGGTTTTTGTTATGAAGGCATTGCTTATACTGGCGTAACTCAGGTCAGCATGGTTGAGATTTACCCTGCTGATAAAAATACCATTCATATAAGCCCCGCCTAAAAGGGCGTAATCCATTTTGGATGATTCGACAGTTGCATAACTCAGATTGGCCTTGGTAAGAATAGCCCTGCTCTTTTCCGAGCCTTTCATGTTTATGTCTTCCAGCTTTGCAGTGCTCAGATTAGCATCAGCCATATTGGCGTTTACAAGTTTTACGTCCGAGAGGAATGCCCCGTGCATATCCGCCCTGGTCAGATCTGCGCTACTCAAATCCCCATTAATAGCAGAGTAACTCAGGTTCGTATCGGTCAATACACAATCGCTGAAGTCCGTTTCTCTTATTATCCCATAACGAAGGTTTGCACCGGAAAGATTTGCCCCCTTTAAGATGCTTGATATCAAAACTGCACAGGTCAGGTTCGCGTCTTTTAAATCCGCACCGGTAAAATTCGAGTTATCTGCCTTTACACCTGTCATTTCAGCATTCTGCAGATTGCAGTTACTCAGGTCTGAAGATACCAGCAGGGAATCCTTAAACCTGGCATTCTTAAGTATTGCCTCGGTAAGGGAGGAGTGATGCAGCGCAATGCTGCTTAGATCAACCCCGGTCAGGTCCAGGTTGCTTATATCTACATACCGAAGGATTCTGTTCTTTAAATGCGCCTCTTTAACCTCATCCGTTGTCAAAACTGTCTGCGGGGTTTTGGATGCGGCAAAGAGTGAATGAAAAGGCACCATTAAAAAGATAAGAACGGATATCAAAACCTTTGAGTTATTATTCATCTGCATATCCTTTAACCTACTTTGGCCCTATTAAATCAAAATCTTCATCCTTTTTGGGCTTGGGTTTGGGTGGTGAAACAGGTTTCTTTTTTTCTTCCTTTACCACGGGTTTGCTTTTTTGGTTGACGGAATCGATAAATGCCTCGGTTAACGGCTCTGTCGTCTTAAGAAGGTTTTCCGGAATAAATATCCTGGTCCCTGTCGCCATATTTTCATAGTCTATATTTGGATTAGCATCTGCCAGGGCCTCCCAGTTGTTCACATTACCTGTGTACCATCTGGAGATAACAGGCAGTGTTTCACCCGGATATTTTACAGTATGAATAAAGGGAGGCCTGCTTACTGACTCTGCAGGTTTCCATTCTGCCTGCTTGTTGCCTCCTATGGAAAGGCATCCGTTAAATAATAAAACAAAAGCCCCCATTACTAAAAGAAGCATCTCTGCTTTTTTAATCATAATAACTTTTCCTTCTTCATTTCTTCAATGTTTCAAGCAGTTTTTTTGCATTTTTATTTTCAGGATTAACTGCTATTGCCTGTTCCAGGTTTTTTATACAATCCTGAATATTACCCATTTTTCTTTGAACAATCGCCAGATTGTAAAGCGCCTCATCCAAAAACGGAGGCGACAGGTCAACCACCCGACTGAACATCTCCTGTGCATTATTGAAGTCTTTTTTGACAGCATAGATGTAGCCCATATTAAAATAGGCGTTATACATCTGCGGGTCCAGTTCGACTGCAGTCTGGTATGATGCAATTGCACTGGTATAATCCTTCTGCTGCGTATATATGCGTCCCAGCAGAAAATGTCCCTGAGCTCTGTCCGGATTGAGTTTAACCGCCTTCAGCAGCAATGCCTTTGCCCTCTCAGGTGTCTTTTCTATTATTTTTGATGCCTGACCGACCAGGGCCTGAGAGTATAGCGCCGATATTCTCTGCTCATTTTCCGGTTCAGCTTCCAGGATACCCTCAAAAAGAACGGCGGCTTCAGCGTACTTTTCTTCACCAAGCAGTCTGATCCCTTCCTTCAATTCCGATGAATCTATCTCATCGGAATCGGATGATTCTCCCTGCGCCATAATATTATCCTGTTCACCCGGGGCGGCAATATCCGCCTCTGGCTCAGAGACTGTTTTTGAGATTGGTTTGGAGATTCGCCGGGGTACCGGTTCAGAGGCCTGGTCATCACTGGCAGCCCCTGGATCAAAAAACTTAAATATGGAATTCATAAAGGACTCAGGGGTCTTAATCATAAGCAGTAGCACAATCATGAATGAAATCAGGATCAGCACCACAGAGGCAAATTTTGGTATCAGACTTTTTTTAAAGGTGGGCAGCTCTTCTTCTGCAAGAAGCATGGTCCTGTCAGCCTGGGGATCAGCAAGCTCAGAGAGCTTTAAAGTTGAATCATCTCCGGTTTTCTTTCCTGAACCGGCATCCCTCTCACCAAAGAGTCTGTCCATATACAGGGCAAGATTTCTATAGGAGGGCATTATAGACAGCCCATGCATGCATTTTTCCAGATCTGTAAGCATTTCCTCCGCAGACTGATAACGAACTTCACGGTCTTTTTCCAGGGCCTTTTCTATGATTCTGCAGAGATCCGGGGGTAGATCCTTATTCACATTTCCGGGAGGAACGTATTCTGCCTCAACTACCTTGCTGAATACCCCGTAGGTATCACCCTTGAAAACCCTTTCATGTGTTACCATTTCATACAGGAGGATACCCATGGCAAATATATCTGATCTGTGGTCAATCGGTTCCGCCTTGGCCTGCTCGGGTGACATATATGCTATCTTCCCCTTAATTGAGCCATACTGTGTCTTATTAATCTGGGTTGCAGCCTTGGCTATACCAAAATCAATGATTTTTACCTGGCCGTCATAGGTAATAAATATATTATGAGGTCCGATATCCCTGTGTATTATATTCAGAGGTTTTCCCTGAAAGTCTCTTAATTTGTGGGCATAATCAAGCCCGGCACAGACCTGTGTTGCAATGTACAATGCGTTTTCAATACTCAGGGCCAATCCCTTTTCTTTGTATTTCTCTGTGATAAATTTCAGATCATTTCCGTACAGGTACTCCATTGCAATGTAGTAGGTATCATTTACACTTCCGAAATCATAGATCTGCACAATATTGGGATGCTGCAGGAATGCCGCGAGTTTGGCTTCATCAATAAAGGCCTTGATCAGGTTGGTTTCTTCGGCAAGATAGGGCAGGATTTTTTTAATGGCAACAAGCTTCTCAAAACCTTCATACCCAAAAAGCTTTGCCTGGTACAATTCCGCCATACCGCCCTGTGCTATACGGCTAAGCAGTTTATATTTTCCAAATTGTTGATCAACCAGCTCTGGCATATGAAAAACCTTATATTAACGGGGACCTGATAGCAAAAGTTATTATTTCAGAAAAGTTCAACATCAGCATAACACATGAGCAACTTGTTTCAACAAGCATCAGATGACCAGAATCTGACTTCTGCTTCATGTATTCTAAAAGGTTTTATATATCTGGAATTGTATAATGATTATACCTTAAATAATCCCCTGGTTCCCTTTCTCCAGCTTTTTCAAAAAGGCCTCAAGTTTAAGTTTTACCGTTTCATCCATATCAACAAATTGTACCCCGGCCCCTGAATGATCGGGAGTTGAGTTTTCATAGTTATCTATTATTTTACCTCTCAGAGGGAGTATTTCACCATCAAGTTCCATTTCAAAATTTATTATTGACCCCACGGGGAAGGGAAGTTTTTTTTCAATAAAGAATCCTCCCATACTTAGATTCGACAACATATGGAAATATCTTGAATTATCATTTAGCTCTACTGTCCATATCTGGACATTTAATCTGGGGTGCTTACGTCCTTCTTCTTGAAATCCGGATTTGTTCTGACTCATATTTTCTTTCCAGTCCTTCCTTCAAATTGTTCGGCTTCAGGCAGGGGCCACGGAATGTTTCCCTCCCGGGCAGGCATTAGATTTTATCGGCCGGCATTATGACATACACACCAGCCAAAGTCCATATTCAGACTTATTTTTATCTTTAATAATCTGCACTTACAGGTTTTATCGATTATTTTTTTTATAAATTCAATACCAAAATATCGATCCCCAAAAAATATGTTAAAAATGATATAAAAATTCAGACATTTTCTATACAAATTACAGAATATATTATTGCTATTTTTTGTGGTTATTTATTTGAATATAACGAATAATTCAAAACATTCCGGTTCTAAAATCCGGTATACAATTAAAGAAGTTATACAGAAATACTAACACCTGTTTAAGGAGTATATCATGAATCTTTGGACATTCTTTTGTATAATCATAATAATCGGTGTTACAGGAGAGGCACTTAAAAAAGCATCTCAAGGATCCAGGTCCAGGAAAAACATCGAAGCGGACAGACAAGTGCTCAATGAACTGACACGACGCATCAGTGAACTTGAAAACAAAACCGAGATAAAAGAAATTGAGAAAAGGCTGCAGGCCCTTGAAACAATCGTGGTTGATGAAGGCTACGAATTGGACAGAAAATTCAAAAAGGCCTTCGGCTAAATGAATTACCCCGCCGCAAATAGCGGGGTATGAAAATAAGCTGCCTGATTTAAAATTCCATCCTCAGGCTTCAGCCTGTCATTCATATAATTCTATATAAATAATATATATTTATTATTTAGGGTATTGATAAAAAAGCAAAAAATTGATATATCAGGTCAAAATATAAGGTTTTATTGATGATAGAGTTAAAGATTGAGCATTTTTCTCCGCATTAATGTCCTCAAAGCATCAATTCATTACATCAAACCACCAGTAAGAGGATTTTTTAAAGGATTATCCCAGACAAGTTAATTTAAGGAAACATTCAATGAAGGCATCAGTAAAACGGCTGCAAAGCTATCCATATTACATTACTCTTCTTCCATTGCTTATTAATTTATTATTTATTACAGCAACTTACGCCACTTCTCAGAAGCAGGCTATCAACTACAATATACCATACAGTGAATCAAGTCCGGATATTGATGGCATTATTTCCGAAGGTGAATGGGAGGGAGCTGAGCTCGTGTATCTGGATAACGAAACCCGTCCTTCTCAAAACATACCGGCACTCGTGGACACCGAGGTGTTATTGATGGAGGACGGCAGTAATTTTTATGTAGCCTTCATCGCCTCTGATCCAGAGCCGGATAAGATACGCGCCTTTTTCAGTGACCGGGATGGTTGCAGGGATGATGATTTAGTTACTGTTGTTATTGACACATTCAATGATGAAAGACGTGCTTTTGAGTTTTCCGCCAATCCCCTGGGAGTGCAGATGGATGCCATCTGCGATGATGTATCCGGCGGATTCGACGGAAAGGATTCCTCCTGGAACTCCATATGGGACAGCTCCGGGACAATATCAGACACAGGATATGTTGTTGAAATGAAGATACCCCTTGACCAGCTTCGTTTCCCTGCCGGCCTTGACAGGCAGACCTGGGGAATTGATCTTCTCAGGTCCTATCCGAGGGACAAGCGTCATGAGCTGTCTAACAATACCAAGGACTATGATCTCTCATGCTACCTGTGCCAGCTGAAAAAGGCCGAGGGGTTTTCAAATCTTGAACAGAGCAGGAATCTTCGGATTGTGCCCACATTAACGTCAACCTATTCAAAAACCCGTCCGAATCCACAGACTGATGACTGGGAGTCAAGTACCAAGCTCGATGCAGGAGTGGATATCCGCTGGGGCATTAATCAGGATTTCTATTTAAATGCCACAATCAATCCGGATTTTTCTCAGGTTGAAGCCGACGTAGCCGAACTTGATGTCAATAATACCTTCTCCATTTTCTACCCTGAAAGACGAGAGTTCTTTCTGGACGGTGCGGATTATTTTAATTCCTATGCCAACCTTGTACATACACGAAATATCTCATCACCCGGCTATGGTATTAAACTAACAGGCAAGCGTGATGTGCATACATACGGGTTCTTTTTTGCTGATGATGAAACCACTAATTTTGTTATCCCGGGTAATCAGGGCTCCTTTTTTGCCTCGCTGGAAAACAAAAAAAGTATGAATACAGCCTATCGTTATCGCCTTGATGTCAACAGGAACATTAACCTTGGTATGGTTTTTACAGATCGCCGTGCAGATGACTACTCAAATACAGTCATAGGCTTTGATGGCAATATTCGCGTGGCAAGCAGTGATAATATCGAAGTACAATTAATGAAATCAGTATCAGAGTATCCGTCCTATATCCAGGAGACCTTTGGCCAGAAAGCAAAAATGGATGATTACGCCTATAAGATTAACTACGACCACCATGACAATGAATGGACCTGGTGGGCACGGTACTCGGAATACGGTGATGATTTTCGCGCGGATATGGGATTCATAACACGTGTGGATTACAGAAAAATCGATATCTCAGGCGGGCATAACTGGCGCTTTGGGCCCGGAAGCAAATTTAACAGAATCTTCCTGGCCGGAAATTATGAAAAAAGTTATGATGAAGCCGGTAATAACCTCGGGGAAGAGGCTGGAATAAGAATCAATATTGAAGGCCCAATGCAGTCCTTTATGTTTATGGGTTACAGCCAGGGCGAAGAATATTATAATGGTAAATTTTTTGATGAGTACAACATTTTTTTATTTGGACATATCAGGCCAAGGGCAGGACTGGATATAGGGGTTGATATCAAAACCGGTGACAGTATTGATTATTTCAATACACGTTCGGGCAGGGTATTCAGTTTCAGCCCGCAAATCGAATGGCGGGTAGGAAAGCATTTCAAAATGAACCTGCGCCATAATTATGAGAAAATGGATGTCGACGGTGGAAGGTTATACTCAACTAACTTAACTGATCTGCGCTTTACACATCAGTTCACTATCAGAAGTTCCCTTCGGATTACTGTTCAATATTCCGACACCAGAAGAAATCAATCTCTATATACATTTTACATGGACAGTCGATCAAAGAATCTGACGTCTCAGATCCTTTATAATTATAAAATAAACCCGCAAACCAAATTCTTTATAGGTTATTCGGATGCCGGTTTTCAAAATGACGAGATGGATAAAATAAATAAAACCAATCGTACCCTGTTTACCAAATGCAGTTATGCCTGGTAAGGAGTTAATTCCTGACTGGGCATCAGGCAATGTACCACCTGACTCATATAAAAGTTTTCATCTTTTGCTATTGTGATTTACTCCCCGTCCCATGCAGGAGGGGCCGGGGAGAACACAGGATTTATCTACGTTGTTGCATTGGATTCCTGAATAGCTTCATCGGTATCCAAAGCTGAATCGACCTCTTCAGTCGATACCTCAGTATCGGGCACCTTTTCAATCTTGAGCATTTTTCGTATCCTTTCTATGGATACAAGCTTATTGTTTCTCATGGACGGTGTCATAAAAGATTTGAGTTTTACTTCAAGCATCCTTGGATGTGTTTTGCTCTTTATTGCCATTACTCCCGCCAGGATCATTTTTTGCAAAAGCAGCTCATGGTTTGTTCGTTCCCGGATATTCGCGGCAAAGGGCAGTAAAAAAAAGTTGGAAAATATTATACCGTAAAGGGTTGATGTAAGGGCAAGGGGTATTGTTTTCATGATTATGGAAGAATCACCAATGCCGGAAATCATGCTGATTAATCCGACTATGCTGCCTATAAGACCAAAGGCGGGGCATATTTCCGCAATGGTCCTTAAAATCCTTTCTGACTCTTCCCTGCGGATTTTAAAAAACGCCATTTCCGTGTTTAAAATCTCCTTCATTTCTTCTGCCTTGTATCCGTCAACTAGAAACCCTAAAGCACGCCTGAGAAAGAGAATGGATGTCTCACCTTCATCCTCCTGGAGTGAAAGGAGTCCCTTTATCCGGCTTTTAACCGAGATATCAATAAGTATTTCGACAATCTCATCCGGTTCTTTAACGCGGGAATGCCGTGAATTTTTTATTACCTGCCACAGGTTGATCAGGCTTTTAATCCTGAAGCTGACCAGTGTTGCCCCCGCAGTCCCGCCAATAACAATAAACAGTGCTGCAAGATTAAAATAAAGCAATAAATTCCCCTGAAAAGCAAAACCAATAAAAACCAATCCTACACAACAAAGCAGCCCTATTAATTTATTTCTTTCCATAATTTATCTTCCTGTAAGAATCTCTTTTTATAGCGGACTCAAATTATCTGAAATATGTTCTTTAGAAACAATGATCTCAACACGCCTGTTAGCGCTGCGGCCTTCAGGCGTCTCATTGGATGATAGAGGTCTATTCTCGGCATACCCTATTACCTGGATACGGCCCGGAGCGACATTAGCCTTCTCAATTAAAAATTTAGCCGCAACACAGGCTCTGGCTGTTGACAGTTCCCAGTTGGACGGAAACCTGTCCGTATGGATCGGAACATTATCGGTATGCCCTGAAACGGTTACAGCCAGGTTAGTTGTTTTTAATAATCTTCCCACTGCCTCCAGAGAACCCATGGCATTTGACCTGAGTTCTGCCTGCCCTGTATCAAAGAGCACATCGCCCGGCAGGATGATTTTTACGGCCTTATCCTTTATGAGCTTTACTGTTGTTATATCCCTGAGCTCTTCGGCCTTTAATATCTGTGTGCTCTGCTCGAAAAACCGTGTTAAGTCCTCGGTTTCTTCAGGCTTTATTTCTTTTTGGATATCGGATGAATGTTCATTCCGGGAGGGAGGAGTTTCTTTTTTATAGGTATCATATATGTAAAGTACTGCAAAGAATACAAACATGGTCATCATGAGGTCTGCCCACGGGATGGACCAGTGAGAAGATTTTGTGATACCCCTTCCTGAAAAAATACCTGCCCCATTCAGAGAATCAAGGTCTATATCCATTCCACTGTTTGCCCTGTCTTCAGACGAAAAAAAATTTTCATCAAAGGAGTTCATCCATATCTCCTGTTCCCTGTATTTTCTATTTAGTTTCCATCCATAAACGGCTCTTTTTCACAATCTCTGCGTTATTCTGCACTGGCTTTATTTATTATCTTATCGACATGTTTGAAAAAAACCTTCAATATTTATTAAATTAAATCTTTATAACTATCAGTAATTGCAGCATATACCTCCTGCATTCCGTCCCTTTAATTATTTTGACAAAGAAATCAGGTTATGGTTTAAATTTTCAATCATGTTTTAAACACCTTTTATTACATTCACAGTAACAATAATTCTCGACCTCATTCGTTTTCTAATTTTCAACAGTCTATATTTTATTAATTTAAAATAGTTTTAATTGATTTTTAATTGTTGATTTTTATAAAGGATTGAAATACTGCATAGTCATTCAGACCGCAACAACCGGATTTTACTGTTACCCTGATAAAAGGGAGGATTTCATGAGTTATAAAATAACGATTTCCAGGAGACCGTTGCACGTAATGCCGGATACCTGGTAAAAATATTCCATTCGTACGATCTGGCGGTTGAGTGGCTTTTAGAAGATGTTCAATAAATTGAGGTTAGCATGAAAATCAAGATATTCACCACGGGCGGTACAATTGACAAGATATATTTCGACCAGAAATCCGAGTATCAGGTTGGTGATCCACAGGCAAAGGGGGTGCTGGAAAAGGCTAATGTTGTGGTGGAATATGAAGTTGAATCCATATTAAAAAAAGACAGCCTTGACATGACCGACGCGGACCGCAAACTGATAAGGGCAAAAGTGGAATCAACTCCATATGACAGGATCATTGTTACACACGGTACTGATACAATGATAAAAACCGGTTTGGAGCTTGAGTCTGTTTCGGGAAAGACAATTGTTATGACAGGCTCCATGTATCCCGCCCAGTTCAAGGAAAGCGATGCTGTATTCAACATAGGATGTGCGATAATCTCTGCTCAGATTCTGAAACCGGGTGTTTATATTGCCATGAACGGAAGGATTTTTAATCCCCGGCATGTCCGGAAGAATGTCGAAATGAATAGATTTGAAGATATAGAGATATAATATATTTTGTATAACCCACTCTCACACCATAATTAAGAGGAAGAGCCATGAAATCACATCATTCCAGAAGATTGTCAGTTATCTTACTTTTAATCATCCTGTTAACCGCCGGTAATTTATTGGCACAAACGAAGCTGCTGAGGTTTCCGGATATCAGCGGCAACACGGTGGTATTCTGTTATGGAGGCGATATATGGAAGTCTTCTGCCACCGGCGGGACTGCTGTACGTCTAACCGCCCATCCCGGGCAGGAACTGTTTCCCAGGTTCTCACCCGACGGCAAATGGATAGCCTTTACCGGTCAGTATGATGGTGATGAGCAGGTTTATGTAATGCCGGCAGAGGGAGGCGTCCCCAGACAGCTCACCTACTATCCCGCTCATGGTCCGCTTCCCCCGCGCTGGGGATATGACAACCAGGTATACGGCTGGACACCTGATGGGAAAAAGGTGCTGTTCCGTTCTCTTCGCGACACCGATGGAGTCGTCGTACTCACTGCCTTGTACACAGTGAGTGTCGAGGGAGGCCTGCCGGAAAAACTTCCCATGCCCACCTCAGGGGCCGGAGATTTTTCTTCAAAGGGCAATCAGATAGTCTACTCACCCCTGTTTCGCGATTTCCGTACCTGGAAACGTTATGAAGGGGGCTGGGCACAGGATCTCTATATCTTTGATTTAAATACCGGCAATGCCCGAAAGATTGCTGCCAGCAAACGTACAGAACGTGATCCGATGTGGATTGGAGACACGATTTATTTTGCATCGGACCGTGACGGCACTCTTAATCTATATGCCTGCAAAATTGATTCGGAGAAATGTACTCAGCTCACACACAGTACACAATGGGATGTCCGCTGGCCCAGTTCTGACAATAAAGGAAAGATAGTATACGAACTGGACGGTGAGCTGCAGGTTTATGATACAGCCTCCGGGAAGGATAACAGGATTTCCATCAACGTGCCTGACGATGGCCTGGCAATGCGACCTTCCCGCTATTCGGCTGAAAAAAACATTGAAGATTTTGAGCTCAGCCCTAAAGGCGAACGGGCCCTGTTTGCAGCGCGGGGAGATATCTTTACTGCGCCCATTGAAAAGGGACCAGTCAGAAACCTGACCAATTCCTCAAATGCACATGACAAATGGGCACGCTGGTCAAGGGACGGCAAAAAGATCGCTTTTATATCTGACTTAACAGGAGAGGATCAGGTATATATAATCGATCAGGATGGAACAGGCGAGCCTGAACAGCTGACAGATGGGTTCAAGGCCATGTTGTACCGGCCGGAATGGGCTCCTGACGGAAAGCGCCTTGCCTTCTCGGATAAAGACGGCAGGCTTTATGTGGTGACTGTCCCGGGCAAAAAGACTGTGCAAATCGCAGATGATGACTATGGAACGATTGATGATTATGCATGGTCTGCAAACGGCGGACACCTGGCCTTCTCCATGGCAGATTCCAATCAGTACCGCTCCATTTATATCTGGAGCGCTGCAGACGGTAAGGTAAAGCGTATTACGGGTACCTACTTCAATGAACACGATCCCGTATGGGATACTGAGGGTAATTACCTCTACTACCTTTCGGAGCGGCAGTTTGCACCACAGATAAGCACAGTTGAGTGGAACTTCGCTACGAACCGCCAGACCGGTATTTTTGCCCTGGCGCTGCGTAAAGACGTTAAACACCCTTTTCCGCCTGAAAGTGATGAAGTCTCCTTCGACGATAAAAAAGAGGATGAAAAAGACAAAAAAGATAAGGGGAAAAAAGAAAGGGATAAAAAGGAAGAAAAGAAAGAGTATATAAAGATTGATTTTGACGGGCTTTCAGAACGTGTAACCCCTGCACCCATAGAAGCTGATAACATTGAAAAGTTCTCTGTAACAAAGGATAACCTGATTTATATGGCATCGGCAGCGGAATTTTACGGCAGAGACAGTGCAGAGAAACCCGGCCTTCATATCTTTACCTTTGAAAAGCGTAAAGACATGGTAATGGTAAAAGGTATCAACGGATATGCCCTCTCGGCAGATGGAAACAAGGTGCTGGTAAAACAGGAAAAGGCATATAATCTGTATGATGTAAAGCCGGAGGAAAAGGAAGAAGCTCTGAATAAAAAAACTGTTTCTACCAAAGGGCTTATGATGGACCGTGTTCCGGCTCAGGAGTGGGAAGAAGTCTTTAATGAAGTATGGCGACGCTACAGGGATTTCTTTTATGTAAAGAATATGAACGGCTATGACTGGAAAGCAATAGGTGACCAGTACAGGACCCTGCTCAAACATGTGGCCCATCGTTCTGACCTCAACTATATCATTGGAGAGATGATTGCCGAGCTAAATGCGGGACACTGCTATATTGCGGGAGGTGACTTTGAAATTCCCGAGAGACCAAAAGTGGGATTACCCGGTGCACGTTTTGAACTGGATAAAGAGGAAGAACTCTACCGCATTTCAAAGATTTTTAAAGGAGATAATGAGGAGAATAAATATCTTTCACCTCTAATGGAGGTAGGGATTGATGCGAAGGTCGGGGATTATGTCCTTGCTATTAACAATGAAGAACTCAAGGGCAGCGATAATCCCTACAGGCTGCTGCAGAACAAAACAGATCCGGTAACCCTCACACTCAATTCAAAACCCGGCTCAAAGGGTTCACGTAAAGTGACATATAAACCTATCACAAGTGAAGCCGCTCTGCTTTATCTGGAGTGGGTGCAAAAAAATATCAAAAAGGTTGCTGAAATGACTGATGGCCGAGTTGGTTACCTGCATATACCTGATATGGGTTCGGATGGTATTTATGAGCTTATAAAATGGTTTTACCCCCAGATACGCAAGGAGGGTCTTATTGTTGACGTAAGATCAAATGGCGGCGGCAATGTTTCTCAATGGATTATCGAGCGCCTGGACACCAAACTGCTTGGGACAAGGTTTGATTATGCCAGCGATATGCCCGAAACATATCCCTCTACCGTGTTTCATGGCCACAAGGTATGCCTGATCAGCGAAACCTCGGCCTCGGACGGTGATATTTTTCCCTACTACTTTCGCGAAGCAGGGCTTGGACCTTTGATCGGAAAACGTACATGGGGCGGGGTCATCGGGATCTCAGACCATGGACCCCTGCTTGATGGCGGACAGGTTTACGTCCCGCAAAACAGTACTAATGATAACAATGGCAACTGGATCATCGAGGGTCATGGCGTTGCCCCCGACATTGAAATTGAAAATGATCCGGCGTCAATACTTGAAGGCCGCGATCCTCAGCTTGAACGGGGAGTGAAGGAGGTTCTGAAAAAGATGGCAGAAAAACCCATGAAACTGCCGCCCCGACCTGCTGACCCGGTTAAGACAAGGTAGGTTAATTCCACAGGAAATGTGACAATGCATGATATGAAGTTGAGAATAGTAAAGGCGGAGCGGGAGCATCTCCCCAGGGTTGTGGAACTGATGAAAGGGCTTGCCGAGTTTGAAAAACTACTCGACCAATTCAGTGTCACTACGGATCTGCTGGAGCGCTATCTCTTCGGTGACGCAGCAGTGGCAGAACTGCTCATTGGGTATATTGAGGATGATATATGCGGGTATGCTCTTTTCTTCCACAATTTTTCCACTTTTCTGGGCCGTCCCGGAATCTATCTGGAGGATGTCTATGTTGAACCTGATGCCCGGGGAATGGGCCTGGGTAAGGCACTCCTGCTTGAGGTTCTCCGGACAGCCCGGAAAAGAGGATGCGCAAGATGCGAATGGATCGTGCTTGACTGGAATGAAAGGGCGAAAAAGTTTTATGAATCCATGGGGGCCAGACCCCTTGGCGACTGGATACTGTATCGTATGGATGAAGCAGGTCTGAAGAGGCTGCTGGAAAAAGAATCCGGTAAATGATCATTTACAAATGATCATTTACATTTCATCAAATCCAACTTCTTCAAAGGAAGGCTTGTTTTTCAATGTGAAGATTGCATCCGGGATATCCTTGTTAAAGACAACCTTCTTTCTTTTAATGATCAGATCCTTCTTACCTCTGACATCTTTAACAACCGTTTTTACGGCATAGTCGATATCGCCTGTTTTCAGGAAGTCGTTGAATTTCATATTAAATGAACGGGGGGGAGATTCTGCAGCCTCAATAATTCCTTCTCCCGGAGAAAAGGTTATTGTTCCAAGTCTGTTATTTTTTCGGTCTTCAATATTCACTACTCCCGGTTTGCCCTCGTATGCATGGTCATAGGAGATAAAACCGGGGTATCCCCTTAAAAATGACCAGATCATATCAGGCGACCAGTCCATGTCCGGTAAAAATATCGAAAGGCTGCCAGGAGAAAACCTGCCTGTATACTGTTTTTTTTCTCGAAAATCCCTGATTACAAGCCTGTCTTCCTTTATCAGGATATATAAAAGCGGCGTTCCCCAGGAATGAGAAATCTCCATCTTGAACATTAAAGGATCCCTGTTCGCGGCAATAAAAATGTCTACGGATGTATCCAATATCCAGCCGTTTATTGTCAGAGTTCCGGTAGAATAAAACCCGGAGACAATATCATTCTGTTTCTTTATATTTTGAATAATATTTTCAACATCATCTTCGGTTAAGAAAAGCCGGGATTCCTGGCGGGGTGAAAAAAAAGTGCATCCATTAAGAATGAGAATGAACAGAATGATCTGAATCAGTATGAGGTATCTTAAAGAGGAGAAGGGATGAATATTCTTGCTGCAGTGATATATACTGTGTTTAATCTTTTCGGGCATGTATATTATTCCAGCAGTCTCTTCACTTCTTCTATTTTCTTAAGGATCTTATCTGAAGACTGATGGTTCAGGGACAGAGCCTTCTCATACATCTCCAGAGACTCTTTATACCGGTTTACCTTTAAATAAACGTCACCCAGATGTTCGGCTATTGTGGGGTCTTCCTCAGAAACAAGAGAGAATGCCTTCTTTAAAGAGTCCAGTGCATTATCATAATTACCCTGCCGAAAATATACCCATCCAAGGCTGTCTATATAATATCCGTTATCAGGTTTGATCTTTAGAGCCCTCTGTATAAGTTCCAGCGCTTCATCAAGATTATCTCCATTTTCGGCATAGGTATAGCCTATGTAGTTCAATGCATCGGCATGATTGGGATCGAGTTCAAGGATCTTCTTCATCTGGGTAATTAATCCTTCCCTGTCCCCTTCCTTCTCCAGAAGCACTCCGAGGCGGAATAAAAGCTCGACATTGTTACTGTCGACCTTCAGACCCTTATCTATTATCTCCCGGGCCCGGACATTATCTTCATTTGATTCATAGATGGAGGACAGAAGTGTGTAAAGATCCATCTCATCTCTTTTATATTCAATGCCCTGCCTGATAGTATTTATTGACTCATCAAGCCTGCCCATTTTATTCAGCAGATAGGCTATATGAATCCTTGAATTGATATAAAATTCAAAGTTTTCATTTATCATTCGAAAATGATAGAGTGCCTCCTCGGCCTGATTGTTCTGTTCATAGGCCATAGCCAGATAATATCTGGATTTCTGATCTCCGGGCCAGGCTGACACTATCATGTCAAGTTCCTGAATGGATTCTGTGAGTTTACCCTTCTGGAGGTAATAAAGCCCCAGAGCCTGCCTGCCGGGATCGCCCGGTGTGGAATTCCGGGTTATCTGGTCCATCATTGACGCGATGTCATCTTTTTTACCGAGCAGTTCATAAATCCCGATAAGCCGGTCCCTTGCCATTCTGTTCATAGGATAGATATCCAGGAACTTCTTATAGGATTCTGCAGCCTGTTCCAGTTTTCCCTGCATATAATATAGTTCTGCAAGATCAAAAAGGGCCGGTTCCATTGCATCATTAGCTGACAGAACAAGATTGAGCTCCTTTTCGGCCAGGTCATATTTTTTCATTGCCTGGTAAATCTTGCCTTTGTAATAATGCGCATAGAACAATTCAGGATTTTCTTCTGTCAGGATATCCAGCTGCTCCAGGGCCTCATCAAACATTTCGGCCCGGGCCAGGGCAGTGGAAAACATCATTCGAACCCGCTGGTTGTCAGGCTCAAGATTCAGTATTTCTTTATACTGTGTAATGGCGGAACTGTTATCACCTTTTATGCTGTACAGTTCGGCAAGCAGTGCCTTTGTGCCAATGTCATCAGGATTGATCTGCAGGCTCTCTTCCGCATATTTTAAGGCCAGATCCGGTTTTCTTATTTCATTAAGGAGAAGGGCCATCCTTTTTTTCAGGTAAGCAGAGTCCGGATCATAGGCCATTACCTTTTCCAGATTTGCGATGGCCTCTCTGAAATTCCCGTTTGAAATATTAACGGTCGAAAGCATGTAATTGATATATGACTGCTGTTTTTCATCGGGTGTTACCATTGCAGCCGGAGCGAATTCAAGATCAAAAATTTCAGGCTCGACTTGAATCATTTGAGCTTCAGAAGATGAATCCACGACAGGTTCAGCTGAATGATCTGCTTCTGTCGGTTTGACATACCTGTTGCCTGCACAGGCGAATGAACCAAGAAATAAAAAAAAGGACAGGATGGCAGCGGGTATGACAGACAGGAAAAAACCGTTTGTTTTATTTTTCATTTTAATATTCATGTAATACAAACCCTATTTAATAAAATCAGAGTATTCTTCATCAAAATCGGGAATCTCCTCCGACAGCCATTTTTTTATATTATTTACAATCCTCGCCTGTATCTGGCGGACCCTTTCCCTGGAGATATTATATTTGTCTCCGAGTTCCTGTAGTGTCAAAGGGCTATCTGACATTATCCTGCTTTCAAAAATATCAAGCTCTTTTCCCTTGAGGGTCTTTTTGTACTCTTCAAGCTTATCAAGAAGTACCGTGCGCCCCTGTCTCTCGGAAATCTGATCATCTATATCAGTTCTGTCATCAGGCAAAAAGGAGCTGAATTCCTCTTTTCCCCCATCCCCTACAGGTGCATTTATGCTTACCTCTCCGCCACCCAGCCGCTGGGTCATTTCTTCAATATCAGTTTCCTTTACATTAAGTCGTTCGGCCAGCAGTTTGGTTTCAGGCGTGATCCCTTCAGCTATGAGTTTTTCTCTTTCCTTTGCAAGGTTATAAAACAGCTTTCTCTGTGTTTGGGTTGTCCCTATTTTTACAAGCTTCCAGTTTTTCATGATAAAGGACAGCATGTAGGCCTTGATCCAGTATGATGAGTAGTAGGAAAATTTAATCCCCCTGTAGGGATCAAATTTTTTTACTGCCTGGATAAGGCCCAGGTTTCCCTCCTGTATCAGATCAAGCAGGCTCTTTGTCCAGTACCTGTGAAAATCCATTGCTATTTTAACGACGAGCCTCAGGTTGGAGGTAATCAGACGATAAGCGGCTTCTTCGTCATTGTACTCCTTGACCCTTATTGCCAGTTCTGTTTCCTCTTCCTTTGTGAGCAGGTTATATTTTTTGATTTCGTAGAGGTAGAGTTGAAGGGGATCATAGGGGACAAGTGCTCTTTCCTCGCTCGGCATTATAATGTCCATTTCGAGATTTTCTTCTACTTCCTGTCCGTTTTTCTCCTGAGTCATATTTTTATATCCTTATTTAACTCATCATATGATCTTAATACATATGTCAGTCTTATTTCAATCAGGCCCGGCGCATGATTAAAATCTCATATAATTTTAAGTAACTGAAATTTTCATGTAACGTTTCTTTCCTGCCCTCAGGAGCATGACACCATCTTTCCCGCTTTTCAGATCAATAACCTGGTCAAAGACATCGATCTTTTCATTGTTAATATATCCGCCGCCCTGCGTAAGGAGCCTTCGTGCATCCGATCTTGTTTTACACAGGCCGGATTGTTCAAATAATATGAATGCAGGAATCCCTTTTTCAAGCTCTGCCTTATCCATACAGTATTCAGGTACGGAATCCGACATCCCCTGGTTACCGCTTCCAAAGAGCTTTTTTGCTGCAGCCCTTGCCTTTTCGGCCTCTTCCTCACCGTGACATACCTTTGTGGCTTCATAGGCCAGCACTTCCTTTGCATATCTGATGTCAGCACCTTCAAGGCTTGAAAGTTCCTGAACTTCCTCAACCGGAAGGAATGTAAAAAGCAGAAGAAATCTCTCCACATCATTATCGTCCTGGTTAATCCAGTACTGATAGTAGTCATAGGGACTGGTCAGTTCAGGGTCAAGCCATACTGCACCTTTATGGGTTTTTCCCATCTTGATGCCTGATGAAGTAGTGATGAGGGGGAAAGTTATACAATGTGCTACATCTCTTTCAAGGCGCCTTATCAAATCGGTCCCTGCAATAATATTGCCCCATTGATCGCTGCCGCCCATCTGCAGTCTGCAGTCATAATTTTTAAACAGATGCCAGAAGTCATAGGACTGAAGGAGCATATAATTGAATTCTATAAAGCTGAGCCCTGTTTCAAGTCTCATCTTATAGCTTTCTGCGGTAAGCATCCGGTTTACACTGAAATGCCTGCCGAAATCCCTCAGGAAATCAATATAGTTGAGCGTTGTAAGCCAGTCGGCATTGTTGACCATAAGGGCTTTATCGTTTTCAAAATCAAGAAAACGGGAAAGCTGTTTTTTTATACACTCTGCATTCTGATTAATCTGCTCCCTTGTCATTACAGGTCGCATCTCCGTCTTGCCGCTTGGATCTCCAACAAGGGTTGTTCCGCCACCCACAACTGCGATCGGCCTGTGCCCTGCCCTCTGCATCTGAGCCAGTGACATGATAGGAACAAGGCTGCCCACGTGCAGACTGCTTGCTGTCGGGTCAAAGCCTATATAGCACGTAGTCTGTGTCTTAAATAGTTCTTTAAGCGCATCTTCATCGGTATGCTGTTCGATGAAGCCTCTCTCTTTGTAGATATCAAAAATGTCTTTCACTTTTACTCTTCTTCCCAGTTAGTTTCAAAATCTTCAGGAAAATGCAGCGTTTTTACCCTGCCTGCACGCCCGATATTGTTAAATGTCTCTCCATTAAATATAAATTCAATCCCTGCCGCATTCCCTACTGTCACTTCAAACCCTCTTTCAGCTTTCCAGTCGGGGTTGGCTCCTGCCTGAAAGATAAATTCCTTTGGCGGATTGTCATCAACTATTATTTTTACATATGTCCTTTCAAGCAGCTTAGCCGAAAGTGTCATCAACTGCGCCGGGGGGGCATCGGAAACTTCTTCAGATGCAGGCGCTTCTTCCTCATAAGCTGATAAATAGGGCTCTTCTTCCGGGGTACTCTCTTCCTCCTGAACAGTTTCCCGGGCGTTTTCTACCGGAGTGTTTTCTATCTCCAGCTCTTCAGTTTTATTCTCCTGTATCTGCGGAGAAGCTACTTCAGGGATTGCTCTCTTTTCAGGTTCAGGAAGGACTTTTTTCTGATCCTCTGATTCCCTGGCCTCTGATTCCTTAACTTCACCGGCTGAAGCGGGCGCGATCGATTGTTCCTGCTCGGGAAGACCTGCTGGACCGGTTTCTTCAGGGGACACAGAAGTCTCTGTAACAGCCTGGGCAGGCTGAATATCATCCTCAACCTTATCCTTTACAGTAAACAGATATGCCGCTACTGCCAGAATTACCAGGATCGGGATAGCGTAATACACTGCCCTGCTTTTTTTTCTGCTGCATGTAAGAGGGACAGGAGAATCTTCGCCTTTGGATGGCGCGCTTTTATCAAAAAGCCTCAAGGCCTTTTTAGTATCATATCCTATGGAAATCGTGTAGGAGCGGATAAAGCCTTTAATAAAAACCCTGGCAGGGAGTTTATCCCATTCCTCGTTTTCAAGGGCATCAATAACGTGCTCCCTGACCTTTATATCTTCTGCCAGGCGGCTCTTTGATATTCCTTTTTTTTCTCTTTCAGTCCTCAGGAGATCGCCAATGCTGACTTCTTCCTGAGGGGTGCTTTCAGGGTCGTTATCTTTATTCATCTAAATTAACTTTCGTAAAGGGTTTCAAAGTACAAAGGTTCAGTTTGCGCTGCTATAGTATTTTTTTAATATAACTGTTTTCCTTTAATTTTGATATATACTCATTATAGCGCTCTTCCATTTCTTTATTATAAAGCAGTTCAGAGATATTCGCCTTCACCTCTTCAAGGGGAGTCCATTCGGTTGGAGTCATTTTTATCAGCTTGATAATCTGAAGCCTGTTCCCCATGTCAATCAATGAGCTTACCTCACCGTCCTTAAGAGAGTTGATAACTCCCAGTATTTTAGGATCAACATCAGTAAGAGTTATCTCCCCGAGGTCTCCCCCTTCTGCTGCTCCGGGACCATTTGAAAATTCACGGGCAAGGTCAGAAAAATCTTCACCTTTTTTCAGTTTTGCCAGGATTTCTTTTCCCTTTTTCTCCAGTTCAGCAGACTGTTCCGAAGAGACCGGGACAAGGAATATACTTGCTATATGGGCTTTCCCCGGTTTTCTAAACTCATCTTTATGGGATTCATAATACTCCATCACCTTTTCTTCACTTATAACTGTCTTCTCAACTATTTCCGAGTCAATAAGGTTGCGACGCCCCAGTTCATCCCTTAATCTCCTGCGAAACTTTTCATAGGTTATACCTTCCTTTTCAAGCTCGGTGAGGAGCTCTTCCTGGGTTATCTTGTTACGTTCCTTAAGACCTTCAATATAACTGTCTACCTGTTCATTGGTAGCTGTAAGTTCCAGCTCTTTTATTTTTTCCTTTTCAAGCCTTTCAACGATCATCATATCAAGAAGTTGATCCCTGACAGTGAAGAATTCCTCCTCGTTTAATTCCTGCAGTTCTTCACTGGTTTTTCCTGTTCTTGCTTCAATTTCGTTATTCAGTTCATAGAGGGTTATTAAATCATCGTTTACATAGGCAACAACCCTGTTATTGGTTTCTGCATATACTTCAGGAACCAGTAGAAAAAAAATGATAAGTATTGCGGAAATAAAAATTCTCATTGCGCCCCATCCTCCATATCCATGTCGGCAAGTATTTGGCTTTCCTTGACACTCACAGGAAACTCCTTCTTCAGGCCATCCAGCCATTTTTTAAACATTAATTCCCTTTTTTCCATAGATATTTTCTGTTCTATTTCTCTTACGGCCTCAGGGAACTCTTTTATGCCTTCGTCCTTTATATCTATAACTTTAAACACATGAAAACCATAGGGAGATTCAAGTATTTTGCTGATTTCTCCCTCCTTGAGGGAAAAAATAAATTTGTCTATGGTTTCGTCGAGCTGTCCTTCCGAGACCCACCCGAGCATTCCTTCATCTTCTGCTTCAGGTGCGGCGGAGTATTCCTTTGCAAGTTCACGTATGCTGCTTCCATTATTTATCAGGTCAAGGACAGTTTCCATTTCCTCTTTCGTTTTGGTGACAATCTGTCTTACCTGAACCATGCGGGGATGCCTGAATTCTTCCAGGTGTTTTTCATAATAATCTTTAGTTTCCTCAAAAGTTACACTAACGGAGCTGCCCACAATAGTATTGACAATTTTTTTAATAAGAAGTTCTTCGCCAAGATCTTTTTCCCACTCGCTGTAATCAATGTATCTTTCTAAAAGTATTTCTTTGAAAACATCGTCAGGATAATCCTGGCGTAATATTTTCACAGCGGATTCCAGCTCTTCAGGCGATACTGTTACTCCATTTTTTCGGCCGTATTCCAGTATCAGTTTTTTTTCAACTATCTTATTTAAAATCGACTTTATACCGGTCTTGACATCATTATCTGTTATTCCCATATCAAATATGACGCGTTCTATTTCTTTATGAACCTCTTTTCTGTTGAGGGACGTATCCCCGATGATCATTACTGCCTCTTCTTCAGGCTTTTCAATGAGATTGCAAGAATAAGTCCATAGAAGAAATATTATCAGTAAAAAAATAAAAATTCGATACCGTTTAGACACTTTGTCCTTCCAACAGGTTGATTTCCCCTAACTGCTTAAAATACCCGGAAATTTATGAACTTAATAGACTAACAGCTCAGTAAAAAAATGCAAGAAATAAATTGCTTCAGGTTGAAATGACAAGATATTCATTTTGTTAAATAAATGACTAAATACAATTGATTCTTCAGCGTATTTATATTATTGATATCTATACCTTGATACTGGGGATTTTCTGTTCATCAATATTCAAATTCGGATCTTTTCTGTGGCTATTTTAACCAATGATAGGCTGTTTTCGCTATTATATTTTAGCAAATATCGGACCAGTTTTTCCCTGCTGCTTGTAACTTATTGAATAAACACAATAATTACCCTCAAGGGCTTTTCGGCATAATATATGCTAATACTGACTTAGATAACCTCGCCTTATTAAAAATAATTTTCAGGGAATTTTTTCGTTAAATTAACCGTATTTATAATAAAGAGTAGTAAGGAGTGACCCTATGAACGGCAGAGAGAATAGCTTATCTATCAATATCAACAAGGTGCGACATGTTTATAAGGCAGGAAATGTTGCTATAAACGGTATTAACCTTGAAATTTCGACCGGTTTGTTCGGGTTGCTTGGCCCGAACGGGGCTGGAAAAAGTACACTTATGCGAATTATCTGCACTCTTCTCGTTCCTACAGAGGGGCATGTTACTGTCGGGGGATTCGATGTCGTAAAGGAGCGCAGGCAGGCAAGGAGACTCCTTGGCTATCTTCCTCAGGAATTTAACGCCTGGCGGCTCCAGCGGGTTGAAGAGGTTCTGGATACCCTTGCGACACTTTCAGGCATGGAAAACAGTTCAGAAAGAAAACAGCGGGTCATTGAGATACTCGAGTCAGTCGGCCTTGGAGATGTTGCAGGACGAAAGGTAAAAAAACTCTCGGGAGGTATGGTCAGAAGGCTCGGAGTGGCCCAGGCCCTCATACATGATCCTAAGATATTGATAGTGGATGAACCTACTGTCGGCCTGGACCCTGAAGAACGGATACATTTTCGTCAGTTGATGGCAAAACTCGGAAAGGACCGGATAATTGTCCTTTCAACACATATAGTAGGGGATCTGGGCGCAGGATGCCATGACCTGGCATTAATCGATCATGGAAAGGTTGAGTTCAGGGGAAGCCCTGAAACCCTTATAGAACAGGCCAAAGGTATTGTTTTTGAGATTACCCTCGCCGAGGGAGATAGAGCCATTCCTGAGGGAGATTTCGAGGTGGTTTCTCAGGAGCAGAGACTGAAAAGAACAGTCATAAGAGCCGTAGCTAAGGATGGAACAATACCCGGGGGAGCGGTTCCGGCAGACAATCCTACCCTTGAGGAGGCTTACCTGGCCTTTATGTCTGTCCTAACCAGGAAGAAAGGCTATTCGCAAGGGGAGGCAGAATAATGATGAATATAAAATCGGTTTTATCAATCGCCCTGGCAGAAACACGTGTAACCAGGCGTCTTGTACGTTACTGGCTTTTTCTGTCATTTTCTTATCTTATGGTCTTTATAGTTTTCATGTACTACTCGGCAATTCATGGCCTTTATTCATCATATTCGGCCAGTGTAGGCCTGATAAGCCCGAGGAATCTTGTAAGCGTTATGGGGCTGTATTATCTGGCTATTTACTGCATAGGAGTCATCTTCCTTGCATTTGATGTAAGGGCCAGGGATAAAAGAGAAAGGATGTACGAGGTTCTTGATTCGCGGCCCTATACTAACCTGGAGCTGGTATCAGGTCGTTTTCTGGGAATACTTATCCCAGCTTGGGTTCCCATTGTTATACTTGGAATCCTTCTCGAGTTGCTGGGTTTTCTTCTCAAGGCCAGTGGCCTGCCAATTGGTGAACCGGTTGAGATAAATTCTCTACTGACCTTTACCTTTTTGATGAGCCTGCCGGCCCTTGCATTCATGATTTCCATAACCTTTCTCTTTACGCTACTCCTGCGAAACAGACTGGCAGCCGCGGTTGCTCTTATAATTTTTTTAGGAGGCTGTTATGTCGGCATGACATTTTTGCCGGCGTACATTGGGCAGTTGCTCGATATTCCCGGTTACCTTAATGTAGAACTCTATTCTTCTGATATTGCGCCGTCTTTTTTTGATGCAGGCAGATTCCTGCTTCGCGGGGCAGTACTTATTGCTTCTCTGGGCATACTGTTCATCTGTACAGCGGTGCACCCCCGACTTGATGACTGTTCACGGGCAAGGTCAGCCGTGAGCGGGATTGCTATCTTTCTGATCGCGGCAGTTATGGCGGGAGGAGTATATTTAAGGGATGTAAAAACCTTTGGAAAGAGTGAAACCTGGCTCAAGGCACACGCTGAATACTCAAAATACCCGGTTCCCGACCTTAAAAAAGTTTCAGGACAGGTAAACATAGACCCTGGCAAAAATCTTGATATTGACATAAAAATAAGTTTCAGTGCGCCTGAATCAGAATCATTGGACAATGCCATTTTCACTGTTAACCCGGGTCAGGAGGTGACGGAGCTCCTTGATTCATCGGGAAAGCCCCTTAACTACACAAATGAAAACGGTTTACTGAATATCAGCTTTTCGGTGCCGCTTTCCCCTGGAGAAGAGACCACTGTCAGCCTGAAGATACGTGGTATACCAGACAACAATTTTGCATATCTTGACAGCGTTGTTGATCCCAGAAAACTCGAATTAAGAAACGGAAATATCGCCCTTCTCGGCAATAAGAATGCGATCTATGATTCTAACTTTGTGACCCTGATGCCTGCCCTCAGGTGGCTTCCTGCTCCAGGCCCCTTAAATGGCAAGGATGATCACAGTATACGAACTGCAGACTATTTTAATGTGGACCTGAATGTAAAACTCCCAAAGGGCTGGCTTGTTGCTGGTCCGGGAAGGCGCAATATGGTAAAGGAAGAGTCTGACTGCAATGTCTTTCGTTTTTCACCTCCTTCAGTTGTACCGGAGGTTGCACTTATTGCTTCCGAGTTTGAAAGTCGTTCCTTTGAGACAGATAATATTTTGATGGAACTCCTTATCCACAAAAAACATGTGAAAAATATCGAAATTCTTGATGAGGCAGGAGAAAAGGTCAGGGAATATATAGAAAGCAGGATAAAAGAGGCAAAAGAAAATGAACTTTTTTACCCCTATGATGGTCTAACCCTTGTAGAGATACCTACTGTCCTGAGAACCTATGGCGGAGGATGGCGTCTTGACAGCGTCCAGTCACTGCCGGGTGTCCTGCTGCTAAAGGAGCTTTCTCTGCCGACCTCGCGCTTTGACTCGGCGTTCAGGAAACCTGAAAATTTCAAAAACATGGAGGGAGGTATCGTACAGGCCAAGTGGGAAAGACTCCAGACATATTTTAAGAATGATATTACAGGGGGCAATGTATTTACAGGGGCATCAAAAAATTTCTTCCTGTTCCAGACCTCTTCCTCCGGACCTGAAAGCCTGGCCGTTGACTTTGTCATGGATACGCTGGCAGGTCTTGTGGTTACTGATACAAAGGGATATTTTTCGGCTCATATTTTAATTGATCCGGCCGGAATAGACCAGGTTACCAATAACACACTGCGAGACTATTTTCAGCGCAGGGGAATAGGTGAAACTATAATGAATGCAGCAATCAACCTGAGAACATCACGCCCGGTAATATGGGAAAAGGCCCTTGAAACGCCGCTCAGGGATATGGATCCATGGAAAGATCCGGAGGATATGGTGGATGTTCTTGCCTTAAAGGGATATGCCGTAGCAGATACTATATATAAGATGCTGGGCAGAGAAAAAACAGCGGCCCTCCTCGCATTAATTCGAAAAAATCATACAGGAGGAGTCTTCACTTACGAAGATATGCTCAATGCAGGCATAGAGCTTGGATATGATCTGGATGAACAGCTCGGTGACTGGCTGGGAGGTACCGGACTCCCGGGTTTCGTGGTCCCGGAGGCCAAAGGATACAGGATAGAAGATGATGAAAACGGTGCGCCCCGATATCAGCTGCTCTTCACGGTTAGAAATGATGAACCTGTACCAGGGGAATTTAACTTTTCCTTCTATTATCAGAAGGAAAATCAGACGCCTGAGCTGACTCAAAGTGAACCCATTCACCTTGACGGAAGGCATGCCATTCAATACGGAACAATTGTTTCCAGGGTGCCGACCATGTGTTTCCTGAAGCCATATCTTTCATTTAACAGGAGTACCTTTGAATTAAATATGAATACCATAGATCCTCAAAAGATTGTAAAGGAGGATCCTATTACAGGGGTTCATGAGATCCCGTGGGAGATACCTGTTTCATCTTCGATAGTAGTCGATGACCTAGATGATGGTTTCAGTACTGTAACAGAAGGTAAGGATAATAAGGGATTACGTTTAAAATCAAAGAAGAAGGATGATCGGGACACTGACCAGGGACTGCCCTATATATCAGCAAACATACTGCCCGGCGGAGCGCGTATGCCCCGTGATTGGTCACGCATGACCAGTAGTGTGCCCTTTGGTAAATACAGGCATACAGCCGCGATAATCAGACCCGGTGAGGGTGATAAAAAGGCCCTGTTCCAGGCCACCCTGCCGGAAAGCGGGGCATGGGATCTGGAAGTTTACATTCCCATAAAAAGCATGTTCCCCGGAAAGGAATGGGGGACATGGCATTTGGGCGTAACAGATGATAATGGAGACAGACAGGAAGTTGAATTTGATTCAAAAGCAGGAAACGGGAGATGGAGCCTTGCCGGCAGGCTTGATCTTCCAGAGGGAAAAGTAACCGTTGATTTATCCAATCTGACAGATGGTGATCTTGTGGTAGCCGATGCAATACGCCTGACGCCTGCTGCAGCAAATTGAAAGAGAGAGAATAAATGACAGAGAATCGTGCCTTTATCAGAACAGTTATAATTGTTATTATCTTGTTTTTCGTTTTCCTTTCAGGATGCTCCCAGGAAAATCCTGCAGAAAAGGTTGAATTTCTGGTGCCGGTTACCGTGACAACGGTGGGTAAAACCGATGTAGAAGACAAAATCACTGCCACCGGTACACTTCGCACCAGCACAGTTGCGGTGCTCGAGGTTGATACAGGAGGTGTCCTGGAATTCCTGACAGACAAAGATGGAAAACGTTATCGTGAGGGAGACAGGGTAAGGGCAGGAGATGTAATAGCCCGAATCACGGGTGATGACGTGCGTCTTGCAGCAGGAAAAGAGGCCTCTTATCAAAGGTTCAAGACCGCAAAAGAGGATTATGAATCCACTAAAAAGCTATATGATGAAGGATTTAAAACTAAATCCGAGCTGCTGAACGCCCAGTCCTCCCTTGAAGATGCCCGGACAAACTATGAAAAAAGCCTAAAAACGGAAAACCGCAGCCAGCTGGTAACCCCTATTGACGGGGTCATCCTGAGGCTTGCCAGGGACAGGGACAACCAGAATCAACCCCTGGCAGTCGGCCAGTATGTAAATCCGGGGACCGAAGTAGCGAGGATAGCTCCGACCGATGTACTGGTAGCGGATGTCAACCTTGTTGCCCAGGATATCCCAAAGGTCAGAGAAGGACTTTCTGCAAGGATTCAGCACTATGCCTGGAAAGACGAGATATTTTCCGGAAAGGTGGCCCGGCTGGACCCTGTAATTGATACGGTTACAAGGGCATTAAAGGTTGAGGTAGAGGTCGATAATCATGAGGGGAAACTCAGACCGGGAATGTTTGTAGAGGTTACCATAGTCAATGAACAAAGGAAGGATGTACCATGCATCCCCAGGGAGGCGGTAACAAACAGGGGCGGCAAATGGGTTGTATTTCTCCTGAAGGGCCAGAGGGTTGCAATGAAGGAAGTGGTCCTCGGCCTTGGAGATGATAATATCGTTGAAATTCGGGAAGGCCTTTCGGAAGGTGAGAGAGTTGTCACAAGAGGACTGGAAACCCTTGCTGATCAGACACGAGTCCGTGTAACAGGAAATAATTGATATTATGTATATTCTGGCACGCTACGCAACTAGACGACCTGTAGCTGTAACTGTGATGGCTGCAGCCATTATAATGCTGGGATGGATTGCCTGGAAGGATCTGCCGCTCGATCTTTTACCGGATATCCAGAGCCCGACAATCCTTGTTTCAATAAAGTCAGGCGACAGGCCGCCTACCGAGATGGAACGGCTTTATGGAAAGCAGGTTGACTGGCTACTTTTTGCAGTAAACGGAATCAGATCTATCGACCAGGTAGCCAGGTCCGGGAACCTTATCGCCCGTGTCACATTTGACTGGGATTCCGATATGGACATTGCCCTTGTTGATGTTCAGAAGGCAGTCAGTCCTATTGCCGCAGACACGGATGTAGATGAGGTAATTGTGCGCAGGCAGGACCCCCGCCAGCTCCCTGTCCTTACAATAGGGGCTGTAGCCACTGAAGGGACGCCCAGCCTTACCGAACTGTACAGAATGGCTGACAGGATGATAGCCCCCGCCTTTGAACAGCTCGAAGGAGTTGCAGAGGTTCGAATTACCGGCGGGCGGAAAGAAGAGGTTAGGGTCATCGTTGACCGGTACCTGATGGAAGCTCATTCCGTAACCATGGCTACCCTTGAACAGCGACTCACGGCGGCAAATCTTGACTTCAGTGCCGGCACCCTGGAAGAGGGTGATAACGTGTATCTGGTAAGGGGAATATCAAGGTACAACACTATCGATGATATCTCCAGGGTTGTGGTTAAATATGACCGGGATTCAGACAACAGGATTGCCCCTGTAAAAATAAGTGATGTTGGCAGGGTGATCCTCACGGAAAAGGATGTCAATAATCTTGTACTTGTGGACGGAAAAGAGGGTGTAAGCCTTTCCATATACAAGGAGGCCGGGGCAAACACTGTCAAGGTCTCCCGGAATGTGAGAGAAGCCCTTGCAAGCATGGAAAAAGAACTCTCTGATGTTGAGTTCAAGATCGTGAGTGATGAAGCCGCACTGGTGGAGGATGCCATTTCCGATGTTGAGAGCGCGGCGGTTATTGGAATAATACTGGCGGTTATTGTCCTTACATTTTTTCTCAGGTCCATGGGTACAACAATAGTTGTTGCATCTGCTGTACCCGTATCTCTAATGGCAACACTTTTTGCCATGCATTTTGCCGGGCAGAGCCTCAATCTGATGACCCTCGGCGGAATGGCCCTGGGTGCGGGTATGCTTGTAGACAATGCCATTGTTGTAATTGAAAGCATTTTCCGCAGGCGGGCGGAAGGTGATCCCCCCGAAGAAGCCGCTCCCAGGGGGACCGCCATGGTTGCCGGTGCCATCGCATCCAGTACCCTCACGACCTGTGTGGTTTTTTTACCGGTACTGTTTATACAGGGATTTGCCGCGAGAATAGTGTCAGGCATATCCTTTACCGTAGTAGTGTCACTTATAGCTTCTCTTGGTGTGGCGATTTTTTTAATCCCGGCACTTTCAGGATGGTTCCTTCCGAAACAGAAAACAAAGGCGATAGATCCCGGAAAGGCTAAAATAGAGAAATTTGTTCTTGGACTTTTAAAGCATCGATTTCTGGTTGTCCTTTCAGGTATTATCCTTGTCGGTATTTCAATATACGGCCTTATGGGCCTGGGAAGCGAGCTTATGGCACCGGCTGACCCGAGACAATTTTCTCTGCGTATCACAGGCCCTCCCGGACAGAGGGTCGAGATGACAAAAAATATGACCTCGGTTGTTGAGGATATTCTCCGGGAGGCGGCAGGAGATGATCTTCGCGCCATTCTCTCGGAAGTAGGAAAACTCCCCGAGGATGAGCATTTTATCCGCGAAGAAAGAACAGCCGAAAACAACTCCAGAATCATGGTTAATCTTTCTTCAGAGGGAAAGAAAGCAGGACAGGTGGTCGCATCCGCTTCACCGGCCATATCCGAACTTTCAAATGTAGAGGTTTCCTGGGAACTGGGCACATCTGCCATTGCAAGGGCAATCGGAAATACCGGGCCACCCATCCAGGTGGAAATATCAGGCCAGTCCATTGATGAACTTAGAAAAAGCGCAGCAGACATGCTCGAAAGATTAAAAACAGTTCCTGAACTTTGGAATGTCGAGTCTTCCTTTGAAGGCGGTTCCCCGGAGCTTCATGTTATATTAAACCGGACCCTTTGTGACGGACTTGGTGTTGATATAGATACCATGTCCAGAATACTCGAAGCCGCAATTGACGGCAAGGTGGTAACCAGGATGACAACCGGGGATGAAGAGAAGGATGTAGTCCTCAAAATCGAACGGGGTGATTATATTGACCTCAGATCCGTTCCATTTACCACTCCTGGAGGAGAGCGGCTTACGGTAGGGGATATTGCGGAATTTAAAGAGGTTGACGGAGCCCTTGAAGTCTTCCGAAAAAACCAGAAAAGGGTTGCAAGGGTTACTGCAAGGATAGCCCCGGGCGTTGATTACCCGGCTGCCCGGTCTGCTGCGGAAGCCGCTGTTAAGGATGTGGATCTGGGGCCTGGTTTGAGCGTGAAACTTACAGGAGAAGAGGAAGAAAGGGCGCAGACCTTCAGCGAGCTTGAATGGGCAGGTATCGTAGCGGTGATCCTTGTATTTATGGTCCTGGCCGGCACCTTCGAGTCTCTGCTTCATCCCTTTACAGTTCTTTCATCCATCCCCTTTGCACTTGCCGGTGTGGCTGCGGTTTTAATACCGGGCGGCAGGCCGATCGGCATCATGGAGTTCCTGGGAATCATCGTACTGTCAGGAATAGCTGTTAACGATGCCATCCTGATGGTTCAGACCGCACGCCATCTGATTAATAAGGGGATTGAAAGAAAAACTGCCCTCGCAAGGGCTGCGGCCATAAGGCTCAGGCCAATCATAATGACAACAGCTACCACGGCGCTTGCCCTTCTTCCCCTTGCAATGGGGATAGGTGAAGCAGCTCAGCTCAGGGCACCGCTTGCACGTACAATCATTGGAGGTATTATTGCTTCAACTCTGGCTTCCCTGTTTTTAATCCCATGTCTTTATCTGATTCTTGACTATTTTCGTTTTAACCGGACAAAACCATGAGCTGGTATGAGATTCCTGTCAAGAGGCCTGTGGCCACAAGCATGTTCTTCTGTGCCATCCTGCTCCTGGGAATAGTAGGGTGGCAGCGGATACCCGTTGAACTTATTCCGGACCTGGAGGGTGATAATATTCATATATCATTCACCAGGCTTAACAGTGACCCGGAGGTCGTTGAACGTGAGATCCTGATCCCTCTCGAGGGAAAGGCATCGGAACTCCCCGGATTAAAGGAGACACGCGGGCAGGTAAACGGATCAGGAGGATCCCTTGATTTAACCTTTGAACCGGGCACTGATATCAAGATAAGGCAGCTTGAACTTCAGCGTATTGCTGCAGAACTTACAAAGACACAGCCCAGAGGATCGTCGATAAATGTGGGAGGCATGGATTTTTCAATAATAAGCCGGATTGTTATGAGTATCCAGGTTCTGGGCAGTGAAGACACCAACACCCTGAGGGACTTTGTTGAGGAAAACATACAGTCTCGAATTGCATCCGTTCAGGGTGTGGGCAATGTGCTTGTATTCGGAGGCGCCCCGGAGGAGATCACCGTCAGGATCGATTCCGATAAATGCTCGGCCCTGGGGATATCCCCCCAGAGCGTATCGGAAACCCTATCGCGATCGGTTCAGAGACTCCGGTACCTTGGAGGCCTGGAAGACGGTTTAAAACGAAAACCCGTTATGCTGGACGGCCGTCCTAAGGGGACATTCGAGCTGGATGAATTGAGGATATCTCCTGATAAACCGGTTCTTATCCGGCATGTAGCAGATGTATCAAAGGGGGTAGGCAGGCAGGATACCATATATCGTCTCAACAGCAAGCCTTCCGTGGCACTTCTTGTATTCAAGGATGAAGAGGCCAACCTGGTTGAACTCGGCAGGGATTTGAGGTCACGGATCAAAGAATTGAGGGAAGAGTTCAGGCCCTATGGTGTTGATTTTATGGTCGGCCAGGACGCTGCCGACATGATTGAAGTACAGATTAACCGGCTTAAGAAACTTGCTGTAAGCGGTTTTATTATCTCTCTTGTAATTCTTTATCTCTTTATACGCAGACCCAGGGCTGTAACCGTAGTCGCTGTATCGGTCCCTGTCAGCCTTCTGGGGTCAATGGCATTTCTCTATATCAGCGGATATACAATCAATATAGTTACACTGATCGGCCTGGCTATGGGGGTCGGCATGCTTGTGGACAATAGCATTGTTGTCTATGAGGCGGTCCAGCGAAGACTTGAAAGAGGTGTTGAACCTGACAGGGCAGCGACAGAGGGTATAAAGGTAACCTTCAAGGCTATCCTTGCAGCCACGGCAACAACCGCAATTGTTTTTCTGCCTGTATTCTTTTTAATTGATGACGGAATGATGAGGGGGGTAATGAAGCTTCTTGCAGCCGCTATCCTGATCCCCCTCGGGTCATCACTGCTTGTAGCCGTAGGCCTTGTTCCCCTCCTGAGCAGAAAATTCGCCGCACCTGCTGCCCTGGCACATCTTGATGCGGTTAAAAAACGCAAGGAGCTTTATGCAGGACTTCCTGCACCTGACAAATGGCGGGACCTTTTTTCCGGGGTTTTAAAGAATTCACTCCGAAGGCCAGCAACATGGCTCACTGTCATAACAGCCGTTGTACTGGTTACCGTCATTATCGGCCTTCCCTGGGTAATGATAGGTAACAGGAACCAGGAGGCAAGGGAGGCTGATCAGGTTATCCTTTCCATTGAAGTTCCCTCCGGTGACTCCCTTGAATCCATCAGCCGATCTATGTATTCCCTTGAACAGACTGCCATGAAGATCGAAGGAGTAGACTCCGTTGAAAGTATGGTCCAGGAAAAAAACAGCTCCCTTACAATAAGATTTGTTGACAGAGAAATACGGCCAAGAGAACTTTCAGCTCCGCTGGTAAGAAGAAAAATAACCGAGGCATCCAGGACACTTAAGGGCTTCAGCATCAAGGCGGAAAACTCCTCGGGTCAGAATGGCGGCGGCAGGCAGGGCGGCGGCATGGGAAGTCTTATGGGATCAGCATCGGAGATTGTCCTGTCGGGCCCCGATACAAAAAAGTTAATGGATATCGCCGGATCGGTAAAGGAAAGGCTGGAAACCATTCCTGAAATTGGAAACCAGAGAGTATGGGTTTCCTCCAGGCCGGGCCAGGATGAGATCCATGTAATTCCCGATCATCAGATGCTGAGAAGCCTTGGGTTGATGTCGGATGAGGTTTTTATCATGCTGCGGCTGCTTATGAGCAGGGAAGGGACTCAAATGAACGCCGGGACCATAGAGACCGACGGTCGGGAGATTCCCATAACCATAAGGAGTAATGAACCCGAGTCCGGGAATATAAGCCAGAAGATGGAAAGCCTCCGGATCAATACATCTGCTGGGGTTATACCCCTTGGGCTTATATCCGATACACGCAAGATGCCGCCTCCCAACGTAATAGAGCATCACAACGGAAGGCGTGAGTTAACCGTCTCATACATGTTAAGTGCGGATGCCCCTGAAACGGGTCCGGCCAGGGAGGCACTGGAGGATGAGATTCTTAACATGATCAAGTCAGTGCATCTGCCGGACGGTTACACAATTAATCCGCCCGATAATAATGAGACAACGAGCATGGTAAAACGAATTCTTATCCCTATAGTGCTTCTGCTCTTCGCGGTACTGGCAGTTACCTTTGAATCACTTACCATGCCGGTTCTTGTACTGCTTGCAGCCCCCCTGACCATAATAGGCGCCGTATGGGCACTGTTTTTTGCAGGAATGCCGCTCTTGAATCCAATGGCCATAGCGGGCGTTGTGGTCCTTATGGGCCTTATGGTAAACCCGGCGATCCTGCTCGTTGACAGGATGCAGCAAAGGGTTCATGGAAATGCATGGTCAGCAGGTGCGGCGGCTATTGCAGCTGTCAAGGAAAGATCCAGACCTGTCCTGATGACGACATGTACAACTATTGCAGGATTATGGCCCCTTGCCATTGCTACCGGGGCTGAAAATGAAATGTGGCCTCCATTCGCTGTTGTTATAATGGGAGGACTTGTTACTTCCGGGCTCCTTATTCTCCAGGTCATTCCAATAGGATTTGTCTTTTTGAATCGAATTGACCGGATTTTCGGCAGGATAGGCCCCTGGATAACAGTCTGGTGGATTGGTGCCACAGCGGCTGTTATGACGCCTCTTATTTTATCTGACCTGATAAGCACAATGAGATGGCAGATCACAACAACCCTGCTTGTCGCCTCCGTGCTCCTCGGAATATTCGTGCTGATCTTTCGCAGGCCTGAGCTTCCCGTTCCCTCTGCAGAAATGGACGTAGAGGTAAAGTTTCTTCACAAGATATACGGCCGGCCCGGTCCAGTGGGAAGGGCACTGCGCGCGGGTGAGCATTTTGCGGACAGGGTTCTTGCAAGAGGAGGCAAACCTTTTTTACCGCGTGATACTGTCCAGCCGATTGTCACAGCAATTGTGCTTTTAGCCGGAGCATCATATCTTGCATTTTCACTAAGCTCCACATGGTGGCGCGTCGTCTTTTCCTTTGCAGGGGCAGTCATACTTGTAAAGCTCTTAACCCTCATAAGAAAGCTGAGGGGCCGGTGTGATGAGAAGGGCCAGCCCGAACCGGGCGGTATAGAAAACCTGATGGCATTTCTTGTTCCTTGGATCGTTCTGATTTTAAACGGATTGTTCTTTTATGCTGCACCTGTAGCAGCAGGAAAGAGCCCCCGTATGCCTTTATTCCCCATGTTACTGATCATTATTCTTATTATATTTATTCAGATGGGCCGAAAGACCGCGAAAGATCTTTTTAATGGAACCATCCGCAAGAAGCTGGATATTGGTATTGTTAACAGGTTAAGAATCTTCTGGCACTGGCTGTGCAGAATCCTTTTCAGCCTTGATCTGCCCAGGGAAGAGCATGAGGCGCTTAAAAATGTTCATTTTCGTGCCGAACATGGCATGATCGGTATCCTAGGTCCCAACGGTGCTGGAAAGACAACCCTTTTAAGGTCGCTCGCCGGCATCCTTGAACCCACTACAGGGGCTATCACACTTGGCGGTGTACCGCTTAAAAAGATAAGAAAATACCTGGCCAACTGGGTAGGGTATCTTCCCCAGGATTTCGGACTGCCCGGGAACCTTACAGGAAAGGAATATCTCGAATACTATGCCCTTTTATACCGGATTGACGAGAAGGATAAAATAATTGAAAGGGTTAAATTTCTTCTTGAGGAGGTGGGGCTTGCTGAACAGTCGGATAAAAAAATCAGTGATTATTCAGGCGGCATGCGTCAGAGGGTGGCCGTTGCAAGGACCCTTTTAAGGCTTCCACCGGTTATTATCGTGGATGAACCCACAGTAGGCCTTGACCCGAAGGAACGTATCAGGTTCCGAAATCTTTTGAGCCGGCTTTCCAAAACCAGAATAGTCCTTTTTTCCACCCACGTTGTCGAGGATGTGGCCGTGGCATGTGAGAGGGTAATCGTACTTTCAAAGGGGCATAAGGTCTTTGATGGCGAGCCGGGACTTTTAGCCTCTGAAGCTGAAGGAAAGATATGGGAAATGGAAATAAGAGAAGGAGAAGAGAACCAACTTCCGGATGAAGCCATCATTGTGGACCAGATACCCGGGGCTGATGGTTTTTACAATGTAAGGGTACTTCATGATGAATCACCGGCTCCGGATGCAAAGGCGGTTACTCCCAATCTGCAGGACGGGTACCTGCAACTGGTTGGCACCAGGAAGAAGAGGATTGTTTAATATGGCTGACAGTATAAAAAGATATTTAAGGATCATGTTCTACTCTGCCCGCCTTGTAGCAGGAAGAAAGTTCTGGATAGTTGTTTTTCTTCCCCTTATCTGGCTGCTCCTGAGGGCATTGTTTATTATGCTTGGCTGGGCCGATGGAAAACTTGGACCTGAAAATGCGTTTAATCTGATGAGCATACCCCTGTCTGTTGTTGCATTAGGGTTTGGAATCCGGATTATCGCAGGGGAGATAGACAGCCGAACCCTGGAAATTGCATACACTGTACCAGGGGGATGTTACCGTGTGTGGCTGGCAAAGATTGCAACATCTGTTTCTTTACTGCTGGCCAGCGAAATACTGCTGGCGATTTTTACAATGATATTCTTTACAACTGTTACACCCGGAACTTTTTATGGAGTACTTCAGGGGTCGGTATTTTATCTGACTGCAGGAATGGCCTTTTCCGCGTTTTTCAGGAGTGAAATAACAGGAGCAATGGTGACAGTACCATTATTTGCACTTAATCTGATTACCAGTGCCGGTACTCGGGTTTCGCCCTTTTTTAACCCGCTTGTGCTTGAAAATACGGAGAAATTACAGGTCCTTTCCTACACAATCCAAAATCGTATATTTTTTATTATTTTAATAGGAGTAGTAACCCTGCTGACCTTCTCCCGTGTGGAGAGAAGGGAAAAGATGCTGGGGGATTAATGAATGCACCTCGATGAGAGGATAAAAAGGAGGCATAGATTAAAGATGAAAAAGAAGACGGTAAGAATAGGAAATTTCCATTTTACAGCTGCACTGATAGGCTGCCTGTTCCTGTTTAACGGGTGCACGTATGTAAATAAGGTTAAGGAATTAAATGAGACTCCTCCCATTATGGAGATCTCCAGTGATACTATTCATGAGATAAATGTCATGAAGTTAAATGAAACGCAGCATGAAGTTACAGTTGAAGATATTGTTAATCCGCCTGAGCAGAAAGAGGTGACGCTTTCGCTCGAGGAGTGCCGTGCCCTTACCCTTGAAAACAACCTTGACCTTCGGGTTGAACTTATAAACCCAACAATTAACAGGGAAAAAATTACTCAGGAGGAGGCAAGGTTTGAAGCTACCTTTACAGGCAGTGCGAATTATAGCAACAACAAACAGCCTACTGACTCATTGCTTGTAGGATCAAACAGCGAAAGATCGGATATCAGTCTAGGAGTCGATTTGCCTCTCCGAACAGGTGGAACCCTCTCATTTGATCTTGCGGATGCAGGAAGCAAAACAGATTCAACCTGGTCAACGCTGAATCCGTCCTTCTCCAACAGCCTTACCGCCTCTATAAGCCAGCCCCTTTTAAAAAATGCAGGGAGAAGGGCGAGTACACACTGGATACAGATTGCCCAATACAACAGCAGTATAGCGGATCTACGAACAAAAGTAGCGGCCATACGTATAATATCCGAGGTTGACAGGGCTTACTGGCGTCTATATGCAACAAGAAGAATGCTGGAAGTCAAGAAACAGCAATACGACCTGGCAAAAACAACCTTTGAAGAAACAGAACGTTTTGTTGAAGTCGGGGTCAAACCCAAGATAGAGATAATAAGAACAAAAAAAACTTTGGCAGATACACTGACAGGCATTATAAAGGCGGAAAACGATGTCAGACAAACAGAACGGAATCTTAAACGGATACTCAATAAAACAGGGCTCGGTATGGAAACAAAAACTGTTATCATCCCGTCCTCTCCTCCCGATCCTGTACGTTATGAACTTGACAGAAACAACATGGTAAAGCATGCCCTCGAAAACCGCATGGAAATGCTAGAACTGGAACTCCAGTTGGCCATGGACAGTTTGAATATTGAGTATAACAAAAACCAGGCTCTCCCCGACTTCAGGCTTGATTTACGATACAATATCAATGGGCTTGGAGGAGACAGAGGTGACGCCTATGATATGCTCTCCAAAAATGATTATCACGACTACAGGGTAGGCTTTAACGTTATAGTTCCTCTTGGAAACAAAAAAGCCAGAAGCCAGCTCAGGCAATTAATTTATGAGCGTGCGCAAAGGCTTGCCAGCAAAGAAAACAAGGAGGCAGAGATTAAGAATGATGTGCTTGGCCAGATAGATACGCTGGAAGCATCCTGGCAGGCTATTCTGGCAAGCAGGCAAAATACGATCCTTTCGGATGAGCAGTACAGGGCAGAAAAAAGACAGTATGAACTGGGGCTTGTAAATTCAACGGATTTACTTAAATCACAGACTGATCTTGCAGAGGCCCAGAGGGCAGAGATCGAGGCAATTACAACCTATCAGATTGCCCTCATAGACCTTGCCTATTATTCCGGTACACTTCTTGGTGCAGCCAAGGTCGAATGGGAGCCGATTGTGCCGGCAGATTAATGGAGTAGAATAAGTAATATTTGCAGATCAGTCACTTTAGCAGGGGCACGACACATCGTGCCCTTTTTTTCTGTCTTTAAACAGAAAAATTGAATTTTTTTGAAGAATAGATTAACCATATAGGTACATAATAAATTACTATGCATGAAAAGGAAGCACCGGAATTATAATGACTGACCAAAAATTCGATCTGGATGCCTATTTTGAGAGAATCAATTACTCGGGCATTAAGAAACCTACAGAAGAAGCTCTGAATGACATCCACACCTGTCATACATTGAATGTCCCCTTTGAAAATCTTGACGTATTTTACGGGAAACCCCCTCTTCTTGATGAGGCTTCTCTCTACAGCAAGATTGTAAAAAACTGCAGAGGTGGCTACTGTTTTGAGATGAATGGAATTTTTTCCATTGCGCTTCGGGAGATGGGATTCAGGGTTACCAACCTGTTGGCAAGGGTAACGATTGACGGCATGAATTATACCTCAAGGACCCATCAGGTAATCCTTGTGGAGGCTGGAGATAAGAAATGGCTGGCGGATGTGGGTTTTGGTAACGACGGGATAACTGCACCACTGCTTCTGGTTGAGGATACTGACCAGAAACAGTTTTCCCATGTCTACAGGATAATAAAAGAGCCCCGTTTCAACGGATATCTGCTGCAGAAAAAAAATGGTGACACATACAACAGCATGTATGTATTTACCCTGGAAGAATGCTACCCGGAAGATTTTGTGATGTCCAGCCATTATACCGCGACTTATCCGGAGTCCTTTTTTAAGATGATGCGGATGTGTACAATGCCTACAAAGGAAGGGCGGGTCACCTTAACTGATACGCATTTCAAAATAATTAAAAACGGTGCCAGCACTGAAGCAGAGATAAAAGATGAAGAGGAGTTTAAAAGGTATCTTAAGCAATATTTTAACCTGGACCTGGACAGTATAAGATCCTGACCTTTTAACCATCAGATACACAAAAAATTATTTAAAACCACACTTCTGTTTTGAAATATCTTTTAATTTTTTGCGCATTTAGTGTGTTTGTGGTACAAGTTTAAAATTCAGAGCCTTTCTTATTTTAAAATAAGCCTTACAAATTTTACCCAGATATTTCAGGACGATTCTCATGCTGGAAGAAATCAGAATTCCTGTAGATTCGGAACCAGTCAATCCTGTCCCGGAGCCGGAATCTCAAATATTGCAAAGCCAGACCGGATTAACGCTGGAATTTCGTGGCTCGGCACATGAATATTTTAAGATCTGGATAGTTAATTTATGCCTTACCCTGGTTACCTTTGGTATTTTTTCTGCCTGGGCAAAGGTGAGGAAAAAACGTTATATTTATTCTCATACTGTCCTTGACGGAACACCTTTCCAGTATCTTGCAATGCCCATCCCGATCCTGAAGGGCAGGATAATTGCCGCCGCAGGATTTGCAGTATACTGGCTCGCAAGCAACTACATTCCATCACTGCTTCCCTTCGTACTTATTATAGGCCTTGTTGCCGCGCCATGGCTGTTAATAAAATCCGCAGCATTCAATGCCAGGTATTCTGCCTTCCGAAATATGAATTTTCATTTTGAAGCCACATACACGGATGCCCTCAAGGTGATCTATGTAGCAGGAATAGTGCCGGCTTATGTTGTCGGAATGATGATTACAGGGAAATGGCAGATTGCTGCAACTGTAATATTGTCTATCATAACAGGTATCTCTTTTCCCTGGCTGCTCAGCCGCGTTAAAAATCTGGTTGTTACCCATACAGGTTTTGGCGGCATTAAAGGTGAATTCTATGCTACCGGAAAGGAATTTTTTGGAATATACTTCAGGGCGTCTTTGATTGTTTTATTAGGAGGAATACCCATTGGGATATTTACAACCTTTTTTGCTCTGGCAATTAAAAAGGACCCTGAATTTGCGGCATATTTTACAATGGCCATAATCTATGCCTTATATATAGTCGCCTTCGCTTACGTCAAATCCAGCAGCGGAAACCTCGTATGGAATAAAACCAGAATAGGGCCAATTCGGTTCCGGTCCACCATGCGGAGTAAAGACCTTATATTTATATATATTACTAATGCGGCAGCGATTCTTTTTTCACTTGGAATGTTACTGCCATGGGCGGTTTTACGCACAATCAGATATCGTATTAATAATTTGCATCCCCAGAAGGAAGGGAATTTATATGAATTTAAAGGAAGTAAAAATGTTACTGTTGATGCAGTAGGCACTGAAACCTTTGATTTTTTTGATATTGATCTTTCGATATGACAAACCTGACAGGAAAATATTACAACGGCGTAACCCCAATTGGAATTCCGGGCGAAATAACACTGGATAAATTTAAGGTGATATTTACCGATGGCGAAACGTCTGAGCAATATCTTGTCTCCGATATAACTGTCTCACCCCGCATAGGTTCGGCACCGCGCTTTATCAATCTGCCCAATGGCAGCCAGTTTGAGTGTGATGATCATGCAGCATTAGATTTACTTCCGCAGGAAAGCCCTACTGAGGATGCTGTTGCATGGCTCGAAATAAAGTGGCCTGTAGCGCTTGCTTCTGTGATAGTCGTTTTTTGCCTGCTTGTTACAGGTTATTTTTTCGGCCTGCCTGCAGCAGCAAAACCTATAGCAGAGCACATACCGCTGGAAAGCGAACAATCCCTTGGGAAATATGTCATAGACTGGCTGGATGATAATAATTTTTTTAAACATTCAAACCTTGAATATGAAATTCAGGATGAACTGACAGCCGGATTTGAAAGGCTGAACAGCAATCTTCCTTTTCAAAAATATTACACCCTTGAATTTCGTTCAGGTTCCATGGGTCCCAATGCCTTTGCCCTTCCGGGCGGCATCATTATTCTGACCGATGAAATGGTGAATATCTCAAAATCAAATGAAGAGATATTTGCAGTCCTCGCCCACGAGATAGGTCATACTGAGAAGCGCCACGCAATGAGGAGTATGCTTCAGGGATCCATAGTGGCAATAGCCGTTGCATCCGTGACAGGTGATGCGACATCACTTAATGCAGGAGTAACCGGTCTGCCCATGCTGCTGGCCCGGACAAGATATTCCCGGGAATTTGAAACTGAAGCAGATGATTTTTGTTTTAAACTATTAAAACAGAATGGATATTCACCGAATGCCTTTGCTTCTCTAATGGAAAGAGTCGCAAAAAAGAATGGAGAAAAAAAGAACAGTTTCGCCTATATCTCAACACACCCTTCTACCTATGAAAGGATACAGCGTGCCCGTGATGCTGCAGGAAAATAATCCTGGGGGAATACTGACATTGAGGAGAGGGTTATGAAATCCGGTATAAAATATCTTTTTACTGCCCTCCTGATTTTAGTAATACTTGCCTTTACTTCCTGTACCCCTCAAAAAGAAAAAAGACCGGTAAAACCTACCCTGGATGCGGCACAGTCAGTCTATATGCAGCTTGATCTGAAGGGAGCACAGGAACTTTATGAAAAGGTAGCTGAAGATCCCCTTATTAAAAACCGCGACCGCAGTAAGGCCATGACAAGGCTTGCAGTGATGGAATGGAAATTCAACAAAGATATCACAAAGGCCCGGCAATGGGTGGACATGGCAATCAAAACAGGCGAAGAGACTGCTATGGCCTATATTTACCTGAGCCGTATAGAACGGGAAGCAGGTAATTCAGAGAAGGCAAAAGAAGCTGCCAATCAGGCGGAATTGACGGCAAAGAGTGATGCCGAGAAAAAGGGAGCATCTAACCAGTTTGCGGCAGCAGTCCTGAAGACAGCCGAAGATCAGAAAGACGGGTATGATGAATTATTGAGGCATGATTTGATGGAGGCAATGATCCGTCTTTCCGAAGTATTGGACGAGGAGCCTGGAGAAAGGCTTGCATCCGAAAGACTTTTAGGTATTGCACTTCTGCTTGATAATGGACCTATGGCCTTAAAGGCCTGGCAATCCTTTTACCTGGTTCCCGATGGCGATCACGCAAAGGGAATAATGGCTGCACCGGGTAACGTACTTGAAAACCTGCTGCCCGGATGGGAGAACAGACCCCTGCTCACTTCAGAACGGGAAGCCCTTATCTTAGCGCTTGCTGATTCCGGATTTTACAAATATGCGGCAGGGATCGCTGCCGATATCTCTGCCTCGGAGAGCTCATGGACCGCAAATAAAAATCCACGTATAAAAGAGATTATTTTTTACAGCCAATACCTGGAGGATCTGGAAGATATTACAAATGAATATTACCGAAAGACCGCCTTTGGTGAGGGATCCAAAGACAGGTACCTCAAGGATTTCGGGATTCTGTCAAAGGAGCTCTGGCTAAACCTTAATTTTTCTGATGGCCGTCCCGGCTTTGACATAAAAATTTTCCAGAAAACTCTACGGGAGAAATTCGGCGCAGTATCCAATTTGGGCCCTGTTGAAGGCTATTTCGGCCTGTCCTTCGGGCATATTGTGGTAAATGATCAAAGAAATGTTGTTCAGTACGGACATGAAGCAAAGTTTACCTTTATCGCCATCGATAACATGATCTCCAATTTTTACACAAGCTGGTTCTGGGATGGCGCGGCATCTGTCGGCGGCTGGGCAAAGATGGATACAATTTATCAGGTTCGCGAATCCTTTGCCCAGGCACCTTTCCATGAATGGCGGATCATCACAGATCCTGTGGAACGGGTAAAAATGGAAAAAGAGATTCAGGAAAAAAGTGCACAGGACGACGAATTGGCAATGAATAACCCTTATGCATATCTGCCCGGCCTGGATGGCCGCCTGCATCTTGCCGCCCTGGATAGAAGGCTTGAGACAGTAGATGAAAAGGGATACGAGGGCAGCGCGCGATGCATGGCCTATGTCAATGAGTATATGAAGATAAAAATGGATCAAACGATTTTCAGTCATGAAGGACGGCATTGCATTGATCAGAAGATGAATCATGATAATTTTAAATGGTGGAAAATCATAACCGGGAGATACAGGCGCATTGCAAGTCCGGAGATGGAGTTTCGCGCCAAGCTTTCCGAAATTGCATTTTCACATGATCCCCGGATGGCCTTTTGTATGTCAGTATTTAACAATAACATGGGAGATGACACAGCACATGGAACAGCCAATCTACGTATTGTAAAAGCGATGGTAGAATGGATGGATCAGCACCGACAGGAAATCCAGGGGTTTGATCATGACCGTCCGCTGCTCCTGCAGTTTGAGCTGTTAACTCAGGATCAGATTCGGAGTGCAGCCCGGGCAGTAGACCCGCTTTATCTTGCGCAGAAGGAAAAAGGAAATATATAAAATTCTCATTCCATTGTCGGTTGGAGCGTATTTTTTTCAAGGGTAGGACGGACCTTGCTTTATTGAAACATACATATATTTGTATTTTTTATGTAACCTTTTTCAGGAACCGTTCTATTAATATTAATGTCCAGTAAATCTATTCAACATCAGGGGATCTTATGCTTAACGTCTCAAACCTTACCAAGGTTTTCGGTAATGTGATCGCGGTGGATCGCATTTCTTTTAATATTTCCGCAGGTGAAATATTTGGATTTCTCGGCCCGAACGGTGCCGGCAAGACAACAACCATCAATATGATCTGCGGTCTCTTGAAACCGGACAGCGGTAAAATTGAACTTGATGGGCAGAGTTTCACACCCGACCGTGCAAATCTTCGCCGGAAGCTCGGGGTAGTGCCTCAGGAGATTGCCCTGTACGAGGAACTGAACGCCGTCGAGAACCTGAAGTTCTGGGGCCAGCTCTATGGTTTAAAGGGCAAAAATCTTCGTAACCGCATAAATGACCTGCTGGAGTTAAGCGGACTTTCCAACCGGACAAAGGATCGGGTTAAGACCTATTCAGGAGGCATGAAACGGCGGCTCAATATGATGGCAGGCTTATTACATAAACCCACTTTGTTACTGCTGGATGAGCCGACAGTGGGGATCGACCCCCAGGCACGACATAATATCCTCGACTCGGTTAAAGATATTGCCGCACAGGGGACCACTATCCTTTATACAACCCATTACCTCGATGAAGTGGAAGATCTTTGCGACAGGCTGGCCATAATAGACCAGGGCTGTATCCTGGCCATGGGAACAGAAAATGAGATCAAAAAGACCGTTGGTGAAAGTTCCATCATCAGGATAACAGGCAATATAAAAAGGGAGGTGATTGATGATATTGCTGGTAAATTTACAGGTTTAAAAATTGAATCGGTAAGTGAGAGGGAGGCACTGTTAAGTGTTCCGTCAGGCAATGGTACCGGGCAGGTTATTGAATCCATTATAAACTCTGAGATCAGCGTCGAGAATATGCAGATCCGTGAACCTAGCCTGGATTCGGTTTTTATCAAATTGACAGGAAAGGAACTGCGCGACTGATGTGGACACTTTTTAAAAAAGATCTGCTGCGCTTGAAAAAGCAGCCAACAGGATTTCTTGTCCTTATCATTCTGCCTATTGCTGCAACGGCCTTGCTGGGCTTTGTTTTTGGCAGCAATGGTGATGTCAGTGTCACTCCTCATATCAAGCTTGTAATAGAAGATCATGACGACAGCCTGGTTACCAGAATGATCATAAGCAGTTTTGGCCAGAAGGAACTTGCAAAATATTTTGAAGTAGAACAGGTTGAAAAGGATCAGGGGCAGATTTTTATAGAAGAGGATAAGGCCTCGGCGCTGGTTATCGTTCCGGAGGGATTCACCGAAGCACTTTTTAGTGCAGAGCCAACCGAATTCATTATCCTGAAAAATCCAAGCCAGACATTCGGGCCCAAGATCGCCGAAGAAACCTTCAGAATCTTTGCCCTGGGCGGTGACCGCATTGTACGAGTTGCCGAAGCGCCCCTCAAGGCTATCAGGGAGGAGGCTGACACGGATGACTTCCCGCTTGATGACATGGTAGCAAAAATATCCGTTATGGTTAACCAGATCATACGAAAAACTGTTCCTGTTATCGAAGATCCGCCAATTACCCTGAAAACCCGAACCGAATCCAGTGACAAACCGGAATCCGGCAACAACTCCCTTTTAATAATCCTGTTGAGCGGCATTGGGACTATGTGTCTGTATTTTTTGATTGAGAACCTTGCTATTGATTTCTTTCGCGAACGAGAAAATTATACATTAAGGCGTATTCTGGTTTCACCTGCCGGCACAACAGCCTATATTCTGTCAAAGCAGCTCTACCTGGTAATTGCAGGATTGTTAAGTCTGATATCAGTATGGGCACTCGCATTTGCAATCTGGGGAATTCGGATAAACCTGTCTCAGGTTTTCCCTTTTCTTGCCATGCTATTACTCACTGCCTTATCCTCAACAGGCATCATCTCTCTTTTCTATGCTATCCTTACAAACCGCAATCAGGCCTCGACGATTCTGGGGGGAATTATAATAACATTCGCGTTTATAGGCGGCGGGATGATTCCATTCCAAGTTCTGCCGAAATTTCTAAAACAGCTGTCCGTTTTGTCGCCTATTTTCTGGAGTTCCGACAGCCTGCAAAAAATACTCATAGACAGCGTTAACCCCGGCGAACTTTTTAAACCTGCAGTTATATTGGGCCTGATATCCATTTGCTGTATAGGAGGAACCATACTCCTTCAACGAAGGAGGATCATGCCATGACTAAAATTCTGACAATTGCACTGCAGAGTCTGCGTATTCTTTTAAAAGACAAATACGCCTTTATTTGGATGCTGCTAATGCCCACTGTTTATATCTTTTTCTTTGGCAATGTATTTAACTCTCAAAATGATCATTCAAAACTCACGGCATCTCTGGATGTATATAACCAGGATAAGGGGGCGTTATCTCGGGTACTTATAGACGGTTTAAAATCGGAAAATGTCAATGCTGTTTTACTGGACAGTATGCCGGATGAAGTAAATGTTCGTTTATTGATCATACCGCCTGATTTTACATCAAAGGTGCTTGCCCTTGAAAAAACAGAACTGGAATTTGTTGCAAAACAGGGTACAAATATTGAAGCGGAGATGACCGTCAGCCTTGCCATAAAAAAATCATACTTTCGTCTTCTGGCAGATCTTGTCGAAATAACTTCACGTGGTGACAGTGTCACAATCGATAATGTGAAGGAACTGGAAGCCAGGAAACCGCTTATAGCAGTAAAGAGCAGCTATGCCGGGAAACACAAAATAATACCATCAGGATTCAATCAGTATGTACCTGCAAATATTGTTATGTTTGCAATGCTTATCATTTTTGTCTACTCGGGTAATATGATTATGGATGAAAAAAAATCCGGGCTGTTTCGGAGAATCTATATTGCGCCTGTAAATTTTCTGGAACTGTTTTTGGGAAAGCTTTCAGGAAGCGTCCTTGTCGGTCTTGTACAGATAACTATCCTGGTGTTAGTGGGAAGGTTTCTCTTCGGTGTTTATTACGGGCCATCATTTCCGGCACTATTTTTACTCGCCCTGTTTTTTGCAGCCAGTATTGCATCAATCGGTCTTACCCTTGGAATGTTTATTAAAAGCGAAGAAAAAATGAACGGAATCGCTGTGATCCTTGCCCTGGCTATGTCCGCCATAAGCGGATGCTGGTGGCCGGCTGAGGTATCACCCCAATGGATGAATTCCCTTTCTAATTTCCTGCCGTCAGGTATAGCCCTTTCAGGCTTTCACCAGCTTATTTCCTATGGCAGGGGAATGGAGGCAATCTATATGACGCTGATCAAGCTTGGCTCTATTGCTGTCCTGTTTGCACTTATATTTGCAGGAATGCTGTCCAGGTTTGATAAGACACAGGTATGATGAACCAGAGATGCTGCACTATTCATAATAAATTGAGACAATTACCTTGCATGGCGCATAACTCCCGCCAGCCATGGACTGCTTTATATCATGAATTTTTATATTCGGCCTCTGTGCAAGCCACTCCTGTATCTCGCTTTCCAGCTCGATATGCAACGGTTCATTTAAACGTTTAGTTATAAACCCTCCAACCTTTCCATAAAGGATTGTAGAGAACATCTTGATTTTCATTTTTATGCCCCTTTCATTTTAAAATATAAAAACAAGCTCATAAGACCCTCCGTGCCTTCTGCTTCAGGCAGAGTCATCGCAAGGGTGTCGCACCGCCTGAAGCATGAGTTTAAGTTTTCACCATGTAACAACGATCTCCCGATGATTTTTCAACTACTTCATTAAAGCCTGCTTTTTTATAAAGTGTCATTGAAATCAGATTGTTTCTGTATGCATACAGACTTACTTTTTGACAGCCTGATTGCTCCGCAATCCTGAGTAAGTTGCTGCAGAGTATCTTCCCATACCCTCGCCCCCGGTATGATGGCGCAACTATTATTCTGGCCATATGCATAAGCCCATCTTCCTTTGGGAATAACTGACCGAATCCTATGATTTTATTTTCATTTATTAAGCAGTAAGAATTGTCCTCAGAGTATTTTATGTCATTTAAAAGATTGTCGATATCCAGGGGAAACCGAACTTTATTACCTGCCCAGCTTCTACATTCATTCTCATCTTTGATCCATGACATGATTGTATGAAAATCGTTTATTTCAGCATTTCTCATTTCCATATTTGAAGCCCTTTAATGTTTTGCCTATTGTTGTGTGCTATCAATTGGAGGTTGATAACAACTTTCCAATCAGGTGAGATTTGAGGAAGCTTTATCACCACTGCCAGTCAGCGCCTATCCCGACTTCATTAACAACCTCTTTGACTCCCGGAACCCCTTTTGTGATCTCATTAATAGCCCTGAGCTCCTGTTCCGAACCGGCGCTGCCTCTTAAATTAACAACACCGTTCTCGGAAACCACGTGAAGGCTCAGGTTATTGGTTCTGTCGTCCTTTGTAAGGGCGGCCCATACCATACTGCTTAATACCTGGCTATCAAGTGCGGCCTTTGAATTTTCATCCGGCTTAAAATCATCCTGCTCTGCCATTTGCGCAATTATATCAACAGCACTTTTTATGCTTATGCGGTTGAGGTTGACAACAAGATCATATATGGCAGGATCTTTCCAGTCCACTCCATATAAAAATTTTGTCCAGTTGCGGCTATGCTTGTCCAGTTTTTTTATCACGGAAATGGCTTCCCTGCTGCTAAAGCCGTCCTTTTCCATTGCAGCTTTGATGCGGTATTCCATATCTGCAATTACCCTGATACACATTACATGGGCAATATCACCCAGAAGGAGGTGCCCTGCATAGCCATGGTATACGAGATTATTTTCGCTGGCCCTTTTAAGAAGGGCATACCTGACATAGTTAAGGTGTGCCATTTTTTTTGCAGGAGATTCAAGCCAGGAATTGGGCGGTTCTTCCATTGCTGCAACAAGTTTGCTTTCCGGGATTCCGAACTCTTCGGCAGCATCCAGGATTATCTCTTTACTGATACATGGATAACCCAGTTTCCGGCTTAGCTCCTCTGCCACGGCAATCCCGCCGCTGAAAGTGCCTCTGGAAATAGTGATAATAGCCATGCGCCCTCCATTTAAAATAGATAGAATTTATGCCAGCGTTTTTAAATATCCTCTTTTGATAAAATATTTCAGGACATTGTACTCCAGGAAATTTTTCCTGGCAAACGGGTAGTGTGCAGCAAGCTTATTCTGCTGAAGCCGGCCAATCTTCGGCGGAATAAATTTCTCAGGGAACAGCCGGAAATTTTTAAAAAATGTTTTCTTTTTGATTCATTTATGACTATAACTCGTTTAAAAAAAGGCATTTCATGCGGAGGACAGAATGATAAAAATAAATGAAAATTATAAAAAACTTCAGGCATCTTACCTTTTTTCCGATATCGCCCGCAGGGTCGCGGCCTTTCAGAAGGAAAATCCGGATAAGAATATAATCAAGCTCGGAATCGGCGATGTTACGAGGCCCCTGCCGCAGGCGTGTATCGATGCATTTCACGGGGCAGTGGACGAAATGTCCGATATAAAAACCTTCAGGGGATACGGCCCGGAGCAGGGTTATGATTTTTTGAGGGAAACAATCGCAAAAAACGACTATCAGTCAAGGGGTATTGATATATCGGCTGATGAGGTTTTTGTAAGTGATGGAGCGAAGTGCGACTGCGGGAATATCCAGGAAATATTTTCTACAGACATAACCGTTGCAATCCCTGATCCTGTTTATCCTGTTTACCTTGATACAAATGTTATGGCAGGAAGAACCGGCCTTTACAACAGCGGACGTTATGACGGAATAGTCTATCTTGACGGGACATCGGAAAACGGCTTTGTCCCGGAACTCCCGCAGGAAAAGGTTGATCTCATCTACCTTTGCTACCCTAATAATCCCACAGGTGCAACCATTACTAAGGAAGGCCTTAAAAAATGGGTGGATTACGCAAAGGAAAATAAGGCTGTTATCCTGTATGATGCGGCCTATGAGGCATTCATAAGGGATGAAAGCCTTCCTAAATCGATATTTGAAATCGAAGGTGCAAAGGATGTTGCCATTGAGTTCAGGAGTTTTTCAAAAACCGCCGGGTTTACAGGAATCCGCTGCGCCTTTACCGTTGTTCCCAAGACCTGCAGCGCCTACACTGCAGAGGGAGAACCGGCACTCTTAAACGGTCTCTGGAACCGCAGGCACACAACCAAATTTAACAGCGTGTCCTACCCTGTGCAGAGGGCGGCAGAGGCTGTTTACAGTGATGAAGGAAAGGTGCAGGTCAGAGAGCTCTCTGACTATTACCTTAAAAATGCTGCCCTTATCAGACAGGAGGTATCTCAGCTTGGCTTTGACTGTATCGGCGGAGAAAACTCGCCCTACATCTGGGTTAACGGCAAGACCGACTCATGGGCATTCTTTGACAGGCTTCTCCAGAAAGCCGGGGTTGTATGTACACCGGGCGCAGGTTTTGGAAAATGCGGAGAGGGTTATATAAGGATAAGCGCATTTAACAACTATGAAGATGTACAGAGGGCAATGGACCGGATCAAAGAAGCGCTTAAGTAAAAGATAGAAATAAGTAAACAGGAAAGAGACTGAAACCAGAGGTCAGATGTCGGAGATCAGAAGTCAGTGCAAAGATACTGACTTCCGGCTTCTGATTTCTGGCCTCTGTTTTTTACCTGTTCCTGGAAATATCGTTGGCGAGTTTTATGGTTATCTTGTTGGAGTGACTCAGCCTTTGTGCTATCACCTCAAAAAGATGTTTTGCAACATCAGGGTATTTCTCAACAATCTCAGTGAGTTTATCTCCCGGGAAGCGTTTTATCACGGATCTCCCCTTTGAAATGATCGAGGCAGACCTGGCTTCACCAAGTATGGAGGCCATCTCTCCGAAATACTCTTCAGGTTCTGTGATCTCGGCAATCTTTTTACCCTGTTTTGATACAGTCAATGAACCCTGCACCAGTTTGAAGAAGTCCTTATCCTGGTTGCCTTCATGGATGATTATATCGCCGTCCTCATAGCGTTCGATATCAGGGTTTACAAGATAGGCGGGCAGTGCCTCCTTGGTAATTACCGTATTTCTTAATACCTCTGCTACGGAAGTCATACCTTCGCGTATTTTCTGAAGACCTGCCTCTCTCAGGGTCTTCATTCCCTCCTGACAGCCTATCTTTCTCAGCTGATCCTCGGGAATGTCTGCATTTATAGCCTTTGCAACCTCGTCGGTAACCTCCATGAGTTCATAGAGACCAACCCTTCCCTTGTATCCGCCATTGCAATCAGGACATCCCTTGGGGCCGTAAATCTTGAGGTCCGGAATCTCTTCCGTGGTAAATCCCATCAATTCGAGCTCTTCGGGGGTATGATGTGTCTCAAGTGTTTTACACTTCTGGCACAGTCTCCTGGCAAGGCGCTGGGAGAGTACCATTGTGACAGCAGAGGCAAGCATATAGGACGGAATACCAATATCCCTCAGACGCCCTATTGTAGAAGGACAGTCATTTGTATGCAGAGTACTGAAAACAAGGTGACCGGTCATAGCTGCCTTAATGGCGATTTCCGCTGTCTCCATATCCCTTATTTCACCAACCATGATTATTTCAGGGTCCTGGCGTAAAAAGGCCTTAAGCGCGGCAGCAAAGGTCATGCCAACATCATTTCTTACATTAACCTGGTTTATTCCCTTGAAGTTGAACTCAACCGGATCCTCGGCGGTAAGTATTTTTGTATCTTCGGTATTAAGAACATTGAGTACGGAGTACAGAGAGGTTGTTTTACCGCTTCCCGTGGGACCGGTAACGAGGACTAGTCCATATGGCCGGTGAATACATCGCTTCAGCGCCTCAAATGCCTCCGGCTCAAAGCCCAGCTTTGTAAGGTCAACATTAAGAGCGCCCTTGTCAAGAATACGCATAACAACACTTTCACCAAAAAGGGTGGGAAGGGTTGAAACACGAAAATCAACCGCAGATTTTCTTCCGACGCGCATTTTTATTCTGCCGTCCTGCGGCACTCTTCTTTCAGATATATCCAGATTGGACAGTATCTTGATCCTGGAAATGAGACCGTTTTTTATAGATAAAGGCAGATTCATCGTTTTAAAGAGTGAACCGTCAAGCCTGTACCTTACCTGGAGAGATTTCTCAAATGGTTCAATATGTATATCACTGACGCCGTCTGTAACGGCCTTGACAAGTATACCGTTTACAAGCTTGATAATCGGGGCATCGCCGGCTGAGAATTCATCTTCGTCAATATCCTCATCCAGGCTTTCAAGCTCCATGTCCCCAACGGCCTCTGATACCAGTGAGCCGAAGTCATCAACCTGGGTTACAGGAAGGTCATCCTCATCCTGCTCGCCTTCTTCTGCAAAATAGCTCTTATATTCTTCTTCACTTATCTTGTAGAATTTTTTATAGGCCTCAATTATATCCTTTTCAGTGGCGACCCATACCTTCATGCCCATTCTGACATCGGTCTGGAGCGACTCTACCGCAGCCGAGTCAGTCGGTTCGGCCATGGCAATATCAAGGGTCCTGTCCCTTTTTTGCAGAGGAAAGGCCAGGTATTTTTTTACCGTATCATAGGGGATTATCTGCAGTAGATCGGGAGAGGGATTGAAGTCCCTGCTTGTTGCAGCCGGATAATTATGTGTACGGCTAAGTACATTTACTATTGTTCCCTCTTCAATATATCCCTTCTTGAGAAGGATGCTTCCCAGGCGGCCCTTGGTTTTTTTCTGGATATTCTGGGCATCCTGCAGCTGGCTGCTGGTAATATGCCCCTCTTTACAGAGGATCTCACCTATCCTTGTTTTTCCTGCCCCGGACTGGTCTTTGATGGTGGCCTTAAGATGCGAAAATGAACTGTTCAGTGATGCAGCTTTTACCGGCTTTAAATGAGATGGTTTGGGTTTTTGTTTTTGAGGTATTGCCATAATGCCTGTCTGATAATAAACAATTTTATTTATTTATGCTTAAATTAAGCATTAATAATACAATTAATAATATATGCGTAATTTTATCAAAATATTACTTATCTAAGGGAAGTATACTCATACTCAACCGAGTAAAAACCTCACACTATATATCGGTATATAGATAAAAAACATTAAGATTAAATACATCTATTTTTATTAAGAATATAACTATTTGAATTTGTGATGAAAAAGTTTTAAGAAGTTAAATATTATCAGAAAAATATAATCATAACAATGAGATGCAATGTCGGTTGTATTTTATAAGTTCAGGAATTCAGGAGAATTGACATCCATTTTTTGCAGACATTTATGAGGATTCTATTTCAGGTTTTGTGTAGATGATCCGGTATTTTTCTTCAGCGCCCCTGTAACACTCCATGCACTCTTTTTCTTCCCGGGTTTTAATACAGCCATCATCAGCAGTTTTTGCCCGGAGGGGAACCAGCAGGACCTCAAAACCGGACTCTTTATATAACTCTGTTATCTCACTCAATCGCGGCTCACAGGCAACAAATCTCCTGGTCCAGCCATCGGCCTCCGTACGGTTTTCACATTTTGGTGTATCAGGCATATATTTCTGCTAAAATTATTGCCCTGCCCGAAAAGAATCCAATAAAAGAGTCCGCTTCTTCCGGTTTTTCAGATGACCGGAATAAAAACATGGAAAACGAAATATACCTGTCCATTGGTGCGGATTGAGACGCAGACTCAAATTCTGTGGTCAGGTTTTTAAGGGCAATTATTTTATCTTCCTGCCTTAAGTCTGAAAAGACAATATCACGGATATCGTTTCCGATAGTTATTTCTGTACCTTTAATATCTGTATCTTTAAACAGCGGGCTCTTAAAAGATACAATCTCAGGATTTTTCAGATCATTTTTAAAAATATCACATTCGTCTGAAAGATAGTCAAATATGCGCCGGTCAATGGTCAACAGCATATCGTCAGGGTCTATAATTCTGTTAAAAAGGCCGTGCCATGCCCTTAAGAGCCGCTTCATATTTGCATCATTTAGAAAAATATCAGGGTCTATATCCCTTAGGTTTTCAAGTGGATACCTGGTGTTTTCTGTCAGATCCGCATTATTCAGCAGTGGTGAAGGCTGTTTTTTCAGGTTTTCCAGCATCCGGTTTGCGTCATTCCTGTTTTCTTCAAGCCTGTTTGCCAGGTGCAGGAGCATGTGCCACCTGAGTATCATATCCTTTTCAGAGGTGTCTGAAATCCTGTTGGCAAGGATAGTTTTAATGTGGCGGAGCGACTCGTTTGATGTCGGGTTTATATGACCTGTCTTAATAATCTCTTTGCGGCTCTTTTCACCCTGCTCATAGGCCCAGTTGAAGCATTCATTGAGGAGTGCATCAAAATCGGCTTCCGGTTTATAATCCTCGGGCGGATACGATGCTGTTATCTCCATATTATCCACATATTCGGGCACATTGCCTCCCCAGGGGATATATATCTTTAAAGGTGAAAAACAGGGGGTAATCTCGCTTAGCCGGGATAACCCGGAATGGGCATATGATATTAAATGTATTGTCATTTTTCTTAACTATATTAAATGGTTGACATTTCAGTTATAAAGACGTCCAGATTGCTAATATGAGTATCAGATTGGCAGGTATTGTTTCAACAATAAAAAGGTAAAAAAGATAACATGATTATTGACCCGCAAATAGATTTCCTGTAAAAAGCGCCGCATGACAAAAGAAAAATTGATAGAAATCCTTACAGGGATATTGAATACAGATTTAGATTTGAGCTTTCTTCAGCAACTCAAAGAAAATGAGATAGAAACCCTTGTGGCATGCATCAGGGAAAGGATTGATACGGCAAAATAATACTCTGCCAGGGCACCCTGCCTGGCACTCTCAGGCTTTTTTGTGATTCTTTCCCTGATAATTTTACTGCATCTGGTTGGCTATTTTTTGAACCGAATCAACAGTCTCTTCAATAATAGATGCCAGACTTTCTTCAGGAAGCCCGATAAAATCAAGGGCCTTGCTGTCCATTTTGTATAGCATGCCGTCAATTCCGGTGCCTATACCGCTCATTAAAGAAAGCGAATCAGCAACATGTACAATGTATGCAAGCATATTCTCCCTTGACCTGGAAGGATGATGATGGTAGCAGACCGCGGTTGTAAGCACTGAGGGGATCTTCCATGTTTGGCACATCTGTGCTGCAATCTCTGAATGATCAAATCCCAGGATATCTTTTTCTGCCTCAAGAAATGTCTTTTCCCCGCCTTCCATAAATTCTTCAAAAAGGGATTGTCTTTCCATCAGGTATCTATCAAGAACAATTTTACCCGAATCATGAATCAGGCCCGCAGCAAATGCATCGTTTTCAAGATCAGGCTTTACCTTTTTGGATATTATCTTTGATGCGAGCGCCACAGCCAGTGAATGCTGCCACAGATCACCCGAATCCAGCTTATAACCATCCAGTGAATTACCAAGAAGCGTGGAAGAGCCTGCCATGGAAACTATCTCGCCTACAGTCTTGTAGCCTAAAAGCACCGACGCATGCTGGACTGATGAGACCTTGCCTGCCAGTCCATAGTAGGCAGAGTTTGACAGTCTTAAAACCCTGGTGGCCATTGCCTGATCGGTTTCAAGTATATCGGAAAGGGCCTTGAAGTTTGATTTAGGATCGTTCATTACTTCCCGGGCCTTGAACATTACCTGGGGCATAGGGGGCAGTTCCTTCAGCCTTCTCAATATTATTTTCTGGAGGGCTTCACCCCTTGGTAAATCTTTTTCTGCTTCAATCGCGGCAGTATTCTTGGGTTCAGGGGGAGACTGAGCGCCATCGGTCTTTGAGCGCAGGTCGATATTAATTATGTTCTTACATGAGGGACATGGAAAGGCGACCTTTTCACCATATGGAAGCCTTTCTTCCGGTATGTTATAAACCTTACCACAGCCAGTACATTTAATCTTCATAGTAAACCTTTCCTCGGGGTAATGTGTCCGCTTCAGCACAACTCTTTTTAAGTTAATTAATCTGAATTTCCCCTGTTTCAATATTCAGAAGCATCGAACGGATGTTTGATCCGCCAGTCTGATCGGTTTTTATGTTCATCTTTGCCTTTGCCAGGGCAGTCTTTGCAGCTTCTGCGAGCCTCATCCCAACACTGTTAGCGGTCGGTGCCCCTGCCATGGTGGCTCCACCGGCTATTGCCACGGTGAATGGAGGGCCAGCGCCTTCCTTCTCAAATAACTCAATGGCGTGTGGTATTGCCGTGTCTGCAAATTTAGCCGGATTTGCAGGTGAGGGGGAGTCTGCCTGCGGAGCCAGGGTATGTATGCCTATTCCTATCTTTTTTGGCTGGCTGTAGATTAATATTCCTACTCCTACTCCTACTCGATCTATTTTAATAGTTCCCGAGTTTGCAAGTGTGCACTGCATGATTTTTACTGAAGTCTCTGTCATTCTCCTACCGTTTTAAGAACAGATTGATGTATAGATTAAGTAAATAACACTCAATATCATGATGCAATATATATACCGTTTAAGTATTTGCATATAATTTTTTTTTCACGGAGGGATATATCCTGTACTCAGAGAGCTGCAGCCGCACTATATGGAGAAATACTCCGGCACTGTTCGTCAAAAGAAGACATATTTTAATAATCTAATTAGTCAATAATTTGACAACTCTCATTTCTAATGAAAGTTATCCAGAACTTATTTTCCGTTGACAAAAGAAGAAAGAATAGTTTATCACAGTTTATAACTATTTAGAGTTAAAGTCTAAATGTATTTCCGGAAACATTTAGCTGGTAATATAAAATGAAAAGCACACACATCAAAGGCATACTACCCATTATCTGTTCAGGTTTATTTATACTCCTTTTTGCCCAGGGCCTTTATGCCCAAAAAGAACTTATCAGCATAGACGCATACGACAGGCTGCAGACAGTGCCGGATACCTTTCTTATTGATGTAAGAACCAGGGCTGAATATCAGTTTGTCGGCCATCCAAAGCGGGCCTACCTGTTCCCCTATATGTTCATGACCTTCAAACTGGCCAAGGTGGGCGATGGCTATGAATACCAGTACCAGAAAAACGAGGCATTCATCGAAGAAATAAGTAAGGCTTTTAAAAAGAATTATAACCTGCTTATTATTTGCCGGGATGGCAAGAGAAGCGCACAGGCAGCCAAAGATTTAATAGATGCCGGCTTTGAAAATGTTTTTAATATCAAGCACGGTTTTGAAGGGAAAGAATTTCCCTATAATGAAGACCCCGACCTGGATAAATGGTACAAGAATCTCGCAAGGCAGAACGAGGTAAACGGATTTATGCACCGCCGTCATAACGGATGGCAGTGGTGGGGGCTTCCCTGGACATATGAAATGGATCCAAAATATCTCTATCCACCCGATCTTTCTCCAAAAACCTCAGCTCGCAATAAGTAAGTAAAACAGTCATCTTTTTCTTGCCGTTGATTTTCATACAATAGACAGTTATTATAATTACCGCATGATTTTTAAAATCGACTCAGGCGAACATCTGATAAATCCTGATCGCCTTTATTATCCTTCATCTAATAGCTTAAACAGTGGGTGCCGACATGAGTTCAATTACAGATCGATTAAAGGGTATTGCCTGGTATAAATGGGTGTCAGCCGCATGTATATTTTTATATCTAATTTATTTATCCCTTTCCTGGTTATACCTTCCCGGAAAACTTAAACGGGTAACAGAGACAGATGTTTCAACGATGATCGGCCGAGAGATATCTGTTGAAAAGATAAGTTTCAATCCCTTTACTCTGTCACTTTCCGCAGATAATTTTTCTATCTCGGAAAAAGATAAAACGCATCTGGTTGCATGGGATCAGCTGGTTGTAAACCTGGGTTTCTGGAGGTCTGTTTTTTCATGGGGGATTGCCCTCGATCAGTTTTACCTGGACAGTCCCAGCATAAAGATCGTTAAAGATAAGGACGGTTTTAATTTTAATGATATTATTGAACGGCTCTCCACTTCTGAACCGGAAACCAATACTCCTCAGGATAAAAAAGAAGAAAGCGGATCAATTTCAATTGAAATAAATAATACATCAATAAACGGGGGAGAGTTTGCCTATTCTGATGTCAGTGGGACTGCCCGTGCCGGTATCGACCTGGATGATATTTCACTTTCAGTGGAAAAGCTCTATTTTGCTACGGGAGATAAAGACCTGAATCCATTCAGCCTCAAGGCCAAGGGACCAAGGGGAAGCCGGATAGAACTGGGGGGAAGCTACAGGGTTGACCCTCTGCATGTTGAAGGAAATATCAGGGCAGAGGGGGTTGGATTATCCTATTTCAGCGGTTTTCTTGAAAATATTATACCAGTAAAACTAAGCGGGGGCATGCTTTCCTTTGGAACGAATATCCTTGTGACAAATGACAACCAGTTCATCCTGAAGACAAAAAACGGAAATATATCGATAGATGATCTGGTAGTTGATGACAGCGTTCCTGAGCCCTCCATGCTTAAGGCCGGCAGTATCGACGTGCAGGATTTCAGTTTTGATCTTACCGGGCAAAAGGTAGTTGTTCAAAGGGTGCTTTTAGATGAGATTACCCTGAACCAGTGGATCGATGGGAATGGCAGGCCAAGGTATGAAGAACTGCTCCCAGGAGAGGCACAGGGAGAATCGGCAGAAAAGAAAACTCCTTCCGGAGACAGTGAAAAAACGCCCTGGGGCCTTATGATAAAGCAGGTCTCTCTTAAAAACAGCATAATCAACTTTGATGACCAGAATGAAGAAATAACCAGGGGACATTCACTATCAGAAATAAACATTGATATAAATGATATCTCCCTTGCACCTGAAAGCAAAATATCTGTTCGTCTTGCCGCTATGCTTGATGATAAGGGCGGAATAAATGTTGAGGGCATACTGAGCCCTTCTCCCTTTTCAATGGAGCTGACCTATCACTTGGATAAGATCCTGCTTAGCCCTTTCTCCGAATATATTGAAACCGCCTCATGGTTAGGCATAGAGAATGGCAGCCTTTCTGTTGAAGGGAAGGTATCTGTCAGTGAGGGGGAAAAGCCCGGCATTAATGCTTTCGCCAGCTTTGGCGTGGATGATTTCAGGCTCAGGGATTCCCGTTCAGGAAAACCTGTTTTCGGATTGAAGACCTTCAGGCTTGATGACATAAAGGCGGACGTGGATAAACAGAATGTTTCGATTGCCTCTGTCAGCATTTTAAAACCGGATTTCAATTTAAGCATATCTGATAACAGGGAGTTTAATCTCTCGGGACTGACGAAAGAAAAAAATGACGAGACAATTCCTGATTCCCCGGGAGAGGCATCGGATAAATCTACGGACTGGAAATTTGAAATAGATAAAGTCAGCATGAGTGACGGCACCCTTCTATTCTCTGATAACAGTATAAAGCCTGCCTACAAAAGCGGCCTGTATAATATGACTTTTTCACTGGATAAAATTGGATCGGACATAAAGAACCCTGCACCCTTTTCCTTTAAAACAGAAATAGACAAATACGCACCCTTTACTATTACCGGCACCCTTGACCCTATTGACAGGCAACCGGGATTTGACTTTAACAGCATGTTAAAAGGACTTGATATGCCAACGCTGTCACCCTATTCCGGCGTGTATATCGGTAACAACCTGAAAAGCGGAAAGCTCTCGCTCAGCCTTGACTATGCCCTTCATGACCGGAAGCTAAAGGGTAAAAATAATATAAACGCCAAAAATCTTTACCTAGGAGAAAAGCTGCCTGTCGAACCTGTCGTCAATGCACCCGTGGGGCTCGGCCTTGCACTCCTGCGTGACCTGTCAGGAGTAATCGACCTTGATGTGGGGGTATCAGGTGACCTTGATGATCCGGGTTTCAGCGTTACCGGTGTGATAGTTAAGGCCCTCGTTAACATAATAGTTAAGGCGGCCGCATCTCCCTTTAAGCTGCTTGGGGCATTGATCCCTGGAGGGGGTGACGACCTAGGGAATGTTACCTTTGATCCAGGGAGCCCCTCCTTGAATCAGGCGAATAAGGGCAGGCTCAAAAACCTTGTGGATGCACTTAATAAAAGGCCCCAGCTTATCCTGACTGTAAGAGGTAACGCCTCCGGCCCGGAAGATATTGAAGCACTGAAGATTATGGGGCTGAAAAACCTTGTCGCAGAAAAGCGTGCAGCAGTATTATCTGTTATAGAGCAGGAATTACTGGCTCAGGATTTCTGGATGATCGGGGAAAACCGACCGGTGCTGGAAACAATCAATAATGAAATGGGCCTGCCCGCTATTGCCGAAAGGATGAATGAAGCGATGCCTGCCGGTGATGCTGAAACACAGGATGAGACAGGAAGTCAGGATACAACTCTTGCCGAGCAAAAAGTATATAAACAGGTTTACGATGACATCATCGCAGCCTGGAAAATCGGAGAGGATAAACTTCTTTCCCTTGCTGACGAAAGAGCGCTTTCAATCAAACAGTATCTGGTAGATGACCTTAAGCTCAGTCATGAAAGGGTATCAGTAATAAAAAGCATTGCCGGTGATCTTTCAGGAAGGGTTATCAGCCTGGGAGTGGATGCAATGTAGTATTTCTATAAGTATCTGAAAAACAACAAGCCCCCAGAAAACAGGACTATCCTGAATTGGAGGCTTGTAGTTTAAATTATTCTTAATATCCCGCTCTTTCAGATTGCAGGATATCGGGGGGATCAGAAAATCAGGCGGATTTTACATTATCCTTCAGCTGAGCGATCTGTAACCCGAGAGATACACACTGTTTTCCATCCATGCAGCCATTCGCATCTTCGGGCTCAAGATAGGTCTTAAGCTCATGCCCTTCACTTTTAAGGTCTACTGCCCATGCATTTCTGTCTGCATCCCACTCTGCGTCGATATCAATGCCGCACTCGCCGATTTCAGGGTAAATATCCCTGATCTTTTGACACAGTTCCTTTTTGTCATGCATCTTAACTTCCTCCTTTTTGAGTTATTATTCCTGCCACTGCTTTTCCTTTACCAATTATTCCTTCACGATACCTGAGACACCGGAATTCTCTGAAAAAATCAAGTAACTCATTATGTTTCAACAGGTAGTCCGGATTGGTCGGCCTTCCGAACTGTGCCTGCTCAGTAATATAAGTCTCATAAACAATTATACCATCTGGGCGGAGCCCTTTTTTTATACAGGGGATAAGGGACCTTTGAAGAAAATTGAAACATATAATTACATTATAGCTTTTTTCTTTGATAAAAGAATCTTTTTCAAGATCTACCTGATGGGTTGAAATCTCTACGTGTTTTTCCTTTGCCAGCTTCCGGGCACTGTCAATAGCCTCCTGTGAGTTGTCAATTCCCTCCACCTGAAAACCCAGCGAGGCAAGGTATACGGAATTCCGGCCTCCTCCCATAGCCACATCAAGGACTTTACCCTTTGGGAGCAGCAGGATATTTTCTACCAGAAATTCTGATGGAATATTGTTGTGTGTATGCATGATTGCCAAATTTAACATTAGTCGGGCAGTCACCCAGGTCTGCCCCTACGGTTAAACAATTGTTTTAGATACTGCTGAAATCAAAACCCTCTTTCAGTATTTCATCCTTTACAGCCGAGACATCTGTTTTCGCTGTCATCAGCCTTGTTATTTTATTAAACACCTTTGTGTCTCCCAGCATTATGCAGCCGATAATTCTGTTATCATCAATAACTATCTTTTTGTAGGTGCTCTCATCACTCACGGTCCTGGATTCATATTTGTTATCCGCATCTATATCTCCGGCAGAAGCAAGATCAATACCAGCAACCTTCAGGGTGTTGGCCATTGTTGTTCCCGCATAAGCTGTTTCAACTCCAGCCATGTTTAATCCGGCGATCCTGCCCTGATCCATTGCTGCCGGCCATATACCATAGGGCATCCCGTTAAACTCGGCTACATCCCCGGCTGCATAGATATCCGGTTTGTTTGTAAGCAGATGCTCATTGATCTTAATTCCCTTATCGCTTTCAAGACCCAGCGGTTCAGCCAGGTCCATGTTGGGCCGCACCCCGGCTGAAAACACAACCATCTGAGCGGGAAGGGTTTCACCTCCCGCAAGACGAACAGCCGTTACTGTATTCTCTCCTTCTATTTCCTCTGTCTTTGCATCAAGCCTGAAGGTAAATCCCATACCCTCCATTATTGTCTGCAGTCTCTTTGCTCCGTCAACATCAAGCTGTCTCGGCAGCAGACGCGGGAAGAACTCTACAATGGTCACACCCTTACCCATCTTTCTAAAGGCATTTCCAGCCTCAAGGCCAAGAAGCCCGCCCCCTATAACCACAATATCCTTAACATTACAGGCATAATCCATGATACCCCTGGCATCACCTATATTCCGTACGGCAAAAACGCCTGTTGTCAGATATCCATTGACAGGTGGCATAAACGAATGACTTCCTGTGGCAATGAGGAGTTTATCATATACAAGGGTCTCTCCCTTATCAGTCGCGACGGTCTTATTGTCAGGATCTGCGCCAGTGACCCGTGTATTCAGCCTCAGATCAATATCATTGTCCTCATACCATGAGGCCTTTTTGGCCAGGAGGGCATCCTGATCTATATCGCCTGAAATATATTCATTAAGCCTGATCCTGTAATAAAAGGACAGATCTTCATCGGTTATTATGGTAATCCTGCCGCTGCTGTCGTTCTTTCTGATATTTTCAGCAGCGGTAGTACCTGCCACGCCATTGCCTATTATTATATATTGTGTCATCGTGCTGCCTCCAATGGTGAATTTAAGCCAGTAAATAAATACAGGACATAAATTCTGATTGTCATTTATTTTTTTGCCGGGCTTTTTTTCTTTGAAGCATTACCGTTACCGTTATTATCTTTTCCGAATCTTGTAAGCCCCTCTGCAAGGTCCTTTAATTTTTTATCAACAAGGCAGTTGATCGTATCCTTGGGGTATGAGCCGTCATCCTTTTTTATCCCGGCCTTTTTCCCGGTAAGGATCTCAATGCCTTCGTCAATGGTCTTTACTGAATAGACCTTGAATTTTCCATTCTTTACGGCATCCACCACATCTTTTCTGAGCATCAGGTCCTTTACATTTGATTCAGGTATCATTACGCCCTGGCTGCCGGTAAGCCCCTTCCTTTTGCAGCAGTCAAAGAATCCCTCGATCTTTTGATTTACCCCGCCTATGGGTTGGACCTCACCTTTCTGGTTTACCGAACCGGTGACAGCAATACTCTGTTTTATTGGAACACCCGAAAGACTGGAAAGGAGTGCGTAAATCTCCGTTGATGATGCACTGTCCCCGTCAACACCGCCATAGGACTGCTCAAACGCTATGCTTGCACTCATTGTCAGGGGTTTATCCTGGGCATATTTTTCTCTAAGGTAGCCGCCGAGGATGAGAACACCCTTGTTATGGGTGCTTCCTGACATGTCCGACTCCCTTTCGATATTGATGATTCCCGCACGGCCCATTGAGGTTGATGCGGTTATTCTTGAAGGCTTTCCAAACATGTAATCGCCAAGGCTGTAGACAGCAAGCCCGTTCACCTGACCAACCACTTCACCCTCAATATCAATCATGAGCGTGCCGCGGTCAATCATCTCCTGAAGCTTTTCCTCGGTCATATTGGATCTGTAGATCCTCGATTCAATTGCCTTATCAACATGGACATCGGATACGGTCTTCTTTCTGCCCTGAGCCGCCCAGTAGCTCGCCTCCCTGATAATATCTGTAAGCGCTGGAAAACCTGTGGATATTTTTTCCTGCCTGCCCGACATCCTGACTGCCTGTTCAATAAGGGCCGTCACCCCTTTTTTGTTAAAGGGATTTAGATTCTCCTCTTCAGTTTTCATCCTGATGAATTCGGCAAATTTCAATATTGCCTTGTCATCATTATTCATGGACGTATCAAAGTCTGCCCTTACCTTGAATATCTTGGGTATATCCGGATCCATACTCATGAGCATGTGATAGTAATAGCTTTCGGATATGAGAACCACCTTGACGTCCATGTCCACGGGTTCAGGTTTCAGGCCTGTGGTTGTAAACAGGTAAAAGGGATCATAGGTCTCTATCTGCATGGCCTGATTTTTAAGCGCCCTTTTCAGTGCCGGCCACACACCCGGTTCACTCGCAGCCTCCAGCAGGTTCAGCACAAGAAAACCGCCGTTTGCCTTTACAAGAGAGCCCGCCCTTATCTTGCTGAAGTCTGTGCGCCAGACACCGCTCCTGTCCACAACCCTCTCAATGCTGCCAAAGACATTCTGGTATGAAGGATTGGTCTCGACGATTACAGGAGGTCCTTTCTGGGAGGAATTATCAACAAGGAGATTGACCTTGTATATCTCAAAGGAATTTCCCTTTGCACCCATAACAGGCAGTCCCGGGATCATTTCCTGCTGCTGACTCATAAAGATCTGAAGGTTCTCACTCATATCCTCAATCATGTCATTAAGGAATGCCTCCACCTTTTTATCCTTGTATCTGTTTTTTAATGGTGCAACAAGCTCGTTTGCCATACCGGTAAACAGAACCCTGTCCATCTCTTCGGTATTCTGCTGGATCTCCTTCTGCAGGTCTCTCAACTCAAGGAATATCTGATCTATTTCATCCCGGAACACAAGATACTTTTCCTCAAGTTTCTCAAACTCCTCCTTTGGAAAACGCCCCTTTTCAACCATCTGCTCAATCTGGTCAATACTTGTGGGCTTGCCATCCACAAGGGGCACTACTTCAGGCCTTTTTATCTGGCCGACTTGGACATCCACCACTGCAAAACCTTCAGCCCTTACCTTCTTATCCAGCTCCTTGAAAAAGCTTTTACCCTTTTTTTCATATTCTTCCAGTATCTCTTTTTTCCGGTTTATATAATCCTGTCCTTCAAATATCCGGGGTACTTCCCGTTTAAGGGTCTCAATAAAATCATGGACATCCTTTTTGAATTTTTTACCCTGTCCTGCTTTTAATCTTATAAGCACAGGCGCGTCATTCTTTTTAAAATTGTTTATATAGCACAGGTCATCCGGGATACTGCCGTTTCCATTGGAAATTTTCTGCAGCAGTTTTTTTACAGTTGCGAGCCTGCCAGTCCCTGACGGGCCTGTCACATAAATATTATAACCCGATCCTTTGATGCCCGCCCCGAAGTTGAACGCCTCAACACCTCTTGCCTGGCCTATTATCTCGGTTAATGGTTTGAGTTCATCTGTTGTTTTAAAAGGCAGTTTCTTTGGATCGAGTTTCCTCCTGAGATCTGCAACCGCTACTTCCCTGCCTGTTTTTTTCCTGGGCATATAACCTCCGTATTTTTTAACTGGAAAATTGAATTTTCTACCTGAGCCTTACCTTTACTCCCCGTTTTTCCTCACCCGAGTATTTTGGCATTATTACCTTTAACAGGCCTTTCTCATAGGTAGCCGCAGCCTTTGAGGCTACAATCCTTTTAGGAATGGCTATTGATTTTGAAAATGAACTGTATCTGCTTTCATACCGATGATTATCTGCATCTTTATTAACACTATCCTGCCTTATTTCTCCTGAGATTGTCAGAACATTATCGGTGATATCTATTTCAATATCATCCGGATTTATTCCGGGGATTTCCGCCCTGAGGATGATATCCCTGTCCGTTTCCACCAGATCAAAATGAGGTCTCTTAAGTGTTATGCCCGGACACGATGCCGGGGCAAATTCTCCGAGCATTCTTTCAAGCATGCGATCCATGTCCCTTCGCAGTTTGCCTATTTTCTGCCTTTTCCAGATAACCAGTTCAGGCATTATTGATCCTCCTTTTTCCAGTATGGATTTACCAGATCTTCAAATATTGCCAGCGCCGCTTCAGATCCATGTCCCGTTGCTGTAACAATCTGTTTGTACCCGCCTTCAACATCCCCGGCAGAGTAAATTCCCCTGATGTTTGTTCTGTGTCTTGAATCATGCCTTATATAGCCGTCATCTGTCAATTCCGCACCAATCGCTTTGGCCAGTTCGACTGAAGGGCTGTATCCAATGGAAATAAAGACTCCATCCGCCTTCATGGTGCTGATTTTGCCGGTGCTGTTATTTAAGAGTTCTATCTTCTCAACCCTGCTCCCGCCCTTTATCTCTTTTATTTCCGTATTGTAGATTACCGGGATTCCGTTAGCCTCCAGGTTTTTTATCAGATGATCCTGTGCCCTCAACTTATCCCTCCGGTGGACAATGGTTACGTCAACACCGATATTCTTTAAATGGAGTGCCTCGGTAACAGCACTGTCCCCTCCCCCTGCCATAATGACCTTTTTACCTTTAAACAAGGGCCCGTCACATGTACTGCAGTAGCTCACCCCGTGGCCCGAAAGCCTGTTTTCTCCGGGCGCATTAAGCCTTCTATGTACGGCCCCTGTAGCAAGCAGGACGGTTTTTGACTTAAAACGCCGCCTGTTTGTAGTGACGGTAATTGGTTCTCCCGGCGCAATCTCCATTACCTCTTCACCCGGAAAGATCTTTACGTATTCAAGGGCATGTGAGACCATCAGGTCTACAAGGGCCTTGCCGCCTATCTGTGTAAGGCCTGGAAAGTTCTCAACAGTAGGTGTGCTTGCCACCTGGCCGCCAAGTGTGTCCCGTTCAATAATTACAGTATTGAGACCGGCCCTTGCCCCGTATATACCTGCGGTCAGCCCGGCAGGACCGCCTCCGATGATAACAAGATCCGCTTCGACCTCTTCGGCGTCACTCTCCGGGATATAAACATTCTGCTGCTCCAGCTTTTCAAGGGACAGCATAAAAAGTTCCTCGGGCTGGGCTCCCATTGCTATAAGCTTATCGTTTGCATAAACCTGAGGCACGCTCTGTGCCCCGTACTTTTCTGCCAGTTCCTGATTCGCCTGAATATCTATTATTTCAACTGAAATAATGTCAGGCCGGGTAATGGCTGCCTTCAGCGCATTTACGGCCTCCTGCGGGCAGTAAGGTCATGTGGGGCTTACAAAAACCTTTATGTCACGTTTGTCATCAATCCTGTCAAGGACCTTTTTCGCCTCACCCCCCAAACCTGTCTCGCCGTAACCTATCATCATGACCGCCTCTGCAAAGGTCTTGGCCTCTTCCCCCAGCGGGGCGCCGTACCACCTGATATTATACCTGTCAGAATCAATCAGCAGTGTTGGAGAATAGCGTACGTCTCTCTTTTTTGCTTCCTTGTGGCCGGTATCAAACTCCCTGAGTTCAATCCTGGGGGTCAGTTCTCTGAATGCCCTTATTACCTGCCGGTTACCATTACTGAAGACATCATTCTTTCCTGGGGATGTAAAAAGGATAAGTGAGATATCGTTAGGTATGCTCTTAAACAGATTTTTTACCTGATCCTGTACCTGGTCAAGATCAAGTTCTCCTGTATTTTCCTTATTTCCCTTGTCTGTCATTTTTCCCTCTTACGATTAGTTAATTTATCAGGGTAAGTTAAGATATAAAATAAGAAGAAATATTCTAACATCAACACCTGTATCCTCCAAGAGAAAATTTTTTCATATGAGATACATCTTGAAGACGGATCAGGAGTTCTTGACAGAAGAGTTTATCAGGGTTAACTTCCATCCTTAATTAAAAAAATGAAAGGAATACCGATGATAAAATCCTTTAATGCTGAAACCGCAAAAAATATAATTGAAAATAAAAGAAAACTGCTTGGCAGGGGGCTTTCATATGCCGAAAAAATATTGTTTTTACACCAGGCAAAAGACCAGCAGGACATGGTGCTCACTCCCGGCCGGGACATCATCAGGCTTTACCCGGACCGTGTGGCAATGCAGGATGCAACCGCCCAGATGGCCATGCTCCAGTTTATTCAGGCAGAAAGAAAACAGAGCAGTGTGGATGCGACCATACACTGTGATCACCTTATAGCGGCAGGAAATGGAAGGGACCCTGACCTTAAGGACGCAGTCTTCACTAACAGGGAAATCTATGATTTTTTATCCACGTCCGCAGCTAAATTCGGGATTGGTTTCTGGGGACCCGGTTCAGGGATTATTCACCAGGTACTGCTTGAAAACTACGCCATGCCCGGGCTTTTAATGATAGGGACAGATTCCCATACACCCAACGCCGGGGGAATGGGTATGATAGCAATAGGTGTTGGCGGCGCTGATGCGGCAGAAGTAATGGCAGGACTTCACTGGGAAACAACATACCCCTATATAACAGGGGTGAGGCTCAAGGGAAAACTCAGGGACTGGGCAACGGCCAAGGATGTCATATTTGAGATGCTTGACCGGTTTACAGTAAAGGGCGGTACAGGTCATATCTTTGAATATTTCGGTGAAGGAGCTGAAGGACTTTCCGTAACTCAAAAGGCTACCATAACCAATATGGGGGCTGAACTGGGTGCGACATCATCCATTTTTGTAAATGATGATTCCATGGATGCCTATATGAGAAATGTCGGTCGTACCGAAGATGCAGATCAACTGAAGGATTTCATGGACATCCTCAGTCAGGATGAAATGTGCATCAACGAACCTGAAAAGATCTATTACAATCTTGTTGAGATTGACCTGGATGAGATAAGGCCCTCACATTCCGGGCCATTTACTCCTGACAGGATCACAAAGGTGTCGAAATTCGGAAAACTGGTGTCAGACGAAAAATGGCCTGAGGATGTATCTGCAATATTGCTCGGATCATGTACAAACTCATCCTATTCTGATCTTTCCGCAGCCGCCGACATACTGCTTCAGGCAAAGGAGAAGGGCATAAAGGTAAAGGTTCCCTTTCTGCTTTCTCCGGGATCCATAAGGGTTTATGAGACAATCAAAAGGGACGGCATCCTGGATACACTTACCGACGCAGGTGCAGTAATACTCACGGCTGCATGCGGGCCCTGCATAGGACAGTGGAACCGGATCGGTGTAAAAAAAGGTGAGTCAAACACGATATTTACAACCTTTAACAGGAATTTCAAGGCAAGAAATGACGGGAATCCGGAAACTCTGGCATTTTTAACATCCCCAACCCTTGCGGCGGCAATCGCTGTGTCAGGAAAAACAGGTTTTAATCCGGAGACTGATAAACTAACTGCCCAGGATGGAACAGAATTTTTATTGACCGCACCGGATACTGTGCCTTTACCTGAAAGAGGGCTGGTAGAATCCCGGGAGTATTTTATCTCTCCTGAAGATGCGAATAAATCAGCCGAAATTGTTATCAATCCTGGCTCGGAAAGACTGGAACTCCTGAAACCATTTGATAAATGGGATGGAAACGACTTTACAGATCTGCCTATACTGGTAAAGACAAAGGGAAAAACCACGACGGATCATATTTCCCCCGGTGGAAAATGGCTGCGCTTCAGGGGGCATATAACGAACATCTCAGAAAATATGCTCATGGGAGCGGTTAACGCCTTTACAGATGAAACAGGCCAGGGAACAAATGTCGTTACAGGAGAAACAGGCGTTCCATTTTTCAAACTTGCAGGCTTTTACAGGGAAAGCACCGGTGGGTTTGTCATTATAGGCGACGAGAACTATGGTGAAGGTTCAAGCAGGGAGCATGCTGCAATGAGCCCAAGGTTTATGGGGGCAAGGGCCGTAATTACAAGATCATTTGCAAGAATACATGAGGCAAACCTCAAAAAGCAGGGAATACTTCCCCTTACTTTTATTGATGCAGGAGATTATGAGAAAATAGAGGAAACCGATAGAGTAAGTCTTGTGGAACTTGAGAGTCTCTCGCCCGGTGTGCCGGTAAAATCTGTCATCACAAAAAAGGATGGGGCAAATATCGAACTTATGCTGAACCATACACTCACGGTAGAACAGATTGGATGGTTCAGGGCAGGTTCTGCTCTCAATGCGCTTAAAGATTAATCAGATTTATTATTTATTTCGTTTTAAAATAATTTAATGTTTCATTCAGCTCATGAAGCTTTTTTTGAAGAGCCGCGACATTTTCACTGTCCGGCTCGACCTGGCCTTCACCTTCTATTTTTTCCTGTTCAAACTTGCCTAAAAGCTTCATGGCGTCCTGGCCTTTGACCTTTATATCAACTATTTTCTCATTGATAACATCCAACATATCATTGAAAGCATCCGCTTCCTTAACCAAAAAATCCTTTTTCCTCAGCTTTATTCTGGTGCCCAGTTTCCCGTCACGCACATCCATGAATGTCAGCATAAAACGGTAGAGGGGCCCGACAAAACGGCCGAACATTCTTATTGAATGGAGCCCTATAACGCTGACCGTTGCGGCAATAACAAGCCATACACGTGAATGAAGCATCAGTATATTATCAGCAGCAACAGCCCTAACCTCTATACTTAGATTTTGATCATTCACCCTGATAAAATCCGGGACAAAGAGAACTGCAACCAGTATACCTGCGATAAGAAGATTATATATAAGAATAACAGCAAGGAACCTGTACTGATGTGATTTGTTAACAATCCGATAAGGATTTCTTTTATCTTTAAAGGCCATAGCGCCTCCTTTTCCGGCCCCGGATTCAGTAAAGAATAAATCTAAATATTTTTTCTCTGCTGTCTTCATTTTTTCAAGGATACTCCGATGCTACTCCTTTATAACGACCGTTCTTAGCCCTTATAATATCATCACGGCTTACCACGTCTGTCAGAATCTCCAGACTTTTACCATCTTTCCCCATGCTGTAGAGATCAAAAGTATCATTAACCGGGACCATATTCTGATCCTGTCTCTTTTTTCCATTTCCTGTGGCAGTGCTGTGATTAAAAAATTGATAGGGGTTTCCCCATGGATCAAGAAGTTCATCACTGTAGATCATATCCAAAGTCAACGGAAGGTCACCGTTATCCATCTTCCATGCAAGAATATCTCTTTCCAGGGCACCTATATCGGAAACCGCTTTTGTTATTTTTGCCTTTTCAATAAATGAATAGTAGGCTGGAACAGCTATACTGGCAAGGATTCCCATAATAGCAATAACAATGACCAGTTCTATAAGAGTAAAACCTCTTGAGATTAGCCATGTCAAATTTTTAACAGGTGCGCGGTATTTCATGTTCTTTTGAAAAGATCCAGGAACCATTATATGGGATAAACAGTTCATTTCATTAATTAGTTATCAATGTTGCATAATAAACATACAACTACGATGCAAAATCTAAGCCAATTAAATAACATATATCCGGTTCCGGGCGGGATATAGTTAACCGGTAATCCTGGATCATTAAAAAGCGGATAAGTTTATAAGAATACCCTTTTTGAGGAATGGGGTACTCAAAACAGAATAAATTTTTTCCCAGAGTTTGTTGGACATAGTATTAAATACAGGTTATTAATTACAACTAAAATGCTTTAGCTGATGTCTGATTTGTCCTCCCATCCGCCACAGCAGGACGGGTGCTGAAAGCTTCACTCTGGAATATTATGAACAAAAAACAACCACCATTTACTGAACAACCGCCGCTGTTTGACGAAGAATATTACGAACCCATACCTGCATGGGAATTGTATGACGAACCCCGTGAACCTGTTGAAAAAAAAGGGGATTCAAATTCAGGCAGCAAAACGGAAAAAATCATCCGACGAACATCAGACCTGGATGAACTGCTTAAAGATGTTTTCCACTTTGACTCCTTCAGGCCCTACCAGCAAAAGGTATGTGAATCCGTAGTAAACGGTAAAAATCTTCTGCTTGTGATGCCAACAGGCTCTGGTAAATCACTCTGTTATCAGCTTCCGGGAATAGCGAGGGGAGGAACAACCCTTGTGATAAGCCCTCTTATTGCCCTTATGGAGGATCAGGTTGCGGCTCTCAAAGAGAGAGGTCTGGCAGCGGAACGGATACACTCGGGCAGGACGCGCCTTCAGTCACGGCAGGTTTCCAGAAGTTACCTTGACGGAGAACTCGACTTTCTGTTTATTGCACCCGAAAGACTCTCTGTGCCGGGCTTTCCCGAAATGCTTGCAAAGAGAAAGCCCGTCCTCGTTGCAGTTGACGAGGCACACTGCATATCCCAGTGGGGGCATGATTTCAGGCCGGATTACCGGCTGCTTGGTGAAAGGCTTCCTGTATTACAGCCGGCACCTGTTATAGCAATGACGGCAACTGCAACCCCCAGGGTGCAGGATGATATCATAAGGCAGCTTGGCATCGATGATGCTGAGATGCATATCCATGGCTTCAGAAGAACCAATATTGCCATAGAAATAATAGAGATAATGCCTTCTGACCGGACCGGAAAGGTGAGGGAGATACTGGCAGATAAAGATTCCCTTCCTGCTGTTATATATTCACCCACAAGGCAGAAGACCGAAGATCTGGCGGACGCCCTTCGGGATATCGTTAAGGTGGAGCCCTACCACGCAGGTATCGAGCCGGAAACCCGGGACAGGGTTCAGGCGTCTTTCCTGTCAGGTGATCTTGATGTTATTGTTGCAACAATAGCCTTTGGCATGGGCATTGACAAACCTGATATCCGCACTGTTATACACACCGCCATGCCCGGAACTCTTGAAGGATATTATCAGGAGATAGGACGCGCGGGCAGGGATGGTAGACAGTCAAAAGCGATTCTTTTACAGTCATATGGTGACAGGCGTGTTCATATCTTTTTTCATGAAAAAAGCTACCCTGAAGAAACATTCCTGAGAAGAATATTTAAAGCACTTAACAAAGAAAAAATTCCTATTGAAAAACTCAGGCAGTCCTTTGATATTGAAGAGGAAGAGTTTGATAATTCCGTTGAAAAGCTCTGGATACACGGCGGGGCGATCGTAACTTCAGGAGATTTAATAGAAAAAGGGCATGACAGGTGGTATGTCTCATACCGGAGGCAAAAGGAACACCGGCTCGCCCAGCTCGATGAGATTGGCCGGTTTGCCAAATCCTTTTCATGCCGTATGCTCTACCTGGTGAATCATTTCGGTGACAGAGAAGACAGGGGGAATCCATGCGGTATATGTGATTACTGCGCCCCCGATAAAACAATGTCCGGAAAAACACGAGATCCTGACAGGCTGGAGCAGGTATTTCTTTTTGATATTTTATCGAATCTCAAATCTGCAGGAAGTCTTGGGACAGGAAGACTGTACAGCAGCGTATGCCCGGGAGAAAATTACCCAAGAAATGACTTTGAAGAACTGCTCAAGGCGCTTACAAGGGAAGGCCTTATAAAATTAAGGGAAGACAGTTTTGATAAAGACGGAAAAACTATCCATTACAAGAGGGCCGAACTTACTTCTGAAGGATACTCCTTTGATAAAAGGGATATTGTAACCATACAGGTCCCTTTTAAGGAGACAATAAAAAAGAAAAAAACGGCAGCCTTTAAGAAACGAAAAGCCCCGGAATCTTCAAGGCTGACATCATCTGCTTCTGATAATCAGGAGCTGTATAAAAAATTGAGGTCATGGAGGAACGGCCTGGCGAAAAAAAGAGGTATCCCGGCATTCAGGATTTTTTCAAATAATGTGCTTTCAAATCTCTGCTCCGGACTTCCCACAACAGAAGACGAACTGTCTATGGTGAATGGTGTCGGGCCCTATTTTGTTGAAAAGTATGGGGATAAGGTGATTGAAATTATAAAAGAATATCTAAGAGAACAATAAATGGACAATATATTTGCAGACAGAATAACGGACGTGCCAAGGTCCTTCATACGTGAAATACTCAAGGTGGCGCTGGATAAAAGTGTTATCTCCTTTGCCGGTGGACTGCCTAACAGGGAATTGTTTCCCGCACAGGAGCTTATTGAGGCAACAGGTCATGTGTTTGAGATATATGGAAGCGATATATTTCAGTACAGCAATTCCGAAGGATATATCAAACTCAGGGAATACATAGCAGGCAATTACAGGAAGAGCGGGATTGAAATCTCTCCGGAAAATATACTTATACAAACGGTGCCCAGCAGGGACTTGATCTGATAGGAAAGGTCCTGATAAATGAAGGGGACGGTCTGATTATTGAAGAGCCAGGATATCTGGGAGCCATCCAGGCCTTCAGCCTTTACAGGCCGAACTATTTTCCAGTGCGACTCCATGATGACGGTATGGACCTGGATCAATTGAAGGCTGCCGTGCCGGAAGCAGGCCTAAAGCTTATGTATACTGTACCGAATTTTCAGAATCCCTCGGGGATTACCTATTCGTTAAAAAACCGTGAGGAGATATCGGATATAATATCCGGCAGGGATATATTTATTATAGAGGATGATCCCTATAAAGAGCTCAGGTTTTCGGGTGATGAAATACCGTCTTTTAAGAGATATCTGCCCGACAGGACCATACTGCTGGGATCTTTTTCAAAGACGGTTGTTCCGGGTTTCAGGATCGGCTGGGTAGCCGCTCCCGATGATATGTTTGAAAAGCTGCTGATTGCAAAACAGGCATCTGATCTTCATTCCTGTCATTTTACACAGTACATTGTTTATCAATTCCTTGAAAACAATGATATAGGAAGCCATATAAGTAAGATAAGGGATGCCTATGGAACCCAGTGCAGGAGCATGCTTGAGAGCATTGACCATTATTTCCCTGATAATGTATCTACAACCAGGCCGGAGGGCGGCATGTTCCTGTGGGCGACTCTTCCCAATGGTATGGCGGCAATGGATCTGTTTAACCTGGCAGTAAAGGAAAAGGTTATATTTGTGCCGGGCGATCCCTTTTATATAAACAGAAAGAATGCAAACACGCTGCGCCTTAATTTTTCATGTGTTGATCCTGAAACCATAAAGACAGGCATCAAAAGACTCGGGGCCGCTATAGAAATGCTCTCAGGGAAAGGGGCCTGATATGACACCTGATGATCTTAAAAAAATAATATCATTCCTTAAGGCGCGTGTATGTGTTTCAGGAGAAAAAGCCAGCAGCCCGCTTCAGATTGCCTTTGATGTTCCCGACCTTGATGCAATGACCGGAGCAGGACTTGACCCTGCAGGATCAAAGGAAATACTTAATGCCGCATGGTGGGACGAGATGGTAAAGGATATTATTGAAACCCCTGATTTCTGTGATGCTGATGACCCGCCTGAGCAGGTGTTGTTATATGCTCGGGATGTTGTGATGGATTACCTGCGTAAAAGGATTAAATTATGAATTGAGTTAAAGGCACTAAAGCCTTAACAGGAGGTCGATAGTGCAGCCTATGCAACTTCATCGGGCACTTTATCGAGCTCTTCCCTGACCGCAACCCCTAGTTTATCCAGGGATACAGGTTTTTTAATAAATCGTCCGGCACCCAGCCGCTGAGCTTCCTTCACATTTTCTGTTTCTGCAAATCCGCTTGCAATTATGGCCTTCTGGCCCGGATTTGTTTTTATAATATTCTCGTATGTCTTTTTCCCATCCATACCCGGATCCATAATCATATCCAGAACGATCAGGTCCGCCTTATTTTCAGCAAGATATTTTAATGCCTCCTCACCGCTCGGAACTGATGTTGGCTTATAATTCAGATACTCAAGCATATTACAAAAGATCTCGCGCTGGGTTTCATCATCATCAACAACAAGGATTTTTTCACCATTCCCCTTAAACTCTTTTATAGATTTTATCTCGGTGTTTTTAAAATCTGTATCACGTGTTGTAGGGAAGTACAGGTCAAACCTTGTCCTCCTGTCTCCGGACGAAACATCTATATATCCATTATGTTCCTGTACAACATTCCATACAATGGAGAGCCCCAGGCCTGTTCCGCTCCTTCCCATATATTTTTTTGAGTAAAAGGGTTCAAATATCCTGTCAAGATCTCCTTTCGGGATGCCCTTACCATTATCTTCTACTGTAAGAAGTACATACTCTCCGGTTTTGACCTCTTCATACCCCCTGATATTCCTGTCAAGAAATACATTTTCGGTTTTAACAGTTACATCCCCTGATCCATCCAGGGCCTCGATCGCGTTTAAAACCAGGTTCATCAGACTTTTTCCTATATGAACAGGTGCGCCCTTGATATTAAGCAATCTGTCATCAAGCTCTGTTTTTATTTTTATACCCGGGTTTATATCTAAAAGTTTCAGGTGTTCTGCCGAGACCAGATATTTTTCGACTATGGCATTAATGCAGAGAGTCTCTTTTTCTACTGCAACGCCCCTTGCAACAGTCAAAAGGTCCTGTACAATTGCAACAGCCCTCAATCCTGACTGATGCATGGTTTCTACCGGTTTTCTGAGAGGACTTTCCTCCGGCAGGTCAAGTAAAATCATTTCGGGATAACTCACAATACCTGATAGAACATTGTTGAGATCATGAGCAACGCCCCCTGCCATTAATCCCAGGGATTCCATTTTTTTTGAACGGGTTCGTTGTTCTTCGGTTATTCGCCTGACCTCATCATCCTGCTTTCGATCTGTGATATCCAGTACGAGCGATAAAAGTAAAGATTCATTATTGAGTGTTATCTCAGTAATATGTACCTCGACTGGAAGCCTGGTCCCGTCTTTCCGTATATTTATACTTTCAAAAACGTAATGCCCTTTTGTATCAAATTGTCTGGCAACCATCTCCTTTTGCTGATCGGTATACTCAACCGGATCAACATCTCCGATATTCATCCTGAGAAGCTCTTCCCTGCTGTAACCGGTGATATGGCACCCGACATCATTCACCATGCGATAATTGCCCTCATGGTTATTCACAAATACCCCGACAGGCATACTTTCCAGAACGGTTTTCAGTTGTTCTTCACTCTCAAGAAGTGCTTTCTCCGCTTCTTTTCTTTTATTGATATCAACAATAAGCTTGCTGTTCAGGGCTTCAAGTTTGCTTGATCTATCCTCCACCAGACTAAGCAAGCCTTTGAATTCACGTCCAAGAATCCCTATCTCATCCTGTCGTGAGATTATATCAGGCATCTTTTGATTATCTTCTCTTGCTGAAATTACGTTATCCTTAAGTTTGAGAACGGGCTTTACTACCAGCCAGTGAATAAGCAGGACCATTGCTACCAGGGCGGTAGCCATGGTGGCCAGGAAGAAAAAAGTTGCATAGAAGGTTGTGGCGTATCCGGTCTGGACTATTCTTCTGGGGTGCTGCGCCTTGAGCAAAAGGGCCTTTTCCCCGGTGAGATCACCTATTGCTGAATATATATCCTGGTATAATCCTGATTCTTCGGTTTCAGTAAGATATGCATATTTTTGATCGGAAAGTTTTTCCATGAGATCTGACACTATCGCGGTGCTTTGTCCGGAGTACAATTCAAGTTTAAGCCGTATCTGTTCGGACATCCGCTGAATAAAAGCATCTTCAATCAGCCTCCCCATAATCAGTGCGCCCATGGCAGGACCCTTGTTCTCACTTTTTAACACCGGCCTGGAGCTGACTACAAACAACCCTGATGGCGTTACGAGAACCCCTGAAACATTAGCATCCTCGAGTGGAGTTTTTTCAAAATCAAATACCCTGAGGTAATGGGACTTACCAATGGTTTCACCAAGAAAGTCTTTTAGCTTTTTACCGGCATCTTCAGATAATCCGTTTAATCCATTCCAAACTATATGTCCGTCCTCTGCAACAAAATATATCAGGTTCAGCTGATTATCTTCAAATGTCGATAATGTCAGATTTGCTTCTATATATTCGCTGTTTGAGTCATTTATAACCTGAATTTTGCACCACTTTTATAAAATCCCGTGCAAGAAATTTTTTGCACGGGTAAATTTCAACGAATTATCAAATGGTTAAACGTACCATAAAAACACTGTGTTTTAAGAGACCCTATTTTACTGGCTTTCCGGGTGGCATTGAAAAGCCTTATCAGGCTAGCTTTTTAGAATTGTAAAATTGTAATCCATTACCTACTTGGTTAAAGTATGGAAAATATTAAGCCTTTCAAAACTCAGTAATAACGAGGTTCATAGAACCCTATATTCATTTCAGATCGATTTCGTGCAAAATTCAGGTATAAATTCATAGGTATCGTCCCATGCTGCCCAGTCATGAACAAAGGTGTCCAGATGCTGAATTTCTCTATTGAAGGCTTCTTCGATTCTGACAGCATCATTGGCAATCTCTTCCTTTTCCAGTGATAAAAAGCCCGGGTAAATTATATGCTGACGTATGCTGTAATCAACGACGCCTAAAAGGATAAAAATTCCAGTAACAATGATTGCTACTTTTGTTTTTAAAGACATTTCATTTCCATACAATGCATTACAAGTATTTCACACCCTTGCATAGGGCTAACTATTTTTATATAAGTATCACTGACAATACAACTGCTGCAATGGTACATGATATGTTATTCTAAATATATATCGACAATCCATATTAAAAAGTTAAAATTCATTTATATCAGAGAAAAAATGGCGGAATTTGAAAAAACGAGATGGGCAGACAGTGAATTTTCCCAAAAATATCGGGATGGCGCGGATATTTATATGCCCTTTCGGCAGAGATTTGTGGATGTAACAAAATCACTTTTTTCCTTCTTGTTTAAAAACAGATCCGGTTTAAGAGTTCTTGACCTGGGATGCGGTGACGGATTTTTCGCGGAGGAGCTCTTAAGGTCCTTTTCACCTGCCGCAGTTATACTGACAGACGGGTCCGGGGATATGCTAAAGGCTGCAAAAATAAGGTTAAAGGAAAAGTCAAATGTAGAATATCTACAAGCCAGTTTTCAGGATATAATCGAGTCTGAGATATTGCCGGGGAGTATCGATTTCGTTTACTCATCATTTGCTATACATCACCTGCGGCTTTCTGATAAAAAACGCCTTTATTCAAAAATTTTTAATGCATTGAACCCCGGAGGATGCTTTGTTCACAATGATGTGATTGTCCCCCTGTCTCCCGGGATTGAAAAATGGTATCTGACCCTGTGGAAGGAATGGATAGATCAGTTTCCGGATAAAGATCTCAGCTCGGGCATGGAGGTAATCCCTGAAAGATATAAAGAAAGCCCCGATGATTTCCCCGATTCCCTTGAGACACATCTTGATATTTTTCGTGAAACCGGTTTTACAGATGTAGACTGCTTTTTCAAATATGGAATATTTGCCCTGTTTGGAGGCCTTAAATCCACTGATGATTAACCGATTGGCAATAGAAAATTACAGATCTCTTCTCAGGCTTGTAATACCTCTTGAAGGCCTTAATGTAATTACCGGACCCAATGGAAGCGGAAAATCGAACCTTTACAGGGCGCTTCGCCTCCTTGCGGAAACAGCACAGGGAGGTGTTGTAAAAGCTCTCGCAGGAGAAGGAGGTCTTAAATCCACATTCTGGGCAGGTCCGGAAGCAATTACCCGAAGAATGAAGACCGGAGAGGTAAAGGTGCAGGGCTCCCGGAGAAAAAATAACGTACGTTTAAAGCTTGGTTTTTCAGATGATGATTTTGGTTTTGCAATCTCTCTTGGGTTGCCACCACCATCTGATCCACCTTCAACCGCATTTCATCTGGACCCGGAAATAAAAAGGGAATGCATATGGGCCGGATTTTCATACAGGCCTGCAGGCCTTCTTGTGGACAGGAAACAGAATGTTATCAAGTCACGTTCCGGAAGAACCTGGGATGTTATTTCCCACGAAATAAACAATTTTGACAGTATGTTTTCCCAGGTGGTGGATTTGAATACCACCCCGGAGGTATACAGGGTGAGAGAAATAATAAGAGGGTGGCGTTTTTATGATCATTTCAGAACGGACAGAGACGCCCCTGCCAGGATGCCGCAGTTGGGAACAAGAACACCTGTGCTTGATCATGACGGGCATGACCTTGCGGCTGCCCTGCAGACGATCCGGGAAATCGGGGATGCAAGGGCCCTTGACGATGCTGTCAGTGATGCATTTCCAGGTTCAAGTCTGGAGATTGCTGTCCAGCAGGATACACGATTTACCATAGAATTTTATCAGGACGGGATTTTAAGGCCTCTTTCAGGTACTGAATTATCAGACGGAACATTAAGATACCTTCTATGGGTTGCAGCTCTTCTTACCCCAAGACCGCCACTGCTCATGGTACTTAATGAACCGGAGACAAGTCTGCATCCTGACCTTCTGCCTGCTCTCGCAAGGCTTATAATAAGGGCAGCCGAGTCAACCCAGGTGTGGGTTGTTACCCATGCAGATCAACTTATAAGATCACTGGAAAGGCATCCCTGCTGCAACCGCATTGAACTTGAGAAGAATCTGGGGCAGACACAGATTAAAGGGCAGGGGATCCTGGATGAACCCTCCTGGCACTGGCCTGACTAGTGGCAAACTCCTGGCTCACAGAGACGGGTTTGAAACCCGTCTCTACAATTTAAATTAAGATAATATTTTTGGCTTACAAAAAGGAAGAATATGAAAGCAGATTTACATTTACATACAAGTGCATCGGACGGCACCTGGACACCGGAAATGCTGATAGAAAATATTGTCAGAACAGGTATATCTGTTTTTGCTGTTACGGATCATGATTCCGTAGAAAATGTCACTATGACCGCTGATCTTGCAAAGGATAGGGACCTCACATTTATCAGGGGTGTGGAAGTAAACTCTACAGAAAACGGCCACATATTTCATATCCTGGGCTACAATATTGATCCGGAAGATGAGCAGCTGAACAGAATATTACTAAAAAACAGAAATGTTATGGAAGAAAGGGACAAAAGATGCATAAAGATCCTTGAGGATATGGATTATCCTGTTGTCCTTGACGAGTTTCTTGCCTATGAAAACAAACGGGCGCGCGGTGGCTGGAAGGCCTTAAATTATGTATTGGATAAAGGATTGTGTGAGCACTATAAGGAGTATTTCAGGCTTTTCGGCGATAAAAGGGACGGGCTGGGCATTGAAGGGTGTGCCAGCCCGGAAGAGGTAATATATGCAGTTAAAGCAGCAGGGGGTATTCCTGTTCTCGCCCACCCCGGATCTGCTTTGTATGGAAATAATTTTCAGGAAACCGTTTCTCTGGCAATTGATTATGGCGTTGAGGGCATAGAATGTTTTCATCCTGAAAACGGAGATGAAACAACTAAATACTGTCTTGAGCTTTGCAGGAATAAACACCTCTATATTACAGGAGGGTCAGACTGCCACGGCACATTTGTTAAGGAGCGATGGCTTGGAAAACCGGATATTGCTCTTGATCAGCTTGTTTTGTGGGAGTTTTAGATTAAATACCCCAGTGAAATTAAAAACTCATCCATCAGCCTGAAAACCTCTGCACCGTCAACATTCCCGAAAAAGTGATCTGTTCCCTCAAAGGGATGCAGGTCGCAGCGGTTACCCATGGCAACAGATTTTTCTGCATATTCCTTTACGGATTCAAAGGGAACCAGGTCATCTGCCATGCCGTGGATAAGGCACATTGGAGGCATACCCGCCTTCAAATTATGGAACGGCGACAGGTCTTCCGGCTCTTCACGCCCCTGGAGTAAAAAGGCAAAATCATCAACAATAACAGTATTAAGGCATGCGGACTGAAGCGCGAGCGCATCGGGTACAGCACTTATGCTTTTATCATCTTCGGGATCATCATACCCGTCAAGCGCTGCAGCGCAGGTTACAAGATGAGCTCCAGCCGAGATAGCCCCTCCCACAACTTTTTGCGGGTCGATATTCAATTCCACGGCATTTTTTCTTGTCCATCTTATGGCAGACTTTACATCCTCAAGTGCGTCAACTGGAGAAGCTCCCCCGATTGATGACAGGCGGTATTGAAAGGATATCGCCGTCATACCCTTTGATGCATAGTGACTGCAAATATCATAGCCCCACGCCGGCTCACCCATTGACCATCCGCCCGGATGAAAGAAGACAAAGGCAGTGTTTGCGCCGGTCTGACTTTCTTTCCGTGAACGGAAGATATGTGCGGTTAACTCTTTTTCGCCCTTTTTCCGGTATGCCCTTATCTCATCCGGCATATCCATTGAGGGTGCCGGTCCCTGTGGTGTATCATTACTCATTTTTTTACTCCTTTAACCCTGACGTTGCATAAAATTTGAGTTCAAACGTTAGGGTAAGCTACCTGCTGATTTCTATATCCTTAATTGTAAACTTGCCCTGGCTTCCCGCAATGCCGAAAAAATCCGATGGGTCTCCGTTTCCAACTGCCATTGTAATATGGCCTGCATCATAGCCCCGTCCCGCACCTTTCATTGCCGCATCAATGCCGGTCCATTTATCACCGATATATACCTCTGTCCAGGCATGACCTCCAAATATATTATTCTGTCCTATAAAATTTTCTGCATACACAAGGCCTGTAGCCACCCTTGCAGGTATCCCCGCTGCGCGGCAGAGGGCAACTGAGAGAAGTGCATGTTCCGTACAGTCTCCCTGCCTGCTCTTCAATACCTCAAGGGCGCTTGCATACCCAACCGAAAGATTTTTATTCTCTATGTATCCGGACACAAAAGCCTCGACTGCCAGCGCAGCATCCATGGCATTATTTATTCCTTTAGTGCATTTTTCAGCCATGGAGATTATGTCCGGATGCTTTATCTGCAGATAGGGTGTTTCTTCAAGGGCCTCCAGTATTGCGGGATCATTTCCTTTATATGGGAATCCGACTTTTGTTCCGGGGGATAAAACATTAACTGTCAAACGTACACTGCCGTCACCAGGGGTTTCGACCTGCTGACTGTCGGTTGAAGGGAAATCCAGTTTCATTTCAGGGCTTTTCGGAACAAGCGTATATGTTATCTTTTTAATTTCATTCAGACCGGTTATAGGCACCGGACTTTTCAGCATCATGTTTTCCACCAGTTCGGCCGGTTCCAGTTCGCTTCTGGCAAATGCCTCGGAACTGGCTATCATCTCTATATTCATTCCGGCCACTGGGATTATTGCCTTCTGGGTCTTAAAATTTTCATCAACATATTCGGTATATCCTATATTACCGGCCCTGGGCATCGTATATTCACCCTTTATTTCAATAAGCTCAATCACCCTGCCTAAAAGGTCGGTCTGCTTTTTTTCTCCAATATTAACGGATGTTTTAAGGGCATTTTTCATTGAGGGGCTGAACACATCTACTGTAAAAGATGTCCCGCTTTTCAGGCCCTGCTTTTTAATTAACAGGCTCAGCCCTTCGGACATTAATGCCCCCGCAGGATATGGCTGAGTGGATTCAATCCTGTTACCGGCATTGGTGCTTACTATCTTCATTGTACCATCCGGAAGGATCTCCCCCTCTTCAGACATCTCCATCATGGCCATTTTCTGTTTAACCCTGAAGCCAAGGGGTTTGCCTTCGATCGTTTCTATTGCAGTCTCTGTTGTATCCAGTGATATGGGGGTACCCATTCGCTCTATTTCAAAATGTATGCTTTCGCTGTTTATAACCCTGCTGCCGTCAACCTGCCGGGATCTCTGTGCATAGCCGCAACGGCTGCCGTTGATAAAGAGGGCATAGTGCTCGACCTCCGCCTGGCCTGCAAATGAATGAAAATCCATTAAAAACAGGAGAAAAATAAACGCGATAGATATCTTTCTCATAGGTCGGTATCTCCTTTTGTTTTGTCCGGTTCTGTTACAGCCGTTGAATCAGGTACAGATATGAGGGCAGCAACAGCCTTCTTTTTATATCATAAAATTTTCTTTTTGTTTCTCTTGTCTCATTTTTACTGCTGCCCTGCAAGGGTGAAAAATATATTGTCCCCTTAATTTCCCTGTGTTTTATCTCTTTCTCTATGAGCCTGAAGATACTGGGATAATGATTTTCAGGAAACCCGCTGCTGAACAGAAAATTGGATGTTAATTCCAGGTTTGCATATTCCCTGTTTAAATGCGTCATCCGGGAAAAGGTCTTTTCAACATCAGAAACAGTAATATTCTTTTTTATTCCTAAAAGTGTCTCACCATCAGCAGATTCAAGGCCTATATTAATGTATGTATTGCAGGGCAGGCTGTTGAGCCTTTTAAACAAATCATCCCCGGCATTTAAAACCGAATATACACTTCCGAATAAAAACAGATTGGCCCCCTTCATGTTTGAATCTGCAAATCCGAACTCATCATATGCATAAAGGGCTGCCTCTTCAATAAGATCAATACCTGCATTAAGGGCATCATGCTGCCCAAGAAACAGGGAATTATAATTTACAATATCGTCACCGTAAAACTTTTTCAGCGCGTTAATCTGATCTTTTATGTTCCTGACCGACCGCCTGGAAAATGGCCTGGGAGATTTAACCGCGCAGAATCCGCATTTATACAGGCACCCGTCGGCGATAACAACAGGGATAACATTATAATCCACATGCCGTGTGTCCGGAGGCAGGACAGTAATGCGGTCTCCCAGTATCTCTCTTAGCTCGGATGACCTTTTTTTGAGATTATCAGAGGGCCGGGTCCTTATTTTTTGAACAAAATTCCTTGTTTCAGGATCAAGGTAATCTGTATTTAAACCTGAAATGGATTCGTATAATTTATCGTAAGATTCAATTGCTGATCGAACAGCGGGGTAATCAAAAGGACTGTTAAGCAGTATCGAGTTGTTAAAATACTGCGCGCATGGGATGTAGTATTCTCCTGAATACTCCATTGTGCCGCTGTACCCGCCGGTAGAATAGTAAAGCCAGTCATTTGTTACAGTACGCTTGAGCCACTCCGAAGGGTCAGGCCATTCTTTATTTCTTCCTGTAATGAACTTTATTTCGCCATTCAGGTTGAACTGATAAATGTATTCCCTGCTCCTGATCTCCCCTAAATGACCGTACCTTAGGGGATAGCTTACCTTTGAATATTGATCTGCTCCTTTGACAAGAGGAAATATTTCAAGTTCATATGGATCAATTTTGCCCATCAGTTTTTTGAGGTATCAGGGCATCCTGTAGACCATGGAGTTGATATTCATTCCTGCCCCGACAGAGGCAAAGACTATTATATCCCCTGACTCAAACCGGTGATCTTCCAGTTTTCCCCTCTGGATAAGATCAAACATGGTCGGTATCGTGGCTACAGAACTGTTCCCCAGCCATGAAATGGTCATGGGCATTACATCCTCCGGGATATCCTTGACTTTATAGAGTTTGAAAATAGCCTTGATAATACTTCTGTCCATTTTTTCGTTAGCCTGATGAATAAGAATCTTTTTTATGTCGGTAATGGAAAGCCCGGCCCTGTCAATGCACTCCTTTACAACCTTCGGGACATATTTTAGTGCATATTTAAAGACCTGATGGCCATCCATCTTAAGATATATCTTGTTGTCATTTTTATCCGGATTATATGACTTTTCATTATATATATAAAAAGTTTCTTCTTTTGTATCGCTTCTGGTGACATGGGACAGGATACCCGTGTCTTCCTCAGTCGCTTCAACTATTACCGCTCCTGCTCCGTCGGCAAAAATCATGCTGTCAATATCGTGAGGATCGATTACGCGTGAAAGGGAATCTGCGCCGATAACCATAACCTTTTTCACATTACCTGATTTTATATAATAATCGGCTATGGTCATTCCATGGAGCCAGCCCGGGCATCCGAAGGGGATATCATAGGCCACTGTATAGGGATTTTTAATCCCCAACCGATGCTTGACCCTTGCAGCAAGAGACGGGCATATATCCACCCTGACGCTTCCGGCCTTTACGTCCCCGTAATTATGGCCCACTATTATATAATCAAGATCCTCGCCGTCCTGCCCGTCAAGGGCTTCTTTTGCGGCCATGTAGGCGATATCGGATGTTACAAGATCATCGGTTACCCACCGTCTTTCTTTGATACATGTAATATCCTGTAATGTGGCGATAATATCCTTGTTTGCCTTTGTTATTTTTTCATTATCGGAATTATAAAATTCAGTATTTAAAAAATAACTGTTTTCTATCCTTCTTGTAGGAATATAAGATCCTGTTCCTGTTATAATACTGTTTGGCATCAATCTATCCTTAAATCATCATACAGGGCTTCAAATGCCCATATTTAAATCCTGCAGCAGGATAATCAGTCGTCAGTTTAATTCTCGTTCTATAATATCCGCGATATTTCTGGCATATTTTTCTATTTCTGCCTTATCTTTTCCCTCAACCATTACCCTGCAGAGCGGTTCGGTTCCTGAATACCTGACAAGGATTCTGCCGCTGCCGCCAAGTGCGGCCTCTGCTCTATCCATGGCCTGTTTTATTTCGGGTACGCCTGATATTTCCGGTTTATTTTTAACCTTAACATTAATAAGCACCTGGGGGTATATCCGCATGATGCCGGCCAATGCGGAAAGTGGTTTATCAGAAAAAGCGATGGCATTCAACAGTTGAAGGGCAGAAAGCATTCCGTCTCCGGTTGTGTGATCATTGGCAAAAATTATATGCCCTGAATCCTCACCGCCGATGGAGCTTCCAATCTCCCTCATTTTTTCCATGACAAGGCGATCGCCTACACCGGTTTTTTCATGGCTGATACCCATTTCCTTTAAGGCCGCACCGAGTCCCATGTTGCTCATTACAGTTGTTACCACCGCGTTGTTTTTAAGCTCATTTCTTTCATGAAGCATTTTCGCACATATGGCAATAATCTGGTCCCCGGTAAGGGGTTTACCGGTTTCATCAACTGCAATAAGCCTGTCTGCATCCCCGTCAAATGCAAGGCCCAGATCGGCATTTTTTTTAATCACCCTTTTACTCAGCCCTTCAGTATGCTGGGAACCGCAGTTTTCGTTAATGTTTTTTCCGTCAGGTTGTGAAAATATTATGTCGGCCCTGACTCCAAGTGCATTAAAAAGATCAGGGGCAACATCTGATGCAGCGCCGTTTGAACAGTCAATAATTATTGAATACTCTTTAAGTTTTTCTGTATAATGGATGATATTCTTTAAAAATGCACTGTATTCATCCTTTGCATCTTCAATAGAGGTCAGGGATTCCAGATCCGGGATTTCCGGCTCGACAGTTTGATCGAGTATTTTGCCCTCAATCTCGTTCTCTTCTGCCTCGGAGAATTTAAACCCGTCACCTGAAAAGAGCTTAAAGCCATTATAGTCAAAGGGATTATGGGATGCGGATATAACAACTCCGGCGCCGCAGCCTGCTTTTTTTGCCAGAAAGGCAACACCCGGAGTAGGGATTACACCGGCCGATTTCACGGTACCCCCTGCTGCCAGGATGCCTGCTGAAACGGCCCTTTCAAGAACCTCTCCCGACTCCCTGGTATCCCGCCCGGTAATTATATCAGTGCTTTTTCCCCTGTCTTTACAGAAACCTACCAGAAAGTAGCCAAGCCTTTTACCTGTTTCAATATCGATAGGATATTGCCCTGCGATTCCTCTTATTCCGTCTGTTCCGAATAGTTTTCCCATTTTCCTAACACTTTTAAAAAGAGGGTAAAAACTCCCAAACCCTGCCGTTAATACTGTCGACTATTCCCTGAAGCCACTCCGTACCCTTTTGAGATTCTCCCTTTTCCAGGGACTTGACAGCTGTGATATAATTTTTTCCCTTCAGGGAAACGGCATTATCGATTATTTCAATAAAATCATTTCTTGCCTGATTATCATCGATTCTTTCCAGGCACCCCTTGAGAAATTCTTCGATGTCAGGCCACTTTTCTCCATATTCCCTTTTTCTCAAAATCATTTTTTCAGAGGGATTGCCGGATATGGATTTCTGGATTTCTATGGATTCCGGCATTTTCCCTGCGATCTTCCTCAGCTGTTTTAACCGCTCATTGATTGCAGCATCCAGTTTATCAACCGCACCCCTGTGAAGTTCCCTTTCAAGATCGTCTTTAATAAATATTGACCGGATATCCATATACCAGGTCCTAAGGGCTGTGAGGCTGGCAATATAATTTATATTAAGCCTTATTATCCTTTGAAGATTTGAGTAAAGGTTTGCATGAAAGGGCATGGATCTGGCAATGGCAGGGCTGCCAAGAAGCATTGTATCCTCTTTATCTATATCCTTTCTTACAACAGTGCCGGCAGCAACTATAGTGCCGTATTCTATTGTTACAGGCCCGACCATTCCCCCCTGTCCGCCAAGAAATATGGGCCTTTGATTTATCATGACACCCCTGGGAACATCTCCTATAAGGCTTGCGGTTGCCTTGTCCTGATTCTGGGTATAATTAAAGTGGATATAGGAACTCCCCACTTCGCTGTGGTTTTTGCTGTCAGTGCCCCCAGCCATGAGGCAGTCACAGAAATTGATAAGGCTTCCAAGGGTTACATATGGAAAAAGGATTGTCTGCTTAAGTCCGACAGTATGGGCTCCCCTGGCTCCTTCTTCAAGAAGGCATGCCTGCCTTATATGGGCACCCGAGCCCATGCTGGAGTTTTCCAGAAATGTCGATCCGAAGAAATAACCGCCGCCCAGTTCCACGTTTTTACCGATCTGGCAGTCATGGACAGTCGCCGGAGTTTCATATCCAAGCCTGGTCCCGGACATAATAAGTGTTTTTGGACCATAGAGTTTACAGCCCGAATGGATGGTAACATTATCCCCTGATATCCTGTCCGGGTTTATGTCATCACCGATTTCAACGCCCTCAGGACAGGGAATTTTAACGCCTTTTTTTATCAGAAGGTCTTTTATCTTCTCCATAGATTTCCTTTGACTTGAGATAATTAAAAGAACGGTTTTTTCTAATATCATTTATTCCTTTTCCGATCAATTGATTTCCCTTTTATCTTGACCATGTTTAGATTCTTACCTATATTGAACAGCTTACGGGTCAAAGGCCCGAAGTTTTTTATCTTTCCTCCAGGCAGCGCCTGTTCAGGACATAATAAATTAACCGATATTATCGGACAAAAATGAGGAGGATTTTATGGCAAAGAAAGTGGCAATTATAGGTGTCGGTCAGAGTGCCTTTGTGCGCGGATATCCCGGATCAATCAGGGAACTGGCCTTTGAAGGCTTTAGAGAGGCCATGCAGGACGCACAGATAGCAACAACTGATATTGATGCCTCAGTAATATGTTCTGCACCTGAATATGACAAGCAGAGATCACCGGCCGGTGTTTTAGCAGAATATCTTGGTTTAACTCCGCAGCCGACATTTTATGTAGAGACCCTCTGCTCTTCGAGCAGTACGGGCTTAAAGATAGCCTATTCACTGGTAGCATCAGGGCTGCATGACTGTGTTGCAGTAGTAGGTTTTCAGAAGATGTCAGAAATCACATCAGCCGAATCACAGGAAAGGATGGGAAGGGGCGCTGATATCCAGTGGGAAAGCCCATTCGGAACAATGATGCCGGCATATTATGCAACATATGCAAGGGGGCATTTTACAAAATACGGTACAACACCCGATGATCTTGCCCTTATCAGGGTAAAGGCGGCTACATACGGCCAGATTAACGAAAAGGCTGTCTACAGAAAACCTGTTACATTTGAGATGTTCAGTGATCCTGAAAACACCATGTCAGGACCGGTTGCAAGCCCCTTAAGGGTTGGAGACTGCTGCGCAAATGCCGACGGAAGTTCGTGCCTTATAGTTGCCAGTGAAGAAAAGGCAAAAACATTCTGTAAAAAACCGGTCTGGATCAAGGGTATCGGCGCGGCCTCAACGGCAGTAAATCTTGCCAACAGGGACCTGTTCTCGGGCCTGACCGTAGGAATGGAAGCCGGAAGGCAGGCATATGAAATGGCAGGAATTGGACCAAAGGACATTGATGTCGCCGAAGTTCATGACTGTTTTACAATAGCCGAGATGATGGCCTATGAAAACCTTGGTTTTGCAAAACCTGGTGAAGGTAAGGACCTCATAAGAGGAAAGGAAACCTACAAGGAAGGAAGCATTCCGGTTAATGTAGACGGCGGTCTTCTTTCAAAGGGGCATCCGATCGGAGCCACAGGCGGATCACAGGTAAGGACCATTGTTCTCCAGTTAAGGGACGAGGCCGGCGACATGCAGGTAAAGGATCCTCAATTCGGTCTGATACATAATATAGGCGGCGTTGGCCTTTACGGTAACGTTACAATACTGGGGAGGGACTAAAATGGCTAAAAAAGAAATTGATGTAAGATTCAACAAGTTCGGGACAGTAAGCTTTACCTCTACATCCAAGGTAAATGATTTTATAGACAAACTGGAAGCGGGAAAGGTATCAGGAACCGTGTGCAAGGACTGCGGCACCAAGTTTTTTCCGCCAAGGGCCGACTGCTATAAATGTCTGACCAGCAATATGGACTGGTTTGATGTGGACGGCACCGGTAAACTTATAACCTACAGCAAGCTTGAATATGCGCCCATCGGTTTTGAGAATGATCTGCCATACTGCATCGCAGTGGTTGATTTTGGCGAATACAAGGTCTTTGGAAGGATCAGCAGCGACCTGACCGATGATGAGGTCAAGGCCGGCATGGATCTGAAGGCCGTTGTGAACAAGCTTCCCAATGGTCAGCTTAACTATGTTTTTCAGAAGGCATAATAATTATTCGTAGAGACAGGGAACTTCCCTGTCTCTGTTATTTATCGCCATACCCTGTTTAATTACAGTGGTATGGCGAACTACTTTATACAGGTATTTAATGGATAACAGTTACGGCAATAATGAACACCCGGGATGGCTGGAGATTACAATAAATATTGATCCTTCGGCCCGTGAAGCGTGCAGCGCCTTTCTTATGGATATGGGCTGTGACGGTGTAGTATCGGAAGATTTTGAGGATGCCCTTATGAAGGCATATCTCCCAATGGAAAACAACATTGAAGAGGTAAAGGTCAGTATCAATGCCTTTCTTGAAAACCTGACCGAAATATTTCCGGAAATTCCAAAACCCGTCCTGAATGTTGAACTGATTGCAAATCAGGACTGGGGAACAAGCTGGCGCAGCTTTTTTTATCTGGAAGAAATAACTGATAATCTCATGATTCTGCCCGCCTGGGAGGAAATGCCCGACCCGGTTAAATGTCATGTGATAAGAATTGATCCCGGAACAGCCTTTGGAACCGGAAAGCATGAAACCACCCGGATGTGCCTTCAGGCAATTGAAGAGAATGTGCCTGATAAGCCCTGGACCATGCTCGATGTTGGCACAGGCAGCGGTATCCTCTCTGTTTACGGGGCAATGCTCGGAGCAAGGGAGATTACTGCAATCGATATCGATCCGGAAGCAGTAAGGTGGGCTGAAAAAAATATAGAGCTTAACGAGATTCCGATTAAAATTGATCTATCTACAACTCCCCTTGAAGAAATAGACAAAGAATATGATGTTGTTGCGGCCAACCTCATAAAAAATACCATCCTTGAGCTTAATCCTCTCTTTCCAAAGGTGATGGCCCCTGACGGATTAATGATCATGTCAGGCCTTCTCTCAGGCCAGGTGGCGGATATTGAGGAAGATTTAAAAAAATACGGGCTTAAAAAAATCCATGCGTCAATTATGGGTGAATGGTCCTGTCTTCTGGTTAAAAAGTCGGATTAGAGACGCTTTATGCCGTCTCTATAATCTCTGTCTGCATTATCAAAATCCGGGTCAAGGTACCCAGTGGTAAAGACAGGTTGGAGATATCTCAACGGGCATCCTTCAAAAATCTGCGATCAATAGCATATATCGAAGGTTTTGGGTGCTTTCCTGCGGATACAATGGCATAGAGTTATTTCACATTGACATACAATTCCCAACTCCATATACTCCATTCCTTAAAAAGGTAATTGTTATCGATACAATAAATGCGAGTTTTATTGATTAGATAGTGTCTTTTAACATACAAAAATATGTCCCCTTCGGGAAAAATCTGTTTGCTGTCTTTTTTGCGGTCCTGCTTTTAACAGGCTGTCCAAAACCCTTTGAAGACCGGGCAAAAGATACCAGTGTTTTTCGCTTCTCTGAAAATGGCGCCCCTGTAACAATGGATCCTGTTCAGTCATCGACACAATATGCCAACCTGATGACGACTACCATTTACGATCAGCTTTATGATTACAAATACCTAGCAAGGCCCTACGAGCTTAAACCGCGCCTTGCCGTCGCCATGCCGGATGTCAGTGAGGATGGCCTTGTCTACACCTTCCGGATAAGGAAAGGGGTTTATTATACTGATAATCCATGTTTCCAGGGAGGCAAAGGCAGGGAAGTTGTTGTCGGGGACCTCATTTACAGTATAAAACGGATGTTTGATCCGACAAACATTCCCCAGGGTGCCTGGCTCTGGCAGGGCAGGATTGTTGGATTGGATGAATGGAAAGAGGCCGGCAGTGATTACTCAAAACCCATCGAAGGTTTAAAGGCGCTGGATCCATATACCCTGCAGATCAGGCTTATCGAGCCGTATCCCCAGCTTATTTATACACTGGCTATGGGGTATTCTTCATTTATACCCCGGGAAACCGTGGATTATTATGGGGAGGAATTCGGAATCAACCCCGTAGGAAGCGGTCCCTATCAGCTCGTATCATTCTCCACCAAGAAAGCCAAGCTCGTCCGGAATCCCAAATACCGCGAGGAATATTTTGACCTGGAATACGAAGGCTACGATCCGAAAACTCAAAAGTGGGCAAACCTTGAGATGCTCCAGGGGAGAAAAATGCCCATAATGGATACTGTAGAGGTCCATTTCATGGAACAGTCCATGACCCGCTGGAATTCCCTGAATAAGGGGAATGAGATCCAACTGGGGACCATTCCCATTGAGCTGACTCACATGGTTGCAGAAGAGTTGAAACCTCTTAAATTGAAACCTGAATATGCCGAAAAATTTATCGGCATGAATTTGCCGCAATTCGAGTTTGTGTATTTAAACTTCAACATGGATGACCCGGCCATCGGATATCATCCGGACCCTGAACAGAACCACAGGAATCTGCTTTTAAGGCGGGCCATTCGGTACGGGTATAACTGGGACCAGCGCAACCGGCGCTTTTACAACGGCATCGCCCTGGTCTTTCCCGGAGTAATCACCGCTGGTCTGGATGCCTACGATGAGAACCTTTCCAGGGATTCCATCACCTACGATGTTGAAAAGGCCAAAGCGCTTCTTGCGGAAGGAGGCTGGACAGCCGAAAACCTGCCGGTTCTGGGTTATTCCGGCGTCTCGTCGGTGCGCAACACGCAGTTTTATGAACAGTTTAGGGGCTGGATGGAAAAGATCGGATACCCCAGAGAAAAAATAACCTATTCCCCCTATGCAACCTTCGGTGATTTCAGCAAGGCGGTAAAACAGAAGGAGTGCATGCTCATTGGAATGGCCTGGGGGTTGGATTATCCCGACAGTGAAAATGTCCTCCAGCTCTTCTATGGGCCAAACCAGAGCCCCGGATCAAACTCTGCAAACTTTGATGACCCGAAGTATAATGAACTTTTTGAAAGAGCGAAAACCTTGCAGCCCGGGCCCGAACGAACAGCCGTTTACAGGGAGTTGAACAGGATTATCATTGATCAGGTGCCTTCCATCTGCGGGCTGACGCGAAACGTGCCCTATATCTGGCATAAAAATGTTGTTTTTTATCCATCCAGGAACCCCCATGGCAGTCTTTTGAAATATGCCTATGTATTTGATTCAGGAGAACTCACAAATGATTAACAGCAGCCGGATATAAAATGGAAACTCTTCGCTACGCGCTCAGAAAATTCGTTTACTCCATCCCGCTGCTTTTTGGCGTTATGCTGATCAGTTTTCTTTTAATGGTCTACTTCGGACCGGAGCAGACTTTTTCCATACTGGGGAAAAACGCAACCGCCCAGCAGATTGCCGAAGTCCGTCATCAGTTAGGGTATGACCAGGGTTTCTTTGTACGCTTTTTCATGTTTCTGAAAGAATTTTTTACCTTTGACTTTGGCAATTCCATTTCTTCCGGTGAAAAGGTTTCATCCATTCTCTCAAAGACGGTACCTGTTTCCTTCATGGTCGCCCTTCCCGGCTTTATCCTGTCAAATGTCCTCGGTATTTCCCTTGCGCTTGTGGCCGCCTATTACCGCGGGAAATGGGCCGACAAACTCATCATGGTCTTCTCCGTGGTGGGGATGAGCATCAGTATTATCATGGTGCTGATCGGTTTTCAGGTTCTGTTTTGCACATCCTATGGACTGAACTGGTTTCCTGTTCAGGGGTGGGTTGAACCGCCGCTGGACTACCCGGATGCAACGGGATGGGAAATTGCATACTACTACTGGTATTATTACTGGTATTATGTGACCGTGCCTGTGCTGGCCCAGGTGTTTGTGGCGCTGGGTTACAATACGCGATTTTTCAGGGCGGTTATTGTCGAAGAGATGAACCGTGATTATGTGAGAACAGCCCGCGCCTTTGGAGTGGGGCCGGTAAAGCTGCTGCTCAAGCATGTCCTGAAAAATTCACTGATACCCATTGCAACACGCATCATTATCACCATACCTTTCATCATTATCGCCGGAAATCTGGTTCTGGAAGGTTTCTTCAGCATTCCCGGTGTGGGATATGTGACATTCAATGCCATCACCAATGGTGATTTGCCCATTGTAAAAGCCGTTGTGACCTGCACGGCCGTAATGTATATTGTCGCCCTGATCGCAACCGATATCACTTACAAACTTATTGATCCGAGAATATCCTATGACCGATAGGGAAACAGCATGAGTGCAACGGAAATAACCCGAAAAGAATCACTCTGGACAAAGAGTTTTCGCAAATTGCTGCGGGACCGGTTCGGGGTGGCTGCCATGGTCATCGTGGGGATTTATCTGCTCATTGCCATCGGGGTCTGGAGCGGCTATCTGGCCCAGGATTGGAGCGGCCTGCGTGATGAGGGGTATGCCGGGTTTTCATGGGAACACCCCTTCGGGACCAATATTAATGGCCAGGACATTTTTCAGCGCGGGATTCAGGGGACCCGAACAGCCTTTGAAGTCGGTTTTGTCGTAGCGGTTATATCGACACTGATCGGAGGTATTCTGGGCGCCATTGCCGGTTTCTTTAACAGGCGGCTTATCGATGAAATCATCATGTGGCTCTATGGATGTATAGATGCCATCCCCTTCTATCTTTTTGTCGCGGCGATTGGTTTTGCACTGAAGGATCAGCCCTATGCAATGCATATCGCTATGGTTTCGACTTTCTGGTCCAGCACCTGCCGAATTGTTCGCGGTGAAGTGATTAAAATCAGGGGATTGGAATATGTCCAGGCTGCCCATGCCATCGGCGTTCATCCTCTCAGGATCATTTCACGTCACATTATCCCTAACATTTTTCACCTGATGCTGATCCAGGCCACAATTGCATTTGTAAGCGCAATCAAGAGTGAAGTAGTCCTCACATTCCTTGGCCTGGGAATCAAGGACGGAGTGAGCTGGGGAGTCATGCTCTCCGAATCTATCAATGATGTGCTGCGGGGCCATTTTGGGAATTTCCTCGCGGCATCCGTGTTTCTGTTTATCCTTGTTATGGCATTCAACCTTTTCGCCGACGCGCTTCAGGACGCGCTTGACCCGAAAAAAATCTCTAACTGAGCCCTATAAAGTATGGAAATAACACAGCCTCGACAAACTGAAAATTCGCCCTTACTCTCAGTAAAGGATTTAACTGTTGAGTTTAAAACAGAGAAAGGTGTGGTTCGGGCAGTTGACGGCGTTTCTTTTGATCTGGCAGGCGGCGAGCCCCTGGGAATAGTAGGCGAATCCGGATGCGGAAAGTCAGTAACCGCTTTGTCCCTGCTCAAACTGATACCGAGTCCGCCGGGCCGGATTGCAGGCGGTGAGATTCTACTGGATGGACAGAATATCGTTCCGCTTTCCGATTCCCGGATGCGCGGCCTTCGCGGCAATAAGATATCCATGATTTTTCAGGAGCCGATGACAGCGCTCAATCCGGTTTTTACCATCGGAAATCAGATGATAGAAATTCTGCGAATTCACAAAAACATTTCGCGCCAGGAAGCACGGAATCAGGCCCTTGAGATACTTAATACCGTTGAAATTGAATCGCCGGAAAAACGCATCAATCAATACCCCCATGAGCTGTCCGGAGGGATGCGGCAGCGTGTCATGATTGCCATGGCATTGTCATGTAATCCCAGGATACTGGTCGCGGATGAACCGACTACGGCCCTGGATGTAACCGTCCAGGCCCAGGTTATGGATGAAATAAAACGGCTCCAGAAGAAGCTGGATATGGCGGTCATTCTCATTACCCATGATCTGGGGGTAATTGCAGAATTCTGCCGAAGAGTCATTGTTATGTACTGCGGTAAGATTGTGGAAATTGCAGATACCGAAAGCCTCTTCAAGGCCCCCCGCCATCCCTATACCAGAGGATTGATGGATTCCATTCCCAGAATTCGTGAACAGAAACTGGAGAAACTGCCCACAATTCAGGGGATGGTGCCTGATCTGGCTGATTTACCAGAAGGGTGCCGGTATGCCGACAGGTGTCCGAAAGTCAAAGAGAGATGCCGCAAAAGTGAACCGGTCCTTGAAAAGGATTTAACAAACAGAGGTGTAAGCTGTTTTTATCCGAACTGAACCCTGGTAAATTCGTGAAAAAGAAAGGTAGTTTTATGATGTCGTTAACCTTTATCCGGAGCGGATGTTAATTCCATGGAAGAAAAACCTCTGGTAGAAATAAAAAATCTCAAAACCTTCTATCCAATTAAGGGCGGCCTGCTGAACAGAACCATCGTGCAGCTCAAAGCGGTTAACGATGTCAGTTTCAATATTATGAGTCACCAGACATTCGGTCTGGTTGGGGAGTCCGGATGCGGAAAATCAACACTTGGCCGATCGCTGCTCAAACTTCAGCCGGTCACCTCTGGTTCTGTTTTTATTAATGGCAAGAGCATACTTGATCTGGAAAATGGAGATCTGAAAAAGGCACGCCGTGAAATGCAGATCATCTTTCAGGATCCCAACGGTTCTCTCAACCCGCGCATGACCGTTCGGGAGATTATCAGGGAACCGCTGGATACCCATTCAGTCGGTTCCCGCCAGTCGCGGAACAGTGAAGTCTTTAAATTACTTGAGATCGTAGGGCTGAGCAAAGGTGCTGCTGATCGCTACCCCCATGAATTTTCCGGAGGCCAGCGCCAGAGGGTTGGTATTGCCCGGGCGTTGGCCCTTAAACCAAAGTTCATTGTCGCAGACGAACCAGTATCTGCTTTGGATGTTTCGGTCCAGAGTCAGGTGCTCAATCTGATTTCCGATTTACAGAAAGACTTTGGTATCTCCTTTTTGTTTATTTCCCATGACCTTGCGGTTGTTCAGCATATCAGTCATGTTGTTGGCGTTATGTATTTTGGCAAACTGGTTGAAAAAGCTCCTGCTGAAGAACTCTACAAAAATCCCGTCCATCCCTATACCCGATCTTTGCTGAGCGCTGTCCCCAGGCCTGAACCATCAGCGCCTGCAAACCGGGAGATTCTCAAGGGAGACATCCCTTCTCACATCAAACCGCCCCAAGGCTGTCCTTTTCATCCGCGTTGTCCTATTGCCAAACCGGAATGCCGGAACACAATCCCGCAACTGGAAATATTTGACAGTACAAAACCCGACCACGAAGTCAGCTGTATTCGGGCAAAAGAATATCTGTCTGACCCGGACTTGACCCGGAAGCAGTAAGGAGGGCCGAAAAAAATATCGAGCTCAACCAGTATTTCCCAAAGGTGATGGCACCTGAAGGGCTGATGATAATGTCTGGTCTTCTGGTTAAAAAGGTGGACTAAATATTCTTTATACCCGTCTTTATCCAGTTTACAGATAGGTTGGAGATATCTGAAATTTTGTGAAGTCATTAATACTGTAGATCAATAGCAGGTATATGTACTTTAAGGTAATGACTTATTTTGGTAGTCTTTACTTGAATAAAAATTATGACTATGGCAAGTAATCTAAACCTGAGATATCCTCAACATAGCAGATAGAAATTAATTTTTTAGAGTGCAACCTTTCATGTATCAAAAAATTATTTAAAAGGGCTAAATCAAATGCAAAATATATTAGAACTGAAGATAATCAATGAGCTAAACGATTTTCATTTTTATATCCCATCATATCAGAGAGGATACAAATGGACACCTAAAGAGGTTGTTGATTTGCTCAACGACATAAACGAGTTCCAGCCGAGACTAATTGGCGACACTGATGATAAAACTTGGTATTGTCTTCAACCAATTGTTGTTAAAAAAAGAGAAGAGAAACATTTTGAGGTTATTGATGGTCAGCAAAGGTTAACAACGATATATCTTATTTTGAATTACCTTAACCAGGATTTTATTGAAGACCGTAGGGATAAATTGTTTGTTTTGGATTATGAAACAAGAACAAATACAAAAAACTTCATAAATGAATTAGAAAGTCGAGAGACTACACATGATAATATAGATTTTTATCACATACATGAAGCTTATAAAGCCATCAGACATTGGTTTGAAACTAAAGAATCAAACTTTAATAAATTGGAATTCGGGTCCAAGTTCAAGTTTAACTCCAAAATAATATGGTACGAGAGTGTGGAAGAAGACTCCATTTCAATTTTCACAAGAATCAACATGGGTAAAATACCTTTAACGAATGCAGAGCTGATAAAAGCTTTATTTCTAAATAGCGCAAATTTTGAGAAGAACCAACTTGACAAATTAAGACTAAAACAGCTGGAGATCTCTACCGAATGGGATTCCATAGAGCATGCCTTACAAAACGATCGTTTCTGGTATTTTTTAACGGAAAATAAATGTGCAACAAATAGAATTGAATTCATTTTCGACTTAATGAATGAGGAGGACGATGAAAGTGACAATTATTCAACATTTAGATATTTTAATAAAAAATTTCAAAAAAAATCCCAAGAAAATATTGAGAAGAATTGGAAAGAAATAAAAGACCATTATCAGAGGTTTTCCGAGTGGTTTGGAGAACGCGATCTTTATCATAAAATAGGGTATCTAATCTGTATTAAAGTTATATCGTTAAAAGAGCTTTATCAGATCTCAATACATTCTTCTAAAAGTGATTTTAAAAATTATCTGGATAAATTAATTCGAGATGACCTAAAGGCTGTATCACTAGAAGAATTACAATATGGTGACAAACATGTTAAAAAGGTTTTTCTTCTATATAATCTGTTGACAATGCTTAATAATTCTCAAGATAATTCGTATTTTCCATTTGATATATATAAAACAGAAAACTGGGATATCGAGCATATAACCTCGGTTAAAGATGCAGTTCCAGAAAACAACAGAGAATCTTGGCTTGATGACGCTAAAAACTTTATTGACACATCTCAAATTGGTGCCAATAAATTGTTAGAGAGAGCTGAAAATTGTAATTGTAATGATGATTTGGAATTTAAACAACTTTTTGAAGATATCGTGACCCATTTTAATTCTGATATAAATGACGAAGACATTAATGACATATCAAACCTGTCCTTATTGGATTCGGAAACAAATCGTGGGTATAAAAACGCGGTATTTCCTTTCAAAAGAAAAACAATAATTAATAGAGATAAAGCTGGGACTTTCATTCCCATTTGTACAAAAAATGTTTTTCTTAAATACTTTAGTGAGTACCCTCCAAAAATATCGTTTTGGACTCAAGATGATAGAGAAAGATATGAAGACGATATATATAAAGTTCTTAACAACTATTTAGGTGAGAGTCAAAATGGATGAAACTAAATATGAAGGCAAAATATTAACTTTTTTTGAGTTAATTGATGATTCTAGTATCGAAGTTCCAATAATTCAAAGAGATTATGCACAAGGAAGAATCGACAAAACAGAGATCAGAGAAAATTTTCTGAAAGCCTTGTTTGAAAGTTTGAAAAACGAGAAGCCAATTCAACTTGATTTTATTTATGGGAGTAAATTAAATGACTCATTCCAACCATTAGATGGCCAGCAAAGATTAACAACATTATTTCTACTACATTGGTACGCTGCATCTCGAACAGAAAACTATGAACAAAACAAAATTAAATTAAAAAAATTCACCTATGAAACCAGAATTACATCGAGAGAATTTTGTCAAGAACTAATAAATAATGAGATAGGAATAAATAATACAGACGATAAATTAAGTTCAAGAATAATAGATTCAAATTGGTTCTTTCTTTCATGGAAAAAGGACCCAACAATTGACTCGATGTTAAGAACTATTGATGATATTCACAAATTTTTCAATGAGATTGATAATTTGTGGGAGTTGCTTACTTCGGAAAAACAGCTGATATCATTTTACTATGTGTTACTAGAGAACATTGGTCTCACTGATGATTTGTATATAAAAATGAATGCTAGAGGAAGATTATTAACACCATTTGAAAATTTTAAAGCTGGTCTTCAAAAGGAAATCCAAGATAATAATTGGGAAGAAGGGATAGGTCATTTAGAAAAATTTTCTTTTAAAATTGATAATATTTGGACAGACTATTTCTGGTCAAATTTCAAGAAGCAGAATAGTATTGATATAGCACAGATGAGGTTTATATCTGCTATTGCCATGATAAGAGCTACCATTGAAAGAACCAGTGATAGATTTTCTGTTATACAAAATCTACATGACCATCCAGAGAATGTTAAACCAAGTCATTTTTCCAAAGAAGCATTTGAATATTTGGTTTCTTGTTACGAAACTTATTGTAAACCTGAGATAAATGCTAACGACCTTAAATTAGAATTTCCAATGTGGAGGCATGAGCCAAACAACTCAATACTCTCTGAAATCGTTTATGAAACAGGGCAATATTCGCAAGCTAGTGTGAATAGCGCCTCGTATACATTGATAGTTTTATTTTTTGCACAAACCGAATACCTATCCAGAGTCAGCGATTTTAATCGATCATATTTTAGAGAATGGATGCGGGTGGTGAGAAATATTGTTTCAAGAGGAGATATTGATAAAGATGGTAAAAGACCAGATATTATTCGCAGTCCTCAAACATTTGATGGCGTAATAAACCTCATAAGCGAATTAGCTACCGGATGCGCAAATATCTATAAATATTTAGATTCACTAAGTAACACTAAGTCCACATTTGCAAGATATCAAATTATGGAGGAATTAAAAAAATCAAAGCTGATTGTTAATAAGCCAAGTTTAAAAGAGTTGATATGGAAAACAGAAGATAACGAGCTTTTACGAGGTAGAATTGATTTTGTTTTTTATTGCATCGATTATAAGAATGATCTTGAAAGTCTCAATGAAGACGCTTTGTCTAAAGTTCAACAGGTTTTTGAAAATTATTTTAACTCTGAAACAAAAGTCTCTAATCTTTTAAGACGGGCTATGCTGACAATTGAAGTCAATGGTGAATATGAATTTTATAATTACTGGTGGTCATTTTGGACAGTCGGGAATGCCACTAAAAGGCGTCTGTTCGATGGCTTTAGAGAAATTGAATATTTTATAGAAAGTGATCAGAAAGAATATTTTAAAAAGCTTGTTCTGCAATTATTAGATAAAGACTATGATTCAATTATCAATGATTTTGTACCCCCTCAGGAAATGCCTAATTGGAAAAAGAGATTAATAAAGGAACCTGAATTATTAGATACTCAAGGCAAGTCAAAATACATTGCTATACCTGAAGACAATAGCTGCTGCTACCTCTTAAAAAGTAAACGCCCAAGGGATATGGAAGGATGTGTAAAAATTGATTGAGCAATAACATAATAGGTCAAGATGTATAGTGAAACTGCTTGCGCCTGTGAAAATGTTATTACAGAGTATAGACTACTGCTATTAATATAACAGTAACGATTGATCGGGAATATGAAGACTATGGCAAGTAGTCTAAACCTGAGATATCCAGACCATATCACAGTGATATGGATACCTGACATACATAGCAGTGATCTGCACTTCAGGCTAATGATTAATTAAAAGAATAGGCAGTCTTTACTTGAATATCGACCGTATATATGGCAAGTAATATTTTCTTATCTTATTATTAAATAACGATCTTTCTGTCTGTATAACTCCACAAAAGTAAAGTTATCCAGAACTAGTGAATCACTTGTTAGAGGTAAGAGCTCAATATGATCGACTTATCAAAAATAGATTTTAATAGTCGAGCGAAACAAAGGCTTCTCCAAATATATGCAGTACTGTATTTTATGGAACAAGGATACTCACATACTAAAGCTATCCAAAGTGCATTAACAAAGTTCAAACAGGTAAAAGATTCACAGACGATTCATGATAAATGTGCAAGACAGTTTGCGGGTAATATCGGAACGTTTGTGGAGTGGCATAGACTTGGAATAATAACTTCAAAGCTTAAGGAAAAATTACATATTAATGAGCACGACATTAACATCTTTAAAAAATTATTAAAAAACGAGAATCATTTATTAGAAACAAAATCTGTTGAGGATGCAGAAGGTATATTCGGAAAACCGGAAGATAATAAAACAGTCGAAGAATTTGCAATTAATTACACAGTAAATCTTTTTCAAAATGAAGGTTGGTATGTCGAGTCTGTAGAATCATTAAAATGTGGATTCGATCTGCTGTGTACACGTGATGAAGAAATATTAAATGTTGAAGTTAAGGGGACGTCAGGGACTGAATTAAAATTTATTATGACGAAAAATGAAGTAAAAGAAGCTGAGATAAATCCTAATTTCCTATTGATTGTTGTAACTAATGCAAACACAAATTTAGCTTCTCACTTTAAATTTCAACCGAAGGAGTTATTCCAGAAATTTACAATTACACCTTTGGAGTTTTTAGTTAACCAGAAAAACCTCTAACTATTATCAGCATCTACAAGGACATGCTACTATATCGCCGAATCGTTCTTTTAAGGTACGCGGTGATTCTTATAAATAATAATCTTTAAAGGTATGCACCACATGCCTGTAATGCAGCGCGTTATATCAAAATTCATTTCGGGGGTGTAAGTTGGATAAAGAACCAAACATACTTCAGGATATTAAAGGACTAATCTTTCCATCTCAAAATGACAATCTATTAATTCGTGATGAGCATAAAACATTAATTGAGGCTTTTTTATCTCACCCTGTTCTAGAAACTGCTAGAGATCTTTATAATTTCATTAAAAAGGTACATAAGAAAGATGGAATATTCACCCATATGGATGATTTGCGTTTGTATGAAAAAACACTGATTGCAATTTTACCGGAACAACGTGATCACTATATACATTCTGCAAGTGTGTATGTCCTTGGTCTCGCAATATACAATTCAATTTCAAAAATTCGTGATTCAGTACGTACTAATCGTCATCAACATGATATCCATTCACAAAAAACATCCTTTTTGTTTCGCTGGTCATTGGCCGCATGTTTACATGATATTGCTTATCCATTAGAGATTACTTTAAAATCATTCAATAAATATTCGACTAAACTCCACGAAATCGAAAGAGATGACTTTTCTTTTGTTGAAATTAACAGTGACCTCTATGATAGGTTTAATCTTCTCCCAATTTTAACACCAAACGAAAACGTTGATTTAATAAAAAAGGATACTGCTCTTGGGCTTATATCCTATCGTTTAGTTGAGGATCGTAAAAATTCAAAAGTATCTTATGATACTCTTTTAAAAATAATTGAAAAATATTATGAATCTAATTTAAGAAGAGGAAGAATTGATCATGGTGCATTTTCAGCAGTTTTAATATTAAATCGTATCCATAGTCTATATGAAAAAAACAATTGGCCAGCAAGAGACTTCTACTATGAAATAGTTGACGCAGCCACCGCAATCTTTTTACATAATGCTTATAAATATTCTATTCTTAAGGAAATATTTGGCTCAGGTATTTATAAATACGATTCCCCTTCACCATTAGGTTATCTACTTTATCTTTGTGATTCATTGTGTGAATGGTTGCGAAAAAAAAATAGAGATGCACATCATTTTAGATTTAAAATACATGAAGATAAAATACAGTACACGGCTCCTAAAAAAGCTAAAAAGAACATTGAAAAAGCAATAAAATTGTTTGATGAAAGAATACCTGTTGATATTACTTATGGATAACATCACAAAAGATATAACAATCCAATAAACGCAATGCCGACAAGGGACCTTGCCAGGCTAGTTGTCGGCATGTTAAAAAGTGCTATCTTGCCAGTATCTGAAAATTTCACACTCCTGAAATTCTTGGATTTCTTCTGCATATATGTACTTCATAATGTTGTGACTACTGCTATAAGTCATAATATTTTCCAGTATCGGAAAATTAAAAGGCTTCGATAATTAATCGTAAGTACAGATACCTTGCCTTATGTTGCGAGTTCACTTAACCCATTGAAAAAAGGAAGTTATCAGAACAAGTCTTCGGATATTTCAAATAACCATAAAAAGCAATGAGTTATCCTGCTTTTTGATGATGACAGAGATAGAACTGATAACATAATAATATTCCGCCTATTATACTTATTCCTTTAACCGGCAGGATGTTCTCCCGGTCTATAAACTATCAAGCCATGCCATCATATCTTTGTCACTCTCCCATTGAAGTAGGTCTTGTATTTTTGAATCGGATATGATTACCGATTTCATATATCTGATAAAGAGCTTTTGTATATCGCGTTTGTGCTTGAGATCAAGATGGAGATAAATAGTTGTTGACTGGATATTGTCATGTCCTAAACGGTTTTTAATATCCGTGATAGATTCACCGCGGTAAAGGAGGTCCACTGCTCTTGAATGCCGGAAACTGTGTGCAGGGTTGATGTACTTTAGTCGTTTTGCCGGGATGGCTATAGAAAGGTATTTTTTACAGAGACGATAAATACCATGCCTTGTAAGCTCTTCTCTTCTTTGATTGATAAAGATACGGTGTTTGTATTGCGCTTTCGGCTCTACACGATATTTTTTGATATAAAGCTGCAAGAGCTGAGAAGTTCTTTTTTCAAGTGGTATGATGCGGAAGCGATTCCCCTTTCCCAGGATGGCAAGTGTATTATGGTCAGGATCGAAGTAATCGATATTAAGGGCTGTGATCTCACTGGCCCTGGCCCCTGAGTCATAGAGAAGATGAAGCAGGGTATAATCGCGGAAGCCGTCCCTTTTTTTGATGTCTACACATTGAAAGACCTTTAGAATCTCATCCTGATAGAGAAATCCTACCAGCGTTTTCTGAGTGCGCTTCTGGGGAATATTAAGTATCCTGTCTGCCAGTTCCCTGTATTCGGGACACATAAACCGGATCATTTTAGCAAAGGACTTAATGGCAGCCAGTCTTTGATTCCGGGTCTTTGCAAGATTATTACGCTCAATCTGCAGTTCGTTCAGGAATGCAATAATCACCTCTGATGAGATATGCTCCACCTTGAGAGAGCTTATTTTGTTGTCATAATATTTTGCAATAAAAGGCAGAAAAAGCCTGAAGGTATCACGGTAGGATTTGACAGTATTATGACTTACTCCCTTGATGTGGGGAAGGTATTGTTCAAAGAACTTATGGACAGCAGTAGATATCTTCATTCCTTCCTCTTCTGCCATAAAGAAAAATCCACCAGATTTTTACGGCTGATCGCATCCATGACCCTGAGATAAACACTGGTGTATTTGTATTCCGCATGGCCCATATAAGCAGCAAGCACCGGAAGGGCATTCTGCGGAGATTGTCCTCGTTTTTTAACGTTCAGCAGGGTATTTACTGCGAAACTGTGTCTGAGGCTATGAGGTGTGGGCTGACTGAAGTTCACATTCCCTATGATTTTTCTTGGCTGGTCAAGCCCGATATCTTCTACGGCTTTATGGAATAAATTGCGTATACGATAGTCTCTTATGGCTTTGAGGCCTTTCCCTGCCAGTAGATATGGATTCTCATCATTGGGGCATGCATGCCTGCGCACAGCAAGATAGTTTTCTATCTCCGATTTTACGTCCCCTGGTATGGGGATCAACCTCTGTTTCTTAAACTTGGTCTTTTTAATATACAGGGTAGCGTCATCCCTGTTGTAATGATGTCTCATAAGTTTCAGTGGTTCTGATATCCTCATACCGCATCGTGCCAATAAAAGAATAACAAGGTACTCCGCAAGGTCAGTCAGAAAATACTGATTCTTTTTTCTTAATCTGTTACATGCGGCATTTAGTAATTGATCGGTTTGTTCACAGGAGAAAACAAAAGGAATGATGCTGTTTTCCCTGAGAGAGGGAATGTCCCGAAGGGGGTTTTCAACCAGGAGCTCCTGTCGTAAGAGGTAATTAAAAAAGACCCTCACTGAGGAGATCACCCTGTTGACACCACGTGGCTCTAACTCCAGGCTGGATCTCATCTCAAGAAAGTAAAAAGATTGAAGAGAATGCCAGTCAGCGTTTGTCTCTTTTAAATATCGATCAAGGACCAGAAGATTAGCCTGGGATAATTTTATGCTGTATCCCAGGCCTTGACGATAAGTAAGATAATCATTTAGTTGCGGAGCAAGAAAACTTTCAAAGTTCTTCATTGAATATGACCTTTCTCATAAGCTCTGTACTGATATGAAGATATCTGTGGGTTGACTGTATGTTCTGGTGCCCCATCATTTCTTTTACCTCATAAATGGATCGGCCCATATGGAGAAGATTCTGTGCATAAGTGTGCCTGAGCCAGTAAGCAGATGAGGGGAGTCCGGCCTGTTTCATGGCCCTTGCTATAGATCCGACAACGTTATTGGCTTTCATAGGATGAAAGGGAAAGTGATGATTAAGAAACAGATATTTTGATGAGCCCTTCGGTCTTCCTTTAGAGATATAAAGAGCAATAGCCTTAATGGTGTTTTCAGGTACAGGCAGGGTGATGACATCCCCTCCTTTTCTTTCCTGGAGGGTGAGTTTTCTCTGCTGGAAAAAGATATCATCTAACGTAATCTTACTGATCTCCGCAGGCCTGAGACCCAGAGAGTAAGCCAGGTGTATCAGGGCATAGGTTCTCATTTGTGTGGGTGTGGAAAGCTCCAGGGAGGCAAAGAGTTCTTTTACCTGCTTTGGACGTAAAAACCTTGGCAGCCTTTTCTGGGCAAATTGAGGAGGGCCGACAAGAAACGGGGCTAAATCCCTTATGATAATCTTCTTTTCATGATAGAGGTGCTTTAAAAAACCTCTGAGGCAATAACGATAGAGCCTGCGGCTATAGTCCGACACCTTGAATGTTGCCATGAAGGCATCGCAATGTTCGATTTTAAGCTTTGAAAGGGAGATGTCATTTTTTTCCAGATACTCATGGAATGAGCTCAGAACCCTCCTGATCCGTTTGATGTGTGTAGGAGAACTGTCAAGAGATTGAGAGTGATGAAGGAGGTATTCTTCATAAATATCCGGTAAAGGTGGCGCAGCATTTTTTTGATTCAGGGTATGATCGATAACTCCCCGGCTGAAAAGATAGTCTGATAACGACCTAAGTGCAGAATAGGCATTCTTATAACCGCTATATATTTGAAAGGCTTCTGCAGTACCATTAGTAAATATGTTTTCCCATATTATATCTTTATGGATTACATAGAAGAGAAAGTCGATCAGGATATGCTTGTAACGCTTATGGGATCTGCTCCCCTTTTCCTTCTCAATTGATTTGACCCAATGCATATAATCCCGGATCGAGTCCATTAATCTCCGGCTGTCTTCAAGGATCACTTTGAACCTCCAAAAGTGATTCCTGTATCAGCCCGCTGATCCCGGGATTACTCTGGCTTTTATGTGAAGTTTTTTCCCATAATGGTTTCGGAGGCAGGGAAAGTACCTGATAAAGTATTCCGTCAAAGGCAATTAAATCTTTCTTTAAGAGCCCATCCCGGGCTTCAATATACTCATCCATAGAAAGCCGGAGCAAAGAACAAATGGCATCATAGGAGTAGAAAGATAACCCATATCTATCTGCAGCAAGTATGAGGAAGGAGTATAACAGGATCTCTACCTGTTCCAGGGATGCAAGAAACTCATCAGTCAGAAGTCGGTGAGGTAAAAAACCGAAACCTCCTTCAATATGTCTGATCCGATTCGGATTGAGAATCTTTTTCTTTATCATGGTCAACTCCTGAGTTTTACAGGTAAATATATCTGCAAATCCCGGAAAGAGTCGATCACATCTTGAAAGCATCTAAGGGGGAAGTCGTTCTATTTTCCTTGTTATAACAACCGGTTGACGTCTTAACACCTCTTGAAATCGTCTGAAGAGTAGTTGTCCGAAATACTCAACGATTATAAGATGTTGAATGCTTATCACCTCTTGAACTAACAAATGGGGTAGTCCGGATTTTAACCGGGTCTTTGACTGGAGTGAGGAAGGGGTTCCGGACTGGCAGGCTGCATTGAGTTTCTTTTGAAGGTAATTGGCTCGAAAATAGTCGGAGTTCTTTCTGTTCCACTCTCTGCACTTCCTTCTATGCCATTCCTTCTTACATCCAGGGTCACCACAGGTCATTTGGCGGTCTTTCACTCTTGAGTTAGGCATAAACCAGCGCCTACAGATCCTGCAAGGCCGCTTCTTTAAAACATTCTCCTCATGCATCGTTCCCTCCCTTGTTATCAAGGTGAAAAAACGACTTTAGATTAAAATGGACTGGTATGCATAGAGGGACGCTTTGTATTGGAAAGCTAAATGATGAGAAATTAGATGAATAAAATGGATACTTAATCTTTCTTTTGGAATTAAATGATGAATTATATGGAGGGAATTAAAACACACAACATAACCAATCTCACAACATAGCTTGCCATGACCACAATTCTATCATTTGTTGTGATATATTTTGAATATCTAAACTCATATGTACACGCCTAAAGACTGGGAAGCGAAAAGTTTGGAAAGATGGAAAAGCCTGATGCAGGAATGTTTTCGCAAAGGGCATAGCGCAGAGAGCACATAGAGGAAAGCTATAGGTAAGATGTCAGAAAAGAAGGCTAAAGTGGTTTAAGGCTGTAGGCTGTTAGAAAAAAAGCTTCTTTTCTTTGTGTCTTGGCGGCTTTGTGTGAGTTATATTTTTTTAGTTTTTGGTTTTTCAAACAATATAATTATCTTTCGTGCTTTTTGTGTTTTTCGTGGTAAAAAATGTTTTAAGTTTTTAACAATAAAAAAGCCTTTGTCTTTCCTCTGCGAGCTCTGTGAGAGATATATTTTTGCTTTCCCTAACAGCCGTCCTCCATTTTATCTATAAGCTTAAGCAGGAATGCCAGGGGGAAACCGGCAATTATCAGTATCCCTGCCATGGTAATACCTGCACCGATTGAATATGTTTCACCCATGTAACCCAGGGCCGTAGGGAGCAGTCCTCCGCCAATGACCAGGGCCGTGGGTGTTACCCAGGATGTAGCCAGGCTCCTGTAGTCAGGCTGCACAATCCTGGAAAGGGCGGCAAAGCCCGGGGGAAAATAACAGGCGATCAGCGCGGGCTGGAGAAAGACCATCACCTTGAGCCATGGGCCTGAGAATATCCCCAAAAGGGCTGTTACAATTCCTGAGACAAGGAGAAATGCCCCTATGGCCTTTTTTTCTCCGATTTTGTCGGTTATCCATCCTGCAAAAAATGTCATAAACAGCGCTGATATCTGGGAGGTCCCGACCAGTGTATTTGCGGCTTCCGGGTCCATCCCCCTTTCAGTAACCAGATAAAGCGGCATCATGGCGTAAACACCTATCTGTCCGCCCATCCCCAGGGCAAAGAGCACAATTAATATCCAGAAAGATCTCTGGGCTAAAATAAAGCGCGCGAGTGAAACCCTGGGTGCATCCCCGGGAAAATCACCGACCTTTGCTATTATCAGAAGTGTAAGTGCAATCAAAAAAACAAAACCGGCAATACCGCCCATAAGAAAACGCCATGAGAACCAGTGTAAAACAAATACTGTGAGCAAAGGGCCTAGAATAAGACTTGATGGAGGAGCAAGCTGTTGGACCGCGAGGGCCTTGCCCCAGTCCGGGCGGCTTACGATTGCGGTGATAATTGCAGTAATAGACGGCAGATTAAAACCCGCGGCAATACCTATTACCAGCATGGCAAGGCGTATTGTTGTCAGGGATGTAAAGGATACACAAACGAAAAGGGCTATTGATACACAGAAAATGGAGAGCGTAAGGGTCCCCTTATGATTTATCCTGGATGATACAAAGCCCGACGATACGGCACCTATAAAAAATCCCAATGAACTTATCAGGAAGATGGACCCTGCCTGGCCGGTAGAGATATTCAATTCACTGCTTATTGTAGGAAGCAGCGGGGAGAATATAAACCGGCTTATGAAGGTAAGAAAAAAAACCAGGGTAAGATACAGGATACTCCAGAACATGGATCGAAAAGTTTCAGGTATAGGACAGGATTTGTCGGACATAAAGCCTCCCTTATTTCATTAATTCTTTTCTTTTAAATTCATTACATTTTATGTGGTAGTTTGGATATATTCCGTTGACCTATACTTTTCAAAATTATATCCGAACAACTCTTTACATCTGTTTTAATTTTTAAGAATGCCATATTTTTCAGGTTTTATAAAGTAATACCGGTATCCTTAAAAATTAAAACAGGATACAGGTTTCATCTAGGAACTTCAGTTTATGGCCCCATACCCAAAAATATCCATCTCAAATAACAAAAAGCCAGACAGGATAAGGTTGTATTTATACAAATAGTTTTTTAATATGTCGATTATGCTTGAGATAGGAAATATAAAACTGGAAAACAGATTCATTCTCGCGCCAATGGCCGGGATTACAAACCTGCCCTTTCGTCTTTTGATAAAAAGTCTTGGCGCGGGTCTTGTTTACAGCGAAATGGTCAGTTCCATGGGGCTTCATCTAAACCAGAAGAAAACCATGGAATATATTATGAGCGCACCAGCCGAAAAACCTGTTGCTGTTCAGATATTCGGTTCTGATCCGTCTGTCATGGCCATGGCAGCACAAAAGGTTGTAGACAACGGCGCGGATATTGTGGACATCAATATGGGCTGTCCTGTCAAAAAGGTTACAAAAACAGGTGCAGGAGCAGCCCTGCTCAAAAATCTGGACAGGGCTCAAAAGATAATATCCGCCGTGAGGATAGCATGCCGGGTGCCGCTCACTGTAAAGATCAGGACCGGCTGGTCGAGTGACGAAATAATAGCCTGCGATGCTGCCAGGCTGATAGAGGATTGCGGGGCCGATGCGGTGATTCTTCATGCCCGTACTGCTGCACAGGGATATTCAGGGTACGCCGACTGGGATATGATCGCAAGGGTCAGGGAAAGCGTTAAAATTCCTGTTATCGGGAACGGAGATGTAAATGAGGCCGGGGATATATTCAGAATGATGAAACAGACAGGATGTGACGGGGTAATGATCGGACGGGCCTCTTCACGAAATCCATGGATATTCAGGCAGGCCATTGAATATGAAAAGGGAAACGCCCTGTATGTCCCTGATGTATCGGAGAGAAGAAGGCTGATCATGGAGCACTATAACCATTTGACCAGTGCTGTAGGTGACCGGAGGGCCATGCTCTGCATGAGGGGGCTTCTTTTGAGATATACAAAGGGCCTTCCGGGAAGCAGCAGGTTCAGGGAATTGTTCACTAAAATAAAGGATTTTAAGTCACTTATATCCGCCATGGACGGATATTTTCAGACACTGGAGGAAAAAGGCTATTGAAGGTTAAGCTTGCAAGATCGGCCGGCTTCTGCATGGGTGTGCGCCGTGCCATGGAAATGGTTCTGGCAGAGGCAAACAGGAACGAAGGTGTACTTTACACCTATGGCCCGCTTATACACAACACCCAGGTCATAGACCTGTTAAAATCGAAAAATGTAGAGTCAATCAGCGACATTTCCGGCCTTAAAAACGGGACCGTCCTTATAAGGGCCCATGGAATACCTCCCGAAGAAAGGAACATGCTTAAGGCCTCTAGCATGAAGATTATCGACGCCACATGTCCCAGGGTTGCAAAGGTTCAGGCAATAATCAGGCGTCATGCAAAAAAGGGGTACACCCCTGTAATAGTGGGGGACAAGGATCATGCCGAGGTAATAGGCCTTGTAGGCTATGGTGAAGGAAAGGCCATTGTCATTAACAGTGCGGACGAGATCTCTCACCTGCCGGAATCGGAAAAAATATGCCTCGTTGCCCAGACAACCCAGAACGAGAAGGTATTTGAGGATATTGCAAATCTGATAACCGGGCGCTTTCCCGAAACGCTTGTTTTTAACACCATATGCGAGGCAACAAGCGAACGTCAGTCCGAGGTCAAGGAGATAGCATCACACGTTGACTGCATGGTCGTGGTGGGAGGATACCACAGCGGCAACACGAAAAGGCTGGCCCTGGTTTCCGAAGAGGCAGGCACCCGGGCCCTTCATATTGAAACCGAAAAAGAGATAAAAAAAGAAGACTTTAAAGATATGGAGGTAGTAGGCGTTACGGCCGGGGCATCAACACCCAACTGGATGATAAAAAATGTTATAAAGGAAATTGAAGGCATCAAGGGCAGGAATGAGACGTTTCTTGAACGATGGATCAAAAAGGTTTTTAAATTCCTTCTCCTGAGCAACCTGCTGGTTTCCCTGGGCGCATTATCCCTTTCATATACAGCATCGATCCTTTCAGACAGGAGCCCGGATATTCACTATCCCCTGCTGACCTTTTTTTACATATATGCGGTTCATGTTATCTACAGGTTCCTGGACAAGGGCGCCAGCACATATAATGATCCTGAAAGGGCCGGGTTTTACAGGCGCTACAGGGTTTTTCTCGGATTTTCCAGTATGCTTTCCATATTCTGCGCCCTCAGCCTTTCCTATAACATGGGCATAAATGTGTTTATAATAATGTCAGGGCTTATTCTTCTGGGTGTTTTTTACAGTATTCCCATTGTCCCGTCAGGTGTAAGACATCTGTGGCGTTATGCAAAGATCAAAGATATCCCGGGGTCCAAGACCCTGCTTGAGGCGTTTGCCTGGGCAGTGGTGATAACACTTGTTCCTCTTCTCACAGCAGAGGCAATCAAATGGCCGGCAGTAATTGTGACATTCTTTGTAGTCCTTTCCCTGGCATTTGTTCGTACGGCATTTTTTGATGTATTCCAGGTACAGGGAGACCTTATTGTGGGTGTTGAAACCCTGCCAATAACCCTTGGCGAAAAACGAACCATGTCTCTCCTTAAATGGATAATAATTTTTGCAGGCGCTGTGCTGGTCTTTGCAGCGGTCTCAGGGGTTGTCAGCACCTTCGCCTTACTCCTGTTAGCAGTATTTTTTACACTCTCCATGTGCCTTATCGCCTATGAAAAAAGGAGGATATACCCGGGGACCTTTCTTGAGGCGCTGGTTGAGGGTAATCTGTTTTTTGCAGGGTTTTTAGGTATTATCTGGCAGACTCTTTCATGATCGAAGTAAGCGTAATTATCCCGACATATAACCGGGCAGAAAAGGTCTGCCGTGCCGTCAAATCAGTCCTTGACCAGACCTTTACGGATTTTGAGATAATAGTAATCGATGACGCATCCACTGACGACACAATAGACCGGTTAAAAAAATTCGGCGACAGGGTAAAGATAATAAGACCTTCTGAAAACAAAGGAGTGTCAGCCGCCAGGAATTCGGGCATACGGGCGGCAGATGGAAGATATATTGCGCTGCTTGATTCCGATGATTACTGGATGCCTGAAAAACTCCAGGTTCAATTAGACTTCTTTAATGAAAACCCTGAGGCGGTTATCTGTCAGGCACGGGAAATATGGATAAGAAAGGGCAAGCGTGTCAATCCTGCAAAAAAACACCTGAAACCCTCGGGTGATATATTCATCCCATCCCTTAAGCTCTGCCTCGTAAGCCCCTCAGCCGTTATGTTCAAAAAATCACTGCTGGATGAGGTCGGCCTGTTTGATGAAGAGTTTCCTGTATGTGAAGATTATGACCTGTGGCTGAGGATAGCATATAGATATCCGGTCTATCTCATTGAGCAGGATCTTCTTGTCAAGGAAGGCGGCGCGCCTGACCAGCTTTCTTCAAGCATGCCGGGCATGGACAGATACAGGATAATGGCAATGGCCAAAATCTATAAAAGGGGCGTGCTGAATGATTCTCAGAGGCATGCCCTTATAAATGAGCTTGGAGAAAAATGCAGGGTTTATGGAGAAGGGTGCATAAAAAGGGGAAAAAATGAGGAGGGGGAATATTATCTGAGTCTTGTAAAAAAACTGATAAACCACGAATCACACCAACTACACGAAAGTTAAAAAAAATCTTATTCCCTTAAAAATACCTCTTCCAGTCCCCATGTATCTTTTAAAATATCATGCACAAGCAAATAGCCTTTGCTGTCATGGGCCAGCACCTTGTAATAATCAGCATCAGGAGTTCTCCACTGCTCGATAATTTTATCAACCATAAGCTTTTTATCTCCGGCAATAAAACTTACCGGCCTCTCATCAGCCCTGTAGCCTGAATAACATTCAACTTTGATATCGGATATTCTCTGGTTCAATTAATTCTTTCTCCTTAATGATCAGCCCTGCATTCCCTGCCTGATGAATGTATGCAAATCTCCTGTAATCTGGCGGGATATCTTTTCCATTGCCCTGCTCAATGCCTGGGCAAGGGAAGCCGGGTTTTTCTTTTCACATTTTTCGGATACGCTGTATGATCTCTGAAATACATCCATCCCTGCCTTCTTCGCCTTTCCCTCGGGTATCAGGCTTATACTCAGGGACAGGACGCCGCTCCAATCCTTATCTCCGTCAAGCTCATAAAACTCGTCAACCATTCCTCCCAGACGGAAGGTATACTCCCTGCTTCGTTCCCCCGGGAGCATGACCCCTTTAAATAAACCTGAGTTTTTGAGATCACGTCCGAACATATATGTGACAATATCTGCAGGGTTTACAGCCCACCTGTGATAGGTGTAGGAGTCTCTTTTATAAGCACTTTCCTGGTAAATGATATGGGTTGTATTGTAGACAGGAGACACCTTGAAGGGTTCAACCTTTATAAAATAAGGCAGCCGCTCCTTCCCTGGAAAGTCGGGGGAGTTATATTCAAGTGAATAATATTCTATTTCCGGATTTGGCTGCTTCAGATTCATGCATGATGCAAAAGTCAAAAAAGGAAAGATAAAAAGGATGGCGATAGAATATTTTTTAATGAGCATAATTTTACTCCATAAACTATTAGGATTATTTCTCGATCTTTTTTGGAGGGCGCGGCTCTCCGAACAGCAGCTGGGAAGGCTGATCTGTAACTATATCGGTTATCCTGTTAATATTTTCCGTTGCCCTCTCAATATTTTTTGCGATATCATCAAGGTTTTCGCCAAGCTGATAGATCGTATCATCCGCACCGGTAATCATCGAGTTTCCTGTATCCAGCAGGCTGTTAACCTTTTCCATTGCATCCCTGAAATCAACAATGGCCTCGCTGATTGTCTTTTCGTTACCGGTGGTAATCTTTTCAAGGCTTGCAAGGGAATTATCAAACTTGCCCATACTTACGTCGGCCTTTGCAGCCATGCTCTCGAGCAGTTTCATTGCATCTTCCACCGATGTCAGTATCCGGTCCCAGCGCTCCCTTTCAACAATGGTTCCAATATCTTCAAGGGATGACTCAAGGTTTTTTGAAAGCCCTTTAATATTGGCATCAGCTATCATCTGGTCAAAACTGTCCAGGGCGCTCTTGATTCTCCCGGATATGCCCTCCAGGTCTATGGCATTTATCTGGTTAAGAAAGTCACCAACTCCGTCAAGTATCTCGCGTATATTTGACGGTTTGGATGAAATAACAGGATAGGGCCACTGGAAATCAAAAAAAGGGGTTTTGTCTTCTTCACCCTCTTTCTTCTGGTCAAGCTCAATAAACATGCTTCCTGTAATACCCACAACACTCAACTGTGCAACCATATTTGGTTCAATATTGTGACCCTTGTCTATCTTGACAATGACCTGAATAAGTTTTGAATCGGGTGCAACTTCAATCCTGTCCACCCGCCCGATTGCAACACCCCTGTATTTTACAGGAGAATCAATATCAAGCCCCTGAACAGATTCATTAAAATAAATCGCATAGTATTGTCCCTTTTCCAGGAAGCGGGACATGCCCAGCCAGAGGAATGCAACCACAGCTATGGTGGTGCCGAGAAAAACAAAAAGACCTACCGTAAATTTTGTTTTCTGTGAAGCCATTATTATAATCCTTACTTATTATTTTAAGACTTTATGACTTAGACTATTTATCTTCTCTGCCCGAATTAAAAAACTCTTTCACATATTTATTATGACTGTGCTCCTTCAGATAGTTGGGATCACCCTCGGCTATTATACCCTTTGCCTGTTTGTCCAGCATGATAACCCTTTGCGCTATTGTAAATATGCTTGAAAGCTCATGTGTAACGACCACCATGGTTGTTCCCAGTATTCTGTTCAGGTTCAGTATAAGGTCGTCGAGTCCCGCAGAAGTTACCGGATCAAGCCCGGCTGACGGCTCATCAAAAAAAAGAATCTTCGGATTGAGCGCCATGGCCCGGGCAAGGCCTGCCCTTTTTTTCATTCCGCCGCTGAGCTCGGAAGGCAGATAGTCCTCGTAACCATCAAGGTCTACCAGCCTCAGCTTCATTTTTACCATCCTGGCTATTGATTCTTCAGGAAGATCGGTATATTCCCTTATGGGAAGAGCGATATTCTCACCAATGGTCATGGAGCCAAGGAGGGCTGATCCCTGATATAAAACCCCTATCTTTCGGAGGATCCGCTTAAAGGTTATGCCATCATTTTCCGTTATCCTGTCGCCGTCTATCACTATTTCACCGGAAAGGGGTTTAATCAGCCCGATCAGATGTTTGAGCAGTGTGCTTTTTCCGCAGCCGCTTCCGCCCAGGATAACAAAGATCTCCCCTTCAGCAACGTCAAAGGAGACATCATCCAGTATGACTGTTTCGCCATAGCCGCCGACAAGATTTTCAACCTTTATAATTGGTTTTTCATCCATCCTAGAACCAGTAAACATGAATAATCGCAAAGATTGAATCTATCACGACTATCAAAAAAATGCTGCTGACAACCGCAGAGGTTGTTGCCCGTCCCACTGAATCGGCCCCTCCCCTTACCTGAAATCCCCTCAGGCAACCGATCCACGAAATAATAATGGCAAACACAAAACTTTTCATGACTCCCCAGAATACATAAAAGAGGGTCAAGGACCTGAGCGTCTGGGCCACATAAGCATGGGGCGAAATATCAAGAACAAAGACACCGACCACCATGCCTCCCAGAACGGCAAACACATCAGAAAAGAGGGTCAGTATCGGGACAACTACTATTGAAGCAAATATCTTCGGAACAACAAGAAATCTCGTAGGATCAAATCCCATTGTAAAGAGCGCGTCTATCTCCTCCGATACCTTCATTGTTCCGATTTCCGAGGCAAAGGATGACCCGCTTCTTCCCGCCACAATTATACAGGTCATAATGGGTCCGAGTTCATATGTCATGGCCAGGGCAACCAGGGATGCCACATAAATATCAGCCCCAAACTGTCTCAGCTGTATGGATGACATAAAGGCGATTATAAGCCCCATCAGAATACTGATGAGGGCCACAATCGGAAGGGCATCAACTCCTGCCCTCTGCATAAAATAAAGTGTATCCCCTTTTCTCAGGGCTCTGGGATGGGTGATAATATACAAAACAGCCAGAAATACCGATCCCATAAAGGATATCTCGTATTTAAGGTTAAAAACTGTATTAAGCGTATCCTCGCCAAGGCGTACAAAAAAACCTGCCGGTCTTTTTTTCTCTATTCCCGTTTCTGTGCCTGCTGTTTCAAAATCCATTAATGAGAGGATGCTCACTATTTCTTCACCTGCGTTAAGTATCCGGAAGGAGTTTTTATCCTTCAGCATTTCTCTCAATTCCGAAAGGGCAAGGACACCGTAGTCATCCATGAATGAAACATCTTTAAGATCAACGGTAAGAGATGATGGAGTATGATGCTTTATATCTTTTTTTATTTCTCTGAGAAAGGAACTTACATTAACCGAATTAATACTGCCGTTTATATTGAGCAGCAGCTCTCCTTCTCCCCTGTCACTAAATTCATAGTTATAGGAATCAGGGGTATTATCTGGTTTATTTATTTCCATTCCCGGGATTTTTCATCAAAAGTTTAACAATTATTTTCGCTCAAACCTGAACCCAAGCAGGTCATCTTCATTTATTCCATACTTTTCAGCCAGCTCTTCAGGATCAAGCTGAAATACTATCCACCCTTCAGGGATATTGTCGCTGCTGCACTCAAAGGCCAGTTCCAGTCCCTTTTTTCCCATGGGATGATTCTTGTCTGCGCGGTAAAGTGTAAGGACCTTGTGAAGGGACCTGTCACTTCCTTTAAATTCAATGCCGGAATAACTGCTCCCTATGATCTGTGAGTCTTCAGGGTTTTCGCCTTTAATATCCAGGGCATCGAACACGGTCAGATCTTTATTGAGCAGGACAATTCCTGTGTAGGGTATATCCGAGACCTCCTGGACCAAAGCGAATTCCTTGAGGATGTCGTGGGTCTTTATGCCGTCCTTTGATTTAAAATGATTTTTTAACAGAGATTTTAACAGGAAAAAATCCTTTCCCAGATCATTTTTAAATTCCTTCTTTGCCGAAATGGTAAAATCAGTTCTGTTAGTCGAAAGAAATTTATATGAGAAAAAAACCATGGGCAAAAATATTATCAGGGCCAGCACCAGAGGTATAATCTTTTTGCGTACACGATGGTAATGCTGTTCCATCTCCCTGAAACGGGTCACATCCCTGCCTATTGAAAGAAGCCCCTGGTAGTTATGGTGCCCGTCATATAATACAGTTGTGCTCGTTGCGATGTAACGAATCCCCTTTTCCGGATGCTTTATTCTCAGGACCTTTTCCCTGACCGAATACCTGGATGTAAGATCATCACGATAACCGTTATACTCCTCCGGTTCTTCATATATATCCTCTATCGGTTTATAATGCATATCATCCCATGACCTGCCATACATCTTTTCGGCCACACTGTTCCATGTGAGTATTTTGCCGTCTTTGTTGGTAACAGTCACAGCGTCGGGAAGCTGATCGCAAAACTCCTTTAATCCATAGAGTATCTGGCTGGTTTCATCAAGGCGTCTCGCCAGCATAAAGGTAATGTCTCTTGCAATCTCAGGTGAACTGTCCAGGAAATTAGCAATATCTGCCTTTAAGATCTTTAATGCCTTAACATCCTTTACCACCTTGACCGTTGCTGTACGTTTTCCACCCAGCAGTACGGACATCTCACCAAAAAGTTCACCGGGTTTATTTATCTCGGATATCTTTTTGTTACCTTTAAGTATCTCCAGTTCACCCGATATCAGTATAAAAAGGTCTTCAGAATCATCTCCTTCTGTGAAGATAATCTGGCCAACCTCAAAGGAGACCATATATTTTAACAGTTCGGGATTGTTTATTATTTTTTCGAGCATATGATTTTTATCCGGCCTGAAAATCCTTTCTCTTTAATATGCAAACCTGAAAAATTTCCCTTTTTCGGATATGGAGGGCACAGGGAAAGGGAGCTAAATCGGTTTAATGAAGTATAAAAAATGGTATCCCCTGAGTCAAGATAAGGTTTATTTTAGCCTCCCTTAATAATGAACAAAGAGATTTAATTTCAATACTGACTTTAACGTAAAAATAAGTTATCTTTGACAAAATAATTTCTGCTAAAGGAGTTTTGGCATGGATACCGTGATAACTTTCAAGGCCGGAGAAACAGTAATAGAAGAAGGCGATGAAGGTTCCTGGGCCTATGTAATCCTGTCGGGCAAGGTCAGGGTTTTCAAAAATACCGGACTGGGCGAGACAACACTCGCTATTATGGAGAACGGCCAGGTATTTGGTGAAATGGCCCTTATAGAAGACCGGCCTCGGTCTGCATCTGTAAAGGCGGAAACCAGTCTCAAGCTGAGGGTTATCAACAGGGAGCAATTTAACGAACTTTTAAGGGAAAATCCATCCAGGCTTATACCTATAATGAAAAGTCTTTTTGAAAGGCTCCGACAATGCAGCAAGATGGTGGCAGAAAGGGCCGAAGACAATATTGCAGGATACAAAAACAATGTTGAGATCGTAATGGAGGGGCAGTCCGTGGAGGCAAAGAAGGCCCTTAATGACAGGAAACTCCTTATAACCCAGTTTCCCTTCAGGATAGGTCGACATGTTCCTGCCTTTGACTCTGAAACAGATGTCTTTTATAATAACAATCTCGCTATTGAGGAAGAAAAACCCTATGTTATTTCAAGGAATCACCTTTCCATTAATTATGAGGGGGGAAAGTTCTGGGTGGTTGACAGGGGAAGCGCATTCGGCCTTGTTGTAAACGGACAGGAAATAGGCGGTAAGGCTCCAAGATCCCGCATAGCCCTGGATCTGGAACAAAACCAGTTAATCATAGGACCTCCCACATCGGGCTTCATTTTCCTGATAAATAAAATTATCAACTGACATCGGTTATCTCTGGCTTTACCCTTACACCTTGAGCCGGATACCTTATACCGCGTTTTAGACATGATCCCCGCTACCGGAGTGAATAATGAATGACAATATACTTTGGCTGATTCTGGCCGGAACTGTTATAACGACAATCCTGGTGGTTATAATATTGTTCCGCTTATCAAAAGGCCTTGCAGATATAGGTAAAGGAGTCCGCGACGAACTCCGGGAAGGACGGGAGGAAGCCAGGGGTGCAGGCAGGGAACTCCGAGAGGAGGTCTCAAACGGTTTGAAGTCAACCTACAGGATGCTCTTCAAAATGCTGGAAGGCATGGGAAAAGGCCAGCAGGCAAAACTTGACGCCATGACAAAACAGCTGAAGGAAATCAACGAATCCAACCAGGAGGCGCTTGATAAAGTCAGGACCACCTTTGATGATCGGGTAAAGGAACTTCAGGAGAGCAATGAGAAGAAACTGGAGGAAATGCGCAAGACTGTAGATGAAAAGCTGCACGATACCCTTGAGAAAAGACTTGGGGAATCCTTTAAACTGGTGAGTGACAGGCTGGAGGCGGTGCATAAAGGCCTTGGGGAGATGCAGAATCTTGCTGCAGGCGTGGGAGACCTTAAAAGGGTGCTGACCAATGTTAAGGCCCGTGGAACATGGGGTGAGGTTCAGCTTGGAGCAATACTGGAACAGGTCCTGATACCGGACCAGTACGAGAAGAACGTTCAGGTGAAGGCGTCCTCACAGGAGAGAGTCGAATATGCCATCCGGCTTCCAGGGCCAAAGGATGATCCCGGGGCCAGTGTCTGGCTTCCCATAGATTCGAAATTTCCCCAGGAGGATTACCTGAGGCTCCAGGAGGCCTCTGAACAGGCGGATCCTGGACTGGTTCAATCTGCATTGGATGCCCTGGCACGTACTGTTCGATCTGCGGCAAAGGATATTCACGATAAATATGTAAATCCTCCGGAAACAACAGATTTTGGGATAATGTTTCTTGCAACGGAAGGATTATATGCCGAGGTTCTCAGGCAGCCTGCCCTTGTTGAGGATCTTCAGCACAGGTACCGCGTCGTGATCGCTGGACCTACAACCCTGGCAGCTATCCTGAACAGCCTTCGCATGGGCTTTCAGACCCTGGCCATAGAAAAAAGATCAGCCGAGGTATGGAGGGTTCTGGCTGCGGTTAAGACGGAATTCGGAAAGTTTGGTGATGTAATAGACAGGGTCAAACGCCAGCTGGACACGGCAAGCCGGACAATTGATCAGACAGGGGTCAGGAGCCGCGCCATGGAGAGGACCCTGCGCTCGGTCGAACGTCTGCCGGAAGCCGAGGCATCTAAAATCCTTGTACTGCCCCTGGCAAATGATCAAGATGGCGAAGGCGAAGATGAAATATGACAGGCTGGTTTCTTTACTCGTGTCCTGCAGGTATATAGCATTGGCTCTCCGCTGCTTTTTTTACAGAAAAACCGGTTAATCTTTTTCGTGGTTTTTTATCAATATCCAACTACTATACGCACATTAACCTTTATCCATGAAGAGTTCTACTCCTCTTGACAGGAAAACAGAACGTACCTATTTTTGAATATTTAACAAAGGACCATGCATTATGAATGAATCGGATTATTATGAGCTCCTGCAGGTTGCTGAAAATGCAGATCAGCAGCAGATAAAGGAATCTTACCGCAAACTTGCCTTTAAGTACCATCCCGACCGGAACCAGGACCCGGAAAGCAGTACAAAAATGAAGAGTGTTAACGAGGCCTATGCAGTTCTCTCCAATCCTGAGAAGCGGAGGGAATATGACACAATGAGGAGTCGCTACGGCTCAAACGCTTACAGTCATTTTAAAAACAGCTATTCCCAGGAGGATATTTTCAGGGGATCGGATATAAATCATGTATTTGAAGAGATGGCCAGGAATTTCGGCTTCAGAAGTTTTGACGATATCTTCAAAGAGGCCTATGGTAAGGGCAGTATGAGTTTTAAATCTCAAGGACCAGGTTTTACCTCGAGGGGTTTTGTTTTCAGCGGAAGGCCGAATGGGCATGCAGGCTCCGGCAGGGTCTTACGCTTTGTCCTAAAAAAAATGACCGGCATGGAATTACCGGAAAATGGAAAGGATATTCATGAAAAGATCCGGCTGAACCGCATTCAGGCACGCAATGGCGGACAGCACCCCTACCTGTTAAAACAGAGATCTGCAAAGCTTCTGGTGCAGGTTCCCCCCGGTGTCCGCGAGGGACAGACCATTCGGCTTGCAGGAATGGGACAGGCCGGAAAGGGCGGCGGAAAAGCCGGGGACCTCTATTTAAAGGTAATAATCAACACGCCCTTAACAGATAGAATCAGGACACTGTTTTTAAAGATTAAAAAGGCGTGCATGCAGGTCTGGACCGGAATAAACAGCTAAAACAGCCAAATATATTTTACCTTGACAATGATATTATATTAACATCAAATTAAATTTAAATATCTATAATATAAACCTGTCAGGATGGAGGTTTGCTGTGTATCAGTTCAGGCCGGTAACAGATCGAATGCATACCATGTATGAAGCGATTCGTGAACGTATATATCATGTAGATCCGGAGCGTTCGCTCATCGTCACTGAAGCACATAAAAAATACGAGAATGTTATCCCTCTTCTCAGGTACCCCATGATCTTCCGCGAGATGTGCGAAAAGATGACCCTGAGGGTCGAAGATTTTGAAATCCTGGTGGCAAACAACAGCAAATATTTTTGCGGAACAATAATCAATCCCATCTGGGGCGGCGCGGAGATGTATCTTACCCCTGTTGATCAGGGCGAATGGAAAATGGGTGATGACGGCTATTATCACAACTCCGCCACTGATGAACTTCGAATGATTATGAGTCAGAAGGACTATGACGAGCTTGCTTCTGTTCGTGAATACTGGAAAACCCGTACCTTTACCAGTCAGGCGGATGCATGGCAGCCCGAGGGCTATGATGAACTGGCAAATCTGGCGGTTCGAGACTTTGGAAAAGACGCCCCGCTTATCCTGATGCCACCCGGTCACATGACACCCGGATACTCAAAAATACTTAATACAGGTTATGCCGTCATTTCTAAACAGGCAAGAGAGTGGATGGATGCCCACAGGAATAATCTTATGGGTGATGACGTAGAAAAATATCTCTTCTATTCATCTGTAGAAGTAACCTGCAATGGAGCAACCACTCTGCTCAAAAGATATGGTCAGACATGCCTTGACAAGGCTGCAGGATGCAGTGATCCCCGGCGTAAGGCCGAGCTTATTCAAATGGGTGAAAACCTGACATGGATTTCCGAGAACCCTGTTCGTACTTTCTGGCAGGCCTGTCAGGCCGCACTGCTTTATGAAATGATGATTTCAATGGGCGGTGTAAATGATATCGGCTCTTTCGGCCGATTTGATCAGTATACCTGGCCCTTTTTAAAAAAGGATCTTGAGGAAGGCCGTATTACCATGGACCAGGCCCAGGAAATTGTCGACTGCTTTTTCATGAAGATAAACAGCTTTTATAACGGCGGTATCGGTCCGCTTGTTCCTATAATCGGAATAGGCAACACCTACCTGCATACCACCATAGGTGGCATTGATCCAGATACCGGGGAAGACGCCAGCAACCCGGTTACCTACATGACACTGGAGACAATAGGCAGGCTCAGCCTGCATGATCCGACCGTTTCTCTTCGTGTACATAAGAATACGCCCGATGAGCTGTGGGCCTGTGCCATTGAGGTAAACAAACTGGTGGGAGGCCTGCCGCTGTTCCAGAATGATGATGTCATCATCCCGGGTATTATGAAGGAACTTGGCTTCAGCGAGCGAGATGCCAGAGATTACGCCCTTATCGGCTGCCAGGAAATTACTGGTTCGGGTAATGACTATGCCGCGGGAAGCGGGATTTCTCCGCCCAGCGGATATCTCCATTACAGTTCCATGCTGAACATGGCAATCAATGACGGCATAAATCCCTACAATGGCGAACGGTGCCCCATCCATACAGGGTACCTGTACGATATGAATTCCATCGAAGAAGTAAAGGAAGCCTTTACCGCGATTGCCTCTTATATAGTCAGGGCACAGGTATCCATTGATAATTATCTCGAATATATTTTTGAGAACAATATGATCTTCCCCATAGTTTCCATATCAGTCGAGGGCTGTATGGAAAGCGGAAAGGACATATCCAGCGGAGGAGCCAAATACAACTCCTACGGCGGAACAGCCGTGGGGCTTGCCACCATCGCGGACTCCATCACAGCAATCAAATACATGTGCTTTGACAAAAAAAGGTGCACAACACGCGAGCTCTACGATGCGGTTATGGCGGACTGGGAGGGATACGAATCTCTCCGCCAGATCATCATAAACGAGGTGCCTCACTTTGGAAATGCAGATCCCTATGCAGACATGGAAATGAAGTGGGTTACAGATACCTATTACAGCATATGCAAAGAGTGCTACAGCGCCAGATCTAAAATTTACAAGGCCGGTATGTACAGCGCGGCCAATCATGTGGCCCAGGGCTACCATACCTGGGCAACACCGGATGGACGAAAGGCCGGCACTCCCATCGCCGACGCCGCCTCTCCGGTTCAGGGAAGGGACAGGCAGGGCCCCACGGCTGTTCTTCAATCCGCTCTCTGCTATGACCACAGCAAATTTATGGACGGCCTGGCGCTGAATGTGCGGATTCATCCCTCGGTACTTGACCGGGAAGACGGCATCGCAAAGCTGCGTGACATGACAAAGACCTATCTGAATTCAGGCGGAATGGAGATACAGTATAACATAGTATCCTCAGACACCATGCGCGCGGCCCAGGCCGACCCCGAGACCTATCGTGATCTTGTTGTGCGCATTGCAGGCTTCTCTGCCTATTTTGTGGAGCTTTCCCTGGACTGCCAGAATGATCTTATTTCACGCACTGAAAACAGCATGTAGTGTCATGAAACCACGCCTTGTTTTACAGGCACAACTTCCGGTAACTCTTCAGGCAGAGAAATAAAATATGTCAGCAAATGATACCTTAAAAAACATTTTCGGATTTCATGAATTTAAACCCGGCCAAAGGCAGGTTATAGACGCTGTCACAGCCGGCAAGTCGGCTGCAGCAATTTTTCCTACAGGCGCCGGAAAATCACTCTGTTATCAATTGCCGGCTGTTATTGAACCTGGAATGACCCTGGTGGTTTCTCCGCTTCTTTCCCTGATGAAAAATCAGATTGATTTTTTAAAATCAAAGAATATCGCAGCAGCAAAACTTGACTCCGGTATGAGCTCAGACGATTATCGTGCCGCTCTTGAAGCTGCCCGGCTGGGCCAGCTAAAGATACTGATGATTGCTGTAGAGCGGTTTAAAAATGAACGGTTCAGAACCCAGCTCAGGCAGATGAATATATCACTGCTTGTTGTTGACGAGGCCCACTGTATATCCGAATGGGGTCATAATTTCAGGCCCGACTATCTCAAGATCCCTATATATCAGCAGGAATTCAGGATTAACAAGGTTCTGCTCCTTACAGCCACGGCAACACCAAAGGTGATTGATGACATGTGTGATAAGTTTGCCATCAGCCGTGAAAATGTTGTGCAGACAGGTTTTTACAGGGAAAATTTATTTTTACGCATACGCCCGGTTGCTGAAGAAAAAAAGGACGAACTTCTCAGGGAGATACTGGCAGATAAGCCTATTGGCCCTACAATCGTGTATGTAACCCTGCAGAAGACCGCAGAGCGGATAGCCGGTATGCTTAAGGAACAAAAATTTTCTGCAGCGGCCTATCATGCGGGAATGAAAAACGAGGAGCGGGAAGCTGTTCAAAACAGTTTCATGGCAGGGGAAATAGACATCGTGGTAGCTACCATCGCCTTTGGAATGGGAATTGATAAAGATGATATCAGAAGAGTTATACATTATGATCTTCCAAAATCCATAGAGAGCTACAGCCAGGAAATCGGTCGGGCAGGAAGGGATGGAAATCCCTCTCTATGCTGCCTTCTGGGAAATAAAAACAATATACCGGTGCTGGAGAATTTTGCCTATGGGGACACACCCGGTTTTGAGAATATTCGTAAGGTGCTGGAGAATATCAGACAATCCAGGGGAAATCTGTTTGAGGTTCGGGAATACTCCCTGAGCAGGGAAACAGATATAAGAGTGCTTCCGCTGAAAACCCTGCTGGTTTATCTGGAGATGGCAAATATTATTTCTCCAAAATACACCTATTTTGAAAACTATTCTTTTCAGTATCTTACCCCTGCTGAAAACATCACTGCAAATTTTGATGGTGAAAGAAAACAGTTTGTAAAAACCATACTGGATAATTCTATAATTGCCAGAACATGGGTAAACGTGGACATAGATAATATTGTTGCACAGTCAGGCCATGACCGGCAGCGGGTGTTAACAGCTCTGGAGTATTTTCATGAAAAACAGTGGATTGACCTTAAACCAAAATCTGGCGTTGAAGTTTTTGAGATACTTGATTCCGAATTTGATATAGATGCAACGGCAGGAAAGATAGCAGAACTGTTTATTGAAAAGGAAAACAAGGATGTCGCACGGCTTCATGAAATGATTAAACTCTTTGAAGCTGATCAGTGCCTGGCAAAAAGTCTGTCCGGTTATTTTGGCGAAAAGCTGGATAGCAGCTGCGGCAGGTGTTCCGTCTGCCTGGAGAAAAAACCTATTACGCTCCAATCATCAGTGCTGCCCTCCCTTGAACAGATGGATTTTCACGCCCTGGTGCAGCCTTTGAAGGATGTTGCAGGACCAGGGATACCAGCAAGTCTTATAACACGCTTTTTATGCGGAGTTTCATCTCCCCGGCTGGTTGAGTATAAAGCCAGAAGGTTTCCGGGATTCGGCAGGCTGGAGGCCTGGCCATACAAGGTGGTTGAAAAATGGGCCACAGAACACCTTTAAAAGGTTCAATATTGATCGCCCTTATTAAATATAGTTAATAATGAGTTTCGATAAAGATTTAATGCCCTCACTAAAACACATGCGCTTATTAAGGCAGGTGTTAACATTCTCAGGGAGAAGCCATGGATACCGCCGCTCCGGTAAAAATACCTCATGACAAAGAAAAAAGATTATCCACTGATATCATTGCACAGCTCGCAGAACACACCATATTCGGGCTGGCAGGCACCATTGTAAACTCAGGCGTTGTAGTTTTAATCCTGCATAAATCAGTTGCCATGAAAGGGCTTCTGTGGTGGTTTTTTATTTTATTGCTGATAAGTATCTGCCGAATCAATTTACAGATCTTATTTAAAAAAAACATATCAAATGAGAAATTACTTAAAAACTGGAAAATTTATTTTCTCCTGAGTATCCTGATCTCCGGGATAATATGGGGTTTTTCCGGAGTTGCTTTTTTCTCCGAAGAGTCTGTTCCACATCAGGCCTTTTTGGCATTTGTCCTTGGTGGTATGGTTGCAGGATCAGTGGGTGTATATTCTGTAATGATCAAGGCTTTCCTTTTTTTCAGCATACCTGCATTATTTCCTTTGATCATCAGACTGGCCTTTATGCGGGATTCAGTTCATCTCTCTATGTCATTCATGCTCTTTCTGTTCTGGCTGATTATGCTTTTTACTGCCAGAAAACTTCATGAAAACCTTATAAAATCGCTTGAATTAAAATATGAAAATAAAGATCTCATTAATGATTTGGAGAATGAAATCGAGGCAAGGAAGGCAGCTGAAGCGAAGTTGAGCAATCAAAAGGATGAAGTTGAAAGAATAGTTGAAAAACGTACTCAGCAGCTTAAGGATGCACGGTTGAGGCAGAATGAGGCCGTAAATGCAGGCAATGTCGGACTCTGGGACTGGCATCTTACTTCAAACAGGGTTCAGTATTCTAAAGAATGGAAAAAGCAGATGGGGTATGAGGATCATGAAATCGGTGATGACCTTGATGAATGGCAGAGCCGTGTACACCCGGAGGACATAGGACCCGCACTTGATCAAGTTGAACGGGTACTCAAGTACGAGGACCATGAATACAGGGCAGAATTTCGCTTCCGGCATAAAGATGGTTCCTACCGGTGGATTTTAGCACAGGGTTCTGTTCTTCAGGATGAATCGGGGAAGCCGGCACGCATGCTTGGCTCACACATAGACATTACCGAGAGAAAGAGAATGGAGGACGAGTTACAGAAAACCCATAAGCTAGAATCTTTAGGTGTCCTGGCGGGAGGCATTGCCCATGATTTCAATAACATTCTATCCACTATCCTGGGGAATGTTTCAATGGCAAGGGAACTGACTGATACAGAAGACGAAATATCTGGGCTCTTGATTGACGCGGAGGAAGCCTCAAAAAATGCCCGGAAATTAACCAGGCAGTTATTGACCTTTGCAAAAGGAGGTGTCCCTTTAAAAGAGGTTACCTCTATGAACAGGATTATCAAGGAAACAATATCGGTCATGACAAGAGGCTCCGAATATAATTGTGAATTTTCAATAGACGAAAACCTGTGGCCGGTGGAGATAGATGCGGGGCAGATAACCCAGGCTATTAATAATATTGCGGTCAACTCCAGGCAGGCTATGCCGGATGGCGGTATGATCAGTGTTTCAGCCGGGAACCTGATGGTTTCTGAAAACCACCTGCCGCTCAATTCAGGAAAATATATAAGGATTTCCATCAGGGACCAGGGGTCCGGGATACCTGAAAAATATCTCTCAAGAATATTTGATCCCTATTTTACAACAAAACAAAATGCGAGCGGTCTCGGGCTTGCGACTGCCTATTCAATAATCAATAAGCATGGAGGACTTCTAACAGCAGAGTCGCAACATGGAATGGGCGCCGCATTCCATATTTATCTGCCTGCTTCCGATAAAGAAATTTCAATAAAGGAAGAAACCCGGATTGTTATGGGGCATGGCAATGTCCTGGTAATGGACGATGAAGCCGACCTGCTTAAAATATATGGAAAAATATTAGAAAGGCTGGGTTACAAGCCGGAATATACCTCTGATGGAGCTGAAGCCGTTCTTATGTATAAAGCGGCAATGGAACAGGGGAATCCATACGATATCGTGATACTGGACCTGACAATTCCAGGAGGTATGGGAGGAGAAGAAACCATTAAAAAACTTCTGGAAATCGATCCGGATGTCAAAGCCATTGTCAGCAGCGGTTATTCGGATGATGAGGTCATGGCCAATTTCAGGGAATACGGGTTTAAAGGCATGATGCAAAAGCCATTTGACATCAAAACATTAAGTATTGTGATGAATGATGTTTCAAACATGAAAACCGGATAGTTATTTATAAAATGACCACCGGAAAACCTGGAGAACTGCCTGGCGGGCATCCCAAAACGCGAATCCAATGCACAAGACATTCCTGTGCCAAAAAAAGAAACGGTTTTTCGCGGAAAAAGTTCCTAAAAGATTCAAAAGCAATACTTTCTGTTAAAATGGAAGAAGACATTTTAGCTGCTCAAGTAAAAGTGAACCCGGTCCCGCCCTTGACATCGGGAATATGGGGTATCAATTATTTTCTATAAATATCCCAAACCATTGAATCCCAGCTCCTTTCGGAGAATGACGACAAAAATACTTTTGTTTAATAAATCGTAAGACAATGTATTCACAATGTGTTTTAAGGTAGTAATTTGGTATTTCTGAATTGATACAATGGTTTAGATTTAAGACTAATGGTATTCGTTTGTCTTCCCTGGTAGCAAGTACTACGGCGAATAAAAATGTCATCTGTTTCGATTAGCGTTTGTCATGTGAGGTCAAGGTTGTAGATTCTAAATTCTTTGCCCTGCCTGACACATCTATTAAAGCTATCATCCAGATGCCTCGGATATAGATTTTTCCTTATCCCCACATTTTTAAGTGCGGATTCCAGGCTAATACATTTTGAATCTAAATCCATATAAGAAATGAGTGTTATTGCAGCCCTATCGCATGTACAGAACTTAATTTCTTTATCTGCTTCTATCAAGTATGCGATGGAGACTGCTTCACCTGGATCAATTTGCAATGTTACACTCTTGGCTTGTTTTTCAACGACTATGAGAGATTCAATATTGATATCATCAATAATTTCTACTTCAGGTGGTAATTGAATCGCATACCTCGCTCCGTCTTTTTTAAAATATTTTGCCTCATCAAATACAGATTTAGTAATGCAGACCTCATAATTTCTACATACTTTTTCGAACAGGTTCAGAGAGTGAAGATCAATAAGAACATCAGCATCAAGCAGTAGCAATTTTGTCATAATATGCTTCCATAAAGCCCGCTTGATTTAAGAAGTCATCAATTTCAGACCGATCTATTTCTACATAACTTGCAAAGGTTCCTCTTGAAATTATACCCTCCATTAAACATCTAAAAGCTAACGATATATATCTTTCTGGAAATTTATCAGGCTGATTAACGTTGTATAGCCCTTTTCTTAGCTGGCGATCTGTCTCGCGAAACTTACTATCTCTTAGTAACTCTTCAACCGCTTCTATTTTTATAAAGTTTAAGTGAACTAATCTCCATAAAACAGCTTCTGTCGAGACGCCAAATTCTTTTGCTAATTCGATAACATCAACAATCCTCATATCGCCACCGGTCATAATCTCATAAATTGCCTCTTTTAATGAATCCTCTGGCAATAACAAGCTTGAAGCAAATGCATCTGCGTATTTTTCCGGGAGAGTTTTAGTGCTGCCGTCTCCTACTTCTTCATGTGTGAAAACCCCCCAGGTAACGACATGAAATAATTCATGAGCTAAGTCAAAATTTCTTCTCCATGGTGCTTCAGTAGCGTTTATTAAAATACCCACTCCTAATCTTTCATCAACAACAGAGGCCCCGGAAATACCATCATCCAATTCCAAATGAAGTATTTTAAACCGAAGATTATTTTCCAGGACATTTAATAGATTAGTTGCAGGTCTTGAACCCAGATTCAATATTTCTCCTGTACTTTTTCCTAGTTGCCTTGCAAGTGAATAGCCATCTTGTAAAAAATCTGATTTACCAAACGTTTTTTGAATCTCTTTCCATCGCTTTTTTCGCTCTAAAAGAGTTTCAAGTTTGCTGTAGTTTTCTAAAAAGGATTGAAAATTGTTTTGGATTTTTTCTGCCGGTAGAGTTGAATTTTTTCTCCATAAAGGAACCGGGTCATTATGTAAACTTTCTTCAAAAAAATAGTCTAATCCCCTATTATACAACTTGGCCATCGCACATAATTCAGTCGCATTGAGCTTTCTGGTTCCTTTTTCTATTTCTGAAAGTGTTTGATAATTATTAAATCCTAAATACTTTGCTGCATCTTTCAAAGAAAAACCAGCTGCAATTCTAGCAATGCTGGCTCTTTTGGGAAGGTCCAAACTTGAGTCCTCCAGGAAACTCATAAAAACCTCCAATAATAAAATATTATAAAATTTCCGTTGATATACATTAGCATATAAGATTTTCTTATATGCTGTCAATATTATTATCGGCATACTGGGATTAATCTTTAATGTAAAGGGACTCTTAACTGCACCTCAAAAATATAAATCAAAAACAAATGTATTCCCGTCTAAACGGGAATGACAACAAAAGACTATTAGTAAATTTTATGTTGAAGCGTATGAAACTACAAAAGCAACTGGTCAATTCTCCGTTTAGCTCTTTTGTATTTCAAGCATTCCAAATTTTACTTGTTGAAGTAATTCAATATTGTCTTCGAAATCATGGCCTGATTTATAATAAGAGTCTATCATCTCTTCAACAAGTTTATAACGCCCTTCGTCTTTAGTTTCCTCTTTCAGTATTTCTATTATCTTCTTTTTTGATTCTGGCAATGCAATTTTTGCTATGTCCCGCCCGAGCAGTCTGGCACCCGCGTTTTTATGATAATCTCCCTGATCTTTTTTTATTTTGTCAAAAATATCATTTTCTTCATCAAAGATTCTTTCTTCATTACCTGCATAAAGGTAATTATGAATTATCAAACTAAGGTCCTTTGCATCTCTTCCTCGTGCAGGATTATCATGCCATGAGATTATTTTCAGAATTGCTAATCCTGCTAAACTTGTGAGTTTAATTTCTAAAACCGGACTGTTTCTTAATCTCACCAATATGGCATCCTCAAATGATTCACTAAATCCAAGTGTGCTCATCTCATTTCCATCTTCTGATAACCAGGTGTATTTATGTTCCGGTTCTGCTATCTCACCAAAAGGAATAATATCGACCAGAAGAATATTTTTAAATTTTAATCTCTGTTCCTGTCTGTCCTGTTCAAAATTCGTTGTATCTATTAATCCCTGTTTAAGCTTTTCGTATTGGCCCCAATCAGCAACCTGTACTCCCAAATCAATATCCATTGTCGCTCGTTTTGTTTTTATTTTATAACCATATTCAAGGATCATATCTCTTGCCGAAGCACCAATAACAAAAAACTTAATGTCTTGAGTATCAGCCGTGTTTTTTATGATCTCAAATAGTTCTATTGTTAATGTATCAATCTTCCCTGATAAATCCAGCAAGCTCCTGCTCATAAATAATCTCCGCGGTTTCAATATTCCTGGCGTCACCGGTTGCCATTAAATCTGCGTATATCAATATCGGGTGAACAAGATCGGGATACGGCCTTTTTTGCTCTCTTTGCCAGAATGTTTTTAAGATTTCAATCTTCCCTTCAGGACCTTTTTGAATCCTGTTCTTAATTATATATTTATTAAGAGCGGCGTCATTATTTGTATAAATCGTTACAATTTCCGGTTTTAAATATTTATTCAATTTAGCAGCAGCTACTTCTCCGCCCCAAAAGGCCTCTGCAGGGAGATCCTGGTCTTTCCAGAAGACGGGTTCTACTGCATTATATTTACCAGCTAACTGCCTGGGCCTTAATTGTTCCGGGTATGTCATAACCCATTTTGTCAACAGCTTCTCTTTATTTATTAATTGACGTCCCCGCCTGCCCATGTCGATTAAAAATCCCATTTTTTTTAAATCCTGCATCGCCCATCCTACAGTCCCTAATGCAACATTCGCGCTCTTTGCAATATTTCTATAATTCTCATTTTCTAATTTTGGATTGCAGAGTAGTGTAAAAATAACCTGAAGTCCTGTTGGCTGGAATGCCCTTGTTTTTATTTTTTCTCTGGGTATTACAGCACTATTGCCTTTTATGAAAAGAAATAAATTTGGCTCTTTAATATATGTATTTCCAGCTGTATCGATAAAGGGGATATTTAGTTCTTTCAGCTTTTCAGCGATCTGCGGGTTAACATACCTGGTTATTATAATATTCTTTCCATCTTTTCTTTTTAACAGCTGCGTTACATGGCCTATGGCTGCCTGCGTTAAGTTTGCCTTTATTTCCACATTAAAATGCAGGACCATATCATTCAATTTGATACCTATACCTGTATCAGGTGTTTCCCCATCTAACACAACTGGTTCTAAAACCGGATAACGATCGATAGTTAAACCAGTCATTTTTTCGAAAGCTTCAAGAGCTTCCCGGAGAATTTCCTGTTCCTGAACCTTCGTTCTCATATTCATTGCCTTATGTTCATTAAAATTTATTGTACATGATTAGTGAACATATCAATATATTGAACAATAGTCAATAACTATTTGATTATATGAAAAATATGGGACGCATTAAAAAGATAAATCAAGTTTCATTTAACAGTTGGATTAAGGGTGGAAACAGGTTTCAGCGTCGCTGATATGTTTGATCATTAACCAATGAATGCTTTTTCATTTTTGTGCAGTATGGAAGAATCCCTTAATAATCAAATAACTCCTTAAGAGCTGTTTTTAGGACTTATATCGCTGTTTTCAGACGTAAAAAGGGGAATATAAGAAAAGAGCTAAAATTTTTTAGCAACTGGTCAGGTCTATATCTGGCCTTTATGCGGATAAGGTGCCTTGAGAAGACTATGCCGATAACTTTAAAATACCTGATACAGGTATAACCGAAATGATCTCGTCAAGGTCATATTCTTCTTTTCCAGGGGATACTACCCACAGATGTTCGAGTGCCAGATCTTTTATAGCAGTTCTCATAGCGCGTGTTGTGCCTGGTGCATCTGCATACTTGAATTCAAAACCATAACGTTTCCCCTTTGACATAACGAGGAGATCAAGCTCTGCACCTGCATGAGTTGCCCAGAAGTATATGTCACGATTATTAAAAACATTGACTACATGTTCAAGGGCGGAGCTTTCCCAGGAAGATCCCAGCACCGGATGACTCTGGATGTCTGAAAGAGTCTCCATCTGCAGAAGAGTATGGAAAATACCGCTGTCCCTGATGTATATTTTGGGAGCCTTGACCTGTCTTTTTCGTATATTTTCAAACCAGGGCGGCAGGACTCTTACCATGTAGGCGCCTGCAAGAATATCAAGGTAACGACGGGCTGTTATTTCGGACGTGCCCATGGATCTGGCAAACTGTGTGGCATTCCATACCCGGCCATGATAATGAGCAATCATGGTCCAGAAACAGCGCAGGGTTTCAGAGGGGATACTTATTCCGAGTTGAGGAATGTCTCTTTCAAGGAATGTTCTTATAAAATTTTCCCGCCAGATCATGCTGCCATTATCGTCCGGTGCCAGAAATGAATTTGGAAAACCACCCCTGACCCAGAGAGAATCACGGTTTTCAACACCAGCCTCCCATAGATTAAAACCGGAAAGATCAATCAAAACGATACGGCCGGCAAGAGATTCTGATGTGCCCTTAACCATATCCGGAGAAGCAGAGCAGAGAATGAGAAACTTTGCCGGATTATCAGCGCGATCTGCCAGGCCCCTCAATAACTGAAAAAGCTCAGGTGTTTTGGTAATATTTTTATATGCCTGGGGTCTTGATATCATAAAAAGCATAATATTCCTTGAAAATCATAATGTCATGTTGTGATTTTCAAGGAATATTGCACCTGTTTAAGCTGGTAAAAGGTAAAATCTGCCCGTCCCATTAATTTATGGGACGGGCAGAAAATTTATCGAAAAAATTGTCTAACCATTTGTGACATCAAAGACAATTGCACACGCTCTAAATCTGACAGGACACTTAAGAGGCATGAGCGTCAAGACGAATTGGATGAAATAGTAGAACGAGCAAAGAGTAAAGAATCGAAACCGCCTTAGAGCCTCGGCAACACTTGTCGGAACGTTCCTTTGCCCGTAGGCAAATAGTAAAAACTTGATATTATTTAAAATAGTTATTGACATGACATGTAGATCTGGGGTCAGATCAATATGCTTTAATTTCGATCAACAAACTTAAGCGTCGGTCCTTTTTCTTCATACCTCAGAAGGCAGGTTTAAATAACTGTTTAATATATGCGGATTTCTGGCTGATCTACAATAAAGTAGTTCTTTTTCTGGAAATGTAGGGAGCCTGAAACAGTTGTTTATTCATATGGATGCAGTAAAACCGGCCACAAAATCAAAAAAGGGCTCATATCAGAAAACGAAATATATTTCCAGATCACTCATCCTTAAAACCTTTCTATCTGTGCTTGGCATTGCATTGATTCTTTCAACTACAACATCCATTATGGCAAACGAAACCCTTGAGGCGGCAAAGCGTATGGATATCGCAGCTGGTAAAATTTTAAATCACGCTCAGAAAATCGCTGTTATTGGTGAGTTAAATTTAAAAAAATTAGAAATTGAACTGGAAACGGCTAAGAAGGAACTGCTTAATGATTTATAAAGGAAAACAGCAAAAATGAACATGAATTGTTATTGTAATACAAAAAAAATAATCTGTCTCTTCGCCCTTATTATTATGCTTTTTTTTGTACCTGATATTTCTTTTTCCGAGCAAGACAGATACGAAACACGCTCTCTATACGACACAGTAATGGAACAGGGTATTTTTTCAATAAATGTTCAACCTGTCTCCAACTTACCTCCTGCAGGAACCATCCCAATAGATAATTTGATCAGACAGATATCTGAGCAAGACAGCTTTGTTACCTTCCCTGACGCTGAAGCTGCATTCAAGCAACAGCGACTGAATTTTTTAAAGAAAAACCGGTCAACTTTTTTGAAATGGCCAAAAGATGCGATAACAAGGCTGGATAACTACGCTGTTGAATATAAAGGAAGTCTTGAGGCACTAAATGACTTACAAGTTTTGGCGGAGATTATTAAATGTCATCAGAATGGAGGCACACCTGGACAATGTGCGCAGCAGGCAGGCACAGACGCTTTAATGCGTATGGCTGGGGGTAAAGCTATTACGTATCTGGGACTTGGAAGTTTGGCGACATTCGGTGCGCTGGCAATTGCAGATTATGAGGCAGTAGTTAACACAGTAAAACTATATAATGAAGCTACAGGCTTAATTGAAGATGAAAAAACGGCAGAAAAACAGAGAATAGATCGCATGGCCATGGGGGCAGACGTGGGGTTGATGAGATCCTACCTGGAGTTAATGCTGGTAAGATACGAACAAAATCAAAACATAGCAGGAGATCTTCTGATTAAATTCTGGGAGGATGCTGAGGATCAGTCTAAAAAACTAAACACCGCCATAGACCAATTCACTGGAACCTGGAAAGAGATCGAGAACAAAAACTACCCTCATCAGTTACAAAACAATTGTGAGAAGAGTTGTAACCTTGATGAAAATTGCAGCGCTTTAATAAGCTCCTACACTGCCTTAACAGGTAACTCCCTTCCAGAAACGAGGGAAAACACTTCTTCTTTGACAAATGAATTCCAGATGGTCTTGAATGGCAACTTTGAACAAAATTGTATAGAGCGTTCAGATGATATCAAGAATAAAATAGAGCCCATTATTCAAAAGAAAGTTGATCCCCTTCACAAATGGTATAAAAGTCTTGATGTCTGTATCACCCATGCAAGACAAGCCCATGAGAAATACTTATCAAATCAAAAAAATTATCTTCAGGACAATCAAACTTTAAATCAGCGCTTTGAACAGCAACTGGCCGAACGATACGGGAAGGACAGTGACAAATATAAAGAAGGAATGGCCTACCTGGATCAAATCAGAAATCAGATTAAAACATATCAACCCCGGGGCCTTAAAGGGAATATGGAATATATACTCAGGCGGCTGGATACAATTGCAGAAGACTTTAAATTTATAAAAAATAGACTGGTTAAAGTTTTTGATGTCATTGAAACTCATATTGAGGTGATAAATAAAGTTGAAAAAGATTTCAAGTCAACTGCTCAACTAAAATCAGAAGAGTTGGCCAACAAGTTCGAAACCTGCGCTAATGACATGATTTCCAATCAAACAGCAAACCTTGCCGAAGAAAATACTGTCCCTCAGCAGCTTGCTGAAATCGACCAGAAATTAAACTTTGCAGCAACCTTGTCTGAAAATATTAAAAACGAATGTAATTCCACTAAGGGAATGGTAGATGCACTGGTTTCCAGGGCTGCTTCCAACCAAAAAGAGCTGATTGCGATCGAAGCCGGGCTGGTTGATCTGTTTAATAAATCAGGGGACTTTAAAAAAGCTGAACAAGGTATCAAAACAGAGCATGCCAGCATTGAGAAGCAGGTGGAAAAGGCAGCTGAAATCACCCATGAACTTGAGGCGCTGAGCCGGGAAATCTGTGAAAAGACCATGGAGCTCAACGACTACACAAGGTCTGATGTAGTTCATCAACAAAATCACAAATGGATAAGGGATCAAAAAACAAAATTAAAATCACTCCTTGATGCAATTCAACTGATTGTAACTAATGCAAGGGTTACGCATGCTGCGCGAGGAATTCAAACGGATCAAGGTGCATCACCGGGCGACAGATCAGGGCAAAAAATAGAACAGGATCTTGAAAAAATAGCTGGCAATATAAGTGCTGTAAAAGATTCACTGCTTAATGCAAACTCAATATTGTCAGGTATAAAAGAAAAATCAACACAAGCAGTATCGATAAAGAATTTTTCACTGGCTGAGCTGGAAAAACTTAAAAATTACATCGACGCCCTGCCTAAGACCGATTCTGTCAGGCAGATGAAAATAAAATATGACGATTTAAGTCAGAAAGCCGGTTCTATTCAAACCAATGATTGCGTTAATACCCTCTCAGGTGATCTTATTAATGTGATTATAAGTTTTAAAAAGGATGAAGAGCTGCTTCCTAAAATAAACGCATTTTATAAAACCCAGAAACAGCAACTGCTTAAAAATGATTCAATACAAAAAAGTATCCAGAACACAGTTCAGGATATTTCATACCTGGTTGATCTGTCAGAAGCATATCTTGAAAGGGCTGGGAATGGGGCTAAAGACGGGGCGCTCTGCACTGTTCTGGCTGATGATATTATGAAAAAGGAGTTTGTGCCCAGGGTTGTGGAAATGAAGGTCGGCCTGGCCGAATCAGCACTTTCCAATAAAGGATTTCGTACCATAAAAATAAAAGACAAAAAGTTGTCTTCCGGTAAATTACCCTTTCATGTGACAAAACAGGTCCCGGACCATACAAAAAGAAGAGCCCTGGGAAGTAAGGTTGAGGTTTATTATTATGATGAATCCTCTGATCAAGTAAATGAATCTTTGAACGTAGAAACCGTAGAACTGGATTGCAGTCATTTGCCCGGCTCTCAAGAGATGGTTATTTTTGACACAGGAGAAAGACTTTGTGATTGTCCTCCCACAAAAACCTGGAATGCGGATTTTACCGCCTGCATTGATAAAAGCAACGCATTGCCCAGTCAAGATGAGATGCAAAAAGCCCGTCAGGACCTTTTCCTGTCCATGAAAAACTGCAGTCAATTCCCCGGGACAGAGCCTGTATGGGACACGCAAAAAGACGAGGCCGTCTGTGCCTGTAAAAATGGACTTATTTTAAATGCCAGCGGAAACGGTTGTATTACGCCCCAGCAGGCAGCCATGCAAAATATAGATTGTTCGCCTTTCCCCAATACTACACCTGTCTGGAACCAGGCACAGCAAAAAGCGGTTTGTACTTGTATCCAGGGGACGGTATTGAATAGAAACGGTAACGGGTGCATTGACCAGAGAGAATTTGTCCTGATGAATACAGATTGTTCAAGATTTCCCGGGACATTTCCCGAATGGAATTACCAGAACAATCAGCCTATGTGCAGCTGCCTGAGCGGGAGCCATTGGGATGATATTAGCGGAGGGTGTGTGAGTGATACTAAAAATGAATACCTGTTAGACTGTTCTGCCTGGGCCAATACACTTCCCGGATGGAATCTTCAAACCCAGAAACTTGAGTGCATGTGCATGTCGCCAAATATCATAGATCAAGGAACTGGTGAATGTATCAGCTGGGTAGATGCTTTGATCGAGCCACAAAATCCTCCCGATAATAATGGTACGAATCCGCCACCCCCTTCTACAATTAAGCAGGGCCAGTGCAATGAAGCAAGAAAAGCCGGAAGGAATGAGCCTGAACGGCATGTCATTAATATCGGTAGCTTTGCCGGTCAATTTATTTTTGAATATAAAACATTTACAGAACCAGATATGATTAAAGTATCCCAACCCGATGGAAGGGTCTTGTTTCAAACGGGATGCGTCGGTTCTGGAAATGGATGGACACCAGTAACGATTAATTTTTCAGGATACTCGTCTGAAATCATCGTTGATGTCTACCCGAACTGCGCTGGAGGTACCAATACCCAATGGGAATTTAAGGTATCCTGTCCAAATTAAAATAGAAAAGGAGAACCATGAAACGCGTAAATATAATCATTTGCATAATGATCAGTTTGATCATGCTGCCCTCTGCAGCCACCTGTTATGATGGGATTATTCTCAAAATTGAATCTTCCGGCATAATTGTTAAAATTGAGCAGCCGGATGGAGATCTTGTCGGTGCAGTGCTGGACATGACATATAAAGCGGGCTTTCTGCCAATGGACATGGGCCGATATAAAGTCCGCTCAATTGCATCAGGAGTAGCACAACTGGATGTTATTTCTACCAGCACACCCCTAGACAAGGGAATGAAAGTTATTTTGGACAGGGTAGGAAAATCAAACAGTCTAGGCAAAATCCAGGAAAACAACATAATCGGCAAGGTAGTAGAAACGAAAAATGATAATGTCAAAATTGAAATTTCATCCTCCAGCAAAATTAACATCGGGAGCAGAGTAGACCTTTACTATAAAACTTCAGCCGGACAGGATATGAATTTCGGCCAGTGGAAAGTGACACAATCAAGAGGTCAATATCTCATGGCCGAACCGGTTGATATGACCAGCCCTCCAATGGCAGGGCTTGAGGCAAGAATCACGGTTAGACATGAACAGGAAACAAATATGGACCTGCCCGACGATGGGGAACTTGTTCGTAAAAGAGATCCCGGCATTATCTTTACAGATCCATATAAAGAACTCGACCAACTGGAGAAAAAAGAACCCTTGGAACTACTTGGGGTTCCTTTCCCTGAAAAAACAGCAGAAGAGCATGCCATTTCCGGAGATAAGTACTATTTCTCCAAGAATTATGAGATGGCCTTTGGAGAATACAGCAAGGCCGCTCAAATGGGGCATGCGGGTGCCCAAAGACAGGTAGGGACTATGTATCACTTTGGCCAATATATCCAGAAAGATTATGTAAAAGCTTTTGAATGGTATGAAAAATCAGCTCAGCAGAATAATCCCCTGGGGATATTCAGTTATGGAAATGCTATCGCCAAAGGCCAGGGCACAACAAAAGACCTTAAAAAAGCCCACGATCTATTCTTAAAGGCGGCAAACATGGGACAAGCGGAAGCGCAATACAGCCTTGGAGTCCTTTACTATCAAGGACTTGGTGTTAATAAAGATTATTCAAAGGCCCTTGAATGGTTTAAAATGTCCTCAACCCAAAATATTGTGGATGCGTTTTATGCTCTCGGAACAATGCATGAGCTTGGACAAGGAATTCAAAAGGATCAAAATAAAGCAATGTCATATTATAAAAAAGCAGCTGACCTGGGGCATGATAAGGCTAAACAAAAATTAAAAAAATAGAGCATTAACATGTCAATAAAGAAAAAGACAAAAAAACTGATAAAGAATTTCGGGTTCGTATATTTTATTGGCAATATTGTTATTCTTGCGGTTATGGTAATGTTTGCGATAAATGCCTGGATGAGCACAGGGATGTCTCCCGGATATCTTGTATCTGTACTGCCACTCACTGGTATTTTCGCTGGATACTGGCTCCGCAAGAGCCAATTTGGCTGGTGGCGATGTTTGATAATAGTAATTAATTTGATACTTACAGCCTCCATACTTTTTTCTGCTGTATTTATTGCTCCTCAATTAGAAAAAACCAAGCAGATAAAATATGAAAGTCTTCAAAAATCTCTATCACATGATTCTCCGGTAAAAGAGATTAAAGAATAAGGTTCTTCTCCCAATTAGTTGAGAGAAAGTGGTCAGGGATTCAAGGAGTCAAGTGTTTGCTTATTGAATGCTTTTTAATAGTTTTGCCCTCTATAAGTTTAATAACAAATTATTCTTTTTTCTATTAAACAACCACAGGATTCCCTTAACAAAAACATACAGGATATAATAGCAGACAACGAATATAATCAATAAGGTCGTTTCCAAACCTGCCATTACATTATACCTGTGCCAACTTTTGACAAGCCCCTTTACATGCTGCGGAACCTGTTCAAAGGGAACCTCGGTTATATTCCCTTCTGAAAAATCCAGATAATATTTGGCCCGGGCATGCCATACAACAATTTCATTTTCGGAATCCTGATCAACCTGAACAGCACGGGCAAACCCACCGCCAAACATGTCTCTGTCAATTACTTCAGTTTTATTATAGATTTCTTTTTTTTCAGGGCCAACAACCTTAATCATTATGTGAAGCAGTTCTCCTTCCTCATGTTGATTAACCTGAACAGTAAATTGTTTTTCACCCTGGCTCCAGACAAGCCCATCTGCCTCCAACATCTTTTTATCAATTTGATGCCTTTGATAGGAAAAGTACAACAACACCCCGAGGAGAAATAAAATGGGCCACACAATGAGAACTAATTTTATTTTTTTTCTGATCACGAAATATTTTCCTTTCAATGGTAAGGCGGTGAGAATTTCAGACACAGTTAATCCAAGTTTGACTTTTTCATAAAAGAAAGTAGGCTCCGCCGGGGCAAAATGGGATTAAATCTGTTTATTCGTCGCAGGCGACGAGGTATCAGACCTTGCGCTTCGCAATAAATATTATTATATCCGAAAAGAAATAATGAGTCAGGTTTAAGACTAATGGGTTGGAAAAGCAAGGAATTTTCAATTTATTGTTTAAATTAATTGAAAATTCAAAAATCCATATTCAAGATATCAAAACAAGTCTCCAGTTCATCATTTATGGTTCAGGGTTATAATGCGAAATAGCTTGCTGTTATCAGATAATTCCTGTATAAAGCTCGGTTCCATACACGTACACCCCGGGATTTCGTCCCGGGGTGTTTTATTTTATAAGGGGAATTTGAATATGATAAATGTTACAAACGTCAGCCTTTCTTATGGAAAGAAAGTGCTGTTCAAGGATGTTAATATAAAGTTTTTACCGGGGAACTGTTATGGACTGATCGGCGCCAACGGGGCCGGGAAATCCACCTTTTTAAAGATCATTTCAGGTGAAGTTGAGCAGGACAAGGGTGAAGTTACCTTCGGACCTGATGAAAGAATCTCTGTTTTAAGCCAGGACCAGTTTGCCTTTGATAACGAGACGGTAATCAACACCGTTATGATGGGGCATAAAAGGCTGTTCACCCTGATGGCAGAGCGCGAAAAATTATATGCAAAGCCCGAACTGACGGATGAAGAAGGCATACTCTGCGGAGAGATTGAATGTGAATTCGGAGAGATGAATGGCTATGAGGCAGAAGCGGAGGCCGCTGTTCTTCTCAAGGGGCTCGGTGTTCCGGAGTCGTTCCTGCAGAAAAGGATGAAGGATCTCCTGGCCGGAGACAAGGTTCGCGTTCTCCTTGCCCAGGCGCTTTTCGGCAACCCGGATGTGCTGCTGCTGGATGAGCCCACCAACAACCTGGATCTCAAATGTATCGCATGGCTGGAGGAATTTTTGTGCGAGTTTCAGAATACCGTCATAGTCATATCCCATGACCGTCACTTTTTAAACCAGGTCTGTACCCATACTGCGGATATAGATTTCGGGGCGATCCGGGTATATGCGGGTAATTACGATTTCTGGTGTGAATCAAGCCAGCTGCTGCTTAAACAGAAACAGAACGAGAATAAAAAGAACCAGAAAAAGGCGGATGAACTTAAAGAGTTTATCCGCAGGTTCAGCGCCAACGCGTCCAAATCAAAACAGGCCACTGCCAGGAAAAAGGTGCTGGATTCGCTCTCCATAGAACATATGCCGATTTCATCAAGAAAATATCCCTACATCAAATTCCAGCCGGAACGGCCCTGCGGCAATATTATACTTGAGATAAAAGGGCTTTCAAAGGATGTGGACGGGGTCAGGGTCCTGAACAATATCGATCTCACTGTTCACAACGGGGACAAGATCGCCTTTGTCGGGAGTGATAATCATGCAAAAACAACCCTTTTCAGTATACTGGCAGGTGAAATGGAACCGGACAGCGGCAGTGTTGACTGGGGAGTTACAATCACGCCGGCATATATGCCCATAGAAAACAGCGCCTTTTTTGACAACGATATGAATCTTGTTGACTGGATCTGCCAGTTTAATGCCTGTGATGACGAAAGCTTTGCAAGGGGATTTCTGGGAAGGATGCTTTTTAAAGGAGATGAGGTACTGAAAAAAACCAATGTTCTCTCGGGAGGAGAAAAGGTCCGCTGCATGCTCTCCAGGCTGATGCTCAGCGGGGCCAATGTTCTTATCATGGACGAACCGACAAACCACCTTGATCTTGAATCGCTTACTTCCTTAAACAACGGGCTGGAGGCATTTACAGAAGTCCTGCTGTTTTCATCCCGCGACCGCCAGCTTGTGTCTACAGTTGCCAACCGGATCGTCGAGATTACCCCCGAAGGTATTGTAGACAACCCAACGGGGTATGATGAATATCTTGAAAATGAAGAAAGCCTTAAAGAGTGGATTAAGCTTGCGGCAGCATGATGATGTTTTTGCATGATGTCGATTATAGTAGAGACGAATTTAACCGGGCAAAAAAGTGCTCAATACACAATCATCTTGATAGTAAGATCTTTAATGAATAAGGATGAGCAGCAGTTAAAATCGCTTATTTCAAAATAAGAAGGGATTGATCTGAAATTTAAATCCTGCCGCAATCAGATTAATAATGATTTTATCATAAATGTGCTGGAGGTTTAAAAACCTTCAGCAGATATACTAAAAATTGTTTATTCTGAAGAAGGCACCCAGCAAGTAACAAGTAACCCAACAAGTGCTGACCCTCTGTTTTTTTATTTGGTCGAAATGACAGGGGAATGGATTCAAGATTTGGAAAAAGCAGGCTTCTGGTTCAGCGTTTCCGGTTCAAGGTTATAAGGCCGAATTCCATATATACATCCGGGATACCTAGACTTACATATTATTTTATGGCAATATACTCTTCATGAAAATATATCTGGATAATTGCTGCTTTAATCGACCATTTGATGATCAGTCTCAACTTAGAATTAGACTTGAGTCAGAGGCAAAACTAAAAATTCAGGAAGAAATTCAAACAGGAAATATCGAGTTAATTTGGTCTTATATCCTGGACTATGAGAATGATAAAAATCCTTTTGCTGAAAGAAAATATAGAATATCGGAGTGGAAAAAATATGCAATTGAAGATGTAAAAGGAAGTAATGAGCTTATAGAGGTAGCCGCGTCTTTAAATAAAAAAGGTTTTCCCAAAATCGATTCATTACATTTAGCCTGTGCAATTAATTCAAAATGTGAATATTTTCTAACAACAGATGACAAAATACTAAAACTGTCAATTACAGTTAAAGATATAAATATTAATGATCCGATTGGTTTCATTAAGGAGGTATTATCATGATTACTGATACAGAGATCAGGCTAAAAGGCTTAAAAATCCTGGCTAAATACCTTGGTGATGTTGAGGCCGAAAGATTTATTGCCCTTATTCAGCGAGAGCCGTTTGATTATACAAAATGGCGACAAGATATAGATGAGGAATTTACAATAGAAGAAATCAGTAACAAGGCAATGAAGCTGAGAATGAAAAATACAGACCAGAGTGATGAAGTGAAGGCATAAGATTGCTATATCGGTATTTGCATTTATCCGAGAGTAAACTCGGAAATCCTTTCATTTTAAAATTGTTTATTTCTGTTTTCTGACTGATCTCTGTCCTCTGTTTTTTTGCTTTCCCTAACAGCCTTCAGGCTAAAACGCTTCAGCCTGCTTTTAATAATGTTGAATCTTGAACCTTGAATTTGTTTTACTGCTGAGCTCTATCTTTTCTTTCTTGAATTTATTACAAAAAAACCTTAAATATTAAGCCAGTGAAATTCATTTTAATGACAGCAAAGCGGATTTCATCAGGCTAAAACGTTTCTTTTCGGGTATAGTGATTTACTGTCTTACAAGTCTTTCAAAATAAATTATTACCAGTTTTAAAATAAAAACTATTATCCTATTTTAACAAGAGAGGAAAATGATATTTGATTATTTAAGGACGTCCCCCTTTACGTCCCCCTTTATTGAGAAAAAATAGCGTCACCAGTTCTGCACGAATGTTTAATTTTTCGATTTGCATTATCACTATATCTTTACATTAAAGCCATATCAGGCCATTATATTACATATAGCGTCAAGTTATCTTGACATTTATGCCGTTTAAAGCTATCTTATTAGGCATGCGTCAGATATTTAAAGACACTATAACGATGGGGAGGGGCAATGGAATGGTTAGGCGCAAAAATAAAGGTTTTGATAAAGGAAAATAATCTCTCCATTATCAAATTAGCAGAACTGGCAGGAGTTTCCAGGCAGACTGTAAATGACTGGATCAATGGACAGGTCCCGAAGGGCAATCATTTAATCTTTCTATGCAAAACATTTAATGTTAATCCTGATTACCTGTTTTCTCAGGATTTCAGCGGGTCAGTCACTGTACCGGTTCACAGGACAAGAAAGAGCGCAAAAGTTACTCCTGATATGCAGAAGGATGCACTGGAGTTAGCTATGGAGTATGACCTCTTATTCAGGAATGCTCCTGAGCCCGGAATTCTTCCTGTGATGAGAGGGCAGAGCAGATCTGAAGATACTGCAAAAAAAGTTGCAAGAGATCTCAGGGGAAAGGCATGTGCGAATAATGACCTGCCGCCGGATTATATCAACACATTCACATTAATGAAAAATCTTGGCATAAAAATCATTTTCAGGGACTTCCCCGCTAAGGTTAAGGCATATGCCTTTTACACAAAAATTCACGATCACAGAGTAGTCTTTGTCAACAATGCTACAAATGTGCTTGATCTGATTTTTCCTCTTTTACATGAAGCCGTCCATGCAATACGTGATGAACTTAGCATCAATGACGGCTTTGATGAAGCTGAAGAAGAATTTTGTGACATGGTTGCAAATCATGTCCAGTTCCCGGACGAATACATAAAGATGGTTTACGAAATGATAAAAGATCTGGATATCCCCATTCAAATTAATAAACTTAAAACCTTCGGGGCAAACTATTCTCATGCATTGTATGGCGTCATTAAAAGAATTCAATCAATTGATCCGAAATTTGAACTTAAAGTCGGCGGGGCTGACACCAATTTAAAAAAGAAATTCCCGACTATCGGAGAAATACTCTACAGACAGAATGAACCCAGAGAATATGTTAATACCATCAAAGAACTGAGTCCTCTTTTTACAAAGGTTATTCTCGACCAGATTGATACACTGACCACCAGAAAACTTGGTGAACTGCTTGGAATTGAAAATATAATGGATGTAAAGAATGTTAAAGATGAATTCATAAGGTTAAAAGGCACACTCTCCTGACATGAATATTCTCTGCGACACATGCAGTGTATTAATGCTGGTCCGATGAGCATATAAAATCATTAAGAATATATACTTCCCCATTATATTAAATATTTATGCTTTCTTTATGTTCAATTTAATTCCTTGAAATATTTTTTATGAAATAGTAATCATAAAGGCTACACATCTTTTGAAATCAGTATTAAAACTAATTTAACGAGTATAAAGCATAGTTATTGGCATTCTTTGATTAATAACAGGTTTAACAAGTCGTTTTTTAACTCACATCATTCAATGAAATAATTAACATACAATGTTAACTATTTCATTGACATTATCACGATATGTTAATATATTTTAAAACAAAAAAGCTGCAAAAAATCTGTAGCATAAAGAGCGAAGCCATTAAAAAATTGAATGCCAAAATGGCTCAAAAATTACAACAACGCATGATGGAGTTGAGTGCGGCGGATTCCCTGGCTGATGTATCTACGCTAAGACCAACTCGATGTCATCCATTAAAGGGCAACCGATCCGGGCAATTCTCAGTTGATCTTGATCATCCTTTTCGATTGATTTTCATTCCTGCAACAGATGTGATAACGGAAAAAAATAGCGCTATGCTGGATTTATCACAGATTGATGCAATTGAAATAATAGATATTTTAGACACTCATTAAGGAGGGAAACCATGTTGAAATCAGAAAAAAAATTAGGCTTCGAACCTGATTATGCCGTTCCTCCGGGAGTCACACTAAAAGAAGTTATGGAATCTCTGGATATGACTCAAAAAGATCTGGCGATTCGAACGGGCGTCACAGTACAAACGCTCAACCGGATATTTAAGGGTGAACAGCCTATTTCATACGAAACTTCCAATAAGCTCGAAATGGCGACCGGCGTACCTTCCCGAATGTGGAATAATCTTGAAGCCCAGTATCGGGAGCAACTGGCAAAACTCAAAGAATTGAAACAGCTTGAATCAGATCTGGGCTGGCTAAATGATATTCCAGTAAAAGAGCTGGTAAACCGGAATGCAATCGTTTCCAAAAATGACGAGACTTCCCTGTTAAGAGAGACCCTGAAGTTTTTTGGTGTAAGCAGTGTGTCTGCATGGCATGACATCTGGTCAAAACCGGCAGTAGCTGCAAGACGCTCCCAGTGTTTTGAAACACGTCCCGGAGCAGCGGCTACATGGATAAGGCTGGGAGAGATTGAGGCCCAAAAAATCGACTGCCGGGAATATAACAGGAAAAAATTCTATAAAGTTCTGGAAACAATAAAAACACTTACACTTAAAAAGCCTGAAGAATATGTCCCAGAAATGGTTTCATTATGTGCAGAGGCAGGTGTCGCAGTCTCACTGGTTCCTGAAATAAAAAAAGTTCCCTGGCATGGCGCTACAAAATGGATAACAGCCACAAAGGCGCTGATATTGCTTAACCTCAGGGGCAAGGCAGAAGATCAGTTCTGGTTTTCATTTTTTCACGAAGCAGGTCATGTTCTTAACGACAGTAAAAAAGATCTCCATATTAATGATGGAAAAGAAGATGATCCGAGTGAGAAAAAAGCAAATGCATTTGCTGCAGAATTTCTAATACCATCAGAATACGACCCTGATATTAAGTGTTTCAGATCTAAAGCGGACATTATTGCACTTGCCAGTAAACTACATATCGCACCGGGTATTGTTGCCGGAAGATACCAGCGCCTGACAAAAAAATGGAGCTACTTTAAGGATCTTATTCGTCCTCTTCGATGGGGAAGTGATTGATGTAAATAATTTCCAGAGAAAATATAAATATGGCAACTTCAACGCTAAGCAAAACCTCCATTCTTCTGGGCATTCAATGCCCAAAGGCTTTGTACCTCTCAAAAAATCCTCCACCTGTTGAAATTCCGCCTGATCTAGGTCAGGAAGCTACATTTCAAATGGGCCGTGAAGTTGGAATGCTTGCCCGACAGCTTTTCCCAGGAGGCACTGAAGTCCTGTTTTCAAATGTTTCATTATCTGATCAGGTGTCCAAAACAAAAGAGCTCATTGATGCAGGGGCTGATATTATCTATGAGGCAGCCTTTGCATTCGATGATATTTTTATAAAAGCGGATATTCTTGTGCGTTCGGGTAATGCATGGGAAATCAATGAAGTAAAAATGTCCACATCCATAAAAGATCCTAATTATGATGATACTGCAATTCAGTATTATGTTGTCTTAAATTCCTGCCTGCCAGTCTCCAAAGTTAATCTTATCCATATAAATAACAAGTATGAACGTCATGGAGATATTGATGTGCAGCAGTTGTTTGTGAGCGAGGATGTAACAGAGCAGGTATTAGCAAAACAAAAGAACCTGCCAAAACTAATTTTAGAATTACGTGAAATGCTTCAGGGAGAAGAACCGGACATTGATATTGATCGATACTGCTCAAACCCTTATCCCTGTGAATTTGAATCTTACTGCTGGCAGCATATACCGGAAGATTCAATATTCTCTCTCAAGGGTAAAGGCATAAACAAGTTTGACTATTACAAACAGGGGATAATAAAACTTGAGGACCTGCCTCTGGATAAACTGAACGATGCACAGAGGTTCCAAACCCTCTCCACGCTTAACAAAGAGGATTCAATAAATACTGAATCTGTAAAGGCGTTTCTTGAAACACTCTGGTATCCAATCTGTCACCTTGATTTTGAGACATTTGATACTCCCATACCTCCATTTGACGACACACGGCCATACCAGAAAATTCCATTTCAATATTCACTGCATATCCAGCAAGAGGAAGGTGCTGAAGCAACCCATTTTGAGTACCTGGCAGAACCCTGCAAAGATCCACGTAGAGAACTTACTGAAAAGCTGCTTTCAGAAATACCGGAAGATGCATGTGTTCTGACTTATAACCAGACATTTGAAAAAGGAGTTTTAAAAGATTTGGCAACAGCCTTTCCTGACCTTGCTGACGATATAAACAAACGGATAGACAATATTCGTGACCTGATGGTGCCTTTTAGAAAACGGGATGTTTACCGCTGGCAGATGCGTGGTTCATATTCCATAAAAGAAGTACTACCGGCCATGGTTCCTGAACTATCATATAAAGAATTAGAAGTTTCTGATGGTATGATGGCAATGAGAGTTTTTCATGAGATGTGTAATATCAATGATCCTTTAAAACTTAATGAATTACGTCAAGGGTTGCTGGAATATTGCAAATTGGATACTTTGGCAATGGTGAAAATACTCGAATATTTATATAGCATTCGTAATTAAAGTAATTCTTAATTTATTCTTATTAGGAGAAAGAAATGAATCACAATCCATCTAGAGTGGCTCATGAATTACGTGAACACCTTGCTTCTCATAAAAGAAATTTAGGCTTTCTTATGGGGGCCGGAACATCAATGTCAATAGGGCTACCAGGAATTGATAAACTTACAGAGTTGGTCGAAAACGCTCTACCTGCAGATAACTATAAAAAACATTTTAACCAAATCAAATCCGAAATTTCAATTGAATCGCCAAATGTTGAATTGGTTCTGAATCGAATTCGACTGATCAGGGAACTATTAAATGATGATAAAAAAAATCTACATAATGGCATTACTGGTGAGAATATTAAAGATCTTGATCGTGAAGTTTGCATAGCAATTCATGGAGCTGTCAATACCATAAAAATAGAAAATTCTATTCCCCATGAATTGTTATCCCAGTGGCTACATTCCTCATATGCACGCCGAAGTACACCAGTCGAAATATTTACTACTAATTATGATTTGCTATTTGAAAAAGCGATGGAAAAAGCCTCAGTTCCATATTTCGATGGTTTTATTGGAAGTGTAAATCCTTTCTTCTCGCCAGAATCAGTAGATGCAGATAGCAAGAAAAGGCATTCTGAATTTTGCCCACCCACTGCATGGACAAGATTGTGGAAATTACATGGTTCAATAAACTGGTTTTTACGACCTGAAGATGGAGATAAAAATAAAAAAATTACAAGAAGCTCTGGTGGAAATGAGTGTTCAGGGCAAGAGTTAATGATCTTCCCATCAAGAGATAAATACCTAGAATCTAGGAAATTACCCTTTATCGCATTTCAGGATAGATTTAGAAAATTCCTTAATACCGGAGAAGCAGTTTTATTTATTCTAGGTTATAGTTTTTCAGATGAACACATTAATGAAATAATTTTTCAAGCTTTGAGAAGCAATAGTCGGCTTGCAGTAAACGCATTGATTTTTGGAGAAAAAGAGGGTGGAGAGTTGAAATTGCCAGAAGGAATAGCAAACTATGCTAAAGAATATAGAAATCTTAGTATTTATGGCCCTGACAAGGCGGTAATCGGTGGTGTTAATGGTAACTGGGATAATGAAGTAAGTGGCCCCAATATTGAATCTTACTGGAAAGAAAATTTATTTACTTTAGTAGATTTTAAAGCATTTTGCCAATACCTTGAAAAATATGTTGGATTTGGCATTAAAGCTTTTGAAAATGTTTCTGAAGATGATTCATTGAAAGGTTAAATATATGCCAACAGATGTAACATATCTTGGGCAAGTTCGCAAAGTGACAGGGGCTAAAGTCTTAGTTGAAATTACAGCTGATATCCCATCAGCTAATCCTATAATAAATGGACGTGTTCATAGATTGGGTCAAATTGGCTCATTCGTTAGAATTCCTGTTGGATATTTGAATCTCTATGGCATCGTTTCTATGGTTGGCGTTATCGATGATTTACAACAAAAAGAAAATGCACTTGACTCAAATTATTTTGGTAATCGTTGGATAGAGGTGCAACTTGTAGGAGAAGCATATGCAAATGAAGTCTTTCAGCGTGGAGTAAGTGTTTTCCCTACAATTGAAGATGAGGTCCATATTGTTACAGAAGAAGATTTAGCCACTATCTATGCCCCTTCTGGTACATCTTCTATTAGTATTGGTACACTTGCCGCCTCTGAAAGTCTCAAAGCATACATTAGTATTGATAAACTTGTTACCCGGCATTGTGCAATTGTAGGATCAACAGGTAGTGGTAAGTCTAACACAGTAGCTGCATTATTGAAATCATTGACTCTAGGTAACTTCCCAAATTCCCAAATCATTGTAATCGATCCACATGGTGAATATGGTGCGGCTTTAAAAGATTATGCGAAGGTTTTTTCAATTGGAGATCCAACGAATCCTCTAATTGTACCTTATTGGGCTTTGTCTTTTGATGAAATGGCCTGGTTTATTGCAGACAAGAAAAAAGCTTCTGAAACAGTACAAGATTTACGTTTTCGAGAGATGATCTATGAGCTTAAAAAACAAAAATGCAAAAAACTCAAAGCTGGAATAGTAGATGAGAATTCCATTACTTCAAATTCTCCAATTCCTTTTTCCTTAAAAGAGATATGGTATAATTTAGATAGAGAACTAAGAGTAACATATAGAGACAATGCACGGACTGAAGAAGCACTAATAAGAGAAGGTGATCCAGAGAAATTAGAACCAGCGTCTTTTGAGCCGCATGGACCCGGCGGAACACCACCCCATAAACCATTACAGGGTTCACTTATGGGTGGCTATGTTAATAGAATAATAAGTCGCCTTAAAGATAAACGATTTGATTTTCTTCTGAATCCAAAAGAATATGATGGAGAGGAGAAAGATCTCCATGACTTACTTGAGGATTGGGTTGGTCATGATAAACCAATAACGGTTCTTGATTTTGGTGGTGTTCCATCGGATTTAACTGACTTAGTTGTTGGCGTGCTAACAAGGATACTCTATGAAGGGATGTATTGGGGAAGTGACACCAAAGGAATAGGACGAAATAGACCTTTATTACTAGTTTTTGAAGAAGCCCATTCATATCTACCCAAAGGAGGTTCCTCTCAGTTTGTCGAAGGATATGCGTCGCAATCCGTACGAAGGATACTTAAAGAGGGTCGTAAATATGGTATAGGAGCTATTGTTGTAAGTCAAAGGCCATCAGAATTAGATGAAACGATATTGTCACAATGTGGAACCTTTATTTCATTAAGATTAACCAATGCGGTAGATCAAGGCATGATAAAATCAACCGTTCCTGACACACTTGCGAGTATCGCTGAATTGTTGCCCGCTCTACGCACAGGTGAAGCGGTTGTTGTAGGTGAAGCAACACAAATACCTAGTCGCATTCGTATTCCTCTGATTGAGCCAAGACCTAAAAGTGATGATCCTAAAGTAGGTTTACGTTGGAGAGAGATTAGAGCAATCAATGTTGAATATAACAAGGTAGTTACTGCTTGGCGGAACCAAAACAAAGAAAATATTAATATAGATGAAGGAGAATAAAAATGGAAAGAACACCTGTATCATCCAGTAATTTAGCGTCTGTAGGTTATGATGTGAGTAGTGCTACATTAGAGGTTGAATTTAATTATGGAGGTATTTATCAATACAGCGGTGTCCCGGAGGATGTTTATCAGGGACTTATGAATGCATCCTCTCATGGAAAATACTTTGATCAATTTGTAAAGAAAGCGGGATATCCTTATATAAAAATCGGATAAAAAATAAAAGGAAGCCATGCAATGAGTGGTAAGTTGATTTTTATAGATGCCAATGTGTATTTACGTTTTTATGACACTTCCAGTCGTAAATTTAAATCACTTCTCAAGTCTATTGTTGAAATTAGAGAAAAGATTTTTATTACAGACCAGATTCGTGACGAAGTGAATAGAAATAAATTGCAGGTAGCAATAAATAGTTTTTCTGCTAATTTTAAAGAGCTTGGCATAAAAAAAAGGCCACTTCCTGAACATTTTGATGAATATTTTGACAAGAAATTATCGAAATGGAATAAAAAAAGGGACGCGCTGACCGGGACGTCCTTTAATAATCAATTAACTCCTTAAGAGCTGTAATATCAAGGCTCTTGAAACTTATTACATATCAGTGCAACCAGGTTTATTCAATTTACCGGAAGAGCGGGGAAAGACAAGTCCTTTAATAAAGAAATCAAAAAAATCGGAATCCCGGATGAAAGGCAACGGGTCAAGTCTCCTATTAGCTCTTATTATTTTTCTATATTCTTATAAACACTAACAGCTATTCAGAGACTCCCCATCTACTATCCTATTGATTGTTTACCAGGATGGATTAATCCTATTTGGGGAAATAGGAAATATTTCCGGAATCCCCAGATAGAAAAATATTATCAAAAACCGGGCAGACAGCCGTCTTCGTCAAGGCTACGTCGTGCCAGGTATAAGGTCTGCCCCTACATTACATAACAATGGACAACGGGTCAAATCTCCGATTAGCTCTTGTTTATTTAAAAAAAAGCAAAAATTGAAAATGGCTCCGATTCTGCCTTAATTGAAAATGGCTCCGATTCTGCCTTCGGGAGCTGGATAAGCTTATCTCATTGTTTTACATCATTAAAGGTTTTGCTTTCTGGATAAGTGCATGATAAAAAAACACATTTTTTTACCAAAAAAATCGGCACACTTTAAAGAAATGTTAAATAAAAATAATAGGGAAATATTAAGAGATTTGATGGTACAAGTTTTAACAAATGCCGACGGTGTCGATGCGTTAAAATTTCGAGCCAACCATGAGAATTGTCTGGCAATCATCGATGAGTTGGAAGAAAGGAACTACATCGAAAGAAAAGATAATAAGTATAATATTAAATTACTTGCTTTAGCAGAATTTAAAAATGAAGATCAACCGGCTGAAAGCATACTAAATAATTGTTCTATTATTTTTTCAGAATTGCGTAAAATGTATAAACAATCTCCCGGTGTAACTTTTCGATTATATCAACTATCAAGAACGATAAAACTCCCAAATGACCAAGTGAGGAAAGCATTAGTATATTTAATTCAGGCACCTATATGGAGTAGTTACACGTCTGATTTATTAAACGAGCCTGTGATATGGTTATCACCAAGTGAAAGTATCTTGAAATATAATACTTTTGATGAGGTTATATCTCAACTTCGTCAATGGTCCTCAGCTACTTATACTCGTTCGAAAAACTATTCATCGACAAAAAAACTAGATAATAAAATGAAAGAATCTGAATTGGAGATACTAGCTTCATATATTAAACCAAGTGAAGTATGGGCTAATATAGAAAAAGACTACGATATAACAAAACGTATGTTTGGGAAAAAGATTCACTTTGTTAACGATAATTATAAAAGGAAAATTATTTTCAGAGATATTGAACATGCGTTTGTACTAGCAAATCTCGGTTTTTCCAAACCAGCTGTTATTTTAACTGGCAGCATTATTGAAGAATTATTAAATCTATATTTACAGTACAAAAAAATAAAACCTAAGGGGGATACTTTCAATTCTTATATCAAAGCTTGCGAATTTCACGGACTTCTCAAATTTGCAATACATAGACTCACAGATTCGATCAGATCTTTTCGGAATCTTGTACACCTATCAAATGAAAATTCCAGAAATGATACAATATCCAAAGCGACCGCAAAAGCAGCTTTTTCTTCTATTTTTATAATAGTCAATGATTTTTAATCTAAAGAAAATAAAGAGCCATGAACAGACCGGGGTAAGTCCTTGACATTTACACTTTTTCTCCTGAGCGTGGTACTATAGCAAGTGCTGACCACTGATCATCTGCATTAAATGCCTCAAGATCCTGGGTGGAATAATCGCCATTTATCGGAAATGCTCATGTTGGCAACTCCGATAAATAGAAAAATGATTTTATAAAACATGCGTAATAAAAAGCATTTATCCAATTTTACAGGTGATAAATAGCAGTAAAAAATATTAATCCGGACCATAAAATCCATATTTGGCGAAAATGGCGATGTCGCCAAATCCGCCAAATAGAAAAAACAGAACAGTACACTTTTCACACAAGGTCCATTATTTTTCCCCTATAAGGCAGTAGGGAACGTAGGTAAAAAGGTAAAATCTCCTGTTCCATAAATTTATGGAACAGGCAGGAAATTTATCCAAAAAAAATAGATCTTGCAGGAAAAAACCGGCCCTTGACATTGACACTAAAGAAGGGGATAAAATCTTTGACTAACGATCTGATAATTTTTTCTCTTTGATCTTTTTAAGGAATTTAAGGTCTTCTTTGTCTTTCCCTCTGCCGGCGGCTTCTTTCATCCTGATCAAATCATCCAATGATGCGAAATAGCAGGAGACGTCACCAATTTTACCTGGCACCTTGTTATTCCATATTTCTTCAACTGCAACGCCTTTAACAAAAGGGTGGATATCTGTTTCCAGAATGTATTGCCTGATAAGGATTTTTTTTGAAAGGATGTCTGAGACAGAAACTTCATCCATATCATAACCAAAATTTTTTAAAGCAAGGAGGGTATTTTTAGCATTTTCTTCAGTAGGCTTGATGAGTATATCAATATCAAGGGTGGCTCTTGAATATCCATGAATAGGAAAAGCCGTTGCACCAATTATGACATAATCAACTTCATGCTCGTTTAATGATTTCAGGAGTTTTTCTGTGTCCATTTTTTTCCAGCATTTCCGCAAGCTCTTTTGATCTCAAAAACATCATATGAAATCTTTGTTCAGAAGTCAGAGAAAGTAGATAATCAACTTCAAAATCTATTTCCTTTTCTTCATCATCTGAATCTATCTTTAATATTGGAGACATTTAACAAACCCTTTAAATATTCATAATCTTTATGAAAACTATATGATTTTATTAGTTAATAGTCAAATTATTGTTTATAGAAGGAGCCAGTTTCAAAACGCCCGATTTTGGGCAATCTCTTCCGGTGACTGCCTCATATATACGTTTCGCTGTTTTATCAAAAAACTGCCTATGAAAAGCATCGGAGTCTGCCCTTGACATTGGACATATAGCAACTTGTTCCTTTTCCTATTAGCCATTACTTTCACTTTATCCTTAATCGTTTTCACAGGTCTTTTAAGAACTGTTACCCCCTGACTAATTCGGAGTCGAATCCGAAACAGCCTTGACTTTTTCGGATTGCATGTCATAATAGTCAGCCATGGAACGATACTTAAAAGAATATGTGCAGGAAGATCTGGATAAAAAAATCATCCTGTTAACAGGCCCGCGGCAAACCGGAAAAACAATATTATCCAGGATGTTGAAGAGTGAATTTGATTACTTCAACTTTGATAATATTGATGACAGGGTGAGTTTACACGAAAAATCCTGGGATCGTTCTAAGCCTCTGATTATTTTCGACGAACTGCATAAACTGAAAAACTGGAAATCCTGGTTAAAAGGCATATATGACACAGAAGGTATTCCCCCCTCAATTGTCGTTACCGGAAGCGCTAAACTTGATACCTATAAAAAGGTCGGGGATTCTTTAGCCGGAAGATTTTTTCAGTTTAGAATGCACCCTTTGGACCTGAAAGAAATTAAATCCTTTTTAAAACCTGAGAATCTTGACTCGGAGTTAGATAAACTTCTGCTCCTTGGCGGCTTTCCAGAACCATTTTTAAATGGAACGCAGCGGTTTTACAATCGCTGGAAAAAATCGCATCTCGATATCATTTTAAAACAGGATCTTATTGACCTCGAAAACGTACAGCAGATAACGCAAATTGAAACCCTTATTCAGATGTTGAAACTTCGGGTAGGCAGCCCGATTTCATACAGTTCTCTTGCGCAGGATCTACAATGCTCAGATAAAACAGTAAAAAGATGGCTGACAATACTTGAAAACATGTATGTTATTTTTAAAGTTCCTCCTTTTCATAAAAATATAGCCAGGGCTATACAGAAGGCACCAAAATATTATTTTTATGATACCGGTCAGGTTTTGGGAGACTCCGGTATTAAGCTTGAAAATGCTGTTGCATGTGCTATTCACAAGGAAATACATTTTCGGGAGGATTGTTTTGGAGAGGAAAGAACCTTGTTTTATGTAAAAAATAAGGAAGGAAAAGAAATTGATTTTTGTGTCGCATCAAATAACATTCCTTCATTACTATTAGAAGTGAAATGGAATGATAATAGCCTGAGCCCAAACTTTAAACAATTTAGAAATTTTTTTTCCGATGTTAAAATGGTCCAAATCTCGAAAACACTGAATAGAGAAAAGACTTTCCCTGGAGGAGAGGAACTCAGGAATGCATCCAAATGGCTCGCAAAACTTTCGCTTCCATAAACTATTTACTTAGTAGCTATATTTTTATGAAACGATAAATCAAGTTATTTTATATGGGTGTCTGCTCTTTTTCGACTTGCATCCTGCCTCTTTTAAAAGATACTAAAAGGTGAAATCTGCCTCAACTACAGCTTTCTTTGTCTTTAAATCAGACAGTTGCAATGCCTCATTCATTAAGCTGTCATCGATTATTATGTTTGTTCTCACAACAGCCTCCTTTGTGTATACATTGACTTAATTATACACATTCGAAAGGGAATGAAAAGCAAGCAAACAAAGGGGTAAAAAAATTAAAGAAAGATTTAAAGCAAAGATTTCTCAGTTACACTTCGAAATGACAGGATGAAAAACAGGCTGAAGCGTTTTAGTCTGTAGGCTGTTAGGGGAAAGAAAAAACAGAGATCAGAAATCAGAGGTCCTTATGAATTCTGCCTCTTCTTCCGAATGAAAATAATAATTCATTGACATATTTCAATTTCGTTGAGTAAAACATCTCAACTATTATGCGTCGGGATGATCAGGAGTATACAATGAACATAGAAGATAGAATTATAGGGCTTGAAATTAAAGTTACCTATCAGGAAGATACAATTTCGCAATTGAATGATGTAATTTATTCTCAACAAAAGACTATTGATACTCTTGTATCCCGTTTATCACAAATGGAATTTGTTCTTGAAAGAGTTATGGAGTCAGGCCTCAGGGATATTTCAAAGGAACCTCCGCCACATTACTAAGGGAAAATAAGGGTCGTAGGTAAAAAGATTGTAGCATGGAGCATCGGGAGCATCCAGCATCGGGTCAAACCGGGCTAACTCATTGGAATCAATCCATATACTTTATTAAATGACTTGTTTTTAGTCATTATATCGCTGTTTTCAGTCGTAAAAAGGGGCATATAAGAAAAGAAGGATATATTTTATAGAGTAATGGCATCGTATATTATCAGGCCCACAGAAGGTCAAAGGGAGCGGCCCACAAATCATCACCAAAAGAAACCGTTGTATTACCTGTATAAAGAATCACTCCGACAAATAAACGATCTTTTGCAATATTGTTTTTGAACCATTTCATGTGTCTAAAGTCATTTTTATCAACTGCTGATCCCGCTTTAATCTCTATTCCGAGTAATGCATTGTCTTCTCTTTCAACAATAAAATCGATTTCCCGTTTTTCTCTGTCCCGATAATGGAAAAGCTCATAAAGCCCATCTCCTGCATCTATCTGGGCCATGATTTCATTAAATGCAAAAGTCTCTATCAGTTTCCCTGCGCGGTCTGAGTCCAGCCGAACCTGGTCGATATTCCATTTCAGCAGGGAAGCCATAAGACCACTGTCAGCCATAAAAAGCTTACTCTGTTTGCCTGCCCGGGCATAATCAGTTTTAGTCCAGGGTGAAATGCGTTCTACTAAATAAAGAGACTCCAATGCATTAATGTAGCTTTCGATTGTTTTTCTCTGGATAGATAGTCCGGCTCCTATGGCTGATATATCCATGAATTTGCTTGACCATGCAGCAAGAACATTTACCAGTTCTATCATTGCATTTTTTCTATGAATTCTTGCTATATCTTTTAAATCTCTTTCAAGAATAGCGTTTATATAATCAGTATGCCATCGCTTTCTGGCGCGATCCTGAAACGTTAAAGCTTCCGGGAATCCTCCTCTGAAGGCAATTTCCAGAAGGGCGTCACGATCGTAATCAGTATGTTTTTTTTCAAATGTCTGTTCAAAAGCCGATTTAATAAAATCAGGATTGTTATTACTGATCTCTCCCAGAACTAAAGGGCGCAATCGTATTTTACTGATTCGGCCGGCGAGGGATTCCCTGACAGCAGGAAGAGACTGAATATTAGATGAACCGGTTAAAAGATATTGGCCTGGAGTATTGTCCATATCCACGGCTTTTTTAATAGCCGGAAGTAACGATGGAACATGCTGCGCCTCATCAATAATCAGCGTCTTTGTGCGTCGTTTTACAAATCCCTGAGGGTCAGTTTCAGCAGCTGCCCTGAGTGTGCTGTCATCAAGGGTTCTGTATTCTATATCTTCAGCCTCCAGACTTCGTGCCAGAGTGGTTTTGCCGCTTTGCCTCGGGCCGGCAAGAAGCAGCACCCTCCTTTCGAGCATCAGGTTATTAAGGGTCGCTTTTTGCCATCTTGGGTAGAATTCTGTCATACTGTAATAATCCCCAGTGATATTAATATTTTTATAGTCGCTATTTTTATACTTTAAAATACGCTATATTACAATAATTATATCCGCGATATTGGCATTTATGCAATAAAGCAACAAAATTTTGTAAATCTGAGTCTGGCGTCAAACCAGGCTAACTCATTGTAATTAATCTATATACTCTTATAAATACCTTGTTTTCAGATCTTGTATTGCTGTTTTCAGGTGTGAAAATATCAAGTTTAATTTTAGATATTCACATTTTTATGATTAGAAACAGAAAAATCGGATATTTATTTCATAGAAATACATGACTCTCCAGTCTATTGCTTTCTTTTCTTTTTTTTAATATCTTCATCCAATTATAAATCAATTACTCACTGAGACATCCTTTATATGGCCATTAAATTTATACACACAGCGGATATACATCTCGGCAAAACCTACCGCAACGCCCCCGGAGAAGCAGATCGTTATGAAGATTTTTTTCTATGTCTTTCGGGCATTGTTGAAGACGCGCTGAATGAAAAGGTTGATTTTGTACTGATATGCGGCGACCTGTTTCATGAAGGCCAGATCCTTCCCAGAACCTTTGCAAAAACCATTGAAGTTCTTCAGCCACTTAAAAATGCAGGCATTCCATGTATTGCCATTGAAGGGAACCATGACTGGATTCATCGTCGCAACAATATCTCCTGGATGGAGGCCCTGTCCGAGATGGGTTATATACGTCTGCTGCGTCCGGGCAGGACAGAGGACGGCGGTTATCTATTTGATACCTTTGATGAAGAAACCGGTATGGGCGGGCATATTGAGATCAATGGCCTGAATATATACGGCCTCGGTTACATTGGAGCACAGGCCGGCAGCCATGTTGAACGCATATGCAATGCAGTAACCTCAGATAACAACCTGCTGCTTTTTCATGTGGGCATTTGGAAATATTCTCCTGTTGAAATCGGCAACATGAAGCTTGAAGAGGCATACCCCCTTGCCGATAAATTCAGGTATGTGGCTCTTGGTCATGGACATAAACCATATGTGATTGAAACTCCTGAAGGAAAGGCCTTTGCATATAACCCCGGCGCGCCGGAAAGGGTCAACTTTGGCGAAGAAAAGTATGACAAGGGATATTATGTTGTGGTAGCGGAAGATGGAAAATTTAGGCCAGAATTCAGGCCGACCAATCCCCGTCCAATGATGGTAGAGTCAATTGACTTGAATGGTTCTTCTAATGCAGAAGAGGCCATTACCGCATTTTGTAAACAAATTGAAGAAAAACTCGCCACTATATCTGATGATCGTTCTCCTTTAATTGAATTGAAACTCATTGGAAAAATCAGATTCCATCCCTTTGAGCTGGGTCGTGAGAGGTTAAGGCTTGCGCTTGAAGAAATTGCTGCCCCGCTCCACCTTGAGATTATTAACAGGCTTTCCCTGACTTCCCGGGCTGGAGGAGAAGAAATTGTTAGAAAGTCACTTGCTGAAATTGAACATGATGTTCTGCTGGAATTGATAGGTGCACACAGTGATTACCAGGACAGAAAAGAAGAGCTTGCAGAACTGTGTCTATCTATCCGGGACATTGTGCTTAAGGGAGATGCCGGTGATGATGAACTGCTGGGTCTTTTGCAGGGGGAAGAATAGACAATGCAGATTCTCTCGATACATCTTAAAAATATAAAACCCCACCGTGATACAGAACTGCAATTTGTAAGCGGAATAAACGTGCTCTCCGGTAATAATGGAGTTGGTAAAAGCACCATATTTGAGGCGATCGGCTATGCATTGTTTGGTGTTAATGCCAGTGACTTTGTAGGTAATATTGACCGGTTCATTACTATTGGCGCAAAAAAAGGTGAGGTAGCTGTTACCTTTATGACTGACAGTGGTGAAACCTATAAAATCTCCAGAAGTGTAGGGGCCGGATCAAAGTGGCTTTTACATAAAGATACCGAAGGTATTTTTGAGGTTGAAGAGCATGCAGGAAGCTCGGAGACCGAGGCGCGCATCAAGGAGCTGCTCGGGCTGGACAGCGGCAGGTCTCTTGCTGATCAGTATAAGCTTGTTATCGGCCCCTTTCAGAATGACTTCCTCGGGCCATTCGTTATAAAGCAGCCGACCAAAAGGCAGGAGGCCTTTGATGAAATTCTCGGCATAGATGCCTGGCGAAAGACATACAAGGGCACCAGCACCATGCTGTCATTCGTAAAAAATAAAATTGAAATAATAAAGACCGAGATAGAAGGCAAGCAGGAACAGGTCACGGTTTTGCCGGAACGGAAAAAGGAACTGAAGGAACTGCTTGCGTGTATCGAAGCCGAACAGAAAACCCTTACAGAAAATCAAAAGAAATTAACCGACACAGAGAAGCATCTTTTAAACCTGGACAAACAGGAAAAGGAGGCAAACAGGGTAAAGGCAGATATTCAGCTTCTTGAAAGCCGCATACGTGATGGAAAGGGAAAGATAACTGATCAGGAAAAGAGGGTAAAAGAATCCGAAAAGGCCTTCGGTCTTATGGAAAAAAGCAGGGCCGGCAAGGAGGCCTTTGAAAAGGCCGATGCAAAATTAAAGACCCTGCGGGCACAGGAGAAAGAGCGGCGTGAGTTAGAAAAAAATATCAATGAGCTTGAAAAGGAAAGCTCGAGCCTGAAACAGAAAATAAAACATGAAAATCAGGAAGTCGATAAAGCTGATAAACAGTTTGCAGAAGAGGAAGGCCGGTTAAAGAAGGAACAACAGGATCTCTCTCCCGATAAAAAGATTGAAGAGATAGCCGCACGCCTGCCTTCTCTTAAAAAGAAGGAAAAGGATCTCAGCCTTTCAAAGGGTTCCTTAAAGGGAAAACTGGACGGCCTGAATGAAGGCCGGGAAAAACTTGCTGAAGGGACTTGCCCCTTTTTTAAGGAGCAGTGTCAGAATATTGTGGGCAAGTCACCTGGAGATGTTTTTACCTCAAGGATGGATGAGATTAAAAAACAAGGTTTGGATATTGATAAAACGCTGGAAGAGCTGACCAGGGAAATCAAAGAGGCGGAAAAAGCGGTTAAGGAGATCGACACAGTAAAGGTGAAATCCGAAGCAGTTGAAAGGCAGCTTAAAACCCTTACAAAAAAGCGGGAAGACAATAATATAAGAAAATCTGAAATAGAAAAAATTGTAAAGCAGCAGCAGGAAGCGGAAAAGAAAGTCCTTGCAAAAAAAGCGGAGTTTGAAAAATACAACAAGCTTGAAGATGAAATAAATTCAACTGAAAAACTTAAAACAGATAACCAGTCTGCCAGGGATGCCTTTTTTGCTAATGAAAAAGAAGCAAAGGACCTTGAAAACAGGCAGAAATCCCTAAAGGATATGTTGAAACTGATGGAGGAACTGAAGCAGTCTCTTACAGCAAATCAGAAGGCATACGAAAAAATAGAAAAGGAATATAATCCCAAACAGCATGTTGAAGTTCGCATGGTAAAGGAAAAGCTGGTTGAAGATACTGCAGCAGTAAAACAGAAGATAGAATCTCTTAATAAAGACAAACTTCGCCTTGAAGAAGATATTAAAAAAATGGAGCAGATAAAAAAGGATATTAAAGAGAAGCTTATTCAAAAGAAAAAATATGAAGAAAAGGAAGAGCTGGTAAAGTTTCTGAGAAACAGGATTTTTAATAATGTTTCGGCACAGCTTTCAGAACGCTTTAGAGAAGAGATAAGCCTCAGGGCGGATATTATTTATCGAAATATCTCAGAGGCTGATGAAGAGCTTTTCTGGGGGGACAAATACCAGATTGTACTCAGAGATATGCAGGATGGAGATGTAAGGGAACGCACTGACGATCAGCTGTCCGGCGGGCAGATAATGAGTGCTGTTGTTGCTTTACGTCTTGCCTTACTGCAGACAATCGGTGCCCGGGTTGCCTTTTTTGATGAACCCACCTCCAACCTTGATGCAACCCGCAGGGCAAACCTGGCCCATGCCTTTCGTGCAATTGATATCGGCCGTGAAGAGGTGACCGAACACTGGTATGATCAGCTGTTTCTCATAAGTCATGATGTTAATTTTACCGAGATAACAGATCAGATTATTTTGATTGAATAAAAGTTACAATCCTGCAGCTGATATGATATCGGGCACTACCTCCTCCTTGCCGATAGCCATTATGTGAACACCGTCACACATCTTTTCATCCCTGATCCTTCTTATCATTCGACGGGCTGTCTCAATACCTTTTTCCAGCTTCCGCCCCTTGGGGGCACTGTCCATTTCATCAATCAGGCCCTGGGGCACGTTCCCGCCTGCGACATTCTTATTCATAAATCTTGCCATTCCAGGTAAAGGCATCATTCTTCAATACTTTTAATCAACTCATTGGCAATATTAGAACTTACAATCCTCATAATGCTTTCCTGTGAATTCCCGAAACTCAACAGATTGATACTTCCATACCAGACAATCTTTTGGTCCATAATCGCAAACTTTTGATGTATACCGGATTTAAAAACAACTTTTATCCCTTTGCTCATTAATAAATCCAGAGCTTCGTTTACAACTTTTTGATCCTTTTCTTTAAAATCTTCTATTGGCCTGGTTATCACGATAACGCGTGTTTTATTCTGTAATGCAACTTCAAAATATTGAAACATCTGTGAAATCCTACCTTTTTTCACAAAAGGGCTGACTATTAAGATCTCTTTTTTTGCACTAATATTAACCCGGCAACAAAATACTTAACAAATGGATCGTATTTTGTTATAACACGATCATGGAAAAAATAGACGCAAGGAAACTCAGCACTGATGCCCAACAACAAATTCGTAATCAAGTCATTCGACTCCGAAAACAGGGACGAACGCATAATGAGATCAGTGCCATTACAGGAGTGAGCCGATCCATTTGCAGTACATGGTGGGCTCTTTATCAAAAAGAAGGTAATAAAGCCCTTAAAATTAAAAAGCGTGGCCGTCCAAAGGGCAGTTGCCGCACGTTGACACCTGATCAGGAAAAAGAATTGCAAAAAGCTATACAAGACAAATGCCCTGACCAAATGAAATTACCATTTGCTTTGTGGACACGCATTGCCGTACAGCAACTCATCAAACAATTGTGGAATATAGATATGCCGATCAGAACTGTTGGCGAGTATCTGAACAGATGGAATTTTACTCCACAAAAACCACTGAAGAAAGCCTATAAACAAAATCCAAAAGCAGTCAAAGCTTGGTTGGAGACAGAATACTCGGATATTTCCAAACGTGCAAAAAAAGAGACCGCGGAAATTCATTGGGGGGATGAGACTGGATTGTGTAACGACAGTTACCATGGAAGAAGTTACGCTCCTCGTGGTGAAACACCGGCGATTAGGCTTCATCCCAGGTGCCAGCGCGTCAACCTGATTTCCTCTGTCACCAATCAAGGTAAAGTTCGTTTTATGGTTTATAAAAACAAGATGAATTCCCAAACGATGATCAAATTCATGGAACGATTGATCAAAGATGCTGATAAAAAAATCTTTTTGATTGTAGATAATTTGAAAGTCCATCATAGCTATATTGTCAAAGACTGGCTGAAAGAACATGAAGACAAAATTGAGTTGTTCTTTCTTCCATCATATTCACCGGAATTAAATCCTGATGAATACCTAAACTGCGACCTAAAGGTCGGTGTACATTCTGGTATTCCAGCCAGAACAAAAAAAGAACTCAAGCAAAAAGCTATTTCTCATTTGAGAAAGCTTCAAAAACTACCTGGACGTGTTAAAAAATATTTTAAACACCCTAAGATTGCTTATGCTGCTTGATAGTCTCCTATTTAATTGCCGGGTTAATAACATCATTGGAAAAGACAGGTAAAAAATTATCTCTATTAAAAATGATATTCGGTGAGGACGGCTCTATCCCCTCTCCTTTAATCTTATATCCCATAGACGCATAGCCATTGAGACGCCTTTGGTACATCCTTTCCAGCATCTTTACATGGATATCCACATAATCATATATAAGAACCTCCTTTTTATTTTCAAACAAACGATGGAGTCTTCCTGCATACTGCTGTAAAGTCCCCTTCCAGGATATTGGCATTACCAGGAATAATGTATCAAGTCTCGGTTCATCAAACCCTTCTCCTATGTAAGGACCAGTAGCTACAAGGGCAATATTTTTATCACCCGGTAAGCCCTTAATGTATTCAAGAACTTCACGAGCTTTTTTTATTCCCATTTTTCCGGTCAACGTCAGAACATCGGGGATCTTGTCTTTTAGTTTCTCCGAAAGCATTTCAACATGATCCGTCCTCTGGGAAAGCACAACACAGTTTCTGCCAAGTTTATAATTCTCTAGAACATCTTCAATAATCTGCTGATCCCGGAAATCATCTCCTGATATCTCGGAGTATACATCATTAATGGATAATTCTTTTTCATTCCTGTCAAAGGGCATTCTCAGTGAGGTAAACCTCGGAATAACAAAGTGATCAAAGGGGCGGTTCTCTGCCTGTTTTTTGGGATCATCGCGATATCGTATCGGACCGCACTGCATTAGCAGAATAGGATGATGACCATCTTTTCGGGTGGGTGTTGCAGTAAGGCCGTAAACATACCTGGCATTAGCAGTTTTTAAAATGTTTTCATAATTAAAGGCAGGGGCATGATGGCATTCATCAGCAATGATCATCCCATAGTCTTTTATGCAATCCTTAACCTCTCCCATGCGTCCCATTGACTGCATAACAGCGATATCAACTATTCCATTTAAAGTATTTTTCCCCGCACCTAATTGACCAATAATATTTGATTTCTTTTTTCTCCCCCTTTTTTTGATAGCTGGATTATCCGCTTCAGGTAAGACTTCGTTAATAACGAGAAACTGTTTTAGCCTATCCATCCACTGATTAAGCAAACCAATCCTGTCAACAAGTATGAGAGTATTTACCTTTCTTTGTGCAATCAACTTGATTGCTACAACTGTTTTCCCAAAGGCTGTGGTTCCGGAGAGAATTCCAATATCATTACTCAATAACTTTTCGATTGCTAATGTCTGCTCTCCCCTCAGTTGACCATTAAATTCTACATCAATTCCTCTGCCATGGTTGGTTTTATCAATGAATTGGCATTCAACTTTCAATGATTTAAATTCTGCTGTAAGCTCCTCTTCGCAGCCTCTTGGCAAACAAAGATAATCCTTTGTTTCCTCCGCGCATGTAATGATTCTTGGATACCCATAGGTTGATAAACGCATCGCCTGCTGCTTATAAAACATTGGATTTTTGAAGGAAGCTATTCTTTTCAGGTGATTCTGCCCCTTTTCAGAGATTCCTTTTTTCGGAATAAAAAGCATGTTTGACCTTACAATGCTGATTGCATCCGGATAATCAGTTTTATCCAGACTGACTTTTTTAACCGTTTCCCATGGTTTTTGATCTTCCTCTTTATCGATTTTTAACTGACCCAACTCATGTCCCTGACATAACTCGGCTATTAAACTTCCTATCCGATTTTCGGATATTTTCTTGATTTCTGAAAGGTAGGCCCATTGATCTGAATATGGATAAAATTTTTCATCAACGAACTCGCTGTTTTGATGCTTACGTGCTGATTTTTGAAATGGAAGGGCTATCAGGTTCCCGAAGCCTCCTTTGGGTAGAGTGTCCTGACTTGGAAACAGTCTATCATAGGATTTAAATTTAAGTTCATGCCTTCTGTTCATGGAAAAGGTTAAAAGACCTGTTCCGAATTTTCTTGCAAGAGATGCAGACACAGGCTCTTCAAAGAAAAACCATATGTGCGCACCATTTCCGGATTGTGAACGCTCCACAGCAACCGGAATGTCAAATTCATTACATACTTCTCTTATTATTGTGATATCTTTTTTCCACCCGTCATCATCAAAATCTATTGCGAGAAAATAACAGGTTTCTTCAGGCAGCATGGGGTAAATACCGGCAACTACATTTCCTCTAAGGTGGTTGTCTATCACTTTCTCGTTCAAAGCCGCATATGAACTGTTTTTACACTTTGAGCATGGAATTTTCGGCTTCCCGCATATATCTTTTTTCCACTGGTTCAGACAAACAGGAGAATATCCGGATGTAGATTTCTTTTTATTCTCCCATCTTGCAGCATAGACATCGGCACGACCTTTAAACAGGGATATAAATAATCTGATTTTTGAGATCGAATCTGACTTGTTATTTATTTGAATTGATTTTGAATTATCAGTGACAGAATTATTGCTAATGGATTGTTTTTCAGTGTTATGGTCTTTATGTGGATTTTCACCAAGCTTTATTTTTAAGCGGTTATTTTCTTTTTTTAAGTGATCAAAATCCTCCAGTAATCGGTTATATTTTTTAAGAAGTTCCTGATAGTTCATTATAAGCTTGTTATTTTAGTGTCACATCAAAAGTGAAACATATCTATTTGTCATTTCAGCCAATGGGAGAAATCCTGCTAACAAAAAACAGGATCTCTCCTTTCAGTCGAGATGATATTTGGTGGATGATATGAGTTGTTATTATCACAACCAAAGACTATTCTCTTTTATCCAGTGCCTCGTACTCACACCCTGTAAGCCCGCAGTAATTGCCGATATACTCGGCCGTTGGTCTGTAGAGGGCAGGTTTTCCCTGTGCCTCTGCAAATTTTTCCTCAATAATGTGTCCGCACCAGCCCGATACCCTGGACATGGCAAATATAGGGGTCATGAGATCAAGAGGAATACCCATTATATGATAGACAGGGGCGCTGAAGAAATCCACATTGGGCTGAATATTGTCTTTGCTCCTCTTTTTAAACTCCTCGACGCCATATTTTTCAATCAGCATTGAAAGATCGTGCCAGATCTTTTTACCCGTTTTATTGCCAAGCCTCTTTCCCATCTCCTTGAGAAATTTTGCCCTGGGGTCCATGGTTTTATATACGGCATGGCCCATGCCCATGATTTTTCCGCCGCCATCCAGCTGTTTTACGATCCAGCCGGGGATATCCTTTTCATTCTCAAGCTCAAAGAGCATTTTCATTACCTGCTGGTTTGCACCTCCATGAAGGCTGCCCGACAGCGCGCCGATACCGGCCGTAACCCCTGCATACATATGGGCTCTTGTTGACACGACCTCCCTGCAGGCAAATGTTGAGGCATTAAATGTATGGTCTGCATGAAGCACAAGGCATGTATCCAGATCCTTTGCCATCTCCCTGTCAGGTTTTTCTCCCTTGAGCTGCCACAAAAAGTTCTCCGCCAGGGTAAGATCCTCATTGGATGGAAGAAGATGCTTATCCTCCCTTATCCTGTGCCATGCCGCAACCACAATTGGCAGCCTGGCAATAAGCCTTATGGCCATATTTACATTGCCTTCCCTGGACTCGGTATTAAGGTCAGGGTCGGCCATTCCCAGCATTGGAACAACAGACTGCAGGACGTCCATAGGCGCTGCGTCCCGGGGAAAGGTTTTTAATGCATCGATTACAGAACCCGGGATATCCCGGGCCTTTTTTATCCTGGCTTCAAAATCCTCGAGTTCTGCACGGCCCGGCAGGCGGCCGTTAAGAATCAGATATGCAACCTCCAGAAAGGAGGATTCTTCCGCAAGCTGCTCAATTCTGTAACCCCTGTAAATAAGGATGCCTTTTTCACCGTCAATAAAGCTTATTTTTGTATCAGCAACGGTTACGCCCCGGAGCCCCAGATTTTTTACGTTTACAGATTCAGCCATATTGCCCTCCTGATAATATTAGATAATTTGTTGTCGGAAAAGAGAATTATAGACTATTATAAGCCATGGAAAAGAAAATATCTTCTGTTTTTTGAAATAAGGCAGTGATACCTTTGAGTTAAAAGGATACGGCCAATAACCGGTAACATGACCCTGAATCAGGATTTAATGTTGACGTCAGAAACTGGATGGTGTTATTTTTATCCGAGTTTTATTAACATATCCAGATTTGGATAAACCCGTTGTTTTATCCTTTCAATCTTAAATACGATAAAATATGCCTCTTAAAAAGTTTTTTTTAGTACAGAAGGTCATGATCAGGGTGAGTCTATCACTTGTTCCCCTGGTATTGTTTGCAGTATACCTTTTCGGGTGGCGTGCCTTTTTTATCGCCCTTATTGTGCTGGCATTCGGTATCGCAACAGAGGCACATTTTACAGTAAGGGAAGGTAAACCCGTAACATCAGCTATAATTGTAACCTGCCTGATCTACGCCCTTTCTCTGCCGCCGACCATACCGTTCTGGATTGCAGTAATTGGCATCATCGTTGGCGTTACATTCGGGAAGATGGTGTTTGGGGGCTTTGGTCAGAACATCTACAATCCCGCCATGGTGGGCAGATGTTTTATTTACATTGCATTTCCAAAACAAATGACCAGTAGCTGGATCGAACCCATGTGGGGCGGTGCAGGCGGCTTTACCTCATGGGACGGGGCCGTGGACGCAGTAACCAGGGCAACGCCGCTCATGCAGATAAAAGAGGGCCCGCTCCCTTCTGTTCTGGACCTTATTATCGGAAACAGTTCAGGCTCCATGGGGGAAACTTCTGCTGTCCTGATAGTCGCGGCAGGAATATTCCTGATTTATAAAAAAGCCGCACCCTGGAGGCTTACCCTGTCATGCATTGCCGGGGGATTGATAGTTGCATTTATAATGAGCACGTTTGCTGCAGGACCTCCTGTCCTTTATACATTCATATCCGGTGCATTTTTATTCGGAAGCGTTTTTATTGTTACAGAACCCATTACCGGTCCCAAAACACGGCCCGGGCAGCTGATATACGGGTTTTTGGTTGGCGGGCTGACTGTAATATTAAGGGAATATTCCAACTTTACCGAAGGCTTTATGTTTGCAATCCTTTTGATGAATGCCTTTGTTCCCCTCATTGAGATGGGAGTCAATCAGTCCGGGCAGATAAAGCAGGCAGCCAGATGAACAGCATATTCCGATCAGTAATATTCATGTTCGTTACGGCGCTGGTTTTCACAACCATTGTAACAGTCGTTAAAATAACAAATGAGGACAGGATTGAAAAAAACCAAAAGGTAAAACTTCAACGAACAATCATAAATGTGCTGGGGTTGAATGAAGGAGCACAACTCTCTCCGGAAAAAATCTCTGAGATCTATAATAAGAGAATAAAAGAAGGTAAAATCGATGACCGGACAGTCTACACATGTTATGGCGAGGATGGTAAGACCATTACCGGTTATGCCTTTCCGGTTGACGGTCCGGGTTTCTGGGGACCGATTTATGCCATGGCGGCAGTAAATCCCGGGGCAACAAAACTTCTCGGGGTATCCTTTTACCGGCATTCTGAAACACCCGGACTGGGGGGAAGGATCTCGGAAGCCGGGTTTTCAGGACAGTTTAAGGACCTGTCCCTGGAGCCTGCAGACAATGAAAAACAATATTTTTACCTGGTCCCAGAAGAGGATAAAAAAAGAAAAAATGACCTTGACGCCATCACCGGTGCATCCCGAACCAGTGATGCGGTTGAATCATTCTTAAACAGGGAATTGAAGATTGTTGTGGAAGAGTTAAAGAAAAGGACGAGTGACGAGTAGCGAATGACGATTTACGAAGTCTGCTCAGGCAGATTGTGCTTTTAATTCGTCCTTCGTCATTCGGGATTCGTCATTCGATTGTTCAATTTTTGGGAATGCAGGGGCAGACCTGCGTGTCTGCCCGAATTAAGATTTTGCACCGTATCAATTTATCGCGGGCGGACACATAGGTCCGCCCCTACAAAAACAATTGTACACCCGGAGAAAAATATAAAGAGACTCAACCCATGCAAAAAAAACTGACAAACAAAGAAATATTCATTGCGGGAGTCTGGAAGGACAACCCGGTACTGCGGCAGGTCCTGGGCATCTGCTCCACCCTGGCAGTAACTAACCTTCTGGTGAACACCCTTGTCATGTGCGCCGGGCTTGTATTTACCACAATAATGTCCTCCATGACCGTTTCCATGCTCAGGAACCTTATTCCTTCAAGAATCCGCATGATGGTCCAGACCCTTATCATCGCCTCATATGTCATAATAGTGGATATAGTAATTCAGTCATACCTGCCTGATATAAGTGAGGCACTGGGGCCCTATGTAGGTCTGATTATTACAAACTGTATCATCATGGGGAGATGCGAGGCATTTGCCCAGAACAACAGGGTTCTGCCATCCGCTGTTGACGGCCTTGCAATGGGAATCGGCTACACCATAGTTCTTACGGTAATCGCCGTTGTCAGAGAGGCGCTCGGTTTCGGCACACTTCTGGGATTCAGGGTAATGCCGGATTTCTTTACTCCATGGACTATAATGATAGTAGCGCCCGGGGCATTCTTTGTTCTTGGTGTTTTTATATGGTTTGTAAGGGCAGTAACACCTGAAACCAAAGAATTAAAGGTGGTGTAGGCAATGAACCAGATAGATAGCACAACCCTGTTTTTTGCAGCGATTTTTACAAACAACATACTGCTCACAAATTTTCTGGGTCTCTGCCCCTTTCTTTCAATCTCAAGGCAGATAAAGTCCGCCTTTGGACTCGGGGTTGCTGTTGCATTTGTAATGGGCAGTAATGCGGCGCTTAACAACCTGGTGTACTACCACCTGCTTCTTCCCTTTCATCTGGAGCATTTCAGATATATTGTCTTTATCATTATAATAGCGGGTTTTGTCCAGCTGGTTGAAATGACTGTTGAAAGATTTTTTCCACCCCTCTATTACATGCTGGGTATTTTCCTGCCCCTCATAACGGTCAACTGTGCCATACTGGGTGTATCGCTCTTTATGATCATAAGAAAGTATACACTTGTCCAGTCAGTAGCATACGGAGCAGGGAGCGGAATAGGATGGCTGCTGGCGATTATCACCATAGGAGCTATAAGGGAAAAGATACAGGGCAAGACAAAACTGCCAAAGGGTCTAGAGGGTCCGGCTATAACCCTGATTATAACTGGTATACTGTCCCTTGCATTTATTGTGTTCAGCGGGATGGTGAACGTACAATAAATGGACTGCTGTAGTAATATGGCTTTTTTCAATAAAAGAAAATTTAATGGTTTGCAAAGAGGTATAAGGTCTACGGTTTGCGGTGTACGGAAAAACATTGATATAGGAAAGTATGGAATTTAATTTTACAGAGCTTCTTACAAGCATTTCTGTTGTCTCCGGAATCGGTGTTGTACTTGCCCTTCTGCTTGAACTGGCAGGCAAATATCTTGCAGATTATGGAGAAAAGAAGATACTCATCAACAATGAAAAGGAGATCGTTGTAACCGGCGGCAATCCCCTGCTTTCGACCCTTAAAAAGGAAAACATATTTATACCTTCTGCCTGCGGCGGCAAGGGTACATGCGCCTACTGCAAGGTGAGGGTGCTGGAGGGCGGAGGGCCTGTACTTCCGACCGAAACGCCCTATCTTTCTGCTGAAGAACTGGAACAGAGTGTCCGGCTTAGCTGTCAGGTAAAGGTCAAGGAAGATTTAAAGATTCAGATCCCTGAAGAGCTGTTTCTCGTAAAGCAGTTCAGGGCAAAGGTTATCAATATCACCGACCTTACACATGAAATAAAAGGTCTCCGGATGGATCTTCTAAGCCCTGAAGAGGGCATTACCTTTAAACCCGGACAGTATGTCCAGCTTGAGGTGCCGAAGTATGAAAAGATTTCAGATCCGGAATTCAGGGCCTATTCAATATCTTCAGATGCAATGGAGCATGAAAACCTTGAGCTTGTAATTACAAAGGTTCAGGATGGAGCGGTAACGACCTATGTGCATGAATATCTTAAACAGGGTGATGAACTTACCATATATGGGCCGTACGGTGATTTCTATTTGAGGGATTCCGACCGGGGAATACTTTTAATCGCTACGGGTTCGGGTCTTGCCCCCATGAAATCCATATTGCACAAGATTGAAAGGGATAATATACAGAGAGAAACTATTCTCTTCTTCGGCGCAAAGAATATTGAAGATCTTTATTATCATGACGAACTCAAGGGCCTTGAGTCAAAACTGGAAAACTTCAAATTTTACCCTGTCCTCTCACGGGTTGGTGAAGATGCAAAATGGGAAGGTGACAGGGGACGCGTAACAAACCTGATTGAAAAATATATTCCTGAAAATGCCGCACTTGATGTTTACCTGTGCGGAGCACCTCCAATGATAGAGTCATGCATGAAACTTCTGATACAAAAAGGTATTCCTGAAGATCACATGTATTTTGATAAATTCGGTTAGGCTGCTTATAAAATTTTAACTTTCTGGGTCATATAGTGTAAAATAATTCATCTTTTACCCTTTTCATGTTGCGGTTCAGGATTATATTAGTGAATCATTCTTAAGAGGTTTTAAGCCATGCCAGATAAATTAGTTTACTCATCAGCGCCTGAAGATTTCTATTATATGGATGTGAATATACCCTGCCAGAGTGCATGCCCGGCAGATACCAATATTCCCGCATATATCAGGGCGCTGTATGAAAAGGAATATGACAGATCATACGATATAAATAGAAGAGCCAATATCTTTCCCGGAGTACTCGGAAGGATATGCTCAAGGCCCTGTGAAGATAAATGCAGGCACGGAGAGTCAGAGCTTGGAGCCCCTGTAAACATATGTCATATCAAAAGAGCGGCCTCGGACTTTAAAGGTGCGGCCCCTGTACCCATAAAAAGATCAGACAGTATCTCTAAGAAAATAGCAATAGCCGGTGCCGGTCCCGCCGGTCTCGCGGCGGCCCATGAACTCGCACTGCTGGGATTTTCAGTAACCATATTCGAGGCCCTGGACAGGCCGGGAGGAATGCTCCGCTACGGAATCCCTGAATTCCGGCTTCCCCGCACTGTCCTTGAAACGGAGATAGAAGAACTGCTCTCTTCCGGGATTGAACTCAGGACCGGTGTCAGAATAGGTTCTGACATCCAGGTTGATGATATACTTTCCGAATACGACGCCCTTCTTGCTGCAGCAGGCTGCTACAGGGCTATCTCACTTAAGGTGCCGGGTGAAGACCTTGAAGGGGTTCACTCGGGTCTTGAATTCATGAAGAAGGTCTGCTCAGGAGAAAGGCCGGACCTCGGGAAAAAGGTCCTTGTCATAGGCGCAGGATTTACGGCCTTTGACTGCGCCAGGACTGCACTCAGGCTCGGGGCAAAGGATGTAAGGATCTGTCTGAGGCGAACCGAGCAGGATTTAAGGGTAACAAAAGATGAAATAATAGAGACAAAAAGAGAAGGCGTAAAAATCGAATCTCTTCTGCTTTCACAGGAAATAGCCGGAGCTGACTGGGTTGAAGGGGTAAAGTTTTTAAGAACACGGCCCGGGGAGGTCGGCGCGGATGGCAAACAGAAGATAGACCCCATTGAAGGAAGTGAGTTCATACTTGAGGCCGATTCGGTGATTGTTGCAACAGGCCAGGCGCCGGGACCATTTGAGGCACCGGGAGACAAGGATAAAAACGGGGTTTTGACAATAGACAGGACAAGCTTTCTTTCTTCCTGCAAAAACCTGTACGCTGCGGGAGATTATGTTACCGGCCCCTCAACAGTAATAGAATCCATAGCAATGGGCCGGAATGCCGCCCATAAAATAGCCCTGGATCTTACGGGTGAAAACTTTATTGAAAAGGCAGTCAGGCTTCAGGATACACAGATGACAGACAGACAAAGGGCATGGGACTTTATCCCAAGGCAGGAAATGCCTACTCTTTCTCCGATCTCCAGTAGGATTGATCCTGATAATCCTGAAGTTGAAAAAGGGTTCTCTCCTGATCAGGCCCATGAGGAATCAAAACGATGCTACCTCTGCTATCTTCATTATGAAATAGACATGGACCGGTGTATTTACTGCCGGTACTGCATCGATGTTTCGCCCAGGGATTGCATAAAACTGGTCAACCGGGTCAATCTCAATGAGCAGGGTGCAATTACCGGTTTTGAAGAGACCTCTTCATGGGAAGGTGTAAATGCAATTGTAATAGACAACTCCAGATGCATACGATGCGGGGAATGTGTAAGGGTATGCCCGATGGACTGTATCTCGGTTACCAGGGTAGAACTAATAGAAAGACAAAAATTCAGGGTAAACCCGTAGGGGCAAGGCGTGCCGTGCCCCTGCCATTAATCATAGAATGATAACAGGTGGATAAACCGGAATAAAAAAATAATCCAGAGGCAATCAAAATATGAAAGATCAACATTTTGTGGTCATAGGAAACGGTCCGGCCGGTAATGAGGCGGCACTGACACTTCGCAGCCATGCAGAAGATGCGCGCATAACCCTGATCAGTAAAGAATCAGGAGGGTGTTATCGTCCCCACCTCCTGCCGAGTTTTATTTCGGGGAAACTTACCGAAGAAAACCTGTATGTGTTTTCACCCAGTTCATACAAGGAGCTTGGCATAAAATTCCGCAGCAGCCAGGAGGTCGTTGGACTTAACCTGAAAACCCGCGAGATATTCCTGGATCACAGGGAGATCATTAAATATGACGGCCTTATCATCTCACTGGGAGGAAAACCGAGGATACCCGAAAACCTTGAGGTATTCAGTGACCTTATGCTGACACTCAAGACCCTGCATGATGCCAGGACATGGCTCAAGTGCCTGGAAAATTCTGAGAGTGTCCTCATGATTGGAGGAGATCTGACCTCCCTTTCATTTACCTCCCAGTTGCTGAAAATGAATAAAAAGGTCTTTTTCGCCCTTAACGAAGAGTCCTTCTGGCCCATGCGGTTCAGCAGGACACTTCATGATGAGGTTGCTGAAAGGCTTTCTCAACGGGGAGTAACAGTGCTGGATTATTCGCGGATTAAAAGCATGAACAGCCTTGCCAATGGAGGCGTTGAGGTCCACACGGATCATGAAACCATATGCGCAGATATCGTGGGCGCCTTTTTCGGACTTGTTCCTGATGTTGCATTTCTTGCAAGAACCGGCCTGAAGATAGACAGGGGAATCCTCGTGGACGAGTATCTCAATACAGGGTTTAAAGGAGTATATGCCACGGGTGACTGTGCACAGGTTTACCATCCCGAAATTAACGACTACTGGGTTTCCATAGGATACGATAACGCAGTCGCCCTTGGAAAAACAGCTGCACTCAACCTCGCTGGCGAACATTTAAAGGCTGAACCGGAATGTGTATTCAATGTTAACGGATTCTGCGTAAACAGCTCATGGTGGATGGAGTTTTAATATGTCTACAGTTGATCTTACAATCGAAATATGCGGGATGTCAGGAGACGGCACTATTGCCGCTGGTGTCCTGTTGAATGAAGCCCTTTCGGCAGCAGGTTTTTCACTGATGGCCCTTGATTCATACCCTGCAGAAATAAGGGGCTTTGGCAGGTGTGTCACCCGTACCCGTATAGGAAACAGAGAGATGACCGCCCTGAGTCATAAAACAAATGTCCTGATTTCGCTTGATGATGAACAGTCCCGGTCAAGGGTGCCGTTTCTCACGGATGACGCGGCGGTTCTCTTTGACAACAGGCCTGTTACCTATATCAGTGAAGAAAAGTCCCTTCTTCCTCTTCTGGAACCCGAGATGAATATTCTGGGGATACCCTTCGGGGATCTGGCTTCAGAGGCATCCGGTTCAAGGCGGGGAAGAAACCTTGCCGCCCTCGGGGGGTTTGCTGCCCTGTTCGGTATCCCTGCGGAACCCTTCTACCGTGCAATAAAAAAGAAGTTCCAGGCCAAGGGAGAAAAGGTGCTTGAATCAAACCTGAAGTGCTTTGATGCGGGCATGGAATACTGCGCAAAATCAGAGGAATTAAAAAAGAAAAAGATAATACAGATTGGCACAAATGGTGCCTCTTCAGAAAGAGAGCTTCTTTCCGGAAATGCCGCTATTTCAATGGGCGCACTTGATGCCGGACTCTCCCTTTATTTCGGTTATCCCATAACCCCTGCGACACCTGTTATGGAATATCTTGCAAAGTATCTTCCTGAAAGAGGTGGAAGGCTCATGCAGATGGAGGATGAGATTTCCTCCATAGGGGCTGTGCTCGGGAGTTTCTTTGCCGGAAAAAGGGCAATGACCGCAACATCCGGACCCGGTTTTGCCCTTATGACAGAGCTCATAGCCCATGCAACAGTAGCCGAGATACCCGCGGTTATTGTGAATGCCCAGAGGGGAGGACCTGCTACAGGTCTTCCAACAAAGACAGAACAGTCTGACCTTCAGGCTGCCGTATTCGGAGGGCCCGGAGATTCCGCGAGGATTGTAATAGCCCCGTCAAGTGTAAGTGAATGTTACCATTTTACACTGAAAAGTTTTCAGCTTGCAGAACGGTACCAGACACCGGTTGTAATACTTACCGACTTTTTTCTCCATAACAGGGTAGAAAACATAGCATCTCCCGAACCTTCTGAAGAAGATATTAAAAGCGGGAACATCCTGCCCGACGAATCTAAAAAGGGCCGTTACAGAAGATTTGAAAACACGGAGTCAGGAATATCCCCGAGGGCACTGCCCGGCATGGAGGGATACATATTTGCGGCCACCGGCCTTGAGCACACTGAAAAGGGCAAACCCGACTATACAGCAGACAACCATATGATGATGTCGGAAAAAAGACACAGAAAAATTCACAATGCCCTGAAGGATCTGCCCGAGCCTGTAGAATTTGACCCGGAAGATAAATATGACACAGGGGTCATTACCTGGGGCTCCACATCAGGCGCTGCAATTGAGGCCGTTAATCTGGCAAGAAATAAGGGCATAAAGGCGGGCATGCTTAAAATAGGGAGCATATTCCCCTACCATGCGGACATGATAAAGGAGTTTATGGACAAGTGCGATGAGATCCTCATACCTGAACTTAATTTTGAGGGACAGCTTGCCAACCTGATAGGTCACCTTCACAGGAAGGAAGTAAAAAGGTTTAACCGCGTGACGGGAATACCTTTAACGGCCATTGATATTTTAGAAGCGATAGAGGAAGTTGTTAGTAAAAGGAGCAGTTAATGAAAACATCAGGCAAAGTCACTGCTGAAAAAGTTCAGAAAATAAAGGAATCAAAAAAATTCTCCGTGCGGTCTGAAAATCTGCCCACATGGTGTCCCGGCTGCGGGTATTTCGGCATTCACCAGGGAATCAACAATGCCATTCAGGAACTCGATATACCCCACCACATGGTCATGACTGTGTCAGGGATAGGCTGTGCAGGGAGATATCCCTTTTTCAGCAATACCTACGGGCTCCATACCGCTCATGGAAGATCCCTGCCGGTTGCAACAGGCATAAAACTTGCCAGCCCCGAATTAACCGTATTTGCAGTAGGAGGGGATGGTGACGGCCTGGGGATAGGAGGCGCCCATCTTCCACATGCATCCAGGAAGGATATCAACATTAATTATGTTTTATTTGATAACTCCATATATGGTCTTACCAAGGGACAGCCCTCTCCCAGTACGCCACCGGGAACAAAAACAAAGGCTTCCCCCTATGGCAGCGAAGGGGCTACGCTTAACGCCACCCTGATGGCGCTGTCATATGGCGCATCCTTCGTGGCAAGGCTCTTTGCCGGAGATCCCGAATCCATCACCGCAGCACTGAAAGAAGGCATTCGGCATGAAGGTTTTTCAATCTACCACGTCTATACCACCTGTGTAACATTCGATAAGCAGTTCAAGACATGGAACAACCTAAAGGAACAGGTGCATCCTCTTCCTGACGATCATGATCCTGCCAACCTGAAAAGCGCCATGAATCTTGTACTTGATGATGATTTTGCCATGGGAATTGTTTATAGAAAATACTAGGGATACACCCCCCTCAAATTCATTGCCTTTGCAACCCTTTCCATGGCAAGAACATAGGCCGCTGTCCTCATATGAACCTTTTTGGCCTCGGCTATTTCAAGTACCTCTTTAAAGGCCTTTTTAATAATCTCTTCCAGGCGCTTCGAGACCTGGTCTTCTGTCCACAAAAGTTCCTGTACATTCTGCACCCATTCAAAATATGAAACCGTGAGTCCGCCGACATTGGCCAGTATATCCGGCACCACGAATATACCTCTGTCAAACAGGATATCATCCGCTTCCGGCTCTGTAGGGCCGTTTGCTCCTTCCACAAGGATTTTACACCTGAGTTTCGGCGCATTCTTTCCTGTTATCTGACCTGATGTGGCAGCAGGGACAAGGATATCACATTCCACCTCAAGCATTTCCTCATTGGTCAGGCGCTCACATTCCTTGATATGGGCAATTTTACATTTATACCGGTCTTCAAATGAAAGGGTATTCAGTATATCAAGCCCATTAGGGTTATATCGTCCCTCGGTTGAATTGCTGATGGCTATAACCTTTGCCCCGGCATTGTGAAAAAACTGGGCGGCAATACCTCCAACATTTCCTGACCCCTGTATAACAACCCTGAGACCGTCCATGGAGTTGCCGAGACCTGTGTGTTTTACTGCCTCAAGTGCTGATATAAACACGCTTTTTCCAGTGGCCTCATACCTTCCTACTGATCCGCCAAGCTCAAGGGGTTTTCCTGTTACAACCTCCGGAACCGTATACCCCTTAAGGATACTGTAGGTATCCATTATCCAGGCCATAACCTGTGGATTGGTATACATATCAGGGGCAGGGATATCACTGTCACGGCCGATAAAGGGTGCTATCTCCCATGTGAATCTCCTGGTAAGCCGCTCTATTTCTGCCTCGGACATCTCCTTTGTGTTGCATTTTACTCCGCCCTTTGCACCTCCAAAGGGAATATTAACAAGGGCAGACTTCCAGGACATAAGCGTAGCCAGAGCCCTTGATTCCTCAAGGCTGAGATCAGGAGAATACCTGAGCCCCCCTTTGCCGGGTCCCAGGGTTGAGTTATGGAGCACCCTGTACCCTGTGAATATCTTGAGGTTCCCATTGTCCATTCGCACAGGGAAATGTACAAGAAGCTCTCTCTTGCAGTGTTTTAACCTTTCGTAGGTTCCTTCATCAAAGTCAGCATATTTAAAAGCCGTATCCATCTGGTGACGTACAGAAGTAAGAATATCGTCTTTTTGCATATTACCCTCCTGAGTGGTTATTTGTCCGGTTATTCTAATACCGAAGGGGAATCCCTGTCAATGTGCAGAAGGCAGGTGCAAGGCGCAGGGCACAAGGGGAAAAACATATATTTAAATTTCTTAAAATTATTGTGTAATTTCGGCCAAAGGGAGAAATCTTGTTTTTTAAGGTTTTCCCTGGGCCTTGCGCCATGAGTCTTGCACCTTTTTTTCCCCCATGTTATCATCATTTCTTCAGACATGAACAATCACACCTTCCGGAGGCTATATGTCAAAAAATCTCACTCGAAAAATACTTGAAGCGCATCTCATTGAAGGGGAACTGGTTCCCGGGCAGGAAATAGCTATCAGGATTGATCATACACTCATGCAGGACGCTACCGGTACGGTTGCCATGCTCGAGTTTGAGGCCCTCGGCCTTGATTCGGTAAAGGCGGAACTGTGCGCCCAGTATGTGGACCACAATCTCCTTCAGGGCGATTTTAAAAATGCTGACGACCATAAATACCTCCAGACCGCCTGCGCACGGTACGGGATCAATTTCAGCCCGCCGGGAAACGGGATATCCCACCAGGTCCATATGGAAAGGTTTGGAGCCCCCGGGAAAACAATACTTGGGTCGGACAGCCATACACCCGGGGCAGCAGGTGTATCCATGATGGGTATTGGCGCAGGGGGGATGGATGTTGCCATGGCAATGGCCGGGATGCCCTACCGCCTTCCCTGTCCCAGGGTGCTTGGAGTAAAACTCACTGGAAGTCTCCCGGACTGGGTCAGCGCAAAGGATGTAATACTTGAGATGTTAAGACGGTATGACGTAAAGGGCTGCGTAGGCAAGATAGTGGAATATTACGGCCCGGGCGTGAAATCACTTTCAGCAACTGACAGGGAAACCATAGGAAACATGGGGACAGAGCTGGGGGCCACAAGCACTGTCTTTCCGTCGGATGAAAACACCAGGTTTTATCTAAGGTCCCAGGGGAGAGAAGATGCATGGACGGAGTTATTCGCCGATGAAGGCGCAGAGTATGACGAATATGACGAGATTGATCTGTCTACCCTGGAACCTCTCATTGCATGCCCTTCCTCCCCCGGAAATGTTGTCCCTGTGAGGGAGGTTGCCGGCCTCAGGGTTGACCAGGTAATAATAGGAAGCAGCGTTAATTCGTCCTACCGGGATCTCATGGTTGTGGCTAAAACAGTGGAAGGCCGAAAAAGAAACCTTTATACCGATTTCAACATAAACCCCGGAAGCCAGCAGGTGCTTGAAAACATAGGAAACCGAGGAGGTTTGACACCTCTTATAATGGCCGGGGCAAGGATACATGAATCCGGCTGCCTGGGATGTATCGGGATGGGTCAGGCACCCGGAACAGGACAGGTGAGCCTTAGAACCTTTCCAAGGAATTTTCCCGGAAGGTCGGGAACAAAGGACGATAAAGTCTATCTCTGTTCACCGGAAACCGCGGCAGCGGCAGCATTGAGGGGAGTCATTACAGACCCCAGGGATCTTTCTCCTGAAATACCCTATCCCCGGATCGAGGATCCGGAAAAATACAATATCGATGAAAAGAGCATTATTAAACCTTCACCGGAGCTGCGCAGCACCGAGGTCATAAGGGGCCCCAATATAAAACCGCTGCCTCACATGGAGCGTCTTCCTGACACGCTTGAGGCGGAAGTGGCAATTAAGGTTGGCGACAATATATCAACCGACGGGATCATGCCGGCCGGAAGCAAGATTCTGCCCCTCAGGTCAAACATAGAGGCATTAAGCGAATTTGTCTTTTCCCAGATTGATCCTGACTTTCATAAGTACTGCAAAGAAAAGGGTAATGTTGCTGTAATCGGCGGAGAAAATTACGGGCAGGGTTCAAGCAGGGAGCATGCGGCCCTTGCCCCCAGATACCTTGGAGTCCGGCTCAAGATAGCAAAGAGTTTTGCAAGAATTCACAAGGCGAATCTCTGCAATTTCGGAATACTTCCCCTCATGTTTAAAGACCCCTCCGACTATGAAAAACTGGAAAAGGGGTCAAAGATTATCCTTGAAGACATAAGAAACCTGATTATGGGCGGCCAGACAGAGATCCAGGTCAGGTGTGACAGAACAACCTTTATGACTGTTCTTGATGTCTCTGACAGGCAGAGAAGATTTCTGCTTGCTGGCGGAACCCTTAACTATGTAAAGGAAAAGATCGGGTGATATTATGACAGGCCTCAGGAAAGAACAGGACAGCATGGGTATGGTTAATGTGCCTGAAGACGCCTACTATGGTGCACAGACACAAAGGGCATTTGAAAATTTCAAAATAAGCAGTCTGAGTTTTCCCTCTGTCCTTTACAGGGCACTGGGCCTTATTAAAAAGCATGCAGCCATTACCAATCACGAACTTGGTTTAATAGACAGAAATATATCAGCCGCCATAGCAGAGGCAGCGGAGCAGGTCATAAAAGGTGAGTTTAATGATCAGTTTATTGTTGATGTATTTCAGACAGGCTCCGGCACATCAACAAACATGAATGTAAATGAGGTGATTGCAGGCAGGGCCAATGAGATAATAACAAAAAAGAGGGGCGGCAAATCCCCTGTTCACCCGAATGATCATGTAAACATGGGCCAGTCCAGCAACGATGTGATCCCGTCAGCAATACACATTGCTGCGGCAATGGAAATCAAAAATACCCTTATCCCGGCCCTTAAGCATCTTTTCCTCTGCCTGGATGAAAAGACCCAGAAATTCAGGAATATAAAAAAAATTGCAAGAACACATCTGCAGGATGCCGTCCCCATTACCCTTGGACAGGAATTCAGCGGGTATGGCAGGCAGACAAGGCTCAATATAGAAAGGCTCGACAGTATAAAACCAAGGCTGTGTGAACTTGCCCTCGGCGGCACTGCAGTGGGCACAGGTGTAAATACTCATCCTCAATTTGCGGCAAAGGTTATTAAAGGCATTTCCGGGGAAACAGGCATAGAGTTTAAAGAGGCGGATAATCACTTTGAGGCGCAGGCATCAAAGGACACGATTGTTGAACTGAGCGGTATTTTAAAAACCTGTGCTGTAAGCCTTACAAAGATAGCCAATGATATCAGGTGGCTTTCTTCAGGGCCAAGGTGCGGACTGGGAGAGATTAACATACCGGACCTTCAGCCGGGCTCATCCATTATGCCGGGCAAGGTCAATCCTGTTATAGCAGAGGCAGTCCTACAGGTTGCAGCCCAGGTGATCGGAAACGATGCTGCCATAGCGATAAGCGGACAGGCAGGCAATTTTGAGCTTAACGTAATGATGCCGGTAATGGCATATAACCTTCTGCAGTCAATAGAGCTGCTTTCATCCGCATCAAAGACATTTGCCGGTAAATGCATAAAGGGGATAACCGCCAACAAAGAGAGATGTGAGGCAAACATTGAAAAAAGCCTTTCCATGGTTACTGCGCTGGTCCCGGAAACAGGCTACGACAAAGCCGCTGAAATCGCCAAACAGGCCTTTAAGGAAGGAAAAACCATAAGGGAAACAGTTAAGGATAATAAAATACTGTCCGCAAAAAAAACTGATGCACTACTTGATAAAATGATTCGAGGGGAATAATCAAGGAATCCAAACAAAACCGTCATGGCTCCGACCGGGGAATCTATTTGCTTTTCGTAGGGTTGGGATTTATTCCCGACCTTTTTTTGTAGGAACAAACTTGAAACCTGCTCGAAACGCCGCTACCTGCAACAGTAGTAGCAAAATTTTTTTACCCTTTTCGCCCTCGTTCCTGCTGTCCCGGTTGGAACGTCGTCCTTTGAGGCTCCGCGTCGCTTGCACTGATCTCTGACCTCCGACCCCTGACTTCTGGTAATTGATCTCTGGCTTTTCTGCTCTCTCTTCTTATTGTTTTGACAATACAATCAGCTTATGCTTTAAATTTTTGAACAAGTCTTAAGTGCAAATAATCAATTATTAAAATTACATTACCCAAAAATGGCAATCAAGGCGGTTTTATCGGGCAAGAGGCAACAGACCCTGTTTTGATTATTATAAATCGATTTTTTATTGGTAGGGTATTTTGATATGTTTCTATATATAGACATAAAAAAGTTTCTAAATATAGAAACTTTTTGTAGAGACTTTCTATATGTAGAAACAAACGTCTATATATAGAAACTTCTAAACTGGTCGCTAGGCCGCTTAATATTATGTTATGGCTTTAAAGGAGGAAATCTTATGGCTATCTGCTGTTTTCCGAACTGTGCCTATCTATCAGAAACTTCAAGAATGATTTCGGTATATAAACGTCTTAAAGCCAGTTGTGAAGACGTTGTCCTTGCTACACATGGCGGGTCATTTGAGTTTGTCCTTAAGGAAGAGGGGATACCATATAAACACCTCGAACCTTTTGTTACAAATGAGCTTTCACTTGAGTGGGCGGCAATAAGTCGGGTTGAGAAAGGGGTACTATCTGGATATTACAGTGTTGAAGAACTGGAAAAACATGTAAATTCAGAGATGGCTTTTTTTAATGAAAACAACGTCAGGGCGGTTTTGTCCGGCTACACGCTTTCAAATGCCTTATCAACCAGAGCCCTGGGAATACCCTATGTAACCACTCACCTGGGCTCCTGGGTTCCCCCGGTATTCGAATTCAACATGAATCCATGGCCGGTTAATGGTGATAATATATTTACACGATTTATTCCGGCTTCTGTCAAAATAAAGATGACCAACTACGGAATTCTTCGCGTTAGAACACATAGGCCAATTAATATTCTGGCCAAAAAATTAAATATTCCTGAATTTAAAAACTTTCTTGATCTTACATCAGGTGATTTAACCCTTGTGACAGATTGCCCTGAAATTCTTGGCATTCCTGCCGGTACTATTGAAAACTGGGTTCCTAAAAACCCGAAGCTATTTAATCATGAATTAAAGATGAAATACGTTGGGCCTATTTTTGCTGAACTTTTTGGCGAAATACCTGACAGGGTAAAGTCATTCTATAATACCCAGCTTCCCAAAATATACGTAGCTCTGGCAACAAGCAGACCTGATTATATGGAAGCTGTCTTATCCATATTAAAAGATATGGAGGTAAAAGTAATAATATGTACAGCAGTTCATAACCTTAAAAATGGATCCCATCCAAATATTTTAATTGAAAAACATCTACCATCGCATAAAGTTATGCCTTTGGCTGATCTTGCTATAATTCATGGTGGACAGGGCAGCGTTCAAACTGCAATATCTGCCAGTACCCCAGTACTGGGCTTTCCATTACATCCGGAACAGGATTTTAACCTCCGTCTTGTTGAAAAAAATGGTGGAGGAATTTGTGTATCCCTTAAAAATCTAAAAAAGAAAAAATTCCGTGAACATATCGAGAGAATTATTTCTGACTAATCATTTAAATCGAATATGAAAAAACTTAAAGACATTCAGGACCGCTATGACGGACCGGGAAATACGGCTGCTGCACTTCAAGGCTTAGTAAAGGAGCCATAACCATGGCTTCCACCGGAAAGCCTGATAAGATGTCGGCTTCCCGTGAAGCCAAACGTTATATAGGGGCGTAAATGAAAATAACCTTTTCTTTCTTGATTGCTATCCTTTTAATTTGGCATGTACCAGAATGCCTCGGAGATTCTCCATATATAACTATGATTATAAAAGGCAATATTCAAGAGGTAAACTATCATGACAGAAAGTATAGCTGCATACCAGTAGAAAATGTTAATATTGTTGTATTTGTTGATGAAGATGAATCAACAATTTCAAAAAATAAAGATGTATCACTATTTTATTTAACTGACAAAAAAGGCGATTTTAAAACTATTCGCTATAATATATCCTGCGATTGTTCTAGTAGCGGAATATCTAACGATTTACAGGATAAATGCATCCCAGATAGAATAGAAATTATTGCGAGTCGCAAGAATGGCAGTGGCGTCCTTACTAAAAGATTAATATACAATACTGCTGACCTTAAAATAACTCAGGACAAAGATGGAGTATTAATATTTGAATTACTAGTAGACTTGACACTAAATGATTTTGGGCAACATTGTGGCAATTAAAAAAAACCTTATATAACATCAGTTTCAACAAGGACAGGCTGCGCCCGCCTGTTAAACTGGGCGTTAATTGTAAGCTATCAACCATCAATTATAAATTAAAATGAATATTCGAAAATACGGCTCAAATCCATATAAATGCGTTGTAGTTCACGGAGGCCCAGGCGCACCGGGAAGTGTGTCATCACTTGCTCGACAATTATCAAAATTTAGTAGTGTTCTTGAACCATTTCAAACAGAAAATACCGTTTTAAGACAAGTAAAAGAACTTCATAATCAAATTATAGAAAATACACAGAACCAGGTATTTGTATTTGGTCATTCTTGGGGTGCTTGGATTGTATATATACTGGCATATAAAAAACCTGAAATTATAAAGAAAGCCTTTCTAATTGGATCTGGTGTATTTGACATTTCGTATCTTCCTGAACTTGAACGAAGAAGATTAAATGCACTGAATGAAGATGAGCAATTTGAATACAAGCGTCTTGTTTCATTATTACTTCAGAAGAATGAGAATAATGATAAAAACCTTCAGCGGTTAGGCGAACTCACGGAAAAAGCAGATAGCTATCATGTTGAGGAGATTGATGAAAATGTTGAGCAACTAATAAAAATAGATGGAAAACAATTTCAGAATGTCTGGAATGAAGCATCAAAAATGAGAGAGAGTGGTTATTTTATAGAGATAGCTGAAAAAATTAATTGTCCTATACGTATAATACATGGTGATAAAGACACTACTCCTATAGAGGGCGTTATCGATCCGATAAAAGACCATATTAAAGATATTAAATGGTATGAAATAGAAAAATGTGGCCACTACCCCTGGAAAGAGAAATATGGTAAAGACAGATTTTTCGAAATTATAAAAGAAGAGTCGGGCCTATAGAAAACACTTAACCTGGCGTTCTACCGGAATTGTGTTCCGCCTTGCTCCACACAATCCGGTAAACCAATCGTTGGCAGGAAACAAAAAATGAATAAATCATGGTTTTCAGAAAGGTGTGTATTTCGACATAATAAAAGAGATGGTATGACAAAGAATAATCTTTATGAAGAAAGGATTACTCTATGGCAGGCGAATTCTTTTGATGAAGCAATTATGCCGAAAAGGAACCTGTCTTTTACGAAAACTGGGGGACGTATTAAATGAAAATCATTATTAAAAAATTGCACGTGGACTAAACTGTTACATGTCCAATAAAATTAATATTCATATGAAATTGATAACAGAACGTTTAGAATTGAAATTGCAAACACCAGCAGAAATGCTAAAGTGGATTGAATCACTTCCTCAAGAAGTGCGAAGTGAAATATCTGAGGTCTGGCTTTCACGATTGAGACAAGCTAATCGAGCAGATCCATGGTCATGTCTGTTTAATCTTCTTTCAAAATCTTCTGGTGAATTAATTGGCCAATGTGGATTTAAAGGCCCTCCAGACGAATTTAAGACAGTGGAAATCACCTACGGTATAGAGCCACAGTATCGTAGTTACGGTTATGCTACGGAATCAGTATGTGCGCTCAAAGTCTTTTTAAAGTCGTATCCACAAGTGAATACATTACGAGCCCACTGTAACAGAGAAAATATAGCCTCTGAAAGAGTGCTTTTTAAAGCAGGTTTGCGATTAATTGGCGAAATTGAAGACCCAGAAGATGGACTGGTAAATCGATGGGAAATTAATTTTAAAGAATAAATATATAACCCTCAAATTATTACCTGAATTTTGCACCACTTTTATAAAATACCGTGCAAGAAAATTTTTGCACGGGTAAATTTCAACGAATTATCAAATGGTTAAACGTACCATAAAAACACTGTGTTTTAAGAGCCCCTATTTTACTGGCTTTCCGGGTGGCATTGAAAAGCCCTATCAGGCTAGCTTTTTAGAATTGTAAAATTGTACTTCATAACCTACTTGGTTAAAGTATGGAAAATATTAAGCCTTTCAAAACTCAGTAATAACGAGGTTCATAGAACCCTATATGCATTTCAGAACGATTTCGTGCAAAATTCAGGTATTAAGTCCACTAGGAGTCTCTTTCATTTTTTCTTAGCATCCCGGCGTGGCTTGTTATTTGAACAGTTAAATGGAAAAAGCATGAAAAACATACTAATTTTATTAATCCTAATATTGACTTTGATCCATAACAATCTCTTTGCTGACTCATGGCCATCGCCGACCGAACAGGTCTATGAATCAAAAAATGGTAAATATAGGTTAACTGTTAAACCTGGCGATGAATCAAATTATTTTGATAATGTCATAAAAGAAATCAAAAATACTGAGGACTTTGAAGTCAAAGGGAATAGGTGTATTGGCATTCTAGAAAAGAAAATCTCAAATAGTTATGTGTTACTGTGGAAGTCGGAACTTAATAATGATGTATCACCAGTGTCTGCACTGGTCAGTGATTCTGGTAATTACGTTGTGACTTTTGACAACTGGTCTTCAGTGGGTCGTGGTGATAACGTTGTGGTTATCTACAACGAAAATGGAAAAGTAATAAAAACATTCAGGTTAGAAGATATTTTATCGCCCACCGAAACTATAAGGCTGAGTCGAAGTGTTCTTTCTACAAAGTGGGGACGAGGGCATGAATTAGACGAAGAAAACAATTTATTAGTCCTAAAATTGTTAATAAGGCCATTTCCTTACGCTGGAGGCGCTCCAGGCAGAAAAATAGCCCCTGAAATCAAAGAAGAAAATCTAAAATGGGATCAAAACAAAATTACAACTATAAGGCGTCTAAGATTGTCAGATGGTTCTATTATCGATAAACCGATAATAGACAAAAGGTTTGAATATCCTAAATTTGAATGCGAAAAAGGGCAATACGCGGTGCAAGGTCCAGGTGGTGGTGCCAGGCTGTGGCAAATGTGTATTATTGATAATGGAATAAAAAGTAAAGGATCAGAAAATAACCTCCATGGCAAATATCAGGTATCATCTTTTATAAATGGTGCGTGGTTTATAGAGGTAAGAGGACAGTATAAAAATGGGAAAAGAGATGGCACCTGGACTCAAGTGTTTAATGAAGGAGATACTCCGTGTGCAAGAGAATATGACCTCGGCGTCATAATAAAAGAAGAATGCCCACAAGGCTGGTGGGGAACCTTTTAAAAACCATTTAATAGGCAAATAAGGAAATTGTTGGAAAATGCATAAATCACAAAAATCATCGCAGCCAGCGAAAAGATCCGCTGGCCGTTTATTTTAACCGACCTGTTTCAGATAATATGTATATTGGAATAAAAATATTTATAATATCAATTTGCTTAAACAAAGGAGATCAATATGAGTAAGCTGGAGAACAGGCCGGAAATACATCCGGCATTAATAATAATCGATGTGCAAAATCAATATATGCAGTATATGGCCGAAAAAAATTCAAAAATTACAATTGATACAATTAATGGAGCAATAGCCCTATTCAGGCAGCATGATTATCCTGTTATTCGTGTCTATAATACTGACCCTAATTTTGGGCCTTCACCTGATTCAGATGAATTCCAGTTTGACCATGCCTTCCAGGTTGAACCCGGTGATGCAAAGTTTGTTAAAAATTACCCGAATGCATTTAAAAAAACAGATCTGGATAAATTCTTACGAGAAATAAATTGCGATACCTTATTTCTTTGCGGGTTAAGTGCAGTCGGTTGTGTTTTGGCAACATACTACGGAGCATTTGATCTGGACTACAATGTTTTTCTGCTCAAGAATGGAATAATGAGCCATAATTCAAATTTTACAAAATTTGTAGAAGATGCAATGGAGTGTATTAGTTACTACACTATGAATTTCATACTGACATCGAAACAAATTTAATGAGAGAGGCGGCGTCAGGTCCGGGCAATTGACAGTCATTGTCGATTATTTCCAATTTTTAGAAAGATCTGACATTTTTATTGGCGTTCTGTAATAATAATGGATATGGAAATTACATTTAAAACTGCAACCATTGATGACTGCGAAGCATTATGTGAAATCCATATTTCATCAATTCGGGAATTATGCAGGGAACATCACTCAGATGCCGAGATTGAAGTATGGACAAAAGGAAGAACACCTGAAAGGTATAAAAGCCATATTATTAATCAGAACCTTTTCATAGCTCAGCACAAAAATACAGCAGTTGGATTTTCTACATTTAATATAAAGACTGGAGAAATAATTCAGTTATATGTTCATCCGGAGTACGCAGGTAAAGGCGTTGGCTCCCGGATATTAGTAAACATCTTAAAAATAGCGGAAAAAGCAGATTTAAATGAAATTCACTGCAACTCATCCTTAAACGCAGAGAAATTCTATCTTAAAGCAGGTTTTAAGGCAGAAGAGAAATGTATTAATTTTATAAACGGGGGAGAAGTTACCTGTATACCTATGAGGAAGTCTCTCAAATAATTACAGAGCAAACCATTTAACTATGGCTGATTGATAAAACGCCGCCCGGCATTCTAAGGACACGTTAAATAGCCCGGTTAAAACATTAACCTGCTTTATGAGGAATCCATGATTGATATAAACTTTGCGTTGTTCCTGGCGACTTCAGTGGTTCTGATTATCACGCCCGGACAGGATATGATACTTGTTATGTCACGCTCTATTTTAGTTAAGGCGCCCATAGGTTATTTTGCCGGCAGTTTTTCTAAATGGCTGAGATCCAGACCTTTTGTTCAGGTTTGGATTAACCGAATAAGCGGAGGAGTTCTTATTGCACTGGGTATTAAATTGGCGTTTGAAAAAAGAACTTAAACGATACAATATGGTCCTGCAGGAAAAATAACTATGGATGAAAACACCGTACATATACGTTGTGAGAACAATATTTATCAGGCCATAATACAAATCCTGATTGTTTAATGGAGAATTATTGAATGCAATATTCAGGCTCCTGCTTGTGTAAAGCGGTCAAATATAAAATTACAGGCGAATTTGAGAGTTTCTATCTGTGCCATTGCGGATACTGCCAGAAGGATACCGGCTCTGCACATGCAGCAAATTTGTTTTCTTCAACAGCCAGGCTTGAATGGATTAAAGGAGAAAGCAACGTACGAATATTTCAGTTGAAGAAATCGAATCATGTAAAGGCGTTCTGCGTAACATGTGGATCTGCCCTGCCCAATCTGCAAATGGAAGGCACGCTTCTGGCCGTCCCGGCTGGAAGCCTTGATAGCAAATTGGATAAATTACCTGATGGCCATATCTTTATTTCAAACAAGGCGAATTGGGATGAAGCTTTGGAAACTGTAAAAAAGTTTCAACGCCTTCCAATTGAAGATTAGATCGCAATGAAACTTTACAGTATCGCAATCGTAATGGGCATTTCCACCGGTGTGGCGGGCGGCATCATTCGGGATGTTCTTTCGGGTGAAATACCTCTTATTCTTCGCCGGGAAATCTATGCCTCGGCATGCCTCTGCGGCGCCGCCCTGTATGCGCTCCTGACACACATCCAGCTACCCAGTCCTTTTATTGTGTCTGCCGCGGTGCTTATCTCCCTGGTGATTCGGCTTGCCGCCCTGCACTGGAACCTGTCCCTTCCACTGTTCCGGCTTGAAGAAAACAGAGAAGAGGAATAATGATGAGACAAAAATGAATATTAGAACTGCAACTTCAAAAGATCTGGACGGTATTTGTAAACTTTCAAACGAGATAAATGAATATCATCATCTGCACATGCCTCACATGTTCAGGAAACCTGGGAGCCCTGATCAGGATATTCCCTACTGGTCACACTACCTGGAACATGAAAAAGGAGTTGTTTTTGTAGCAGAGGAGTCCCCGGATATTACGGGTGCAATATGTGCGGAAATAATTATGAGCACTCCTGCGCCGTTTTTTTTGACCGGTGTATGTGTTTTATAGGGACAATCGTTGTCAGTAAAAAATATCAGAAAACCGGAACAGGTAAGGACCTGATGTCAAAAATTGAGGAGTGGGCGGTTACAGAAGGCGCAGAAGAAATTGAATTGAACGTGATGCGGTTTAATTCAAATGCCTTTGAATTTTATAAAAAATCAGGTTTTGAGGCCGTTTTTACCAGAATGGCAAAAAAAATATAATCACATCGAAACTTTTTTGGGAACAATTGGAACCGCCCTTTGTCTAAACCATTAAACAAACAAATACCCCCCCCAAAGGTATAAGTTTTGCTTTTTCCTCCCTTTCCCTCCCCCGAAAGGGGGAGGGTATCAAATGCCAATCACTTATCTTTACTCTTTTGCCTCATTACCCTTTACCTTAAGAACAGCATCATCGTCTTCATAAAGGGTTAAATAGACTTTTTGACCGGTATCTGTTGCCAGGTAGGCCTCAGATGCGGCCGTTAAAATCGGGAAAACCCTCCTGAGATCATCACTGGTGCCGGTACTGGTAATGGTGGTTTTCCACAGTTGAATTTCCTTCTCATCTTTTTTAAATTGTTCATAGTCATATGCGGTAATAACAATAAAACGGCGATAGGCAGTTTTTGTATCCAGGTAAGTGCTGTAGCCCCTGAAGCCGTAAGTGGGGGTAAAGGTTGTATAACTCCTGTATGTCTTCTCACCGTCATCACCGGTTTCTGCGACATAGGTCCTTCTGGACAAATACCCTGTATGACCATACTCGGGAAGAGAGTAGGCATATTGATATGTTTCAGGATCACCGATGCCATAGGCAAGATAAACAGCCAGGTCGGCATCATCTTTTGAAGTAGTATAGATATATCCTTTCGCCTGCATAACTCTTTTAAAATAGGCGGCATATTCCTGGAACTCCAGATCCGCCTCTGTTATCCCCTGGTTTCCGGGCAGTAAAAGATAGGTTTTTTTTGAAGATGCTTCTCCCGATGCAAAGGAATCGACAGATACACCGAATCGCGTCCTGCCAATATTGGAAAGTGTTGAACAACCGCTTAAAAGGATTAGGAGCAGCACTGAGCATATTTTAATAAGTTTCATGATTTCTCCTTACAATACTTGAATCCGGATAGAAGTTTTCCGCCTGTAGTACGCTTTTTATACTATTCAGACAGCATCATACCAAAGTGATCTTGACAGCGCCATAATAGGACATACTTTATGACCCTGATGTCCTGCTGGCAAATACAAATTATATATAAATTTTCAGCAGTCAATATGTTCTTTTCGAATGATCCTTAATTTTTAATTTAATAACTGCTAGTACAAGGAAAAAGAAGGAGGGAATTATGAACAGAAAATGCTTTAAAAACGGTCTTCTTTCTGGATTCGTTTTATTTGTTATCCTGTGTGGAATGTCACTGGCTGCCATGGCTAAAACAGGTGATGGATTAACTGCCTTAAGTACCGGAGAATTTGAGAAAGCAGAGGCAATTTTCAGCGAGGTTTTGAAGGGTGATGCAGAAAATTCCGAAGCCGGGTACTATCTTGGTTTAAGCCTCCTCATGCAGGAAAAATTTGATAGGGCACTTGGTGTTTTTAAAACCCTGAAGGCCGATATGGGTAATACCGAAATCCCCACTAAAGGTCAGGTAGAGATAGGTCTTGTCCGCTCCTATCTGGGTCTTAAAAATTATCCAGAGGCGCTTACGAGTCTTAAGGCTGCTGAATCTGCAAAGGCCGATAGGATCGAGATCCATACATATAAAGGCGCCTATTACCTGGAAGTGAATGAAAACAGCAAGGCAAATGAAGAACTTGAAAAGGCCCTTGAGCTTAAATCTCAAAATCCATACACCTATTATTATGCAGGCATTGTCAGTATTAGACTTGGTTACCCGCAAAAGGCGGTCAAACTGTTTGAGACGTTTTTAGAAATGGCGCCCTATACACATGAAGCGGAACATGCAAAGTTTCTGGTTGATACCCTGTGTTAAAGTTAATCTTCCTCTTCCCGCCAGTCTTCGCTAAAGTAAGGCCCGGCAGGGGAGAGGAGGTTTTCACCATGAATGAATTGATTATATTATCCCGCAAATAGTGTCTTATCTGTTGTTTAAGACATATATATTTTGAACTGTGATTATGAAGTAAAATGGTAATTAATAATATTTTTTGCCAGATCTTTGGCCCTGATCCCAAGAAGCTTGCCATGTATTGCAAGTACTGTAATGATGATTCCATTATCTTTAGCCTCGGGTATGGCAAAGGCGGTGACCCAATCATATTTAAATTTATCATTGGGGTCATTTATTGTTCCTGTTTTGGCACCCAGATCAATGTTCTTAAATGACTTTTTTCTCCTTAATTGACGAAATGTTTTACTGCATGTTCCATTTTTTACAGTATCCTCCATGAGTATCCTGATCTTATCTGCAGTAGCTTCCTTTAGAGGGCTGCCAAGCTCAGCATTCCTTCCGCTATAGATGACCTGACCGGATTCGTCCCTTATTTCACTTACTACCCATGGCTCCATTATTGTCCCGTTATTAACAACAGCTGAAGTCATCAGGGAGGCATGCATTGGGGAAATGAGGGTCCTTTTATTGAACCCCGAAGCTATCTCAGCCAGGCCGAAATCATCATCTGGCACATCTATAAAGCTCTTTTCAACAGGCAATTCAAAAGGAATTGTGTGGTTAAACAGGAACTTATCCGCGTAATCAGTTAGAAGATCCTTGCCAAGTTCATAGATACCCAGCCTGCCGAAAACAGGGTTATTTGATCCGGAAAAGGCTTTTTTCAAGCTCGTTTCATAGGTATATCGATTCTTGCGCAGGTCTTTTTTAAGCTGGCTTTTATACAGGGTATATTTTCCACCACGGTAATAAAAAGTTTTATCAATGGAGAAGTTACGACCCTCAATAGCTGCTGATGCGGACACAATTTTAAAAAGACTTGCCGCAGGAATATCCGCTTTAAGGATTAGATTCTTCTCCTGTTTTTCTTTATCATAATCTGCCATTGCCAGTATCTGTCCCGTAGCAGGATTAAGCACCACAACTGCCGCCTGAAGTGTCTGCGAACGCTTAAGCAATTTATAGATATAGTTCTGGAGTGAGGAGTCAATTGAGGTTGAAATATCAAGTATTGATCCCTCTTTTGCAAGCTTATAATTGCCTGTGACTGGTGATTGCTCAAGAGACAGATCATCAAGAAGAGGTTGCAGGTCTTTCTTTGTTATCCGGTTATGTGCCTCTTCTGCAATCCCGACCTGTTTTATCGTTTGCTCAAGGCTCGCATCTATGTTGTTTTTTGTATTGCCTTTGAGATGAGCGTATAACCATGAACCGATAAATGCCACAAGGGCCAGGGTCAAAATTCCACCGCAAATATATATCCATAAAAAAGGAAGCCTTTTTAAAAATGAAATCCTTCTTTCTTCTCTCTTAAGCTGTCTCTTGAGTTTTTTCTGGTATTTTCGCCAGCGCTTTTTTCCAACATCGTTATATATCATTTTAATTCAGCTTTACTATATCAAATATGTTGCAGGTAATTTATCAAAACAATTTAAACACAAAAAGGAGACTGAGGCGGATAATATCACTAATGGCCACTAGATTTCAATTGATTAGGCGCTGGGAAATAAACGGTATAAAATCACTAAAAAACCATTGACCTTAAAATTCGGATAGTGCTATCATCTTTTTGTTGACCGACCGGTCGGCCATAATTTTAAAAGGAAACTGAATGTCACCAAAGATTGTTAATAAAGAAATAAAAAAGCAGGAAATCCTGAAGGCAGCCATGAGAATATTCGCGCAGAATGGGGTAGTTAAGACCAAAATGGCGGATATCGCAACAGCAGCCGGAATCGGAAAGGGAACAATATACGAATATTTCCGCAGCAAGGAAGATATCTTTGCAGAGGCTTACAGCCATATCTTTATGGATACGGAAAGAAGTATCATTGAAGTGCTTGAAAGCCCAATATCTCCGGAAGAAAAATTACGCAGGTTTATGAGTGTGACCATGGAAGAGTTTCTGCTAAAGGACGGGGGAGAGTTTGCCGGGATTATGATGTCTTTCTGGTCAGAGGGTATCCGCAATAATAATGAAAGGATCATGGAGATTATTGACCTTAAAAAGATCTATTCGGAGTTCCGGTTAATGATCTCCGGCATTCTTGATGAAGGGATAAAAAAAGGATCATTCAGGAAGGTGGATACCCATTTGACAGCCTCTGTGATTATAGGGGCAATGGATGGAATCCTATTGCAATATATTATGGATAAAAATGTGTTTTCGCCCGGAAAGGCGATTGAAACCCTGCTGGACGGATTTATAAATGGTATAAAAGTTTAAAATATTGGAGGTAATTATGTTCAGTATTTTTTCCAAAAATCTTTTAAATAAGTCAATTTTCCTGCTCTGTATTACCTGGCTCATCTGTTTTTTAAGCCAGGCTGCATCAGGAGAGGAGCTGTCTGCCAGGGATATCGTTGCCAGATCAAATGATCTGCTGCGCGGTAAAAGCTCCAGCGCCACTGCGACCTTGAAGGTTGTCAAACCGGACTGGTCACGTGAAATGACATCCAAAATCTGGATGCTGGAACCGGATTATGCCATGATCCTGATTACAGAACCTGCCAAAGACAAGGGAAATGTCACCCTGAAACGAAAAAAGGAGATGTGGAACTGGGTGCCTGCCATTCAACGGGTTATAAAGATACCTCCTTCCATGATGATGCAGCCATGGATGGGTTCTGATTTTAACAATGATGATCTGGTACGCGAATCATCCATTGTGGAGGATTATACACAGTCGTTAATCGGGGAAGAAAATATTGATGGATACGACTGCTACAAGGTTCTTCTCATGCCAAAACCCGAGGCAGGCGTTGTATGGGGGAAGGTAATAATGTGGATATCAAAAAAGGGATACCTGCAGCTCAGGACCGAATATTATGATGAAGATGAAAACCTTATCAAATATATGACCGGAAGCAGGGTAAAGGAGATGGGCGGCCGCACAATCCCTTCATACTGGGAAATGATCCCTGTAGACAAGGAAGGAGAAAAGACGATCCTTGAATATAAATCAATAGAATTTGATATCAAAATAAGCCCCTCGTTCTTTTCCGAGCAGAGGATGAAACGTGTGAGGTAATAAAATGTATCTCCTGTTAAGCTGGCGTAACCTGTGGAGGAACAGAAAGCGGACAATAATCGCGGCTTCATCGGTCTTCTTTGCAGTACTGCTTGCCGTGACGATGCGTTCCGGGCAGCATGGTTCCTACTCCTACATGATCGATTCATCGGCAAAACTCTTTACCGGTCACCTGCAGGTACAGGGAAAGGGATACTGGGATAATCACTCCATTGACAGGAGTATTGTGCTCAAACCCGACCGTCAGAAAGATATTTCGGAAATCGCGCATGTAACGTCCATCACACCCCGGCTTGAGGCCTTTTCACTTGTTGCCTATGAAACCAGCACCAGGGTGGCACAGGTTATCGGTATTGATCCTTCAAAAGAAGACCGGATGACCGGTCTTAAAAAACGGCTCATAAAGGGAAACTACCTGACATCCGGATCCGAAGGCGTTCTGGTTGCGCAGGGGCTGGCGGATCTATTAAAAATCAAGGTGGGAAACAGCCTTATTATATACGGGCAGGGATATCATGGCCAGATTGCAGCAGCGCGTCTGCCTGTTTTGGGAATTGTAGACCTCCCCTTTCCTGAACTCAACAACAGCATGGTGTATCTCACCCTCGACAAGGCGCGTGATGTGTTCTCTGCCTACAATCGCATAACCTCCCTTGCAGTCATGGTGGACAATGTACGAAATCTGCCCGTTGTAGAAAACAGTATTAAAGGGGTAACAGAAAATGAATTCACCATTATGACATGGGATGAAATGCTTCCGGACCTGGTCCAGAACATCCAGCTGGATAATGCCAGCGGGATTATTATGCTTTTCATCCTTTATATTGTAATCTCCTTCGGGGTCTTTGGCACGGTTATGATGATGACCTCAGAGAGGTTGAAGGAGTTCGGCATTCTGATATCAGTCGGAATGAAAAAAAGCCGGCTTATAATAGTAACCACTGTTGAATCGATTTTTATCTCACTGTTAGGTGTTGCTGCCGGCATTCTGGGCAGTATTCCGGTCATTTTTTATCTTCATTACAACCCCATTCGCATGACAGGTGATGCGGCAAAGGCCTTTGAGTCCATCGGCGTGGAACCCATCATGAATTTCAGCACCGATCCGCAGATCTTTTTTACACAATCCATCGTGGTCATGATCATAGCCCTGGCTACCGCAATATACCCGGTTTTGTTCATTAATCGCATTCAACCTGCTAAAGCCATACACGGTTAGGAAGGGAGACGCTAAATTGCTCGCATTACTGGCATGGAAAAACATATGGAGAAACAGGAAGCGAAGCCTGATCATCATTACTGCCATTACATTCGGACTGTGGGGAGGTCTGGTGGCAGGCGCAGTCATGATGGGATGGGGAGAATCAATGGTAAACACCGCAATAAACCGGGACCTTGGACATATCCAGATACACAGGTCCGGTTTTACCGGTGACAGGGGTGTAAACCTGTACATCCCTGATGGAATTGAAATTTTACAGAATATTCGTTCATTACCGAATGTTAAAGCAGCCTCCGGAAGAACCCTGGTGGACGGGATGGCGGCATCCCCTTCATCCACATTCGGGGTGCGCATAGCAGGCATTGATCCGGAAAATGAAGGCAGGGTCACCAGCATAAAGGACATTCTTACCGAGGGCACATATTTTGAGACTGACAGGAAAAATCCTGTAATCATAGGGAAGAAGCTGGCAGACCGCCTGAACCTCAAGATTCACTCAAAACTGGTGTTGAGCTTTCAATCCATGGATGAAAACCTGGTATATGGCGCCTTTCGTATTGTCGGGATTTTTAAAAGTGAATCATCGGCCTTTGATGAATCTCATGTGTTTGTACTTCAGAAAGACCTGCTGCGTCTCTTTGGAAGCAAGCCTGTAATCCATGAAATAGCAGTAAGGGCGGATTCTTCAAAATCGATCCCATCCATTTTTACGGCATTAAAAAAAGATTATTCAGGGCTTTCAATTGAGACATGGAAGGAGCTTTCCCCGGAAACGGCTGCGGTCGCCGCTGCAATGGAAAGCTGGTCCTATGTTTTTGTGGGTATCATACTTATGGCACTTATCTTCGGCATCACCAATACCATGCTTATGGCAGTCATGGAACGCACTCAGGAGCTGGGGATACTCATGGCAGTTGGAATGAAAAAAGGGAAGGTCTTTATAATGATTCTTTTAGAGACCATCATGCTCTCAATCACCGGGGGCGTCTGCGGAATGATTACCGGTGCTGTTACAATTACAGCGCTTTCACGGACCGGGCTGGATCTGACGGCCTTTGCCTCCAGTCTTGAGAGTTTTGGAGCAAGCACGATCCTGTATCCCTTCCTGCCTGCAGGTATGTATTTTATACTGGTCGCGATGATTATAGCGGCTGCAGGCATTGCCTCCACCATGCCGGCATGGAAGGCCATACACCTTAAACCGTCCGATGCGATAAGGGCATATTAGAAAAATAAAAAGGAAGAACGAAATGGCACTGATTGAAATAACCGACCTGGGCAAGGTTTATAACTCAAAGACAATTCCGGTGGAGGCAGTCAGGCATCTTGACCTGGCAATCGACAGGGGAGAATTCACCGCTATCGTAGGCCCCTCGGGCTCCGGCAAGACTACACTGCTCAACCTTATAGGCGGTTTGGATACACCGACCTATGGTAAAATTATCATAGACGGGACAAATATAGCTGATTTGAAGGCTTCGGATATGGTTGAATACAGGCTTCGCCATATCGGATTTGTTTTTCAGGCCTATAACCTGATACCTGTACTGTCTGCCAGGGAAAACGTTGAATTCATCATGCTGCTTCAGGGTGTGGGGAAAAAGGAGAGGAAAAAACGCGCAACCGAACTTCTGGATGCGGTAGGACTGGGTGAACGCATGGAGAATCGCCCAGGCCAGCTTTCAGGAGGTCAGCAGCAGAGGGTGGCCGTGGCCCGTGCACTTGCTTCTCATCCGGCCTTTGTCCTTGCAGACGAACCCACCGCAAACCTTGATTCCGAATCAACTGCATCACTTCTTGATCTTATGGGTCAGTTAAACAAAAAATATGACATGACCTTTGTCTTTTCAACCCATGATGCAAGGGTCATACAGCGTGCACGTCGGGTGATCACACTGGAGGACGGAATGAAAAAACAGGATGTGACAGATAATTGATCAATGAGAAAAATAATCCTTAAAATAATATTTCTCGCACTGCTACTGCCCTGCCATCTGCTGGCTCAGGATTCCGGCATTGAAATATCCGGGTATATCAAGCATATATCGAGCTTATCCGACTACCCGGGTGTCAAGGATACCCTTTATGATCAGCTCGTACACGCAAGGGTCGACACTGCCTGGTACCCGTCTGATTCCCTGCGGGGAGAGATGGGCATACGTGTACGGGGCTTCTATGGTAATTCATTTGTAAAAATCCCCCGATACAGGGAAGAGATAAAAATCGATTATGATTTCACAAACCTGGATGCAGTTTTATGGGACAGTAAAAAGAGTATGGGATACGGCCAGATAGACCGGTTGTGGATGGGTTACACAAAAAAGGACCTGGAGGTCACAGTGGGGAGGCAGCGCATTGCCTGGGGAACCTCCCTGGTCTGGAACGTGATCGATCTCTTTAATCCAAAATCCGTGCTGGATTATGACTATGAAGAAAAACCGGGCACAGATGCCATTCGAATGCAGTACTATACCGGAGCTGTCTCAAAGGTGGAGATATCTGTCAGACCGGGAAAGGACAGTGACCACTATACTGCAGCCGGACTCTATTCAGTAAACATTTCCGGATACGATTTATTCGGGATTGCGGGGATCCGGAACAATCAGTGGGTGGCCGGTGGCGCCTGGGCAGGGGCAATTTCTGACGGCGGGTTCAGGGGAGAATTCCTTATAAGCCAGTCATTGGACAGGACCCCTTCAAGGGACCATCTGCCAGCACCCGTCACAGAAGATTCCTTATTTGAATCTACAGGAACCGTAGCGAGTTTCGTCCTTTCAGGTGATTATACATTTGCCAGCACCTTTTATATCCATACCGAATGCCTGTATAACAGCAACGGAAAAACAGAGAATGCAGGGCTGTTTCAACAGGAGGCTGCCTACGCGGGGATGCTCTCTCCTGCCCAATGGTCAATCTACCAGGAGTTTGCATATGACTTAACTCCCCTGACCAGGGCAACCCTTTTTGGTTTTTTTAATCCAAATGATCATTCATTTATAATAGTGCCTATGCTGTCCAGATCGGTTACTGCAAACATGGATCTCCTGCTTATCGGATTCCTGCCTTCGGGCAGACACAATACCGAGTTTGGAATATACGGAAAATCAATCAATCTGCGCCTTAAATACTCTTTCTGATTTAAAGGATCAACAAGTCTTAATTAGCCTGTAATATCAACAATATGCCTTTTTTCACTTTCTGTGCTACCCCATTTTTTCACAATTATTGGACCATTTTTTCTTGCTATTTTATTTTTTTGTAAAGTAAATTAATTCGTCAGTCGATAGAATCATTAATGTATTGATTCATATTTGTAATACATTTAACAATTTAACAGTATGGAGGCTTTTTTAGTATGCGTAGTATTAAGTTTTATATAAGTGTTTTTATGGTAATAGGTTTAATCAGCTTAAACAGCTTCTCTTTTGCAGGAGAGCGTTATAATATTGATGTTGAAAGTGTTAAAAAGGCAGCTCAAAATAGTCTTTTTGATGGAGAGGCCGTGATTAAATGGGATGCAAAGATAAAAAACAACACAGATGCAAACCAGACCTATGAAGTTAAGGTAAATTTTTTGAACAGTGATAATGAAACAATCGTTGAAACAGCCAGATTAGTAACCTTTGATCCAGGGGAAGCAAAGGTAGTTACTCATGTAATGAACATAGAGACAACAAAGGTCAAGGGTATCGATTCCGGATATGCCACCGTATCAAAGGTAAATGAGCAGACTTTGGCTGCCAGACTGGACAAAAACATGAATGTGAATATCAGCCCCCTTTCCGATGATTCAGTTTCACTGGCCTACACAGTTAAACTTAAAAACAATACTGACAAATCAATGACCCGTAAGGTTACAGTTGCATTTCTTGATTCAAACAACAGACAAGTTAGAAGTGAAACAATGCAGGCATCATTTAATGCGGGTGAATCAAAAACCATTACTGATACACTGAAAGTAAGCGCCTTTGATGCAGACAGGATATCTATCGGTCACGTTACACTCAACTAACATTAATTAAGCATAAATAATTGATGTTAAGCTTATAAAACCGACGGCGGGGATTTATTTCAAATAGAATTAAATCCCTGCCGTTTTCTTTTTTATTATCCTCCCAGAAATGACACTTGAACATAAACCCGGGAAAACACAATAGAAAGTTTTATTGATTGAATCCAGGGAAAGTATTATGTATCAATTATATATCAGTCATATCCGAGGGAGACCTGCTGACAAGATATGTAATTGTTAAAAAGAACTCGAGGCAGGCCTTCCACATAGACTGATATACAGGCTGTCTGAAATATTCATGGAAGATTGTAACAACAGGAGGATAGCAAATGCGGATATATATTATATCAGGATATATTATATCAGGTTTTATTCTGCTCTCTTTGATCGGCTGTAATAAAGAAAATCAGGAATGGAACCCCATCTTTGAAAACACCAGTTTTAACTATCTTAACACAGAAATTGAACGGTCGATATCAATAATAGATGAAGCATCTTCCGAATCACTCAAGGAAAACGGGGACGCTGTGCAGGAAAAACTGCATCAGGCAAAAAGCAGACTGCTTGAGTTAAAGGACTATTATGTCCCGCTGACAACAGTAAGGCATAAAATTTATGATGCCGAAAGATTTTATAAACTTAATAATATTAAAAAATCTGAAAGCCTGCTCAACGATTCAAAATCAATACTAAAAACAGTAGATTCAGCAGCAGAAAATCAGGTCTTTGATAAAGTGATCCTTGAACTTGAATCAATGATCGATGCAGCAATTCTATCCCTTGATGACAAATCCGGATCAACAACCTATGATAAAATGAAAACCCTGGGAGAACATATAAACCTGATGCTTGAAAAGGGAGATCTTGTATTATCGGGTATTGAATTCAATAAATAGTATCACCGGTTTGATAACGTAAAGACCAACATATCAATGAATTACCAACAGTATGAAAAGGAGATAATCCGCAAAGAGTCTTCTTTTCATAAAAAATATTATTTGATATTATACATACCTATAAAATCAGGTATTAACCTATTACCTGTATCACGCGAATTACTGCTTCAGATCAAAAACCTGATATCAAAGCCGATATTGTCTCTGTGTACATTCTGTAGAAACGTTCCATTTTTTAATCTGTCAGACAAAAGGAAGCTGTATGGCGAAGAAGAAATTAAAGGAACATCTCATCAACCGGGAATGGTGCAAGGGATGCGGCATATGTGTGCACTTCTGTCCTAAAAATGTTCTGGAACTGGATGATGACGAAAAGGCTTTTGCTGCACGTCCGGAAGACTGCATATGCTGCATGATGTGTGAACTTAGGTGTCCGGACCTTGCGATTGAGATTTTAACCGAAGAAGAGGGGGCGCCTTAAGATGACACAAAAGATAAGATTTGTTCAGGGAAATGAGGCATGTGTGGAGGGAGCCCTGTATGCGGGTCTTAATTTTTATGCAGGATACCCCATAACGCCTTCCACTGAAATTGCGGAACACCTGTCGCACCGGCTTCCCCTTGCCGGAGGCAAATTTATTCAGATGGAGGATGAGATCGCATCCATCTGTGCCATTATCGGCGCATCCCTGACCGGTCACAAGGTCATGACTGCCACCAGCGGCCCCGGGTTTTCCCTGATGCAGGAAGGGCTGGGATATGCCATCATGGCTGAAATTCCATGCGTGATTGTTAATATCATGCGTGGCGGGCCTTCCACCGGTCTGCCCACTTCTCCTGGCCAGGGAGATATAAACCAGGCCCGCTGGGGAGCACACGGCGACCATGCCATTGTGGCAATGACCGCTTCCAACCATCAGGATGTATTCAGCGTTACGGTGGATGCATTCAACATTGCAGAGACCTACCGGACACCGGTTATTCTGCTCTTTGACGAAGTTATCGGCCATATGCGGGAGAAACTTGTCATACCGGAACCGGATGAACTGCCGGTGGTTAAGCGTCTACGAACATCGGTAAAAACAGGGGTGGATTATCACCCCTATCTCCCCAGGGACGACGGACGTCTGCCCATGTCCGATTTCGGCGCAGAGCACCGGTATAACGTGACCGGCCTGTATCACGACATGTGGGGATTCCCCTCCAATAACCCGGGCGTGGTACACAACCTGATTCATCACCTTGTAGACAAGATAACAAACAACGTGAACCAGCTTACCCGGTACAAGGAGTATTATCTTGAAGATGCCCGGACAATCCTCATATCCTACGGCGGTTCCGCCCGGTCAGCTCTCCATATAGTTGAAAACCGCAGGGCAAGGGGTGAGCGAATGGGCCTTCTGGAGCTCCAGACACTCTGGCCTTTTCCATATGGACTGGTGGAGGAGAAATGTAAACATGCCCGCAATATCGTAGTTGTTGAGATGAATATGGGCCAGATTGTCCGGGCGGTGAAGCAGGCGGTCAAAAACCCGGCGCGGGTAATGCTTGCCAATCGTATTGATGGTGTGTTTATTACGCCGACCGATATCAAGAGCACCATACGCCTGATTCAGGGAAAGGGGGTGTAAGAATGCCTGTCAAAGATTATCTTCGTCAGAGATTTTTCCCCCATATATGGTGTGCAGGCTGCGGTCACGGGATTGTCCTCAACTGTCTGCTCCGGGCAGTTGAAGGCCTTGGAATCAGTAAAAACGAAATTACCATGGTGTCGGGCATCGGCTGTTCTTCCCGAATTTCAGGCTATGTGGATTTCCATACCCTCCACACTCTGCATGGAAGGGCACTTGCCTTTGCAACAGGCATTAAACTCAGCAAGCCAAAATTAAATGTGATTGTTCCCATGGGAGACGGTGACGCGCTTGCCATAGGCGGCAACCATTTCATTCACGCGGCCCGGCGGAACATAGCCATGACAGCGATTGTCATGAACAACCGGATCTACGGCATGACCGGCGGCCAGTTCTCACCCCTGTCCGGTTATGGAACGGTTTCAACCACCGCACCTTTTGGAAATATAGATCATGATTTTGATGTGGTGGAACTGGCAAAGGCTGCAGGCGCTACCTTTGTGGCCCGAACTACCACCTACCATGCCCATGAAATGATTGAAATCCTGAAAAAGGCCATCATCCATAAAGGATTTTCAGTTGTGGAAATTCTCTCCCAGTGCCCCACCTATTTCGGCAGAAAAAACCGGCTGGGAGATGCCCCCGATATGATGGAGCTGATGAAGGAAAATACCACGCCCATAGGCTCAAAGGCAAAAGCGGAAAATCCCGACCTGATTGAGCGGGGAATCTTTGTTCAGACAGAGAAACCGGAATATTGCAGTGAATACGAGCAGGTGATTGAAAAAGCAATTAGAGAAGGAGTTGCCTGATGAAAAAATGCAGACTGATATTTTCAGGTTCGGGCGGACAGGGTGTAATCACCGCGTCCATCATTCTGGCTGAGGCAGCTGTGCTTTACGAAAACCTGAACGCCACCCAGGCCCAGGTCTACGGCCCTGAAGCCAGGGGCGGTGCGACCCGTGCCGATGTGATCATTGCTGACACCGAAATCCGTTTTCCCAAGGTGACCCAGCCCAATATCCTGGTCTGTCTGACACAGGAGGCATATGACAAATTTTTCGCTATCATCCGCCCAGGCGGCCTGTTGATCACCGATTCCCGGTTTGTTAAAACCCAGGCCAAGGTGGATGCCCGGTCAATATCCCTTCCGATGTACTCCACCATTATTGAAAAGATAGGCAAGACAATTGTGTATAACATCTGCATGCTGGGCGCAGTCATCGGCCTTACCAATCTTGTAAAACCTGAATCGGTTATGAAATCGCTGGAAACCCGTATACCCTCAGGTTTTCTTGATATAAACCGTCAGGCTTTGCATCTGGGCATGGAACTGGGAGCTGTTGGAAAAACATGAAAAAGATATAGGGCCCGATAAGCCATACTTAGCTGCGTAAACGGATCAATGATATTTAAAAAATCTTTTCAGAGGTAAAACTCCCTCACGGTGTTCTTAATTTTGTCCCTCTGACTATCTTCACGGAGGTTCAGAGCCAGAATCGAATAGCGCAGGAAGAAATCTTTGGGCCTGTCATGGCTGTCATAAAGGTTTCGGACTTTGACGAAGCGCTCGAAACCGCAAACAATACCGACTACGCATTGACCGGCGCGCTGGTGGAAAGGCACCCCTTTGGAGGATTCAGGCTGTCAGACCTGGGTTCAAAGGCAGGAGGTCCGGACTATCTGCCCCACTTCATGGTACCCAGGAATGTCTCGGAAAACACCCTTCGACGAGGCTTTGCTCCTGGAGAGGATTCGAACTGATTTTTTTATGTGTTAATTTCATATCGCCTCCCATATCTTACATAATTTAAGAGTCATCTATTTTGTATTCTCTCCGCTGAAAAATGAGTTAGTGTCTGACTCAATTACTGGGTTTTTAAATAATATTGAGTTAGAAACAGTTAACTGAAAGGAGATTGATATGATAAAAAAGTCTATTATTTTGATTACACTGATTTTGGTTTTCGGTTTTCAGGGATGTGCAACAACAAAAAATCCGGAAGCAGGTGCAGTAGCAAACAAGGAGAGCAAGAGGGAAAGTGTAGAGGAGTTACTTAACCTGGTAGATGCAAAATCTGTGATAAACACTGTTTATTCCCAGATGGACCAGGTCTTTAAGGGTATGGGGCAGCAGCTTGGGGTAAAGCCTTCGGAGCAGGAAGTATTTGATAAATTTATGTCAAAGGTGGCCTCAATGATGAAGGAGGAGATGAACTGGGATAAAATGAAAGACCAGATGATAAATATCTATCTCAAGCATTACTCTGAAAAGGAAATACAGGACCAGATTGCCTTTTATAAAAGTGATTCCGGGCAGTCCATGATAAAAAAACAGCCTGCAGTATTAAAAGATACAATGATGTTTTCTCAGAATCTTGTAAAAAATTTCATTCCTAAATTACAGAAAATTTCACAGGAGCTGGAGGCAGAGTTAAAGGCCTCAAGAAATAATTAATATCAATTCACAGCACTTTACCGGGACGGGCCTGCTGCACCATGGTATGCGGCAGGCTGCCCGGTTAAAGCTAAAAACTTTCAACCGCCTTGATATACTTTAGCTGTTAATATAATCTACCACTTTTCCCAAATTTTTTTTTAAAAATCTTCTTTGATTAGGAGACTATGCATATCAGATAATATTATTTTTTGATTGTCAAACAAACCATACACTCCATACCGATATGACTGAGAAGGGATTTTATGAAATACAGAGCCCCAATTATTAAGACCAATTTCTCTTATTTTATCACCACTGTCATCAACCCTGAAATCATTCGTTAAGTCAATGCAAATATAGTAGTTTTTACTGGATTAATCATCTTCAAATGGTCTATCATACCTTATAACACGATATTTTCCTTACTGAGATAATCCAAAATGGATATGAAAGATAGGATGAACTACCCTGCCGCAAGCAACGGGGTATCAAATAGGAAATAAACCTGTTTAATCGCCGCAAGCGACGAGGTATCAGACCTTGCGCTTCGCAATAGAGGGGGATACGATGTCTCAGACCGAAAACATTAATACAAAAGATTTAGCAAATATGCTGGAACCCATGATCAGGCGGGTTGTCAGGGAAGAACTGTTAAATATACTAAAAAAGAATCCGGAGATTTTTCAGCTTACACCGGATATGCCTCTTTATGAGGATATGGAAGATATAAGCCAGCGCAAAGCTCAGGATAATATCAAACTGCATTCTCATGAAGAGGTCTGGGGTGACTGATTATAACGCTGTTTATGAAGATAATTTTGTCAGTAATTTACGCCGGTACAGTTCAATAAGAAAAAATATAAAACGCCGTGTTGAAAGAGTTTTATCCGATCCATACCAGAGCACCGAATCCCTTACAGACGCCAGCGGAAAGCTTAACCTGAGAGGTGTACGAAGCGCACGGGTTGACAGAAACTTCCGGATTATTTTTGTGATCTGCGAAGAATGCAGGAACATACCGGAATGTGAGTATTGCTTTTGTGAGGGCCTGGACAGTAAGACAGTGGTCTTTTTGACTGTCGGACCTCATGACAAGGCTTATGCAATAAAATAGGAGGCAGATTGTCTGCATCCTCAGGTTACAGCCCTTCGGGCTTCCACAACCTGCGGGAGCAGCCATGACTTATCTTGTACGCTCCTTTCAGTCGCTTTATACCCACCACCGAAATACAAAAGGCGATTAAAGATAAAAACCTTCAACCGCCTTGATATTATTATAGGATTGCCCCTCTTTACACGTTTGAGTTAGAATTTTGGACACCGTTGTTTTTTTCAGCGGGGTGGTTCATACATTAATTTCTCATCCCAAGCAGGATAAAGCCCATCATATTCCTCTAAAGGTTCATATTCCAAACCGCTAACATTATTTGCCTTAAAATTTTCCATAAGGTCTTCAGAAACTAGGACGATTTCTGAAAGAGGATTTAATTTCAAAATGTCCAGAGATATTTCTAAAGCACCTTTTAAATGGATATTTTTAATATCCAAGATATTACCATAATCCATATTTTTTCTTGATTTTTCAGTGCAAAAAAGAATGTTTGTTTTTTTAAGATCGATTATTTTACTGATATTGATGTCTTTGTAAAAAATCAATAAGTAACAATCTGTAACCAAATTACTTTCTTTCCTTAATTCAATATTTATTCTTTTAAAATATATACCATCATTTTCCACCTTACTTAGGATATTGAATACCTTGCCTGATATAATCCAACAACCATATCCCCATACATGAAGAAAATCCGGCCTCTTTTTCTTAGTTTTTATAATACCTGTTAATTTTAATTTATCTATATCAGATGGTAGCATACCACTATATGCGGCATCTAAGAGCTCGCTATCTCCTCTCCAGTCATCAATTTTAGCAAATTCATTCCCAGAATTAACATGAATAATATAATATCCCATTATTTACCTTATACTATAATAGTTGTTTCTTTAATAATTCCATATCACTAAAATTACTTACAAATGCTTTCACAAAACATAGGAATTACCCATTAGGTATAGGTGGCAGTTTCTCTTTTTGAAGTTTTTCTATGCCTTCCTTTAGATCTTTTCGAATCTTTTTAACTTGATTTCTTAATATTTTTCCAGCTTCATCTTCAGTTAATTTTTTAGCATCAACTCTTTTCGCCAAACTTAGGATTATATTGAAGCGAAAGCGGTCAGACCTTCATTATTGACAATTTATTTTCAATTTTTTTCAGCGTTCTTTCCAGAGCTTTATCTTTCTTAAGCTGTGCGGCAATCCGCCTGCTTGCCTGACATACTCCGGAACTTCCTATCTCAAAATGCGTACCAATATCGTCCAGTCTTTTTCCAGTAAGTCTTCTACATAGATATATCTTTATGTTCCTTGAAAGTTTTTTATCTTCTTTGACAGCCTTATCTACTTCTTCAGAGATATTATCTATAGATATTTCTCTCTTTAAGGTTTTTAATGCCGGCAGATCTTTATCATCCTTTTGACCTGACAGATATTTATCTTTTATAAAGTTAATAAATTCCTGTGTGCCCAATAATGTTGAGCTTACAACATCTTTCAGTGGGCTCTCATATTGTTTATCAATCATTTCACCTACAAATTTCTTATAGATCTTTTGTGCTTCAGAAAGTTTTTTGCCGAAATACCCAAGAATAAAATCGATCCTAAGCCATTCAGGATATTTTTTATTTCCAATGTAATATGAATAACTTGACCACTCATATTCTTCCGGAAACTCAACTATTTTTGCTCTTACAGGATTCAAATGTATATATCTCGGCGGGGTTTCGAAACTTTTATCTTGTACTGTACCAGTATAAAATCCAGGTGCAGCTAAAGGATATGCACCTGTATAACGTGCATGTTCAAGTGTCACACCTGTTACCATATTTCCAGTTATTGTGCTATACGCAATAAATGTACCACGTGTAGTTCTATCGGTTGACATACCTCGAGTGATATTAATTACAACTATATGCCCACTTGGATCTGTATAAAATAGAGGATTATTAAAACAATAAGCATACCGGTTAAGTTTCTGAGGATCATGAACTGCGGACCTTTCTGTATCAATAAAATCTGGGACCTCACTATCCGCACTAATAAACCTCCCGATTACAGGATCATAGAGCCGAGCGTCGTAATTGTAGAGGTTAGATGACTTATCGAGTTCCTGGTCCGTAAACTTATAATCCGAAACCTCAGTCCCTGTATGTTCCCTCATCCCGCCAAAGGGCATATACTCACTTGTCTCAATTTCCCCTGCTGTACTATTAGTCATGGCAGTGGAACTGCCGAGATGATCCTTGTGGAAAATAGTGGCTGTTGACCCTTCTATTTCAGCAACCCTCAGGTTTCCGGCAAATATGAATTTTATATGAGTGCCATTCTTTATCTCATAGTCACTGGAAATATAATATGTTGTTGTTCCTCCCGCAACCTTTTTAACCCTGACACCATCGCCGTCATAGGTTAAAGTTGTTGTAGTGCCACCACGTGTTACCGTACACGGCATATTGTCCGTATTCGGCAACACCGGCAGGATTTTTCAGAGCATTCCTGCTATGGAAGAAACTGCTGAACAATCCATATTGATATAGGAATTCTAACAAGAATAATGAAGACCGGCTGGAGGATAAAAGAAAGTAAAATAATCTGCCTGTAAAAACTTCTCCCCTCCTGGCCGGAGGGGACAGGTTATCTGGAGAACCAGATAAAGTCTCCAAAATAAACTTATCTTATGGATGCGGTGCGCTATTTAATATCTCAATCATTTCACCATGGATACCGGGAGTGGATGCCAGGATGGTTTTTACATAGGGATTGTAAGGGTTTCCATTAAAGTCGCTGATTAATCCTCCAGCCTCCTGGACAATAAGGCTTGCGGCGGCTGTGTCCCATGGTTTTAAACCCTGCTCCCAGAATCCGTCCAGCCTGCCTGCTGCGACATAACAGAGATCAACAGCCGCAGCCCCTGCCCTTCTTATACCCTGAGCCTCGACTATAACTTTTTTCAAATAGTTCAAAACAGGTTCCGGATCTTCATACACATCATAGGGAAATCCTGTCCCGATAAGAGAATCCTTCATGCTTACTTTATCCGATACCCTGAATTCATTTTTATTAAGAAAAGCACCTTTACCCTTTTCGGCCTCAAAAAATTCATCCAGCACAGGGTTAAATACAACGCCGGCCACTGTTTCATTTTTTAACTGAAGGGCAATAGATACCCCGAAAAATGGAAAGGAATGGGCAAAGTTTGTGGTTCCGTCAAGAGGATCAACTATCCACAGACGATCTGTCCCTTCACCCTGCTCTCCCGACTCTTCAGCAAGAATCATATCTTCTGGAAAGTCATGGGAGATCACATCGATTACAGCCTTTTCCGATGCCAGATCTGCCTCGGTCACAAGATCAATTTTACCTTTTTTATTTATGCTGCGGATATTGCCGTAGAGCTCTTTTAAAATTCTGCCCGCTTCTGTTGCCGCACGCCGGGCTGTTTTCATCTCTTTTTTCCACATGGCTTAAAAACTCCTCTTAATATGTATCCCTTAGGGACATCCCATAAAATGCCACAGGTTTCAATACCTAATTGCCGCGGTTAACACAATGCTCATCCATTCTTAAATACTAATCACCCTATCCTGATTTTATCCGGTTTGATAAGTTACTGACAATTTGCTACATTTTACAGTCTTTATTAATCCTACACAGGAAGGTTATCTGAATGAAGAACAATATAAACCGGGAAAAATCGAATAAAATAGCTAAAAGAATTTCGCTGTTTTGTATTTTCGCTAACCTGCCCCTTATACTGTTTACAATGTTCGGCCCAAAGGAAGGAATGGAGGAACTGGCCATTATTGTCCCATGGCTTCTCACTGTAGCAGTCAATCTACTTCTTGTTATTCCGGCCCTGGCTTTTACTTTTTCTTCACGCAGGCATATGGCTAATATATGGATATATGCATATTTTGCCCTGTTCTTTGGATTCCATACTATTTTTTTTATTCATGAAAGCCACCTGGACACACGCCTGCACCAGAAATATATTAAAATTATGGATTCTGACCAGGCAGAATTTCATAAACTCCTATCGGAACTTAGATATGTTCCGAACGAGAATAAAGCGGCCCGGGTTGAAGAACTGATCCTCAAGGGGGTTGATGTAAATTCCATGTTCCCGGGAGACAGTCAGTCCGCTTTACAGAAGGCAGGATACGGAGGAAATCCCCGACTAGTCCGACTAATTCTTGAAAAAGGTGCACTGGTTGATGGTCCGCCTGCCGTGTCCACGACAGCCCTGGGCTGGGCAATTCAGCAAAATCATACGGAAGCCGCCCGGCTGCTGCTTGAAAATGGTGCAGATCCCAACAGGGGTGTCTCAGGATATACCTTTATTGTTAAGGCTGTCCAGAATCATAACTACGATATTGTTGAGGCTCTGTTAAAAGCCGGTGCTGATTCCAACCTTAGGATATATGGACCGGAAAAACCGCTGATAACCGCAGTTTTAAATAGGGATAAAGATATTCTGGAACTGCTCCTTAGGAATGGGGCTGATCCGGAATATAAAATGCCTACCAGCGGTACAGCCCTAGCCATTGCAGTCAGCAAAGGATATCCTGAGTGCGTTCGCCTGCTGTTAAATGCAGGAGCAAAATTATCAGGTACCGGTCCCGGAGGCAAAGGAATACTGTCACTGGCAGCTATATGCGGAAATTCCGAAACCGTTTCTCTCATTCAGAAAGCAGCTCAATCTGTAAATATGTCAAATGATAATGAAGATCAATCCTTTCGCAATCGGTACCGTGACCTGCGCAAGACCCTGGAGGAAAATCGATTTGAGGATTTCAAAAAAATGATCTGGATTGGAATATCACCCGATTCAGCTGACGACTATAACCACACTTTGCTTCAATTATTCTGCATGAATAATCTGAGAAGGGTCATAAGGATGGATGTGCTGCCTGTGGTACAGTTTTTGATTGAAAATGGTGCTGATATAAACAGGCAAACTGCCGATGGAAGCACACCTCTTATACTTGCAGTACGTCACGCACAGGCTGACCTTGTGAAACTTATGATCCAGAAAGGCGCAGATATAAATGCGATCAATAACAGCGGACATAATGCACTATACTATGCCAAGGCAGGTAAGGAACAAACCATTATGGATATTCTGATCTCGTCAGGCATGGAACAGAAAAAATAAAAACCTCCCATATAAAGATATAGGAGGTTTCCGGGAGCACTGCGGAAGAATTCATCTTTAATAATAAACCATGCTGACCTTTTTGCTGAGAAGGCAAGAATGAAAACCCGTCTCAAACAGAGACAATGAAATATTGATTCGGTTCATGCAGTCCACACTAAATATCACACCATAACCATCGAGATAAAATCCCCTTGCGGTTGAGGCTGTCGAAAAAGTTTTATAAATATTTATTAAAAAATCCTTCCAAAATCACTAACTATCAATAAACAGGAGTTTTTCAATCACTTCTATGAGATGTACAGGTGACCGGGTGCCCTCTTTTTCATTATTCTCACGAATATTATCCCGATACATGCTGGATACAATCTGATAAATCCGTTGCGGCCTTTCAGTTTCCCAGATACCTGAACACAAAACTGTATATCTGTTTCTCCCATTTCCGGATCAGCTGATTGAATCCCAGGCGGTCTCCATCAATTATTCGATTAATCAACTCAAGGTCGTTTATAAATCCTCAGGATTGTTTTTTTGCTGTTTTATATACAGGTACAGACAGCCCTTATTTAAAAAAAACAATATTTTTATTTTAATTTATAAAAAAAGATTATAAAGACTGATACTGTTGTGAGATTAAAAGGATTTTATTGATATTTAATTCAGCTCATTTCAATTTTACAAAGAGACATTCTTCAATGAACGATGAAAATTTAAAAGAAAAAAATTATGAATATGTAAGGCTGGCCCTGCCTTTGATGTCAAAACATGAAGTTCCTATCACACCAAGCAACTATGCGGTATGGTATATGTATGTTTCAGGGGAAAGCAGAGAATTAAACGAAATCATTGACAAGATAATCAATAACAAGAGGCTCTTTGATGAAGAAATAAACGAAAAACTATACCTGCAGTTTTGCGCGGAAAAGAATGAAAACGAACTGAAAAAATTTCGAGCCGGGCTGCACCAGATTTTAGAAGTCATGCTAAAAGAGGTCATGGACCTGACCGGCCAGACCGGACAGTATGAAACCGTACTTTCAAGGTCAATTTCAAGGCTCTCCGAAAATGTTTCCGATGATAATATTATGGATGTAATAAATGAGATTATCGAAGAAACAAAAACAATGGGAAACCATGGAAGATCAATACAGCAGAAATTACAGGAAACAACGGAAAATTTAAATACAATACAGAAAGAATTTGAGGAGGCAAAGAATGCTGCCCTGCTTGATTTTCTAACAGGAGTTCCCAACCGAAAGGCCCTTAATGATAAATTTGCCGAATATGTAAGTGAGGCCAGTCCGGTCAGTAAAGATTTGTGTATGCTTTTGATCGATATTGACCACTTCAAAAAATTTAATGATAAATTCGGACATGTTGTTGGAGATGAAGTCCTGAAGTTTGCAGCAAAAAAGATAAAGGATATAGTAAGAGGGAGAGATTTTTTCGCCCGATATGGAGGAGAAGAATTTGCTGTACTGCTTCCTCAAACACCCCTGCCCGGCGCTGAAACAGTGGGAGAACATATAAGAAAATTTTTCTCGGAATCACCGATAAAAACAATTTCGGAATCCGTAAAACTCGGAAGCATCACCGTCTCAATAGGCGCAGCATGCTATCGACCGGACGAAACCTTTGAGGACCTGATTGCCCGATCCGACAAGGCCCTCTATCATGCCAAGAATACAGGAAGAAACCGTGTGGCAACAGAGTCCGATATATCGCTTCACTAGTGCCGTGCGTAGACTGTTATATCCGTAAATGACAATCATGCTTCAGATCATCATATGTCAGCTTAACTCCAGCTATATGTATTGGTTACGTAATTTTCACAGGTTATCGACCGGGCCGCACTAAATAAGGGGATATCAGCGCCCCGGTATTTTTTCATTCTTTTAAAGGAGGTAGAAATGAAGGGAAAGCGTCTGTTGTTGACTCACATGTTGATAGGTTTTGTTATATCCTGCATTCTCATTATGCCAAACCTTTGCAGTGCCGCATCTTCTGATGACAAACTTATTACCGTTATGAACCCGGGTATCAGAGAGATACTTGCACCGCGCGTAAACCTGACTCCCAGGCTTAAGACGTTGGAAGGCAAAACTATATACCTTGTGGACATGAACTATGAAGGGATAGACGGTACACCTGTCATGGGTGAAATACAGGAATGGTTTAAAAAGAACATTCCGGGTGTTAAAACAGAGCTCAGGATCAAAAAAGGCAATTACGTTGCGGATGATCCCGGGCTGTGGAAAGAGATCTCAGATAAAGGTGCAGACGCGGTAATAATGGGAGTGGCCGGATGATGGGGCTGTATAGCGGCCGTGAGCCGTTTTAACGGAAGTCTGGAAAAGGAGTATAATATCCCCACAGTATCACTTGCCAATGAAAACGTAGTAGACTTTGGTATTAATGCCCATGCCAAATACACGACAGGCATGCCCCTGCGTTTTGTTGGAATGCCATATCCATTTACAGGTCTAAGTGAAGAAAGGCTGAAAAACTATCTCAAGACAGGGAAGGACAATGTCACGGGCAAACCGGTAATGACAGCAATAATTGATGCGCTCATAACCCCCCTTTCAAAATCCGAAACCAATCCCGAGGCTCCACCGGAACCGAGATTTTTAAAACCCGATACAGAAGAAAACCTGAGGCGGTTATTTAAGGACAGGAGCTGGACAGATTATAACCCGATCATTCTTCCAACAGAAGAAAGAGTTACAAAGATGCTTGAAGGCACAAGCCACGACCCGAACGAAATTGTCAAGGAAGCCGCCGGCACCTTCGGGACTAAACGACCGTTTACAGTAGAGAAGGTCGCCATTATAGGTGTTATGGCAGGAGCCAAACCTGAATATATGCCCGTACTGCTGGCCCTGGCAAGCCAGGTTCCATACATGGACTCCACTACTTCAAGTTCACGCATGGTGGTTATCAACGGCCCAATAAGGGAAGAAATAGGTGTTAATTCGGGCATAGGGGCACTTGGCCCCAATGCAGAGGCAAACTCAATAATTGGCCGCTCCATGGTGCTTTTTCATAAAATATTACAGGGCTACAAAGAGGGAGAAAGCGGTTTTTCATCTCTCAGCAATCCCCTGCTGTACAATAACCTTACTATAGCTGAAAATGAAGAGAACCTCCCTGAAGGCTGGAAGCCGTTTCATGTACAGAAGGGTTTTAATCTTGAAGACAGTACAATAACCGTATTCTTCGGCTGGAATTTTGTAAACTGCTCCGGTTCTGTTGTAGAGCACTATGCACCCCAGCTTATGATGAGAGATTTCACCCGGGTGCTTGCTGCCACTGGAGGAGCAACACTCATTATGGATCCTTCAGTAGCAGACCTTTTAAGGGACACCCAGGGTTTTAAAACAAAAGAAGAATTTTCAAAGTGGCTGTCTGATAATGCCGAAATACCAGCAAAGCTTTACTGGGCAAACTCAATTGTATCAGGAATGCAGGGCCCTGACGGTGTCAAGGACTATAAGAATATCAAAGAAGGGGCAATGCTGAAACACATGAAAAACCCGGCTTCGATCAACTCAATTGTTGTTGGAGGAGAAACAGCCAGCGTATGGTTTATTACCGATTTTATGTCTGGAAGACCTGTATCTATAGATGCATGGAGATAACAAAATAGCAATAGCCAGAAAGGGCGGATATACAGGAAAGATCCTCAGGGTAAACCCGGGTCTTAATTTCAATGTATGGGCAGAGGTCATGAAAGGCAAGGGCCGGCTCGGTTAAGGGCGTGGGAAAAGGGTCATCAGCCTTAACAGGCTGAGAACCCTTGATATTTTGGATGAAGAAGAATTCCTTCGTCTAATCCTTCTTGAAGACCGTCGGGTCCAGGTCATGCTTTTTCATAAGGGCATAGAGGTCTCCCCGGTATTTCCCTGCCATCTTTGCGGCTTTACTGACATTGCCTTCAGCAAGGGATAAAATATTGGAGATATAATTTTTTTCAAAGAGATTTTTGGCATCCTTGAATGACTGTAACTCCTCTGCCTCTTCCGGGGCATTTGCCTGGAGAATAAGATCCTGGTCAATAATATCCTTTGTACTCATGGCTACAGCATATTCGATAGTATTTTCCAGCTCCCTCACATTGCCGGGCCATGAATAGTTTAAAAGCTTCTGCATGGCGGCCATCGAGATTTCCTTGGTGCCCTTATTCATTTTCTCACTGAATTTTTTCAAAAAATGATCTACCAGGAGAGGTATATCCTCCCTCCTGTCCCGTAAAGGCGGCAGGTTAACAGGTATAACATGAATACGGTAAAAAAGGTCTTTACGAAAGTTTCCGTTTTTCACCTCTTCCTCCAGATTCCTGTTTGTTGCGGTAATTATTCTTACATCCACTGTTACGGATTTTTCTCCGCCAAGGGGATAAAACTTTTTTTCCTGAAGAACACGAAGCAGTTTTACCTGCATGGACTCAGGCATATCTGAAACCTCATCAAGGAAGAGCGTGCCATTGTCGGCCTGAGTGAAAAATCCCTTTCTGGCCTTGATGGCTCCGGTAAAGGCACCCTTTTCATAACCGAACAGTTCACCTTCATGCAGGCCTTCCGGAATGGCAGCACAGTTTACCGCCACAAAGGATCGATCCTTCCGGGGACTTAACAGGTGAAGAGATTTGGCGATCAGTTCCTTTCCTGTACCGCTCTCACCACATATACATACACTGGAATCCGTCTCTGCCGCCCTTACAACCTGCTCCATAACGTCCTGCATTTTTTTGCTTTTACCAATGATGTTCTCGAAGCCGTACCGTTCTCCAACCAGGGCCCTGAGTCTCCGGATCTCTCTTGAAAGACTGCTTTTTTCAAGGCCGTTTTTTATCTGGAGAAGCAGCTCCCGCCGGTTGAAAGGTTTGGTAAGAAAGCTGTATGCCCCCATCTTCATTGCCTCAACGGCCGTGTCAATGGTACCGTGTGCAGTAAGGATTATTACGGGCATCTCGGGAGCCGTCTGATGCAGTTTTTTCATGAGCTCAATACCGTTTTCACTTTCACCCAGCCTTAGATCAATAAGCGCCAGATCAAACAGTGAGCCTTTGATCAGTTCCCGGGCCTCCACGGCTTCACTTGCTGCGGATACATTATAACCTTCCGCCTCGAGCCTGAGGCTCAGGACCTCAAGCATATTTTTATCATCATCAACTATTAATATTGTATCTTCAGACATAATCTTATTACCTTCTATTCTTCGGGCCATTCATTCTCAGTTTTTACTCCGCCCCGATATCTATTTCCTTTAATGCACTTATCTGTTCCTTGTATGATATTATCTCTTCTTTGTATGCCCTAATCTCTTCCCTGCAGCTCTCTTTACAGGAGCTGATCTGTTTTTTACAGGATGATATTTTACCCTCCAGATCTCTGATCTGACTATCACGAAGGGCAACTTTGCTTAATACCTCTGCCCATGCCCCGGCTTCCTCCCTCAGGGGACTTTTAGTGAAATCACGAAGAAGCCTCTGAAAATATCTTAGAGCCTCCGCATTATTTTTCTTCGGGTTACCCGGATATAGCCATATAAGCCCCATTTCAAACAACGCCCTGTCACCCGGGCTGTCCCTGGGATATGATCTGGCAATCCTGCTGTATGCCTTGAGGGCATCATCGTAGTTACCTTTGCTTACCATCATTGAAGCCAGTTCGATAGGGGTCCCACCTTCGGGTAAAACATGGACCCTTCTGCCTGGAATAACGCATCCTTCGCTTATTAATAAAACTATCAGGAGACAGGCACTGTAAAAAAGAAGGTGCTTCCTGTTTTTCCATTGCTTTCCACCCATATATCTCCTCCATGGGCATTTATTATCTGTTTTGCTATATAAAGACCCAGTCCGGTACCTTTTTCATGCAACTTTTTGTATTTGTCAAATATATCGTTTATGTTCTCTACTGGGATGCCTGGCCCTGTGTCTGAAACTGAAACTTCAATTATCTCTTTTGTGTTCCCGCCTGGGTATCCCTTCCGATGAATTGCACCTATTGATATCTTCCCCTTTTCCGGTGTAAATTTAAGGGCATTGCCAAGCAGGTTATCAAAGACCTGCCCCATTTTATCCGGTTCCATAACCGCATACAGTGCTTCGCTTGCTACATTTACCTCTACTGCTATTTTTTTCCTTATCACTATGGGCTGTATCTTTGACACAGCAATTGCTATCAGATGGGACAGATTATAATTTTCCATCTGATAGTCAAATATTCCAGCGTCCATCCGGGAAAAATTCAGAACCCTGTTTACCGAGTCTATCAGCCGTTCACACTCCTCCTGGACAATGCCGAGAAGTTTATCCTGCTTTTCCCTGGACATTGTCTCAGCTGAATCCTTAAAAAGACTTACAGCCTCTCTCATTACTGCCAGAGGCGTCCTGAACTCGTGAGACACATTTGCAATAAGGTCTGCCTTCATTTCGTCAAGCTCTTTCAGGCGATCACACATATGATTGAAGGCGGTGGCCAGTTCATTTATCTCCGGCGGAGAGGAAATATCCAGATGTTTTTCAAACTTTCCCTTGGCGATTTCTTTTATCTCTTTTATCATAAGAGAAATAGGATGGTGAATCGTCCGGGCATTGAAAAATGCTATCAGCAGAGCCATAACAACTGACGATATGGACAGAATCAGGATAATCTTCAAGGCCTGTGTGCCTATCTCTTTGGACATGCCTATCTTTAGATCAACTTCATCCTCTATTGATTTTTTCAATAGCCTCAGCTGCTGGGTAACAACATCTATTAAAACCTCTGTTTTGTTCTTAAAAACATCTTTTTTACTTTCAAAATCTTCCTTTGAATATTCTTCTTTCCGGTTTATCAGGTCGAACTCTTCCTGAACCTTTGCAAAATACCGATTATATGACTCCTTTATCCTGCCGGAAATATTTTTATTTTTTGTGGACGCCAGGAGATTGGCCATCTCATCAAGGTCGTTTCTGACGCTTTCCTCGGTTTCGAGGAATTTCCTGTAATAACCCTGACCCTGATCTTCAAACAGTACATATTTTTTTTGAAAATTTTTCTGGTCATCAAGGGTTTCCTTCAGACGGTCTACAACTTCTATAGTTTCGCCGCCCAAACCGATTGAATCAATGATCTGATTCAATTCCCTGAGCTTCAGAAAAGCATATGCCCCGAGTGCAACAACAACAATAAGCATCAGCAGAAAGCCTGCGACAAGTCTTTTAAAAATTGTAAATTTCATCATGATTATTGCAGTGAAAGGAAAAACCGGGTATATCCGCCTTATATATCTCTTTACCAGAGGAAGTGATTAATTCACCTTAATCCAACAAATATAGTCCCTCACTATATTGCATTTTTGCGCATTCTATATCATAGTTACCTGACAGTCAACATAAGCTCATATTTCAGGAAGACTGGTTAAATCAACTGTAAAATTACGTTTTATCAGCAGGTTATAAAATAGCATTTTGACAGGGAAGAAGGTTGGGTAACACAGAGATGCAAAAAAATGCACCTCCTGATATTGGTTTGTTATTATTTGACACATAAGATATCTGTTCTTATACTCCTCCATGATCCAGACTTTACCCTCAAGATTGAAAGGAAACATAATGGCACATCCTAAAAATGCCTTCAGGAAAATACTTTATTTTATGGCTATTATTACATTTTTATTCACCGGTTGCAGTAAACCTGAAAAGGAATCAAAACCAATGGATAATATCAAGGCTAAGGTGCAGGCTTTAATGGATAAAATGACCCTGGATGACAAACTGAACTTGATGGATGGGGATATCCCATTCTGGTCAGGTTTTAACGAGATGGCAAAGGGCTACAATGTAAAACCTTATCCGGCCGGGGTGATGCCTGAAATCGGAATATACGGCATCCGGTTTATTGACGGCCCCCGAGGCATAGTTATGAAGGGGTCAACCACCTTTCCGGTCACTATGGCCAGAGGTGCTACATGGGACATTGCTCTTGAAGAAAAGGTTGGAGAGGCTATCGGAAAAGAGCTGCGCGCCCAGGGCGGAAACTTCTTTGGCGGTGTCTGCATTAACCTGCTCAGGCACCCTGCATGGGGCAGAGCCCAGGAGACCTATGGAGAAGATCCTGTCGTCCTTGGTGAAATGGGCGCAGCCCTTACCAGGGGGGTCCAGAAGCACGGCATGGCCTGCGTAAAGCACTTTGCCCTGAATTCCATGGAGAACTCACGCTTTCAGGTGGATGTGAATATCAGCGACAGGGCTCTTCATGAAATGTATCTGCCTCACTTCAAGCGGGTAATAGACGAGGGTAATGTTGCCGCGGTCATGAGCGCTTATAACAGTATGAACGGAGAATGGTGCGGACAGAACAGGGAGCTGCTGACAGATATTCTAAAGGACAAATGGGGATTTGAAGGATTTGTTATAACCGATTTCCTTTTCGGAATGGATAATTCTAAAAAAGCCGTACTTGCCGGCCAGGACATTGAAATGCCGTTTCATATGATACATGATCAGCATCTGAAGGAACTTGTAGAAAAGAACGAAGTCCCTATGTCCCGCATCGACGATGCCGTTCGCCGGATATTGACCCAGCAGTTTAAGTGGGCAAAACCCGTGAATTATGGCAGAGAAGTCATCGGATGCAAAGAACACCAGGCTCTGTCACAGGAAGTGGCTGAAAAATCAATGGTGCTTCTTAAAAACGAAAACAGCCTGCTGCCCCTTAAAAACATTCGAAGACTTGCGGTTATAGGGAGACTGGCCGATTCAACGGCAACAGGTGACGCGGGCTCCAGCAATACACGTCCGGATCATGTTGTTTCAGCCCTTGAAGGTATAAGGAACAGATTCAAAGATAGTGTTGAGATAATTTATAACAGCGGAGAAGATCTGGAAAGAGCTGTTGCAGATGCTGAATCTGCAGATGCGGTTGTGCTGATTGCTGGCTATACCCACGAGGATGAAGGCGAATATGTACCGCCGGGAATGTTCAGGAAAAAGGCCTATCTGATGCCCGAACCCTCTTCACTGGAGGAAGACAGGATAGCCGAAACATTTCTGGCCCCGGAACCGTCCGAAGACACCACCGATTCCTTTTCACTTGGCGGAGACAGGGAAGATCTTCACCTGCACCCTGCAGAGGTTCAGCTTATACAGGCCGTGGCGCAGGCAAATAAAAATACGATTGTGTCCGTTATTGCAGGCAGTGCGGTCATAATGGAAGAATGGAAAGATGAGGTGCCTGCAATCCTTATGCAGTGGTATTCCGGCATGGAAGGAGGTACTGCCCTTGCAGACATCCTTGCAGGAGACGTAAACCCCGGCGGAAAACTTCCCTTTGTAATCCCGACCTCGACCGATCACCTGCCCGAGTTTGATTATAATGCAAAATCCATTACATATGACCTGTGGCACGGATACAGAAAACTTGAAAAAGAGGGACATCAGCCTGCCTTCCCATTTGGTTACGGCCTGAGTTACACGAACTATGATTATAAAAACCTCAGTTTAGATAAAAACAGCTATAAAGATTCGGATACCATTAAGGTTTCGCTGGATATTACAAATACCGGCAAAGTAAATGGTGAAGAAATAGTTCAGGTTTATATTTCGGCAATCGCTTCAAAGGTGGAAAGGGCGCCAAAGGAGCTGAAGGCCTTCTCAAGAGTTCCCATTTCCGCAGGAGAAACACAGACTGTAACATTGAATATATCTGTATCTGATATTGCCTATTATGATGAAGATGCAAAAGAATTTATCGTTGAACCAATAGAATATGAGGTATTTGCGGGCAGACATTCCCTGGATGAAAAGGCCTTGAAGTCCGGGTTTAGAGTAGAATAGAATCCGGATAATACTCTCTCCCGCCCGGGAAAAAACTGGAGGAAATATATAGCTGCAACCATTTGATATCTAAACAATAAATATTTCAATTTTTATTTAAGAATTACCCGGTATTTTCCGATAATCTTAATGAATATTTGATTAAATAATTATGGGCAAACCATTCTAAAGAGTGGGACGCAAAGCTTCCGATCTACGTCTGCGAACAGCAGATATGACAGCGGGGTTGCTGGATTAAAAAATGCAAACCCGTTTTCATTAAAGGAAACGGGTTTTTTATTGATCATACTATGAGCGAAAAAGTTAAAAATATATTGGATTATAGGTTTATGAGAATTACCATCTTCGGGGTCATTCTGTTGGGGATACTGACCCTTATTTATTTCTATCATAACACTGTCAGGCTGGACCACGTGAAACTATCCGGCCTACAGGGTAAAAGAGAAAATCCAAATCCCTTAAGAAAAAATAAGGTTGTAATTACAAGCTTCCAGATGGGAGTTGGAAGAAATGATGCGTTAGGGCTGATATTGGCGAGTCCATATAATAACAGTAACCAGCAGGCACAGTTGTACAAATATGAACCCAAGATAAAGAATGATTTTCTCATGCAGGTCGATGAGGAAAAAATAAAGGAATGGGTAAAGAAAAGAGATTTCCGCGAAATTAAGGCTACATTCCGCAATATTGTAAATAAATATCTGGATGAGCCCGTAAAGGAAGTGTATATAAGCAACTTTTTTTATGAATAACTTTTTATAAAGATAGTTCCATGGTTAACCAGTCTGTACAGTCTATCTTCTATTAATTCATAACCTTTTTTCTGCTGGGTCACACCTCGCCTGTTCAAAATATGTATGGTCACACACGCATTTTGCTCATTTATTAGCTATGATTGTTGCCATCCATATTTCTCCCAACTAAAACAATCACTATATTATCAGATAGTTAAATCAATAATGCCATCATGGCACAGAAGTTGTTATATTCATTGACAGACAATAAATCAAAAGGTGTGGATATGACAGACAGAAAAACCCCGGTTATAAACGACAATATTGAACAAAGCCAGTTCGGCCTTCTTACACCTGATGGAGATATACATGAATTCAAGCGTGGAATAGAAAGGATAATTAAGGATAGCCCTGTACCGGTTATACCAACCGCACTGCGTGGTTTATGGGGCAGTTTTTTCAGCCGGAAAGACAATAAGGCTATGAGACGACTTCCCCGGGGATTCCGGTCAAAAATAGAATTTGTTGTCGGAGAACCGATGGATCCTGATTCTGTTACAGCGGAAAAACTTGAGGAAACAGTAAAAAAGCTCAGAAGCAATAAACCTTAATCTATTACAACTATAAGATATAAGGAGGAATTATGGGAACAATAGCAAAAAACAGTTACAACGAAAGACCCTGGCTAGACAATTATGAAAGCGGCGTTCCATACCAAATTTCATTCGAAAAGAAACTGCTTCCGGATTTTCTGGAAAGAAGTGCAAAACTTTTTCCGGATATGAATGCGCTGAATTTTGAAGGTTATCGAGTTACCTATAAAGAGCTCCATTCTATGGTCGAAAGATTCAGCGCACACCTCTATTCCTTATGAAGGGATATCGGGGCAGACCTGATGAAACAGAGAAAACAGTCAGAGACGGCTGGCTTCACACCGGAGATGTCGCAAGGATGGATGAGGACGGATATTTCTATATCGTTGACCGCATAAAAGAACTTATCATATCCGGGGGATACAATGTCTACCCGAGGGATATAGAAGAGGTTGTCTACTCTCACCCGGATATACTGGAAGCGGCTGTAATAGGTATTCCGCATCCCAATCGTGGAGAAGCGGTTAATTTGAATCTATTATGGCTCTCACCTTCTGTGACAGTTTTCCAAATTTATAAGGTTTCTGGATGAAGCCATTGGACCCCAGATTAAGTATTTCAGAAGACCCATCCTCCAGATTATAGCCACTTGAAAAAAGCACCTTTATATCAGGATTTATTTCCTTTAAATGTTTATATGTCTCAGCGCCGCCCATTACCGGCATGATCATATCCAGAATTACAATATCAATTTTATTATTTTTCAATTCATAAAGTTGTATTGCCTCCATGCCGCTCTCTGCGACTATAACCTGATATCCCAGTCTTTCAAGCAGTGCTTTTCCGATATCAATTATCATTGGCTCATCATCAACTAATAAAATCGTCTCTGACCCCGGTAATATTTCTTCTGTAATTTCTATTGACTTTGGAACTTCTTTTATAGATGCCGGCAGATATATATTGAAGGTGGTTCCTTCTCCTTTTTTTGAATTAACATTAATTATTCCACTGTGATTTTTTATAATTCCGTATACCGAAGCAAGTCCAAGACCTGTGCCTCTTCCCATTCCTTTTGTTGTAAAAAATGGATCAAATATCTTCTCTTTTGTTGCTTCATCCATGCCAATGCCGGTATCGCTGACCGAGATTTTAACATAATCACCGGGAGAAATAGAAAATGCTCTCACATAATCTTTATCCAGTTCTGTATTTTCGCTGGTAATATTAATTTCTCCTCCAGACGACATCGCATGCCAGGCATTGATGAAAAGATTCAGAAATACCTGCTCCATCTGATTTCTGTCAATTTCTACTATGGAAAGATCCGGTTGGAGTTTAAAAATAATTTTTATATCCTTTTTAGTCCGGCCGAACATATTAGAGGACTGTTTGATAAGATCATTCAGATCAGTGGGCTTTACTTCGTACTTTCCTTTTCTGGCAAAGGCCAAAAGCTGGCTGGTAAGATCGCTAGCGCTTTTGACATGTTCTTCAATCTCCGCGAGATGTTCAAAAAAAGGATGAGATGAATCAACATCCATTATCATAAGGGAAGTCCTACCCTGAATACCCATAAGAAGATTATTGAAATCATGTGCTATTCCCCCTGCGAGGGTTCCTATGGATTCCATCTTGATTGCCTGGCGCAGGTCAGATTCCATTTTTTCCCGTTCTGTCACATCTCTTGCTGCTCCTGCGATTGCAACTACATTCCCTTTTTCATCTTTAATCGGCGATTCATCAATTTCGACTAAAATATTTTGTCCTTCCTTTTTTCTGCATTCGAGAATATATGATTTTTGCTTTTGGCCTGTTTTTATTGCTTCTTCGGTCAAATCAAATCCGATTTTATTATTCGGGTTATCTGTTACAAATTCGGTCCATTTGATCATCATTTCATCTGCTGTATAACCAAACAGGTCAACGGACTGCGGGCTTACATAGATAAATTTATTCTCTGTATCGTGCAGGTAGAACATCTCTCTGCTGTGCTCTATTATATTTCGAAGTTTTTCCTCATTTTCCCGCAGGTTATTCTCAACTTCTCTTATCCTGTTTACAAGCCTTGAGAGTTCCTGTGTCTCTCTTAGAAAAAGATCCCCGGTTCTTTTCGCAATTTTTTTATAAAATTCAGCCTCTCTCCTGGCCTCTTCCAGTTCCGATCCCATTTTATTTCCTGATAAAATTATATAAAAATATTATATTTCAGCAAAAGTAAGTAGAACTCCCGTCCAGTCAAGCCCCCGGCTTTTACCCTGGACCGGGGCTATTTCCACTCCTGAGTAAAAACCCAGCAGGGGAACATTGTATTGATTACAAATATTCTGCACTTCAGCCGCCTCTTCAAGAAGGGTTTCTGAAAGGGCGGATGTCCTTCCTGCACAATCTATATAAAGACTAAAGACTGGCTTCTCACCATTTGAAATGATTTCAGCAAACAATGCGCTTGTATTTTTTTTAACAGAATCAATCATCATTGAACCGTTTCGCAGCATAAAAAGGACTTCATCACCTTCTTCAATATCCGGTTCAAACAGCAATATCCCTTTTTTATCAGGCAGCGCACCTGAAATTAACCTGTTAACAAGGTTTGTTTCTAAAAAGTCATCAAACTTATTTCTATGGTTTATCGCAAGTGTAAGCCGGTTAACAGGCTGCTGCTTCTGCCATTCTTCATTTCCGTATTGCTCATCAATCACTTCAACAATAGGGCGGCCATCAAGTTCATAGATCTCGGCCCCTTCAGCCTTTGTAACCCGGTGATATATTCCGTCCTTTGGAATGCAGCCATGCATTATCCTGTAATAGTGTTTAAATCCGCCGTTAAGCAGCATCCCGACGACGCTCTGCCTGGCAACATATGACCCGCAAAACTGCCATGTGTCATTAAATCCGAAATCTCCAAAGGTTCCACCCCCTATTATTGGGACATTCGGGCAAAGTTTTTCTTCAATCCCTTCTATTAATGGAGGAGAGGCATTAATCAAAGGAGGGCTTGTGTCTGTTGGAGCCTTTTTTATGGAATCGTAAAACAGCAGTAAAAGTTTTCCCTCCGGACTTTGTGATAATTTTTCGCCCAGCTTTTGACCGGCTATTTTCTCGTTTTTATCAAGATCACCAGCTGCCCCCAGGCTGATATGAAGGTCCCCGTCCTCTATTATTGCAGCTCCGGCAGGTGAATCACTGTATGATAGATTTTTATTAGTAATAACACCAACTGCCGAGCCCCCGACAATCGGAACATCTTCTCCAACTATTGATTTAAGGCCATTGAAATATTCATTATGATCCATATCACCGCCGCAAAAGGCAATGACCAGGCCGGGTTTTTCTATTTTTCCATCTTTGATTGCATTTTCCGCAATTGTCTTTCCTGATAAAAAGCCATCTGCTTCATTAAAATAACTTATTCCAACCTTCATTTTCTTTATCCTGTTATTTCTGAACCAATGAATGAAACTTATCCAACAATCTGTTTATAAACACCTGTATATTAATACTACCATTTAATTAATTACCAATTATCAGAATTATTTGAAGCATTCAATAAGTTATATTGATATTATTTGAAAGGAATGAAACAACTAGTTACATGTAACGATACGTGATCATAAACAATAAAATCGGCAATGATATTAACAGTCTAATTTTTATGATATTTTTCTTTATATTCAGAAAGAACTTTTATTAAAAAAATATTATCCAGCTCATAAAGGGCCTTTTTAGTTAAAAACAAACCAAAATCAATGATCTCTCCATTTGTATAGCTTTGATTTTTTGCCAGCACTTTTTTCAAGACTTCAATCATCTCTACCGACTCTCTGCTTACTATTACCTGTAAGACCTTATTTCCCTTTGCTTTCTGGTTTTCTCTGTATTTCTTAATCCTGTCTTTTCCTGATATTCCCACAAGTTATCCACACTTTAAAATTTATTTAGTTACATGTAACCAAGAAATAGGTTCATTGTCCGCATGTTACATGTAACATTTACCGATTTTACTTTCATAAGTCAATTGTTTTTTCCAAATACCCCATTCTCAATAAAGTATATTACCTGATTTATAATATCTTCATCATTCATGATAAAAGGATGTGCTTTATGCACAACCAGAAAATCCTTCATACCCATTAGCCTTGCTCTTTCCACAGACACCTTGCCATCGTCTTCTCCGGGTATAAGCAGAGACAGAATAGGGTTTATAGTTTTATCCCCTGTTATTATACCTACCTCATAATCAGGTGGCCCTATTTTATTTGGAAGGCTTTCATTATCAGTTCCCAGTTGCCCGCCGGCCGGGCCACCTATCCACCTGAACAGAGATAAATCTTTAAGTTTATCCACCGCTTCACTTCCCTGATTGGGTGGGCTCAACATTACCACCCTGCCGAGGTTGACTATTTTATTTGCATCAAGATAATACCTGACAAGAATTCCCCCCATGGAGTGAGTAACAAAATGTATTTTGGAATCATTTACTTTATTGCATTGATTGATCGCCTGGCCTACCGCCTCCTCTGATAATGTTTGAATGTTTTTTTTACGAGAAGGATACCCGATATTTACAACATGAAACCCTTGATTCATAAGATAGAGCTCCATTTTCAGCATGGAATTTTCTGTCTTGGCCAGGCCATGGAGTAATATTACACATTCGGTTTCTTCACCTGCCATTCCGGCACGGGTACAGAATAACAGGAGAAAGGCAACAATACTGACAGATTTACAGAAAAATTTATTCATATTTTTATAACTATCCTTTTTAATAATGAATTGATAAAAAAAATAAAAGCAAATGAGATGCCAAAAGCAGTAATAATTATAAACACCTGATTATACGGGAATTACAACATATGAGTTATAGGCCTTATCACGTATAAAAGCTTATTTAATGCCATATTTGCAGATGGGCCATCCATAAAATGTATATACTTTTTTACTTTTAAATATATTGTTGCCTGCAGAATAAAAGAAATGTATTAAAATATATATTAATCAATTTTTTTTTATTATTTATCAATACGCATCTTTCATAGCAGCATCACATTAAAAATAAATAATATACCCTGACTGATACTTATTTTGATTAGTTATTTGGCGGTTGACCGGCTCATGCAGAACAAAAATAAAGATGACAGGTTTATAAAGGCAAGAAAATCTCAGCTTAACTGGTACAGAGATGTTCCGCTTTACTCACAGGCAGATGAATCAAAATTTGTATTATACAAACCTTCCGGTATCACTCTGAGTGAAATGCGGACGACGACGGGATTGCACCCGGACATTCTCTATATTAAAACTGATGACAAGATAAAAGGGCTTCAGGAGGCACAAAAGGCCTTCAATAAACAATTGGAAAAAGATATAAAAACCGGAAAGCCAGATAAGATTAAAGAAACCCTGATAACAATTGTTGGAGAAACCTTTTTAGAACCAAGAAGTGGAAGCCTGGAAGGGGTATCAAACTCTGTAGGTATTTTAATCAGCGACTATTCAAAAAAAAACAATATAGTAAAGAAATTAATAGAGATATCTACTTCTGACTATACTACTGTTCTCCATTCCATCAATGTAATGACCTTCTCATTGGCCTTTGCATTATATATGGATTTTTCCCCCTCTGAGATAAAGAATCTTGGCCTTGCCGCCCTGTTACATGATGTTGGAAAAACAAAAATACCAACTGACATTCTTACTGCACCAAGAAAACTGACCGAGGAAGAATATAGTATTATAAAAACCCACACAACCCTGGGGTGCAGAATATTAATCAAATGTAAATTTGGATCAGACGAAATAAGTACAGTAGCACAGGACCATCATGAAAGAATAGATGGAAGCGGCTATCCCGAAGGGAAAAAGAACCTGTCAAAAGCAACTCAGATCATAGGCCTGATTGACTGCTATGAGGCATTAACTACGGATGACAGGCCATATAGGAACGCAATAGGGGGATTCGACTCATTTAACCGGGTTCTGAAGGATGAAATAATAAACGGCAAATTTGATATGGATTTGTGCACCCTTTTTATTAAAAGTATAGGGGGTAAAATTTAACCAGTTAATGATCATCTCTCCAGAAACCATACTGCATAGTTAGCTATAGATAACATTTCTTCAAACTTCCGGGTAACAGTTATTTTATAAAAACTCCACTTTCTTTACAGATGATGATACGACATATATACGTTCATTATTACCGCTTAAATCCGCAGGGGTCATGAAAAATCCCTGGCGCCCGGGTGAATAACTGAGTGCATAGCCTATTATCCTCTCGCCATCTTCAAAATCTACACCGACTTTTTTGCCGCCGCCTGGAACAATATCATCGTAGGCATATTTGTGATCACTGTTTCCTTCAAGATCTTTGACAAAAAAAATCGCCTTTGTATCATCTACATTGATCTCCTGAACGTTGCCGTCTCTGTCTCTCAAATGAAACGTTGCTTTGTTAGGCAAAAAGTCATTTGTGTTTCCCTTTAACATATTTCCATCTTTTGAATTTACAACAATCTGATTTATGGGCATAACAGTATCCTTTCTAAGTGTTGGTTTATACCAATGGCAGTAATCACACATTAGCCATAAATATTTTACAAAAAATTAGATTCGAACGGAGAGAAGAACACGAATTTTTATGTTCAGGCATATTATCATATTATGCTGAATATTCAAGAGGGTGTCTTAGTGTATTAAACTAAACTCAGCTGACAGCTATTCCATAAAATAATTTTTTGACTACTTCCTATCCATAAATACAAACCTGATTGCATACTAAATACCCATCAAATTCAATAAATCGGCATCAAAACTTAGTTATACTTGTCAATATATTACCAATGTAGTCTAAAATTATATGGCAAATCCTTTGCAATAACCTATAACAAACAGTCGTATGTAACCAGCGGACAGCGACGTTATAAACATCAATCTTGATGGAGATACCTATGAAAAATGAAAAAGATCAAGCCTCTAAAATTCAAACAGGACAAAATCAGATAGCCCAGATTCTCAAGGAATTCGAAATGGGTTGCGACGAAGCGATTATCAGAAGAGAAGGTAAGCGACTGATTCTAGAACCAAAAAAGCGATCTATGCCGATCCCGGAAGGAGAAAAGTCTTTTAAGCCCGATTTTCCGCATTTGGACATAACGCTATTTGGAGATTTCAGACTATAAATGTCAGCCCTATATCTTCTTAAACTAGAGGATATCTTTTAACTTAAAAATCGAAAGTAATAGAGTTATAAACTTTTTCTTTTCAAGAACCTGTGTTTATTTAACTGGATACTTCTTATTCATTTAGTTTCGCCCCCCCTCCTGGAACTGAACCCGGATTATGCAGCAACTGATCACTGCAAATTGGGGTTCAGTTCAAGTTCAACTTCTAATTCACATTAATCCTGGTTCCGTCAAATTCTACATTCTGACCTCTCCTGATCTTACATCTTTTACGGAGCTCAATTTGGTCATCCACCTTCACCAAACCTTCATCAATTATGACCTTTGCCATGCCGCCGGTTGCGCAAAGGCCTGTTACCTTTAAAAGTTTGTTCAATTCTATATAGTCGTTTTCAAGTTTAAATTTTATTTCCATGTGGTTTAATATTCAGACTGGTAAAGTTTTAATTGAACCTTTTCTCCTGCCTGAGGAAGATGAATTCTACTACTTCAATGTCGGGCGGCGGGAAATTATACTCTGACATATCACATGGTCTGACCCACTTCATGTCCTGCCCTTCCATGGGAGTCGGCGAACCATTGACAAGGGAACATTCAAAGATATGAAGGTTTACTATTTTTGTTTCGTACTCATGGTTGACGGAAAGGAGATACTTTTCAGTCTTTATCTCTACGCCCAGTTCCTCCTTTATCTCCCGGACAATGCACTCTTCAAGAGTTTCTGCCTCCTCCATTTTGCCTCCGGGAAATTCCCACATCCCTTCAAGATGAGTCCCCTCCGGCCGCCTGGTTATAAGGACTTTATCATCCTGCCATATTATTGCAGCAGTAACCGTAATCTGTTTCTTGGATAGCATAATCCTTATTTATTCGCGCAATTCCAGACTTAACCGGAGATAGGATTCCTTGGCTTTTTCATTGCCAGGCGATAGGGCTAAAACCTTTTTATAAACATCCAGGGCATCTTTGGTACGATCAAGTTTTTCATAAAGGTCGGCGAGCAGCATAAGGGTTGGAACATCATCGGGTTTGCCTTTTAAATAGGTCTCCAACAGGGAAATTGCTTCCTTTTCTTTTCCGGTATTCAGGCTGGCTATTATCATATATTTGGTTATCTCACTGTCACCGGGATTTTTCTTGAGACCTTCTCTCATTATCTTTGACATTGTCTTGAAGTCTTTATTTTTATTCAGATAGTCAAAGATAAAGCCATAATATTTCATCTTTTTTGGATCTTTATCTATTATTTTAGATGCCTGCTCATAGGCTGATTTATCATCCTTCTCTTTTGTGTAAACATCGAAAAGGAATTCCCTTGCATCTGTATCACCGGGATTTGCCTTGAGATATTTAAGAAGGTAACTTTTAGCGCTTTTCGGATTACCTGTCTCATATTCGAGCACGCCCAGGTTGAATATGACAGCCCTGTTGTCAGGGACAATAGACAGTATCTTCGTATAATATTCCTTGAGTTTCTTTTTATCTCCCTTTTTTTCTGCCATATCTGCCAGCAGGAGCCAAGCTTCTACTGATTTCGGCTTTATCTTCAAAACTGCATCAAGATGTGATTCCGCATCTTTATATTCCTTCTTTTTAATAAGGCCTTCGGCTATTTTCAGGCGGCTTTCAATATCATCGGGCTTCCTGTCTATTGCCATGTTTAAATACTTATCCGCTTCCCCCTTATTCCCGATGCGCCCGTACAGTTCGGCCAGATTGTAATAGAGATTTACATCTTCCTTATCCAGTTCAAGGGCCTTTAAGTAATTCTTGACGGCATTTTTTGGCCAGTCTTTCTTCGTATAAAGGAATCCGAGGGTTTTATAGACCCATACAAGATCTTCCTTCGGGGCCTCCTCCAGCAGGGCATTATATACATTTATTGCATCATCTATATTCCCTGAATTTTCATATGATTCGGCAAGCTTATATTTCAATGAAAGGTCATCCGGACTGAGCTTTAAGAGCCGGGTTACTGTACTGGTAACCATTCTGCTGTTTTTCACCAGTTCATAAACCTTTAACAGTTTCAGGAGATATTCCTGCCCGGCAGGCCCTTCTGAATTTTTTTCCAGCAGCGCAGCCGCCTTATTCCATTCGGAAGCTGCAATATATTCATCAGCCAGCATGCCTATAATCTGTACATCATCAAATCCCTCATCCAATGCCCTTTCAAGCACCTTTATTTTTTTATCGCTGTCAATGGTCCTTTTTGCCTTATCGATCCAGTCATCTATTTTGGGCTCAATAACCAGTTCAAACTTCCCCAGCTCCTCTGCCTCGCGTTTTACTTCAACCGTAATCACATGACGGTTGAGCAGGTCACTATCCGGCAGCATCTTTTCAATGGGTGTTTCCTCATATAAAAGGCCGTTGATATCCAGGCCTGTTGATACAAGCCTGACACCATAATTGAAGTAAATATTGGTAGATAATTCCTGGATTTTACAACGATCTGACGGGTGGAGTTTAAAGGATTCCCCCTGAAGGATCTTCAGGGGTTCTCCATTTTTGGTCAAAACAACGTAATTAAACTTGATCTCTTCAGGGAAGACTCCTGTATAGAGGCGGTAGCCTCCAACCAGGAGTGCCAGAGTAACCACTATTCCTGCAAGATAAAGAGTATTTCCTGAGCCGGTACGCGGCTTTTTTCTTTTCTTTCTTGCCAAAACTTTCCTTTAAAAAATTACTTTGCCTTGTTGTTCTTGTTAAACTTACCCTCCCATGCCAGAATTATCGGACTGGCAACAAATATCGAGGAGTAGGTTCCTACAAAAACACCGATCAACATTGCAAAGGCAAAGTCATGAATAACTCCGCCGCCGAGCACGAACAGGGCAACAACAACAATCAGGGTTGTAACCGATGTAAGGATTGTTCTGCTCAGGGTCTCATTTATACTTGAATTCATAACCTCTTTAATATCCTGCTTTTTGAACCGTTTAAGGTTTTCACGGATCCTGTCAAATACAACAATGGTATCATTAAGAGAATAACCGACTATAGTCAGCAGGGCCGCAATAATGGCAAGAGATATCTCTCTGTCTGTAAGGGCAAATGCACCTATCGTTATGGTTACGTCATGAATGAGGGCTATTATGGCACCCATTGCATATTTAAGCTTAAGAATCCAGCAGAGGATAATCGTTACAATCAGGGCAACAATGGTCAGCCATATAATAGGAATGCCGACTTTATCCCCCACATACACCACGATGGCAAGGGAACCGGCCATAATTATACTCATAGTCCATTTAAGCTCAAAACGGCCTGATATATATATGACTATAAAAAGAATGGAAAAGAATATGGCAAAGGTTGCAGCTTCCTTGAGATCATTTCCAACCTTGGGTCCGACAAATTCGAAATCTCTTATCTCTGCAGAATCACCAAACTTTTCAGTAAGAGCCTGCTGTACTTTGTCACTAAGGTCCGGCGAGTTTTTTTCTGGATCCTGAACCCTGATAAGATATTCATGTTCCTCCCTGTCGCCAAATTCCTGAATGATGCTGTCCTGAATATCTTCAGGCAGGGCGTCCTTTATCTCGGAAGGCGTGTGAGCATGCCCCATCTTTACCTGAATCACAATACCACCGGTAAAATCCACTCCCAGATTCAGCCCGCCCCTGTAGAAGAGCATCACAATAGTAAGAACAATCAGCAAAGAGGAAAGGACATAAGCCTTTTTTCTATTACCGAGAAAATTTATGTTAATATCATCTTTTATAAATTGCATGAATCAGCTCCATTTATATAAAGGATTATGCGTTTTTCATTAAATACTGAGTTTCTTCCAGTTCAGTTTTATATACAGGTAATCAAAAACAAACCTTGCTATGAATACTGCAGTAATAAAGCTTGCCACAATACCAATACTCAGGGTCACGGCAAAACCCTTTACCGCGCCTGTTCCGAACTGGAATAAAACCAGAGCGGCAATAAAGGTTGTTACATTTGCATCAAGAATTGTAACAGTGGCCTTGCTGAATCCGCTCTCAATGGCAGTCCTTGGTGTTTTCCCCAGTTTAAGCTCTTCACGTATTCTCTCAAAAATCAACACATTTGCATCTACGGCCATACCGATGGTGAGGATAATACCCGCAATACCGGGCAGGGTGAGTGTTGCCTCAAAAACGGCAAGTCCTGCCATTATAAAGATAACATTAAGCAGGAGGGCAATATCCGCAATAATCCCTGAAAAACCATAGTAGATAACCATAAAGATAACCACTATTACGAATCCTGTTATCATGGAGAAAAAACCCTTGTTTATGGAGTCTTTTCCAAGAGAGGGGCCTACAGTCCTTTCTTCAAGGAAATGAACAGGGGCATCAAGAGAACCGGCCCGCAATACAATGGCCAGATCCCTTGCCTCTTCCATTGTAAATCTTCCTGTAATCTGAGCCCTTCCTCCTGCTATCTTTTCATTGATATTTGGAGCTGAATAGACGTTTCCATCAAGGACGATGGCCAGCCGCTCACCGACATTTTCACCTGTAATCCTCTCAAAAATCCTCGCGCCCTGGCTGTTAAATGTGAGTGACACATTGGGCTCATTATACTGCTGATCAATGCTAACCTTGGCATTGCTGATATACTTACCCGTAAGAACCGCTGTTTTTTTAACCAGAAAAGGGGTTTTGTTTATTGTCCCTGTCTTATCACTCCTAACAGTCTCATAAAGAAGTTCATCACCCGCCGGGATATTTCCCTTTACTGCCTCATCAACGCTGTTTTTACTGTCAACCAGCTTGAATTCCAGTACGGCAGTCTGTCCTATAAGGGCCTTTGCCCTGTCAGGATCGCTGATACCCGGAAGCTGCAGCTGTATCCTGTTGTCTTCGAGCGCACGGATATCCGGCTCTGTGACGCCAAACTGATCGATTCTGTTTGTTATTGTTTCAAGAGCCTGATCAGTGGCCATCTTCATAATCTGGGCTTTTGTATCTTTCTTGAGGACAAGTGTATACCTTACGCCTTTTTCTGCAGGGGCGCCATCCCTGAGCTCATACTCATTGAAACGGGATCTGATCAGATCCTCGAAAGAATCTCTGTGATCCGCGCTCATAATCGTTATATTTATACCATTGATGCCGTCACGTTTAAGCTCGTAGTATCTTATCTTTTCTTCTCTGAGATTTTCCTTGATATCGTCCACTGCTCTCTGAAGGTCGTTTTTTACTGCCTCCTGAACTTCTACTTCAAGGACAAGATGCATCCCTCCCTGGAGATCCAACCCCAGGTGGACACTTTCTTCCGGAAATGCGCCCGGCCACCACTGTGGCGCTCCGCCCGGCAGTGAAGGAATAAGGTAAAGCAGCGCAATGACTATAAAGATAGCGATTGTTAATCCGCGCCAGCGAAAGTTCTTTGACACGATTTACGTCCCCCTTTTCTAAATGGCATTAATATTTTTAACTAACTCAGTTTACCGGCAACCGAACCCCTGGATATCTTCACCCTTATCTTTGGGGCTATCTCCATTGTTATTGCATCATCGGAAAGACCGGTAATAACGCCATGAAGGCCGCCCGAGCTTATTATTTTATCTCCCTTTTTCAGATCATCAAGCATTGCACGATGTTCCTTGGCCTTTTTCTGCTGGGGTCTGATAAGCAGAAAATAAAATATGGCAATCAGTGCTAAAGGAAATAACATTGCACTCATGCCTCCTCCCTGTGCACCTGCTCCTGCCTGACCACCTGCTCCCATGGCGTATGCTACATCTATCATTATACTCCTCCAATCTTCTATTGTTTTGTATTAACTTCTTAACTTATAAAATTCTTTTTTAAATTCCAATAATTTATTATCTTTAATTGCATTTTTTATTCTATCCATAAAATGGATGTAATAATAAATGTTGTGAATGCTGTTCAATCTGTAGGCTAAAAGCTCATTTGCCATAAAAAGATGCCTCAGATAGGCCCTCGAGTAATTCCTGCATGTGTAACACCCGCAATTTTCATCGACAGGCGCACTGTCTTCAATGTATGCGGCATTTTTTATAACTAATCTGCCGCTGTCAGTAAAAAGCGAACCATTCCGGGCATTTCGCGTCGGCATAACACAGTCGAACATATCCACTCCCAGAATCACGGCCTCCAGGATATCCTCGGGTTTTCCGACACCCATCAGATACCGAGGCTTATTATCTGGAAGAAACTGAACCGTTTCAGATATTACCCTCTCCCTGATATCGCTTTCCTCTCCTACAGAAAGGCCGCCCAGGGCATACCCCGGGAAATCCATCTCCACCAGCTCCTTTGCGCTCATCTCCCTCAGATCGCTGTACATGCCTCCCTGAACAATACCAAAGAGATTCTGACCTTCTCCGAGCTCCTGGTCAAGACAAACTTTTGCCCATTTACTGGTCAGTTTTACCGAATTATGGACATACTCATAATCCGCAGGATACGGCGCACACTCGTCAAAGGCCATTACTATATCGCTTCCAAGCGCCTTCTGTATTGCCATTGACTCTCTTGGTCCCAGAAAATGTCTGGAGCCGTCTATGTGCGACTGGAATGTTACTCCGTCTTGCGTGATCTTTCTCAGTTTTGCCAGGCTGTATACCTGGTATCCGCCGCTGTCAGTAAGAACAGGTCTGCTCCAGTTCATAAATTTATGCAGACCGCCCAGTTTATTTACTGTTTCGTGACCGGGACGGAGGTACAGATGATAGGTGTTTGACAGAATTATCTGTGCACCTGCATCGGTCAGATCCTCCGGAGACAGGGCCTTAACCGTTCCCTGGGTCCCTACAGGCATAAAAACGGGGGTCTCTATCTTCCCCCGCGTTGTTTCAATTATGCCTGCCCTGGCATTTGTTGATTCATCCTTATGTAAAATTTCAAATTTCAAAACTTAATATAATCATTCCTTCTTAAGTAATCAGCATGGCATCGCCATAGCTGTAAAACCTGTAGGCATTTTTAACGGCATGTTCATATGCCCGTTTTATCAGTTCCCTTCCCCCGAAAGCTGAAACCAGAAACAGGAGGGACGATTTAGGTAAATGAAAATTTGTAATCAATCCGTCAATGGCCCTGAATGTAAAACCCGGGGTAATTAAAAGCCCGGTCTTTCCGCTGCCCGGCTCTATCTGTCCTGAAGCCGCAGCCACACTTTCAAGGGTCCTCACGGTTGTTGTGCCTACCGCAATTATCCTTCTCTTTTCTCTTTTTGCCCTGTCAATCACCCCGGCGGTTTCCGGTGAAATGCTGTAATACTCTTCACCAAGAACATGCTCTCTTATATCATCAACCCTTACAGGTTGAAATGTTCCGTACCCCACATGGAGGGTTATTCCGGCAATCTCTATTTCGGCCCTCTTTAGTTCTGCTACTGTTTCCTCAGTAAAGTGAAGCCCTGCCGTAGGGGCCGCAACCGCACCTCTTTTATGAGAAAAGATAGTCTGATATCTTTCCCGGTCAACAGGAGACATATCTTTGCTGTCTCTCTTTATATAGGGCGGCAGAGGAACCCATCCCTCTTCCTCAAGCAGAAGATCAATGGATAAGGATCCTGTAAACTGTATCTTTGTCAGGCCACCCTCTGCCAGTTCTTCTACTGTACCGGAAAGACCTTTTTCAAATAAAATCCGACTTCCGACCTTTGGCCTTTTTGAGGACCTGAGAAGACACCACCTTCTGTCAGCCATGGAATCCTGCAGGGATTCCGGGTGTTCCAGGACCAGGATCTCGGCCCTGCCTCCGCTTTCCTTCATGCCATAGAGCCTGGCAGGCACGACCTTTGTATTATTTATTACAATAAGGTCTCCTGCCTGAAGGAGCCCGGGGAGATTAAAAAAATTATAATCTGATAATTTTTCCTGTCTTCGGTCTACATGAAGAAGCCGTGACTTGTCCCGTCCTGCAGCAGGGGTCTGGGCGATCAGGTCTTCGTTTAGATCAAAATCATAATCCTCAATACTGTACATCAATCGTTGTCCGGATTTTTAGCCTGTCCAATTTTCATAAAAGGCGTAACTTATATAAAATATTAAATAAAGTCAAACTATATTAGCGGGACAGGTATGCAAGAAGGAGGCCTGCACACATAGAAAAAAATCCCATCACCCTGAGGCTTGAGTCGGGAATTTCCATGATCATCTTCATCCAGTTTTTCATCTTGTCCGGAAATACAAAATATGGAAGACCTTCAACAATAAGTATTAGACCAATAAGACATATAAAAAGTTTCATATTTTCATCTTTCAAAAAAGAGTTGTTTTAATTGTCCGCTTATTCTGAATGGATAATGATATTGGCACTCTATCCGGCTGTCAATATGCTGCGTTTATATATATAATCCTTGATATAGGACGGCATATCATATATCTATTATTTTACCCTGTTTGGGTTTCATATTATTATTTGACATATCCGTCTATTAATTGGATAACCGCTTGCCTGGCGGATTTTTTATTGCGAAGCGCAAGGTCTCATACTTCGCTGCTTGCGGCAGGGCAGTTCATATTCAGGCATAATTTGAGAATAACCGGGTAAAACATAAAAGTAATAAGAGAAGTGGTATGGTAATATCGCCGAATAAACTCACGATTGACCTCGAGTCCCTTGGCTTTAATCTGGAACAGATAAGAAACTGCACAGAAAAAGATACCAAAATAATGGGGATTGTAAAATCGGATGCCTATGGCCACGGCCTTGTTCCGGTTTCAAAAACTCTTGAAAAAAAAGGGGTTTACTGTCTTGGCGTTTCTTTTATTGAGGAAGCCCTTGAACTGAGAAAAGCAGGTATAAAAATACCAATAGTCATCCTCTGTGGTATAGAAACGGATGAGGAAGCTGAGGCTGTAATAGAAAATGCCCTTACACCGGTTATCTTTGATTCAGGGGCAGCAGAAAAGCTTGAAAATATTGGCAGGGCAAAGAACAAAAAAGTAAAGATACACGTAAAGATAGATACAGGAATGGGACGCCTTGGAATCGACTGTAATGAGACAGCCGGTTTTCTTCAGAATTTAAGGAGGTCATCTTTTCTTGAAATCGAGGCACTGATGTCTCACCTTTCTTCTGCGGATGAAGAAGACAGGGAGTTTACACAGGGCCAGATATTAAAATTTATTAAAATAGTCACTGAAGCCAGGCGACTGGGAATGGACCTGAATCTCAACCATCTCGCAAACAGCGCCGGCACCGTGGCATATAAAAGTTCTCACTTTGATATGATACGCCCCGGTATCATGCTTTACGGCGGATTGCCCTGTCCTGGATTTAAGACCGATGTAAAACTTCGGCCGGTAATGGGTCTGAAGAGCCACATATTGCAGATCCGGGATTTTGAGGATAAAACGCCGGTCAGTTATGGAAGAACCTATTATACTGACGGGGCAAAAAAAATAGCAATTGTCTCCGCCGGATATGCAGACGGCATCCCAAGATGTTTATCCAACAGAGGGAAGGTTCTTGTGGGGGGAAAAACCTGTAATATTACAGGTAATATATGCATGAACATGCTTGCCTGCGATATAACAGGTATCGACAATATAACGGCTGGCGATGAATGTATAATCATGGGCACTCAGGGCCGGGAGGCTATAACCGGTGATGATATTGCCGGCTTGTGCAGCACAATCTCATATGAGATATTTTTATCAATGGGATGCAGCCTTAAGAGGGAATATATTTAATCCCGTAAAATATGAATCAGGAAATGTAACATGAAGGAAAAACTAAACGATTTACTCAAAAACACAATCGATTACTGCTTTCAGCAGGAACAGCTAAAGGAAACCCCTCTGCCTGATTATGTGATAGAGGTTCCGAACAACAGGGACCATGGCCACCTGGCTACCAACCTGCCAATGCTCCTGGCCTCCTCACAGAAGAGGGCTCCAAGGGATATAGCAAAGGTAATCGTAGAAAATTTTAAGGACCCGGAAGGCTTTCTGGAAAAAATCGAGATCGCCGGGCCCGGTTTTATAAACTTCACAATCAGCTCTATTGAATGGTTAAAAATCCTCAAGGACATTATAGAACTCAATGAAAAGTACGGCAGCACCGCCTCAAAAAGGGGAGAAAGCGTGCTTGTTGAATTTGTCAGCGCAAACCCTACAGGTCCGCTCCACCTTGGTCACGGGAGGGGCGCTGCTCTGGGAGATACTATCTGCCGGATTCTTGACTTCAGGGGTTATGATGTTGTCAGGGAATTTTATATCAATGATGCCGGTGTGCAGATCAGGCTGCTTGGAGAATCAATATATGCAAGATGGCTGCAGATGAAGAACCCGGACCACCTCTTTCCTGAAAACGGGTATCATGGCGATTACATCCTTGATCTTGCAAAGGAAATCGCGGTTGAAAAGGATCTCTCTTCAATGGATGAAGAAACCGCAATAAGCACATGCTCGGAGATTGGAAAGGAAAAGATGCTCCTGGAGATTAAAAAGGATCTCGAGCAGTTCCGTGTTGATTTTGATATCTGGTTTAATGAATCCGAACTTTTTGAAAAGGGCCTTGTTGCCAAATCCCTGGAAGAAATGAAAGAGAAGGATGAGCTCTATGAAAAGGACGGTGCATTATGGATAAAAACAGCCAGTTACGGTGATGACAAGGACAGGGTTATCAAAAAGCAGGACGGGCAGTTCACCTATTTTGCATCTGATATATCCTATCATCTTGATAAACATAAAAGGGGATTTTCCAGGGCACTTAATCTGTGGGGAGCTGACCATCACGGATATATAAACAGGGTAAAATCAGCCCTTAAGGCTAATGACATTGACGGGAACTGGCTGTCTGTTCTTCTTATCCAGCTTGTAAAACTCTTTAAAGAGGGCCAGGAAATAAGGATGTCAAAGAGGGCCGGTCAGTATGTAACCATGAAGGACCTGCTGGAAGAGGTTGATGTTGATGCAGCAAGGTTTGTATTTTTGACTAAAACCCATGACTCTGCCCTTGATTTTGACATAGACATGGTAAAAAAACATGACAACGATAATCCTGTTTACTATGTCCAGTATGCACACGCAAGGATATGCAGTATCTTCAGGAAGGCTGAAGATGAAGGCATTGATATCGCACTGAATATTGACGAAAATGATTTAACCGGGCTGAAACTTGATGAAGAGGTGGACCTGATCAGGTACCTTGAAGGTTTTACAGAGCTCCTTGACAGCATCTGCAAATCCTTTGAGGCCCACAGGCTGACCTATTACCTGACTGACCTTGCGGCGCGTTTTCACAGGTATTTTAATCTTGGAATCAAGGATGGAGGCAACCGTATCATTACCGAGGACCTCCACCTGACAAAGGCAAGACTTGCACTTGTCGCAGGAGTAAAAACAGTCATAAGAAACGGATTAAACCTTCTGGGAGTAAGTGCTCCGGAAAAGATGTAACCTGATAAAATGGCAAAAAAAAAACAGAGTAAAAAATCTCAAAAAATAAAGATTGAACTGACTCCTTTTTCAATATTTCTGTGGAGTCTTTTTCTGCTTTTTCTGCTGGCCTGGGTCTTTGTACTGGGAATCCTCGCAGGAAGGGGTTTGCTGCCCGGGACTATGCCCAATCCCTTAAAAAAACTTAAGCAGACGATAAACCAGAAGGAAGAGTATGAATATAAAGAGCCGAAAAAAGATCCTGCATTTGTTTTTTATGACAATCTTGAGAGCAAAAAGAATGAAGTAAAAAGGAGAAGCATTCCTCCAAGGGAGAAAGAATCATCTCAGAAGATTACGCTTTCAAGGGATGAGGAGGCACCTGTACCCGAAAAACCGAAATCCGGAGAAATAAGTGAGGATAAACCCTTGCCGGCAACTCAACTTCAGGATTTCTTTTCTGTGCAGATAGCCTCAGTAAGTGACTCGGGAAGGGCCGAAACCCTTGTAAAAGAACTTGTTGATCAGGATTATGATGCGTATTATTATAGCGCTACAGTGAATGGGAAAAAAACATACAGGATAATGTGCGGAAGGTTTTCCAGGCGCAGTGAAGCGGTTATGTGTCTTAACAAATTAAAAAGAGATACCGGCTATAAGGGTTTTATTGTAAAGGTTGACAAATAGTATGTTAAAAAAACCGGTCGTAGGTGAAGTCATACAGATTCAGCGGCTCCTCAATCATTTTGGAGACAGAGGTGTCTTGCTGCCAAGATCCCTCAGTGAACTGTATGAGCACCTGAGGGACTTTTATGTTATTTCTGATGATGAGGAAAATATCATTGCGATCTGTGCCCTTGGCTTGTGCTGGGAAGAACTTGCAGAGATAAGGTCCCTGGCGGTGGCTGAAAAACACCAGGGACAGCATTACGGCATCATGCTTGTTGAAAGATGCATTGAAGAAGCCAAAACCCTTGGTCTTAAAAAAATATTTACACTCACTTATGTACCGGAGTATTTTAAAAAACTGGGATTCAGCATTGTTGACAAGTCCGAACTGCCCCATAAGGTATGGTCAGACTGTCTGAAATGTCCGAAATTCCCCGATTGTGATGAAACGGCATTAATTAAGGAAATATAACACTTTAAAAAAAGAGGTTTATTATGTTCGGCATTGGACTGCCAGAATTGATAGTCATAATGGTCATAGCCCTGGTTGTAATAGGACCCAGCAAATTACCGGATCTGGCAAGAGCACTTGGCAAAGGGCTCGCTGAGTTTAAGAAGGCGTCACAGGAAATAAAGGACAGCTTTAACCTGGACGAAGAACTCAGCACTATCAAGAACGACACGATCGACACAATAAATGATTTTAAGGACTCCCTGGAAGATACAGATGAAGACGAGGATGATGATTCAGAACCCACTCCCGCTGAAGAAGAGATGACGTCTGCTGAGGATATAGATGAGACAGATGACTCTGAGGTTTCTGATAAAGAAAAAAAGGAGACCCCTGCAGATGAATGATGAAGCAAAGCAGCCCTTCATGAGCCACCTTGAAGAACTTCGGAAAAGGCTTATCAACTCCTTTATTGCTGTCGGCGTCGCATTTTGCGGTGCCTTTTATTTCGCTGACGATCTGTTTGATATTTTAATGAGGCCTCTGACAAACGCAATGGCTGAAGGACAGACCCTTATTTTTACTGGCCTGACGGAAAAGTTTTTCACAAACCTAAAAACAGCATTGGTCGCCGGAATCCTCATTGCCTCGCCGGTATTATTTCTCCAGGCATGGAAATTTATAGCACCGGGCCTGTATCAGAATGAAAAAAAATATGTCATCCCCTTTGTAATCTCCTCGACAATTCTTTTTGTAGGCGGGGCACTGTTCGGATATTTTATTGTTTTCCCCTATGGATTCCAGTTTTTTCTTGGATTCGAGACCGAGACCATAAGGGCGATGCCTTCAGTAAAGGAATATTTCTCCCTTGCGACAAGGCTGCTCCTTGCATTCGGCCTTGTGTTTGAATTGCCAGTTGTGATGTTTTTCCTGTCAAAGATGGGCGTTGTAACAGTTCCTTTTTTGAAGAAGAATCGTAAATACGCCATTCTTTTGAGTTTTGTCCTGGCTGCCATACTAACTCCGCCGGATCCTACAACCCAGTGTATGATGGCCGTACCGTTAATAGTTTTATATGAGATAGGCATTTTTGTTGCCCGATTCGCCAGGCCGGATAAAAAGGAACAGGAAGCCGAGGAAGATAACGAAGAATAACAGGCACAAGCGAGGCAGCATAAATAACAATCGATAATTTGACCTTGTGCTTCTTAAAAAAAACAAATCTCCATCCATGACTGCCTCATGGATGGAGATTTGTTTATAAACCAATTACTTATATTTTTTACTGCAAAACATGCAGCCTTCTGCCGTGAACGGTAAGGAGCAAAGGAGATTTTTCAACTTCGCCCCGATCATCAAATGATACATTCCCGGTTACACCTTCATATTCATTATAGCCTAAAAGGGCCTGTTGAAAATCCGAGCGGGTATTGATTTCACCATCCTGCATCAATTTCTTAATCATCTTTATGGTGTCAAATCCTGTTGCAGCCAGCATTCCCGGGTCTACCCCATAGGCATCCCTGTAAAGACGAACAAAATCTCTAACAATTTCCGAATCACTGTTAATATAAAAACCAACCGGGAACATGGCACCCTGGATATAATCGGATGTTGAGCTTATCAATTCATCTGACAGCCACAGGCTCGTCCCGAGAAAAGGCACATTAAATACATTATTAAAAGGGAATTGAGGAGCAATCTGGGCAATATTCTGGCTGTTATCCGGAATAAATACGGCATCAAAATCTACTATGGGGTCAGTCATCGCCTCTTCTTCTATTACTGCTAAATCATCCGGGTTTTCCGGATCAAGGGTTCTAACTGACTGCCCTTCAACTGATTCATCAGCAAAAGACATCATATCCTTTTCACCAACCTCTTTGGTTACAGGTGTAGAAATGAAGTTTTCAGGAAAATCGCTGCTCTCTTCTGCCAGCATATCTGAGAGTTCTTCCACAGGCTCCATATCCGGATTTTCAGGGTCCACGGGCAGCTCTCCGGTAATATCAAATATCTTTTTAGCTTTCAGCCTCTCAAATACGGATTCGGGCCGGGGATAAAAGAGCCCCACCATTTTTTTTATGCCATCTGCAAAATCAGTGTCTCCGGATTTATAGGATTCAACCGCAGTAATTTCTCCACCCATCTCTTCAATCCGGTCCCAGAAGAGATTCATAAAAAAATACCCATAGGAGGTCTCAGGGTAAAATATCCCGAACCGTGACATACCCATTTCATTTATGGCCCTGCTGAGAAGAACATCCAGCTCTCTGGAAGGGGTTAAATAGTTTCGAAACACCATATCCCCTTCGTCTGTAATATCCTGTTTCTGGGTAAGGGTTATAATGGGAACACCATATTCCTGGGCCTTTTTTGCAGCCGCCACGGATGCCGAACTGGAAAGGGGACCGATAATTGCTATTACCTTTTCATCAAAAATAAGCTCATCAATAACCGCAAGTGTTTCTTCGGATGAATAGTTTGTATTTTTTATAACCAGTTCAAGATGAGCATCCGGATTTGAGTTATTGAAAAGATCCATTCCCAGCTCTATGCCCTTTAACAGTTCTTCACCGTATAATGAAGCCGGTCCCTGCAATGGCAGGAGACAGCCGATAGTTCTCCTGTTAATGTCGCTGGTTTCATCAATCTTTTTATTAATCCGGGATATTAACTCATGGCCTTTTGCTATAAATTCAGGCTGTTCATTTATTTCTGCTGATTGAATAACCTGCCTCGCAAACCTTTTGGCTTCGAGGTAGGCCCCCTTTTCAAGGGCCAGTTCAGACTGCCTGAGGGATATGGAGGGAAGAAACGGGTCTATGCCGTCAAGCTGCCTTATTTTTTCCAGTTCTTCTTCATCACACTGGCCTATCACATCGATAATATTACCTGATATCATATCCTGGATGCGTTCGGGTATACCGGAAATCTTTGCGGTTTTCAGAGATACATTCATCCAGAAACAGGCGTCATACATGAGACCGGATGCCCTGCTGGCGTCACCTGCCAGTTTCTGGACATTGTACTGTTCAGGGCTGTCAGGAAACTCCTTCATCCAGTCTGTTGCCAGGCTAATCGATTTTTTATAGTCGCCAACATAGTAATAGCAAAATGCCTGATAATATCTGATCATCTGAATCTCAGGATGATCAGGTTCTGCCTTTAATATCCCGTTAAAAGTCCTGAGCGCCGAGTCATATCTTCCTGCATCATAGTCTGCGACAGCATCGGAATACCCTGTTAAAGGACTTCCCTGCCTCATCAACTGCCCGCCCTGGCAGGAAAAAAAGAGAAAGGCCATTCCCACCACAAGGGTGAGAACAGCCTTTTTTATAAAAGGATTTTTATGATCCACTAGTTTTTATCCTTGTCTACTTCCTCAAAATCAGCGTCCACTACATCATCATCCTGTGCCTGGCCGGAGGCTCCGCCGCCCGCAGCATCAGGCCCTGCCTGAGCCTGCTGTTCGGCATTTGCCTTTGCATACATTGCCTCGGCTATCTTATGGGATGCCTGGGTAAGCTCTTCGGTAAGACGCTTGATTTCATCCACATTGTCACCTTCCATTGCCTTTTTAAGATCTTCAATGGATTTTTCGATTGCAGCTTTTGATGTTGCATCGAGATCAGGAGCATCTTCCTTAAGGGATTTTTCGGTTGTATAGATCATACTGTCGGCCATGTTCCTGGCATCAACAAGCTCCCTCTTTTTCTTGTCTTCATCTGCATGCATCTCCGCATCCTTCACAAGCTGATCTATCTCATCATCGGAAAGGCCGCTTGATGCGGTTATCTTGATTGACTGCTCTTTACCGGTGCCCATGTCCTTTGCGGACACGCTTACAATACCGTTTGCATCAATATCAAAGGTAACTTCGATCTGGGGCATTCCCCTTGGAGCCGGTGGAATACCGACAAGCTGGAACCTGCCAAGGGTCTTGTTATTTTGGGCCATTTCCCTTTCACCCTGGAGGACATGGATCTCAACCGCAGGCTGATTGTCTGCAGCGGTGGAGAATACCTGACTCTTTTTGGTAGGGATGGTTGTATTCTTTTCTATCAGCTTTGTAAACACACCACCAAGGGTTTCAATACCCAGGGATAGAGGCGTTACATCGAGAAGAAGAACGTCTTTAACATCACCCTTTAAAACTCCACCCTGGATTGCAGCGCCAATGGCTACAACTTCATCAGGGTTGACACCCTTGCTGGGTTCTTTTCCGAATATCTCCTTAACCTTTTCCTGAACCTTGGGCATCCTTGTCATACCGCCCACAAGAATTACATCGTCTATTTCACTCGGACTGAAGCCTGAATCCTTGATAGCAAGTTTACATGGATTTACGACACGCTGAATCAGGTCATCAACAAGGGCCTCCAGTTTGGATCTTGAAAGCTTGATATTGAGATGTTTCGGACCGCTGGCATCAGCCGTGATAAAGGGCAGGTTGATATCGGTTTCAGTAGAACCTGAAAGCTCCATCTTGGCCTTTTCCGCCGCTTCCTTAAGTCTCTGAAGCGCCATCTTATCGGTCTTGAGATCAATTCCCTGATCCTTCTTGAACTCGTCTGCCAGGTAATTAACTATTCTGTTATCAAAATCCTCGCCGCCTAAGTGTGTATCACCATTGGTTGACTTAACCTCAAATACACCGTCGCCTATTTCAAGTATTGAAATATCAAATGTACCGCCGCCAAGGTCAAATACTGCGATCTTTTTATCGCCCTTTTTATCAAGTCCATAGGCAAGGGATGCAGCGGTAGGCTCGTTGATTATTCTCTCTACCTTCAGCCCTGCAATTTTACCTGCGTCTTTTGTTGCCTGTCGCTGGCTGTCATTGAAATATGCCGGGACGGTTATTACTGCTTCCGTAACAGGTTCACCAAGATAATCTTCGGCAGTCTGCTTCATTTTCAAAAGAATCATTGATGAAATTTCAGCCGGGCTGTAGTCCTTGTCACGGCATGTCACCTGTGCATCACTGTTTGAGGCCTTTGTTATTTTATAGGGAAGAATACCGACATCCCTCTGGACATCTGCAGATTCAAATTTTCTTCCGATAAGTCTTTTTACAGCGAAAACCGTATTGTCAGGGTTGGTAACCGCCTGACGTTTTGCCACCTGGCCGACAAGTCTTTCATTTTTGTCGGTGAAGGCAACGATTGAAGGTGTAGTCCTGCTACCCTCCTGATTGGCAATAACAACGGGATCACCGCCTTCCATAACAGCAACACAAGAATTTGTAGTACCTAGATCAATTCCTATAATTTTTCCCATTTTATCCTCCTTATAACCCTTTTACTCAAAATATTATTCTTCACATGCTCCCTGGAAGGTTTCTGTCTGGCCGTTATCATCTGAATTCCCCTTGCTGATAACAACCATAGCAGGTCTTATCAATCTTTGATTGAGAGTATAGCCCTTCTGGAACTCTTTGATAATTTTTCCCTTTTCAATACTGTCACTCATTGCTTCCTGAACAGCATGGTGAAAACAGGGATCAAAATCCTCTCCGACGGTCTTAACTTCCTCCAGGCCGGACTTCGCCAAAGTATCTTTAAAACCTTTGAGTGTAAGTTCAACTCCTTCGATCAGAGCATTAAATGAATTTTCATTTCCGGAATGGTTTATTGCATTTTCAAGGTTATCAATTACCTGCAGCAGGTCCTTGATTAAGGTTTCATTTGAATATTTAACCCATTCCTCTTTTTCTTTTTTATTTCTTTTTATGATATTATCCATTTCCGCCTGGGAACGGAGATATCTGTCGTAATTTTCCTTGGATTCTTCCTTAAGCTCATCAATTTTCTTAATCAGATCATCCGTCGACATTTCCTCCAACGGAATTTCTTCTGCTGTTTCCTTTTCGGGATTTATGCTGTCAGGTGTTTCAGGTTCATCTACTTTAATATTAATTTTTTTACTGTTTTCCGAAAATTTTTCATTCATCTTTATTAAAACCGACTCCTTATTGAGATCTAATTGAAAGGCTTGGGAAAAACCAGTGTTACGTTAAGCATCGGGGTTTAGTTTGTCAAGGCGGGGGAAGGAAGGACTTTTAATTATTTTTAAATTCTTTCCAATAATTTATCAAACCTGTAACGGCTTCACCGGTATCTGGTGAAATATCGGTATAATAATCCTTGAATAATGACAGGTTCTCTATTTTTGATTTTATTATCTCTGTAAGGGAGGCAATAAGCAAAGGGGCAAACTCACCCGTGATACGACGGGTTTCTTCATCATTTTTCCCGGTAGGCTTTATGAACAGGCCGTCAGTGCCCGCCTTTATCATTTGGACGGCATCGTTAATGAGCGATTTTCTGGTATAAAACACAGCCGGCACACCCGGATACTCGGCCCTTGCACACTTCAGATTATAAAGGCCGTATTTATTGTTCTGGCCGATCCTTGAGCAGGCCGATTCAAACAGGGTACGCCAGCTATCCACAATAGAAAAAAGTCTTTTCAGGTATTCGTTTGTCCTGTCACCACTGAAGGAATCAAGGTTCTGATATACATCATCCAGGGTATTAAACCCGGATATCAGTTTATCAAGCTCCTCTTTTGGCGTTACGGCCGGATTTTTGACCTCGGCATCCTGGCCCCAGAGGTCAAGAAGGAAAAGCCCTGGTATCCGTCCTTCAAGCCTGGACCTTGCCTCATCAAATGTATAGGCCTGAACAAACTTTAATCGTTTTTCAGCGGGGGCTATTACATTCCTGATCAGGTCATGCTCAAAACCAGAATCATCAATGAAGCATATTATCAGATCCATTTTTCCTTAATCCAACCCCTTGCCCGTTAACCTTTCAAGGGCTTCAAGATACTTTTCACGGGTCTTCTGCACTATCTCTTCCGGCAGAGGAGGCGGCGGTGGAGACTTGGGCCAGTCAAGGCCGTTCAGATAATCCCTCAGATACTGCTTGTCAAAACTTTTCTGGGCTCCCCCCGGGTTATATGCGTCCATTGGCCAGAAACGTGATGAATCAGGTGTAAGCACCTCATCTATAAGTATAAGTTTATCACCTGCAAAACCGAACTCAAATTTTGTGTCGGCTATGATTATGCCCTTCTCCGCGGCAAACCTGCGTCCGGTCTCGTATATTTTAAGGCTTATATCCCTGATCTTTTCTGCAGTATCTTTCCCGAGTATTTCGATAACCTTCTCAAATGAGATATTTTCATCGTGTTCGCCCAGCTCAGCCTTTGTTGAAGGCGTAAAAATCGGCTCCGGCAATATCTCCGATTCCTTCAGGCCTTCCGGCAGAGGAATGCTGCATACGCTTCCGCTCTTTTTATACTCATTCCAGCCTGAACCTGAAATATACCCCCTTACAATACACTCTACAGTTAAAGGCTCTGCCTTTTTTACCAGCATGCTTCTGCCGGCAAGATCTTTTTTATATTTTTGGCAGGGTTCAGGATATTCATCGGGATTGGTCGAAATAATATGATTTTCCACAACATCCTTGAGCTTATCAAACCAGAATACGGATATTGCCGTGAGGATCTTCCCCTTGTCCGGGATGGGATCATCCATTACAACATCAAATGCTGACATGCGGTCGCTTGCCACGATCAGCAGTTTGTCGTCATCTATCTCGTAGACATCTCTCACCTTTCCGCGCCTGACTAGATTAAGATCCTGAAAGTCGGATTTCATTACTATATTATCATTCATGCTATGCGCCTCCTGTAATGGGGGGTGTTTTTTTTGAAAAATTAAAAGGAGATATAATTTCTTATTTAAGGTTCAATGTCAAGACAAGTCAATGTCCCTGATGATACTGAAAAAAAATATGCAGAAGGTTATTGCAGCATATGGCGGGCAGTAACCTTTTAGTGGGCATTCGCTGGCGTTGAACGAATTTTGTCGAAGCACTATGGGGCAGGCCTGTGTGCCTGCCCAAAATGATCTGGCGATAATCACAGAATTTAATTATCTGCCAGAAAATTACCATAAAAACCGGGCCGACACAGAGGCCGGCCCGGTTTTTAATAATATATTTCCCTTAAAAATATCCGGAAAATAGAGAAATGCCTTTATTACCTCGCAACGCCCGCACCTTCACCTGAAAAACTGCCGGATGCAGTTCCTGTATAGGTTCCACCTGCTACGCCACCAAACTCAACATTCGCCGTGCCGGATACATCTGTCCTGTTTATCGTACCGATACCGTGAGAGATATCTGCGGCCCAGTTATTATTATCCCATTTTTTAAGGGTGAAATCGGCTGTGATCGAGCTGTCGCCATTGGATAAATAAATATAATCACCAATATAGGGATCAACTGTATAGGTTCCGCTTATGTTATCCGTTGCCCATATCCGGGCATCCCCCCCTGTCGAGGACGCGAAAAAAGTTACATCGGTCATTGTAATCGACATTGTGCTCCCAGTGCCATTCAGTGTAGTTCTGCCGATTTCAACAGCCGGAATATTAAGTTCAGCCAAAGTAGCTCTTCCTTCGGTAGTGGATGTCATATCTATATACTGACCGGCCTTCAGCCACACACCGGAACCTATTGTCTGCCATGTCATTTCGATCGGATCATACGTCCCTTCAAGCTTCCCTGATGAAACACCCACCACAACATCACCCAGATCAACCCAGACTCCCATAACCTCAGCATCTATTTCATTGCCTGACCATGTTCCGCCTGATACTCCGTATTTTGCTATCATTCCTGTAATATTATCAAATTCATCCCACATTTCATGATGAATGTTCATTGTCCAGTCGAATGAAGGGGTTCCGGTATAGGCTCCCCCCAATACGTTCTGCCATACTCCCCAGGGTTCGCCCATAATTTTTTTATTGAAAAAATTCCCTCCTCCGGTTTTAAAATAACCGGTTTCTATCCCGCTGCCATCAAAGAAATAGCCATCGTCTCCCGGAGTAGTGTAGCCACCACCCCAGAAATAATACTCTGTATTCACCACGCTGTCTATCAGGCTAACCGGTGTAACACCGATGGAAGAGTACAGCTGTACAGGATAAATTCCTCCATCTGCTTCCCACATACCTGATACTTCATCTGCTGACCCGCTGGCAAGCTTACCCATAAGAATTCCTGCATTATTGGCTGGATCTACATATAAGGCGTACATATTTCCGCTGACTGATGTTGTTAATACTCCACCGATATATCCGGAGTAGGCACCGGTTACATTGTCAGGATTATAACTTTCTACATCATTGGCAAAAATAACCGGCTGTCCGGAATTCACATAAAAGGGAACCTCATAAAAACCCAGAAGGGTAATAGCTGCAGGAGCACCCGAAGTAGCAGTCCATGGGTTCCCAAGCCCGCCCAGGACCCCCTCAAACCAGCCGGTATGAAACATGTCGTAGCTTGTCCACTGATCATGATAATCCCAGGTAACACCGGTATAGGTTGCGGGGTTATCCCTGAGGGTCTGTAATGGGAACTCGGTTCCCTGACCTGCAGAATAACTTATAAATGCATAACTCGTATGATCATATACCCATTCCTGGCTGTGAAAGTCTGCTACAGTACCATCAAAATCCAGTGCATTTATTTGCATGTATTTATCCGTATCGTTAACAGAGTCATAAAACTGGTAACCGCCTTCATGGCTAAACAGATCATAGTGGTATGAATACTCACTTGCATTGGCGGCGTTATAATACCTGCCGCCCTCTTGAGGTCTCACTAAATATAAACCACCGTCAAGGCTGCTGCTGAAGAGAAGGTCGTCTGTCTTTTGCCATGCCCCCTGGGAAACAGCTGCCCAGTCGCCTGCTGTGCCGGCAGGTCCAATAAGAGTGCCTTCAATTGTTCCTGCTTTTGTCATTGTTAAAAATCTGCCGTTTATCAAGTCACCACTTATCCCGTTCGAACTCCACTCACCGTTTGAAATATCAACAAACCATATGCCGCCATCACCCTCTCCGAACTCTCCAAACCCGCTGACCGATCCGGACCATGCGCTTGAAACAGCATTTTCATCATATTTTGCATAGCCAAATGTTATCTCGAAAATACCCCAGTCACTTCCCGAAATATATAAAGTATTTCCAAAACCATGCCCTTTAATTGTCTCACCGCTCCCAGCGGAAAAATTACCTGAAAGTCTTTCCACCTCGAGAAAACCTTCGCCAATACTTGTAAGGAAATTATCATTGGTGATTGTTCTGGGATCGGTTGAATATACAGAGGGATAGATGGTTCCTGCAGCACTCCAGCCGCCGGCAGTATCGACTGTTCCGGTAAAATCACTCATCAGTATTCCCAGTTCAGTCCCTTCCGGATTAATGTACAGGGCATTAAGAAAGCCGGTTGCATCATCAGCCTTTCCGCTGAAAAAACCTGAAAATGTCCCGCCATCTGTAAATGAACCTGATAGCGGTGACTTAAACAGATATAGAGAGTCTCCGGACCAGGTATACTGACCCGATAGAGATATGTTCAATGGAACCGATTGAGTCGCACTCCACAACTCAAGGGAAATGCCCTGAATTTCTCCTGTAAAGCTTCCAATTCCTGTAACCATAGATGCTGCAAATTCATTCATGTATCGCACATAATAACCGGCAGGGGGAGTAGCAATGGATGCCAGGTCAGACTGGCCCCAGGTGCTTTCTGTAATAACGGGCATAAAATCACCATCAGTTTCAATCTCTGTCAGGAGAACGCCATCAGGCAGATAACTATACATGGTCCATGTGCCCGTGTCCGAATCTTCCTCTTCTGCGAATCCTCTTAAATATGTACCATCATTCGCTCGAAAATAGTCATACTCGTAGATTGACCCTTCAATTCTGCCGGTATAGCCGGTCCTAAAAGGATCTTCGGAACGGGGCAGTACATGCTCGCCTTCAACATGAGTTCCTGATGTAATGCCCATTAATTTACCTGATATTGCCACTGTTGGTGCTGGGTCTGTTGGTATTGGATCCGTTGGTGTCGGGTCCGTGGGTGTTGGATCCGTCGGAGTCGGGTCTGTTGGTACCGGGTCCGTAGGCGTTGGGTCCGTTGTGGAATCCGAGTCTTGTGATGTCGTCAAAAGATCTACTATTGCTGAATATGCATCATCGCAATCTTCTCCTTCAGGACAATCTCCGTCTCCGGCATCCTGGAGTAATATTTCAGGGCCATCATTCGAACCCAGAGTAGCATCCTCCTGATCTGCTGGAACTGTCGGTTCCATATTCGAATCAGTGTTTTCTGATTGATCATCTGCAAGCGCGGTATCTATAAAGGCATCACCAGTATCAAGTCCATCAATACCTCCATCATCGATACCACTTTCTGATGATCCGGCATCAATAGAAACAAAACCTGAATCTCCTGTCGCAGAACCTCCTTCGGCCGTACCAGTATCAGTTGAATCCGATCCGGATTCAACCTGTTCTGTCCCGCTGTCAGCCATTTCAGTGCCGGAATCACTGACTTCTGAGGCTTCAGCCTCATCTCCGGCAGAGGATCCTTCATCTGCAGTATCAGAAGTCTCTTCACCAACAGATTCACTGTCTCCTTCTTCAGTATCGCCTTCCTCAGCTATTCCTTCATCGTCTCCAGCACCTTCTTCTTCCTTGACACTCTCACCTTCATCCCCGCCGTCATCCATTTGTCCGGAACTGTCCTCTTCATCAATACTTTCGCCTTCTTCCTCAGCAGGAGTTGTCTCTCCTTCCAGCCGGTTAATTTCAGCCGTGGAGGATGTTCTCAGCACAGGAGGGGCATTTGAGTCCGGTATTACCATGGACTGACCTGCCTGGACCTCAATCATATTTTCCGGCTGGTTTCTGTTATATCCGTAGCCAAATCCTTCCTTAAAAGTTGCCCCGCTGACGCCCTTTTCATAGGTCATAAAAAAATCGGTCCCTCTTACACCACAGACTGATGTAGGCGTATGGACCTCATACCGGTTTTCATCATCGCCAAATATGCTTCCCAGCAACTTTTTTACCTTGTTCTGTATTTTTCCTCTGAACAGGTTCAAAATTGTGCTTCTTTTACTGGAGTCGCTGATATATTCCGAGACCTCAACCCTTGTTCTCTGGGCGAGCCTCAGTACATTTCCGTCCCGAAAAAGGATCTCGGCCTTTGAATCACTTTTTGACCTTATTATATCCTTTTCAAAGATTTCGGTCCCCACATTTACCAGCTCAGCCGGTTCTCCCGGCCTGGTAATATCAACGCGGCCCTCTACTTTAACAAATTTTCCGACTGCATCTGCATAGACAGCCTGCGATGTCACAGCGGAAAGCAATAGGATTAAAATTCCGGTAATTATTTTTCTCATTTTATCCCTCGACAGTAATACCTGTAATGTAACTTTTGACCGGAATAACCAATAGTTATATTGACTATCCTGAAGGTCGAAAAGGCACTTTTATTCACTCCCCTCTCTGTCTGAAATCGACAATTTATGGAAAATACTTTAATTTTTCAGGGATAATAATAACCGGATGGAAAAATCATTGTTCTTTAAAGAGTGTTCGTCCGGAAAAAGAAGATTCCCAGATAAACACGGACATAAATCACTTTCTGATTCTTTGAAGATATTCATAATAATATTGAAGAACCCGGTTTCTGAAGGTAACCGTTTCATCAAAGGGGGGGATTCCCTTGTAATCTCTGACCCTGCGCCCCCCTGCATTATAGGAGGCAAGGGCAAGGCTTATATCTCCCTTCTGGGATCTCATAAGTCTTGAAAAATATAAATATCCGGACGCTATTGCAAGAGATGGATCTAGGCGGTCATCCTTCGTGATGTTAACAAGCTCATTTTTATATTTTTCATACAGGTCCGCTCTCTTTTTTCCAGACTCAATGGACCTCAGCATTAATTCCCGGGCCTTTTTTGCGAACTCAATATCCTCTTTTTTGGTAATCTTAAGAAGCATTTTCTTTGCCCTAATCTTTAAATTTCGCTCTTTTTTCAGGTAGTCACCGGCAGTATAGTAGTACTGGGGCGTATATATATTTTTAAGTCCCATATCCCGTGCAGTATGGGGCATAATCTGGGTTAATCCTGCAGCGCCAACACTTGATACTGCCTCCGGATCAAAGGCAGACTCCCTTTTCATCAGAGCCAGAAAGAGCAATGGATCGGTCCGGTAAATGCTTTCCCCGGTTTTTTTCACAGCTGATTCCAGGTACGGCAGCAGTTCCGGTAAATCTTCCTGTACAATGGATTTCCAGGCTCCGGAATCCGAACCATTTCGATCATTCCTGTCAATGTCAAACAGGCTGATCTCCGATGGTGATGCCTCAGCTATAAAACGGTTAAATACATGGTTAATAAACCGCACGTTTTCTGAGGTTATATATTCTCTGCTCTGATCATCTCCCCGGCATTTATTGTAGAACAACCCTAGCGCATTCCTAAGGTTGTTATCAGTATCCTGAAGACTTTTTTCCAACAGTATAACAATCAATCCTTTTGATCTTTCGCTGTTAAATCTCTCATCATTCTCTTTGTTGATATTTTTTTTATATCGACTCAGCCTCTCCTTCGCCATTCCTGATTTTTCCCTGTAGACCAGTACAGTCAGCAGGATTTTTGTTATAATAGCATGTTCCGGTTCTTTGATATCACTTCCGGCCATGATCTTTTCAGCTGATAATAATGCCTCGTCGGCCTCTTTTTTCAATCTGACGGAATCATGATAATCCTGGTCAATATATACCCTGAGCCCAAGCTTTTCTGCCACATCGGGTTTTAACTGAAGCAGGCCCTCTTCTCCCTGATAGACTGTCTGATCAGTCGTCCGGGCTTTACTCAGTTCTGTGTTATATTCAAGAATATGTCTGGCAAGAACCTGAATGGAATCATGGCGGATATCCGCCATGCATTCCCCGCAGAGACCCGCAAAAAAGAGAAATGCCACTGCCGGCATGACAAGGTTAATCAGGGTTGTTCTCTTTACTATCAAAATTTTTTCCTGTCAAATCAGGTTGCAGTCGAAAGTTCGTGGTAAAATCACTAATATTTTTCGCGAAGGCAGGTAAAAACGAAAAAACAAAAGGGCCTGTTATGAAAAAGGTAACAGGCCCGGAGAAAAGAGTCATTTAGCCAGACAGCTACAGCATTACTATTTTGAATCGTACAGTTTCATTATCTGATCTGTTATATCAATGGCGTCATCAGATGCCACAGCGCTGCTTTTTTCAAGTATTAAAGAGAGCTTTTCTTTTTTAAGGTATTCAACTGACAGGGCCTTTATCTCCGTTAAAAACTTACGGGTCATATCTGCTTCCTTGGACTTCAACTCGGCCTCAATCTCTTCCTGCATGCGCTTTAGATCTCTTGCTTCCCTCCGAAGTTTGTCTGATTTTTCTCTGTAAACATCATCGGTCATTCTGTTACCATTGTTTTTCAGATCATCTTCAAGCGCCTTCGCCTCACCCTGTTTTTTCATGAAATCCTGTCTTTTTGCATCAAGCTCCCTGGAGAACTCATCCCGATATTTATTAATTTTTTCGGACTTCAAAACAATTTTTTGAGTATCTAAAATACCGATTTTTAAATCTGCAGCATAGGTAGAAAAAATACAGGTTGAAATAAATGCTACAATACAGACAAATATAAATGGGAGTCGTTTCATGGCAATCATCCTTTCAATAAGATATTGATAGCTTACTAATTCAGAGGCGCAGAAAAGTCAAGTGAGACATTTTCAGGAATTTTTTAGGAATTAAAACCTGTATTCTATTCCAAGGGTATACATGTTCCTTGTGTAATCATAGATGCCAATGTTTGAGTCGGTCCTGACCCTTGTATACTGTGTAACTACAGTGACGTCATTTTCCCAGTCCCATGAAAAACCTCCTGAAAAAGCAAACACCTTGTCTTCCCTTGTTACATCAAAAACATTATGCCGATTGTCAAATTTCTGATCATTGAACTGACTGCTTAATTGAAGCTTTATTTTTTCATATACGGGCATGGCATAATTGATTGAAAAACCGAGATTGCTGTTATCCCAGTTTCTTCCGTCAGTATCCTGCCGGTCAGCCTGAAATCTTAAATTAAGGAAATAATCCTTTTTAAAGAGCCATAACCAGCTTATATAACTTCTGTATCCACTGGAATCCCGGTCCTCTTCCGGGGCAAGCGGATCCCTGAAATATCTGGTATTTGTATATCCTGAAAAAATTTCCAGCAGTTGATTTCCGTTAATTGCCATCCTGAGGAGAGGTCCTGTACTGAATGAACCGGAGTATCCCTTATACCCCGGGTCTCTTACCATCGCGTGACTGTAGTTTGTTGAGAGGTAAACGGCATATTCTCCAAAATTATACCCCGGGGTAATGGATATGCTGTTGGACAGCGAATCATGGGTAAACCTGTTCTTGTCATGAACGCTGGAACCCAGGGCATACTGGGCACTGAAAAGCCACGGCCCATTGAGTCGGGGGGAGAAGTTTACACGAAATAAGGTATTTAAAACTCCGCTGCTCTCATTAGTGATGCCTGCTGCAAACGACTGGTCATTCGGTTTAAGGACCATATTATCATCATACTGCCCAAACACCCCTAATGTGAACCTGAAGGGCTTTTCGCGGTTTATTCTCTGTTTCACTGCATCCAGATACTGCCTTGCAAATCCGGCAAGGTCAGACTGGGGATCATTCACTATTGCGGCCTCAAAACTCTTCCTGGCGTCATTTAACCGACGGTCTTTCACATAACTAAGGGCAATCTGGATATCAGCGGCCTGAGATATCTTGGGATCAATTGATTTGGCATTTACGAATGATTCTGCCGCTTCCCTGTTTTTTCCTTCCTGCTTAAATATAAGCCCTTTTAGAAAGGCGATCTTTGCCGGGAAGATATTCTCCTTTTCAGCTACTTCAATCCATTTCTTTGCAACGTCCAGTTTACCCAGTTGTGTTGCAACATCAACAACCTCTACAAGTGCCTCTTTTATTCTGGGGGTGAGTGTGACAGAGTCCAGGAGGTTATTCAGGGATTTCTCATAAGCCATTGTCTGTTTATAGGCCATTCCAAGGAAGAATGCGGCAACAGAGGATTCAGGTTCATTTTTCCTGGCCTCTGCCAGGGTAACGATAGCCTCTTCATAGCTCTCGTCCTTATATTCTTCTATCCCCCTTTTAATGAGCGGCGACTGCTGGCAAAAACCATTAAGGGGAATAAGTACAAATAATATCAGAAAAAGGAAAGATAATGTTTTTTTCGCAAAGTTTCTCATAACAGCCTCCTTCTACTTATCCCTTATCGTCATGCAAATCCAGTGCCTTAAAACTTTTTTATTTGTCCGGGGATTTTATCAGCGCCTTGACATTGGGCATTATGGACCTTAATTTTTTTGAGGTTAATCGATCTAATCAATTACCGGATAAAACAAATAACTGCGCAGGAGGAAGACACTATGCGTTTAGATAAACTAACATTAAAGGCCCAGGAAGCCCTGAAGGAATCACAGCAGACCGCCGAAAGACTGGGGCACCAGCAGATAGAACCGGAACATATGCTAAGCGCCATATTCAACCAGAAAGACGGGGCAATCCCTCCTCTTCTGGGAAAGGTTGGAGCCAATCAGTCAGCCTTGAGTAAAACTGCAGCCGAGGCACTGGAAAAACTGCCAAAAATCTCGGGAAGCGGATACGGGCAGTCTTATATCTCTCCCAGGCTTCAGGCCGTCCTTGAACAGGCATTCAAGGAAGCAGAACAGATGAAGGATGAATATATAAGCCTTGAACATATTCTCCTTGCCATATCTGAAGAAAAGGAAGGTCAGGCCGTTAAAATTCTTAAATCTTCCGGAGTCACCAGGGACACGATCCTTGCCGCCCTTGTTGAAATCAGGGGCGGACAGAGAATTACCGACCAGAACCCTGAAGACAAATATCAGGCACTTGAGAGGTTTGGCCGGGATCTTACCGCTATTGCAGCAAAGGATAAGCTTGATCCTGTTATAGGCCGTGATGATGAGATCAGAAGGGTAATTCAGGTCCTCTCCAGAAGAACTAAAAATAACCCTGTGCTGATCGGTGAGCCGGGCGTAGGAAAAACAGCCATTGTAGAAGGTCTGGCCCAGAGGATTATACAGGGAGATATACCTGAAACACTGAAGGATAAAAGGGTGGTAGCCCTTGATATGGGGGCACTGGTAGCCGGGGCAAAATACAGGGGGGAATTTGAAGACAGGCTCAAGGCAGTATTAAAGGAGGTAACGGATTCGGAAGGTGAAATTATCCTTTTCATAGATGAGATGCATACCATCGTCGGCGCCGGGGCGGCAGAAGGTGCAGTTGATGCCTCTAACATGCTTAAACCCGCCCTTGCCAGGGGAGAACTTCGGTGTGTGGGAGCCACCACCATTAAGGAATACAGGAAGTATATTGAAAAGGATGCAGCCTTTGAAAGGAGATTTCAACCAGTTCCGGTTGAAGAGCCAACGGTTGAAGATACTATCTCGATACTAAGAGGGCTTAAGGAAAAATATGAGGTGCACCATGGTGTAAGGATTCAGGACTCGGCACTGGTAGCGGCCGCAACCCTTTCGCACAGATATATTACAGACAGGTTCCTGCCTGACAAGGCCATTGACCTTATTGATGAAGCTACATCGAGACTGAGGATAGAAATAGACAGCATGCCCGCTGAAATAGATGACGTCCAGCGCAAGATTACCCAGCTTGAGATAGAAAAACAGGCGCTCAAAAAGGAAAAGGACAGCGCCTCAAAGGACAGACTCAAGAAGATCGATGATGAGCTGAAGGAACTGAAGGCAGGCACGGAGGATATGATTAAGCACTGGAAGAGTGAAAAGGAGATTATAACCAGGATAGGTGAGATCAAGGAAAGGCTTGAGGCAACCAGGACTGCCGCCCAGGCTGCGGAGAGAGAGGGTGATCTTTCAAAGGCAGCGGAACTGAGATACGGCACGACTATCTCCCTCGAAAAAGAGTTGGAGGACCAGAACAGCAGGCTTTCCGAGCTTCAGGAAGGTAAAAAGATGCTCAAGGAAGAGGTGGACAGTGAAGATATCGCCGAGGTAATAGCCAAGTGGACAAATATCCCGGTGTCGAAACTGATGCAGGGAGAACGGGAAAAACTTATTAAAATGGAGGAGATGCTTGCAAAAAGAGTAATCGGCCAGAAAAAGGGCCTGATAGCAGTATCCAACGCAGTCCGACGGGCAAGATCAGGACTTCAGGACCCTAACCGCCCTATTGGTTCATTTATTTTCCTTGGACCCACAGGAGTTGGTAAAACAGAGCTTGCCCGGGCAGTTGCCGAATTTCTCTTTGATGATGAGCAGTACATGATAAGAATCGATATGTCCGAATATATGGAAAAACATTCGGTCGCAAGGCTCATAGGGGCGCCTCCCGGGTATGTCGGATATGACGAGGGCGGGTATCTAACCGAGGCAGTCCGAAGACACCCCTACTCTGTAGTGCTCTTTGATGAGATTGAAAAAGCACACCCCGATGTATTCAACGCCCTGCTCCAGATACTTGACGACGGCAGGATGACGGACGGCAAAGGACGCACAGTGGATTTTAAAAATACGGTCCTAATAATGACTTCCAATGTTGGAAGCCAGTGGATAAATGAGTTAAAGGGCAAAGATGATAAAGAGATGGAAAACAGGGTAATGGATGCCCTTAGAAATACATTCCGCCCTGAATTTCTGAACAGGATTGACGAAACTATTATATTCCATTCCCTTGGACTGGAAGAGATAAAAGAGATTGTTGATATCCAGGTAAATATCCTGAAAAAAAGACTTGAGGGAAACAAAATCAGCCTGGAAATCACTGATAATGCAAGGGAATACCTTGCAAATGTTGGATTTGACCCGGTATATGGAGCAAGACCTTTAAAGAGGGCAATACAGCATTATGTACAGGACCCTCTTTCAATGAAGATACTTGAAGGAGAGATTGGTGAAGGAAGTGAGGTGACTATGGATATCCGGGATGGAGAAGTCGTTTTTATGTAGGTAGCCGCAAAGCGCATAGAGCGTGGAGCACAGGGTTTTTACACTTTGCGCTCTGCGCTCTGCCCTATGCTCCGTTTACCTTCTCCTTAAGCTTTTTAAAGCTCTTAAACTTTACCGTTCTTTTTGAGTTGATGAATATCTTTTCCCCTGTTTTCGGATTCCGTCCCTGCCTGGCCCATTTGAAATCTATATAGAACCTTCCGAATCCCGAAAGATGAATATTATCACCCTTTTCCAGTCTATTTTTCATGATCTCGATGAGCGAATTCACTATTCTCTCGGCCTTTTTTCTGGGTAAAAATTCATAGTTCAGTTCAGGGAAAAGAAACTGCTGGCGGATTACTTTTTTTCTTTCAATATGAACCCTGTCTATTACACTTTTAATAAGATCGGTTTTATTCATTGCATGGGACCCGGGGATATAAATTTAGCTGCAACACCGTTTAATTATTGGCAAGAAGTGCCATATCTGCTAGTGTTTGTCAATTATTCTAAACTATTAGGAAATTTAATTTAAAAATGCATCACAACTATATTTTTCGTCATTGTCCTGTCTGCGGAGCCGAGTTCCAGTCAAAGGTTGTAAGAGAAAACGAACCGCCCAGGCTTGTCTGTAAAGATGAGTCATGTAACTTCATCTTTTACCTGGATCCAAAACTTGTTGCATGTGTAATTGTCGAGAAGGATGATAAGATTATCCTGTTAAAAAGGGCAATGAGACCTGAAAGGGGTAAATGGGTGATGCCCGGCGGGTATATAGACAGGGGTGAAAAAGTTGAAGAGGCTGCAGTCAGAGAGACCAGGGAAGAATGTGAAATCGATATAGAACTTAAAGATCTCTTTGGTGTTTACTCATACCCCGGATACCTTGAAGTCGTGATAGTCTATCTGGCAGAGTATAAATCAGGTATCATTGCGGCAGGAGATGAAACAACGGATACCAAACTGATAGACATTGAAGAAATACCCTGGGACAACCTTGCCTTTGAAAGCACCAGAGATGCCCTGAAGGATTACTGCGCATTTAAAAAAAAGATCGGAAAGGAGAATTTATAATTGATAAACCTGAAACCTGAAAAAATAGACAGTCTGAGTAAAGAAAGAAAAAAATCCATCATGGAAAGATCCATGGAGGATATATCTTCCATATTTGAAGATACCAGAAAAATAGTAGAGGATATAAAGCAGAACGGAGACTCTGTCGCCTTAAAACATTACAAAAAGCACAAGGAAGACATAGCGCCTTCCGACCTTGAAGTAACAAGGGATGAGATTGAAGAGGCCTACAAAAAAATCGATCAGTCCATAATCGACTGCCTGAAAAAGGCCGCTGAAAATATTATCAGATTTCATGAGGCACAGCTTGAGAGGGAGATGTGGTCCATAGAGGTTAAAAAAGGCATCCTGGCAGGACGCATAACAAGACCCATGGATATTGTGGGCTGTTATATCCCCGGAGGCCGCGCCACATATCCGAGCTCAATACTGATGACCGTGCTTCCTGCAAAGGTTGCAGGGGTTAAGGATATTATCGCCGTAACACCGCCGTCGCCAGGCATGACAGCAAATCCTGCAACACTGGTTGCAGCTGACATTGCGGGATGCGACCGGATTTTCAAGGTGGGAGGCCCCTGGGGTGTGGCAGGTCTTGCATACGGCACAGAAACCATGCCCAGGGTGGACAAGATAGTCGGTCCCGGCAACAAATTTGTTACGGCCGCAAAAATGATTGTATACGGGCAGGTAGATATCGATTCTCCGGCAGGCCCAAGCGAATCACTCATCCTGGCCGATGAAAGCGGAAATACGGATTTTATAACAGTTGATTTCCTTTCCCAGGTAGAGCATGATCCTGACTCCGCAGCAGTTCTTGTCACTACCTCTGCAGAACTTGCTCAAAAGGTCTGTGACAATATTGAAAGGGAATATGAAACCCTGCCCAGAAAGGAGATCTTTGAATCATCCCTTAACAAGCATTCATATGTACTCATTGCAAAGGATATTGAACAGGCAATTGATTTTACGAATGAATATGCGGCAGAGCATCTTCAGATACTTACAAAAGATCCCTTTATCACTCTCAACTCCATAAAGCATGCAGGTTCAATATTTATGGGGCCATACGCGCCGGTACCGGTTGGCGACTATGCATCCGGAACAAACCATGTTCTCCCCACAGGCCAGTGTGCGAGGATGTTCTCCGGTCTTTCGGTTGATGATTTTATCAAAAAACCCACGTTCCAGTACCTAAGCAAAGAAGGGCTTGAGAGTTTAAAGGATGTGGTGATAACGCTGGCAGAAGAAGAAGGCTTGCCTCTTCATGCCAGAACTGTAAAAGAGAGATTTAAGGATAGTATGTAGGGGCACGGTGCCCGTGCCCTTTTTGCCTAGGGCAGAAAAACGCTTTTAATTAAATAATTGTTATTGTCTTTCTCGCCCGCTCCCTGCGGGCTCAGCGAGAGATATGTTTTTATAAAATTTCAGCTTTTAAAAAAAATTAAAAAAATTTTTGACAAAGCCGATTTTATTAACTATATAGAATGATTCTTTTTCAGAGGGTCGTTAGCTCAGCTGGTAGAGCAGCGGACTTTTAATCCGTTGGTCGTGGGTTCGATCCCCGCACGACCCACTTTTTTGATTTTTTTAATGCAAATAAGCTGGTACAGCATTAAAAAATAAAAAATCAGGCTCAATAAAGCAAATTTTAGCTTGATTAATCTGAAAAAGATGCTTAGAATTAGCTTAAAATTTCCTGCGTCCCCATCGTCTAGCCAGGTCCAGGACACAGGCCTTTCACGCCTGCGACAGGGGTTCGAATCCCCTTGGGGACGCCATCAATACAGCAAAGGGTTACATGATTTTCATGTAACCCTTTTGTTTTTATTTTTTTTCCATTCCCCACACTATTCCCCACATGAAAGTGGAATTAACATCTTTTTATGTTGTGGGCGTAATCTATCAGGTTGAAATAATCAGAAATATTTTGGAAAAGTTACGGAGCCTAGCTTAATAGCTTACTGCTATTTCTTCTGGTTTTGGCTGCCTGATCATATGGTACTTTACGCTTATATTGAAGCCAAGTTTTTTTCCTATAGAGGCAGGAACTTGCAACAATTCTCTCTTTTTTATAATATTTTCATTGATAGAATTTACTAAAGTGGGTGTCCAATTCTCACTGACAATAATATATTCGAGTACGATCTCAGAATCACTGTCTTTTCTTGAAAATTTAACAAGATGGAAATTGGGATATATGTCACTATACGTGTGTGCCCTGTACCAATCCTGAATATTATCTATGATGAAAAGCAAAAAAGCATAAATATTTTTATCATGAGTGATTTTTGTTAGAAATTCATTACTTGCCACATTATGAACAGCGACGGCACTCATTGCATACTGTAAAGATTGAGATATTACCGAACCTGGAAATCCTATGCATCCTTTATTTTCAAAAATGGATCTATAAACATTTTGGCATAAAACCAAAGCGCTTACATATCCGTGGTCGTTAGCCTGATCTTTAATTATCAAATCACACAGATCATTAACTTCATGGTCACCTAATTTCAACTTTGACTTTAAAGTGTCCTTCAGGACATCTGCCATGTTTATTGCCTCATTACCATGTTCAGGGCAACCATATTTTAAAGTTAATAGCTCATTCTCATTACCTATATCGATCGGGATATTTATATTTGAAAACCTGTGGCCCAATTCATCCATATGAAAACTATTATAGAGATTACCTAAATGACCGGCTATTTTACCAACATATTGATACGGGTACCCAAAATCGTGTGTCGAAGCCGCCAATAACCACGTAAAAAAGATATGTCTTTCCTCTTTAAAACCAAATACCGATTCTCTATCGTTCTCAGACGGAAAATTTTTTAATAATAGCTGAAGGGTATTAATGCCGATTAGGTATACCAAGAATTGATGAAAAAAATGATCTCTTTTCCCTATTAAAGTTAAGAATTTTTCAAACTCTCTAAATACTTCAAAATAGTTGGAAATAAGGTGCTCATTCCATAGCTGGTTCATTATTTTACATATTAAATCGCCTTTTTCTTCAATGCTAACATTTGGATACTTTGCCAATAAGAATTTTAAATTACCCTTATCAAATGAAGCATCACCTAAAAGGTTCCTTATTAAAGCCATTTCCGCATGCTGCTCAGCAATTATACTGTGAACTACATTTCCAGTGGGATTATACTCTTCACTTAACTTGTAAACCATACACCACTCCTATGAACTAAGGTGACAAAAGGTAAGAATGGTCGCAATTGATGTTTGAAAGCTAACACTATCGCCCTCCTTAATCAGCTTATAAAGCAGTGCTTCCGGACAATTGAGATGATTGCGCCAAACGTATCCTTCTTTAATAGATTTATACGCTTCATCGATATTATTATTTAATAAGCTTCTATCAAGCGTGAACGCGGCATTAGATGCTTCATACTCCAACATCCTGGCATTTAAATAACTGGCGAATTCGGACAGGCTTTTCATTGTGGACGAAAATCGTGCAGCCAAGAACTCTTTATTTTTAAAACACCAGGATATATTATTATCATGATTGCGTTGGTCAGATTTCGAATCTTCATCAAGTCCATTGAGGTAATCTAAATATATTTTCTCTGCCCTCCCAATAAGGTTCAACGCTTTACCATAAATGCATTCTTCATTATCAAAATCTTTAAAATCTCCTGTTTTATTTCTATAGCTGTTTTCAAACATCTCCACAAAAAGTGTCCGCAATAAATAAACATCTACAGGAATCCTCCTTTTTTGTTTAGGATCAATCTCAATTAAATGCTGCAAAAGGAGGCGAAAAAAAAGATCAAAATCCGAAAAAAAACCAAATTCATACCCAAGCACCTCAGCTGTTAACTCTATTAAAAAATTAAACCATACAACCGGAGAACGTTTATTCCATAGCACCCGTTTAATAACTTCATTATTTTCTTCAAGCCAATCGACCCGTGTCAAAAAAATATGTGCTACCTCATGGTACAAAGGCCACCACTTTTCAATCCTCCAGAGTGCTTCTGTCGGAACGCTTATCACTTCATTTAAATGAGAAAATTTAGGGTCCTCAACAATAATAAAACCATACCAATATCGGTTAATCCTGTTTAAAAGATATGCCGGCACGTATTCCATAGCTTTCACAGCTCGCTGGGCACCACCGCGAAGTCTTGAGAAACCGCCTGTAGCAGGTTCACTACTGCCGTATAAAGCATAAGATCTAAGTTGAGAACCGTTAGCAATTGCATATGCAGACCTAATAGCTAGACTCTCAAGGCTCTCGCCTTTATTAAAATAACCAAGTGTTTCTTCAGAGCCGCTATTGCTGTTGTATGCCTGGTTTATCTCTTTTATTTTCCTTCCGATTGAAATAATTCTATCTGGATAGTCCAGCATATCTTCGAATACTTTTCTTTTGATGGGATTTTGTAAACGCCAATTCAGAGAATAGAAATGATTAGCCAACAAAGGTGCAACAGATCCAAAAATAGCCTTCAACTCTGCCATGTCAAATTGGACCCATTGTTGGCCCTGCTCCGATTTACCATTTTCAATTATGCAATCTGTACGATTACTATTTTCAGACGCAGAAGAAAGAACATTCATTTCAATGCTTGTTGCTGTACTGTTTATTTTATCTTTGAATTGAGTCCTAAAACAAAGCAGGTAAGAAACAAAAATATCCCAATCTAAAGTTTCCGCTATTGGCTCAACAATGAAATCATAATCTCCTAACATCTCACGAATATTAAACTTATCATTTGTCCAATATTCCTCTATCTCTTTATAATAGGCTGGTTTTGAAGATATTTTAACTGTTGGCCATGCTTCCCGGGTTATTTTTGTTTTAAAACCCTCAACAGTTACTAATGACTTTATAACTTCATCTATACTCTTACAATCATCCTGGCTCTTTGGCAGGTGATGATAATTTATTGCTATATTTGAGAAGGTTTTATCAATGCAATTTAATATCTCTAGATCACGATTAAATCGTGATAGCTCATGAACAATACTATCAATATTATCATGGCATAGTAACAGAATGACCTCGCTCGGCCCAATTGTTCCAAGGACATGGCTGTTTTTTAAAGTTGAATTAGTTAAATATTCAGCTATTTGTTTTTCAATTGCTTCATGGCTTGCAGGCTTGTCATCTGAAAATTTAATAAAACTTATCCCGATAAATATGGAAGCTTCAAGGCTATTAAAAATATCCGATAGATTATCGCCAAGGTATGGGAAAGAATGGAACGTGTTTGATGATATTACACCAGGTATAGGCCCGGCGTTACTAACCCGAAAATCAAACCCCACATCATCATACATCAGAATAATGTCATAAAACCCAAGTCCTTTCATACAGAATGAATTTTCAACATCAGATTGTTTGCAAGCACTTATAAGTGCTTTTGAGACATCAATCTCCATTCCAGATCTGACCTGTAAACATGATATCTTTATAGCCCTTTTGCCAATCTTGCCAATCTTGCCAATCTTAAATATACTCTTTTCCATATTTAAAGGCCTTTTTTAAAAAAAAAGCGAAAAACTGTCATACAGTTTATCGCTTTTCTTAAAATTAATTTGGTATTAAAGGTAAAAGAGTCTTGAATGAACTCAAGATTCTTTTTCATTTGCATATCTTGGATTCGTAATATTTTCTGAATCGATATAATCGTCTTCGGGCATAGGCCCAGAAATGCTGTGATCAATGTTATTTGAGTCCCACTCAGAGTTACCACGAGTAATATTGCTACATACTATAGAAACATTAATGTAGTCTTCCTCCTCGGGTTTATAACATCGAAATTTGGCTAGTCCCATGAGAGCCTCTCTTTTTTTAATGAGTATTTATATTACACTCATGATACGGGAAAATTCAGTAAATCATTAAAATCCTTGCCTAAACACCATAACATCGGCATTTTGTCAAGAAAAATTAAAAGTTTTTTTATTCGGTATCACCCTTATATACTGATTTTTCATTTAATTTTTTACACCACTACTTTGATATTGAGCCGGATTGGTGCATAAATATCTCTATATAATATTAGCATATGTTGCCCATTATCAGCGTACAATTATTAATTTTTGAGAAATGATTTTTTGAAGGATGCATAAAACTCTTTTATAACTAATAGGTTATAAGAATTTTAGTAATTATAATTGAATTAAAATGAAATGCAAGATAAAATTATGTTAAATTTTACTTAATAATATCTCAAAAATTATCAAAAAGCATCTTTTAATGGATTATTTATCTTCTTTTATCTATTTATTGTATGCAAAAAAGACACTTTTTACTCCACACTAAATGTTATTCCACACCCAAAGCCTTAAACACCGCGTCTTTAGGGTCTGCATAAAAACTTGTTTGAAATTTTGCGAATAGTTCTCCTGGTATACTCGGGATATCACCTACACTTGCCATGGGAAGGAGTATTCTTTTTGCTCCTGCATCAAAGGCTACCTGTAGTGTTTCCGCGAGGTTTTGAACGGGCACTATATTCCCGCCTAGACTCATGCTCCCAAGTACAACCATTTGAGATTGAACCGGTTTTGCCATTAGGGCAGAGCAAAGGGCTACAAAGGCGGCAAGTGTCATGGCATTTGTCGGGCCTGTATTATGAAGCTCAACTACATGCAGGTGATAATTATGATCCCCTGATTTGGCTGACACGCTTATTCCGGATGCATTCGCTTTAAAATAATCAAAGCCTACCTTTACCGCTTCCTTTGCAGCACTTACACTACCAAACCCTGATAAAGTCAGAGATCCATTTCCGGGAGTAACTTGTGTTTCAAGCCTATATAATCCAAGGTGACCACTGTTTCCTGTTGCTATGGTATGGAGCACCCCGGGATTTAATGGCCCACCTGGTATTAAAGATGCCCCGCCCTGTTCGGGAACACTTATAAACTTTTCTTCCATGGCCTCCTGATCAATATATGAGAAATGGACATCATAGAATTCCATACCGCCTATCTTTTTAAGCTGCTCTTTTACTCTTCTACGTGTTTCAAGGGCATACTCAAGACATCTTCGCACAGCATCCTTGTCATAATCTTCATGGGGGTATAACAGCTTTAACAGGCCTGAGACAGTATGTCTTATAGCAATTGTATCTCTTTGATTGAGATCTCTACCCAGCTTGAAATACTTATTGATCGCATCAGAATAATTTCTTTTTCTCATCTCCCTTACAAACTCAGCGAGATAATCCACAATAAGGCCATACTGGTTTGTAAAAAACTCCGGTCTCATTTTCGGGATCTCCCATCCCGGTATATAGGCATGGAATCGATCAAAGAATGCTGAGTCAATCATGGCCTCAGGGAAAGGTGCCAGCAGGTGGCTTGTTTTTACCAGTGTGTCCACAGCCTGATTCAGGTTACCAACAAACACCATAGAGGCATATGCGTTTATCATGTCCCGGCCCCGGGCAAATGATCCGGAAGCCATATAGTCTTTCATGATCTGAACACCATCATTATCCTTAAAGGATATTCCGGCTACTTCATCAAAGGCTACCACATCCCATAACCCCACAAGCCCCACAGTCCTGTTGGCAAGGTTATAAAAGAGATTCGCAACTGTAGTCTTCCCGCCTGAAACAAGTATGCTGTTTGGGCTTATTTCTTTATAGATATGGCTTTTCCCAGTTCCCCTCGGCCCCAGTTCACACACATTGTAATTATTCTCTACCAGGGGTATTAACCGGGTCAGCAGGTGCCATTTTACCCTTTCATCAAACTGGGTTGGTTCCAGGCCTGTAGACCGAAGCAGAACATCCAGCCATTGAGCTTCGGTAAAATTAGACCTCCCATCAAAGAGCTCCTGCATATCCATATTGGGCATCTGAATGGGTTTTAAATCCCTGATAAGAAAAGGAGATCCTTTCTGGCCTTCCTCATAGAAATATTCCATGGTAATTATGGACCATATTCCACCGGCCAAAAGCTTTTCATACTGGCGTACAGTGTTTGTACTTATCTCTACTCCCTTTATCCCGAGGTTGGATAACAGGGCTTCGTATACATCTCTTTTTTCATTCAGTTTTACAGTGGCTTTATCGATTATTTTTAATGTTCCACGCTCCCTTATAATGGATTTAACCTTTTCAGCCTCATCCGGACGCACATAGTTCTCTGCCAGTATCCGTTTAACAGTCTTTAGACCATCCTGGATTATTGACTCATCATTAGATGCACAATGCTGCCCAAGAAGGTACTCAAGAACGTATACCGGCACGTTTGCGCCTTCCTTAACTAGTTTTGTCAGATCTTTTCTAACTACTCTTCCTGCAAAATGGGTGTTTAAAAGATCATCCAGGCTGCTGTCTATTACCATTGTTTCATTATCAGAAGTCATCGTTAAATGCCCTGTCTATAATAATGTTTACACTCTCCTGTTCAATCCCGGTGTCAGCATCCCGCATTACCAGCCGGTATGTCTTGTTTTTATCAAACTCCCGGTTTTGAAGGACCATAACAACATTCTTTTTTCTTTCGTCTATGTTATTGGATGAATTATCAAAGGTTAAAGTTTCGATATTGCTTACGGGTTCACCCTCATCAAAAATTGCCACTTTCAGCGTAACAGGTTTTACTCTTTCACTAACAGGCTCCATTTGTATCAATTCAAACCTGTGCTTTGATGTAGTTATCTTATGATTCGAACCAAGGATATGAACAGTCACCGGTTTTATTTTGGTCTTTTCAGCACTTTTACCCCTTACATGCTTTACAGTAATAACAGGGACTGCAATCTCCTGGAGCATTGCTCCGCCGTGTATAAACCTTGCCCCGCCAATAAAATGGAATCTGTTTGCAGCTTTGGGTATCCAGAATTCTATATTGCCGCCAACCCCACAAGTAGTAGTGGTTGACTCATGATAAACAATCTCATTATCTCCAAGATTCTTACCTATAAGATACCGCTTTTTAGCCTTTACAGTCCCCAGGGGTTTTTCCAGCAGACTGCTTTTTTCAGGCGCACCGGGGTCTGTTACAGTAAAAATGAATCCATGGTCAGCGGTTATTACTACATGATGCCCGTTCAGGTTGTTGATGATATTTGTTACAAGGGCTTCAAGTTCATTGATGGCCTGTCTTGCTGCCTGAAAGGTCTGGCTTTCAGTACCTGCTGAATCGCCTATTTTATCTATTGCGTTGTGATAAATATATACAAGCCTTTTATCCTTTATAAGGTCTCTCCCCTGATCCTTACTCATTTTAAGGAGATCCTCAGCCTTAACAGCCATTCCCTCATGCTTTGCCAGAATCTGGTCACGCTGTTCCATTGATGAACAGTTTTGTCCGTCAACCAGCAGGTCTCCCTTGACGTTATATTCCAGCTTATCATGGGGTAATAGGCAGGCCATCCCGAGTGATGTGTATGATGGCAAGGCACCCAGCATTGATGTTAAATCCGACTCAAACCGGTATTTGCCATTTAATTCACTGTTGAGCTCTTCAGCAACTTCATACCGGAGGGCATCACTTATAATAACAAAACTCCTCCTTCGTTCCGCTTCTTTGAGTTTGGGAGCAATATTGTTATAAAAAAACTGTTCCTGATTATCGACATTGTATATTTTCCAGCTTGATAAAAGAGAGTCACTCCCTTTCGGATCAAGGTATTTCCCCCATGCATCAGCCAGATTATGAAGATACCAGTTCACATAACAGGCTTCTACTTCGGTTCTCAGTTTTTTAAGAACATCCCAGTTGTTTAAAGCTGCAATATCGGCCTGTTCACAAAATCTTCTATATAACTGATCAAAGCTGAATATTTCTTTTGTGTAGGCATTATACATGTCGGCAGAGCTCGAAAAGCTGAAGCCAGAAGGATATTTATTCTTTAGGCTGAAAAACTCAGCAGATATCGCGATCGCTTCATAGACAGAATGCATGCCTTCTCTCGGGGCATATTTATTCCCCGGAACTCCAGTTGTTGCCCAGTAACCTGCCTGACGATTTGTCTTTATCTCGTTAATCTTTTCAAGGTTTATATCATTCGGGTTTGATAAGACAATATCTCTAAGTCCCTGAGCGATATATCTTTCTACAGATTGAAAAGTAGCAACATCCAGCAGGTCATATATTTCAAAATGATAGAACAGGTCATTGAGGTTTATCAGATCCCCAATAATGCCGGATAATCTGTCATAGCTGGTTCCCTTGGTAGAGCTGTCCCTCCACTGTGCCAGGCATACAACCGCGTTATTCTTTCCATACTGAGGTAATACAAGATGTGTTAAAGAATCAGGCACAGACGCTTTAAGATGCTGAGCAAAGTCTGTCACCATTAAACGTGTTAAAAAATTTCTCAAACTCGGTGTTTCCTCGCTGTACCCAAAAACAGACTTGGCCATTTCCCAGAAAGGTTCATCAAGTTCATATTTCTCAATTTCCAGCCAGCAATCCGGAGGCGAATCAATGTCAACATCATCCAGATCATTATAGCCATGGAATATTGTTCGTATTATATTGAACCATTCATCATGGTCTGCCTTTGTGACAACAGCAATCATTTTCCTGTCCAGGTCAAATTCATTGTCATCAGGCAAAACCATGGGTTTTAACTTTTGCATCCGCTGCTTGTTGTCAAAAAACTTTCTGCGAGTTGACAGGTGATCTCTTAGATGCTGATTGGATAAACCCAGCTCATCAAGGATAATAGATGCCCTGTCAGCCCGGAAGCACTTACTGTAAAGCCTTATATCCAGCAGCCAGTCATCTTCATAATCTGGTTCTTCTGTGGGGGAAAAAATAAGATATCTGCCTTCTGGATCTTCCAGTTCCAGTTTTACCTTGGCTTCAAATGCTCCGACCTCATCAAGCTTTATTATGTTAACCCCTTCAGGCAGGGTAAGAAGTGGGAGAGTCAGGGTGAATTCATGATCTGGATCGTTCCAGAAAACTATTCTGTAATCCTCTTCATCATACAAGCGGATTAAAGCCTTTTCTATCTGAGAATTATCCATTGATAGCCTCTTTCCCGGTAACAGCTTTCACTTCTGCCAGCAGATCCCCGAATTTTCCATAATTGACTTTCACACCATCATCAAGGTCAAGACTTATCCTTTTATCCGCATAATGACGCAACTTTTCATCAAAGCCTTGAAGTTCAACCTGTTGCTTTAACAGCTTATCATGTTCTTTTTGAAGTTTTTTCCTGAGTGAGGTTGAAGAAGCCTTTTCTATATCACCTTTCAATTGATCTATATGTGCATTTATTTTACCCTGTAAAGGGATAACATACTCTGTCCTCATTCTGGATAATGTCCCCTCGTTATATCGATGTAAATAAACAATACATTGAAAAGCTCTTTCTTTACCACTTGAGAAAAGCCAGTATATAGGTCGTTTTTTAAACATAGAAAAGTGATGTTTATAAAAGCCTGTTGTCATATACCGTCTGATTGTTTCTCTGGATGATTCTCCCTGTTTAGGGCCGATGCTGTCTGCAATAAATTTAAGGTTTTCTTCAAGGGTTTCTTTTGGCCACACTATGTTAATGAATTCAATAATGCGGTTGGTAGCATCATCTTCAAACCAGTCAGTATCTGTTATAGGAATTATGCCATCTTCATCAGGGGAGAATGTTGGCCATGAACAATTTTTTTTATGTTTTGCCTTATAGATATCAAGGAATTTCTCGTTTCCACTATTGGCAAAGATTAATCCCGGGACATCAATTGAATATCTTCCCATCATACATCCCACGGAATAGGATATTAACTCCTTCATTGTGTCTGCTAGAAGCATATATTCAAGTTCTTCTTCACTTCTGTTCTTACCATACCGATAATGAGGATTGCAGGTAAGAGTGACTTCATTTAGATGTACATCAGGCGTCAGCTCATTTAGCAAACAATATGCTTCAAGTAGAATAGAATTATTTTCTTTTTCTAAATGCTGCATTTCTAATTTCATTTTTTCCCATTTTTCTCTCAACCTTATATAGGAATCATTTAGTGTCGTTGCTAATGGCCAAATGACAGTCTTTTGATCTGGCTTATTACTGTCTAAACCTTCTTTATATTGTTGATTGATAATAGGTAGTCCAATAAACTCCAATGATGTCTCATAGAAATCCCAATCAACTCTGCTTATTTCAAGACATTTATCCGTATTCCTAACAACCTCTGACGGAATATTTTCATCTGGGAATGGTAATGCCAAAACATCACTAACTGTTGTATTAAGTGTAGGATTAATAGCTTTTAGATAATATAGAGAAATAGGTGAATTTAAAAAGGCTAGAGCTTTTCTATCACAAGAAAACATCTCATTAAAGATTGTTGGTGCGCCTGAACTATACTGAGAATAAGTAGACTTGATTCTGAAGCTAATATTTGCCGATGAGATCAAAGACCATGTGATCCCTTCCTTATTCCAGAATTTTGAATTACATAAACCTCCATGAGAATCATAGAAGGATCTTGCATCGTCTGACCAGTCAACAACATGCAATTCATTGCCCGCATATTTTCTAAAATCACCACCATTGGCATAACTTACCCAACGCTCATCTTTAGAACGAACCTCCCAAAAAAATCTAAGGTATTTCTCATTATTATGTGTTTTATTACGCCCACCTGACACAAATGTATCATCTATAGTTTTTCCTTTGAATAATTGAGTTCCTTTAATCCAATAGGCAATTGGACTGCCAGGAACTTTATTAAAATCACCCGCAGATGCAGTATACAACCAACCACAGTCAGGATTTCTAACAGCTTCACGGATCGCTACATCTTTTTCTTTTTCAGAACGCCCCTCTATTAGACGGAAAAAGGCTCCTTTGTATTTCGAATGAGGAGTATTTGCCAAGATAAAAGCTGTAGTTGAAACAACTTCACCGCCAATACTATCAAATGCTCTTGCACCTAAATGAGCCATTGAAATTATTGTATCCTGCCCAAGAATTTTTGAACGAAGTAATTCAAATGAGGAAAGAAACATCCAGTTTTGCATGGTAATCATAGCAACAAGACCTTTCTTTTTTGATAATGTCATGTTGCGTTCTATAAACATTGCGAAAAGATCGGATTTGCTCTGTTTATAATGATCTTGTGCAAACACCTTTAAACGATCATTCATCCCTCCACTTCCCATATAAGGCGGATTCGCTACGACTATGTGATATTTTGGAGAGAGATATGTTGCTTGTTCAAGAATCCTCAATACCTTTTTATGAGTATTTGAGAGAAAAAGATCTTCTTCGACCCCACTTTCCTTTATATGCAATTCAATACTTTCTGTGTTCTTAAGGGTAGGCTGTATCAATGAACCAAAGTTATCTGTCTCCTCAAATTGATACAAGGTTGTCTGAAAGTGAGTAGTAAAGAGATCCCTCCCAACTTTATCCATATATGCCTGAATTTCATCTCCACTGAATTTTATTTTTTCCAACACGCATATATTAGGCTTTACATGAGTACCATTTAAAGATTTACGCTGAAAAAATCGCCGATCCTTTTGGCGTGCTTTCATAGTAAGAGCAAGCGCAGCTAACTCTCCGGCTCGCTCATCTATCTCAATACCAAAAAGATTATTTTCCAGTATCTTTTTGGGAATTTCAGCCCCTTTATGACCTAACTCTTCATAAATGGAATATAAAAGATCAAAAGCATAAGTAAGCATGTGACCAGAACCACATGCAGGGTCACATATTTTTATTTCTTCAGGTGAGTTGATTTTAAGAAAGTCAGTCTCTGGTTCTTCCGGTTTTATATAGTACTCCATCTTTTCGATAAGCTTTGAATGGGGTTTGTTAAGCATCCATAGCCTACCGAGGGAATTCTCCACCAGATACCGAACAATCCAGTGTGGTGTAAAAAGCTGTGTTGCTGCCGGGATATTTTCAGGAATGATTTTTTTGTTTTTCTTTAACCCATCAAAAACTTCATCCTTTTTCTCTGAAATATAAAACTGGTAAAGCCAGCCGACTATTTCTACGTCCTGCCACTCCTCTTCCGGAATTTCATTAATAAGTTTTCTTATCAGAGAATCAGAGTGAAGAAGATTATCAGGTAGTAAAAGCTCTGTTTCATCATCAACCTTTTCAAATAAAAAAGGCATTGCATCATGTAGTACATTACATTGGGCAATTATGAGTAATCTATAAAGCTCAGAGTCTTTTGTCCCTTCAAGCTTTAGCTCAACTACTTTTTCTCTATTAAGACCCGGCAAATCAACATGCTCTGCATGTTCAACAATCTCCGGTGTGGAATTACCTTCAGGATGGCTTAATACTCTGTATCCATGATCAAGGTAACCATGGATCTCCATAAACCTTATAGCAACAAAACGATTAAACCATGTGTAGGCCATGGCTTCCATTGTCTGCTCAAAGCCTTTATTTTTTATTCTCTCTTCAAGTTTTTTCCGTTTTACAGCAGTTGATCGTGGAAATGATCTACCTCCAATAATCGCAACGTCGCCCTCTTCGATTACTGGATCTATTTGCTTACCAGTAAGCCCATAATAGGCAGCACGGTCTGTAACCGCCTTTATAAAATCTCTCCTGGCTTTAGGTGCGTATGCTTTTAACTTATTTCTATTCATACTTTATCTTTCTATTATTTTATCTGGATTCGCTTGCCTGATTTAATCGCTTCTTCAAGCTCTTTTCTGAGGGTATCAATAAACTGATTAATATCATCATTGTCTTCAAGGTAACTCTTAACAGCGTATTCCGAAGGTTTTATAACACAACGTTGTTTTATCTTTGGTGGCTCTTTAGTGCCATCTTGTTTTGATTCTGCTTTCTTTTTCACATAATCTTCAATCTTTTCAAAGGCATCGTTAAAAGCTTTTTCTGCCTGTTGTTTCATTTGTTCCAGATGAGCTATACTTTCGAGATCATTAACATTATTTTTCAGACTTTCAATAGAACTTATACAGGAATATTTGAGGTCTCCATCTCCCTGTACTGAGTCTATTTCTTTTTCAATCTCTGAAATAAACTGATCGATCACCTGCATCACATCAACTTTGTGCTGCTCTAAAAGACTGATGTTAACAGCCTCTACAGTGCTGATGAGCCCTTCGGCTTCATGGATAATTCCATAAGGAGCTTTAGAGGTAAGAATTTCATTCATGCGCTGTAAAGCACCGGCAGCTTCTTTATCCTGTTCAATGTCCAGGCTGTTTAATTTGAACCGATTATAAGCTGAGCGGAGTTTATCCCAGGTCGGTTTCTGGTGTTCATAGAACTGTTCAAGGGTATGAAATTCATCAGCAAGATCAAGGAGGTCATCCTTTTTATCATTTACCCTCTGTATCAGTTTATAACTTTCATTACAGTTTATAAGCGGGCTAATAAGGTTAACAGCTTCTGTTATCTCCTCTCTTCCGGGATAACCACCTGATTCAGCAAGCGGTTTAAATCTGTTAAGTGCAGATTCCCACAGTTTTAGTTTTTCTTTGTAGAAGGCATACAGGGCATCTTCATTATCCGGCCCCATCTCAGAAAAAATATCCTGACCCAGTTTCCGTGCTTTTTGCATGGCAGCAGGATCTGATGTTACTCTTTTATGAATGGTTATTTTACGCCACTTTGCAGGGGTTTTAATATTTTCAAAGACCTTATCAGGAGGCAGGGTATCGCCATCCATTTTGAGGCTTATTTCTCCGAGCATGAGCAGTCTGCAGACAATGAGAATTATTTCCCATTCAGGCCATCCATAGGGTCTTAATGAATATCGTTTTTCTATCATGTCATGAATAATAATAGCCTGGTTCTTGATGCTGCACAGCTCGATATAATTACGTACATCATCTATAGCGCTGGGGTTATTTTCTTCCAGCTTAAGATTTAAACTTAACTGGGTGACATCATTGCTTTTGAGTACTGCCTGAATTTCTCTTAAAGGCTCCGGATTGGGATGCTTAAGGTAACTCATTTTATTGAATGTATTTGAGATAAGGTATTCCAGGGCTTCTTCAACACATGAAAAAGGTGTTGATGCTTTAATCTGTAACTGAGAACCGGCAGCAAAATATGCAGCCTCCATTATTTGATCACTGAGGAGCTTATTCAGGTGCTCTCGCCTGGCCCGGTTTTCATCTGCGTTATCCCTTAATATGCGTTTTGTTGTATCGGGCAGACCGGTGTCACTTTTTGTTTTAAGATATTTTTCTGTCTGGGCATAAACACGTAATTCTCTTCCCAGCCTTTCATCATCCCTTAACCTGATGAGTATCTGACCGCCTTCATTACTGCTTTCAAGGACGCATTTTGAGTCGCCATATAAAGAGTAGTCATCAAACAGAGGTGAAATAACAGAAATGATAAGACCACCATCCAGGCGGTTACCGACCGGGAACATGTCGCAGAGCCTGGTGTATTGGAAGTCCATCTTGTTTTTTGAGTACCGGTGTTTCTTCTGGCCCCTGAGGATATCTTCGAAGATAATTTCTCCAAGCAATCTGCTTTCATCGGATGTGCTTAGCTCAACTCCCTTTATTTCCCTGCTTACATCCCTCTCCTCATTTGTAAGAAAGAAATAGTTGTCCCCACTTCGGCTTATAAGTGTTTCGGATTCAAGCCTCTCAAGGCTTGCCTCTATCTTATTACGTAATAAATGTCTGTCAGTGTCTATTTCATCGATACACAGTGTAACGAGGTTATCTACATTGCCTTTAATTTCTTCTACATACCGGATCAGGAAAAGGACCTGCAGCAGTTTTATATCGTATGGCTCAAGGCTGGGATTGTCGGAGGCCTGCTCAATCGTTCTTTTAACCGTTGTATCGAGAAAGCTGTCAATGGATGGATAAAACTCATATAACGGCACAAGGACATCTGCCTCTTTCATTGCCACGCTCTTGGCGGCGGACTGAAAGGCATCAAGCATGGAACGTTCACCTTTGGCAAGATGAAGACCGGTTACACCAACCCGCCTGATGACCTCAAATATTTTCTGTAAAAGAAGGAACTGGTATGGGACAAATGGGTAGTTTTTATAAAATTCATCTGCATCAGAGAAGGATTTGAGCGTCATCCCGCAATCCCTGAATGATAACTGATTGCGGAGAATATCCCCTTTTTCATTAAAGATAGCCTTAAGTTCATCAATAACCGCTTCATTTTTTTCCAGAATACGCTTTCTTATGACTTCATCAGCGTTTGCACTTGATAGAGAGAGTCGGGTCTGAAAACGCCCCTGAATTTTGGAAAAGTCATTTCTGCTGGCTGTTCTGAGCTCGCCTATTACTTTATCTATATCTTCCTGAGAGGTAACAATTACCCATGCCCTGCCTTTACACATTGTACCAAGATCTTCAGCTATGGTTTGCAGGTTAAGCATAAGGTGGCCGTCGGTACCGATAAACTGGCCTATTTCATCAACAAGAAAAACAAGGCGGCTGCTGTTTCCTTTTAATTCAAGATATTCCATTACCCATTTAGAGAAATTTTCTATTGTAAGGGAGAAATTGTTCTCAGAGTTGTCCACCCATTTTTCGGCTGTTTCAAGACTCTGGCCGAGTGTCTTCATAAAGGCTTCAACAACCTGATCACGATTAAACTCATAGGCGTCACGTTCATCAACCCATTCGGTGCCGGTAATTTCCCTGTAATGGTCATGGAACTCTTTAAGCTTTCCTTTGCTATCCAGGTAGCGCTCCATATGGGCAATATGAGGATGATCCCCGTCATACCCCTGTGCTTCATTCAGCACTTTTAAAAAGACCGATAGAATGGCATTTCTGCCGGAGGTGCTGTCTGCCTTACTGTCTATATTGAAGAGGATAACTTCGGTATCTGATCCTGCGGCCCTTTTAATATCACCGAGCAGCATAGCATCCTTGACCTTTTCTTCAAAAAATTCAAGGGCCTGCTTGTTTTGGCCATTTGAGGTGAGATCTATATTACCCAGAAGATAAGACAACACCTTAAGGAAATGAGATTTACCTGAACCGAAGAAACCTGATATCCAGACACCCATTTTGCTGGTTATGGCAGGATCGTTGGAGTTATCCATGACCTCCAGATAGGTAGAAAGGAACTTCCTGAAATATTTATCAAGCTCTCTTGTAAAAACAAATTCATCAAGTTCCTGCCACACTGAGCTGTCATCAAGTTGATGGGCTTTTACAACCCCGTTAATTGATCGAAATATGTCTTTTTTAAATATGGTATTTATCTGCATGCTCTGCCTCATTAGGGAACGAGTTTGAAGGCTCTGTAGTAATTATTACTTTTTATTTTTCCGAACAACCTTAAGGTTTTTCCATCATATCTACCGGGATAAAACATGATTAAAGGAGTTTTACCCATTACAGTTTGGAGATTATTTAACAGGTTATGAGACCTGACAAGGGGCCACACGCTTCCTACACCTGAAATAAAAACAAGGTCCTGCTCTTCTGGCTGGCACTCATCGGCAAAAACCCTGACGAGCGCCTCGGTTTTGAGAGGACCACTCAGGGCTTTCATGAGGGCCGTATCACCCTGATCCCTTTGTTTATCAAAAGACTTATCAAGGAGATTACGCTTCTTCAGGTAATCCAGGATAAGGGTAAAAAGATTAATGTGCTTTACTTTAATATCTGGCCTGTGCTTGGGGATATGCTCGATAAGGAAGGATATAAACTCCCGGATATTGAGCTCATCCTCTGGAGGGTAATCAAATATATAAAAGGCTATTTCATTACCCAGCCCTTTACTGCTGAGGAATTCTGTTGATGTAATCTTGGGCAGGACTTCGTTCATTCGCTGAGTTAAGAATTCGTTCATGGAGTCACCTGAATACAGCGTAAAACATATTTTTCATTATTTCTTTCTAAATATTTCATTACCGGAGTAGCAATATGCACATTCTGTAATTTTCTGGTCTTTGTGCTTTCAATATAGCCAGCCTGGGCTAACATCTGAAAAACTGATGAACTGAGCCGCTTACGTGTTCCTTCCTTCCAGGTTGCCACAGCAGGGTCTCTCCGCTGGCAGTCATTCAAGTATTCATCCCATAGCTTGTTTGATAATATTGGATTGAATATTCGGAACTGTTCCCTGACAACCTGATCTAAAAAATCACCCAGTAACCGGCTATGCTTAACAGCGGAGGCAAGGACCGCATGTGTCGCTGTTTCACCTGCACCATCCCTTACCAATTTCCACAGTTCAGGAGTCATTAACTCAAGGCGTTTTTTTATTAACCTGGCAAGGCGAATGGCTGTAGCTCCGGATCTCGCCTGCAGTATATTTTCATCAACTACAGCCTTTTTAAACTCTTCCTTGGTAACACCATTTAAAAGCAGATCCGCGATTATACGGCTTTCTGTAACTTTTAATGACCCGGCTGTTATATCGGCACTATATTTCATGGTTAAAGTCAGCAAAAAGGTGTCTGCATAAATTACTTTATTACATAATTATGAATTTAATAATCAAATAATGGGAATTGTTTTATTTTTTGAATAATTTGTTGTAGCAGAAAATTATATCAGGAGCAATTTTTTAATTATAATAAGGGGAACTACCTTTTGGTGCCCTTATCAATATGTGAAATGGAGTTCCCCACTACAAAGCAGCGGGGTAACCGATTAATAATATAGCCAGATGCTCTCAGAACAAACTTCAGATTATAAACAGAATATAGTGACTTGAAGAGCCTTATTTTGATCTTTACTTCGTTAAGATTGAGAATCAGTAGCCAGTTTCACAGCCTTCTGGGTTGTTATTGCCAGTCTATGCATAAGGGATTCAAAGAGGGTTTTTAACCTGGGAGAGATAGATTCATATTCCTTTAGTAAAAGCTGGGTATCAAGCAGGGCAACTTTTACATTGGTTTCTGCAATGACAGAGGCTGTCCTGGAGACTTTACCTAACTGCCATAACACCATTTCACCAAAAATTTCACCCTCCATAAGTGTATCAACCGTGACCAGGCCTTTTGCAGTCATTTTTTTTACCTTAACCGTTCCCTCCAGTATCAAATATACCCAGTCTCCCTGGGTTCCCTCTTTTATGATAGTATGACCTTTTTCGTATTCTTCTTCGTGTGAAATATAGGGGTATAAAAAGCTATCTATTGCCATAACCGGAAAATCCTTTCATCAGGGCATCATAAAAAAGCCAAGATTTTTACTGGAATGCTCTGACATATCTAAAAAAGAAACCCCCAGGAAAAAAGAAGTTATCAACTTTCCTTCCCTGATACTGACCAGCTTACATGTGATCTCGATGTCCTTTTTATTTGGAAGGGTTGTATTTAAAATAAAATCCTCACCAACTCTGTAGGGGAATATGGGGCTGTTCAAAGGCATCACCTCCAGTCCTGCGCCACCAAGGCTGATATCCTTGATGGTCCCGGCTAATTTAGCTTTTGCGCCCGAATACAAGGAAGTACAATTAAATGGCAGGCTGACCTTTTTTCTGAAATAACGCCTTTTTGACTCCCGAGGCTCTCCGATTTTCGGACTTTGCAGTTTCTTTCTTTTCTGGTCAGCAAGCTTGACTACGAGTTTGTTTATCCTTGCAAGCCGTTTCAAGGTCTGATCAGCAAGAAACCTGATTATTGGAGGCATTTGCTCATATTCCATTTTCAGCATTCTTGGATGCCATACCTCAAGCAGACTGTCTTCTGCGGCCCTTGCAGAGGCAGCCCTCTGCTCTATCTCATCGCTGAGAAAAGTCATCTCACCTATGACAGCACCAGGACCAAGGCTTGCAAGCGGAATTACTGCATCATCAGCCTCGGAATATATAGTGATTTTACCTTCAATTATTTTATAAATAGAAAGGCCATAGTCGCCTTCTTTTATAATCAAATCCCCCTTTTTATACCTTAGACGGACAAGAGGAGGTTCATTTTTCTGTTTCTGGTTTTCAGACATATCAGTTGTTTTCTATAGGCCGGGTTTAGTTTCTTCTAAAAATATTAATAATTTTGTCTCTAAAGAGAATGGGACTTCCTTTATCAGGCAGAGCCTTTCCGGAAAGCCGGTACTTTTCTATGGCTACTGCTACGGGGCCAATAAGGCTGTTAAGAAGAAACTGGTCTTTTTTACGAAAACCATAAGGTTTTATTGACTCGATATAGATAGCCCCAAGAACCTCTTCACCACTTATTATCGGTACGCACATTGCAGATTTAATCTCAAGGGTGTCCCCCTTTTCAATAAAAGATTGGGGCAGTTCAAATTCGGTATTGGACATTCTTATTGTCTTCTGTTCATTAATAACTCTGCTGATTATTTCATTTTTATATCTTGAGGTTGTTTTTTCATGTGTATCGGGGATAATCTCAACCATATTTTTTATGCTGGTCTTTTGATTATATGATAAAAAAACACTTGCATGGTCGAGCCTGGGGAGAGCCTCAAGGACCAGACTGAGAAATTCCTTGAAAAAGGCATCCATATCCATTTGTTTTTTCAGAAGTTCAGAAACATTATAAACCAGTTCAAGTTCTTTTGACGAGCGCCGGTCGGCTTTTTGTGTATCCTCTGAAGGTGTTTCTTTCTGCTTTTCTTTCGCCGGAGGAATGATTTTCGGTAGAGATCCCCCTTCTCCGGAAACAATCAACTGCATAACGGTGTTACCAACTGATATGGAATCTCCTTCATTAACCTGAAATCCTTCACCCGGTTCAATAGGTTCACCATTAACCAGTGTCCCGTGCTTGCTGTTCAGATCTTCAACAAAAAAGCTCTTGCCGATTTTGAATATCTTGAAATGCTTTCGCGATACCGCAATTTCCAGTATTGCAATATCGTTCATTTTCGGGCTTCTTCCGCAGAAGACAACCTCCTTGGATCCCAGATCAAAGACTTGGTCCTTTAAGGGGCCCTTTATTACTACAAGTTTAGGCATATAAGTTAGACCTTCGCATTTTTATTTAAAAAATACCGGGCGGTAAACTATTAATAAATATTGATAACAAGAAAAACAATCAAAAAATGATCTCCCTCTCTAATTTTCTCCTTTTCCTGTAAAAAAACTCGAAAATTTAAAAAACAGGATAGGTTTAAAGGCGATTCAGGATTTATCCGGAGAGATACAGTTAATATGGGCAAATTTTCCCTACAATATCAACAATCCATATTCAGTCAAACATTAAAGAAAATCATTTATAATTTTTGGTTAAAAATTTCCAGTAATTATCAAGCAACATATATGCCACATAGGACTTTAATTATTTTACATATATTATTAGACACTTACAGAACAACAGGCACATGTCACAGGCAATACATGTAAATACCTGCCACTTTTATATGTAATTCACTTCCTTTTAATGGCATTTATTTACATCTTTTCTTTTCCAGTTTTTTTTAGTTATTTCATTATCTGCGCATTCGATCTGGATCACAACCAGAATAAAGAATAATCCTCTTGACATGCCTGGAAAACAAAAAAAGCCGTAACCAGTTAAAGGTTACGGCTTTTTTTATATATGGTGCCGAAGGCGGGATTTGAACCCGCACAGGCGTCCGCCCACATGGCCCTCAACCATGCGTGTCTACCAAGTTCCACCACTTCGGCAAAGGGTATAACTAATTAATTACTTTCCGGCTCCGCTGGCACGCTGGAAGCGCTTTCTTCCTGCGCAACAGGTGCATTAACCTTGGCGCCGTCCATAATAGATTCACTTTTACCTTTTCCCATTGTCGCAAGAAAAAGTGATGTGATCATAAATATCACCGCCGCGGCTGTAGTCACCTTTGACAAAAAGGAGGAAGCTCCTGCCCCGCCGAAAACTGCCTGGCTTGAACCACCAAAGGCCGCTCCCATGTCAGCACCCTTACCCTTCTGAAGAAGGACTATAAAAATAAGTGCAACACAAACCACGACATGTATTATTGTGACAACTATACTCATTTTTTATCCCTGATTCCTGCTGGCTCAAACAGCGAGAAATCTAATTAAAATAATATAAGAATTCGCAAATATAAAGACAAAAATTGAAAAAAGCAACATTTTTTTAATGTTGAGCATTGTTAATGTTAAAAAATAATCTCAACCGAAAACATACAACATTCAAACTGCTATTTATAATTTATTATCCCTAAAAAAGAATCTGCCTTGAGACTTGCGCCCCCAACCAGGGCGCCGTCAATATCAGCCCTGGACATCAGATCAGCTGCGTTATCGGGCTTTACGCTTCCGCCGTACAGAATTCTTATTTTATCAGAGCTTTCCTGATTAAAATTCTCCTTTAGCCAGTTTCTGATAAACAGGTGTACTTCCTGGGCCTGTTCCGGTGTTGCTGTAAGGCCCGTACCGATTGCCCAGACCGGTTCATAGGCAATTATTGTACTTGCCGGGATACTTCCTTTTGAGCTGAAACAGGCCAGGGATCCTTCAAGCTGTGCTCTGATGATATCAAAGGTTTTTCCGGCTTCTCTTTCTTCTATGGTCTCACCTATACATACAATGGGTATCAAATCTGCCTGGATGGCTGCTTCAACCTTTTTATTGACCATTTCACTTGACTCACCAAAAATGCTTCTTCTTTCCGAATGCCCCAGTATTACATGTGTACAGCCATTTTCAACAAGCATCTGAGGTGCGACTTCACCGGTATAGGCTCCGCTTGACTCGTAATGCATGTTCTGTGCTGACAATATAATACTGCTGCCTCCAATAGCGTCTTTTACAGCCGGAATATTTATAAAGGGGGGAGCAACAAGCACATCAACATTATTTACATTCTTTATTCCTTCCCCTATGGATTTTACCAGGCCGCATGATTCCTCTATCCCGAGGTTCATTTTCCAGTTTCCTGCAATCATTGGTGTCCGTCCAGACATATAACAACCTCCGTTCCCAAAAAGAATAAGCAGCACCCCTGAAAAGGAATGCTGCTTAGGTCCTTAAAACTCTTAGCAACTTGCCATATAAAGCATAAGGTCTACCATCCTGTTTGAATATCCGAATTCATTATCATACCAGGAAAGAACCTTTATCATATCACCGCCCACAGCCATTGTTGACATTGCATCTACTGTTGAAGAGACAGTTGTCCCGTTGAAGTCTATGGACACAAGAGGCAGTTCACAAAAATCCAGAATTCCTTTAAGGGGGCCTTCCGCAGCCTCTTTAAGAGCCTTGTTTACCTCTTCAACTGTTGCTGTTTTGCTCAGCTGTGCCACAAGGTCAATAACTGATACGTTTGGAGTGGGGACCCTGATGGCCATACCGTTCAGCTTGCCTTCAAGCTGGGGAAGGACAAGTGAAACCGCCTTTGCAGCGCCTGTTGTTGTGGGGATCATTGACAGAGCCGCGGCCCTCGCCCTTCTTAAGTCCTTGTGCGGAAAATCAAGAAGTCGCTGATCACCTGTATAGGCGTGAGTTGTTGTCATGAGGCCCTTTTCAATACCGAAATTATCCAGAAGCACCTTGCACACCGGGGCAAGACAATTGGTTGTACATGAGGCATTTGAAATAATATTGTGTTTCTGAGGATCATACTCGGTATTGTTAACGCCCATAACAACTGTAATATCAGGTTGTTTTGCCGGAGCGGAAATGATTACCTTGCTTGCGCCAGCCTCAAGGTGGGCTGCGGCTTTTGCTCTTTCCGTGAAAAGGCCGGTACTCTCTACAACATATTCTGCACCAACTTCACTCCAGGGCAACTTGGCCGGGTCTCTTTCAGCAAAAATCTTGATTTCCTTCCCGTCAACTATCAGGGAATTATCTGTGTGTGAAACATCCACACCAAGAACTCCTGCTGAAGAATCGTATTTAAGCAGATGAGCCAGGGTTGCGGTATCTGTAAGATCATTAATTGCAACAAACTCTATTCCCTGTTTGGCAAGTCCCGCCCTGAACACCATCCTGCCTATTCTACCAAAACCGTTAATAGCTACTTTAATCGACATTTCCTTCCTCCTGAGAACATGATTAAAATTAATTTAAATAATAATATTGTGTTTATATAAAGGCCTTGTCAGGCCTACTTGAAATACATCTATTAAGAAGTCATATCAAGAGTAAAAAGAAAAAAACAGACATTAAACACTGAAACGCCTGAGGGATCAGTAATTTGATGCCTCTCCCAATTTTTTTCCAGCAAGATTAAGGACCATAATAACTGCATCCTCTCTGTTATCGCTGTAATAGGCCTTTCTGTGACCGGCTTCAATAAAACCGAACTTTTTATATATAGATAATGCCGGGATATTTGACGGCCTGACCTCCAGCCATAAATTTTCTATCCCATCCGCAGCTCCTGCCTCAATAACATTTCGGAGTAAATTTTTTCCCAGCCCCATATTTCGGTTTTGCGCGTGAACCGCAAAATTTAGAATATGAATTTCTTTGTCGAACATCCAGAAGCAGATATATGCAAGCAGTCTTTTTTCGAGTATTATTGCCCATAGATTGGAGATACTGTTATTTATTTCTTCCTCGAATGCCTTTGCGCTCCATGGAACAGGAAACGAACTATTTTCTATTTCTAATATCTGATCTTTAAATGATAAGAAGTCCGGCCATGCTTTTTTCAGGCTGTAGGTCATTATACCTCTGCCCCGAAGATTATTATTTTAAAAGATGTCCGGCCAGGGAAATACCCGTTTTGGCAGCGTCACAGGCCTTTTTTGCCAGAGAGCTGAGTTCACACCCATTCCTGTTTTGGGCTATAGCAAGAACCATGGGAAGGTTAACACCTGTTATTACCTCTACCATCTCGTCCTTGAGAAAAGAGAGACTGATATTCGAAGGGGTGCCGCCAAACATATCAGTAAGAATTATTACTCCGCTCCCGTCATTCAGGGCGGATATTTTTTCTGCAATCAATTTGTGGATTTCCTCGGAATCGGATGTCTGGGTTATCGATATGGTATCAGCACCCTTAACACTGCCGACAATGAATTCCGCAGCACTGAGAAATTCCTTTCCAAGGTCACAATGAGTAACGATTAATAAACCTATCATGGCTAGTTCCGTATGTCCCTTTAGAGTTCTTCATCATCATGTGTTATTATTTTATATATTTCTTCTCTGGTTTCAGCCTCAATCAGCTGTTTTCGAAATGAGTTATTTTTTAATATCTTTGCAATCTTTGCAAGAGCCTTCAAATGGATATTTGCTGAGTCCTCAGGCGCTACCAGCAGAAAAAACAGATAAACCGGCTCGCCATCCATTGAATCAAAATGAAGGCCGTTGTCACTTCTGCCAAAAGAGATAACAGGTTCGCTGATTCCAGGGACCTTGCCATGAGGGATAGCAACCCCGTCACCAATACCAGTGCTTCCAAGCCTTTCTCTTTCAAGTAATATTTTAATAAGATCATCCTTTTTAAGGGAAGGACAAGACTCAACAATTACCCCGGCCAGCTCTTCAATAGCCGTATTTTTATTCCCTGCCTTCAGGGAGACAATTATGTTATTTAAATCTAAGATATCTGCAAGTTTCATAATATTAATTATACATTTTTGTTTACTTAAATCCTTAAAACAGGAAAGGGTAAATCCCTTTAAAGATGAGATATATACCCTTTCCCTGATAATTTATCAACAACGATGATTATTCATCATAATTTAGCCGGCAGGCTCGATTATACCGAGATTTCCATCCTTTCGCTTGTAGATGACATTTATTTCACCTGATCGTGAATTCCTGAAGACAAGAAAGTCCTGCGGAGACATTGTAAACTGCATTGCCGCTTCTTCCTGGTCCATTGGCTTGGCGACCAGCTTTTCTACCTCTATAACCGGCTCATCTGCTGTAGAGTCAATTTCATCTGCCGGTCCGGCCCCTGATTTTGTTCGTCGGTTCCTTATCTTGTCCCTGTATCTTTTTACCTGTATTTCAATTTTATCCATTACCTGGTCAATGGCAGAATACATATCCTCGGTTTCCTCTTCTGCCTTGATTACTGCTCCGTTAACATTCAGTGTGACATCGGCCATTCTTCTGAATTTTTCAGCAGTAAGCACAATATGCGCTTCAACGGGATAATCGAAATATTTATCTATCTTTGATATTTTATCTTCTGCATATTCTTTTAAACTTTCTGTTGATTCTACATGTCTGAACGTTACAGTAATGTCCATATAAAACCTCCTGTAGAGTTAAAAAATAAAGTTTATGTGCCGGAAAAATGATCCTCGTTAAAATGTTATTTTTTCAATATCTGAATAACTGATCGTTTTAGATCAATATAATCATTAAAATAACTCACGTCTTTTTCTGGAAGGCAAAATTCCCAAAGTTTCTCTATATTTTGCCACTGTCCTGCGGGCAACATCGATATTATGGTTTTTTAAAAGATCAGCCACTTCCTGATCACTGAAAGGTTTACTTTTATTTTCCGATTTAATTATATTTCTTATATGCTCTTTCACGCTCTCCGAGGCAATAGAATCGCCTTCCATACTGTTGATTGCACTGTTAAAAAAATATTTTAATTCAAAAACACCCTGGGGAGTGTGAACATATTTATTGGTTGTCACCCTGCTTATTGTGGATTCATGCATCTGTATATGCTCGGCAACATCCCTTAATACGAGCGGTTTAAGATGAGTGACTCCATGATCAAAAAACTTTCTCTGAAACTGAACAATGCTCTCGGTTACCTTGTATATTGTTCTCTGCCTCTGATGTATGCTCTTTATCAGCCATGCCGCCGATTTCATCTTATCAAGGATATACTCCTTTGTTTTATCATCACTGTCAGCAGAGTCATTGTCACTTAGAATATCTTTGTAATAATTATTTATTTTCAGCTTGGGCAGCCCGTCTTCGTTGAGAACGATTTCATAATCATCCCCGACCTTAAAAACATAAATATCAGGACTTATGTAGATAGTGTCTTCTTCATTGTAGAGCCGACCCGGTTTGGGCTCCAGGTTGGTAATAATTTCAACGGCCTTCAGAACATCGGGGATTGTTATGGAAAGATTTTTTGCTATTTTGTCATATCTCTTGTTTTCCAGGCTGTCCATGTGTTCCATTATGATTCTTTCAACCTCAGAACCTTCAAGATTCTGAAACCTGACCTGGATAAGAAGACATTCCCTTGTATCCCTGGCAGCAACTCCAACCGGATCAAAGTTTTGTATTGCGTCAAGGGTGTACAAAACCTCTTCCTCTGAAGAACCGGTGGCCTCCATCAGCTCTTCAATTGTAATCTGGAGGTATCCGTCATCATCAATATTTCCGATGATCTGAAAACCAATTTCTCTCTGCTGATCATTCAGCTGGCTCATGGAAAGCTGCCACAAGAGGTGTGAACTAAGGCTTGTCCTCTCCTGGTTCATATTTTCAAAGGCAGGGGCGTCCTTGCCCTGATAGGGTGTATCAGCCCACCCGGTATTGTATTCCGACAGATATGATTCCCAGTCAACATCATCATGGTTGACATTTTCTTCAATGGTAATTTCCTTGGTTGGCTGTTCTTCAGATGAAGGAACGATCTCTTCCATGCTTTCGCTGCCATCACCGTCAGTATCTCCGGAGGCATGTTCATCCAGGAGGGGGTTTGTTTCCATTTCCTGAGTAATTGTTTCAAGCAGTTCGAGCCTGGAGAGCTGCAGCAGTTTAATAGCTTGTTGCAGCTGTGGTGTCATAATGAGCTGCTGTGACAGACTGAGAGATTGTTTTAGTTGAAGAGCCATTTGACCTTTATTTCTATTGCTTTATTGTTGTCGTTACATGTAAAAATCTTCACCCAGATAACAGCTCCTGGCAATCTTGCTGTTCAGGATATCTTCGGGTGACCCATATTCAACTATATTACCATGGTTGATTAAATATGCAGCATCACATACATCAAGCGTTTCCCTGACATTATGATCCGATATTATAATTCCTATTCCTCTCTCCTTCAGCCGCCTGATAATCTGTTTTATATCATTAATTATGAGAGGGTCAATCCCTGCAAAGGGTTCATCAAGCAGCATAAATCTCGGTTCAGATACAAGGGCCCGGGAAATTTCCAGTCTTCTTCTTTCTCCGCCTGAAAGAGAAGAGGCATTCTGCTTTGCCAGATGAGTTATGTCAAGTTCATCAAGATATGAATTCATCTTCTCCTTTATTCCTGCTGAAGTGTAGTTATTTCCTTCAATAACCGCGAGCATGTTTTCTTCGACAGTGAGTTTCCTGAAAACAGATGGTTCCTGCGGGAGGTAACTTATCCCTTTTCTTGCCCTTATGTACATCGGGTCAGCTGTAATGTCCTGGCCGTCAAGTATTATATGACCCTCATCAGGCCTTACACGGCCTATCATCATATAAAAACTGGTTGTCTTACCTGCACCGTTTGGACCAAGCAATCCTATGATAGAGCTTCGTTCAACACTTATATTGACTTTATTAACAACCCTTTTGCCTTTGTATATCTTGGCGATGTCCTTTGCTTCGAGCTTTTCAACCGGGATTGACAAGTTATTTACCTTTCATCCCTGCCGGAATCGATCCTGATCTTTGCTTTTGCTTTATTTTCTTTAGTCCCCTGAACATGAAAACTTTCTTCCTTTATATTCAGAGTAATAACAGTCCCCGGCTCACCGCCTTCATATTTGTCACCGTACTTTATGTAAGGATTGCCTGTCAAAACAATCTCTTCCGAATCTGGATAATATACTGCCTGATCAGCTGTAGCTTTACCTGTCTCGGACCCGGTAATTGTAATCACAACTGATTCGGCAGCAACAATCTTTTCTATATCAGGTTTGCTTTCTCCTCCGGATAAATCCTTGAGAGAGCCTTTAAAAAACAGCTCAAGCCTCTGACATTTCATATTTATGCCTTCACCCGAAACGTCCACATCCCCGGCAAACGCAAACACCGATTTTTTAAATTCAAGCTTATAGGAGACCGAGGTAATAATTATCTGTCCGTTTTTTGTTTCAAAAATACTCCTGGTTTTGCTGGTTTCCGGATAGACGTTCACCGAAAATAATAAGAGAAAAGTAATTAATGTGAGACAGATGCTTGGTTTCAGTTTCATAAATTTAAGGACTCTATATCAATTGTCGAATTTATATCTTTAAGTAATTCCAGTGTTTCCTTATTTAAATCCATAAACAAACCCTTGCCGGTCATTGTAAAAAAAGGGCCAACAAAGGTTACTGTATCATCTGATTTTATAGTGCCTTCTTTATCATTAAGCAGCAACTGTTCTGTATAAACCATGTAGCCGTTACTGGTTTTCCCTTTAAGATCGCCGGAAAATATGATTTCGTCTTTTATTCTGTTAATCTCTCCGCTGTTCCCTTCCAGATCAAAATCAAGCCCATCTTCCGCATGTAATTTAATCCTGAATTTCTTAAACCGGCCAATCCCTTCTTTCAGTGAGCCGCCAGCTTCTTCAGCTTTCAGCTCCCACGTAACACCTTTATCGGGATCCAGCTGAATTGCCTCAAAATTTTTTGAGCTGAAATCCTCTGCTGGAGAGACTTCTTCGGAGATCAGCTCCTCCGGATCTTCCCCTCCGGATCTCATCATAAAAAAGCCTATTGCTGTTAATAAAAGGGCAATCCCCAGTAATGGCAGTAATTTAATTGGGAGCTTGGCCATATTGCAATAATTATACCAGAAACAATTTTATTATGTAAAGCCTAATTTATTTTTTTCCTGTATTCCATTTATTTTGGGCCAGGCGCCCTTTGCCTTGAGGATTATCTCGCACATTTCCCTTACAGCACCATATCCTCCCGGTGCCTTTGTAACATAAAGGGCTGATTTTCGTGCTTCATATGCTGCATCTGCAACTGCGACCGGCAGACCGGCACAGTTAAACATGGGTATATCCGGAAGATCATCTCCCATACAGCAGACCTCTTCTTTTTTAAGACCCTTTTCTTCCATTATCCTTTTACAAACTAATTCTTTATTCTTAATCCCCTGATATACGATGGGAATTTCCAGGTCAGCTGCCCTGCGTTTAACAGTTTCAGATTCCCGTCCGGTAATTATTGCTACATCTATTCCGGCCTTCAATAAAAGCCTGATACCATGACCATCTTTTACATTAAAAAATTTTATCTCCTGCCCCAGGTCGTTCATAACAATACGTCCGTCTGTCATTACTCCGTCGACATCAAGTACGAGTATCTTAATTTTTTTTGCTTTCTCATCTATCATCCTGGCTATCTCCGGACCTTAATTAACAAGACTGTGAATATCCTTGAGCAGTATCAAAAGCGGCTTAACCTGTTCAAGAGGCAGCGAATTCGGGCCGTCACACAGGGCTGAATCAGGATCAGGGTGCACCTCCATAAATACACCGCTGGCCCCGGCGGCAACCGATGCCCGGGCAAGATACTCCGCATACTCCCTCTGCCCCCCTGAGCTTGTACCATCGCCTCCCGGGAGCTGAACACTGTGGGTTGCATCAAAAATCACAGGAAATCCGAAACTTTTCATTATGGGTATGCCCCTGAAATCGACAACAAGGTTATTATACCCAAAAAAGGTACCCCTTTCGGTAAGCATGATATTTTTATTGCCGGTTGAAAGGACCTTGTTAACGGCCTGCCTGAAATCAAGGGGGGAAACAAACTGGCCTTTTTTAATATTAACAGTCAAACCGGATTGACCCGCCTTAACAAGAAGATCTGTCTGCCTGCTTAAAAACGCCGGGATTTGCAGCACATCAAGCACTTCAGCAGCCTTGCCGACTTCTTCACAGCTGTGGATATCCGAAAGCACGGGAAGCCCTGTCTCTTCCTTCACCTTATTGATAATCTCCAGCCCTTTTTCAATACCTGGACCCCTGTATGAAGTGACTGAAGTCCGGTTTGCCTTGTCATAGGATGTTTTAAATATGACCGGAATATCCAGCTTTTCGGATGTCTCCTTTAAAAAAGCTGCCACGCGCAGGGTAATATCTTCATTTTCGATAACACAAGGGCCGGCGATAATAAAAAAAGGACCCTTTTCTTCAATTGCAATATTCCCTGCATAAACTGTGTTACCCATAGTGTCCTCTCCGGTTAACATTAGTGAAACATAGGCTGAATTATTTTAATAAAAAACCATATCCGGTTGTGAAAAATTTAATGCTTATAGAAAGGGTATTTAAATGTCAAGTAAACAACATGCACACAAACTTTTACTTGTGCTATCTATGTTTTAGAACTATCATTACCCCCTTCTGTTCCTTGAAGGCAGATTTGAAATAAGCGTTAAATAAAAAGGCAAACCGGAGGTAGAACAAGGTGGCAAGAAAAAAAATAACCAGAACAATTGAAGAGATCAACAAAAAGATCAAGTCAGGAAAGGCTGTTGTTGTAAGGGCCGATGAAATGACAGAGATCGTAAAAGAGAAAGGTGCAAGCGCGGCAGCAGCGGAAATAGATGTTGTTACAACAGGAACCTTCTCTACAATGTGTTCTTCCGGCGCCTTTATCAATTTTGGACACACAAAACCTACAATGAAGGCATCAAAGGTCTGGTTTAACAATGTGCCGGCCTACGCAGGAATTGCCGCGGTAGACGTGTATCTCGGAGTAACTGAAGTGGCGGAGGATGACCCGCTTAACGGAGTTCATCCGGGGCAGTTCAAATACGGCGGAGGTCATGTTATCCAGGATCTCATTGCCGGAAAAAAGGTTACCCTTAAGGCAACATCCTATGGAACCGACTGCTATCCCAGGAAAGAATTTGAAAAACGGGTCAGGCTTTCTGATCTGCCTTCTGCAACACTCCTGAACCCAAGGAATGCTTATCAGAACTACAACTGTGCAGTGAACCTTACATCAAAAACCATATACACCTACATGGGTGTCTTGAAGCCCCAGGCAGGGAACGCAAATTATGCAACTGCTGGGTATCTCAGCCCCCTGTTCAACGATCCCTATTACCTGACAATGGGAATGGGTACCAGGATTTTTATTGGCGGTGCACAGGGATATATAATAGGCCCCGGGACACAGCACAACCCCGATGCAGCCAGAGGCAAAAATGGTGTTCCGCTATCCGGAGCAGGAACGCTCATGTTAATGGGAGACATGAAGGAGATGGATCCGAAATGGGTTACAGGGGTAAGTATACTTGGTTATGGCACATCGCTGGCACTGGGAGTAGGCGTCCCCATACCGATCCTTAATGAGGATATGGCCCGCTATACTGGTATATCTGATGAGGAGATTTTTACTCAGATAATAGACTACGGCGGCGAATATCCGACCGGAGAGACAAAAAGCCTGGGCAAGGTAAGCTATGCCCAGCTGAAAAGCGGAACAATAAAATTTAACGGGAAGGATATACCGACGGTTCCCGTCTCTTCACATGTAAGGGCACTGGAAGTGGCAGACATTTTAAAATCCTGGATTAAGAAAGGAGATTTTCTTCTTACACAACCTCAGGTCATGCTGCCCACAGCAAAACGATCCAGAAAATAATACGCTCATACCTATGGGCATGCAAGGTCTGCTGGGCTTATGATTATCAATGAAAGTTTTTCTGAGGGAAATTCCTTTATTCACAGGCTTGATCCAAGGATAAAATTACTGGCTGCATTTCTCTTTTCAGTTGTAATATCCGTTTCAAGCAGGGCTTTCCCTCTTTTATTTGCCTTTTTATTAGCCTTTACGCTCCTCATGACCGCCAGGCTTCCACTGAAAACCGTGTTGTTGCGACTTCTCTTTGCAAACCTGTTTATTCTTTTTTTGTGGGTATTCATTCCCTTTACCATGAAGGGGGAAGCGCTTATTCACCTTGGACCGCTTGCAGTAACAAAGGAAGGACTGCTTTACTGTCTTCTGTTAACCATAAAATCAAATTCGATATTGATCATCCTGATTGTCCTTACAGCCACCATGCCTGTGTTTACAATGGGCAGGGCAATGGGTTCTTTTGGAGTCCCGGCAAAGATAGTTAATCTCTTTATCTTTTCCTACAGGTATATCCATGCTATTCTGCTTGAGTATAAAAGGTTAAAGGAGGCAATGGATATAAGAGGATTTCGCCCGAAAACAAATATGCATACATACAGGTCCTATGCCTATCTGGTCGGAATGCTCATAGTAAAAAGTCATGACCGTGCCGAGCGAGTTCATTCGGCAATGATCTGCAGGGGTTTTCAGGGGAAATTTTTTGACCTGACAGAATTTTCTGTTAAAGGAATAGATTTTTTATTTATTATAATTTTTATTATATGCCTTATGGCGATAGCACTTATTCAATGGCCGATACTGATATCCTGATAAATCTTGAAAATATTTCATTTATTTACCCTGGCGGAAAAAGGGTCCTTGAAGAACTTGATCTGTGCCTTCATAAAAATGAAAGGCTTGGACTGATCGGACCAAACGGAAGCGGGAAAACGACCCTGTTCAGATTGATCATGGGACTCTTAAAACCGACTTCAGGAAGGCTTACTATCTTTGGCAGGGAAATGACCAGTAAAAAAGACTTTCTGCCGGCAAGACAACAGATCGGCCTGCTGTTTCAGGATGCAGATGACCAGTTGTTCAGCCCAACAGTACTGGATGATGTGGCGTTCGGGCCCTTGAACCAGGGGAAAAGTCCGAAAGAGGCAAAGGAAATTTCCAGGGATATACTTTCATCTCTGGGATTAAAGGATTTTGAGGACAGGGTAACATATAAACTCTCGGGAGGAGAAAAAAAGCTCGTATCTCTGGCTACAGTACTTGCAATGAAACCCAGAGTGCTGCTGCTTGATGAACCGACAACAGGCCTTGATGTTGAGACCACCCAAAAAATAATCCGCGTTCTGGAAGACATTGACGTATCAAGTATCATTATATCGCATGATATGGATTTTATCCGGCACACAGCAGGAACTATCTATGGCATGGCCGGGGGTAAAATCCTTCCGGACAGGGGCGAATATGCCCACAGCCATGTTCATGTTCATGGTCACGGAGAGGTTCCCCATGTTCACTCGGATATTTCTGACTGACAGGACAGGGTTACAAAGGCAGGGGATAAACCGCCGGTAATGGTCGGGGAATCTGTCCCATTTTTTAAAGGTCTTTCATCCCTGTAAATCCAGACAGTTATAGCCGGCATATTACTTGACATAGCAAATTTAGATACTATAATTGGAAACAGTTTTATATTTACAGCGAATATAATTAATTTTTACCAACTAAACCCGGATCGATCAGTTAACCACTTTTCGATCCGGTTTTTATTATATGTGTTTCCGGAGGTTTTACTCTTGAGCCCGAGCGGTCACGATACTAAAAAGCAGCTTGATTACATTGAGAAGGACAAAATAATACTTGTCGGAAATCCCAATGTGGGCAAAAGTGTCATCTTCGGGCTTTTAACCGGGAAATATGTCACAGTATCCAATTATCCCGGAACAACGGTAGAGGTCTCCAGGGCCTTTTCTCGTTTCGGCAAAAAAAAATATCTGGTGATAGATACCCCCGGGACAAACAGCCTCATCCCGCAGTCTGAAGACGAAAAGGTTACCCGTGATATCCTTCTTGAAGAAGAGGCTGAAATAGTTGTTCAGGTGGCTGATTCAAAAAATCTGAGAAGAGGTCTTTCAATAAGCCTTCAGCTGTCAGAGATGGAAATCCCCTTTGTTCTTGACATAAACATGATTGATGAGGCCAGGAGCAGGGGCATATATATTGATGCAAAAAAACTTTCTCAACTCCTCGGAACTGAGGTAATACCAACCGTTGCCACACGCAGGCAGGGAATTAATCAGCTCGTAAAAAGTATAGCAAATCCGGTTAAGCCGAACGTAACTGTAGACTATGGCGAAAATATAGAATCCGTAATACACAGAATACAGGATCTGGTTTCCGAAAAGGAAAAAATTACCAGATTGATTGCAATAATGTTTCTGGCAGGAGAACACGGAATAGAGAAATGGTTTTCCGGCCGGTTCGGAATGGATGCCCTTGAAAAGGCTGAATCAATTAGACATTCATTGCAATCCGGATATTCATCACCTCTCAGCTATATAATTAATAAACGCCGGATGGCAAAGGTTGATGAAATATTAAAAGAGGTCCAGACAAAGGATGAAATGGCAAGGGGGAATAATTTTGCCCAGACTTTTGGAAGACTTTCTATGCATCCGGTGTGGGGAATCCCCATCCTTCTGATGATCCTCTACCTTACATATAAAATAGTAGGAGAATTCGGGGCAGGGACCTGCGTTGACTTTCTGGAAAGTGTCGTCTTTGGCGAGTATGTAAATCCTTTTTTAGCAAAGATAGTTAACTCAATAACCGACAGTCAGTTTATTAGGGAGTTTCTCATAGGTGAGTACGGCCTTTTCACCATGGCCTTTACTTATGCCATTGCGATCGTTCTCCCCATTGTAGGGTTCTTTTTCCTTATCTTCGGGCTTATGGAAGACTCCGGCTATATGCCGAGGCTTGCCATAATGGTTAACAGGATCTTTAAAACGATCGGCCTTAACGGAACAGCGATTCTGCCCATGATACTCGGGCTTGGCTGTGCAACAATGGCAACCCTTACAGCAAGGATTCTGCCCAGCAAAAAAGAACGGGTGATAGTTACACTGTTGCTGGCACTCGCGATTCCATGCTCGGCCCAGCTTGGAGTGATTTTTGGCGGAACATCCACAATATCACCCTGGGCCACTGTAATCTGGGCGGCTGTTATAATCTTCGTCATCTTTGTTGTTGGTTTTGTATCATCTATTGTAATCCCGGGTAATAAATCCGATTTTATACTTGAAACACCGCCCATCAGGATGCCAAAGGTTTCAAATATTGTTATTAAAACCTTTGCACGGCTCGAATGGTATCTGAAAGAGGCGGTTCCCCTTTTCATGCTCGGCACAATAATACTTTTTACACTTGAGAAACTTGGCGCACTGACCATGATTCAAAACGCGGCAGCCCCCCTGGTGGTTAACCTGCTCGGTCTGCCCAAGGAGGTAGCCGGGGCCTTTGTAATGGGATTTTTAAGGAGGGATTACGCGGCAGTTCTTATTGTCAAGGAAGCCAATCTGGATCCTGTTCAAATGCTTGTAGCCCTTGTAACCATCACCCTGTTTGTACCCTGTATCGCAAACATGTTTATAATGATAAAGGAGCGGGGAATAAAAACCGCTGCAGCAATAGTATCCTTTATTTTTGTTTTTGCTTTTCTTTTCGGCGGACTCTTTAATTTTTTACTGCATGCTTTAAGGATCAGCCTATGAAATGCGCCCTTTGCGGATATGAGTTTTCTCCTGAGGAGGCAGAATGTGAAGGATGTGCCATTAATAAAAGCTGCAAGACAATCTGCTGCCCGCATTGCGGATACAGGACAGTGGAAAAATCCGGCATACTGAACTGGATAAAAAAGGTAACAGGAGGAAAGAAAAATGTTACTGACAAATGAAGATATAGACGAGATCCTTGAATCCATATGGTGCGGAAAGGAAATAGGTTCTGTAAAGCGAAAAGACCTTCTCAATATTGAAACGCCAAAGGTAACAGATGAAATTATCGAGCAGTTAGTTGATGATGACTATATATTTGAGGTCCGGGACGAGATAAACCTTACCCAGAAGGGTGAAGAAATCGCCAGAAAACTGATAAGGGCGCACAGGCTTGCCGAAAGACTTTTTACAGATGTCATGGTAATAGGGGATGAACCAATGGAAGAAACAGCCTGCAGCCTCGAACACTGTCTGAGCCATGAGGCCCTTGATGCTATATGTACGCTGCTCGGACATCCCCGTGAATGTCCCCATGGCCGCCATATACCCCAGGGTGCCTGCTGTAAAAAGGCAGAGCATAATATTCAGCCTGTTATAGTGCCCCTCAACAAACTCAAGTCGGGCCAGTCAGGCAGAATTGTATATGTCTCTACAAAGCATCATGCCCGGCTTGACAGGTTGACAGACCTGGGAATCACTCCAGGCCAGGTGGTAAAGGTTCACCAGACATTTCCGGCCTTTGTGCTTAAGGTTGGAGAAACAGATATAGCAATCGATAAGGATGTATTAGATGATGTTTATGTCCGAAAAAATAATGGGAGATAATACCGGGATTATCGATTAAACAGGGCCCCCCGGAACTGATCATTAAATTTAAAATCAAAGAGGAGTATTTATGGAGAGGATTCCCTTTACAAAGGAAGGCCTTGAGAGGATTAAGGCTGAGCTTGCTCATATTAAAAAGGTTGAGCGACCCGAGAACATTCGTGCCATCGAAGAAGCGCGGGCACATGGAGACCTCAGCGAAAATGCAGAATACCACGCCGCAAAGGAAAAGCAATCCTTTCTCGAGGGTAAGATCAATGAACTGGGAATGGTCATTGGCCAGGCTGAGGTGATAGACTTTGAAAACGGCCCTACAGACAGAGTAGTTTTCGGCCGTACTGTTCGCCTCTACAACATGGAAACAGAAGAAGAGGTAAGCTATCAGCTCCTTGGACCATATGAATCAGCACCAGAAAAAGGCATTATCTCTGTAAAATCCCCAATTGGAATGGCACTCCTTGGCAGCGAGGTAGGGGATGAAGTAAGGTTTAATGCACCTGGAGGTGTTCAGGAATTTGAGGTTATTGAGATATCGTAATCCGCAGGTTAAAGGCTTACACTCCATCATTATTTAACCATGACATACAGAATATTTTTACACGGACTTGACAGCAGCAGCCAGGGAACAAAGGGCAGATATTTTAAAGAAAAGTTTCCTGGCATGCTTGTGCCCGATTTTTCCGGCAGTCTTTCCGCCAGAATGGAAAAGCTGAATGATATTATCTCTGAAAAAACAGATATAAAACTGGTAGGATCAAGCTTCGGTGGGCTTATGGCCTCTATTTTTACACTTGAAAACAGTTCAAGGGTAGCAAGCCTTACGCTTCTGGCGCCGGCAATAAACATTAATGAATTCAATGATTACAGAGGGCTGTCCACGGAAGTGTCAACAACAGTCTACCATGGAACAGAAGACAGTATAATTCCCATCGATCCGGTTTATGAACAGGCCCAAAAATGTTTTAAAAACCTTACCTTCCACAGGGTTGAGGATGACCACATGCTGCATAAAACATTCAAGATAATAGACTGGTATGAATTGTTGAATGGGTAAAATCAGATGGATTCTGATTTCATTTCTTCTATGAACTCTGAAGGAGTTAAGATCTTAATATCCATATAATTTTTTAAAGACAGTAAATACTGATCTCTGTTAACAACTCATCTATTCAGACCTGACCGCAAAGATTGCTTCGGCAATCAATGAATTAGTACTTGCAGGATCAGGGCCCTGCATTTTGTTTTTAATAATATTTGCAGCAGTACGCGCCTCCTCTCTGCTCTGGCGCATAATCTCATACTTTTCCATGGAGACTATTACGGCCATTGCCTTGCCGGCACGCTCAATTATAAAGTCATCACCTCTATAGGCGGCTTCATTCAACACCTGACCAAAATTTTTTCTTGCATCCATTGCGGAAATTTTCTTTTGCATTTTATTGTTCCTCTTTTCTCTCTTAACCATATTAATTATATCAATTGATATGATTTCATCAATTGAAAGATATTTGTCAATCTGAACAAAATAATTTTACATATCCCCGGCGGAAATAGAAACCCAACTATCCGGAAATTCCGGATAGTTTAAAAGATGGAAAAAATGGGAATAGATGAGGCATTTAACATCATGAATATTGATCTTTTGATTTACATAGAATTGCAGCGCCCACATTAACTGATAAAAAAGCTCGGTATCCTGCTTTGAAAGTTTCATTAATTTAGCCTCTTGTTATGTTGAATGACTTAAGGTTGATTTCAGGCTCATATTTACCAGTTCTATATTTTTGATACCAGTTATTTTTACTTTAGTATTCATGCTATTTCGTGCCGACTTCTGACCTCGTCTTTTATGGGAAACTCCTGAATGAGATAAAAGACAGAGTTCGACAGGCGCAAACCCGTGCTGCACTTTCGGCCAATGCAGAAATTCGGTTAAAAAAAGTGCCGAGGCCTGTGGCACAATTACCTGATAAAAGCGCCTTGCCAAATTTGCAGCAGCTTGTTGCAAAAATTCCCTGGGGCCATAACATCCTGCTTATGGAGAAGGTCAAAGACCTTTCGGTTAGATACTGGTATATTCAGCAGACAATAGAACATGGCTGGATCAGGGATACTCTTGCAGCCATGATCAAGAGTAAGGCCCACGAAAGACAGGGCACTGCTGTAAACAATTTTGAAACACGTCTTCCATCCCCGCAATCAGAACTTGCAACACAGCTAATGAAGGACCCATATATATTTGTTTTTTTGACGATTGAGGAACCATTTCATGAAAGAGAACTGGAAACAGGTCTAAAACATCTTGAAAGATTTCTGCTGGAGCTTGGGGCTGGTTTTGCCTTTGTAGGCCGTCAGTATCACATAGAGATAAGTGAAAAGGATTTCTATATTGATCTACTTTTCTATCAGCTCAAACTCCGCTGCTTTATAGTTATTGAACTGAAAAAAGGAGATTTTAAGCCTGAGTATGCCGGAAAAATGAATTTTTATTGCTCTGCTGTTGATGACCTGATCAGGAATGAAAACGATCAGCCCACCATAGGTCTTATTCTCTGCCAGACAAAGGATCGTATCCTGGCTGAGTATACCCTGCGTGACATCAACAAACCAATAGGTATTTCAGAGTATGAGTTAACACGATCCTTACCGGACAATCTTAAGTCCAGCTTACCTACAGTGGAGGAGATTGAAGCTGAGTTGGAAGGGGAGTTTGAATAAATACGCGACTGACCTCCGACATCAGATCTCTGGTCTCTGAAAGTTTCTTGCCCAACCAATAATTTTCTGCTAAAAACAAATCATTCCTAAAACAAATTATTTTCCTTAATTTTAATATAAAATTAACAAATCCTGAACGCAGACTGGGATACTCTTAATCAGATCAGGAGAGAAGTAGCCCTCACACCCGCCCCTGTCATTGTCCGGGGCTTGTCTGCCCCCGGCGTAGTTTTCAGAGACTGGGGAAATCTTTTTCCCTTAATTCATATTTTTTAATGAGGCCATCGTATAATCGCGACGCTGGCCTCATTAATCTAACAATTAAGTGAAGCCCTTATCCTTTTCCCAATCTCTGGCAGCCTCCTCTGTTGTTCGGCGACCTACCTGTTTGATATGACCTTTAGGCCATTTTTGATGGTGTTCCATTTCTCTTCGTTCTAGATCATTGGTAATTCCACCATGGACAATTTTGTTTCCAATTTTAAAATGATATTTATAAGTATCTCTTTGTTTTACCATAAGGTGCTCCTGTCATATTTAAATTGTTTAAATTTCTATAAGGAATGACCAAATGACCATTCCTTAAACGTTGCAGCCTAATCAGTTTCAGGAATCAACCCAAAGTGGAAAAGGCCGGTGATGTGCCCGAATAATCTGACCAGTTTTTGGATGTTTATAAGACCATCTAAAAATCAGGCGTTTATTCGGGTGTTTAGAATGAGGATATTTTCTCATTTACACCTCCATAAAAAGGCCTCTTGACAGGAGCATGCAAAGGTGATTAAAATCTATTTACTAACTTTGATGGCCTCGTGCCAAGTCCCTGACCCGGCCCTAAGGTTGGGATTTCAGGGAAAATAAAAACCCTTATGATGCGCACACATCAAAAGGGTTTTATTTTTAACGTTCTTAATCTCACATCAATAAACGCAGGGTTAAGGTCAAAACATTCCGCCATATCTTCCAAAGAATATCCTTTAGAATGATACTTCATTATTAAGCTTCGTGGCATCAGGCAGGCTCTAGCAAATTCCCAGGCCTGCCACTCAGGATCTCTGTAAGCAGGGATTTCAGTCCTTTCTGCCCTATACAATCTTTCATCGCCTCGTGATGATAAAGATTTAAATATATTTAATATGGCTACATGCTGAAGGCAGTGGCCACTTTCGTGAGCGATTGTGGCCCTGCACCTCCTTAACGTTGGATTATCGTCTGCATCAATAAGTGTTTTGTCCACCAAGCTTATTTTTTCCGAAGCATCAGTATAGCCGAGTATGTTATTACCCAAACGGCTTAGATCTGTATACCCTGTTTTAATTCCCAAACTATCCGGAATGTAAAATTCAAATATTTCCTCAATGTCGACGGGGCATTTGCCCTGCAATGCTTCTTGTTGTCCAATTTGCTGAAGTAATAACACTGCTGCATACTCAATATCGTTTCTACTCAGGCCAGGTACTACAGGGACTCTCATTGGCCTCACCCTCCTCTTTTCTTTAAAATTTCAAGGGCTTTTTCAAATGCCTCCTGAAGATCCTCTTCATTTGCATCTTCACTTTCACGATAGAGCCCCCATGCCAACTCTTGGTTTGCGTTAAAAATTCTTTCAAAAAACTTTGGAGCTTTTTTTGCTCTCTCCATTCTGGCTGCTTCAATCATATCTTCTTCATCTATGTTTAATACCAATGCTATATCACGAATTGTTTCCTCATTTTTCGGCGGAAGCCGATTTCCCATCTCCATTTCTGATAAAAAACTAGGTGAAAGGCCTACCAGCTTCCCTAGCTTTCGCAAGGTGATTTTTTTCTCTTCCCTTGCTCTAGCCAGTAATCCTCCGAATTTGCTAGGCATAATTTCCTCCTTCTAGTTAAGGGTTATTTGTTTTATAAAACTGTGAACAAGATAATCGTTAATATATATTATGTCAAGAGTGTATTCACATAATTTGTGAACAAATATAACTTTTTTTATTTCTTAGGTCCCCCAAAAATGTAAAAATCCAGGAAACGTTACAATGTTCTGAATTTTTAACTTTTAACCAACTTCTTCCTTCACAGTTTAAAAAGTAAATTCATTGCCCTATTAATAAATTTCTGCTAAAAACAAATCATCAAAAATTTAAGCAATCCCAATTAGTTAAACATTCTATAGACAAAATTTTTAAAAATCGGCCACAAAAAGATTGATCATCGGCCGGACTTTAAGTTGATTTATACTTCGGATAATCTTTTTCTATTGTTGTCATTTTGAATAAAAAATGCCTAAGAAAATAAAAATGGAAAAAAGCATGAATGAGCTTGTTCAGAATATTGGTGAAATAGCTGAAAAGATGAAAGATCCTGCCCAACAGGCAGTGAAACTGAAAATCCGGGGTCTGCCCTTGACATGCTGAAAATCCGGGGTCTGCCCCTGACATGTGACAGATTCAGGGCTGTTCCGTAACAAGGATGAGTTTAACAAGATAATTGAAGTGGTAATAAAAACGAGAAAAAATAATCATTAATAAAATGCAAACATCTATAACACAAATAAAAGTAGTAATTAGTTGCCCTTCTGACGTCGAAAAAGAAAAGGAAATTATACTAAGGATATGTGATAACCTTTCTACTCACATATATAATAAAAAAAATATTCATATAAAAGCAATACACTGGCGTAAAGATGTAATGCGAAGGATTGATGACAAAGGAAGCCAGAAAATAATTGATGAATTTTTCCAACAGGAGGATTATGACATCTACATCGGGATACTGTGGTCAAGATTTGGAGATCCGCAAAAAAACGGACTGACACCAACAGAAGGAGAATTTGAAGATGCTCTAAAAAAATACAAAGAAACAGGCAGACCATTAATAAAATTCTTTTTTAAGGATAGTGAAAATCCGGGGTCGGCCCTTGACATTGTAGTGAAAATCCGGGGTCGGCCCTTGACATTGGACAAATTCAGGACTGTTCAGTAACAAGGATGTTTTTAAAAAGATAATTGAAGTGGTAATAAAAAACGAGGAAAAATAATCAGATGCCTGCCACCCGACTTAAGATATTCATAAGCAGTATACAGAACGGGTTTACTGATATCAGGCGTGATCTTAAGGCATCGAATCTGATGCCTTTAAAAATGAGTCCGGGTCAAACAGTTTTACTTTTACACCTCAAAAATTGGTGATGTGGGAATAATATTTACCGGGATAATATTGAGTGGATATTCCAGCTCATAAACCGGTATATGAAGGTGCGTACAATATGAAAGAAAAGGAAAATCAAGCCTTGTTGCATTCAAAAGGACAATTTCTGGTTTACCAGGCTGAAGATGGTAAACTCAAGCTGGATGTGCGCCTGGAAGATGAAACAGTATGGCTAACGCAGAAGTTAATAGCTGAGCTTTTTCAAGTAGGTGTAAATACAATAAATTATCATATTAAAGAAATATATAATGAGAAAGAGCTGACTCCGGAGGCAACTATTCGAAAATTTCGAATAGTTCAGAAAGAGGGAAAAAGAGATGTAGAGAGATTGCTGGATTATTACAATCTGGACATGATTATCTCAGTAGGATATCGGGTCAAAAGCCATGTTGCCACACGGTTTCGTATCTGGGCCACTGAACTTCTTAGAGAATACGTCGTAAAAGGTTTTATCCTGGATGATGAACGTTTAAAAAATCCTGATCAGCCCTTTGATTATTTTGAAGAACTCACAAGACGCATTCAGGATATCAGGACCTCGGAACGGCGGTTCTATCAGAAAATCACAGATATTTATGCCACCAGCATTGATTATGATCCTACACTGGATATCAGCCTGGAGTTTTTCAAAACAGTTCAGAATAAAATGCACTGGGCCATAACCGGCCAGACAGCAGCAGAAATTATCCATTCCCGTGCGGATGCGGAAAAACCCAATATGGGTCTTACAAACTACAGAGGTGCAAAGGTTCGTAAACAGGATGTATCTATTGCCAAGAATTATCTGTCCGAAGATGAACTTGCGGCACTTAACAATCTTGTTGAACAATACCTGATTTTTGCCCAGGGCCAGGCAATGAGACGCATCCCAATGCATATGAAGGACTGGATTAAAAAACTTGATGGATTTCTTACAATCAATGACCGGGATATCCTGAACCATGCAGGAGAAATCAGCCATGAAATGGCAAAACAACTGGCAGAAAATGAATATGATAAATTTCATGGGAAAAGGCTTTTATCGGCAAAAAATGAACTGAGTGATTTTGATAAGGCGATGGATCAGATAGACACCTCTAATAAAAGATCATTAACCACGAAACACACGAAAGGCACGAAAGAAAAACATTAAATTTTTCAAGAAAAGAATAAAATCTTTTCGTGTGTTTCGTGACTTTCGTGGTTAAAAAAGGTTTTTAAATATGAAAGAGTGAAAGCCCTAAACTTATTAACTTGTCAAGGTATCTAGTTGATATAAAACGGAAACAAGAATGGAGAACAGGGTGTGTTTTCAAATGCTATAAATTAAATGGTGGCAAATATGTTTGATGAGTTGAGACAATATTCTGAGAACGATCATTTCTTTTTTGATAAAGAAAAACCTTTAAAGGATTCATGCAATGCACCAAAGAATCGAAGTGGTGTTTATCTGGTGAATGCTTTATCACTGGGCAGTATTGAAATCGTTTATATTGGTTCTTCCGGAAAAATTCTGAATGACGGCCTTCTTAAGCAGAGAGAGGGCGGCTTATACGATCGCATTGTGAACGGTAAGCAGTTTAATGGACCAAGGAGAAAAACATGGCCATTGAAAATGGATGAAGAACAAATAGATGCTTTGGATATTTACTGGTATGAAACTTTCAATAACTCAATTCAGCATATTCCTAAATACGTTGAAGGATTGGTTTTACAAAAATATTTCGAGCTTTATAATCAATTACCCATGTGGAATAAGGAGTATTAACGCATTTTAAGAGTTAATCGCGGTATTTAGACGACGTGATAAACTAATTAAGTCATCATGCTTATCTGAATCAATTACAGATTCAGCTTCCCATTTTTCTTTTATGAAATCATGTGTTTCTAAAAGATCCACAGATGGCCTTTCAATTCCATTAAAAATGATTCCTATCCTTTCAGACTTTTTACCTGTGTGTGAATAAATATCATCTTTATGTTTACCATATTGCCAAAAAACTTTGTTGAGTTTCACAAACCTATTCATGATCGCATCAATAGAGCTATGTAAACTGATGGTATCAATAAATAAAAGTTTATCTTGAGCATCATAACATCTCGAAATCTTATGTACCTGTTTTGGCAAACTATCATATAATTTTTGGCTGACAAATTCTTTTAAGTCGACATTTTTAAGCAGGCTGCGTTTGCTGAGATTATATTTACCCAACAGCAATAGATCTAACTTGCCTGTAAGATTATCACGCTTCTTTTTTGTTGTTTTACCTTCCTCAGGTTTGGACAAATAATGTTTTTTCAGCATTTTTAATAAAGCAGAATCCGGGGTTTCCAGTAATTCGTGAGGTTGAGAAATAATAAATTGAGGTTCTCTTTGCTTTATTTTTTCCAGTAATTCCTGTCCGCTTATGTTTTTCTTTAACAGGGAATCAAATGTGAAACGTAAAAATGATCCATCTTCGTTTGTCCCTATAGACTGTAGCCTCGGGAAATTTTCATCATATGTGATATAGCTTCGTTTCTCGCTTGACACAAGCAAGCCAACATTTGCACTCTCGTTATTCTCAGGAGAAGGAGAATAAGAGATTATGTAATATGCCCATTCAGATGGATTTGTGGATTTCATTTCCAATACCTCCTGATTAGGGTTGTTATGTTATTTGCTCTGTCTCTCAATAATCTTCGCATATTTAGTAAGTTATTTTTGTCAGCCTTAATAGTATCATACAAACGTTCCAGATGGTGAAAAATTTGATCATTGTCTGGCAGCGCTGAGATACTTCTTAATGTTTGTTCTGGGGGTACGTGAATTCCCGAAAGTATGTCACCCAAAATTCCATTTGGCCAATAATCCTCTTCATGATTGTTAAGTACTAAAATATTGGCAGGATTTAACACACGACTTTTCTCGAAGTCAATAGCATACAGGTAAAAGACTGGAGGGGTTTCGATTTTATCGATAGAAGCGACAAAATTCCCCATATTTCTGTCGTAGTTTGATATTAAGATGTCGAATGCTATTATACCGGGTATATCTTCTCGATTACTGATATGAGCATTAGTTAATATGTCTTCCACATCTTTTATTTTTATTTCTTTGCTGGCAAAATAATAAGAGTCATCCTGATAGGCAAGGCCGTAGTCAGGTACAGGGATGTTGATATGACGTGCCAGCAAATAAGCGGAATATTCAGCAATGACAAGATTAATATCAGGACCTTTCAATATATATTTACTGCCATTTTCTGCGAGAGCTATTAATGGTCGAGTACTGTAGATTATTCCGCTTCTGTGAGGTTTTTTTAGTTCACCTTTTTCAGCAAGTTTAATTTTAGGGATGTCAAACTGAAGGCTTAATTGTTTAGGCATGATCGATTCCTATTCAGGGATACATCTCTGAGTTTTCGATTTTATATATTCGATTAATGGAATTTAATCTATGTGTTTCAAATTGTGCCTAAATATTTAAATACACTCAAATTCAGAAAAAGTGAAGTACAATCATTAATTAACAATTCTGGTTCATCCGGTTAATGAGTACATAAAGTTGAAATAGAGGTGGAATAGGTTGATAATCCAATGGTAACCACACCAAAAGGAGAAATCAACCATGTCCACCTCATTACTCTATCATGCCTTTGGAATCAAAGGAGTCAAGTATATTTCTACAAAATATAAAAATGGGGTTACTATATTTAACTCAGAAGTATCAAATTCCATTGAGTATTGCCCTGAGTGTAAAAGTCATAAAACAAGCAGACAAAAGGGTGTAAAAATCAGGGATTTTAAAATGAACCCCATAGGTTCGAGGCCAACCTTTCTAAGGGTAAAGATATGGCGTCTTTATTGTGAAGACTGTCACTCTCTAAGATGGCCTAAACTCCCTTTTTCCGAGGGTAAAAAACGATATACAAGGCGTTTCGCAAAATTTGCTATTGATCTACTACACTGGATGACTGTCTCCGGAACAGCCAGCATTCTAAGTGTTGGTTGGGATCTGATTAAAGATATCCATAAGGAACACTTAAAACGCCGTTACAAAACACCACCATTGGAAAAATTAGAATACCTGGGCATTGATGAATTTAGTATTAGAAAAGGTCATAATTATATGAGTATCTTTGTTGATCTTAAATCAGGACGTATACTCCACGCCGTTGAAGGCCGATCAGGTGAAGATATAGAACCCTTTCTAAAACGCATAAAAAAAAGATCCCCTAAGCTAAAAGCCATTGCCATGGACATGAGTAAAAGCTATATCGCTGCAGTGCAGGAGCATTTGCCCCTTGTACCAATAGTTTTCGATCACTATCACATCTCTGCTTTAATGAACAATGCCATTGAGGATGTGAGGCGGGAGCAACAGGCAAAAATCGATCAAGAAGGAGCAAATCTCATAAAAGGCTCCCGCTTCCTTCTTTTGAAAAATTACGAAAACCTTTGTGATGAAAAGCAAGACCGCCTTAATAACTTGCTCCGGGTCAACGAACCTCTTTTCACTGCCCATACAATGAAAGAACAACTGAGACAATTTTGGGAAAAAGACACTTACATTGACGCAGCTTTGTTCCTGGATGCGTGGTGCACTGATGCTGAAAAATCAGGCATAAAACCTTTAGTAAAAGTATCCAAAACCCTTATGCAGCATAGCCATGGTTTATTGAACTACTTTTTCCATCGAATTACTTCCGCTCAAGTCGAAGGTATTAATAATAAAATAAAAACCCTTAAAAGACAGGCCTATGGCTTTCGGGATATGGTATACTTTAAATTGAGATTGTATCATTTACACTCTCAGGCGTACTCATTAACCGGATGATCCACAATTCTTGCGTATTTAAAATAATGTATGAGAAAGGGACATCTCCTGTTAGCACTTATGGAAGTGTGGGTTGTGCCTCAAAATATCAATCGAAAAAATTAATTATTATCTTTAATTCCAGCTGTTGGGTCGTGTTATCTTTTTCTCTTTTCCAATATCTATTTGATCAGAAAGCATGCTGGAGCTCAGATGTTTTTCTTTCATTTTCATGTAAAAGTCACAGGTATTTTAAATCGTTACTGCAGATATGTACTGGAGGCAAAAAAAACCCGAGTGCTCGGACAACTCGGGGCCAAAGTATGAAAATCCGGGGTCTGTGAAAATCCGGGGTCTGACCTTGACATTGGACAAATTCAGGGCTGTTCAGTAACAAGGATGAGTTTAACAAGATAATTGAAGTGGTAATAAAAAACGAGGAAAAATAATCAGAAGCCTGCTGCCCGACTTAAGATATTCATAAGCAGTATACAGAACGGGTTTACTGATATCAGGCCTGATCTTAAGGCATCGAATTCGAATCCTTTAAAAATGAGTCCGGGTCAAACAGTTTTACTTTTACATCTCAAAAATTGGTGATATGGGAATAATATTTACCGGGATAATATTGAGTAGATATTCAAGCTCTTAAACCTGCACACGAAGGTGCGTACAATATGAAAGAAAAAAAAGAAGAATTAAAAACGAAGAGTAAAAAAAAGCTTGAGGCAGATTTTAATCAACTGGTCTACTTATTTGAACAGACGCAGAACGCCATGCAGACACAGGCAGCAAGATCTGTTGATATTGCTTTGGTGGTACGTAACTGGTTCTTCGGATGGTATATCATTGAGTATCAACAGCATGGCTCTGATAGAGCAGAATATGGAACCGGATTATTAAAAGCCTTATCAAAGGTTCTAAACAGAAAATTAGGTAAAGGCTTTTCAGTAGACAATCTTGAACTCATGCGAAAATTTTATCTGGAGTTTAAGGATAAGCAGCCGGAATCCTTTAATAATTATTTAGCCTTGGAGAAATCCGAGACAGTGTCTCGGATTTCCGGACTGATTTCCGAAACAATAAGCAACGGGTCAAGTCTCCTATTAGCTCATGAAAAGCTAGGGGTCAGACCTTAATTCTTCATTGGCCAATGAAATAGGAATCGTAGTTGAATATTTCAATTAAGATGTTTTGAAAATTTAGGGTAGGAATCATGAAATTAGAAAACAACCAGTCTGAAATCATCCTTTATAAAACCGACGACGGCAGGATAAAGGTAGATACTATCTTTCAGAATGAAACTATATGGCTGACACAGGCTCAGATGAGCGACCTCTTTGATGTAAATGTGCCTGCAATATCCAAACATCTAAACAATATATTTGAAGAGGGGGAACTGCAAAGAGAAGTAACTATTTCCAAAATGGAAACAGTTCAACAGGAAGGCAGCCGGCAGGTAACCCGGACCAGGGACTTCTATAACCTCGATGCCATAATTGCTGTGGGTTATCGGGTAAATTCAAAGCGTGCAACCCAGTTTAGGATATGGGCTACCAATATCCTTAAGGAATACATCATAAAAGGCTTTGCCATGGATGATGACCGGCTTAAAAAAGCTGATCGATGGGACTACTTTGATGAATGGCTCGCTCGTATCCGGGACATCCGATCATCGGAGAAACGGTTTTATCAGAAAATCAGGGATATTTACGCTACTGCAATTGATTATGATAAGAATTCCGAACAGGCACAGGATTTCTTTAAAAAGGTTCAAAACAAAATGTTATGGGCAGTTACCGGAAAAACCGCTGCAGAACTGATTGAAGCCCGGAGTGATTCCGGTGCTCCCAATATGGGGTTAACCTCCTAGCGCGGATCGATTGTGAGAAAACAGGATGTAGGTATAGCAAAAAATTATCTGAATGCTGATGAGATAAAAGACCTGAATGAAATTGTGACCATGTATCTGGACTATGCTGAACGTCAGGCCAGGCAGAGAAAAACTGTTACCATGGAGCAATGGGCGGACAAGCTTGATGCATTTCTGGAATTTAGTGAACAGGAATTGCTTACTCATGCTGGAAAGGTCAAAGCGGAAGTTGCGAAAAAGATTGCAGAAGAGCGGTATTATGAGTTTGAAAAAAAGAGAAAGACATCTGAAGCCATTGCAGCAGATGAGGAAGACATTAAAGAGCTTGAAGAGTTTGAAAAAAGGATTTTAGAAAACAATAAAAAATAGGGGTCGTCCTTCAAAATATCAATTGCGCTATGTATGTGAAAAAACAATGGTTGAATAAGCAATAAAAATGAAAGGAAAAAATCAGAGGCCTTCTACCCGGTAGAAGAAATTCATAAGAAGTGTATAAAACGAGTTTACTGATATCAGATATGATCTAAAAGTATCTTAGTTATCTTTTTTAAGATAGGCAATCGTAGCTCCCCACCCGGACGAACCGGAATCAAGAGAAAAATCAGAAACAAGCGGATGTTTTTCAAGCAGAGAATGGACTATCCTTCTGAGCACACCCTTCCCCTTACCGTGGATAATGCGAACTTCGAAAATCTCTTTTTCAGCACAGGCATATATATATTCCTCAACCACATCCGCTGCATCCTTTGGTGAAAAGGTGTGAAGATCAATTACACCGTCGATCGGGATTTCGATTACTTCTTCATTCTCATAATCATCATATTCGTCCATTGTTTATTGCCTGTTTTTGAAGCTGCTATTTCGAAGCCACAACGTATTAGCCCTTGCAACTCATAATAAAAAACTGTCAATTAATATAGTTTTCCCATATACTTTATAATATTCTTTATTTTAATCAAATTTTAAAAATGACAGCATCGAAATCTATACCGCCAATATTTCTGGTTCTTATTTTCATTTCACTGCCGGTTGTTGCACACAACAACTTCCTTCTGTTTCACTCATGCGCTGAAATGTTCAGTATTATCATAGCCTGCGGAATCTTCATGTTTACATGGAATTCCAGGGATTTAATGAACAACAACTATCTCCTGTTCACAGGAGTGGCTTATTTTTTTGTTGCTGTAATAGATCTACTTCATACCCTTTCCTACAGCGGAATGGGCATTTTCCCCGGTTATGATGCAGATTTGCCGACTCAATTATGGATCACTGCCAGGCTTATTCAAAGCCTGAGCCTTATCTTTGCGGCCTTTTTCTTCAGGAAGAGGTTAAATCCCTTTCTCTTAAAATGGATATTCATAGCAGTTACAGGTATTTTAATTGCTGCAATTTTTTCAGGCAACTTTCCATCCTGTTATATAGCGGGAAAGGGGCTGACTGCATTTAAAATTACCATGGAATATATTATTTCCACATTTTTTCTTATTTCCGGAGTGCTTCTATTTTTTAATAAAAAGGAATTCGAAAAAGATGTGTACTATCTGATTATGGGATCTATTGGCCTTACAGTAGTATCGGAACTCTTTTTTACTTTTTATGTAGATGTCCATGATATTTCAAACCTGGCAGGTCATTTAATCAAGGTTATCGCATTTTACCTCATATATAAGGCAATAATTGAAACCGGATTCAAGCGGCCCTATGATCTTCTGTTCAGGGATTTGAGCAGAAGAGAGGGAGAATTAAGGGAAGCTGTTTCCAATGTGAAAACCCTCACAGGTTTACTTCCGATTTGTGCATCATGCAAGAAGATCAGGGATGATAAGGGTTACTGGAAAATGATTGAATCATATATAAGTGAACATTCGGATGCGGAATTCACCCATGGCATTTGCCCTGATTGTGTAAAAAAACTTTATCCGCAACTGGATGAATATTATAACTCCGAAAAAGGCAAAGCCTGAATTAGACACATTTTAAAAAGGAACAAGCGTTGTTTGAACAGGGAGTAATAAGACCGCCAAGTGAGGCACAGAGCCTTCTTGTGAGAGTTACCAGAAACTGTCCGTGGAACAGGTATCATATATGTCCTGCCTACAAGGGTGAAAAATTTTCCCTCAGGAGCGTGGCGGAAATTAAAAATGATATAGACATGATGGCTGATGCCTATGGTTCAGCCGGATATGAATCTGCATTTCTTCAGGATGCAGACAGCCTTATCATTCCGACAAACGACCTTGTTGAAATTTTAAAGCACATTAAAAAAACCTTTCCGGGCATAAAAAGAATAACCACCTATGCCAGGGCCAAATCAATGAAAAGAAAGAGGGTTGAAGAATTGATAGAGCTCAGGGAGGAAGGCCTTAACCGGATACACTCGGGAATGGAAAGCGGTTCACCGGAGGTATTAAAGCTGATTATGAAGGGTATTAAGCCGGAGGATGTTATCACCGGTGGAAGCCGTGTTGTAGCGTCAGGAATATCCCTGTCGGAATATATTATGCCGGGAGTCGGCGGCAGAAAGTTTTCTAACGAGCACGCGGTTGAGACAGCAAGGATACTCAACATAGTAAAGCCCGACTACATAAGGGTAAGAACCTTTGCAGTTCATCCGATGTCGCCGATACAAAAGATGGTTAATGAGGGATCATTCATACCTTTAACAGATGAAGAGGTCGTAAGGGAAATCCGGCTCCTGCTCGAAAACCTTGATGAAATTCCCGCGCATTTCAGATGCGGAGATTTTAGCCTTAATCTTCTTATGCAGGTGGATGGATACCTTGATAAAGATAAGGAAAAAATGATTGCAGAAATTGACCGGTACCTTGCCCTGCCGGAAAGACAGAAAAAGGCCTATTCGTTAATTCAGCGAACCTATCCTGGAATGCGTTCTCTTGATGTTTTGAATGATGAAAATCTCGTTAATGAAATTGAATTACAAATAGAAAAACTGGAAAAAGGCGAAGAGGATGGATTCAACAGATATATAAGGAAGTTAATGACCTACCAGCTCCCTCAGCCGCAGAATGATGTGTGGGGATAAATTTAAATAAACTACCTCACCCTAAGCAGCGGGGCATCAAGTAATGAAAATCTGTTTAATCGTCGCAAGCGACGAGGTATTATACCTTGCGCTTCGCAATAAAAAAATTCATATCGGGATATATAAGGTAAAATAGGGGGTATTTTTTCTAATTTGTTGACTAAATATTTGCTAACACATTAACATCCTACCTCAGTTGCTAACTCTAAAATAAATATTCTGGAAACAAGTCCAACTTAATACCGTTAAGTTGACATTTAATTGTGAGTTTAAATCCTACCTTTTGTATTATATTTAACAAAAAAAATTCATTAATATTATCTAGATAAAGGAACTTTTTGGATTGTTGAGGCTTTCTAAACAACATTACCATGATGGAACATATTCTTTTCCATCACATGAAATATATAAATCTCCATACTCATTTTTAGGATATTCATAAAATGTATCTACGCCACAACTTACAATAAAAATAGGGTATTTATTTTTATAATAATATAAATACCCTCTATTCTCACGTCTTTCAAATTTTAAAAAAGTAGCATTCTTAAATAATTGCAAACTCCAACCAGGGATACCTTGCTCATATAAATTTTCTATGAAGGTAAACGATCTAATCCCATAACTAATCATTTTATCAATATAAGTTTTTATCCAAATTTCGTTGAGCTTTTCTGTTTTTTTCAACACACAGTTAGCTTGCATCAAAACATTATACTTTGAACATTTTCCTATATTAAAAGCTATTTGATTAAGATGATAGTTTTTTTGGTTAGTTAATTGTTGATAGACCAAATTTTGAAAGGATGGAATACTAACGTTTACCTGCGTTAATCCAGCTTTATAAAGCCGCTGGAAAAGCTCTACGTTTAGCAAACTACCATTTGTTACTAAAATCTTTTCAGGAAAGTCTATAGGTGAAAAATATTCATGTAAAGTTCTAAACATACATGGCTCACCCCCTGAAATAACAAGTCCTCCAAATGTCTGATCCCTGTCAATAATCTGATTAATTTTTTTCTTAAATTCCATGGGAGTAATTAGATTTATATCTGGTGATGAAATACAACCTTCATGATGGCAGTAAATACAATTGTAGTTACAGATATGAGTTGGTAAAATAAATCTAATTCTCCTCACTATAGTCCTCTTTTATTTCTTTTATAAATTGAACAGTAAATTTTTTCATGAAATCAATTCTCTGTGATGCTATTTCTCTACTTTTCTTGAAATGCAACCAATCATATATTTTAAAAAGTTTGTCATAAAAATGTGTTAACGTTGATCTGCTAACTATCGAAGGATCATAATTTTCAATGATCATAGGATCAAGTTCATCATACATCGGCACACCAAAATATCCTCCAAAAGTGAACGTGCGGCCAATTCCAATAGCCCCTATTGCATCAATCCTGTCTGCATCTTGGAGGATTTTCAACTCATGCACCGGTATATCAGTATCAATTATTTTCTCTAAAGATAGCGACTCATGGTGTTGAATGATCTGTACAATCTGTTTGTCGTAAGGATGAGATAACTTTGATAAAATTTCTTGAGCGATAACTCTTGATTTCACTGGGTGGTCATTGTATCTTCGATCCGACATTGAAATGTCGTGGAGGAGAATTGCAGGAATGACAATAGAAGGATTTCCTCCATGAGTATTCATAATCTCTTTTGCAATTCCGATAACTCTTTTTATGTGCAAGTAATCGTGACCAGATGATTCATTCCCCATCTTTTTTTTTACAATAGACTCAATTTTTTTAGTTAAATCATCTTCTTTCATCTTATTTCCATATATTAGGTAAATTACCTATGAATATTTTATGTGAAAATTTAATTTCTTTTTTTATTAAGCGCTTCTATTTTATCATCGTTCAATTCTAATAATGGGTGGATTTGTATACCATGTGCCATTAAATCTTCTTTTGCTTTTCCTTCCTCTCTGTAAAAAATTAAAATGGCGTTGGTTAGCTTTAGTTCATATCTTTCTTTTATAACATCAGCTGATACTTTAATCATACGGCCATTTGTTGTGCTGTCGTCAACGAAAATCACTTCGGAATTTTTTTGAGGAATAATACCCTCAACTTGAATTTCGTTTCTCTGAGATTTTATATAAGTCTCATCACTAATGACTACGAGTGGCTTTTTTAATTTTTTTGCAACTTCGTACGCTAAAGAAAAACTGCCAGTTCTGTGGCAACAAATAGCACTACAATTCGATATTGATTTATATAGGTTATCGCTATACTTAGACTTGGATTTCAATGCGGTAAAAAAAAGATCTGCGAGATATTCTGCAAAACATGGATCTAACAGCTTTTTTCTTAGATTCACAAAGTTTCTAATTTTAGTCTTTCCTAGCTTACCAACAAGGTGTTCCCCAGGTTCTACTGAATCGAGAACGATTTCTTTTAATGTCGTCTCCACTTCAGTAAATTTATATTTTGGCAATTCCTGTTCTATTCCAATACATTCATAGTATCTTAATTTTGCCAAAATATCTGGCACTTGACTTCTCAATATTTCTATATCTCTACTATTAAAAAGTTTTTGAAGTTTAAGTGGCATAGGAAGGAATCTAGTTATGAGATTAAGGATTGTAGAAATTGCTAAGATTGTTAATATGATAAATGTTACATATTCGTTAACAGTACTCAATTTATTTAACCTCCGTCAATTTAGCTGAGATCCAATCTGAAAAAATAAAATGGAGTAAAATACTCAGAGTCTAAATCGTTTAATACTCTTATATTTAACGATTTATTCTTCCAATGCTCATAGGATTTGTAGCAGATAATTTTATAATACAATCTCTATCAGATGATATCTTAGTGCCTTTAAATACAGCTCTCTGACCTGATTGAGGAAGTCTACTACTAATTTTAAAATCTAAATCAAGAAAATACAGGTTACTGCACTAATACATCAATGTTTTCTATAATCGATTTTTAGAAAGTAAAAAAAGCTGATAAATCAAATTAATGTGAAAATTTAAATACATTCTTGACTGTTGACCAAATCATTTAGCAACTTGCAGATATGAAAATGTTATTAATATAGAATGGCAATACTACAAAGGTTCTTAGCTTTCATATAACTCTAAGAGCCTTTATTTTCAATGGATGTTTGTCTTAAAACTTTAAAAGCTTTATTTATGTGGTCGGGATGAGAGGATTTGAACCTCCGACCCCCGCGTCCCGAACGCGGTGCTCTACCAGGCTGAGCCACATCCCGATCAGGAAAGTACATATATCTTATTCGTATTTTTCAGGCAAGCTTTAATTTTCATTAAGAAGACGAACAAATTTATTCATTATTATTGCTGTCGCTCCCCATATGGTTACATCATCATATCTGTACCCCGGGCCATTATATGTGAATGTCTCAAACTCGATGGAATTTAAATGCCGGTCAGAATTTTCATCAAAAAACAGATCAAGGGGGACTGAAATAATCCTTTCCACTTCATTCTCATTGATTTCAAAGTCATATGGATGGGGAATTTTGCCGACGAAAGGATGGACAATGAAATTTGTAGCCACGGTCAATTCATCATCAAGCCGACCCAGGACCTTTACATCTTCCGGCAACAGGCCCACTTCCTCAAACGACTCCCGTAATGCGGTCTCCTCAAAATCCCTGTCGTCCGGTTCTACAACACCTCCCGGAAAGGAGATTTGCCCCTTATGATGTTCTACCTTATGGGTTCTTTCTGTGAAAAGCACTTTGTACCCATTGCCCGACTTAAATATCGGGATCAGCACAGAAGCGTGGATTAAATTTTCGGACCTGTTATCAATTATTTTGGGGTTTCTGCTGTTAAGTGCAGACCTGATTTTCTCTGTAATGCTCATTTTAACAACTCACTTATTCTCTAAAAATATAATTTATAATATTTTTAGATTGAAAATGTCCATTACAATCAGGAATGACAGAATTATAGATATTTTTCTATTACTTTAATGAGATTATCCGGCTTTATAGGTTTTGGAATATATGAGTTCATGCCGGCTCTTATGCACTTTTCCCTGTCTCCTTTCATTGCATGAGCAGTCATGGCAATTATTGGAACATAGCGGTTTATTACCTTTGATTTCTCACTTCTTATAGCTTTAGTTGCCTCAAAACCATCCATCTCAGGCATTTGAACATCCATAAAGACAATATCATACCTGAAACTTTCGAGTGATTTTACTGCCTCTTTTCCATTTGCAACTGCATCGACTTTAAACCCGAATTTTTCAATCATTTTTTTCACCAGCCGCTGATTCACAATATTATCCTCTACAAGAAGTATGCGGAGCCTGGTAATTTTTTCTTCAAAAACGCTGTATTTTGTAACTATTTGAGTTTTTTCAGGTATTTTCTCTCTATTATCATTCGCCAGAACAGACATAATACAGTCAAATAACTGTGAACGGCGTACAGGTTTAGTCAGGTATGCAGCATATCCTATTTTTTCCATCCTTGAAGCATCGCCACGCATGCCCTGGGAACTCAACATAACCATTTTGGTATCTTTTAAGGCAGGATCATTTTTGATAATTTTACCCAGTTCTGCGCCATCCATTCCCGGCATTCGCATATCCAGTATGGCAACATCAAAGGGTGAATTGACCTTCGCGACCGCTTTCATCAGGGAAAGGGCCACATGGCCTGAATCCGCCATATCACAAAGACAGCCCCATGATTCAAGATAACCGCTTAACACATCAAGGTTTGTTTTATTGTCATCAACAATCAAAAACCGTTTTCCCTTTAAATCCACGGGAATCACCGGTAATTCTTCGTGTGCATTTGGCTGTTTTTCAAAAAGTGCTGTAAACCAGAATGTAGATCCCTTGCCGATCTCACTTTCCACGCCTATTTCTCCGCCCATCAATTCGGCAAGTCTTTTTGAGATACTGAGCCCAAGACCGGTTCCGCCGTATAATCTTGTCGTGGAGGAATCTGACTGTTTGAATGATTCGAAGATTGTGTCAAACCTGTCTTCCGGAATGCCAATACCTGTATCTTTTACCTTGAATAACACCCTGGCATGGGTTGCTGTTTCCTCCTGAAGAAAAATGCCAATAACAACCTCACCCTCACTGGTAAATTTGATTGCGTTCCCGGTTAAGTTCAGGAGGATCTGCCTGAGCCTGCCAGGGTCACCTTTGAGCAGAGGAGGGACATCATAGTGTATTGAATAGATGAATTCCAGCCCTTTTTCATGGGCATACATTGCCGGAACCTCAACCATTTCGGCAATGGCACTTCTTAAATTGAAATTAAGCAGTTCAAGATCAAGCTCCCCTGCCTCAATCTTTGAAAAATCCAGGATATCATTGATTATAGTAAGCAGGCTGTCCGAGCTTCTTCTCCCCGTTTCGATCAGGTCAAGCTGTTCACTTCTTGATTCGGTACCTGGCAGCAGATTCAGCACTCCCATAATACCGTTTAACGGGGTTCTTATCTCATGACTCATGTTTGCGAGAAACTCACTCTTTGCCTGATTAGCGGCTTCGGCGGCCTCTTTTGCCGCTAATATTTCCTCATTTACTCTCTTCCTTCCGGTGATATCACGGGTAATTACTATTGTGGATCTCTTTCCCTTGTACTTTGCAAGAGTTACTGAGACCTCAACATGTATGACCGATCCGTCTTTTCTCAGTCCTTTGTGTTCATAGCTCTGCCCGGCTATTTCTCCTCTTTCTCTTTTTTCACCCATTTTCAAGACTTTTGCACGATCATCTGGATGAATCAGATCCTGAACCGGGATTTTTAAAAACTCTTCTTCTGTTTTATAACCATAAATATCAGCCAGTCTCTTGTTTGAATATACATGGGCCCCATCCTGATAAATGGCAATCCCGTCATTTGCATTTTCAACTACTATGCGGAACAGTTCTTCGCTTTCAGCAAGTTCATCCTGGATACGTTTCCTGTCCCTGATCTCCTTTTTAAGCTTATTGTTGGCTGATTTTAATTCTCCAGTCCTTTCTTCAATCAAACTTTCAAGGTTCTCATGAGCCTTCTGTAATTGCGCCTGGGCAAGTTTTCTCTTTGATATATCTATATAAAATGTATATGCACCAACTATGACGCCATCCTTTGTTATAGGCGAAACCCTGCACTCGACATCAATATTTGATCCATCCTTTCTTTTTCTGATTGTTTCATATTCAATCCTTTCACCCTTATCGACCCTTTCCCTGATTTTCATTGATGTCTCCAGGGGTCTATTCTCCAGCATGATGAGGTCAGTTATTTTTGATCCAACCGATTCTTCAGATGTGTAGCCGAACATCTCGGTAAATTCACGATTTATGCCATGAACAACCAGATCATTATCTGCTATAACAATAGCTACCTGTGCATTTTCAAGCAGTTGTGCAAGTGTTTCAGGATCGCTGAAATGCATAGGCGTTGAGCCCCCGTTCTTCGGCATTATTTAACCTCTCTTATTAAAATCTTTTTTAATAAGGACAAATAATTCGCCCTCCTGTTTCATGTGTCCTGCGGCAAGCTCGGCATATTTTCCACTGCCCCAGAAAATATCCGCCCTGCCGGCTCCGGTTATTGCACCGCCCGTGTCCTGATTGATTATAAACCTTGAGAATTTCTCCCATTTTTCTATTTTGCCATTGATGTTTTCAACAGGCTTCTCGCTTTTAATAAAACAGAGCGCCCCCTTTGGAAAAAGTCTTGAATCGAGTGCGATTGACCTGCCTGGTGTTAGAGGGACACCGATATTACCCAGGGGACCTCTTTCAAGAATCCTGAAAAAAACATATGAAGGATTATAGTTCAGGGTTTCATCCACAATTTCGGGATGCCCGGAGAGATAGCTCCGGATACCCTGCATGGACATCTCTTCCTTTGTCATATATTCCTTATCAATCAGATACTTACCGATACTTTTATATGACCTCCCGTTTGAGGCATGATAGCCGACAGCAAGAAGGCTTCCGTCGTTCATTTTCAATCGCCCGGAACCCTGAATCTGAAGAAAGGCAACATCAACGGGATCTTTCAGCCATGCAATCTCAAGATTCTTATTTTCAAGTATTTTCTGATGTTCTATCTCCATCCTGGTGTAATAGGGAATCACCTGTTTATCTTCAACCCTGGCAATAATACTTTCTCCGTTATATTTATCCTTGAAAAGGGATAGATCTATTTTAATCAGATCTTCAGGCAGGCTGTATAATGGAAACTTATATTCCTTATCAGGGGTTATTCGGGCATCATATACCGGCTCAAAATACCCGGTAAAAAGAACCTCTTTGTTTCCGGCCCGCCCGGCAGCCCGGTACAGGATAAAATTCTTTTTTATTTTTTCCTTAATCTCTTTTTGATCGTGAGTATTTTTCAGGATATCAAGCAGGGTTTCCTGGGTTTCGATAACCTGATCCCTGTTATACTCATGGGGGCCGTATTTAAAAGTCTGATCCGGTGTAAGCCTGTTTAGATACTCAAGATTATTTACTGCGGCCTGTTCAAGAGACGTTAAATCCATATCATCTAAAAAATCCGGATAAAAAAAGCGTATCTGAACAAGCGTATCATTGGGAGTAGCAGCCTCCTTCCTGAGTGTCGGCTGACAGCCGTTCAGTATGAGTGCAAGAAACAGGATGACTAACAGGTTTATTTTATGCCTTGAGAGTGTAACAGGAATGATATTCCCCTTTCCTATAATATGTTGAATTTATTTTCGCTATCATATATACAGGTCCGGAACGATACAAGCAAATTTCCTGAATCTTGAACTGTAGCTTTTTTTCAACGGCCATAAAAACTGTGTTATTTAAGCCACACTTATTATCTTTTCGTCAGGCTTTAACAGTATTTATACAAAAAAATAACCATTAAATAACACTTTAATTTCAGTGTGTTAAATGGGCACTATGTGGTTTTCATCATTCTGGCATTTTATTTGCAAATATCTACCACGGTTTATATGAGAGGGAGAATATCGTGGGTTTTAGACAGCGAACTTTAAGTGACAGTATTAGCTGCACAGGAATTGGATTACATTCAGGTAAAAAGGTCAGGATGACAATTAAGCCGGCTCCTCCTGATACAGGCATCAGATTCATCAGAAAAGATCTTCCGGGCAAACGGATGATCAGGGCCTATTTTGACAGTGTTATTAACACTACCTTGTGCACAGTTATCGGCAGCAATGGCAACCATGTCTCTACTATCGAGCATCTTATGGCGGCTTTTTTCGGTTTTGGAATAGACAATGCTATAGTTGAGATAGACGGGCCGGAAGTACCTATTATGGATGGAAGTGCGGCCCCCTTTATTTTTCTGTTAAAAAATACGGGCATTAAGGAACAGCGAAAACCCAAAGAGTTCATTTTAATCAAAAAGACTATCCATGTTGAGGAAGGCAACAGATCAATAACCATTAAACCTTCCAGAGAGTTAAAGGTAACCTTTACAATTGACTTTCACCATCCTCTCATCAGCAATCAGAAATATAATTTTTCCTTTTCAGGAAAAAACTTTATTGATGAAATCAGCCGTGCAAGGACCTTTGGATTTCTAAAGGATATAGAAACATTAAGAGACGCCGGGCTCGCCAGGGGCGGTTCCCTTGACAATGCAATCGTAATAGATGATTTCAGGGTGCTGAATGAAGACGGCCTGAGATATTCCGATGAATTTGTGAGACACAAAATACTCGATTTCCTGGGTGATATTGCAGTTATGGGAGCACCGATAATTGGCCATTTTATTGTAAATAGATCAGGGCATTCCCTTAATCATGCCATGCTGAAAAAGCTGTCTTCCAATAAAAAATACTGGAAAAGAATCACACTGGAAGAGCCGGGGCAGGTGTCAAGGGAAAGCTTTACAATACCGGCCTTTGGGCCCATGGAACCTGTTCCGGTTTGAGGGAACTTTAAAAACATATACCAATAAGCCATATCCCGGGTTTTCCTGGGCACCGGCAAGGAGTTAGATACCGGCAAGCTGAAGCTGTAAAATCCATCGCATCATGCGGGAAAATACAGACAGGGCTTACATTAAGTACGCCACAGGGAGAGGCGACCGAATATAACAATATCAACTGCAGCTCCTTAAATCCTTCAGCGGGGTGATAACGCCTTGCGGGTGCCCGGGAATTTTTTTTAGAGGTGGTTTCTAAACGTTTAAGTTTGAGCAAGGGCAAGGAAGACGAAAATTTTAACCACAGGAATACACGTAGTATTTTGAGGATTATAATTTGAGTCTGACACAGACATTGCTCAAAATCGGGCGTTTTGAAACCGGATCAATAGTATTGCATTTCCGACACTCCTTGGTTATCATATTTTTTTTGTATAATTCATTAAAGAATAAATACCGGCAGCACTCCCTTGGGGGGTGTTGCCGGTATATTCCGCTTTATTGTTTAAATCTAATCCAGGGATTACTTGTTAATGCAGAAATACCAGGAATCAGAAGTTGAGGATAAAAAGAGACAGCGAAGAGAATGGGTAATCATCTTCTGCCTGGTTATCGTTATCAGCTCCCTGTGGTATGTCGGAAGGAAATACTTCGATCTCGGGCTTGACCTTCCGGGGGCAAACAGCCCCCTGATTTTTTTCCTGACATACCTGAATATCATTATACTCCTTGTTCTTCTTTACCTGACAGTCAGGAATCTTGTTAAGCTCCTCTTTGAAAGAAAAAAGAACATCATGGGAGCAAGGCTAAGGAGCAAGCTTGTCCTGGCCTTTATTCTGCTTTCTCTTTTGCCGACCATAATTTTATTTTTTGTTTCTGTTACCTTTATATCGAATTCCATTGAATACTGGTACAACATTCCCATTGAAAGGTCTCTCCAGAATTCCGTTGACCTTGGTAATGATTACCTTGAAAGAATAAATAAGGAAATTTCATACGCCGGTAATAAGATCAGCAAGATTATTACCCATGAAGGCTGGACACTGCAAATCAAAGATGATGAGGTCAAAAGACTTATACACGAAAAATTTGTCCAGTATAATTTTGCACGGATTCGGGTTTATTCGGAAAATTTTAACCTGCGGGCAAAAGAATCGAATTCCAGGCCAGACCTGAGTCAGTTCGACGGACCCGGTCGGCAGGAGTTTGATCAGTGTAAGGAAATGGCCGAGGACATTCATAAAATGGAACCATCTGATCATGGGCTACTTATCTCCGGAGTTATCCCGGTTTTTTCAATAGACGAAACGAAAAGGACGGTTGTCGGGGCTGTTTTTATTGATGATTTTATTCCCATAGAGTTTGCCAATAAACTGACAAGCGTATCAAAGGGTCTTGAAGAATACAGGCAGTCCAGCCTTGAAAAACCTGCAGTCAAGACAATCCATATGATCCTGCTTTCCATTGTTACCCTTCTTATTATCTTTACATCCATATGGGTGGGGTTTTACCTGTCCAAGGGCATTACTGTGCCAATCCAGGAGCTTGCCGAGGGGACCGAAAGGATCGCTTCCGGTGATCTTGATTTCTTTATTGATCTTGAATCAACCGATGAAATCGGGGTTCTTGTAAACTCATTCAACCGAATGACCCTTGATCTTAAAAACAGCAAAAAACAGCTGGAAGAGGCTAATGAAGAGCTCATAAAGAGCAATATGGAAATCGAACAGAGGCGCCTTTACATGGAAATTGTTCTGGCCAATGTAGGCGCCGGGGTTATATCAGCCGATATGGATGGAAGGCTCCTCACGGTAAACAAATCAGCAGCGGAAATGCTGGGTATTGATGTAAGGAATATAGTAGGAAAGAACTATCGCAAGGTTATGCGTCCCGAGCAGGTGAAGATAATAAACGATTTCCTGTCCGATAAAAATTTGAGACGAAAAGGCTACATGCAAAACCAGATCAGGATTACAACCCCTGATAACAAAAACCTGACCCTGCTTATCTCACTTAACATGCTCAGGGATGAACAGGGAAGATTTTCCGGCCTGGTTGCCGTATTTGATGACCTGAGTGAAATTGAGAAGGCCCAGAGAGAAGCTGCATGGAGACAGGTGGCAAGACGTATTGCTCACGAGGTAAAAAACCCTCTTACACCTATTCAGCTTTCTGCCCAGCGTATCAAGAAACGTATCGGACACAAACTTGAAAAAGAGGACGCCGGTATGCTCAATGAATGTACCAGTATGATCATCAAGGAAGCAGAAGTGTTAAAAAGGCTGGTAAACGAATTTTCCAGCTACGCCAGGATGCCTGCCTCAAACCCGGCGCCTGATGACCTGAACAAAATAATTAAGGAGGCAGTAGTCCTTTATCAGGAAACACAAAATAATGTTAATGTTAACTACAATTATTCAGCCGGAATCCCCATATTCCGGTTTGATGGCGAACAGATAAAAAGGGTTATGATCAATCTGATCGATAACGCGGTTACAGCCGTTGGGCTGTCTGGAGAGGTAAGTGTCAGGCTGGTATATGATAGTGAACTGGACATTGCAAAGATTGAAGTGGCAGACAATGGGCCGGGTATCCCATCCAGGTACAAGAAAAGGATTTTTGAACCATATTTTTCTACAAAAAACCATGGCACAGGACTGGGACTTGCCATTGTAAGTCAGATCATTAAAGATCACAGAGGCTTTATTGAGGTCTATGATAACAAACCAAAGGGTACACGGTTTATAATAGAACTTCCTGTCAGTGTATAGGCCGGGGGATTTTTTGACAAAATTTTTCTTAATTATTGTTGTAGACAGAGGTGCAGTAAACCTCTTACCGGATTTTATTGGAGGGGACATTGCTTCGATCTGACTGGTCCCGAATTCATGAAACAGGGGGCTTTCACCTGTATACCCTGCCGCTGGCCTTTATCTCTTTTCTATATGGTATCTGCGTAAGGGCGAGAAATTTCTTCATCAAAAACAAAGGCAAAAAACTTCCGGGCTTTGTATTAAGCATCGGAAATATAACTGCAGGCGGAACAGGAAAAACCCCGGCAACGATAATGTTGGCGGCGTGGGCTCAATCACAGGGTTACAATGTTGCGGTACTCTCACGCGGCTATGGTGGTAGTTATAATAAAGACACCGCGGTCGTTTCTGACGGGAAAAATATTCTGCTCACCCCGGAGATGGCCGGCGATGAGCCATGGCTGATGGCCAGCACGCTTAAGGATATTCCGGTTATTGTTTCACGGAAAAGATATCTTGCCGGCCTGAAGGCAAAAAATGATTTTGACAGCAGTTTTTTTATCCTGGATGACGGTTTTCAGCATATGCACCTGAAACGTGATATGGATATTGTTCTTGCAGACGCAGGGAGGCCATTCGGGAATGGCCATCTTCTACCCTGGGGCCCCCTGAGAGAGCCGTTATCAGGGCTGAAACGTGCAGACGCGGTCCTGTTTACGCGCACAGGAAAACTTCATCCGGAAAAAAACAGCAATTACTTTTTTAATAAACCGCTGTTCACAGGTGACCATACACCGGACAGGATTATAATTCCGTCCATAGGAAAGGAGTACGACCTCTCATATTTAAAAGGTAAGCGTGTGACAGCCTTTTCAGGAATAGCAAAACCTGAATCTTTTAAAGAAAGCCTCTTAAATCTTGGGGCCGAGGTTGTATCCTTCAGGGCCTTTGGGGATCACTATCCATTCAACCGGGAGGACATTACAAAACTCATGGAGGAGCAGAAGTCTCTCAATTGCGAATTTCTTATAACAACAGAAAAGGACTGGGCAAGGATCAGGGAGATGGCAATGGATATTGACTCCCTTGCCTGTCTTACGATAAGGTTTGTTATTACATCCGGAAAGGATGAGCTCTTTAACATGATCAAGGAAAAGGCGGATGCTGTCTTACAATGAACTCAGCCGCCGCAAATGACGAGGTATTAGACCTTGCGCTTCGCAATAAATGTGACGCCAACCTGCGCATGATTTGATATTAACAGAAATAAAGGAGAAATAAGACATGGCTCTCAGCAAAGAATTACTGGACATACTTGCCTGCCCCAAATGCAAGGGAGAGATATACCTTAATGAAACAGAAGACGGTCTCAAGTGTGATAAATGCAGGCTTATTTATGAAATAAAAGATGACATCCCCATAATGCTTATTGACGAGGCTAAACCTTTTTAAGCCCGACAAATCCACTTTTTTTAGAAACAGGAATCCTGATTTCGCTTTCGGCAAATACAGGAACAAGCATATCACATAATATTTTCACTATATTTTATAGGGTTCTTGATAACGGCGGGCAGGCAAGATCCTTCTGTCCGCCGGCATCATAAAACAAAACAGGAATTATATGTTCGCTGTTTTTTTACTACCCTCTTTTTTACATGCAATATCAAGATGTTATCGAGTGGCACGTTGAATGCATTTGTCTCCAAAGGTTTAATATGTATTTTAAATTATTAAAAAAGGAGAAAAAATGAAGATAGAAACAGCCAGTGATGAGGAGTTTGAGCCTCCCAGTATGGGCGCGATACCTGTCCCGCTTGAACCTGAAGAATTACCTGAAAAAGCCAAAGTAACCACCCTTCGTCGAGTTTGCAGCACTCCTAAATTTAAAACCGGTCAGAAGACAACAATATTTCGAAAAAAATATTTTCCCACAGTTTCATCTGCTGAATGGAATAACTGGCAGTGGCAGCTGAGAAACAGGATACGTGATCTCAACAGTCTAAAGCAGTTTATAAACCTTTCAGAAGATGAGATTACAGCGATCGGCCTTAGCGAGAATGGCCTGCCCCTTAACATTACGCCCTATTATGCCAGTCTTATTGACAGGGACAATCCTGAGCACCCGGTTAGAAAGGCAATCGTACCGGTAACCGCTGAAAGCATAATGTCATACGGTGAAGCCGCGGACCCTCTTGGTGAAGATTCGGACAGTCCGGTTCACGGTCTTGTGCACAGGTATCCAGACAGGGTCCTTTTTCTTGTTACTGATTTTTGCTCAAGCTACTGCAGGTATTGCACACGCTCAAGAATGGTCGGCGGAGGCCATTGCCAGGCATCGGACAGAGCCCGCTGGGAAAAGGCAATAAAATATATTGCTGAGAATAAATCCATAAGGGATGTCCTGCTTTCCGGCGGCGATCCTCTCACACTCCCTGATGAAGCCCTTGAATGGCTGCTTTCAAACCTCAGGAAAATCGATCATGTTGAGATGATCAGGATTGGCACAAAGGTACCCGTTGTTCTTCCTCAAAGAATTACGCCTTCTCTTACGCGGATGCTGAAGAAGTATCATCCGCTCTGGATGAGTATACATTTCATGCACCCGGAAGAACTGACACCCGAAACAGCCCAGGCATGCGAAAGACTGGCCGATGCAGGAATACCCCTTGGAAGCCAGACTGTCCTGCTCGGGGGAATAAACGATAATGTTGAAACAATTAAATCCCTTGTTCACGGTCTTTTAAAGGTAAGAGTGAAACCCTATTACCTATACCAGTGCGACCCCATACCGGGATCAGGACATGTCAGGACTCCCGTGGAAAAAGGTTTTGAAATTATTAACGGGCTCAGGGGACATACAACCGGCTATGCCATTCCGACTTTTGTTATTGATGCCCCTGGCGGGGGCGGCAAAATACCGCTGCTTCCCGACTATATCGAAGGCCGTGACGGCGATGATCTTCTTTTAACAAATTATCGCGGCGGATTATACCGTTACCCGGATCCGGGCGGTCAAATCGGGGCGCAGGGATATCGCTTTAAAGGCGGTCCTGCAGGGAACAAGGTGCTTTTGTCATGAAGGTGGGAATAACCTACGACCTCCAGGAATATTACCTGAGTCATGGCATGAGCGAAGAGGATGCCGCAGAGTTTGACAGGCCGGATACTATAGAGGGTATTGAGAATGCGGTGAAAACCCTCGGGTATGAAACCGACCGCATAGGCAATATATTTGAACTTACCGGGAGGCTTGCGGCCGGTGACCGCTGGGATATGGTATTTAATATTACAGAGGGGGTAAGGGGCTTTGGAAGAGAGGCCCAGGTCCCTGCCCTTCTTGATGCCTATGGTATTCCCTATACCTTTTCTGATCCGCTTGTTCTCTCCCTTACACTGCACAAGGGCATGACCAAGCATGTTATAAGGGATATTGGAGTGCCGACGCCCGATTTTCAGGTTATCAACGGCCTTAAGGATCTTGAAAAATGCAGAATGACCTTTCCTCTTTTTGCAAAACCTGTTGCAGAGGGAACGGGCAAGGGAATCGGGTCCGACTCAAAAATCAGAGACAGAAAAGACCTGTATGAGGCATGCAAATGGATACTCGATACCTTCAAACAGCCGGTAATACTTGAAGCCTTCCTTCCGGGTAGGGAGTTTACCGTTGGTATAACCGGAACAGGGGAAAAGGCTCTCTCTACCGGTGTAATGGAAGTGCTGCTCCAGAAGGGTGCAGACCCTGATTCATATTCCTATGCAAACAAGAAGCATTATGAAACAAGGGTGCAGTACAGGCTGGCAAATGACCCTGAAGCCTCAATGGCCGCTGAGACAGCGCTTGCCGCATGGCGCGGACTTGGCTGCAGGGATGGAGGACGGGTTGATCTGAGGTCCGACGAAAAGGGTATTCCCAATTTTCTTGAAGTAAATCCGCTTGCAGGTCTCAACCCTGAGATATCAGACCTTCCTATTTTGTGCGGTTTGAACGGCATAGATTATCAGGAACTGATAAAACGTATTATGGATTCTGCCCTTGAAAGAATAAATAATACTCCTTCCATTAAAAATACCGACCGGCAATGAAAATAACCATCATATTTGACAAGCCGGGATACGGTGACATTCCGCCGGACCATGCCGATGTACTTTATCAGGTGGAAAGTGTTAAGGAGACACTAAACCTGCTTGGGCATGAGTGTTCTGAACTGGGAATTACTGCCGATCTTAAAAGCTTTTCCTGCAGAATAAAACAGGAGGCGCCAGATCTTGTTTTCAACCTTGTTGAGTCAGTTGAAGGAAAGGGAAATCTCATACACCTTGCCCCTGCTGTTCTCGATACGCTTGCAATCCCATATACGGGGTCAAAGGCCGACAGTATCTACAGGACATCCAATAAACTCCTAGCCAAGGACTGGCTCGACAGAAACGGAATTCCTACACCGGATTATATCTCACCTGAGGAGAAAACCGGCAGGACCATATTTGCAAAGGGAGAGTATATAATTAAATCGGTCTGGGAGCATGCCTCCATAGGGCTTGATGATAACTCCATTGTATCAGCAGACTCTGTGGAAATTCTATTAAAGGAGATGGAAAAGCGAAAAAAAAACCTTGGAGGACAGTGCTTTGCCGAAAGATATATTGACGGCAGAGAGTTTAATCTTTCCATGCTGGCCGGCCCTGATGGCCCGGAGATTCTGCCTCCTGCGGAGATCAGATTTGAATCATTCACTGACCGGAAAAGGAAAATAGTGGGTTATGAAGCAAAGTGGGATGAGAACTCCTTTGAGTATCACAATACTGTGAGGACATTTGATTTTCCTGATTCAGATACCCCGTTATTAAAAAGACTGAAGGAGCGATCACTCAAATGCTGGAAACTCTTCAAAATTAAAGGATACTGCCGTGTTGATTTCAGGGTGGATGAAAAAAACCGGCCGTGGGTGCTGGAGGTAAACGCCAACCCGTGCATTTCTCCTGATGCAGGCTTTATGGCTGCAGCAGGGCGCGCAGGATTAAGTGCCGGGGAAGTTGTGAATAGAATTATAAATGATTCAAACGTCATTATTCAGGGAAAACAGTCGTGTTCAGAATAAGACGCATATACGACGATATACTCCCTGTTGACAGAACGATTATACCCCAGATACAGGATATTCTCAGGTCGCAATTTCCCCTGCTTTCTGATGAAACAATACAGAAGCTGCCTGATCAGCTCATTAATCCTCTCAAATACAGGTTCAGGTCGATCCTTTTTGTGGCTGAAGGGGACAAAAGGAAAATAAAGGGATTTGCAATACTTCAGCATGCCCCTGATCTTAAGTTTTGCTTTCTTGACTTTATCTCAACAACCGAACATGGCATGGGAAGGGGAACGGGCAGCATCCTCTATGAAAGGGTAAGACAGGAGGCCCTTGGGCTTAATGCAACAGGCCTGTTTTTTGAGTGTCTTCCTGATGATCCGGCACTATGCAGGGATAAGGAAATACTGAAACAGAATATTTCGAGACTTCGCTTTTACGAAAAATTCGGAGCAAGGCCTCTATTCAACACTGCCTATGAAACACCGCTTACCCCCGAAGATGACTGTCCCCCTTATCTTGTTTTCGATAACCTTGGCAAAACAAGAATCCTTTTTCGTAACTGGACGAGAAAGGTGGTCAGGGCAATTCTCGAAAGGAAATATGCAGACCTCTGTCCCCGGGCATACATTGATATGGTTGTTAAATCAATTTCCGATCACCCTGTTATGATCAGGGAACCTAAATATGAAAAGAAAACCGATCCTGTAACGGTCAAAGAAGTCAGGTCCATAGATCAATCCATCATTCTGGTGGTCAATGACAGGCATGAGATACACCATGTCCATGAACGAGGGTATGTTGAGTCTCCGGTACGAATCAACCGCATCCTGGACAAAATTGAGTCAATGGGAATTTTTGAAAGAACGGAAGTCAAACATTATTCCGAAAAAAATATTCTGGCAGTCCATGACCGTGGATATGTCAATTACCTGAAAAAAGTATGCACCATGGTTGAAAAGGGCAGGTCTCTGTACCCCTATGTCTTTCCCATAAGAAACAACAGCCGCCCGCCAAAGGAACTGCCGGTAAGGGCAGGATACTACTGCATTGATACCTTTACGCCTATTAATGAAAACGCCTATCTCGCAGCAAAAAGGGCTGTGGACTGCGCGCTTACGGTTACCGAAAAGGTTCTTGAAGGTTACAGGTTCGGCTATGCTCTTGTCAGGCCCCCGGGTCATCACGCCGAGTACAATGTTTTCGGAGGGTTCTGTTATTTCAACTCTGTGGCTGTCGCGGCCAATTATCTAAGCCGGTACGGAAGGGTGGCGGTCCTTGATATTGACTATCATCATGGTAACGGCACGCAGGATATTTTTTACAGCAGGCCCGACGTGCTCACGATCTCGATACATGGTCATCCCGGCTTTGCATATCCCTACTTCAGCGGGTTCAGGGATGAGAAAGGAGACAGGGAGGGCCTGGGCTGCAATATAAATATTCCGCTTCCCGAACATATAACATTTGAGCAGTACAGGATAGCGCTTACCTCCGCTGTACAAAAAATCAGTACCTCGGGTTGTAAATTTCTTATTGTTGCACTTGGCCTTGATACGGCGAAGGGAGATCCTACCGGCACATGGCCGCTATTACCAAAGGATTTCATTTCTGTCGGCAGGATGATCGGGACGTTAAGGCTGCCGACAATAGTTATCCAGGAAGGGGGATACAAAATACGTTCACTGGGGACAAATGCCCAGCATTTCTTTAAAGGACTATGGGAGGGGGGCATATCATCTACCCCTGACAGCAATGGAAAAAAAACTTACTCAAAATAAGAATATAAAATGGCGGGAAGAGCCCCTATTTACCGATGTTGAAGATATCGTTAAGATAGTCGATTCAACAGGGTTTTTTTCCGATGAAGAGCTTGATATTGCAGCCGAGCTTGTAGAGGAAAGACTTGTTAAGGGAACAGAAAGCGGTTACTATTTTCTATTTCTTGAGATTGATAAAAAACTTACAGGCTACTCCTGTTACGGCCCGGTTCCCGGAACGTTAAGCAGCTTTGATCTGTACTGGATTGCAGTTGATAATGAATCAAGGGGAGCTGGGCTTGGAAAACTCATTCTGGAAAGGTCAGAGCAGAAGATTTCAACCATGAACGGGACAAATATATATATTGAAACATCTTCAAGGGAACTTTATATTCCAACAAGAAAATTCTATGAAAGATGCGGGTACAGGGCAGAGGCTCAGTTAAAGGATTTTTATGCTCCGGGGGATGACAAGATCATTTATGTCAAGACGTTGCTTCGCTCAGATCATAAGGGAGTTAAAATATCCTAAGGCATATAAAAATGCAGAGCCTTAATTTTAATCTATACTTTTACTGCATTGAAATAGGTTATGACTTATAGCACAAATCTCAATATTTGATAATTCTATATAAAGCTTGAGTAGAAGAACCGACTTTTTAATGCTTTATTGATGCGCTTCTTTTTTACCCAGTGATTCTGCGATGATTGATGTAACAAGTGCATTCATACTAACACCTTCTTGTTTTGCGCGTTCAGCAAGTCTCACATGTAAGCTTTTTGGTATTCGCTGAACAAAACGACCGCTAGCCTGACTACTGAACGGTTCCGGAACCCCGTCATCAAATTCTCGTGCTGTTTCAATCCATGAATTCATGGCATCAATACCGTTTTTTATGGCCTCTTCAATTGTATCGCCATCTGATATGCAACCGGGCAAATCAGGAAAGGATATTAAATAGCCTCCCCCTTCTTCTTCAGAAAGGTTTCTTATTTCGAATGGGTACTTGAGTTGTTCATCCATAGTTCTATTCTCCCTCTCCTTCATCGATAAGGCGAACAAATTTTTTTATATAGATTGGTTTAATCGGTCGATGTGCTGGAACTGTGAGTTTTGATCCATTAGGATGTCGAAAAGTAACATGACTTGTTCCAGGTTGCCGCCATTCTATATTAAAACGTTTCGCAATATCCTTGAGTGTTTCAATCTGCCAATCACGGGGATTGTTTTGTAATTTAATTATTAGTTTATCAATTTTCGACATAATAGATGATACTATCCGTGATATCATTTGTCAAGTTTGTAATTTAACAGTTTAGATAATTTTGTGAACCATTTGTGATAAGGCGCTGGCGGATTTATAGCAATCATGTCAATATCATAGTAATGTTTTTGTAAACTTTGTTTTTAAGACAAGAGGGAAGGAGAGTACAATTATTGCCCGCAGTCCCAGTAATTGGATTAAGTATTATCCATACACTGAAGCAGTATTGATAGACTGTAAACTCTCCGGGATTGATCCTGTCGGATGGGGTAACATTGGAGGCGATGTTTCAAATATCCATTACTGTGAGTATAACAGCAGGAATTTAAAGGATAGAACACCGGTAGATGTAACAAAACGGCATCCGGTAGGCGATTCGTTAAAGAACGAACCAACGCTTCGTCGCGACTAATTACAAATCTCTGGCAATGGTTTGCGAGGGCCAAATTTAACTGACGTATCTTTTTTTCTCCTGCCACCATGTGGTACAGCGCCCCAATATTCCCATGAATCGCTAAGAGGCACGATTCCGTCAGTGGGAATAGTATTAAAGCATCAGTATTACCGAATCCTATCCCCCATAAATTTCTCTCTCGTGGAGCTACGGTGGTTAGTAGAACGGGGGCATCTGTGGTAATGAAGGATTTCTTTTCGGTTTCCCGATGAATGATTGACCAATCACGTCCAGCTAAGATTGGAGCGACATTGAAAGCCATCTTTATTGCCATCCCGACTGCCCAAGTATGCTTTGTATTTATCTCATATTGCCCATTTTTAACAAAATTTACAAGCTCTTGCGCCTCTGTATTCAATTCCTCTTCAGTTGTATTCGCGTTAGATTTGCTGCGCATTCGTGCCTTAACGTCCTCTATATCTCCAAACATTTGATCACACATGTCTCTAATCAGAGAGGAGTTGAAAGCCTTAAGTGAATCAACAATGTCTGGAGTCCGGAAGGCAGCAAAGGCCACAAATATTGCAAAGTCAGTACGCTCGTCTACATTGATTTTTTCCCTCCCGGCTAGTTTCTTGATGACATTACTAGCTTTAGTTTCATAATCGGAAAGAAGTTGCTCTAACTCGAAGCGTCGATTGCCTTCTGAGTCCTCCATTGTATAAAAGTGACCAATGACGCAAGTATTCACTGGCTGCTGAACTCGTATCTCATTCAATTCCCGGTCGAACACTGCAACCATTCCACTTTTAGTGAACCCTTCGAGATAGAACTGTTGCAGATAGTGTTGTCTCTTGGGTCTATTCATAATCGGTTTTCCAACATATTTCTCTGTCAGAGTCTGTTTATTGTTTGCATCAGGTCGTCAATGAGGTTGTCGAAAACCCCCGGAAAAAATATTTGTAAATTACGACTTTAAAAAATGGCTTTCATGATGATTCTTGAATTTTAATATTAGTCGGAAATTTTAAAATCTCTGATTGCCAATATGAAAAACCTTTCTGCGCTTCATTTGCATCTTTCCCTATGGCACCGCAACTTATTGTCCAATTGTGCTGGATGCCCTGATATGTTAACCATTGCAACTGAATATATTTTTGAATATAGCTGATAACTGATCGGTCATTTCAGAAATGGTTAGACCTTCAGCCATACTCTGGTATAAAGTCGTTTGTGGAATATTTTTAGCACTTGTATATTCCTGGACTATAACTGCACATTCAGCATATGGTGTACCAGAAGGAGCTATAAATTTAATTCTAGAGTTACCAGTAGATGTAGGCTGCTGAACCAATAGATTGGAAGGACGACTGTAAAAGGACGTGGAGAATTTATGACATTTACTGCCTGTTCGAAACCATGATTATTATTAAACACATCTTGAAGAGTTTGAAGTGTACTAAAAACAAATATTAAAATCCATATGGTGATGACAACATAATTGGCTATTTTTATATATTTATTAGCTTTTTTTATATTGTAAATGATGAGCAGAACGATTGGAATAATTGAAATACCTATGAAATTACCTATCCATAAAGGTATTAATTCATTCAATGGGGATAAAGGGGCAATACCAGCATAATATTTTCTAATAATAAATAGAGGTATAGCGATAACCAAATATATAATAAATAGTATATTAGGACTCATGAAGGCTCTTCCCTTCGTTCAACTCGCTACGTCATTTATGACCAGTCATTCAACAGATCTGTATATTTTTACAAAGTGAATGCTATACAGAAAGATAGTTATATAAAAAATAAGACAAGTAAACATTTCTTTCCATAATCTTAAGTTATGCAGAAATACAGACTTCTTAGTATTAGATAAATGTCACAAGAAATCAAAACATTCTTCTCAGATTGGTAAGATCAAGTACCAGTTTTTACAACTGGTCAACAACAGTGTGCCTTGTATCACGACGGGTCTTTGACAATAAATTCATCCCTGTCTCCGGATCAAAAAAATGGGCACGTTCCATATCAAAACAGAGGTTGATGGAATCCCCTTCCATGGCGGTTGTTCTTAAATCCAGCTTTGCCTTTATAGACTGTCTTCCAATGGCAGCTTCTATCTCTTTTTCAAATCCGAGAGGTTCAACAATATCAACCATCAGATCTTGAATTTTTGAAAGAGATGACCCAGGTTCTGCATTCTTTTCATCAATAAAAAACTCCGGCCTGATTCCCAATTTGATTTCCCTCCCCGATTCTGAATCTGATACATTCTTCATTTTATTAGAAAGAGATATTCTTTGTCCTTCAAGGTCAATATGTTGAGGAAAAAGCCTTGCATCCAGGATATTCATAGCGGGTGCTCCAATAAATGTAGCCACAAAGATATTAACAGGTTCAAGATATATCGCCATAGGACTGCCCTGCTGCTCTATGCAGCCGTCTCTCATAACAACAACTCTGTCTCCAAGGGTCATGGCTTCTACCTGATCGTGGGTGACATAAATACTTGTGGTTTTATACTCACGGTGTATTCTCCTGATTTCAACGCGCATCCTGTTTCTCAGCTTGGCATCGAGGTTGCTTAAGGGCTCATCAAAGAGAAACAGGTTTGCATCCCTTACAATCACCCTGCCCATTGCAACACGCTGCCTCTGACCGCCCGAAAGCTGTGCAGGCTTTCTGTCAAGCAGTTCTTCCAGCTCAAGTATCTTTGAAGCCTTTTTCAGTCTTTCCTCTATGATATCCCCTGACACCCTGGCCCGCTTAAGCCCGAATATGATATTTTCTCTCACGTTTTTATGCGGGTAAAGGGCGTAGTTCTGGAATACCATTGCAATGTTACGATGATGAGGTTCGATCATGTTAACAACCCTGTCATCAATTATAACTTCTCCTTCAGTAACATCCTCAAGCCCTGCAACAAGTCTTAAGGTAGTGCTCTTGCCGCAGCCGGACGGCCCCACAAGAACAACAAACTCGCCCTCTCCTATTTCAAGGTTAATGTTATGCAGGACATCGACGTTATTGAAGGATTTAAAAATGTTTTTCAGTTTAACAGTGGACATGGGTTCCTGTAAATAAATGAACTGGTTTACGGTATAAGGTATACGGTTTGAGGAAAGGCTTTATGCCGTAGACCTTACACCGCAAACCTTACACCGTGCCTTTATTCTTTCACCCCTCCCTCAACAAGGCTTCCTGTCAAATGTCTCATGGCAAACATAAAACATATTACCACCGGCACCAGCGTGAGCATTGAGGCAGACATTATTCTGTCCCATATGGCGTTCTTGGATACAAACAGGGACTGCAGACCAAGGGGGAGTGTATAAAAATCCGGGAACTGCTTTAAAAAGACCGAGGCGAATAAAAACTCGTTCCATGCAATAATAAAGCAATATATAAAAACCGTTATCATCATCGGAACAGACAACGGCAGGATTATGCGGAATATGGACCCAATCCTTGAACATCCGTCCATTGCAGCGGCCTCCTCAAGGGAATATGGAATCGTCCTGAAGTAGTTACCGAGCATGTAAAGAGAAACAGGCAGGGTCTGAATGATATAGATCATTAAAAGACTCAGGATGGATCCCCATACTGATGCTGCAAGACCAATCTTCACACTCATCTGATAAAGGGGGACTAAAAGCAGGACTCCGCCGACCATATAAACAAAGAGAACTCCCCGCTGGATCAACTTTCGGCCCCTGTACCTCAGACGGCTGAATGAATAGGCTCCGAATACTGCCAGGAACAATGATATTGCAGCAGCTCCGGCTGAGAGGAGAAAGGAATTGATGAAATACCTGATAAAAGGGAATAGGTCCCCGGTTGACCGGTACCTCTCCAGGATTTTCTGCTTCTGCTCCTCCTTAATCAATGGGTTTTCAAGAAGGCGTTTTATACTCTCAGGCACCTGCACTTCTTCTTTATCTGAAAGTCCCAGCAGTTCCCTGTATGCATCGATGTTGATTTTTTCAGGTATCAGTGACGGATTCCCCCAGTCAAACTGGTATTTCAGGGAGGTTGAAAGTATCTGTATAAAGGGAAAAAGGCAAAAGATCAGCAGCAGGGCAACCGCAGCTGCCAGCATTATATTCTGTATTATGGATCTTTTTCCCGGCATGTCACATCACCACTTTAGTATTTTCTTTACATAAAAAAGAATAAAGATTGATAGAATAATAAACTGAACAACAGATATTGCTGCGGCAAATCCCTGATCCACAATACCGGTAAAGGCCGTATAATAAGTGAAAACAGGCAGCGTCTTTACATTTGGAGCCAGCAGGAATACCTCTTCAAATTTATTCAGATTCCATATCAGTCTTAATATTACCAGTGTCCCGAGCACAAAATATATCTCGGGAAGCGTGACATGGAAGAACCGTGCTACAGGCCCGCACCCGTCCATGGCTGCAGCCTCATACTGATCCCTGTTGATTGACTGAAGCTTAGAAATTATCAAAAGATATGAAATAGGAAAGTTTTTCCAGATACTGAAAAGTATGACAATAAAAAGGGCACTGCCGGGATTACCAATCAGGTTATACCTGTTGTCTGTCAATCCGAGAGTTTCTACAGCAATGTGATTATATATACCGTTTACAGGGTCAAAAAAGAACTGCCACCCGAAAACAACGGAAATAACCGGGGCAAAATAGGGTAAAAGGATTATGGCCCTTACTATATTACGAAACGGAAATTTCAGATTCATTATAAGGGCAACGGCAAGCCCCAGTATTGTTGTCCCGGCTATTGACCCGACAAGGTAAATAATCGTCGTATAAAGTGAACTGTAAAAACCCGTTTCACGCAACAGCCTTTCATAATTGGCCAACCCGACAAATATGTTTTCACCGGCCAGCTTAACATCAAAAAAACTGAGATAAAGGTTGTAGAGAATCGGATAAAGTATAAGGATACCGATAACACCGATACTCGGGGCAATCAGCTTCCAGCCAAGCCGGGATTCTTTTTGTGAGAGCGAAAGATACAAAGGATTAATCCTTAAAACCAGTTAGTAGGGGCACGGCGAGCCGTGCCCTTGTTTTACGCCGATACCCGCAGCGACATTCGTGCGGGCACGGTGCGCCGTGCCCCTACAAAACTTCGCATAGAAATGTGCAGATGCCGGGGCAAAACCAATCGCTACAATCATTTGCTATATCATCATTTTACTGCAACGCCTTCCTCATCTCTCCCTCCGCCCAATCAATTGCATCTTCAGGAGATTTGCCTTCAATTATCACCGAGTAAATCATCCGGGGTATAATCATCTTTGAATAAATTTTGCCGGATTCCGGAATGGATCTTCCATTTACTGATGTAAAACTCCCGATGGAGTCAAGGCCTTCTATAACCTTTTTCACCTTTTCACGGCCATACTTTTTAAAAATACCCCTGGGATCATTCAGATATTCGGGCATAGCGGCAATGTCCCTGAGTACAGGGTTCATTCCACCGGGAGCCATATGAAGAAAGGTAATATAACTGAAGGGCTCATACATGAACTCAACCAGTTTTTTAACGGCATTTTTATCATTTTCAGATTGTTTTTTAATAATGCCAAGGGCCACGATAGAACCGTAACCTGCCGGCACCTTTTTTTTAATTATTGATACAACACCGGTATTATTTACAAGCTCTGGATCAAAAGAGCTACCCTTTAGATCTGAAAAATTCTCACCGGTAAGGGAGCCCGCAGCAATCTCTGCAAGGGCCAGGTCATCCATAATATATGTAGAATAGAAGAACATTGCCATTCGGCCCTGAAGGTAATAGTCCCTGGCCCGCCACGACTGTGGTCCGGGAGGATTAAACTCTGCAAGCTCTTTATAAAATTTAAGGGTCTCCAGGGTTACAGGAGAGTTGAATGCCAGCTTTCCATTTTCATCAAATTCCCTTACCCCGTTTGACAATGCAAAATGGGTAAAGCACTGCTCTGTATAGACATCCTGTTTTGTTCCAACCAGTATACCGTATTGATTATCTTTCGGTTTATGGAGCGCCTTTGCAGCCTTTAAAATGTTTTCCCAGGTGTCAGGAGGATTCAGGCCTTTCTCTTTAAACCAGTCCTTTCTATACCATATACCCTGAACCCAGCCGTAATATGGCAGGCCGTAATATTTTCCCTGCTCAGGGGCAGAAAGCATTTTGAGCGCGCCTTTGAAAAATCGTTTTTCACCTATCTGTTTTATTATCCGAGAGCCAAGAGAATCATCCAGTATTCCCTCTTCACCAAAGGCAATGGTCAACTCGCTTCCCGCCTCAATAATATGGGGAAGGGTTCCTGCTGCCGCGGCCGCAGCTATCTGGGAGGGCAGATCATTTTCATCAACCGGAATCAGTTTAACTGTTATGTCGGGATTTAAGGCCTGGAACGTGTCCATTAAAAGCTGAATGGTCTTTACGCGATCAGACTGTGTTTCGGTTGTCCAGAACTCCAGTGTTGAGGCATTTAAAATATTGGCAGAAAACAGGAAAAACAGGAAAAGGACAACAGCATATATCTTTTTTTTCATCATACTCCCCTCAGGTTTTTGTATGAAAGTGCATAGGATTATAGTTTGATTGTGCTTTTCAGTCAAGGAAGGTGGTAAGAAGACCTTCCAAGTATATAATAATTCCTTGACAGGTATTGCAGTCCCTCATAAACTTCTCTTCCGAAATAAAAATTCTCATCACCGATTTTACAAAGCGGCCAATATAAATTCTATTGCTTTCCGGAGGTTTAAAATGACTGAAACATCCATTCAAAATATTCAGGAACAAACCTGTAGACGACATCCGACCCTTTCCTTTTCTGTATCACTGGTTTGCTGTGTTATGATGCTGACCGGATGTGTGCATGTACCACCCCAGCAGCAGCGACTGGTATCCAAACCCAACATGCAGTTCTCAGGCTCAGCAATATTCAGCTATCAGGATAAGCTGCTCACACAATTTGAATCCGGCTCTGCATCATTTACCGGCGGCCAGTCCGGTGGATGCGGTTCCTGTGAAGGAGGAGGACAATGACAAGGTCCGGACACCTCACAGTGATACTGGTTCTGGCATTTTTTCTTCTTGTGCCGGGAATGGCCCGTTCAGAAGAAAAGGCCCCGTCCTTTAATCTGCCCCAATGGGGAACGGAAAAACGGTTCAGCCTGGAAGATTTCAGGGGACAAATTGTTGTCCTTGATTTTTTCAGCGCAAGTTGCGGGATCTGTTTTCGTGCCTCATGGGAAATCGGGATCGATATCCAGGCCTTCTATGAGGCCCGTTCCGGTAACTCCCACGGTATCCCGGTAAAGGTTGTAGCGGTTAACAGCGATATTGCCAGCCAGGATGACATGAAGGCATTCATTGAAGAAACCGAACTTGACCTGGTGCTGAATGACAGCAAGGGTGCCCTGCTCGAAGACTATGGAGGCTCAACGCTGCCTTACCTGGTAGTGATAGATGCTGCCGGCACAGAAGAGTCCCCTGCACCACGCGTAGTATATAAAGAGGGTATTTATGAGGGCGTGGAGGGCCTGCGCAGGGCCATTGATGCCATCTCCGGTAAGTCACGCCCGGCAGGTTCCGGGTTAAATACGCTGACCGGTAAAATGCAGGAGACGGATCAGCATATTATACACGAAGCCTCACTTGACAATGCCACCCTGAATGCGTCGGATCTCTTCGTTACGGACACGCAGCTTAAATACCGTCAGGAACGCCCCACAGAGGAATTCTCGTTTGCCCTTTCCTATCGCCGTATTGACATGGATTATTCTTCCAGGGTTTATGGAGTCAGTAGGGGAAAAACGATTACTGCTGACCATATCAGCCTTCAGGGCAGTGCCAGTTTAGACCTGAATAAGACCCTGACATATACCGCCGGAGGAGGTTTCTATGACGGATTTCAGACCTACCGTGCACTATGGCTGGATCAGTATTACCGACATGCCTTTGACGTCCTTAACGAGCTGACTGAAAATATTGAGGGATATGAAAAGGCCGATCCCCGGGGATATAACATATCGAACAGCCTGCGTTGGGAATATCTGCCCGATACCGGATTTGCAGAGGCGAGCATTTCCTACCAGCATGATATTGTCTCTCCCGGTTACGATATGGGAGTAGAAATAGTCCGGCTGAGGGATACCTACGACACGATCAGCAGCCGTATAGCATCTGAAAACATACTCACACCGAGAGTGCGCACCCTCGCGGAGCTCCGGGTTGATAATACAACAGACCGGGATGTGCGTTTTACAATTCAGGGATCACTCAATTATGCTATTGATGATCACTGGGTATTACGCCTGACTGCGGGAGGGGCTAAGGAGGCACCGAACTTTACATCCAAATCCGTCAGTGCCCTGCTTGAGTATGACTGGCACGACACCTGGTTCATGAGTCTTTTCGGACGTTATTATGAGGATTCGAGCGAAATAGGAAATGCCATTGTATGGAACGCCGCAGCACCTCCTCTCGAAACATACCAGGCTGGATTGGGACTGCGTCGACAGGGTCATTATACCTCTTTCAGGTTCGTAATGGGCCCGTGCTTCAGCAGGTATGACAGGCGCGCGGATCGGGACACAGCATTTGATCAGCTCTACAGTGATCGCGACTGGCTTTCGGTACAGGCTGTTTTTGTGCACCGGTTCTAAAACCCTCTTAAGGCTGGTGCAGCCTGATTGATAGATCATCAGTGTTATGATAACTGTACTTTAAACATTTAATAAAGGCTTAAAAGATTTATGAAAAGGCCCAAATGAAAAAACCTGAAAAAACATCAGTCTTACTTGGAACATTTGCCGGTGTCTTTACCCCGAGTGTACTTACTATCCTGGGCATTATTCTCTTCCTCAGGCTGGGATATGTTGTAGGAAGTGCAGGCCTGGGAAAGGCCCTTGTAATAATAGGAATATCCAATACCATTTCAGTCCTTACAAGTTTTTCGCTTGCGGCCATAGCAACAAACCTGAAAGTAAAAGGAGGCGGAGACTATTATCTTATCTCCCGGACACTTGGTCTTGAATTCGGAGGTGCTATAGGCATTGTCCTGTATCTTGCCCAATCCATATCAATCGCCTTTTACTGCATAGGTTTCGGTGAAGCAATCACATCCATGCTGCCTGAAATCCATCATCGCCTGCCGCAGATTATTGCAGTACTCGCAGTATCTTTCCTGTTTATCTTCGCCTGGCTCGGAGCTGACTGGGCCACCCGTTTTCAGTATGTTGTCATGACAATCCTCGGGCTTGCCCTTGTATCCTTTATAGCCGGCGGATTTATAAACTGGCATACGGATAATGTTATTTCAAACTGGGCATCTCCCGAAGGAGGCCCGGGATTCTGGGCTGTTTTTGCAATATTTTTTCCGGCGGTGACCGGTTTTACACAGGGAGTAAGCATGTCAGGAGACCTGAAAGATCCTGGAAAGAGTCTCCCCCTGGGTACATTCATGGCGGTCGGAATATCAATAATTGTATATTTTGGAAGTGCTGTACTTTTTTCAGGATCTTTTTCAAACGATATTCTATCTGCCGACTATGAATCCATGAATAAAATATCTGTATGGGGTTTTCTTATTAACGCCGGCGTTATCGCGGCAACACTTTCCTCTGCAATGGCATCATTTCTGGGGGCCCCCCGTATTCTTCAATCCCTTTCCAGTGACAGGATATTCCCCTTTCTTCTTCCCTTTGCAAAGGGTTTTGGGCCGGCAGACAATCCCAGGCGGGGTGTACTGCTTTCAGCTGGAATAGCCTACCTTACAATAGGACTGGGAAACCTGAACATTATAGCCCCTATAGTATCCATGTTTTTCCTTATATCATACGGCCTCCTAAACTATGCGACATACTATGAGGCCAGTTCATCCAGTCCCTCATTCCGCCCAACATTCAGATGGTATGATTACAGGATCAGCCTTGCCGGATTTATTGCATGTCTTGGAGTTATGCTGGCAATAGATCTGACTGCAGGGGCCTTTGCTATTTCTATTCTCTTTGCAGTATACCAGTACCTTAAAAGGGCAGATAAACCGTCAAGATGGGCTGACAGCCGCCGTTCCCATTATCTTCAAAAAGTCAGGGAAAACCTCATTGCCGCAGCCTCTGAGCCGGAGCATTCCAGGGACTGGCGTCCTCAAATACTTGTTTTTGCTGAGGATGATCTGCAATGGAAAGAACTTCTCTCATTTTCATCATGGATTGAAGGCGGGAGCGGCCTTACAACTGCCATCAGGATTGTTGAGGGAGAAGGCCTGAAAATGCTTAAGAAAAAAGAGGCTGCTGAAACAGAATTAACAAGGATGATCGCGGACAACAATTTAAAGGCCTTTCCCCTGGTAATGACGGCTTCAAATATAAAGACAGGTATCACCTCCCTGGTACAGGCATTCGGCGTCGGCCCTGTAAAGGCGAATACTATTCTTTTTAACTGGAAGGATACAACCCGCAGGGGGATGCCTGGAATAGAAGAATTGAAATACATGAATAATTTAAAGGCTGCCTTTCGCTTTGGCCTTAATCTTATTATCCTTGACGGAAAGGATTCCTGCTGGCCTGCTATCAGAGACATTCCATCCGGTAAAAGGCGGATAGATATCTGGTGGCAGGATAATGCAACAGGCCGGTTGATGCTTCTCCTGGCCTACCTGATGACCAGGAATGAATCCTGGGAAGATTCAAGGATAAGGGTTTTATCTGTTCAGAATCAGAGAGGACAGGAGGACACAGCCATTGATGATCTAAAAAAAATCCTTGAAGAAGCACGTATTATTGCAGAACCTGAAATAGTTGACAATGCCGATCTTGAGTCAATAATAGATATATCAGGTGACTCCTCTGTTGTTTTTATTCCGTTTAAATTAAGCGGCAGCAGGATATTGTCATTTATAGATACTCCTATAGATGATCTTATAGATAAACTACCTATAGTATCAATGGTCCTGGCTGGTAAAGATATTGATCTGGATTCAGAACCGGAAACAGGGATACAGGGAGAATCAGCCGAAGCATTAGATAAACTGTCTGAAGCGGAAAAAAGAGTGATAGAGACAGAAGAAAGAAAGTTGCTGGCGGAAAAGGAGGCCGAACAAAAAAAAGAAGAACTTGAAGCCGCTGTAAGCCAGGGCTCTGACGAAGATGAAATAGATAAGAAAGAAAAAGAGGTTATAAGGGCGGTTAAGGAAGCGGAAGGGGCCTCAAGGCGTGAGGCAAAGGCTACAGCAAAGCTTGAAGAAGCCTTAAAGGATGCCGAAGCCCTGGGCATAAAGACTGATGATAAAAATAGTAAGCCAACAGAATGATAATGGACCTTAAGATATAACCTGAAAAAATGACTGTTAACAAATCAAATAAACTCGGTACATTCGGGGGAGTTTTCACTCCATCCATACTCACAATCCTCGGCGTTATTATGTTTATGCGCGCCGGATATGTAATTGGTGAGGCAGGCATTATACAGACACTGCTGATCCTGATAATAGCCAAGACCATTACAACCCTTACAAGTCTTTCCATATCCGCGGTATCCACCAATACACCTGTTTCCGGAGGCGGGGCATATTTTCTTATCTCCCGCGCATTGGGGCCTGAATTTGGAGGGGCAATCGGTATTGCACTCTTTCTGGCACAGGCCATTTCCGTGCCATTTTATATTCTTGGTTTTTCCGAAGCACTTGTCCGTGCGTTCCCGGGTGCCGGGCCTCATTTCCTGAACATAGCACTGCTCACTACAGCTGCATTGTTTTTAATATCCTTTACAGGTGCAAAGGTAGCCATAAAAACACAATACCTGATAATGGCCGTACTTGCGCTTTCAATAATAATCTTCATGTGCGGCTCCATTGCGCGTTTCAGCATAGATATTTTTTCTGCAAACCTTGGATCAGAATACACCTCTGATAACCTCTCCTTCTGGGTAGTTTTTGCCATATATTTTCCTGCGGTAACTGGAATCATGTCCGGGGTAAACATGTCAGGAGACCTTAAGAATCCAGGTAAATCTATACCTGCCGGAACCTTTGCAGCGGTATTTACAGGCCTTTTAATATACGGGCTCCAGATCTTCATTATAGGAGGGGCACAAACCCGTACTCAACTGCTCAACGCATCCTTTGAAACCATGGGTGAACAGGCTGTGTTCGGGCTTGGTATTCTTGTTACCGCAGGGGTATTTGCGGCAACACTATCAAGCGGACTTGGATCTTTTCTGGGTGCGCCCAGGGTGCTTCAGGCTGTAGCCAGAGACAATGTTGTCCCCCTTACCGGGATTTTTCGAAAGGGCTCCCCAAGGGGGGATGAGCCCTACCGCGCTCTTTCTTTTACGCTTATAATAACCTTTATAATTATCTTCTGGGCCGGGAACAACTCCGAGGGAGGTGCATTTAACATAATCGCTTCAGTTGTTACCATGTTTTTCTTATATACATACGGGATGATAAATATAGCTGCATTTGTAGAGTCCTTTGCAGGCAACCCCTCCTTCAGACCAAGATTCAAATACTATCACTGGCTTCCGGCCCTGGCAGGAGGCGCCGGATGTATTGTAACGGCTTTTCTCATAGATCCATGGGCAGCAGCCATTGCTGCGGTCATAATAATTGTTTTTTATTTTTTCCTTAGAAGACGCGTGCTCAGGGTTCATTTCGGTGATGCGCGCTGGGGATTTATTTATTCAAGGCTTAGAAGCAACCTGCTTAAACTCGCCAAAACACCCATTAACCCTAAAAACTGGAGACCCTCAATTCTTGTGCTTACCGGTGACCCGGAGGCACATCTTACAAAAAGCATGTATGCACTCTGGATAGGTTCGGAACGAGGTCTTGTAACACTGGTGCGTGTCCTCACAGGAGATATCCTTGAGCTTTCTGTTCACCGCCAGACAGCCAAAGAACAGTTGAGACGGTTTATAATGGATAATGACTTTGAGGCCCTTTCAACAGTTGTAGTATCGCAAAACCTAGATGAAGGTCTTTCAGCTATTATTCAGGGCCATTCCATTGGTCCTCTTCAGCCGAATGTAATATTTATGGGATGGGCCTCAGATGAGGAGAGATCTCTTCCCTTTGTAAGGCACCTCATGTCTGCACAATCCCTGGGTATGAGTATAATACTTGTTAAAGATAACGGGCTTCCGGATAAAACAAAACAGCGAAGGATCGATATCTGGTGGAGGGGCAAGGAAAACGGATCTTTGATGACCATTGCATCCCACCTCCTGACCCTTAACTATGAATGGTCAGGCGTAAATATCCGCGTTTTAAGAATGATACAGAATGAAGAAGGGCGAGAACCCGCTACCAATGCCCTTAAAGAGATGGTGGATGCAGCAAGGATAGATGCTCAGGTACAGGTTATTGTTTCTCAGTCACCATTTGCAGAGGTACTGCACAGGCATTCTTCCGACGCATCAGTAGTCTTTCTGGGATTCATTGTCCCCAAAGAAGAAGATGCCGGGTTATTCCAGGCTCAATATGAAGGAATGCTGTCAGGTCTGCCCACTACTCTTCTGTTCTGTTCTTCTGGAGAAGCTGATTTGATGGCATAAAGACTTTTCTCTCGCCCGCTGCGCTAGAGCCCGCAGAGGCCACAGAGAGAAACATAAGCGTTTAAATTTAAAAAAAGAACGTTTTTCTCTGCGTTCTCTGTGAGCTCTGCGAGAGACCGGATTAATTGTTTTTAACTTTTTATTTCAAAAAAGGTGAAATTTATGAAATTTATAATAATCGGTGGTGATGCAGCAGGCATGAGTGCGGCCAGCCGTGCAAAGAGAAACAATCCTGACATGGAAGTAATTGTGCTTGAACAGACAAATGATGTTTCATACAGTGCATGCGGCATGCCCTATAACATAGCAGACCCTGGGCGGGAGATGAACGACCTGGTAGTAAGAAAGGCTGAGATATTTCGCAATAAGCAGGGAATCGATTTAAGAACAGGGCACATGGTAACAGGCATTGATCCCTTAAAAAAAATAGTCCTGTTCAATAATGCCGAAGGTGTAGAATCAGACCTGGAATATGACAAACTATTGATAGCTACCGGTGCGTCACCGGTAATCCCCGACATTCCCGGCATAGATCTGCCGGGTGTACTTCCCCTTAAAAGCCTTGAACAGGGCAGAAAGATCAAGCAGTTTATCCATGATAATAAGGTAAAAAGCGCTGTCATTATAGGCATGGGGTATATTGCCCTGGAGATGTGCGAGGCCTTGAGGGCAAATGATATTGATGTTGCAATGGTTAAACCCAGGGCAAACTTTATCCCATGGATGAATGATGAACTGTCAGACATGGTAAGGGCAGAGGTAGAAAAAAATAATGTAAAGCTTTATGCCGGGCATGAGATTGAAAAAATACAGCAGTCTGAAAGCAGATTGACAGTAAAATGCAAAGGGATTGATCTTGACTGTGACATGGTAATCTGCGCAATAGGTGTAAATCCAAACAGTACACTGGCCAAAGAAGCTGGATTGGAACTCGGCATAAAAAAATCTAGTTTCGGTTGATAGAAAACTCTGTGAACCTCAAACGAGCATATCTATGCGGCCGGGGACTGTGCCGACGCCTATCACGTTGTTACAGGAAAAAAAACCTACATTCCACTTGCCCTCCGGGCAAACAGGGCCGGATGGGCGGTTGCCGATAATGTTACCGGGGGCAGCGCCGAGCCCGAAGGGGTTGCCGGTACAGCGGTATTCAAGGTATTTGATATGCATATCGCACGCACAGGTCTTGATTTGAACGAATCAAAAAAAGCAGGTTTCGAACCGGTTGATGTCGTAATAACAACCCGCAGCCGTGCCCACTCCTATCCGGGGAGTGCGGATATCAAGGTTCATATGATTGGAGATAAAAAGAGCGGAAGGCTCCTGGGTGTGCAGATGACAGGAACAGACGGTGTTGCCCACAGGGTTAACGCCCCGGCAGTAGCCCTTCACAATAAAATGACTGTTGATGCATTCAGTCAGTGCGACCTGGCCTACGCACCGCCCTTTGGACCGGTATGGGACCCTGTATTAACTGCGGCAGTTCAATTATTAAAGAAAATGTGATGATCTTTTAAAGGTATTTTTTATGAAACCAGAGGGATAAATTGGATAATGAAAATTACGATATTATAATACTGGGAAGCGGTCTTGATATCGAGTTCGACAGCGAAACAATGAGATACATACAGACCAATAAAAAGCAGGAGACCAATATACCGGGTATACATGCCGCCTGAGACATCTGCGGCCCCCCATGGCAGGTGGCAAAGGCTGTAGGAGAAGGATGTATAGCTGGCCTGGAAGCAGCCGCCTGGGTAAAAAGAAACAGAGATAAGATAAATTAGGCTCCCTCCGGATCCTTCAGGGGAGCCTGGTCCTTCCGGAATGAGGAATATATCTTTTTATAAATCTCATTCAACCAGGGTTCGCTCTTTCTTTTTCATTAGTTCCAGAATCCTTCATCTGCTCCTGTAAATGTTTTCTGAAATCATGCATAGGTCTCCATAATCTCCGCCAGGCCGGATCGATTTACATTTCTGCCGGCCAGAGGACCCTCCTTTAACAGTGGAAATTTTTCTTCAAATGACGGCCTGCTGTTTTTGTATAATACACCTATGGGAATCTCATCTCCCCATATCTGTGATTTTGCCATTGCACCCCGCCAGTCGGAAGGATCATATTCCGGTGATATCTTCCTGCATCTTTCCTTGTACCACTTGAATGTGTTTATATGATTGAATGAAACGCATGGCTGCAGTATATCCACAAGAGAAAAGCCTTTATGATTCATGGCCTCGGTTATTGTCTTTACCAGGTGATCCTTCATTCCGACAAAGGATCTTGCCACAAAACCTGCATACAGCGCAACGGCAGTTGCCATAGGGTTAAAGGCCTCGGATATTACCCCGCCCGGTTGTGTGGTCGTAACAAAACCTCTGTCCGAAGTCGGGCTGGCCTGCCCCTTGGTCAGGCCGTAAATCTGATTATTGTGTACCAGCACAGTGATATCGATATTGCGCCGTATGGCGGCAATAAAATGATTCCCTCCCTCACCATACATGCATCCGTCACCACTCTCTGCAATTACAACAAGTTCAGGATTTGCCAGTTTTGCACCCGTGGCTGCCGGAAGCGCCCGGCCATGAAGACCGTTAAACATATTTGTATTGAGGTAGTGGGGCGCCTTTGCAGCCTGACCTATCCCCGAGACAAAAAGCACCTCATGGGGTTCAAGGTCCTGTCCTGCCAGGGCTTCCTTTACAGCCTCCAGTAAATTGAAGTTACCACAGCCGGGACACCATGCTGTTTCATAATCTCCATAATCTTTTATATCGACCATGTGTTAATCCTTTCCTTTAAGTATCTTTTCCATAATAAACTCAGGGGTCATGGGAAGCCCGTCATATCTGGATATCCTGTCTTCAATCACAAACCCGCTTTCCATCCTTATTAACTGTGCAAGCTGGCCAGTGGCGTTTCCTTCCACCGCTATCACCCTATGGGCCTTTTCAAGGTATTTGAGAAAATTATCCGGGTACAGGGGCCATACCTGTGAAAAGTGAAGAGAGGCTGTTTTTTTACCTTCAGACTTGAGCCGTTCCGCGGCCTCCTCAACCGCACCCTTTGCAGAGCCCCAGCACACAAAGAGTATATCCGGGTTTTTGCTTCCTTTGTATTCAGGCAGAATAGATTCATCCTTCAGCATTTCTCCCTTCTTCAATCTCTTTTCAACCATTTTCGGTCTCAGAGTAAGATCTTCGGTCATATGCCCGATTTCTGTATGTTCATGGCTGTCACCCACAACAAGCTGTCTTGAATGCCCGGGTAGCAGGCGAGGGGATATGCCGTTTTCCGTGATCCTGTATCTGTGATATGGAACCGGTACTTCCGACGGATCGGCCCCTGCTTTTATGAATGGCAGTTCACTGATATTAAATGTATCCAGGTCCTGAAATGATTCTGCTATATACTGGTCAGTAAGTATAATAACAGGAACCTGATATCTCTCTGTTACAAAGGAGGCCTTTCTTGCCAGGTGAAAACATTCCTCAACATTTCCGGGGCTGTAGATCACCCTTGGGAATTCCCCGTGGCCCGAATGAAGGGCCAGCCACAGGTCGCCCTGTTCGGTGCGGGTGGCAAGACCGGTACCCGGTCCGGGTCGCTGGGCAATCACTATTACAACCGGTGTTTCGCTGATACCCGAAAGACTCAGGCCTTCTGTCATCAGGGCAAACCCTCCTCCGGATGTAGGTACAATGGAGGGCGCCCCGGCATATGAGGCCCCGAGAGCCATATTTATTGCCGCTATTTCGTCTTCTACCTGCTCAATTATCAGCCCCATTTTTTCCGAATGATTTATCAGCGTCTGGGCTATTGATGTTGCGGGGCTCATGGGATAAAAGGAACAGAACTTGATGCCGCCGGAGATTGCACCAAGGGCTATAGCCTCATGTCCTGTGAGAATCCATTTGTTTTGAGGTTTTTTGATGCCTGAGAGCGGCTTAAATTCATACTCCTTTTCTTCCAGCCATCTGTAGGCAGCGCCAAGGACCCTCTTGTTTTCTTCGGTAATGCCGGATTTCATTGTGTCGTCTATTACCTTCTCCATTTTCTCCTGTTCCAGGCCAATAAGACCTGCTGCGATGCCTGAGGCAGCAGTATTCCAGTAAAGCTTTTCTCCGAACATTTTAAAGGGAATCCCCATCCAGCGATCATCATCTATATTCCATTCTTCATTCCCAATGACCAGGGCATTGTCTGTGAGCTGCTCCTGGTGAATATGAAAACTTTCTTCATTCATGCAGATAAGGAGATCTATCTGTTCACAGGGCGCTGATATCTTTTCCTTTCCTGCCCGGATTGCAAATATGTTGTGTCCCCCCCTGACCCTTGATTCATAGGTCTGTGTAACATGAACCGAATATCCCTTTCGGACCAGACATCTGGCAAGCATAGGACCTGCGGTCTGGAGGCCCTGCCCTGCTTCGCCTCCGAACATTATGTTTATTATCTGTTCAGTCATTCCGGCTTTCTCCGATAAAGGTTTTTTTCAGGTATTCCTTTAGGACTTCCATAGTGCAGGCTCCAGTGGAACCAACCATACCACTTCCGGCTATCCCTATTTTCATTTTATCCTCATTCCGACACAACCTGTGATTAATCTTCATCTCTTCCCTTCCGATATCCGCGCTCAAATTCGGATTTGGCTTCAGCCAGGCTGGCCTTTAAAACTTCCCAGGAATTTTCAAGCCCCTGCTTCAGATCCTCCCAGGGGGAGTCTACTGCCTTTTGAAGCTCTGCAATACTGTCCTCCACGCCTTTTCGTCTTTCCCGCAAACTCTCAAGCTGTTTGTAATACCTGATTTTAGCTTCAGGGCCTACACTGTTTATCTCTTCTGCCAATCCGTCTATCTCGGCATTCAGTTCATTTATTCTGTTTTTTAATTTCTGCACATAGGTGTCACGAATGCTCATTTCATATCCTCTAAAAATTCTCTGTGATAAATAGTAATTATAATCAAAACACACATTAAAGTTTATAGGGTCTAACATGTATACTGATACCGGGCCGGAAATTTCTCATGTCATGAGGGTTTTTAGTATTTTTTTCAGGAAATACACAAAAATGGAGAATAACTGGGGTATATAACCTATTAAAAATTAAGCCGAGCAGTTACATACTTATGTATACAGATAAAATATAATTGAAAGGAAAAACAATGCTCAGGAGTCACCATGAATTAAAAAACTATACTATCTCGGCCAGTGACGGAAAGATAGGGCACTGCCGGGACTTTCTTTTTGATGATGAATACTGGACTGTTCGTTATATGGCCGATACCGGCACGTGGCTCCCGCGGAAAAAAGGTACTGGTGTCTCCCGGATGGATCTTTAAAATAGACTGGATCTATGCAGATGCAGAGGTCAACCTGACCGTTAATGCCATCAAAAAGGCTCCTGAATTTGATCCTTCGGAGCCTGTCAACAGGGAATATGAAACCCAGCTCTATGATTTTTATGGGCGGCCCAAATACTGGGAATAGAATGAAAGCTGATCTTTTAGATGAGCAGATTGTGCCCAACCGGTATGTTTATCAAGGGCAAATATCCTGCCCTTGATAAAATTGTCTATTCTTTTTCTGCCGGAATAGTCAGAACAGGGCAGGGTGAAAGGCGCACAACCTTTTCTGTGACAGATCCAAGCAGAAGATGGCGCCAGCCTGTAAAGCCGTGAGTCCCCATAATTATAGCACTCACATTTGATTCCTCGGCATATCTGGCAATTTCTTCCGCCGGGTTTCCATGTAAAAGTTCGGTTTTTACTTTCACATCACCTGATACCTTCTCCTTAAGGGTCAAATCCAGGGATTCGGTTGCATGTCCGTCCACTTCAACAGCTATTTGCGCCGGGATATACCCACTGGCAGCAGGCTGCCCCGGTGCAAAGCCAGGCGATGTTGGAAATGCCTGTATAGGTGATAATACATGGATGAGTATGAGTTCTGATTTAAATTCCCTTGCCAGATCATTGGCAACCTTTAGAGCCTTATATGACGACTCGCTAAAATCGGTGGGGCATAATATTTTTTTAAATAATAACATATCTATTCTCCTGTTTTATTAACACTGTTTATATTGAAAAACCTCTTCCTTTCACTGGTTTGGAGGACGCCGGGACCGAAAAATCCGGTCCCGGTAGTGCCTGTTTGCCAGGCAGAAGGGAACTTGATAAATCAGAGCCCGGAAAGGCCATCCAGGTCAATACTGCTAAAGCCTTTTCCGAATTCATAATAAGGTATATCTTCTGTATTAAAAGACATTACTGCTGATTGCTCGTTTGTCTTATTTTTATAATCACACTTCGTACAATTCCAGGAATCCCATGCCGCTTTAATAGCATAGTCGAGACAATGGCCGTAGTGGGTGCAAAAAAGATTTCTTCCGCCTTTGTTGCTCTTTGTTGGTCTGTACTTTTTCATATGATTCCTCCTCGCTCAAAAATAAGTGCATTAAAAAGCGGTTGTCACAATCGGGACAGGTGAATTCTTTGACACCTTTTCTTATGCAATCGCTTCAATAATTCCCATATTGGTGAAATGTTCTCGACTCTGTTATATTGACCGCGATAATGTGGTTTAATATAGTTGAATCCTTAGAATATGTTTATAGGGTCTATAATGTATTCTTAGAATAATCAGATAGATTCTACTCAATTATATTTGACTTGTGTTTATTCCTTATAAATATTAACATTTCATTCCTAATTTTTCAGGAGCCTCAGGTGGAAATTAAGACTGACCCTACTACAATACTCATGGCAGACGATGATCCGGATGATTATTACCTCATGAAAAAAGCCCTGTCTGAAACAGGTATACAGGGTAAGCTGGTTCAGCTTTCGGATGGTGCGGAACTGATGGACTATTTATTATTTGAAGGCCAATACACTAATCCTGAAAAGGCACCCAGGCCGAAACTTATCCTTCTTGACCTCAACATGCCTAAAATGAACGGGAATGAGGCATTAAAAAGAATAAAGGCTATGGATCAGACAAAAGATATCCCGGTCATCATCTTAACGACATCAAAAGAGAATAAAAATATTCAGCAATGCTACCAGGACGGGGCGGATGAATACATTATTAAGCCTTCCGACTACAAAGGATTGCTGCATGTAGCATACAGTATTAAGACAAACTGGATATAAATCCGGAAATTTAACAAATCACGCAATGAAAAAAAATAAATACATAAATATTATATTCGGATTCTTAATCCTGGCTGCCCTGTATATTATCAGTCGGGAGAACTATCTTTTTTTCCACAGTATCGCCGAAGGCTTTTCAATTGTTACCGCATTTATTGTTTTCATAATAGCATGGAACTCCAGAAAACTTGTTAATAACAGCTTTTTCATATTTCTCGGGACGGCAATGCTTTTTGTGGGAGGAGTTGATTTTCTGCATACACTCTCATACGAAGGCATGGTAATTTTTGAAGAAAACGGAACGGATCTACCAACCCAGCTGTGGATTTGCGCGAGGTATCTTCAGGGTATTTCCATGCTGATATCACCCCTGTTTCTGGATAAAAAGATAAAAGCAGAGATAATATTGATATTTTATTCTGCAGTTTCTATTCTTCTGATCCTTTCTGTCTTTTACTGGAACATTTTCCCGGAATGCTTTAATGAAATAACAGGACTGACCCCCTTTAAAAAGATAAGTGAATATATCATTACTCTTATCTTTCTAGGCAGTGCAATTCACCTGGCAATATATCACGATAAATTTGAAAGACATGTTTTTAAATGGATAATTATTTCCATATCTCTTGCCATGATGTCTGAAATTGCATTTACAAAATATGCCGGTGCCTACAGCCTTATTAATCTTCTTGGGCATTACTTTAAAATAGTATCTTTCTGGTTTTTATATAAGGCATTTATCGTGATCAACCTGAATGATCCCTATATTTCAATTTTCAGGGATCTGAAGCAGAGCGAAGAAAGATACCGCTCACTGTTCAACAATATGTTAAACGGTTTTGCTCGGCATAAGGTTATATTTGACTCTCATGATAGAGCGGTTGACTTCATCTACCTGGATGTAAATGATACCTTTGAAAAAATCACAGGGCTTAAGAAATCGTGTCTGATAGGAAGAAAAGTTACAGAGGTTATCCCGGGAATTAAGAATGACAGCGCGGACTGGATAGGGAGATACGGGAGAGTATCAATAACCGGGAAGTCAGAGAGATTTGAGAACTTTTCCGAAAGTCTGCAGCGCTGGTATTCAATACATGTTTTCAGCACAGAAAAGGGTTATTTCACAACCATATTTGAGGATATCACAGAAAAAAAACTGGCTGATCAGGCCATGATTGAAGAACAGGACAGACTTGAAACAAGTGTTGAGCAAAGAAACAGGGAGCTGTCAAGGGCAAATGAACTGCTTACAGCCATTATTGACAACATGCCTGTTATGCTCTGTCTTTTTGACAGCGAAGGCCATGTACAGCTTATAAATAAGGAATTTAAAAATCTTACCGGCTGGGGTTTCGAAGATACCGAAAATTCCGCAATACTTAAATCCGGTAAGGGTGAAAAGGAAAGTTACAGACATATCATATCCTACATAAAGGAAATACCCCCCGGGTGGAATGACTTTTTTTTAAAAAAGCGGGAAGGGGAAGACCTTGCAACCTCATGGGCGAGTGCCCTGTTATCCGACGGGTCCATTATAGCGATCGGCATTGATCTTACTGACCGCAATAAAATGGAAATGAAACTTCTTAATTACACGGAACAGCTTGAGATAAGCAACAGAGACCTGGAGGAATTTGCATATATTGCATCCCACGATCTCCAGGAGCCCCTTCGAAAGATAAGAACTTTCGGTGACCTGCTTTCATCCAGATCCTGTGACGCCCTGAATGAAACAGGCCGGGATTATATTGAGCGAATGCAGAATGCATCACTGCGAATGCAAAACCTTATTGATTCCCTTCTGACCTATTCACGCATATCTACAAGGGAAAAAGATATTATAATGGTCGATCTTAACAAAGCGGTTTCAAGTGCCCTGTCCAACCTTGATCTCAGAATTGAGGAAAAAAAGGCAAAAATAGAATTTGATAACTTACCTGAAATAGAAGCCGACAGAATACAGATGGTCCAGCTCTTTCAAAACCTCATAGGTAATTCCCTGAAATTTAACAGGGAAAATCTCCCCCCTGTTATCAGGATCTATGCGGATAGATCATCAGAAAATAATCTGGCCAATATCCCTTTGTGGCACATAAATATTGAAGATAACGGATTAGGCTTTGAAGAAAAATATGTTGATCAGATTTTTGGCCCCTTTCAGAGACTGCACGGAAGGGGAGCCTATGAAGGAGTGGGCATGGGACTAGCCATCTGCAAGAAGATTGTTGCAAGACATAAAGGCAGGCTTACGGCAACGAGTATTCCGGGAAAGGGAACAACCTTTACTGTTACATTACCTGAAAAACATTCAGCCTGAAAATATGGACTTTCAAATATTTTCAACTCCAATCTAACAGGGGGTATTCTATTCTGATATTACAACAATAGCCCTGTTAGGACATGAGTCCACTGCCTTGCGGCAACTGCTCAAAAGATGAGGAGGGACATTGTCAATTATTACTTGAGCCTTTTTGCTCCCCTCCTGAAAACGAAAAACTTCCGGACATATCTTTACACACATCCCCGCTGTCCCGCATCTATCTTCCATTACTCTTACCAGCATGTCTATATCCTTTTATTTTGGTTAATTATTTATTATTGTAATCTATAAATAACTTTAGACAATAAACAGAATCCTGTATTTTTTCTTATGTATATTCTTTAATTTTTATATAAATGATTTTATGACTAAAAAACGGAAAAAAATATGAATGATCCATTAATCAAAATATTGCTTATAGAGGACGATGAGGATGATTACATTATTCTGAGGGATTTACTTTCCCGGATACGAATGTGGAAATGCCAGGTAGACTGGGCATCAACAGCAGATTCTGCCTTTGAGATGCTCCATTCATGCAGGTATGATATATGCCTTCTGGATTTTGTGCTTGGAGATATAAACGGAATTGAATTTCTTGATTTATTACGCGAAAAAAACTTTGATATCCCGGTTATCATGCTGACAGGCTTTGGAGATCATAAAACCGACCTTACAGCGATGCAGCATGGGGCAGTTGATTACCTTGAAAAGGCAAACCTTAATTCTGTGCTGCTTGAAAGAGCCATCCGCTATGCCATAAATACCTCAAAAATAGTTAATGATCTGAAAAAATCGGAAGAAAAGCTTAAAATTCTTTCAGGTAAGATTCTGGAGGCACAGGAGGAAGAACGAAAATCTCTGGCCCTTGAACTGCACGACAGTATAGGTTCCAGCCTTACAGGCATTCTTTATGCCTTCGAACAAACGATCGATAATCTGGAATCCACTTCCGGGACTACAGGAAAATTATTATCCTTTGATCGTCTCAGGGAAATGATAAAGGATATCATTGAAGAAACCCAGAGAATCTCCTCGAACCTTCGGCCATCTATCCTTGATGCCCTGGGTATATTACCTGCAATACGTTCTCTTTGTAAAAAATTCAAAGATATCTACAAAGGCATTGAGTTAAATACCAGCCTCGATATAGACGAAGATGATGTTCCGCAAAATTTAAAAATAATTATATACAGGATCATTCAGGAAGCACTGAATAATGCTGCAAAATACAGTGAAGCCGAAATCCTTACCCTGGAAATAATCCGCCGGAAGGATTATCTGGAACTGGTTATAAAGGATAACGGTAAAGGTTTTTCTGTAGAAAATGCAATTAACAACAATTCCCGGAATAAAAGCATAGGCATTGAAGGTATGCTGGAAAGAGCAGAGCTTTCGGGCGGGGAACTGAAGATCTCTTCAGAAGAGGGAAAAGGAACCTTAATAAAAGCCCGATTTCCTATTTAGAGACTAAACCTTTTTTAATGGCATAGGCGGTCAACGCCGATGCACTGTGCAGATCAAGTTTTTCCATAATATTGGCGCGATGCTTTTCTACTGTTTTGACGCTGATACAGAGATAATCCGAGATCTCTTTATTTTGATAACCTTCACCAACCAGCTTAAGAACCTCCCTCTCCCGCCTTGTAATGTTGTCCCAGGATAACTCCTTTTTGATTGATCTTTTTCCTTCAATATAGCCTTCAAGAACTTTATCCGATATTTCAGGGCTTACATATTGTTTGCCTGTCAGCACTATTTTAATGGCGTTCAGGACTTCTTTCCCTGAAGAGGTCTTTATGCAATACCCGTCTGCCCCGGAACTGAAGGCCTCCAGGATATATTCCTCATCCTTGTGCATGGTTAATACAACTACCTTAATGTCCCTTGACTGCTTTTTTATCTCCCTTAAAACTGAAATCCCATCCATTCTGGGCATATTAAGATCAAGCAGAAGAACATCCGGATCTGTATTATTAATCAGGCGAATGGCCTCCATGCCGTCGCCGGCCGCTCCAACAACTTCAAGATCCCTGTCCGATTCAAAAATTGATCGCAGCCCGTCACGCACTATTGCATGATCTTCGGCTATTACCAGCTTTTTCTTATTATTCATATTTTCTCCTGACCAGTGGTTGGGAATCTGAAGGTTAATGCAAAATTGACGAGAAAGATACCAGCAATACTTTTAAAATGCCAGTATTTTCCGGTGCAGCATTGTCACAGGGATTTCCTGCTGCCTGCCGGATAAGAAAGGTAGAGATTAAATATATTTAGAAATGGAAAAACTGAAGGTTGCGCCTTTACCATTATCATGGCTTGTCCAGACCTCCCCGCCATGCTTTTCCGCAATCTCCTTGACAATAGCCAGACCAAGACCGCTTCCATCTATACCTTTATTAATTCCGATTCGCTGGAAAGGCAAAAAAACGTTAGCGTCTTCATTCGTGTTAAATCCCGGTCCGTCATCACTCACAGAAAGGGTATAGGCGTCAATGTTTTCCTGAAACTTTATACCTATATAACTCAGATCATCTCCCCCATATTTGAAGGCATTTTCTATCAGGTTTCTCAACACTCGCAATATTGACAAACGATCTGCCCGAATAGAAGGCAGTTTATCGGGTATTTTCCATTGTATTTTCCGGTTGATAATTCTATCCGAGAATTCGATTTTAATTTCATTCAGCACTGCTGAGAGATCTAGATTTTCGATATTTAACGGCATCTCTTTTTCAGAAATAAAGAGATTTATTTTTTCAACCAGGGAAAGGATCTGGCCTGAGGCAGAAAGGATCTGATCACAATAGATATTCCCTTTCTGATCGAGCTCTTCGACATAATTATCCCTAAAACGACGTGTCAGGGCGAAAAGGGCTGTGGCAGGGCTTTTGAGATCATGGGAAATGGAAAAAGCAAAATTTTGTATCTTTTCAGAAGCCTTTTTGAGCTCATTGTTCGCATTAACTAGTTCTGCGGTCCTTTGCCGAACTGTCTCTTCAAGTTTTTCATGAGACCTGCGAAGTGCCCGGCTGGCGGATGCCCGGTCAAGGGTGTACCTGATTGATCTCTCAAGGATGGAGGAAGTAAGGCTGTCTTTTATAAGATAATCCGCCGCCCCTGCTTCCATGGCCTGCACATCTATGCGGTATTCCCCCTGCCCGGTTAGGAATATAACCGGAACATCCGTATCAAAGGATGTTAATTCTTTTAATATTTCCAGACCGTCGTGGGCCCCAAGACGATAATCAAGCATGCAGATATCAAAATCATTTTCTTTGAGGAGCTTTACGGCTTCATCGTAATTATTCGCCCATGTTATTATAAAAGCCCTTGTATCAATCTCACTTAACAGTTCTTTCATGATGATATAATCATCCTCATCATCTTCGATTATCAGGATTTTTACGGGCTTCATCTGACTTTTCATCTTTCGGTTATTTCATGACTTGATTGTATTTTCACCTGTTAGGAATTTTACGCCCTTATTACAGGGAGTAAAATGGGGTCAATCATGTAAAAGAACAGATAACTGCCAGAGGTAATATTTTTCAGGATTGATGGAAGAGTAATTATCAAAACACAGATATCGGGTTTACCAATTCTCCATCCTATATTTATCGGAACATTTAGTTTGACAAGCAGAAAGGTTCTTATGATACCATCAGCCTCCTTGAAAGCATCTTGCAGGGATAACCAGGCACTGGTTAAGACGCAGGATAAAAAACTTCCAGTGCGTGTAATGGAATGGGCTCACATACATCTGCATCTGAGCGGAAACTACAGGGGCGAATAATTGATCTGAACGGAATTGCTGCTGCTAAGCGCCTGTGAGCTCATTCCCTTCAGCAAAGTAATACCCCGCTGCTCGCGGCGGGATATAAAAGGAGTAGCTTTGCTTACTCCCCTCCCGAACCCTCCCCCTTACAGCTCTTACAGGGGGAGGGTATATACGGAAATCCTGTCGCCCTGAATGAGCCTGTTTGATCGATAAAAACCGTTTAATTTTTTAACTTTGGCAGCAGCCTTCCAACCCTTTCTTTATAATTCAGATATTCAGTCCCAAAATTCTCTTCAAGATCCTTTTCTTCTTTAGAGATAAGGAGATTAAAAATAAGCAAAGTAAATAAGACAGTAAGTAACGTTATTGCCTTATCGGTTAATAGACAGATTCCAGGCATGATAAAAAATATATGTGCGGCATACATAGGGTTTCTTATCCGGGAGAACAATCCTCCGGTAACCAGCCGATTTTTTTCCAGGGCTCTTTTAATTTCCATGTTTGCGGCAGCCAGCATGACTATTCCGATACAGATCAAGAGTAGAGATACCGAGGTTATATACAACCCGGGAATATTTATTATTTCCCTGATACTTATCTTTAGAGGTATCCAGGACAAAACAAAAAGAATGGAATAAGCCGGGAACATAATTTTGGGGCCAACACCCCAGATAGTCCTTTTTTTCATGATTTTACCTTTTATTTTTTTACTTTCTCTGGATTACCTTATATGAATCGGGCGATTAGCTTCAATCGCTCCATGCCTCTGGAGGGAAAAGGTAGCCTTGTTGAAGAACCCGATTATTTGAAGTTGTTATTGTCAAACACAAGTTCCATTGGAATAAACTGAATACCATTAACTGTTTTTACAGTCCTCTCTCCCTTAAAACCAATGGAATAATATGCGTCATAGGCATTTGGAGATGAATTGACTGTAATGCTTTTAAGCTGTGAATTTCTTTCCAGACAAACCGCAATAGCACGCCGGATAAGCTCCCTTGCTATACCCTGACGCTGGTAAGCTTTATCCACAAAAAGTAATGCGATATGGCTGTTGTCCCGCATCTCAATTATAGCGACTGTTTTCTTTCCGTCCTTTGCCAATATGAATATGTTCCCGGCTTTAAGGCGATTCTTCATTCCCTCTGCATTAACAAATTTCTTAAACTCATTAACTCCTTCATCCGGATACTGCGGAGCAATAAATTCGTTAAACACATCCAAAACCAGATTAACAACTATGTCCTGTTCGCCCGCCTCCATCTGGCAGTAGGATATTTGTGCATGTGGACTTGATATTCTCAATTTATTTATCATCTTTTTCATACACAGACTGTTGTTATTACCGATATACTGCCCGTAATTTTCAATTATTTCATAGCCCTGCTTTTTATATAAATCAATTGCTTCCGGCTGCCCCTTACCTGCCCATCCTTATATTGTGTGAGCAGTAATGAAACCTCACTGCTGATATGAAACAGGATATGATTTCTTTTTTACCTGATCAGGGATATTATCTCACCAGCAAATCTGGATCAATGATGAATTATTATATCCGGTTAATTCATAAATAACGCCAACGTTGATCTTCTTTACGGTCTTATGCTTTAAAATATTTATTATGATTGCAATTTAGACTTTCTATGCTTTATAGTACGTAAATACATTAGATAAACCTTCATTTTATAGATGCTTATTAGGTCCGCTGCCTAACAGATGGATTATATATGCAATATTTAATTTATCAATTCTTCCAGGTTTCCATATACGACTGTGTCGACTTATATATTCCCGGACACATACATTACTCTTACAAAAAAGGAATCAACCCGCCATGTGCGGCGAGTTTGTATAGAAGTAATATTAACCTGTTATCTATTAAGGAGTTAACTGATGTCAGAAAACGAAAAACCTGATAAAAAACAAACTTCAGAAAAGAAAATTAACCGGCGGCAGTTTCTGGTGGGCGGAGGCGCTGCTCTGGCTGCAGGAGCTATTGCAGCAACCACCGGTGTAAAATCCACAGAGGCTCAGGAGGTAACCTATCCCGAGTCAAAGGGTTACCTGGTTTACGACAGTAAAAAATGTATCGGATGTACAACATGCATGCTGGCATGTTCACTGACACATTACGGCGTCCAGAACCTCTCCCTTTCACGCATCCAGATAATCCAGGATTCATTTGGCAAGTTTCCCGATGACATCCAGATTGCGCCCTGCAGGCAGTGTGTAACACCTCCCTGTGTTATCAACTGCCCGGTTGGAGCGGCCTACATTGACACGGAAAACGGCAATGTCCGAAGGATAAACCAGGAAGAGTGTATCGGCTGCAAGACCTGCCTTGCAATGTGTCCTCAACAGCCTCATCGCCCGGTGTGGAACCATCTGGATGATGTATCCTCAAAGTGTGATCTTTGTATTGATACCCCCTACTGGGATGAAAAGGGCGGACCGAACGGCAAACAGGCATGTGTAAGCGCATGCCCGATGCAGGCCATCAGGCTCGTTCACGAAACCCCGGATCAGAAAGAGACCGAAGGATATAATGTTAATCTGCGTAACGATAACTATCTGAACCTTGGGCTTGTTGATGACAGCAGGATAGTTCCACCCATAATGAAGAATGCCAAGCCGAAGGTTTTCGGAGAACCGACACCGCAGGCAAAGGAATAGGAGGTCTGATATGAAAGGCGGATATACAGGAAAAATAGCAAGGGTAAATCTGACTGATAAATCTGTCAGCACCATTTCAACGGAAAAATATGTAGAATTTGGCGGCGGACACGGAATTGGTTCGGCAATCTTCTTCGACCTTGTAGGTGACCAGCTCCCCTTTGAGGCATTTGATCCCAGAAACCTGATCATAATGATGGCGTCACCATTTTCAGGGACCTTCACACCCGGTTCAGGAAGGTGTGAAGTACAGGGTCTTGGGCCAATGCTTTATCCCATTGAATGGTTCGGACACAGCAACTTTGGAGGACGTTTCACATCACAGCTTAAATTCGCGGGATGGGACGGGATAGTTGTTGAGGGCGCTGCAAGCGACCCTGTGTGGATAAACATAGCGGATGATAAAATCGTTATTGAAGACGGAAAAGACATATGGGGAATGGACACATGGGATACCCAGGAGGAAATCGCCAGGCGGGTAATGCCCAGTCTTAAACATGGTGAATGGGCCGAGGTTGATGATGATAATTTCACCACCCAGGTGCCTGCCGTAGTTTGCTGCGGTGTTGCAGGTGAAAACAAGAGCAGGTTGGGATGCCTGCTGCACGGTCCAGGGTCACAGGCCGCTTTATGCGGTTTTGGCGGTGTGTTCGGATCTAAAAATCTGAAGGCCATAAGCGCTATCGGTACAGGTAGCGTTCCCATTGCAGACCCCAACGAATTCATGAAGACCCGTTTGTGGTACAACCGGTTCCAGTGGAACGTTGACAACCCGCGGGAAGGAACAAGGTTTTTGTCCGGTATGTACCGAGTTAGCGCTGGAGCTCCGAGCGGTGCAAATACCACCAACGGGGCAGTGCCCCTTGTTCCTGCACGTGCTGCCGCATGCGCCTCATGCCCCAGGGGCTGCCGTATGAGGACCGCAAGTTCAGACAGTAACGAATCGGTCTGCGCCGGAACTCTGGCCTTCAACATTCCCGGAAGCAGAAAGGCAACGCGCAAGACCAACGACCTGATGCAGAAATTAGGACTGGGCCACTGGCAGCTCATCCCTACAATGAACTACCTCAGAAGCCTTGGAACCAGAGGCTTTGCAGGAAAGGGCAAAAAGGTTGACTGCGACCTGCCTCTTGATGCCTGGAGCGATTCCGGATTCAGTGAAATGCTCATGAGATCCATAGCAGAACGCAAGGGAATCGGAAATGACATGGCTGAAGGAGCCGCCAGGTTTGCTGAAAAATATGGGATGCTTCAGGAAGATCTTCATAAAGGCATACTCCGCCTCACCTACTGGGGCACAGCCGACCACTATGATGCCACAACAGAGGCGGAATGGGGTTTCGGATCTCTCCTTGGAGAACGCGATCTTATGCTTCATATGATGGCAAATTATCCGCTCCACTGGATGGCCTGGACAGGCGACCCCTTCCTCACAGCAGAAGAGGCTGCAAAACTTTATACAGACGCAATGGTCCCCTACAATGGTGATGAATTCATGGTGGACTACAGCGACGGGCCGACGGGGATTTATTCTGATCACAAGGTCAAACAGGTTGCATGGGTAAAGCACTATGAAAAATTCTGGATAGGCTGTGGAGGTTTCTGCGGCTGGAGATGGCCCATGTGTATTACATGTACTACAGAAGACAGAAGAGGTCCCACACCCCAGGCAGAAGAGAGATTCTGGAAAGCAGTTACCGGGCAGGACCTGAGTTTTGCGGATGCCATGGAGGTTGGACATAAGATTTACACCCTGGACAGGGCCATATGGGTACTTCAGGGAAGACACAGGGACATGGAGGTATTTCCCGATTATATCTATGACCAGCCCACCAGGGGAAGTGAACTGCCCATGTACATTAATGGCAAATGGACCTATGACAACGGCGCCGGACGAAAACTGGATAGAAAGAAGGTAGAGGATTTTAAGACAAAATTCTATAAATTTGAAGGTTATAACCCGGACAACGGATACCCCACACGTAAGACACTGGAAAAAATGGGTCTTAAAAAGGTTGCTGATCTTCTAAAGAAGAGAGGCAAACTGGGTTAGTACACGCTCATTAATAAAAACTTAAAAGACACCGGAAAAATACTTTTTCCGGTGTCTTTTTATTTTCATTAATGACTACACCCCTTCAAAACTGCAGACAGGATTTGCATATATGGTCAGAACCAGGTTTCTAACCTCGGGTTTAAGGTTATTATAGGCCGACAGAAATTTGTTTTTTTCTGATTCGGTATAATTGGCAGAATATTTTACTGTTTTAAAGACCTGGTCATAGGCAATATAATTGCGCGGCCATAATTTATATAAGGAATGAATGGACCGGTCTATTGCAATGGCCAGGTCTTTTTTGTCCTCATAATTTCCTGTAAGGGGTTCTCCAAAACTGAGATGGATTCTGCCCTTATCTCCCGATATACCTGCTACCATGCTGACTAAATCTTCGTTTTTCTTTTTCCTGTGCACACCGTTTTTATTTTTTCTATATAACTCCCACCCTTTGAGGCGGTCACAGGGATCTATTTCATAGGATATAGCTACAGGAACAATATTGCATGACCTGGCAAATTCGGAAAAGCTGCTTTGTTTTTTACGCTCAGAAAGATAGAACATATTAATAATGGCAGGGTTTGTCTGATCTATTCCATCCTTTGCCCGGCCTTCTCTCTGTGAAATCCAGAAGTTGCTGCCCTCATTCTTTAGCTTGTTTAGATACTCGGACAGGTGTATTGATGCCTCTATCTGTTCTCTCCTCGCAAGACCTCTCTTTACAATAACTGCATTGTTAACACGGATAAGATCGGAAACAGCATCATTTATGAGCAGGTTATCACCAAAGGCAATGTATGGAATACTGAATCCGTTTAAATACAATACATAATTCATAAGCGCAGGATCCATAACAATGTCCCGGTGGTTGGACATAAAAATATAGGATTTATCTTTACTTAATTTCTCAAGACCCGAGAAAGTCACACCGTCCGACGTATTTTCTATAACCCATTTTAGAATATTATCAGCAACTATCTTTGATTGAAACTCCGCAATAGTCTTAATCCCTGACAGTTTTCTTCTTAAAAAAAACCGAATCAATATGTCTGCAAGACCTTTTAAGAAATCAGGACAGGACGGCCATTTCATAATACGAATATTTGAAATCAGCAGTTGATTTTCTGCCAAACGTTTCATTACAGCCGGTACTTCCTTATCGTTGTATGGCCTGATATCATCAAATTTGGCAGTAATATCTTTCATTATTTTACCTAAAACAACATCCCTTTTTTATTTTCTCTTATTACAGTAATAATCTTATCCAGTCTTTTTTTCCTGGTTTCATCAGTTTTTGCCTCAAAGTAAAAACCTGCATACTGCTTTTTAAGTGACATGGATTTGTTTTCATAATTTTCTAAAAGAGTTGAATCCCCCCTGATAATATCCCTGAAATCTGAAATCAGTTTATCAAAATCCGGTTTATTAACACTTTTGTTCCACTGGCCGTTTTCAACAGCCTTTTTTATTTCACGCTCACCATATTCGGTCATCAGACTTTCTTTTCTTAACTTTTCTACTGTCTTTTTATTTTTTTCCGACCATTTACTGTTTTTTGTTCTTGGCGCAAAGTATTTTATATAGCTGCGGTCTCCTTCGGATTTCATCTGCCCGTCAATCCAGCCAAAACAGAGTGATTCATTTAAGGCTTCATCTGCAGTAATTGAAGCTTTGCTGATATCTTTTATAAATCTGATCCAAACCCCCTTTGAGGTCTCCACATTCTTATGTAACCAGTTACGAAATTCTGCTCTGTTTGAGAATTCCAGTTCCAATTTATATTTTCTTTCCTTATTTGAACTATTCAAGTTATCTCGGAGGCAGGTCATCCGGGATAGCATCACCTGCTTTATACACAATATCTCAGAATATCCTTACCTGTTTTTCAGATTATATTGTTTGGTCAATTCCTGTTTCTTCTCCTCCGGAAGCCCCTTAAAGTAACTCTTCCAGCCCGGACAAAAACCCGTATGCCACCGCCACAACCTGCCTAAAAAGGACTTTGGATTTTTATCGTACTTTGCTCTAAAGCTGCAATCTTCACAGGACATAATTAATTCCTCCTATCCAATAGATTTATCTCAGAACCGGGACATCTATTAATTGTATGGTTTATAATTTTAATTCCATAAAGCACACTGTAAATGGAAGATGGGGAAAGCTCTTTGTTCCCGTCTCAACAAACCCAAGATTCCGGTACCATTCTTTGAGCTCCGTCTGCTCATCAATAATGCCTATGCTCATTTTGGGGATGCCCTCTGACTCTGCACACTTTATGACATGCCGGGTAAGCTCTATGCCAAAATGGTTACCCCTCATTTCCGGTAAAACAGCAAGGCGCTCAAGGTAGCAAATATCAGAGCTCGGGATTTCAAGCCCGGTAGAGGCTGCCGGGGTATTATCCTGATATAGAATAAAATACCTAACTCCACGTTTAAAATCCGCTTCAACCCATGAAACTGTATAGTTTGACGGATGTTTGGGGCAGTTTTCCGGAGTTAATGAAAATCGTTCTGCAACATCCTTAAAGGATTCGCTGATAATTTCTGCCAGAATTTCTGAATCTTCTATATTTGTTTCCCTGATCATGGAGTCCTGTTAATTTATATGAAAAGCCTCACACAGCTTCCTGATACTCATGGACTTCTTTTGCAATTTTTTCGGCACATTGATCTTCAGCAACATCAAGATCATAATCCATCTGAAGCCCCAACCAAAACTGTGGTGACATCTTAAAATATTTCGCAAGCCTCAAAGCAGTATCGGGAGTTATTCTTCGCTTCCCTAAAACAATTTCATTTATACGTCTTGCAGGCACACGTATATCAAGAGCCATTTTATTTTGACTCAATCCCATTGGCTTAAGAAACTCCTCAAGCAGTATTTCTCCGGGATGTATGGGGGGTATTTTTTTAGCAGTCATAATCTACCTCCTTAATGGTAATCAATAATTTCCACATCAAATGCATCCTGGTCATTCCAATTAAAACAAATTCGCCATTGATCATTGATCCGGATGCTGTATTGACCTTTACGACCTCCACGCAGCAATTCAAGTTTATTACCGGGTGGAACCTTCAAATCATTTAAGATATATGCCTTATTGAGCATTTTTAATTTTCTAAAAGCAATCTTTTGAATATCCATCGGCAATTTTTTGGAATATTCCCTGTTGAATATCTTATTTGTTTCTTTGCATTTGAATGATTTTATCATTGAGAAACAGTATAACGCGTAACGTTAAATGTCAAGCGGGCAGATATTCAATCGAATCCTCCCTGTACCGCCATAGCTTCGGCGACGACGGCAGCCTGCCTTTTTAAAACGTCATCTTAAAACTCGCTCCACCGGCTTCATTATTGGACGCCCTTATAAACCCGCCATGGTAGGCCATTATCTGCCTGGTCAGGGCCAGTCCTATTCCGCTGCCTTCCGGTCTTGTTGTAAAATATGGAACAAAAATCTTACTCAAGATATCATCTTTAATGCCCGGACCATTATCAGAGACTTCTATTGTTACCCTGCCCCGCTGGTTGAGGCTGGCTGAAAGCCTTATTTTACCTTCCGGCTTACCTTCCAGGGCCTGTTCAGCATTTTTTAACAGATTTATGAGGGCCTGCTCAATCTGTTCGGGATCAACATTTAGTTCCAGTCCCTGAGGCGTGATTTGAATCTCCAGCTTAACCCCGCTGTTTACATTGTTTGCCCGGTCAATTTGTACTACATGGTTAAAAAGGTCCTGAACACGGGTCGTCTTTTTTTCCGGTTTTGGCAGCCGTGTGAGCTGCCTGAAGTTTGTTACAAACTGCATAAGGTTCCCCGCCCTCCTGGACATGGTCATTGCCGCAGTACTGATCTTTTCGATTTCCCCTTTTTGCGGATGACTTTCGGGAAGCTCCTGAATTACATCTCCTGCTATATCTGCTGTGGTCTGTGCCAGGGAAGCAACCGGTGTTATGGAATTCATTATCTCGTGGGTCAGCACCCTCACCAGGTCCTGCCACGCGTTTAACTGAGTGGATTCCAGTTCCTCTCCTATGTCCTGAAGAGTGAATAACTTTTCAGTACCACTATTTCCTGTTACCTCCATCAGCCCAAGGGATAGCTGGGTATCAAGTCCGTCTATGGAAATCTTTACTACAGGCCTCTCACCCGCCCGGCAGTTAAGGAGCTGTTTATAGAAATCTTCACCAAACTGTTTTATGTCAGATAGCTTTGTTGGCTGGGGCGTTCCGAAAAAGCGCCTTGCCGCGTTGTTTAATAAAACAAGGCTTCCATCCTGTTTAACTGTCATTAACGGAACCGGAATATGATTGATAACAGCACGCAGGTGAGTGAGTTCTGTTTCCTGTTTTAAGCGCTTTTTTCTAAGATTTTCCAGGATATGGGTAAGGGCTTCACCAAGGGATTTAAATCCGGCGCCTGTATCTTCAAACTCAAAACTCTGGTTAAAGTCCGTATATTTCGCTGACGCAAGGAATCGTGCGATTTCCCGGTTTGTCCTGGAAAGGAAATACCATAATTCATAGATAAGGCCTATTACAATTACAAAAATCAAAAACGTCACAACATGATATCGGGGATTATTAAAGGCATAAACAAATCCGGCAATACCCAGGCTGAGAGCAGCAAGTCTAAACATTATAAACAGTCCGAAATGTTTAAATGCCATATTTTTCCATCCTCCTGTACAGGGCGGCGCGTGTTAAACCCAAATCTTTTGCCGCCTTGCTTATTACATAACGGTTTTTCCTGAGGGCCTCGAGAATCGTTTTATATTCAAGGCGTTCAAGGTTCAGATCATTTTTATCTGATACCCCGGAAACTGGTGATTCATCAATATCAGTTGCGCCTTCCTTTTGTTCAGGAGGCACAGGTTCAGACGAAACATATTTTCCGGAGCTAATGTACTGGTTTTCGAGCTGAAAATCCTCAGGGATCAGATATTTCTCCCTTGAAAGGATAACTGCACGTTCAACCGCGTGCCTTAATGCCCTGACATTCCCGGGCCACTGATAGCGTGCAAGGAGATCCATGGTTTCCGGGCTGACCTGTTTTTCGGGTTTTGAGTACTTATTGCAGTAAAAGGTAACATAGTGGTTTACAATGTCCGCAATATCACCTGGACGCTCCCGAAGGGGCGGGAGGTTAATTTCTACCGTGTTAAGCCTGAAGAGCAGGTCCTGGCGAAAGTGTTTAGGATCACCAAGCTCTTCACGCGGCATGTTTGTAGCTGCAATAATACGCACATCAACCGGGGAAGATGTGCGTGAACCGACCTGTGACACTTCTCTTTTTTCAAGGACTGACAGTAACTTTACCTGCAAATGCAAAGGTATGTTACCAATTTCATCAAGAAACAGGCTGCCGCCATTGGCGGCCTCTATGTATCCAATGCGGTCTTCCTTTGCATCGGTAAATGCCCCTTTTTTATGACCGAAGAGTTCCGACTCAAACAGGGTCTCGGAGATTGAGCCAAGGTCTACCGGGATAAAAACCTGATCACTTCGTTTTGACTGGCGATGGATTTCCCGTGCTATCAATTCCTTGCCTGTACCGTTTTCTCCAAGGATAAGCACATTGGCATCAGTAGGAGCAGCCCTTCCTACAAGTGACAGCAGATTTTTCATTGCCGGGCTGCTGCCGATGATGTTCTGTCTTTTGTGGCCGGTCACCTCACTCAAAACACGGTTACTCTTGCGCAGCCTTGATGCCTCACTACGGCTCTGCCTTAATTGCAGTGATGCAGATATGGTTGCAAGGAGCCGTTGATTATCCCATGGCTTAACAACATAATCTGCGGCCCCGAGTTTCATGGCCTCGACTGCTGCGTTAAGGCTGCCGTGGGCGGTAATCATTACCACGACAGCCTCAGGATCGATTTCTTTGATTTTCTCCAGCCACTTCATTCCCATCTTTCCGTCAGACTCCCCCGGATGAAAATTCATATCCAGCAGAATCACATCGAAATTATCTTTTTTCATCAGACCGGGAATGTCTTCCGGATTTTCACAGGTAATGACTGACTGGTAATGCCTTTCCAGAAGATAGCGGGCAGAAATCAAAATATCCGGATTATCATCAACAACCAGTATTTTTTCTTTATTCATCATCAATGTCCAAAATGAAAAGATTTGATAGTTTTTCAGGTAAAAATTGAACCGCAAAGACGCAAAGGTCGCTAAGAAAGACAAAAGTAAAAAACGATTTGTTATTTAAAAACATAAAAAGTCTTTCTCCGTGTCCTTCGTGCTCTCTGTGGTGAATACGTTTTTAAGCCTTTGCCTTGGCTTTTAGTTAAAAAAAATGTTTTTCTTAGCGTTCTTTGCGTCTTCGCGGTTCAGCTTTGGCTTTTGTTTTTAGCTTATATTCTTTGAAGAGTGTTCGTTTTCGCACAAAAGAAATGTACGATATCGGACATAATAAATATCTTCAGCTTTGTCAATATCCCATTTAATTAATTAATTCATGCAGTTAACTTTTTGGCACGACCATTGCTCTAAAAGAAAAGTACTACTTAACATCAAGCCTTATAAAATTATTAGAATCAGAGAGAAAATAAAAATGAATCTTTGGACAATGGTTGTATTTATTGTAGCTATCTGTGTAATCGGCGACATTATTAAATCACGGAATAATAATCGTACAAATAAATCTGCAACACCTGATGAGAATATATCAATGGTGTTGGCCGGCTTAAAAAAACGTGTTGAGAATCTGGAAACAATAGTTCTTGAAAAAGAAAGAAACAGGCGTTTTGCCGGGTTGGACTAACATGAAACGATAGGGGCACGGCGCACCGTGCCCTTAAAAATAATATCGAGAGGCCATTAAAAAATGCTAAGCCAAAATAAAATCGCCAGGGATGAACAAAACACAAACCAGGGACATCTTAAAACTCAGGTAAGAGCCCTGGCAGGCTCCGGTGCTGCAATGGATGAAAAGATCAAAAATACCGGGAAAAAATGGAAATACATTTCTATGGCTGTAGGGGCAATAATAATTATTTCTGCAGCAGTATGGTCCATCATGAGCCTCAAAGGAGACCGCAGTTTCAGGGTAGCGGCAGACACCCTCACGATCTCTACTGTTACGACAGGTACATTCGAAGACTACATACCCATAAGGGGCAGGATTGTCCCGCGCACTACTGTCTTTCTGGATGCCATAGAAGGCGGCAGGGTTGACAACGTTTATGTTGAAGACGGGGATATACTTAAAAAGGGAGACCTAATAATAAGCCTTTCAAACAGTACCCTGCAGTTAAATGTAACTAACGCCGAGGCACAGGTAGCAGAACAGTTAAACAATATGCGCACAACAGAGCTTTCCCTGGAACAGAATCGATTGAACAATAAGCGGAGCATCCTTGAAATTAGACACCAGATAGAAAACCTGAAAAGAGACCTGGAAGCAGACCGACAGCTCGGAGAAGAGGGATTCATAAGTAAACGTGAATTGCTTGATAAGGAAAAAGAGCTGGTTTATCAGCAGGACCGCCTTGCGCTTCTGCTTGAAAGTCAGGAATCGGATGAAAGGCTGCAGAAACAGCAGCTCGTAGCACAGAAAGATACCAGCGAACGGCTCGAAAAAAACCTGACAGTAGCAAGGAAAAATCTTGATGATCTCAATGTTAGAGCACCAATCGCAGGCAAGCTTTCCGGCTTTGACTCAGAAGTGGGGCAGAACATAATGCCGGGAGGTCGCCTCGGACAGATCGATATACCGGACCAGTTCAAACTCCAGGCCGACATTGATGAATTCTACATAAACCGTGTGGACATAGGTCAGTCGGCTAATTACCAGAACAATGGTAAAAGTTATCCGGCAAAAGTCAAAAAAATATATCCCCAGGTTAATAATGGCCAGTTCCAGGTGGACATTCAGTTTACAGAGAGCCAGCCTCCTGAGTTAAGGCGCGGGCAGACCCTCCAGGCAAAGCTCACACTGGGCGATGAATCAGAGGCAATACTCATTCCCAATGGTTCCTTCTATCAGGACACAGGCGGCAACTGGATATTTGTAACAACTCCTGACGGTGCCGAAGCAGTGAAGCGCAACATTGTACTTGGAAGAAGAAACAGTTCATATATAGAAGTACTTGAGGGACTGGAGCCCGGAGAACTGGTAGTGACATCATCTTACAGCGGATATGAAGAGATAGATAGGTTGAAGATAAAAAACAATGATTAAAAACATGTCTCTCACAGAGCTCGCAGAGGCCGCAGAGAATGACAAAAGCAATTTTTTTAATAAAACAAAAAACTAAAAACATATTTACCACAGAGGACACGGAGAATCACTGCAAAAGACAAAAGCTATAACTCTTGCTCTAGCTCATACTCTTAATCTTACTCTGTATTTAAAAACATATTTACCCACCGCCGTCGCATAAAGCTATGGCGGGACAGGCGAAAAAAACAAAAACGATTTTTTTAATAAATACAAAAACAATAAAAAGCTTTTCTCTGCGCTCTCTGCGGGCTCTAGCGAAGCGGGCGAGAGATAATAAAACAGATTACACAGATATCAACAATAACAAGGAGAACCTAAATGTTAAAAATGCACGGAATCACAAAAGTCTACAGAACCACCGACATCCAGACCACCGCCTTAAACAACATCAATCTTGAAGTAAACCGCGGAGAGTTTGTTGCCATTATGGGACCATCCGGTTGTGGAAAATCCACACTGCTCAATGTTATAGGCATGCTGGATAACCCAACAAAGGGAGATTATTATTTTAATGATGAAAACATTGCCGGTTATGATGAATCAAAGTTGTGTGACATAAGAAAACACAATATAGGTTTTATCTTCCAGTCTTTTAACCTTATTGATGAATTATCTGTCTTCCAGAATGTCGAACTTGCCCTCCTTTATCATAACATTCCCTCAAAAGAACGTCGGGAACGTGTAGAGGCTGTAATGGACAAGGTTGGAATTGCACACCGCGCAAAGCACATGCCAAGCCAGTTGTCCGGAGGTCAGCAGCAAAGGGTGGCAGTAGCCCGCGCTGTTGTAGGCAACCAGGCGCTTATACTTGCAGATGAGCCTACGGGTAATCTTGATTCCGCACACGGGCAGGAAGTTATGGAAATGCTTCAGCAGCTTAATGATGAGGGAACAACAATTATAATGGTAACCCACAGCCCGTCTCATGCGGACTTTGCCAAGCGTACAGTAAACCTGTTTGACGGATCGGTCGTTACACAGAGCAGACGGGTTGATGAGTGTGTCCCGGAACAGAGAGTGAGTGCGGTGTAAAACATGAACCGCAAAGGCGCAAAGGGCGCGAAGAAAAACATTTATAATTGTAAAAACAAGTACAAAGGCGTCTTCTCAAAGAGCTGGAGTCTTTATTGATTCTGACTATGCCCTGTTAAATTCATGTCCATGACAGCGAAGCGTATTTATACATGGGGTTTTCTTTCAGAATCAATAAAAATAAACCCTTTGCGAACTTAGCGTCTTGAGAGAGCGCAGCGAACGGGCGGTTAATCTTTTTATCAATATGAGGAAAAGCCAAAATGCTCAAAAACTACTTCACAATAGCAATAAACACTTTATTAAAAAACAAGCTCTACAGTGCGATCAATATCGCAGGTCTTACTATCGGCCTTGCAGCCTGCATTATCATTGCTCTGTATGTCAGGGATCAATATTCCTATGACAAGCAATGGAAAGATTCAGACAGGATATATCGGGTAAATTTTTCAGGGCAAAGGCCGGGAGAGGAGCGCATTAGGTCTTCTTTAACCCCTTTACCTGCGATGCAGGCACTGAAAGAATACTTCAAAGGCAATTTTGAACAGACAGCCAGGGCCTATGCCGGCGATTTTACCATTGACATAGGTTCTGACAGTTTTAAAAGCAGACTTACAAATGTAGATCCTGCCTTTATTGATATTTTCCAGTTAAAGGTCATCGCGGGAAGCCTGAAAGATACCCTCACAAGCAAAACCAATGTCGCATTAAGTGAGGAAACAGCAAAACGCCATTTTGGGAGTCAGTATCCCATTGGAAAAGTGATAACAGCACATATCCAAAATATCAAAGCCGATTACAAGGTAACCGCTGTATATCGCATCCCGGGAAATTCAGTTCTTGATGATATACCAATCATATCTCTTCTTGATGATACAACTATCCCTCAAGCAATGAGTCACTGGTTTAATTGGGCTTGCCAAACATATATCAAACTGAAGGCAGGCGTTAATATTGATACCATGAAACCTCTCCTGCCTGCATTAATAGACCGGAATATCGATGTTTCAAAATTCTATTCTGATCCCAACGTGAAAGCCAGTAATTTTATATCAATGGATTTTCAGAGACTGGATACTGCACATCTTGATACCCCCTGGGATGTAAGAAGAGCCGGCGGGAACAAGATAGTGGTTATGTCTTTTGCAGGCATATCTCTGCTTGTTCTTTTGATCGGCTGTATCAACTTCACAATTCTTGCTACCGCAAAGGCCACACAACGGGCAAGAGAAGTTGCCATGAGAAAGGTTGTAGGGGCAAAGCGAAAACAACTGATTGTTCAGTTTATTGGCGAATCTATATTTATTGTATTTCTGTCCATGATACTGTCCATAGGTGTGGTTGAAATAATGCTCCCTGCATTCGAATCCATAGTGGGCAAATCCTTTCCATTGTATTACTCCTCACCATCAACCTTTCTGCCTTTACTGGCCCTGCTCCTTATTGTGGGCATAAGCGGCGGCCTGTATCCCGCATTTATTCTTTCCGGCTTCAGGCCCGGAGATACCCTCAAGGCGAATCAGTCAAAGGAAACCCGCGGTTCTATGTCTCTCAGGAATGTGCTCGTAGTATTTCAGTTCTGTATCTCTATTATCCTGATTGTTTCCACTGGTGTTATTTACACCCAGATGCAATACAGCATGAATCGTGATCCCGGTTATAATAAGGATAATCTCCTCGTCATCAATGGTTTTGGTTCGGATAAAAAAATACAAGCGAAGATTGAAGTTCTTAAACAGGAACTGTTATCCCTTGCAGATGTTTCATCGGTGGGGTTATCGCAGGTTCAACCCAGCCAACAGTATCAGAACAATATTGTCTGTACAAAGCAAGGTCATCCGGAAACCACTTATATTGAGCCAGTAGTGGGTATCGGTTATGATTATTTTAAGACCTACCGGATCCCCATTGTAGCGGGCAGGGATTATTCTATTGACCGTGATATCCCCGATCCAAAATTTGATATAATGACATCTACTATAAACAAAAATGAAGCAAAAGAGCTGATTCATAGAAGTGTAATCATTAATGAAAACGCTGCCAGAGCATTGGGTTTTACAAGTCCGGAAGAGGCCGTTGGAAATATCCTTAATTCTACTACCTACAATAATATGAGTTACACGATTATCGGTGTTGCTTCTGATAATCAAATATTCAGTATAAAGGCTCTGCCAAGAGCGGAAGTGTATCCTCTTCTTCAACCAGACGAGGCCTATGTAGTGACCATTCGTTTTAAGGGCTCCCCCAAAAAGATATTAAAGGAGGTTAACAGCATCTGTGAAAGAGTGGTAGGGAAGGAGAAGATATCAACTGTTTTTGTTGACCAGCTTATCGCAAAGGAGTTTCAGCAGGAGAAAGCAGAACAGAATATCATTATCAGCTTTTCCATACTTGCGATTCTTATTGCCTGCATGGGATTGTTCGGCTCAGCTTCATTCACAGTGGAACGTCGTACCAAAGAGATAGGTCTGCGCAAGATAATGGGTGCAAAAGTAAAAAACATTGTCAGCCTGCTTCTCTGGCAGTTTTCAAAGCCTGTGCTTATAGCAACCATTATTGCCTGGCCTGTTGCCATATTTGCCATGCAGTACTGGTTGGAACGGTTCACCTATCGGTTTAATTCATTGTTGATGATTCCCATATGCCTTGTTTCAGGATTGATCGCTCTGGTTATTGCATGGTTTACAGTAGCAGGAAATACAACACGGGTTGCAAAGAGTAAACCGATTAAGGCGCTGAGGTATGAATAAAAGAAAGGTTTACCCTGTTAAATAGTTTTGAGTATTTAACTACTCAAATCTTACCTTGAGATAAAAAGTATACTCTTTGATAGATATTTTATCTTTAGAACAATAGAGCCTAAATGAAATTACATCACGCTAACTCTCAAGGTATTTAACAGGGTGAAGGTATAAGGTTTGCGGTTCAAGGTTAAAAACCTGAATACCACGTCATACCAGTGTAGGTATGCTGTCATTCCGCGACTTGATCACGGAATCCAGAAACTTAACTGAAAATAAGGAGCATACTATGAAGAGGTTCATAATTTTAATCATCATCCTGCTAGCACTTGTTCCATGTTCATTTGCTGTCGATAATTTCAAAAACTCGAGCAAGGCTGAATCCGAAAAGCAGAAAGCTCCTCCACCGGATAATGTTGCATATGTAAAACCAACCGATGATGTACCTAAGAACATTCAAAATCTCATAGGTAAGTGGGAAGGTGACTGGGGTGGCAAGTTAAACTCATATATGATTTTTGAAGAGGTCACGGCAGATTCGGCGCGCATGATTTTCGGAATTGGCCCCCAGCCCACAATCGGAGACACAAAAGGCCAATACACTCGTTATACTGTGACCCTTGTGTCTTCTGATAACAGATCCGGTATTTATTTTGAGTTTGCCAAAAAAAAATGCTCATTGTCAGCTGACGGTAGAACAATTAACGCTGTATATAACGGCCAGACATCGATCTCTATGAATAAAACCGAAAATCCTTTCACTAATAACTGAAAGATTAATTATGAATAAAAGGAAAATTAACTGGGATACTGGATACTCGATGCTGGCCAAAAACAATAAATTTGAGACAAGCATCAAGTTTTAAACATCCTGTATCCAGATACAAGTATCTAGCATCGTTTAATAACAGGTAAGAACTTTATATAAAGACATGAGTAGATTACAGACAAGGAACACTTAGAGGCATGCCATGCTAAAAAACTACTTCACAATAGCATTAAACAATCTGATCAAAAACAAGCTTTACAGTTTCATAAATATCGCCGGCCTTGCAATAGGGCTGGCGGCGTGCATTGTCATCGCTCTGTATGTCAGCGACCAATATTCCTATGACAAGCAATGGAAAAATTCAGACAGGATGTATCGAGTAAATACTTCGGTAGAATTGCCGGGAAGAGAGCCCATAAGAGCCGCTTTTGCCCCATTACTGGCAATGCCTGCACTGGAAGAATACTTCAAGGATAAAATCGAGCAAAGCGCCCGGACCTTCGTGTACCCTATGATGATAATCGACACGGGAACCACCAGCTTTAAAGAAAGAAAGGTGAATGTCGATCCCTCCTTTATCGAGATGTTCCAGCTTAAAGTCCTTGCGGGAAGTCTGGAAGATACATTCACAAATATTACTAATATCGCATTAAGCGAGAAAATCGCCAGTCATCATTTCGGAAATCAGTATCCCATCGGAAAAGTGATAACCATAGGCTCCGGAAGTTTCAAAGCCGATTGCAAGGTGACTGCCGTATTCCGCATTCCTGGCAATACGGTTTTAGATGATATCCCCCTGTTAGGCCTGTTGGACGATACGATGCTTACCTCTGTCCAAAGAATGTGGGGCAGTATTAATACTGGCACATATTTTAAACTTAAAAAAGGGATTGATATTGAAACCCTAAAATCACTCACTCCCGCATTGATCGACCGGAATTTCGATATTTCCGGTTTCATGACCGATCCCGGCTTGAAGGCTAGTGATATCCTTTCACTGGATTTTCAAAAACTGGAAACAGCACACCTTGATTCGCCCTGGGACACCTTTAGGGCGGGCGGGAACAAAGCAGTGGTGATGTCTTTTGCCGGAATATCACTGCTAGTCCTCCTGATCGGCTGCATCAACTTTACGATCCTCACTACTGCAAAAGCCACACAGCGGGCCAGGGAAGTCGCCATGAGAAAAGTCGCGGGAGCGAAGAGAAAACAACTGTTTATACAGTTTATCGGCGAATCCACATTTATTGTATTTCTGTCCATGATACTGTCCCTAGGTGTGGTTGAATTAATGCTCCCCGTATTTGAAACCATAGTGGGCAAATCCTTTTCATTGGATTACACTTCGCCGTCTACATTTCTGCCTTTGCTGACCCTGCTCCTTATTGTGGGCATAAGCGGCGGCCTGTATCCCGCATTTGTTCTTTCCAGCTTCAGGCCTGGAGACACTTTAAAGGCGAATCAGTCGAAGGAGACCCGAGGTTCCATTTCTCTCAGGCAATTACTTGTAATATTCCAGTTCAGTGTATCCATCATTCTTATTATTTCCACGGGAGTAATTTATATACAGACGAAATACAGCATAAACCGTGACCCCGGCTATAATAAGGATAATTTGATAGTTATTAACAAGCTTGCAGGGAATGAAAAATTTATAGGCAAAATCGACCTTCTCAAACAGGAACTGTTAAACCTTGTCGATATCTCAGATGTAAGCGTATCGGAGTATCAACCTGGTCAGCAAGGTGAGACCGCTATGCCTTATACGCTTCCCGGACACCCGGAAACAACTTATTTGGAAGTTAGAACCTTTATTGATTGGGATTATTTCAAAACATACCAGATTCCCATTATCGCAGGAAGGGATTTCTCCATAGATCGCGATATTACCGAACCACAATGGAATATAAGGGCAGCCTCTTCCGACAGAAATGAGTCCAAGGAACTTTTTGAAAGAAACACTATCATCAATGAAAGTGCAGTGAGAGAATTCGGTTTCACCGATGCAAAGGATGCTGTTGGAAAAGTCCTCAACTCAAACGTAAACGGCAATGGTTTCAATATCAATATCAGTTACACAATTATCGGAGTAGTGGCAGATAATCACATGTTCAGCATAAGTGCTCCACCGAGAGCGGAAGTATACCTGATTAATCCGTCAGCAGCCAATGTCATGACTGTTCGTTTTAAAGGACCTACTAAAGAAATATTAACACAGGTCAAATCGACCTGGAAAGACGTTACAGGCGATGAGGAAATATCCTATGTTTTTGTTGACCAGCTACTCGCAGAAGAATTTCAACAGGAACAGACAGAAATGAAAGTATTCATCAGCTTTTCTCTACTGGCTATTATTATTGCCTGCATGGGGCTGTACGGCTCCGCGTCCTTTATAGTAGATCGGCGTACCAAGGAGATAGGCCTGCGTAAGGTTATGGGGGCTAAGGTCAAAAATATAGTGAGTTTACTTCTCTGGCAGTTTTCCAAACCCGTTTTATTGGCAAACATTATCGCCTGGCCTGTTGCAATATTCGTCATGCAATACTGGCTTGATCGATTTACCTATCAATTTAATTCATTGTTGATGATTCCAATATGCCTGGTATCAGGGTTAATAGCGCTGGCTATTGCATGGTTTACAGTAGCAGGGAATACAACACGGGTGGCGAAGAGCAGGCCGATTAAGGCATTACGATATGAGTAGAAAATTTGAACCGCAAAGACGCAAAGGACGCGAAGAAAAACATTTATTGTTTTTAATGCAAATACAAAAAGTTAAGATGAATGAAACAGAATAAATTATTTCAAAACAATATCAAAGGCAGCTACCCGCAGGGCTAGAGTCTTTATGGATTCTGAGTTTTCTTACAGAATCCATAAAAATAAAACCTTTGCGTACTTAGCGTCTTGAGAGAGCGCAGCGAGCGGGCGGTGAAATCTTTTAATAAGAATAGGAAAAAAGCTTATGCTAAAAAACTACTTCACCACAGCAATAAACAATTTGCTCAAAAACAAACTCTACAGCGCAATCAACATCATCGGTTTAGCTATAGGTCTTGCTGCCTGTCTATTAAGTACGCTCTATGTTCAAAACGAACTATCCTATGACAGGCACTGGGAAAAGGCAGATCATATCTATCGGGTCAATAAAAAATTTACCATTAAGGAGAAGCCATGGCCATTCACTTCTGTTCTGTTATTACCGGCCCTTAAAAAATATTTTCCTGAGGATATTGAATTAGGTACCCGCATTATAAGCTATAATGTAGAAATACAAATCGGTGATGCGCGCTATCCGGCATTCAATACGATTGTTGATGAAGATTTTATCAAAATATTTCAGGCTGAAGGACTCAAAGGCAGTCTGAAAAACACTTTACAAAGCCCTCACAATATCGCCTTAAGTGAAGAGTCCGCCGTCCAATATTTTGGTGATAAAGATCCAATTGGAGAAGTGATAACTTTCAGGGATAATAACGGCAATGAAGAACAGTATCAGGTAACCGCGGTTTATCGTTTTATCTGCCCACAAACCTTTTTACGTATACCCTGTTTTACATTACTGGATGAGTCCCGGCTCCCGGCAAGTACCCGCGTATGGCCTGGTAACTGGGACTCTTGCTATGTCCGCCTGAGTGACACAGCAGATATTGATAAGTTTCATTCCAGGATGCCGGATTTTATCGATAAGACAATTCCTAATAGTAACCCAGGTCAAAAATTAAGCGACGAACAGACCTTCCTGTTACAAAAAATGAGTGACTTACATTTTAACCCTCTCTCTTTGACGCTTGCCAACCAAGCCAGAACCGGAAATAGAACAATGGTAGCTGTATATGCAATTGTCTCAATATTAGTTCTTATTATAGGCTGCATTAATTTTGTTATTTTAACAACTGCTAAAGCAACCCAGCGTGCCCGTGAAGTAGCCATGAGAAAGGTAGTTGGCGCCCGTTTTAAACAACTGTTTATCCAGTTCCTTGGCGAATCCATGCTGATTACTTTTATGGCATTTCTCGTTGCAGTAGCGATTACAGAAGTGGCATTGCCCTTTTTTGAAACATTAATGGGTTTGGAATTGACGATTCCCTATACATCACCGGAAAGTTATTTATTTGTATTACTTCTTATTTCATTGGTTGGAATATCAGGAGGGCTTTACCCGGCCTTTGTATTATCCAGGTTTTCACCGGCAAAAGTTTTGAAATCCAACCAGGCAACGGATGCAGTCGGTTTTTTTAAGCTGAGGAATGTCCTGGTTATTTTTCAATTTTCGGCATCTATCGCTTTAATTATTGCTACTGCAGTTGCCTATTTTCAGTTGCTGTACGTGAATAAACGTGATCCGGGATTCAATCCGGAGAATCTTTTTATTGTGTATATTCGGGATGTAAGAGGTCACAGAAATACATTTAAGGAGGAACTGCTGAAACTCCCTGAGATAACCAATGCCGCGTTATCAAGTAAAACCCCGTCTGGAAATGGATGGGGGTGGGAATGGACATTACATTCAAAAATGTACGACTTTAATCAACAACATCAGGGAATATTTGTACAAGAGACAGATGTAGATTACGATTTTTTTAATACCTACAAGATACCGCTTCTTTCGGGCAGATACTTTTCCAGGGAGATGGATCAGCCATCGCCTGTACCTGGTCCCGTAGGAGATCCACGAAATAATAATTTTCCACGGACGGATGTAATAATCAATTCAGCCGCGGCCAGACAATTAGGATGCATCTCAGCCGATGAAGCAATTGGTGAAATAATTATACAGGGTGAGCAAGGGATTCCCGGATATTTTGAATTTTCAATCATAGGAGTTGTTGAGGAATCCCAATACGGTAATTTACGTGTTGAGACTGAACTTGCAATGTATCGATTGGTTCCTGATCGTGCTCTTTGTCTCACTGTCAGATACAAGGGTGACTATCAAAAGGCTGTTAAAAAAGTTGAACGCGTCTGGCATGAAGTAGTCGGTGACATTCCCTTTATATATTCTACTGTAAGACAAGAAATGGCTACAGTCTATGAACGAGAGAAAACGGAGAATACGCTATTAATCTCTTTTGCCCTGCTGGCAGTTTTTATCGCCTGTATGGGCCTGTTTGGAATGGCTGCGTTTACTGTTGACAGGCGCGTGAAGGAAATAGGAGTGCGAAAGGTTATGGGGGCAAAAGTAAAGGACATAGTAAAACTCCTTGGTTGGAATTTTTTAAAACCTGTTCTTATTGCAAACATCATTGCATGGCCTGTTGCCATATTTGCAATGCAAAACTGGCTGGAACGGTTTCCATACAGATTTCATCCTTTGTTCATGATTCCTATTTGTCTGGGTTCGGGATTTATTGCACTGGTTATTGCATGGTTTACAGTAGCGGGAAATACAACACGGGTGGCAAAGAGTAAACCGATTAAGGCTTTGAGGTATGAGTGATTCATCCGGAAATATTTTCCGAATGAAGCCTTAAGCTGTCAGCTAAGTCTTATTAATGCTTTTTGCTGAACGCTGAATGCTGACAGCTGATAGCGTTCATTATTTTTTATATATAAAAATAAGGAACAATAAAATGCTAAAAAACTACATCACAATTGCAATAAACAATTTATTAAAAAACAAACTCTACAGCGCGATCAATATCGCAGGCTTGGCAATCGGCCTGGCGGCTTGCATTGTCATCGGTCTTTATGTCAGGGATCAATACTCCTATGACAAACAATGGAAAGATTCTGACAGGATATATCGGGTAAATTATTCGACGCAATTTCCGGGACAGGAGCGCGTCAGGTCTTCTACAACTCCTTTACCTGTGATGCAGGCGCTGAAAGAATACTTTAAAGACAATTTTGAACAGACCGCCCGGGCCTTTGCCAGCGATTTGATCATTGAGATAGGTAGTGACAGTTTTCAAAGCAGTATTACAATTGTAGATCCTTCCTTTATTGACATATTCCAATTGAAGGTCATCGCTGGGAATTTGAAAGATACCCTCGCAGGCCAGGCCAATATCGCGTTAAGCGAGGAAACAGCCAGACGCCATTTCGGGAGTCAAGATCCTATCGGAAAGATGATAACCATAAACCTCGGGAATAATACCAAAATCCCTCACAAGGTAACCGCTGTTTATCGTATTCCGGGAAATACAGTTCTTGACGATATACCAATGATATCTCTTCTTAATGAGACACGTCTCCCTCCATCAATAACACACTGGCGTTATCCGTTTTACCAGGCTTATATTAAGCTGAAAGCAGGCGTAGATATTGAAACCCTGAGGCCTCTCCTCCCCGCAGTAATCGACCGGAATCTTCCCAGCAACGATCCCGACAGTAAAGCCAGTGATTTTTTATCATGGGAATTTCAGAGGCTGGATACCGCACATCTTGATTCCACCTGGGACGACTCCAGGGCAAGCGGGAACAGGAAAGTGGTAATGTCTTTCGCCGCTATATCCCTGCTTGTTCTTTTAATCGGCTGTATCAATTTTACTATTCTTACCACCGCAAAGGCCACACAACGGGCAAGAGAGGTTGCCATGAGAAAGGTTGTGGGCGCAAAGAGAAAACAGTTGATTGTGCAGTTCCTCGGTGAATCCACCTTTATTGTGTTACTTGCAATGATATTTGCCATGGGGCTGGTTGAGTTAATGCTGCCGATATTTGAATCAATAATGGGTAAAACCCTTTCCTTTAACTACTTTTCTCTCAATACAATTCTGCCTCTATTGGTAATGCTGATCATTGTAGGTATAAGCGGAGGTTTATACCCGGCTTTTATTCTTTCCGGTTACAGGCCCGGTGATACCCTTAAGGCTAATAAATCCAAAGAAACCAGCGGATCAATGTCATTGAAATATGTGCTGGTTATTTTCCAGTTTTGTATTTCAATTTCTCTTATTATCGTAACAGGAGTTATCTTTATACAAATGCAGTACAGTTTGAACCGGGACCCCGGGTATAACAAAGATAATTTATTAATAATTAACCAAATGGGTTTTGGTTCTAGAGAAGATTTTAAAGGAAAAATTGAGCCATTAAAAAATGAATTGTTAAACCTTGCAAATGTGTCGGATGTATGTTTGTCAGCAATACAGCCTAGTCAGGGAAATCCGAATGTCATTAATTTTAAACATCTCGGTCGCCCGGAAGCCATTTACTCAATGAACTTAAGTGACGTCGGTTATGACTATTTTACTACATATCAAATCCCTGTTGTTTCAGGTAGAAAATATTCTGTTGAGCGGGATCTCCCGGATCTGGGATTTGATATAATGACTGGCACTATTGGTAATAATGAAGACAAAGAGCTTGTTGAAAGGAATATCATTCTTAATGAAAGTGCGGTAAGACAACTGGGTTTTAACAATACAGAAGATGCTATAGGTAAAATTATAAACTCAACGACTTACAACAATACCAATTATACTATTATCGGTGTTGTTGCGGATAACCATATATTCAGCATAAATGCACCGCCAAGAGCGGAAGCATACTTACTTCAAATAAACGAAATTTCTGCTGTAACTTTACGTTTCAAAGGTTCTCCCCACAAGATATTAGAGCAGGTCAAATCAGTATGGAACAAAGTTATGGGTGATGCAGAAATATCCACTGTTTTTGTTGACCAGCTGCTCGCCGGGGAATTTCAACAGGAACAGACAGAAATGAAAGTATTCATCAGCTTTTCTCTGCTGGCCATTGTTATTGCCTGCATGGGATTGTTCGGCTCAGCTTCATTCACAGTAGAATGTCGTACCAAAGAAATAGGCCTGCGTAAGGTTATGGGGGCTAAAGTTAAAAACATTGTCAGACTGCTTCTCTGGCAATTTTCTAAGCCAGTATTGATTGCAAACATTATCGCATGGCCTGTTGCTATATTCGCCATGCAAAGCTGGCTTGAACGATTCACCTATCGGTTTAATTCATTGTTAATAATTCCCATTTGTCTGGCTTCCGGATTGATTGCGCTGGCGATCGCATGGTTTACAGTAGCTGGGAATACAAAGCGTGTTGCTAAGAGTAGGCCTGTTAAGGCATTACGATATGAGTAAAAGAAAGTTTCATCCGCCTCCGCTTAAAGCTACGGCGCGACAAGAGGCGCAGGGCACAAGGTGCAAGGGAAAGGCTAAAAAAACAATGTACGCGGGACTATCCTTTAATAATTCAATAAATCTATTCTCAATTAATTTATTAAGCAGCGTTCCGGTCACATGGTGACAATATCTGAATGGTACTTCCCTCGTTTTATTGTTTAAGTCTAATATATTAAAAACCAATTCGCAGAAACAAAAGATGTCGAACATATATGTATTTGTTTTTATTAAATAGTTAAACCAAACAGTCGCGTTTTCTGGTCATAACTATTATTTGATAAAGCTATTTTTTGATAGGAGGATTTTCTATATGAAAAGTATATTATTATCAGGATTTTTGATTTTTATTTCTATGTGCTCCATGACTACTTTTGCTGAAGAAAAAGAATATTCCTTTGAGGATTTTTCAAAAATTCACTATTCTATTCCCGGAAATCTTTATTTAACTCAGTCCGATCAATACCATATTGTCCTGAAAGCAACAAAAGAACAGATTAAAGAGATTGTGATTCAAAAAAAAGGTAATAGTCTGATAATCAAACCAAAACAATCACCGATTTATTCTGCATCATACTTTAATTTATTCAAAGGGGTTGAGATCCGTATTGATGTTCCAGTATTAGATGCAGTTACCTCCTCCAGTTCTGGTTCTATTCATGGACAATCCAGTTTTCCAAGCGTAAAAAATATGATAATTAAAGCAAGCAGTTCAGGCAATATTATTTTATCTGCACAGGCTAACAAGATCGAAGCGATTTGTTCTTCGTCTGGCTCTATCCAGCTAAGCGGAAAAACCGCTTCACTGATATTAAAAACCAGTTCGAGTGGGAATATTGAATTTTCAGGAAAAATTACTGAAGATCTGCAAGCTGAAACTTCTTCGTCTGGGAATATTAGATGTAAGTTACCCTTAAATATTATAATTCCAGAAAGTCAACTTAAAATAAGGTCCTCGGGTGATATATCTATAATTGGCAAAGGAAACCGTGTTGAAGCCACCACCTCTTCTTCCGGAAAATTATTGTTAAATGATTTTCAATGCAAGGTTATGAAAATTGATCAGAGAAGCTCTGTAACCGGATATATTAATGTAACAGAAAAATTAGACATTGAAATTACTAGCTCTGGTGGGATTGTATACCAGGGCTCACCACGGATAAATATTTCGGGTAAGGGCAGTGGTCGAGTGATTAAGTTAGAGAAATAGACTTACATAATGTCAGTTTAGAATAGTTGATTTTCAATAATGACTTCGCTTCATTCTTGTCCAAAAACTGTATTTGACTGAATAGGTTAAAAATGTTCTCCTCATGGGAGATGGGTTTTTTAGCATATGCTTTGGGTAGAAGGTCGCTGTTTAATAATTGCAATCCTGATCGCATAACCCGTTGCCGTATCTGCAATGCAATACTGGCTTGAAAAATTCTACTATCGACTCAATCCACTGTTTTTAATACCGATCTGTTTAGTTTCAGGATTGCTGGCGCTGGTTATTGCATGGTTTACTGTGGCAGGAAATCCGACCAGGGTGGCAAAGAGTAAACCGATTAAGGCGTTGAGGTATGAATGATGAAAGCGCGGTGCATGGCGCTTGGCGCAGGGCGTAATCAGTCTCCGCTAGGGCTTCCGTCTTCGCTAAAGCTACGCAGGGAATAGAAGTCAGGACAGGCAACGTTCCGGGTTTTAAAAACCCCAGAAAAGGGGGCAATGGGATTTGCCTTCATCGTAATTATATTCTGAGTGAAAGGCCGATTCATCTGGGAGGCTCTCTAGTTTTTAATTTCTTTCTTCGTCCAATTTTTAGTGCATGATTATATTGACTTCCCCAGCATGCAGTATTACAATAATTGCCATTTGGTATTACCAAAGGAGGCAGTATGAAAACTTTATCAATAAAATTACCCGAGTCTTTAATGGAACGACTTGACTCAAAAGCTGCAAAAAGAGGCGAAAACAGATCCGCTTTAATAAGAGAGGCTATAGAGATGATTATCAATGAAGAGAATATGTCTCAAACAGAATCCTGTATGGAACTTGCCAGAGATCTTGCAGGATCAGTAAGCGGACCGGAAGATCTTTCTTTCAACAAGGACCGAATGAAAGGCTACGGCAAATGAAATGCAATATCATCATTGACACCGGCCCTCTCGTAGCATTCATAAACTATCGTGATAAATATCATGGATGGACAAAAGAACAATGGTCACGTATTGCTCCCCCTTTGTTAACTTGTGAAGCAGTGCTTTCCGAAGCATGTTTCTTACTCGGGAAAACGCATGGCGGACCAGATATCGTGCTGGAGCTACTGAAAAGAAAGGTATTAAGCCTGCCCTTTAAAATGGAGGATTCTTTAACGCAGATAAAATGGCTTTTAAGAAAATACTCTGATGTTCCCATGTCGTTGGCGGACGCCTGCCTTGTCAGGATGTCCGAGATATATTCGGACAGCAGCATCTTTACACTTGATAGCGATTTCAGTATTTACCGAAAAAATAAAAGGAATGTTATACCGGTAATATCCTTGGAAGTTTTTCTCTCAAAAAACTGAAGGATCTTAAATATAGAATCCCTGATAGTACTATTCAATATCGATCCCAGTATTTTAACCGCCTGGTGTTGCCCACGAGCAGATCCCTGAATTAACCAGCCCAACACCTGGAAGCGCAGCTTAAATTATTAATAATGCAAATTTTGGCAAAATTAATAATTCACGCTCAACAGGACAAAAAATAGAGGAATAGGTGTAAAGTAGATTATTCCTTTTTCAATCCAGATCAAATATATGCATCCTGCCAGAGTTCTTCAAGAAACTCTTTCCAGTGCTTAATATGGATGCCGCAGTCAGTGGTTCTAGGAATTTCCTCAAGGGATACTATAATATAGTTTTTAAACATCCCTTCTTCTTTCAGGGCGCGTAATCCCTTTTGATCATGAGAGGTAACATTCTTCTTAGCCTTAACCTCTATAGCTGTTGTGCTGTTTAAAATAAAGTCTACCTCAAAACCGGATTTTGTTCTCCAGTAATGGAGATCCATACCACCATTATAATCGCAGTAGGTTTTTAACTCATGGTAAATATAGGCTTCAAAGGCCTCTCCGAATTCCGGAGCTCCTTCTTTCAATCCCTGCCGGTTTTGCAGAAAGCGGACAACCCCAATATCGAAAAAATAAAATTTTGATGTGGAAACTGTTTTTCGCTTTGTGAATTCATTCCAGGCAGGCAGATCATCTCCTATCAATGTATCTCTCAATATCTGAAAATATTCCTGAACAGTTGATTTGGGAACTTCGGCATCACGGCTTATATTTGCATAGTTGATCATTTGCCCGTTGCAAAGTCCCGCTATAGTTAAAAACCTGCTGAATGCCGGGACATTGCGTACAATTGCCTCAGCCGCAATCTCTTCCTTTAGATAGTTACCGGTATAGGCTTCAAGATCCTCATAGGGTGCATCTGAGAAATAGATAGAGGGGATAAGACCGATATCAAGTGCTTTAAGTAAATCAAAATCATTTTTCAACTCCTGATATATAAATGGATGCATTCTCCTGGTTCTGGCCCTTCCGCCCAGCAGATTTACACCACCTCTTCTTAATTTTCTGGCGCTTGACCCTGTAAGAAGAAAATGAATGTTCTTTTCTTCGATCAAATTATGAATTTCATCGAGTAATTGTGGAAGTTTCTGAACCTCATCAATGATGACAATTTTATCTTTATCTGTTATCTCCTCCCTCAGCCGTTGCGGAGATCGGTTGAGTTTGAGATAAACATCTGTCTTTAGTAAATTATAGTATCTATATTGCGACAGGATGTTTGAAATCATTGCCGTCTTACCGGTCTGCCTTGGTCCTAAAAGGAAACAGGATTTCTTTTTGAGAATTGATAAAAGGTCCAGTTTTCTATTAATATACATAATCTGCCCCGGTGAAATCTATATTGTCTCATGTCATGACAAATCGATATCATGATACTGCTTCAATGATTCGATTAAGATAATTATAATATAATCGACATGTATTCCGGTGATTATCATGATATTCGGCAATATATATGTCGATGAGTTTAAAGTCAAGTTTTCTATTTTCAACAAATTTCATTTTCTCCTTTTTATTTTAAAATACCAATATATCTTAAAGAATGGTCTCCATATACCTGGTATCAGGTTAAGATGATCCTTCCCAAAAATACTTTGAATTCATTACAAATATTATGCTAAGTATATGAAATTCAATATTATTAATCCGGGAGGTATGATGAATACAAAACCTGGTAATAAGTGCAAACTGGAAGATCTCATTGACATCAAACACTTCCAAAACCTTTTAGACAAACTAAACGTAATATATCCCTTTCCATCAGCAATCCTTGATAACGACGGCAATATCCTTACAGCTACTGCCTGGCAGGATATCTGTACAAAATTTCACAGAAAAAATAAAGAATGCGAACAGGCCTGCATTCAGAGTGATAAGTATATTTTCGATCACCTGGAGGAGGCAAATCCTGCTGTTAGATATCAATGCCCCCATGGCCTTTCTGATAATGCTATCCCTATTATAATAGACGGGGTTCATTACGGAAATTTTTTTACCGGGCAGTTCTTTCTGGATGATCCTGACATGGACTTCTTCAGAAAACAGGCTAAAAAATATGGCTTCCCGGAGGAGGCATATCTTGATGCTGTAAGTAAAGTACCAGTCTATTCAAAAGAGCAGCTTGATAACTGCCTTGATTTCTTTAATGAATTAATTGCTGTTATCTCAGAAAGTGGTTTGAAAAACCTGGTGGAAGCAGAAGCCAGAAAGCAGATAGAGGAGAGCGAAAAACGCTACAGGTCCATTATCCAGACTGCCATGAATGGTTTCTGGCTGGTGGATATGAATGGTAATTTTCTGGAAGTGAATGATGCCTACTGTAAGATGAGCGGTTACAGCCGTCAGGATCTAATTAAAATGGGCGTTCCGGAGATTGAGGCTATTGAGTCTCCGGATGAGATCACCAATACCATTCAACGTGTTATTAAAAAAGGTCAGGATCGTTTTGTGAGTAAACACAGGCGCAAGGATGGCAGCCTTTTTGAAGTGGAAGTAAGCATACAATATCAGCTGGAGAATGGGGGCGGCTTTGTTACCTTTCTACGGGATATAGAAGAGAGCAAAAAAGCTGAGGCATCTTTGCAAAAGGGTGAAAAACTTCATAAAACCATCCTTCAGACCACGATAGACGGTTACATGCAGATAGACAAATATGGGTATCTGGTTGAGGTTAATGATGCCTACAGTAGAATGAGCGGTTACAGCCGCAATGAACTTTTAATGATGAACGCTGGAGAGCTGGAGGCTGTTGAGCCATCTCCGGAGCTCAGGGAAAAAATTGACGAGATAGTTGAGAAAAAAACACATAGATTTATCCGCCAGCACAGGAAAAAAGACGGGAGCCTTTTTGATGTTGAAATAAGCTCCCAGTATCTTCCGGAACTGGAAGGATTTGTATGCTTAATCAGAGATATAACCGAGAGAAAACGGCTGCAAGAATCCCTTTCTGCATCGCTTGAAAGACTTGGCCTGGCAACAAAAGTTGCCCAGCTGGGAATCTGGGACTGGGATCTAAAAAATGATAACCTGATCTGGGATGATGGCATGTATTCTCTTCACAGGATACAAAAGGAAGGGTTAGAGAACCTTAATGAGTCGTGGCATAAAAGCGTTCATCCCGATGATCGTGAACATATTGTTAATATTGTCGACAGGGCAAAGGAAAATGATCTGGAGTATGATACTGAATATCGCATCTTCTGGCCTGACAGGACCCTGCGATATATAAAGGCTGTTGGAAGGGTTATTATTGATTCAAACGGAGATCCGGTAAGGATGATCGGCGTTAATTATGATATTACCAGGAACAAGGAAATGGAATCACAGCTGCAGCAGGCCCAGAAGATGGAATCAATCGGCACACTTGCCGGCGGAATTGCCCACGACTTTAATAATATCCTGTCCCCGATCATGATGCATACTGAAATGGCCATGGAAGACCTGCCGCCGGACCATCCTTTGCAGCTCGGCATGAAAGAAATTTTTAATTCCTGTAAACGGGCCAGGGATCTTGTAAAACAGATTTTAACCTTTGCCCGCAAGAGATCGGAAAAACTAATCCTGTTAAAATCCTCCCGGATAATTAACGATGCGGTAAAATTTTTAAGGTCCACCATACCAACCAGCATTAATATTAATTTTGATAACAGAACAGACAGGGATATAATCCTTGCCGATCCAACCCAGTTGAATCAAATAATAACGAACCTTTGTACAAACGCAGTCTATGCCATGAGGAAAAAAGGAAATCTTCTGGAAATTGTTCTTGATAACGAGAATATTTCCCTCAACAAGGTAAAGAGTGTTTCGACTCTGAATCCGGGGAACTATGTCAGGATATCTGTTAAAGATAATGGAACAGGCATATCACCGGATATTTTAGACAGGATTTTTGAACCATACTATACAACCAAGAAGTCGGGAGAAGGGACCGGTCTTGGCCTTGCTATTGTTCACAGCATTGTTCTTAACTATGGAGGAGATATAACTGTTGAGAGTCAAGTAGGTCATGGAACTTCATTTCATGTTTATCTTCCATTAATTAACGAAGAAATACCAGGGATAGAAGATAACAGAATTGAGATACAGAAGGGTACCGAAAGAATACTTATTGTTGATGATGAAAAACCGGCAGTAGATATAATGCAAAAAATGCTTGAAAAATTTGGATATAAGGTAACTTCTACAATAAACAGCAGAAACGCGCTGGAAATATTTCAAAAAAACCCGGAAAACTTTGATCTTGTAATTACAGATATGACTATGCCCGACATGTCCGGGGAAATTCTCGCGAAGGAAATAATGTCCATAAGACCAGGATTTCCGATTATTTTATGTACCGGCTTCAGTGACAATATAAACGAAGAAAAGGCAAATCAGATTGGCATCAGCCATTTTATACTGAAACCGATTGCTATGAGTGAACTGTCAAAATGTATAAGAGACGTGCTGGATAAGCTGCAAAGATAAAATAAAAAAAGGGGATTATGATAATCCCCTTTTTTATTTTCAGATATATAGTGTTATTTCAAACCGCAAAACCTGCTTTTAAAGTTAAAAATAACAATCTCAACAGGTCATAAAACTATGCTTCCTTTTTGCTGTTCATTTTGTAATCTTCAGGTTCAGTTTCTTCCTTTTTTTCCCAGCAGTTATCTTCCCATTTTTTACAAACACCGCACTGATCTTCAATCATTCCATGTTTACATCTTTTTGCGTTCACTTTAAATCCTTTCCTTATCCTCTATATGGGATAAAAAAAGGGCTGTTCGTTTTGAATTGAACAGCCCTTAAATTATTTAATTATACCTTCCCAAAGACACACGGGAAGCGTTATGCCGTTTGGCAGTGTTTTGAACCTCCGAAAAAACACATAATATTTTTTATTCGATGACTTCATAAAAAAACATTACCTTTCAAGAATTGAGTTAACTATCACTTGATCGGCAGAGTGTCAAGTATACTTGAAAATATTTTAAAATTTTTCAGTCCCATGGCTTTCGTGGAATAATGGCATCCCCCGGAATCCATGGGAACCTCTTATAGATTAAAACGTCATCTTCAGGTTAACACCAAAGGCAGTACCGGGCATGGGAAACCCATACACCTCCTGATAATCTTTATCTAAAATATTAGTCGCATACACCCTCAGAACTATATTTTCCGAATAGGCATGCTGGAAGCCAACATCAACAGTTGTGAAAGAATCAAGATTCATGACGTTGCCTTCGGTCTTCCTTTTACCTACAAACCGGATATCGGATGTAATAAGCGTATTGCTGAACAAACTGTACCTTATACCAAGGTTTGCCTTATGCTTAGGCGCAATATTGATAAGAACTGCCTCGGCAAGAATCTTTGACTGGTCATAATGGGTTTTTCTGAAGGTATAATTACCAAACAGCGTCAATTTTTCAAACAAATTGGCATTAAATTCAAGCTCTGTACCGTAAAAAATCATTTCATCCAGATTGTAGCCATAGGTGCTTGCATTGTGAAATGAGTCGCTCGAATTGGCTACAATATAGTTATCTACATCAATATAGTAAAACGCGAGTTTTGTATCCAGGTTTTTCATGGGACGATGAAACAATCCAAGATCATAATGCCAGCTTGTTTCATTATGAATTTCATCTCCCTTTTCCGTTGAGCCAAAACTGGCCCATGCTGAACGGTCTCAACAACCCGGGACATGATAATCCTTGTTTACCGACAGATAGAGCTGTGTGTCATCCGTGAACTTGTATGTAAGTGTAGACTTTGGAAGGAAAAGCCTTGTATAGATCAAATGCCTGTACTTTTCCGTTGTTCCGGGATCTGCATATGCATAGGTCCTTTCTCTGACATGTGTATATCTCAATCCGAGAAATGCGGATAATTTTTCGCTGATGTTCCAGGTATCTTCAGCATAAAGGGCCTGCATACGCCATACATCTTCTGTTGACCCTGTTTCCATTCTGCGCTGGTCATAACCTGTAAGAACAGAATGACCATCCCAGAAATCCATCTGGTACTGAAGTCTGCCGCCAATCTGTTTTTCCTCTCTGGCAGGGCCACCGCTGTATAGCTGTGTCAGGGCACCACCGCTCAGAGTGTAGTAATAACTGTCTTCAGCACCGGATGTCTCATATATCTGAAACTTAAGTTTTGATTTATCAAAAGGCTGCTCAAAGGAGAGATCAATGTGCTGCGCATGTTTATCCTTGTAATTGTCTCCACCGGGAAATGATATTGCACGGTATCTGCGGATGGTATCCGCATCTTCAGGTACAATAGGATAGCCCGGATACCAGACATTGGAATATGTACTGTCCGGATCATTTACTACGGCATAGCCTACGTTTATCTGGGAATATTTTATTCCCAGTGTAAGGTATCCTTCAAATGGAAAAAGATAGGAAAGCCTCCCTGAATAATCATAGCCGTCATAATCGTTATTTAAGAGATATCCGTCAGATCTTTTATAGCCATAGTTAAAGAAATAGCCGAGGTTCTTTACGCCGCCATCTACTGCTATTCTTGTTGTAAAGGTTCTGAATTTAGAAAGATCATTTACGAAAGTTATCTTCGGCTTCAATGTATCCTTTTCTCTTCCCTTTCTGGTAATAATATTGATTATACCGCCCTGGGAATTCTCATACTGGGCCGAAGCAGCGCCACGGATAACCTCAATTTTTTCAATATCCGCACTGGTCAGGCTTGACCAGTCCACATATGTGTCCGCACCTGCGGTAGGACCGGTTATCGTCCTCCCGTCAATTGCTATTGTGAACCTGCTGTCGTCAAAACCCCTCATTAATACCATGGTCTGAGGATCTGCACCGGATGAGCCTCTCAAAACATCAATACCGGTGAGGTGCATCAGAATGTCTTCAACCCGTTCAACCGCCCCGCTCTTATCAAATGCCTCAATATCGATAACAGTTTTTGTAGGGGTAATTTTAACGGCCCCGCCATGAAAGGCGGTAACAACTACCTCATCAAGTGTAAATTCATCCTCATTAAGGCAATCTCGATCCGGACATTCATCGTCAAACTGCCCAAAGGCAACCGGGCATGTCAGGAATAAGAGTGCACATAAGAAGAATATCAGCCTCCTAATACAATACATTAATAATAGCTCCTTTCTCTTTTTTTAATTTTCCGGCAGAAAACTGTAATCCACTATCTTGTCTATAGATACCTTTTCCGGCAGATAGCCTATCTCCCGCATTATTGCCTGCTGGCGGTAGATGTTCTCTTCCGGTTCCCTGCCGTCACTGTATTCCCTGAGAGCAGACTTCATGGCCACCTCCATTTCCACTCCCGTATATTTTGGAATCCATTTTCTGGCTTTTTTTTCATTGGCCTTAATATATTCAAAGGCCTTTATTAGTCCCCTTAAAAAGGCCCTCGCCTTTTCGGGATTTTTCTTCAGGTATTTATCGGTAAAAAACAATCCGCTGAAAACATACCCCGGTATTGCATCGTTAAATGATGTCAATAGCCTGCTCGCACCATGCACCTCCAGCATGGTCGCTGTAGGGTCTCAGGCAACTATTACATCAACACCCTTTGACCTTAAGGCTGCTTCGTGTTTCATGGAATCGTCAAGTTTGATTCCCTTGATTGCCCGGATATCATCTTTTTCCAGGCCGGCCTTTTTTAGTGTTTCATTAAGAATCATGGCTGTTGTAATGGAACCGGATTCTGCGATCCTTTTCCCCTTCAGGTCCTCTATATTTTGAATATTGCTTTTCTGGTCAACATGAAGACCGCATCTTGTGCCCTTGTGTGAGTGCCCCAGCCAGGCAACGACCTTTACAGGGATATTTCTCAAGCCTGCATGAAAGGCCCCTCCCAGGTCCAGGTGCCCGGCATCGATATCTTCATGTAATGCCGCTGCAATTATGTTGTGTTCACCAACAAGTCTGACCAGTTCAACCTTGAGGCCTTCCTTTTCCCAAAGGCCTTCTTCAAGGGCCACATACAAAGGGAGGTCATCAATACCGCGGCTGTATGTTATCTTCATGACATCATCAGCGCTCAATAAACTGGAAAAGAAAACGAGTGCTATAAATGTAACCAGAATCGATAAATTCTTCTTTTTCATATTTTTTCCTTAAACCTTATACCTTAAACCGCAAACCGTGCTTTTACGCCGATGTCTCAGCAAAAGAGGCATCCGTGTGCCATGAAAGAGCCTTTTTCTGGACCCATCTTGCTATTCTGTCCAACCCGAAACCCATAAGCGAAATTACAATAATACCGGCAAACATCCTTTCTGTTGCAAACACCCTCTGGGCATCTATAACAAGAAACCCTATGCCCGAATCTGCAGCAAGCATCTCAACACCGACTATCGCCGTCATGGACATGGCTGTTGAAACTCTCATACCAGTTATAATCATAGGGAGGGCAGAGGGAATCAGAACCATTGTCCATATCTGGCGACCCCTTGCGCCAAGGGATCTTGCTGCCTGGATAAGGCGTGAATCAACTCCCTTTATCCCTGCGATGGTGTTCAGGACTATCGGGAAGAAACAGGCCTTTACTATAATGGCTGTTTTAGACCCGTTACCGATCCCGAACCATACAAACATTATGGGTACAAGGGCGAAGGTTGAGATTGGCCTGATGAGTTCAATAAGGGGATCAATGATTGTTTCACACACCCTTGACCATGCAACAAGCACCCCGATAGTAAGCCCCAGTACCGCCGCTATCAAATAGCCGCAGACAGCCCTGACAATACTTATCCCAATGTGCGGAAATATCTCTCCGGATGCGGTCATTTCCCACAGACTCTTCAGCATGGCACTTGGTGCAGGAAAAAAGAACGGGTCGATAAGCCCACTGCGGCCAATAAGTTCAAAAATAACTAAAAGGCTTAAAGGGGAAATGAATTTTGAATACCGTTTCAGGGTGCTCATTCCACCATTACCTCGGACCATATAATTCCCCTTATCTCTTTCTCATATTCCTTGAATTCAGGAGAAAAGAGCGTCTCCCTTATTCTCGGTCTCGGCAGATCAATCCTCATATCCGATATAATCCTGCCGGGTCTTGAACTCATAATTACAACCCTGTCGGACAGAAAAACCGCCTCTGAAATGCTGTGAGTTACAAACAGTACAGTACACTTTTCCATCTGCCATATACGTAAAAGCTCTGCCTGGAGCATCTCCCGTGTCAGAGCGTCCAGTGCACCGAAGGGTTCGTCCATAAGCAGAACATCGGGATTATTTGCAAGTGCCCTGGCAATGGCCACCCTCTGTTTCATCCCGCCGCTCAGTTCATGGGGATACCGGTTTTCAAACCCCTGCAGGCCCACAAGGCTGATATAGTGATCAATGATTTTTTTACGTTCATGAGCAGGGACACCATTTACCCTGGGTCCGAATTCAATATTTTTTCCTACTGTCTGCCATGGAAAGAGCAGATATTCCTGAAAAACAATTGCACGTTTAGGATCAGGGCCGGTCACGGCCCTGCCATCACAATGAACTTCTCCTGATGTAAGGCTTTCGAGCCCTGCTACAATGAGAAGAAAGGTCGACTTTCCGCACCCGCTGGGGCCTATTATAGAAACAAACTCGTTGTTTCCTACAGAAAGATCCAGGTTTTCCAGTGCGACCACCTTTGCACGCCGGTTAAATTCCTTTGAGACGCCTCTGGCAACTATCAAAACCGGTTTATCTCCCTGCCCTTAACTGTTCCATGAAACCTTCGATTCGCAGCCTTAACTGGCCTGCATCAGACTGTGAATAATCCGTAACAATATGAAGAAAAGGCAGGCCATGTTTTTCCTTAACAAGTTCGCCAACACGATAGGATTCAATATTAAAGGTATGGCATGACTGCCATGTAAGGTCTATTACACCGTCAATATTGAACTCACTGATCATGTAGTCTATATCATCAAACCTCTGATTATTAGGTGTCATACATGAACAGGTAACCCTTAAATAACGGTCTGCAATTGCATCAAGGGGATCCGTTTCCGTATCAATGGGGTCGTTCAGCCTTGTATATCCGCCGCAACCTTCCTGAGCCACAACAACTCCGCCCAGCTCCTCAACCATCCTTAAAACCTTATCGCATCCAAGGCTGTTTCCAAGCCCTGTCCAGAGTATTCTGGGCCTGCTCCTGTCGCAGGCATATTCCTGATTCACTAATCGCCGGTTAAGTTCATTCAATACATCCGATAATCTGGAGGTATATGTGGAACGGTCTATGGAATAACCCATTTTGGTGGTAAGAGACACCAGGTCCAGCCCCATGATTGGCGGAGGAGAAGATTTTCTGCACTGGTGGATTGCCTTTAGAAGAGCCCTTTCCCTGTTTCCCTGTTCAATTGCCTTTGAAAGCGCATCATTCGTTATTTTCGTATCAAGCTGATCCTCAAGGAAGCATTTCATTTTTTCCACTTCACGGCGCCAGTGAGCCTGTGCTTCCTGATCATCAGGCTTTTGAGGAAGATCCATCACATGCATGGGTTTGTACCTTGATAAAAGCTCATACATCTTTTTTCTTCCGTCACATGTGGTTTCGCTTACGATACAGTCTGCAAGGGGGAAAATAGGACAGGAATTATTGACAGCCCTTCCGTATGTAGCTTTCACCATTGGGCATTGATCCGCGGGGAGAACCTGTTCGGCCGCCTCAATTGGCCCCTCGGTCGTCCCGCACAGACCGACAGTAACAGCGCCTGCGGCCCAGGCAATTTCTCTGGGAAAATAGGAACAGAGAGAACCTACAACTTTTTTGCCCTCATCCTTTGCCATTTCAAGCTGCTGAGCGAAATCCGTCTTAACTTCATCAATTTTTTCTTTTACAGTCAGGTCCATGAACAATCCTCGCTTCCACATTCTTTTTCAGAGACAACTGGTATCTATATTTTTGAAGTGCACACTATTCAGGAAAAGTCAATGTGTCAAACTGGATTTTCCTATATATGACAAGCTTATGGTCGGGCAAACCGATATTTGACATATTCTGTGATTTTTTTTTCTATTTAATAGACAATATGTCCTGATCAATCTAATTTACATGAAATATGACTTTAATGCTGCAAACAGCAAACTAAATATAGATAGTTTAAGATCAACCACCTAAAGGATTTTCCTATATATAATACAAAATTCATCGCTTATACCAGTTTGACATACCTAGCTTTCTTAACTAGATCTTATTTACTTTTAAGGATTAAACATAACTTAATCAAAAGAATTAAAAATCGATGAATGATTAATCTTTTTTCCTAAAGGAGGAGAAAATGAACAGATTTGGCTTTTCTAAAAAATGGTTAATCTGCTTTTTTACTTTGCTGACATTTGGATTATTCTTATCAGTAAATGCATCCGGCGAGGAATCTTTAGGTGCCTCCATTAAAAATGGAAAGGTAAACGGGGAACTTAAAATCTGGTACCAGACAAATGACAATGATCTCAGTGGCAACAGCTTTCTTGACAAGGAAAACAGCATATTTGATGCCGGACTAAATCTTGGCTATACAACCGCCGGCTTCAAGGGTTTTAATATTGGGATCAATTTTTATGCAATAAATGACCTGGGAGCCTACGACAATTTTGCAAATAGCAGTATCCACGGTGTTAACCACAGTGAGACGACATCATGGCTTGGAGAGGCCTTCATAGCCTATAACAAAGAAAATACGACAGTAAAACTCGGAAGGCAGAATATAAAATCCCCGCTTATTAACAGCGACGGCTGGGCAGTTTTTCCCAACAGCTTTGAGGCAATATTCTTCCAAAATAAAAGTTTAAGCGATACCAGTATTGTTGCATCCTATGTCACAAGGGAAAGAACCCTCAAGAGCCATACCTTTGAGGATTTTGTAGATGATGGGGGTTTTATGCTGGGTGCAGAAAACAAATTCTTTAAGGATCTTGCCCTGAGCGGATATTATTACCATATAAAGGGAGCTTCAGATATAAACTCAATTTATCTTCAGGCCGTTACAGAATATAAAAAGATAAATGTTTCAACACAGTATATGTTCTTTGACTCGGATGCAGCCAATTCCGACTCAACAAATGCTGTTGGAGTCCTTGTGTCAACTAAGATAGGAAATGTTGACCTGTCGGGTGCAGTAAGTACTGTTGATAAAGGCACATTAAATGCCGCAAAATTTTCAGATAACGGAATAAAGACACCTCTCTACACTGCATCCATTTGTGCTGACGGTGATATTGCCTCTGCCACTGATACCGATGCCCTCAAAGTTTCAATAGGGTTTTCGCCAATGGAAAAACTCAGCATAACCGGCACATTCGGCTACTATGACCATGGCAGCCACTCCTCAGCCAGTCCGAACAATGCGTCAACATCCGCAGAACTTGTTCTTAAATATACAGGGTTTAAAAACATGACGATCTTTGCAGCCTATGTAAACTCGGATCACAACGGAGTAGGCGGATGGAAAGGATGCACCTCCGAGGACTCACTTAATACTCTAAGGATATGGGCCAGCTATAAATTCTAGATATCTCTTCTGAAAAACTTGAAAGAAGGAAGGAGCTGTTATGTCACAGATAAAAAATTTTTTTGCAACCAGATGGGGAATTATAAGTGTGGGTGCCTTTATAGGTATTCTGGCAGCACTGCTCCAGAAATGGGGAAATCCCGGAAATATGGGAATTTGTGTTGCCTGTTTTAACAGGGATATTGCAGGCGCTGTCGGGCTTCACAGGGCCGCTGTAGTTCAGTATATGAGACCAGAAATCATCGGTTTTGTTATCGGCTCCCTGGCGGCTGCACTGATCTTTAATGAATACAAATCAAGGGCAGGATCTGCTCCAATAGTAAGGTTTTTTTTAGGGGCATTTGCAATGATAGGGGCGCTTGTCTTTCTGGGCTGTCCATGGCGCGGCCTGCTCAGGCTTGCAGGCGGGGACTGGAATGCAATACTGGGCTTAGCCGGCCTGGTGGTGGGTATCTGGATCGGGACCCTTTTTCTCAAAAACGGCTATAACCTTGGAAGGAGCCAAAAGACATATGCCTCGGTAGGTCTTCTCATGCCAATACTTATGGCAGGATTTCTTGCGCTCATGTTTATATTTCCACAGGTTGAAGGCCAGGATAAAAACGATATACTCTTTTACAGCCTGAAAGGCCCCGGCGCAATGCATGCCCCGCTCATTGTTGCTCTTGTTGTAGGTTTTTTTGTCGGCTTTATTGCACAGAGAAGCCGTTTCTGCACAATGGGTGCGTTTCGGGATCTTTTGCTTTTCAGGCAGGCCCATCTGCTGCTTGGTATTATATCCCTTGTTATAGCCGCATTTGTTGTAAACCTTATAGTAGGCCAGTTTAAACCCGGATTTGAAGGTCAACCCGTTGCCCATACAATGCATATATGGAATTTTGCAGGGATGGTTCTTGCAGGTCTGGCATTCGCACTCGCCGGAGGATGTCCCGGACGCCAGCTATTTCTGGCAGGAGAAGGAGACGGTGATGCAGCAGTCTTCGTATTCGGGATGATCACGGGTGCCGCATTTGCTCATAATTTCGGACTGGCCAGTTCACCGAAAGGTGTTGGGGCACACGGGATCGCGGCTGTAATAATAGGTTTAATAGTCTGCCTGTATATTGGCTTTACAATGAGACAAAAATAAGTAAAAAGGAGGATATTATGGGAACTACAATAGATGCAAGAGGTTTGAGTTGTCCTCAGCCTGTACTTATGACGCTCGACAATATCAAGAAACAGAATAATGGAGAAATGGAGATTCTTGTTGATACCGAAACCTCAAAAGAAAATGTAAGCAGGGCTGCTACCAGCAAAGGGTGGCAGGTAACAGATGTAAAAGAAGAAGACGAGTGTTTCAGAATCTCAATAAGCAAGGGTTGATTTTGGGTATTTTAAAAGCTCTAAAGAAAAAAATATCAGGGCCTGAAAAAATAACAAAAAATGATCTGGGGCTCTTTGTCTTTGAAAACACCAGCGAGGTAATCCGAGCAGAAAAGATATTAAAGGCGAATGGCTGGGAAATAAGAGTAATGGGTCCTCCGCCCGAGATAAGGAGCGGGTGTGACCTTGTTATTGAGTTCCCCCTGATAGAAGAACTCAACATCATCAGGCTGCTTAATGATAAAAATCTCACACCCATTGAGGTCGTTCCGGTTAACAGTCCACTGTTAAAACCGGTTAATCTATTTCAGGTAAAGGATTTCGGAAAGCACCTCATGGTGAGGGCAGCCAACATGAAACTGACCATTGACAAGGAAACCCTGATGATAGTCAATATATCCGGAGGGGGCTGCCCTGACGTCCCCTATCTGGCCCACGAGATGGTGGGAAAAAATTTATCAGACGCCCCCGATCCGGAAGATATCGGGCATACCCTGTGCGGGTATGCCCTTAAACTCGCCTATGAGGAGATAAAAAAACAATGCTTGCAGTAGTGGGGACTGTCCCGATAAAGGGTTTTCCTCTTGTAGCAGGAGAAGTGACCCTTGAGGATTATTCTATTGTTATAGAAGGACACAAGGTTCCGGTAAACCGCGGCACCCCGGCATTGATAGGGGCATCAATAGAAACCGCCCGGGTAAAGGGCGATGATAAGATGTTCGCATTTCTTGTGGGGGATATCGGGCTTGGAGACGGAAGCAGGAAACTTTATAAATATCTTTCCGAAAATTTAAGCAAATATGATTTTGATGTGATTACCTTTCATTATCTTCAGCCTGATACTGACTGGCATAACAGGGTCCTGTTTTCTTTGGAAGATATGAAAAAGAGACCGTTTCTTATTGCTGATGCAGGATTTATGTATGCAGCAAAAATGAGCGGGCAGGCTTCTGAATATGACCTTTTTACCCCGGATGCAGGAGAACTGGCCTTTCTTGCAGATGAAGAAGCCCCTCATCCCTTTTATACAAGGGGATTTATCCTCCACGAGGACAATAATACCCCGGACCTGATAAGCCGCGCCTACAGCCATGATAATGCGGCAAAATATCTCCTGGTAAAAGGAAAAAAAGATTATATTGCAAATAACAAAGGGATTATAGGCCATGTTGAAGAACCCTCGGAAGAGACAATGGAGGCAATAGGCGGAACAGGCGATACCCTGACCGGTATAGTCTCTTCCCTTATAGCATCAGGCATGGAAACAGTTGAGGCATCCATATCAGCGGCCAGGATAAACAGGCTGGCAGGTCATTATACAAAACCTGACCCGTCCACGCAGATCATGGATATCATCAGAAATATTTCCTCTTCCGCAGAGACGGCCGATCGGGCAAAGGTATAAATATATGGAAAAAAATAAAATAAAAATTTCCCCGGATATGACCGTGCTCGATATTGTATCAAACAATAAAAACACAATTGAAATATTCCAAGGCTATGATGAACAGGCAGGTGAATGCATATGCTGCGAATCCCTTTTTGAAACCCTTGACAAGGTAGCGGAGAAATATGGTATTGACCATAATAAATTATTAAATGACCTTAATGCCGTGTGTCCTGAAGACACTTGATCGGGAGTCGCTACAGGGGATGGAAAAGCAGAATGAAAGATAATAAGATTTTTTTTGCAGGGATTGATATCGGTTCCATGACCACAAAGTGTGTAATCATGGGTAACAACGGGGTAACAGGCAGTATTGTCTTACCTACAGATTCAGCACCAAAGGTTTCCGGTGTAAATGCGCTGGAAACAGTATTGACTAAAATCGGCATAGACAGATCATCTGTTTCTTATATTGTAGGAACCGGTTACGGCAGGATATCCCTTGACCTTTTTGACCATACGGCAACAGAACTTACATGCCATGCAAAGGGCGTAATGCATGTGAACCGTGATGTTTATGGAATCATTGATATCGGCGGCCAGGACAGTAAGGCCATAAAGCTTAAACCAGACGGCACCATAATGGATTTTGTTTTAAATGACAGGTGCGCTGCAGGTACCGGTCGTTTTCTTGAGGTAATGGCCAATGCCCTTAAACTGGATTTAGATGAATTTGGCGAACTGTACGAAAAGTCCGATAGTCCCTGCCCCATAAACAGTACCTGTATTGTATTTGCCGAATCAGAGGTAATATCACTTTCCGCACAGGGTGAATCAAAGACCGACATAGCGGCAGGCCTTCATCAGAGCATTGCAAAACGAGTTGGGAATATGGCAAAAAGACTCGGCATAAAAGAGAAGATAGCGTTTGTCGGCGGGGTGGCAAAAAACAATGGTATGAGACGCGCGCTTGAGGATTACATGGGGATAAAATTTGTTTCCCTTTCAGGCGATCCCCAGATTACCGGGGCATTAGGAGCAGCAGTCATTGCACGGAATCAGTTTGTTAAGAGACATGAAAACTAATAATTTATAAAACGGGATGTCCCATTACTCAATATCACTATCAAATACTATTGTTCTGTTCCTTCCCTCTTCCTTTGCCTGGTAAAGGGCCTTGTCTGCCTGTTCTATAATTATACCCCTGTCACACTTTTTATCGCTTTTATACTGGGCTATTCCTATGCTCACAGTAATATTCATGTGTACCGAATTATATGTGAAATCATAAGACTCAACCAGCTCCCGGAATCTTTCACACATGACACCCGCTTCTTCTATGTTTGTATGGGGCAGTAGAACGGCAAATTCCTCACCACCATAGCGGCAGGCTATATCATTGTCACGAATAGACTCTTTGAGCAGGTTCCCGATTTTTGAAAGGACTTTATCCCCTGCCAGATGGCCATGGGTGTCATTAACCACCTTAAAATGGTCAATATCAAAAATACACAGGACCAGGGCTGTCCTGTATCTTTGAGACCGGGCCATTTCAGTCTCAATGGCATCAATAAAATAACGCCGGTTATACAGTCCGGTCAGTTCATCCCGAACAGACATATCTACCATTCTGTTATAGGCTTCCTTTACCTGTCTTTTGAGCTGGGCCTTTTCAAGGGTGTTCATAATGGTTCTTGAAAGGGAATTACTGTTCAGGCTGTCTTTCGGGAGGTAATCATAGGCACCCGCCTGAATGATCTTCGAGGCGATCACCTCATTACCCTTTCCTGTTATGATAACTGCCGGAATTTCGCACTGCTCTTCCTTCATTCTTTCCAGCATTTCAAAGGCATTCCCGTCAGGCAGGTAATAATCCAGCAGCATCAGATCAAGCTGCTTCTTTTTCATGATACTAAAGGTTTCCTCAATACTTTTTACCCTGTTAATATTGATATTATTGCTTTCCGTTAAAATATTATTGATTAACTCAAAATCATCATCCGCTTCTTCTACTACCAGGATATTTATTTTTTGCTCAATATTTATAATTGAGACGCCGCGCGAGTATGGAATTACATCATCATACCTGATTGTCTGAATTTTCTGGACTATCCCTGATATCCGGTTGGTTGCTTCCTCTATTTTTCCAACATATTCAAGGATTGTATCAGGATTCTTTTCCATTTTTATTAGATCAACCGTTCCCAGAAGTCCCATTAAGGGCTGATTGAGTTCATGGGCAGTTGCCCCTGAAAGCTGGAGAAGCACTTTTAATCTTTCTTCTTCAATAATTGACCTCTGCTGATCAAGAATCTTTCTATTGGCATCCCTCAGCTCTTCATTTGTTATCTCAAGCGCCTTCCTCTGGTTGTACTGTTCCAGGAAAATTTTGACCTTCCCCTTGAGGGTATGAGGATTAAAGGGTTTAAAGATATAGTCAACCGCACCGGCTTCATAGCCCCTGAATATATTTTCCGGACTTTTACTGATAGCTGTAACAAAAATAATCGGAATGTGCTTTGTCTTTGCACTGCCCCGCATTAACTCTGCAGTCTCAAAACCATCCATCTCTGGCATCTGTACGTCCATGAGGACAAGGGCAAAATCATTGTCAAGCATACAGGAAAGCGCCTCATTACCGGATCTGGCGCTTACTGTTGTGGCGTTAAGGTCTTTAAGAATACCTTCGAGCACCGTAATATTAGTAGACAGGTCATCCACAATGAGAATTTTCGGCTTCTCGGAATTTGCCATAGCGGCTCCTTTTTTCGTTAATAAAGCCATGCTCTAAGTATAGAAAACAACCTCTCCTTTTCAAAGGGTTTGGAGAGATAATCACTTGCCCCGGCCTCCAGACATTTTGCACGATCGCCCTTCATCGCCTTGGCTGTAAGAGAAATAATGGGCAGGCTTGCAAAAATTTTCTGTTTCCGGATTTTTTTAATTGCTGTAAAGCCATCCATCTCCGGCATCATCATATCCATTATGACAAGATCAATATCATGGTTATTTCTTAGACAGTCCAGGGCTTCATAGCCGTTCTTTGCTACAAGAACCCTCATGCCTTTCTGCTCCAGGATATTTGTCACCACGAAAACATTGCGCATATCATCATCTGTAAGAAGTATCTTTTTATCCTTAAATATTGACTCCTTATCATTGATAAGCCGCAGCATCTTTCTTTTTTCTTCAGGAAGCTTTGATTCTGCCAGATGTATGTACAAAGAGACTTCTGCCAATAGTTTTGCAGGGGAATTTACGCCTTTTACGATAATGCTTTCTGTATATTCATCAAGGATTGCCCGTTCATGGGCAGTGAGTTTTTTTCCAGTGTACACAATAATAGGAGAAGCAAACCTGGACCGGTTATTTTTTATTGCTGAAAGTATCTCAAAACCGGACATGTCCGGAAGCGATAGATCCAGAATAACACAATCAAAACCTGTATCTGCGAGCTTTTCCATTGCCTCTTCGCCGGTTGATACGTTGACTATCCTGACACCCGTGCCATCAAACAGTTTTTCTATTATTTTTCTTGTAACCAGATTATCTTCAACTAAAAGAATACTTTTATCAGATTTTGAAATTATCTTTTCAATATCTGTGAACAGTTTTTCCAGGTCTTCCATGCTGACAGGCTTTTGTATAAAATCTGCAGCCCCCATCTTCATGGCTTCACGTGAACTGTCAGACGCCGAAATAAAATAAACCGGTATATGTCTAGTTTCATTATTTTCCTTAAGGCGCGTCATTACGGTCCAGCCGTTGACAACAGGAAGCTTTATATCCAGAATTATAGCAGAAGGTTTATAAATTTCTGCTAGATGAAGGCCGGCCTTACCGTCCTGTTCAATAACAACTTTTAATCCCTTTTTTCGGAAAAAATCTCTCAGGGCTTCAGTAAACTTTGGATCATCATCGATTATCAAAATTGAATTATCATTTTCCGATATTCCATCCCGATCATCAGATACGATCTGACCAGTTTTATCCGTCTTTTCATGTTTTTTTCCTGCGGCTGTATCCTGTAACGGATCATTTCTATCGGACAACCCATTGATAACATCATCTGTAACCAGAGAGAGCCTCGGTGATTCCGGAAGGTATAAAATAAAGGTAGCCCCTTTCCCAGACTTGCTTTCAGCCTGTATTTCACCTCCGAGGATGCCGGCAAGCTCCTTTGATATTGATAATCCCAAACCGGTACCTCCATATTTTCTGCTTGTAGAACCATCTGCCTGCTGAAAGGCGTCAAAAATAAGACTAAGTTTTTCTTTGGGGATGCCAATACCTGTATCGGAAACAGCAAAGGAAATGCATTGATCATGCCTTAATCCGCTCAGGGACAGATCTGTTTTTCTGTCCGGCCTGCTGATCCTTAGCTCTATTCCTCCACGCGATGTGAATTTGAATGCATTTGATAACAGATTTTTTAAGACCTGTTCAATTCTCTGGCTGTCAGACCGTATTACCGGGGGAAGGCCATCATCTATAGATATAGTGAAACTTATATTTTTCTCCGCTACAACCGGTTTAAAATTCCTTTCGACCGCGTTTGTTATTTCAATTAACGGAACATCCTCAATATTCAGTTCTACTTTTCCGGATTCAACCTTTGAAAGATCAAGTATCTCATTTATAAGTTTTAACAGATCATATCCCGAAGACTGAACGGATTTTGCATATTCAACCTGCTTTTCTGTCAGATTTTCATCCCTGTTGTCTGAAAGAAGCTGAGATAAAAGGATAATGCTGTTGAGCGGAGTTCTTAACTCATGAGACATGTTTGCCAGAAACTGGGATTTATACTGACTTGCAATCTCAACTTCCTTTGCCCTGTCTTCAAGGAGCCGACGCGCTTCTTCCAGTGCGAGGTTTTTCACTTTCATATCTTCTTTCTGTTTTTCCAGGATCTGCGTCTGCTCTTTCAGCACCTCATTCTTTTGTTTTAATTCTTCCTGCTGTATCTTGAGCCTTTCCTCAGATTCTTTGTGGGCCTTTGTCTCTTCCTCAAGTTTTTCATTAGCCTTCCTCAGGTCCTCCTGCTGTTTTTTAAGTTCCTCTGCCTGCGATAGAGTCTTTTCAAGAAATTCATCCATTTTCTGTCGCGACTGGGCATTATCCAGGGCTATTGCTATACTTTTTGAGAGAAAATCAAATAAATCCCTGATTCTTTCAGGAAAGCCATATATAGTTCCCACCTCAATAATAACCATGGTATCTCCATTATCATCAGGGATGGGTACTATTAAGATGTTTCTGGGGACCATTTCTCCCAGGCCTGAACTGATGGTTAAATGATCGTCAGGGACATCCGTGAGATTAATAATTATTTTTTCAAGTGCTACCTGACCCAGGAGTCCTTCCCCTGGTTTGAACTCTTCGGCATTGCTGTTTTTGCTTCGCGCATATGCGTAGCTTCCATATAATCTGAATGTACTGTTTTCCCGGATATATATTATACCGGTTTGGGCGTTAACGTATTCGCAAACAAATGTAATTATCCTGCCGCAAAGATCAGTGACACCCTGAGCCTTTCTCATCCCCTCAATAAGTGCAAACCGCCCGTTATTAAGCCAGGCCTGATAATCATTTTCTTCCATGGCATCTTTCAATTTCAATATTATATCATTGAGAGATAATGCCAGTGCCCCGATCTCATTATCTGTACTGATTTCTATTATCTGGTCAAATTTACCCGATGCCGCCTGTCTGGCGCTCCTTAAGAGCTTTTCAATGGGGTCAGAAATACCTTTAGCCGCAATAAAGGCCAGTAAAGTGACAAAAATTATAAGTAGAACAATAAGATATATTGAAGCATGCGCATAATCGAAATACCGGTCAACAACTATAGGAATTAATGCAATTACCAAAAACCATAACAGAAGAGATTTAAATAATCTACCGGCATAGAACAAACTAAAAATTACAGATCTGTCTTTATCATTGCTGTCATTGGCAGTCATTATGTGTCAATTCCTGTCTCAAAGATGTTACAAAAAACTATATTTTAATTCATTAATAAGACATAATGCTTTATGATAAGGCTTAATTAGTTTCCAATTAGTGCCTCAAAACTGTTTATGGATGGGCACTAATTAAATATAGCAAAATCCCTGCCAAAATCTTTTTAAGACATTTTTTATGAATTAAATTAACAAGTTATACAAATAACAAAGGCATATTTCAGAAAGAATTGAAAAATATAAACTAATAGGCATGATTTATGTCAAAATATTGACCTAAAATTAATTAACCTGTTGAGATTACAGAAAAGCCGGTAGATGCTGTCATTCCTGATTAATGAAGAAAGGGTTGTCTTTATTTCAGCCCGAATATTTTTTTGAAATAGCCTCAATTACCGCCCTGGCAATTATTTTTGCCTGAGGTGTAATTTCAAAGCAGATGTCCCTGTCATTACCGGGATGAATGTCCCCAAGTTTTTGCCCCTTCCTGACACTGGCCGGAGTCCGTATAAGTCCCCAGACAATACCTGAAATCGGCGAAAGCAGTTTTATGTCATCTACATACCCTATTATCCCGCCTTTTTTGACACTGTCTCCAATATCCTTTATCCCGGAGAGGGTGCCTGACCCCGGACTGGTTAAAAGCCTTTCAAGTGACTTACCCAGTACCTCGGTAGGTATTCCTGTATGCTCTTCAGCACATCCTTCCTCGATAACCTTTCCAAGTTCATGGATGTTCGGGTTTGTTTCAATAACATAATGGACATCTTTTCCGGCATAAAACCCGGGACCGAGGGCAATAACAAGGGGAGCCTGATCTATATGTGTGCCGGTATTCCTCTTTGCAAGGATGCTGTCAACGATTATGTCGGGACAGATACTTTTAATAAGCTCATTATCCGGGGTGATAAGGAGGGGGATGACACCCTTTGACCACAGGGCATTTACAGAGTCAATCGATGGATCAGCCTTTTCGCAGACAATGCCCTTTACCTCTTTTCTTTGTTCAATTGCAGCTTCGCAAAAACATACACCCCTTCTTTCTGCCAGGGGATAAGGGAGGTCAGTCATTATAAGTCTTGTGAATCCATTGGAGAAAAGCTCATGAGCAACAGCGCTTGCCTTTTCTCCTGCACCCTTGATTAAAATAGTAAGTAATTTATTCATTTCTGTTTTTTATCAGCGAATATCCACTTTTACCCTGATTTGTTTGTCCGGATAGATGTCACTGTCTGTCTTCAGTGAAACATAGTCGCTGTATTTACCTTTTTCTTTCTTTAAACTTGTGATGGTTACCTTGTATTTACTCGGTTCCGAGCTCTCAATTTCTTCCAGTTTGACAGCTATATTTCCTTTTTTTGATTCGGCAGAAAGCACGTTTAACGGGTGCCTCCTGTCATGGGAAATAAAAATTTCGGCCTTAAGATTTTCTCCTTCATTGCCCTCAAGGGTTACCCTGGTCGGTTCAATAATAAGGATTGGATCCACATTGCCCTTTATTGAAAGATCAAAACTCTCTTTGTTCGGATCATTGCTGTCACCCCGCACCTTATAATCAACCGTCCCGCTCGATCCCTTGCTGTCAAATTCAAGGGTAACAACACCCTTTTCACCGGGCATGATTTTCTCTGTATAGTCTGCAACAGCACATGCGCAGTTTGATCTTACCCTCGGGATCAGCAGCGGCTCATCGCCTTTATTCTCAATAATAAAATCACGGGTAATTACTGTACTCTCAAGTATGGTCCCGAAATCATAGGTGTCTTTTTCAATATAGAGAACAGGGGCGGCTCCGGCTTCAACGGAAAACCCAAGCAACAGGACACCATAATAAAATAAACATGAAACAGCAAATACTATTCTATGGAGATATTTTTTAACTTTTTTCATAATATTACCCCGACCTTGTTATATTAAAATTTGATCTTTATATATAGTAATTTTCAAAATTCATTGCAAGTAGTTGCAAGACATTGGACATCACAGGTAACCGATTTATTCATAAAACAGGCCGGCAACTATCGTTTTATCCAATCCATCCCGAATTATTTATCGGAATATACAACTTGACAAATTTGTCGCCCATTTATAAGTAGAATATGTATCATTGAAATATTCAATTTTTTACCGGAGTTTTTATGAAGATATTTTTCGGCTTTACCTGAGGGATTAACAGGTTATCTACCCGGGTCTGGTAGTCCAGGGAACGGCTGAAGAATAATTATCAACATCATATAACAATCAAAAAACACTTCTCCCTACCCCTGGCCTTTAATTTGTTGCCACCTGCAATCAGGGAAAACCTGTCCCTTCATACTATATTAGTACCAGGCAATAAATAAATCAGCGCAAAAAAACTCATCCCTTAATGTGCGAAATCGCCAGAAAGGAAGGTTAAAAATGAAATATGTCAAGGTCAGCGCAAGAGTCGAACGCCGTATCAAATCTCTTGAACAGTCCGACAAAGCTGGAAAGATAATAGCAAAAAAGGCTGAAAGCATTATTGAAGATATAAAATCGGGCGCCACGGCTGAACACCGGGAACAAAAAGGCATGTTTACAAAATACGGAGAGAAAAGGATCAAGTATTGCAGGAAATATGATTTCGGATGCGGCTATCGCATGATTACCCTGCAACAGGACTCAACGATTCTGGTTCCCTTTTTAGGCACCCATGACGAATGTCACCGATGGCTGGAAACCAATAATAAATCAAAACATATCGCTGCAGGAAACGGAACGGTTGTTTCTGTTCAATATGAAAGACAGGATGAGGAAGATTCCCCCTGTGATGAGATTCCTGAGCTATTTATGGATGAAACCCCACTGGACATAAGCGAACAGGATTTACGGGTTGTGTTTCGCGGTCTGGTAGAGGGCGCAAAGAGGAGATCAAGGTAAGAGACCGATTATGACCATGGCATCACAGTGGAAAAACGAATATAAAATTCTGAAAAACTATATTAAATCAAATCCGGAAATCTCAATTGGTATGTACGAAACCTCCATACCTGAGGATTTTCGCGGGAAATTTTACGCACTCTTTGACAATGTGCGAAAGGCCTTCGTTGAGTCATGGGTCAGCTCATTTGATCTCGATTTTCATTCCCTTGGAAAAAACTTTATTGAAGCGGAAAAGACAATCGCCCAAAGCTTAAACCTCAAGCATATGGATTTACCGGTTGATCTGGCCAGTTTTCTGCATAACCCGGAAAAAGGCATGATGCGTCTTCTATATAATCGCCTTTTTGAGCTTATTCAGGGTAAAATAGCAGAAGCTGACTTTGAGAAGATGGCTGAAGAGGACCTCAACCCGAGCGCCTACAATTTTTTCCGGCTGGGTTATGAGCAGTGGGCCGCTGTTTCCATCCTGCTGTTGCTTGAGCCGGATGAAATCCATGGTGTCAGCCTTGATGATGATTATAATCTCTGTATATCGGAACTGAATCAGATTACTTTCGGAAAACAGTATCATCACCCTGCCAAGCGTATCCCTGAATTTATTATTCACTCAAAAAGACTGGAGAGTTATATAGCCTTTAAAATGCCCCTGGCAACGTCTGTGGAGTTTTACTGTCTTCCGCCGGAAATTCCCACAAAGAGAATACTGAGAGATCGTACAGGAGATACGTCTCAGGTCCTTGGGTCCAGAATGCTCTTTCTGGCTGTTGTACCGGACCTGAAAAAACTGCCGGTATTTGCCGATTTACATGAGCGGACAATATGCGGGCCTGATTTAACTTTAGAATTTTTAACGGGGTATGAGCTCTCTGACCCGGCAGCCCTCCAGAAGGTTCAAACGCATGTGGAAATTATGAAACCACCCCTTGGGGGAAATATAGTGCTTGTTGACAATAACCCGGATACTGTGCCGGATAAAAGGGAAACAGGTATGGATATATTTTCAGTAAGGCTTGATCAGTCAGGATTACAACCAATTATAGATAAATTAGCTAATTAACCTATTACCCATTATACTTCAGGAGGAAAAAAATGGCTGATGAAAAAACCAACGTTAACCGCAGAAGCTTTCTTAAGAATGCGGGCGTCATCATCGGCGGCAGCGCTATCGGAGCCGCGGGTATGACTTTAAGACCTGAAATGGCACAGGCCGCAGACGCTGTTAAATCAGTGCCAAAAACCGTTACACAGTTCCGTTGCCCGGTGTGTAATAAAAACTTCAGCAGCTTTGCTGAATTGAAGCATCATTTTCAGACCGATCACCCGGAAAATGTTATGCCCACCACCACAAAGCTCAATATCAACGGAGAGGATTGCGAGGTCCTGATAGAGCCCCACTGGACTCTTCAGCGTACACTCCAGTTCAAGCTGGGCCTGAGCGGCGCCAAACACATGTGCGGCCGGGGTGCATGCGGGTCATGTACTGTAATCATGGATGGCAGGGCAATCCTGTCATGTACTACTCTGGCAGTTGAGTGTGAAGGAAAAGCAATCCAGACCGTAGAAGGTATTGCGGCTGATCCCAAATGGAGACCCCTCATTGATTCTTACTGTAAGTGGGATGCCATGCAGTGCGGTTACTGTACACCCGGGATGCTGGTTTCCGCGAAAAACCTTCTTGATAAAACACCCAATCCTACAGCGGAAGACTGTAAACAGGCCCTCGCTGGCAACCTGTGCAGCTGCGGCACATATCACCGACACCCCACAGCTATTTTGGAAGCTGCCCAGACAATAAAAGGAGGTGCATAACATGGCAGATTTAACTGTAAACGGAGACAGAAAAGAATTCAAGGTAGTAGGGAAACCACATCTGCCCGGTAAACTGTCATGGGCAGTAGCAACCGGTGTGGCAAAATTCGGAGCAGACTATGTGATTCCGGATATGGTTGAAGCAAAATTCATGCGCAGCCCCTATGCCCATGCCAAGATAAAAAGCTATAACCTGAAAAAGGCCCTGGCTGTTCCAGGTGTTGTGGACATAGTCACATATGACGATCCGGATATGCAGAAATTTAAACTCAGCGGCCTTATGGGCGGTTCACCATATCCTTTTCTTGACAGTGTTGCCCATGAGGAAAACGGGGTAGTCGGATTTATAGTCGTTGCGGAAAACGAGGATATCTGCGAAGAGGTGTTAAGGCAGATTGACGTGGAATGGGAAGAACTGCCAAATGTAACTGACATTAAAAAAGGAAGAGAGAATGATGCCCCGGTAATACGTCCCGAGGATCGAAGCGGCCCCGGTGGATTCAGCAGAGGACCCAGCAATAATCCGCCTAAAAAGGGAAATGTCGCCTTTTCCAATCAGAACCAGGGTGATGTGGAACAGGGTTTTAAAGAGGCTGACTACATTGTTGAGTACGACCTTAATATGCCTACATACGCATCAGCCTCACCAAATCCTCACGGATCAGTAGCGTGGTGGTTTGACGATCCCTACCTGGGCAGGGACAATATCCACATAGAAGGCGCTGTCTGGCATGCCAGCGGCGGTAAAAATGCAATCGCGCAGCTTTACGGCCTGCCTCCGGAAAAGACGGTACAGGAAGGTCTCTTCCAGGGCGGCAAATACTGCGACTGGACAATACGCAGATCACAGAAAATCACTCCCTTTCTTTCAAAAAGGGTGGGAAGGCCTGTACGCTGTATAAACGAACGCAAGGACACCTTTGACTTTATGGTCTCCCAGCGTTTTATGCACATGAAGGTCGGATTTAAAAAGGACGGCACAATAACCGCCTTTGATGACTTCTCAATAGCTGACGGCGGAACCCCGGGCAATTCATTCTTCGGCACCTCGGGCGACCAGGGCTACAGCCCATACATTGGCACAAAATGTAAGAACATAAGACAGAATATGGATATTGTAGACAGCAACCGCGGTCTTATGGCCTTCAGCTCACAGTTCTGTCCCTTTAACTGGGATTCAGTCACTATGGCAATACATATGATTGCCGAAAAACTCGGAAAAGACCCCATTGATATCGCAAGAATCAATCTTCACGGCCCTGACGGTCAGGATGACAACAGACCTGTTCCAAGCTTTGACGCATGCATTGAAGCCGGAAAAAAAATGATGAACTGGAAATGGCATAAAAACGGCGCAAAGAGGCTTAAAGACGGAAGACTCCACGGCGCCGGCTTCAGATATCAGATGTGCCCTAGACATTCAATGGGTTCGGATTTTCACGCTGTACTCGAGCTTCGGGACGGTGTAGTGCACCTGCCGATACAGGGCCCCCATGCAGGAGTATTTTCCGTTGAAGGCGTTGCCATGATTGCGGCTGAAGAACTCGGCCTCAGGTTCGAGGATATCAGCATTGATTACGATCCCAATGCAATGTTCGTATCCATCAGCGGAGGGGCAGACGGGCTTGTAAATACCGGATGGGTTTTAAAACAATGCGCTCACAAATTAAGGAAGGAAATTTTTGAGGCAGCTATTGCCGAGGCCGAAAAACCTGCCCCCATGGGCTTCGGCTTTGGACCACCTCGAAAGGCTGCTCCAAATCCGTTGAAGGGCAAAAAACCCGAAGACCTGGATATAATAGACGGAATGATCGTGCTTAAGTCTGACAACACAAAAGGAGTACCGCTTAAGAGCCTTACATCAAATGTATATGCGACATTTGCCGGCTGTGCGCCTAATCCAGTATGGCCAAGCAAGTACGATCTTTTAAACACCCTGTACTGTGAAGTAGCCGTGGATGAAGAAACCGGTGAAGTAGAAGTCCTGAGATACGAAGCGGCTGTTGACTCCGGCAAGGTAATAAGGCTTACCTCCCTTGAAAGTCAGCTTAACCAGGTTGCGATCTTCAGCCAGGGATGCCAGCTCTATGAGGACTATTTCTATGATCCTAAAACAGGTATTAAACTCAACCATAATTATATTGAGTACAAAAAAGCGGGTATGCTGGATGTAACGGACGTTAAGGAGCCGGAATTGATAGAGACCCGCGCCGGCAACGGGGTATACGGTGCAAATGGCATAAGCCATTCAATGGCGAACACGCACCTTATTATCTGTGCTATCTACAACGCCATTGGCAAATGGGTTGATCCGCCTGCTACACCGGACAAGGTTCTCGCGGCACTGGGCAAGATATAATAAAAGCAAGGTTCAAGGTTTAAGGCTTAAGGTTCAGGGTAAAGGCCTTAAATCTAAACCAAAAAGCTAACAAGGAGAAAAAAATGAAGCCATTTAATCATACAAATGCAACATCAATTGCAGAAATCAAAACAGCCCTTGCCGACGGTAAAACTACGCTTATTGCAGGCGGGACTGATCTATTAGGGACACTCAAGGATAATATCCTTCGCGACTACCCTTCTACAGTAATTAATATTAAAACCGTTCCCGGGCTTGATTATATCAAGGAAGAAAAGGGAATACTCAAAATAGGAGCAACAACACGTCTGGCAGATATTGCGGCTGATCCCACTGTGCAGAAGAAATACACTGCACTGGCCCAGGCAGCGTCACGTGTAGCTTCACCCCATATCCGGGACATGGGTACCATAGCTGGAAATATTGCACAGCTTCACAGGTGCTGGTATTTTCGCAAACCGGAAAACCGCTTTGACTGTAAACGAAAGGGAGGATCAACATGCTTTGCCATGAGCGGTGACAACCGTTACCACTCAATCTTTGGTGCAGAAGGCGGGTGCCTTGCGGTTCATCCCAGTGATACAGCTCCCGCACTTATAGCACTCAACGCAAAGATAGTTACGGACAGCAGGACAATTGAGGCGGATAATTTTTTTGAGGTAAAACAGCCTGGGAATACGGTTCTTGCGAAGGATGAAATAATCACTGAAATTCAGATCCCTGAGCCTCCAAAGGGCTGTAAAAGTGCATTTATCAAATTTGCCTCGCAGGGAAGAGCGTCCGTAAATCCATTGACTTCCCCATTGTAAACTGTGCGGTAATGGTCGGTGGCAAAGAACCAAGGATTTGTCTGAACGCCGTTGCACCCAGGCCTTATCGTGCAACAAAGGCAGAAGAAGCCATCGCAGGGAAGAGCGTTAAAAAGCTCAATGAAAAGCTGGCTGATGCAGCAGGGGAGGCGGCTGTTTCCGAGGTAAAATCATTTCCCAGTGCAGCCCAGTTTAAAAAACAGATAGCTAAAACCATTGTAAAACGGGCAATTCTTATGGCGACAGCCTGATAAGGATGATGCAATATTTAGACTAGGGAAGAACAGATCGTTCTTCCCTGTTGTTTTATATGAATAAGGAGGAAACGATGTTAACAGTAACAGACAAGGCAAACGAAAAGATCACAGATTTTCTTAAGGCCCAGAAAGACCCGTCATGCATAAGGTTTTTCCTCTCAGAAGGCGGCTGCTCAGGGCCTTCTATTGGAATGGCTCTTGATGAGCCGTCAGAAAATGATGAGGTTATAAAAGACAACGGGGTAACCTACTTAATTGACAAAATGCTGCTGGAAAAGGCAAAACCGATAAGTGTTGACTTTATTGAATCTGAGACCGGTTCGGGTTTTTCAATCTCCTCCAGTTTACCAAAGGGAACAGGGTGCAGCTCTTGCTCAAGCTGCTCCTGATCAGATAAAATACAGGGATTTTCAATTCAACTTAATACAGAAGGAGAAAAGAGATGAAATATGCCAAATTAATGATTTTGTCGGGTGTATTGCTGTCGATTCTGGCCGCAGGAACTGTTTACGCAGCGGCCCAGGATCAGTGGGAGGTATTAATACCCAGGGCAATCGACGGGGTGAAGGTGAGAATGGCTGCATTCCACAACGAAAACTTTGGCGTCTGGGGCGGAGCCGGGGACGAAGGCGCCCAGCACTATACCCTTGACGGAGGCAAGACCTGGACGGCGGCAAAGACCGGAGGCTGCATGTTCTCCGTGGATATCGTGGATACTGACACAATATGGCAATCCTGTCTGAGCGGTACAAGTCTGACTGTAGACGGCGGGAAAAACTGGAAGGTCATTGCAAAAGATGTCGGCGGTCTGGCCAGCATCCTTGCCTTTGCGGATGCAAAGACAGGATGGGTAGGTTCCGCAAATAAGTTTAAAGTGACCAGGGACGGCGGGGCAACGTGGAATGAACTGACCCTGCCCGAAGGAGTCAACGCTGTTGCTGCAATTTCACTCCGCACTCCGACCGACGGGTACCTGATAGGAAAGGATGGTGTCCTGTACATTACAAATGACTGCGGCAAGTCCTGGAAGTCCGGTTCACTGGGCCTTGAAAACCCTGTTATTTCCGGGTTCGACAACGATTGGGTCGAGACTCCGCAGGCTGCCGTGCGTTTTACCGACGCCAAAAATGGCCTGGTCGTTCTGGGACTTTCAGGCAATGAGAATATGATTGCCCTGCGAACAGAAGACGGCGGGAAATCCTGGAAAAAAGAAAACGTACCCGCTAAACCGGGGAAACCCTTTATCTCCCGTGACGGAAAATTTTTGACGATAAGCAAATGGCAGGTAGGGCTTACACTCCTCAAAGCCAACTAGGTGTTCCTTTTATGATCACAGGTATTATGCAATGGCTTTTCCCGTGTTTTCTTTCACTTAAGAAGCATAATACCTGTATTCATATCCCGTGCGTTCTGCACTGGCTGTTTCGATTCATTCTGTCCGGCATCTTTTTATACAGCGGCTATGTCAAATGGAAAAGTCCGTTGCGGTTCGAGGCGGTGCTTTATGCATATGACCTGTTTCCGGACGTATATATTCCTGCCATAGCCCTGTATTTCCCCTGGGTTGAAATAATTCTTGGCCTGTTACTCCTGATTGGATTCAGACGAAAGATCCGATATCTGGCCGGAGCCTCCACCATGCTGCTGCTTTTTTTTATAACCATTATAATCATCACCTATTTCCGGGGGATTGAAGTAGATTGCGGATGCCTGGGCTTCGACGATCCGATCTCTCCCTGGACAATCGCCCGCGATACCCTGATGCTCATTCCTGCCATTTATCTGCTGTTCGCAGACCCTCTGCTTCGCAGAAGCCTTAAGAGTCCAACCCCTTAAAAAAGAATCAAACCGGCTTTTCCGGTACTACATAGTCTTTTTATCGATATTTCCAGTTTGACACACAAGAGGATTTATTGAAATTATAGGCACATTCACAATCAAGGGTCGTGATGTGCTTGTCCGAAGACGGTAAGAGCTTCAGCCGCATAGTAGAAAGCAAAGACGCTCAGGGCAATGATATCAGGGTTATTCAGTTTTTTGAAAAGCAGTAAAGCCGTTTGTCACGGTTGTTCCCTTTAAAATCAATTCAATTGCCTGCCTGCAATCATTACAGGCATTGCGGCGCAGGCGCATTTAATGCATATTCCGGGAGGCTAAAATGAAGAAAATATCAGTTTATATCCTTATTCCACTGCTTGCGGCAGTCATCCTTTCAACCTTATCTCATACAGAAGATTCAAATGCGGCTGATAACCCGGAGATCACCATTGTCTACAGCAGTAATGTTCTGGGTTATTATCAGCCATGCGGCTGCAGTGAAGGCGAACAGCTTGGCGGATTGTACAAAAGGTCCACATACCTTAACAATTTTAGAAAAGAACATGGCGAGGTTATCATAGTCGATTCCGGTGATCTGCTAAATGAGAATGAAGATCTTTCCGACAAAGTACTTGAATCGGCAAAACTTAAAGCTAAGCTCATAGCTCAGATATACAATACAACAGGAATCGATGCAGTGGCTGTCGGTGAACTGGACCTGGTTTTAGGTATTGATTTTCTTAAAGAGCTGCAGGGAAAATATAATTTCCCTTTCATTTCCGCCAACCTGGTTGATGAGAAGAACATCCCCTTTTTTAAGCCCTACATTATTAAAAAAATAAACGGAAAGAATGTTGGTATATTCGGGCTTATAGGAAGCAGTTCCGAGATGGGTTCGAAAATAGAAAAGCTTACAGGCGGTAAAGCAAAGGTTCTGGATACTTTAAAGACCGCAGAAACCATTATTAATGAACTGTCAGGGAAAGTCGATTACATGGTTGCAGTTGCTCATCAGCGAACCAACAGAAACTGGGTAATGGCAAAAAAGGTACCGGGAATAGATTTGATTGTCGTAGGTCATGATAAGCTCAAAACAGAGAAACCAAGTAAGGCCGGTAATTCCCTTATTGTACAGGCAGGAGAAAAGGCCCAGCACCTTGGAGTGCTGGAGGTTACAATAAATGATTCTCAAACTGAGCATAACATGCTGGTCCCCCTTGGCAACAAAATAGAAGATGATCAGAAGATCAAGGATATGATAGGTGAGTATGAACACAGTGTCGCATCTATGTATAATAACCAGGTTCAGGAAAATGCCGCCACTAAAAATGTTGTATCAAGAGTTGCTGTGTGTGAAGCCTGCCATGAAGATCAGGTAAAGGCATGGGACGCCACGGACCATGCCCATGCATACGATACGCTGGTCCAAAAATCAAAGCAGCTTGACCCTGACTGCCTGAACTGTCACACAACCCGTTTCGAGCAGCCCGAAGGCTTTACTATGCAACTTAAGCAGATGGAACTGGCAAATGTTCAGTGCGAAAATTGTCATGGGTTTGCAAAGGAACACCTGAATGACGGAACGCCGATTCCTGTGGCAAAGCCTGGTATGGATCTATGCCTTAAATGCCACAGCCCCTATCGGTCACCTGATTTTGAAAAGAATGCTGCTGAGATTTTTGAGAAAATAAAACACTAGTCAATGTAATTTTTGTAGAGACAGGTTTCAAACCTGTCTCTGATTTTTCATTCCAACATTTTACTATAGCATTTCGATATAGGCCTCTATTCTAACCCGGAGCTGTCCGGTATCGCTCTCGGAATAATCCGTTTCCAGGTGCAGCGACGGAACGCCCAGGAGCTCCTGGACCAGCTCATCCACCATAAAGGCTTCAATGTTGTAGGTGTGGCAGGCCTGCCAGGTGAGATCGATTACGCCGTCAACAGAGAAATCCCTGATTATTTCGGAAAGGAGATCAAACCTGCCATTATTGGGACTCATAACCGAGCAGGGGGTCCTAAGATACTGTTCGGCCAGGGCATCCATGGGGTCTTTATCCTCTGCGACCTGGAAGGCCTGCTTGTAACCGGAACAGCTCTCAAAGGCAACCACGTCTGCCCCGATCTGCTCAACTATCCTGATAACCTTTTCACTCCCGATTCCGACCGGAACACCGGTAAGGAGAATTCTTTTTTTATTGTTGCCGCTTTCCACCGGGGAGGCTGTTTCATGGTGCTTTATAACTTCCTGCATCAGATCGATACCTTTTTCCTTGTTCGCCAGAAACCCAACCTTTAAAGAGGACCTCGAGCAGTTGCGTAAACCTGGAAGCGGCGCGGGTATTGGCTTTATTGATAGGTCCATCAGGGCCTTTCTTGTCATGCGTTCCCTGTTCATCAGCCCTATGGCATCCTTTAGTTTATCCTGAGTGTAATCGTTACACCGGTCAGTTGTTCCACAATGGCCTTGAAATGATGCAGCTCATTTTTCCATGCTGCAAGCGCCAGTGTCATCATCCTGCAGTGAAGGCAATTGCATCACGTGGGTTGTCTTGGTTCGGTTCAACAGTTCGAACATCTTCTTTTTACCGTCGCAGGTAGTGTCACCTATGATAATATCGGAAAAGGCGAAAAAAGGGCAGGTATCAGTAATTGCAAATCCATAGCTCGATTTGATCAGCGGGCATAGGTTGCGCGGAAGCACATCTTCGGCTGCGGTTATGGGGTTGTTGCTGGTGCCGCACAGGGGCAATGGAATAGCGCCGGCGGCAACGGCTATCTCCATGGGAGAATAGAGGCAGTAGTATCCTACAGCGGCTCTGCCGTCCTTTTTCATCTGTTCAATATCCTCAGGATTCTGATCCATGGCCTGCTGGAGTCTTGTCATCAGTTTTTCAGTCATATCTGCACCTTTCGCAACCGGTTATTTTCAAGAGAAATTTGTTAACTGATTTTATGAATAAGTCAGATGGAATTTTAATTGAGGAGAAAGGAATGTCAAACAAGAGTTTCCGATCTATTTAAGTTATCTCATAGACACACCCTATTTATCTATGCCATTTAACGGTTTATTTTCTTTCCTAACAGCCTTCTTTGATTTTTTCCTTCCCACAATAACATTCCTACACGTAACACCCAGTATCTTTTTATTCTGCATTGCAGAAACAGTCCCACCCTGAAACCTCTAGGATGACATTGGAGCCTGCATGACATGAGAAACTGCCCATCCCGCTTTTCTCATCAAATTACCCTAATTATTTATAAGGGTGGCCGCTTCACAAGTTGTTGTCTTGTGAAAGGGGCAGTTATCATGTTATTAGATAAAATAGTTTCAACCTTATAATAGGACATGTGCTGTTTTTCCATACCAAAGGTGCATGTAAACTGCGCGAACAACGGCATCCCAAATATCATTAAGGAGTAAAAATATGAAAACCGCTATTATCCTTCTTATTGCAGTCTTGTCATTCTGTTGTATTCCTGAAGCATCAGCACTTGACAGGATTATCATTACAAATAACAAAGAACTTATCACCTTTGATGACATCATAGCTGAGTATAAAGGATTAAAAAGAGATTTGGAATCTGAGCGTAATAATTTTGAAGAAACAGACGCATATATAAATCGAATAAAAAAGAGTAAAGAAAAATTATCTTCGTTTTTAAATACAGTATATGAAGGGCAATTCAATTTAGATAATGTTTCAATGGATTGGAGCAGTAATCGATTAATTACAACAAGGGAACTTCCCGTTGAATTTACAGGGGGAGAAGATGGATGCAAAGAACTTTTAATATCAACAGTCTTGCCACATCTAAGGCTTAGAGAACTCATCACCTTTAAAAAACATATTAGCTACTTTATCACTTTTAAGTTAAATGAAAATTGCGTCATGCAATTCATAAATATAAAGGTGGTTTATAGAGGAGAGGAAATCCTTAATGAGATGAGTATACAGGAAAAGGGACATCTTTAATCATTTAAAGATGCCCCTGTTTATATTCAACAGGGAAAGATCCCTCGCCGGGATGGATCTTAGTTTAAAAGGTTTTCTGACTTCAGGCGGCCAATGATTTCCGTTGTGGATTTAAGCCGATCCATGGTGTAAAAGTGAAGTCCGGGAACCCCTTTTTCAAGCAATCCCCGACACTGCTCAACGGCAAAGTCAATTCCCAGATCCAGTACAGCATCTTTATCTTCCGGGTCCACTGCATCGAGTTTTTGCTGAAGTGCTTCAGGTATAGACGACCTGCAGACTTTGGACAGCATCTGGGTCATCTTTACCGTATACACCGGCATAATGCCCGGAATGATCGGAACATTGATCCCCATAGCCCGGCATTTATCGACAAAATTAAAGTAGTAGTCATTGTCGTAGCAATTAGGAGACACAGGTAAAAAGGCAACTTAAACTGGCTGACCTCATGCCTTTTTACTCCTGCTCTTACTCCAACAATTAATCACGATATGGCATTCCTTAAGCTCTGCCTGTAATAATAACCCTCAACCGTTTTAAAAAATGTTTCCACATTATCAAGGTCAACGTTGGGAGCCAGGTCGCATCCTGAAGAAATTACAAAATTATTAAACATGGCACATTTATTTAAAAGTTTGAGAGTTTCAATCCTTACAAAATCCGAATTACTGGAATTAAAAACCTTGGCAGGACTTATATTCCCCATCACAAGATAATTCCTTGGCAGATGTTCAAGCATCGGAAGTATATCCACAGAATCCCCCGGGAATGTTAAGATGGGTAATGCTTTTTTTCTTTCTGTATATATAATCTGTTCAATCCAATTGTACATATTCATAATGCTGTCTTCCTTTAATATTTTTGATTCTGTTTTGCTGATATCAGCATTTAAAAAATTTGAAATTCAGAAGTGCACGGCCCGTGCCATGATATGCAGTAAGGATATTTAATACCTGTTCAGGGAGGACATGGTTCACGCTGATTAAAGCCAGATAATTCAATGGGATAACAACGCGATAAAAAATTGGATCAATCAAAAAAGAAAGATCGGCAACAGGTTTGAAGTCTTGGTGTGTATTGATTTTTTACACTGTGGAAAATTTGGAAAGAATATAAATTGAGCCCTCTACTGATTTTTAATCAACACCTAATGCCTCTAAATCAGCAAGATCCTTTTTTCTTCCTACTGATTTTTTGTTTTGTATGAGTCGGTCTAATCCAATATAGCTTACAGGTATATCTCCAGTATATCTTGGCGCTCCATGAAATGCCAGGGCATAGCCTCCAACTATCAAATATTCAACTTTATGTGCGTTCAGTAACTCTAGCAACTCTTTGAAGTCTGTCTGAATTTCCATGTAACTGCCTTCTTAAGTATTCAACTGCAAGTATTCTTTCGTTTGGATCTTTACTAAGCCAGTATTTAAGATCCTCACGGATGGAATCATCTTTATTCATGTCTGCTATTTTTACTACTTTGGCTATCATATAAATTGACCTGTTTTTATTTAACATCAGTTTGTTTTCGCAACATTATAAAACAAGTTATTAATAAAGTTAAGTCTATTTTAAATCCGTTTCTATTTGTACCCCTTGATTACTCCTTTTCCAGTCGAACAGCACAGGCCTTGAATTCCGCGGTTTTGGAAACCGGATCAAATGCCGGATTGGTTATCCAGTTAGCGCACCCTTCCCTGAAATGAAAATCCATCCAGACCAGTGCGGAGACAGTGACTGGGAGACTGGGATGCCTTTACTTATTTACCCTGTTAAATGCTGTTTCGCAGCCAGCTTTGCGGATTTAACAGGATAAACTTGCCATTCCTATTCTAACATCATTTAAAAAAATTCAATAAAATTTTTAGGCGGCAATTTTCTGTTTCCATCCATATACCGGCCCCAGTGTTCTGATTATTTCAGTAAATTTTTTGCATGTTTCAGCAAACTGAGGTCCCATGGAAGCAGAGTTATAATAGATATTGACCCTTTCAGGCTCTATTCCTATTTCTTTGAATAATGTCTTTGCATATTTAATAAGGGTTGTGGCCTTTTCATTCCCTGACACATAATGACAGTCACCTATCAGGCAGCCTGATAGGAATACTCCGTCCGCGCCATTCTCTATAGCCTGCAGCAGGTTGATAAGGGCGATTCTTCCGGTGCATGGAATTTTTATTATTTTAACATTGGCCGGATATCCCAGCCTCAGTGATCCTGCCAGATCTGCAGCCGCATATGAGCACCACTGGCAGCAGAAGGCTATTATATTCGGCTCAAAATCGTTAATATTTTTCCCGTTCAACTTATAAATCCTTTGTATTAAAATTAAAGCCCAAACTCTGCAAGATCCGGCCCCAGGTATGTACGCTCGTTTTCTCCGAGCATTCCCATTGCAAGGCATATTATTGTCCATAGATGAACAACATGATAGTCTCCACCAAAATGCTCTCCAATATCATGTATCTGGGCGTGGCAGTTATGGCATGGTACTGCCACATAATTTGCCCCTGTCGCAATTATCTGATCAAATTTTATTTTTCCATAGGACTGTCTCTCATCCCTGAAACCGGCCTGAAGTGAGCCTCCTCCACCACCGCAGCAGAAGTTGTTCGACCTGTTGGGAGTAATGTCCACGAAATTTTCTTCGCCCACAACGGACTTTACTACAAACCGAAGGTCCTCGGCCATTGGATCTCCTATGGACTTCCTTACAATATTACATGGGTCCTGGACCGTAAACTTGATCTTGAGGTCTTTGTTCCACTCGGAGTTGACTTTGAGTTTCCCCTCCCTGATCCATTTTGCATAAAGCTGCACAACGCTTATGAATTCAAAATTGTGAGGGATATTGAATTTTTTAAGTGCTGCCCATACAGCATAAAATGAGTGCCCGCATTCGGTATTTACAAAATATTTGCAGCCCAGTTTATCTATATGCTCTGCCTGTGCCCGGACTATATACTCCCAGCTTTCATCATCGGCCAGGAACATGCAGTAGTTTTCTCCGGCCCACATATCGGAATAGTATGTCCAGTCTGCCCCTGCTTTATGAAGTATCTTCCACAAAGGAAGGAGTTCATCAGGTTCGGTAACAGGCTCCCTGGAATTCTGGTTAAAGCAGTACATGGCCCCTTCCCTGTCTATTGAGGCCTGAAAATCCTCAAATCCTTCCTGCTCACGAAGTTCTTCGGCCAGGTCTTCAATTACAAATTTATAATCATCAAGAGGAACACCCATTGCACCTCCCCTGGACTTTACATGATGATCACAGGAGCCGAGTATTCCCTTTGGTCTTTCCTCCCTGGGCCACTGGGACCGGAGATAATAGATGATATTTGGAATATCGATATCCATGGGGCATGCATGCTGGCACCGTTTGCACATTGTACATACCCATAACCATGGATTGCGCTCAACCTCTTCATCCAGACCAAAAGCAATCATTCTGAGCAGTTTTCTCGGGTCCATGTCCATCTGGCCTGTAGCCGGACAACCCCCTGAACATGTACCGCAGGTCAGGCAGAGATTGAGATTTGCTCCATTAAGCAAATGATTGATTTCTTTTCGGATATTTCCTTTTGCTTTTGTTAAATCTATAGCTTCGCTCATACTTTAATCTCCATTTTGATAAGGGATATGTAATTTTTCTGCTCAAACTGCACTCCTGGATCAGGGTCAGTCTGCCACAGTAAAAATTAACCTCGGGATAGTCGAAAATTGACAACAGGCTGGTAACAAGTAATCAACTGCATGGGGATACCCTGTTAAATAGAAAAATAACAGGGTATTAGTATCAGTTTTCGACCATGACCAAATGACGACCAGTCCAGGTGTCATATGATGCAACAATTCATGTAAAGCCGAAAACCTTTTTCATTTGGATGCGCCTTCTTCCGGTTAAGTGGATAGAGTATAAAGATTAAGCAATACACATTTATAAGTCAAACAGGAAAACCCGATATAGAAAACATTTCATTAAACATATTCCGATTTCAGAAAATTCTATATTCTTCTTCCTGAAAACAAGAAGGGGGGCTGCAGTATCGGTGAAACGCCCTGCTATATTGAGCCTGCAGGGAAAAATCCCAGCGCCAATAATTGGCCTTAATCAAACCCTGCAGGCGGCTTCTATTTTGATTACCTCCACACCGGTGCATCGGGGATGATTTTCATCAGACAGATATCGTCCCCCATCTTGACACTCTTTAAAAGTGCAACTTCGACATTGCATTGGAAGGCTCTTTCAAAAAGGACTTTACTGTATCCCGCGGAGCACTGACACCATGTGTCGTTGTCCTCGGATGCTGCCTCCCCGTTCTCCCCGTATACAATTGCCTCTGCTATTTCAGCATTACTTACCGCGGCAATACTATATGAAATTATCTGTTCCTGAATTTTTCTTATATTAAACATGCTGTTACCTCAATCTTTCATCTTAAATTTTTAAAGCTGCATTTTGCACGCATGATGGCCTTTGTTTCCATACAAATACACAAATGGCCTGGTTACATGCTCATTATACACACGTCTCCCGAAGCCGGCATTTACACTCCTATGCCAGCGGACGACCATGCTTGACGCGATAGTCCTTATCAATACATTTCGTTAAAAATTACCAAACTGTTAGATATTTTGACCCCGAAATAGGTTATGCCCATTATTTGATCAATCTATATCGATTTTTCCTGTTTGACCGGCTAACTTCATTCATGCAACATAACGATATGTTATTAACAATATAATTAAGGAGATTAATACCATGAGTGAAGACTACAGATCCATGTGGACAGATTTAGGGCTTGATCTTGAAGCACATGACGCACTGCTGGCTGTCCTTGGACAGGCATATAAGGATATTTACCTCTCCCAGGAAGACCGGCCCGAGGAGATGAGTTATTTTGATTTCGTTATAAGCAATGTACACAGTCTCCGGATAAAAGAACTGCTTGATGAAAAAAAGGAAGGACGTAAAATTATCGGCTCCTACTGTGTGTTTGTTCCCGAAGAGATCGTACTTGCTGCAAACGCCACACTTATCGGACTCTGCTCGGGCGCTGACTTTGCCATGGAGGAGGTAGAAAAATATCTGCCCAGGAACACATGCGCACTTATCAAATCCTCTTTCGGTTTCAAGCTTGGGAAGGTATGTCCTTACCTGGAAAGCGCAGACATGATAGTTGGTGAAAATACATGTGACGGCAAGAAAAAGGCCTATGAAACCCTGGGAGGCCTTGTCAACAACCTCTATGTAATGGATATTCCACAGGTAAAATCGGTTCAGGGCAGAGAGCTGCTTAAACAGGAATATGCCCGTTTTAAAGAGAGTGTGGAGAACCTTACCGGCAGAAAAATAACAATAGAATCCCTGAAAGAGGCAATAAAAACAGTAAATGCAAAGCGTGCGGCAATGCACAGGCTGTCATCACTGAGAAAATATGATCCGGCCCCCATATCCGGACTGGATGCACTGCTTGCAAACCAGGTATTTTTTTATGATAACCCCGGTCGATTTACTGCATCTGTGAACAGGATATGCGACGAACTTGAAAAACGTATTGAGGACAAAAAGGGTGTGTTTCCTGAAAAGACTCCCAGGATTTTAATTTCCGGATGCCCCCAGGCAGTGCCCAACTGGAAACTTCCCTATCTTATTGAAACATCAGGGGCCGTCATCGTTGGCGAGGAATCATGTGTAGGAGAAAGAGGAGTAAGAAACCTTACAGATGACTCAGGACAAACAATAGATGAAATGATGGAAGCGATTGTAGACAGGTACTTCAAGGTTGACTGCGCTATCTTTACCCCCAACCAGGAAAGATGCGACCATGTGAAAGAGATGTTCAACGAATATAACGCAGATGGCGTTATCCATTACGGGCTTCAGTTCTGCCAGCCCTATATCATGGAATCCATCCCTGTAGAAAAGGCCCTTGAAGACAGTGAGATTCCGACACTCCGAATAGAAACGGATTATAACATGGAAGATGCAGGTCAGCTGAAGACAAGGATCGAGGCATTTATTGAGCAATTGAAGTAGCTTAAAAAAGCAAAAACTAATATCTCGCCCGCTTCGCTAGAGTCCGCAGAGATCGCAGAGAAAAGCAAAAATATTTTTTTATTTTTTCTTTAAAACATAAATCGTTTTTCTCTGTGTCCTCTGTGAGCGCAGCGAATGGGCGAGAGAAAATTTTATAAGGATTACAATGAATTTTGCAGGAATAGATATAGGCTCACGCACAATTGAGCTGGTTGTAATAAATGAGGCAGGGAAGATAATACAAAGCCTTCAGGCAGATACCGGATTTGACCCAGCCATGACAGCAAAAGAACTTTTAGTTCAGGCTCCGCATGACCATATCATGGCAACAGGTTATGGCCGAAATCTTTTTGAAATCAACTTTGATGCCCCTACTGTAACAGAAATAAAGGCCCATGCCACAGGTGCAAGGGCCTTTTTTCCTGACATCCGCACGGTTATCGATATCGGCGGACAGGACAGCAAGGCAATATCTTTATTTGAAAACGGCAGGGTAAAAAAATTTGAAATGAATGACAGGTGTGCTGCGGGCACCGGCAAGTTTCTTGAAATCATGGCAAAGACACTTGGTTTTGATATTGATGAGTTTGGGGATGAAGCACTCAAGGCTGAAGAGAATGTAAGTATATCCAGCATGTGCACTGTATTTGCCGAATCCGAAGTAACATCACTTATAGCAAAGGGACAAAACAGAAGAAACATAGCAAAAGGGCTCCATGCAAGTGTAGTTAACAGGGCCTTCGGAATGATAAACCGCATTTCATCGGAGGGTGATATCGTGTTTACCGGCGGTGTTGCCAAAAATCCCTGCATGAGAGAACTGCTTTCAAAAAAACTGGGCAGAAAGGTAGTTGTGCCTGATGACCCACAGCTTGTAGGAGCCTATGGCGCAGCATTAATTGTAATGAATTCCGATTAAAACCATTGTAGATACCGCATAAAAAATCTTTAATGAAAGCAGCGAGGTTGTTAATGATTTTGTCAGCTTAATATCCCTTGCCCCGGATCACGTTCATGTACTGGTAGCGTCGAATGGAGAATTATCGGTTGATGAGCTGATAAACAGGATAAAAGAATTTACAGGCAGGGGATTGTTAAGTGAATGCCCCAAATTAAAAAAATCATTTGAAAATGATTCAATCTGGGATGATGCCTATTTTGTAGAGACAATGGATTAATATAATTCTGATGTTTCGCAAATACATGAAGATTTGTGAATCATTGATTCTGCCTTCTCACCTTTCGTCATTACCCGGCTCGACCGGGTAATCCAGTTTTTTGATAACAGAATAAAGTTGAACAATACTTCAAGATTCCATCTCATATAAAGCAATTGCCCGGCTACCATTTTTCTGTTACAACAAATCCTCAAATAATAAATAACTCACCGATATTTTAGAAAAATTTATGAATAAACAAGAATTAAAACAACTCGAAGATGATCTATGGCGCAGTGCTGATACATTACGCGCCAACTCAGACCTCAAAGCCAGTGAATACTCCACCCCGGTCCTTGGGCTTATATTTCTTAAATTTGCAGACAACCGATACCGTCAGAGTGAAAAAGAGATAATGGCGGAATATGCCAAGCTAAAAGGTACACGAAGAGAAAAACCCCTTTCAGAAATAGCCATAGAAAAATGCGGTTTTTATCTGCCTGATCATGCAAGGTATACTTATCTGCTTAATCTACCGGAAAAAGAAGAGATCGACAAGGCTATAAAAAAAGCCATGGAGGCAATAGAGGAATATAAATCCGAACTCCAGGGAGTGCTTCCGCAGGATGAATATTTCAGGCTAACACGCACTGATAAAAGCATACCAAAGCAGCTTTTAAAAAACTTCTCCAATATTCCTGAAGATGCAAGCGGTGATATGTTCGGCCAGATTTATGAATATTTCCTGAGCAAGTTTGCCATGGCAGAAGGACAGGGAGGAGGAGAATTCTTCACTCCAAGATCGGTTGTTCGTCTCATGGTAGAAATTATCGAACCCCATTCCCGAACAAAAATAATTGTGCGTTCCACAGTTGAAAAGGTACAGGATGAAAACCTGCCAAAAAGTTATGACCGGATTCTGTTCAAGAAGAAGTGTGAAAATGTCTATGACCTGATTTTTGATTATGCCAGCAGAGGTGTTAAATGGGCGGCATAAATACTGACTGGTGGTAGCCTGATGTATAAATGGGGACGCTTCTTTTTCGAACTTATAAGGAATTCTTACAAGTTCGAAAGGAGAGCAGTCGGGACGTTAAGCGCCATTTGAAATATGGGGGGCGCAGGTAAAAATGTAAAACTTGTCGATTTCGACCTGATTAAGTCTCTCGAATTCGAGTGGTTTAGAAATGGAGGGACACGCTGGGAACGGGTATTATTTTCGCCTGGCTCCCACAGTCGCTGTTGGAACCTATTTTTAAACGCTCAGTGTTGAATTTTGATAAAGGTAAAAATGTCAATTCGTTGAAAGCCTGTTACCAAACATTTCGGTATCTGGGCTACCCAACGACTGAAAGAATATATTAAAAGTTTTGCACTGAATGACAGCTGCTTTAAAAGCGGTAATTCAATTTATAGCAAATCAAATCCTTCAATAATTTTATTTTTATGTTTTAAGGGAATAATTATCCAGAGAAAATAGTCTATGGGATTTTCCATAGAACGAAAACCTACTTCAAGATAAGGTTTTTCTCCCTTAAACAGCATCTGCTGACGTTGTATGACAACCATTTTTGCACTTTTAACAAAATGATTCATGGCTTCTTCGAAGGAAATATTTTCTATACGTTGCCTTGCAAAACTTTCCCGACAGTCCAGTTTATCAAACCACCATTTTTCGCATATGGCGTATGCTTTCCGCAGAAGGTTCTCCTGCTCTGCGTCTATCAATTTGTCTGTGTCATAAAAGATATCCCGTTCCACAATATCTCTTTCTATAGTTTCGGCGGCAATAAATTATTCCGCGGGTTTTTCTGATATGGTATTCAATTTAACCGGTGGCCTTGACCAGTAAAATTGCAAGCTACAATATTTAGAAAGAATGTGACTGAAATTTGAACATGAGGGAAACCCAATCTGAAAACCTTAATTTCTATCATAATGGTGCAGGCTCATTGAAGAGCCGTTCATAATCCTTTTTATAGCTTTTAGGGGTATCGTTTAAATATACCCAGTATGAAGCAATCTCTTTGACTTTCCTTTTACTAATATGGCCGGCTTTATACATTAAGTGCAATAGTTCGAGAGATTTAAAAACAACTATATCATACTCTTTTGCCAGCGCTATCATATCAGAATCATCAGTAACAATCGGAATTCCCAGGACATTGGCATATGAAAGAGCGGTTATATCAACTTTTGACACTCCCAATTCTTCTTCTCTTGCAGTGTCTCTCATAAAGTAAAAAGCATTATTAATGACGCTTTTTTGTTCCTGAGTCAGGGAGAAACATCTTTTTCTATTTTCAGCGTATTCAGGGTCATCAACCCAATAAAATTTATTCTGAAGTGTTGGACTTTTCTTATATTCTTTTTGAAGTTCCTGAATAACCCCCAGTTTATATTTTTCTTCACCGAACTCAACATTTAGTAAGGGATGGATGCTATGAGCAAGGCGGAAATATGAACATGAATCTACGAGGATATTGCAGGCCATTGGAATATGTCTTCATATAATGTATGGGCATCAACTGGTGTCAGGTTTAAAATAGTCTGCACGAATCCAACAGATTTTCTTTCAGTAACCAGGAATTCTTTCAAGGCATTAAAAAATGGGCTTATAAAAACTTCGGTTGCTACTGAAAAATATTTCTTTGATGGAGCAGGCAAAGTAGTAAATAAGACATTTGCAATAGTTGTGTAATTATTCTGAAAATTTGTATTAGCTTTATAGATTAACTTATCAGTTTCAAGATTAATTTTTTGCTTCCCTTCATGCCTGGCATACTTGTTAATCTCGTAATAAACAGTTAATGGTGAAACAACTAATTGCTCTGCCAATTCCATTATTCTGCTCAATTGTGAAGACTCGCTTGTTAACCTCCTTAATTGAATATATTCTTCCTCTGCAAGCTCTGAATTGAATAGTAAAGCTCCCGCAAATAAATCTGCAAAGTCTTCAGCTTCATCACCTTTTAATTCGGGTGATTTCACATGGCCAAGTTCATGGGCCATCCAGAATTTGAAATCATGTATTTTGCTGTCAAGATTTAAGTAAATCCATGTTGTCATCGATCTTGGTAAAAATACATGTAAAGCGTTTTCATGATTTTTCTTATTGCCCCAGAAAACAGGAATTAACACTGCATGATGCTTATTAAAGAAATTGATCAAATCGGTAAATTCGATTTTTGAATCACTTAATTTACATATTTCTTTTCTTGCGGCCCTCGCAACATCCTGAACATATTCATAATCCAACTTAGGTTCTTTTAAAGATGGAGGTAATGATAAATTATCAAAAGGTAAGTATGGTACAAGGCTATTCAAGAGAAAGCCTTTATCCTTAGCTTCTTCGATGTATTCTTCTGATATCTTATGTCTACCTTTTTTTCTGAATGCAACAACAGGATCATTAGATGTGTCTTCTTTGATAACTAATTCATTAAACGAAAGTTTTAAAAGCTGAGCAAGCTTTAATAATTTACCAGGGCGCGGAAATTTATTATTTTTAAACCATTGTGATACTGTCTCTCTCGAAATATCCAATGCTTTAGCAATCTCGGCTTGAGACAAACCAAGTGTTTCAATCTTTTGCTCAATGTTTTTTATGTTGAGCATTTTATTCCCTCCAAGGATTCGCATATTTATAAGATAATGAAGATGTCAACTTTTGTCAACTTTAATGTTGATAATTGTTAACGCGGTTTAAAACGAAGGGAGAAGTCTCATTTGCGAAGGTTGATTCGACTTTTAATGACGAGTAATTTAGAAGTAGTTATGCTATCGGAAATGTTAATATTGGCAAATCCGATATATAGCATTACGAAAAATCAAAATCCGTGAAAATTAAAATTTATTCGTTATATTAAAGTGTTATTGTAAAGGGTGACGCTGTTAAGTTTTAAAGTTTATGAAAACTACAGGACACAGGTAAACCTAATTATTTTATATCGTTTATCAGTGGGAGCGTAACGCTCTAAGGTTATTAAGTTATTCAAATACGAACCTTAGAATTTAACAGCAACCTGTATTTCACTGTTTCCAATATCTAAAAACTCTGGCAAAAAACCGGGCGCTACAAATAAGCAAAAGATGATCGCAGATATCAGATCAAACAAGGAAAAGAGCATACTGGCATTCATAAATCTTCCTTTTTAAGCTTTTCCATGTATCGATCCCTGTAGTAATCAACAGACTCAAAAATATCATCTCCCGGCATTTCGCCATCCTCCATAGATTCAAAAGCTGCTCTATTAATAATAGCAGGTTCATAATTCGGATCGATTTCAATTGCCTTATCAAAGGCTTCCATTGCATCTTTTTTCCGTCCCAGTTTTACGTAGCATAATCCAAGGTTACCATAACTTTGAGGATGATTTTTAATCATGCTTGTACACTCCTTAAAAGCAATAGCAGCCTTTTCCCACTCCTTCTTTTCCATCAGCGAGAAAGCCTTTTGAAAAATCTCCTGGCCTTTTAGATACTGATCAAGCAAAACACCGTTTGTTTTCATAACCTGTGCCTCAAGTCCGGAGATAAACTCACTGGCTATAACAACTGTTTTATCTTCTGGCTCGCCTATTTCAATTACTCTTTTGAATGATTTTACAGCATTGTAAATATCCAGTTTTCGTCTGTATGCCTCTCCAAGGTTAAAATGTGCTTCCTGCAGATAGGGAAACGCATCTATGGCTTTTTTAAAATAGTAAATAGCCTTATCAATGTCATTTTTTGAACCGTAGGCTACACCCATGGCATAATTAAGCAGATAATAGTCAGGATAGGTTATTAATAGTCTTTCAAGAAGCGCTCCGCCTTCATCATACCGGCCTCTTTCCATCAATTCCAGCGCTCTGTCAATTTCATTCTCAAGCTCTTCATTAATTTCAATTATAAAAGACCTGTTTTTTTGGCTTCTTTCCGCTTCATACTGTATGGCCTTATCGAAATGCTGGCACCCTTCACAGGCAATGTCCCTTATTTCTGCACAACATACGGAACATATCATTTCGTCATTATGTCTTTTACACTTCCTCCGAGCCTTTCCTTTGGAGCAAAGAAAACATTTTTTCTTTTTCATTTTTATTCCTTTTTCAACAGCCTGCATGTTTCTTCATAAATGCATACCCTTGGGTCTTTTTTACCCGTAACTTGATCCCCATTATAGTAGACCTGATTTTTGGTCGTTATAATCATTTTGCAAAAACGAGTCAATTGTTCTATTTTTAAAAGAGCGTATATTTAAAAACGATTATGGGTAAATAGGGATCATTCTATGGCAATAAAAGTAATTGGAATTGATGTTGGCGGAACCCATGCCGATGGCGTTCTGCTTGATGGCAAAAAGCTTGTCACCAAGGCAAAGCTCCTTGTAAACCAGGACAATCTCAGCGAAACGGTTATTGCCCTGTTGAGGCAGCTTCTGAAGGATTCATCGGCTGCTGACGTGGACCGTGTTCATCTCAGCTCCACCCTCTGCACCAACGCTATTGCATGCGGAAATATTGATCAGGTGGGAATGCTGGTGCAGGCAGGACCTGGGATGAATCCCGGTTTTCTGCGCTGTGGAGATTTCCTGCATTTTCTTGACGGGTCAATAGATCATCGGGGAACTATTATAAAAGAACCTTCGAGGGATCAGGTTCGGGAGGCGCTGGAAGAATTTGCCGAAGCAGGGATTGAATCAGTGGGAATCGTCTGTAAATTTTCCCACCGGAACCCGGAGATAGAACATAAACTTGCTGAAAAAGCTAAGTCCATGGGTTTTCGCCATATCAGCTGCGGTTCCGCTATCTCCGGACTGCCGAATTTCCCGCGCCGGATTTACACGACATGGATAAACGCCGCACTTAAGAACCGCTTTATGACCTTTGCCAAGGCAATCGTTAATGGGGCGTCCGAACTGGGTATTACCGCGCCGCTTTTGGTGCTTAAGGCGGATGGCGGTACAATGCCACTTGAGCGGTCTGTGCATCTGCCATGTGAATCCATACATTCCGGTCCTTCGGCAAGCGTTATGGGGGCGCTGGCGCTTTCGCCTCTTGGTGATGATTATGCGGTGGTTGATATTGGCGGCACAACCACGGATATCGGTCTCTTTATCTCGGATCAGCCCCTGATGGAGCCATATGGAGTGACCGTCATGGGCAGACCGACTCTCATACGCGCACTTGCAACAAAAAGCGTTGGTCTTGGCGGCAACAGCAAAATTACAGCAGAAGGTGAAGGCTACCGCATAGGACCAGAAAATCTTGGGATTCCGGCGGCCTTTGGTCACGGGGAGATACGTGGAGCGACCCTTTCCGATGCACTGGTTGTGATCGGCTCAATGGAGGGAAATCGCGAGCGTGCAGAGAAGGCATTAAGACATTTGCATCCGGCAAAGGAGCCTCAACATCTCGCAGAAGAACTTGCCATGAGTTTTGCTGTCAGTGTCAGAAAGGCAATGGATGAGATGATAGAAGAGGTCTATACCAGACCTGTGTATACTGTTTCAGCCTTTCTCGGTCGTTTCAGACCAGATCCGGCAAAGGTCATTGCCGTTGGTGGTCCCAGCAAGGCATTACAGGCAAAGCTTGGCGAGGCATTTAAGCTCCCCTGCATTGTCCCTCCCGATTTTGAGGTGGCCAATGCCATAGGGGCAGCACGAACACGATCGACACTTTCGGCCACCCTCTATGCCAACAGCGGCGATGGAAAACTTTCAATCCCAGAAATCGGTCTGCACGAGCGTATAAAGCCAGGGTTTACCATGAAAGACGCCGAAGAAAAACTTACAGAGGCCATAAGTCTACAGGCAAAAGAGTCAAAAATAGCAGGGCAGTATGAGATCGATTTTATTGAACGTGAAGAGATGAACACGGTGAGGGGATTTTCTTCTACCGGAAGGGTCATTTCCCTGAAGGCACAGGTCAGGCCGGGCCTGGAACATGCAAACCTGGACAGGCAGGAGGTGTAAAATGACCACAACCCAATTTATGCCCAAAGCGCCTCGAAAAACCGGAATCATTCTTTTTCCTGCCTTTGACTGGTGCATCAGCCCAAGTCATCCCGAGCGCGAGGAAAGACTGCTCTATACACGGGATCAGCTTTTGGAAGAGGGGCTAGGGGATGTGGAAAACATCTTTTTTTTCAACCCCGAACTTGCAGATTACAGGGATATCGAAATGGTGCATCTCTGCGCCTTTCCGCCGCAGGATCTCATGAGTGAATCCCACCTTATCTCTGCAGGCGGCGCTGTCCTGGCAGCAAAGAAGGTGATGGAGGGAGAGGTGGAGCGGGCCTTTGCCATTGTCCGTCCCCCGGGTCATCACGCCATGCAGACGGTCTTTGGCGACCGGGGTTTCTGTATCGTCAATATAGAAGCTATTATGGTTGAGTTTATCCGGAGACATTACGGTGTGCGTAAAATTGCCATTGTTGACACAGACTGCCACCATGGAGACGGAACACAGGATATCTTTTACAATGATCCGGACACACTTTTCATTTCGCTGCACCAGGATGGCCGAACCCTCTATCCGGGCACAGGTTTCCAGGATGAGTTTGGCGGACCGGCGGCCCAGGGCTACAACATCAACATACCTCTACCGCCGGAGACAGGGGAGGAGGGGTTTGACATGGTCACTGAACGTGTGATTCTCCCCATTCTTGAGGAATTTCAGCCGGAGCTTATCCTTAACTCTGCGGGTCAGGACAATCACTATACCGACCCCATTACCAACATGAATTTTACAGCCCAGGGCTATGCACGGCTCAATCAGGCAATCAATCCTCATATCTGTGTGCTTGAAGGGGGGTATTCCATTGAAGGGGCGCTGCCCTATACAAATCTTGGCATTATCCTGGCAATGGCCGGACTCGATACCAGTCATGTTAAAGAACCGGATTACGACCCTGCAAGGTTTGTGCAGTCCGGTAAGATGAATGCCTATATAGAAAGCATTTGCAGCAATGCCCTTGATATCTTTGCCAATCGAAAAAAATGGCAAAAGGTTACACGCAGTGAGATTGTTGAAGAGAGAAAATCAATTTATTACGATACCATAGGCATTGGAGTTGAACAGCTTCGACGATACCATCTCTGCCCTGATTGCCCGGGTTATACCGAAGTGGCTGCATACGGTGATGGAAGTGTTGTTTCAGGCTTTTCTGTTCCCTTTAATGCCTGCCCGAAGTGTGGACAACTTGCAAGGGACGGCTATGCAAAGGCAGCAAAAAGAAAGAAAGATGAAAGGATCATTCTGCAGGATCGTTTTAACGACCTGTTTGAAATCGCATAGGGCTTAAAATCAAAAATTATTAAAGGCCTCCAAGCCTTGGAAGCAGCATAGACGCAAAACTCAGGACAAAAAAGAAACCGCACATGTCCGTGACGGTTGTCAGTAAAGGACTGGAAACCAGCGCCGGATCAAGTTTTAACCGCCTGAGGATAAGGGGCAGCATTCCGCCTATAGTAACTGAAACCAGTGTATTGGCTGCCAGTGCACCACCTACTACAACTCCGAGCCAGGGATTTCCCTTCCATAGGAAAGCAACACCGCCAAGAAGCAGACCAAGGGTAAGGCCGTTAATGATACCCAGCCTGGCTTCCTTTGCAAGTACCCATAATAGTTCTCCCGGGCGTACCAGACCAAGGGATAGTTCACGCATTGAAACTGCAACCGCCTGATTACCAGAGCAGCCGCTCATGTCGCTGACCATAGGGAGAAAAACCGCAAGTGTAATAACCGCGGCAAGGGTATCCTGATACAATGCAATTACAGTCGCTGCGATGATATTTAACACAATATTCATGCTCAGCCATGAGAGGCGGCGTCCGGAGCGGGACAACAGCGGCATTGTTCGAAACTCCTCCCCTCCAATGATACCGCTTAACCGAAGAAAGGTTTTTGTCTTTCTTTTATTGACAGCTTCTTCAACTGCATTTGGCAGCACCACACCGACCAGTTTATTATCATCGTCAACAACAGGCACACCAAAAAGATGATGCTCCTCAAAAAATTCCTGAAGATCCTTAAGTGAAGAATTATCGGAAACACAAAGAGGAGAAGAGAGCATGACCTGACTGAGCAGTGTCTCTTTATTTAAAAAAAGCAGATCATGAATTCGAAGAACGCCTACCAGTTTATTCTCCGGATCAACCACATAAAAATATTGCACATGATAATCAATATATTCTTTCCTGTTCGCCCTCAGGTCATCCAGGACATTTTTGATTGTTCTATCAAATCTATATGCAAGGAACTCGGAAATCATAATCCCTCCGGCACAGTCAGGAGAGTACTCCAGCATCATCCTGGCTTCATCTGCATCTTCCCGGTCCATTTTATCCAGAATCGCCTCACTGGACTCATCATCCATTTCTCCGAGCACATCAGCAAGGTGATCGCTTGCCAACTCCTCCATAATGGCTGCGGCCTGTTCAATAGGCATATCTTCAACCAAATCCGCGGCCTGGATTTCAGGGATATCTTCAATTACATCAGCCGCATCTGCCGGCAGGAGAAGGCTTAAAACCTGCTGCTGTTTTTCCTCGGTTAGCCTTGACATCGCCCAGGCTGTCTCGGATGGACTGAGGGAATTGATGAAGGATGTCAATTCAACACGATCTTTTTTATCAATTAACTCACTTAGTTTTTCCATTGAGAGATTTAATTCACTCATAATTTGCCTCTTCTGCTATTCCGTCCGGATAATTTCAATCTTGTTTTTGGCTTTTAAATCATACAGGTCAAGCCTTCTGTCATGGAGAGGGCGTACTGTTGCCACATGTCTCTGTTGCGCCAGGGCAAACAGGGCAAGCTCTGAAACCACTACTGCCTCAACATTTGGATCGGCTATTCCCTCAATACCCTGCTCGGGGAAGGAAAAATCACTCGGGGCAAGTATTGCCGCCTGACTGTAATTCATAAAAGAGCCAATCTTTGTTCTCATGTTTCCAACATTTCCGGTCATTGCTACATATACGAAATTTTCAACTGCCCTTGCATGTGCACAATGCCTTACACGATAATATGCCTTTTTTTCTTCAGTATAAAAGGGGACAAAAATGACCTCAACTCCGGCCAGTGTAAGCAGCCTTGAAAGCTCGGGGAACTCTATGTCATAGCATATCTGTATGGCAATCCTTGCAAAGGGTGTCTGAAATATCTTTAAACCGGTTCCCGGCTCAATATCACACTCTTCCCGTTCAACCGGTGTAATGTGCAGCTTATCCTGTGTATAAACATGACCGGTTGGTGTAAAAAGGTGTGCAGTATTATACAGGAGACCATCCCTCATTGTCGGATGAGAGCCGCCTATAATATATATATTATACTTCCCGGCAAATCGTGTGAACATCTCCACATACCTGTCGGTCATCCCGGCCAGCATCCTGATCATTTCTTTCATATCATTTCCATCAAGACCGCTTATCATCTGATGCGTAAAATTCTCAGGAAACATAAGAAAATGACAGTGGTATGAATCCGCAGTATTCACAAAAAACTCAACGCTGTCTTCCATCTCCTGCCAGTCCCTGATAGGACACATCAAATACTGGGCGCCGCAGATCCTTAAACGCCTTACTGCACGCTTGGGTACATATGCTGACGTAATCCGCTTTTTAGCGATGTTATAATCCGGATTCATCATTTCAAGGTATGTTGAATAATTAAGGCTCGACGCATCCTCAGTAATATCGAGCTGAACCTTTTTTACCTGAAACCCTGCCTTTAAATGGGCATTAAGTGCGGAATCTCTTAAATCTCCTGCAATTACCTTCTTTACATACTGGTCGGCAGACATCCTGCCCGCATAATCCTTATAACCCGGGATACGGCCATAGGCGATCATTCGCCGGAGGTTAAACCGCTGCAGGACGCTCTTCCTTTTTTTATATAGAAGCATTGCGATCCCTCGCTGTCTATATTCGGGATCAACTGCGATATCCGCGCCATAAAGGGTATCTCCGTCAGGATTATGAGTACTGAAGGTTCCGGCTCCGGTTATCTCGTCAACATTATACCAGAAGTCATCTTCTATATTTACGATAACAGATGTAGCATAGCCCGCAACCCTGCCGTCAACAATCGCTACAAACTGGCCGGCGGGAAATACCGCAAGCTGCATCTCGTAATGCCTTGGAGTAAAGATATATTCTTCGGTATAGTCAGAATAGGCCCTTCTGCTGCATTCAATAATGCCGGGAATATCTTCTTTCTTCCATCTCCGGACGGTTATTTTTGATTTTGCCATCTTAAAAAAATCTCCTGGATTTTTCGTTTATCTGCTCGAGGCTTGCTTCATTCACAGTATCCTGAGAAACATCTACAGTCACTGAAAGGGAAGGGAATCAGGCCTGAAACCCTCGGGATACAGGAAGTCATCACCCAGAGCCGTGAGTATAGCACATCAATGTACTGTGTGGGTTATTTTTCTATCTGCGGCCGGTCGGTTGATGAAACAACTGGGAAAATGATATCAAAGGGAAATATTTTTTCGGTTCCCTCATACCGGCCATAAACATTGTCAGTTATTATATAGAAAGGAAAACACTTTATATCAGGGCACATTAAAGGTTCATTGAGAAAATAAAAGCCGGCATATCATTAAAATATACCGGCCTGTAATTATGATCTTTTATAAAACCTTTAAACCTCCATCACCCTGTCAAGCTCCTCTCCGGGGATATCAAATACGGTGTCATGGGGAGGCAGCTTCTCTTCCAGGAAAAATTCCGGCAAACGATCATGGACCGATGTAAAGCCCGCGCCTGTATTAAAATCCTTTTCCATTTTAAGGATCTTTCGTCCCAGGGCGAAGATATCGTCTCCTGTGATTGACCATCCATATTTTGCATTTACCATATCCACAACAGCCTCAAAGGCATCGGGTATGTCCAGGGCGGCAAACGCCACGAAAAGACAAAGACCCGCCGCATCCACCGCCGCTGTAACTGCCTGCAGGGCCTTTGATGTCTCCACCTGGCCTTCAGGTTTCAGAGGATCAACATTTCCTCCGACCTTGAGGATATTCTGGCAAACCGCATATCCTGCAGTATGATCGGCTCCCATTGTTGATGTTGCATATGTGACGCCCTGGCCCTTGACGGCCCTTGGGTCATATGCCGGCATTGCCTGTCCCTTTACTACAGGCACCCTTCTTACACCAAAGACCTTGCCTGTTACAGCCGCCCCTGATCCAAGTATCCTGCCCAGGGGGCTTCCCTTTCCTATCTCGGCAAGCAGTTCCTCTGCCCCTGCAGCATCACCGAATGACTTTACTCCTCCGTCCATGGCCACGGCCACGGCATTTCCTGTTTCTATTGTATCAAGACCGATATCATCGCACCCGTAATCAAGCCTGGCAATGGCATCAAGATCATCTATGCCGCAGTTCGGGCCCCATGCCCAGACTGTCTCATACTCGGGCCATTTGGAGACAAACTCACCCTCCTTATTATTATAGGTACCCGAACATCTTATGACACACCCTGACATGCACCCTACCGAGACCTCACCTTTTCTTTCCTGGGTAAGTTTGTTGAGGGTTTCCCCGGACACATTCTCTGCCTGTTCAAATCGGCCTGAACTGAAATTCCGGACAGGAAGCCCCCCTGCCTCGTTGATGATATTTACCAGGATATCGGTGCCGTAGGATGGCAATCCCTGACCCGATACAGGATGATCCATAAGGGCCTTTGCAAAACGTTTTGAGGCATCCTTGAATTTTTCCGTGTCTTTGACAGGGGCAGCCGCACCACCGGTTGGATCTATTATTATGGCCTTAAGTCCTTTTGAACCCATAACCGCTCCGAGCCCTCCGCGGCCTGCATGCCTTGATGGCCTGAGTTCCCTGTCGGTGAGTGCAACGCTTGACCCTGCAAGCTTCCATTCCCCTGCCTGGCCTATACTGACATATCCTGCCTTGTCTCCGAACTCCTTTACAAGGGCATCCACGGTATCATAGTTACCGAGACCCTTAAGATTATCGGCCGGGGACAATTCCGCCTTGTCTCTTCCGATAAACAGCTTGTAGAGCCTTCCGTCCTCTATGATTCCTTCAATGATTATTGCCGAGATATCCAGCCTGGCCATATAACCGCCTGCCTGGCCTCCGGAGTTTGCCTCCTTGATTCCGCCAGTTAAGGGGCTTTTCCCTCCCACCGAGATCCTGCCGGAGTTTGCGCAGTTGGTTCCGGATAAAAGTCCCGGCGCAAAAACCAGCTTGTTATGCGGCCCTATGGCATTGCAAGCAGGCTCAACCTCCGAGGAAATAACCGCCGAGGTGAGCCCTCTGCCTCCCATACCTGTATAGGCCTCGGGAAGCTCTTCATTCTTCACAGTAAGATCAGACATATTAACCCTGATAATTTTAGGCATATATTCCTCCTTTGCATTTATTTCCGGTTTACTACGCCTGCAGCGCAGACGGCTGATTAATAAGTCTCCATATAGGGATTATACTACGCCTGACGACACGCATACAAGTTAAATTATCAATAATATTAAATAGTTATGTCGACATTGATATAATAAAAACTATTCGGAACATTGACACGAAACAAACTATCCGGGATAATATCTTAATTTATGTAGCGATTTCCTGCAGGTTTAATCCAGCAGAAGATGTTAATACCGAAGGAAAAGGACGCAGCATTGAAAATATTTTTAAGTTCAATTTTAAGAAAGCATATACCCGATTATGACCCGAACAAAGGCCATGATGCAGAAATTCAACAGGGTACAACTGTCTCAGAACTGTGCGGGAAGATTAATGTCCCGGTTGAACAGGTGACGATCGTTATGGTGGATGGTAAGATACAGGGTCATGATTATATTTTGAATGGAACTGAACGAATCTACCTCTTTCCTTCCATAGGAGGGGGCTGATATGAATGAAGCCACAGCAGGTATGCCGGTTGAGATCCGTGTATTTGGCGCCCTAAGGAAACATCTGGATCGCCAGAACCTTCCGTATCTTATCAAAAAGCAGATATCTCCCGATATATGCACTCCGATGACCATAGCCGAAGAGCTGGTACTTCCTCAAGATGAGATTGAGGCGGTCTTTGTAAACGGCAAAATAGCTGACAGGGACACAGTATTGTCTCCAGGTGACAGGATAGCCTTTTTACCATATGGCACCCCGGGCCCTTACAGGGTGTTCCTGGGGATTGTCAATAGTGAACATACTTAACAGGTTCAATCAGTCATAACAAAAAAGGCCGGCATACTAAAAAATATGCCGGCCTTTGATATTATTTATATCTATATCTGAAATCTGTTAGCCCCCGGCCTTTTCTTCAAGCTCATCAAGCTTATCAGGGTCGGAAACGGCTATATCAACCAGAACCTTGGGGATCTTACTCTGTTCGCACATTATTCGGATATCCTTTTCCTGGTCTGAAAAATAAAGAATCTCTCGGATACCCTCAATATATTCAAGCATCTGGTCAGGTTCGATCTGATCCAGCGAAGGTCCTGCTGCCTCTGCCGCCTTTTGGGCTGCAGCATCTTCTTCAAGGCGTTTCTTTTCTGCCAGCTCTTCTTCCATTGCCTTTTTAACACGGTCAATGGCAGCCGAATCAAAACCGCCGATTTCAATTATGAGCTCATTAGCTACATTGTTATTGAGCAGATATTTGATTTTTTCATCATCTGACTTGCCTGCAACCTTACCGATAAGATCCTTTACCCTGGCCTTTTCTGCAGCTTCCGCATCTACCTTTGCCTTGACACCCTTATACTCGTCTTCTGAAATACCCAATAATTCGACGATCTTAGCAGGTTCAAATTCCTTAGCTATAAGATAGCGGATACCTTCTTCTCCGCCAAGCTCCTTGGCCTTTGCAACAATCAGATCTGTTTTTCTATCTGTAATCATTTTTTCAAAATCAGGCCTGTTTTCAGAAGCCAGGGCTGAAGGCCAGTCATTACCCAGATCAGCCGCAATCTTCATGGCATCAAAGTATGTATCTGTAATATTATCCAGGGTCAGTGCAGAAATCGATTTATCAAGATCCTGCATAAACGGCCTGCCCACTTTGAAGCGTGCCTTTAATGCAGCCTTAAGCCGCAGCCAGTTACCACCGCTTTTTGACACGTTATACCCTGATTCATCAAGGGCTGCAGCTATTTCTTTAGCCGTGCTGAGGCTGTTGCTTTCGGAAAAATCATCATCATTATACCCTGTGATCTGCTTTTCGATGAGCATCCATAAAGGTTCCAATCCTTCTTTTCGATTTTCTGCCATATCTATTCCTTCCAAATTTGATTTAGTTGAAAACGATCCTCTTTTTCAAAAGTGAAACTATAGGTAAATTTATCTTCATCGTCAAGTGGCAATAGCAGGGCCTTCATATAAAATTTATGATATTTTTCAACACATTAAAAAATAAAAAGATAAAAAGGTAAAAATCCAACAATTAGTATTTAATCGGATGCCGCATACACAAAATATGGAAGATTTTTAAAAAACCTGAAGGTCGATTCAGAATATTTGACTTTCATAGCCGGTTTTCACAGGTGTTTTAAACATCTATAACATTGACATTACTGGATTAATGCACTAAGAAGTTTTAACAAAATATACGTTTGCTGGTACGTCAGGATGATTGATCTTATTCGGGAAGTATCAGATGTCCCCAACAACACATATTACCAGCGGATTGAGTAATATTTCCGTCGGCCTGCCTGAAGGAAAATATATTAACCAGGCATTTCCTGTACAGGCAATGAACGAATGAACGTCGGAATGGACAGCGCTATAATGAGCCCGGGAAAAAGATGCACCTGGACTCCTTTATGCGGCTGAGGTATTACTTAAGAAGGAAAATTTTGTCTGGAATATATAGGCGCTTAAAGGGATGAATTGTTCAGCGTCAAGAAAAAAATATAAATAAAAATAAAAGGGAGGCAGTAAATGTCTAAATTAGATGAAGTAAAAGAATTAACCGAAAAAGGTAAACAGAAACTTATAACTGAAGCTGTTCAGGGCGCTCTTGATGAAGGCGCCGCTCCTACAGCAGTTCTCGACACCATGATAGATGCAATGGCTGTCGTTGGCGATAAATTTAAAAGATCAGAAATATTTGTTCCCGAAATGCTGATGGCCGCACACACAATGAAAAAGGGCGTTGAGGTATTACAGCCTCTTCTTGCCGGAGGAGCATCAACCTCTCTTGGAACATGTGTAATCGGCACCGTTGCCGGTGACCTTCATGATATAGGCAAGAACCTCGTATCTCTTATGATCGAATCTGCCGGTTTTACAATGGTCGACCTTGGCGTTGATGTATCTACAGACAAGTTTATCGAAGCAATCAACTCTACCCCGGAATGCAAGATTGTAGCTCTGTCCTGTCTTCTCACAACAACAATGCCCGCTCTTTCGGATTCAGTAAAGGGCCTTATTGATGCAGGGATGAAAGATAAGGTTAAAATTATAATCGGTGGCGCACCTATTACCCAGGATTATGCCAGCGAAATCGGTGCTGACGGTTATGCTGAAGATGCAGCCTCGGCAGCCGAACTTGCAAAAAGCATTATTGCTTAATCATTATCAGTCAGGTTAAAATTCCTGGCCCCGCTAAAAAGCGGGGTCTGGAATTCTGTCATTCCTTATTTTATTTCTTTCAATTTAGAGTAATTATCCGGTCTTGCGCTTAGCAAGCAGCAGGTCAGGTCTTCCTTTAAGTCCGGCCGATATAGTCCGTTTTACAAAAACCGGCTTGCCGTCCGCCCTTACAGGTGTTTTATCTGTTGTTTCAAATGTGATTTTCCTGCTGCTTGTCCCTGCTTCAACGGCCAGTTTATGAATCATATCCGTCAGTGTTTCTCTCGCAAAACGATCTGCTTCATCAAAATCTTTAAAGTGGCGGGAACCTGAAACCCCCTCAATAATAAAACCGCTGTAATGGCCGGGCACTATCCCCAGCTGTCGGCGTATAAAAACATGGCTGGTAACAGCACCAATGGCATTGGCAACATCAGCATTCTCGGGAATAACGGCCTTTGTTTTAAGCGGCATTACTGCCTTTGGAAGAAAATATTTTATGGGTGCGCCAATACCGATCACCGGGTGTTTCAGATTGATTGCGACTTCATAATTCGGATGCTGGCCGTCTAAAAGATGGTGAATCAGGGTTCTGCATGCCTGGCAGTCATCAAACCTGTCTGACTCCACATCATCAAGCCTGTGTTTAAGCAGTTCCATGGAAAGCTGTCTGGCACCCATATCCATGAGAATATCAGCCATCTCAAAGAGAGGTATTCCGCTTAAGGTCGAATAGAATCCCGCATATCGTTCTGCGGTTTCGGTATCCCATTTTCTAAACCTGCCGCTGATATGGAGAAGATCTGTGAATGTGAGGCCGCATCTCTGTATAGTAAAATTTTCCTCGAGACGATCCAGAGGTAAAGTCCATTCCGAAAGCACCTCGGTTGACTGAACCAGTTCGCCTATGGAATATGGTCTTTTCTCCAGTAGTGATATAATTTGCTCTTCAACCGGCGTAGGTCTTAAAGCTTTGATATCTCCGGTTTTGGCAAGTATCTGCATACAGAGGGTGGAGTGCCCGTATGGCTCAAGGCTGTCGCCTAAAAAATCAAGGGCAGTATTCACTCCTGAATAATATTGCCCGAGCCATGCTATTGGCGCAACCCGTTTGGGACCGATAAAAAATTTTCTGTTTTTATACAGAATAAAACTGTCACCGCCAAGACCGGATGTTCTGATATCCAGGGCCTTTACATGGGTTCTGTGCCCGCCGACCTTTGATCCATGCTCATTAATACTGACCATTCCATGTGACAGGGCCGCGGTATCGGTTGTTGTGCCGCCCACATCCACAACCATTGCATCATCAATGCCTGTTAAATGTTTTGCGCCTGCTACACTGGCCGCGGGTCCCGAGAGGATTGTTTCAACAGGTCGGTTTTTAGCCATTTCAGCGCTCATGAGGGTTCCGTCCCCTTTAACCACAACGACCGGTGCATCAATGCCGTATCCGCTCATCACCTTTTCAAGATCCAGCAGCAGGCTGGTAAGTCTGGGGATAATTCTTGCATTGAGCATGGCAGTTGTTGCCCTGGTCCGAAAATCGAGGGTATCGGATAATTCATGGCCACAGGACACAAAAAACCCTGTTGATTCCATTATTATTTTTTTTACCTGCAGTTCATGTTCAGGATTAATCGAACCTGCATAGCCCGATACTGCAAAGGCTGTAACATGATGTTTTTTAATCATTTTATCAATTTCGGACTTAATTTGCTCCGGATTGACAGGAGCGATCTCATTTCCTGAAATTTCCAGCTGCCCCATTACAATTGCTTTGGGCTGGTAAGGGATATCACCTGTTACATCAAACCCATAGGGCGGCATAAGTATCAAACCGACCTTCTGCCCTTCATTTTCAACTATGGCATTTGTAGCAAGAGTTGTTGACAGTGAAACCAGCTCAACCTTTTTAAGACAGTTCTGATCCAGTTCATCAAGCGCCCTGCTGATACCTATGGTAAAATTCCATCTGGTGGTAAGCGCCTTTGCCTTATATAGTGTAACGTTTTTTTCCAGGTCATAGATCACCGCATCTGTGTATGTTCCACCCGCATCAATACCTAAACCGGTTTTTATATATTCCTCAGCTGAGTTCTTTTTTGTCAATTTTACATCTTCTTTCTTAAAATTATGAAACCTTCTATAATCCGATTAGTTTTGTATTTTTAAATTTTTATAAAGTCAACAAACCTTATATGATTATAGAAGCCTGTGATAATTAAATGTTATATTTCAGGTGTTACCCGGATTTTGCAGCAGAGATTATTCCGGAATTTAAAAAACCTTAGAAAAACGCGACGTTGGAAGGATTTTGGTTTGACATCCTTCATCAGAATTTCTATACTGCAATGCTTACAAAAGTAGGAACAGGAAGCCTTTAAAGGCCTCTTGAAAGGCTAATGATTTCCAGGAACAGGTTCATAAAATCATTAGTCGCATGTTTAATTTTTAATGTTTTATGATTGTTTAATTTAAAAGAAAACGGAGAAATAACAATGATTATTATTGCAGAAAAAATAAACGGATCCATTCCTTCTGTAGCCAAGGCCATAGAAGCGAAGGACGCTGATTTTATTAAGAATCTGGCAAAGGTTCAATCAGAGGTAAATTCTGATTTTATTGATGTGTGTGCTTCAGTTGAACCGGATGTTGAATTTGAAACCCTGAAATGGATGATAGAACTGGTTCAGGAAGTTACTGATACTCCTATAGCTGTAGACAGCCCAAATGCCAAACTTTGTGCCGACATGATACAGTTTTGTAAAAAACCAGGCCTGATCAATTCAGTATCAATGGAAGGAACCAAGGTAGAAGATGTCTTTCCTGTTATTGCAGATACTGACTGGCAGGTAGCTGCTCTGCTGTGTGACGATGAAAATGGAATTCCAAAGACCGCTGAAATTCGCCTCAAAATTCTCGAAGACCTCATGGCAAAGGCAAAGGAATACAATATTGATCCTTCCCGCATACACATCGACCCTCTGGTTGAAATGCTTTGCACATCAGAAGATGGCATAAACATGCTTGTTGAAGTAATTAAAGAGATCAAAAAACGCTATCCCACCATTCATGTGACCGGTGCAGCAAGCAATATTTCATTTAATCTGCCTGCCCGAAAGATGGTGAACATGGCATTTGTTGTTCTGGCAATGAACGCTGGCATGGACAGCGTAATCCTTGATCCACTGAACAGGGATATGAGAGGCCTGATTTACGCTACCGAAGCCCTGCTGGGCGAGGATATGATGTGTATGGAATTTATAGGCGCCTTCAGAGAAGGTCTGTTTGGTGTTCAGAAAAAATAAACTCATTTACAAACGAAACGGTGTCAAAACTTAAGAACCGGCACCGTTTATTTCTATACTAAAAGGGAGACAGTAAATGTCAAAAATAGACGAAGTAAAAGAATTAACCGAAAAGGGAAAACAGAAACTCATAGCTGAAGCTGTTCAGGGTGCTCTTGATGAAGGCGCCGCTCCTACAGCAGTTCTCGACACCATGATAGATGCAATGGCTGTCGTTGGCGATAAATTTAAAAGATCAGAAATATTTGTTCCCGAAATGCTGATGGCCGCACATACCATGAAAAAGGGCGTTGAGGTATTACAGCCTCTTCTTGCCGGAGGAGCATCAACCTCTCTTGGAACATGTGTAATCGGGACCGTTGCCGGTGACCTTCATGATATAGGCAAGAACCTCGTATCTCTTATGATCGAATCTGCCGGTTTTACAATGGTCGACCTTGGCGTTGATGTATCTACAGACAAGTTTATCGAAGCAATCAACTCTACCCCGGAATGCAAGATTGTAGCTCTGTCCTGTCTTCTCACAACAACAATGCCCGCTCTTTCGGACTCAGTAAAAGGCCTTATTGATGCAGGGATGAAAGATAAGGTTAAAATTATAATCGGTGGCGCACCTATTACCCAGGATTATGCCAGCGAAATCGGTGCTGACGGTTATGCTGAAGATGCAGCTTCTGCAGCCGAGCTTGCAAAAAGCATTATTGCTTAATCATAATTATACCAAAAAAGCAGTCCCGCTTTTTTACGCGGGACTGTTTTCCTCACAAACCTGATTTATCCACCTTTTTCCCAGTAGAATCCTGACAAATGAAGGAGATTATACATGGGTAAAATTCCCTTTTCCGAAGATGAACTGAAAATAGTTGGAGAATACCCGGGGCCTTTTCCCGGAATGCCGCCACTTAGCAGATACAACACGCCCATAACCCCCGCTGAAAATTATGAGCTGGTAATCAGGGGTGAAAGACCTTTATGGCTTCCCGGCATGAGTGATATAAATATGGTTATGGGAAAGTTTCTACCCGATAACGAGGCCCGAATGAAGGGCGGAAAAGATTTTTTCGGCCTTGAATGGGTCTATGTTCCTGTTGCCACAGGGGCCACACGTAAGCCAGGTGCTCCATATATCACGGACATGAATACCTGGAAGGAAAAAATAACATTCCCTGACCTGGGCACCTACCAGTGGGAAGAACTGAAAGACTCCATAAAACCCGATGATGACCGCGTACCCTTTGTAACCATCCTTAACGGTATATTTGAGCGTCTTATTTCATTTATGGATTTTGATGGTGCAGCAATGGCATTAATTGATGAGGACCAGGAAGATGCAATTCTGGAATTCTTTGACGCGCAGGCAGATTTTTACTGCAGACTTGTTGATAAGTATGTTGAACACGGAAATCCGAGAATCATCTCCTTTCATGATGACTGGGGCTCCCAGAGGGCACCGTTCTTCTCTCCAGCTACAGTAAGAAAAATGATTCTCCCTTCTCTTAAGAAGGTCCTTTCCCATATTCGCAGCAAAGGTGTGTTTGTAGATATGCACTCCTGTGGAAAAAATGAGATGCTTGCATCAATCTATGTTGAGGCAGGCGTTCAGTCATGGACCCCGCAGCCCATGAACGACCTGAAAATGCTCTATGAAAATTATGGAGACAAGCTGCTCCTTGGGGTCACACCGCCGGATATAGATCCGGAGGCATCAGAGGAAGAACTGTATGCAGGTCTCAGGGAATTTATAGATTATTACTGTCAGCCGGGAAAACCGCCCGTCTCAATATTTGTCTCAATGCAGAAAAAAACTCATCCCAGGCTGAGTGAAGCCATATATAAGTTAAGCAGAATCGCGCTGAGCCGATAATTATTAATCTCTCGCCCGTTCCCTTCGGTCACTAGAGCTCACAGAGAACGCAGAGAAGAAAATATAAAAATGTTTTTTAAAAACTAATCGTTTTTGTTTTTCTCTGTGATCTCTGCGGGCTCTGCGAGAGACATGTTTTTTAGCTTTTGCAGTTACTCCTCCGCTTCGCTGAATCCAGTATTCTCAACAAACCTTTCCATGAACTCAGGCTGTTCAGCAAGATTCATATACTGTGTCTCATGCTTTATTACCTCGGCTTCTTTGCGGGCATCCTTATCCAGAAGGGCCATTACTGCCCCTTCTCCTGCAAGATTATCCCTTGAAATTACCTTGCCAAGCGTATCTTCATCCGGAAGCATACCTATGGTAACCGCGCTTTTCCAGTCAAAGGCATTGCCAAAGGCCCCGGTCAGTATGGTGCGGTCTATCTTCTCAATGCCTGCTTTTTCCATGAGAAACCTTATTCCGGTTATTACCGCAGCCTTTGCGAGCTGAACCTGCCTGATATCATGCTGGGATACAAATATCTCCACATGGGCAGGATTGTTTTCTTCCGGTAAAAGTACCATTTTGGCGACCCCGTTATCCCCATCCGCTGTAAATCCGGGAAAATCCTTATTGAAATTGCCCCCGGCCTTTACTGCCCCTGTTCTGATCATAGTGGCCACAAGATCAAGTATCCCTGATCCGCAAAAGCCCAGCGGCGGCTCCTGGTTATTTTCTCCTATGGTTGTGTAGCTAAACTGGCATGAATCCTGATCAATGGAACATGCACTGATGGCTCCAAGGGTTGCCCTCATTCCGCATGAAAGCTGGGCTCCTTCAAGGGCGGGGCCGGTTGCACAGCTTGTTGACCACATGCCATCCCTGTTTCCAAGGACCAGTTCGCCGTTGGTTCCCAGGTCAACTATCAGGGTCATCTCATCACGTTTGTATGGTTTATCCGCAAGTACACAGGCAAGTGTATCTCCTCCGATAAAGGCCGCGATTATGGGAAGGATGGTAAATCCGGTGCCCGGCGTGAAATCCAGGCCCAGGTCATCTGTCTTAAGTTTAATTTCAGACAGTGTTGCAGGTTTAAAAGGTGTCCTTCCAAGGCCGCTTACATCTAGACCTGCAAGGATGTGCTCCATGGTAGTATTGCCTGCAATTGTAAATCCATAGAGATCATCACGGGAGGCCTTTATCTCCCTGAGGCAGGAGTCCGCAAGATAGGAGATGGCATCCAGTGCAAGTCCCTGCAGTTTTTTGAGATTATTTTCTCCCTTTCCGGCATAGTTGATCCTGCTTATTACATCATCACCATATCTCCTCTGCGGGTTGATGGTCGCGGAAGAGGTAAGGATCTCACCTGTCCTGAGGTCACAGAGGTACCCGGCAATTGTTGTTGTCCCCAGGTCAACCGCAAGGCCAAAACACTGTTTATCTTCCGGCAGGGTTATATGAGAGTTTACAGGATAGGGTCCGGGAAATACCTTTTTTGCCTCAACATGTCCACGGTCCTGCCCTGCATCGGAGGATCGGACAGTCATTGGTCTGTCAACGGGAACCTGGCATGCAAGCCGATAACCTGATGCAATAAGCCCCGGAGAGAGCTGATCCTTTTCAACATCGGTCAGGTCGGGGGTATCCTTTGTCTCAACTATTATACGGCATTTTCCGCAAACACCTCTTCCTCCGCAGGCCGCCCTGATCGGGATATGATCAATCAGGTTGTCCATAAGGGTTTTGCCCGCCTCTGCCTTTATTTTTCTGCCTTCGGGCAGAATCGTAATCTCGTGATGATCTGGCATTTTTCTCCAATCCTGTAGTGTAATTATTATGGACAGATACAATATCCTCCATGAACAAGGGGTGTCAATGGAAAATGAGTCTTGACAGGGTTGTGTGTATAAACTATCAGTTCAGCATTAATTAAAGAAAGGGATAAAGATGTTCTCCACCGAATTTTTACTTACCTCACTGGTTGTGGTGCTTATACCCGGTACAGGGGTTATCTATACCATATCCAACGGGCTTTTTCTGGGCAGAAAGGCAAGTATTGCCGCGGCTGCCGGATGCACGGCAGGAATAATACCTCATCTTACAGCAAGCATTCTTGGTCTTTCTGCCAATCTTGTCAGAAGTCGTGTGGCAGGTTTACCTAAACTGATTTTGATTCTTCAGAGATCCTTTGCTGCCGTTTTTGCAGCCATGGGGATTAAACTGGCTATGACTTCCAGATAGCAGGGACCGTTTACGAATGGAAACTAGTATTTCGAATCATAAAAAGGGTAACGGATTATTTGGCAAAATCGAATTTTTTCCAGCTATATACAACTGGCGCTTCATTTACTTCAGAAACCCATTTAAGGATTCTTTCTTTTAGTTCAGCCTTAGATTCAACCCTTATGTACTTGAGAAACGTTCGTGCCATTTTGGAAAACAGGGATTCAACCAGATTTAACCATGAACCGTGTTTTGGCGTGTGAACGTATATGAACCTGTTGGGAACCGTTTTCAAATAGGCCATGGTTTCTTTAGAAATATGAGCCGAATGATTATCCAGAATTAAGCGTATGCTACAGTTTTGGGGATATGTTTGATCAATTTCCTTTAAAAAACTGATAAATTCGCGACTTCGATGTCTATCATGGACTTGAGCAATTACCTTGCCGGTGTGAAGATCCAAACCGGCTAATATTGAAACCGTTCCCAATCGTTTATATTCGTAGTCTCTCTGGATTTGTTTGTAACCTTTTTCAAGATTCGGTTTTAAATCAGGTGCAATGTTTTTAATAGCCTGAACGCCCGGTTTTTCATCAACAGAAACTGTGACAATATCGGGTGAAATATCAGGCGACATTTTGTTTTGTAAATTAACTTCTTTATAAACACATAGAACTTCCTGCATTACTTTTTCAAATTCAGGATCTCGCTTTTCAAGGTAGTATTTAACTTTGTGAGGCTGTAACGATTGATCCTTCAGAATTCGTTGAATGGTCGCTTTTGCAGCTTTTTTCAAGCAATCATGGCCTGCTGCTGGAGCGTATTTTCTGGTATGCTCGGCCAATTTACTATGCGTCCATATTTCAGCGGCATATCCAAACTCTTTGGGCTTTGTACAGGCAACATTGACAACCCATGCTTTAGCCTCAAGGGTAATAACTGGTAATTTGGGTGAATGATATTGATCTTGTGTTCCAGTTTCTATTCCTCGGGCCAAAGCTCTGTCGATCCATTTGTAGATCGCTTTTCGACTAAGGCCAACTAATTGTTGAATTTTAGTAATGTTTTCACCTGAGTGATAATAAATCAATATTTTTGCTCTTTGCACTTCTCTTAAAGGTTGTGTCTGTGATTGAGCGATACGTTTAAGCTTATCAAGTTCTTCGGAGCTTAGTTTGAGTTTTGCTCTTGTCGTTTTTCTGGCCATGTGCTTTCTCCTATTTTTTGGGTTCAAGGGAAAGCATAACATATTACATTATTTTTGTAACCTTTTTATTGAATCGAAATACTAGTCATTACTGTGTAAAAATTTTCTAAAATGTTGAATAGGATCACATGATTAATGGGTAAAGTTTTACATATTTGATTAGTCTTTTATAAACAAACAGCAAATTAAATCCGCTTAACTTATTGATTAAATTAACTAATAATGATAATCTAGTGTATATATCTCTTTCTGGTATGCTTATTGCTCATTATATAAGTCATTATATGAATATACAGCCTTCACAGGCTTTTTTCAGATGCACATTCGGAGGTTAAAATGAATAGAATAGTAGTTACAGCGATATTAATAATTTTAGGATTTGCCGGCAGTGCCCAGGCTACGTTTATTGACTTCAGGTCTAGTGATTTCAGCTATGCAGCAGATAAAACATCATATGAATATGATGGATTAACAATAGAGTCATCACCGGATGGGACAGAACTGTTCTGGGATCAAGATGACGGCCTGGGAATAAATACACGTGGTATTAGTGACGAGGGTGATGAAGTGGATGGAGATGAACTTCTTCACCTTGCTTTTGATACTCCGCAGTTACTTTCGTCAATTCTTATAACCGATCTGTTCTATGAAAAAAACATTAGTACAGATACTTATTATTATGAAAAAGGTAGCTACCGTTTCAATAATGAAGCCTGGTACGATTTTACTGCAGTTCAAGGATCAAATGGTTTGCTTACTCTTTCTTTTTCTTCAATCGCAATAAGTGAAATATGGTTCAAGGCTGCTGGAGATCTTGGTGATGGCATCAACCACGAGTTTTCTGTCGGAGGCGTTGATGTTGCTCCTGTTCCGGAACCGGCTACTATGCTTCTTCTTGGTACAGGCCTAGTTGGTCTTGCGGGTTTAAGACGTAAATTAAAAAAATCATAATATAAAATAATATCGATAATTTTGATCGCATGAATGGGAGCATTTTATAAAGATATGCCCCTTTTTATAATAGGACAAACAATAGCTGGTAGTAACAGAGAGGAACCGGCTATAGGTTGTCTCTTTTTTGAGGGCTTTCCCCATAACCGCCCCCACCGGGAGTTTCAATCCTCAGGATATCTCCCGTGCTTAATAATTCTGTAAATTTCCCTGATTTTTCTTCTCTTTTATTTTTACGGATAACAATGTTTTTTCCGAAGATTCCAGGTTTTCCACCTGATAAACCATATGGGGCTGTTTTTCTTCTTTCCGAAAGGACAGTGACCTCTGCATCAGACAATAGCTGGATTTCCCTTGCTATGCCGTCACCGCCATTATGTTTCCCTTTTCCTCCTGTGTTCCGCCTTATGGAGTATTCACTGACCATAAAAGGGTATGCATATTCCAGTGCCTCAACCGGGGTATTCAAGGTGTTCGTCATGTGTGAGTGTACAGCGCTCTCTCCATGACTTTTAGCATTGGCCCCCATTCCTCCTCCTATTGTTTCATAATAGGCAAAGGGTTTACCTGTCCGTGGATCAATTCCGCCGATGGTGACATTGTTCATGGTACCCTGACCGGCAGCAGGGATAATACCCGGCAGGGCTTTCGACAATGAACCAAGCACCACGTCGGTTATCCGCTGGGACATTTCTACATTTCCTCCTGCAACTGCAGCAGGAAAGGCCGCATCAACAACTGTGCCCTTTTTTGTAACAACCTTTATCGGTCTCATGCATCCTTCGTTGGTAGGGATGTCTTTTTCTAAAAGCGATCTGAATACGTAAAGCACAACAGAGAGGGTTATAGCCTTAACCGCGTTAATGCCTCCGGGAACCTGCGCGTCTGATTTTGAAAAATCAACGACGGCCTCATCCCCTTTTACAGTGGTAGTAACATGTATCTTTACTCTTTCCCTTTCAAAACCGTCATCATCCATAAAGTCTTCAAAAACGTATATCCCGTCCGGAATATTTTTTATAGCAGCCCGTGTTGCTTCTTCAGAATAACTCATAAGCGCATCAGCATAAAAGGATACTTTATCAAGGCCGTTCACCTCAACAAGCTCCTGCATTCGCCTGACACCGGTAATGTTTGCCATCATCTGTGCTGCGAAGTCACCCTCTCTTTCCATAGGGGTCCTTACATTATTCAAAAAAAGCGTCATGATCTTTTGGTCGATCTCTCCCTTTTCTACAATCTTAAGCGGCGGGATGATTACACCCTCCTGAAATATTGATGTAGAAAGGGGCATTGAGCCGGAGGTCATGCCTCCGACATCAGCATGATGTGCCCTGTTTGCCACAAAAAAGGAAGGATGTTTATCTCCAATAAAAACCGGGGCAACCAGGGTTATGTCCGGAAGATGAGTTCCTCCCTTAAAGGGATCATTGAGCATGACCATGTCCCCTTCTTCCCAGGTGCAACTCTCTATAGCGGATTTAACGGACATGGGCATGGAGCCCAGATGTACGGGAATATGGGCTGCCTGTGCAATCATGTCACCGTTGTAATTAAATATTCCACAGGACAGGTCGCGCCTCTCTTTAATATTGGGAGAAAAGCCCGTTCTGGTAAGTGTGACCCCCATCTCTTCGGAGATGGATGTAAACCTGTTTTTGAAGACCTCGAGAAGTATTGGATTGGCTTTTATCCTGTTCTTTTTCATTTTTTAATATCCATAATCAGGTTCCCGTATTCATCCACGCAGGCGCAGGCAAATGGCGGAATTACAATGGTTGAGGAATACTCGACAACAATAGCAGGTCCTTCAAGCCTGTTGCCGTTCAGCAGTTTTTTTCTGTCTATTATCATAGTGTCCACAGGCTCCTGTTCAAAAACAATCGGCCTTTTTCCCAGGATTGCATCCGGGTCTAATTTAACGGATATTTTTTCTGCCCTTGCAAAACGAAGTTTTTCCGGAAGGCCCCTGGCCCTTACCCTGATGTTGACGATTTCGACTGTTTTGTCCCTGTTCTGATATCCATAGCTCTTTTCATGAAGCATGTGAAAATCCCGAATGTAATCATCTGTAAAGGGCACAATGATTTCAAATGACTGCCCCTGGTAACGCATATCCAGATATCTTTCTATGCAGATCCGATCCTCTTTAATGCCTTCCTCTTCAAGCTCCTTTGCACCCCTCTGTTCCAGCTCCTTAAAAAACTCCAGAAGGGCATCTTTATTTGTATTGAGCTGGTTCCTCATAATGGTGAGTGAGTAATCTTTGATAACATCCGCCATGAGCATCCCCATGGCAGAGAGGATCCCCGGGTTAGCAGGGACAAGTATCTTCGGGATGTTTAAAAGCCTTGCCAGAAAGGCGGCATGAAGCCCTCCCGCTCCCCCGAATGACACAAGGGTAAAATCTCCAGGATCAAAACCTCTTTCAACGGAGATCACCCTTATAGCCTTTTCCATGGCAGTATTGGCAACGGAGAGTATTCCCTCGGCAAGTTCGACAGCAGACAGTCCGGCTTCCTTTGCAAGAAGATCGAAGGAGTGATCAAGACGGTCTCTCACTATCTTCATGTTTCCACCCAGGAAGTGCTCAGGGATAATCCTCCCAAGGTACAGATTTGCATCGGTGACGGTTATTCTCTCCCCTTTGCCATAGCATATTGGGCCGGGATCGGCCCCCCTGCACTTTCAGGACCCACCTTTAGGGCCCCGCCTGCATCCATGAAGGCTATGGAGCCACCACCAGCACCAACGGTGTGGATATCGATCATGGGTACCCTGATGGGAAACCCCGATATTCTTGATTCCGTTGCAAGGGACAGTCTGCCGTCCATGAGAGAGACGTCGGTAGATGTCCCACCCATGTCAAAGGTGATTATCTTTGAAAACCCTGCCATTTTACCCAGTTCAAATGCACCGACGGCTCCTCCCGCAGGGCCGGACAGGATTGTTCTTACAGATTCTTTAATGGCAGTGTCCGCGGATATGCTTCCGCCGTTGGACTGCATTATGCTCAGAAGATCTCCCTTATCCATATAGCTGATGAGAGACTCTATATAGTTCTGCATCTTTGGAGAGACATAGGCGTTAATTACTGTGGTGGATGTCCTTTCATATTCACGGAATTCCGAAAGTATTTCGTATGAGAGTGAAACTGGAATTCCAAGGGGCGCGAGTTTTTCCTTTATGTTTTGCTCATGGGTCGGATTAACATAGGAGTAGAGAAGACATACTGCAACCGACTCAACATTGTTTTCTTTAATCTCTTCAATGATTCTGAAGGCCTCTTCCAGGTCAAGCGGGGTGTGCTCCTCCCCGGAGTTCAGGATTCTTCCTGTTATGCCGAATCGAAGCTTCGGGGGTATAAGTGCAGGTTCCTTCCTGTAGGCCAGGTCATAAAGCCTGCTGCGGTTCTGTCTCCCAATCTCGATTATATCCTCAAAGCCTTTATTTGTAACAAGAGCGGTCTTTGCCCCTTTTCTTTCAAGAATGGCATTGGTCGCAACAGTTGAGCCGTGGACAATTTTTTTGTCTTTCCCGTCTGCTATATGCCTGAGCCCGTCAATAATGGCTTTGGCCGGGTTGGAGGGCGTTGACAAAAGTTTATATACACCCCATCTGTCGCCATCTTTAAAGACAAAATCAGTAAATGTCCCGCCTGTATCAATCCCTGTAATTATCATTCTATTCCCGGTTTGAAATTGTTCTGCTTTAAGAGGATATGACTATTCCAGTTTTCACAATCAAAATCAACCGCTTTCAAGCCCCTTGACAATGATCCAATTATTGTTTAATCGGAATGTTGTTTCGACACGGCTTAAAATCATTACCCGATTTTATCAGGGAAATCATTCATCAGTATCCGAATAAAGTGGAATAATATTTTTATACTTACTGCCTTTTTACAGGAATGCAAAGGAATCCAAAATGAAATGTTTTCTTCGTTTATTGACACTGTCTGTATGTATAATCTTTTTAACAGGATGCGAAAGGTCAACTGAAATGAAAGTAAATAAAGAGTTATTTGGCGAATTGGATGGAAAACCGGTGGATATCTATACATTAACCAACTCTAATCATATTGAAATCAAAATCACCAATTATGGTGGAATTGTAACATCCGTTAAGGTGCCGGATAAAAATGGTAAACTTGATGATGTTGTCCTCGGGTTTAACAACCTGGAAGACTACAAAAAGAAGAGTCCCTATTTCGGATGCATTGCAGGACGATATGCCAATAGAATCGGCAATGCAGAATTTGTTATTGACGGGGAAAAATTCACCCTGGCAAAAAACAACGGAGAAAACACTCTTCACGGGGGATTAAAAGGCTTTGATAAGGTACTGTGGGATGCAGAACCCGTTACCGGAAAAGATTTTCAATCCCTGAAACTGACCTACCTCAGCAGGGATGGAGAGGAAGGTTTTCCGGGCAACCTGGATGTTGAAGTAACCTATACCCTTACTGAAGATAATTCATTTCGTATTGACTACATGGCTTCAACCGATAAGGCTACTGTTATAAACCTGACCAATCATACCTACTGGAACCTGGCAGGAGAAGGTTCGGGAGATGTGCTTAAACATGAATTGATGATAAACGCGGATTATTTTACACCGACTGATCAGGGCTCTATCCCGACAGGCGAATTACGACCTGTTGAAAATACCCCTCTGGACTTTAGAAAATCCAGAGCCATTGGTGACGGAGTGGACTCGGATTATGAACAGGTAAAGCTCTGCAGAGGCTATGACCATAACTTTGTTATAAATCCGGATGTAGATAAGGAAATGAAGCTTGCTGCAAGGGTCTATGAACCCGCAGGCGGAAGATACATGGAAATATATACGACTGAACCCGGAGTGCAGTTTTACAGCGCTAATTTTCTTTTTGGTGTCACCGGAAAAAGCGGAAAAGCCTATGCACCGCGAGGCGCATTCTGCCTGGAGACACAGCATTTCCCCGATTCGCCGAACAAGCCTGAATTCCCCTCTGTTGTATTAAGGCCCGGTGAAACATATAAGTCAACCACCCTGCATAAGTTTTCGGTGAAGTAGCATTATAGCGTAACAATGAAAGAATCTTCTCAAAAATTTGAGCTTAAACCCTTTTCCGGAGAAAACGCTCCAAACAATAGCCAAATAAATGTTATGCTTTCAAAGCGTGAGGCCGGTCTGCAGGTTGTTTTTGAACTCGATGCACAGCTAAGTGACCTGATGATCCCTGGCTTTGATCCATCTAAAATAAAAAGAAAAAAGAAACTCTGGGAACACACCTGCTTTGAAATATTTCTTGCACAACAGGGTATGCCGAATTACTGGGAGGTTAACCTCTCTCCATCCGGGAGCTGGAATGTATACTCATTTACAGATTATCGTGAAGGAATGAAGCCGGAGAAATTCTTTAATACATTTCCAATTGAAGTGAAAATTTTGTCAGATCAGAAGCTTAAAGTCGAAACAGCCATTGATTTAGGGCTCCTTCAGGACTGTTCAGACCTTAATGTCGGTCTGTCGGCAGTTCTTGAACAGAATGACGGAAAGAAAAGCTACTGGGCAGTGGATCATCCAAAGGATGTTCCAGATTTTCATGCAAGAGAAGGGTGGCTTCGAATCATTTTGACACAGGGCATTGATTTATCTATAGTCTCCTGTGAAAAATAAACCCCTAGTTAACCAAAATCAAAGGAGAAAAATATGGCAGATTTCCCAAAACTGGAAAATGTAAGGCGGCTACCGAATGTTGTTGAGCTTAAACCCTGGAAATCTATTCACGATACAATAACCGCACCTATGATTACCGGGCTGGGACAGATAGATATCCCGGAATCAAACCTGGCAATGGGTTTCGCCCGTATCACCGAACCGGATGTCCTTGGTTCCCCTACCCACGCACATCCCTTTGATCAGTGGATTTATCTTATCGGTGAAAGCAATAACTTTGTTGATTTTGATGCCGACATTGAATTTACACTTGGTGATGAGATCCTGAAGATAGATTATCCATGTTATATCTTTGTTCCCAAAAACATGAAGCACTGCCCGCTGGACATAAAACGCGTGGGAAAGCCGTTTATATTCATTGATGTCAGCGTTACCCCGGAGGCATCTGTAAGGTCCGAAAAGGTATCAAAGGTAGGACGACCAAAGTATGTAGCCAAGAATAATAAAAAATAAGGAGATTTAACGATGAAACGTATTTATGGAATTCTGGCCATTGCATTATTAAGTGTTTTTTTTGTTTTTGGCTGCGGCTCAGACGGCAGTTCCGTTTTAAAAAAACAGATTAAGGCCAGCGAAAATTATATAAATGGAATGTCAGATGCAAAAAGTGCCGATGATGTGGTTAAGGTCATTGATAATTTTACAGAAGATATGATTGCGCTGCTCCCGGAACTGCAGGAGTTTGAGAAAAAATATCCAGGATACAGGGAAGGCAGGGTACCGGAACTGGAGGAAGACGTCAAGGCCATGGAAGAGGTCTCCCAAAAAATGTCAGGCGCCATGAGTAACATGATGAAGTATATGATGGACCCCAAGGTTCAGGCAGCAATGACCCGGATGGGCGAGGAAATGAGTAAACTTGAAGATTAGTGTGACCAGTTTATATTGAGGGGCAGGGCATCCCTGCCTCTTGATTAAACAAATTAAAAAATACACACATCCTATATTGATATAAAAATTAATCCTCCGACACTTCCTTGAGATACCTGAACAACGCCTTTGATGCCTTTGTTCCCCTGTTCTCCTCAAATTCCTTTTTTGCATTCCTGGCAAGCTGTGTCAGATGCTGACGTTCCGACACGGGGCATTCAGTCAGTATATCGTTGATCAGTTCTATATTTCCGGACCTGAGCCGATCCCTCCATCCTTCAATCTTTTTAAAGGCGGCTTTCTGTTCATAGTCACCCCTGTCGATGACCTCCAGAGCCCGTTCAATGGAGGTTATATCAATATTCCGCAGCAATGAGCCAATATATTTTATCTGACGGCGCCGTGCACCGTGAGTGGTCGTTCTGCATGCAAGAAGCACCTCTTCAAGAATATCCTCTGGCAGATCCATGCGTTCAAGCTGGTTTTCCGAAAGCTCTACCAGTCTCTCACCGATCGCCTGCCGTGCATGGTCTTCTTTTTTCCGTTTTGTCTTACTTACAGGGGCTTCAATGGTGTCATTATCATCTGTTGGTGATGTCATCTGTTATGTTCCTGTTCAATTCTTCGTATTGGTTGCCTTACCACCGTTTTAATATAATGGGTCTTTGCCTGTTTAATTGATAAACCATATATTCCCCCTGTTTTGCAAACTATGACCCAATTGCCGACTGACCGAATTTATTTTACATTTATCAGTCTTAAAAAGTATAGAGAAATAATGGATAACTATGTAGCGTTACATAATTATTATCGGCAACTCCTGCTGAATATCTTCGAAACAGCAGAAGTGGTTACTCCAAGCTGGCGTGCGGTTTCCGCAAGGGTCAGTCCGTAATACTTGGGCAATAACCTTGCAAGATACGACCTGACTTCCGGGATCTCTCCCCTGCGGCTTCCTCCTTTCAGCTCTGCTACATTAACTTTCTTATTTTTACATATCTCGCAAATCAAATTATTTGCATCAATTACCCGTTTATTTACGGGTAGCTGGGTACTAACCTTGTTATCCGCCTCGCTGATAATACGTTCCACAAACTCATTTTTGCCCAGTATCCGGTCATCACAACGTACATTATCATTGTTTTTACGGGCAGAGACAACCTGCGACCACCCTCCAAGAGTGCGTACAAGGCCACCGCCCACCAGATCATCCCTGCGCCCTTCCGAGATCCCATCCTTCACAAAATCCTTATATTTTTTAATGGAATCTTTTTTAAACATTCCAAACCAGGATAAAACATAATTAATATTTTGCCAGTCCCGGTTTTCCTTTCCCATGATCGTGCTATGACCGCACCAGGGATATTTATCAAGTGAAGCCATATTCTTAACAGTTCCTGCCCTTAGAGGATTCAGGTGTATATATCTTACAAGTTCTTTAAAATAAGCGTCTTTATCGCAAACGATTGACTTGTATCGGTTTTGAAAGACATGACCATATCGTTTATGGCGTTTATTGAATGTAATGGCATAACCGGTAAGAAGACGGCGCATGAAGTGCGACAGCCCGTTACTGCCGCTCTTAATAAGCATGTGCATATGGTTTGTCATCAGTGCCCATGCATAGATATCTGTCTTTGTTTCAATGGAGAGGTTTCCCATGCGGGATATCATACTTTTTCTATCAATATCATCCCTAACAATATTTTGAGCTTCAATCCCACGAACTATAACATGGTGAAGTGTTCCGGGTGAATCCAGTCTTGCCTGTCTTGGCATCCTGTCGGCTCCTGTAATTATTGATGAAAAGATAATGACAGCTTAGCGGAGTCAGTCACGCTAGTCAACAACGTCCCGAACTGGCTTTTTCCTTGTTCCGAAGGCCCTTAAGAGATGGCAGGAGGCTGTATACGGCCGGTTCTTCAAGTGCGGCATTTAGTCCCTGCTCGTTAGTCCGCAACTCCATATAACTGTTAAAAAATTCCGGATTGTCATATATGTTTTGTTTCATATTGCTATTTACTTAATTAATATATCATTTAGCGTTAATCTTTTTCTCGGTCCGGGAGATTCAGCCGGGTATCCCAAAGGCAGTAATGCAACAACGTAAAGATTGTCACCCCACCCGAATAATTCTTTAATTTCCTGTTCATAAAGAGCTTTGTTTGTGTTCTGCTACTATGTCGAAAAATATATTATTGAGTTGGAGCTTTTTTATTATCAATGGCCCAGTTCAGGATGTTTTTCATATTGCCTGCTTCTTCTTCAATTTGTGCGGTTCCATTTATAGAATAACCATGACCGGGAACAATAATTTCCGGATTAAGTTTCTTCAATATATCGACGGACTTTAACCATATCTTCCAGTCAGCCACGCTGCCGGCCTCTAGATTGGGAATATATCCGGTAACAATACAGTCACCGCAGTATAAGACGCCATCCGAAGAAACAAACAGTGAAATATTCTGTGGGGTATGGCCCGGTGTTGAAAGTACCGTCACATTAACATCTCCCAGGTCAATGTTTTGGTCAGGTAATAACTCCCTGTTTGGATTTGCCAGTTCAGTATTGTAATAGAAGACATCCGCTTCCTGCTTATTTCGTCTTACTTCATTTGGAATTGTATTGTTTAATTCTTCTTTATTCTGCTGAAATTCCTCCAGGGATCTTTTGACACCTGGATATGCATAAACATCTATATTTTTACTGATAAAAAAACTGTTTCCGCCTATATGATCAAAATGCGGTTCGGTATTAACAACTATCAGTTTATTGCCCGGCTTTGCACAAAGGGCATAGCCATATATAGTTTGAGCGGAAAGGTAATTTGACCCGGTATCCACTATTAAGGTTGTATGCCGCCCCACGATAAATCCGGCATTTACTGTCCAGGGCGGCTCCACGGAAAGGCCTGAAATTAAATAGCAGTGTTGAGATATTTTCATTTGATATTATCCAATCTGATTATTCCTCATAATGTGTGACTCAGGGGCAGACAGGTTTATACGCTGTTACTCCAGGCAGTCTGTTATAGCCCTGATTGTGTCAATCACCTGATCTCTTGTCGAAAGAAAATCTGCTTTCGAATTCCTGGGTGTATTGCCATCATAGATTCTTAATGTCCTTAGTCCAATCCTTGCTGCGCCACCTATATCAGCAATTTCAGAGTCTCCAACCATTAAAACTTCTTCAGGTTTCAAACCCATTTTATCCAGGGTGTCCATGAAAGCCTCCCTGCCTGGTTTGCGATAGCCAATTTCACAGGACCAGGTTATGCAATCAAAATAATCACTTAAACCTTTATTAATCAAATCATCATGAAATATCCGGGCCGGCCCTGTCATATTCCCCAATAAAGCAAGTTTTATAGATTTTCCTCTCAATTCTGAAAGAAGAGGTTTTGTGTAATCATAAATCTTATTTTGATCTGCAAATGATCTTAAATGCTGAATGCCTATTTCTTCCTTAAAATTTACACCATACTTGCTAAAAGCTTCTTTCCAAACCTTTAGCCAGGCCGGTTGGTCCTTTTGTTCAGGAGTATATAAATCTAAAATTATTTTTTCGATTTCATTTCCTATTTCAAAAGCCTTATTATGGTTAAAAACTGATACTAACGCATCACTCAAGCTGGGTGATTCAACGAGTGTGTTCCCATAATCGAAAATGATACCTTTTATCATCCTGTTTACCTTTCTATGCTCCACGCCTCAACGATGTGAATTAAATATCAAGAAGCATCTCATCGTTCGATTGCTGCACATGCCCTTGATACTGGTTATTCGATTTTGCCATTAATTATTGCGGACATATAATTTAAAGGGTTTTTACCTAATCAAGGTTTCCGCAAACCTGTTTAATGCACTATGAATTTTTTTGATAATCAGATTTAAGCAATGAATACTCTACATGATCAACAAAATGATCATATAGCCATTGATTTTGTCTTAAAATGCCGTCCGGTTTAAAACCCAGCCGCTCAGCTACTGATCTGCTTTTCTTATTCTCTGTTGCACAGTGAATAACTATTTTATTTAATCCAAGGCTATCAAATCCTGTTTGTATGAGTTTTTCATTCACCCTCGTCATAATGCCATTGCCTTCAGCATCCCTGCTTAACCAGTATCCGAGCTCTCCGATACTATTTATTTTATTTAAAGGTAAAAAACCTGAAATACCAGCAAGTTGGTTATTGTAAAATATCCCGACCTGAAAGCCCAGGTCATCAGCATACTGCTGCATCGTCCTCTGGATAAAATTTTCAATATCCTTTATGCTTTTGGTATCATCAACCCATTGCAGCCACTTCCTGAGATGCTCCCGATTTTTTTCAACCAGTGCAAACAAATCCTTTGAATGCAAAAGATGTAAAAGCTCTATGTGGAGATCTGATTCTATTTGTATACTGAACATTTTTCACTCATTTCTTTTATAATATTTTGTATTACGTTCCGGTTGAGGTTTGTCTTGCTGATCAGTATAGATACCCTTGCGTGTTTTCAATAACCTGTCGAATTTTATTTTCTGTGAATTCGGTATGGATATATTTTGAGATTTTATCGAATACCCCGGTAGCGGCATAGGTATCTACCCATACACACATTCCTACTGCAGAAATATTCAGGGCATCAGAATTTATTGCTTTCCTTATTTCCATAGTATTACACACACAACACCCAGGCTTCTCCAACTCTAAGAATATAACTAACTGACAACCGGGATGCTTTTCGCTAAATCCCTTTGATTATATTTTCTCAGGTTCCCATGGGTCTACTTTAATTTGAGGCCATCGTTCCAGAAAGTCTGCTGTTATTTTATTATAGTTTTTTTCACTCATTATTTTTTTATTCGGTCTAATATGCATGCTAACAGTATCCTGCAGACCAAATGGCGCAAAGACTTTATATTTATCTTCTTCTTTTCGAATACCTAATGCAAATGCTGGAATCCACGATAAAAAGACCTCTTCCACACTTTTATATGGTGCGATCTCATTGCCAAATTTACCAGGATACCATTTATGAACAAATACCTGATTTTTAACATCAACAGGAATACCGTGTTTTAATCTTTTGTTGATTGCTGTTTCATGTATTTCTTCCTGGTCTCTTTCTTCTTCACAAAAATATATTACATCAAAATCTATTACTTTTTTCAGCAATGGAAAGTTTAGCAAACTATTCCATATGCATTGGGTAATGGCACCGCCGGCAAGATAATAATTACGTAAGCCATATTCAGCGCACACTGATAATGTTTCTTCAATTTCAGGAGACTGTCGAATTATTGAAATTATATAATCTTCCATCTTCAACCGCCAGGATATTGCTTAACAAGCAATGGATACTACGGAGTCTTGCGGAACTAAAAGTTACATGCCTTTTAACATGCCACCATGGTAATAGAGAACGTACACTTCTTCGTTTTTTTAAAATATTTTTTCAATCCCATGGAAATGTTTAAAAGATCCATATTGCTGATTCTCGTATCGATAATTTTGATTTTCAAAAAACGCAGGGCCTCTAAACGGATATTCAGGTGTAATTAATCGCATTGCTTCCCTGAGAAAAGAGTATGTTTTATTCGGATCTGATCCACTTGGTAAAATCTCTCCAAAATAGTTCATAATCCAAAGTAGCTCACTGCCTTCTCCGAATACTTTTTCAGAGCCAGCAAAGGGATTGAAACCATTAAACTGATCTAAATACCGATATCCGCCGGAAGTAATTTCAAAACCAACAGAACCATCATCAAACTTCACTTCTTTTCCTTGTTCGTTGCCTGCGTAACTGGATAATTTAGATTGCAGGATGAAATCGATTAAGTTCATTTATATTTTTCCTTTTGTAATGCCCTGGTGCCTGTAACGCTTTGGCTCAGGAGTAATGTGCTTTTCACGCTGTCACCTGTAGCCGGTTGATACATATCTATTTTGATTTAATTAACTTTAAACAAATATCTTTGAAGGCCTTAACATTACTATTTGATACAGGTAGCAATGCTTTTTCCCTCATTTTTATTTCGTATTCCTGTGCATCTCTACGGTCAACATACTCCAGGCCAGGTTTTAATAGGATAAATTTTAAGATATCCTGATTTGGATTTATTTTAGACATTTCTATGAGAAAAAATTCCGGGCGGGCTCGAATGGTGCTGCTCAGAATTGCTATTAGATCTTCGAGTAATCCACCATCAGATTTCTGAATGAGCCTGTAGGTGAGTTTTATAGCTTCTGTATCACATGCAAGGACCTGATTGCGCAATATTGCTAGATCTGGAGACCTATACCCATAATTTTCAGGAATTGTACCCGGAGTATATTCGATATTTAGAACTTTAGTGGCATTCCCTGAATTTGGTAGAGATAAATAGTTCTCCCATGGAGTTCCTGCAAATGCTGAGCTACACAATAGGGCAAATAATAAAATTGTATATGTTAGTTTTTTCATATCTTGTAACATATGGTTTAACCGGCAAGGCGGAACGTCTTGCCGGCGTTAAAACTTTTAGGGATTGTTTAAAAAAAGTATTCTAATGATACCCCAAACACATCTGCTTCAATCCCTGTCTCAAGGTTCGGTGAAACAATAGTGTCTGAAGCGTCAATATTGTAATGTTCCCATTGAATACGGATTTTGAGATGATCTGACATCTTATATCTTAATCCCATACCATAGAGAATATCTCCCTCTGAATTTGAAGAGGAATAGGATAAATATGCATGTTATTAATCGGAAAGTCAAAAAAATGCATACTTTTATCAACGAGACTGCTCCAAAAGCAGTCCCGTTTTTTAACCCTTTGGCGACTTTTCTTAAACCTGCAGATTACTCCTGCCAGAATCTTCCGTTAAGTGTTCTGATTATTTTTACTCTGCCCTTATCATCTATTCCCACTTCCTCGCTCACACTGGATTTTTCTTCATGTTTTAGATTTCTGGAAAACATCCTGCTTGTTATGTTGATATCATATGTCACCATATACGTGTCCTGCGGCAGTGGAGATATTTTTAAATTGGATATGCTGTACTGTATTTCATCAAAGGTCCTGAAAGTTCTGCTCAGGTTCATTTCAAGATCCGTCAGGGTTGTGCCGTCCCCGGCTTCCCAGTCTTCATCAATGAGATTCATGACCTGATAGTCATCCATTGACTCATATGCCTTTTTGAAATCCCCGTAAAAATCTTTTATTACCTCCGGCCCTTTATCAATATCTGTATTCAGCCTGTTCTGCTCATCAATGTATTTTTCCTTCGCAAGCGCTATAAGTGCTGCAAGCTCTTTAAAGGCTTCATCGATTTTTTTATCTGTTTTATCAAGTTCTTCATACTCGATCTTTAGATCATCAGCCTGTGTACCGAGCACCATTACCGAAGAAAAATTACCCATGGCTATCTGATCGTTGCTGAACTTTATGAGATGATCGATCTTGTTTTTAAGAACAGTAAAGAGGGCATTCTCATCACCTGCTTTAGTTACTACGGCAGATATTCTCTCCTTTTTTTCTTTCAGCTTTTTGATTATCTTTTCTGCTGTTTTCTGCATACTCGAATCAAAGCTGAAAAAATTTACAAATTTGGTTTCAGAATCTGTCATGGAAAAGATGATTCCTTCAAGGTCTTCCTTTTCCTTCAAGGCCGCATAGGCCGGCTGGTAATTTTCATAGCTGTCTACCGGCAGGTCATTGATGCCTGAAAGCACATTATTAAGGTGTTCAGGCCTGATGGAAACAGTTCCGCTATCTGTGGATATATCAATAAAGGGTTCCTTGAAGAGTGCCTCAATACCCAGGGACCTCTTTCTGCTGAAGTTAAGTATTCCGGTGCTTTCGAGTTCATCCTTTATTGTCCTGCCTGATATCCCTGTGGGGAATGTCTCGGCATTGCGTTTGGCCGAAAGGGATTTTGCCATTGCATTTGCCAGCGAATATTTCAGGCGATCCTTTGCATTTACGAACTGCAGATATACATTTGTCAGATAAATCCTGTCTTCTTCCACCCGAGCGTTTACACCATCCGCCTGAGCAATATAGGCCTCAAGCTGCGACGCAAGGCCTCCCGCAAGTGGCTTCAGTTTTTTATAACTGTCCATACCCTCTTTTATTATTTCCAGCATTCTTATATTCTCATCATACTCAGCCTTATATGATTTGGAGATATCATCAGGGTCAACACTGTGAAATTCAGCAAGGGCTTTATCTACCGAATCAATAACTGTATTGATATCGTTTGTGGATTTGCTGTCTTCCATGTATTGCAGCCGGGAAATTGTCCACAGGGACCAATCTCTTATTACTGTAACTTTTGATTCTGCCACCTGTTTTAGGGTATGGTTAATCGCCTCTGTCAAATCATCCAGAATTTTCTGAAAACTGGCAGACATAGCCATATCGGGCTGTAACTGGACCAGGTCCTTCAGAAAATCAAGGTCAAGATATGCATAAACACTGCCTGTATTTTTTGCGAGAATATCTTTTATTTCATCTATTTCCTCTTCTGATAAAAAGCCCTCTGACAATCGGCTTCCGCTGTGGCTGTTGGCGAACTCTCTATGTATTGAAAGAGCATTTTTATAACATTCTTTAAGGTATGACTGGATATTTTGGAACTTGTTGGCATAGGCCCCGATATACTGATTTATTTCATCGATGATTTTTTCACATTGGCTTAAATCGATTGTTGCAGTATCCTGAAACATCGTGCGATAGGCATTAAATTTCGCCATGAGTTTATCACGTTCCCCTTTTAAACCGTTCAGGGTCTGCTCAAGAGTGTTCAATGTCTCCCGGAGCCGGTTAAGGGTGCTGGTTTCGGATGTTGTGGCTATTCTGTTTTTTACATCTTTTATCTTTTCATTTATTTCATTTATTTTGTCATCAAATTCCTGAATCTTTTCATTAAATATATTTTCGTTAGCCTTATAATCCTTATCATATGAGTCCGAAAAAGTTTTACGGGTTTCCTCAATTTCTTCAAATATCTTTGCAAGCTCCCCGGGAGGCAGTCCCGCCTTAACATCGGCTTCGATGGCCGGTAAATAGTCTTCAAAAAATTTAGGACATGGATACCTTGTGAATTCAAATAACTGTCCCTGAACCGCAAGGGTCTTAACCTCCTCTTCAAGGCGGGTATTTATCAATTCTATTGACACGTTGTTTTTTAAATTGAAAAGCATTGTATAAGAATCTTTTAATTTCTCAAGAAGCGATTGCCTCATGCTCCCGTGGCTGCCTTTGGTGGGAAGATACTTCACATAGCTCATACAGGCAACTATCTCTTTCATGTCCTTTGGAAGCTTTTCCACCCTCATTTTTTCCAGTTCAACAGCCGTAGCCTTTTTACCGGTCTCCTCGTATTGCCGGATTTTTTCGGGCAGAGATTCAACATACTTCTGAATATCCGGAAGTCTTTTCAGTGCGGTCTGATAAAGTGAAAGGGCCTTTCTCAATTCTTCTGGACTGATCTTGCCTGCCATAGCCCTGATAGCCTGCGACTGTTTGGCCACCACAACCCTGGCTTCCTGTTTTTGGGCTACCTTATTCAGTTCGAGCAAGAGAGAAGTGATATGGGATTTGAGCCGGTTTTTTTCTGCAAGGATAGCAGCCTCTTCCAGAAAATCATTATCTACTGTCAACCTATCCCACAGAGAAGGCTCCGGCCAGTCCTGGCCAAGCTCTGTTGTTACATAGGTCTTGAACAGGGCGGACCATGACTGCTCCCTGAGGCATTTTCTGAAAAGGTGCTCAACCGCAGCCGCATCGGTTTTAATAGGATTCCCCGTGCCAAGTTTCCGGTTCCTGTCTCTAAGAACCGGATTAGCTTCTACTGAATAATAGAGCCTTTCCAGGTCAAGGGCGATTTTACTCTGTGCAACCGCCTTACTGGATGAGCGGGCGATATCAATGGAGGTAATAAGGGCTGTGAGAGGAAGAGTTCCAACCCCGACTCCGGCAATCAGTATCTTCTTGGTTGCTCCGTCTGCCATGAACTTGACGGCAAGATTAGCCGCCACAGTGGCAGAGTCCAGGGCCGTATCCATGTCCGCAGTCCCTGATGCAAGGCTGTCTCCGATTTTACCGATCTTGTATATATAATCGAATATCTCGACCCCCTTCAGGACAGATGTCACCCCGGTCAATCCTTCAGCCGGCAGCGAATCTATTATTTCACCATATACAATTGGAAAGGCCGGAATAAAATAATTATCCAGGTCTTCGGCCATCTCCTGCCCATTAACGGCAAATGCCGCCGGTGCGGGCACCGACAGCATTATGCATAAAATCAGGGATAATCCCCTGAGGGAATATTTTTTAAATTTTAACATTATGAAGCTGCGGGTAAAAATACAGGCGATCCGTCACTCCTGTATTTATAGTCTATTCTCAGGGTCATAGTTGCTGTTCCGCCTGAAAAGTCTGCAGATACAGAGCTTACATATAAAAGACCGTACCTTGAACCTGAAAACTGGAATGCATAGACATGCCCTTCATAAAGTTCAACTGCGCCGCCCATACCGTCTGAGTACCCTGTTTCCGGGGCCTGTGACACATCATTGAGGGATATATTCCCTAGATCCCGAATCAGAACACCTGTGCCCAGAAAGCCGTAACCATAGCTCTCATCACCGCCGGTAATTATAAAGTCCCCGTCAAATTCAGTGACTTCACCTGCTGCAAAATCAAAACCCACGGGCGGATGACCGGCGGCAAAAATAGTAATTCCGTTTCCTGACTCAACGTTTTCGTCAATATCATCACCCTGGTTGATGTCGTCTATTGCATCGTCATAGTCTCTTTCAACAATATTGCCCCTTTCATCAACAACAATAACAGGATCATTGTTGTTTGATATCACCGAACCTGTTGCCACTTCAGAGGCATCGCTCAGGCCGAAGATAAGAGGATTTTTCATGCTGTAGGCCATGGGATGAATCTGCCCGAGCTGAAACACGAACTCAGTTGATCCGCGGTCCGAAAATGTATGGCCTGTTTTGGCGGAGATTACAAAGCGGTTAAAGGTCAGAGACACAAAAATCATGCCCTTTGAATCCGCTGTAACGGTATTAAGTGTGTACCTGAGATCAATATTATCAAATATGCTGAAGTCACTGCGGATTGCCCTGTCCAGGATAGTATAGTCGCCGGCAAAATCATCACTCACATAGGACATGAAGGCCATAGCATCCTCGTTTCTATAGGCATTTATCATTGCATCAACCGCGTCTCTAATGACTGACATGATATCGCTGTCCGACACAGTGACCTCCTTCCGGGTATCATCTACCTCATTGGTCTTTCCCCGGGTATCCGTAATTTCAACATATATTTCATATGTCCTGCCTGTTTCAGGAGGAAAACTGTAAGAGAATGTACCGTCCTTGGTAAGTTCAGCCTGCTGCCAGGTCTTTTTATTGTCCTGGGTAACCCTGACATCCGCTATTTCACCCGTCTTTATTGTTGCCTTGCCTTTTACATATATACGGCCATCCGGTATTGAGTCCCTGTATACGGTTATCTTTTCGGTACTTTCTTCAAAGGATGTCTTGTTGAGATACAGGTATTTTATATTGATTTCATCCTGTGACTGTCCAAAGATCCACCACTTTGCCTGGCTGGATGTACAGAACAGCATCGCCAGTAAAAAATAATAAATTATTAGCTTGGTATTTTTCATGATGATTCTCCTTTATTAATACTGAATGTTTAAGCCTGTTGTAATACTGTTTTCACGGAAATCATTATTGTCAATATCATAGGAGTAATCATTTATATAGGCCCTGAGAAAAATAACCCCATACCTTATTGAAGAAAGAAATTCGGGTTTGTAATAGATATTAAGTCTGGCAAAACTCTTTAGGGAATCAGAGCTGCTTTCCTTTTCAAGTTTATTCTGGCCTATCTTAATGTCCGATGTAATCTTCCAGCCGGGAAAATCAAGGCCTGTACCAAGTGAATATTCATATATTTTGTCTGTTGCGTTGGAGAGCTCATCCTTTGATGTCCAGCCGCCAAGCATAAGATTGGGTTTAAGTATATATCCATCCCTGTGTAGACGTGCACTCAAAGATGTATTATAGGTATATTCACTGCTTTTCTGCCTCGGCGCACTCCTGTAATCATAGGATGTAACTCCTATATTGCTGTCGCCGTCAAGCATCCAGAACCGGTCCCTGTAGTTCAGGTTTAAAATATGATCGACCCTTGAAGTGGAAGTCTTGTCCTCTTCAGTAATATCCAACTTATAGGAAACGTCTGCCGAGGCATATTTTCTTCCGAACACCCTGCGTGTCAAAAAGCTGACTTCAGGTTTGTAATGATCGGTCCTGTTGGCCAGTGTGGAATCAAGATTGTTCCTGTACCATAAAAAACCCGATGTGATCGTGTGGCGGCTGGTGAGTTTATAGCGCCATTTTACCTTTGCCTTTTCTCTGTCAGAGGTTGCTGACCCTACAACTGTTTTATATTCCGGTGAAACTCTTTCATACTCGATCGTTACACGGCTGGGTCCCCCATCGCCGATGGCGGTCAGCTTGTGGGCATAACCATTCATTTCCCTGTCTGCTGATGTGGAAGATTCCGAATAGGTTGTATCTGCATAGGATGATTCACCTGTTATGGTCAGACCCGGGATCGGATTGTATTCCCAGTCAAAGGTGTATGACACTATATCATATAATTCATCTGTATCATTTACCCTTTCTGAATCCTCAGAACTAACCAGACTGAAGCCGACATCAAGATCTTCAAGCAAAGAATAGCTGATTTTACCACCAACCACTTCTCTTTCTATTGTATCAATATAACTCTGGCCAAAACCGTGGAAATTGTCCCACCTGGGACTTGCATAACCGTATAAAAAAACAACCTCGGGCAGGCCCGAATCCTTTCCGCTGAATCTGTATGATCCGCCCTTAACCGAAGTGCTGAGGCCGTATTGGGAAAATGCATGAAATGTATCTCCAACATTAAAGCTATGGATACCGTTTGTCATTCCTGCTTTGAGGTTTGTTAACAGAAAGGTCTGGGGGTCGGTGCGCCTGTCATCTGTAAACTGTGCACCTATGTTGAAATGATAGTCAAAGGTTCCGAATTTTCCGTTTCCGTTTAACCCTAGAATATCAAGGTACCTGTATCCATCCGTGAGTGATGATTTATCTTTTCCCGGGCCTGTTATATTATTGTAGGTATAGGAAAAATCGTTAGATACATGAATCTCTGCCAGGGAATATGAGGCGTTTAATGCAATCAGGCAGATTACAAAAAAGATAAATAACCCTGTTTTATTGATCCGGTTAAACAACCTGCCATTCAAAAATCCGTTTAAATCCATACTCTCCTCCAAAAACAATAAATTTATGTGCATTCAGTTAATTAGTATTCGCTATTACCTTTGGCATTTTTACTGCCGGATAATTCAACTTCTGTTTTTAATATGAGCCCATTTCAGCAGGCGGAAAACAATCCTATTCATGACCTGCGAATTTTCAGTTTACATACCAGAACCTGCCTTCCGGGGTTCTTATGATCTTTACTTTGTTGTCATCAGACACCCTTACCTCCTCTACGACAGAAGACCTTTCTTCATGTACAATATTATCCATATAGATCCTGCCGGTAATGTTGAGGGTATAGGAGACTCTGTAGATATCTTCTCCTGTTTTTTCGACCTTCATGGAGCTAAGTTCCAGCTTTATATCGTCAAACACGGTGAACATGTTCCTGAAGTGATCTTCAACATCATAAAGGGTTGTTCCATCACCGGCCTCCCATTCGTCGCTCAGGCAGTTCATCAACCCGTAGTCGTTCTGATCTTCATATGCCTTTTGAAATGTTTCATAGAACTGCCTTACCTGGAGGGACTTGTCGTCGATGGTTAGCAGTCGTTTTTCGATGTTTGATATGACTCCGGCAAGTTGAGAAAGGAGTTTTCTAACTCCGTCACGAATATACATATAATCACTTGCATACTGGTTCTTCAGCAGGCCCGCTCTGTCAATATTATAAATGGCATCTTCATATTCATTATAGGGGACGTCCCTCAGAGTTCCTGAAATTGCTTCAGCCTTTTTCCTGAGTTCTTCAAGCTCAGATTTTTCAATATTCATGAGATTCAAAGACTTTTTAACGATCTCTTCAGCGCTTTTAATTCTCTGTATCAGGGGCCCGGCCAGACTGCTCCATCTGGCTATTGCCTGGTTTGCCAGGCTGGTGTACATGGCCGCCTCTGCCTGAGATCTGGCTTCAATATGTTTGTAGTAGACCTCTTTGAGCTTTTCTCTCAGGGCAAGGTAATCCTTGCCTAAAGGCGTGTCTGCCGGGACCTTCATGTCTTCCACAAAGCGATTATCAGGGCTGGTGTATTTCATTCCGACAGGTATCAGCTCCCTGATCCTGGACCAGTTTTCATCAAAGCTGTCTGCTCCAGGCACAAGGTTTCCTGCAAGGGCTGATGCTTCGCTGAGGTTGCGTCTCAGTACCACGCGGACTTTTTCATTCTGGACCCAGGTCCCGGTAAAAAAATTATCCTCATCTACAACCGGAAGGGCCGAAAGTTCCCTCATGAACCTTTTCACTTCGGTATCGAGCCAGGGTGCAACACCTTTCAGGAACGAACCCAGGTTGGTGGATAGAATTTTATTCAATGATGATTCGGTTTGCCCCAGCTCTTTTTTTGTAAGGTAATGCAGATAAGGTTTGTGCCTTGTAACCTTTCTGCCGTCCACCATATTGGATTCGGTGTTTGCCAGTACAGAAAAACTGTTTTCATCAAACATTGCTTCAGAGGCAATTGCTGTGTCCCTGAAGTTTTTAAGATTGCGTTCCGCTTTCTGAAGCCAGGACATGTCTGCCCGAATATTTTCAATGTACTTTGCGCAGTCATCGGAAATATTCTCAACATCGTCAATATAGGATGATACGGAGTCTTTCAGATCGTTAAAATAGGTGTTAATATTGTTGTAATCAGCGCCGGTTAAAAACTGGGGATCTATATATGTGTTTATCTGGCCGGATAAGGCAGCGGTTTCTTTTTTAAAATCTTTCCACTGCTCAACAATATATTGAAGGTTATCGAGTGATCCTGTTACATCTTTGATTGATATGGAAACAGAATAGAGTTCCTGGTCTCTTGTGTAGAGAGGCGAAAGAAGATTGTTAATTCCCTCTACTGCACCCATGTAGAGCTGTGCTGAAGGTTTTATCTTTGCTCCCTGAAGACCGACATATGAGTTGTCACTTACTTTATTTTTGAGTGACTTAATATATTCCTCTGTTTTCGAGTTCTTATTGCTTTTATAAAAGTCTGCAAAAAAGGCATAACGTGTTTTCAGGGGAAGATACTCTTCATATAATGGTGCTACATTGTTTTCAGCAAAAGCCCTTGTTTCTTTCATCCATACTGTCGTTTCTTCTCTTGTGATCTTTGCAATAGCAATAATATTTCCTGCGGCTTCCTTTGCCATCTGCTGAGCTTCTTCCCATGCAATATCCAGGGCTTTAAGCCTGTCTCTGGAAGGGTTAAGAGCCGCTCCCATCTGACTCGCCTGCTCCCTCAGCGCTTCTCCTCTTTCTCTTCTTGCTTTTCTCTGTTCTTCTGTTTCTCCTTTAACTGCATTTCCATTTTCATCTTTGAGCCAGAAAAGATTGTCACCCTGTATCCTTATTTTACTGATCTCCCTATCCTGAGCAGCTATTGAAGCTCTCAGGGAGACTATCTCATCCGGAGGTTTAACCTCTTTCAGCTTTTCTTCAAGGTAATCTTTATAACCTTTAACCGTGTCTTTTTCTTCCGTGGTTCCCGTCCCGTTTCCTGCAGCACGGGAATAATCCTCCCCTGCCCATGCCGTTTCAATCTCCTCGGCTATCGGCTCTCTTCCCTCAGGGAGAACACCATTATCAAGAGGATGTTTGAACTGACCCCTTTCAAGCGTGCTGATGTAGCGATCCTTTATCACCGAAACATCTTCAACTCCGCCCCAGTTAAAGGGCTGAAGGATTTTCCCGAATTTCTGTTTGAACATGTCAACCGTGTCGATTTGGGGAAGTTCTTCGGTTGTTTGCTGCTCGTAGGTTTCTTCCGGCGGTTTAGGCTCTTCAAGTTTTTTTCTTATTTCTTTTATAAAGAGTTTCAGGGCATCTTCTGCCTTTGAGTATGCCTGTTTCAGGCCTGTGAATGCGCTGTTCCTCCTGTCTGCAACCGGGCCTCTGGAGGGTATCCATGCGATGACATCCTTTACATAATCAGAAATCATTCTTATATGGACCTGCAGGCTTTCATAATCCTTTTCCTCTGCGGCCTTTTCTATTCTTTCGTTGCAAGTTTTGAGATAAACCTCTACAACACCCAGCATAGTTATGGCCCTGTCCATCCTTTTAACTGTTTCTTCCATATTTGCGCTGGATGACTGCTTTATTTTATCGGCAAGCTTCTGAAGTTCCTGTCGAGCGACAACCTGCTGTTCCTTGACCTTTGCCGCCTTGTTGATCCAGGAAATCATGCCTCCAATATAGGATTTAAGCGTTGCGCGCTCCTTGATAATGGCTTCCCTTGTCTGGTCCTCAAGGGCATCCTCAGCCTTTATATCCGACCACATTGCAGCAGAATAGGTGTCTATGGTATCGAAAAAACCTGGTCCGGGAAAATCCTTCTGGAGCTGTTCCGTTACATAGACCCTGAAAAACTGTCGGAATGAAGGGTCTTCAACAACCCTTTTCCAGACTTTATTGATATTTCCGGATGTAGGAGGAAAGGGGTCACCCACTCCAAGGGTGCGGCCGGATGACTTTGTGCGAAGCATGATTTCAATAGATGCGTACATGCTTCCAAGCTGTGTGGACTTTGTTTCATTGGCAAGGGCCTTTTCCGATTCTCTCCATACAGTAAATGCAACAATTACGGCTGTAACATAGGCTGTCGAAGTGATGCCTATTGCTTTTAAAGCTGCCGTTCCGGTTGCAGTACCTGCTCCTTCGGACAGAGCAAGCAGGGAGCCCGAGACCATTGCCTCATCATACTGCTCGGAGTATATCTTTCCGCTTATGTCAGTAACTGCCGTAAGAACACCTATTGCTTTCGTCAGTTTCTGCATGTTGTCCCTAATGAATTTCTGGGTTGCAAGCTGTTTTGCGATTTCCCCGCCTTTCCATGCCTCGTTTGTGAATGTCGTCCCGGATGCCTTGACAGAGGCTTCCAGAATTTCACCATACACGGCAGGTATCCCGTTTGAGGCGAGGTGATCCAGAAAAGGCACAGCGTGGCTGTCTTTTACAACATCATATTTGCCTACAATGACCGATGCAGTCCTTTCGCTGGAATTACCTTCACTTAATCCTGCAGAAGGAACAGCAAGCTGGACACACATGCTCACAAGGCTGGCAACAGCAATAATTCTATTTCTAAACGAATACATATAGAGCTCTATGCAAACCCCGCAATACCGGCAGGATTTGCATAGATTATTCCTTTAATTAGTTATTATCCCACGTAGCTACGTTGCTTGGAGCGCCTGTTTTTCCATCCCTGGTCAGTCTGACCCTGTAGTAGAGGATTGCTGCCTGCTGGGCAATGGCGTCGGTTGTAATTCTGATAAAGTTATCACCAGGTCTCAGATCTACCTCAGTCCAGGGACCATTTTCAGAGAAGGCTTCTTCAACGATAACCTCATACAGCATCAGCTCATCCCATGTCCCGGTCCAGTCAAATTCCAGATCTATATAATGATGTTTTGTACCGTCACTTATGTAAAGGTTTTCAGGTGTCGGGATCCCGTTCACATCCCCACTGTCTCCACCGATCCCACTGTCATCGCTGTCTCCCGCTGTCTGAGAGAGAGGTTTCAGGTTTATATTTCCACGGCTGTCGACAGAAATGATTGGCTCATCCGAACCTAAGACTGTTCCTGTACCTATATTAGCGGCATCACTCAAACCGAATATCAGAGGATTTTTCATGCTTTTTACCTTCAGTCCACGACCCTCAGGAATAAATGAGAATTCGGTCATTCCTTTATCAGAGTAGGTTTGCCCATCTCTTGCACCAATAAGAAAACGGTTATAGGTAATAGCTGCATATACTCCGCCTTTTGAGTCTGAGGCTATTGTTGTAAGAACAAACCTTAAGTCGATATTGTCAAAAAGAGAAAAATCTTTTCTTACTGCACGGTCTAGCAAAGTGAAATCACCGGCAAAATCATCGCTTATGAAATCCATAAATCCGATGGCATTTTTACTCATGTATGATTCTGTTAATTTATTCAGAACCTCGGACACTGCCGCTCGAATATCCTGGTTTGATACCGTTACAATCTTACGTGTCTCTTCAAAATCGTTGGACTTTCCACTGGTTGTAAGTATCTTTACATAGATTTCATATGCCTTTTCGATTTCCGGTTTAAATTTTAAGACAAAGGCCCCATCCTTTGACAGTTCAGCCTTTTTCCATGACTCTTTTCCATCGATGCTTATCTGAACAGAACCGATACCGCCTTTTTTAATAGAGGCTTTCCCCTTGATCATAATATTTCCTTCTTCAAGGTACTGCCTGTATAATGTGATTTCTTCTCCGCCTTCATCAAAGGAGATATTGTTAATATATAGATATGAAAGAGTTATTTCGTCCTGATTCTGTCCGAAGATCCACCATTTTGCCTGCACCTGGATCGATAGGAGAAAGATTGATAGAATAAGCGCTGTCAATATTGTGCATTTTTTCATTTAAAACTCCTTTTATGCCGATCTTACTTTTATCGAAAGATCCTGATGATTCCTGTGATACGGGTAAAATCCTAAAAAAACTTATCTTATTGTTTCTCTGACGCTGGAAAAATATAATGGCCTTACTTTTTATCTGCAGACAAAAGCAAATCGGGTGCCAACTTTGCTGTAAACAAATTGTTATTTATTTTCAGTTGATTACAAATATTGATCCGGCACAGGGAAGGGAATTTACTGGCTCACTGGTTCATATGCACCACCAATTGTGGTGCATATGAACCAGATTAAAAAGACAAAGTGGCAGTTTAAAGGGTGCTGTTTGAGTAGAAAGATAAGTTATTCGAAATGGCTGATCAGGCAGTCGTGTTATTTGTAATTTAGCTGTTGTTTTATCCGCATTAAATCCCTGTCTTCCGGTTTGAAAGGGTAGTTTCTCATGTCAGGTCCCGGTCGTGAATTGGCAAAGGGCCTGTTACATGCAACTTCACCGTCGTATCCTTCACATCCGCTTGTCCTGAAGGGTTCTCCCGTATTGATTATACTTTCCAGTTCTATTTCGGATAATCCAAAATCAAGAATCTTTCCAGCGTCATCAAAGGTTAATCCGGACATATCACTAATACGGTTGTCTATGAGGTATCGTGCGATCTGGATTCTCCTGTAATGGTCCATGGATGGCAAAGGGTGGTCTGCCATCCGGGAATCCGCTTCCGGGAAAAACGAAAACAGATGGGTTCTTCCCTCCATATTCCTTACTCGTTGAATGGCCTGACACATCTCCTGTTCTGTCTCTCCCATGCCCGTCATAAAGTGAGATCCTGCATTCCCGTCTCCAAAGATATCTATGGAATCTTCAAGGCACTGCCAGTATTGTTCCCATTTGTGAGGCCCTTTAACACCTCTGCCCCTGTATTTATCAAACAGTTCCTCTGTTGCAAGGTCAATGGCAACACCTATTTTATCGGCCCCGGCAGCCTTAAATTCTTCAAGATCTTTGTATTTTAGAATCGTGGGAGAAATAAGAAGCGACACCGGTATATCAAAGGAAGAGCGAAGCTTTTTACAGATGTCCTTTGTATCCTTTACAGACCTGCCATTGGTCACCATGGAAATGCATATCCTTTTTACCCTGTCCTGCCTGTTTAAAATCCCCTCTATTATTTCATCCAGTGTATATTGAGGCCATGTGACCCGTATAAAACTTTTTTTGCTGTAGATCCCCGGACGGCTGTTTGAAAGCCCGCAGTATGCACACCTTGCAGCACATCCCTCCTGGTAGGTGAGAAGCAGGTTGATACAGTATAACCTTGCATTGCGGTAAAACAGACCGGGTTTAAAGCCCAGTGTCATGGCAGCTGCCAGGCTCATCCTCAGGTATTCGGGGCTTTCCTGTTTTTCTTTATTTTCATTCATTTATTCCAGCCTTCAACATAAAAAGGCCTTGATACCGAACAGCATGTCTTCTGGTATTTTATTTCCAGACCGAGTTCGGCAGCATATTCAAGTGCCTCTTCAGATGGGATTGCCATCCTGTTTATCCCGGCTTCAATGGCAAGTATTTCCTTTTTAATGTCGCCGCGCTGCCTTGCACACCCCAGGCTCAGAAGGGTACCGGGCATCATTAGCCTTGCCTTAACGATGATCTCTGCAATTTCTTCGGCAGCAGGTGGTGTCTTTCCCCACAATGGTGTTTTGGGCAGCGGCATGAGCGAAATAATGACCAGCTGAGCAGGATTGTATAGTTTTACTGCTTCAAGGGCCGCTTCTTCATACCTGATGCTGCCGTTTTCAAGGCCGCAGATAATATGAGGGACTATATCCACACCTGCGTCATTAAGATATTTCATGGTGTCGTAAATGGCCGAAACACCATGTTTCAAATGACATATCTTCTGATATGTCGAGTCATCACCAATCACATCCATCAATGCCTGATCAACGCCAGCATCCCTGAAACCCCTTGCGGTTTCTTCATCAAGTATACCGCTGTGCCCGGAAACAAACAGGTTTGTCCGTTTCTTTATCTCCTTTATTGCCGGCAGAAACTCCTTCCAGGGAAGCCTGCCTTCACGGTCGCAACCGCCTGTAACCAGCATGCCGGGACAGCCTTTTTTATTATACTGAATGGCCTTTTCCACAAGCTCTTCGGGGGTAACAGCGGCAGGCATTGTTCTCAGGAGCTGCCCTTTGCAGTGATCGCAAAGCAGAGAACATTTTTTTCCGGTCATTGAAACAGCAGGATAATCACCCCTTATGCCATCAAGGGAAAACATTCCTGGTAAATAAACTGTAAGAGTTTTACCAAATTTTTCCCATGATAATTCCCTTGCCTGTTTTGAGCGGTTTTTTAATGTGTCCATATTTAATCTTTATAATATTCCCTGAAGGCAACCCAGCATTTTTTAATTTCTTTGTCCAGATCACTCCAGTTGTTTTCCATCAACTGCCTTCGTTCAAAAGCCCTTTCCTGGCTTTTGCCGTACAGGTCCATCCATTCATTGTCATACTCTGAAAGCAGACTTATATCGTCTTTTTTAACGGCCTCTGCGGCCCATTCCCCGGCCATCCGTCCGCACATGACCGCCTGCGCAACTCCTGCCCCGGTAATGGGGTGTGTCTGACCTCCGGCATCACCTGCCAGCATTACATTGTCTTTTGTTATTTTCCTGGGAGCTTCAGCCGGAATCCATCCGGCAGTGTATCCTGAAATTTCTCCGGTAATCTTTCCCTGTGCCTTTAATTCCTTCAGAAAAAATTCAAGATGACTCTTAAGGCCCTTAAACCCCTTAACCTGTTTTATTCCAAGACCAATATTTGCTGTGTTTCCCTTTGGAAAGAACCAGGCATAACCACCGTAAAACCTTTTATCAAACCGGACTTCCGTATAATCGATGGAGTCGGTAAGGGCGGCCCTTGCCTGTAATGCAGGAAGAAGATTTTTGTTGGGGGAACCGATCCATTTTCCCACCCTTGAGTGCGGACCGTCGGCGCCTATAATTATCTTTGCCCTTATGTTTATTCGTTCACTTTTTTTTAATACAGTAACATCATTCCCATCCAGTCCTACCGCACTGCTTTCAGTCCATACTTCGGCGCCTGAATCTACTGCCTTTGCTGCCAGGGCCTGATCAAACTGATTCCTGTTGATAATAAAGCCTGGTGAAGGTGTTTCTGTTATTTCATTACCCGGAAGGATACTCTTCATGTTCTTTACCGGCTGAACGATAAATTCCTTTCCGCAGTACAGCTCTCCCAACAGCTGCCTTGGAATAAACTCCGCGCATCTAACAGGCTCGCCTATAACCTTCTTCCTGTCGATAAAGAGTACTTTTGCCCCGGCTCCTGCCGCCTTTTCTGCCGCAGAGGCCCCGGCAGGACCGGCGCCTATTACCAGGATATCACACCTGTATTCGGTCACGCAGCTCCTCTGGCCCTTTGTTCATCCAACACGTTAAGGACTTTTTCAAGTAGAGACATATTTATATGTGTCTGGCTTTTAAACTCTCCATCATAGGCCTCCTTTACCTGGTCGAGCTCATAGCATGTGGTATTATCAATATTAAGGAGTATTCCGGGGATCCCGGCCTTTTCAAAGTCATTAACATGTTTGGTAAAAAAGGGCTGGCAGCAGCAGCCTATGAACGCACTTTCATTCAACCGCTTCATCATCTCCAGCTCGGATAAAAGATCCTCAAAACTGTTAACACATCGCACGTCCAGTTTTTTATTCCAGCCAAGGCTCCATGCCTGACCAACAGTACATGTACCGCACTGGCGGCATGTCTTTTTATGGCGAAGGTGGCATATAAGACTTTTCGCACAGTAGGGCAGAAGTAATACAGAGGGCCGGGCGGCTATTATGTCTTTAAAAGACCCGTTGGTCACCGATATCTGGTTACACTCCTCAAGGGGAATGCCAAATTCGGATGCTATCGCCGCCTTTTCAAGCGTCTGGTCCAGAGGTTTAAAAAAATCCTCCGGACCTATTCCCGGGATCGTTATACGTTCATCCCTGAAATAACCGTCAACGATATTGAAAAGCACCTCACGGGCAAATGGTTTGCCCTTGAGTTCCGACTCCAGGTCATAAAGAGCCCTTGAGGGAAATGACAGGAAATCGCCTGTTATGTAGATATCATCAATCCTGTTTCGGACCCGGTCTACTGCAACAGTAAAACGAACGAGACCGTCCTCCACCTTGTTGGCAGCCTGCAGGATTTCCTTTCCCATTGATTTCGGTTTTATCCTGTCTATCCATTCCGGAGAGGAATAATACTGAAGTTTTTCTTTAAAAACCGCTTTTTCCTCAGGGGTTAAACCGGAAGGGACGAGCTTTATATCGAGACATTCTTCAAATCCTTTAACAATACTTTTCCTGATATCCTCCTGACCGGGAGTATGTCCAAGTTCCCAGTTGAGACAGGTAACCCGCTCCTTTACAGAGTCAATCTCCTTTGCCTTTAATTTTTCAACGGGAATCTTCAGGCCTTTAAGCATTGTATCTACGTCAAAGTCCACAAGCATGGTCCCCTGGAAGAAAAATGCCCTGTCAGATTCGGTTCCGCCTGTGCCGGATATCTTTCTGCCGCCTATCTCAATATCGTTTCTGGGACGGAAGGACGCCTCAAGCCCCATATACCCCAGTGCCTTAACCACTGGTTCACACAATGACCTGAAAAGACGCTGGTTGGGAATCTCCATATCAAAGAAATCCTTGTCACATATAATCTCCCAGCCTATCTGATTTTCATCAAAAAAGATTGCACCCCCGCCTGTTATCCTCCTGTTTATATCGATACCATTCTCCAGACAAAATGATTCTCGTATTTCCTCCTCAACAGACTGATGGTAGCCAATAAGAACAGATGGGGGAGAAAACTGAAGAAACCGGATGGTGTCAGGACTTTTTCGCTGCCCTTTAAGTTCAAGAAGTGTATCATCAAGGGCCATGTTTTCTGCAGCAGTCATATGGCCAGTATCAAGCAAACGCCATTCTTTCAAAACAATTCCTCCAAACAAATTACAAAATTACAAATTAAGTCTTAAAACAAACTTTGCATATTCTCAATAGAGATCAAATCTGTCAATACCTCTATATCATTGCACATGTAAAATTATAGATTACTGAGTAAAATTGATGTAATTAATAGAAGGTTTAGGCCTGATAGTAAAAAACCAGCATCTATAATATGCCAAAAAAAGGGCATGAAATTTCATGCCCTTTTTAATTATTATTCAAAATGTCTGCTATAAAATCAGGAGGTTAAGGCCGCCTTTGCAACAGAGATGGATGTTGATGCAGGAAATTTTTCTATAAAATCCTTAAGGATCTCATCTGATTTTGCATAATCGTTTTTCAGCCTGTATATCCTTGCCAGGCCCAGCATGGCCTGTTCCCTGGAATAATCATCCTTCCCGGCTGCAGCTTTTTCAAGAGAGCTTATGGCCTGATCATAATCTCCCTTTTCTTCAAAGCAAACCGAAAGGGCCAGCATGGCATAGGATGAATATGGCTCCTCCGAACTATCATTTAGATATTCCTGATATTTTGAGATTGCATCATCATATTTTTTTTCGAGAACATCGATATAGGCCATTTGAGGCAGAGTGAGATCTGCCACACTTGACATTTTATAGTCTGCCAGGACCTTCGCAAAGTTTTCACGGGATTTTGTGAGTTCTTCCTCGTTTTTGTCAGCCATCATATTTTCGGAGATTGCATAATATCCGACATTATATGCGTCCTGGGCCTTTGAATTAAGGTTTTTAAAATAATAATTAGCGCCTATAAAAATGAGGATAACAGCAAGAATGCAGTAGCCCACGATCTCCATCTGCTTTTTGTGTTCACCCGCGTACCTGAGCATCTTGCCTGAAAAGGTAATAAACTCATCGTTAGTTGATAAAAGTTCTTTTCTGGATTTTTTTGCTTTTGCCATTTGATTCCCTCTTTCTGGAAAGTGACCAACCCTGATGATGCCCGGGGATTATCAGAAATCCTCTATCGGTGCATTCCGGACAGATTCGTAACAGACCCACTATTTTCAGTCAAGTGAAAAGATTTCTTGTTCAAAGCTATATGTAAGATTATACTTCCTTTTTATGAACTATATATTAGAACATCTCGATAAAATGCCTGACATTCTTGTCTATCTTGTCCTGGGATTCAGTGCATTTATGGAAAATATTTTTCCCCCGGCCCCCGGTGACATGGTTGTGGCATTCGGAGCCTTTCTGGTCGGGGCAGGGCGTCTTGGATTTTTCGGGGTATTTATTTCCACAACCCTTGGAAGTCTATTAGGCTTTATGACGCTTTTCGGACTTGGGGGATATCTTGGCCGCAGGTTTTTTATTGAACGTGATTTCTTTTTCTTTAAAAAGGAAGACATTATTAAAACCGGTAACTGGTTTAAGAAATACGGATATTTTATTGTCTCCTTTAACAGATTCTTTCCGGGAGTACGTTCCGTGATATCAATAGCCGGCGGTATATACAAACTGAACCGGATAAAGGTGGTTTTCCTTGCCCTTTTAAGCGCGGCCCTATGGAACCTTATCTGGATGGGCATTGGATATACACTCGGCAGCAACTGGGAAAAGGTAGAAAATGAGCTTAAAACGATTTTTACACGATATAACATCGTAGTTTTAAGTCTGTTACTGGTTCTTTTTGTGTATGTTATTTTTAAAAGAAATAAGCAGAAATAGATCCGATATCAGGGTTGACACTTGGATAATGTAATTTTAGTATACTCAGTGGTTCAGCGCAGTGCCCCGGAATAAAATCCGGGAATAAAATCTCCGGAGATTTTCCGGAAATTTTTTTGCCCGAATACTGCCATGGAGTGAACCATATAAAATATGTATTCTCAGGAGAATAAAATATGTCAAATGTCGTAGTAATAGGGGCTCAATGGGGTGATGAGGGAAAAGGGAAGGTTGTTGATCTTCTGGCGTCAAGAGCGGATATGGTCGTAAGATTTCAGGGTGGTAACAATGCAGGCCATACACTTGTAGTTAAGGGTGAACAGACTATATGTCATCTCATTCCTTCCGGAATACTTCACAAAGACAAAAAGTGTGTTATCGCTAACGGTGTGGTGGTTGACCCCGAGGTGCTTCTTGAAGAGATCACGAAACTGACATCAAAGGGAATTGCGATCTCCCCTGAAAACCTTTCATTAAGCGAAAAGGCTCATCTTATCATGCCCTATCACAAGGCTATTGATATGGCGAGTGAAGAGGCAAAAGGCAAAGACAAGATAGGTACAACAGGCCGGGGTATCGGCCCGTGTTATGAAGATAAAGTCGCAAGACGCGGTGTAAGGGCTATAGATCTGTTTGACCCGGAGATACTTGCAGAAAAGATTGAAGCCAACCTTAAGGAAAAGAATTTTCTTCTGTCTGAGTATTATAAAACCGAAACTTTGGCGTTTCAGCCCATATATGACAAATACATGGAGATGGCAGAAAAGCTGAAACCCTATATATCAAATGTATCTATTGAAGTTGACCAGGTAGCAAGGAAGAACGGAAAGATACTGTTTGAAGGCGCACAGGGAACGCACCTTGATATTGATCACGGAACATATCCCTTTGTTACCTCCTCCAATCCGGTTGCCGGATCTGCGTGCCCCGGAGTCGGTATTGGACCGGGCAAGCTTCATCACGTTCTCGGCATTGTAAAGGCATATACAACAAGGGTTGGTGCAGGTCCTTTTCCCACAGAACTGGATGATAAAATTGGAAATTATATTCAGGACAAGGGAAAAGAGTTTGGTGCCACAACCGGAAGAAGACGCCGCTGCGGATGGCTCGATCTTGCCATGATGAAAGATTCCATCAGGTATAACGGCCTTAACAGCATAGGTATGACAAAGCTCGATGTCCTCACAGGCCTTGATGTTATAAAGGTTTGTGTTGCCTATGAGCTTGATGGAAAAGAGATAGACTATATGCCCGCAAGCCTTAAGGACCTTGCCAGATGTAAACCGGTATATAAAGAGTATCCTGGCTGGAAGGAAGATATTACAACCGCCAAATCTGTGGATGATCTTCCGGATGCGGCAAAGAACTATATAAAGAGTCTGGAAGAGATCATGGAGGTCCCATTCTCTATTATCTCGGTAGGTCCTATGAGGGATCAGACGATAGAGGTTTGCGATCCGTTTGAGGGATAGATGTTTTAAATCCAGATCAGTTAAACTCCCTTAGTAAATGGATGGAGTTAATTGTTAATAATATACCGGCGCAAGGTACAGGGCGCAGGGCTCAAGGAAAGGCTCTAAAATGTTTTTCCCTGTGCCTTGGGCCCTGCGCCTTGCGCCATTTAGTTAGAAGAACATAAGTAAATTTAAAAAACAGTATTCGTAAAATAAGACTATGCCTGTAATTAACAAACAATACGACGTCATTGTCGTCGGAGCCGGCCATGCCGGCTGCGAAGCAGCCCTTGCTGCCGCCAGAATGGGGCACCCTGCGCTGCTTATCACTGTAAACCTTGATCATATCGCGGCCATGAGCTGCAACCCTGCCATAGGGGGTCTGGCAAAGGGACACCTTGTAAAGGAGATAGATGCCCTTGGCGGTGAGATGGCAAAAAATGCAGATGCCACCGGTATACAGTTCAGACGCCTTAACACAAGAAAGGGTGTTGCTGTACAGGGGTCCAGGTCCCAGAACGACAGGGATCTCTACAGAAAAAGAATGAAGTCAATAGTCGAGGAACAGGAGAACCTGGATTTAAGGCAGGCAATGGTAGAAAGGCTCCTTGTTAAAGACAATACAGTCCACGGAGTTGAAACCCAGATTCACGAGCGCTTTCTTGGCAAAACAGTTATCCTTACAACTGGGACATCATTAAGGGGACTGATTCATGTGGGGCTTGATCATTTTTCCGCAGGCAGGATGGGGGACCCGTCTGCAGAGGGTCTTTCAGGACATCTTGCTGAGCTTGGCTTTGAGATAGGAAGACTGAAAACCGGAACCACCCCGAGGCTCAACAGCCGGACAATAGACTATTCCGGCCTTGAAAGGCAGGACGGGGATGAAAACCCGAGGCCGTTTTCCTTCACCACAAAAGAGATTACCCTGCCGCAGCTTCCCTGCTATATAACCTATACAAATGAAAAGACCCATGACGCAATAAGGGCGGGGCTGGATAAATCACCCCTTTACAGCGGCATAATAGAAGGCGTGGGAGCAAGATACTGTCCATCCATAGAGGATAAAATAGTACGTTTTGCAGACAGGGAAAGACACCAGATATTTCTTGAGCCGGAAGGCCTTGATACAAATGAGGTCTACCCCAACGGCATGCCCACTAGCCTGCCGGTCGATGTACAGGAAAAGATGGTAAGGTCTGTGCCGGGGCTTGAAAGGGCGGAGATATTGAGGCCGGGTTATGCTATCGAATATGATTATGTAAATCCGATACAGCTCAAACCAACCCAGGAAACAAAACTGATAAAAAACCTGTACCATGCAGGGCAGATAAACGGCACTTCAGGTTATGAAGAGGCTGCGGCCCAGGGCATGCTGGCAGGGATCAATGCCGTATTAAAAATTCGGGGAGAAGAGCCCCTGATTTTATCAAGATCCGAGGCATACACCGGGGTATTGATTGACGATCTTGTTACAAAGGGAACAAAGGAACCCTACAGGATGTTTACATCAAGGGCGGAATACAGACTTCTTTTAAGGGAGGACAATGCCGATGCCCGGCTGAGAAAAACAGGCTATGAACTGGGCCTTGTATCGGAGGACGTTTACAGGGAATTCCAGGACAAGATGGCCAGGGTAGAAAAACTTGAAAACATTCTTAATGAGATCAGGATCAGACCGGATGCATCTACCCTTGATAAGCTGAAGGACATAGGGACCGCACCAATAAAAAATCCTCTGCCCCTTGGCCAGCTTTTAAGGCGGAGCGAACTTTTCTATGAAAATCTCTTTGTCTTTGCGCCTGATCTTGCCGAACATGATGCCGCGATATTTGAAGAGGTTGAAACCAGAATAAAATATGAGGGTTATATAAAACGCCAGCAGGAATATGTGGACAGATCAAAAAAGATGGAAGACACAAAGCTTCCGGAAGACCTGAATTATGATGAGGTCTATGGCCTCACAAGGGAGGTAAAGGAGAAACTCAACACGATCAGGCCGATTAATCTTGGGCAGGCATCCAGGATTTCGGGGATAACCCCTGCCGCCATAATGGCACTTCAGATACACTTTAAAAGGGTACAGCGCGAGAGTGAATAGGGGCTGAAAGTGTCAAATAAAATTGTACGCCTCACTATAACTAACCTATTATAACTTAATTAAATGACATAATACCCATTTATTATTTCAATTTATTCCAAAAAAAATGGATAAACATGTAAAGTTTTAAAAAGGACATGTCGATTATAAATATAGAGGGTTTGATACTCTTTTCTCCTACTGCCCCCCACTGCTTTTTCAGGGTCGGGGGCCTCCCTTTTTAAAGCCGGAATATTTAAGGAAACGTAGGGGCGAAAAATTTTTCGCCCTTTGATATCCAGCAGTATAGATTTCATATCAATATCCGAATTGACATATCTACCTGATAATGTCATTAAAAATGACAACAGCATCTTTACAGAAAATACACCTCTTAATTTGACTGCGCGTTATGACGACAAATAAAATACCGAATGAGATTGCAGACCATACTCCAGAATCTGACCTGGAAGGAATCATTAAAAAAATATCCAGTAAATGTATCAGATGTAATAAATGCCTTGATGAATGCATTTTTATCCGAAAGCATGGAAAGCCAAAAGATATTGCGGATAATTGCAATCCCCTTGATTCAGCCAGCCTTCAGATAGCCTTTGAATGCAGTCTTTGCGGATTGTGTGAGGCAGTCTGCCCGGCAGGGATCGATCCGGTGTCCATGTTTATTGAAATGAGGCGGGAGGCAGTAAAAAAGAATCATAATATCCTGAAGAAATATGCCGGGCTTACGGCCTATGAAAAGATCGGGACATCAAGACGCTATTCCTGGTACGCACTTCCCCAGGGCTGCGACTCCATATTTTTCCCCGGATGCACACTCTCAGGCACAAGACCTGAAACCACCTTTAAAATCTACCAATACCTTAAACATACAGTTTCAAATATTGGAATTGTTCTGGACTGCTGCACCAAACCCTCCCATGATCTTGGAAGACAGGAATATTTTAATGCCATGCTGTTAGAAATGACATCCTGGCTCAAAGAACAGGGAATAAAACATATATATGCAGCCTGCCCCAACTGCTACAAGGTGTTCAGGGACTATGCAAAAGAGTTTAGTATTCATACAGTATACGAACATATGGCAGAAAAGGAATTTCCTGTACCGGAAAAAATATCCGGAAACATAACCGTGCATGACCCATGTGTTATCAGAAAGGAAAAAGAAATACATTCGTCTGTAAGAAATCTTATAGAACAGATCGGACTTGATATAACCGATATGCCGCATTCAGGTATAAACACCGTATGCTGTGGTGAGGGCGGGGCAGTAGGGAACCGGTCACCAGAGCTGGCCCAGAACTGGATCAATATAAGAAAAAATGAAAATAAAGGCAGCCGGGTGATTACTTACTGTGCAGGATGTGCGGGCAAGCTCAGAGCATCCATGCCGTCAAGCCATATACTTGATCTTCTGTTTGATCCTGAGGCTGTAATTGCGGGAAGGGAGAAGGTATCGAAACCTCCATTCACATACTGGAACAGGCTGAGACTGAAGAAAAAATTGAAGAAGGAAAAGGATATTGTAATATCCAGAGAGAGGGAATACCTACCCTGACGAAAAAAGTTCATTCCATTAAGATTAATACAACGAGAATAGATTGTTCGTTATATTAGAATTAACGTCTTGACAAAATATTATTTATTTGTATTAATATATACAATTATTTGGATTTAATCATACATAAAATTGTATTTAACAGTACAATATGACATATCAATTAGATAAAAATCACCTTTTGAGTATTCTTCAGGAATGGAATCGCTTCCTCGAATTGCTTAAAGAAGAGGGGCTTTATGGCTGATAAAAAGCTATTATCCGATTTAACAAAACTTGGTGTTCCAATGTTTGAGACAAGTGAAGAACCTGATGTTAACAGTACGCTGGCAAAGGTAGTAAAGAGCAATGATACTCGCCTGTGGGAAGGTTTTCCTGTACTGTTAGCCAATGCTGCTGAAAAATATGGGTTTTCATTAGATCAGGTTGAAAATGAATTGGATAAAAGAGAACAGAAAGAAGTTTTTAATAACTTAGTTCTTTTAAGTGGCGCTTTGTTCTCCTGCTTTCACCTTTCATTCCCCTGGTGGAATAAATTAAAAAAAAATCTAAGCAAAGAAGATAAAGACCGAGTAAGAGAGTGGAAAAACTCTTTAACTCATGACCAGAACGTCAAATTTATGGATGTAGAATTTGACCCGACGCGCCTGAAAAATATGTTTGATCTCTACTTTGAAAAAAAGGTTGAAAAAGGCAAACGTCAAAAAGAAAAGTATGAGGAACTTTCTCTTGAATATGCTCTCTCACAGTTATTTCCGCCAAAACAAAAGGAGCTTTTTAAAAAAAAGCTGGAAGGCCTGCCTTTAACAAAGACCGAACAGGAATATTTCTCACGGCGAGTTAAGAAAAAGGTTGTTGCTCTTGCAAATTCCGAGTTGCATAGTCTCTCGAAAAAACTTGTAGAATTTTAAAAAGCTCCCGTTCCAGGAAGTGAAACAGTATCAAGATCGCCATTTATATACAGGAACAGGCTGAGACTGAAGAAAAGGTTAAAGAAAAAAAAGGATATTGTAATATCCAGAGAGAGGGAATACCTATCCTGACGAAAAAAGCTCATTCCATATATGCTCGAGATATCCAATGCTTTAATAATAAAGCAAAAACTTGGATACATAGCAGTGATCTGCAATTCAACCACTCTAAATCCCCCCAATTTTTATAATATCGGAAATTATTTCGCAGCAAAATATCATTCCAATATGGAACAAATATTCGCATTTTCAATTTACACAGAACAGGGTAACAAGATGACTTTTCTTTGATTTGTCTTGAATATTCACTAGGATATGCTATTAGTGTGGATAGTCTTGCCAAACATCAAAAAAACGCTGCAAATGCCTTGTATAGTATAAATTCACCAAAACCGGTTATTTTTTCGCAATGAAATAATAGCTATGTTGGACACTATGAAAACAGAATTCACATTTATAAATGAATTAAAGGCAATCCACCCGAAAAATCTTATTGAACAACTTCAGGCAGAGGATCGGCCTGATTTTTGTACGTTCTGGAATTTAAAAAACGAGATCAAACCAGTGGATCTTTACTGTTATCTGTTTGCACGCTTTGGCCCTCCTAATGGCATACAAAACTTTCTACGTGGAGATCATTCTGATAACCTTATTCACTGGGAATGGGCTCTTCAGTGTAAAGATCGTATTCTACTGATCCAGGGACAAAATTACCGAACAGAGTTATGGGTTTCCGGAAATGTGCTACCACCCGAAGCCTTAAAAGATCTTGTTACCGAATTTAAAAGCGATTTTTCTGAGTATGGCCCTAAAATGGGAAAAGTAAGGAAGGCGCTTGAACATTGGGTTGAATTCATCAATCCATATCAAAGAATACGGCGCTCTGTTGAAAGCCTTACTAAGGAATTGGAAAGTCTGAACCTTAGTGATAAGGGCTTTGATAAAAAAGATCTTGCTGACTATGAATCTCCAGAAGAGTGTGCCAAAGATTGGAAACGCCAAGATAGCCTCTATAGCCGAGCCACTGGTTTGTGTTTCGGCATCCGGTCCATGTTACCTGTCATGGCGGAAGCGTTTGTTAACCTTCTTTTATACATGCTTATGAAGCCAGAACTTAAGAAGGACGACCGGCTTAGGGAAAATATAATCCGGCAACCTATCGACATACGAATAAAAAGCCTTCCCAATAACTGTATCGGATTCGAAACAGAAGTGGATTATTCAACAGAGGCCTGTCGACGTTATCACACTATGGTCAATGAAAGGAATGATTTACTTCACGGCAATGTTGTATTGGACAAATTAAAGTTTAATGAAATTTTTTTCAATGGCCGTGTTCCAGTATTTCAAACCTACTCAACGATGTGGGATCGCGCATTTGGTCTATTGCAGCGCTCTGTGGGTTTAGAGTTATTGCAACAAGAACGGGAAACAGTTGAAAGTCTGATCGAATACATCATTTCCTGTCTTGAGGATAAAAAGCAAGACCAAGTTCGGGTTTTTTGTGAACGTCATGAGCTGGGTATGTGTCTCGATGATGGTAGGCTCGGAGTCCTGTTTCCTGGGCATTTATCTGATATGAAGCTAGGACCAAGGGTAACACGAGATAACGCGTCCAACAGCATTGAGTAGGATGTAAATTCTACTGTACTCCATTTGCACCTCTCATGCTGAAAGTTAAAAATTGCATATACCCTGCCATGACAACATCAACCATGCATACAATACAGATCAATAGCAGATATATGTAATTATAAATTATACCTTCTTGGGCAGTCTTTACTTGAATATAGTCAGTATATATAGCAAGTAATCTTAATATTTGACGACTTTATAGATGTTGCCAAATGAAGGAATATATGCTTTAAAAAACCTTAATAGTATTTCTAATCATATCCTAGAACAAAAAATGCCTCGGGGTATAATTATTTTCAGAGTTATCCAATAACCGCATAATGTCCATTTTATTGGGCGATGGAGAGTATTTCGGGGAGTTGGAATATGAATCCTGTATATATTGATTTACATATTCATACGTCAAGTGATCCACAATCACTCGACCCTAATTATGACGTGGAGAAATTAAAAAAAAAGATTGATGACTATAGTGGCAACTCAGTATCCCTAATTTCTTTAACAGATCACAATGCCATCAATACTCAGGCATATCTGAAAGCAGATAAAATATTTGATAATCTCTTAGTCGGTGCGGAACTCCATGTAAGGCATTATGATGAATCTAAGCCTTACCACTGCCATATTTATTTCAAAACGGAGAGTATCACAGAAAGCAAACTCGATAGCTTGAACGAGATATTGGATCAGCTATATAAAAAGAAAGTAGTTTCAGCTGATAATGAAATACCCAAATTAGAAGATATCATAAATGCATTTGATGGAGAAGAATTCTTACTTCTACCACATGCCGGGCAATCTCATTCCACTTTCAATACTGCAACTTCAAAAGACAAAAATTTTGACTCCACATTAGAGCGAAATATCTATTACAACCACTTTGATGGATTCACAGCAAGAAGTGACAAGAAAGTTGAGTATATTAAGGCCTATTTTGAACGACTTGGAATCCATGAATTCACAAATCTGATTACCTCAAGTGATAATTATGATGTGAATTCCTACCCTAACGCTAAGGATTCGAAGGCTCCACCATTTGTGCCAACTTGGATGCTTGCTCTACCAATATATGATGGATTAAGACTCTCGCTGTCAGAAGCTACAAGGTTTGTATATGGTAATAAACCAGATATTTGGAACGAGCATATTAAATCAGTTAAGCTAAATAATGAAAATATTGATATTTCAATTGATTTGACGCCCGGCCTAAATGTTGTCGTCGGAGGTTCATCAAGCGGGAAAACACTATTGGTAGATTCGATATATAGAGCAATTGAAAAAGATTTCTCGGAGAGCCCTTACAAAACAACAAATTATGATGTCACAAATTTGGTGGTAGTAAACCCATCAAATTTAAGGCCACACTATATAAATCAGAATTACATAATTAAGGTCTGTGATCAGAAGGATAAACACACCTCAATTTCAGATATCGAATTATTGAAAAGGATATTTCCTGATGATACAGAGCAGAACAATAAAATTGATAAATGGCTGGGCGACTTAGGAAAGCACCTCGGCGGCTTGGTTTCAGCAGTTGAAGGAATTGAATCCCTTCAAAGTAAACTAGAAACAATACTTCCTTTATCAAGGCTGATCATTATTAAAAAGATTGATGCAAATCCTTTATTGGATGTTGTCCCTGGTAATAAGACGCTCAAGACGTTTACTTATAGTGATTCAGCATACGATCATCATTTAGAAGCTTTGACTGAGATTGATGAGTTTCTTGAGAAAGATCCTTTAGTTGAACATGACCATGAATTGATTGTGAAATTAAAGGGCGAAATTACGCAAGCCAATCTGAGATCAAGAAACGAAAAGCGTATTCGGAAGATAATCCAAGATGAAAAGAGAAATATAGATAACGTAAAAACAGACCTTGATAAAGAGTCAGCTACAAAAACACAAAATATGGATAGCTTGATAGAATGTATAAGGGAGTATTCAAGACTAAATAACCTATTCTACAAAGCTTTAAAAGATATTTCAGAATATTCAGAGATAGTTAAAACTCAAGAAGTTGTTTCAATGGGGCATAAATTATCTATTGAAAATAACTTTGAATTATCAAGAGACAAGTTCTTAGAAGTAATAAATGGAATTTTAAAACAGCCTTTCCAGATAGACTCTTTTGAAGAGATCACACCCGAATCACTTTTTAAACATAAATTTAAACACAAAGACCCAAAAGTTTATACATATGATGAGTTTAAAACAATTGTGAATTCAAGATTCTCACTATTGAACAAGAAAAAATACAGGATTAAAACAAGAGCTGGACATGATTACGATACACTTAGCGCAGGCTACAAAACTTCTGTAATCCTAGATCTGGTTTTGGGTTCAACAGATGATATTGCCCCACTGATAATCGATCAGCCGGAGGATAATCTTGCGACGTCATACATAAACAGGGGATTGATCCAAGCCATAAAAGCCGGCAAATCAAGAAAACAGATATTGTTAGTTTCACACAATGCCACTATACCAATGTTAGGAGATGCTCAAAATGTAATCCTCTGTGAAAATAATGAAAGTAAAATCACAATTAGATCTAATCCACTTGAAGGCTCAATTAACGAAAAGTCTGTTGTAGACATTATTGCGGATGAAACGGACGGGGGAAAGAGTTCAATCAAAAAGAGAGTTAAAAAATATAATCTAAAAAAGTTCAAGGAGTAATCATGAAAATTTGCTTTAAGAAAAATGATGAAAATGAAATATCAGTGGTTGAAATCAAGAATGGCGAAGAAATTGAATTCAAATATGTAAATATGATTAAAAAACTCATCAGTAGGGAAAAGCTAGAAGAGCCCGCCACTCAAGGAGATTTTTCAGGTGCCGAAATTGAAAGCATCCGCAGGATGGCAAATCTAATAAATCAAGAGGTCGATGAGTTTGAGAAATAGTAACCAAGCGGGTATCAAGTAGTGTTTTTATTACTGCAATTAACATAGTTGAAACGATTGTTAGAGAATATAAAGGCTATATATTGTTTTGTTTGTGGATTCGCCCCCACCAACTCCGGCATGATTTCAAAAACTTAGCCTTGATTAATCGGCGTATTTGTTGCAGTTTTTTACTTGTTGTGGCTTTTTACAAATCCTAATTTTAATAATTTTTTTGGGACAAACCATTATGAAATTTAATGAATTTTTAAGTGCAGATCCTGAAGATTTCGAATCTATTTTTGACTATTATCTTGAATTCCTATCTGAATTTTCAAAAAGTAATTTCCCGTTTGAGAGTCAAATTAAATTAAAACCAGCAGGAAAAAAGTTTATCGGTACAGTTGTTAGATTCGATTATAATAATAGGGGATCCGAAGAAGAATACTTGAAAATGATTGATACATTTAATGATAGACTTAATTATTATAGGCGTTCTGAGAAAAGAAATTTTCTATACAATTTTGCATATAAGTTACTTACATTATATCACACAAGCGGAACCTTGTTATTAGTTCAGCAAACATTTCAAGAGTTATATTCAAAATCATCAGATTTTATTAGCAATATTGCTAATAAAAAAATATATTTTTATGATGATTTACATGTGAATAATTTATTTGATTTTGACAAATCAAATAAGGAGGAAATAAAAAATCTTTTAATAGAAGCTACTGACCTTATCAATAGTGATAAATCTTTAAACGAGAAAAGTAAGAAAATAATAAATAATTATTTAGATACAGCTATAAAAGAACTCGATCGTAAATATGTGAACTGGGTTAAATTTCTAGGAAGAATCAAAGAGACCATCATAATTCTAGGCGCTTTAGGCTCGTTAGCTGGTGGTGCTAGTGTGTTATTCCATGTCCAAGAAAAATTAGATCAAGCTACGGTAATAATTCAGAAAACTTCTATTAATATAAATTATACTACAATTAATGAGACTTTTAATATAGATCATATTCAAAGGACCGGTCCAATATATAATCTATTATCATTACCTGAAAAATCAGAAAATAATGATGATTCAGATAATTCCGATGATGATAATTAATTTTTTAAGCCAGGTAGGTTGGGTTATAACCCAACATCCTTGTTTTTTTAGATGTGTAGTATCGTTTTGATAGTCAGAATTGCACAAGCTCGATAATTTTTGTTGGGTTGCTACGTTTAACCCAACCTACAATGAATATTGCTGAATTGCAGATCGCTTGCCTTATGTTGCGAGTTCACTTAACCCATTGAAAAAAGGAAGTTATCAGAACAAGTCTTTGGATATTTCAAATAACCATAAAAAGCAATGAGTTATCCTGCTTTTTGATGATGACAGAGATAGAACTGATAACATAATAATATTCCGCCTATTATACTTATTCCTTTAACCGGCAGGATGTTCTCCCGGTCTATAAACTATCAAGCCATGCCATCATATCTTTGTCACTCTCCCATTGAAGTAGGTCTTGTATTTTTGAATCGGATATGATTACCGATTTCATATATCTGATAAAATGCTTTTGTATCTCGCGCTTATGTTTGAGATCGAGATGGAGATAAATAGTTGTTGACTGGATGTTGTCATGCCCTAAACGGTTTTTGATATCCGTGATGGATTCACCACGGTAAAGGAGATCCACTGCCCTGGAATGACGGAAACTGTGAGCGGGATTGATGTACTTCAGTCGTTTTTCAGGAATGGCCATAGAAAGGTATTTTTTACAGAGACGATAAATACCATGCCTTGTAAGCTCTTCTCTTCTTTGATTGATAAAGATACGGTGTTTGTATTGCGCTTTCGGCTCTACACGATATTTTTTTATATAAAGCTGCATGAGCTGTGATGTTCTTTTTTCAAGGGGGATAATACGGAAACGATCTCCCTTTCCCAGGATGGCAAGTGTATTATGGTCAGGATCGAAGTAATCGATATTAAGGGCTGTAATCTCACTCGCTCTTGCCCCTGAGTCATAGAGAAGATGAAGCAGGGTATAATCCCGAAAGCCGTCTCTCCTCTTGATATCTACACATTGAAAGACCTTTAGTATCTCATCCTGATAGAGAAAGCCTACCAGAGTTTTCCGAGTACGCTTCTGGGGGATATTGAGTATCCTGTCAGCCAGTTCCCTGTATTCAGGACTCATAAACCGGATCATTTTAGCAAAGGACTTAATGGCAGCCAGTCTTTGATTCCGGGTCTTTGCAATATTATTACGCTCAACCTGCAGCTCGTTCAGGAATGCAATAATTATCTCAGACGAGATATGCTCCACCTTGAGAGAGCTTATTTTATTGTCATAATATTTTGCAATAAAAGGCAGAAAAAGTCTGAAGGTATCACGGTAGGATTTGACAGTATTATGACTTACTCCCTTGATGTGGGGAAGGTATTGTTCAAAGAACTTATGGACAGCAGTAGATATCTTCATTCCTTCCTCTTCTGCCATAAAGAAAAATCCACCAGATTTTTACGGCTGATCGCATCCATGACCCTGAGATAAACACTGGTGTATTTGTATTCCGCATGGCCCATATAAGCAGCAAGCACCGGAAGGGCATTCTGCGGAGATTGTCCTCGTTTTTTAACGTTCAGCAGGGTATTTACTGCGAAACTGTGTCTGAGGCTATGAGGTGTGGGCTGACTGAAGTTCACATTGCCTATGATTTTTCTTGGCTGGTCAAGCCCGATATCTTCTACGGCTTTATGGAATAAATTGCGTATACGATAGTCTCTTATGGCTTTGAGGCCTTTCCCTGCAAGTAGATATGGATTCTCATCATTGGGGCATGCATGCCCGCGCACAGCAAGATAGTTTTCTATCTCCGATTTTACAGTACCTGGTATGGGGATCAACCTCTGTTTCTTAAACTTGGTCTTTTTAATATACAGGGTAGCGTCATCCCTGTTGTAATGATGTCTCATAAGTTTCAGTGGTTCTGATATCCTCATACCGCATCGTGCCAATAAAAGAATAACAAGGTATTCCGCAAGGTCTGCCAGAAAATACTGATTTTTTTTTCTTAATCTATTACATGCGGCATTTAGTAATTGATCGGTTTGCTCACAGGAGAAAACAAAAGGAATGATGCTGTTCTCCTTAAGAGGGGGAATGTCCTGAATGGGATTTTCAACCAGGTACTCCTGTCGTAAGAGGTAATTTAAAAAGACTCTAACTGAGGAGAATACACTGTTGACACCACGTGGCTCTAACTCCAGGCTGGCTCTCATCTCAAGAAAGTAGAAAGAGTGAAGAGAATGCCAGTCAGCGTTTGTCTCTTTTAAATATCGATCAAGGACCAGAAGATTAGCCCGGGATAATTTTATGCTGTATCCCAGGCCTTGACGATAAGCAAGATAATCATTTAGTTGCGGAGCAAGAAAACTTTCAAAGTTCTTCATTAAAGATAACCTTTCTCATAAACTTTGTGCTGATATGAAGATATCTGTGAGTTGACTGTATGTTCTGGTGGCCCATCATTTCTTTCACCTCATAAATGGATTGGCCCATATGGAGAAGGTTCTGTGCATAAGTATGCCTGAGCCAGTATGCAGATGAAGAGAGCCCGGCCTGTTTCATGGCCCTTGCTATAGACCCCACAACGTTATTGGCTTTCATAGGATGAAAGGGAAAGTGATGATTAAGAAACAGATATTTTGATGATCCATGAGGTCTTCCCTTACTGACATAAAGAGCAATAGCCTTAATGGTGTCTTCAGGTACAGGCAGGATGATGACATCCCCTCCTTTTCTTTCCTTGAGGGTGAGTTCTTTCTGCTGGAAAGAGATATCATCTAACGTAATCTTACTGATCTCCGCAGGCCTGAGCCCCAGGGAGTAAGCTATGTGTATCAGGGCATAGGTTCTCATTTGTGTGGGTGTGGAAAGCTCCAGGGAGGCAAAGAGTTCTTTTACCTGCTTTGGACGTAAAAACCTTGGCAGCCTTTTCTGGGCAAACTGAGGAGGGCCGACAAGAAACGAGGCCAGATCCCTTTTGATAATCTTCTTTTCATGATAGAGATGCTTTAAAAAACCTCTGAGGCAATAACGATAGAGCCTGCGGCTATAGTCCGACACCTTGAATGTTGCCATGAAGGCATCACAATGTTCGATTTTGAGTTTTGAAAGGGAGATGGCATTTTTTTCCAGATACTCATGGAATGGTCTTAAAACCCTCCTGATCCGTTTGATGTGTGTAGGAGAACTGTCAAGAGATTGAGAGTGATGAAGGAGGTATTCTTCATAAATATCCGGTAAAGGTGGCGCAGCATTTTTTTGATTCAGGGTATGATCGATAACTCCCCGGCTGAAAAGATAGTCTGATAACGACCTAAGTGCAGAATAGGCATTCTTATAACCGCTATATATTTGAAAGGCTTCTGCAGTACCATTAGTAAATATGTTTTCCCATATTATATCTTTATGGATTACATAGAAGAGAAAGTCGATCAGGATATGCTTGTAACGCTTATGGGATCTGCTCCCCTTTTCCTTCTCAATTGATTTGACCCAATGCATATAATCCCGGATCGAGTCCATTAATCTCCGGCTGTCTTCAAGGATCACTTTGAACCTCCAAAAGTGATTCCTGTATCAGCCCGCTGATCCCGGGATTACTCTGGCTTTTATGTGAAGTTTTTTCCCATAATGGTTTCGGAGGCAGGGAAAGTACCTGATAAAGTGTTCCGTCAAAGGCAATTAAATCTTTCTTTAAGAGCCCATCCCGGGCTTCAATATACTCATCCATAGAAAGCCGGAGCAAAGAACAAATGGCATCATAGGAGTAGAAAGATAACCCATATCTATCTGCAGCAAGTATGAGGAAGGAGTATAACAGGATCTCTACCTGTTCCAGGGATGCAAGAAACTCATCAGTCAGAAGTCGGTGAGGTAAAAAACCGAAACCTCCTTCAATATGTCTGATCCGATTCGGATTGAGAATCTTTTTCTTTATCATGGTCAACTCCTGAGTTTTACAGGTAAATATATCTGCAAATCCCGGAAAGAGTCGATCACATCTTGAAAGCATCTAAGGGGGAAGTCGTTCTATTTTCCTTGTTATAACAACCGGTTGACGTCTTAACACCTCTTGAAATCGTCTGAAGAGTAGTTGTCCGAAATACTCAACGATTATAAGATGTTGAATGCTTATCACCTCTTGAACTAACAAATGGGGTAGTCCGGACTTTAACCGGGTCTTCGGCTGTAACAAAGGAGAAGTTCCGGACTGACAAGCTGCACTGAGTTTCTTTTGAAGGTAATTGGATCTAAAATAGTCGGTGTTTTTCCTGTTCCACTCTCTACACTTCCTTCTATGCCATTCCTTCTTACATCCAGGGTCACCACAGGTCATTTGACGGTCTTTCAACCTTGGGTTCGGCACAAACCAGCGCCTACAGATCCTGCACGGTCGCTTCTTTAAAACCTTCTCCTCATGCATCGTTTCCTCCCTTGTTATCAAGGTGAAAAAACGACTTTAGATTAAAATGGACTGGTATGCATAGAGGGACGCTTTGTATTGGAAAGCTAAATGATGAGAAATTAGATGAATAAAATGGATACTTAATCTTTCTTTTGGAATTAAATGATGAATTTTATGGAGGGAATTAAAACACACAACATAACCAATCTCACAACATAGCTTGCTATGATCGCAACTATACATCCTGTTGAGAAATATAAAGAATATTACAACTCTACGAAAGTGGCCTACCTAATCTCCGCATAAAATATTTAAGAGTGTGGGATATCCGAAATGAAAATCGCTTAATGGAAAACTGACACAAATTTAAATCAATTAAGTTTTGACAATGACCAGGAAGTTAAAATTAATGGTCGGGGCGAGAGGATTTGAACCTCCGGCATCCTGCTCCCAAAGCAGAGATTTTACGATGCAAAATAACCTATAACATACTTAATTTACTACGTATTTCCTATTCGTTGATTTTCTTTTCATGCATTTTATGCACTGCATGCACTTAATAAAATCAAATACTTAGCATGCAGTAAGTTTTGTAAGGTAGCTATTTGGTAGCTGGAAAGGGTTGGGGAGAATTAGCGATTATGTCTTTGTGTCCCTCGTTTATTCAACAACCATTTAATTATAATAATTCAACGTATTAATAAATACAATGATATTAATATATATTTAAGCTATTATTGTCCATTTTTATATCATTATTGTCTTAAAATATATTTTTTTTTAGACTTTTTATATTGACAAATATTGTTAAATGATTTTAAATTATCATCAATGACTAGTAAAAGAATAGGATCATATTCAGAAGAATATTTAATTGACCACAAGGGTGTGACACGTCAAAAGATACACTACTGGCGAAAAATTGAGCTACTACCCCCTTTTTCTAAAGGCACGTATTTTCGAGGGTACAGCTTCTCAGATCTAAAATCAATTTGCCTGATACTGCAGCTTAGAGAAGCGGGAGTAAGCATTGATTTAATTCGAAAGTCGGTTAACGCAATAAGAAATCGAGAAAAAATTGATTACCCATTATTGAGTAAACGTTTATGGGTTTGGGGAGAAAAAATTTATTATATTTTTGACAGTAAATTTATCGAAGCAATTTCTGGCCAATTTTATCTTTTAAATAGTGTGGATATTAAACAAGAAAGAATTATTCAGATGGAAATCCCCGTATTATTTGATGAAATTGAAATCAAACCAGGAGTCGTTGGAGAAGAAATTAGTATTAACCAACACTTGATATAACATATAGAGTTTTGAACTATTTCACATTCAACTACGTAGGAGTTAAATTTATTTTCAATTTTTAATCCAAGTAAAATTAAATTTACTTGTTATTTCAACCAGATTTTATTGCAAATTTACCGGTTGATTTTTTAAATTAATTAAATAATAAAAAGGCTATTAAAAATTTCTGTCAATAATCTAATTTACTAACCGAATACTATTAATGGCAATACGTCCAGAGAATTAAATGATTATATTTAAATAAGAACAGATTTTATGTGTAGATAATAAAGTTATTATGTTATTGACCTTTGTTTTTACTGATAAGTGATTGTATAATTATATAAACAACTCAATTCATAAGAAAGGAGTTGAAGATGGCACTTTCAAAAGATCTTTATGAAATGCAATGGGCAAACGATTTAAGTTCATTAGCCAGTCAAGCACGCTATGGAATAAAATACTTTAAAAAAGGAACCAATCAAGAAGACACTCCAGAACTTATTCAAGGTGGAGTAAAATTATGTAATATCCTCGGAAAAGGTACAAAAGCAAATCAAGAGCATGCTGTTTTACCAAACCAAATAGGGTATATTGATGCTGTTAAACCATTATCAGGAACATCTATTAGTTTTGAGTACATAGATAGAGTAACTCATATCTTAAACTCAATGTTAAAAAACGAAGAGCTTATAGATGGAGACATTGAAATTGCTGATAACTTTCTTATTGAAATAAGTAATGTTTATCAAAGATACTCATCGTCTGTATTAAATTCGCTTGTTGAAGAAAAAGTTTTTTACTAATTATAGGTTTTAATCCTCTCTGACAATTCCTGTATTTTAGCTTATCACAATAAGGATGACTAATGGGTTTAGAGCCTCATAAACAGGTCCTGGTTGATACAGTCGAAAAAATTTGTCTTCTATTTAATTTATCGAAAGCAATTAAAAATATATCCACCTCTAGTGAAAATGCTCTTTTAGAGTTCTATGACAAACAGCTATCAGGAATTATTAAACATCTAAAGCATCCAATAGACCAAATATTATATGAGCCTGGGTTTGATTTATCGGACTATAACTCCCTATATAATGCTATAACCAATTTTCAAAATTTACATCCTCAATATAGAGTTTTTTCTTCTCTCCCAAAAATACGAAAAGAAATTTTTTTAATGCTTGAAAATGTTCTTTCTCAAGCGGACTATAATGAGATAGAGCCAACTATTATTTATTCGCCTCTATACAATTATTATGAACAAAGCAGCTTAGAACAATTTCAACAATTGGGAATTCTATTAGAGGATGGGGTACCTGATCGAATTGTTCTTATGTTGCCATATGCTGATTTTGCTAACCCATTAGTTTGGAGTATTTTAGTACATGAACTAAGTCATGCCCTTGAAACAAAATATGGTATTGTTGAAGAATTATCAGAATCCTTTACCCCTCACTCAATACCTACAACCAGAAGATCAAAAAATTGGGCAAGCGAGTTATGTTGCGATATGTTAGCTATAAAAATAATGGGGCCTTCTTATTTGAATTCATTTATTAATTTAGTTTTTTCAGTGCATCCTTGGTATCATAGCGCCTCAGACAGTCATCCTCATCCAAAGCTCAGAATTCATTTTATGTCAGAATATTTAGATGAACTTGGGCTACACTCTAACTCTTCAAAGTACTATGTGGATTTCGCAACAAAACTATATGATCTTTTTACGATTGAAGAGGAAAAGCTTCAGTTGGCCATATATATTGAAACCCTTATAGAAAAATTAAAGGAAAAAATATCTGATATTGATTTACCGGATGTTATGGAGCCTCAGAATTCAGTAGCTATTATGAATTTAACGGAGAAACTTAAACAAGAGACACCTCTAATTAGTTCATATAATTCAACTTCAATTGATCATATTGAAAAGGAAAAGGAAAAATATTTACTTCAGAAAAAAGAAGCCTCTGAGATTGATCTTAACAATGCATACAGCCTTCTAAAATTACTAGACGAAAAACCAGCAAAGCCTTCTCATATTTTAAACGCGGCTTGGGAATTTCGAGTCGATATGTATTGGGATATATTTATTAGTATCTTTAAAGATCCAAAATTAAAATATGAGGAAAAATTTTTCAAATTTGCGGAGCATATTGATAATTTTACTTTCAGCATCATCAAATCAATTGAAGTTTCTAAAATTCACCAAATCTTTAGAACTATGGGAAAATAATGATTCTGAACGAAATGCAAATTTTCGATAGATTAATTAGCCCTACTCCTAAAAAAAGATTAGTTATCACTCCTATTATTGATGCTGAAGAACAATTCCAACCAGCTTCGTTTGATCTAAGATTAGGTGTTGAATTTAGTTCTCTTAAAATAAGTAAATTTGAGTATCTGGAAATATTAAAAGAACCAGAGAATGCCATAAAAGAGGTTAAAAACTATGTAGAGCATTTCAGCATCTCATATAATGAAAAATTTGTATTACACCCAGGTTCTTTTGCGTTAGGCTCTACTTTAGAATATATTAAAATGCCTTTAGACCTAGCAGGACGATTGGAAGGGAAAAGTACATGGGGAAGAGTAGGATTAGAAGTTCATTCTACAGCAGGATTTATTGATCCTGGATTTAGCGGATGTATTACATATGAATTACAAAATGTCGGAAAAGTTCCTATCCCTTTGTATCCAGGAATACGTATTGCTCAAATCTGCTTTAATCAAATTGAGGAAACGTCGCTACCTTATACAAAAAAAAGCACTTCAAATTACAGTGGAAGAGCAGGCTTAATTGATAGTAGATATTACACCCAAAAAGAGTTAGGAAAGCTTCGAGAAATTCATAAAATGGAAAGAAGTCGTTAACTTTAACGAATATATTTATTAATAAATAAAGTGGGAACCTCCTCTTAGTAACCCTGAAAATATATAAATACCAAATTACAAAGCGATGAGATGTTGACATAACATATTTTTCTTAATCTAAAACAATGAAACAAGGATATACAAGAGATCTGTTACATGTAGACTATTAATTCAACAATAAAACTACACATGGACAAGCAATGAACGCTAGTTTGCTTAATAATAGCACTCTCGTTTGAAATGATGATTAAAATGTCAGAAGATCAATTGAAAGAAGAAAAAAAGAGGGTCTACGCTAGTACAAGGCAAGATTTACTTACGAGAGATTTATCAAATTCAGAAAAATATGATAATGCTATACTCACCTTATCGACTGGTGTTTTAGCGATTTCTCTCGCGTTTATTAAAGACATTATTCCTTTAGAAAAAACACGGTGTTTGATCCTATTAATTCTATCATGGTGTGCATTTGGTGCTGCAATTATATCAACACTTATTTCATTTTTATCAAGTCAAATGGCAATCAAACGTCAACTTGAATATGCTGAGAAGTACTACCTCAATGAAGAGGAAGAGTATCTTAAAAGAAAGAATTCTCCTAAACAATTAACTGACGTTATGAACTATACATCTGGAATATTATTCATTATAGGTATTATAGTCACCATAATTTTTGTGTCCATCAACATAGCTGGAGAAAATGTCATGACGAATAAATCATCAACAAAAGACGGAGCAACTATACCTGTATTGCAAAAAGTTACAAAGGACATCGTGAAAAAGGGGGCAAATATACCCGATATGCAACCAGTAGGTCAATCAACTACACAACAATCTACTGTTCAAGATGTGAATCAATCCAGTGGAAATAATGATAGTTCTAAATAGAATTAACCTAGTCCAAGATTCAGTACTCTTGAGTATTTTGATGGATTATAATATCTAAGGTGTGGGGTCAAACTCACCTGCCTCAACTAAATTACACCCATAAATTCAATAACTTCCTTTTCACTCCTGCCCTATTGGGCTACTTTTGGGCTCTCTTTTGAAAATTATTTTCAAATTTTGTATAAAAAATGGCATAACTGTTTAGTGTTTAGTTGACACTTCATTTTTATTCTGATATCTATTATTGTAAGATTTAAAAGGGAGATATTTATGAATGAAAAATTTGGGGCACGCATAAAAAGAATGAGAACCGAAAAACAAATGGGATTACGTCAGACAGCTAAAAAAGTTGGTATTTCTCCAACATTTCTCTCTCGAATAGAAAATGATCAAGAAACAAGTCTACCAAGTGAAGAAAAAATAAAAAAACTATCAGAAGTACTTCAAGATAATTTCGATGAGTTGATGCAACTGGCAGGACGAATTCCAAATGAAGTTACAGAATATATTAAAGCAAAAAAATCTATGCCAGCATTTCTAAGGCGAGCTCAAGAGGAAAACATATCAGCGGAAGAATTGATGAAACTTTTGGACAAACGGGGACAAAAAGATAAATGACAATTGAAGTTCCTTTCAGGAGAATGTCAGAAATTGAAGCTATGGCACTAGATCTCTTAGAGAAATACCAAACATGGAAAGAGAGTCCATTAGCAGCACCAATTGATGTAGATGAGATTATTGAAGGGTACTTCAAAATATACCTTGAATTCGGAGATCTAAAGGAACACCTATCAATTTCAGATGTATTAGGCGCTGCTTGGTTTGATGAAAAAATAATAAGAATAGATTCTTCGCTTGAAGAAAAAGAAGGTCGTTTATCTTTTACTATGGCCCATGAAGTTGGACATTGGTGGATGCATAGACCGATATATGAAATGGGGAAGTTAAGTTTACAATTATTTAGTTATGATAAATCTGCACCACCCTCTTCTGCCATTGTTTGTCGATCTACTATGAAAAAAGAACCAGCCGAATGGCAAGCGGATCAGTTTGCAGGCATGCTTCTTATGCCTGCATCATTAATGCAAGAATCAAAATTATCAGTATATGGCTCAGAACAGATAAAAGTGGATGGATTAGAGGATTATAAAAATAACAGCGCACAGAATCCGTATCTTAGGGCAGTAGCAAAGAAGTTTACAAACGCGGATTTTAATAATGTATCAGTTGAGGCAATGTGCTATCGACTAATCAGTTTGGGTTTTGTAGTTGATTCAAATCCCATACAAAAATCCTTATTTTAATACTATCAATATTTTTTTGACTTAATCGTTTAGTGTTTAGGGAACAATTTATGAAAGGAGGTGATATTATGGCAACAAATCCGCCGAAAGGAGACGGACATAGAAATGGCGCAGTAAAAGATCGAAGTCAAGTCTACAATCCAGCTAAAAATCGTTGGACTAAACGTGCCCCTGATGGAAAGTTTATGGATCAGAAGGCTGATGGAAAACCTTTTAAAGGTGTCAGAAAGGAAAAGTGATAGAATCCTTTGGCGTGTCTTGAAAAGGCGCGCCTCTGGATATCTTTTTACAAAATTACAGTAAGGAGCCACTGTATATTGTGTCAAATATAACACAAACACTATATCTTGACATTGGTGAAAACGTGATTATTTAGTTTAAAAATAAGTCGAAACAATTATTAGGTAAAGAAAATGACAAAAAAATTAACTATTGAACAAAGCTTTCAAAAATTTCTTACTAACCTCAATCCAACAGAGAAACAGCTACAAGCCATACAAAAAACCAGAGCAAGCATCGATAACGTCTTATCTAACGACCAAAGAATATTTCTTCATACTCAAAAACAACCTTCATTTTTAACTGGATCTTACTCAAGAGGAACCATTATTCGCCCTATCGATGATATCGATCTATATGTACGTGTTCATTATAGCAAACACGCTGAAAACAAAACACCTCGTTCAATCCTTGTTTTAATTGCCTCCGCTCTGAGAAAACGTTATCCCAATAATACGAAAATAAATGTAGATTCCCCATGTGTTGCAGTAAGTTTCTTTGGTTACAAATTCGAGGTAGTACCTGTCGTATGCTACTCATATGATGATAACCTGTATGACATACCTGCTCCTGGCTCTAAATCATGGATGCAATGTTATCCTCACATACCTTCAAAATGGCTTTCATCAAGCAATCAGAGAAACAAAAAAATGTTTATTCCTTTGATTAAAATGCTAAAACAGTGGAATAGAACAAATAAAATGAATTTTAAATCCTTCCACATTGAACTCCTAACAGAAAAAGTTTTTTCATCGGTCACGGATATCTATTCATATCCACAAGGAATTATGGATTGGATGTATTGTGTTAGGGAATGGTTCTGGGACAATAATTATCCATTTATAACAGAACCAGGACATAATAATAAATTCATTGATGATTATATTTATGAAAAAAAATTTCGAGTCAATGTTATCAGGAATAAATTAGATAAGGCTATAAAAAGAGCTGAAAGAGCCTATGATTTATATCTGAAAGGTAAAGATATTCCAGCAAGGAGAATATGGAAAAATATGTTTGGAACAATGTACCCTTCTCCGGATCCATTGCCAATCAAACCTATCTTAACACCACCAAAACAAACTCCACCACCTACACTTAGAGATATTTTCACTACACAGCAATCACCAGTATTAGGCAAACTTGAACAGCCTTCAAGCAATTACTTACTTGGTCTTCTCTCTAACCCAAAATCCAAATTACCAGATGATCCTAATAATAATTCCAATACTAATTTTTTAAGAGGCTTACTCGCAGGATATAATGACCCATTTAAAAAATATTGAGGGAATATGACAGAAAATAATATTGAACACCTAATAAAAGAATGTATGCAAATAGTGGATGATAGTCTTTATACAGCTGAAGCACATTACATACTAGCCTCTAAAGCTAACCAAATAAGCTTTTGGGTGAAATTAATCCCAGCTCTCGCGGCTGCAGTAAGTGGTATTGCAGTCCTTTCAGGTGCTCCGAACTGGGTCGCATGGTTTTCAGTTATCTCCGGTGTCGCCTTTGCGTTACAATCGATACTTAGCCCAGATAAAAAGAAGGAAGAGCATACTTCAGCTGCCAAATGTTATACATCGTTAAAGCATGAAGCAAACGCTTTGCATTCCACTTTTTCTAAAGAAATGTCACGGGAGGAGTTTTCTGTGATGGTTAGAATCCTCCGTGATAGGTATAACATGGTAGCTAAACTTACACCACAAACCACTATAAAAGCTTTTGAAGAAGGCAGAAAACGGATTAAAGCAGGAATACATATACCTGATTTTGAAGAGCAAGAAAGTGAATCTGAATGAGAAAAGCCAGTTTCCTAGTCTCACTTTAATTTTTGAGCTAACAAAAGAAAAACTGCATTTCCAATCGGAGCAATGGAACGCGGTTGATTCAAAAAATGCTATCGTATTAGCTGTATACGGAATAGTGTTGGCAATATACACGAACGTCAATGCAACATATTTCATTGTCTACCAAAAATATATTCTCGCTTTCTGGTTATGTATTATCGCTATAGGTATAATCTGCTCAATCATATCTCTGATTCCCAGAGATATAGAAATGCCTCCAAAAGCTGGAGTACTTAGTGATAAATATCTAGATAAGGATGAATATGACACAACGAATGTTTTACTATCTACATTAGAAGGAGCTATCACGGAAAATGATTACATAATTAAAAGAAAGTCCTTTTATCTTTCATTATCTATAAAAATATTTTTACCAATCGCCTTAGGTATATCAATAATTTCTATTTTTATAAAAATTTTATCATAAAAATCAAATTGGGAGGCAACTAAGAATGACAGATGATAATATAAAATCTCAAACAATCAAAAACATCAATAATACGATAAGGAAACCAACTGAAAGGCCCCCAGCAGACCCAGACCTTAGTGACCATTATCAAAGAAACCCTTCTCCAACCCCAATAGAGAAGAGAGAAAAATCATAAAAGGAGAAATACAATGAGTAAAAAAAATAAGCCGGAGCAGAAACCAGCTCCTCCAAAAAGACCTGAACCAGATCCAAGATTGAGGGATCCTAGAAAAATAGAAGATACAACACCAAGAATCACATTAGATGACAAATAAATAAAAGCACTCGCGACTAATACTTTATACCGATTCAATTTAATGATTGGCCGCTTTTATTTTTCTTATTTGAAATATTAAATTTCATCACATATTTATTTTCAGTTAATATTACTACTATTTAATAATAAATTTGAGATGAATGCGCATTTAATATGCTTTAAATAAAATACAATACGGGACTAATAAACTTGGCAGTAGAAAATACAACAAAGAATAAAAATAAAAAATTTAATAGATGCCTTCGAGAGATAATTGCCATTACTTTTTGGACTTTATTATTTTGTAAATTAATCGTCTTTGATTTCGATGTATATATTTTTCAAAATTACCTACCGTCCTTAGTATGGATATTAAATTTTCGCTTTATTGGTATATTGGTAGCATTTTCAGTAATTCTAATAGGAATTCGAAAAAAATCATTTCGTCGATTTCTTTTTTATATTGCATGTTATCCTTTTATTATATTGTTGTACTAAACCGCTTCGCGGTGGCTTAAAAACGAAAGTCAAAGTTCTTTGACAATTGAATAGTCTTATATCCTAAAGATACTTCATAAAAATCTCCTTTAGAGGATAATTGAGGGATCGTTAACCTCAAGACAAAAAGGAGATTACTTATGGGCAAATTAAAAGACAAAATGATAAAGGATATGGAGTTAAGGGGATTCAGTCCAAGGACTAAACAGACCTACCTTGACTGGGTTTGGAGGCTTTCCAAACAAAATGGAAAATCTCCGGATCTACTTGGGGACGAAGAGATACGTGATTTTCTCCATTACCTGTTAAAAGATCGGAAAGCAAAACAATCGACTGTAAACCAGGCTTACAGTGCATTCAGATTTTTCTATAAGATAACACTTGAAAGGGATTGGAACGAGGAAAAGACCCCAAGAAGCAAACAGCCCAAGAAACTTCCTGTAGTGTTATCAATGGAGGAAGTAGAAAAGATATTTAAAAATACAAACAACCTGAAGCACAAAGCTATTTTGATGACAATATATTCCGGCGGACTCAGAAGTGATGAAGTCGTAAACCTCAAGATAGGAGACATCGACAGTAAAAGGATGTTGATAAAGGTTTTTGGTAAGGGATCAAAGGAGCGTTATACTCTTTTAGGCGAAAAGGCTCTTGATATACTCCGCGACTATTGGAAAGTATATCAGCCCACAAGCTATCTGTTTCCATCCAGAACAAAAGACCGCCATATTGATGCATCGACGGTAGGCAAGGCTTTTAAAAAGTCAGTTGGCCTATCAAATATCCATAAGAAAGCAAGTCTCCATACACTTCGTCACAGCTTTGCAACCCACCTTCTGGAATCCGGGGCAGATATCTACTATATACAAAAACTTTTGGGACACAGCAGTGTTAAGACAACAGAGATCTATATCCATGTAGCCAAAAGAGATATTGTGAAGATAAAGAGCCCGATAGATCTACTCAAGGATGATGACGAGCCTGAGATATAGTGTGGCCTTGAGTCATGAAAGGCCACACAGAAGTGGCCGACATCTTTCGTGTTTATGGCGGGGAATATAGAACTGCCAATGCCGGGAAGATGCCTTTGAGGCATCATAAGGCAATGAACGCGATTGAAGTCTGCCGCACATCGGTATTGGGCGGCCATAAAGATGAGTGTGATACCTGTGAAGCCATAAAGATATCATACAATTCATGCAGGAACAGACACTGTCCAAAATGCCAGTGTCTGGACAAGGAGAGATGGCTTGAATCACGCAAACAGGAAGTACTTCCTGTTAACTATTTTCATGTGGTGTTTACCAAGCCGTCAGAGTTAAGCCCCTTAAGCCTGAGAAACCAGGCTGTAAGCTACAGTATCCTTTTCAAGGCCTCATCAGAGACATTAAAGGAACTGAGCGCGGACGCAAAACACCTCGGCGCACTACCGGGTTTTATCGGTATCCTGCATACATGGTCACAGACATTAATACATCATCCTCACATGCACTATATTGTAACCGGTGGAGGATTATCCCCTGATGGCAAGAGATGGATATCCTGCAAGAATGATTTTTTTATACACGTAAAGGTTCTGTCCAGTGTGTTCAGAGGCAAATATCTTTATTATCTGAAAAAGGCATACCAGGAGAGGAAGCTTGTCTTTCCGGGTTTAGATAAAAGATCATTGAGAATGAAGAAGCCTTTAACAGATTTTGCTCTGAGCTTTACAAAAAAGAATGGGTTGTGTACTGCAAACCTCCCTTTAAGTACCCGGAGGATGTTATTGATTATCTCGGGAGATATACCCACAGGGTTGCAATAACGAACAACCGGATAGAAAAGATAGAGGATGGTAAAGTAACATTTAAATACAGAGACCGTCAGGACAACGACAAAGTAAAACCGATGACCCTGGAAGCTTCTGAGTTTATCCGCAGGTTTCTATATCACGTATTACCTGATGGTTTTATGAAGATCCGCCAATATGGCATTCTTAGTAATCGATATAAATCCGAAAAGCTCAAAAAATGTAGAGACATCCTTGGAGTTAAAGAGGAAGAAAGCAAACACGAGAAGGGAAAGGAAAGTTGGGAAGATCTTCTTTATAGATTAACCGGGACAGATCCAAGACTTTGTCCATATTGCAAAAAAGGAAGGATGGTACGAAAGCAGAAGATACATCCTTTAAAAGCAAGGTCTCCCCCAGCATGATAATGTTTTATAATAAAATAACAATTTTAAAAACCTCCCTTCAGAGTAATGGAGACCTATGTTAACAAAGGCAAAAAATCGAAATAAATTAGGTTTGCAATATCATACATTTAGTGGCAATAAGGTAAAAGGCTATTCAAAACTCAAAAAAGTGCAACATCTTAAAAACACAAAACAGATAATACAGGTATACAATCCCCATAGGCAATGGGCCGCGGCTAAGTACAACATGATTGTATATGGAATGAAGCCTAGCTTTTTACCATCTTTATATATAAATTACTGATTCTGAACTAGGAACAGGATATTTTTTTTGCTTCACTCCACATACAATCTTAAACGTTCTGGCGTTTCCCGAAAATCTTTATACGTAACTGGGAACTAACAATTGCTTTTTTTGCCAGCCTTTTATGATTTATTTCGTTCATTCCGCAAAAGGTTTGCTTTTGCTGTAGTATCAATTATAGCGGCCTTATGCATTGTATATTCATCAAATTCCTATATATTACTACCTTCAATGGTTATAATTGCTCTCTATCTAATTTTATATCTTTTGCGCACTTTTAGAAAAGCATACAGATCAAGTATATATGAGGAATTAGGTAATCAAATAAAAGAACTGCGGAAAACAATAGAGGACAAAGGCCATACATTTTGGAAAAGAGAAAAGTATCCACCGGATACAAAAAAATATAATGAACAATGTTTAAGCTTCTATACAATCAATTCTGGTATAGATATTATTAGCGAAAAAACTCCACAATATAGCTAAAAGCCGTAAACCTGATTTACATCTTATTTTTTCTTGGACCTTTACTGTATTATTGACTTCCTTTCTGTACGCATTTGAATATTGGGGTTTATACAAAATTGAAAATTCCAGCTTTAAGACCGCTCATGACCTCGTCCTACTGGAATTTTTTAGGATTTAGTTTTGAAAAATTAATTCCATCAAATATATCTTCTTTAGTTCCAGTAAAATTACCCGCAATAATTTTGTCATATTCCGAAACTTTCTGTGCACTTATAATTTTAGTAATTTTAGTTTTTTCCGTTTTAACTGCTGCAAGAGATAGATACAGAGAGGATATTGATGATTTTATTTTAGAATTAAGGGAACTGGGCTCCTACCTTCAAAATGATTTTTATAAACTTTATTCTATTGCTGTAAATGATGTTGAAATAATTTTACTCGCAAGTAATGCAGTAATGGTAAACCATGTACGAAAATATAAAGGTCTCCCTAGTTTATCATTACCGAAAGAAGTAGAATCTAATAGCTTAGATGTGTCAAAATAATCTGCAATTTATTATGAATAAAATAAAATCCATATAAAACAATCATTAATTTAATGGAAAAAACAACTTTTTGAATCATCTTAAACAATAAACTTCTTTTCCCTACCCTCCCTCTTCTCATACTCCTCAAGAAATTTACTCCCATCCTGATGGGTCATATTGGGGATATATGAGAAGTACTTGTCAGTTATCATTTTCAAGGTTGAATTACTAAACAATTTCTACACCCAACCCAGGTCCTCTTTGGATGAAATCAGATTGACTTTCGTGTCTTTCTGCAGTATTAATATTGAAAAGGTTCACTTTTCATCAGAAAGGTGAACCTTTCTTTTTCTAAAACACCAATCATTTAAAACTGAAAATCCTTTCATAATCGTCGTCGTATCACCTCCATAATATTGAGCTTTCTGAATCCAATCCGGATTAACTATTACCAATTTCACTGTTATTTATTTTCTACAGAAAAATCAAAAAGAGGAAATAAATACAGGCCATGCGTCCACCCTCCGAAAACCATTATATTTAAAAATATCAACTAAATCCACCAAACATGGTCTTTCCAAAGTGGTTCACCTTTCTGATGAAAGGCGAACCAAAACAAAAGAAGAAGCGGTATGTCTGGATTATTGATGAGAGCAAATGCCTTACTACTGAGGAGGTAATCCGGCTTAGAGCTTATGGTGAAGGATTGAAAGTCCAGGGATTGCTCAAAAGAAATTTTTCAAAAATTAGGAACTGGTTCATGATTGAACTTGGGCTTGAAACTGGGCTTAGGGTTGCTGAAATGGCCTCTCTAAAACATGGCAGCCTTTATATTGATGAATTCAGGTCATCGATTGTTGTTATAGGAAAAGGATGTAAAATCCGGCCGGTATGGATAAGCTCTGAGTTTAAGAAAAAATGTTTGGAGTATATTAAATATAAAATTGAGTTTGGATTCAATATCCATAGAGATTCATATTTTTTGAACAATCTCCAGGACAAGAAAATATCAAAAAGGGCATTACAGAAATTCTTTAAACAGATAATCCAAAAAACCGGTTTACCGATTCGTTATCATATTCATTCTCTCAGACATACCTATGCAACCTTTCTTCTAAAAGCAAGTGGTAACAATTACAAATTTGCCAAGGACCAGCTTGGTCATGAATCTATTAAAACAACTCAGATTTATGCAGGTGTGATTGAAACAGAAAGGAAGAAAGCTCTTGAAAACTTATACAAATAATTCTTTGGAGGGGATGTTATGAGGATGAAATTATATGGCAATAATTTTTTCTATCGTTCTTTGATTGTAGTAGTCTTTACATTGGGTATTGTCGCAATTATTGCAAGCGGAGGTAGTGGCGGGGGTGACGATGAACAATTAACACGTTATTACCTTGATTCAGACGGTGATGGATATGGAGATTCGAATACTTCAGTTGAAAGGACGACTCAGCCGACAGGGTATGTGATAAATTCAAGTGATTGTGATGATTCTGATAAAAACATTTATCCTGGGGCAGAAGAAATTTGTGATTTTGTAGATAATGATTGCGACGGTGTTATAGATGAGGGATTTAATGACTCTTGCACAATAATCACTTATTATCTTGATAGTGATAATGATGGATATGGAGATCCGGATACTTCCCTTGAAGACTACACTCAGCCATCTGGGTATGTAACAAGTTCAAATGACTGCAATGATGCTGATGAGGATATTCATCCTGGAGCCGAAGAAATATGTGACCACATAGATAATGACTGCGATGGGGACACGGACGAGGGATTTAATGACTCTTGTACAAGAATTACCTACTATCTTGATTCTGACGAGGACGGCTATGGAGACCCGAATCAAACAACTGAGAATTATACCCAACCAATAGGATATGTTCTTAATAATAATGACTGCGATGATACTGATGAAAACATCAATCCCAGCTCTGAAGAGGTTTGTGACCACATAGATAATGACTGCGATGGTGACATAGATGAGGGATTTAATGACTCTTGCACAAAAATTTCTTTCTATCTCGATAGTGATAATGACGGGTATGGAGACATTAGTTCATCAATTGAAGACTATATCCAGCCTGAAGGGTATGTCACAAATTCGAATGATTGCGATGATTCGGATGAGGATATAAATCCAGATGCAGAAGAAGTCTGTGATAAGGTTGACAATAACTGTAATGGGAGCATCGACGAAGGATTCAATGAGTCTTGCACTGAATATACATACTACTATGACAGCGACGAGGACGGATATGGTGATCCGGAAACCTCAATTGTAGACTATACTCAGCCAGCAGGGTATGTGCAAAACTCAAGTGACTGCGATGATACTAATGAAAACATTAATCCGAGTGCGACAGAAGTTTGTGATGATATTGATAATAATTGTGATGGGGATATTGATGAAGGTTTTAATGAGTCGTGTCAGAATGTTCTTACATTGACTGCAACGGAAGACACTCATGCGGATCAGTTTAATCCCTCAATCAACTACGGAGACGAATCGTATGTTAAGATCGGAGTAGGTTATACAGGCTTTATAAAATTCGACTTTTCATCAATTCCAGAAAATGCAAACATAATGGAAGCAAAACTTTATCTTCGAAATAATACATATTACGTCGCAGATCCTCCCGCTGGAACTATAACAATCTATCAAGTATCAGGAAGTGATTGGGATGAGCACGAACTAACTTATGCCAATATGCCAACAGAATACTCCCGATATGTGACAAAGAATAAAGATGCTTCTGATGGATCAATTACCTGGGAAATGACAAATTTTGTTTCATTATGGCTCGAAGATCCTAACTATGGATTGAGGATAGAAATGGAGATAGATTCCGGCGCATATTCTAATTGGATGTTTGAGTCAGGTCCGACATTGGAAATAGTTTATACCGTTGGCGGCAACGGTGGTAGTATCTAACGAGTATAGAATGTTAGTGATAGTTTTTTGATTTTGAAGTATTGGTTGAAATGATTTATTAGAATAGTCGTTTTTGTTAACGCCATTTAGGGGGCTTTTGCCCCCTTTTTTTATTTAATTGGATTTCGATTTCTTTCACGGTGGCGATATCTATTATTGTACAATCCTTAAAACCTAATACATTACATAATAATAAAAATGGAGAACAAGTATTTAATCCCCGCAGTATATCCCAATGTAGTGTCAACGCCTCATACTCAGATTGAATCAAGAAAATCTTTAGAAGAAATAACTTCAAATCTAACTTCTAATCAAAAGGGCAATCCACTTGAAAATATGTTTTCTGATAAAAGTAAATCATTGAAGGCTTCTGTTAATGCTTTATTAGAAGAGATTAGGTTGCGTGAAGAAATTAACTCTCATCAGTTTAATAAAATAGATAAGGAGATACGTCGGCAACACACTGAGTTGATGCAAATTGAAAACCTGAAAGATAATTATCCACATGATTTAACAAAAGACCTTAGTGAGGCGAAGGATAAGATTAAGAGTAATGTGCTTGAGCTTGAAAGGGAGAAGAGGAAGGAACAGCTTGAATGTTGGAGGGATTTGATGTTTTTGAAGAAGTATTTGATGGTGTCGTTGAAGGATTATTGGGAGTTGGAGAGGAAGAGGGGGCTGTTGGAAGGTAACTTTCGAAATGATTGAAATTTTGGTGGAACATCTCTTAAGGACGAGTCAGTTTTCACCAACAAGTTGAAAGCGAAGACTACTTTTTAAAGTTTGTAATTTTGCGAGATTAAAAAATACTATGACTTATAGCAGAAGTCTAAACTTCTGATTTTTCGACAGCCTCAACCCTTGTATAAGCGGTTTGGCAGGTTTTTCGCCAAATCCGATTTAATGCAAATGTTGGTTTCAAAAGGTCCATTAAATGAAAGGCTTTCATAATTTCTTCATTTTATAACCAATCATGTCACTTGATATCATATTCAGAATCTGAAGTATATTCCTCGAAGAAATGTTACCTTAACACCATACTAAGACTTGCGAAATTAAGAAATGAATGTACCAGAATGCAGGACCATAATGAATCAGTTTTTTTATATATATATCCCATAATTATTGCGACAATAAAAATAAGTCCACAGTTTTGTACTATACTTGGAAAAACAAATTGCCCCAGTTGGATCCAGCCAACGCAATGAATTAATACAAATAAAATGGATTGTATGATATTTGCTTTAGAAAAGTTTGTATTCTCTTGTAGTTTTTTTAATATAAAACCCCTGAATAATATCTCTTCACTAAACCCCACTAGAATAATACTCTTAAACCATATACCCATGCCAAACTGAAAGTTTATTTTAATAGCGTTATTTTTAAAGTAATATCCTGTTCCATGCAGAATTAAAATAAATGATCCAATAATAAGCCCACAGATTATTCCCCTGAAAACGTTTTTTCTTAGCTTTAGGTAATCAAGCAAATTAATCTTTAAGGCAGATAAGTAAATAAGTACCGGAACGGTCCATGTAATTAATCTCAGGGCTATTTGTGCTGAATAATTATTTCTTAATGCTGGCGATTGGGTGTATACGTAAACATAAAATGAATGCACTATAAAAAGTAAGATAATATGAATTGAAAGATAGCGGTATCTATAAAGAAACTTCTCCATTTATTCTCCCATATTAGTTTCAAATTTAAATAAGCACGACCTGATATTGAAAAATTATAAATAGGTAGTTTAAAAAAACAACGGACCCGATAACCTGCCGGGCGGTTTAATATTACAAATATTTGCCAACCCCAACTGTTACTATATTAAACTCAACTCCGATCTGGCAAGATAGTAGCCCGGTCTGAGTTTATTGGCTTTGTTATGTTTTCCAAGTGCTAACTATTATTTTGTCAGAATCAATAGAAAAATCGTTTGAAAGCTTTTTAATTTGGGAATCTTTTGCGACAAAAATCATTTTTATGTCTGAAATTTTGAACTTTAGAGGGTATGATAATAGCTTTTTATTGTATCGATCTGGATTTTTTAAATAAGTAGTTTGTTTCTGTGAAATTAAGTTCCCACCGATATCGCTCTTTCTAGGTACATACCTCCACTCATTTTCATTTTTGAAATCAAAATTGTCCTTTTTTAGGTAGCTGTTATATCCACGCACATTTTTGGTGAAACATTTTATTTCCATAATTGGTAAACGCAAACGTTTAGGTATAACTTTTTCTTTGTTTCTACGGGCTCTTAATAACGTTGCTAAACCTTTTGCTGCAAGCGATTTTCCATCTATATATAGAACTGGACTAATTCTATTTTGCAGAGCCCAGTCTGTAGAAAATGCAATACCATATTTTCCATAAGTTATCTTTTTGTTGTTTAGCTCATCAAGTTGGTGTTGGCAAAAACATACCATCGGATGAACAGCGCTGGATACCTTTTTAGCACCGATGCAAAAGTCTTCTTTACTGTATGATAGTCTCAGAGACAATGTTTGCAAAATGCTCTTTAGAGTTTCGTACTTTCTTGTCGCGTGAATTATTAATTGTGTTGTCATTATAACCTACTCGAACTCAAACATAACGTTTTGCTCACCAGCCCCGCCGTGACGTTTCATAACAAGCAAGGAACCTTACGGGGTCTGGTGAAGCTAGATGTTATGGTTTGTTATGGTACATCGTTCCATCTTGAAAAACGATAATTGCTTTTTGATTTTTCTTTTAATGTATTTAAGTCATTCTCTAGTGCTTGCATCATGTGATGAAAATCATTTGATAGTTGAAACCGTTTAAAATTTGCATTGAATTGTGATGAAGCACACATAAAAGTAAAAGCAACATCAGCTACAATTAATAAAAATTGATCATTCATATCATTATCGCTTTCATCAAAATATACTGTGCCAGCTTCATTTCCGGATATTTCAAAATTTTGACTTGTTGGCATTATATTGCAGTGAGCATAGTAGCCATTTATCGTTTCTTTTCTAAATTTCAAATATTCTGAATATTTAGGATCATTTTCATTAAGCCAATTATATGCTTTATTCAAAGTTTTATCTCTTGGGACCGCTCGATCATGCTCATCAGCGCCACAAAATGTTTCTATATCTGTAGCGAACAAAGAATAACATGATAAAGCGGCTGATTCCAAAGCATACCTAAGAGTCAAAAATCCTTGGACCGAATGTAGTCTTAAAATTGAAAGAAGGGTTTGCGTTATTGCTTTTCTAAACTGGCCTAAAAAGAGAGTGAAAGTAAGGCCTTTTTCGCAGTCAAAATCCTCAACATAATGCCATAAATAATCAACTACCTCATAGCAGACTTTATAATATTCAGCATTCGACGCAATTGATTCAAAAAGAACCTGATTCTCTCTATCCACGATATCTAATAAATTGTCTTTAAGTTCATTCATTGATTGACTCCATAACGCCCACAATAAGGGGCTAGCGGGTTAATGGTACCGATGATCGTTAAAGTATGAAGACCATTGATACTGCGGGATTTCAATCGGCAAGAAAAACCAGCTAGTCCCACTTGATTGTTAGACCTAATTAAAACTGATTACTTTCACGCTCTTTTCTCCACCCTCACCGTCCCATGTTGTAGCATTTTTTATATTGCTTCGCGGATCATTTGTACCATCAAAAATAACTCCAATAATAAATGGAGTTTTAGGTTTGATGTTATGATTGAAAATACGAATTCCATACTCGAAATCACTCTTAAATTCAGATATAGATATTTGTTGCACACCTTTAAATTCAGGATATCTCCAGATTGCGTTCTCAATCTTTTTTAAAGTTGTAACTTTAAAGCCTATGGGTTCAGCCCAAAACTGAGGCTCAAAAGCAATTGCTGCTGCTTTTGGCTCATCAGTTGCAAACTGGATTGTAATTGATAGATTCGCAGTTAGATTTTCCGCTTGCTTTTTCTGTTGTGTAATAGCTGAATATATATCGTTCATCCACTCTTCTTCTATCTTATTTTCTATATCTATATAAAAGCGACTCTCTAAGAAAGGAGAGAAATGGGAGATAGGTCCTATTTTAATCGGTATTATAAATTCAGGTTTGATACCCGATATTTCATCTGATAGCGCTTTTTTTAGTTCAGTTCTGACCCATGGTTTATCAATTGAGTTAGAGGAAAGAAATATCAGAAATTTGTCAGCAGATTCTATGCCAGTATGGATTTTCTCAATTAAATCATCTCCTCCTAATATTTCATATTTATCTAGCCACCCTTTTATATCTGGGAATTTTTTTCCTACTCTTAAAAAAACCTGCTCCACAATGGATTTATCTTCAGATGCATGGCTAAAAAATACTTTCATTTTTATCTCCTTGAGGTCTAACCCAGCATAAGCGGATTGGCAAGCTTTTCGCCAATTCCGACTTAATGCTGATGTTGGGGATTTTTTAAAACCTTACCTTTATTACATTGATCATTTTAAAGAAAGCAGTTGTTTTACAGGCTCAATATCTTTTTTCGTATTTATATCAAGTCGAATAGATTTTCCCTCAGCATATTGTTGAGCATTTTCTATTTCGGATAAGATTGGCTGAGGTAACCCGACATTTTTTACTTCCAAAACAGCTTTGTGACCCAGAGTGATGACTACTGTAAAAAAGCCGGACCTTGGGATTATATGTAGTAAACGCCTGCCATTGTTTACGAGTGCAAATGTCCAGCCAGCCTTTTTATTATAAAACTTCCATTCCCGATCTATTTTTCCATATTGATCCTGTAAGTGTAACTCAATTCCTTTTAATAACGACATAGATTTTCCTAATGCCTTTTCTATTTCAGACATTGTAGGAGATTTTGCTTTGTCATCAAAAATACTCTCAGCCATTATATCTACCTCTAAATATTTATTAGCGACTACACGATAATTTTTAGATTCTGTTTCTACCTACTCTGTGACATGATCTTCCCCAACGTTTTGCTCACCAGCCCCGCCTCGATGCTATGCGAAAAACAAAAGAGACCCTCCGGGGTCTGGTGTAGCTGATTGTTGAACGAAGCCGCTTGCGCGGCAGAAAAATAATAAATAGTGTATGCTCCTGATGTATGCTCAATTCAGGGCACAAAAAATAATAAAAGGAGATACACTATGAACAAAAAAGAAACAGAAAGATTTAATGACCTTTATGAAAGACACCTAAGAATACTCAAACTTCAGGGTAAAAGTCAAAGCACTATTGATGCCTATTCAAGGGCGGTGCGCCGGATAAAAGAGCATTTTGACTGCTGTCCTGATCAGCTTACCCCGGACCAACTTGAACAGTATTTTTCTGACCTGGTTGATTCTCATTCCTGGAGCACTGTCAAATTGGACCGTCTTGGACTTCAGTTCTTCTGGAAACACGTTGTCCAGAAAAAATGGGAGTGGATAGATATTATTAAGCCTCCCAAAGTATATACCCTGCCTGATATTCTTACACCCGGTGAAATAGAGCGCATAATAGGTGCAACAAGAAAACTCCGATACAGGGTTTTTCTACTGACTACATATTCCATGGGACTTCGTTTGCAGGAAGCATTACATCTTCAAACCAGCGATATCGATGCTGAAAGAAAGAAGGTCCATATCCGGCGTGGTAAAGGTCATAAAGACCGTTTAGTTCCATTGCCGGATCTTACCTTAGAAGCTCTGCGTGAGTTATGGTCAAAACACAAAAACCCTGTATGGCTTTTCCCTAATGCCACGGGCTCTCCTGATAAAATCCAACAGGCAACTAATCACATGGACACAGGCGGAACTCAGAAGGCTATGCAGGTAGTTGTTAAGGAATGCGGCATTAAAAAAAAGTCCATATCCATTCCCTTCGTCACAGCTTCGCAACACACCTGCTTGAGCGCGGCCTGAGTCTCAGACATATCCAGGCTATACTCGGGCATGCCACCCCTGAAACTACCGCTCGCTATGCTCACCTGACAGATATTACCGAGAATGACAGTCTTGTTAAAATCAATGAGCTGATCAACTCCATTCATGTTGATTTGAAGAAGGTGTAATCATGGAACTGGCATCTATCATCAACCAATATTACGACTCATTTATGGCTAAACATTCCAGTACCCTACTACCAGGACATTTAAGCGCACTTAATGCCATTCGTAGATGCAGAACTCCTGATTCCGGAGAAGTATATACAATCTGCAACCAGTGCGGACATTCCCAATGGAACCCCATGTCCTGTGGTCACCGAAGTTGTCCTAAATGCCAGAACCATGAAACCAGCAGGTGGCTTGACCGACAACAGCAAAAGCTGCTGCCTGCACCTTATTTTATGGTTACCTTCACACTGCCATATTCTTTCAGGCCTTTAGCCATGCACCATCAAAAAGAGATATACCCCTTTTTATTCTCCTGTGCAGCATCCACTCTAAAGGATTTTGCTGCTAACCCAAAAAAACTGGGGGCTAAAGTCGGTATGACCATTGTTCTGCATACTAATAACAGAAATCTGGATTATCATCCACATGTTCATGTCATCATTCCGGCAGGTGGAGTGGATAAAAAATCCAAACAATGGAAAAAGAAAAAAGGCAAATACCTCTTTAATGAAAAAGCCATGGCTAAAGTTTTCCGCGCCCGCTTTTTACATGAGCTAAATAATGCCGGCTTTTCCATCCCTAAAAATGCACCCAAAAAATGGGTGGCTGACTGCGAACATGTTGGAGCAGGCATTACTGCCCTCAAGTATCTTGCCCGGTATTTATACCGTGGCGTTATCAGCGAAAAAAATATCATTGCAAACCGGGATGGAAAGATAACCTTTAAGTATATTGATAACAATAAGATTGTAAAATACCGCACAATGGATGGGGAAGATTTTATTAAACTTCTACTGCAACATGTACTTCCCAAAGGCTTCAGGAGAGTCAGGGATTATGGCTTCCTTCACAGTAATGCTAAGAAAATACGTTCTCTGATTCAGGTAATATTGAGAGTCGTTATTGATAAAATCCCGATACGTCCAAGGCCTGCTTTTAAATGCAGCCATTGTAAGTCGCTGATGACTATTGTTAAGTTTAGAAAGCCTGTTTGCAACTCGGAATAGACCTTAATCTGGAAATTGCCCCTCTTGCTTTTATAACACGGAGGTAGCTTTGTTTATGAAGATTACAATCACTTTAAAGGCCTTTTTTAAGGTCAGCGTACCGGTCTGCCTTTTGCTTTCCGCTATACTTTAAGTTCCATTACCTGTCAGCTTCTCGGATATATATATTTTCTTTATATAGACACGGGCTTGTTCAACCATTGGATAAGATTGTGGCTCCGCACAATCTATCCTTATTCGTTGTGCAATATTTTTCCGTAACAATCATGAAAATAATGTATGATCCTTAATTCCAGGTAATCAATCTTTTTATAAGCTTGATTCCAATTCTTTGCTTTTGATCCATTGAAAATATTCTTCATACAATTTTACAATAAAAGTAGAAGCGATCTCTAATGCTTCATCAACAAATTCCTTTTCAAGCTCTAAATGCCGTTTCCCTTTGAGAGACAACCATTTTGAGGTTTTGACAAGGTCTTCTAATACAGAGACCTCTTTGGATAATTTTATATCCCCGCCACAATGGATGATACAGTTCCGAATTTTACATAAATTTATCAATTTGCTCCATTCAGAATTGAACTTTAAAAAATCCATTTCAGTATAAGTTGTAATATATTTTCTGGCCCTTGTAATTCCTGTGTCCTTTTTAAAGTCTGTGTGTTTTTCAGGGTAATTGTTTTTTTTATACAAACTCCGGCAAAGACCATTTAACTTTGTTTCTATGAAGGAGCAAAGCGATACTATCATGTTTTTTCTGTGCATTAACATATAGGTTTTTATTGCTAAAGTTTCTCCTCCCAAAAAATCTACCAACTCCTTTTTTTGTGAGGCATTTAACTCTTTTATTTGATCCTCATATTTTCCAGATATCTGCACAATGTCACGTTTAAATTTACTTTCAATTTGTAAATGGAATTCTTTAAGTTCGGAAATATCCAATAACGCAATATGTCTGCTTATTGATAAACCTACTGCAGATCCAAGGTGCTTCCGTTTTTGCTTCATTGGTTAACTCCATATTTTGCGAATCTGAAAATGAAAATTATTGGATTATCCGCTCCCGTTTGAAAGCACAACATGTTATTAACCGGCCTAGAGATGTCTATATATAACCACTTTCAACAGGAATGTTTACCGGTAACTATTTTACATGTCTATGTATAGACATTTTTAAAACTTCTATTTTCAACTATATTGATATGAAATAAACAAGGAAAACATCAAAACATCCTCTTATTACACTCTTGAAAACTTACGACTACTTGCCAAAGTCTATCATCTAAAAAATATTCTAAAACTTTCCATTTATAGCAGTAGTCACAACATTGGCCTATACATATATGATAGAGATATTCAAGGTATTCAGCTTGTGTGAAAACTGCAGACCGCGATATACTGGGCGTTTTTGTTGTTGTACTAGTTTTCCTTACTTACGCGGCGCTGGCACAAAAAAGTTCCACCTGACGCCGAACCTGTCTATCAGCGAGCCGCAATAGCCCCAGGGGTACATAGTATTAGGTGAAATAACTTTTCCACCGTCCGCCAGTGCTGTAAAAATTCTGTCCGCTTCTTCATTGGTATCCGGTCCGTAATTGATACCAATATTGTTGCCGGGGGTTATTATGGTACCGGAAGATTCCAGCGTATCGTCACCGGATATGAAAACACCGCCCAATTTCATAGTCACATAGGCTACCTTATCTTTGTCCTGTTGGGGTGTTGAGGCGTTTGTAGCAGGGTCCTGGCCGTACCGGATAAAGTCGTTAAACTCTACCCCGAAGACAGACTTGTAGAACATAAAAGCCTGTTCGCAGGTACCGGGAAAGGTCAAACCGATAGTCACTAACGTCATGATGTACTCCTTGAAAATAGAAAATAGTTGATAAGAATTCCCTTTTTGCGGAATGAAGTTTATGGAGTTCGGCGTTGTATGTCAATAAATTACCACCCCACCATATAGTAGTGCTCTTCGGCAGATAAAAAATGGAAATGAGTAAGACGAAGATGATGAAGGCAGACAGGGCAATGTGTAGATAGTACTCAACATATTGTATATGTAGGAATATGATGAAAACCTGCAATATCTGCTATATATCTGAACTTTTAAATAACTTGTGATATCCTGCGAATATCCAAAGTTCAGATTAGCTTGCCATAGTCATAACTTTTATTCAAGCAAAGATTACCCCCCAATAAGTCTTAAGCTCGAATTGCAGATCACTGCTAATCCAAACTTTTTACAAAGTTGTGATATCATGCGAATTTGAAAAGTTTAGACTACTTACCAGAATATCAATTTTATCAAAATTAATACAGCTTTCACTTTTCTCTCAATTTATAACAGTCATATTCATTCCTTTCTTTTCTATTGAATAATACTGGTCGAATCCTTATACAATCCTTTTCAACCAAACATTCAAATTAGTCATATACTCTCAATCCATAATACCATTCCAATGAATCCCCAACAACAAATCGAAGCCCTCTGCAAAAAACTAAAACCCATCCTTGGCAGCCAGGCCGATATACTCTGGCACATGTACTTATCAGAAGACGATAAAGATAGAAGAAAGTTTGCCCAAGATATTGAAATAATCGCCGAAAAGTTTCTAAAAAATCAACCTCTAGAAAATCCACGAATCCTCCTTGAGCCGCCCCTAACAGAAAGCTCAAAAGGTAAGTATCTAATCGGGGATATAGTCTATAATAATAAGAAAATACACCCTCTTCACTTAAATCCTGAAGACTTCATAAAACAAATCGGAATATTTGCTATTACAGGAGAAGGAAAAACTAATCTTGCCTACCTTCTTGCCCTACAACTCCTCAAATCAAAAACACCGTTTACTGTTATAGACTGGAAACGAAGCTGGAGAAATCTTTTATCGGCAAAAGACAAACATCCAGAACTAAATAGCGTCCAGGTATTCACAATTGGAAGAGACGTCCTTCCCTTCCTCTGGAATGTATTTCAAGCACCACCAGGAACAGACAAAAAGTATTGGATAAGTACAATCGCAGATACATTAGAAAAGTCCCACCTTTCAGGCCCGGGAGTTGCCTATCACTTCAACAAGATATTCTTGAAACTTTTCAAAGATCTTCCCGATGACTTTTACCCTAATTTTCATGATGCTATTAAAGAACTTCAAAATACAAAAGTCACAGCGCGGGAACTAAATTGGAAACAAACAGCTCAAAGAATTTTTCAAAGTCTTACTCTCGGCAATGCCTCAAAAGTCTTCAATACTAGAAAGCCCATGAGGCTTGAAGACATTCTAAAAAAGCCGGTTATTTTTGAACTTGATTTAGAGATGCCAAAAGCCCTTCGAGTTTTTTTGTCTGAGATAATTTTGAAATGGATTCATCTCTACAGGTTAAGTCAAGGGGAGAGCGACAAGTTGAAACATGTTTTGATTTTAGAGGAAGTTCACAACCTTTTTCCTAAGAATAATTTTTATAAGGATAATAGCAGTATTGAAAATATATATCGGGAAGTCAGAGGATTCGGGCAAGGATTGGTAAGTATTACACAGCACCCAAGCCTTTTGCCAATTGAACTTTTAGGAAATTGTCACACTCAAATCTATCTAGGCTTACAACATGCCGATGATATCACAACAGCACGGAAGTCTTTGTTTCTAAATTACGATGAGGATTTTTATTTAAACACACTCAAAGTTGGAGAGTGCATAGTAAAAATAAAAAATAGAGTTGAGCCCTGTCTTGTAAAGACACCTCTTGTGCAAGTAAGGAAAGAAGTTGTAACAGATGATTGGTTGAAAATACATCATCTGAATTCTATGTTTTTGGAATACGTTTGGAAAGATTCACAATCAAAAAAGCTCTTTGATTGGAATACCTTGCTTGGAGATAATAGCCCAAATGAAAACAAGGGTAACCCCATAGGGGATTATCTACCACCAACTGCTGGAAAAACCCATACACAGGACCGGAATAGGATAAATGCGTCTTCAAGAAGTAAGGATAATAGGTATGTTAATATAAAAGATAAAAAAAGGAACTATCCTCATAACACGAGGCCTCAGCACAAATTGCTTATTGATATTTTGGAGTATCCTTTTTCTGGTGTCACTGAAAGATATAGGAGGTTGAATTTTCATCCTAAGCCTGGGAATAAATATAGGAAGGATATTATTTCGGAGAAGTGCGCTCGGGCGGTGAAGGTAATTACCGGGATTGGCTGGATTACGCTTTTTGAGTTAACAAAAAAAGGAAAGATGGTTTTAGCTGACCTTGGATATGAGTTTAAGAATGAAAGCGAGGGGGTTGTTCATAAGTTTTGGAAGCATAGGGTTAGTGAATATTATAGGAGGAAGGGCTTTGATGTTAGTGTTGAGGAGTATTACGTAAATGGAAGGCCGGATATTATAGTTAGGAAGGGGGACAAGAAGGTTGCTATTGAGATTGAGACGGGGAAGTCTGACTATGTGAAGAATGTTAAGCGTGCTTTGGAGGCTGGGTTTGATGAGGTAGTTTGCGTTGCGGTGAATGGGGGAGTTAAGAATAAAATTTTATTGGATTTGGGAGAAAAGAGGATTAAAGATGAAAAGTTCAAAGTCAGAGTGATTGGGATTAGAGGATATGCTAAAAATTCGTAATACTAGACCCATGATTGTGAATTATTTTAATTATTATGTTACAATGCAATGAATATCATATATTATTTATTTTTCTTTTAATGTGAAAGGATTAAAATTTGTTTCTCTATCGTAATAGTCAACACCCTCAACCTTTTTCACTTTATTAACTACTGCGTAAGTTAATGGTGTGAGAATTGCTTCAACTAAGGTTTTAATCGTCCATCCAGCTATTATACTTTCAATGAGTGCACTATTTGGTAAAACACCTCCTAAAGCAACAATATAAAAAACTGCTGTATTTGATAATTGTCCCACCACAGTCGATGTAATAGTTCTTAGCCAGAGAAACCTTCCTTTGGTGATTACTTTTAATTTTGCAAGTATATAGTTATTCGATATATCTCCGGCAAATACTGCGATCCAGCCACCTACTAAAACTCGTGGTATTATTCCAAAAACGGTTTTATATGCTTCGTTATTCTGAAAAAATGGAGCAGGCGGAAAAAATGCTGCTATTTGATAAACTATGCCAGCTAATACAGAAGCTAAAAGTGTATACCATAATATTTTTCTTGCTTGCGCATATCCATACACTTCTGTAATAATATCAGAAATTATATATGTAAATGGAAAATATAAAACTGTCATCGAAACACCAAATCCGAATAATAATATTATTTTTGCTGCGGTAGCATCTGATATCAATTGGAAAGTTATGTTGAGTACTAAAAATAAACTTATTAATTTATATCTATTCGATAACATTTTATTTTCCTTATTATTTTTTAAAAATCAGATTTAGTTTATATAATTTTGCTTTTTGGCAGAATCCATATTAATAATCTTATCAACCCTATCAACTAAATTGATATCTTTGCAGATCCCGGACGGTGCTTCAGCTAGTAGAGCCAAGGCTAGAGATTCTGAATGTGAAGGAGAAAGCTTTTCATAAAACGCTGCAATACCTTCACCTTTTTGATTACCTTTAAATGCTATAGTGTATATGTTCCCATCTTTTTCACTATTCTGGAATTGATAAAAAATATAAGGTACATCAGGCCAATCATATGGAAGTCTTTTTATTTCTACGAGCTCGTTTGTGGCTATTTTTACATTACTTTTTTTCCTGACAATCTTTGCTAATGCCTCAAATATAAGGTAATAGCCTTCAAGTTCACTTTCGGCTTTGGACTTAGAAACTAAAAATAAATACTTAACACCTTCTTTAAAATTATCTTCTACTGCTTCTGCCAAAGTATTGCTTGGTTTTTCGACTTGATTTGCAAGTACTATCACTTGCTTCAATCCGGGAAGATCACGTTCAAAAATACCAAGATTCTTTGATGATATAAACCTAGATATATTTTTAAAGTGGAAAATTACATAGCCAAGCATAAATGCGGCAACTAAAAAAATAGAAATTGTCAAAATATTATGTATTATCATTTTCTTCCTTAACAAATAAGCCTGTTCTCGTCCCAACATATAACCAATATATTAGTGCCATTAAAGTGCATCCTAGCTGTTGAAATATACAAGCATTAAAAGGTCTAGGCGTACTTAATCCAGTTTGAGTAAGAATAGATGAATAATAGATGACAATAACAATTAATGGTGCAATACAACAAATTAAGGTCACGTTAAAGTCACTACTACCAATTTTGAATTGTTTTTTATCAAAAAGGCTAATCGCACTGCCTACAGCTACAGTAGTAGCATAAAAGAAAAGTCCGCCATCTCCCAGAATTGTCCCAATTGTTATGGTTCCCCTGCTTGTAGTATTTAACACTAAAAGTAAAATCCATAACTGAATGGGACCGAATGCTATTAAAATAAATAAAAATGAAAGAAACCTTCCATATTGCATGGTAAACTCCCTTTTAAAATAAAAAAGCTTGGACAATGCATTGTATAGGTAAAATTAAGTGTGAGTTTTGTTCTAAAATAAATATAGAAAAGAAAATATATTAATACTAAATATTTCTTGTGATCACTTTTTTTTGGGTGTTAAAAAATAATTTATATTGTCTATTTTTTTTTGTCAATACATTATCTAAACAATTTTACGGAAAATATATTTAAATCAGATTCAACTGAATAATTTATCAATCAATTTGTTGAACTTTACATATATTATTCGTTTTCTCAACTTATTGGAAACATAATAAATAGTCGTATATTATGCTCATTTCCTTTTCATATCCATATACAACCCTTATAAACCCCTCTCCCTTTTTCTCTAAACAAACCGGATTTTAAATCCACTAACCCTTTAGAGAAAGGAGAGACCTATGAACGTTTTCATTGGTGTAGGTAAGATAAACAATATCAACCAAAACGGAAGAATATTGAAATTCAATCTTGCCTTAAAACAGGAAAAACCCTGTAACGTCCCATGCGTGCTTTTTGACCCGGATGAGGAAACAAAAGCAAAAGTTGCACAATTCGAATTTTCAAAAAGAATTGTCTGGCTTAAAGGAAGAGCTTCATCTTATGAGTTTGAAGTTCGTGAAAAACCTGTATGTAAGCTTGAGATAGTCACCTATCCAGGCAACATAAAACCTATCTGAATATCTTAGATATTTCAGTAAAGGAGCTTGTCCCCTGTCTAGCCGGGGCTCGCTCCTTTTTTATTTTGAGTAAGGAGGTATTCCAATGTGGAATATGCCAAGTAAGGAAAGATTAGCCGGAATACCACGGTTGTACGAAACCGATGATATCCAGCCAGAACACAAACAAATTCACCTGCACTTTTTTATATTCGGCTCTGACTGGTTTATCGCTGAATATAATGGGGATGATTTATTCTTCGGATATGTAATTCTTAATAACGATCTTATTAATGCAGAATGGGGATTTATATCCTTTCAGGATCTTAAAGAAATAAATATCAATGGAATTGAAGTTGACTGCGAAAATGAGATTAGTTGGAAAACCAGACGCGCAAATGAAGTTGATGAGATCAGACAGGCGAATCATTGGATGTAGGCTTCATTAACTGAAGAACAAAAGCTTGAGGTATCAGAATAACGAGTCTTGAAAATTTGTTTCAGAGATAAAAACAACATAAATTTTATTTTTTTTAAAAGCTCTTTGGAGAAATCCAAAGGGCTTTTTTTATTTGGAGGTAAATATGGATAAAGATCAATTCTGGGAAGATTTGAAATCAGGAAAATTTGTATCAATGGTTAAAGAATCATCTAAGGGCCAATCGTTAAGCAGCTCAGTTGAAGCATATAATATACTTAAACCACTATTTGCAGATGAAGACGATATTGAAAAAATGTTTTTTATATTTATGAACCAGGCAAATGAAATTATCACAGTTGAAAGTCTATTTAAAGGCAGTATTGCTGGCTCTGCTGTTTTCCCCAGGGAGATAATCAAAAGAATAATTCAATTAAAAGCGAATGCATTTGTAATGGCTCATAACCATCCTTCTGGGAATCACAGGCCTTCCAATGAAGATAAGGCTATAACCTTTAGAACGCTGGTTGCGACATCTTCAATTGACGTTGGGTTTCATGACCATCTGATAATCGGAGACAGGTATTTTAGCATGGCCGATGAAGGAATTATAAAAGCTATGAAAACCCGGCTTAATAATTTTTTAAAGGAGGTGTGAGATATGTATCATCCTTCAATTAGTCCTCAGCTTGTCATTACTTTATATCGGATGAAAAGGTTTTATAAAAAGCCCATCACGAAACTGGCAAATGAACTAATTATTAGTTCACTTCATACAATTAACAAGGAAGAAGTGTGTAAGACATGTATCAGTGAGAGTAACCAGAAATGTGAGGAATGCATCCTGGCTAAAATCTAAGACTTTTTTTTCAAACAACTACAAGGCGTATCATTTACGAATGATGCGCCTTTTTTATTGAAAGGAGTAGGTAATGAATTATATCGGCATTGTTGGAGCTAGAAAATATAAAAATAGAAAATGTATTCAAAGTTTTATTAAGAGCCTTCCTGGGGATTCAATTATTGTAACGGGTGCCTGTGAAGGTGTTTGCTCCTGGACAATTGAACAGGCAGAGAAAATTGGACTTGATGTTTTAGTCTTCAAACCGGATTTATCCAATACCAACCATTACTATGAGGTTGCTGAAAGGTATTATCAAAGGAATAGGGAATTAATTGAGAAGTGTGATTTTGTTCATGCGTTTTTTAGTAATGAGAATGGTTATAAGGGTGGGACAAAATTTGAAGTCGAGTATGCAATAAAACTTGGAAAGCCTGTCAGAGTTTATACTGAAAGTAAAATTGCTAAAACGATTTATCAACCGGAGTTATTTTCTGTTGAGGTTAAGAAAAAATATAATCCAGCGTGGCAGCATTTTTTTCTGGAGAATGTTTGTAGGTAGATTCCAGAGTCCTGGGCATGACTTTAAAGGTGCCCATTCGCTATTAAATAAGTGAGGTTATAAATTCTGTAAAAACTTAATATTAAAAGGATAATGCAAAGAACATTCTGCATTCTATTTCTTGTTTTTTGCTTTAAACCTTCTTCCTAATATTTTTCTAACAATATATTTTTATTATACAAAAAAACTTTAACTTTTCGGATATAAAAGGGTGATGTAATGACAAATAAAATAAAAGTTCTATTTATCTGCCAGCATAACAGCGGACGCAGTCAAATCGCAGAAGCATATTTAAAAAAATACTTTGGAGATCACTATGAGATTGAAAGTGCAGGTCTTGAACCCGCGGAGGAAATTAATCCTCTTGTCGTTCAAGTTATGTCTGAAGAGGGAATTGACATATCTCATAAAAAACCTCAAAGCGTTTTTGAACTTTATAAACAGGGTAATATTTATGAACATGTTATTACTGTTTGCGATGATTCTGAAACTAAATGCCCCATCTTTCCTGGTATAACAAAGCGTTGGCACTGGCCTTTTTTGGACCCTTCTGCTGTAGATGGAACAGAGGAAGAAAAACTTGGAAAGGTAAGAAAAATTCGCGATATGATTAAAAGCTGGGTTATAAATCCTCCAGACGGCGCAATTAATTTTAATAAATTGATAAATAACTAATTTAAGCTGCATAGTCTCTATTTATTTATATTCAAAACATTCCACATGCCAGTGGAATATATATAGAACAGTAGACAGTGATAACTATAAATTAATGTTTTTTTCTGGTATCTTGCTAATCAAAACTTCACTTTCGTAAAATCATAAATTCAAATATATAATCAGAAATCACCCTAAAAATTAGAGAAAATTATACCAATGGAAAAGGGACCAGTCTTTCACAAAATAGGCAAGATAAAATTAAATAATTTAGTAAGGAATCATAATTGCAGATATTATGAGGAGTGCGTGACTAAAGCTGCAATGAAGAACCTTCTTTTAGACTGTGGAATATGTGACTTCAAATCAGATGATCATTTTAAGGAAGAATAAATGTGAAACCTAAAATTTGAGGAGGGGTATCTCTATGCCTACCATTGTTAAAATCTCTAATCCTTATGTATGTAGGGTAATTATAACTGAAGATGATCCAGATGATGCATTAATAGAAAAATTGGCTTTTGAAGATCTTAATTTCACTGGGCATTTAAAGTTTTTTAATTACGATATTGAACTAATTGATCTTCTTAACTCCAATATTATTTAATATAATAACAACATTCCGGATTTAATCCTTTTAGACTTTTAAAATGCCGAGAAAAAATGGATATGATTCTCTCAGATAAATTGAGAATTCGCCTTAACTAAAGGATATTCCAGTTATAATCCTCACAACTTCAAGCAATAGTGAAGAGTTAAAAAAGTGCATGGATTTAGGTGCTAAAAAATTCATTACTAAACCTGCAAGTTATGATAGCGTAGTGAAGGTGATCGAAGACCTTCTTAAAAGATACTGTGAAAAATATAGTAATCTTGAATTCGAATAGCACTAAAAATATGGTGAATAACTCAACATTTACTATATTTCTCACTTTCAAACAAGTTGTCAAAGATCATCTTTTATTAAGGTAACAACAAAGTCAATCCTTGTTGCATTTATCTAAAAATACCTATCCGTAATTCTTTCCCTTCCGTCAGTTTTTTCTGTGCTACTGAATAAATCAACTTCATCTGTTTTATGTTAAATCCTTAAAAAAATTATCCTGATTTCAGGGTGATCTTTTATGAAAATCGGGATCAGGCCCCGACATTGACAGAAGGTACTTTTCACATGAGAGAATAATGTGTCATAGTAAAGAGCTGACCCTGGACTTTTCCATTGTACGTATTTTATCAGACCCTCATCTATTTTTATCCCAAACTAAGAAAGAGTATTCCCATTCCAAGCTTTTCCAAACGAAAAAGTGTCAGATCTTGAATTTTGCTAAATTAAAATATTCAAGATTCGGGATCTGACACCATTGCTTTTCTTAGGGCATTACTGAATCTCAATAGCACCAATATCACCAAGATTATTTCCAGGACGAGAATTATTGAGCTGGTCATAATTTTGACTGGCTACAGAATAAAGTGTTACCGAAATCCTGTTCATTTCAATATCGTTATTTTCATCAAGAGGACCAGATGAAGTGAAAAGACCATCCCAGACACTATCCGATATTAGCTCAGGTCCCATCCCGGGAATGTTTTCTGTAATCAGGACTTCATCCAGTTTGTGCCAGAATTCTATATATGGATAATTATAAACCTTTTCCGGCCATGTTGTATCAGGTCCAAACCACTGTGTATCTGTAAGCGTTAGTATAGGATTTCCATCTGGATCTTCATAGGGCTGGTTACCGGCAGTTTCATCATCAATATCTACATTGTTTAAAAAGGTTTCAAAATCAGTAGTAAAGTTGGCCGCAAAATCGGTGAGGGAATACTCCGATTCAAGCCGACCAAGCATGATTTCAAGGAAATTATTCGTGGCGTTATCAGGTATACTGTAATCAAAAAATGTTCCTGTAACATTGTAAGTGCCCGTTGGTATTTGATCAAGAGCGTTTCCCTGTGGTTCATAATAGAGTACAGCAGGATCACCCTCATTCACTCCTGCTGATACAATATCGTCTGAATATGTAATGCCGTTTGTGAGATCAAGCACATCAGTGATAATTATTCCGTCCATATCATTGATAAACGGGTAAAATTTTCTATTAAGAGATCTCCAGGCCTCCTCACCAACCGGAACAAGGATCTGGCTGAAATCAATAACGCCAATCCTGTTGTAGCCCATGCTACTGAAGTAGAAAGCCGATCCTGTAAAAATATCATGATTGTAGGTATCTCCTCCAGACTCATGGACTGTATTCCCTGTAATAATAGAATGGCCTATAATCATGTCTTCAAGTACATGGGTATTTTCGATGCTTGCGGCAATACCTCCGGCCAGGTTTTTTTTACCAAGGTTATCGGTTCTGGGTATTCCATGGACCTGGTTTTCAACTATAGTACAGGTTTTCACCGATATTGAACCATTTGACACGTATACCCCGCTGCCCTTCCAGTTACCCAGTAATGTGATAGAAGGTGTAAGGTCAGCAGGAAAATCTACCAGATTTTCAGATATAGTTGAGTTATTCAAATTAAGTGTATTTGAGTTTTCAATACCACCGCCATCAGTATACACACCACCTCCATAGGCAAAAATACCGGTTATATGATTTCCGGTGATTGATGATCTTATAATATCCGTAGTGGTTTCAGATGTTTCAACTCCACCAACTGAAAACACACCGCCTCCTGAAACTCTTTCACCGTAGACAGTATTCCCGCTGACTATACAATCCACTATTTTGACAATATCAGCATAAACACCTCCTCCGAATGCCCCGCGATCCGTTGATGAGTCAAAGTCCCCTTCACAGTAGTTGTCATAGAGTATACAGTTTATGAGGCTTGCCCTGCCCCAGACTGCTATAGCTCCACCCCTGGCAAGGGTCCATGGCTGTTCATCGTTTGTTCCGGAAATATCCTCAGCGATACTGCGTCCACCGGTTACAGTAACATTGATCATTGTAAGGTCGCCATATACTGCAAGAACACGTGCATCATCATTTCCTGCCCAGGAGATAGTAATTCCGGAAGACAAGTCTGACGCGTCAATTATTACATTTTTATCTGCATACAGTGCGGATTTGCCATAGTCACGGTCAAAGTACCCTGCAAGAACCGAAATATTATTATCATGATCAAACTCCATTACTTCACCCTTAAGTGTTGTATGTTCTTCGCCAACAATGGACAGTTCAATAGTACTTCCGTCAAGAGCTGAATCAAAAACAATCACCTGGCCGCTGGCTGCTGATGCTAACGCTGAGCGGAGTGTAACAGTATTTTCCGGTGGATTTGCTATGTCTTCAATGCTGTTAACCGTGATTGCTGAAGGTATATCTGTTGAATTGTTGCAACTTGTCAATACAAGAAAGAATGACAGGCTAAAAAGAATTAATAAATGTTTCGAATAATTGTTACGCATAATCTTATCTCCTCAATGTTTTTTTGGCGATATAGTAAACGGAACAATAACAATTGTGAAGAGGCAAAGGTATTTTATGTATTCTATAGAATACTTAATTAATTAATTTTAATAATTTAGACTAATGCTCAAGAATAATAATTAAAATAGATATCCGTGTACAACCCGTTATACAAAGCCTAAAAAGCTTGTTATTACTGTTTTATGATGTTTGGTGTTTTTGCAAAAGCACAATGTGAGGTAAGTTAAATAATGTCATGTCATATATGTCTGTATTCTATTTTAACCATATAGTATTTAATTGTTTTTTCAGTATCGATTAAATGTAACTGGTGCGATCATTATTAATAAAAAAATATCTTTTTCGCATATCATATACTAAAATTTCGCAGTTGATAAATTAACAGGTTTAATAATAGCGTCTTCAATCATATCAAGTAGATTCAATATGATATCTGATTCGATTTTGAAGCCGCTTGAGAAAGGATTATTATATGTTGAAGCATTAGTTGAGCCAGGGCATTGGTATGCATCTATTACTATGGATGGCAAACAAGTCGGACTATATCACAAAATAATCAGTAAAGATGGTAAAACTATGAAATAAACATATACTGGCTTTGATGATGATGGAAAGCCTATTAAGATTATAAAAGCGTTGGAGAAACAATAGTCCCTACTTTTTATTAATTAATGATTCTTACAGATTGGTTTTCCTTAAATAGTATTTCGAGAAAATAAAAATGAGAGATTGGTTTACAATAGATAAAATTGATAATGAGACATATATTATTAGCGAATATCGCCATTGGGAAGAAACACATTGTTATCTTCTTAATGGCTCTAAAAATAGTCTTTTAATTGATACGGGGCTTGGAATCTGCAATATTTATGATGAAGTAATTAAGTTAACTAACAAGCCAATCATTGCCGTGGCTACCCATATTCATTGGGATCACATCGGAGGCCATGAATACTTCCCGGATTTCTACGCACATCAAGAAGAACTCAATTGGCTTCAAGGAGAATTTCCTTTAACAATGGCACAAATAAAGGATATGGTCATTGATCGCTGTGATTTACCAGAAGGTTTTGATGTAAACGAATATGAGTTTTTTCAGGGTGTGCCAACAAGAGTACTTGAAGACAACGATATAATTGATATTGGTGGTCGCCACATCGAAATATTACACACCCCTGGTCACTCTCCCGGGCATATGTGCTTCTGGGAAAAAGAACGTGGCTATCTTTTTACCGGTGATTTGGTTTATAAAGACACCCTATTCGCGTATTATCCATCAACCGACCCGGAGGCATACTTAAACTCTCTCGAACGGATTTCAGCATTGCCTGTGAAACATGTATTTCCTGCGCATCATGATCTAAACATTCAATCCGAGATTTTAATACGAATGAGAGATGCTTTCCGAGAGTTGAGCGATGAGGGTAAATTGTGTCATGGAAGCGGGACCTTTAATTACGGAGACTGGGCAGTGTGGTTATGATTGGACAAATTCACAACAAAAGATCCAATTTAAACAGAACTTATTTCCGTTGTTTTTATTTTTTTGTAAACAGCTGTATGTTTGGTCAATTAACTCAAGGAGGTAATCAATGAACATTAAATCAGTTTCCTGTGTATATTTTTCTCCTACAGGAACGACAAAAACAATTGCTGAAAATATTTCTCAAGGCATTAATGCCGAAAGAGTTGAGATGATAGATATAACCAACCTAGCCAACCGTGAAGGTGGTGGCTTGAATTTTGGAAATGAGCTTGTCATCCTTGCAACCCCGGTATATTACGGTCGCGTTCCAGAGGTAGTCGCATCCTACTTAACCTCATTCAAAGCTGAGCAGACACCTGCTGTGCTTGTAGTGGTTTATGGAAACAGGGATTACGATGATGCTCTCAAAGAATTACATGATATAGCAGTGGCAGATAATTTTATACCTGTAGCCGGTGGTACTTTCGTTGCGGAGCATTCGTATTCTTCTACTGATTACCCAATTGCTCCAGGTCGTCCGGACGATATTGATATACAAAAAGCACAGGAGTTTGGTACCGCCGTTCGAGAGAAATTACAAAATTTAGAGGCACTGGAGGAATTAGCTTCTATTAAGGTCCCAGGCCAGGCTCCCTATATTGAGCCTGTGAATTTGGATATGATTAAAAAAGCACGATCGGTTGTAGCTTTAACTCCTGAAACGGACACATCAAAATGCACACAGTGCGGGCAGTGTGCCGAGGCTTGTCCGACTAGAGCCATTTCTTTTGATGATGTAACCCAAACCGATAAATGGCAATGCCTTATTTGTTTTGCATGTGTGAAAATCTGCCCGGAAGGAGCAAGGCAAATGAGTGAACCAAATTTCAAAGCTGCAATCCAGGCACTACAGCAAAACTGCCAGGATAGAAAAGAACCGGAATTTTATTTGTAAGAAATAAAATGAATAATATTAGATAGGGATATAGCGAGGATGCTGAATATAAAAGAGGTAGTTTCAATATTGAGGAGTAAGTCATGCCTAATGTGATAGCCAATGGAATTCAAATCGAATACGATACTTTTGGTAACAGCTCGTTTCCCGTATTGTTGTTAATAATGGGGGGCGGAAGCCAAATGATATATTGGGAAGCTGAGTTCTGTGATTTATTAGCAGATAAAGGGCTTTTTGTTATACGCTTCGATAACCGGGACATCGGCCTTTCGACCAAATTTGAGGACGCTGGCATTCCCGACATGATGGCGGTAATGAAAGGCGAGTCAGTAACTCCTCCATATACTCTCGAGGACATGGCAGATGATGCTATTGGTTTATTGGATGCGTTAGGTATTGAGAAAGCTAATATTTGCGGTGCTTCAGTAGGGGGAATGATAGCTCAGGTTGTATCCTATCGGCACCCTGAACGCGTTTTAAGCCTTACTTCAATCATGTCGAGCACAGGTAACCCTGCACTTCCACAAATAAAGCCGGAAATTTTAGCTGAGGTATATAAACCTGTCCCGGATGAACGTGAAGCGTATATTGAACATAATGTAAATATGTGGCGTAAACTCTGGAGCCCCGGATTTCAATTTGAAGAAAAACGATTACGAGCCCTCATGGAGGAAAGCTTTGATCGTTCGTATTACCCGCAAGGCATGGCCCGACAAAGTGCAGCAGTAATGGCTCATGGCTATCAAAAAACATCGATCGCATCTATTAAAGCCCCAACACTCGTAATCCATGGTGACAAAGACCCATTTATGCCAGTTGAAGGTGGCAAGGAAACAGCGGAGTTGATACCTGATTCAAAATTATTAATAATTAAGGGTATGGGACATGATATACCCAAAGGAACTTGGCCAATAATAGTTGACACAATATCCGATCATATAAAACAAGCTGGTTGTTGATAATCGAAAATACTATTTAATGAGTGGCGTCTGGATCGGTCAGGTATTTTCCTGAATAAGGACCGTCAACCTGCAACGGTTGAGAGCATGCGCTTACTGCTTCGTGTGTTTACTTTTTTCAGATTTCCAATTCTTATACAATCTATATAACCAATACCATTTTATAAGTAATACGAAATTAAAATGGCAAAAGATAATTTAGAAACAAAAGTGAAGAAGTCCGTAATCAATATCGATAAGAATATCAATGGCATTTACAATATGTTAACTGACCTCAGTCTCAAGTTAACCCATATCATCACAAGTATGAGTGACTATAGGGCTTATGATAGGGAGTTTTATTAATAAATATTGCCAAGCCATAAGCATTTTTCTGTCTTTGCTTTCCCTCATGCCTATAAACAGAGATAGAAAATTACAGAACTAACGATGGAAAAAAATTATTTACATAATGAAAGTAATAAACGGGGTTGCGATTATATTCCTAATTGGGCGAGAATACTGATTGATCTATATAAGTCTCCGTTAAAATATGAGGTAATGTATGAGATGAAGTATGAATCTATTCGGTAAAAGCCATAATGAGTTAAATTTATAAAAGATAGCACCTCTCATAATGCAAACATTAAAGATTGTAAATCTTTAATGAGAAAAAATTAACACTATAGGGAGTTGGTTTTTTCAAAGCCTCAATAGTATAGTGGAAGGAAAAAACCCAACTTTTATATAGTGTTATAAAAGATAATAGTATGGCAAAAAGTTCAGTATACCCAGCTTTCAAACGCGGAGAAGTCGTACAATATTATAACTCATTACCCGTTTCTGAAAAAAAGATAATTAATAGTTTTATTGACTATGTGTCTATTGAATCGTCTAGCAAGGCTCGCTTAGATAATAACCGCAGGACCATAACCCAGCTCAGATATATAACTGATAAAAATTTTAAGGATATCGATTTAGAAGACTTAAGACATTACCTGGCTCTTTTAAAAAAGAGTGATAAAACGACCTCCACACAGACTGATTATAAAGCCTCAATAAAAAGATTTCTTCGTTGGCATTTTCCAAATTGGTCAGAAAGATTTGATAACCTCCGTGATATCAAATTAAAGTTTGGATACAATGAAGAGAAGATTAATGCTTCAACCATTCTAAAAAAAGAAGATATAGAAAAGCTTGTCAAAGCTGAGAATTCTCTGTTCTGGAAAACCTTTTTTATTTGTCTTTACGAAACAGGACTTAGACCTTATGAGCTTCGGAAATTAACCTGGGACAAAGTAGAACTTGGAAATAAAAATAATATTTCAAAAATATATGTTTTTGCCACCAAGACCTCTAAGGCTCGTACTACTTTTATTAAGGAAGGAACATATTACCTGTCTGAGCTTAAAAGAAGATATGAGATACAAGGAAACATTAGTAGGCTAGTCTTCCCTTCTCCCAGGAATATTAACAAACCTATGGATAAAGGTAGAGTCTCAGAATGGCTTAAAAAGCTTACAACAAAGGTTCTAGGGAGGGCAGTTACACCCTATATGCTGCGGCATACCAGAGCAACCGAACTTTATATCAATCCTCAGATTCCTGATAAAATTGCTCAAAAAGTTCTAGGGCATGGTAAAAATATGGGAGATATCTATACACATCTTTCAGATAATGATGTGGAGGATGTTCTAGGCTCTACTATTTACAATTTTGAAGATATATCACCTGAAGAAAAGCATCAGCTAAAAGAAGATGTCGAACAACATAAAATGGAAATCAGGCAACTTAAAGAAAAGATCGAAATTATGGGAAAGTATGATGCTATTGCGAATAATATATTTGAAGATAAACGGCTTCAAAAAGCACTATTAAAATCGATGATAGAAAACGGATACGGAAAGCAATTACTGGAACTCTCTGGCAATTGACCATCCCTTCTCGGTAAGCCAATAATATCGTCTTCTATCCTCTCCCATTTCACTGTCTACCAATTCTTTACTTATTAATTCTTTAAGTATAGATTTAGTACTGATTCTTGAAAGGCAAGGATTCAAATTTGAGGACTTTTTCCGGATATCTTCCGAAGTCCGCTTCATTGAATCTCTTGACAGAGTTTTTAAAACAACAAGTCTTTGCATTGGACTACTTATCACCCATCCTATCATCCCATAATTCTTTCTGTTTCTATTTCCACTCTCCTGTAAATTGAGTAGCCTCCGGGATCTATCCGTTAAAGTATACAGCCTACCCTTTTGTGCTTCTGGGTTAAGACATTTTAACAAATCTCTTTTCAAAAATGGTTTAAGGTTGAATTTTTTAATATTGAGTTCTTTTTGGATTTGGGTAGGGGTTTTTGGGAGAAAAAATGCTCTAATAATCTCTGAATTCCTTGACCGACTCGACCAATTGGCCAGCTCCTTTTCTCCCATTTAAGGATATTCAGGAAGTTAAATAAAGCGCTTGTATAAGGATAAGAACCTCTTTTGTTTCTATTTCCATTCAATATTGTGACAGGTTAGGATTACAGATATTTTATTGTAGTTTTGGGATAAGATCGATGGAGTTCGGACAAACAATTTAAATAAATTACAAATAATTGAAATAAATTATATAAAGGAAAATACCACGGCTGCTAAATACTTGTCTTTTTCACTTTTATTTCCATTTCCCCTTCCCATTTCCCCCTACTTACATAAAAAAACAGAAACAAATCATCGAAGATAATACCCATTAAAGATGCTTAAATAGCAAACCTATATAATAGCGCGCAACAACAACCGCAAGGTTGCGCGCGTACCATGCCTAACAAGTAAAATAGCAAAGCTTTCCTCAGTCCTTTATGTTTAAGATACTGTCTGTATTGATAACATTCATTCATTTAAAATATTACTATAATAATATCCAGGTATACCTGATTTCACTGATAATAATATGAGGTATACCGTCTAGTGCGACAACTATTTCTATAGATAATTGTCGCACGTTATAAATCGCACAAGTCTATAAATAAGCCAGATAAAGGCTTGTGACTATATTTTTCAAACCCTGGCACTTATGGATTTTTGATAAAAATATATAGGTGCATTTAATATGATTCGGAATAATTATGAATTCTAAAAACAGCCGTAAAATTAGAATTTATATTTATGGAGAATAAAAAAACTTAAAATGAGAGAAGACTCCGGGATACTCGATTTTTATGTTTTTTTGAGTTATAAAAAAAATTATTTAGAAAGTATTGTTGTGTCGATATATAAATATAAATCATGACAGGATAATACTTTTACTCAATTATATTTTTTTTATTTATGAATCATGAAAAGGACGATGCTGCTCCCGGTTTATATATAAAATTATTTTTAAAATTGTTTGTAAATCTCCAGTGGAGGAATTTTCTATGACATGCACAAAAAAAGACCTTGTAGATAGTATTTGTTTAAAATATGGATTTACGATAATGCAGTCTTCAAGAATTGTTGAATTCTTTTTCGATCATATAAAGGATGCTTTAGTTACAGGCGAGGATGTTTTGATTTCTGGTTTTGGTAAATTCTACCTTATTGATAAAAAGATACGTAAAGGTAGAAATCCTGCAACTGGTGAAGATTTAATGCTGGATGCAAGGCGGATTATTTCATTTAGAACTGCGGGTAAATTGAAGAAGAAATTGAATGAATAATAAAATCCATAGAGACACAATTTTCCATATGGAGATTTCAATTAAAAAAATAAATTAAATAAAGATAAATCATTCGTTGCTTATTCCTTCGTAGCAAGTTTCACAGTACCATTCTTTTTCGGAGTCTCTGTATCTGACATCGTATTCAGTACAACCGCAACTCACACAATCTTTTTGGCAAACCATCCTATTCTTTACTTGTTGTTTTTTTCAGCCTTTCAATCTCTATCTCGCAACTTCGTTTAAGACTCTCAAAGCCTTCAATTAATGCTTTTCTAATATACTTAAATTTTTCAAAGCTGACACTTAACGCGCCTGATTTGTATACATCAAAAAGCATGTGGTCAGGGATGCGACCATATTTTTTGTCTCCATAGGCATTGGCTATCATATAAGCTAAGGCGATATCCTGGGACATATCCATTCCGCAACCACACAAAGCAAGATACAGTTTATCGTCTTCAGTATTCTTAACAACGGTGCAATTTGTTTCCTGACATATCCTTATGATTTTGTCTTCCTCTAAGGCGCTCAAATGGAGTGGATAAGCATAGTTGTAAATCGGCATGTAATCGTCAAGCTCAATGCCCTCCAGATTATCTTCAGACCATTCTCCTTTTTCCTCCTCCATTACATAGCGACCCAAACAGTCCCACTCGTCACCTTTAAATGCTTCCCACCAATCGACATATCTGCTTTCTATTTTCCACGTTACCTCCTTTCAGTTTTTATTGCTTCCTTCTTTTTTCGTCCAAGGAAACCTTGGGCCTTGCTGAAACCATGGATACACGGGTGAGGAGAATGCCGAACATGCCAGACTAAAGCGGAAGACATTTGAGTCTTCAAAAAACTTAAATGGTTAACTGGAAAGTGCCTTTTATGTTTTTTAGCGAAGGAGGCAATCGAGACAGGAGATGAGATTCGGTAGTTAAGTATTATGTCGAAGTGCAAAAGATTTACTGATCCTGATGATATGTCCTCAGGATAGATATATTTTTTGTATAGTTTTTTTTATAAAGAAAGAAAAAGAAAAAAAAGCAGGACAAGGAAATTATTCCTTGTCTTCAAAGGTGCTGAACTGGCACGAGTTGGCGTCGCCGTCAACAACTTCAAGTAGAAGCGTTCTGCTGACGTAAAGCCAGGTGCCGTTAACTGCAATCTTAAAACCTTTTCCGGTGTTAGTCCTGCAAAAAGTCACTTTTTCCATTTTTTACCTCCTGTATATTTATTTTTCATGACCGGAGCACACGCGTAGCTTTTGGATAGATAAATTTTTATATAGACCAAAAAACTTACTGAGACTGATATCATGCGGTATCAGGATAGATATGTTTTCGGGGCAGTGGAACAATTTACTGAGTTAAAAGTTTTGTCATGAGAGAAAATAAATGTAGGGAGTAAAATGGAAAGGAATTTTGAACAACTTTAGGATTATTCAATGTTTTAAGAGATTAACTTTTAAATCTTCTTTTGGTATAATGAGCTCAGAGCCGAAAATCATGGGGTGCCTTGATTTGGCATCTAATTATTAGAGCTGACATGAATGGGAAAAATTTAAGTTTCTGCCTCTGTAGGTGTTTGGGAAAAAATATCGATGGAAGATGATTTACTTTTAACGATGATGTTAATTTTTGATTAAAAAAACGACGACGGTACAGATAAAAAAACCTTGAGATTAAATATATATATTTGATAAAGTAGGACTCATCTTATTAAAGTCTTTTAATATCTTCCCATCTTTAATAACACATAAAAAGAGAGCAGCGCAATGAGTGTATCTGCAATTTCAAAAGGAAATCAAGATTGTGATGTTGTAATAAGGATGCTTGACCAGTGCCTTTTTTTGTATAACTCCACAAAAGTTACTTCATCAATTCAATTAATAATTAATATTAAGAGAGGCACTCTAAAATACTTAGATATTTTTGTTCCTTATCAAATATCTGAGCTAAGAAACCGTACTCCGAGCTTCTTACATGAATATAATCCTTATATCAATTTGCCATTTAGTTATGATGTTAAATCAAGAGATCCAGTAAATCAAAATTGTGGAGAAGTTATTTTAGATGATGTTGATACTAATATTAGAGAGGTATCTATAGAGCAAATTCCTTACATCGAATCAGGTTTGGATGCGACTAAAATCAAAATAATATTTTTAGAAGAAATCACTGTCCCCGAATGTGTAGGCATCAGATTAGAATTTGATACATATTCTCTTAATAAAATAATATTTAGTGATGAATTAAAAGACTACAATTCAATTAATGTCTGGTATTATATTCCAAGAGACATTCAGCTATTAAACCTACCCAATATCTTAGACGTAAAGTGTTTAATTACTTGGCTGGTTTTTCCAAATAACACCCTTAATATAACAAATATAGCACCTCAATGTACCCATGTAAGACCTATGGATGGTTCTAATTGGCACGATAAATCAATCTATGATGTTATGGAGCCTTTTTTTTATCCTAGGACCAAAGAGATATGGGGAAAATTGCCAAGAAAACTAATTGAATGGCGAGATAAAGATGATTCAGGATTCGTCTTAGGCTCTAATAAATATAAGAATTATAGTGTTGATTTTGAAACTTTTAAAGAAGATTCGCAAAAGAAATTATTTCAGAAAGAAAAATCTTCCTCCTTTGATTTTATGTCTCCATCTGAAAAAGAAAAAGAAAAATATTTTACTAATAAGTTTGAATTTCAGATCATCGGAGGTTCTGAATCAGGGGGGATGATAGTTAGTGGAAATAAAAAAATAAAAATTGGTCATGCTGAATTGGATTTGCTCGTAAAATTAGCAAAAGAAGTCCAGAAGGACTATTACGGGAATGATGCTATTGATATTGGTTGGCTAAAAAGTACTGAATTAAGAGAATCCGTTAGGTCTTGGAGAGACAAGACTCTTCAAGATAAAGCTGTATCAAAAAAAACTAGTGACCCTGGGGAAGATATTATTAAGGTTATTAGTAGACTAAATATAAAATTAAATAATGAACTAGGATTAGAGAAGAAGGACTATTTAATAGAGAATGGTTATAAGATGTATGGTCGAGCAGGACAATTTAGATTAAGAGTTCACCCTTCTTCAATTGAAATAATATAATATAATTTTATTTCTTTATTTTTACAGGCGTGCCTAGCCCATACCCCATAATAATTCCAGGTCTAAGCATATAAGTTTCAACGCTATAATGAATTATGGCATCTGCTCCTGCTTTCTTTGCCGAATCATACATTTGTTCTTCTATATTTCGTGCATCCATCCCTCGTTTCGATTCAGATTTTAATTCTGGAGTTTGTAGAAATGTTTGAAAAATAGAACCTTCTTTCCATCTTATCACTTCTTTAGGTGGCAGGTATTCGTATTCCTTGCCAGTAATCTCTTCTAGTTCTTTCTTATCTCCTTGACAAAAAATTATATCCTTCCTTTTCATTTTTATTATGTTTTTTGGTGAAATACTCTTAAAAACCTTCCTACATGCGATTTTAATAGGATATCACAAGCTCTATCATATTCATAACGCACTGAATTGAATAGCTTTATTTTTTAATTAACTCCGTAATCTGCGATATTGCTGAGGTTCTTTTATCTAAAATCTAAAACTATACTCTTTCTAAATATATAAAAAGAGGAGGCTAATCATGTACAGCATAAGTGAAATATTAAAAAAGGAAGGCCTAGATCCGAATTTCGCAAACATGGAAGGCAATTTTGAACAACGAGAATATGGTCGTATATATACTCCTGCCAGCGTTAACAACAAAAGGAATGAAGTGAGATTATCAGATAATCTAGTAAAAAGCAATAATCCTCAAGAGCATGTTAGAGAAGTGAGATATTTTTCACCTTACATCCATTAATCAAAATTAAAAAGGAGAAATAAAAAATGGCACTTATAAACACAAACGATATCCACCCAACCCCAATGAACGATAAGAGAGCTTTAGTAAAATTTGCCGGAACAGGAAGAGAAGCAAAGGAAGTAATAATCGGCCCTGGTTCCACATATGGAGATTTATTGAATTTTCTGAATCTGTACGGTGACGACTATTATATCAGTAAAGACGGCAGCCCAACCACGGCCCTAAGAAAAAACCAGGTTATATATCCTCACATCGAGGATGGTGAAACCCTTTATGTAACAGCTAACGTAGATGCAGGAATCATCCTTTAATCTAATTTTTAAGGAGCCCGAAATGGAAATACTAGTACTGATAATCTCGATTTTTATTTTCTATAAAATATTCCTGAGTCCGAAAGCAGGTGATAATGCCTTTTCCAAACAATATAAAAGAAGAGAGAAAAATTCAAAAATAAAAATTGTTCCTGGAAATAACCTGCCATCGAATAAAGTGAATCCGAGGAATATACCCATCTACAAACAAAAGGAATGGGTGCAAAGCAAGAATGCCTTCTATGGCTACTACTACACACCTTATGGTAACTGGTATGGAGAAATAATCAGAAGAGGAGATAAACTAGTCGTATACATTATTGATCCTCCTCTAAAACAGCTACGACTTCATACCAAGTGGGCTTGTTTTCATAAGAAAGGGAATCATAAGGTTTGGCTTCACCTGCAGCGACAACCAAAAGATTACGATATTGGCTCTGTGATTGTTTATGTGGAGCATCTTATTTCCGAGAGTTTTCGAAAATCGTTAAAGGCTAAAAAGCCCAGGAAATCATCTCCTACGGTTCATCCGATTGTCGGTTAATATATTATTGAATAGAACTTTAATTTATTAAAATCAAGTTGGAGGAAAACATATGTATATTTCTGAGTCAAACGCTTCAGCAATAGAAATCATCAATAAATATGAACAGGAGCTTTTTAAAGAGAGTTCAAAGTGCATTGATGAAATAAACAACATTTCAGCCAGTCTTGAAGAGAACTGGGAAAGCAGCTTTTTGAGTAAAACATCATTTTTCCTTGGTATCAACAGGGCAAGAAAGGCTTTGCTTTTGTCTATGAAGATGAGAAGGAAGGATATTTCTCAATATAAAACATATCAGACGTCCTCTCTTTTTCTACAGGAATGCCATGATTACTTAACTGGAGATCCCAAAAAAAATGAGCTGTTGCACCTTGTCACAGGTCCCATTACAGAAGGTGGAATAAAGGTGCTTAGTAAAATGGAAAAAATTAAATATGAAAAACAGAGTTCAGCCTATGTTCGCGGAGATGAATCCGATGTTCATAAAAGAATTTTAGCATTGGATGAAATCTATGGACATCTTGTCTTAGCAGTATTTCATTCGCATATATCAAACGGGAAAAATTCGACTTCTCCCTCTTCTATTGATTTAGAACTTCTTAAAAGAATGGAGTCAGTAGGAATAAAATGTGTCAGTGGAATATTTTCATTGGATGGTTATATCCGGTTATTTTCCATGACTGATTTTTCTATTCAGGTTTATGGCAAAGGAATTGAGTTGATTGAGGATGAATCAAAAACAAAAATATTCAGGCTTTCAAAGGTGTAATCAAATGAAAAAACTTACAACCAGGCCAATTAACAAGCATAGATGGCAAGAGCTTGGGTTTAGTCAGGATAAGGTTTCTGGTTTTTTCTCAAAAAAATATCATTCATCAAAAGTGTTGATGATAGGAGCGGGAGGAATAGGAAGCCTTATTGGCCTTGCTTTGACCAGAAAGGGATTAGGTTTTTTGGATATCTTTGATGACGATGATGTCGAATTAAAAAATCTTACACGTCAAATTTTTAGTGAAAGGGATATTGGGAAAAATAAGGCAATCCAGTTAGTCAAAATGCTTTCAAAGCAGGGCCTTTTTAAAACAACACTTCAAGGACTCCCTTACAGATTCCAGGAAGCCCTTGAGATGAAAATGGATATGTCTGGGTATGACTTAATCATGTGTGGTGTAGACAATAATCCGACAAGGATATCCGTATCGCAATATTGTTTAAAAAAGAAGATTCCTTTAATCATATGTTCCGTTTCTCGTGATGCCTCGACAATGCTATGTGCCATTCAGGAGCCTGGAAAAGCGTGTTTCGGATGTATGCTTCCCGGTTCTATAAATGATGAGAGTTATCCATGCAACCTTCCGGGAATCATAGACATAAACCAGGTTGTAGCGGGTTTTAGTGTTTATGCTGTTGATACTATATTGATGAATAGACACAGGGAATGGAATTTTAAATTTGTCTCTCTTGATGGGTCTGTCCCTGACTCTTCAAAGATGATTGAAAGAAATCCTGAATGCGCCTTGTGTGGAAAAAACAAACATTCTTAAGAGAGGAACTAATATGGACCCATTTAATCAGATGAATCAGCAAAACAATCCGAGAGTTATAGTTTCGAAACCTAATCCCTCTTTTATTGATTTGTCAACGCATTCGCCCGGATACCTTGACGATGAAAAGCCTTCCTGGACAGAAAAAGTCTTGGGTAAAGCTGTAGGAACATTAACCAAATTGATTACATTTATTGTTTTGGGCGTGGGTATAACAGCTTTGATTATTCTATTGCGACCCTTCATGAAACTAATCATTGAATTTTCCAATTGGGCATACAATTCGATTGATAAATTTTTTTAATTCTGGAGAGAAAAATGGATTTTGAAAAATTTATAGATTTTCTAATGGCAAGATCAACAAACCAGGAGCCAATTCAATACGAGAACTATGGAAATGTTGTAACCATGTATGATGGGTCCGGAAATGTTGGAGGCTTTATAACTCAAGTTGTTTATGATGAAATGGGCAGGTTGGTCGTTCGGGGGTTAACTGCCAGTTCTATTATAGGTTGTGGACATGCCATCTCTTGTTCAAGTGAGGTGTCTGGGGTCTGCATGATATGCGGTAGGCTTTGCTGCACCCGTCTGGGATGTATGGAAACCTGTGATATTTTAGGAATAACGTGCTGTAAAAAACACTACTCGATAATTGACGGAATAGTTGTTTCCACTCGGGCACAGAAGGGAATGTGGAAATCAAAGGCAAAAAAATTAGCCAGAAAAAGAGGAACATTATCAAATGACTTCAAGCGACTCCCAGAAAAAGTATAAATATTTTGATCGAAATACAATCCTTAACAGAGGGCATCTTTTTAGTACACCTTTACCTTCACAAGTTGCTGGCGATATCAGGATTGGCTATATCCAGAATACTTCTATTATCTTTTGCATTTTGTTTTCCGAACTCGTCCAACACTTACTCTTGTTAGGCAGGTCAGGTGCTGGTAAAACAAACGTACTGCGGATTATCCAACTTGAATTATTTAGGTTAGGCATCCCATTCTTATGTTTTGACCTTGCCAAATATAATACTCGATATTTAAAAAAATATATTCCTGAGTTGATAATCATTCGGTGGAATAAAGAGTTTTTTATGAATGTGTTTGAACCACCACCAGGAATAAATGTTAAAGAATGGCTCTTGACCTTTTGTGAAGTTACTTCTGAAGCCTTTGGATTGTTCGCAGCCTCAAAATCTCTATTAATAGAACTTGTTGAATCTCTCTATGTAAAATTTGATTCAGAAAATACACATCAATTTCCCTGCTTAAAGGACTTCATTAATGCATTAACACAAAGGCGGATAACAACAAAATCCAGAATTGATATTGATTATATTGACAGAGTAAAAAATAAATTTACGGCTATTAACATCTCTCTTGGTCCTGCATTAAATGTTAAATCAGGTATATCATTTGAAGAGCTTTTAAAAAAACCTGTTTGCCTTGAACTTGTAGGAATTAACTCTGCTGAAATACAGACATGGATTGTAACTCTTATTATGGCATGGATTTCATTGTATAGATCAAAACAATCTGATCTGGGAAAATTAAAATCTGTGATTTTTTACGATGAGGCTGCCAAGGCCTTCGGGAAAGGTAATTTATGAATAGGGAGAGTATTAATATAAGTTGCACTAGACGACTACGTGAATCCGGTGTGTCAATTAATCTCGCTGACCAGTCTGTTTCAAGTCTGATGGATGTTGTGAAAAGCAATGTCTATACTTTGATATGTCTTGGACAGAGTAGTTCAAAAGACATGAGAGAAATAATAGAAATACTGGGACTAAATAGAGAGCAGGCACAGATAATCAACAAGCTTGATCCTGGACAGGGAATTATTAAGCTTGCCTCGCGTTTTCCTTACCCTGTCCTAGTTAGATTCCCATTTGTTGAACCTATATTTATTGATGAAAACGAAATTGATGAGATTAATTCTAAAGACCTGGTCATCAAGAGTTTATTAGAAAATGTAAGGCATATAAAAGATCCGGTGAAAAATATTGATAGAAATGAAGTCGGGGATAAATCACTACCACAAAAGGATATAACGTCTCAAGGAGCAGAAAATAAAAACGCCTTCAGTGATAATATCATGCGATATATTATGGTTGTTAATCTCTATCAGTTTAAAAAGACCAAAATAGAAATTTCTGACCTTGCTGGTTTTTCGAGAGGAACTGGAAGTAGGGTACAAAATCAATGTTTAAGTCATAACCTTATTAAGAATATAGATCTGAGCTTTGGTCGCGGAAAACCACAATACCCCAAATTACTTCCAGATGCATATAAGCTCCTTGGAATAAAGGAAAAAAAATATTTTGGGAAAGGAGCAGGTGACGAGCATATTCTTTGCCAACATCTTGTTGCAGAAAACTTCAAAGCCTTTAATCCTACAATAGAATTATATCGTGGTAAAAAACATATAGATGTCGCATTTGAGATAAATGATTCCCTCATTGCCATTGAGGTTGAAATGACCTCAGTGCATATGGCTACAAATGTTAAGAAAGATATAGAAGATGCCAAAGCAGCATACGTGATTATCGGTTGCAAGGATAGTAAAGTACTTCAAGAGGTTCAAATCAAATTGTTAGAATTACCTTTAGAATTGAGAAATAAAACTGAATCGATTTTATTGTCAAAGCTTTTAAGCTCTGACCCTAAGGGCATTATTGAGCGCATTAGCAAACATTTAAATACTTATATCATTTGATATAAGTAGAAATGGTAACAAGTACAATTACACCTCCTCTGAGCATCACCAGGTATCCCAGGTTAGACACAGTCTTGATGGTTGAAAGTTTTATTAAAGAGCATTCGGGAGAGTTTAAAATCTATCAGCTATGGAAGAATCTTCCTAAAAAGGTAATGTACCAGACTTACAAACTAATTGTTACTTACCTTATTGATATAAACAGAGTGGCAGTGGATAGCGAGAACAAGATTGGTTATATATGGAGCCCAGAAGCTGGGAAACGATATAAAAAATATGGAATAAGATGGGAATAGTACGATCTAGTGATGCTGTTGTCTTTTCAGACAATAAAGTTGGAAATGCTTGGCGAGCTACAAAAGAATCTGATCCCGAACTCGCAAAGCAGCTTAACATTGCCAAAAAGAATTTAATGGAAAATGCCTTTTGTGGAATTCAAATTCCAAAAGAGTTGATTCCTGAAACTTATATTAAAAAATATGGAGTAACTAATCTTTGGAAATATAATCTGCCTAATGCATGGAGACTTATTTATTCAGTAACAACACCAACAAAAATAGAAATAATATCTGTTGTCTTGGAGTGGATGAATCATAAGAATTATGAGAGGCGATTTAAGTATTCGTAGCTAATTTACAAAGCTAAATTAAATTAATATATCATCTTATAACATATTTATTCAAAATATAACTTGACTTTTTGAAGGAGGTTCGTATAATGGAAAATAATATCCAAAGACCAAATCTTCTAACAGCCAAAGAACTTTCTAAAATTTCAAGGGTGCACTGTTCAACGATTTATAGGTTGGCAAAATCCGGTGAACTAAAAAGTTATATGATAGGAAGTCGGCGGCTTTTTAAAGAAGAGGATTTTTGGCAGTTCTTTGAAAAATCAGCGAGATAGGAAATACGTTTTTGGAAAGGAGTATTAATTATGTCTACTGTTGTTGTCCAAAAACGTGTTGGAAAAAGAGGAACAAGTTATGCAGTCAATTACACTCATCCTATAACTGGGAAAAAGACCTATTATAAGACTCTGAAAAAATATAAGGACGCTCAAAATCAGGCTCATGAGTTAAGGTCCTTACTGGATTCAGGGAAAACCCCTGAAAATAATAAAATGAATCCTTTAAAATTTTCTGAGGTTTCGAGCTCTCTTCGAAAAGAGTGGAAAACAAAACTCATAGCAAAAGAGTTAAGTAAAAAATGTCATGATGATTATAACTACTGGCTAAATACTCTTGATGTTGAGTTTGGAAGTTTTCTTTTGTGCGGAATTACTAAAGGGCAAATCATCGAATATAGAAATTTCCAGGTTTCAAAAAACAGCGTTGTTAGTGCTAACAAATATTTAAAGATTATAAAGGCTGTTTTTAAACACGGGCAGGAAATAAAAGCTGTTGTTGATGATCCTTCAAGCAAGATTTCTTTATTAAATGAAAAAGATCATGAGAGGAATAGATTTCTTTTTCCAGAGGAGCTTGATACATTAATTGAAGCATCTAAACAAATAAGGGCAAAATATTATCTTCCTGCAATCATTTATCTTGGTGCTGAGCATGGAGCTTCAAGGCAAGAAATATTGAGTCTGTGCTGGTCAGATATAAACTTTGATTTCAATGATAAGGGAATTATTAGCTTTTACAGAACTAAAAACAAAAAGCAAAGAACAGAGTATTTAATGCCCAGGACGAAGCAAGCTCTACTTGAATGGAAAGAACATCAGGCTTGGATGAGACACAGAAAGAAGATTGAACACAATGGAGAGGGCCTTGTATTTTGTCATCTTAATGGTCAACCTGTAAAACATTTCAGCAAAGCATTTAATGAGGCATGCAAAATTGCTGGAATTGAGAATTTTCACTTCCATGATTTAAGGCATTGTTTTGGTTCAAATCTATTACTGTCCGGTGCAACACTTAAAGATGTAAAGGAAATGATTGGCCACTCAGATATTAAAATGACTGATAGATATTCACATCTTAGTATTGAGCATAAACTTTTCAGGCAAGAACAACTTGCCAAGCATTATTCAAATAACCCTTCTTTAAAATCCTGATATCCTGCAAAAAGGTAGCTATTTGGTAGCTGGAAACAAAAATCGACAAAAAATGACAAATTTGTAAATTTAGCGTTTTGTAAGTTGTTGATTTTACTGGTGATTTGGTCGGGGCGAGAGGATTTGAACCTCCGGCATCCTGCTCCCAAAGCAGGCGCGCTACCAGTCTGCGCCACGCCCCGATAAAAGATGTGTAAAGATGACTCGAAATCAGAAAAACGGTAATTTATATCTTTCTATCAAGAATTGCAAGCAATTCTTGATAGATGTAGATTGTTAGTTGTTTGTGGTGGGTTGTTAAAACTTTTTCGCATAGAACATAGCAGTAAGAACATAGGAAAAAGATATAGAGGACCGAGTTAAGTGGTCTGAAAAACCAGACAAACCTTGGGGTTAAAACACAAACAAAATTGCCTTTCCGTTTTAACAATGAACTACCCCGCTGCAAGCGACGAGGTATCAGGCCCTGCGCTTTGCAATAAAAAAAGCTTTTGGTTTTCTCTGCGGCCTCTGGTAGCTCTGTGAGATATGCTTTTTTTTAGTTTTTTAGGCAACAATATATGTTTTTCACAACCAACAACATACAACCCACAACTTACACGCTCATAAGGGCGTTTTTTATTGACTTCAAGACCTTCCCGATTTAAAAGGTCCTTAAAATACTGATAGTTAGAAGGAAAATCATGGAAGACATACAAAATCACAAGGACCACAGGAATATAGATATTGACCAGGTCGGGGTTAAGGGAATCAGATACCCCATCACTGTTCTTGATAAAAATAACGGCAAGCAGCAGACCGTTGCAAAGATCAACATGTACGTGAATCTCCCTCGTCACTACAAGGGAACACACATGAGCCGTTTTGTTGAAGTACTTAACGAGCACAGCAAAAGGATTTCTCTTCAGAACTTTTCGGAAATTCTTGATGAGGTAAAATCACGGCTCAATGCCGAAAGCGCACACATGGAAATCACCTTCCCATACTTTATCAACAAGATGGCCCCTGTAACCGGAAGTGAAGGCCTGATGGAATATAAATGCACATTCAAGGGATCGCTGAACAAGACAATCGACATTATGACGATTATTCATGTTCCGATCTCAACCCTATGCCCCTGCTCAAAGGAAATTAGTGATTTCGGGGCACATAACCAGAGAGGTGAAGTGACACTCAAGGTAAGATTTAAAAAATTTATCTGGATAGAAGACCTTATAAGGCTGGTTGAGGATGCTGCATCAAGTGAGGTCTTTTCTGTACTCAAGCGCGAGGACGAAAAATATGTAACGGAAAAGGCATATGAAAACCCCATGTTTGTTGAAGATATTGTGAGGGATATTGCCCTGAAATTGAATGACGATTCCAATATTACATGGTTTGCGGTTGAATCGGAGAACTTTGAGTCTATTCATAATCATAATGCCTATGCCTATATAGAAAAGCATAAAAAATAAAAACCCGTCTCTCACAGAGCCCGCAGAGATCGCAAAGAAAAACAAAATCATTTTTTTACTTTGAAGCAAAAACAAAAAATGAATAAGAAGCTTTACTCTGTCTGCCCTGCCATAGTCTTGTGCAGTCGGTTGACCTCTGCATGGCAGAGTGAACAAAAGAAACGGGTGAGAAAAAAATACATGTCTCTCACAGAGCTCGCTGATAGTGCAGAGAAAAGTAAAAGCCTATATTATAAAAAATAGATATTCTCTGCGGGCTCTAGTGACCGAAGGGAACGGGCGTGAAAAGAAGATGGATATCAACGAGCTGTCCAAAGATAATAAAAGCTGCAATAAATGTTCATAGGGAATTAGGGCCTGGATTACTGGAATCCGTTTATCATTCCTGCATGATTATTGAACTGAAAAATCATGGCTTAGAATTAAAATCTGAATTATCACTACCTGTAAAATTTAGGAATCAAGTTATTTCTAAAGACGGTTTTAGAATTGATCTGTTAGAGGAAGATAAAATTATTATTGAACTCAAATCAGTTGAAAAATTATCCTCTCTACACAAAAAGCAACTTTTAACATATTTACGCCTTGCTGATAAACCACTTGGTCTCTTAATAAATTTCAACGAAACCATCCTAAAAAATGGTATAAAAAGGATAATAAATACTTGATAAAAAACTTTAAAAGCATGTCTCTCTCAGAGACCACGGAGAAAAACTAAAACATTTATTTTGATTGAAAACCAAAACAAAAATGCTTTTCTCTGCGTTCTCTGTGAGCTCTAGTGACCGGAGGGAACGGACGAGAGAAAATAAAAGGAGATTCTATTATGGCTGATGATTTAAAAAAAATGTACAAAACAGTAATGGATGACAGTTTTCCCAATGAAATAACCATTTCATTTGACGGCCAGACTCTTGTTTATAAAAAACGTACCTGGAAAATTCCAGATGAGAAGAGCGGTGAACTGATTGAAAAGGGTCTTCGCTATGGTGAAAACCCCGGCCAGGAGGCAGCCCTCTACGAGCTTGTAAATGGAAATCTTGTGCTTGGGGACTGCAAATTTATAGAACCCGGAAAGGGCCTTGTTTCCTCTATCACGGAAGAAGATATGATCCAGGCAGGAAAACATCCGGGCAAGACCAACTTTACAGATATAGATAACGCAATCAATATAATAAAATACCTGTCTGAAGGGCCTGCCGCAGTTATTGTCAAACACAATAATCCATGCGGTGTAGCCTACGGCACTACCCTTGCCGAGGCCTTCAGCAAGGCAAACATGGCTGACCGTGTTGCCGCATTCGGCGGTTGTGCTGTTTTTAACCGTTCCATTGACAAGGATACTGCATACCTCATCTCAAACATATATGTAGAGGTGGTTGCGGCTCCGGACTTTGAAGAGGGAGCGATCCCTATACTGGCAAAGCGGAAAAACCTTCGCATTGTAAAGATCAACAGGATTGATAATCTGGATTACTACAGGGAATCTAGGTTTGTTGATTTTAAGAGCCTTATTGACGGGGGCCTTATTGTTCAGCAGTCTCCGGTAAATAAGATTAAGACCGCGGCCGATTTTACAATTGCCACGGCCGAATACCAGAGAAGGGTTTATACAATCGATAAAAAACCCAACAAAGAAGAATATGCCGACATGCTCTTCGGATGGCAGGTTGAACAGGGGATTACCTCCAACTCCGTTATATATGTAAAGGACGGGGTAACAGTTGGTATAGGCACCGGGGAACAGGATCGTGTTGGTGTTGCAGAGATCGCAGTTACAAAGGCCTATACAAAGTATGCCGATGCACTCTGTTTCAAACGTCACGGAATCCCGTTAAAGGAAATGGAACTCAAGATAAGACGTGGAGAGGCTGATCAGTCTATTTCTATTGATATAGATGCTGAAACCATGGAGGCATTAGGAGGACTTATAGGATCGACCATGGTGTCAGATGCATTCTTTCCATTCAGGGACGGTGTTGATGTAGGCATTGATCAAGGCATAAGGGCTGTTGTCCAGCCGGGTGGTTCAATGAGGGATTATGAGGTAATCCAGGCATGCAATGAGGCAAACCCCCAGGTTACCATGGTGTTTACCGGGCAGAGGGCGTTTAAGCACTGATAAAAACCAGAAAAGAAAAACATTTCTCTCACAGAGCTCGCAGAGACCTCAGAGAAAGACAAAAGATATTTTAACTTGAAATCAAAAACTAAAAAGCTTTTCTCTGCGTTCTCTGTGATCTCTAGCGACCAGCGGGAGCGGGCGAGAGATTGAAATACTGAAGTATAAAATCGGCAAGCTTCTCAGGGTTATCAAGGTCAAAGACAGGGACAGGCAAATCCAGTTCTGTGTCTGATGCAACGGCTATCAGGTTGGGGTCTTCAAGGAATCGAGGCTTTTCATGGACTGCTGACCTGAATATCTCTATCTTTGGCCGCTTCTCCATTTTATATCCCTCAACGACCACGATATCCATATCGGACATTAGAGATATCAGCTCATCCAGGATTGGTTCATGGTCAATTGTCATCACCATGCCTACACTATCAGGTGAAGCTATAACTGTTTTATCTGCTCCCGCCTTTCTGTGTCTCCAGCTGTCTTTACCCGGCTTATCCAGCTCCAGATCGCCATGATGATGTTTTACAGTACCTACCTTAAAATTTTTTTGCTTTAATGCAGGCAAAAGCTTTTCAACAAGAGTGGTTTTTCCAGATCCTGACCATCCTGCTATTAATACAACCGGTGTTCCTTCCCCCTTAAGCGGCATAGTGACACTTCTCTCAAAAGATTAAAATTCTGGTTAAGAAAAATTATTTGTCTTTTTCAAAAATATCATTGAAGATCTTATCATCGGCATCAAGGCACTGCTTTTTCAATTGATTATATTTTTTTAAAAGTTCCTTTCCTTCTTCCGTAAGTTTGGAACCCAGCTTCCTGTCTGTGTCAACTATACGGGAATTCAAATATCCTTCTGTAGTTTTGATCTTGCTCCAGACTCCTTTGTAGGACATCTTCATTACCTTTGCCGTCTGGTTGAGCGATCCTGTCCTTTCAATGGTCTCAAGAATTTCCTTTCTCCCTTCTCCAATAATGATGTTATTGTTTTCATCAACAACCCACTGTTTTGAAAGTAATTTAAATGATCCCATTTTTTCTCCTTTGTTTTGGAAATTCATAAAATTCCCCGTTGCATGCACCTGTTTATTTATCCTAATTCAATCCACAACTCACCACTTTTACCCGGATCATATCCTCCAAGTGAATTCACCCTTTCCCTGAAGTCTCCGGATCTGATAGTCGCAATAAGTTCCTGAATGTTTTGGTTTTCAAGATATGATGACGGGATGATCAGGTCATACTGTTCCCTGACCATTGATATAAAATCAAGATCAAGAGCCTTTGCTGCAGCATATATTCCCATGCCGCAGTCTGCTGCACCGCTTAATACATCTACTGCAACAGCCATATGTGTGTATTCCTCATGGTCATAACCATTTATCTGTGAAGAATCATAACCCGATTGTTTAAGCTTATAATCAAAGAGAATGCGAGTACCGGATCCTGCCTGCCTGTTCACAAATGTAACATCATCCCTGATTAAATCCTCTATGCCATTTATACCCTTTGGATTACCCTTTTGTAAGATCAGGCCCTGATCTCTGAGCACAAGGTGAAACACACTTACTCTGGTGCCATTAAGGTATTTTTTGATATATGAAAGGTTGTATTCCCCGGTTTCGGTATCAAGAAGATGCGCTCCGCCAAGGTGGCACACCCCTTTTTTAATAGCTATAAGGCCCCCGAGACTTCCCACATTTCCCGATGAAATCCTTATATCCTTTCCCCTCCTCCTTATTTCATCGGCAATAACATCAAGGGTGATATCATGGCTCCCTATGATTACCAGTGTATTTTTTAATTCCTCTGCATCAACAATAAGCTCTGCGGTTACCTCCTCATCCTGGGATATCCCTTCGGAGAGCACCGGAATACGTACAATGCCCTCTGCCCTTGTTAAGGTTGTAACTGATCCGGCAGCCCTTGGAAGCGGAGTGGCAATTGCCTTCCCATTGACATTTCCGATATTGACCCTTAAAAACTCCTCTGTCCCAAGCTTTGACGGTATATTCCTGGAGGGTTGAACAGTTATGGTCTGCTTCTCCTTTAATCTCAGATCCTGAAGACTGAAGAGTAACGGCTTAACAAACTGTTCAAAGGAGAGTACCGCAGAAACCGTATAGCCAGGGTTGCCAATAACCGGTTTGTCATTTATTTCGCCCAGTATTGTGGGTTTTCCCGGCATCATGGCAACACCATGAACATGAACCTTCCCCAGCTCGGCAATTATACCGGCCGTATAATCCTTGCTGCCGGCAGAAGACCCGGCGTTTATGATAACGACATCCGTATCTGACTCTACCGCCTTTAGCAGTTCATTTCGAATCGATTCTTCATTATCCGGGATAATTTCCCTGATTGTTGGAACACCGTGGCTTTCTAGTACAAGCCCGGAAAGGGTCACGGAATTTGATTCTATTATCTGACCTTCTCTTATGGATTCCGTTCCTGATATATCCCTGTGGCTTATCAGCTCTGTTCCGGTAGGGATTATAGTAACTGCAGGCCTTCTTCTTACAGATATCCTAGTTATCCCTGCAGTAATAAGGGCGCCCATATCATAGGATCTTATGGCATGGTTCTGTGGAATAAGCAGCTGGGTTGCGACAATATCTTCACCAACCTTACGAATGTTCTGCCAGGGATATGCTGTAGAAATTATCTCGAGGTTCTCATCATCTATCTGGTGGAGCTTTTCCACCATTATTACTGCATTGAATTCTCCGGGAAGTACCTGGCCCGTATTAATCCATATTGCATCTCTCCCGATACAAAGGATTTTCGGCTCTTTTTCGGTAGTGCCATATGTATCTTCAGCCCTTACTGCAATACCGTCCATTGCCGCAGCATGATATGACGGGGCAGATAACCTTGCAAAGACTGGTTCTGCTGTCACACGGCCAAGGGCATACTCAACATCTATTATTTCAGGCAGGGTTTTTCTGTTTTCCCACCTCTTATTAAAAATATCCTTTGCTTCCTGGAGTGATTTGAGATCCAGGTAAACATTTCTTTTCATCTACAACTCCGTAAGGTTCGGCTTCTTTATCATATAAAATGTTGAGACTATCATCTATCAACGGTTAAAGAGCAGGACATCAACAGCCTGCCCCCTGTAAACGCCCTCTGAGTTTCTGTCTATTCTGACAAGACCATGGGCATCAACCAGGGTTGAAATCAACCCCGATTTACCAAAAATCGGAACAGCCGTAAGATTGCCATTATCCTTTTCCAGCCTGACCCGAATAAAATCGTCTCTTCCACTTTTAGATTCAACATTTCGGCTCATCTCAGCCTTTATAATTCCGTTAAATTCATGGTCGTCTGAGTTACAGCCAAGAAGCCGCAAAAGAAATTTCTTTAAAAAAACCTCCGCAATAACCATTGCCGATGCTGCATGACCCGGCAAGCCAAATACCGCACGGTCACCGATCCTGGCTATGATGGTGGGTTTTCCGGGGCTTATGGATATACCATGAACAAGAAGTTCCATATCATCAAATGACTCAAGCACCTTAAGGGTCATATCCCTTGTTCCAACAGAACTCCCTCCTGAAACCCATACGGTATCTGCAAAGGCAAGGCTTTTTTCCATGAGCTCCCTGAGATCCGAAAAATCATCCCGGCACAACCCCATAATCGTGGGCTCAACACCCATCTGTCTGCAGAATGCGCTTAATGTATAGCTGTTAACATCCCTTACCTGGCCAGGTTCAGGATCTTTATTTATAGGAACAATTTCATCACCGGTTGAAATAATGGCTACCTTTGGCCTTCTGAAAACCGAGGCGCGGGAAATCCCGAGGCCGGCAAGAAGACCTATATCCTGTGGCCGGATTCTTGATCCGGATTCAAAAACAACTGCTTTTTCCTTGAAATCATCCCCCGGAGAAATAACATTTTCAAGAGGGGATATGGCTCGACTGACCTCAATCGTATTTTCATCAATATTGTGACAGTACTCCAGCATGACAACGCTGTCTGTTCCCCTGGGAAGCATGCCGCCGGTTGAGATTTTTATGGCCTTTCCCCTGGAAGCTGTTATATCGGGATTCTGCCCCATGAGGACTTCTCCAGAGAGTTCCAGGAAGGCCGGCATGCTCTCTGTTGCCCCGAATGTGTCCCTGGCCATAACGGCATAACCATCCATAGAAGATCGGGAAAAACCCGGAAGATTTTCAGGGGATATGATATCTTTACTCAGGGCAAGACCAAGAGCATTTTCAATAGAAACAGTTTCTTCACCCGCAGGGCTAAAAGCATTGATCAGGTCAAGAACTTCTTCTGTTGTTTTTACCTTAAAAAACAAGTTATGTCAGCCTCCACTACTGCTGATTATTCGGAGAAAGTCCCCATTTTCAATCAGTTATTATTCAAATATATCGATATGGACATAACATATAGGTAAGGGTTTAACAATGTTTTTCTTATGTTCTTTTTAACATGTCCAAAATTAAAACACCCTGTAAAACATTTAAGTTTTACAGGGTGTTTTAATTAAAATCAGATTACTTATCTGCCAATGCAGCAATTCCAGGCAGGATCTTCCCCTCAAGATATTCCAGGGAAGCCCCTCCCCCTGTAGAGACATGGGACAGTTGTTTTTCCACCCCGAATTTTTTCGCGGCCGCAGCGCTGTCGCCACCGCCAACAACAGAGATTGCGGAAGATTCAGCTATACCCAGGGCAAGCGCTTTTGTTCCTTCAGCAAACTCATCCTTTTCAAACACACCCATTGGCCCGTTCCACACGATGGTCCCTGCATTCTTTATTTTTGATAAAAACAGCTCAACGCTTTTTGGACCAATATCTATCCCCATATAACCTTCTTTTATATTTTCATCTGCAGTAGTTATGATACTCGTTGGAGAATCAAAATTGTCACAGGCAATATGGTCTACGGGCAGAATCAGCTCAACCTTGCCGGCCTTTTCAATAATTGTTTTTGCAACATCCGACACCTCTTCTTCATACCTTGACGAACCTATCTCCACACCCTTTACTTTAAGAAAGGTATATGCCATTGCTCCGCCGATGATTATGGTATCAACCTTTGTCAGCATGTTCTCGATCAGCGGGATCTTGTCAGAGACCTTTGCGCCGCCCAGTATCAGAACAAAGGGTTTTTCAGGAGAACTGTTTATTTTTTCAAAATATTCGATCTCCTTTTCAACAAGAAATCCTGAAACAGATTCAAGGTAATGTGTAATACCTTCTGTGGAGGCATGGGCCCTGTGGCAGGCGCCGAATGCATCATTTACATATATATCCCCCAGCCTGGAAAGTTCCTTTGCAAATTCCGGATCATTTTTTGTTTCTTCAATATGGAAACGCAGGTTCTCGAGCAGTACAATGTCTCCTGAGGTCATACTGTTTATAGTTTCAATAACCTCGGGGCCAATACAGTCATCTGTCTTCTTTACCGGTCTCTTAAGAAGCTCTTCAAGTCTTTTGGCAACGGGGGTTAATCTCATTTTTTCCTTTACTTCCCCCTTTGGTCTTCCCATATGACTCATCAGTATGACATTCGCACCTCTTCCCAGGGCATACTCAATGGTTGGAAGTGCCGCCCTTATCCGGTTATCATCTGTAATATTAAGACCTTCATCAAGTGGAACATTAAAATCAACCCTTATCAACAACTTCTTATCTTTAATATCAATATCTTTAATGCATTTTTTATTCATTTTATCACCTTTCAATTAATTAATATTAATAATACAAATCTATGCATATTAATACTAATGTGACAATAATAAATATTATTTATATTGGTTCCAGTATTATTCTATGATCAACAAGACTTAGATTTTTTACCCTTGCTGAAACCTCAATCTCTTCGCCAAAGATGTTTACCAGTTTTATTTGATCACCACTGGTTTCAAACAGGTCAACATCTTCCATTAATAATTCCTTTTTTCCTTCCTTTTCAAGATAAGCTGAAGACTGACACATGGCTTATACCTCCTTAATCAATTTTACGGCCTTCTGAACCATATGGGGAAGTGGCTCTCCCGTAGTACCCACAATATCAACATTTTCCTGGGTCAGGGGAATTAAAATTTTCCGGGCAGGGCATGAGCTGACGGCCTCCGTCATCCCAGCGGTTACCTCTCCCATCATGGCATTTGCCATTATTATTGCTATTGGGCCTATTATTACATCAACATTCATGCTGGTTCTTATGATGGCATTTTCTCCTGTAGCCCCTCTGTTTGCTCCGGATTTCATCATCTTTGAGGTAGCAATCGAATTCGTGCCAAGTGCATATATTTCAAGATCATTACCATAGTATTCTCTCAGTCCCTTGATTATTGCAGCCCCTATACCGCCCCCCTGACCATCCATTACCATTATAATCACATCAATACCTCAATTGATAAAAGCATTGCATTAAATGCTCAAACTTTATATAAAATGACCTGCACTCCTGATAAATTATTTAACTCAGAGAGAAATTTTAATGTTTATTCTCCGGATATTATTCATATTTCTGACCTATATTGCCGGATCCATTCCATTTGGGTCGATAATAAGCCGAAAAACAGCCGGAATTGATATCACCCACAAAGGAAGCGGCAATATCGGAGCAACAAATGTCGCCCGTGAAATCGGAATAAAATGGGGACTACTAACGCTCCTTCTTGATCTTTTAAAAGGTTTCTTTCCCGTATTCATTGCAAGAAATTATATTTCTGATGTTGAAGGGTTATTTTTAATATCAACCTCCCTTGCAGTTCTGCTCGGACACCGGTTTTCACTCTTCTTAAAGTTCAGAGGTGGAAAAGGTGTTGCTACGGCCGTTGGTATATTCCTGGCCCTTTCACCCCTCTCGACCTTGATCTCACTCTGCGCCTTTGTTGCAGCCGTATACTTTTTTGACTATATTTCCCTTGGTTCAATCATCGCGGCATGTATAATGCCTTTAACCCTAAGCATACTGAATAAACCCGCCGCCCTGATAATAACGGCTTTTTTTACTGCCGTTTTAATATTGATTACCCACAGCGGTAATATAACCCGGATTATCAAGGGAGAGGAGCGAAAATGGAAAAAGGGAAATCATGACAGTACGTCGAGTAATCGCTCCAATTCTTCATTGGAATAAAAAAATATATTTATCTGCCCCTTTTTACCACTTCTTTTTATCTCTACCTTTGTGCCCAGAGATTTTTTCAATCCGTCAGCCAGAGAATCAATATAATACTCTTCTTCACTTTTTTCCTTTTTAGTGGAGGTCTTTGATTCATCCTTCTTTATAAGGCTTTCCGTCTGCCTTACCGATAATTGCTTCTTTACTATTATATCTCTGAACCGCTTCTGCTCACCAGGACTTTTTAATCCGGCAAGAACCCTGGCATGTCCCATTGAGAGGGTTTTATCTATTATATCCTTTTGAATACTTAAAGGCAGGTTTAAAAGTCTTAAAAGATTGGTTATAGTTGACCGTTCTTTTCCAACCCTCTGGGCAAGTATTTCCTGTGTTGTATTGGAATCATCAAGCCATCTCTTATAGGCCTGGGCCTCCTCTATTGGATTCAGATCTCTTCGGTGGATATTTTCTATCAGAGCAAGTTCAAGAGATTCTATAGGAGTTGTTTCTTTAACAACAACAGGGACTCTCTCAAGCCCGGCCCTCTGGGCCGCCCTCCATCGTCTTTCTCCTGCAATAAGCTGATATCCGTCCTTTACCTTGCTCACAAGGATGGGAGTAATAATACCCTTTTCTCTTATTGACCCGACCAGTTCTTCTATTGCCGCTTCCTCAAACTCCTGCCTTGGCTGCATTGGATTCGGCTCAATAGACTCAATAGGACATTGGAAATATTCTTCTGTTTTTATTTCTTCTTTTTCTGCATCCGGTATAAGCGCGGACAGGCCTTTGCCCAATGCCTTTCTTTTAACCATTTTTTATTCTCCGTTTAATAACTTCCTTTGCAAGATTATAGTAACTGGCGGCGCCTTTTGAACGAATATCATAAAGAATAATGGGTTTACCATAACTGGGAGCCTCACTGAGCCTTACATTCCTTGGAATCACGGTATCGAATACAGTCCCCTGAAAATGCTGCCTCACTTCTTCCTCAACCTGGGCGGAAAGATTATTTCTTGCATCATACATTGTTAACAGGATACCTACAATCTTAAGCTCAGGATTAAGACTCTTTTTAACCGCCTTTAAGGTATCAAGCAGCTGGCTTAATCCTTCAAGGGCAAAATATTCACATTGCAATGGGACAAGGACATAATTAGAAGCCGTTATAGCATTAAGAGTAAGAAACCCAAGAGATGGAGGGCAATCAATAATAATAAAATCATATTTATCCTTAATTTCATCAAGCCTGTTTTTAAGCAGGTATTCTCTGTTTTCCTCAAGATACATCTCGACTTCAGCACCAACAAGCTCCCTGGTAGCCCCCATAAGGAACAGACCAGGCATTTCTGTTTCTACCGATGCAATATCAATCGATTCAGATCCAAGCATGAAATCATAGAGGCCCGCCTTAAGACCTGATTTGCTGAAACCAAGCCCTGTTGTAGCGTTTCCCTGTGGATCTGTGTCTATTATAAGAACTCTTTGTCCAGCCTTTGCAATAGAAGCGGATAAATTTACAGCAGTTGTTGTTTTTCCAACACCACCCTTTTGATTTGAAATTGTGATAATACTCCCCATAAACTGTTATTCCCCCTGAATAGCGATTATATCTCTAAAATACTGCATTAAAATATCAACTTAATGATAATAATTGAGCGATCCCTGTCTCTAAATAAAAGGATTGCCGGCATTCTGTTATGGCAGGAAATATTTCTATAATATTCATAATCCAGATAATCGGAATGATGTTGTGCAATATGAAAGATATGCAGATAGCACAACGAACCTGTTTTGTATAGATTTTTTTCTTTAGCCTTACAAATAATCAGATATATATCTTCATCCCAGGAATGACTGCATGACAATGTTCCACGTGAAACATTCAAAATTTTTTTTGGAAGGAAAATAATAATGTTTCACGTGGAACATGCGTTAAATATACACACAGGGAAAATATTCATCCCTTTAGATCATTTTCATAAAAACAGAAATTTATCATTAGGTAAAACCATAATACATGGATTTCCTATTATTAAATTGTACAACCACCTTTACGACTGCATATCTCTTTTTGTTTTTTAAAATATCTGTAATATATTTTCTATTTTTTATAAATTTTAAAAAAGCAAGCAAAATATTACTTTTCTGAAAATAAAATTGCCCCAGAAAGTCGATAATCACGATATTTGGCGTTTTTTATGCTTGTGAACTTTTTCATATGTAATACACAAATTCAAAACCCAACATCTTGTGATATCAGTTTTCAAATAAGAAGATATTGCTTTTTTCAATATACCTTCGTGTGAAAATAAGAATCCCCTGAAATAATTATTTTTTGTATCGCTCCCCTTTGGTAACCCTTAAACCAGACGAGTCCCTACAAGAACGTAAAATATCCACAACATTCCATTGCTCAATAGCCTTACACAGAATTACCTTTGTAAGCACTGATCCAGCACAACAATTTGTTATATAGCTGTTTTTTTACGGTTTTTCATTTTTATAAAAAAAGATTGATGGAAAACATAAGCATAATAAAATCCTATTATCATTTAATAAAGCCTAATGAGATTTAATTTTTTTCACATTATAAAGTCATAATAAAATATTTTTTTCTTTTTTCTTTTTCAAAAACCAGAAGATAAAAAACTTCCTGTTTAACAAAAACTGTAACCCATTGACATATAGATGAATATTTAACCTGGCCACAATATATTAAATAAATTCGCATCACCCTTAAAACTTTATATCTATTTTTTTTCTTAATATTGGAGTTATTGGTTGTTTTTTAGAGCTTTTTAGAGTTTTTATTAGTTTCCATGTTGTTGATTATTTTATTAACATTAATCTAATTTAAGGGAAGTTTCTGAATTCAATAAAAAAAACCCTGTTTACCATATATCCAGAGCAGGACCTGCTTTACAGGCCATAATATTTTTTTATCCATTTATTCAGGCGGTTACATTTTGTCAAAAGTGATTCTGGTAACAGACCAATCTCCCATGACATTCCTTTTGACAGTTTTCTCTGTTTATACGATAAATGCCCCCTGTCTTGATCATCACGTCTACTTTTTTAGCAGATTAAATATAAAGTATCTTTTTTTTGGAGCTGAGCATGAGTTTGTTGTGGGATGAATTGAAGAAACATATTAGAGATCAACTTTCTGAAAAAAGCTATTCCCTCTGGATCAATCCTTTATCTTTAGTTGATGAAAAGGAAGATACCCTGGTTCTTGGGTGTCCCAATAAGTTTTCCATGAACTGGATAGTTGATCATTACCGCGACATGCTGGAAAGCAGCCTTAAAAACATGGGCAAAGAACACCAGGTATTTTTTAAAGTCGCTACCCAGGCAAGGAAAAAGATAGAACCCGACATGTTCCAAAGCACCCCACAGTTAAACCTCCCTAATGTTTCTCCAAGAAAACCCAAAGGCAAATTTAATTTTAACAGGGAGTTTACCTTTGACCGCTTTGTCGTTGGCTCATGTAATGAATTTGCCTATTCCGCTTCAAGGGCGATTGCCTCAGGAGGCGGATGTTCCTATGACTCTCTTTTTATGAGGGCTAATACCGGTCTTGGCAAGAGTCACCTTTCACAGTCTATTGGACATATGCTTCTTGAAAACAATCCTGATGTCAGGGCTTACTACATCACTGCAGAAGATTTTGTTAATGAAATGATTTCAGCATTGAAGACAAACAGAATTGAGGACTTTAAAAATAAGTACAGGCGTTCATGTGATGTCCTTATGCTTGAGGAGATTCACTTTTTAAGCGGTAAGGAGAAAATACAGACAGAGCTCGGCTATACCCTTGATGCCCTGGCAAATGATAATAAAAAGCTGATTTTTACCAGCTCCATGCTGCCCAAGGATATACCAAACATGTCAAAGGAGTTGTCATCAAGACTTACGTCCGGTCTTATCACGACCCTTGAAAAACCTGACTATAATACCCGTTTAAATATAATAGAAAAAAAGGCATCTGAACATAATCTGGTGCTTACTGAAGAGATCGTTCATCTTTTTGCCGAAAAACTTACCAAAGACATCAGGCAGATAGAGAGTGCGTTACGATGCTTCAAGGCAAAGGCGGATTTAATGAAGGCAAAAACAGATATAAATCTTGCCAAAGAAGTTCTGAAATATCATATAACCGATCCAAGCACTATCTCCCTGGACAGCATTGGGAAGCTGATCTGTAAATACTACAAAATAGAGTCATCTGTGCTTCCATCCAAGTCCAGAAAAAAAATACATACATTTCCAAGAAACATGTATGTATACCTTTCCCGTAACTATTCTGATGCAACTCTTGAAGAAATCGGAAAATCCATAAACAGAAACCACTCTACGGTTATTTACTCATCAGAGGTTATTGAGAAAAAAATAAAACAGGATAAAAAGATTAAAAACCAGGTGGATTTCTTAAGCCAGAAGATCAAGGATACAGGATGTTGATCGTATACAAACAGACATCCTACCCCGCCGACAATGCAGTAATCCTTAAGCCTGTAATTTTAACAACGGTTTTCCTCAAAAAAACCTACCCTTTGCCGGTCGTATCTTTCGAATAAAAAACCCTTAAAAATTCCTCATCCTTTGGTGACAAATTATATCTGGCTGCTGCCTCGCATATCAGCAGTCCTATTTTTTTTCTGTCCTGACCCTCTTTGCATTCACCCGATATCCATTTTACAGCATTACGAACCGCTTCACCTTCAGGCATTATCTGAGCCACTTTTTTCACCTCCTTGATTTTATATTAATATTCAACAGCTTCTTTAATGTGTCAACATCCAGTTTCGCGTCATTTAAAAAAAAGTCAAAATCATCAAACAGAAAATCTAACCCGGGAAGAACAAAATTCTAATACGTGTCTAATATTTACGATCTATTATATTCATACATAATAAAGGAAAAACGTTAATATGAGTATTATTCAGAATGTAAACCATATTGATACTGTCTATTTAAACAAAATTTTTAATCTTGATGGAAAAAGATTTTTTGCCACGATTTTGCCCATAATATCCCACAGTGCCAACGGGTATTATTATCCCTTAATTCCTACTGTTTTAATCTTCATTGATCCTGCATTGGCTATTTCATTTTTTATCTCTGCATTGATTGCCTTTTCTATAGAACTTCCCTCATACAAGATTATTAAACGATGTGTAAAGAGATATAGACCCTATGAAACTCATGAAGGGATAAAAAACAGAATCCTGCCCAGCGACCGGTTCAGCCTGCCTTCCGGTCACACTGCAGCAGCATGGGTAGTTGCAATACTTCTAGGCCTGCATATTCCATTTTTAGCTGTTCCCCTGGCGGCCTGGGCAATTCTGGTAGGGGTTTCCAGAATTTATCTTGGGGTTCATTATCCCACCGATGTTCTTGCGGGATTTATACTCGGTTCCGTCAGCGCATCATTATCATTATTGTTAAAGGGTGCGTTTATTTAGATGAATATATTATACGGCGTACAGACAACAGGCAACGGTCACATCAGCCGCTCCAGGGAAATCATACGCTGCCTTAAAGAAAAGGGAAATAATGTATTTGTAATTCTAAGCGGAAGAGACCCGTCTTTACTATGGGACATTGATGAACTGAAACCCTATGAAACTTTAAAGGGTCTCACCTTTTCCACATATAAAGGCAGGATCAAATATTTTGAGACAATATTTAACCTTAAATTCAAACAGTTTTTTTCAGATATCGCATCATTCGATGCTTCAGAATATGACATTGTCATTACGGATTTTGAACCGGTAACATCCAGAATAGCCGCAAGAAATAAAATTCCTTCAATCGGTATCGGTCATCAGTATGCCTTTTATAACAATATTCCCACAGAAGGTGCGAATCCTGTTGCCCGATTTATTATCAGGAACTTTGCCTCGGTGGATTTCCCGATTGGTCTTCACTGGCACCATTTTAATCAACCCATACTTCCACCTGTTGTACCTATGTTTGATACAGGCCGTCTATCAGTGAAGGACAATAAAATTCTTGTATACCTTCCTTTTGAAGAACCGGAAGATATCATGAGGCTTTTAGCTCCATTTAATAATTATGAGTTTTTCGTCTATCATAAATTTGAAAACCCATCTACCAAAGGAAATATCCATCTTTGTCCTTTTTCCAGAAAAGGTTTCCTAAATGACCTCAAAGAATGCAGCGGTGTTGTAACCAATGCAGGTTTTGAACTGGTAAGTGAGGCACTGGCCATTGGAAAAAAGATTTTGCTAAAGCCGCTTTCAGGCCAGATGGAGCAGCTTTCAAATGCCAGGGCCATTAAAATGCTTAATCTCGGATCAGTAATGAAAAAACTCGATATATCCAGCCTGGAAGGTTTTCTTATGAAATCCCCTGCATCACAAATCAGATACCCATATGTCGCACAAATAATAGCTGATGCAGTCAGCAACGGGGACTGGGGCAATATGGAAAAAACTATCAGCAGTTCCTGGGCGGATGTAAATATTACCTACTGATTAGAATCCATGTAATATTTCCAGTTATCGAGGCAGGCTGATTCAAAGGACCTGTTTTCAACATAAGCCCTTGCATTCCGTCTCATAACCTTCATGAGGTTATAATCCCTGCTTAGGGATGACTCAAAAATAAATTAACAGATTAAAGATGAACTATACCATAAAGCTTGAAAGCGTCTGACATGGCGATAGATATATTACATTGTAATATTAGCAGGTTAAATATTGACAGGATTGAAAATAATTTGATATAGTTCCCCCTATTATCAATTTAATAGGGGGAACTATATCAAATGTACGCTCAAAAACCTCGGTTAAACGAAGCCTTGGAATTCTTTAAAAGCAATAAAATCGGAAGGTTAGACAATCTAAAACATGCACTTCATACCAATAGTACAATGACTGTTTTTCGATCACTCAAAGAGCTTAACTATCTTTCAAGTTATTCTCACAGGGGAAAGTACTACACCTTGCAGAACATTCCAAAATTTGATGAACTTGGTTTATGGTCCTTTCAATCGGTGTGGTTTTCCCAATATGGCAATCTCGTTGAAACGGCAAAAGAGTTTGTGGAAAACTCAAACGCCGGCTATACAACTCACGAACTTGAAGATATCCTTCATGTTGAAACCAAACACCCCCTTCTGAGTCTTTATAAGCAAGGACGAATCAACCGAGAGAAATTCGGGGGATACTATGTGTATCTTTCCAGTGAAGTGCATGATAAAAAAAGGCAGATTGCAGTTCGTAAAACAGGCGCTGAAAAATTTGAGGTTGACCTCTCATATGAAATTAAACTGCTCTCTGAGGAGCTGAAAGCAGCGATAATATTGTTTTTCAGTCTATTAGATGAAAAGCAGCGACGACTGTATGCTGGTTTGGAATCCTATAAATTGGGACATGGCGGAGATAACCAAATCGCAAAATTATTGGGATTGGATGTTCATACTGTTTCCAAAGGGCGTAGAGAATTATTCAGCCAGGATATAAAAGTCGATCGTATCCGCGAGAAAGGAGCCGGCAGAAAACCTGTGGAAAAAAAATTCCGCAGGTCACCGAAAGGATAAGAAAGCTTTTGAAATACGAAACAGCAGGCCATCCAATAAGCGGACTGAAGTGGACACGAAAAACCACGGAAAAAATATCCAGTGAACTGGAGTCTATTGGAATTATTGTTTCCGCAAATACAGTATGCAGGCTTTTAAAACAAATGGGCTTTTCCTTGAAAGTGAATTGTAAAAAAATAGAATCCGGGATAAGCAATCCGCCGGACCCGAAAAAAAGAGACCAGCAATTTGGCTATATTGCCGATTTACGCGAAAAATTTACGAAACGACAACTTCCTGTTATCAGTGTTGATACCAAGAAAAAAGAGTTGATTGGGAACTTTAAAAACTGGGGAGATTCCTGGCAGGAATCTCCCATTGAAGTTAAAGATCATGACTTCCCTAGTGATGCCAAAGGGAAAGCTATTCCATACGGTATCTATGATACACAAAAAAATATCGGTACAGTTTTTCTGGGTGTTACACGGGATACGCCCTCTTTTGCTGTTGATTCCATTGAGACCTGGTGGAAGACCGAAGGGAAAGCCAATTATCCGGATGTCAAAGAGCTGCTTATACTGGCTGATTCGGGCGGTAGCAACAGCTGCCGATCACGGGTGTGGAAATATAAAATCCAAAAAAATATTTGTAACCGGTATGGATTATCCATCAGAGTCAGCCACTATCCTCCCGGTTCGTCAAAATGGAACCCTATCGAACATAGACTGTTTTCAGAGGTCAGCAAAAACTGGGCTGGACGTCCGCTTGATTCGTATGAGACTGTGCTAAAATATATCCGTACTACAAAAACATCTACAGGCCTCAAGGTGAAAGCACATTTTGTCAGAAAAAATTATAAAACAGGAGAGAAAGTTTCTAACAAACAAATGGATCAAATAGCCATCAAAAATGGCCTATTACCTGAGTGGAATTATATTTTACATCCAACTAAAATGTGATTTTATTTTTGAGTCATCCCTTAGTTCCTGAATCTCTGATACCACATTTTGCAAATCCTTTGTATTAAAAACAATTCCCGTCTGCCGCGGCAGCATGTTTTCCTTTGGTCCCCCAATATCTGTTACAAAAACAGGAAGGCCTGATGCCTGAGCCTCAAGTACGGCAGTTCCAAAAGTATCGGTCTCTGATGGAAAAATAAAGAGATCGCTTGAGGCATAGGCCTGTGAAAGATCTTCACCTTTTAAGTATCCTGTAAATGTTACAGGATAACCAAGGAGAGATGTTTTCATTTCCTTTAAAAACGGCCCTTCTCCAACAATGACCAGGTGATAGTTTCCACCCTTCTTTATCAGCTCCTTAAATATTGATACAAGAAGGTCAATATTTTTTTCCTTAGATATTCTCCCAACATAGATAAGTTTAAAGGCGTTATCATTCAAATGATATTTTTTAAAAAACCCGTTTCTTTTTGCGGGATGGAATTTTTCTGTATCAATGCCCCTTGGATAGAATTCTATTTTATCTTTTTTTATGCCTTTATTCTCAAGCTCTTCACCCGTTGACTTTGATGGTACCAGCACCTTGTCGGTTTGATTATAGTACCATACAACATATCTCCACATAAGTTCTTCGATTCCCTGATCATCCGTCAGCTTGTGAGCATATTGGGGAAATGCCGTATGATAGGTACTGTAATGGGGAATTTTCAGTATTTTTGAGATAAGCATCGCAGCCAGTCCCATAGGTCCAGGGGTTGCGCTATGGATATGTGTAAATTTCTGTTCGTAGCAGTAATCAAGCATGGTGAGTATGGGCGGATAGTACAGCTTTAATTCAGGGTATTCAGGTAATTCAAACTCACCTGTAGGTTCAAAATTTTTTACATTATCCATACCTGAATCAGGACCGCAGGTTATCATTGTAAGATTCTTACCATGGGTTTTTGCTACATTCAACTGCATGCGCAATGTTCCTGCAACACCGTTTATTTCATTAAATGTATCTGTAAAATGGGCAATTTTACATTGATTTTCTTTGTCATGTTGATCATCAATTTTTACATGCCTCATATAATCGCGACAAAATTTTCTGTCCTTTGTAAATATTCCATAGGAAAGAAAAAACGGAGCGAGCATTGTATATAAAGACCCTGCGGAACCTATTGTGCTGAATATATCAAAGAGGTTTGCGCCAGAGGCATTTTCCAGTATCGAATTCGCTGACTGTTTTAACAGTTTTTCAGATATTCCATTTACAAAATCAAACCATAGGTTATCTATTTCATCGTCACTGCCCTCTCGTTTTTTTACAACCCTCATCATTTCCCGGTTTTTCTTTATCACCTCTCTTGCCTCGGAAAGAATCAGATCCTTAAAAGATTCGCCTCTTGATTTATATAGATAATCAGGCCTCTGATACCCGATATATCCTCTCAGTTTTTTATATATAGATTCATTGCTGCAATCATTTGTGAGTGTCTTTTCTGCAAAACGAAGGAGCATTTCATCGTTTGAATACTTATCAAGATCAAATTTTGATTTATAGAACTGATAGGCAATACTGTATAGATTCCTGGCAAATGTTTTTGGTGTTGAGGCACAGCTTCTTGGAATACTGCAGCCCGATTTAACCCTGGCAAGAAAATCTCTTACACCTGTAACCGATTTTACCTCTGTATAAGTCCTTGCTATATTCAAGGATGAATGATCATCAGATCCTCCAATGATACCCTTTTTCCATGGTATAAGGCCCACGGGCTTAATATCGTATTTATTGCAGAAATCATCGATTCTTTCTTTATTCAGCCCTTCAAGAATAATCCTCAGGGCGTTATTCTGATAAGCATCACGTGTTCCGTTCATTTCAAATACTGTAAAAAGCAGCAGGAGCTGCTCAAATCTTTCGAATGTAAGCCTGTCATTCAGTGAAAATGTAGGGTGCGCAAGGGCATGGGCAATAGAGGCACAATTAAGATATTCTACAAGTTCATATATATTTTCTCTGCACCTTGAAATATCTTCATGATTTTTTTCAGTTATGTCCCAGGCAAGAACATGTATCTTGCACCGGTCTTCAGGAAAATAGGTTGTAATCTCTTCACTTATAAAGGTGTTCGCAAGATGGGCTATTTCAAGACTCCCTTCAATTGTATTATGATCGGAAATCGTAACCAGGTCCATGCCCCTTTCTACTGCCTTTTTATAGAGTTCCGTTGGCGCTGTATAACTCTCGGCACAACCCAGCTTCTGTAATATCCACTCTGACGGCCTTACCGAATATCTGGAATGAACATGTAAATCCGCTTTTAAGGTTTTTTTAATCATTTTTTCTCCATCATAAAACTAATTTTAAACAAAATCGATATTTGTACCCATTCAATCAACTCATGTATGGACATCGATCCGTGTTATTAAATACATGCTAATCATGTACCATAAAGATTTAATAATAATTAAATAATGAAGAGGTTTCGATTAGGTTCAGGTAATGATTTTGTGAGCACAGACGTTTAGAAAGGACATAAAAAAATGGTGATGGCTGCAGCAGCCATCACCATACCAATCGGGAAAAAAGAGTGTTAGAACTTTATTACAAAGTCAGCCTGTATGATGTCCTGTGTATTGTCACCATCTATTGGTTCAGCATTATAGTAATCAAGAGCAAAAGAAACATGTTTGGTCAATCCAAATTTAAGCTCAACTTCCATTCCCTCGACACCTGTTGCTCCGCCATAAAAATCACTGTCTGGTAAAAAGTCAAGCCAGGCATCCTTCTCAAGGTGTCTGTAGTTTACCTTGAGTTCCCAGCTTTTTAAGGTGTTAAGGCTTTTGTCTCCAATTTTGAAACCGTAAAGATATCCTGTATTATCATTGTCTGCATCGGAATCCACATACTGCCCAAATACATTTACATATTCCAGGAAATCCCCTTTAATTTTAAAACCGAGGTCTACATCAAGGGTTGTTGCCTTATAATCATACATCCAGAGTGTATCGCCTTCCACTGTAACAGTTGAGTTTCCCCCTCCTGAAAATTCAGAAAAGTCATTACCTGCAATATTGTTGAAGTCATAATATGCAGCAGCTAATTTAAGGCCAACAGTGTCACTGATTTTCCAGTCAATTCCTGGCTGCAAAAATATCATTGCCGGATCATCTTCTGTCCCTTTGTATTCATCGATCATAAAATATCCAGGAGTGATAAATAATTTAACATTATCATTTATCTTATAATTAAATTCTGCTGCAATACCTTCGGGCATTATATCACCGTCCCACAAAAGATCCTTTGTTCCCCAAATGGGGTTTTTTATCTTGCCGCCCATTATGCTGAACATTTTGCTGGGATTGTACTTGATATATGCATAATCCACTACCACGCCAATTGAAGAAAACTGGCTGTCCAGAGTGGCGTTGGTTGACCTGGGATCATCCCCTCCTGTTGCAAAGCCGATTGCTGTTTCCCAATTTTCATCCGGTTTGGCAGAAATTTCTGCCCTGGCCCGAACTCTGTATCTGTCTCTTGAAACATCAGAGCTGTCCTTTTCTTCTGTCTGATAACGAAATCTTACATCCCCTTTAAGTTTAATTGTGTCTGTCCAGCCTTCAGCGTAAATCGAACCTGAACATGTAAAAAGAACTGCAGTTGATAAAAGTGTTGTAACAAAAGATTTTATTTTCATGTAAAATTCTCCCCAAAAATTAATATTTATAAAACCTAAACTATATAAATCCTTTCTCTTTAAAACGTTTCCTCCCTAAGAAAGAATTTATCATCAATTAAGATGGCATTTTGTGCTTCAAATGTTTTGAAAAAATAAGGTTATTGTTAGAAATATATTAGAAATATATTTTCGTAATAGTAATCTATCATAATTGTGTGCGGTAATGACTTTCAGAACGATTGTTTTTTAACCTTTAAAAACCCACTATCACTTCTTTTTCATATATTCTGCAGAAACCCAGTTTCCGCCACTTTCAACCCGCTTTATAATATTAGGCACCATCTTTTGAATATCCTCACGCAAAAATTTTCTGATGATAAAAGCGGGAATTAAAACACCTGCATCAACATAGTTTGAATAGTGAACAACTGATCCCTGTTTACTTACATGATCCGGTTCAATAAACCAGTATCCGGAAACTTCCCGCAGCGGACCATCAACAAGGTTCCACTCTATCCTTCTGTTTCTGTTATCCATAATTCGTTTCATTACTATATCTCCGCTCAACAACCCTCTGCTTCCGATAAATTTAACAATCTGATAACCTTCCCCGCTCTCTAAAACCTCAACCTTTGCAGCCCCTGGCATAAACTCGGTAAACGCCTCAACATTACGCAATGTTTGATACACCTTTTCAGGATCCGCATTCAGGACAAAAAGAGATGTTACGGCCTTTTTGCCATCATCTCTTTTTTCTTTTGTAATAATAAGGTTTCCATCATCTGCTTCTAGTGCCCTGCAGGGAAGCAATGGCAAAGACAAGAAAAATACAAAAATATAGAGATAAAAATATTTCATAAAAATTCATGATCTCCCTGATCTATTATGTGATTAACGGGATATTTAAGTCATGATTTTTTAATTTAATATTAGGAACACAAGAAATTTTTGTTAGCTGATCGTTTTCCTCAACCAGGTACATATAAAGCTAATGAACTTCTAATCATTTTTTACCTTTGAGTTAACATTTTCAGATTAAATAATTCGGGAGACTTAAGAAAGTACAGAAATTTTCCATATATAAATACCGAGGTAATAAATGGCTAATTCCGAAAATATTCTAAACACTTCTCTTTCACGATTATACGGATCGGATAACCCTTTTAAAAGGGCACTATCAGGACTTGCCCTGTCTTCTCTTGACAGGTTATTGTCTCTACCGACAATAAGAGGATACTACCATAGCCTTCCGCAAACAAAGGACCCCTTTGACTTTATTAACACAGCCCTTGATAAACTTGATATAGGTTATTCCCCCCAGTCAAACCAGAAAAGGACAATACCTGACTCCGGTCCATTAATTGTTGTTGCAAATCACCCCTTTGGCGGCATTGACGGCCTGGTGCTCGCCTCAATTATTTCACAGGTGCGCCGGGATATTCGAATCCTCGCAAACCATTATCTTGGCCTTTTTCCGGAACTTGAACCTATATTATTTCCAGTGGACCCCTTTGGAAACAGATCTTCCACAAATAAAAATGCCAGATCAATGCTCAAGGCTGCATCCTGGGTAAAAGACGGAGGGATTCTTATTCTCTTTCCCGCCGGGGAGGTATCACATTTTTCAATATCAAAAAAGATTATAACAGACCCGCCATGGCATAACACCATCGCAAGGTTGGTGCATCTGACAAAATCTCCCGTGCTTCCCTTTTTCTTTCATGGAAAAAACAGTGCTCTCTTCCATATTGCCGGCCTTATTCACCCCCGTCTCAGAACAGCGCTGCTTCCAAGGGAACTGCTGAAAAAAAGATCTGTGAATATTCACTACAAAATAGGGAACCCTATACCTTATAAAAGGCTTTCGGATATTAAAGATATCAATAACCTTACATCCTATGTTCGCTTTCGAACGGAACTGCTTGGAAAATCCAACAACAGGAACAATAAAATTCTCACATTCCCAATGATTGACAGGTTTAAAAAAAAGGAAATGCCTGTAACCTCCTCTGAGGATCATGATTTTTTAATAAAAGAGATGACCATGCTGCCAGCGGACCAGAAACTTGTTCGGAACGGCGATTTCTCTGTCTATTGGGCGCGATGCACTCAGATCCCCCGTATACTTCATGAGATTGGACGCCTGCGTGAACTGACTTTTCGGGGAACAGGAGAAGGGACCGGTAACAGCATAGACCTTGACCGCTTTGACCATACCTACATCCACATAATTCTATGGAATGAAAAAAACCGCGAAATCGTGGGCTCATACAGGATTGGCAGGACAGATGAAATCCTTGCCAGGGAAGGAAAAAGAGGTCTCTATACATATACTCTATTTAAATACCGCGATTCATTTTTAAATAACCTGGGCCCGGCACTGGAAATGGGCAGAACCTTCATACGTGAAGAGTATCAGAAGAGCTATTCCGCCCTGCTTCTCCTATGGAAAGGGATTGGACAATACGTAGTCAAAAATAAAAAATACAGATACCTGTTCGGTGCGGTCAGCATATCAAAGAATTACCAGTCCTATTCTAAAAAACTGATGGTATCTTTCCTCGAAATGAATCATGGAATGCCAAGTCTTTCTAAAATGATTAAACCCAGAACTCCATTCCGGATAACAATCTCCCGGGCAGGGTTAAACCGTGTTTTAAAATGGAGCAACGATATAGATGAGGTTTCATCCTGGGTCTCAGGCATAGAAAAGGATGATAAGGGTGTGCCGGTTCTTCTGAGGCAATACCTCAAGCTTGGAGGTAAAATACTCTGCTTTAATGTTGATCAGAATTTCAATGATGTACTTGACGGACTTATATTTATTGACCTTCTTGAATCCGATGAAAAAACTCTTGCACGCTATTTTGGAGAAACCGGATTAAAAAGTTTCCTGGCATATCACTCCGGTATAAAGAATGCTCCGGAGAAGATATTTCTGGTGGCATAAGGTTCTATATCACACAGCAGGGAAACTGTAACCCGTATGACTTCCTGTAATTTTCTCAGCATGATGCCTCCATTGGCCTTATTTCATTCTCTCTCTGACAGGTAATACATAACCTCGCAAATGGAACGGCCATAAGTCGCTTTTTAGATATCCTTTCGCTGCAACCTTCACATATTCCATAGGTTCCTCTATGCAGGCGTTTCAGGGCGTCTTTAAAGCCATCTATTTTTAAGTTGTTCTTCTCAAGCAGTAAAATTGTAATATTGCTGTTATGAGTCCATGCCGCCTGATCAAGAAGATCTGAAAGCTTTTCATGCTCATCTACCTTTATTGATTCAAGAACAGCGTTGTTGTCGATGGTTTCATTCATTTTTTTTAAAAGAAGGTCTTTAAAATAGATTTGTTCTTTATCCTGCAGCATAGCAAAATATTCCTTTCACTTCGTTATTTTATTCATAATCAATCACACCACATTTATTTTACAGATGATTATTAGAACAGTATTGCAATAACGTTATAGTTGGGTTTATTGATAGAAAGCGATCTTTACAAATCTTACAAATCAATAATAATTCATTAATATTAACCTAATATCATTTTTTTAAATTCTTAATTAGTGCCCATCCAAAAACTGTCGTTTTTGAATAGCCGCGGTCAGCTTTTGGCTAAATGCTTTTAAAGCAGAGCTTTAGCTGACGGCTGATAGCTGAATGCTCCATCCGGTTTTTTGTTATTTCTGGATGGACACTAATTAATAATAAAATCTATTGGATGTTTTTCAGTGAAAAGGAGAAGGTTATGAATAGTAAGATAATGATTGTAGACGATGAGGAGCATATTCGCTTTTTATACTCTGAGGAGCTTGAGGGTGAAGGATACCATGTGGTTACCCTATCTAATGGATTCAGGCTCCTTGAAAAAATTGCAAGAGAAAGACCCGATCTGGTTGTTCTCGATATCCGAATGAGAGATTATGATGGACTTGATCTTTTACAGGATATCAAAAACAGATTTTATCATATGCCGGTTGGTCTCTGTTCTGCATATGATTCTTACAGAGAAGATATGAAATCAGTTGCAGCTGACTTCTATGTTGTAAAATCTTATGATTTAGATGAGCTAAAAAACAATATCGCGAAAACTCTGAATATTTATAATCAAAACAATCAGGTAAAAAACAGGTTGTCTGCATTTGCTTGATCCTTTTATTTAGATACCCGATTATTCTTTGGTGTTTATCGTTATAATGATTCTTTTTTAGTTTACCATGAATGATACACGACACTATTAACCCTTACTGTTATTTTACTCTTGCTAATCACGCTAGTCTTAAATCAACACTATTTGCTAAGCTCTTCTTCTATATTTTCCACAAAAGTCTTTATCTCATCTCTGACTTTTCTGTAGTGATTTAAGGCTTCTTCGGCATTCTGTGTCCCCTCGGCAAGCTTTGGTGGATCATCAAAGCCTCTGTGTAGCAGTTTTGTCTTTGCAGGAAAAAATGGACATGCTTCATTTGCGTTATCACAAAGAGTAACTACATAATCGAATTCCATATTTCCCAGAGACGCTATGTCCTTTGATTTTTGCCCGGAGATATTTATGCCAATTTCGGACATAACTTTTTCAGCCCTCGGATCGACACCTTTTGGTGAAATACCAGCAGAGTATCCCTCAAAATCATCTGTTTTAATAGCATTTGTCAATGCCTCAGCCATCTGACTCCGGCACGAATTACCAGTACATAAAAAAAGAATCTTTTTCATTTTTACTCCTTTTATTGTTTACATGTCATGTGGCATATTCCTGTTGGAGTTTTGACCGCATAAGGAAAATATATTTTCTTGAACAAAAGCGCAATAAGCGTGATGGGACTGATCTTTGGAATAAATTTGTTTTCATACCATTCTTTTCCTTTTGTGTTAAGTCCGATAACACGGGAAATTATTCCAGCGAGGAATGGAATTCCCAGATAGATAAAAACGCTTTCTGCGATCTGTCCAATAGATATATTTACAACCATTCCTTTTAGGCCTAACCATTGTGGGACAACTGTTATAAATATATAGGCATAAACAGAAAAAAATAAAACTTGAAATATAGAGTTAAATGCAACAAGGCCGGCGCAGTATTCCGTGTCACCCGATGCAAGGTCATTCCAGACAATTACCATTGCAATACAACGGGCAAGGCCAATAAGGATAAGACCTACCATGTATTCGTGATGCCCGGATAAAAAGGTGACTGCCAGTAAAAACATTAAGATCGGTCCGATAATCCAGTTCTGGATCAAAGAAAGAAAAAGCACTTTAAAATTACGGAATACCTGCCCAAGCTCTTCATATTTGACCTTTGCAAGGGGAGGGTACATCATTAAAATAAGTCCAATTCCAATCGGTAATTAAATTAATTAATATCTTTTAGAGTTTCATGCTAACTTAAAACCTTCTCCATCACATAATAAGTATCCGTGTTATCCACCGCTAGGTTAAGGTAATCACTGCCGGGTCCCTGGCTGACTGGTCAGAAACGATAATATATCCGGTTTTGTTGCCTTCACTATATATGGAAATACCCTCATGATCTTTAGTGAAACCCTCTGTCGCAAATAAAGCCCGTTGCTTATTGCCTTTTACTAGGTCTGCATAATATTTTCGTACTCCTACACCTTCATCAGAATAGTAGATATAGCCGAGTGTATCATCGACGGCAATAGCTTCAATTTCCTTTTTACCGCTGAACTCACCGAATTTACGAACAAGGGTTGCCTTTACCATTCCCAAATCATCATGAAGAAGATACTGCCAGAATTTTAACAATTTTCTAACAATAATTTAACATTTGTATTTTAATATTGAATAAAAAACTTGGAGTTTAAGTATGATTATATCTCTTTATATATTGACTTTGGTCTGGATTGCCTCTGTTTTTTCCTTTGCAAGGTTAAGAATATCATTATCCGGCAAGAATGCTGCGTTTATTAAGGCACACAAAGATTGGATTTGTATAACATACCTGCGTATAAGCGGTATTTTTATACTTTTTGTAATTATTGCACTTATCAACCGATATTAAAACAATGGATTTTTCTACTGTTTCTTGTGCCGCGGAATTACCCCTTCAATAAGATAAATTACCTCTTCCGCAATATTCGTAGCATGGTCGGCAATTCTTTCAAGGTGGTGTGATACTGAGAAAATATGTATTAATGATCCAACCCTTTCCGGGTTGTCAGGTATAACTATTTTTACCTTCTCAAAAAAACCTCTGTCCAGTTCATCAACCTCATCATCCTTGAGACGTACCCTGTAGGCAAGGTCAATATCAAGGGATACAAGGGCATCAAGGCTGTCCTTAAGCATTTTTATAGTCTTTTCCGACATTTCTTTATAGTCAAAGGAGATATCCAAAGAGGGGCGGGTTCCCAGATACATTACCCTTTCAGCAATATTTACAGCCTCGTCGCCAATTCTTTCAAGATCATTATTTATCTTTATTACTGCTGTAATAAAACGAAGATCCACTGCCACAGGCTGGTGCAGTGCCAGTATTTTAAGGCACTCCTCTTCAACTTCAACCTCAATCTCATCAACCCTTTTATCTACTTTTATCACCTTTTCTGCAATATCAAGATCCTTTGTCTCAAGGGCCTTAATTGCCAAATTGACCTGTTCTTCCACCATTGCTCCAAGCGAAAGAATCTGTTTTTTTAAATTATCGATTTCAATCTGTAAACGGGGTGGCATTTATATCTCCTCGAAATATTTCTAAAAATATCTATATACACTATTACTTTTAATTCGTATTACCCGAACCTTCCGGTAATATAGTCGGACGTCTGCTTTAGCTCAGGTCGGGTAAACAGGGTATCTGTTTCATTAAACTCTATGAGTTTTCCCAGATAAAAAAAGGCTGTCATATCGGAAACCCTGGCAGCCTGCTGCATATTGTGAGTAACGATAATTATTGTATAGGTTTCCTTAAGCTGGTGAATAAGTTCTTCAATCTTTTGTGTGGCAATCGGATCCAGCGCTGAGGCCGGTTCATCCATAAGAAGGACTTCCGGTTCAACGGCCATTGCACGTGCAATACACAACCTCTGCTGCTGCCCGCCTGACAGACCCAGGGCGGATTCGTTTAGCCTGTCTTTGACCTCATCCCACAGGGCCGCGCCCTTAAGGCTGTTTTCCACCCTTTCCTCTATTGCGCCCCTGTCCTTTAATCCGTTTACCCTCAGGCCGTATGCCACATTTTCAAAAATCGTTTTTGGAAAGGGGTTGGGTTTTTGAAATACCATTCCTACCCTGCTCCTGAGGGCAACAACATCAACACTGCTGTCATATATGTTTTCCTCATGCAGTAAAACCTTTCCTTCTACCCTGCTGTATGGAATCAGATCATTCATTCGATTAAGGCATCTTAAAAGTGTGCTCTTCCCGCATCCTGACGGCCCGATCAGGGCTGTTACTTTATTTTCATAGAACTCAAGGGATATCCCGTGCAGTGCCTTAAAATCACGGTAAAAGAAATCTACATCCTGAGTCATCATCTTTATTTTATCATTCATTATCTGCTTTTCCTGCTATATCCAATAGATCTTATTTATTGATTACAACCTTCGTCTCAGTTTCGTTCTGTAAATAATTGCAAGCAGGTTTAAACCAAGAACAAGTAGGATCAGCACAAGCGCTGTTCCATACTGAAGGTGTCTGGTTGCCTCAATTTCTGTTCCTGCGGTAGCAAGAACATAAATATGATAGGGTAGCGCCATAATCTCATCAAAGGGTGACGAAGGCAGAGACGGCGTATAAAATACAGCGGCTGTAAACATTATTGGTGCGGTCTCTCCTGCTGCGCGACTTATCCCGAGTATGGCCCCGGTAAGTATTCCCGGAAGAGCCGTCGGTAAAACAACCCGGTATATGGTCTGCCATTTTGTTGCGCCAAGTCCCAGGGATGCCTCTCGATAGGTATCCGGCACGTTCCTTAATGCCTCTTCAGATGCCCCTATTATAACAGGTAATGTCATAGCTGCAAGGGTGAGTGCCCCGGAGATTATGCTTACTCCAAACCCCAGCCAGACCACAAACAGCGCAAGACCAAAGAGACCAAATACAACCGATGGAACGCCGGCAAGATTATTGATACCAAGCCTTATTATACGTACCAGTCTTCCGGATTTTGCGTATTCATTAAGGTATATGGCAGAGGAGACACCGATAGGAAGGGCAATTAAAATAGCGCCAAGGCTTATGATTAATGTTCCGACAATACAGGGAAATATGCCTCCCTTTGTCATTGAATCATAGGGCGCCTGTGTAAGAAAGGTCCAGTTGATTGCCTTCCAGCCATTAATTACCAGAAAGAAAACAATTATCAGAAGTGCAATGCCGTTTAAACCGGTAGCTGTTTTAAACAATCCGAATATCAGTGATTGTGTTATTTTCCTGCTTTTTTTTGTTTTTCTTAAATTATTCATATACTGAATCTCTAAGCCGGCATTCTAATTTCATTCCGACCCTTTAATAACCACATAGATTAAAGTGTTGCGGCACCTACCTGCCTGTATCTGTTTGATATATATTCAGCTATCATATTAAAGACCATCGTAAACAGAAAGAGAACAATACCTGTTGCGAAAAGTGCGTAGTAATGATCCCCCCTGAAGGGCGCCTCTGCCATCTCTGCGGCAATGCTGGCAGGCAAAGGCCTTACCGGATCAAAAATGGATTCTGGTATCATTGCTGCACCACCTGCCACCATGAGGACAACCATTGTCTCCCCGATAGCTCTGGACATGCCCAGGATTATTGCGGTTGTTATTCCTGATATTGATGCAGGTATGACGACCCTCCAGATCGTCTCCCAGTGGGTTGCACCAAGGGCAAGGGATGCCTCCTTAAGTTCCTTTGGTACACTGAATATTGCATCCTCACCTATGCTGCATATTGTAGGCACAGACATGAAGGCCAGCATCAGGGAAGCGTTAAATAGATTAAGGCCGGTGGCGATATTGAATGTATTCTGTAAAAACGGGGCCACAACAACCATTCCGAAAAAGCCTATAACAACGGACGGCAGGGCTGCCAGCAGTTCAACAATGGGTTTAACGATCTCTCTGACCTTCTGGGAGGCCGTCTCTGCCAGAAAAAGCGCGGTTAGCACACCAAGCGGAATAGAGATAACCGACGATGTCAATGTTACGGCCAGTGATGCTATAATCAAGGGAAATATGCCAAAATCGGGTGGATCAGATGTCGGATACCAGTATTTACCAAAAATAAAGTCTTTTACCGACGCCTTTCCGAATATGGGAAGCCCCTCCATAAAAAGAAAGGCCACGATCAGTCCAAGTGTTACTATCGAAGCCAGGGCTATAAGAAAAAAGCCGGAACGGACAAGCTTTTCCCTGTTTCTCCGGCTCTTTCCTTTATGATACTTCTTATCATTCATTGGAAACCATTATAAATAATGGAGGCTGTTGTTACAGCCTCCATAATGAAAGATTAGTAAAGCGGTACAAATCCTGCTTCTTTAACATACTTTTGTCCCTTTTCAGGGTTAAGCATGAAGTTGATAAAGTTAAGGGTATCAAGTTTAGGCCATCCGTTTGTGAACATGTACAATGCCCTGCTTACAGGATAGGTTCCATCAAGAGTTGTTGCAGGATTTCCTTCTATACTGTTTACCGTGGTTGCCTTGATGGTGTCATTAAGATAACCAAAACCCACGTAACCGATAGCATTCTGGTTTTTAGAAACAGCCTGTGCTACAGCTCCGTTTGATGCCTGAAGAAGCGCTCCGGGATAAACCCGCTCTTTGCTCATTACCTTTTCTTCCCAAACTTCATATGTACCGGATGAGGAGTCGCGTGAAATAACAACTATTTTTTTATCCTCTCCTCCGACCTCCTTCCAGTTCTTTACTTCACCCTTATATATAGCCTTAAGCTGATCCAGGGTAAGGTTGTTAACAGGATTGGACGGATGTATGACCGGAACAATACAGTCATAGGCAACCGCAAAAGGAACAGGATAAACTCCCTTTTCAACGGCCATCTTTACCTCTTTATCCTTAATGAATCTTGAGCTGTCAGCAATATCTGTTGAACCGTCAATAATAGCCTTTATACCATTACCTGATCCTCCACCGGAAATCGAAATTTTAACATCCGGGTTCTGTTTCATGTAAGCCTCTGCCGCCTTCTGAGCTATGGGCAGCACCGTTGTCGAACCTTTAATCTCAATACTCCCGGCCCATACCATATTCGCCATTAAGCAGAAAGCTCCTACAAGACTCATTATTGTAAATTTTTTAATTCCCATTTTTTCCTCCTTAAGTTACAGAACGTTTTATTATGACATTTTAACTGTTAGATTTATGTTAGCGTTATGTTAGACCACGATTAAAAACCGCGCCGCATTCACCTCCTCACTGAAAGTTATCTAAATCAGCAATAAGATATGAATAATTTGTTAATTGAAAATTAGCAGATTGTTAGGGTTTTATGAGGTTCGTACAGGAAGGTATTTTTTTAACTATTCTGAATATGATTTATGCTCAGGCTGCCCTCTTTGACAGGTTATAGGTCTCCATATCAAGGCAGTTTGACGTAATCCCGTTGATCATATCTTCTGCTTTGACATTCTCTTTCAGCCACAACACGATATGTTCTGCAGATTCCTTTGGAATATCATGATTCAATACTGTATATTCTTCATGATTTCTTGATGCATCATAGTCATACCTTATCCTGACAGATCTTTTCCCAACCGATTTTGCCGAGTGATGATTTAAAAGATCAATTATCTTTGAAAGCTTATTTACTGTTCTATGTCTATCCATTATTTTCCTCCAAACTGTTAACGAGTCGTCTATTTAATATTTTATTCTCTAATTTAATCATCTTTATGCAATTTTAAAGCCATAAAGTTAGAATCGTATTAGGAAAAGGTTCAATTTTCTATAGATTTTAGGGTTTTATTGCGAAGAGCAGGGCCTACTACCTCATCGCTTGCAGCGGAGTAGTTCATCGGAGATTTCGTGTGATATTTTAGAGGTGTTTTTAAGCTTATTCTATTTTATTGAGGTAAAACCATCTTAAATGTACTTCCTTTTCCTGGAGAGCTTTCCACGGAGATTGTTCCGGCATGGGCCTGTGTTATGTGTTTCACAATAGCAAGTCCAAGACCGGTTCCTCCCAGCTTTCTGCTCCTTGCCCTGTCAACCCTGTAAAACCGTTCAAAAAGTCGGGGAAGATGTTCTTTCTCAATACCCTTTCCCTGGTCTGTTACATCTATTTCCAGATTAGCATCCTTTATGATGCCTTTAATCGATACCTTTTTACCGCTGTCACTGTATTTGATTGCATTATCCAGAAGATTAACAACCGCCTGTTCCAGGAGTGTGGGATTTATCCTCGCTTCAATATTCTCGTCACATTCAAGGTTGATTGAAATATTTTTTGTATCCGCGTTTTGCTTGCATAATTCAACTGCTGCCCTTAAAACCTCTATTATTTTTTTATTTTCAACCTCTATGCCTTCAGATTCGAAATCTTTTTCAATCCTTGAAAGCTTTAAAAGATCATTTATTATTGCCTCAAGCCTGTTCGCATGTTTTAAAACAATCCCCAGGAAACGCTGTCTTTCTTCTTCATCTGTAACTCCCCCCTCACGCAGTGTTTCAACAAATCCCTTGATTGCGGTTATTGGAGTTTTTATTTCATGGGAGACATTCGCTACAAACTCCCGTCTGATATTTTCAAGTTTTTTCAACCTTGTTATGTCATTTAAAACAATGAGTGCGCCGATCCGCTTTCCATCCTCATCAACCAGCTTGGTGCCATGCCCGTTTACATATTTTTCATCTCCCGGGAAAAGGGTTATTTCCTTTTCAACCGGATCACTTCCGGAAATAACATCCGAAACAAAATCATGGAAGGCCCTGTTTCTAATGGCCTCCTGAACACTCCGGCCCTGGGCCTCAGTGTTGCTTGTTCCGAAAATATCCTCCGCAGCCCTGTTGAGGCTGATTATATTTTCCCTGTTATCAATTGCGACAATGCCCTCATCCATACTTGCGAGAATAACCTCTATTTCATTTCGCTGGTTTGTTATGGTTGAGATCCTGTTTTCAAGGTCATTTACCATCTTTTTCATTGCATCATGGAGATTTTCTATCTCTTCAATATTGGACCTTGGTCGATTGAAGCGGTATTCACCCCTTGATATCCCTTCGGCATTTTTCCTTAATTCTTCTATGGGCCGGCTGATTCTGCGCGAGATAATAAGGCATACGATGGCGGTAAAAAAGGCGATAATAAATCCTCTCAGAATTATCTTTCTCTGTATCCGGTCTATTGCCTCATCAATTACATCAACCGGAATGGAAGTCCTTATTATCATCCGGATTTGACTGCCTTTAAAGACCGGTATACCGACATACATGAAATTCTTATCCAGGGTAAGGCTGTGCCTGGTCGACATACCCTTTTTATCTTTGACCGCACCTATAAATTCCGGCCGATCCCCGTGGTTATCCATGCTTTCCGGATCGCTCTCGGAATCGCCTATTACCTTTCCTGTTGGTGATATAATTGTTATTCTCGTTGAGGTTGACTCCCCTATCTGTTTGCACAGCCGATCTATTTCTGACAAATCAGAAGAATCCATCAGATCCTGTATCCTGTTCTGAAAAAACCTTGCCCTTACCTCCAGGTCTTCTTCTGTCTGTCTTAGAAAAAAAGTTCTTGAGGATGCGGATGCATACCAGGTAACAGTTATAATGGATAAGAGGATTATGAGCAGGTATGAAGGGTAAAGTACCCATATAAGACGTCTTTTTTCAGCCAAAACTTACTCCTTGAACCGGTATCCGACACCGCGCACGGTCTCGATATATTTTCCTGCAGAACCAAGTTTTTTCCTCAGGCCGACTATCTGTACATCAACCGATCTATCTGTAACAAAGTAGTCGTCTCCCTTTACTGCGTCTACTATCTGTGACCGGGTAAAGACCCATCCAGGCCTTTTGACCAGAAAACTAAGTATTCCAAACTCGGTAAAGGTCAATTGCACCGGTTCATCACTTACAAGCACCTCATGCCGGCCGGTATGGATTTTAATATTGTTAATCTCTATAATTTCCTTTTCACTGTTAACTGGTTTGGATTTTCTGCGGAGAACGGCCTTTACCCTTGCAGTAAGAATTCTTGGGCTGAATGGCTTTGATATATAATCATCTGCCCCCATTTCAAGACCTGTTACCACATCAGCCTCCTCACCCTTTGCGGTCAGCATTATTATAGGGATGGTTTTTGTATTGTTATCATTTTTAAGGCTTCGGGCAACATCCAGGCCGTCAATCCCCGGAAGCATAAGATCAAGTATAATTAAATCCGGCAGTTTTGATTTGGCGCTATTTAAACCTTCTTCGCCGGAGGATGCACACAGGACATTAAAACCTTCTCTTGTTAGATTATATCGAACAAGCTCAAGAATATCCTCTTCATCATCTACAACCAGTATTTTTTCCTTTGCCATTTCCTGTCTCCTGAAGAGATTATAGTATTAAAACTGCTTGATACTAAGATTATATTGTTAGAAAATTGTTAAATAAATATAAGAATGATATTAGATATCAATTATCCCTAAAGAAATTTATTCCTGTTTTCAAAAGCTTATTGAAACATCTCCGTTTAATATTTTCTTAACATCCCCATCCTGCCCCGTCAGTATCAAACCGCCGTCTGCATCAATACCCTGAACTGTCCCGCTGATTATTTTTTCACCGATATCGACTGAGACCTCTTTCCCGGTTAAGAGAGACAGGCTGTTAATCCTGCCTTTTAGTGATTCCAGCCTCTCATTGATTATATCATTATAAAGGATTTCAAGATTTTTTAATATTTCTGCAATCAACCGGTTTCTGGAGGTAACAAGGCCGGTTTCATTAAAAATGCTTGTGGAAGGAAAGAGTATATTCTTTTCTTTTTCCGGGTTCCAGTTAACATTTATCCCCATACCCAGAATAACATAGGCCGGATTTTTTCCCCTTACCTTAAATTCGGTTAAAATTCCTGCCAGCTTTTTATTATTTAAATAGATATCGTTGGGCCATTTTATCATTGATGACAGACCGCTTATTTTTTTTATGGCATCTATTCCAGCTACAGCCAGTGCAAGAGTTAAAGAATATATGTTTTCAACCTTTATGTCCGGAATCAGAAGAATTGAAAAAAGTAAATTTTTACAGGCCGGAGAGAGCCATTGCCGGTCCATCCTTCCCCTTCCGGCGGTCTGCTCTTCAGTCATTACAACGGTACCGCCACATGCACCCTGTATATATAGTTCCTTTGCAGTAGTATTTGTTGATTCAAGGCTTTCGTATATTATTATGTCAGTAAATAACTGCGCCCCTTCAAGGAGGCCTTTGATTTTTTCCGCATTCAATCTATCCATATAATCTTTCATGACTTCATTATCAGGTAGAAGATATAGCCAAGGTAACAGATCAGGAGGGTAAGCCCGTTACGCCTGCCCATGGTGTGATCCTTTCTCATGGCTATCCAGGGAATAACGCCTATGATCATCATAACAATGAAATCTACAATTAATCCGCTTTCAATAAATCCACCGGGTATAATAATAGGCCTTACCAGAGCTGATACCCCAAGTACGCTTAGAATATTAAAGACATTGCTCCCGATAAGGTTTCCTATACTGATATCCATTTCCTTTCTTATTGCAGCCACAACAGATGTTGTAAGTTCCGGAAGGGACGTGCCAAAGGCAACAAGGGTAAGGCTTATAAACTTTTCACTTACACCCAGGGTTGTCATTATTTTTACTGCGGAAGCAACAACGAGCTGGGCCCCTCCGGCCACTCCTGCAATTCCCACAATAATAAGTATTATCTGCCTTGTCCTGGATTCAATATATCCTATTTCATTCAGTTCCGCTTCAAAGCCCAGCGCATCACTCTTTTCTTCTGCGCCTGTACCTTTAACCGCGATCCTGTAATTCGCGACTGTATAGGTTATTACCCCGCAAAACAGTATTGCGCCTTCCAGCCTTCCGATTATCGAATTATATGAAAGAATCAGGAGAAACAGGGAAATGCCCAGCATGACCGGAATCTCCCTTTTAACCACCTCTTCGGAACATTTAATTGGCTGAAATAGGGCCGAAAGACCCAGAACCAGGCCTATGTTACAGATATTACTGCCGATAACATTTCCGACAGCTATCATGCTTTTATCTTCTATGGATGATATAAGACTTACGACAAGTTCAGGAGCTGATGTACCAAAGGCAACAACGGTCAAACCGATAACAATCGGGGTTAAGCCCATGTTTCGGGCGAGACTGCTGGAGCCCTTTACAAGCCACTCAGCGCTGAAATAAAGAAGAATAAAACCCGTAATGCAGATCAGTAGATAAAAAGTCATAAGATAATATTTTCCATTATTTTTGATGATTTAAACATACAGATATCATAAATAGATTATAGTTTACTATAATATTTTCCTTGATTTACTAATCAAAAATATACCATATTGTAAAACACTTCCGTTTAAAAACATAATTACCTTAAGTTTTTTAACACCGGCTTTTTTTATTGTAACGATAGTAGAGGAACAATCGGAACCTCCTCTTTAGCTGCAAGAATAAGAAACAGGACCTGCCATTATTCCTCTATTATTGATGATATATTCTTAGAAACATTTTTCAAAAGGGGTGCATTATGAGAGAAGAAAATGAAGCGGTTCAGCAACTCCGGCATGATGACATTGTCAGAGAAAATCAGGAAAAAACAAAGGCAACAAAGGAAGAAACTGCATCCATTGGCGCCGTAGAGCCCTGGCTCCCTATTGAGACCAAGATGGTTGTCGGATCATTGATAATTGGAGGAATTGCTCTGGTTGTACTTGCAGTACTTGTTCATATCTTTATTCTCGGAGGGTAATAATGAAAAAACAGATTCGATGGAACACTGGAATGCTCAGCACCGAGGATTGGTGGGCCGTATGGATCGGCCTGTTTTTTGTCACACTTGGCATGATAACGGCTGCAACAGGAATTAATCTGACAGGCTGGATAGTCAAATTCTCCGGCTGGGTGGATCTTTCAAAATCCTTCCGGGCCTCGAACAAGGGGCTTATGTCTCCCGCGTTATCCCTGATAACAAGTTATATTGTTTTTACTGTTGCCACAAGTATTGGGGCAAAATTCATGGGCTGGAATATTAAAAGATACTTCTGGGCATGGACAATAATATTCTGGCTGACAGTTATATTCTATATTGTCGGACAAAATGCCTATATAGCATCAACATCTCTTGATCGCGGAAAATATGGCATAAGCTGGAGTCTTTCACTTGGAGGCGCATACTATATTATAGCTTTATTCTCAGGTTTATTTTTGGGAAACCTTACTCCAAAAAAATTCAGGAAATTCATTAAAGAAGCTGCAAAACCGGAGTGGTTTATTAAAGTGGCGATCGTGTGTCTTGGTACAAAACTTGGATTAAAGGCTATTGAGGCGACCGGCTTTGCCATGCACCTTCTTTTTGCCGGCTGCTGCGCCACTATAGCCGCCTATCTGCTCTTCTGGCCGCTCGCATATACTGTCTGCAGAAAGATATTTAAACTCTCCCGGGAATGGTCTGCCTGCCTTGCTTCTGCTGTTTCTGTCTGTGGAGTTTCTGCGGCCATTGCAACGGGCGGAGCAATAAGGTCAAGGGCTATTGTTCCGATTATGATATCTTCTCTGGTTGTCGTTTTTGCGGTATCCGAACTGGTTCTTCTTCCCGGTGTATTGACTAAATATATGTCTGACGAACCAATAGTTTCCGGGGCCACTCTTGGATTAACAGTAAAAACCGATGGCGCTGATGCTGCAGCAGGGGCCATCCTTGACGAGCTTGTAAGAGCAAAAGCCTCGGAAAATGGCACATACTGGGAGGAAGGATGGATTCTTGCTTCTGCTATAATGACAAAAATATGGATAGACATGTTCATTGGTATCTGGGCTTTTGTGCTTGCAATAATATGGGTTCTGCATATTGAAAAACGCAATGGGGACCAGGTCATGAAATCTGAGATATGGTTCCGGTTTCCAAAGTTTGTGGTTGGCTATTTCGTGGCATGGTTTATTGTTATGGGGATTGGTTTAGCCGAATTACTTCCATTTAATAGTCTGGAATCGGCACTTGGTCCTGTGGAAGGGTCTTTACGTAAATTCTTTTTTATGCTTACTTTCACAAGTATAGGAATAGTAACAGACTTCAGGGAGCTCGCAAAGGAAGGGCTTGGAAAATTAACTCTTGCCTATGGCACTGTTTTATTGATTGTTATAATACCGATTGGTTTTTTACTGGCATGGCTTTTTCATCACGGAATGATGCCGCCGGTGGTATCCTGATGATTTATAATCAGGATTAGGTTAAACACCCCCAGCTTTATGCTGTGGGGTGTTTTTATCAGGTATTAATGCTCAAGCTCCTTCTTCAGTTCCCTTGTCATAAGCTCCTTAACCGCCTGCAGAGGATCTTTTCCATTATAAAGGATTTCATAAACCTGATCTACAATTGGCATTTCTACACCCATCTTTTTGGCCAGTTCATATGCTGAAATAGAGGTCTTAACCCCTTCGGCCACCATTTTCATACCATTTGTAATTTCTTCAAGTGTCATACCTTTACCTATCTTAAGGCCCACGGTACGGTTGCGGCTCAGATCTCCGGTACATGTCAAAACAAGATCACCCATTCCGGATAGCCCTGCAAATGTCATGGGGTTTGCTCCCATTGCAACACCCAGTCTTGTGATCTCTGCAAGGCCTCTTGTAATAAGAGCAGCCCTGGCATTGAGCCCAAAACCCAGACCGTCGGATGCCCCGGCCGCTATGGCAATAACGTTTTTAAGGGCACCGCATAACTGTACTCCGGTATGATCATCACTTACATATACTCTGAACAGATCATTCGAAAATATTCCCTGAAACATCTCGGCGATGGAAACATCTTTACATGCAATAGTAACCGCTGTTGGCTGTTTCGCAACAACCTCCTTTGCAAAGCTGGGGCCTGCAAGACATGCATAGTTTTCGGTATATTCAGGTTCAAGAATGTCTTCCGCAACCTGTGACATTACCTTTAATGTATCGTTCTCTATACCCTTTGTTGCTGATATAAATTTCATTCCCGGTTTCAGATAGGGTTTTAATTCGATTAAAACGCCCCTGTAAAAATGAGATGGCACCACCATCATTATAATATCTTTATCTTTAAGGGCTTCTTCAAAGGTTTTAACGGGATTTAAGCTGTCAACAAGTTTCATGCCGGGGAGAAAGGTTTCGTTTATTCTGTTATTTTTAATCTGATCATAAACATCATCTTCTCTAACCCAAAGGTCTACGGTATGTCCATTGTCTGCCAGAAGGTTAGCAAGTGTTGTTCCCCAGCTGCCTGCACCAATTGCACCGATTTTCATTTTTTTGGTATGCCCCATAATCTTTCCTTTTTAATATAGGTTAAAGAAATTGTGTCCGAATTCTATTGAAAATACCTTTAAGGGTCAAGATTAAATATAATATCTATCATTATTTTAATGATTTATATTTATTTGTATGTATTTTAAATTAATAAGTTAATTATTACTTTAATAGCACCATTTATAACAAACTTATTAAACTATACTGTATATTAAGCTTGATATTAAGCTTGACACAGATAATACATATCATATAATCCTTTGATTTATTTGAATAAAGAACCTACATTTAAGGATATTATTATCAAGGAGCTATAATGATTCAAGCACTTTTACTTATGGCTGGTCTGGGGGCCTTTTGCGGATTGGTACTAAGTGTCGCTTCGCGCATTTTTTATGTATATGAAGATCCTCGAATAGAACAGGTTCAGGAATGGCTTGCCGGGGCAAACTGCGGGGGTTGTGGTTTTGCAGGATGTTCTTCCGCTGCAGTAGCAGTTGTGGCAGGAAAGGCACCGGCAAATGTATGTATTGTTGGCGGAGAAGAGGCTACACATAAAATAGCCGAAATAATGGGAATCGACGCGGGTATGGCTGAACCCACCAGGGCCTATAATCCATGTTCCGGAGGAGACAGGGCCAGCGATCAGTTTATTTATATGGGGGTAAACACCTGTCTTGCCCAGACAATGATGTATGGAGGCAAGAGAGAGTGCAGCGTAGGTTGTCTTGGCATGGGAGACTGTGTAAAGGCCTGCCTCTTTGGTGCTCTGAGCATGGGTCCGGATGGCTTTCCGGTAGTGGACGAAGAAAAATGTGTTGGCTGCGGCGCCTGTGAAAGAACATGTCCTAAAGACATTATAGAGGTTAAAACTCCGTCGGAGAGGTTTCTTCACTTTAATACTGATAAAGATGAACTTGCCCCATGCAGACAGACATGTCCTGCCGAGATAAACATTCCTCTCTATATTCAGCAGATCAAAAAGGGTGACTATGAAGGCGCTGTTCATACTATCAGGGAAAGAAACCCTCTTCTTCTTTCGTGTGGAAGAGTCTGTCCTCACCCCTGTGAAGATAACTGTCGAAGGGGAATTGAGGATGAACCTGTATCAATAAACCAGCTGAAAAGATTTGCTGCAGACTATGAAATGAATTCAGGGAAACGCTATCCAATATCCGTTGCACCTTTAACTGAAAAGAAGGTTGCGGTTGTTGGCGGAGGACCGGCAGGATTGTCCGCCGCCTTCTTCCTTAGAAGACTTGGACATGATGTAACTATTTTTGAAGCAATGCCCAAACTGGGCGGCATGATTCGTTATGGGATACCCGAGTACAGGCTTCCTAAAAAGGTGCTTGATTGGGAAATAGAAGGTATTTTAAACCTTGGAATAGAAGCCAGAGTGAATATGACCTTTGGCAAGGACTTTGGTCTGGAAGATCTTGTATCTGAGGGTTATGATGCTATTTTCCTGGGAATCGGCGCCTGGAAGGATTCTTCTCTAAGGGTAGAAGGTGAGGATCTTGAAGGATGTTATACAGGTATTGATTTTCTTGCCAGACTGGCAGGCGGGGAAAAGCTTCCAATTAAAAAGACCGCAGTGGTAATCGGCGGAGGAAATACGGCTATTGACTGTACAAGAAATCTGCTCAGGTATGGAGCAGAAAAGGTCTACCTTGTTTATAGGCGTACCAGAAAGGAAATGCCTGCAAACCCGGTGGAAATAGAGGCTGCAGAGCATGAAGGGATTGAATTTAATTTCCTTGCAGCACCAATCAGTGTAAAGGGAGATAGCGAAGGAAACGTTACACACCTGGAATATCAGAAAATGGAGCTTGGGGAACCTGATGCAAGCGGAAGAAGACGTCCTGTGCCGATTGAAGGATCCGAAACCCTTCTTGAAACAGGTATGGTTATTACTGCAATCGGGCAGGCCCCTGATATATCATTTACACAGGAAACCAAAGAAAAACTTAATGAACTGAAGACTACACGCTGGAACACCTTTGATTGTGATCCTTATACCTTGCAGACATCCATTCCTTTTATTTTCGCAGCAGGTGATGCCCAAACTGGTCCATCTCTTGTTGTTGAGGCAATCGGCGGAGGTAGAAGAGCGGCAAGATCCATACATCAGTATATAACCGGTGAAAAGGTTCAGGCAGAGTCGGGCGAAATCATGAAAAAACTGATTCCTGAGACCATTTTTGATCACCTGAATGGTATTAAGAAAAAACCCAGATCTGAAATGGTAGAACTGCCGGTGGAAGAAAGAATAAAATCATTTGTAGAGGTTGATCAGGTTCTTACAGAACAGGCAGCAAAAACTGAAAGTGAAAGATGCTTAAACTGCTGTAGATTATGTTACACCCCTGATGTGGATGAAACACTCATAAAAATAGAATCTTCACTTCCTGCAGGTTAGATATAATTAGACTTAAAGTGTCTGTTGTTAACAACAGATTTTATTGTCTGGATAAAAAGTAAAAAATAAAGGCGCAGGAAAAAAACCTGCGCCTTTATTTTTTCAACTTTAACTTTTATCAGGGACCTACTAACCTACTCCTCAATCACCTTGGCAACACCAACAACCTTTTCACCTTCACCAAGATCAATAAGTTTCACTCCCTGTGTATTTCTTCCTATCACTGAAATATCAGCTACCCTCAGTCTTATGATCTTGCCGTGTTCGGTAATTATCATTAGCTGATCCTGTTCGTTGACCTGGTAGGAATAAACAACATTACCATTTCTCTGGGTTGCCTTTATCGTAAGGATGCCTTTTCCACCTCTTGACTGTACTCTGTATTCTTCTGTTTTTGTACGTTTACCAAAACCGTTTTCAGTAACAGTAAGTATGGTTGAACCTTCCTTTATAGCCTCCATGCCAACCACTTCATCTCCGGCTTCCAGCCTTATACCTATATTACCGGCTGCAACCCTTCCCATGCTTCTTATATCCTTTTCAGAGAATCTTATTGATTTTCCCTTAATGGTTCCAATAAAAATATCATTATCACCGTCTGTAACCCTTACTGAGATAAGCTCATCTTTATCATTTATCTTAAGGGCAATTATTCCGTTAGTTCTCGGATTACTGTAGGCCATAAGATCCGTCTTTTTAATCAGGCCTTCCCTTGTAGCCATCACTATATATGAGTTTTCACTGAATTCCTTTATAGGAAGAACCGTTGCAAGTTTTTCGCCCGGCTGTAATTCCAGGAGATTTACAATGGCCTTGCCCTTTGACATCCTTCCTGCCTCCGGAATCTCATGAACCTTTTTCCAGTAGACACGGCCCTGATTGGTAAAGAAAAGCAGATAATTATGTGATGAAGCAACAAATAGGTGTTCAACAAAATCCTCTTCCTTTGGAACAACCCCGGTAAGTCCCTTGCCCCCGCGTCTTTGGGCCCTGTAAAGGCTGATGGGGTTTCTCTTTATATAACCCCTGTGACTTATGGTAACAGCCATATCTTCATCGGCAATAAGATCTTCAATATCCAGTTCTTCATCCTGATCAAGGACCTCTGTCATCCTTTCATCGCCGTATTTTTCCTTTATCTCATTCATTTCATCGCGAATGATCTGGAGAACCATGGAAGGGTTATCCAGAATTGATTTATATCTTGCTATATCCTTTATTATATTACTGTATTGTTCATCTATTTTGGCTCTTTCAAGTCCGGTCAATCTGTGGAGTCTCATATCAAGAATGGCCTGGGCCTGGATCGGTGAAAAATCAAACTCAGACATTAATCTTGCCTTTGCTTCCTTTGAATCTGCAGAAGACCTTATCAGTGCTATAATTTCATCGAGAAAATCAAGTGCCTTTCTGTATCCTTCAAGTATATGGGCTGTTTCTTCTGCTTTCCTGAGATCAAAGACTGTCCTTCTTACTATTATTTCTCTTCTGTGATTAATGAAATGCTCTAGGATCTCCTTCAGATTAAGTGTTTGTGGCCTTCCGTTTACAAGGGCAAGAAAAATTATACCGAAAGATTTCTCCATCTGGGTGAATTTGTAGAGACGGTTCATTACAACAAGTGCCTTGCCGTCGCGTTTTATATCTATGACAATTCGCATTCCGTCTCTGTCGGACTCATCCCTTATATCTGCTATACCTTCTATCTTTTTATCTTTAACAAGGTCGGCTATGTTTTCGAGTAATTTCGTCTTGTTTACCTGATATGGAATCTCTGAAATAACGACACGTTCCTTTGTTTTTACCATCTCAACAAAGGCCCTGGCCCTTATCTTTATGATTCCCCTTCCTGTCCTGTAGGCTTCTCTTATGCCTTTTCTTCCAAGAATAAAGCCTGCTGTCGGAAAATCAGGGGCGGTTATGATCTTCATCAGATCATTTATGCTGATATCTGGCCTGTCAATAACCCCTATTATTGCACTACATACCTCTTTAAGATTGTGTGGAGGAATATTTGTTGCCATGCCAACGGCTATTCCGGATGCTCCGTTTATCAGGAGATTTGGAATATTTGTTGGCATTACCGTTGGTTCAAGGAGCGTATCATCATAATTTGCGGTAAAATCAACGGTTTCTTTTTCAATGTCAGAAAGAAAATCCTGAGCAAGTTTTGTCATACGTACTTCAGTATAACGCATAGCAGCAGCAGGATCCCCATCAATAGAACCAAAGTTACCCTGACCATCCACGAGCGGATATCTCATGGAAAAATCCTGGGCAAGTCTTACAATAGTGTCATAGACAGCCGCATCACCATGCGGGTGATATTTACCTATTACATCACCGACGATTCTTGCTGATTTTTTATAGGGTTTGTTATTAAAGTTTTTAAGGTCGTACATACCGAATAATACACGTCTGTGTACTGGTTTTAGACCATCTCGTATATCAGGAAGAGCCCTCTGAACAATAACACTCATTGAATATTCGAGATAAGATTTTTTCATCTCATCTTCTATGCTTATTGTACTATCGTTTATATCCTTTACATCCGAAACCATTATTATCTCTCCAGAATACCTGATAATATATCCATCAGGTATAAAGTATATTTAAGGTTAAACTCAGACCTTAAACCGTTTTTATATATCCAGCTCTTTTACCTCAAGGGCATTATTTTGAATAAATTCACGCCTAGGTTCGACCTTGTCACCCATAAGAACAGTAAAAATATCATCAGCATCAACAACATCTTCTACCCTTATTCTTAAAAGTCTTCTCTTTTCCGGATCCATTGTTGTTTTCCACAGCTGATCAGGATTCATTTCTCCAAGACCTTTATAGCGTTGTATGGAAATTCCTTTTTTTGCCTTTTCCATAATCTCATTAATAAGTTTTTCAGGGCCTTTTATTTTCTTACCTTCTTCCTCATTGTCCAGATAATATTCATCAACTATAAGTTCTTTAAATTTGTTATAGATTGTTATCATGTTCTTCAGTTCAGGAGACGCAAGAAATTCCCAGTTTATAAATGAAGGTTTTCCTCCATTTTTTGTCTCTGATACGGTAAATTCATATTCCCCGTCTTCTACTGTCACATTTATATCACTTACCTTGAACCCGTTTTCTTCAAGTGATTTAAATATCCCGTCCATAAATTCACTGTTTTTAAACATCTTTTTATCACTGGGACCATTACTGGCAATAAATTCAATAAACCTTCGGCTTACACCTCTCCTTGCAAGCTTCTCAAGATTTTCATAAAACTTTTTTATTCCCTTTAAAAAATTAACAAGCCTTTGTCCTGATAAATCTTTAACATCCGAAATAATTACCTTCTCATTTTCCGAAATTCTATTAAAGATATAGTCATCGAATTCTTCTTCGTCTTTTATATATATCTCTGTTTTTCCAAAAGATATCCTGTACAGAGGTGGCTGGGCAACATAAAGGTAGCCGTTTTCTATAAGCTCGGGCATCTGTCTGAAAAAGAATGTGAGCAGAAGTGTTCTTATATGGGATCCATCAACATCAGCATCTGTCATTATTATTACTTTGTGATACCTGAGGGAATTTATATCATATTCTTTTTCTCCGATCCCTGTACCAAGTGCAGTTATCATGACCTTTATTTCTTCACTTGATATCATCTTGTCGAACCGGGCCTTTTCAACATTAAGTATTTTACCCCTTAATGGAAGTATTGCCTGATTTTTCCTGTCCCTTCCCTGTTTTGCAGAACCTCCTGCAGACTCACCCTCAACAATAAATACCTCGCACAGACTCGGATCTCTTTCCTGACAGTCAGCCAGTTTACCTGGAAGAGAATTACTTGAAAGAACACCTTTTCTTCTTGCAAGATCCCTGGCCTTTCTTGCAGCTTCCCTGGCACGTGCAGCATCCATTACCTTGTCGAGAATATTTTTTATTACCTTTGGATTCTCTTCAAAGTAATTACTTAAACCTTCATTAACAAGCGTCTCTACAAGACCCTTTATCTCGCTGTTTCCGAGTTTTGTTTTTGTCTGTCCTTCAAACTGCGGATCAGGAAGTCTCACGCTTAATACAGCGGTAAGTCCCTCCCTAACATCATCACCGCTTAGTTTTTCCTTAAAACTTTTTGCTTTTGGTGAAGTCTGAAGATACTGATTTATACTTCTTGTAATTGCGGATTTAAATCCAACAAGGTGACTGCCTCCTTCTGCCGTATTTATATTATTGGCAAAGGTAAGCATGGTTTCTTTATAGGAATTATTGTACTGGAATGCTACTTCCATTATTACATTATTTTTTTCTCCGGTTATATAGATCGGTGTTTTATGAAGAAGCTCCTTATTCTTATTAAGGTAATCTACATAGGATACTATACCGCCTTCATACAGAAAGTCTTTTTTTCTTCCTGTCCTTTCATCTGAGATCTTTATCCTTACCCCTTTTGTCAGAAAGGCAAGTTCTCTCATCCTTCTTACAATAGTATCAAAATCGTATTCAGTGGTTTCAAATATCTCATTGTCAGGTTTAAAAATAGTTTTTGTTCCATTTTTCCTTGTTTCACCAAGAACCTTCATCTCACACTGAACAACACCGCGTTCATATTTCTGGTAATATATCTTTCCATTTTTATGAACTTCAACCTCACAGAATTCGGATAGTGCATTTACAACAGAGACACCAACACCATGAAGACCACCGGAAACCTTGTAGCTTTTATTATCAAATTTTCCACCGGCATGAAGTTTTGTCATAACAACTTCAAGCGCAGGTATTTTTTCTGTCTTATGAATTTCTACGGGGATACCCCTTCCATTATCAAAGACACTAATACTTCCGTCTGTGAGAATCTTTATATCGATAAAATCACAGTATCCACCCATCGCCTCATCAATACTGTTATCTACAATTTCCCATACAAGATGATGTAATCCTGAAAATGCAGTATTTCCGATATACATTGCCGGCCTTTTTCGTACAGCCGACAAACCTTCAAGGACCTTGATGTCCTCCGCACTGTAATTAATTTCTTTTGCTTCCATTTAAATTAAATCCTCATAGGCATTATTAAACCGAGAAAACCTTTATCATCCGTGCCCTGTATCATGCATGGACTTGAGTTATCAAAAAAACCAATTATTACATCATCACTTTCCATTGCCTGAAGTGCATCAACAAAATACTTTGAATTAAATCCTAGTACAATTCTATCATCTGAATATTCGACCGCAAGGTTGTCTTTTACATCACCAAGATCAGGATTGATAGAAACAAGTTCCATATTATTATTTTCAAGTGTTATCTGTACTCCTCTGGAACTTTCACTGCTAAGGATCATCATCTTCTTCATTCCATCAAGCAGGTCATTTCTTTTTATGGATATACGATTTTTTAATTCAATAGATATAACTTCCCTGTAATCGGGGAATTTGCTTTCAAGGAGTCTTATTACTATGAGTGAATTCTCATTTTTAGCAACACAATTATTATCCTTAAAACCAAGGCTTATTTTTTCACCTTCGGAAGCCAGTTTGTTAAGTTCCATCAACCCCTTTTTGGGGATCATGACACCTTTTTCTATTTTCATATTGTCAAGGTTATCAATATTCTTATCAACCAGAGATAAACGATGCCCATCAGTAGAGACCATTCTTAATGTATTTTGTTCTTCGTTATCTAATTTTTCAGTATACACACCTGATAATTTATATCCGGCTTCCTCAAGGGTAACCGCATAGACTGTTTTATTTATCATTTCAGTTAATACCGAGCATTCCATCTCAACCATTGATACGTCTTCAGGTTCAACAAAAACAGGATATTCCTCGGAAGGCATACACGCAAGGTTGTACTGAGTTTTATCGTCCGATATAAATATCCAGTTATTTTCTTTTTCCTTCAGATATATTTCCTGGCTTTTACTTTCCTTAAGTATCTCGAAAAGTTTTCTTCCTGAAATAGTAATACTTCCAGAAACAAGCACATTTGCCTCTATTGTCTGCTGCATGCTTATTTCCAGGTCGGTTGCCGATATATTGACTGATTTATCATTAGCTGTAATGAGTATCATTGATAGAATAGGCATGTTACTCCTTTTCTCTATGATACTCTGTACTTTCGATATTGATTTAAAAAGGGAGTCTCTATTAACCTTTATTTCCATGCCTTCCTCCTATTAATATTTATATATATTTAAATAATAGTAATATTATAGCCTGTTGTATTGTCAAATACCTGAGTAACTGATTGTTATAATAATAATTTTTTTTGTTTGTTTTTTTGTATAAAACTGACTTTAAGTTTTAAAATCCGTTTAACGTAAATAAAAATCATAAAAATAAAAATTTATATTAAAAATTTAAAAAGATTGTTTAAAAAATGTTGGCAGAAAAAATAATTAAAATATTTATGTTAATAGATTTTTAATATTGTCGATATCTCTGCTGACCTCTTTGTTTTTCTTTTTGGATTTTTCTATCCTGTTTGTTGCATATACTACAGTTGAGTGGTCTCTGTCACCGAACAGATACCCGATTTCTTTTAATGATAGATCCGTGAAATTTCTTGCCATATACATTGCAAGATGCCTGGGATATGAATAGATCAACTTCTTTTTTTTAGAATTAAGGTCAGATATTGAAATATTAAAATATCCTGCAATAACAGACTGAATATCCTCTAAACCCAAGCTTATAGCATATCTATCTTTTAATATAGATTTTAAAACTGATAAATTTAATTTACCTTTATTTAAAGATAAATATGTTTCAATACGTATTATGTTTTTTAAAATTGTTTTTATATTATTATCTGATTTAATTAAAAAATTAATTATATCATCCGAAATTTGTAATCTTTTATTTTTAATATTATTTTTTATTATTTTTGTCTTTGTTTTTAAATCAATTTCATTTATTTCAGTTAAAAGACCTGAACCTAACCTCGATTTAAGTTGAGAATTGAAATTATTATAATTACCAGGCGGCTGGTCGCCGGTAATTACAATTTGTTTTTTTTTATCCTGAAAATAATCAAAAAGTGAGATAAATTCATCCTGAAGCCTTTTTGAATTTCCAATATACTGTATATCATCAAATAATAATATATCCAGTTTAATATATTTATTTTTAAAGTCAGCATAGTTATTATTTTTTGACAATTGTCCGAATTCGAAAATAAAATCCTTTGAATTAATATATCCTAAATTAATTTTTTTCGAATAATCATTTATTCTGTTACCTATGGAATTTAAGAGGTGTGTTTTTCCAATGCCGTATTTTGAAAATATAAAAAAAGGATTATAATAATCTCCAGGATTTTCAGCTATTTCAACAGCTGATGAATATGCAAACTGATTACACTCGCCAGTTGTGAAATTTTCAAAGGTCATATATTTATTTAAATTATTATTTAAATTTTTATATTTATTATAAATGTTCTTTTTATTGATATTATCTTTGTTATTTTGATAATTGAATAATAATTCGGGTTTTTTATTAGTTATTTTTTTAAATGAGTTATTTAAAACATCCGAATAATTATCACGAAGCCAGTTTGCTATAAATTTGTTTGGTACATCAATTAAAGCCAGGTTATCATCAAATTTACTTAGCTCGGCCTTTGAAAACCACGTGTCTATCTCTGGCGGTGAAATATTTGATTCCAGATCTTTTAAAATGTTATACCAGATTTTTTTTTTTGTTGGCATACCTGTTTTTTCTATAATAATTTACAATTAGCAAAAGCGTTTGATTCTAGATAATTTTATGTATAATATCAACTAAAAACTGGTATTTTTATATATTGTTTTTAATAGTTTAAATTATTGATATTATTATTTTTTTTATATATTGTTATTATGAAAAAAAATGGATTTTTTAACGTAATCAAAAGCTAAATAAAAGAGGAAGGAGTCTAAAATTATGCCTTTTAGTATAGGTTTGGCAGGGAAAGGCGGTACGGGGAAAACTACTATTGCTGGTTTACTTGTAAAATATCTTGTTGAAAAGGGTAAAACACCAGTTCTGGCTGTTGATGCAGATTCAAATGCCAATTTTAACGAAGTTTTAGGGCTCAAGGTAGAGGATACTCTTGGTGATGCAAGAGAAGAGATGAAAAAGGGTGTGGCTACAGGCATGACCAAAGATGTGTTTATGGAAATGAAGCTTGAACAGGCAGTTGTAGAAGCTGAAGGATATGACCTTATCGTAATGGGAAGACCAGAAGGTTCAGGATGCTATTGTGCCGCAAATACCCTTTTAACCCAGTATTTAAGCAGACTTATAGATAATTACGAGTCGGTAGTAATTGATAATGAAGCCGGGATGGAACATATAAGCCGTCTAACAACAAATAATATTGATATATTGCTTATTATATCTGATTCATCGAGAAGAGGTATTTTATCAGCGGCCAGGATATCAGAACTTACGGAAGAGCTTGGGGTAAGGATTGGAAAAAAGATGTTCATAATAAACCAGGTCATAGATGAAAAAAAGGATGATCTTATAAAGGTTGCAGAAGAATTTGGATTGAAGGTCGCCGGGATAATTCCAGAAGATAAAGAAGTAAGAGATTTTGACCTTAAAGGTATACCAACTATTAAGCTTGAAAATGAAAGTGAATCAATAAAAGCCACATATAAAATTTTTGATAGTATTTTGTCTTAATAAACAACAATATAATGTATATCCTTGGAATATTATATACATTATATTGTTTAGAAATAAAATATAAATGTTTTATTTTATTGGGAAAAAAATCTTGACAAGGTAGCCTTTGTAAACTATTGTTACGCTCCTAATACCCCTGTTTTTATGGGTAATTTTTTTGTGAGCTTTTGTTCAATTTTTCACAAATTGATAACAGGGATCTTCATTAATATTGTTGATAATATTTTTTTCAACCCTCTTGGTTTTCGGGATTTTAAAATAATAATGCTATTTTTCGAAAACAAAATTAATCACTTCCAAAAAAAAGATGATTTACTCATCTCAAAAATAAATAATAATTTAAAATATTTAACGATTTCAATTAACATTAACTGTAATTTTTTAAAATTTTTATATTTATAGCTTATAAAGTACTAAAATTTATTATTTTTATAAAACCTACTGATAATTAAAAGTTCATGGTTATCAGGTGTATTTGTATTAATTGTTTTTTATTAGCATTTCTTTATTAAATATAAAGACTTATAAAAATAAATCGTAAATAGAAGGAGGAAACAACATTGGCCTTTGAAATTCCAAAACAGCCTTATTCAGGAGTCATTGGTGAGACAATCATAGGAACTGGTGACGGTGCTGTAAAAATTGGTGGAGAAGAATCTTATCCTTTTCATTTATTCGAAGGGAAAATGCCAAACGTCCCTAAAATAGCAATGGAAGTATGGGATTATGATCCATCCGAAGAATGGCCTGCACCAGCAGTTGAGGCACTTAAAGATGGACTGTCTTCACCAGAGGTATGGGCAAAAAAATGTGTAGATGAGTATGGCGCTGATATCATTGTTCTTCAGTTGAAAAGCATTGATCCAAATGGCATGAACCGCAGTGCGGATGAGGCGGCAGCTATTGCAAAAAAACTGGTTGACGCGGTCGATGTTCCTCTTGTCTTCTGGGGAACAGCCAATAATCAGAAGGATGAAGAAGTTCTTAAAAAGATATCAGAAGTCTGTGATGGTAAAAATGTATCTCTTTCACCGATTGAAGAGGGTAATCACAAAGGTGTTGGTGCGAGCGCTCTTGGGTATGGTCAGACAATTGTATCATCATCCCCAATCGATGTTAACCTCGCGAAACAGCTTAATATTCTTTTAGGAAACCTTGGTGTTAAAAGTAATAAAACCCTGATAGACCCGACGACAGGCGGACTTGGCTATGGTCTGGAATACAGCTATTCGGTGATGGAAAGAATCAGGATGGCAGCACTCACTCAGGAGGATGATAAACTTCAGATTCCAATGATTAATAATGTTGGAAATGAGATATGGAAGAGTAAAGAGGCCGGTCAGTCTATTGAAGATGCCCCAACACTTGGTGATCCCGAAAAAAGACCCATTCTAATGGAAGTAACAGCAGCTGTCTGCTATCTTCTTGCCGGATCTGATATCGTAATTTTAAGACATCCAGAGAGCGTAAGGATAGTAAAATCATTTATTAATTTAATGACCAATGGCGGGTCAGCTGCAGGTATTGCTGAAATAGCAAAATTAATGGCTGTATCGGAAGTTGATCTTGTATCCCTTTCTCCTGAAATGGATCTTGCCATCGAAGAAGCAAAGACAGAAAAGAAAGATAAACCAGCTAAAAAAGAAGCTAAACCGGAAAAACCGAAAGCCGAAGCAAAGCCTGCTCCCAAGAAGGAAAAAGAAGTAGCTCCTAAGAAAGAAGAAAAGAAAGTAGAGGATAAGGCAAAGGTTGAAGCAGAAACCAAGGCAAAGGCGGAGGCTGATGCAAAAGCAAAAGCCGAAGCGGAAGAAACTGCAAAGAAAAAAGAAGCAGAGGCCAAGGTAAAAGCTGAGGAAGAAGCTAAAGCAAAGGCAGAAGCTGATGCAAAGGCCAGGGCAGAGGCTGATGCAGCAAAGGCAAGAGAAGACGCTAAAAATAAGGAAAAAGAAGAGCTTCAGGCATTAAGATTTAAAAGAGCACAGGAAAGAGAAAAACATGAAACAGAAATGAAGGCTTCAGCATCCGGTGCAAAAACTAAAACACTATCTAAAGATCAGCTGGATCTCGTGGAGAGATTAACAAGGAATCTTGATAGAATACATAAACGTGTCTAACTGATAATAAAACGATAATTTCATTTTGTTATTTATAGGTAAACAAAACAATAGAGGAGGAACCTCATAATGACTACAGAAGAAGTCAAGGTCAAAGCAACGGCATTAAAGGATAAAAAGGTCGTCAAAGCACTGGACCTTACTATCGATCAGGCAACAGCTGTAATGATTGACCGGTCAAGAGAAATGGAGATAGATACCATATTTGACAGGGCTCAGACAATGAAGGCCTGTAATATTGGTATTCAGGGAACATGTTGTAAAAACTGCTCTCAGGGACCATGCCGGTTACCCTTGCCTAAAGGCGGTGTCGAAGGCAAGGATGACAGAAAAGGGTTATGCGGGGCAACACCTGAGACAATAGCTGCGAGAAACTTTGCACGTATGGTGGCGGGCGGAGCTGCAGCACACTCAGATCATGGTAGAGGTGTGGCAGAGACATTTCTTGCTGCAGCAAGAAAAGAAACGCATGACTATAAAATACAGGATACAAAAAAATTATTAGAGATAGCCCCTGATTTTGGTGTTGATATAAAAATAGAAGGTGAAGACGGTAAGATGCTTGACAGGGATATCGATGAGATTGCCGTTGAAGTGGGTGAAAAGGCCCTTGCTCAATGGGGGCAGCAGACAGGAGAGGTGTGTACAGTTAAAAGGGCACCTGCACCCAGATATGAATTATGGAAAAAACTTGGTGTAGTACCAAGAGGAATTGACCGTGAAATAGTCGAAATAATGCACAGGACCCATATGGGTGTTGATCAGCATTATGAGAATATAGTTGAACAGTGTTCCAGGGCAGCTATCGCTGATGGATGGGGCGGTTCAATGATAGCAACCGACCTTCAGGATGTCCTGTTCGGATGTCCATATCCGGTTAAAAGTACCGCAAACCTAGGTATTTTAAAGGAAGACCATGTAAATATAATAATACACGGGCATGAACCGCTTCTCAGTGAAATGATAGTTACTGCGGCCGACCTGCCTGAGATGATAGAATATGCAAAGGAAAAAGGAGCAAAGGGAATTCAGCTTGGCGGTATATGCTGCACCGCAAATGAGATACTTATGCGTCATGGCGTTCCGCTAGCCGGTAATTATCTTCAGCAGGAGCTTGCTATCGTAACAGGTGCCGTTGATGCAATGGTTGTTGATGTTCAGTGTATAATGGAAAACATCGCCAATGTAGCCGATTGTTTTCATACAAAGGTAATAACAACAAACCCCAGGGCAAGAATTGGTTCAGGCCACACGACCCATATAGAATTTGATGAACATACGGCCTTTGAAGATGCAAAAAAAATAGTACGAACCGCCATTGATAATTTCCCTAACAGGGAAAAAGAGGTCATGATACCAAATAATTACTCTGATATCATTGCCGGCTTCAGCTATGAAGCAATAAATTATCATCTGGGCGGCACATTCAGGGGATCCTATACACCCCTTAATGAAAATATAATAAACGGCCGCATACGTGGCATCGGCGGTGTTGTAGGTTGTAATAATGCAAGGGTTAAACACAATGAAGGTCATATCACCATTGTTAAAGAGCTTATTAAAAATGATGTAATTGTTTTAACCACAGGATGTAATGCAATAGCATGTGCCACAGAGGGGCTCCTTACTCCGGAATCCGCCAAGGTATACTGCGGTCCCGGTCTTGCGGAGGTATGTGAAACTGTAGGAATTCCTCCTGTTCTGCACATGGGATCATGCGTTGATAACAGCAGGATACTTATGGCTGCTTCCGAAGTAGTAAAAGCCGGGGGTCTTGGAAATGATATCAGCGATCTTCCGGCAGCCGGTTCTGCCCCCGAATGGATGAGTGAAAAGGCCATAAGCATCGGGCATTATTTTGTGACGGCCGGTGTATATACAGTATTCGGTGTCACCATGCCCGTAGGGGGCGCACCTGTTTTTGAGAATTATCTTTATAATGAGTTTGAAGATATTTATGGCGGTATGTGGGATCTGGAAGTTGACCCGTATGAACATGCAAAGAAGATGATCGCACATATAGACAAAAAGAGAAAGGCCCTTGGTATCGACAAGGCTCGTGACAGGGTTCTCATGGATATGGCCGACCGGCAGAAGCTGGAAGCGGCATAATTATAAAAAAGTGGATTCAGCAGCAAACAATTTAAGACTGCTGAATCTGAAAATATAATAACCTCTTAAGAAGGGAGGAATAAAAGAAATGTCAAAATTAGTTGCTTTTGCAGCCATTCAGGGAGCGTATAATATAGTTTCAAAGGTAGAAGGTGCATATAAAAGAGCTCTTGAAACCTATGGTGGAAGCCAGAAACTGGAATTTCCCAACACGGCTTATTTTTTACCAATTATTTATTCACTCACAGGAATAAAGGTTACAGACCTTGACTCAGCAAAAAAACCTCTTGATTTTGCACGCAGTCTCCTGCCGCCTCATGTTAAAAAGGATTGTCATGTTCCATATCTTGGTCCTTTGCTTGATGCCGGCATGGCAGCGCTCTTTGCAGAAGAGATAGTTGAGGCAATCCGTTATGTTGAGGATCCTGGTTTTTATCAGCCGGAAGTTGAAGATCCGGATATTGAAAACGGGAAAATATGGCTTGGCGCCGCTGATGACGCAATCATGAGAAAAAGGGGTGTTGAGTTTGTTGATGGTACCGCACCCGGTTTTGCCGCTATTGTTGGTGCTGCTCCTGATTCTGCAACAGCCAAAAAGATGGCTGAAGAATATCAGCTGAAAACAATATACGTATTTATGGCAGCTAATCAGAACGGAACAACCTTCGCTGAACAGCTCATTAAGGAAAATGTCCAGATAGGCTGGAATACCCGTCTTGTTCCATTTGGTCCGGATATCTCAGCAGCGGTTTTTGCCCTTGGCTTTGCAAACAGAGCAGGAATGGCCTTTGGCGGTATTGAGCCGGGTGATTATAAGAACATGCTTAAATATCAGAAAGATCGTGTATTTGCATTTGTCAACGCACTCGGTGATGTTAATGCCGAATGGGCAGCCAATGCAGCCGGTGCAGTAAACTGGGGATTCCCGACAATAGCAGATACGGATATTCCCGAAATACTGCCCACAGGTGTTTGTACCTATGAGCATGTTGTTGCCAATGTAAAACATGATGATATGCCTTCCAAGTCCATTGAAATCAGAGGTCTTAAGGTAACTATTACCGAAATAGACATACCTGTAGCATATGGTCCGGCATTTGAGGGTGAACGTGTTCGTAAGGACGACCTTTACCTTGAAATGGGCGGCGGAAAGACCCAGGCTACCGAGCTTGTAAAGATGGCCGAGATGAACGAGATTGAAGATGGAAAAGTTGAACTCGTTGGCCCCGATGTAGGAGATACGAAAAAGGGAGACCGTCTGCCACTGGGTATTTATGTACAGGTTGCAGGAAGAAAAATGCAGCCGGATTTTGAGCCTATCCTTGAAAGGCAGATACATCACCTTATAAACTATGCCCAGGGTATAATGCACATAGGGCAGAGAGACATTGCATGGGTAAGGGTAGGTTCTGCAGTTGAAAAGGGATTTACAATAAAAGATTTAGGCAAAATCCTTCATGCAAAATTCCACCAGGATTTCGGTAATGTCCTTGATAAGGTACAGGTAACTCTTTATACCAATAAAGAAGATGTTGATAAACTTACAGAAAGGGCAAGGGCAGAATATAAGCTCAGGGATGACAGGGTCGAAAAAATGACCGATGAAAGCGTTGAGACATATTATTCATGTACTCTCTGTCAGTCATTTGCACCGAGCCATGTGTGTGTTGTAAGCCCCGAAAGAACAGGGTTATGCGGCGCATATAACTGGATGGACTGCAAGGCATCTTTTGAGATCAATCCCACAGGGCCTAACCAGCCGGTTGAAAAGGGTGAGGTTATTGATCCTAAACTTGGTCAATGGAAGGGTGTCAATGACTTCGTATACAAGGCATCACGCCAGACGATTGATCACTACAACTTCTATAGCATAGTACATGATCCCATGACCACATGCGGCTGCTGTGAATGTATTGCAGCTGTTCTTCCTTCCTGTAACGGAATAATGACCGTACACAGGGACTATACAGGTGAGACTCCTTCCGGTATGAAATTCACAACCCTTGCAGGCGTTATGGGCGGTGGACAGTCATCACCGGGTTTTGTTGGCCATTCTAAATACAATATTTGCCAGGGCAAATTCTGTGTAGGTGATGGCGGGCTCCTGAGAATGGTCTGGATGCCAAAGTCACTGAAGGAAGAATTAAAGGAAAGGCTTATTAAGCGTGGTACAGAGATGGGTTGCCCTGACCTTATTGACAGAATCGCGGATGAAACCATAGGAATCACAGAAGAGGAAGTAATGGCGCACCTAAAAGAAAAGGATCATCCGGCGCTTAAAATGGATCCTATCGTAGGGTAGACGTCACAGGACTCTGGTTTACTGATGCTGTGAAAATAGCGTTATTGCGCAATAACCATTTTCCGGCATCAGGTTTTAATCAGGGCTAAACTTATAAAGAAAATGGATGTATTTGCTGAAAGATGATCCTGCTAAAAGCGGGACTGAAAGCTAAATTACAAGGAGCATATTATGGGATTAACCGGAATTCAGATTTTTAAACTATTACCAAAGACAAACTGCGGAGAGTGTGGTGTTCCAACCTGTCTTGCCTTTGCTATGAACCTGGCAGCCAGTAAGGCTGAACTTGACTCATGTCCCTATGTCTCGGACGAGGCAAAAGAGCAACTGGCCGAGGCCTCTGCTCCTCCTATAAGACCGGTTTCAATAGGTGCGGGGACAAGGGCTTTTAAAGTCGGTGGTGAAACCGTTATGTTCAGGCATGAAAAGACTTTTTACAATCCTACCGGACTTGCAGCGGTTATAAACTCCGACATTGATGCCGGAGACCTTGATAAGAATATCAAAGAGTGGAACGCTCTTCAATATGAGAGAGTTGGCTTAAACCTGCGGCCCGAACTTGTTGCTCTCAAGGATGTAAGCGGTGATGCAGGAGCATTTGCTGCCGCAGCAAAGAAGATAGCAGCAGAAAGTGAATTCAACCTGATATTAATGACAGAAAAAGTGGATGTAATGAAGGCTGCAGTTGATGTCTGTGCCTTTAAAAAACCACTTTTATATGCTGCAACCGCAGATAATATCGACGACATGGGTAATCTGGCTAAAGAGAGCGGATTACCGGTGGCCATTAAGGCCGGCAGTGTTGAAGAACTGATAGGCATGAGTGATAAGCTTACCGGAATGGGAATCAAGGATATAGTACTTGATTCAGGCGCAAGGGAAATGAAACAGGCCTTTGAGGATCAGATCGCTATAAGAAGAGCTGCTCTCAAGACAGGAAACAGGTCCCTGGGATTCCCAACGATCACGTTCCCATGCGAAATGGCCGATAATCTTGATATTGAAACGATGATCGCCGCGATGTTTATCGCCAAGTATGGCGGAATAGTAGTCCTCTCGGATTTCAAGGGAGAAAGCCTGTTCCCGCTACTTCTTGAAAGACTTAATATCTTTACTGATCCCCAGAGGCCCATGACCGTAACCCAGGGGATCTATGAAATAGGCACTCCGGATGAAAACTCTCCTGTTTTTGTAACCACCAACTTCTCGCTTACATATTTTATAGTAAGCGGTGAAATTGAAGGTAGCAGGGTTCCAAGCTGGCTGCTTATTATGGACACAGAGGGCCTGTCTGTTATGACAGCATGGGCAGCAGGCAAATTTGCCGGTGATGCCGTTGGTTCATTTGTTAAAAAATGTGGTATTGCAGATAAAGTAAAGCATAAAAAGATAATAATTCCGGGTTATTCCGCATCAATAAGTGGTGAAATGGAAGAAGAGCTTCCTGACTGGGAGATCATGATAGGACCAAGGGATGCGGCATTGATACCAAAGTTTTTAAAGGATAATTGGAAATAAAATTTAAGGGGGAAAGGCCCATGTTATTAATTGGAGAAAATTTAAATGTTATTAACCGGGAGATAGGAAAGGCTTTTAAGGAAAAAGATCCAGGCCCTATTGCCGCAGAAGCAAAAAGACAAATGGAAAAGAGTATGGACTGGATAGATATCAACCTTGGCCCTGCTAAAAAAGGCGGTCCTGAATTGATGGAGTTTGTTGTAAAAACAGTTCAGGAAGAGATAGGCGATGCCATTCCTCTTTGTCTTGATACATCAAACATTGAGGCAATGGAGGCTGGTCTTGCGGTACATAAGGGAAAGGCAATAATTAACTCCATTATGTGTCGACCGGAGCGCTACGAAAAGATGATACCTCTCGCAGTAAAGTATCAGGCAAATATGATTGCCCTGATGTGGGGCCCAGATGGTCTGCCAAGGGATGAAAATGAGAGAGGCGCTCTTGCTGCGGAGCTTCTCTATACAGCAAATGAAGCAGGAATTCCAAACGAAGATATATTTGTTGACGGTATAGTAACACCTGTTAACATTCAGCAGCCGCAGCTTATGAGTCTTTTAGCGTTCCAGGAAATGCTGCAGGACATGTTCCCCGGGGTAAAATCAACATGTGGTCTTTCAAATATCTCAAACGGTCCGCCCGAACATCTGAGATCCATACTGAATACAACCTATATGGTTATGCTTGAAAGAAAAGGCATGTATTCATGTATTGCAGACGCCTATGACGATGCATTAATCGCAGTTGCAAGAGGAGAACGGGCTGACATCGTAGAGCTGATCCATAAGATCATGGATAATGAAGATCCTGACATAGATTCACTTTCAAAGGAATTACAGGGCTATGCTAAAACAGCAAGGATTATTCTTGGACATTCTCTTTATTCAGACTCCTGGCTGGAGCTGTAATTGAATTAGACCTGTTATTCTGCAGGGGTTATTTTATTTGTAATATATGAGGAGCCCGAAATATTTTTCGCGGTTCCTCATTTTTATTTTTATGTAAAGGAGTAAAGACGTGTCGCAAAGTATAACAACACCCGGAGACCTTGAGAGATCCCAGCAGGATTTATCAATTAAAAGAAATCTAAAAAAAATAAAAAGAAAAATAATTGTTATGAGCGGAAAAGGCGGGGTCGGTAAGAGTACGGTCTCTGCAATGCTGGCCCTTTTTTTGAGCGGCAAGGGGAATAAGGTTGGGCTCATGGATGTTGACCTGCACGGGCCAAGTATCCCCAACATGCTGAAGATAAAAAGCGGAATTAACATAACAGGACCGAATCAGCTGACACCCTTTGAATATTCCGAAAATCTCGGTATTATCTCCATGGGTATGCTGATGGAGGATCAGGATACTGCAGTAATATGGCGCGGACCACTAAAAATAAGTGCCATACGGCAGTTTATTTCCGATGTTACATGGGGAGACCTTGACTATCTTATAGTTGACTCTCCTCCGGGTACAGGTGACGAACCACTTACGGTTGCGCAGACCATACCTGATGCGGAAGCCCTTATTGTTACAACACCGCAGGAGATAAGCCTGGCAGATGTAAGAAAATCCATAACATTCTGCCGTCAGGTTGATATGGATATTTTAGGAGTTGTTGAAAATATGAGCGGTCTTATCTGCCCCCATTGCAGTGAGAAGATAAATATTTTTGGTGAAGGCGGGGCAAAAAGGATGTCTGAAACCATGAAGGTACCAATGCTTGGTGAAATACCGATCGATCCGGAAGTGGTTAAACTTGCTGATGAAAAAAATCTCGGGGCTATACTCGAAATGAGTGACTCGGAAATAATTAAGGCCTATGAGGAATTAATAACTAAGATTTAGAGAGTATTATTTTTTAAGATAAAATTTTCAGAATAACCATACTGTAAAAGGGCATAGTTATATTAGAATTTAAGTTCAATAAAATTCTAATAAATGAAAAATACTATGCCCTTTTTTTATTCGGTTGAAAGTTGAGCGTTGGATGTTGGTCGTTTATATTTAAGCTTTTACTCCTCTTTTCTATTTCCTGATTCCTGTCTTCAGTAACCACTGCCCTCTGAGCTCCGGCATTTAATAGCTTTTCCTAACAGCCTAAAGTCTAAACTGCTTTAGCCTGTTATCACTATTGACTGATCAGTGAAAATAAAGCTTGCAAATTAGAAATAATATTCTAAAATACAAATATGATAAGCCGAAAAATCAAAAATACAATACTGGCCAGACTGGGTAAATTCCCTGCCGTTGCTCTACTGGGACCAAGGCAGGCCGGAAAAACAACCCTGGCCAGGACATTTTCCTCGCTGTATTATGATCTTGAAATAGAGCAGGACAGGCTTCGGCTCGATATTCAATGGGAAGAGATAATCAGTGAAAACAGGGTCATAATCCTGGATGAAGCACAGAACTATCCTGATATATTCCCGAGAATAAGAAACGCCATTGATAATAACAGGAAAAAAAATGGCCGTTTTATGATACTGGGTTCTGTTTCACCCGGTTTAATGCTGCAGGTTTCAGAATTTCTTACAGGACGAATTGCGCTGTGCGAGATTTCACCTCTTGCCATAGGAGAGATAAATAAAAAAGAGATAGACAGACTGTGGCTCAAGGGAGGTTTTCCTGACGGAGGGATTTTAGATGATGAACAGTTTCCCGTCTGGCAGCAAAATTATCTTGATCTCCTGGCCATGAGGGATCTTCCCTACTGGGGTTTATCTGCCAGGCCTCAGGTGATACAAAAATTTTTTAAAATGATTGCAGCAGTTCACGGCGGTTTATGGAATGCCAGCCAGATAGGAAAGAGTATGGGATTATCGTATCATACAGTGAACTCATATCTCGATTATCTGGATCAGGTATATATCATCAGAAAACTTAATCCTTATTTCTCCAACCTTAAAAAACGCCTTGTAAAAAGTCATAAAATCTACTGGAGGGACAGCGGCCTGCTGCACAGCCTGCTGAATATAAATAATTTTGATGAGTTGCTCAACCAACCATGGGTTGGAGCAAGCTGGGAAAGTTTTGTGATTGAGCAGATATTAAACTCCCTCGACTCACAGGGCAGGCAATACGAGGCCTGTTTTTTAAGGACAAGTGACGGTTATGAGCTTGACCTGGTCCTTATACTTGATAATAAAAAATGGGCCTTTGAAATTAAGCTGACAGGTGTTCCCGGGAATGAAGACATGAGAAGGTTAATCAAAACATCAGAAATGATCAAAGCTGATAATAGTGTGCTTATAAGCAGGACAAAAAAAGAAATAAAAGGTAAAAACATTATCTCCACAAACCTTGATGGTGTCTTAAAGATATTGTCTGAATCTTGAATTTGCTCATTGTATTTAACCATAAAACAGGAACCCTGAACCATAAACCGTTTTAAATCCCTAACAGTCTTCCGCCTAAACCGCTTCAACCTGCTTTATTAATCTTGAATTTTTAGCCAGTGAAATTCATGGAAATGACAGCAAAGCGTATTTCACCGGACTTGAATATTGAACCTTGAATTGGTTTTCAGGCTTTTCCTTTCACTTCTCCTGTTTCCTCTTTTCTATATACTGATTCCTGTCTTCAGAGACCACTGCCCTCTGAGCCCTGGCATTTAATAGCTTTTCCTAACAGCTCTAAGCCTAAACCGCTTCAGTCTGTTTTTCACCCCGACTTCTGTCTTCCCTAACAGCCTTCAGTCTAACCACCTACAGCCTGTTTTATTAACAGCCTACAGTCTATCAGTCTGTCTTTTTATTTGCCCAACCAGTAATTTTCTGCTACAAAAAATCATTCATAAATTAATCTAATCATTACTAATTTAGTGCAAAACAAATAGCAAGACTCAAGATATATATTCTGTTCTCCATAAATTACTAACAGTGTTATTAAAAAGTAAAAATATCAAATGGGATAAGTAGAGGCTTAGGCGGTAACAGCAAACATTATCTCCTTACTTTGTATTTATATGACCCAAAGGAAAAAACACATATGAACTTCAAGGACTTCAAGGCCGGTCGCTGGGTACAGCAATATGAATACAAGAGCTTTTCACCTGCAATTATTAATCAAAGCTGGACATGGGAAGATCCTCATATCAATACTCTCCTTGAACAGGCAACTCAGGCCCTTGGAGAATTGAATGCTTTTTCACTGATTGTCCCTGATGTAGATCTTTTTATTGAGATGCATGTAGTTAAGGAGGCCAGTACCTCCAGCCGGATTGAAGGCACACTTACAGAAATTGATGAAGCCTTAAAACCTAAAGAGATGGTTAATCCTGAACGAAGAGATGATTGGCAGGAAGTTCAGAATTACATAAAAGCAATGAACCAGGCAATACAGGCATTGCAGAACTTACCCCTTTCAAACCGGCTTTTAAAAAACACTCATCAAACCCTCCTTGAAGGTGTTCGCGGGGAAGGAAAGTGTCCTGGAGCATTCAGGAAAAGCCAGAACTGGATCGGTGGAAGCGGACCATCTGATGCTGTTTATGTTCCCCCCTATCATACAGATGTTCCGGATCTGATGAGTGATCTTGAAAAATTTCTACATAATAACGACATTCAAATTCCACACCTTATCCGAATAGCCATTTCTCATTATCAGTTTGAAACCATCCATCCATTTCTGGATGGTAATGGACGCATAGGCAGGCTATTGATCACACTCTATCTGGTAAGTAAGGGATTGCTTAAAAAGCCTACTCTATATCTGTCAGAATATATAGAAAAACATAAGAACGCTTATTATGACGCTCTAAGCAGGGTTCGTGAAACAAATGATCTGGGACAGTGGGTACGCTTTTTACTCACTGCCATGAGAGAGACCGCAGTGAAAGGGAAAGAGACATTTGAGGCTATCCTGACGATCCGAAGCGAAGTGGAAAAAAGCATTATGACTTTGGGGAAGAAGTCTGAAAATGCAAGAATTTTACTTGATCATTTGTATCGAAAGCCTTTTATAACGCCTAATGAAGTTGCACAGATGCTTAAAATAACACATCAGTCTGCCAGTTCTCTTATTAAGGATTTTGAGAAACTGGATATCCTTAAAAAATGGGAAAAGATTGGCCGAAACCAAAGTTATGTTTTCGGTCGCTATCTCGTACTATTTTTAGAGAATATGAGAAAATGAGTTTAAATTTACATATTAAGTGCTTCATGTAAAGTTGACAGCATTTTCTTTACATTTCAAGCTGTATATGTAAAAAACAAATGTTTACTTTACATATCCTGAAAATATAGAAGAAATTAAAATTATAGAAAAGTTTCCAGGTTACTAATGGCTATAAATCAATCTAAATCACATTCAATACATAACTCAAAACATCAGGCTATAAAAAACTGGCCGGTAACTGAACGCCCCCGCGAAAAGCTTCTCAATTTAGGACCTGAGGCACTGTCAGATGGTGAGTTGCTAGCTGTATTGCTTCGAATTGGTAAAGCTGGCCAATCAGCCGAAGATTTAGCTCGTCAATTAATAACTCAATTTAATGGAATAAACGGTATTGATCGTGCCCATTTAGAGGAATTGCTAGCCGTCCAAGGGATGGGAATAGCAAAAACAGCACAACTTAAAGCAGCTATTGAGATTGGTAAAAGAGCCCGTAGGCAAAAAGCACAACCCAAAGATTTCAGAAACGCAGAAGAAGTGGCTGAATATATCAGACCAAAATTCGAAGGTAAGCGGCAGGAGGTTTTTTTTCTAATTCTTCTTGATGGGCAAAACCATTTACTCGCTGAAAGAGATATTGCCGAAGGTATCCCAACCCAGGCAACTGTGTATGTGCGTCGTGTAATGGAGGAAGCTTTGCGAGTATCAGCAAGCGCTTTTGTTATCGCCCATAACCACCCTTCTGGGAATCCAAATCCTTCTGATTCAGATGATCAGACAACTCATGAATTGAAAAAAGCGTCCAATATCTTAAACATTATCTTTCAAGATCATATTATTATCGGTAGAGATAATAAGTACTATAGTTATTCTGAAAACGGTAAAATCTAATGTCAAATAGGAGTAATGCGTGGCGAAAAAAAGCTATGTTAAAGCAGATGAAGTCCAGATAGAAGGGAACAAAATCTTCAGCCCTGTTCGTAAAAAGTGGCTTCCATTAACGCCTGAAGAGAAAGTCCGGCAGCAATACCTGACTGTTCTGATTGATGAATACGGATTTGCTCTTGATCAAATTGATGAAGAGATAAATGTAACCGGCAGAGGTAGCGCCCAGGCTCGGGCTGATTTTATCATATGGCGAACGGCAAAAGACAAGGTAGATCAGAAAGCTCCTTTCATCATTATTGAATGCAAGTCTGATAATGTAACAATAAAACCTGCTGATTATTCTCAGGGAGAAAATTATGCCCGCATCGCCGATGCTCCCTTTTTTGTGACACACAATTCCAGAGAAACCAGATTCTGGAGAGTAAAGAAAGATAAAATGCCGGGGTATATTGAAGAGATTGAAAATATCCCTCATGCAGATGCATCGGACAAGGAAATCAATGATTTGTTATCCAAACTCCGGGTATTCAAGGAAAAGGAATTCGCCGACCTCCTGCATCAATGTCACAATGTTATACGAAACCGTGAGAAAAAAGATCCCGCAGCCGCCTTTGATGAAATTGCCAAAATTCTCTTTGTAAAAGTCTGGGTAGAACGGGAATTAAGTAAAAAACGCAGACGTAAAAACCTGTTCAGTGTAGAATTTCTTGAGGAACAACTTGGTGATAACCCTCTTGATGTATTGTTTACACAGACCAAACAGGCCTATTCCACTGATAATATTTTTGAAAAAGATGAGCATATCAATCTTAAACCCGCGACCGGTACTGAAATCGTTCGCCTACTGGAAAAATACAACCTGTCTGATACCAGCGAGGATATAAAAGGCGTTGCGTTTGAACGTTTTCTAGGGCGTACTTTCCGTGGTGAAATAGGACAGTTTTTTACTCCGCGCTCAATTGTAGAATTCATGGTCCATATGGTTAATCCAAAAGAAGGTGAAATCGTATGTGATCCGGCAAGCGGTTCCGGCGGATTTCTCATCCGTGTCTTTGAAATTGTCCGGGAACAGATTCTTGCCGATGCAGACAGGCAATACAATGAATACAAAAAAGAAATAAATAAAAACAAGACCCTGAGCGAAGTAGACAAAGCCGTCAGACTGCGAAAAGAGTACGATAAAATACAGAAGACTATTGATCAACGCAATGAAGGTTCCCGCATGTGGAAGCTATCCAACCGATGCATATATGGGACTGATGCAAATGACCGGATGGCTCGAACCAGCAAGATGAATATGATAATGCATGGTGACGGCCATGGCGGTGTGCACCATCACGACGGATTCCTTAATGTCAATGGCATTTTTGAAGGTAGATTTGACATCATTCTTACAAACCCTCCCTTTGGCGCAAATGTAGAACCAAGCGATAAAATAACAGAAGAGGAAACACTGGTTACCAAAGAAGCCAAAGAAAGATATGAAAAAGAATATGGCAATCTTTACACAGAGGCACAGGCAAGAGTTAAAGCGGCAATAAATAAACCTATAGCTTCTTTATTTGAATTGCCAAAATCAAACAAGTCAAAGATCAAAACTGAGATTCTTTTCATTGAGAGATGCCTTGATCTGCTTAAACCGGGTGGCAGAATGGGGATAGTTCTTCCTGAAGGAATTTATAATAATCCATCCCTGGCTTATGTCAGGGAATTTACCGAAGACCGTGCCTTTTTAAAAGCAGTGGTTAGTCTTCCACAGGAGACCTTTATCAGTTCCGGGGCCAGCGTGAAATGCTCTTTGCTCTTCCTGCAAAAATACACAGAAGAAGAAAAACAGGCATTCGATAACATATATTCCCAGACTAAAATGGAAATTTATAAGCGCTATGCGGATGAAATAAAAAAAGAAATTGAGCGATTTGATACAGCCATTGTTATAGCCAAAAACAATAAAGATACAGAAGGACGTAAAGCACTGCAAAAAGAGCTCCGGGATTATGTGAACCTCATGGAAGCAAAGAAAGCAGCTGAATCTCGCCAACTACTCAAGGATAGGTTTGACTACTCAATTTTTATGTATGAAGCGGAAAAAGTTGGTATTACAGCCACAGGTGAAGAAGATTTAAATGAGCTGTATCCTGCCAACAATAAACCAAAGGATATCGATAAGACTTGTCTGGAGTGGTATCGGGAATTTCTTGTCGATCCTGAGAGATTTGCTGAAGCAGGAGGGGAATAATAATGGTTGAAGTTTTACAACCTTTTCCTAATGCCTTCGCTGTAAAATTTTCAGTAATTAATAGATGGGACCCTAACAGCTTTCATAATATTAAGTGGCATTGGCCCACTTCAGTGATGGCCCCCATCAGTTCTATACTGTCATATAGGAAGGAGAAAGTAGATCGCGGCAATAATGGATTTTCAGATTTGATGCCAGTGACCATTCACTTCGATGGCTCGATAGAGCCACGCAAAGTGAATGAAAGCAAAGAATATACAATGGATCTTTTCTGGGCTAGGCCAGGTGATATCGTTGTCTCTAAAATTGACCTTAAAAATGGTGCGGTAGCAATTATTCCAGATAATTGGAAAAACGTCGTTGTAACAAATCATTTCGCAGTTTATAAGCCTAATCTTGACCGGATTAATCCAAAATATTTTCATTTATTGATACAGGCTAAATTCTTTAAAAATCACCTATGGAGAAATAAAGTAGGTGCTGAAGGAAGAAAAGAGGTAAAACTCGATTTTTTTGAGTCATTAGAAATCCCTATTCCAAATTTATCAATTCAAAATAAAATTATTTCATATTGGGACAATGTTCAAGAAGATACTACAACCACAACATTTGCTAAAATAAATCTTGTTAAAAAACTCAGTGAATTCATGAGCAGCCAGACCTATAAATATAAATTTTTACGTAATTCCAAACTTTTTAGTGCTAATTTTTCTCAGGCCCAACAATGGGATGTTAAAGCTGGTCGAGCAGCGGTTTTCAAAGAGGCAAATCCTAATTTTATTCGGCTGGGGGATTACACTGAAGAGTGCTCAGATATGGTTAAACCATGGTTATTTCCTGATAAAACATGGCCTATTTATGGAGTTAACAATAAGGATGGAGTGTTTCTTAGTACGAAACAGGAAGCAAAATACTTCAATGCTGCCTATAAGAAGATTAAAAAAGATTGGTTCTTTCACAATCCAACAAGGGCCAATGTCGGTTCATTAGGTATAGTACCTGACGTGCCAGAGGATGCTATTACAAGTCCGGAGTATCAGGTATGGAAGTTAACAGGAGGTTTTGCACCTGAATTCATGGATCTCCTATTACAGACGGAATACTTCCTGACACTAGTAAGCTTTAATCGAGTCGGAGGAGTTAAACAACGAATGTATTACGCTAATCTTGCAGAGATACGATTACCCATGATTGCCCAGGATGTTCAAGAAAAGTTTTTAATTCAAAAAGCAGAAATCGAACAGAAATTATCCACACTAAAAGAGAATCTTGTAGAATGCAAAAAACATGTTGAAAAACTAATCCTCGGAACTATATCAGTGGAGGAACTCTGATATGTCACGCGGGCGTCAATATATCCAAATTGAAGGGTACTTTGCAGAAAGCGTTTTAGGCATTTTTCGCATTATTCGGGGATTTGCCGATCTTCGAGATCTTGCCGAAATATCAGTTCCCTATAAAATGACCGATCATGAAACCCAATCCAGTCGTGTTACCGGTCATCAACGAGAGTTCAATGAAAAGCATGCGCAGGATATTAAAAAATACCTTGAACAAAGTGATAATCGTTTTCTTCCGGAGGTTGTCCTGTCGGTTCGTACCACAGTAAATCTGGTGACCGCCCAGGGGACTATTCATCCTGATCATCTTGGATTTGGCGAAGTGGTTTTTGGTGTAGTAGATGATAATAGCACGCCGATTGTCATCAAGCGCAAATACGGTAGTAAAACCACCCGGATGCAAACTATTCGGATTCTCCGACAGAATCTGGAGCAGATAAAGACTAATAAACTCATTCGCCGTATTGATGGCAATCACCGCCTGGCACTGGCCGAAAATCTTGCTGAAGATCCCAACGTACCCTCCAAATTTTTAGCGCCTTTCTGTATTGTATTGCTTGGGTCAGTTGATAACGACGCAGATGATTATGCGGAGTCCCTAATTTTCCATACTATCAATAATACAGCGTTACCATTGGAATCGGAACATGGCCTTCGGCTTCTATTGGGCCAGAATTCTGATTATGATATGACACCTGACAATGAATTCAGATACAGCCCTGAGCTCTATCTTACTCGTCTCCTTTCAGAAAAATTAAAGGGATTGCCTCAACCCGCCCGTGAAAGGTTTGGTATTCGACCTTTAACCTCATTATGGGAAGCAGCACGTAATCTGATTATGATGGATGCTAATATTGCCAAATCTAAAATTTCACTTGATCAGTTTGCCAATGATCTGTTCGCGGGTTTATCAGATATCATGGTGCGTTTGACAGTAAACCATCCGTCTCTATGCAAAACCTACTCTTTCCTTGAACTGGCCTCTCGAATCTGGAATGAGACAGCTGGCAATCATGAAAACCGTGTCAATTCTTCTGTACAATTGCTTGATCGTATAGGTAAATGGCTTGGGAATGAAGGAATTACCGGACTCTTAAATCCATCTTCTCCTGCCGAACAATTGTTAACTACTTTTAAAGCAGCACAAAACAGAATACCCCGAAAAGTATTCCTAGCCCGATGGTATCCAATAGCTGACGCACCAAATGACGCCCATAATAAAGCCAAACTAAGGTTAGAACAATTACAACAGGCTATCAAATCAATAAAAAATGAACATGGTATCTCACTTGAATTAATCGATATGGGAACTCAAGAAGGCGGTACTTTCCCTATCCATCATAGAATGTATGAAGCAATAGCAGGCGCTGAAATTATTATTTGTGACTTAACAGGGCAACGCGCCAATGTTTTTGTCGAGGCAGGTTTTGCGCTCAAGCATCATGAAAAGAACCGCCTCATTTTCCTTTTCGAACCACGGAACAGAAATGATAAAGTCCCCTTTGACCTTTCAACCTTTAAATATGTACAAATATCGCAGGCTGCAGAAATACCAAATAAAGTAAAATCAGAAATTATTGCTATTTTAAGTGATTCAGGCGCTCCGCTTTAATAAGATCAAGATTTAACAGTAGTAATTGTAATGCACTCTTGATACTTTACTTACTATATAATGAGGTTGCCATGGCAAAACAGAAAAAGCTTGTCCTCCAGCATCTTGAGAAGATTTCCTGGCGTGTTCTTGAAGACTACCCCAAAATAATAAAAGAAATGATTCATGGCAAATCCGGTGTCTATGCTCTGTATCGTAAAGACAAACTATATTATGTTGGTCTTGCAACCAATCTTATGGGACGTTTAAAAACTCATCTAAAAGATCGACACCACGGGGCTTGGGATAGGTTTAGTGTTTACTTGACTGTTCATGATGAACATATAAAAGAACTTGAATCTCTTATCTTAAGAATCTCAAATCCAACTGGGAACAAAACAGGAGGTAAATTTTCAGAGTCTAATAACCTTCGTTCGACCTTGAACCAGGAAATCAAAGGTTTTGATGCTGACAAAAGGGCGGCTCTTATTTGTGGAAAGATTGAAATACAAAGACGCAAATCAAAGATGCATAAAAGTAAAGGCACAAAAATTCTTGTTGGCATAGCAAACAAAAGAATACCCCTAAGAGCTAAATATAAAGGTGAAGAATACAGAGCCACGTTACGAATAGACGGAATGATTGGATACAATGGTGAAAAATATCCGTCCCCAAGTGCTGCAGGAAGAGCCATTATAAAAAGAGCATGTAATGGTTGGTGGTTTTGGCATTATAAAAATGAGAAAGGTGAATGGGTGAGGTTAGATGAGATAAGAAAATGAAGCATTGCCTTTTTATAGTTTTAAAATTACGCTCAACAATAATTTTTCTCCCACATCATTAGTATCATATTAAATAAAAATATTTATTCCAGTTATTATATTATGAGCCAGAGGTAGATAGAAAACTGATTCAATTCATCGAAATGTAGAATAGCATTATTAACTATATTTAAAGAATCATATACTGGATTTAATTCTCCATATAATATTGTCAACCCAAAATTAGGAGAGGAATATGTGTCTATATAGTGATTTTTGGAAAGAGTGGGATAAATATAATTTAGCGCCTTATGCGGTTAAAAGTAATGATGCTTGGTATAATTATCGTGAATTCACAAATCCTGAATCTAATAATAAAAACAATATTTTTTTTGATCAAACTGGAAGTGAAAGCCGTTATAAAACAAATTTTGGCATGGATATAGAGAGGATACTGGATTCTCAAGCTTTTAGAAGGCTTGAATATAAAACACAGATGTTTGTAAACCATGAAGGTGATAATTATAGGACTAGGTTAACACATACTCTTGAAGTGGTTATGATAGCAAAATATCTCGCAAAAGCACTTAGGCTTAACTCTGATTTGGTGGAGGCCATTGGACTCGGCCATGATCTAGGTCACGCACCTTTTGGGCATGCTGGTGAAGAAGCTATTAATGAAATGATAAAAACAACTGAGGGGGATCTGAAGCAAATAAAAAAAGATTTAGAATCCAATTATTATTTTTGTCATAACAGGCAATCTCTTGAAGTAGTTGAACAACTAGAAAAAGGATATGAGTGGGATAGGCGTGAAGGTGATTCATATAAAAGAGGACTTAACCTAACGCTAGCTACAAGAGAAGGAATTGTAACACATACAAATCGCGGCCTTGAAAAACATAAACTTCGAGTTAATTACCAAAAGAAAAAAATATGTTATCCAGGCAGTCTTGAGGCACAAATTGTCCGACTTGCTGATGAAATAGCTCAAAGAACACATGATTTAGAAGATGGTTTAAGATCAGGCCTTTTAACAACAAAAGATATCGTTAAGCCTATAATCATGATTATTGATGAAATGATATGGAATATAGGGAAAAATGATTCTGGATATTTTTTTAAAAATCAAAAGAAAGAAATATTTCCAATTCATTTATTCAAAGAGAATCTCTCTGGCTTTATAGAGATAATCTCTGAAGAATTAAAAAAAGTGAATAAAAAAGTGACCAATGAACAGTATGATAATGTTTTACAAAAAGAGTACATTGAACGGTTATTTGTGGTTATATCTAGATTACTTTTCATATGGAGATCAGAAGAATATTTTAACAGTGAACACTTCTCCTCTGACGATAAAAATAACTATGTGAATAGAATTTTAAAATATATGTATATTTATCTTCAAATGCGGCTTGAAAGAGCTTCAGCCGCAAATATAAGCGGATTTCTCAGAGGCCTTTTCATTTCAAATACAATTGAGAATTCATTCTCAAATATTAAATCTGTTTTACGAATGGATAAATCAGTAGAAAATGGGATTACAATACCGAGTAAAATAGAAAAAAAGAGTCCTTTTTACTTAGTATTTATTAATCCAGATAAGACATCTTTAAAAGCGTGTGTCGTAAAAATTGAATACTCAAGAAAAAAGCCTCCAATAAAAGGCTTATGGTTTGGAAGTGACGGAAGTAATTCAGCTAGTGTCGATAATCTATTAGACAAAGAACAAATATCCCCAATAATAAAAAGATGGTTAAAAATAACTGCATTAGAAAATAAGCGGACAGTATATGCAAATATCCTTACAGATGGTTGGTCGAGTACTTACAGGGTAAATTGGTTAAATAAACATAAAGATATTCAGAAATGCGGTGGAATCAAAATTATTTTAGATAAAAACAAACCAAATCCCATTAAGGTTGGAATTAATCAGGTTCAAATTTATTTCACACAAATCGATTATTCCGAATTAGATGGCGCTTCAGAAGAAATAATTAAAGAAAGGATAAATGATAAATTAGTAATTAAGTTCAGTAATGAGATGATGGCGGTTGATAAAATTATGGAAGAAATGATTAAAAATAGAGTGCACCATCATTCAAAAGTCGAAAGGATGAATGTAAAAGGTGTAATGATCATTAAAAGGCTGTTTAAAGAATATTGGAAACATCCAAGAATTATGAATACTAGGGTATGGAAAAATTTAACTAAATATAATCGATATAATAATTTAATTAGAAATAATAAAAAACTATTTCAAGAATATAAAGGTGATGTCCCCAATAATGAACAATTGGAATTTTTTCATAATAGAAATCAAAATATTGCTCAGTTATTATTGTGTCGTCGCATTATTGATTACATATCGGGGATGACAGATCGTTTTATTTATGAAGAATATGCGAGACTATTTTCTCCTCAAAAAGAAATTGAAAGTGTTAATGAAGTTATACAATTTGATTAAGCGAGGGTAACAGTTTAGTCCCCATGGATACTGGAAGACAGCAGAAATTATGTTAAGGGGGATTCCCATAAGTTCATAAGTTTACATTGCTTAATGGACAGAGGAGGACGTTAGTGCAGAACGTGAAATAAAATAAAAATGCACGCTCTGCACAAACGTTAAGGGATAAGAGGGAAAACAGGCTGAAGTATTTTAAACTGCCTTTAGCTACCCCCCTAATATCTGAATCCGTATTTTCCCCGAATCCTTCAGCATCTGCTGGATCTCAACAGGAACATAAATCTGATTATTACCTGTTATTGCAGCTCTTCCGGTATACATCTCTCCGGTATTAAGGTTTGTGATCTGGGCTGTTACCTTTTCTTTATTCCCGGTTCCAATCCCCTCTTCCTCTGCAAGTTTTCTCTGCTCACTCGGAATAATAATCAGCTCTTGATAATCATCTTCATTTACTTCCCATTCAATTAATCTCATTTTCTTTTCTCCTTTGATTTTAGTCTATTTGTCTGAAGGCTGAAGGCTATTAGTTTTATTTTGATTTTCCTAACAGTCCTCAGTCTAAAACCCTTTAGCCATTTTTCATTTCTTCCGTCCTACAATGACATTCCTGCACGTAACACCCAGTATCCTTTTCTTTTGCATAGCAGAAACTGTCCCGCCCTGAAATCTCTCGGATGACATTGGCGCCTGCATTACATGTGAAACAGCCCACCCCGCTTTTCTCATTAAAATACCGTAATCAATTATCAGGATGGCAGCTTCTTCATCCTCCTCAAGAGCCGGGGTGCCCTGGAAATTCCTCCAATCAGCATTTATCATCACAAGCCTGGTGCCTTTTTTACTGTTCTCAAACGCCAGCCTGAAAAACCTCTTCAAAAAATCCAGATAAACTTCTTTTGAGAGATTCGATATACTCTCTTCTTCATACTCCTTCGCCATTTTACTGAAATATGGAGGGTCAAAGATTATAAGGTCAGGTTTAGTCTTACCGTTTACTGGCCATTTGAGATTATCTTTATCCCAGAACCAGGGCTCTATCTCCGGTCTTTCATCTGGTCTGTCTGACATATCAAAGCTCCAGCATTTCCGGTTGAATGCCAGGCACGTATCGGCTGTAACACCACCTCCCGCCATGGGATCAACAACCAGGTCCCCCGGTTTGGAGAAGTAATATAATATATGTGCCACGAGCTGAGCGGGGATTCTACCGGGCCAGTCATCTCCGAAGCGTTTGCCGCAGTCGGTCCAGTACCAGTTATCCCAGGTCCTGAGGCCCCATTGTAATTCACGAAATCGGAAAGGATCATTTTTACCATCCAGAGCAACAGACCAAACCAGAGACTCAGGCCAGTCATGCTTTTCAGCTACCTGAGAGATTGTGAACCCCTTTTTTAAATCGGAAATCGGCAATTTTGCTATCGTTGATGATCTCGCAAAAAGTCAGCGTCAGCAAAAAGAATACTATTTTGATGGCCTTTAACCCATGTCTAATCATGTAATCGTCGATTCTGAGGCAAATAGGAGACTCGATTTTTTGGGTTATAACGATTATTCGACTTTTTGCGAGTCCATCATCGTTGGCATTTTTGCCGATATATGTCAAAAAAGGGGGATGCCCATAAGTTTATAAGTTCCTTTTAGCAGATAGAAGAGGCTGTTGGCTGTCGTGAATTATTTTTTACTTTTTAAATACCCTGCTGGAAGTTGATGACGAGTCTATCCAATTAATATCGAATAAAATAATAATTAAATAAATTCCATTACCTGCCGATATATTAAGAATGCCGGATATATCCGGTTGCTTTACAGGCATTTTCTTTTTTTAAAAATTCAAAATTTTAATAATATAAAAGCAGGTTGATAAATGGACCCTCTATCAATTATCCTCCATTTCATCAGTGGAGTTTGGTATTTATTTCCAGTACTCATTATTATCCTTATTCTTAAAACCCCATGGTTTAAAGGCTGGTCTGGCGAATTAATTGTAAACTTACTTGCCCGGTGGCGGCTTGATAAAAATATATATCATCGTATTAACAATGTGACATTGCCGGCTGAGAATGGAACTACTCAGGTTGACCATGTAATTGTTTCGGTATATGGCGTTTTTGTTGTTGAAACAAAAAACATGAAAGGCTGGATATTCGGCAGTGCGGACCAGGCCACCTGGACTCAAAAGATATACAGGAATACAAATAAATTCCAGAATCCACTTCGACAGAATTACAAGCATGTAAAAACATTGCAGTCCCTTCTTGGTTTAATGGATAATCAAATCCACTCTGTTGTTATTTTTTTTGGTGACAGTAAATTTAAAACAAGCATGCCTGAAAATGTTACCCATGGTATTGGCTATATCAGATATATTAAATCCAAATCACAGCAGGTCCTTACAGAGCCTGAGGTCATGGAAATAAAACTTAAAATCATTGATGCAAAACTTGAACAATCCTTCAGTACAAATAGAAGGCATGTTCAAAATGTAAGGAATATTATCAGAGAAAAAGAAGGCAGCAGCAAACCGGCATGCCCCAGATGCGGAGGTGTAATGGTTATGCGAGAAGTTAAAAAAGGACCTAATACCGGGAAACAGTTCTGGGGATGCAAAAGGTTTCCGGGGTGCAGGGGAGTTAAACCGATTACGGTTCAGACACAGGCCGAAAGCTGATAGGAAAGGCTAAATGAAAAAATGGATTCCCGTCTGCACGGTAATGACAGATGGGGGATTGGATTACCTGATTTCGTACTGTTTTGTCGGAGATAATTGATGATTATGGATAGATTAGTAATTAGATGTATATTTGTTATATTTTGTACCATATTCTTTTTCAGTGCAGTCCCATCAAACGCAGATACCATTGTGCTTAAGGATGGTAATAAAATAGAAGTTGATCATGCCTGGAAAGAAGGTGATTTAATAAAAGGTAAGAAGCCTTATGGATTTGTGAGTTTCCCGCAGGATACCGTCGAGACAGTCATTTACGAAAAAGAGACCCCAAATGACTCTTTTGAATTTGATATATGGCAGGCAGGTATCAGTATCGAAAAGGCCTTTAAAATAGCTGAGAAAAATGAAATCCCATTAGCCAAAATTGGCAGCCCTTCCATGGGAAATAAGTTTAATACCAGAATATATAAAGACATCAACAAATATAATGCTTTCCATTACCATACTAACCTCATGGACAGGCATGCGGATGTGTCACTTTGTTTTACTCCTACCAGTAGAGTCCTTCATAAGGTTATTGTCAGTCTGTCGGTTGTGGGCGCAAAAGCAAAAGAATTTAAAGAAGAAGTACTGAACATGCTTAAAAGTAAATATGGGGATAAACTTAAATATAGTAAATAGCTTTTCGGTGATACACGAATCTGGAATGCAAACAACAAATATTCAGTTAGTATGATCTACCTGCCAGGAAATATTAAGATTGAATATTCAGATAATGCACTCGGTAATCAAAACGCAAAAGAAAAAAAGAAAATAGAAGATAAGAAAAGGAAAGAATATACAGAAAAAGATTCTCATAAATTTTAGAAGAATCCGAAAGCAAACAACTATGAACTCAAGTAATGATCACGAGTTAAGAATAAACGCAGCACTCGGTAAAATAATCAGAAATTTTAATTTTTTAGAATTAAATCTCGGTTTGAGTATAAGGTGCCTTGAAAACCCAAAGAATGTAGAACAATCTCATCCTATGCTTGCTCGAACGGGCTTTGATAAAAAACTTGATAAGTTTAAAATTCTTGTCGAAAATTTGGGAGTTATAAAAGACAAGGAAGAGTTTGATAACTGGTGTCAGGACGCAGAAGAAGCAAGACGTTATAGGAATTATTACGTTCATGGTACATGGGACTATCTCCCTTTAATAAAAGACAAACCCCTCGGATTCCACCTTCCTCCATGGAGAAAAGAGACTTTACGAGGCGAATCAATTATTAGAATGAGTATTGATGAACTTGAATCCGATGCTCAGAAGATTGAGGATGCTAATAAAAATTTAATGAAATTACGAAATAAGTATCGTGTGTAAGAAAACAAATTAAGAGTAAGAAAAAATAGAGAGGTCTACTCCTGTAATAATGAGGTTGAATGTGGAAGAACATGAGAACGTTGTTAAAAAAAACGTATTTGGACCCTGGGCAACAACAGGACTTGGGCTTGCTGTTGGTATAACTTATTTTGTGATCCAGATATTGATCATGATCGTTTTTGTTATTGCGGAATATAAATCAAATCCTAAATTGGATTTACAACAGCTTGCTATTGAAATTGGACAGAATGGATCGTTTGTTTCGGTTGCTGTTATTGCAAGCGCGATTGTCTGCACAGGTCTGGTCTTTTTGATTATCAAACTCAAGAAAGGGGCCGGGATTTCAGAATACCTGGGATTTATTCCGGTTAAAGGAAAAACGCTCCTTATCCTGGCGGCTCTTACAGCAGGATTCATTATATTATCAGATAGCCTCCATTTTCTTCTTGGAAAACCTGTTGTTCCGCAGGATCAGGTTGTCGCATTCAGAACATGCGACTTTATTGCACTCTTGTGGATATCAATAGTCATTACAGCTCCGGTTTTTGAAGAGTTCTTTGTTCGAGGCTTTCTGTTAGAAGGTTTCAGACAATCCAGAATTGGAAATACCGGGGCAATCGTTCTAACATCATTTGTCTGGTCGATTCTTCATTTCCAGTATGGCGCCTTCGACCTGGCGATAATCTTCATCGGAGGAATATTATTGGGTATTGCGCGTATTAAGACAGGTTCTATCTGGAGTTGTGTATTCATACATGCATTGAATAATTTTGTGTCAACGATTGAGACAGTTATAGTGTCGTAGAAAGGACTTTAGATGCTAAGTGCAATAGGGGATGCCCATAAGTTCATAAGTTTGCATAGATTGATGGACTGCGGAGGACGTTTATGCAGAACGCGAAATAAAACAGAAAGTCACGCTCTGCACAAACGTTAGAGAATGGAGGGGAACGTGGAGGGGAAGAGAATCAGACTGAAGACTGTTAGACTGTAGGCTGAAGCAAAAACTGAAAAACCTAACCTAACAGCCTATAGTAAATCCCTTCAGCCTGCTTTTCTCTCAGCCTTGCTTTTTAGCAACAATCACATACCTGCTTGTAACCCCAAGTATCTTCTTTTTCTGCATAGCTGCCACTACCCCTGCCTGGAACCTCTCCGACGACATGGGAGCCCACATGATGTGGATTTCCTCCCAGCCTGATTTATGCATGGCATCAAGATAGTCGTTCATAAGAATGGAATTCTTTCTTTTCTCTTCCATCGCCGGAGTATTTTGAAAATCTCTCCAGTCTGCATTTATCATCGCAAGCCTGGTCTCTTTTTTACTGTTCTCACCGGCTAACCTGAAAAACCTTTCAAGAAATTTAAGGTAATCTGTTTTTGGGAGGTTCGATATACTATCTTCGCCATACTCTTTTGCCTTCTTACTGAAATAGGGCGGGTCAAAGATTATAAGGTCCGGTTTTGTCTTGCCATTGACCGGCCATTTGAGATTATGTATGTCCCAGAAATGGTTTTCTATTTCCGGTCTTTCATCCGGCCTGTCAACCATATCAAAGCTCCAGCAGCGGCGGTTGAATGCAAGGCATGTGTCAGCAGTAACACCGCCTCCGGCCATGGGATCGATAACGAGGTCATTCTGCCGGGAGAAGTAATAGAGGATGTGAGCAACAAGCTGCGCAGGTATCCTGCCGGGCCAATCGTCGCCGAACCTCTTATCGCAATCGGTCCATTTCCAGTCATCCCAGGACCTGAGCCCCCACTTTATTTCCTGGTATTTAGCAAGGTCATCTTTTTCCTCAAGCTTGAGTGCCCAGACCATAGATTCAGGCCAGCCGTGCTTTTCAGCAACCTGTGGAACTGTAAATCCTTTTTTTAGATCACTATTTAGCAAAAATGCCAACTCTGATGGACTCGCAAAAAGTCAGAAAAAACCCCCATGAGGATTACATGTGTAAACCTACAATAATAGACCTGATCGGGAAAATTATTCTAAGTGTTCCACTAAAACGCCACAAAAGTTCTTTGAAAACTAAATAAACCTGATTATGCCTGGATGAACCGCCCTTATTGGGCCTATTATTGGGATTTGCCTTCTTTCGAAGGGAGGCAGCCCTAAATAGGTTTATACCTATAGCCTTCAAGATAGCACAGAATCGCACAGCTTCAAAGCCCCTTACCCGGAGATGCTTGACACCTGTTCGCCTGTCATATTCAGACATAGTGGCTTCCACACCTGCCCGCCATCGGTATTCGTCTTTGAACTCAGCTGTATTCTCCCTGGCTTTTCTCATGGCTAATCGCATAGCCTTTTCCTTATAACGAAAATAATAGTGTCTCTTTCCGCGTCGGACAATACATTGCTCTTCTACTTCACATTGAGAACAGGTTTCAAAAGATAAACATTGTGTAAAGCTCTTATCATTTATTTTCTTGAGAACAGGTTCATTCCCTTTCGGACATTTCAGCACATGACCATCCTCCGAAAATTCAAAGTCCTTTAGGTTTATTGAACCTTTTTCGGCATTGCTCATTACCGGTGAGATCACTGTTACTCCCATTTCTTTGGCAGTTTCACAATTATCATAGCTTCCATAGAGAGAATCAACTGTGAGTTTTTTGGGGCAGAGCCCGCGGGACTTCGCAGATTCAATTGCGGGAACCAGTGCCTGGGTGTCGCTCTGGCAAGCTTTCTCAACTTCAACATGGGTGATCAGGTTTAGAGTTCCAGCTTTTATCTCTTTGTCCTCTGTTTCTGTGTACGTCTCCATGATCTGGACCTGATAACCCTGTCCTTTATGGCTACTGTAAGTGGCATCAGGATCTGAATGGTTTTGAAGAGAATCAGATGATACATCTTTTGGCTTCTTTACTTCGACCGGGGTAGAATCATCTGAGACATTGACGTTACACTGTTCATTTAATACCCGGTCAAGGAGCTTGTAACTGTGCATATTGGTAACTTCCTGGCAACCTTTAAATTGATGGACCAGGTCAAAAAGATCAGAACCAAGGGACTGAAGTGTTTTAGCTGATTCTGATGGCTTTACCATTGAAAAGCACCCCAATGCCTTTTTAGAAAAATATTTATCGACAATAGCACTATCTACTTTCTCAAATTGTTCATTATAATTACGTTTGAGGTTGATCAGAAACTTATGAATTGTATGGCTGAATATGCCGATTCGCCCCAATCGTCGCATGTTTGATTTAATATGAACTGAATCCATACGTTGAGTATCGGTGTTCACGTTAAAGATCTTTGCCAGTTTATTGGTGGTACAATTAAACAGGACTGTATCCAATTGTTTTTTTATAACGATGTGGCGTATGTTCCACAGGGTCCTGGGGCACATGTATTTTGCTGAATCAGTATCTTCGGTAATGTTCAGAGCATAATGCCATTGGGTATTAAAGGCAAATTGCTCAATGGTTTCTTCATCGGTGAGATCAAGGCTCTGTTGTAAAACCATAACTCCGAGGGCTGTATGTAATTCTTTTGTAGGCCTGCCAAAATCCTCAGTAAAAGAGGAGGCGATTTTGGCGACTGGGAGTTCGCAAAGCAAATGATTCCGAAATAAACCGGCCCAGGATTTATCGAGAAGCTCTCTTCGCTTTGGACTCAAATGGCCCCATGGATCGAAAAGTTCACCTTGTTTGTGGTTTTTAATCCGAATCATGCTTTTCACCTTAAATGATTGATATTTAAGAGTTTTTATAGCATTTTCAGTAAATGGAATCAAGTGAATATTGCAGTTTATTTAAATAATTTCAAATACTTATTACAAATTGACTTTTTGCGAGTCCATCAACTCTGGCATTTTTGCTAAATAGTTCGATATGCTTCTCTGTTGAACACTCAATCTACTGGAAATCCTTTCCTGCGGAATCCCAAGTTTATTCATTTTGAATAATTTAAGATCAAGTTTTGACTGGATGACTGCCCTCAGGTCAGAAATATAATTATCCACAGCCTGCCTGGAACGACTGAACGCCTTACCGATTTCCGCTGAACTCAATTTCGGATCATCAAGATATGCCCGTCTCACGGCATCCCTTGACTCTTCGTCACTGAGCTGCCTCGGGCCTATTGCCTTTTGAGCTGCATACAGAAGAGGATGTGTCCCATTTAGTTTTATTATCTGTGCAGGAATCTCTGTTTCACCAATTCCCTTATAGGCCTGATGCCGGTGTGCGCCGTCCAGGATACGGTATTTGCCGGGTTCATCCGGATGTTCCTGAAGATGTATGGGATCAAATTCAATGCCGTCCCGCATGTTCTCCTCAAACATTGCTACGCGTTTGTGATCGATATTGCTTCTGGGATAGATTCTTTTGTCCAGGACAATGTCCGTGGTTTTTACAGTATCGGTTTTTGAGCTCATAGTTTTTACCTTTTCCTAAGAATTAGGCTGAAGACTGTTAGAGTGAAGGCTGAAGCAAAAACTGACAGTTTTTAACCTGCGTTTCTAACAGTCCTCAGACTGAAAGGCTTCAGAATGTTGTCCAGCGTGTTGTTTGAAAAAACGAAATTCCGGTTATTTGTAAAAATGTATTACTGGTAGGTGTAGATGCTTATTACAAACATCATGCCATAATGGTTCGGCTGCAGTACTTTCCTGGTTACATAGGGCTGAAACTCTTTAATATCAAGGGTATTAAAATTTTATTATTTCCTATGGGATGTTTTTATATGATTTTCTTTATGAATAAAAAATATATGAATGCACAGTACCATGTGCATTATGCACTGTATTACATGCAAATTTTATTTTTTTAATGAGAAGACACGGATAAAGGAGAACTAAGGGATGCCGGTAAAAATAAAAACAATATTAGAAAGAAACATTTTTTAATAATCAAATAATCTATTAAAATCAATCTCTGGGAAAGCACCTTGAATTGGTTGACAGAATAAACAAAAATGATAAAATTGTCAACCATGGAGGTGCTGCCATGATAAATAATTTTGGAGAAAGATTATGTGCCGCCCGGAAGATGGCGGGGCTGAGTTTGGATGCGCTTGCCCGGAAGGCAGGGGATATAGTCACCAAGCAGGCTATCAGTAAATATGAGAAGGGTAAGATCAATCCGGGGAGTGATGTGTTGCTGGCCCTGGCAAATGCCCTTGGTGTTAAGGTGGATTTTTTCTTTCGGGCATCTGATATTGCTGTTGAAGGAATAGAATTCCGGAAACGATCAAGGCTGCCCAAAAAGGAAGAAGACCGGATCAAATATCAGACCATTGAGTTTATAAAAAAATACCTTGAGGTTGAAGAGATCCTGGATGTTAAACCTTCATTTAAAAATCCTGTTTCTACCAATCAGATAAAAAGTTACGAAGATATTGAAAATGCTGCTGCTGAGATCCGGAAAAAGTGGAAACTGGGTAATGGCCCCATTCCCAATTTAATCGAGCTTTTAGAGGATAAAGGGTTTAAAATATTTGAAGTTGAAGCAGATCAGCTCTTTGATGGACTTTCCGGAGTTGTTGAAGGGAAAAGGATACCGGTTATTGCGGTCTATAAAAAGAGCGAGGCAGTTCGTAAAAGATTTACTATCGCGCATGAACTGGGTCATCTTCTCCTTGATTTTTCTGGATCAAAAGTTGACTCCTATGAAAAACTATGCCATGCCTTTGCAGGCGCCCTGCTTCTTCCAAGAGAGGTGATGTTTGAAGAACTCTGGGAAAAGCGTAGCAGAGTTACCGAATGGGAACTGTTGAAAATAAAAGGCCTTTATGGTGCATCCATGCAAGCCATTATGGCCAGGGCATTTCACCTTAAAATCATTTCTGAAAATGTGTACCGGCAGTTCAATATTTTTGTAAATAAAAACGGCTGGAGAAAGTCAGAACCTGGAGAAAATGAAGGTATTGAAGAGGCGAACCGATTTAAACAGCTTGTGATGTATGCTGTTGCAGAGAGGATTATAAGTTTCAGTAAAGGTGCAGAGCTTTTTAACCAGTCTCTGGATGACTTTGAAAAGGAGGTTCGTGTGGTTTCATGATCCTTCTTGTAAATGATGCCAATATCCTGATTGATCTTCTCAAAACCAATCTGATTGAACAGTTCTTTGGTCTCAATTATGAGTTTCATGTCACGGATTTTGCTGTTAATGAAATCCATGAAACAAATGTAATTCAACTGGATGCCGTTATTAAACAGAAAAAGCTTGTCAAATGGAGCTTTGGATTTAAAGAGTTGCTTGAGATCCAGTCTCTTGAAACGAAATACAAAAAGCTAAGTATTACGGACTGCTCATGTCTCTTTCTTGCAAACAGGCTTTCAGCGACATTGTTGACAGGTGATTCAGTGTTGCGGGGTATTGCAGAGGATAAAAGAATATCAGTACACGGCACTCTATGGGTTTTTGATGAACTTGTTAAAAATAAACGCATATCTCTTGACAAGGCCTGTAAAAAACTAAATCACCTGATGGAAATAAACCCCAGACTGCCCTTTGATGAGTGTAATAAACGATTATACAAATGGAAAAAGGGATGATAGCAGGCTGCTAAATAAACTTATATTTCACTTTGTTGAACTGTTTATATCCCCATAGCATTTTTAAATTCAAGAAAATCCTTAAAACGATCTTCCGGTTTTTTTTCCAGGGCAGTCGATATGGCTGCAGCAATCTTTGGAGATACAGATGTGTTTACCCTGTTAACCGGCATTGGTATTTCCTTCCTGTGCCATAACTCTATTTCAGAACGGTCGGTAGTATTAAAGGGTTTTCTTCCGGTAAACAGTTCATAAAACATAATGCCCATGGAGTATATGTCAGACCTGATGTTCGCCTTTCCTTCCCTGCTGAATCTTTCGGGAGAGGAGTAGGCGGTAGACAGTATCTCTGTGACAATATCCTGCGAGTGATCATCAATAACCGCTGCAATCCCGAAATCCATAACCGTGCACTTCCCGGTTCCATCTATCATAATATTTGAAGGCTTTATATCTCTGTGTAATATTCCCATCTCATAAGCATACTGAAATGCAGCCAGGCATTGAACGGCAATGCCGATTACCTGTTTAATAGGGATTCGGTTATCGGGCTCACTAAACATTAATTCTTTTAGATCACTACCATCTATGTGTTCCATCACGATTATGCAGTCAGGGCCGTCTGTGAAAAAATCCAGTAGTCTGCATATATTGGGATGGTCCAGCTTTGACAATATTTCTGCTTCATGAAAGAATTTATTTTTAATTCCAGGGAGACCAAATAGATGCCGGTTCAGCCTTTTAAGGGCGACAAGATCTCCTGCACGGCTGACAGCCTTATACACATTGCCAAATCCGCCAATGCCTAAAGTCCCCAACAGCTCATAGTTATTAATTTTATCATTAACCATAAAAAATCTTTTGTTTTATGATATCGTAGAAAAAAATCTTTTTCACAGGTAAACAACACCTGTATCATATATTATTACTTGACAGCAATGCGAGCTTTAAAATATTCTCTCTGTCTGGTTCTGTTTAGGCAGTAATTATATTAATAATTTCAGCAGATTAAAATTATATTTTTTGTGAGAATTGCATGCATGAAACCAAGAGGGTGCGCTTTCAGGTAGAAGACGAACAACTTACAGCAACAGGCATCTCAGATATCGGTTTGTTAAGAAATGAAAACCAGGATGCTATTTATCTTGATAAAAACGGTCACTTTGTTCTTCTCGCAGACGGGATGGGGGGACATGAACGAGGAGCCGAAGCCAGCCAGACAATTATTACTGTTCTTCAGGATTTTTTTCAGCCGGAAATAATTGAAAGAGAGATATTGGATATCACTGCCGTTGAAGGCATTCCGGCAGAGGTCAGCTCTATTTTTTCATTAATTGAAAAGGGTATAAGAAAATCCAATACTGTTATTTATGAAAAAAACAGGGCAGAGGGGGTTGATAAATACATGGGATCAACCCTTGTCGGTGTTGTCTTTACAAAAGATCTTTTTGCAGTCTGGTTTCACGTAGGAGACAGCAGGTTATACCGGTGGAGAGACTCTACTCTTACCCAATTAACCGAAGATCATTCTGCCTACAGAGAGTGGTTGAATAAAGGCTGTTCAGGTAATGAACCGGGCAGAAATTTTATAACAAGGGCAATTGGTCCAAGAGAGGGGGTTCTCCCGGATATTAACTGGGAAAAGGGAAGAGAAGGAGATATCTATATCCTGTGCAGCGATGGCCTGAATGATATGATTGGAGATGATGAGATATCAGATATAATAGGAAACTCTGAGTCTGTTAACAATATAACCAATAACCTTGTAGATGCTGCCCTTGATGCCGGAGGTTATGACAACATCAGTATTATTACATGTGGAATATAGATGTTGCGGGCAGGATTAATCATCTGCCGGTTTTCCTGACCTGTTCAGGGATGAGTAACTGCATCGTTATTTTTATACGGGTGCCTTCATTTTTTCTGCTTTTTATCATTATCTCTCCGCCATGATTGATAATTATCTGGTGAACCATGGTGAGTCCCAGACCAACCCCGGTTGTTTTTGATGTAACAAATGGATCATAAATAAATTCAATTTCATCATCCTCTATACCTGCGCCCGTATCTGCAATATCAATTAATAAATGGTTTTCCTCTATTTTTAGACTGATTGTCAGTTGTCCTCCTTTAGTCATTGATTCCAGGGCATTTTCAAAAATATTTGAAAATGCTGTGACCAGCTGTGATTCATCCATGTTTATATCAGGTATATTTTCCTCCGCAGATAACTGAAAGACAATATTCTGTTTTTCTGCTTGGGGCTCAAAGGATTTTAATATCTTCTCTATTAGAGGAAGGATATTTCCCGGTGTCAGGTCTGCGGTCTGTACTTCCGCAAGTCTGTGAACCTGTTTTACGAGCCTTTCCAGTCGGGCAGTTTCTCCAAGTATTATTTCTGTGTACCTGGATACTTCCGGGTCATGGCTGTAACTGTTTTTAAGCCGCGATGCGAACCCTCCTATCACCATAACCGGATTTCTTATTTCATGGGCAACGCCATTTACCAGGTGTCCCATTGCAGCAATTCGTTCTGCCCTTATAAGTTTTTCCTCTGCATTTTTCAGATCAAGGGCTGTTAGTTCGTATTTTTCTTCCAGCCGCTCATAAAGGCTCGCGTTTTCAATTGCAACGGCTATCTGCACGGCGAGGCTGTTTAGAATCTCCAGATCATATTCATTAAACTGTTCTCCTGTTCTTTTGTTCAGGACCAGGATTGCACCGGTTGCCTTTCCGCGCAGCATCAATGGAACACATATCATGTTTCTTGTCTTAAACCCTGTAAGCTGGTCGAATCGGTTGTTGAACCTCTTTTCGCTGTTAACATCATTGATAATCATTGGGGTGCTTGTTTCTACAACATGCCCGGCGATTCCGTCGCCTATTTTTATCCTGATGTTTTTTATGGGATCTTTCTTTTCTCCCCTGGCAAGCCGTATAAAAAGGTCATTTTTCTCATCATCCTTTTCATAGATCGTACTGGCTTCGGCATTGATAAATTCCTCTGCACACTTCATTGCGGTATCCAGAACGGTTTCTATTTTAAGAGAAGAGTTAATAAGAGAACTGAATTTTAGAACGGTATTTAATTCACGATAATAGATGTCATCTTTACAGTCGGGCATTTATATCTCCGGAATAGAGGGATTATATTAATAATACCCTTTTTTAAGATAGCTGGCAAATATACAGAACCCTGTTAAAGGGGATAGTTGTGTCATACTCTGCTATTATTAGAGATTAAAACTTACTGAAGCCGGAGGTAAAAGATGAGAGATCGGAACCATGGATATGTTTGTTGAGTTTAGTTCCTGAATAAACAGGTTGACCATTTTTGCCGTTTCAGGAAGTGGATGACCAATGCCTATAGCCTGGCCATGTTTTAATGCACGTAGTTTGAGTTTTTTAAGCTGCGTGTGTATGAAATTCTCATTCGGAATATTATCAATAAAAACATTTCTTCGGACAGTAGAGATATGCATTGTCTTTGCTGTGTTATACCCCGTTGATCTACTGGTGGTAAGGCTGTCAACAAAAAACAAACCCTCATCACGTACGACCGATAGAGCCTTTTTCATTTCTGTCCCACATGCAGTAAACCGGGAACCCATGTGGTTGTTTATGCCTGTAACATAGGGGGTTTCGGAGATGTTCTCTTTAATTATGTCTGTGATCTTATCCGGAGGGTCTTCTACAAATAATGCACCTGGCCCGGGATCAATGGTTGGATCAAGTGGTTCCATTGGCTGGTGAAGCATTACCTCATGTCCCTCGCCATGAATTTTTTGAGCAAGAAAGCAGGATTTGCGAAGTTTGGGAAGGATAGAAAAAGTAAAAGGCGCACCGATGTCTAGAAAGCGGTCCAGACGGGATTCGCTGAAACCAATATCGTCAATTATCAGGGCTATCTGAGGATTATTGATAGCACATGGGTCTGCATAGGTCTTTGACCAGCACCTTAAACCCAGCAGGCTGCCGGTTAAAAATAAAGCACTTTTAAGTAAAAAGTCCCGCCTTTTCATCCCCGCGCGTTTATCTGGCATAAAGTTACCTTATAGTTGAAAGCAAAATGAAGAAGTTGAATTTTTGTACAATAATTGGTGGTGTTGGTCAAGATTAAACCTGTATATTGTATTATGGAAAGTAAACAGAGTTAAAAACCGGGCGGAGATGTCCGCCGGTTGACAATATTCTCAGGCAATAATATCTAATATGGATCCAAGCATTTCTTCCCGGGTTTTAATAACCGTCAGGTTTGCCTCGAATCCCCTTTGATCTGTTATCGTTCCGGGGATCTCTTCAGTCAAATCGACGTTTGAAGGCTGTGCTTCAGAGGCATTTCCTTCATGATTAATTGATTGCAAGTCATTATCGGGATCTACCTTTCGAATTTCTGTCTTTACCCCGCCGTTTTCTTCTTCCGTGTATATGGCCCGGCTTTTTTTGAAATTTTCTGATTCCGAGTTGGCTATATTATTGGCCTTTACACTGAGACCGGTTCCAAAGGCCTTCAAAGCAGATAAGTTATTGCTAATTGAAGATATCATATGTTACTCCTGCATAATATTTCCGCACCTAAAACAGACCAGAATATACATCGGTCAATCTCACCTTTTTCTTTAATCCGCATGCAAATTTTGAAATAATAAGCCTCTGTAATCGGTAAAAAATTTGACCACCAACATGTCCTGAAACAATATGAATTTTTTTGCAAAGGGTAGTAAGATATGGTAGTTATGACATAAATGCTATTATCCTCCGTATGAAGGCGTATATTAAATGAAAAAAGGAAATAACTGGAATGATCACTATACTCAGCGGGCAAAGGAGGAGAAATGGCTTGCCAGATCAGTCTACAAGCTTGAAGAGATCGACAGGAAGCAAAGACTGATAAAAAATGGCGATCGAATTATGGACCTGGGCTGTTATCCGGGCTCATGGTCCCAGTATCTCCTTAACAAGGTGGGCAAAAAGGGGGAAGTGATCGGTATTGATTTATACGTCCCACAGAAGATTTCTGCCCCGAATTTCACATTTATTAAAGGAGATATCCTCAACCTTGAAACAGAGCAGATATCAGAGAAGGTGGGGGAAATAGATCTGCTTTTAAGTGATATGGCTCCAAAAACAACCGGTAATAACATAACCGATTGTGCAAGATCTCTGGAACTTGCATATAAGGCACTTGAAATTGCTGCTATACTGCTCAGAAAAAACCGTCATTTTTTATGCAAGGTTTTTGAGGGTGAGGATTTTAACGAATTTAAAGATCAGGTTTTAAAATATTTTGAGCAGGTCAAACTTGTTCGTCCTGCGGCAGTAAGGAAAAGAAGCCGCGAGATTTATCTGCTCGGATTAAAAAAGATATAAATAACAGTTACTTTAGGAGGCAACAGATGTCAGGACATAATAAGTGGAGTTCTATAAAGCATAAAAAAGGCGCAGCAGATGCAAAAAGGGGAAGAATTTTCACCCGCCTGATAAAGGAAATAACAGTCGCAGCCAGGATGGGAGGCGGTGACCCGGATGGAAACCCGCGCCTGAGATCTGCTATAATGGCAGCAAAAACAGAAAATATGCCAAAGGACAATATTGAAAGGGCCATCAAGAAGGGAACCGGCGAACTTGAAGGTGTAAGCTATGACGAAATAACCTATGAGGGATATGGCCCGGGAGGTGTTGCCATGCTTGTTGAGTGCCTTACGGACAATAAAAACAGGACTGTTGCCGATATTAAATATATATTTGACCGTCATGCCGGAAATCTGGGTGAACCCGGCTGTGTGGCCTGGATATTTGATAAAAAGGGATTGATCTTTTTTGATGGTGACAAGGTTGATGAAGAAAAGCTTCTGGATGTTGCCCTTGAGGCTGGTGCGGATGATGTTAAAGAGGAAGACGGAGGGTTTGAGGTTTTAATCCCACCATCTGATTTTGAAGCAGTAAAACAGGCCTTTGATGATGCAGGACTGGAATACAGTGTTGCTGAGGTAAGCATGATCCCCCAGAATACTGTAAAGCTGGAGGGAAAAAAGGCTGAACAGATGCTCAACCTTATGGAGGCCCTGGAAGATAATGATGATGTAAATAATGTCTATGCAAACTTTGATATCCCGGATGAAGTAATGGAGGCCATAGGCTGATGCTTGTGCTGGGGGTTGATCCCGGCTCCAGAATTACCGGTTACGGCCTTTTACAAAAAAAGAATAACGTTATTACCCGTGTTGCATCAGGCACAATAGAATCACCGGGGAGTGTTCCCTTTTACGACAGGATATATAAAATCTTTACAGGCATGGTTGATATTATGGAACAGTATCAGCCGGATGAAATGGCCATAGAGGATGTGTTTTTTGCAAAGAATGTAAAGAGCAGTCTGAAGCTGGGCCATGCAAGGGGCGCGGCATTGATAGCTGCTGTAAAATGTAATGTCAGGATTCATGAATATACACCCCTGGAAATAAAGCAGTCTGTTGTGGGTTACGGCCGGGCGACAAAGGATCAGGTCAGGGCAATGGTTCAGATGATTTTGAAGCTGCCTTCAAAGCTTGGTCCGGATACCTCCGATGCAATTGCTGCGGCAGTATGTCACCTGAACTGGACAAGGTATGAGAAAAAGAAATGATTGCTCATTTGAAAGGCCACTTATTAAGCAAGTCCACAGATACCATTATTATAGATAACAACGGGCTGGGGTATGAGGTATTTGTACCCCTTTCCACCTATTATACACTGCCGGATGAAGACGGACAGGAAGTAAGCCTTCATATTCATACCCATGTACGAGAGGATGCCTTTGTACTTTTTGGTTTTAAAACAATCCTTGAAAAGAAGATCTTCCGGCTGCTCATCTCTGTTTCTGGTATCGGGCCTAAGCTTGCAATAAATATTTTATCAGGCATCGGGCCTGACTCCCTGCTGGAGGCCATTGCCCAGGGTGATGTGGCAAGGCTTCAGTCGATTCCGGGTGTTGGCAAAAAGACGGCAGAAAGAATATCCCTTGAGCTTAAGGATAAGGCTCAATCCGCCAGATCTGATTCTAACCTGCCGCCGGTTAAGGTAACCTCCGATGAAGATAAAGAATTAAGGGATGATGCTCTGTCAGCACTTGTTAATCTGGGCTATTCATCAAAGGCTGCCGGAAAGGCCGTGGATAAGGCATTATCCATGCCCTGTGAAGCAACCCTTGAAATAATTATCACAGAGGCATTGAAGGCTCTTGCCTGATAACTTTAATACGGATGGACATGGATAACGTTAATGATAGAATAATAGACCCCGAGCTGCAGGATGATGAGATTCCGGCGGAGACCAGTCTGAGGCCCACATGTTTTGATGAATATATCGGCCAGGCCGAGGCAAAAAGGAATCTCAAGGTCTATATTGAAGCAGCAAAGGGCCGTTCAGATGCCCTTGATCATGTCCTGTTCCATGGATCTCCGGGTCTTGGGAAGACTTCCATTGCAAATGTCATTGCCCATGAGCTTGGAGTAAATATCATCAGCACCTCAGGCCCGGTAATAGAGCGTCCCGGGGATCTTGCCGCAATACTTACAAGCCTGCAGCCAAGGGACGTGCTTTTTATTGACGAGGTCCACAGGCTTAACCATGTTGTTGAGGAGATTCTCTATCCGGCAATGGAGGACTTTCAGCTGGATATAATAATCGGCCAGGGTCCTTCTGCACGCACAATGAAGATACCCCTTCATCCCTTTACCCTTGTGGGAGCAACAACACGTACGGGCCTTCTTACCCCTCCCCTGAGGGATCGGTTTGGCGTGATTCAGAGGGTTGAATTTTATTCTGACGATGAACTCAAACAGATTATAACAAGGTCGGCCTCTATCCTTAATATCCCCATACAGGAAGACGGTGCCATGGAAATAGCCAGAAGGTCAAGGGGGACACCAAGGGTCGCCAATCGAATCCTAAGGCGCGTGAGGGATTTTGCCCAGGTTGAAGGTGATGGTGTCATAACAAAAGAGGTGTCAATGCATGCCCTCAATATGCTGAATGTGGATGAACTTGGCCTGGATAAGATGGACAGGAATATCATGCTCACCATAATCAATAATTATGACGGAGGCCCTATAGGCCTTGATACCCTTGCGGCGGCGGTATGTGAAGAAAAGGATACCATAGAGGATGTGTATGAACCTTTTTTGATACAAAAGGGTTTTATAAAAAGAACCCCAAGGGGAAGGGTTGCAACCAGACCAGCCTACAATTATTTTAAAGTAGAATTCAAGGGCGATAAAGAGGAGACACAGAAAAGACTTTTTTAATTTGGTCAGAGGGTATAAAATAGCATTTAATTATCTACATTTTAAAAAAGGAGCAATACTATTTCTGATTTTTCCCAAAACCAGAGCCAGATAACCACCTTTCATATTTTAAAACAGGACAGGAAACACCTGAGAAACCAGCTAAGGCTTTATTCCAAGTGGAAAAAAACTGTTCTCATCCTTCCGCTGCTTGCAAGCGAATACACAAAACCTGAAAACCTGCCGGTTTTTGAGAACATTCTCAAACAGCTTAAGGATATCAGCTACTTATCTGATATTATTTTCGGCCTGGACAGCGCAACAGAAAAGGATGTGATTCAGCTTAGAGACCTTATCGATAAATACAAGATAAAAAATCATCTTATTCAATGGAATGACGGTCCGGGATTTAAGAGTATATATAACAAACTGAACGATGCCGGCTTTAAATTAAGCGAACCTGGCAAGGGAAAGAACATGTTTCTCAGTTTTGGAATTGCCATTGCCCTTGGAGCAGAATCCGTTGGTCTGATAGATGCAGACATCAGGACGTTTAAAAGGACCCAGCTTGATCGTCTATTCTATCCTGTGGTTGTTCTTAATTATGACTTTTCAAAGGCATATTATTCCAGAATAATGGATAAGGCGTTGTATGGCCGTGTAAAGAGACTGCTGCTGGATCCCCTTCTTCTTGCGCTCAAGAGAAAATTTGCTGAAAGCCGTGAAGAAAAAATGCTTAAACTCATTGATTTTCTTCTGGGCTTTAATTACCAGCTTTCCGGAGAAGTGGTCTTTCATGTAGATCTGTTAAAAAAAATGCGGTTTGCAACCAACTGGGGGGTTGAGATTTTTACCCTCATAGAAGTCTTCAGAAAGGCATCCTCCCCTGCCCAGGTAATGTTTTCAAGGGAACCCTTTGATCACAAGCATCAGGAGGTTTCAAAGGAAGACAAGGCCAGGGGCCTTAACCGTATGGCAGTAGATATAGTAACCACCCTGATGAACGCCCTTGTAATAGAGGAAGGGCTTGAGATATCGGAGACATTTTTCAGGGATCTGGCCATAACCTACCAGGCGGTAGCCGAGGAGCAGATAAAAAAATATTCTGATGATGCAGGCTTCAGCAATCTCAAACATGACAGGGATTACGAAGAGATAATGGTAAAGGATGTCTTTAGAAACTCTATTTTAACCGCAGGAGAACTTTTAAGCGCACCCTACAGGATGACAGAAAAATTCTTAAGATTTGTCAATACCCATCCCGAATTTAAGCCCTTTCTTGAAAAGGGGCTGGCAGAAACCATTCTCGAGGTAGAAAGCAAGGCACAGCAGAGTATTTTTGAATTTCCCCAGACAGTGTCCTGGGAGAGGGTATATAATAAACTCCCGGGAATATCCTATGAACTCATTGAAGTTGTTGAGCAGGAGAAACACCGGTTCTCTCGAAAATAAGTCCGCCAGGTTGATATTACGTATGTCCTACACCGAAAAAAATGGAGCAGGTTTACCTTTTTTAATCTTTACAGATCTGGACGATACGCTTCTTGATCACAATACATATAAATGGGAAAAGGCCGAAGAAGCCCTTGACTACTGTATTAAAGCCGGCATACCTGTAATTCTTGTTTCAAGTAAAACACGGGCTGAAATCCAGGTCATACACAGGGCAATGAACCTTGATTTTCCATTCATTTCAGAAAACGGCGGGGGGATTTTTTTCCCTTTGAGCTATGAAAAAGATTTAACCGGAAGAGAGTTTTGCATATCGAAAGGGCTTATTAAGATTACCCTTGGGGAGCCTTACAGTGATCTGGTCGAACATTTAAAAGAGATATCGGCTGATACAGGAATAAAGCTCAGGGGTTTTTCACAGATGAGTCAAAAGGAGGTAATGGATCTCACAGGACTGTCTGAGGATCAATATGCGCAGGCGCTTGATCGGGAATTTGATGAACCCTTTATTGTTGCCGGCCCGGAGGACATTGATACTGCACCCCTGTATGAATCTGCAGTTAAAAGAGGTCTGAGGATTTCAGAGGGCGGGCGCTTCTTTCACCTCCATGGCGATAGTGACAAGGGAAGAGCAACCGACTGGCTTATTTCATTCTTTAAAAAACAGAATGGACCGGTTTATTCCATAGCACTTGGAGACAGCCCAAATGATTTCGGGATGTTTGATGTTGTTAATCAGCCTGTGCTGATAAAGTCTGCAAGACGTTTTACCGATATAAATATTAAGGCGAGGTATCCGGGTATAATAATCACTGATAAAAATGGTCCCGAGGGCTGGAACGAAGCAGTTTTGGGACTGCTAAGAACAGAAAGGGAGGTTTTATCTGATGTTTGAAAGTGAAGTAAGTCCAGATAATATCACGAAGGCAGATCTGGTCGTAAGCATTCCATCCTATAATGAAGCGGACTCAATAGCCTTTCCCACACAACAGGCAGGTATTGGCATTAAAAAATATTTTTCCGATAAACAGGCGGTTATTATCAACTGTGACAATAATTCTCCAGACAATACAAAGCAGGCGTTTCTGGAAACCGAGACAGGTGTTCCAAAGATATATATCTCCACACCCCCGGAAGTTAAGGGCAAGGGTAATAATTTTATTAACCTGTTTAAAAAGGTGATTGAACTTCAGGCAAAGGCAATAGTCGTTGTTGACGCCGACCTGAAAAGCATCACCCCTGAATGGATCAAACATCTAGGAGAGCCTCTCTTTAATGGCTTTTCATATATTGCTCCACTTTACATAAGGCATAAATATGACGGCACAATAACCAACGGGATTGCATATCCCCTGTCGAGGGCACTCTATGGGAGAAGGGTTCGCCAGCCCATAGGCGGAGACTTCGGCTTCAGTGGAAAACTTGCAAAGGCTTATCTTGAAAGTGATGTATGGGATGATGCAACCGCAAATTTCGGCATTGATATCTGGATGACCACCCTTGCCTTTAATCAGCGTGTACAGGTATGTCAATCTTTTATGGGCCGGCCGAAGATACACAGACCAAAGGATCCGGCAGCATCGCTCGGGCCTATGTTCAGAGAAGTGGTCGGTACAATCTTTTCTCTTATGAAGAGCTTTGACAGCAGCTGGCTCAAGGTAAAATACAGCAAACCTACGGCCATATACGGATTCGGGCTTGGAGAAACCGAGGCCCCGCCAAAGGTGGATGTCGATACTGACAAACTGATTAATAATTTTCATGAAGGATTCATACAGTATGATGAAATCTGGAGGAAGGTGCTTTCCAGAGACGTTTTTATGAAACTGTATGAAATCAAAGAGATGACAAAGGATGTCTTTGCCTTTCCTACAGACCTGTGGGCAAGGGTCCTTTATGATTGGGCGGTTGCATACAGAGAATCTGATGATACTGATGCATTAATGGACTCTCTTATTCCGCTATACTTTGGAAAGACATTGTCATTTGTTAAAAAGACAGAAAAAATGACTATTCAGCAGGCTGAAGCAGCCATAGAAGAAGACTGCATGACCTTTGAAACGACCAAACCATACCTGGTGAGGAAATGGAATAAATAACAGGCGCAAGGAAAAGCCAAAAGCATATTTCTCGCAGAGCCCACAGAGAGCGCAGAGAAAAACAAAAACAATTTATTTTTTAAAAGAGAAACAAAGCTTTTCTCTGTGGCCTCCGCGGGCTCTAGTGAGCGCAGCGAACGGGCGAGAGAAAAATCTTTACCTCACTAATATAATCCTCACATCCATCACGTTCGTTTTTGTCGGACCGGTAACAAGCAGGTCTCCTGTCTGTTTCAGGTAATTGTATGAATCATTATTATTAAAATATTCTGCAGCACTGATTCCGGCGGCCCCTCCCCTTTTAATGGTAAGGGGGTCAACTATCCCTCCTGCTGCATCGGTAGGGCCGTCGTTACCGTCAGTACCTCCGCTCAGCACAACCACTCTCCCGGGCATATCAGATATGCCCATTGCCGCAACAAGGCAGAACTCCTGGTTTCTTCCTCCCATGCCCTTCCCTTTTATTGTCACGGTGGTCTCTCCCCCTGATATTATGCAGCATGGTGGAGACAGAGGTCTTCCGGTTTTTACTATTTCTCCTGCTATGGCAGCATGTGCTCCGGCAATATCCTTTGTTTCTCCTTCAATCATTGAGGACAAAATCAGGGTTTTATATCCAAGTTTTTGTGCCTCCTTTTCAGCCGCTTCAAGGGCAAGGATATTGCTTCCTATTATCAGGTTGTATACCTTATCAAATACAGGATCGCCTTCTTTGGGTGTGTCTTCTATTTTTCCATCCAGTCCGGACTTTAGATGAGCTCGCACCGATTCAGGTATATTATCCAGATTATATTTTTCTATTATTCCCCAGGCTTCCTTAAAACTGCTCATGTCCGGTACAAAAGGACCGGATGCTATCACATCCATTCTGTCACCAACAACATCCGAAAGCATCAGGTTGATGGTGGTAGCTGGAAAGGCTGCTCTTGCCATCTGTCCGCCCTTTGTTGATGAAATATGCTTTCTTATACAGTTTATTTCATCAATGCTCGCCCCGCATTTGAGAAGCTTTTGTGTCATCGCCTGTTTTTCTTCGAGCTTTATATTCCCCGCTGGCTGTGGAAGAAGAGCGGATCCTCCGCCGGAGATAAGAGAAAAAACAAGATCCTTCTTTCCTGCACTCTCAATAAGTTCGAGGATCTTTTTTGTCCCGGACACACCGTTTGCGTCGGGTAATGGATGGTCGGCCTCTACTGTTTCTGTGTATGAAAGCTCATCTGTAAAGCCGTATTTTACAACAACCAGTCCCTTTGTAATCCTGTTCCCAAGAAGGTCCTCCATAGCCCTTGCCATAGGGGCTGTTGCCTTGCCTCCTCCCACGAGGAAGATTTTTTTATAATCATCAATATTTAACATTGCAACCGGTTTTTCCTTTGATCCTATATTAAGGGCGCTGCCCTCAAGTCGAATGAACCTTTTTACTGCCTCATAGGGGTTGACGGGTTTGAGAGACTCCTTAAAACATTGAATCGCTTCGGACCTCATTTGATCAAGAAGTTTATCTGATCCGGACACCATAAATGCCTCCTTTCAAATGGGATTCTGATTACTGAAAAATGGGGGGCGTAACTTAATCCTTGACAATATATCAGGATTTCCATAGTTATTCTTCCAATCATAATGGGATATTTTTATTAAATCAACTGATTCAAGGGATTTATATTACCCAATATGATTCCGACTCACCAGAGCCGCCGTATCAAATTTTTTCATAAAAAGACCATCTTTTTTATACAGAATATCTTTTAGTTTATTTTTGTATGAGTAACTGACAGTTTTTAATAATCTTAGATTGTTTTTAAAGCGGTTATGAATCAATGGTTACCGGTTTTAAAAATATGGGAGGATAATTATGGGTGATTATTTTTCTCAGTATAATGGTGTAGAAATATTTTTCCTTATTTGTGCTGTTGTCGGCGGCATTTTTGTAATCATAAAATTTATTATGCAGCTTATAGGTCTTGACCACGACGGCGCTAATTTCGATCTGGATGGTCATGATATTGATCTCGATCATGCTGATTCGGATGCAGGTTTTCATGCCCTTTCTCTTCTAGGAATTTCATCCTTTTTACTGATGTTCGGGCTTGTTGGGCTGGCGATGTATCGGCAGAGCCACCTGGGGATGATTATATCGTTATTGGGCGCAATACTGGTAGGTTGTGCTTCAGTATGGTTTATCGGAAAGATGTTTATACTTATGAGTAAGATGAAGTCGAGTGGAACCATTACAATCGACAGCACGGTTGGTGCGCAGGGAAAGGTCTACATGAGAATACCGGATAAGGGTACAGGAAGAATTCTTATTAACGTTAAAAACAGTCTCAGAGAATATGATGCCACTTCAAATGACAGTAAGGCCATTGATACCGGGACGCCTGTAAGGGTTATATGGGTGGATGGCAACCTGCTTGTAGTGGAAAGAATATAATCATTTAAAGGGAAGGAGAGTTACAATGGAAGGATATTGGTTAGCTGCTATTATTGCTTTATCGATTATTGTTTTTATGTTGCTTATGTTTCTGGCATCGCGCTACAAAAGATGCCCCTCTGATAAAATTCTTGTTATATTCGGAAAGGTTGGAAAAGATCAGTCAGCAGAATGTATCCATGGAGGCGGAACCCTTGTTATTCCACTCATACAGGACTATGCATACATGGACCTTACCCCCATGACAATTAACATTCCTCTGCAGAATGCCCTCTCCTTTCAGAATATTCGAATCAATGTACCAAGTACATTTACCGTTGGTGTGAGCACCGAACCGGGAATCATGAACAATGCCGCTGAAAGGCTTTTAAATCTTCCTCCTGAGGATATAGAGGAGATGGCAAAGGAGATCATTTTCGGCCAGCTCAGGCTTACTGTCGCCTCTCTTACAATTGAACAGATCAACCAGGACAGAGAAAAATTTCTTGAAGAGATCAGGACAAATGTCGCACCTGAATTAAATAAGATAGGTCTTTATCTGATTAATGTTAACATTACCGATATCACCGATGAGTCTACCTATATCGAAAGCATTGGTAAAAAAGCCGCATCAGAGGCAATCAACCAGGCAAAGATCGATGTAGCTGAACAGGATAAACACGGTGAAATTGGACAGGCGGTGGCAACCAAGGAGAGGGAAATAAAGGTTGCTGAAAATATTGCCGAGGCTGAAAAAGGCAAGAAAAAGGCTGATGCTGAACGAAGAGTGTATGTACAGCAGCAGGAAACCTCCGCGACAATCGGTGAAGCAGAAGCAAACAGGGAAAAAGAAATAAGGGTTGCTGAAAATGTTGCCGAGTCGGAGAAGGGAAAGAAAAAGGCCGAGGCAGAAAGACGTGTGTATGTACAGCAGCAGGAGGCCTCTGCTGTAGCAGGCGAAAATACTGCAAAGGCCGATATTGCAGAGTCAGAAGCAGAGCTTGCCATAAAAAAGGCGGACGCCTTTAAACGTGGTGAAGTTGCAAAACGTGCGGCTGCAGAAGAGATACAAAAGGCCCAGTACAAGGCCGAGGCAGAAAGGCTCAATGCTGAAGAGGTCGTTCAGAAGGAAATAGAAAAGCGTAAGATCGAGATAGCTGCCGAGGCCGAGGCAGAAAAAACAAGGCGTGAAGCAAAGGGGCAGGCCGATGCAACACTGCTCAAATATGAAGCAGAGGCAAAGGGTATCAAACAGGTGCTGGAAAGCAAGGCAGAAGGTTATGCAGAGCTTGTTAAGAGCTGTGACGGTGATGCCAAATCCGCGGCAACCCTGCTGATGATAGAAAAACTGGAAGACCTTGTAACAATGCAGGTTGAGGCAATCAAGAACCTCAAAATTGACAAGATCACGGTATGGGATTCCGGAGCAAACGGAAAAGATGGGAATACGACATCAAATTTCCTGTCAGGAATGGTTAAAAGTCTGCCCCCGCTTCATGATGTTGCAGAAATGGCAGGCCTTGACCTTCCAAAGTTCCTTGGTGACATGAAAAAAATAGAGAGAGTGGAAAAGCAGGAAAAGATAGTTGAAGAATAATAGAATCACCGCTGTATGCATATAGTATAGCCGTTAAACCTGTTTATGATCCGGAATAATTTCTAAGTCTGTATCGTTCCTGGGGGCACAGCGCACCGTGCCCCTTCAGGTGTTCAGGATCAATGAATAATATCCATGTTCCGGCATATAAGGTCAAAAAATAACTTAAGAAATGGTCTCCTGTTTTCTCCTTGACAGAAACATGCCCTTTCCATATATTTCCCCTCAACATTTTGAAATAAAGGAAAAATTATGTACAACGCAAGTGACCTAAGAAAAGGTTTAAAGATTCAGATAGACGGTGACCCCTATATTATCACCGATTTTACATTTTCCAAACCAGGGAAGGGGCAGGCCCTTTATAAATGTAAGCTTAAGAATATGATTAACGGCTCAGGGTTTGAGCGCACCTACAGGTCCGGTGATTCATTTGAACCTGCCAACCTGGATGAACGCAATATGCAGTATCTCTATAATCAGGAAAATGAATACTTTTTTATGGATCTTGCTAATTATGAGCAGGTTACACTAAATGAAGAGCAGGTTGGGGATGTTAAAAATTATTTAATAGACAACCTTGAAGTTGCGATACTCTTATTTGGCGTCACACCGATCGGTATTACCCCGCCTAATTTTGTAAATCTGGTTGTTACCCAGGCAGATCCATGGGTAAAAGGCGATACCTCATCAGGCGACAGCAAACCCGTAACCCTTGAAACGGGCTATGTGCTCAGGGTTCCCCCCTTTGTTGAAGAGGGCACTAAGATACAGGTGGACACCCGCACAGGTGAATATGTAACAAGGGTAAAGGAATAACCTTACAATTGTATAACCGATCCCGCCTTTTTTTACGTGCACAGATAATACAATCCATAAGAAGTTTTTTTATAAGCAGGGGTTATCTTGAAGTAGAGACCCCTGTTATTATTCCTGCTCCTGCCCCGGAAGCCAATATAGATGCAATAAAAACAGAAGGAGGATTTTTACAGACCTCTCCCGAATTGTGCATGAAAAGGCTCCTGTCTGCTGGTTATGAAAAGATATTTCAGATTTGTAAATGTTTCAGGAACGCGGAAAGAGGCCATCTTCACCTGCCCGAGTTTACCATGCTCGAGTGGTACCGGGCCGGGGCGGATTATTTATATCTTATGGATGAATGCCGGAGCATGATAAAATATGTTTTGGATGAACTCGGCATGAGTGCCATAATAGAATATCAGGGCTGCTCTATTAATCTTTCAGGCGAATGGGAAAGGATAACAGTAAATGACGCCTTTAAAAAATGCACGGGCACGACTCCTGAAAAGGCCATTGAATCAGGAGATTATGATGAAATAATGGTGTCTGAGATCGAACCCTCGTTAAATAATGGAAGGCCTGTTTTTTTGTATAACTATCCTGCATCACAGGCAGCGCTTGCAAAGGTAAGTGAGGATGATCCTCAAATAGCAGAGAGGTTTGAGCTTTACATTGGAGGACTTGAGCTGGCAAATGCCTTTTCCGAACTGACCGATGCCGACGAGCAGGAAAAACGGTTTGTGGAAGAATCTGAAAACAGAAAAAATGCAGGCAAAACTCAATATCCCTTCCCCGAAAAGTTTATAAACGACCTTGAGCATATGCCCGCATCTGCAGGAATCGCATTTGGCATAGACAGGCTTATAATGCTTCTCACCAACAGTGCTGCTATTGATGACGCAGTCACATTTACTCCGGAAAAACTGTAAGTTTTTATTTTCCCCTGCACGACTCAACGCTTACCATGGACATAGTATCCGATTGTTATTATTTAGTTTAATATTGTGGGGACAAAATACTCACATAGCTGTGGCCTAAAAGAGTCAAAATACATATCTTATTGAATTAACAGTTAAAAATCTAAACGATCCTTTTGGCATGATTTTCGCTCTTTACTAAGATAACAAACAGGAAAGGAGAAAAAATCATGGAAGCTATAAAAAGGTCTCATCATATTTTTTTTGAAGTATTATATATTCTTACAGACAGGTTTCCCGGACTTTTTGCATTATTGTTTACACTTGCGATTATTGCCGGGCTTATCAGGTAATGCTCAGCAGAATGCAGGCAGGACAGGATAGGGTGGTCTGCTTCCGGTCATTGGAAACGATTTATTTAGACAATTAATTGTTAAAATGTCGTGTAAAAGCAGGCCATCAAAGTCCTATGCCATAGGTGCCGATATTTGTATCAGTAGTTTGATGTCAGTCATATTTATCAGCCAGGGGTGCATGTGCTGGTCACACACACAGACCGTTCATTATCAGCGAATCGGAGGGGGGAGGATTTACCAATTCATTGATTTCCAAAGCCGGATCTTTACGGCCTGTGCGTGTAATGCATAGTAAAAATTGCATATCAACCAGGTAAGAAAACTATTCAAAAGACAAATATAATAATATTCGCATTTTGAATAGTTTATTAATATTTATAAAATAATAAAATGTAAACTGCAGAAAACAGACAATAAAACTACAATAAAATATTGTACCAATGCGTTAAGGTTTTTGAAGGGACAGAAGATAGGTTCTCAGGTTGGATTTTTTATCCAATCCCAGCTTTTTCCGGAGGTTAGCCCTGTGGGCTACAATCGTCCTTTCGGTAGTATTAAGGATATCTGCAATCTCTTTTGAGGTCCTGCCGTCTTTCACAAAATTGCCTACCTGTAATTCTCTGGGGGTAATATGCATATATCTGGAGGTCAGCCTCTGTGCAAAGGGCGAAACAATCTCCTGAAGACCTGATTCAACAAGTCCTATATAATTTCTCTGACTCTCGCTCAAGGGACCGTTTTTCAATTTGTTAACATAGGGAATTAAAAGTTCCTTTACATTGAGAAGTATTTTTTCGCTGTTTTCCTCTTTATCAATTTCTCTTCTTTCAAGGAGGATTTTAAGGGCTGTATTGAGTTCTTCCAGGCTTTTTGTTTTATCCTGCAAATCTTCATTGACCTTTTGTAACTCCTGAGTACGCTCTCCTACACGCTGCTCCAAAACATCATGGGCCCTTTTGAGTTCCTCTTCCATTTTTCTTCGCATGGTGATATCTCGTGCAATGCTGGTAACATCAACCAGGTTTCCATGAGAATCATAGTGAAAATTGCTGGTCCACAGTAAATGGCGAATTTCTCCGGTTACACTCACCTGTCTGTTTTCAAAGGTCAGGCCTGTAGCATTTTTTTCAACGGATTCATCTACAAGCCTTCGGGTACGATCCTTATCATCAGGATGGATACATTTTGAAATATGCATACCAATGATGTCCTCCTGAGGCAGGCCAAAAATTTTGTTTGCCATATAGTTTGCAAAAGTTATTTTTCCGCTATGGTCAACCTGTATTATCAAGTCATCCGTGCCTTCAACTATTTCCTTGTACTTTTCCTCACTCTTTTTGAGTTCCTCCTCCGCCTGATCCTTCTCTGTGATACTTTCAAAAATACAGGCGAACTGTCTTTCTTCTGGTTGATAGGCTGTAATCACAAAGTGATGTCCCGTGTATTTGCTGACAAAATCAAAGGAAACAGGTTCTCCGGTAATGGCAACCCTTCCATAGGTCTCAATTAAAAAGGGATCTGTATCGGGAAATATTTCCAGCGCTGTTTTACCTATTAAAACATCAGCCTTGAACCCTGTTATACTTTCAAAGGCAGGATTTACATCTAAAAAGCGGTAGTCAACCGGTTTCCCGTTTTCATCGCAGATAATTTCATGAAGTGCACATCCGTTAAGCATTTTTTCAAACAGGGCATGGTATTTGTATTCACTCTCGCGCAGGGCCTTCTCGGTTTGCCTGCTTGTTGTGATATCCCTGTAAATATGAACCGCACCATCATAATGGCCGTTACTTTCCAGGATTGGGTCAACTATTACCTGAAGCCATCCATCGTTGTGATTGAGTTCCATATTTTCCCTGGCATGACTTTTTTCAGATCTCAGGCATGGACAACCCTTAATCCTGTCATTATTGCATTTAACAACCTCCCAGCAGGATTTGCCGATCATTTCAGCAACCGGCAGTTGAAAGAGCACTTCTGATGTTCTATTGGCCTGCACAACGCACTGCTTAGAGTCTAAAATCAGGATAGCATCATTGATCGTATTAAATGCCGCAGACCACACATTTGCTTTTGATGTTAGTTCATCGTCAGGAACGCTGTTTTTAGTTTTTGTGTTTCCCTGTTCCATTATTTTTATTGAGCGTTTCCAGTATTTGATAAGTGTTGAGAGGTCATCTGCTTCCACTGAGGGGTAAATACACTAATCAGAAAAGACCATATGTTTTTCGCATTATTATTAATGGGTAAAATGATGTCAATAAATTTTGAATAGGAATTAAGACTACAGCAATAATCGGTTACGGTACATATCTTCAACTGGAATTTTGATTTTGCAGGAACCTCAAAACTGTCTCCGCCTTTTACAGATTTCCAGCCGCTGTCAGGTAAAAGTATCTCCATTTCTCCGGACAGGATTTCCATGATCTCTTTATCTTCCGTGCCAAATTCATATTCACCAGGAAGCATTATCCCAAGTGTTTTCTTTGTACCGTCATTAAATAAAACAGAACGGCCTTCCATCAAAGTAGATATCGATTCTTGTACAGAGATTTTTTCCAGGTATCAGTCTGGTGTCGACCCGGCGACTCTGTCCTTCAGTAACTTACATACACTGGTAGATGGTACGCTTTGTGCAAAAATATCCATGATGTATTTTATAGGAAGATAAATATTTTTTAAAAGGTTGTTTAGTTTCATGTTTAGTCTGGTTTTTCAGAGGTTTTGAAATTACTTGCGGATATGTGCCGAAAAAAGGGAGAAACAGGCCTGGATTGCATGAAAGAGAGGTGATGGAATATTAAAAATATTTTAATCTGGGTAAAAAGCTTCTGCCAAATCGATAATTAACCATTTGACGAAGTAATATTCTGAGGGAGGGATATGAAAATGCAGATGTATAAAAAAAATCAATCTGTGTATAAAAAAGGATACTTTAATAATATCAATATCATGGCAAGATCTCTGATCACTAGTATGATTTTGCTCATGTTTTTCACAACACCTGCTATGGCCCGGGGAGGGGAAAGGTACAGCACCGAAAAAGCCTGGTCTTTCGGTGTTATGGGAGATACCAGGTGGACCCTGGATGAAGATCCGAACGGAGAGAACCCGGATTATGTGAGTGCGGCCATTGCAAAGGCTCTGAACGATAAGTTCATTGATTATGGCGTAAAGTTCGTCATACAGGTGGGAGACCTGTCGGACAGAGGCGGTGATGATGCGATGTATACAAGGGCGAAGTCAGTACAGCCGCTTTATGATGCCGGGGTTGGATTTTTTCCTTTGCGCGGAGACCACGAAACATATGGAGCGTTCAATGGCCTTGATCCTGATTCTAATATGAATATCCCGGCCTATCTAAATGCCTTTCCCCAGACTCGAGGGATTGATAATATCTTTGGTGCAAAAAATTTCAGCAGTCCGGCGATAGATGAATTGAATGGACTGAGCTACTCCTTTGATTATGGTGAAGAGGGCAGCAATGCGAGATTTGTAATCGTTGATGTCGAGGTAACGTCCTCCGGCAGTGGAGCAAAGGCATCAGGCCATCCGGTATATGGTCAGGAGTATTTCTATATACTGTGGAGTGTTTACAGGATGGATGAAGATTTAACTTATACAGAGGGTGGAGAAGAGTTTACAATCCCCGCTGGTACATGGTTTCGTATTGACGACAATACCGGATACCCAACTACATATTTTTATGACTTTGATAAACAATGGTCAATAGATGTTTATGCTACTATCGTAGACAATGGGACCTCCTCCGTAACTGCCGAAACCAGATTCCTGCCTGGCGATCAACAGGAATGGATAAGCAGTCAGCTGGACATTGCTAACCGTGGCACTGAGCATGCATTTGTATTGTCCCACAAGGGATTAATGGGTGAAGGCAGCCTGGACAGCCTGTTTGGAGACAGCCCTGATTCAGAACCTGATGATCAGAACATATTTTATGCCAGTCTGATGGACAACGGTGTAAAATATATGATTTCCGGTCACGATCAAATGCATAATCGTGCTCTTGTAGAAAGCCCGGACAGTTTGTCAGATGTTGAGCAAATCATTTCAGCAGGTGCAGGGACAGAGTCCTATGATCCTGCACCATTAACTTATTTCGGTGAAGTAAAAAAACGGGAGACACCCCTTTCTCAGGAACTTCTCAATATTGGTTATTATATCTACACCGTCGACGGCCCGCGTGTAACAGTTGATTACTATTCCGGTTCTGTTGATAATTTTGTCAAAAAAGAAACCTGGGGATACAGTAATAATGGTCAGCAGTTTCTTATTCCTCAGGGCGGTTCATATAAGGTTGTATCCGACAGATTTAATAATACAACTGCTAAAATTCTCAATGGTGAAAATAACAGCGCAGCCACTGACTATACGCCTGAAGAAATTGATGACAACGGAACACCGGGTGATACCCGAGACGATATAATCCTCAGTGCGCCCCGCCCTCTTGTTAAATCAGTTAATACGGGCTGGGTCGAAAAGCCGGCAAAAGATCGAAATAGATTCGGAAGTGACATCCTGTCTCTGTGGGGGATGGCGGATGTCGGTACTGAGCAAACCGACACTTATGTTCTGTCAATGTCCTACAATTTCAGGACCGGGTGGCATTTCAGGGGAGGACTATTCGGTATTGCAGCACTGGACTCCAGAGGAAGATGGAGGAATGCAGTAGATTTAAATTTTGGTGGAAAAAGAAGGTTTATACTCGGGCCCTATAAACCCCGGTATAAACTTGGAACATATGGAATTGATCCCTCTACAAAGACAGTGTGGGCAGTAGTAAACTACAACGCTGATTTCGCCGTAACAACAGGTATTAATCGTGCTTCCTATTTTGACTGGCTCATTCAATGGCGATTGAACAGGGTGTGGGGCAAAAAATGGAAATAATTATTTGCGCGGGTGAGTAATCTCTATTTATAAATAATGAACTTTCAGGGTAGATAAAAAAGCCCTGCCGGTAAAAGGCAGGGCTTTCAAAGGGTTTGAGAAATATGTTTGCACTTAATCAGGTTCTAGCCGGAAAAAATCATTATTTTTTATGATCAGCTTTTCCTTTTTCTCTTTCCGGGGCATCAATTTTATCCAATCGTTTACTTATTTTCCTGATTTTAATATCCAGATTTTTTAATGTTTCCTGAATTCTATGTAATGTTCTTGCCTGTTCGTTAATCAGATCTCTGTATTCAGCAACATAGCTGGCTGAACGCTCAGCCGAACCGGCTTTCTCAGCGGCCTGTAGAGCTGCTCGGTGAGAAGATTCTGCAGCTTTTTCAGAATTTCTTACAAGGTTTGATAATTCAATGATTGTTGAATTCCACGCGATATTCAATTGTCTAAACTCATTTACGACATTTTGAGACACTGAAGTTCTTAAATTTTCCGAGATTAACATCCTGTCATTTTCGGATTCGCGGAACAGTTTATCAATACTACCGGTTATATAGTCAATATCATTTTTTGTCTTCTCAATTGACTTCCTGTATTTTTCTGCTGCCAGTACATTTTCAGAGAACAATTTCTGTAATCCAGGATTATAGGCTTCTTTAAACAATGCCATATCATTTTTTAATTGTTTGTTTTCAAGGCTGAGCTGTTGATAGTCAGATTTGCTTGCACAACCAGAGGCAAACACTATTAAAAGCATGACAAATAAATAAAAAATTTTTTTCATAGAACGGCTCCGTCTTTTTATATAAAATAATTTCTCTCCTAAGTTATAAAAGGCCCTGTTTGAACAGACACCAAATAATCAGATATGATCGATTATTTTTATTGCATGTCAAAAGATCTGCAACCCCGGCGGTGTTGTTCATTCATCACAGAGAGAGTTCCTGATTTGAAAGGGGATGTTTTTCTCTATCAGTGTGATATATACTGACATTGCATAGGGGCTTATGAACCGCGAATCAACATAAAGCACAATATCTTCTTTTACCAAAATTCCCATTAGCCTCCATATGTTCTGTAATTATGAGCACTTAAGACGTGTTCAAAAATTTAAAACATAACCTGTTTGTTTTGTCAAAAAGAATTAATGGTATAGAAGTGCTGTGGGTTATTTCATGGCTGTCATAAAACTCCGGAACACAGCAGCCAATAGTCTTCCCGAAATCATAAAAGGGATTTCAATGGGGGGCAAAAATTTTACATTGAAATCCCTTTGTTCCTGCAGTCTTACATGCCTATCGGTGGGGTTCCCTTGCGGGGAAGATCTTTTGACGGGTGAGGATGCAGTATCGGTTTTTTACGAAATATTCTGGTGTCACGCATGCTTTTTAGAATGTCTATGCTGTCCCTGTACCCCTGAGTGACCCGGCACATCTCCAGGGCCATGGCTACTATCTGGGCGACTGCCTGGACAAAATTCAGATCATCCAGTGTAAACTCCCATGGGTCAGCGGTGTAGACCCTCATGCACCCTATTACCCTCTCTCCTATTATCATAGGAACTGAAAGTATTGAGGATATACCTTCCTTTACAGCCGCCTCAGGATACTGTATCCTGGGGTCATCCGCCACATCAAAAATAGCAACGGGTTTTCCATCCTCAATAGAAGATGCAATGGAGCGCATTGCGCTGATAGGGCCTTTGTCAAGGTATTCCCGGCTGAGACCATAACTTCCGGCCAGTTTTAATTCATGACTGGTCGGCTTGAATAGAAACAGGGCGCAGCCTTTAAAATTAAGGGCATGACATACTCCATCAACTGCAACCAGAACCATCTCCTCCGGGTCTCTAAGCTTGGGGAGAGCCTTTGTTAAACGGATAAGTGTTTCATAATTCATTATTGGCCTTTCCATGTTGACCTCCTTTTCGTTAGATTGTTAAACAACATTATGTTGCCAACATCCGGGCCGAATCTTCAAATAATCTGAAAATCCGTACCTGTTGAAAATCCTTTTCTCAATATGAAACAGGCAGCAGGTCAGGGAAATAATATGTATTTCACTTCATCCGTTTATTAAACTGAAGAGCGTCTGAACTATAGATCGTGAGATATTTGTAAACAGTTCCGAAGTAATTGGAGTAGAAATGGAAATTTAGGAGTTATGTAGTAAAATCATCCTGATACAGCTGGAAATTACTCAATATCAGATGCCTATATTAGATCAGATTATATTTATTGTGTCAACGAATGGTTTTATCCTTTACAACTTCTCTGTAAAAGATCCTTATATATCTGATGCTTGACAATATAAGGGCCAGTCCGATCCCGATATACAGGATAGCAAGGTCATATTTAGGTATCGTTGAATGGCGGAGCAATATTCCCATCACAATCATTACAATAATAAGCAGATAGCTCTTAGAAGGGATAAAGGCGAAAAAGCACTTCTTTCGGTCCATTTGGAGTATTCTCTTCAGATTTTTGTCAACTATTCTTAAAAAACCAAAGTGGTGCACGGGCAATGCCAACAGTATCCCTGCAAGGGCATAGAGGTAGGTACTTACTCCGGACGCTCTGTGAAGCCATGAAAAGGCCATAAACAGAAGCATAAAACCGGCAAACACCCATACAGTCCCTGCCATAAGCAGCAGAATATTTTTTGTAACAGCCGGCTTGAATTTTTCTATTCCCATGATTTATTTCCTAAAAGGTATATTCAAAATTCCGGCCTGATTTTTCAGCAACATGTTTTAAATCAGCAGCCAGGACTGAACAGGCAATAACAGAAATCTTTTTTTCAATCTAAATCCTATTCCGGTTTTTGTTTTCCGATACGGGTGTAACACTCCTCGGGGATATTCTTTGGATCTTTGTATATGGCAAAATGGCATTCTCCAAATACCATGGGATCTTCCACAAGATGGACTACTCCCAATTCACCGGTGTTCTCAAAAGCAAGCATTTCCATGACCGGACAGTGTACACAGTACATGGGAAAATCCTTCATGCCCCAGGTGGCACGATGGGGCTCCTTTACCCTTGCCAGACCGAATTCCGGTTCATAACCCCCCATCTGGATGAGCCTCTCACCTGATCCGCATGGCTTCATTGTTATTGTAACCTTTTCATCATCCTCTTTTATCTCAAGGGGCTGAAAGTGACCCCTGATATCTCCGGCCATCTCCTGAATACGTGACTTAAGGTCTGTTTTTCCCGACGGTTTAAAAACAGTTCTCCCTTCAATTCCATGTGCCTCCTTTTCCGCCGCCTCTACGGCATCCATACCGTAGTTGCGGTAGATATAGGAAAGCAGTCCAGTCACCCAGACCATATACCCGTCATGCAGGTGATTGAACTCCTTTTGCAGACGCTTTGCCAGTTGTTTTGCCTCTTCCCTGTCTCCCCTGTCAATAGCCTCCATGACCAGTTCAAGGGTCGGTCTGCCCATTTCCCTAAGTTCTTCCTCTGTAAATATCCTGTTTTCACTCATTGTCGCTGGCCTCCTTATATCTATGGATTAAAATACTTATTTCCTGGCCGGATATAAAAGTTGCATAATTTTAAGTTATTTTATTATCATAGTCGATGATTAAAAACCAAAATGAGGTGGCACTATGAAAAAGGTTATACTTGGAAGCACAGGGCTGGAGGTCTCAAGACTAGGTTTCGGCGGGATACCCATTCAGCGTGTGGATGAAGCCAGCGCAGTGGATGTTGTACTGCATGCCATTGAGACAGGCATAGATTTTATAGATACATCACGCATGTATGTTACGAGTGAAGGCCGTATTGGCATGGCCCTGAAACAGACAGATAAAAAGGTGGTGCTTGCAACCAAGTCAATGAACCGTTTTGCAGACGGGGTACAGAAGGATATCGAGGTCAGCCTCAAGAAGCTCCAGGTTGATTACATTGACATCTATCAGTGTCATGCGGTCAGCAGCGATGACGAGTATGAGCGTGTCCTTCGACCGGGCGGGGCTCTGGAGGGTTTGAGAAAGGCCAAGGAACAAGGGATAATAGGACATATAGGTATAACCAGCCACAGCCTTGATCTGCTGGAAAAAATAGTTGATGACGGATTTTTTGAGACCATTATGGTCTGTCTGAGCTTTCTTGAACCTGCCGCAAGGGAAAGGATTGTTCCAAAGGCCCTTGAAAAAAATATCGGCATCATGGCCATGAAGCCCTTCTCCGGAGGGGTTATCGAGGCGCCGGAGGCGGCCCTTAAGTGGGTGCTGTCCATACCCGGTATACTTGTGCTTGCAGGAGTTGAAGAAAAAGGCCTTGTTGATAAGAACTGGGAGATCTTTCAGGGGAGTTATGAACTTACCGAACAGGAAAAGGCCGTAATAAAAGATATCAGGAAGGAATATGAAAAAAAATTCTGCCGCCGCTGCGACTACTGCCAGCCATGCACTGCCGGGATACATATCCAGATGATAATGGGCCTTAAATCATTTGTAAAGAGAATGGGGCCCCAGGTTGTTAATAACATGCTCTTCAAAAAGATGCTGGACAGTGCAGCCAACTGTACGGAATGCGGCGAATGTTTACCCAGATGTCCATATTCTCTTCCCATACCGGACATGATCAGGGAAAACCTGGAGTGGGCAGAAAACTTTAAAAAGAGCCTTAAATAAAAATAATCTATCAACAGAAAAAGAAATTATGAAACCTTATCACAGTTACCGCCTCTCTCTTATTGCCATAGTTTTGGTTGTCATCTTCCTTTCAGTTTTCTCCTGTGATGTAAAGGATCGGGAGACATATACCGTGAAACCGGTCAACCTTGATTATACTATCCTTGCCTCATGCACAGTGAGTGAACCGAAGCCTTATAGTGTTACTGCAAAGGCAGGAGGAGATATAATCAGGTTGAGTGTTAAAGAGGGAGACAGGGTTGATAAAGGGCAGATTCTTGCCCTGATTGATGACTACAGGGAACGAAGAGACCTTATAATAAATAAAAACAAATTAAACTCCATAGGCCTCAAGATTGAAGATTCAAAAAAAAATGAACTGCCAAGACTCAAAGAACAGCTTAAAAAAGATACTGCCACCCTAAAAAATTCAGAAAGATACCTGAACAGGCTTAAGGAGCTGGCCCGGACAGGAGGTATTTCCGAGGTTGAGCTGGAGGCGGCTGAAGAAAATTTTAAGCAGGCACTTTCCAGGTATAATCAGACAGAGATTGAGATTGATACCTTCAGCCGCTCCGGTGTGCTGGCCGCCCTTGAAACAGAGCGGCAAATTATTACTGCACAGATCGAGCTGTCGGAAAGGTCCATTGATGATAAAAAGATCAGAGCGCCATACAGCGGTGTCATCACCGATGTATATTTCACCGAGGGTGAAACTGTTCAGGACAATGCAAGTCTGCTCAGCATTATCGAAGACAGGGATTTTGAGATTGAAGCAAATATAGACCAGAGGGATATGCCTTTTGTAAAAAAATCCCAGGATGCATTTATTGTCCTGGACGCCTATCCATCAAACAAGATCTCCGCACAGGTGTTTTTTGTCTGCCTGGAGGTTGATATCTCCAGGGGAAGCTGCCTCATTAAATTAAAGATCAGGGATAAACTTGATTTTATCAGGTACGGAATGACAGGAAATGTTGAGATATTTGCAGATAGATTTACGGCTGTGACAGCGGTCCCTTCGAGATTCCTGAAGCGTGAGGAGGGCGCAGGCTATGTCTATATCCGGGAAAAAGGAGAGGTTGAAGCTGTTAAGGTTGAATTCCGGGAGGTAGGAGAGAACTGGGTGATACTCGATAAAATGCCTGAAAACACAGTATTATATCTTCCTGCAGAAAATTAATATGGCTGTGAATTACTACGAAATCATGATTGCATGGCGTTTTCTGGTTAAAGGGAGGCTGCAGACCCTCTTTATCATACTCGGGATAGCAATGGGTGTGGCCGTGCAGTTTTTTTTATCTTCACTTATTGGCGGTCTGCAGAACAGCATTATCGAAAGAACCGTGGGCTCGTCACCACACCTTATAATATCCCCTGAAGACAGGAAGCCTGCGCCCATTGATACAGGTTCTGCCGCGATAAAAGATAACCGGCCTGCCGCCCTTGAGGAAAGGCCGGAGATCTTTTCATGGCAGCAATATGTTATTGACTTGAAAAAGGATAAAAGGATTACCAGTATATCCCCTGTTGCCAATGGAAACGGTTTTGTGCTTGAGGGAAACACAGTGCATCCTGTGCGTGTAAAGGGGCTCTATGAGCCTGACGGCCCCGCTATTTACAGGATAAAACAAAAGCTGGTTTCAGGAAGTGAGAGGTTTTCAGGAGAAACTGCTCTCGTGGCAAAGGAACTGGCTGACAAACTGGCGCTCATAACAGGGGATAAGTTTATACTCCGGAATGACAATGGCCAAAATATTTCCCTGATCACAGGCGGTATTTTTGACCTTGGAACCGCCACAGGCAGCAGCCTGATAGTACTTTCTCTGGACAGGGTAAGGGCCTTTTTCGGTATTGACGGGGTTTCTGCAATCGAGGTACAGGTGTCCGATATCTTTGAGGCAGAAACCATAGCGCAGAAATATTCCGGCCATTTTACAAGGGTTAAGTTCGAATCCTGGCAGAAGACAAACAGGGAGATGCTAGCCGCCCTTTCATCTCAGAGTTCATCATCCTATACTATTCAGTTCTTTGTACTTTTTTCAATATCTCTTGGAATTGCCAGCGTCCTTGCAATAGCGGCTGTTCAGAAATCAAGGCAGCTTGGAATCCTCAAGGCCATGGGTACAACAGATATAAGTTCAGCAAAGATCTTTGTTGTTCAGGGTTTTATACTGGGCGCAGTCGGATCTATCATAGGTGTAGGTATTGGTTATGGTATATCAATGCTTTTTATACGGGCAATGGGCGATATGATAGCCTTTGGACTGGAGATAAAGACCGCATATATTATAGTTCCGGTTGTTCTTGCCGTTATAGCCTCAACTGCCGCTTCTGTAATTCCGGCAAGCCGCGCATCAAGATTATCTCCCATGGAGGTGATAAGGAATGGATGATAATATTATGATAGCGGTAAAAGGGCTTAACAAGATATATGGGGCTGCAGTGAAAACCCATGTCCTGTATGATATAGATCTTGAGATAGAGATGGACTCATTTACTGCCCTGATCGGTCCCTCCGGGTCCGGAAAAAGTACGCTTTTAAGCTGCCTCGGTCTGCTTGAGCCGCCTACATCTGGAGAAATAGTAATTGACGGTCAGTCATTTTCAGATATTAACGTCAATAAACTGGCCGCATTTAGAAATGTGAATATAGGTTTTGTTTTCCAGTTTCATCATCTGCTGCCTGAATTTACCGTGTTTGAAAACATCCTCCTTCCTCACTGGATAAAAAACGGAAGGCCGGGAACTTCCCTCAGGCAGGAAGCGGACAGGTTAATAGACCGTGTTGGCCTGAGCGATATTAAAAGTAAAAATGTCACACAGATATCAGGAGGACAGCAGCAGAGGGTTTCAATAGCCAGGGCACTTATTAACAGGCCAAAGGTTATCTTTGCAGATGAACCTACGGGCAACCTGGACAGAGAAACAGGAGCGAGGGTGCTTGATCTTTTAAGGGAGATAAACAAAGAAAACAATACGACCCTTGTAATGGTAACTCATGACAGAGAAGTGGCTCTGCGTTCTGACCGAATAGTAGAGCTTGTAGACGGGAAAATATGCAGAACCATTGATATCAGATCTTCGGGCAGAGATAATGCAATCGAAATGCTTGAAAACCTTTCCTGCGTCCTCCCTGATTCGGAATCGGACGTGGAGAAATAGCCCCGGGAAAAGGCGTGCAGGACTATAACTGAAGCAATACCTTAACTGAAACGGAAAAATGTTAATGAGTCAAAGGCCGGTAACTCAAAAAAGATTTTATCTCATCCCTGAGGCCCATCTCCTTTTATTTGAGGAAAACAGGATATTGCTGCTGTTAAGAAAGAACACCGGGTATGAGGATGGTAAATACAGTGTTGTGGCAGGCCATCTCGACGGGGAAGAAACAGCGCGTGAGGCCATGGCAAGGGAGGCCATGGAAGAGGCTGGGATAGTTATCAATCCCGAAGACCTTGTACTTGCGCACATTACACACAGGATAGACCTGGATGAAAGGGTGTCATTCTTTTTCACAACCGCAAGTTGGAAAGGAACGCCTCTAAATATGGAACCGGATAAATGCGATGATTTAAGCTGGTTTTCTATTGATTCAATGCCTGAAAACATGGTTCCCTATGTACGAAATGCCATTGAGCAATATCTGAAGGGAAATCTATATTCCGAATTCGGCTGGAAAGAGAAATAAAAAAATGAGAACTGTAATATTTGATCTGGACGGGACATTGAGTGATTCTGCCGAGGGAATAGTCCGATCCATTAATTATGCCCTGCCCAGACTTGGGTTTAAAGAACGCCCAAAGGAGGAGCTGCTGCAGTATATCGGTCCTCACCTTACCTCTATTTTTGAAAACCTGACGGGCAAAAGGGATGAGGATTTCCTTAACAATGCTATTGCAATCTTCAGGGAAAGGTATTTTTCGATAGGATATAAGGAAAATGAACTCTATGAAGGGATAAGGGATGTCCTGGAACTGCTGACCCGCTGGGGTGACATCCTGTGCGTTGCCACTACAAAACGGACGGATATCGCACAAAACGTCCTCGAGTATTTTGAGATAGATAAATATTTTACACGGGTTCAGGGAAGCGATCTTTACCCGCACAAGGCAGACTCCCTCAGGGAGATGATGGTTGATTCAACCCTTAACAGCGGGCCCATGATTATGATAGGTGACCGTGACAGCGACTTTACGGCAGCAAGAGATGCGGGAATGCCTTCACTTGCCGTCCGCTGGGGTTATGGATGTGAAGATGAATATAAACTTGCAACCGCGGTTGTGGATAAACCCATGAATCTGCCCGGGGCGATAATTCAGTACTCGGGCATGGTTAAATAAAAAATATCACTGGCGTTTGATTACAAGTACCGGTTTTTTGGTTTTACGAATCACCTTTTCAGATACGGACCCGAGAAAGATCTCCTCCAGGTTGCTCTTCCCGTGTGATCCTATTATGGTTACAGAAACATCCTCACTCTTTTCGGCATTCAGTATCTCTCTTACCGGGAACCCTATCTTTAGCAGGGACTTTACCTCAAAGCCGCTGGCTGCTAATTCCTCTTCAACCCGTTCCATCTGCTGAGAGGCCTGGGCCATTATGTCCTTCTCAAGGGTATGAGAATTCATCCCTGCCAGATTGTCTATGGCCTGAAAGGAACGCTGATCAATAACATGGATCAGGACCACAGACTCAATGCCTGAAGATTTAAGTTTTTTCAATTCTTCCAGGGCAGCCTTTGATGCATCGGAGAAATCCGTTGGAAACAGGACTTTTTTAAACATTGTCTGATCCTCCACGAATGTTGTTAACACTACATCCTAGTCATTCTGGCACATCATATATTCGGCCAGTGATTTAAGTTCATCATCAGAAAGGGCTTTGGTTTTTTCAAGGTATTTTTCCATGGTCTTGCTCTTCTCCTCATTTACAATGGCGGCGGACTTTCCCTGGAGATAGCTTATCAGTTTTTCCCGGTCACCATTATAAACCGTTGCAATCTCCCTGAGGGATGGATATGCCTTCCCGGTATCGACCTTATGGCAGATCCCGCATTTCAGGGATTTGAACACGGTCTTTTCATCATCGTCACCGGCCATTATATTTGAAGCGCAGAAAAACAGGATTACAAGGATAATCAGAACTGAATATTTTTTCATTTTTTCCTCCTTAATATGTATCAATCAACTGCGTAGCTTTAGTAAGCAGTTCAAAGCAGGCATGATGATAACATAACAATGGTATAAAACAAAATAATTAGATGCTTTATGATCAGGGGAAGTGACCGGGGACATCCTTCCCCTTAAAACCGGTACATATCTTTTTTCTCCTGATTTATATTGCCAAGCAATGCCGCCCCCATATCAAGAATGGATTTCTGGGAATCAATATATTCGCTGAGTCTTGCATGCTGAGAATTCGACAATATACCAATCGAAGATTCCAGGTATCCGTTCAGCAGATCCTTTTGAAGCTCCACTCTTTTTTTCCGATTTTCACTGCTGAAAACCTTATCCTGAGGATTAGTTGACGCCTGGAACTCTTTTTGATTTTCATCGAGCCTTTGTTTCTCATTATGCATGGCAACAACCAGGTCATTTTCCTGCTGTATGTCAAGATTAATCCCTCCCGTGTATTCCATATTGTTTTTAAATTCGCTCAGGAAAAGCCTCTCCTCTTCGTACTTTGCGTATTCCCTGTATGCCTCAAATTGTTCAGGAGATAGAAGGCCACTGATTTTTTCATTATAGATGTTATTAACATATTCCTCTTGCTGTTTAAGGTCTTCTCTTGTGATATTTCCCTTTTGTACTTCACCCAGCAGTGATGTGATATCAACGGTCTCCATCTGTTTTTCAACAAGCAGATCAACCAGTTCGTTCCTGGCTTCAGGAGAAAGATTGTATTCTTTTGCAAATGAATCATAAATAGAGCGAATTCTTTTTTCAGCCTGCCCTCGTATCAGGCTTTCCATGGCAGGATTCATCTGCATCTCTGACGTCAGTTTTTCAAAAAACTCGCCAACCTGTTCTGATTGCGTGATATCATCTGTTTTTTCATCTGCCAGTTTTTTTTCAGGTGCATTTTTCTCTATAGGCGTAATAACCTTATCCTGATCTTTTTTATTTATGGTGATTTGAAACTTCTCAACGGTGTTTGTAATATCCGTTTTCACTTCTGGCGAGGTATTTTCAACCAGTGAAATATCATTCTTTGTTTTAGTTAATGCATCGATATTTCGGTTCTGAATGATAACTGTCACTATCAACCCAACAACGGCAATACAGAGTATAAGCTGAAAAATATTACCTTTTCTACTATTTGATTTATTTTCCATGGTTGGCTCCATAATTTTCGATTAAAAAAAGATTTTTATAGATCCCTTTTCGAGTATATTTGTGTCGATATTTTGATAGATACAACAAATAATAAAATTGCTATACCTGATAGTAGAGAAGAAGTGAGAACATCCGTGAATGAAAAATTCCTTATTTTTTCAACCAGTCCGGGAATTTTAGATACCGCGAAGAAAAAAATGAAAAAGGTTGCCGCAAACCCGAGAGTCAGGCCAATCGTTGCCTTTGTTGCTCCATATTTAAAATAAAACGGGAAAGAAAATGATGCCAGTATGGATATAAGTAACAAAGCTAAAGCAAAATATCCCGGAGGGAGCTGTAACTTTAACATACCCGCAAGCTTGAATACCAAATTACTTGAGTAGGCCAATAGCAGATGAACAGCCATTAATACAACTATTCCAAAGTATCGTGACAGCACAATATCCTTGCGTCGGACCGGCAGAGATCCAAAGAATCCTGCTGTTCGGTATTTTTCTTCCAGGATGAAAATATTACTGCTGTAAAAATGGATAAGAAGAAGTAAATAAAACAGGGTAAAAAGCGTCCATGCAGGGGCGACAGGAGATATGGCTGTTAATGGTATAAATATAACAACTCCTATTCCTTTTTCAGTCCACAGGGCATAGAAATCCTTACGTATGAGGTTTGTTATATTACCTGCCATTTTCTGCTCCTTTCACGCTGTAAACCATAATGTCTTCAAGGTTTGCCTTCTCTACTATTGCATTATCACCCATCAGTGCAGTCAAATCCCCGGCTGAACCTGTCAGAGCCTCAAATCCAGTCCTCATTTCCCTGACTCCGATACACAGTTCACGCCCCTGTTCATTAAGGAGTTCCAGCGGGCCTTTTACAATCCGGTATTTATCCAGGAGATCATCCCTGGACTCAGAGAAAACAATCTTCCCGTCCTCAATAAAGGTTATGTAGTCTGCTATCTTTTCAAGGTCTGTGGTAATGTGAGTGGAAAAGAATACGGATCTGCTTTCATCCTGAATTATTTCATAGAGGATATCTATCAATTCACTCCGGAAGACAGGGTCAAGACCGCTGGTCGGTTCATCCATGATCAAAAGCTCTGCGTTGTGTGATAGTGCGAGAGCAAGTGAGAGCTTGGTTTTTTGCCCATGGGATAATGTCTCTGTCTTCTGCTCAGGGTCCAGTCCGAATTTTTTTATGAACCTGTTGAACTCCTCATTGTTCCAGTTTTTGTAAAAACGGGAAGTTATTTTTCCCATAACCCTTACAGTCATGATACCGCCATAAAAACTCTGTTCATCATAGATGAATCCGATTTTTTCCCTGACTTCGGTACTGTCCGGTCCCATGTCGTGGCCCAATACCTTGATCGATCCGGAATCCATGTGAATAAGCCCCATGATCGATTTGATGGTGGTAGTTTTTCCTGCACCGTTTCTTCCGATAAACCCCATAACCGTTCCGCGCGGAAGACTAAATGACACATCAGAAAGGGAAAAACCGGGGTAATGCTTGGTAAGGTGGTCCACCTTGATTGAATATTCCATTTTATCTTTCCTCCTCAAAAATAATCGCAAGCATAGTCTGCAGCTCATCCAGCGTCAGCCCGATCCGCTTTCCCTCGGTTGCGACTTCATCTAGTTTTTCCTCCACGATGCGCATGCGCTGCTCCCTGAAAAGCTCCTTGTTCTTTACAGAAACATAACACCCCTTGCCCTGGACCGATGTCAGAAAGCCAGAGGCAACCAGTTCGTCATAGGCCCGCTTTACTGTGATGACACTCACCCGAAGGTCCTGGGCCAGGGCTCGTATTGAGGGAAGCTCATCACCGTCATTAAGTTCTCCGGCTACAATAAGAGATCTTATCCTGTCTTCTATCTGCTCGTAGATAGGCCTGGGTGATGTCTGTGATATGATGATGCTTATATTGCTCATTATGTCTCCTGTTCTACTGTGTTAATACTGTTATGGTGTAGTATATACAGTAGAAAAAATATGTCAACTATAAAAAATGAAAAATTTTTTTATCTCTTATGTTAAAGGAATAATAATGACAAAATAATAACATATTAAGTACATGAAAAAGCTTGACACCTATATTGTTTTATGTCAATTTTGGCATAATTGTTTTACATACTGCCTGTCTCCTAATCTGAAGTCCTCATATATCTCAATGCAAAATATTTGAGTGAACATGATCTGGAATTAATAGAGCAGAATATATATTAGATATCTAAGCATGAATTAACTGTATCCGGTTATCCGTTAACACTGAAATGCTCGTGAAAAGGAGTGGTTAGATATGACAAACTACATCATGAATATAAACTCACAATCCAATGGCGATCATAAAATTCATAAAATGACCTGTGACAGATTGCCTAACCTGGGCAACAGGCTTTATCTGGGTGATTTTCAAAGCTATCACGATGCTGTTCGGGAAGCAAAAAAATATGATCCGGAAGCAGATGGATGCCTGCATTGCTCCCCGGAATGTAATGAAGAGTAATAATTATAGAGGCGTTCCTTCCCTACTCTCTCAATCATTGATAATCAAAATTATCTCTAATTGGCATATGTCTTGCTAAATATATCTGCTATGTAGATAGATTTATCTATTTCCCCACAAATATTGCAATAAATCATTTGAGATTCCGATAACGTCAAAATATTGGGTGTTTTCTTTATTAAAAATCGCCATATTTTTGACTTAAATGCGGTTCTATTGAAAATTATGTGGTTTGTGAAAGTTCAAATAATAAGCAATTTAACATTAAGGATTCAGAGTATATAAATAGAGTAGTTTTTCCATAGTTAAGTAATGAAGGTAAAAAAATTATGAATTCGCTTTTTCCGGTTGGGGTATCGTCATTATTTGTTGTGGCAGTTGTTATTTTTTCCTATTTTTTTTACTACAGGAGCACTAAAAAAAAGTTTTTTGCAATATGGACAGTTGCATGGAGCCTCTATGTCTTAAGGTTAATATGTTTGCTTCTGCCATTTATTATTCCAATAGATACGAATAATTCTTTTCTCTCTTTATCTAATCGGCTTATGAACATAATAAGCAGCACCCTGATCCTTTATGGTTTTTATTCTCTTTATAATAAAAAATTTTCCAATATATGGTTTATTTTTTGTGGAATAATATCCTTCTATTTAATTCTCATAACAGTATTTGACGCCTTAAATTCCTGGATATTTCTTAGCCTTCCTGTTTCGGTGTTTACCGGATGGGTTCATATCTGGAATGGGATTTTTTATTTTTCAAATAAAAATATAAAAACAAAATCTACTTTTTTCATAAGTACGTTATTTCTTCTGTGGGGAATACATACAATACACTATTCGATCGATTTATTTTTCATGCCTTCATTTATGCCATGGTTCTATGTAATAGACGTTACTTTAGTGGTGATTATTTTAGTCGGAATACTATTTGAATATTTTAATGATATTCAAAACAGATTAAATGCCAGTGAGGAAAATTACAATTTAATATTGGATAATTCAGAAGAAGCAATAGTTATTGCAAGGGATGGAATAATTATCTCATTCAATACAAGGGCTGAAGATGTCAGCGGTTATAAAAAGAATGAGTTATTAATGAAGACATTCGATGATTTGCTTTACCATGAAGACCGGTATGAAGCCATAGAACGACACCTTAAGCGTCAACAGGGAGGAGAAATATCTAAATTTAACACTTTTCGAATTATCACCAGATCAGGAGAAATAAAGTGGCTTGAAAGTAATGCAACAGTTTTCTCGATGAATGGGAAAAAGGCAACACTTAATTTCCTGCGCGATATCACTGATAAAAAGAAAGCAGAAGAAGATCTGTATGAGAGCAAACGGCGCCTTTTCACACTCATGAGTAATCTTCCGGGAATGGCCTATCGATGCAAAAATAACCATGATCGAACAATGGAGTTTGTAAGTGATGGCTTCCTGGAATTGACAGGATATAGTCCTGAAGAAATAATTAATAATTGTAAGTTATCCTATGCAAATATAATTCATTCGGAAGATCGGGAGAGGGTTTGGAACCATATACAATCTGCTTTAAGTGAGGGTAAATCATTTGAGCTTATCTATAGAATTATTTGTGCAACAGGAAAGGAGAAATGGGTTTGGGAAAAAGGCCAGATAGTTATGGATAATGATAATATCATTGCCCTTGAAGGCTTTATCAGTGACATTACAAAACTGAAAGATACAGAAACTGCATTAATGCAGTCCCTTATTAAGTTTGAAAAGACTTTCCAGGCAAATCCTGTCTGGATCACATTAAGCACTCTTGATGAAGGGCGTTACATTGAAGCTAACGAGTCTTTTTTAAAGGAAATTGGATACAGGCAGGAAGAGGTTATTGACAAGGCCTGGCAGGAGCTTGACACATGGGTAGATCCCGAACAAAGAGCAAACATAATATCACGGCTAAAAGAAAATGGCAGGATTTTAAACCAGGAGGTAAAGCGAAAAAATAAGAAAGGAGATATAATTAATACACTCTTTTCCGCAGAAACATTGGTCCTGGAAGACAATGAGCTTATGGTTTCCGTGTCCCAGAATATCACTGCATTAAAAAAAGTTCAGAAAGATCGTGATTCTTTGAATGAACAGTTACGTCATTCGCAAAAAATGGAATCAATCGGACGTTTGGCAGGAGGCGTAGCGCATGACTATAATAACATGCTGACAGTTATTATAATAAATGCAGAATTATTGTTAAATAAGATGAAACCAGGCTCGCCCTACTATAAAAATATAGATGAAATACTCAATGCAGCAGAGCGTTCAGCGAACATCACAAAACAACTTTTGGTATTTGCCAGAAAAGAAGCTATTAGTCCGGAAGTGTTGAATATCAATTTAACACTGGATGGCATGTTAAAAATGCTGAAACGTTTAATAGGAGAAGATATTGAGTTGATATGGAATCCGGGAACAAATCTCTGGCCAGTAAAGATGGACCAGTCTCAGATTGATCAAATTTTAGTAAACCTCAGCGTAAACTCAAGGGATGCCATTGATTCTCTTGGGAAAATCACAATTGAAACAGAGAATGTCACTATAGATAAATTGTTAAGCGAAAAAACAACAGGATTAAAACCAGGAGAATATGTATTACTGACATTCAGTGATAATGGAAAAGGAATGGATACAGAAGTACAGAAAAATATCTTTGAACCCTTTTTCACGACTAAAGATATTGGAAAGGGCACTGGTCTCGGCCTTTCAACAGTATATGGAATTGTAAAACAGAATAATGGTTTTATCGATGTAATCAGCAATCCTGATGAAGGCACTGCATTTAAGATATATATTCCGCGCCATGAGATTAACAGTGAGAAAACCTATATAGAACCTGATAATAAAGGAATAGAATCTGATGGGGAAACCATTCTTGTGGTTGAGGACGATGTCTCGGTTAAATCAGCAACTGAAAAAATACTTAGCGGATTAGGTTATAATGTTCTTTCTACCGAAAACCCGAAAGAAGCGCTTGATATAGTTGAGCAGAATTCAGATAGCATTCATCTTCTTTTATCAGATGTTATAATGCCCGAGATGAGTGGAAGGGATATGGCTAAAAAGATTACCGGCATGTTCCCTAATATTAAAGTTCTTTTCATGTCCGGCTATACTTCCGATTCTATAATAAAAGAAGGACTAGTGTACCAGGGCGTCAACTATATAGAAAAACCTTTTACTACTGAAAAACTGGGCCTGAAAGTAAGAGAAGTGTTAAATGAAAAATAGACTGTTAATTTATCTGGAATGTTCTTAATGAAAATCAGGTTTACAATACCGTTTCGTTATCAGACTACAGAATATCCTGCTTCCCCGTTTTCAAAAAACATATTAAAATCCCACTCCTTTCCAATAAGCCAGCTGTACTGTGAAACTGCCGCTTCAGGATCAGATTTATAAGCCTCATGAAATGGTATTGCTGCTTCTGCAGCAGCCAAAAGAGATGAAGTCCCGGAGCAGGCATTATAAGTGTTTCTAAATTGATCATCTTTCTGTAATGCATCCGCTATTGCGTTGTTGCTTTCTTCAGAGCTTCCGGTAACTCTAACAGAACCATGTTCATCTATATCTATCTTTATTTTTCCGCAGTTTTGTAAATTTAAACCGTTGATAATATCCCTTATTATACCTTGGGCCTCATCCATTTTTTTGTCGCGAAAGGCCCGCATCTCATCCAGGGTTATGACCCCATCCTCTCCGGCTCCATCCATAAAACCTGAAAGCGAAAGTAACCTGGCCTTTTGTGCATTATCCGATATGGAAACCTGATCCCTACTGTTTTTATTTGCTGATATTTCTGTTGGGGCAGTATTGGATGATTGTGTTTTGTAAAATGTTGAAGTTGCAGCGCTGCCTATAGACTTAATATCCATATCATATCTCCCTTAACTGATAAATGTTCATGATTTTATATGTAAGAAGTGATTCTTTATGCTGATATATTCGGATAGCAATATTTATGCCTGAAACTCGCTGAATTAAAATTGTAGTAATATCAATGTGTAAGGGAATCCTGGAATGATGAAGAGTTCCCTGTATGGGAAAATCTTTCCCCTTTTATTTTAAATCAGGATATCAATGTTGACACGATTATCTCTGTAAACTACAATTTTTTATCGGAGCCGAGCTCACTGCAGGGGCCCAGTGAGCCTGCACATTAAATACATGATCGCCCCTATATACACTCTTCTTCAGACCAACTAGCATGTAAAAAAATTTTATATGATAAAATAAACGAATACTTATTGCGAAGTATAAGATTTGATATCTCGTTGTTTAGGGCGGGGCAGTTCAATTATTAACCTTCAGTCTAAATAATTATTTTGAAAAGAAAAGTCTGATTTGAAATTTCTTAAAACAGGAGGAAAAAATTATGATCAGGACATTCAGGAACTTATTTTTACCGGTATTACTCATAACTGTTTTGGTGGCCTCCGGGTGCGCCTGCAGAAAGGATTTTAAAAAATCATACATGCTGAAAGGTGCAATCATAGGAATAATTCCAGGTGCCGTAATAGGGGGTGAAACCAGCGATGATGATGATTCAGATGAAATAGCCGCAGGCATCATAGGGGGAGCGATCATAGGCGGTTTAATAGGCTCATTTTTTGATAAATGCGAGCCCGAAGCGGTACAGGTTGCCCAGGCGCCTGTTGATGAAGACTCTGACGGGGATGGTGTTGTTGACAGGCTGGACCAGTGCCCGGACACTCCAAGGGGTGTTCCGACCGACTACAAAGGTTGTCCCAAGGACTCCGATGGTGACGGCGTTTATGACAATATGGACAAGTGCCCAAATACACCTCAGGGCGTAAAGGTCGATTCCGCCGGCTGTCCCTCTGATTCAGATAGCGACGGCGTTTATGATTACCAGGATAAATGCCCGGGAACACCTGCCGGCGTTAAAGTTGATTACAAAGGCTGCCCGGTTGATACGGATAAAGACGGAGTGGCTGATTATCAGGATGAATGCCCGGGAACACCCCTGGGAGCAAAGGCAGACAGCAGAGGCTGCTGGGTACTTAAGGGCGTTTATTTTGATACCGGGAAATCCAATATAAAACCGGAATCCTATCCTGTTCTTGACGAGGTTGTTGATGTCCTGAAAAAGAACCCTGATCTCAAAATTGAGGTTCAGGGCCACACGGATAGTGTCGGTACTGCATCATCAAACCAGGTTTTATCAGAAAAAAGGGCAAAATCAGTAATGGAGTATTTTAATAAAAATGGAGCAAAAAGCAGCCAGCTTTCATACAAAGGATATGGCGAAGATGTCCCTATTGATACCAATGATACACCTGAAGGCAGATCAAAGAATAGAAGGGTTGAATTAAAACCGGTTATATAATTTACCAGCCAAACGCCCACCGGCATAGAGCCGGTGGGCCCGATAACCAGCTGAAACCAACTGGAGAACTTGCCATTTTACTACGCAAAAATAATTATGGGAAGTCTGACGGCCTGTTATCTTTTAGCAGATCACTGCTTCGCCATAAGGCAGGGGAAATTGTCCTCTAGCGAGTCGCTGAAAATATTTAAAACGGAGGATTAAAATGCCCTGGCTGTTACCTTCTGTGATAGCAACTCTGACAGGAACATCCGTTCTGGTATTTATATATCTCTACCTTTTCGTTAAGGATAGAAAAGATTACCTTGGGATATGGAGTGTGAGCTGGTCTTTATATTTTATAAGATATGTATTCACGCTGTGGATAATTATTGACCGGGAAACACCAATTTTATTAATTGCTAATCAACTGGCATCTTTCCTCAGCGGTGTATTTCTTCTGTGGGGAACATATCGTTTTATTGGAATCAGATTCCCCCGGATATTTATTTACGGTATATGTGTCGGTATATTCTGGGTCATAATCAGTGTTTCAGTTAAACTGTCTTTTCTCATGATGACCCTGCCTACCTTTGCTTTCCTTGCAATTGTTTATATCTGGACAGGATTTACATTTATTCGCTCAAATATAACTGACGGTATGGAAAAAAACATCACAGGCTGGACCTTTATTATATGGGGGCTCCACAAGGCGGATTATCCGTTCGTAAGGCCAATAACCTGGATGGCACCATGGGGATACCTTTTTGGAACCCTGCTTGAATTTATGATAGCAATGGGAATATTACTGGTTTATTACCAAAAAATACGAGAGGATCTAAGAGCTGAACGTTATTATTTAAAAAAAGCTCAGGAGATTGGACAGATAGGAACCTGGGATCTGGATCTTATCAATAATATTCTTCTCTGGACAGATGAGAACTGCAGGATTTTTGAAGTCCCTGAAGGCAGTGTTGCTGATTATGAGATATTTATTGACAAGGTACATCCTGACGATCGGGAGTATGTTGAACGTGAATGGAAGAAAGCCTTTAATGGAAAACCCTATGATATAGAACATCGCCTGTTGATCGATGGCAAGGTAAAATGGGTAAGAGAAAAGGGTGATGTAGAATTCAATAAAGAAGGTTTTGGCATTAAAGCGATAGGTGTGACTCAGGATATTACAGAACGTAAAAAATTTGAGGAAACATTAAAAACAGAACATGATTTTGTTAATAACCTTATGTATACGAGCCCTGCCGGAATAACCCGCGTTAATGCAGATGGAGAGCTTGTATATGCAAACAGGCGTGCAGAGGAGATTCTCTCCATCAGTTTGTCTGAATCTACTAAAAGAACATATGATGACCCCAAATGGATTATCACGGACCTGGAAGGTAATCCCTTCCCCGGGGAAAAACTTCCATTCGATATTGTCAGGAAAACACTTGAACCTGTTTTCGATGTACAGCACGCAATAAAATGGCCGGATGGTAAAAAAGTTATATTATCTATTAACGCCTCTCCACTGTTTAAAGCGGATGGTGAATTTGGTGGAATGGTTGCAAGTATTGAAGATATTACAGGAAGATATATAGCAGAACAGAAATATCAGATGCTGTTTCTGAAAATGATAGATGGTTTTGCCCTCCATGAAATAATCTGTAACGAAGAAGGTGTTCCCGTTGATTATCGGTTTCTCGATGTAAATCCCGCCTTTGAACGAATGACCGGACTAAAATCGGAAGACATTACAGGCAGGACTGTTCTTGAAATAATGCCGAACACGGAATCCCACTGGATTGAAAATTATGGCCAGGTAGCGTTGACCGGAAGACCAATGGAGTTTGAGGAATATTCCAAGGAAGTAGATAGATATTTTTATGTAACCGCCTTTAGACCGGCGCCCTTACAGTTTGCCTGTATTTTTATAGACGTGACAGATCGTAAAATAGCGGCTGAAGAAAAATTACGGCTTGAATCCCAGCTTCAACAGGCGCAGAAAATGGAGGGTATCGGGACGCTTGCAGGTGGAATAGCACATGATTTCAATAATATCCTCTCTCCGATAATGTTACATTGTGAAATGGTCATGGATGACCTGTCAGAGGATAACCCCATAAGACATGATATAGAACAGATCTTTAAAGCAAGTACGCGCGCCCGGGATCTGGTAAAGCAGATTTTAACTTTTGCACGAAAAAGACCCGAAGAAAAAATTGTATTGAAATCATCTCCCATAATACAGGAGGCTGTAAAGTTTTTACGATCAACAATACCTACCACTATTGATATAAAACTTGATATTAAAGCCGGACATGATGTCATTCTGGCAGATCCGACACAGATAAATCAAATAGTAATGAACCTTTGTACAAACGCTGCACATGTCATGAATGAAAAAGGAGGATTGCTGGAGGTAATTCTCGACAACGAAGAGGGTTCTACTGAAAAAGTAAGAATGAATCCAAACCTGAAAAACAGAGAATATCTAAAGTTGTCTGTAGTAGATAATGGAACAGGTATACCGCCCGATGATATAAAAAGAATTTTTGAACCGTATTTTACAACTAAAGAAATTGGAGAAGGAACCGGTCTGGGGCTGGCAACTGTTCATGGTATTGTCAAGAATTATGGCGGGGATATTATTGTGGAGAGTGAAGTTGGCAAGGGCACAGCTTTTCATGTGTATATTCCTTTAATTGATGAAATGGTAACTGAACATGTAGTGTCTGAAGAAGAGCTGCCGACCGGCACGGAGAGAATCCTTTTTGTGGATGATGAAGAGACAATTGTAAAGTTGATAGAGCGAATGCTTAAGAGATTAGGATATGAAGTAACAGCTAACACAAATAGTGTTGAAGCCTTTCAATTGTGTAGAGAAAATCCGGATGCCTATGACCTTGTAATAACTGATATGACAATGCCAAAGCTGACAGGAAAGGATCTCGCCATAAAAGTAAAAGAACTGCGGCCGGATTTGCCGGTGATACTCTGCACCGGTTTCAGCGATAAAATAGATAAGAATAAAGCCAGAGAACTGGGTATTGCCGCCTTTATAATGAAACCGGTCCAGAGACATGAGATTGCATACACCATACGGAACGTGTTGGATAAAAATAGCAGTATCGTGTAAGCGAGATCGTTGACCTGATTCTTCAACCAGAAAAATTTTACTTGACACAAGACTACACATGTAAGTATTGTGCTCTGAGTATAAAAGATGTTCCGCGTATATCCGGCAATAAATTGAAGTCTTGTCAGCTAAACTCAAACAACCACTGGATTAACCAATCAGGGAGGATGCATGAAAAGGCCTTTGGAAAGGATCGTGTCGTATTCCTCTCGCGTAAATTGAGTTTTCCCTCTCCGGTCCCTCTGTAACTGAAGATATGGAAGCGAAGAGGATTTAATACCAATGCTGTTGAATTAAGCTCTCTATTGACTCCTCTCTTTCCTCCTCCCTCCCATATGGAGAGAAGAGTTCTTCAGCAGGAGAGTTTTAAGTCAACAGCATTGGGAAAAAACACCCGCATTTTAGTGGTATCAAAATGAAGAGGCGACTTATTTTTTTTAACCTGGGCGGCACATATTCCCGGGGTCAAAAGATATGAAACAATATGCATTTATTCTTGCGGTTGTTATAACCGGAGCCGGTTTATACGGATGTAGTTCCAGAGACACGGCACCTAATGAACTGGTTGCAGAAGAAAAAAACCGGTCGGGTTTGGCAGCCAGTATCAGGAAAGGCGATTACTATGCCAAAGCCGGTGAAAAGGAAAAGGTCTGTTCCCAATGGAAACGTGACTGCGAACAGGGAAGAAGCTGTTACGAATACGTATTATCATGCCTGGATGACAGAAGTATGGATGCAGGGGAATTCATAGATCAGGACCTGCTGGCCAAAATTGTAGTGAAGGACGTGAACCCTGATGTCAGAGCCGCTGCCGCCAGGAGCCTTGCCGATCAGACTCTGCTTGCCACGATCGCAGTGAAAGACAAAGATGAGTATGTCCGCAGTATTGCAGTAGAAAACCTCGAAGATCAAACCCTGATTGCCAGAATAGCCACTGAGGACAGGCATGAGCTGGTCCGCCGTGCCGCAGTAAATACGCTTACCGATGAGGCCCTGCTTGCAAAGATCGCTTTGGAGGACAGTGATAACATTGTCCGATCCATTGCCGCGTCTAAGGTCACTGACCAGACAATGCTGGGAAGGATTGCCATAGAATCGGAAGACACCGGTATCCGTGAATCCGCGGTAAAAAAACTGACAAGTCAGTCCCTGCTTGCAAAGATAGCCGTGGAAGACGAGGATATAAAGATCCGAAGCATAGCCACAAACAAACTCGCTGATTTTGCCAGGGCAAAATGGGCTAATAAATCCTCTGAAAAGTACAGGCTGGAAGATTTGTTATCTACGATTGAAGACTCGACCGAAGGCAGGGTTCCCTTACTGGATGGAAGAGAAACTGTAGCAGTTAAAAAAGAGAGGCAGATTCAGACCGGACAAAAATCCACAGAAGTGAATGAAAAGAAGGCAACCAAAACAGATGTCTTCAGTAAAAATATGGGAAAGACCGAATCTGACTGTGGGAATGATTGTTTCCCGAATGATATTAAACCCACCGGTTTATCGAAGGGTGACAGGGCGGTATTTCTGGATTTTGTGTATAAAGGTCAAAAATCAGGAATCTATTTTATCGCTAACAAAGAAGTCCATGAAAAGCTTGCTGCCCTGCCCCGCCTGCTGAGTTATAAGAAAGAAAAGGAAGAGATCAAAAAAGATTTTATCCTTCCAAGGATTAACAACCCCCTTCAAAGAGAAAGGCTTTTACCCCTGGTGGAAAAAATAAAATCACTAACCCCGGATGTTAATAAACAGGCTCGAATTGCAATCAGCCTGGTGCAGCATATCCCCTATGGTTTTCCAACCGGCAATGACTCCGAAATCAATTACGAAAAAAAGTATCCCTATAGCGTTATCTGGGAACAGACAGGAATCTGCGATGAAAAGTCGGATCTGCTGCTTTTCCTGTTAAGGGAGCTGGGTTTTGGAACAGCCACATTAATCTACAAAAAAGAGTATCACCGCGCAGTAGGTATTAAATGCCCGAAGGCCTATGATACGGGTGATTCCGGATACTGCTATGTGGAGGTTACCTCGCCAAAAATCATAACCGATAATTCTCCCGACTACCTGGATGTAGGATCTTTAACCGATTTTAAGGTTATCCATATCTCGGAAGGAAGAGAGCTTGAGGGGGTAGAAGAGGAATTCACAGATAAAATTTTATATTATGATTTGCTCCTCAAGGCAAAGGCCAAAAACGGAACCATGGACGCGGATGAATATGCCCGTTACAGCTCTATCCTCAACAAATACGGCATGGAATAATACCGGTTCATTGCATTAACCGGTCCTTATAAAGGATTTGTCATTTCGACCGACCGGAGAAATCTTTTTGTCCGGCTGATATCTGACTTCTGGCCTCTGATCTCAGATTTTTCTGGCTTCCCTGGCAAGCCACAAGCTTCAGCGCAGGCGGCTGCCTGTTTTATAACCCCGAACTATAAACGATGAACTATAAACCTCGCTTTTAACACCTTGAATTTTTATGTAAAAAGGCTTAAACATGAACTATTCTATCTTTTCAGCTTCTAAGCTTGTCGAATGATTATTGTTTTATCTTAAATATTGAATCAAGTTTTTAGTCTTTGCTTACTCAAATAGCAGTATCAAAAATAAAATTGAGAATGAATTGATCCCTAATTGGGAAAAATGGCTATATATACACATTTATTAAGCAGGCGAAAAATACAAAAATGGTTATATATAACTATAAAAAAATAGCTACATATACCCATTTTTTTTAAAACTGTTTATATATAGCCATAAATGTCTATATATACCTATTTTTTAAACCGGCTCTAGACCGGTTAATAACATGTTACATTTTTAAATCTTATTATAAAACTCAATCAATTCATATACTGTATAAATAAAATCACTTCAATTTTCCATTTTTGCCGTAAGTTATTTTTTTGGTATTTGATATCTCGCTTTTTAAAATAGATTCCATAATTTTTGCGGACTCAGGATCTTTTTTTAACTCTTTAGCTATCTTTAAAGCTTTCTCCGAAATATCTAGTGTGTCACTCTGAATTAGAAGTTCTTTATGTTTTAAATCGAGCTCATCGGATTTTGTTTTTATCCTTGCTTGCTCAACTAATTCAGCCTTTATTGATTTCTCTTCTGGAGATTCAATTTTTTTTAAAATGAAATCAAGTATTTTGGCTCCAGCTGGTGCTAAAATTTTTGAAATCATGATCCGATCCATTAATTAGTATTATTATATTAGCATTATTAGAATCCGCCTATATTTATTATCGGCTTTTTGTTATATAAACATAAATTTTAATTTTTATCAGACGGTCCTTATTAAAATATGAAAACTCCCTAGAATTATTTATAAAATTATAGTTTCGTTTAAATTTAAATGTAACATTGCATTCAAGAGCGACTGTGCTATTTTTTTGCTATTTTTAAAGGTCTGGTATTAAGCAATCTTTCTAGGCATCAATAAGTACATTGGTTTGCACCGCACGGCCTGTAATGCTTTTCGTTAGTGCGCCAAGCGCAGCTTGGTGCTTCTTATAGAGTGACCTGTCACACTCAAGTAGTAAGGTATGACAGGAAGTCTTTATCGGGCAAAGCCTAGCCAGCAGCCCGTACCGAGTGTTGCGTGATTGGGAAGGATAGGCAGTATTATGATGCTGAACGACTCACACGAAGCGTACACAGGGAACACTATAGGCCGCAGGGAGGACGTACCCTCCTTAAGCAATTCAGCCCCGTTAGTTGCAATAGAGCAGTTGGCGACAGCCTTAACGAGTTGGAAGCCTGAATAATTGAATCGCAATGGCAAGATTCATGAGAGGCTGCCGGGGTCCGAGAGCGTGGCATGTAGTGAGAGAAGCATCAGGAACTTGGGAGACCCTTAACGTCTCCTCCTTTAGAGAGGTAGGGAGTTACAACCAAAAGAAGGACAACCGAAGGACTTAAGGGAGTCAGATCATCTCATAGTACTCTGAGACGGTAGGGCCGATCACAGGAGCCTGCTTGGCAGGCCGGGGAAGGGGATGACGGTATTACGCAGTCCGCAAAGGAAACATATGCAGATAAGAAAGGCTGAACAACATATGCAAACCTCACTGCGGGGAATAGCAAAGAAAGCGAAGGAAGATCCTAAACACAAGTTCGGAAACCTCTACAGTCTCCTGAACGAGAGAAACCTAAAATGGAGCTTTCCTCAGCTAAACAGGAAAGCTGCCCCCGGAATAGATGACGTTGACTATAAAGAATTCAAATCCAATCTGGATGAGAATATCAGGAATATAGTCATGGATTTGAAGGGTAAGAGGTATAAGGCAAAGCTTGTACGTCGTCGTTATATACCCAAATCCGGGGGAAGAAGACCTCTGGGGATACCTGTTGTAGGAGACAAGACATTACAAACGGCAGCAGCCTCGATACTATCAGCAATATATGAGGCAGATTTTATGCCGTTCAGTCATGGATACCGGAGAGGAAGAGGACCTCAGAAAGCGGCATTGAAACTAAGTGAACTGATCCACAGAGGAAAGTTCCGGTGGATAGTTGATGCTGATATCAAGGGGTTCTTTGACAATCTAAATCATGACTGGCTGATCCGCATGTTGTCTGAGCGAATCAAAGATAAATCATTTCTTGGACTAATAAGGAAATGGTTAAAGGCAGGGATACTGGAGGAAGATGGTCAGGTGATATATCCTGTAACCGGAACTCCACAGGGCGGCACAGTATCGGCAGTTCTTGCAAATATTTATCTTCATTATGCGCTGGATATATGGTTTGAGAAAGTAGTAAAGTCACGGTGCGATGGAGATGTAATACTGATGAGATATGCTGATGATTTTGTTGTCTGTTTTCAGTATCACCGGGATGCTCGAAGATTTTATAATGAACTGGGCGGAAGGCTCGGAAAGTTTGGTCTTGAGTTATCACAGGAAAAGACAAGAATGATTGAATTTACAAGGTTTATAACCGAAGGGAGTAATGTATTTACCTTTCTGGGTTTTGAATACCGCTGGGGCGTGAGCAGGAAAGGAAAGCCTTTAGTAAAGATGCGAACGTCAAAGGGTAAATTCAAGGCAGCAATAGCCAACTTCTTATCCTGGATCAAGAAAGAGCGCAGTAAGCTTGGAACAAGGGCATTGTTCGTGAAGATGAGGCAGAAACTGCAGGGACACTTTAACTACTATGGAGTAAGTGGCAATATTGAAATGCTTATGAAATATTACCATGAAGCCTTGGAGATAATGTTTAAGTGGCTGAACCGCAGGAGCCAACGGAAAAGCTGTACGTTTAAAAGGTTCATAGGGATGGTTGAATATTTTAAAATACCCCGTCCCCGAATAATAGGATATTGGGATTAACCGATCGCTTTTGTACGAAGCGAGTAATACTGAGGAGCCTTGTGCGGGAAAACCGCACGCAGGGATCTGCGAGGGGACGGTCAGGTAACTGGCCGTTCTACCTTGATGCCAAGGATGATGAACATGAAAATATTTACTGAAAGCCCATATCAGCATGTCATTGAATTCATCGATGTGGCAGTAAACTCAGATGAATTAATGAAGTGGCTCAGCAACTTAGAAACATTACCTGACAATCTTCGCAGTGATCATCTTGCACGAATGAAATCTAAAATGTTATCAAACAAGGAGTCGGAAAAAATAATTGATATTGTTGAATCAATAAATAACCGTGAGATATTATCTGCTGCTAATTTAGTTATAAAGGATGTACATAGCTCAGGAATGAAGACAAAGAAATATCTTAAAAAAAATAACAACGAAAACTTCAATGTGCTTATAAGTCTGATGGCTTCGATTTAATCATGGTAATATTTTGGCTAACAATGGTATCTACTAAGACCGGGCTAATATCTTGCCAGATCGAGCTTCGTACAATTAAATCATTATTTACATTTGCAAATGTTTTTCAAATTAATCCGCCCGGCTTGTAATACCTGGCGTTAGAAAGATTTAATGATGAATAATTACACTATAACCAGTAAATTTTTTCTCTATGGTACAAGGATTACAGCTCCTGTTATTTCCTTTTTCTTAACTTTTTCTCAGGTTCTACTCATCCTCTTTTTTTTCGATAGTATCAGTGATAAAAATCTTAATGGTACATTTGGTATTATTTTAGTTTTTTCACTTTTGACTCTTTTAAATTACCATATAATTTCAATAATATTTCGATCCAGGCATATTTGCATGAATTCCGATGGTTTCTATTTCAATAATACAACTATCCCATGGCATGGTATTTCCAAAATTACTCTTCATCCCCAATATTTTACATTGGCATATTATAAAGATAGGAAAATTAAAAAAGTTATTGGGCATTGGGCTCTGTTTGCTGGTCAGTCTAAAAATTTAATACACTATAAAGCTCATGAACATAATATTACACTAAAAAGAAAATTTATTTTCTAACCAACAAAATCAACGTGACCGGCGGAAAAGCTCGCCGGCTCGTTATTTAGGCGTTAACTGTTTCAATGAATAAACAAAGCTACCTATGATAAATATAATTGCGGCCATTATAGAAAAAGATGGGAAGTATTTACTTTCAAAGCGTTCAACAGAATTAAAGAACTATCCTGGGTATTGGTCTCCTATTTGTGGTCAAGTTGAAAAAGGTGAATCGCAAGAAGACGCTGTGGAGAGAGAATCGAAAGAAGAAGTAAATCTTGATATAAAGGCAAAAGACAAGATTTGTGAATATGTAACAAACGATAATTCAGGAAAATTACACTGGTGGTCAACTGAAATACTATCGGGAGAAGCAAAAGTCGTTTCTGATGAACTTGCTGAAATTAGATGGGTAACAATTCAAGAAATGAAGAGAATGCACCAGATGAATAAGGAAGATTGTAAAGTATTTGAGACTTATAATTCTAAAAAGTGCATGATACTAAAACACAGTTAACCATTCATTCAACGTGACGTGCTTACTATCTTGCCAAATCGGTCTTTAAAGGTTCGCAACATTCAATCTTCTAAGATTCTTTATTGGCAGGAATCGCACGCTCGTTAATTCTACGTTAACTCAAAACGAAAGAAGAACATGAAATCACAAAATGAAATCAATAGAATATCAAAAAGATTTGAAATAGCCCTTTCAAACTTTGGAAGAAGTTGTATCGATCTACAAGCCAATGAGAAAGCTTTCCAAGCTTGGTTTTCGGCATGTATCATCCAAGAATTTGGCTTGTCACGTGTTTATAGGGAGATACATCTAAGGAAATCTGATTTATTTAATTTGTCTCATCCTAATAAGCTAACAAAGGCTTTAGAAAAAGGTAACGAATTATTCCCTGATATTTCAGTTTCGTGATTACCTGATATTGATGCAAGACATTCGAGTACTAGAGTAAATGATCTGAGAAAAGCAGGAGCATTACTTTGCGAGTTCGCTATAATCTCAGAGCTCAAAATAACTGGCAGCACTCTGCACCCAACGCCTCCAAAGGCAATAATATCAGATGTATCCAAACTTTTAATTTTTTCGGAAGCACATAGCAAATTTTTAAAGCAAAACAAGAAACAAAATAAACTAAAATGCTATATGGTTATCTTTGATAATTCTATAAATTCAAACGGTTCATTCAAAAGGTCATATTCAAAAGATAAAATTGATAAAATCCTAAAGGAACCTCTTTCTTTTTGGCCGAGTAATGTAGCAAAGCCTGACTTGGCTTTGATATCACCAGGTGATAATTCTGCTAATCTTTCAATATTGAGAGATCTTTCAAATTGGGTTGACTTTCAATAGACTGAGTTAACAATCAGCTACACCAGACCCCGGAGGGTTCCTTGCTTGATAAGGCAAATCACGGCGGGGCTGGTGAGCAAAACGTTGTGCTTCTTTATCATAAATCTTGGGCTCTGGTTATCATGGAGATTTAAATGTTAAAAAATATAATTTTATTCTTGATATTTATAACGAGCAGTACATATGCAATAGAATCTCGAAAATATAATTTTAATTTGCATAATGTTAATAAAATTATCATTGGGACATATCAGAAAATAGTTATAACTAGACCTGAAGAGATTAAGTTCATAATAAATGAGCTAAGTGATATTAAAGAACCTGTTGGAATTGATACAATTACTCATTATAATGTCTTCTTTTATGAAGATGATAAAGAAATACTTGTATTGGGACTGTATATGGATTTTAGTTACCCCGGATCTAGTTTCATCAGGCATCATACAAAGGATAATGAGAATTGTGCGGTATGTGACTATTTAATAAGTAGATCATTTTTTGATTTTTTGAAAAGTAAACTGCGAAATCAAACCAAAGTGGATACCCCATTAGAGTAACCGCTTAGAGACTACATTAAAAATAATAATGCACAACGAATAAGGATAGATTGTGCGGAGCCACAATCTTATCCAATGGTTGAACAAGCCCGTGTCTATATAAAGAAAATATATATATCCGAGAAGCTGACAGGTAATGGAACTTAAAGTATAGCGGAAAGCAAAAGGCAGACCGGTACGCTGACCTTAAAAAAGGCCTTTAAAGTGATTGTAATCTTCATAAACAAAGCTACCTCCGTGTTATAAAAGCAAGAGGGGCAATTTCCAGATTAAGGTCTATTCCGAGTTGCAAACAGGCTTTCTAAACTTAACAATAGTCATCAGCGACTTACAATGGCTGCATTTAAAAGCAGGCCTTGGACGTATCGGGATTTTATCAATAACGACTCTCAATATTACCTGAATCAGAGAACGTATTTTCTTAGCATTACTGTGAAGGAAGCCATAATCCCTGACTCTCCTGAAGCCTTTGGGAAGTACATGTTGCAGTAGAAGTTTAATAAAATCTTCCCCATCCATTGTGCGGTATTTTACAATCTTATTGTTATCAATATACTTAAAGGTTATCTTTCCATCCCGGTTTGCAATGATATTTTTTTCGCTGATAACGCCACGGTATAAATACCGGGCAAGATACTTGAGGGCAGTAATGCCTGCTCCAACATGTTCGCAGTCAGCCACCCATTTTTTGGGTGCATTTTTAGGGATGGAAAAGCCGGCATTATTTAGCTCATGTAAAAAGCGGGCGCGGAAAACTTTAGCCATGGCTTTTTCATTAAAGAGGTATTTGCCTTTTTTCTTTTTCCATTGTTTGGATTTTTTATCCACTCCACCTGCCGGAATGATGACATGAACATGTGGATGATAATCCAGATTTCTGTTATTAGTATGCAGAACAATGGTCATACCGACTTTAGCCCCCAGTTTTTTTGGGTTAGCAGCAAAATCCTTTAGAGTGGATGCTGCACAGGAGAATAAAAAGGGGTATATCTCTTTTTGATGGTGCATGGCTAAAGGCCTGAAAGAATATGGCAGTGTGAAGGTAACCATAAAATAAGGTGCAGGCAGCAGCTTTTGCTGTTGTCGGTCAAGCCACCTGCTGGTTTCATGGTTCTGGCATTTAGGACAACTTCGGTGACCACAGGACATGGGGTTCCATTGGGAATGTCCGCACTGGTTGCAGATTGTATATACTTCTCCGGAATCAGGAGTTCTGCATCTACGAATGGCATTAAGTGCGCTTAAATGTCCTGGTAGTAGGGTACTGGAATGTTTAGCCATAAATGAGTCGTAATATTGGTTGATGATAGATGCCAGTTCCATGATTACACCTTCTTCAAATCAACATGAATGGAGTTGATCAGCTCATTGATTTTAACAAGACTGTCATTCTCGGTAATATCTGTCAGGTGAGCATAGCGAGCGGTAGTTTCAGGGGTGGCATGCCCGAGTATAGCCTGGATATGTCTGAGACTCAGGCCGCGCTCAAGCAGGTGTGTTGCGAAGCTGTGACGAAGGGAATGGATATGGACTTTTTTTTAATGCCGCATTCCTTAACAACTACCTGCATAGCCTTCTGAGTTCCGCCTGTGTCCATGTGATTAGTTGCCTGTTGGATTTTATCAGGAGAGCCCGTGGCATTAGGGAAAAGCCATACAGGGTTTTTGTGTTTTGACCATAACTCACGCAGAGCTTCTAAGGTAAGATCCGGCAATGGAACTAAACGGTCTTTATGACCTTTACCACGCCGGATATGGACCTTCTTTCTTTCAGCATCGATATCGCTGGTTTGAAGATGTAATGCTTCCTGCAAACGAAGTCCCATGGAATATGTAGTCAGTAGAAAAACCCTGTATCGGAGTTTTCTTGTTGCACCTATTATGCGCTCTATTTCACCGGGTGTAAGAATATCAGGCAGGGTATATACTTTGGGAGGCTTAATAATATCTATCCACTCCCATTTTTTCTGGACAACGTGTTTCCAGAAGAACTGAAGTCCAAGACGGTCCAATTTGACAGTGCTCCAGGAATGAGAATCAACCAGGTCAGAAAAATACTGTTCAAGTTGGTCCGGGGTAAGCTGATCAGGACAGCAGTCAAAATGCTCTTTTATCCGGCGCACCGCCCTTGAATAGGCATCAATAGTGCTTTGACTTTTACCCTGAAGTTTGAGTATTCTTAGGTGTCTTTCATAAAGGTCATTAAATCTTTCTGTTTCTTTTTTGTTCATAGTGTATCTCCTTTTATTATTTTTTGTGCCCTGAATTGAGCATACATCAGGAGCATACACTATTTATTATTTTTCTGCCGCGCAAGCGGCTTCGTTCAACATGGCGTTCTATTCGGAATTGTGCTCCGCCTTGCTCCGCACAATCCGGTATACTTTTCGTTAAAGGGTCAGTAAAATGGACAAAAGTGGAACTAAAAATTATAGAAGGAAAAGCGCATGGTTTTATTTAGCATTATTTCTTTTCCTAGCTGGTAATTCATTTGCTACTGCATTTGCATCGCATAGTTTTTCACATATTTTAATAGGCATCGGCTTTGCTATTTTTGGATTTACCTATTTCAAAAATCCTATAAAGTTGAATAAGCCAGTTACTGAAATTATCACAGATCATGAAGTTGGTGTCACCAAAGAAAATTTACTTTTAGACTTTATTGCTATCGTTCTTATTATAGTAGGCCATTTACTTCATTGGACAATTGACCTTTAACACGTTCAAGGTGACCTGGCTACTATATCGCTGAGCAGGCACAGTCAATATTAACAAGCATCTTAGGAGTATGGAGCTAGTAAACATAAGGCCGCTAGGCTCCTTAACTTCACGTTATACGCGAACCAACATGAAAGATAGTTCTAATATGAATACTCAAGAATTTGTGAGAGAAAGAGTTTCAAAATATTATTGGAAAGACGATATTAATTGTGCGGAGACAACTCTAAAGGTGCTGTCTGAGCACTTTAATGTTGGATTAAACGAAGATGTATTTCAATCTTGTTGCGGACTTCCTGGTGCAGGGCAATGTGGCGCTCTATGTGGGATAGTATCTGGCACCATTATGTTTTTAGGTATTTCAGGTAATAGAAATAAATTTCAATCCAAGCTGATATCTGAATATTGTAAAAGATTCACAAATGATTTTAAGAGTAAGTTTAAAAGCGTTCAATGCGGTGTGCTAAGACCTGAAGGATTTCACCCTGACAATCCACCTCACATTTGTGAACGTCTGACTTGTGATGCCTTGGAATTATCTATAAGTCTGTTATCAAAGTTTTATAGTATTCAAGACTATGAAAGCGTATAACAATAAAAATTAACAAGGACATGCTACTATATCGCCGAATCGGTCTTTAAAGGTTTGCGAAAGTCATTAAACTAAATAAACTTCAAAGGTAGGCGCCGTATGCCTGTAATGCAGGCGTTAGATTAAGGAAGGTACAAATATGACCAGTCCAAATGATCTAGTAGTTGTTTATGCAGGTGATCCATTTGAAACAGATTATGTAAAATGGACGTTAGAAAATAATGGAATCCAGGCCTTCTTGAAAGATGAAATTCTTGGCTCAATTGCACCTTATTATACTGCAGGTGGACTTGGCGCGGTAAAGGTTACAGTAGCTCAAAGGGATATAGAAGAGGTAAATGAAATTATTCAGCAAATAAATAAAATGAATTCTGAAGAATAGTTATCGTTTTTCTAAACCCAAATTTAAAATCTGTCGCTTCACAAGACCACGAGGGGCTTCTTTCAATTTTTGCTGAGCATCTCGGCGTGGCTTGTGAGCTGGCCGTTAGTGCGCCAAGCGCAGCTTGGTGCTTCTTATAGAGTGACCTGTCACACTCAAGTAGTAAGGTATGACAGGAAGTCTTTATCGGGCAAAGCCTAGCCAGCAGCCCGTACCGAGTGTTGCGTGATTGGGAAGGATAGGCAGTATTATGATGCTGAACGACTCACACGAAGCGTACACAGGGAACACTATAGGCCGCAGGGAGGACGTACCCTCCTTAAGCAATTCAGCCCCGTTAGTTGCAATAGAGCAGTTGGCGACAGCCTTAACGAGTTGGAAGCCTGAATAATTGAATCGCAATGGCAAGATTCATGAGAGGCTGCCGGGGTCCGAGAGCGTGGCATGTAGTGAGAGAAGCATCAGGAACTTGGGAGACCCTTAACGTCTCCTCCTTTAGAGAGGTAGGGAGTTACAACCAAAAGAAGGACAACCGAAGGACTTAAGGGAGTCAGATCATCTCATAGTACTCTGAGACGGTAGGGCCGATCACAGGAGCCTGCTTGGCAGGCCGGGGAAGGGGATGACGGTATTACGCAGTCCGCAAAGGAAACATATGCAGATAAGAAAGGCTGAACAACATATGCAAACCTCACTGCGGGGAATAGCAAAGAAAGCGAAGGAAGATCCTAAACACAAGTTCGGAAACCTCTACAGTCTCCTGAACGAGAGAAACCTAAAATGGAGCTTTCCTCAGCTAAACAGGAAAGCTGCCCCCGGAATAGATGACGTTGACTATAAAGAATTCAAATCCAATCTGGATGAGAATATCAGGAATATAGTCATGGATTTGAAGGGTAAGAGGTATAAGGCAAAGCTTGTACGTCGTCGTTATATACCCAAATCCGGGGGAAGAAGACCTCTGGGGATACCTGTTGTAGGAGACAAGACATTACAAACGGCAGCAGCCTCGATACTATCAGCAATATATGAGGCAGATTTTATGCCGTTCAGTCATGGATACCGGAGAGGAAGAGGACCTCAGAAAGCGGCATTGAAACTAAGTGAACTGATCCACAGAGGAAAGTTCCGGTGGATAGTTGATGCTGATATCAAGGGGTTCTTTGACAATCTAAATCATGACTGGCTGATCCGCATGTTGTCTGAGCGAATCAAAGATAAATCATTTCTTGGACTAATAAGGAAATGGTTAAAGGCAGGGATACTGGAGGAAGATGGTCAGGTGATATATCCTGTAACCGGAACTCCACAGGGCGGCACAGTATCGGCAGTTCTTGCAAATATTTATCTTCATTATGCGCTGGATATATGGTTTGAGAAAGTAGTAAAGTCACGGTGCGATGGAGATGTAATACTGATGAGATATGCTGATGATTTTGTTGTCTGTTTTCAGTATCACCGGGATGCTCGAAGATTTTATAATGAACTGGGCGGAAGGCTCGGAAAGTTTGGTCTTGAGTTATCACAGGAAAAGACAAGAATGATTGAATTTACAAGGTTTATAACCGAAGGGAGTAATGTATTTACCTTTCTGGGTTTTGAATACCGCTGGGGCGTGAGCAGGAAAGGAAAGCCTTTAGTAAAGATGCGAACGTCAAAGGGTAAATTCAAGGCAGCAATAGCCAACTTCTTATCCTGGATCAAGAAAGAGCGCAGTAAGCTTGGAACAAGGGCATTGTTCGTGAAGATGAGGCAGAAACTGCAGGGACACTTTAACTACTATGGAGTAAGTGGCAATATTGAAATGCTTATGAAATATTACCATGAAGCCTTGGAGATAATGTTTAAGTGGCTGAACCGCAGGAGCCAACGGAAAAGCTGTACGTTTAAAAGGTTCATAGGGATGGTTGAATATTTTAAAATACCCCGTCCCCGAATAATAGGATATTGGGATTAACCGATCGCTTTTGTACGAAGCGAGTAATACTGAGGAGCCTTGTGCGGGAAAACCGCACGCAGGGATCTGCGAGGGGACGGTCAGGTAACTGGCCGTTCTACCTTGATACCCAAAACAGGAAAGATAAAAAATGGCTGTCTCATTTAGTGATATTGAAAATGCATTCTTATTTGTAAGTATGGACCAGCAATTTATGCATATGGCATACTTATGCAAGGAAACAGGGGAAATATTCTATACCTCAGAAATGGGTGATTCGGATGAACTTCCTGAAGATATTGACGATCAGGATAAATATATATCCATCCCTCATAAAAATGATCTTGACCTTGGTAAACCTTTAGTTATTGAATTCACCTCCAAATATCTACAGGAAGATTTAGATAATGTATACTCCATTTTTAGAAGAAAAGGTGCATACTCAAGGTATAAAGATTTCCTGGAAAATAAAGGTATACTGAAAGATTGGTACGATTTTGAAAACGAACGTCAAACAGTAGCACTTAAAGAATGGTGCAAAGAAAATAGTATAGTAATTAAGGGTTAACCATGCAATCAAGCGGATTTGCTGGTCTTTCTTGCCGGTTGGAATTCATCAGTTTAAATGAGCTTCCTACTTAATTGTTCATCGGCACCATTAACCCGCGATCCCTTATCGCGCACGTTCTGTGAGGATACTATATTATGAAGATTGAACATATTGCCCTGTGGGCTAAAAATATCGAAGCATTGAAATCGTTTTACGAAAAATATTTTAATGCGCAATCAAATAATAAATACACAAATCCAAGAAAACGTTTCTCATCCTACTTCCTTAGTTTTGATTCAGGTGCACGATTGGAGATAATGCAAATGGATTCGGTACCGGATACAAAAGACAACCCTTATGATCAATTTATCGGGTATATTCACATAGCTATTTCAGTCGGTTCAGAAGAGAAAGTAAATGTTTTAACAGCAAAATTATTGGAAGATGGTTTTGAAATACTTGATGGCCCAAGAAGAACCGGCGATGGTTATTACGAAAGTGTTGTTTTGGATCCAGAGCAAAATCGGGTTGAAATCACAGTTTAAATCCACAGAACCAGCGCATTTACTAAGACCGGACCTTTTTCTTTGCTTTTTATGAACTATCTATGATCATCAACCTTTTTACTTTTTAAATGGCAGGTCGGTTTGCGTCGCCCGGCTTTTAATGCACACAGTTAGCTGCATTCTTTACATTGAAAAAGGAGTATTATGAGTATTAACATTCGATTAGAAACTAAAGACGATTACTTCAAAGTTGAAGAACTGACACGAGAAGCGTTCTGGAATTTATATGCTCCAGGATGTGATGAACACTATTTATGCCATATTCTGCGCGATCACAAAGACTTTATCAAAGAACTTGATTTTGTCGCAGAAATAGATGGAAATATAATAGCTTCAATCATGTATACAGATTCGTACCTTTTAAGTGATGACTTGGAAAAGGTGAAAATTGTTTCATTTGGCCCTTTATGTGTTCATCCTGATTATCAGCGGAAAGGAATCGGTACAGCATTAATTGAAAAGACTAAATCGCTGGTGGAAAAAAGAAATATTCCGGCGATTGCCATTTACGGAGATCCTCATAATTACTGTAAGCATGGGTTTAAGAATGGAATTGACTACAAGGTCAGCAATATGGATGGAGAGTATCCTTTAGGATTATTAGTTTTAGAGCTTCAGCCTGGATTCTTTGGAAATAAAGAATGGAAGGTGAAACAAAGTGATGCATTTATTTTTGATCATGAGAAAGCCATAGAATTTGACAGGAAGTTTAAGGAAAAAGAAAAGAAAATCCAATACAGTCAGGAGCTATTTAAAATACAGATCAGGTCTTTCTTAAAAAAACTCAGCTAAAAGTTTCCACCGGATCGAATAAAATAGAATTGGAAAATATTTAAAAGCTCAAGCCATTAATGAACCCGAGCCGTCGATAGCCTTTCTGGTTATTCATTGCGTTGAGTTGAAAGGGAAAAATATTGCATGCTCATATTGTTATACAAAATAGTGTCTAGAGGCATTTAAACCTAAAAAGGAACAATTCAGGAAATGGTATAATTTGTTTATGACTCTAGATCAAAGACGTTTAAACTGTATCAGGAGCTTGCTCAGCAGGGCGAGGCATATTATTTGAACCGCTGAAAAGGAGAATTTTATGAAATGTCTGGTCTGTAATAGTGAATCAATTTTTGAGAAAGTTGTTGAAGAAAAGTTAAGAGTAAAAGAATGTAAAGAGTGCGGCGGACAATGGGTTCCCTCTTCACAATATTATTCATGGCTTGAACGACATGGACCTGTTCTCCCTGAGGTGCAATATTCCGAAGTAACCTATGAAGTTATTGATTCACAGAATGCCAAGCTGTGCCCTGACTGCGGACGAATACTGCTGAGATTTAAAATAGGTCATGGTCTCCAGTTCAGCCTGGATCACTGCAGCAGCTGTAATGGTGTCTGGTTTGATAAAAATGAATGGAAAGCCCTTGTGAGCAGAAATCTTCATGATGAACTTCCCAGGATATTTTCAACAGAATGGCAAAAGCATATCCGAAATGAGGAAAAAACCAGATATTATGAAGAGGTCTACAGCACAAAGTTTGGTGATCAGTATAATCGCATTAAAGAGTTCAAGCAATGGCTCGATGATCAGGAGCGGAAGCCGGCTATACTGGCTTTTTTAGCAGATCCTGATCCTTATAAATAAGCTTTACTTCCCTAGAGCAGCTCGCTGGGTAGAGGAATAGAATGAAAAAGATATCTTCATGGCAGTATGATGAGTTTAAACAGGTTGGTGTCGATTATGACAGTCAGGAACAGGTTGCGGCATATGACTCACGTCATACACAGTTTAGAGACATAGAAGCTGAAGGCACGGGCATCCTCGATGCCCTTTCAGTCACTCCGAAGTCGGTAGTGATAGAACTTGGAACAGGAACCGGAGCATTTGCTGTCTGCGCGGCTAAACGATGCGCAGGCGTATATGCAGTGGATGTTTCTGTCCCCATGCTTGAATTTGCAAGGCAAAAGGCTGAAAGGGTCGGGATCAAAAATATCACCTTCTGTCATGCCGGCTTCCTGACATACGAGCATGCCGGCACACCTGCAGATGCCCTTGTGACCAGCATGGCCTTTCATCATCTGCCGGATTTCTGGAAGGGCATTGCCCTTGGCCGCATGAACAGCATGCTCAAGACCGGAGGACTTTTGTACATTCACGATGTTGTATTTATGCAGGAGGATGCCGGGAACAACATCTCACGCTGGATTGATCAGTTAGTAGAGGCTGGAGGAACAAAGCTTGGAGATGAAGTTGCGGCACATGTCAGAGAGGAGTTTTCAACCTTTGACTGGATAATGGACGGCCTGCTTGAAAGAGCCGGGTTCAAAATCCTGTCTAAAGAGTTGACAGGTGGTGTCATTGGGACATATCTGTGTAAAAAGGAATGAGCTGTTGTAAAATATATCGACACTTTAGCGAACATGTCCCAAGATGCCTGCAGCATGTTTTGGAGAAAAAACTTGAGAACATATCCCGGGCGGTTGACAAAGAGGTCGGAAGAAGAGAAAAAACACCGGACGAGTTTTATGATTATTTGAACACGGTTTTGCCTAAAAACAGTATTTAGCAGTAGTATACTAATCAAAGATTGAGGAGAGCTAAATAATTTGTGAAAGGAGCAGGTTATACATGACAGATCCCGAAATAGAAGAACTCAAGCAGGAGGCCAGCCAGAGGCTTCAGGAATACATTAACCTTATTGAGGGCACTAACGAATCACTGCTGACCACATTAAAACAGTGTGTATCACTGTTAACCCAGTTTGCCGGTGCAGTTCCCGACCCCAAGCCCTTTAGAGAATTGCTGGATCACCTGGGAAAAATAATTGATGCAGGGGAACAGGTGGTTTCTAAAAAGACAGTACACTGATAAAATGTACCGGTGGAAAATCTGACATGGTAAGGGAAACATTATGATCGATGAGCTGATCGAAACAGCCAAAAAAAAAGGAGCAAGTGATTTACATCTGGAATCAGGTCTCCCGGCGATATACAGGGTTAATGGTGAACTCAATATTCAGGGAGAAGCGATATCATCTGATGCATTATATGACATTGCCAGGCAAATAGTAGATAACGAGAATTGGCCGGACTTTGTCAATAATGGGTCATTTGATACCTCAAGAAATATTCAAAATGTCCGGTGTCGTATTAACGTTTTAAAGACTTACAGGGGAATAGGTCTTGCAATTCGTCTTCTGTCAACATTCCAGCCTACAGTTGAGAAATTAAACCTTCACCCGGACATACATAGTATAATTGAACACAGTCATGGTCTTGTACTTTTTTGCGGCCCCACAGGAAGCGGCAAGTCTTCAACTATGGCGGCACTTATTCAGGAACTGAACCTGGCCAGATCAAAGCATATAATCACTATTGAGAATCCCATCGAGTATCACTTCAAGATGATCCGTTCTATCATTAGACAGCGGGAAGTTGGAAGAGACACTCCTTCCTTTTCTCAGGCCATCATAGATTCAATGCGTGAAGATCCTGATGTCCTGATGGTTGGAGAAATGCGCGAACCGGATGTTATGAGGCTGACATTAAACGCTGCTGAAACAGGACATCTTGTTTTTGCTACTATCCATTCCGGTTCATCAGAAGAGGCAATATATCGGCTGGTCAATGCCTTTCCCGCGGAAATGCAGGACAACGTCAGGACCCAGATTGCGGACTGTTTACTTGCAGTTATTTGTCAGCGGCTGGTCTATCGATCCGATATTAAAATGAGGGTTGCTGAATGTGAGATATTAAATACAAATTTTGCTGTAAAATCGATTATCAGAAGTGGAAAGTATTCAAAAATCAGAGACATTCTGCAGACAGGCAGCGAAGATAAAATGTGGTCATTCGAGCGATATAAGGAATGGCTGAATAATCGAAAAACATGGTATTTCCCTAAAAATGAATTTACAGGGAACCCAATTGAATTAAACAGGAATGATGAAGTATTAAACACGGATAATACCGGCAGATCCAGGCCGGTACCAGGCATCAGTGTAGCCGGGCATAACAGGAGTATTTCCCAAAACAGGAGAAACCCTGATAATGAAAACATTCAAAGGGGAGTGTATAGCATTGATGAAGATGATGATATACATACTGTTTTAAAAGATGTTTGATGAGCCGGGGGAATAAGAAATTTAAAGATATTTTAAGGTTTAAAATTGGAAATGGAATTACACCTTCTTCCAGGCAACCCAGCAGGGTTGCAGGTGACCGGCTGATATGTCAATGCTCGTTAGGCGTATATGAAAGGATATTTGACATGAGTGAAAAGACGATAGATTTGCGGAGCGACACCGTTACAAAGCCGACTCCGGATATGCGCAGGGCCATGGCAGCGGCGGAGGTGGGTGACGATGTCCTCGGGGACGATCCCACAGTAAAGGAGCTGGAGCGAAAAACTGCCGAGCTCCTTGGTAAGGATGCTGCGATCTTTGTCCCGTCAGGGACCATGGCAAATCAGCTGGCGATCCGCAGTCAGACCCAGCACGGTGATGAGATAATGCTTGATGCCAACGCGCATATCTACTGGTATGAGGCCGGTGCATCGGCCGCCCTGTCCGGAGTGATCTGTCGGACTTTGCCGGGAGTGCGGGGCATATTTACAGCAGCGGATGTTCGTGCCGCACTTCGTCCCGGGGATATACATTTTCCTCCGACAACACTGCTCGCAGTAGAAAATACCCATAACAGGGGCGGCGGGTCCATCTGGCCGCTGGAACAGATTCAGGAGGTATGCAGCGTTGCTCACGAGGCAGGTCTTCGCACACATCTTGACGGAGCCCGATTGTGGAACGCATCCGCTGCAACAGGAATTCCGGAGTCGGACTACGCCAGGGACTTTGACAGTGTGAGTGTATGTTTTTCCAAGGGGCTTGGGGCACCGGTCGGATCGGCCCTTGCGGGAAGCACGGAATTTGTAGAGAGGGCCCGTCGTTTCCGCAAGCAGTTTGGCGGCGGAATGAGGCAGGCCGGAATAATCGCGGCCGGTGCACTCTATGCACTGCAGAACCACCGCGAACGAATGTCCGATGATCATGCAAACGCAAAGCTGCTCGCGTCAGAACTGAGCGGGATACCCGGGATCAGTGTAAGCAGCGACATGATTGATACAAATATGGTTTATTTTGATGTCGAGCAACGCCCTGCCCTGGAGGTAATCGGCCTGCTGAAGGAGATGAACATCCTGATTATGTCCACAGGGGAACACACGATCCGTGCTGTGACAAGCCTGGCTGTGGACGCCGATGACATCTCCAGGACTGTCGATGCGGTAAAAAAGATAATGTCATATTCATAAAAAAGCCGGTCAGAAGCAGGAAAAAATCCCGTTTTCTGACCGGCTGTAATTTGCCTGACCCTGAAGATTCGGATTTACTTGATCAAAGTCTTATAATTCCTATCTCCATTCATCTATTCTGACTGACGCACCGGGCCTGAAACCACCCATGCTGAAATAGTTATTGTTGGATGCCCCGGTAACTATAACCGTGAACTGGCCACCCGGAGGCTGAATATACATACCATCACTTTTTGCATTCCCCTGGGCCTCCTTGACCCATTCTGTAAATTTTTCAACAGTATCGTATCCGTCACGCTTTACAAAGTTGGCAATGGGCGGGCTCAGGACAGCGCAGGTCCCGAAAAGGGTACCGTCCTGGGTCTTATAGATATCTTTTATAATCTGCGGGTAATTCATGTCATCGCCCCAGACATTTGCATACCAGTTCTTGGCAGAAAGGACACCCCAGCCCATAAACAGTGTAATAACGTTCTCACCCTTCTTATAATTTTTGCCCATTCTTACCGAGAGCGGAGCCCAAGGAGATTTTTCTTCATTCTCGGCAATGATGATATTGAGCCCGTTCATTGGATTTCCTACAGTTCCCATGTAGGTATTTCCGACCTTGCCGCAGTTTCCTCCATTGATGGAGAGAAGCGTCCAGGCCCGTCCTATAACTGTATTGGCATGGGCATAGGGGCCCATTGCACCGTAATTGTAATTTAAGCCGATTTCGTCGCGGATAGGCCCGTTTATTACAGCCCCGGTAGCAAAGCTGTTATCTGAAACATCCATGGCCTCCGATCCTGTTGATCCTATTGCCAGTATTACAGGGAAATACTCCGGTTTGCATCCTGCCATAACGGCATTGATAGCTGCAGTTTTTACAGTGTAGGACCATGATTCAAATGTGGGCTTAAAGGGCGACATTTCTCCGAGTTTCTCGTCCGGATCATGACTGGTAGCCATCAGCATTTCTTCGACCTTTTCCTTTGTCGGAAGAATGATCGGCAGAAAATCCGTGTATCTCTCTTCCAGGAACATCTGCTGAAGTTCATCTTCTGTTCCGGTAAAAGTTTCAGGACCCTTGCTGCGCACTACTTCCCCTGATCTTTTTTCTTCGGCGGTCAGAGGCCTGGTAAGTTTGTCCACTATTTCCTGAAGGACTGGTCCTCCTGTAAGGGGATTGGTACCCAGAACAACATCCTTGCGAAGCTGCTGAGCTGTTTTTCCCCAGATCGGGCCAAGAATATATTGAATCCTGATCCCCGGCATTCCATTGGTAAGAGCAACATCTTTCAACTGATCTACAAAGCTTTCTACAACGAGTGGTACTGCAGGTTTTTTGAACTTCTCTTCAAATTTTATCGACAGCTTGGTGACCCCAGGCGCGCAGACGCTTCAATGCCCGAGGGCGATGATCATCGCATCAGCCTTTTCTTCCATTTCCTTCCACAGTGCGGGATCTTCGCTGCCCATTCCACCCGGTTTATCCTTATAAATGAATGTGGTTTCGGGGTATTTTTCCTTCATTAGTGCGGAGAGTTCTCCAAGCAGTATGCCGGATCCGGGATAGCCGTCATTAACGATATAAATTGTTTTGCCCTTGATCGTATCCAGACGGGGCGCCATGGCTTTAAGTTTGATTGGCGGTGGTGTTCCCAGCGGATTGTAGACCGTCAGGATGGGTTTTTTTGCATCTGCTGCAAGCGCATCCACAGCCAGTACGCTGGAGAACAAACCAATGCATATGGCTGCAATTAAAATCTTACCTAATTTCATGCCTGATACCTCCCAATAAAATGTTTATAAAAGTTCACTGACCGGGTGAGTGCCGCAGTATTTTCAGCATTATGTCAATGATTCATAGCTCAAATAATATTGCGGCGATAGTTCTTTGTCAAGCATGGATGATATGTGTGTTTATCGGTGAAAATGGAGAGGAAAAATAGAAGGGCAGGACCGGAATATATATTCCTGCCCTGCCCTCTTGTTGTTAACAGGATTCTTATTATCCCCAGTTTACTCCAACATTACTTAATGCCGCGCCGGATACGTCAACTACCGATGCGCCGCCGTCAACCAGGAGTGTTGCGGCTGTCATAAATGATGATTCGTCACTTGCCAGGAAGTTGCATATGCCGCACATTTCTTCGGGCATTGCCACCCTTCTTAGCGGCAGGGGTTTGGACATAATTGCAAATGCCCCGTCCACGTCGGTATTCATGGCCTTTGCCAGTCCGCCCATGGAGTCTTCCAGCATCTTTGTCCTTGTTGCTCCGGGGCATACAACATTTACCCGGATATTTTGAGGGCCGTAGTCAAGGGCGGCCTGCTTGGTGAGCATGATAAGGCCTGCCTTGGTTGTGCAGTAAGGGGCCATGCCCGGAAGTGCAACCGTGCCGCCAAGAGAGGCGATATTAATGATTGATCCGCCGCCGTTTTCAATCATATGGGGTATGATCTTTTTCATGGTCAAAAAAGGACCGGTCAGGTTTATATCCATAACCTGCTGCCACAGCTTGGGATCGAGGTCCACAATTGTTCCGCCCGGATCAATTCCCGCGTTATTTACCAGAACATCGATCTTTCCGCCGAAGGCGATGGTTGCATCCATCATCTTCTGGATGTCATCAAGGCTCGTTACATCGGATGCGCAGGTGACAATCTGATCTGACGGCAGTTCTGCTGCCACTTTATCGAGCTTATCCTGATTTCTGCCCGTAATACAGACCTTTGCGCCTTCTTTTATAAAGCCTTTGGCGATGGCTGTACCAATACCTGAGCCTCCTCCGGTTACAAGTGCGGTTTTTCCTTTGAGTTTCATTATCTTCCCTCCTTTTGAGATTAAGCCCGATCCTCCATATGCCGGTTTTCGGGCGTGTTTACCGTAAAAATAAATATAGACAGGATTAAATTATCACTAGACTAAACCCAAATTCTCTAAAAATCAAGAAGGGTATGAAAACAGGCTCAAGGCACCGGGCGCAGGGAAAGATATAAAATTAAAAGTCGGAAAGCACCTTTGCCGAAATCTTCGGCGTATATCTTGGCCTGAACTGTCTTGCCACCGAAATCATGCTGAAATTAAAGTGATACAGTTTCTGGAGCTCTTCAGACCTTTTTTCCGCCTCTTTATAGTCCATACCCGGGGCATCCGGCCCCGGTGAAACAAGAACCGCATTGCGGGCCCTGCCGCCCAAAAAAACATAACACCTTTTGAAGACCTTTCGGTATGTCCTGAGTATGGAGTGAAACAGCCTGTTATCAATCAATACATTTGCCGCTACAACACCGTCCGGGGTGAGAATCTGCATCAATTCTCTGAGAAACTCCCTTGTCGTAAGATGCCTGGGAATGGAGCGGCTGTTAAAGGCATCAAGTATTACCATGTCGTACCTGTTAACCGGAATATTCTGCCCGGCCTCCCGGATAAAGGCGCGGCCGTCAGATATATGGATTTTTATTTTTTCACAGGGCTCAAAGGAAAAGAATTTTTCTGCAACATCCACGATATCCGGGTCAATATCAACCACATCGATTTCCGCATCCGGGATATACCGGTTTATCGCACGAGGTATTACGCCTCCCCCGAGTCCGATTATGAGAACCCTTAAAGGGGCATCCTTCACCAGCAGGGCGGCAAACACAAGTTTTGTATATTCAAGGAGAAGGCAATCAGGATCATCCAGGTCAACCCTGGACTGTTTTCCTGCATCAGGATCATTGCCCAGAAACAGTGTCCTGATAAATCCGTCCTCATAAACCATAATGTGGTGATACCGGTTTTTTTTCTCATAGATCAGTTTTTTGCCTGTTGCCCGCAGGGCAAAAAACAGGACAGATGAAAGGGCAATGGAGACAATTAATATGGCTAATATGAGAAATTGAGAAGGCAAGCAGATCACCTGTTTATAAGTTTTCCTTTGCTTTGAAATGTACCTTATTATATAAAAATTTGAAACAAGTATATTATTATAAGAGGAGCCCTATGTCCTTTAAAAATCTGAAAGAATTTATTACTGCCCTGGAAAATGCCGGCGAATTGAAGACAGTCGCGGCAGAGGTGGACCCGTTTCTGGAGATAACCGAGATAGCAGACAGGATGAGCAAGGCATACGGGCCGGCCATTCTGTTCAAAAAAACAAAAAACTCTCCATTTCCACTGCTGATTAATGCCTTTGGCACGTTTAAAAGGATGGAAATGGCCCTTAACTGCAGATCCCTGGATGACATAGGTGCGAGGATTGAATCCCTCATAAAGATCCAGCCGCCCTCGGGCCTGCTGGAAAAGATCAGAATGCTCCTCACGCTTAAAGAAGTTGCTGATTATATTCCTAAAAAGGTAAAACGCGGCCCCTGCCAGGACAAAGTATTTGACTCCAAAAGTGATCTTCTGGATCTGCTGCCCATACTCACATGCTGGCCGTCGGACGGTGGCCCTTTTATAACCCTTCCCATTGTCATAACAAAGGACCCGGATACCGGTGTTCAGAACATGGGAATGTACCGGATGCACAAGTATGACAGGGCAACAACCGGGATGCACTGGCAGTATAACAAGGACGGCACACGCCATTTTGATAAATATAAAAACAGGGGCCAGAGGATGGAGGTTGCCGTTGCCCTGGGAGGTTCTCCTGCTGTTACATATGCCGCATCAGCCCCACTGCCCCCGGATATTGATGAACTCATGCTTGCAGGTTTCTTAAACTCAAGGCCTGTTGAAATTACAAAAGGGCATACTGTTGATCTCTATGTCCCCGCAGAATCGGATTTTGTTATAGAGGGTTATGTTGATCCTGATGAAGAGAGGATCGAGGGCCCCTTTGGAGATCATACGGGGTTTTATTCTGCAGCGGATATATACCCGGTTTTTCATGTTACCTGCATTACATGCCGAAATGACGCGGTTTACCCGGCAACCATTGTCGGGAAACCGCCCATGGAAGACTGCTACATGGCAAAGGCCACGGAGCGGATCTTTCTGCCCATTATTAAGATGATCCTGCCGGAGATTCAGGATATTGAACTGCCGATAGAAGGTGTATTTCACAACTGCGCCCTTGTGAGCATAGATAAAAAATATCCTGCCCAGGCAAAAAAGGTGATTAATGCACTTTGGGGACTAGGCCAGTTTTCATCAACAAAGTTTATCGCGGTCTTTGATAAAGACCTGGATTTAAGGGATTCGAGCACGGTCCTGTGGAAGCTTTTAAATAATGTTGATCCGGGGAGAGACCTGATATTCTCGCAGGGGCCCCTTGATGCCCTGGATCATTCCGCATCCTATGCAAATTTTGGCGGAAAGATGGGAATCGATGCCACCCGGAAGACCCGTGAAGAGGGAATGGGCAGGGAGTGGCCCGAAGAAATAGTCATGTCCGATGAAATAAAGGCCCTCGTGGATAAGAGATGGAAGGAATATGGATTTTAAAAAATTTTCAGAGCTTATCCTGATTGAACAGACAATCTTTACCCTTCCCTTTGCATACCTGGGCCTTCTTTTTGCCGGGGGCGGCACATTTATGTCCTGGGTCCTGGTCACCATAGCCCTTGCTGCAGCCCGGACATCCGGAATGTCATTTAACCGGGTGATAGATGCAAAGATAGACAGTAAAAACCCCAGGACAAAGGACAGGGTAATACCAAGGGGTGATGCCAGGCCTTTTACCGTCTGGCTGATAGCAATAGTGTCCGCACTTGTCCTCATTACTTCGGCATATCTTCTGAATAAACTGTGTTTTTATCTCTCTTTTTTCGCTGTATTTCTGCTGTTTACATATTCCTACCTGAAGCGGTTTTCGTCATCATCCCATTTTTATCTCGGATTTGTGGAGGCTGCCGCCCCTGTAGGAGGATATTTTGCCGCTACCGGCCAGATTGCCTTTACACCCTTTTTACTGGGATTTGTTATAATGGCGTGGATTGCGGGACTTGATATAATCTACTCGCTGCAGGACAAAGATTTTGATGAAAAGGCCGGACTTCATTCAATTCCCGTCAGGGTTGGAGTTCAAAGGGCGATTCACATATCCGGCATATGCTATGTCTGCTCATTTGGGGCCATGGGACTCGCAGGACTGACCGGCGGAATGAAATATCCCTACTGGATTGCAATATTGCTCGTGGGTGTTATATTTTTATATCACCAGCGGCTGGCAAGATCGGGCAGACTTGGAGAAAGATTTTCAAGGCTTTTCAAGACCAATATGCTTATTTCTCCCCTGCTTTTGGCCGGGACTGCCGCATCCATAATAATGTAACAGGGGTGCTGAAATGATTGTTGTCGCAATAACAGGCGCAAGCGGACCCATACTGGGGATAAGACTCATTGAAGAGCTGCTAAAGTCAGGCGAGTCTGTAACCGGTATTGCATCACGGGGAAGTATCGGGATAATGGAATATGAGATGTCATGTTCCATTGCAGCCAGATCTCCTTTAACCTGTGTGCTTAAAGAGAGAGGGAATGTTGCGGACTTAAAAGACTTCAAAGAATATGATGAAAGGGATTTTCAGGCGCCCTGTGCAAGCGGATCATCGGATTTTGAGGCAATAGTTGTTGCGCCATGCTCCATGAAGAGCCTGTCTGCCATAGCAAACGGATATGCGGATAATCTTATAACAAGGGCCTGTGATGTGGCGCTAAAGGAAAAGAGAAAATGCCTTATTATGCCGAGGGAGACGCCCTTTAACCTGATCCATATTGAAAACATGAAAAAGGCGGCGCTTGCCGGGGCGATTATTGTTCCGCCTGTGCCCGGATTTTATACAAAACCCCAAACAGTGGATGATATTGTTGATTTTATTACAGGGAAGATGCTGAACCTTCTGGGTAAAAAACAGGAACTGTTTAAGGGGTGGGGAGAGTAGGTTGAGCTTAACAGACAGCATAAAAGATAAAAAATTAAAGACCATTGCAGAAAAGGTAGAAACCAGCATTCCGGTGGATGAAAAGGATGCCATGGAAATGCTGACAACCGACAGCATACTTGACCTGGGGGAAATCGCACATCACATAAAGACGAAGCTCCATGGCAATAATGTGTATTACGGTGTCAACATGAACCTTAACTACACCAACATATGCGAACTGCGCTGCCCGCTGTGCGCCTTTTCAAAGGATCAGGGAGACGAGGGAAGTTACCTGTTTTCCCTGGATGAGATAGAAAGCCGGGTAGCGGAGGCAGTTGAGTTCGGTATAGACGAGGTCCACATCGTAGGAGGTCTTCATCCGGATCTTAAACTGGATTACTTTGAAGAGATGCTCTCGCGCATAAAAAAGATAAAGTCCGATATCTTCATTGTGGCCTTTACGGCTGTTGAGTATGATTACTTTGCAAAATTAAACAATATTCCTGTTGAAACAGTATTCAGGCGTTTGATTGATGCCGGAGTTAACGCCCTTCCCGGCGGAGGTGCAGAGATATTCGCTCAGGATGTTAGAGAAATAATTGCGCCTAAAAAGATTTCAGGAAAAAGATGGCTCGATGTTATGGAAACGGCTCATGGTCTCGGGCTTAAGACCAATGCCACCATGCTGTACAATCATCTGGAAAAGACAGAAGATATTGTTGACCATCTTTTCCGGCTGAGATCCCTTCAGGATAAAACCGGGGGCTTCAAGGCCTTTGTTCCCCTTGCCTTTCACAGTGAAAATACGGCAATAAAAACCAACCGGTCCGGTTCAACAACCGGTTATGATGATATCCGCATCTATTCAACAAGCCGAATAGTGCTTCATAATGTCCCGCATATCAAGGCACTCTGGATGTATCTCGGCGAAAAGATGGCCCAGACCATGCTCCACTTTGGTGCGGATGAGATGGGTGCCACCTACAATAACGAAAGGGTTGTCCATGCGGCTGGTGCAAAAACCCCTGATTTCGGATCAGAGGGGTTTTTAAAGAGGCTCATAACAGATGCAGGCATGACGCCTGTCAGGACAACGGCCGGATACTGCGAACCGGGGGCAGCGTCATGAGGCTGGGTTATATAGACTACCTGAACTGCTACCCCTTTTATTACCACATGTTTGAGCACAAGCCTCTAAGCGGTGTTGAGGTTGTAAGCCGGTACCCGAGTGATCTTAACCGAATGATAGCAAAAGGGGAGCTGGACATGAGCCCCATATCCGCTGCCACCTATTCCCTGATCCAGGACAGGGCACTTCTTTTGCCGGATTTTTGTCTCAGCTCCATAGGGTATGTGGGTTCGGTTATATTAAGGAGCAACCTTCCCATTGAAGAACTTGATAAAAAAAGGGTCGGGCTTACAAGCGCCTCACATACCTCTGTACTGCTGCTTAAAATGCTCCTTAAGAGTTATTACAATGTTGAGCCGGAATATGTACTGACAAAACCCAACCCATCCATGGATGGCCTTGATGCCGTGCTTATGATAGGTAACGAGGCAATGCTTAAGAGCAGTTCGCCGGTTTCATTTTCATATGACCTGGGTGAATTATGGCTCAGAAAGACAGGTTTTCCTGTCGTCTTTGCCGTGTTTGCTGTAAATGAAAACGCCATAGACAGGTGCTGTAACGAGATAAACGCAGTGATAAGATCATATCGTGATTCCATAGAATGCCTTGAAAAGGAAGCGGACAGGGTGGTGAAGGCTGCGCAGAATAAATACCCGGATATTACCTATGATGTTAAGGGGTATTATGAAACCTGCCTGCAGTTCAAATTCTCGGACAGGCTCAAACAGGCCCTGCAGTTTTATTATGACAAGGCATTTGAGATGGGGCTGTTTGAGGATAAGGTGAAGATCAGGTATCTGGACTAGATAGAAATGCAAAACATAAAAGAAAAACTCAAATCAAAAATAGAGGCAGGAAAACGCATTACCCCTGATGAGGCTATCAACCTGTTTTCATGGGATCTTATCGAACTGGGAAAACTCGGCGACATGAGACGAAAACTCGCCTTTCCTCAGGAACAGGCGGGATTCATCATTGACCGCATCATAAACTACAGCAACATCTGTGAAGCATGCTGCGCCTTTTGCGCCTATCATGCAAAGGCAAACAGGGTGCCGTCCTATGAACTTACCAATGAAGAGATAATAGAAAAGGTTAAGCTACTCAAAGAGGCAGGCGGCAGCCAGGTTATGCTTCAGGGCGGCCTTCATCCTGACTACAGGCTTGATAAATATATTGAGATGATACGCATTGTAAGGGAGACATTTCCAGAGGTCTTTATACACTCCTTTTCTCCATCCGAGCTTATTCATATCTCTAAAAAGGAGGGAATAGACCCTGTTACACTGCTTGGTATATTCAGGGACGCAGGCCTTAATTCCATGCCAGGTGCATCGGATATCCTTGTTGATCATGTCAGGGAAAGGGTAAGCCCCAAAAAGATAAAAACAGATGAATGGTGCGAAGTAATGGAGGCCCTGAGTCACCATAAGATGATGTCTTCAGCGACCATGACATACGGCATGGGAGAATCACATGAGGACAGGATTGAACATTTAAGGGTAATAAGGGATGTGCAGGACCGCACCGGCGTGATACGCGCATTTATTCCCTGGTCCTTTTCGCCTGCATCAACACAGATGGATGATATCCTTCCTGCAACAGGAATAGAATATCTGAAGATGGTGGCAATAGGAAGAATATTCCTGGACAATGTAACCTACATCCAGGCAGGGTGGCTCACCGAAGGCATGAAGCTTGCCCAGATTGCCCTTGCCATGGGAGCCAATGACATGGGCGGCGTGCTCATGGAAGAGGTGGTTGTAAAGGCTACCGGTATTGAAACAAAAACCAATATGGATGAGATGATTGCAATTATCCGGAATGCCGGAAAAGCGCCGGTGCTGAGGGATTCTGCATACAAGGTTTTGAGGGAGTATTAGAAGAAAAAATGACAAATAATAAAAAAATAGACATCGCATTTTCATCATGCCCCAACGACACATTTATTTTTCATGCCATGCTTAATAACCTTGTGGATACAGAGGGGCTGTCATTTACACCATTCATCGATGATGTGGAAAGCCTTAATCAGCAGGCAAAACAGGGCGTTCATCAGGTAAGCAAGCTTTCCTTTGCTGCATGGCTCAGGCTCAGGGATAAATATGAACTTCTTGATTCGGGCGCTGCCCTGGGTTTTGGCTGCGGTCCGCTTTTTGTGGCACACTCAAAGGATATCTCTGTTGAGGATGCCCTTATTGCTGTTCCGGGCCTGGATACAACCGCCAATATGCTCTTCACTCTTAAATACCCTGAAGCAAAAAATACTTATGTTGCCAGGTTTGACGAGATCCTTCCAGGGATCAGGTCCGGAAAATTTGATGCAGGCGTCATAATTCATGAGGGAAGGTTTGTATTTAAGGATTATGGATGCGAACAGATAATAGACCTGGGCGAATGGTGGGAACAGGAAACATCATCTCCCATACCCCTTGGCTGTATTGCCATAAGAAAGGACACAGACACAATAAAATACAGGGATGATATCGAAACCATCATAAGAGACTCTGTAAGGTTTGCCTTTGATAATCCCGAGGAATCATGGAAATATATTAAATCCCTTGCCCAGGAAATGGATGATGATGTTATTAAACAGCATATCAACCTGTATGTTAATAAGTTTACCCTGTCTCTTGGCGAAAAAGGGAAAAAGGCGGTTCAAAAGCTGGAGGAGATGACCGGATGCTGAACCCGATTTCAGTATGTCTAATAGCAGCCACATATATGGAGGCAGAGCCGTTTATAAAAATCTTCAACATGAAGGAGATTAAAAAAAAGCCTTTTAATATTTATGAGGGAAAGGATATTCTCCTTGGCATTTCAGGCATTGGAAAGGCAAACGCTGCAATGGGTACTGCCTACTGCTGCATGAAATTCCAGCCCGCATTCATTCTTAATGCCGGGGCTGCGGGTGCGGTTGATGAGAGTTACCAGGTTGGAAGCATCTACCAGATTGAAAAAACCATAGAGCCTGACAGACCTCACCTCAGATCAAATAAACCATGGATACAGACGCCCGATACACTTGAAGGGTTTAATAACGCTGTCCTTGCAACCCAGGACAAACCAATCAACGACATTGAAACATTTAAAGAACTTTCTGATATAGCGGACCTTGTAGATATGGAAGGGGCATCTGTTCTGCAGACAGCAAAGAGATTTAATACCGGCTGTTATTTATTTAAATTTGTGAGCGACACACCTCTTCATGCGGGAAAGGGTTTGATAGTGGAAAATATTAAGGAGCATATCGGAACCTTTTGTGAGGTTATATCAGCCTCTCCAATTCAGCGTATTAATGAAATTCAGTAGATCCTCACATATTACATAAAACCAATGCAAAAATACATTGTGACGTCAGGATGATATTAAAGGCGGCCATTATGTTTTCGTTAAAATGATGTTCAAATTTTAGAGATTATATATATCACAACAATCAAGAAAGCTTGGATACTGGCAAGCTATGTTGTGAGATTGGTTATGTTGTGTGTTTTAATTCCCTCCATAAAATTCATCATTTAATTCCAAAAGAAAGATTAAGTATCCATTTTATTCATCTAATTTCTCATCATTTAGCTTTCCAATACAAAGCGTCCCTCTATGCATACCAGTCCATTTTAATCTAAAGTCGTTTTTTCACCTTGATAACAAGGGAGGAAACGATGCATGAGGAGAAGGTTTTAAAGAAGCGACCGTGCAGGATCTGTAGGCGCTGGTTTGTGCCGAACCCAAGGTTGAAAGACCGTCAAATGACCTGTGGTGACCCTGGATGTAAGAAGGAATGGCATAGAAGGAAGTGTAGAGAGTGGAACAGGAAAAACACCGACTATTTTAGATCCAATTACCTTCAAAAGAAACTCAGTGCAGCTTGTCAGTCCGGAACTTCTCCTTTGTTACAGCCGAAGACCCGGTTAAAGTCCGGACTACCCCATTTGTTAGTTCAAGAGGTGATAAGCATTCAACATCTTATAATCGTTGAGTATTTCGGACAACTACTCTTCAGACGATTTCAAGAGGTGTTAAGACGTCAACCGGTTGTTATAACAAGGAAAATAGAACGACTTCCCCCTTAGATGCTTTCAAGATGTGATCGACTCTTTCCGGGATTTGCAGATATATTTACCTGTAAAACTCAGGAGTTGACCATGATAAAGAAAAAGATTCTCAATCCGAATCGGATCAGACATATTGAAGGAGGTTTCGGTTTTTTACCTCACCGACTTCTGACTGATGAGTTTCTTGCATCCCTGGAACAGGTAGAGATCCTGTTATACTCCTTCCTCATACTTGCTGCAGATAGATATGGGTTATCTTTCTACTCCTATGATGCCATTTGTTCTTTGCTCCGGCTTTCTATGGATGAGTATATTGAAGCCCGGGATGGGCTCTTAAAGAAAGATTTAATTGCCTTTGACGGAACACTTTATCAGGTACTTTCCCTGCCTCCGAAACCATTATGGGAAAAAACTTCACATAAAAGCCAGAGTAATCCCGGGATCAGCGGGCTGATACAGGAATCACTTTTGGAGGTTCAAAGTGATCCTTGAAGACAGCCGGAGATTAATGGACTCGATCCGGGATTATATGCATTGGGTCAAATCAATTGAGAAGGAAAAGGGGAGCAGATCCCATAAGCGTTACAAGCATATCCTGATCGACTTTCTCTTCTATGTAATCCATAAAGATATAATATGGGAAAACATATTTACTAATGGTACTGCAGAAGCCTTTCAAATATATAGCGGTTATAAGAATGCCTATTCTGCACTTAGGTCGTTATCAGACTATCTTTTCAGCCGGGGAGTTATCGATCATACCCTGAATCAAAAAAATGCTGCGCCACCTTTACCGGATATTTATGAAGAATACCTCCTTCATCACTCTCAATCTCTTGACAGTTCTCCTACACACATCAAACGGATCAGGAGGGTTTTAAGACCATTCCATGAGTATCTGGAAAAAAATGCCATCTCCCTTTCAAAACTCAAAATCGAACATTGTGATGCCTTCATGGCAACATTCAAGGTGTCGGACTATAGCCGCAGGCTCTATCGTTATTGCCTCAGAGGTTTTTTAAAGCATCTCTATCATGAAAAGAAGATTATCAAAAGGGATCTGGCCTCGTTTCTTGTCGGCCCTCCTCAGTTTGCCCAGAAAAGGCTGCCAAGGTTTTTACGTCCAAAGCAGGTAAAAGAACTCTTTGCCTCCCTGGAGCTTTCCACACCCACACAAATGAGAACCTATGCCCTGATACACATAGCTTACTCCCTGGGGCTCAGGCCTGCGGAGATCAGTAAGATTACGTTAGATGATATCTCTTTCCAGCAGAAAGAACTCACCCTCAAGGAAAGAAAAGGAGGGGATGTCATCATCCTGCCTGTACCTGAAGACACCATTAAGGCTATTGCTCTTTATGTCAGTAAGGGAAGACCTCATGGATCATCAAAATATCTGTTTCTTAATCATCACTTTCCCTTTCATCCTATGAAAGCCAATAACGTTGTGGGGTCTATAGCAAGGGCCATGAAACAGGCCGGGCTCTCTTCATCTGCATACTGGCTCAGGCATACTTATGCACAGAACCTTCTCCATATGGGCCAATCCATTTATGAGGTGAAAGAAATGATGGGCCACCAGAACATACAGTCAACTCACAGATATCTTCATATCAGCACAGAGTTTATGAGAAAGGTTATCTTTAATGAAGAACTTTGAAAGTTTTCTTGCTCCGCAACTAAATGATTATCTTGCTTATCGTCAAGGCCTGGGATACAGCATAAAATTATCCCGGGCTAATCTTCTGGTCCTTGATCGATATTTAAAAGAGACAAACGCTGACTGGCATTCTCTTCACTCTTTCTACTTTCTTGAGATGAGAGCCAGCCTGGAGTTAGAGCCACGTGGTGTCAACAGTGTATTCTCCTCAGTTAGAGTCTTTTTAAATTACCTCTTACGACAGGAGTACCTGGTTGAAAATCCCATTCAGGACATTCCCCCTCTTAAGGAGAACAGCATCATTCCTTTTGTTTTCTCCTGTGAGCAAACCGATCAATTACTAAATGCCGCATGTAATAGATTAAGAAAAAAAAATCAGTATTTTCTGGCAGACCTTGCGGAATACCTTGTTATTCTTTTATTGGCACGATGCGGTATGAGGATATCAGAACCACTGAAACTTATGAGACATCATTACAACAGGGATGACGCTACCCTGTATATTAAAAAGACCAAGTTTAAGAAACAGAGGTTGATCCCCATACCAGGTACTGTAAAATCGGAGATAGAAAACTATCTTGCTGTGCGCGGGCATGCATGCCCCAATGATGAGAATCCATATCTACTTGCAGGGAAAGGCCTCAAAGCCATAAGAGACTATCGTATACGCAATTTATTCCATAAAGCCGTAGAAGATATCGGGCTTGACCAGCCAAGAAAAATCATAGGCAATGTGAACTTCAGTCAGCCCACACCTCATAGCCTCAGACACAGTTTCGCAGTAAATACCCTGCTGAACGTTAAAAAACGAGGACAATCTCCGCAGAATGCCCTTCCGGTGCTTGCTGCTTATATGGGCCATGCGGAATACAAATACACCAGTGTTTATCTCAGGGTCATGGATGCGATCAGCCGTAAAAATCTGGTGGATTTTTCTTTATGGCAGAAGAGGAAGGAATGAAGATATCTACTGCTGTCCATAAGTTCTTTGAACAATACCTTCCCCACATCAAGGGAGTAAGTCATAATACTGTCAAATCCTACCGTGATACCTTCAGACTTTTTCTGCCTTTTATTGCAAAATATTATGACAATAAAATAAGCTCTCTCAAGGTGGAGCATATCTCGTCTGAGATAATTATTGCATTCCTGAACGAGCTGCAGGTTGAGCGTAATAATATTGCAAAGACCCGGAATCAAAGACTGGCTGCCATTAAGTCCTTTGCTAAAATGATCCGGTTTATGAGTCCTGAATACAGGGAACTGGCTGACAGGATACTCAATATCCCCCAGAAGCGTACTCGGAAAACTCTGGTAGGCTTTCTCTATCAGGATGAGATACTAAAGGTCTTTCAATGTGTAGATATCAAGAGGAGAGACGGCTTTCGGGATTATACCCTGCTTCATCTTCTCTATGACTCAGGGGCAAGAGCGAGTGAGATTACAGCCCTTAATATCGATTACTTCGATCCTGACCATAATACACTTGCCATCCTGGGAAAGGGAGATCGTTTCCGTATTATCCCCCTTGAAAAAAGAACATCACAGCTCATGCAGCTTTATATAAAAAAATATCGTGTAGAGCCGAAAGCGCAATACAAACACCGTATCTTTATCAATCAAAGAAGAGAAGAGCTTACAAGGCATGGTATTTATCGTCTCTGTAAAAAATACCTTTCTATGGCCATTCCTGAAAAACGACTGAAGTACATCAATCCCGCTCACAGTTTCCGTCATTCCAGGGCAGTGGATCTCCTTTACCGTGGTGAATCCATCACGGATATCAAAAACCGTTTAGGGCATGACAACATCCAGTCAACAACTATTTATCTCCATCTCGATCTCAA